>NZ_CM155281.1:6160000-6605609 GCF_056680425.1 Pseudomonas sp. ASL3 | reverse complement strand
CTACACCGCGAAAATCGTGGCTTATACCCGCCCCCCTATTGACCGCCCACCACTGGAAACAATGCAGTGGCCCGGATAAGGAAGTTCTTTTGATATTCGGATTCCCACGAAACTTCGGAACTGTCGTACAAAAAAAACAGTACAGATAGCAGACTTATCGTAACAAACCCGAACATAAAGTTGACGGCACCGAGTATCTTGGAGATAGTGTTCTTCACTCGACTGGCTATAATGCCCCGCAGTGATTGAAGCTCCACCGCGCTAAGCGTGGATCCAATCATATGAACCCCGCACGGAGTCAACGCAGGGTTCTGTTTGCAAGCGGATGAGTTGTCGAGTCATTGTTAGCCACCGCGCTTGCAACCCGTAACTGTTGCTACGACAGCTGTTTTTTCTGGTGCCCGTAGCCGCGTGCAGCAAGAAGGTGTTTACACGCAATTTGTAAAGGAGGGGCAGGCTGTTTAAACAGCCCGCCAGACTGGACATAGGCTGTGCAAGCACTTCCAGAGCTCTGCGTTTCCACCAGAATTAATCTCGACTTTATTAGGTAACACCGTGACGAAAGATGAACTGCGCGCGGAACTTGAGCGCCAGGAACAACGTTACAAGGATGTATACGGCGGGGAAGTCACCACCTACGCCGCACAACCAGAGCCCGAACGTAAGCCTTGGCGCAAAAGAGCCAGCCTTCTCGACCAGGCTTTCCAGCAAGAACTGCAGAAAATGGAAAAAGACCTCAAGGAAGAACCTTAACCGCTGCGACTGAAAGGAGTCACAGTGCACTGTTGCGCCCCCTGTCTTGATTGGCGCAGAGCCCGGTTTTGTTGAGGTTCGAGGCAAGCATGAGCGCAGGGCGACCTTGCCGGTAGCCCGAAAGGGCGGTAGCTGTGCATTAATTTCGTTGAAGAATGTTACCAACGAATAGCTAATGCATCGATTTGTAGGGTTTTCTGGCATAATCGCGCCCCCTTATGACCGGGTCAGAAAACCTTCATGATCGATTTATTCAGCGGGCTAGATGCTTGGGTGCTTGTGAGCTTGCTGCTTGCCCTGGCATTCGTCCTCACCTTCGAGTTCATCAATGGCTTTCATGACACCGCTAACGCGGTAGCGACTGTCATTTACACCAAAGCCATGGCGCCTCACCTGGCCGTATTCCTTTCCGGTGCGTTCAACTTTCTCGGCGTGTTGCTGGGCGGTGTCGGCGTGGCCTATGCCATCGTCCACCTGCTACCCGTCGAGTTGCTGATCAATGTGAATACCGGACATGGCCTGGCCATGGTGTTCTCACTGCTTGCAGCGGCGATTACCTGGAACCTGGGTACCTGGTATTTCGGGATCCCGGCTTCAAGTTCACACACCCTGATCGGCTCGATTCTGGGCGTCGGCCTGGCCAATGCACTGATCAACAACATCCCGCTGGCCGACGGTGTCAACTGGCAGAAAGCGATCGATATCGGGGCGTCTCTGGTATTTTCGCCCGTTGCCGGCTTCGTCGTGTCAGGTCTCGTACTGCTCGGCCTGAAGTGGTGGCGCCCGCTGTCGAAGATGCACAAGACGCCTGACCAGCGCCGCCTGCTCGATGATAAAAAACACCCGCCTTTCTGGAACCGTCTGGTATTGGTGGTTTCTGCCATGACCGTCAGTTTCGTGCACGGCTCCAACGATGGTCAAAAAGGTATCGGCTTGATCATGTTGGTATTGATCGGCATCGTACCGAGCCAGTTTGTTCTCGACCTGAGCAGCACCACGTACCAGATCGAACGCACCCGCGATGCGACCTTGCACTTGAGCCAGTTCTATCAACGCAACAACGATACCCTGGGCGAGTACCTGGCCTTGGGCAAATCGAAGGAAAGCGATCTGCCGGAGCGCTTCAGCTGCCACCCGGAGCAAACCGAGCCGACCATCAACGCCCTGCTCGGCACCCTCAAAGGTGTAGTGGACTACCACTCCCTGCCGGCCGAAAACCGCATCGAAGTGCGTCGCTACCTGCTCTGCCTGGATGACACGGCCAGAAAAGTCGGCAAGCTTCCAGGTTTGGCTGCTCGTGAAAAGTCCGACCTTGAAAAACTGCGCAAAGACCTGACCGCCACGTCAGAGTACGCACCGTTCTGGGTAATTCTCGCTGTCGCCCTGGCCTTGGGCCTGGGCACCATGATTGGCTGGAAACGCGTGGTGCTGACCATTGGTGAAAAAATCGGCAAGCAAGGCATGACCTATGCCCAGGGCATGTCGGCACAGATCACCACGACCCTGGCCATCGGTCTGGCCAACGTCTGGGCCCTGCCAGTGTCGACCACCCACATCCTGTCCTCGGGCGTTGCCGGGACCATGATTGCGAATAAAAGCGGCTTGCAGGGTGGCACCGTGCGCAACATTCTGCTGGCCTGGGTACTGACCCTGCCTGCGACCATTGCGCTGTCGGCCGGGCTGTTCTGGTTGGCCTCCAAAGCACTGGCTTAAACAGCAACATTCAAAAAGGCGCCCTCATCCGGCGCTTTTTTTTTGCACGCTGTCCCGAAAATGACGCTAGCGGACACGTCAAGCCACGCTCAGAAACTTTAAGTCCGGTTCTGCCCTCCGGCTTCTTACCTTTGTGCACCGAACATCTATTCTTGTCAGTGGTCAACCTTAGGAGTGACGACGAAATGGAGGGGCTATTACCGTGCATATCGCTGACATGACCATGTTCTACGCCCCTGCCAGCGGTGGCGTGCGCACTTACCTGGATGCCAAACATCGTCGCCTGGGACGTTATCCAGGAGTTCGTCACAGCCTCCTGATCCCCGGCGCCAGCCTGAGCCACAAGGACGGGATTTATAAGGTCCCGGCCCCGGCGCTGCCTTTCGGCAACGGTTATCGATTTCCTTTACGCCTCGCGCCGTGGCGAAACGTCCTGCAAGATTTACAGCCCGATCTGATCGAAGTCGGCGATCCTTACCTGACAGCATGGGCCGCGCTGGACGCTCGTCGCCAACTGGATGTACCGGTCATTGGCTTCTATCACTCCGACCTACCGCTACTGGTGAGCAATCGCGTCGGCAATTGGCTCGGCACCAATGTCGAAGCTTACGTCAGCAAGCTGTACAGCAACTTCGACCGGGTATTGGCCCCAAGCACCCTCATGGCCGACAAGCTGATTAGCCTGGGCGTGGAAAATGTGCATGTTCAACCGTTGGGCGTAGACCTTCAGACGTTTAACCCGAACTTGCGCGATCCTGGCCTCAAAACCGAACTGGGACTCGCCGAAGACACCCGACTGCTGATTTTTGCCGGACGCGGTTCGCGTGAGAAGCATCTGCCGGTGTTACTCGACTGCATGAAGCACCTGGGCGATGGCTATCACCTGCTGTTGGTCGGCTCACACATGCCAGCCGGGGTCCCGGACAATGTGTCGGTGATCGATCATTTTTGCCCGGCCAGCGAAGTCGCCCGCCTGTTGGCCAGCTCTGACGCCCTGTTGCATGCCGGCGATCAAGAAACCTTCGGCCTGGTAATTCTCGAAGCCATGGCCAGCGGCATTCCGGTGATTGCCGTGGCGGCGGGTGCCTTTACTGAAATCGTTCCTGATGCGTGCGGCCTGCTCTGCGAGCCGAACAACCCTTTGGCCATGGCCAGCGCCGTGCAGGAATTGTTCAGCCATGACAGCACGCAGAAAGGCGCCTTGGCGCGGCAATATGTCGAACAACAATACTCTTGGGAGACCGTGGTCGCAGGCCTGCTCGGCCACTATCAAGCCGTCCTCGGCCGTCGCTTGCCGGTGCTCGCTCATGGCTGAAACCGAGCGTAGCGTGCTGCTGGTGCTGCATGACGTGGCGCCTGAGACCTGGGTCGACTACCAGCCTTTTGTCGAGGCCGTGGACGCATTGGGCGACATTCCCATGACCTGGCTGGTGGTTCCCGACTTCCATAAACGCAATCCGTTGAGCAGCGACAGCCACTTTCAGCAGGTCCTGGAACGTCGCCTGACCCGCGGCGACGAGTTGGCCCTGCACGGCTACTACCACTGCGACGACGGCCCGCCGCCGCGCACCCCGCGTGACTATTTCATGCGGCGCATCTTTACGTGGGAAGGCGAGTTTTACGCACTCGACCGTGTTCAGGCGCTGGCCCGGCTGCACGCGGGTATCGAACTGTTCCAGCGGTTCGGCTGGCCGCTCCACGGGTTCGTCGCTCCCGCCTGGCTGATGAGTCAAGGCACGCGGGAAGCCTTGCGCGACCTGCCCTTGCGCTACACCAGCGACTCACAGCACCTGTATCGACTACCGGACTTTTCAGAGGTCGAAGCTCCGGGCATCGTCTGGAGCGCGCGCAGCCCTTGGCGTCGTGCCTTGTCGAAAGTCCTCAGCGATCGGCTCGAGCAAGAGTTTCAGACGGCATCGACCATTCGCCTGGGCGTGCATCCGGTCGACATGCGCCATGAGTTTTCCCGCAACTACTGGCTGAAAACCTTACAACGACTGATGGAAAACAGTCGTAAACCGATGACCAAAGCGCACTGGTTGAACACCCAGCGTCCGGCACTGAGGTCTGCGGCGTGAAACGGGTCGCCTGGTTGTTGGCGGGTTTGCTCGCCGCCATCCTGATTCCGTTTCTGTTGGGTGGCAGCGAAATATTCCAGCGCCTGCGCAGCTTCCCGCTGGACCTGTTGCTGGGAATGCTCGGCATGATCGTACTGTGCTGGAGCCTGAATGCACTGCGCTTGCGCCTGTTGCTGGGTGACAGTATTGGCAAAATAAGTCCGCTGAAAAGTCTCGGCGTGGTCATGGCCACTGAGTTTGCCATTTGCGCCACGCCGGGCGGCAGTGGTGGACCGTTGACCCTGATGGCCCTGTTGTCACGAAACGGCGTGCGCCCGGCCAAAAGCAGCGCAGTCTTCGCCACCGACCAACTCAGTGATCTGCTGTTCTTCCTGTGCGCCCTGCTGGGCATTCTGCTGTATGCGCTGTTTCACAAACTGAGTCAAAAGCTGGAATGGATGCTCGGCGTGAGCGCGATTCTGGTGCTCGGTGGGTTGTGCCTGTGCGTCGGCTTTGCCCGCTACCATCGACAGATCATCAAGTTCAACGGGTACCTGCTCAAGCGCTTCAAGACCAAAGCCATCTTCCGGAGGCGCTGGGCGCGCAAACTTCTGCACTTTCGCGATGCTTTCACCGACACGTTGAAGATGCCCCGAAAAAAACTGGTTCAGGTGTTCATCCTGACCTGCCTGCATTGGGGCTTGCGTTACAGCGTACTGTATCTGGCGTTACGCGGGCTGGGCGTGGATATCCAGTGGGCCTGGAGTTTCCTGATTCAGATGCTGTCCCTGAGTGCCGGGCAATTGAGCCTGTTACCGGGGGGCGCGGGCGCCGCCGAACTGACATCAGCCGCGCTGCTGGCTCCGATGGTCGGCAAATCCACAGCCGCCGCAGCGATCCTGATCTGGCGCGCAGTGACGTACTACTTTTACTTGATTGCCGGTGGCCCGGTGTTTTTGCTGCTGGTCGGACGCCCCTTGCTGAACAAGCTGATGCGTTTGAGAGAAGCTTAGTCATTTCGAGAAACGTAGCTATTTTGCGGCTTTATCAGGTTGTGGTGTTTCTTGCAATCGCTGCCACAGCTCCACAGCGCCCTCAAACTCGGTACCGTCCTCCGGACTCAGGGCATCCGGGTCGTAGCGGCTCAAGCAACCTTCGCCGAGGGTAGGTGGCGCACTTGAAGTGGCTTTGTCGAGTGGGTCGGTCATTTTCTGCTCCTGAAAAAAGGCCTTCTCATGGAAGGCCTTTGGCAGGTTAGTCGAACACCACCGTCTTGTTGTCGTGCACCAGCACCCGATCTTCCAGGTGGGCGCGAAGCCCGCGTGCCAGGACCATTTTCTCCACGTCGCGCCCGAAGCGCACCATGTTTTCGATGCTGTCACGATGGCTGACACGCACCACGTCCTGTTCGATGATCGGACCTGCGTCGAGCTCTTCAGTCACGTAATGGCAGGTTGCGCCGATCAGCTTCACGCCTCGCAGAGAGGCCTGATGATATGGCTTGGCGCCGACGAAGGACGGCAAGAAGCTGTGATGGATGTTGATCACTTTATGTGCATATTCGCGGCACAGTTGCGGCGGCAGAATTTGCATGTAACGCGCCAACACCACGACATCCGCCTGATGGTGTTTGACCAGACGCGAGACCTCGGCGAACCCAGGCTCCTTGTCCTTCGAATCCACCGGCACATGGTAGTACGGGATGTTGTGCCACTCGACCATGCTGCGCAGGTCTTCATGGTTGGAGATCACGCAGGCAATTTCGCAATCGAGCTCATCGCTGTGCCAGCGGTGCAACAAATCCGCCAAACAGTGGGATTCACGGCTGGCCATCAACACCACACGCTTCTTCTGCGCCGAATCGGTGATCCGCCAGTCCATGGAGAACTCTTCGGCAATCGGCGCAAAGGCCTCGCGGAACGCTTCAAGTTCAAGGGGCACTGTATCGGCACGAATCTCGTGACGCATAAAGAACCAGCCGCTGAGATTGTCCGAATGATGGCTCGCTTCGGTAATCCAGCCATTATAGGCGGCCAAAAAGTTACTGACTTTAGCAACGATGCCGACGCGGTCCGGGCAAGCAATCACTAGCCGAAAAGTGCGCATGTGGGGGAAACTCCAGAACTTCGCAAAGGCCACCATTCTAGCGATTACGCGGCAAAACTGCAGTACTCCTCTTGCCTTGATTGGAACCGCCCGGGCCATTGAGCGCCTGTCGGACGAAGCACGGTCATTTCTCCTCACTCGCCGCCCTGCCACCCTTGCAGCCCTGCGTTAGAAACGGGGGGCATTAGGCGCACGCGCTTTACCGCCTGCGGTGCATTATCTAGTGTCGCGCAGGCAGTAGCGTAGGCGAGGCTTTTAAATAATTGCCCTAAAACTTTTCTTTAATGTTTACTTGGCCAAAGTGTCTGACTATTATTACGCCACTGTCTCCCTATCACCTTCACAACATCGGGTAACCCTCATGTCCTTGATCAACGAATACCGCGCCACAGAAGAAGCTATCAAAGAACTGCAAGCCCGTTTGAAGAATCTGTCCCAAGACGACAAACTGCAAACTGAGCTGGAATTCGAAGGCAAACTGCGCACCCTGATGGGCGAATATCAAAAATCGCTGCGCGACATCATTGCACTGCTTGATCCACAATCCAAAGTTGACAAGACCCCTCGCGGCGCGGCGAAAACTACCGGCACCAAGCGTGCTCGTAAGGTCAAGCAATACAAAAACCCGCACAACGGCGAAGTCATTGAAACCAAAGGCGGCAACCACAAGACTCTGAAAGAGTGGAAAGCCAAGTGGGGCGGTGACGTGGTTGAAGGCTGGGCAACTCTGCTGGGCTAAGTGAATACCGGTCGTCAGTAATGACGGCTCATAAAAAACGCCAGCTTGCTGGCGTTTTTTATTACCTGGTTTTTCTTTACCAGCCCTTTATTACAACAAAAATGTCTCAAAGCCCCAGACAGCAAGGCCTTCAGAGGCTGAATCGCTCCCGCAACTGCTCTGCATAATCCTGCCACTGACCCAATACCTTAAGCTGGGCGGGCGTGGCACTAAGGGATAATTTGACCAGGGTGTCTGTAAAACTTTGTAAGGTATTAGGCGCTCCGCTCTCCGCCTCTGACAAACGCAGCCTACAAAACGCATGCCAGCGTTGTTGCTCCTCGACGGTCAAGGTGTCGGCAAAGTTTCGGGCGCGGTATCTGAATAATAATTCAGGCAGACGCTCGTCATCGAAGGGCCATTCGTCACGGGCCAGTTGTTCCGGCTCGGCAGTGCGCACTTGTTCACAGAGCCGTCGATCACGATCGCCAAGAAAACCGTCATATAACTGCTGTTCGGGATCTTCACTGGGCGTGAAATTTTCGCGGCCATAAACGGCTTTCAATTTATCCTGCCAGAGTTCCCGCGCATCGGTTAACCGTTGCACACGCTGCCGATAGTGCGCCATGTCCAATTGCAAGCGCTGCTGATCTTCAGGCCGCAGCACGTTGAGTGGCGCGATCACCGGGCAGCGGTTTATATGCAACAATTTGAGCGGAACCGGCAACTCGCCTTCGACCAGATCATCTCGCCGGGTATATAAACGCTGACGCAATGTATCGACGTCCTGTTCGAGCAACGGCGCAGGGTCCAGGTGCAGATCGCAGACAATCAGCGCATTGCGATTATGCGGATGCCAGGCCAACGGCAGTACCACCCCCAAGTAACTGCGAGCAGCGGAAAAACGCCCGGAGATATGCACCAACGGTTGCATCAAACGGATCTGATCCTGCACCCGTTGCTTACTGCGCAGTTGAAACAGGTAGTCATAAAGTTTCGGCTGTTTCTCGCGAATCAAACGCGCCAGAGCAATGGTGGCACGCACATCGGACAATGCATCGTGAGCCTGACCATGGTCGATGCCATTGGCTGCGGTCAAACGTTCCAGCTTCAACGTAACGCGCCCATCTTCCTCGGGCCAGACGATCCCTTCAGGGCGCAACGCATAGGCCGTTCGCACCACATCGATCAAATCCCAGCGACTGTTGCCGCCCTGCCATTCCCGGGCATAGGGATCGAAGAAATTGCGATACAGGCTGTAACGGGTCACTTCATCGTCGAAACGCAGCGTGTTGTAGCCGGCGCCGCAGGTGCCCGGTGCCGACAGTTCGGCGTGTACCCGGGTCATGAAGTTGGCTTCGCTCAAACCATGCTCGGCCAAACGGCCAGGGGTAATACCGGTGATCAAACACGCCGCCGGGTGCGGCAGGATGTCCTCGCTCGGCTGGCAATAGAGGTTGACGGGCGCGGCGATCTCATTGAGCTCAGCGTCCGTGCGGATACCGGCAACCTGAAGCGCGCGATCGTTGCGCGGGTTGATACCGGTGGTTTCATAGTCGTACCAGAAGATGCTGGAGGTCACGGGCTATTCCTGAACAGAAGACCGGCAAAGTGTAGGGCGTGTATGGCGCAAATGGCCAATCGGCTAATTCAGACGCACAGGTTTTGGCAGCCGACACGCTTGCTCACACGCTGACACCTACTCGTTTGGAGAGTCTGGTTGCTTCACTGGCCGGTGCTGGCTAGCATCGGACTTTGTCTTCAGGCGTGCACCTCTCGATAATGTCCCTCCCTTCCAATTCATCAGGAACTGCAACGCCAAAGATTGCAGCGCCGTACGCGCCATTGGATACCCGCGCCCGAATTGAAACCCCGGAAGGTATCGATTTGATGCTGCGCCCCGCAGGTCTGGTGCCGCGCACACTGGCTTTCACCCTCGATCTATTGATCCGCGGGCTGCTCATGGGCGGGCTGTTCATATTTCTCAGCCTGTTCGACAAGTTCGGCATGGGCCTGAGCGCGCTCGTGCTGTTTCTCGGGACCTGGTGGTACATGGTCCTGTTCGAGGTCTTGAATCAAGGGCGCACCCCCGGCAAACAGATTATGGGCCTGCGCGTGGTACACGACGATGGCACGCCGATTGGCTGGGCTGCTTCATTGACCCGCAACCTGCTGCGATTCGTCGACATGCTGCCCTTCGGGTACTTCTTCGGCGCAGTGAGTTGCCTGCAGCACCCCATGTTCAAACGCCTGGGCGATCTGGCCGCAGGCTCCCTGGTGATCTACTGCGACCCGCCCATCGTCCGTCCGATCCTGCCACAAGCCGTGCCGCGGGTGGCTCCGTTCGCCCTGACCCTGGATGAACAGCGCGCGCTGCTAGGCTTCGCCGAACGGCAGGCCAGCCTGTCCGCCGAGCGCACCCAGGAGCTGGCTGCAATCCTCGCGCAGCCGTTGCAGATCCCTGCGGATCAAGCCGTTGCGCACCTCAATGGGATCGCGCGCGGCCTGTTGGGACCGACATGAAACAGAGCCAGTTCGAAAGTCGCCACCAACCCGACTGGCAGCGCTTCGCCCAACTGTTGGACGCGCTGGAACGCGGCAAAGCCGAGCCTAAGGCGAGCGAGGCATTCGCCAGCGACTATCGACGAATCTGTCAGCAATTGGCGTTGGCGCAAGAACGTGGATACAGCAGCCATCTGGTCGACCCGTTGCAGCAGCTCGCGATGCGCGGCCATCAACAGCTCTATCGGCACCGCAGTCAATTGGGCGCTCATCTATTAAGTTTCATCCTCGCCGACTTCCCCAAGTTGGTCCGGGCGCAATGGCGCTTCGTGCTCGCCGCCAGCCTGCTGTTTTTCGGCAGTCTGATCGGCATGGGGTTACTGGTCTATTTCTTCCCGGATCTGGTCTACAGCGTCGTCAGCCCCGAACAGGTCGCGGAGATGGAAAGCATGTATGACCCCGCCGCGCGACGCCTCGGTCAGGCGGCAGTGCGCGGTTCCAGCGAAGACTGGATGATGTTCGGTTACTACATCATGAACAACATCGGCATCGCTTTTCAGACCTTCGCCACCGGGTTGCTGTTCGGCCTGGGCAGTCTGTTCTTCCTGTTCTTCAATGGGCTGATGATCGGTGCGGTCGCCGGCCACCTCAGCAGCATCGGTTATGGGCAGACCTTCTGGTCGTTCGTCATTGGCCATAGTGCGTTCGAGCTGAGCGCCATCGCCCTGGCGGGTGCGGCGGGCCTGAAATTGGGCTGGGCCTTGCTCGCACCCGGCTCTTTATCGCGCAGCGAGGCACTACGCCTGGCGGCAAAAACCAGCGTGCAGCTGATTTGCGGAGTCATGCTGTTTCTGCTGATCGCGGCCTTTATCGAGGCGTATTGGTCATCGATGAGCGCTATTCGACCACTGACCAAATACCTGATCGGCGCTGGCTTATGGATACTGGTCGCGTCTTATCTGATCTTCGCCGGACGGACTCGCCATGCGCCTGACTGATGCCAGCGTCGCGATTCGCCCGCGCAATCCCTGGGAAGCCATCGACCTTGGCGTGCTGTTGGCTCGCGAACATCGCGGTTTGCTGATGAGCAGTTGGGCCATCGTCACGCTGCCGATCTTCGCCCTGCTCACCCTGACGTTCTGGGACTCTCCAACGATTGCGATTCTGCTGTTCTGGTGGCTCAAACCAGCTTATGAACGCCTGCCGCTGCTGATTCTTTCGCAAGCGCTTTTTGGCTCGACACCCAGCCTCAAACAAGCCCTGAAAGCCTGGCCGCAAACACTCAAACCCCAGTTGCTGTCCAGCTTGATCTGGCGGCGGTTGAGCCTCAGCCGCAGCTTCAAACTGCCGGTACAGCAACTCGAACAACTGTCCGGCGCGGCACGCCAGCAGCGCATCGGCATTCTCAGCCAACGCAATCTGAACGCCGCCCGCTGGTTGACATCCGTCGGCAGCTCGCTGGAAATGACCTTGTGGCTCGGGCTGATGGTCGTTTTCTACTGGTTGATCCCGCAACAGGTCGAGCTGAACTGGAGTTGGAACAGCCTGCTCGACATTGAGGGCAATTGGAACTGGCTGGAACACTTGGGCAATGCCTTTTATGCGCTGGTGCTGATTTTCTGGGAACCGATTTACGTGGCCTGTGGCTTCACCCTCTATCTGAACCGGCGTACTGCGCTGGAAGCCTGGGACATCGAACTGGTATTGCGCCGCTTGCGCCAACGTCTGATCGGCAGCGCTTACGTCATGTTGATTGGGTTGGGTCTGGTTTTTTCAGCGTTCGCACCCCCCGTTTGGGCCGCTGAGCAAGGTTACAGTTGCCCGCTGCCGCCGCAGGATCCCGCATCGCTCGAGCGCACATCGGCCGGGCCCGACAGCCCACGCCTGACGCATCAAAAGCTGACCAGCAGCGCGGCACGCGACAGCATCAAGACGCAACTGGCGCAACCACCATTCAAGAACCCCAAGACCATGACCGGTTGGCGCCTCAGCGAAGACAAAGCCGCGACCAACATCGAAAAAACGGCGGATATCGTCCACTGGCTGCAGCGTTTGATCAGCGGGTTCGCGCAGGCAGCCAAGCTGTTTGCCCATGTGTTTGAAGTGTTGCTGTGGGCCGGGGCCTTCGTCTTGATCAGCGTATTGATCTGGCGATACCGGATCTGGATCAACACCTTCGTCAGCCGTCGCCGAGACGATAAAATTATTCAGCGCAGTGTTCCGCAGCAATTGTTCGGCTTACAGGTCAACGCCGAAAGTCTGCCCGATGATGTGGCAAGCACCGCCGAACAACTCTGGGCAACCCAGCCGCGCGAGGCGCTCGGTCTGTTGTATCGGGCGCTGCTCAGTCGTCTGCTGATCGACTACCGATTACCGCTGAAGAACGCCGACACTGAAGGCGAGGTTTTGCAGCACGTCGAGCAGCTCAAACTGTTGCCATTGAGTGAGTTCAGCCAAAGCCTGACCACCCATTGGCAGAACCTTGCCTACGGCCATCGCCTGCCCGCTGCGCACCTGCAGCAGGAGTTGTGTGAGGGCTGGCGCCAACTGTTCGGTTCAGGGGCTCCCCGATGAACAGGCGCAACCTTCTGCTGATTGGCCTGTTATTAACAGTCGCGTTCGGGCTGGCCGGGCATTATCTCTACACCCACCTGGAACGCTACAGCGAAGTCATTGATCTTGGCCTATCGCCCGAGGCGCGCGCCAATCCTTACCTGGCCGCCGAAAACTTCCTGCGCCAACGCTCCGTGCCGGTGCAGGTTACCAATACCCTTCAGAACCTGCCCGATGCCCGCCAGGAACAGCAGACTCTGCTACTGCTCGCCAGTCGCGAAAACATGACGCCCCGGCAAGTCGAACGACTATTGAGCTGGACCCAATCCGGCGGCCATCTGTTGTTCGTCGCCGAACAACTCTGGGATGAACAGAAAGGCCGCAGCGGCGACCTGCTGCTGGACCGAGTACAGATTCATCAATTCCTCAGCCCGGGCCTTGAAGCGCAGGACCGTGAAACCCCCAAAGCACCCAAGCCACCGAGCGGCACGCCACCTACCCTCTTGGCGCCAACGGACTACCCTGAGCTGACCAAGCTGTATTTGGAAAACGAAGACGATCCGGCCTATTTCAGTTTCGATACCCACTTTCACCTGGACGACCCCAAGGACCATGCTCAGTCCTGGGCCAACAGCGACGTGGCGACGCACATGATGCAACTGGCCTACGGCGACGGCTTGATCACCGTACTGACCGATAGCGACCTGTGGAAGAACAAAGCCATCGGCCGCTACGACAACGCCTGGCTGCTGTGGTACCTGACTCAGGACAGCTCGGTGACAATGCTGTTGCGCACTGAACACAACGATCTGTTCAGTCTCCTGCTGCGTTACTTCCCCGAGGCACTGACGACACTGGCGCTGCTGATCGGTTTACTGCTGTGGCATGTCGGCATGCGTCACGGGCCCTTGCAGGCCCCGGCATCACGGGCGCGTCGGCAGCTGACCGAACACCTGCGCGCCAGCGCCGACTTCCTGCTCAGACACAACGGACAACACGCCCTGTTGCGCGCGTTGCAGCAAGACATTTTGCGTCGCGCCCGACAGCGTCATCCCGGTTTCGAACACCTCGGCGTCGCCGACCAATGGCAGGCGCTTGCGCGCCTGACGCGCCAACCCACCAGCGCTATCAGTCAGGCCCTGCGCCCACGGCCCAGCCAGCGACTGTCGAGTGCCGAATTCACCCGCCAGGTTGCCCACCTGCAAACTCTCAGGAATGCCCTATGAGCGAATACCCGACGGACCCGGAAAGCACCACCGAGCCCACGACAGCGCCCAGCAACCAGGCCCAGCAACGACAACGCGCCAGCCATCTGGCTCAGACCCTGCGCCAGGAGCTGCAAAAAGTCGTGATTGGCCAGAATGCGGTGATCGACGATGTGTTGACCGCATTGATAGCCGGCGGCCACGTGCTGGTCGAAGGTGTTCCGGGGCTGGGCAAAACCTTGCTGGTCCGCGCCCTCGCCCGCTGCTTCGGCGGGGACTTCGCGCGGATTCAGTTCACTCCCGACCTGATGCCCAGTGATGTCACCGGTCACGCGGTGTACGACATGCATACCGAGCAATTCAAATTGCGCAAAGGCCCACTGTTCACCAACCTGCTACTGGCCGACGAAATCAACCGCGCGCCGGCGAAAACCCAGGCCGCGCTGCTCGAAGCCATGCAAGAACGGCAGGTCACACTGGAAGGCCGCGCCCTGCCCATCGCGCAGCCATTCATGGTACTGGCCACGCAAAACCCCATCGAGCAGGAAGGTACTTATCCCCTGCCTGAAGCCGAACTCGACCGCTTCATGCTCAAGTTGCGCATGGACTATCCCGATGCCGCCGAAGAGCTGAGCATGGTCCGTCAGGTCTCGCGCTCGACCAAGGCCGACATGCTTGATGTGCATCCTCTGCGCACCGTCCTGCAAGCCAAGGACGTGTTGGCACTGCAACGGATTGCCAGTGAATTGCCGCTGGACGAACAGGTGCTGGATTACGCCGTGCGCCTGGCTCGCGCAACCCGCAGTTGGCCAGGCCTGACCATCGGCGCCGGGCCTCGCGCGTCGATTGCGCTGGTTCGCGGGGCACGGGCGCGAGCGCTGCTGCGTGGCGGCGAGTTCGTGATCCCGGACGACATCAAAGGCTGCGCGCTGGCGGTGTTGCGTCATCGGGTCAGGCTCTCACCCGAACTGGATATCGAGGGACTGTCGGTGGACCAAGTGCTCAAGCAACTGCTCGATCAGGTTCCGGCGCCGCGCCTATGACGCAGGCGCTCAAGCCTTCTCGCTTATTGCTCTGGTGGCTCGGGGGGCTGACCGGCGTGGCCGTGATCCTCGGCACCCTGACCGCGCTGGGCATCGACCTGCCAGCAAAACTCTCGGCGGTGTGTTGGGGGTTGCTGCTGGCGCTGATCATGCTCAGCCTGATCGACGCCTTCAGACTCATCCGCGTGCCGTCGCCGCGCCTGCAACGCCAGCTGCCGGGCAGCCTGGCATTGGGACGCTGGAGCGAAGTGCGCATCAGCATCGAGCACGACTTCAATCAGCCTATGACGCTGAGCGTGTTCGATCATGTGCCCGAGGGCCTGACCTTTGAAAATCTGCCGCAGCCCATCACCTTGCACCCCGGCGAACACGGCCAGCTCGGGTATCGCTTGCGTCCGTTGAGTCGTGGGCACTTCGACTTCGAGCGTTGCGAAATCAGCCTGCCCAGCACCTTGCGCTTATGGACCACGCGCCGCTATTTGCCGCTCGTCGATGCGACCCGCGTCTACCCGGATTTCGCGCGCCTGTATGGCGGCCAGCTACTCGCGGTGGATAACTGGCTCAGCCAACTGGGCGTGCGCCAGCGTCAGCGCCGTGGTCTGGGACTGGAATTTCATCAACTGCGCGAATTTCGCGAAGGCGACAGCCTGCGTCAGATCGACTGGAAAGCAACGGCCCGGCAACGCACACCCATTGCCCGCGAATATGAAGATGAGCGTGATCAGCAGATTGTGTTCATGCTCGATTGCGGCCGGCGCATGCGCAGCCAGGATGGCGATCTGGCGCACTTCGACCATGCGCTCAATGCCTGCCTGCTGCTCAGTTACGTCGCGCTGCGCCAGGGTGACGCGGTGGGGATTACCACCTTTGCCGGCGAGCAGAACCATTACCTTGCACCCGTCAAAGGCACCGGCCAGTTGAATGTATTGCTCAACAGCGTCTATGACTTGAAAAGCACGCAACGCCCGGCCGACTACGGCGTCGCGGTGCAGCAATTACTCGCCCGGCAGAAGCGCCGGGCGCTGGTGGTGTTGGTCACCAATCTGCGTGATGAAGACGATGAGCAACTACTCGGCGCGGTCAAACAGCTGAGCCGTCAGCATCGGGTATTGGTCGCCAGCCTGCGCGAAGAAGTGCTCGACAGCTTGCGCCATACCCCGGTGCAGACCTGGCAGGACGCTCTCGCCTACTGTGGCACCATCGACTTTCTCAACGCTCGCGCGGGTTTGCACGAACGTTTGATTGCCCATGGCGTACCTGTACTGGATGCGCGCCCCGGAGAACTCGGGGCGCAATTGGTCAGCCGATATCTAAGCTGGAAAAAGGCCGGCACGCTTTAATTCAGTGCCCGCTTCAAACCCATTCCGCACTCAGGCCGAGGCTTCCAGAGGATAGAAGCTGAAGTAACGCTGCAACGCCCGAATCAACAGGACGTACTCGATGGGCGTGGCCTGCAACATGAACCCCGAGTCGTAGTTCCCCGGCGTTTCGTCTTCGCGACACCAGAGACAGTTGGCATTGATATCGATGGTCTTCTGTTCGCCATCGCTGCCCGGGATCTTCAGACGCAGCTCAAAATCGGCACCTACCAGAATCGGCAAGTCGCTGATCAACATCAAACCGTGTTCTGAAACGTTGCCCAGGCACCCCAGCGGTTTATCGGTATATCGATTGAAAACCTGCAAAAAGTAAGGCAGTTGGTGACGCTCGATTCGTCGCTCGATAAGCATGTCTGACGGTCGCTATGAATGAACCATTAAGCATGGTTGCGCTAGTGCTATTTGAGTTCGCGCTGGACATGTCGATGACCGCTGCCGAGGCGAAGTCTCCCTTTGTACCGCACGCCACCGAACGCCTCACCGCCTGACCAACCCATGCAGAGCCTTGTCACAGAGCGTTAGTTTGCGTGTTACACGCCTGTCCGTGGCTGCTTGTGCGACTGCACGTCAGTATCTTCAATCCTTGAACTCAGAGCCTAGCTCAACGCTGGCACACGGCCGCTCAAAAAACGACCGTCTATCCAATCGAGTGTAACTAAAATGAAGCAGGACTCGGTTGGGCAGGCACTCCACCACGGTAGTGCCCTAGCTGCTGCAAGGTCTCCAGACGCGCACGCGCCCGAAATGCATATTCGCTATCAGGGTACTGGGTAATGATGAATATGTAAGTCTGCGCCGCATCGACGAACAGCTTCTGGCGCTCCAGACATTGACCGCGCAGCATCGATACTTCGGGCTGGATGAACCGGCGCGAACGGCTTTCGCGCTCGACCCGGGACAACTCAAGCATCACGCTATCGCAATTACCATCGGCGTACGAGCGGTAAGCGCTGTTCAAATGCTCGTCCATCGACCAACGGGTGCAGCCGACGACACTGGCCATCAAGGCTAAAACGATCAAAATTCGCATGGGTCTCTCCTGGGCTCTGCAGTGTATCGACCCGAACGCCGATTTCTTCAGGCTGTTTATTGCCCAGTGACGGAGCGCTAAGGTAGTGCAAAGGAACAATGACTACAGGATCAGACAGTAGTAGCCTCACGCTGCGCTTCAACTCAGGAGTCTGTGCATGACCGTTCGTCGTACCAAAATCGTCGCCACCCTTGGCCCGGCCAGTAACTCGCCGGAAGTTCTCGAACAACTGATTCTGTCCGGCCTGGACGTCGCTCGTCTGAACTTTTCCCACGGCACGCCGGACGAGCACAAAGCTCGCGCCCGCCTGGTCCGTGAGATTGCCGCCAAGCACGGGCGCTTCGTCGCACTGCTGGGCGACCTGCAAGGCCCGAAAATCCGTATCGCCAAATTCGCCAACAAGCGGATCGAGCTGAAAGTCGGTGATCACTTCACCTTCTCGACCACTCATCCGCTGACTGAAGGCACCCAGGAAGTCGTCGGTATCGACTACCCGGATCTGGTCAAGGACTGCGGCGTGGGCGACGAGCTGTTGCTCGACGACGGCCGCGTGGTCATGCGCGTCGACACCGCCACCGCCGATGCATTGCATTGCACGGTGTTGATCGGTGGTCCGCTGTCCGACCATAAAGGCATCAACCGTCGCGGCGGTGGCCTGACGGCGCCAGCCCTGACCGAGAAAGACAAGGTCGACATCAAGCTGGCAGCGGAAATGGAGCTGGATTACCTGGCCGTTTCCTTCCCACGCGATGCCGCCGACATGGAATACGCGCGTCAACTGCGCGACGAAGCTGGCGGTACTGCCTGGCTCGTGGCGAAGATCGAACGCGCCGAAGCCGTGGCCGACGACGAAACCCTCGATGCCCTGATTCGCGCCAGTGACGCGGTCATGGTTGCTCGTGGTGACCTCGGCGTTGAAATCGGTGACGCAGAACTGGTCGGTATCCAGAAGAAAATCATCCTGCACGCACGCCGCCACAACAAAGCGGTGATCGTGGCGACGCAGATGATGGAGTCGATGATCCAGAACCCGATGCCGACTCGCGCTGAAGTGTCCGACATAGCCAACGCCGTGCTCGACTACACCGATGCGGTGATGCTCTCGGCGGAAAGCGCCGCAGGTGCATACCCTATCGAAGCGGTCCAGGCCATGGCACGGATTTGCGTCGGCGCTGAAAAGCACCCGACCAGCAAAACCTCCAGCCACCGTATCGGCAAGACCTTCGAGCGTTGCGACGAAAGCATCGCGCTGGCGGCCATGTACACGGCGAACCACTTCCCCGGTGTGAAAGCGATCATCGCCCTCACCGAAAGTGGCTACACGCCGCTGATCATGTCGCGGATCCGCTCTTCGGTGCCGATCTACGCGTTCTCCCCGCACCGCGAAACCCAGGCGCGCGCCTCGATGTTCCGTGGCGTCTACACCGTACCGTTCGACCCGGCGGCCCTGCCAGAGGGCAAGGTTAGTCAGGCGGCAGTGGACGAGTTGCTAAAACGCGGTCTGGTCGAGAAAGGCGATTGGGTGATCCTGACCAAGGGTGATAGCTATCACACCATTGGCGGTACCAATGGCATGAAGATCCTGCACGTCGGCGATCCAATGGTTTAACACCGCCTTCGGCAGTAACAAAAAGCCCCGGTTCGAAAGAGCCGGGGCTTTTTGCGTTTTAACGTCACAATCCTGTAGGAGATGCCGCCCCGTCTTCGACGCCGCGCTGTTGCGCAGCAAACACGGTCAATTGTAGGAGCGCGCTTGCCCGCGATGGACCGCGATGGACCGCGAAGCGGGCCCGAAAATGCTGAGCACAGTTCTATTGCCAGAATAGAGTTCGCTGATTTTGCGACTGCTCCGCAGCCGATCGCGGGCAAGCGCGCTCCTACAAAATAATCTTTTTACTTCAGCTGGTTATGCATTGTTTGATAGGAGGCCTCGCCGCGTCTTCGACGCCGCGCTGTCGCGCAGCAAACAGGGGCACGTCGTAGAATCGAAGTGCGCGCGGGGACCAAGACCGTAGCCATCACTGGTGTGTACGCACCCGCATGGGAGAGTGGTCCGCACGGTATCGGCGTGGAGTCGTTGTCGGCACAGCAAGCTGTGACCACGTATGAGAGAGTGAATCCATTCGCCACCGTGCTCCCCGCGCGCCCCTCAATCCTGCGAGGAATTGTCATGGCGCGCAAGAACCAGCAGAAACGTTTTGAAGTGGTTCACCCTCATTGTGCGGGTATCGATATTGGCAGTCGCGAGCATTGGGTGGGGGTCAACCCCGACCAGAGCGACACCCCTGTCCGCTCGTTTAAAACGTTCACCGACGAGTTGCTCGCATTAGCCGATTGGCTCGAAGCGTTGAAGATCAATGTCGTGGCCATGGAGGCAACCGGGGTCTACTGGATACCGCTGTTTGAAATCCTCGATGCACGGGGCTTCGAGGTGTATTTGGTGAACTCCCGCGCCACCCGCCAGACCTCCGGGCGCAAATCCGATGTGCTGGACTGCCAGTGGATTTGGCAGCTCATGACCCACGGCTTGCTCAGAGGCGCCTTTCGGCCCGCCGACGACATTTGCTCGATGCGCTCTCTGGTTCGCCAGCGCGCAATGAAAGTTCGCGATCAGGCCAAGAGCGTCAATCGCATGCAGAAAGCCTTGACCCAGATGAACATCCAGCTAGCCACTGTCATCAGTGACATCACCGGCCTGACGGGCAAGAAAATCCTCAACGCGATCATCGGCGGCGAGCGTGATCCGTACGTATTGGCCGGTTTTCGAAACGGTCACATCAAGGCCGATCATGAAACCATTGCCCGCAGCCTGCGCGGTAACTGGCGAACCGAGCATCTGCATGCCCTGGCTCAGGAAATGGCGACGCATGATTTTCTGGAACAGCAAATTGCCGAATGCGATCAGGCCATCGCTCACGCCATTGATCGACTGCCGGTATTGAACGATGAACCTATGCCGCCGGCCAAGGCACTGCGCAGCCCGCACCGCTCGTCAGCCGAGCAAGCCCGTTTGCACCGTGCGCTGGGAAAAATAATGGGCGTTGATTTGACCGCTATTCCCACCATCGGCGTCGAAACCGCTTTGGCACTGGCGAGCGAAATCGGGCCTGATTTATCGCGATTTCCCACGCAACAACACTTCTGTTCCTGGCTCGGCCTGGCACCTGCGACCCGGATATCCGGCGGCAGGCAGCTGCCTGGTAGTCCGCCAAAGGTCTCGAATCGAGCCGCGCAGGCCTTGAAGCAGGCCGCGTCCAACGCGCGCAACGACAAGAGCTTCATCGGCGCCAGCCATCGAGCCCGGTTGGCGCGCATGGATACCGCGTGCGCCATCAAAGCCACCGCGCATCAACTGGCCCGCCTGATCTACGTCATGTTGACCAAAGGCCAACCCTACGTGGAGCGAGGTATGGAAGCCTATGAAGCCGAGAGTCGACACCGTCAACTGCGTGCCCTGGAACGCAAGGCACACAAGCTTGGGATGCAGTTAGTTATGGCCAAATAAAAGGCATAAAAAACAATGCGTTATTTTTTGTTTGATGAGAGCAGGCTTGCCCGCGATGGCGATAGGCCTGAAACACCGCGATCGCGGGCAAGCCTGCTCCTACAACGGGCCTGCGGCGATCACGAAGTTCTTCCGAAGCAGTGATAGCGCTTGGCCCCCTGTCATTTCTGACAGCTTACGGCGGGCTGGCTTTGAGTGCAGAGTATTCCCAGCACAGTCATGAGCCCCGCCGTATTTCTCTGGACGCTGAAGTCTTGGCGTGCTTAACCCGAACCGGTCCAATTGGATTGTTCTGGTTGGGTAATGGACGCTTTATTTATCTGGAGAAAGAAAATGAACATCCCAAAAAAAGGAACCCAGGCGGCAGGTGACATTGACTCAAGCTTTGGTAACGGGGGAAAGATGATTCTGGACTTCCCGGACGCCATTTTTCAGTCGGTTTGGGGTATGGATTTAACACCAGAACGGAACATATTGGTCATCGGTTCAACGATGGGTAATAGATTTGTCGTGGGACGTTTGACCGAAAGTGGAGCAATCGATACTTCCTTCGGCAACGGCGGTGCAATAAAGGGCCAGTTTCAGGGCTATCCCTCGGTAGGCCGATCCGTCAAACATCTGGACGACGACAAAGTCTTGCTCGTCGGCACGTACATCATTAACTCGCAAATTTACCCGGCAGCAAGCCGCCTGCGCCCCAATGGCGACTTGGACCTAACGTTCGGAGACGGTGGCACCTTTCTTTTTCCACCCGTTATCGAGCCCGCTGGAAAAATTGCCATCAACGACCCGATATTAAAACACCGGGAATCAAGTAGCAGTTCAACCATTCGCAGCACCCTCCTCCCCGACGGAAAAATTCTCATCATTCACACGATGCTCGATTACGGCTACGGGCTACTTATTCGGCTGACAGCAGACGGTGTTCTGGATAAAAGTTTCAATAGCACCGGTTATACGACCATCCGCTACCCCCACGATCAAGCCTGGCGCACCGCCATATATTCTTTCATTGTGACTTCCAGGGGCGAAATAATCATCGGCGGGCAGGTGGATCTGGTGGAGAAAAGACATCGAGGGTTATTGGCCCGTTATCATGCAGATGGCCGCCCTGATGACAGCTTTGGCGATAAGGGTTTTATAGGGCTCAGCGTAGGACCGCGCTTTTTAAGAGTGGACGATCTGGTCCCAAGTGAAAATGGCAGTTTTGTTGGCGTTGGCGTTATTGGCGGGGTTAAGAAAAACGAAGCCATGATCTTCGGCAGAATCGCTAATGGTCTCAACGACCCTGCCTTCAATAACGGCGACATCATAGGGATTAAGCTTGCGAAAAACAGTGAGTGGTATTCGGCCGCAATAACGCCAATGACCAACACCATTCTCGCGACAGGTATCACCTATAACGCAGATCTTGAGGCCAAGGGGGTTATTGTAGGTCGCTACCTGAGAACGGGTGAGCTGGACAAAAGCTTCGGCAACGGTAATGGATGGGTAATACTTGAGCCCGGGCTGGAGCCACGCCTGATCTTGCAAGACGATGGCAAAATCCTTATCTGTTCTTCCCTGATTGTCGCAGGCCGGCAGATTCGTACCGTCACGCGCCTACTGAACTAAAACAGTCCCTCCCTATCAGCCTGCTCCCATAGATGTGGGAGCAGGTTTGCCTGCGAACAGCGCTTTCAGCGCCGAGCCAAAAACCCCGACAACGCCGCAATCGCTTCCGGTGAGCGCAGGCGTTCGGCGAACAGTTCGCCTTCGTGCTGGATCACTTTTAACAACGCCTCACGCTCGGGCGCTTTCATCAGTTGTTTACTGATGCGCACGGCCTCGGGGGCCAGTTGATCGAAGCGCGCAGCGACTTCCCGAGCTTTGTCCAACGCCGCCTGGCCGCTGTCCAGTGCGGCGGTGGCAATCCCCCACGCCGCCGCTTGCTCGCCTGTGAACGACTCACCCAGCAGCAACAACTCAGCAGCTTTGGCGTGGCCGAGCAGGCGCGGCAGGATCAGGCTGGAGCCGAATTCCGGGCACAAGCCGAGGTTGACGAAGGGCATTTTCAGACGCGCATCGCGGCTGACGTAAACCAGATCGCAATGCAGCAACAGGGTCGTGCCGATCCCCACGGCCGCGCCAGCGACGGCGGCGATCACCGGTTTGCTGCAATTGAACAGGCTGCGCATGAAACGAAACACCGGGTTGTCCTGACCGGTGAGCGGTTGTTCGACGAAGTCAGCGATGTCGTTGCCGCTGGTAAAGCATTCGTTGCCGCCGGTCAGCAGCACGGCATTAATGCCAGGGTCGGCATCGGCCTGCTCGAAGGCCACCGCCAGACGCTCGTACATCGCCAGGGTCAGGGCGTTCTTTTTATCCGGGCGGTTCACGCGTAGCGTCAGCAAGCTGCCTTCGCGGTCAATCACTATCGAATCAGGCATGGCGGTCTCGTTTGGGGATCAGCGCTCAACCCCGACTGAGAAACACATCGGCCAATAGTTGATTGCGCGGGAGGCCAGCGAGATAGAGGCGCTTGGCAAAGCACTCGACGCTGGCAGGGTGCCCGCAGAGTAAGGCCATGGTTTGTCGGGAGACAAGCCGCAGTTCAGCCAAAGCTGCCGGTAGCTCGGCCGAGCTGAGTAATTGAATCTGCACCTGCGGATGGCTCGCTGCCAGTTCAGCCAATGGGCCGGCGAGGTAATGCTCGCTGACGTCATGTGCCACATGGATGACGCGGATAGCGCCTCGATGCTCCTGACGCAGCGCCTCGCGCAGCACGCCCCACAGTGGACCAAGCCCGGTGCCCGCCGCCAAAAGCCACAACGGTCGATTGTGCCAGTCCGGATCGTATTGCAGGGCGCCGCCGCGCAGTTCGCCCAATCGTATCGGGTCGCCCGCTTGCAGCTGTCGCGCAACATCGCTGAAAGCGCCGGGGTGGCGGCAATCGAGATGAAACTCCAGGAAGCGGTCTTCTTCTGGCAGGCTCGCCAGCGAGTAAGGTCGGGCGATGCCGTTGGCGGTCCACAGCACCAGATGCTGCCCGGCACGATAACGCAATGGCCGCTCTGGGGTCAGACGCAAGCGTAGTACGGTCGGACTCAGCCAATCGCAGCTGGCGACCTTGGCAGGTAGACCATCGAGTAGGGGATCGAAGATTTCTAGCGTCAGGTCTTCGACCACCCGGCACTGACAGGACAACCGCCAGCCTTGCTGACGCTTGCCCGCGTCCAGCGCTTCGGGCTTGTCGTCCGCTGGTTCACCGCTCAGGCAACGAACCAGGCAGGCGTGACAACTCCCCGCCCGACAGCTGTAGGGCACGGCGATCCCGGCGTTATTCAGGGCGTCGAGCAGATTGCTGGCCGCAGCGACCGGCCATTGCCGGTCGCCAACACGGAGTTCAGGCATCGACGTTTTCCCAGGCCGCGGCACAGCGATTGCGTCCGTTGCGCTTGGCGCGGTAAAGCGCCTGATCGGCGCGTTGCAGGGCTTCGTCGAGGTCGTCGCCCATGTCCAGCAGGGTCATCCCCGCCGACAGGCTCAACTCAGTCACTGCCAGCCCCACCAGCTCGACACGGGTAAACGCCTCGCGCAGCCGTTCGCAGCAGCTGGTCAAGTGTTCGGGGGTACATTGCGGTATCAACAGCACGAATTCCTCCCCGCCGTAGCGGGCCAATACATCGCCCTCCCGCAGACAGGCGTTGGCGACCGCGGCAAAAGCCTGCAGCACCTGATCGCCGGCGGCATGGCCGTGGGCATCGTTGATGCGTTTGAAATGGTCCAGGTCGATCAGCGCCAGACCGTGGGAGTAGCTGTTGTCCATGGCTTCCAGTTCTCGGGAGGCCATGCGCAGAAAGTGCCGACGATTATACAAGCCGGTCAGCTCGTCGGTCGCCACCAAATCTTCGAGCTGACGCATCATCCCGCGCAAGGTGTCCTGATGCGCCTGAAGCGCAAAACGGCGCTGACGCATGCGCTGCTGGGAGGACTGGACATAGCGAGCGTACAGGCACAGCCAAAGCAAAACGATGAACAGTGCCAACACCTGCAGCGCGGCCAGACCTGGATCTGCCAGTGTCAGATGGAAGGCTTCCCACAGATTCAGACCGGCGAAGCTCAAGAACACAAACGCTACGCAGCGCACGAACACCTTCGGCCGCAGATGGAACAGACCGAACAGCATGATCAGCACGTACATCACCAGGAACGTGCCTCGAGCGCTGTCCAGATGGGCCAGCAAGTAGGTTTGCCAACCCAGCGCCAGCAGCACCTGAAGCTCGGTCAGACTCGGGTCCCTGAAGCGCAGGTTGTAGCCGCTGAGGAACACCACCAGCAACAACAATTGGCTGAGGATCACCAGACCGCTGCCAATAATGGCAGTGCGCAGGGGGGCTTGGTAAAAATCGGTAAGGATCGCCACCCAAACGAGTGCCAGCACTAGCACGTAGGTGCCAGCAGCCAAGGCAAACCGTTTTAGCAACAAATTCTGTATGGCTTTATCGGTCACTCGTTGACTCACCGTGCTCAAAGGGACTCCTTCCCGTACTGGCACAAACGGCCTATGTGGCGAATAGAGGCCACTTGCCACTTTAGTGGTACCACCCAAAAATGACTATTCAATTCTCACCCCTGCTTAACCTGAAGCTTTGCATGTCACGCAAAAAGGATGCCTGCCCAGAGGTCGACTTTGGTTTGCGACCAAGCGGATGTACCTGGGCCGGTGCCGCGTTATACTGCCGCGCCTTTTTTGCGTCGACGTTGTGGGTCGGCGCGCTTATTGAAGATGTTCTCAACGGATCACAGCGGTACCGTTGGAAACAGCTAATCGAATGTTCCCGTCCTATCAGAGGAGCGCGCCACATGACCGTGATCAAGCAAGACGACCTGATACAGAGCGTTGCCGACGCCTTACAGTTCATTTCCTACTACCACCCCGTAGATTTCATTCAGGCCATGCACGAGGCCTACCTGCGTGAAGAGTCGCCGGCTGCACGCGATTCCATGGCTCAGATCCTGATCAACTCGCGCATGTCCGCGACCGGCCATCGACCAATTTGCCAAGACACCGGGATCGTCACTGTATTCGTCCGCGTCGGCATGGACGTGCGCTGGACCGGCGCCACCATGAGTCTCGACGACATGATCAACGAAGGCGTGCGTCGCGCTTACAACCTGCCGGAAAACGTCCTGCGTGCTTCGATCCTGGCCGACCCGGCTGGCGCTCGCAAGAACACCAAGGACAACACCCCGGCGGTCATCCACTACTCCATCGTCCCAGGTAACACCGTGGAAGTGGACGTGGCGGCCAAAGGCGGCGGCTCGGAAAACAAATCGAAAATGGCGATGCTCAACCCGTCCGATTCGATCGTCGACTGGGTGCTGAAAACCGTTCCGACAATGGGCGCTGGCTGGTGCCCGCCGGGCATGCTCGGCATCGGTATCGGCGGCACCGCCGAAAAGGCAGCGGTGATGGCCAAGGAAGTGTTGATGGAGTCCATCGACATTCACGAGTTGAAAGCCCGTGGCCCGTCCAACCGTATCGAAGAGATGCGTCTGGAGCTGTTCGAGAAGGTCAACCAGCTGGGCATCGGCGCTCAAGGCCTTGGCGGCCTGACCACCGTGCTCGACGTGAAGATCATGGACTACCCGACCCACGCCGCTTCGTTGCCGGTGTGCATGATCCCTAACTGCGCCGCGACCCGTCACGCGCATTTCGTGCTCGACGGCAGTGGCCCGGCCGCGCTGGAAGCGCCACCGCTGGACGCTTACCCGGAAATCGTCTGGGAGGCTGGTCCGTCCGCGCGCCGCGTCAACCTCGATACCCTGACCCCGGCAGACGTGCTGGACTGGAAACCGGGCGAAACCATCCTGCTCAACGGCAAGATGCTCACTGGTCGCGACGCTGCGCACAAACGCATGGTCGAGATGCTGAACAAGGGTGAAACCTTGCCAGTGGACCTCAAGGGTCGCTTCATCTACTACGTCGGCCCGGTCGATCCGGTGCGTGACGAAGTGGTTGGCCCTGCTGGCCCGACCACGGCCACGCGGATGGACAAATTCACCCGTCAGATCCTCGAACAAACCGGCCTGCTGGGCATGATCGGCAAATCCGAGCGTGGCCCCGCCGCGATCGAAGCGATCAAAGACCACAAAGCCGTGTACCTGATGGCCGTCGGTGGCGCCGCTTACCTGGTCGCTCAAGCGATCAAGAAATCCCACGTCGTGGCCTTCGCCGATATGGGCATGGAAGCGATCTACGAGTTCGACGTCAAAGACATGCCGGTCACTGTCGCGGTCGACAGCAAAGGTGAGTCGGTGCACATCACCGGTCCTGCGATCTGGCAGAAGAAGATCAGTGAGAGTTTGGCGGTAGAGGTTCAGTAACACCGCCGTTCGCAGCGGGACGCGTAGTTGCAAGCCTGCGCCCACAGGGTTTATGCGGTCCCTGTGGGAGCAGGCTTGCCTGCGAATAGCTTCACCCGATACACCCTCCCTACAGAATGATCTCGGTCCCGAGCAGTTTCAGGAAGCCGCTCAGCCAGCTCGGATGCGCAGGCCAGGCCGGTGCAGTGACCAGATTGCCTTCGGTGTGTGCGTCGGTGACAGCAATGTCGACGAACTCGCCACCGGCCAGACGCACTTCCGGCGCGCACGCGGGATAGGCGCTGCATTGCCGGCCTTCGAGGATACCGGCAGCGGCCAATAGTTGCGCACCATGGCAGACTGCCGCGATCGGCTTATCGGCCTTGTCGAACGCGCGCACCCACTCCAGCACAGTCTCGTTCAAACGCAGATATTCCGGCGCGCGCCCACCAGGCACCAACAGTGCGTCGTAATCCTGAACGTTGACCTTGTCAAAATCGAAATTGAGCCCGAAGTTATGCCCCGGCTTTTCGCTGTAGGTCTGATCCCCTTCAAAGTCGTGAATCGCCGTGCGCACGGATTGGCCGCTTTTCTTGCCCGGACAAACGGCGTGCACGGTGTGACCGATCATTTGCAGCGCCTGGAACGGCACCATCACTTCGTAGTCTTCGACGTAATCGCCGACCAGCATAAGAATCTTTTTAGCGGCCATTTGAAGTTCTCCTTGGATGCGGGGCTTGGGGCAATAAGAGTAGTCAAGTTACGGCCGATGAGTACAAGGCAGGTAATAGGCAGGTACTGCGGTGCTGTCTGTCAGGCGCAGCCGATCAATCCCGACGATTGAGGACGTTGAGCACCAATCGATCGATCCAGCCCCAGAGTCGCTGTCTCACCCGCGGCCATAGCGGACGCAACTGCCAGGTTTCCAGATTGATCGGCGAACTGAGGGCGAAATCGTTTTCGAAGCTGGTGGCCACCGCCAGCGTCAAGCCGGGATCGAGGGCTTCGAGGTTGGCTTCCAGATTGAAGCGCAAATTCCAGTGATCGAAGTTGCATGAGCCGATGCTGACCCAATCATCGACCAGCACCATTTTCAAATGCAGAAAACACGGCTGGTATTCGAAGATCTGCACCCCGGCCCGGAGCAGGCGCGGATAGTAGCGATGGCCGGCATACCGCACTGATGGGTGATCGGTACGCGGGCCGGTCAATAGCAGGCGCACGTCAACGCCTCGCGCCGCCGCTTTGCGCAGGGAGCGACGGACTTTCCAGGTGGGCAGAAAATACGGCGTCGCCAGCCAGATCCGGCGTTTTCCACTGTTCAAGGCGCGCACCAGGGATTGCAGGATGTCACGGTGCTGGCGGGCATCGGCATAGGCCACCCGCCCCTGCCCCTGACCGATCAACGGCACCTTGGGCAGGCGCGGCAGGCCGAAGTTGTGCGCGGGCCGCCAGGCGGTGGGCCGTTCATTGGCGTGAAACTGTCGGTCGAACAGCGCCTGCCAGTCGAGAACCATCGGCCCAGTGATTTCCACCATCACTTCATGCCATTCACTGGTGTTCTGCGCCGGCTGCCAGAATTCATCTGTCGCGCCAGTGCCACCGACCACAGCCAGTTGTTTATCCACCAACAGCAGCTTGCGATGGTCGCGATAGAAGTTGCGCACCCCACGACGCCAGTACACCCGATTGTAGAAACGCAGGATCACACCCGCCTCGGTCATCCTTTTGCGCAGGCTCATCGTGAAGGCCCGCGCGCCGAAGTCATCGAACAGGCAGCGCACGATAACGCCACGTCGCGCCGCACGAACCAACACCTGAACCACCGCCTCGGCGCAGGCCCCGGTCTCCACTAGATAAAGCTCCAGTTCGACCTGCTGCTGCGCCTGCTCGATGGCGGCGATCATGCGCGGAAAAAACGCCGGACCGTCGATCAGCAGCGTGAACTGGTTGTCAGCCCGCCACGGAAAAATCGCTCCCCTCATGTCGGCGTGCCGTGCAGGCGGATGGTTTGGTGCATGCAAGCTCCCTGTACGCAATAGGCGCCAACCTTAAACGCCTGACGCTGCAAACGCGATCCCTTCAGTGAAGACCAGACAACGCGGTTTGTCGGACACACCGCAATCCTGTGGGAGCGAATTTATTCGCGAAGACGTCGGCACATCCAACATCCCTAGAGCCTGACCCACCGCATTCGCGAATAAATTCGCTCCCACAGTGGATCTGTGTCTGTTACAAAATCAGAGCAGCGGCGACGGCCTGCGCGTTACCCACTGCGTCAGCTGCTCATGGGCATGGGCCAGTTGCAACACCGCCCAATCCGCTTGCGCCGGGCCGATGATCTGCATGCCCATTGGCAAGCCTGCCAGGTTGAAGCCTACGGGAATGCTCATGGCCGGCAACCCTGCCAGGGTGGCGCCGACGACGACTTCCATCCAGCGGTGATAGGTGTCCATCGAGCGACCGGCAATCGCGCTCGGCCAATGCTGGTCGGCGTCAAACGGAAACACCTGAGCGCTGGGCAGTAGCAGGAAATCATAGCGCTCGAACAATGTGCTCAACGCGCGATACCAGTCACTGCGATCCTGGGACGCTTGGAACACCTGCTCGCCCGTCAGGTGCAAACCACCTTCGACTTCCCACTGCGCTTCCGGCTTGAGCAAACCGCGCAGTTGCGGGTGCGCGTACGCTCTGCCGAGGCTGCCATGGATCAGCCAGTGACGATGCACCAGCCAGCTGCTCCAGAGTGTTTCGAGCGGGTAATCGGGTTGGCAGGCTTCCACCGTGCAGCCCAACTGAGTGAAGTCCTGCAGCGCCGACTCGCACAGCGCCATGACGCCGTCTTCCATCGGCAGGTAGCCGTTGTAATCGCCCATCCAGCCAAGGCGCGCGCCTTTGAAGTCGCGCTGCAACGAACCGACAAACAGCGAGGGACTGTTCTGCGACAGCGGTGCACGTGGATCGAAGCCGGCCTGAGTACTCAGCAGTTGCGCGACGTCAGCCACGGTGCGGCCCATCGGGCCTTCGGTCGACAGTTGCGAGATGAACAATTCAGGCGCCGGCCCGTGTGGCACGCGGCCTTGAGAAGGGCGCAGGCCGAAGATGTTATTGAAGCCTGCCGGGTTACGCAGCGAGCCCATCATATCGCTGCCGTCGGCCACCGGCAGCATCCGTGTCGCCAGCGCAACCGCCGCCCCGCCGCTGCTACCACCGGCGACTTTGCTCAGGTCATAGGCGTTGCGCGTGGTGCCGAACAGGGTGTTGTAGCTTTGCGAACCGAGGCCGAATTCCGGGACGTTGGTCTTGCCAATGATGATCGCGCCACTGGCCCGCACACGCCCAACCGAGATGGCGTCGTGCTCGGGAATCTGGTCGGCGAACAGCGGCGACCCCATGGTCGTGCGCAGCCCGGCAGTGGCTGCCAGATCTTTGATCGCCTGCGGCATGCCGTGCATCCAGCCGCGGGATTGGCCGAGCGCCAATTGGCGGTCGCACTCATCGGCCTCAGCGAGCAACTGCTCGGCAGGGCGCAAAGAAACGATGGCGTTGACCTGCGGATTGATGCGCTCGATCTGCGCCAGATACGCCGCCATCACTTCGCGACAGCTCACCTCACGGGCGTGGATCATGCGCGACAATTCCAACGCGTCGACGTCGACGATCGGGTTGCCGGTTACAGTTGGGGACATGGTTATTTCACCGTTCGAAAAATTGAATGTTGCCCGGCAAATGCTCTGCGCCTGTCCGACCGCCTTCGCGAATGAATTCGCTCCCACGAAGTTGCAATCCCTGTGGGAGCGAATTTATTCGCGAAGGGCGCGATGCGGTGCATCAGGGCAACAACTGACAGCCCTGCCGCTGCCCTTTCCACACCGCGCTACTGGTCCGCCCCAGACCGCTGGCGGTCACGCGCTTCTGCGCGGCGTCATCGGTCAGGCTACTGGGCACGTACTGTTTCACATAGCCCACGCAATACTCAGCCGGGTTGTTCATCACGTAGCGGCACGAACAATATTCCTTGGCGGTGTAAGCGCTGATGATGCTCGGAAACGCCTGCAATGCAAAACGATTCTGCCAAGCGAGGAGCGCAATCGCCAAGGCCACCAGCAATAACAGACTGCTGAAGGGCCGACGCCGGATAAACGCGCTGCGACTGTTCATTGCGTGCCCTCCCCGGCAAATGCCGCAAGCGCTCGCTTGAGCAACTGGTCATGGCTGTAGCTGCCGTCGCGATCATCGGCGTAACGCACGATCACCAGATTGGCGCTGGGTATCACGTACAGCGCTTGCCCCCAATGGCCGAGCGCGGCAAAGGCATCCTGGGGTGCATCGGGCCAAGGTCGCGTGGCTTTATCGAGTTCGCCATCAGGCAAACGACTCAACCACCACTGCGCGCCCGGCACTTCATTCACCGATCCGGTTCTATAGTGAGCGAACGGCGTCAGGTTGAGGTCGACCCAGGCCTTGGGCAGCAGTTGTTTGTCTTGCCAGCGACCGCCGCGCTGCATCAGCAGGCCGATGCGCGCCAGATCCCGCGCCGTCATATAGGCATAGGACGAACCGACGAACGTGCCGCTGCCATCGGTTTCCCACACCGCGCTACGAATGCCCAACGGCTCGAACAACGCGGTCCAGGGATAGTCAGGGTAAGCCTTGTCGCCGACCATGGTTTTCAAGGCCGCAGACAATACGTTGGTATCGCCGCTGGAATAACGATATGAGGTTCCCGGTGCGCTGGCGATGCCATGCCAGCTGGTGAATTTAGCTATATCGCCGCGACCTCGGGTGTAAAGCATGGCCACCACGGATGAGTTGAGCGGCGCGTATTCATAGTCTTCCTGCCAATCCAGACCAGAGGCCCAATGCAGCAAATCCTGAATGCGGATGTCGGGATGGGTTTTGAACGGTGGATAGAATTTGGCCACCGGATCGCCGAGCTGAAAGCGCCCCTCGCCAAAGGCCACACCGAGCACACTCGCCATCACGCTTTTACTGACCGACCAGGTCAGATGTGGCGTGTTGACCGTGGTCACCCCGGCATAGCGCTCGTAGACCAATTGCCCGTCGCGGATTACCAGCAACGCATCGGTGCGGATGCCTTTGCGGGTGGCGTCCTCCCGCGCAGGGAATGCGTAGTCCTCCAACGCTTGTAACGCAGGGCTCTGCGCCACTGGCGCGGTTGACCATTGTTCGCCGGGCCAGTTTTGTGCCAGGGCTGAATAGGTGAACAAGGCCAGGACAACAAACAGACAAAGCCGTGGACTCATGAAGTGATCTCGTGCGGAGGGCTCCACAACCCTAGCAGTGATTCGTGACAGGTCAGGGACGAACCATCACCTGTAGGAGCTGCCGAAGGCTGCGATAAGGTCCGAAGGACCTTCATTAAAGATCAAACACGACGACCGGTTCCCGGCCGTTCGCAGCCTTCGGCAGCTCCTACAGGTGATTACTGGGTGTCAGATGGCCCTGTCATACAAGCATCACCAAAGCTTAATGGTGGTGACATCGGGTCTACCTAGCCTTCGTTTGTGTAGCTAAGCGCTTGAACAACAAAGTCAACCGGCCGCAAATCCCTGGCTGGCTTACGGAGACGACCCATGACCCAGATCGCCCGCACTTGCGACACCGGCGCCGAACGCCGCCTTCAGGCCGAACGCCTTATTGGCGCACAGGCGCTGCACGAAGCCCAGGCTTTGCGTTTCAGCGTGTTCAGTGGCGAGTTCAACGCCAAGCTCAAAGGCGCTGAACTTGGCCTGGATATGGATGACTACGATGTGCACTGCTCGCACATTGGCGTACGTGACCTCGCTACTGGCCGTCTAGTCGCGACCACCCGCTTGCTCGACCATAAAGCGGCCAACACGCTGGGACGTTTTTACAGCGAAGAGGAATTCAGTCTGCATGGCCTCGGCCATTTGCAGGGCCCGATTCTGGAACTGGGCCGCACCTGCGTCGACCCGGCTTATCGCAACGGCGGCACTATCGCGGTGTTGTGGAGTGAGCTGGCGGAAATCCTCAATGAAGGCTGCTACAGCTATCTGATGGGTTGCGCCAGCATTCCGATGCAAGATGGCGGCATCCAGGCCCACGCGATCATGCAGCGCCTGCGCGAACGTTATCTGTGTAACGAGCACCTGCGCGCCGAACCGAAAAAACCGCTGCCGACCATGGACCTGCCCAGCAACGTCATCTGTGAGATGCCGCCGCTGCTCAAGGCCTACATGCGTCTGGGGGCGAAGATCTGCGGCGAACCGTGCTGGGATGAAGACTTCCAGGTGGCCGACGTGTTCATCCTGCTCAAGCGCGACGAGCTGTGCCCACGTTATGCCCGTCACTTCAAGGCAGCAGTCTGATGAGTCGGGTACGCGGTTATGCCCGCGTCGCTAGAGTGTTGTGGGTGGTTGCCCTGGGTCTGACGATTGCTGGCGCGTTTGGCGTCCTCGAGCGCCTGCGCATTGGCAATTCCATGGCACGTCGGCAACGCTGGTCCAGTAGGTTCATGGCTCACCTGAGCAGCGCACTGCCCTTTCGCGTGACCGTCAGCGGCGAGCTACCGCGAGAGCCCATGTTGTGGGTCAGCAACCATGTGTCGTGGACTGATATCCCGCTGCTGGGGATGCTCGCGCCGTTGTCGTTTCTGTCCAAGGCCGAAGTGCGCACCTGGCCGGTGGCAGGCTGGCTGGCATTGAAGGCCGGCACGCTGTTTATCCGTCGTGGTTCGGGCGACAGCCGTTTGATCCAGCGGCAAATGACCCAGCACCTGCAGGCGCGCGATGCGCTGATGATTTTCCCGGAAGGCACCACCACCGATGGCCGCAGCCTGCGCACGTTCCATGGTCGTCTGATGTCCAGTGCCATCGACGCGGGTGTGCCGTTACAGCCGGTGGCCATTCGTTACATGCGTGACGGCAAGCCTGACCCCATCGCACCGTTCATCGGCGATGACGATTTGCTCTCGCACCTGCGTCGCTTGTTCGCCAATGAACAGGGCGATGTGCATATCCAGTTGCTCAAACCGATTGCCAGCCTGCATCAGGAACGCGCCGCCCTGGCATTTCAGGCTCAACAAGCAGTGCAGAGCGCGTTGTTTGGCGAAGTCGCTCAACCGAGGGAATCGCGCTCAGCCAAGGCGGCCTGAGCAAAGTTCTGCAACAACGGGTAAAACGCGGCGAAGTCCGCGCTCAATGGCTGATACAGCGCCTGCAACTCCTGCATGGCGCCGGCCAACCCTTCCGGCCGTGACAGGCGCCGGGAAATCCCGTTCAACACCTGCTCCAGCACATCGAACTCCCGATAAGAACCCAGCCAATCCTGAGCCGCCATACGCGGCGCGATCAATGCCAGTCGATCCGGCAACGCAGGCTCGGCGGCCAGCACCCGGTAAACCCTCGAGGTGAACTCATCCAGCGGTTGTTCGGCATACACCGACCAGTCCCGCGCCAGGCAATGATCGAAAAACACATCCAGCATGATCCCGGCATAACGTCGTCGCTCAGCCGGGAAGCGTGCGATGGCCTGCTTGATCAGCGGGTGCGCATCGGTGAATGAATCAATGCTCCGATGCAGCTGGATCGCCGCTTCAAGCTCAGGGGTAAAGCGCCCAGGCAGCGGCCCTTTGACGAAATCGCCATACAGACTGCCGAGCAATTGTGCCGGACGCTGACCGCCCAAATGGAGGTGTGCGAGGTAATTCATGGGGCGAAGCTTACGCCTATTCTGCATCGCGGCCCATATCGATATAACCCGATATAGCGTTTTATGCGATGCTTAGCACCCATTAATATTTGTATATCGCGAAATATAGATATAAAGTTCGCCACATCGCGATATACCGCTATACGGATTTGAGAACGACATGCCTATCGACCTCGACGAAATAATAAAAGCCCTCGCCCACCCGGTTCGCCGCGAGATTCTCGTGTGGCTCAAAGATCCTCATGCGTGCTTCCCCGACCAGGATCACTCGCTGGAAAACGGCGTTTGCGCCGGGCAGATCGACCAACGCGCCGGCCTTTCCCAGTCCACCGTTTCTGCGCATTTGGCGACCCTGCAACGCGCCGGTCTGATCACCAGCAAAAAGGTCGGTCAGTGGCACTTCTTCAAACGCAACGAAGACGCGATCCAGGCGTTCCTGCAAGAAATGAACAAGCAGCTCTGACTTTTTAACCTTCAAGGAGACGCGTCGTGCCCCTTTCGCTACTCATCCTGGCCCTGAGCGCCTTCGCTATCGGTACCACCGAGTTCGTGATCATGGGGCTGCTGCCCAATGTGGCGACCGACCTCGGTGTGTCGATTCCCGGTGCCGGATGGCTGGTCACCGGTTATGCGTTGGGTGTTGCCATCGGCGCGCCTTTTATGGCCCTGGCCACAGCCAAACTGCCGCGCAAGGCTGCGCTGGTTGTCCTGATGGGAATCTTCATCATCGGTAACCTGCTTTGCGCCCTGGCCAGTGACTACAACGTGCTGATGTTCGCCCGTGTGATCACCGCGCTGTGTCACGGTGCGTTCTTCGGTATCGGTTCGGTGGTGGCTGCGGGTCTGGTGCCCGCCAATCGTCGCGCATCGGCTGTGGCGCTGATGTTCACCGGTTTGACCCTGGCCAACGTGTTGGGCGTGCCATTGGGGACTGCGCTGGGTCAGTACGCCGGCTGGCGTTCGACCTTCTGGGCCGTGACCGTGATTGGCGTGATTGCGCTGATCGGTCTGATCCGTTTCCTGCCGGCCAAACGCGACGAGGAAAAGCTCGACATGCGCGCCGAACTGGCGGCCCTCAAAGGCGCCGGAATCTGGCTGTCACTGAGCATGACCGCGCTGTTCTCCGCGTCGATGTTCACCCTGTTCACCTACATCGCACCGCTGCTGGGCGAAGTCACCGGCGTATCGCCAAGTGGCGTGACCTGGACCCTGCTGTTGATCGGCCTGGGCCTGACCGTCGGCAACATCATCGGCGGCAAGCTGGCTGACCGTCGTCTGGCGGCGACCCTGATCGGCGTGTTCGTTTCCATGGCCGTGGTTTCCACCCTGCTGAGCTGGACCAGCGTGGCGCTGATCCCGACTGAGATCACCCTGTTTCTCTGGGCCACCGCTGCCTTCGCCGCCGTACCTGCGTTGCAGATCAACGTGGTGACCTTCGGCAAGGCCGCACCCAACCTGGTGTCGACCCTGAACATCGGCGCCTTCAACGCCGGTAACGCGCTGGGCGCCTGGGTCGGCGGCAGCGTCATCGCCCACGGCTTCGGCTTGACCCGCGTGCCTCTGGCCGCTGCAGCACTGGCGGTACTCGCACTGCTGGCGACCCTGATTACTTTTCGCCAGAGCGGCAATGCCGAGCTGGCACCGGCTACCAACTGATCATTTAGAGGGTTTCACACCATGACCACTATCTTTGACCCGATCACCCTGGGTGATCTGCAACTGCCAAACCGCATCATCATGGCACCGCTGACCCGCTGCCGCGCCGATGAAGGTCGCGTGCCCAATGCGCTGATGGCTGAGTACTACGTACAGCGCGCCTCGGCAGGCCTGATCATCAGCGAAGCGACCTCGGTCACGCCGATGGGCGTCGGTTACCCGGACACCCCCGGCATCTGGTCCAACGACCAGGTCCGTGGCTGGAGCAACATCACCAAAGCGGTACACGCTGCAGGCGGGCGCATCGTTCTGCAACTGTGGCACGTTGGACGGGTTTCCCACCCGTCGTACCTCAACGGTGAAACGCCGGTCGCCCCAAGCGCGATTGCCCCTGCGGGTCACGTCAGCCTGGTTCGCCCACTCGCTGACTACCCAGTGCCACGCGCCTTGGAATACGCTGAAATCGCCGAGATCGTCGATGCTTATCGTCAAGGTGCGGAAAACGCCAAGGCCGCAGGTTTCGATGGTGTCGAAATCCACGGTGCCAACGGCTACCTGCTCGACCAGTTCCTGCAGAGCAGCACCAACCAACGCACCGACGAATATGGTGGTTCTCTGGAAAACCGTGCTCGCCTGATGCTGGAAGTGACCGATGCCGTGGTCGAAGTCTGGGGCGCGGGCCGTGTCGGGATGCACCTGGCGCCACGTGCCGACTCCCATGACATGGGCGACGAGAACCTGTCTGAAACCTTCAGCTACGTGGCCCGCGAACTGGGCAAACGCGGGATCGCTTTTATCTGCTCCCGTGAAAAAGAAGCCGGTGACAGCCTTGGCCCACAACTGAAAAAAGCCTTCGGCGGCCACTACATCGCCAACGAGCGCTTTACCAAAGACAGCGCCAACGCCTGGCTGTCCAGTGGCAAGGCCGATGCGGTCGCCTTCGGTGTGCCGTTCATCGCCAACCCGGATCTGCCGGAGCGCCTGCAACAAGATGCGCCGCTGAACACGCCGAACCCGGAAACCTTCTACGGCAAGGGGCCGGTCGGCTACATCGACTACCCGCGCCTGTAAGGCAGCCGTGCTGACATGAAAAAGCCCCGGCTCCTGAGCGTCGGGGCTTTTTCATTTGGGCATCAGGCAAGACCGTGTCGCGACCTTTCGCAGCGGGACGCGTAGCTGCAAGCCTGCTCCCATCAAACAACCTATAAGCCGTTGAAAAATAAAGAGTATATTTTATGGAATTTTCAGCCTGACGCTAATTCCTTGTAGGAGCTGACTTGTCTGCGATCCAGTGCGAAGCGCTGGCAAAAATAGTGAATTCACCACCGCTGGAAGGTCCTTCGGCCCTTATCGCAGACAAGTCAGCTCCTACGCCCTCCGGGCAGAATCGAGACCGTGTTTGCTGCGCGACAGCGCGGCGTCGAAGACGGGGCGGGCCCTCCCACAAGTCTGAGTCGATCACAAATCCTGCATCACTGCCGCGCATGGATCTGCTGCTGCAAGTTTTGAATCTGGCTTTGCAGGGTGTTGATGTTGCGAGTGACTTGCCCGCGGAACGCATCGAACTCAGCCGTACTGCCACCTTGAGACGCGGCCGGACGATTGTCCTGTTGGCTTTTGAGCACCAATAGTTCTTGTTCAAGACGGTCGATGGCTACGCTTGGGTTACCCTGTTTTTTCAGCGCGGCCACCTCGGCATTCAGGCTTTTCAACTGAGTATCAAGCTGAGCCTGAGCGGACTGCAAGGCCTTCGAATCGGACTGGGCGGCTTTCAACTCCACGAGTTCGCTGCTCAGGCTTTTCACCTGATCTTGCAACTGAGCGTTGGCGGTCTGCAACTGAGCGTTGGAGGTCTGCAACTGAGTCGTCTGCGCAGACATCTGTTCCAGACGCTTGCCCAGGCCGCTTTGTTGGCCGACGACACCTTCTTGCTGTTTGTCCTGATCATTCAGTTTGCTTTCCAGCTTCTGGATTTGCAGCTTCAACGCTTCGCTGCCGGTGCTGGCTACCGACTCGGTCGCCACCACTTTGCCGGAGATGTCTTGCAACCGTCCTGCCGCGTCTTCACTGATGCGCGCAAAGCTTTCCTGGGTCGCGACCAGTTGCTGCTCCATCAACGAAATTTGCTGGAAACTCCACCAGGCCAGCCCCGCGAAGGCAATCAACAATGCGCCGACCAACGCCCAGATCGGCCCGGTATTAACGCGCTTGACCTTCACCACTGGCGTACTGCGCGAGTACACCGTGGTGCGTTCGCGGGCGCCGGCAGTTGGCACAAAATCATGATCGTCGTCTTTAGCACTGAGATTCGGCACATCATCGAAGTCGTCGTGAGGATCGTTGCGCATGGTTAAACCTTTAGGAGACCACTGAAGACTGAGAAGGATTGCAGTATAACCACTCAAACCGCAGGCTAAAGCGGCACGGGTCAAATCGATTGTTGCGCTTTCCACCAGGCGCAAAACTCGTCGAGTGCCGTCCACAGGCTGACCCGTGGTTGATAGTCCAGATAGTGCCGGGCGCGGCTGATGTCCAGGGTGAAGTCCTTGCTCATCACCTGCATGCCCAGACGTGACAGAGTCGGCTCCGGCCGACCCGGCCACAGCATACAAACGCCTTCACTCAAGGCCGCAGCACTGTAAGCCAGACCATAGGAGCGATAACGGGTGACCTGCGGCAGCTCCATCCGGCGCATGACATAGTTCACCGCATCCCACAGCGGGACAGGCGTGCCGTTGCTGATGTTGTAGGCCTTGCCCAAGGCGGAACCTGCGGCCAACAAGCTGCTGAGCATGGCCTCGTTGAGGTTCTGGATGCTGGTGAAATCGACCTTGTTCAGGCCGTTGCCGACAATCGACAGACGCTTTTTGCGCTGCATGTTCAACAACCGCGGAAAGATGCTGTTATCGCCTGCCCCAGTGACCAGACGTGGACGCAAGGCGATGACTTCCAGACCGAATTCTTCGGCACCGAAGACCTTTTGTTCAGCCAGGTATTTGGTCGCGGCGTAGTGATTGTTGAAACGTTTGGGCACTTGTTCTTCTTTGATGTCCAGATGTGAGCGGCCATCGAAATAAATCGACGGCGAGGACAAATGCACCAGCCGTCGCACCTGTTGTTTCAGGCAGCCTTCGACGACGTTCTCCGTCACTTGCACATTGCCCTGCTGGAAATCCTGACGCCGGCCCCAAACGCCCACCGCCCCGGCACAATGCACCACCGCCTCGACGTCGTGGCACAGCCGCTGTACCAGTTCGGGGTCGGACAAATCACCCTGGATGAATTCCGCACCACGGCGCACCAGATGTTCGACGCCCTCGGCACGACGGCCGTTGACTCGTACGCTCAAGCCCTGCTCTAACGCGAAACGCGCAAAGCGTCCGCCGATGAAGCCGCTTGCGCCGGTGACCAGAATCTTCATTTACCGCTCCGTTAACTGTGTGTTCGTGACGTGTGTCGTTTATTGCGTGTGCTGTTTGTTACAGGGGGCCAGAAACAGGTGACGCTCACTGACTGTTCAGCGGCACCAGCCATTGACCCGCCCGGTGGGTCAGATGCTCGGTCAACTGCGTCAGCAACCGACCACCATTACGCCAATAATGCCAATACAAAGGGACATCGATTGGCCGATCAGGCAGCAGCTCTACCAGCAAGCCCCGCTGCAGCTGATCGCGCACTTGCACCTCAGGCACCAACCCCCAACCGAGCCCGGCCTCGGTCAAGCGCAGAAAACCTTCGGACGACGGGCACAAATGATGCTCGAAGCCGCCTTCCACACCCAACGACGCCAGATAACGATGTTGCAGAAAATCATCAGGGCCGAATACCAGTGCCGGAGAACGTGCCAGTTGCACGGCCGTCACGCCCTGGGGAAAGTGCCGGGCGATAAAACCGGGGCTGGCCAACGCACGATAGCGCATGGCGCCGAGCAACACGCTGCGAGCGCCCGCCACCGGTCTTTCAGTGCCGCACACACACGCCGCCACTTCACCCGCACGCATGCGCTTGAGCCCCACGTCCTGATCTTCGACCACCAGATCCATCAATAGATGCTGTTCGGCACAAAAATCACCGACTGCTGCTGCCCACCAGGTCGCCAGGCTGTCGGCATTGAGGGCGATACGCAGGCGCTCAGGCATGCCTTCCTCGTCCAGCGCGGGCACCTGGCTTTGTAAATCCCGCTCAAGCAGACGCACCTGCTGCACATGGTTGAGCAAGCGTCGACCAATCTCCGTCGGGCTCGGCGGTGTCGCGCGTACCAGCACCGGTTGCCCGACCCGCGCTTCGAGCAATTTGATCCGCTGCGACACCGCCGACTGGGACAAACCCAGCACTTGAGCAGCCCGTTCGAAGCCGGCCTGCTCGATCACGGCCGCCAGCGCTGAGAGTAATTTATAGTCGAACATCAGTTTCTCTAATGAGCGATCAGCATTATTGGTTTTTCTTATACATCCAAGCGCCACACACTCGCCACACAAAACCACCACAAAAACCGCATCAATCGAGGACGCGCACAAAGCGCTGCCCATGTTGCGGCAATTGGCGGCCCAAGCGTGATGAGCATTACAGAGGAGTGATGGACTATGTGGCAAAGCTATCTCAACGGCCTGTTAGTAGCGGCAGGGCTGATCATGGCGATTGGCACGCAGAACGCGTTCGTCCTCGCACAAAGTCTGCGCCGTGAACATCACTTGCCGGTGGCTGCGCTGTGCATCGTGTGTGATGCCCTGCTAGTGGCCGCTGGGGTTTTCGGCCTGGCAAATCTACTGGCGCAAAACCCGCTGTTGCTGGCGGTTGCCCGTTGGGGCGGCGCGGGGTTCCTGCTTTGGTACGGCAGCCTGGCGCTGCGCCGTGCCTGCTCTCGGCAAAGCCTGCAACACAGCAATGGGACAGGCCTGCGTTCACGGCGCGCGGTGCTGCTCAGTGCGCTGGCGGTGACGTTGCTCAACCCTCATGTGTATCTGGACACTGTGTTATTGATCGGCTCGCTCGGCGCGCAGCAAAGTGTGCCCGGTGCATACGTCGTCGGTGCAGCCAGTGCCTCGTTGTTGTGGTTCACGACACTGGCCGTGGGCGCGGCGTGGCTCGCTCCATGGCTGGCGCGGCCCGCGACCTGGCGCCTGCTCGATCTGTTGGTGGCGGTGATGATGTTCAGCGTGGCGGCGCAGTTGATTCATGCCAGTTGAGTCAGGGAGACCGCGTGAATCTATTCGCAGGCAAGCCTGATCTCTCAAACAAGCTATAACCAATTGATAAATAAAATATAAATCTTAAGTCAGGCACCGATCCAATGTAGGAGCTGACTTGTCTGCGAAGACCATACGCTGCGGTCTTTCAGGCATACCGAGTCACGGCTTTCGCAGACAAGTCAGCTCCTACGCCCTCCGGGCAGAATCGAGACCGAGTTTGCTGCGCGACAGCGCGGCGTCGAAGACGGGGCGGAATCTCCCACAATCCAAGACTGTTATCAGCATCCAATTGCTGATCAATAATTGTCATCGACTTTGCGACAAGGCTCTGGAACCTCTATCCCACACAGTTGTTGCGTGGTTATGGCGCAAACCCGGTGCTATGATCCAGCCCCTGCGTCGCAAAGAGTACAAACTCCCCGGCGCATGTTTATGTCTGGCCGCCCGTGATCGGCCTTGCGCTCACCGCAACTGACCTGATTAGGAGATTAACCATGGCTTTTGAATTGCCAGCGCTGCCCTACGCACACGATGCTCTGCAGCCACACATTTCCAAAGAAACTCTGGAATACCACCACGACAAGCACCACAACACCTACGTCGTGAACCTGAACAACCTGGTGCCAGGCACCGCGTTCGAAGGCAAAACCCTGGAAGAGATCGTCAAGACTTCTTCGGGCGGTATCTTCAACAACGCCGCTCAGGTCTGGAACCACACTTTCTACTGGAACTGCCTGGCGCCAAACGCTGGCGGTCAACCTACCGGTGCTCTGGCTGACGCAATCAACGCTGCGTTCGGCTCCTTTGACAAGTTCAAGGAAGAGTTCAGCAAAACCTCCATCGGCACCTTCGGTTCCGGTTGGGGTTGGCTGGTGAAAAAAGCTGACGGCTCCCTGGCTCTGGCCAGCACCATCGGCGCCGGCAACCCGCTGACCAGCGGCGACCTGCCACTGCTGACCTGCGACGTCTGGGAACACGCTTACTACATCGACTACCGCAACCTGCGTCCAAAATACGTGGAAGCATTCTGGAATCTGGTCAACTGGAAATTCGTGGCCGAGCAGTTCGAAGGCAAAGCCTTCACCGCCTAAGCTTCGATCCAGACAAAAAACCCGGCAATGCCGGGTTTTTTTTCGTCTGCACTTTACTCTTTCCCCTATTGTCTCCGAGCAATAGCAGACTAATATCAGACTGTTCACGATTGTGTAGAACAACTCTCAAGTTCCACGGGCATTCGACCGACATAGTAGAGATAGCCCGACCTCGATCTTTTGAACGACCTCAAAGCCAGGCACACGCAGTTGACATTCAGGTGTGATTGTCCCTTTGACGAGCAGGTTGTATTTGCCAATACTCGTAGACGGTTACACGCTCCCGACACGGATTAAGGAATAACCATTTGAAGCTGGAACTCAAAAACAGCTTGTCGGTGAAGTTACTACGCGTGGTGCTGCTTTCGGCGCTGATCGTAGGGGTGGTATTGAGTTGTGCGCAGATCGTCTTTGACGCCTACAAGACCCGGCAAGCCGTCGCCAATGATGCTGGGCGTATCCTCGATATGTTCCGCGACCCGTCGACCCAGGCGGTCTACAGCCTGGACCGTGAGATGGGCATGCAGGTCATCGAAGGTCTGTTTCAGGACAATGCGGTACGCATGGCGTCCATCGGCCATCCGAACGAAACCATGCTCGCGGAAAAATCCCGCGAGCTGCAACAAACCCCAACCCGCTGGCTGACCGACCTGATCCTCGGCCAGGAACGCACCTTCACCACCCAATTGGTCGGTCGCGGCCCGTACAGCGAGTATTACGGCGATCTGCGCATCACCCTCGATACCGCCACCTATGGCGAAGGCTTTATCGTCAGCTCGGTGATTATCTTTATCTCCGGCGTATTGCGCGCCCTGGCCATGGGCCTGGTGCTGTACCTGGTCTATCACTGGCTGCTGACCAAACCGCTGTCGAAAATCATCGAACACCTGACCAATATCAATCCGGACCGCCCCAGCGAGCATCAATTGCCGCTGCTCAAGGGCCACGAAAAGAACGAACTGGGTATTTGGGTCAATACCGCCAATCAGTTGCTGGCCTCGATCGAACGCAACACCCATCTGCGCCACGAAGCCGAGAACAGCCTGTTGCGCATGGCCCAGTACGACTTCCTTACCGGCCTGCCCAACCGCAAGCAGCTACAACATCAGCTGGACAAAATTCTGGTTGACGCCGGCCGCTTGCAACGTCGGGTTGCGGTGCTGTGTGTCGGCCTTGATGACTTCAAAGGCATCAACGAACAATTCAGCTACCAGACCGGCGACCAATTGCTGCTGGCACTGGCTGATCGCCTGCGCGGTCACAGCGGCAGACTGGGCGCCCTCGCTCGCCTGGGTGGCGATCAGTTTGCGTTGGTGCAAGCTGATATCGAACAGCCTTACGAAGCGGCCGAGCTGGCGCAGAACATTCTCGACGACCTGGAAGCGGCCTTCGCCCTCGACCACCAGGAAATTCGTCTGCGGGCCACCATTGGCATCACCTTGTTCCCGGAAGACGGGGACAGCACCGAGAAACTGCTGCAGAAAGCCGAACAGACCATGACCCTGGCCAAGTCCCGTTCGCGTAACCGTTATCAGTTCTATATCGCCAGCGTCGACAGCGAAATGCGTCGGCGTCGCGAGCTTGAAAAAGACCTGCGTGAAGCCTTGCCACGCAATCAGCTGTACCTGGTCTATCAGCCACAGATCAGCTATCGCGATCACCGCGTCGTCGGCGTCGAAGCCCTGTTGCGCTGGCAGCATCCAGAGCATGGTCTGGTGCCCCCGGACCTGTTCATTCCGCTGGCCGAGCAGAACGGCTCGATCATCGCGATTGGCGAGTGGGTACTCGATCAAGCCTGTCGACAGCTGCGCGAGTGGCATGACCAGGGTTTCAGCGACCTGCGCATGGCGGTCAACCTGTCCACCGTGCAGCTGCACCACGCCGAGTTGCCGCGCGTGGTGAACAACCTGCTGCAAATCTACCGCCTGCCGCCGCGCAGCCTGGAACTGGAAGTCACCGAGACCGGTCTGATGGAAGACATCAGCACCGCAGCCCAGCACTTGCTGAGCCTGCGTCGCTCCGGCGCATTGATCGCTATCGATGACTTCGGCACCGGCTATTCGTCTTTGAGTTACCTGAAGAGCTTGCCGCTGGACAAAATCAAGATCGACAAGAGCTTCGTGCAAGACCTGATCGATGACGACGATGACGCGACCATCGTGCGCGCCATTATCCAGCTGGGCAAAAGCCTCGGCATGCAGGTGATCGCCGAGGGCGTGGAAACCGTCGAACAGGAGGCTTACATCATCTCTGAAGGGTGTCACGAAGGTCAGGGCTATCACTACAGCAAGCCACTGCCTGCCCGCGAATTGCTGGCCTATCTGAAACAGGCCCAACGCACCAACGCGGCGATTCTGTAACCAGAATCCCGCGCTTTCCCTGCTGTCATTTCACGGGCTGCTACCGGCGGGGCTCTGGGATAACCATCTGCATCGGGTTTGATGCGGGGTTATCCACAGCGTAGATCAACAGTTTTGCTTGCCCGCAATCAGGTGGATGCCCTGAACCAGGTCGTTCAGCTGGGCCACAATTCGATCTCCAACATAGGCATCGCCTCCACCGATGACCTTGTTGCGCATGAAATCTCTTTTGATCTGGCTCCAGCGCTCACGCTGATTATCAGTAGCATTGCCGCGCAACTCGGCCAGTTTGAGCACGTTTTCTTCCGCGCCCGAGGTGAGTAGCTGTGCTTCGCCTTGGTAGTGGTCCGAGATAAGTTGGTCGAGCTCCTCCTCGTTCATGACCGCCGATATTTTTTCAGCCATCTTGTTCATATTCCGATAGCTTCCCTGAAGCTTGAACGGTGGCTCGACTCGATAGCTGTCAGCCTGAGCCGCACTGGCGATGTAGTGCGAATTTACCTTCAGCACGACATCCCGGACCGTCATCAAGCGTTGCAGAACCGCAGTGATCTCCGAAACTTCTGCATCGCTGTACCCATGACTGAGTTCGCTGCTGTTGAAATCACGACCCTGTGCTTTTTCTACCAGTCGGTACAAATCATTTAGATCCCGGGTCACCAAGGGCGACAGAACCGGGTTGGAGGTCAGGCTGTTTTCGATGTAACTGAGCGCGAAGTCTTCTTCCATTCCGCCTGAAACGTCGCCCAGATTGTAAATATCCGCCCGGTTGACCAGCATGTCGGGGACTTTAAAAGCCTCGCCAGACTCGGTGTAGGGGTTGCCAGCCATGACCACGCAAAATTTCTTGCCGCGCATATCATAGGTTTTCGATTGGTCTTTCCAGACGCCTTCGATTCGTCGCGTCCCGTCGCAGAGCGAGATGAACTTCTGCAGCAGCTCGGCTGACAAATGCTGGATATCATCAATGAGCAGGCAGACGTTATTGCCCATTTCGAACGCCAGATTCAACTTTTCCAGCTCCATCCTCGAAGGACCATTCGACGCTTGAGCGGGATCCAGCGATGTCACAGCGCGACCCAATGATGGGCCGTTGATTTTGACAAAGGCCATACCAAGCCGGCTGGCCACATACTCCATCAGTGTGGTTTTACCGTAACCCGGCGGGGAGATCAGCATGAGCAACCCCATCAGGTCGCTTCGCTTATTTTCACCGACGGTCCCCATTTGCTTGGCCAGGTTGTCGGCGACCAGGGGCAAATACACCCCATTGATCAATTTGTTGCGGACAAATGAAGTCAGAGGCCTGGGGCTGAGGTCGTCAAGGCGCAACGCGGTACGTTCCCGGTTGAGGGTCACCTGCCTGAAGGCTTGATAACGCTTCATGCCGGGCAGGAATTGCTCTCTATGCTGACGAAGTCGGGAAAAAATGCCATCGACCGACAGCATGAGGACGCCCTCTTTAATTGAAGCGTGCTGTCCCAGAAGTCCGGTTACCTGAAACTGAAGCTCATCCGTGTTGCGCTTGAGCGTTTCGATGTTCGCTTCCCGGAGAAGCAGCAGTGCAACAGCCTCGGGGGCATAGCTGATAACTGGACTGAATGCAGGATCACTGCACAGACCGAGGATCCAGGTGTGGACAATTGTCCATTGCTCCCCAGGCTCGGATGCCAAACTCTTCAGTGCGTGGCGAAGGTCAAGCCAGTAACCCTCCTTGCTCAAGCGCTCGGTCAATTCGCAAACAATGCTTTGCGCGTATTTGCTGACTTCAAAACAAGGATCAGGCTGCGATAGGACCGCGATGAAATATTCCGCCGCCTCAGTCACCCGCGCGGAAGAAATCGTCAGGCGGGTAACGTTGGCGTAGCTCTCCAGCACACGCGCAACCTCGTCCTGCATGGACAGCAGACCTTCTCCTCGGTTGAACAGTTTGGAAATTGCGCTATTTGAACGCGCCTTTTCAGGCCACACCTGCATCTGAGCCTCAAACTCCCCAGGCATATGCCAGGCAAGCAATGCCAGGGCGCGAGCTGACGGTGCAAAGCGCAAATTGCCAGCCACTTTGATGCGGGGGAGCAACTGAGTCACGATCAGAGCCGCATCGTGATCATGAATACCTTTCTCATAACCCTCCTTGTACAGAGGGGCAGCAAAGTCCCGAATAAACCGCTCCAGACGACCCTGCGCACCGAGCAAAGATTCAAGTGTCCGGACAGTAATGCCATCGACACCGCAAGCCGCTGCATCCAGTAACTGGCCAACAAGGTATTCCGCACGGTAAAGGTCTGCTGTTTCGGACTCAAAACCTGACTGGAAGTAGGGCTTGAATGCGGTTATCTCATCGTCCATCAGCGGTTCGAGAAAATCAGTACCCGTGACATGCACGCATAACTGATCGGTCCGAGGGATCAGCGTCAAATCCAACGCTTGAACGTTGACGCTGAAGCGGTGGCGCGGACCGAGCTTGATGATGTTACCGCCCTCCTCGAACAGGTCCGCTTTGTCGCGCCAACTCCTTATCGCCTCATCCCGAGCGCTTTTGAGTCGAGCGTCGATATCGTCCGCTTTGACGGTGTCGTCAAGATCGCGCAAGCGGGCGCCAAGCTCACGTAATTTGATGACTTGGGGATCGCCGGCAAAGAACGCATTCAGCTGCTCCGTTGTCTTGAGCCTCGTGACCCGTTGCCCCAACCCCCTCAGGATTCTGGTGGCGGTCTCAGCCAGCGCCTGCGCCTGGACCTGTCGAGCGTCAATCAACGTTTGCTTATGCGTTTCGAACGACTCGATCATCTCCTCACGCTTGGTAAGGATGTCACTCAGGAACGAATCATGTCCTGCGAACTGACTCTCAAGCTCCTCCAACTGCACCAACAGTCTGGACAATTGTTCATCACAACTCTGGGCATCGGTGACCAAGCCCAACGAGTGGGCAATGCTCTGGCTGAAAAGCTTGAATTGGGCCGCGAATTGAGCGACGGACTCTATGGCATTCAGATCTTTGCGACGCTGTTCCGCTCGAGCCTTTGCCTGATTCAGGCGTGCATACACCTCTGCGATCAACTCCACGATCAGCGTTCGTTGAGTAGCATCGTCAATTTTCAAGGAGGCCATCAGACTGGACAGCACGTCCAAATGAGCGGCCATTTCTGAAAGCGCTGCCCAGGGTCCCTCAAGCATGAAGACTGTCTCCGCCATCAGGATCTTCGCGTCCAGTGCCTCCAGTTTTTTACGAAAAGGGATCATCGCGTCACTGGCGCTCAGGAACGTCGCGGTTTCAGCCGCGACTTGATCGTAGGCGCTGACAAGTTCGCGTTCCATCGTGTCGATACAGGCGACATCTATGTAGCGATACTCCCTGATCGTCAACAAATGACCGCGCTGTGCGGTGAGGCTATTGAGGCTTTCGACGAATTGCCAAATATCCGTCCAGGCGGTTGTGACAAGCTCACTCAGCAGCTTTGTTTGCTGCCCTTGCGCATCGTGCAGGACCGCTCCGGAGCGCCCACGAATCTGCTCGACCTTTTCGAACTCGTCAATGACGGCTTCGCTGGTATTGGAAATATCGCGCAGAAGGGGGGCGACCGCCCATTCATTGTCATCGGCAAGCCAGTGAAAGGTATCGAACAACTTTGAAGTATTGATACAGAGCTGACTGTAGCGCTGGGCGGAGACGGTCGGCGCCTCGATCTCCCGGGCGAGGTCGTATAGTTCTGAAATCCCCCGCACGAGTTCTGCATTACCGATTCGGCCCATGAACGTGTTGCTGGAAGGCTGGCGGGATGCAAAGTCATCAGTAAAAAATGGTGTTTGCCATATCTGCATCGGATGATTGCGGGTAGCCTCGTTTTCTGCGGAAAAAATGACCATCCGGCCATCCTCCATCCGGGCATAGCCATGACCGAAAATCGGCGTTTGAAGTTGTCGATTTATGGTGTTGTAAGTGAAGAGTGCAGAACGACCTTCGTCCGGGTGATAGAAGATATACAGCACGTCCTCGCCATTGGGAGAGCGGACTGAACGCTTGAATTGCATGCCCTTCATCGACTGATCGAAGGTTTTGTAGTCCCCGTTCTGAAGATAGATGCCACCGGGGAAGATAATGCCATGGTCTTCAGGAAGCTGCTGACAAGCAAACCCTATGGCGTCGATTCGTGTGATTGTCTGAGTCAGACTGTTGTAAACCAGATAGCGGCAATGGTCTTCCTTATAAGGACGGACTCTCAGCAGAACCAAAGACCCGAGCCGGGCGAACGCCATCTCCGCATCATCGAGAGATTGGGTCTTGTCGACCACCGACTCACGGTAAACCCCCAGCCCCGACTCGGTGTTGTTCTCGACCTTGATAAGCAGGTCGCCGCCTGCTGTCTGCACATAAACCATATCGAGAATATTTATGTGGGGGTGGCGACCACTGACCGTCATTTCCCGGGTAGTCGGAGTCCATTCAAAATCGTATAACGGTGCCGGGGCGATATCCCTTTCACCCCGATTATCGATGTAACGTATCTCCGTCCCATTGGCGGAAACAGACCAGCGAAAAACCCGAATATCGCTGACTCGCTCACCCACCTGGAAGCTGGCGAGCAGCTTACCGTTGCGCACGATGAGCTGCAGCAGCCGAGCATCGCGGTAGTAGGTGTAGAGCTCGTTGAAGTCCCGCTTAAAACCAGGGTCGTTCAGAAAACTGTCTTGGAACGCAACGGCCTGCGTGTCATACCCTTCACCGGTCTCGATCAGGCGATAAAGTGAAAAAACATCTTCGACCCTGGTTTCTTTCTTCAAGCCGAGAAAAACGTTATATCCGAACAAGAGACAATCACCCGCCTGTACGATATCGCGAGCCACGCAGTTGTTTTCCGTGCGGATTCGTACTCGGCCGAGCACACCCATTTGACTGGCACCAAATTCATCCAGCCGGCGAGTATTGAATCCTTCGACCATCTGTCGCAGGCGGCGGCCCTGTTCAGTCAGGCGTTTACGCAAAACTTCATAGGCACCCCCTTGGGCAACGGCTTTGTCCAACTCATCCTGATGGCGAGTTTCGACTTGATCTTGCGACATTGAATAGTCCCTGGGTGGGCCAGGCGGCCACTAATGTGGAAGGAGACTCCCACCTGTTACAGCGAGAGCCTTGGTGATGAAGGGCCGCAGCCCTCAGTCAGCTTTGTTCAGCAGTTGTAGCGTGTGCACCTACCCGCTTGCTCAGCATGCCCAACCCGGCCTGGATATCCTGAGCGGCAAGCGGGCTCGACTGATTCAGCCCTTCAATGGCTTTACCCACAGACAACGACTTCACAAACGCGTCAAAGACCGTATTGTCACCACCGCCGACAAATTGAATATTGGCTTTGCTCATTGCAGCTGAAAGCACCTCGGCCTGCTCCTTGGCAATGTTTTCGTTGGCGGCGATGCCAGCAAGTGTGATGTCGAACTGGTTCTGCAGCGCGAGTCGGAACTCTTCATGATCGCGCGCTTCGCCTGTCAGCTTTTTCATAGCCTCGAACTTCTCGGTAAGGCCGGCAGCTTCCGCTTCGAAACGCTTCTGCAGTACCTGAGCTTCGGCTGTACCTACATCGTGGATGGTGACCGCCTTCGCTTCTCCAATGGCTTTATCGCCTGCGGCTTGTGACAGCAGTCGCTCGCGCAGAACAGTTGCTTCGGCTAAACCTTCCTTTTCGACCGCCGCAGCGAGTTGCACACGGACTTCGGCTTCTGCAAGGCCCGGCGCAGCCGTTTCGGCGCGAATACCTTCAGCACGTTTCACGGCGGCTCGAGACTGGCGTTCAGCCTTGCTCAGATCGGCTTCAGCGAGTGTCACGAGTTCCTGAGCCTTGAACTCCGACACGGTGTTGTCGGCCTCGGCCTGCTTGACCAGACAAACAAGATCACGCTCAGCCTCAGCTTGTGCTGCGGTAACAACGACGATTTTTTTGCGGTCAGCCTCGGCGGTGACACGCAGGGTGGTGATCGCTTCTTCCTCTTGCGCCACAGTCTTCTCGACACTGACCCGCTCGCGGGTGACATTGGCGATCTCACCTCGTTTCTCTTCGAGCTGACGCTGACTTTCGATTTTATTCAGCGAAACCTCCCGCTCGCGTTCAACCTGGGCCAGCGCCTGCGCCCTGATCACCGTTTCTCTTTCAATGACGACTGCTCGCTCACTGTTTTGATCGGCGACATCGACGTCTCGCTGACGGTTAACTTCTGCGATCTCGATTTTCTGGGCCGTCACTATTCGAGCTTCTTCAGCTCGAAGATGCTCCTCGGACTGCACCTTCAATGTTTCGGCCTTCTCACGCGCAATCACAGAAGCAATTTCACGTTTCTGCCGGGCCTCTGCATCGGCCTGTTGCCGCTGCAACGCGAGGCTCGCCTCCGTCGACTCGACATTTTTTTTCTGGATTCTCAGTTCCTGATCACGCTCAAGCTCGTTGGTGATGACGTTATGCGCCGATGTCAGTTCAGTAATTTTGCGGATGCCTTCAGCGTCCAGGATGTTGTCTCGGTCCAATTCGACCTTAGGCGTCTGCTCCAGGTAGTCAATGGCAACGTCTTCCAGAACATAACCAGAAAGATCCTGGCCAATGACGTTCACGATTTCATCACGGAAGCGAACGCGGTCTTCAAACAACTCAACAAAATCGAATTGTTTGCCCACGGTCTTCAAGGCTTCAGAGAACTTCGCATTGAACAGTTCGTTGACCGCTGATTTATCCGATGCGCGCTCGACGCCGATGGCCTTGGCCACCTTGAGAACATCCTCTTGCGTTTCATTGACTCGCAGGAAGAACGCAACGGTGATGTCTGCCCGCATGTTGTCTTTACAGATCAGGCCACCTTTGCCTTTGCGTTCGATTTCCAGCGTGATGACGCTGATTTTCATTTTTTCTTTGAAATACAGATAAGGCAGCACCATGGCGCCGGTGAAGTACACCTTAGGCGTGCTGGACAGGTCGTTGACAATCAAGGCCGTGCCCTGGGGAACCTTGACATAGAAAGCCTTGATCAGCCCGATGATTCCGAATATCGAAAGAACTGCAACACCAAAAATGATCGCGAAGGGAATTATCACGTCCAGCATGTTCACTTACTCCGTTATGGGCTCAGCCCTTGAATTCTGACTCGCTAATGACCTGATAAACGCGCTCCTCAGCGATGTACTGAAGGAGCACCACCCGATCGCCACGCTTAAACCCCCTCGGTTCATCGGTACGCACTTGAAGGATCAACCCTGCTCCGCCGTCATGGAGCATGGCTTCACCTCTGAGCCCTGTGACCATCAAGCTTCTGACCACCGCAACCTGCCCTAACATCGATTGACGAGAAGTGCCTTCGAGCTTGCGCAAAAAGGGTCTGAGAGGGCGCATGACGACAGACGTCACCGGAACTGCGGCCATGAACGCAACGATGGCCAGAACCGCCCCCACCGGGTAATAAAGGAGGTCCAGCGACAGACGACTGAACAACAGCAGTTGCATGAAGTAGCTGAAGAACCACCCGATAAGGACCAGCAGCGTTAAAACGACACTCATGGGCATACCGGCCAATCCCACTTTGAGCAGCAAGCCGGCAATCCCTTCCGGATGCACTCCGTCAGCATCCGGGGTGGAATCTAATTCAAGGTCCAGAGCATCGAAATCGACCAGGCCGAAGCAGGCCAGGGCCCAGTAGAAAATGACAATGCAGAGCAAGAAGCTGAACACCACCACCGGAAATGAAAAGACCAGATCAAGGAAGTGATACATGCCGCTGGCCTCCCTTTAAGGCAAAAGATGGATGACTTTTTTCGTTGATCAGATCAGCACTACGAATGTCGAGAATCGTGGCCGCTCTTGGCTCTGATTCGATCCAGAACAGAGTGAGCACTGGCATCGCCTGGAATGATGTTGGCGTCGCGAAGCTTCTGCTCCAAGGCCGCTCCGCTGAATTGGGCGAACAGTTGTTCCTGCGCATCGAAACGAGCAGCGGTTTCTTGCTGTCGCATGCGCACCGCGTCCAGGGAGTCTGCCGCGGCCTGCAGACGGGCGGAGGAATCACGACTGGATTGAGAAAGTGCAGCCTGAGTTTTTTGGACGACATCGGTGGTTCTGGCCATATCCACTTGTTGCTTCAGTGCCTTGATCCGGGTCTCGCTCTTCTCTAGCGTTGCACGTAGATTTTTGACACTACTCGCGTAATCGTCCGCCTGGCTGATCTCCTCCACCAGGGAAAGCTCTAACTTTCCTATTTCTGCGGCGACCTCCAGAGCAAGGCTTTCCTTCCCTGCCATCAGCGCTTTTTCGGCACTGACGGTCAGCTCCGCGATTCTGATTCGCTTCTGGGTAACGCCTTTTGCCGCGAGGATACTTTTTGCCATGAGGTCGGCAAGACTGGATTTGCTTAGGCGCATTTGCGTATCGGCGTCACGGATTTCCTGGTCCAGTATGCGCAATGCCTGATTGCTCACAATGGCCTCTCCGACTTCGCTGGCTCCCCCGCGCAAAGCGGTCACGATTTTTGCCCAGATACTGCTCATGCCAACTCCCGACCCGAAAGGGTCTGATGTGTAAAGGGACGAAGTTTTTAAGCGAGGCTTAAAGGACGGCAAAAAGTGCCACATGCTAGCCAAATAAAATGCAGGCTAACTGCACCAGCTTTCGTAGGACTATTCACTTAAATTTGAAAGACATGTTTTACAAACTCAATAGTTGCCTCGAAACTCAAAGCCCTCCTGATACATCAGGTCTTTATATGTGCCGCTTTCATGCCACTATTTGCTCACCTGAAACTTCCACCTGTTCTTGCCAGCCAACAGCTGTAATATTTGGTCGCATAGCCCTTGGGCAACCCATGAGCCGTGGGATTAAAGTGCCCGCTTGATTCAACCTGTCTTTCCAAGGAAGTGGAATATGCTGCGTCGCCGCATGCTGATCATGTTGGGTGTTGTGCTGGTCGTGGTGCTGAGCCTGACGGGCTATAAAGCCTTTTCCGTCTACCGCCAGATCCAAGTGTTTTCTTTGCCCAAACCGCCCATCAGTGTTGGCGTGGCGACGGCCAGCGAACGGCCGTGGCAGAGCCTGCTGCCTGCCATTGGCAGCCTCAAGGCGTTGCAAGGGGTCAACCTGAGTCTGGAGATCGCCGGTACGGTCAAGGCCGTGCAGTTCGAGTCCGGGCAGAAGGTTACTGTCGGCCAACCGCTGCTGCAGTTGGACAGCGATGTGGAAAAGGCCCTGCTGGGCACCGCTGAAGCCGATCTCGGACTGGCCAGGATCGAACATGGTCGTGGCAGCCAGTTGGTCGGTAGCCAGGCCATTTCCAAAGGTGACTTCGACCGCCTTGCCGCGCAACTGAAAAAAGCCAGTGCCACTGTCGCGCAACTGAACGCCTCGTTGGCGAAGAAACGCATCCTCGCGCCCTTCACTGGCACCATCGGCATTCGTCAGGTCGACGTTGGCGATTACCTCCCCAGCGGAACGATGATTGCCACCCTGCAGGATTTAAGCAGCCTGTACGTCGACTTCTATGTGCCCGAGCAAGCCGTGCCGAAATTGGCCATCGGCCAGGTGGTACGGGTGAATGTCGCGGCCTACCCGGCGCAAACCTTCGAGGCCAGGATCAGCGCGATCAACCCGAAAGTCGACGATGCCACGCGCAACGTATTGGTCCGCGCCACGCTGCCCAACCCTGACAGCAAACTGCTGCCGGGGATGTTCGCCAACCTGCAGGTGTTGTTGCCGGGCGCCAGTATCCGTGTGGTGGTCCCGGAAAGCGCGATCACCTACACCCTTTACGGCAACGCGGTGTATGTCGTTGTGCCGAAGAAAACCGCTGACGGCCAGCCCGAAAAAGACGCCAAGGGCGAGCCGCAATGGGCCGTGGAGCGACGCTTCATCGAGACCGGGGAGCGCCGCGATGGCCTGACGGTGATCACCAAAGGGCTGCAAGCAGGCGAACAAGTGGTCAGCGCCGGCCAGCTCAAATTGAACAGCGGCGCCCATGTTGCGATCAGCGCCGACAAGACACTGCAAGCCGAACAGAGCAGCCAGCCGAACGCTGACTGATCAAGGAATTCTTCATGGCTTTTACCGATCCGTTCATCCGCCGTCCGGTGCTGGCAAGTGTGATCAGCCTGCTGATTGTGCTCCTGGGTTTTCAGGCGTTCAGCAAGCTGACCATTCGCCAATACCCGCATATGGAAAATGCCCTGATCACCGTGACCACGGCCTACCCCGGCGCCAATGCCGAGACCATTCAAGGCTACATCACCCAGCCGCTGCAACAGAGTCTGGCCAGCGCCGAAGGCATCGATTACATGACCTCGTTCAGCCGCCAGAACTTTTCGGTGGTGTCGATCTATGCACGCATCGGCGCGGACAGCGACCGACTGTTCACCGAGCTGTTGGCCAAAACCAACGCGGTCAAAAACCAGCTCCCGCAAGACGCTAAAGACCCGGTGCTGACCAAGCAAGCCGCCGACGCGTCAGCCTTGATGTACATCAGTTTCTACAGCAGCGAATTGAGCAACCCACAGATCACTGATTACCTGTCGCGGGTGATTCAGCCCAAGCTTGCAACCCTCCCGGGCATGGCCGAAGCAGAGATTCTCGGTAATCAAGTATTCGCCATGCGCTTGTGGCTAGACCCGGTGCGGCTCGCCGGTTTCGGCCTGACGGCCAGTGATGTCACCAACGCCGTGCGCCGCTACAACTTCCTCTCTGCGGCTGGCGAAGTGAAAGGCGAGTACGTGGTTACCAGCATCAATGCCGCCACCGAGTTGAAATCCGCCGAAGCCTTTGCCGCGATCCCGCTGAAAATCTCGGGCGACAGTCGTGTCCTGCTGGGCGATGTGGCCCGGGTGGAAATGGGTGCGGAAAACTACAACATTGTCAGCTCTTTCGACGGCACGCCGTCGGTGTATATCGGCATCAAAGGCACACCCAGCTCCAACCCGCTGGATGTGATCAAGGAGGTGCGCAAGATCTTGCCGGAACTGGAAAGCCAGTTACCGCCGAACCTGAAAGTTTCTGTCGCTTATGACGCCACGCTGTTTATTCAGGCATCGATTCATGGCGTGGTAAAAACCCTGATCGAAGCGGTGTTGATCGTGATCGTCGTGGTATTCCTGTTCCTCGGCGCCCTGCGTTCGGTGCTGATCCCGGTCATCACCATTCCGCTGTCGATGATCGGCGTGCTGTTCTTCATGCAACTGATGGGCTACTCGATCAACCTGCTGACCCTGCTGGCGATGGTGTTGGCAATCGGTCTGGTGGTGGACGACGCGATTGTCGTGGTGGAGAACATCCATCGCCACATCGAGGAGGGCAAAACACCGTTCAACGCGGCCATTGAAGGCGCCCGGGAAATCGCCATGCCGGTGGTGTCGATGACCATCACCCTGGCAGCCGTTTATGCGCCCATCGGCTTTCTCGAAGGCCTGACCGGCGCGTTGTTCAAGGAGTTCGCCCTGACGCTGGCGGGCGCAGTGGTCATTTCAGGAATCGTCGCGCTGACCTTGTCGCCGATGATGTGCGCCCTGCTCCTGCGTCACGACGAAAACCCCAGCGGTCTGTCACACAAGCTCGATCAGATCTTCGGCCACCTCAAAGCTCGCTACCAACGCATTCTGCACGGGACGTTGAATACCCGACCGGTAGTGCTGGTGTTTACCTTGATCGTGTTGTGCCTGATCCCGGTACTGCTCAAGTTCACCAAATCGGAACTGGCGCCCAATGAAGACCAGGGCGTCATTTTCATGATGGCCACTGCGCCACAGCCAACCAACCTCGACTACCTGAACACCTACACCGATGAGTTCATCGCGATCTTCAAGGCGTTTCCCGAATACTACTCGTCGTTCCAGATCAATGGTTTCAGCGGCGTGCAGTCCGGCATCGGCGGTTTCCTGCTCAAACCGTGGAACGAGCGCGACCGCACGCAAATGCAGATTCTGCCTGAGGTGCAGGCCAAGCTGGCGAAGATTGCCGGCTTGCAAGTGTTCGGCTTCAACCTGCCGTCACTGCCGGGTACGGGTGAAGGCTTGCCCTTTCAGTTTGTGATTAATACGCCCAGCGACTACGAGTCGCTGCTGCAAGTCGCCGAGCGGGTGAAGAAACGCGCTGTCGAGTCTGGCAAGTTCGCCTTTCTCGATATCGATCTGGCCTTCGACAAGCCCGAAGTGGTGGTCGATATCGATCGGGCCAAGGCCGCGCAGATGGGCGTGTCCATGCAGGACCTGGGGGGCACGCTGGCAACCTTGCTCAGTGAGGCAGAGATCAACCGCTTCACCATCGAAGGCCGCAGTTACAAGGTCATTGCGCAGGTCGAGCGGGCGTATCGGGACAACCCTGAGTGGCTGAACAATTACTACGTGAAGAACAACAAGGGCGAACTGTTGCCGCTGTCGACGCTGATCAAGGTCAGTGACCGGGCCAAGCCCCGCCAGTTGAATCAGTTTCAGCAGCTCAATTCGGTGATTATCCAGGGCTCCCCGATTGTCAGCATGGGCGAGGCCATCGAGACCATTCACCAGATCGCCACCGAAGAGGCGCCGCTCGGCTTCGCGTTCGACTACGCGGGTGGCGCGCGGCAGTTCGTGCACGAAGGCAACGCCTTGTGGGTAACCTTCGGGCTGGCGCTGGCGATTATTTTTCTGGTGCTGGCGGCGCAGTTCGAAAGCTTTCGCGACCCCTTGGTGATTCTGATGACGGTGCCGCTGTCGATCTGCGGGGCGCTGATCCCGCTGTTCCTCGGCCTGTCGAGCATGAACATCTACACCCAGGTGGGGCTGGTGACGTTGATCGGCCTGATCAGCAAGCACGGCATCCTGATCGTCGAGTTCGCCAACCAGTTGCGCCGATCCAAGGGCCTGAGCGCCCGAGATGCGGTGGAGGAAGCTGCCGCGATTCGTCTGCGCCCGGTGTTGATGACCACTGCCGCCATGGTTTTTGGCATGGTGCCGTTGATACTGGCTACCGGTGCCGGTGCGGTTAGCCGTTTCGATATTGGTACTGTGATCGCAACAGGCATGTCAGTTGGCACACTGTTCACGCTGTTCGTGCTGCCCTGCATCTATACCTTACTGGCGGCGCCGGACAAGAAAAAAGCCCCGTAAACGGGGCCTTTCAGGTACTGAGAACTTTTAATTGTCCTGCCTCTTTCCTTGAGTCAGGCCAAACATCAACAACAATAAATCATGATCTGGCTTCATCGACTCCTCGGCTTTGGCCACACGCGGCAACGGGCAATGACCCTCGCCAGCCTGTACGCTCAATATCCGTGGGCCAGGTTGCTCCCATACAGTCAGGGCCAAGGATGCTACGCCTAGAGCCCCCACTAGAAACAAACCTCTGGCTATTTCGAGTTTCATCACCGTAAGCCTATGATAGCGCTGCCGAACGCTGTCTCATAAAATTAGACCAGTTTCTGCCCATCTGCCGCGCTGAACGACGAGTGGCGGCGCAGTTCTCTGATGTATTTGGGTGACGTATTGGGGTGTCGTATTTAGGTGAAGAGTCCAGCTCTAAATCAATGTGGCGCCACTTTCAAATCAACGTAAAAACGACAACCGTTGGGGTCCATGTTGCTGAGGCTGACGCTCCATCCCTGGTTTTCACAAATCCGCTGAACCAGCGAAAGCCCCAGACCCAACCCTTCACCGCGCTGCTCGTTGCCACGCACGAACGGCTGGAACATGGCTTCGCGTTTTTCCTCAGGAATACCGACGCCGCTGTCCTCAACCACGAAGCCGTCGGCTTCGAGCCTCAGGCGGATGAATCCGTGGTCGGTGTAATGCAGGGCATTGCGCAGCAAGTTACCCATGACTGCATGCAGGAAGGTCGTGTTGTAGCACGTTTCAGAGGGCGTTCCGGGCTCGAAAACCAGCGTCAGCCCCTTACTCTCGATGGGCTCACGCCACAGAGCGATCAATTGCTCAGCCACGGTGCCGAGGGAGATCTTCGATGCCATACCGGCATCTTCACCCTGAGTACGCGCCAACATGAGGAAGGTCTGCACTAAATCACGCATCTCTTCGCAGGCACGGGCAATACGCTCGACCTGAGCGCGAGCGCGTTGATCGAGGGCAGGGTTTTCCAGCAGCAACTCACAGGAACTGGCGAGCACCATCAACGGCGTACGCAGTTCATGGCTGACGTCGCTGGTGAACAGTCGCTCACGGGTCAGGGCCTGACGCAAACGTCCCAGCGTCGCATCGAACGCCACCGCCAGCTCCCCCACTTCATCGGCTGCATAGTCCGGAGCCAAGGGCGGAGCCAGCCCCAACAGTTGGTCACGATGCCGAACCTGTCTGGCCAGCCTTACCACTGGCGCCATCACTCGTCGTGCCAATATCCAGCCCAGGAATACCGCCAGTGCCAGCGCCAGGACGAACCCCACCAGCACCACGGCGAACAACACCCGTTCGCGCTCTTCGAAATCGCTCTGATCCTGCAACAGCACATATCGACGACCGTCAACGATTTCCACAGCGGCGTGATAGGAAAGGCTCTCGCGAAAGACTTCGTGAAACCCTGCTTCCAAATGCCGTAAATCTTTGGGCAACGCAAAGTCACCACGGCCATTGCTGAAATAAAACAACTGATCCGGCTCGGGACGATGGTTCCAGTCATTCACGCTGTCCATCAGCAACAAGCGGGTCAGGTCGCCACCCAGGCCTGAGGAAATCAGTTTTTCTTCGACCAGGTGAACCGTCGCCACGATCCCCAGAGCAAACGACCCAGCGACCAACGCGCTCATCAGCGCAAAAGCGATGATGATCCGCTGGGCAAGGCTCTGCTTAAACTCCATCACGGCCCTCGGCCAAGCGGTAACCAACACCGTGTACCGTTTGCAGCAGTGGCTTGGCGAATGGCTTGTCGATCACCTGACGCAGTTGATGCACATGGCTTCGCAAGCTGTCGCTGTCCGGGCAATCGTCGCCCCACAAGGCCTCTTCGAGAATTTCCCGACGCAGCACATGTGGACTTTTTTGCATCAGCACCGCCAGCAGTTTGAGACCTACCGGGTTGAGCTTGAGCAAGCGCCCATCTCGGGTCACTTCCAGGGTATCGAGGTCGTAAATCAGATCAGCGACCTGCAAGGTACGCCGGCCGCCGCCCTGGGCACGGCGCAACACCGCTTCGATACGCGCGGCGAGTTCGGACAACGCGAAGGGTTTGAGCAGGTAATCATCGGCGCCAGAGCGGAAACCTTGCAGTCGATCATCCAATTGATCGCGGGCGGTCAGCATGATCACCGGCGTATCACGACGCGCATCCTCGCGCAGGCGCTTGCACAGGGTATAGCCGTCAATGCCAGGTAGCATGATGTCGAGCACGATCAGATCGTAATGCTCGGTGGCCGCCAGATGGAGACCGGAGAGACCATCCTGCGCGCAGTCGACGGTATAGCCCTTCAGCCCCAGGTAGTCAGCCAGGTTTGCCAGGATGTCGCGGTTGTCTTCAACCAGCAGAATTCGCATGGGCACTCTCTCCGTATACTGTTATGGCCTTTGAAGCTGGCGCAGCTTAAGGGGAAGTGACGCCCCCGACCAGATCTAACGGTCAGCTTGAGCCACTCAAAAAAGGGACATGGTCGCAGGTTCGAACTCACTTAACGATTTTTTCACAGTGGACTCACGCTCGGGGCACAGTGTTGCCGCCAGACTTTGCCCATTGCGACAGGGAGTCGACGCCAGATCGATCTGGCGCCTACGCTGCTCGGCTTATTGAATCAGAATTACCAATCGACCTTCTTCGGACGTAACCTGTTACAAGACAATAACAATGCTCCAGACCAAAAGGTCTGGAGTTTTTATCTACGCGCTCAGGATCTGTCATGCCCACCCCTTCTGCCCGCCCCTACTCTCGCCCGCTCAATCTTTGGGTGTGCCTGGGTATTCCCTTGATTACAGCGGTCGTTCTGATTCTTCTGGAACTGACCTCCCTGGATATGGATATTGCCAAACTCGCCTATGACCCGGTAGCGGGGGACTTTATCGGTCGGCACAGTGATTTCCTTGAAGACGTTCTTCACAATCGCGCCAAGCATGTGGTGATTGCGTTCAGTCTTTTGGCCCTCGCTGCCTTTGCCGGCGCTTTCTTTGTGCAACGTCTGAAACCGTTTCGTCGTGAATTGGGTTGCCTGGTGCTGTCCATGGCGCTCTCCACCGGTTTCGTGACGCCGATGAAGGTCGTCACCTCAGTGCAGTGCCCGTGGAGCGTGACTGAGTTCGGCGGCAAGGAAACCTACAGCGAGCTGCTGAGCCCGCGTCCTGCCACCGATAAACCCGGGCGTTGCTGGCCGGGTGGTCATGCCGCAACCGGCTTTACCCTGTTCGCACTGTTCTTCGTATTGCGTGATCGCCGCCCTCGCATGGCTCGAGCCGCACTGGTATTCGCCTTCAGCCTGGGCATAATTTTCTCGATTGGCCGGATGCTACAAGGCGCGCACTTCTTCTCCCACAACATATGGACAGCCGTGTTCTGCTGGCTGATTTCCATGGGGGCGTATTACGCCGTGCTGTACCGGCGTGAACCGAAGGACGCAGTGGATGAGCCTCTGAAGGCTGATCGGACGGCTGGCTGACTCTGTAGAGACTGGCTTCCTGATCGCTCCTTCCGGGCGCCGAACCTTCCGCGTGGGAACGCAGCCCGTGACGCTCCGCGTCACATTCGCAGCCTGCTTGATACGCCCCTTTCATCGCGAGCAAACCCAAAGCATAAAAAACCCCGCACAAGGCGGGGTTTTTTGGGTGTAGCTATTGGGAGGGTAAAGCTGGCTTACATCATGCCGCCCATACCACCCATGCCGCCCATGTCCGGCATACCGCCACCAGCGGCCTTGTCGTCAGCCACTTCAGCGATCATCGCTTCGGTGGTGATCATCAGGCTGGCGATGGAGGACGCCGCTTGCAATGCAGAGCGAGTCACTTTAGCCGGGTCCAGGATACCCATTTCGATCATGTCGCCGTATTCGCCAGTAGCAGCGTTGTAACCGAAGTTACCCGAACCCTGCTTGACCTTGTCGACAACTACGCTTGGCTCGTCGCCGGAGTTGGAAACGATCTGACGCAGTGGAGCTTCTACAGCGCGACGCAGCAGAGCGATACCGACGTCCTGATCAGCGTTGTCGCCTTTCAGGCCAGCGATTGCTTGCAGGGAGCGAACCAGTGCCACGCCACCGCCAGGTACCACGCCTTCTTCAACGGCTGCACGGGTTGCGTGCAGGGCGTCTTCAACGCGGGCTTTCTTCTCTTTCATTTCAACTTCGGAACCGGCGCCGACTTTGATCACTGCAACGCCGCCGGACAGCTTGGCCAGACGCTCTTGCAGTTTTTCTTTGTCGTAGTCCGAAGTGGTGTCAGCGACCTGGGTGCGGATCTGAGTGATACGCGCGTCAATGTCGGCACGAACGCCAGCACCGTCGATGATGGTGGTGTTTTCTTTGTTCAGCACAACGCGCTTGGCATTACCCAGGTGTTCCAGGGTAGCGGTTTCCAGGCTCAGGCCGATTTCTTCGGAAATTACGGTACCGCCAGTCAGGACAGCGATGTCCTGCAGCATGGCTTTGCGACGGTCGCCGAAGCCTGGGGCTTTGACGGCAGCAACTTTCACGATGCCGCGCATGTTGTTCACAACCAGAGTCGCCAGGGCTTCGCCTTCAACGTCTTCGGCAACGATCAACAGCGGACGGCCAGCTTTGGCCACTGCTTCCAGAACTGGCAGCATTTCGCGGATGTTGGAGATTTTTTTGTCGACCAGCAGGATCAGCGGGCTGTCCAGCTCGGCAACCATGGTCTCTGGCTTGTTGATGAAGTACGGGGACAGGTAGCCACGGTCGAACTGCATGCCTTCAACAACCGACAGTTCGTTTTCCAGGCCGGTGCCTTCTTCAACGGTGATAACGCCGTCTTTGGTCACTTTTTCCATAGCTTCGGCAATGATGTCGCCGATGGAGCTATCGGAGTTGGCGGAGATAGTACCCACCTGGGCGATGGCCTTGGTGTCGGTGCAAGGCTTGGACAGCAGCTTCAGCTGAGCAACGATAGCGATGGTCGCCTTGTCGATGCCGCGCTTCAGGTCCATTGGGTTCATGCCGGCAGCGACGGCTTTCAGGCCTTCGTTGACAATCGACTGAGCCAGAACGGTAGCAGTGGTGGTGCCGTCGCCAGCGTCATCGTTTGCACGGGAGGCAACGTCTTTGACCAACTGCGCGCCCATGTTCTCGAAGCGATCTTTCAGCTCGATTTCTTTGGCAACGGAAACGCCGTCTTTGGTGATCAGCGGAGCACCAAAGCTTTTTTCGATGATGACGTTACGGCCTTTAGGCCCGAGGGTCGCTTTAACTGCGTCAGCCAGGACGTTCACACCGGTGAGCATTTTCTTGCGAGCGGAGTCGCCGAACTTAACTTCTTTTGCAGCCATGATCGTTATTCCTTAAATACTTTGTAGTAACGGAAATTCGCGGGAAATACTCAGGCTTCGACGACTGCGAGAATTTCGTTCTCGCTCATCACCAGCAGGTCTTCGCCGTCTACTTTCACAGTGTTGCTGCCGGAGTACGGGCCGAACACCACTTTGTCACCCACTTTCACAGCCAGCGCACGCACTTCACCGTTGTCCAGCACGCGGCCGGTACCTACAGCGAGGATCTCGCCACGGTTAGGCTTTTCAGCAGCCGAACCCGGCAAAACGATACCGCCAGCGGTTTTCGATTCTTCTTCGCTGCGACGGATTACGACGCGGTCATGCAGAGGACGAAGCTTCATTGTCGAATTCTCCTAATTGTGGTTTTAAACGTCCGGTGACGACACCGGTGGGTTAGAACATCCGGCGTTGCCGGTTGCGGTTCGACGAGCGAACCGCAGAATACGGTCTGGCGAATCCACCAGAAACCTTGCGGTGACCCATACATAAGGGCGAGCAAGGTGATTACAAGGCTTGGAGCGTAATTTTTTTGCTAAAGGTTACTGCTTTTTATAGCGAACACGGCACCCGAAGGTGCCGTGCAGGTTGCGGCGTGCAGGATAGCGAGGTTACTTGTCGCGATGCTCGAATTCACCCTCGATCACGTTAGGCTGACGGTTGCCAGGGGATGCGGCTCCGGGACGGCCAGGACCACCATCCCCTTGCAGGTCATCGGCAAACGCACGCTGACGGATCGCTTGCTCTTCAGCGCGTCTGCGCAGCTTGTTCACCAATACTCGACGGGTGACTGGCAACAGGCAGATCAAGCCCAGCACGTCGCTGATGAAACCCGGCAGCAGGAGCAACCCACCACCCACGGCAACCATCAGCCCTTCCAGCATCTGCTGGGCCGGCAGTTCGCCACGGGCCAGACTTTCACGGGCACGCAGCGCCGTGGCGAAACCTGCGACTCGGATCAAAAATACGCCGAGCATGGAACTGGCGACCACCAGCAAGAAGGTCGGCAAAAAACCAATGGCCATGCCGACCTTGATCAGAACGAACAGCTCAAGCACCGGAAAAAGCAAAAAGAGCAACAGGAAAGCGCGCATCAAATGAGTTCCTTAACGGAAGAAGACTTCCAATAAACCCTATGTGACGTCGCGAAATCGTGAATTCAAGCTTCCTGGGCCTCATCGACCGGCCATTTTACGGCGTGAGCCAGCTGAACCAAGGCTTCGCGAACTTGTGTCGGGGTATTACAGGGCTGTGCAAAGGGCAACCAGTATACGCCCTGACCGATGCGCAGATGCATGCCTTCACCGTCGATCCCCACCATCTGCGCGGGCTGCGTCTGTGGCAGGCCGGACAGCTCCACGTAGTGAGCGATGGCTTTGGTGTGGTCGTCATTCATGTGCTTGACCATGCTCGCTTCGGCCGCGCCGGCAAACGGGTTTGCCAGAGCTACATCGTCAAGCCAGTGAATCGCGCCAAAACCGCCGATAAAGCGATAACGCACCGGGACCAGCACCCAGAAGTCGAAATCGTGAGCACTGTGATAGCTCTGCGATTCAGGGAAATAACGGTAGTAACGCTCGGCAGCCGCTTCGATGGCAGCGGCGTCGGCCAATTTCTCGGCCTCGGCCAACAGCGTCACACGGCCCACCGCCTGCACGTCTTCAGCACCGCGCTCACCCACCAGCAGCGAACATTTGGGGTCGCGCTGCAGGTTATGAGTGTGCTGGGCGATACGACTGATCAAAATCAGCGGCCTGCCCTGATCATCCAGGCAATAAGGCACGACCGAACCGAACGGGAAGCCAGGCATCGATTTGGAGTGTGTGGACAAAACGCCACGGTATTCCTTGAGCAACAGTTCTCGGGCATGCTTTGCGGCTTTCACGCTCATCTTGTGACTCCTTAGGAAAAAATCGTCGAAAACTGACGGATGCTCGACAATACTGTGTAGCACCACCAACTGTTTAGTGGGCCACGCACATGCAATTGAAAGACAAGATAATCATTATCACTGGCGGCTGCCAAGGTTTGGGCCGCTCCATGGCCGAATACCTCGCGGCCAAAGGCGCAAAGTTGGCGTTGGTCGATTTGAATCAGGAAAAGCTCGATGAGGCGGTCGCGGTCTGCAAAGCCCTCAACGTGGAAGCCCGTGCCTACCTGTGCAACGTCGCCAACGAGGACCAAGTAACCCACATGGTCGCTCAGGTAGCCGATGACTTCGGCGCGATTCACGGCCTGATCAACAACGCAGGGATTCTTCGCGACGGCCTGCTGCTCAAGGTCAAGGACGGAGAGATGACCAAGATGTCCCTCGCGCAGTGGCAGGCGGTGATCGACGTCAACCTGACCGGCGTGTTCCTCTGCACCCGCGAAGTGGCGGCGAAGATGGTCGAGTTGAAGAACCAGGGCGCGATTATCAACATCTCTTCGATTTCCCGCGCGGGGAATGTCGGACAGACCAACTACTCGGCGGCCAAAGCCGGTGTCGCTGCAGCGACCGTGACCTGGGCCAAGGAACTGGCGCGCTATGGCATCCGCGTAGCCGGCATCGCTCCAGGCTTCATCGAAACCGAAATGACCCTCGGCATGAAACCTGAGGCACTGGAAAAAATGACCTCTGGCATCCCGCTCAAGCGCATGGGCAAGCCTGAAGAGATCGCCCATTCGGCGGCTTATATTCTGGAGAACGACTACTTCAGCGGTCGGATTCTGGAGCTGGACGGCGGACTGCGGATTTAGGCCTTAATCGCGTCGAACCCTTCGCAGCGGGACGCTGCGAAGCGATTTCAGACACTTACCAAGCCACGCCAAAACCTGCGGTATAGCGGGTCTTGTTGAGATCACCTTCGGAGGCGCCGCTGATGATGTTCTTTTCAGCTTTCACGTTCAGTGAAGCCCAGTCGGTGACCTTGTAGCGCAGACCCACTTCGGAATCCAGGCTGAAATCTGCGGCACCGCTGAGCGGTTTACCCACTTCGCCATTTGTGAAGAACTCTACTTTCTTGCCGATCAGGTAGCGGTTGTAATCCCATTTGATCGCCGCAGAGTAGAAGTTGGTTGACCGGCCATCGGAGTAGTCGTAGTCAGTACGGTTGATCAATGAGCCCAGCGAGAACGCGCCCAATTCGTCATCCCAGAACTGGTAACCCGGACCGGTACCGACCACGCGCTGACGGGACAGGTCTTCGACCAGGTCGCGCTTGTAGGTCAAGCGACCCTGCCAGAACCATTGTTCAGTCAGAAAGCGGTCAATGGAGTACTCGGCACTCCAGTTATTCGTATTGACGACGTTATTCTGAATCTGGCGGTCGTACTCGCCTTTGGCGTTATGCCGCCAATAACCATGGCGCGCCGAGGTTTTGAAGGCGATGTTGTAATCATCGGTATTGTTTGCCGCACGCTGAAAATCCAGCGCGGCATCGATGCTGCCTTTCCAGATCAGATCCGTGATCACCGGTTTGGGCTTCATGATCTGCTGAATACTGGCTAACTCGACAGTCTTGGGTGCTTCGCCATTGGCCAAGGTCACCTTGCCGTCCTCGGCTGGCTGCAACGACTTGGCGATTTCGCCCTTGTACTTGTCCTGTTTGATCAGAAGCTTCTGGTCACTTTCCAGAGTTTTGATCTGCTTCCAGTCCAGCGGAATCGCTCCACCGTATTCGGTCTCTAATAACAGTTTGCCACCATCGAAAACTGTAATCTTTCCGGTTAAGCGATCACCGTTCTTCAACCAGACGGTGTCGGCAAGTAAAGGCATGGAGACAGCGGTGATAGCGATGCACAGCAAGATTCTAGACAGCATAAGCGACAACAAGACTCAAATTCGCGGGGAAAATCGGGCATCATCCCCCTGGACTCAACTAGCAATCAAAGACCGTAAGGAAAGGCTGTAGTTCCGCATAACCTGTTTTCAACGCCTTATAAACGGAAATAAACGCGTGACCGATCATCTGCTCGGGCAGGACGATATCGCTCAACCGACGCCCGCCGAAGTCCGGCGCACATCGCTTTATCTGACCCTCCATCAAGTCCCGGAAGGCAAGGTCGTGAGCTATGGGCAATTGGCTGAACTGGCAGGACTGGGGCGTGCAGCGCGCTGGGTCGGGCGCACGTTGAGCCAGTTGCCGCAGGGCACGACCCTGCCCTGGCACCGAGTGCTGGGAGCTGGCGGTAGAATCAGTTTGCCAGCAGGAACCGCCTCAGGCGACGAACAGCGTGCTCGTCTACGTGCAGAAGGCATCACTATCTCGAATAATCGGATAGATATGCAACGCCATGGCTGGCGCCCGATAGACCACAGCGGTTAGAGTGCGCCCTTTGTTTTCGTAACCTGAGGCAGACTTCAGCCCATGCCCCGTAAAACCTGGCGCGCCGCGCTCGCCGCTTATGCCAGCCCCTCGACGTTAGTGCTGTTGCTGCTCGGATTCGCCGCAGGCCTGCCTTACATGCTGGTGTTTTCCACGCTGTCGGTCTGGCTTCGCGAAGCCGGCGTTGCCCGTGAAACCATCGGTTATGCAAGCCTGATCGGCTTGGCATACGCCTTCAAGTGGGTCTGGTCACCACTATTGGACCAATGGCGCCTGCCGTTCCTTGGCAGGCTCGGTCGTCGACGATCGTGGCTGGTGCTGTCTCAAGCACTGATAGTGCTTGGCTTGATCGGCATGGCCTTTTGCGACCCACAAAAACACCTGTCCTGGTTGATCGCCATTGCCGTGTTGGTGGCTTTCTCGTCCGCGACACAAGACATCGCCATCGACGCCTATCGCCTGGAAATCGCCGAAGAGAGCAGCCAGGCCGCGCTGGCCGCCAGCTATATGTCCGGGTACCGTGTCGCAGCCCTGCTTGCCACTGCCGGTGCGCTGTACATTGCCGAAGGCTTCGGCTCTACAGGTTTCAACTACAAACATTCGGCCTGGGCTGGTACTTACATATTGTTCGGTCTGCTGATGCTGCCCGCGCTGATTACCACGTTTGTCATGCGTGAGTCGCCAGTGCCGTTGCGTACCCAGCTATCGGCGGCGCGCTATGGGTTCAGCCACCAATTGGCTTCAGTCTTCGTGCTGATCATCCTGCTGGTTTCAGTGCCAGCGATGTTCACCCAGCTGTACTACACCGACTTCGCCAGCGTGCTGTTCAACGGCGGCAGCTGGATCAACCTGCTACTCGAAGATCGAGCCTTTCTGCGCGCCCTCCTCTACATCACGCTCACTACTCTGTGCCTGTCATCCGTGGGCCGACTTGGACTGGCGCCTGTGCTGACCCCGGTCAACGACTTCATTCGGCGCTATCGCTGGCAGGCATTTCTGCTGCTTGGCCTGATCGCAACCTATCGAATGTCAGACACGGTCATGGGCGTCATGGCCAACGTGTTTTATATCGATCTGGGCTTCACCAAGGATCAGATTGCCAGCGTCAGCAAAATCTTCGGCCTGGTCATGACCCTGCTGGGCGCGGGTTTTGGCGGCTTATTGATCGTTCGTTTTGGCATTTTGCCGATCCTGTTCATCGGCGGCTTCGCCTCGTCGGCCACCAACCTGCTGTTTCTGATGCTCGCCGACATGGGTCCGAACCTGAAGATGCTGATCGTGACCATCTCCCTGGACAATTTTAGCTCCGGGATGGCCACCTCAGCCTTTGTCGCGTATCTGTCGAGCCTGACCAACCTGAAGTTCTCTGCGACTCAATACGCCCTGCTCAGCTCAATCATGCTACTGCTGCCGCGCTTGATCGGCGGCTACTCGGGTGTGATGGTAGAAAGGTTCGGCTATCACACCTTCTTCCTGATCACCACCTTGCTCGGCGTGCCGACACTAGTGCTGATCGCTATTCACTGGTCTCAAGAAGTGCGCCGCGCCAGGGTCGCTCAGGCGGTTAAAGCAGCTGAAGCAGCTGAAGCACCCCCTGCGCCCCCAGTAACCACGGCAAACACAGCCACTGAAGCGCCGGCCAGCGAACAGCCTTAAGGTGTGTACCCAAATCAAAAAGCCCCGACTCGCGAGAGCCGGGGCTTTTTAGTGTGGAGCCGGTTCAACTTATTTCACTGCCGATTCCTGCATCACGCGGATCATTCGCTGTGGAGCAGGTATAGCGATATCGGCTGCTTTCAAGCTATCTCGCGCCTCGACGTTGAAATACGCAACTACATCAGCGTAGTCGCCGGTCTTGGTCCAGGCCCGCAACGACAGGGTGATGGCATTCTCGCCCAACGCCGTGACCACCGCTTGTGGCGCCGGGTCCTGCAGCACACGCGGGTCTTGAGCCATCTCCAGCAGCACTTGCAGGGCTTGCTTGAGGTCGGCGTCGTGATCCACACCAATATCGAACACCACTTTGCGGGTCGGCTGACGGTTGGTGTTGGTGATGATGCCGTTGGACAGAATGCCGTTTGGCACGATCACTGTCTTGTTGTCACCGGTGCGTATAACGGTATGGAAAATCATGATGTTGTCGACCGTACCGCTGACGCTTTGGGCTTCGATCCAATCACCAATGCGAAACGGGCGGAACAGCAGAATCAGCACACCGCCGGCGAAATTCGCCAGGCTGCCTTGCAAGGCCAGACCGATGGCCAGACCCGCGGCACCGATGGCAGCCACGAACGAGGTGGTTTCGACCCCGATCATCGAAGCGACGCTGACGATCAGCAGTATCTTGAGGATGATGTTGGCCAGGCTGCCCATAAAACCCTGCAAGGCCAGATCGGCATTGCGCAACGCCAATAGCCCACTCAGCTTGCGAGTGACCACGTTGATCACCCACCAGCCGATACCCAGCGTAATCACGGCCAGCAGCACGCGGCTGCCGTATTGCAAGAACAACGGAATCCAGGCCTCGGTGACCTTTTCCAAGTGATCGACTTGAGCATTCAAATCCATTTATTTCTCCTTTAATCGCGGAAGTTGTTGAACTGCAGTGGCATGCCGAATTCATGGCCACGCAACACCGCCATCGCTTCTTGCAGGTCATCGCGCTTCTTGCCGGTGACGCGTACTTGCTCGCCCTGAATGGCGGCCTGCACCTTTAGCTTGGCGTCTTTGATGTGGGCGACGATTTTCTTCGCCATCTCTTTATCGATGCCTTCCTTGAGCGTGGCTTCCTGCTTCATCAATTTTCCGGACGGGTAAGCGTCCTTGAGTTCAAGACACTGCACATCGATCTTGCGCTTGACCAGGCACAGCTTGAGGATTTCGACCATCGCCTCGAGCTGAAACTCCGCCTCGGCGGTCAGGTTCACGGTCAATTCCTTGAACTCGAAAGTGCCTTTGCCTTTGAGATCGTACCGACGGTCCAGCTCTTTGATGGCATTATCGACGGCATTAGTGACTTCGTGTTTATCCAGTTCGGACACTACGTCGAACGAGGGCATGTAATTTCTCCAGATGAACGGCGCGGCTCGGCATGTAGATGGAGCACGCCTGACTTGACGGTATGAATGCGCCGTCATTATAACGAGACTTTCCCCACCTTCGCTGCGAGCCTGTCATGTTGAATTCCGATTCCTTCGTTCCGCAGCTCGTCAAATCCTCTCCAGTGAACAGCTAATGGCCATCACTTGGCATGTGTTGGGCGTCGGCAGCCTCGGCAGCTTGTGGGCAACTCGTCTGGCGCGAGCGGGACTTCCGGTGCGGCTGATCCTGCGCGACCCGGCACGTCTGGCGGCTTATGAAGCCGTCGGCGGTCTGACCCTGGTCGAGCAAGGCCAGAGCCAGCAGATGGCGATTCCCGCGCAAACCTTCGATGCCGTCGAACCCATCGAACGCCTGTTGGTGGCGTGCAAAGCCTATGACGCAGAAGACGCCGTCGCCCGCCTGGCGCCGCGTTTGAGCGCCAACGCCGAGTTGATCCTGTTGCAAAATGGCCTTGGCAGCCAGGACGCGGTGGCGGCGAAGGTGCCGCAGGCGCGCTGTATGTTTGCGTCGAGTACCGAGGGCGCTTTTCGGGATGACGACTGGCGCGTGGTGTTTGCCGGTCATGGCTACACTTGGCTGGGCGATGCCAGCGACCCGACACCGCCCTCCTGGCTGAATGAGCTGCAGGCCAGCGGCATCCCTCATCAGTGGACCCCGGACATCCTCACCCGTCTCTGGCGCAAACTGGCGCTGAACTGCGCGATCAACCCACTGACCGTACTCCACGACTGCCGTAACGGCGGCCTGCAAGCGCACCATTGCGAAGTCGCAACGCTGTGTGCCGAATTGACCGACTTGCTCGATTGCTGCGGTCAGCCCGCCGCCGCCGAAGACTTGCACAGCGAGGTCGAGAGAGTGATTCAGGCGACGGCAGCCAACTATTCGTCGATGTATCAGGACGTCGCCCACGGCCGGCGCACCGAAATCAGCTACCTGCTCGGCCATGCCTGCGCCATGGCGGCTCGTCACCACTGCTCGCTGCCGCACCTGAAACAACTGCAAACGAGGTTGATCACCCATTTGCAATCACGCGGTTTGCCCACGGACTAGATTGCTCAGCGACTGAACAGCGCGTTACCCTGCTAATTCATTAATCGCTTGTGATTCGCCCAATGCCATTGCGCCAGCGCCTAGAAAACTTGCCAGTGGGCCAGAAGCTCCTGGCAGCTCTGCTGGTCTTGCTGACCACTGTGTTGTTGGTGGCCAACCTGACGTTCATCAGTGCGGCCTATTACATTTCCCAGGAAAGCATGGCACCACAGGCCTTGCAGACCATCGGCCGGCTGATCAGCAACCCCAACCTCGCCACCCAGGCATTGAGCTCGGCCGCCAATGGCCAAGCTCTACTCAAGGAGCTGATAAATTACAGCCCACTGCGTGCGGCGGCGCTGTACGACAACAACGGTGACCGCCTGGCACAGTTGCAGCAAGGCAATAAACTCAAGCTACCCGAGCGCTTCCGGAACGTGGAAAACTGGCGCCTGACCGAATTTCGCAGCACCCAACTGATTAGCATCCCCAAAGACGGGCAGGCGCCGGGCCATTTGTTGCTGGTGGCCAGTAGTGAATTACCGACAGCGTTTTATACCGGCACCTTTACCGCCAGCGCGGGGATTCTGGTGTTCAGCGTACTGCTATGGCTGGTCGTCGCCCGGCAGATTCGGCGCCTGATCACCAAACCGATCTATCAGCTCGAAGAGCTCTCACGCCAGGTCACCCGCGAAGAGAACTACGCGCTGCGTGCCGAACCAGGCAACAACGATGAGATCGGCAGCCTGGCCGAAGCCTTCAACACCATGCTCTCGCGCATTGAGGCCCGGGAGCATCAGCTCAAGCGCGCACGGGACGACTCTCAAGAAGCCTACGATCAGGCGCAGGGGCTGGCGGAGGAAACCCGCCATACCAATCGCAAGCTTGAACTCGAAGTGCAGGTGCGCAGCAAGATCGAGAAAAAACTCACCGGATTTCAGAACTACCTCAACAGCATCATCGACTCGATGCCCTCAGCGTTGATCGCGCTGGACGAACAGCTGTATGTCACCCAATGGAATCAGGAAGCCAGCGCCCTTTCCGGCACGCCGCTGGACGAAGCGCTCAATCAACCGATCTTTCTCGCCTTCGAGCCAATGAAGGCCTTCCTGCCGAAGATCAGACACACGGTCGAACGGCACACTGTCACCAAGATCGAGCGGGTGACCTGGGTCAAAGATGACGTCCCCCACCACTATGCGCTGACCTTCTATCCACTGACCGGCGGGGCTGGCCGAGGGGTGGTGATCCGCATCGATGACATCACTCAGCGGCTGTCACTGGAAGACATGATGGTGCAGTCCGAGAAGATGCTCTCCGTCGGCGGTCTGGCGGCAGGCATGGCCCACGAAATCAACAACCCTTTAGGCGCGATCCTGCATAACGTGCAGAACATTCGCCGACGCCTGTCGCCGGATTTGCCGAAAAACATCGAACAGGCTGAACTAAGCGGCATCGAGCTGGCGACCGTCAATCAATACCTGCTAAGCCGTGAAGTGCCGCAATTGCTCGACGGCATCCAACAGGCTGGCGCACGTGCGGCGAAGATCGTTAGCCACATGCTCAGCTTCAGTCGGCTCAGCAATCGGCAAATGGCACCGTGCGACTTGCCGGCGTTAATCGATCAGGCCGTGGAGATCGCCAGCAACGACTTCGACCTGACCATCGGTTTCGACTTCAAGGGCCAGGCGATCACCCGTCAGTTCGACCCCAACCTTGGACCGGTGCCCGGCACCGCGAACGAGCTGGAGCAGGTGCTGCTCAATTTGTTGAAGAACGCCGCTCAGGCCATCCACCAACGTGAAAATGACCGTGAGCCGGGACGCATCACCCTGCGTACGCGGCTGAACCCGCCATGGGCAGAAATCCAGGTGGAGGACAATGGCATCGGCATGCCGGAAAACGTGCGCAAGCGCACCTTCGAGCCATTTTTCACCACCAAGGAGATCGGCCAGGGCACAGGGCTCGGCCTGTCGGTGTCGTACTTTATTATCACCAACAACCACAAAGGCCAGATGGAGGTGCAGTCGACCCCAGGCCAAGGTACGTGTTTCACCCTGCGTCTGCCGTTGTCTGGCAACATGATCAACGCCCAGGAACCGTCCCTTTCGGAGTTATAACCATGGGCTTTCGCCTGTCAAAAATTTACACGCGTACCGGCGACAAAGGCGAAACCGGCCTCGGTGATGGCCGCCGGGTACCCAAAGACCACCCGCGGATCGAGGCCATCGGCGAGGTCGACACCTTGAACAGCCAAGTGGGTTTATTGCTTGCGGGGCTGGCCGAGCAGGCCGAGCGCTATCCGGGCTTGAATGAACTGATCGAGGTGCTGACGCCTTGCCAGCATCGCTTGTTCGATCTGGGCGGCGAGTTGGCGATGCCGGTGTATCAGGCGCTCAACAGCGCTGAGATCGAACGACTGGAGGCCGCCATCGATCTGTGGAACGAGGAGTTGGGGCCGCTGAAAAACTTCGTTCTGCCGGGTGGTTCGGCGCTGATCGCTCAGGCCCACGTTTGCCGCAGCCTGGCCCGCAGCGCCGAACGTCGCTGTCAGCAGCTCAATGCCATTGAGCCGTTGACGGGGGTTGGCCTGGCCTACATCAACCGCCTGTCAGACCTGCTGTTCGTCGCTGCGCGCTTGATCGCCAAGCGTCAGGGGATTGCCGAAGTTCTTTGGCAGGCTGCGGTGAAGCCATAAATGTCGTGAGGGGACTGATTTATTTTCAGCGCTTCATCGAAAATTAATCTGTCCCCGTTTTTCCGGGACAGATTGATTTTTCAAAGAGCGCGAAAAATAAATCAGTCCCCTAGGGCCAAAACGCCCGAATCCCCGCCACCCCTTGCGCGCCGCTTTCCCAGGCGCGCTGCCGATCATCAGGCCCGACACCGCCGAGCAAAAACACTGGTTTGCTGAACCCGGCGATCAATTGCCTCGCCAGCTCCCAACCCAACGGCACTCCATCAGGATGAGTCTGAGTGGCCTGTATCGGCGATAGGGTGACGAAATCCACGCCCATCTGTTCAGCCAGCGATAATTCTTCAGTGTTGTGACAGGAGGCCGCCAACCAACGCGCTTTGGGGAACGGACGACCCGCGCTAGCAAGTTTTCGCAGCTGGGCTGCTGTCAGGTGCCAGCCAGCCGCCGGGAAGTCTCCCAGCCACTCCAACGGGCCTTTGAGCATCAACTGCGCTTTGCCGGCGCACAAGCCGACCGCATCCACGGCCAGATCGCGATATTGCGGGTCGTACCCGTTCGGCGAGCGCAACTGCACAAGCTTGATGCCGCCGGCTATGGCCTTTTGCAACCCGCGCAGCAACTGCGGGGTCTCCAGGCCATCGGGGGTGATCAGGTATTCGGCAGGCAAGCGCGCCGCAGCCACGATGGGTTGATTGGCCGCCGGAAAGTCGTAATCAGCCAGTTCCCGCCTGGAAACCCAAGCCAACGGCTGGCCTTCCGCGCCATGCGGCTCCCCGGTAAACGACGACACTTCCCAGACATCCAGCAACACCTGTTTGTCCGGGTAATCGTGCTGAACCTTGATCAGCGGACGAGCTGCGGTGACGACAATACCCAGCTCTTCCTGCAGCTCACGCGCCAACGCCGTTTCGACCGCTTCACCGGCCTCGACCTTGCCACCCGGGAACTCCCACAAACCGCCCTGGTGCTGAGTATCGGCACGTCGAGCGATAAGGATTTTGCCGTCATTGCCGCGGATTACCGCCGCTGCTACATGAACTCGTTTCACCGCACCATTTCCTCTAAACCTGCTTTCTGCCAGCGCTGAAAGGCGGGCCACTGGTAAATCGTCTCGACATACGCGGCGGCCTCGGCGGGCAATGCCACGCGATAGGTCCGCAGCCGCACCGCAACCGGGGCGAAGAACGCGTCAGCCAGGCTAACCCGACCGAACAGGTACGGACCGCTCTCAACGGCCGCTGCACGGCATTCAGCCCATAAAGCGATGATACGGTCGATGTCAGCCTGAGCGTCGGCAGGGATAACGTCCAATGCCTCATCACGTCGCAGGTCGAAGCCCATGTTCGAGCGCAAGGCCATAAAACCGCTGTGCATCTGCGCACAAGCCGAACGCGCCTGGGCCCGAGCGGCGATATCGCGCGGCCAGAGATCGGCCTCGGGGAAACGCTCGTTCAGGTACTCAACAATCGCCAGGGAATCGGAGATGGTGCCGTGTTCGGTTTTCAGCAACGGTACTTTGCCGGTGGGCCCGTGTTCGAGAATTTTTTGCAGGGTGTCCGGCTGATTCAAGCGAATCACTTGCTCGGTATACGCCGCGCCAGCCATGTCCAGCGCCAACGCCGGGCGCAAGGACCAGGAAGAAAACCGTTTGTCGCCGATGATCAGATGCAAGCTCATGTTCGGGGTTCTCCAAGAGAAGCTATAAGCCCACTGTAGGAGCGGGGGGGACGCCGAGTTCTTGCCCGCGATAAGGCCAGAATGGCCTTCATGCAATATTGAAGGATCCTGTGAGACAAGATTCAACACCGCGTTCAGCCGTTTTGCGAGCGCTGCGCACTCGATCGCGGGCAAGCCCACTCCTACAGGGGTTACGTCGTTTTTATCAGGTACGGTATTCGGCGTTGATCTTTACGTACTCGTGTGACAGGTCGGTGGTCCAGATGGTTTCGCGGCACTCACCACGGCCCAGCTCGATACGGATGGTAATTTCCGCTTCCGCCATTACCGCGGCGCCCTGCTCTTCGGTGTAAGTGGTCGCACGGCAACCCTGGCTGGCGATGCATACCGCACCGAGGAACACGTCGATCTTGCTCACGTCCAGGTCCGGCACACCGGCACGGCCTACCGCCGCGAGGATACGGCCCCAGTTGGGATCGGAAGCGAACAAGGCGGTCTTGATCAATGGCGAATGCGCCACAGCGTAACCGACGTCCAGGCATTCCTGATGATTGCCGCCGCCATTGACTTCGACGGTGACGAACTTGGTTGCGCCCTCGCCGTCACGAACGATGGCCTGTGCCACTTCCATGCACACGTCGAACACGGCTTGCTTCAGTGCTGCGAACAACGGGCCTTTGGCCTCGGTGATTTCTGGCAGCGCAGCCTGGCCGGTAGCGATCAGCATGCAGCAATCGTTGGTCGAGGTGTCGCCGTCGATGGTGATGCGGTTGAACGACTTGTTGGCGCCGTCACGCAGCAGATCCTGCAACACGCTCTGAGCGACTTTGGCGTCCGTAGCGATGTAGCCGAGCATGGTCGCCATGTTTGGGCGAATCATGCCGGCACCTTTGCTGATACCGGTGACGGTGATGGTCACGCCTTCGTGCTGGAACTGACGGCTCGCACCCTTGGGCAGGGTGTCAGTGGTCATGATCCCGGTGGCCGCAGCGGCCCAGTTATCCACAGACAAGTCGTCGAGGGCGGCTTGCAGTGCACCTTCGATTTTCTCCACGGGCAACGGCTCACCGATCACGCCAGTGGAATAAGGCAGTACTGCATGGGCGTCGACACCCGCCAATTCCGCGAGTTTGGCGCAGGTACGCGCAGCCGCGACCAGGCCCGGTTCGCCGGTACCGGCGTTGGCGTTGCCGGTGTTGGTCAGCAGATAACGCACGGGGCCTTGCACGCGCTGCTTGGCCAGGATCACAGGTGCAGCACAGAACGCGTTGAGGGTGAACACACCCGCCACGCTGGAACCTTCGGCACAGCGCATGACCACCACATCCTTGCGCCCAGGGCGCTTGATGCCGGCGGAGGCGATGCCAAGTTCAAAACCGGGTACCGGGTGCAATGTCGGCAAAGGACCAAGACCAACAGCCATTAAGTGCGCTCCTTGAAAGCTATCTGCGCCGCCCGCATCGGTACGGCTCAATCGATGGAAAAACGCCGCGACGGCTGGGGCCGGTCGCGGCGCGGGTGTTTCACATAAACAACGCCAGGCTGAACTTAGTTGATCTGACCGTGGCAATGCTTGAATTTCTTGCCCGAACCACACCAGCACAATTCGTTGCGACCGAGCTTCTGGTCGTTGCGAACCGGTACTGCTGCGACGGCGACATCATCGTCCTCCTCCAGCAGCAGTGCTTCTGATTGCTCCAGGCCTGGGGCTTCGGCGTGCTCGAACTGCATGCGCTGAGCCAGATCTTCGGCATCGCGACGCAGACGGGCTTCTTCTTCGATCGGATCTTCGCGGCGAACCTGGACGTGGGACAACACACGAATAGTGTCGCGCTTGATCGAGTCGAGCAGTTCCTGGAACAGGGTGAAGGACTCGCGCTTGTATTCCTGCTTCGGGTTCTTCTGCGCGTAACCACGCAGGTGAATACCGTGACGCAAGTGGTCCATGGTCGACAGGTGATCTTTCCACAGGTCGTCGAGGACACGCAGCAGAATCTGCTTCTCGAACGTGCGCAGCGCCTCGGCACTGGCTTGCTCTTCTTTCTCGTTGTACGCCGCCAGCAGCTCTTGCAACAGCTTCTCGCGCAGGGTTTCTTCGTACAGGTGATCGTCTTCGTCAAGCCACTGCTGGATGGGCAGCTTCACGCCGAAATCGGTGCTCAGCGCCGCTTCCAGACCCGCGACATCCCACTGCTCTGGCAGGGACTGAGGAGGAATGTGCTGGCTGACAAGGCTATTGAGTACGTCCATACGGAAGTCAGCGATGGTGTCACCAATGTTGGTCGCAGCCAGCAGGCTGTTACGCATGTGGTAAATCACTTTACGCTGTTCGTTGGAGACGTCATCGAACTCGAGCAGTTGCTTGCGAATGTCGAAGTTACGGCCTTCAACTTTACGCTGAGCCTTCTCGATCGCGTTGGTCACCATGCGGTGTTCGATCGCTTCGCCGGACTGCATGCCCAACGCTTTCATGAAGTTCTTCACCCGATCAGAGGCGAAGATGCGCATCAGGCTGTCTTCCAGCGACAGGTAGAAACGGCTGGAACCGGTGTCGCCCTGACGACCGGCACGACCACGCAACTGGTTATCGATACGACGAGATTCGTGACGCTCGGAAGCGATCACATGCAGGCCGCCCGCTTCGATCACTTGCTGATGGCGTTTCTGCCAGTCGGCCTTGATCTGAGCGATCTGCTCAGGCGTCGGCTCTTCCAGGCTGGCGACTTCCACTTCCCAGTTGCCGCCCAATAGAATGTCGGTACCACGACCGGCCATGTTGGTGGCGATGGTCAGCGCACCCGGACGACCGGCCTGGGCGATGATTTCGGCTTCTTTTTCGTGGAACTTGGCGTTCAGAACCTTGTGATCGATGCCTTCCTTGATCAACAGGCCGGACATGTGCTCGGAGGTTTCGATGGTCGCCGTACCCACCAGTACCGGACGACCCTGGGCCAGGCAGTCTTTGATATCGGTGACGATCGCGGCGTACTTCTCTTCGGCCGTCAGGTAGACCAGGTCGTTGAAGTCTTTACGCGCCAAAGGCTTGTTCGGCGGGATGACCGTCACGGCCAGGGAGTAGATCTGATGGAACTCGAACGCCTCGGTATCGGCCGTACCGGTCATGCCGGACAGCTTGTTGTACAGGCGGAAGTAGTTCTGGAAAGTGGTCGAAGCCAGGGTCTGGCTCTCGGCCTGAATATTCAGGACTTCCTTCGCTTCGATGGCCTGGTGCAGGCCTTCGGACAGGCGACGACCCGGCATGGTACGACCGGTGTGTTCGTCGACCAGCAGGATCTGACCGTCCTGGACGATGTACTCGACGTTGCGGTGGAACAGTTTGTGCGCACGCAGGCCGGCGTAAACGTGGGTCAGCAGACCCAGGTTGTGGGCCGAGTACAGGCTTTCGCCGACTGCCAGCAGGCCGACCTCAGTGAGCATCTCTTCGATGAACTGGTGACCGGCTTCGTTCAGCTCGACCTGACGGGTTTTCTCGTCAACGGTGAAGTGCCCGGCCTTGGTGACGACGCCTTCCACTTCCTCGATGTGTTGCTCGAGTTTCGGGATCAGCTTGTTGATTTCGGTGTACAGCTTGGAGCTGTCTTCAGCCTGACCGGAGATGATCAGCGGTGTACGCGCTTCGTCGATCAGGATCGAGTCGACTTCGTCGATTACGGAAAAGTTAAGCTCGCGCTGGAACTTCTCTTCCATGCTGAAAGCCATGTTGTCGCGCAGGTAATCGAAGCCGAATTCGTTGTTGGTGCCGTAGGTGATATCCGACGCATAGGCTGCGCGCTTCTCTTCCGGCGGCTGGAAAGGCGTGACAACGCCTACCGTCAGACCGAGGAATTCATACAGCGGACGCATCCAGTTGGCATCACGACGAGCCAGGTAGTCGTTCACCGTTACAACGTGCACACCCTTGCCGGACAATGCGTTCAGGTAAACCGCCAGTGTCGCCACCAGGGTCTTGCCTTCACCAGTACGCATTTCGGCGATCATGCCTTCGTGCAGGGTCATGCCGCCAATCAACTGGACGTCGAAGTGGCGCATACCCATGACACGCTTCCCGGCTTCGCGGGCAACCGCGAACGCTTCAGGGAGGAGTTTATCGAGGGTCTCACCTTTGGCTAAGCGGGCCTTGAACTCTTCGGTCTTGGCACGCAATTGCTCGTCCGAAAGGGCCACCATTTGCTCTTCGAAGGCATTGACGATTTGTACCGTCTTGAGCATGCGTTTGACTTCACGCTCGTTCTTGCTTCCAAAAAGTTTTTTTAACAAAGGCGCAAACATATCGACAGGATCTTCCACACATAGGGATGGAGGGCGGCCCCGTGAGTCGCCCGTGCAGCCCTCATGGCCGCATGCGAACGAGCATTCTACCCGGAAACGGTGGTGAGGAAAGTGGCGTTATTCCACGATGCTGGCACAGCGCTGTAACGGGGCAGTTTTACAATAGGGCCGTTTTTTCAGACTTCAACCCATCTGAGGGAGAAGTGACTCGTTGAATCTGCCTATGAAAGCACGGAAAGCCCATCTAACGAAGCCGCGCGAGCGCTTTCTGCTAACATGGCCGCTCTGTAACTCAAGGCGTCCACTATGGCATTTCGCCCCCTCTCGGCACGGGCACCGGCTGTCTTGCTTCGTGAAGCGAAGCCGCTCAAAGCCATATTCCACCACGCCCAACGCCTGGCACATCTGCAGCGCCTGCTTGAAAGCCAATTGCAGCCGGCCGCTCGCGAACACTGCCACGTCGCTTCCTGGCGTGAAGGCAGCCTGCTATTGATCGTGACCGACGGTCATTGGGCCACGCGCTTGCGCTATCAACAAAAACGCCTGCAACGACAGCTGGTAGCTTTTGATGAATTCGCCAGCCTGACGCGCATCCTATTCAAGGTACAGCCTCCGACCGTCCAGCAGGGGGCGGTGGGTCATACGATTAATTTGTCTGCAACTGCGGCGGAAAGTATTCAGGCCACGGCGGATGGTATTACTGATCCCAATCTGCGGGCGGCGCTGGAGCGGTTGGCGAGTCATGGGAAGCCGAAAAACTGAGTAAGGTTCGCTTTTGTAGGAGCGCGCTTGCCCGCGATGGCGGTGTGTCAGTCGCAGAAGGTCCTCCGTGTCGAGCGCGACCCCGGCCTATCGCGGGCAAGCGCGCTCCTACAATGGATTTGAGCCAGATCGAGTAGGAGGCGGATTTACATCCGCCGTCCTCTCACACCACCGTACGTACGGTTCCGTATACGGCGGTTCAGGTTATGCGGCTAAGCCGGTTTATCGTATCCAGTATCGAGACTAGCCCGAGTTGATCCCACAGTTTCTTCGGCAACACTTGATTCATATGTGACGCTCCCGAGTTCCACCAAGGGCCTCGACCATTGACTGCTGACTTCCAAGCGCGAGCCTCGTCGAGCCCCAGACGCTTCAGGTTGCGGGCCCTCGTCGAGGGTTGCTTCCATTGACGCCAGAAGACACAGCGAAGTTTGCGTCGCACCCAGCCATCAAGCTCTTCAAGTGGCCGCTTACTCTGGCTCAACTTGAAATAGCCCGCCCACCCCCTTAGCACAGGGTTGATTCGTTCGATGACGCTCGCCATCTTGTGGCCCCGAGCACCGCGCAGCAGCTCTTTGAGCCGGTCGCACAAGCGACCCAGACTCATCGTCGCTACTCTTAGTCTCGGCTGTCGATGCAAACTCATCCCATAACCCAGATAGTCACACTTCCACGGTCTTGCTACTCGGCTCTTTTCCCGATTCAACGTCAGTTTCAGACGCCGATTCAGGAAGCGCTCGACGCTGTTCAGCACACGCTCGCCAGCACGACAGCTGCTCACATAAATGTTCGCATCATCGGCATAGCGCACGAAGCGATGCCCCCGCCGTTCCAGCTCGCGGTCGAACTCGTTGAGCAGGATATTCGACAGTAACGGCGAGAGCGGGCCGCCTTGCGGCGTCCCTTCCTGCCGCTGGCTGGCGATCCCACCCGACATCACTCCGGCTTCGAGGTAACGGCGGATCAGCTTGAGTACCCGCTTATCTTCGACGTGGCGCTGCACATAGGCCATCAAGATGTCGTGATTAACTCGATCAAAGAACTTTTCCAGATCGAGCTCCACGCACCAACGGTGCCCCGCCGCCACATGGGCGCGGGCGGTTTCGACGGCTTGGTGGGCGCGTCTGTCCGGACGGAAGCCAAAGCTGTAGTCCGAGAACAGCGGGTCGAAGATCGGGGTGAGCTGTTGCAGCAATGCCTGTTGGATCAGGCGATCCACGACGCAGGGAATACCCAGCTGTCTTGTGCCGCCTTTGGGCTTGGGGATATCGACGGCGCGTACACCTTGCGGGTGATACTCGCCGGCCAGCAGCCGTGCCTTGAGGGTCGGCCAATACTGATTCACGTAGCCTGCCAATTCGTCGACCGTCATGCCATCGGCACCCGGCGCGCCCTTGTTGCTGACCACGCGTTGGTACGCACGCCGAAGGTTGGCCGGTGCAAGCACCCGCTCCAGCAGCGTTTCCGGCTCCGCTTTCGTCCACGTCACAGACGCCGCCGACACCTTTGCGCTGTCAGCCGTCATCCTCGGATTCTGTCCGGGACTCGGAGTAACAGTCTTCTCTTGGAGAAATTTCTGCATTTCGGTATTCAACGAGACTCTGTCGCCTACTGGCGGCATAACCTGTTCGGCCCTTGGTGACGGGGTTATTCGCCACTTACTACGGCCTCGGCTGACTTCTGCACGCTCATCCCGTCGCCTCTCGACGCTCGGTAGCACAGTGGCAAACGTGCAGATCTCCCAGGGTAATTCGCGCGACCTTCCTGCTTATGCCTGTCGGATCTACGTCACAGCGTTCCGTGCAAGTATCGGGCTTTGACGATTATGGCCGTCTCACCCCGCTGCGCCGCCTAATCCGCTTCCTGTTCGTCAGGCCAGCATTTTGCCTCGGGCTTCCTTCGGATTCGCAGTCACCCACGACACCCTTGCCTCTGGCTAACACTTCCCCTTGCCGGGTGTGTAGAGGACTTTCACCTCCAAGTCACCAGTGAGGCCACCACAGCCAAACTGGTTGCGCTGACGCGCAACGCGCCATGCCTGGCGCACCATAAAAAAAGGCCACCCGAAGGCAGCCTTAAAAAATAAAAGGAAAGAGAGTACTAATTACACGGCCGCGACAGGACGCATGTAAGAGATCGGTGCGGTGCTGGCGTCTTCGAAGGTCACGACTTCCCATGCGTCTTTCTGCGCGATCAATGCGCGAAGAAGTACGTTGTTCAGTGCATGCCCCGACTTGAAGCCTCGGAACTCGCCTATCAGGCTGTTACCCAGCAGGTAAAGGTCGCCGATTGCATCCAGGATTTTGTGTTTGACGAATTCGTCCTCGTACCGCAGGCCATCTTCGTTAAGCACGCCATCTTTATCGACCACGATGGCATTTTCTACGCTACCGCCAAGCGCGAGGTTGTGCTTGCGCAGGTACTCGATATCGCTCATGAACCCAAAGGTACGGGCGCGGCTGACTTCTTTAACGAAAGAAGTGCTGGAAAAATCCACGGTTGCGCTTTGTGTACGGTTGCGGAAAACCGGGTGGTCGAAATCGATCTCGAAGCTCACCTTGAACCCTTCGAAAGGCAGGAAAGTAGCGCGTTTACCGCCCTCTTCCACTGTGACTTCCTTCAGAATGCGGATGAATTTCTTGGCTGCGTCCTGCTCTTCCAGGCCGGCAGATTGAATCAGGAATACGAAGGGTCCTGCGCTACCGTCCATGATTGGAACTTCGGAGGCGGAGAGTTCGACGTAGGCGTTATCGATGCCAAGGCCAGCCATGGCCGAAAGCAAGTGCTCTACCGTGTCCACCTTGGCGTCCCCGCTGACCAGAGTGGTCGACAGGGTGGTGTCACCGACGTTTTCCGCACGGGCAGGGATCTGCACCACAGGGTCGAGGTCGGCACGACAAAACACGATGCCGGTATTCACAGGTGCGGGCTTGAGGGTCAGGTAAACCTTTTCCCCGGAGTGCAGGCCGACACCTGTGGCACGGATAATATTCTTCAGGGTGCGTTGTTTAATCATGGCATTGGCCGCTTCAGCGCAAGTTGCGAACTGGTATCAACAAAGGCTGGCGATAATAGCAGACCCGGCCTTTGCTGAACACCAATCACCCTAATACCCCTGATACATTTCATCAATCAGCCTGGCGACGCAGGAAAGCCGGGATGTCCAGATAGTCCAAGTCGTCATTCGGATTCATCTTCGCCGCGGCTTGCGCGCCGGCGTGAGCCTGATTGCGCATCACGGTCGGACGATCCAGGTCGCGGTAATTCACCGACGGCATTTCCTGACGGGCAGAAGGTTGTGCCGATACATGTTGCGCCGTTTGCATGGTGTTATCGATCACCTTCACAGGTTTCTCGATTTTCGCGCCCAGACCAGTGGCAACCACAGTCACGTGCAACTCGTCACGCATGTCCGGATCGATAACAGTACCGACCTTGACCATGGCGTGCTCGGAAGCGAACGCTTCGATGATGCTACCCACGTCCGAATACTCACCCAGAGACAGGTCAGGACCGGCTGTGATGTTGACCAGAATACCGCGAGCACCTTGCAGGTTGACGTCTTCGAGCAGCGGGTTGCGGATAGCTGCCTCAGTCGCTTCACGCGCACGGTTCGGACCGCTGGCGCAGCCAGTGCCCATCATCGCCATACCCATTTCGCTCATCACGGTGCGTACGTCAGCAAAGTCGACGTTGATCATGCCCGGACGTTTGATGATGTCGGAGATACCGCGAACGGCACCGGCGAGTACATCGTCAGCCTTGGCGAAAGCCGACAGCAGGCTGGCGTCTTTACCGAGGATGGTCAGCAGCTTCTCGTTGGGAATGGTGATCAACGAGTCGACGCTTTCCGACAGCAGGCGGATGCCTTCATCGGCGATCTGCATGCGCTTGCGACCTTCGAACGGGAACGGACGCGTCACCACTGCAACGGTGAGGATGCCCATTTCCTTGGCCACTTCGGCGATGATCGGTGCAGCACCGGTACCGGTACCGCCGCCCATGCCGGTGGTGATGAACACCATGTTGGTGCCTTGCAGCACTTCAGCAATACGCTCACGGTCTTCCAGTGCCGCCTGACGACCTACTTCAGGATTGGCACCCGCACCCAGGCCTTTGGTCACACCAGTGCCCAATTGCAGGATGGTCCGTGCGCCGATGCTTTTCAGCGCTTGCGCGTCGGTGTTGGCGCAGATGAATTCAACGCCTTCGATGTTGCTCTTAACCATATGGTTAACAGCGTTACCGCCACCACCACCAACGCCGATAACCTTGATTACCGGACTTTGCGGGACATTGTCTACGAGTTCGAACATTTTCCCTCTCCTTTCATTTCTCTAGTTTTTTCGCCTACTGCCGCCTGCCACTACCGCTTTGAATCTTAGAAATTGCCCTGCACCCAGCGCTTGAGGCGCTCGAGCACAGGTGCTTTAGGTTCATCGCTATAGCTATTGCTACTACTGATGCCGGACAGAGAAATGCCGTCGGATTGCTTTTGCAGTCCGTACAGCAATAGCCCCACACCAGTGGAATAGATCGGGTTGCGCACGACGTCCGCGAGCCCTTTGACACTGTGCGGCACGCCCAGGCGCACCGGCATATGGAAGATCTCTTCGGCCAGTTCGACCGCGCCTTCCATCTTCGAAGTACCACCGGTCAGCACGATGCCGGCCGGGATCAAATCTTCATAACCGCTGCGACGCAGCTCCCCCTGAATCAGGGTGAACAGCTCGTCATAACGCGGCTCGACCACTTCGGCCAGCGCCTGACGGGACAGCTCGCGCGGTGGACGGTCGCCGACGCTCGGCACCTTGATGGTTTCACCAGCGCCGGCCAGTTTGGCCAGGGCGCAGGCGTAGCGAATCTTGATCTCTTCGGCGTACTGGGTCGGTGTCCGCAACGCCATTGCGATGTCGTTGGTGACTTGATCACCCGCAATCGGGATCACCGCGGTATGCCGAATCGCACCCTCAGTGAAGATGGCGATGTCAGTGGTACCGCCGCCGATGTCCACCAGGCAGACGCCCAGCTCTTTCTCGTCATCGGTCAACACCGAATAGGCAGAGGCAAGCTGTTCGAGAATGATGTCGTCGATTTCCAGGCCACAACGGCGCACACATTTTTCAATGTTCTGCGCGGCATTGACGGCACAGGTCACCACATGGACCTTGGCTTCCAGACGCACGCCCGACATACCCAGAGGCTCACGCACGCCTTCCTGGTTATCGATCACGTAATCCTGCGGCAGAGTGTGAAGCACACGCTGATCCGCCGGAATCGCCACGGCCTGGGCCGCATCGAGCACACGCTCAAGGTCTGCCATGCTGACTTCGCGATCGCGGATCGCCACGATGCCGTGGGAGTTCAGGCTGCGGATATGGTTGCCCGCCACGCCGACGAAGGCCGAGTGGATGCGGCAGCCAGCCATCAGCTGAGCTTCTTCCACCGCGCGCTGGATCGACTGCACGGTGGACTCGATATTCACCACCACGCCCTTCTTCAGGCCGCGGGATGGATGGGTGCCGATACCGACGATTTCCAGCGTACCATCGGCCGCGACTTCGCCCACCAGCGCCACCACCTTAGAGGTGCCGATATCCAAGCCGACGATCATTTTGCCGCTTTGCACGTTTGCCATGGTCCTGCCTCTTGTCAATTCTTCGCGACGGCGGGTTTGTCCGTCGAAGGCGCTACCGGCTCACGCCATCCCACGGCCAGGCCGTTGGAGTAACGCAGGTCGATGCGCGCAATATTCGTGATCTGTTCTTTGAGCGTTTTTTCGTAAATGGCAATAAAGCGGCGCATTTTTTCCACCAGGTGGTCGCGGCCCAGCAACAACTCGATACCTGGCCCCGAACTGCCTGCACCAGTGGTCAAAAACCAACTGCCACGTTCACGTAACTCCAGGCGCACGATGGAAAAGCCCAAGGGCCGCAACATCTGACTCAACACCTGGTACTGCTGCATCACCTGCTGCTGGGCACGCTGCGGGCCGAACAATTGCGGTAGATGCTCGTAATTGGCCAGCTCGCGCGGGGCAAACGCCTGACCCTGGTTGTTCAGCAGAGCCTCATCCCCCCAGCGCGCCACTGGCAGTTGTTCTTCCAGATGAATCACCACCTGATCCGGCCAGACGCGTCTGACTTCGGCGTGGGCAATCCATGGCATCTGTTCCAGTTCGGTACGCATCCCCGCCAGATCGATGGTGAAGAAGCTCGCGGCCACGTACGGTGCGATGCGCTGCTGCACGGCTTGCTGGCTGATGTAGCTCAGATCGCCCTGCACATTGATCTTCGTGATCGGCCGGTCGGCATACGGCAGCAAACGCTGCGCGGCTTCGTAGGTACCGAAGCCGAGGACGACTAAAATCACCGGCCAGAACAGACGCTTGAAAAACCCGAAATTGGCTTTAGGCAGGCGCATCGAAAGCGGCTCTTTGGCCACCATTCGACTGGCACCACGCGGCACCGGCTTGCGGCCGGGAACGGGTTGCTGATGACGTAGCATCGCGCCTTGCATGGATTTAACCTCGCGCCTCGACACTGTCGGCCAGAATCGCCAACACCAACTGCTGGAAATCCAGCCCCGCAGCACGTGCTGCCATTGGGACCAGACTGTGATCGGTCATGCCCGGTACGGTATTCACCTCCAACAGCCAGAACTTGCCGTCGGCGTCCTGCATGACATCCGCCCGCGCCCAACCCGCGATGCCAACGGCCTCGCAAGCGCGCGCAGTGAGATCTTTAAGCTCTTGTTCTTTGGCGCCATCCAGCCCACACGGAATCCGATACTGGGTATCGGAGGCCAGGTACTTGGCGTCGTAGTCGTAGAAACTGTGGGGAGTGCCCAGACCGATGGGCGGTAATATCTGGTCACGCAGCGTAGCGATGGTGAACTCCGGACCTTGAATCCATTGCTCGACCAACACTTGCGAGTCGTAGGTACTGGCAGCTTTCCATGCGGCAATCAATTCATCAGCGCTGGTCACCTTGGCCATACCGATACTTGAACCTTCATGCGCCGGTTTGACGATCAAAGGGAAACCCAGTTCCCCAGCTGCAGAAATACAATCGGCTTCAGTACTCAAAACGGCGTGTCGAGGAGTCGGCAGGCCCAGGCTTTGCCAGACCTGTTTGGTCCGCAACTTGTCCATCGCCAGCGCAGAGGCCAGTACGCCGCTGCCGGTATAAGGAATCTCCAGGCACTCCAGCAAGCCTTGCATGCTGCCATCTTCGCCGCCACGCCCGTGCAGGACGATGAACGCGCGGTCAATTTTTTCGCTGACCAACCGCTGTAAAAAGTCGTCGCCGACGTCGATACCGAACGCGTCGACACCTGCGCCCTGCAGGGCTTCAAGCACCGCCCGACCAGACTTCAGCGAGACTTCCCGCTCAGCACTTTTGCCGCCAAACAGCACCGCGACCCGGCCGAAGGTTTTCGGCTCCAGCGTGGAGAACAGAGAAGATTGCACGACCACCGTCATTTCAGTTTCCCCTCGGTCGGGGCCACGACAGCGCCTGCAAACAGCGGGCTTTTAAGCAGTTGCGGCGCAAGGCCACCGATATCACCGGCGCCCTGGCACAGCAGAATGTCGCCCGCACGCAGCAGCGGTTTGACCAGCGGGGCCAGCTCGACGCCACGCTCGATGTAGATCGGGTCCAGTTGTCCGCGCTGACGGATGCTGTGGCACAGATGGCGACTGTCCGCCCCGGGAATCGGTTCTTCCCCGGCTGGATAGACTTCCATCAGCAGCAGCACATTGGCCTCGGTCAGCACCTGCACGAAGTCATCGTAAAGATCGCGGGTGCGGCTGAAGCGATGGGGCTGGTAAACCATGACCAGTCGACGGTCCGGCCAGCCGCCGCGTACAGCATTGATCACCGCAGCTACTTCACGCGGGTGATGACCATAGTCGTCGACCAGCATCACATTGCCGCCTTCGACCGGCAGCTCGCCATAGATCTGGAAGCGCCGTCCTACGCCCTGAAAACCTGACAGCCCCTGCACGATGGCCTCGTCGGAAACGCCTTCATCAGTGGCGATGGCAATGGTCGCCAACGAGTTGAGCACGTTGTGGTTGCCCGGCATGTTCACCGAAACATCCAACGGCTCGCGGTCACGACGCAGCACAGTGAAGTAAGTCAGCATGCCTTCCTGGCGCACGTTGATCGCGCGCACGTCGGCTTCTTCACTGAAGCCATAGGTCATGGTCGGACGTTTGATCAGCGGCAGAATTTCGCGCACCACTGGATCGTCGATGCACACCACGGCCAAACCGTAGAACGGCAGGTTGTGCAGGAATTCGACGAAGGTCTTCTTCAGTTTGTTGAAGTCGCCTTCGTAGGTCGCCATATGGTCGGCGTCGATGTTGGTGACCACGGCCACCAGCGGCTGCAAGTGCAGGAAGCTCGCATCGCTTTCATCGGCTTCGGCGATCAGATAACGGCTGGTGCCGAGCTGGGCGTTGGTTCCGGCAGCGTTCAAACGACCGCCGATGACGAACGTTGGGTCCAGGCCACCGGCCGCGAACACCGAAGCGATCAAGCTTGTAGTGGTGGTTTTGCCATGGGTACCGGCGACCGCGATGCCGTGGCGATAGCGCATCAGTTCGGCCAGCATTTCGGCACGCGGCACCACAGGAATGCGACGTTCCAGAGCGCTGGAAACTTCCGGGTTGGAGGTATTCACGGCGCTGGAAACTACCAGCACATCAGCGGTCGCGGTGTTTTCGGCACGATGACCAATAAAAATGTTCGCGCCGAACGATTCAAGCCGTTCAGTCACCGGTGAAGCTTTCAGGTCCGAGCCAGACACTTCATAGCCCAGATTGAGCAACACTTCGGCAATACCGCACATGCCCACGCCGCCGATACCGACGAAATGGATACGACGGATGCGGCGCATTTCTGGCTGGGGCATCGCTCTCTGATTCTCAACCATGAGCCACCTCCAGACAGATATCGACCACAGTGCGCGTTGCGTCAGGTTTGGCCAGGCGGCGAGCCGTGCGGGCCATGCTGTTCATTTGTTCGGGTTGCATCAGAACCTCTTTCAGGCGTGCAGCCATTTCGGCTACGCCAGTTGTCGCTTGTGGCATGACGAAGGCAGCGCCTTCGCGGGCCAGATAGTCGGCGTTACGGGACTGGTGGTCGTCGATCGCATGGGGCAACGGCACCAACAGCGACGGCAGTCCAGCCGCGGCCAGCTCACTGACGGTCAGTGCGCCTGCGCGACAGACCACCAGGTCGGCCCAGCCATAGGCTTGGGCCATGTCTTTGATGAAGGGCGCCACTTGCGCCTCGACACCGGCAGTGCGATAGCGCTCTGCGGTGATCTCGTCATGGTTCTTGCCGGCCTGATGGAACACTTCAGGACGTAACTCCAGCGGCAACAGCGCCAATGCGGCGGGCAGCAGTTTGTTCAGCGGCTCGGCGCCCAGGCTTCCGCCGAGGATCAGCAAACGGGCCTTGCGTCCGGCCAACGCCTGACGCGGCGTTTCGAGAAACAGCTCGGTGCGAACCGGATTGCCAGTGGTGCGCCGTTTTGCCGAAGCCGAAAAGGTTTCCGGGAAGGCTTCGCAAACACGGCTGGCGAACGGCACCAGACTGCGGTTGGCGGTACCGGCGATCGCGTTCTGCTCATGAATGATCAGCGGCACACCTGCCAGTTTCGCCGCCAGGCCGCCAGGACCGGTGACATAGCCACCCAGGCCGAGTACGCAGACAGGCTGCAACTGCTTGACGATCTTGCGTGCCTGCAACAAGGCCTTGAGCAGCACGAATGGCGCTTTGAACAAGGCCAACACACCCTTGCCCCGCAGACCCGTCATGTTGATCAAATGCAGCGGCAAACCCGCTTCAGGCACCAACTGATTTTCGATCCCGCGTGGCGTTCCGAGCCAATGCACGCTGTAACCACGCGCCTGGAATTCGCGTGCGCAAGCCAACGCCGGGAATACGTGCCCGCCGGTGCCGCCTGCCATGATCAGCACGTTAGCGCCCATGGTTGGACTCCTCAGCGAAGTCGCTTTCATTGAATTCTGTTTCTTCACTGCCAGTGTTGGTCCGCGCTTCCCACTCGATGCGCAGCAACAAGCCCAGGCTCGCACAGCAGATCACCAACGAACTGCCGCCATAACTGAGGAATGGCAAGGTCAGGCCTTTGGTTGGCAACAGCCCGACGTTCACCCCGATATTGATCAGGAACTGACCAATCCACAGGAACGCCAGGCCATAAGCCACGTAGGCGCCAAAATACTGCTTGGCCCTCTCGGCCCACATACCGATGTACATGGCCCGGATACTGACGAATACAAACAGGGCAACGGTAAGGAGCGAGCCAACCACGCCCAACTCCTCCGCCAATACCGAGAACACGAAGTCGGTATGCGCTTCGGGCAAATAGAACTGTTTCTGCACGCTGTTGCCCAGGCCGACACCAAACCATTCGCCACGGCCAAATGCGATCAGGGCCTGGGTCAATTGATAGCCAGAGCCGAACTGATCGGACCACGGGTCGGTGAAGGTGATCAGACGTGCCATCCGATACGGCTGTGCTTGAACCAGCACGAACACGGCAGCCACTGCCAGCACCACCATCAGACTGAAACGGAACAGACCGACGCCGCCCAGAAACAGCATCGCCGCGGCGGCGCCCATCATCACCACGGTGGCGCCGAAGTCCGGCTCCATCAGCAGCAAACCGGCCATGGGCAGCAAGACGATGAACGGCTTGAAGAAGCCCATCCAGCTTTCACGGACTTCCTGCTGACGCCGCACCAGATAGCCGCCAAGGAAGATCACCACGAAGACCTTGGCAATTTCCGAAGGCTGTACGTTGAACATACCGAAGCCGATCCAGCGCATCGAACCGTTGACCTCACGCCCCAGTCCCGGCACCAGCACCATCACCAGCAGGCCGAAGGCGCCGATCAGCATCAGCCAGCCCAGACGTTGCCAGGTAGAAACCGGAATCATCATGGTCGCGCCGCAGGCACCAAGGCCCAACACCATGTAAAACAGGTGGCGAATCATCATGTACAGCGGGTTGCCGGACTGCACGGCAGCCACTTCCGACGAAGCGGAAGTGATCATCACCAGACCCAGGCCCAGCAGCGCAAGGCAACCGGCCAGCATCGGGAAGTCGACATCGATGCCGCGGCCGCTGATCAGCGGTGATGGATAAGGCCGAATCACACCGAGGATCATGACAAGGCCCCCACGGCTTGAGCGAACAGGCGGCCGCGCTCTTCGTAATTCTTGAACATATCAAAGCTGGCACAAGCAGGAGACAGCAGCACAGCGTCCCCGTCTTGCGCGCATTCGGCGGCACGTTGCACGGCTTCTTCCAGGGTTTTGACGCGAATTAAAGTCACCGCATCGCCCACTGCCTGAGCAATCAGCTCGGCATCCCGGCCCAGCAACACCACGGCACGGCAATGAGCGGCGACCGGAGCACGCAATGCGCTGAAGTCAGCACCCTTGCCGTCACCACCGGCGATCAGCACCAATTTGCCACTGATATCCGCCCCCAAGCCTTCGATAGCGGCCAGCGCCGCACCGACGTTGGTGGCTTTGGAGTCGTCGTAGTAACTGACACCGGAACGCTCGCGCAGCCATTGGCAACGATGCGTCAGCCCGGTGAATGAACGCAGGCTGCTGAGCATGGCGTCGAATGGCAGGCCAACAGCGTGACCCAACGCCAGCGCAGCCAGGGCGTTGGCTTGATTGTGCGCGCCGCGAATTTTCAGCTCACGGACCGGCATCAACGTGTCGAACTGGAAGGCGAGGTATTTTTCGCCGTTCTCTTCACGCAGGCCGAAGCCGTGGAAATCGGGTTTGTTCAGACCGAAGGTCCAGCATGGCAGGCCCTCGCCGATCAGCGGCCGCGACAGCGCGTCCTGCCGATTGACCACCACCTGCCGGGCGCCACGGAAAATCCGGTGCTTGGCCAAGTGATACGCAGGCAGACCGCTGTAGCGATCCATATGGTCTTCGCTGACGTTCAACACGGTCGCCACTTCAGCGCCGAGTTGATCAGTGGTTTCAAGCTGGAAGCTGGAGAGTTCGAGCACGTACAGCTCGACCGTATCATCGAGCAGGTCCAGTGCTGGCGTACCGAGGTTGCCACCCACCGCGACACGCTTGCCGGCTGCGGCAGCCATTTCGCCGACGATGGTGGTGACGGTGCTTTTCGCATTCGAACCGCTGATTGCGACGATCGGCGCCTTCGCGTTACGCGCGAACAGCTCGATATCGCCCGACAATTTCACGCCGCGTGCCGCCGCTTGCTGCAACGCAGGGGTTGCCAACGCCAGACCGGGGCTCACGTACAGTTCGTCGGCGCGGCAGAGAAACTCCACATCCAGCTCGCCGCAACGCACTTCCACCTGCGGGTATTCCTGACGCAACGTCGCCAGCTCCGGTGGATTTTCCCGCGTATCGGCCACAGCAAACGACACGCCCCGGTTCGCCAGGAAGCGAACCAGGGACATGCCGCTCTTGCCGAGGCCGACAATGATGCGGAAGTGGTCAGAAGCGATCAGAGACACTCGTTCTACCTCAGCTTCAGGGTGGCAAGGCCGATCAGCACCAGAATCACGGTGATGATCCAGAAACGGACAATCACCCGCGGCTCGGGCCAGCCTTTGAGTTCAAAGTGGTGGTGAATCGGTGCCATGCGGAACACACGGCGACCGGTCAATTTAAAAGAGGCGACCTGAATAACCACTGAAAGGGTTTCCATCACGAACACACCGCCCATGATGAACAACACGATTTCCTGACGCACGATCACCGCGATGGTGCCCAGTGCCGCGCCCAGTGCCAGAGCACCGACGTCGCCCATGAAGACTTGGGCCGGATAGGTGTTGAACCAGAGAAAGCCCAGGCCCGCGCCGATCAATGCGCCGCAGAACACAATCAATTCACCTGCGCCCGGTACATACGGGATCAACAGGTATTCAGCGAATTTCACGTTACCCGACAGGTAGCAGAAGATGCCCAGCGCGCCGCCGACCATCACCGTCGGCATGATCGCCAGACCGTCGAGGCCGTCCGTCAGATTGACCGCATTGCTCGAACCGACGATGACGAAGTAGGTCAGCACCACGAAGCCAATGCCGAGCGCGATGCTGACATCCTTGAGCATTGGCACGATCAGGGTGGTTTCCACCGCTGATGGCGCAGTCATATAAAGGAACAGTGCCGCGCCGAGACCGAATACCGACTGCCAGAAATACTTCCAGCGGCTCGGCAAGCCCTTGGAGTTCTTCTCGATGACTTTGCGGTAGTCGTCGACCCAGCCAATGCCGCCGAACAGCAGCGTGACGATCAATACGACCCAGACATAACGGTTGGTCAGGTCGGCCCACAGCAGGGTGCTGATTCCGATCGCTGAAAGAATCAGCGCGCCACCCATGGTCGGGGTGCCCGACTTGGACAAGTGAGATTGAGGACCGTCGTTACGTACCGATTGACCGATCTGGCGATTCTGCAAGGTGCGAATCATCCATGGGCCCAGGCACAACGAGAGCGACAATGCAGTGAGCACGCCGAGAATCCCGCGCAGGGTCAGGTATTGGAAGACCGCGAAGCCTTTGTAGAACTGTTGTAGATACTCCGCCAGAAGCAGCAGCATTAATGTTTCTCCCCGCTCGACCCGCACAAAGCGGCCACGATGTTTTCCATCGCAGCACTGCGCGACCCTTTGATCAAAATAGTGGTGTTAGTGTGCTGCTCGGCGCCAAGCGCTGCGATCAGGTCGGCCTGGTTGGCGAAGTGGCGAGCATGCTGGCCAAAAGCGCTCACGGCATGGGTCATCAAAGGCCCCACCGCATATAACGCCGACACCTTGCCAGCCGCGTATGCGCCGACCTGGCGATGGCCTTGTTCAGCCCACTCGCCCAACTCGCCAATATCTCCGAGCACCAAGACGGTGCGCCCAGAAAAGCCGGCAAGTATATCAACGGCAGCGCACATTGAGGTGGGGTTGGCGTTGTATGTGTCATCAATTACGCGGAGGCCATTAGTGGCCAGTTGCGCCACTGCACGGCCTTTGACCGGTTGCACAGTGTTCAACCCGGCGACAATGCCTTCCAGCGAAACGCCCATCGCATGAGCAGCAGCCGCTGCAGCCAACGCATTGGCAACATTGTGCGCGCCCAGCAGATTGAGCTGGACAGACGCAGCTCCCGATAGACCGTGCAGCGTGAAGCTCGGGCAACCGCGCGCATCGCGAGTCAGATCACGTGCGTAGAAGTCGGCAGCATCGTCGCTCAAGGCGAAGCTCACGACCTGACGCCCATTGGCCCGGGCCTTCCAGATATCGAAGGCTTTGTCGTCACGATTGAGTACCGCGACACCTTTTGCGCCGAGGCCTTCAAGAATTTCACCTTTGGCCTGGACGATTTTTTCCGGCCCGCCGAACTCGCCAACATGGGCAGTCCCGGCATTGGTGATCAACGCGACATGGGGTTTGGCCAGCCTGACGGTGTAGGCAATTTCGCCAACACGCGAAGCGCCCAGTTCGATAACCGCCGCCATGTGTTCCGGCGCCAGTTCGAGCAAGGTCAGCGGAACACCCAGGTCGTTGTTCAAATTACCGCGCGTGGCCAGTACCGAACCGCGTGTGCGCAAGATGCTCGCGAGCATTTCCTTGACGGTGGTTTTGCCGCTGGAACCGGTAATCGCGGCCAGCGGTTTGTCGAAAGCATTGCGATTCAGGGCACCGAGCTGCGCCAACGCGTGACGAGTATCGCCAACCACCAGCTGCGGCAAGGCAGTGCCTGCAACTTCTCGCTCGACCAACGCACCGACCGCACCTTTGCCTGCAACTTCATCGAGATAGTCGTGGCCGTTGAAACGCGGGCCGGTCAGCGCAACAAACAGCTGACCCGGGACAATGGCGCGGCTATCGATGCTGACACCGGTAAATTTGCAATCGGCATTGACCTGCCGGCCATTAAGCGGTGCGATCAGCTCACTGAACGTCAGCGGCTTAAACATGTGCCACCTCCCATGCAGCCAGGGCTTTGCTGGCTTCTTCCAGATCGGAGAAGGCGTGGCGCTGGCCATCGATTTCCTGATAGTCCTCGTGCCCCTTGCCCGCCAACACGATCACATCGGCCGCATCGGCGCTGGCGATCAATTGAGCGATGGCCTGACCGCGACCCGCGACGAAACTGACGTTATCGACGGCGACAAACCCTTTGCGGATGTCGTCAAAAATCTGCGCGGGGACTTCTGTCCGTGGGTTGTCATCGGTGACCAGCACCGTGTCCGCCAACCGTTCGACCACTTCAGCCATCAACGGACGCTTGCCACGATCACGGTCACCGCCACAGCCGAACAGGCACATCAGGCGACCTTTGGCGTGCGGGCGCAGCGCTTCGAGGACTTTTTCCAGGGCATCGGGGGTGTGCGCGTAATCGACCACGACCAACGGCCGGGTGCCACCGCCCAAGCGCTGCATGCGACCGACCGGACCTTCCAGTTTCGGCAGCACGTTCAAAATTTCATCCAGCGGGTAGTCCAAGCCCATCAACGCCCCGACCGCAGCCAGCACATTGCTCAAGTTGAAACGGCCCAACAGGCTGCTACGCAGATGGTGTTCACCTTGCGCGGTGACCACCGTGGCGCGGACGCCATCGTCATCGAAGTGCGCATCGCGGCAGTACAGGGAAGCACTGGAATCGTTCAGGCTGTAGCTGATCAGGCGCGACGCGTGTTTTTCACTGGCCAGTTGCCGGCCGAAATCGTCATCCAGATTGATCACGCGGCAACGCAGATCGGACCAGGCAAACAATTTCGCCTTGGCCGCCGCGTAGGCTTCCATCGTGCCGTGGTAGTCAAGATGATCGCGGGACAGATTGGTCAGCACCGCGACATCGAACGCCAATGCGGTCGCACGCCCCTGATCCAGGCCATGGGAAGACACTTCCATCGCCACCGCGCGAGCGCCGGCTTTCTTCAGATCGGCCAGCATCGCTTGCACGGCAATCGGGTCTGGCGTGGTATGAAGGCCACTTTGTAGCGCACCATAAAACCCAGTGCCCAGGGTGCCGACGATCCCACAGCGTTGCCCCAGTTGATCCAGCGCTTGCGCGACCAACTGAGTGACACTGGTTTTACCGTTGGTGCCGGTGACGCCCACCAGATTCAAGCTGCGGCTCGGGTCGCCATAAAAACGCCCGGCAATATCGGAAAGCTGTGCAGCCAGGCCCTTGACCGGAATCAATGGTGCATCGGTGATGGGCAACACGGTTGCGCCTTCGGCTTCATAAGCAACCGCCGCCGCACCCCGCTTGAGTGCATCGGCGATATGCGCGCGACCGTCGAGCTTGCCACCCGGCACCGCCAGAAACAGATCGCCAGCGCGAACATTACGGCTGTCGAGGGTCAACTCGCGGATCAACAGATCGCGGTCGGCATGGGCAAAAATCTTGTTCAGACTAAAAGGCATTAACCACGTCCTCCTTTAACAACGGGAGCAGCATTGACCTGCTCCTGCGGTGGAAGTGCCGCCAGATTATCCGGGGTAACGTTCATCAGCCGCAGCGTGCCGGACATCACCTTGCTGAACACCGGCGCCGATACCAGACCACCGAAGTAGCCAGCCTTGCCGGGTTCATCGATCACCACGACGATCGCGTAACGCGGATTACTCATCGGACCAAAGCCAGCGAACAAAGAGCGATAGGCGTTCTCGGTGTAGCCCTTGGTACCCGAGGCTGTTTTACGTGCGGTACCACTCTTGCCAGCCACATGGTAGGACGGCACCCGTGCGCGGAACACACCACGCGGGTCTTCGATCACTTGCTGCAACATGCCCTGCACCGTTTTTGCGGTTGCTTCCGGAATCGCCTGAAGGGGCACTGGCGGCGTGTCGGTTTTCAGGATCGTCAGCGGCACGATGCGGCCGTTGTTGGCAATCGCGGAATAGGCGTGGACCAGTTGCAGCGCGGTAACCGACAGGCCGTAGCCGTACGACAAGGTCGCAGTCTCGGCTTTGCGCCACTCACGGTAATTAGGCAGGTTACCTACACGTTCGCCAGGGAAACCGAGACCGGTGTACTGCCCCAACCCGACGCGCTGCATGGCGTGGAAAATCGCTTCACCACCAATGTCGAAGGCTACTTTACTCATGCCGACGTTACTGGAGTTGATCAGAATGCCGGTCAAATCGAGGATCGGGCCCTCGGTCTTGGTCACGTCACGGATGGTGTATTTGCCGATCTGCAGCGTGCCCGGATAGACCTCGACCTTGTCGGAAGGCTTCCAGCGACCGCTGTCCAGCGCGGCGGTCATGGAGATCGGCTTCATGGTCGAACCCGGCTCGAACACGTCGATGATTGCGCGGTTACGCATCGCGGCCGGCACCATGGTGCGACGGTTGTTCGGGTTATAGGTCGGCGAATTGACCATGGCCAGCACTTCGCCGGTCTTCACGTCCATGATCACCAGGCTGCCGGCCTTGGCATCGTTTTCCTGGATGGCGTTGCGCAGCTCGCGGGTGGCCAGGTATTGCAGGCGCAGGTCAATAGACAACGCCAAGGTCTTCCCTGCCTTGGCGTTTTTGGTGACCTGGACGTCTTTGATCAACCGACCACGACGGTCCTTGATGACCTGTCGTTTGCCGGGCACACCCGCCAGCCAGTCGTCATACGCCAGCTCGACACCTTCGCGACCGTGGTCATCCAGGTCGGTGAAGCCCACCATGTGCGCCGTGACATCGCCCGCCGGGTAGAAACGCCGGAACTCTTCGATGCCATAGACGCCTGGGACTTTCAGATCGAGTACGACTTGACCCTGCTCCGGCGTCAGACCCCGGACCAGATAAATGAATTCCTTATCAGCCTGCGCCTCCAGGCGATCAGTCAGCAACTTGGCGTCCTGACCCAGGGCGGCGGCCAGCGCAGGCCATTTGTCTTTGGCCAACTGCATCTCTTTCGGGTTCGCCCACAGCGTGGTCACTGGCGTACTGACCGCCAACGGTTCGCCATTGCGGTCGGTGATCAAGCCACGGTGCGCCGGAATAGGAATGTGTCGAACGCTACGCGCGTCGCCTTGTTCCTTGAGGAACTTATGGTCGACGACCTGCAGGTCGATAATGCGCCAGCAGATCGCACTCACCATGATCGCAAGCAGACCCACCACCACGCGAAAACGCCAGGGATAGAGGGCGCCTTCGAGCTTCATCATGGCGCCACCATTCGTACTTCGGCAGCACTAGGGATGCGCATTTTCAGCTGTTCGCTGGCCAGCGTTTCGATACGGCTGTGGGCAGTCCAGGTGCTTTGTTCAAGAATCAGGCGACCCCATTCCGCCTGCGCCTTGTCGCGCACGCTCAGCTCGTTGTACAGGGAGTTCAGCAACTGCCGGTTCCAGTGCGCGCTGTACGACACACCAATCGCCGAAACCAGCACAGCGATAAACAACAGCAGCATAAAGAAACTGCCGCCAGGCAATGGCTTGAGGAAAAGCCGGCTCACCGAAGCTTCTCCGCCACACGCATGACAGCGCTGCGCGAGCGTGGATTGGCTTTGGTTTCAGCGTCGGAGGCGAACTGCGCTTTGCCGTGGATTTTGATTTTTGGATCGAACGCCTGAAAACGGATCGGCAGGTCACGGGGCATGTTGTCGGCTTCGCCTTTGGCGAGCTTGCGCATGAACAGTTTGACGATGCGGTCTTCCAGCGAATGGAAGCTGATTACAACCAGACGACCACCGATTTCAAGCGCTTCGAGCGCGGCTTCAAGCCCTGCTTCGAGATCGCCCAACTCGTTGTTGACATGGATACGCAACCCCTGGAATGCACGGGTCGCTGGATTCTTGCCTTTTTCCCAAGCCGGGTTGGCGACCTTGAGTACTTCCGCGAGATCGGCGGTGCGCTCGAAAGGCTGGGTCTCGCGGCGCAGGACTACGGCATTGGCCATACGCTTGGCAAAGCGCTCTTCACCGTATTCCTTGAACACGCGAGCGATTTCTTCGGCGGAGGCGGTCGCGATGAACTCGGCAGCGCTGACGCCACGACTCGGATCCATGCGCATGTCCAACGGACCGTCGTTCATGAAGCTGAAACCGCGCTCAGGATCGTCCAGCTGCGGCGAAGAAACACCGAGATCGAGCAAAATGCCGTTGACCTTACCAGCCAGACCGCGACTTTCGACTTCAGCGCCCAGCTCGGCAAAGCTGCGCTGCACAATGACAAAGCGGCCGTCTTCGGCCGCTAGCGCTTGCCCGGTGGCAATCGCTTGAGGATCTTTATCAAACCCCAACAGTCGCCCGTCGGGACCAAGGTGCTGCAATATCAAACGGCTGTGTCCGCCGCGCCCGAACGTGCCATCCAGATAGCAGCCATCGGTACGCACCGCGAGAGCCTCTACGGCTTCATCAAGCAGTACGGTGATGTGGGTAAAGCCGCTATTCATAGTCACAGGATCAAATCACGCAGTTCATCAGGCATAGCGCCCGGTTGTTGAATGGCCGCCAGATCCGCTTCAGCAAGAGCGTTCCAGGCGTCCTCGTCCCACAGTTGAAACTTATTAAGCTGGCCAACTAGCATCACGCGCTTATCCAACTTGGCATATTCGCGCAAACGCGGCGGGACCAGAAAACGGCCGCTGCCATCAAGTTCCAGATCGACCGCATTACCAATCAACAGCCGCTGCAGACGACGGTTTTCTTCACGGAATGTGGCCAGGTCACGCAATTTGGCTTCAATCAATTCCCACTCGGATAATGGGTACAGACATAGGCAGGGGTCGACGGCATCAATGGTCACAATCAATTGCCCGGCGCTTCGCGAATCCAGCTCGTCGCGGTACCGGCTCGGCATTGCGAGACGACCCTTAGCGTCGAGATTGATTGCATTGGCACCACGAAACACAGGCGCGATCTCCGAATATTAACTTTTTACGCTGAAAAAACCCACTTCATGCCACTTTCCGCCACTTGCGCACACTATAGGAATGCGCCCACCACACCGTCAAGGCGCGGTCCTAAGGAAAACCCTTACAGATCGGAGATTTAGGAGAGGAAAAACAGATGGCGGAACAATTTCTCAATTGTTTTGACAGATAAACCTGAATTGACTCAGAACGCTAAGGCTCGAAGTTAAAGTGATTTATCAAGAGTAAGATTTTTTTGGTATTACAAAAGCGCTTCTGCTGTGAAAAAGCAGAGAGGGGAAAAAAAGGTGGAGAGTCGATCTGTAAGCCGGGTTCTGTCGAGGACAGTCATTCCTCTACGACGGCCATCACTGGACGTCTTTAGCAACCTACCCGGTTCCAGCGCGGGCCACGCCTTGGAACCCTATTTGGTCTTGCTCCGAGTGGGGTTTACCTTGACCACGACCTGTTGCCAGACGTGCGGTGCGCTCTTACCGCACCTTTTCACCCTTACCGGCACCGAAGTGCTTAGGCGGTTATTTTCTGTGGCACTTTCCGTAGGCTCGCGCCTCCCAGGCGTTACCTGGCACTCTGCCCTATGGAGCCCGGACTTTCCTCCCCCCCCTATTGCGGAACAATAGAAGGCAGCGACTGTCCAATCGACTCTCCGCCGCCAAGGTTAGCGGCACGGACGCTCAAGAACAAGCTTTAATAAGTCCAGCGCACTTTGGCTATCAGGCCGAAGACATTCGTTTATGCGTCTTTTTGTTTGTCCAGCGCTACCTGATAAAGCAAATTCTTGCGCACCCCGGTGATTTCCGCCGCCAATGCCGCAGCACGCTTGAGGGGCATTTCTTCCAACAGCAAATCCAGAATACGCCGAGCTTCGTTGCCGATGACATCCTCACCTTCCGGCTCGCTCCACCCGCCTACCAGTACCACGCATTCGCCGCGCTGCTGATTGCTGTCGGCTTCGACGAAAGCGCGCAACTCAGCCAGAGGCAGGCCCTTGAGTGTTTCAAAGGTTTTGGTCAACTCACGAGCCAGTAACGCCGGACGCTCCGGGCCGAACACCAGCTCGAGGTCTTGCAGGCATTCGAGAATGCGGTGCGGCGCTTCGTAAAAGATCAACGTGCGGGGTTCTTCCTTAAGCAGCTCGAGTCGCGCCCTGCGTCCCACCGCTTTGGCCGGCAAGAAGCCTTCGAAGATAAACCGGTCCGAGGGCAAACCGGCTGCGGATAAGGCAGCGATCAGCGCACAGGCACCCGGAACCGGCACCACTTGAATGCCAGCGGCGCGCGCCTGACGTACCAGGTGATAACCCGGATCGGAGATCAGCGGCGTCCCGGCATCGGAGATCAGTGCGACGTCATCGCCGGCGAGCAGGCGCGTCAGAAATCGACTCCCCTCCTCACGCTCGTTGTGCTCATGGCAGGCAGCCAAGGGCGTGGAAATCCCGAAGTGCTGCATCAACCGTAACGAGTGGCGAGTATCTTCGGCGGCAATCAACACCACCTCACGCAACACTTTCAGCGCTCGCACGCTCATGTCATCCAGGTTACCGATAGGCGTGGCCACCACATAAAGCGAGCCAGCAGCGGAATTCAAAGGACCTGGAGCAGTCAAAGCGCACACCTCTTGTGTTAACCAAAAAAACGCATTGTACAGATTACGGTCTGAGCGAACGGGTAGCCGGCGAAGGCAAACGCTGAAAATAGAGCGAAAAAAGCATTTGCTTTCGTTGCCGCAAGAGGTGAATGACGCAAAAAAAGACCGGATTCACCCTTATTTACCTGCCCCACGACCAATATGACCGCTTTAACGCCACTAACATCGCGCCCCGGCCAGTGCTTGGGTACAATTCCACGCTAATTTGCTCGAGTATCAGGATCACACACATGATCGCTTGCCTGCGGCTGTTCTCTGCCCTCTGTCTCGCTGCCCTGTTGGCGGCCTGCGCCAGTTCGCCTTCGTCAAGCCTTGGCGAACTTCCACGCACTCCTGAAGCCAGCATCGAGCAACTGCTCGAACAAGCCGCTGCCGCCAAAACGCCCGATAAAGCTGCACTGCTGAGACTCAGTGCGGCCGATCAGGCCTACCGGCAACACGATGCGGGTCGCGCTGCACGCATTCTCGAGCAAGTGCCTCTTGATCAGCTCAAGCCCGCTCAACAGGTGTATGCCAGCACCTTGTCCGCCGAACTGGCTTTGGGCCGCAACCAGCCCAAGGCGGCCTTGGCGGCGCTGAACCATCCAAGCATGCAACGCCTGGCTGAACTGCCGGTCGAGCAACAAATCCGCACCGGCCTGGTCCAGGCTCGCGCACTGGAAGCGGATGGCCAGACACTGCCTGCCGCCAGGGAGCGGGTATTTATCGCCCCCATGCTCAAGGGAGCCGACGCCAGTGCCAACCATGAAGCGATCTGGGCACTGGTTGCCGCCCTGCCCCCAGAGCAACTGCAAAGCACCGGCAATGATGAGCTGGCTGGCTGGCTGAGCCTGGCCCGCGCAGTAAAAGGTGGCGGCACTCTGGAGCAACAGCAGGCGGCCATCGACACCTGGAAAGCACAGAACCCACAACACCCGGCGGCCCTGCAACTGCCGATCCCGCTGGTCAAACTCAAGGCGCTGACCAGCGAACCGCTGACCAAAATCGCCCTGCTGCTGCCGCAAGAAGGCCCACTGGCATCGGTAGCCCGCGCGCTACGCGAAGGCTTCATGGCTGCACACTACCAGGCGCAGCAGGCGGGTCAGAAGCCGCCAGTCATCGAAGTGTTCGACAGCTCGCGCCTGACCTCCCTTGATGATTTCTACCGTCAAGCCAAAGCCTCCGGCGTGCAACTGGTGATCGGTCCGCTGGAAAAACCACTGGTCAAACAACTGAGCAGTCGCCCACAACTGCCTATCACCACGCTGGCGCTGAATTACAGCGACTCGCACCAGGCCGGCCCTCCCCAGCTGTTCCAGTTCGGCCTTGCAGCTGAAGATGAAGCCCGTGAAGTTGCCCGCCGCGCCTGGGCCGATGGCAAGCGCAGCGCTGCAGCCATGGTGCCAAAAGGCGAATGGGGCGACCGCGTTCTGGATGCCTTCCGCCAAAGCTGGCAAGCCGCCGGCGGTACCTTTATCGTTGCTGAGCACGTTGACCAACCGGTCGCCCTGGCCCAGCAAATCGCTGATATGTTCCAACTGCGTAATAGCGAAGCCCGCGCCAAGAGCCTGCAAAGCACCGTTGGCACCCATGTAGCCGCACAACCGACGCGCCGCCAGGACATCGATTTCATCTTCCTCGCGGCAACGCCTCAACAAGCGCAGCAGATCAAGCCGACGCTGGTGTTCCAGTACGCGGGTGACGTTCCGGTATATGCCACTTCGCACCTGTTCACCAACAGCGGTGATCAGGCGCAGTACAAGGATCTGGAAGGCATTCGTTTCTGCGAAACCCCATGGCTGCTCAACACCAGCGATCCGCTTCACCAGCAAGTGGTCACACAATGGCCACAAGCAGCAGGCAGCCTTGGCCGGTTGTATGCCATGGGAATCGACGCCTATCGTCTGGCACCGCGCCTGGCCCAACTCAAAACCCTGTCTGACACCCGCATCGACGGTCTGACCGGCAGCTTGAGCATGAGCCAGGGGCAACGTGTCGAGCGGCAATTGCCATGGGCCGAGTTCACAGGCGGCAAGGTTCAGCGCCTGCCGGACACTGCGCACTGATGCCGAGCGAACCTCGCCAACAAGCCGGGCGTGAGGCCGAAGCCTTCGCCCTGCAGCATCTGCAACAACAGGGCCTGCGCCTGGTCACGCAGAATTGGTTATGCAAACGTGGCGAGCTCGATCTGGTCATGCTCGACGGCGATACAGTAGTATTCGTCGAAGTTCGCTATCGACGCTACGCAGGCTGGGGTGGAGCGCTGGAAAGCGTGGATTTTCGCAAGCGCGAAAAGCTCGTACTCGCCGCACAGTATTTTCTGCAACAAGAGTCGCGCTGGGCGGATTCTCCGTGCCGTTTCGATGTGGTGGCCATCAATGGCGATCCCGGCACCGCGCCTTCGTTGAACTGGCTCAAGAACGCATTTGATAGCTGATTCAGGGTGCCGGATTTGTCGACCCGGGACGTCGTGATTTAAAGCTCTGATTGATAGAAAGCCCCACACACCGATTTCGCTCTTTGCTTTGCAGGCTGCACATCCTTGTGCCTGGAGCAGCCGCCCTACTTAAGGTTACTAGATGGACATGCAATCCCGAATTCGCCAGCTTTTCCAGGCCAGCATCGATACCAAGCAACAGGCGATGGAAGTTCTTGCACCCTACATCGAGCAAGCCAGCCAGGTCATGGTCAACGCCCTGCTCAACGAAGGCAAAATGCTTTCGTGTGGCAATGGCGGCTCGGCCGGTGACGCACAGCATTTTTCCTCGGAGCTGCTCAACCGCTTCGAGCGTGAACGCCCGAGTCTGCCGGCCATTGCGCTGACCACCGACAGCTCGACCATTACCTCGATTGCCAATGACTACAGCTACAACGAAATCTTCTCCAAACAGATCCGCGCGCTAGGCCAACCGGGCGATGTATTGCTGGCAATTTCCACCAGCGGCAACTCGGCGAACATTATTCAGGCCATCCAGGCCGCACATGATCGCGAAATGATTGTCGTAGCCTTGACCGGTCGCGACGGTGGCGACATGGCCTCGCTACTGCTGCCCGAGGACGTGGAGATCCGCGTTCCGGCCAAAGTCACCGCACGTATCCAAGAAGTCCACCTGCTGGCGATCCACTGCCTCTGCGACTTGATCGACAGCCAACTGTTCGGGAGTGAAGAATGACCATTAATCGCCTCAGCCTACTGGCTCTGACACTGTGCCTCGGCCTCAGCGGATGCAGCTCGGTCCTGACTGCAACCCGTGACACGCCTATCGAGGATGACCGCGGCACTCGGACGTTCGGTAGCAAGATCGACGACTCCCTGATCGAAACCAAGGTCGCGGTCAACGTGGCCAAGGCCAACCCTGATCTCGACGTAGGCTCGCACATCATCGTCACCAGCTTCAACGGCATCGTCCTGCTCGCCGGTCAGACGCCACGCGACGACCTGAAAGCCCTTGCCGAACAAGCCGCCGGCTCCGTACAGCGGGTCAAGAAGGTCAACAACGAACTTCAAGTCATGCCGCCCTCTTCGATCCTGGCGCGCAACAACGACGCCTGGCTGACTACCAAGATCAAGGCGCAAATGCTGACTGATAACACTATCCCCGGCTCTCGAATCAAGGTCGTGACCGAGAATGGCATCGTCTACCTGCTGGGTCTCGTGACTCAACAGGAAGCCACCCGTGCGACCAATCTGGTGCAAGACGTGTCGGGCGTGCAGAAAATCGTGAAACTGTTTGAGTACATCGACTAGCCGAACGGCTGCGTATCACTGTGTGAGCAGGCTTGCCTGCGAATAGCTTGATGCGGCATGTCTGACACCGGAAATAAAAAAGGCGATCCCTGGGGATCGCCTTTTTTTGTGCTTCAGATTACTTGACCACTTTCAGACTCGGCCTGCCGGTCGGTCGCGGTGGTTCGCTACCCGGTGGCGGACCATCATCGTCCGGATCGATCCCGTCGTCCTCCAGGGGAGGCTCCAGATCGAAAACCATACCCTGGCCATTCTCCCGAGCATAAATGCCCAGGATCGCTGCGATAGGGACGTACAACGTGTGTGGCACGCCACCGAAGCGACCTTCGAAGCTCACGGCGTCGTTATCCATGTGCAGGTGACGCACTGCACTGGGCGAAACATTCAAGACGATCTGACCGTCATTGGCGAAGCCCTGAGGGACCTGTACCGACGGGTATTCCGCATTGACCAGCATATGCGGGGTGCAATCGTTATCTACAATCCACTCATACAGAGCGCGAATCAGATAAGGGCGACTGGAGTTCATCAACGGCTCCTTAAGCCTTAGCGCATATCACGTTCGGCACCAGACAGGCTTGTCTGGAAAGCTTCGCGTGCAAATTGGCGCTCCATGTAGTCAAGCAACGGCTTGGCTTGCCGCGGCAATTCTATACCCAGGACAGGGAGACGCCAAAGTATTGGCAATAGACAGCAATCGACCAGACTTTGATCTTCACTGAGGAAAAAAGGCTTATCGGCGAACAGTGGAGACACACCGGTCAGGCTTTCACGCAACTCTTTGCGCGCTTGAACGCGAGCGGCCTCTTTACTGCGTGAATCCAGGATCAAATCCACCAGACCACACCAATCGCGCTGAATGCGATGAATCAGCAAACGGCTGTTGGCACGGGCCACCGGATAAACCGGCAGCAAAGGTGGGTGTGGATAACGCTCATCCAGATATTCCATCACCACCGTCGACTCGTACAACGCCAGATCACGATCGACCAGGGTTGGCACGCTGCCATACGGATTCACCTCGATCAATTTTGGCGGATGACGACCCGCCACTACATCAATGATCTCGGCGCTGACACCTTTCTCTGCGAGCACAATGCGCACGCGGTGGGAATAGTGGTCGGCGGGGTCGGAGTAACAGGCCAACCGGTTGGTCACGCCCATGGCGGTCCTCCTCGCTTGTATAAGTTTTCAGAAGCAGAAAAACGAGCGCGCCCAGAGGGCGCCTCCGATATCGACTGCGCAGAAACAGGTGGCCGTTGAAAGTGGCCAGGCGACTCATCCATTGAACATGAATGACTCAACCCGACCTCCCTCGCCCCACCTGCCCCGCGCTCGTTATCTTTAAAGAGGCGCCCCAGGGCGCGCATCGTTAACAGCAGGGGTTACAACTTGATCAATGGACATCTTTCCAGTATTCGCGCTTGAGCAGGTAAGCGAATACGAAGAAGAAGGCCAGGTAGAGCAATACATACGTACCGATGCGCTGATGTTGCAGCTTCACCGGGTTCGCCGAGTAGGCGAGGAAGGTCACGAGATTCTTGACCTTCTCATTGAACTGCTCTTCGTTCAGCGAACCGGTTTTCGGCAACACGGTCAGTTGATCGCAGGCTTCGTGAGTCAGAGGCGAGCCGGTCAGTGGATCGTATTGCTTCTTGCCGCTCTCGACCACCTGTACTTGCTTGCAACCGACGACCTGACGACCTTGCAGGCCTGCCAGAACGTTCGGCATACCAACGTTCGGGAACACCTTGTTGTTCACACCCCAAGGACGCGCCGGATCTTCATAGAACGAACGCAGGTAGCCGTAGAGCCAGTCAGCACCGCGAACACGCGCCACCAGGGTCAAGTCAGGCGGAGCTGCACCGAACCAGGCTTTTGCGTCAGCAGGCTGCATACCGATAGTCATATGGTCGCCGATCTTGGCGCCGGTGAAGACCAGTTTTTCCAGCATCAGATCGTGAGGAATACCCAGGTCGTCCGCAACGCGTTCATAGCGCTGGAACTTGGCACTGTGGCAACCCATGCAGTAGTTGGCGAAGGTACGCGCACCGTCTTGCATCGCAGCCTTGTCAGACACGTCGATATCGACCTGTTCCAACTCGGGGCCGCCATGCTCGGCGGCGAAGGACAATACGGGCAGCAGTGCAAACATCAATACAGCAAATAGCTTTTTCATCAGCCAGTCACCCTTTCTGGAACCGGTTTGGTCTTCTCGAGCCGGGTATAGAACGGCATCAGAATGAAGTAGGCGAAGTACAGGAACGTACAGACCTGCGACAGCACCGTGCGCTCCGGGGTTGGCGGCAGAACACCCAGCACACCCAGAATCACGAAAGCCACACAGAACACCAGCAACCAGATCTTGCTCAGCCAGCCTTTGTAGCGCATGGACTTGACCGGGCTACGGTCGAGCCACGGCAACACGAACAGCACGGCGATTGCAGCACCCATGGCGATAACACCCATGAGTTTGTCTGGAATCGCACGCAGGATCGCGTAGAACGGGGTGAAGTACCAAACCGGAGCAATGTGCTCTGGGGTCTTGAAGGCGTTCGCCACTTCAAAGTTCGGCTTCTCGAGGAAGTAACCACCCATTTCCGGGAAGAAGAACACGATCGAGCAGAAGATGAACAGGAACACCACCACGCCGACGATGTCTTTAACGGTGTAGTACGGGTGGAAGGCGATGCCATCCAGCGGTACGCCGTTTTCGTCTTTGTATTTCTTGATGTCGACGCCGTCCGGGTTGTTCGAGCCGACTTCGTGCAACGCCAGGACGTGCAGTACCACCAGACCCAGAATCACGATCGGCAGAGCAACCACATGCAGGGCAAAGAAGCGGTTCAGGGTAATACCCGAAATCAGGTAGTCACCACGGATCCATTGGGTCAGGTCGCCACCGATCACAGGGATAGCACCGAACAGCGAGATGATCACCTGGGCACCCCAGTAGGACATCTGACCCCAAGGCAGCAGATAACCCATGAAGGCTTCAGCCATCAGCGCCAGGTAGATCAGCATGCCGAAGAGCCACACCAGCTCACGCGGCTTCTGGTAAGAACCGTAGAGCAGGCCACGGAACATGTGCAGATAGACCACGATGAAGAAGGCGGATGCGCCGGTGGAGTGAAGCAGGCGCAGGATCGAGCCGTATTCCACGTCACGCATGATGTATTCGACGGAGGCGAACGCCTCTTCAGCCGACGGCGTGTAACTCATGGTCAGCCAGACACCGGTAACGATCTGATTGACCAGCACCAGCAAAGCCAGTGAGCCGAAGAAGTAGAAGAAGTTGAAGTTTTTTGGCGCGTAATATTTGCTGAGATGGTCTTCCCACATTTTGGTGGCGGGAAAGCGCGCATCAACCCAATCCATGAACTTGCTCATCACGCTTTCTCCTGATCGACGCCAACGACAATAATATTGTCCGACTCATAGGAATGTGGCGGCACGGGCAGATTCAAAGGTGCCGGTTGCGACTTGTAGACGCGTCCGGCCAGATCGTAGTGAGAGCCGTGGCATGGACAGAAATAACCACCGACCCAGTCCTTGCCCAAGTCAGCCGGGGCTACTTCAGGACGGAACGTCGGAGAACAACCCAGGTGCGTACAAATACCGACCAGCAACAGAATTTCTGGCTTGATCGAACGCATCTCGGGGTCAACGTAGGTCGGTTGAGTCGAATTCTTGGAGGCCGGATCGGACAGTTGTCCCTCGATCTTCTTCAGATTTCCCAAAATCTCTGCGGTACGACGGACGATGAATACCGGCTGACCGCGCCACTCAGCAATCATCTGCTGACCCGGCTCGACCTTGCTGATATTCACCTTTACCGGTGCACCTGCGGCTTTCGCCTTGGCACTGGGAAACCATGACCCCACGAACGGGACCGCCGCCCCCACCGCTCCTGCAGCACCCACCACGGACGTGGCTGCTACGAGGAAGCGACGTCGGCCTGCATTCACGCCGTCATTGCTCATTCCGTCCTCTCCCATCAGCTCTGTGACCTGTTTAATCAGGCATCTACTTAATTAACATTCTGAACTGTGTAAAATTTTGCCGAATGGTAATGAAAAGCCCCTCAACTGACAAGGTAATTACCAACCTGAAACGAGCCCAAGCCTTATAACACGCGGCACTCACGGATGTGGCACGTTGTCACACCTAAAGTGAGCGCCCATAAAAAACGCCCAGCTCCGAAAAGGAAACTGGGCGCTTTTGAAAGTAGCAGCGAATTAACGCTTCGAGTACTGCGGACGCTTACGCGCTTTACGCAGACCAACTTTCTTACGTTCTACTTCACGAGCATCGCGAGTCACGAAGCCTGCTTTGCGCAGAGCGCCGCGCAGGGTTTCGTCATACTGCATCAGAGCGCGGGTGATACCGTGGCGGATTGCGCCAGCTTGACCACTCGTACCACCGCCGATCACGGTGACGTAGATGTCGAATTTCTCGGCAGTCTCAGTCAGTTCCAACGGCTGGCGAACTACCATGCGGGCAGTTTCACGACCGAAGAAATTATCCAGCGAACGGTTGTTGATGGAGATGTTGCCAGTGCCCGGACGCAGGAAAACGCGTGCGGTTGCAGTCTTGCGACGGCCAGTGCCGTAATTTTGAGTCGCCGACATAATGAACTATTCCGTTAAAACTTCAGTTCTTGGGGCTGCTGAGCAGTATGAGGGTGTGCAGTGCCCGCATAGACTTTCAGCTTACGATACATGTCGCGACCCAGCGGGTTCTTAGGCAGCATGCCTTTGACCGCGGTCTCGATCACGCGTTCTGGGGCTTTGGCGATCAGCTTTTCAAAGTTGATCGACTTGATCCCGCCCGGAAAACCGGAGTGTGAGTAGTAGATCTTGTCGGTGGTTTTAGCACCGGTAACGCGGATTTGCTCAGCGTTGATAACGACGATGTAGTCGCCGGTATCGACGTGCGGAGTGTACTCCGGCTTGTGCTTGCCACGCAGACGGCTCGCGATCTCGGTGGCCAGACGACCCAGGGTCTGACCAGCAGCGTCGACGACGAACCAGTCGCGCTTAACTGTTTCCGGTTTAGCAGTAAAAGTTTTCATTCTTTATAGCCTCAGGGGCCGCCCTGATAAATTAGACGGCGGATCTTACTGAATAGTGCGTACTTTGACAAGGTCAAAGGCAGCCGGAAACAGACGCTATCGGGGGCTCGGGTCGGCGCGTCCGTTATACGGCAAGATTCTTCGGCAGACGGCGCATCACTTCCACTGCAAAGAGCTGCGGAATTATGCAGATTGCGAAAAAAATTTCAACCTGCTTTTAGGTTTCCCCTCAATTTAAGGAGAAGAAGATGGATTACCGCCTACTGGGCCGGACCGACCTGCAGGTCAGCGCACTGTGCCTGGGCACCATGACCTGGGGCGAGCAGAACAGCGAGCCAGAGGCCTTTGCCCAGATCGAGAGAGCCAAGGCAGCGGGGATCAATTTCATCGATACCGCCGAAATGTATCCGGTTCCGCCAAAAGCCGAAACCTACGCCACCACCGAGCGTTTCATCGGTAACTGGTTCAAGACCCGGGGTGATCGCGCCGACTGGATTCTCGCCAGCAAGATCGCCGGCCCCGGCAACGGCATCGATTACATTCGTGACGGCAGCCTCAAACACAATCGCGAGCATATCGTTACCGCGCTGGACGCCAGCCTCAAGCGCCTGCAGACCGACTACATCGATTTGTACCAACTGCACTGGCCCGAGCGCAGCACCAACTATTTCGGGCAGTTGGGCTACACGCACAAGGAAGGCGAATTCACGCCGCTGGAAGAAACCCTCGAAGCGCTCGACGAGCAGGTCAAGGCTGGCAAAATCCGCCATATCGGCCTGTCCAACGAAACGCCATGGGGCACGATGAAGTTCCTGCAACTGGCCGAAAGCCGTGGCTGGGCGCGTGCAGTGTCGATCCAGAACCCGTACAACCTGCTCAATCGCAGCTTCGAAGTCGGCCTTGCGGAGGTCGCCATTCGTGAACAATGCGGTCTGCTGGCGTACTCGCCATTGGCCTTCGGCATGCTGTCGGGCAAATACGAAGGCGGCGCGCGACCACCCAAAGGCCGCCTGAGCCTTTACAGCCGCTTCACCCGCTATTTCAACCCGCAATCGGAAGCCGCGTGCAGCCGTTACGTCGCACTGGCGCGCGAGCACGGCCTGGACCCGGCGCAAATGGCCCTGGCCTTCGTCACTCGCCAACCTTTCGTCACCAGTAACATCATCGGCGCAACCTCGCTCGAACAACTGGACAGCAATATCGCCAGTTTCGAGCTCAATCTGTCCGATGAAGTGCTGGCCAGCATCGAAGCGATCCACAAGGATCACCCGAATCCGGCGCCGTGAACGCGAGGGGACTGATTTATTTTCAGCGCTTCATCGAAAATTAATCTGTCCCCGCTGTTGTGAGGCCGGGGACAGATTGATTTTTCAAAGAGCGCGAAAAATAAATCAGTCCCCTAACTACGCTAACTACAAAGTCCGGGCAATAATCTCTTTCATGATTTCGTTGGTTCCGGCATAAATCCGCTGCACCCGCGCATCCGCCCAGGCCCTTGCTATCGGGTACTCCCACATGAAACCGTAGCCGCCATGCAGTTGCACGCACTCGTCGAGCACCTTGCATTGCAGGTCCGTACACCAGTATTTCGCCATCGCCGCCGTCGGCACATCCAGTTTGCCTTGCAGATGCAACTCCAGGCAGCGATCGACGAACACGCGACCAATCTGCACTTCAGTGGCGATTTCAGCGAGCTTGAAACGGGTGTTCTGAAACTCGGCAATCGCCTTGCCGAATGCCTTGCGCTCGCGGGTGTAATCCAGCGTCCACTGCAAGGCCGCCTCGGCAGATGCCAACGCCCCCACAGCGACCGTCAGACGCTCCTGCGGCAATTCCTGCATCAGGTAAGCGAAGCCCATGCCAGCCTGCCCCAGCAGGTTCTCCTTGGGCACGCGCACGTCCTGGAAGAACAACTCGGACGTGTCCTGCGCCTTCATCCCGACCTTTTCCAGACGTTTGCCCCTGGCGAAACCTGGCGTATCGGCTTCGACCAGAAACAGACTGGTGCCTTTGGCGCCCGCTTTAGGGTCGGTCTTGGCCACGACTATGATCAAATCGGCCAGAAAGCCGTTGGTGATAAAGGTTTTCGAGCCGTTGATCACGTACTCATCGCCGTCCAGCACCGCCGTGGTTTTAACCCCTTGCAGATCAGATCCGGCGCCCGGTTCTGTCATGGCGATTGCGGTCACCATCTCGCCCGAGACCAATTTGGGCAGGTATTTGAGCTTCAGCGCTTCACTGCCGTAATGCAGGATGTAAGGCGCAACGATGTCCGAATGCAGGGAAAAACCGATGCCGGTCAAACCCAGCCGACCGATTTCCTCGATCACCACGGCGCTGTAGAGAAAGTCAGCCGCCATGCCGCCGTATTCTTCCGGCAGATGCGAGCAAAGCATCCCCTGCTCCCCCGCCTTGTTCCAAAGCGCACGGTCGATGTAGCCCTGCTTTTCCCATTGCGCATGAAAAGGCTCGGCTTCCTGTTCGAGGAATTTACGCACGCTGCTACGGAAAAGTTCGTGCTCGGAACTGAACAGGGTTCTAGGAATCATGCGGCACCTGCAAAATGGGGAAGCCCGGATTGGCATCCAGAGCCTAAGCCCATGAACTGCGCGAGGACACTGGACACATACGACAAAAAATAAGACGATCCAGCCGTTGCTTGACCACTTTCCCATATAAGAACAAAAGAATTATGTCTACCCAACCCTCAGCGCCATTACGGCGCGTCAGCATTCTGGCCATTGACGGGGTGTTCGCTTCGACCCTGATGCAAGCCAAAGACTTTTTCCACCTCGCCAGCCTGCGCTACGGCAAGCAGCTCGGCCAAGGCCTCAAGACCGCCTTCGAAACCCGTATCGTCAGCCCCGACGGGCTTCCGGTGCGCAGTTTCAGCGACGTTATCATGCCTGTAGAGGGCAGCCTGGAGCAGAGCGATGTGATCATCCTGCCTGCGTTCTGGGATGACTTCGATGCGTTGTGCCAGCGCTATCCACAAGTGCTGCCGTGGCTGCGCGAACAACATGCCAATGGCGCCGTACTCTGCGGTGAAGCCAGCGGCGTATTCTGGATGGCGCAAGCCGGCTTGCTCGATGGCAAAGAGGCGACCACCTACTGGCGCCTCTTCAGCGAGTTCGGCGAGCGCTTTCCTACGGTACTACTCAATCAGGAAAAGCACCTGACCGACGCCGACAACCTGTATTGCGCAGGCGGCACGACCTCAGCCTGCGACCTATATATCTACCTGATCGAGCGCTTCTGCGGGGCCAATGTCGCCCAGGCCGTGGCTCGCGACATTCTTTACGAAGTGCAACGCAACTATTCGCCGGGGCGTATGGGTTTTGGCGGTCAAAAGCTGCATCAGGACGTGATCATTCTGCAGATCCAGCAGTGGCTCGAAGAGCATTTTGCTGACAAATTCCGCTTCGAAGACGTCTCCCGCGAACACGGCATGAGCATCCGCAACTTCATGCGCCGCTTCCAGACCGCCACCGGCGACAAGCCCCTGCATTACCTGCAACGTCTGCGCATTGAAACCGCCAAGGGCCTGCTTTCCGCCACTCGCAAAAGCATCAAAACCATCAGCTACGAAGTCGGCTACGACGACGCCAGCTTCTTCGCCAGGCTCTTCCGCCAGCACACCGAGCTGTCGCCGAACCAGTATCGGCAGCAGTTCCAGCAAGCGGCTTGATTGGAATGGGCACGCTCTTGTACAGGCTGTGTGAAAACCCCAACAGAAAACTGAACTGCATGTTCGTACGTCAATTCTGAAATAGATCGGCTGTTGGACAGACCTGAATTTCACGTAGGAACGCGATTTTCAGGTCAGTTTTTAATCAGTTAATCGGTCGCGGAGGTTTTCACACAGCCTGTGTAGGAGCTGCCGAAGGCTGCGATCGACCGCGGAGCGGTCGCTGTATCGGAATTACCGAAGGCCGTACCGGCCTTATCGCAGCCTTCGGCAGCTCCTACAAAGGTTGTGCATCCAACCTTTACGGCTTATGCGGCCGTGACAGGAACTCGTGGGACTGCATTTCCAGCAGGCGGCTGAGGGTGCGCTGGAACTCGAAGTTCAGGCGGCCGCCGGTGTACAGATCCTTGAGCTCCACTTCGGCGGAGATGATCAGCTTTACGTTGCGGTCGTAGAACTCGTCGACCATGTTGATGAAGCGCCGGGCGATGTCGTCGGTGGTGACGGTCATCTGCTCGACGCCGCTGAGCAGCACGGCGTGGAAGATTTTACCGAGCTCGATATAGTCGTTCTGGCTGCGTGGGCCGTCGCACAGCTCACGGAAGTTGAACCAGGCCACGTCATCGCAGGTGAGCAACGCGCGAATTTCGCGGTTCTCGATCATCAGCACATCGTCTTTGACCGCCTGAGTACATTCCGGGGTCAGCGCGCGGAAACTCTTGCGCAGGCTTTCCTCGGCGGCGGCGTCCAGCGGGAAGTGGAACAGCTCGGCTTGTTCCAGATGCCGCAGACGATAATCCACACCACTGTCGACGTTAACGATGTCGGTGTTTTGCTTGATCAGGGCGATGGCCGGCAAAAAGCGCGCGCGTTGCAGGCCGTCCTTGTACAGGCCGTCCGGCACGATGTTCGACGTCGCGACCAGGGTCACGCCATTTTTGAACAGCTCTTCCATCAAGGTGCCGAGGATCATCGCATCGGTGATGTCCGAAACGAAAAACTCATCGAAACAGATCACCCGCGTTTCGTCGGAAAAGCGTTTGGCAATCAAGGTCAGCGGGTTTTTCTCGCCATTGAGGGTCTTCATCTCTTCGTGCACGCGCTTCATGAAGCGGTGGAAGTGAGTGCGGACCTTTTCCTTGAACGGCAAGGCTTCGAAGAAGGTATCGACCAGGTACGTCTTGCCCCGGCCAACGCCACCCCAGAAATACAAGCCTTTGACGGGCGCCTGCTCTTTCTTGCCGAACAGTTTGCCGAACATGCCCGGCTTGCTGTTGTGTGCGGCGACCAGATCGTCGTACAGGCGCTGCAAATGGCGCACAGCGGTTTCCTGCGCGGCATCGTGGAAGAAGTCAGGGCGCTTCAGATCAGCTTGATATCGTTCTAGGGGATTCATATTCGTTAGCAAGGCAACAAAAACGGGCCGCCACTGTAGCGACGGCCCTTGGAAATGGCAATCAGACCTATTGCGGGGTCAACGCCAGTTTCAGGTTTTCGATGGCCGCATCACGCTCGGCACTGTCGGCGAACTGCGGGCTATCCGCCACGCAGGCGTCATCGAGCCACAGCGTAAAACGGTCAGCTTCGCTGCGAATATCCAGCTCGCCGCCCTGCTGCAACTGCTTGCTGACGGCACCTGCCGCCTTGCCATCGGCAAAATTGCGCGACAACAGCAATTGCTCACCATCGGCAGCCAGCAGACGGAAACGGAAGCTGCCATCGTCTTCACGGAAACTGACGAAGCGCGCGCCCTTGCTCGCCTTTTTCTTGCCGCTGTCCGCACTTTGCACAGCGCTGCGGAAAGAACGCAGGCCGACAGCCTCACGCAACTCGCCCAGGAACGGTGTGGCAACGCTGCGCGCTTTCTCTGCGCCGGCCAGAAGAATGTCTTCCAGATCGGCCGGGCGCTCGATCAAACCGTAATAGTGTTCGCGCGCCTCACTCAGCTCGCGATCAAGCAGCTTGAACAACCGCTGCTTGGCATCGCCCCAACCCAAGCCCTGCAACAGCTCAGAACGGAACTCAGCGCCTTCCTCAGCCGTTGCGAAGGCCTGGTAGAGGGTGAACAGGTGCGAATTATCTGGATCCTTGGCTTCGCCCGGCGCGCGCGAATCGGTGACGATGCGCGAAATCGCCTCTTTCATCTCTTTGGGACTACTGAACAACGGGATGGTGTTGTCGTAGCTTTTGGACATCTTGCGCCCGTCCAGACCCGGCAGCGTGGCGACGCTTTCCTCGATCAAGGCTTCGGGCATGACGAAGAACTCTTTGCCCTTGCCGAACAGGTGGTTGAAACGCTGGCCAATATCGCGGGCCATTTCCACGTGCTGGATCTGATCGCGACCAACCGGCACTTTGTGGGCGTTGAACATCAGGATGTCGGCAGCCATCAGTACCGGGTAGCTGTACAAGCCCATGGTGATGCCGGCATCCGGGTCTTCGCCGGTTTCGACGTTTTTATCCACCGACGCCTTGTAGGCATGGGCGCGATTGAGCAAGCCCTTGGCCGCCACGCAGGTCAGTAGCCAGGTCAACTCAGTGATTTCCGGGATGTCCGACTGGCGATAAAAGGTCACCCGATTCACGTCCAGGCCGGAAGCCAGCCAGGTCGCGGCGATCTCCAGACGCGAGCGCTGAATGCGTAGCGGGTCATCGCATTTGATCAGGGCGTGGTAATCGGCCAGGAAGTAGAACGAATCGGCATCGCTCTGGCGGCTGGCGACGATGGCCGGGCGGATGGCGCCGGCGTAGTTGCCAAGGTGCGGCGTACCGGTAGTGGTAATGCCGGTCAGGATACGAGTGGTCATGGCGGGTCACTTACTTATAGGGGTAGGCAGGCTGCAATCAATTCGAAAGGCGTGGCAGGACCAGATCTTTGAGGTCGGTCAGCTTGCCATGAAAAAAGTGTCCGCATTCTGCCACTTTCAGCAGCTCATGGGGACGTTCGAGGGCATCGGACCAGGCGTAGACGGCTTGCGGGTCGATCACCTCGTCGGCTTCAGGCTGAATCAGGGTCAGCGGGCAATTCTGCGGCAGCACATCCTGATCGCCAAGACGCATCACTGCCGCCGCCACCATGAACAGATGAGTCAGCTGCTCACCCTTGGCTTCCAGGCGCCCGCCAAGGCTGGCGGCGACAAAACCGCCGAAGGAGAATCCAAGCAAGGTCATCGGCAGCTCGGGATGCTGTTCGCGTAGCCATTGCGCCGCCGCCTCGGCATCGTCGATTTCGCCGGACCCCATATCGTGCGTACCGGCGCTGGCGCCAACCCCGCGATAATTAAAGCGAAGGGTGATTAACCCGGCGTCGCGAGCAGTGCGTTGCAGCGTCGACACAACTTTATTGAGCATGGTCCCGCCCTGCACCGGGTTAGGATGGCAGATCAGCGCCAGGCCGCGGGCGCCTTCCAGATCGAGGTATAGGGCTTCAAGCTGGCCGACCGGGCCATCAATCAATACAGGGGTTTCGCGCATGAGCAAAAATGAACTCCGTGACCTCGAATTGGGTCGACTCGTCTAGCTGATTGTCTGTGACTTGCATATCCGTGAGCGTGTCGCGGTATACAGCGCAGGTTCGAGCCGTTAACGTAAAGCAAAGCCGTTTATAGAGGAAGGACTCGTGGAACACTCGCTCTTAGTTTGGTTGTTGCCGACTCTTGCCCTGGTTGCCGGTGTCGTCATTGGTTTCCTGGTCGCACGTCTGCTGCCCAACACCGCACCTAACAGCACACAGCGTCAGCTGGATGATGTTCAGGAGCGCTTCAACAGTTATCAGAACGAGGTGGTGACCCATTTCAACAGCACGGCTACGCTGGTGAACAAGCTTGCGCAGAGCCATCAGGAAGTACAGGACCATCTCGCCGAAGGTGCCAACCGTCTGGCTCTGGATGAACTGACCCGTCAACGTTTGCTGGCCACCCTGCATCCCGATGCCGCGCAAGCGCCTCGCGACCGCCTGACCCCGCCACGCAATTCCGAAGCGCCGAAGGATTACGCGCCCAAGACCCCGAATTCACCCGGCATGCTCGATGAGCATTACGGCTTGAAAAAATGATGTGAGCGTCACGCACTACAAAAAGCCCGCCGTTCTGATCGAACGACGGGCTTTTTATTGGCGAAATCACCTGTAGGAGCGGGCTTGCCCGCGATGGCGGCGTGCCCGACATACCGCGTCAAGTCATTCGCAGGCAAGCCTGCTCCCACAAAGGGACTGATTTTATTTTTCGCGCTCTTTGAAAAATCAATCTGTCCCTGGCCTCAGCTCTCTACCTTAGCTCCCGACCTCAACATCGGGGGACAGATTAATTTTCGATGAAGCGCTGAAAACAAATCAGTCCCCTACACAAGATATCGACCGAGCCCTATGCTTGCGAGTTGCCCCGCAACATAGAATCTCCCACAGGTTTTGTGCCGGATCACCAATTGTGTGTCAGCCACAAATCCTCGGCGGGAGCAGATATAGATTTTTCCTACATACCTTTCGGACGTCGGAGTCTATATAACATCTCGACCTGAAATTACGCTCTTCCGAAATTCGGAGGACATATGAAAACAATCGTAACAATCATCATCTGTATACTACTTTCAGGCTGCGTATCGGAAGACTGCTATCCCCGTTGCTTCCCCGATCTGAATTTCAAATGCGACATGAACCCTGACTTACCTGAATGTGCCGCACGCCGAGAACGCCTGACAGTGGAGTCTAGTCATGCCCCTTGAAAAATCACCAGATGTCAAACCTCCAGATGGAATATTCATCTGACTGAAACAAGACTTTATGCATTTTTGGCCCTGAGAGGCGGCCGGGTACAAACCCAAAGCGGGCTCAGCATAAGTGGCCTGTTCGGCCATCATAGGCGATCAAATTTCCATCATTCCACAAGGCGCTGACTTGTCACGCATGTAGTTGCTCTCCGCAATCCAAACACACCTGTTTGAGGGGGCATACAGGAAACCAAGGTTACTCACGAAAAAACGCAGTGGTCATCTACTTACCTCAAACAAATAACAACTGAGCATTTATCTGATCAAGTTAACACCCTGCAGATGCCATACATACAGAGAGAGAAATCAGACTATTGCCTTGCACTTCAATACCCCCTGCTTTGGCTTCTTCTCAAGGCATAACTCTCAAGCCATAAAAAACCCCACGAAGAATCACTTCTTCGCGGGGTTTTCGTCTACGGACAGCGATCAGATCACGCCGCGACCACGCAGCAACTCCAACACTTGCTTGACGCTGTCTTCCAGCGACAGCAATTTGATAGGGACTTTTCCTACATACCTTTCGGACGCCGGAGCCTATATAACATTTCGACTTGAAATTATGCTCCTCAAAAATCTGGAGGACATATGAAAACAATCGTAACGATCATCATCTGCATACTACTTTCAGGCTGCGTATCGGAAGACTGCTATAGCCGCTGCTTCCTGTTAAAAAAACACGACCCCGATCTGGATTTCAAATGCGACATGAACCCTATCAGACCTGAGTGTGCCGAACGCCGATAACGCCTGACAGTGGAGGCTAGTATCATTCCCCTTGAAAAATCACCAGATGTCAAACCTCCAGATGGGTAGCTCAGGTGACTCAAACGAGAATTTATGCATTTTTGGCCCTGGGAGGCGGCCGGGCACAAACCCGAAGCGAGCCCAGCATAAGCGGCCTGTTCGGTTGTCATAGATGATCAAATTCCCATCATCCTGCAAGGCCATAAAGCTGTAGTACCAGACTGATTTATCACGCGTGTGGGTGCTCTCCGCAATCCAGAGACGGTTCCTTGAGGGGTCAGACAGGAAACCACTATTACTCACGAAAAAACGCGGCGCCCCGACCATTCTCTTTTGATGCAGAGTCTTGCTGTAAGGCTGGTTAATGTTGGCGATCCAGGCAACCACTCCGTGATCCTTGATCACCAGATTTCCATCACCCTGCAACTCCAACCGAAAACGCCCATTCGGGGATACAAGGTATTGCCCTGGCGACATTATCTGATTGGGCGGTAGTACGGAAGAACCGCTACCTTGAAACGGAACATACTGAATACTCATTTACTTACCTCAAAAGCAATAATTGAGTACCCACTTGATCAGGTTAACACCACGCACATACCCTACATATATAGTTAATTCAGACTATTATCTTGCGCTTCAATACCTGCCCCCGTGCCTTGGCTTCTTCTCAAGGCATAATTCACAAGCCATAAAAAACCCCGCGAAGAATCACTTCTTCGCGGGGTTTTCGTCAGCGGGCAGTGATCAGATCACGCCACGACCACGCAGCAGTTCCAGCACTTGCTTGACGCTGTCTTCCAGCGACACGGTCTGAGTATCGATCACCAGATCGGCATTCAACGGCACGTCGTACGGGAAGGACTCGCCCGGGATGTTGTCGCCATTGGCGGCATACAGGCCCTGAGGATCACGCGCGCGGCAGGCGGCAGGTGAAGCCTGGACGTAGACGGTGATCAGACGATCGTCACCGATCAGCGCTTTAGCCTGTTCGCGACCTTCGGCATCCGGCGCGACGAACGCCGCCAGCGTCAGCAGGCCCGCTTCGTTGAACTGGTGCGCGATGTGCGCGGCACGACGCCAGTTTTCAGTGCGTCCGGCACGGTTCTGCGGCAGGCCTTTGTTCAGGCTGTGACGCAGGTTCTGGCCATCGAGCACGTAGACCGCACGGCCCATGTCGAACAGTTTGCGCTCCACGGCATAGGCCAGGGTGCTTTTTCCGGCACCCGACAAGCCACTGAACAGCACAGTAGCGGGCTGTTGACCGAAGCGACGCGCACGTTCTTCGGTGGCTACATGGGCTTTATGGTCGTGATGGCTTGCCCCCGGCAGAATCGGCCGAGCGATGATCATGCCGGCCGCGACGGTGCCGTTGGTCAAGCGATCGATAATGATGAAGGAACCGGTGGTGCGGTTGCTTTCATAACCGTCCAGCGCAATGGCGGAATCGAGGCTGATCTTGACCCGACCGATTTCGTTCAGCTTCAACTCGCTGGCAGGACCTTCGGCCAGGGTGTTGACGTCGATCTTGTGGGTAATGCTGGCAATCGAGCCCGGCACGTAGCTGGTGGCGCGCTTGATGTCGTATTTCTTGCCCGGCAGCATCGGCTCTTCAGCCATCCATACCAGCATCGCATCGAAGTTGTCGGAGATCTGCGGAATGCTGTCGGCGTGCACCAGCAAGTCGCCACGGGAAATGTCGATCTCGTCTTCCATGGTCAGGGTCACGGCCTGGCCTGGGCCCGCGTGTTCCAGCTCACCGTCGAAGGTAACGATGGACTTCACCCGGCTGGTCTTGCCAGACGGCAACACGACGACTTCATCGCCTTTGTGCACGATGCCGCTGGCCAAGGTACCGGCGAAACCACGGAAGTTCAGGTTCGGACGGTTGACGTACTGCACCGGGAACCGAAGGTCGGTGAAGTTGCGATCGGCGGCAACTTCCACGGTCTCGAGGATTTCCATCAGCGTCTGGCCGGTGTACCACGGCGAGCGATCGCTGTGATTGACCACGTTATCGCCCTTGAGCGCCGACATCGGCACGAAGTGCATGGTGGTCGGCTTGAGCGCGACGCCCTTGGCAAACTCCAGGTAATCCGCCTTGATCGACTCGAAGACACCTTCATCGAAGCCCTTGAGGTCCATCTTGTTGATGGCGACGACGATGTGTTTGATGCCCAGCAACGAAGCAATGAAGCTGTGGCGGCGGGTCTGGGTCTGCACGCCGTAACGGGCATCCACCAGAATGATCGCCAGGTCACAGGTCGAAGCACCGGTCGCCATGTTGCGGGTGTACTGCTCATGGCCGGGGGTGTCGGCAATGATGAATTTGCGTTTGGCGGTGGAGAAATAGCGGTAGGCGACATCGATGGTGATGCCCTGCTCGCGCTCGGCCTGCAGGCCATCGACCAGCAGTGCCAGGTCAATATCGTCGCCCGTGGTGCCGACTTTTTTCGAGTCGCGAGTAATGGCTTCCAGGTGATCTTCGTAGATCATCTTGGAGTCATGCAACAAGCGCCCGATCAGCGTGCTTTTGCCGTCGTCGACGTTACCGCAGGTAAGAAAGCGCAGCAGTTCCTTGCGTTCGTGCTGGCCCAGATAGGCGAGGATGTCCTCGCTGATCAATTCAGATTGATGCGACATGTGAGACACCCTGTTTAGAAATAGCCCTGACGTTTCTTTTCTTCCATGGAACCGGCGCCATCGTGATCGATGACTCGGCCCTGGCGCTCGGAAGTTCGCGTCAGGAGCATTTCCTGAATGATGTCGGTGAGGCTGGTCGCCTCGGACTCGACCGCGCCCGTTAACGGGTAGTCGCCAAGCGTACGGAAGCGGACTTTCTTCTTGACGATGCGCGCCTTGTCCTCGTCGCTGAGGTGATTCCGCAGGCGATCGTCGTCGATCATGATCCAGGTACCATTCATCTCGATCACCTCACGCTCGGCCGCGAAGTACAGCGGTACGATTGGGATGCCTTCGAGGTAGATGTACTGCCAGATGTCCAGCTCGGTCCAGTTCGACAACGGGAACACGCGGATCGACTCGCCCTTGTTGACCTTGCCGTTGTAAACGTTCCACAGCTCGGGACGCTGATTCTTCGGGTCCCAACGGTGCTTGTTGTCGCGGAACGAGTAGACGCGCTCTTTGGCGCGAGACTTCTCTTCATCGCGACGCGCACCGCCAAAAGCCGCATCGAAACCATACTTGTCCAGCGCCTGCTTGAGGCCCTCGGTCTTCATGATATCGGTGTGTTTGGCGCTGCCGTGGGTCAGGGGGTTGATGCCCTGCGCCACGCCTTCCGGATTGACGTGTACCAGCAGGTCAAGACCCAGCTCTTCGACCATACGGTCGCGAAAGCTGTACATCTCCTTGAACTTCCACTGGGTATCGACGTGCATCACCGGAAACGGCAATTTGCCGGGGAAGAACGCTTTGCGCGCCAAGTGCAGCATTACGGCGGAATCTTTACCGACGGAGTACAGCATCACCGGGTTATCAAACTCGGCGGCGACCTCGCGGATGATGTGGATGCTTTCCGCCTCCAACTGTTTCAGATGCGTCAGTTTGTCGACCATGATTACTCACGAAGAACGTTCATTTGGACCAGGCAGATTCAAAACGTAGCGAGCGAAGGCAAGACAAGGCGAAAACAGGCGAGGAAGCGGAATCTAGGGTTTCTAAATGAGCATTCCGAGCCTGTTTTCAACGCAGTATTGCCGAGCGCAGTAGTTTTGAAACTGCCTGGGCGGCCGGCGGGCCGTGTTCGAGGCCGCACTTTAGCACAGCGCCTACTTCTATTCAGGGACCCATCTAGATCGAAACAGCATATGAATAGATCGCCTCGTTTGGGTCTTCAAATCGGATTCGGACAATCGATGAACAGATGCTCCAGCGCAAAGCGTCGCGCCAGATAATCGCCCAGCGCCTGAATACCGTAGCGCTCGGTGGCGTGGTGACCGGCGGCGATAAAACTGATGTCGTTTTCCCGCGCGCTATGGAAGGTCTGCTCCGACGCTTCACCACTGAGGTACAGATCCACGCCGGCCAGCACCGCCTGATCGATATAACCCTGACCACCACCGGTGCACCACCCGACGCGACGAATCATCTCGCTGCCTTCGATCAGCAGCGGCTCACGACCCAGAGCATCCTGCACCCGGCGGGCGAAATCCCGGGGCGTCATGGGTTCGGCCAAAGAACCGACCAACCCGACAATGCGCGGGTTTTCCGGATCCAGCGGGCCTTCGACAGTGATGTCCAACTGGCGGGCCAGTTGCACGTTGTTGCCGACATCGGGGTGCAGATCCAGCGGCAAGTGGTAGGACAACAGGCTGATGTCATGCTTGAGCAATGTCTTCAGGCGGCGCTGCTTCATGCCGGTGATGCAAGGGTTCTCGCCCTTCCAGAAATAGCCATGATGGACCAGGATCAGATCCGCCTGGGCCTCGACCGCGGCATCGAGCAACGCCTGACTGGCGGTGACGCCACTGACGATGCGCATTACTTGCGGGCGGCCTTCGACCTGTAAACCGTTGGGGCAGTAATCCTGGATCCGCGAGCTGTTCAGATAGCGGTCCGTTTCCTCGACCAGGGTGCTCAGGGCAACAGCCATAAAAGACTCCTAAATATGCAGTTCAGAGCTGCTCGGTACTCGTATAATGCCCGCCATTATGGCGCAGACCCGGCAAAAAGCTGCTGCGCTTGGCATCCATCAGGACTTTGTTCAATGCTCAAGGCACTGCGTTTTTCCGGCTGGCCACTGCTGGCTGGTGTGCTCATCGCTATGCTGATTATTCAGCGCTATCCACAATGGGTGGGGTTGCCTAGCCAAGACGTCAACCTGCAACAAGCGCCGCAGTCGTCCACGGTACAGCAAGGCCCGGTGTCTTATGCCGACGCGGTGATCATCGCCGCCCCCGCCGTGGCCAACCTGTACACCACCAAAGTCATTGGCAAGCCCAGCCATCCATTGTTCGAAGACCCGCAGTTCCGGCGTTTTTTCGGCGACAACCTGCCCAAGCAACGTCGCATGGAATCGAGTCTCGGTTCAGCGGTCATTATGAGCCCGGAAGGCTACTTACTGACCAACAACCATGTAACCAGCGGCGCGGACCAAATCGTTGTGGCGCTCAAAGATGGCCGTGAAACACTGGCACGGGTGATCGGCAGCGACCCGGAAACCGACTTGGCGGTGTTGAAAATCGATCTGAAAAACCTGCCCGCGATCACCATCGGCCGCTCGGACAACATTCGCATCGGCGACGTTGCGCTCGCCATCGGCAACCCCTTCGGCGTCGGCCAGACCGTGACCATGGGTATTATCAGCGCCACCGGGCGTAATCAATTGGGCCTCAACACCTACGAAGACTTTATCCAGACCGACGCAGCGATCAACCCCGGCAACTCCGGCGGCGCGCTGGTGGATGCAAGCGGCAATCTGACCGGGATCAACACGGCGATTTTCTCCAAGTCCGGTGGTTCGCAGGGCATCGGCTTTGCGATCCCGGTCAAACTGGCGCTGGATGTGATGAAGGCGATCATCGAGCACGGCCAGGTGATTCGCGGCTGGTTGGGGATCGAAGTGCAGCCGTTGACTCAGGAGCTGGCTGAATCCTTCGGCCTCAAAGACCGCCCAGGCATTGTAGTCGCCGGCATCTTCCGCGATGGCCCGGCGCAAAAAGCCGGTCTGCAGCTGGGCGATGTGATTCTGAGCATCGACGGCGAGCCTGCCGGCGATGGTCGTCGCTCGATGAACCAGGTAGCGCGCACCAAACCAGGCGACAAGATTGCAATCCAGGTGATGCGCAACGGTAAGGAGCTCACCTTCAATGCTGAAGTCGGCCTGCGTCCGCCGCCTGCACCGGCGGCGACTGAAGTGCAGTGATCGCACACCGATCAACTGTAGGAGCGCGCTTGGTCTGGGCCGCATTCGGACGATGGCGGTGCGTCAGACACACCGCGTCAAGCTGATCGCGGGCAAGCGCGCTCCTACAAAAAACTACAGCGCCCCCAATCCATCCAGCAACGCCTGATTCTGCTCAGGCGTGCCGATGCTGATCCGCAGGAACTGCGCAATGCGCTCCTGCTTGAAGTGCCGAACGATAACGCCCTGCTCCCTCAATTTGGCCGCCAGCGCCGCAGCATCGTGTTGTGGGTGACGGGCGAAGATGAAGTTGGCGGCTGAAGGCAGCACGTCGAAACCTCTGCCTTCCAACTGCTCAACCAACGCATCACGGCTGTCGATCACCTTCTTGCAGGTGCCCTCGAAATACTCACGATCTTCGAACGCAGCAGTGGCGCCAACGATCGCCAGACGATCCAGCGGATAAGAGTTGAAGCTGTTCTTGACCCGCTCCAACGCCTCGATCAGATCCGGGTGCCCCACGGCCAGGCCAACCCGCAGCCCCGCCAGCGAACGCGATTTGGACAAGGTTTGGGTGACCAGCAGATTCGGATAACGGTCCACCAGACTGATAGCGGTTTCGCCGCCGAAGTCGATGTACGCCTCGTCGACCACCACCACCGACTCGGTATGGGCCTTCAACAATTGCTCGATGGCGTCCAGCGCCAGCAGGCAACCGGTCGGCGCGTTCGGGTTGGGAAAAATGATGCCGCTGTTAGGTCGCGCGTAATCCTCGACACGAATCTGGAACTGCTCGTCCAGCGGCACAGCGTCGAACGCGATGCCGTACAGGCCGCAATACACCGGATAGAAGCTGTAGCTGATATCAGGGAACAGCAGCGGCTGATCGTGGCGGAACAATGCGTTGAACACGTGTGCCAGCACTTCATCGGACCCGTTACCGAGGAATACCTGATTGCCCTGCACGCCGTAATACGTCGCGACCGCTTGCTTGAGCAGGTCGCTGTTCGGGTCCGGGTACAGGCGCAAATCATCGGTCAGCTCGGCACGCATCGCCGCCAAGGCTTTTGGCGATGGGCCGTACGGATTTTCGTTGGTGTTGAGCTTGACCAGCTTGGTCAGCTTCGGCTGCTCGCCTGGTACGTAAGGCACCAGACTGCTGACGAAAGGACTCCAGAATTTGCTCATGCTTTTTTTCCCTGTTCTTGATTGTCGACGATCCGGTATTCGGCGCTACGGGCGTGGGCGGTCAGCGACTCACCACGCGCCAGCACCGAGGCGGTCTTGCCCAACTCGGAGGCGCCTTGCTCCGAGCAATAGATGATCGACGAACGCTTTTGGAAGTCATAAACGCCCAGCGGCGACGAAAAACGCGCGGTACCGGAGGTTGGCAATACGTGGTTCGGCCCGGCGCAATAGTCGCCCAGCGCTTCGGAGGTGTGACGACCCATGAAAATCGCGCCCGCGTGACGGATCTGCGGCAACCAGGCCTCAGGGTCTGCCACCGACAATTCAAGGTGTTCCGGGGCAATCCGGTTGGCCACTTCAATGGCTTGCTGCATGTCGGCCACTTTGATCAGGGCGCCACGGCCAGTGATCGAGGTGTTGATGATCTCGGCGCGCTCCATGGTCGGCAGCAGTTTGGCGATGCTCGCCGCCACTTTGTCGAGAAAATCGGCGTCAGGGCTGACCAGAATCGCCTGGGCGTCTTCGTCGTGTTCAGCCTGGGAGAACAGGTCCATGGCGATCCAGTCTGGATCGGTCTGGCCGTCACATACCACCAGAATTTCCGAAGGACCGGCGATCATGTCGATCCCCACTTGGCCGAACACGTGACGCTTGGCGGTGGCGACATAGATGTTGCCAGGGCCGACGACTTTATCGACTTTGGGCACGCTTTCGGTGCCATAAGCCAGTGCCGCGACAGCCTGAGCACCGCCGATGGTGAACACGCGATCGACGCCCGCAATGCAGGCCGCCGCGAGCACCAGCTCATTGATTTCACCGCGAGGCGTGGGCACGACCATGACCACTTCGGTCACACCGGCCACTTTGGCTGGAATCGCATTCATCAAGACCGATGACGGATAAGACGCCTTGCCACCAGGCACATACAGGCCGGCGCGATCCAATGGTGTGACCTTCTGCCCCAACACCGTGCCGTCGGCTTCGGTGTAGCTCCAGGAGTCCTGTTTTTGCTTTTCGTGGTAGCTGCGCACCCGGTCAGCGGCTTTTTCCAGCGCTTCGCGCTGTGCCGGGGTGATACGGGTCAGGGCCAGCTCCAGTCGCTCGCGGGGCAGAATCAGCTCAGCCATGGACGCGACTTGAAGCCCGTCGAAACGCTGGGTGAACTCCACCAGCGCCGCGTCGCCGCGCTCGCGTACCGCTTTAATGATGTCGAGCACGCGCTGATTGACCGAGTCGTCAGACACACTTTCCCAGCTCAGCAGATGATCCAGATGGCGTGCAAAGTCTGGGTCAGCGGCATCGAGTCGGCGTATTGCAGTGGAAGTGGTCATAGCGAGGGCCTCAATAATTGGCGAATGCTCAGGTGCCTAAGCTACCAAGCCATCCGCGCAGGCACCTGAGAAATTTGGCTATGACACGGATAGATGGGCGCGACTCAACGTCGCGCAGGTGGGTCAGCCGCGGTGTCGCGACTCGACTGCTTTACGCAGCGTGTCGATCAGCGCCTGAATGCGCGCATGTTGCATCTTCATCGAAGCCTTGTTCACCACCAGACGCGAACTGATAGTTGCAATCAGCTCCTGGGGCTCAAGACCGTTGGCACGCAGCGTGTTGCCAGTGTCGACCACGTCGATGATCTTGTCGGCCAGACCGATCAGTGGCGCCAACTCCATCGAGCCGTAGAGCTTGATGATGTCGACCTGACGACCCTGCTCGGCGTAATAACGCTTGGCCACGTTGACGAACTTGGTCGCTACGCGCAGACGGCCTTTTGGCTCGACCGCGCCGATGGCACCGGCCGTCATCAACCGGCACTGGGCAATCTGCAGGTCCAGCGGTTCGTAAAGACCCTGGCCGCCGTATTCCATCAGCACATCTTTACCGGCGACGCCCAGATCGGCGGCGCCATGCTCGACGTAAGTCGGCACATCAGTGGCGCGTACGATCAGCAAGCGCACATCGGCCTGAGTCGTGGGGATGATCAACTTGCGGCTCTTGTCCGGATTCTCGGTCGGCACGATGCCTGCTTCAGCGAGAAGCGGCAGGGTGTCGTCAAGAATGCGGCCCTTGGACAGTGCGATGGTTAACATGGGAAACGTAAGTCCTTGGCAATGGGCACATCCTTGTGCCTCATGTGTCCTGTACTGAACGAATTCAGATTCAGGACATTAGTGCAGAACGATCAATACACACGCACTAGCCCGGAACGCGACGGATCTTGGCGCCGAGCATCTGCAGTTTTTCTTCGATGCATTCATAACCACGGTCGATGTGGTAAATGCGATCGATCAACGTGTCGCCTTCGGCAACCAGTGCCGCGATCACCAGGCTGGCCGAAGCACGCAGGTCAGTCGCCATGACTGGCGCACCTTTGAGCAATTCAGCGCCGGTCACAACGGCAGTATTACCTTCAACCAGAATCTGCGCGCCCATGCGGTGCATTTCGTACACGTGCATGAAGCGGTTTTCGAAGATGGTTTCGATGACTGCACCAGTGCCTTCAGCGATCGCATTGAGCGCGATGAACTGCGCTTGCATATCGGTCGGGAACGCAGGGTACGGAGCGGTACGCACATTCACAGCCTTCGGCCGCTTGCCATGCATGTTCAGCTCGATCCAGTCAGCACCGGTAGTGATTTCAGCGCCGGCTTCCTGAAGCTTGAGCAGCACCGCTTCCAGAATGGTGGGATCGGTGTCCTTGAGCTTGACGCGACCACCCGTGGCAGCGGCTGCTACCAGGTAGGTGCCTGTCTCGATACGGTCGGGCATCACCTTGTAGGTAGCGCCGTTCAAGCGTTTAACGCCATCAATGGTGATGGTGTCAGTACCGGCACCCGTGATTTTCGCACCCATGGCGATCAGGCAGTTGGCCAGGTCGACCACTTCCGGTTCGCGGGCAGCGTTTTGCAGCACGCTACGGCCGTTGGCCAGGCTCGCCGCCATCATGATGTTCTCGGTACCGGTCACGCTGACGGTATCGAAGAAGAAGTGCGCGCCACGCAAGCCGCCTTCTGGCGCCTTGGCTTTGATGTAACCGCCTTCGACGTCGATGCTCGCGCCCATGGCTTCAAGACCACGGATGTGCAGGTCGACAGGACGCGAACCAATGGCGCAACCGCCAGGCAATGCGACTTCCGCGTAACCGAAACGAGCGACCATCGGACCCAGTACCAGGATCGAGGCACGCATGGTTTTCACCAGCTCGTACGGTGCGACCAGGGTCTTGATGGTGCGAGCATCGATTTCAACGCTGAGCTTTTCGTCGATCACAGGCTCGATGCCCATGCGCCCGAACAGCTCGATCATGGTGGTGATGTCGTGCAGGTGTGGCAGGTTGCACACCGTCACCGGCCCATCGGCCAGCAAGGTTGCAGCAAGAATCGGCAGGGCGGAGTTCTTCGCCCCGGAAATGCGGATTTCGCCATCAAGACGAACCCCGCCAGTAATCATCAGTTTATCCATAAGAATCTCGACGCCAATTGGCTCAGGTGCGCTCGGCCCATGCAGCGCGGCTGAAAAATTTCATAGTGACCGCATGGATGCTGCCATCGGCAATCCAGGGGTTCAAATGGGCATAGATCTGCTGCTGACGTTTGACCGGGCTCAGGGCAGCCAGTTCGTCACTGATCACATTCAGCTGAAAATTGCAGCCTTCGCCTTCAACTTCTACCTGGGTTTCTGGCAGCTTTCCTTCAAGGAAGCTTTTAACTTCTACGGCCTGCATGCTAAACCTCAATCGGCGCCCTACGCGCGCGGGTCGGCCATCATACAAAAAAGCCCACTCGCTGCGAACCCCGGATTATGGGACTCGGACGGAAAGCTTTTTTGACAGCCTATTGATGTTGCTCAAACAACTCAGTCAACCCGGACACCTGGGCGATTTCGCGCATGTCGTCCGGCAGAGACTGAATGCTGACAATCTTTCCTACGGCCTTGGCGTCACGCATGAACGCCAGCAGCAAGGCCAGGCCGACACTGCTGGACTTCTCCACGGCGGAGCAGTCCAGAATCAGGGCCGGCGCATCGCTGGCCTTGATCAGGGCCTGACCTTGCTTGCGCAAGGCCGGCCCGGTGCGGTAGTCGAGCACGCCGCTCAGGTGCAACTCACCCGCCGCGCCAAGACGAACAGCTGTCTCACTCATTGGGCTGGCTTCTCTGCCGCTTTATCGGCCACATCCTTGGCCTTGGCGACTACGCCTGCCCAACCATTGATGGTCTTATCAAGGTCGTTGCCATTTTGCTGCATGGCGTCGGAGAACTGGTCACGGAACAGCTTGCCGATGTTGATGCCGTTGATGATGACGTTGCGCACTTTCCACTCGTTGTTAATCTTCTCGAGTGTGTAGGTCACAGGATAGATGGCGCCGTTATTGCCTTTAACCTGCATGTCAACGCTGGTACGCGTGTCGCCTTCATCCTTGGCCGGGGACACCGTGATGCCCTGGTTGTTGTACTCAAGCAACGCGTTGCCATAGAACTGCATCAGGCTGCGTTTGAAGTTTTCCTGGAAACGCTGCATCTGCTCAGGCGTCGCTTTGCGCGAATACTTGACGGTCATGATGCTTTTCGAGATGCCATCGGCATCCACCACCGGACCGACGATACGATTCAAGGCATCGTAGAAGGCGCCTGGATTGGATTTGTACTGATCTTTATGGGCTGCCAGATCGCTCAGCAACTCTTTGGTTGTGCGATCTACCAGGTCATGTGCGGTCTGGTCAGCCGCTGCGTTGGCTACCAATGGAAGGGCAGCCAGCAATATCAGCAGACCACGGCGCAAGGTTGAGATCATAGAGAAACTCCTCATTTGGCGTCTTTACTCACAGTGTTGAGCAGGAATTTGCCGATCAGGTCCTCAAGCACCAGCGAAGACTGGGTGTCATGAATCGTGCTGCCGTCTTTGAGCAGGGCTTGTTCCCCACCCACGCTGATGCCGATGTATTTCTCGCCCAGCAAACCGGCGGTAAGGATCGACGCAGTGGAGTCCGATGGCAGATTATTCACCTTCTTCTCGACCTCCATCGTCACCCGACCGGTAAAGCTATCGCGATCCAGATCGATTGCAGTGACCTTGCCGATGGTCACACCGGCCATGGTCACCTTGGCTCTGACAGTCAAACCGGCGATATTGTCGAAGTAGGCATAAAGTTTATAGCTGTCGCTGGTCGCGCTTACGCTCAGGCCACTGACCCGCAAGGCCAGCAACAGCAAAGCCAAGATCCCGGCCAGCAGGAACAGGCCGACACCGGTTTCCAGGGTGCGGTTTTGCATCAGAAGTCTCCAAACATCAAGGCTGTCAAAATAAAGTCCAGGCCCAACACGGCCAACGAGGCATACACCACTGTTTTAGTGGTGGCGCGACTGATCCCTTCTGAAGTGGGTTCACAGTCGTAACCCTGGAACACGGCGATCCAGGTCACTACAAAAGCAAAGACGATGCTTTTAATGACACCATTGATCACGTCGTCACTGAAAGAAACGCTGTTCTGCATGTTCGCCCAGAACGAACCCTGGTAAACACCCAGCCAATCGATTGCGACCCAGGACCCACCCCAGATCCCGACCACACTGAAAATCATCGCCAGCAACGGTAGAGAGATGAATCCGGCCCACAGCCGCGGCGCGATGATGTATTTGAGCGGATCGACGCCGATCATTTCCAGGCTGGACAGTTGCTCGGTGGATTTCATGTTGCCGATTTCGGCGGTCAACGCAGAACCTGCGCGCCCGGCGAACAACAGGGCGGTCACTACCGGCCCCAGTTCACGCAACAGAGTCAACGCGACCATCTGCCCGACGGCCTGCTCCGAGCCATATTTAGCCAGGATGCTGAAACCTTGAAGCGCCAGCACCATGCCGATGAAGGCCCCCGAGACCACAATAATCAGCAGGGACATGACGCCAACCGAATACAGTTGCCGAACCAACAGTTGAAAACCGCCGCCGATGCCGCCGCGACCGAACAATGCATGAACCAGAAACAGCCCGGAACGCCCCAGTACCGCAAGAATATCGATCGCAGCGCGCCCGAACAGGCTGACCCGGTCCAGTAATGACTTTCTGCGCATCAGCGCTTCCCCAAAAGATCTTCGCGATAATCCGGTGCCGGATAGTGAAATGGAACAGGGCCATCAGGCTCGCCGGTCATGAATTGGTGAATGCGAGGATTGTCCGAATTCATCAGCTCATCCGGTGTCCCCTGCCCCAGCACCTGCCCATCGCCAACCACGTAGAGGTAGTCAGCGATACTCGCTGTTTCAGCCAGATCATGGGAAACCACGATGCTGGTAATCCCCAACGCATCGTTGAGCAGCCGAATCAAACGCACCAGCACCCCCATGGCAATCGGGTCCTGGCCCACGAAGGGTTCGTCGTACATGAGGATCTGCGGGTCGAGAGCAATCGCCCTTGCCAGCGCCACGCGACGTTTCATGCCACCGGACAACTCGTCGGGCATCAACTCGATGGCACCGCGCAGCCCTACCGCCTGCAGTTTAAGCAGGACAATGTCGCGGATCATTTCTTCGGGCAACTCGGTATGCACGCGTAGCGGAAAGGCCACGTTCTCGAACACATCGAGATCAGTGAACAAGGCACCGCTCTGAAACAACACGCCCATTTGCTTGCGCGCGTCGAACAGGTCACTGCGCGACAATTCCGGCAAATTCTGACCGTTGACCCAAACCTCGCCTTTGCTGGGGCGCAGTTGCGCCCCCATCAAACGCAGCAAAGTGGTCTTGCCACAGCCGGAAGGCCCCATGATGCCGGTGACCTTGCCCCGTGGAATACGAATATCAACATTATCGAAGATGCTGCGCGTACCGCGCTTGAAGGTCATACCCTTCAGCTCGACCGCGTATGCGTTATCGGCGCTCATCTAAACTCCTTGCGATGCGGCCTCACTCTCAGACACCAAGTCCATGACGCAAGGCATGCACTGGCTGGATGGGCCGAACTGGCGGCGCACTATACCACTGCGCGCGCGCGCGTCCCACGGTAGAAGCCTTTTTCGTTCATGGGGTAGACAGATAATTCGAACAATTGCGAAGCGCTCCCCAGACAACGCAACCTGTCCACTGGCGCCAGAACTACCCGGACATAAAAGAAAGACCGACGATCAAGCGTGAGGGAATCGGTCATTACCGCTATAATCGCCGCCTTTTCATCAGGCTAACCGATTTCTGACATGAGCCAATCCAGCGACCTGATTCAAACAGCACAACGCACTATCCGTCTCGAAATAGAAGCCGTAGAAGGCTTGCTGGCCCATATCGACGCGGATTTCGTACGCGCTTGCGAGATGATTCTGGCCGGCAAGGGCCGCGTTGTAGTGGTTGGCATGGGCAAGTCCGGGCACATTGGAAACAAGATTGCCGCTACCCTGGCAAGCACCGGCACTACGGCATTCTTCGTTCATCCAGCCGAAGCGAGCCATGGCGACATGGGCATGATCACCGCTGACGATATCATTCTGGCGATCTCCAACTCGGGCTCGACGGCTGAAATCGTTACGCTGCTGCCGCTGATCAAACGCCTGGGCATCAAGATGATCAGCCTGACCGGCAACCCGGATTCCGCGCTGGCCAAGGCCGCCGAGATCAACCTCAACGTTCACGTCAAGCAAGAGGCCTGCCCACTGAATCTGGCCCCGACTTCGTCGACCACCGCTGCATTGGTGATGGGTGACGCGCTGGCGGTTGCCTTGCTCGAAGCACGCGGCTTCACCGCGGAAGACTTTGCTTTTTCCCATCCGGGCGGCGCCCTTGGCCGACGCTTGTTGCTCAAAGTCGAACACGTCATGCACACCGGTGAGGACTTGCCCAAAGTCCAGCGCGGCACACTGCTGCGCGACTCACTGATGGAAATGACCCGCAAGGGCCTGGGGATGACTGCCATACTGGAAGCCGATGGCCGTCTGGCCGGGATCTTTACCGACGGCGATTTGCGCCGGACCCTTGATCGCACCATCGACATCCGCCAGGCGACAATCGACGAAGTGATGACAGTCCATGGCAAAACCGCCCGTCCCGAGATGCTCGCGGCCGAAGCGTTGAAAATCATGGAAGACCACAAGATTGGCGCCCTGATCGTCGTCGATGAAAACGACCACCCTATCGGCGCCTTCAACCTGCAAGATCTTCTGCGCGCGGGGGTTATGTAATGAGCGATGCAATGACCACGGATCTGCTGCAACGCGGCAAGAACATCAAACTGGCCATTTTCGACGTCGACGGCGTGCTGACTGACGGCCGCCTATACTTTCTCGAAGACGGCAGCGAATTCAAAACATTCAATACGCTCGACGGCCAAGGCATAAAAATGCTGATCGCGTCGGGCGTGCGCACGGCCATCATCAGTGGACGCAAGACCCCGGTGGTCGAGCGACGCGCACAGAATCTGGGTATCCAGCATCTGTATCAGGGCCGCGAAGACAAATTAGTCGTTCTCGACGAGTTACTTGCGCAACTCAACCTAAGCTATGAACAAGTCGCCTATCTGGGTGACGATCTGCCAGACTTGCCGGTCATTCGGCGCGTCGGCCTGGGCATGGCAGTCGCCAATGCGGCCAGCTTTGTCCGGCAACATGCCCACGGAATTACTCAGGCTCGCGGCGGCGAAGGGGCAGCTCGCGAATTCTGCGAGTTGATCCTGAGCGCCCAAGGCAGCCTTGAAGCGGCCCATGCCGCCTACTTATAGAAGTCATTTATGCTGAGCAAAAAGATCCGCAGATTTTTGATTCTGGGTGTATTTGCCCTGCTACTCGCGGCGGTAGGCTACTGGAATATCAGCCCTGAAACCTTCCTGCAGCAAAAGGCTGCACCTGTTGACGCGGGTGCCATCGACTTTTACGCAATGAACGCTCACAGCCTGCAGTTCCTGCCCGACGGCAAACTTCAATACGATATGACGACCGACAAGGTCGAGCATCTCCAGGTTTCCGACGTCACCCTGCTGACCAAGCCGGATCTGCAGCTGTATCGCGGCGCTGCGTACCCCTGGCATGTGCAGAGCCTGAAAGGCGAGGTCTCGCCCGGAGGCACCCAGGTCGAACTGATCGACTCTGTTCGCGTAGCACGCACTGACGAAAAGAACCGGACAACCATTATTACCAGCAGTCGAATGACGGTATTCCCACAGAAGCAATATGCGGAGACCCAGCAAGCCGTTAGAATCGACGGCTTCGGTGGTGTATCTACCGGCGTGGGCATGAAAGCGTATTTGAACGACGGCAGGATGGACCTGCTGTCCAACGTAAGAGGACAGTATGAGGCTCGTTAAAACCCTCCCTTTTTTGCTCGGCCTGGGCACAGTACTGGGAAGCGTGAGCGCCTGGGCTCTGCCGACGGACCGCGATCAGCCTATTCATATCCAGTCTGACGATGCGCAGCTCGATGACAAGAAGGGCCTTGCGACCTACAAAGGCAACGTCATCATCACCCAAGGCTCGATGAAGATCACAGGCAACACCGTGACCATCACCCGAACTCCAACAGGCGAAGTCGACGTGTTTACCTCCGTTGGCAATCTCGCTTACTACGAGCAGAAGCCAGACCTGAACAAGCCCATAGTTCAGGCGTACGCCGTGACCATCCAGTACTTCGCCGCACAGGACAAGATCGTCCTGATCGACAAAGCCAAGGTCATCAACGACGGCAACACGTCCGAAGGCGAAAAAATCATCTATGACACGGTGAAACAGATCGTCAACGCCGGTCGCGCCAACGGCACCAAGGTGACGGCACCACGCCCGCGGATCGACATGGTCATCCAGCCGAAAAACAAACCCGACGCGCAGAAGGCCCCGTAATGGCGACGCTGAAAGCCCAGCATCTGGCTAAAAGCTATAAGGGCCGTCAGGTCGTACGCGATGTCAGTCTGTCCATTGAAAGTGGGCAGATCGTGGGACTGCTTGGCCCTAACGGTGCCGGCAAGACCACTTGCTTCTACATGATTGTCGGCCTGGTCCAGGCCGACCAGGGACGGGTGCTGATCGACGACCTGGACGTCAGCCACCAGCCAATGCACGGCCGCGCGCGCGCCGGGATTGGCTATCTGCCGCAGGAAGCTTCGATTTTCCGCAAGCTGTCGGTTGCCGACAACATCATGGCGATCCTCGAGACCCGCAAGGAACTCGACCGCACGGCACGCCGCAAGGAACTGGAAAACCTGCTGCAGGAATTCCACATCAGCCATATTCGCGACAACCTGGGCATGAGCCTCTCCGGTGGTGAACGCCGCCGTGTAGAAATTGCTCGCGCCCTGGCGACTTCGCCCAAGTTCATCCTGCTTGATGAGCCTTTTGCAGGTGTCGACCCGATTTCGGTCGGTGATATCAAACAGATCATCCATCACTTGAAAGCCAAGGGCATCGGCGTACTGATCACCGATCACAACGTTCGTGAAACCCTGGATATCTGTGAAACCGCTTACATCGTCAACGATGGGCAACTGATCGCTGAAGGTGATGCAGAAACCATTCTGGCTAACCAACTGGTTAAAGAGGTTTACCTCGGCCATGAATTCCGCCTGTAAGTTCTGCGGTGTTTCGCTCTTCATCGGCGACGGACACTAGGGTTAGCGCTGACAAAAACATTAATTGTCAGCACACTCTAGGCAAACACTTAGGTTTCAGGCATATAATTTGCTTAAGTTGGCGCTTCGGCGCCCTGTAGTGGATGGCGCATGTGCGCCGGCGAATAAGGTGTTAAGCCCCTGCCATGAAACCATCGCTAGTCCTGAGAATGGGCCAGCAGCTGACGATGACACCGCAGCTGCAACAGGCCATCCGCCTCCTCCAATTGTCGACCCTGGATCTGCAACAGGAAATCCAGGAAGCGTTGGAGTCCAACCCTATGCTCGAGCGCCAGGAAGAAGGCGACGACTTCGACAACGCTGATCCGCTGGCCGACAACATAGAGAAACCCAATCCTGACGTTCAGGAACCGACCTACCAGGAAACCGCCCCGACGGTGGATAACCTGGAGGATGGCGAATGGAACGATCGTATTCCCAACGAATTGCCAGTCGATACCGCCTGGGAAGACGTCTACCAGACCAGCGCCAGCAGCCTGCCCAGCAACGATGATGACGAATGGGACTTCACCACGCGCACCTCGGCCGGTGAGAGCCTGCAGAGCCATCTGCTGTGGCAGTTGAACCTGGCACCGATGTCCGACACCGACCGGCTGATCGCCGTCACGCTGATCGACTGCATCAACAATCAGGGTTACCTCGACGAGTCGCTCGAGGAAATCCTCGATGCGTTCGATCCGGAAATGGATGTCGAGCTGGATGAAATCGAAGCAGTTCTGCACCGTATCCAGCAATTCGAACCCGCCGGGATCGGCGCCCGCACCCTGAGCGAATGCCTGTCCCTGCAACTACGCCAGCTGCCCGCGAAAACCCGCTGGCTGGCTGAAGCACAGCGTTTGGTGAGCGATTTCATCGACCTGCTCGGCAGCCGTGACTACGCTCAACTGATGCGGCGCATGAAACTCAAGGAAGACGAGCTGCGCCAAGTCATTGAGCTGGTGCAGAGCCTCAACCCGCGTCCAGGCTCGCAGATCGAATCCAGCGAGGCCGAATACGTCGTGCCCGACGTGATCGTACGCAAGGACAACGAACGCTGGCTGGTGGAACTCAACCAAGAGTCCGTGCCCCGTCTGCGGGTCAATCCACAGTACGCAGGGTTCGTTCGCAGGGCCGACACCAGCGCCGACAACACCTTCATGCGCAATCAGTTGCAGGAGGCCCGCTGGTTCATCAAGAGCCTGCAAAGCCGCAACGAAACGCTGATGAAAGTGGCCACGCAAATTGTCGAGCATCAGCGCGGCTTTCTCGAATATGGCGACGAGGCGATGAAACCACTGGTCCTGCATGACATCGCTGAAGCGGTCGGCATGCACGAATCGACGATTTCACGGGTGACCACGCAAAAATTCATGCATACCCCTCGCGGCATTTACGAACTGAAATATTTCTTTTCCAGCCACGTAAGCACCTCTGAGGGCGGTGAGTGTTCATCCACAGCCATCCGCGCGATCATCAAAAAACTGGTTGCCGCGGAAAATCAGAAAAAGCCGTTGAGTGACAGCAAGATCGCTGGTTTACTGGAGGCACAAGGCATTCAGGTAGCCCGTCGCACAGTCGCCAAATACCGCGAATCACTTGGGATCGCGCCTTCGAGTGAGCGCAAGCGATTGATGTGATGATGGCCTAACGCCGCAGCGTTACAGTGGTAGGCACCAAGCCTGCTTCTATATGCACTGGCAACGAAGGAGAAGCTGTATGCAAGTCAACATCAGTGGACACCAGCTTGAGGTTACGAAGCCCCTGCGCGAATACATTGAGCTCAAACTCAAAAAGCTTGAAGGGCACTTTGACAAGATTACCAATGTGCAGGTAACGATGGCGGTCGAAAAACTGAAGCAGAAAATCGAAGCCACGCTGCACATCCATGGTGGGGAGGTAGTCGCTAACGCAGAACATGACGACATGTATGCGGCAATCGATCTACTCACTGACAAGCTGGACAGACAATTGCTCAAGCATAAGGAAAAGCAGCAGAACATCCTTAAAGGTGCGACGGCTCGCTAACACTCCCAACCCATGATCCGACTTGAAAATATCCTGACTCCCGGCCGTTCACTTGTGAACGTGTCGGGCGGCAGTAAAAAACGTGTACTCGAACAAATTGCAGCTTTGATCGGCAGTGAAGTGCCTGATCTGAATTCGCAAACCGTGTTAGAGAGCCTCTTCGCCCGTGAAAAACTGGGCTCGACCGGTTTCGGCAATGGCATCGCCATTCCTCACTGCCGACTGACTGGCTGCTCGACACCCATCAGCGCCCTCGTGTTGCTCAATGACGCCGTGGACTTTGATGCCATCGATGGCAGACCGGTGGACCTGCTTTTTGTTTTGCTGGTCCCCGAAGCAGCCACCGATGAACACCTGGAGTTGCTGCGCCAGATCGCCAGCATGCTCGACCGCGCAGACGTGCGCACCCGTCTACGCAGCGCCGAAAGCAATGAAGCGCTTTATAAAGTGGTGCTGGACGTGCAGAACGGTCATTAATCATGCGAATGATCATCGTCAGCGGCCGATCCGGCTCCGGTAAGAGCACCGCACTCGATGTGCTGGAAGACAATGGCTTCTACTGCATCGATAACCTCCCGGCCGGCCTGCTTCCCGAGCTGGCTGAACGTGCCCTGATTCACACCGAACTGGCTCAACCCCTGGTCGCCGTCTCCATCGACGCGCGCAACCTGCCGAGCCATTTGTCGCGCTTTCCGCAGTTATTGGAAGAAGTCCGTAGCCGCCATATCCAGTGCGATGTGCTTTATTTAGACGCTGATGAAGAAACCCTGCTCAAACGCTTCTCGGAAACCCGTCGTCGCCACCCACTGAGCAGCGCCAGCCGCTCGCTCGCCGAAGCGATACGTGACGAGAGCAACCTGCTCGGACCGATCGTCGATCTGGCTGACCTGAAAATCAACACCACGCTCCTGAACCTCTACCAGTTACGCGACATGATCAAGCTGCGCCTGCTGAACAAGCCGGAGCCGGGGACTGCGTTTCTGGTTGAGTCGTTTGGTTTCAAGCGCGGCATGCCAGTGGACGCCGACCTGGTGTTCGACGTGCGTTGCCTGCCCAATCCGTACTGGAAGCCTGAACTGCGCGAACAATCCGGGCTCGATCAACCCGTGATGGACTACCTGGCAGCCCAGCCGGATGTCGAAGAAATGTTTCAGGACATCTATACCTACTTGAATAAGTGGCTGCCGCGCTTCGCCGCCAGCAACCGCGCCTACGTCACTATTGCCATTGGCTGCACCGGCGGGCACCACCGCTCTGTCTACCTGACCGAGCGCCTGGGCCAGGTCCTGCAACAATCCCTCAAGAACGTTCAGGTTCGCCACCGCGACCTCAGCTGAAAGGACCTTCATCGCGATGCCCGCTCGTCAAATCACCATCATCAACAAGCTTGGCTTGCACGCGCGTGCCGCCGCCAAATTCGTCGGCGTCGCCGGAAGATTCCCCTGCCAGATCAGAGTGGGTCGCAACGCTGAAAGCATGGTTGACGGCAAAAGCATTATGGCCGTAATGATGCTGGCTGCCGGTAAAGGCACCGACATCCACCTGCACACCGAAGGTGAAGACGACCAGGCAGCGCTGGACGGCTTGATCGAACTGATCAACAACCGGTTTGATGAAGGCGAGTGACAGCATCAGGTCGAGGGGGAAAGGCACAAATCTCAAGTAGGAGATTCCGCCCGTCTTCGACGCAGCGCTTTCGCGCAGCAAACTGGATCTCGATTCCGTCCGGAGGGCGTAGGAGCTGACTTGTCTGCGATAAGGGCCGAAGGACCTTCCAGCGATATCGTGTCCAGCCCATTTACGACTGCTTCGCAGTCGATCGCAGACAAGTCAGCTCCTACAAATTTCGAAATATTCACTTCATATATTTCAATCACTTACAGGTTGTTTGATGAGAGGCCTCGCCGCGTCTTCGACGCCGCGCTGTCACGCAGCAAACTGGGGCTCGATTATGCCCGGAGGGCGTAGGAGCTGACTTGTCTGCGAAAAGGGCCGAAGGACCTTCCAGCGGTGGTGAATTCACCATTTTTGCCAGCGCTTCGCACTGGATCGCAGACAAGTCAGCTCCTACAAATTTTGAAATATTCACTTCATACATTTCAAATACTTACAGGTTGTTTGAGGGGCTTCACCGTTTTGAGTGGGTAATCTATTCTCCTCCCCATGAGAGATATCGATTTATACACCCAAATCCTTGGGCTCCAGGCACCGTGGAAAGTGGTCGCAGTTAACCTTGACCGTGCGTTGGGGCAAGTCGTTGTCGGCGTTGGAGTATCTGATGCTGCTGCGTTCACCTGTCCGCAATGTGGCCTGCACGCTTCGCGTTATGACAAACGCAAACGTCGTTGGCGGCATCTTGATACGTGTCAGTTCGTGACCATTCTAGAGGCTGAGGTGCCCAGAGTTCATTGCGCCGAGCATGGCGTGGTGACTGTCGAGGTCCCGTGGGCAGACGCGGGTTCAGGTTTCACCTTGATGTTTGAAGCATTGGTGATCAACTGGATCCAGGAAGCCAGTATTCAGGCGGTCTCGCGTCAACTCCAGACGAGCTGGGGCAGCATTGACCGGATCATGGCTCGCGCCGTCAGACGCGGATTGGCGCGTCGAAAACCGTTATCGCCGACCCAGATATGTGTGGACGAGACTTCGTTTCAAAAGCGTCGCGAGTACGTCACCGTGGTGACCGACCCCGCAACGGGTCAGGTCTTGCATGTGGAAGACGGCAACCTCACCCAGAGCCTGGAAGCGTTTTATACGAAGCTCAATAGCGACCAGAAGCAAGCTATTACGGGCGTTTCGATGGACATGTGGCCCGCCTTTATCAGCGCGACCCAACGTCATATTCCGGATGCCATGCACAAAATAGCGTTCGACAAGTTTCATGTGGCCAAGCTGTTGAGTGAGGCGCTGGACAGGGTGCGTCATATGGAGAACCGCGAGTTGCTAAAGGCAGGCTCCACGGTGCTCAAGAACACGAAATACGTCTGGCTTAAGCGGGCCGAAAACATGACCGAGCGGCAACAGGCAACCTTCGAGTCGTTGCGAGAGGGTTCGTTGCGTACAGCCAAAGCGTGGGCGATCAAGGATCTGGCCATGCAGTTGTGGCGAGGTAAGGATCGGGATGAGGTCGAACAACAGTGGAACCACTGGCTGGAATGGGCCTTGAACAGTGGGCTGCCACCGATGTGGAAAGTCGCCAAAACGATCAAGCGACGACTGTGGGGCATCGTCAACGCCATCGTGTTGAACCTGCATAACGGTCATGCAGAAAGCATGAACGCACGCATTCAACGGCTCAAGCAACGCTCTTGCGGGTTTCGAAATCGGGAGCGTTTTCGCAATGCCATTTACTTTCATTTTGGTGGTTTGGATTTATACCCGGAACGTCTCCAAAACTCATAACACCCACTTGATCCGGTGAAGCCCCTTGTTTGATAAGAGCTGATTTGTCTGCGATCGACCGCGAAGCGGTCGCCGAGGGCGCAGATGTTCAACCGAAGCTCGAACAAGGCGCCTCATGCGGGGAGCATAAGGCGCACTGATGGATCAGCTACCCGCCACCATCATTCGCTCGATCAACACCGAGCCAGTCCGGATATTGCTGCGCAGTTCCAGATCACTGCCAACGGCGACGATCTGCTTGAACATGTCGCGCAGATTGCCGGCAATGGTGACTTCTTGAACCGGGAACTGGATTTCGCCGTTCTCGACCCAGAAACCCGCCGCGCCACGGGAGTAGTCGCCCGTCACCATGTTCAAACCACTGCCCATCAACTCGGTGACCAGCAAACCGCGCCCCATACGGCGCAATAACGCTGCCTGATCTTCAACCCCATGGGTCACGAACAGGTTATGCACGCCGCCAGAGTTGGCGGTGCTCGGCAAGCCCAGCTTGCGCCCGGAGTAAGTGCCCAAGACATAGGAGACCAGATCGCCGTTTTCCACGAATGGCTTGGCGTAGGTTGCCAGGCCATCGCCGTCGAACGCCGAGCTGCCCATGGCACGCATCAAGTGCGGCCGTTCGTCGATAGTCAGCCATTCGGGGAACAGGCGTTGACCCATGGTGCCTTCGAGGAACGACGATTTGCGGTACAGATTGCCGCCAGAAATGGCCGACAGGAAATGGCCGAACAAGCCACCCGCCAATTCCGCAGAGAACAACACCGGGACTTCGCATGTCGGTACCGGACGCGCACCCAGCCGGCCAGCCGCTCGCTCTGCCGCGCGGCGACCAATGCTTTGTGCGTCCGCCAGCAGCTCACCCTGGCGATTCACGTCGTACCAATAGTCGCGCTGCATCTGCCCTTCGCCCTCTGCGATCATCACGCAGCTCAGGCTGTGACGTGTCGAGGCATAGCCGCCGATAAATCCGTGGCTGTTGCCATACACGCGGCAACCTTGGTGGGTATTGAGCGTGGTGCCATCGGCATTTTTGATCCGACTGTCGGCATCGAACGCCGCCGCTTCACAGATCAAAGCGCGTTCGATAGCTTGTTCCGGGCTGATATCCCACGCGTGGAACAGATCGAAATCCGGCTGTTCCTTGGCCATCAGCGCGGCATCGGCCAGACCCGAGCTTTCGTCTTCGGAGGTGTGTTTGGCGATCGCCAACGCAGCAGCGACCGTTTCGCGAATGGCGTCAGCGCCACTGGCCGATGTGCTGGCCGAGCCTTTACGCTGGCCGACATACAAGGTGATACCAAAACCCTGATCGCGGTTGAATTCGACGGTTTCTACTTCGCGCTGACGAACCGAAGTCGACAGGCCCTGCTCCAGCGATACCGCGACCTCACAGGCGCTGGCGCCCTGACGCTTGGCTTCGGCGATGATGTGTTCGACTTGTTCTTGCAGTACCGGCAACGCTTGCGGGCCGACGCTTTGAGATTCACTCATGACTTTCTCCATCAAATTCTGCTTTCGGCACAGGCCGAATACCGACCGGGCCGGACAAGCGGCCCCCGACTGGTTATCATGGCGGCGTTTATTTACGGACTGCCCCCATGGTTGATTCTTACGACGACTCCCTCGACGGGGAGAAAAGCAAAACTCAGGTCAAACGCGAGCTACATGCTCTGGTTGACCTCGGTGAGCGCCTGACCACACTCAAGCCTGACCTGCTGGCGAAGCTGCCCTTGACCGACGCTTTGCGCCGGGCCTTGGCCGAAGCGCCCAAGCACACCGCAAACATTGCGCGTAAACGGCATATCCTGTTCATCGGCAAACTGATGCGCGATCAAGACCTGGACGCCATTCTGATGTTGCTTGATCAACTCGATGCCTCCACGCGGCAATACAACGAACGCTTCCACGGTCTGGAACGCTGGCGTGATCGTTTGATCACAGGCACCGACGACGTACTCGAAAAGTTTGTCGGCGACTATCCGGAAGCGGATCGTCAGCAACTGCGCTCGTTTATCCGCCAGGCTCAGCATGAGCTTGCGCAAAGCAAGCCACCGGCTGCCAGCCGTAAACTGTTCAAGTACATCCGCGACCTGGACGAAACCAAGCGCGGCTTGCGTTAGCACTCATGCACCGGATGAATCGCACTGCGCGATTCATCCGGTGCAGCTTTTTCAAGAACCCGTACCGCCTACTGTAATCGCATCGATCTTCAAGGTCGGCTGGCCGACGCCTACTGGCACTGACTGACCGTCCTTGCCGCAGGTGCCTACGCCACTGTCCAGCGCCAGATCGTTACCGACCATCGACACTCGACTCATGGCTTCCGGCCCGTTACCGATCAAGGTTGCACCTTTGACCGGCGTAGTGATTTTGCCGTCCTCGATCAAATAGGCTTCACTGGTCGAAAACACGAACTTGCCGCTGGTGATGTCCACCTGGCCACCGCCAAGGTTGGCGCAGTAGATGCCCTTTTTCACCGAGGCGATGATTTCCGCAGGATCACTCTGCCCGCCAAGCATGTAGGTGTTGGTCATGCGTGGCATCGGCAAGTGCGCGTAAGACTCGCGACGACCGTTGCCGGTACGGGCCACACCCATCAACCGTGCGTTGAGCTTGTCCTGCATGTAGCCCTTGAGCACGCCATTTTCGATCAGCGTGGTGCATTCGGTAGGCGTACCTTCGTCGTCCACCGTCAACGAGCCTCGACGACCGGCCAACGTGCCGTCATCGACAATCGTGCACAGCTTGGACGCGACCATTTCACCCATGCGCCCGCTATACGCCGAGCTGCCTTTGCGGTTGAAATCGCCTTCCAAACCATGACCGACCGCTTCATGCAGCAGCACGCCGGACCAACCGGAACCGAGCACCACCGGCAATGTGCCAGCAGGCGCCGGGATCGCCTCGAGGTTGACCAGCGCCTGACGCAAGGCTTCACGGGCGTACCCCATGGCGCGGTCATCGGTCAGGAAATACCGGTAATCCGTGCGTCCGCCGCCGCCGTGGCCACCGCGCTCACGCCGACCATTCTGCTCGACAATAACGCTGACGTTGAAACGCACCAGCGGACGCACATCCGCCGCCAGGCTGCCATCGGTGGACGCAATCAGAATCCGCTCCCAAACCCCGGCCATGCTGACCGTCACCTGTTGGATACGGGTATCCAGCGCACGGGTAGCAACGTCGATACGCTTGAGCAACTCGACCTTTTCCGCGCGCGTCATCACTTCCAGCGGGTTGTCCGGCGCATACAGCTGGGCAACATCCTGAGTGGTGAACGCCTGCACCCGGCCTTCCTGCCCGGCGCGGGAAATCGAGCGCGCAGCACGGGCTGCCAGGCTCAACGCTTCAGGGGTAATCGCATTGCTGTAGGCAAAGCCGGTTTTTTCGCCCGATTGCGCCCGTACACCGACGCCCTGATCGAGGTTGAAACTGCCTTCCTTGACGATGCCGTCTTCCAACGCCCAGGACTCGGAAATCTGCCCCTGAAAATACAGGTCAGCCGCGTCGATCCCAGGTCCGGCCAGCTCGCCCAATACCGACTGCAAGCTGTCGAGGCTCAGACCGCCGGGTGCTAAAAGGTGTTCGCTGACAGAGGACAAGTCGCTCATATTCACTCCGAAGTGTGCGCAGGCCGCAATGCGTCCTGCGAAAAAAATCGCCGATGATTGGACACCGGCATCCGCGCCCTGATGGACGCCTGTTCATCGCTGTCGCGCCTGGCCAGCAGCACCGCTTCGCCTTGGGCCTGCTCCGCCAGCACCCGACCCCAAGGGTCGATGATCGCGGCATGCCCATACGTTTCCCGTGGACCTGGGTGCACGCCGCCCTGCGCCGCCGCCAGCAGGTAGCACTGGGTTTCTATCGCACGCGCCCGGATCAGAATGTCCCAATGCGCAGCGCCGGTCACGGCAGTGAAAGCCGACGGTGCTGTGATCAATTCCGCGCCCGCTTCACGCAGCGCACTGTACAACTCAGGGAAGCGCAGGTCGTAACACACGCTCAGACCCAGACGCCCCACCGGCGTATCGGCGACCACTACGTTGTCACCATGAGCATAGTCATCAGACTCACGGTATCGACCACGGTTGTCGGCAACATCCACGTCGAACAGGTGCAGCTTGTCATAGCGCGCCACTTGCTCGCCGTGTTCATCGATCAGCAAAGAACACGCGGTCACTTTACCCTGCGGCCGATCACTCGGTGGCAGCGGCAACGTGCCGGCAACTATCCATAACTTGAGGTCGCGAGCGGCCAGTTTCAACCATGGCAGGATTGGCCCCTGGCCTTGAGCCTCGGCGCGACCGATATCGGCGACATCACGACGGCCCATGGCGGCGAAGTTTTCCGGCAGCACCGCAAGGCGTGCGCCGGACGCCGCCGCTTGTTCCAGCAGGCGGCGGGCTTGAGTCAGATTCGCCAGAACATCGCTCTGGCTGACCATTTGAATTACGGCAAAAGACATGGCGCGCTCCGGACAAGACATGCAGCCACTGTACTCCATGGCGCGCTATTGGGGTTTTTCAAAGGGCTTGTCGAAGACGACTTTCGGGTCTTTCACGGTCCCTTCGATGCGGTACTGCACACTGGCAAAACGCGCTACCCGATCACCGAGCAGCTTGTCGACCAGGAACAGGGCGCCGCCAATCGCGGGGGCACCAACGATCAACGCCGCGATCGGCAAGTTGTTGGTCACCGGCAAGGTCACCAGCAATTTGGCATCGACCCGGTCCTTGACCATATCCAGCGTACCGTTGATTTCGAGATTACTCGAAGGCCCGGTCAAGGTGATCGGGTCACGGGTCACATACACGCCATCGCTCGACACCAGCAAGCCTTTGACCTGATCGTAGCTCAGGCCCTTGCCGAGCAAGTCCGAGAAGTCCAGACGCAAGCGGCGGCCGATGGAGTTGAAGTTGAGCAGCCCGAAAACCCGCAACGCTTGCGCACCGCCTTCCACCTCAACGAACTGGCCCCTGCGCAAGGTCGCATCCAGGCTGCCCGAATACCGCTTGAGCCCGACCCACGCCGGCGACCCCGGCCAGCGGCCATCGGCGTTCATCTCGAATGTTTCGCTGGTCACGTTTGGCGCAAAACCCCAGGCCTTGAGCACATCCGCCAGATTCTTGCCCTCGACCCGGCCTTTGTACCAGCTGATGGTCGATCCTGGCGTGCCGTCCCAACTGGCGTCGCCCTGCAACAGCATGCCTTTGAGGCCCAGACTCAAGTCAGTGAGCTTTACGCCCGTAGGCGTTGGACGCGCCTTGAGCGACCATCCGCCGACCAGTTGATCCCCCTGAAACAGCTGGGTGATCTTGATATCCATCGCCGGAATCTGCCGCGGGTCGACGTCAGCCAGCGGGTCAGGTGCATTTTCCACCGCCGCGGCATTCGGGTCGGCCGGCGGTAACTTCACAAACAACAAATTGATGGCAATTGGCGCGGTTTTCGCGTCGGGCAGAGTGGCCGTGCCTTTGAGCAGTGAACTCGCGACGGCCAGATTCCAGGCAGTGTCTTTTCGATCGAGTTGCACACTGACCTTTTCGAGGGTGGACCCCAACGCGCTCAATTTACCGATCTGCAGGTCTGCGCTGCTCAACAACTGCTTGGCGCTACCGCCAGGGTCATTGCCCGCGTAGCGCTCGACCATGGTTTTCCACGGGGCAATGTCCAGTTCGGACAGCGCACCACGCACCCTCAAACCTTTGGCGTCAGGAAGCACTGCACTGCCCTGACCGAGAAACACCTCACCCCGTCCTTCAGCCATGTTGCCGCTGGGGGAGGCGAACGTCAGGTTGGCGAGGTCGGCGTAAGTGACCCAGAAACGTCGCTCAGGTCCCTGCAAGGTCATGCGAAACTGGCTGTCGCGCGGGTCATCAGGTCCTTTGCCGAAAGGCGCAGGCAGATCGATGGCCAGACCTTTGAGATTGGAGTTGATCTGCAGTTGGTTGTCTGCCCCACCGAGGGTGAGCTGCAACTGATAAGGTAGCTCGCCAGACACTGGCAACGGCTGAGTATCGCCCAGCCACTCGGCAAGCCTCTTCTCCGCGATCTGGCCACTGGCGGCGATTCGGGTTGTGATCGCCCCCGGTTTGCCTTCAGCATAAATCTGCGCGGTGATCGGGCGTTCGAACGCCTGGGCGCGAATGTTGTTGCCACTCAGGCCCTTGGCATTGTCGAAGCGAAAAGTGCCCTTGAGCTGGGTCAGCTCCAACGGTGGCTCGCTCAGTTTCAAGCGTGCGGCGTCAGTGTTGAAGTCCACCAGAATCTTCGGTTCCTCGCCTTTACCCAGAGGAATGTCCAGTTTGAGCTTGCCCTGCAACGGACCTTCGCCCTGCCAGCCAGCGAACGCTTCAGCTGTACCGATGGGCGCTTCCTGAAGAATTTTCACGCCGTCGCCCAGGCCGCCTGCGAAGTCACCATCGACCAACAGATGGCTGTTTTTCCCTTCAGCAGCATGGGGAATATTGACCAGGACATTGCTCACCTGGGTATTCAGCAGGCGGCCCTTACTGGCCTTGATCCGCACGCCAGTGCCTTCGACAAACACATCCCCATCCACACCCGTGAGCTGCGGCCAGCCCGGCTGGAAAGCCAATGTGGCGTCATGAACCTTGAAGAACAAACTGATACTGCGCGCTGCAGCCACTGCATCGTGGTGCAGTGACCCCTGATACTGGAAGAACCCCTGATCCACCGCGCCACCCAGTATCGCGGTTCTCAGCCACTCGTCCAGTGCCGGGCTGAGCACGGCAGGGAGGTACTTGGCGGTATAACGACCGTCGCCATCGACCATACCGACCCGCAGGTCCATGTAGTCTTCCAGGGGCGAGCCATTGAAGTGCAGGCGGATCAAGAAATCACTGGCGATTTTGCCTTCGTCACCCAGCACCTTGATATACGGGGCGATCAGGGTGAAGCTCTGCTCATCGAGCTTCCAGGTCAGTCGGGCATTGGCCTTCTGGTATTTCCAGGGTTTGGCGAAGATCGGGTACAGATGCAGCATGAAGTCATCGGTGGCCAGGCGCAGTTCGCCCTGACCCAGGTCACCGCTGATGCTGCCACTGACATTGCCGGCCGCCGGCGCACCGTGATAAGCGTTGAAGCCGACCTTGTCGAGATTGGCGGCAAAACTGAAACGTTTGTCGCCCACGGCCTGTGGCCGGTAATCGAGCAGCACATTGCGTAGGCCACCGGTGACTTTCAGGTTGTCGATCACCACCATGAGTTGTTCCGGCAGTGGCGCCAGGGAATCAAGGATCGGGGTGATGGGCGCCAGGTCCAGGCGATCGGCCTGCACATGCCACAGCTCATCAATGTCAGAGGTCGCCGCCTGTTGTTTGAGCTGGATGCGGCTCTCCCAACGCTTATCGCCCATGTTCATGGCCAAGGACTCAAGCGACAGACTGAAGCCATCTTTGCTGCGCTGGAACCAGGCGTTGAGCGCCAAGTTGTCGATCTTCGTCGCCTTGCGTTGGGCATAGGTGCCCTTGAGCTGCGGAGCATTGACGCGCGCCACAGCACTTTGCAGTGTCCCTTTACTCCAAGTCAGCCAAAATTCACCGCCTGCCTTGAGAGAGGACACTGTCCATTGTTGGGTCAGGCTGGTCGGCAACCAGTGCGCCCAGTCACTTTGCGGCAGGCTCAGGTAGGCATCGGCATCGCCATCCCGCCAGTTTTGCGCCTGCACCCGCGAGCGCAGACTGAGCGCCACCGGTTGACCATCAGGCAAGTCCAGGCGTGCATCCAGACGTTGGCTATCGCCCCCGGTCTCCAGACTGAAGCTGACGTAAGTGAAGGCCAGCGGTGACTGTCCATATGGCTGCAAAGTGATCCGACTGTCGAACAATGACAGACGGGAAACCGCCCGCATCTGGGTCAGCACCTGCTCAGGATCGAAGGGTTTATCGTCCTTGACCGGCAGACCCTGGAGCGCCCAATGGCCCTCCTTGTCTTCCTTGAGGTTCAGTTGCAGGCCATCGAGTTCGAGGTGAGCGATGCGCACTTCGTGCGCCATCAGGCTGGCCCAAAGGTCGGGCACCGCCTGTACGTGATCCAGACGCAACGCGCTGGCGCCCTCACCCACCGTCACATCATGGGCCAGCAACACCGGGGTAAAGCCACTCCAGCGGCCTTCCAGGCTGCCGATACTCAGCGGCATGTCCAGCACGGCGCGGGCCTTGATTTCGACCTCGAAGCGATATTCGGCCACTAATGGCACCAGTTGACGACCCACGCTGACGTACAGCGCCGTCAGCACTAAAAACAGGGCGCACACGCCCAGACCCAAACGGATCAAGACGACAAGAAAGCGTATCAGACGCTCCATGTCAGCGGACCCTCCAGGCCGAGGGATGCACGTGTGATCGGCATAGCCGTGCAGTCATCGGCAGGATTGGGGATTGCTCATTTGCCACGCATAGTACTCATTAGAAAGCTTCTTGCCGTTAGTACTGAATCTGACGGATCGCTGATCAGAGCAGCACAACGTCATATTGTTCCTGGGAATACATGGTTTCGACCTGAAAACGAATGGTGCGGCCGATAAAACCTTCCAACTCAGCGACATTGCCCGACTCCTCATCGAGCAAACGGTCCACGACTTTCTGGTTGGCCAATACACGATAGCCTTCCGCTTGGTATGCGCGGGCTTCGCGCAGTATTTCGCGAAAAATTTCGTAGCAGACCGTCTCAGGCGTCTTCAACTTGCCGCGGCCCTGGCAACTGCTGCACGGCTCGCACAACACTTGTTCCAGGCTTTCGCGGGTGCGTTTACGGGTCATTTGCACCAGACCCAACTCGGTAATACCGATGATGTTGGTCTTGGCGTGGTCACGCTCCAGCTGTTTCTCCAGCGTACGCAGGACCTGTCGCTGGTGCTCGCCGTCCTCCATGTCAATGAAGTCGATGATGATGATCCCACCCAGATTGCGCAGGCGCAGCTGACGGGCAATCGCGGTCGCCGCCTCGAGGTTGGTCTTGAAGATGGTTTCTTCCAGATTGCGATGACCGACGAACGCTCCGGTATTGACGTCGATGGTGCTCATCGCTTCGGCCGGATCGATCACCAGATAGCCGCCGGACTTGAGCGGTACCTTGCGCTCCAGGGCTCTCTGGATTTCATCTTCGACGCCATACAGGTCGAAAATCGGCCGCTCGCCCGGATAATGCTCCAGACGGTCGGCAATCTCCGGCATCAATTCGGCAACGAACTGAGTGGTTTTCTGGAAGGTCTCGCGCGAATCGATGCGGATCTTCTCGATACGTGGGCTGACCAGATCACGCAGGGTACGCAGGGCCAGTCCCAGGTCTTCGTAAATCACGCTGGGCGCGCCGACGGTCTGGATCTGCACGCCGATCTGATCCCAAAGACGCCGCAGATAACGGATATCCATCAGGATCTCGTCAGCGCCCGCGCCTTCAGCCGCCGTACGCAGGATGAAGCCGCCGGCTTCCTTGATGCCTTCCTGAGCGACGCAATCGGTGACCACCTGTTTGAGGCGATCACGCTCGGCTTCGTCTTCGATCTTCAAGGAAATCCCGACGTGGGCGGTTCGGGGCATGTACACCAGATAGCGCGACGGAATCGACAATTGCGTGGTGAGGCGTGCGCCTTTGCTGCCGATCGGATCCTTGGTGACCTGTACCACCAGGCTCTGGCCTTCGTGAACCAGCGCACTGATGCTTTCGACGGACGGGCCTTCGCGCATGGAAATTTCCGAGGCGTGAATAAACGCCGCGCGATCCAGACCGATGTCGATGAAGGCCGCTTGCATGCCGGGCAGTACCCGCACGACTTTGCCCTTATAAATGTTGCCAACGATACCGCGACGCTGGGTCCGCTCAACGTGGACTTCCTGCAGCACACCGTTCTCAACCACTGCCACGCGCGACTCCATCGGCGTGATGTTGATCAGAATCTCTTCACTCATGGCTTATTACCTTCCAGGCGTTGCCAACAGGGTATGCCGAAACGGCTGAGCAGTTCTGCGGTTTCGCACAACGGCAAACCAACCACCGCCGAATAACTGCCGTGCAGGCCGTCGACGAAAATCGCCGCCAGCCCTTGAATGGCGTAACCACCCGCCTTGTCCTGCGGTTCGCCGCTGGCCCAGTAGGCCTGAGCTTCCTGAACCTGAATCGGCCGGAACCGCACCAGACTCCGTACCACAAGGGTTTCACAGTTCTGATTGTCGAGGACCGCGATGGCGGTCAGCACTTCGTGTTCACGATCGGACAAGGCGCTCAGCATCGCCAGGGCATCGGCTTCGTCAATCGGCTTACCGAGGATTCGACCATCGAGCACCACTGCGGTGTCGGCGCCCAGCACGCAGGGGCTCGAATCCCCTTCACTGTCCGCCAGCAGCGCCATACCGGCCTCGGCCTTGCCGCGCGCCAGCCGTTCGACGTAGGCCGCTGGCGTCTCGTCGGGCAAAGGGTTTTCATCGATTTGCGCGTTGAGCGCGGTGAAGGGCACGCCGATCTGCGTCAACAATTCACGGCGGCGCGGCGAGCCAGAAGCCAGATAAAGCGGGGGCATAAGGACATCTCCTTGTCGATGATCGTGGGCGTTGCCACTAAGCAATAAGGGCTATGCGACAAGTGCCTCTATGCGAAAAACGCAACCGTGCGAAACGTCGGACGGATTTACGATCCGCTCAATAGATACTCAAGCGTTTACTCAAGCCACGCAGGCCATAACTCACCCATGGCCACAGCAACGCGCTGACCAGCGCCGGCAGCACCAGTGCAAGCGTCGGTTGACGATTGCCAGTCAGGGCACTGAGCCAGAGTTGAACCAACTGCGCCAGACCGAAGATCACCAGGATGACCAGGCTTTGCTGCCACATCGGGAACGTGCGCAGGCGCTGCTGCAAGGACATCACAAGGAAGGTAATCAGGGTCAGAATCAACGCGTTCTGCCCCAGCAACGTGCCGTAAAGCACGTCTTCGGCCAAGCCCAGTAGCCAGGCGGTGGTCATCCCGATCTTTTGCGGCAGCGTCAGCGCCCAGAACGCCAACAGCAGCGCCAGCCACAGCGGACGGAAGATTTCCATGAACTGCGGCAGCGGCGAAACACTCAGCAGCAGACCAAGCGCGAAGCTGAACCAGACCACCCAGCCGTTTTTTGCACGGGCGAGACCAACCATTATTCCCTCCCTCGAGGCGTAGCAGGCGCGGCGACCGGTGGTTTGGTCGCGGCGGGCTTGACGGGCGGTTTGGTAACCGGATTTGCCGGTGCATGAGCGGGACCGGCGGCGGAAGCTGGATTGGCGTGCGAGGCAGCCGGAGTCGCCGGGGCGTGCGGGACAGTGGATGCCGGCAAGCTATGGGGCCCGGCAGGCGAAGCATGGGGTCCGCCAGGGGTGATCACAGCAGGTACTGAAGGATTGGTGGCGGGCGCCGAAGGGTCGGCGGCTTGCCGATCCATCGCTTCCTGGGCTTGCGCGGCATCAGTGGCACGCTGCTCGGGCGAGCGGCCATCACTGAACACCAGCAACAGGTAACGACTGCGGTTCAGCGCGGCAGTCGGCACGGCACGCACAATGGCGAACGGCTGGCCTGAGTCATGAATCACTTCCTTGACCGTCGCCACCGGATAACCCGCCGGGAAACGCTGACCAAGGCCGGAGCTCACCAACAGGTCACCTTCCTTGATATCGGCGGTGTCGGCAACGTGGCGCAGCTCCAGGCGTTCCGGGTTACCGGTGCCGCTGGCGATGGCGCGCAGGCCATTGCGATTGACCTGTACCGGGATGCTGTGGGTGGTGTCTGTCAGCAACAGTACCCGCGAGGTGTACGGCATCAGTTCGACCACTTGCCCCATCAGGCCGCGGGCATCGAGTACCGGCTGACCGAGGACCACGCCATCGCGCTCACCTTTATTGATGATGATGCGATGGGTGAAAGGATTAGGGTCCATGCCGATCAATTCGGCCACTTCGACCTTTTCATTGACCAGAGCGGAAGAGTTGAGCAATTCGCGCAGACGCACGTTCTGCTCGGTCAAGGCCGCCAGCTTTTGCAGGCGCCCTTGCAGCAGCAAGGCTTCAGTCTTGAGTTTTTCGTTTTCGGCGAGCAGCTCGGTACGACTGCCGAACTGGCTGGCAACACCCTGAAAGAGGCGTTGCGGCAGGTCGGCAATCCAGTACGACTGCATCAATACCAGCGACATCTGACTGCGAACCGGCTTGAGCACCGTGAAACGGGCATCCACCACCATCAGCGCAACCGATAACACCACCAGCACCAGCAGGCGCACGCCCAGTGAGGGGCCTTTTGCGAAAAGCGGTTTAATAGGCCGCTCCTCCCAGGCACGCTTTCGATGGATTGAGCTTCGACGGATTGAGCTTCAATTGGCTGTGCTTATTCATGCGGCATGGAACCGGCCTGGATGCAGATGGACAGAAAATACGCCTTATTTCGGCGTCAGCCTAACGCATACGGGCAGCACTGGCGCCACCCGTATACGAGGCTACATGAAGCCTGCGTTCAACGAACTTATTCGCTGGAGAGCAGATCCATGGTGTGCTTATCCATCATTTCCAGCGCACGGCCACCGCCGCGAGCAACGCAGGTCAGCGGGTCTTCGGCAACGATCACCGGCAGACCGGTTTCCTGAGCCAGCAGCTTGTCCAGGTCACGCAGCAAGGCACCACCACCCGTCAACACCAGACCACGCTCGGCGATGTCCGAAGCCAGTTCCGGCGGCGATTGTTCCAGGGCGCTTTTCACCGCCTGAACGATGGTCGCCAAGGATTCCTGCAACGCTTCGAGCACTTCGTTGGAGTTCAGGGTGAAAGCGCGCGGGACGCCTTCGGCCAGGTTACGGCCACGTACGTCGACTTCACGCACTTCACCGCCCGGGTAGGCCGTACCGATTTCCTGCTTGATGCGCTCTGCGGTGGATTCACCGATCAGGCTGCCGTAGTTACGACGCACATAAGTGATGATCGCTTCGTCGAAACGGTCGCCGCCTACCCGTACGGATTCGGCGTAAACCACACCGTTGAGGGAGATCAGCGCGATTTCAGTGGTACCACCACCGATATCGACCACCATCGAACCGCGCGCTTCTTCAACCGGCAGGCCGGCACCGATCGCAGCAGCCATTGGCTCTTCGATCAGAAATACTTCGCGAGCACCGGCACCAAGGGCTGACTCACGAATCGCCCGACGCTCCACCTGAGTGGATTTGCACGGTACGCAGATCAGCACACGAGGGCTGGGCTGCAGAAAGCTGTTTTCGTGAACCTTGTTGATGAAGTACTGCAGCATTTTTTCGCACACGCTGAAGTCGGCAATGACGCCGTCTTTCATTGGGCGAATGGCCGCAATGTTGCCTGGAGTACGGCCTAGCATGCGCTTGGCTTCCATCCCGACAGCAACGACGCTCTTCTGGTTGCCGTGGGTGCGAATGGCCACAACCGACGGTTCATTCAGAACGATACCGCGCTCACGCACGTAAATAAGGGTGTTGGCAGTGCCCAGGTCAATCGAAAGATCGCTGGAAAACATGCCACGCAGTTTCTTGAACATGGGAAAGGGACCCTGGGCAACGCGTGGGTAAAAAAGTGCGGCAAACTCTAACAACGACAGGGATTTTGGGCAAGGAGCCAATATGTTAAATTGGCTGTTTTTCCGAGCACGACCCTAGACGTTCGCGGCCTTATGACCGTAGAAATGCGATAGTGTTCCGCAATCTAACACACAGACTCCGTTTGTCTGTATTCCACTGGAGATTCCCATGGCGCTTGACCGCTCCGACGTGGAAAAAATCGCTCATCTGGCACGACTTGGCCTGAATGACGCCGATATCCCGCGTACTACCGAAGCACTTAATAGTATCCTCGCGCTGGTCGATCAGATGCAGGCCGTCGATACCACCGGTATAGAGCCGCTGGCTCACCCGCTCGAAGCCTCCCAGCGCCTGCGGGCGGACGTGGTGACCGAGCGTAATAATCGCGACACTTACCAAGCCATCGCGCCAGCGGTCGAAAAAGGCCTGTATCTGGTTCCGAAAGTCATCGAGTAAGGGAAAGAGCCTTCAATGCATCATATGACTCTGGCCGAGATCGCCCGCGGACTCGCCGACAAAAAGTTTTCTTCCGAAGAATTGACCCGGGTTCTGCTGGCGCGTATTGCCCAGCTCGACCCACAGCTCAATAGCTTCATCACCCTCACCGAAGACCTGGCCATCGCTCAAGCGCAAGCCGCCGATGCCCGCCGCGCTGCCGGTGAGAACGGCCCCCTGCTGGGCGTCCCGCTGGCGCATAAAGACTTGTTCTGCACCCAGGGGGTTCGCACCAGCTGCGGCTCGAAGATGCTCGACAACTTTAAAGCGCCGTACGACGCCACCGTCGTCGCCAAGCTGGCGGCAGCCGGCACAGTAACGCTGGGCAAGACCAACATGGACGAATTTGCCATGGGCTCTGCCAACGAATCGAGCTACTACGGCGCGGTAAAAAACCCGTGGAACCTCGAACACGTTCCCGGCGGCTCGTCCGGTGGCTCGGCAGCGGCCGTTGCCGCTCGTCTGTTGCCTGCCGCGACCGGCACTGACACCGGCGGTTCGATTCGCCAACCGGCGGCACTGACCAACCTCACCGGCCTGAAACCGACGTACGGTCGTGTTTCGCGCTGGGGCATGATCGCTTACGCCTCCAGTCTCGATCAGGCTGGCCCGATGGCGCGCACCGCCGAAGACTGTGCCCTGCTGCTGCAAGGCATGGCCGGCTTCGATCCCCAGGACTCCACCAGCATCGACGAGCCTGTGCCGGATTACTCCGCCAGCCTCAATGGCTCGCTGCAAGGCCTGCGCATCGGCATCCCGAAAGAATACTTCGGCCCCGGTCTCGACCCGCGCATCGCCGAGCTGGTGCTTGAAAGCGTCAAAGAGCTGGAAAAGCTCGGTGCCGTGGTCAAGGAAGTCAGCCTGCCGAACCTGCAACACGCTATCCCGGCCTACTACGTGATCGCCCCGGCAGAAGCGTCTTCCAACCTGTCGCGCTTCGACGGCGTGCGCTTTGGCTATCGCTGCGAAGACCCGAAAAACCTGGAAGACCTGTACAAGCGCTCGCGTGCCGAAGGCTTCGGCCCGGAAGTTCAGCGACGGATCCTGGTCGGCGCCTACGCGCTGTCGGCCGGTTATTACGACGCTTATTACCTGCAAGCGCAGAAAATTCGACGTCTGATCAAGAACGACTTCATGAACGCCTTCGCTGAAGTCGACGTGATCCTCGGTCCGACCACGCCTAACCCGGCCTGGAAAATCGGCGCCAAGAACAACGACCCGATTTCTGCCTATCTGGAAGACTTCTACACCATCACTGCCAACCTCGCGGGCTTGCCGGGCTTGTCCATGCCTGCCGGTTTCGCCGGGGGCCTGCCGGTCGGCGTGCAATTGCTCGCCCCGTATTTCCAGGAAGGCCGCCTGCTCAATGTCGCGCATCAATACCAGCAGGTCACTGACTGGCATACGCGCACCCCACCAGGCTTCTAAGGAGAAAACACATGCAATGGGAAGTTGTGATCGGGCTGGAGATTCATACCCAGCTCTCGACCCAATCGAAGATTTTCTCCGGCAGCAGCACCACGTTCGGCTCTGAGCCCAATACCCAGGCCAGCCTGATCGACCTGGGCATGCCCGGCGTATTGCCGGTGCTGAACCAGGAAGCGGTGCGCATGGCAGTCAAGTTCGGTCTGGCGATCGACGCCGAGATCGGCCAGCACAACGTGTTTGCGCGCAAGAACTACTTCTACCCTGACCTGCCCAAGGGCTACCAGATCAGCCAGATGGAATTGCCGATCGTCGGCAAAGGCCATCTGGACATCACCCTGGAAGACGGCACGGTCAAACGCGTCGGCATTACCCGCGCGCACCTGGAAGAAGATGCCGGCAAAAGCCTGCATGAAGACTTCAGCGGCATGACCGGGATCGACCTGAACCGCGCCGGCACGCCGCTGCTGGAAATCGTTTCCGAGCCGGACATGCGCTCCGCCAAGGAAGCCGTGGCCTATGTCAAAGCCATGCACGCGCTGGTCCGTTACCTGGACATCTGCGACGGCAACATGGCCGAAGGCTCGCTGCGCTGCGACTGCAACGTGTCGATCCGGCCAAAGGGCCAGGTTGAGTTCGGCACCCGCTGCGAGATCAAGAACGTCAACTCGTTCCGCTTCATCGAGAAGGCGATCAACACCGAAGTGCAGCGTCAGATCGAGCTGATCGAAGACGGCGGCCGGGTCATTCAACAAACCCGCCTGTATGACCCGAGCAAGGACGAAACCCGTCCCATGCGCAGCAAGGAGGAAGCCAACGACTACCGTTACTTCCCCGATCCAGACCTGCTGCCGGTGGTGATCGATGATTCATTCCTGGTCGAAACCCGCGCCACGCTGCCAGAGTTGCCGCCGCAGAAGCGTGAACGCTTCCAGGCGCAGTTCGGGCTGTCGGCCTATGACGCCAGCGTGCTGGCTTCGAGCCGCGAGCAAGCCGATTACTTCGAAAAAGTGGTGAGCATCGGCGGCGACGCCAAGCTGGCCGCCAACTGGGTCATGGTCGAACTGGGCAGCCTGCTGAACAAGCTGGGCCTGGAAATCGAACAATCGCCGGTCAGTGCCGAGCAACTGGGTGGCATGCTGTTGCGCATCACCGACAACACCATCTCCGGCAAGATCGCCAAGATGGTCTTCGAGGCCATGGCCAACGGTGAAGGCAGCGCTGATGAAGTGATCGAGCAACGCGGCCTGAAACAAGTCACCGACAGCGGTGCCATCGAGTCGATGCTTGACGAGATGCTCGCTGCCAATGCGCAACAGGTTGCGGATTATCGTGCTGCCGATGAAGCCAAACGCGGCAAGATGTTCGGCTTCTTCGTCGGCCAGGCGATGAAAGCGTCCAAGGGCAAAGCCAACCCGCAACAAGTGAACGAATTACTGAAAAGTAAACTCCAAGGCTGATACATCCCCCCTGTAGGAGCTGCCGAAGGCTGCGATAAGGCCCGTAGGGCCTTCGGCAATTTCAAGAAGGCGACCGGTCCCCGGTCGATCGCAGCCTTCGGCAGCTCCTACAAGGAATTTGCAGCCGATAATGAAGGACCAAACACCATGTGGAGGCTCTTCAGCGCTCTTGCATTACTGACACTGCTGGCCGGTTGCGCCGGCCATAACATCGACCCGCGTGGTTACAACGAAGTCGGTGGTGCTTCTTACTACGGCATCAAACATCAGGGCAAACGTACCGCCAGTGGCGAACGCTTCAATCAGAATGCCCTGACCGCCGCTCACCGCGAACTGCCTTTTGGCACTCGCTTACTGGTCACCAACCTGAACAACGACAGAACTGTCGTGGTTCGCGTCAACGATCGCGGCCCGCACACCCGTGGGCGCCTGATCGATTTGTCACGCAAAGCCGCCGAACAACTGGGTATGCTGCGTAGTGGAGTAACGCGAGTGCGTGTGCAGACCTTGAGCGACTGACGGGTGATTTGAATTCTCGAGCTATCGAAGCTTCCGCTGCCGAATCTGATTCAGCTGTTTGGCGGCCTGCTCATGCTGGTGATCGGTGCTGAGCTGTCGGTGCGCGCCGCCGTGCGCCTGGCCGCCAGCCTCAAGGTTCGTCCGCTGATCATCGCCCTGACAGTGGTCGCGTTAGGCAGCAGCGCCCCGCAAATGGCCGTCGGCCTGCAAGCGGCCTTTTCCGACAGCCCCGACATTGCCGTGGGCAGCGTGGTCGGCAGCAATATCTTCAATGTACTGGTAACTCTTGGCTTCTCGGCGCTGATCATTCCGCTGCGTGTTGCCCGGCAAGTGGTACGCGTGGATATTCCGCTGATGATCGGCGCCAGCCTGCTGGTCTTCGGTCTCTCGTACAACGGCGAACTCGGCGCCCTCGACGGTTCGATCCTGCTGGTTGCCTTGCTGCTTTACCTGCTGATCCTGCTGCGCCAGTCCGCCCATGGCGGCCGCCACAGCCACCCTCAGAAAAACGCACCCACTCAAGCACAAACCACGCGTGCACCGTGGTTCAGCAGCCTCGCGATGATGGCTTGCGGTCTGGTCCTGCTGGTGCTGGGCGGACGTTTATTGGTGCAAGCGGCCGTGGTGATCGCCCAGAATCTGGGCCTGTCCGAACGGGTCATCGGACTCACCGTTATCGCCGTCAGCACCTCGTTACCGGCACTGACCACCTCATTGATTGCGGCGTTGCGCGGCGAACGGGATATCGCGGTTGGAAACGTGATCGGCAGCAACCTGTTCAATCTGCTGGGCGTGCTCGGCCTGACCGCCCTGATCGCGCCGAGCCCGTTATCGGTATCGCCCAATGCGCTGGATTTCGATCTACCGGTCATGCTGGCCGTTGCCGTGCTATGCCTGCCGGTGTTCTATTCAGGCTACCGGGTAACCCGCGTCGAGGGCTTGCTGCTGCTGGCGTTGTACTTGGCCTATGGGCTACACATCATCTCGTTCACCACCGGGATGCCGCTGGCCGACACCCTTGAAAAGCTGATGATTCATTTCGTGCTACCCCTGCTCGCCGTCTTTCTAGCGTTCGGCACAGTTCGAGCCTGGCGGCGCCAACACTAACGAGGAGAGTGTGATGAGCGATAACCATGACAGCAGTAACGGCGAGCAGATGCGTCGCCAGGTAATGGGTGATGAATTCGTCGACCGCGCGCTGGGCAACGCCACCGACTTCACTCAGCCGCTACAGGACTTCATCAACGAACACGCATGGGGCAGCGTCTGGAAGCGCGAAGGTCTACCGCTGAAAACCCGCAGCCTGATCACCCTCGCCGCGCTCACCGCGCTCAAATGCCCGCAAGAGCTCAAAGGCCATGTGCGCGGCGCGTTGAACAATGGCTGCACCGTCGAAGAGATTCGTGAAGCGCTGCTGCATTGCGCTGTATATGCCGGCGTACCCGCAGCGATCGACGCGTTTCGGGCGGCGCAGGAAGTGATCGACACGTACAAGAAAGCGGACTAAATCCAGCCGCCCCATTGCAGAAAGAAAATGCCGATGTTGGTCGTCACCGCCGCTGCCAGGGTGGTGATGACGATAATCGCCGCCGCCAGTTCATGATTACCGTTGGCCGCTCGCGCCATCACGAAACTGGCGGAGGCGGTCGGACTGCCGAAGTACAGGAACAGGATCCCCAGCTCCGCCCCGCGAAAGCCGCAGAGCCAGGCGCCCAATGTACTGATCACTGGCAGCCAGACCATTTTCATCAGGCTGGCGCTGACCGCCATGTCCCCGCTCTTGCGTAACACCACCAGCGACAAGGTGCCGCCAATGCAGATCAGGGCCAGGGGCAACGTCATCTGCGCCAGGTATTCTCCGGACATTTGCAGCCAGCCGGGCAAACCGATCTTGAAATAGGCAAAAGGCGCAGCCGCCAGCACGCTGATGATCAAAGGATTGCTCAGAACGCTTTTGAACACACTCCACGGGTCGGACTTGACCACCGGGCTATAGACCGCCAAAACGATGGTCGACAGTGTGTTGTAAAACAGAATCACCAACGCTGCGAGGATCGCACCCAGGGAGATGCCGTAGCTGCCATACATACTGCCGGCCAGCGCAAGGCCGATCACCCCGTTGTTACCGCGAAACGAGCCCTGGGTAAAAATCCCGCGATCTTCATACGGGCAACGCCAGATCGCCCACCCCCAGGCCAGGGCAAAGCTCACCACTGTCGCCACGAAGAAATACGCCAACAACGCAGGCTTTAACGCCGCGCTCAGATCCGCATGAATAATGCCGAGAAACAGCAGCGCCGGCATGGTGACGTTGAACACCAGTGCCGACGCTGTGTGGATAAAGCTGTCGTTGATCCAGCCCACCCGCTTGAGTACCACGCCGAGAAACAACATGGCGAACACCGGCGCGGTGATGTTCAGGGTTTCTAAAAATATACCCAGCATGCCGTCTAAACCCTGACCCGTCGTTAGGGGGCTAATGATAAGCGAGCGAAGGCGCCAAAGCCGCAGGGAATTTGCGTTTTGTAGGGCGCACCCGCCCCTTGTAGGAGCGCGCTTGCCCGCGATCGGCTGCGGAGCAGTCGCAAAATCAGCGAACTCTATTCTGACATTAGAACTGTATTCAGCATTTTGGGAGCGCTTCGCACTCCATCGCGGGCAAGCGCGCTCCTACATGAAGTCGGCGGTCCGTCAGACCACCGGCACCCCTTCCAGCTCCACCACTTCGGGTCGTTTCAACACCGCATAAGCCACGCCCGTCAGCAAGCTACCGGCCACGATGGCGAGCAAATACAGCAGCGCATGGTTGATCGCGTTGGGGATCAACATCACGAACAGACCACCGTGGGGCGCCATCAGTTTGCAGCCGAAAAACATCGACAAAGCGCCCGTCAGCGCGCCGCCGGCCACTCCGGCCGGAATCACCCGCAAGGGGTCTTTCGCCGCGAACGGAATGGCGCCTTCGGAGATAAAGCACAAGCCCAGCACCAGCGCAGCCTTGCCGGCCTCGCGCTCACTTTGAGCGAATTTGTGCCGAGCGATGAAGCTGGCGATGCCCATGCCAATCGGCGGCACCATACCCGCCGCCATGACGGCGGCCATCGGTGCATAACTCTGCGACGCCAGCAGCCCGACCGAGAACGCGTAAGACGCCTTGTTGATCGGCCCGCCAAGATCGACGCACATCATCGCGCCGAGCAACACGCCCAGCAGAATGGCGTTGGTCGTCCCCATGCTGTCGAGGAAATGGGTCAAACCCAGGAGCATGCCGGCGACCGGCTTGCCGACCACGTAGATCATCACCAGCCCGGTGAACAAACTCGCGAGCAGCGGAATGATCAGAATCGGTTTGAGCGCCTCGATACTGGCCGGCAGACGCGCATAACGATTGATCGCCTTGGCGCTGTAACCGGCCAGAAAACCGGCAATGATCCCGCCAATGAAACCGGCACCCAAGGTGCTGGCGAGCAAGCCGCCGATCATCCCCGGCGCCAGGCCCGGGCGGTCGGCGATGGAGTAGGCGATGTAGCCCGCGAGCAACGGCACCATCAGTTTGAACGCGGTGTCGCCACCGATTTGCATCAACGCCGCGGCCAACGTGCCCGGCTCTTTGAACGCAGTAATGCCGAAGACGAACGACAGCGCGATCAATAAACCACCCGCCACCACCATCGGCAGCATGAACGACACGCCGGTCAGCAGATGTTTGTAGACCCCGGTTTTTTCCTGCCTCGATGAAGCTTGACCGGCGTTGGCCGAGGACTCGACCTGCCCTTCGGCCAAGGCTTTTTTCAGGGTTGCTTCCGCTTGCTTGAGGGCGATACCGGTGCCGCAACGGTAGATGCGCTTACCGGCGAAACGCTCGGTATTGACCTCAATGTCCGCCGCGAGCAACACCGCATCGGCCTCGGCAATGGCCTGGGCACTGAGCGGGTTACGCGCACCGACCGAGCCCTGGGTTTCGACTTGCAGGTCGTAGCCAAGACGCTTGGCGGCTTGCTGAATGGCTTCGGCGGCCATAAAGGTGTGGGCGACCCCGGTCGGGCAGGCGGTCACGGCAACCAGGCGTGGCTGAGCGGTGCTGCTTATCACCGCCGACTGCGGTTCGGCTTGCGGGGCGGCATAGATCGCTGCCTGCTCGGCCGCCGTTCGCAGAAACCCTTCGACATCCTGCAACGCATGGGCCGGTGTCGCCTGGAACAGGCGCTTGCCGACGAAACGGCTCAGGTCCAGCGGCCCGGTGTTCACCACCAATACCCAATCGGCAGCCAGGATCACCTCGGGCGACATTTGCTTGTCGGGATGCTGCGGATCATGAATTTCGACGCTGGTATTCCAGCCCTGGCGCAGCGCCGCAGCCTCCAGCAACCTTGCGCTAAGCACGCTGCTGACCTTGCCGTTCGGGCAAGCGGTAACAATGACTAACTTCATTACAATCCCTCTTATTGTTCTGTCAGGGCACGCACGCTGACGCCCTTTTCAAGCAGCTTCAGTTGCGCCGCATCGCTGATGCCAAAGCCAATCTGCGTCACCGCCATCGCGGCAATCGCAGTGGCGGTGCGCAAGGTCTGTTGTGGTGAATGACCACTGAGCAGTCCGTGAACCATCCCGGCCAAAAGTGAATCGCCGGCACCCACAGTGCTGGCAACTTCCACTTTGGGCGGCAAGGCTTGCAGCGCCACAGCGGAACTGAACCAGTGCACACCCTCCGAGCCTTGGGAAATCACCACATGCTCGACACCTTGTGCGTGCAGACGGCGCGCGACTTCAGCCTGCGCCTCGATGGAAATGATCGGCGCATCCAGGGCTTCGGCCAGCTCTTCGGTATTGGGTTTGATCAGCCACGGGCCCGCCAGCAATCCGGCGCGCAACGCCATACCACTGCTATCAAGTACCACTTTCAACCCCAGCGTTTTCAAGCGCAGCAGCAACGCTTGCAACCATTCAGGGCTGACGCCGCGGGGCAAACTGCCGGCCACCACCACCACCTCGAAACCCGGGGCGATCTGCTCCAGTCGGGCCATCAGCGCCTGTTGCGCGTCCTCACTGACGTCCGGGCCCGGGCCATTCAGATCGGTAATGCGACCACTGCTTTCCGCCAGTTTGATGTTGCTGCGGGTTTCCCCCGGTACGCGGACGAACTCGTCGACGAACTGCCGCTGCGCAAACAGGGTTTCGAACGGCTGCTGGTTATCGATGCCAAGAAAGCCGGCCACCGTCAGCTCATGCCCGAGGTCGGCCAACACTTGCGCAACGTTGATACCTTTGCCCGCCGCATGGCTGAGCATGGCATCGCTGCGGTTGACCTGCCCCACCTGCAACTGACCCAGTTGCACGGTCAGGTCCAGCGCGGGGTTCAGGGTCAGGGTCAGAATTTTCGCCATTACATGACCTCCAAAAGCCGGGCCTCCATGAACGCGGCCTCCACAAGTGCGCGCACTTCGCTGGCAGTCCCCACGGTCAGTGCTCGCTGCGCCAACTGCCGGGCCGTGCTCAGATTCAATTCACGCACGCAGGCTTTGACTTCGCCAATGCTGCGCGCCGCAACGCTCAACTCATCCACACCCAGGCCGACCAACACCGTCACTGCCAACGGGTCTGCCGCCAGCTCGCCACAAATGCCCACCCATTTGCCATGGGCATGGGCGGCGCGCACGGTGATGTCGATCAATTGCAGCACGGCCGGATGCAAACCATCGGCCTGCCCCGACAACGTGGGATGACCACGGTCGATGGCCAGTGTGTACTGGGTCAAGTCGTTAGTGCCAATGCTGAAGAAGTCCACTTCACGGGCCAGCACCGGCGCCAACAACGCTGCTGACGGCACTTCGATCATGATGCCCAACTGCAAATCCGCGACCGGGATTTCCTCGCGCAAGCGCAGCGTCATGTCTCGCGCCTGGCGCCACTCTTCGACGGTGCCGACCATGGGAAACATGATCCGCAACGGGCGGTTGTCCGCAGCGCGCAACAAGGCCCGCAGCTGGCTTTCCATGATGTGCGGACGTTGCAAGGTCAGACGAATCCCGCGCACGCCGAGGAAAGGGTTTTCCTCTTTATCGATCGGCCAGTACGGCAACGGTTTGTCACCGCCCACATCCAAAGTCCGGACAACCAATGGCCGTCCGGCGAGAGCATCGAGCACGCGGCGGTATTCAACTTCTTGCGTGGCTTCGTCCGGCGCCTGGGTGTGGGCCATGAAAATCAGTTCGGTGCGCAGCAGGCCAATGCCTTCAGCACCCTGCTCGACGGCAACGGCGGTACCCGCGCTGTCGCCGATATTGGCGAACACCTCAACGGCATGCCCGTCGCGGGTCAACGCCGGTTCCAGGCGCAACGCCGCAGCAGCCTGCAAGCGTTGCGCACGGGTGTCGCGTTCCTGCGTGGCACGCTGCAAAGCCGCCGAATCCGGCGCGACGCTCAAACGTCCACGCTGACCATCGAGCAGCAACAGCGTGCCCGGTTTGATCAGCAGCACGGCATCACCCGCGCCGACCAACGCTGGAATACCCAAGGCGCGGGCGACAATCGCACTGTGCGCCGTCGCGCCGCCACGGGCCGTCAGAATACCCGCGACTCGCGCGGGGTCGAGCCGCGCGACGTCGGACGGGCCGACCTCTTCCATCACCAAAATATATGGCTGTTCAGGCTCGACCAGCGTCTCGACGCCACACAGCTGAGCCAGCACCCGACGCCCGATATCACGCAGATCCGCAGCGCGCTCGGCCAGCAACACGTCGGTCAACACCTCCTGTCGCCGAGCGGCAGCTTCAATCACCCCGATCCAGGCCGCAGCCGCGCTTTCGCCCTGCTTCAGGCGAGTGGCGACTTCATCGGTCAAACCAGGGTCATCGAGCATTTCTTGATGGGTGATGAAAATCTCGCGAATGGCTTTGGCCTGGCTGCGCTGGATCAGCCCTTCCAGATCCTGACGAACCTCGACCAATGCTTGCTGCAAGCGCTGGTGTTCGGCAGCAGTGGACTCGCCACGCTCAGGGAAATCGAAGGTCGGCGGCACCTGAATATGCGCCGGACCCACGGCAATACCGGGGGCTGCGGCGATGGCCTGGATCACGCTGCCATCGGCGGGCGCAATCAGGGCTGGCAGTCGCTCTTCCACCACCGACAAGGCGGCGATGATCGGCGTGGTTTCCTGAGGCAATGCTTCGACCGCCTCGCCCAAACCTTCCTGCACCGCCGCGATCAGCGCTGGCAAGGCATCGGCGGCGATGCTCGGTTCAGCAATGAACTCCAGCATCTGGCCGCGTCGCGCCCCCAGGCTGAGCAGCTTGGTCAGGCTTTTGACCGAGACGGCAGTTTCGCTGCTGTCGACCATGCGCACCCGAATCTCGCCCTCGAAACTTTTGGCCAATTGCGCGAGGATCTTCGCCGGACGAGCGTGCAAACCATGGGCATTGGCCAGCGCAACACACTGACTTGGCCAATCCTCCGGCAGCTCGCCGCCCAACACTGCCAGCACCGCGCGGCTGCTGGTGGCGTGGCCCAGCTCGTGACCCCGGCCTTCGATCAGCAGCGCGCACAAACGCTCGAGCAACGCTTGATGGGCCTCACCGAGGCTGGCGAGACAGAACAAACCATTAAGCGGCTGACCCAGAAAGCGAATCGGCTTGTCCGGCGTGACGAATGCCAGGCCCGGACGCTTGACCGTTTGCTCGCTGTGCAGCCACCACAAACCGTCGCCCAACGGCAACGCCTCGACCTGTTGCAGCACCGCAGCGAAGCCATTGCTGACGCAGTCGGCCTTGCGCAACAGCCGCGCACCGCGCCACACCAGCTCTTCAAAGTCATCCGCCGACACGCCGAGACTGATCATCTGCGCATCGAGGGCCAATTCCTGCGGCGCGCCTTGTAGCAATTTGAGCAGCGACTCGGGATTCTTGGCCTGACGCAGCGCCTCGCCCAGGTCGGTCTCGCCCAGTGCACGCGTGAGTAATTGCAGTAAACGCAAATGTTCGTCGGATTTGGCGGCTATACCTATAGCCAGATAAACGATCTGCCCATCCCCCCAATCCACGCCGTCGGGAAACTGCAACAGGCGCACGCCGGTGGCGAACACCAGATCACGGGTTTCGGGAGTGCCATGGGGGATGGCGATACCCTGGCCGAGGAAGGTCGAGCCTTGTGCTTCACGGCCCTGCAAACCCTGAAGATAACCCTCGGCGACCAGGCCATCGGTCTCCAGTTTGCCGGCGAGCAGGTGCAATGCGGCGGACTTATCCACAGCCGTCTGGGCCATGGATATTTGCTCTACGGTGAGTTCGAGCATGCCTTTCTCCTGTGTGGCACCCGTTGGGCGCCTGTTTCTTGTTTTAGGAACCGTTTGACAAAAACTGTTTGAATTGAGCGACAGCTTAGGCGACGAAGAGATAACTGTCTGACAGCCCCTGTTCATTGATTACGGCAGAAATTTTATTTGCTGAATCGTTTAATCTATCAAGAGTGGCACGTTACTCGATAATCTCTTGCCGTTGAAGCCCTACCGTCAGATGACCGAGGGAAGTTTTTGTAAGACGCGTATGAAAAGCTTAGAGCTTCGTCAGGAACGATGATCTCAAACCATGTAGGAGCGGGCTTGCCCGCGATAGCGGTGTAGATGACACATCGCGTCAAGCTGATCGCAGGCAAGCCAGCTCCTATCAAACATCCTTTAAATCCTTGGTTTTAAAAGATTATTTTTGGATGTACCGGATCCACTGTGGGAGCGAATTCATTCGCGAATAGGGTCTATCAGGCGCCCACGATGCTGGATGTGCCGACGCCTTCGCGAATGAATTCGCTCCCACGGGGATTCAGGGTGAACCCAGCACCGTGTTTGCTGCACGACAGCGCGGCGTCGAAGACGGGGCGGGATCTCCCACAGATCGGCGCGCTACGCACTCAAATACTCAAAAACAAAAAGGAACTCGGGTTGAAACTCAGTGATATTGCCCGTCTGGCCGGTGTGTCAGTTACCACCGCCAGCTATGTGATCAACGGCAAGGCCGAACAGCAGCGCATCAGCAGCGCTACGGTCGAGCGCGTGCGCAAGGTGGTCGAGCAGCATGACTTCCGCCCCAACCCTCAGGCCGCCGGTTTGCGCAGCCGTCACACCCGCACCCTCGGCTTTATCCTGCCGGACCTGGAAAACCCCAGCTACGCACGCATCGCCAAGCTGTTGGAGCAAGGCGCCCGCGCCCACGGTTATCAACTGCTGATCGCCAGTTCCGATGACGCACCCGCCAGCGAGCTGCAATTATTGCAGCTGTTTCGCGCCCGGCGCTGCGATGCGTTGTTCGTCGCCAGCTGCCTGCCGGAAAGCGACGATAGCTACCGCGAGCTGCAAAAAGCAGGTCTGCCAATTATCGCCATCGACCGGGAAATGGACGCCACACGTTTCTGCTCGGTGGTCAGCGACGACCATGACGCCAGCCTGCAGCTCACGCGCAGTCTGCTAAAGCCACAGCCGCGGCATATCGCGCTGATCGGTGCGCGTCCTGAATTGAGCGTCAGCCAGGCCCGTGCCGCCGGCTTTCAACACGCGCTTACCGGCTTCAGCGGCACGGTGATACTCGATCATGGCGAAGCCTTCAGCCGCGCTTGCGGTCTGCGTCTGGCTGGCGATTTGCTCGAACGCCTGGGTCAGTTACCCGATGCGCTGATCACCACGTCCTACGTACTGTTACAGGGCATTTTCGATCTACTGCAAAGCCGCGCCCTCAACCCCGCACAATTGCACCTGGGCACGTTCGGCGATACGCAGTTATTGGATTTCCTGCCACTGCCGGTCAACGCCATGGCCCAGCAGCACCAGTTGATTGCCGACAAAGCGCTGACACTGGCGCTGGCGGCCGTGGAAAAGGATGACTACCAACCCGGCGTCCATGCCATCGCGCGGACGTTCAAACAACGGATTCACGAGGTCTGAGCTGGTGTTGATCGATACCCACACCCACCTGGATTTCCCGGATTTCGACGCTGATCGCGAGACGCTTCTGTCGAACTGCCGGGCCTTGGGCGTAGAGCGCCTGGTAGTGTTGGGCGTGTATCAGCGCAATTGGCAGCGCGTGTGGGATCTGGTGCAAAGCGATACCGGACTGTACGCCGCGTTCGGCCTGCATCCGCTGTATATCGATGAACATCGCCCCGAGGATCTGACCGAACTGGGCGACTGGCTGACGCGCTTGAAGGGCCATCGACAACTCTGTGCCGTCGGCGAAATCGGGCTGGATTATTACCTCGAAACCCTGGACCGCGAGCGCCAGCAAGCGGTTTTCGAGGCGCAGCTGCAACTGGCGGCGGACTTCCAATTGCCCGCCCTGTTGCACGTGCGGCGCAGCCACGCGGCGGTGATCGCCACGCTCAAACGCTACAAGCTCGAACGCAGCGGAATCATCCATGCCTTTGCCGGCAGCCGGGAAGAGGCGCGCGAGTACATCAAGCTGGGGTTCAAACTCGGCTTGGGCGGCGCCGCGACCTGGCCGCAAGCACTGCGCATGCACCGGGTCATCGTTGATCTGCCGCTGGACAGCGTCGTGCTGGAAACCGACGCCCCGGACATGGCCCCCGCGATGTATCCGAACCAGCGCAACAGCCCTGAACATCTACCCGATATTTGCCTGGCCCTGGCTGAGTTGATGGGCGTACACGCCGATGATCTGGCCGACGCCAGTACCCGCAACGCCTGCCAGTTGTTCAACTGGTAGGCGTCAGACTCAAACCCGAAACGCGCTGATCAACTGCTTCAGCTGCACCACCTGCGCAGACAGCTGACGACTGGCGTGCTCGGTCTGATTCGCCCCCTCGGCCGTGCGTTCGCCGGCGCGGTTGATCTCGACGATGTTTCGATCGATATCGTGGGCCACCGCTGTTTGCTGTTCCACGGCAGCCGCGATCTGCTGGTTTTGATCGACGATCATGCCTACCGCGCCGAGGATATTTTCCAGCGCCTGCTGGACCTTTTCCGATTGCCCCACCGTGCCGTTGGCCACCTCATGGCTGACGCCCATGGCCTTGACCGCCGCACCAACGCCGCCCTGCAATTTGGCGATCATCTTTTCGATTTCTTCGGTGGACTGCTGGGTGCGTTTGGCGAGGGTGCGTACCTCATCGGCGACCACCGCAAACCCTCGGCCCTGCTCACCCGCGCGAGCAGCTTCGATGGCGGCGTTGAGCGCCAGCAGGTTGGTTTGCTCGGCGATGCTCTTGATCACATCCAACACACGGCTGATGGATGAGCTGTCACTGGCCAGTTGATTGATGACCAGCACCGACTGATCTATCTCATTGGCGAGCCGGGCGATGCTGCCCTGCTGCGATTCGACCAGCCCCCGACCACTCACGGTTTCCTGATTGACGCTGTGCGCGCTGCTCACCGCCGCTGCCGCACTGCGCGCCACTTCCTGCGCGGTCGCCGACATCTGGTTCATGGCGGTGGCCACTTGTTCAATCTGGCTGCGCTGCCCCGCCACCGCCTGATTGCTGACCGCCGACACCGACTCGACCTGGCTGGCCTGGCGTTCGACCTCGGCAACGGTCTTGCTCACCAACTCGATCAGATCATGAATCTTCACCACGGTACCATTGAACACCAGGCCCAACTCGCCCAGTTCGTCACGGCTGTGGGCCGTAAAACTGGCGGTCATATCGCCCGCCGCCACCTTGTCCATGACCTCGCCCAGCCGTTTCAAGGTGGTCCGGGTCGAGGCATAGAAGCCGCTGTAGAGGTAAACGATCAGCAAAAAGACCAGAGCCAATGCCGCCACCAGAAAAACCATGTGCAGGCGGTTTTCCTCCAGTCGCTGCTGCAATTCCTGCCCCAGGAAAGTCAGAGTTGCGTCATTGAATTGATAGGTCTGCGCCATCAACCCAGTGGTCTGCTCATAAAATTTCTGCCATGGCGTGTCCAGGGTGTCAGCCATGACCACCTTATTTTCGAACAGCTCGCTGCTTTGTTTGAGTGTCGCCTGGCTGGCTTTGGCCAGCGCTTCCAGCGTCTTGCGCGCGGCGGGACTGGCGTCCAGGGCATCCTGCAGCTTCAGGCCGTAATCCGCCTGAAGTTTTTCCAGATTCTGTAGCAGCTCATCGAAATGGGTGCTCGCCGAGGAGTTGAGCATGCCTTGGCCCAACGAATACGAGCCCATGGCGCGGCCATCGCCAATGCTCTGCGTGACCATCGGCGTGACGCTGGTGACCAGTTCGGTCAGTTGCCGCACATCGCTGCTGCCGTCCTGGCTGAGACCGGCCTGGCTGACCACGACTTTGCTGAACGTTTGGGCTTTGTTCAGCAGTCGCCCCATCATGTCGCTTTTGCTTTGCAGCGAAGATTCACCCTGCTGCGCCTTGAAATCAGCGATCAACTCGTCACGCTTACTATTGAACGCGGCGACCTGTGCCGGATCTTCCGCCAGCGGTGTCAGGCCCTGCAACGTACCCAGCAGCGTGGTCTCCAGGGCGGAGATACGCGTGTTCAACTCCTCGAATCGCCCGGTTTGACCAAGCACCGCGTTGATCTCGACCAGACCGGTCAAGGTTTCAAGATCCCGACTCAGGTTCAGACTGGTCCCCACCAGCTCAAGGCTTTGCAACTCGGTGCGGGTGCCGACGAACTCGCGATAGGAATCACGCACCAGATAAAAGTTGGTGACCGCCATGGGCAAGAAAAACAGGATGCTGATGAGGGTGAACTTCATCGCGAAGCTCAGACGGTTCATCAACGCGATGGCCGGATACAAAAGGCTCTTCACAAGAAGTCTCCCTTTTCTTTTATTTTTATTGGGTGCTGCCAGTCATCAAATAGCGCAAAGCCACCCTTTGGCGATGTGACCTGTATACCTGATATCGAGTTGGGGTTTTGTAACTAAAGGTAAACGGGATGGGAGGAGCGGAGACAATGCAGAGCTGTTCGCAGGCAAGCCTGCTTCCACAGATTCATGCCGGGCACAAATCCTTGTAGGAGCTGCCGAAGGCTGCGATCGACCGGGAACCGGTCGTAGATGCAGATATTTTTGAAGGCCGTTCCGGCCTTATCGCAGCCTTCGGCAGCTCCTACATGGGTTCGGTGTATTGCCTGGGAACATAGAATCTCCCACAGGAATACTCGGTCTACTGTGGGAGCAGGCTTGCCTGCGAAAAAGCCAACGCGGTCCAAGAAGGAACGATCAGACCAACAACGTCCACAACGCAAAGCCCGCGTACCAGACCACCGCCGAGCGCAGCAGCAGTTCCCAGAGTTCGTCGAGGCTGGTGACGCCATCAGCGCCGACCACTGGCGCGGGAAGCTCGCTGGCAACCCGACCGGTTTTTTCCACCAGTTGCGCAGCGCTGATGTCCCAGTTGAGTAGCTCATGCAGCATCAGCCGGCTGACGGCGACAAAATTGCCGACCAGGGCAAAACTGGCGGCCAACAGCCGCACGGGCACCCAATCGAAAGCGTGGCGCAACTGACCGGCACGCTCGACCAGCGCAGGGGTTTTCCCGTGTTTAACGGCCAGGGCCAGCAGCCGATAACTCAGGGCCGCGACCGGGCCAAGCAGGAAATACCAGAAGATCACGGCAAAGAAGCTTTGATAGGCCTGCCACAGCAGATAACCCTGGACACCTTCGAGCAACTGCTCTTCGCCCTCGGCGACCACACCCAGATCACGCTCCGCCACATGACTGGCAGCCTGCTCGTCGCCTCTGCGCCAGGCATCACGAAAAGGGCCTAGCGAGGCCAACAGGTCACCGCGCCCCAAGCTGTAGATCAACACCAGCAAGTGCACCGGAAAGACCAGCCAGCCATAAGCCACTGGCCCCAGCACGAGCAGGAGCAGTGCCAACAGCAACACGGGCAACAACACCACCAATGCCAAAATCAGCCAGGGCCTGGTGCCCATGCGTGGGCTGGCTTCCAGTTTGGCCAACTCCCGCAGCCACATGTCATCACGCTGAACACGATGGCGCAGGGCCGAAAATTTCTCTATCCAGACCGCCAACAGCAACACCAGAAAACTCATTCCCTGCCCCCTCACTTCAATCCTGTAATGCAGCTCGATAACGCGCCCAATCAAAGCATGGACCCGGATCTGTCTTCCGTCCTGGGGCAATATCGCTATGGCCACAAATTCGCTGCGTGGTAATGGCCGAAAACGACGACTGCAACTGTCGGGTCAACTCTATCAGTGCGTCGTATTGGGCGTCGGTGAACGGCACATCATCGGTGCCCTCCAGTTCGATTCCGATGGAAAAGTCATTGCACGTCTCACGCCCTTCGAAGCGGGACACACCGGCGTGCCAGGCGCGGTCCAGACAAGAGACAAACTGGGTGACCACGCCGTCACGCTCGATCAAAAAATGCGCCGACACGCGCAAATCGGCAAGGCCTTCAAAATAAGAGTGTTCGGTGACATCCAGTTGATTCTGAAAAAACGCCTGCACTTTGCCAGTCTTGAACTGAGCGGGCGGCAAGCTGATGTTATGGATCACCAGCAACGAAATTTCAGCCTCGGGCCGCGCATTGAAATTGGGCGACGGGCAGTGGTGCGCGCCATGGCACCAACCGCTTGCGGAGTCCAGCTGCATGAGGGGTTCCTTGTACCGGCCTATCGATAGGCACAAGTATGCCCGCGATGGGGGTGCGCCTGATACACCGCGTTTGCGGTCTAGCGGTTGCCCTTGAGCCGGCGCAAATTGCCGAGCACCGCTTCCAGTGCCCGATCGAACAGCAGCGCATCGTCGAGCAGGCGGATGGCGCCACGACGAAACTCCACGGCCAGGCCCATGCGCGTTTTTTCAAGAACCTTCATGCCAGTGCGATTGACGAAAACGTAACGGCCCGTCGGTCCAATGATGGTCGCCAGTTTGCAGCGTAGTTTGTGCTCTTCATCCTCTTGCACTTCCACCCAGCAACCGACTCGCAGTTTGTCGACTTGAAGCACAGCGGCATCGTCGTCAGCCAGACAAACCCCTGGCTCACCGAGGGGTTGCTCACCCGGCGCAATCAGAACGATTTCTTCCACCACTGCAACCATTTCAGCGGCGGGCGCTGCGTGACTGTCTTGTTGAATATCCTGCGGACGCGAGAAGTGCTGGAAAGCCTGCACGTGCAAGCCTTCCAACTGACTGAAAAAGTCGCTGGTGGCAAACGGATCGAAGGCCGCACTGGTCAAGCCATCACGCAAGGATTTAAGCAGACCGGGCACCAGATCCAGTAGACGCTTGAGGTCGTCGGACTCTTCATGCGGTTCGACGCTCCAGATCAGGTCGTCCATGGCGCCCAGACCTGCGTGCCACTCCTCCGATTGATCGCCATGCTTCAAGCAGGTCAGTAACAGCACCTTGCTCCAGGCTTCCTGCAGCAAGCGCACCACCACTTCGGGCAAGGTCTTGCCCAACAGGCGCCGATTCAACTCATGCTGCACTCGCTGGCGAGCCAACTCGGCCCTGGCGCGGCCTTCTTCGGCATCACGCGTGCGCTGTTCGAGTAACTCACTGCGCCGACGCTCATCGCCGGTAAAGGCGAGAAACTCCACCAACAGTTCGGAAAAAATCGCCGGATCGTCGACAAAATCATTGAGCAGGCGCTGCACGATCTGTTCGATACGCAGGTACAGGCTGTCGCGCTGATAATCGTCACGCCCGCCCCAGCCCAGCGCGGCGGAAGCGATTTCATTGAGTAGCCGCCGCGCCGGGTGGCTGCCACGGCTGAAGAAACTTTTGTCGATGACCGCAACTTTCAGCATCGGGATTTGCAGTCGCCCGATCAGCGCTTTGAGCGAGTCCGGCAAATTGCGGTCATCGAGAATGAACTCGAAGAGCATCGCGATCAGGTTGATCACATCCTCATCGACCACGGCCACCACGCGAAACTTGCCGCTTTTCACGCTGACGCGGGCCAGCAACTGCTCCAACTGGTTACGCAGATCGAACTCATCCTGCACCTCCTGAGTCGGCACGTACTGCTGCAAGTGCGACAGCAGGCGCAGCAGATCCTGGCTGGAAATCGGTTTGGCTTCGGTATTGGGCTCGTGCAGCGGAGCGACGCTGCTACGCACGTACAAGAGCAACTCCTGCAACGCCGCAAACACCTCATGTACTTCCTGATCGAGCTTTCTACTGACACCTGCAGAAGTCGTCTCTTCAGCCACCTGGGACGAACGCACACTGGCGGCCGCGCGATCGGTGACCCGACGGGCTGGCGCCGCTTTGAGCTCGGGAAGAATACCAGCGGCGATCAGCAGTTGATTGGCTTCGGCGTACAACTGATCGGAGTCGGCCAGGACGTACTTCTCGAACAACTTGAGAATGATCAGCTTGACCTTGATTTCTACCCCCAGGCTACGCCCGGCTTCTAGAAAGAAATCACACAACAAGGCCGGCCCCATCGGGTTGGTCTCGTCGTTCAGCGGCTGGGGAATCAGGGTATTCAAGCGGGTGGTCAACTGACCCAAGGCAAAGCCGTCGCGATTCAGAACCTTGGAAACCATCGCATCCACGGCGACGGTTTTTTCCAGATCATCGTTATGCACCAACGCCAGCTTGTCGTATGTCATCGACGGGGCAATCACCGGTTCGATGACCTCGTATTGCCCCAGACGCAGGAAAGCTTCGTAAAACTTGTCGAGAAAACCGCGCTCGATGCTTTTTCGCTTGAGACGCAGGTCGCGCATGGCCTCAAAGAAAATGTTCTGCTCAACGTTGTTATGCGCCCGATCCGCCATCTCGAACAACGTGTCGTCAGCATTATCGAACAAGGCTTGCAACGCATCCTTGAGCTGTTGCGCGGCTTTGTCGCGGACTTGCAGGAGCACGACGGGCAGCCTGGCAAGCGGCGAATTCACCGTTTGCTCAGGGGTTGCCTTGTTCAACGGCACCACTTTTCCGTCGTTTTGCATCCTGGTCTCCTATTGAGAACATCCACAATCTTTCGACAAACAGGGTGTGTAACCCCTGTCTGCAAAGCGATTCCCTTTGAGATTCGACTTACGCCAAAGCTATGGCGTCAATTGCACGGCAGAGTATCTTGCAAAACATGTCAGTTATGCCAGCACACTCTTCGCCCTGCTTGAAATGACCAACGTTGGGTAGACCCTGAAAATCTCGATCCATCGCAACCCCCTTGGCAAAACCGACGAACTGCATACGCAGGCTTTAGATGGGAGGCGTGTCGTGGGGTGGGTTGCTGGGGTGGGGTGCCTTATACTCCGGCCACTTAGTACGTGGAGCCCTCTATGCCGAATCTACGCCTCGCCCCCCTGACTGCTGAAATCGAAGCCAACGTGCGCCGCGCGTTGCTTGAGGACGTGGGCAGTGGCGATATTACCGCCCAACTGATCCCCGCAGAACGCCTGGCCAAAGCCACGATCATTACCCGCGACGCGGCAGTGATCAGCGGCACAGCCTGGGTCGATGCGGTTTTTCGCCAGTTGGACCCACGCGTTGCCGTGCATTGGCAAGTGACCGATGGCGAACGGGTCAAGCCCAATCAAGCGCTGTTCCACCTCGAAGGCCCGGCACGCTCACTGCTCACCGGCGAACGCAGCGCGCTGAACTTTCTGCAGATGCTGTCGGCCGTCGCCACCCGCGCGCAGTACTACGCCGACAAAGTCGCCGACACCCAAGTGAAGCTGCTGGACACCCGCAAAACCCTGCCCGGCCTGCGCCTGGCGCAAAAATACGCCGTCACCTGCGGCGGTTGCCATAACCACCGCATCGGCCTGTTCGATGCCTTCCTGATCAAGGAAAACCACATCGCAGCCTGCGGCGGCATCGCCCAAGCCATCACCGCCGCCCGCAAAATCGCCCCCGGCAAACCGGTGGAAGTCGAAGTCGAAAGCCTCGACGAACTCAAACAAGCCCTCGACGCCAACGCCGACATCATCATGCTCGACGAACTCAGCCTCGACGACATGCGCGAAGCCGTCCGCCTCACCGCCGGCCGCGCCAAACTCGAAGCCAGCGGCGGCATTAACGACACGACGCTGGTGCCGATAGCCCAGACGGGCGTGGACTACATCTCGATTGGTGCACTGACCAAGGATATAAAGGCGGTGGATTTGTCGATGCGGTTGAGTTTGTGAAGACTCTGTAGGAGCGGACTTGTCCGCGAAGGCCATTCAACGCGGTGCGCCTGGAGGACCTCGGCGTATGGTCTTCGCAGACGAGTCAGCTCCTACGGAAATTGGCTGTATCTCAAGAACGGTGGGAGGGCCCGCCCCGTCTTCGACGCCGCGCTGTCGCGCAGCAAACACGGGCTCGATTCTGCCCGGAGGGCGTAGGAGCTGACTTGTCTGCGATAAGGGCCGAAGGACCTTCCAGCGGTGGTGAATTCACTATTTTTGCCAGCGCTTCGCACTGGATCGCAGACAAGTCAGCTCCTACAAGGAATTAGCGTCAGGCTGAAAATTCCATAAAATATACTCTTTATTTTTCAACGGCTTATAGGTTGTTTGATGGGAGGCCTCGCCGCGTCTTCGACGCCGCGCTGTCGCGCAGCAAACAGGGGCACGTCGTAGAATCGAAGTGCGCGCGGGGACCAAGACCGTAGCCATCACTGGTGTGTACGCACCCGCATGGGAGAGTGGTCCGCACGGTATCGGCGTGGAGTCGTTGTCGGCACAGCAAGCTGTGACCACGTATGAGAGAGTGAATCCATTCGCCACCGTGCTCCCCGCGCGCCCCTCAATCCTGCGAGGAATTGTCATGGCGCGCAAGAACCAGCAGAAACGTTTTGAAGTGGTTCACCCTCATTGTGCGGGTATCGATATTGGCAGTCGCGAGCATTGGGTGGGGGTCAACCCCGACCAGAGCGACACCCCTGTCCGCTCGTTTAAAACGTTCACCGACGAGTTGCTCGCATTAGCCGATTGGCTCGAAGCGTTGAAGATCAATGTCGTGGCCATGGAGGCAACCGGGGTCTACTGGATACCGCTGTTTGAAATCCTCGATGCACGGGGCTTCGAGGTGTATTTGGTGAACTCCCGCGCCACCCGCCAGACCTCCGGGCGCAAATCCGATGTGCTGGACTGCCAGTGGATTTGGCAGCTCATGACCCACGGCTTGCTCAGAGGCGCCTTTCGGCCCGCCGACGACATTTGCTCGATGCGCTCTCTGGTTCGCCAGCGCGCAATGAAAGTTCGCGATCAGGCCAAGAGCGTCAATCGCATGCAGAAAGCCTTGACCCAGATGAACATCCAGCTAGCCACTGTCATCAGTGACATCACCGGCCTGACGGGCAAGAAAATCCTCAACGCGATCATCGGCGGCGAGCGTGATCCGTACGTATTGGCCGGTTTTCGAAACGGTCACATCAAGGCCGATCATGAAACCATTGCCCGCAGCCTGCGCGGTAACTGGCGAACCGAGCATCTGCATGCCCTGGCTCAGGAAATGGCGACGCATGATTTTCTGGAACAGCAAATTGCCGAATGCGATCAGGCCATCGCTCACGCCATTGATCGACTGCCGGTATTGAACGATGAACCTCTGCCGCCGGCCAAGACACTGCGCAGCCCGCACCGCTCGTCAGCCGAGCAAGCCCGTTTGCACCGTGCGCTGGGAAAAATAATGGGCGTTGATTTGACCGCTATTCCCACCATCGGCGTCGAAACCGCTTTGGCACTGGCGAGCGAAATCGGGCCTGATTTATCGCGATTTCCCACACAACAACACTTCTGTTCCTGGCTCGGCCTGGCACCTGCGACCCGGATATCCGGCGGCAGGCAGCTGCCTGGTAGTCCGCCAAAGGTCTCGAATCGAGCCGCGCAGGCCTTGAAGCAGGCCGCGTCCAACGCGCGCAACGACAAGAGCTTCATCGGCGCCAGCCATCGAGCCCGGTTGGCGCGCATGGATACCGCGTGCGCCATCAAAGCCACCGCGCATCAACTGGCCCGCCTGATCTACGTCATGTTGACCAAAGGCCAACCCTACGTGGAGCGAGGTATGGAAGCCTATGAAGCCGAGAGTCGACACCGTCAACTGCGTGCCCTGGAACGCAAGGCACACAAGCTTGGGATGCAGTTAGTTATGGCCAAATAAAAGGCATAAAAAACAATGCGTTATTTTTTGTTTGATGAGAGCAGGCTTGCCTGCGAATAGCTGCAACGCGATTGCCACTGGATGTCCGAAACCAGTGGCTGACCGGGCGTGCTCTACGAATGGTTGTACAAACCACCAAAACGCCGCTCGATCCAAAGCACATGCAGGACTCTGCCATCACGAAATCCAACGTATGGCAGCTTTCCTTTCCAGCGGAAAACCAACAAGTTCACGTCGTCACTGACGCAGGCGGGTCTGGATGCCTTTATTTGATCCACGGGCATACGTTCATAACCCAGCCCATGCCGAGGTGCTGCGTTTATTTGAGACCAGGTCATTTTGCCGATGATATGAAGCGCATCGAGAAAAAGCGCTTTATCAGCCTTCTCCTCAATAAGCGAAATACAGTGACTCTTCTGCAGATGCTCGAACGAGAAAACCGGAGGCATTTGCTCTGGGCTCCCCTCGGTAAGGACAGCCTCGGGCTTGAGGTGCCTCTTTCCATTCTTTGAGGTAGATCGAATCCTTTTGCTCATGACAACGCTCAGTGAACGATCTGGGTTTCAAAGTAACGACGCAGAGAATCAAGGCTGATTTCCCGATTCAGACCTTCCTTGTAGCTTTCACGCCAAGGCATTTCTCCATGAGTGAGCTGACGTAGCCGCCATGCGGAATACTGACCATAAAACTCGTAAACCTCATCCAACAGCTCACGCTCCTCGGCAGAGAAAACATTAAGATCAAATCCTTCGGGATGAGGAATATGACCAGAACCGAAAGTCTTGTACTCACGATAAAGATCGGGGACCACGGGGCCATGCAGCCAAGCCTCCAAATGTTCGGCAAACATTGGCGACCCCGTGAGAGCGAGACTGAACCCCTGGGCGTAATAGACCAGCTTCTGAAGCTTGAGGTTTGAAATCAGGTCGCCCGCGTCAACACTGGACTGAGCGAGGAAGTATTTAGCTACGTCGAAGCAACTGTGCATAACCTCTCCTTGGACACGCGACCATCAGGGTGATCCTGAGGGCCAGACACGCAGCCGAACGACCTTCGCCCGACTGCGCCACTGGATCTACTCCGAGAAGGATCCAGACTCCTGCCAGCTCTCGCTGGTAACCGGGAGATTTTGAGTGCGTCGGCCGTCCAACTCAAGCCGGCGACGGAGGAAAACACCGTAAGAAAGGTCTGAAACTGCCGGCACGGTTGAGTCATTGGGTTTCAGATAAGCAAGAAAAAGCCCCCGGCTCGTGGGAACCGGGGGCTTTGTGTTTCTGGTGCCGAAAATAGGAATCGAACCTACGACCTTCGCGTTACGAGTGCGCTGCTCTACCGGACTGAGCTATTTCGGCGGCTTTGAGAGTTTAACTTTGTTTATCCTGAAAGCAATAAGCCCTGAAAACAGGGCTTATTGCGCATCATTTCGCTCGCGAACAGATTATGGGCAACCGCCTTGACCAGACTTCAGCCCACGGGTTGCACTACAAATCGTGCCGGTCATGGCCCATGTCATGTTGGCCGCGCTTGCAGTGAGTGTTGGGGTGTAAGTAAATGTAAGTGCTGTCCCAGCCGTATCCGTTGCAGCACTGGTACCTGTAATGGCGCCTACCGCAGAAACGGCCAAACCAACAGTGTTGGTGGTAGCGGCTACAGCTGGAACGCCGTTAGTCCCTGCACCGCATGCAGTCAAAGCTCCAGTTTCCTGGGCGCACATTCCGACCGCTAATTTGTAGCCCGCAATATCGTTCACTGTCGATGACGCTTTGGCGCGAGCTGTGTAATCGCTGTACTGGGGAATTGCCACCGCAGCCAAAATACCGATGATCGCTACGACGATCATCAGCTCGATGAGTGTGAAGCCTTTTTGTGATTGCATGGGTACTTCTCCAAGCGTCAATTAAGGTTGTCTAATCAATCGTAAGCACAGCGCGTGCCAACCCATAGACGGCCAATAGCAATACACTTCTTTGAGATTTTCCAGCCTTACCTTCCCCAGCTAAAGCATAAACTGACAATTTTGGTCACTTACCCCCCATGCATTTGGCAGCACCGCCCGACTGCGCTATAAACCTCACACTGTCTGTGTCTGGTGGTTTTATGACTGATGTCGTCCTCACCGGTTTGGCCAAGCAATTAGTGCTGGCCGAGCTGCTCAATGAACAAACTGCGCAACAGGCGTATCAACAAGCTCAACGCAGCAAAATCTCGCTGGTCACCTATCTGGTGCAGAACAAGCTGGTAAAAAGCCTGGTGCTGGCCGAGATTGCATCCGAGCAATTTGGTGTGCCTTTTCTCGATCTGAGCTGCCTGGACAAGGACGGCCCACCCAAAGGGCTGGTCGCTGAAAAACTGATTCGCCAACACCACGTACTACCGCTATGGCGGCGTGGCAACAAGTTGTTCGTTGGGGTCTCGGACCCGACCAACCACCAGGCCATCACCGATATCCAGTTCAGCACCGGGCTCACCACCGAAGCCATTCTGGTGGAGGATGACAAGCTCACCGACGCCATCGAAAAATTCTTCGACAGCCAATCCACCGGGATGGGCGATCTGGCCGATGTCGATCTCGATGGATTGGATGTCGAAACGATCGACGACAAGAAACACGACTCAATCCCGGGCCAGGATGCCGACGATGCGCCCGTGGTGCGCTTCGTCAATAAGATGCTGCTGGACGCGATCAAACTGGGTTCGTCAGACTTGCACTTCGAGCCCTATGAAAAAACCTACCGGGTTCGATTACGCACCGACGGTATCCTGCATGAGGTCGCCAGGCCGCCCATCCATCTGGCGAGCCGAATTGCGGCGCGCTTGAAAGTCATGGCCAGTCTGGATATTTCCGAGCGACGCAGGCCGCAGGATGGCCGGATCAAGATGCGCATTTCGAAAACCAAATCCATCGATTTTCGGGTCAACACCCTGCCGACACTGTGGGGCGAGAAGATCGTGATGCGGATCCTTGATCCCTCCAGCGCACAGATGGGCATCGACGCGCTCGGCTATGAGCCCGAGCAAAAAGCGCTGTACATGGAAGCGTTGAAGCAACCGCAGGGCATGATTCTGGTGACTGGCCCAACCGGTTCGGGCAAGACCGTTTCGCTGTACACCGGCCTGAATATTCTCAATACCGTGGACATCAATATTTCTACCGCGGAAGACCCGGTTGAAATCAACCTGGAGGGCATCAATCAGGTCAACGTCAACCCAAAACAAGGGATGGATTTCGCCCAGGCATTGCGCGCGTTTCTGCGTCAGGATCCGGACGTGATCATGGTCGGTGAGATTCGCGACCTGGAGACGGCGGAAATTGCGATCAAGGCTTCGCAGACCGGGCATATGGTGCTGTCCACGCTGCACACCAACAGCGCGGCGGAGACCCTGACGCGCCTGCACCATATGGGTGTGGCGGCATTCAATATTGCGACTGCGATCAACTTGATCATCGCCCAGCGCCTGGCACGCAAGTTGTGCCTATATTGCAAAAAAGAAATAGATATCCCTCGCGAAACCCTGATCAAAGAAGGCTTTCCCGAGGCGCGCATCGGCCACTTCAAGATTTATGCGCCGGTGGGTTGCGAACACTGCAACGGCGGCTACAAAGGCCGTGTGGGGATTTATGAGGTGGTAAAAAACACCCCGGCCTTGGCGCGGATCATCATGGAAGAAGGTAATTCCATCGATATCGCCATTCAGATGCGCAAGGATGGTTTTAATGACCTGCGCACCTCTGGCCTGATGAAGGTGATGCAGGGCCTCACCAGCCTTGAAGAAATCAACCGCGTGACCAAGGATTAAACATGGCGACCACAGCAGTCAAAGTCAGTGTTTACTCCTGGGAAGGCACCGACAAGAAGGGTGCCAAATTGACCGGGGAGTTGAGCGGACACAACCCCGCGTTGATCAAGGCTCAGCTACGCAAGCAAGGCATTACGCCCGGCAAGGTGCGCAAAAAAGCCGTTTCTATTTTTGGTCGTGGCAAAAAAATAAAACCCTTGGATATCGCCCTGTTCACGCGGCAGATGGCGACCATGATGAAGGCCGGCGTTCCGTTGCTGCAGTCCTTCGACATCATCGGTGAAGGCTTCGACAACCCGAACATGCGCAAACTGGTTGATGAGGTGAAGCAGGAAGTGGCTGCAGGTAACAGCTTTGCTACCGCGCTGCGCAGAAAACCCCAATACTTCGATGATCTTTACTGCAGCCTGGTCGATGCGGGCGAACAAGCGGGCGCACTGGAGACCTTATTAGAACGCGTCGCCACCTATAAAGAAAAAACCGAGGCACTGAAAGCCAAAATCAAAAAAGCTATGACTTATCCGATCGCGGTCTTGATTGTAGCCTTCATTGTTTCAGCTATTTTGCTCATAAAAGTAGTGCCACAATTTCAAGCTGTATTCTCCAGTTTCGGGGCGCAGCTGCCAGCATTTACCCTAATGGTAATAGGCCTCTCGCAACTCCTGCAGGATTGGTGGCTGGCCGTTATTGCAGTACTTATCGCTGCGATAGTTGGTTTTAAACAAGCATTCAACCGTTCACAACGTTTCCGCGACGGGCTGGACAGGGGTCTGCTGAAGCTGCCGGTGGTAGGGCCTCTCATTTATAAATCATCTGTTGCTCGTTACGCCCGGACACTCTCCACCACCTTTGCTGCGGGCGTACCTTTGGTTGAAGCCCTGGATTCGGTAGCCAGCGCGACCGGCAATATAGTGTTCAAAAATGCAGTGCTTCGAGTCAAACAAGACGTCTCGACAGGCATGCAACTTAACTTTTCCATGCGCAGTACTGGAGTATTCCCAACCTTGGCCATTCAAATGGCCGCTATTGGTGAAGAGTCCGGCTCTTTGGATGGGATGCTCGACAAGGTCGCCACTTACTACGAAGACGAAGTCGACAACATGGTCGACAGCATGACCAGCCTGATGGAGCCGTTCATCATGGCGATCCTGGGAGTTGTCGTCGGTGGTCTGGTTATTGCCATGTACCTCCCTATATTCCAACTCGGAAACGCAATCTAAAAATGTCTCTCCTCGACTTCCTGGCCAGCTCCCCGCTGGCCTTTGTTCTGTACATCCTGATCCTCGGCCTGTTGATCGGCAGCTTCCTCAATGTAGTGATCTACCGCCTGCCGAAAATGCTCGAGCGCGACTGGAAAATCCAGGCCCGTGAAATGCTGACCTTGCCCGTCGAGCCGGAGGGCGAAACGTTCAATCTGATGCTGCCCCACTCCCGATGCCCGCACTGCGCGCACAAAATTCGCGCCTGGGAAAATCTACCCGTCATCAGCTACCTGTTCCTCGGTGGAAAATGCTCAAGCTGCAAAGCGCCCATCAGCAAGCGCTACCCACTGGTTGAACTCGCCTGCGGCTTGCTCTCGGCCTTTATCGCCTGGCATTTCGGTTTCGGCTGGCAAGCAGCGGCGATGTTGGTGTTGGCCTGGGGTTTGTTGGCGATGTGCCTGATCGACGCTGATCACCAGCTGTTGCCGGACGCGTTGGTGCTGCCGCTGTTGTGGCTCGGTTTGATCGTCAATGCCTTCGGCCTGTTCACCAGCCTGCACGATGCGTTGTGGGGCGCGGTGGCCGGGTATCTGAGCCTGTGGTCGGTGTACTGGCTGTTCAAGCTGGTCACCGGCAAGGAAGGCATGGGCTATGGCGACTTCAAGTTGCTGGCGTTGCTGGGCGCCTGGGGTGGCTGGCAGATTCTGCCGCTGACGATTCTACTGTCGTCGCTGGTGGGCGCGGTGCTGGGCCTGATTCTGCTGCGGTTGCGCAATGCCCAGACCAGCACACCGATCCCCTTCGGTCCCTATCTGGCGATTGCAGGCTGGATCGCTTTGCTCTGGGGTGGTCAAATAACCGACTCCTACATGCAGTTTGCCGGTTTCAAATGACCAACCCTGCTTTCAAACCCTGGATTCTCGGCCTTACAGGTGGCATCGGTAGTGGCAAAAGTGCTGCGGCGCAGCACTTTATCGAGCTTGGCATTCATTTGGTGGATGCCGATCATGCCGCGCGCTGGGTGGTTGAACCCGGTCGCCCGGCGCTGACACAGATCGTCGAGCATTTCGGCGCCAGCGTGCTTCAGCCTGACGGCCAACTGGATCGCAGTGCATTGCGCGGCCTGATCTTTCAGCACCCCGAGCAACGGCGCTGGCTGGAAGCGTTGCTGCATCCGCTGATCGGCCAGGAGATCATGAGTTACCTGGCCCGCTCCGAATCGCCTTACTCGATTCTGGTCTCGCCGTTGCTGGTCGAATCCGGTCAGTACAAAATGGCCCAACGCGTGCTGGTAATCGATGCCCCGGAGCAGTTGCAGATCCAGCGCACCATGCTCCGTGACAGTACCAGCGAGGAGCAGGTCAAGGCCATCCTCAACGTCCAGGCCCACCGCGAACTTCGCTTGAGCCATGCTGATGATGTGCTGGTCAACGACCGCGATCCCGCCTGGTTGAAAAGCGAAGTCGAGCGCCTGCATCACTTTTATTTAACTTTGTGTGGAGGCCAATCATGAGCCAGCCCTTGACCGTCGAATGCCCAACCTGCGGCGCCCCCGTGGAGTGGAGCGCCGCCAGCCCGTTTCGGCCGTTCTGCTCCGACCGCTGCAAGCTGATCGACCTGGGCGCCTGGGCCGCTGAAGAACATGCGATCCCGGTCAGCCCTGATGCTGAAGATGAAATGTTTTCCGGCGACTTGCCACCACGGGGACATTGATCGATTTAGGCCGCTGATCACCCCGGTCAGCGGTCACCTTTCGGGGGCTCGTCGTCCTTCCACGGTGCAGAAAGGTAGCGGGTACGGTTGAAGGTCTCGAGCCATTCGGGACAAAAAACCACCAGCGCGCTGACCACCATTCCGTTGATGAAGGCCTCGGGGAAAATGATCAGCCACAGATAGCCGATAAAGTCCTCCAGCCACTCCGGCATCGCAAACAGACCATCGAACCACAGCACGCCAAGGCCCAGCAGCAGACACAGCAAGGCCGACAAGGCGGCGGCGAAAAAACCCGAACAGAAGATATACACGAAGGGACTCTTCGGCTGCGCCCGTTCCACCAGCATCGCGCAAGATTCCGTCACCAGCACCGGCAGCACGATCAGCAACAGGCCATTCACGCCCAGGGCTGCGAGATCCTGCCTGCCGAGAAACAGCAACCCCAACTGCGCCACCAGCCCTCCGACAATCGCCAACGGCCAATCGAGCAGCAGGGTGACGGCGGTCATGCCGATGAAGTGGTAAGAGACGCCGGTATCGAAGTCGCGGCGAACCAGCCAGAGCAGGAAAAGCGAGAACACAGTGCCGAACAGCAGATGCTGGCGACGAGTATCGGTGAACAGCTCGACCCACGGCGAGCGCCACACGGCCCACAGCAGCACGGGCACATACAGCAACCAGCCAACGGTCATGGTTTCCGGGGTCAGGACTTGGGCGCTGATCATGGCTGGCAGTGCAATAGCAGTGAGTAAAACTTCAAAGACGTTCTCCTCTGAAAAAACAGGTTTCAGGCCCGGCAGCGCCTGCAGTGGGAGATTCTATTTTGTAGGGCAAAACACCGATCGATTGTAGGAGCTGCCGAAGGCTGCGATAGGCCGGAGAGATCGCAGCCTTCGGCAGCTCCTACAGTGGATGTGTGTACAACATAGTTTCTGCGGCTCCCGGCCATAAGCAAGACGGTCGCGCTCACAGAAATCATGCATCGAAGTCTACACCGCCTCATTCGGGCTTTCAGTTATAGCGATTTGGACGCTAAGCTTGGCTCATGGATGACTCAGACTACTTACGCCTGCTCACGATCCAGGCCGAACAAGCCAACGCGTTTCTTTCCAATGCGCGCAAGTGGGAGCGTGAGCGTTGGGTTTGTCAGCGCTTGCTGCAAGGCCTGAACATCCCTCATCGCAATGAAGACTTCACCGCGGCCGGGCAAGAACCGCCGGACGTGCTGTTTCGCGATGCCAGCTTCGAAGTGTTCTTCGTCCTCGATGAAGGCCGGCGACTCAACGATGAGTGGCGCGAAGAATTGCAGCGGCGGCGCAGTGCGTTCTCTCTGAGCCAACTGGTGCGCCGCGAGGCGAAGCCCAAGCGCATCTCCGCGCCTGAACTGCTGCAACGTCTGGCGCCAACCTTGCGTAAAAAAGCGCACAACTACCGCGAACGCGGGATGGACCTGAGCGAACTGGACATCATCGCCTTCGCCAGCCTCAAGCGTGAAGTACTCGACCTGAACAGCCACTTTCCGCCCCCCACCGAGTACCTGCGCCAAGGCTGGCGCTCGTTATCATTGGTTGGGCCGACCTTTGCCCGCGTGCTGTTCGCGCACCCGGATGCGCCGGACTTTCTGCGAACCAATCTGGGCCGCAGTGTCCTGTTCGATGTTGGAATCAGTTTATGAGCCCGACAGCATTGATCGCGACCATGGCGCAATTACCGCGCGGGTGCTACAAAGCGCAATCAACGTGTTTCGTCTATCCAATGAGGCTTACATGACCAGCCGCCTGAACCCTGACGACCAGCAACGTGTCGAAGAGTATCTGCAAACATCCCAGAATAAAGTCGAGCGCAGGCCTTTCCGGCCATGGCTGCTCCTTGTTGTGGTGGTGGCTGCAACGGTTGGCCTGGGCTTGTTGAGCCGTTTGTTGAGCTATCTGACGCTATGAGCTGCCTGACCCTGCTCGCGCGGATCGACCCTCGACCCTCCCCCCGAATTCCTTAAACCTTATGAGAAATCTCTATGACTCATCGCATTGTCATCGTTGGCGGGGGCGCCGGCGGTCTGGAGCTGGCTACCCGCCTGGGTAAAACCCTGGGTAAGCGCGGCACCGCCAGCGTTGTATTGGTCGACGCCAACCTGACGCACATCTGGAAACCGTTGCTGCATGAAGTGGCGGCCGGTTCGTTGAACTCTTATGAAGACGAATTGAACTACGTGGCCCAGGCGAAGTGGAATCACTTTCAGTTCCAGCTCGGGCGCATGACCGGCCTGGACCGGGCAAATAAGCAACTGCACCTGGCGGCCACCCTGGATGAAAACGGCAATGAGCTGGTGCCGGCCCGCAGCCTGGATTACGACTCGCTGGTGATCGCCGTGGGTAGCACCACCAATGATTTCAACACGCTGGGCGCCGCTGAGCATTGCCTGTTCCTGGACACTCGCAAACAGGCCGAGCGCTTCCATCAGCAATTGCTCAATCGCTACCTGCGCGCCCATGCCGGGCTAACCGATCTCACCGAAGAAATCACCGTGGCCATCGTCGGCGCCGGCGCAACAGGCGTCGAGTTGGCGGCTGAACTGCATAACGCCGCCCATGAACTGGCGTCTTACGGGCTGGGTCGGATCAAACCGGAAAACCTGCGTATTACCTTGATCGAAGCCGGTCCTCGGGTGCTTCCAGCGTTGCCGGAGCGCATTGGCGGGCCGGTGCACACGACCCTGGAGAAACTGGGCGTAACGGTCCTGACCAACGCCGCCGTCAGCGAAGTCACCGCCGACAGTTTGATCACGGCCAGCGGCCAGGTCATTCCGGCGACGCTGAAAGTCTGGGCCGCGGGGATTAGGGCACCGGTTTTTCTCAAGGATCTGGACGGGCTGGAGAGCAATCGCATCAACCAGTTGCAAGTACGCCCCACCCTGCAAACCACGCGTGACGACAATATCTTTGCCTTCGGCGACTGTGCGGCCTGCCCGCAGCCCGGCACTGATCGCAATGTGCCGCCACGGGCGCAAGCAGCGCATCAGCAAGCCTCTTTGTTGGCGAAAGCACTGAAGCTGCGGATCGAAGGCCAGACCTTGCCGGAATACAAATACCGCGATTACGGCTCGCTGATTTCGCTGTCGAGCTTTTCAGCGGTGGGTAACTTGATGGGCAATCTGATGGGCAGTGTGATGCTTGAAGGCTGGCTGGCGCGGATGTTCTACATATCGCTGTATCGTATGCACCAGATGGCGCTGTACGGCACCTTCCGCACCCTGATGCTGATGCTCAGCAGCCGCATTGGCCGTGGGACAGAGCCGAGGATGAAGTTGCACTGAGGCAAGACAACCTTCAATCGGCTTCTGGCCGACAGGCCGTAGGAGCTGACTTGTCTGCGAAGGCCATACGGTGAGGTTTTTCAGATATCCCGCGTCGTATGCTCTTCGCAGACAAGTCAGCTCCTACAGTTCGTCGATCACCTGTGGGAGCAGGCTTGCCTGCGAATCCATCCCAAATCCCAGGCACAAAAAAGGCGTCCCGAAGGACGCCTTTTTTGTTTGGCTTCGATGCGCATGGCATCTGGCCTGTATCTTCAAACCCATAACAACATGAGTAGAAAATGGTCGGGGTAAGGGGATTCGAACTCCTGACATCCTGCTCCCAAAGCAGGCGCGCTACCGGACTGCGCTATACCCCGGTGATACAAAAAGGCACCTCGTAAAAGGCGCCTTTTAATGGGTGATGCTTTTGGCATCACTCCCTAAGATCCGGCCAATACATCTGGCAGAAAATGGTGGGTCGTGTGGGATTCGAACCTACGACCAATTGGTTAAAAGCCAACTGCTCTACCAACTGAGCTAACGACCCAAAAATGGTCGGGGTAAGGGGATTCGAACTCCTGACATCCTGCTCCCAAAGCAGGCGCGCTACCGGACTGCGCTATACCCCGATATGAAATTTGGCTCCGCGACCAGGACTCGAACCTGGGACCCAATGATTAACAGTCATTTGCTCTACCGACTGAGCTATCGCGGAACTATCAATTTCAGCCTCTTCGACCTGCTTGCATCGCTGCGTTCACGTCTCTGAGGCGCGCTATTCTACAATTTTAAAAACACATGTCAACCCTCTAAATTGCTTTTAAGACAATGATTTGCGATTTTTTTCAGATAACACGCCGACAGCCGAAAATCGCGTGTTATGGGTACTCCTTTAGTTGCCCCCATAAAAAGGCCCTGACAAGCAGGGCCTCTTATATAGAAGAAAAGAAAGGACAAACCGAATCAGCCGAAAACAATCTCGCCGTCGACCACCGAGCCGGTCACGCTGGCGCCCGGCAGGAAGCGCCCGGAAAGAATCAACTGCGCCAAGGGGTTTTCGATCCAGCGCTGAATCGCACGCTTCAGGGGCCGTGCGCCATACACCGGGTCGTAGCCCACCGCGATCAACTTATCCAGCGCCTCGGCGCTCAGCGCCAGGGTGAGCTCGCGCTCAGCCAGACGACCGCGCAGGCGACCCAGCTGAATTTCGGCGATGCCGGCAATCTGATCACGCGCCAACGGTTCGAACACCACGACTTCATCGATACGGTTGACGAACTCTGGACGGAAGTGCGAACTGACCGCGTCCATCACCGCCGCATGCTGCGCCTCGCGATCACCGACCAACTCCTGGATCTGCGCCGAGCCCAGGTTGGAGGTCATCACAATCACGGTATTGCGGAAATCCACGGTACGTCCGTGACTGTCCGTCAGGCGACCGTCTTCGAGCACCTGCAGCAGCACGTTGAACACGTCCGGATGAGCCTTCTCGACCTCGTCCAGCAGGATCACCGAGTAAGGCTTACGCCGCACGGCTTCGGTGAGGTAACCGCCCTCTTCGTAGCCTACATAGCCCGGAGGTGCGCCGATCAAACGAGCAACGGAGTGTTTCTCCATGAACTCGGACATGTCGATGCGCACCATCGCCTCTTCGGTATCGAACAGGAACTCGGCCAGCGCCTTGCACAGCTCCGTCTTACCGACGCCGGTTGGGCCGAGGAACATGAACGAACCGCTCGGACGATCAGGGTCAGACAACCCGGCACGGGAGCGGCGCACAGCGTTCGAGACCGCAATCACCGCTTCGTTCTGACCAATCACGCGTTGGTGCAGCAGGCTTTCCATCTTCAACAGCTTGTCGCGCTCGCCCTCGAGCATCTTCGCGACCGGAATGCCGGTCCACTTGGACACGACCTCGGCAATCTCTTCCTCGGTGACCTTGCTGCGCAGTAACTGGTTTTCGCTTTTGCCGTGCTGATCGACCATCTGCAGGCTGCGCTCCAGATCGGGGATGATCCCGTACTGCAACTCCGCCATGCGATTCAGATCACCGCGACGACGCGCCGCTTCCAGCTCCTGACGCGATTGCTCAATTTTCTGCTGGATCTGCGCCGACCCCTGGACCTCGGATTTTTCCGCTGTCCAGATTTCTTCGAGATCCGCGTATTCACGCTCTAGACGGACGATTTCTTCCTGAAGTTTCTCCAGGCGTTTGATAGCCGCCTCATCGTCTTCTTTTTTCAGGGCCTGGGATTCAACCTTCAGTTGAATCAAGCGCCGCTCAAGACGGTCGAGCACTTCCGGCTTGGAATCGATTTCCATACGAATGCGGCTGGCTGCCTCGTCGATCAGATCGATGGCCTTGTCCGGCAATTGACGATCAGTGATGTAGCGGTGGCTCAATTTGGCCGCAGCAATGATCGCGCCGTCGGTAATCGCGACTTTGTGGTGAACCTCGTAGCGTTCTTTCAAACCACGCAGGATCGCAATGGTGTCTTCTTCACTCGGCTCATCCACCAGCACTTTCTGGAAGCGCCGCTCCAGCGCCGCATCCTTCTCTATATATTGGCGGTACTCGTTGAGCGTGGTCGCGCCGACGCAGTGCAGCTCGCCGCGCGCCAGTGCAGGCTTGAGCATGTTGCCGGCATCCATCGCGCCTTCGCCCTTACCGGCGCCGACCATGGTGTGCAGCTCATCAATGAACAGGATGATCTGGCCTTCCTGCTTCGACAGCTCGTTCAGCAGCGCTTTCAAACGCTCTTCGAATTCACCGCGGAATTTGGCGCCGGCAATCAGCGACCCCATGTCCAGCGACAGCACACGCTTGCCTTTAAGACCGTCCGGCACTTCGCCGTTGATGATGCGTTGCGCCAAGCCTTCGACAATCGCGGTTTTACCCACGCCAGGTTCGCCGATCAGCACCGGGTTGTTCTTGGTCCGGCGTTGCAACACCTGAATGGTCCGACGAATTTCGTCGTCACGACCGATCACCGGATCGAGCTTGCCTTCTTCGGCGCGCTTGGTGAGATCGATCGTGTATTTATCCAGCGCCTGACGCGATTCTTCGACGTTGGCATCATTGACTGCCTCACCGCCGCGCAGGTTGGTGATGGCGTTCTCCAGGGCCTTTTTACTGACGCCCTGGCCGAGCAACAATTTGCCGAGCTTGCTGTTTTCATCCATCGCCGCCAACAGCACCAGCTCGCTGGAAATGAACTGGTCACCCTTCTGCTGCGCCAGACGATCAGCCTGGTTGAGCAGGCGCGCCAAATCCTGCGACATATTCACGTCGCCGGTGGGGTTCTGGATTTTTGGCAGATGGTCGAGCTCTTTGCTCAGTTCTTTACGCAGGCTGTTGACGTCGAAGCCGACCTGCATCAGCAAGGGCTTGATCGAGCCACCCTGCTGCTCAAGCAGCGCCTGCATCAGGTGCGCTGGCTCAATGGCCGGGTGATCGAGGCCTACCGCCAACGATTGGGCATCAGATAACGCCAACTGCAATTTGCTGGTTAATCGGTCTATACGCATTAGTCACCTTCCTTTGAGCAGGCCGGAGCGATGGACACACCTATAAAGAAAACCTGCCAGATAGCCCATTAGATGTGGTCGATTCTGCAGGATTCAAGCGCCGCTTGATTGACGCAGGTCAGCTGTCGTGATGAGTGAGGGTAGTCGCTCAGACAATATCGGAGGGCATGACTCAATCCCTGTAGGAGCTGCCGAAGGCTGCGATCAACCGGGGACCGGTTGCAACGGTTGATCTTTTGAAGACCGTTCCGGCCTTATCGCAGCCTTCGGCAGCTCCTACAGGTGCTCTGTGTTGACTGGAGACATAGAATCTCCCGCAGGTTTACAGCGAAGCAGCGTGATCGATCCAGACCAGCGAGGCAAAACGACCGGTGCGAGCGCTCCGGCGATAGGAATAAAAACGTGGATCAGTGACCGTGCAAAAGCCACCGCCATACACCGCCGTCACACCGCAAGCCGCCAGACGCAGGCGCGCCAGGGCATAGATGTCGGCCATGAATTTCCCGGCATTGTGGCTGGGTATAAAAGCTTCAATAGTTTCGGGATGTGTGCTGACAAAGGCTTCACGCACTTCAGGACCGACTTCGAACGCTTGAGGGCCGATGGCCGGGCCGAGCCAGACCATGATCTCGCTCGCCGGTACCGCCATACGCTCGACTGTCGCCTCCAGAATACCGGCAGCCAAACCGCGCCACCCGCCATGGGCCGCAGCCACACGGGTTCCCGCACGATCACAAAACAGCGCTGGCAAGCAGTCCGCCGTCATGACGGTACAGGCAACACCTGGGGTCATCGTCCAGCTGGCATCGGCTTCGACCACCTGACGAGGATCAGCCTGAGCGACCACGACACCGTGCACTTGACTCAACCAGGCCGGCTGAACGTCCAGATTTGATGTCAGACGCAGCCGATTGGCAGTTACCGCCTCGGGGTTGTCATCGACATGATCGCCAAGATTGAAGCTGTCGAACGGCGCCAGACTGACGCCGCCCGCACGGGTAGTGACGCACGACTTGACGCCGACCGGCGCGGGCCAGTCAGGTGTCAGCCAATCCGTCACGAACTCACTCACCCGATGAACGCCTCGCGATCCTGCTTCAATAGCGACAACAGCCAGACAAAATCGTCTGGCAGCGGCGATTCCCACTTCATTCGCTTACCGGTCGTCGGATGATCCAGTTCCAGGAAACGCGCATGCAGCGCCTGACGCGGGAAATGTTTCAACGACTCGACCATGGTTACGCTGGCCGCAGGCGGAATACGGAAGCGACCGCCGTAGGCCGGATCTCCGACCAACGGGAAGTTGATGTGCGCCATGTGCACGCGAATCTGGTGAGTGCGACCGGTTTCCAGCTTGACCCGCACGTGGGTGTGGGAGCGGAAACGTTCGAGCACACGGTAATGACTCACCGCCTGCTTGCCGCCTTCCATGACCGCCATGCGCTGGCGTTGCTGGCCGTGACGACCAATGGGTGCGTCAATCTTGCCGCCAGCGGTGACGACACCGATAACGATGCACTCATAGATCCGGCTGACGCTGCGGTTCTGCAGCTGTGTAACCAGCTGGGTCTGCGCCTGGATTGTCTTGGCGACCACCATCAGACCAGTGGTGTCCTTGTCCAGACGGTGCACGATGCCAGCGCGCGGCACATTGATAATGTCCGGAAAGTGGTGCAATAGAGCGTTAAGCAGCGTGCCATCGGCATGACCCACTGCTGGATGAACCACCAAACCGGACGGTTTGTTGATCACCATGATTTGATCGTCCTCGTAGACGATATCAAGCTCAATATCCTGCGCCACCCATTCACCTTGGGCTTCCTGCTCTGCGGTCAGGTGCAGAACAGCGCCGCCATGCACGATGTCACGTGGGCGCAAGACGCCTCCGTCCACAGTCAGGCGGCCGTCTTTTATCCAGGCGGAAAGGCGCGAGCGCGAGTGCTCAGCGAATAGTTGTGCGGCGACTTGATCGAGGCGTTGACCGCCCAATTCGGACGGCACCTCTGCGCTAAGTTCTATATTCTCGGACATGGCCAGACTAGGAGGCGGCGTAGCCTTTGGTTTCGGCTGCGCGCTTGTGGTTAAATACGGCGTCTTTTGCCCCGGGGTATTCCACGGGGCGCCCATCATAACAGGACGGCCTCGCCCAAGACAGCCGGCCGTCATAGGGACGCTAGCCGCCATGCAAGTGAAACACCTGCTGCTGATCGCCATCCTCGCACTTACCGCTGCCTGTTCATCGAAAGAAGTCATCGACGAAAACCTGAGCGAAGTCGAGCTGTACCAGCAGGCGCAGGCCGACCTGGACAATAGTAGTTACACCAGTGCCACCGCCAAGCTTAAAGCGCTGGAGTCGCGTTATCCGTTCGGACGCTATGCCGATCAGGCACAGCTGGAGCTGATTTACGCCAACTATAAAAACGGTGAGCCAGAGGCTGCAAAGTCTGCGGCTGAACGTTTTATTCGTTTGCACCCGCAACACCCCAACGTCGACTACGCCTACTACCTCAAGGGCCTGACTTCCTTCGACCAGGACGTTGGCCTGCTGGCTCGCTTCCTGCCGCTGGACATGACCAAGCGTGACCCGGGCGCTGCCCGCGACTCTTACAACGAGTTCGCACAGCTCACCAGCCGCTACCCCAACAGCCGCTACGCACCCGATGCCAAGCAGCGCATGATCTATCTGCGCAACCTGCTGGCCGCCTACGAAATCCACGTAGCGGATTACTACCTGACCCGTCAGGCCTACGTCGCAGCCGCCAACCGTGGCCGCTACGTGGTGGAAAACTTCCAGGAAACGCCGTCCGTCGGCGATGGTCTGGCAGTGATGGTCGAGTCTTATCAGCGTATGCACCTGGACGAACTGGCTGCCACCAGCCTGGAAGTCCTCAAGCTGAACTACCCCAACCATCCGAGCCTGGTCGACGGCCAGTTCGTACCGCCGGTTGCCGAAGCGGACAACCGCTCCTGGCTGTCGAAGGTAACCCTGGGCCTGATCGAAACCAGTACGCCGCTGCCGCCGGGTGAAACTCGCGCCAACCAGGACGTGCTCAAACAGTACCAGGACGCCAAAGACTCCATCCCGGCTGATCTGCTGCCCGACAACCAGGATCAGGCAACAGAAGATAAGCACCAGGCGGAAGGCAACAACAACAGCGACCGCTCGTGGTTCAGCTACATGACGTTCGGTGTGTTCGACTGATTCAGTCGCACTGAAAAAGAGGCCTGCGGGCCTCTTTTTTTATTCCGCACTTCTCTGCTGTGCGCCCGTCAGGTCCTTGGCTACACTGCCGAGTCTTCATTCAAAGAGCTGGTAAACATGGTTCGCTTACTTTTGTGGGTCGCTTTGATCGCAGCGGCGGTGTACTTCTTTAAACGCATGGGTAAACGCCCTGCGCCCCGCACGAGAGCCCAGCCGCCTGAAGGCGTTGCTGCGCCCATGGTCCGTTGCGCCCACTGCGGCGTTCACTTGCCCCGCGACCGCGCACTGAGCCTGCAACTGAATCAGGAAAAACAGTGGTACTGCAGTCAGGCGCATCTGGAACAAGGCCCGGGCTCTCGTGACCGCTGATGCACTCTCACTGAGCGGCAACCAGGCCCAACGCATCCTGCGGCTTTATCACCTTTATCGCTTGACCATCGGCGTTATCCTGGCTCTGCTGATCTCCAGCAACCTGGACGGTGACCTGCTGGAACTGACCAACGTAACCCTGTTTCGAACCGGGTGCTGGCTGTATCTGGTCTTCAACGTCCTGGTCGTCGTACTGCTGGACAGGCCGAAACACGCTGCACAGATATTCAGCCTGGCAATGGCCGATGTGGTGATGCTTTCAGCGCTGTTCTACGCGGGCGGCGGCGCCCCCAGCGGCATCGGCAACCTGATGATCGCCTCGGTTGCCATCAGCAATGTGTTGCTGCGAGGGCGTGTCGGACTATTGATCGCCGCCATCGCCGCCATCGGCATCATCGACCTGACGTTCTATCTCAGCTTCAACCAACCTTCCGCCTACAACCACTACCTTCAGGCCGGCATGCTCGGCGCGCTGAGTTTTGCCGCCGCGTTGCTGGTACAGACACTGACCCGACGCCTGTCCCTCAGTGAGTCGCTGGCCGAGGAGCGCGCGGCGGATGTCGACAATCTGGAAGAGCTCAACGCGCTGATCCTGCAACGCATGCGCACCGGCATTCTCGTGCTCGACGCCCGGCGTCAGGTGTTGCTGGCCAATCAGGGCGCCCTGACCCTGTTGGGCCATGAACAACTGGTCGGCGAAACCATCGACGGCTATTCGCCACAATTGGTCGAGCGTCTGCGGCAATGGCTGATCAACCCCATGCTGCGCCCGCACAGCGTTGCGACGTCCGCAGTCGGTCCGGTGCTGCAACCGAGCTTCATCACCCTCAATCGTGGCGAACAACGCCATACCCTGGTTTTTCTCGAAGACCTGTCGCAGATTTCCCAACAGGCCCAGCACCTCAAGCTCGTCGCATTAGGCCGCCTGACCGCCGGGATCGCCCACGAAATCCGCAACCCGCTGGGCGCCATCAGCCATGCCGCTCAGCTGCTCAAAGAGTCCGAGGAATTGACCGGGCCGGATCGGCGTCTGAGTCAGATCATTCACGATCAATCGCGGCGGATGGATCTGGTGATCGAAAACGTCTTGCAGCTGTCTCGCCGACGCCAGGCCGAACCCCAGTTACTTGATCTTAAGAGCTGGCTCGAGCAGTTCGTCAGCGAGTTTCGCAGCTCCGCCCCAGCCAATCCGCAGGTGCAGGTGCATGTCGACATTGGCACCGGTACCCTGTCGACGCGCATGGACCCTGAGCAACTGACGCAGGTGCTGACCAATCTGCTGCAGAACGCATTGCGCTACAGTGCCAAGGACCATGACCTGGCGCAGGCCTGGCTCACGTTGCTTCACGACCCGATCAGCGATTTGCCGATCCTTGAAGTGCTCGATGACGGTCCGGGCGTGGCCAATGAGCAACTGACGAAAATTTTCGAACCGTTCTTCACCACGGAAAGCAAAGGTACTGGCCTGGGCCTTTATATTTCGCGCGAACTGTGCGAAAGCAATCAGGCGTATCTGGATTACAGACCCCGGGAAGGTAGTGGTGGCTGTTTTCGCATCACCTTCGCCCATCCGCTGAAACTGAGTTGAACATGAGCCCACGGCAAAAGATCCTGATCGTCGACGATGAACCGGATATCCGCGAACTCCTGGAGATCACGCTGGGGCGGATGAAGCTCGATACCCGCAGCGCGCGCAACGTCAAGGAAGCCCGCGACTGGCTGTTGCGCGAGACGTTCGATCTGTGCCTGACCGACATGCGCCTGCCCGATGGCAACGGCCTGGAACTGGTACAGCACATCCAGCAGCGTCATCCGCAGGTACCGGTAGCCATGATTACGGCCTTCGGTAATCTCGACACGGCGATCAATGCGTTGAAAGCCGGGGCCTTCGACTTCCTGACCAAACCGGTGGACCTCAATCGTCTTCGCGAATTGGTGGTCAGCGCCCTGCGCCTGCACACCCCTGCGAACGCTGACAGCAGTATCGATAGCCGCTTACTGGGCGATTCCCCCCCCATGCGCGCGCTGCGCAAGCAGATCGGCAAACTGGCCCGCAGTCAGGCGCCAATTTATATCAGTGGCGAGTCGGGCAGCGGTAAAGAACTGGTGGCGCGCCTGATTCACGAGCAAGGCCCGCGCATCGGGCAGCCGTTTATTCCGGTCAACTGCGGCGCGATCCCCTCAGAACTCATGGAAAGCGAATTCTTCGGCCACCGCAAAGGCAGCTTCAGCGGTGCAGTGGAAGACAAACCCGGATTGTTCCAGGCCGCCAACGGCGGAACGCTGTTCCTCGATGAAGTGGCTGACCTGCCGTTGGCCATGCAGGTCAAGCTGCTGCGGGCGATCCAGGAAAAAGCCGTGCGCAGCATTGGCGGGCAGCAAGAGTTGGTCGTGGATGTGCGCATCCTGTGCGCCACCCACAAAGACTTGAGCGTCGAAGTCGCCGCGGGGCGTTTCCGCCAGGATTTGTACTACCGCCTGAACGTCATCGAGCTACGTGTGCCGTCCTTGCGCGAGCGTCGGGAAGACATCGCGCAACTGGCCGACAACGTACTCCGGCGACTGGCCGACGGCTCGGGCCAGCCCGCCGCCAGGCTCAACGCACAGGCGCTGGACACCCTGAAAAGCTACCGTTTCCCGGGCAACGTGCGCGAGCTGGAAAACATGCTCGAGCGCGCCTACACCCTGTGCGAGAACGACCAGATCGAGGCCAGCGACCTGCGCCTCGCCGACTCCTCCAGCGCCAACGATCCCGACGGGCCCAACCTGGCCGAGATCGACAATCTGGAGGACTACCTGGAAAGCATCGAACGCAAATTGATCCTGCAAGCCCTGGAAGAAACCCGCTGGAACCGTACGGCGGCGGCGCAGCGGCTGAATCTGACGTTCAGGTCGATGCGCTATCGGCTGAAGAAGCTGGGGTTGGATTGAGGCGATCTGCCTCTCTCCCGTGTTTGATCGGAGATCCCGCCCCGTGTTCGACGCCGCGCTGTCGCGCAGCAAACTGGGTCTCGATTCTGCCCGGAGGGCGTAGGAGCTGAGTTTACTGCGCGACAGCGCAGCGTCGAAGACGGTATCTACATACCCAACCCCTCAGCCCACCAACCGCCCAGCCGGCGCATACGGCGCCGCATCGATAATCGGCTCACGCCCCAGCAAGAGATCCGCCAGCAACTGGCAGGACGCGGGCGCCAGTACCAGGCCGTTGCGGTAGTGCCCGCAGTTCAGCCATAGACCATCAAAGCCTGGTAAAGGGCCGATGTAGGGAATGCCTTCCGGCGAGCCTGGGCGCAGGCCGGCCCAGTGACCCACGACTTCAGCATCGGCCAATGCCGGGATCAGCTCCACAGCCGAAGCTTTCAGGCTTTCGAGTGCGCTTGCGGTCGGGGTTTTGTCGAAACCTTCATGTTCCAGAGTGCTGCCGACCAGAATGTGCCCGTCACGTCGCGGAATCGCGTAACGCCCCTTGGCGAGGATCATGCTGGGGAGGAAGTCCGAGGCGCACTTGTACAGAATCATCTGGCCCTTGACCGGCTCGACCGGCAATTCCAGACCCAGGGTTTTCAGCAGCTCGCCGCTCCAGGCGCCAGCGGCCAGCACCACGCGATCGCCGAGAATGTCACCTTTCGCCGTGCTGACACCGAGAACCTTGTCACCCTCACGGATAAAGCCACTGACTTCGCATTGCTCGTGAAGCGTAACGTTGGGCAGCGCCAGCAAGGCCGCTTTCAGCGATTTAACCAGGCGCGGGTTGCGCACGTTGGCGACGTCGGCCATGTAGATCGCCCGCGAATACCCCTTACCCAGCACCGGCACGGCATCGTAAGCCGCTGAAATATCGACCGTACTTAAGGGGCGATTTTCTCGAAGAGCCCACTCCAGCGCTTCTTTTTCATCATCCAGATCGAGCCAGTACAGGCCGGTCGTGTGCACCTCAGGATCAACGCCGGTAGCCGCGAACAAACGCTCGGCCAACTGCGGATAAAAATCCTGCGACCAATGCGCCAGAGCGGTCACCGCCGGGCTATAGCGCCAGGGATAAAGTGGCGAGACGATCCCCCCGCCAGCCCAGGAAGACTCCTGACCGACACCCGAGCGCTCGAGCAAAACAACGCTTTCTACTTCGGAGGCCAGATTGAACGCGGTCAACAGACCGATCACCCCACCACCGACAATGACTACTTGCTGCCTGGACATTTTGGACCCAATGCAAAAAAGAAATGGTTAACGACTCCAGCACACGAGGGGAGTAGCCCCACTGGTCACGTTCGTATTGTTACGCAAGCCGGTGTTGTCGATCACGAAGTTACCGCATTTATCGCCAGCCATCACCGTACCCGCTATAGGGGTCGCGGTCAGGGTATATGCCGTAGCGGTACGAGTCGTAGCGGCGATCGTGTAATAAGCATTTCCGGCAGGGAGCGTGAAGGCCACGGCAGGCGGACCGACGACATCAGAATACTGCCCATTGCGCGAATAAAATCGCTCCAGACTTTGTGCCGTTGAGGAGAGCAGCCCGGCGATTTCGGAGCGATGAGTTCTCTTCACATACTCCGTATAACTGGGGTACGCGACCGCCGCCAGAATGCCGACTATCGCCACAACAATCATCAGTTCGATCAGGGTGAAACCTTTGGACATTTTATGCATGAAGCGACTTCCCTACTGTATTTGGCGCCACATGATCCGGCGATTGATGACCCCGCCAAGCTCTGAATAATCGGACGCTGCTCCGCCGACGCCCTGGATTATCACGCGCTGGTTGGTGGCCGAGGTAGAAACGATCGACGTTATAACCGGTATGCCTGTCACGAAATGAATTCCGGCGGCGACGACGCTGTTACCCAATACCGGATAACTGAGCATTTTCCCGCTGGTTGCCTCCAGTTCTATCACGTTGCCCGCCCCGGCACTGGCACAAGGGTCGCTGGCATCAATAATCGCGGTGGTGAAATACACCCTGCCGAAACGCAATAAGGCGGAATAAATGACGCGTTCGCCAGCGGTGACGCCGCCCACGGTCAGTGGCAAGTAGAAGCCTTTCTGGGTGGTGTAGTCGACACTGTTTTGACTTGTCGAAACCAGTGACCCGCTAACACTGGTAATCGACTGAGCCTGCAGTTGGGTTTCAGTGAAATTGCCGTTGCTGTCATCATCCAGCACCCCATAGAAGGCCTGGCGGGTAGTGGTGCTCTTGTCAGCCGTTTCGTTCAGCTTACCGCTACCGAAATACACCAGCTTGCGCCCGTTGGTGTAATTGCCAATGACCGGCTGAGCGGTAATCGCCTGGTTCGCACCACCTGAGGCCGTAAACAGGGGCTTGCCGGAAAATGCCACCTTCCAATTGGCTGGTGCAGGATCAGTGAGATCAAACTTCCACATTTGCCCTTTAAGATCGCCCCCATAGGCGTACTGAACCACGCTTTGAGCATTGACTCTCAACTTTACCGAAGACAATCCATTGGACCCGGTACTGTCGGCCACAATTTCTTTAATCAATGAACCGTCGCGAATATCCACGACGTACAAAGAAGCCACACCCGTGTAACTGCCATAACCATTGGAAATGAACGCAGCCCATCGACCATCCGATAGCCGTGCAATTTCGGGTTTGGCATAGGCGTATCCCAAGTCATTGAACACGTTAGCGGGGGTCGCGACATCTGGCGCGCGCATTTCCCATAACGCATTGATGACGTTACCGGCCCCGGCATCGAACAACTGAAGCGCATAAAAGGCCTTGCTACCGGCCCCGACACCACCGACAGCCACGGTTTTCCATGAGGTACCGAACTTCGCATCGACGACGGATATTTGCCCGTCGACCAAAAACTTGTGGGTGACACCATTGATATAGGCAGGATCGGCTACGTAGTGCAGGTTCGTCAGCACACTCGATGGCATATAGGCATATCGCCGAGTCCCCGCCACTGCATCGATCACATTGACCAGACCATCGTTGGCATTGACCACCAGGCTGGTGTTCATAGTCGCTTTGGTCGTCAGATACGCTGTATAGCTGGTGTCCCCCGCGGCGTCCGAGGCGGTGTGATCCGTTGGCGACGCGTAAGCAAGGGGCGAGTTGATAACATCGCCTAACAATACCGTGCGGACTTTCAGGCCGGTCTTGCTGGTTCCCTTACTCCACTCGATCAAGTCATTACCCGTTATACCTGTAGGCAAGTTCAGGTTCAGGGTCGCTTGCTGAGTCGCTGCGAAGTTGGCGTAAGCCAGTGAAACCGCCGCATTGGTCAGGGTATTCCAGGATTGATACGTCGCGGTTATGCCGGGAACGATGGTCGAGTCGGTGGTCCAGGTGGGTGTCGTGGTATTGAGCGAGCCATCGGTATTGAAGGCGAACGCCTTGACCGTGCCGCGCCAATCCGTCGGGTCGTAAAATGTCTGGAAGTATTGTGTCGTTGAAGACAACGAAGCGGTGCTCGTCGCGCCACCGCCGCCGGAGCCTGCCTTGGAGGTGATGTCATTCAAGGCAGCCGACAGTGCCGTGTTCAAGCCGGCGCTGTTGTTTGCCTGATAGTATTTGCCCTGCCCATACGCCGCGGCATCCGAGAGCATTTGGTTCGCCGCAGTAAAGCCAACGGTATACGTCAGCAAGTTCTGCTTGGGGAAATCCGCTGCATCCCAGCTCTTGCCAGCCAGGTCATTTCCGACTGTACGCATATCGATGTCATAGGCAAATTTGGCGATGTCATCCAGGTATAACGTATCCCCTTCGTTGTCACCGCTGAGGTTATTCCCGTCGTTATTGACTTTGTCCCAGTTCGGCAAGTTTGTCCCGCCAAGCGGGTCATTGGTTGGAAAGGTTCGATCGTAGGTCGGTAAGCCGTCGGTAATCACCACACCATAGTTTTTCTGGCAACGGTACTGGATCGGGCTGGTAAAGGTCGTGGATGGGACGTTTTGAAACGACGTCATTCCACGGAAATAGCGGGTGATTTCATAATAGGTTTCTGCCAACGGCGTATTGGCAATCGCCGCCAAACCACTGATCGACGAGATCAGGGCATTGTAGTTGGCATCCGCTTGAGCCTGAGTCGTGGTGCTAGTGACCGAAAGGTCACTGATGGCCCGGGCGATAGTGCCACCAGGACCAGAGTCCTGATAGGTGGGAGGGTTGAAGGTGGCGAGGCCTATGCGCAGATTTCGGTTGCTGGTGACCAGCGCCGACGAGACAGTACGCGCAACGTTGACTCGATAATCATTGGGGATGGAGCCATCTGTGTAGTCTTTTGTCGCGGTGCTCGTCTGCGCAAGCAAATAAGAGAGGTATGTCGCCGCGTAACGCGTCCCCTCACCGCCTACCGGATCCGGCAGTTTCAAACACGTGATGTTGCCAGTAGAGTTTGTTTTACTAAACCCGTAATACCCAGTGCTACACCTTCCATGACCCAGGCTGTTGAGTGAATAGTTGTCATTGGTCATGTCCAGCGTATTAAAGCCGTTGCAACTGGAGTCTGAATTGCAGGCGTACACTTGTGCAAACCCGGTAGCGGTAGAGTCGTAGCCTGTTGCCCAGATGATGCTATTCATGCTGCCGGAATTGTCCACCAGCAACATGACGTTAGGCGGCACTGATCCAGCACTCAACAAGGGTGAATCCGCGGGCGTGAAGGCATAGACCGGAGCGGCCAGATACAGGCCTAAAAAAGTACCGACAACCAGGTTCAGGATCCGCGCCAGGCGACTGCCATACTGCCTTTTACTTCTTGGCATAAATGCTCTCCAGCACGGTACGCGAATTGCCTTGAATGCCCACGCCGGTTATTCGGTACAGGACCGTAGAGCTGTTAGCCATGTTGACTGGGTCCATGGTCGTACCAATCTTCTGTACGCCATAAAACCCGCTGCCCGCTGCAACCCAAACAATCCCGGAGGTAGCATTGGTGCCGCTCGCCGTGAGAGTGGCGGACTCGCTGGGAGGGCTGCATTTGACACTGCTGAGCGCGGTATCGCAGACCGCAATGCTGTAGGCACTGGCCGCCACCGCGTTCTCGCCCAGCCGAAGCGCCGCTTCGGCCAGTTGAAAAGATTGATTACGCAGCGTCACGCTGCCCGCCATCTTCTCCTGCAAGGTCGCATTCTGCATGGAGGAAATACCCAGCAATGTCAGCAGCAGGAGAAAAACCAGACTCACCAAAAGCGCCATGCCACGTTGCGGCCTGCTGAGGTGTGAAGCGCTGCACCTATTCATCTTCCATGCCTATTCCACTACAGCAGCCTGTTACGCAACGCTGCTACCACATTAAAAGTCTGATCCCGAACATAATTGTTCGGGTCGGTCAGCGTCAGCGTCAAACGTACACTGCGAATGTCCGCATTGGTCGGTGCAGCGGTGTAACTGGTAACCGCCGTGGCTGACGCGGGCCCAACCACCCCGAAGGTAATATTGAAAGCCTTTACGTTACTCACCAGTGCGGCCTGGCCTGCCCCGATGCCCGTGTACAGTTGATTATTCTTGAAGGTGTAAACGACGTTCCTGATGGGGAACGCCACTTGTCCCGAGGCAGGGGCCTGAGTCCCGTCGTAGGCAGTGGCCGACGTCACGCAATCCGAGGCCACCGTCCAGGTCGGTGTCCCCCCACTACTGCCGACGTCAGCGGTATTGATCGTCAGGATATTGGCCCCTGAAGCGTCCGTCACGAAGGTGACAGGGGTATAGAAATTAGGCGTGAAGGTGGATCCCGAGCTGGTATCCGTGACCGTAGCAAGACAGCCGTACATGCCGACCATGCGTATCTCTTGCATCATCTTGCTCAGCGCGTATCGCGCATCTTCCTGCATGATTGCCGCTGCATTCTGAGACAAGTAGGTGCCTCTGGCCGCGATGAATACCTGGATGACACCGGCCACCACGACCAACCCAAGGACCAGGGCAATCATCATTTCGATCAGACCGAATCCCTTTGATTGCCTGCTCATGGAATCCCCGAATCAATCGCTACCCGACTGGTCAGGGTAAACGTCTGGGTTGAAGTGGCCGTGCTGGCTGTGTTGTCCGCATTGGCACTGCTGGTAGCGCGTGTGTCGAGCCAGGTAATGGTGATCGTCACCACGCGACCCGCCACCGTAATAGATCGTGTAGAACCGGTACCGGCGAAGGCAGCGACATTAGCGGAAAAGTCAGACAGGTCCTGATCATGGGCGACGAGAAGGTTCGCCGCCGGAGCCGCAGCCCCGGCGGCGAGGCTATAGTCCACATCCGGATTTGCCCGAATCCGATCCATCATGTCGTACGCAATAAAGCTCGCCTGACTGGTCATGGTCGAGCTGTCAGTGTATTTCAATGCGTTGAGCTGAATCGCCGCCGCGCCGAGTAGGCCGATAGCCAGAACCAGCACCGCGACCAGCACTTCAACCAAGGTCGTCCCGGTCTGGGTATGTTTTTTCCCGTCAAGCATCAGCAGGTTCCGCCGCCAACAACAATCCGTCCATTCAAGCAAGCACTCACGGTTTGAGAGTTGGTCCCCTGCGTGTAAGTCATGACGAGCGATGCGCTCGGCGCAGCCAGCCCGCCAAGGTTATTGAAGTCGATAGCAGTGACGGCGGCGTTAGGGGCCGCGATGGTAATCGCCGCCCCGCTGCTCATGGCTGACACGACCCGCAAGGGGGTTCCAGGGGCTGATACCAGGACGACCTGCAACTGGGTGTTCCAACCAGCACCAGCAGTGCTGGGCGTCACTCGCGTATTCACCCCTCGGTTCATCGCCTCCATCCGTGCGTAGTTGAGCGCGCGCTGCAAGTCGCTGACCTCGGTATCGGCCCTTGAGCGCTGGATCGCACTCTGGAAGTTAGGGACGGCGATCGCCGCCGCAATCCCGAGGACCGCCACAGTAATTAACAATTCAATCAGGCTGAAGCCCTTGGAGCTGTGGCGCATTAGGTGTCTCCTTGACGACCTGACTATAAGGCAGCACTGCGGCGCGAAAATCTACAGCTAGATGTACGGTTATTTAACAGGGATGAATGCCCGGATGGCGTTCGACAATTTATTTCCAGGAAGGAAACCCACATGAAACAACAAGGTTTTGGCCTCATTCAACTGGTGATCGGGATGACGTTGGTCGCGATTTTCGCCCATCTGGCCGTTCCGGGATTTGCGCAGTTAATTGAGGCCCAGCGCAGCGAGGACGCAGCCCGGCAATTGGCCAACGGGATTCGCACGGCGCGCACTGAAGCGATCATGCGCAATCAGGTGGTGTTGATTCATGCGATAGACGATGACTGGAGTCGGGGCTGGCGAATCATCGTCGACCACAACGGCGCGGGCGCGGGGGATGACAGCAATCCGGTGCTGGTGGAAAGGGCGAGCAGTGGGAAAGTCCCGATTGTTGGCAATTATTGGCTGACGCGTTTCGTACGCTTCGACGGACTCGGGGCAGCCGTTAATGCAAGCGGCAGCCACCGAGCAGGAAGTTTGTTTATTTGCGCAACAAATCAAGCCGTCAGCCACCACAGATTGGTGCTATCAAAAACCGGCCGAATCAGAATTGTAAGCGGCAAAGCCGAAGAAAAGCTTTGCCGTCAATCAAACTCAGAGCAACGAGCGGACGCGTAACTCTTTAGGCATCGAAAACGTAACGTTCTCTTCGCGGCCGGCCAGTTCGTCGGCTCCAGTCGCACCCCAGGCCTGCAATTGCTGAATCACGCCACGCACCAGCACTTCCGGGGCCGAGGCTCCCGCCGTGATACCGATCCGCTCGACGCCATCGAACCAACTGCGCTGCAGGTCTTCGGCGCCGTCGATCAGATACGCCGGCGTGGACATGCGCTCTGCCAACTCGCGCAAGCGGTTGGAGTTGGAGCTGTTCGGGCTACCGACCACCAGGACCACGTCGCACTCATCGGCCAATTGCTTGACCGCATCCTGCCGGTTTTGCGTGGCGTAGCAGATGTCGTCCTTGCGAGGGCCGCCGATGCTCGGGAAGCGTGCGCGCAGGGCATCGATGACGCGACCGGTGTCGTCCATGGACAAGGTCGTCTGAGTCACGAACGCCAGGCTGTCCGGGTTAGTCACTTGCAAGTTGGCAACGTCGTTCTCATCTTCGACCAGATAAATCGCGCCGCCATTGCTGGCGTCGTACTGGCCCATGGTGCCTTCGACTTCCGGGTGTCCGGCGTGGCCGATCAGGATGCATTCGCGACCGTCACGGCTGTAGCGCGCGACTTCGATATGCACCTTGGTCACCAACGGACAGGTGGCGTCGAACACTTTCAAGCCTCGGCCGGTCGCCTCGGTGCGCACGGCCTGAGAAACACCGTGAGCGCTGAAAATCACGATGACGTCGTCCGGCACCTGATCCAGCTCTTCGACGAAGATCGCGCCGCGAGCGCGCAGGTCTTCGACGACGAATTTGTTGTGAACCACTTCATGGCGCACATAAATCGGCGGGCCAAACACTTCCAGGGCGCGATTGACGATTTCGATCGCACGGTCCACTCCAGCGCAGAAGCCGCGTGGGTTGGCGAGTTTGATTTGCATGCTGTGCCTCGTGTCTACGCGCAGGAAAACAGGACATCTAACCGACCCGACCGTAGCCGGGCCCTTGGTCTTGGCTCTAAAAAATCAGAGAGCCTTCACCTCAAAGATTTCCACTTCGAAGCTCAGCGTCTTGCCGGCCAGCGGGTGATTGAAGTCGATGGTCACTTGAGTATCGTCGAACGCTTTGACCACGCCCGGCAGCTCAGTATTGGCTGCATCGTTGAAGATCACCAGCAGGCCTTCGGACAGGTCCATGTTCTGGAACTGCGAACGCGGAATAATCTGCACATTCTGCGGGTTGGACTGACCGAAAGCGTTTTCCGGCAGGACTTGGACTGTGCGCTTGTCGCCAGCCTTGAAGCCAAATATCGACGCTTCGAAACCGGGCAACAAGTTGCCGTCGCCGACTTTGAAGGTCGCCGGGGCTTTGTCGAATGTACTGTCGACGGTGTCACCGTTCTCCAGGCGCAGAGCAAAATGCAAGGTGACTTCCGTGTTCTGGCCGATGCGTTGCTCTTTCGAGGCGTTTTGGGCCAATAACTGTTCAGTCATGAACGGGTTCTCCGGACTTTTTACTTTTGAACATATCCAGCGCCAACATGATTGCGCCGACGGTAATTGCGCTATCGGCAAAGTTGAACGCCGGGAAATACCAGCGGTTTTGCCAGTGCACCAGAACGAAATCGATCACATGACCCAGCACGATGCGGTCATAAAGGTTGCCAAGGGCGCCCCCCAGAACCAGCGCCAGTGCCACGGCCAACCAGGTTTCGCTGCGGCCCAGGCGTTTTAGCCAGACCACCAGCACCGCACTGACCACCAGCGCGATTACCGCGAACAGCCAACGCTGCCAGCCCGAGCTGTCGGCGAGGAAGCTGAACGCAGCACCGGTGTTGTAGGCCAGGGTCCAGCTGAAGTAGTCCGGGATCACGATAATTTGCTGATACAAGGTCAGCGCATGCTCGAAATAGAACTTGCTGGCCTGGTCGACGACCAGGACCAGCACGCTCAACCAGAGCCAGCTCAAACGGCCGATACGACTTGCCGCGCCCGCATTAGGCATAGTGACGAACCTCGCCTGCACCGCTGATGTTGTCCACGCAACGACCGCAGATTTCCGGATGCTCAGGATCAACCCCGACGTCCTCGCGATGGTGCCAGCAACGGCCGCACTTCGCATGTCCGGACTTGACCACTTTAAGCTTCAGACCGCTGACTTCGGTGACCACTGCATCGGCCGGAGCATCGAGCAAAGGCTCGACGCTGGCCGTGGAGGTGATCAGCACGAAGCGCAGTTCGTTGCTCAATCTGGACAGGTCGGAGACCAGCGACTCTTCGGCGTACAGGGTCACTTCCGCTTGCAGGTTGCCACCAATGGCCTTGGCTGCACGCAGGTTTTCCATCTCTTTGTTGACCGCGACTTTCACCGCCATGATCCGCTCCCAGTAGGCGCGGTCCAGTTCGAAGTCGGCCGGCAACTCGCTCAGGCCTTCGTACCAGGTGTTGAGCATCACCGATTCATTGCGCTCGCCCGGCAGGTACTGCCACAGCTCGTCGGCGGTGAAGGCCAGGATCGGAGCGATCCAGCGCACCAGCGCTTCGGAAATGTGGAACAGCGCCGTCTGGCAGGAGCGACGTGCAGTGCTGTCGGCCGCCGTGGTGTATTGACGGTCCTTGATGATGTCCAGGTAGAAACCGCCCAGCTCCTGCACGCAGAAGTTGTGCACTTTGGAGTAGACGTTCCAGAACCGATACTCGCCGTAATGCTCTTGCAGCTCGCGTTGCAGCAGCAAGGCACGGTCTACCGCCCAACGATCCAGCGCCAGCATTTCTTCGGCGGGCAGGATGTCGGTGGCCGGGTTGAAGCCGGTCAGGTTGGAAAGCAGGAAGCGTGCAGTGTTGCGAATCCGCCGGTAGGCGTCCGCGCTGCGTTGCAGAATCTGGTCGGAAACCGCCATTTCGCCTGAGTAGTCAGTGGCCGAAACCCACAGACGCATGATATCGGCGCCCAGGGAGTCGTTGACCTTCTGCGGCGCGATGACGTTATTCAGCGACTTGGACATCTTGCGACCGTTCTCGTCGACGACGAAACCGTGAGTCAGCAATTCGCGGTACGGCGCGTGGTCGTCGAGCATACAACCGGTCAGCAGCGAGGAATGGAACCAGCCACGGTGTTGATCCGAACCTTCAAGGTACAAGTCGGCACGCGGACCGCTTTCGTGGCCCATCGAATGGGAACCGCGCAATACATGCCAGTGCGTGGTGCCGGAGTCGAACCAGACGTCCAGGGTGTCGGAGATCTTGTCGTACTTCGCTGCTTCGTCACCGAGCAACTCGGCCGCGTCCATCTTGAACCAGGCTTCGATGCCTTGTTTCTCGACACGCAGCGCGACTTCTTCCATCAGCTCGACGGTACGCGGGTGCAGTTCACCGCTTTCCTTGTGCAGGAAAAATGGGATCGGCACGCCCCAGTTACGCTGACGCGAGATGCACCAATCTGGACGGTTGGCGATCATCGAATGCAGACGTGCCTGACCCCAGGCCGGAACGAACGCAGTGTCTTCGATGGCTTTGACGGCGCGCTGACGCAAGGTGTCGCCCGTCTCTGGCTGCTTGTCCATGCCGACGAACCACTGCGCAGTGGCGCGGTAGATCAGCGGTGTTTTGTGGCGCCAGCAGTGCATGTAGCTGTGAGAAATGGTCTCGGTGTGCAGCAGGCTGCCGACTTCCTTGAGTTTCTCGACCACGTTCGGGTTGGCTTTCCAGATGAACTGACCACCGAAAAACTCCAGCGACTCAGCGTATACGCCGTTGCTCTGGACCGGGGTCAGGATATCGTCGTTGACCATACCGTACTGCTTGCAGGTCACGAAGTCGTCTTCACCATAAGCCGGTGCGGAGTGAACCACGCCCGTACCGGCACCCAGATCGACGTAATCAGCCAGATAGACCGGCGACAGACGATCGTAGAACGGGTGACGGAAGTTGATCAGTTCCAGCGCTTCGCCCAGGGCGGTGGCGATCACCGAACCTTGCAGGTTGTAGCGTGCCAGGCAGGACTCGACCATTTCTTCGGCCAGCACCAGCAATTTATCGCCGACATCGACCAGCGCGTACTTGAACTCCGGGTGGACGTTCAGCGCCTGGTTGGCCGGGATGGTCCACGGCGTAGTGGTCCAGATCACGATAGAGGCCGGTTTGCCCAGCGCAGGCAGACCGAAGACCGCCGCCAGTTTCGCTTCGTCAGCGATCGGGAACGCCACGTCGATGGTCGGGGATTTCTTGTCGGCGTATTCGACTTCAGCTTCAGCCAGGGCCGAACCGCAGTCGAAACACCAGTTGACCGGTTTCAAACCCTTGAACACGAAACCGCCCTTGACCATCTCAGCCAGTGCGCGGATTTCCCCGGCTTCGTTGGCGAAGTCCATGGTGCGGTACGGGTTGTTCCAGTCGCCCAGCACGCCAAGACGGATGAACTCGGCTTTTTGTCCTTCGATCTGCTCGGCGGCGTAGGCACGGCACAGCTCGCGAGTCTTGTCCGACGTCAGGTTCTTGCCGTAGGTGACTTCAACTTTGTGCTCGATCGGCAGGCCGTGGCAGTCCCAGCCCGGAACATAAGGCGCGTCGAAACCCGAAAGAGTTTTCGAGCGGATGATCATGTCCTTGAGAATCTTGTTAACGGCGTGACCGATGTGAATATTGCCGTTGGCGTAAGGAGGACCGTCGTGCAGAACGAACTTTGGACGATCCTTGCCAATTTCACGCAGCTTCTGGTACAGGCCAATGCTGTCCCAGCGCTGCAGAGTTTGCGGCTCGCGCTGGGGCAGGCCGGCCTTCATTGGGAAGGCGGTGTCCGGAAGGTTTAGCGTGGCTTTATAGTCGGTCATTTAAGGCTCTTAATTAGCGATTAGCGCTACTTATGTTACTTGCGCCAATGGGCACGGGCGGCGGCGACATCCGCATTGATCGCCGTCTTCAGCGCCTCCAGAGAGGCGAAACGCTGCTCATCACGCAGCTTGTGGTGGAAGGCCACCTTCAAACGCCGGCCATAAAGATCACCGGTAAAGTCCAGAATATGTATTTCCAGGTGGGCACTGCCATCACCTGCCACGGTCGGACGCACGCCTATATTGGCGACACCCGGCCAGGGTTTACCGTCAATTTCGGTGCTGACCAGATACACCCCGGTCAAGGGCACGCGACGACGTTTGAGTTGTATGTTGGCCGTGGGCGTACCCAACTGCCGAGCCAGTTTCTGCCCATGCAAGACCCGTCCGGCAATCTGGAACGGACGACCCAGCAGACGTTCGGCCAAGGCAAAATCCGCCGCAGCCAGGGCGTCACGGACCTTGGTACTGCTGACCCGAACGCCATCGATTTCTACGGTCTGCGCGGCTTCCACGCTGAAATCCTGGGTCACGCCCGCTTGCTGCAGAAAATCGAAATCGCCGAGCCGGTCGCAGCCGAAACGGAAATCGTCGCCGACTTCCAGGTGCTGCACACCAAGCCCATCGACCAAAATCTTGTCGACGAACTCGGCGGCACTGAGTTTTCTCAGGCGCTGGTTGAAGGCCAGGCATAACACCAGGTCAACGCCCTCGCCCGCCAGCAACTCGAGCTTGTCACGCAAGCGCGTCAGACGCGCCGGCGCGGTCTCGGGCGCGAAGAACTCACGCGGCTGTGGCTCAAAAATCACCACGCAGGTGGGTACGCCCAACTCGACCGCTCGTTCACGAAGGCGCGCCAGAATAGCCTGGTGGCCACGGTGAACACCGTCAAAGTTGCCAATAGTGGCGACACAGCCCCGATGCTGGGGGCGCAGATTTTGGAGGCCTCGAACCAGCTGCATAACGCGCTTCTTGCTCATAAAGTGGCCGATTATAACCACACCCAGCCCCGGACGACAGGCAACAGTCCGAGGCAAAACGCACGCAATCGCCCTTCAACGCAAAAAAACCGACGACTGCGCCTTATATCAGTGCCTACATAACCGCCTTGCGGGCGAAGTCCTTGAGGCGAAAACCGAGCAGCAACAACATACCGAAATAGGCCACGACACCCGCCGCCACCAGCGCGCTCAGACGCATGAGGCGTTCGAGCATCTGCCCCTCGTCCCACGCGGGCATAAAGTGCATCAGGCCCAGCAACACGCCGGACATCACCGCCACCGCTACGATCAACTTGAACAAAAAACTGGTCCAGCCCGGCTGCGGTTGAAACAGCTGCTGCTTGCGCAACTGCCAGAACAGCAGCATGGCATTGATGCAGGCACCGACGCTGATCGCCAGCGCGAGCCCCGCATGGTGCAGAGGGCCAATGAACGCCAGGTTGAGCAACTGAGTAACCGTGAGGGTGAAGATCGCGATTTTCACCGGAGTGCGAATATTTTGTTGCGCATAAAACCCCGGAGCCAGCACTTTGATCACGATGATCCCCAGCAACCCCACCGAATACGCGATCAACGCACGCTGGGTCATGACCGCGTCCAAAGCGCTGAACTTGCCGTACTGGAACAGCGAAACCGTCAGCGGTTCGGCCAGAAGCCCCAGCGCCAGGGTGCATGGCAGCACCAGCACAAAGCACAAGCGCAGGCCCCAATCGAGAATCCGCGAATATTCGTGGCGATCCTTGCTGGCGTAGGTTTTCGACAAAACCGGCAGCAGGATAGTGCCCAAAGCCACACCGAGGACGCCGGAAGGCAATTCCATCAAGCGGTCGGCGTAATACATCCAGGAGACCGAGCCGGCGGCAAGAAAGGAGGCAAAAATCGTGTTGATGATCAGAGAAATCTGACTGACGGACACCCCAAGAATCGCCGGAAGCATCTGCTTCATCACTCGCCAGACGCCACTGTCACGCAGATTCAGGCGCGGCATCACCAGCATGCCGATCTTTTTCAGGTGTGGCAGTTGATACAACAACTGCAACACTCCACCGGCCAATACCGCCCAACCCAGAACCATGACCGGCGGATTGAAATACGGCGTCAGGAACAGCGCGAAGATGATCATGCTGACGTTCAGCAGTGTCGGCACGAAGGCCGGGACCGAGAAGCGGTTCCACGTATTCAGGATCGCCCCGGCCAGCGATGACAGGGAAATCAGCAATATATAAGGGAACGTCACCCGCAGCAGATCGGTGGTCAGCGCGAATTTTTCCGGCGTATTAGCGAAGCCGGGCGCTGTTATCCAGATCACCCACGGTGCCGCGATGATCCCCAACAACGTGACCAGTGCCAGCACCAGCGTCAGCAAACCACTGACGTAGGCAATTAAAGTGCGCGCCGCCTCATCGCCCTGTTGGCTTTTATATTCAGCCAGAATCGGCACGAACGCCTGGGAGAAAGCCCCCTCGGCGAAGATCCGGCGCAACAAATTGGGTAGTTTGAAGGCGATAAAAAAGGCGTCCGTCGCCATTCCGGCACCAAAAGCGCGCGCAATGATGGTGTCCCGAACAAAGCCCAATACGCGGGAAAGCATCGTAATAGAGCTGACGGCGGCTAATGATCTGAGTAGGTTCATTGAAAGAGTTTTTGCCTTGGCTAAAGGACGAGCGATTAAGCTGCCCATTTATGCGATACTCCGCGCCGCAGCAGCACAGAGCCAAAGTCCGCGAGTTTACAGGTCGCACGCTGGAAATAAATAACCCGGCGATGCATCAGGACCACTCAGCGGAACGCATCATCCGCCCTTGACAAGAGTTCAACTCATCGGCATGATTCGCGGCCTATTTTGTTTGCTATTTCCCAAGTCTTTCGAGGAGCTCGACGGTGGCCAACACACCTTCCGCCAAAAAACGTGCAAAACAGGCTGAGAAGCGTCGCAGCCACAACGCCAGCCTGCGTTCCATGGTTCGTACCTACATCAAGAATGTAGTTAAAGCCATCGACGCAAAAGACGCTGAAAAAGCGCAAGCTGCTTATGTTCTGGCCGTACCAGTTATCGACCGTATGGCCGATAAAGGTATCATCCACAAGAACAAAGCTGCTCGCCATAAAGGCCGCCTGAATGGCCACATCAAGGCTTTGAACCTTGCTGTTGCTGCCTAAGCGATCTGCTTGTTAAAAAACCGACCCTAGGGTCGGTTTTTTATTGCCTGCGATTTGATGAACCACCCATACCCTGTAGGAGCCGGGCTTGCCCGCGATGGCGTCATATCTGATCGCGGGCAAGCCCGCTCCTACAAGCTCAAGGAGCAGCCTGGGTCTGCGCCCAAGGCAAAATCGGAATCGCCGTCACGGCGTTCTGCGGGCTGCCTTCGATGATTCGGTCGCTATAGACCAGATAAACCAGCGTGTTGCGCTTTTTGTCGAGGAAGCGAACCACTTGCATGGTCTTGAACACCAACGACGTGCGCTCCTTGAACACCTCTTCGCCGTCCTTCAACTCCCCCTGAAAGCGAATCGGCCCAACCTGACGGCAAGCGAGGGAGGCTTCGGCGCGATCTTCAGCCAGACCCAAGCCGCCCTTCAGCCCGCCCGTCTTGGCGCGAGACAGGTAGCAGGTCACACCCTCGACTTTCGGATCATCGAACGCCTCGACCACGATCCGGTCGTTTGGCCCGACAAACTTGAACACTGTCGACACCGAACCGATTTCTTCAGCCGAAGCCAGCAACGGCAGCGCCAACAACACACCCAACAATCCTTTTATGACTCGCATCACAGCCTCCTGCTTCTTGATAGGACCCGGGTCGCAACCGCTCAAACCAGAATAAGATTGTCCCGATGCACCAGTTCCGGCTCGGCCATATAGCCCAGCACTCGGACAATGGCCTCGGATGATTGGCCGATGATTTTTTGTGCTTCCAGCGCGCTGTAGTTACTCAAGCCGCGAGCGATCTCGCGACCGTCCGGCGCGACGCAAACCACCATCTCGCCGCGACGAAAGCTGCCCTGGACCAACTTGACACCCACCGGCAGCAGACTTTTATTACCCTTCGCCAGAGCGGTCACCGCACCTGCATCGAGCACCAGGGTGCCGCGCGTTTGCAGATGCCCGGCGAGCCATTGCTTGCGCGCCGCCAGCAAGCCGCGCTCTGGCGACAGCAGTGTGCCCAGTTGCTCGCCAGCCTTAAGTCGTGCCAGCACGCGCTCGATACGCCCACCAACGATGACCGTGTGCGCCCCGGAACGCGCCGCCAGACGTGCTGCGCGCAGTTTGGTTTGCATACCACCACGCCCCAGCGCACCACCGGTGCCACCCGCCACAGCATCCAGCGCCGGATCATCGGCACGCGCTTCGTGGATCAGTTTCGCATCGGGATTATTGCGCGGGTCAGCATCGAACATGCCGTCGCGGTCGGTAAGGATCACCAGCAGGTCAGCTTCGACCAGGTTCGCCACCAGAGCCGCCAGCGTGTCGTTGTCGCCAAAACGGATCTCGTCGGTGACCACGGTATCGTTTTCGTTGATCACTGGAACCACGCCCAGCTCAACCAAGGTGCGCAAGGTGCTGCGCGCATTCAGATAACGTTTGCGGTCAGACAGGTCGTCATGGGTCAGCAGGATCTGCGCGGTATGGCGACCATGCTCGGCGAAACTCGACTCCCACGCCTGCACCAGCCCCATCTGGCCGATGGCCGCAGCAGCCTGCAACTCATGCATGGCACTGGGCCGGACCGTCCAGCCCAAGCGGCTCATACCCGCGGCAACAGCCCCGGAAGAAACCAGTACCAGCTCGACGCCCGCCTCATGCAGCGCCACCATCTGCTCGACCCAGACACCCATTGCCGCCCGATCCAGACCCTTGCCATCAGCGGTCAGCAGGGCACTGCCGATTTTCACGACCCAGCGCTGGGCACCCGTCACTTTGCTGCGCATCATCTTCCAACCTTAGCCAGAGAATTTTGGTTTATTCAAATTCGAGATACTAGTTTCTGCACGAAAAGTCGCCGAGCGAAGGTCAGGCAAGGCAAAAACAGGCGAGGAAGCGGAGTTTACGTGTTGTAAATGAGCATTCCGAGCCTGTTTTTAACGCAGCATCACCGAGCGCAGGCACTTTTCGTGCAGAAACTAAAACGCCGCTATGAAAGCGGCGTTTAGTTTACTGCACCCGATCAGTCACGGACGTAAATGATTTCCGGACCATCTTCATCGTCCTCCTCATCATCGCCCCAGACATCGTCGTCGCCAATGTCATGCACGCTCTTCACGCCGGTACGGCGCAAGGCACGCTGATCGTCCAGCGCTTGCAGCTGGGCGCGCGCCTCGTCTTCGATCTGCTGATCCAGCTCGGCCAGCTCGCGGGCAAAGGCCGGGTCTTCAGCGATACGCAGGTTACGCTCTTCGAGGTAACGCATGATGTCGCGGCTGAGCTGCTCGGTGCCGACCTTGGAGATCGCGGAAATGACGTAGACCGGACCTTCCCACTCCAGGCGATCGACGATTTCCTTGACCCGCTCTTCATGCTCTTCTTCGAGGATCTGGTCGCACTTGTTCAGCACCAGCCAGCGATCACGGTCGGCCAGCGACGGGCTGAATTTGATCAGCTCGTTGACGATGACTTCGGCGGCATCCGGCGCACTGGTTTCATCCAGCGGCGCCATGTCGACGAGGTGCAACAGCAAACGCGTACGCGCCAGGTGCTTGAGGAAGCGAATGCCCAGGCCCGCGCCATCGGAAGCGCCTTCGATCAAGCCCGGGATGTCGGCGACGACGAAGCTCTTCCAGCGATCGACACTGACCACACCAAGGTTCGGGATCAACGTGGTGAACGGATAATCCGCGACTTTAGGCTTGGCGGCCGACACGGAACGGATAAAGGTACTTTTACCGGCGTTCGGCAAACCCAGCAGACCGACGTCCGCCAGCACTTTCAATTCCAGCTTGAGGTCACGCTGCTCGCCGAACTTGCCTGGCGTGGTCTGACGTGGCGCACGGTTGGTACTGGATTTGAAACGGGTATTGCCCAGACCGTGCCAGCCACCACTCGCGACCAACAGGCGCTGACCGGCCTTGGTCAGGTCACCGATGATCTCCTGGGTGGCGGAGTCGATCACTGTGGTGCCGACCGGCACGCGCAGGACCAGCTCTTCGCCTTTTTTACCGGTGCAGTCGGCGCTGCCGCCATTGGAACCACGCTCGGCGTCGAAGTGACGCGTGTAGCGGTAGTCGACCAGGGTGTTGAGGTTTTCGTCGGCGATCATGTAGATCGAGCCGCCATCACCACCGTCACCGCCGTTAGGGCCGCCGTTTTCGATGAATTTTTCGCGACGGAAGCTCATGCAACCGTTGCCACCATCACCTGCTTTTACTCGAATCGAAACTTCATCAACAAACTTCATAACGCACGCCTCCCGCCACAGGGACGAGCTGAATAACACAAAGACATAAGACTCTTGCAAAAATGAGCGTTGCGATACCGATCAGAAACCAGCGACCTCAAAGGTCCACATCACAACAGCCCGCACAAACAGTTTTGCGAGAGACTCACCGACATCTACAAACAAAAAAGCCCCGTCGCAAGACAGGGCTTTTCCAGCAACTACGTGATTATGCCGCGACGACTTCAGTCTTCGGGACAATGCTCACATAACGGCGACCGAAGGCGCCTTTAACCTGGAACTTGATCACGCCTTCCACTTTCGCGAACAGGGTGTGATCTTTGCCCATACCAACGCCGTAGCCAGCGTGGAATTGGGTGCCGCGCTGACGCACGATGATGTTGCCCGGAATGATTGCCTGGCCGCCATACATCTTCACGCCAAGGCGTTTGGCTTCTGAGTCGCGACCGTTACGGGTACTACCACCAGCTTTTTTGTGTGCCATGAGTTCAATACTCCAAATAGAGGATTAGGCTGAATTAAGCCTGAATACCGGTGATTTTGATCTCGGTGTACCACTGGCGGTGGCCCATACGCTTCATGTGGTGCTTACGACGACGGAACTTGATGATGCGAATTTTGTCGTGACGACCTTGAGCGATCACTTCAGCGACAACAGTGGCGCCTGCAACAACAGGAGCGCCGATGTTCACTTCTTCGCCATCGCCGATCAACAGAACACGGTCGAAAGTCACGGATTCGCCGGTGGCGATTTCCAGTTTTTCGATTTTCAGGTATTCACCTGGGGCGACTTTGTACTGCTTGCCACCGGTAACAATTACTGCGTACATGGTATTTCTCCGTTAATCCTGCTCACCCAGCTCTTTATTAGTAGAGTATCGGCTGGCATGGCTGCATTGGGCTGGAACGGCCCTTTGCAATTGCGTAAGGCAGGTGCTGCCCAGGAAAGTTAGGGTGCGCGATTGTACGCAAGGCGCGCTTGCGTTGCAAGTGCTGGAACAGCGCGCCTTGACAGGGTGTTACCCGCGACCTAGCATGCCGCGCAACCCTTCTGGAGCGCCTGTCGCTGATGCAACCCCAAGCCTTCTACCGCGCGGTGGCGGACGATTTTAGTGCCGTTGACGTCATCATCAAGAAGCAGCTGACTTCGCGTGTACCGCTGGTGTCGAAAATCGGCGATTACATTACCTCGGCTGGCGGCAAACGTCTGCGTCCTTTATTGGTATTGCTGTGTGGCAAAGCGCTCGGCCGCGAAGGCGACGACCTGCGCCTGCTGGCGGCAACCATCGAATTCCTGCACACCGCGACCTTGCTGCACGACGACGTAGTCGATATGTCCGGCATGCGCCGTGGCCGCTCCACCGCCAACGCCTTGTGGGGCAACGCGCCAAGCGTACTGGTCGGTGACTTCCTGTACTCGCGCTCCTTCGAGATGATGGTCGAACTGGGCTCGATGCCGGTGATGCAGATCCTGTCCAAGGCCACCCGCGTTATCGCTGAAGGCGAAGTACTGCAGCTGTCAAAGATTCGCGACGCCAGCACCACTGAAGAAATCTACATGGAAGTGATTCGCGGCAAGACAGCGATGCTGTTCGAAGCCTCGACCCACAGCGCCGCGGCGTTGTCTGGCGCCACACCGGAGCAGACCGAAGCCCTGCGCACCTTTGGTGATCATCTGGGCGTAGCCTTCCAACTGGTCGACGACCTGCTGGACTATCGCGGTGATGCTGAAACCCTGGGCAAGAACGTGGGTGATGATCTGGCCGAAGGCAAGCCTACCCTGCCGCTGATCTACGCCATGCGCGAAGGCACGCCTGAACAGGCTGCGCTGGTACGTCAGGCGATCCAGAAAGGCGGCCTGGAGGATCTGGAAAGCATTCGCGCCGCGGTCGAAAGCGCGGGCGCCCTGGATTACACCGCGCAACTGGCCCGAGATTACGTGGCTCGCGCCATCGATTGCCTGGACGTGCTACCGGCGAGCGAATACCGCGATGCGCTGGTCGAACTGAGTGAGTTTGCGGTCGCGCGCACTCATTGATCAGAAATACCGCGTCAAACTCTTCGCAGACAAGTCAGCTCCTACGGCCTATCGGCCAGAAGCTGACATGTGCTGTGACGCAAATCCCCCTGTAGGAGCTGACTTGTCTGCGAAGGCGGCCTACCTGACATCCCCCCTTTCCAAACAAATCCTCCATAGTCCCTTGCTATTATCTTAATAAGAATTATTCTCATTAAACCCTTCAAGGAGATGAGACATGACTTATTTAATCGATGCCTGGCTGGACCGCCCACACCCCTACCTACGAATCCTCCACCGTGAAACCGGGGAAGTCTGTGCGGTATTGGAAGAGGAAGCATTGGACGAACTGCGCGATCAGGGGGATCTGGACGTCACGGGCCTGAGTTCGAGCGAACCCGGGGTGTTGAAGGAGCTAGTGCGCAATCTGTTTCTGTTCTGCTATGCGCGGGCGCTACGCCCCACGGGTGAGCTGCACTGACGATGAGGTCTGATTACAGGTTGCGTGCCCGTCATTGCTGAACGAATCAGGACGATTCATTCAGCAATCATCAGCTTACAAAGTGATGCTTACAGAACGTCCAACAGCTCGACGTCAAATACCAGAACGCTGTGCGGAGGAATGCTGCCAACGCCTTGTGCGCCGTAAGCCAATTCGCTCGGAACGTGCAGACGCCATTTGCTGCCGGCGTTCATCAGTTGCAGGGCTTCAGTCCAGCCGGCAATCACGCCACCGACCGGGAATTCAGCAGGCTGGCCGCGATCGTAGGAGCTGTCGAACACAGTGCCGTCGATCAGGGTGCCGTGGTAGTGAGTACGAACCTGATCATCGCGCGATGGCTTGGCGCCCTCGCCTGCGGTCAGGACTTCGAATTGCAGGCCGGAAGCCAGGGTGGTAACGCCTTCACGTTTACCGTTCTCAGCGAGGTAAGCCAGGCCAGCGCCCGCAGCCACTTCAGCCTTGGCTGCTGCTTCTGCCTGCATGATTTCGCGGATGACTTTGAAGCTGGCAGACAATTCTTCCTGACCTACGCGGCTTTCTTTACCGTGGAACGCATCCGTCAGACCTGCCAGGATCGCGTCCAGGCTGATGCCCGGTGGCGGGTTATCACGCAGCTGGTCACCCAGCTGACGGCCGATACCGTAGCTGACGCGGGTTTCGTCGGTGGACAGATTAACTTCGGACATAACACTGCTCCGCTGAGGGGCGCCTGGAAAAGACCGCACGTGGGCAGGCTGCGCTGCAAATCCACGGCATGCCGGAGACGCCCCGAATCAAAAGGGCAAGCAGCCTAGCACAGATGAGCAAACGCTCCCTACCCGCAGGTGCTATCAGGCGGAGTGAAAGGGGATCGGCACACGCAGGGTTTGTTCGTCGACATCGCGCAGGCCGCACATTTCATCGTGAACGACGGCATGCACCAAATTGAACGGCACCTTCGGTAAGGCGTGTAGCAGGTCTCGCGCATGCTCCACCGAGCGCAGGTGCAGGGTTCTGCCATTCAGATCATTGAGCGGATGCGACATGCCGCGCATGCGGGCTTCCAGCAGATAGATACCGCCTTCCATGGAGATCAGATTCAATTCATCGACACGCCCGGCTTTGGCATAAGCGGTCAGTTCCTGGAGGTTCATGATTCGCCCCTGTCAAAGCTGTACAGAACGTTTAGTTTTAATAAGTCTTGTACAGGACGGCGAAATCACAACGTCAAAACGACACCGCCCGTCCACTTCCTCACTGACGAGCGAAAGGGCCGGGCGACGAGAGAACGCTTAGTGCTTGGTCAGCTTGTCCAGATAGCCCATGGCGAAAGCGGAAACGACAAAAGTCATGTGAATGATCACGTACCACATGAGGTACTGCGGCTCGATGTTCTTCGCATCCATGAACACCCGCAGCAGGTGGATCGAGGAGATCGCCACGATCGACGCCGCGACTTTCATCTTCAGCGAGGTGGAGTCCATGGTTCCCAGCCAGCTGAGCTTTTCCTTGTCCTCGTCGATGTCCAGTTGCGAAACAAAGTTCTCGTAGCCGGAGATCATCACCATCACCAGCAAACCGCCGACCAGGGCCATGTCGATCAAGGACAGCAGCACCAGAATGAGGTCGGACTCGGCCAGAGAAAACACGTTGGGGATGACGTGAAAGACTTCCTGAAAAAACTTCAAGGCCAGGGCCAGCAAACCCAAAGACAAGCCAAAGTAAATTGGCGCCAACAACCAGCGCGATGCGTACATCGCATTCTCAAAATAGCGGTCCATCAAAACTCACAGGCGGTTAAAAAATGGCCGCGAGTATATCAGCGACGGTTTCTGTGAAACGGCTGACAGGCCCTATAGAACGCGCCTTTCCAGGAAAAACAGTTACCAAACATGTAGGCCTGCCCGTCACATAGCGACATTCAACGATGGCTTCCAACCTCCGCCCAGGGCCTTGTACAGATTGACCTGATTGATTTCTCGCGCCAGCTCCATTTCGAACCACTGCTGTTGCGCGGTGAACAATGAGCGCTGGGCGTCCATGGTGGAAAAATAGCTGTCCAGACCCGCCTCGAAGCGCAGGCGGGACTGACGATAGGCTTCTTGATAGTCACCCACCAGACGCTTCTGAAAGTCGACCTGGATCAGCATTTCCTGACGTGCATTGAGGGCGTTGGCCGTTTCACGAAATGCATTCTGAACAGTTCCCTCATACGCGGCAGTTCGCTCGTCGTATCGCGCATGGCTGGCGTCCACCTGTGCGCGCCGAGCCCCGGCGTCGAACAGCGTCAACGAGCCGGACAGCGCCACCGACCAGAATTCGGCCGGACCGGTCAGCAGCCTGGAAAAGTCTCCAGACAGGCTCCCTAATGCAGAGGTGAGCGAAAAGGTGGGGAAATAGGCACTACGCGCGGCGCCGATATCGGCGTTGGCGGCTCGCATCAAGGCTTCGGCCGCCATGATGTCCGGCCTGCGCTCGATCAGCGTTGACGGCAGCCCCGCCGGAACATCGGCCGTCGCCAGGGTTTTGCCCAACTCACCTTCGGGCAACAGGCCTGCGGGCACGGGTTGACCCACCAGCACGCGTAGCGCGTTCATATCCTGCGCCGCCTTCATGCGATAGGTGTTGACTTGAACCGCGGCGGTGTTGGTCTGGGCATCGGCCTGATGGACATCGATCCGCGCCGAAGAGCCCAGGTTGTAACTCGAACGCAGTAGCTGTCCGTAGTGATTCTGGGAATCGTAGGTACTCTGCGACAAGACCAACAAATTCTGATTGGCCTTCAGGCTCAACCAGGTACTGGCGACTTCACCGATCAAGGCCAGTCGGGCCGTCTGGTAATCGGCCTCCGAGGCTTCGAAACGGGCACCGGCTGCATTTCGCTGGCTGCGGATCCGGCCGAACAGGTCTAGCTCATAAGACGTGAAACCGGCCGTCGTCTGAAAGGTATTGGCCAGGCTGCCTGCGCTATCACCTCCGCCAGGCGTTCTGACCAGCGGCGGTATCTTGCTGCGCCCGGCATAGCTGTTGACGCCGATGGAGGGGAATAGATTGGCTTCGGCGCCGGCATAGGACGCTCTGGACTCTTCCACACTGGCGGCAAACTGACGCAAATTGCGGTTATTACTCAACGCCAGCTCCATCAACTGCCTGAGCCGCCCGTCGACAATAAAGCCATGCCAATCCTGGTCGAACGCCGCCTTGGCGCTGCAACACCCCGCTGACGCCGATTGCGGCCATTGTTGGTCGATGGGTGCGTCCGGCCGCTGATACTTGGGCTCCAGAGAGCAGCCACTCATGATAAGTAGGGATGCCAAACAGGTAGTGGGTACGCAGCCTTTCATGTTGGCGCTCCTATCATTAAATCTATAAGTCATTGAAAAATAAAATATAAATTTTAAGTCAGCCACCGATCCTATGTAGGAGCTGACTTGTCTGCGATCGGCTGCGAAGCAGTCGCAAAATGGCTGGACACGATATCGCTGGAAGGTCCTTCGTGTCGGACGCGACCCCGGCCTATCGCAGACAAGTCAGCTCCTACGCCCTCCGGGCAGAATCGAGACCGAGTTTGCTGCGCGACAGCGCGGCGTCGAAGACGGGGCGGGATCTCCTACAAGTAGTGACCGAGCAGCGCTCGTATCTGGGAAAGCGCGAGTGTCAGGACGTTACCTTTGGCTCTGAATACCTGCGGCACGGGCCTTTTTATCAAACCGCCACGCACGGGCTTGAATCGCGGAGCAAACAGTCTGGACGGCCGTCTGGCGCGCCGCAGCGGTACCGATCTGGCGCGCTTTTCGCCCAGCAACGAACGCCGTAACAAGCTGCCAAAAGCCATGCCTGGCTCGGCCTTGGCGGCAACGTTGGCCGTCGCATCGCTGAACAGCCGGGCGATGAGCCGAAGACGAAGCGCTTCGGACATCTCGATGAATTGCACACCCAAATGATCAGTGCGGTGATTTCGCATGACCTCAACGCCGACCCAGCCCACCTTGTTGACCCAGACCTGACCACGAAGGCCAGGCTTTATAAACCTCGAAAAAACGCAGGATAAAGAGGCCCCGCTGGTGGAAATATCCACCAGCCGGCACGCCAGGGTCGCCCCTAAAATACGAAGAGCTCCAGGTTTATCGAAGGGGAATCGCTCTTCGCCATGCAGGCGTGGCCGGTCGACGCAAGCCACCAGTGTCGCGAGGTTGTAGACCAGTGCGGCCACGGTCCAGCAAAGATTGAACAACATGTTGCCGTCGAAGGTGCCCGCGGTCGCAATGGCGGTATAGGCGCCGATCTGCGAGAACAAGGTCAGCGCACAGAAGAACCCGAACAACTTCCAGTGAATTGCGGTTTTGGAGCGATCCAGGCCTTTTGCCGTCACTTTGAACGGGCGGCCGAAGGGGCGGAACAAGGCACTGATGAGCGTCGCCGTGACGGCCAATGAAGCCACGATCTGGGTGACTTCGGTAAAAATCGGCAGCGTTCGACGGTCGGTGACCCAGGTGCCATACCCCCAAAAAGCAATCAGCGCGGGCATTCCGTAGGCGAGAAAATCGGCGGGGGCCGCATAAAACCCGGCGATGCCGAAGTACCAGTACAACACTGGCGAGACCAGCATCATCAAAATGAACGGCTTGGAGAACCAGTGCATCAGGCCGTGCAGGAAATGCAGGCGATCATTGAGCGTGTAGCCCTTGCCCCGCAGCGGGCCGTCCTTGAGCAACGCCACCTGAATCGTGCCCAGACACCAACGTCCGCGCTGATTGATGTACTCGCTCAGCCCCTCGGCCGAGAGGCCAATGGACAAACGTTCGTTCAGCCAGCGGGTGATGTAGCCCTTCTGCAGTAATTTGTAAGTGGTGTAGATGTCCTCGCACACCGAGCCCGTGGGAAACCCGCCGACCTCGGTGATAAGGTCGCGGCGAATGACAAACGAAGTACCGACACAGAACGCAGAGTCCCAGCCGTCCTTCGCCGGTTGGTAGACGTCAAAGAACACGCGCTGTTCGTCGACCCAGCAGGTCGACGAACCGAGATTGTGCTGGATCGGATCAGGGTTGTAGTAAAACTGCGGGGTCTGCACCAACCCGACCCGCGGATCATCAAACAAACCCAGGGTGCGCATGAGAATGGGTTGCTGCGGGGCGAAGTCAGCGTCCAGGACCAGAATGTACGGCGCGTTGCTGCTGTCGGCCGAATGACGTAAACCGTTGTTGAGATTGCCCGCCTTGGCGTACGCGTTATCGGCGCGACGCGTGTAACTCACGCCCACCTTGGTGCAATAGTCGCGCAACCAGTCGCGCCGGGTGTCATCCAGCACCCAGATGGAAAAGTTGGGGTAGTCGATGGCTTGGGCGGCGGCAACGGTTTTCTCCAGAATGTCGAGTCCCTCGTTGTAGGTCACGATGAACACATCCACCGCTGGCACCTCCTGACCCGCTGCTCGCAGACGGCGTTCCCCGGCATCGGCACTGACCCGGTGATCCGAGCGGCACAGCATCACGATGATTGAAAACAACGTGTAACTGACCGCCAGCAGCTCAAAGAACAAAAAGCTGTATGACCAGACCGTGGCAAAACCGGCATCAGTGCGAGGCAAGGTATCGCGGACCCGCCAGACGGCGTAGCTGATCAGCAGCAGCCCCGTCATTGCGCCGAAAGCGGCTCGCGCAGCCCATTGGTCGCGGTGCGTCAGGCAGCTGAACAGGACGACCATCGCCAGCGTCCAGAAATTGATCTGCAATAGTTGCAGCGTGTCCCATGCGTGCATGTCAGTTCACCTCTTGAGAACCCGTAAAGGGATTGACTCCAGTAGCGGCGATTGCCGCCCATGCGGTGGCGCCCAGATGAGGCAGGTGGTAGTAAAAAAAATCGTTGGCGACAGAGTCCGGACCTATAGCCAGACCGGTACTGATGCGCGACTCAGGCGTTGCAAACAGCCAGCCATCACTCGCTTGCTGAGCGGCCAGAACCGCCCAGAGCGGCTGCGCTTTTTCAGGCAGTCCGATCAGGCAGGCAACCGCAGCGGCCTGCGCCGTGCCCTCGGTCCACAAACCGTCCGGGTTACGATTGAAACCATAACCGGACCCGGCACGGTGCTGCTGGTCGATGAATTCAAAGACTCGACGCCAATCAGCCGGGGGGTCTTGCAGAGCAATCAACGGCCAAATCTGCGCGTCCAGCCCTGAGCGCTGGCGCTCGGACGTTTGCCCATCGCCCAGCGTGCCGATCAGAAAGCGGCCCTCACTGGCGTCCCACTGACTGAGGACGAACCCGCGCGCAATCTGCGCCTGATGCGCCGCATGTTCGTCCGGCGCCAATTGATCCAGGGCCGTCCAGGCGGCAGCCAGGTCAGCGTTGTGCTCAGTGGATTTCCAGCCCTGCTTGACCTGCCTGGAGGTGTAGCCGTAGTAACCGCCGATAAACCCTTCGGGCGCCTGGCTGTCGTAGGTGTTCTGTTCAGTCCAGTGCAGGACGCTTCGAGCCGCATCGAGATAGCGCTGCTCCCCGGTTTGGCGAAATGCCTCCAACAGCGCCAGTGCCCCCCAGGCTTGATTACCCGTGGCGCTACTGACCTGATAAGCATCCTGATTCCACGCGTTACGCTGCACACTCCAATAACCAGGCAGGCGCATCGCGCGCCCGTTAACAGGCCCCGCCGCGTAGGCGTTGCGCAATCGTCCGTCCGGATATTCAGGGTCGTTTGAAGTCGCGTACGCCAGCGCATCCGCAATCCGACGTGCCGATTGCGGTTTTCCGCAGGCGAACAAGGCGATGCTGGCCAGAGCGTTATCGTAAGTGAACGCAACCTCACGCAGCGCCTGGATATCCGGTTCCTCACCCGCCAAGGGAGGATAACTGGCCAACAACACTGGTCCTTCTGCTTGTGCCTGCACCGCTTGGTCCAGGCGGGTGCAGGTGGTCACTGCCAGGCCCGTCATCGCATCCGCAGCGAGCAGCGGGCTTGCGCAATAACCGGCCGCCAGGAACCCGAGCGCCAGCACCCAACGCCTCCCGCCACCGCACGAGGCGGCCATCAACGTACGACCTGGGCGGTGACCCAATGCCCGGGGTTGCAGGCCAACGCCCGCTGGTCTTCCGTGAGATCGGTATCGAAGGCACCGACCACGTAGACCGAGTTCTGCTCGGCGTAGGGGAATGGAACGCTATAGCTGCTGGACTGAAGGTCCGAGTGGCTGGACAGCAGTTGCACGACCTTGGCCTTCAGGGTTTTATCCAGCCCACGAATAGTCACCTGAAGCACACTGTCGCGATCGATCTTGCTGGCCATTCGTTCCGGGAACACCGCAATCACGTAGCTCTGGCTGCAATCGGTTGCCCGGATCAAGGTCGCACCCGCACGCACCAGTGTTCCTTGCGGCGCCACCAGTTCCTGGACCGTGCCAGGTGAATAGGCCACCACGTCATACATGGCCATCAGCTTGACCCTGGCTTGTTCGGTGGCAATCAAGCGGTTGAGGTTGTCGAGTTCTTGTTGTTGGGTCGCCCGGTTTTTGGCTTGGTTGACCAGGCTGAATTGCAAGGTGGTCATTTGCGCCTTGAGATTGAATAAGCGCAATTGATCGGGCCCCAGATAAACCTCTTCGTTGGCCGCGCTGAGGTCCCCATCATTGATCCGCACCTGCGACCTGACGGACTCGGCAGCGCCCTGCAGGGATGCCAACTGAGCTTTGGAAGAATCCACCACCGCTTCGCTGACAGCGCCCTGACGAAACAGCTCCAGATTACGCTCGACGGTCCCTTGGGCTTCCACCAAACGAGCGCTGGCCGCACTGCTTTCCGCCCTCAAGGCTTTTTGGGTGAACATCTGCCGTGAATGAAACGCCGTTTGATATTGCTGACTGGTTGCCTCCAGCGCGTCGTAATACTGCTGGTCATGCTCCGCCTGGCTGGTCAATGACGACAATTCCTGTTCCAGGGTCAAGCGACGGGTTTGCAACGTCAGCAATGCTTCTTGATTGGCCCGCGGATTTTCGATGGTCGCAATGTCTTGCCCGTTGATGAAGGTCGCTCCGGGCTGGATCGTGAGCGAACTGACCACGCCATCGATAGGCGTTGTCAGCAAAATCATCGGTGCATTCAAAATGGCCCGCGTCGCGGACGAAGACAGCAACGGCATGAACAGCGTCGAAAACAACAGCCAGACAATAAAAATCAATACGCCGAACCCGACCAGGCGCGGCAATAGGGAAAGTGAAAAGCGCTTGGCGCGAGTCTCATCCATCTTCCTGCTCTCCTTCGCAGAGTAATAAGCACATTCGGCACATGAACGGTTCGACCCGACAGGCAGGCGATAAAAACCCGTGACTGTGCAGGGCAGAAGGCAAATAAAACTGAAAAAAATGACAGTTGTTCGACGGGCTTGAAACAGTACTAACCCATTGATTATTATTATTTTTTTGTTACGAGCAGGAATAAGCCTTCCTGTCTTTTTGGCGGGTAGATCAGAGCCATGAAACACAACCCGGATTTGCCGGATCGGAGCGTACGACGTTAAGTCCGACCTCCATGACTGTCAAGTACATGGCGCATTTGATTGGTGGCGTCATTAATCTGGCATCATACCGACTACACTGAAATGCAACCTCGAACCCAGCCTGCGTGCTTTAGACTCCAAGGCTACGACGAACGCGAACGGGATCGGTTCGGGCGCCATTGACGCCCTTCAACACCTGACAGGAACACCATAAATGGATGTCAGATTTGCTCTCACCAGCCTGGCGCTGGCGCTCTCGCTGCTATTGAGCGGTTGCTCCGAAAAAACCGACGAAGAACAGCAAGCCGCGTTCAAAGCGAAAGCCGAGCAGTTCGAGAAAAAACTCGAAACCATTCAGGACCCGAAACTGAAAGAAGAGATCACCGACCTCGGCGGCTCTCTGCTGATGCTCGAACAGATCAAGCTGGAGATGCAGAAGAAGCCCATCGAGACCCACTACAGCGAAGACAGTCTGGCCTTGCTCAAGGATTACCCTGACACCCAGGCTGTGACCGATACCTACATCAAGGGTCTGTTCGTACAGCGCAAGTCGTCCGATTCCGACACTCTGACGACCCTCGAGCCTGTGTTCCCGTTCACCTTTCACTCCCCGACCGAGTTCCCGTTTCCGCGCAACCTGAACTGGCAATCAGTCACGCTCGACAATAAAACAACGATCCCTTTCGCCAAGGAAAGAGTGGAAGACTCCACCAGCATCCAGTTGACGCCTTCGCTGTATGACACGACCAGCCCCAATGATCTGGATCTGATCTACCCCTACAAAGAGGGCACACCGCCGCTGAACGCGAAGACCAAACCGAATCCAGTGACGCTCAACGGCGAAATTCAGGTGGTGACACCGCGCAAGGTCAGCACCTTCGATTTCTCGAAAAAAGATGTCGGCACCCAACGCACAGACGACAACATTACCGTGACCCTATTGGCCCTCGACAAGAACTACGCCGAGGTCGAAGTGCAGAACAGTGCCAGCCTCTCAGACGAGCTGATCGATGAGGACTTCAACCCTCTGATCATCCAGGCGCAGGACAAAACCCGGCAGTTTCTCTCGCGTTCGGGGGGTGTCACTCTAAACGCCACACAGATCGCGTTTTATGAGAAACAGCTCGCCGCTTTGATGGACCAAAAGCAATACAGCGAGGCATTTCAGAATCAGCTGGACGCTGACCTGCATGCGTTCAACCAGAAGCAGAAAACCCACTACGCCAAAATGTACTTCAACGGCCTGATCGATAGGGTCCAGGTCAGCGTGCTGGATTACTCGCAAACCAAGGTCAGTAAAACCGAATTGAGCGTGCCGGTTCGTCAGTTTGACGAGCACACCTTCGGCCTGACGATCCAGCCGCTGCCGCTTCCGGTGGTGGTATATGACGCCCAGGTCGAAGACCGCCTCAAGACTTACGACCTCAGTGAAGAGCAACTCAAAAAGAGCATCGTCATTCACCAGAATGTGGATAACCCGCTAGACGCGAAAATCAAATTCAACCATCCGCGGACCTTCAGCGACGAAATGCGCAGCTCATTGTTTGGCGCTGGCGAAAACCTGATCTCGTTCTATACGCAGGGCCTGGATGGAAAACCAGGCAATGAAATCGAACTGCCGTTCGACGCCTATGAAGTCGACGTCCTGGAGGGCGAAATCAGCTATGACCTGAGCAAGTTCCCGCGACCGCCCGCCTATGCTTCCGGGACCATGCCGTTTTACCTGGGTCACATCGAAAAAAGCTTCATGGACGTCGGCAAACTGCCCGAAGGGCTGACGTTGACGGGTAATGCGCTGATCATCGACCAGACGCATTTCCCCCATGAGAAATGGCGCTTTTATGGCAAAGACAGCAAGGGCAAATACCTCAAGGAAGTCCTCTCGGTCAGCCAACAGGCCAAGAAGAACAGCCCTATGTTTGACGTGCATTACTTCTACGGCGAGCCGGCAAGCCTGGAGGCCTACCAGCGCACCCATGTGAAACGGATAAGTTTGGCGTTCAAGGTCAAACTCGACAAGCCGAGCGCAGCCAGTCTGGAAGAACTTGACCAGACGACTTCAGCTGCCCCGGACGTAGACGAGTAAAAAACCTCGTCAGCACCGCGAGTTCAAAACTGGAGCGTTCGCTGACTATGCGAACTGTCACCGTTTATGCGGCGCAACTCGCCTTGCAGATGCAACTGCCAAATTGGCACGTCATTGGCCACCTGATAGCCGTGCAGGGCAAGGCTTTCGGCGATGGCCATCAACACTGATTCGGCGGCCAGAGGCCCGTGGAAAGGCCCTTGAGCCTTGAGTGCGGAGGGTTGTTCCCCAGACATGCCGGCTGCGAACAGTAACGTCCACATACCGTTATCTCCAGAGAGCGGGCGAATCACACATTCGATACGGGTGACCAGTCCCAGACATTGGCGGGTAAGACAGAGGCTGCGCGGCATGGCGAGCTCCTCGATAGCTACAGTGTTCACTCCTCGAACCGATGAAGGAGCGCGTCAATCCTTTTGACAACTGTGGTATGTCTCCAGAATAGAAGAAAAACAGCATTCGAAAAGGCCTAAGGGGTGATCGGGCGCCGAATGGTCATGCCACTACGTCGGCGCCCTGCCCTTTGAATCAGCTTTTTTTGGCCAGGGATTTGAGTTCCGGCTGCAACTGTGCCGGCTCTTTCTCCAGGTCCTTGAGTTCCTCATCGCTGAGCATCTCAGAAATGACTCGCAAGCGCTCGACCACGCGGGCATTGACACTGCCTTCCGGGAACTGACCGTCTTCGTCCGGCGCACCGGCAGGCTCACCGACCAGCAGACTCAACGCTTCGTCGGCCTGGCGCACCGCGTAAACATGAAACTGTCCGGCACGCACCGCTTGCAGCACGCGCTCGTCGAGCATCAGGGTCGCAACGTTGGCGTGCGGGATGATCGCGCCCTGCTCGCCGGTCAGGCCACGCGCCTCGCAGAGACGGAAGAAGCCCTCGATTTTCTCGTTGACCCCGCCCACCGCCTGCACTTCGCCAAACTGATTGATGGAGCCGGTAATCGCGAAACACTGCTTGAGCGGTGTTTTCGACAGCGCCGAGATCAAGGTGCAGGCTTCACCCAGCGATGCGCTGTCGCCGTCCACATAGCCGTAGGATTGCTCCAGAGCGATGCTCGCGGAAATCGCCAACGGAAATTCCTGCGCATAGCGGCTGCCCAGATAGCCGGTGAGAATCATCACGCCTTTGGAGTGGATCGGCTGACCCAGGTTGACCTCACGTTCGATATCGACGATACCGCTGCCGCCGGGATAGACCGTCGCCGAAATCCGCGCCGGCACACCAAACGCCGAATCGCCGACTTCCAGTACGGTCAGCCCGTTGCACTTGCCCACCGCAGCGCCTGCGGTGTCGATCAGGATGATGCCGGCGAGCATGTCGTCGAGGATCCGCGCCGAAACCCGACCGGTGCGCGTGGCTTTAGCCTTGAGCGCGCGTTCGATATGCCCGGCATCGGTCTTGTCTTCATTGGCCAGTTGGCGAATGAAGTCGGCCTCGCTGACCAACTGGAACAGGTCGCCGATGCGCGCCGATAACCGGCCCTGATGTTCGGCCAGGCGGGCGCTATAGGTCGCCAGACGCGCCACGGCGTCAGCGGTCAACGGCGCCATGCCTTCTTCCGAGGTGCGGGTTTTCAGCAACTGGGCGAACTGCTCCAGACTTTCGTCGACCATCGGGATGTCTTCATCGAAGTCCACCAGCACCCGGAACATCTCCTGGAAGTCCGGATCGACGTCTTGCAGCGCGTAGTACAGCGAACGTGCGCCGATGATGATGACTTTGACCTGCAGCGGGATCATTTGCGGGCTCAGGGTCACAGTCGCCAGACGACCCAGTTCGCCGAGTGGCGATTCCATCTTCAACTTGCGCGATTGCAGTGCGCGCTTAAGCGCATCCCAGACAAACGGCTCGCCGAGCATTTTTTCGGCTTCGAGCACCAGAAAACCGCCGTTGGCCCGATGCAGTGCACCGGGGCGTAATTGGCGATAGGTGGTGTACAGCGCGCCTTGATCGGTGCTGTATTCGATACGGCCAAACAGGTTGTCGTAGGTCGGGTGTGGCTCGAACACCACCGGCGCGCCGCCGCTGGCCGGGTGACCGACCACCAGGCTCGGGCAATATTGCTCATCCAGCAGCTTGCGCGCCTGGGCGTCGGTTTTGCTGTCATCGACCAACTGCTCGACCACGGTTTTCAGCAGGTAAACCTGCATGCCTTGCAGGTAAGCGCAGACCCCGGCGTTCTCGGCGTATTTCTCGGACAGTGGCGCCAACAACGGCTGCAAGGCCAGGGTGATGGTCTCTTCGTTCAGCTGACGCATCTGGTTGCTGGATTCGCGCTTCCATTGCGGCAAGCTGGCCAACTCCTCGTTGAGACGCTCTTCGAGGCCGGAAATATCGTCGTGGAAACGGTCACGATCAACTTCTGGCAGCTGCGAAAATTCGGCCTCGTCCAGGGCTTTGCCTTCGCTCATCGGCGTGAACGCAATGTTGGTGCTGTCGCGGTAAAGGGCAACGTCCTTTTCCAGTGCCAGGCGCTCGATCACGTCCAGCGCTTTGTCATAGCGCTGATTGAAAGCACGATCGATGGCGCTTTTTTTCTGTTGGTAGGACGGGTGCTCAAACACGGCCGGAAAGGTCGCCAGCAGGTTATCGACCAGACCGTTGATATCGGCCATGCACGCGCCCGCAGTGCCGGGTGGCAACTCCAGCGCACGCGGCTCGCGTGGCTCATCGAAGTTGTTGACGTAAACCCAGTCCGACGGGGTTTGCATGCGCTTGCCTTCGGCTTTGAGGTAGCGCTTGACGAAGGAGAAGCGGCCCGTGCCGGGCTCGCCCATGACAAATACGTTGTAACCGGGGCGCGGCATGGCCACGCCGAACTGCAAGGCTTCTACTGCTCGCTCCTGGCCGAGCACACCACGAAAGGGTTCCAGATCATTGGTCGTCGTGAAGCTGAACTGTTCAGCGGAAAAAGGACGTGTCAGCGCTTCAGGCGCAATACGCAGGCTGGCAGCAACAGGATCGGGCATCGGGCATCCTTACATCAGGCGGGGCAGATGAGGGCATTCTGGCGCTCGCTGTGCCCGGCTGGCAAGGCGCGCAGAAGCCGAATGTTTTCCAATCGTGCGCGACCCCGCCTCGATGCAGAAAAAGTCGCTGGTTAGATAACTATTTGCGATAAACCACGGAACCCGAGGATCGTGCCTAAACTCCAAACTACGCGGCCGGAAGTGGTAAAGCTGGCTTACCCTGGCGCGGTGATCGGCCAGGAACCCGATATTTGGTTGAACACAAAAGAGAACACAGCTATGAAACGGATTCTTCTCGGTACTCTTTTCACCGTGGTATCCCTTAACGCCCTGGCCCAGGCTCCAGGTGGCCCGGATTGCGGCTGGGGCAACATGCTGTTCAAAGGCCAGCGGGGCACTCCGGCTCACATCCTGGCCTCCACGACGAACGGAACGTCGGGCAACGCGACCTTCGGTATGACCTCCGGCACGAACGGCTGCTCCACCAACTCAGCACTGACCTACGGCGGGAGATCCTGGATCTCCATGAATGGCATGATGGATGAGCTGTCCAAGGACATGGCCGTGGGCCAAGGGGAAGCGTTGACCACATACGCGGTGGTGTTGGGCGTTGCACCAGAAGACCGCGCGCATTTCGCCGCAGTCACCCACGAGCACTTCCAGCAAATATTCAGCAAAGCTGACGTGACCGCCGAGGATGTCCACACCAACACCCTTGCCGTGTTGAAAAGCGACCCTGTTCTGGCCAAATACGCGACTCAGGCCTAAGGTCGACCCGCCTGCCCCCCGGTTCAGGGGGCAGGATTTTGTTGCGACGCAAACTGCCTGGTTGCCCTCACTCCTGACTAGTTGCTCTCTATGCTCAAACGCCTTGCCTATGTGGCGCTCTGTGTCTGCGCCCCGCTGTATGCCGCGCCCCATATCGACAACGATCGCTTGCAGCCATTGGCAAACACGCACTTATGGATATCCCTGGGCCACTATGAAACCGCCAAGCTCGGTGGCTGGCGCAGCTATGTCGACGACCCCAAGTTCTTTCTCGCCGCTGACGGCGCCCACGACCCGGCGGCAGAGCTGAGCGCCACCCTCAATGCCATTTATGCGCCTGCCAGCGAAGACCCTACTGATCAGGACAAGCACGCCCAATGCGTGTACCCGGCGCGCACGCGCTTTCTGCGTGAACAACTGCATCTGACCGATCTGCCTGTCGTGGACTGCAAGGCGTTCAACCAGTGGTTCAAGGACATCGCGCCGGACAGCACTGTGCTGATTTTTCCCGCAGCCTATCTGAACAGCCCGTCCTCCATGTTTGGCCACACCCTGCTGCGGATCGATCAGGCTGATGTGCAGAAAAATCATACGGCGCTGCTCAGCTACGCGATCAACTTTGGTGCCTACATCGAAGGCATGGACAACAGCATCCTGTATGCCTGGAAAGGTTTGATGGGGGGCTATCCCGGCCTGTTCGCGCTGGTGCCCTATCAGGAAAAACTCTCCGAATACCGCAGCCTGGAAAACCGCGACCTATGGGAATACCGGCTTAACCTGACCCCGGAAGAAACCGGGCGAATGGTCGAGCATGTCTGGGAGCTCAAGCAGATTCGCTTCGGCTATTTCTTCTTCGACGAAAACTGCTCGTATCGCCTGCTGGAGTTGCTGCAAGTTGCGCGACCGAGCCTGAACCTGACCCGGTCGTTCCCGCTGACCGCCATTCCCACCGATACCGTACGCGCCGTGAAAGACGCAGGTCTGGTGGAAAAAACCGATTATCGACCGTCCCGCGAGCGCGAACTGCTCAGCCGCGCCGCGCCACTGAACGGCGATGAACAACAGTGGGTGCTGAATGTCAGCGCCGACCAGAAACAACTGCAAAACAGTGACTACCAGGCCCTGCCGAAAGAGCGCCGTGCGTTGATTCAAGACGCCGCCTACCGCCTCGAACGCTACCGCGCCAACGGTCAGGAAAGAGACACTGAACGCTCGCAGCGCAGTTTCGAGCTGCTGCGTGCGATCAGCCAGAATCCGCCGCCACCGCAGGAAATCGACCGCCCCGGCTTGCCGGAAGACGGCCACGAGTCCCGCACCTGGCAGTTGGGCGCGGGCAGCCGTGATGACAAAGCGTTCGCCGAATATGGCCTGCGCATGGCGTATCACGACCTGAACGACAACGCCTACGGTTTCCCGCTGGGGGCGCAGATCGAAATCCTGCAGCTCAAGCTGCGCCAGTACGAAGGCAATCATTGGCAACTGCAACAGCTCGACCTGGCGACCATTCGCTCCCTGACCCCACGCAACGCCCTCCTCCAGCCCTGGTCCTGGCAGGTCGCGGGGGGCCTGGAGCGGGTGTTGGGCAAGCATGGCGACGAAACCCTGGTCAGCCACGTCAACGGCGGCGGTGGCGGCACTTGGCAGCTGGGCGACGACATGCTCGGTTTTGCGCTGGGCACGGTGCGCGTCGAACACAACGAAGACTTCGCGGCCCTGGTGTCACCGGCCGCCGGCTTCAACACCGGCCTGCTCTGGCGCAACCCGCTGGGCAACCTGAGCCTGGAAGCCAAGGGCGATTACTTCACCAACGGCGAAGTGCGTCGCAGCGTCAGCCTGAACCAACAATGGGAACTGTCGCGCAACCTCGGCCTGCGCCTGAGCGCCCAGCGTGAATTCAGCCAACTGGCATCGCCGGTCAACGAAGTGATGCTGGAAATGAAGTGGTATCACTATTGATGAGTGCCTGATACACATAGATCTGTGGGAGATCCCGCGCCGTCGCGCAGTAAACTCGGTCTCGATTCTGCCCGGAGGGCGTAGGAGCTGACTTGTCTGCGATAAGGGCCGAAGGACCTTCCAGCGGTGGTGAATTCACCATTTTTGCCAGCGCTTCGCACTGGATCGCAGACAAGTCAGCTCCTACAAGGAGGAAATGCCATGAGCCGCGCCTTCGTCAATGAAGATCAAGCCGCCGAACAAGCCAGCCAACCGGTGGAACGACTGGTCAGCGAGCAACCCAACTACGTCACCGCCCACGGGCTTGGGCAGTTGCAGACGCGCGTGGCCGAGTTGCAGGCGCAACACAGCGAACAATCGGCTTTGGGTGATCGGGCGGACAAGCAGCGTCAAGCCGACCTCGAGCGTGATCTGCGCTACTTCAATCAACGCCTGCACAGCGCACAAGTCGTCACACCCGCAATCTCGACCGAGAAGGTGCAGATCGGCAGCTGGGTGACGTTCGCCGATGAAAACGGCGCAGAGCAACGGGTGCAATTGGTCGGCGAAGACCAGGCAGATGCCGCCAACGGATTGATCAATTGGGGCTCGCCGTTGGGCCGAGCGCTGCTGGGCGCGCAATTGGGCGATGAAGTGCTGTGGAAGCGCCCGGCGGGGGATCAGATGATTGAGATTCTGGGGATTGAAGCGGATGTTTGACCGCGCCTCGGTCCTGTAGGAGCTGCCGAAGGCTGCGATAAGGTCTGAAAGACCTTCATTGTCCGCACAACCGATCGCAGCCTTCGGCAGCTCCTACAGTAGATTTGTGTACCCAAAAAAACGGAGCCCGCAGGCTCCGTTTTTTATCAGGCCAGTTTTTTGTAGCGTACCCGGTGCGGCTGGGAAGCGGCGTCGCCGAGGCGTTTTTTGCGGTCGGCTTCGTACTCGGTGTAGTTACCTTCGAAGAACACGGCTTGCGAGTCATCTTCGTAGGCGAGGATGTGGGTCGCTACCCGGTCCAGGAACCACCGATCGTGAGAGATCACAATCGCGGCGCCAGGGAAGTCGAGCAAGGCTTCTTCCAGCGAACGCAGGGTTTCCACGTCGAGGTCGTTGGACGGTTCATCGAGCAGCAGGACGTTGGCGCCCTCTTTGAGGGTCAACGCCAGGTGCAAGCGGCCGCGCTCACCACCCGAGAGGTCCTTGACGAACTTCTGCTGATCGCCGCCCTTGAAGTTGAAACGCCCGACATAAGTGCGCGACGGGATTTCATAGTTGCCAATGCGGATCTGATCGGAACCGGCAGACACCATTTCCCATACGGTTTTCTTGCCGTCCAGGTCGTCACGGCTCTGATCGACACACGCCAGTTGCACGGTGTCGCCCACTTCGATGCTGCCCGAATCCGGCGTTTCCTTGCCCATCAGCATGCGGAACAGGGTCGATTTACCGGCACCGTTACCACCGATCACACCGACGATGGCACCTTTAGGCATGCTGAACGACAGGTTGTCGATCAATGCGCGGTCGCCATAGCCCTTGCTGACGTTCTTGAACTCGATGACCTTGTCACCCAGACGCGGACCGGCCGGGATGTAGATTTCGTTGGTCTCGCTGCGCTTCTGGAATTCCTGCGATTGCATTTCTTCGAAGCGTTGCAGACGCGCCTTGGATTTGGACTGGCGCGCCTTGGCACCTTTGCGAACCCACTCCAGCTCGTCTTTCATGGCCTTTTCATGGGCCGTCTGCTGCTTGGATTCCTGGGCCAGACGATCGGACTTCGCTTCCAGCCAGCCCGAATAGTTGCCTTCGTACGGAATACCCGCGCCGCGGTCGAGTTCGAGAATCCAGCCGGCGACGTTGTCCAGGAAGTACCGGTCGTGCGTGATCGCAACCACGGTACCCGGGAAATCGTGCAGGAAGTGCTCCAGCCAGGCGACGGAATCGGCGTCCAGGTGGTTGGTCGGTTCGTCGAGCAGCAGCATGTCGGGGGCCGACAGCAGCAGGCGGCACAGAGCAACCCGACGTTTCTCACCACCGGAGAGGTGTTCGATCTTCGCGTCCCAGGCAGGCAGACGCAGCGCATCGGCGGCGACTTCCAGTTGACGCTCCAGGTTGTGACCGTCGCTGGCCTGCAAGATGGATTCGAGCTTGGCCTGTTCAGCGGCCAGTTTGTCGAAGTCGGCGTCCGGGTCGGCGTATTCGGCGTAGACCTGATCAAGACGCGCCTGCGCATTTTTGATCACGCTGACCGCTTCTTCGACCACTTCACGCACGGTTTTGGTCGGATCCAGCTGTGGCTCTTGCGGCAGATAGCCGACGTTGAGCTCTGGCATTGGCCGAGCTTCGCCGTCGAACTCAGTGTCGACACCGGCCATGATTTTCAACAGCGTGGATTTACCCGAGCCGTTCAAGCCGAGTACGCCGATCTTGGCGCCCGGGAAAAACGACAGGGAGATATTTTTCAGAATTTCCCGCTTCGGCGGCACAACTTTGCTCAGCCGATGCATGGTGAAGACGTATTGAGCCATGGAAAGAAAACCTGATGTCTGTGGCTGTGAATAGAGTGCGAGCGTTGTGCACGTCCCGAAAGTTGTGCGCGCTTCGAAAATAGCGGTTCAATTTTATTTATCTACGGCACTTGCCGCCAGACAGATTGAAGCCTTGAATGAAACAGTTCCAAACCGGAAATCGATTGCCGACCTCGTTTCAGCTGGATCTGGATCAATGCTTGCAAGCAGTGGAATCACTATTGTAGGAAACGGGCTACACCGCGCGTTGGGCAAAGCTACCCGAATGCACCCGGCAGGGCAAACCATCCAGCCCAATGGGGCTGGCACTTTGCCACATATCAAGGCATGCTAGCCGCCCTCCGGGCGTCCAGCTTATAGTGCATTTCGCATTCGCTGCTTCAGTCCAGCCGTCAGGATTAAAGTTTGTCCACATCAACGCCTTCTTCTTCTCTGCGCACACCTATAGGCGCGCCCACTGCGCCTTTGCGCGGCTCATTGAAAAGTGCGCTTGCGGCCTTGGTGCTGCTGATGCTCGTGCTGCTGTTCTGGCAACTGATGGATCAATTCCAGCAGACCCAGGATCGCCAACGCCAACGCAGCCTCGACTACAGCGCCTTGTTGGCCGACCGCTTGAGCCTGAACATGGCGCTCAATGCGCAGATGGCACTCAACCTCCTGGATGACCCGAAACAGCAACCCCAGACTGTCGAACAACAGGCACGGGTGCTGGAAAAACTGCGCCAGAGCTTGCCCTCATTGCGCAGCGCGGCCTGGTTGAATGCAGCGGGCGAAGTAGTGATCGACAGCGCCAGCAGCGATACCACCCCGCCCGGCGACGCAGCCTTTCTCACACAATTGATGCAGCGCAGTCAGGCACATCCTTATTACTTCGCCAACGCAGCGGATGGCTCACAGATTTATTTGCTGGTGCGCCAGCCTGGCGAAACGACAAAAGGCTATTGGGCCCTGCGCATGACGCCCGAAGTGCTGACCATGCTCACTCACCACAAGGCTCAAGACTTCCAGCCCAATTGGCAGTTGGAGAATCACCTCACCCAGAAGGTCATCTATCGCGATGACACCAGTGTGGCGCAAACCGGCCGTGTCGAAAGCTCCGTAGACAACAGCGATAACGATGTCCAGAACGTCTTACTGTCGACGTTGACCAACAGCGACTGGCAATTGCGTGGCTTGTTCGATGCAGACAAAGCGCGACTGGTGTTGCTGCCGCCACTGATCGGCAAATGCCTGATCGGGCTGCTGTGCTCGCTGTTGCCGCTGCTGGCCCTGACCAGCCTGCGCCGTCGCCAACGCCAGTTGTACGAGAGCAAACGCCGCTATCAGGGTATTTTCGACGGCACCGGCATCGCGCTCTGCGTGCTGAACCTGTCAGGGCTGCCAAGCCATCTGGAGAGGCTGCAGTTACAGAGCAGCGATGACCTGAATCGTTTGCTGGAGACCGAACCGGAGCTGTGTCAGGAACTGCTGCAACAACTGCGCATTACCGAAGTCAATCAGGTTGCACTTGATCTGCTGAACGTCGAGTCAAGCGCACAGGCGTGGAAGCAACTGATCAAGGGTGATCCATGCTGCCAACAGGGGATCGGCCTGCAACTGATCCACGCTGTGCTTAACAAACAGAGCCGGCTCGAACTGGAAACCCGCCTGGCCAATCCACAGGGCGAAGACCAGCACTTGTGGCTGGTGATGCGTCTGCCGGAGCAACCGATCGACTACTCCGCAGTGATCCTCAGCATCAGCGATATCAGCAGCCGCAAGCGGGTCGAGTTGTCGTTGCTCGAGCGCGAAAGTTTCTGGTCGGACGTGGTGCGCACCGTGCCGGATCACCTGTACGTGCAGGATGTACTCAGCCAGCAAATGATCTACAGCAACCACCATCTTGGGCAGACGCTGGGCTACAACAAGACCGAACTGCTGCAGATGGGCGAATACTTCTGGGAAATTCTGTTGCACCCGGACGATGCCGAACGCTATCAGGACATGCGTTTGCTACAGCGGCAGTCCGGGCATGTCGAGTTGATGCAATGCCAATTGCGCTTTCGTGACCGCAATAACCGCTGGCGTCGTTTCGATATCCGCGAGCAAGCGTTGGCGCGCGACAAGCACGACCATGTCACGCGGATCATCGGCGTGGCCAAGGACATCACCGAGCAAGTCGAAGCCAGCGAGTCCCTGCGCGACAGTGAGCAACGCTACCGAATGCTCGCTGAAAGCATCAGCGACGTGATTTTCTCCACCGACAGCGTGTTGAAACCCAACTATGTCAGCCCTTCGGTGCAAACCATTCTGGGCTACAGCGCAGACTGGATTCTCGACAACGGCTGGCAATCGACCCTCGCCAACCCACAGCAACTGATCGGGATGTACTCGCTGCTCGACCGCGTCAGCAAGGCGTTGGGCAAACCCGACGCGCTGGCAAAACTGCGCGCGGACTTGCCGACGCAGCTGTTCCTGTTCGATTGCCTGCGAGCCGACGGGCGCAAGATCCCTATCGAATTGCGTCTGGTGCTGGTGTGGGGTGAACACGGGGCGTTTGAAGGTATTCTGGGTGTCGGGCGCGACATCAGTCAGCAGCGTCGCGCCGAAAAAGACCTGCGCATGGCCGCCACGGTATTCGAACATTCCACGTCGGCGATTCTGATCACCGACCCGGCCGGTTACATCGTCCAGGCCAACGACGCGTTCAGTCGCGTCAGCGGTTATGCCGTGTCACAAGTACTCGATCAACTGCCGACCATGCTGACCGTCGATGATCAGCAGGAAGCGCACCTGCGCTACGTCCTCAAGCAACTGCATCAACGCGGCAGCTGGGAAGGCGAAGTCTGGCTCAAGCGCCGCAGTGGCGAGCATTATCCGGCCTGGGTCGGCATCACCGCAGTGTTTGACGACGAAGGCGACCTCGCCAGCTACGTGTGTTTCTTCAGCGACATCAGCGAGCGCAAGGCCAGCGAGCAACGCATCCATCGCCTGGCCTATTACGACGCCCTGACGCACCTGCCCAACCGCACGCTGTTCCAGGATCGTCTGCACACCGCGCTGCAACAAGCCGAGCGCCAGCAGGCGTGGGTGGTGCTGATGTTCCTCGACCTGGACCGTTTCAAGCCGATCAACGACTCCCTCGGCCACGCAGCCGGCGACCGCATGCTCAAGGAAATGGCCACACGCTTGCTGGGCTGCGTCGACGACGATGACACTGTGGCGCGCATGGGTGGCGACGAGTTCACCTTGCTGCTGCAACCGGGCGCTACCCGGCAGATCGCTCTGAACCGCGCGATCCATGTCGCCGAACAGATTCTCGGCAGTCTGGTAAAACCCTTCGTGCTCGAAGGCCGCGAGTTTTTTGTCACCGCCAGTATCGGCATCGCCCTCAGCCCGCAAGACGGCAACGAGCTGAGTCAGTTGATGAAAAACGCCGACACTGCCATGTACCACGCCAAAGAGCGCGGCAAAAACAACTTCCAGTTCTATCAGGCCGACATGAACGCCAGCGCCCTTGAGCGTCTGGAGCTGGAAAGCGATCTGCGGCATGCCCTCGAACAACAGGAATTCACCCTGTACTACCAACCGCAGTTCAGCGGCGATGGCAAGCGCCTCACCGGCGCAGAAGCCCTGCTGCGCTGGCGTCACCCACGCCGCGGTCTAGTGCCGCCGGGCGATTTCATTCCGGTGCTCGAAGAACTCGGGCTGGTGGTGGAAGTCGGCGATTGGGTGCTGACCGAGGCGTGTCGTCAACTCAAGAGCTGGCACCAGGCCAAGGTCCGGGTGCCAAAAGTCTCAGTCAACATTTCCGCGCGACAGTTCTCCGATGGCCAACTGGGCACGCGCATCGCCAACATCCTTACAGACATCGGCCTGCCGCCGGCCTGTCTGGAGCTGGAACTGACCGAAAGCATCCTGATGCGTGAAGTCAACGAAGCCATGCAGATCCTCGACGGCCTCAAACGCCTGGGCCTGAGCATCGCGGTGGATGACTTCGGTACGGGCTATTCGTCACTGAACTACCTCAAGCAATTCCCCATCGACGTGTTGAAAATCGACCGCACGTTCGTCGATGGCCTGCCCTCGGGCGAGCAGGACGCGCAGATCGCTCGCGCCATCATCGCCATGGCCCACAGCCTCAACCTGGCGGTCATCGCCGAGGGCGTGGAAACCCATGAGCAGCTGGAGTTCCTGCGCGAACATGGCTGCGACGAAGTTCAGGGCTACCTGTTCGGCCGCCCGATGCCGGCCAATCGCTTCGAAGCGCAATTCAGCAATGATGCGTTGTTTATGTTCGACTAAGAGCAGTTGCAAGCTTCAAGCCGCAAGCTGCAAGTGATCCGCTTGTGCTTGTGGCTTGCCGCTTGAAGCTTGCCGCTCAAATCCCGCTCATCTGCCACATGACTGCCTTTCATATGCCAGATAAAACCCGATGGGTTAGAATGCTCCCCTTTTCTACTGCCCCGATCCTTGAGGACCGCCATGTTCAGCCGTGATTTGACTCTCGCCAAGTACGACTCCGATCTCTTTGCCGCCATGGAGCAAGAAGCTCAGCGCCAAGAAGAGCACATCGAGCTGATCGCCTCGGAAAACTACACCAGCCCCGCCGTCATGGAAGCTCAGGGCTCGGTTCTGACCAACAAGTACGCCGAAGGCTATCCAGGCAAGCGTTACTACGGCGGCTGCGAATACGTCGACGTGGTTGAGCAGCTTGCCATTGACCGTGCTAAAGAACTGTTCGGCGCCGATTATGCCAACGTCCAGCCACACGCTGGCTCCCAGGCCAACAGCGCGGTCTATCTGGCCCTGCTGCAAACCGGCGACACCATTCTGGGCATGAGCCTGGCCCACGGTGGTCACCTGACCCACGGCGCCAGCGTCAGCTCGTCCGGCAAGTTGTACAACGCGGTGCAGTACGGCATCGACGGCAACGGCCTGATCGACTACGACGAAGTCGAGCGTCTGGCGGTTGAACACAAGCCAAAAATGATCGTGGCGGGCTTCTCCGCTTACTCGCAAGTGCTGGACTTCCCGCGCTTCCGCGAAATCGCTGACAAAGTCGGCGCGTACTTGTTCGTCGACATGGCTCACGTAGCCGGTCTGGTTGCCGCTGGCGTGTACCCGAACCCGATTCCGTTCGCTGACGTGGTCACTACCACTACTCACAAAACCCTGCGCGGTCCACGCGGCGGCCTGATCCTGGCCAAAGCCAACGCCGACATCGAGAAGAAGCTGAACTCCGCTGTCTTCCCGGGTGCCCAGGGCGGTCCGCTGGAACACGTGATCGCGGCCAAGGCTGTCTGCTTCAAAGAAGCGCTGCAGCCTGAGTTCAAGACCTACCAACAGCAAGTGGTCAAGAACGCCAAGGCCATGGCTGGCGTGTTCATTGAGCGCGGCTTCGACGTCGTGTCCGGCGGTACTGAGAACCACCTGTTCCTGCTGTCGCTGATCAAGCAGGACATCACCGGTAAAGACGCCGACGCCGCACTGGGTCGCGCCTTCATCACCGTGAACAAGAACGCCGTGCCAAACGATCCAAAATCCCCGTTCGTGACCTCCGGTCTGCGCATCGGCACCCCAGCGGTGACCACTCGCGGCTTCAAAGAGGCCGAATGCAAGGAACTCGCTGGCTGGATCTGCGACATCCTGGCTGACCTGAGCAACGATGCCGTGATCGACAGCGTTCGCGCGAAAGTCAAAGCCATCTGCGCCAAACTGCCGGTGTACGGCGCTTAATCGCCCCGTTATTGGCTGTATAAAAAGCCCCGACTCGCGAGAGCCGGGGCTTTTTGTTGTCTGGAAGATCGCTTTCGCAGCGGGACGCGCAGTTGCAAGCAACTACGCGTCCCGCTGCGAATGGAATTAACGCGAAATGTCTGACACTCGCGCAAACCCCGCCCGAATCTTCTCTTCCGGTAATTCATCGGCAATGAACACGATCACGCTTTCGCGTTTTTCGTCTTCAGCCCATTCGGTATCCCAGTCAAATCCGTAGAGCTTCAGCACGCCCTGGAACACCATGCGCCGTGGTTCGTTGGCGATGTTGAGTACACCTTTGTAGCGCAGCAGTTGTTTGCCGTGGTCTTCCAGCAGTTCGTTCATGAACTCGCTGAGCTTGTCGATATCCAGTGGCTTGTCGCTGCGCAGGACGAGACTGGTGATGCGGTCGATGCTGGTAGCGCTAGTCACCGGCATCAGCGGGCGCAAGGTCACGCCGCCGCCGAGGTCGGCGTTGAGGTTGAAACCGCGCACGTCCAGCAGTTCAGACAGATCGATGTTGCCGTGTTCCACCACGCGGATCGGCGCACGGCGGTTGATGCGGGTCAGTCGTTCGCTCAATGCCTCGAAGGCTGCCTCATCCACCAGATCGCGTTTGCTCACCAACAGGCGATCTGCGAAACCGATCTGAGCCTGGGCGATGGTCTGGGTCAGGTGCTGGTCGGCGTGGGCCGCATCCACCAAAGTGATGATGCCGTCGAGGATGTAGCGTTCACGCAGCTCCTCATCGATGAAGAAGGTTTGCGCCACGGGGGCCGGGTCGGCCAGGCCGGTGCATTCGATCACCAGGCGGTCGAAGGTGATCTCTCCGCTGTCGAGCCGCTCCAGTAACAGATACAGCGCTTTGGTCAGATCCGTGTGAATGGTGCAACACACGCAGCCGTTGGACAGGGTCATGACCTGTACCGGCTCCGTGCCGAGTAATTGGGTATCGATCCCGGCATCGCTGAATTCGTTTTCGATGACGGCGATTTTCAGGCCATGTTCGGCCTTGAGCAGATGACGCAGCAATGTGGTCTTGCCCGCGCCGAGAAAGCCACTGAGGACAGTGACCGGAATGGGTTGCGAAACAGTCATGCGTACTCCTGCTTTTTAATGCTCTTCATAACCAGCCCCAGAAACGAAAACGCGCCACGACTGGCGTGGCGCGGGGTCAAAAACTACAGTCCATCAAAGGCTCAGCAGCATTTCGGACCGCCTTTTCCGCCGTAACGTGCTTCCTGGCGTTCGCGAAAAAACGCCTCGTAGGTCATCACCGGCTTGTCCGGATGCTTGATCTGCATATGCTCGACGTAATTGTCATAGTCAGGCATGCCCACCATCAGGCGCGCGGCCTGACCGAGGTATTTCCCGAGACGACTCAGGTCATTGAACATGTACAGCTCCTCCATTGCAGCCAGTTGAACTTGGGCTCATCGTGCTTCCGGCAACGCCTGGAATGGCGCCTCTTTATCCGTACGCTGTTTGCTGCCCCAAGCCGAAACACCGACCTTGATCGCGTAGAACAGGATGCTGAACACCACGAACAGGAACAGCGCGGTCAACGCAGCGTTGGTGTAAGCGTTGAAGATCACGTGTTGCATCTGATCGATGCTATTGGCCGGAGCCAGCACCTTACCCGCCTCCAATGCTGCGCGGTATTTGCTCGCCAAGGCGAGGAAACCGACCGCCGGATCGGCGTCGAACAGCTTGATGAAGCCTGCCGTCGTGGTGCAGACCAGCAGCCACACAGCCGGCAGCAGGGGGACCCAGATGAAGCGTTGGCGTTTCATTTTGATCAGTACGACCGTGGCGAGCATCAGCGCGATACCGGCGAGCATCTGGTTGGAAATACCAAACAGCGGCCACAAGGTATTGATCCCGCCCAACGGGTCGATCACACCTTGATAGAGCAGGTAGCCCCACATCGCCACGCAACCAGCAGTCCCGATCAGGTTGGCTGTCCACGATTCAGTACGTTTAAGCGCGGGCACCATGGTGCCCAGCAAATCCTGGAGCATGAAGCGACCGGCACGGGTACCGGCATCCACCGCCGTCAGGATGAACAGCGCCTCGAACAGAATCGCGAAGTGGTACCAGAACGCCATGGTGTCTTTGCCCGGCAGGACCTGGTGCAGGATCTGCGCGATACCCACGGCCAAGGTCGGTGCGCCACCGGCACGGGCCAACACGGTGGTTTCGCCGATGTCCTTGGCCACTGCGATCAACGCGTCCGGGGTGATGGCAAAGCCCCAACTGCTGACCGTCTGCGCCACCGTGACAGCGTCGGCGCCGACAATCGCCGCCGGGCTGTTCATCGCGAAGTACACGCCCGGATCGATGACCGAAGCTGCAACCATGGCCATGATCGCCACGAAGGACTCCATGAGCATCGCGCCGTAACCGATGTAGCGGGAGTTGGCTTCGCTATCGAGCAACTTCGGCGTGGTGCCCGAAGCGATCAGTGCGTGGAAGCCGGACACCGCACCGCAGGCGATGGTGATGAACAGGAATGGGAACAACGCCCCCTTCCAGACCGGGCCCGTACCGTCGACGAACTGAGTCAACGCCGGCATTTTCAGCTCAGGCGAAACAATCAGGATGCCAATCGCCAAGGCGATGATGGTGCCGATTTTGAGGAAAGTGGACAGGTAATCCCGGGGCGCCAGCAGCAGCCAGACCGGCAATGACGCCGCAACGAAGCCATAACCGACCAGCATCCAGGTGATTTGCACGCCGGTGAAAGTGAAGGCCTTGGCCCACACCGGATCGGCAGCGATTTGGCCACCGAACCAGATGGAAGCCAACAGCAGAACCACACCCACCAACGAGATCTCGCCAATGCGGCCCGGGCGGATGTAACGCATGTAAATGCCCATGAACATCGCGAGCGGGATCGTCGCCAGCACCGTGAACATGCCCCACGGGCTACCCGCCAGGGCCTTGACCACGATCAGCGCCAGCACCGCGAGGATGATGATCATGATCAGGAAGCAACCGAACAGGGCGATAGAGCCCGGCACCTGGCCCATCTCCTCACGCACCATCTCGCCCAAAGAGCGACCGTTGCGACGGGTAGACAGGAACAGGATCATGAAATCCTGCACCGCACCGGCAAATACCACACCGGCAATCAGCCAGAGTGTACCGGGCAGGTAACCCATCTGCGCAGCCAGCACGGGACCGACCAGAGGGCCAGCGCCGGCGATGGCGGCAAAGTGGTGACCGAAAAGAATATGTTTGTTAGTCGGCACATAGTCCAGACCATCGTTATTGAGTACCGCCGGGGTGGCGCGGTTAGGGTCCAGCCGCATCACTTTAGTGGCGATGAACAAGCTGTAATAACGATAAGCGACCAAATAAATCGCAATAGACGCAACCACAATCCATAACGCGTTGATTGCCTCTCCGCGACGTAAAGCCACGACTCCCAAGGCAAATGCCCCAACGACTGCAAGGATCAGCCAGGGCACATGGCGCAGCAGGCTATTACTGTTTTTCATTTTTTTATTTTCCAACTGAGTGGACTAGAAGAGCGGCCCTTCAAGTTTAGCCCCACCAGCGCGAAAGACCATCCCCCACCACCATGGTCTAGTATGACGCTATAGTCAGCGCATCAGAGGGTGACATCATGACCGAATCACACGCAGATCGCCGACGCTTCAAACGCATCGCCTTCGACGCCAAAACCGAACTCAGCCAAGGCCCGAATCGCTGGCCCGTGCAACTGATCGACCTGTCCCTCAAAGGCCTGCTCATCCACCGCCCCGCCCCATGGCTCGGCGACCCGAACCAACCCTTCGCCGTCGATATCCACCTGAGCGAAGACGTCGACGTGCGCATGGACGTGCAACTGACCCACGAAGAGAACGAACAACTGGGGCTGGTTTGTTTGCATATCGGGCTGGAGTCAATCAGCCATTTGCGGCGGTTGATCGAGCTGAATCTGGGGGATATGGAGGAGCTGGAACGGGAGATGAGGGCGTTGGTGGCGGGGTGAGGTAACTCTGGGCGGGCCTGCAACTACGCGTCCCGCCGCGATAGCGGTGTGTCAGACACACCGCGTCAAGCCATTCGCCAACACGTTTTTTCCCAAGATAGAAGGCCAACCCTATGGGTTGGCCTTCTATCTCCCGCAGCAAGCGAATTATTCGAACAGCGCGTCCAACGCCTGCTCAAGCCGGGTCACGGCGATGACTTGCAGGCCCGCGGGCGCCTCTTTGGGGGCATTACCTTTGGGTACGATGGCGCGTTTGAAGCCGTGTTTTGCGGCTTCTTTCAAGCGCTCCTGACCGCTGGGCACGGGGCGGACTTCGCCGGACAGGCCGACTTCACCGAACACCAGCAGGTCGTGGGGCAGCGGGCGGTTGCGCAGGCTGGACATGACGGCGGCCATCAAGGCGAGGTCGGAAGCAGTTTCCAGCACTTTCACCCCGCCGACCACGTTGAGGAATACGTCCTGATCATGGGTAGGAATACCGCCATGGCGATGCAGGACAGCCAGCAACATGGCCAGTCGGTTCTGATCCAGACCGAGAGTGACCCGACGTGGATTGGCCAGATGGCTGTCGTCGACCAACGCCTGGACTTCCACCAGCATCGGCCGGGTGCCTTCCCAGGTCGCCATGACCACACTGCCGGGTACTTCTTCCTGAGCGCGGGACAGAAAAATCGCCGAAGGGTTGGAGACTTCTTTCAAGCCTCTGTCGGTCATGCCGAATACACCCAGTTCGTTGACCGCGCCGAAACGGTTTTTCACTGCGCGCAGCAGGCGCAGACGGCCGTCTGACTCGCCTTCGAAATACAGCACGGTATCGACCATGTGTTCGAGGACGCGAGGACCGGCCAGCGCACCTTCCTTGGTGACGTGGCCAACGAGGAAGATCGACGTACCACTCTGTTTCGCGTAACGCACCAGCAGCGCCGCGCTTTCGCGCACCTGCGACACACCGCCCGGCGCCGATTGCAGTTGCTCGGTGAAGATGGTCTGGATCGAGTCGATCACCATGACCTTGGGTTGCTCGATGCGGGCCGTGGCGATGATGGTTTCGATGCAGGTTTCGGTCATTACCCGCAGCTTGTCCTGGGGCAGACCCAAGCGTCGGGCGCGCATGGCGACTTGTTGCTGGGACTCTTCACCGGTGACGTAGAGCGCCGGCATCTGCTCGGCGAGGGCGCACAGGGTCTGCAAGAGAATGGTCGATTTACCGATGCCGGGGTCGCCGCCGATCAGCACCACCGAACCGTCCACCAGGCCGCCGCCCAGCACGCGATCTAGTTCGGTGGAGTTGGTGGAGAAGCGCGGGACTTCCTCGACACTGACTTCAGCCAGGGTCTTGATCTGCGCCTGCTGCCCGGTCCAGCCAGAGCGCCCGCTCGGAGGGGCTGCGGCGCCGCTTTCCAGCACGGTTTCGACCAGGGTGTTCCAGGCGCCACATTCGCCGCACTGGCCAGCCCATTTTGGAAAAGTCGCACCGCACTCGGTACAGCCGTACATGCGCTTAGCCTTGGCCATAACCACCCCAGTTTTAAAAGGGGGCAATCATAACGTAGGTTGGCGCTTCTGCGAGTCAGTACGGGCCTGCCGCGCGTATTTGCCCGTCGGATGAAACTGAACGGGTAAAGTTCGGTCGATTGCCAGGTCGCAGGGCACGATGCATATAGCTGAATTACACTGCGTAGGCCCACTCATCTGTAACAAGGAATAACCTATGAGCGTACTAAGCGAGTTCAAGGCCTTCGCCGTTAAAGGCAACGTGGTCGACATGGCTGTCGGGATCATTATTGGCGCGGCCTTCGGAAAAATCGTTTCGTCGTTCGTCGGCGATGTTGTCATGCCGCCGGTGGGGCTGTTGATAGGCGGGGTAGATTTCGGCGATCTGGCCGTCCTCCTACGACCTGCCCAAGGCACTCTGCCTGCGGTGATGTTGTCTTACGGCAAGTTTATCCAGTCGATTATCGACTTCGTGATCATAGCGTTTGCGATCTTTATGGGTGTCAAGGCCATCAACCGCCTCAAACGCGAAGAGGCTGTGGCGCCAACACTGCCCGCCACTCCGAGCCCGGAAGAAGTGCTGCTCAGCGAGATTCGCGACTTGTTGAAAGCGCAGAACGGCAAACCGCTGGAGACTGTGACTGTCGATCCGACCCGGTTGGGTTGACTGCAAATCCCATGTAGGAGATTCCGCACTGTCGCGTAGCGAACTCGGTCCCGCTTCTGCCCGGAAGTGCTAGGAGCTGACTTGTCTGCGATAAGGGCCGGAGGACCTTCCAGCGATATTGTGTCCAGCCATTTTGCGACTGCTTCGCAGCCGATCGCAGACAAGTCAGCTCCTACAGGGGATCGGTGTCGAATTTAAAATTTATTCTTTATTTTTCAATTATTTATAGGTTATTTGATAGGAGCGAGCTTGCCCACGACGGCGGTGTGTCAGACACACACCGCTACCAGTAGTTCTCCACCGCGACCTGTGCTGGTCGACGGCTCAGGCTGAGCTGCATATCGCGCTTTTTGAGCAGATGACGGGTGTCGTCAATCATTTGTGGGTTGCCGCAGAGCATGACTCGCGAGTGCTCCGGGGTCATCTCCAGACCGGCAGCCTGCTCCAACTCGCCATTTTCAATCAGCTGAGTGATACGCCCAGACAGCGCGCCTGGGTATTGCTCACGAGTCACGGTCGGCAAAAACAGTAATTTGTCGGCAGTGTCGGCCAGATAATCCCGCTCGGCCAGCCCTGCGATCAGTTGCCGATACGCCAACTCGCGGGCTTCACGCACGCTGTAGACCAGAATGATGCGTTCGAATTTTTCCCACACTTCAAAGTCCTGCAGGATCGACAGGAACGGCGCGACGCCGGTGCCTGTGGATAACATCCACAAATCACGCCCGTCGACGAAGCGGTCCAGGGTCAAATAGCCGAAGGCCTGCCGATCGATCAGCAGTGAGTCGCCTTCGCGCAAGCGGCTTAGTTCGCTGGTGAACTCTCCGTCCGGTACCACGATGGAAAAGAATTCGAGAAATTCGTCATGGGGTGAGGACACCATCGAGTACGCCCGCCAAACGATGCTGCCATCGGCCTTGGTCACACCCAGACGTGCGAACTGGCCCGAGCGAAAGCGAAAGCCCGGGTCGCGTGTGGTGCGCAAGGTAAACAGATGCGGGGTCAATGGCGTGACGTCGAGCAGCGTCTGGCGGGTGAACTTCTCTGCGCTGGCAGTCATGGGGCGCTCCTGGCTCCTGTAACTAAAAAGAGAGGCGCCCAGTGTCCCGCAAAGCGACGTCGATAAACACCGCCGGTTTGTAGTGGCATTTAAAAGAAAAGTACCCGTGAACAATAAGCAAATGGTCTAAAAACAAAACCTCATAACCAGAAGGTCCAATAATTTCAATCTCGCCCGAGCAGGCACTGTAATATTTCTGAGAATGGTGCCCGCACCCCCGCATGAGTCGGCGTTTTATGACGAACGTGTCCTCCGACAAACGCTCATTGAATACAACGATACACCCCCATTGCCCCTTACTGCCGACAGGCCCATCTACCGCCACGTTATCGTTATGCTCGATTACTTCCTACACTTGGAAACGTAAGTTCCGAGAATGGACGCTCAAAATGGAAATCTTGAAAGCAAACCCAAAGCAGAACTTAATCATAGGCTTATCTCTGTCAACCCGGGAAATCGAAGTACTCAAATGGTCAGCCGAAGGCAAAACCGCGGAGGACATCGGCACCATCCTCAATTTGAAAAAACGCACGATCCATTTTCATATCAGCAACGCGATCAAAAAAATGGGTGCGACCAACAAAACCTCAGCCGTGGCGCAGGCGCTCTTGAGCGGGGTGCTGTGAGTGTTTTATCGCAGCGCGGAAAACCAGCAGCCCACGCGCAAAAGCACGTAAAATCGGCGGCTTCTGCGAGTGTCATGACATCAGAGACTTGCGCAATAGACGCCGAAACCCAGAGTTTTCCTGCCCATGCCCCTGCTTGATAGCCCTTTCGCTCAGCTCGATCTCATCCGCCAGCCTGACCAACCGAACGAGCCGCTGCAGGCGTTCGACGCAGCCGATGAATACTTGCTCAGCCATGTGGCGGAGCACGGACTGACCCTGGACAGCCGCGTGCTGGTGCTCAACGACAGTTTTGGCGCGCTGGCAGCCAGCCTGGTCAACCACGCGACAGTGGTCAGCAGCAGTGACTCCTTTCTGGCCACTCAAGCACTGGAGAAAAACCTGGTGCGCAACGGCCAACCCTTCGATGCGGTGCCGGTGATCCCGGCAAGCGAGGCGTTGACCGGGCCGTTCGACTGGGTGCTGATCCGAGTACCAAAGACCCTGGCCCTGCTTGAAGAACAACTGATTCGCCTACAGGGCCAACTGGCACCCGGCGCGCAAGTGGTCGCCGCCGCGATGGTCAAGCATCTGCCGCGAGCCGCGGGTGATTTGCTGGAGCGATACGTCGGACCAGTGCAGGCGTCACTGGCGCTGAAAAAAGCCCGTTTGCTGTTTGCCACCCCCGAAGTCAAAGGCCTGCAGCCTTCGCCCTACCCCACCCGCTACACACTCGATCAGCCAGTGATTGAGCTGCTCAATCATGCCAACGTGTTCTGTCGTGAAGGGCTGGATATCGGCACCCGGGCGTTCCTGCCGCACCTGCCGACAAACCTCGGCTCGGCACGTGTAGCGGACCTGGGCTGCGGCAACGGCGTGTTGGCCATCGCCAGCGCGCTGGCCAATCCGCAAGCGCAATATACGCTGGTGGATGAGTCGTTCATGGCCGTGCAGTCGGCCCGTGAGAATTGGCGGGCGGCGCTGGGTGAGCGTGAGGTCATCGTGCGCGCCAGCGACGGGCTGGCCGGCCAGGAAGCCGACTCGCTGGACGTGGTGCTGTGCAATCCGCCATTCCATCAGCAACAGGTGGTCGGCGACTTCCTCGCCTGGCGCATGTTCCAGCAAGCGCGCGATGCGTTAGTGGTGGGCGGCGCGCTGTATATCGTTGGCAACCGCCATCTGGGGTATCACAGCAAACTGGCGCGGCTGTTTCGCGGCGTCGAGCAAGTGGCTGCCACACCGAAATTCGTGGTGCTCAAAGCACGGAAATAATCCAATTCGTTAGAAATCACCTGTAAGAGCTGCCGAAGGCTGCGACAAGGTCGGAACGACCTTCAACAGAACCACCGCTACGCGGCGGATCGCAGCCTTCGGCAGCTCCTACACGGGAAATGCAACCTCAGTGCGTCGTCAAACCCGCCGCATTCATGAGCAGCCGCATCAGGTAGGCAACAATCCCCAGCGCCGTCACGCTGCCGACGTAGATCGCAACCAGCCAGGCCACACGCTGCCAGAGAGGCTTCTTCGGGGGCGGGCCCTGCTCATGAAAGGATTCTTTGCCAGACATCGCCCTACCTCCTAGTGATAGCCGTCTTTGTGGGTGACCTTGCCGCGGAACACGTAGTAGCTCCAGAAGGTGTAGCCCAGGATGAACGGGATGATGAACAGCGTGCCCACCAGCATGAAGCCCTGGCTCTGTGGCGGTGCCGCGGCGTCCCAGATGGAGATCGACGGCGGCACGATATGCGGCCACAGGCTGATGCCGAGACCGCTATAGCCGAGGAAGATCAACACCAGCGTCAGCAGAAACGGGGTGTAGTGGGCATTGCGTGCCACCGCCCGGAGTAGACCGTACATGGTCACCAGCACCAGAATCGGCACCGGCAAGAACCAGTACAGGTTTGGCAGGCTGAACCAGCGTGTGGCGATTTCGGCGTGGGTCAATGGCGTCCAGATACTGACGACACCGGTCACCGCCAACACCACGAAGGCCAATGGCCGAGCCAGATCGTGCATCTGCTTTTGCAGCTTGCCTTCGGTCTTCATGATCAGCCAGGTGCAACCCAACAGCGCATACGCAACGATCAACGCAACACCGCAGAACATCGTGAACGGCGTCAGCCAGTCCAGTGAGCCCCCGGCGAACTGACGATTAACCACAGGAATACCATCGATGAACGCCCCCAGCGCCACACCCTGGAAGAAGGTCGCGGTCAGCGAACCACCGATGAACGCCTTGTCCCACAAGTGACGCTTGTCGTCCTTGGCCTTGAAGCGGAACTCGAAGGCCACGCCCCGGAAGATCAGCCCGATCAGCATCAGGATCAGCGGCAGGTACAGCGCCGACAACACCACCGAATAGGCCAGCGGGAAGGCACCAAACAGTGCCGCGCCACCCAATACCAGCCAGGTTTCGTTGCCGTCCCAGACAGGGGCCACGGTGTTCATCATCACGTCGCGGTCGGAATCGCCCTTGACGAAGGGGAAAAGAATCCCGATCCCCAGGTCGAAGCCGTCCATCACCACATACATCATGATGCCGAAAATGATAATCACAGCCCAGATCAGCGGAAGATCAATACCCATGACTCAGTTCCCCTTGCTCAGGTTGTCGTGAGTGTCGCCAACTTCGGAGCCGTTTTCGGCAGCGGAGAGCGGACGTGCAGGCGTACGTTTCTGGCCCGGACCACCCGGATTCTGTTCCTTGCCTTCGTTGTTGACCGGACCTTTGCGCACCAGACGCATCATGTAGCCCAGACCGACGCCGAACAGGGTGAAGTAGACCACCACGAACAGCCCCAGGGTCAGGCTCATTTGCCCGAAGCTATGCCCGGAAGAGGCATCGGCGGTACGCATCAGGCCATAGACGACCCACGGCTGACGACCGATTTCAGTGGTGAACCAACCGGCCAGGAGTGCGATCAAGCCCGACGGCCCCATCCACAAGGCCAGATGCAGGAACGCCCGTGACTGATAAAGCGTGCCGCGCATGCGCAGCCACAAGCTCCACAAACCGGTAAAGATCATCAGGAAACCCAGACCGACCATAACCCGGAACGACCAGAAGACGATGGTCGAGTTAGGCCGGTCTTCAGGCTTGAAGTCCTTCAGCGCGGGCACTTGCTCGGTCAGAGTGTGCGTCAGGATCAGGCTGCCCAAATAGGGGATTTCCACTGCGAAGCGGGTCTTTTCGGCTTTCATGTCCGGCCAACCGAACAGGATCAGCGGGGTCGGCTCGTTGCCGACGTTTTCCCAGTGGCCTTCGATGGCAGCGATTTTCGCCGGTTGATGCTTGAGCGTATTGAGGCCGTGGAAGTCGCCGATCACCGCCTGTACAGGCGCCACCAGTAACGCCATCCACATCGCCATGGAGAGCATTGTGCGGATTTGCGGAGTGTCGCGACCGCGCAATAGATGCCAGGCCGCCGAGGAACCAACGAAGAATGCCGTCGCCACGAACGCCGCCGTGGCCATGTGCGCCAGGCGATAGGGGAATGACGGGTTGAAAATCACCGCGAGCCAGTCCACCGGAATCACTTGGCCATTGACGATTTCGTACCCCTGCGGCGTCTGCATCCAGCTGTTCGACGCCAAAATCCAGAACGTCGAAATGATCGTACCGATGGCGACCATCACTGTGGCGAAGAAGTGCAGGTTGCGACCGACCCTGTTCCAGCCGAACAACATCACCCCGAGGAAGCCCGCTTCAAGGAAGAAGGCGGTGAGCACTTCATAGGTCAACAGCGGTCCGGTAATCGACCCGGCGAAGTCGGAGAAGCGGCTCCAGTTGGTGCCGAACTGATAGGCCATGACCAACCCGGAGACCACGCCCATGCCGAAGTTGACGGCAAATATCTTGGACCAGAAGTGGTACAGATCACGGTACACATCGTTCTGCGTTTTCAGCCACAAACCCTCCAATACCGCAAGGTAACTTGCCAGCCCGATGGTGATGGCGGGGAACAGGATGTGAAACGAGATGGTGAACGCGAACTGAATTCGGGCGAGATCAAGCGCCTCCAAACCGAACATAGGACTTCCTCTATCAGGTGATACCGGCTACTGACCGGTGGTCAGTACCAACTGCCCCCACGGATATGGAGTGCTGCGTGTTGGAATTGCTCTGTCATGGTTTCGCAACGCAGGGCTTCGTATATCGACCCGCCATACAAGACCGAAAAATACCTTGATGCAGGTCAACTATCGGTCAAAGAGTAGACTCATTTCAGGTGGCGAACTGTGTGGTCGATTGTCGCGTGACGAGTTGCCTCACCCGTTGCTGCGCCTTTTTGTGGACTTCTTCTCACTCTCATCCTTGCAAACAAATGTTACAGACCGCGTGATAACCTCACGCATCCCATCAAGGCCGCGTTTCCAATGCCTGATCAAGCACCTAGGCTGCTGCGCCAGCATCGTCCGTTCATCGCGTTCTGGCTGGCCCGGATTTTTACCGCCAGCGGCTTCCAGATGCTGACGGTCGCCATCGGCTGGAACCTCTATCAATTGACCGGCAACGTGCTTGATCTGGGCCTGGTGGGCCTGGTCCAGTTCATACCTCGATTAATTTTCATGCTGCACACCGGGCACGTGGCCGACCGTTATGACCGACGCATCGTCGCAGCGATTTGCCAGGCGGCACAGGCCTTGATCGCTCTGGCATTGGTGATCGGCAGCAGCACCGGCAACATCACCCCGGCAATGATCTTCACTCTCTCCTTTTTGCTGGGCGCCGCCCGCTCCTTCGAAATGCCGACCACTCAGGCGCTATTGCCCTCCATCGTGCCCAGCGATCTGTTCCCGCGAGCGGTGGCGGCTGCGCAGTCGGCTCAACAATCGGCCACTATTGTCGCGCCAGCGCTGGGCGGCTTTCTTTATGCGTTCGGCAGCATCTGGGTCTACGGCCCGACGGTGCTCCTGTACGTCATCGCCTGCATGCTGATGCTCAACCTGCCGGCGCGTCAGACGCCCTTGAACAAAGCCAAGGCCACGCTGGATTCACTGCTGGCCGGGATTCGTTACATTCGCAGCCGCCCGGATATCCTCGGCGCGATTTCTCTGGATCTGTTCGCCGTTTTGCTCGGGGGCGCCACGGCGTTGTTGCCGGTATTCGCCAAGGATATTTTGCTGACGGGTCCGTGGGGGCTTGGCCTGCTGCGCTCGGCACCGGCAGTCGGCGCGTTGCTGATGTCGTTATGGCTGGCGCGCTTCTCGGTCGAGCGCAACGTGGGTCGGGTGATGTTCACTGCCGTGGGCGTGTTCGGCGTGGCCACCATCGCCTTCGGCCTGTCGACCTCGTTCTGGTTTTCCCTGGCGGTACTGGCCGTGCTCGGCGCGGCGGACATGATCAGCATGGTGATTCGCGCGTCTTTCGTGCAGCTCGAAACCCCGGACGAAATGCGCGGCCGGGTCAGTGCAGTGAATGGCTTGTTCATCGGCGCGTCCAACCAACTCGGCGAGTTCGAGTCGGGCCTCACCGCGCATTGGCTGGGCACTGTGCCTGCCGTGGTCATGGGCGGCATCGGCACGCTCGCCGTCACCGGTATCTGGATCAAACTCTTCCCGAGCCTGGCCCAGCGCGACCGTATGCGTGATCTGGTGGTGGAGCAAGAGCAGCAGCCGGCCTGATCCCGTTCGCAGGCAAGCCTGCTCCCACACAGGCTGTGTGAAAACCTCCGCGACCGATTAACTGATTAAAAACTGACCTGAAAATCGCGTTCCTACGTGAAATTCAGGTCTGTCCAACAGCCGATCTATTTCAGAATTGACGTACGAACATGCAGTTCAGTTTTCTGTTGGGGTTTTCACACAGCCTGCACAGTAGATTGAACTTCTGTGCAGACTGTGTGAAAACCTGGCAATTCTTGCAACGGTCTAAGAAAATGCCTTCATCGGAAGATTGGGGGCATTTTTGTGGCATACATCCAAGGCATAGCGCGCGATCAGAGCAGTCTTTTTCCGGTGTCGCTGGAAGAATCCATTCCGGTAGACCACTTGGTCAGAGTCATTGATGCCTATGTCACCCAGCTCAATCTGCGGGAGCTGGGATTCGACAAGGCTGTCCTCAAGGGCAACGGGCGCCCGCCCTATGATCCGGCAGACCTGCTCAAACTTTATCTCTACGGCTATTTCCTCAGCATCCGTTCGTCACGCCGCCTCGAAGCCGAATGCCTGCGCAACATCGAAGTCATGTGGCTGCTCAATCAGCTCGCACCTGACTTCAAAACCATCGCCGATTTCCGCAGAGACAACGGTGCCGCATTCGCCGCCATCTGCCGACTCTTCATTCTTTTTTGCCGTGAAGTGGGGCTAATCGCCGGCAAGCTGGTTGCTATCGACGGCAGCAAATTCAAAGCCGTGGCCTCCAAGCGCCGTCATATGAGCCTCAAGCACCTTAAGCGCGATGAGGAAATACTGAACAAGAAGATTACCCAGTACCTGGCGGAGCTTGATCGGGCGGACAAAGACGACGCCGATCAGCCTGTGGATAAGCAGAAAGTCAAAGCCGCTTTGGCCCGTCTGAGCAACAAACGAGACAACAACCTGACCCGTCAGCAGGTGATGAAGGCGCTGGAAGTCGAGCAGTTCATCAGCACCGAAAGCGAGGCGCGGATGATGCGGGCGCCGCAAGGCATGGCCGTGGCGTACAACGTGCAGACGGCGGTGGATGCCGAGAACGGCTTGATCCTGCACCACGAAGTGACTCAGGACGGCGATGACCGCAAACAGCTTGAACCCATGGCCAAAGCGGCTAAAGAAGTACTGCAACAGTCAGAGCTGACGGTAGTGGCCGATGCCGGATATTCCCACGGCAAACAATTCCAGGCCTGTGAAGACGCGGGTATCACGGCGTATGTGCCGCTGAATCGAACGATCAACACGCGGGGCGGGGACGTAAAATTCTTTGACCGCACCCAGTTTACGTATGAGGCCCTGGACGATCAGTACCGGTGCCCGAATGGCAAGCTACTGACGCTGACGCAACTGAATCGCGGCACGCGTATTTACCACGCACTGCCCAGTGACTGCGCCCACTGCCCGCTGAAAAGTCAGTGCACCAAGACCTCCCGCCGGAAAGTAACGCGGCATGCGCATGAGGCCGCTTTTGAGCGAATGGAGCAGCGCATGCAGGCGCATCCGGAGAAGATGGTTGAACGAAGGTCCATCGTTGAACACCCCTTCGGCAACCTCAAGCAATGGATCATGGGCAATGGACGGTTCTTGCTACGCCAACTGAAAGGCGCGCGAATAGAGATGTCGCTGGCGGTGCTTGCCTATAACTTTAAAAGGGCGATCAATGTGCTGGGTGCGCGTGAAATGATGGCGAAGATGGGCTAAGCAGCCTTTTTTTGCGCCTGACAAACGTCCCAGGACTGGCCATGGAGCGCTCAAAACGCTTTGTCCCGGCGACGTGAAAACGAACAGCGATGATTTCGGGATCAAAGGCCAAAAACCAACGCCCCGACAAGTCGGGGCGTTGGTTTGAAACATGATCGTCAGGTTTTCACACAGCCTGTGTGGGAGCAGGCTTGCCTGCGAATGAGTCGACTCGGTCTACTTACCCGCCCGCTAGAATAAAAACCCCCTTAACGCGCCCACCAGCTGTTCATACAACGCATCCACCTCCACCGCCTGCCCACGGGCGCGCAAGCAGCCATGCACCAAACCGAGCCCCGGATAAAAACAACTCGGCACGCCTGCCTCCACCAACCCCTGGTGATAACAGACACCATCGTCACGTAGCGGGTCGAATTGCGCCACGGCGATGAACGCCGGGGCCAGCGCGCTGAAATCGGTTGCCGTCAGAGGCATCGCGTAAGGCAGTTTTTCCTGTTCGCGGCGGCTCAGATACAGCGCCCGATAACATTCCAGATCGTTGCTGCTTAGCAGTGGTGCATCGACGCATTCGCTGCGGGACGGCAAATTCGCCGCCCCGCCCAAGCCCGGATAAATCAACCCCTGCCCCGCCGGTTGCACTTCGCCGGCGTCACGTAACGCCAAACACACCGCCGCCGCCAGATTGCCGCCCGCACTGTCCCCCGCGATAGCGACCCGTTGCCGATCGATACCCAAGCGGCTCGACTGCGCCTGAACCGCACGCCAGACCGCCAGGCAGTCATCGAATGCCGCCGGGAACGGAAACTCCGGCGCCAATCGATAATCCACCGCGATCACCACGGCGTTCAAATCGGCAGCCAGGGCGGCGGTCACGAAATCGTGTGAATCAAGATCGCCCACCACCCAACCACCACCGTGCAGGTAAATCACGCACGGCCAGTCGTCTTCCGGTACCAGCCCCGAAGGTCGATAGCAGCGCACCGGCACATCGGCCAAAGAAAAGTCGGTCACTTCAAGACCGGTTGGGCGCTCGGGGGTAAATGCCCGGCACATGCGCGAATAAGCTTCACGCAGACCATCGATACCGGGTTCGGTGGCAGTGAAGCTGAGGGTCACCGAGACAAATTCGGCCAGTTCAGGTGACAAAGGATAAGGCGTGGTCATGGAAGCTCCAGCCCGCCCCACGACTGTGGAGGGGCTGGGCAGATACGTGGGCGTTGACGCGGGTGGTTACTGCCTATTGATTACTGACTACTGATTGAGGCTTAACTGCAGGGTTTTCGCTGCGTCTTTGCCGTCGAAGGTGGTGACACCGGCCAGCCAGCGTTGCACGTCTTCAGGGTGATCGCGCAGCCACTGTTTGGCGACATCGTTCGGTGCTTTGCGGTCCATGATCGGCACCATCATCTGGCTTTCCTGGGACGCGTTGAACGTCAGATTGCTCAGCAGACGACTGACGTTAGGGCAGCGCTGGGCGTAATCCGGTGCCGTCACCACCGACACGGTTGCGGCACCTTCACGCGGACCGAATACGTCTTCACTGCCACTCAGGTAAGCGATTTTCATGTTGATATTCATCGGGTGCGGGGTCCAGCCAACGAAGACCACCCACTCATTACGTTTGATCGCACGCTGCACGGCAGCCAGCATGCCGGCCTCACCCGACTCGACCAACTGGAAGCCGCCCAGGCCGAATTGGTTGCTGTCGATCATGCCTTTGATATTGCCGTTGGCGCCGGTGCCGGGCTCGATGCCGTAGATCTTGCCGCCCAGCTTGTCTTTGAATTTGGCGATATCGGCGAAAGTCTTGAGGCCGCCTGCGGCCACATAATCGGGCACGGCGAGGGTCGCCTGTGCGTCATTCATACTCGGTTTTTCGAGCACTTTGACTTGATTGGCCGTTACGAAAGGGGCGATGTTCTTGTCCATCGCCGGCTTCCAGTACCCAAGGAAGATATCCAGCCGCCCGTCACGTATGCCGCCGAAGACGATTTGCTGCGCCGCGCTGGTCTGCTTGACCTGATAACCCATGTTTTGCAGAAGCACTTCAGCCACCGCGCTGGTCGCAATCACATCCGTCCAGTTGACCACGCCCATGCGCACGTTCTGACACGCTGCGGGCTCGGCCGCCAACAAGGCGGTACTGCTTAGCATCAACACACCACAACTGATACGACGGATAAATCTCTTCATGCGTGCTCCCTCGGTTGGCTCGTTATATTTTTATAGGAAAGCGGCAATCGAACGCTGCCGTGTCGCATCAAATTACGCAGCGGCATCGCGCATAAAACGCACCTGTGCGACCTGCGCTTGCACTCTAGCGACATTCTGAGTTTCTGCCCGAAGGGTGGAGCTGGTTTGCCTGCGAGGGTGGCGTGTCAGGCACCGATGATTGTGGGTGTGATGGTGGTCACTGTAGGAGCGCGCTTGCCCGCGATCCGGTGCGAAGCGCCGGCAAAGATAGTGAAGCAAATGCCGCAGGAAGGTCCTACGTGTCGGACGCGACCCCGGCCTATCGCGGGCAAGCGCGCTCCTACGCAGGCTGTGTGAAAACCTGACGATCATGTTTCAAACCAACGCCCCGACTTGTCGGGGCGTTGGTTTTTGGCCTTTGATCCCGAAATCATCGCTGTTCGTTTTCACGTCGCCGGGACAAAGCGTTTTGAGCGCTCCATGGCCAGTCCTGGGACGTTTGTCAGGCGCAAAAAAAGGCTGCTTAGCCCATCTTCGCCATCATTTCACGCGCACCCAGCACATTGATCGCCCTTTTAAAGTTATAGGCAAGCACCGCCAGCGACATCTCTATTCGCGCGCCTTTCAGTTGGCGTAGCAAGAACCGTCCATTGCCCATGATCCATTGCTTGAGGTTGCCGAAGGGGTGTTCAACGATGGACCTTCGTTCAACCATCTTCTCCGGATGCGCCTGCATGCGCTGCTCCATTCGCTCAAAAGCGGCCTCATGCGCATGCCGCGTTACTTTCCGGCGGGAGGTCTTGGTGCACTGACTTTTCAGCGGGCAGTGGGCGCAGTCACTGGGCAGTGCGTGGTAAATACGCGTGCCGCGATTCAGTTGCGTCAGCGTCAGTAGCTTGCCATTCGGGCACCGGTACTGATCGTCCAGGGCCTCATACGTAAACTGGGTGCGGTCAAAGAATTTTACGTCCCCGCCCCGCGTGTTGATCGTTCGATTCAGCGGCACATACGCCGTGATACCCGCGTCTTCACAGGCCTGGAATTGTTTGCCGTGGGAATATCCGGCATCGGCCACTACCGTCAGCTCTGACTGTTGCAGTACTTCTTTAGCCGCTTTGGCCATGGGTTCAAGCTGTTTGCGGTCATCGCCGTCCTGAGTCACTTCGTGGTGCAGGATCAAGCCGTTCTCGGCATCCACCGCCGTCTGCACGTTGTACGCCACGGCCATGCCTTGCGGCGCCCGCATCATCCGCGCCTCGCTTTCGGTGCTGATGAACTGCTCGACTTCCAGCGCCTTCATCACCTGCTGACGGGTCAGGTTGTTGTCTCGTTTGTTGCTCAGACGGGCCAAAGCGGCTTTGACTTTCTGCTTATCCACAGGCTGATCGGCGTCGTCTTTGTCCGCCCGATCAAGCTCCGCCAGGTACTGGGTAATCTTCTTGTTCAGTATTTCCTCATCGCGCTTAAGGTGCTTGAGGCTCATATGACGGCGCTTGGAGGCCACGGCTTTGAATTTGCTGCCGTCGATAGCAACCAGCTTGCCGGCGATTAGCCCCACTTCACGGCAAAAAAGAATGAAGAGTCGGCAGATGGCGGCGAATGCGGCACCGTTGTCTCTGCGGAAATCGGCGATGGTTTTGAAGTCAGGTGCGAGCTGATTGAGCAGCCACATGACTTCGATGTTGCGCAGGCATTCGGCTTCGAGGCGGCGTGACGAACGGATGCTGAGGAAATAGCCGTAGAGATAAAGTTTGAGCAGGTCTGCCGGATCATAGGGCGGGCGCCCGTTGCCCTTGAGGACAGCCTTGTCGAATCCCAGCTCCCGCAGATTGAGCTGGGTGACATAGGCATCAATGACTCTGACCAAGTGGTCTACCGGAATGGATTCTTCCAGCGACACCGGAAAAAGACTGCTCTGATCGCGCGCTATGCCTTGGATGTATGCCACAAAAATGCCCCCAATCTTCCGATGAAGGCATTTTCTTAGACCGTTGCAAGAATTGCCAGGTTTTCACACAGTCTGTACGGGGGTTGTCTGGGGTCAGCCCAGCAACTTGCCCACCGCCGCGCGCTTGCTCTTGCCGCAAAGCTGTTCCACCAGCGTCAAGGCAAACTCCAACGCCGCGCCGGAGCCTTGTGCAGTGATGCAGTTGCCGTCGACTACCACCGGTTTATCGATATACGAACAGCCCGACAATCGATCGCTGAATCCGAGATTGCAGGTCATACGCCGTTGTTTGAGTACGCCGTATACCTGCAACGCCAGTGCGGGGGCTTCACCGATAGCCGCATAAAAGTGCCCCGCTTTAGCCTGTTCATTCACTCGTTGGCTCAGCAGTTGATGGTTCGCCAAATGCAACGCACCCGGCATGCCGCCAGGCAACACGATCAAGTCAAAGGGTTGCGCCAGCACATCGACCAACATTGCATCGGCGGTCAAACGGGTTCCGCGTGCGCCGGTCAGCATGCGCCGCGATTCGATGCTGGCCACGACCACCTCAATCTCGGCACGCCGCAGCACATCGATCAGGGTCACGCTTTGCAGGTCGTCGATACCGTCAGCGACGGTGATCAGGGCTCTTAACGTCATAACTAAATCCTTTGCAGTGATGCATTGAGCTTAGTCAGCTTTTATTACCCGGCAGTTGTTGCGCGTAGATAACTTGAATGGCCGAAATCCTGCATGCTTTTCACTGAACATCCGCCAGCAGCCATCCACACACGCTGCTGGTATGATGCGCGGCTTTTTCCGACCCACAGAAATGTGCAGGCTTATCCGACAGTCTGTGCTTTGCTGTTTTAGTCGATCAATTCACGACGCAGGGCGCGTCACGGGGAGCAAGACATGCTGGAAAGGCTGTTCCAACTCAATGCACACAACACCAATGTGCGCACCGAGATTCTTGCGGGCGTCACGACCTTCCTGGCCATGGCCTACATCCTGTTCGTCAACCCGAACATTCTCGGCGCGACGGGCATGGACAAAGGTGCGGTGTTTGTCGCTACGTGCCTGGCAGCGGCCATCGGTTCTACCGTCATGGGCCTGATCGCAAACTACCCGATCGCGCTTGCGCCGGGTATGGGCCTCAACGCGTTCTTCACCTACACCGTCGTCCTGCACATGGGTTACACCTGGCAAGTGGCGCTGGGTGCGGTGTTTATCTCGGCCGTGATGTTTTTCATTCTGTCGATCTTCAAGATTCGCGAATGGATCATCAACAGCATCGCCCTTCCCCTGCGCTCGGCGATTGCTGCTGGTATCGGCCTGTTCCTGGCGCTGATCGCCCTGAAAAATGCCGGCATCGTAGTCGCTAACCCGGACACCTTGGTGAGCATGGGCGACCTGGCAAAACCGGGGCCGATTCTGGCGATCCTTGGCTTCTTCCTGATCGTCGCACTTGAAGCCTTGCGAGTGAAAGGTGCAGTGCTGATCGGCATTCTGGCGGTGACCATCGTCTCCATCATGCTCGGTTTCTCTCCGTTCAATGGCGTGATGTCTGCACCGCCTTCGCTGATGCCAACCCTGCTGCAGCTGGACATCAAGGGCGCATTGAACATCGGCCTGTTCAGCGTGATCTTCTCCTTCCTGTTCGTTGACCTGTTCGACAACTCGGGCACCCTGATCGGTGTGGCGAAACGCGCCGGTCTGATGGGCAAGGACGGTTACATGCCGAAGATGGGCCGCGCCCTGATCGCCGACAGCACCGCAGCCATGGCCGGTTCGCTGCTGGGTACTTCGACCACCACCAGTTACATCGAATCGGCAGCGGGCGTCAGCGCCGGCGGCCGCACCGGTTTGACCGCTGTGGTGGTCGCGATTCTGTTCCTGCTGTCGCTGTTCTTTGCACCGCTGGCGGGCAGCGTCCCGGAATTCGCTACCGCACCTGCGCTGCTGTTTGTCGCGGTGTTGATGATGTCGGGGCTGGCTGAAATAGAATGGGACGACATTACTGTCGCCGCGCCAGTGGTGATCACCGCCCTGGCGATGCCCTTCACGTTTTCCATCGCCAACGGCATTGCCTTTGGCTTCATTTCCTGGACAGCCATCAAAACCTTGTCCGGGCGCTGGAGCGACCTGAACCCCGCGCTGGTGATCCTGTCGATTCTGTTCGTGATCAAGTTGGGCTGGTTTAACGCATGAGTGTTCCCTTCGACCCCGCGAGTTACAGTCACCAGCTCGCAGAAAAAACCACGCGCCTGCGTGAATTGCTGGCGCCGTTCGATGCGCCCGAGCCGCAGGTGTTCGACTCGCCGCTTGAGCACTACCGCCTGCGCGCCGAGTTCCGCTTGTGGCGCGAGGATCAGCAACGCTTCTATGCGATGTTCGCCCCCGGCGATAACCGCACGCCGATCCTGATCGACGACTTCCCCATCGCCAGCCAGCGCATCAATGAATTGATGCCGATGCTGCGCGCACGTTGGGAAGCCAGCGCGACGCTGAACTTCAAGCTGTTCCAGGTGGACTTCCTGACCACGCTGGCGGGCGACGCGATCATCACCCTCTGCTACCACCGGCCGCTGGATGACACCTGGCAAGCGGCTGCGGAAATACTCGCGGCCGACCTCGGTGTCAGCGTGATTGGCCGCTCAAAGGGCAAACGCATCGTAATCGGTCGCGACTATGCGGTCGAAGAACTGCAAGTGGCCGGTCGGACCTTCAGTTATCAGCAACCGGAAGGCTCGTTCACCCAGCCTAACGGCGCGGTGAACCAGAAGATGCTCAACTGGGCATTTGAAGCCCTCGGCCAGCGCGAAGACGACCTGCTGGAGCTGTATTGCGGCAACGGCAACTTCACCCTGCCCTTGGCGACCCGCGTGCGCAAAGTGCTGGCGACCGAGATCAGCAAGACCTCGGTGAGCGCCGCCCTGAACAACCTGGCCGACAACGGCGTGGACAACGTGACACTGGTGCGCCTGTCCGCCGAAGAATTGACCGAAGCCTTGAACGAAGTTCGTCCTTTCCGCCGTCTGATGGGCGTCGACCTGAAAAGTTACGAATTCGGCAGCGTGTTCGTCGACCCGCCACGGGCGGGCATGGACCCGGACACCTGCGAACTGACCCGGCGCTTCGAACGCATCCTTTATATCTCCTGTAACCCGGAAACCCTGGCAGCGAACATCGAGCAATTGAACGACACCCACCGCATAGAGCGTTGTGCGCTGTTCGATCAGTTTCCGTACACGCACCACATGGAGTCGGGCGTGTTGCTGGTTCGCAGATAAGGCGCCACAAACGAACTGTTTGACCGGTATCCGGGCCAATAACGCACAAAAGCGTTTGAATTGGTTCGAGCTGGGTGATATTGAAGAAGCCCTGAAAGCGGTCAACGCCGTTGGCGATGATCGCTTGCAGCAACAGGGTCACTAACGGCACCTCGGCACAGCGCGTGCGCTGGTCCAAGACCGGTTATGCTCAGGGCCAACTCAATCAGTGCGACACCTTCGCCGCAAAGAGCCTTTAATCACATGATAAAACCGTTATTGGTCCTGTTGTTGAGCACCCTCCTGAGCCTTACGGCGAATGCAGCGGATCAAGCGGTGAATGCCCTGAGCCCCCAGCGGCTGGCTATCAACGGCGGTCAGGCGACTGTCGGGCTGAGCAAAGACTGGAAACAGCCGCAGCCAAGAACGCTACGGGCAGTGATCATCATTCACGGCGGCTTGCGCAACGCTCAAACCTACCTGCGCAGCGCCGAACGTGCCGCCTATCGGTCCGGGTTTCGCACCACTACCTTGCTGATCGCACCGCAGTTCCTTAACCAGAAAGACATCGCCAAACACCAACTGCCAGATTCGATACTGCGCTGGCACCGGAGTGACTGGATGGAAGGTGACACTGCTGTCGGGCCGGTGCCTGTGAGTTCCTTTGCGGTCATCGATGGGATTTTGGCGAAGCTGAGCGATCGCAAGCTGTTCCCTGCGTTGCGCGAAGTGGTCATCGCCGGGCACTCGGGCGGTGGACAGGTGGTTCAGCGCTACGTGCTACTCGGCAAGGGCGGTGGGGAGTTGCAGAAAGCCGGCATCAAGCTGCGTTACGTGATCGCCAACCCGTCGTCCTACGCGTATTTCAACGCGCAACGACCTGAAGCGGTGGACGCGAAGTCTTGCCCAGGGTTCGATACCTGGAAATACGGGATGAACAAATTGCCGTCTTACGCCAGTAAACAAACGGCCGAGCAGATTGAACAGACCTATATGAGCCGCGACGTCACTTACCTGTTGGGTCAGCTCGATACCGACCCCAATCACCCGGTACTGGACAAAACCTGCGGGGCTGAAGCTCAAGGCGTCAATCGCCTGATCCGCGGGCATAACTTCTTCAACTATCTGCAACAGCGTCATCCCGAAGGGCTGCCCCAGCAGTTAATTGAAGTACCAGGCGTGGGGCATGACGGTGATGCGATATTTACCTCACCCGAAGGCCAGGCGGCGTTGTTCAGGCCGTTGTAGGCGCTGACTTACCTGCGATCAGCTTGATGCGGTGTGCCAGACATACCGCAATCGCAGGCAAGAACCAAGCGCACCTCGCTCCTATCAAACGCCGTTAACTCATTGATAAATAAGATATAAATCTTAAGCCAGGCACCGATCGACTGTAGGAGCTGACTTGTCTGCGATCCAGTGCGCAGCGCTGGCAAAAATGGTGAATTCACCACCGCATGAAGGTCCTTCGGCCCTTTTCGCAGACAAGTCAGCTCCTACGCCCTCCGGGCAGAATCTAGCCCCAGTTTGCTGCGCGACAGTGCGGCGTCGAAGACAGGGCGGGGCCTCCTCTTAAACCGCCAGCATCTCGCGCAATGCAAAACAATCGGTGGCGTACCAGTCGGTCAATTCCGGCCAGGGATTTTCCGGCAGGTTGACCAGTACGGTGTGGGTGCCTGCCGCACGACCGCAGTCGAGATCGAAGCGGTAATCGCCGACCATCACCATCTGCGACGGATCGACATTCCACGCCTGAGCCAGTTTCAACAGACCACCCGGATCGGGTTTTGGCGGCGCTTCGTCGCGACCCAGAACGTCGTCGACAGCAAAACAATCCGCCAGGCCTATCGCCTCAAGCGTCACATGTGCCAATTCGCGGGCATTGCGGGTGAGGACGCCCAGACGGTATCCGCGCGCCGCCAACTCACGCACCAACTCGACCGCACCGGCCGCCGGCTGCGAAGCCAGCGCCAGTTCGCGCTCGTGCTCCAGCAGCCAGGCATGCTTGGCCGCTGAAACCTCAGGCGGCAGCCCGGCCAGATGGCTGAGGATGTCGTCCTGCAGCGGAATCTCCAGCGCACGCTTGATCGCCGGAAAATCATGCACGGCGAGGGTCAGGGTGCCGTCCATGTCGAACACCCAATGTCGAACCTGCGCCAGACTCACGCCCAGTCCTTACGGTGACGGATCAGCCCTTCCTGGCTGACAGAGGCGACTAATTGCCCTGCGCGGTTGTACACGCTGCCCCGCGAGAAACCACGGGAATTACCGGCCCACGGACTGTCCATCGCGTACAGCAGCCAGTCATCGGCGCGCAGGTCGGCGTGGAACCAAAGAGAGTGGTCGAGGCTGGCGATCTGCATGTCCTTCTGAAATATCGACTTGCCGTGAGGCTGCAGGGACGTGGTCAGCAGATTGAAATCCGAGGCGTACGCCATCAGATATTTATGCAGCGCCGGCACGTCCGGCAGGCTGCCATCGGCGCGGAACCAGACGTATTTGACCGCTTCACTCGGCTGCGGATTGTAGGGATCGACGTCGGTCACCGGTCTGAATTCGATCGGTTTGGGACACAGCAGTTTTTCGCGCATGTGCTCAGGGATCAAATGCGTACGCTGCTGGGCCAGCTCCAGTTCCGAGGGCAGGTTCTCCGGCCCGACGACTTGTGGCATCCGGGTCTGATGCTCGAAACCTTTTTCGTCGTACTGGAACGATGCGCTACACGTAAAGATTGGCTGTCCCTTCTGGATCGCCGTGACGCGACGGGTACTGAAACTACCGCCATCGCGCACCCGATCGACCTGATACACCACCGGCAGAGCTGCATCGCCGGGACGCAGGAAATAGCCGTGCAGCGAATGCACATGGCGCTCATCTTCGACGGTCTGGCTGGCCGCCGACAGCGATTGGCCGAGTACCTGCCCGCCGAACAACTGACGAAAACCAAGGTCCTGACTACGCCCGCGAAAGAGGTTTTCTTCAATCGGCTCCAGGGTCAGCAGCGCAACCAGATCATCCAATACTTGGCTCATTCAGGAACTCCTCACACAAAACAATGCTGCGCCTTCAGGGCTGCGGCGGGCGACGTAATCAGGCAGAGGCTGGCAGGAACCTAAGGGCTCACCACCGTCTGCGCGGTCAAGGTGCAAATGATACAGAGTTTGTCAGCGCCAGCCTTGCTCATCCATTCAGGGTTTTCAGCCATTGTCGCCGGGTAATCCGATACAACACATGAGGTTTCAACGGATCACCGTCCGCCAGTTTTGGATGCTCGAAATCATCGGCCAGGTCATGTTGCATGCCGATGGCCTGCATGACTTTCTGCGACGGCAGGTTGCTCTGCGCGGTAAAAGACACGATCTGATCCAGCCCCAAGCGCTCGAAACCGCAACCCAGAGCGGTCCACGCCGCTTCGCTGGCAAAGCCCAGGCCCCAATGTTCACGGGCCAGGCGCCAGCAGATTTCGACGGCCGGGGTGAAGTGAGCGTCGAAACTCACCAGGTCCAGCCCGGTGAAACCGATGAACGCGCCGGTGTCCTTGCGCTCCAGTGCCCACAGGCCAAAACCCAACTCGGCGAAATGCCCCCGCACCCGCCCGATAAAGGCCGCACTTTCCAGACGACTCATGGGCGCAGGGAAATAGCGCATCACCTGTGGGTCGGCACACATCGCTGCGAACTCCGGCAAATCGTCATCGCGCCACTGTCGCATCAATAATCGCGCGCTGTTGAGTTCGAGTATCGGCATTATCGGTTTGCTCCCATAACCGGCCAGTGAATGGCTCGTCAATCTAGCCCGCCGCTCAGGCGCCTCCCAACCAAGGCGCTGTGCTGACAAGGCCATTGCTGGCAAGATCGGTGTTCCATCTCTGATCGGACGCAACATGTCCCTGCCACTCATCTACCATGATGATTACAGCCCGGATTTCCCGGCTGAACATCGTTTTCCGATGGATAAATTCCGTTTGCTACGCGATCACCTGATTGAAAGTGGCCTGACCACCGACGCCCAGCTATTGCGCCCGCAGCTTTGTCCCTCCGACGTGCTGGCCCTGGCCCATGATCCAGCGTACATCCAACGCTACATGAACGGTGACCTGTCTCGCGAAGACCAACGCCGCCTTGGATTGCCGTGGAGCGAAGCCCTGGCACAGCGCACAGTGCGTGCGGTGGGCGGATCTCTGCTGGCGGCCGAGCAAGCCCTGCAACACGGCATGGCGTGCCATCTGGCGGGCGGCACGCACCACGCGCACTACGACCATCCGGCCGGATTTTGCATCTTCAACGATCTGGCGGTAATCAGCCGCTATATGCTCGAAAGCGGCCAGGTCGGGCGCGTGCTGATCTTCGATTGCGACGTGCATCAGGGTGACGGTACCGCGCGCATCCTTGCTGATACGCCGGATGCGATTACCGTTTCGCTACATTGCGAAAAGAATTTCCCGGCGCGCAAAGCCCAGAGTGATTGGGACATCCCCCTGCCAATGGGCATGGGCGACGACGACTACCTGAAAGTGGTCGACGACCTGCTCAATTACCTGTTGCCGATCTACCAGCCGGATCTGGTGCTGTATGACGCCGGGGTCGATGTGCACAAGGACGATGCCCTCGGTTACCTGAAACTCACCGATGCCGGCGTGGCCGCTCGCGACGAAGCGGTGCTGCGCCATTGCCTGCATCGCGACATTCCGGTGGTCGGCGTGATTGGCGGCGGCTACAGCAAGGATCGCGCGGCATTGGCGCGGCGGCACGGCATCCTGCACCACAGTGCGCAAAAGGTCTGGACGTCTGCGGGGCTTAACTGACGTTCCGGCGTTAACTGTCCACAATGGCTGTGGAACTGCCTGTGGATAACCTGAGTGAAAGCCTCTCGAGGCCCTATACCGCAAGGGCTGGCGAGAGCTGTATGTTTTTTGATCAGAAGTTTTCCACAGGCTGATCCTGCGCACAGCCCTGAACAGAGCGCCTGTCCTCGGGTAGAATGCGCGGCCTACTTCGCCGATCCGCAGTGCGCCATGACCCCCACTCTTTCAGCTCTTGCTCATTCAGTCGCGATCATTGGCGGCGGTCCTGCGGGACTAATGGCGGCCGAGGTCTTGAGCCAGGCCGGGATCAAGGTCGATCTGTACGACGCCATGCCTTCGGTCGGTCGCAAGTTCCTGCTGGCGGGCGTGGGCGGAATGAACATCACCCATTCCGAGCCCTACCCGGCTTTTCTCTCGCGTTATGCCGAGCGCGCGCCCTTCATCGGCCCGTTGCTACGCGACTTTGGTGCCGACTCGCTGTGTCACTGGATTCACGAGCTGGGCATTGAGACCTTTGTCGGCAGTTCCGGCCGGGTCTTCCCCACGGACATGAAAGCCGCGCCGCTGTTGCGTGCCTGGCTCAAGCGCCTGCGCGATTCGGGTGTAGTTATCCACACCCGCCACCGCTGGCTGGGCTGGAACGCCGAAGGTGAGTTGCGCATTGCCCATGCCGAAGGCGAACGGACGATCAAACCCGATGCAGTGCTGTTGGCGTTGGGCGGCGCCAGTTGGGCGCGGCTCGGCTCGGACGGCGCGTGGTTGCCATGGCTGGAGCAACGGAGCATCGCCATGACGGCACTGCAACCGAGCAACTGCGGGTTTGAAGTGGCGGGCTGGAGCGAGCTGATGCGCAGCAAATTTGCAGGCGCCCCCCTGAAGAACATCGCCATTGGGCTGCCAGGGCAAACGCCTCGCCTGGGCGAATGCGTACTGACCGAGATCGGCGTCGAAGGCAGCCTGATTTACGCGTTGTCGGCGCAGATTCGCGAGCAGATCAATCAGCAGGGTTTGGCGACGGTAGAGATCGATCTACTGCCGGGCAAGGCGATTGGCGACATTCAAAAGGCGCTGGCAAAACCCCGTGGTTCGCGTTCGATGTCCAAACATCTGCACAGTCAGTTAGGGATTGATGGGGTCAAGGCGGCATTACTGCGCGAGCTGGCGCCTGCTGAATCGTTCTCCGATCCGCAGTTGCTGGGCAAGGCGTTGAAGGCGTTGCCATTGACGTTGATCAAAGCCCGGCCATTGGACGAGGCGATCAGCACCGCAGGTGGTGTGCCATTCGAAGCGCTGACGGAAGGTTTGATGCTCAAACAACTACCGGGCGTGTTTTGCGCCGGAGAAATGCTGGACTGGGAAGCGCCGACCGGCGGCTACCTGCTGACGGCATGCTTCGCCAGTGGCCGAGCGGCAGGGTTGGGAATGGTGGAGTGGTTGCGGCTGACAAACCGCACCGAATCCCTGTAGGAGCTGCCGAAGGCTGCGAAAGGCCGGGGTCGCGCTCGACCGGCACGACCTTCAGCGGTCTCAAGAAAGCGACCGGTTCCCGGTCGATCGCAGCCTTCGGCAGCTCCTACAGGTGATCAGCGCAAATTTAAGGCTTTTTCTTGCGCGGCCCGGTATTGAACACCGGCACTTTGCGCACGGCCTTGACGGCGGGCACGTCGGCAGCGGTTTCGTTGCTGTCCACCCATTTGCCCAGGTTGCGTTTGCCACCGCCTGATACTTTCGGTTTTTTCGGCTTCTTCGGCTTTTTCAGGATCTGGCCGCTGGCGTCGGTGGTCGGCACGCGGTGTTCCGGTTCGAAGTCCTGCTCTTCATGACGCTCCAGGGTCTGGCGGGTCAAGGTTTCGATGGCCGACAGCAGCTCAACTTCATCGGCGCAGACCATCGAAATCGCTTCCCCGGTCAAGCCGGCACGTCCGGTACGGCCGATGCGGTGGATGTAATCCTCGGCCACGATTGGCAGATCGAAGTTGACCACCGTTGGCAGGTCATCGATGTCCAGGCCGCGAGCGGCGACGTCGGTGGCAACCAGAATCTGGACTTCACTGGCCTTGAAGCGGTCCAGTGCACGTTGCCGCGTTGCCTGAGGCTTGTCGCCATGGATGCCGTCAGCATTGATGCTTAAACCTTGCAGCCGCTCGACCAGTTGATCAACACCGACGCGGGTCTTGGCGAACACCAGTACCTGGCTCCAACGCTGTTTTTTCAGCAGATGAATGAACAGCTCGGTTTTGCGTTTCTTGTCGACCGGCACCACCCATTGCTTGACCGAGCTCGCCGCGACGTTGCGCGGGCTGACTTCGATGGTCAGCGGGTCATCGAGCATTTGCCCGGCCAACTGGCGAATGGCGTCGGAAAAGGTCGCGGAAAACAGCAAAGTCTGGCGACGCTTGGGCAAAGCGGCATAAATGTCGCGCAGTTCTTCGGAGAAACCGAGATCGAGCATGCGGTCGGCCTCGTCGAGCACCAACGTTTGCAGTTGCGAGAATTTCAGCGCCTTCTGCCGATACAGATCGAGCAGACGACCGGGTGTGGCCACCAGCACGTCGACGCCCTTGCGCAGTTTCATCATCTGTGGATTGATACTGACGCCGCCATACACCGCGTACGTACTCAGCGGCAGGTGTTCAGCGTACTGACGAATGCTTTCGTGAACCTGCTCAGCCAGTTCGCGGGTCGGCACCAGCACCAGTGCGCGCACCGAGTTGGAGGCCACTTTCGGGCCTTCCATGGTCAGGCGTTGCAGCAGCGGCAAGGCGAAACCGGCGGTCTTGCCAGTGCCCGTCTGGGCGGCGGCCATCAAGTCGCGGCCCGCCAGCACCGGAGGAATCGCCTGTGTCTGCACAGGCGTCGGAGTCTGGTAGCCGAGGGCCTCAAGGGCACGCAACAAGGGTTCGATCAGGCCGAGAGTGGCGAATGTCATGGGGATACCGTAGGGGAAATTCAGCGCAAGGCGCGCAGTTTACCCTGTCCGCACGGATCCAGCCTGTTCCTGTTCTTGTTCCGGTTTTTGCTCCAGGGCGGGACGCTTGCCCCACTGCGGTAAACCGATCAGCACCACCGCGCTGATGATCACCGTCATCGCCAGGCACTCCGCGACACCGATGTGCTCACCGGCAAACACAATGCCCAGCATCACCGCCACGGCCGGATTGACGTACGCATAGCTGGTCGCGGCTGCCGGACGCACGTTTTTCAGCAGGTACATGTAGGCGCTGAACGCCACGATCGAACCGAACACCACCAGATACGCCAGGGCACCCCAGCCGGCCGCGCTGGGCATTTGTTGCAGATGCTCGCCGCTCAAGGCGCTGCCGATCAACAGCACGACACCGGCGACGATCATTTCCGCGGCGCTGGCCATGGGACCGGCAGGCAGTGGCAGGCTTTTGCTCCAGACCGAGCCGAATGCCCAGGAGGCTGCCGCGAAAATCACCAGCGCCGCGCCGAACGGGCTGGCTTGCAGGTTGGAGCCCATATTGAGCAGGCCGATACCGACCAGTCCGAGTGCAATCCCGGCCCATTCCAGACGCGTATTGCGATGGCCCCACAACAAACCGAACAGCAGCGTGAACAAAGGCACCACAGCCACCGCCAGCGCGGCAACACTGGATGCCACGCCCGCGTGTTCGGCCAGCGTGATGCCGCCGTTGCCGCAGGCGAGCAACAGAAAACCGATCATGCCGGCAGCCTTCCATTGCTTCCAGGTGGGTGCCGGCACGCCGCGAAAGCGCATGAAGGCGTAGAGCAGGCAGCCGGCGATCATGAACCGAACGCCTGCCAAGAGCAGCGGCGGCCAGGATTCGACGCCGATGCGAATGACCAGATAGGTCGACCCCCAGATCACATACAGCGCGAAAAAAGCGCCAATCAATAACAACGGGAAGCGATGGGGGGTCGGCATACTAGCCTCTGAATAAGTTGTCCTATGGCTGCTTATCTTATGAAAGCCCCAAGGGAAAAATAAGCAGCAAAACGTGTTTCTCAAGCCAAAAGACTTTTCAATTAACAGATGTTTGGCTTATAAACAGTGTTTTCGAAAGCTTGCGGCAGGTGCGCGATGACGCTGGATAAATACGATCGAATATTGCTCGATGCACTGCTGGAAAACGGCCGCGCGTCTTTTGCGCAACTGGCGCGGCTGGTCAACCTGTCGGCACCCGCGGTGGCCGAGCGCGTGGCCAAACTGGAGGCCTGCGGCGTGATCACCGGTTACGAGGCGAAGGTGGACATGGCCAAGGTCGGCCTGCCGATTCAATGCGTGATCGAATTGCGCCTGGCCAGTCACGGCAACCAGCAGACCTACGATGAACTGGTGCGGATCCCCGAGCTGACCCAATGCCACCGCGTCACGGGCGACCCGTGCGTGATCATGCAGGCGGCTGTCGGCTCGATGCCGGAGTTGGAGGACTTGATCAACCGCATCGCCCAGTTCGGCTTCAGCAAGACCTCCATCGTGCTGTCGACAGCGGTGGAGCGACGCATACCGCTGGGTCATCTGGAGGGCAATGGCAAAGCCGAGAAGCCCGCGCTTAAAACCCGCGTTGGCGCTTCAGAGCTTCGCTGATTTTCGCCGCAGGGACTTTTTGCAAGGTGCACAGAAACTGATGAGAAACCCCGGCAATGCCGTGGGTCTGACGTAGTTCATTAGCCAAGTGCGCCGTCAGGTTGGCTGCCATTTCCGCATCGGCCATGGCCCGGTGAGCCTTGCCAGTATGCGGTAGCTTGGCCCACGTGGTCAGGGTACCGAGCTTGTGATTCGGTGCGCCGGGCATCAAGCGTCGCGCCAGCAGCATCGAGCAGGCGAAACTTTGCTCACGGCTGCGTTGAATCCGCGACAGCTCGTAGTCCCAGAACTTCTGGTCAAAAGACGCGTTGTGCGCCACTAAAGGCGTGCTGCCGACAAATTCCGCCACTTCATGCATGACCTGCGCCGCTGGCGGTGCCGTGCGCAGCATGCTGTTGCTGATGCCGGTCAGCCCTTCGATGAACGCAGGGATACGCACCCCGGCATTCATCAGGCTTTGGTAACGCTCGACGATGCGCCCCTGCTCCATGATTACCACGGCGATTTCGGTGGCCCGGCAGCTGCTGCTGGGGGAGATACCGGTGGTTTCAAAGTCGATGACAGCAATACGTTCCAAACTTGGCCCAACCCGTCAAAAATCCAAAAACAAAAAAATCAACTCTTCAGCTGCTCAGTTTTTCAACAGCTCAGTTTCTCAGAAGCAGTGCACCTTCGATTGGCACATACCGGCTTGCAGCGCGAATCAGCGAATTGGCGGTCAATCCCGGCACGCCATAAGCGACAGCCTCGACGCCGTGCTTGCTGATGATACGTTCGAGCAGCAGATCGAAGTCGCCGTCACCGGAAGCCAGCACCACTTCATCGACGTGCGGCGCGGCGTCCATGATATCGATGGTGATCCCCACATCCCAATCGCCCTTGGCCGAGCCATCGCTGCGCTGGATGTACGGCTTGAGTTTCACGGTGAAACCGAGGTTGCGCAGGATTTGCTGAAACTGCTGTTGCTTGCTGTCACCGCGATCGATGGCATAGGCATACGCCTCGACAATCTGCCCGCGCTGGCTGATATCGGCCCACAGGGCGGCGTAATTGAAGTGGCAACCATGAGCCTGGCGCACGGTGTAATAGAGGTTCTGTACATCGGCGAACACAGCGATTTTTTTCACCGGATATCCTCATGGCGCAGGCGCGCGCGAGCTGGCAGCAACGACCCAGGAGTTGAATCGGCGCTCAGTATGCCAGCTTGGAAGAAAACGCGTGGATGCATGAAAGAGCTTTACAGACAGTAACGGCCTCTTCGCGAATGAATTCGCTCCCACATTGGATTACAGATTCCCTGTGGGAGCGAATTCATTCGCGAAGGCTGAATGTCAGGCGCAGAAGATTGGCCAGACAACAGGATATCCCCCACAGATGATTGCGCGCATCTGTGGGAGCAGGCCTGCCTGCGGCGATAAATCAGACGTAAGAATCGTCATCGTCGGAAAACCCGCTGTCATCGTTGCCGTAGTCGGTATCGGCAAACCCACCCTGGTCGTTGCCCCAGCCGTTGTCGCCACCGTTGGAGTTGTCATTGACGCGACTCGGCTCCTCCTTGATCACTTCAACTATTTCTTGCGGCTGCTGCTGGTTGTGATGGAACAGGCTGCTGATACCTTCCGCCAGCATCACACCACCGGCAACACCGGCTGCAGTCTTCAACGCGCCACCGAGAAACCCGCTGCCGATTGGTGCGGCAGGTGCTGCTTGTGGCTGCTGGTACTGACCTTGTGGCGGCTGCGCGTAGTTGCCTTGTGGCGCGTTATACGGCGGCGGGCTTGAAGGTGCAGCTTCGCGCCAGCCACCGGAAGACGGTGGCTGCGCTGCCGGCCGAGGCTGCGAGAACGAAGGCTGGGCTTGAGGCTGTGGATCGCGCGGGCTACCAAAGATGCTCGACAGGAAACCACCACCGCTCGACGCCGGAGCGGCCTGCTGGGATTGAGCCTGTTGCAGTTGGGCTTGCACTTGTTGCAGCTGAGCCTGCAGTTGCGTGACTTGCTCGGCGAGCTGCTTGCCTTGAGCATCAAGCTGCTTGATGGCTGCTTCTTGCACCAGGATCGTCTGTGTCATGTAGTACGGCACAGATGGCTGCTGGGCCAGATGCTCCTTGATCCGTGCTTCAGCCTGGGTGTCTCGGGCGGCTGAATCCGCTTCGGCTTGTCTCAATTTAGAGAAAAGACCATCGATCAGGGTTTGCTCTTCGCTGTTCATGGCGACCTCGTTAGATTGCCGTTAAAAAAACATCGGCTGACCAAAATGGGACAGCCGTTATCAATGTTATGGGGCTGATCCACGTCGTTTCAATAGAGCGCTCAAAATGTTGCTAAAGGTATCGGACAAAGTGCACGGTTGGCCCCTCATCGGCCATACGCTAAAGTGTTGCACTGCTTTTTGCCTTGCGATCCCGATTGATGAATCCGCTGACCGTTCTACAAGACTCGCTGTACTTTTTCCGGCGCAACCTGGCCAGCATTACGCTGCTGTGCCTGCCGCTGGTGGTTCTCGAGGCCTTTAGCAAACAGGCTCTCAGCAACGCGCTCGGTACCGAAGCCTCGCACGCTTACGAACTGCTTGTCGGATTACTGTTCTATCCGCTGTATACCGGCGCGCTGATTCTGTTTCTCGACGCCCGCAGTCGCAGCGAACAACCGCGAAAACGCGACCTTCTGGCCATGGCGCTGCGTCTGTGGCCGACCTTTGCCGTGCTCTCGGCCTTGAGTACGTTGCTGATCATGTTCGGCCTGTCGATGTTCATCATCCCCGGCATCTGGGTGATGATCAAACTGGTGTTTTCCGAGTACCTGCTGGTACTGCACGGCATGACGCCACTGGATGCCATGCGCGAAAGCTTCAAGATGAGCCAGGGCCATTTTCTGCGGATCCTGGCCTGCGTGTTGTGCATTTACGTGCCGTTGTCAGCACTTGAAGGTGTCAGTTTGCTCATCCTGCCGGAACCGCTGGGCATGCCGCTTTCGTTGATGATCGACAGCGCCAGCAGCTTTTTGCAGCTGTTTACCAGCGTGGTGATGTTCCGCTTGTTCATGCTGATCAGCGACGTTCCGGAAAAGCCTGAACCCTTTTGATGGTCGACTCGGCTATGCTCGGAGTCATCTTGCAACACGATTCAGTCATTGAACGTTCTGCGTTCCAAGTCGAGCCGATGACCCGATTATTGCGCTACACCTTGATTGGCCTGCTATCGATTGGCCTGCTGTGCGGCCTGATCTACAGCCTGACCTGGCATCCCGCCGCGCGCGAGGTGCTGCCGGCCATCTGCAAAGCCAAGGCGCCTGTGCTGGTGCCCGGTCAGGCGCTGAAAGTCATGACCTGGAACATTCAATACCTGGCCGGCAAGCGCTACGTGTTCTGGTACGACATGGCCGACGGCAGCGGTGAAGACGAGCGCCCCACGCCGGAAGACATCGCCTACAACCTGGACGAAGTGGTCCGGGTGATCCGCGACGAAGAGCCGGATATCGTTCTGCTGCAAGAAGTGAACGACGGCGCCAAGAACACCGATTACGACAACCAGCTTGCGCTGCTGCAAGAGCGCGTCACCGATCTGTATCCCTGCAGCTCGGAGGCGTTCTACTGGAAAGCCGACTTCATCCCGAACCCGCATGTCTTCGGCAGCGTCGGGATGAAGCTGGCGACCCTGAGTCGCTACAAAATCGAGCACGCTGAACGCCTGCAACTGCCGCAATCCCCCGCCAACCTGATCAGCCGACAGTTCCAGCCCAAACGCGCCTTGCTCGTGAGCTACTTGCCGCTGCGCGATGGCGGGCAAATGGCGGTGATCAACACGCATCTGGACGCCTTCGCGCGAAACGACGACACCCAGCAGCGTCAGGTACAGATGATTGCCGGGGTGCTCGATAAACTCGAGACTGGCGGCACGCCCTGGCTGATCGGCGGCGATTTCAATCTGTTGCCGCTGGGCCAATACCAACGGCTTGCCCCTGAGTTGCGCAGCGAATATGCGCCAGACGGTGAGTTGCATGAGTTGTGGGACAAATACCCGATGATCCCGAGCAATGCCGAAGCTGGCGGCGAGGACCGCGGGCAGTGGCTGACCCATTTCCCCAACGACCCGCGAGTCAGCGGCCCGGACCGGACACTGGATTACTTCTTCTATAGCCCGCGACTCAAACGCATCGACGCGCAAGTGCGTGAGGAGGATACCTTGCTGATCTCCAATCATTTGCCGGTGATTGCGCAGTTTTTGTTGCCGGTACAGCCTTAAGACCGCGTCGCCTCATTCGCAGGCAAGCCTGCGAAGAGGCGCCGCTATTTCCTTGGCTTGATCCGCGCCGTCGCTTCCGCCACCAATGGATCATCCGGCCAATAGTGCTTCGGATACCGCCCCTTCAAATCCTTCTTCACTTCGGCATAGGTGCTGCGCCAGAAGTTGGCCAGATCCTGGGTGACCTGCACCGGGCGTCGGGCAGGTGACAGCAGGTGCAACTTGACGATCTGCCGGCCACCCGCGATTCGCGGGGTTTCGGCCAGGCCGAACAATTCCTGCAAGCGCACGGCGAGAATCGGTGGATGCTCGCTGTAGTCGAGACGCACCGAGGAGCCTGACGGCACGCTCAAGTGATGCGGCGCCAGCTCATCCAGACGTTGCGGCAGCGGCCATGGCAACACGTTGTGCAGGATCGACGACAGGTCCAGATTGGCGAAATGGCTGAGTCGCGACACCTTGCCCAGGTACGGCAGCAACCAGCTTTCCAGGCTGGCGAGCAACGCAGCATCACGCACATCAGGCCATTCGCTGTCTGCCTGTTTTTCCAGATCGAGCTGACGCAACAGGGCAACCCGCGCCTGCCATTGGCGTAGCTCGGGGGTCCACGGCAACAGCTCCAACCCTTTACGCCGAACCAGTGCCAGCAAAGCCTGACTGCGTGCGGACTCGTCCAGACCGGTCAATGGCTCGCGACTGAGGATCAGTTCACCCACCTTGCGCTGGCGCTCGGCACGAAATACGCCTTCACGCTCGTCCCACTCCAGATAATCGAGAGCGGTCACTTGCTCGGTCAGCACTGAACCGAAGAGTGCCGGATCGAATTCCGCGGCCATATAGATGCGTTCTTCACGCTGACCCTGACGGCTGCCCAGATCGGCGATCACCAACCACGGCTGCTTCATCAAGGCATCGGCCTCAGCGAACAGCGCAGCGCGGCCATTGGCCAATCGATATTCCGCGCCGCCGGCACGCCGCTGCTGCGCCACGCGATCCGGGTAGGCCAACGCCAGCAAGGCGCCCAGCCAGCGCGGATGGTCGGGGTCACTGACCGGCGAACTCGCCGCACCGCGCTGTTTCTGTAAAAGACCTCGATACTGCCGCGCCAATTGTTTCGCCCGTTGCACCCCACCTTGAGCACCACGGGCCGCGCGCTCGGTGCCCGCCAGCAATGTCAGGCGACTGTGCAGGTCGGCACCGCCGCCACGCAGGATGTCGCGCTCGCCGAGCAAGGCCGCGACGTCACAGGCCAGCTCGCCCAGCCCCAACACCTGACCACGCAACAACAGATGCGCGATACGCGGATGAGCCGGCAGTTCAGCCATGGCCTGGCCGTGGCCGGTGAGTTTCCAGTCTTCGCCCGGTTTGTGGCTCAGCGCGCCCAAGCGGCCGAGCAAGTCTTGAGCCTGCGCATAGGCCGCAGCGGGTGGCAGGTCGAGCCACACCAATTGCGTCGGTGTGACACCCCACCGCGCCAGTTGTAGCGCGAGACCCGCCAGGTCCGCCTGGAGAATTTCTGCCGTGCCGTAGGCCGCCAATTGATCGTGCTGGGCTTCAGACCACAGGCGATAACACACGCCCGGCTCCAGCCGCCCCGCCCGACCGGCGCGCTGGGTAGCGCTGGCGCGGGAAATGCGCTGGGTATCGAGGCGGGTCATGCCGCTGCCGGGGTCGAACCGCGGCACCCGCGCCAACCCGGCGTCGATCACCACCCGCACGCCATCAATGGTCAGGCTGGTTTCGGCGATGTTGGTCGCCAACACCACTTTGCGTGTGCCACTCGGCGCAGGCTCGATGGCGGCGCGTTGGGCATTCAGGTCCAGCTCGCCGTGCAACGGGCACAGCAAAATATCGCGGCGCTCGCCCAGCGCTTCAGCCAGTTGTTGATTGACCCGGCGAATCTCGGCCTGCCCTGGCAGGAACACCAGCAGGCTGCCGGACTCATCGCCCAGCGCATCAAGTACGGTCTGTACGACCCGCGGCTCGATGAACTCACCAGGCTGAAACGCCCGTCCCCAGCGCATTTCCACCGGGAACATTCGCCCGTCACTGCGCACCACCGGCGCGTCGTCGAGCAGGCCGGACAAGCGCTCGCCTTCCAGCGTGGCCGACATCAACAATATCTTCAGCGGCTGCTCGTCACGAAACAGCCCTCGGCCATTCAGGCTCAAGGCCAGCGCCAGGTCAGCATCCAGACTGCGTTCATGGAACTCATCGAAAATCAGCAGACCGACGCCTTCCAGCGCCGGATCGTCCTGTAAGCGGCGAGTGAGAATACCTTCGGTGACCACCTCGATCCGGGTAGTGGGGCCGACTTTGCTTTCCAGACGGATCCGGTAGCCAACGGTTTCGCCGACTTTTTCGCCCAACTCGCTGGCCAGCCGCTCAGCCGCCGCCCGCGCCGCCAACCGGCGTGGTTCCAGCATCAAAATGGTCTGCCCGACCAGCCACGGCTCCTGCAACAAGGCCAACGGCACGCGCGTGGTTTTACCCGCGCCCGGTGGCGCTTCGAGCACCGCTTCGTGGCGCGTCGCCAAGGCATCGCGCAAGGCAGGCAGGACAGCATCGATCGGCAAAGAAATCATGGGGGCTCCAGAACAAGCGGCCGATTATACGAGGGTCGCGAACGCTTTGTTGATCGCACTAAGGACCACTGCAATAGTCTTAGCTATGAAGCATTTGCCTTGTATAGTTGTGCCCATCATTCAGGAGATCGTTATGCGCATTCCTTCCCGTGTAATCGGCGGCGTTCTGGTCGCTGCCTTGCTGACTCAAATGACCGCTTGCGGCAGCATCTTCTACCCTGATCGTCGCGGCCAGATTGATGGCCACCTCGATCCGGTGATCGTCGCCCTGGATGCCATTGGCCTGTTGTTCTACATCATTCCCGGCCTGATCGCCTTTGGCGTCGATTTCACCACCGGCGCGATCTACTTCCCCAACGGCCGCACCTCGCAGGTCGACCCGGCAAAACTGCAGCCAGCAATCAAGGCTGACGGCAGCGTCGACAACAGCAAGCTGCAAGTCATCCTCGAAAGTGAATTGGGCCGCAGCTTGCCACTCAATGATCCACGCCTGATCCAACACCGCGGCAGCGTACAACAATTGGCGATGTACGGACTGCAACCGTCCGCCTGATCCACCTAAAGGAATACCCATGACCACCAGCCCAGAACACGAACGCCTGTTGCGTCTGGCGACCCGCGCTTCGCTGGCAGTCGCAAGCATCCTGATCGTCGCCAAAGGCATCGCCTGGTGGCTGAGTGGCTCGGTCAGCCTGCTCGCCGGGTTGACCGACTCGGCGCTCGATGGCGCAGCGTCGTTCCTCAATTTGCTGGCCGTGCATTACGCGTTGCGTCCGGCCGATGATGACCACCGTTACGGGCACGGCAAGGCCGAAGCGCTGTCAGGCATCGCCCAATCGCTGTTCATCGCCGTGAGTGCGGTACTGATCGCCTATCAAGCCGTCGAACGAATTCTGCATCCGCAGCCCTTGGGCGCACCGGGCGTGGGGATTGCGGTGATGCTGTTGTCGATCGCGCTGACCGTGGCGCTGTTGATGCTGCAACACAAGGTCATCCGCGAAACCGGCTCGACAGCCATTCGCGCAGACTCGCTGCATTACCGCTCTGACCTGCTGCTCAACGGCAGCATCCTGGTGGCGCTGATCCTTGCCGTGTTCGGCTGGCAGCAACTGGATGCGTATTTTGGTCTGGCGATCGCCGTATACATTTTGTGGAGCGCGATCCAGATCGCCGGCGAAACCGTATCGGTGCTAATGGATGAAGAGCTTCCGGTGGAGGTCAGTCAGCGCATGCTGGAACTGGCGTGCGGTGTGCCTGGCGTACTCGGTGCCCATGATCTGCGTACGCGGATATCCGGTAACCACTGGTTCGTTCAGTTGCACCTGGAACTACCGGGGCATTTGACGCTGTCCGTTGCCCACGCCCTGTGTGATCGCGCAGCCGATGCCATCCACAGTGAGTTCCCGAAGGCCGAAGTGCTGGTGCACGCCGACCCTCAGGAAGTGCTCAAGTCAGCCGTCAGTTGACGGCTGCTTGTAGTGGGCGCCGCGCTTAATTGACACCGCTTTTAATTAACGCTATAGCCGCGACTGGCCAGACAGGCGCCCATCGAACGCCGGTAGATGTCCGCGACCGAGGCCGGAGGCGCGTAGGCCGAAGCTGACGGGTCGAAGCCACTTTGGTTCACCGCCCACATGTGGCAGTCATACATGTCCTGCTGTTGCTGCTCTGGGCCCTGGCCGTTGGCCGGGTAAGCCACCGGGTCATAACCGTTGCCCGGCGCCTGCTGCGGTGGCGAGTCTGGCGTATAGATCGGTTCGACACCTTGCGGTGGTTCAGAGACCACATAGTCCTGAGTATCTTGCTGATACAGGTAGTAAGTGCCCGCCGCGACGAAGAACAGCGTACCGCCCAGCCAGACTTCTTGCGAAAACGACGGCAATTCGCGAACCCGAATCCCACGCGGCGGCTCCACTATCACATAGCGCGGGCCTTGTGGGCGGTACCAGTAACCACCGGAATAGAAATAGTCCCGTCCATGCCAGCCAACGCGTGAATGCCCGCCGGGCATTCTGTCGATCACATAACCGGGGCGGTACCTCGGGCCTGAGCCCCAACCATTGCCATGCCCGTCTGGTCGACCTTGCCAGTGGTCATTGCCAGGTCGACCGTCGCCACCACCGGGGCGCGGCGATGGACCACCCTGCCAGTGTTGATTCGGGTTGTTGGCCTGACGAGGATTGTCCTGGTAATTGCCCTGACGAGGCTGCTGGGTTTGCCGCACTTCATCGGGACGACCCTGGATTGGCAGGTTGTGCTGCTGTTGCTGCATCTGCTGCTGGCGTTGCTGTTCTTGCTGCTGACGCTGTTGTTGTTGCACCTGCTGCTGACGCTGCTGATCTTGCTGCTGGTGCTGTTGTTGCACCTGCTGCTGACGCTGCTGATCTTGCTGCTGGTGCTGTTGTTGCACCTGCTGCTGACGCTGCTGATCTTGCTGCTGGTGCTGTTGTTGCGGCACCTGCTGCTGGCGTTGCTGTTCTTGCTGCTGGTGCTGTTGTTGCTGCACCTGTTGCTGGCGTTGCTGTTCTTGCTGCTGGTGCTGTTGTTGCTGCACCTGTTGCTGGCGTTGCTGTTCTTGCTGCTGGTGCTGTTGTTGCTGCACCTGCTGCTGACGCTGCTGTTCTTGCTGCTGGTGCTGTTGTTGTTGCACCTGCTGCTGACGCTGCTGATCTTGCTGCTGGTGCTGTTGTTGCTGCACCTGCTGCTGACGCTGCTGTTCTTGCTGCTGGTGCTGTTGTTGTTGCACCTGCTGCTGACGCTGCTGATCTTGCTGCTGGCGTTGTTGTTGCTGCACCTGCTGCTGACGTTGCTGATCTTGTTGCTGGCGTTGTTGTTGCTGCACCTGCTGCTGACGTTGCTGATCTTGCTGCTGGTGCTGTTGTTGTTGTTGCTGTTGTTGCTGCTGCTGATGTTGCTGACGCTGGTGTTCGTCGCCTTGCCCATCATTTTGGTTTTCCGCCAGCACCTGAGCGCTGACACTCAAACACAGCAAACTAACACCTGCCAAACGCCAGATGCGCGATTTCATGCTTTCCTCACTGTGGTGCAAATGCCCATTAATAAACCAAACTGCTTTTTTTGGATGCGCTAGGAGCAGCACTCTACCAGCCCATTCGACCTGACAACTCATTCGACACTGCGCGGGCACTTTTGGTTGACGCGCACGCAATAAAAAAAGGGAGCCTGATGGCCCCCTTTTGGGAATTTCGTCCGTGCTCAACGCTTTTGACGTCGGCTCACCTCACGCCGTCTTCTGGACAGTGTGTAGCCCGGGGGCCTGCCCAACCCTGTTGGGTTGGCGGCCGCAGCTGACCTGATTCGGAGAGCCGCGCTGGACGCTATGTCCGGGCAGTGATTCTGGTGTTAAGAATAAGCCTGAGGCAGCGGCAGTGGATTGCTAATACTGCTCAATAAAACATCACTTGCGCAATTTTTAACTTCAGATTAATAATTCAGCGCAATAGATCTCGTAAAGGCGCGACCAGTGAGCAAACTCGATAGATATGACCTGAGTATTTTGGCCGAACTGCAACGGGACGCGCGCATCTCCAATCAGGAATTGGCCGAGCGCATCGGCTTGTCGCCTTCGCCTTGCTCACGACGGGTCAAACAGCTGGAGGACGACGGTTACATTTCTCGTCAGGTCGCCCTGCTAGACCGTAAAAAGCTCGGCCTGAGCCTGACGGCCTACGTGCTGATCGGCATGGACCGACACACCCCTGAGCGTTTCGAGCATTTCGAACAGCAGATTCGCAACCTGCCTCAGGTGCTGGAATGCAGCCTGGTGACCGGGATGGACGCCGACTATCAGCTAAAGGTCGTAGTGCCAGACATGGACCATTATCAGAAACTGCTGCTGGGCCATCTGACCCGCATCGAAGGCGTCACCAGTGTACGTTCAAGCTTTGTGCTCAATCAGGTGCTGGCCACCACCGAGCTACCGTTGACCCACCTGCGCAGTTAAGGTGATACGCGGGGTCCCGGACTTCCCGTATAATCGCCGCGCATTGCTGCCTGGCTGGAGATAACTGATGAATGTGGATCCTGCGGTTTTTGAAGAGTGGATGATGACGATCCTCGTTACCATCCTGGTCGGTTTCATGGGCTTTATCGTCTGGGATCTGGCGAAAAAATCCAAGGCCGGCAAATTCGGCACCATGATTCTGTTCTTCGTACTAGGGCTGGGCATCATGGCTTTCGTGATCAAAAGCGTAGTGATTGCGTACATCGAAGCCTGATTCCGCCACAAGCTCATGACTGACCTGCCCCCACAGGGGCTCAGAGTCACAACTTCGCTGGCACTTCCCGCCATTGCCCCTGATCCAGCCCTTCGATGCTCCAGTCGCCGATGCGCACGCGCACCAGCCGCAACGTTGGCAGACCGACTGCAGCGGTCATGCGGCGAACCTGGCGGTTGCGGCCTTCCTTGATCACCAACTCCAGCCAGCTGGTCGGGATGCTCTGGCGAAAACGCACCGGTGGGTTACGCGGCCATAGATCCGGCTCGGCCAACTGACGCGCTTGTGCGGGCAAGGTAGGGCCATCGTTCAGCTCGACACCGTCACACAGACGCTGCAACTGCTCAGCCGTCGGCTCGCCTTCGACCTGTACCCAATAGGTCTTGGCCAGCTTGTGTTTGGGGTCAGCGATCCGAGCCTGCAACCGGCCATCGTTGGTCAGCAGCAACAACCCTTCACTGTCACGGTCCAGCCGCCCGGCCGGGTAAATGCCGGGGATCTCGATGAAGTCCTTGAGCGTCGCCCGCCCTTCGCCGTCGCTGAATTGCGTCAGCACATCGAACGGTTTGTTGAACAGAATCAGCTTGGGTTCGGCAGGTGGGGCTTTGGCCACGCGTCGTGCAGGGCCTGAGCTTTGAGCCGCAGGACGGCGAGTGACGGGGCGTTGAGTACGAGGCATGACTATTCAGTATTCGAAAACAGAAAGGGCCACTTTAGTGGCCCTTCGCGTAAATGACTACCAACCGAACAATTAACGGAACGGCGGCTCATCGAAGCTGCGCAGTTTGCGTGAGTGCAGCGAGTTGAGCTGGGTACGCAGCAGGTCGACTGCGGCGATACCAATTTTCAGATGCTGACTGACCGCGCGCTCGTAGAACGCGTTGGCCGAGCCGGGCAGCTTGATTTCGCTGTGCAAGGGCTTGTCCGAAACACAAAGCAACGTGCCGTACGGTACCCGCAAGCGATAACCCTGGGCGGCGATGGTGCCGCTTTCCATGTCCACCGCGACGGCCCGCGAAAGGTTGATCAGCGGCCGTTCCTGAGCCCAGCGCAATTCCCAGTTACGGTCGTCGTAAGTCAGGACGGTACCGGTGCGCAGCCTTTTTTTCAGTTCGTCGCCGCGCTCGCCCGTCACCTGTGCTGCGGCTTCATGTAACGCGAGCTGCACTTCGGCCAAGGCCGGAATCGGAATATTCGGCGGCAAGACCCGGTCCAGAATCCCGTCGCGGCGCATATAGGCGTGGGCCAGTACGTAATCGCCAATGGTCTGCGATTGGCGCAGGCCGCCGCAGTGACCGATCATCAGCCAGCAATGCGGGCGCAGTACAGCCAAGTGATCAGTGATGTTCTTGGCGTTGGATGGGCCGACACCGATATTGATCAAGGTCACGCCATGACCGTCAGACGCAATCAGGTGATAAGCCGGCATTTGATAACGATGCCAGACCACGCCGGCAACAATCGCCTGCGCTTCGCCGTGATCCATACCCTTATCCACCACCACGTTGCCCGGCAGGACCATGCGCACGAAACGCGGGTCGTCGCGCAGTTGTTCCAGACCGTGGACGATGAACTGATCGACATAGCGATGGTAGTTGGTCAGCAAAATCCACGGCTGCACATGACGCCAATCGCTGCCGGTGTAATGCACCAACCGGCGCAGGGAGAAATCCACCCGCGCGGCGTCGAACAATGCCAGAGGCAGTGGGTCGGTGTTGGCCCAGTCATACAGGCCATCAGCGATGCCATCGGTCGCGGCAGACAGGTCAGTGCTCGGAAATACCCGCGCCAGCGCAGCCGCAGTCACGCCGGAGCCGGCCAGCTCATCGCCCTGCTCGACCACGTAGGGATAAGGAATGTCCTGCTCACTGACACCCACTTCCACCGTGACGGTGAAGTCGTTCATCAACGGCACCAATTGCTCGAGCAAATAGCTGCGAAAGGACAACGGATGCGTCACGGTGACGCTGTAAGTGCCAGGCAACTGGACTTTGGCGTAGGCCCGGGTCGTCAGGGGCACTTCGCCCTGGCAGAGATAGGTCAGGCGCAATTCCGGGTAGCGGAACAATTTACGCTCAGCCGCATCGGGCTCGATACGGTCTTTGAGATAACGCTTGAGCGCCTGGCTCAAGGCACTCGTTGCGCGCTCATGCAAAACGGCAAGCCGGTCTACAGCTTGCTCGGCGGTTTCAACGACAATAAAAGCTTCGGTCACGATACGCATCCTGTCTGATCTTGCAGACTTGTATCTTGCCTGCATCGTCGGACGAAGGCACTAATGGCTTTTTCAGACAGACCCATCAAGCCATTCGCAGGCAAGCCTGCTCCCACATTAAATGAGGTGTTCACAACATTTGCGGTAGTCACAAATCCTATGGGAGGCCTCGCCGCGTCTTCGACGCCGCGCTGTCGCGCAGCAAACTCGGTCGCGATTCTGCCCGGAGGGCGTAGGAGCTGACTTGTCTGCGAAAAGGGCCGAAGGACCTTCCGACGATGGTGGATTCACCATTTTTGCCAGCGCTTCGCACTGGATCGCAGACAAGTCAGCTCCTACAGGGGGTCAGCGTTAGGCTGAAAATTGCATAAAAATTATGCTTTATTTTCAATGATTTATGCGTTGTTTGAATCGGGTCGAGGTAACGGGACTAGCCCGTTACCCCTCCCACACCACCGGACGTGCGGTTTTCCGCATCCGGCGGTTGGACTGCTCAGCATTGTGCTGAGGCGAGATCCTGCGCGGTGATCAGGCCATATTGCTTCAAGCGTTTGTTGTTCAAGGCTTGGTGCATGGCCGGATGTGCCGCCGCTTTCCAAGCTCCGTCGTGAAAACTCACTCGCGCAAGCCCTCGTTTCGAGATGCCCATCTTCAGCAGTTGGGCCATACGACCCTTGCGGTTATGCCACCGCTGCCAAAAGCACTTGCGCATGTGGCGCCGCGTCCATTGTGAGAGCTGCGTGAAGTTTCGCTCCGTGGCCAGCCGGAAATAACCAAACCAGCCAAGAAGATAACCTCTCCATTGCTCAACCAGTTCCCGGGAGGTGAGTCCCTGTCTGGCTGACCAACATTCACGAACGCGTTTGCGGTATCGTTTGACCGTCCTGCCCGACAGGTGATTGTTGCCTTCCTCGTCGATCAGATAACCCAGAAAATCGCGTTCCCAAGGACGACCCGTGCCGCTCTTGCTGGCATTGACCTTCAGCTTCAGGTGTTTCTCGATCCACGCCACGATGCTTTCCAGTATTCGCTCTGCGCTGCGCTCGCTTTCGACAAAGATCATCAGGTCGTCTGCATAGCGACAGAAGCTCAGCCCTCGAGTTTCCAGCTCCTTGTCCAGCGGGTCCAGATACAGATTGGCCAGCAGCGGACTCAGCGGACCACCTTGCGGTACGCCCGCCGTGCGTTTGTGCCGCTGGCCGTTCAGGACCATGTCCGCGCGCAGGTTCGACGCCAGATACTTGTTCAGCCGCTTGTCCCGGATGTCGCGGGTGATGCGCGTCATGAGTCGGTCGTGATTGACCTCGTCAAAGAACGCTTCAATGTCCACATCGACAACCCAGGTCTTGCCGCTGAGCACGAAGTCTTTCGCCGCCCTGATCGCGTCAAGGTTGCTGCGCCCGGGCCTGAACCCGTAGCTGTGCTCACTGAAACCACCGTCCCAAAGCTTCGTCAGTTGCTGGCTTACCGCTTGCTGGATCACTCGATCCTGCGTGTTGGGAATCCCCAGCAGCCGTTCTCCGCCTTGGGGTTTGCCGATCGTTTTACCCCTGATCGGACCGGGCTGGTAGCTCCCGGCCAGAAGCTTTTCCTTGATGCCCGGCCAATGCTTGACCAAGTGCGCTTCGAGGTCTTCAGTGCTAATACCGTCAACCCCGGGCGCACCTTTGTTGGCCCGGACTTTCTTGAACGCACGGCGCATGTTGTCAGCCTCGACAACCTGCTCCACGCTGATTTCGCTCAACACGTCTCCAGTTTCCTGTTCCGTCTGACACATCACTCGCTCTTTCCTTTCATTAGTTCTCCGGGATCCACCCGGGCATTCATGTCCGGCCAACCCGTCGGTGTCACTGCACTTTTCCGGGTTCGGTTTCAAAGAGCTCTGGCTCAATGTAAGAAGTCCATTACGGGTGTTGTTTATCCTTCGGCCCTTTGCTCCAAGCGCATTACCGCTCATCTTCGCTACTACGGCCTCTGCTGACTTCTCGCTCACTGACGTGTGCGAGATCTCCCCGGGTAAGGTGCCAAAACCATCGGCCCGTGCCGTCAGGCTCTACTGAATGCGTCTTTCGGTGACAGTCGGATTTCGTGGTTCCCAGCACACTAATCGCCCGCATCCAGCCTCGCTGCCTGTTCGTGTTCCTACGGTCGTGCCTTTGCTACGCGCTTCTTTCAGCTTGGCCTCACGGCGTCCACCTTGCGTTTCACTACAGTTGTCGTCACTTACTCTGGCCATCGCTTTCAGATGGCTGGTTTTGGCCCATGCCGGGCACACTGGGAGCAGGCTTGCCTGCGAATGGTCACCTGACTTGAGGTGAAGACCGCGCCACCAATGCCACAACATCGACACCGCGAGGCAACGCACCATAGACCCGGCCCGTCGATGCCAGTCGGCTGCTGATAAACCCGTCACTGACGCTGGCATTGCCGGCTTCGAGCAGTAATTTGGCCTGCAAGGCGATGGCGATATCTTCGGTCAGTTGCCGAGCGCGGTACTGGATGTCGCGGGTGTCCTTGAACGCAGTTTTAAGATGCGCGATGTGCCCGGCCAGCCGTTTGTCGCCGTGACCGTCACCCAACTCGTCGAATAACGCATCCAGCACGCCCGGCTCTTTGGACAACGCCCGCAATACGTCCAGGCATTGCACATTGCCGGAGCCTTCCCACGTCGAGTTGACCGGTGCCTCGCGGTACAAACGCGGCAGAATGCTCTCTTCGACGTAACCGGCACCGCCCATGCACTCGGCCGCTTCGTTGATCATCGCAGGGGCGCGCTTGCAGATCCAATACTTGCCCACCGCCGTGACCAAACGGGCGAAGCGGCCTTCTTGCGAGTCTTCGAGATGATCCAGCGCGCCCCCCATGCGCATCGTCAGGGCCAGTGCGGCTTCGCTTTCCAGCGCCAGATCGGCCAGTACGTTTTGCATCAGCGGTTGCTCGCTGAGTACACGGCCTCCGACACTGCGATGCGCACAGTGATGTGCCGCCTGGGTCAGGGCCTGACGCATCAAGGCGCTGGAGCCGACCATGCAATCGAAACGGGTCATGGCCACCATTTCGATGATGGTTGGTACGCCACGCCCTTCTTCGCCGATCATCCAGGCCAGCGCGCCACGGAACTCGACTTCGCTGGACGCATTGGAGCAGTTGCCCAGCTTGTTCTTCAGGCGCTGGATGTAGAACTGGTTGCGGCTGTCATCCGGCCGATGGCGTGGCAGGAGGAAGCAGGTCAGGCCATTTTCGGTTTGTGCCAGGGTCAGAAACGCATCGCACATCGGCGCCGAGCAGAACCATTTATGCCCGACCAACTCATACGCCTGACCCGGCCCTGTCGCGCCCACCGGATAGGCCCGCGTGGTATTGGCGCGCACGTCGGTGCCGCCCTGTTTCTCGGTCATCGCCATGCCGATGGTCACACCGGCCTTATGGCTGATGCCGACATTGCGCGGATCGTATTCGGTGGCGAGGATTTTCGGTAACCAGATGTCAGCCAGATCAGGCTGAATTTTCAGCGCCGGCACGCTGGCGAAGGTCATGGTCAGCGGACAACCGCTGCCCGCTTCGGCCTGACTGTGCAGGTAGCTCATGGCGGCGCGGGCGACATGGGCGCCGGGCTTCGGATCGGTCCATGGTAAGGACGGCAGACCATGCTCGACTGCCGTACGCATCAGTTCGTGATAGGCCGGATGAAACTCCACCAGATCGATGCGATGCCCGTAGCGGTCATGGCTGACGAACACCGGTTTGTTCTGGTTGGCGAGAAACCCTGCGGCCATCAGCGGTCCACCGGCCAGCGCGCCATAGGTGTCGATCCGCGATTGCGCCCAACCGGCGCCGTAACGTTGCGACCACTCTTGTAGCGGCAAGTCGACGCGGTACAGGTTGACGCCATCCAGAGAAGGCGGCTGGTTGGTGACTTCGTGGGTCTCGGCGAACTGATGCAGGTTCATAAGAGCGCTCCTGTCTTCTCGGACGCGCCAAAGGACACGCCCATGAAGTTCAGTGAATCACGCACACCACCCTTTACAAAGTGCCATATACGACTAAATACCGGCACTTTCACCCTAGGGTCAACTCACTCACGCCACTGACCGTGAGTCGCGGGCGATCTACGTTGCGGCTCAGCCTCGCAGCGGAGTAGTTCAATGCTGAGCCGGAAGCAACTGCCGCGCCCCGGTTCGGACTGATGACTCAAGCTGCCGCTCATCAATTCGACCAATTGCCGGCAGATCGCCAGACCGATGCCCAGGCCACCGTACTCGCGGGTCATGGAGCCATCGACCTGGAAAAAAGTCTGGTACAAGGTCGCGTCATCAAGACGACTAAAGCCAATACCGCTGTCGATCACCTCGATCAGCAGGTGCTGTTTTTCCAAATCGTCGGACTGGCCAGTGACCCGAACGGTAATTCCACCTGCCCTGGTGAACTTGACCGCGTTATCCAGCAGGCACCCCACGCACTGCTGCAATTTGCCGACATCACCCAGCCAGCTATCGGGTAGCTTTTCGTCCAGTTCGATGGCGAAATCCAGACGCTTGGCCTCGGCCGCGCTGATGTACTGGCTACGAAGACTGGCAATCAGACGACGCAAACTGAACGGTTCACTCGTGGCGTAAAGCTTGCCGGCCTGCAATTCAGTCAGCGTCAGAATGCCGTTGACCATGCCCATCATGTCCTGAGCGGAGCTGGCGGCGGTTTGTTGATAAAGCTCCAGCTCGCTGTCCATCGGCACCGTTTGCATCAACTCCAGCGAACCGATCACACCGTTCATTGGCGTGCGCAGTTCATGGGTCAGGGTGGCGAGGAACTCGTCTTTCAATCGGTTACTGGTCGCCAACTGCTGGTTCAGACGCTCGAGGTTTTGCCCCGCTTCGAGAAGGGTTTGCGCCTGTTGCTCGCGCATCACGTTGATCCGGTCACCCAACGCCAGCGACAGCAGCGCCATTTCCAGCACCGAGCCGATCTGGCTGGAATACATGGTCAGGAAATTATTAGGCAGATAGCCCAGCAGCATGAACGCATTGATCAGACCACCCGTCAGGAACACTGACCAGGCGATGATGAAATAACGCGCCACGCGCAGTCCACGCAGCCCGGCAATGATGCCGCTGGAGACCATAACCAGGGTAAACAACAGCACCAGGGCTGTCGCCAACCGCAACGCTAAACCGTCGTCCGTTGCCAGCGCCAACACCATGACCACCGCAGCAAAGGCCATCATCAACAACAACGAACGATCGAGCCAGCGCCCCAAGACAGGGGTCTGTAAAAAATGCCGGGAAAACTGGCTGGCGAAGAACACCGCCGCGCCCACCAGAAAAGGGGTCGCCGCGCTCGCCCACCACGGGTTGTTCGGCCAGAGAAATTCGACGCCCGCGCCATTCACCGACACCTGATACAGCCCGAACGAGGCGATATAAAGCATGTAATACAAGTAACTGGTGTCACGTACGCTGAGGAAAATGAACAGGTTGTAGACCAGCATCCCCAACAACATGCCGTAGATCAGCCCCAGCACATAGATGCGTGCAGGTTGCGCTTCGATATAAGCGTGGGAGGACCAGAGCGTGAGCGGCGCCTGCATCGAGCCATGAGTGGCCAGGCGCAAGTAAAGCGTCTGCACCTGATTGGCCGGCAGATTCAGATCGAAAAGGAAGTTGTTCTGTTTAATCTGGCGACTGGAGAAAGGCAGCATACGCCCGGTCTGCCAGGCCATTCGAAAACGCCCCGAGTCGTCGGCAGTGTAGAGATCGACGCGGCCCATGGGCGGATAGCCCAATTCCAGCAACCAGTCCGGCCGCACCTGCGCAAACTTGGGCCGAAATTGCAGGTCCACTTTCAACCAGAACGCCGAACGCGAATAGCCAGCGTTGAGGGTGTCGGCGCCCTGCTCGTGAAAGCGGGCCGCCATGGCCGGGGCGCTGACCTGATCGATGGTCGCCTCCCCCGTCACGTCCTCGAACACCTGCACGGCCCGCCCCAATGACAAGGAGCGGGTGTTCTCGTCAAATTCGATGGCACTGGCCAAAAGAGGCAACCAGGCGACCAGCATTATCAGCAAATAGCGCATACAGCCCCGGTATGGCCTGTCCGGCTGGTCGCAAAGCCTCCTTTCCCTTTGAGACGACGTCAGCTCGCAGATCCTGTTATTGGTATGGAATTACTTAAGCCCGGTTTCAAACCGACTGCCATTGTGACGATGTTTTTTGACACGTTGATTAGCTGCCCCGACAACTAAAGCCCCCATCAACCTGAGCGATCGGCCAGTGGCACTGAGCATAGCGGCGAATGGCCATAGGACACCACTCTTTTTAAATCACGACAAAGGCTCTAAACCGGGCATTACAGGGAATAATACCTTGTTACATGACGCAGGCAAGCTCATCAGCGCGTCAAAATGGCTCTTGTTGTCGTATAAAAAATCCCACGCCAGCAAGCGGCCCCGGAAAAAGTTTGGTGGTAAGCTCGCGCACCATGAATACCTATAGCTCCCGCCCCGTTGTCCTCTGTCTCTCCGGCCACGACCCTAGTGGTGGCGCCGGCCTGCAGGCAGATATAGAAGCCCTTATCGCTCAAGGCTGCCATGCCGCACCGGCAATCACCGCCCTGACCGTACAAGACACCGTCAATGTCAGTGATTTCCGAGTCCTGGACCGCGAGTGGGTGTTGGCGCAAGCCAATGCAGTGCTCAACGACTCCACCGTGGCCGCGGTCAAGCTGGGCATGCTCGGCTCGCTGGAAATGGTCGACACCGTTGTCGAACTGCTCCAGGCGCATCCGCATTTGCCTCTGGTCTGCGACCCCGTGCTGCGTGCCGGTGGTGGTGGTCGTCTGGGCAAGGATGAAGTCGGTTACGCCATGCGCGAACGGCTGCTGCCACTGGCGACCATCGCCACGCCGAACTTGCCTGAAGCACGCATCCTCGCTGAGCTGCCCGAAGGCACCGCCGATGAATGCGCGGAAAAACTGCTGCCCTTTTGCCGGTATCTGCTCATCACCGGAGGACACGGTGATGAAGAACTTATCCACAATCGCCTGTACATCCGTAACGGTGAATCACGCACGTTCACCTGCCAACGCCTGCCCGGCAGTTATCACGGTTCTGGCTGCACATTGGCCAGTGCGCTGGCCGGACGCCTGGCACTGGGGGAAAATCTGGTGAGCGCGGTGCAATCAGCGCTCAACTACACTTGGCGTACGTTGCGCGACGCTGAACAGCTAGGCAAAGGACAATACGTTCCTCGCCGTTTGCCACTGGATTTTTGCTCGTAACGCCATGCCATGAGGCTCGACCGATGAAGCTAGATCAATGAAACTACGTGGCCTGTATGCCATTACCGACAGCCAACTGTTGGCTGGCAAATTCCTGTCTTACGTCGAGGCCGCCCTTGAGGGCGGCGTCACCCTGTTGCAGTACCGTGACAAAAGCACTGACGAAACCCGTCGCCTGCGTGAGGCCGATACCCTGCTCAAGTTGTGCGAGCGCTACAACACCCAATTGATCATCAACGATGATGCCGAACTGGCCGCGCGCCTCGGCGTCGGCGTGCACTTGGGCCAGACCGATGGTTCGCTCCCGGCTGCCCGCGCGCTGCTGCGTCACAAAGCGATCATCGGCGCAACCTGCCATGGGCAACTCGAGCTGGCCGAACAGGCCAAGGCCAATGGCGCCAGCTACGTCGCATTCGGACGGTTCTTCAACTCCAACACCAAGCCAGGTGCGCCCGCGGCGACCCTCGACCTGCTGGATCAGGCCCGCGCCCGCATCCACCTGCCGATTGCCGTGATTGGCGGGATTACTCTGGAAAATGCCGCGCCACTGGTGGCCCATGGCGCCGACCTGCTGGCCGTCGTCCACGGCCTGTTCGGCGCGGACAGCACTCAGGAAGTCACCCGTCGTGCACGGGCGTTCAACGCGTTGCTCAAGTCGAGCTGACGGCTACTGCTGGCTGGTACTCACCAGCTCGAACTCAAGACCCACGGGCCTGCCGATCGCGTTTTCAAGCGATAGCAGCGCCCGTTTGCGGTCGACCCCGCCAGCGTAGCCGGTCAAATCACCGTTGCCCCCGACCACTCGGTGGCAAGGCACGATGATCGAAATCGGGTTTTTACCATTGGCCGTCCCCACGGCTCGCGAGTGCCCAGCGCTCAACCCCATGTTCCTGGCCATGGCGCCGTACGAGACGATCTCGCCGTAGGGAATCAATGACAACTCATGCCACACCTGGCGTTGAAACGGCGTGCCGCGCATAAGCAGCGGCACATCGAATACCCGACGCTCACCCTGGAAGAACTCGGTAAGCTGTTCCCGCGCAAGCTGCACAACACGCGGGATGCTCCCCTCATCGGATGCCAGCAGCAACGACGGGTAGTATTTTTGCCCGACAAAAAACAAGCCGGTCAACGCCTCATCCTCGACTCGCAAGGCAATGTCGCCGAGCGGACTTTTAACCAGATAGCCAGGGTTCATCGTTTTGCCTCCCCGTGCTGACGCCATAGATGCACGGTTGCATAAGCGCGCCATGGCGCCCACTGATTAGCGTGCTCGTTGAGTTGAGCCGCCGTCGAATAACCAAGGTGTTTTTTCAGGACCGCATCGCCCTCCGGAAAGGCATTGGGCCAACCAAGGGCACGCATGGCGATGTATTGCACGGTCCATTCACCGATGCCGCGAATATGCCGAAGGGCAGATAAGGTGTCGTCCAGCGGCACCAACGGCTCAAGACGGATGCGGCCGGACGCTACCTCTTGCGCAACGGCAATGATCGCTTCGGCACGGATGCGGATGATGCCGGTCGTAACCACCTCTTCCATCGTGGCCTGGGCAATCGCCTCGGCGCTGGGGAAGGTGTAGATCAGGCCAAAGGGTGCGTCGTCGACCTTGCTACCGAAGCGCTCGGCGATTCGCCCCAGTACGCCCCTCGCGTTGATGACGGAAATCTGCTGCCCGACGATGGCACGGACCGCAATTTCAAAGCCGTCAAAGGCTCCCGGCACGCGCATGCCCGGCAGCTCGGCCGCCAGCTCGCCCAGGTGTGCATCCACCAGATCCGGCCGGCACCCAGTATCGAAAATCCGCCGCGTACGGCCCAACACCTGGGCGATACCGAATTGCAGCGACGCGGACACCGTCACCACCAACGCATGGCGCAGCGGAGCGTGGGTGACGCTGATCCAGCCGGTCAGCCGACGCCCTGCTTGCTCGATCTCGATGGTCCGTGCGTAAACATCTTCACCAATGTGTTCGACGCCCTCGATACGCCGATGGGCAAGGAAATCCAGCACGCCGCGCCATGAGAACGGCGGCCGATAAGACAATTCGAAGCGCATCGTCGACGCATCCGCAGCGTTACTGGTTTTTCTCAGGCGCAACGGATTCAAGCCGTATTGGGCCTGGAACACGTCATTGAACCGCCTGACGCTACCAAATCCCGCCGCCAATGCCAGCTCAGTCACCGGCAGCTGGGTATCGGTCAACAGTCGCTTGGCGATCAACAGACGTTGGGTTTGGGTGTATTCAGTCATCGACACGCCGAATTCCGCTTCGAAAATCCGCCGCAAGTGCCGCGTGGTCACGCCGACCCGATCGGCCAGCGCCGACAGGTTCTTGCCGTTCAGAAAGCCTTCTTCAATCATCCGCGCAGCCGCCTGTGCCAGCCGACTCGACGCGTCGAGCAACCCGTTGCCGGGGGCGAGTTCCGGACGGCACCGCAGGCACGGCCGAAAGCCGGCGTGCTCGGCGGCCGCCGTGGTGGCGTAAAAGCTGCAATTCCTGGCTTGTGGCGCACGCACCGGACATACCGGGCGGCAATAGATGCCGGTCGATGACACGCCGATGTAAAACCAGCCATCAAAACGGCGGTCGCGTGCGACAACAGCGGCATAGCAGACAGCGGGATCGAGAGTTTTCATGAGCCGACTCTAGTGGAGCTGTCAGGAAAAGTCTGGCTGAATTCGGACATGTGTATTGCACGCCAGCGAAGCGCGGGTGCGACACACAAGCCCGTCACATCCCGTAAAGACCTAGGTATAATCCGTCCCCTGCACTCCGGACAACCCCCTACATCGAGCAGTCAGGCGTCTGTGCTGCGACCCGCGCAGGCCATCTTTTCTGGTTCAAAAAGCTGAGACCCCATCATGTCCCGTTCCGAAACGCTGTTTGCCAACGCCCAAAAACACATCCCAGGCGGCGTCAACTCGCCTGTTCGCGCGTTCAAGAGCGTGGGCGGCACGCCGTTGTTCTTCAAACACGCAGCTGGCGCGTACGTGACCGACGAAGACGATAAGCGTTATGTGGATTATGTCGGCTCGTGGGGTCCGATGATCCTCGGCCACAGCCACCCGGACGTGCTCGACGCGGTTCGCAAGCAACTGGAACACGGTCTGTCTTACGGTGCACCGACCGAAATGGAAACCCAGATGGCCGATCTGGTCTGCTCCATCGTGCCGTCGATGGAAATGGTACGCATGGTCAGCTCCGGCACCGAAGCGACCATGAGCGCGATTCGCCTGGCCCGGGGTTTTACTGGCCGCGACAGCATCATCAAGTTTGAAGGCTGCTACCACGGCCACTCCGACAGCCTGCTGGTCAAGGCCGGCTCTGGCGCGCTGACCCAAGGCGTCCCAAGCTCTGCGGGCGTACCCGCCTCGTTCGCCAAACACACGCTGACCGTACCGTTCAACGATATTGACGCGGTCGAGCAACTACTCAGTGAAGTCGGCCAGGACGTGGCGTGCATCATCGTCGAGCCGGTCGCCGGCAACATGAACTGCGTCCCACCAGCACCAGGCTTCCTCGAAGGCTTGCGCACGCTCTGCGACAAACATGGCGTGGTGCTGATTTTCGACGAAGTCATGACCGGTTTCCGTGTCGCACTGGGCGGCGCTCAGGCGTATTACGGCGTGACCCCGGACCTCAGCACCTTCGGCAAGATTATCGGTGGCGGTATGCCGGTCGGCTGTTTTGGTGGCAAACGCGAAATCATGTCGCACATCGCGCCACTGGGCCCGGTCTATCAGGCCGGTACCTTGTCGGGCAACCCACTGGCCATGGCCGCAGGCCTGGCGACACTGCGCTTGATCAGCCGTCCCGGCTTCCACGACGAACTGAGCGACTTCACCACTCGCCTGCTCGATGGCCTGCAACAACGCGCCGACGCGGCAGGCATTCCGTTTGTGACCACCCAGGCCGGCGGCATGTTCGGCCTGTACTTCAGCGCCGCCGATGACATCGTCACCTTCAAGGACGTGATGACCAGCGACGCCGATCGCTTCAAACGCTTCTTCCACTTGATGCTCGAAGGTGGCGTGTACCTGGCGCCGAGTGCCTTCGAAGCCGGCTTCACCTCCATCGCCCACGGTGACACCGAGCTGCAACTGACCCTCGATGCCGCTGAAAAGGCGTTTGCCGCACTGAAATAAAGCCGCAGACGCTCCCTGTAGGAGCTGCCGAAGGCTGCGATGAGGTTGGAACAACCTCCATGTTATTTAAATCACAGCGACCGCTTCGCGGTCGATCGCAGCCTTCGGCAGCTCCTACAGGGATAAATCAGTCGCCTCTGCACCGCTTTCCCCCGCAAAATCAGGCAGATCAAGCCCGCGCAGCAGAAAAACCGTAAAGACTTTGTAAGGTTGGCCCTGCTTATTTCATAATGTGCCGCCAGCGCGTTCTGCTGGACGGGTACGCCCGCACCTTTTTCAGAGGTAAGTCGATTCCCATGAACCGCACCGGCCGCACCCTTGCTTTGGGCTGCCTGTTGCTTCTTCATCCCCTGCTGGTAAACGCAGGTGGCAACTCGTTGTTAATCCCAGCGGTGGGTCGTTGCACCCTCAATACTCAGCCAGACAACCTGCCTGAGGCGTTGGCGGTATGCCAAAAGGCCGCGAAATCCGGGGATGCACAAGCACAATATGAGTTGGGCGAGTTCTACTACGACGGCAAAAATGCACCTCGTGACCTCACCCAGGCGCTGAATTACTTCGAACAGGCTTCGCTGCAAGGCCATGCCCAGGCGCAGTACCGATTGGGTTTGATGTTTTTCCACGGCGAAGGCGTTCAGGCCAACAACATTCAGGCCTATATCGTGCTGAAAATGGCGGCGGTCAATGGCGCGGAGGACGCGCTGGATACGGCTGATGAGGTGTCTGCGAAGATGCAGCGCGATGAACTGGAAGTCGCTACTCAGGTGCTGGGGCAAATTTTCCGCAATTACCTGCTGGAGCTGCAAACGGCTGAAGGTCGTACACCATTTGCTCCATTTCCTGATGCAAAGCAGCCCTGATCCAGACCTGATTCAGAACAGCCTTGATTCAAGCCCGGTCTATTTATCCGGCATCGGCATCGGGAACGGCATCACATTGCTGGTGCCCCGCGCTTCGCTGATCTTCGGCGTGCCGATACGCTCGACCTCATCGATCCGCACAATCGAATGCATCGGTACAAAACTGCGCACCACACCTTCGAACTGAGCCTTGAGCTTTTCTTCGCTGGGGTCTACCACCACGGTCGTGCGCTCACCGAAGACGAATTCTTCCACCTCCAGGAAACCCCACAGATCACTCTGATAGATCTGCTTGGCGTACATTTCGAACACCTGGCCTTGGTTGAGGAAAATCACCTTGTAAATTGGAGCTTCACGTTTGGTCATAACGGGCGGGTAACAATCGGGGACATAAAGAGGGCGCGAACTATAGCATGTCCACCGGACAGGCAACGGTAGTAACAGGGGACCGGCACCACTATAATGCGCGGTTCTTCGAATCACCTGATGATCACGCATGGCCAAGAAGCTTTATATCGAAACCCACGGTTGCCAGATGAACGAGTATGACAGCTCGCGCATGGTCGATCTGCTGGGCGAACATCAAGCCCTGGAAGTCACTGCCCGCGCAGAAGATGCCGACGTCATCCTGCTCAACACCTGCTCGATCCGCGAACGTGCCCAGGACCGGGTGTATTCCCAGCTCGGCCGCTGGCGTGAACTGAAACTGGCCAACCCGGACATGGTGATCGCCGTCGGCGGTTGCGTGGCCAGTCAGGAAGGTGCAGCGATTCGTGATCGCGCGCCCTACGTGGATGTCGTCTTCGGCCCACAAACCCTGCATCGCCTGCCGGAAATGATCGACGCCGCGCGCATCACGCGCCTGCCGCAGGTCGACGTGTCGTTCCCGGAAATCGAAAAATTCGACCACCTGCCCGAGCCTCGCGTCGATGGACCAAGCGCTTATGTGTCGGTCATGGAAGGCTGCAGCAAGTACTGCACCTTCTGTGTGGTGCCCTACACCCGTGGCGAAGAAGTCAGCCGCCCGTTCGACGATGTTATTGCCGAAGTCATTCATCTGGCCGAAAACGGCGTGCGTGAAGTGACGCTGCTGGGACAGAACGTCAACGGTTATCGCGGCGCGACCCACGACGGGCGTATGGCCGATCTGGCCGAGCTGATCCGCGTGGTTGCAGCGGTCGATGGCATTGACCGCATTCGCTATACCACCTCGCATCCACTGGAGTTCTCCGACAGCCTGATCCAGGCCCACGCCGAAGTGCCCGAACTGGTCAAACACCTGCACCTACCTGTGCAATCGGGTTCCGACCGGATCCTGTCGGCGATGAAGCGCAACCACACCGCGCTTGAATACAAGTCCAAACTGCGCAAACTGAAAGCCGCCGTACCTGGCATCAGCATCAGCTCGGACTTCATCGTCGGCTTCCCTGGCGAGACCGAAAAAGACTTCGATCAGACCATGAAGCTGATCGAGGACGTAGGGTTCGACTTCTCGTTCTCTTTCGTCTACAGCCCGCGCCCTGGTACGCCAGCGGCCGATTTGAAGGACGAAACCCCCGAATCGTTGAAAAAACAGCGTCTGGCCGCTTTGCAGCACCGCTTGAACCAGCAGGGTTTCGAGATCAGCCGGCAAATGGTCGGCAGCACCCAGCGAATTCTGGTGACCGACTATTCGAAAAAAGACCCTGGCGAGTTGCAGGGGCGCACCGAGAATAATCGAATCGTCAACTTCCGCTGCGATAATCCCAAGCTGATCGGCCAGTTCGCCGACGTGTACATCGACGACGCGCAGCCCCATTCGCTGCGTGGTTCGTTGTTGCAATAAGAAGCCAACCTGTAGGAGCGCGCTTGCCCGCGATAAGGCCCGAAGGGCCTTCCAGCGATATCGGGCTGACTGATTTTGCGACTGCTGCGCAGCCGATCGCGGGCAAGCGCGCTCCTACAGTCGATCATTGTTGCGAATGCTCACACCACCATTAGTAAGTGAAGGCTTTCACACACAGATTTACGGGGTTATCCTTCATTTCATCTCCCTTGCCGTCGGGCGGCTAAAAACGACCTTGAACGCACCCATAGAACCACATCGTTTCATCCTCGAACCTGTCGAGTCTCATCGTTTCGCAAATCTGTGCGGGCAGTTCGACGAGCATTTGCGCTTGATCGAACAACGCCTGAACATCGAAATCCGCAATCGCGGTAATCAATTCGAATTGATTGGCGAACTTAAACACACCACTTCGGCCGAAAACCTGCTGCGCCGCCTGTACCGGGAAACCAAGGGTACGGAGCTGTCGCCAGACATGGTTCACCTGTTCCTCCAGGAATCGGGCGTCGAAGAGCTGGACAACCACCCTGCTGCCGACGTCGGCGTAGCGCTGCGCACCAAAAAGGGCATGATTCGCCCGCGCGGCTTGAATCAGCAGCGTTATGTCAAAGAGATTCTGAGCAACGACATCAACTTCGGCATCGGCCCAGCGGGCACTGGCAAGACCTATCTTGCGGTCGCCTGCGCAGTGGACGCGCTGGAGCGAGAGCAGATTCGCCGCATCCTGCTGGTGCGTCCGGCGGTCGAAGCGGGCGAAAAGCTCGGTTTCCTGCCCGGTGATCTGGCACAGAAGATCGACCCGTACCTGCGCCCGCTGTATGACGCGCTGTACGAAATGCTCGGCTTCGAATACGTGGCCAAGCTGATCGAACGTCAGGTGATCGAGGTTGCGCCGCTGGCCTACATGCGTGGCCGCACGCTCAATAACAGCTTCATCATTCTCGACGAAGCCCAGAACACCACCGTCGAACAGATGAAGATGTTTCTGACCCGTATCGGTTTCGGCTCCACGGCCGTCATCACCGGCGACATCACTCAGGTCGACCTGCCCAAGGTCACGCGCTCGGGCCTGACTCATGTCATCGACGTGCTCAAGGATGTGCCAGGTATCAGCTTCACCCACTTCAAGCCCAAGGATGTGGTGCGCCATCCGCTGGTGCAGCGCATTGTCGAAGCCTATGAGCGCTACGAGGATTGTTTCAACGACGAGCCTCCGGCCCAGTTTTCCTCCAACAGGGGCAGTCGCCGCGATGCTTGAGCTGGACCTCCAACTTGCCAGTGAAGCGCCAAGCCCCAGCGAAGCCCAGTTCCGCCAATGGTGCGAACTGGCCCTGCGCCAACGCAGCGCTGATTCGGAATTGACCATTCGCCTGGTCGACGAAGCCGAAGGCCGGGAACTCAATCACACCTGGCGCCACAAGGACTACGCGACCAACGTACTGTCCTTCCCTGCCGATGTGCCTGATGAGTTTCTGGATATTCCGCTGCTCGGCGATCTGGTGATCTGCGTGCCCGTAGTGGCTCGCGAAGCGGCCGAACAGGGCAAGGCACTCGACGCCCATTGGGCGCACCTCGTCATTCATGGCTGCTTGCATCTTCTCGGTTACGACCATATCGACGATGAAGAAGCCGAAGAAATGGAAGCGCTGGAACGAACGTTGCTTGAAGAATTGGGTTATCCCGATCCTTACGCCGACGACGAAACCGCCGACCATCCTCCTCTAGAGACAACCAGCAAGGACCACGAGTAAGGGCTATGAGCGAAGACCGATCGAGCAACGGGCAAAAGTCATGGCTGGGAAAAATCACCCAGGCTTTTGCCCACGAGCCGAAAAACCGCCAGGAGCTGCTTGAGCTGCTGCGCGAGGCCCATCAAAACAAGCTGCTGGACAGCGAAGCCCTGGCCATTGTCGAAGGCGCCATTCAAGTGGCTGACCTGCAAGTCCGTGACATCATGGTCCCGCGCTCGCAAATGGTCAGCATCAAGGCGACCCAGACCCCTCGCGAATTTCTTCCCGCGGTCATCGACTCCGCGCACTCGCGCTATCCGGTGATCGGCGAAAGCCACGACGACGTCCTCGGCGTGCTGCTGGCCAAGGATTTGCTGCCGCTGATCCTCAAGGAAGACGGCGATCGCGACAGCATCAAAAACCTGTTGCGCCCAGCGACCTTCGTCCCTGAGTCCAAGCGTCTGAACGTGCTGCTGCGTGAGTTCCGCGCCAACCATAACCACATGGCCATCGTCATTGACGAATACGGCGGCGTGGCAGGTCTGGTGACCATCGAGGACGTGCTGGAGCAGATCGTCGGCGATATCGAGGACGAGCACGATGTCGAGGAAGACAGCTACATCAAACCGCTGCCCAGCGGCGACTTCCTGGTCAAGGCCTTGACCCCCATCGACAGCTTCAACGACTTCTTCGACAGCGAGTTCTCGGACGACGAGTTCGATACGGTTGGCGGCCTGGTGATGAGTGCGTTCGGACACTTGCCAAAACGCAATGAAACCACTGAAATCGGCGCCTATCGCTTCCGGATTCTCAATGCCGACAGTCGTCGTATTCATTTGCTGCGTTTGAGCCCTATTTCGCGCGCTTGAGCCTCACCCAACTAAGGAATGTAAATGCGTTGGATCACCCGCCCCGGCTGGCCCGGTAACCTGCTGGCCATGGCGGCTGGTGCGCTTACCACTCTGGCCCTGGCGCCTTTCGATATCTGGCCACTGGCGCTGGTGTCATTGGTCATTTTCTACCTCGGCATGCGTGAACCAAGCCCCCGTCAGGCCCTCGGCCGTGGCTGGTGCTATGGGTTCGGCCTGTTCGCCGCGGGCACCAGCTGGATCTACGTCAGCATCCACACCTACGGTGGTGCTTCGGTATTGCTGGCCGGTTTGCTGATGCTGGGGTTCATCGCCGCCATCGCCTTCTTCTTCGCCCTGCCCGCCTGGATCTGGGCGCGCTGGATTCGGCGTAATGAAGCGCCTCTCGCCGACGCTCTGGCTTTCGCCGCATTGTGGCTGGCGCAAGAAGCGTTTCGCGGCTGGTTCCTGACCGGTTTCCCTTGGCTTTACTCCGGCTACAGCCAGCTTGATGGCCCCTTGTCCGGACTCGCGCCGATGGGCGGCATGTGGTTGATTTCCTTTACCCTGGCACTGACCGCCGCCCTGCTTTGCAACCTGCCACGGCTGCGGGTGCGCAAGGCGTTTCTCGGCGTGGGCATACTATTGTTGCTGGCGCCGTGGGTGCTGAGCCTGGCATTGAAAAACCACGCATGGACGTCCCCGGCAGGCCCGCCACTGAGCGTCGCCGCCATTCAGGGCAACGTCGAGCAAAGCATGAAGTGGGACCCGGCGCAGCTGGACGCGCAACTGGCGCTGTACCGTGACATGACCTTTCGCTCCAAACGTGCCGACCTGATCATCTGGCCGGAAACCGCGATTCCGGTGCTCAAGGAATCGGCCGAAGGCTACCTGACAATGCTCGGCAAGTTCGCCGCTGATCGCAACTCGGCGCTGATCACCGGTGTGCCGCTTCGTGAGGTAGGCGGACACGGTGAATACCACTACTACAACGGAATCACCGTAGTGGGTGAAGGCGATGGCACGTACCTGAAGCAAAAGCTGGTGCCGTTTGGCGAGTACGTACCTTTGCAGGACTTGCTGCGTGGACTGATCACCTTCTTCAACCTGCCGATGTCAGACTTCGCCCGCGGCCCGAGCGATCAGTCGTTGCTGCAGGCCAAGGGTTATCAAATCGCGCCGTACATCTGCTACGAAGTGGTCTACCCCGAGTTCGCCGCCAGCCTGGCCGCTCAGAGCGACCTGCTGCTGACGGTCAGCAATGACACCTGGTTCGGCACCTCCATCGGCCCGTTGCAACATTTGCAGATGGCGAAGATGCGAGCGCTGGAAGCCGGTCGCTGGATGATCCGCGCCACCAACAATGGCGTGAGCGCGCTGATCAACCCGTTCGGCAAGATCACCGCGACCATCCCGCAGTTTCAGGCAGGTGTGATGTACGGCGAAGTGGTGCCGATGCACCAACTCACCCCCTACCTGCGCTGGCGCTCGTGGCCGCTGACGATTTTCTGTGTGCTGTTGTTTGGCTGGGCTTTGCTGGCCAGCCGGATTGCCAAGACGGTTTAATCCGCGAGACCGCTGCACGACCCTTCGCAGTCAAGCCTGCGCGGGGCCGTGCAGCGGCCGCTTTACCGGTAAAACAGCGGATACGCCACCAACCCCGCCACTTCATTGAACAATTGCCCACTCTCCCAGACCGCCTTGCTCTCCGGCAGCCAGCCGTTGAACGGTCGGGCGTTGTCCACGCCGAGAAAGCCCACCGGCGCGCTGACCACCGCGAAACCGGCTTTTTCGAAACTCCAGCGCGCACGTGGCATGTGCCAGGCCTGGGTTACCAACACCACTCGCTTGATGCCCAACGGCTGCAACACCGCAGCGGTCATCGTCGCGTTTTCCCAAGTGGTGCGGCTGAGTCCTTCTTGCCAGCGCACGGTGACGCCAAAATCGTTTTGCAACGAGTCCGCCATGATCGCCGCTTCACTCGGCGGTTGGTCGTAGTGCAGGCCTCCGGTTGTCAAAATCGGCAAACCCGAGGCTTTGGACAAGCGTGCGGCGAAGCGCATGCGTTCAAGCGCCACGCCAGTAGGGATGTCGCTACCCCAGGTGGGGTCTTTGCGCTCACGTCCAGAACCCAATATCACAATGGCATCGGCCTGTTGCGCCAGGGTCGCCCATTGGCTTTGCGGCAGCGGCGGTTCTTGCTCGATAGCCCGCGCCGCCCACTCCACTGCAATCGGCAGGCTCATCGCCCACAACCCGGCAAAACCAAGGACGAAGCACAGTGCAGCCAGACGCGGCCGAGAACGACGCAGCCACCAGGCGAACAAAAGCAGCAGCATGAGAATGCCGGGCGGCAGGAGCAGTTGTTTGATCAAGTATCGAATAGGCATCGAGCATCTCCAGAGATGCCCGAAGCCTAAAAGGATTGACGCTAAGCAACAATGCTTATCAAGCAGGCCTATGGCCTGTGAAGGTTAACGTGTAGCTTTTTTTGAATAGTGCAGTTATCTGAAATACAACGACTTAACCTTCGCCGAAACCTTGGCGCGCTGTTGTTTGTTCAGCCAGATGACCTTGGCCGAACGCAGCGGCGTTGAAGTCGACCCGTCAAGCTCCCTTGCAGCAGAAGAACTCCTTATCACACCATCAGCCTTAAAACCAAAGGCGCCCGCGTCCAGATAGGCCTCGATCAACTCAAATTCTGCGGGGCTCAAGCCACGCAACTCCAGTTCAGCAGGGGCTTCATCGCGAAGTCTGACTGCTGTTTTCGCCACATCCAGGGCAAGCCCCAGACGATTGATCAAGCGTTCGTATAGCTCAGGTTTTATTGCTGCTCGCTGCAACTCTGCCATCCGTTCACCTCATTGAAGATAAAACATACTTCCCCGCTAATCAGCTTAGCGCTGCTGCCCAAATCAGCCGGATGCCGCGACCAACGGCCTCTGACAGCCCCCGACGAAGCAATCAGGGTTTCCCTCGATAGTCAGCGCTCATGTATGCTACGGCGCTTCCTTTAATTCCACTTCCCGCTCTACTGAGCCCGACCTGACTCAGGGTGCAACGAAGAGGATGAGGTCACCAATTCCTTAGTAAAAAAGTAGCCATGCACGAACTCTATCAGCCCCGCGAAATCGAAGCCGCCGCCCAAACCTTTTGGGACGAGCAAAAATCCTTTGAAGTCAGTGAACAGCCAGGCAAAGACACCTTCTATTGCCTGTCGATGTTCCCTTACCCCAGCGGCAAGCTGCACATGGGCCACGTGCGCAACTACACCATCGGTGACGTGATCGCCCGCTACCAGCGCATGCAAGGCAAGAACGTCCTGCAACCCATGGGTTGGGATGCGTTCGGCATGCCGGCGGAAAACGCCGCGATGAAGAACAACGTCGCCCCGGCCAAGTGGACCTACGAAAACATCGCCTACATGAAGACTCAGCTGCGAAGCCTGGGCCTGGGTGTCGACTGGTCGCGTGAAATCACCACCTGCAAACCCGACTACTACCGCTGGGAACAATGGCTGTTCACTCGCCTGTTCGAAAAAGGCGTGATCTACCGCAAGAACGGCACTGTCAACTGGGACCCGGTGGACCAGACGGTACTGGCCAACGAACAAGTGATCGACGGTCGCGGCTGGCGCTCCGGTGCGGTGATCGAGAAGCGCGAAATCCCGATGTACTACTTCAAGATCACCGCGTATGCGGATGAGCTTTTGGAGAGTCTCGACGAGTTGCCGGGCTGGCCTGAGCAGGTCAAAACCATGCAGCGCAACTGGATTGGCAAATCCCGTGGCATGGAAGTGCAATTCCCGTATCACCAGGCTTCGATTGGTGAAGCCGGCGCACTGAAAGTCTTCACCACCCGTCCCGACACACTGATGGGCGCGACCTATGTCGCCGTCGCCGCCGAACACCCGCTGGCGACCCTGGCTGCCCACGGCAATCCCGAGCTGCAAGCCTTCATTCACGAATGCAAAAGTGGCAGCGTCGCCGAAGCGGACGTCGCCACTCAGGTGAAAAAAGGCCTGCCGACCTCGTTGTTCGTCGAGCACCCGTTGACGGGCGAAAAGCTGCCGGTGTGGGTCGCCAACTATGTATTGATGCATTACGGCGATGGCGCCGTGATGGCCGTCCCTGCTCACGACGAGCGTGATTTCGAGTTCGCTACCCAGTACAACCTGCCGATCAAGGCCGTAGTACGCACTAGCGCTGGCGATGAAACACCCGCGCCGTGGCAGGACGCGTATGGCGAATACGGGCAACTGATCAACTCCGGCGAGTTCAACGGCCTGGATTTCGCAGGCGCCTTCGACGCCATCGAAGCCGCGTTGCTGAAGAAAACCCTCGGTCAGTCGCGCACCCAGTTCCGCCTGCGCGATTGGGGCATCAGCCGTCAACGCTATTGGGGTTGCCCGATCCCGATCGTGCATTGCGACACTTGCGGTGACGTACCGGTCCCTGAAGACCAACTGCCTGTCGTGTTGCCAGAAGACGTGGTTCCCGATGGCGCTGGTTCGCCCTTGGCGCGCATGCCCGAGTTCTACGAGTGCGCCTGCCCGAAATGCGGCGCGCCGGCCAAGCGCGAAACCGACACCATGGACACCTTCGTCGAGTCCTCGTGGTACTACGCACGCTACGCCTCGCCTCACTATGAAGGCGGCATGGTCGACCCGGCGGCGGCCAACCACTGGTTGCCGGTGGATCAATACATCGGCGGCATCGAACACGCGATCCTGCACCTGCTGTACGCGCGCTTCTTCCACAAATTGATGCGCGACGAAGGGTTGGTCAACTCCAACGAGCCGTTCAAGAACCTGCTGACCCAGGGCATGGTCATCGCCGAAACCTACTATCGCCTCGAAGCCAACGGCAGCAAGACCTGGTTCAACCCGGCCGATGTCGAACTCGAACGCGACAGCAAAGCCAAGATCATCGGCGCCAAACTGATCAGCGACGGCCTGCCGGTCGAGATCGGCGGCACCGAGAAGATGGCCAAGTCCAAGAACAACGGCGTCGACCCACAGTCGATGATCGATCAGTACGGCGCCGATACCTGCCGCCTGTTCATGATGTTCGCTTCGCCACCCGACATGAGCCTGGAGTGGTCCGACTCTGGCGTCGAAGGTTCGCACCGCTTCTTGCGTCGGGTCTGGCGTCTGGCTCAGGCGCATGTCAGCCAGGGTCTGCCGACAAAACTCGATATCACCACGCTGAACGACGAGCAAAAAGCCGTTCGCCGTGCGATCCATCTGGCCATCAAAAACGCCAGCCAGGACGTCGGCCAGTTCCACAAATTCAACACCGCCATCGCTCAGGTGATGACCCTGATGAATGTGCTGGAAAAAGCCGCGCAGGGCACCGGGCAGGATCGCGCGCTGCTTCAGGAAGGCCTGGAAACCGTCGCCCTGCTGCTGGCGCCGATCACCCCGCACATCAGTCATGAGCTGTGGGGCCAGTTGGGCCACAGTGGTGCGATCATCGATGCCGGCTGGCCGGTGCTGGATCAAACCGCCTTGGTGCAGGACAGCCTGCAACTGGTGATTCAGGTCAACGGCAAGCTGCGTGGCCATATCGAGATGCCGGCTCACGCCACCCGCGAGGAAGTTGAAGCCGCGGCGCGAATCAATGAAAACGTGTTGCGTTTCACCGATGGCCTGACGATCCGCAAAGTGATCGTGGTGCCCGGCAAACTGGTCAACATCGTTGCAAGCTAATTGAATCAAGCGCCCGGTATTGACCGGGCGCTGTACAAAACTTCCAGGGGACGCAATGTCGGCCCAAACGGATTCAAGGGGAGCATCAATATGATCAAACGCAATTTGCTGGTTATGGGGCTCGCCGTGTTGCTGAGCGCCTGTGGTTTCCAGCTGCGTGGCACGGGTACTTCCGGGCTGACTATCAAAGAGCTTGATCTGAGTGCGCGTAACGCTTATGGCGATACCGTGACTCAGTTGCGTCAAGTGCTGGAAAACAGCGGCGTAAAAGTTTATACCGGTGCGCCGTACAAGCTGATTCTGGTCAATGAAGACGAATCACAACGCTCCCTCAGCTACACCGGTGCCGCCGGTTCGGCCGAATATGAGTTGACCGACACACTCAACTACGAGATCCGCGGCCATGGCAATCTGTCGCTGCTCGAAGACAAACTGCGCGTACAAAAAATCTACGTGCATGACGGCAACAACCTGATGGGTTCAGACCAGGAAGCCGAGCAAGTCCGTAAGGAGATGCGCAGCCAGCTGGTCCAGAACATGGTGCAGCGCCTGCAACTGCTGTCCCCGCCTCAACTGGATAAACTGCAACAGACCGCAGATGCCAAAGCCAAAGCTGAAGCCGATGCCCTGGAAGCCGCGCAGAAGATCGAGAACGAGACACCTCGGCAGTCGCCTGTTGAAATGCCGGCCCGATAAATGCCTCGGGGCCAGCGTGCTGGCCCCAGCATCTTCTGACCTATGAAACTGACTCCAGCCCAACTTGGCAAACACCTCCAGAGCAGCCTGTCGCCCGTGTATGTGGTCAGCGGCGATGACCCGCTGCTGTGCCAGGAAGCGGCCGATGCCATTCGCGCTGCAGCACGCCAGCAAGGTTTCGACGAACGCCAGGTATTCAGCGCAGACGCCAGTTTCGACTGGGGTACGCTGTTGCAGGCGGGCGCCAGCATGTCGCTGTTCGCGGAAAAACGCCTGCTGGAGCTGCGCTTGCCCTCGGGTAAACCCGGCGACAAGGGCGCTGCGGCGCTGATCGAATATTGTTCGCGCCCCGCCGAAGATACGGTGTTGCTGATCAGCCTGCCGAAACTCGACGGCAGCGCGCAGAAAACCAAATGGGGCAAGGCGCTGGTCGAAGGCCCGCAGACGCAATTCGTGCAAATCTGGCCAGTGGATGCCAGCCAGTTGCCGCAGTGGATTCGTCAGCGTTTGTCACAGGCCGGATTGGCCGCCAGCCAGGACGCAGTCGAACTGATCGCGGCGCGGGTCGAAGGCAATCTACTCGCCGCGGCGCAGGAAATCGAAAAGCTCAAACTGATGGCCGAAGGTGGCCAGATAACCGTCGAGACCGTGCAAGGGGCAGTGGCCGACAGTGCACGTTTCGATGTTTTCGGTTTGACCGACGCCATTCTCAATGGCGAAGCCGCTCACGCATTGCGCATGCTCGAAGGCTTGCGTGGCGAAGGGGTGGAAACGCCAGTGATTCTCTGGGCGCTCTGTCGCGAACTGCGGGTGCTGGCCAGCCTGGCGTTGCAGTTCAGCCAGGGCGTGCCACTGGACAAGGCCTTCAGTCAGGCCCGTCCGCCGATCTGGGACAAACGCAAACCGCTGATGAGCAAAGCCCTGCAACGCCACTCCGCACAGCGCTGGGGCCAACTGCTGATGGATGCTCAGCGTATCGATGCACAAATCAAGGGCCAGGCCGCAGGCTCGGCCTGGAGCAGCTTGAGTCGCCTGGCGCTGTTGATGGCCGGACAGCGGCTGAATTTGCCTGCTGAGTAATTACCCCGGCCGATACGCAGGACTCTTGTAGGAGCTGACTTGTCTGCGATCGAGTGCGAAGCGCTCGCAAAAGTAGTGAATTCACCACCGCATGAAGGTCCTTCGTGTCGGACGCGACCCCGGCCTATCGCAGACAAGTCAGCTCCTACAGGGGGGCCCAGCATCGGCGATAGCAGACATCTATTAGACAGATCCCATCTGCTGGCCGATCATTCGCACCGATTCACCAACCCAACGAGAGCGTACTCGCCATGAGCAAGCCATCCAGGCCCAACAAGGCCAAATCCATCATCGCCCAGCCATTGTTCCGCAGTCGTCAGGAACGACCAGCCAAGGGCAAAGGCAGCTACCGCCGCGAAGCCTTCCAGTCTAAAAGCTGGGAGGCTTCTTACTTTCTGGCGGCTTGAAACGTGCCACCTCTCCCAAGGCCCCCTCGCACGGGCAGGCATGATAAGGTCTGCGTCTGTTGGTAATACCTTGGACCCGAGCATGCCCCTTAGTTTTTCCCGTCGTTGGCATTTGCGCCAACTGATCACAGCCTCCAGCCTCATCCTGTTAGTTGCCTGCGCGGAAAAACCGACCGCGGCCGACGCTACTCCTCTTCAAGTCACCAGCGTCCCTCCGGCGACCTCCTCGCCTGCGAACCCGCCAGTCAATGCGCCCGGCGATACCGATGTCGATATTCAGCCCACCATCAGCTTCAGTGACTGGGAAGCAGGTTTTCGAATCGAGGCGTTGAACGCTGGCATTCGGCCCGACATTTTCGACAAAGCCTTCGCCGGCGTAGTCCCGGACATGAGCGTGGTCACGGCCGATCGCAGCCAGCCTGAGTTCACTCGCCCGGTCTGGGAGTACCTGGAAGGCGCCATGTCTGCCGTGCGCGTACGTAGAGGTCAGGCCTTGCTCGCGCAATACGCCGATGTGCTGCAAAGCATCGAACAACGCTATGGCGTCGATCGCCAGGCACTGGTCGCGATTTGGGGCATGGAAAGCAGCTTCGGCCAGCTCCAGGGCACGCAGTATGTGATTCGTTCTCTCGCGACATTGGCCTACGAAGGCCGCCGTCGGAGCTTCGCGCAAGAGCAACTGCTGGCCGCACTGCAAATTCTTCAGCACGGCGACATCCAGCCGTCCGAGATGGTCGGATCCTGGGGCGGTGCCATGGGGCAGACGCAGTTCATCCCGACCACTTACAACACTTATGCGGTGGACTTCACTGGCGAGGGTCGCCGGGATATCTGGAACACCCCGGCCGACGCTTTGGCCTCGACCGCCAATTACCTGCAAAGCTCGGGCTGGCAGCAAGGTCAACCCTGGGGTTTCGAAGTGCAACTGACGCAGGGGTTCGACTACGCGCTGGCCGATGCCTCCACGCGCAAAACCGTTGCCGAGTGGCAGCGGTTGGGTCTGAAACTGCCAAACGGCAGCGCCCTGCCCGCCAACGTCGCGCAACAACAGGCCGCCCTGCTCCTGCCGGCTGGCTATCGCGGCCCGGCGTTCCTGATACTGAATAACTTCCGCGCGATCCTCAAATACAACAACTCGTCGTCCTACGCCCTGGCCATCAGTTTGCTGTCCGAGCGCTTCAATGGCGGTGGTTACGTGCTCGGCAATTGGCCGCGCGATGACCTGCCTCTGAGCCGTTCTGAGCGGATCGAGCTGCAAACCCTGCTGTCATCCCGGCAGTACGACGCAGGCGCTCCAGACGGTATCATCGGCGCCAACACGCGCAAGGCGATTCGTAGTGCGCAACAGTCGTTTGGCTGGCCGGCCGATGGTTACCCGACCCATGAACTGCTGAATAATTTGCGTAAGCCGTAAGGGCCTCTTCAGGCAGGTCGTGACGGGGACTGATTTATTTTCAACGCTTCATCGAAAATTAATCTGTCCCCCTTTTGAGGCCGGGGACAGATTGATTTTTCAAAGAGCGCGAAAAACAAATCAGTCCCCTACACAGACAAAAAAGGGCCGGATATCACTATCCGGCCCTTTTTTGATCAGCTTATTCAGCTCAGACCATGGCTTCCACAGCCTGCTTGGCCTGCTCATCGGCATGATACGAAGAACGCACCAGCGGACCGGAGGCGACGTTCTTGAAGCCCATCTTGTAGCCTTCCTCGGCGAACCAGGCGAAGACATCCGGGTGCACGAAGCGCTGCACCGGCAAGTGGCTGCGCGACGGCTGCAGGTACTGACCGAGGGTGAGCATGTCGATATCGTGTTCACGCATGCGCTGCATGACTTCGATGACTTCTTCGTCGGTCTCGCCCAGACCCAGCATCAAGCCGGACTTGGTCGGTACGTGAGGAACCATTTGCTTGAACTTCTGCAGCAAGGTCAGCGACCACTGGAAATCCGAACCCGGACGCGCAGCCTTGTACAGGCGCGGTACGGTTTCCAGGTTGTGGTTGAACACGTCTGGCGGCTCGGCAGCCGTGATTTCCAGCGCGATGTCCATGCGACCACGGTAATCCGGGACCAGCGTTTCCAGTTGCACGTTCGGCGACAGCAGGCGGATCTCGCGGATGCAATCGGCAAAGTGCTGAGCACCGCCATCACGCAGGTCATCGCGATCCACCGAGGTGATCACCACATACTTGAGGCGCAGATCGGCGATGGCGACGGCGAGGTTTTTCGGCTCGTCTGCATCCAGAGCTTTCGGTCGGCCATGACCCACGTCGCAGAACGGGCAACGTCGGGTGCAGATATCACCCATGATCATGAAGGTCGCGGTACCGCCAGAGAAGCATTCGCCCAGGTTCGGGCAGGACGCTTCTTCGCAGACGCTGTGCAGCTTGTGCTTACGCAGCAGTTGTTTGACGCGATCCACTTCCGGGGAAACCGGGATGCGCACACGAATCCAATCGGGCTTTTTCGGCAGGTCGACGGTCTGAATGATCTTTACCGGGATCCGTGCGACTTTTTCCGCGCCGCGCAGCTTCACGCCGGCTTCCACTTTCGGACGGGCCGCACGCTCAATATCCAGCGTCGGGATCAGGGTTTGTACGGAGCCAGTTTCTACAGGGCTTAGCGCAGTATCAGTCGCAGTAGTCATATCAATCGATTCCGCCCGTTAGGGTCGTCTGCTCAGCATAGTCGAGGTGTTTGACGAGCTGCGCGCGCAGCCGGGCACTTACCTCGGCAAATTCAATCGGGCCTGCATGATCGCGTAGCTGGGTCATTGCCAGCCCCGCATACCCGCAGGGATTTATCCGTCGAAACGGTTCAAGGTCCATGTCCACATTCAGCGCCAGGCCATGGAATGAACAACCGTTGCGAATACGCAGGCCGAGGGAGGCGATTTTCGCTCCATCGACATAGACACCTGGCGCATCCGCTTTCGCTACCGCCGTTACACCGTAACTGGCCAATAGCGCAATCAAGCTGTGCTCGATCCGGGTGACCAGCTCGCGCACGCCGAAACCCAGGCGCCGTACATCCAGCATCAGGTAGGCGACCAGTTGGCCCGGCCCATGATAGGTCACTTGGCCACCACGATCGACCTGTACCACCGGAATATTGCCCGGCAGCAGCAAGTGTTCGGCCTTGCCCGCCTGACCCTGGGTGAACACCGGGGGATGTTGCACCAGCCAGACTTCGTCCGCCACGTCGCGTCCACGCTCGCTGGTGAAACGCTGCATGGCGTGCCAGGCCGGCTCGTAAGCGACCTGACCCAGGTCTCGAAAGCCCAGGCTCCCGGGCATCAGAGCACCATGTGCACGAAACCCGTAGCGCGCAACGCACTATTGATATCGCGCAATTGTTCTTCGCCAGTCGCGGTGATGTGCAGCTGTACGGTGGTGTATTTGCCATTGCTGCTTTGACGCTCGGCGAGCGTGGCAATGTCGAGCGTGGCGTGCTTGGCCAGAATCTCGATCACAAGGGCAGTGAAACCCACGCTCGTGTCGCCAATCACTTTGATCGGGTAGTCGAGGCAGGGAAATTCGATTTTATGCGACTTAACGTCGGTATCAGTCATGGCAGTAACGGCCTCGTAAGCCGTGACGAGCGGCACGCACCGCGCTCTGGATCAGAGCCGGTGCACGCCGGTCGGCAATATCAGTTGAACAAACCGTAGAAGAACAGGCGAATGCTATCCCACACGCGGCGGAAGATACCACCCTGGTCGACGGCGTCGAGGGCGATCAGGTCAGCGGTGTGCACGACCTTGTCGTCCATTTTCACTTCCACTTTACCGATCACATCGCCCTTGGCGATAGGCGCGACCAGCCGTGGGTTCATGGTCATGCTAGCGGCCAGCTTCTTCAATTCGCCTTTAGGCAAGGTCATGGTCAAGTCGTTAGCCAGACCGGCCTTGACTTGATGCTCGGCGCCTTTCCAGACCGGAGCTTGAGCCAGCTCGGTGTTCTTCTGATAGAAGGTCTGGGTTTCGAAGAAGCGGAAACCGTAGGTCAGGAGCTTCTGGGTCTCGGCCGCGCGAGCCTGTTCGCTGTTGGTACCAAACACCACTGCGATCAGACGCATGCCATCACGTACCGCCGAGGACACCATGCAGTAGCCGGCCTCTTCGGTGTGACCGGTTTTCAGACCGTCAACGGTCTTGTCGCGCCACAGCAGCAGGTTGCGGTTGGGCTGTTTGATGCCGTTCCAGAAGAACTCTTTCTGCGAGTAGATCGCATAGTGAGCCGGATCTACGGTAATGATCGCCCGCGCCAGCAACGACATGTCATGCGCCGAAGAGTAGTGCTCTGGGTTCGGCAGACCGGTCGGGTTCATGAAGTGGCTGTTCACCATGCCCAGGTCGCCGGCGGTTTTGTTCATCATGTCGGCGAAAGCATCTTCGCTGCCGGCGATGTGCTCGGAGAGCGCGACGCTGGCGTCGTTGCCCGACTGAATGATGATGCCGTGCAGCAGATCGCTGACGGTGACCTGGCTGCCCACTTTGATGAACATCCGCGAACCGCCGGTGCGCCAGGCGTTTTCGCTGACGGTCACCGGATCGTTTTCGCCGATCTGGCCGCGACGGATTTCCAGGGTCGCGATGTAGGCCGTCATCAGTTTGGTCAGGCTCGCTGGCGCCAAACGTTGGTCGCCATTGTTTTCGACCAGAATGTTACCGCTGGAGGCATCCATGAGCACGTAGGCTTTGGCGGCCAGTTGCGGTGCGGCCGGCGTCATCTGTTCTGCCGCCCAGGCGGCAGGAGTGACGATCAGGGGGACAAGCAGGCACAAGCGTTTTGCAAAGGTGGTGATGTTCATCCGTCTCTCGAAATTGCTAATGGGCAAACATGCCCTCGCGGGCAAAGCTAATCAGACCGGTGAAAGAACTACGCGCTCATCCGGTCTTTGGCGCCAGGCTTTATCCCTGGCTGACAGAACAGCCCGAGTATTCAGACTGTTCTGTGACAAGTTGCTTGTATCGCTTGCTCTGTCGGCAAGTCCCCGTCGGACAAGCAACGGCACATCGTCCCTGAATCAACCAGCGTTAAATCACTGATCCGACATCACCACGTGTGGCTGGCCAAGATTGGCGGATCTGATGCTGGCTTGTAACTGCTGGGCTTCACCCTGCGTGTTTACCGGCCCCATCCGTACTCGGTACAGCGTTTGCTGACTGCGTACTGTCGGGCTGACGAACACTGGGGTTTGCACCATTGCGCTCAGTTTCGACCTCAGGAGTTCCGCAGCGTCCGGGTTGGCGAAGGCGCCCACCTGGAGATACAGCCCAGAGGCTTGTAAGGAAGCGTTTTTTTTTGCGTCGATCTGTATCGGCGAAACCGCTGCCGCGTGCTGCTGGGGCGGCGGCGTATATTGCTCGATGGTCCCGGTGGAAGCGGTGAACGCGGGTGGCGCGGCCTGGGCCGTGACCTGTGGTTCATCCAGCATCAACGGTGCCGGACGTCCACGCTGCGCCCACCACTCCTGCGGGTCGATACCTTCGACCTTGACCCGTGCGGTGCCGATTTCGGCGTAACCGAGCTTTTTCGCGGCGGCGTAGGACAAGTCGATGATCCGGTCGGAGTAGAACGGCCCACGGTCATTGACCCGCAGGATCACGCTTCTGTTGTTGTCCAGGTTGGTCACCCGGACATAACTCGGCAACGGCAAGGTCTTATGCGCGGCACTCATGCCGTACAGGTCGTATTTCTCACCGTTGGCGGTGTCCTGCCCGTGGAACTTGGTGCCATACCAGGACGCCGTGCCCGTCGCGACATAGCGCTTGGAGTCGGTCAGCGGGAAATAGGTCTTGCCCAGCACCGTATACGGGTTGGCCTTGTAGGGGCCGTTGTGCAAGGTCGGCACGGCATCCGGAATGCGTGAGACATCGACGTCCCACCACGGCGCGCCATCTTTGTGCGCACGATTGATATCCAGACCGGGCGTCGAACGCACAGTGTTGCTCTGCGGTGAGCGGCTGGTCGAACAACTGGCCACCAGTATCGCCAGGGCCGCGAAGGCCATGAACTTCAGTGGTTTGCGTATCTGCAATGCCCGCATTACTTGACGCCCCGTGCTTGAACCAACAACTCAGACAGCTGATGTACGACCATGGCGTACATCACGCTGCGGTTGTAGCGCGTGATTGCATAAAAATTCTTCAGGCCCATCCAATACTCGGGGCCATTTTCACCCTCCAGACGGAAAGCGGTCACCGGCATATCATCGCGCAGCGCATCATGACTCGACCAACCCAACGCTCGCAACTCCCCGACATTCATTACCGGATCGATTCCGGGGCTCAAACCTTCGTCGACACGGTCACCGCGCACCGACGCCAGGCTGACTACCGGCTCACCAGCGACCCAACCGTGACGTTTGAAATAGCTGGCGACGCTGCCAATCGCATCGTCCGGATTGGTCCAGATATTGATGTGGCCGTCACCGTCGAAATCCACGGCATAAGCGCGAAAACTGCTCGGCATGAACTGTGGCAAACCCATGGCCCCGGCGTACGAACCTTTGAGCGTCAGCGGGTCGACTTGCTCTTCACGCGCCAGCAACAGGAACTCGCGCAGCTCTTTGCGGAAGAAGTCGGCACGCGGAGGATAGTCGAAGCTCAGCGTCGACAAGGCGTCTATTACGCGGTAATTTCCGGTGTTTCGGCCGTAAAAGGTCTCCACACCGATGATCGCAACGATCACTTGAGCCGGTACGCCATACTCTTGTTCGGCACGTGCCAGAACAGCTTCGTGCTGACGCCAGAAGTCCACACCGCGAGCGATACGCGCATCGGTAATGAACATCGGCCGGTATTCCTTCCACGGTTTGACCCGTTCGGCCGGCCGAGAAATCGCGTCGAGAATCGCCTGTTTGCGCTCGGCTTCACGGAACACACCCATCAATTGTTCACCGGCAAAGCCATAGTCACGCGTCATTTCACCGACGAATTCAGCCACCTGCGGCGAGCCTTCGTAATCGCCTGCGGTCGCCTCCTGCGCCAAACCAAGAATGCCCACCAGGCCGACCAACGGAGCATATCGAGCAGCCCAGTTACGCACTACTTGCATTGAGTTGTTCACCTTAATCAAACCTGTGCGATCCACTTGCGATGGGTATGGATCGACATCAAAACCCCAAACGCTGACAGCAGCGTTACCAGCGAAGTTCCGCCATAGCTAATGAATGGCAATGGAACACCTACAACCGGCAACAGGCCACTGACCATACCGATGTTGACGAAAACATAAACAAAAAACGTCATGGTCAGGCTGCCGGCCAACAACTTGCCAAACAGCGTCTGCGCTTGAGCAGTGATCACAAGACCCCGCCCGATCAGCAATAAATAGATCAGCAACAAGGCGCAAATGCCTACCAGGCCGAACTCTTCGCCCAAGACGGCGATGATGAAGTCGGTGTGGCTTTCCGGCAAAAAGTCCAGGTGCGACTGAGTCCCCAGTAACCAGCCCTTACCAAATACTCCGCCCGAACCAATCGCCGCCTTCGACTGAATGATGTTCCAGCCGGTGCCTAGCGGGTCACTTTCCGGATCGAGAAACGTCAGGATCCGTTGCTTCTGATAGTCGTGCATGAAGAAAAACCACATGCCGACGGCCACCGGAACGGCAGCGGTGAGCACGCTGATGATCCAGCGCCAGCGCAGGCCGGCCATGAACAGCACGAAGGTCCCCGACGCCAGAATCAGCAATGAGGTGCCGAGGTCCGGCTGGCGCACGATCAGAATGAACGGAAGACCGATCAGCCCCAGGCTCAACGCCACATGCTTCAAGTGCGGCGGCAACGTACGCTTGGCCAGATACCAGGCGATGGTCGCCGGCATGATGATCTTCATGAATTCTGAAGGCTGGAAGCGGATGACGCCGGGGATGTTGATCCAGCGGGTCGCGCCCATGGCGTTGTGGCCCATGACGTCCACCGCCACCAGCAGCAAGAGCCCCAGTACGTAGAGCACCGGCACCCAGCGCGCCATGAAGCGCGGTTCGAGTTGCGCAATGACAAACATCGACACCAGGCCGATACCGAAGGACGTGGTCTGCTTGATCAGCAGGTCCCAGTTCTTGCCACTGGCTGAATACAGCACGAACAAACTGCCGGCGGCCAGGGTCAGCAACAGGATCAACAACGGTCCATCGATATGGATGCGTTGCAAGAAGCTGGCGCGACGGCGCATCACATCCTCGCTGGAGAGGATGCGGTCGAAATTACTCTTCACGGGCCGTAGCCTCCGCGTTTGAGGTACTGGCGTACTCAGGTTTGAGCAAGCCGTCCGGGCCGAGCAACCAGGAGTCCATCACCTGGCGGACCACGGGAGCAGCGACGCCGGAACCGGACTCGCCGTTTTCCACCATCACTGCCACGACTATTTTCGGGTTGTCGGCCGGGGCGAAACCGACGAACAAAGCGTGGTCACGGTGGCGCTCCTGAACCTTGGAGCGGTCGTACTTCTCGCCCTGCTTGATCGCGACCACCTGTGCCGTACCGCTTTTACCGGCAATCCGGTACTGCGAGCCAATCGCCGCCTTGCGTGCGGTACCGCGCGCCCCGTGCATCACCTGTTGCATGCCGTGGTTGACCTTTGCCCAGTCCGAGGCATCACGCAGCACGATATCCGGCATCGGGTTTTCATCTACCGGCGGCAAGCCACTGATGGTTTTCGCCAGATGCGGGCGATTCCATACACCCTTGTTGGCAACCAGCGCAGTCGCTTGCGCCAGTTGCAACGGGGTCGCCTGCATGTAGCCCTGTCCGATACCAAGGATCAGCGTTTCACCAGGGAACCAGGCCTGACGTCGGGTTATCCGCTTCCAGTCTCGCGACGGCATCAGCCCCGGCGACTCTTCGAACATATCCAGCGACACCTTCTGCCCGATACCGAACTTGTTCAGGTAGGACGAAAGTCGGTCGATACCGATCTTGTGCGCCAGATCGTAAAAATAGGTGTCGTTGGAGCGCATGATCGCCGTGTCCAGATCGACCCAGCCATCGCCAGTGCGGTTCCAGTTCCGGTATTTGTGGTCGTAGTTGGGCAATTGATAGAAGCCCGGGTCGAACACCCGCGTCGAGGCTGTCACCACACCGCTGTCCAGCCCGGCGATGGCTACCGCAGGCTTGATCGTCGAACCCGGCGGGTACAAGCCACGCAAGATACGGTTGAACAATGGCCGGTCAACGGAATCACGCAGCTCGGCATAGGCCTTGAAACTGATGCCGGTGACGAACAGATTCGGGTCGAAACTCGGCTGACTGACCATCGCCAGCACCTCTCCCGTTGCCGGATCGAGGGCAACCACGGCGCCACGGCGGCCGCCCAATGCGGCTTCGGCAGCTTCCTGCAACTTGATATCAAGGCTCAGGACGATGTCCTTGCCGGGAATCGGGTCGGTGCGCTTGAGGACCCGCAGTACCCGACCACGGGCGTTGGTTTCGACTTCTTCGTAACCGACCTGGCCATGCAGATCCGGCTCGTAGAAACGCTCGATCCCGGTTTTGCCGATATGGTGCGTACCGCTGTAGTTCACCGGATCGAGCACTTTGAGCTCTTTCTCGTTGACCCGCCCCATATAGCCCACCGAATGCGCGAAGTGCGCACCCTGCGGGTAATGGCGGACCAATTGCGCAACCACCTCAACCCCGGGCAGGCGGAACTGGTTGACCGCAATGCGGGCAATTTGCTCTTCAGTCAACTCGAACAGGATCGGCACTGGCTCAAAGGGTCGACGCCCCTGCTTCATGCGTTTTTCGAACAGCACGCGATCGTCAGGCGTCAGCTCCAGCACGTCAACGATGACGTCCAGAATCTGCCCCCAGTCGCCAGAACGTTCGCGGGTCATGCTCAAGCTGAAACTTGGCCGGTTATCGGCCACGACCACCCCGTTGCGATCGTAGATCAACCCACGGCTCGGCGGGATCGGCTGGACGTGAACCCGGTTATTCTCCGACAGGGTCGAGTGATACTCGTACTGGATGACTTGCAGGAAATACAACCGCGCCACCAGCACGCAAACCAGCACCACCACCGCCACAGCCCCGACCACGACCCGGCCGCGCACCAGACGTGCGTCTTTCTCGTGGTCTTTTAGGCGGATCGGCTGAGACATTTAGGTTAGGCGCGCAAACTATTTGTGATAAGGGTGCCCGGACAGGACTGTCCAGGCGCGATACATCTGCTCACCGATAAGGATGCGCACCAGCGGATGGGGTAAGGTCAACGGCGACAACGACCAGCGTTGCTCGCTACGCGCGCAGACTTCCGGCGCCAGCCCTTCAGGGCCGCCGACCATCAAATTCACGGTGCGCGCATCCAGACGCCAACGATCGAGTTCGACCGCCAGCTGCTCGGTACTCCACGGCTTGCCGTGTACTTCGAGCGTGACGATCCGCTCACCCGGCTGCACTTTTGCCAGCATGGCTTCACCCTCCTGACGGATGAAGCGCGCCACGTCGGCATTCTTGCCTCGGGTATTGAGCGGAATTTCCACCAGTTCGAGCGCCAGTTCGGATGGCATACGCTTGGCATATTCATGCCAACCCTCTTCCACCCACTTGGGCATGCGCGAACCGACAGCGATCAAACGCAGACGCACAGCGACCCCTTACTCTTTATGGCCGGCCATCGGGTCAAACGGATTTGCATCATGGCTTGCATGGCTTGCACGGCTTTGTTCAGCGCCATGCCACAGACGTTCGAGGTCATAGAACTGACGAGCAGCAGCGGTCATCACGTGAACGATCACGTCGCCCAGGTCCAGCAGCACCCAGTCGCTATCGCCCTTGCCTTCTTCGCCCAGCGGCATCACGCCAGCGGCCTTGACCTTGTCGCGTACGCTCTCGACCAACGCACTGAGCTGACGGTTGGAGGTACCGGTGCAGATAAGCATGTAATCGGCGATGCTGGTCTTGTCGCGAACGTCGATGGTCAGAATGTCTGTACCTTTGACGTCTTCCAGAGCGGCCGTTGCCACCTTGATCACTTCTTCGCTACTCAATTTTTGCTTCTTCATAAAAAACTCATTCAGCTCGTATGTAGGGGGACTTCAAACGCCATTTGATGAGGCTGTTTCAAAGCGTCCCCTGAGTGTTCGGCGCATGGTACAGCCCGTGCGCGTCGATATAGGCCAGTACCGCGTCTGGCACCAGAAAACGTACCGACTTCCCGCTGGCCAGCAGTTGGCGGATCTGGGTGGCAGACACCGCTAACGGGGTCTGCCAGACGAATGTAATGTGTCCACCCGGCCCTTTCAGGGCCTTCGGATTGCTGACCGCGCGCCCCGCCAGCAGATTTCGCATGGCGTCGGGGGACTCGCTGTCGGCGTCCGGGCGTTGCAGCACCACGATATGGCAGTGCTCCAGCAGTTCTTCCCAGCGATGCCAGGTCGGTAACCCGCAAAAGGCATCCCAGCCCAATAACAGGAATAACTGGTCGTCTGCGGCCAACTCGGCCCGCATCAGTTCCAGGGTGTCGATGGTGTACGACGGTTTATCCCGCTGCAGCTCGCGGTCATCCACCGTCAAAGGTGACACGCCGGCCACCGCGCACTCGACCATCGCCAGACGATCCTGCGCGCTGACACTCGGCGTGTCGCGATGAGGTGGCCTGGCACTGGGTGTCAGGCGCAACTCATCGAGCTCAAGCAGCTCGGCGACTTCCAGTGCTCCGCGCAAATGGCCGATGTGCACCGGGTCGAACGTGCCGCCCAGCATGCCGATACGTCGCGGCAGGCTTGAGCTTTGCTTCACCGCAGGCTCAACCACCGTGTTCGTATCATCGGCAGCAGGCTTTTCAGGCTCGGCCAAGTCAGGCAGGCTCCTGGCCACGCAACTGATGACCGTCGCCGATCACGATGTACTTCTCGCACGTCAGGCCTTCCAGACCGACCGGGCCGCGGGCGTGCAGCTTATCAGTAGAAATGCCGATCTCGGCACCCAATCCGTATTCAAAGCCATCGGCGAAGCAGGTCGGGGCGTTGATCATCACCGAACTGGAGTCGACTTCGGCCATGAAACGCCGGGCCTGCCCCTGATTATCGGTGACGATGGCGTCGGTATGGTGCGACCCATAGTGGTTGATATGTTCGATCGCCTGATCCAGGCCGCTCACCACGAGGATCGACAAAATCGGCGCAAGGTATTCGGTGTGCCAGTCTTCTTCAGTCGCCGGCACAGCGTCGATCAATGTGCGGGTGCGTTCGCAACCCCGCAGCTCGACGCCTTTTTCGCGCAATTGCGCGGCCATTGGCGGCAGGAACTCGGCAGCGACGGTCTCGTCTACCAGCAAGGTTTCCATCGCGCCACAGATACCGTAACGATAGGTCTTGGCGTTGAAGCAGATGCTTTGGGCGTTGACCAGATCGGCGTGGGCGCTGACATAGATGTGGCAAATGCCGTCCAGATGCTTGATCACCGGCACCCGCGCATCGCGACTGACACGCTCGATCAGCCCTTTGCCGCCGCGCGGAACGATCACATCGACGTACTCGGGCATGGTGATCAACGCCGCAACCGCTTCGCGGTCCGTCGTTTCAACCACTTGCACCACGGCAGCCGGCAAATCGGCCGCAGCCAGGCCACGCTGAATGCAGGCGGCAATGGCACGGTTGGAATGAATGGCTTCTGAGCCGCCGCGCAGGATCGTCGCGTTGCCTGACTTCAGGCACAGGCTCGCAGCATCGATGGTCACGTTCGGACGCGACTCGTAAATAATCCCCACCACCCCCAGCGGCACACGCATCTTGCCCACCTGAATACCCGACGGCATATAGCTCATGTCGCGGATCGCGCCGATGGGGTCTGGCAGACTGGTCACCTGACGCAAACCGACGATCATGCTATCGATGCGTTCCGGGGTCAGGGTCAGACGCTCGAGCATGTATGGCGACAGGCCATTGGCCCGACCAGCAGCCAGGTCCAGCTCATTGGCGGCAGACAATTCGGCGCGGGCTTCATCCAGAGCAGCGGCGGTGGCTTGCAGGGCGCGGTTTTTCTGCGCGGTGCTGGCACGGCCGATCACTCGCGAAGCTTCGCGGGCGGCGCGACCCAAACGGGTCATGTAGTCAAGAACGGACTCAGTCATGGTCTCAGAGGTCTTGGCAGAGAGGAAAGCGGCCGATTATAGCTGTCGGGCCCGTGTAACGACAGCGGTGGCAGGCGGATGGTCGATAAGCCGTGCAAAGTCGGGGCAAAAATGCCGTCGCAGGAAGGTCCTTCGGCCCTTTGTAGGAGCTGACTTGTCTGCGATCCAGTGCGAAGCGCTGGCAAAAATGGTGAATTCGCCACCGCTGGAAGGTCCTCCGGCCCTTATCGCAGACAAGTCAGCTCCTACAGGGGATATGGGTCAAACGTCCGTTCAGTTTCGATAAAGACAGTTATTGCTATGATCGGCGCCCTGTCCTCCGCCGGTTTAGCGTAAACGACGATGTCCGACCACCTGCCAAACGCCCTTCCCGACTCGTTCTTCAACCGCGACGCGCAAGTGCTCGCCCGCGATCTACTGGGCAAGGTGATTCGTCATCGCCTGGGAAACGCACAGGATTCGTTGTGGCTGTCGGCACGGATCATCGAGACCGAAGCCTATTACTGCGCTGAAAAAGGCAGCCATGCGTCACTGGGCTATACCGAAAAACGCAAGGCACTGTTTCTCGATGGCGGGCACATTTATATGTATTACGCCCGCGGCGGCGACTCGCTGAACTTCAGCGCTGAAGGCCCGGGCAATGCGGTGCTGATCAAGTCTGCGTATCCGTGGGTCGACGAGTTTTCAGGTGCCAACAGCCTCGCGCAGATGCTCTTGAACAACCCGGACGCCAAGGGTGCGCTGCGTGCACCCGAGCGGCTATGCGCCGGCCAGACGCTGCTGTGCAAGGCGCTGGGGTTGAAGGTCCCGGTTTGGGACGCCAGACGTTTCGATCTGGAGCAGTTGTTCGTCGAGGATGTCGGCGCGGCACCCAAACAGATTATCCAAACCACCCGCCTGGGCATTCCCGACGGCCGCGATGGACACCTGATGTACCGCTTCGTCGACGCTGTCTACGCCCAATTCTGCACGCGGAACCCGTTGCGACGTGGTCAGGTCGAAGGTCACGATTATTTTTTACTCGAGCAAGGACACTGAAACATGGGCCCATGGCTCGACGGCATTACCGGCTGGCTCACGGCCAACCCTTCATGGTTGGGTCTGGCGATTTTTTTGGTGGCCTGCCTCGAATGCATGGCCATCGCCGGGATCATCGTGCCGGGCACCGTGCTGTTGTTTGCCATCGCGGTACTGGCCGGCAGTGGCGCCTTGTCACTGGGTGAAACACTTTTACTGGGATTTTGTGGCGGCTTGCTCGGCGACGGTCTGTCGTATTTCCTCGGCAGGCGCTTCCATCAGAACATCCGCCGCCTGCCGGGGTTGCGACATCACCCGGAATGGATCGGCGGCGCGGAACTCTACTTCCAGCGTTACGGCATCGCCAGTCTGCTGGTCGGACGTTTTATCGGGCCGTTGCGGCCCATGCTGCCGATGGTCGCGGGGATGTGCGACATGCCCTTCCCGCGCTTTGCGGCGGTCAGCGTAATCGCCGGCGCCGGCTGGTCCGTCGTTTATCTGCTTCCAGGCTGGGCCACTGGCGCAGCCATTCGTTTGCCACTCCCTGAGGGTTTCTGGCCACAGGCCGGGGTGATGGCTGGCGGGGTCGCGGTATTGCTGGGTTTAAGTATCTACAGCAGCGCGCACGGTAAACGTTACGCCACCCAACTGATCGCCCTGTTGAGCCTGCTGATGCTCACCGGGCTGTTCCTGGGCTGGCCGTACCTGACGCACTTCGATCAGGGCTTGATGACACTGGTGCAGGAACATCGCAGCAAAGCCGCCGATACGTTCGTGGTCATGGTCACCCAGCTCGGAGACTTCAAGACCCAGCTTGCAGCCGCCGCACTGTTACTCGCGCTGTTGCTGGCAACCCGACAATGGCGGCAAGCGATATTTGCCTGCGCTGCAACCTTGGGTGCGGCGCTGGGCAATACCGTCGTGAAATGGGCCGCCGCCCGCGCACGCCCCGATGTACTGATCGACCCGCTGACCAGTTACAGCATGCCTAGCGGCCACAGTTCGGCGTCATTTGTGCTGTTTATGGTGCTGGCGGTATTGGCCGGGCGCGGCCAACCGGTGCGCTTGCGTTTGACGTGGCTGCTGCTGGGCTGCATTCCAGCGCTGTCGATTGCCATGTCACGGGTTTATCTGGGCGTGCACTGGCCGACTGACGTGTTGGCCGGGGCCATGCTCGCGTTCTGTGTCTGCGCGGCCAGCCTGACCTTCATCCAGCGCCAAGAGCCGCTCCAGGCCATGCCGGCGCGGGTGTGGTGGGTGATGCTACCGGCGCTGCTCTCCCTGTTCGGCTTCTTCGCGCTGAACTCCTTGTCCCAAGCCGTCCTGCGTTATCAGTACTGAATGCCCGTGGTTTGCACGCGATGAGCTGATCGGTCAGGGCAGCAAGTTGCCCTGCATTTCATCGAGCAAGTCCTGGATCGCGTCCAGCCGTTGCTGAGCGTCACTGAGCTCCAGCAACTCGATTTTGTCTTCTTCAGTGAACGGCAGCAGATAGGCCAACTGATTGGCCAGCGACTGTTGCCCGCTGGCCGTTACCCCCATGTTCAGCGCAGCGACCATCGGATGCTCGGCCAACGCGGCAAGCAAGGCCACCAGATCGGCGTCTGCGTCCTGCAATGGATGCTCTTGCAGCTCATCCAGCCACTCGATCTGCGCCAGGATCAATTGATCGCGCTGCACGTCGGTGCTGACCACGCGGAAGCGCCGGCCACCTTCCACGCGAATCCCCAGCAGGCCGTTTTCCTGCTGTTGAAAATCACGCACCAACGCCTCGCAACCGATCAGCGCATAGCCATCAGGGGCTTGGCCGACTTCTTCGCCGTCAAGAATGCACACCACGCCAAAGCCTTCGCCCTGCTTCATGCAGCGGCCGATCATGTCCAGATAGCGCGCTTCAAACAGCTGCAAATCAAGCATGCACCCTGGAAACAGCACCGCGTTGAGGGGAAATAACGGCAAAATCATAAAGTCTTCCTTAAACGATCCGAGCTTTTAAATGACCAGCACTCTTAAACCACCAGCGTAACCGCCAACGGCAGGAATACCGCCGTGGCGACGCCCATCAAACTCATTGCCAGCGCCGCGAACGCGCCACACTCCTCACTTTCCTGCAACGCCACCGAGGTGCCGACGGCGTGAGCGGTCAAGCCGAGAGCCATGCCGCGCGCTGCGTGATTACTCACTCCCAGAATAGACAGCAGACCGGGGCCGAAAATTGCGCCGATCACTCCGGTAATCAAAACGAACACCGCCGCCAGCGGCGCGACACCGCCAATCTGCTCGGCCACCAGCATGGCAATCGGCGACGTCACCGACTTGGGGGCCATGGTCATCAGAATCATATGCCCGGCGCCAAACAGCCAGCCCAGCGTCACCCCCAGTGACGTCGCCAGCACGCCACCCACCACTAGGGTAGTAAAGGTCGGCCAGAATAATTGCCGAATACGCCGCAGGTTCAGATAAAGCGGCACTGCCAACGCCACGGTCGCAGGGCCCAGCAGAATGCTGAGGATTTCCGTGCTTTTGCGGTACTCGACGTAGCTCAGGCCGCAACTGACCAGAATACCGATCACGATCAGCATCGACATCAGCACCGGCTGCAGAAATATCCAGCGGGTTTTTTCGTAGGCCGCCAGCATCAACTGGTACGCGCCTAGAGTAGTGGCGATGCCGAACAGCGGATGATGGATCACCGCGCTCCAGGCGCCATTCCAGTCCAGGCTCATGAAGGCTCCCGGCGCCGCGACTGGCGCAGGATCAACACCTGCATCAGCCAGCCAACGAAGGCCAGGGACAGCAGCAACGACAACACCAACGAGCCGACAATGGCCCAGAAATCAGCGGCAATATCGGCGGCGTAGACCATCACTCCTGTTGCTGGCGGCACCAGCAGCAGCGGCAGATAACGCAACAGGCTGCTGGCTGCCAGGCTCACTGGCTCATCGACTTCCCCACGCACCACGAGAAAAATCAGCAGCAACACCAGCCCGATAATCGGCCCGGGCAGTATCGGCAAGAACAGGTGATTGAGCCAGGTCCCTACCAATTGGAATAGGACCAGCCATGTCAGGCCTCGTAGCAACATAAAAAACTCCTGCAGATTCGCGGCGCCATTATAGGCATGCAGTCGGAATGGCTGATAAATCAGCATTCGCCAAAGGCATACATCCTTGACCATCCCTACGCCACGTGATGATCTTAGGCCTTGGCGCGGTTAAAAAATCCGACGCACTTAGTGGCTGAACACTACAGCTGCATTCACAAAGAATCCGATGACAACAAGGAGAGTATCCATGCCGTTTGTACCCGTTGCAGAGCTCAAGAACTATGCAGGCAAGGAACTGGGATGTTCCGATTGGCTTACCATCGATCAAGAACGCATCAACCTGTTTGCCGAGGCCACCGGCGATTTTCAGTTCATCCACGTCGATCCTGAAAAAGCAGCGAATACGCCGTTTGGCAGCACCATCGCCCATGGCTTTCTGTCGTTATCGCTGATGCCAAAATTGATGGAAGACCTGTTGGTGGTGCCTGAAGGTCTGAAAATGGTTGTCAACTATGGTCTGGACAGCGTGCGTTTTATCCAGCCAGTAAAAGTGAACTCACGGGTTCGCCTGAAAGTTGCCATGACTGAAGTCATTGAAAAGAAACCCGGCCAATGGCTGCTCAAAGCCACGGCCACGCTGGAAATCGAAGGCCAGGAAAAGCCGGCCTACATCGCTGAACCGCTATCGTTGTGCTTCATCTAAAACCGCTAAAACACGAAACAGCTGCAACTGGCTGTTTCGTTGCCTCTATAAAGCAACCACATAGCTGCGGCATACTCCCCGTGGCTGTGTGAAAGCGACTTGTTCAGGGACGCCTTCAACACGCCTGGAATTTTATCTTCGGGATCTACCATGCGCGCGTTCGCCCCATTTGCCCCACTGGCACTCATTCTCTTACTTGCTGCTTGCGGCGACGGCGAACCGCTGTCGCCCCCCGACGCGCGGCTGCCAGACGGCGGTCATTATCGCGGCGATGTGGTCAATGGTCTGCTGCAAGGCCAGGGCCGGGTCGACTACCCCAATGGTAGCTGGTATGCCGGGCAATTTCAGAATGGTCAGTGGCATGGCGACGGTGAATGGCACGCCAGCAACGGCGACGTCTACCGCGGCCAGTTCCAGAACGGCCTGTTCCATGGCTTTGGCACGTTGACCACGAGCACGGGCAGTTATGTCGGCGGCTTCAAACTGGGCCGGCGCGAAGGTGAAGGTACGCTCAAAGAGCCAGGCGTGACTTACCGAGGCGAATTCAAGGCCGACCAATATGACGGTCTTGGTCATCTCGAACTGGATGACGGTAGCCAGTATCAAGGCCTGTTCGCCCACGGCAAACCCAATGGCGAAGGCCAGCGCAGCGACGCCAGCGGCAATCAATTCAGCGGTAAATTCGTCAACGGTCAACTGGAAGGCAACGGCAGCTTCAACAGCGCCGAAGGCGATCAATACGTTGGCGGCTTTCACGAAAATCAGCTGCAGGGCAAAGGCCGCTACGAAAACAGCGACGGTGACGTCTGGGTCGGGCAGTTCAAGGACGGCACGCTCAGCGGCAAAGGCGAATTGATCGGCACCGACGGCAGCCATTACCAGGGTCAGTTCAGCAACTGGCATTTCTCGGGCGAAGGTTACTTGCGCCTGGTCGATGGCAGTTCCTATCAAGGCCAGTTCGCCAATGACACCTATGAAGGCAAGGGCATTCTGACCCTCGCCGATGGCAGCGTACAAAGCGGCATCTGGACCAATGGCCAACGGGTGCGTGACGCACAAGGCAAACTATTGCCGGACTCGCTGGAAGTCGGGTTGCTCGCTCAGGGCCCCTTGCTGGAAAAAGCCTTGGCCGCCGTACCTGCCTCGACGCCCGCCGTCGAGCTGTACAGCCTGGTCGTGGCCGGCGACGGCAAGCAGAGCGTGTTCATGCGCGAAGCGGATTACGTCAATAACCTGCTGGCCACGCGCTTCGGCGCCTACGGGCAGATCAGTCTGGTCAATCATCGCGACCACATGAACGACCGACCACTGGCGACCCGCGAAAGCATCAGCCGCGCGGTGCAGACACTGGCGCAACGCAGTGGGCCGGAAGATTTGGTGTTCATCTACCTGACCAGTCACGGCACCCATGACCATGAACTGGTACTGGACGAACCGCGCCTGGAGTTGAGCGACCTGCCCGCCGATGAACTGGCGGCGGTCCTCGCGCCGCTAAAGAATCGCGACAAGATCATAGTGATTTCCGCCTGTTATTCCGGTGGCTTTATTCCTGCGCTCAAAGACGACAAAACCGTGGTGATCACCGCCTCGCGCGCGGACCGGGTATCTTTTGGCTGCTCGGAAGAGGCCGACTTCACTTACTTTGGCGACGCACTGTTCGCCAAAGCGCTCGTCGAAACAGACGATCTGCAACAGGCGTTCAACCAGGCCAAGGCCTATGTCGCAGCCCGCGAGATCAGCGACAACTTCGAAGCATCGGAGCCACAAATCTGGGCCCCCAAAGGAGTTCTCGCGCACTGGCAACAGCTGCGCAAGCGTCAGGCAGAACGTGCGCTCAACACATCTTTGATCAGCAAGGAAGCAAAGACCCCGGGCAGCCACTAAACTGCACCGTATCAGGGGAGAAACACTATGTATTTGACGCCTCAACACATCCTGCTCGCTGGCGCCACCGGCCTGACCGGTGAGCATCTGCTTGATCGCTTGCTCAACGAACCGACGGTCAGCCGCGTCCTGGCGCCGACCCGACGCCCGCTGTCGGAACACCCACGCCTGGAAAACCCGGTGGGTGAGCTGACTGAAATACTCCCGACCTTGAGCGGGCGCGTGGACATCGCCTTTTGCTGCCTGGGCACCACGATCAAAAAGGCTGGCTCACAGGACGCTTTTCGCGCTATCGATCTGGATATGGTGGTGGCCTTTGGCAAGCGAGCTCGCGAACTCGGGGCGCGGCATCTGGTGGTGATCAGCGCAGTCAATGCTGATCGGCGATCCAGCATTTTCTACAGCAAGATCAAAGGCCAAATGGAATATGCGCTCATAGCTCAGGATTGGCCGCAACTGACCATCGCCCGGCCATCGCTATTGCTTGGCGAACGCGCCGAACAGCGCCTGGCCGAACAACTCGCAGGGCCATTGGCGAAACTGATTCCAGGTAAATACCGTGGCATCGAAGCCTGCTGCCTCGCGCGGGCCCTGTGGCGCCTGGCGCTGGAGGAACAGGACGGGCTACGGATCGTCGAAGCGGAAGAATTGAGCAAGCTGGGCAAGTAAGCCAGAGATTCCACCCCGTCTTCGACGCGGCGCTGTCGCACAGCAAACTGGGGCTCGATTCTGCCCGGAGGGCGTAGGAGCTGACTTGTCTGCGATAAGGGCCGAAGGACCTTCCAGCGATATCGTGTCCAGCCCATTTGCGACTGCTTCGGCCGGACGCGACCCCGGACCGATCGCAGACAAGTCAGCTCTTACAGTCGATCGGTGCCGGGCTTAAGATTTATATCTTATTTATCAATGACTTAAATGGTGCTTGATAGGAGATTCCGCCCCGTCTTCGACGCTGCGCTGTCGCACAGCAAACACGGTCAATTGTAGGAGCGCGCTTGCCCGCGATGGACCGCGAAGCGGGCCCGAAAATGCTGAGCACAGTTCTATTGCCAGAATAGAGTTCGCTGATTTTGCGACTGCTCCGCAGCCGATCGCGGGCAAGCGCGCTCCTACAAAATAATCTTTTTATTTCAGCTGGTTATGCATTGTTTGATAGGAGGGCCCGCCCCGTCTTCGACGCCGCGCTGTCGCACAGCAAACAGGGTACCGATTCTGCCCGAAGGGCGTAGGAGCTGACTTGTCTGCGAAAGCCGTGACTCGGTATGCCTGAAAGACCGCAGCGTATGGTCTTCGCAGACAAGTCAGCTCCTACATTGGATCGGTGCCGGACTTAAGATTTATATTTTATTTATCAATGATTTACAGGTTATTTGAGGGGCTTCACCGGATCAAGTGGGTGTTATGAGTTTTGGAGACGTTCCGGGTATAAGTCCAAACCACCAAAATGAAAGTAAATGGCATTGCGAAAACGCTCCCGATTTCGAAACCCGCAAGAGCGTTGCTTGAGCCGTTGAATGCGTGCGTTCATGCTTTCTGCATGCCCGTTATGCAGGTTCAACACGATGGCGTTGACGATGCCCCACAGTCGTCGCTTGATCGTTTTGGCGACTTTCCACATCGGTGGCAGCCCACTGTTCAAGGCCCATTCCAGCCAGTGGTTCCACTGTTGTTCGACCTCATCCCGATCCTTACCTCGCCACAACTGCATGGCCAGATCTTTGATCGCCCACGCTTTGGCTGTACGCAACGAACCCTCTCGCAACGACTCGAAGGTTGCCTGTTGTCGCTCAGTCATGTTCTCAGCCCGCTTGAGCCAGACGTATTTCGTGTTCTTGAGCACCGTGGAGCCGGCCTTTAACAACTCGCGGTTCTCCATATGACGCACTCTGTCCAGCGCCTCACTCAACAGCTTGGCCACATGGAACTTGTCGAACGCTATTTTGTGCATGGCATCCGGAATATGACGCTGGGTCGCGCTGATAAAGGCGGGCCACATATCCATCGAAACGCCCGTAATAGCTTGCTTCTGGTCGCTATTGAGCTTCGTATAAAACGCTTCCAGGCTCTGGGTGAGGTTGCCGTCTTCCACATGCAAGACCTGACCCGTTGCGGGGTCGGTCACCACGGTGACGTACTCGCGACGCTTTTGAAACGAAGTCTCGTCCACACATATCTGGGTCGGTGATAACGGTTTTCGACGCGCCAATCCGCGTCTGACGGCGCGAGCCATGATCCGGTCAATGCTGCCCCAGCTTGTCTGGAGTTGACGCGAGACTGCCTGAATACTGGCTTCCTGGATCCAGTTGATCACCAATGCTTCAAACATCAAGGTGAAACCTGAACCAGCGTCTGCCCACGGGACCTCGACAGTCACCACGCCATGCTCGGCGCAATGAACTCTGGGCACCTCAGCCTCTAGAATGGTCACGAACTGACACGTATCAAGATGCCGCCAACGACGTTTGCGTTTGTCATAACGCGAAGCGTGCAGGCCACATTGCGGACAGGTGAACGCAGCAGCATCAGATACTCCAACGCCGACAACGACTTGCCCCAACGCACGGTCAAGGTTAACTGCGACCACTTTCCACGGAGCCTGGAGCCCAAGAATTTGGGCATATAAATCAATATCTCTCATGGGGAGGAGAATAGATTACCCACTCAAAACGGTGAAGCCCCTTGTTTGATAGGAGCGAACTTGTTCGCGCGCTATCAGACGCTTACAACCCACCCGTCGCCTGAACCCCCACACCCAACACCGTCAGCAGCGACAGTGGCAGCAGCAGGGTATCGAGCAGGGCGCTGGCTGGCAGATCCACGCGAGGCCAACTGGGTGCCTCGGCGCCGAAATGATCCTTCTCGCAGCAACCGCCCTCTATTGCATACCAATCCAGACGCGCCCCCGAATAGACAATGGGAGCGCCCGGCTTGGCAGCATCAAGCGTACGGGCAGTAGCGCAGCCGGTCAGGTGCAGCACCAGCAGGGTCAGCACTAAATATTTACTCATCGGCGCCCAAATGATGCTCGCCCCAGCGCGGCAGCATGTCTTGAGGAATATTCAGCAGATTCAGAATTCGTGCGACGACGAAATCGATCAGGTCATCAATAGTCTGCGGCTGATGGTAGAAGCCCGGCGAGGCCGGCAGAATCACCGCGCCCAGGTTCGACAGCTTGAGCATGTTCTCCAGATGAATGCTGGAAAACGGTGCCTCACGCGGCACCAGAATCAACTGGCGGCGCTCCTTCAGGGTGACGTCCGCCGCGCGCTCGATCAGGTTGTTGCAGGCCCCGGCAGCAATCGCCGACAAGGTGCCAGTGGAACAGGGCACCACCACCATGGCGCTGGGCGAGCCCGAGCCAGAAGCGACGGGCGACATCCAGTCTTCCTTGCCATACACCCGAATCTGCCCCGCCGCGGCGCCGGTATATTCGGTCAGGAACGCTTGCATCATCACCGGTTTGGGCGGCAGCGAGACATCGGTCTCGGTAGCCATTACCAACTGTGCCGCTTTGGAGATCAGGAAGTGCACTTCCCGATCTTCACGCACCAGACAGTCGAGCAAGCGCAAACCGTACTGAGCGCCAGAGGCACCGGTCATCGCCAGAGTGATGCGTTCCGGGCCACTCATTTCAGCGCCTCGGCCAACTTGACGTGCAGGCCGCCGAAGCCGCCGTTACTCATGATCACGATCTGGGTGCCCGGTCGAGCCTGGCTTTTCACCCGAGCGATGATCGCGTCAAGGGAATCGCACACCACCGACGGCACCGTGCACAAGGCCGCAGTGGCGCCCAGATCCCAGCCCAGATTGGCCGGCGCATACCAGACCACTTGATCGGCCTGGCGCACGCTTTCCGGCAAACCATCACGGTGCGCGCCGAGCTTCATGGAATTGGAGCGCGGCTCGATGATCGCGATCAAAGGCGCATCGCCGATGCGTTTGCGCAAGCCATCGAGGGTGGTGGCAATCGCTGTCGGATGATGAGCGAAATCGTCGTAGATGGTGATGCCGTTGACTTCGGCGACCTTCTCCATGCGGCGCTTGACGCTTTTGAACAGGCTCAGCGCTTCGACACCCTGCTTGGGCAGTACACCGACATGCCGCGCCGCCGCCAGGGTGGCCAAGGCATTGGCGACGTTGTGCTGGCCGGTCATGTCCCACTCGACCACGCCCTGCACGGCGCCTTCGAAGATCACTTCGAAGCGCGAACCGTCTTCGCTGAGCAGGCGCGCTTGCCATTGGCCGCCCTGCCCGGTGGTCTGCACCGGGGTCCAGCAGCCCATTTGAATCACTCGCAACAAGGCCGGCTCGGTGGTCGGATGGATCACCAGCCCTTCGCTGGGAATGGTCCGCACCAAGTGATGGAATTGCCGTTCGATCGCTGGCAGATCCGGGAAGATATCTGCGTGATCGAATTCGAGGTTGTTCAGAATTGCGGTGCGTGGGCGGTAATGGACGAACTTGGAGCGCTTGTCGAAAAAGGCGCTGTCGTACTCATCAGCCTCGACTACGAAGAACGGCGTGTCGCCCAGACGCGCCGACACAGCAAAGTTCTGCGGTACACCGCCGATCAAAAAGCCGGGGCTCATGCCCGCATGCTCTAGCACCCAGGCGAGCATGCTGCTGGTGGTGGTCTTGCCGTGCGTACCGGCGACGGCCAACACCCAGCGGCCTTGCAGCACGTGATCGGCCAGCCATTGCGGGCCGGAAACATAAGGCAGGCCTTTGTTCAGCACGTACTCCACCGCCGGGTTGCCCCGCGACAGCACATTACCGATGACCACCAGATCCGGCGCCGGGTCGAGCTGTGCCGCGTCGTAGCCTTGGGTCAGTTCGATACCCTGCGCCTGCAACTGCGTGCTCATCGGCGGGTAGACATTGGCGTCAGAGCCGGTGACCCGGTGGCCCAACTCTTTGGCGAGTACCGCCAGCGAACCCATGAACGTGCCGCAAATACCAAGAATATGAATATGCATGATCAACCTCGTAAAACATGGGCGCAGGTTAGCTCAGAGGGCGGTAAATCGCACCTCGAGTTTAGAAGCAGCCAGGATCGTGAGCAGGACTGCGCTTTGCCCCGCGAAATTCATAACCCTTCAGGTGGTTGCACAAAACTATCCGGGTCAGTCGGGAACAGCACCTCGGCGTGTACCGTCTGCCCAGGGCTACCCAGTCCGCCCTGGATGAGACCGTCGTCGATGGCTTTTATTGCGGCATCCAATATTTTTCCCTTGATCAGCCACATCCCGGCTTTAGCGGCAGCCAGGTCTACAAAGCTCAACTTCAGGGGCTCCAGCGCTTTGCCCACGACTTTATCAAGGCGGTTTGAAATGGCCTCCCGAAGGCTTTCTGCCTTGAATACGCCGGCCGGCCAGATGCTGGGAAGCTCCTCCACCCCTCCGTTTGCGCGCAGCCCGTCCACCAATGGAATGATGGGAAGGTGTTTTACGCTTGGGTTGAGGTGATCGGAAGAGCCCCATTTCGCCAACAACGCGCCCCCGTTATGGGTCATACACGGCGTAAACAACGAGTTGCTGGTCGGCAAGGTAAACACGTCGGTCAGGAACTTCTGCGCATTCCGACGACCGAGCAAATAGTCATGGTGGCGGTATTCGATACTAAAGAAACCGGAAAACCCACCCAGCGCGCCGCAAGCGATATCGAGCTGTTCCGGCGCAGACTTATGTTCACGCTCAGGACTGATCAAAAACCGGCTGTAGACGTTTTCATCCGCGGCGAGCGCCAGGTCTTCAGGGTTGAACCGGGCTTGGTTCTTCCACGCCCCCATCAGTTGTCCCATGACCGGTAACAACGCCGAGTTCTGCCCTGCCGGCGTATCGTCGGAGTTAGCCACATCGGGGAAAGGATCGATCATCAAGACCGCTCGATGCGCCAGGCTACCGTCCCTGATATTGCTCCCTCTCAACCCGGCCAGTTCGATGCGAGCCAGATCCAGCGGCTCGTTGTCCATCGTGCCACCATCGACATAGAAACTGTTGTACGGCGAGGCGCCCAATTTGTCCGGATTGGGAGTGAGCTTTTTAATCTGTGGGGGTCCGAAACGCTGGCCCTCGGTGCCGGGGATCATTTCGCCCGGCGCGATGACGAATCGATAGTCATAGTCGCACACCCGTCGTGACAAGGGTCTTGCCGCAAGCCCCACCGGAAATGCACCGCTGGCCAGTGCGGTCATGCCCAGCGTTTTCCAGCCATCCGTGCCGCCAGCGTCCCAACTCAGCGCAATGTCATCGGCTTTAACATTATCGGCAAGGGGGTTGCCGCCATAACTAACCGAAAAGCTTCGATAGTCCTTATGCATGGACATTTCCAGGCCGGCCCCGGTGCTGACGCCGATCATGGGAAAGAAAAAGGAGAGTCCCCTGAGGTTGCCAAGGGTAAATATATAACGCACAGGGTCCGCGAAATAATCGCGACTTACAACCGGTTCCGGGGGATTCGAGTGGGCTGGATACTCCAGAGCATGTTTGGTGATTTCCAATAGCGTCGTGCTGTCCAATATTGAATCAAGGGTAGCGTCGGGCGGGTCGAGATCGTTCGTCTCCAGCAGCTTTTCCATGGAAATATCCTGCACCCACGCCTTGTAGAAAGGGTTGGCGGAACCGATTTCCTTGATCGCTTCACTGACATGGGAATAACCCGCAACCCCCGCAATGGCGGCGCTGAAGTGCGGTATCTGGTAGCGCGCCGCCACCGCCAGGATCGCCGCACTCATACTGCCGGCTGACGCCCCCGTAACAATCCGTATCCGCACGTTGTGTTGAGGTATCGAATATTCTTCTTCGGTGCCTTTACAGCGTTGTTTTTCTTTCTGCCACTCATCCAGAGCTTCTATTAAAAAGTCCAGAACACCCGCCGTATACGCCCCCGCCGAGACAGCGCCGGCCATGACCAACCCGATTTCGAACGTGTCGTCGTCCGGTTGCGGCTCTATCTCACGGTAGTTGCCGAAATGATTGTTGCCGACATTGTCGTCTTCCATCTGAATCCCCTTGTCCATGTTTGAACATGCGCAATCCATCCCGGGCAATCCGGGAGGAAGGAGAAATCAGGGTTCTTCAACAACGCAGCCGGTTGTTAATGCGAGTTATCGAGCGCCTACAACCCACTTCAGGACTTACTTCATTTCGATAATGTGAACCCGTAGAGGGGTGGTTCTGCCCCCAATGACTGCACAATCCAGCTTAGCCAAGCAGCACTGCCTCGCAAGAACTTCGCACGAACGACTGCTCCACCGTTTTACCTGGCGTGTTCGAAGTTTTCCTGACGCGCTATCCCATGCTTGCGCAACTTGCGATACAGGGTGTTGCGGCTCACGCCCAACTGTTCGGCGGTGTGGCTCATGTGCCAGCGCTGGCCCTCCAAGGCTGACAGCAGGGCGAGACGTTCGGCGTCGTCCAGTGGATGTTCGCTGACAAGTGCGAGGAAAGGTGCCGGTGCGCTTTGTCGGATAGCGACTGGCAGCTCATCGAAGCTAATACGCTGGTCGTCACACAACGCCACCAGAGTACGTAACACAGTGCGCAATTGCCGCACATTGCCCGGCCAGGCGAAATCCAGCAGTGCGCGACGGGCCGCTGCGTCGAGGACCACCGCCTCGCCGCCAGCCTCCTCTTCCAGGAGAAAATCCAGCAACTGCGATTTATCGCTGCGCTCGCGCAACGGCGGCAAGGCGACTTCCAGACCGTTCAAGCGGTAATACAGGTCTTCGCGGAAACTGCCATCCGCGACCCGCTCCAGCAAATTGCGATGGGTCGCGCTGATAATGCGTACATCCACGGCCTGTGGCTCACCGCCGATGGGCACCACCATGCGATCTTCAAGCACGCGCAACAAGCGAGTTTGCAGCGCCAGCGGCATGTCGCCGATTTCATCGAGAAACAGCGTGCCACCATCGGCCTGCTGCAGCTTGCCGCGCATGCCTTCCTTGCGTGCACCGGTAAAACTGCCGCCGCGATAGCCGAACAACTCACTTTCAATCAGGCTTTCCGGGATCGCCGCACAGTTGAGCGCGACGAAGGATTTATCGCGACGCAAGCTGGCCTGATGCACGGCTTTGGCGAAGGCCTCCTTGCCAGAGCCGGTTTCGCCGTTGATCAGCAATGGCACATCGCGCTCGAACACCCGCAGGGCGCGACGGAAATCATTCTGCAGGGCCGCATCACCCAGGCAAATTCCGCTCACACGCGGTACCGCAACTGGCGGGCCGACTGGCACAGCTTGCGGCACGCTGCGAGGCTGTCCGCGCAGCAGCGCAAACAAGCGTCGACCGTCGCGAGTGCGCAGCGGCCAACTGGCACTGGCTTGAACGCTGGCACGACCAAGCAGCTCATCCAGCGAACAATCGAACAAGACATCCACCGGTTGACCGAGTAAACCGCCACGGCCCAGGCCCAGCAGATTCAAGGCGCTCTGGTTGACGGCACTGATCCGCCCTTCGCCGTCAAACGCCAGCAAGCCCTCGCTGAACAAGCCGACGGATTCGGCCTGCAAGTGAAAACGCAGCAACCATTGGTTGTCGAAATAGCGCAAGAAGTAGCAGCTCTCAATCATCTTCGCCGAGAGATTGACCAGCGCCATGGTGTGGAACTGACTTTGCCGCGACACGTCATGGCGCGCCGACGAAACGTCGAGCACCGCCAGCAAATCGCCGTGAGGGTCGAACACCGGGCTGGCCGAGCAGGTCAGCCCGGTGTGGCGGCCACGGAAATGTTCGTCCTGATGAATGGTCAGCGACTGCCGCTCGACCAGACAGGTGCCGATGCCGTTAGTGCCCTCGCAGGCTTCGCTCCAGTCGGCCCCCAGCCAGAGCCCTGCGCGTTCGAAAATTTTGTGTTCGGCGGGGGCCGTCACGCAGTTGAGGATCACCCCGCGCGCATCGGTCAACAGCACCGCATGGCCAGCACCGGAGAGCTGCTGATGCAGGCTGGTCATTTCGCCACCGGCGATGCTTAGCACTTGCTGCAGGCGCTCGCGGCTTTCCAGTAAGCGGTCATGCTCGAGGACCGTCGGCGCCATGACCAATGCCGGGTCGAGATGGTAGTCCTCAAGACAACGCAGCCAAGAGCGGGCGATGGACGGATCGCTGCCCGGGCCGCGCAAATGCGCTTTGCCTTGGGTAACGGTCAGAACTTGCTGGGCGTGCCGCGTCAGATGATTGTGCACTTTTTATAGTTCTCCTTTTTGTAGTTCTTTTGGGGAGGTGGCGCCCAGCATCCTCCACGGGAACCCGTATTGCAATGTCAGCCAGACCACTCGTCAAGACCTGTATCGATAACGGCACAAAGTGTCACCCGGGCCGTACCGGATGCGCGACAAAGCTGGCGTCTCGCCATCGTAAAAACTGGTGAAAGCCTTATAAACCGGGCCGTTCAGGGCGCTGGCCCGACCTTTGCACTACGCTTAATGCAAGCGCTACAGCGCGTCTTCCCCCTATAACCACAAAAGTCAGGAGACACTCACCATGCGTTACGCCCATCCCGGTACTGAAGGCTCTCTCGTTACCTTCAAAACCCGTTACGGTAACTACATCGGTGGCGAGTTTGTGCCGCCGGTCAAAGGCCAATATTTCGAAAACACGTCGCCCGTCAACGGCAAGCTGATCGCTGAGTTCCCACGCTCCAGCGCCGAAGACATCGAAAAAGCCCTGGATGCCGCCCATGCCGCTGCCGATGCATGGGGCAAAACCTCGGTGCAGGCGCGCTCGCTGGTTCTGCTGAAAATCGCCGACCGCATCGAGCAAAACCTTGAACTACTGGCCATCACTGAAACCTGGGACAACGGCAAGGCCGTTCGTGAAACCCTGAACGCCGATATCCCGCTGGCGGTCGATCACTTCCGTTATTTCGCCGGTTGCCTGCGCGCTCAGGAAGGCAGCGCTGCCGAAATCGACGGCAACACCGTGGCCTATCACATCCATGAGCCACTGGGTGTGGTCGGGCAAATCATCCCGTGGAACTTTCCGCTGTTGATGGCCGCCTGGAAGCTAGCGCCGGCCTTGGCTGCCGGTAACTGCGTCATCCTCAAACCTGCCGAACAAACTCCGTTGGGCATCAGCGTGCTGATGGAATTGATCGGCGACCTACTGCCTCCGGGTGTGTTGAACGTGGTGCAAGGCTATGGCCGCGAAGCTGGCGAAGCATTGGCCAGCAGCAAACGAATCGCCAAGATCGCCTTTACCGGCTCGACGCCAGTGGGCTCGCACATCATGAAACTGGCAGCGGAAAACATCATTCCGTCCACCGTGGAGCTGGGCGGCAAGTCGCCGAACATCTTCTTTGAAGACATCATGCAAGCCGAGCCGGAGTTCATCGACAAGGCCGCCGAAGGCATGGTGCTGGCGTTCTTCAACCAGGGCGAAGTCTGCACCTGCCCGTCGCGGGCGCTGGTGCAAGAGTCGATTTACCCTGAGTTCATCAAGGCAGTGATGAAAAAGGTCGAGCAGATCAAACGCGGCGACCCGCTGGACACTGACTGCATGGTCGGCGCTCAGGCGTCGGAGCAGCAATTCGACAAGATCCTCTCGTACCTGGAAATCGCCAAAGCTGAAGGCGCTGAGCTGCTGACCGGCGGTAATGTAGAAAAACTCAGTGGCGACCTGTCCACCGGTTACTACATCCAGCCGACCCTGCTCAAAGGCAATAACAAGATGCGGGTTTTCCAGGAAGAAATCTTCGGCCCGGTGGTCAGCATCACCACCTTCAAGGACGAAGCCGAAGCCATTGCCATTGCCAACGACACCCAGTTCGGCCTGGGCGCCGGTCTGTGGACCCGCGACATCAACCGCGCCTACCGCGTCGGCCGTGCCCTCAAAGCGGGTCGCGTGTGGACCAACTGCTATCACCTGTACCCGGCGCATGCTGCGTTCGGTGGCTACAAAAAATCCGGCGTCGGCCGCGAAACCCACAAAGTAGCCCTTGAGCACTACCAACAGACGAAAAACCTGTTGGTAAGCTACGACACCAACCCGCTGGGCTTCTTCTAAACCCGTACATCACACGCTAAACCTTCTTCCTGAGTCAGTTGCGGCTTCGTCCGCAACTGGCACGGGGGTTGCGTGCGTTTAGCTATCGAAATCAATACTGGTTATTGAAAGTCCATAAAACAAAAAATAAAACACAAGCGAGGACTTATGACTTCTACCACACAGCTCAAACCGACACTCGGCACGCTGCATTTATGGGGCATCGCCGTTGGCCTGGTGATTTCCGGCGAATACTTCGGCTGGAGTTACGGCTGGGGCGCGGCGGGTACGCTGGGCTTCCTGATCACCACGTTGATCGTGGCGACGATGTACACCTGTTTCATCTTCAGTTTTACCGAGCTGACCACCGCCATTCCTCACGCCGGCGGACCTTTTGCCTATAGCCTAAGGGCTTTTGGCGAAAAAGCCGGCTTGATCGCCGGGATCGCCACGCTGATCGAGTTCGTCTTCGCGCCACCGGCCATTGCCATGGCCATCGGCGCGTACCTCAACGTGCAGTTCCCGGAGCTGGATCCGAGGCATGCGGCGATGGGCGCCTATATTGTGTTCATGGGCCTGAATATCCTCGGTGTCAGCATCGCGGCCACCTTCGAACTGGTGGTGACCGTGCTGGCGGTCATCGAGTTGCTGGTGTTCATGGGTGTGGTCGCGCCCGGCTTCAGCTTCAGTAACTTCGCCCTGAACGGCTGGTCCGGCGCCGACACCTTCAGCATCGCCTCGGTGCCCGGAATCTTCGCCGCCATCCCGTTTGCCATCTGGTTCTTCCTCGCCATCGAAGGCGCAGCCATGGCTGCTGAAGAAGCCAAAGACCCGAAACGCACCATCCCTAAAGCCTACGTCAGCGGCATTCTGACCCTGGTGGTTCTGGCGATCGGTGTGATGGTGATGGCCGGCGGGGTGGGCGACTGGCGGCAACTGTCGAACATCAACGATCCGCTGCCACAGGCGATGAAAGCCGTGGTCGGCACTAACTCCAGCTGGATGCACATGCTGGTGTGGATCGGTCTGTTCGGTCTGGTGGCGAGCTTCCACGGCATCATTCTCGGCTACTCGCGGCAGTTCTTCGCCCTGGCTCGCGCCGGTTACCTGCCAAAAAGCCTGGCCAAGCTTTCGCGTTTCCAGACACCGCACCGGGCCATCCTGGCCGGCGGCGTGATCGGCATCGCGGCGATCTACAGCGACAGCCTGGTCAATCTGCAAGGCATGACCCTGACGGCCGCCATGATCACCATGTCGGTGTTCGGCGCCATCGTGATGTACATCATCAGCATGCTCAGCCTGTTCAAACTGCGCAAAACCGAACCGCTGCTGGAACGCACCTTCCGCGCGCCCGGCTACCCCATCGTGCCCGGTATCGCTCTGTTTCTGGCGGTGGTGTGCCTGGTGGCGATGGCCTGGTTCAACGCGCTGATCGGCTTGATCTTCCTTGGCTTCATGGTTGTAGGCTTCATCTACTTCCAACTGACCGCCAAGCAGCGCTCCGATGCTCCGGCTGACGCGATGCTCACCGGTATATAAGTTGCATAACCTGTGGGAGCAGGCTTGCCTGCGAAGAACGATGACGCGGTCATGCTGATAGGCCGCGTCATGCTATTCGCAGGCAAGCCTGCTCCCACAGGTTCAGTGCGTTCATAGAATCAGGAGGACTCCGTCCATGGCCGTTTTTGCCCATTCAGTCGGCGCCCAGAGCTACCGTTTCGACAGCCTCAAGGACGTCATGGCCAAAGCCAGTCCCGCGCGCTCCGGGGATTTCCTCGCGGGCGTTGCGGCGCTCAATGACGGCGAGCGCGTGGCTGCGCAGATGGCACTGGCCAATATCCCGCTCAAGCACTTTCTTGAAGAAGCGCTGATCCCTTACGAAGACGATGAAGTCACCCGATTGATCATCGACACCCACGACAAACAGGCGTTTGCCGTCGTCAGCCACCTCACGGTCGGAGGCCTGCGTGACTGGCTGCTCAGCGATCACGCCGATGAAGACAGCCTGCGTGCCCTCGCCCCTGGCCTGACCCCGGAAATGGCCGCAGCCGTGTCGAAGATCATGCGCGTGCAGGATCTGGTGCTGGTGGCGCAGAAAATTCGTGTGGTCACCCGTTTTCGCGGCACGATGGGCCTGCGCGGGCGCCTGTCGACACGGCTGCAACCCAACCACCCCACCGACGAGCCGGCCGGGATCGCCGCCAGCATTCTCGACGGGCTGCTGTATGGCAATGGCGACGCCATGATCGGCATCAACCCGGCCACCGACAGCACGTCGTCGATCAGCACGCTGCTGGAGATGCTTGACGCGATCATCCAGCGCTACGAGATCCCGACCCAGGCCTGCGTGCTGACCCACGTCACCACCTCGATTGAAGTGATCAACCGTGGTGTGCCGCTGGACCTGGTGTTTCAATCCATCGCCGGCACCGAAGCGGCCAACGCCAGTTTCGGCATCAACCTGAACGTACTTCAGGAAGGTTACGACGCGGGCCTGAGCCTCCAGCGCGGTACCCTCGGGCAAAACCTGATGTACTTCGAGACCGGCCAAGGCAGCGCATTGTCGGCCAACGCCCACCATGGCATCGATCAGCAAACCTGCGAAACCCGCGCTTATGCTGTAGCCCGGCACTTCAAACCGTTTCTGGTGAACACCGTGGTCGGCTTTATCGGCCCGGAATACCTGTACAACGGCAAACAGATCATCCGCGCCGGTCTTGAGGACCACTTCTGCGGCAAACTGCTCGGCGTGCCGATGGGCTGCGACATTTGCTACACCAACCATGCCGAAGCTGATCAGGACGACATGGATACCCTGCTGACCCTACTGGGCGTGGCCGGGATCAACTTCATCATGGGCATCCCAGGCTCCGACGACATCATGCTCAATTACCAGACCACCTCGTTTCACGATGCGCTGTATGCACGCCAGACCCTCGGCCTGCGGCCTGCCCCGGAATACGAGGCGTGGCTGGCGAAAATGGGCATTTTTACCCAAGCCGATGGCCGCGTGCGCTTCGGTGATAGCCTGCCGCCGGCCTTCCGCCAGGCCATGGCGCATTTAGGATGAGTGACCTGCCCATGGTTAAGCTACCGATAGATGGACCGCCTATAGAAGAGCAGGTCGTTTTACCCACCGACAGCCAGAACCCGTGGCTGGAATTACGCCGCCTCACTCCGGCACGGATCGCCCTCGGCCGCACTGGCACCAGCATGCCGACTGGCGCGCAGCTGGATTTCCAGTTTGCTCACGCACAAGCCCGCGATGCGGTGCATTTACCCTTCGACCACGCCGGGCTCAGCGCGCAAATGGCCGAACGGGGGCGCGACACCCTGCTACTGCACAGCGCGGCGACTGACCGTGACAACTACCTGCAACGCCCTGATCGGGGTCGGCGTCTGAACGACGAGTCCGCTCAGCAACTGCGCGACTACGCCCTGGCCCACCCCGGCGGCGTCGATCTGGCCGTGGTGGTGGCTGATGGCTTATCGTCACTGGCAGTGCATCGACACACGCTGCCGTTTCTGGCGCGGATGGAAGAACAGGCCGCTGCCGAAGGCTGGTCGCTGTCTCCGGTGATTCTGGTGGAGCAAGGCCGCGTCGCGGTGGCCGACGAAATCGGCGAACTGCTCGGCGCGAAGATGGTGGTGATTCTGATCGGCGAACGCCCCGGTCTCAGCTCGCCGGACAGCCTGGGCCTGTATTTCACCTATGGCCCGAAGGTTGGCCTGACCGATGCCTATCGCAATTGCATTTCCAATGTCCGTTTAGAGGGGTTGAGCTACGGGATGGCCGCGCATCGCCTGCTCTACCTGATGCGCGAAGCCTGTCGGCGCCAGCTGTCGGGGGTCCATCTGAAGGATGAGACCCAGCTTCACACGCTGGAATCAGACCCGTCTGCCCCTGTAAACGGAAATTTCCTGCTGGCAAGGCCCGAAGACTGAGCGTGACTAGATTGCGCTTTCTAAAGGCTTTAGGCAGCATCGAGAAACGACTGGCTGAGCGACCCGTTCGCTGTCATTTCCCCTTTGTGAAATTGAGGCCCTAAGTATGCGGATCATTCAAGCCACCCTGGAGCACCTGGACCTGTTGAGCCCGCTGTTCGTCAAATACCGCGAGTTCTACGGAGAGCTGCCTTTCCCTGATTCATCTCGCGCCTTTCTGGAAAAACGCTTGCGTCGCAAAGAGTCGGTTATCTACCTGGCATTGCACGATGACGATGACAGCAAGCTGCTCGGCTTCTGCCAGCTCTATCCGAGCTTTTCGTCGCTGTCGCTCAAGCGCGTGTGGATTCTTAACGACATCTACGTCGCCGAAGATGCCCGCCGCCAGTTGGTTGCCGACCATCTGATCAAGAAAGCAAAACAAATGGCGAAGGAAACCCAGGCTGTGCGCATGCGCGTTTCAACCAGTGCTAACAACGACGTGGCACGGAAAACCTATGAATCCATCGGTTTTCGCGTGGACACGCAGTTCATTAACTATGTGTTGCCTATCAGCGGGGATTGAACCGATCCTGTCGGAGAAGGTTTGCCTGCGAAGAAACCTGCCGGCTATGAGTAACATTTAGTTACTCATAGCCCATCAAAGAAGACACTTTATTGACATGCCAGGCGACAAACTGTCCCGGCAAGGCTGGTTTCTAGCCCTATAATGCAGCCCTTTCTTTAGCGCGCGACCCAAGGCTGGGTCATCTACACAGGTGCCGTACATGGATTTCAACCCGATCGACATTATTTTGCATCTCGATGTGTACCTCGACATGCTCGTGACCAACTACGGCCTCTGGATCTACGCGATTCTGTTTCTCGTGATCTTCTGTGAGACCGGGTTAGTGGTAATGCCATTCCTGCCCGGCGACTCGTTGCTGTTCATCGCTGGCGCGGTCGCAGCTGGCGGCGGCATGGACCCGATCCTGCTCGGTGGCCTGCTGATGCTGGCGGCGATTCTTGGTGACAGCACCAACTACATCATTGGCCGAACGGCGGGCGAAAAACTGTTCAGTAATCCGAACTCGAAAATTTTCCGTCGCGATTACCTGCAACAAACCCACGACTTCTATGATCGCCACGGCGGTAAAACCGTGACGCTCGCGCGCTTCCTGCCGATCATCCGTACCTTCGCGCCCTTCGTTGCGGGCGTGGCAAAGATGCCGTACCTGCGTTTTCTCAGCTTCAGCGTGTTGGGTACCATCGCGTGGGTCGGTGGGCTGGTAACGCTGGGTTACTTCTTCGGCAACGTGCCGTTCATCAAAAAGAACCTGTCGTTGCTAGTGGTAGCCATCATTCTGATATCGCTGATGCCAATGATCATCGGCTTCGTGCGCAGCCGCATGGCCCGTTCAGCCAACGCCCGCTAGCCCTCGATGTGGTCGCTTAGCGACTGGCGCAGACGCCGGTTGCTCGCCCGGCATCCTGTGGATCAAAACGTCTGGAATCGCATTCGGCAACGGCTGGCGATTCTCGACGGGTTGACCGCCGAGCAAGACCAGCACCTGCGCGACAGCTGCGTAGTATTCCTGCAAGACAAGCACCTGAACGCCATGCCGGGTGTCGAACTGGACGACGAGCAGCGCCTGTTTCTCGCCGCCCAGGCGCAATTGCCGCTGCTCAATCTCGGCGAATTGAACTGGTATCAGGGCTTTCATGAGTTGGTGTTGTACCCGGACGACTTCATCAGCCCGCAACGCCATCGCGACGCCAGCGGCGTCGAGCACCAATGGAATGGCCAGCACAGCGGCGAAGCCTGGCTTCAGGGCCCGGTGATCCTGGCGTGGCCGGGGGTGTTGTCCAGCGGCAGCTGGGACGCCTACAACCTGGTCATCCACGAACTGGCGCATAAGCTCGACATGCTCAATGGCTCCGCCAATGGCCAGCCGCCGCTGCACAGCGACATGCGCACCAGCGACTGGGCCAGCGTCATGCAATCCGCTTACGACGACCTCAACCGACACCTGGACCGCCACCCGCATGCCTGGACCGCCATCGACCCGTACGCTGCGGAAAACCCCGCCGAGTTCTTCGCCGTCACCAGCGAATACTTCTTCAGCGCGCCGGACGTGTTGGCCAACGCCTACCCAGCCGTCTACGAACAGTTGAAAGCCTTCTACCGGCAAGACACTTTGGCGCGCCTGCAGCAACTTCAACATGATGATCCTGCGTACAAGACCCACGACTAAGGTCTACAAGCCCATTGCCACGCGTGGCAACGGGCTCTGAATATGCCTATAATCGCCCCCACTTTTTGGTCTCTACGACCAAAGCCTGACTGGTCAACTACGGGGGCAATGCCCAATGAGCTACAGCAAGATTCCGGCTGGTAAAGACCTGCCGAACGACATCTACGTCGCGATCGAAATTCCGGCCAACCACGCGCCGATCAAATACGAAATCGACAAAGAAACCGATTGCCTGTTCGTTGACCGTTTCATGGCCACCCCCATGTTCTATCCGGCCAACTACGGTTTTATCCCCAACACCCTGGCTGACGACGGTGATCCCCTCGACGTGCTGGTCGTGACCCCTTACCCGGTCTCGCCAGGCTCAGTGATCCGCGCCCGTCCGGTCGGCATCCTGCACATGACCGACGACGGCGGCGGCGATGCCAAAGTCATCGCAGTTCCGCACGACAAGCTGTCCCAGCTGTACGTGGACGTCAAAGAGTACACCGACCTGCCACCCCTGCTGCTCGCGCAGATCCAGCACTTCTTCGAGAACTACAAGGATCTCGAAAAAGGCAAATGGGTGAAGATCGAAGGTTGGGGCGATGCTGAAGCTGCCCGCACCGAGATCATGAAGTCGGTAGCAGCTTTCAAAGGCTGATCAACGACAGTTGCTGCGCCAGTAGCGACATAAAAGAGCCCCGGCTTCCTGATTGGAAGCCGGGGCTTTTTTTTTGCCTCGGATTCGACTGTTTGCCCGCCACGAAACACTCTCGGAAACACCCTACAACACAGCCTCAGTCTTGTAGGCCGCGTAATCACATCGCGTTTTGAGGCACCTCTCATTTGAACACCTCGTTTATTTAAACGACCTCTCGACCTCCGTAAACTCGGTGTTTATGAATACATCAGGTGATCGCTTACGCGCCCTCCTTCGGGAGTGCCATCTCTCTGCCACAGACTTCGCCGCCAATCGCAAGGTGACGCCGCAACACGTGAACAACTGGTTCAAGCGCGGCATACCCATGGCCCGACTGGAGGAAGTGGCTAAATTATTAACCGTCAACGCGCGGTGGCTGCGCTCGGGTGATGGGCCGAAACATCCCGGCGACGACATCGATGACGGCAAAGGCAGCAACACCTCAGTCGCGGCCAGGACACACACTGATCCGGCCTTCGAAGACGTGCAAGTGCCGCTCTTCAAGGAGATCGAATCAGCCAACGGACCTGGCCAAACCGTGGTCGCCGAATCCCCCAACCGCAAAATCCGCCTGCCACTGAGCACCCTGCAGGCCATGAACATCGACCCCAATAAAGCGGTCTGCGCAGCGATGATCGGCAACAGCATGGCCGAGAAAATCCAGCACGGCTCGATCATCGGCATCGACCGTGGAATGACCCAAGTAATCGACGGCGAAATCTATGCACTCGAACATGACGGCATGCTTCGCGTGAAATACCTCTATCGCCAGCCAGGCGGCGCCCTGCGCGCGCGTAGCCACAACAGCACCGAATACCCGGACGAAATTTTCACCGCCGAACAAATTCAGCAACAAAATATCCGGGTCATGGGCTGGGTTTTCTGGTGGTCAACATTAAACACCCGGCGACGGACGGCATCGTTTCGATAAAGATGCTAAACGGAGTGTTCAACATTGAGATCCAAAACCTCAGCCATACCCCAATCCCTAGGAGCTGGCTTGCCTGCGAAGACTGCAAGCCGACTGGAACGAGAATGATCAATGCAAAAGCTGGGCATCAGCCGCGAACCCCAGTATGATTCGCGCCACGTTTTAGACGACGCGAGCGACACGCTCACCTCGCCCCCCCTATCCAGTCGCCCCCGCTGCGGGTCGCACATTTTGAAGGCGGTTGCGGTTTACCAAAAATAAACCAAGCCCGTCCCCGAGAAGCCGGCCACAAGCCGGCTTTTTAATGTCTTTTTGAAAGCGCCTTCTAACCACCAACCTCGCCCCTATCTGGTGACCAGCACTTGCTGAATCAGACCAGAGTTCCTCTCCCATCAAACAACCTGTAAGTAGTTGATAAGTAATATTTCTATTTCTGATATTTTCGACTAGGCGCCGATCGACTGTAGGAGCTGACTTGTCTGCGATCGGCTGCGAAGCAGTCGTAAATGGGCTGGACACGATATCGCTGGAAGGTCCTTCGGCCCTTTTCGCAGACAAGTCAGCTCCTACGCCCTCCGGGCAGAATCGCGACCCAGTTTGCTGCGCGACAGCGCGGCGTCGAAGACGGGGCGGAATCTCCCATGGATCTTCGGCCAATACAGATCACTTCCTGTGTCCAGATCGGTCGCCAGTTACGCCTCGATTTCGGCAATGCTGGGTAAGCCATGGCCCAAAGGCTCAAGCAATTGTGCAGCAGGCTGCTGCCCAATTGACCGCCCGAGCAACGCCGGGCAAAAAAACGCCATGTACTTTAGGTCGCGGCCGGAAAAAACCGCGCACTTTGGGAAAGGCCCGTAGAACCGATAACGCAAGTACCGCCCCCCCCGTCACACAACCGACATAATGGCGACTTAATATCACCCCTCCCCCGGCTACTGGATGAGCCTCCATGCACTCTGCGTTCTCGCCTTTCCGTCGCCCCGAAACGCCGGGAGACCATAAGTGTGCCGGCGATTTGTGTCATGACATGCCGGCGATAGACGCGGCGGGCTCCAATTCGCTGGTGATGGAGATGTTTTCGCAGCGTGACATGACAAGCCTGGCGGTTATCGAAGGGGACAGGCCGATCGGGCTGATCAACCGCAATATCTTTCTGTCGCAGATGAGTAAGCCGTTTCATCGCGAACTCTACGACAAGAAAAGCTGCATCGCCTTCATGGACAAAGAGCCGCTGATTGTCGATGCAGGGATGAGCATCGAGGCGTTGACGTTCAAGACCGTGGAATTCGGTGAGAAAGCTTTGGCCGATGGTTTTATCGTCACCCGCGAGGGGCGTTTCGCGGGGCTGGGCAACGGCCTGCAGCTGATGGGCGTGGTGGCTGCCATGCAAGCGGAGAAGAACCGCCAGATCATGCAAAGTATTGAGTATGCCAGTGTCATCCAGCGCGCCATGCTCCGCGCCTCGCGCGAGACGCTGGCCTCGACCCTGCGCGACGCCGCGCTGGTGTGGGAGCCACGCGACGTGGTCGGCGGCGACTTCTATCATTTCGTGACCCATCCAGACGGCTGGTTCGGCGCGGTGGCTGATTGCACCGGGCATGGTGTGCCGGGGGCGTTCATGACGTTGATCGCTTCGTCTTCACTGTCGAAAGCACTCGAGCAACTCGGCCCGCGCAACCCGGCGGCGTTGCTGGGGGCGGTCAATCGTAGCGTCAAGAGCTTGCTTGGCCAGGTTAACGGCGTCGACGACACCCCCGAATCCAACGATGGCCTGGATGCCGCTTTCTTCTGGTTCGACACTCGACGCTCCGAGCTGACATTTGCTGGCGCGCGGATCGCGTTGCATATCCTCAGTCCCGGTGCCGATCATTTCGACACCCTCGCGGGGCAGCGCATGGGCGTCGGCTACGTGGACAGCCATGCCGACTATGAATGGACACAAACCACGGTTTCGCTGCCGCCCGATAGCGTGCTGTTCATTGCGACCGATGGTTTGATCGATCAAATCGGTGGCCCGCGAAAGATAGCGTTCGGCAAACGTCGAGCCTGCGACGTCATCCTTGAACACCGTGACGAGTCCGCCAGTGCAATCGCCGAGCAACTGCGACAGGCGCTTGAAGACTGGCAAGGAGCGCAGAGCCGCCGCGACGACTTGACCCTATTTTGTGCCCGCATTCAGGAAAACCTATGAGTGTTTCGCCTCTTTCCAGCCAGGACTGCGCCTTCTTCGACCTGGCCCAACAACGCAACGTGATTTTCTATCACATGGGTTATTTCTCCCACAGCATCGTGGCGGCAATGGCTGAGGTGGTGAAACTCCAGCTGGAAGTGTCGGGGGTGAGCGGCCCGACCCGCCGCAAGCTGTTCTCCTCCTTCGTCGAGCTGTCGCAGAACATCATCCACTATTCGTCGGACGCGCTGGCCGCTGGCGGGCTCGACAGCGCTGCGATGCGACAGGGCGCGGTGTGTATTACCGCGGACGCCGATCGCCATCTGATGCTGTGCGCCAACCCTATCGCCACCACCGACGTCGAGGCCCTGCGCGATAAGCTGGAGCCCTTGCGCAACATGTCGCTCGAACAGATCAAACAGGCCTACAAAGTGTCGTTGCGCGCCGAAACCCCGGTGGACAGCAAGGGCGCGGGCCTGGGGTTTCTGACCATGGCGCGCGACGCGAGCGCGCCGCTGGAATTCGCCTTTCACCCGCGTGCGGATGACCCCGCAACCACGCTGTTTTGCCTGAAAGCCATCATCTGAACAAGAAGAGCGACACGAGCCATGGATAACCTGCATATCGCTGCAACGGCAACTTCTCCCGAAGTCGATTTCCGTTTCGATCAACACCTGCTGTCGCTGACCGGTGAGTCTTATCCGGAAAACGCCGCGGCGTTCTACACCCCGATCATCCAGCAGTTGCAAGCGTATCTGGCCACCTGTGAAGGGGCAGCGATCACCACGAACGTCGCGCTGGCCTATTTCAATAGTTCGAGCACCAAGATGCTGTTTAGCATCTTCGACGCGCTGGACCGGTCGGTACAGTCGGGCAACCGCGTGCAGATGAATTGGTATCACGACGAAGAGGACGACACGATCTTCGAGTTTGGTGAGGAACTGCGAGCTGACTTCCAGTCGATCGACTTCATCGATCACCCGGTTGCGGCTCAGTGAGGACGCCATGTCCACTTTAGTGTCTTCCCCATTCGCGCCTATGGGTGACGTGCCGGACCTGTTCAAGAGCGAGAATTCCGCACTTGAGAAAGCCCGCGCGTCGCTGGCCACATCTGATGCCGACGCGCAGGTGTATCGCCAATCGCTGGGGGAATTGAGCACGCACTTCGAGCGCCTTATGCGCGAGACCCGTCGCCTGATCGGTCGCAGCGACCGCGCCGAGCGCGAGATGAATGCACTAAACCTACAGTTGCAGACGCTCGCCCAGCAGCTTGAACATCGTGCAACGCATGATGCGCTGACCGGCATCCTGAATCGCGGCGCGGTGATCGAGCTGGCGGGGCGGGCCCTGCGCGATGGCAGCGTAGTGATGATCGTACTGGACATTGATTACTTCAAACGCGTCAATGACGACTTCGGCCACCCCACGGGCGATGCGGTGATCCAGGGCATCGTCACCTGCCTGCGGCGAATCGTGGCTGACGCCGGCACTATCGGGCGAGTCGGCGGCGAAGAGTTCACCGTTTTGCTGCCCACGTACGAGCTGGCCGCCGCCGTGCAGCTTGCCGAAGCCATGCGCGACGCGATCGCCAGCCATGTCTTCGCCGCGCCGGTGGATCGCTGCATCACCGCCAGTTTCGGCGTGAGCATCAGTCCCGGCGGCACCGATTTCGACACCGCGTATGGCCTGGCCGATGCCGCCCTCTACCGCGCGAAACGTGCGGGGCGTAACAGAGTGGAAGTGGTCGGCCAGAAGCCTGGCGGTATCCTGCGCCAGGTTTGAGGTGTTGGCCCACACACCGGATATCGGCCTGTCATTTGCCCCAGAGCCCTCGCTCTGCTAGTGTCGCGCCGGTTTAACGTCTACCGAGATAGCCGCCATGGCCCGCAAGAAAGCTGCACTGGATTTCGAACAGTCCCTCGCTGATCTGCAAACGCTGGTCGAACGCCTGGAGAACGGCGAGCTGTCGTTGGAGGACTCGTTGACCGCCTTCGAACAAGGTATCCGCCTGACCCGCGATTGCCAGAGTGCGCTGGCGCAAGCCGAGCAGAAGGTGCAAGTGCTGCTCGAACGCGACGGTGAACTGGCTGAAGAGCCCTTCGACGCGGACCAGCCGGAATGATTGCCGTCTATCAGGCCCACAGTCAGGCACGCGTCAACGCGGCGCTCGAGGGCCTGTTTCAGGCACCCAGCCCCGAATTGACCCGCCTGTATGCCGCCATGCGCTACAGCGTAATGAACGGCGGCAAGCGCGTGCGTCCGCTGCTCGCGTATGCCGCCTGTGAAGCGTTGGGCGCCGCCCCGGAACTGGCTAATGGCGCGGCTTGCGCGGTGGAACTTATCCACGCCTATTCGCTGGTGCATGACGATCTGCCGGCGATGGACGACGACGATCTGCGTCGCGGCCAACCCACCACCCATAAAGCATTCGATGAAGCCTGCGCGATTCTCGCCGGTGATGGCCTGCAAAGCCTGGCGTTCAGTGTTTTACTCGACCCGGTGCTGACGCCGCAGGATGCCGAAACCCGCTTGAGCATGGTCAGCACGCTGGCCCAGGCCGCAGGTCCGGCCGGCATGGTGGGCGGCCAGGCGATTGATCTGGGTTCAGTAGGTCTCAAGCTTGATCAGACCGCATTGGCCTTCATGCACCGGCATAAAACCGGTGCCTTGATCGAAGCCAGCGTCAAACTCGGCGCACTGGCCAGTGGCCGCGCCGAAAAAGCCGAACTCAAATCCCTGCAGACTTACGCGCAGGCGATTGGCCTGGCCTTCCAGGTGCAGGACGATATCCTCGACGTCGAAAGCGATACCGTCACCCTCGGCAAGCGTCAGGGCGCCGATATTGCCCGCGACAAGCCAACCTACCCGTCCCTGCTGGGCCTGGAAGCTGCCAAGAGCTATGCGCTGGAGCTTCGTGATCAGGCGCTGCACGCACTGCGACCTTTCGACGCATCGGCCGAGCCGTTGCGCGAGCTGGCGCGGTACATCGTTGACCGTCGTAGCTGAAAATACACCTTTGCAACGAACTGACGGGCAAAGGTCGGATCCGGAAACCTACGAGATAAATGCCACTGTCTGACCATCCTGTGCTGTGCTTCGTGGGCAGCTTGCGATGCATCAGGTAAACTGCCGCCTCTTCTACTTATAACGATTCGCCTGATGCCCACGACGTTCAAAGAGATCCCCCGCGAGCGCCCGACCACGCCCCTGCTCGACCGTGCCAATACGCCGGCCGGCCTGCGCCGGTTGGGTGAGGCTGAGCTGGAAACCCTGGCTGATGAACTGCGCCAGGAATTGCTCTACACCGTTGGCCAGACGGGCGGGCATTTCGGTGCCGGCCTGGGTGTCATCGAGCTGACCATTGCGCTGCATTATGTCTTCGATACCCCGGACGACCGTCTGGTCTGGGACGTGGGCCATCAGGCCTATCCGCACAAAATCCTCACCGGTCGTCGACACCAGATGGGCAGCCTGCGCCAGAAGGACGGTGTTGCCGCCTTCCCGCGTCGCAGCGAGAGCGAGTACGACACCTTTGGCGTCGGTCACTCCAGTACCTCGATCAGCGCTGCATTGGGCATGGCCATTGCCGCCCGCTTGCAGAACAGCTCGCGCAAGGCCATCGCCGTTATCGGTGACGGTGCCCTGACGGCCGGTATGGCGTTCGAGGCGCTGAACCATGCGCCGGAAGTCGCCGCCGACATGCTGGTGATCCTCAACGACAATGACATGTCGATCTCGCGCAACGTCGGCGGGCTGTCGAACTATCTGGCGAAAATCCTTTCCAGCCGCACTTACGCAAGCATGCGTGAAGGCAGCAAAAAAGTGCTGTCGCGCCTGCCCGGGGCCTGGGAAATCGCCCGCCGCACCGAAGAATATGCCAAGGGCATGCTGGTCCCCGGCACACTGTTCGAAGAGCTGGGCTGGAACTACATCGGCCCGATCGACGGTCACGACCTGCCGACGCTGATCGCTACCCTGCGCAACATGCGTGACCTCAAGGGCCCGCAGTTCCTGCATGTGGTGACCAAAAAGGGCAAAGGTTTCGCCCCGGCGGAAGCTGACCCGATTGGCTACCACGCGATCACCAAGCTCGAACCGCTGGACGCCCCTGCCGCAGCGCCGAAAAAAGCCGGCGGACCGAAATATTCCGGCGTGTTTGGCCAATGGCTGTGCGATATGGCTGAAGCCGATCCACGCCTGGTCGGCATCACCCCGGCGATGAAAGAAGGCTCGGATCTGGTTGCGTTCAGCGAACGCTACCCGAAACGCTACTTCGACGTCGCCATCGCCGAGCAGCATGCGGTCACTTTCGCTGCGGGGATGGCCTGCGAAGGCGCCAAGCCGGTGGTGGCGATCTACTCCACCTTCCTGCAACGCGGCTACGACCAGTTGATCCATGACGTGGCCGTGCAGAACCTCGACGTACTGTTTGCCATCGACCGTGCAGGTCTGGTCGGCGAAGACGGTCCGACCCATGCTGGCAGCTTCGATCTGTCTTACCTGCGCTGCATCCCCGGCATGCTGGTGATGACGCCCAGCGACGAAAACGAACTGCGCAAAATGCTCAGTACCGGCCATCTGTATGTCGGCCCCGCGGCAGTACGTTACCCACGCGGCACCGGCCCGAATGCGCCGATCGACAGCAGTCTCGATCCGTTGGAAATCGGCAAGGGCGTGGTCCGTCGCAAAGGTCAGAAAGTCGCCATGCTGGTGTTCGGCGTGCAGTTGGCCGCAGCCCTCAAGGTTGCCGAAAAGCTCGATGCGACCGTGGTCGACATGCGCTTCGTCAAACCACTGGATGAAGCGCTGGTTCGGGAGATGGCAGCCAGCCATGGACTGTTGGTGACCATCGAAGAGAACGCGATCATGGGCGGCGCCGGTGCCGCCGTCAGCGAGTTTCTCGCCCGCGAAAACATCCTCAAGTCCGTGCTGCATCTGGGCTTGCCGGACAGCTACGTCGAGCACGCCAAGCCCGCGCAAATGCTGGCCGAATGCGGGCTGGATGCAAACGGTATCGAAGCATCGATCCTGCAGCGCCTGGACTTGATTATCGGGCAGAAGGCCGAACCAGAGCCGCAGCTGTAAAAGCTGGCTTGTCTGCGATGGCAACGACGCGGTGTGTCAGGCACACCGCGCGAGCAACGAGCCGGTTCATCAGCCCAATTGGCGGGGAATGCGATAGAGGTACAGCAGGACCACGCTGGAAAACGCCAGCAGGAACAGCGGCACCGCCTCCAACCCGACGAATACCGCCAAAGCCCCGATCCACGCAGGCAGGCCGGCAGCGAGAAAAGCGATGCGTCGCCGGGCCGCCAGTTCGATCCAGGCGGCAGGTTCTTCAGGGGTGTTCAGCGCTTTTTCAGTGGCAATCAAGGCGCGCTTATAGCCGCCGAAGAATCGCAGACTGACGAACATGGACGCGATGCCGGCAATGAACATCGGCATCGCCAGTACCGGGATAATGGCCTCGCTACTGCCGAAAAATCCGTTGACGACAAACAGTGGTGCCAGCGTCAGAAACAGCTGCCACCACCACGCCAGCGCCAGCCGACGCCGTACATTGCTTCGCGTCACGCGCGATCGGCCTCGCCCAGATGCTCGTTGCCCATCATGTGGCCGAGCTTGCCGGCCTTGGTCGCCAGATACAGTTTGTTGTGCGGGTTATGCCCGGTGTGCAACGGCACACGCTCGGCGACGGCAATCCCCATGTCGGTCAAGGCTTTGACCTTACGCGGGTTGTTGGTCATCAAACGCAGGGATTTGACACCCATGTGCTCCAGCATCGGCAGGCAGATCGCGTAATCACGCTGATCCGCGGCGAAGCCCAGACGCTCGTTGGCTTCGACGGTGTCGGCACCGCCGTCCTGCAATTCATAGGCGCGGATTTTGTTCAGCAAGCCAATGCCACGGCCTTCCTGTCGCAGATACAGCAGCACGCCACGGCCTTCGGAGGCGATGGCGCGTAACGCAGCTTCGAGTTGCGAGCCACAGTCACAGCGCTGGCTGAACAGGGCATCACCGGTCAGGCATTCGGAATGCACTCGACCCAGAACTGGCGCGCCATCAGCCACATCACCGAGGCTGAGAACGATGTGCTCGCGCCCGGTGGCTTCCTCAAGAAAGCCATGCATGGTGAATTGCGCAAAAGGGGTGGGCAGCTTGGAAGCGGCGACGAAGACGACGGGCACCGTTGTGCTCCTGATCATGATGGGGACTGGAGATTCGCAGAGGCGACATTGTAACAGCAGGTTCCGACAGACGCTTAGGCTGAATTATCGCCTATAAAGATCGAGGCATTAGATCAATGGCCCTCGCCGCCCATACGCCTGACACCCTTAAATAAATACCCACACCAGCGCCCGCATCCCCAGCCAGGCAAAAACGCCGGCCAGTACATCATCGAACATGATCCCCACGCCGCCATGTACATGCCGATCGATCCAGCTGATCGGCCACGGCTTGAGAATATCGAAGAAGCGGAACAGCAAAAAACCCGCCAGCAACCAATACCATCCGTGCGGTACCAGCCAAAGTGTTATCCACATGCCGACCATTTCGTCCCAGACAATGCCTTCATGGTCGTGTACACCCAGATCTTTGGCGACCTTGCCACATAGCCAGACGCCGAATAGCAGGGTGATGCCCAGCATCAGCCAATAACCCCAATCGGGCAGCAACTGCCACAGTGGGATAAACGGCAGCGCGACCAAAGAACCCCAGGTGCCAGGTGCTTTGGGTAAGGTACCGGAGCCGAAACCAAAGGCCAGAAAATGCCAGGGGTTGGTCCACACCGAGGGTGGTACTCGACTCCCCGGAACTTGATTAGGATGATCTGTCACTGAGTCTCCTGAAAATGTTGATAGCCCCGAGTCAACGGAGTGACGTCCTGTCCGTCGGCATCGACCACGGCCACACCCTGCCCCGCCACGACCCGACCGACCACATGCACCGACAAACCTGCTGCGAGTAACCCGGCCAGTTGCGGTTCTGGCAGCGTAAAGGCCAGCACATAATCATCGCCACCACTGAGCGCAGCATCGCGCGCAGCGTCCAGCCCGACAAACGCCGTGAGTGGCGCTGACAGCGGCAACGCATCCCGTTCGATTAGCACGCCTACGTTGGACGCCACGGCAATATGCCCGCAATCAGCCAACAGCCCATCGGAGATATCCAACGCCGCCGTGGCTTTGCCGCGCAAGGCCTGACCCAGCGCCAACTGCGGTTGTGGCGTCCAGTAACGGGCCAGCAATGCCTGAGCGATAGACGCCTCGGTACTGCGCTGGTTCAGCACCAGCGGCAAGGCACCGGCCCCATCACCCAACGGGCCACCGACACACAGTAGATCACCCGGTCGGGCACCACTGCGAGTCAGCGCCTGTCCGGCAGGCACACAGCCGAACACGGTCAGGGTCAGGCTCAGCGGTCCACGGGTGGTGTCGCCCCCGATCAAACGTAGCGAGCAACCTTGCGCCATCATGTTCAAACCGCGAGCAAATGCTTGCAACCAGTCGGCGTCGACGTCGGGCAAGGTCAGGGCAAGGGTAAAGGCGAGTGGTGTCGCGCCCATGGCTGCCAGATCGCTGGTAGCCACCGCGAGGGCACGTTGGCCAAGCAGAAAGGGGTCGCAGGCATCGGGGAAGTGCACCCCGGCAACCAGGGTGTCAGTCGAAACCGCCAACTGCTCACCGGGCGGCACAGTCAGCAGGGCGCAGTCGTCGCCAATCCCCAATGCGACCCCTTCGCCCGCCTGCGCACAGGGCGCAGCGGCGAAGTAATTGCGGATCAGCTCGAACTCACCCATAAAGTGCAGGCGCTCAGGAGCGCTTGTGCGCCTTCACTTCGGCTTCGCGCAGACGAGGAGCCAGTTTGTCCAGCACGCCATTGACGAACTTGTGGCCGTCAGTGGAGCCGTAGACTTTCGCCAACTCGATGCCTTCGTTGATCACAACGCGATACGGCACGTCGATGCGCTTGAGCAACTCGTAGGTGGACAGGCGCAAAATCGCCAGCTCAACCGGGTCGAGCTCTTCGATGGTGATGTCCAGGCAAGGCGCGAGAGCAGTATCGATCTCGGTCTTGTTGGTCGGAACACCGTGCAGCAACTCACGGAAATACGTACCGTCGACATTGCTGAAATCGTTGTCGACGCGGAACTGCGCTTCGATTTCATTGAGCGAATGACCTGCCATGTGCCACTGATACAACGCCTGAGTCGCGAGCTGACGCGCTTCGCGACGCTTGGCGCTTTTGCTCTTGGCGACTTCAGGTGATTTTTCGTCACGCGGGTTGAAACGATCGCTTTCGTCGGAAATCACTTGGCCTCCAACTGTGCCAGCAGGCTGACCATCTCGATGGCAGACAATGCGGCTTCAGCACCTTTGTTACCGGCCTTGGTGCCGGAACGTTCGATGGCTTGCTCGATGGAATCGACAGTCAATACGCCGAAAGCGACCGGCACGCCGAACTCCATGGAAACCTGGGCCAGGCCTTTGGTGCATTCGCCAGCGACGTATTCGAAATGCGGAGTACCGCCACGAATAACGGCACCGAGGGCGATGATGGCTGCGTATTCACTGCGTTGGGCAACTTTCTGCACCACCAGCGGAATTTCGAAGGCACCCGGCGCGCGGATAATAGTGATGTTGCTTTCGCTCACGCCATGGCGAACCAGTGCATCAACGGCACCGCTCACCAGGCTTTCGACGACGAAGCTGTTGAAACGGCCAACCACCAGGGCATAGCGGCCTTGGGGGGCGATGAAGGTACCTTCGATGGTCTTCAGGGTCATTCGGGTGAGTCTCGTCTTAAAGAGCAAGCACGCCCGATCGGCGCGCTTTGAGGGATTTTAGGCCACCAATTGCAGACTGTCGGGTAGAAAGTGTGAAAGCCTTCAGGATTCCACACGAACCACCCCAACCGGTCTTTATTCGGAGGGCACGTATTCTACAACTTCCAGATCGAAACCGGATATCGCATTGAACTTCATGGGTGAACTCATCAGGCGCATTTTGCGCACGCCAAGGTCACGCAGAATCTGCGAACCGGCACCGACAATACTGTAGGTAGTCGGTTTTTTCACCGCGGTGTGGTCGGCTGTTTCACGAATATGCGCCAGCAACACGTCGCCATCGAGCGGGTGACCGAGCAACAGCACCACGCCACTGCCGGCCTCGGCAACCGCGCTCATCGCGGCCCGCAGGCTCCAGCGGCCCGGTTGTTTGACCATCAGCAGGTCGCGCAACGGGTCCATGTTGTGCACCCGGACCAGGGTCGGCTCTTCAGCGCAGATATTGCCCAGGGTCAGGGCCATGTGCACGTCGCCTTCAACCGAATCGCGGTAGGTCACCAGATTGAACTGGCCCAATTCGCTGTCCAAAGGCTGCTCGGCAATCCGCTGAACGGTACGTTCGTGGATCATCCGATAGTGAATCAGGTCGGCGATGGTGCCGATCTTGATCCCGTGTTCGGCAGCAAAGGCTTCAAGTTCAGGGCGACGGGACATGGTGCCGTCATCGTTCATCACTTCGCAGATCACGCCGCTCGGTTCGAAACCGGCCATGCGCGCCAGATCGCAGGCCGCTTCGGTGTGGCCAGCGCGTGCGAGAGTACCGCCGGCCTGAGCCATCAGCGGGAAGATATGACCGGGACTGACGATATCGTCGGCCTTGGCGTCCTTGGCGGCAGCGGCCTGCACGGTGCGGGCGCGGTCGGCGGCGGAAATACCGGTGGTGACGCCTTCAGCGGCTTCGATGGAAACCGTGAACTTGGTGCCAAAACCGGAACCATTGCGAGGCGCCATCAGCGGCAGCTTGAGGGTCTCGCAACGCTCGCGGCTCATCGGCATGCAGATCAGGCCACGGGCGTGCTTGGCCATGAAGTTGATGTGTTCGGCCTTGCAGCACTCGGCGGCCATGATCAGGTCGCCTTCGTTCTCGCGGTCTTCGTCATCCATGAGGATGACCATCTTGCCTTGGCGGATGTCTTCAACCAGTTCTTCAATGCTGTTGAGCGCCACAAGGCACCCCCTTACGGTTCAGGATTTGAGGTAGCCGTTGGCGGCCAGAAAACTTTCGGTGATGCCGCCTGATGAGTTGCTCGGCTCTGCGGCCTTGTCTCCCAACAGCAGGCGCTCCAGATAACGTGCCAGCAAGTCCACTTCAAGGTTGACCTTCCGTCCAGGCCGGTACTCGGCCATGATGGTTTCGGCCAGGGTGTGCGGGACAATGGTCAGTTCAAACTCGGCGCCATTGACCGCGTTCACCGTCAGGCTGGTGCCGTCCACGGTGATCGAGCCTTTGTGCGAGATGTACTTGGCCAGCTCACGCGGCGCGCGGATGCGGAACTGGATGGCGCGGGCGTTTTCTTCGCGGGACAGGACTTCGCCGACACCGTCGACATGCCCGCTGACCAGATGGCCGCCGAGACGCGTCGTTGGCGTCAGGGCCTTCTCCAGGTTGACCGGGCTGCCGGTCTTGAGATCGACGAAGGCGGTGCAGTCGAGGGTTTCACGGCTGACGTCGGCCCAGAAACCGTCGCCCGGCAGCTCGACGGCGGTCAGGCAGACGCCGTTCACCGCAATGCTGTCGCCGAGTTTGACGTCGCTGAGGTCGAGTTTGCCGGTTGCCACGTAAACGCGGACATCGCCGCCTTTAGGAGTCAGAGCGCGGATACTGCCGATGGATTCGATAATGCCGGTAAACATGTGGTCCTCCAGGAGAACAAAGCCAGCGCTGAGCGATGACCGAAAATTATACGCCGGGTGCTGAAACAGGTATTGCTATGACTCGCCAGTCATCACCCACCGCGCGCATTTCAACGATTTTCAGCTCCAGCGCTTGGCTCATCTGCGCCAACGGCAGATCGAGCAGCGGCCGCGCCGTGGAACCGAGGAACTTACCTGCGACAAAAATCTGATATTCATCGACCAACCCGAGCCGGGTGAACGCACCGGCCAATCGGGGGCCTGCTTCCACCAACACTTCATTGACGCCACGGGCGGCCAGTTCAAGCATCAGTTTGCGCAAATCAACTTGCCCTTCACTATTGGCCAACGCCAGTATTTCATGGCCTGCGGCGTGATAACGCTCACGCGCCTGTGCCGCCGCGCAGGTCACCACCAACGCATTGCCTGCCTGAAAAAATGGCGCGTCGAGGGGCACGCGCAGGCGCCCATCGATCAGCACGCGTAGCGGTGGCCGGCTGACAGCCAACGCGGTCAGTTCGGCATCCAGGCCCAGTTCATCCGGACGTACAGTCAAACGTGCGCCGTCGGCCAGCACCGTATCGGCACCGGTCAACACCACACTCGATTGCGCGCGCAACCGCTGCACCGCCGAGCGCGCAGCAGGCCCGGTGATCCATTGGCTTTCGCCGCTGGCCATGGCGGTGCGTCCGTCGAGGCTCATCGCCAACTTGACCCGCACATAAGGCAGGCCGTGTTCCATACGCTTCAAGAAGCCTTTGTTCAGCGCCCGGGCTTCACTTTCCAGCACACCGCTCTGCACGGTGATCCCCGCCCCCATCAACCGCAACAGGCCTTTTCCGGCAACATCGGGATTGGGGTCCTGCATGGCGGCAACCACCCGCGCGACACCGGCATTGACCAAGGCATCGGCGCACGGCGGGGTACGGCCATGGTGGCTACAGGGTTCGAGAGTGACGTAAGCAGTGGCGCCGCGAGCCTTGTCGCCGGCCTGACGCAGCGCGTGCACTTCGGCATGCGGCTCGCCCGCGCGAACATGCCAGCCTTCGCCGACAACCTGCCCGTCGCGCACGATCACGCAGCCAACCCGTGGATTCGGGTGCGCGGAATAAATACCCTTGCGCGCCAATTCCAGCGCACGGGCCATGTAATGAAGGTCCAGAGCGCTCTGCTCAGTCAAAGGCAGGCTCACTCTTTCACCGGCTCACGAGCCAGACGGTCGATTTCTTCACGGAACTCGTTAAGGTCCTGGAACCGCCGATAAACCGAGGCGAAGCGGATATACGCCACTTCGTCGAGTTTCTGCAGCTCGCCCATCACCAGTTCACCCACTACCAGCGATTTGACTTCGCGCTCGCCGGTCGCACGCAGCTTGTGCTTGATGTGCGCCAGCGCCGCTTCCAGGCGCTCGACGCTGACCGGACGTTTTTCCAGCGCTCGCTGCATGCCGGCGCGCAGTTTTTCTTCGTCGAAAGGCTGACGACTGCCGTCTTGCTTGATCAGACGCGGCAGCACCAATTCGGCGGTTTCAAAGGTAGTAAAACGTTCACCGCAGGCCAGGCATTCGCGACGGCGACGTACTTGCTCGCCCTCGGCGACGAGGCGCGAGTCGATGACTTTGGTGTCGTTGGCACCGCAGAAGGGACAGTGCATGGTGGCAGGCAACAAAAAAAGGGAGGGCCATGGTAGGGCGAGTCATCAATTATTTCCAGCGCCGAAAATAATTGATGACTTGCCCTGACGTATCCCGCTGGCAAGACAAGACTTGAGGTTTACGGTATATAGACGCGCGGCTGGCCGTGTGAAACTCACATAGCTGGACAATACTGCATTACCTGCCTCGGCCTCCCCCGTTTTTTTGTTCTGTTGGAGCTGTTCATGTCGCTACGACCGATTGCTTTGCTCAGTCTTGTCGCCCTGCTTGTCGCCTGTAGCAGTCACGCGCCCAAACCTGTCGCGGCCAAAGCAGCGCCCCAACAGCCAACAGCCAAGGTGCCTGTCGGTCCTGGCCCGCTGCCGGCTTACCAACGCGAGCTGAGCGGCCAACTGCTGGGCGTGCCCGCAGGTGCTCAAGTCGAGTTGGCACTGCTGGTAATCGATGACCGCAACCGTCCGCAACGGTTGTTGGCCAGCACCACGCTGGTCGGCACCAATCAAGCCCTGCCCTTCCAACTGCGCTTCAACCCGGAATCTTTCCCGGTTGGCGCCCGTGTCGAGTTGCGCGGTCGTGCCAGCCAGTCCGGTCAGTTGATTTTGCATCTGCCGTCGCAACGCATTTTCCAAGGCACCACCCAGGCGCTGGGCGCATTGCAGTTCGTCAACGCGCCATGACCCCACCGCAGCACCTGCAACAGGCCTTGAGCGAACTGCTCGGCGATGCGCAATTGGTCGCCACCGAGCTGCCCGGCACCGACCTGAAGCTGTGGCTGATTGATGCCGACAACATGAACCGTGCCTTTAGCCCGGAAGAAACCCGACGCATCCTTGAAGACCCGCCGTACTGGAGCTTCTGCTGGGCCAGCGGTCTGGCGCTGGCGTGCTTTCTCGCCGAACAACCGCAGTGGGTGGCAGGCAAACGCGTGCTGGACTTCGGCACAGGTTCAGGCGTGGCAGCAATTGCGGCGGTGAAAGCCGGCGCGCTTGAGGTGGTGGCCTGCGACCTCGACCCGCTGGCCATCGCCGCCTGCCGGGCGAATGCTGAACTGAACGATGTGCACCTGAGTTACTCGTCGGACTTTTTCGCCGAAACCGATCGCTTCGACCTGATTCTGGTCGCCGACGTGCTGTACGACCGCGCCAACCTGCCGCTGCTGGACCATTTCCTCAGTCGCGGTCGCCAGGCGCTGGTCGCCGACTCCCGGGTGCGCGACTTCCAGCATCCGGCTTATCAGCGGTTGGAGATACTCGAAGCCCACACCCTGCCCGATCTGGCCGAACCTCTGGAGTTCCGCCACGTCAGCCTTTATCACACGCAGCGCACCCCGGCCTGACTCCTGATTCTGCCCGGAGGGCACCGCAAAATTGTATGTCTGACACAAATCCCCCCGTAGGAGCTGCCGAAGGCTGCGATCGACCGGGGACCGGTCGTAGAGGCTGATGTTCATGAAGGCCGTTCCGGCCTTATCGCAGCCTTCGGCAGCTCCTACATTTGAATTACCCCGGCCTGACGCGCACCGCTTTCGGCAAAGCGCCGCGACCTTTATAGTTAGCGGCATTGAACGATTTTTTCGAGACTAGCGATGAGCCAGGACACCCCGTACATCTTCGACGCAACCACCGCTGACTTCGACCAACTGGTCATTCAGAATTCATTCATCAAGCCGGTGCTGGTGGATTTCTGGGCTGAATGGTGTGCGCCGTGCAAAGTGCTGATGCCACTGCTCAAGAAAATAACCGAGGAGTATCAGGGCGAACTGATGCTGGCCAAGGTCGACTGCGACATCGAACAGGACATCGTTGCCCGATTCGGCATCCGCAGCCTGCCGACCGTGGTGCTGTTCAAGGACGGTCAGCCGGTGGACGGTTTTACCGGCGCGCAACCGGAGTCGGCGATTCGCACGATCCTTGAGCCCCATGTGCAAATGCCGCCGCCAGCCGCTGCCGATCCGCTGGAGCAGGCACAAGCGCTATTTGCAGAAGGCAGCATTGCGGACGCTGAAGCCGTACTCAAGCACTTGCTCGGCGAGGACAACACCAATGCCGCAGCGCTGATTCTGTACGCACGTTGCCTGGCCGAACGTGGCGAACTCACTGAAGCACGCACCGTGCTCGATGCTGTCAAAGGGGATGAACACAAGGCTGCACTAGCGGGCGCCAAGGCACAGCTGACCTTTCTCAGCGAAGCCGCAAACCTTCCCGACGTCGCAGACCTGAAAACCCGTCTGGCGAAAAATCCGCAAGACGACGAAGCGGCTCACCAACTGGCGATCCAGCAACTGTCCCGCCAGCAATACGACGCCGCGCTGGAGGGCCTGCTGAAGCTGTTCATCCGCAACCGCAGCTACGCTGAAGGCCTAGCGCACAAGACCTTGCTGCAAGTGTTCGACCTGCTGGGCAACGATCACCCACTGGTCACGACCTACCGTCGTAAGTTGTTTGCTGCGCTGTACTAGCCAACCCAGCTATAGAGTGGTGCATCGGCACCGCTCACCACTTTGACCTCAGCGCTGTGGCGCAAACGCACCAATAAGCGTTTGCCCGCCGCGGTGCTGCCGGCCAGGCCTTCCAACTGACTGAGCAAGTCCGGCCCACTCATTTGCCCTGCTTTGCGCAATAGGTCTTGAGCGACGTGCCAGATGGCATCGTCCTGATTGACGGACGCGGCGGTTGTCGCGGTGCTTGCTGATTTCGTCGTCTGCAACTGAGCGCCCAATTGGGCCCAGTCGCTCTCGTCCAACTCCAGTGTCAGGTCCACTGGCCATTCGCCGATGGTTCCGCGGATACGCAGCATGGTCTGTTTTCCTTATTCAGTTAACGACCCAGTGTAGGAGCTGGCTTGCCTGCGATAAAGGCCACCGCGGTCTCAAAGGGAAATGCGCGGTGTCAGCCACAAAAGAATTGTTATAAGATCACATAACAAATTTCCCATCCATGCTGTGCCCGGAGAGTTTTTATGCGCCGTCTATTGCTCGCTCTGCCTTTTGCCCTGCTTCCGCTGGCTATTGCTCATGCCGCTGGTGAGACCGAACACCCCAGCCTTGGCGCTCACGAACACGGTGTGGCGCGCCTGGACGTCGCGCTGGATGGCAAGTCGCTGGAGTTGGAGCTGGACAGCCCGTCGATGAACATCGTCGGTTTCGAGCATGCTGCCAGCACCGATGCAGACAAGGCCAAGGTCGCCGAAGCTCGTGAATTGCTGCTGAAGTCCCAGGCGCTGTTCAATCTGCCGCTGGCTGCCAAGTGCGCCGTGACCACGCAGAAGCTGGAAAGCCCGTTGTTCGGCGACAAACCCGATGCTGATGCTGCCGACGACGACCACGACGAAGATGAAGACGCACACGCCAAGGGTGAAGGCGAAGAGCATCATCACCACAGCGAAATTCACGCCCACTACGTATTTGTCTGTGACAACCCATCAGCACTGAAAAACCTCGACCTGACGCAAATCTTCAAGACCTTCCCCGCCACTCATAAAATTCAGGTACAACTGATCGCCCCGAGCGGTCAGCAAGGTGTTGAAGCGACGCCAGACAACGCAACGCTGAAATTCTGATACTGCGCGACCGCTTTGCGGTCGATCGCGGGCAAGAACTAGGCGCCCCCCCCGCTCCTACACATCCTGTAGGGGCGGCTGGCGGCGACATCAATGCCTCATTACGTGTGAACATGCCTTAAATGACCCAAGCACTTATAGAGCTGTCCGACCTTGGCTTTAGCTGGCCGGGTCACGCGCAGTTGCTGGATATCCCGGCGTTCCGTCTGGAACCGGGTGAAACACTGTTCTTGAAAGGCCCCAGTGGCAGCGGCAAAACCACGTTGCTCGGGCTGCTGGGCGGTGTGCAGAAGCCCAACCGGGGCAGCATTCGCCTGCTGGGCCAGGAGCTGACACTGCTGTCCGCCGGCGCCCGAGACCGTTTTCGAGTCGATCACACCGGTTATATTTTTCAGCAATTCAACCTGCTGCCGTTTCTGTCGGTGCGTGAAAACGTCGAGTTGCCCTGCCGCTTCTCTAAACTCCGTACCGCACGGGCGACACAGCGCCATGGCAGTGTCGATCAGGCCGCCGCGACCCTGCTCGCGCACTTGGGTTTGAAAGACCCGGGGCTGCTGAGCCGCCGCGCTGACTCGTTGTCCATCGGCCAGCAACAACGTGTCGCTGCAGCGCGTGCGCTAATCGGCCAACCGGAACTGGTGATCGCCGACGAACCGACCTCCGCACTGGACGCTGATGCGCGCGAGGCGTTTATCCGCCTGCTGTTCGCTGAGTGCAAGGAGGCCGGGGCCAGCCTGCTGTTCGTCAGCCACGACCAAAGCCTGGCACCGCTGTTCGACCGTAACCTGTCGTTGTCCGAACTCAATCGCGCCGCCGTCGCCGCAGAGGTCTGAGATGTATTTGTTTCGCCTAGCCATGGCCAGTCTGGCTAACCGCCGCTTCACGGCCTTTCTCACTGCGTTTGCCATCGCCCTGTCGGTCTGCCTGTTGTTGGCGGTCGAGCGGGTGCGCACCGAAGCCCGTGCCAGTTTTGCCAGCACCATCAGTGGCACCGACCTGATCGTCGGCGCCCGTTCTGGCTCGATCAACCTGCTGCTGTATTCGGTGTTCCGCATCGGCAACGCCACCAACAACATCCGTTGGGACAGCTTCGAACATTTCGCCAATGACCCTCATGTGAAGTGGGCGATCCCGATTTCCCTGGGCGACTCCCATCGCGGCTATCGGGTCATGGGCACTAACGAATCCTATTTCGAGCACTACCAGTTCGGCCGCCAACAGCATCTGGAACTGGCTGACGGCCGGCCGTTCGCCACTGATCCGTTTGAAGTGGTGCTGGGTGCCGAAGTCGCTGATGCCTTGAAGTACAAGCTTGGCGACAAGCTGGTGCTGGCCCACGGCGTCGCCGTCGTCAGTCTGGTCAAGCACGACGACAAGCCGTTCACCGTGGTCGGGATTCTCAAACGCACCGGCACGCCAGTGGACCGCACGCTGCATATCAGTCTCGGTGGCATGGAGGCGATTCATATCGACTGGCACAACGGTGTGCCGGCCCATGGCGAAGGGCGTATCAGTGCCGATCAGGCACGCAATATGGACCTGACGCCAACGGCGATCACCGCATTCATGCTGGGCCTTAACAGCAAGATCGCGACCTTCGCCGTGCAACGCGAGATCAATGAGTTCCGTGGCGAACCGATGCTGGCGATTCTGCCTGGCGTGGCTTTGCAGGAGCTCTGGAGCCTGATGGGCACCGCCGAAAAAGCGCTGTTCGTGATTTCGCTGTTCGTGGTGCTGACCGGCTTGATCGGCATGCTCACCGCGATTCTGACCAGCCTCAACGAGCGGAGGCGCGAGATGGCGATTCTGCGCTCGGTGGGCGCTCGGCCCTGGCATATCGCCAGCCTGCTGGTACTCGAAGCCTTTGCCCTGGCCTTGGCCGGCGTGGTCAGCGGCGTGGTCCTGTTGTATGTCGGAATTGCCGCGGCGCAGGGTTACGTGCAATCTAATTACGGCCTGTTCTTGCCGCTGTCCCTGCCCAGCGAATACGAGTGGAGCTTGCTCGGCGGTATTCTGGCTGCTGCGCTGTTGATCGGTACCGTGCCGGCCTGGCGCGCCTATCGCCAATCGTTGGCCGATGGCCTGTCGATTCGTTTATGAGGACGTCCATCATGTCGCGCCCGTTGCTTGCACTGTTGCTGCTGATCGTTCCACTACTGGTGGCGACACCTCTGTGGGCCGCCGCGCCACGGGACCTGACCTGGGAGCAGATGATTCCGCCTGCCGCGCCAAAGATCGCCCCGCAAATGGCGCCGATTCACAAATTGTCGAACCTTTCCGATACCTTGTCCGTCGAATCGGCGCCTGCGGCTAAACAGCAGTCGCCATCCGCGCCAGTGGTCAAGTCACTGAACGGTCAGCACATCAGATTGCCGGGGTATATCGTGCCGCTGGAAGTCACCGAAGAAGGCCGGGTGACCGAGTTCTTGCTGGTGCCGTACTTCGGCGCCTGCATCCACGTACCGCCACCGCCATCGAACCAGATCGTCTACGTCACCAGTAAGGTTGGAGTGAAACTCGATGAGCTGTATCAGCCTTACTGGATCGAGGGAGCGATGAAGGTCGAAAATTCCACCAGCGAGTTGGCGGATGCGGGGTACAAGATGGAAGCCGATAAAATTTACGTCTACGAGTTGCCTGAATCCTGAGGCCCTTGGCATTTATTGCTTCAAGCCGATTTCATTGAGCTGGGTCAAAAGCCCCGTTCCAGACGCGCCCTACCATTAGACATCGCCACATTTAATCGTCTAATGGAGCCCTTATGCACAAGTCATTGCTCGGCGCGTCTCTTTTTGCGCTGGCGCTCAGCGCCCCTCTCGTCGCCCACGCCCACGAAGCCGGCGACATCATCGTTCGTGCCGGGGCGGCGATGGTCAGCCCCAATGAAGACAGCGGCAACCTGAAGTTTGATGGTGTCAAAGCCTCGGGCACCAAGGCGACCCTGGACGGCGACACACAACTCGGTCTGGCGCTGGCCTACATGCTCACCAACCACTTCGGTATCGAACTGCTGGCGGCCACGCCGTTCAAGCACACGGTTGGGGTTCAGGGCCTGGGCCCAGCTCTCGACGGCAAGCTGGGGGACATCAAACAGCTGCCGCCTACCCTGTCGTTGCAGTATTACCCGATGGATGCCTCGTCGAAATTCCAGCCTTATGCGGGCATCGGTTTGAACTACACGATGTTCTTTGGCGGCGACTTGACCAGCACCCGCAAGAACGAAGGTTTCAGCAATCTCAAGGTGAAGAACTCGGTAGGTCTGGCCGGTCAGTTGGGTATGGATTACATGCTGACTGACCGGGTGATGCTCAACGCATCGGTTTGGTACATCGACATGAGCACCACGGCTACCGTGGACGGCCCGACCGCACTGGGTGTCGGCCAGACCAAGGTCAATGTCAATGTCGACCCGTGGGTGTACATGGTCGGGTTGGGTTACAAGTTCTGACGTTTTCAGTCAAAACTCGCGCACAAAAAAGGCACCTTCGCGGTGCCTTTTTCGTGTTCTCCAATCAACGCCCGAGCAAGCGTGCCAGACCGACGCTCAGTGGCGTTGGCTCAGGGAAGTCGAAGCGTTCGAGCAAGCGCTGATTACTGGCCCGTGAATGACGGATATCGCCGGAACGCGCCGGCAGATAGCTGATCGCAGGCAAATCGCCCAACACCTGCGACAAAGCTCCCAGCAGTTGATTCAAGGTAGTCGCCTGATTGAGGCCAACGTTGATTGCCCCGGTCTCGACTTCAGGTAGCTCCAGCGCTTGCACCAGCACCGCCGCCAGATCGCCGACGTAGACAAAATCCCGGGTCTGCTCCCCATCGCCGAAGATCGCGATCGGCAGCCCTTTTTCAGCACGCTCGCTGAAAATGCTGATTACACCCGAATACGGCGACGACGGGTCCTGACGCGGACCGAAAATATTGAAGAAGCGAAACACCACCGGCTCCAGGCCATGCTGGCGGCGATAGAAGTCCAGGTAGTACTCGCTCGACAGCTTGTCCGAGGCGTAGGGCGTCAAAGGCGCCTTGGGCGTGTCTTCGTCGATCGACTCACCTTCGCCGTTGTTGCCATAGACCGCCGCGCTGGAGGCGAACAGCACACGTTTGATCCCGGCCTGACGCATGGCTTCGCACACATTCAGGGTGCCGACGAAATTGCTTTGATGGGTGCGCACCGGATCTTCTACCGACGCTTGCACCGAGGCGACCGCCGCCAAATGCGCGATGGCCTGGCAACCAATGGCCGCGCGTGCGACCAACGCGGCATCGGCGACATCGCCTTCGATCAATTCGAGACGCGGGTTTTCCAGTGGCAGATTACTGCGTTTGCCGGTGGACAGGTCGTCCAGAACGCGCACCGCATAGCCCTTGTCGAGCAAGGCGTCGACCAGGTGCGAACCAATGAAGCCGGCGCCGCCGGTGACTAAAACAGGTGCATCAACCATGACGATAATAACGATCCAGTAGGCTTGGCAGACCGGCGCGCCAGGCGCGGGGCTTGATGCCAAAGGTATGGAGGATTTTCTTGCAGGCCAGTACCGCGTGTTGCGGCTCTTCGGCAGCATCGGATCGCGCGGCATGGGCCTGCGCGGTCGGCGCTTCAATCGCCAGCGGGTGCATTGTGCGGGCTTCGTCCAGGATCGCCTGACCCAACGCCAGTGGCGTGGTCGCCTCGTGGCCTGCGTAGTGATAGGTGCCCCACAGCGGCGCGGCGCAATCGAGTTGCTTGAGCACCGAGATGATCACCCGCGCCGCATCATCGACCGGCGTCGGGTTGCCGCGCCGATCATCGGCCATCGGCAGTTCTTCGGGCTGTTCGGCACGCGCGAGGAAACGCCCGAGCACGCCATCACTGCTGTCATCGAGCAGCCAGCCGAAGCGCAGCAGCACATGCTGCGGGCAGGTCGCGCGCACGCTTTTTTCGATCCGCCACAGCGCCTGACCACGCAGACCCAGCGGTACCGGTTCGTCTTTTTCGCTGTAGGCAGTCGCCCGCGAACCATCGAACACCCGATAGCTGGAGGGTTGCATCAAAACGATATTATGGTGCTGGCACAATTCGGCGAGGCGCTCGATGGCGCGCTCCTGAGCAGCCAGACGTGCCTCGCTCACTGCCTCCGCCTGAAACCAGTCGAAGTAATAAGCAAGATTGATCACGGCATCGGGGCGGGTGTCGTCGAGCAGTTGCGTCAGGCTCGCCGCATCCCAACCGGCTTCCGGTGGACGCGGCGCGAGGAAGCCAATGTCTTCCTCGGCACCAAGACGAATCAACGCCTGCCCAAGGGCATTCCCGCCGCCCAACAGCATAAGGCGCATTCGCATAGAGTCAGCAGGCCCGGTATCAGAATCGGTTCAAATAAAGTGGGAAAACGTCTGCAAACATAACACGTTGAGGCCTATCCCCCAAGAGGCGCCCGGCCTGTGGGGTTTCCACAAACCCTTGTAGGAGCTGCCGCAGGCTGCGATCGTCCCGGGGTCGCGCCCGACCGAAGCGGTCGTTTCTTAAGATCGCGAAGGTCGTTCCGACCTTATCGCAGCCTTCGGCAGCTCCTACAAAGGGTACCTTCGGCCCAAAAGTCCCGCCTCCTCTTGCATCTTGCCGGCACAGCCCGCATAAATCGCTGATGAATCTTCTCACCACTCCGGACCCGGTTCTGAGCGAGTTCCACCCCGCCGTCAGTGCCTGGTTTCACAGCACCTTCCCGGCGGTGACGCCCGCTCAGGCGCAGGCGTGGCCATTGATCAAGGCGCGGCGCTCGACCTTGGTCGCTGCACCCACCGGATCCGGCAAAACCCTGACGGCCTTCCTCGCGGTCATCGATGACCTGGTCCATCAGGGGCTGGACAATGGTGGCGAGCTGCCGGACCAGACCTTTGTGGTCTACGTGTCGCCGCTCAAAGCGCTGTCCAACGACATCCAGATCAACCTGCAAACGCCGCTGGCCGGCATCACCGAGCAACTGGCTCGCATGGGCCTACCCGAACTGCGCATCAGCACCGCCGTACGCACCGGCGACACTCATCAAAAAGAACGCACGGCGATGCGCAAGACGGCGCCGCATATTCTGGTGACCACCCCCGAATCGCTGTACGTGCTGCTCGGCTCGGATTCAGGCCGACGCATGCTCGCCAGCACCCGCACGGTGATCGTCGATGAAATCCACGCCATTGCTTCGAGCAAACGCGGTAGCCATCTGGCCTTGAGCCTGGAGCGCTTGCAGGCGCTGTGCAGTGAAGAGCAGCGCACTAGGGAGCTACGCAGTGAACCGCTGCTGCGTATTGGCTTATCCGCCACGCAAAAGCCCATCGAGCGTGTTTCGCGCTTTCTGATGGGTAGCGATCCGATTAAACGGCCCTGCGCGATTGTCGATATCGGCCACGCACGCCCACGCGATCTGGGCATTGAAGTGCCCCCCGTGCCACTGAGCGCGGTCATGGCGAACGACGTCTGGGAGTTGGTGTACGACCGCCTCGCGCAACTGGCCCGAGAGCATCGGACCACGCTGATTTTCGTCAACACCCGGCGCATGGCCGAACGCATGGCCCGTCATTTGAGCGAACGCCTCGGCAAGGAAGCCGTCGCCGCGCACCACGGCAGCCTGGCGAAAGAACAGCGACTGGACGCTGAACAACGGCTCAAGCGCGGCGACTTGCAGGTGCTGATCGCCACGGCATCGCTGGAGCTGGGCATCGATATCGGTGACGTCGATCTGGTCTGCCAGATCGCCTCGCCACGTTCCATCGCGGCGTTTCTGCAAAGAGTCGGTCGCTCCGGCCACCAGGTCGGCGGCACGCCAAAAGGCCGCTTGTTCGCCACGTCACGCGACGACCTGATCGAGTGCACCGCGCTGCTCGATTGGGTACGACGTGGCGAGCTGGACACCTTACTGATCCCCGAAGCGCCGCTGGATGTGCTGGCGCAGCAGATCGTCGCCGAAGTCAGCTGCCAGGAATGGCAGGAGCAGGCGCTGCTGGACATGATCCGCCAGGCCTCGCCCTACGCGGCTCTCAATGACGAGCATTACCAAGCGCTGCTGCGCATGCTCGCCGAAGGCTACAGCGGCCGTCAGGGCGTACGCAGCGCCTATCTGCATCGCGATGCATTGACCCGCACCCTGCGCGGGCGTCGCGGCAGCAAACTGACCGCCGTCACCAGCGGCGGCACCATCCCGGACAATGCCGATTACAGTGTGGTGCTTGAGCCCCAGGGTTTAAATATCGGCACGGTAAACGAAGACTTTGCTGTGGAAAGCATCGCCGGCGACATCTTCCAGTTGGGCAATACCTCTTATCGCATTCTGCGCATTGAAACCGGGCGAGTACGGGTCGAGGATGCCCAGGGGCAACCGCCGAACATTCCGTTCTGGCTCGGTGAAGCACCGGGGCGCAGTGCCGAGCTGTCGTTTGCCGTGGCGCGCCTGCAAGCGCAGATCGATGAACTGCTCAGCGCCAGCCCTGGCGATCTACAGCCGTGCATCGATTGGCTGATCGATACCCTCGGGCTGAATCTGGCCAGCGCCGAGCAACTGGTGGATTACCTGGCGCGGGCACGTTCGGTGCTTGGGGCGTTGCCATCGCAGGACACGCTGCTAATGGAGCGCTTCTTCGACGAGTCAGGCGGCACGCAACTGATCATCCATACGCCGTTCGGCAGCCGCATCAACCGCGCCTGGGGCCTGGCGCTGCGCAAGCGGTTTTGCCGCACTTTCAATTTCGAGCTGCAAGCCGCCGCCAGCGAAGACGCCATCGTGCTGTCGTTGTCCACCAGCCACAGCTTCGAGCTGGACGAAGTCTGGCGGTATTTGAACGCCAACAGCGCCGAGCACCTGTTGATTCAAGCGGTGCTTGAGGCGCCACTATTTGGTGTGCGTTGGCGCTGGAACGCCTGCGTGGCGCTGGCCCTGCCGCGCTATGCAGGCGGGCGCAAAGTCGCGCCGCAAATACAACGGATGAAAAGCGAAGACCTGATCGCGAGCGTGTTCCCCGATCAGATTGCCTGCCTGGAAAATCTGCTCGGCGAGCGTGAAATCCCCGATCACCCACTGGTCGAACAAACCCTCGACGATTGCCTGCACGAGGCCATGGACTGCGAGGGCTGGCTGACCTTGCTACGACGCATGGAAAGTGGTCAGGTGCGCTTGATCAGCCGCGATCTGCCGGCGCCCTCGCCCTTGGCGGCAGAAATTCTCAATGCGCGGCCTTACACGTTTCTCGATGACGCGCCGCTGGAAGAGCGCCGCACCCAGGCGGTGCTCAATCGGCGCTGGAGCGATCCGCAATCGACCGATGATTTGGGCGCACTGGACGCCGACGCGATTGCCGCCGTGGGCGAAGAAGCCTGGCCGCAACCGCAAAACGTCGATGAGATGCATGAGGCATTGATGAGCCTGAGCTGCGTCAGCGGCGCCGAAGCGCGTGATCATCCGCACTGGCTGGCGTGGCTGGACGCCTTGGCAATCTCCGGGCGCGCGACGCGCTTGCAGGTCAGCCCGGATCACGTGTTGTGGCTGGCGCTGGAACGTCTGACGTGCCTGCGCGCGGTTTATCCACAGGCCGAAATACACCCACCGTTGCAAGCGTTACCTGGCTTCGACGATCAGTGGGACGAAGACGAGGCCACCCTGGAAATCGTCCGCGCCCGCCTCGGTGGCTTTGGGCCGTTGCCGCTGCACGAGATCGCCGAACCGCTGGCCTTGCCGCCGGCCCGCGTGGCGCAAGCGCTGGCCCGACTGGAAAGCGAAGGCTACGTGTTGCGCGGCCGCTTCAGCCCTGGCGCAATCGAGGATCAGTGGTGCGAACGCCACCTGCTGGCGCGCATCCATCGCTACACAGTCAAACGCCTGCGCCGGGAAATCGAGCCGGTGTCGTTGCAGGATTTCATGCGTTTCCTGTTCGATTGGCAACACCTGTCCAGCGTCACCCGCAGTCAGGGCAAAACGGCGCTGCCTGAGATAGTTGATCAGCTTGAAGGTTATTCGGCCGCCGCCAGCGCCTGGGACAGCGACATCCTTCCAGCCCGGCTCAAGGACTACTCACTGACCTGGCTCGACGAGTTGTGTCGCTCGGGCAAAGTGGTGTGGACGCGTCTGGCGCCGCGCAATAAAACCGGTGCGGCGGCCTTGCGTAGCACCCCTATCGTGCTGCTGCCCCGAAGCCAGGTGAACCTGTGGAGCGAACTGACCGAACAACCGTCGCCTGCAGAGCTGTCCCTGCGTGCGCAAAAAGTACACGCCGCGCTGGTCAGCCATGGCGCGCTGTTTTTCGATGAGCTGCTGCACGAAGCCCATCTGCTGCGCACCGAGCTGGAGAATGCCTTGCAGGAATTGGTCGGTGCCGGGCTGGTAAACGCCGACAGCTTTGCTGGTCTGCGCGCCCTGATCACTCCCGCCAGTAAGCGCTCGGCACATACCAGCCGCCGCAACCGTGGCGCGTTTATCGGTGGAATGGACGATGCCGGGCGCTGGGCCTTGCTGCGCCGTTCGCCAGCACCAGTTCCCAGCGAAAACAGTCGGCAGAAACAGACCGCAGCGCCGACACTGGAACATATCGCCATGACCTTGCTACGCCGCTATGGCGTGGTGTTCTGGCGCTTGCTGGAACGCGAGGCCGACTGGCTGCCGAGCTGGCGCGAACTATTGCGCACCTTCCATCGACTGGAGGCACGTGGCGAGATTCGAGGTGGGCGGTTTGTCAGCGGCCTGGCTGGCGAGCAATTCGCCTTGCCCGAAGCCATCCCGCTGCTGCGGGAAATCCGCAAACGGCCGCTGGATGGCAGTTTGATCAGCCTGTGCGGGGCTGACCCGCTGAACCTGGCGGGCACCCTGCTTCCGGGCAGCAAAGTCCCAGCGTTGGCCGGTAATCGCCTGATCTACCGCGACGGCATTCCGGTAGCGGCGATCATCTCCGGCAAGCCGCAGTTCTGGCTGGAACTGGAGCCGCAGGCGACTGCACAGGTACGGGACAGGTTGCTGCACTGACCTCTTGGCTCCCTGCGCAGACCAACTGTAGGAGCTGACTTGTCTGCGATCGGTCCGGGGTCGCGTCCGACCGCAGCAGTCGCAAACCGGTATACCCGTTCCTCCAGTAAAACTGCATTTTGGCATTCTACGACTGCTTTGCAGCCGATCGCAGACAAGTCAGCTCCTACGGCCTTCGGCCAGACGCAGATCATGAAGCCGGGCTTTCAGAGCCATCACCATTGGTCACGGTCGGTTTGGGCGGCGCAGGCGGCTCATCAGCATTGGCTTCAGCATGCGGGCTCATCACTACCTGTGGATAAGTCTGGGCGAAACGGACGTCCGGGGTTTTATCCACAAGCTTTTTCAGCCGCTCGTTGAACGCGCGACTCACGCCATATTGGCCGCCCGACACAGTGCGGAACTGCGCCGTCAGTACGATGCCGTTGAGGTCCATTCGGTCCACACCGAATACTTCCAGCGGCCCTTGCAGATTGCCCTGGAGCAACAGATCGTCGCTGATGGAACTGCCCGCCTCGCGAATCAATGCAGTGGCCGAGTCAACGTCGGTGTCGTAGGTGAACTGAATGGCAAAGAAGGCGTAGGCGAATTGCCGCGATTGGTTGGTCACTGCCTTGATCTGGCCGAACGGCACCGAATGCACGAAACCTTTGCCGTCGCGCAGGCGCAAGGTGCGGACGGTCAGGCTTTCCACCGTGCCGGAGTGGCCGGAATCGAGCACCACCCAGTCGCCGATGGAAATGGTGTCCTCGATGATGATGAACAACCCGGTGATCACGTCCTGCACCAACTGCTGAGACCCGAAACCGATGGCCAGGCCCACCACACCGGCACCTGCCAACAGTGGCGCGACGTTGATCCCCAGGTTGGCCATGGTCGTGATCGCGCAAATCACCACCAGGATGATTTTTATCGCGTTGCGCAGCAGCGGCAGAATGGTTTTTACCCGGGTGCTGGGCTGCCGCGCGGAACGCTTGTTGAGCGACGGTTTCAGGGCTTCTTGAATCGCCGTATCGAGTACCACCCACAGCAACCAGGTGACCAGAAAAATCATACCCATGCGGCTCAGTGAGTCACTGATAGCCCGGCCGACGGTATTGCGCTGGGCGAACTCGAACAGCGAAAACCCCCAGATCCGCCCGAGCACTTCGAGGAACGTCACCGCCAGCACGATGCGTAGCAAGGCGTGAAGCAGGCTCAGAAAACGCTCTTTGTAGACATGTTCATTGCGCTCGGCGACTTCGGCGGACTTGAACAGGTGTTGGAAAACCGTGCTCAAAAACACCGCGGCAATCAGCAACACGGTGGTCAGCAAGGCACAACGCAAGGCCTTCTGGCTGTCCTCACCGACATCGATCAAATGGATCGCCGAAACCACAATCATCAACAGAATTGGCAGATACCAGAGGCTGGAAAAAACCTTCAGCGACTCTTGCAGCGCCGGTTGGTGTAAGCGGTGGCTCAACGAGCGATCGCGGATCAGATGCGCTACCGGCCGACGCATTTTGATCACCAGCATGCAGAACACCACGGAAGCAAATAGCCCGGTAAACACCGCGATGCTGCTGGTGACGTTGCTGCCCAACTGCCGGGAAATCTGCGGACTGGTCAGCCCATCGCTCAAGGCCGCGAGAAAGCCGATCAGAAACAGTGGCCGCGGGCTGTATTGACGAATGATGCGCACTGCCGCGCGTTTGTGCCCGGCGTTGAACATCACGATCACACACAGCAACACCGAGGTCGAAACAATGCCGCTGCTGGTCGCATAAGAGAAGCACAGCGCCAGCGCGCGCCCCACCGACGTCGGCATGAAGTGGCTGACATACAGGGTCAGCGGCAGGCTGATCACGGCCGGAAGGGTATACGGCACCAGGTAGTTCAACAGCGCCCGCACCCGGTAGCGCGTCAGGAGAACTGGATGCCGATTGAGGCGCAAGGTAATAAACCGCCCCATTACGCTGAAGATCGCGAACGCACCGATCCACACCACGGACAGCATCAGGAAATCCCCGGCGATGCTGACGTTCGAGCGCGAAGAGCTCTGATTGACCAGTTGATCGAGTTCGTCGGCGGCGCGGCCGGCTCGCAGGCGCCATGCATCGAGCAGATAGTTGTCCTGATCGAGATTGTTCTGAACGTCATCAATGCTGGAGCTGAGCGCTCCGAGCAAACCACCCTGTACCAGTATTTGCGGGGCGGCCGGCTTGGCAGTCGCTGGCGCGATGGCGGCGGGAGCCGCTGGAGCAGTGGTCGCGGCCGGTGCCGCCGACGCAGGCGCAACGGCAGGTACATCGGCGGCCTGGAGGTTAAAACTGCCCGCGCAAAACAGGATGCACAGCAGCGTTACGGTCTTGAACTTCAACAAAGCGCGATTCCCTCCTACGGCTGACTCATCTATAAAGACTCGCCGAAAAATGTGAAGCACCTGGAAACTGATCGGGATTTGCCCGGCAAGTTCGCTTTGCTCGCAAGATGAACCCTTCGCACACCACACCTGTAGCCGCTGTGCCAGGGCAAGCCTGAGCCTCTGCATCATCCTGCGCAATACCGCGCCGAAATCGGAGGATTTATTTCCAGCACGTTGCTTGACCGCAGAGAACGATCGTTCTACCCTCTTTCACATGAACAAACACACCACCATAGATGTGCGCGACACCGTCCTGAAAACGGCCGAGCAACTGATTTGCCAACACGGTATTCATGCCACCGGCATGGACCTTCTGGTTCGGACTTCCGGTGTGGCGAGAAAGAGTATTTATCGCCATTTCAGCACTAAGGACGACATCGCTGCGCAAGCATTAAGCGCACGCGATATTCGCTGGATGGCGTGGTTTCGGGCTGAGGTCGATAAAGCGCAAACGCCGGAAGGCCGCATCCTCAACCTGTTTACTGTGCTCAAAAGCTGGTTCACCAGCGACGGCTTTCGTGGCTGCGCATTCATCAATACTGCAGGCGAAGTAGGTGATGCCGCTGACCCGGTGCGATTGATCGCTAAAGAGCACAAACAAAAGTTGCTCGAATATGCACTCGAACTGTGTAAAGAATTTGGTGCACCCGATCCAGATGCGTTGGCAAAACAGCTACTTGTCTTGATCGATGGCGCTATTACCGTTGCCCGTGTAATGGGAGACCCTGATTCAGCAGACAGTGCGCGTGATATTGCGCAACACCTGTTGAATACCTAGTGGGCGATTGATTGTTTGACTCTTGATCCTTCCTGGAGACGTTGCCATGTCTAACGCTGAAACTCGTCCGCCGCTGCCGCCCTTCACCCGCGAATCCGCCATCCTGAAAGTCCGCCTGGCCGAGGATGGCTGGAATAGCCGTGATCCGGAAAAGATCGCGCGGGCCTATACCCTCGACACCAAATGGCGCAATCGGGCCGAGTTCGCCACCAATCGCGAAGAAGCCAAGGCTTTCCTGACGCGCAAATGGGCCAAAGAACTGGATTATCGGCTGATCAAAGAGCTGTGGGCCTTTACCGATAACCGCATCGCCGTGCGCTACGCCTACGAATGGCACGATGACTCCGGTAACTGGTTCCGCTCGTACGGCAACGAAAACTGGGAGTTCGCTGAGAACGGCCTGATGGCCAATCGTTTCGCCTGCATCAACGACATGCCGATCAAAGAAGCCGACCGCAAATTTCATTGGCCGCTGGGTCGTCGCCCTGACGATCACCCAAGCCTTTCCGATCTGGGCCTGTAACGGGCGAACCGATCAACTTTGGGCGAACACGGACGTTTGCCGATAGATCCCGTCGATGATACGGTCATCAATAGCAATTGGATAAAAAGTGTCCCGCCTTTTAGGCTTCGACTGCTTAGACCGTCCAACGCGCGCCTCATCGTCAGCAATAGGAACGAACGAGGACAGCCTGGACCCCGCCGTCGCTTTCGTTGCACACCAGGTCACCGCCCATGATCGTCAGACCCAAGCCGAATCTGATCCATATTCTGACTTCGCTCAAAGGATCAATCGCCAAACACATCGCCTTGCGCAGCTTGCTGGTCACACTGCTGGCCTCGGTCATCGTGCTGATCGAAACCCGGCACCCCGCCTACTTTTCCGGTGTCAGCGCCACCCTTTACCCTGCTCGGGCTATCGCTCTCGATCTTCATGAGTTTTCGCAACAACGCGTGCTACGACCGCTGGTATGAGGGGCGCAAGTTGTGGGGGGAGACGGTGATGGACATGCGCTCGATGATCCGCGAAACCCAAGTCATCAAAGACCCGGCCGAGCACGGGAAAATCCTGCGCAACCTGTGCGGCTTCGCTCATGCAATGAATGCCCGCCTGCGCGGGGAAAACGAGCTGGCCGAAGCCCGCTCCTGGCTTAGCTTTTTACCAACGCCCAGCACCCCGAACATGAGCGAGCGCATCCTGCGTCATGTCGGCAAACAATGCTCTGATCTGGCCGAAGCCGGCGACATCAGTGAATGGCGCTACACCCTGATGGAAACCCGCCTGGCCAACCTGACGCGGACACTGACATTCTGTGACCGCATCAAGACCACACCACTGCCCTTTCCGTACACATTGCTGCTGCACCGAACGATTTACCTTTTTTGCATCCTGCTGCCATTCGCCATGGCCGAGCCCCTGGGCTGGCTGACACCCGCTTTCACCGCAATCGTCAGTTATACCTTCTTCGGGCTCGACGCCATTGGCGATCAACTGGAAGACCCGTTCGGCCGCAACGAACATGACCTGCCGACCGACTCGATCGTGCGTACAATCGAACGCGAAGTACTCGATGCGCTGGGCATCACCGAGCTTCCGCCCGTGCTCGAACCCGTGGACTACGTACTGAGTTGACTGCTTCCATGACCTCCGCATCGACTGATCAACCTGAATCCGTGCCCTGCTCAATTCTGCTGCTGGCGGGCGGCCGCGGCCAGCGCATGGGTGGGCAAGACAAGGGACTTGTTCTCTGGAACGACCGGCCTCTGATCGCCTATGTGCATGACATCGTCAGACCTCTGACCGACGACCTGATCATCTCCTGCAACCGCAATCAGGATCGCTACCAGGCATTTGCCGATCAGTTGGTCGGGGATGAACAGCAAGATTTTCCGGGGCCGCTGGCCGGGGTGTTGGCGGGACTCTCGGTCGCGCGTCATGCCTGGGTGCTGGTTCTCGCATGCGATGCGCCGAGAATTGACCGCTTGCTTATCGAGCAGCTATTGAATGGCGTCGGCCCTGCGTCGTCACCGCTGATGGTGCGGCAGGCGGGGCAATGGCAGCCGATGTTCAGCTTGATCCCCACTGTGTTGCTACCAACGTTGCGCGGCCGCTGGGATGAAGGTGAGCGAAGTTTGATGCGGGTATTGCTGGAACATGATTTACGGGCGCTTGAATGCGCGCCCGACGATCTGCGGCTGACGAATTTCAATACACCGGATTTGTTGGTTTGATGGTGGTATGCCTGACCCACCGCGTCGCTCCCTTCGCGAATGAATTCGCTCCCACAGTAGATCTGTGTCGGGCGCAAAAACTGTGGGAGCAGGCTTGCAACTACGCGTCCCGCTGCGAATTCGCCTACAACTCAGCCAAACAGCTCTCAAAAATATCCAACCCTTCATTAAGCACATGAAGCTCAGTGGTCAGGGGCGGCAGTAGCCGGATGATGTGCCGGGCCTTGCCACTCGGCATCAGCAGCAGTCCTTTGTTTCTGGCCGCCTCGAGCAGTGCTGCCAACTGGGCAGTCGCTGGTTTGCCTTCGGGTGTCATCAGCTCGATCCCGCGCATGGCCCCTACCCCGGTCAGCCGTCCGAGGAACGGTGAAATCTTGTCATCCATCCAGCGCTGATAACGGCTGACGATGGCCTGTTCCTGCACTTCACCCCACGCGGAGAGGTTGGCGTCGGTCATCTGCTCCAGAGAGGCAAGGCCCGCGGCGCAGGCAATCGGGTTACCCGAATACGTGCCGCCCAACCCGCCTTTAGGTAACGTATCCATCAGCGCTTTCTTGCCCACGACGGCACCGAGCGGCATACCTCCCGCGATGCTTTTTCCCAAAAGGAGCAAGTCAGGCTCGATGCCCAGACGGGAGAATGCAAAGCGCTGCCCGGTACGGCCAAATCCGGACTGGATCTCATCGATGATCAGCAGAATGCCTTTTTCATCGCAAAACCTGCGCAAGGTTTGGGCGAACTCAACGTCCAGCGCCAGGAATCCGCCTTCGCCCTGGATGGGTTCGAGAATGAAACAGGCGACCTCTTCAACGTCGATTTCGACGCTGAACAATCGGTCCATGGCTTTCAACGCTTCTGCGGCGGTGACACCGTTGTCCTTGCTCGGATAAGGCAAGTGATACACCGGTCCAGGCAGCACGCCGACCTTTTGTTTATACGGTGCTACCTTGCCGTTGAGATTCAAGGTGGCCAGGGTTCGCCCGTGAAATCCGCCGTCGAAGGCGATAACTGCCGTGCGCCCGGTATAACCACGAACGATCTTCAGTGCGTTTTCCGCAGCTTCGGCGCCACTGTTGGTGAGCATGCCGCTCACTGGGTAGCTGACCGGAATGAAGTCCGCGAGCCGTGCCATGAATTGCTTGTAAGGGCCGTGGGGCACAGCGTTGAAGCAGTAATGAGTCAGCTTGGTCGCCTGTTCACGAATCGCGTTGACGATGCGTTCGTTGCAATGCCCGAGGTTCAGAACGCCAATGCCACCGACAAAGTCGATGTAGCGCTTGCCGTCTTCATCCCACACCTCGGCATTCTTGCCGTGATCCAGGGTGATGGGATGGACCATGGAGATCGAACCGCTGATTGCACTGCTCATACTGGAAAATGTCCCGTAGAAAAACTCTGGGCTCATCTAAGCGAGGAATGCTCATGCGCCACAAGCGAAATAAAATCGCAGGGTTATTCCGGAATTTCGGGATGTTCTTAGGGAAACATGCAAAACCCCTGTAGGAGCTGCCGAAGGCTGCGATCGATCGCGAAGCGGTCGCAACAATATACAACCGCTGAAGGTCGTTCCGACCTTATCGCAGCCTTCGGCAGCTCCTACAGGGGTGCGCGGTGCCTACGAACCAAAGATCTGCGAAGGCCGGCGCAAGGTCGGGTCGAACGGATTGATCTTCGGCCCGATGGCCGCAGCCTCGCGCTTGAGCATTTCCACGACGGTAGGCAGCCGGTCCGGCCCCAATCGGTCACTGATGGTCGCCACGCTGAGCGCGGCCACGGCATGCCCGTCGCGGTTGAGGATGGGAACGGCGAGACCTGCCATGCCTGGCAACGCACCGGTGTTGCGAGCGGCATAACCCAGACGCCGGACATTTTCCACCTCCGAACGCAGGAACACCTCGTCATACAGGTGGAAGTCCTTGAGCCTGGGCAGGTTGTAGCGGATCACTGTTTCGCGCTCTTCTTCGGGCAAGTACGCCAGAATCGCCAGACTGCCTTGCCCCACCCCCAAGGCCACCCGCCCGCCGATGTCGCCGGTAAAGGTGCGGATCGGATAGGGCCCTTCACTGCGGTCCAGACAGATGGCATCGAAGCCGCTGCGTGCCAGGAGAAATAGCGAATCCCCCAGCGAAGCACTGAGCCGCAGCATGCTCGGCCTGACCAGATCCCGCAGGTTGCCAGTGTTGCCGGCGCGGGCGGCCAAGGCAAAGAACTCCAGGCTCAGACGGTAGCGCTTGCTGCGCCCATCCTGCTCGACCATGCCTTCTTCCATGAGGCTGCGCAGCAAGCGGTGGGTAGTCGGTTGCGACAAGCCGACCTGCTGCGCCAGTTGGGTCACCCGCTCACCCCCGTCAGGGGCCGAGCCGAGCGTACGCAGCACGGCGAACAACCTTGAGACGCTGCCAACACCGACTTCTTTCGCTTCTTCATTCCGCTCAGTGGAATTCATTTTGCCAATTTCTCACTATAAATTTGATCACTGAATGAAAGTGAAAAAATACTCCTTTCAGTGAAATTCACACTTTCGCCCATCCTAGTCTTCGCCCTAATCTGAGTCCACAGGGGCGAATCGAACAACATTTGGCAGCCGACTCAGATCGAGCGCCAGCGCACCCGCGGTATCCCTTCGCATCTGCCCATCACAAAAAAGCGTGTTTCGACACGCCCTATAAATACAGGTGGAACGCAGGCATGGCATTTCTCCAACTCGAAGGTCTCAGCAAACGCTACGGTGCAATCGACGCCGTCGTCGCCACACATCTGGCGGTGGAAAAAGGCGAGTTCGTTTCTCTGCTCGGCCCTTCCGGTTGCGGCAAAACCACTACCTTGCAAATGATCGCCGGCTTCGTCGACGCCACGGCCGGGCGCATCGTGCTGGACGGCCGCGACATCACCCACGCCAAACCGAGCAGCCGTGGCCTGGGGGTCGTGTTCCAGAGCTATGCACTCTTTCCGCACATGACGGTGCGCGACAACGTCGCTTTTGGCCTGCGCATGCGCAAGGTACCGGCAGCCGACATTGCCCGGCGGGTGGCCACGGTGCTGGAGCTGGTGCGCCTGGCCCAGCATGCCGAACGTTATCCAAGGGAACTGTCCGGCGGACAGCGCCAGCGTGTGGCCCTGGCCCGAGCCCTGGTGATCGAACCGCCGGTGTTGTTGCTCGATGAACCGCTGTCCAATCTCGACGCCAACCTGCGTGAAGAGATGCAGTTCGAGATCCGTCGCATTCAGTGCGAAGTCGGCATCACTACCTTGATGGTGACCCACGATCAGGCCGAAGCGCTGTCGATCAGTGATCGCGTGGTGGTGATGCAGGCAGGGCGCGTGACCCAGATCGACGAGCCGTACAGGCTCTATGAACACCCGCGCACCCGCTTCATTTCCGGCTTTGTCGGCAAGGCCAATATGTTGGCCGGGGACTTCGACACTGCGGGCTGCCCACAAGTGCGCCATAGCAGCGGCGACGGCGAACTGACCCTCAGCCTGCGCCCGGAAAAGATCGACATGCTCGACGCCGGCAGCGGTCGTCTGCAAGGGCGCATCCTGACCCGTTATTTTCTCGGCAGCCAATGGCTGTATCGCATCGAAACCGCCTTGGGCGAACTGACCGTGGTACGCCGAAACGACGGCAGCACTCCGCTGGCCGAAGGCACCGCCGTGGGGCTCGATTGGCAAGCCGAGCTGTTGCGCGTGCTGGCGGCCGATGAGGTGTTGGCATGAGCACCCTCGCCGCCATGCGCCAGGGCGGTCGCGGTTATCTGCTGTCGATGCCGGCTATGCTGTTGTTCGTCTGCCTGTTGGTCCTGCCGCTGTGCCTGACGCTGGTGCTGTCGTTCAACGTGTTTGACTACCAGCTCGGGGTGAAGAACGGCGCCTACACCCTCTCCCACTACATCGGTCTGTTCAGCGATTCGTACTTCTACGAGATCTTCTTCCGCACGTTCTGGATCAGCGCCGTGGTGACCCTGCTCTGCGTGCTGATCGGCGTGCCCGAGGCCTACATTCTCAGCCGCATGGGGACACCGTGGCGCTCGATCTTTCTGATCCTGATCCTGACCCCGCTGCTGATTTCGGTGGTGGTACGGGCCTTCGGCTGGAGCCTGTTGCTCGGTGCCGATGGCTTGGTCAATCAGGCCATTCAGGCGCTCGGCGGGCGTCCGGTGAAACTGCTCTATACCTCCTTCGCGGTGATCATCGCGCTGGTGCATGTGATGCTGCCGTTCATGATCATCCCGATCTGGACCTCGCTGCAAAAGCTCGACCCGGCCGCCGAGCAAGCGGCGCTGTCCCTCGGTGCCAGTGCGGCCAAGGTCATGCGTTTGGTGGTGTTGCCCCAAGTGATGCCCGGCGTGCTCTCGGGGACCCTGATCGTGTTCGGTCTGTCGGCCAGCTCCTTCGCCATCCCCGGCCTGCTCGGCGGGCGACGGCTGAAGATGGTCGCCACAGTGGTCTACGACCAATACCTCTCGGAGCTGAACTGGCCCATGGGCGCAACCATCGCGGTGGCGCTGCTGCTGGCCAATCTGCTGATCATGCTGACCTGGAACCGCATGGTCGAAGGCCGCTATAAAAAAACGTTGGGGGAGTAAGGCATGTCCAGAAACGGTCCTCTGTCGCTGGGCTTTCATACCCTGGTGGTGCTGTTCATGATGGCGCCACTGGTGGTGGTCTGCCTGGTGGCCTTCACCCCGGAAAACACCCTGAGCCTGCCGACTTCCGGCTTCTCTCTGCGCTGGTTCAAGGCAGTCTTCGAACGTGCTGACTTTATCCACGCGTTCTACAACAGCCTGATTCTGGCCTTGGTCGCCGCGTCCCTGGCGACGCTGATCGCGGTGCCGGCCGCACTGGCGATCACTCGCTATAAATTCCCGGGGCGTGACTTTCTCAACAGCGTGTTCCTGTCGCCGATCATCATTCCGCACCTGGTGTTGGGCGTCGCACTGCTGCGCCTGTTCGCACTGATGGGGGTCAATGGCAGCTTCACCTGGCTGATGCTGGCCCACGTCGTAATCATTACGCCGTACGTGTTGCGTCTGGTCATCGCCGCCGCCATCGGGATCGATCGCAGCGCCGAACAGGCCGCCGAATCCCTGGGCGCCAGCCGTTTCACGCTGTTCCGCCAGATCACCTTGCCAATGATTCTGCCGGGGGTGGCCGGTGGCTGGCTGCTGGCGTTCATCAACAGTTTCGACGAGGTCACCCTGTCGATCTTCGTCAGCTCACCGGCGACCCAGACGCTGCCGGTGCGTATGTACGTCTACGCCACCGAATCCATCGATCCGATGATGGCCGCCGTCTCGGCACTGGTGATCGCACTAACTGCGGCGACCATGATTTTGCTCGACCGGGTCTATGGCCTGGACCGGGTTCTGGTCGGCAAACATTGAAAGGGAAGTATTGAGATGGCGTTGCTCAAACGACTGGCCGAACACGATCGTCCGGGGCTGATTTTCACCCTCGACGGTCAACCAGCCACTGGCTTGCAGGGCGACACGCTGCTCACCGCCGTGCTGACCTGCGCCGAGCACTTGCGCGGCAGCGATTTCAGCGCCGAACCGCGTGCGGGCTTCTGCATGATGGGCGCTTGCCAGGACTGCTGGGTGCGTCTGGGCGATGGCCGCCGAGTGCGCGCCTGCTCGACCTTGCTGGAAGCCGGACAGGTCGTCAGCCGTGAACCGGGGCGCAGGCCATGAGCGTCGTTATTGTGGGCGCTGGCCCCGCTGGAATTCGCGCCGCGCAAACCCTGTTGGCCCATGGTGTGAAGCCTTGTCTGGTGGATGAATCCCCGCGCGGCGGCGGGCAGATCTATCGACGCCAGCCGGCGAATTTTCGTCGCTCGGCGCAGCTGCTATATGGTTTCGAAGCATCGAAAGCCGAGGCAGTCCATCGCACGCTCGATGAGCTGGCGACGCAGATCGATTACCGCCCCGAGACCCTGGTATGGAATGCCGAAAACGGTCGTCTGGATACCCTGAGCAATGGCCGCTCCGGGGTCGTGGACTACTCGCGAATCATCGTCGCCACCGGCGCCACCGACCGCATTCTGCCGGTGCCGGGCTGGACCTTGCCGGGTGTGTATAGCCTCGGTGCGGCGCAAATCGCGTTGAAGTATCAGGGTTGCGCCATCGGTGAGCGCGTGGCGTTTTGTGGCAGTGGGCCCTTGCTGTATCTGGTCGCCTATCAATACGCCAAGGCTGGGGCCAAGGTCGTGGCGGTGCTGGACAGCGCGCCTTTCAGCGCCCAATGCCGAGCCTTGCCTGCCTTGGTGGGTCAGCCCGGCACCTTGGCCAAGGGTCTGTATTACCGCAGTTGGTTGACCGCCCATGGCATCCCGGTGCATCAGGGCGCAACACTCGAACGCATCGACGGCGAGCAGCGCGTCAGTGCCATAGTCTGGCGTCAACGTCAGCGCCAGCAACGGCTGGAATGCGACGCGGTGGCGTTCGCCCACGCCCTGCGCAGTGAGACGCAGCTGGCCGATCTATTGGCCTGTGAATTCCACTGGAGCGAATTGAACCGTGCCTGGTTGCCACTTCGCGATGACGCCGGACGCAGCACTGTCGAAGGCGTGTATCTGGCCGGTGATGGCGCCGGGATAATGGGCGCCGATGCCGCAGAAATGGCCGGAGAGCGTGCCGCCCTGGCGTTGCTCGAAGACAGCGGATACAAAGTCGACAGCGCTCGCGGCAAGCATCTGGAACAAAAACTCGCCGCCATCGAACGCTTTCGGCATGGCCTGGAAACGGCCTTTCCCTTCCCTGCCAACTGGGCTGCGGAGGCACCGGACGAACTGATCATCTGTCGCTGCGAAGAAGTCTCGGCCGGTGAGGTGCGGACAGTGGTCGATGAAGGCCATTGGGAACTCAACCGGGTCAAGGCCCATTGCCGGGTCGGCATGGGTCGGTGTCAGGGTCGGATGTGCGGCGCGGCGGCGGCAGAGATCGTCGCCCAGCGCAGCGGCCGGACGCTGGACAGTATCGGTCGGCTGCGCGGTCAGGCACCGATCAAGCCGCTGCCGTTCGGCGTGGAGGTCGAGTCATGAGTGCGGTGATCGAAACTGATGTGGTGATTCTCGGCGGCGGTATTGTCGGCGCGTCGGCGGCTTTGATGCTGGCGCGCAAGGGCAAGCAGGTGGTGCTGCTGGAGCGCGACTTTTGTGGCTCGCACTCCAGTGGCGTGAACTACGGCGGCGTACGTCGTCAGGGTCGACCACTGAGTCAATTGCCGTTGTCCCAGCGTGCCCACGAGATCTGGGACAACTTGCGTGAGTTGATCGGCATCGACGGCGAGTATGTGCGCTCGGGGCATCTCAAGCTCGCCCGCAGTCATGCGGATATGACCGCGCTGCACGCCTACGCCGAGGCCAGTCGCGGCTTTGGCCTGGGGCTGCAACTGCTCGACCATGCCGAGTTGCGAGCACGCTTCCCCTGGGTCGGTGATGTGGCGGTCGGTGCCTCGTTGTGTCCAGACGACGGCCACGCCAATCCACGCTTGGTCTCTCCGGCCTTTGCCCGCGCCGCGCAACGCCTGGGCGCGCAGGTGTTCGAGCAGGCCAAGGTCATCCAGGTCGAGCACGACGGGCAGGCGTTCCAGGTGCGCAGCGCCAATGGTCTCCAGGTCCGCGCACCGTGGCTGCTCAATTGCGCTGGCGCCTGGGCCGGGACCGTTGCAGCGCAGTTTGGTGAACCGGTACCGATGCATTCCGGGCATCCGGCGATGCTGGTCACCGAACCGTTGCCCGTGGTCATGGACGTGAGTACCGGTGTCGAAGGCGGCGGTATTTATGCGCGTCAGGTCGCACGCGGCAATTGCGTGTTGGGTGGCGGCCAAGGGTTTGCCCTGGGTCCTGCATCTGCTCGTCCAGGACAGGCGGCGGTGCTCGAAATCCTGCGCAATGCCGCCGAGCTGTACCCGTTTTTGGCAGGCGCTCAGGCGATTCGTACCTGGAGCGGCACCGAAGGTTATCTGCCGGACCGTGAGCCGGTGATCGGCGTCAGTACCACTCAAGCCGGCTTGCTGCATGGCTTCGGCTTTGCCGGGGCTGGTTTCCAGATCGGTCCAGCTGTGGGGGAAGCCCTGGCCGAGTTGGTTTGTGCGGGTCATGCAACACAACCCATCGAAGCGTTTTCAATCCGTCGTTTTCAACCCGTTGCTTTCAGTCCAAGCCGACCGCCACAAGCGGGGGCCGTCATTCAATTGCCTAGAGGAAGGTCGCGCCAATGAAGAACGTCAAACGTATCGCCCGGTCTTGTCTACCCTTGGCCAGCCTGCTGCTCACGGCCCCGGCGCATGCCGAACCGACGCTGTATCTGGGCATGAACGGCGGCACCATGGAGCGAGTGTATGCCGATAAGGTGTTGCCGGCTTTCGAGAAGGCCAACCACGTCGAGGTCGTGATCGTACCTGGCACCTCCTCGGACATTCTGGCCAAGGTCCAGGCCAGCAAGGACAACCCGCAGATGCACGTCATGTTCCTCGATGACGGCATCATGTATCGCGCCATTTCCATGGGCCTGTGCGACAAGCTGCAGGACAGCCCGCAACTGGCGGACATTCCCGCCAAAGCCAAGATCAAAGATGAGGCCGTCGCCGTAACACTCGGGGTGACCGGCCTCGCGTACAACACGCGGATGTTCAAGGAAAAGGGCTGGAACCCGCCGACCTCGTGGATGGACTTGGCCGACAGCCGCTTTAAAGACAAAGTGGTGTTCCAGTCCTTGGCTTCATCGACCTTCGGTCTGCACGGCTTCCTGATGTTCAACCGCATCCAGGGCGGCAGCGAAGCCAACGTCGAGCCGGGCTTCAAGGCCTGGCCAAAAACCGTCGGCCCCAACGTGCTGGAATACATTGCCAGCTCGGCGAAGATTTCCGAAATGGTGCAAACCGACGAAGCGGCCATCTTCCCGCTGACACCGACCCAAGTCACCACCCAGCAACTGCTCGGTGTTCCGGTTGAATACGCGCAACCCAAAGAAGGCGCGGTGGTACTCAACGTCGCCGAATGCACCATCGCCCACAACGACCAGCCAGAACTTGCGCAAAAACTCGCCGCGTTCCTGTTGACCCCTGAAGCACAAGCACCGGCGCTGGAAGAAGGCGACCAGATCCCGTCCAACCCGAAAACCCCAACCACCGACAAGACTCGCAGCCGGGTCGAGGCGATGAACAAATACCTTGAGACGGCCATCTCGATCGATTGGGATCAGGTCAATCAGCAGCGGCCGGAATGGAATGCGCGTTGGAGCAAGACGATCGAGCGGTAGGCTTTGTGGGAGCAGGCTTGGCTGCGAAAGCGGCGCATCTGACACACCGCATCATTCGCAGCGGGACGCGTAGTTGCAAGCCTGCTCCCACAGATTTTGTGTCTATCGCAGGCTCCCACGGGTTCGGGGCGTCAGGACTGGAAAGCCTCGCGATAGGCATACAACCCCGGCGTCCCGCCGGTCATGACAAACAGCAGATTGTCACCCGGTTTGAATGCCTTGCTGCGGATGTCATACAGCATGCCGGCAAACGCCTTCCCGGAATAAACCGGATCGAGCAACACACCTTCGGTCCTCGCCATCAGCCTGACGGCTTCGAACATCCCTTCAGTCGGGATACCATAGCCACTGCCTCGATGCGAGCCATCGACATCAATATCCGCCGACTCAAGGTGGCCGCAACCGAGCAAGTCCAACACCCCGTTCGCCAAATTCAACGTTGTATCAGCAGTGGCCCGAGCCTCGCCCAAGACCGCGTAAGAGCGCACGATGCGAGGATCGATCCCCATGCTTGAAAAGCCCGCCGCCAATCCCGCGTGAGTGCCTGAACTGCCGTTGGGCACGATGACCTTGGCAAACACCTGGTCGATCTGCTGAATCTCCTCGGCGCAGATCGCATAACCCAATGCACCAACCGCCGTGGAGCCACCGGTTGGGAACACCGCCACGTTACGGCCCTGTGCACGAAGCTGACCAGCGCGCTGCTCGGCAAACGCCAAGGTGCTCTCTCCCCCACCAAGCACGTGAACACTGGCACCAAACAGCGCATCCAGCAGGACGTTGCCGTTATGTTCGTAATCCCGGTCGTCACGAGGAACTGCCTTGCCAAGAATCAGCTCGCAGGCCAGCCCTTCCCGCGCACAGGCGGCGGCCGTGAGTCGTGCGTGATTCGACTGCAGCCCGCCGACCGTAATGATGGTGTCTGCGCCTTGAGCAAGCGCCTGACCCAGCAAAAACTCCAGCTTGCGCAGCTTGTTGCCACCCCCACCAATCAACATATGGTCGTCGCGCTTTGCGAATAGCCGTACGCCATTCAAGTCGTCACCCAGCGCCGCCTCCAGACGCGAAAGACGCTGTATCGGCGTAGGACCTTCGAGGATCTTGAGTCGGGAAAGCCGGTGTAGCGAGTCAGGAAGATAGTTCTTCATGATGAGATTCCTTGTTGTTGGGTGTGATCAGCATTCCCACGAAGCGCTGCCGTCGACATCGATGCCATAACGCTCGATGGCCTGAGCGCCCACTGCTGGCTTAAGTTTGCCCTCACGAATCAGCGCGGTCAGTGCACCGAGCACGATGTGGTAGCGGTCGACTTCGAAGAAGCTGCGCAAGGCTGCACGCGTATCGCTGCGCCCAAAACCGTCGGTGCCCAGCACGGTGTAGTGGCCTTCAACATAAGAGCCAATCAGTTGCGGCACGGCGCGAACATAATCGGACGCCGCAATCACCGGCGAGCCTGAAGGCAAGCATGCCTGTAGATGGCTTTGCCGAGCGGTTTGCTGAGGGTGCAGACGGTTCCAGCGTTCGACCTCGCGAGCGCCACGCGCAAGTTCGGTGAAGCTGGTGACACTCCAGATTTCGCTTTCAATTTGCCAGTCCTGCGCCAGCAATTCAGCAGCGGCGATCACTTCGCGCAAGATCGTCCCGGAGCCAAGCAACCGGACCTTGCCTTTGCTGTCGCTCGGGCTTTGATCGGCAAAGCGATACATGCCACGAATAATCGCCTGATTAACGCCCTCAGGAAGTGAGGGCTGTGGGTAGTTTTCGTTCATCAGGGTGACGTAGTAAAACTCGTCGACATCGTGCTCCAGCATCTGCCGCATGCCGTGATCGAGAATGATCGCCAGCTCACCCGCGAAGGCTGGATCGTAAGCACGACAGTTCGGCACGGTCGATGCGATCAAGTGGCTGGAGCCGTCCTGATGCTGCAAGCCTTCGCCGCCCAAGGTGGTTCGCCCGGCGGTGGCGCCCAACAAAAAGCCACGCGCGCGTTGATCGGCCGCGGCCCAGATCAGATCGCCGATTCGCTGGAAACCGAACATCGAGTAGTATATGTAGAACGGCAACATGCGCAATCCATGCACCGAATAACTGGTGGCCGCTGCGACCCAGGAACTGATGGCCCCGGCTTCGCTGATGCCTTCCTCGAGGATTTGCCCGTTGGTGGCTTCGCGATAGCTCAAGATCGAGCCGATGTCTTCAGGCTCATACCGCTGGCCGACGCTCGAATAAATACCGATCTGCTTGAACAGATTCGCCATGCCAAAGGTGCGCGCCTCGTCCGCCACAATCGGGACCACCCGAGGACCCAGTTGCTTGTCTTTAAGCAGATTGGTGAGCATCCGCACGAAAGCCATGGTTGTGGACATTTCTTTGCCGGCAGCCTGAGTCGAGAAGCCCGCGTAGTCGGCCAGTGGCGGCACGCCAATCTTCTCGGCCGTGGCAACCCGCGACGGCATCGATCCACCCAACGCCGCTCGACGCGCGTGCAGGTAACGCATTTCTACACTATCGCTGGCCGGTTTAAAGAAGCTCAGGTTTTCCGCCTGCTCATCGGAAAGCGGCAAGTGGAAGCGATTGCGGAACGAGATCAGCGCCTCGCGATCCAGCTTCTTCTGTTGATGAGTGGTCATTTTTCCCTGACCGGCCTCGCCCATGCCGAAGCCCTTTTTGGTCTGCGCGAGGATCACCGTCGGACGATCCTTGTGCAACGAAGCGGCCTGATACGCCGCGAATATTTTCACCAGATCATGGCCACCGCGCTTGAGCCGGTCGATCTGCTCGTCGGTGAGCCCCTGCGCCAACTTGCTCAAGGCTTCGTTTTGTCCGAAAAAATGCTCGCGGTTGTAACGACCGTCCTTGGCCGCAAATGTCTGAAACTGACCATCAACCGTTTGCGAGAGTGCACGAACTAATGCCCCTTCTGTGTCGTTGGCGAACAGCCGGTCCCAATCAGAACCCCAGACCAACTTGATGACGTTCCAGCCCGCGCCGTTGAACAGAGCTTCCAGTTCGTCGATGATCCTACCGTTGCCACGCACCGGACCATCAAGCCGCTGCAGATTGCAGTTGACCACCCACGTCAGGTTATCCAAACCTTCGCGGGCGGCCAGGGTCAGCGCCGACATGCTTTCCGGCTCGTCCATCTCGCCATCGCCAAACACGCCCCAGACATTGCGCCCGACGTTATCCTGCAACCCGCGGTTTTGCAGGTAGCGCATGAAGCGCGCCTGATAAATCGAGCTGATCGGACCAATGCCCATCGAGCCGGTAGGAAATTGCCAGAAATCCGACATCAGCCAAGGGTGTGGATAACTCGACAACCCTTTTGCGCCCGCCTTGGGCCCACCGATCTCTTGCCGATAGTGCTCAAGATGGGCATCGGACAGGCGGCCTTCAAGGTACGCCCGCGCGTAGATGCCCGGCGCCGAGTGCGCCTGATAAAACACCAGGTCACCGCCGAACGAATCGCCCCGGGCGCGGAAAAAATGATTGAAACCGACTTCGAACAAATCCGCTGCGCTGGCGTAGCTGGCGATATGGCCACCTAGTTCGCCATACGCTTGATTAGCCCGGACCACCATCGCCAGGGCATTCCAGCGCATGAGTGAAGCAATCCGCTCTTCAATGGCCAGATCGCCGGGAAATGCCGGTTGTTGATCAACCGGAATTGTATTGACGTAGGGGGTGCCATGAATCGGCTGCCATCCAATCGCAGGATCACGGGCGAGACTGGCAAGCATGTCGAGCATCTCTCGCGCACGCTCCGGGCCTGCGTTATTCACCAGCGACAGGAGCGCGTCTCGCCACTCGTTCATCTCCAAAACGTCGTTCTGACTTTCCGGCGCAGCCGCTGCGACTGAAGCGTGGACGTGGACGTCGTTCATAGACACCTCCAAATATTTAGAAATATTCTATGCGCGAGCCTCCAGTTTTAATGACTGATTGAATGGACAATAGCGCTCAATGGCAGCATAAAAAACCACAAAAACAAACAGTGGAAGCACAATGAACTTTGACAGCACCGACCTGAAAATTCTTCGTGAGCTGCAACGAGACAGCAGCCTCTCCAACGTCGAATTGGCCAAGCGGGTGCACCTTTCCCCCTCGCCGTGCCTGGCTCGGGTCAAGGCGCTCGAAGCATCTGGCTGCATTCGAGAGTACGTCGCCCTGCTCGCCCCGGAACACCTGGGGCTGCGGCTCAACGTCTTCATTTCGATCAGTTTGAAGGAGCAGAGTCGAGAGGCACTGCAGAACTTCGAGAGACGGGTGTGCGAGTGTGAGGAGGTGATGGAGTGTTATTTGATGACCGGCGATGCGGATTATCTGTTGAGAGTGGTGATGGCGGATATGCACGCGCTTGAGCACTTCATCATCGAACGGTTGTCGCCGATGCCCGAGGTCGAGAAGATTCGGTCGAGTTTGTCGTTGAAACAGGTGCGGTATAAGACGGCGTTGCCGTTGGGATGAACGATACACGTCCCTGTAGGAGCTGCCGCAGGCTGCGATCAACCGGGAACCGGTTGCGACGGTTCAACCGCTGAAGGCCGTGCCGGCCTTATCGCAGCCTGCGGCAGCTCCTACAGGGTGTTTTGTGTGGAGACTTAATCAAAAAGGCCCGTAACGTTGAACGCTACGGGCCTTTTGTTTGCCGCTGAGGAAGATATCCCCTAGAACGGAATATCGTCATCAAAGCTGTCGAAATCCGGAGCCGGTTGCGGCGCGGCCTGCTGAGGCGCAGGACGCGATTCGCGCTGTGGCTGGGATTGCGGCTGAGACTGCTGCGGACGCGACTGTTGAGGGCGCGGCGCGGAGTTGGACATGCCACCTTGGCCCTGTGGAGCGCCTTCGCCTTGTGGACGACCGCCCAGCAGTTGCATGGTGCCTTGCATGTCGACGACGATTTCAGTGGTATAGCGCTTGATGCCGTCTTTTTCCCACTCGCGGGTTTGCAGCTTGCCCTCGATGTAGACCTGCGAACCTTTACGCAGGTATTCGCCGGCGATTTCAGCAACTTTGCCGAACATCGAAACACGGTGCCATTCGGTCTTCTCGACCTTCTGACCGGTTTGTTTGTCGGTCCACTGTTCGCTGGTCGCCAGACTCAGGTTGGTCACGGCGTTACCGTTAGGCAAGTAGCGAACTTCGGGATCCTGGCCGCAAGTGCCGACCAATATGACTTTGTTAACCCCACGGGCCATAACGTTCTCCTAGGCTTCGCACGCCGTTGGCACTGGGTCGTTGACCAGGCGCTCAAGGGAGGTGCGATCCAATAATTCAGTATCCAATTTGATATAAATGGCAGCTTCATCAGCCACCACCACTGCATCTGTTACTCCCGGGACGGCCATCAGACGATCGAGCAGGCCCGCTTCGCGTTGCGCCTCTGGCGTCAACGGCACACGTAGGCTCGTCACGTAGGGAGGTTCACGCATAGTAACAGCAAAGGCCAGCCAGATGGCGCACAGCGCGGCGCAACCCAGGAACACAACACTCAATCCACCATGCTGAAACAGCCAGCCACCGAGAATGCCGCCAGCGGCCGAGCCCAGGAACTGGCTGGTGGAGTAAACCCCCATGGCCGTGCCTTTGCCGCCTGCCGGTGACACTTTACTGATCAGCGATGGCAGCGAAGCTTCAAGCAGATTGAACGCGGTGAAGAACACCACCGTCCCGATCACCAAAGCCCGCAGCGTATCGCCGAACGCCCAGAAGAATAGCTCAGTCAGCAGCAGCACGCTGACCGCGCCGAGCAATACCCGCTTCATCTGACGTTTCTTTTCGCCATAAATGATGAACGGAATCATGGCAAAGAACGAAATCAGCAAAGCGGTCAGGTAGACCCACCAGTGCTGTTCCTTGGGCAAACCGGCTTTTTCCACCAGCGCCAACGGCAGCGCGACGAAGCTGGACATGAGCATCGCGTGCAACACGAAGATACCTAAATCCAGCCTCAGCAAGTCGGGATGACGCAAGGTCGGTCCCAGCGCCTGTCGCGCTACGCCCGATTCACGATGCGTCAGCGGCCCGGTCGAACGCGGCACCATGAAGGCCACGATCAGAATCCCCAGCAACGCCATGCCGCCAGTGGCCAGGAACAGCCCCGACAAGCCGAACGCCCGCGTCAGCAATGGCCCGACGACCATGGCGACCGCGAAGGAAAGACCAATGGTCATGCCGATCATGGCCATCGCCTTGGTGCGGTGCTGCTCACGGGTAAGGTCCGAAAGCAACGCCATCACGGCCGCCGAGATAGCACCAGCTCCTTGCAGGATGCGTCCTGCAATCACGCCCCAGATCGAGTCCGCATTGGCCGCCAGCAGGCTACCAAGGGCAAAGATGATCAGGCCCAGATAAATCACCGGCCGCCGACCGATCCGGTCGGAGATCATCCCGAACGGAATCTGCAACACCGCCTGGGTCAGGCCATAGGCACCGATAGCCAGACCGATGAGCGCAGGAGACGCACCCGCCAGGTCCATGCCATAGGTGGCCAGCACCGGTAAAACCATAAACATGCCAAGCATACGGAACGCGAACACCAAGGCCAGACCGCTTGCTGCGCGGGTCTCGCTACCACTCATGCGTTCGCTAAGGGGATCGTGCATGGAAAAACCTCGTGTGAACCGGCGGCGATTCTACCAGTCCCATCGGTGTACAGCACATACGCGACGCTTTGCCGCGTACTGGCATGGAGCCGTATACTCCCGTGTTTATGCCCGCCAAGCGAGGCCGCAGTGGACAAGATCCTGATACGTGGGGCGCGAACCCACAACCTGAAGAACATTGACCTGACCCTGCCACGCGACAAATTGATCGTCATTACCGGTCTTTCCGGCTCTGGTAAGTCGTCGCTGGCCTTCGATACGCTGTATGCCGAAGGGCAGCGGCGCTATGTCGAATCGCTTTCCGCGTACGCTCGGCAATTCCTGTCGATGATGGAAAAGCCAGACGTCGATACGATCGAAGGGCTGTCGCCAGCGATTTCCATCGAACAGAAATCCACGTCGCACAACCCGCGTTCGACGGTGGGCACCATCACCGAAATCTACGACTACCTGCGCCTGCTCTATGCGCGTGTCGGCCAGCCACGCTGCCCGGACCACGACATTCCACTGGAAGCGCAGACTGTCAGCCAGATGGTCGATCTGGTGCTGGCACAGCCTGAAGGTAGCAAGTTGATGCTGCTGGCGCCTGTGGTTCGCGAGCGCAAGGGCGAGCACCTGGCGGTCTTCGAAGAGCTGCGTGCTCAAGGCTTTGTTCGGGCCCGGGTCAACGGCAGGCTGTGCGAGCTCGATGAACTGCCCAAGCTGGATAAGCAGAAGAAGCACTCCATTGATGTGGTGGTTGACCGCTTCAAGGTTCGTGAAGACATGCAACAGCGTCTGGCCGAATCTTTCGAAACCGCACTGAAACTGGCCGACGGCATCGCCTGGGTCGCGCCGATGGATGACGAACCGGGCGAAGAAATGATTTTCTCTGCGCGCTTCGCCTGCCCGATTTGTGGACACGCCATCAGCGAGCTGGAACCCAAGCTGTTCTCCTTCAACAACCCGGCCGGCGCTTGCCCGACTTGCGATGGCCTGGGCGTGAAGCAGTTTTTCGACATCAAGCGACTGGTCAATGGAGAGCTGACGCTGGCCGAGGGCGCGATTCGCGGCTGGGACCGGCGTAACGTCTACTACTTCCAGATGCTCGGCTCTCTGGCGAACCACTATGGGTTCAGCCTCGAGGTGCCGTTCAACGAGTTGCCCGCCGATCAGCAGAAAATTCTGTTGAATGGTAGCGGTACGCAAAACGTCGAATTCCGCTATCTCAATGATCGCGGCGACATCGTCAAACGTGCGCATCCATTCGAAGGCATTGTGCCCAATCTAGAGCGGCGCTATCGCGAGACCGAGTCGGCCACCGTGCGCGAAGAGCTGGCCAAATTCCTCAGCACTCAGCCTTGCCCGGATTGCCGTGGCACGCGTCTGCGGCGCGAAGCACGTCATGTGTGGGTCGGCGAGAAAACCCTGCCGGCGGTGACCAGCCTGCCAATCGGTGACGCTACTGAATATTTCAGCACGCTGAAACTGACGGGGCGGCGCGGTGAAATTGCCGACAAGATTCTCAAGGAAATCCGCGAGCGCTTGCAGTTCCTGGTCAACGTCGGCCTCGATTATCTGTCCCTCGACCGCAGCGCCGACACCTTGTCCGGTGGTGAAGCCCAGCGCATCCGCCTGGCCAGCCAGATCGGCGCGGGCCTGGTCGGGGTCCTGTACATCCTCGACGAACCGTCCATCGGTCTGCACCAGCGGGATAACGACCGCTTGCTGGGTACGCTGAAACATCTGCGCGATATCGGGAACACGGTGATCGTGGTCGAGCATGACGAAGACGCTATTCGTCTGGCGGACTACGTGGTGGACATCGGCCCAGGTGCCGGTATCCATGGCGGGCACATCGTCGCCGAGGGCACACCAGCCGAAGTCATGGCGCACCCGGACTCTCTGACCGGCAAATACCTGTCGGGCCGGGTGAAGATCGAAGTGCCGGCCAAACGCACGCCACGCGACAAGAAGCTGAACCTGACCCTCAAAGGCGCGCGCGGCAACAATCTGCGCAATGTCGATCTGGAAATCCCCATCGGCCTGCTGACCTGCGTGACCGGGGTTTCCGGCTCAGGCAAGTCGACGCTGATCAACAACACGCTGTTCCCGCTCAGCGCCACCGCCCTCAATGGCGCCACGACACTTGAAGCGGCGATTCACGACAGCATCGACGGTCTTCAGCATCTGGATAAGGTTGTGGACATCGACCAGAGCCCCATCGGTCGCACGCCGCGCTCCAACCCGGCGACCTATACCGGGCTGTTCACGCCGATCCGCGAGTTGTTTTCCGGTGTACCAGAGTCACGCTCGCGCGGTTACGGCCCGGGGCGGTTCTCGTTCAACGTCAAGGGCGGGCGCTGCGAGGCATGCCAGGGCGATGGCCTGATCAAGGTCGAGATGCACTTTCTGCCGGACATCTACGTGCCTTGCGACGTGTGCAAGAGCAAGCGCTACAACCGCGAAACGCTGGAAATCAAATACAAGAGCAAGAGCATCCACGAAGTGTTGGAGATGACCATCGAGGAAGCTCGGGTGTTCTTCGACGCCGTACCGGCACTGGCGCGCAAACTGCAAACACTGATGGATGTGGGGCTGTCGTATATCAAGCTCGGCCAGTCAGCGACCACGCTGTCGGGCGGCGAAGCGCAACGGGTCAAGCTGTCACGCGAGCTGTCAAAGCGCGATACCGGCAAGACGCTGTACATCCTCGATGAGCCGACCACAGGCCTGCACTTCGCCGATATCCAGCAATTGCTCGACGTGTTGCATCGCCTGCGCGATCACGGGAATACTGTGGTGGTGATCGAGCACAACCTGGATGTGATCAAGACCGCAGACTGGTTGGTGGACCTAGGCCCTGAAGGCGGCTCCAAAGGCGGTCAGATCATCGCCTGCGGCACGCCAGAGCAAGTCGCCGACATGAAACAGTCCTACACCGGCCACTACCTCAAGCCGCTGTTGCTTCGGGATAAAGCCGCAGCAGTCTAGCCGGTGAACAAATGAAAAAGCCCCTGCCGCAGTTCTGTGGCAGGGGCTTTTTCGTAGGTGCCGGGCGAGGATCAGAACTGCGATTGCAGGTAATTCTCCAGACCGATGGACTTGATCAAACCGAACTGCTGCTCCAGCCAGTACGTGTGATCTTCTTCGGTATCGGCCAACTGAATGCGCAGAATCTCACGAGTTACATAGTCCTTGTGCTGCTCGCAGAGCGCGATGCCCTTGCAGAGTGCGGCACGGACCTTGTATTCAAGGCGCAAATCACTGGCGAGCATCTCAGGGACCGTAGTGCCGATGTCCAGATCATCCGGGCGCATGCGCGGCGTGCCTTCGAGCATCAGTATCCGGCGCATCAACGCGTCGGCGTGCTGCGTCTCTTCTTCCATTTCGTGGTTGATACGCTCGTAGAGCTTGCTGAAGCCCCAGTCCTCATACATCCGCGAATGAATAAAATATTGATCACGGGCTGACAGCTCACCGGTCAGCAACGTGTTGAGGTAATCGATTACGTCCGGGTGACCTTGCATCGCCCTGCATCTCCCTGCTTGAAAGGCCATAGTTTGAACCAACCCGCTGGTGCGGTCACTTCGCAAAACGCAAGAAAGTGTGAAAAAGCAGCGAAAGTCGGACAACCAGGGGGAAAAACCGCCCAAATGAGGGCGGTTATGTTTATCACTTCGAGTTAGCCCAGACGTACACCCAGCGCCTTGGCAATGCCTTCGCCATACGCTGGATCAGCCTTGTAGAAATGCTGCAGCTGACGCTGAACGACATCACTGGTTACGCCGGCCATCGCACCGGCGATGTTGTTGATCAACAGCGTTTTCTGCGCATCGCTCATCAGGTTGAACAAGACGCCTGCGTGGCTGTAGTAATCACTGTCTTCACGGTGATCGTAACGAGTTGCCACACCGCTCAGTGCCAACGCTGGCTCAGCGTAACGCGGCGCTTCTTTCGGCGCGTCAGCGTAACTGTTGGGTTCGTAGTTTGGTGCTGCACCGCCATTACTGCCAAAACTCATGGAACCATCACGCTGGTAGCTGTGGACAGGGTTCTTCGGTGCATTAATAGGTAATTGTTGATGGTTGGTGCCGACGCGATAGCGATGTGCATCTGCGTAGGCAAATACCCGCCCTTGCAGCATGCGATCGGGCGACAAACCAACACCGGGTACCATATTGCTTGGAGCGAACGCCGCTTGTTCGACTTCAGCGAAGTAGTTCTGCGGGTTGCGGTTCAACTCAAGCTCGCCAACTTCGATCAGCGGGTATTCCTTCTGCGACCAGGTTTTGGTCACGTCAAACGGGTTCTCGTGATGAGCTGATGCTTGAGCCTCAGTCATGATCTGGATGCAAACACTCCATTTCGGAAAGTCACCGCGCTCAATCGCTGAGAACAGATCACGCTGAGCATAATCCGGGTCAGTACCGGCCAGGCGCGCTGCGTCAGCGGGTGCCAGATTCTTAATGCCTTGCTTGGTCTTGTAGTGCCATTTGACCCAATGACGCTCACCGCTTGCACTGATCAGGCTGTAGGTATGACTGCCGAAACCGTGCATGAAGCGGTAGCCATCCGGAATCCCGCGATCCGAGAACAGAATGGTGATCTGATGCAGCGCTTCGGGCGAGTGCGACCAAAAGTCCCAAACCATTTGCCCGCTTTTCAGGTTGGTTTGCGGCTGGCGTTTTTGGGTGTGGATGAAATCCGGGAATTTCAGCGGGTCACGAATAAAGAAGACGGGCGTGTTGTTACCCACGATGTCCCAATTGCCTTCTTCGGTATAGAACTTAACCGCAAAACCACGCGGGTCGCGCTCAGTGTCTGCCGAACCGCGCTCACCACCGACAGTGGAGAAGCGAATGAAAATTGGGGTCTGCTTACCGACTGACTCAAATAATTTAGCGCTGGTGTACTGGGTGATATCACGATTAACCGTGAATGTACCGTGAGCACCCGAGCCTTTAGCGTGTACGCGGCGCTCTGGGATGTTCTCGCGGTTGAAATGCGCAAGTTTCTCGATCAGGTGAAAGTCGTCGAGCAACAAAGGACCACGCGGGCCGGCGGAACGGGAATTCTGGTTATCAGCGACAGGAGCGCCGCTAGCGGTTGTAAGCGTCTTATTCTGGCTCATGCGAAATCTTCCTCTGTCGAGCGTGTCCAGCCGGCTAGTCGGCTTGGGAGGAAGTATTGGCCGAAAATGTTACGCCCTCAAATTCATTAAATCTGGGGGATCGATAGATTTTTATAATTTCCAGGCACAAAAAACCGGGCACTAGGCCCGGTTCTTTGATCAGACTGACGTCTTATTCAGCAGTTTCTACAACACCACCGACAGGACGATCAACCAGCTCGACGTACGCCATAGGCGCGTTGTCGCCAGTGCGGAAACCGCACTTGAGGATGCGCAGGTAGCCACCCTCACGGGTTGCATAACGCTTGCCCAGGTCGTTGAACAGCTTACCAACGATGGCTTTCGAACGAGTACGGTCGAAGGCCAGACGGCGGTTAGCCAAGCTGTCTGTCTTAGCCAGGGTGATCAGCGGCTCGGCAACGCGACGCAGTTCCTTGGCTTTAGGCAGTGTAGTTTTGATCAGCTCGTGCTCGAACAGCGACACTGCCATGTTTTGGAACATGGCCTTGCGGTGCGAGCTAGTGCGGCTCAGGTGACGTCCACTTTTACGATGACGCATGGTTCATTCCTTACCAAACACAACGTTCGGTGATTACGACGATCAGGCAGTCGCCTTGTCGTCCTTCTTAAGACTTGCAGGCGGCCAGTTGTCGAGGCGCATGCCGAGGGACAGACCACGGGAGGCCAGAACGTCCTTGATTTCGGTCAAGGATTTCTTGCCCAGGTTCGGAGTCTTCAACAGTTCTACTTCGGTACGCTGAATCAGGTCGCCGATGTAGTAAATGTTCTCCGCCTTAAGGCAGTTGGCCGAACGTACAGTCAGTTCCAGATCGTCAACCGGACGGAGCAGGATCGGATCGATCTCGTCTTCCTGTTCGATAACCACTGGCTCACTGTCACCTTTGAGATCGACGAACGCAGCCAACTGCTGTTGCAGAATGGTTGCAGCGCGGCGAATTGCCTCTTCAGGATCCAGGGTACCGTTGGTCTCCAGATCAATAACCAGCTTGTCCAGGTTAGTACGCTGTTCGACACGGGCGTTTTCCACCACGTATGCGATACGGCGAACCGGGCTGAACGAAGAGTCGAGCTGCAAGCGACCAATGCTGCGGCTTTCGTCTTCATCGCTCTGACGCGAATCGGCCGGTTCATAACCACGACCACGAGCTACGGTGAGCTTCATGTTCAAGGCGCCGTTAGACGCCAGGTTAGCGATTACGTGATCGGGATTAACGATCTCGACATCATGATCCAGCTGAATATCGGCAGCGGTAACCACCCCCGAACCCTTCTTCGACAAGGTCAGCGTAACTTCGTCTCGACCGTGCAGCTTGATAGCCAGACCTTTAAGGTTCAACAGGATTTCAATTACGTCTTCCTGTACACCTTCGATGGCGCTGTACTCATGGAGTACACCGTCAATCTCGGCCTCGACTACTGCACAGCCGGGCATGGAGGACAACAGGATGCGGCGCAGCGCGTTGCCCAGGGTATGGCCGAAACCACGCTCGAGAGGCTCGAGAGTGATTTTGGCGCGGGTTGGACTGACAACCTGCACGTCAATGTGACGGGGTGTCAGGAACTCATTTACCGAAATCTGCATGGATGCACCTATTTTCTAGCCCTTACTTGGAGTAGAGCTCGACAATCAGGCTTTCGTTGATGTCGGCGGACAGATCACTGCGAGCTGGAACGCTTTTGAAGACGCCAGATTTTTTCTCAGTGTCTACTTCTACCCATTCTACGCGGCCACGTTGGGCACACAGATCGAGAGCCTGGACAATGCGCAGTTGGTTCTTTGCCTTCTCGCGGATAGCGACCACGTCACCAGGGCGAACCTGATACGACGGAACGTTAACGGTTTTGCCGTTAATGCTGATCGACTTGTGCGATACCAGCTGACGGGATTCGGCGCGAGTCGAACCAAAGCCCATACGGTATACAACGTTGTCCAAACGGCATTCGAGCAGTTGCAGCAGGTTCTCACCAGTAGCGCCTTTCTTGCCGGCTGCTTCTTTGTAATAACCGCTGAACTGACGTTCGAGAACGCCATAAATACGGCGGACTTTCTGCTTTTCACGCAGTTGGGTGCCGTAATCGGATTGGCGACCGCGGCGTTGGCCGTGGATACCAGGGGCTGCTTCGATGTTGCACTTGGATTCGATAGCGCGGACGCCGCTCTTCAAGAAGAGATCGGTGCCTTCACGACGTGCAAGTTTGCATTTTGGACCAATGTAACGAGCCATTTCTTACAGTCTCCTGGATTACACGCGGCGCTTCTTCGGCGGACGGCACCCGTTGTGCGGGATTGGCGTCACGTCGGTGATGCTGGCGATCTTATAGCCACAGCCGTTCAAAGCACGGACAGCAGACTCACGACCTGGACCTGGACCCTTGACGTTAACGTCGAGGTTCTTCAGGCCATATTCCAGCGCAGCTTGACCAGCACGCTCAGCAGCTACTTGAGCAGCGAACGGGGTGGACTTGCGAGAACCGCGGAAACCCGAGCCGCCGGAGGTAGCCCAAGAAAGCGCGTTACCTTGACGATCGGTGATGGTGACGATTGTGTTGTTAAACGACGCGTGGATGTGGGCGATGCCATCAACCACTGTCTTTTTAACTTTTTTACGAGGACGAGCAGCAGGTTTTGCCATGACTAAATTCCTGTCGATGCGCTGGTGCGATTACTTGCGGATCGGCTTACGCGGACCTTTGCGAGTACGCGCGTTGGTCTTGGTACGCTGACCGCGCACTGGAAGACCACGACGATGGCGCAGACCGCGATAGCAGCCCAAGTCCATCAAGCGCTTGATTTTCATGTTGATTTCGCGACGCAGGTCACCTTCAGTGGTGAACTTTGCCACTTCGCCACGCAGCTGTTCAATCTGCTCGTCGCTCAGATCTTTGATCTTTACCGCTGGGTTAACCCCAGTGGTTGCACAAATTTTCTGTGCAGTGGTGCGACCAACACCATAGATGTAGGTCAACGAGATAACAGTATGCTTGTTATCTGGAATGTTAACGCCTGCAATACGGGCCATTCAGTGGGACTCCAATTGACAGCTACCTACGCCCCGGAAGCCAAGAAATAGGGCGCGAGATAATATCGCTGTAATAACAAATAATCAACCCAGCAGCGCACTAGCTGCTGGGCTTTAAGCACAAATCACACTCAGCCTTGGCGCTGTTTGTGACGTGGTTCCGCGCTGCAAATTACCCGAACAACACCTTCGCGGCGAATAATCTTGCAGTTGCGGCACAGTTTTTTCACCGATGCACGAACTTTCATCACCAACTCCTCGAACCTTAGGGGTGCTTCAGCGCAGCATGCCGCTGCCGTAGCCCTTCAGGTTGGCTTTCTTCATCAGGGATTCGTACTGGTGCGAAACGAGGTGCGATTGTACTTGCGACATGAAGTCCATCACAACCACTACCACGATCAGCAACGAGGTCCCGCCAAGGTAGAACGGTACGTTTGCCGCAACCACCAGGAACTGGGGAAGCAGACACACGGCCGTCATATAAAGAGCACCGAACATGGTCAAGCGGGTCAAAACGCCATCAATATAGCGTGCCGACTGCTCGCCTGGACGGATACCCGGAATAAAGGCACCGGACTTCTTCAGGTTTTCCGCTACGTCTTTCGGATTGAACATCAACGCCGTATAGAAGAAGCAGAAGAAAATAATCCCTGCACTAAACAGCAGAATATTCAACGGCTGACCAGGAGCGATCGACTGCGAGAGGTCCTGCAACCAGCCCAAACCAGCAGACTGACCGAACCAGGCACCCAGCGAAGCCGGGAACAGCAAAATGCTGCTCGCGAAAATGGCCGGAATTACACCAGCCATGTTCACTTTCAGCGGCAAGTGGCTAGTCTGCGCAGCGAAGACCTTACGGCCCTGCTGACGCTTGGCGTAGTGAACAGCAATACGACGCTGACCACGCTCAATGAACACCACAAAACCGATGATCGCTACTGCCAGCAAACCGATGGCGACCAAGGCGAAAATATTGATATCACCCTGACGAGCAGACTCGAAAGACTGCCCAATCGCTCTCGGAAGACCGGCGACGATACCCGAAAAAATCAACATCGAGATACCGTTACCGACACCGCGCTCGGTAATCTGCTCACCCAGCCACATCATGAACATTGCGCCAGCCACAAACGTGGATACCGCAACGAAATGGAAGCCGAAGTCACCAGTGAACGCAACGCCCTGCCCCGCCAGACCAACGGACATACCGATAGCCTGAACAAGAGCGAGGACGACGGTGCCATAGCGGGTGTATTGGCTGATCTTGCGACGACCAGCCTCACCTTCCTTCTTCAACTGCTCCAGCTGCGGGCTGACGGCGGTCATCAACTGCATGATGATCGATGCCGAGATGTACGGCATGATCCCCAGTGCAAAGATGCTCATCCGTTCCAGCGCGCCGCCGGAAAACATGTTGAACAAGCTAAGAATGGTCCCCTCATTCTGTCGAAACAGGTCCGCCAGCCGGTCCGGGTTGATACCAGGAACTGGGATGTGCGCGCCTATCCGGTAGACGATAATCGCCAGGAGTAGAAAACGCAGTCGAGCCCAGAGCTCGGATAACCCGCCTTTGCTGAGCGCTGAGAGAGCACCTTGCTTAGCCATTTATTCCTCGAACTTGCCGCCAGCTGCTTCGATAGCCGCACGCGCACCTTTGGTGGCTGCGATACCTTTGATGGTGACAGCGCGAGTAACCTCACCGGACAACATGATTTTCACACGCTGTACGTTTTGGTTGATCACGTTGGCATCCTTCAGGGTCTGCACAGTGACGATGTCGCCTTCCACTTTAGCCAACTCGGAAAGACGCACTTCTGCGCGATCCATAGCCTTCAGGGAAACGAAACCGAATTTCGGCAGACGACGATGCAACGGCTGTTGGCCGCCTTCAAAGCCCGGAGCGATAGTGCCACCGGAACGGGAGGATTGACCTTTGTGGCCGCGGCCACCAGTCTTACCCAAACCGCTACCGATACCACGGCCCGGACGATGCTTTTCGCGACGGGAACCCGGCGCTGGACTCAGATCATTGAGTTTCATCGATTAACCCTCGACTCGCAGCATGTAGTAAGCCTTGTTGATCATCCCGCGATTCTCGGGAGTATCCAGCACTTCTACAGTGTGACCGATGCGACGCAGACCCAGACCCTTAATGCACAATTTGTGGTTAGGGATGCGTCCAGTCATGCTTTTGATCAGCGTTACTTTAACGGTAGCCATGATCAGAAGATCTCCTTGACACTTTTGCCGCGCTTGGCAGCAATGGATTCAGGAGATTGCATAGCTTTCAAACCTTTGAAAGTGGCGTGAACCACGTTTACCGGGTTAGTCGAGCCGTAGCACTTGGCCAGCACGTTCTGAACACCAGCAACTTCCAGCACTGCGCGCATAGCGCCGCCAGCGATGATACCGGTACCTTCAGAAGCAGGCTGCATGTACACCTTCGAAGCGCCATGAGCGGACTTCATTGCGTACTGCAGAGTAGTGCCGTTCAGGTCTACTTGAATCATGTTGCGGCGAGCAGCTTCCATTGCCTTCTGGATCGCAGCAGGCACTTCACGTGACTTGCCACGGCCGAAGCCAACGCGCCCTTTACCATCACCAACCACGGTCAACGCGGTGAAAGTGAAGATACGGCCGCCTTTTACGGTCTTAGCAACGCGGTTCACTTGAACCAGCTTCTCGATGTAGCCTTCGTCGCGTTTTTGGTCGTTATTTGACATAACTTAGAACTCCAGCCCGCCTTCACGAGCAGCATCAGCCAGCGCCTTGACGCGGCCGTGGTACTTGAAGCCAGAACGGTCAAAAGCCACTTGCGAGACACCGACGGCTTTCGCACGCTCAGCGACCAGCTGGCCAACCTTAGTGGCCGCGTCGATGTTGCCAGTGGCACCATCACGCAGTTCTTTGTCCAAAGTCGAGGCGCTCGCCAAGACTTTGCTGCCGTCGGCCGAAATGACCTGGGCATAAATGTGCTGCGAAGAGCGGAACACGCAGAGACGCACGACTTCTAGCTCGTGCATTTTCAGGCGTGCTTTGCGAGCGCGACGCAGTCGGGTAACTTTTTTGACGGTCATTTGCTATGCCCTACTTCTTCTTGGCTTCTTTACGGCGGACGACTTCGTCTGCGTAACGCACACCTTTGCCTTTGTACGGCTCAGGACGGCGGAAGTCGCGGATCTCAGCGGCCACTTGACCAACCAACTGCTTATCGATACCTCGGATGAAGATATCGGTCTGGTTGGGAGTCTCAGCGGTGATGCCATTCGGCAGGTCGTATTCCACTGGGTGCGAAAAGCCGAGAGCCAGGGACAGCACTTTGTCTTTTGCTTGCGCTTTATAACCAACACCGACCAGCTGGAGCTTACGCTCGAAGCCTTGGCTTACGCCCTGGACCATGTTGTTAACCAGTGCACGAGTGGTGCCGGCCATTGCGCGAGTTTGTTGATCGCCATTGCGAGCAGCGAAACGCAGCTCACCAGCTTCTTCAACAATCTCAACGGACGAATGGATGTTCAGATCTAGAGTGCCCTTGGCACCCTTCACCGAAAGCTGCTGGCCGACGAGTTTAACTTCGACGCCTGCTGGCAACTTAACGGGGTTCTTAGCTACGCGTGACATGCTTATCCCCCCTTAGAACACTGTGCAAAGAACTTCGCCGCCGACACCGGCAGCGCGCGCAGCACGATCCGTCATCACACCTTTGTTGGTGGAGACGATAGACACACCGAGACCGCCACGAACTTTTGGCAGATCATCGACGGACTTGTACTGACGCAGGCCTGGACGGCTAACGCGCTTCACTTCTTCGATGACTGGACGGCCTTCGAAGTATTTCAGCTCGATGGATAGCAACGGTTTGATTTCGCTGCTGATCTGATAACCCGCAATGTAACCTTCGTCCTTGAGGACTTTGGCTACAGCTACCTTCAACGTGGAAGACGGCATGCTTACGACGGGCTTTTCAGCCATCTGGGCATTACGGATACGAGTTAGCATGTCCGCTAACGGGTCCTGCATACTCATGGGCTAGACGCTCCTAATACAAAAAAATAAGCCTTACGGCTACAGCTTGTCGCCGAGAAACTCCGGGCAAATGAACACACGGGCTCAGGCGAGCCGGTCATTCTAGACACACCCCGGAAATGAATCAAGCCCCAATAGGGGCTTGATTCAAAATCACGCTTCACTCTGGCCAATATTTTGCAAGATCGGCCAGCGCGAGACGAGATGGACGCCTTACCAGCTGGCTTTAACCAGACCTGGAACGTCGCCACGCATTGCTGCTTCACGCAGCTTGTTACGGCCGAGGCCGAACTTGCGATAGACGCCGTGTGGACGGCCAGTGATGCGGCAGCGGTTACGCATGCGCGAAGCGCTTGCGTCACGTGGCTGCTTCTGCAGAGCTACTTGAGCTTCCCAACGCGCTTCTGGACTTGCGTTCAGATCAACGATGACAGCTTTCAACTCTGCACGCTTCTTGGCGTACTTTGCAACCGTGAGCTGACGCTTCAGCTCGCGGTTCTTCATGCTCATCTTGGCCATTGTCCTACTCCAATCAGTTGCGGAACGGGAACTTGAAAGCACGCAGCAATGCGCGACCTTCGTCATCCGTACGAGCAGTGGTGGTCAGGGTAATGTCCAGACCGCGCAGAGCATCGATCTTGTCGTAATCGATTTCCGGGAAAATGATCTGCTCTTTCACGCCCATGCTGTAGTTACCACGACCATCGAAGGACTTGGCATTCAGGCCGCGGAAGTCGCGAACCCGAGGCAGGGAGATCGACAGCAGACGATCCAGGAATTCATACATCCGATCGCGACGCAGAGTGACTTTAACGCCGATCGGCCAACCTTCACGGACTTTAAAGCCAGCGATGGATTTCCGAGCGTAAGTCACAACGACTTTTTGACCGGTGATCTTTTCCAGGTCAGCAACTGCGTGCTCGATGACTTTTTTGTCACCGACCGCTTCGCCCAGACCCATGTTCAGTGTGATCTTTGTAACGCGCGGAACTTCCATCACGTTCGAAAGCTTAAGTTCTTCCTTAAGCTTCGGAGCGATTTCCTTCCGGTAAATCTCTTTTAGTCGTGCCATGGTCTTCTACCTAGCAGTGTTCAAGCATCAACCGCTTTTTGGGTCGACTTGAAGACACGAATTTTTTTGCCGTCTTCAACTTTGAAACCAACGCGATCTGCCTTGTTGGTTGCGCCGTTGAAAATGGCGACGTTAGAAGCGTGCAATGGCGCTTCTTTCTCGACGATACCGCCCTGGACGCCCGACGCCGGGTTTGGCTTGGTATGACGCTTAACCAGGTTGATCCCACCAACGACCAAACGGTCGTCAACGAGAACCTTGAGCACCTTACCGCGCTTACCTTTGTCTTTGCCGGCGATCACGATGATCTCGTCGTCACGACGAATCTTTTGCATGTCGGATCTCCTTACAGCACTTCTGGGGCGAGCGAGACGATCTTCATGAACTTCTCAGTACGAAGTTCACGCGTCACTGGCCCAAAGATACGGGTGCCGATCGGCTCTTGCTTGTTGTTCAACAGAACAGCAGCGTTGCCATCAAAGCGGATGATGGAGCCGTCTGCGCGACGAACACCATGGCGAGTGCGGACTACTACTGCAGTCATCACTTGGCCTTTTTTCACCTTGCCGCGCGGAATTGCTTCCTTGACGGTTACTTTGATGATGTCACCGATACCAGCGTAACGACGATGGGAGCCACCCAGCACCTTGATGCACATAACGCGGCGTGCGCCGCTGTTATCGGCCACATCGAGCATGGATTGAGTCTGAATCATATAATTTCTCCGACCCCTAGTCCTTAGACTTCCACAGCGCGTTCGAGAATTTCAACCAGCGCCCAAGACTTGGTCTTGGCTACCGGACGAGTTTCACGAATCGTGACTTTGTCGCCGATGTGGCTCTGATTGGTTTCGTCGTGCGCGTGCAGCTTAGTCGAACGCTTAACGTATTTACCGTAGATCGGGTGCTTTACGCGACGCTCGATCAGAACGGTGATGGTCTTGTCCATCTTGTCGCTGACAACACGGCCAGTCAGCGTACGGACGGTTTTTTCGGCTTCAGCCATGATCACTTACCTGCCTGCTGGTTAAGCACAGTCTTCACGCGAGCGATGTCACGTTTAACTTGCGAGAGCAGGTGAGACTGCCCCAACTGGCCAGTTGCTTTCTGCATACGCAGATTGAACTGGTCGCGCAGCAGGCCGAGCAGTTGCTCGTTCAGCTGCTGTGCTGATTTTTCACGAAGTTCATTCGCTTTCATCACATCACCGTCCGTTTAACAAAGGAGGTGGCGAGTGGCAGCTTTGCAGCAGCCAGGGCGAAAGCCTCACGCGCCAGCTCTTCAGTAACACCCTCGATTTCATACAGGACTTTGCCTGGCTGAATCTGGGCAACCCAGTACTCCACGTTACCCTTACCTTTACCCATCCGAACTTCGAGTGGCTTTTTGGTGACAGGCTTGTCCGGGAATACACGGATCCAGATTTTGCCGCCACGTTTAACGTGACGGGTCAGTGCACGACGCGCTGACTCAATCTGACGAGCGGTGAGACGACCACGAGCAACAGACTTCAGCGCATATTCGCCGAAGCTGACTTTGCTACCGCGCTGAGCCAAGCCACGGTTGTGGCCTGTCATCTGCTTGCGGAACTTCGTACGCTTTGGTTGCAACATTTGGCGTACCCCTTACTTAGCAGCTTTTTTACGAGGCGCTGGTGCTTGTGGTTTCAGCTCTTCTTGGCGACCACCAATTACTTCGCCTTTGAAGATCCAAACCTTTACACCGATCACACCATAAGTGGTGTGAGCTTCGTAGTTGGCATAGTCGATGTCAGCACGCAGGGTGTGCAGTGGCACACGACCCTCGCGATACCATTCAGTACGTGCGATTTCAGCACCGCCGAGACGACCGCTCACTTGGATTTTGATGCCTTTGGCACCAATGCGCATGGCGTTCTGTACAGCGCGCTTCATAGCGCGACGGAACATTACACGACGCTCCAGCTGCTGAGCTACGCTCTGCGCAACCAGCATACCGTCGAGTTCCGGCTTGCGGATCTCTTCGATATTGATGTGCACAGGCACACCCATTTGCTTGGTCAGGTCCTGACGCAGTTTCTCAACATCTTCACCTTTCTTGCCGATCACGATGCCGGGACGAGCGGTGTGGATGGTGATACGTGCAGTCTGAGCCGGACGATGGATATCGATACGGCTTACGGACGCGCTTTTTAGTTTGTCTTGGAGATACTCGCGCACCTTCAGATCAGCGAACAAATAGTCCGCATAAGTCCGACCGTCTGCGTACCAGACGGAGGTGTGCTCCTTGACGATTCCCAGGCGAATGCCAATGGGATGTACTTTCTGACCCATCTCTTCGACTCCGTTACTTGTCAGCAACCTTGACAGTGATATGGCAAGACCGCTTGACGATGCGATCAGCGCGGCCTTTGGCACGCGGCATGATGCGCTTCAGCGAACGCCCTTCGTTGACGAAAACGGTGGAGACCTTAAGGTCATCAACGTCTGCGCCTTCGTTATGCTCGGCGTTGGCTACGGCCGACTCCAGCACTTTTTTCAGGATCTCGGCGGCTTTCTTACTGCTGAAAGCCAACAGGTTGAGCGCTTCGCCCACCTTCTTCCCGCGGATCTGGTCGGCGACCAAGCGGGCTTTCTGGGCGGAGATTCGAGCGCCCGACAACTTAGCGGCTACTTCCATCGTTCCTTACCCCTTAACGCTTGGCTTTCTTGTCTGCCACGTGCCCACGATAAGTGCGGGTACCGGCAAACTCGCCTAGTTTATGGCCGACCATGTCTTCGTTCACGAGAACTGGGACATGTTGACGACCGTTATGCACTGCAATGGTCAAACCGACCATTTGTGGCAGGATCATAGAACGGCGCGACCAGGTCTTAACTGGTTTGCGATCGTTCTTTTCCGCCGCCACTTCGATCTTCTTCAGTAGGTGAAGATCAATAAAAGGACCTTTTTTCAGAGAACGTGGCACTGTCGTATCCCTCTATTTACTTGCGACGACGGACGATCATTTTGTCGGTACGCTTATTACCACGAGTCTTCGCGCCCTTAGTCGGGAAGCCCCACGGCGATACCGGATGACGACCACCAGAGGTACGACCTTCACCACCACCATGTGGGTGGTCAACCGGGTTCATGGCAACACCACGAACGGTTGGGCGAACGCCACGCCAGCGTTTGGCACCAGCTTTACCCAGCGAACGCAGGCTGTGCTCGGAGTTCGAGACTTCGCCAAGCGTTGCACGGCATTCAGCCAATACTTTACGCATTTCACCAGAGCGCAGACGCAGGGTCACATAGACACCATCACGCGCTACCAGCTGAGCAGATGCACCAGCGGAACGAGCGATTTGCGCGCCTTTACCCGGCTTCAATTCGATGCCGTGTACGGTGCTACCAACTGGAATGTTACGCAGTTGAAGAGCGTTGCCCGGCTTGATCGGCGCCAAAGCACCTGCGATCAGCTGGTCGCCAGCACTCACGCCTTTAGGGGCGATGATGTAACGGCGTTCGCCATCTGCGTACAGCAGCAGTGCGATGTGAGCAGTACGGTTTGGATCGTATTCGATACGCTCAACGGTGGCAGCGATGCCATCTTTGTCGTTACGACGGAAATCGACCAGACGATAATGCTGCTTATGACCACCACCGATGTGACGAGTGGTAATACGGCCATTGTTGTTACGACCACCAGTCTTCGATTTCTTCTCGAGCAGCGGTGCGTGAGGAGCGCCTTTATGCAGCTCCTGGTTGACCACCTTGACCACGAAACGGCGGCCAGGGGAAGTCGGTTTGCATTTAACGATTGCCATGATGCACCCCTTCCTTACTCAGCACTGCTGCTGAAATCGAGATCTTGGCCTGGCTGAAGGGAGATAACTGCCTTCTTCCAGTCATTACGCTTGCCCAGACCGCGAGCAGTGCGTTTGCTCTTACCCAGAACATTCAGGGTAGTAACACGCTCCACTTTCACGCTGAACAGGCTTTCGACGGCCTTCTTGATTTCCAGCTTGGTTGCATCAGTAGCAACCTTGAAAACGAACTGGCCTTTCTTGTCAGCCAGAACCGTGGCCTTCTCGGAAACGTGCGGGCCAAGTAGAACTTTAAATACGCGTTCCTGGTTCATCCCAGCAGCTCCTCGAATTTCTTCACGGCCGACACAGTGATCAACACTTTGTCGTATGCGATCAGACTAACTGGATCGGAACCTTGAACATCACGTACATCTACGTGCGGCAGGTTGCGAGCAGCCAGGTACAGATTCTGGTCAACAGCATCAGACACGATCAGAACATCAGTCAGACCCATGCCATTCAACTTGTTCAGCAGATCTTTGGTTTTCGGTGCTTCAACAGCGAAGTCCTGAACCACGACCAGACGATCAGTACGAACCAGCTCGGCAAGGATGGAGCGCAGTGCTGCGCGATACATCTTCTTGTTGAGCTTCTGAGAGTGGTCCTGTGGACGCGCTGCGAAAGTGGTACCACCGCCACGCCAGATTGGGCTACGGATAGTACCGGCACGAGCACGGCCAGTACCCTTCTGACGCCATGGGCGCTTACCGCCACCAGAAACGTCGGAACGGGTCTTTTGCGCCTTGCTACCTTGACGGCCGCCGGCCATGTAGGCCACGACTGCTTGGTGAACCAGCGTCTCGTTGAACTCGCCGCCAAACGTCAGTTCGGAAACTTCGATCGCCTGAGCGTCATTTACATTTAATTGCATGTCAGCTTCCCCTTAACCGCGAGCCTTGGCTGCCGGACGTACAACCAGGTTGCCGCCAGTAGCGCCAGGAACAGCACCCTTGACCAACAACAGATTGCGTTCAGCGTCCACGCGCACCACTTCCAGGGACTGCACGGTCACGCGCTCAGCGCCCATATGACCGGACATTTTTTTGCCCTTGAATACACGACCAGGAGTCTGGCACTGGCCGATAGAGCCTGGGACGCGGTGGGATACGGAGTTACCGTGAGTATTATCTTGTCCACGGAAATTGTGGCGCTTGATAGTACCCTGGAAGCCTTTACCCTTGGACTGACCGGTCACATCGACCAGTTGACCAGCGGCGAAGATTTCCGCATTGATCAGATCGCCAGCCTGGTAGTCGCCTTCTTCAAGACGGAACTCCCAAACACCGCGACCAGCGGCAACGTTCGCTTTTGCGAAGTGACCTGCTTGAGCAGCAGTCACGCGCGAAGCACGACGCACACCGACAGTGACTTGCACTGCACGATAGCCATCGGTTTCTTCGGTTTTGAACTGAGTGACGCGATTCGGCTCGATCTCAATGACCGTAACCGGAATGGAGACACCTTCTTCGGTGAAAATACGGGTCATACCGCATTTACGACCGACTACACCAATAGTCATGTTGTAAACCTCATGAGTGTACGGGGCTTTCACCCGCTATGGCCGCCCATTTCAGAGCGTTACACGACTAAGACCCGAGTCTTAGCCGAGGCTGATCTGTACTTCCACACCGGCCGCAAGATCAAGCTTCATAAGAGCATCAACGGTTTTATCCGTTGGCTGGACGATATCCAGAACACGCTTATGAGTACGGATCTCATACTGGTCGCGCGCGTCTTTGTTGACGTGCGGAGAAACCAGAACAGTGAACCGTTCTTTACGGGTAGGAAGTGGAATCGGACCACGCACCTGTGCACCAGTACGTTTCGCGGTTTCCACGATTTCCTGGGTGGATTGGTCGATCAGTCGATGGTCAAAAGCCTTCAACCTGATACGGATTTGCTGATTTTGCATTGGATTTCAGACTCCCAGCTGCTATTCCCACCGAGCGCAATACGCCCGTTAAAAGGAGGCGCAATTCTATAGACGCTCCCGTAGGGTGTCAACCCAATAAAAAAGCCCCCGCAAGCGGGGGCTTTTTAACAGGTCATCGATTACGCGATGATCTTGGCTACGACGCCAGCGCCGACGGTACGACCGCCTTCACGAATAGCGAAACGCAGACCGTCTTCCATTGCGATGGTCTTGATCAGAGTAACGACCATTTTGATGTTATCGCCTGGCATTACCATTTCAACGCCTTCTGGCAATTCGCAGTTACCGGTCACGTCAGTTGTACGGAAGTAGAACTGTGGACGGTAGCCTTTGAAGAACGGAGTATGACGACCGCCTTCTTCTTTGCTCAGAATGTAGACTTCAGCTTCGAACGTGGTGTGCGGCTTAACCGAACCCGGCTTGACCAGTACCTGGCCACGCTCAACGTCGTCACGCTTGGTGCCGCGCAGCAGCACGCCGCAGTTCTCGCCAGCACGACCTTCGTCGAGCAGCTTGCGGAACATTTCAACACCAGTGCAGGTGGTGACAGTAGTGTCACGCAGACCAACGATTTCCAGTGCATCCTGAACCTTAACGATGCCACGCTCGATACGACCAGTTACCACGGTGCCACGACCGGAGATCGAGAATACGTCTTCGATTGGCATCAGGAATGGCTTGTCGATTACGCGAACCGGATCCGGAATGTAAGTATCCAGAGTTTCAACCAGTTTACGAACGGCAGTGGTGCCCATTTCGTTGTCGTCTTGACCATTCAACGCCATCAGCGCAGAACCGATGATGATCGGAGTGTCATCGCCCGGGAAGTCGTAAGTGCTCAGCAGATCGCGCACTTCCATCTCAACCAGTTCCAGCAACTCAGCGTCGTCAACCATGTCAGCTTTGTTCAGGAAGACAACGATGTACGGAACGCCAACCTGACGGGACAACAGGATGTGCTCGCGAGTCTGTGGCATAGGGCCGTCAGCAGCGGAGCAAACCAGGATAGCGCCGTCCATCTGCGCAGCACCGGTGATCATGTTCTTCACATAGTCAGCGTGACCTGGGCAGTCAACGTGAGCGTAGTGACGAATCGCCGAGTTGTACTCAACGTGCGCAGTGTTGATGGTGATACCACGAGCCTTTTCTTCCGGCGCGCTGTCGATCTTGTCGAAAGCAACCATGGCGCTACCGAATACTTCGGAGCACACGCGAGTCAGAGCTGCGGTCAGCGTGGTTTTACCATGGTCAACGTGACCGATGGTGCCGACGTTTACGTGTGGTTTGCTACGTTCAAATTTTTCTTTAGCCACGACAATTAACTCCTAGCCTAAAGGGGCTGAATCAGCCTTGTTTTTTAGTAACAGCTTCGACGACATGCGACGGAGCGGTATCGTATTTTTTGAATTCCATAGAGTAGCTTGCGCGACCCTGGGACATGGAGCGAACGTCGGTCGCATAACCGAACATCTCACCCAACGGAACCTCGGCGCGAATCACTTTGCCGGAAACCGTGTCTTCCATACCCAAGATCATGCCGCGACGACGGTTCAGGTCACCCATCACGTCACCCATATAGTCCTCAGGCGTAACAACCTCCACAGCCATGACCGGCTCAAGCAGGACACCACCACCTTTGGTAGCAAGCTGCTTGGTCGCCATGGAAGCAGCTACCTTGAACGCCATCTCGTTGGAGTCGACGTCGTGGTAAGAACCATCGAACACAGTAGCCTTCAGGCCGATCAGCGGATAGCCGGCAACAACGCCGTTCTTCATCTGCTCTTCGATACCCTTCTGGATAGCCGGGATGAATTCCTTAGGAACCACACCACCCACTACTTCGTTCACGAATTGCAGACCTTCCTGACCTTCGTCAGCCGGTGCAAAACGAATCCAGCAGTGGCCGAACTGACCACGACCGCCGGACTGGCGAACGAACTTGCCTTCGATCTCACAGGCCTTCGTGATTTTTTCACGATAGGAAACCTGCGGCTTACCGATGTTGGCTTCGACGTTGAACTCACGGCGCATCCGGTCTACCAGGATGTCCAGGTGCAACTCGCCCATGCCAGAGATGATCGTTTGACCAGTCTCTTCATCAGTCTTGACGCGGAAAGATGGATCTTCCTGAGCAAGCTTGCCCAGAGCGATACCCATTTTTTCCTGGTCATCCTTGGTCTTTGGCTCAACAGCAACCGAGATAACCGGCTCCGGGAAGTCCATACGAACAAGGATGATCGGCTTGTCGGCCGAGCAAAGGGTGTCACCCGTGGTGACGTCCTTCATACCGATCAGGGCCGCGATGTCGCCAGCGCGAACCTCCTTGATCTCTTCACGGGTGTTCGCATGCATTTGCACCATACGACCAACACGCTCTTTCTTGCCCTTGACCGAGTTGACCACGCCGTCGCCGGAGCTCAACACGCCCGAGTAAACGCGCACGAAAGTCAAAGTACCCACGAATGGGTCGGTAGCAATTTTGAATGCCAGAGCCGAGAACGGTTCGTCGTCATTTGCATGACGCTCCATTGCGACTTCCTCATCATCCGGGTCGGAACCCTTGATGGCTGGAATGTCGACTGGAGCCGGCAGGTAATCGATAACGGCGTCAAGAACCAGGGGAACGCCCTTGTTCTTGAAGGAAGAACCGCAGACAGCAAGAACGATCTCACCAGCGATAGTACGCTGACGCAGAGCACCCTTGATCTCTTCGATGGTCAATTCCTCACCCTCGAGGTACTTGTTCATCAGCTCTTCGTTGGCTTCGGCAGCAGCCTCAACCATGTTGCTGCGCCACTCTTCAGCCAGCTCAAGCATGTCCGCCGGAATTGCTTCGCGACGAGGAGCCATGCCCTTGTCAGCGTCATCCCAGTAGACGGCTTCCATGTTGATCAGATCGATCTGACCCTGGAAGTTATCTTCTGAACCGATAGCCAACTGGATAGGCACCGGAGTATGGCCCAGGCGCTGCTTGATCTGAGCAACTACACGCAGGAAGTTCGCGCCAGCACGGTCCATCTTGTTTACGTAAACAAGACGTGGAACGCCGTATTTGTTGGCTTGACGCCATACGGTTTCCGATTGCGGCTCGACACCCGAGGTGCCGCAGAACACAACGACAGCACCATCGAGTACACGCAGCGAACGCTCTACTTCAATAGTGAAGTCAACGTGGCCAGGGGTATCGATGATGTTGAAGCGATACTTGTCGAATTGCTTGGCAGAACCCGACCAGAAGGCCGTGGTCGCAGCGGAGGTGATAGTGATACCACGCTCCTGCTCCTGCACCATCCAGTCCATGGTCGCGGCGCCGTCATGCACCTCGCCCATTTTGTGGTTTACGCCAGTGTAAAAAAGGACGCGCTCGGTGGTGGTGGTTTTACCAGCATCCACGTGAGCCACGATACCAATGTTACGGTAGCGGTTAATCGGAGTAGTACGAGCCATAAAGCCCTCGCAAAATTAGTGACGCTAAAATTAGAAGCGGTAGTGCGAGAAAGCCTTGTTGGCTTCAGCCATACGGTGCACGTCTTCACGCTTCTTAACTGCAGCACCTTTACCTTCAGCAGCGTCCAGCAATTCGCCAGCCAAACGCAGAGCCATAGACTTTTCGCCGCGCTTGCGCGCGAAGTCTACCAACCAACGCATTGCCAAAGCATTACGACGGGACGGGCGAACTTCGACCGGAACCTGGTAAGTAGCACCGCCTACACGGCGCGACTTCACTTCGACCAGCGGAGCGATGGCGTCGAGAGCTTTCTCGAAGATTTCCAGGGGGTCGCTGTTCTTGCGTTCTTTAACTTTTTCCAGCGCGCCATAAACGATACGTTCGGCAACGGCTTTCTTGCCGCTTTCCATAACGTGGTTCATGAACTTGGCCAGAATCTGGCTGCCGTATTTTGGATCGTCAAGCACATCGCGCTTGGCTGCTACGCGTCTTCTTGGCATGGATAAGCCCTCAAACGGTCTTCAGGTTAGCTCGGAACCACTGCGCTCTTGCGAGGCACGTCCGACCTTACTCTTATCGACTCAGAAAAATAGAAATCTGCAATTTGTTGCTAAGCGACCAATTACTTCTTCGGACGCTTGGTACCGTATTTCGAGCGACCTTGGTTACGACCTTTAACGCCGGAAGTATCCAGGGAGCCACGAACGGTGTGGTAACGAACACCTGGCAAGTCTTTTACACGACCGCCACGGATCAGTACGACGCTGTGCTCTTGCAGGTTGTGACCTTCACCACCGATGTACGAGGAAACCTCGAAACCGTTGGTCAGGCGCACACGGCATACTTTACGCAGTGCCGAGTTAGGTTTTTTCGGCGTAGTTGTATACACGCGAGTGCACACGCCACGACGTTGCGGGCAGTTCTGCAGCGCAGGTACGTCGGATTTCTCGACGATACGCTTACGCGGCTGACGTACCAGCTGGTTGATAGTTGCCATCTTAAGCTCCACTGTTGTCTTTCGACGCTATTGCTTTACGAAAAAGCAAGATGGCAGGACATCAGTCCCGCCAAATTTAGGGGTACAAGAGTCTAAAGAGGATCCTGTCCCCAGTCAAGGCAAAGCCCCAGCCTCCCCGATCATCAGGACAGCAACATCAAGCTTGCTGTCCTTTGGCCGGGAGGGCCGGGGCTCTACTCTCAATTACCGCTGGAGTTCAACGCTTCGGTCAGTGCAGCTTCCACTTCACTCGCGCTAACACGCAACGGTTTGTCTGCTTCACGACGACGCTTACGCTCGCTGTGATAAGCCAGACCGGTACCGGCCGGGATCAAACGACCCACGACCACGTTCTCTTTCAGGCCGCGCAGGTAATCGCGCTTCCCAGTCACAGCCGCTTCGGTCAGTACGCGAGTGGTCTCCTGGAAGGAGGCCGCCGAGATGAACGACTCGGTGGACAGCGATGCCTTGGTAATACCCAGCAACACACGAGTGAACTTGGAAACGAATTTCTCGTCCGCGCTCAGGCGCTCGTTCTCTACCAGAACGTGCGTCAATTCCATCTGGTCGCCCTTGATGAAGGTCGAATCGCCAGATTCAGCGATCTCAACTTTACGCAGCATCTGACGAAGAATCGTTTCGATGTGCTTATCGTTGATCTTCACGCCTTGTAGACGGTAAACGTCCTGGATCTCGTTGACGATGTACTTGGCCAGCGCACTCACACCCAGCAAACGCAGGATGTCGTGTGGATCGCTTGGACCGTCGGAGATAACTTCGCCGCGGTTCACTTGCTCGCCTTCGAAGACGTTCAGGTGACGCCACTTTGGAATCAGCTCTTCGTACGGATCGCTGCCATCGTTCGGGGTAATGACCAGACGGCGTTTGCCCTTGGTCTCTTTACCGAACGCGATGGTGCCGCTGACTTCAGCCAGAATCGAGGCTTCTTTCGGACGACGCGCTTCGAACAAGTCGGCAACGCGTGGCAGACCACCGGTGATGTCGCGAGTTTTCGAAGTTTCTTGCGGGATACGAGCGATAACATCACCGATCGCAACCTGCACACCATCCGCTACACCGACCAGAGCGTTGGCTGGCAGGAAGTACTGAGCCGGTACGTCGGTACCTGGCAGCAGCAGATCCTTGCCATCCACGCCAACCATCTTAACGGCAGGACGGATATCTTTACCGGCTGCTGGACGGTCTTTGGCATCGAGTACTTCGATGTTGGTCATACCGGTCAATTCGTCTGTCTGACGCTTGATCGTGATGCCTTCTTCCATGCCCACGTAGGTCACGGTACCTTTCATTTCGGTAACGATTGGGTGAGTGTGCGGGTCCCACTTGGCCACGATTGCGCCAGCGTCGACCTTGTCACCTTCTTTAACCGAAATCACAGCACCGTACGGCAGCTTGTAACGCTCGCGCTCACGACCGTAGTCATCAGCGATAGCCAGCTCACCAGAACGGGACACCGCTACCAGGCAACCATCCACTCGCTCAACGTGCTTCAGGTTATGCAGACGGACGGTACCGCCATTCTTCACCTGAACGCTGTCAGCAGCGGAGGTCCGGCTTGCCGCACCACCGATGTGGAACGTACGCATGGTCAGCTGTGTACCCGGCTCACCGATGGACTGAGCGGCGATAACGCCGACCGCTTCACCGATGTTGACCTGATGCCCACGAGCCAAATCACGGCCGTAGCACTTGGCACAAATGCCGTAGCGGGTTTCGCAGCTGATCGGCGAACGCACGATCACTTCGTCGATGCTGTTCAGCTCGATGAATTCGACCCACTTCTCGTCAACCAGAGTGCCAGCAGGAACGATGATGTCATCGGTACCCGGCTTGAACACGTCACGGGCGATAACTCGACCCAATACGCGCTCGCCCAATGGCTCAACAACGTCGCCGCCTTCAATGTGCGGCGTCATCAGCAGACCGTGTTCAGTACCACAGTCGACTTCTGTAACCACCAGATCCTGAGCCACGTCTACCAGACGACGAGTCAGATAACCGGAGTTCGCCGTTTTCAACGCGGTATCCGCCAAACCTTTACGAGCACCGTGAGTAGAGATGAAGTACTGAAGTACGCTCAAACCTTCACGGAAGTTCGCAGTGATCGGCGTTTCGATGATCGAGCCGTCCGGCTTGGCCATCAAACCACGCATACCCGCGAGCTGACGAATCTGTGCAGCAGAACCCCGGGCGCCGGAGTCAGCCATCATGTACATCGAGTTGAAGGATTCCTGGTCAACTTCGACGCCATGACGGTCAATGACTTTCTCTTTCGAGAGGTTCGACATCATCGCCTTGGAGACTTCGTCGTTGGCCTTGGACCAAAGGTCGATCACCTTGTTGTACTTCTCGCCCTGGGTTACCAGGCCTGAGGCGTACTGACTTTCGATCTCTTTAACTTCTTCGGTAGCAGCATCGATGATGCGAGCTTTTTCATCAGGGATAACGAAGTCGTTAACACCGATGGAAACACCCGAAATCGTCGAGTAGGCAAAACCGGTGTACATCAGCTGGTCAGCAAAAATAACGGTCTCTTTCAAACCAACCACGCGGTAGCACTGGTTGATCAGCTTGGAGATCGCCTTTTTCTTCATCGGCTGGTTGACCACGTCATACGACAGGCCGGCCGGAACCACCTGGAACAACAGCGCACGGCCGACAGTGGTGTCCACGATACGAGTGTTCTTGACGCTGCCACCATCACGATCGTTGACCGTTTCGTGGATGCGGACTTTGACTTTGGCATGCAGCGCAGCTTCGCCGGCGCGGAATACACGGTCAACTTCCTGCAGATCCGCGAACACGCGACCTTCGCCTTTGGCGTTGATCGCTTCACGAGTCATGTAGTACAGACCCAATACAACGTCCTGCGACGGAACGATGATTGGCTCACCGTTGGCTGGCGACAGAATGTTGTTGGTCGACATCATCAACGCACGCGCTTCGAGCTGGGCTTCCAGCGTCAACGGTACGTGAACGGCCATTTGGTCGCCGTCGAAGTCGGCGTTGTACGCGGCGCAGACCAGCGGGTGAAGCTGGATGGCTTTACCTTCGATCAGAACCGGTTCAAACGCCTGGATACCCAGACGGTGAAGGGTCGGTGCACGGTTGAGGAGGACCGGGTGTTCGCGAATCACTTCAGCGAGAACGTCCCAAACCTCAGGCAGCTCGCGCTCAACCATTTTCTTCGCGGCTTTGATGGTGGTGGCCAGGCCACGCATTTCCAACTTGCCGAAAATGAACGGTTTGAACAGCTCGAGAGCCATTTTCTTTGGCAGACCGCACTGATGCAGACGCAGGGTCGGGCCTACGGTGATTACCGAACGACCGGAGTAGTCAACACGCTTACCGAGCAAGTTCTGACGGAAACGACCCTGCTTACCCTTGATCATGTCAGCCAGGGATTTCAGAGGACGCTTGTTGGAACCCGTGATAGCACGACCACGACGACCGTTGTCGAGCAAGGCATCGACCGCTTCCTGCAACATACGTTTTTCGTTGCGCACGATGATGTCCGGCGCGGACAGATCGAGCAGGCGCTTCAAACGGTTGTTACGGTTGATCACTCGACGATACAGATCGTTGAGGTCGGATGTCGCGAAACGACCACCATCAAGCGGGACCAGTGGACGCAGATCTGGCGGTAGAACCGGCAGAACGGTCAGCACCATCCACTCAGGAAGGTTGCCGGAACCCTGGAAGGCTTCCATCAACTTCAAGCGCTTGGACAGCTTCTTGATTTTGGTTTCGGAGTTGGTTTGCGGAATTTCTTCACGCAGGCGGCCAATCTCGTGCTCCAGGTCGATAGCGTGCAGCAGTTCACGGACAGCTTCAGCACCCATACGGGCGTCGAAATCATCACCGAACTCTTCGAGCGCTTCGAAGTACTGCTCATCGTTGAGCAACTGCCCTTTCTCAAGGGTGGTCATGCCTGGATCGATAACGACATAGCTCTCGAAGTAGAGAACGCGCTCGATATCACGCAGGGTCATGTCCATCAGCAAGCCGATACGGGACGGCAGGGACTTCAGGAACCATATGTGGGCAACTGGCGAGGCCAGTTCGATGTGAGCCATACGCTCGCGACGAACTTTTGCCAGCGCGACTTCAACGCCGCACTTCTCGCAGATCACACCACGGTGCTTCAGGCGCTTGTACTTACCGCACAAGCACTCGTAATCCTTGACCGGGCCAAAGATCTTGGCGCAGAACAGGCCGTCACGCTCAGGCTTGAACGTACGGTAGTTGATGGTTTCCGGTTTTTTAACTTCACCGAACGACCACGAACGGATCATCTCAGGCGATGCCAATCCAATACGGATGGCGTCGAACTCTTCGACTTGACCCTGGTTTTTCAGCAAATTCAATAGGTCTTTCAAGGCCTTTCCTCCTGGCGGAGCAGGGAGCAGGCAATACCGCCCTGCCCCCGATTCGCGTCACGTGTTATTCGGTTTCCAGATCGATATCGATACCGAGCGAACGAATTTCTTTGATCAACACGTTGAAGGACTCGGGCATGCCCGGCTCCATACGGTGATCGCCGTCCACGATGTTTTTGTACATCTTGGTCCGACCGTTCACATCGTCCGACTTCACTGTGAGCATTTCTTGCAGAGTGTAAGCCGCGCCGTATGCTTCCAGCGCCCACACTTCCATCTCCCCGAAACGCTGACCACCGAACTGAGCCTTACCACCCAGCGGCTGCTGGGTAACCAGGCTGTAAGAACCAGTGGAACGCGCGTGCATCTTGTCGTCCACCAAGTGGTTCAGCTTCAGCATGTACATGTAGCCAACGGTGACCGGGCGCTCAAACTTGTTGCCGGTACGACCATCGAACAGCTGCATCTGGCCGCTTTCTGGCATATCTGCCAGTTTCAGCATGGCCTTGATTTCGCTTTCCTTGGCACCATCGAACACCGGAGTTGCCATCGGAACGCCGCCGCGAAGGTTCTTCGCGAGATCCAGGATTTCCTTGTCGGAGAGATCTTCCAGGCTTTCCTGGCGACCGCCGATTTCGTTGTAGATCTCGTTCAGGAACTTGCGCAAGTCTGCGACTTTACGCTGTTCTTCAAGCATGCGATTGATCTTCTCGCCCAAGCCCTTGGCCGCAAGGCCGAGGTGGGTTTCAAGGATCTGACCGACGTTCATACGCGAAGGTACGCCCAACGGGTTGAGGACGATATCCACAGGTGTGCCATTGGCATCATGCGGCATGTCTTCAACTGGCATGATCACGGAGACCACACCCTTGTTACCGTGACGACCGGCCATCTTGTCGCCCGGTTGGATGCGACGACGGATTGCCAGGTAAACCTTGACGATTTTCAGAACGCCAGGTGCCAGGTCATCGCCCTGTTGCAGCTTGCGCTTCTTGTCTTCGAACTTGTCGTCCAGAAGACGGCGACGATCAACGATGTAAGCCTGAGCTTTCTCGAGTTGCTCGTTCAGAGCATCTTCAACCATGCGCAGTTTGAACCACTGACCATGCTCAAGACCGTCGAGGATTTCGTCGGTGATGTCCTGACCTTTCTTCAGACCTGCGCCGCCTTCAGCCTTGCGGCCAACCAGAGCGGAACGCAGACGTTCGAAAGTAGCGCCTTCAACGATACGAAACTCTTCATTCAAATCCTTACGGATTTCGTCGAGCTGGGTTTTCTCGATGGACAGTGCACGAGCATCACGCTCAACGCCGTCACGAGTGAACACCTGAACGTCGATGACAGTGCCCTTGGTACCAGTTGGTACACGCAGGGAAGTGTCCTTAACGTCGCTCGCTTTCTCACCGAAGATCGCACGCAGCAGTTTTTCTTCCGGAGTCAGCTGGGTCTCGCCTTTCGGAGTGACTTTACCAACCAGGATGTCGCCCGCGCCAACTTCAGCACCTACATAAACGATACCGGCTTCATCAAGCTTGTTCAGTGCAGCTTCACCCACGTTAGGGATGTCTGCAGTGATTTCCTCAGGCCCAAGCTTGGTGTCACGTGCCACACAGGTCAGTTCCTGAATGTGGATCGTGGTGAAACGGTCTTCTTGAACAACACGCTCGGAAAGGAGAATGGAGTCTTCGAAGTTGTAACCGTTCCATGCCATGAACGCGATACGCATGTTCTGACCCAGCGCCAGTTCACCCATATCGGTGGACGGACCGTCAGCCATGATGTCGCTGCGCTCAACCCGATCGCCCTTGCTCACCAGCGGACGCTGGTTGATGCAGGTGTTCTGGTTGGAGCGGGTGTATTTGGTCAGGTTGTAGATGTCGACACCGGCTTCACCGGTTTCAACTTCATCATCAGCAACACGAACCACGATACGGCTGGCATCGACCGAGTCGATCACGCCGCCACGACGAGCCACGACGCAAACGCCGGAGTCACGAGCAACGTTACGCTCCATCCCGGTGCCGACCAGCGGCTTGTCGGAACGCAGGGTCGGTACTGCCTGACGCTGCATGTTCGAACCCATCAACGCACGGTTGGCGTCGTCGTGCTCGAGGAACGGAATCAGCGAGGCTGCAACCGAAACTACCTGCTTCGGCGAAACGTCCATCAAGGTGACGTCTTCAGGCGCCTTGACGGTGAATTCATTGAGGTGACGTACCGCAACCAATTCGTCGATCAGGTGACCGCTTTCATTCATCGTTGCCGATGCCTGAGCGATGACGTGATCCGCCTCTTCGATAGCCGACAGGAACACGATCTCGTCAGTCACCAATGCGTCTTTAACCACACGGTACGGGCTTTCGAGGAAGCCGTACTGGTTGGTACGCGCATAGGCGGCCAGGGAGTTGATCAGGCCGATGTTCGGACCTTCCGGCGTTTCAATCGGGCATACACGACCGTAGTGAGTCGGGTGTACGTCACGAACTTCGAAACCAGCACGCTCACGAGTCAGACCACCAGGGCCGAGTGCGGAGACACGACGCTTGTGGGTGATCTCGGACAGCGGGTTGTTCTGGTCCATGAACTGGGAAAGCTGGCTGGAACCGAAGAACTCTTTGACCGCTGCCGCAACTGGCTTGGCGTTGATCAGGTCCTGAGGCATCAGGCCTTCGCTTTCTGCCATCGACAGACGCTCTTTGACCGCACGCTCTACACGTACCAGGCCAACGCGGAACTGGTTTTCAGCCATCTCGCCAACACAGCGAACACGACGGTTACCCAAGTGGTCGATGTCGTCGACGATGCCTTTGCCGTTACGGATATCGACCAGCGTCTTGAGGACGGCAACGATATCTTCTTTGCACAACACGCCCGAACCTTCGATTTCGGTGCGACCGATACGACGGTTGAACTTCATCCGGCCGACCGCAGACAGGTCATAACGCTCAGGGCTGAAGAACAGGTTGTTGAACAGCGTTTCGGCTGCATCTTTGGTCGGTGGCTCACCAGGACGCATCATGCGATAGATCTCGACCAGCGCTTCCAATTGGTTGCTGGTGGAGTCGATCTTCAGCGTATCCGAGACGAACGGACCACAATCGATATCGTTGGTGTACAACGTTTCGATGCGGACAACCTGAGCCTTGGCGATTTTTGCCAGAATCTCGGTGTTCAGCTCGGTGTTGCATTCGGCAATGATTTCGCCGGTAGCCGGGTGCACGATAACCTTGGCGGTAGTGCGGCCCAGGACATAGTCCAGAGGCACTTCCAGCTCTTTGATCCCGGCTTTTTCCATCTGGTTTACATGGCGAGCGGTAATCCGACGGCCTTGCTCAACGATAACCTTGCCCTTGTCGTCCAGGATGTCCAGAACGGCAATTTCGCCACGCAGGCGCTGCGGCACCAGTTCCAGGTTGAGGTTTTCACCTTGCACATGGAAAACGTTGGTGGTGTAGAACGCATCGAGCACTTGTTCAGTCGTGTAGCCGAGTGCGCGCAACAATACGGACGCAGGCAGCTTGCGACGACGGTCGATACGGACGAACACGCAGTCTTTCGGGTCGAACTCGAAGTCCAGCCACGAGCCGCGATAAGGAATGATACGCGCGGAATAAAGCAGCTTACCGGAGCTGTGCGTCTTGCCGCGGTCGTGGTCGAAGAACACGCCCGGGGAACGGTGCAACTGGGAAACGATAACGCGCTCGGTACCGTTGATTACGAAGGTACCGTTTTCAGTCATCAGGGGGATTTCACCCATGTAGACTTCTTGCTCTTTGATGTCCTTGATCGCTTTGTTCGACGATTCTTTGTCGAAAATGATCAAACGGACCTTGACCCGCAAAGGCACAGCGTAAGTCACGCCGCGCAGCACGCACTCCTTGACATCAAATGCCGGTTCGCCCAAGCGATAACCCACATACTCCAGCGCAGCATTGCCGGAGTAGCTGATGATCGGGAAAACGGATTTGAAGGCTGCATGCAGACCGACGTCGCGGAACTGATCTTTGGTCGCTCCCGCTTGCAAGAATTCGCGATACGAATCCAGCTGGATGGCCAGGAGATACGGCACATCCATCACGTCCGGCAACTTGCTAAAGTCCTTGCGGATACGTTTTTTCTCAGTATATGAGTAAGCCATCAGCGTTCCCCAGCTTGGTCACCTGCTTGTTTGGCTCCTCCCGACGGGAGCAGCCAGAAAATCGTGCAAACCCCTTGGTTTGCACCACCGCATCGGGTGGTTCTTACACGTTACAGAGGCCGACCAGGTCAGCCATCTATAACGGAAAAAGGCCGGTGGCAAGAGCCACCAGCCATCAGCCTTTCGCTTAACGCTCGGGCTGGAGACGCAAAGTCGATGCTTACTTCAGCTCGACTTTAGCGCCTGCTTCTTCCAGCACAGCTTTGGCTTTGTCAGCAGCGTCTTTCGATACTGCTTCCAGAACCATGCCTGGCGCGCCGTCAACTACAGCTTTGGCTTCTTTCAAGCCCAGGCCAGTCAGTTCACGTACAGCCTTGATCACGTTAACTTTTTTCTCGCCAGTTTCGGTCAACATAACGTTGAATTCAGTCTGTTCTTCAACAACGGCTGCAACAGCAGCTGGACCTGCGGAAGCAGCAGCAGCGGTAACGCCGAACTTCTCTTCCATTGCCTTGATCAGTTCAACGATTTCCATAACGGATTTCGCGCCGATTGCTTCAAGGATTTGCTCGTTAGTCAGAGACATGACTCTAATTTCCTGTATTGGGTGGACGGCCTACGCGACCATCGAAATAAACAAAAAACGCGAAAGGAGGTGCCGAGCCTTAGGCTGCTGCAGCTTCTTTTTGGTCGCGAATAGCCGCCAGAGTACGAGCCAATTTGCTGGTTGCGCCTTGGATCACGCTCATCAGCTGAGAAATTGCTTCGTTACGGGTCGGCAGAGTTGCCAGTACGTCGATCTGGTTAGCTGCGAGGAACTTGCCCTCGAACGCAGCTGCCTTGATCTCGAACTTATCCTGACCTTTGGCGAATTCCTTGAACAAACGGGCAGCAGCGCCAGGATGTTCGTTGGAAAATGCAACCAGGGTCGGGCCGGTGAACACGTCGTTGAGCACGTCATATTGAGTGCCGGCAACGGCGCGCTTGAGCAGGGTGTTACGTACAACACGTACGTAAACGCCAGCTTCACGAGCCTCTTTACGGAGTCCGGTCATAGCGCCTACTGTTACGCCACGGGCATCAGCCACGACAGCGGACAGAGCAACTTGGGCAGCCTTGTTGACTTCAGCGACGATGGCCTTCTTGTCTTCAAGTTTAATTGCCACGGGTTTAACTCCTGCTTGTTACCGTTTCATCCAGCCGAGGCCGGATGTCGTTTTGGTGTCTGATTCGGTAAGGAACCGGGAGCACCATCTGCGTAGGCTTGAGGTTTAAGACTTGCGCCGCCTACGGTCTTGGATAGCCCCCGCCAGGCAGGGACCCCAATTTTTCATGGATGCAGTCACCTGCACCCACTTTGTCTTACGCGTCCAGCGAGCCTTGGTCGATGACCAGACCTGGGCCCATAGTGGTGCTCAGGGTAACGCGCTTGACGTAAATACCTTTCGAAGAAGCTGGCTTGATACGCTTCAAATCAGCGATCAGCGCTTCAACGTTTTCCTTCAGCTTGACAGCGTCGAAACCGACTTTGCCAACGGAAGTGTGGATGATGCCGTTTTTGTCGGTGCGATAACGAACCTGACCAGCCTTCGCGTTCTTGACCGCAGTGGCTACGTCTGGAGTAACGGTACCGACTTTAGGGTTAGGCATCAGGCCACGCGGGCCGAGGATCTGACCCAACTGACCAACAACACGCATCGCGTCCGGGGAGGCGATAACCACGTCGAAGTTCAGGTTGCCGGCTTTCATTTCGGCAGCCAGGTCGTCCATACCAACGCGATCAGCGCCGGCAGCCAGAGCGGCTTCAGCAGCTGGACCCTGGGTGAATACTGCAACGCGAACAGTCTTGCCAGTGCCGTGTGGCAGCACAGTAGCGCTACGAACAACCTGGTCAGATTTACGCGGGTCAACGCCGAGATTCACAGCAACGTCCACGGACTCGCTGAATTTAACGGTCGACAGTTCAGTCAGCAGTGCAGCAGCATCAACGAAGTTGTAGGCCTTGCCTGCTTCGATTTTGCCGGCGATTGCCTTTTGGCGCTTAGTCAGCTTAGCCATTACACACCCTCCACGTTAAGGCCCATGCTACGAGCAGAACCGGCGATGGTACGCACGGCTGCTTCCATATCAGCTGCAGTCAGATCCGCATTTTTTGCTTTAGCGATATCTTCCAGCTGAGCACGGGTAACGGTGCCAACCTTAACGGTGTTTGGACGAGCGGAACCGCTAGTCAAACCAGCAGCTTTCTTCAGCAGAACTGAAGCAGGGGTGCTTTTGGTTTCGAAGGTGAAGCTACGGTCGCTGTAGACAGTGATGATCACAGGAGTCGGCAGGCCTGGCTCAATACCCTGAGTACGGGCGTTGAAAGCCTTGCAGAATTCCATGATGTTCACGCCGTGCTGACCCAGTGCAGGACCAACAGGCGGGCTTGGGTTAGCCTGAGCGGCCTTCACTTGCAGCTTGATGTAAGCGGTAATTTTCTTGGCCATGAGGCACTCCAATTACGGGTTCAGACGCCTAAAAAGGCTCCCCGGTTACTTGCGCGTTTATCCCAGTGACGAAAAAACCCCACAGCCTAAGGCTGCGGGGTATGGGATTCTTGTTCAGCTATGCCTTTTCGACCTGGCTGAACTCTAGCTCTACTGGAGTAGAGCGACCGAAAATGAGCACAGCCACTTGGATACGGCTCTTTTCGTAGTTAACTTCTTCAACCGTGCCGTTAAAATCAGCGAACGGACCATCAGTGACACGAACAACTTCACCTGGCTCGAACAACGTTTTTGGCTTCGGCTTATCGCTACCATCAGCGACGCGACGCAGAATTGCTTCTGCCTCTTTATCAGTAATCGGTGCCGGCTTATCGGCAGTACCGCCGATGAAGCCCATCACACGAGGAGTATCCTTGACCAAGTGCCAAGTACCCTCGTTCATGTCCATCTGCACCAACACATAACCTGGGAAGAATTTGCGCTCGCTTTTGCGTTTCTGGCCATTACGCATTTCAACCACTTCTTCAGTGGGAACCAGAATTTCGCCAAAGCCATCTTCCATGCCAGCCAGCTTCACACGCTCTACCAGTGAGCGCATGACATGCTTCTCGTAACCCGAGTAAGCATGCACTACGTACCAACGCTTAGCCACGGGACACCCTTAGCCAACAATCAAAGAAACAAGCCAACCGAGCAGGGAGTCTAAGCCCCACAGCAGCAGCGCCATAACCAACACAACAGCCACGACAATCAATGTGGTCTGCGTAGTTTCTTGGCGGGTAGGCCAAACGACTTTACGAATCTCGGTACGAGCTTCCTTTGCCAACACGAAGAAAGCTTTACCTTTGCCCGTCTGCAAACCAACAAACGCAGCAGCAGCGGCAATAGCAAGCAATACAAGCACGCGGTACAGGATCGGTTCCGCTGAGTAGTACTGATTGCCGACAACACCTACAACCACCAAAACGACTACCAACAGCCACTTAAGCAGGTCAAAGCGAGAGTCTTGGGCTTCAGCCTTGGGATTCATCTACGAGGATCCTGTGAAAAGAAAGCCAGATTAACACCGAGTGAATCTGGCAGGTCAGGAGGGAATCGAACCCCCAACCTACGGTTTTGGAGACCGTCGCTCTGCCAATTGAGCTACTGACCTAAAAGCAAAATTAGGCCGACCATTATGCCGGCCCAACAAGAGTTTTTCAACAACTTACTCGATGATTTTGGCTACGACACCAGCGCCGACGGTACGACCGCCCTCACGGATAGCGAAACGCAAACCATCTTCCATCGCAATCGGTTGAATCAGAGTGACAAGCATTTTCACGTTGTCACCAGGCATTACCATTTCAATGCCTTCTGGCAATTCGCAGTTACCAGTCACGTCAGTCGTACGGAAGTAGAACTGCGGACGGTAGCCTTTGAAGAACGGCGTATGACGACCGCCCTCTTCCTTGCTCAGAATGTAAACCTCGCCTTCGAACTTTGTGTGCGGCTTGACGCTGCCCGGCTTGGCCAGGACCTGACCACGCTGAACATCATCACGCTTAGTGCCGCGCAACAGAACGCCGACGTTCTCACCTGCACGACCTTCGTCGAGCAGCTTGCGGAACATTTCAACACCAGTGCAGGTCGTCTTGGTCGTAGGAACGATACCGATAATCTCGATTTCTTCCTGGATCCTGACAATCCCACGCTCAACGCGACCAGTTACCACAGTGCCACGACCAGAGATCGAGAACACGTCTTCGATCGGCATCAGGAACGGCTTGTCGATTGCGCGCTCCGGCTCTGGAATATAGCTATCCAGGGTATCAACCAACTTACGAACGGCAGAAACGCCCATTTCGTTTTCATCTTTACCGTTCAGCGCCATCAGCGCCGAACCGACAATGATCGGAGTGTCATCGCCCGGAAAATCGTAACTGCTCAACAGATCACGCACTTCCATCTCAACCAGCTCCAGCAACTCGGCATCGTCAACCATGTCAGCCTTGTTCAGGAAGACAACGATGTACGGGACGCCAACCTGGCGGGACAGCAGGATGTGCTCGCGAGTCTGAGGCATCGGACCATCAGCAGCGGAGCAAACCAGGATCGCACCATCCATCTGCGCAGCACCGGTGATCATGTTCTTCACATAGTCAGCGTGGCCTGGGCAGTCAACGTGAGCGTAATGACGGATTGCAGAATCATACTCAACGTGAGACGTGTTGATCGTGATACCACGCGCCTTTTCTTCCGGAGCGTTGTCGATCTGAGAGAAGTCACGAGCGGAACCACCGAATGCTTCAGCGCATACTTTGGTCAGAGCTGCAGTCAACGTAGTCTTGCCATGGTCAACGTGACCGATAGTGCCAACGTTCAAGTGCGGCTTTTTACGTTCGAACTTTTCCTTAGCCATCGACACTGCCTCCCATTGAAGAATTAAGCTTGACCACTTAAAACAAAGGCAGATATTTTCATATCTGCCTTAGTAATGGAGCTCTTGAGCAGATTCGAACTGCTGACCTCACCCTTACCAAGGGTGTGCTCTACCAACTGAGCTACAAGAGCAAAACACTTCGCACGAACAACAAATCTGGAGCGGGTAGCGGGAATCGAACCCGCATCATCAGCTTGGAAGGCTGAGGTTCTACCACTAAACTATACCCGCAGAGCTTGTTGCTCACGCTCAAATTTGGTGGAGGGGGAAGGATTCGAACCTTCGAAGTCGTAGACGTCAGATTTACAGTCTGATCCCTTTGGCCGCTCGGGAACCCCTCCTGAACGAGGCAGCATTTTCAACTTATGCCACCCTTCTGTCAACCTTTTTCTCATTAAAAACCTGAGGTTACATTCGCTGACAACTGCTGAGCAGCTAAACGTTATTAACGTCACACTGCGAAGCGGGCGCCATTCTATGCAAACTAGTCCGTGGTTGCAATGCCCTCACAAGACATTATTTTGTTTTTTAACTGGGAAAAATCCTGAACAAGCCCACGAATCAGACCATCATCGACAAGTCGTCGACTGACAGGCGCAATCTTCACCCAATAACTGGCTGCAGCCCCCCTTTCAAGAGACTGGAACTGTGACTGTATGTCCAGACTGGTCAAGCGTTGCTCAACCAGGCGAGCATCCTCCTGACGAGTGAAGCCGCCCAGATAAAGGCATTTTTCTTCGCCCTCACGCGGAGCCGAAAGGCCTTCGCGCGCAGGATCAGACTCACTCAGCAGTCGAATATCTTGCTGTGTACCTCGGTACAACGATAGAGAGATAACTTCCTTGGCCCGCAGAGGCGTTTCCTGCTGATGCCATATGTAATAAAAGGAATTGAGCATCAATAACAAAAGAAATAGCCAACGCATAGGAACCTCAAGGCAACGGACAGGCCAACGCCAGCCCGACAAAAACCAGGTCAGGCATCATTCGCGCATCAGGCAAGATCTCACTGACTAGCGCCGCATCACCACCCGTTACGAAAATAGAGAAATCATCGTTCCAATATTCCCTGGCCATCTCCAGCTGGGTAAGCACGAAACCTTGCAACATCAATGAACATCCTCGCTCCACCGCCTCCGCCGTTGAGCGCCCAGGGGTGAGACTGATTAGCTCCTCCTCCGCGGCAGTGTCGTTGTAGCGAATACGTCGCGTATGAGTACGCAACTGATTGCGCATCAACGGCATCCCCGGGCAGATAAACCCTCCGAGATGCTGCCCATCAGGTGAAACAAAATCTGACGTGATCGCAGTGCCTAGATCCACCACGAGGCAAGCACCGCGAGCCAGATGATAGGCACCAATAAGCGCTAGCCAACGATCCAGGCCTAAACGCTCGTATTCGTCATAGCCATTCGTGACGCCAGCCATATGTTTTGCCGAGCCAGCGCAAATGACCTCTATGGAAAATGCTTTAGCCAGGGCAGTAACAAGCAGGGCTGTTTCTTCATTGCTACGCACACTTACCAGCCTGCAGCTGACCAGACTCAAATCAGCGATCTGATGAAGAGCAAGCAGCAACGCCCCGTCGGAATCGACAACCCCTCCGGCGACCACTGTAGAGCTGCCCAGATGGACTATGCGCCACTTGATGAAACTGTTTCCACAATCGAGTTCAAGAATCATCACGCAGCCTCAGACTGAGCTCGCCACCACTGAAAACCTTTTCTTCCTCACCTACTTTCAGCCGCAGCGCACCTTGCGTATCAACCCCCAAAACGACACCCTCTACTTTGCTGGCGCCCGCTAGCAGTGTTACCGGACGCCCTTGCCACAAATGGTTTTGCTCCCATTCGGCCTGGAAAGCCGGGAATCCACTTTTCAGATGAACGCTTATATAGTCTTCGAGCGTACGATTCAGGCGCGCGATTAAATCATTACGATCCGTTAGGCGGCCGGTTTCAAGTCGAACCGAAGTCCACAACTGGTCAACCTCAGGCGCAGCCTGCATGTTAACGTTGATGCCAACTCCCACTACAACGTGACAGACGTCAGCAGGATCCCCCACCAACTCCAACAGCACGCCCGCAATCTTGCGCACCCCCACCAAGATGTCATTTGGCCATTTCAAGCCAGCATTCTTGACTCCTACCTCCCGTAGAGTCTGCATTACAGCGAGCCCCACAAGCAGGCTCAAGCCCTCAAGCTGGCGCATGCCGCCGTCAACTCTCAAGACAAGGCTGTAGTAGATGTTCTCGGCGAATGGACTCACCCATTTGCGACCGCGACGCCCTCTGCCGGCGGTTTGCCGCTCAGCCAGTACAAGCACGGGCATCTCATGACCGCGCTCAATCGAACGCATCGCCTCGGCATTGGTTGAATCGACTGAATCAAAAATAAAGGTTGGCCACTTCGGGGAAAAGCCAACCTTCAAGATTTCATCCCTATCCAGTAGAGATATCGGGTTAGCCAGGCGGTACCCTCGCCCTCGGACTTTGTGGATCTCGAGGTTCAACTCGGCCTCCAGCTGCTGGAGCTGCTTCCATACTGCGCTACGACTGACCCCAAGAGCATGGCCCAGGGCTTGCCCCGAATGGAAATTGCCATCCTTAAGAAGCTTTAACAACGTCAGCATGCGGATATCGCCTAACAATGAGGCACGCATAATAGCCATGCGTGCTGCTAATGCATAGAAACGAAAACGTGTTTGAGCAATCGCAAAAACAAAACCCCTGTCTGCGTAGGCAGACAGGGGTTTCGGAATTTAATCTTGACGATGACCTACTCTCACATGGGGAAACCCCACACTACCATCGGCGATGCATCGTTTCACTGCTGAGTTCGGGATGGGATCAGGTGGTTCCAATGCTCTATGGTCGTCAAGAAATTCGGTAGCCAGCGCGTGGGCCCTTGCGGGTTCACGCGCCAGCGAATGGGGATGTGATAGATTTGTGGGTGTTGCCAATTTTCGACGTGTGTCGTCTTCACACACCGCAATCTGACCCTTCTTTCGAAGCAAGCAGATTGCTTGGGTGTTATATGGTCAAGCCTCACGGGCAATTAGTATGGGTTAGCTCAACGCCTCACAGCGCTTACACACCCCACCTATCAACGTCGTAGTCTTCGACGGCCCTTCAGGGGACTCAAGGTCCCAGTGAGATCTCATCTTGAGGCTAGTTTCCCGCTTAGATGCTTTCAGCGGTTATCTATTCCGAACATAGCTACCCGGCAATGCCACTGGCGTGACAACCGGAACACCAGAGGTTCGTCCACTCCGGTCCTCTCGTACTAGGAGCAGCCCCTCTCAAATCTCAAACGTCCACGGCAGATAGGGACCGAACTGTCTCACGACGTTCTAAACCCAGCTCGCGTACCACTTTAAATGGCGAACAGCCATACCCTTGGGACCGGCTTCAGCCCCAGGATGTGATGAGCCGACATCGAGGTGCCAAACACCGCCGTCGATATGAACTCTTGGGCGGTATCAGCCTGTTATCCCCGGAGTACCTTTTATCCGTTGAGCGATGGCCCTTCCATACAGAACCACCGGATCACTAAGACCTACTTTCGTACCTGCTCGACGTGTCTGTCTCGCAGTCAAGCGCGCTTTTGCCTTTATACTCTACGACCGATTTCCGACCGGTCTGAGCGCACCTTCGTACTCCTCCGTTACTCTTTAGGAGGAGACCGCCCCAGTCAAACTACCCACCATACACTGTCCTCGATCCGGATAACGGACCTGAGTTAGAACCTCAAAGTTGCCAGGGTGGTATTTCAAGGTTGGCTCCACGCAGACTGGCGTCCACGCTTCAAAGCCTCCCACCTATCCTACACAAGCAAATTCAAAGTCCAGTGCAAAGCTATAGTAAAGGTTCACGGGGTCTTTCCGTCT
>NZ_CM155281.1:5465000-6155000 GCF_056680425.1 Pseudomonas sp. ASL3 | reverse complement strand
GTACATGATGCCCGGCGCTTCCTGAATCCCTACGTAGTTACCCAGGGACTTGGACATTTTCTTCACGCCATCCAGCCCTTCCAATAAAGGCATGGTGAGAATGCACTGGGCTTCTTGTCCATACGCCCGCTGCAGCTCTCGCCCCATCAGCAGGTTGAACTTCTGATCAGTGCCACCCAGCTCGACATCGGCACGTAGCGCGACGGAGTCATACCCCTGCACCAACGGATACATGAACTCATGAATGGCGATCGGCTGGTTGGTCGAGTAGCGCTTATGAAAATCATCACGCTCAAGCATCCGCGCCACCGTGTACTGCGAGGACAGGCGGATGAAGTCAGCGGGGCTCATCTGATCCATCCAGGTGGAGTTGAACGCCACCTCGGTCTTTGCCGGATCAAGAATCTTGAAAACCTGGGTTTTGTAGGTTTCTGCGTTAGCCAGAACCTGCTCACGCGTCAGCGGTGGACGCGTGGCGCTTTTGCCGCTTGGATCGCCGATCATGCCAGTGAAGTCACCGATCAGGAAAATGACCTGATGACCCAGCTCCTGGAACTGACGCAGCTTATTAATAAGCACGGTATGACCCAAGTGCAGATCAGGCGCCGTAGGGTCGAACCCAGCCTTGATACGCAGTGGCTGACCACGCTTGAGCTTTTCGACCAATTCGGACTCGACCAGGAGTTCATCCGCACCGCGCTTGATCAGCGCTAGCTGCTCTTCAACCGACTTCATAACAGCCCCGTTATGGCTCATTTCAAATGGGGACCAACCATACAAGATCAGGGCCCAATTACAAGTTTTGCCCAGCACCCGCCGACGAATCGGAAACTGATACGTTCGCAGGGTTGCTTCGAGCATGATTTGGTTATATTTTATACAGTTATTTCATCTTCACCTTGTCATACATCTTTTCCAATTCATCTTTTCAAAGTCAAATTACCTATGATCGACACACCGCCTAAAGCGCCCCCGCTTTATCCGAAAAGCCACCTGCTTGCTGCCAGTGGCATCGCCGCGCTGCTGAGCCTGGCTCTTCTGGTCTTCCCGTCCAGTGACGTTGAAGCCAAAAAAACCACTCTAAACCTTGATCTTGAAACTGCTGCCGATCAACTGACACAACAACAAGACGCTCAAGAACCGATCCAGGCCACACCTGAAAACGCTGCGTCCCCCTTCGCCCAAATCGAAAATGGCGCGGACGACACCCAGGAGACGGCCACCACCGAGCCCGTGAAGAAAGAGCCTGTCGCTCCGGCGGTCGCGAAAAATCCGAATCACAAGGAAGTCATCGTCTCCAAGGGCGATACCTTGTCGACCCTGTTCGAGAAGGTCGGTCTTCCTGCCGCCACCGTGCACGATGTACTGGCCAGCGATAAGCAGGCCAGGCAATTCAGCCAGTTGAAACATGGGCAGGTCCTGCAGTTCGAGTTTTCTCCTGAAGGCCAGCTCAAACAACTGCACAGCAAGGTCAGCGACCTGGAAAGCATCAGCCTGTCCAAAACCGGGAAAGGCTATGCATTCAACCGAGAGATCACTAAGCCAAACGTGCGCACAGCGTATGCTCATGGCGTTATCAACAGCTCGCTGTCGCAGTCGACCCAACATGCCGGTCTGTCCCACAGCATGACCATGGACATGGCCAGCGTCTTTGGCTATGACATCGACTTCGCCCAGGATATTCGTCATGGCGATGAGTTCGATGTGATCTATGAACAGAAGGTCGTCAACGGTAAAACTGTTGGCACGGGCAGCATCCTGTCCGCAAGATTCACCAATCGCGGCAAAATCTATACGGCGATTCGCTATACCAACAAACAAGGCAACAGCAACTACTACACCGCTGAAGGCAACAGCATGCGCAAGGCGTTCATCCGCACCCCCGTGGATTTCGCCCGCATCAGCTCCCTTTTCTCCATGGGCCGCAAGCACCCGATCCTGAACAAGATCCGCGCGCACCAAGGTGTCGATTATGCCGCGCCGCGCGGTACGCCGATCAAAGCGACCGGTGATGGCAAGGTTCTGCTAGCCGGTCGTCGCGGCGGCTATGGCAACACCGTGATCATTCAGCATGGCGATACCTACCGTACGCTGTACGGGCATATGCAAGGGTTTGCCAAAGGCATACAAAACGGAAGCAGCGTCAAGCAAGGCCAGGTGATTGGCTATATTGGCACTACGGGCCTCTCCACCGGTCCGCACTTGCACTATGAGTTCCAGGTCAATGGCGTTCACGTCGACCCCCTGGGCCAGAAACTGCCAATGGCAGATCCAATCGCCAAGGCTGAAAGACAACGTTTCCTTCAACAAAGCCAGCCGCTGATGGCGCGCATGGACCAGGAAAAGGCCACCATGCTGGCCTCGAGCAAGCGCTAAGCCATGGCCTTCTATATAGGTGTGATGTCCGGAACCAGTCTTGATGGGCTGGATATCGCCCTTATAGAGCAGGGCGACCGACCAACACTGTTGGCGACCCACTACATACCAATGCCCGATGACCTGCGCGCCGAGCTTCTCGGTTTGTGCGCCAGTGGCATCGATGAGCTAGCCCGGGCCGCCATCGCCGAGCAGAAATGGGTGCGTCTCGCCGCTCAAGGTGTTCTGGCGCTGCTAAGCCAGGAGAAACTGTCTCCCGGCGAAGTACGCGCCATTGGCAGCCATGGGCAGACTATTCGTCATGAGCCCGCGCGCGGCTTCACTATCCAGATTGGCAACCCCGCCCTGCTCGCCGAGCTGACAGAGATCACCGTTGTCAGTGATTTCCGTCGCAGAGATGTGGCCGCAGGCGGACAAGGCGCACCACTGGTGCCGGCTTTTCATGAAGCGCTCTTCGATCACCCCCTCGGTGCCCCACAGGATCATCGAGCGGTACTCAACATCGGTGGCTTCAGTAACCTGAGCCTGATTGAAGCTGACAAGCCTGTGTCCGGTTTCGACTGCGGACCAGGAAATGTTTTGCTTGATGCCTGGATACAAGCTCAACGCAGCCAAAACTTTGACCGCGACGGTACCTGGGCGGCGAGCGGGCAGATTGAGCCTGCACTACTGCAATCGCTACTCAGCGACCCGTTCTTTCTGACCCAAGGCCCGAAAAGCACAGGTCGCGAAGTCTTCAACCTTAGCTGGCTGCAGCATCATCTATTCCACCTGCCAACGTTCACCCCTGAGAACGTTCAGGCAACCTTGCTTGAGCTGACTGCGCTGACCATTACCCAGTCACTGCAGGCCGCGCAGGTGCAGACCGATGAGCTGTTGGTCTGTGGTGGCGGCGCGCATAACACTACGCTGATGGCGAGGCTGGCCGCCTTGCTGCCGAAAACCCAGGTCAGCAGTACAGCTCTCTATGGCGTGGACCCCGACTGGGTCGAAGCCATGGCTTTCGCGTGGCTAGCGCACTGCTGCCTTGAAGGCGTACCTGCTAACCGACCCAGCGTTACCGGTGCTCGCGGCTTACGCGTACTGGGCGCGATCTACCCGGCCTGACACAGACAGCAAAACGCCGCACATAAGTGCGGCGCGTCTTTGTCTACAAGCCCAGCCTAATCGACCAAACAGAATCAGATCGAGAACGACGAACCACAGCCACAGGTGGTGGAAGCATTCGGGTTCTTGATCACAAAGCGTGACCCTTCCAACCCTTCCTGATAATCCACTTCTGCGCCTGCCAGGTACTGGAAGCTCATCGGATCGACCACCAGGCTGACACCATCACGCTCAACGATGGTGTCGTCATCAGCGACGTCTTCATCGAAGGTGAAGCCGTACTGGAAACCTGAACAGCCGCCACCGGTCACGAATACGCGCAGTTTCAGGCGATCATTGCCCTCTTCATCGACCAGGGTCTTCACCTTGTGCGCTGCACCGTGGGTGAATTCCAATGCCGTAGGAGTGAAGGTTTCGACGCTCATGCTAAATATCTCCCGGCGCTATGCCGCCATAATGCGTAGTGACGCGCATTATCCGCTTGCCCCAGTAAACTGGTCAACTATTGTAAGAGCAGCAGTAAGCTTCAAGCCGCAAGAGAACGCACTATCACTTGCAGCTTGAAGCTAAAAGCTTGCAGCTGCCTTTAAGGCAGCATGCCAGCATGGGAAAGGCCCAACCGCTCGTCCAGACCGAACAGGATGTTCATGTTCTGTACCGCCTGACCCGAGGCACCTTTGACCAGGTTGTCGATGACCGACAACACCACCACCAGATCACCACCTTGCGGACGATGCACGGCGATACGGCAAACGTTGGCACCACGCACGCTACGTGTCTCGGGATGACTGCCGGCCGGCATCACGTCAACAAACGGCTCATTGACATAACGTTTTTCGAACAGTGCCTGCAAGTCCACCGACTTATCCACCACCGTGGCGTAAAGCGTGGAGTGAATGCCACGGATCATTGGCGTCAGGTGTGGCACGAAGGTCAAACCGACCTCCACCCCTGCCGCGTGCCGTAGACCCTGCCTGATTTCTGGTAAATGACGATGCCCTTTGACGGCATAGGCCTTAAAACTCTCGCTAGTTTCAGAGTACAACGAACCAACACTGGCACCGCGCCCGGCACCGCTCACGCCGGATTTGCAGTCGGCGATCAACCGGGAGGCGTCAGCCAGGCCTGCTTCGAGCAACGGAAGAAAGCCCAACTGCGTCGCGGTCGGATAGCAACCGGGGACGGCAATCAAGCGCGCTTGCTTGATCCGCTCGCGATTGACTTCAGGCAGACCGTAGACCGCCTCTTTGAGCAACTCAGGCGCGCCATGCGGCTGGCCGTACCATTTGGCCCACTCGTCTGCGTCCTGCAGACGGAAGTCTGCGGAGAGGTCGATGACCTTGGTGCCAGCGTTCAGCAGTTCACCTGCCAGCGCATGGGCAACACCGTGCGGCGTGGCGAAAAACACCACATCGCAGGCACCCAGAGCGTCGATGTCCGGCACGCTGAAGGTCAGGCCGTCGTAATGGCCTCGCAGGTTTGGGTACAGATCGGCTACGGCCAGCCCTGCCTCAGAGCGAGAAGTGATGACCACCACCTCAGCTTGTGGATGCTGTGCCAACAGACGCAGCAGCTCGACCCCGGTGTAACCCGTGCCGCCGACGATACCGACCTTGACCATAAATCTGCCCCTTCAACGAACCTACTGGAAAGCCGTCGATAATATGGGCGTAACGCTCAAGGAACAACCGCGAACGTGACGTACGGCGGTTCATGCCACTACTATTTGGCCACCGTGAACCTGGGAATAACCAAAAATGCTTTATCTATGGCTCAAAGCCTTCCACATCATCTCGATGGTCTGCTGGTTTGCAGGCCTGTTTTATCTACCGCGATTGTTCGTTTATCACTCGATGAGTGAGGACGCCGCCAGCCGCGAGCGTTTCTGCGTCATGGAGCGCAAGCTGTACCGGGGCATCATGGGACCAGCGATGATTGCCACGCTGGTATTCGGGATCTGGCTGATCAGCCTCAACCCCGGCGGTTACTTCAGTCACGCCTGGATGCACGCCAAACTCGCGCTCGTGGTTTTATTGATCGGTTATCACCATGTCTGCGGTGCGCAGGTCAAACGCTTCGCCCGTGGCGAGAATGGCCGCAGTCATGTCTTTTATCGCTGGTTCAATGAAATCCCTGTATTGATATTGCTGGCTATCGTCATTCTGGTTGTGGTCCAGCCTTTCTAATCAATAGCTCAATACGTTTGGGGTAATGCTTATGTCGCTGCCAGCTCTGCTTGAACAACGTCTGCGCCTGCCGGTCGTGGCCGCACCGATGTTTCTGATCTCCAATCCACAATTGGTTCTGGCGTGCTGCCGCAATGGCGTAGTCGGGAGTTTTCCTGCACTTAACCAACGCGAAAGCATTGGTTTCAAAGCCTGGCTGGAAGAAATCGAAGCCGGGCTGGCAGAGCTGACCAATCCAGCGCCTTACGCGGTCAACCTGATCGTGCACAACAGCAACCCGCGGTTGCAGGCTGATCTGGAAATCTGCATCGAGCATAAAGTGCCCATCGTGATCACTAGCCTGGGCGCAGTCAAAGAGCTGGTCGATGCAGTGCATGGCTACGGCGGACTGGTGTTTCACGACGTGACCACTCGCCGTCATGCGGAAAAAGCTGCAGAAGCGGGAGTTGATGGCCTGATCGCGGTCGCCGCAGGTGCCGGTGGACATGCCGGGACCTGGAGTCCTTTTTCGCTGATCGCAGAGATCCGCCAATTCTTCGACAAAACCCTGTTGCTGGCGGGTTGCCTGAACCACGGTCACGAGATTCTTGCGGCACAGCTGCTCGGCGCGGACCTGGCCTACTTTGGTACACGCTTTATCGCTACCAGCGAAAGCCATGCCCCTGAAGCCTACAAAGAGATGCTGATGACCTCCAAAGCCGCCGATATCGTGCATACCCCAGCGGTCTCCGGCGTTCCTGCCAGCTTCATGCGCCAAAGCCTGGAGAATGCCGGCTTCGACCTTTCGGCCTTGCAGGGCAAGGCCGAAATGAATTTTGGCGCTAAACTCAAACCCATCAGCGATGAAGCCAAGGCATGGAAAACCGTGTGGTCCGCCGGGCAAGGCGTCGGGGAAATCGACGACCTGCCCAGCATCGACGAACTGATTGCGCGTCTGGATGCCGAATATCGCAAGGCGCAAGCCCGTTCGTCTGAGCTGGCCTCCCACTGGCCGCGCTGACTACCTGCCCATGGCCTGCCTTCCAGGCGGGCCATGGGCCCCACTCTACAAAGCCCCATTGTGTTATCCAGACAAGGAAGCCAAGCATGGCCGAAACCCACTTCAAGATCATCTTCGAAGGGAAACTGCGCAATGGCGTCGAAATCGAGACCGCCAAGCTGAACCTGGCGGGCTTGTTCAAAAGTGAAACATCGACTGTGGAAAAACTGTTTCGCGGCCACCCAGTCACACTCAAGCGCGGACTGTCGCAAGAACAGGCCCAGCACTACCTGAGCGCATTGAATGATGCCGGCGTCGAAGCGCGGATCGAGGCAAATCCCGCCATTAGCTTGAGCATGGACGAAATCGCTGAACCCAATCCTTACCAAACGCCGGTAGAGAAGCCGTCTCTGGCAACATCGCCTTACGCACCACCACGGGCGCCGGTCGGCGCAACCCTGCCGGAGTTTGCCGACCTGAAGGTGTTCACTGTCCAGGGACGGATCGGCCGGTTGCGCTATCTGGCCTGGTCCCTGGTACTCATCGCCGCCATCTTTGCCGTCGCTGGCATTTGCGCAGCACTTATGACCAGCTCTCTGGTGGGCGGTGGCTTGCTCATCGCCATCGTAACGGTGGGCTTTTTCATCGTCAGCGTGCAAATCGGCGTGCAACGGCTGCACGATGCCGGCTGGTCCGGCTGGCTCTTGCTGATCAACCTCGTGCCTTTCGTGGGCACCCTGTTCCCGATCCTGATGATGGTCGTCCCGGGCAACACGGGGCCCAACCAATACGGCGCGCCGCAACCGCCAAACAGCAAGGCGGTAAAAGTCCTCGCAGCGATGTGGCTGCTGATCCTGTCGGTCCTGTTGGTTGGTTTTTTTGTCGGCGGCGTTGGCATGTTTGAAGACGAGGTCCAAACCACGGCCAGCGAATACGAAAATACCCTGCCCTACGACGACGATACTGATAGCGACACCTCGCAACCCGCCGATGCCGCTCCACCCTCTGTAGACTATAAAGACGAATAACGCGCCCACTCGCGCCCGACGCACACTGTCGTGGCCCGAGATCGCCGCCTGGAGAATTGCATGACCCGTTACGCTCTGATCACTGGTGCCTCCAGCGGCATCGGCCTGGCTATGGCCGAAGCCCTGGCGCGCCGTGGTCGCAGCCTGATTCTGGTAGCCCGCCAACGTGACCTGTTGGAGAGCATTGCCATTGAGCTGACCCAGCGGTTTGGCGTGGAAGTCCTGTTCCGAGCCTGTGATTTGGGAGAACCGCTGCGGCTCTCCGGCTTCTTGCTGGAGCTCGAAGAAGGCGAGCGGCAAATCGACTTACTGGTGAACTGCGCCGGCATCGGCACATGCGGGCCTTTTCTGGCCCAAGAATGGGGTGACGAGCAAGACTTGATCGACCTGAACATTCTGGCCCTCACACGTTTGTGTCACTCGGTCGGCAATGCCATGGCTGTGCAGGGCGGCGGGCAGATTCTCAATGTCGCCTCGGTCGCCGCGTTCCAGCCCGGTCCATGGATGAGCACGTATTGCGCGAGCAAAGCCTATGTCCTGCACCTCTCTGAAGGCTTGCGCGAAGAGCTGAAGAAAACCGGGGTGAAAATCTCGGTTCTGTGCCCTGGCCTTACCAGCACGGCGTTTTATCGCACTGCGCGCCTGGATGAGCGCAAGTTGTCCGCCAGCAAGTTGATGATGAGCCCCGAAGAAGTGGCGCTGTATACCGTCCGCGCGCTGGCGAAAAACCGTGCCGTGATCATTCCGGGTTGGCGTAACAAGCTGCTAACGTTCGTCCCGCGTCTCCAGCCGCGCTGGTTGGCAAGAAAAATAGCCGGTGCGCTCAACAAGTCCGCCTGCCCACGCTAAAGAGCTGGGCGTGATCCCACCCCCTCAGTACACTCAGTCACTTATCAAAACGGAGAAATAGCTGTGGAGACTCTGTTCACCAAGATCATCAACAGAGAGATACCGGCGAAGATCATCTACGAAGATGATCAGGTGCTGGCCTTTCACGACATTGCCCCACAAGCACCGGTGCATTTTCTGGTCATCCCGAAAAAGGCGATCCGCACACTCAACGATGTGACCGAAGAGGACAAGGGTCTGCTCGGCCATCTGTTGTTCACCGCGCAACGTCTGGCCAAAGAGCTGGGCTGCGAGGACGGTTTTCGGGTAACGATGAACTGCAATCCGCTGGGCGGGCAGACCGTCTATCACATTCACATGCACGTACTCGGTCAGCGTCAAATGCATTGGCCACCGGGTTGATTCATCTTTTCAACGGCTTATGCCCGCTGAGTCTGCATGCGCAAACCCGACGGGCTGATCCAGCTCAAGCCGCGCCCGACTGATTCGGGTAAACTGGCCGCCGTGGATTTATCCGGAGGTGCCCATGGCTACCGAGCGTCACTACTCCCCTGTTGACCGTCTCCTCTTGCAAGCCGATGCCGCGATGCGCACCTTGCTGCCTTTCAGCGGGCAACCGTATCGGCCATCACCCGCCATTGTTCAGCCTGAAGTCGAGTTGAGCGACGTCGATACCCGGCACGTTGCGGGCCTGATGCGCATCAACCATACCGGCGAAGTCTGCGCGCAAGCGTTGTATCAGGGCCAGGCGCTGACCGCCAAACTGCCGAAAGTTCGGGCTGCCATGGAGCACGCCGCTGAAGAAGAAGTCGACCACCTGGTCTGGTGCGAACAACGCATTCGCCAATTGGGCAGTCATACCAGCGTACTCAATCCGCTGTTCTACGGCATGTCCTTCGGGATCGGTGCTGTTGCCGGCTTGATCAGCGACAAAGTCAGTCTGGGGTTCGTGGCCGCGACCGAAGACCAAGTCTGCAAGCACCTGAATGAGCATCTGCAGCAATTGCCTGCCGAAGACGAAAAGTCCCGGGCCATTCTTGAACAGATGCGCATCGATGAAGAGCATCATGCCGAAAGCGCGCTGGAGGCCGGCGGATTCCGCTTCCCGGCCCCGATCAAGTTTGGTATGAGCCTGTTGGCCAAAGTGATGACCAAAAGTACTTACCGAATATAAAAGCGGTGCAGTGACGGCAAATACAAGAAAGGCGCCTCGATGGGCGCCTTTCTTATTTGTGTAGCCTGCTTTCTGTAGACGAAAGCAGGCCAACCCTTAAACCGGCATGTTGCGCCCGTAGAAGATTTCCAGCATTTCGTGCTTAACGCGCTCGGTCACCTGATCACGCTGTTCGGACGATAGGTTACTGGTGGCATCCCCGAACAGGTAGTTATCCAGTTCGAAGTCTTTGAGCAGCATCTTGGTGTGGAACATATTGTCCTGATACACGTTCACGTCAGTCATCTGGTAACCGGAGCGAGTGTCTTCAGACAGGTAATTCTGAATCGAGTTGATCTCGTGATCGATGAAGTGCTTTTTGCCTTCAACGTCACGGGTGAAGCCACGCACGCGATAATCGACGGTGACGATGTCTGAATCGAATTGGTGGATCAGGTAGTTGAGCGCCTTGAGCGGTGAAATCACCCCACAGGTCGACACGTCAATGTCCACACGGAAAGTCGCGATGCCATCGACCGGGTGAATTTCCGGGTAGGTGTGCACCGTGATGTGGCTCTTGTCGAGATGGGCCAGAATGGTCTCTGGCAGCGGGCCCGGGGACTCTTCGATCTGGCTGTCGGTAGGTGTCACCGGCTGCTCGGAAATCAGAATAGTCACGCTAGCGCCTTGCGGGTCGTAATCCTGGCGGGCGATGTTCAGGATGTTAGCGCCAATGATATCGACAACATCCGTGAGGATCTGCGTCAGGCGTTCGGCGTCGTACTCGCGATTGATGTACTCGACGTAAGCCTGCTGGTCCTGCGGGGTTTCCGCATAGCAGATGTCATAGATGTTGAAGCTCAAGGTCTTTGTCAGGTTATTGAACCCGTGGAGCTTGAGTTTGCTTTTCACCGTTAAAAACTCTCTTTATTTGTGCGGCACGGGCCGCGTGATCAAGCATGCCCGTCAGATAAGGAGGGCTCATCTGCGTAGGACGGTTAACACCTCTTCGCGGTGGCGATTTTGGTTGTCTGTTCGGGTGCAATTACAGCCTTGATGAACGGGCCGCACCCTGAAAAAGTGGCGCATTATGCAGACGTAATAAGCCATCTGCCAGAGTGTGCGCCGCTTTTATGAAAGTTGGGTGGCGATTCAGCCCAATTCGATGATTTCGTAGTCGTGAGTAATCTCCACGCCAGCGTTGCCAAGCATGATCGAAGCCGAGCAATACTTCTCGGCAGACAGTTCGATTGCACGCTTGACCTGAGCTTCTTTCAAACCACGGCCCTTGACCACGAAATGCAGATGAATCTTGGTGAACACCTTCGGATCTTCGCTCGCGCGCTCGGCTTCCAGAAACGCCTCGCAGCTTTCTATCGGCTGGCGGGACTTCTTCAGAATGCTGACCACGTCGAAGTTGCTGCAACCCCCCAGGCCGATCAGCACCATTTCCATTGGCCGAACGCCCAGATTACGACCGCCGCTCTCAGGCGGGCCGTCCATTACCACCACATGACCGCTGCCAGACTCACCGAGGAACATGGCTTCGCCAGCCCATTGGATGCGTGCCTTCATCGCCAAGACTCCACTGCTAAAAAAGGGTCGCCAGCTTAGCACAGGGCCGCGCTGTCGCTGGATGTACGGCTAAATGCCCAATCGAAATAAGCCGGTAGGAAATTTCCCAAATGGCGGAAAGTTCTCCTGATAAGCTGCGGCAAATCACGAGCACTGCCGATACCCATAAGAATGCCGTGTGGCGCTGTACTTTTCCGGGATACATGCATGGTTGCTATGACCCTTACACCCAAAATCAAAAACCTCGACAAACTTCTTGCCCATTGCCAGCGCCGTCGCTACTCAGCCAAAAACAACATCATCTGCGCAGGTGATCGCTCTGACTCGCTGTTCTTCATCATCAAAGGCTCCGTCACCATCCTGATTGAAGACGATGAAGGCCGGGAGATGATCGTTGCGTACCTCAATGCCGGGGATTTCTTCGGCGAATTGGGTCTGTTCGACCAGGCCGGGCATGAGACCGAGCGCAGCGCTTGGGTTCGTACCAAGACCGAGTGTGAAGTGGCTGAAATCAGTTACAGCAAATTCCGCGAAGTGACACAGCAAGAGCCGGACATTCTGTATGCCATCGGCGGCCAGATGGCCGAACGCTTGCGTAACACCACACGCAAAGTGGGCGACCTGGCGTTTCTCGATGTGACCGGACGTGTCGCACGCAGCTTGTTGGACCTGTGCAAGCAGCCCGACGCCATGACTCATCCCGACGGCATGCAGATCAAAATTACTCGTCAGGAAATCGGACGCATTGTCGGCTGCTCAAGGGAAATGGTCGGCCGCGTACTCAAGGCGTTGCAAGAACAGAATCTGGTGCACGTCAAAGGCAAGACCATGGTGGTGTTCGGCACGCGCTGAACCACTCGGTCAAAACCCGGCGAGGATTTGTCTATATAGGGTAGCCAATCGTTCCAGCACATCGGCGGCCGGATAAGCCTCGTGCAGGGCGATGTGACTGTCGGCACGCACCCGCTGCTCTTGCTCGCAGATCTGGTTGAAACGATTGACCGCCTCAACCATTTGCTCACGTTCGTTATCCAGCAGCAGCGCGCCATGGGCCAGTACCACGGGACGCTGCCCACCCTGACTTTGCCGCCAACGCTGAGCCGTACCGACCATCTTGCGGCCATTGAGGTTGACGTTGAAGCGCCCGTCACAGAAGGCCCCGTCCACTTCCCCGAGCGAGGCCGCACCACCCAACTCGATCAGGACGTCGCAGATCGGCTGACACAGACGGTTATAAGCATTCTCGATCCGGTCTCGGTCATTGTCACTGCGCGGTTGGGCGTAAACCAACGCGATGTTTACCACCGCTGAAGATTGAGGGACCGGTTCACCACCACTTTCACGCAGCAGTATTGGCCAGCCACTGGCCGCCAACGATTCAGTCGCCTGATCAAAACCTGCGAGGCGACTCATCCGACGCGGCATCACCAATGCTCGATCAAGCGGTCGCCATAAAAGCAGCCCGTACTCGAACTCACCGGCACACACCGACGCGAGCAAATTCTGCTCGGCCTGCAAACCCGCCTCGACGGAAATTTCGATCAACTGGCTCATTGTCTGCTCATCCTTTTTCGCACCTGTAAAAAAGCCGGCATCGCCGGCTTTTCCAAGGATTTAATTATTCCATGGCCCACGCTCCGGGAAGAACAAGCGTTGCAGCTCGGCTCCCGGGTGTTCCGCGCGCATGAACGTCTCGCCGACCAGAAAAGAGTAGACCTCACTGATCTCCATCAACTCGACATCAGCGCGATTGACGATGCCGCTCTCTGTGATGACCAGACGATCGCGAGGAATGAGCGGCAACAGATCCAGTGTGTTTTCCAGGTTTACTTCGAACGTGTGCAGGTTGCGGTTGTTGACGCCGACCAGTGGCGTGTCCAACGTCTTGAGGGCGCGCTCCAGTTCAGCGCCATCATGCACTTCCACGAGCACGTCGAGACCCACGCTTTTGGCGACGGCGGCCAGTTCGGCCATTTGCGCGTCTTCAAGCGCAGCAACGATCAGCAACACGCAGTCAGCGCCAAGCGCACGGGCTTCGACGATCTGATACGGATCGATCATGAAGTCCTTACGGATCACCGGCAGATTGCAGGCCGCACGTGCCTGCTGCAGATAAACGTCGGCGCCCTGAAAGAAATCGATGTCGGTCAGAACGGACAGGCAGGTTGCGCCGCCTGCTTGATAACTCTTGGCGATTTCGGCGGGGAGAAAGTTTGCCCGGATCACGCCCTTGCTCGGTGACGCCTTCTTGATTTCAGCAATGACCGCAGGGTGCTTGCTCTTGGCCTGTTTTATCAACGCCTTGGCAAAACCGCGTGGCGCGTCGGCCAACGCCGCCTGATGCTCCAGCTCGGCAAGGCTCACTACAGCGCTGCGAGCAGCGACTTCTTCAACCTTGCGGGCAAGAATTTTTTCCAGAACCGTCGGCACACTCATCCCTCATTCTCCTGCTTGAATACCGCGGTAAAGGCACCCAACTCTTCCAGTTTTTCCCGGGCAAGGCCTGTGTGCAGCGCATCGTGGGCCAGTGCAACACCCTCTTTCAACGTGTAGGCATGATCAGCAGCATAGAGCGCAGCGCCCGCATTGAGCACGATCATTTCGGCGGCCTTCTGACCGTTTTCGGTCTTGCGCCGACCCAGAGCATCGCGGATCAACTCCAGCGAGGCAGCCGGGCTTTCCACGGCCAGACCGAACAGACTCTGGCTTTTCATGCCCAAATCTTCCGGCTGCACCCAATACTCGGTGACTTCGCCATTTTTCAGCTCGGCAACAAAGGTCGGTGCAGCAAGACTGAATTCGTCCAGACCATCCTGGGAGTGCACCACCAGCACGTGCTTGCTGCCCATACGGAGCAAGACTTCGGCCAACGGCCGGCACAACGCCTGACTGAACACCCCAACCACCTGATGGCGGACGCCAGCCGGATTCGTAAGCGGGCCTAGCATATTGAAGAGGGTGCGCAAACCGAGGTCGCGACGCGGGCCTGCGGCGTATTTCATCGCGCTGTGGTGGGACTGGGCAAACATGAAACCGATACCGACGCTTTCGATACAACGGGCCACTTGCACGGGGGTCAGGTTCAAGTAGATGCCAGCCGCTTCGAGCAAGTCGGCGCTGCCACTTTTACCGGATACGGCACGGTTGCCGTGCTTGGCAACGGTGCAGCCCGCAGCTGCAACCACGAAGGCCGACGCCGTAGAGACGTTGAAGATATTCGCGCCATCGCCGCCCGTGCCAACGACGTCGACCACACCGTCCAGGGTCTTGAGCTCGACCTTGTCGGCCAGTTCACGCATCACTGACACGGCACCGACGATCTCATCGATGCTTTCGCTCTTCATACGCATAGCCATCATGAACGCGCCAATCTGCGCTTCAGTGCATTGACCGGTCATGATTTCACGCATGACGTCGCGCATTTCGTCGGTGCTCAAATCCAGCTGGTTAACGATGCGAGCCAGCGCGCCTTTAATATCCATAGCCATAACCTTGAAAACCCCTTAACCCTGACGACTGCCGCCGGTTTGCTTGAGGAAGTTGGCGAACAGCTCATGGCCCTGCTCGGTAAGAATCGACTCAGGGTGAAATTGCACCCCCTCGATATTCAGCGCTTTGTGGCGCAGGCCCATGATTTCGTCGACCGAGCCATCTGCGAGTTCGGTCCAGGCCGTCAACTCCAGGCACTCGGGCAGTGTTTCGCGCTTGACCACCAGTGAGTGATAGCGGGTAACCGTCAACGGATGATTCAAACCCTCGAACACGCCGAGGTCTTCATGGATTACCGGACTGGTCTTGCCGTGCATCACTTGCCGCGCGCGCACCACGTCACCGCCAAACGCCTGACCAATGGATTGATGGCCAAGACAGACACCCAGAATCGGCAGCCTGCCGGCGAAGTGTTTGATCACCTCCAGCGAAACGCCTGCTTCAGTCGGGGTACATGGACCCGGGGAAACCACGATGCGCTCGGGGTTCAGGGCTTCGATCTCGGCGACACTCAGCTCGTCATTGCGGATCACTTTGACCTCCGCACCCAACTCACCAAGGTATTGCACGACGTTATAGGTAAACGAGTCGTAGTTATCGATCATCAGCAACATGTGTTTAACCTCTTGAAATTACTGACTTTTAAAGCCACCCGTGGATTTTGTTCACTGGCCTCGACGCACACTGTCTGGTCACTGGGATTCATCCAGCTCAGGTGCTCTGGCAAGTCAATCGAAGGGCATATCGGTACAGGTCCGGCGTGGCCGGAAGGAGAACAGTCAGGCGCGCCAACGCCAACGGGCGTGAGCCTTGATAACGCGCATCAAGAGTTTACTGACGATCAACACTGGGGAGGTCTCATTCATACATTTGGGCACAGTAGCCTACCCGAGCGGGCGGTGCAATATCACGCTTTCGAAGCGCCATTGGGCAGTTCACGAGGCCAGGCTGCGCAGGGGTGCGCAGTCTTTGCTACTTTCGTAAAGAGTGCAAAAAAACAACAACATAAAGGGATCTCCAGAATGATCAAACAGGCGCTGTCCCTGCCGTTCGCGGCATGCCTTCTTTCTCTGGCCTGCTCTCACGCTTTGGCGGCCCCCTCCCCTTACTCGACGATGGTGGTATTCGGCGACAGCCTCAGTGACTCCGGACAATATCCCGACCCCGGCGGCCCCACTGGCGCGACGCTTCGCTTTACCAACCGTACCGGTCCGACGTTCCTGGATGGCCGTGGCGAAATCTTCGGCCCAGTCGCGCCGATGCTGCTCGGCAGCAAGCTCGGCATCGCGCCGGGCACCCTTGCGCCATCGACCTCGCCGGTGAACGCCCTCCTCGGTCTCAAGGACGGCAATGACTGGGCAGTGGGCGGTTACCGCACCGACCAGATCTACGATTCGATTACCTCCACATCGGAAGTCGCCATCCCCGAGGGAGACCCTGGTGCCGGTATCGTATTGCGCAGCCGTGCGGGCTATCTGGTGGCGAATAATTTTCATGCCGATCCCAATGCGCTTTATTACCTCACGGGCGGCGGTAACGATTTCTTTCAACAGCGGGTGGTCGACGTTGCTTCGGCACAAGTCGCAGCAGACCAACTGGCGAACAGTGCTCAAGCCCTGCAACAGGCCGGCGCACGCTACATCATGGTCTGGCTGCTACCCGACCTCGGCCTGATCCCGGCCATCAACGGCACGCCTCTGCAAGGCCCCACCTCTCAACTCAGCAGCGTGTTCAACAGCGAACTGGTCAGTCGTCTGGCGCCGATCCATGCCATTCCGCTGAACATCCCACTGCTGTTTCAGGAAACCCTGGCCGACCCCGCGCGCTTCGGCCTGGCCGCCAATCAGAATCTGGTCGGCACCTGCTTCAACGGCAACGGTTGCACGGAAAACCCGGTCTACGGCCTGAACAGCGCAACGCCCGACCCAACCAAACTGCTGTTCAACGACGACGCGCACCCGACCATTGCCGGGCAGCAACTCATCGCCGATTACGCCTATTCATTGCTGGCCGCGCCCTGGGAAATCACCCTGCTGCCAGAAATGGCCCTTGGCACCTTGAACGCCCATCAGGATGAACTACGCAGTCAGTGGCAAGCCGATTGGGGCAATTGGCAAAACGTCGGCCAGTGGCGTGCGATCGTCGCGGGGGGCGGTCAGTATATGGACTTCGATGATCAGAGCAGCTCTGCCAGCGCCAATGGTCATGGCTACAACCTGACCATTGGTGGCAGCTACCGCTTTGCCGAGGACTGGCGCGCCGGAGTGGCGGCTGGCCTCTACCGGCAGAAGCTGAAAGCCGGCGCTCAGGATTCCGACTACACACTCAACAGCTACCTGGCCACCGCGTTCGTACAGTACCAGGCCAATCGCTGGTGGGCCGATGCGGCGTTGACCGGCGGCCGACTCGACTACGAAGACGCCAACCGTAAATTCGCCCTGGGTGTCTCCGAAGGTGAGGAGAAAGGCAGCACCCATGGCGAACTGTGGGCGTTTAGTGGACGGTTGGGTTACGACATCGCGCAGACCGATAGCCTCTGGCATTTGTCGCCGTTCGTCAGCGCCGACTACGCGCATGTCACCGTAGACGGCTACTCGGAAGACAGCTCACGTTCGACAGCGTTGACCTTCGATGCGCAGAGACGCAATTCCCGGCGCCTCGGAGTAGGTCTTCAAGGCAAGTTGCAGATCACACCGCAGACGCAACTCTTTGCTGAGATCGCCCACGAACACGAATATGCAAACAACCAGCAAGACCTGACCATCGCCCTCAACAGCCTGCCGAACAACGACTTCACCCTGGAAGGTTACAAACCGCAAGCAAGCCTCAATCGCGCCAGTGTTGGCGTTAACCAGAAACTGACTCAGGACGTGTCATTAAGGGGCAATTACAACTGGAGCAAAAACGATGACGTCACCCAGCAAGGCATCGGTCTGGCAGTCAGTCTGGATTTCTGATGAAGAATTTGTAGGAGCGGCTTGCCCGCGATTGCTTCGGAGTCGCGCTCGACCGAAGCAGTCGCAAATGGCTGGATTCAGAACCGCCTGAAGGTCCTCCGGCCCTTATCGCGGGCAAGCCCGCTCCTACAATAATTCGTGCGGAGTCTTAATTGGGCTCTTGCTCTGCAAGCGCGACCGCACGGAACATGGCGCGGCGCTTGTTCAGCGTCTCCTCCCATTCCAGCGCCGGCACCGAGTCCGCGACGATGCCGCCACCGGCCTGCACATGCAGCTCACCGTTCTTGATCACTGCAGTGCGGATCGCAATCGCGGTGTCCATGTTGCCATTCCAGGCCAGATAACCCACGGCGCCGCCGTAGACACCCCGCTTGACCGGCTCCAGCTCGTCGATGATTTCCATGGCACGGATTTTCGATGCGCCAGACAAGGTGCCCGCTGGCAGAATCGCCCGCAAGGCGTCCATCGCAGTCAGGCCACTTTTCAGATGGCCAGTAACGTTGGAGACGATGTGCATCACGTTGGAATAACGCTCGATGACCATCTTTTCCGTGAGCTTCACCGAACCGATTTCGGATACGCGACCGGTGTCGTTGCGCCCCAGATCGATCAGCATCAAGTGCTCGGCGATTTCCTTGGCGTCGGACAGCAGGTCTTCTTCCAGCGCCAGATCTTCTTCTTCGTTGGCACCGCGCGGGCGGGTGCCGGCAATCGGGCGCACGGTGATCAGGTTGTCTTCAACCCGCACCAATACTTCCGGCGAACTGCCAACGACATGGAAGTCGCCGAAGTTGAAGAAGTACATATAAGGCGTCGGGTTGAAACAGCGCAGCGCACGGTACAAGTCGATAGGCGCAGCCTTGAAGTCGATGGACATGCGTTGCGATGGAACCACCTGCATGACGTCACCGGCGAGGATGTACTCCTTGATGGTGTCCACTGCCCGCTCGTAATCGGCCTGAGTGAAACTGGAGCGGAACACCGGGTCAGCTGCCTGCGGCCGGGTCAGGTCGAGGCCACGACGCGGGGTGATCGGCTGACGGAGTTTGTCCATCAGCTCTTCCAGGCGCGCCTGACCGTTTTCGTAAGCGTTAGCTTCGGACGGGTCGACCAGCACAATCGCGTGCATCTTGCCCGCCAGGTTGTCGAACACCACTACGGCATCAGAGACCATCAGCAGGATATCCGGCACACCCAACGGGTCCGGGTTCGGGCATTTACCCAAGCGTTTCTCGACATAGCGAACGCAGTCATAGCCGAAATAACCCACCAGCCCGCCATTGAATCGCGGCAAACCAGCGATGGTCGGCACGTTGTAGCGCGCCTTGAACTCTTCGACGAACGCCAGCGGGTCTTCCGCCTCCAGGCGCTCGATCTCGATACCGTCCAGGGTCACGCTGATCTGCTGCTCGTGGACACGCATTACGGTGCGGCACGGCAGGCCGATGATTGAATAACGGCCCCATTTCTCGCCACCCTGCACCGACTCCAGCAAATAGGAGTTCGGCTGGTCGGCCAGTTTCAGGTAGATCGACAGCGGCGTGTCGAAGTCGGCAAGGGTTTCGTAGGCAAGCGGAATACGGTTGTAACCGACAGCAGCCAAACGCAGGAATTCTTCGCGGGTCATGATCAGCCTCGTGGCTTGAGGGTAAAACGGTCAGGTATGCAAACGTGCCGGTGAGCCGGCCAGAATCAAGTCAGGCGCGCCAACGCCAACGGGCCAGGGCCTTGATGACTTTCATCCAGAGTTTGTGCGTGACCACCACGATGGAATCTCTTTGAGGGGGAAATTTGACGTCGGCCAACGTTATCTCAGCCGCCGAATCTAAGCAACCGGGGAGCAGCTTGCGCAGGTCATCGATAACCAGCGACGGCGATTCCTCGGCAATCGGCCGGCCATGGTTGTAGCCATAACTGAGCGCCACACTGGCCACCCCTGCGGCTTTCGCCGCCAGCACATCGTTGCGTGAATCGCCGACGAACAGCGACTGGGATGCCGGAACACCCGCCATTTTCATCACGAAAAACAGCGCCGCCGGATCAGGCTTCTGCTGCGGCAAGGTATCCCCGCCGATGATCCAGCGGAAAAACCGTCCCAGTTTCAACTCATCCAACAGCGGCGCGACGAAGCACTCCGGTTTGTTGGTGATCAGGGCCATTTCAACACCCTGCTTCTGCATCCATTTCAAGGTCTCGCGCACGCCGGGATAAACCTGCGTCAGCGCGTGGCTGTCGGCGTAGACCTCCATGAAAATCGCCAGGGCCTCTTCAGTGTCAGCGTCATTCACGGACGAATGATCAAAATCATTGGCCAGCGCCCGACGCACCAACACGCGTACGCCGTTACCGATCCAGATCCGCACCGACTCGATGCCCGCCAATGGACGACCCAGCGTGAGCAGCATGCTATCGATCGCCGCAGCCAGGTCCGGCACTGAGTCGATCAACGTGCCATCCAGATCGAACATCACCAGCTTGGGCAAACGGCCGGGAAACAGCTGCTCGAATCCGCTCATGGGCGAGCCATCGCCAGTTCTGCACGCATTTTCTGTATGACCTCTTGGTAGTCCGGCGCATTGAAGATAGCGGAGCCGGCGACAAAGGTATCAGCACCGGCAGCGGCAATCTCACGAATGTTATTCACGTTGACCCCGCCATCGATCTCCAGACGAATGTCGTAGCCCGACGCCTCGATCAGCGCCCGCGCTTCGCGCAGCTTGTTCAGGGTGCCGGGAATGAACTTCTGTCCGCCGAAACCCGGGTTGACGCTCATCAGCAAGATCATGTCGACCTTGTCCATCACGTATTCCAGCAGGTTCAGCGGCGTGGCCGGGTTGAACACCAGACCGGCCTTACAGCCGCCTTCACGGATCAACTGCAACGAGCGATCGATGTGCTGTGTGGCTTCGGGGTGGAAGGTGATGTACGTCGCGCCGGCTTCGATGAAGTCGCCAATGATGCGGTCGACCGGGCTGACCATCAAGTGAACGTCGATGGGCGCGGTGACGCCGTACTTGCGCAGCGCCGTGCAGACCATCGGGCCGATGGTCAGGTTGGGTACGTAGTGATTGTCCATGACATCGAAGTGAACGATGTCGGCGCCAGCGGCAAGAACATTGTCGACTTCCTGGCCCAGGCGGGCGAAGTCGGCGGAAAGAATCGACGGAGCAATAGCGAAGGGCTGCATGACGCACCTTTTTTGAGCAAAATCACGGTGGCGCGCATTGTACCTCATGACGAATGACTCGCCGCAGTCCATCCGCCGGACCGTTCGCAGGCAAGCCTGCTCCCACACAGGCTGTGTGAAAACCCCAACAGAAAACTGAACTGCGCGTTCGTACGTCAATTCAGAAATAGATCGGCTGCTGGACAGACCTGGATTTCACGTAGGAACGCGATTTTCAGGTCGGTTTTTAATCAGTTAATCGGTCGCGGAGGTTTTCACACAGCCTGCACAGAGGAATGATTTTCTGTGGGAGCAGGCTTGCCTGCGAATTGCCTGATGCGGTCTATCAGGCCACTTGAGTACGCATTTTCTCGCTGCGTCCACGCAACCATTCCAGCACCAGCAGCAGCACCACCGAGAAGGCAATCAGCAGGGTTGCAGCGGCGGCGATGGTCGGGCTGAGGTTTTCGCGGATACCACTGAACATCTGCCGGGGCAGCGTGGCCTGCTGCGGGCCAGCGAGGAACAGCGTCACCACGACTTCATCGAAAGAAGTCGCAAACGCGAACAGCGCACCTGAAATCACTCCCGGCGCGATCAACGGCAAGGTCACCCGGCGGAACGCGGTCAGCGGCGATGCCCCCAGACTGGCGGCGGCACGAACCAGATTCTGGTTGAAGCCTTGCAAGGTCGCCGACACGGTGATGATCACGAACGGCACACCCAACACCGCATGCACCAGGATCAACGAAATGTAACTGTTACCCAACCCCAGCGGGGCGAAGAACAGGTAGCTGGCAACACCGACAATCACCACCGGCACCACCATCGGCGAAATCACCAAAGCCATGACCAGCGGCTTACCGGGGAAGTTGCCACGGGTCAGGCCAATGGCTGCCAGCGTGCCGAAGCCCATCGCTAATACTGTGGCGGCGGGTGCCACGATCATGCTGTTCTTCAGCGAGCGCATCCATTCGGCGGAAGCGAAAAAGTCCTGATACCAGTGCAAGGAAAACCCTTGCAGCGGGTAGACCAGAAAGCTGCCGGAGTTGAACGACAGCGGGATGATCACCAGCACCGGCAGGACCAGAAACAACAGCACCAGCCCACAGAGAATGCGCAGGGCGTAATACCAGACCCGCTCGACGGGCGACGTGTAAGGGCTCAGCATGTTGATTCTCCTCAGCTCAGGCGCATGCGGCTGGCGCCGATCAGCCAGCTATAAATCAGATAAAGCACAACGGTCGCCAGCAATAGCAAACCGCCCAGCGCCGTTGCCATACCCCAGTTGATGCTGGTGTTGGTGTAGAACGCGACGAAGTAGCTGACCATCTGGTCGTTCGGACTGCCGAGCAATGCCGGAGTGATGTAGTAACCAATCGCCAGAATGAACACCAACAGGCAACCGGCGCCGATACCGGCGTAGGTTTGCGGAAAGTACACACGCCAGAAGCTGGTGATCGGGTGACAGCCAAGGGAAATCGCGGCCCGCATGTAGGTCGGGGAAATGCCCTTCATCACGCTATAGATTGGCAGGATCATGAACGGCAGCATGATGTGCACCATCGAGATGTAAACGCCGGTCCGGTTGAACACCAGTTCCAGCGGTTTATCGATGATCCCCATGGCCATCAGCGCGCTGTTGATCAGGCCGCTGGATTGCAGCAACACGATCCAGGCCGCGACTCGCACCAGAATCGAGGTCCAGAACGGCAACAGCACCATGATCATCAACAGGTTGCTTTGCCGTGAAGGCAGGTTCGCCAGCAGGTAGGCCAACGGATAGGCCAGCAGCAGGCAAACAACGGTGATGATCAGGCCCATCCAGAAAGTGCGGGCGAAGATATCCAGGTAGATCGCTTGATCAGGGGTCGCGGGCGCCACTTCACCGAGGTCATTGATGCGGTGGTCAACGGCGGCCAGCAAGTAAAAGGGGGTGACGCTGCTGGTATTACGACGGATCGCTTGCCAATAGGCCGGATCGCCCCAGCGCTCATCGACGGCTTCGAGCGCATCTTTATAGGAAGCCGGTTCAGTCGCGAACGGTAATGCGCGGGCGGTTTTCGTCAGCAAGCTGCGATAACCGGCCGATTCCATGTTCAGACGCTTGGACAGATCGCCCAGGGTCTGATTCTTGCGGGAATCCGCCAGGTCGATGCTCAGCGCCTTGTAAACCGGTTCTGAAGGCAGACTTTTACCGTCCCATTGCGCCACTGCAGCGACGGTGTGCGGCAAGGCGTTGACGACTTCAGGGTTGCCGACGCTCTTGTAGAGCAGCGCAACGATAGGCACCAGAAACACCAGCAGCAGAAACAGAACCAGCGGCGCAATCAATGCCTGAGCCTTCCAGCGATTAACCCGTTCAGCACGAGCCAGACGCTGTTTCAGGGTGGGGCTGGCGCCTTCGGTGAGGGGCACTGCGATGGCCATAGCGAACTCCGAAAATCTTTGAACGATGGATGTGCCCCTCCTCCCGCGATACAAGAGGAGGGAGCGCACCTGGACCTAACTCAAGGCAACAACATTACTTGGCTGGCTTATTTGGCTGCCCATGCGGTGAAACGCTGTTCCAGTTGCTCACCGTTGTCAGCCCAGAAGCCGACGTCGATCTGTACCTGGTTCTTGATGTTTTCCGGAGTGGTCGGCATGTCTTTCAGGATGCCTTTGTCCAACAGTTCCACAGCTTTGGTGTTGGCTGGGCCGTAAGCGATGTTTTCCGAGTAGGTCTTCTGCTGCTGTGGGCTGACCGAGTAAGCGATGAACTTCTTCGCTTCAGCGGCAGTTTTCGAACCCTTTGGAATGGCCCATGCGTCGAAGTCGTAGACGCCGCCGTTCCAGACCACTTTCAGGTTGCTTTCTTTCTGTACGGCAGCGATACGGCCGTTGTAGGCCGAGCTCATGACCACGTCACCGGACTTGAGGAACTGTGGTGGTTGAGCGCCGGCTTCCCACCATTGGATGGAAGGCTTGAGTTCGTCGAGCTTCTTGAACGCGCGGTCCTGACCGTCTTTGCCAGCCAGCACTTTGTAGACGTCTTTCGGTGCAACACCGTCAGCCATCAAAGCGAATTCCAGGGTGTATTTGGCGCCTTTGCGCAGGCCACGTTTGCCCGGAAATTTCTTGGTGTCCCAGAAATCGGCCCAACTGGTCGGCGCGGTGGTCAATTTGTCAGCGTTGTAAGCCAACACGGTGGACCATACGAAGAAACCTACGCCGCAGGTCTGGATTGCACCTTTGACATAGTCTTCTTTCTTGCCGGGAAGGCTCGCCGGATCGATCTCTTCGAACATTCCTTCGTCGCAACCGCGCGACAGTTCAGGCGATTCGACTTCTACCAGGTCCCAGGACACGCTCTTGGTGTCGACCATGGTTTTGATCTTGGCCATCTCACCGTTGTATTCGCCCGCGATGATCTTGCCATTACCGGCCTTTTCCCACGGTGCATAGAAGGCTTTTACCTGGGCGTCCTTGTTGGCACCGCCAAAGGATATAACGGTCAGATCCGCTGCCGCCATGGCATTGGCCGCGCACATCATGCCCAGCGTAATAGCGGTGAACTTCAAAGATTTGAGCATTTATTGTTCTCTCCACAGTGCAGTGTTGGTTTTACGTGGGGCGATTCATTCGCCTCTGACTGTTAATGCGCTTCCAGCAAGGGATCGAGCGCGCGAACGTGTTCGACCTGCCATCCAATTGGCACAACGTCGCCCACCGTCAACCCCGGATCCAGCTCCGCGATTGGCTGTTTGACGAAGAAGTCGGTTTTGCCTGCGACTTCCAGACGCACACGCACGTGGTCGCCCAGATAAATGAATTCAGCAACGCGGCCAGAGAAACGGTTCACGCAACTTTCGCTGCTGCCGTTGACGCTGACGCGCTCGGGACGGATCGACAAGGTCACCGGATCGCCGACCTGGCCGACATTGACCGCCAGCGCCTCGACCTTCTCGCCACGAGCCAGCGCCACGACACAGCGATCACCGGTGTGGCTGATCAGGTTGCCGCTCAGGCGATTGTTCTCGCCGATGAAGTTGGCAACAAAAGTGTTCTTTGGCTCTTCATAGAGCGTGCGCGGAGGAGCGATTTGTTGAATCTCACCCTGATGGAATACCGCCACCCGGTCGGACATGGTCAGGGCTTCACCCTGGTCATGGGTCACGTACACCACGGTCACGCCAAGACGCTGATGCAGGTGTTTGATCTCCATCTGCATGTGTTCGCGCAGTTGTTTATCCAGCGCGCCCAAGGGTTCGTCCATCAGCACCAACTGCGGTTCGAACACCAATGCCCGGGCCAACGCCACGCGCTGCTGCTGACCACCGGAAAGCTGCGCCGGATAACGATGAGCGAAGGTGTCGAGTTGGACCATGCTCAGCACGCGCTTGACCCGATCGCGGACGTCGCTCTTGTTCAAGCCGCGTACCGACAACGGGAACGCCAGGTTTTCCGAGACGGTCATGTGCGGGAACAACGCGTAGTTCTGAAACACCATGCCGATGTCGCGCTTGTGCGGTGGCACGTTGTTGATCGAGCGGCCAGCCAACTGGATTTCACCAGCAGTAGGCGTTTCGAAACCGGCCAGCATCATCAGGCTGGTGGTCTTGCCCGAACCGGAAGGCCCGAGCAAGGTGAGAAACTCGCCTTTGCGAATCTCCAGGTTGAGGTCTTTGACGATCAGGTTTTCGCCGTCGTAGCTTTTCTGCACACCACGGAAGCTGACCAGAACATCATTCGCCCCAGCACTTGAATCGACGTCGCTCATTACCCACACCTTTGTTTTGTATGCCGTGGGTTAAGCCTAGATCAGGCTCGACCCCAAGCAAATCGGGGGGCAGGAGAGATTGGGGTAGGGATTGCCCTACAGAGATGGCGTGATTGGGTATGTCATTCGAGAGTGAGGCTTTGTCTGAACTGACGCCATCGCGGGCAAGCCCGCTCCTACAGGGGATCGCGTTTCAATTGTAGGAGCGGGCTTGCCCGCGATCATGGAATGTCAGACGAAAAAGCATGTCGCAGACGGACATGTACTACATCAGAGCAACTTGTGCTCCATCGCATACTTCACCAGGTCGGCCAGCGAATTGGCGTGAAGCTTCTGCATCAGCCGCGCCTTGTGGGTGCTGATGGTTTTGCTACTCAGGGCCAATTGCTGAGCGATGTCATTGACGTTGGCACCTTGCGCCAAGCGCTCGAACACCGAAAACTCGCGTTCGGACAGCAGCGAGTGCAGTGGTCGGTTATCGGTCAGGCCGACTTCAAAGACCATGCGGTCTGCCAGATCCGGGTCGATGTAACGCCCACCGGCAGCCACCCGACGAATCGCCGTCAGCAACAGCGCCGGATCGCTGTCCTTGGTGGCGTAACCTGCAGCGCCAACCTTCAATGCTCGAGCGGCCATCTGCGCCTCGTCGTGCATGGACAACACCAGAATCGCTGGTGGATTGTTCAGGGCGCGAATCCGTGGGATCGCTTCAAGGCCGTTCACACCGGGCATGGAAATATCCAGCAGCACCACTTCGCACTCGACATGCCGCAAGATTTCCAGCAGTTGTTCGCCATTACTCGCCTCGCCCACCACCGCCAGATCCTTCGCCAGCCCGATCAGTTGCTTGATGCCCTCACGGACGATGGCGTGGTCTTCAGCTACCAATACACGAATCACTTTTCTCGCTCCTGCCCAACGGCTTTTAATGATTAAACGGCAAGCGGAATGTATGCACGTAAGGTTGTGCCCTCACCGGACTCACTGTCCAGTTCCAATCTGCCGCCGAGCATCAACACGCGCTCCCGCATACCCACCAGACCGAACGAAGTCGGCCTGCCCTCCTCGGGCACAAAACCACAGCCGTCGTCGGCAATGGTCATGCACAGCAGGCCCTCATCCAGGGTAAGGCTCAGCTCGACAGTGTGCGCCTGGGCGTGACGCATCACGTTGGTCAGCGCTTCCTGGAGGATGCGGAACAGACCGATGGCCTTGGCATCGCTGAGCATCGGCAGGTTGTCCGGGACCTGCACCAGACACGGAATCTGGGTGCGCGCCTCAAAACGCCGGGCCTGCCATTCGATGGCCGAGGCGATGCCAGCATCGAGAATCGGCGGGCGCAGGGCCGTGGCGACATCACGCACCAGCTGAAAAAGCTGGGCGATCAGACGCTTCATGCTGTTCAGTCGCTCGTGTAAGCCCGGATCGAGATCGGCGTAGGCCAATTCGCACATAGAGGTTTCCAGCTTGAGCACGGTGAGCATCTGCCCCAGCTCGTCATGCACTTCGCGAGCGATGCGCGCTTTCTCTTCTTCGCGCACGCTTTCCAGGTGCGCAGACAGTTCACGCAATTGCTCGCGAGAACTGGCGAGCTCCAGCTCGATGCGCTTGCTTTCACTGATGTCCCAGACGATGCCGTCCCAGACCACCCGATCATCGTCCAGACTCCGGGCAATGGCCTTGATCTCCGCCCAGCGCTCCTCACCTCCACGGGTAAGGATGCGCCCCTGCCACGACCAGTCGCTGTCGCTGTCCAGGGAGCGATCCTGAATGATGTGGTAGCCAGCGCGATCGTCCGGGTGCACCAGATTGCGCAGGCCCATGTCCGGATGACGCAGCGTTGCCGGCGAATAGCCCACCAGGCTTTCACTGCCCTCACTGATATAGGCGAACTCCGGCGCCTCGCCGGCCCGCTCCCGCTCCAGTCGAAACACCAACCCCGGCACGTTGGCCGCGATCCCTTGCAACCGAGCCTCGCTTTCTTGCAGCGCCGCCAACGCCCGACGGCGATCGGTGACGTCGGTGAGAAACACCACCAGGTATTCGGCGTCGCGAAAGCGCAGAAAGCTCAAGGACACATCGGTGGGCAACATACTGCCATCGGCGCGGATGCAATTTGTTTCGAAACTCTGCGGGCTGTCCTCCGTGGAGCGAGCGCGTTTCCACAGGCTCAACCAACGGTCCATGTGCAGGCCCGGTTCGAAGTCGATCAACGGCCGATCAACCACGCCGCCAGAGGCATAACCCAGCATTGTCTCGGCCGCGTGATTGGCGTAGCGCACATGGCTGTCCCAATTGACCCAGAGAATGCCGACCGTGCTTTGGTCTATGGAAAACTGCGTCAGCCGCAAGGCCTCTTCACTGGCCTGGCGCTTGGCAATGTCTTCGCGCGCTGCCAACAGACTATGTTCCAGCGCCTGTTGCTGACGTCGCTGCCAGACCACAATTGCAAAACAGGACAGCAACATCACAGTCAGCAGCAGGGTGAGGTTTTGCCAAAACCCGGGCGACTCGCTCAGTCGTGGGTATTTGGGCTGCATCCAGCGCGCATGCAGTTGTTCGAGGTCTCGGGCGGGTATCGCTTGCAGCGCGACGCTGACAATGCCCGCCAACTCCGGCCAGTCTCTTCGCGAAGCCACGCGCAACAGCTGTGGCAAGCCGATATCACCCACCACCGCCAATTCGGCGAACTCCGGTTCGATGGACAAACGACTGAGCTGCGCTTCATCGATCACCGCGTATTGGGCCTGGTGGCTCAACAACAATTGCAGCGCCTCACGCTCCAGCGGCACCCCTTGCAAATTGAGATGGGTGTAGGTGCTGCGCAGGTAATCGGCTACCTGACTGGGCATGCGGACAGCAACACGAATGCGACTGTCGAGTTTTTCCAGATCGACTGCGCCCGCGCCACGACGCTCGCCGACCACCAGATTCGGCACGCGCATGTACGGATCGGAAAAAAGCCACAGACGCAGGCTGGCCGGGGTTTGCGTCAACCCTGGCGCCAGATCGACGGCCCCCTCCTCCAGCGCCTTGTCGAGCGCGGCCTGATCGGGGTAATTGCGCCAGAGCAACTCAACTTGCAGGGTTTTTGCCAGCTCGTTCACCAGGTCGACGTTAGCGCCCGACAATTGCTGCAAGCGCCGGTCGAACTGCGCATAAGGCGCCTGCAATACCAGACCAACGCGCAACTGGCCACGCTGATCGAGCCAGGCTCGCTGCTCCACGCTTAACCCCGCAGAGGACGATACCGGCGCCGGCGCGGCCAGAACCATGAACGGCAGCGCTATCAAGGGCAACGCCATCAAGAGCAGCCTTGGGCAGCCGATAAGCCAAAGGCGCATCGATCGAATCATAAGCGTGTCATTCCATTACTTCCTGAATTGTTTCCCACGTTGCCGCAGTGCCCAAGCGCGCCTGACAAATGCTGATCAACCCATTAGGCTGCCAGGATTGTTTCTGGCCTGGAATATCCGATGTCCTACACCTTTAGCGCAACGTTTCCTGCATTGTGCCTGTCGCTGATACTACCTTGCGCCTTGCCAGTGATGGCCGCTGATCCGCCGCCGGGCAAAGAGTCGACCACCGAAACGGCCCCCGTCGAACGCCAGTTGTTGCTCGAACGCAGTCAGGAAGACGCCATCGCCCTGCAACGACAGCTGCCGCAGCAGGAGCAACAGCAGCTACAAGCCGGCAGCGACAGCTTCCTCGCATTGTGGAAACCGGCCAACGTCGATCAACCCAAAGGCACCGTGATTATCATTCCCGGTGCCGGCGAGTCGGCGGATTGGCCGCAGACGGTAGGGCCGCTGAGGCGCAAGTTCCCCGATGATGGCTGGGCCAGCTTGAGTCTGACCCTGCCGGATGTGCCAAATGATGGCAGCTTGCCGCGCATCGAGGAAAAGGCGGCCGCCGCCGATCCCGCCGCACCGGCCAAGGACGCCGCTCTCGCCAAGGTAGCCAAAGGCGCCGATGCGCCGAAAAACGCCGAGCCAGAGAACACTGCCGAAGCCGATGCGGCGAACAACGTGGCGCGGGCGGCGGCCGCCGAAGAACAAGCCAAGGCCAACGCCGAGCGCATCTTCGCCCGCATCGAAAGCGCCATCGCGTACGCGCAACAGCAAAAAGCCCACAGCATTGTATTGCTCGGACATGGCAGCGGCGCTTATTGGGCCGCCCGTTTCTTGAGCGAGCGACCTTCGCCCCTGATCCAGAAGCTGGTCATGGTCTCCGCGCAGGATCCGTCCGACGCCAAACCGCGCCTGGATGAACTGGCGTCGATGCTTAAAGTGAGAACGGCTGACTTTATCTATAAGGACCTGGCGCAAGGCCGTCAGGCCGCGCTGCAACGCCTGCAAGCGAGCAAGCGCACGAAAAGCACGGGCTACACGCAGGTTGCGCTGGCGGCGATACCGGGAAACAACACGGCTGAACAGGAGCAATTGTTCCGGCGGATTCGTGGGTGGCTTGAGGCGAAGTAAATCATTTTGTGTCAGACAGACCGCGTCAAGCTATTCGCAGCGGGACGCGTAGTTGCAAGCCTGCTCCCACAGGGGTACTCGATCTTCTGTGGGAGCAGGCTTGCCTGCGAACGATGCAACGCGGTCCATCTGACCCACCGCCGCTTGCATCAACGAAATTCCCGCCGCTCTCGAATCAATGCATAAGCCTGATGCAATTCACGAGTTTTCTCGGTCGCCTCTCGCACCTGCATCAGGCTGGCGCCGGTGCCCGCGACTTTATCGGGATGATGGCGGCTGAGCAGACGCCGATAGGCGCGTTTGATCTGCGCGGGCTCTGCGTTCGCCGCCACGCCCAACAACCGCAGCGCGTCCTGGTAAATGTCCGCACTGCTGGCAATTGGTTTTTTATGCGGATCGTAGTCACTGGCCAATGCCTGAACTTTCGACGCCGACCAGCCCAGCCATTTTCCCCACAGCACGATCAACTCGCGCTCCGCTCGCGAGGCCTTGCCGTCGGCCCAGGCCATGCGCCAACAGGCCCGCAGCAGCCCTTCGGCCGCATGCGGCTGGGTTTTCAGGCGACGCAGGTACCCGTGCAACCCCTCGCGCCCCTTTTTGCCGCGATTGAAGGCCAGAATCGCCCGCTGTTGGGACGGCTCACTCAGGTCCAGGCGACGCATTTCAACGCGCGCCTGCTGGATGTGCCCATCGACCACCCGCCCATCAGCCTTGGCCAACCGGCCGAGCAAAATGAACAGCAATTCATCATCACGCGGAACGCTGCGACCACCCAGACGTTCACGCAGATGCGCCCAACTGCGCAACTCCAGACGCCGGTCCAGCGCCTGGCCGAGCAACGCGCCCAGCAGCGCCCCCGGAATGCTGGCGATAGCAAAACCGGCACCGGCACCAATCAGCGTGCTTGGCCAAAGCATTTAGCGACTCACCGCAAGCAACCGCTCGACTTCTGCCAGGCGCTCGTGGGTGCCGACATCAACCCAGCGCCCGGTGAAATGCTCGCCCGAAACCTGCCCTTGCGCCATGGCCTCGCGCAACAACGGCGCCAGCTTGAAAGCGCCTGCCTCACAGCCGTCGAACAGCCGTGGATGCAGAATGGCCATGCCGCTATAGGTCAGGCGCGGCACCTGAACAACCCCCGCCTGGCCATCGACCACACGTCCAGCCACCAGGGCAAAATCGCCAATCGGGTGGTGCACGGGGTTATCGACCAACACCAGGTGCGCCAGCCCGGAGATGGGCCGATGCAGGTTCGCGAAGTCGTAATCGGTCCAGATATCGCCGTTGACCACCAGAAACGGCTCGTCACCCAATAACGGCAGCGCACGGAATATCCCGCCACCAGTTTCCAGCGCCTCGCCTTCCGGGGAATAGCGGATGCTCAGGCCCAGGCGTTGCCCATCCCCGAGATAATCCTCGATCTGCTGACCCAGCCAGGCATGGTTGATCACCACCTCCGTAAACCCCGCTGCGAGCAGCGCTCGCAGGTGATACTCGATCAAGGGCACATCCCCGGCACGCACCAGTGGCTTGGGCGTGTGCAAGGTCAGCGGACGCAGGCGCTCGCCTTTGCCTGCGGCGAGAATCATCACCTTCATGCGCTCAATACCGTCATCTTCATACAACAGCTCCAACAGGTTGACGCAGGCTTGCCAGTAACTCACCCAGCTCAGCCAGCTCCGGTCGCCGCGCCAATACTGCTTCTATATAGGCGAAGAAACGTGGCACATCGGCCAGGTAGCGGGGTTTGCCGTCACGGTGGCAAATACGCGCAAAAATACCGATCACTTTCAAATGCCGCTGCACGCCCATCAAATCACTGGCCCGCAAAAAATCTTCAAACTCCGCCTGCACCGGGATACCTAGCTTGGCAGCCGTCTGCCAATAGGTGAACAACCAGCCGCGCACGCGTTCTTCGGGCCAGCTCAGGAATGCATCCTTGAACAAGCAAGTCACGTCGTAAGTCACCGGCCCGTACACCGCATCCTGAAAGTCCAGCACGCCAGGATTGGGCTCGCTGTGCATCAGGTTGCGGGGCATATAGTCGCGATGCACCAATACTTTGGGTTGCGCCAGCGCACTGTCGATCAACAGATCGCTGACCCGCTGCCACATCGCCAGTTGCGCTTGATCCATCTCGATACCCAGGTGACGACGTACATACCACTCAGGAAAGAGTTCAAGCTCGCGACGCAACAGCGCTACGTCATAACTGGGCAGCGGCGCGTCCATCGGCAATTGCTGATAAGCCAGCAACGCGTCGAGTGCGTCGGTGAACAATGCGTCGGCGTTCTCGGCATCAATCACGTCGAGGTAGGTCTTACGACCCAGGTCATTGAGCAGAAGAAAGCCTTGCGTCAGGTCTTCGGCATAAATTTTCGGAACATTAATTCCTGATTTATTTAATAAATGTGCGATATCCACGAAGGGTTTGCAGTTTTCCTGGGGGGGAGGCGCATCCATGACAATAAAACTTCGACCTGCGCCTTCCCAGCGAAAATACCGCCGAAAACTGGCATCACTACTGGCCGCGGTCAACGTGGCCGGGGGTACGGCACCCCAGCCTTGAGCCGCGAACAGCTCTGGTAATTGCTCATTGAGCCAAACTTTCAGGTGTTGCAAGCGTACATCTTGATCTGGCATTGCAAGGGTCTCCGACGGCGCTAGCCGTCAAGCGGGTCATGCTTTATTATCCGACATCTTTTTCAGCCCATCGAGAGGCGTGCGGGCCCCCCCGCGGGCAGATGGCGCGCAGGAAGCCCGGACTAATAAGATGGCATTGAAATCCCCCGCGTTCCGTAAAAAATTTCCGTTGCTCGTGACCGGCAGTTTGCTGGCGATGCAACCTCTAGCCACTCAGTTCGTGGTTGCCGCGGAACAGTATGACTGCTCAGTCTCTGCTTCGGGCACCTGGGATTGCGCGCCGAAAGCCAACGCTGCCCAACTGCCGCCGCGCCCCGTGCATAACACGGATGCTGCCAGTTCGAACGGCCAAAGCGCTCCGGACAGCGGCTCCAATGGCGGCGAAAAAGCCGCCACCACCACGCTGGTCACCCAAGCCAAAGGCCGCGGCCTGAAGTCGCGTAGTGCTGACTACAGTCACCTGGACTGGGTTCCCCGGGAGCAACTCACCCCTGCACAAATGGCCGAAACCGGCCCTTATTGCTCGGGAGCGTACGTCGAGCCGATCCGTCCGGGCATGAATGACACGACGAAGATGAGCGACGCGCCGATGTTCGTCGGTGCCAAGGCCTCTCGTTACGAGCAGGAAGCACAGGTGGCAACGCTGGCCGGTGACGTTGTATTGCGTCAGGGCAGCATGCAGGTCCAGGCTGACGAAGCCAGCCTGCATCAGGCAGAAAACCGTGGCGAGCTCAACGGCAATGTCCGTCTGCGCCAGAACGGCGCCCTGATCGTGGGTGACCACGCCGACCTGCAACTCGATACCGGTGAAGCTCAGGTCGACAACGCCGAATACGTGATGCACAAGTCCAATGTTCGCGGTAGCGCTCTGTACGCCAAGCGTGCCGAGAATGCGATCATTCGACTCAAGGACGGCACATACACCACCTGCGAACCGAGCAGCAACGCCTGGGAAATCAAGGGCAACAACATCACCCTGAACCCGGCCACCGGTTTCGGTACCGGGACCAACGTCACGTTGCGGGTCAAAGACATACCGGTCTTCTACACCCCGTACATTTACTTCCCGATCGATAGCCGTCGTCAGTCCGGTTTCCTGCCACCGACCATCGGCACCGGCACCAAAACCGGCCTGATGCTGGTCACCCCGTACTACTTCAACCTGGCACCGAACTACGATGCCACGCTGTATCCGCGCTACATGAGCAAACGCGGCTTGTTGATGGAAGGTGAGGTCCGCTACCTGACCCAATCAAGCGAAGGGCAATTCGGCGGTGCGTTCCTCAACGATGAGGACAAAGATCGCAAGCTGCAGACGGACGCCAAAGACACACGCTGGATGATCAACTGGCAGCACAAGGGCGGCCTGGATTCGCGCCTGATGACCCAGGTCGACTACACCGACATCAGCGATCCGTACTACTTCCAGGATCTGGAGAGCGACCAGATTGGTATCCAGGCCCGCGATTACGTCAATCAGCAAGGCTCTGTGTCATGGCGCGGCGATACCTATACCGCTCGATTGAACCTGCAGGCTTACAAGCTGGCGACTGTTGCGGATATCACCCCGTATAACCGTCTGCCGCAAATCACCTTCAATGGTGCGTTGCCGTATCATCCGGGCGGGTTGAATTTCGCTTACGAGACCGAAGCCGTACGATTTGACCGGAGTTTGAAGACCGGCGATTTTATCGACGAGAATGGTCTAAGTAGTCCGCGGCTCGATACAAACGTCACAGGCCTTGCTCGTGCGAACGGTGACCGCCTCAATCTTGCGCCATCGATGAGCTTGCCGATGAACTCGACCTACGGGTTCGTCACACCGAAGCTCAAGTACGTCTACACCCAATATGATCTGAACCTGGACAACCTCGGCAAGCAACAAATCGCGGCCGAAGACAGCGCAACTCAAGCTCTAAACGGAACGTTCAACAGCTCTCAAGATCGTGCCGTGCCGATCTTCAGCGTCGACAGCGGCCTGTACTTCGACAGAAATACCCAGTGGTTCGGCAAAGACTACCGTCAGACGCTGGAGCCGCGCCTGTTCTATCTTTATGTACCGTATAAAAATCAGAACGACATCCCTGTTTTCGACACAAGTGAAACCACCTTCAACTATGCCTCTCTGTTCCGCGACAACCGTTTCGTGGGCTCAGATCGTATCGGTGACGAGAACAAGCTGTCGCTGGGTATCACCAACCGCTGGATTGAAGACAACGGCTTTGAACGCCAACGCTTCAGCATCGGCCAGGCGGTGTACTTCCAGGATCGCAAGGTACAACTGCCAGGCATCGACTTCAGCACCCGCAAGGATGCTCAGGCGAGCGTCTCGCCTTACGCCCTGGAGTACGAATACCGCTTCAACCGCGACTGGCGCGCGTCGTCCGACTTCAACTGGGATCCGGACAGCCGCAAAACCCGCTCTGGCAGCGCGATGATGCACTACCAGCCTGAAGACGAACCCGGCAAGATCATCAACCTCGGTTACCGCTACCGTAATGACCTGGTCCGTTATGACCAGACCACCGGTAAGTGGAGCGTTGGCGGTGGCGACTACGGCACACCAGGCACACCGGGCTTCGTGAAGGATTACTACAAAATCCAGCAACACGACTTCTCGGTCATCTGGCCAATCGTGCCGCAGTGGAGCGCGATCAGCCGTTGGCAGTACGATTACAACCGCAACCGCACCCTCGAGGCCTTCGGTGGCTTCGAATATGACAACTGCTGCTGGAAGCTGCGTCTGATCAACCGTTACTGGGTCAGCTATGACGAGTTCAGCCAACAAGCGCCTCAGAACGAAAAAGGCGACCACGGCATTTTCTTACAAATTGTGTTGAAGGGACTTGGTGGCGTTACTGGCTCCAAAGTTGAAGGCTTCCTCGACAAAGGCATTCAGGGTTATCAAGAACGTGAAGACAAAGCTTTCTAATTACCTGCGCCCACTCATGTTGGGCGCGTTACTCCTGGGCACCGCGGCGCACGCTGAGGTGCGGTCCCTCGACAAGGTCGTGGCCATCGTCGACAACGACGTGATCATGCAAAGCCAACTGGATCAACGGGTCAGAGAGGTACAGCAGACCATCGCCAAGCGTGGCGGGGGCCAGCCGCCTGCCAGCGTGTTGGAGCAGCAAGTGCTGGAACGCCTGATCGTGGAGAACCTGCAGCTGCAAATCGGTGATCGCTCCGGCATTCGTATCACTGATGAAGAGCTGAACCAGGCCATCGGCACCATTGCTCAGCGCAACAACATGAGCGTGGATCAATTCCGCGCCGCGCTGACCCATGACGGCTTGTCCTACAACGACGCTCGCGATCAGGTCCGCCGGGAAATGATCATCAGCCGGGTGCGTCAGCGCCGGGTTGCTGAACGTATTCAGGTGACGGAACAGGAAGTGAAGAACTTCCTCGCCTCCGACATGGGCAAGATGCAGATGTCCGAGGAATATCACCTGGCTAACATTCTGATCGCCACACCCGACAGCGCTTCTTCGGAGGCGATTCAGGCCGCGGCGCGTCAGGCTCAGGAGATTTACCAGCAGCTCAAGCAAGGTGCTGACTTCGCTCAGTTGGCCATTGCCAAATCCAAAAGTGACAACGCTCTGGATGGCGGCGATATGGGCTGGCGTAAAGCCGCGCAATTGCCACCGCCGTTCGATAGCATGCTTAGCACCATGGCACTTGGCGATATAACCCCGCCTACACGCACTCCCGGCGGCTTCATTATTTTGAAGCTGGTGGAGAAGCATGGAGGTCAGGGCCAGGCGCAAATGAAAGACGAAGTGCATGTACGCCATATCCTGATCAAACCAAACGCAATCCGCAGCGAAGACGAGACGCATCGTCTGGCCGACCGCTTGTATGAGCGCATCAAAAACGGCGAAGACTTTAGCGCACTGGCGAAAAGCTACTCCGAAGATCCTGGCTCGGCGCTCAACGGTGGCGACCTGAACTGGGTTGATCCGAACCAATTGGTACCAGAGTTCCGCGCCGTCATGGCTGATACTTCCGCCGGTGAGCTGTCCAAACCGTTTAAAAGCCCTTACGGCTGGCATGTTCTGGAAGTCCTTGGCCGCCGCGCGACTGACAGCAGTGGTGCCGCTCGCGAAGAGCAAGCCAAAACCGCGCTGCGTAACCGTAAATACGATGAAGAGCTGCAAACCTGGCTGCGTCAGATCCGCGACGAGGCCTACGTTGAAATCAAGCTCCCTGGCGCTCAACAGCCCGACCAGGCTGACCAGGTTGTAAAGTGAAACCACAGCGCTTCGCTCTGACACCCGGCGAGCCGGCCGGTATAGGTCCTGACCTGTGCCTGCTGCTCGCCTCACAACCTCAGCCGCACCCTCTGATTGCCATTACCAGCCGCGACCTGCTCCTCGAGCGGGCCGCGCTGCTGGGTGTGGCCGTCAATCTGCTACTGGTGACGCCCGATACCTGGCCAGACCTGCCCGCCCCGGCTGGCAGCCTGTACGTGTGGGATACGCCGTTGCAAGTCGCCGTGACCGCAGGCCAGCTGGACAAGGCCAATGCCGCCTTTGTGCTGCAGACCTTGACCCGTGCCGGACAGGGTTGTATCGATGGCGACTTTGCAGGGATGATTACCGCGCCGGTGCACAAGGGTGTGATCAACGAATCCGGCATCGCTTTTTCAGGCCACACCGAATTTCTAGCCGAGCTGACTCACACCGAACAGGTGGTGATGATGCTCGCCACAGGCGACTTGCGCGTGGCACTGGTGACCACTCACCTGCCGCTGCGTGACGTCGCCGATGCAATCACGCCGGAGCGCCTGGAGCGCGTCACACGGATCCTGCATGCCGACCTGGTCAACAAGTTCGGCATCGCCCAGCCACGCATCCTGGTCTGCGGGCTCAACCCCCACGCCGGAGAAAGTGGGCATCTGGGCCACGAAGAAATCGACATCATCGAACCTACTCTGGAGCGCCTGCGCAGTGAGGGCCTGGATTTACGTGGCCCGCTGCCTGCCGACACTCTGTTTACCCCCAAATATCTGGAGCACTGCGATGCAGTGCTGGCGATGTACCACGACCAGGGGCTGCCCGTACTGAAATACAAAGGTTTCGGCGCCGCAGTCAACGTGACCCTCGGCCTGCCGATCATCCGCACGTCAGTCGATCATGGCACCGCGCTGGATCTGGCGGGCAGCGGCAAAATCGACACCGGCAGCCTGAAGGTCGCCCTGGAAACCGCCTACCAGATGGCCGAGACTCATTAATGACCGAGCAATTCCAACACAAGGCGCGCAAGCGCTTCGGGCAAAACTTCCTGCACGACGCTGGCGTGATCGACAAAATCCTGCGTGCTATTCGTGCCCGTCCGGAAGATCGCCTGCTGGAAATCGGCCCGGGCCAGGGCGCCCTGACTGAGGGTCTGCTCAACAGCAACGCGCAACTGGACGTGGTCGAGCTGGACAAGGACTTGATCCCGATCCTCATCCATCAATTCGGCAGCAAGCCCAATTTCAATCTGCATCAAGGCGACGCGCTGAAGTTCGACTTCACCAGCCTGAACGCCCCACCGAACAGCCTGCGAGTAGTGGGCAACCTGCCTTACAACATCTCCACGCCGCTGATCTTCCATCTGCTGCAGAACGCCAGCCTGATCCGCGACATGCACTTCATGCTGCAAAAGGAAGTGGTCCAGCGTCTCGCCGCCGGCCCCGGTGGTGGTGATTATGGTCGCCTGTCGATCATGGTTCAGTACCATTGCCGCGTCGAACACCTGTTCAACGTCGGGCCAGGCGCGTTCAACCCGCCACCCAAAGTCGATTCGGCGATTGTCCGCCTGGTGCCACACGAAACCCTGCCGCACCCGGCCAAGGATCATCGCCTACTTGAACGCGTCGTGCGCGAAGCATTCAACCAGCGCCGCAAGACACTGCGCAATACGCTCAAAGCCTTGCTCAGCAGCGACGAGATCACTGCCGCTGGCGTCGATGGCAGCCTTCGCCCCGAGCAACTGGACCTTGCTGCCTTCGTCCGTCTGGCGGACAAACTGAGTGAACAACCCAGCGCCGAGTAAAGTGGCGGGGCATGCCTGAGGAAGACGACCGTTCAATGCAGGCATACAGCCTGCAGTATTGGTTTTTTTCCTCCCAAATGCCCTAGACTGAATTTCACCGGTATTGTCCGGCTTTTTCCGCGTTTGCTTTTAAGGCCTATTGCATGTCCGATCCCCGTTATCAGGTCGACGTCAGCGTCGTTACTCGCTTTCTTGTAGAACAGTCGCAACCCGAGCAGAACCGTTTCGCTTTCGCGTATACCGTCACGGTGCACAACAGTGGCGAGTTGCCGGCCAAACTGCTCTCCCGGCATTGGGTGATCACCGATGGTGATGGCCATGTCGAGGAAGTCCGTGGCGATGGTGTGGTTGGTCAGCAACCACTGATCAAAGCCGGGCAAAGCCATACCTATAGCAGCGGCACGGTCATGACGACGAAAGTCGGCAACATGCAGGGCAGCTATCAAATGCTTGCCGAAGACGGCAAACGCTTCGACGCCGTAATTGCCCCCTTCCGCCTGGCGGTGCCCGGAGCCCTGCACTGATGGCAGTGTATGCCGTCGGCGATCTGCAAGGCTGCCTGGAACCACTGCAATGCCTGCTCGAACATGTCGCCTTCGACCCGAGCAAAGACCGGCTATGGCTGGTGGGGGATCTGGTCAATCGCGGCCCACAGTCGCTAGAAACCCTGCGCTTCTTGTACGGCATTCGCGATTCTCTGGTGTGCGTTCTGGGCAACCATGACCTGCATCTGCTCGCCACCGCTCGCAATATCGAACGTCTGAAGAAACACGACACGCTGCGCGAAGTGCTCGAAGCGCCTGATTGCGACCAGTTGCTTGAATGGCTGCGCCAGCAAAAGCTCATGCATTACGACGCCGAACGCGCTATCGCCATGGTTCACGCCGGCATCCCGCCCCAGTGGACACTGAAAAAAGCGCTCAAGTACGCCAGCGAAGTCGAAGACGCATTGCGTGACGACAACCTGTTCGAACCCTTCCTCGATGGCATGTACGGCAATGAACCGACCAAGTGGGACAAAGACCTGCACGGCGTGACGCGGCTACGGGTGATTACCAACTATTTCACCCGCATGCGCTTCTGCACCAGCGACGGCAAGCTCGACCTCAAAGGCAAGGAAGGCGTAGAAACCGCCCTGCCCGGCTACGCCCCCTGGTTCAGTCATAGCGACCGCAAGACCAAAGGCCTGAAGATCATCTTCGGTCACTGGGCGGCGCTTGAGGGCAAATGCACCGAACCCGGCATGTTTGCGCTCGACACCGGCTGTGTCTGGGGCGGCGCCATGACCTTGCTTGACGTCGACAGCGGCGAGCTGCATCGCTGTGATTGCGATAATAAAGGCTTGGCCGACGCCAACCCTGTTTCAATGGCGCGTGCCGGCATACAAACCGCCGCCAAGCGTTAGAATCCACTTTTCAGCCAAGCCCCAAGGAGCCCAGTCCATGACCGAGTTCAAACGCATCCCTCCAGCGCAGGCCCACTCCCTGCGCGAACAAGGTGCCGTGCTGGTCGACGTACGCGACCCACAGACATTTGCTGCCCATCACATCCCTGGCTCGCAACATCTGGACAACCACTCCATCGCCGACTTCATTGCCAAAGCCGATCTGGACAAGCCACTGGTTGTGGTCTGCTATCACGGCAATTCCAGCCAAAGCGCCGCAGCCTATCTTGTGGGCCAGGGCTTCTCGGACGTTTACAGCATGGATGGCGGTTTCGAACTGTGGCGCAACACCTATCCGGACGAAACCGCCCAAGGCATCCCGGAATAATTTTTTTTACATGGGGCGATCCCGCGCCCTGTGCGGGCTCGCGCCCCAAACTGACGAACGGTCAGCCCGACTTATCAATCAATACTCCTTGATCTCTGCGATTCCGAACTATCCTTAGCCCTAGGCCATCCAAATCAGGGGAGAGCCGGTACACCGGCGCGTGGGTCATCGGTAGTAATTTTATGGTGTTCTGGGGGGTAAACAGCAGCTGGATTTCAGCTGCATGCCAGCATCGACTGACGATCCGCCGCCGGCTCCACGTATCGAGCGAGGTGACGTCATGAGTATTTTTAGCCACTTCCAACAACGCTTTGAATCGACACGCCAGGAAGAGTTCTCGCTACAGGAGTATCTGGAACTCTGCAAAAAAGAACGTAGCGCCTACGCCTCTGCCGCAGAACGTCTTCTGCTGGCCATTGGCGAGCCCGAGCTGCTCGACACGTCGGCCAACTCACGCTTATCCCGAATCTTCTCCAACAAGGTGATCCGTCGCTATCCGGCGTTCGAAGACTTCCATGGCATGGAAGAATGCATCGATCAGATCGTCTCGTACTTCCGCCACGCCGCGCAGGGCCTGGAGGAGAAGAAACAAATCCTCTATCTGCTCGGACCCGTGGGTGGCGGTAAATCCTCGCTGGCTGAAAAACTCAAACAGCTGATCGAAAAAGTGCCCTTCTACGCCATCAAGGGCTCACCGGTTTTCGAATCGCCACTCGGCCTGTTCAATGCGACCGAGGACGGCGCGATTCTCGAAGAAGACTTCGGCATTCCTCGACGTTACCTGAACACCATCATGTCGCCGTGGGCGACCAAACGTCTGGCTGAGTTCGGGGGCGACATCAGCCAGTTCCGCGTGGTCAAGCTGTATCCGTCCATCCTCAACCAGATCGCCGTGGCGAAAACCGAACCGGGCGACGAGAACAACCAGGACATCTCGGCACTGGTCGGCAAGGTCGATATCCGCAAGCTGGAAGAATTCCCACAGAACGACGCCGATGCCTATAGCTACTCAGGAGCACTCTGCCGGTCCAACCAGGGCCTGATGGAATTCGTCGAAATGTTCAAGGCGCCGATCAAGGTCTTGCACCCGTTGCTCACCGCCACTCAGGAAGGTAACTACAACAGCACCGAGGGTCTGGGCTCGATCCCCTTCACCGGCATCCTGCTGGCCCACTCCAACGAGTCGGAATGGCACAGCTTCCGCAACAACAAGAACAACGAAGCCTTCATCGACCGGATCTACATCGTCAAAGTGCCGTACTGCGTGCGGGTTAGCGATGAGGTCAAAATCTACGACAAGCTGCTCTTCAACAGCTCTCTGGCCAAAGCTCACTGCGCGCCCGACACTCTGAAAATGCTGGCGCAGTTCACCGTGCTGTCGCGTCTCAAAGAGCCAGAAAACTCGAACATCTACTCGAAGATGCGGGTGTATGACGGCGAAAACCTTAAAGACACCGACCCGAAAGCCAAATCAATTCAGGAATACCGTGACAATGCCGGTGTCGATGAAGGAATGAACGGTCTGTCGACACGTTTCGCGTTCAAGATTCTGTCGAAAGTATTCAACTTCGACCCCCATGAAATCGCCGCCAACCCGGTTCACCTGCTGTACGTGTTGGAACAGCAGATTGAGCAAGAGCAATTCCAGGCCGAAGTTCGTGAGCGTTATCTGCGCTTCATCAAAGAATACCTGGCGCCGCGCTACATCGAGTTTATCGGCAAGGAAATCCAGACTGCCTACCTCGAGTCTTACAGCGAATACGGCCAGAACATCTTCGATCGCTACGTGCTTTACGCAGATTTCTGGATTCAGGATCAGGAATACCGAGATCCGGAAACCGGCGAAATCCTCAACCGCGTCGCGCTGAACGAGGAACTGGAAAAAATCGAAAAACCGGCCGGCATCAGCAATCCGAAAGATTTCCGCAACGAGATCGTCAATTTCGTGTTGCGCGCCCGCGCCAATAACAACGGCAAAAATCCTACCTGGCTCAGCTACGAGAAGCTGCGGGTAGTCATCGAGAAGAAAATGTTCTCGAACACCGAGGACCTGCTGCCGGTCATTAGTTTCAACGCAAAAGCCAGCAAAGAGGATCAGCAGAAGCACAACGACTTCGTCACAAGGATGGTCGAGCGTGGTTACACTGACAAACAGGTACGACTGCTGTCCGAGTGGTATCTGCGGGTCAGAAAATCACAGTAGCCCGCTACCGGTTACACCGGTTGTCGTTAGCCGAGAGCCTGTGCCAGCTTTTTCTGCTACACAGGCTCCAAGAAGCTGTTTTAGAAATCGGCAGCGAGGCTCAGACAGAGCAAAAGTGGCTTACGCCCACACACTGCTCTAACCGCCCTGCCAGCTCGCCATTTTTCAAGACAGCTTCTAAGGAGCAGTCATGAGTTATGTGATCGACCGACGTCTCAATGGCAAGAACAAGAGCACGGTAAACCGCCAACGCTTTCTGCGGCGTTACCGTGATCACATAAAAAAAGCAGTCGAAGAAGCAGTTAGCCGCCGTTCCATTACCGATATGGAGCACGGCGAACAGATCAGCATTCCCGGGCGCGATATCGACGAACCGGTACTTCATCATGGTCGCGGCGGTAAACAGACCGTCGTTCATCCCGGCAACAAGGAATTCACCACTGGCGAGCATATCGCCCGTCCACAAGGGGGCGGCGGCGGTAAAGGGCCGGGCAAGGCCAGCAATTCAGGCGAAGGCATGGATGAGTTCGTCTTCCAGATCACTCAGGAAGAATTTCTGGAATTCATGTTCGAAGATCTCGAGTTGCCCAACCTGGTCAAACGCAACCTGACGGGCACCGACACCTACAAGACCGTGCGTGCAGGGATCAGCAACGAAGGCAATCCTTCACGGATCAATATCATCCGCACCCTGCGCTCAGCACATGCCCGGCGCATCGCGCTTTCTGGCAGCAGTCGCGCCAAACTGCGCGAAGCCGTCGATGAGCTGGAGCGCATGAAACGCGAAGAGCCCGATAACTTCGGCGATATTCAGGAACTGGAGGCCGAAATCGAGCGCCTCAAGGCCCGTATTTATCGGGTGCCTTACCTGGACACCTTCGACCTCAAATACAACCTGCTGATCAAACAACCCAATCCCAGCTCCAAGGCGGTCATGTTCTGCCTGATGGACGTCTCCGGCTCCATGACCCAGGCGACCAAGGACATCGCCAAGCGCTTCTTCATCCTGCTGTATCTGTTTCTCAAGCGTAACTACGAAAAGATCGAAGTCGTGTTCATTCGCCACCACACCAGCGCCCGCGAAGTCGACGAGGAAGAGTTCTTCTACTCCCGGGAAACCGGCGGCACCATCGTTTCGAGCGCGTTGAAAATGATGCAGGAAATCATGGTCGAGCGTTACCCGACCAATGAATGGAACATTTACGCGGCGCAGGCTTCGGACGGCGACAACTGGAACGATGATTCACCGATTTGCCGGGACATCCTGATCAAGCAGATCATGCCCTTCGTGCAGTACTACACTTACGTGGAGATTACCCCGCGTGAACATCAGGCACTGTGGTTCGAATACGAGCGCATCAACGAAGCCTTCCCCGATACGTTTGCCCAGCAACAGCTCGTCTCTGCCGGTGATATCTATCCGGTATTCCGTGAACTCTTCCAGCGCAGGTTAGTGACATGACCGCTAGAGAGCAGAAGCGCCAACCCCTGTCCACGGGTTCAGAGTGGACATTCGAACTGATCCAGGCCTACGACCGGGAAATCAGCCGCATTGCCGAGCGTTATGCCCTGGACACCTACCCCAACCAGATCGAGGTGATCACTGCCGAGCAGATGATGGACGCCTATGCCTCCGTCGGCATGCCGCTGGGTTATCACCATTGGTCCTACGGCAAACACTTCCTTAGCACCGAAAAATCCTACAGCCGCGGACAGATGGGGCTGGCTTACGAAATCGTCATCAACTCCGACCCCTGTATCGCTTACCTGATGGAAGAAAACACCATCTGCATGCAGGCGCTGGTCGTGGCGCACGCCTGTTACGGGCACAACAGCTTCTTCAAGGGTAACTACCTGTTCCGCACCTGGACCGATGCCAGCTCGATCATCGATTATCTGGTGTTCGCCAAGCAGTACATCATGCAGTGCGAGGAACGCCACGGCATCGACGCAGTAGAAGACCTGCTCGACTCCTGCCACGCGCTGATGAACTACGGCGTCGACCGCTACAAGCGTCCTTACCCGATATCCGCCGAAGAAGAACGCCGCCGGCAGAAAGACCGTGAAGAACATCTGCAGAAGCAGATCAACGATCTGTGGCGGACCATCCCGAAAGGCGCGGATAAAAACAGCGATAAGGACAACGCTCGCTTCCCCGTAGAGCCTCAGGAAAACATCCTCTACTTCATCGAGAAACACGCGCCGCTGCTGGAGCCCTGGCAACGTGAAGTGGTGCGGATCGTGCGCAAGATCGCTCAGTACTTCTATCCGCAACGCCAGACTCAGGTGATGAATGAAGGCTGGGCGACCTTCTGGCACTACACGCTGATGAACGACCTCTACGATGAAGGTCTGGTGACGGACGGTTTCATGATGGAGTTCCTGACATCACACACCAGCGTCGTCTATCAGCCGGGCTTCGACAGTCCGTATTACAGCGGCATCAACCCCTACACCCTGGGTTTTTCAATGTACCGGGATATCCGACGGATCTGCGAGCACCCCACTGATGAAGATCGCCACTGGTTCCCGGACATTGCCGGCAGTGATTGGCTGGCTACCCTCAAGTTCGCCATGAGCAGCTTCAAGGATGAGAGCTTCATCCTGCAATACCTGTCGCCCAAGGTGATTCGCGACCTGAAACTGTTCAGCATCATGGACGACGACCAGAAGGACGATCTGCTGGTTCCCGCCATCCACGACGAACCCGGCTACAAGACCATCCGTGAAACCTTGGCCGCGCAGTACAACCTGGGCAACCGCGAACCTAACGTGCAGATCTATAGCATCGACCGCCGCGGCGACCGCTCTCTGACCCTGCGCCACCAGCAGCACGACCGCAAACCTTTGGGAGACTCCACGGAAGAAGTGCTCAAGCACCTGCACCGCTTGTGGGGCTTCGATATTCATCTGGAGACCCTGCAAGGCGATCAGATAATGAAAACCCACCATGTCCCACCTAAAGGCGAACATGCCGATAGTGAATATCCCCGGCTCGATTTGGCGGTCATTCACCTTTAAGCCCTAATTGCCTTTAGACCTGGTCACCGTTTTCGGTTTTAACCTCCGTGAGTACGACGCAAGGGTTATCCTGTCGCGCTTACGGAGGTTTTTTATGCAGATTTATAAAGTGGGCGGCGCAGTACGTGATCGCCTCCTCGGCAAAACAGTCGCAGACACCGATTGGGTGGTAGTGGGCGCAACCACCGACGAAATGCTCGGCAAAGGCTTTCGCCCGGTCGGCGCAGATTTTCCGGTGTTCCTGCACCCGAAAACCGGCGAGGAGTATGCCCTCGCCCGGACCGAGCGTAAGAGCGGCCGAGGCTACGGCGGCTTCACCTTCCACGCCAGCCCCGAAGTCACCCTCGAAGAAGATTTGATTCGCAGGGATCTCACGATCAATGCCATCGCCGAAGATGAGCAGGGTCAGCTGACGGACCCCTACCACGGCCAGAAAGATCTTAAAGCACGCATTTTACGTCATGTTTCCCCGGCGTTTGCCGAAGATCCCCTACGGGTACTGCGCGTCGCCCGCTTTGCCGCGCGGTATGCTCCCGAGGGTTTCAGCATCGCCCCGGAGACCCTGTTACTGATGCAACGGCTCAGTGAATCCGGCGAATTGGAAGCGCTGACCCCAGAGCGCAGCTGGAAGGAAATCTCCCGCGCCCTGATGGAAAGTCAGCCGCAGGTATTCATTCAGGTGCTGCGCGAGTGTGGCGCGCTGAAGGTGTTATTTCCTGAGGTCGATGCATTATTCGGCGTACCGCAGCCTGCAGCGCACCACCCGGAAGTCGACACCGGTCAGCACGTACTCAGCGTCCTGGAGCAGGCCGCCGCCCACCAGCAGCCGCTGAGCGTACGCTGGGCCTGCCTGCTGCATGATCTGGGCAAGGGCCTGACACCAGAAAGCGAGTGGCCACGGCATATTGCCCATGAACACACCGGCCTGCGCCTGATCAAAGCGGTGAACGCACGCTTCAAGGTGCCTCGGGATTGCCAGGAGCTGGCGCTTCTGGTCGGCCAGTACCACACCCATGGACACCGAGCGCTGGAGCTGAAAGCGTCGACATTGCTTGAGCTGCTGCAAAGCTTCGATATCTACCGTCGGCCGCAGCGTTTCGAAGAGTTCATCGCGGCCTGCGAGATGGATGCTCGAGGCCGTTTGGGTTTCGAGCAGCGAGATTATCCGCAGGCCGCGTATCTACGCGGTGCGGCTGAGGCCGCGCGGACCGTGGCTGTGCAGCCGTTGCGCGAACAGGGGTTTGAAGGGCCTGAGCTGGGTGAAGCACTGAAGCGTGAGCGGCTTAAGGCGCTGAAGGACTACAAAGAAGATAACGCAAACTAGGAGCTGGCTTGCCTGCGATCAGCTTGACGCGGTGCGCCCGACACAACGCTATCGCGGGCAAGCCCGCTCCTACAGGGAATTGGCGCATTTCAGGGCGTCAACTGCCTACCACGCCACTCAAACGCCACCGGCGCCAACACCTGATCGATCTGCGCCTCTTGCCACAAATCCTGGAAGGTCTTGTTCACGCCAGGATGCAGCCGTTCCGGCGCGATCAGCGACAGCGGCCACAGCACGAACGCATTCTTGAGAATTTCCGCGCGAGGCAGAATCAAGCCATCGAAATTACCAACCTGCTCACCGTAGAGCAGTACGTCAATATCCAACGGCAAGCCCTTGCGTTCCGGAGCATAGCGCCCGTTGTCCGCCTCGATGAACTTCAAACGGCGATCCAGTTCCATCAACGGCAGATCGGTATACGCCGATACCACCAGATTGAAAAACGGTCCGCTTTTGATGCCCACCGGCTGGCTTTCGAACACCGGCGAACAGGTCATCTGCTGCAAAAATCCATCCAGCGCTTCAAGCCCTGCATGCAGGTGCGTTTCGCGCTCGATATTGCTGCCGAGACCTAGGAATATCTGGGTTAGCGACATCCGCGCTCGATCTCCACGCCCACGCCAGCCGCCGCCGCAACGGCACCTGGCTTGGTCAGTTTGAGGTGTAGCCAGGGAATCTGGAATTCGCTCATCAACACCTCGGCCAGACGTTCGGCGAACGTCTCGACCAGCTGGAATTGCGCTTGCTCGGCAAAGGCCTGAATGCGTGTCGAGACACTAGCGTAGTCGAGTGCCTTGCTCAGGTCATCACCCGCCGCAGCCGGCCGATTATCCCAGGCAAAACTCAGGTCCAGGCGCAGGCACTGGCGAATGCCACGCTCCCAGTCGTAGGCGCCGATGACCGTATCGACTTCCAGACCCTCGATAAAAACTCTGTCCAAGCACTTTTCTCCGCTGCACGACAAGGGCGCGATGCGCCGTTAGAATCAGGGCGTCCTCGCCCGGAATAGTTAGCATGTTTTGGTTACTGGCGATCCTCGCCTACCTGCTTGGCTCACTGTCCTTCGCCATCTTGCTCAGCCGCCTCACGGGTAGCCCGGACCCGCGCGCCAGCGGTTCCGGTAATGCCGGCGCGACCAACATGTTGCGCCTGGCGGGGAAGAAGCTCGCTGTTTTGACACTAATCGGCGACGTTTGCAAAAGTCTGCTGCCGGTACTGGCCGCCAATCTGCTCGGCCTCGACCCTCAACAGCAAGCGTGGGTAGGACTTTGCGCGGTACTGGGTCATCTTTTTCCACTGTACTTTCGCTTTCGCGGCGGCAAGGGTGTTGCGACGGCGGCCGGCATGCTGCTGGGCCTATCCCCGCCCGCTGCCGCGCTGGCTCTCTGCGTCTGGCTGCTGGTGTTCTTCCTGACCCGCACCAGCTCGCTCGCGGCCTTGATCGCGACACCGCTGACCCTGCCATTACTGGCATGGCAGGAGCCTCAAGCACTGCTGCCGATGAGCATCGTCACCTTACTGGTCGTATGGCGCCACCGCGGCAATTTACGCGACCTGTTCGCCGGGCGCGAACGGCATTTTTAAATCTTCGCGACGAACCTGAGTCAGGTTGACGCCGTCACAGACCTGACAACTGTTCCATCGGCCAGCGCGCCTGCACGCTGATGCTCAAATCCTCTTTCTGCCCGGCCTGCAGACGCTGGCAACCGGCAAACGCGATCATTGCGCCGTTATCGGTGCAAAACTCCGGCCGCGCGTAGAAAACGTTGCCGCGCAGCTCACCGAGCATTTTTTCCAGCGACAGGCGCAATGCCGTATTGGCACTGACGCCGCCAGCGATGACCAGACGCTTGAGGCCGGTCTGCTTGAGGGCACGCTTGCACTTGATGGTCAAAGTCTCTACCACCGCATGCTGGAAGGCCAGAGAGATGTCGCAACGGGTTTGCTCGCCGTCGTCTCCAGCGCTTTGGCATTGATGCCAGGTATTCAGGGCAAAGGTCTTCAGGCCACTGAAGCTGAAATCCAGACCGGGCCGGTCGGTCATGGGCCGCGGAAAAACAAAACGACCCGCCACGCCCTGATTCGCCAGCAGCGCGATCTCAGGACCACCGGGATAACGCAGGCCCATCATCTTCGCGGTCTTGTCGAACGCTTCACCCGCCGCGTCATCCAGCGTCTCGCCCAGCAGCTGGTAAAGACCGATGCCATCGACCCGAACCAGCTGCGTATGGCCACCGGACACCAACAAAGCGACGAACGGGAATTCGGGCGGTTGTTCTTCGAGCATCGGCGCCAGAAGATGGCCTTCCATGTGATGCACGCCCAGGGCCGGAATGTCCCAGGCAAACGCCAGCGCCTGAGCGCAGGAAGCACCGACCAAAAGTGCACCGACCAGGCCAGGACCCGCGGTGTAGGCGATGGCGTCGATCTCGGTCGCGATACAGTCCGCTTCGGCCAGAACCTGGCGGATAAGCGGCAGCATGCGCTTGACGTGATCACGCGACGCCAGCTCGGGTACAACCCCGCCATACGCGCGATGCAGGTCAATCTGGCTGAACAGTGCGTCGGCCAGCAGGCCTCGCTCACTGTCGTAAAGTGCGACACCGGTTTCGTCGCAGGAGGTCTCTAATCCCAGTACTAGCATGGGTTTGCGCCTTGTAGAGGCTGAATTCGAAGCCGCGCATAATAGTCGCCACTCCAGGCCCCGACCAGCGTTTTTCGATCAGAGGCTTTGCATTCCTTGCGATGAGGGGTTAACATCCGCAACCCTTAAAAACCGACGTACTTAAGTGCAGTTTTTGCACGAGTCGTTGACCCCGGTAATGAATGAAGGTAGCTCTGGATGCCAGCCGTCAAAGTTAAAGAGAACGAACCCTTCGACGTAGCTCTGCGTCGTTTCAAGCGCTCCTGCGAAAAAGCCGGTGTTCTGGCTGAAGTTCGTAGCCGCGAATTTTACGAGAAGCCGACTTCTGAGCGTAAGCGTAAAGCAGCAGCCGCTGTTAAGCGTCACGCCAAGAAAGTACAGCGCGAACAGCGCCGCGCCGTTCGTCTGTATTAATTTACAGACATTCGTCGCAAGCTTCTGCCACGCCCGGCCCCAAAGCCGGGCTGCCGGCAGTTGCACATCAAGCCTCACGCTTCACTGACAGAGGCTGTCTGAGCCGCAGATGCAAGCCAGCTGCGACTAAGACAAATCCCGTCAAGGCACGTCCTGCTCTGATTCAGACAACGATTCAGGCCGCATTGATCACGTCTAGACTGACCATGGATCAAGGCGCATGACGAGCACGCCTCACTGACCTTCGAAAGAAGCTCAATCAAGGCAGCGTCTCCCAATGTCAGCTTAGTGAACACAGCAGCCCGCGATAACCAATCGTGACGGTCAATGTAGCTACGTTTCAGTTTCGCCACGATTAGCTGGCGGGCCGCCTGATGATGAGAACGCCATGGCCGGGCTAATTCCCCAGAGCTTTATTGACGACCTTCTGAACCGCACCGACATTGTCGATGTTGTCAGCTCACGTCTGCAATTGAAGAAAACCGGGAAGAATTACAGCGCCTGCTGTCCGTTCCACAAAGAAAAAACTCCATCGTTCAGCGTCAGCCCGGACAAACAGTTCTATTACTGCTTCGGTTGCGGTGCTGGCGGCAATGCCCTCGGCTTCATGATGGACCACGACAATCTGGATTTCCCCCAGGCCGTCGAGGAACTGGCTAAAGCCGCAGGCATGGAAGTCCCGCGCGAACAAGGCGTCAAAGGTCAAAAACCCCGTCAGCCGACAGACTCACCGCTGTATCCATTGCTGACGGCAGCTGCCGAGTTTTATCGCCAGGCCCTCAAAAGCCATCCGACGCGTAAATCCGCAGTGGATTATCTAAAAGGCCGCGGCCTGTCCGGCGAGATCGCTCGCGATTTCGGCCTGGGTTTTGCCCCGCCCGGCTGGGACAACCTGTACAAGCATTTGAGCAGCGACACACTTCAGCAGAAGACCATGATCGACGCGGGTCTGTTGATTGAAAATGCCGAGACCGGCAAGCGCTATGACCGTTTTCGTGACCGCGTGATGTTTCCGATCCGCGACAGTCGTGGGCGAGTCATCGCTTTTGGCGGTCGAGTTCTGGGCGATGACAAACCCAAATACCTGAACTCACCGGAAACGCCGGTATTTCACAAAGGGCAGGAGCTTTACGGCCTGTTCGAAGCGCGCAAGTACAACCGCAACCTCGACGAGATCATTGTCGTCGAGGGCTATATGGACGTCATCGCCCTCGCCCAACAAGGCTTGCGTAATGCCGTCGCCACGCTCGGGACCGCCACTAGTGAAGAGCATCTCAAACGGCTCTTTCGGGTAGTACCCAACGTGCTGTTCTGTTTCGACGGCGATCAGGCCGGCCGCAATGCCGCCTGGCGAGCATTGGAAGCAGCGCTGTCGAGCCTGCAGGATGGGCGCCGAGCACGCTTTCTGTTTCTGCCCGAAGGCGAAGACCCGGATACGCTGGTCCGCTCCGAAGGCACCGATGCATTCAAGGCACGGATCAATCAGCACGCACAGCCGCTGGCCGATTACTTCTTCGAGCAGCTGACCAAGGAGGCCGACCCTCGCTCGCTGGAGGGCAAGGCTCACATGGCAACCCTGGCCGCGCCGCTGATCGACAAAGTGCCAGGCGCCAACTTGCGGACACTCATGCGTCAGCGCCTGAGTGAAATTACCGGCCTCAACAATGAGGCCATGCATCAACTGGTGCAGAGCGCGCCCAATGAAGCGCCGCCGCCCAGCTATGACCCGAACATCGATTACGACGCCATTCCCGACTACGCTGATTATCAGCAGCACGGCAGTTATGAAGCTCAGCCGGAGTGGACGCCGAAGAAAACCGGCGGTCAAAAACAGTGGGACAAGAAGCCCTGGGACAAGAAAGGCAAACGGCCTGACTTCGAGCCTCGCGGCCCTCGCACTCCCGCGACGGTTGAACCACCGACCCTGACCGCGCTCAGAACATTGCTGCACCATCCGCAGCTGGCCGCGAAAGTCGAAGATGCCAGCCACTTTGCCGCAGAAGATCACATCTACGCGCAATTGTTGGTCGCTTTGCTCGAAGCGCTGCAGAAAAACCCCAAGCTGCGTTCACTGCAATTGATCGCACGCTGGCATGGCACAGAGCAAGGCCGACTATTACGTGCGTTGGCCGAGAAAGAATGGCTGATCGAGGCCGATAACCTTGAACAACAGTTTTTCGACACTATAACTAGGCTATCCGCCCGCCAACGCGAGCGCAGTCTGGAACATCTGATCAGGAAAGAGCGTCAAACAGGGTTGAGTGCGGAAGAGAAAGTCCAGCTACTCAATCTGTTAAAACGCAATCTTCCTGCACAAACCCCGACCTCAACTGGCGCGTGAGGTCCTAGCTCGGGTATAATCCTCGGCTTGTTTTTTGCCCGCCAAGACCTTCAGTGGATAGGGTGTTATGTCCGGAAAAGCGCAACAGCAGTCTCGCCTCAAAGAGTTGATCAGCCGCGGTCGTGAGCAGGGTTACCTGACTTACGCGGAGGTCAACGACCACCTGCCGGAGGATATTTCAGATCCGGAACAGGTGGAAGACATCATCCGCATGATTAACGACATGGGGATCAACGTATTCGAGAGTGCCCCGGATGCGGATGCCCTTTTGTTGGCCGAAGCTGACACCGACGAGGCAGCCGCAGAAGAAGCGGCCGCAGCGTTGGCGGCAGTGGAAACCGACATTGGTCGCACCACCGACCCGGTGCGCATGTATATGCGCGAAATGGGCACGGTCGAGCTTCTGACCCGTGAAGGCGAAATTGAAATCGCCAAGCGTATCGAAGAGGGCATCCGTGAAGTGATGGGCGCAATTGCGCACTTCCCTGGCACGGTTGACCATATTCTCTCCGAGTACACACGTGTCACAACCGAAGGTGGACGCCTTTCTGACGTTCTGAGCGGTTATATCGACCCGGACGACGGCATTGCGCCGCCTGCCGAAGTGCCACCGCCTGTGGATCCGAAAACGGCGAAGCCAGCTGATGGCGACGACGAAGAGGAAGAAACAGCTGAGGCGACCGAGGACGAGGACGAAGTCGAAAGCGGCCCTGATCCGATCATCGCTCAGCAGCGCTTCGGTGCGGTTTCCGATCAAATGGAAATCACTCGCAAGGCGTTGAAGAAGCACGGTCGTGGCAGCAAGCAGGCAATCGCCGAACTGGTGGCGCTGGCTGAGCTGTTCATGCCGATCAAACTGGTTCCTAAACAGTTTGAAGGCCTGGTCGAGCGTGTTCGCAGTGCACTTGACCGCTTGCGTGCTCAGGAACGCGCCATCATGCAGCTGTGTGTACGTGATGCACGTATGCCGCGCGCCGATTTCCTTCGCCAGTTCCCTGGCAACGAAGTCGACGAGAGCTGGACCGATGCGCTGGCTAAAGGCAAAAGCAAATACGCTGAAGCCATTGGCCGCCTGCAAGCCGATATCCAGCGTTGCCAGCAAAAGCTGACCGCGCTTGAAACCGAAACAGGTTTGAAGATTTCCGAGATCAAGGACATCAACCGTCGCATGTCGATCGGCGAGGCCAAGGCCCGTCGCGCGAAGAAAGAGATGGTTGAAGCGAACTTGCGTCTGGTGATCTCCATCGCCAAGAAGTACACCAACCGTGGCTTGCAATTCCTCGATCTGATCCAGGAAGGCAACATCGGCTTGATGAAAGCGGTGGACAAGTTCGAATACCGTCGTGGTTACAAGTTCTCGACTTATGCCACCTGGTGGATCCGTCAAGCGATTACCCGCTCGATCGCCGACCAGGCCCGCACCATCCGTATTCCGGTGCACATGATCGAGACGATCAACAAGCTCAACCGTATTTCCCGGCAGATGTTGCAGGAAATGGGTCGTGAACCGACCCCGGAAGAGCTGGGCGAACGCATGGAAATGCCTGAGGATAAAATCCGCAAGGTATTGAAGATCGCTAAAGAGCCGATCTCCATGGAAACCCCGATCGGTGACGACGAAGATTCGCACCTGGGTGACTTCATCGAAGACTCGACCATGCAGTCGCCAATCGATGTCGCCACGGTCGAAAGTCTCAAGGAAGCGACACGCGAAGTGCTCTCGGGCCTTACCGCTCGTGAAGCCAAGGTTCTGCGCATGCGCTTTGGCATCGACATGAATACCGACCACACGCTTGAAGAGGTCGGTAAGCAATTTGACGTAACCCGTGAGCGGATTCGTCAGATCGAAGCCAAGGCGCTACGCAAGTTGCGCCACCCGACGAGAAGCGAGCATCTGCGCTCGTTCCTTGACGAGTAAGTCAGCACGTAATAACAAAACCCCCGGCCCTGCCGGGGGTTTTGCATTGTGCAGAATTAAGTTTTTCCATCGCCCTCCCTCCCGCTTCTACGCCCGTCTACACTCGATTCATCCCCTACTGCCAAATTGAGGCTGCCATGTCACGACTGCCGGCCATTATTTTCTTTTACATGATCGGCGCGACAGTAACGGCTAACGCCCTGACCCTTTCGGACGAGGAAAAAGGCTGGCTTGGTTCACACAAAGAGCTTCGCCTGGGCGTCGACGCCACCTGGCCGCCCTTTGAGTTTCGTGATGAACAAGGGCGTTATCAGGGGCTTGCGGCGGAATATGTCGTACTGATCGAAAAGCGTCTCGCCATCACATTACAACCGATCGAGACAGTCAGCTGGAATGAGGTTTTAAACAAAGCCAAACTTGGCGAGATAGATTTACTGCCCGGCATCATGTCAACACCAGAGCGACAGCGCTATCTATCGTTCACCCGCCCCTATCTGGATTTTCCGATTGTTATTCTTGCCCATGAAGGCGGCGCACACCCGCACAACCTGCAAGAACTTTACGGTCTCAAAGTCGCCATCGTCGAAAACTACGCACCTCACGAATTCCTGCACACCCATCACCCGGACCTTAATCTCGTCGCTCTGCCAAACGTCGGTTCCGCCCTGCAGGCCTTGGCCTCGGACGAGGTGGATGCCGTTGTGGGCGATCTGGCTTCCAGCGTCTGGAGCTTGCGCCAGCTCAAGCTTGAGGGCATCTACGTAAGCGGTACCACGCCCTATCGCTATCAACTGGCGATGGCCGTCCCGCGTGATCAGAAAATGCTGATCGGCATCCTGGACAAAGTCCTCGCAGATCTAAGCCCGTCGGAAATCAACAGCATTCAGGAGCGCTGGGTAGGTGGCGTACTCGATCACCCAAAGTTATGGCAGGATTTTCTGTTCTATGGACTTCCGGGGCTGCTGTTGCTGTCCACCGTGCTCGCCGTGGTCATTCGCATCAATCGCCGATTGAGCTCGGAGATATCGCGCCGGGTCGCCCTTGAACAAGAGCTACGCAGCAGCGAATACCATTATCGCGGGCTGGTCGAGAGCCTTTCGGCCATCGCCTGGGAAGCGAGCGTGAGTGATTACACCTATAGCTATGTGTCCCCCCACGCAGAAAACCTGCTCGGCTATCCGTTGACCCATTGGCTCAGACCCGGCTTCCGACGCAGCATCATGCACCCGGCAGACATCCGACAGGCGGAACGATTTTGCGATCAGGAGACCCGCCTCAGCCGGGACCACAGCCTCGACTATCGTGTCATCCGGGCCGACGGCAAGACCCTCTGGGTGCGCGATATCGTCAGCCTCATCGAACATGGCCGCGAGTCGGTAATGCGCGGATTGATGATCGACATCAGCGAAACCAAACAGACCGAAGACGCTCTGCGCCTGTCCGAAGAGAAGTTTGCCTCAGTGTTCAAGCAATGCCCGGACATTCTGGTGATTGCTCGCCTGTCCGACGGCTGCGTACTCGAAGCCAACAAAGCGTTTGAAGAACAGATCGGCCTCAGTGCGGATCAGGTCATCGGCAAAACCGCGACCGAGCTCAATATCTGGGGTATCCCCGGTATCGGCCCAAGCCTGCTGATGCGCTTGCAGAGCGGCAGCATTCGCAATCTGGAAATGCCCTTTCGGCGCATTGACGGGCGTATGTTCACCGGCCTGATCTCGGCCGAACACTTCGACCTCGATTCGACACCCGCCCTGGTGGTGGTGGTGCGCGACATCAGCCCGCTCAAGGAGGCCCAGCAGCAACTGCAAATATCCGAGGAGAAATTCGCCAAGGCCTTTCACTCCTCACCCGACGGCCTGCTCATCACCCGTCAACGTGATGGCGTGCTGGTAGAGGTCAATGAAGGTTTCAGCCGGATCACCGGCTACCAGAGCGCACTGTCCCTGGATCGCTCGACCCTCGACCTGGGCATCTGGGTCGACCTGAAAGAACGCAACCAAATTATCGAAGCGCTCAAACGCGATGGTTTTGTTCGCGACTTCAGCAGTCATATTCGCCGTAGGGACGGTCAGGTCAGGCTGTGTGAAATTTCCGCGAGACCGCTACCAATCGGCGGTGAAGATTGCATATTGACCATCGCGCGCGACATCACCGAACGCCACCAAATGCAGGAAAAACTGCAACTGGCCGCCACGGTGTTCGAAAGCACGGCCGAAGGCGTATTGATCACCGACACCCGGCAGAAAATCAACGCAGTGAACCGCGCATTCACTGAAATCACCGGCTACAGCGAACTGGAAGCGCTCGGCCAGACTCCGCGCCTGCTCGCCTCAGGCCAGCATGACAGCGCCTTTTATGCCGCCATGTGGTACCAACTGACGGCCGAAGGGCATTGGCAAGGCGAAATCAGTAATCGGCGCAAAAGCGGAGAGCTTTACCCAAGCTGGCTCACGATCAGCGCGGTGCGCAACCCAGCGCGGGTCATCACCCACTTTGTCGCGGTGTTCGCCGATATTTCCAGCATCAAGCATGCGCAAGCGCGCCTCGACTATCAGGCACACCACGATCCATTGACCGGCCTGCCCAATCGCACCTTGTTCGAAAGTCGCCTGCAAGCCGCGCTCAATCAAAGTCAGGAAGCATGCGGCCAGGGCGCGGTGCTATTCCTTGACCTGGACCGCTTCAAACACATCAACGACAGCCTCGGTCATCCTGTGGGCGATCTGCTGCTCAAAGGCATCGCCCTGCGCCTCAAAGACCAGTTGCGCGATGTCGACACCGTCGCGCGCCTGGGCGGCGATGAATTCATCATCCTGCTGCCCGGCCTGCTGCATGCCAACGACGCGGAAACCGTCGCGAACAAACTGCTGGCATGCTTCAACGCGCCGTTTCAGGCGGGCGAGCATGAGTTCTTCATCAGCGCGAGCATTGGCACCAGCCTGTTCCCTGCCGATGGCTGCGATGTCGCCACGCTGGTCAAAAATGCTGACGCCGCGATGTACCGCTCCAAAGCCAAAGGACGCAACCGGGTTGAAAGCTATACCCGCGACCTCACCGCACAGGCCAGCGAGCGAATCGCGCTGGAGCATGAACTCAGACGCGCCATCGAGCGCAACGAGCTAAGCCTTTGCTATCAGCCAAAACTCAGCCTGCTGTCGCAACGACTGGTGGGCGCTGAAGCACTGATTCGCTGGCGTCACCCGACCTTTGGCGACGTGCCGCCCGAGCACTTCATTCCTCTGGCTGAAGAAAACGGCATGATCCTGCAGATTGGCGATTGGGTGCTGGAAAAAGCCTGCCGCCAAATGCGCGACTGGAACAAAACCTACAAACCATTCGGACCACTCTCAGTGAACCTGGCCGGTGCGCAGCTACGCCAACCCACCCTGCTCTTGCGCATAGAACAACTGCTCAAAGAATGCGACCTCCGCCCCGGCTGCCTGCAACTGGAAATCACCGAAAACTTCATCATGAGCCAGGCCGAAGAAGCGCTCGCCGTGCTGCACAAACTGAAAAAACTTGGCGTCCAACTCGCCATTGATGACTTCGGCACCGGTTACTCCTCCCTCAGCTACCTCAAACGCTTGCCGCTGGACATCCTCAAAATCGACCAATCCTTCGTCCGCGGCCTGCCCGACGACCCCCATGACGCCGCCATCGTGCGCGCCATCATCGCCCTAGGACGCAGCATGCAACTGACCGTCATCGCCGAAGGCGTAGAAACCCCGGAACAACAGGAATTCCTCGCGCTGGAAGGCTGCGAACAAATCCAGGGCTTCATCGTCAGCCTGCCACTGCGCGCCGAAGAATTCTGCGCGACGTTTCTTCGTATGAATCTTTCGGACTATTCGGATAGCACAGCCGGGAAACCGTCGCTATAATCCGCCACCTACTGAGGGCCTATAGCTCAGTTGGTTAGAGCAGGGGACTCATAATCCCTTGGTCGTAGGTTCGAGTCCTACTGGGCCCACCATACAAAACAAGGGCTGCAGCCTACTTGCTGCTTTTGACGCCGTGATCAGATGTTCCCGAGGTACAGTTTCGGTACAGTCCGTACCGATCTTCCCTCGGAGAGCGTATGGCAACCCTCGTAAAAACCCCTCAGGCACCTGGAAAGCAGTCATTCGAAAAAATGGATGGCCGACCGTTTCCAAAACCTTCCGTACAAAACGCGACTCTGAAGACTGGGCACGGCGCACCGAAGACGAAATGGTTCGGGGGGGACTGTTGCAGATCCCGATCGGCAGAAAACGGCCGATTCTGTTGAAAAAGTCGGATTTTCAGATCGCCTGAACTCAGGCACGACCACCACCGGAGAACCTACTCACCACATTGAGTGGTTTTTCGGCCCTTCGTTGACCTTTGCGGCTCTGTTATTGGGTTAGTTTGAGGTGGGCGAACAGCATTTCGACTTTTTTGCGCTTGTCACGACAGCGCTGATACTCCGGGGCGGCGATGCGACGGGCAACATCCCGAGCAGCTTCATGGACGCTAGCCGAACCAGTTTTGCATCAGATGCACACGCAGCATCGCCATCAGTGGATACGCCGGACGACCGCCTTCACCCTTGGGGTAGTGGGGCTCGATCAGGGCGATCAAGCCTTTCCACGGCACTACCCGATCCATCTCGATCAGGAACAGTTCTCTCTGCGGTCTGCTTAAGCTTACCGGCATACTCGGCGTCGGCGAAGGTCATCTGCTTCATCGGAAAAGCTCGTGTGACGGGATAAACGTATTTCATCAGATTTGGAAAATTTTTTCAGAGTTCCCCTAACTTAATATTGGAATTGGAATATCTGGGCATCAGGTTTTTCAGAAAAAGCGCTTGTTCCGTCCATGCGCTATACTTCTTGCTGACTTTGCTGCCTGGATTGGTGGTACTTGTCTACCCTGCTTGGGCGTCAGATTAATATTAATTTGACGATGCTGTTTAGTGGTGATGCTTTTGCATAACCAATGAGCAACAGGAATAGGATGAAGAGAAAATGGCAATAGCAATTATCTTGATTCTAATCGTTGTTGCATCAGTGCTGTTCAACATATTAGCGCCTTGGCAGGCGACACCGGCAGCTTCCAACTGGGGGTCAATAGACACCACCCTGTTCATCACCCTGATTATTACCGGAATATTTTTCATCGCCGTCACGGTATTTATGGCGGTAGCCGTGATGCGTTATCGTCACAAGGAGGGGGCCAAGGCGGCCTACCAGCCAGACAATAAAAAGTTGGAATTATGGTTAGTTATCGTTACCTCGGTAGGTATTGTCGGGTTGTTGGCGCCAGGTCTGGTTGTTTACAGTGATTTCATCCGGGTGCCGAAAAAAGCTTATGAACTTGAAGTGGTCGCCCAGCAGTGGCAGTGGGCCTTTCGTTTTCCCGGCCAAGACGGGAAGCTGGGCAGATCGGATATTAAATTTGTTGATTCCACCAATCCCTTCGGCCTTGATCCCAAGGATCCTGCTGGGCAGGACGATGTGCTTATAAGCAACAATGAAGTTCACCTTCCGCTCGATCGCCCGGTAAAAGTTTTACTGCGCTCTAAAGATGTGCTGCACAATTTCGATGTACCGCAAATGCGCAGCAAGATGGATATGGTGCCAGGGATGGTGTCGTACTTTTGGTTTACGCCAACTAAAACCGGGAAATATGAAGTCCTTTGCGCTGAATATTGTGGCGTAGGGCATTACAACATGCGCGGCCATATGATCGTGGAAGAACAGGACGCCTTCGATCAATGGCTGAGCAACCAACCGACCTTTGCGCAGACACTAACGACAGCTGCCAAGCCCAGTCGGGACAGCGTGCTGGAAAAAGGCCGCCTGTTGGTCGAAAAGCACGGCTGCAGTGCCTGCCATAGCCAGGATGGCAGTGCCAGTCTCGGCCCGGGATGGAAGGGGCTGTACGGCCGCACTGAACAGCTTGCCGATGGCACCAGTGTGCTGGTCGATGAGGCCTATCTGAAAGCGTCGATCCTCGATCCGAAGGCCCGACGGGTACAGGGCTACCCGCCGGTCATGGTGGCCTATACTCTCAATGAAGATGAACTGGGTGCTCTCGTCGCCCTGATCAAATCACTGGGTACTGCGCGGCAAGGCGATGAACTTTCTGCCAGCGGAGCGTCGGGCCCAGGTGACGACCTGGCGGCGCAGGGACAGCGGCTGGCCCAGTCGTTCGGCTGTCTGGCCTGCCACAGTGTCGATGGCAGTAAGGGCGTTGGCCCCAGCTGGCAGGGCCTGTATGGCAAGACAGAAACCCTTGACGACGATACGAGGATAAAGGTCGATGAGGACTATATAAAAGAATCGGTTCTTAAGCCTAACGCCAAAATCGTCAAGGGCTATGCACCCGTCATGCCTACCTTTGCGCCGAGCGATAAGGAGTTGAACGCACTGATCGCTTTTATCAAATCCAAAGCGAATGCCGACGCTGATGCGAGCAAGGCGGAGCCAGGAAAGTAGCCGTAAAGCAGCCAGAAATACACCGAAACTTCAGCAGGAGGATGACGTGATGGCCTATGCGGAGCAAGCCGAAACAGAAGCACTGCACGAACCCAAAAGTTTCCTGACCAAATATATCTGGAGTCAGGACCACAAGGTCATAGCCATTCAATATTCCTTGACGGCTATATTCGTGGGTCTTATAGCCGTGGTGTTGTCCGACTTGATGCGCATGCAGATAGGCTTCCCCGGGAGTTTGGGGTTCATGGACGCCAGTACTTACTATCAGGCGATGACCATGCACGGCATGATCATGGTCATTTATTTGCTGACGGCCTTGTTTCTGGGTGGCTTCGGCAACTATCTGATCCCACTGATGGTGGGCGCCCGCGACATGGTCTTCCCCTATGTCAACATGCTGAGTTACTGGTTCTACCTGCTAGCGGTACTGGTGTTGCTCGCCGGTTTCTTTGTCCCTGGCGGCCCCACCGGTGCGGGCTGGACGCTCTATCCGCCACAGTCCATTACTCGGGGGACACCGGGGACCGAGTGGGGCATCGTACTGATGCTCGTCTCACTGACGATTTTTATCGTCGCAACCACCATGGGCGGGTTGAACTACGTAACCACGGTGTTGCAGGCGCGCACGCACGGCATGACATTGTTTCGCATGCCGCTCTCCGTATGGGGAATCTTCATGGCCTCGATTATGGCCTTGCTGGCCTTCCCTGCGTTGTTTGTCAGTGCGGTCATGATGCTGTTTGACAAGCTGTTGGGCACCAGCTTTTTTATGCCGGCGATCATCTCGCTGGGGCAGCACCTCGATCACCAAGGTGGCAGCCCAATATTATTCCAGCATCTATTCTGGTTCTTCGGCCACCCGGAAGTCTACATCGTTGCTCTCCCCGCGTTTGGTCTGGTCTCCGACTTGATCAGCACGCATGCGCGTAAAAGTATCTTCGGCTACCGAATGATGGTGTGGGCCATTATTGCGATTGGCGTACTCAGCTTTGTGGTCTGGGCGCACCATATGTATGTCAGCGGAATGAACCCGTACTTTGGCTTTTTCTTCGCCACCACCACCTTGATCATCGCGGTACCGACCGCACTGAAAGTCTACAACTGGGTGCTGACCCTGTGGCGGGGCGACATCCATCTGACCGTGCCGATGCTGTTTGCCTTGGCCTTTATCGTCACCTTCCTGGTCGGCGGTCTGACCGGGTTGTTTCTCGGCAATGTGATCGTGGATATTCCGCTCGAGGACACCTATTTCGTCGTGGCCCATTTTCATATGGTCATGGGTGTCGCACCGGTACTGGTGGTGTTCGGCGGAATTTATCATTGGTTCCCGAAAGTAACCGGGCGCATGACGAACGACATCCTGGGCAAGCTGCATTTCTGGATTACCTTTCTGGGCACCTACGCCATCTTCTTCCCCATGCACTACCTGGGTTTCCAGGGCATGCCACGCCGCTACTACGCCTATGAAAACTACGCCTTTATCCCGCAGTCGGCGCAAGATTTGAATGCCTTCATTACGGTGGTCGCATTGATCGTCGGCGTTTCCCAACTGCTGTTCCTGTTCAACCTGGCCTGGAGTGTATTTAAAGGCAAGCCCGCAGGCAGTAATCCCTGGGGCGCGGCCAGTCTGGAATGGCAAACGCCGAACACCCCGCCGATACACGGTAACTGGGGAGCGAAGCTGCCGGTCGTGCATCGCTGGGCCTATGACTACAGTGTGCCGGGGATAGAACAGGATTTCGTTCCGCAAACGGTCTCCGCCGAGGAGCTGGAGCAGATGCGGCAACTCAGTGCCGGAACCAGGATAGCGGACGTTAAAACATGAACAGATCGCTATTGAGAAACGCCGACGGCGCTGACCCCGGCGGCAGTTGGAGTCGCGATCCTGAGGGTATTCAGGCCTCCGAGGGTGCCGATAGAAGCCAAACCGCAAGAATAGGCCTGCGCTTGTTTCTGGCCGCGGTGAGCTCGTTATTCTTTCTCTTCCTGATCGCCTTTATCGAGCGCTCACAAATGGCCGACTGGCTACCCCTGACAGAGCCCTTGGCGCCGTTAGCCAATCTATGGCAGCTATGGCTGAATTCGGCTTTTCTGGTATTCAGTTGCATCGCACTGCAGTGGTCGCGTATGGCCGCCCGACAGGCTCGACTGGGCGCAACTGTCATTGGCTTTGCATTGGGGGGCGTATTTGCAATTGCCTTTCTGACGGGACAACTCTGGGTCTGGCAGCAGTTTGTCGCCTGGGGCTACTTTGTCGCCAGCAATCCGGCCAACAGCTTCTTCTACCTGTTGACCGGCCTGCATGGGTTCCACCTGCTGGGCGGCCTGATAGCCTGGAGCAGAACCGTCGCTAAATTCCTGCATCACGTGCCGTTGCCGCAACTCAGCGCCAGCGTAGAGCTCTGTGCCATCTATTGGCATTACTTACTGGGTCTTTGGTTCGTGCTATTCGCTCTGCTGACCAGCACGCCGGCAACCTATGAAGCCATCGCCAGATTCTGCGGCCTGAGGTGAAAAGCCATGGCATCGCACCCACCAGCCCCAGGCGAGTCCAGTTCATCCAATCCACCAAGCTCGCCGCCTGCACCGGGATGGCAGGGCATCGCCAGCGACTGGTCCTCGGATAGGGAGGCTTTCAAGCAGGTCCCCTGGGGCAAGGCGATGATGTGGATATTCCTGCTCAGCGATACTTTTGTATTCACCTGCTTTTTAACCGGCTACATGTCGGTACGCATGACCATCACCAGCGCCTGGCCGAACCCCAGTGAAGTGTTCGCATTGACGATCGGCGGTAGAGAAATCCCTCTTATTCTGATCGCCATCATGACCTTTGTGCTGATCAGTAGCAGCGGCACCATGGCCATGGCAGTTAATTTCGCCTATCGCCGTGATCGCGCGAAAACCACTGCCCTGATGCTGGCGACCGCAGCCTTAGGTGCGACCTTCGTCGGCATGCAGGCATTTGAATGGAGCAAGCTCATCGCAGAAGGCGTGCGTCCCTGGGGGAACCCCATGGGGGCGGCGCAATTTGGTGCCAGCTTTTTCATGATTACCGGTTTTCACGGACTGCATGTGTCAATCGGCGTCATCTACCTCACCATTGTGGCGCTGAAAGTATTGCGGGGAGATTATGAGCACTCCGGAAACTATCAGATCGTCGAGATAGCCGGGCTTTACTGGCACTTCGTGGACTTGGTGTGGGTGTTTATTTTTGCTTTCTTCTATTTATGGTAGGTCTAAGAGACTGTTCATGATTTTTAACGCAGCATGGCCGAGCGCAGTAGATCGTGAACAGATTCTGAAGAGGAGCACTGATGATGGCACATTCTCAGGGTCAGCAACATCCAATTAGTTTGTACCTTAAAATTTGGGGGCTGTTATTCGTCCTCAGCACGCTGTCGTATCTTGTCGACTATTTTCACTTCCAAGGCTACCTTAGGTGGTCCCTGATTATCACGCTCATGTTGTTGAAGGCAGGTTTAATTGTCTCCATCTTCATGCATATGGCCTGGGAGCGGTTGGCCATGGTCTACGCCATATTGGTGCCACCTTTGTGTTTACTGGTGCTCGTCGGGCTGATGGCCACCGAGGCGGACTATGTTTTCCTCAGTCGGGTAATTTTCTTCGGCCAATAAGTAACTTCCGGATGGCTTTAAGCCTCCAGGGGCTAACCCGATATCACTCGCTTGAACTGATGCCATTTGTGCAGCCAGGCTACTGTCCAGTGGGGGGCTGCCGTTCCCGTGCCGGCGATCTTCAGGCTTGGATAATGTTCGATTACCCGGTCCAATACCGACTCCTGATCCGGCTCAACATCCACGAAGAAGATATGTTTGCCCTCTTCTACCACCTGTTTAAAACTGCGGAAGTGAGTGTTTGGCACCTGGATACCAAAAAAACCGCCTTCCCAGATGCAGAAGCCCAATATAACAATGGCAAGGAAGATAAAAGGCACCCAGCCTGCGGCGGATTCGGTCCAACCCAGCCAATAGGCGCCGCCAAGGACCAGCGCCGCGAGTGGCACACCGACCACCGCACCAATCTCGCCAGAGTGAACAACATCTTGTTTCATTAACGAGTTAACCTCGTGGAGGTGATGTTGTTCAACATCAGCAACTTTTTCACTGAGTACATGAATTTGTTCGGTATTGATGCCGTTCGCTTCCAATTCATTTTCAACGGTTTCAAGATCGTCGAGATTGTCACTGATGTAATAGTGTCGATTCACGCCACACCTCCCATCTCGTGTTTGCTGTAGACCTCCTCTGTCCTGCAGCCGTTAACTGAGATTTGCAGTCGGTATCTGTACCCTTGGGGAACGTTGCACACTTCATGCAGTCCGAAAGAAGTATAGCACTCCCTAGCATGCAGGGTAGGCAGCGTCAAGATCTAAAAACAGCATTAAGGCCTGGCGCACCCCGACGAATTCTGCATCGCAGCGCCACCAGCAAGTTCGCCCAACGAGCTCGGGAACAGGCCCTAAAATCGGCCAAACTCTAGTTTAGAACTGTCGGAAGACCGGGGTGACCTCAGCGCGCTGCATGACATCCGCTTAGGCGCGCGGATGCGCGCCTAAGCGCTGTTTGCCGAGCTGCTGGCGCGGCGCTTCAAGCTGGCGCTCAAGCGCCGGGGACTGAACAGGCGTGAGGGTTTCAACCTCGACTGCTCGCGCTTTTGCCCGCCGGGCGGTCGGCCCGCTGCCGGGGGGGGGGGGGAGGCGTCCATACCATCTTATACAAAGCACTGCGTTTATTCAGCTTCTTGTAGGTGCTGCGCCGTGCTGCAAGGGGGAGGTCACAGTGTTCAGAAACCAGAGTATCAAGGCACTTGTTGTACATATAGATACTCTGGTGATGCCCATGGACATGGGCCGGTGGCCGACGTGAAGCCGTCCTCAGGACCTTAAAGCTTGAACTGCGCTACCAGGACATTGAAGGAGACGGCCAGCCGCGACAGTTCCTGGCTGGAGGCGCTGGTCTGGTTGGCACCAGCAGCGGTCTGGGTCGAGAGGTCCTGGATGTTTAGCAGATTACGGTCCACCTCACGGGCGACTTGGGCCTGTTCTTCGGACGCCGAAGCGATCACTAGATTGCGCTCGTTGATGGTGACGACCCTGTCTGTAATCTTCTCCAGCGCCGCCCCCGCGCTCTGGGCCAGTTCCTGGGTGTTGGTGGCCAGCGACAGGCTCTTGCCCATGGCAGTGACGGCCCCATTAGCGCCCGATTGCACGGTACTGATCATGCCTTCGATTTCTACGGTCGAGGCTTGGGTGCGGTGGGCGAGCGCGCGCACTTCATCGGCCACCACCGCAAACCCGCGCCCCTGTTCGCCAGCACGGGCGGCTTCGATGGCAGCGTTGAGCGCCAGCAGGTTGGTCTGTTCGGCGATGCTGCGGATCACGTCCAGTACCTTGCTGACTTCTCGAATGTGCCCGGCCAGTTCGGTCACCGTCTCGGTCGACTCGGTGATCTCTTCCACCATGGTGCTGATGCCCATGAGCGTATGGTCGACCTGACTGCGGCCATGAGCGGCGTCTTCGGTCGCGGCTTTAGAGGCCTCGGAGGTCGACACGGCGTTGCGCGCCACTTCCTCGACTGCCGCAGTCATTTCATTGACAGCGGTGGCCGCCTGCTGGATTTCGTCATTCTGCCGCGTCAGGCCCCGGGTACTTTCCTCGGTCACAGCGCTCAGCTCTTCGGCGGCCGAGGCCAACTGATTCGAGGCGCTGGCGATCTGCTGAATGGTGTGCTTCAAGCCGCCCTGCATGTCCGCCAAGGCATTGAGCAGTTGCCCCGCTTCATCGCCACGGGTAGTGGAAATGCTCTGGGTCAGATCGCCACCGGCAATGCGCTGGGCACTAGCGACCGCCACCGCCAGTGGGCGAGTGATCATACGCGTAATTAGAATGCCCAGAGCGGCGGCCACCAAAAAGGCGATCACGATCCCGACCAGCAGCATCAGCGTAGAGCTGGCTTTGAGTTCCTGCGCCCCCTCGGCACCTTCTTTGATCTGCCGATTGTTCGAATCGATCATAACCCGTAGGTACTCGCGGGAATGATTGAACACGTCAAGCGACAGCGCGTTCAAGCGAGTGCGTGCCTGAGCCAGATCGCCAGCGTCCATCAGCTCAATTACCTTCTGGGCACCTGCCACATAACCGGGCCACAGTTCTTCGTACTTGTCCCCCGCCGCCCGCGCATCAGCCTCCAGAGGCGTGGCACGGTAGGTCGCGAAGGCCTTTTCCGCCCGAGCCAGATACGTCGCCAGGGACTGGCGAATACGCGTCTTGTCTGCTGCGGACACATCGCCGGCCTGAGCGTCGAGCAACCGGTAGAGCTCGCGGTTGTGAGCGGTCAGGCTAGACAGAGTCTCGTTGACGTTGCCCACCGAGACCAGGCTGTTGGAAAAGGTCAACGACAGCGCAGTGGCCAAACGGCTGATCCCCACCATTCCCAACCCACCCACGGCTAGGGTGATCAGGGCGCAGATGACGAACGAGGACAAAAGCTTGGTCGAGAATTTGGACTGATTCAGAATGTTCATGTGGCGAACTCGATGGATTAGAGGTAATGAAATAGAGGTTTAAACGGTTCTTCACGAACGAACCCAAACGATATCAAAATAGCATCACTTTATCGGCAGCGCCCACCCTGAAATTCCTTCAGATTTTCTCTTGGCAAGGGGTGCCTGGGACTCTCCGAACAAGTCCTAAGATGTGCTGGAATACACCCTCGCTGGCCGCCGCACCTATGTGTAGATGAGTAAGCGCAGCCTGATCTACAAGGCCAAACGGAAATTCGAGTATTGCAAAGCCCAGACGCGTGCGAAGATTGAACACCCGTTTCGGGTGATCAAACGCCAGCTCGGCTATATGAAGGTGCGCTTTCGCAGACTGATGAATAACACAGCGCAGCTGACGGCGATTCGCCCTATCGAACCTGTGGATAGCTCGAAAACAGTTGATGGGTTTGGATAGGCTGCACCGATAAAGGGGCAAGCCGGGCCAAAAAGCCCGGGCAAACGACCTTCGATGGCATCGCTACGCTGAAAAATGCGGAGGTTGTAGCACGCTGTCATTTAACGGCAGTGTGAAGCAAGTTGATCGGAGTTTCGGATCAGGTAGCGAGGACGTATTTCAGTACATCTGAGCACTTGTTCGGAGAGTCCTCGACCAATGTGGCCAAAGTCGAATATGGGTTTGGTTTCTTTCAGAACATGTACAGCGGATCCGATCGAGAGCGCTTTGGATTAAACCGGACTGATCTCGAATACAAACGTGATTTTTTGACTGTTCGCATCCCAGACATAGCGAAGATGCTTGCCTTGTAGCGGGATCGATACGGAAGGTGGTCGGAACGCTGCCACGCATTCATGGCCATTTAATCGAACGCTGTTGTAGAGAAGGCCCCATGACAACGTCTCACGCAACTGCCTGGCAAAGGTCTGCGCAGGACCGTAGCTGCCAGGATCTGTCTCATGCAAGTGCGAGTAACCCACGCGTATGTCATGCATCGGCTTTACCACCTGGTTGACGTAGGTCCGCATGGTCAGCTCAATATCTGGCTCATTGGTCGCCGCCAGGAATCGCTCCTGGTGATAACTCGTCTCGGCAATAGCTGCGGCTTGGCTGTTGGCAGCGTAGTAAATCCCATAGGAACCATCGGTAAACCGGCTGGATTTCCCTATGTGGGTGAATGCCGCCATCACCGGCGTGGACCCGGGGCCTGAAATCCGATCCTCAGGAAAGACTCTGGAAAGCACGCCGGTTTGTTCTACAAGTCGGTCGTTGGTCAGTGCTTCCAGCGCATAGGCCATTTGCGGGTCAGCAGGATCCAGGAGGACGTGAGAGACGCACCAATGCCAGCGAGGCCAAGGTGCGGGGGCTGGAAGGTAAGGGACACCGTTCGTTTGCTCGCTGGATCGAGATGCCTGGAGCATCTCGATCCGTCGTTCAGTCAGGCTGGATGCAAATCGCTTTTTGCCCGTGTCACTCAGAGGAAGGCGCTACAGCATTCCCGGTGGTTACTATCGCGCTTGTGCTTGGCACATGAGGGATAAACGCAACGCTGCCGGAATCACGTGTATGGAACAATCGCTGCCCATTGTTAGGCTTGGTGGTAATCACCTGGTGGTCGGCTGCCAGGTAGTTCAACGGCAGCTGATCCACCTTGCGGTATTGCGCGACGATGATCGTGTGCTCTGGATCCCAGTTCTGACCGCTGGTTTTTTCCAGCCATGCCATGAATGCGGCACTGTCACCTTCGCGCGGATAGTCCTGATCGTCGCGCACATAGTAGAAAGGCGCACCCTGATTTTGTATGTACATCGGCAGCTTGTTATCGACCTCGACCAGCACCATCCGCCACTGATTCCATGGCGCGCTCTTGCTGGCCTCCGTACGCACATCCGCAGTGAACTGCATGACGCCGCCGCCGCCGTTGGTCCAGGGATAGACAATGCCCAGGACCACCAACAACAGGCCCGCTGCCACACCGAATCCGCGCGTCCAGCCTGGCCCGCTGATCTTGCCGGCAGCGCGCTTCTCAGCCATGTATCGGGTGACCCACCAGGCCGCTAGCAACTGGGCGAAGGGCACCAGTGGCAATACGTAGTAGCTACGCCGACTGCCGCTGGCGGTGAAGAACAGGAACAGCAGACCCAGGCCCATGATCAGCCAGCGGGTGTTCGGCTCGATTTGCTTCCATTGGCGCGCAGCCACCCATAGGCCAAGAATCCAGCACGGCGCCCACGGCAAGGTATAGATCGGCAAATAAACCAGATAGGTGTAGATCGGACCGATATTGTCGAAAGGCTGGAAAAAGCGTACGACGTTTTCCCGGAAGACCAGACTCAGGCCACTCTGAGTGTAGGTTGGCGTCCCATAGAAGTGCGACAGTATGAATGGCACCGCGTAGAACAGACCGGCGATCACCAGCGCGAGGCACATCCGTAGGTTGAGATGGCGCTTCCAGCGCCCTTCGCTGAGCAGGTGCGGCAACAGTACCAGGCCCGGCAAAATGAAACCGATCAAGCCCTTGAACAGCGAGGTCAATGCCAGCAGCAGGAAGAACACGGTGTAACGACCAAGGCGCGTGTCATCCGGCCCTCGCCAGTACCACCAGTAGGCAGCGAGCACGCCGCAAACGGTCAGGATGTCTGCCGTCGCAACCCGCGCCCAGAAGACGAAAAAGAACGTTGTCGCCAGCATCCATCCGGAGATCAGGCCGGTGCTTTTGCTAAACAACCGCTCACCGATCAGATAGACCAGCCAGACACTCAGCCAGGCGGCTATTACCGAGGACAGGCGCAACGACCAGTGACCCAGCCCGCCCGTCAGCCAGGCAGTGCCGGTAATCAACCAGTAGGAGGGTAGCGGCTTGTCGTAATACGGCATGCCTTTGAGATAGGGGTCAAAGTAGTCTCCGGTCTGCAGCATCTGCAGTGCGATGTTCGCCCACCGGGTTTCCGCGCCCCAGAGTTCCCTCGACCCTAGCCCCAACAACAGGAGCAACGCGGAAACGCCGAGCAGTAGCGCCAGTGCTCCCCTGTCACTTCTCCAGAACTGCATTTTTGTATTTTCCATAGATTTACTGATTAACCCCGAGATTCAGACGCCTGACGCAAGCCAGCGCGCATCAATTCTAAACCGATGTTTGTTACGAGCTCGTTAGTAAATAGAGAAAAAAACGTCATTTGGGACAGTTCTGGGGCCCTGTCCTGTATTCGCAGCTTCGTGATACGTCAGCCCGGTGCGCCTCACACAGGGGCCATCAGGTAATTCTGATACACAAGCATACTGCCAATGACGATGGTGGTCAGGCCAACCGCGGCTTGCAGGCCTTTACACAGCCACGTGCCGTTACGCACGCTGTGCAGAGACACGCTAATGAGCAGTGACAGCAGCGCCATGCCCCCAATGGAGCCGAGGCCGAACAGGCCCATGTAGACCAAGCCAGTCATCGGCTAGGCCACTCGACCCAAGGTGAGCAAGATCAGCGCCGCTGAGCCGGCCAGCCCGTGCATCAGACCAACGCAAAGGGCACGCATCGGGAAATACCGGGTGTGTGGATGTTCGTGATGCAGGGCGCTTTTTTCGGCACCCAAATAATCTATGGCGGGTACAAGCGCTGAGGAGCCTAGAGGCTCCTCAGCGCTTGTTTATAGACGGCCAAAATCAATTCTCATGGCAGTCATCACCGAATGTTTGATAGCCAATAGCATGCACCCCACCCGCATGATCCAGGTAAGTCATTGTCGCTGGAACAATGCCGCACTCATGTGAAGGTGAGGTAATGCCCAAGACCTTGGCGATATCAAGTTTCATGCCATAGCGATAGTCTATAACCGGAACGCTGGACGGCTCGTATATAGGAGTGAAAGAGCGTTCGTCTGCCTGAACCAGGGAGGCGGCTACTATCAGTACGAGGCCAATAAATTTAATGTTCATGATTATTCCTGCCAGCCAAACGGGCACATCCTTTTAGGCTTCAAAGTCCAAAATAATTAATCGCTTGTCTTTATTGACTCACGATAATTTTTCCAATCATTTGCGGGTGCAAGGTACAAAAATACTCATATGTCCCAGGTGTCATGAACGTGTATGAGAAATTGTCCTGAGTATCCAATGCACCCGAGCGAAACACTTTATGGGTTTCCACAATAGTATGTGGCACCTGATCATCGTTGACCCATGTCACTTTCGTACCCACGGCCACTGTCAGATCTTTCGGCGAGTACATAAACTCTTTTATATTGACTTGGATATCTTGCGCCCACGACGACATTGACGTTATCAAACAACCCAGGGTAAGCATCAGCGCGTATTTTTTCATGTGGATGCTCTCGTTAAATGAGCGTGGAATTGATCAATGCCAATGGATGATCGCCTTGTGTCGCCACCACCTCGGTGATGCCCAGATAATTGCGTAACTGATCGGCAGGCACTGTCATCGGGCCGGGTGCGGCCGCAGCGCCGGGAGCCGGTTGGGGATAAGCCGTACCGCGCGCGGTGTGGAACGTGATGTTGCCTTCTACTTTCTGAATAACTTGATGAATGTGACCATTCAAGACCGTCACCGAACCATATTTTCGAAGCATTGCGATGGCTTGATCACCGTCCTCGGTTCCCCAGCCCCATGGCTGATAGATAGTCCACAGCGGGATATGAGTGAATACGACAACAGGCGTACTGGTGGCGACGGCGCGTAAATCATCTGCCAGCCACTTCAACTGATCGGCGCCAAGTGTCGCTTCATGGCCCGCCTGGAAATTAAACACATTCACCAGACCGATGAAATGCACGCCATGATCATCGAAACTGTACCATCCGTTGCCTTTTGTACCTTTGCCGTAACGGTCCAGATACGCTTTACCGCCTCCCTCATCAAGCATGTCATGCTCACCGGGCACATAATGCACGGTTGCCGGCAGCCCCCTTAGTATCTGGTCGGCGGTATCGAACTCTGCCGGCCTGGAAAGATGGGTAATATCACCCGTATGCAAAATGAGTGACGGTTTTTTCGGCAGGGCGATGACCTTGTCGATTGCCAACTGCAATGTTTTGAGCGGTTCAGGATTCGCTTCTTTGTTGAAACCGATATGCGTGTCGCTTATCTGCACGAAGTGAAAATCGCTGGCCAGCACACCTCCATTCGATAACGTGCCGGCATCATCCAATGCAAAAGCGCGCGGCACACCACCGCTCATCACCCATAACACCCCCGCGCCTGCCCATGCGGAACATTTCAACAGTTCTCTTCGGCTAAGACCGCGGATATCGTCGGTCACCTCGCCAGGTTTGATCGGCCCCTTGTTCATAACGTACTCCTCAGATTGTGGTTTGCTTGAAGATGCTGTCAGGGTCTATAACGGGCGAGGGAGCTTCTTTATTCCACGATTAAAAATATTTCGGCAAGAGGGAATAAAACAGATCACATCGGAGTTTATAGAGAGATGGGACGGAGCCACGAAGCAGATATGAAGCGTTTTGATGAACTGTTAGCGCCGCACATGGATGCGGCTTACAACCTCGCGCGATGGCTCACCGCCAATGAAAGCGCTGCGCATGATGTGGTGCAGGAGAGCGCCCTAAAGGCTTTTAAATTTCTCCATCGCTTTGAGGGCGGAAATGCCAAGGCGTGGATGCTGACCATTGTCCGCAATGAAAGTTATAACTGGCTCAGGGCCTCGGCGGGCCACCGATGGATCTCGATAGGCGAAGACATATCGGAAAATGATATGGCGCTTGCCCACACACGGACGCCGGAAATTGACGCCATACGTACGGAAGATGCCGTACTCCTTCAGCAGGCGCTCAAGGCCCTGCCACCTGCGTTCCGTGAGGTGATCATTTTAAAGGAGTTGGAAGACATGCCTTATAAGGATATTGCGAAGGTGATTGACGTACCGCTAGGAACGGTCATGTCGAGGCTGGCACGTGCGCGAGCCATGCTCAAAATCGAATTTATGAAGTTGTACCGCCATGAATGATATGAACTGCGATCTCTGCCAAGAACTGATGCACGGCTATCTGGACAACGAGCTGGATAAGGCAACGCAGGCGCGTTTTACCGAACACCTGATGAACTGCGCCGAATGCAAGCCACTGTTCGAGGAAATGAAAATGCTCACAGGGGCCGTCAAGAAGCATGCCCCCTACTACCAGGCACCTGCGTCGCTTGCCGAAAGCATACGTTCCCGCATTCAATCGCCGACCGCTGCCAAGACCAATACCTGGGAGGCGCTGCAATACGCGCTGCGAAACTGGTTCGCCCCGATCTTGTCGGCCACGGTGTTTGCAGCAGCATTATTCCTCTACGTAACGACTCCGTCGACTGACGACAACTGGACGGATGAAGCCGTGTCCAGCCATGTCCGCTCACTGATGGGCGAGCATTTAATGGATATTGCGTCCTCTGACAAACATACCGTCAAGCCGTGGTTCACTGGCAAACTTGATTTTTCACCCCCCGTGTATGACTTCTCTGCCCAAGGGTTCCCGCTCCTTGGCGGACGACTGGATTACCTGCAGCATCAGACCGCGGCCGCCCTCTCCTACCGCCATGACAAACACATCATCAATACATTTGTGGTGCCCACGACGGAAGCGGACAGCGGACTGCAAAGCCAGACCAAACGCGGCTATAACATAGTGTCCTGGCGACAAAACCACATGCGCTTCATCATCGTTTCTGACCTGGACAAGAATGAATTGGAGGTTCTCGGCCAACTGACGAAAAAGGGTATGTAGGTGTGGCAACAGGTCATACGTTACGTGACAGTCTGCTGAGCGGGATTTTGCCTGTCACGTAGGTCACCAGCTTCTGCAGGCTCGCCTCGATCGATTCATTGCCGGTGTCGAGGGTCAGTTCAGGATGTTCCGGCGCTTCATACGGCGCGCTGACTCCGGTGAACTCAAGCAGCTCGCCGGCGTGTGCTTTCTTGTACAAACCTTTGGGGTCGCGGGCCTCGCAGGTCGCCAGGTCGGCAGCGATATGAATTTCGTGGAACATCTGTCCGATCGAATGACGGGCGCGCGCACGGTCTTCCCGGTAGGGGGAAATGAACGCGGTAATGCAGATCAGGCCGGCATCGGCAAACAAACCGGCAGCCTCGCCCACTCGCCGTATATTCTCGGTCCTGTCCTCGGCACTGAAACCGAGATTCGAATTCAGGCCTCTGCGCACGTTGTCACCGTCGAGCACGTAGCAGGAATACCCCATATCCGTCAGGGCGAGTTCCAAAGCCATGGACAACGAGGATTTACCCGAAGCCGATAGGCCGGTCAGCCACAATACCGCGCCGCTATGGCCGTAATGTGCTTTGCGGTCTGCCGCAGTCAGTGAGTGCGCTACGGCAGTCAGATTCTTGTTCATCGTCAGTGTCCTGTGTCGTCGGTACTGCTGAAGTAGTTCTGCGCAATGCAGTCTACGTGACGTACAACGTCGATGGCCTTGAATACAAGAACCCGCAGGCTGATGTCAAATCGCCAAATCCATAAATGCAGGTAACATGCTCGCCCCCTGCTGCACCGAAGGAGATGACCTTGTCCGATAGCCGCCCGCCCGTTCTTGACGAAATCGACCGCCAATTGATCGCGGCCTTGCAGATCAACGCTCGCGAAAGTGTGGCGATGCTTGCCCGGCATTTGGGGATCGCCAGAACCACGGTCACGTCGCGCCTGGCCCGGTTGGAAAAAGCCAAAGTGATCACCGGTTATGGCGTGCGCTTGAGTCAGCGAGTGGTCGATGGCGGGTTGCAGGCGTATGTCGGCATCACCGTGCAACCGCGTTCAGGCAAAGAAGTGTTGCGTCGGCTCAGCGCCATGGCTCAAGTGCAGCAGTTATGTGCCGTGAGTGGTGAATTCGATTACGTGGCGTGGCTGCGCACTGACTCGCCGGAGCAACTGGATCAACTGCTGGATTTGATAGGCAGCGTCGATGGGGTGGAGAAGACCACGACCTCGATCATCCTCAGCAGCAAGATTGATCGTGGGCAGCCGGTTTGATTTCGTGGTGTCTGGAAGTACGCCTTCGCGAATGAATTCGCTCCCACAGTGGGATAGCGGTGTACCCGATCGGGTCGAGGTAACGGGACTAGCCCGTTACCCCTCCCACACCACCGGACGTGCGGTTTTCCGCATCCGGCGGTTGGACTGCTCAGCATTGCGCTGAGGCGAGATCCTGCGCGGTGATCAGGCCATATTGCTTCAAGCGTTTGTTGTTCAAGGCTTGGTGCATGGCCGGATGTGCCGCCGCTTTCCAAGCTCCGTCGTGAAAACTCACTCGCGCAAGCCCTCGTTTCGAGATGCCCATCTTCAGCAGTTGGGCCATACGACCCTTGCGGTTATGCCACCGCTGCCAAAAGCACTTGCGCATGTGGCGCCGCGTCCATTGTGAGAGCTGCGTGAAGTTTCGCTCCGTGGCCAGCCGGAAATAACCAAACCAGCCAAGAAGATAACCTCTCCATTGCTCAACCAGTTCCCGGGAGGTGAGTCCCTGTCTGGCTGACCAACATTCACGAACGCGTTTGCGGTATCGTTTGACCGTCCTGCCCGACAGGTGATTGTTGCCTTCCTCGTCGATCAGATAACCCAGAAAATCGCGTTCCCAAGGACGACCCGTGCCGCTCTTGCTGGCATTGACCTTCAGCTTCAGATGTTTCTCGATCCACGCCACGATGCTTTCCAGTATTCGCTCTGCGCTGCGCTCGCTTTCGACAAATATCATCAGGTCGTCTGCATAGCGACAGAAGCTCAGCCCTCGAGCTTCCAGCTCCTTGTCCAGCGGGTCCAGATACAGATTGGCCAGCAGCGGACTCAGCGGACCACCTTGCGGTACGCCCGCCGTGCGTTTGTGCCGCTGGCCGTTCAGGACCATGTCCGCGCGCAGGTTCGACGCCAGATACTTGTTCAGCCGCTTGTCCCGGATGTCGCGGGTGATGCGCGTCATGAGTCGGTCGTGATTGACCTCGTCAAAGAACGCTTCAATGTCCACATCGACAACCCAGGTCTTGCCGCTGAGCACGAAGTCTTTCGCCGCCCTGATCGCGTCAAGGTTGCTGCGCCCGGGCCTGAACCCGTAGCTGTGCTCACTGAAACCACCGTCCCAAAGCTTCGTCAGTTGCTGGCTTACCGCTTGCTGGATCACTCGATCCTGCGTGTTGGGAATCCCCAGCAGCCGTTCTCCGCCTTGGGGTTTGCCGATCGTTTTACCCCTGATCGGACCGGGCTGGTAGCTCCCGGCCAGAAGCTTTTCCTTGATGCCCGGCCAATGCTTGACCAAGTGCGCTTCGAGGTCTTCAGTGCTAATACCGTCAACCCCGGGCGCACCTTTGTTGGCCCGGACTTTCTTGAACGCACGGCGCATGTTGTCAGCCTCGACAACCTGCTCCACGCTGATTTCGCTCAACACGTCTCCAGTTTCCTGTTCCGTCTGACACATCACTCGCTCTTTCCTTTCATTAGTTCTCCGGGATCCACCCGGGCATTCATGTCCGGCCAACCCGTCGGTGTCACTGCACTTTTCCGGGTTCGGTTTCAAAGAGCTCTGGCTCAATGTAAGAAGTCCATTACGGGTGTTGTTTATCCTTCGGCCCTTTGCTCCAAGCGCATTACCGCTCATCTTCGCTACTACGGCCTCTGCTGACTTCTCGCTCACTGACGTGTGCGAGATCTCCCCGGGTAAGGTGCCAAAACCATCGGCCCGTGCCGTCAGGCTCTACTGAATGCGTCTTTCGGTGACAGTCGGATTTCGTGGTTCCCAGCACACTAATCGCCCGCATCCAGCCTCGCTGCCTGTTCGTGTTCCTACGGTCGTGCCTTTGCTACGCGCTTCTTTCAGCTTGGCCTCACGGCGTCCACCTTGCGTTTCACTACAGTTGTCGTCACTTACTCTGGCCATCGCTTTCAGATGGCTGGTTTTGGCCCATGCCGGGCACACTGGGAGCGAATTCATTCGCGAAGGCAATTTGTCAGGCGCAAAAAATAGACAATATGATCACTTCTTTCGTCATAACACAGCGCAACCCATCAAAACGACGACACTTTGCGCCTTATTAACGTGCTGACTCTTATCTAGACTGTCTTCTTTTGCACCCCAGCCGAACAAGGTCAGTCATGAAGAATAATCGCCATCCAGCAGACGGTAAAAAGCCGATCACTATTTTCGGCCCGGACTTTCCTTTCGCCTTTGACGACTGGATCGAGCACCCGGCCGGGCTGGGCAGTATTCCGGTCGAACAGCACGGCGCGGAAGTGGCGATTGTCGGCGCGGGCATCGCAGGGCTGGTCGCGGCCTATGAACTGATGAAGCTCGGCCTCAAGCCGGTGGTGTACGAAGCGTCGAAGATGGGTGGCCGTTTGCGCTCGCAGACGTTCGACGGCACTGAGGGCATCATCGCCGAGCTGGGTGGGATGCGCTTCCCCGTCTCGTCCACGGCGTTTTACCACTACGTCGACAAGCTCGGGCTGGAATCCAGACCCTTCCCCAACCCGCTGACCCCCGCGTCTGGCAGCACGGTGATCGACCTGGAAGGCACCACCTACTACGCACAGAAATTGTCGGATCTTCCGGCGCTGTTCCAGGAAGTGGCCGACGCCTGGGCCGATGCACTGGAAGACGGTTCGCGCTTCGGCGAGATCCAGCAAGCCATCCGTGACCGCGATGTGCCACGCTTGAAAGAGCTGTGGAACACCCTCGTCCCGCTGTGGGATGACCGCACTTTTTACGATTTCGTCGCTACCTCGAAAGCCTTCGCCAAGCTGTCCTTCACTCACCGCGAAGTGTTCGGCCAGGTGGGCTTCGGCACGGGCGGCTGGGACTCGGACTTCCCCAACTCGATGCTGGAAATCTTTCGCGTGGTGATGACCAATTGCGACGAAAACCAGCACCTGATCGTTGGCGGCGTGGAACAAGTGCCGTTGGGCATTTGGCGTCACGCACCGGAGCGTTGCGCTCATTGGCCGGAAGGCACCAGCCTGTCGTCACTGCATCATGGCGCGGCGCGCACCGGCGTCAAACGCATTGCCCGGGCTGACGATGGCCGCTTCGCCGTCACCGATAACTGGGGCGACACCCGCCACTACGCGGCAGTGCTGACCACCTGCCAAAGCTGGCTGCTGACCACCCAGATCGAATGCGAAGAATCGCTGTTCTCGCAGAAGATGTGGATGGCGCTGGACCGTACGCGCTACATGCAATCGTCGAAAACCTTCGTCATGGTCGACCGTCCGTTCTGGAAAGACAAAGACCCGGAAACCGGTCGCGACCTGATGAGCATGACCCTCACCGACCGCCTGACTCGCGGCACCTATTTGTTCGACAACGGCGACGACAAGCCGGGAGTGATCTGCCTGTCCTATTCATGGATGAGCGACGCACTGAAGATGCTGCCGCAGCCTATCGAGAAGCGCGTGAAGCTGGCCCTCGATGCGCTGAAGAAGATCTATCCAAAGGTGGATATCGCCGCGCGCATCATCGGCGACCCCATCACCGTGTCGTGGGAAGCAGACCCGCATTTCCTCGGCGCATTCAAAGGTGCGCTGCCGGGGCACTATCGCTACAACCAGCGCATGTACGCACACTTCATGCAGCAAGACATGCCCAGCGAACAACGCGGGATTTTCATCGCCGGTGATGATGTGTCGTGGACACCCGCCTGGGTCGAAGGCGCGGTGCAGACCTCGCTGAATGCGGTGTGGGGCATCATCAATCACTTCGGTGGCAGCACCCACCCGGAGAACCCAGGCCCTGGCGATGTCTTCCATGAGATCGGGCCTATCGCCCTCGCGGATTAAGATCGGGTTGAGGAGAACACACCCCATGCGCATCGCCCTGTATCAATGCCCGCCGTTGCCGCTGGATGTCAGCGGCAACCTGCAACGTCTGGCGCAAAAGGCGTCTGAAGCGGCGGCACAAGGGGCGGACCTGTTGGTCTGCCCCGAAATGTTCCTGACCGGTTACAACATCGGCGCCGAAGCGGCGTTTTCGCTGGCCGAAGCCCGTGATGGTCATTCGGCCGAGCAGGTAGCGGCCATCGCCAAGGCAGCGGGCATCGCCATTGTGTATGGCTATCCCGAACGCTCCAGCGATGCGCAGGTGTACAACGCGGTGCAACTGATCGATGCCCGGGGCAGAAGTCTCTGTCATTACCGTAAGACCCATCTTTACGGTGAACTGGACAAGTCGATGTTCGCGGTCGCTGGCGATGATTTTCCTGTGGTCGAATTGAACGGTTGGCGCCTCGGGCTGCTGATCTGTTACGACCTGGAGTTTCCGGAAAATACGCGGCGGCTCGCCTTGGCCGGTGCCGAACTGATTGTGGTACCGACCGCGAATATGGCGCCCTACGACTTCATTGCCGAAGTGACCGTTCGCGCCCGCGCGTTCGAAAACCAGTGCTATGTGGCCTATGCCAATTACTGCGGCAGTGAGGGCGACATCCACTACTGTGGCCTGAGCAGCATCGCGGCACCCGACGGCAACCGAATCGCCCAGGCGGCTCAGGATGAAGCATTGATTATTGGCACGCTGGATCGGCAGTTGATGGACGATTCACGCGCCATCAACAGCTACTTCAAGGACCGGCGTCCGGCGCTGTATACCGGGCTGAGCAAAGACTGAACACCCCGCTCTCCTACAGAAATCGGTGTTCGGCCGAATATCCGCTAGCATGACTGCTTCTATCGCTGAAATGCCCAGGAAGCTGGCATGCCTGCCCTGCACACTCCCGCTATCGAACACCTCATCCTGCCGAACGGGCTGCGGGTCGTGCTTTGTCACGCCTCGCGTCTGAAACGGTGCTCAGCGGCGTTGCGAGTTGCGGCGGGCAGTCATGACGTACCGGCGACGTGGCCGGGCCTGGCGCACTTTCTTGAGCACCTGTTCTTTCTCGGTACGGAACGTTTCCCGGCCGAGGAAAATCTGATGGCCTTCGTGCAGCGCCATGGCGGGCAGGTGAATGCCAGTACCCGCGAACGCACCACGGATTTCTTCTTCGAACTGCCGCAGCCAGTGTTCGCCCAAGGCTTGGTGCGCCTATGCGAAATGCTCGCTCATCCGCGCATGACCCTGGTCGATCAACTGCGCGAACGTGAAGTGCTGCATGCCGAGTTCATCGCGTGGTCGCGGGATGCCGAGGCGCGCTATCAAACACGCTTGATCCAACCGGTTTCTGCCCGACACCCACTGCGCGCATTTCATGCGGGCAATCGCTACAGCCTGCCGGTGCCGCGTCAGGCTTTTCAGCAAGCATTGCAGGACTTCTATCAACGCTTCTATCAGGCCGGGCAGATGACCTTGAGCCTTGCCGGGCCGCAGCCGCTGGCCGAGCTGAAGGTGCTGGCAGCGGCCTACGGAAGCCTCTTTGCGGCCGGGGAGAAATGTGAGCAGGCCAGGCCGCCGCAATTGCTGGACGCTGCGCCCACCCTGCAACCCATCATCGATCCGCGTCGTCTGCATCTGGTTTTTGCGTGCGAAGACTTACCTGAATCCAGCCCCGAAGCAGTGACGTTTCTCTGCACCTGGCTAACCGACGCGCAACCCGGCGGTTTGCTGTTCGAACTGCGTGAACGTGGCTTGATCGAATCCCTCAAGGCCGTGCCGCTGTATCAGTTCGATCGACAACTGTTGCTTAACATCGAGTTTGCGCTAAGCGCTGACGGCATCGAGCAGCGTCAGCGGATCGTCGCAGCATTTTTCGACTGGCTGGCATTTTTCAACACTCACTGGCCGACCCTGCGTGAGGAATACTCCCTACTGCAACAACGGCGCCTGGCCGTCAGCAGCGCCCTTGATCTGGCGCGGCAATCCAATGAAGGCATTGATCACACAACGGCAGTGGCGGCGCTGCTCGAACAACTGAATCCCTCGCAGCTTCTCCAGCCTGTGGATAACTTATCCACCGAGCGGATCGCCTGGCGTTTACCCGAACCCAATCCTTTCCTGCGCACTGTCAGCGATTCAAATGAAGGCGCGATTTACCTCCGTTGGCGACTCAACGCTACGCACCCCGCCCTATGGCAAGTGCTCGATCACAGCCTGCAAACCCTCAAGCACACGGCGCAAACCGCGGGCGTCAGCCTGACGTTCAACGCTTATGGCCCGTTCTGGCAACTGGCGCTAAACGGCTTGTCGGCGCCCATGCCAACCATCCTTCAGCACGCCTTACGCCGGCTGACGGCGCCCGATAGCGACCGTTTGCCGAGCAACGAGCCAGCGCCGATCCCGATCCGCCAGTTGCTCAAGCGTCTGCCAGATTATTTTCTGGACACTCAACCCTCTGACGACAGCTCCGTCGACTTATCCACAGCTTGGTCGAACGCACGCTGGACGCTGTTCTCGACAGGTCTGTCCGAAGCCCCGCCAACGGCCGAAATACCCGGTACGCCAGACGATCAGCCGCTGACAGCGCCCGGCATCGAACCCGGAAAATACTGGCGTACTGATCCGTCAGAAGCTGACGAAAACGCCGTGCTGCTGTTCTGCCCCACGCCGAGCGAAAGCCTTGACGACGAAGCCGCCTGGCGCTTGCTGGCGCATCTCGGCCAAGCACCCTTCTACCAACGGCTGCGGGTCGAATTACAATTGGGCTACGCGGTATTCAGCGGTTTCCGACAAATAGCCGGGAGATCTGGCTGGCTGTTCGGCGTTCAGTCGCCCACGGCCTCGACAGAGGAGATCGTCGGCCATCTAGAGGCTTTCATAGGCAACCTGCCGACGCTCATCAAGGCAATCGATCTACCGACACAACAACAGGCCTTGGCCGCACAGTTCGTTCCCGAGGCTATGGACTCACCTCAAACTAGCGAATGGCTCTGGCAAGCGCACCTCGCCGGGCATGACGCACGTTATCCACAGCAGTTGCACCGTGTTCTTCTACACTTTGAAAAACAGCCGCTGCTCAAGGCCGCCGAACAGCTTGAGCGGGCGACGGGCGGCTGGCTGATCCTGACCAACGGCCCACCAGCAAGATAGCTACCTACCATCTGAACGTCTGCGCTCGGCTGCGGACTAACGATTTGACATCAACCGCTGCATTTACCCGGAAGGAGTTTCCTATGTCGTGGACTAAACCTGCTTACACGGATCTGCGTATCGGCTTTGAAGTCACCATGTACTTCGCGAACCGTTGATTTCATTGCGGTGTAACGCCTCGGTTCGCCGGGGCTTTTTTATTTAAGGAGCATTTAGGGAGCGTCAATGCACATTCAAATTCTAGGGTCCGCCGCGGGTGGCGGTTTTCCACAGTGGAATTGCAATTGCGCCAATTGTGCCGGCTTTCGCAACGGCAGTTTGCGTGCTCAAGCGCGTACGCAATCGTCCATCGCATTGTCGGACGACGGCGTGCATTGGGTACTGTGCAACGCCTCCCCCGACATCCGCGCGCAATTGCAGGGCTTCGCACCCATGCAACCGGGCCGCGCCCGGCGTGACACCGGCATCAGCGCCATTATTCTGATGGACAGCCAGATCGACCACACCACCGGCCTGCTCAGCCTGCGTGAGGGCTGCCCGCATCAGGTCTGGTGTACCGACATGGTTCACGAGGACTTGAGCACCGATTTCCCGCTGTTCACCATGCTGACCCACTGGAATGGCGGTCTCGCCTGGAACCGCATCGAGCTTGAGGCCAGCTTCGTCATCTCGGCCTGCCCGAATCTGCGTTTCACCCCGTTCCCGCTGCGTAGCGCGGCGCCGCCATATTCGCCGCACCGTTTCGATCCACACCCCGGCGACAACATCGGCTTGATCGTCGAAGACCTGAACACCGGCGGCAAGCTGTTCTACGCACCCGGTCTGGGCAAAGTCGATGAAACGCTGATGCAGCAAATGGGCGCTGCCGACTGTCTGCTGGTGGACGGCACGATGTGGGACGACGATGAAATGCAGCGTCGTGGCGTCGGCACGCGCACCGGCCGTGAAATGGGTCATCTGGCACAGAACGGCCCTGGCGGTATGCTCGAAGTGCTGGAGCAGTTGCCTGAACAGCGCAAAGTGCTTATCCATATCAACAACACCAACCCGATCCTCGACGAAGATTCCCCAGAGCGCGCCGAGCTGGTCCGACGCAATGTCGAAGTTGCCTACGACGGCATGAGTATCGAGCTTTAGGAGCCCACATGAGCGACACCTCCGCGCTGTCCCCCGCTGAGTTCGAACAGGCCCTGCGCGCCAAGGGTGCCTACTACCACATCCATCACCCCTTCCATGTGGCGATGTACGAAGGCCGCGCGACCCGCGAGCAGATTCAGGGCTGGGTCGCCAACCGCTTCTATTACCAGGTGAACATCCCACTCAAGGATGCTGCGATTCTGGCCAACTGCCCGGACCGTGAAGTGCGCCGCGAATGGATTCAACGCCTGCTCGATCACGACGGTGCGCCCGGTGAAGACGGCGGCATCGAAGCCTGGCTGCGCCTGGGTCAGGCCGTTGGTCTGGACCCGGATCAACTGCGCTCGCAGGAATTGGTACTGCCCGGCGTGCGTTTTGCCGTCGACGCCTACGTCAACTTCGCCCGCCGCGCCAATTGGCAGGAAGCTGCCAGCAGCTCGCTGACCGAACTGTTCGCACCGCAAATCCACCAGTCGCGTCTGGACAGCTGGCCACAGCACTATCCGTGGATCGACCCCACCGGCTACGCGTATTTCCGTACCCGTCTGGGTCAGGCCCGGCGCGATGTGGAGCATGGTCTGGCGATCACGTTGCAGCACTACACCACGTACGAAGGCCAGCAACGCATGCTGGAAATTCTGCAGTTCAAACTGGACATTCTTTGGAGCATGCTCGATGCCATGAGCATGGCCTACGAGTTGAACCGTCCGCCGTACCACAGCGTTACAAACCAACGCGTCTGGCATAAGGGGATCGCCCTGTGAGCTTTGATCGACAACTGATTCCACACTGGCGCCAGGGCTATCGCTTTCAGTTCGAACCGGCGCAAAACGGCCATGTGTTGCTGTACCCGGAAGGCATGATCAAACTCAATGAAAGTGCCAGCGCCATCGGCGGCCTGATCGATGGCGAGCGCAGCGTCGCGCTGATTATCGAGGCGCTCGACCTACAGTTCCCAGGCTTTCCAGAGCTCGGTGCCGACGTCGAGCAGTTTATGGAGGTCGCTCGTGCTGAATACTGGATCGAACTTGTCTGAACCAGAAGAGCATCTACCGCCCAAGCCCGAAATCGGTTTGCCTTTATGGCTGCTGGCCGAGCTGACATATCGCTGTCCGCTGCAATGCCCGTACTGCTCCAATCCGCTGGATTTCGCCGCACAAGGACAGGAACTGACCACCGCCGAGTGGTTCAAGGTATTCCGTGAAGCACGGCAGATGGGCGCAGCACAGATCGGCTTTTCCGGTGGCGAACCGCTGGTGCGTCAGGACCTGGCCGAACTGATTGCCGAAGCGCGCCAACTGGGTTTCTACACCAACCTGATCACCTCCGGCATCGGCCTGACCGAGCAGAAAATCGCTGATTTCAAGAAGGCCGGGCTGGACCATATCCAGATCAGTTTCCAGGCCAGCGACGAGCAAGTGAACAACTTGTTGGCCGGCTCGAAAAAGGCCTTCGCACAAAAACTGGAAATGGCCCGCGCAGTGAAAGCCCACGGCTATCCGATGGTGCTGAATTTCGTCACCCATCGGCACAACATCGACAAGATCGACCGCATCATCGAGCTGTGCATCGCACTGGAAGCGGACTTCGTCGAGCTCGCCACCTGCCAGTTCTACGGTTGGGCACAACTCAACCGGGTCGGCCTGCTGCCAACCCGTGAGCAACTGCTGCGTGCCGAGCGCATCACCAATGAATACCGGGCGAAGCTGGCGGCAGAAAATCATCCGTGCAAACTGATTTTCGTCACCCCGGACTACTATGAAGAGCGCCCAAAAGCCTGCATGAATGGCTGGGGCAGTATCTTCCTCACCGTGACTCCGGACGGCACCGCCTTGCCCTGCCATGGCGCGCGACAGATGCCGGTGCAGTTTCCCAATGTGCGCGATCACAGCATGCAGCACATCTGGTACGACTCGTTCGGCTTCAATCGCTTCCGCGGTTATGACTGGATGCCCGAACCCTGCCGCTCTTGCGACGAGAAGGAAAAGGACTTCGGCGGATGCCGTTGTCAGGCTTTTATGCTCACGGGCGACGCCAGTAATGCCGATCCGGTCTGTAGTAAATCGGAGCATCACGGGATGATCATCCAGGCCCGCGAAGAAGCCGAGTATGCTACGCAGACTATTGAGCAGTTGGCCTTCCGCAATGAACGAAACTCGCGCCTCATCATTAAATCCTGAACCTTTCAGCGCGGCACAGGCCGTAGCGGCGGGTGTCGACTTCGCTGAACTTGCGGTCAGCGCGGCAGGCTTGTTCTGGAACGAATACCGCCCTGAAGATGCCGCCTGCCGTATCTGGCGTTGGCATCAAGGCCAGACTCAATGCCTGACGCCAGACGGTTTCAGCGTGCGCAGCCGGGTCTATGAATATGGCGGCGGTTCGTTCTGCTTGAGCGACGATGCGGTGGTGTTCGTCAACGAGGCCGATCAACAACTATATCGTCAGCGGTTCGACGCCAGCGCACCGGAGCTACTGAGCCACGGCGACAAACGCTACGGCGATGTGCGCTTCGCCAACGGACAGATTCTGGCGGTGGAAGAAGCTCACAACGTTCATCGTTTGATCGCCCTTGACGTGGCAGACGGTCAACGCCATCTGCTGGCCGAAGGTGCGGATTTCTACGCAGCGCCGACCCTTGGCCCGAACGGCCAGCGTCTGGCCTGGATCGAGTGGCAACGCCCGCATCAGCCGTGGACCTCGACCCAGTTGATGTGTGCCGAACGTCAGGCCGACGGCCGTTGGGGAGCGCCACGCTGTGTGGCAGGTCTGGACACCGAAGAATCTCTGCAACAACCACGCTTCGACGCCCAGGGCCGCCTGTTTTGCCTGACCGATCACGGCGGGTTCTGGCAGCCATGGGGCGAGATAGCTGACGGTCTGGCCGCACTGCCCGCCGCCATGGCCGATCATTCGCCGGCGCCGTGGCAATTGGGTGACAGCACCTGGTTGCCGCTGGGGGAAGACAATTATCTGGCGAGCTGGTCCGAAGAGGGTTTTGGCCTTCTGGGTATTCGTCATGCCGACGGATCGGTGGAGGATTTCACCGGCGATTACACCCGCTTCCGTAGCCTGGCCGTGGATGAGCATTTCATCTATTGCATCGCCGCCTCGGCGGTCAGCCCGTCAGCTGTTCTCGCCATCCGGCGCCAGGACCATCAGGTGCAGGTCCTTGCCGGAGGCATTGCGCCGCTGCCCGCCGAACGCATCACCCGCCCGCACGCGCTGCGTTACCCCAGCGGCTCTGGCGAGGCCCACGGGTTTTTCTACCCGGCCATGAACGGCGCGCAAGAGCCGCCCTTGGTGGTGTTCGTTCATGGCGGCCCGACGTCAGCCTGCTACCCGATTCTTGATCCGCGCATCCAGTACTGGAGTCAGCGCGGATTCGCCGTCGCCGACCTCAACTACCGTGGCAGCACCGGTTATGGCCGCGCCTATCGACAGAGCCTGCATCTGAACTGGGGCGAAGTGGACGTCGAAGATGCCTGCGCGGTGGTGGCCTATCTGGCCGAACGCAAACTGATCAACCCCGCTCAAGCCTTCATCCGTGGTGGCAGCGCGGGCGGCTACACCGCCCTGTGTGCGCTGGCGTTCCGTCAGGTATTTCGCGCCGGGGCGAGCCTGTATGGCGTCAGCGATCCCATCGCCCTGGGTCGAGCGACGCATAAGTTCGAAGGCGACTATCTGGATTGGCTGATCGGCGACCCGGAGAAGGATTCCGAGCGCTACAAGGTCCGCACACCGCTGCTGCACGCCAAGCAGATCAAAGTGCCGGTGATCTTCTTTCAAGGCGAATTGGACACGGTGGTCGTGCCCGAGCAGACCCGCGACATGCTCAATGCGCTGCTGGACAACGGCATCCCCGCCGAAGCCCATTTCTATGCCGACGAACGCCACGGCTTCCGCAAAGCGGCGAACCAGGCTCATGCATTGGAAGAGGAATGGCGGTTTTATCAGCGGGTGATGGACAACTGAGATCGCGAATAAACTCGCTCAAAGGGGACCTGCTGCAGCGGGATTTGTCTGGTCTCTGGAACTGCTGCGGTCATTGCTGGAGGAAGTGGTGAAGGGTCGCCCGGGCATACCGGCGCAACTGGATGTTTTGAACTGACATCCCGCAAGCGCACAACGCTAAATCGCGCCCAAAAGAAAACCCCGCCGAAGCGGGGCTTTGCAGACTGTTTCCCTGACATCCTTTTCGCCCCGCCGTCCTGGCAGGAATCCTTACGTGTCCGTGTTATCTCTTTGCGCTTCCTGCGCTACGTCCATGGGAAGTAGATTAACTTTGGATCCATTCCAGCGATAGGGGCAAACAGCAGCACGTCATGTAAGCAAATGCTTACACTGCGTCAGACTTGTCCGATCCAACATCAGAACTGCGAAGCATCGAGCAGGAACAACGATTCGCTGCCAGCTTTGACCGACGCACTCAAAGAGTGGATACGTGGCAGCAGACGCGCGAAGTAGAAGCGCGCGGTGCCTAGTTTGCTGGCGTAGAAGTCTTCCTGTGCCTCTTTGCCGAACGCTGCCCGAGCCATCAACGCCCACATATAGGCGTAGGCGGTGTAGCCGAAGGCGTGCAGATACTCGACCGATGCGGCGCCGATTTCATTGGGGTTGGCTTTGGATCGATCCAATACCCAGCCAGTCAGTTCGTCGAGGCTATCGAGCGCCGCGTTCAATGGCTTGGTGAACTCGGCCAGCTCGCTGTCAGCGGTGGCGGTGAAATGGCGAATCTCGTCGGCGAACAGCTTGTAGTACGCACCATCGCTGCCGACGATTTTGCGCCCGACCAGGTCCAGCGCCTGAATACCATTGGTGCCCTCGTAGATCTGCGTAATTCGTACGTCGCGCACCAACTGTTCCTGACCCCATTCACGAATGAAGCCATGGCCGCCGAACACCTGCTGACCGTGCACAGTGGTTTCCAACCCGAGGTCGGTCAGGAACGCCTTGGCCACCGGCGTCAGCAACGCCACCAGATCTTCGGCGCGTTTACGCGTAGTCGGGTCTTCGCTGAATTTGGCGGTGTCCAGTTGCATTGCCACGTAGGTGGAGAACGCGCGGCCGCCTTCGTTGGAGGCTTTCATGGTCAACAGCATACGGCGTACATCGGGGTGGACGATGATCGGGTCGGCGATCTTGTCCTTGGCATGCGAACCGGTCGGCGAGCGGCTTTGCAGACGGTCGCGGGCATACTCGATGGCGTTCTGGTAGGAACGTTCGCCGGATGCCAGGCCCTGAATGCCTACGCCCAGACGTTCGTAGTTCATCATGGTGAACATCGCGGCCAAGCCCCGGTTGGGCTCGCCGACGATATAACCCACCGCCTCATCAAAGTTCATCACACAGGTCGCGGACGCCTGAATACCCATCTTATGCTCGATGGAGCCGCAGTTGACCGGGTTGCGTTCACCCAGGCTGCCGTCGGCATTGACCATGAACTTGGGCACCAGGAACAGCGAGATGCCTTTCGGGCCAGCCGGCGCATCTGGCAGCTTGGCCAGTACCAGGTGAATGATGTTTTCAGTCAGGTCGTGTTCGCCGCCCGTGATGAAAATCTTGGTGCCGCTGATTTTGTAAGAGCCATCGGCCTGGGGTTCGGCTTTGGTGCGGATGATCCCCAGATCGGTACCGGCGTGGGACTCGGTCAGGCACATGGACCCGGCCCAGGCACCAGAGTACATATTCGGCAGATAAGTGGCTTTCAGTTCTTCGCTGGCATGGGTGTTGATCGAGACGCACGCGCCCGAGGTCAGCATGGGATACAGACCAAACGCCAGGCTTGAGGAGTTGATCATTTCTTCGACCTGAGCCGAAACCACTTTGGGCATACCCATGCCGCCAAACGCCGGGTCACCACCGACGCCGACCCAACCACCGTCAGCATACGTCTGATAAGCCTGCTGGAATCCAGCCGGAGTGGTCACCACGCCGTTGTTCCAGTGGCAGCCCTCCTCATCGGCACTACGACTGAGCGGCGCAACGCTTTTGCTGGTGACTTTGCCCGCTTCCTCGAGGATGGCTTCTACCGTGTCGGCATCCACTGTTTCGGCCAGTGCCGGCAGTTGAGCCCAGAGTTTGGCAACCTCGAAAACTTCATTGAGGACGAAGCGCATATCGCGCAGGGGCGCTTTATAGTCAGCCATGGCAAACCTCGCAAAACGTGAGCAGACACTTGAAAAGATGATCCCATGCGCAGGGCGCAGGGTCGATGTGACGAAGAGTTCGAGTGTACCCGAACACCATTTGCGACACATAGGGTCAGGGCGTGACTGATTTGTAATTTTTAGTCACAGATTCTGAGCAGGCTTGCCTGCGAAGAAATGACGCGGTGTGTCTGGCACACCGCATCGGAAGGCCTTACAGCGCAAACATCTCCGCGGGCAACTGCATCAGGCAATCACTGCCTGCCTCGATAGCGGCCTGATGGGTGGTGGTGCGTGGCAACAAGCGTTTGAAGTAGAACTCGCAGGTCGCCAGCTTGCCCCGGCAATAATCTGCTTCGCCGCTGCCGTCATCCAGTTGCGCCTGAGCCACCAGCGCCATGCGCAGCCACAGGTACGCGAGGATGATATAGCCGCTGTACATCAGGTAATCCAGCGCAGCGGCGCCCACTTCGTCGGGGTTCTTCATGGCCGCCATGCCGATTTTGCTGGTCAGTTCGCCCCACTGCTTATTCAAGCCATTCAACTGCCCAACAAATCCCTGGAGCTGCGGATGGTCGGCGTTGGCTTCGCAGAACTTATGCACGATTTTGCTGAAACCACGCAGCAGTTTCCCCTGGCTGCCCAACACTTTGCGGCCGAGCAAATCAAGGGCCTGAATGCCGTTGGTGCCTTCATAAATTGGCGCGATCCGACAATCGCGCACCAACTGCTCCATGCCCCATTCACGAATAAAACCGTGGCCGCCGAAGACCTGCATGCCGTGGTTGGTCACTTCCAGGCCGGTCTCGGTCATGAACGCCTTGCAGATCGGCGTAAGAAAAGCCAAGAGGTTTTCCGCCTCCTCGCGCTGGCCGGCGTCGTTGCTCAGGTGCGCGGTATCGAGCATCTGTGCGGTGAAGTACGTCAGTGCCCGATTGCCTTCGTTGAAGGCTTTCATGGTCAGCAGCATGCGGCGCACATCGGGATGGACGATGATCGGGTCAGCGGCTTTGTCCGGAGCTTTGGGCCCGGTCAATGCGCGCATCTGCAAGCGATCATTGGCGTACTTGATCGCGCCCTGGAAGCTGGCTTCGCCCAGACACAAGCCCTGCATGCCCGTGCCCAGACGCGCGTGGTTCATCATGGTGAACATGCAGTTGAGGCCCTTGTTGGCCTCGCCTATCAGGTAGCCGGTGGCGTTATCGAAGTTGAGCACGCAGGTGGCCGACGCCTTGATCCCCATCTTGTGTTCGATCGAGCCACACGACACGCCGTTGCGCTCGCCTGCGTCGCCTACCGCGTTTGGCAGGAACTTGGGCACGATGAACAGCGAGATACCTTTGGTTCCGGCCGGCGCATCCGGCAGTTTCGCCAACACCAGGTGGACGATGTTCTGGCTCATGTCGTGTTCGCCGGCAGAGATAAAAATCTTGCTGCCGGACACGGCGTAGCTGCCATCGGCCTTGGGCACGGCGCGGGTCTTGATCAGGCCCAGGTCGGTGCCGCAATGGGCTTCGGTCAGGCACATGGTGCCGGTCCATTGGCCTTCGGTGAGTTTGCTCAGGTAGGTCTGTTTCTGTTCTTCGGTGCCATGGGTATGGATCGCTGACATCGCGCCGTGGGTCAGCCCCGGGTACATGCCCCATGAGGTGTTGCTCGATCCGATCATTTCGCTGATGACCAACCCCAGAGACAGCGGTAGACCTTGCCCACCGTAGGCCGGATCCGCCGCCAGGCCGTGCCAGCCGCCCTCGACGTACTGGGCAAAAGCTTCCTTGAAGCCCTTGGGCGTAGTGACCACGCCCTGATCGAAATGACAGCCTTCTTCATCGCCGGATCGGTTCAGCGGCGACAGCACCTGCTCGCAGAACCTGGCCCCTTCTTCGAGGATCGCGCTGACCAAATCCGGGCTCGCGTCATGGGCGCCCAGAGTTTCGTAATGAGTCGGGAAGTCGAAAACATGGTCGAGCAAAAAGCGCATGTCGCGCAGGGGAGCTTTGTAGTCAGGCATGGTCATTTCTCCGGCAGCAGATGTTTCAACCTACTGCGCGAGCCTGACCTGAACAATCACAGTCCAGACGCTGAATGCGCCGCCATAACTCAACCGGCAGCGCCAGCCATACGCACCGCGCCACGACGGTTCTGGCCGTGGGCCATCACGCAATTGCGCCCCGCCCCCTTGGCACTGTAGAGCGCCTGGTCGGCGGACTTGAGGACTTCCTCGGGGGAGCGCTGTTCCATTTGCCGTTCAGCGACGCCGATGCTCACGGTGACCGAAACGCTGGTCGCGTGAGCGCCACTTCGGCGTTGACGGCCTTGTTGGTCGTCCTGCGGGCGATCCTGATTGCGTAAATGGATGTCGTAGCTGGCAATGGCTTCGCGGATCAATTCCAGATGTGGCAGACATTCTTCCAGGCTCTTGCTGGCGAACACCAGGGCGAACTCTTCACCGCCATAACGGTAGGCGCGACCGCCGCCGGTGACTTTCGACAATTTGCTGGCCACCAGTCGCAGCACCTGATCGCCGACATCATGACCATGGGTGTCGTTGAATTTCTTGAAGTGATCGACGTCGGTCATCGCCAACACGTAATTGCGCCCCAGACGCTGCATGCGCTCATTGAGCGCGCGACGGCCAGGTAGCCCGGTGAGTTCATCGCGAAAGGCCATTTGATAAGCCTCGTGCGCCACCGCCGCCGCAATCATCAGCATCACCTGGCTGCACATGATGTTCAAAGTGAAGGGCAGGATGAAGGTTTTCGGCAGCGCCCAGAACAGGCCCAACAAACCGACGATCTGTGCCGCGTGCAGCGGGCGCGGTTTGCGCAGGTATTGCACCGTCAGCAAGACGAAGCAGGCGAAAAATACCGGGTACGCCAGCTGAATCAGGCTCATCCAACTGCCATGCAGGGCCGGCCAGCGAATCTCCGCCAACCACTTCAGCAGCGCCACCGGATAACTTTGCTCCAGCGCCAGGGCGACGCTGCCGAAGGCGAACAACACCGCAAAGCGTGCGACCAAATCACGAAACAGATGCGTGCGCTCTTCCCACGCCGCGAACAGGCCGAACAACAGCGGCAGCAACAGACAGCACAAATGGAAAACCACAGCGGCGTCTTCACGCACTTTACCGTTGTCGCGGTAGTAATCGGTCTGTGTATCGAGCAGGAAGTAGGCGATGTATACCGTGATCATCAGAAACAGCTCACGCTGGCGCCGATAGACCCCGCAGTACGCCCCGCCCAACAACAGAACCAGGGTTGGCAGCACGTTGAACAGCGAGGTGAAAAAGACGTTGAGGTCCTTTACATACGCAGCCGCAAGCCCCGCAAGCAGCAATAGCAGCGAAGGCAGGAAATGGCTGAAACGTACGGCAGAAAAACGCTCCAAGGGGGATGGCTCCTACCCGACGCGACAATCGAAACATCAACAGATGGCATTGTGCCTGCACCGCATGAGTTAAGCACTCAAATAGCCAAAATACCCGACTAATCCACTTTAACGGCAGCAATCGGGAGAAGTTGATGGCTAATTGCCCACTGCCTTTGTGGAAGACGCATGCCCCATGTAGGAGCTGACTTGTCTGCGATCGGCTGCGAAGCAGTCGCAAATAGGCTGGACACAATATCGCTGGAAGGTCCTTCGGCCCTTATCGCAGACAAGTCAGCTCCTACAAACCGAGTTTGCTGCGCGACAGCGCGGCGGTGAAGTCGGGGCGGGATCTCCTACAGTCGTATGCGTCGCGCTGAGCGCAAAAAAGCCGCTTCCCACGAAGGAGAAGCGGCTTTTCAGAGACTGCGCGGGGGTTTAGTAGCCCAGAGCGAAGTTTTCTTCTTTCATGTCCATCAGGTTATTAGCGCCCGACAGCATGGTCGCAACGTGGGTGCGGGTACGCGGCAGGATGCGCTGGAAGTAGAAACGCGCGGTTTGCAGCTTGGCGGTGTAGAACGCTTCTTCGGTCGTCCCGGCAGCCAGTTTTTCCGCAGCCAGACGTGCCATGTCAGCCCAGAAGTACGCCAGGCAGGCATAACCCGAGTACATCAGGTAATCCACCGAGGCAGCACCGACTTCTTCGCGATCTTTCATGGCCGCCATACCAACCTTCATGGTCAGCTCGCCCCACTCTTTGTTCAGCGCTGCCAATGGCTCGACGAACTCTTTGACCGCTTCGTTGCCTTCGTTGCTCTGGCAGAACTTGTGGACGATCCTGGTGAAGCCCTTGAGCGCTTCGCCTTGAGTCATCAGCACTTTGCGGCCCAGCAGGTCCAACGCCTGGATGCCAGTGGTGCCTTCGTACAGCATGGAAATGCGGCTGTCGCGAACGTTCTGCTCCATGCCCCACTCGGCGATGAAACCATGCCCGCCATAGATCTGCACGCCGTGGTTGGCGGACTCGAAGCCCACTTCAGTCATGAAGGCCTTGGCGATCGGGGTCATGAACGCCAACAGGGCGTCAGCTTGTTTCTTCTGCTCAGTGTCCTGGCCGTACTTGACGATATCGACCTGCTTGGCGGTGAAGTACACCATCGCGCGGTTGCCTTCGGCGAAGGCTTTCATGGTCAACAGCATGCGACGCACGTCCGGGTGGACGATGATCGGGTCAGCTGCTTTGTCTGGCGCTTTCGGGCCCGTCAGCGAACGCATTTGCAGGCGATCACGCGCATATTTCAGGCCGCCCTGGAAGCCGATCTCGGCGTGAGCCAGACCTTGCAATGCAGTGCCCAGACGCGCTGTGTTCATGAAGGTGAACATACAGTTCAGGCCTTTGTTCGCCTGACCGATCAGGAAACCGGTGGCCGCGTCGAAGTTCATCACGCAGGTCGCGTTACCGTGGATGCCCATCTTGTGTTCGATGGAACCACAGGTCACAGCGTTGCGAGCGCCGACGCCGCCATCAGCATTCGGCAGAAACTTCGGCACGATGAACAGCGAGATGCCTTTGGTGCCGGCCGGGGCATCCGGTAGGCGTGCCAGCACGATATGGACAATGTTCTCGGCCATGTCGTGTTCGCCAGCGGAAATGAAGATCTTGGTGCCGGTCACTTTATAGGAACCGTCAGCCTGAGGTTCGGCCTTGGTGCGCAGCATGCCCAGATCGGTACCGCAGTGCGATTCGGTCAGGCACATGGTGCCGGTCCATTCGCCGGAAACCAGTTTGGTCAGGTAATCGTGACGCTGTGCTTCGGTGCCGTGTTCGGAAATGGTGTTCATCGCGCCATGGGACAGGCCTGGGTACATGCCCCACGACCAGTTGGCTTCGCCGACCATTTCACTGACCGCCAGACCGAGCGACTCCGGCAAGCCTTGACCACCGTGCGCAACGTCATGGGCCAGGCTCGGCCAGCCGCCTTCCACGAATTGCTGGTACGCGGCCTTGAAGCCAGACGGGGTTTTCACGCCGGACTCGCTCCAGGTACAACCTTCGGAGTCGCCGACACGATTCAGCGGAGCCAACACCTGCTCACAAAACTTGGCGCCTTCTTCAAGAATGGCGTCAACCATGTCTGGAGTCGCGTCCTGGCAAGCCGGCAGGCTTTGATAATGCGCTTCGTAGCCGAGCAGTTCGTCACGAACGAAGCGAATATCACGCAAGGGGGCCTTGTAGTCAGACATAGCGATAAACCTCTGCTGATGAATCCTGGAAATGAATGATCGATCTGTCGGTCAAACAGTTGTTTGAAACATACGTTTACGCCTAAACCTTGTCAAGCGTAGCGAGCGAGCCATTCATCGCCGACGAGCTGCATGCATTGCACGCACAGGCCCGCAGCCAATGGATATGACGTCCATTGGAGGTGCTTTCGAGTACTAAAGTTTAGTTGAGCGGAGGAAGGACACAGCGGAGCAGCGGGATATCGCGGCGCGCCAGAGCGCGCACCGAAGAGGCGGGAATCAGGCGTGTGTGTCGATCAGCGTACCGAGCATTTCGTCGGAGGTTTTTTCAACCTTGACCCCGGCCTGAACCTGGATCTTGCCAAGGGTCAGCTCTACCGCGTTGGTCGCCAGATCGGTCTGTTGACTGCGATCGACCGAATGCAGGCGGTTGACCTGGTCATTCGAAGATTGGCTTTTGGCAGAAGTATCCATCGCATTGTTGGCAATCATGCTGCCAGCTTGATCGACACGTGCCTGGCCAGCCTGGATGCTGCTCAGGCCAGAATTGAAGCTGCTGGAAATTTGCATACGATGGACCTCAGTTCATAAAGCGAACGGCAGTCATTGAAGCAGACTGAAACCCAAAAGGCCCGACAAAAAGACTAATGGCAATTGGCCGCATGATAGTCAAAACCCTGCCGTCAACAAAGCTTCACCCGTTCTTGTAGGAGCGCGCTTGCCCGCGATCGGCTGCGAAGCAGTCGCAAAATCAGCAAGCTCGATTCTGACAGTAGAATGGTGCTCAGCATTTTTGGGACCGCTTCGCGCTCCATCGCGGGCAAGCGCGCTCCTACAATTGACCGAGGTTGCTGCGCGACAGCCCGGCGGCGTGGAGGGGGCGAGATCTCCTACAGGGGTTCTGACGGCCTAATCCAGCAACTCCAGATGAATAAACTCCGCCACCGCTTCAGCCGTCGGCTTTTTCAGCCGCGGCACGCGCCCCAGGCAAGGCGCCGGCAAGCGCTCGGCGAGGGTGGCGAGATTCTCTTCCAGGCGCGACGTCTTGCCATCGATGACGTTGGCCACCCAGCCTGCCAGTTGCAGGCCGTCCCGAGCGATGGCTTCGGCGGTCAGCAGCGCATGATTGATGCAACCCAGACGCACGCCGACCACCAGAATCACCGGCAACTGCAAAGCTGCCGCCAGATCGGACAGATTGGCCTGGTCCGCCAGCGGCACTCGCCAGCCACCCGCGCCCTCGATCAGGGTGAAATCCGCGCCTTTGTTCAGCACGTTGCGCATCGGCTCGAGCAGCGATTGCACAGTCAAGGTCACACCCGCTTCACGCGCCGCCAAATGCGGGGCGATGGCCGGTTCGAATGCAAACGGGTTGATTTCTTCGTAGGTCAGCACCACCGAACACTCGGCCATTAGCGCCAGCGCGTCGGCGTTGCGCAGCCCCTCGGGCCCGACGATACAACCCGAGGCCACCGGTTTGCCCGCCGCCGTACTCAAACCTGCCTGTCGTGCGGCGTAGAGCAGCCCGGTGGCGATGGTGGTTTTGCCGACGTCCGTGTCAGTGCCCGCAATGAAATAGGAACTACTCATCTCAGTGCCTGCTGTTCAAGGTTTTTCCAACACCGCGTAGACCACTTGATAAGTGGCCGGCAGCCCTTCGCTCTGGCGAAACCGCTCGTATGCCTCGACCAGCCCCAATATGCGCGCACGCCCGGTCAAACCGCCAGGTCTGCCGGGATTGAGATTGTGCGCACCGAGGGCTTTCAGTTCATGAGTCAAACCGCGCACATCGGGGTAATGCAGCACATGGGGCTGCACGTCGAGACTGCGTATGCGCAAGCCACTGACGGCGCACAGTTGTTGATAGTCGGCGAATTGGCGGAAGCGATTGACGTGCACCAACCCATCCACTGCCTGCCAACTTTCGCGCAGCTCATGCAGGGTGCCGACGCACAAACTGGTAAACGCCAGCACGCCACCCGGCTGCAGCACGCGACGCGCTTCGCTGAGCACAGCGGTGAAGTCCGCACACCATTGCACCGCCAGGCTAGAAAAAATCAGGCCGCAGCTTTGATCCGCCACCGGCAGGCGCTCAGCATCGCCAGCGATAAAGTGCTGCGCTCCGCCCAATGGACGCGCATGGCGCAACATGCCTTCGGCGATATCCAGCGCGACGCCTTCGCTCTGGGCGAAGTTTTCAGCCAGGACACGGCTGAAATAGCCGGTGCCGCTGCCCAGATCCAGCCAGCGCGATGGGCTCAACTGCGCCGGCAGACGCGCGAGCAACTCGCTGCCCACCGCACGCTGCAATTCGGCGACGCTGTCGTAACTGGCCGCCGCGCGGGAAAAGGAAGCAGCCACCTGACGCTTGTCGGGCAAGGCGCCCGGCAGTGTGGAGTACGGCTGTTTGAGAGGCGGTTGTGTGAAATGAGAGAATTCAGTCATCGCCAGACTCATGCAAAAAGGCCTGGATCGCCGCCGCCACTCCATGGGGATTTTCCAGTATGAACGCGTGACTGGCCTGTTCAATCAGACCAACTTCGATATCGGGTAGTAGCGTCAACAAATCGGTCGATGCTTCAGGCGGAACCAGTGCATCGAGGCCAGCGAACAGGTGCAACTGCGGTCCGCGATAGGCTTGCAGAGCGCCACGAGTATCGAGTTGCGCCAGCAGTTTCAAGCCGTTGAGCAGCACATCGTGCGAGCTATGGGGCGCACCGGCACTCAGCAAACGCGCCAGACCGCGAGGGTCTTCGGCGCCTTGCACGCACAACAGGCTGAAGCGCTTGAGCGTGCCTTGAGGGTCGACGTTGCAACCCGCCAGGAAAGCATCGAAGGCTTGCGGCGACATCGCACTGGGCCAGTCGCCATGAGAGACAAAACAGGTGTTGCTGGCCAATGTCACCAAACCACAGCAACGGTCAGCGCGATGCGCGGCCAGTTCCGCTGCCAGCATGCCGCCGAGGGACCAACCGCCGAGCCAGGCGTTATCCGGCAAGGTGGCGTCCAGCTCATCGAGCAACTCGCTCAGCTCGATGTTTCCGAAAGCAGATACATCGAATTCGGGCAAAGGCTCAATTTCAACCCGCAAGTGCTCGTCCAGACCGCGCAGTGCAGCGGCCAAAGGCTCCAACGGCGAGATTCCAAGACCCCAGCCGGGCAGCAATATCAGACGATCACGCATGGCCTGCTTCCACCGATTCGCTTGTGCCTAGCAGCGGGTAACACTGCGCCAATGCATTCAACAATAGCTGCACTTGGGCTTCGCTGTGCGCCGCCGACAAGGTGACGCGCAAACGCGCGCTGCCGGCAGGCACGGTGGGTGGGCGAATCGCGGTCACCAGCAGGCCGCGCTCACGCAGCATCTGCGACAGGCGTAAAGCACGACCACTGTCACCGATCAGGATTGGCTGGATCGGGGTGAAGCTATCCATTAGTTGCAGGCCAATCTGCTCGGCACCGCTGCGGAACTGCTGAATCAAGCGCGCCAGATGCTCGCGGCGCCAATGTTCGGTGCGTAGCAACTCAAGACTTTTCAGCGTGGCGCAGGCCAGCGCAGGCGGTTGGCTGGTGGTGTAAATGTAGGGCCGAGCGAACTGGATCAGGGTTTCGATCAAATCGTCACTGCCCGCGACAAACGCCCCGGCCGTGCCAAACGCTTTGCCAAGGGTACCGACCAACACCGGCACATCCTCCTGGCTCAAACCGAAATGCTCGACGATACCCGCCCCCGTGGCGCCCAGCGGGCCAAAACCATGGGCGTCGTCAACCATCAACCAGGCGCCTTTGGCCTTGGCGGCTTGGGCCAAGGCCGGCAGGTCGGCCAGATCGCCGTCCATGCTGAACACGCCATCGGTGACCACCAGCGTATTGCCGCTGGCTTTCTCCAGGCGCGTGGCGAGGCTGGTTGCATCGTTGTGCAGGTAACGGGAAAACCGTGCACCGCTGAGCAAACCGGCATCGAGCAAGGAGGCGTGATTGAGGCGGTCTTCCAGCACGGTATCGCCCTGCCCGACCAAGGCGGTGACGGCACCCAGATTGGCCATATAGCCATTGGAAAACAGCAAGGCGCGCGGGCGCCCGGTCAGGTCGGCGAGGGCTTCTTCAAGTTCGTGATGCGGGCTGCTGTGGCCAATCACCAGATGCGAAGCACCACCCCCCACACCCCAGCGCTCAGCACCCGCTTGCCAGGCGGCGATCACCTCAGGGTGATTGGCCAGCCCCAGGTAGTCGTTGCTGCAAAAGGCCAACAAGGGCTGACCGTCGACCACCACTTCAGGGCCCTGCGGGCTTTGCAGCAAGGGACGATGGCGGTACAGCTGTTCAGCGCGACGAGCAGCCAGACGCGTGCGGAGATCGAAAGACATGCAGGCCTCGTGGCTGAATGGATAGGTTTTCTGTAGGAGCGCGCTTGCCCGCGATGGGTTGTGTCAAACGACATCAATGGCGACAGGCCTGACGCCATCGCGGGCAAGCGCGCTCCTACACGGCTGAATCAGACTGTCGCGTCGTAGAACAGCTCGCTGCTCTTCTGCTCGACCAGCGCTTGCTCGATGGCCGCCTGATGCACTTCATCAGCGTGTTCTTCGCGTGCTTCCGGGAGGATGCCCAGACGCGAGAACAGCTGCATGTCCTTGTCCGCCTGCGGATTGGAGGTGGTCAGCAGTTTGTCGCCGTAGAAAATCGAGTTGGCTCCCGCGAAGAAGGCCAGGGCCTGCATCTGCTCGTTCATCGCTTCACGGCCAGCGGACAGGCGCACGTGGGATTGCGGCATGAGGATGCGCGCTACAGCCAACATGCGGATGAAATCGAACGGGTCGATATCCTCGGCGTTTTCCAGCGGCGTGCCAGCCACTTTGACCAGCATGTTGATCGGCACTGACTCTGGATGCTCAGGCAGGTTCGCCAGCTGAATCAGCAGCCCGGCGCGGTCGTCCAGAGTCTCGCCCATGCCGAGAATGCCACCGGAGCAGATTTTCATCCCCGACTCACGGACGTAGGCCAGCGTCTGCAGACGCTCGCCGTACGTGCGGGTGGTGATGATGCTGCCGTAGAACTCCGGCGAGGTGTCCAGGTTGTGGTTGTAGTAATCCAGACCTGCATCCGCCAGGGCTGCGGTTTGATCCTGATCGAGACGACCGAGGGTCATGCAGGTTTCCAGGCCCATGGCTTTCACGCCTTTGACCATCTCCAGCACGTACGGCATGTCTTTGGCCGAGGGGTGCTTCCAGGCGGCGCCCATGCAAAAGCGCGTCGAGCCAATGGCTTTGGCGCGAGCGGCCTCTTCCAGGACTTTCTGCACTTCCATCAGCTTTTCTTTTTCCAGCCCGGTGTTGTAGTGGCCGGACTGCGGACAGTATTTACAGTCTTCCGGGCAGGCGCCGGTTTTGATCGAGAGCAGGGTCGAAACTTGCACGCGGTTGGCGTCGAAATGAGCGCGGTGCACCGTCTGCGCCTGAAACAACAGGTCATTGAAAGGCTGTACGAACAGCGCTTTGACCTCGGATAAAGTCCAGTCGTGACGCAGATTGGCGGTGATGCTGGCGCTCATTGGGCGGCTCCTTGTTTGTTCTGGGTTCGCGCCTGCGGGACGGGTCAACCTATAAAGTCCACAGGCACTACACGGATGTTCGGCATATTTAAGGAAGAGCCATGCGCTGTCAACCACAGAGCACGCATCAGGTTTACATCTGGTTAAAAAATAAACAATCCTGCTTGTTATGCGACGAAAGCATCGATGCGACCTTTCCCATCTGCACCGGCTGTGAAACCGACTTGCCCTGGCTCGGCGATCAATGTGAGCGTTGCGCCCTGCCTATGCCGATGGCCGGCCTGACCTGCGGCCAATGCCTGAGACAGCCACCAGGCTTCAGCGAAGTGGTAGTGCCCTGGCGTTACGACTTCCCCATCGACAGTCTGGTCACCCGCTTCAAGCATCAGGGCAAATGGCCCATGGGCCGCCTGCTCGCCGAATTGCTCGGGCAATCGCTGCAACATCGCTTCGACGATGGCCTGCCGCGCCCGGATTGCCTGTTGCCGGTGCCCCTCGCCAGCAAACGCTTGCGCCAGCGCGGCTACAATCAGGCCGAGATGCTGACGCGCTGGCTCAGCGCTCAACTGGATATTCCGACGGATGAGCAGCTGTTGCTTCGGGTACTGGAAACCCCGGCCCAGCAAGGGCTGGACGCCAAGGCCCGCCAACGTAACCTGCGCAAGGCGTTTGCGCTGGCCGATGGGGCTCAGGTTCGCGGGCGACATTTGGCGATCATTGATGACGTGCTCACTACAGGCGCCACCGCCAATGCGCTTGCTCGACTGTTGATGGATGCGGGGGCGCGCCGGGTCGATATTTATTGTTTGGCGCGAACGCCCAAGCCTGAAGACTGACAACCCCGATCACATGTAGGAGCTGCCGAAGGCTGCGATCGGCTGCGAAGCAGTCGCAAATGGCTGGACACGATATTGCAGGAAGGTCCTTCGGCCCTTATCGCAGCCTTCGGCAGCTCCTACAGGGACCGAATTTGCTGCGCGACAGCGCGGCGGTGTAGACGGGGCGGAATCTCCTACATGAGGTATGCGCCGCGAATTGCCTTACACTTCAAGCCTCACAATAAAGTCCAGAGCCATGTCCCTCCCCCTCCTTCTGACCCAACACATGGTCCGCCGACCGCAGCGGATTGCTCTGCTCCAGCACATTGCCGAGCAAGGCTCGATCACCCGCGCCGCGAAAAGCGCTGGCCTGAGCTACAAAGCCGCCTGGGATGCCATCGACGAGTTGAACAACCTGGCGCAAAAACCTTTGGTCGAGCGCAGCGTCGGTGGGCGTGGCGGTGGTGGCGCGCGATTGTCGGCGGAAGGCCAGCGTGTTCTGCGTCTTTATCAGCGCTTGCAGGCATTACAGGCGCAAGTCCTCGAAGCGGCCGAAGAAACCGCTGACCTGGACCTGCTCAGCCGTTTGATGCTGCGCACCAGCGCCCGCAATCAGTTGCATGGCTGTGTCGAAGCGATCACCCGCCAAGGGCACAACGATCTCATTCGCCTGCAATTGGCTGGGGGCTTGTTCATTAACGCGCAGATCACCCATGGCAGCAGTCTCAGACTGGAGCTGGCAATCGGTACCGATGTGGTGGCCTTGATCAAGGCCGGCTGGCTGGAGTTGCTCGGAGACGGACAACCCATAACATCCGGGCACAATTGTCTGAGCGGGCTGATCGAGGACATTCTCGACGCAGAAGACGGCCCCAGCGAAGTACGCATCGCCCTGCCCAGCGGACAAACCCTTTGTTCTCTGGCAGAGCCCGCGCAGCTTCTGGCGTTGCAACTGAAAACGGGAACCTCAGTACAGGTGCAATTCGCGCCGTCCTGCGTGCTGCTGGGCACACCGTTGTAACCCAGGTTTGACGTTGGTTCAGTAACCGATGCGACACAACTTCGTCATACGGGCTAACTAAGGTGACTGCCAAATCAAGCAGGGAGCCCATGACGAGTCTTTACAAATTATATCCCCGACGGAGCGGGCCGATATACTGCACGGCAGCGCTGACGATACCGTCAGGCTGACGTGATTTTTTTGTAAGCCGCAAAGGGATGTCAACGCGTGCAATGGATTTTCCTGCTGGTTGGGCTCGTACTGGGTGGCTATCTGGACGAGTCTTTGCTTGGCGCCGCCGTCGGCGCACTCGCAGGCCTTGGGCTTGGGCAGGCCATTCGCATGGCCGCTCTCAACCACCAGTTCGCCGAACAGCGCCGCCATCTCGAACGCACCCAGCATTTGCTGGAGGCCGTTCAACAACGCCTGACCTTGCTCGAATCCACTCCCGGTAGCGTCAACTCCGTCCCGCCACCTGCCGCTCAAGCCTCTGCCAGTGCGCCGTCCGCTCTCGAAACAGCCCCCGAGCTGGCCTGGGAGTTACCCGGCGAAGACCAACTGATCGAGCTTGCCGCGCCCCACGCCGTCACTGCGCCAACCACCGTTAACGCACCTGTGCCACGCGGCCCGAACGTTATCGAGCGCGCACTGACTGGCGCGCGCAACTGGCTGCTGGGCGGCAATACCGTGCTGCGGGTTGGCGTGATGCTGCTGTTTCTCGGGTTGGCCTTTCTGTTGCGCTATGCCACCGAAGGCGTGGTCATTTCGCTGGAAGCCCGTTATGCCGCCGTCGCCGCCAGCGCACTGGGCCTGCTAGCGCTGGGCTGGTGGCTGCGACGACGTAACAGCCATTACGCGCTGATCCTGCAAGGCGCCGGAGTCGGCGTGCTGTACCTGACGATATTTGCCGCCATGCGCCTGCATACGTTGATCGATCCTAACGTGGCGTTCGGTCTGCTGTTGGCCGTGACAGTGTTCGCGGCAATCCTCGCAATCACCCAAGACGCGCTGGGCCTGGCGGCGGCAGCGGCACTCGGCGGATTTGCCGCACCACTGCTGACCTCATCCGGCACCGGCAGCCATGTCGCGCTGTTCAGTTATTTCGCATTGCTCAATGCCGGTATTTTCGCCATCGCTTGGTTCAAGGCCTGGCGCCTGCTGAACCTGATCGGCTTTGTCGGCACCTTCGGTATCGGTTTCGCCTGGGGCTTACAGGCGTACATACCCGCGTTGTTCTGGAGCACCGAGCCATTTCTGATTCTGTACTTCCTGATGTACCTCGCGATTGGCTTGCTGTTCGCCCGACGCAAACTGCAAGAACTGAGCACAGCCCCCGAAGACGGCAGTCGCGAAGCCCTGTTGCGCTGGTCGGCCCGTCAGGGTGACTACGTCGACGGCAGCACCCTGTTCGGCCCGCCGATTGTCGGTTTCGGCCTGCAATTCGTGCTTGTCCAGCCTATGGAGTTCGGCGCCGCCTACAGCGCGCTGGCATTGGGGCTGCTCTATATGGGCCTCGCGCGTCTGCTGGCCGGGCGCGCACCGGGACGTGCCTTGCTGTTGGTGGAAACCTGTCTGGCTTTGGGTGTGGTGTTTGCTTCGTTGGCGATCCCGCTGGGGCTGGATGCCCGCTGGACCTCGGCCGCCTGGGCTGTTGAAGGCGCGGCGGTGTTCTGGCTTGGCTTGCGTCAACAGCGACCGCTGGCGCGCGGATTCGGGCTGCTGTTGCAGATGGGCGCTGGCCTGGCGTTATTCGGCGATCTACAGGGCTCCATTTATAGAACCGACTATTTGCTGACCCACGGCGACTTCTGGACGCCGATGATCGTCGCGCTGGCCGCCATGGTGAGTGCATGGCTGCAACAACGCCTGACACCCTTGAATACCTTGAACACACAACGCCTGGGTGCACTGCTGCTGGCGTGGGGCGGCGCTTGGTGGGCCGTGGCGCTGGTCAGTGGCGTACTGCGTTTTGTAGCTGTCGATGTGCAGATACCGTCGCTGCTGTTGCTCACCGCAGCCAGCGTCGCGCTGTGGACCGTGGTGGCGCTGCGCCTGCGCTGGTCGGCGCTGGCGGTGCTTTGCACACTGCTGACCCCCGCCTGCGCCGTGCTGTTGCTGGCAGCGCTGAACGCGGACTATCACCCGGCGGCCCATTGGGGCTGGCTGGCGTGGGGCGCGGTTTTCGTGGTGCATCTGCTGTCGCTGCGGCGTTTGGAGGGCACACTGCCGTCCTGGGCTGCCGGCGCGGCGCACGTGGTGGGCTGCTGGCTGATCATTAGCGCGTTGGCGCTGGAGTTGCGTTTCGGCTTGATGCAGCTGTCCGAGCACTACAACGCGTGGCGCTGGCTGGGCTGGGCGTTGCTGCCTAGTGCTTATTTGCTGTTGATGGCCGCGCCCCGCCCCTTGCCTTGGCCAGTCGAGGCCTATCCACGGGAGTACCGGGTCTGGGCGGCTGCGCCTCTGGCACTATTGATGCTGGTCTGGTTCTGGCTGGCGAACATCGCCAGCGATGGCGCCGCCGAACCTTTGGCCTACCTGCCGCTGCTCAACCCGCTGGAGTTGGGCCTGTTGTTCGCGCTGACCGGGGTGTTCGTCTGGGCACGCAGCCGGCTGTCACAGCTCGGCATCACCCATGACACCGCACAACGGAGTGCGCAACGGGTGGCCGGGGTGTGCTTGTTTGCCCTGTTTACCGCGATGGTCATGCGCACCGCCCACCATTGGAGTGGTGTGCCGTATCAACTGGATGACTTACTGGAGTCGATGCGGGTGCAAGCCGGTCTGTCCATCGTCTGGACCCTGATGGCACTGGCACTGATGGTCGGCGGACACTTGCGTGGCCGACGCGACGTCTGGGTCGTCGGTGCCGCGCTGATCGGGGTTGTCGTCGCCAAGCTGTTCTTCGTCGAACTGAGTGACCGTGGCGGACTGGAGCGTATCGTGTCGTTCATCGGGGTAGGTGTGCTGCTATTGATAGTGGGGTATTTCTCGCCCTTGCCGCCCAAGCCTTCACCGCCGCCGGTACCAGCGCCCCTGCCAGCGAAACCCACCACGCCCGACCCGGCCCCGATCATCTCATGAGGAACGCGTTCTTGAGTCGTCAGTTGACCTTCACCAGCGCCGTATTCGGCGCGGTGCTACGTACAGCGCTATGCGCAGCCCTCCTCACCGCAGCGTCCGCGAATGCGCAGGACAAACCGACTGACTTCGCCACCCAGGTGCCATTGACCTTGAGCGGCGAAGGCCCGTGGTATCGCATCGACCTGCCGCTGGCCGTGCAACTGGGCGCACGCCAGGCCGATCTGGGCGATCTGCGCGTGTTCAACGCAGAAGGTCAGGCGCAGGCTTATGCCTTGACCCAGGGTGAGGTTCAGCGCCGGGAAAACCAGACGCCGACCCCGGTGAAGTGGTTTGCCCTCTACAACACCGCCGACGCCAGCGATGCGGTGCCCACCGTTCGGGTCGAACGCACCGCCAGCGGCACCTTGGTCGAAGTGCAGCCCCAAGGCGAGATCGAAGCCGGAGAAGAAGTGCTGCGTGGTTGGCTGCTCGACACCAGCGCGATCAAGGCCCCCCTTGAACAATTGATCCTTGACTGGAATAGCGAACGCGAAGGTTTCCAGCGGTTCAGCATTGAAGCCAGCAACGATTTGCAGCACTGGCAATCCTGGGGCGAGGGTCAGGTCGCCCGGCTTTCATTCGCCGATGAGTTGGTCGAACAACGTGAAGTTGCCCTGCCCGGCCAGACCGCGCGCTACCTGCGCCTGCTCTGGGACACGCCGCACTCCGCCCCCACGCTGACCTCGGCGCAGTTGATCAGCGCCAGCCCTGACAGCCTGCCGCTGCCACTGGTCTGGTCGCAACCACTGGTCGGCAGCACGTCCAAGCCCGGCGAATACAGCTGGCAGCTGCCAAACGATCTGGCCGTGGAGCGGATAAAAGTCGATATCAGCCAGCCCAACAGCCTGGCACCGGTCACGTTGTCGGGTCGTCGCGATGCCAGCGGCCCTTGGCAAACCATGGGCGGCGGCCTGCTGTATCGGCTGACGCAGAACGGTCAAGACGTACTGCAGGATGAGTTGCAACTGCCCGGCCATGCCGTGCGGCAACTGAAGCTCGACGTCGATGAGCGCGGCGGAGGCCTGGGCGCGACGGCCCCGCAACTGCGCGTCGCGGTCCGTGCCACGCAATTAGTATTTCTCGCTAAAGGTGCAGGGCCCTATACCCTCGCCATTGGCAGCACGACGGTGAAGGCGGCGAATTTACCGTTGTCGATGCTGATCCCCGATTACAACCCGCACACACCGGCGTCATTGGGTACTGCGCAGCTGGCGGCCACACCCGTCGTCATCGCCAGCCCCTTGCCGCTGACCATGACAGGCCCGGACTGGAAGCGTATCGGCTTATGGGCGGTGTTGCTGCTGGGCGTCGTTTTCCTTGGCTGGATGGCCTTGACCCTGTTGCGCACGCCACCGACAAAATCTTGAACAGGTTCACCCGCTTTTCACCGTTTTTGAGGCTACTCTCAACCGGCATATGAACTCTATGAGTCAGAACTCAGTCTGACTGGAGCATTACGTGTCCACTCGCGTTAAACTGCACGGGTTTTTATCCCCCACCTTCGGAGCTCTCCATGTCCCGCGTTACCCTGAGTCGTTATTTGATTGAGCAGACCCGCAGCAACAATACTCCTGCCGATCTGCGCTTCCTTATCGAAGTGGTGGCGCGCGCGTGCAAGGAAATCAGCCACGCCGTCTCCAAAGGCGCGTTGGGCGGAGTGCTTGGCAGCATGGGCACCGAAAACGTACAGGGCGAAGTGCAGAAAAAGCTCGACGTGATTTCCAACGAAATCCTGCTCGAAGCCAACGAATGGGGCGGTCACCTGGCCGGCATGGCGTCCGAAGAAATGGACAATGCCTACCAGATCCCCGGCAAATACCCGAAAGGCGCCTACCTGCTGGTATTCGACCCACTGGACGGTTCGTCGAACATCGACGTCAACGTGTCGGTCGGCACCATCTTCTCGGTACTGCGTTGCCCGGATGCTCACCTGAGCCAGAACGACGCCCTGAGTGAACAGGCTTTCCTGCAACCAGGCACCAAGCAGGTCGCTGCCGGTTACGCGATCTATGGCCCGCAAACCATGCTGGTGCTGACCTTGGGCGACGGTGTCAAAGGCTTCACCCTCGATCGCGAACTGGGCAGCTTCGTGCTGACCCATGAAAACATGCAGATCCCTGAGACCACTCAGGAATTCGCGATCAACATGTCCAACCAGCGTCACTGGGAAGCCCCGGTCAAACGTTACGTCGAAGAGCTGCTGGCTGGCGAAGACGGCCCACTGAAAAAGAACTACAACATGCGCTGGATTGCAGCCATGGTTGCCGATGTGCATCGCATCCTGACCCGTGGCGGCATGTTCATGTACCCACGTGACAGCCGTGACACAACCAAGCCGGGCAAACTGCGTCTGATGTACGAAGCCAACCCGATGTCGTTCATCGTCGAACAAGCGGGCGGCATGTCCACCGACGGTCACCAGCGCATCCTCGACATCCAGCCAGAAGGCCTGCACCAGCGTGTCGCGGTGTTCCTGGGCTCCAAGGAAGAAGTCGAACGCGCCACGGCTTACCACAAGGCGTAAGCCATGTACGCGCCCTGGCAGCCGTTGCTCGAGTGGTGGTTCGGTTCAGCCGCCCAACTCTCTACGCAAAGCGCTCCCGAAGTGGCGAAGGCCAAGGGCAAGTTGTGGTTCGGCAAGAAAAAAAGCCAGGACAACGACGCGCGCGAGCGTTTCGCTGTCCAGGTCGAGCAGGCACTGGCTGGCGGACTGTCCGAATGGGCGGAAAACCCACAAGGCTGGCTGGCACTGGTGCTGCTGCTCGATCAACTGCCGCGCATGATCTATCGCGCCACACCCAAGGCATTTGCCGGTGATCAACGCGCGCAAATATTGGTCGAACATGGCCTGAAACTGGGTCGCGACCAGCATCTGCCGCCGATGCAGCGGGCATTCATCTACCTGGTACTGGAACACAGCGAAGACCTTGAGATGCAGAATCAGGCCGTCGCCCGCCTTACCGAGCTGCTCAATCTGCAACCGGCCACTGATCGCGAAATCTTCACTGACCAACTCGACTACGCCAAACGGCATCAACGCGTCATCGCCCGCTTCTCGCGCTTCCCCCACCGCAATCAAATCCTTGGCCGCACCTCCACGGCTGAAGAGCTTACGTTTCTGAAAGAGCCTGGGTCGCGGTTTTGAGCTATTGCTGCGTGCCAACTCAAGATGACGACGCTGAGTCGCCCTGCTGATCAACGACTTCCCGGTGATGACATTTTCATAGGAGATCCCACCCCGTCTTCGACGCCGCGCTGTCGCGCAGCAAACTCGGTCTGTAGGAGCTGACTTGTCTGCGAAAGCCGTGATGCGGTATGCCTGACGGACCGCGCCGTATGGTCTTCGCAGACAAGTCAGCTCCTACAGATTACCGAAAACTCACTTCATATATTTCAATCACCTACAGCCTGCTTGAGGGATGTGCTCACGATGACTTTCAGGACTGATCTTAATTCCAGCACGAACTTTAACGCGAAGACTGTTTTCCCTACGGAACCAGATCCCATATTTCTCTTCTAATCTGTTGGCAGTTCGCCAGCGTCCTATGCACTGCGCTGCCCCTCTATTGTTCAGGAGCTTCATAAATGTCGTTGCGTACCCTCGCGTTGTTGTCGTTTTGTGTGCTGCTGGCCGCTTGCAGCAAGGTCACGCAGGAAAATTATTCGAAACTGTCAGCCGGGATGCCCAAGGCCGAAGTCGAACGCCTGCTTGGCAGCCCGACCGATTGTTCCGGCGCGCTAGGCATGTCCAGTTGCACCTGGGGCGATCAGAAGAGCTTTATCAGTGTTCAGTACGCCGGTGACAAGGTGCTGATGTATTCGGGCCAGGGCCTGAAATAAGCCTCCGGGAGAGCGTTATGCGGTTATGGATAGGGGTGCTGGTGAGTCTGTTGCTGGCAGGGTGCGCCAACTCTTCGAGCGAATTGATCGAGCCTAAGACGGCCGAGCATGTCGACCTCAAGCGCTATCAGGGGACCTGGTACGAACTGGCGCGGATGCCGATGTTTTTTCAGCGCAACTGTGCGCAGTCCGAAGCTCGTTACATCCTTAAAGACGATGGCAACGTTGGCGTGACCAACAGTTGTCGGACACTTGAGGGCACGTGGGAAAAAGCCACAGGCACAGCGTCGCCACAGGTGGCGGGCAAAACCGACAAGCTGTGGGTGGCGTTCGATAACGGGCTCTCCCGGTTGCTGCCGGGCGTCGCCAAAGGCGATTACTGGGTGCTGTACATCGACGGCGACTATAAGACCGCGCTGGTCGGTAACCCTGATCGCAAACACCTGTGGCTGCTGTCGCGCACTACGCGAGTGCCCGATGCGACTCGAGAGGAATTGCTGGCCAAGGCACGCCAGCAGGGTTATGACACGACCAAGCTGATCTGGCGCGTGGATGATTCGAAGATTGCCAAGCCGGTGAGTCAATAAACAGGGGACTGATTTGTTTTTCGCGCTTTTTGAAAAACCAATCTGTCCCCGGCATCACAAGGCGGGGACAGATTGATGTTCGATGAAGCGCTGAACATAAATCAGTCCCCTCTCAACGATCAGCCCAACAACTCGCGCAGTACCTGCGCAAACGCCTTGCTGCTTTCTTCCTCGCCCGCATGATGACCGTCACGCACCACCCAGCGACCATTGACCAACACATCACGGATCTGCCGATCACCGCCTGCGAACAGCCAGCGGTTGAGGATCGCGTCGCCGCTGGCCGTCGCCAGATAGGGATCATTGCCGTCCAGTACCAGCCAGTCCGCGCGCTGTCCGACCTGAAGCGAGCCAATCGACTGCCCCAGGGCCTGTGCACCGCCACTGAGGGCGGCATCGAACAAGGTCCGGCCGACCATCGGTTGATCACTGCGATACAGCCGGTTACGTCGTTGATCGCGCAGACGCTGACCATATTCCAGCCAGCGCAATTCCTCGACCACGCTCAGTGACACATGGCTGTCCGAGCCAATCCCCCACCGCCCACCCTGCGCGATGAAGTCCACCGCCGGGAAGATACCGTCGCCCAGATTCGCTTCGGTGGTCAGGCACAACCCCGCCACCGCGCCGCTTTCGGCCATCAGCGCGACTTCATCCGGGTTGGCGTGAGTGGCGTGAACCAGACACCAGCGCGAGTCCACCGTGGTGTTCTCATACAGCCATTGCAGCGGACGACGCCCGCTCCAGCTCAGGCAGTCATCGACTTCCTTCTGCTGCTCGGCAATATGAATATGCACCGGGCACTGTTTGTCGCTGGCCGCCAGCACGTCGCTGATCTGCTGCGGGGTGACGGCGCGCAACGAGTGAAAACACAGACCCAACGCCTGTGCCGGCTGCTGCGCCAGAATCGGGCGCAAGCGCGCTTGCAGATCCAGGTAGCTGTCGGTGCTGTGGATAAATCGCCGCTGGCCTTCGTTCGGTGCCTGGCCTCCGAAACCGGAATGGCTATACAGCACTGGCAGCAGGGTCAGACCAATACCTGCGGAACTCGCAGCCTGGCTGATTTGCAAGGCCAGCTCCGCAGGGTCGGCGTAAGGCTTGCCGGCCGTATCCTGGTGCACGTAGTGGAATTCGGCGACGGAAGTAAAACCGCCTTTGAGCATTTCGATATAAAGTTGGCGGGCGATGACGCCGAGCTGCTCCGGGCTGATCTGCCCGACCAGCCGGTACATCAGGTCACGCCAGGTCCAGAAACTGTCGTTGGGGTTGCCCGCGACCTCGGCCAGACCGGCCATGGCGCGCTGAAAGGCATGGGAATGCAGATTCGGCATACCCGGCAACAACGGACCCTTGATACGTTCGGCACCCTGCGCGTCGGCATCGGCCTGAACACTGGTCAGCAGGCCATCGGCGCTGACTTCGAGACGAACATTGTTGGCCCAGCCATTGGGCAATAACGCGCGCTCGGCAAAAAAGGCGGACATGGCTCTGCACCCCATCGTGTTTATTTGTATATACATATACAGACGTTTGCCTGCCCGGTAAACTGCGGCAAGCTTGTCGTCGGTCGGGTTAATGGTTAGCTTGAGCGCATCCGCGCCTTCGACCACTCCCGAATCATCACCTACCGAACAAGGATTTCACTGTGCCGACTCCGCCTGCCACCTCTTCGCTGGCTGCCCAGATGGGCGACAGTCCGGCGCCTCTGTACGCCCGCGTGAAGCAAATGATCGCCCTGCAGATCCAGAACGGCACCTGGGCGCCGCATCATCGCGTGCCGTCGGAAAGCGAGCTGGTCACCCAGTTGGGCTTCAGCCGCATGACCATCAACCGCGCCTTGCGCGAACTGACCGCCGAAGGCCTGTTGGTGCGCATGCAAGGCGTGGGTACATTCGTCGCCGAGCCCAAGAGCCAGTCGGCGTTGTTCGAAGTGCACAACATCGCCGATGAAATCGCCTCGCGCGGCCATGTACACACCTGCAAGGTCATCACCCTTAACGAAGAAGCGGCAGGCTCCGAGCGCGCCCTGGCGCTGGACATGCGTGAAGGCCAGCGAGTGTTTCATTCGTTGATCGTGCATTTCGAAAATGATATTCCCGTGCAAATCGAAGACCGCTTCGTCAACGCCCTGGTCGCGCCCGACTACCTCAAGCAGGACTTCACCCTGCAAACGCCCTACGCCTACCTGTCGCAAGTCGCACCGCTGACCGAAGGCGAGCACGTAGTCGAAGCGATTCTGGCCGAGGCGCTGGAATGCGAACTGCTGCAAATCGAGCGCGGCGAGCCCTGCCTGCTGATTCGTCGTCGGACCTGGTCCGGGCGCCAGCCAGTGACCGCAGCGCGCCTTATTCACCCAGGCTCCAGACATCGACTGGAAGGACGTTTCAGCAAATGAGTCAACTGACTGTTTTACGCGCTGCCAACTACCCACGCATGCCGTGGAAAAATGGCGGCGGCAGCACCGAGGAAATCACCCGCGATGCAGGCGTCGGCCTGGACGGCTTCGGCTGGCGCCTGTCGATTGCCGACATCGCTGAGTCGGGCGGCTTTTCCAGCTTCGCCGGCTATCAACGGATCATCACCGTGCTGCAAGGTGCGGGCATGACCCTGCAAGTCGACGGTCAGACCACGCGCCCGTTGCTGCCCTTCGACCCGTTCGCCTTCAGCGGCGAAAGCCAGGTCGCCTGCACCCTGCTCGATGGGGCTATTCGTGACTTCAACCTGATCTATGCCCCGGATCGTTACACCGCTCGCTTGCAGTGGATCGACGGCAAGCAGCGTCTTTTCAGTTCGGCAGGCACTGTGCTGGCCTTCAGTGTGGTTGAGGGCTTGAGCGTCAGTGCAGGCACCATCACCGAAGTGCTCGGCAAGCATGACTGCCTGCAACTGGACGGTAACGACGAACTGCTGGAAATCTCCGTCAGCAGCTCGTGCTGCTTGATTGAACTGACTGCAATCTGATTCGAAACCGCGTCGCCCTCTTCGCGAATAAATTCGCTTCCACAGATACCGCCACATGACCGGTGGGAGCGATTTTATTCGCGAAAAGGTCGACTCAGCGGAATCGGCTGTAACACCGCCTTTTTCGGCCATCCCCGCTGGGCAACCCAGCCAGGTCAGCAAGAATCACAATGGTGTCGAGCACAAGATGTACGCATAGCCAACCCTTGGATGCGTGCTCCATGCAAACCACCAATAGCGTCTTGATGATCCGCCCGGCGCGGTTCGCCTTCAATCCGGATACCGCCATCAACAACCGCTTTCAGCGGGCACCGCTCGACCCTGAACAGGCGCAGCATAAAGCGCTGGAAGAGTTCGACGGTTACGTCGAGACCTTGCGTCAACATGGTGTCGAAGTGCTGGTGGTACAGGACACGCCCGCCCCGCACACCCCGGACTCGATCTTCCCGAATAACTGGTGGAGCAGCCACGCCGACGGCAGTCTCGTGCTCTATCCCATGGAAGGCCAGAATCGACGTCTGGAGCGGCAAAAAGGGGTGTTGAAAGCACTCGACCAGCAGTACGCCATCCGCGAAACCATCGACCTCAGCCCGCTGGAGCAGCAAAACATCTTCCTTGAGGGCACCGGCAGCATGGTGCTCGACCGCGAGCATCGCATCAGCTATGCCTGCCATTCCGGGCGGACACACACTGACGCCCTGCATCAATTCGCCGATCGCCTGGGTTATCAGCTATGCCTGTTCCATGCCGTAGACCGCCATCAATCACTGATTTACCACAGCAACGTGATGATGAGCGTCGGCCGCAAGCTGTCGGTGGTCTGCCTGCAAGCATTGCCCGACCTCAATGAGCGCATGGCGCTGCAAAACTCCCTGCATGACACCGGCAAAGAGATCCTCACGCTGAACTGGGATCAGCTGGAGTCCTTCGCCGGCAACATGCTTGAACTGCATGACAAGAACGAGCAAGCGCTGCTGGTGATGTCCCGCAGTGCCTGGCGATCGCTCGAACCCACCCAGCAACAGCTCATCGAGCGACACACCCAGCCGGTGGTGGTGAACATCGACCATATCGAAAGCATTGGTGGCGGCAGTGCCCGCTGCATGCTCGCCGAAATTCATCTGCCGACGCGCAACTAATCCAAAAAAAAGGAAATCACCATGACCCGTTATATCGACGTCAACGATTTGAGCCATCTGGTTGCGCGAAAAGGCCTGGCCCAGTGCCTGACCGAAATGGCCGAGTACATCCGCGAGGACTACCTGCGCTGGCCGGCATTCGAAAAGTGCGCGCGCCTGGCCAATCACTCGCCCGAAGGTGTGATCGAGTTGATGCCGGTGTCTGACGCGTCGCTGTATGCCTTCAAATACGTCAATGGTCACCCGAAGAACACCCAGAACGGCATGCTCACCGTGATGGCATTCGGTGCCCTGGCTGACGTGGACAGCGGTAAACCTCTGCTGCTCAGCGAAATGACCCTGACCACCGCAATCCGCACCGCAGCCACCTCGGCTCTGGCTGCACGCTATATGGCACGCCGTAATGCGCGAAGCATGGCACTGATCGGCAACGGCTCGCAGAGTGAGTTCCAGGCGCTGGCGTTCCATGCCGTGCTGGGCATCGATGAAGTTCGCTTGTTTGACGTCGACGCAATGGCCACGCGCAAGCTCGCCGCCAACCTGGCCAGCTTCCCTGCTATCAAGGTCATCATTGCCCATTCGGTCGCCGAAGCTGTGCGCGGCGTCGATATCGTCACCACCGTGACCGCCGACAAGACTAACGCCACCATCCTCACCCCGGAAATGATTGAGCCCGGCATGCACCTCAATGCCGTGGGCGGTGATTGCCCGGGCAAAACCGAGCTGCATCGCGACATCGTCGAACGCGCACGGGTGATCGTCGAGTACGAACCGCAAAGCCGCATCGAAGGCGAAATCCAGCAGATGCCCGCCGATTCAGCGGTCACCGAGTTCTGGCGCGTGGTCAACGGTGAAGTCGCGGGGCGTGACAATGATCAGGAAGTCACGCTGTTCGACTCGGTGGGCTTTGCCCTGGAGGACTACTCAGCCTTGCGCTACGTCTTCGACGTCGCCACAGCGCTCGACCTGGGCAGCGAGATCGAGCTGGTTCCTGAGCTCAAAAATCCGAAAGACCTGTTCGCCCGGCTTCAACCGCAAACCCTGATGGCCCAGAAAAAACGCGCCTGATCCCCTGCCGCGCAGCAGCGCGGCGGACCTTTACTGCCCTTAATTCAACAACAAGACACAGGGACACTTCATATGACTCCGATTCGTAAGCTGTTAACCGTGCTGCTCCTCCCGCTCTGCGCAAGCGCGGCCCAGGCTCAGGAATGGAAAGAAATCCGCTTGGGTGTTTTCCCCGATTACCCACCCTTCGAAAGCGTAGCCGCCGATGGCAGCCTGCAAGGTTTCGACATTGAGCTGGGCAATGCGATTTGCGCCAAACTCGAAATCAAATGCACGTGGGTCACCAACGACTTCGACGGCATGATTCCGGCGCTGCGCGCACGCAAATTCGACGCGATCATATCGTCCATGACGGCCACCCCCCCCCGGGAAAAGCAGATCGACTTCAGCGACAAACTGATCCTCAGCCCGACCTCCGTGATAACCCGCAAGGGCGCGACCTTCGGCGATACGCCAGAGTCCCTCAAAGGCAAGCACGTCGGTGTGCTGCAAGGTTCTCTGCAAGAGGTCTACGCCCGCACCAAGCTGGCCCCGCTGGGCGTCCTGGTGAAGGCTTATCAAGCCCAGGACCAGAACTACGCTGACCTGACCAACGGACGGCTCGATGCCATCGTCACCGACAAACTGGAAGCCGAACTGAACTTCCTGTCGTCCGCCAAAGGTGCCGACTTCAAGAGCGGCCGGGGCATTCAAGACCCTGGCCTGCCCTCCATCATTGCTGTGGGACTGCGCAAAGATGACAGCGAGCTAAAGGCACTGATCAACAAGGGCATCGCCGCCCTGCATGCTGACGGCACCTATTTGAAGATCCAGAAAAAGTACGTCGGCGACCTGAACATCTACAACGAGTGATCCTCTTGCCACTGGCCCGTTCCCTACAGCAGGGGCGGGCCAATGCAGGTTTTCGACTCACGTCTTACCGAGATCTTCCCCGTGAATGACTTCCTCAACTGGACAGGCTTGCAAGCCTTCAGCCTGCAGGGCTTCGGCCCCATGCTCGCCCAAGGGACCTGGATGACGATCAAGCTGGCCTTGATCTCACTGTTGCTGAGCCTGACGCTCGGGCTGATCGGTGCCAGCGCCAAACTTTCGTCCGTGCGCCTGTTGCGGGTGCCCGCAACGATGTACACCACACTGGTGCGCAGCGTTCCGGATCTGGTACTGATCCTGCTGATTTTCTACAGCCTGCAACTGTGGCTCAACGACCTGACCGAAACACTCGGCTGGAGTTACCTTGAAATCGATCCTTTCAGCGCCGGCGTCATCACCCTGGGTTTTATCTATGGCGCCTATTTCGCCGAGAACTTTCGTGGGGCGATTCTCAGTGTCCCCAACGGCCAACTCGAAGCCGCAACCGCTTACGGCCTGGGCAAGGCCCAACGTTTCAGCCTGGTGATGTTCCCGCAAATGATGCGCTTTGCCCTACCGGGGCTGGGCAATAACTGGTTGGTCCTGCTCAAGTCCACCGCACTGGTCTCGATCATTGGCCTGTCGGATCTGGTCAAGGCGGCGCAAAACGCCGGCAAGTCCACCAACAACACCCTGTACTTCCTGATCATCGCGGCGCTGGTCTATTTGCTGATCACGACCTTCTCCAGCCGCATCTTCAAACGCCTGGAACGACGCTACAACATTGGCATCAAGGGGCTGACACGATGATCGAATTACTTCAGCAATATGGGCAGGCATTTCTCTGGAGCGATGGCAACGGCTTGTCAGGCCTGGCCATGACGCTCTGGCTGTTCATCATTACCATCGTGCTCGGTTTCTTCATCTCTATCCCGTTAGCCGTTGCACGGGTTTCAGAGCACGTCTGGCTGCGCTGGCCGGTGGAGTTTTACACCTGGTTGTTCCGCGGCACGCCGCTGTATATCCAGCTACTGATCTGCTACACCGGCATTTACGGTCTGGAGGCCGTGCGCACAAACGCCTTGCTCGACAGTTTCTTTCGCGATGCGCTCAACTGCACGCTGCTGGCGTTCGTCCTCAATACCTGCGCCTACACCGTGGAGATTTTTGCCGGGGCCATTCGCAACCTGTCCCATGGCGAAATCGAAGCCGCTCGGGCTTATGGACTCTACGGCTGGCGCCTATACCTGTTCGTGCTGATCCCGGCAGCCTTACGCCGTGCGTTGCCAGCCTATGGCAATGAATTGATCCTGATGCTGCATGCCACCTCACTGGCCTTTACCGCGACCATCGGCGACATCCTCAAGGTGGCCCGGGACGCCAACGCGGCGACCTTCTTGACCTTCCAGTCATTCGGGATCGCCGCCCTGCTGTACATGTTGCTGTCCTTCGTGCTCGTTGGCCTGTTTCGCCTGGCCGAACGCCGCTGGATGCGTTTCCTGACTCCTAGCCGAGGCTAACCCATGAATAAGCCTGTCCAGACCCTGTCGCCTCAGATGAGCGCCACACTCCACCCCCTCCCGACTGCCAGCAGTCACGCCGCCAGCGAGACCATCAAGCTCAGGGTCGAAGCGTTATACAAACACTATGGCGACCATGAGGTGCTCAAGGGTGTCTCCTTGCAGGCCAGAAGCGGCGATGTCATCAGCATGATCGGCGCCAGCGGCTCCGGAAAAAGCACCATGCTGCGCTGCATTAACTTTCTGGAACAACCCGATGCCGGCAGCATCACTCTTGATGGCCAGACCATCGAGATGCGCAAGGGCAGGAGCGGAACCCGATCCCCGCACCAGGCTCAATTGCAAAACTTGCGTACGCGCCTGGCCATGGTCTTTCAGCACTTCAACCTGTGGAGCCACATGACCGTGCTGGAAAACATCTGCATGGCCCCACGCCGAGTGCTGGGGCTCAGCCAGCAAGTGGCGGAAGCACGCGCACGCCTCTATCTGGACAAGGTAGGACTGCCGTTGCGGGTCGCCGATCAGTACCCGGCGTTTCTCTCGGGCGGCCAACAGCAACGCGTCGCTATCGCTCGTGCTCTGGCCATGGAGCCGGAAATCATTCTGCTCGACGAACCGACTTCAGCCCTCGATCCGGAGCTGGTAGGCGAGGTCCTCAAGGTCATACAGACGTTGGCTGAGGAAGGTCGTACCATGGTGATGGTCACTCATGAAATGGGATTTGCGCGGCAAGTCTCAAGCCAAGTGCTGTTCCTGCATCAAGGCCGGATCGAAGAACAGGGCGGGCCTGAAATCCTCGACCACCCGAACAGCGACCGACTTAAGCAATTTCTATCCAACCGATTGAAGTGAAAAGAACAACCGATGGCAACGAAGGATAACGAAGCGCTTGGCGCAGCCCCTCTGGATCGCATCGACGAAGCCATTCTCGATGTCCTGCGCCATAACGGACGGATCACCTACGAGAAACTTTCATCGCTGGTTCACCTGACTCCAAGGCCCTGCCTGGAGCGGGTGCGCAAGCTTGAGAGACGCGGCGTGATTAGAGGCTATGGCGCCATCATTGATGTCAAAGTCGTTTCGCCGGGACTGTCATTGCTGGTGTTGGTCGCCCTCTCCAACCAGAGCGGGCGCGCCGCCCAAAAAGCCTTCGAGGCGTGCGTCAAAACGTGCCCGCAAGTGTTCGAATGCCAGCTCATCAGTGGCCCGTTCGACTACAGCTTGCGCATGCGCTGCCGAGACATGGAGCACTACCGCGTGCTCACCGAGACCTGGCTGAACAACGACGAACTGCACATCGACAAACTGGTTGCCCACCCCGAACTGGCCGACGTGAAGAACACCGCCAGCCACTACGATTAGCCGGACGCGCAACCCAAACTCATGCACTCCCCAATAAGCCCGATAGACAGGAGTCCAGCGCGCTTATTGGCTTACGCAGAAGCTCTGCTGCACGTGACTGAGTCAATAGGCCCTCGGCCAGCCCCCGAAACACCAGCGATTCGAAACGCTGCGGTGCCTTGCAGGGTAAGGGCTCGGGTTCAGCCTTGCGCCAACCATTTTCACTGAACTGGATGCTCAGCGACTTATAACCCTCATCGCTGAGCAGTTGGAGATCCTTCAGACGATGTAACGCCGCATGCATCGAGAGCCCATATTGGCGCTTGGCGATCAACAGCTCTTGAGGATGAACACGGGCGCGCTGATGACTGCCAAAGTCTCCCGTCACACAGCCAGCGGGATAAAGAAACGCCCCGGCAAAACGATGACAGCAACGTTCTTTATCCTGTTCAGGCATTTCATTTGGCAAACACATAACCCAATGTCCCAGTTCATGCGCGGCAGTGAAACGCATGCGCTCACCCGGTCGCTGAGCATTAAGGGCAATCAACACATACAGACCATCCTGGGTAGACGCGCAGGCCCCGTCAAAGTCGTTCGGGCCATCCAGCAGCGCAGCCTTGATACCGTGCTCTTCCAGCAACTTGGTGAAATTGGCTATCGCATCCCCACCAATTTGCCAATGTTTGCGCAACGCCTCTGCTGCCAACTCTGCATCCTTGATCGAGGTAACCGGTAGCATGCATGCTGGAGTGGCAGGAGTCTGGATATCCGCTGGGTCGAAACAGCTTTCCAGAGCAATGTAGCGCTCCAGATGCTCGCGAATTTGCTCCTCTACATGCTGTTGCCAGCACTTAGGCATTTTCGCCAGCTTGCGGAACTCAAGAGGCGCCAGCGGGACGGCATCGGTCTGGAAAAAGTATTCCGGGCTTACATCCAGGGCGCCTGCCAATTGCAGCAGGCGCGCAGAATCCGGGACGCGTTGCCCCTTCTCGTATTTGCTCAACGCTTGCTTGGTAATATCGCCCAGTCGCTGCGCCAAGGCATCAAGAGACAGACCTCGAAGTAGCCTGACCCGTCGGATTCGATCGTTTATCATGCGCCCCCCTTCGGGTTGACAGCGCTATATTTTATTGTTGATTTGTCAACCTACAGAAGTTCCTGAACAGTTCCGAACTGTGCTGAGGCGAAACTCAGAGCTTAGCTGTGCGGCGTCGAAGACAAGGCGAAAATGCTGCGGCCGATCTGTATAGCGACCGTTTAAAGCCGTTTCCCTTCGCGCACCAACACCTCGCAAATTGTTACCGAACGCCCCAATACGGCGCAAAAACGCCTCCCGGTAACAGTCCTCAACCCCTCGCAAAAAAACCATCATCTCTTTCAGCCTTCACGAAACCCCTTTATTCCGGGGCTTACAGCGATTTTTACAATTTTCGTACTGACCTATAAATGGAGTTGGTCTTTCAATTGCATATGCTTGTATGTACAAGTAAAGATGTGTGCGCAGGAGCGTGACGGTAACCACCCCGCTCCCCATGCATTTGAACGGCTGTATTTACTTGCTAAACCTGTTTCGTCTGTTTCGAGATGCTCGACACAGGCCGGCTTGCCCACTGTCTGGGCTGGTTTGGATTGATCGCTGAGGAGTTTTTTCGTGACTGAGAATAACCAACACCCTACCAAATACCGTAACGTCGAAATCCGCGCCGCTCGTGGCACCAAGCTGACAGCCAAAAGCTGGATGACCGAAGCGCCGTTGCGGATGTTGATGAATAACCTCGACCCTGAAGTCGCCGAAAACCCGAAAGAGCTAGTGGTTTACGGTGGTATCGGCCGCGCCGCGCGCAACTGGGAATGCTACGACAAAATCGTCGAAAGCCTGACCAACCTGAATGACGACGAAACCCTGCTGGTGCAATCCGGCAAACCGGTCGGCGTGTTCAAGACTCACACTAACGCCCCGCGCGTACTGATCGCCAACTCCAACCTGGTACCGCACTGGGCCAGCTGGGAACACTTCAACGAACTGGATGCCAAAGGCCTGGCCATGTATGGCCAGATGACCGCAGGCAGCTGGATCTACATCGGCAGCCAGGGCATCGTTCAAGGCACCTACGAAACTTTCGTCGAAGCCGGTCGCCAACACTACAACGACAACCTGAAAGGCCGTTGGGTGCTGACCGCCGGTCTCGGTGGCATGGGCGGCGCCCAGCCTCTGGCCGCGACCCTGGCCGGTGCTTGCTCGCTGAACATCGAATGCCAGCAGATCAGCATCGATTTCCGCCTGAAGACCCGCTACGTCGACGAGCAAGCCACAGACCTCGACGACGCTCTGGCACGTATCGCCAAGTACACCGCCGAAGGCAAGGCGATCTCCATCGCACTGTGCGGTAACGCGGCCGAAATCCTCCCGGAAATGGTCCGTCGCGGCGTGCGTCCGGACATGGTCACCGACCAGACCAGCGCCCACGACCCGCTCAATGGTTACCTGCCGATCGGTTGGACCTGGGCTCAGTACCGTGACCGCGCCAAGACTGAGCCAGCTGCGGTGATCAAGGCCGCCAAGCAGTCCATGGCAGTGCATGTGCAGGCCATGCTGGACTTCCAGAAAGCCGGGATCCCGACCTTCGACTACGGCAACAACATCCGTCAGATGGCCCAGGAAGAAGGCGTGGAAAACGCATTCGACTTCCCAGGCTTCGTACCCGCCTATATCCGTCCACTGTTCTGCCGTGGCATCGGTCCATTCCGTTGGGCTGCCCTGTCTGGCGACGCGGAAGACATCTACAAGACTGACGCCAAGGTCAAAGAACTGATCCCGGACGACGCTCACCTGCACAACTGGCTGGACATGGCCCGTGAACGCATCGCCTTCCAGGGTCTGCCGGCACGTATCTGCTGGGTCGGCCTGGGTCTGCGCGCCAAGCTCGGTCTGGCGTTCAACGAAATGGTCCGCAGCGGCGAGTTGTCGGCACCTATCGTAATCGGTCGTGACCACCTGGACTCCGGCTCGGTCGCCAGCCCGAACCGTGAAACCGAATCCATGCAGGATGGCTCCGATGCCGTGTCTGACTGGCCATTGCTCAACGCCCTGCTCAACACCGCGAGCGGCGCGACCTGGGTTTCCCTGCACCACGGCGGCGGCGTCGGCATGGGCTTCTCTCAGCACTCGGGCATGGTGATTGTCTGCGACGGTACCGATGAAGCGGCCGAACGCATCGCTCGCGTACTGCACAACGACCCGGCTACCGGCGTTATGCGCCACGCCGACGCGGGTTATCAGATCGCGATCGATTGCGCCAAAGAGCAGGGCCTGAACCTGCCGATGATCAAGCGCTGATTGTTTCAAACCTGTAGGAGCTGGCTTGCCTGCGATCCGCTTGATGCGGTGTGTCTGACACACCGCTATCGCGGCGGGACGCGTAGTTGCAAGCCCGCTCCTACACATTTCTGCATTCCCCCATAGAGGTGGTCGCATGGCTGTTCCAGATGATCGCACTGCCAACACATCATTGATCGAAAGGCGTTCGATCGATTACATCCCTGACAGGGAAAGACATGGTCGTCTGTTCAGTCAATTTACCTTGTGGTTGGGTGCCAACCTGCAGATCACCGCGATTGTCACCGGGGCGTTGGCCGTGGTGCTGGGCGGTGATGTGTTCTGGTCGCTGATCGGCTTGCTGGTCGGCCAACTGCTGGGCGGTGGTGTGATGGCGTTGCACGCCGCGCAGGGTCCGAAACTGGGCCTGCCGCAAATGATCTCCAGCCGCGTGCAGTTTGGCGTGTATGGGGCAGTGATTCCGCTGGTGTTGGTGTGCCTGATGTACATCGGGTTTTCGGCCAGTGGTTCAGTGCTGGCCGGGCAAGCGGTAGCGCAGTTAATTCATGTGCCGGACTGGCAAGGCATCGTTATCTTCGCCACGCTGATCGTGGTGGCGGCCATCTTCGGTTACCGGGCCATTCACGCGATCGGCCGAGTGGCGAGCGTGATCGGGGTGATTGCGTTCATCTATCTGTTCGGCGCCTTGCTCGCGGGCAATGACGTCGGCGCGCTGTTGGGCAACAAACACTTTTCCCTGGCCAGCTTCCTGTTGGCGATTTCGCTGTCGGCGTCCTGGCAAATCGCGTTCGGCCCTTACGTGGCGGACTACTCGCGGTATTTGCCGCGCAGTACCTCGGCGGTGAAAACCTTCTGGGCCGTCGGCCTGGGTTCGATCATTGGTGCGCAAGCGGCGATGGTGTTCGGCGTGTTCGCAGCGGCGTTGGCGGGTAAAACATTCGCCCACCACGAAGTGTCGTTCATCGTCAGCCTCGGCGGCACCGGCGTTGTCGCGGCCCTGCTGTATTTCAGCGTGGCATTCGGCAAGGTCACCATTACCACCCTCAACGCTTACGGCAGCTTCATGTCGATCGCGACCATCGTCAGTGGCTTCCGTGGCAGCCGTAACATCTCCAGCGCTGTACGCCTGACGTACATCCTGGGCATGGTCTGTGCCGCAACGGCGTTGGCCTTGCTGGGCAAGGATTCGTTCCTCAAGGACTTCTCCGCGTTCATCCTGTTCCTGCTGGCGTTCTTTACGCCCTGGAGCGCGATCAACCTGGTGGACTTCTATTGCGTCACCAAAGAACGCTACGACATCCCGGCACTGTCTGATCCCGATGGCCGTTACGGTCGCTGGAACTGGATCGGTCTCGGTGTTTACGTAGTGGGCGTGTTGATTCAGATGCCGTTCATTAACACCCAGTTCTACACCGGCCCGCTGGTAGAAAGCCTGGGCGATACCGACATTTCCTGGATCATCGGCCTGGTCGTACCGGCTGCCATGTACTACCTGATCGCCAAAAAATGGCACAGCACGATCCCTGATCGCCTGATTCTGCCGGTAGACAGCCAACCGATCCAGGCAACCTCAACAGGCACCAAGACCCAACCAGCGATGAACTGACGGTCGAGAAAAGCACTCGTTAGTGGGGGAAACCGTGAAGGCTGAAGCGATTCGTCGTGCTGAAACGATGGAACTGTTCGTAGATTCGTTGAACATGAATCAAATACGGACGATCAACGTGCACAGCGAATCGCCTAAGCTGAACGGCTTATTAGCCGTCTCGCTACTCCTACTTGATCGAGAGCCTTTTATGTTCCCCGAAAGCTTTACTTTCTCAATCGCCAACTGGGTCAATGACTGGGTCGACACCCTGGTCACCAACTACGGCGATGTGTTCCGGCAAATCTCCGACACCCTGCTGTGGGCCATCGTCAACCTCGAAGGCGTGCTGCGCATGACGCCCTGGTGGCTGATGCTGGCAATCGTCGGCGGTATCGCCTGGCACGCCACACGCAAGTTGGTCACCACGGCCGTCATCGTCGGCCTGCTGTTTCTGGTCGGTGCCGTGGGCCTGTGGGACAAACTGATGCAAACCCTCGCCCTGATGCTGGTGGCGACCCTTATTTCGGTACTGATCGGCATTCCATTGGGCATTCTCTCGGCGCGCAGCAATCGCCTGCGTTCAGTACTGATGCCCTTGCTGGACATCATGCAGACCATGCCCAGCTTCGTGTACCTGATTCCCGTGCTGATGCTGTTCGGCCTGGGCAAGGTGCCGGCGATTTTCGCCACGGTCATCTACGCCGCACCGCCGCTGATCCGTCTGACCGATCTGGGCATCCGCCAGGTCGACGGTGAAGTGATGGAAGCAATCAACGCGTTCGGCGCCAATCGCTGGCAACAACTGTTCGGTGTGCAACTGCCGCTGGCCCTGCCGAGCATCATGGCCGGGATCAACCAGACCACCATGATGGCTCTGTCGATGGTGGTCATCGCGTCAATGATCGGCGCTCGCGGGCTGGGTGAAGACGTGCTGGTCGGGATTCAAACCCTCAATATCGGACGCGGCCTGGAGGCAGGGCTGGCGATCGTGATTCTCGCGGTGGTGATCGACCGCATTACGCAGGCCTATGGACGGCCACGGCATGAGGCGAGCAAATGAGTGACGCAGAGATGAACAAAATCGTCGTCAAAAACGTCTTCAAGATCTTCGGCGACCGTTCCGCAGATGCACTGCGGATGATCCAGCAGAACAAATCCAAGGATCAGGTGCTGGCTGAAACCGGCTGCGTGATCGGGGTCAACGATCTGTCGCTGTCCATCGGCAGCGGTGAAATCTTCGTGATCATGGGCTTGTCCGGCTCCGGCAAATCGACGCTGGTGCGCCACTTCAATCGCCTGATCGACCCCACCAGCGGCGAGATTCTGGTGGATGGCGAAGACATCCTGCGCTACGACATGGAAGCCTTGCGCCAATTCCGTCGGCACAAGATCAGCATGGTGTTCCAGAGCTTCGGCCTGCTGCCGCACAGGACCGTGGTGGAGAACGTGGCGTACGGCCTGAAAGTCCGTGGCGACACCAAAGAGTTCTGCGCTGAACGTGCCATGCACTGGATCGAGACCGTAGGTCTAAAGGGTTACGAAAATAAATACCCGCATCAATTGTCTGGCGGCATGCGCCAACGGGTCGGTCTGGCTCGCGCTTTGGCGGCCGACACTGACATCATCCTGATGGATGAAGCCTTCAGCGCCCTCGATCCGCTGATCCGCGCCGAGATGCAGGACCAGTTGCTGGAGCTGCAAAAAAGCCTGCAAAAAACCATCGTATTCATCACCCACGATCTCGACGAGGCCGTGCGAATCGGCAACCGCATCGCCATCCTCAAGGACGGTCGGTTGATTCAGGTGGGTACCCCAAAAGAAATTCTTTACTCGCCCGCCGACGAATACGTTGATCGTTTTGTCCAGCGGCGGGTGTCGGCGATTTGATGCGCGATGACGCCATGACTGTAGGAGCGCGCTTGCCCGCGATAAGGTCGGTACGACCTTCCGGCGAGGGTGAATCCCCTATTTTTGCGACTGCTTCGGTCGAGCGCGACTCCGAAGCGATCGCGGGCAAGCGCGCTCCTACAGGGGAAAGCGTCAGTAGAACTCAAGTTATCCAGGAGCGTTCCAAAGATGTCGTTAGCTGAAAAAATCGTGATCGGTGACGTGCCGCTACGTTGGCAAGATGTTGTGGCTGTGGCGCGACATGGCGTTCCCCTGGAGCTGTCGGCAAGCGCCTGGGTGCGCATCGACAATGCCCAGGCCATCGTGCAGCGCATCGTCGCCAATGGCGAGCGCGCCTATGGCGTCAGTACCGGTCTGGGCGCGTTGTGCAACGTGTCGCTCGAAGGCGAGCAACTCAGCCAGCTTTCGCGCAACACGTTGCTCAGCCATGCATGCGGCGTCGGTGCGCCATTGGCCGACGAGCAAACCCGGGCGATCATCTGCGCGGCAATCATCAACTTCAGCCAGGGTAAATCCGGACTGCATCGGCGTGTAGTCGAGGGCCTGCTGGCGCTGCTCAATCGGCAGATCACCCCGCAAGTGCCGTCTCAAGGTTCGGTGGGTTATCTGACCCACATGGCTCACATCGGCATTACCTTGCTGGGCGTGGGCCAGGTCAGCTATCGCGGACAGATTGTTTCCGCACAGCAGGCGCTGGCCAAGGAAGGTCTGGCACCGGTGGCGCTGGGTGCCAAGGACGGCCTGTGTCTGGTCAACGGTACGCCGTGCATGACCGGCCTAAGCTGTCTGGCGCTCGCTGACGCACAACGTCTGACCCGATGGGCCGATGTGATCGGCGCCATGAGCTTCGAAGCGCTGCGCGGCCAACTGGACGCGTTCGACGAAGAAATCATCGCCCTCAAGCCTCATCCGGGCATGCAGAAAGTCGGCAGCAACCTGCGCGGCCTGCTCGACGGCAGCCAGATCATCGCCAACAGCCACGGCATTCGCACCCAGGACGCCTTGAGCATCCGCTCGATTCCGCAGGTACACGGCGCAACCCGTGATCAGCTCGAACATGCCACCCGGCAGATCGAAACCGAACTGAACTCGGTCACTGACAACCCGCTGCTGCTGGGCACACCAGACGCTTATCGCGTGGTTTCCCAAGCCAACCCGCATGGGCAATCAGTGGCCATGGCCACCGATCTGCTGACGATAGCCGTGGCGGAAATCGGCGCGATTGCCGAGCGCCGTCTGGACCGCTTGATCAACCCGTTGGTCAGCGGCTTGCCGGCGTTTCTGGTCAGCAAGCCCGGGGTCAACTCCGGGATGATGATCGTGCAGTACGTCGCCGCTTCGCTGTGTGCGGAAAACCGCCAACTGGCGCAACCGGCGGTCGTCGACAACTTCGTGACATCGGGTTTGCAGGAGGATCATTTGAGCATGGGCACCAATGCCGCGCTCAAACTGCACCGTGCGCTTGAAAACGCCACGCAGATCCTCGCCATTGAATACCTGCTGGCGGGTCAAGCCTTCGAGTTTCTCAAGTTGCCGGGCACAGAATCTGGCTTCGGCGTCGGTACCGACGCGGCCTGGCGCCTGTTGCGCGAATCCATTCCCGCGTATGACGAGGACCGCTGGCTGGCGCCGGATATCGCCCGCAGCGCGACCCTCCTCAAAAACGATGAATTGCTACAAACGGTGTTCCCTAATTTGCTGTGAACACCGGTTTTCAAAAGTTGCCGATGCGCGCGCTCACAAGGCGCAGCCGACAGGAGTTGGCTCCAAACGATCGGCAGAAATCCAGACGCTCAATGGAGTATCAACGTGACTACGTTAAACCTGATTCCTGGCCAACTGACCCTGGCGCAACTGCGAGCCATTTACCAACACCCGGTAACACTTCGCCTACATGAAAGCGCCTCGCAACAGATCGAGAACAGCGTGGCCTGCGTCGAACAGATCCTCGCCGAAAACCGTACTGCTTACGGTATCAACACCGGCTTCGGTCTGTTGGCATCGACGCGCATCGCCAGCGAAGACCTTGAGAACCTCCAGCGCTCGCTGGTGCTGTCCCACGCGGCCGGGGTCGGTCAGCCAATCAGCGATGAGCTGGTACGCTTGATCATGGTGCTCAAGGTCAATAGCCTCAGCCGTGGTTTCTCCGGTATTCGCCGCCAGGTGATCGACGCCTTGATCGCGCTGATCAACGCCGAGGTTTATCCGCACATTCCGCTCAAAGGTTCAGTCGGCGCATCCGGCGATCTCGCGCCGCTGGCCCATATGTCCCTGGTCCTGCTGGGCGAAGGCAAAGCCCGTCATAAAGGCGAATGGCTGCAAGCGACTGATGCGCTGGCCATCGCCGGGCTGAAACCGCTGACGCTGGCGGCCAAGGAAGGTCTGGCGCTGCTCAACGGCACTCAAGTCTCCACTGCGTTTGCGTTGCGTGGTTTGTTCGAAGGCGAAGACCTGTTCGCCGCTGCGCTGGCCTGTGGCTCGCTGACAGTCGAAGCGGTACTGGGCTCGCGTGCGCCGTTCGATGCCCGTATTCATGCTGCTCGCGGTCAACGCGGCCAGATCGACGCCGCAGCCTGCTACCGCGACCTGCTGGGCGAAGGCAGCGAGATTTCCGAATCCCACCGCGATTGCGACAAGGTTCAGGATCCGTACTCGCTGCGCTGCCAGCCACAGGTCATGGGCGCTTGCCTGACCCAGCTGCGTCAGGCCGCTGAAGTACTGGCCGTCGAATCCAATGCCGTTTCCGACAACCCGCTGGTGTTCGCCGCTGAAGGCGAAGTGATCTCGGGCGGGAACTTCCATGCCGAACCGGTCGCCATGGCTGCCGATAACCTGGCCTTGGCTTTTGCTGAAATCGGTGCCCTCAGCGAGCGTCGCATCTCGTTGATGATGGACAAACACATGTCGCAATTGCCGCCGTTCCTGGTAGCCAATGGCGGCGTGAACTCCGGCTTCATGATCGCTCAGGTGACCGCTGCCGCATTGGCCAGCGAGAACAAGGCATTGGCTCACCCGCACAGCGTCGACAGCATTCCGACTTCCGCCAACCAGGAAGACCACGTCTCCATGGCCCCCGCCGCTGGCAAGCGTCTGTGGGAAATGGCTGAAAACGTGCGTGGCATTCTTGCCGTAGAATGGCTGGCGGCCTGCCAGGGCCTGGATTTCCGCGATGGCCTGAAATCCTCTCCGAAGCTCGAACAAGCCCGCACCACCCTGCGCAGCAAAGTGCCGTTCTACGACAAGGACCGCTTCTTCGCGCCGGACATCGAAGCCGCCAGCCAATTGCTGGCGTCCAACTGCTTGAACACGCTGGTACCTGCCAATTTGTTGCCAAGTCTGTAAGTCATTTCCGAATCTAGTCTGATTCGCTATGGGAAGAAGCGGTGCGAACTCCGACATCGGGATTCGCACCGCTTATCGCCATACAAAAACAACAAGGGAAGCGATATGAAACAAGGTTCAACGGGGCTGAAGCGAGGACTCTCCGCTCGGCATATTCGATTCATGGCCCTTGGCTCAGCCATCGGCACCGGTTTGTTCTATGGCTCCGCATCGGCGATCCAAATGGCAGGTCCAGCGGTGTTGCTGGCCTATCTGATCGGTGGCGCGGCGGTCTTCATGGTGATGCGCGCCCTCGGCGAAATGGCCGTGCACAACCCTGTATCTGGCTCATTCGGCCAATACGCCAGTACGTATCTCGGTCCCCTCGCCGGCTTTGTCCTCGGCTGGACCTACGCCTTTGAAATGGTCATCGTCGGCCTCGCCGATGTGACCGCGTTCGGCATTTACATGGGGTTCTGGTTCCCCGAAGTACCGCGCTGGATCTGGGTGCTGGGCATCGTGTTCCTGATCGGCGCGCTTAACCTGTGCGCCGTCAAAGTCTTCGGTGAAATGGAGTTCTGGCTGTCACTGCTCAAGGTCGGCGCCATCGTTGCGATGATCCTCGGCGGTTTCGGCATCATGCTGTTCGGTATCAGCTCGTCCGCGACCGGCGCTTCCACCACCGAGACGGTTGCGAGTATCAGTAATCTTTGGGCCCATGGCGGCTTCATGCCCAATGGCATCGGCGGTCTGGTTGCCTCGTTGGCGGTGGTCATGTTCGCCTTCGGCGGCATCGAAATCATCGGGATTACTGCGGGCGAAGCCAAAGACCCGCAACGAGTGATCCCCAGCGCGATCAATGCTGTGCCGATGCGTATTTTGCTGTTCTACGTGCTGACGTTGTTCGTGCTGATGTCGATCTACCCCTGGTCGCAGATTGGCAGCCAAGGCAGTCCGTTCGTGCAGATTTTCAATAATCTGGGCATCTCCTCGGCAGCAATGGTCCTCAATATCGTGGTGATTTCGGCCGCTGTGTCGGCGATCAACAGCGATATCTTCGGTGCCGGACGCATGATGTACAGCCTGGCCGAGCAAGGTCAGGCGCCGAAAAGCTTTGCTCTGCTGTCCCGTCAGGGCGTGCCATGGATGACCGTGGTGATCATGGGCGCAGCGCTGCTTGGCGGCGTGGTCCTCAACTACTTGATCCCGGAAAACGTGTTCCTGTTGATCGCGTCCATCGCGACCTTCGCCACGGTCTGGGTCTGGCTGATGATCCTGCTCACTCAGGTCGCCATGCGCCGCTCCATGAACAGCGAAGAGGTTGCGCAACTGAAATTCAAGGTGCCGTTCTGGCCGTATGCACCTGCAGCCGCGATCGTGTTCATGCTGTTCGTATTTGGCGTACTGGGCTATTTCCCGGACAGCCGGGCGGCGCTGATCGTCGGCGCGGTATGGATCGTGTTGCTGGTGATTGCCTACCGGACCTGGGTCAAACCGAACGCGCCGAAAGCGCAACCAATACCCCAATCTTCTTCTTTCTCACATAGATAACCTCGGAGGCCGTAGATGAAAACGCTCTGGCAGCATTGCCACGTTGCAAGCATGGCGCAAGGCAAGTACTCGATCATCGAGAATGCCGCCATCGTGACGTCAGGCGAGTACATAGAGTGGATCGGCCCGCAGGCTGAGCTGCCGGCAAAAGACTATGCCAACGTCGTGGATCTGGACGGCGCCTGGGTCACACCCGGCCTGATCGACTGCCACACGCACACAGTCTTCGGCGGCAATCGCAGCGGCGAGTTCGAGCAGCGTCTGCAAGGCGTGAGCTACGCGGAGATCGCGGCGGCGGGTGGCGGTATCGCCAGCACCGTGCGCGCCACCCGGGCTGCCAGTGAAGACGAACTCTTCGCCAGCGCCGAACAACGTCTCAAGCGCTTGCTGAGCGACGGTGTGACCACGGTGGAAATCAAATCCGGTTACGGCCTGGATCTGGCCAGCGAGCGCAAGATTCTGCGGGTGATCCGGCATCTGGGCACCGTGCTTCCGGTCACCGTTCGCAGCACCTGCCTGGCCGCCCACGCCTTGCCGCCGGAATACGCTGACCGCGCTGACGACTACATCAACCATATCTGCGACAAGATGCTCCCGGCATTGGCGGCGGAAGGTCTGGTCGATGCGGTGGATGCGTTCTGCGAATACCTGGCGTTCTCGCCCGCGCAGGTCGAGAAAGTGTTTATCCGCGCTGGCCAGTTGGGTCTACCGGTGAAACTGCATGCCGAACAGCTGTCATCGCTGGCCGGCTCCAGCCTCGCCGCGCGCTATCACGCGTTGTCGGCCGATCATCTGGAGTTCATGACCGAGGCTGATGCCATCGCTATGGGCGCCGCCGGGACCGTCGCGGTGCTGCTGCCGGGCGCGTACTACTTTCTGCGGGAAACCCAACTGCCACCCATGGATGCCCTGCGCAAACACGGGGTCAACATCGCTATCGCCACTGATTTGAACCCTGGCACCTCGCCTGCCCTGTCGCTGCGCTTGATGTTGAACATGGCCTGCACGCTGTTCCGCATGACCCCGGAAGAAGCTTTGGCCGGCGTCACTCTCAACGCAGCCAAAGCGTTGGGGCTGGGCGATACCCATGGTTCGCTGGAAGTGGGCAAATTCGCCGACTTCGTGGCGTGGAAGATTGAACGGCCAGCGGATCTGGCTTACTGGCTGGGCGGCGATCTGGACAAACAGATCGTGCGTCACGGCGCTGAATCACAGGTTTGATGCTCAGGAGGCATTTGTGAATAAGGTTCTGAATTTCAAACGCGGTCGGCTACCTTTGCTGATCAGCATGCCCCACGCCGGGTTGCGTCTGACCCCGGCGGTCGAGGCCGGTCTGGTGGACGCGGCGCAAAGCCTGCCGGATACCGACTGGCACATCCCGCAGCTTTATGAATTCGCCGAAGAGCTAGGCGCCAGCACCCTGGCGGCCGAGTATTCGCGCTTCGTCATCGACCTCAATCGCCCGTCCGATGACAAACCGTTGTATGTCGGCGCGACCACCGGGCTGTATCCAGCCACGCTGTTCGACGGCTCGCCGCTGTTTCGCGAAAGTCTGGTGCCAAGCACTGAAGAACGCGCTCGCTATCTGGCGCAGATCTGGACACCGTATCACCAGACGTTGCAGCAGGAGCTGGCGCGGCTGCGTGACGAATTCGGCTATGCGATGTTGTTCGATGCGCATTCCATTCGTGGCTCGATTCCGCATCTGTTCGAAGGCCGCCTGCCGGATTTCAACCTCGGCACTTTCAACGGCGCTAGCTGCGACACGCAACTGGCCAGCCTGCTGGAAGCGACCTGCGCCGCCGCCACCGATTACACCCACATACTGAACGGGCGCTTCAAGGGCGGCCACATCACCCGCCACTACGGCGACCCGGCCAACAACATCCATGCCGTTCAGCTTGAACTGGCACAAAGCACGTACATGGAAGAGTTCGAGCCATTCAACTACCGCCCGGACCTGGCCGAGCCAACGCAGAAGATCTTGAAAAACCTGCTGCAAGGGTTGATTGGTTGGGGGCAGAAGCGATATTCGAAATAACACCGCGTCGCCCTCTTCGCGAATGAATTCGCTCCCACGGATTATCTGCAATCCCTATGGGAGCGAATTTATTCGCGAAGGCTTTAGGTCTGGCGAAACCGTTATTTCCTGAGCAACCGCAACCCGTTGAACACCACCAGCAAACTCACGCCCATGTCGGCGAACACCGCCATCCACATGGTCGCCATGCCGGCGAAGGTGACTGCAAGGAACACTGCCTTGATCGCCAGCGCCAGGGTAATGTTCTGCTTCAGGATCGTCGAGGTCTGACGTGACAGCCGCACAAAGGCCGGGATCTTGCGCAGATCGTCGTCCATCAAGGCGACATCGGCGGTTTCAATCGCCGTATCTGTTCCCGCTGCGGCCATGGCAAAACCTATCTCGGAGCGGGCCAGGGCTGGAGCATCGTTGATGCCGTCGCCAACCATGCCAACGCGGTGGCCCTGAGCATAGAGCCCTTCGATAGCCTGCAGTTTGTCAGCCGGCAACAGATTGCCCTGCGCCTGATCCATGCCCACCAAATCAGCGATTGCCTTCGCAGTGTGGGGGTTGTCGCCGGTCAGCATCACCGTCTTGATACCCAGCTCATGCAGTTGGCGGATCGCCTCGCGGCTGCTTTCCTTGACCGTATCGGCCACCGCAAACAGCGCCAGCGGGCCGGACTGATCGCACAGCAGGACCACGGTTTTGCCTTGGCTTTCCAACACATCGAGCCTGGCTTCCAACTCGGGCGAACACAGCCCCAACTCTTCAACCAAGCGGTGATTACCCAAGTGATAGAGCTGACCGCCCACCTCACCTTTGACTCCACGTCCGGCCAGCGCCGCGAACGCCTCGACTTCATGCAAACCGAGCTGTTTTTCAGCGGCGTCCTTGGCGATGGCCTGCGACACCGGGTGGTCTGAACGACTGGCGAGGCTGGCGGCAATCGCTGAGGCGGTGTCATTGACCAGGGGGTCCAGCGCCAGGAAGTCGGTCAGCACCGGCTTGCCATGGGTGATGGTCCCGGTTTTATCCAATGCCAGGTAATCCAGCTTGTGCCCGCTTTCCAGGAACACGCCACCCTTGATCAGAATCCCTTTGCGCGCCGCTGCGGCCAGCCCGCTGACGATGGTCACAGGCGTCGAAATCACCAGCGCACAAGGACAAGCGACTACCAGCAATACCAGCGCGCGATAGATCCAGTCGAACCAGGCAGCGCCCATGAACAGCGGCGGAATCAGCGCCACGGCCAAGGCAAACAAAAACACCGCTGGGGTGTAGATCCGCGAGAAGCTATCGACGAAACGCTGGGTCGGTGCCCGCGACCCTTGGGCCGCTTCAACCGCGTGGATGATCCGCGCCAACGTCGAGTTATTGGCCGCCGCCGTCACCTTGTATTCCAGCGAGCCGGCCTGATTGATGGTGCCCGCGAAGACTTTATCGCCGGCGGCCTTTTCCACCGGCAGGCTTTCCCCGGTGATCGGCGCCTGGTCGATGGTCGAGTTGCCGGACAGCACTTCACCGTCCAGCCCGACTCGTTCGCCCGGCCGCACTCGCACTAGCGCGCCCAGCTCGATACTTTTCACATCCTGCTCAAGCCAAGTACCGTCGGCCTGCCGCACCGTGGCCAGCTCCGGCGTCAGTTGCATCAGGCCTCCGATGGCATTGCGCGCCCGGTCCAGAGACTTGGCTTCGATCAACTCGGCCACGGTAAACAGGAACATCACCATCGCCGCTTCCGGCCACTGACCGATCAACACCGCACCGGTTACCGCGATGCTCATCAGCGCGTTGATGTTCAGGTTGCGGTTCTTCAGGGCGATCCAGCCCTTTTTGTAGGTCGTCAGACCACAGCTCAAAATCGACAGCAGAGCGACCAGCGCCACCACCCAGCTCGGCGCGAGTTGTGCGAAATGGATGCCCTCTGCGGCCAGCGCCGCCACACCGGACAATGCCAGCGGCCACCAGTGTTTCTTCACTGGCGAGTTAGCCGGAACGTCGGTGTTGCCGTCCTTCGCAATCAACTCGGCGTGCATGCCCAGCGACTTGATAGCGTCGACGATAGCGTCGGTGGACGGGAGGTCATGGGTGACGCCCAACACCCGATTGATCAGGTTGAATTCCAGTTGCTGCACCCCGGCCAGCTTGCCCAGTTTGTTCTGGATCAGCGTTTGCTCGGTCGGACAATCCATCTGTTCGATACGGAAACTGCTCAACTGCGCGCCAGACGAAGGCGCACCACTGAACTGGACCACCGCAGGCGCATCGGCTGATGAGCAGCAGCTGTGCGAATGATCGTGGCCATGTGCAACGGGCGTGAACTTGGCAGGTGCGTGTTCGGGATGGCTCATGATCGAGTCCTTGAAAGTGCTTATTGCCAAGTGAACACCCTGTAGCCACTATAGGGTCAAGCACGGAAACGAGATTAATCACTATGAAGATCGGCGAACTGGCGAAGCTGACTGATTGCCAGGTGGAAACCGTCCGCTATTACGAGCGCGAAGGTCTGCTGCCACCACCCGCGCGCAGCGACGGTAACTACCGGGTGTACACCCAGGCCCACGTCGAACGGCTGACGTTCATCCGCAACTGCCGCAGCCTGGACATGACCCACGAAGAAATCCGCAGCTTATTGAGCCTGCGCGACAGCCCGCAAGACCAGTGCGAAAGCGTCAATGCCCTGATCGACGAGCACATCCAGCACGTCAACGCCCGGGTGGCGAGCTTGCAGGCGTTGCAGGTGCAGTTGCTGGAACTGCGCCAAAGCTGCACCGAGGGCACGCTAAAGCAGTGCGGGATCTTGCAGCAGCTGGAGGTCAGCGGAGGGGTCGCCGCGCCAGAGAGTGAGCACTCTCATGTGGGAAGGAGTCATGGGCATTGATCGATGCAGCGCCAGCCCCTGTAGGAGCTGCCGAAGGCTGCGATAAGGCCGGCACGGCCTTCACAGAACAAACCGCGGCGACCGGTTCCCGGTCGATCGCAGCCTTCGGCAGCTCCTACAAAGTATTGTCTTCCTAAACAGCCATCGGTGCCGTCATCGCCGGATGATGCTCATACCCTTCCAGCGAGAAGTCAGACGGCTCGATCATCTCCAGCCACTCGGGCTGATACACGCCGGTCTGGGCGAAGGCTGGCACGCGCTCGGAGATCACCAGTTGCGGGGCCGGAAGCGGCTCGCGCTTGAGCTGTTCGTTGAGCATGTCCAGGTGGTTTTCGTAGACATGGGCATCGCCGATGAAATAGGTGAACCAGCGCGGCGTGTAGCCGGTCAGGCGCCCGATCAAGTGCAGCAGGGCTGCACCTTCGGTCAAGTTGAACGGCGTACCCAGCCCCAGATCGTTGGAACGAATGTACAGCGTCAGGGAGATTTCGCGCGTTTCCTGGTTCGGGTGGAACTGATAGAGCAGATGGCACGGCGGCAACGCCATTTCATCGAGCTGCGCGCAGTTCCAGCCGTGGAACAGGATCCGGCGGCTGCCCGGGTCTTTGATGATGGTGTCGACGCACTGACGAATCTGGTCGATGGCCTTGTACAGCACCACGTAGGCCTGACCGTCCTCTTCAGACTGGGCGATCTGCTGATAACCCTGGCTGATCGCCAGTTCTATGGCCGCAGGATTGCTGGTCTCGATCCTTTTATAGGCCGGCCATTTGCGCCACTGCACGCCGTAGATTTCGCCCAGATCGTCTTCGCCCTTGCGGAACGGGTTGTCCAGCCACTGCGCGTTTTCGTTGGCGTTCTGGTCCCAGACCTTGCAGCCCAGCTCGCGGAATTCGGCTGCGTTGTTCACGCCACGCAGGAAACCGACCATTTCGCCGATGGCCGACTTGAACGCCATGCGCCGAGTGGTGATCGCCGGGAAACCTTCCTTCAGGTCATAACGCAACATTGCACCGGGAAAACTGATGGTTTTCACCCCGGTACGGTTGGCCTGCAGGGTCCCGTTCTTGATCACATGGGCGACTAAATCCAGATATTGCTTCATAAATTACCTGCATCAGTGAACACGCCGGGCTACAGCACCCGGCGCTTCAGTATTAAACCGCCGCGTTTTTGGCAGCGGGGGCGCGGTGATAAGCCAGCCAGAGCAATACCAGGCCGGCGATAATCATCGGCAGGCTCAGGATTTGACCCATGGTGACCCAGCCCCACGCCAGATAACCCAGCTGGGCATCAGGCACGCGGACGAATTCGACGACAAAGCGGAAGATCCCGTAAAACAGCGCGAACATCCCCGAAACGGCCATGGTCGGGCGCGGTTTGCGCGAGAACAGCCAGAGAATGAGGAACAGCGCCACGCCTTCCAATGCGAACTGATACAGCTGCGAGGGGTGACGCGGCAACTGCGCCGGATCGCTGAACGGCGGGAAGATCATTGCCCACGGCAGATCGGTCGGCTTGCCCCACAGCTCGGCGTTAATGAAGTTGCCGATCCGCCCGGCCCCCAATCCAATCGGCACCATCGGTGCGACGAAGTCCATCAGCTCGAAGAACGACTTGCCGTTGCGCTTGCCGAACCACCAGGCCGCCAGCATCACCCCGACAAAGCCACCGTGGAACGCCATGCCGCCTTTCCAGACTTCGAAAATCAGCAGTGGATTGGCGATATAAGCGCTCAAATCGTAGAACAGCACATAACCCAGCCGACCACCGACGATCACCCCCATGGCGAGCCAAAAGATCAGGTCAGAGAGCTTCTCCTTGGTCCAGGTCGGATCGAAGCGATTCAAGCGGCGTGAAGCGAGTAACCAGGCACCACCGATACCGATCAGGTACATCAAGCCGTACCAATGGATTTTCAGCGGGCCGATGGCCAACGCTACCGGGTCAATCTGCGGGTAAGGCAGCATTGCGACTCCTCAATTAAAACGCTCTAGTGACTAGAGCTACTGAACCAGAAAGCTTATACCCACGCATAACAGCAGCGCAGCGAACATTCGTTTCAACAGGCGTGGCGATAGTTTATGCGCCAACCGGGCGCCGAAGCGCGCGAAAAACATACTGGTCAGGGCAATGCCAAGCAGCGCTGGCAAATAGATGAAACCCAGACTGTGCGCCGGCAGCAGCGGATCATGCCAGCCCAGCACCATGAAACTCAGGGCTCCAGCCAACGCGATGGGCAGCCCACAGGCCGACGAGGTCGCTACCGCCTGCTGCATTGGCACACTGCGCCAGACCAGGAACGGCACGGTCAGCGATCCGCCACCGATGCCAAAGATGGCCGAGGCCCAGCCGAGAAAAGTACCGGCCACCGTCAGCCCTACCTTGCCCGGCACGCCACGGGTAGCCTTGGGCTTGAACTCTGCGAGCAACTGCAAGGCCACCAGCACGGCGAACACGCCAATGATCTTTTGCAGGTGCGGACCGGCGATAGCTTTGGCCGTCAACGCACCGAAACCGGCACCGATGAGAATCCCCACGGTCAGCCAGACAAAGATCGCCCAACGCACAGCGCCTATGCGGTGATGCTCACGCACCGCGTTGACCGAGGTAAAAATGATCGTCGCCAGGGATGTTCCAACGGCCAGGTGGGTCAATATCGATGCATCGAAGCCTTGCAGCGTGAAGCTGTAGACCAGCACCGGAACGATGATGATCCCGCCGCCCACGCCAAACAGCCCGGCCAGCACGCCGGCGCAAGCGCCCAACGCCAAATAGAGCAGAAATATCATGGGTGTCCCCCAAATCAGTCCGGCATGGTAACGGAAGCACGGCACTCAGCTCTAGGGTCTGTTGGCGTTTGGTGACGACCGCCACCAAACGTCAATAGACCCTAGCGGTGCGCGATGGATGTCCATTCGATCTGTGGGTAGAGTGGCGAAAAAAGGAGGTCCGTATGTGCCTGATCGTCTTCGCCTGGCGCCCTGCTCACCGCCGGCCATTGGTCGTCGCCGCCAATCGCGATGAGTTCTACGCGCGCCCGAGCCTGCCGTTGGCGCAGTGGCCAGAGGCACCCGGCGTGTATGCGGGACGCGACCTTGAGGCCGGAGGAACCTGGCTGGGTGTCGGCGCCCACGGTCGTTTTGCCGCACTGACCAATATCCGCAACCCGAATCAACCGCTGGGGCGCCGTTCCCGCGGCGAACTGGTGGCGCAGTATCTGTGTGGCGAGCAATCGACCGAAGACTATCTGGCCGAAGTGGTGGGCCGCTCCGACGAGTACGCGGGCTTCAATTTGTTGCTCGGGACCGCCGACACGCTGTATTACCTGAGCGCCGTGAATCCGCATCCGCAGCGCTTGGCAGAAGGTATTTATGGCGTGTCGAATGCAGGGCTGGATACCCCGTGGCCGAAAGTGCTGAAGGCCAAAGCCGCCCTCGCCGCACAACTGCATGACCCGCAGCCGTCGGGGCTTCTGGCGCTACTGCGCGATCGCGAGACCGCTCCGCTTGCTGAACTGCCCAATACCGGTGTCGGTCTGGCGACTGAGAGTTTGCTGTCGAGCGTATTCATCTCCAGCCCCACCTACGGCACCCGAGCCAGCAGCGCCTTGATCGTCAACGCCGACGGCAGCCGCCACTTCATCGAGCACAGCTTCGGGCCCTATGGCGGGCAGTTGGGTGAGGTTGAGTTGCGGGTTTAGATCTTCGGCGCCTGGGCTGACGCCATCGCGGGCAAGAACTAGGCGTCCCCCCCGCTCCTACAGTTGATCGCATACCCCTGTAGGAGCGGGCTTGCCCGCGATGGCGTGTTGTCAGGCGACTCGAATCAATGCCCTTTCACCGAAGCCGGATTGATCATCCGCGCCAGGCCGAGGTTTTTCAGTGCCAGTTGCAGGGAGCTGTGGATGACCTGCGGGTTGTCGATGGTCATCAACTCCGCCAACAATTCCCTGGACTTGCTCAGGTTGATCTGACGCAGCATCCACTTCACCTTCGGCAGGTTGGTGGCGTTCATCGACAGGCTGTCGAAGCCCATCGCCATCAACAGCACCGCGGCCGCCGGGTCGCCGGCCATCTCACCGCAGATACTGACCGGTTTGCCTTCGATGTGGGCATCACGCACCACATGCTGCAGGGCTAGCAGGACTGCCGGGTGCAGGTAGTCATACAGATCGGCAACCCGCGGGTTGTTGCGATCGACCGCCAGCAGGTATTGAGTCAAGTCGTTGGATCCGACCGAGAGGAAGTCCACCTGACGCGCCAGTTCGCGCGTCTGGTAAACCGCCGCCGGGACTTCAATCATCACGCCAACAGGTGGCATCGGCACGTCGAAACCTTCGTCGCGCACCTCGCCCCAGGCACGGTGAATCAGGTGCTGCGCCTCTTCAACCTCATGCGTACCCGAGATCATCGGTAGCAGGATCCGCAAGTTGTTCAAGCCTACGCTGGCCTTGAGCATGGCGCGGGTCTGCACCAGGAAGATTTCCGGGTGATCGAGGGTGACGCGGATCCCGCGCCAGCCGAGGAACGGGTTGTCTTCCTTGATCGGGAAGTACGACAGCGATTTGTCGCCGCCGATATCCAGGCTGCGCATGGTCACCGGCAGCGGATGGAAGGCCGCCAGTTGTTCGCGATAAATCGCCAGCTGTTCTTTTTCGCTCGGGAAGCGCTGGTTGATCATGAACGGCACTTCGGTGCGGTACAGACCAACACCTTCGGCGCCACGCTGCTGAGCACGAGCGACGTCGGCCAGCAGGCCGGTGTTGACCCACAACGGCATGCGATGCCCGTCCAGGGTCACACACGGCAACTCACGCAGGGCATCGAGGCCCTGGGACAGTTGCCGCTCTTCTTCGACCACCTCGGCGTACTGCTTGCGCATGATATCGCTGGGGTTGGTGAAGACCTCGCCGTGGTAGCCGTCGACGATCAGTTCAATACCATCGACCTTGGAGTACGGCAGATCGACCACGCCCATGACCGTGGGAATACCCATGGCCCGCGCCAGAATCGCGACGTGGGAGTTGCCGGAGCCGAGTACCGAGATCAGGCCGACCAGCTTGCCTTCGGGCACTTCACCGAGCATCGCCGGTGTCAGCTCTTCGCTGACCAGAATGGTGTTGTCGGGGTACACCAGCGTCTGCTGGCGCGCCTCCTGCAAATAGGCCAACAGCCGACGACCCAAGTCTTTGACGTCGGAAGCGCGCTCACGCAGGTAATCGTCGTCCATCAACTCGAAACGTTTGACGTGTTCGCCGACCACTTGCCGCAACGCGCCTTGTGCCCATTGCCCGGTCTTGATCACGTTGGTCACTTCGCTGCCCAGCGAAGCGTCATCGAGCATCATCAGGTAGACGTCGAACAGCGCCCGCTCTTCGGGGCGCAACTGGGTGGCAAGCTTGGCCGACAGCGAGCGCATGTCGCCACGCACGCCTTCCAGTGCATTCTGGAACAGCGCCAGTTCAGCGGTGATATCGCTGACGCTTTTGTCCGGCACCACTTCCAGATCTGCCGGCGGCAACATGACCACGGCCGTACCGACCGCAGCGCCCGGAGAACCTGCGACACCGACGAACTTGGCTTCCTGAATACCTTTGCCCTGACGACCCAGGCCGCGGATCGAGCCCGTGGCTTCAGCGTGGGCAATAACGCCCGCCAGTTGGGCGCTCATGGTCACGAGAAAGGCTTCTTCGCCCTCGTCGAACTGACGCCGCTCCTTTTGCTGGATCACCAACACGCCGACCACACGACGGTGGTGGATGATCGGTGCGCCAAGGAAAGAGGCATAACGCTCTTCGCCGGTCTCGGCAAAGTAGCGATATCGTGGGTGATCGGCGGCGTTTTCGAGGTTCAGCGGTTCTTCGCGGGTACCCACGAGGCCGACCAGGCCTTCGTTCGGCGCCATGCTGACCTTGCCGATAGAACGCTTGTTCAGGCCCTCGGTGGCCATCAACACGAAGCGGTTGGATTCAGGGTCGAGCAAATAGACCGAGCAGACCTGGCTGCCCATGGCCTCTTTGACGCGTAACACAATAATCCCCAACGCCGCCTTGAGATCCTTGGCGGAGTTAACTTCCTGGACGATCTTGCGCAGCGTATTGAGCATGGCTCGGGGTCGAACTCCGTCGTCAGTCGCGCGCTAACAGGCGCGGGGCAAGCTCTTTAAGGGCGCGTCGATAAACCTCGCGCTTGAATGTCACCACCTGGCCCAACGGATACCAATAACTGACCCAACGCCAGCCATCGAACTCCGGTTTACCGGTCAAATCCATCCGCACCCGCTGCTCATTGGAGATCAGGCGCAGGAGAAACCACTTCTGTTTCTGGCCGATGCACAGCGGTTGGCTGTGGGTTCTGACCAGACGTTGCGGCAAACGATAACGCAACCAGCCCCGGGTGCAGGCGAGAATTTCAACATCTTGCCGTTCCAGCCCGACTTCTTCATTCAATTCGCGGTACAAAGCGTCTTCCGGCGTCTCCTGAGGATTGATTCCACCTTGAGGAAACTGCCAGGCGTCTTGGTTGATTCGCCGAGCCCATAAGACCTGGCCAGCATCATTTGTCAGAATAATCCCGACATTAGGGCGGAAACCATCGGGGTCGATCACGGCAACAACCTCGTAAACGCATGTCGCCGCATTGTTCCACAAAGATTATGAAAGCAGCAACGAGGCTACGCAGCTTATGTGCACTCTTGTGAAAACGCCGTATTCTGTGGGCCTTTTTTCAGCTAATTCAGCGGGTAACTGCATGCGCCTGGCTTTATTCGACCTCGACAACACGCTTCTGGGTGGCGACAGCGACCACGCATGGGGCGATTACCTGTGCGAGCGCGGCATCCTCGACGCCATCGCCTACAAGGCGCGTAACGACGCGTTTTACCAGGATTACCTGGCGGGCACCCTGAATCTGACCGATTACCTGAACTTCAGCCTGGAAATACTGGGCCGTACCGACATGGCCCAACTGGATGAATGGCACCGCGACTTCATGCGTGATTGCATCGAGCCGATCATCCTGCCCAAAGCCGAAGCGTTAGTGGCCAAGCATCGTGAAGCGGGCGACAAACTGGTGGTGATCACCGCAACCAACCGTTTTGTCACCGCGCCGATAGTCGCGCGCCTGGGCGTGGATACTCTGCTCGCCACCGAATGCGAAATCGTAGACGGTCGCTACAGCGGTCGCACCACGGATATACCGTGCTTTCGTGAAGGCAAAGTGACGCGCCTCAATCGTTGGCTCGAAGAAACCGGCCTAAACCTCGACGACAGCTATTTCTACAGCGATTCGCTGAACGACCTGCCGCTGCTGGAGCAAGTCGCCAACCCGGTGGCCGTCGATCCGGACCCGAAACTGCGCGCCGAAGCGGAAAAGCGTGGCTGGCCGGTGATTACGTTAAGAAAGTGATCGATCCAGACACCATCGCGGGCAAGCGCGCTCCTACAGTAGATCGCATTGTAGGAGCGCGCTTGCCCGCGATAAGGTCCGAAGGAGCTTCCAGCTAAACCGGTTTCGCGCCCATCAACCCGGCGATCGCGACAAAGCACACGCCGCTGAACACCGCCAACGCCAAGGTGAACTTCGGATGGCCGATGGCCGCCGGCACGCGCAGGCGGTTGAGTCGCACCAGCAGCCACAGCCAGCTCAGGCTGCCGAGCATGTACAACACGCTCGCCGCCAACAGCCAGGTCTGACTCAGCGGCCAGCCAGCGTAGTGCACCAGCCACCAGCCACTGATGGGCAGCGTCAGCAGACACAGCGCCATCAAGATCCAGGCGAACAGCCAAGGCCGTTGCAGAGTGCGGTTCTGGATCGATGTATCCCCCGCGAGTCGACCGCGGACAACCCAGACGATGAGCCCAAGGGCACTCAGAAAGAACAGCGCGGTCGCCACCATGTGCAGAATTTTGAGACTGGTGAAATGTTCCATTTTCGGTGAATCCCTGTCAGATCATGCTTTTCAGCTTAGCAGCGCGGCCACTTCGCCAGCTCTTTACCCCAGGAACAGCTTGTACGCCGGGTTATCGCTTTCATCCCAATACGGATAGCCAATCTCGGCCAGCGCCGCGGGCACCAGATGGCGTTCGTCTTCCGGCACCACCAGCCCGGCCATGACACGGCCATCCGCTGCGCCATGGTTGCGATAGTGGAACATCGAGATGTTCCAGTGCCCGCCAAGCTTGTTGAGGAAGTTGAACAGCGCGCCCGGGCGTTCCGGGAATTCGAAGCGGAATACCACCTCATCGCTGACCCGCGCCGCATGACCGCCGACCATATGGCGGATGTGCAACTTCGCCAGTTCGTTGTCGGTCAGGTCCAGCACCGGAAAACCCTGCTCGTTCAGGCTGCTGATCAGCGCAGCACGTGGGTCGTTTTCCGGGTGGGTCTGCACGCCGACGAAGATGTGCGCTTCGCGGTCGGTGTGGTAGCGGTAGTTGAATTCGGTGATCTGGCGTTTGCCGATGGCTTCGCAGAAGGCTTTGAAGCTGCCAGGTTTTTCGGGGATGGTTACGGCGATGATCGCTTCGCGGCCTTCGCCCAGTTCGGCGCGCTCAGCGACGTGGCGCAGGCGGTCGAAGTTGACGTTGGCGCCGGAGTCGATCGCCACCAGAGTCTGGCCAGTGACGCCGTACAGCTCGACGTATTTCTTGATCCCGGCGACGCCCAGTGCACCGGCAGGCTCGGTGATCGAGCGGGTGTCGTCGTAGATGTCCTTGATTGCCGCACAGATTTCATCGGTGCTGACGGTGATCACTTCGTCGACGTAATCCTTGCAGATGTCGAAGGTGTGCCGGCCGATCTGCGCCACCGCGACGCCATCGGCGAACAGCCCGACCTGGCTCAATACCACCCGCTCGCCGGCTGCCATGGCGGCTTGCAGGCAGTTGGAGTCGTCCGGCTCGACGCCGATCACCTTGATCTCCGGGCGCAGGTATTTGACGTACGCCGCGATGCCCGCGATCAAGCCACCGCCGCCCACCGGGACAAAAATCGCGTCCAGACGGCCCGGATGCTGACGCAGAATCTCCATCGCCACCGTGCCTTGCCCGGCGATGGTGTCGGGATCGTCATACGGGTGGATGTACACGTAGCCCTTTTCGTCCACCAGTTTCAGCGAGTAGGCCAGCGCTTCGGGGAACGAATCGCCGTGCAGCACCACTTTGCCGCCGTGTGAACGCACGCCTTTGATCTTGATCTCGGGGGTGGTTTTGGGCATGACGATGGTGGCTTTGATCCCCAGCACCTTGGCCGCCAACGCCACCCCTTGTGCATGATTGCCGGCCGACGCAGTGACCACGCCCCGCGCCAATTCAGCTTCGCTCAGTTGTGCCAGCTTGTTGTAGGCGCCGCGAATCTTGAACGAGAACACTGGCTGCAGGTCTTCGCGCTTGAGCAACACCTTGTTGCCGAGGCGCTCGGACAGCTGGCGGGCCGACTGCAAGGGGGTTTCAACGGCCACGTCGTAAACGCGCGAGGTGAGGATTTTCTTGACGTACTGTTCAAGCATCGGGAAAGCATCACTGGCGAATGGGACGAAGTCGCGAAGTTTAACCCAGCCCTCGGACGGGCGCCCACACGAATGACAGGGTTTTACACCTGCCATGTCGCTATAATGCCCGTCCTTTTGCACACCTTTGCTCGACTGTAGGAGCTGCCGAAGTCTGCGATAAGGTCGGGACGACCTTCATTCGATTGAATATCGCGACCGCTTCGCGGTCGATCGCAGCCTGCGGCAGCTCCTACAGGAACCGAGCCACTTCGCACCGTGGAGCCCGCATGACCCAGGATCAACTCAAACAGGCCGTGGCCCAAGCCGCTGTCGACTTCATCCTTCCGAAACTCGACGACAAGAGCGTCGTGGGTGTCGGTACCGGCTCCACGGCCAACTGTTTCATCGATGCGCTGGCCAAACACAAAGGCGCGTTCGATGGCGCTGTCGCCAGTTCCGAAGCCACTGCTGCGCGCCTCAAGGGCCATGGTATTCCGGTGTATGAACTGAATACCGTCAGCGATCTGGAGTTTTACGTCGATGGCGCCGATGAAACCGACGACCGTCTGCACCTGATCAAAGGCGGCGGCGCTGCGTTGACCCGGGAAAAGATCGTCGCGGCCGTGGCCCAGACGTTCATCTGCATCGCCGACGGCAGCAAGCTGGTGCCGGTGCTGGGCGAGTTCCCGCTGCCCGTCGAAGTGATCCCGATGGCGCGCAGCCATGTTGCCCGTCAACTGGTGAAACTGGGCGGCGACCCGGTCTATCGCGAAGGCGTGCTGACCGACAACGGCAACATCATCCTCGACGTGTTCAACCTGAACATCACCAACCCGGTGGAACTGGAAACCCAGATCAACGCCATCGTCGGCGTCGTCACCAACGGCCTGTTCGCGGCGCGTCCTGCTGATCTGCTGTTCTTGGGTACTGCTGAAGGCGTGAAGACACTTAAACGCTGAAACCAGGGGACTGATTTATTTTTCGCGCTCTTTGAAAAATCAATCTGTCCCCGGCCTCAACAGCAGCAGCGGGGACAGATTAATTTTCGATGAAGCGCTGAAAATAAATCAGTCCCCTCGCTACTGGTTTAGCGAACGCTGCTTTCGAAACGGCTCTTGCCGGTCAACTCCAGCACGATTTCATCGCCAGCATTGAACGGGCCGACGCCTGGCGGGGTACCGGTCATGATCACGTCACCGGCCTGCAACGAAAAGTGCGACGCCATGTGCTGAATCATCGGCACGATGGGGTTGAGCATTGCGCTGCTGTTGCCGTCCTGGCGCACTTCACCGTTGATGGTCAGGCGAATGCCGATATCGGTCAGGTCTTCGTAGGCGTCGGCCGATACGAACGGTGCGATCACGGCTGCACCATCGAACGACTTGGCGATTTCCCACGGCAGGCCTTTTTCCTTGAGCTTGGCCTGCACGTCACGCAAGGTCAGATCCAGACCCGGAGCGAAGCCGGTAATCGCATCCAGCACTTCTTCACGCGATGGGTTGCGGGTCAGCGGCTTGCCGATCAACACCACGATTTCGGCTTCATAGTGCACCGAACCACGGTCGGCCGGGATGGTGAACCCGCCCTCCAGAGCGACCACACAGCTGCCGGGTTTGATGAACAGCAACGGTTCGGTAGGCACCGGATTATTCAGCTCTTTGGCGTGCTCGGCGTAATTGCGACCGATACAGACGACTTTGCCCACCGGAAAGTGGACCCGCGTACCGTCGACATACTGGTGCTGATAGCTCATGGGCGACTCCTGGGTCTCTATGCGGCCGCATTCAGGCCTACTGATCAAACAGCGAAGATCTTGCCAGGGTTCATGATCCCGTTGGGATCGAACACCGCCTTGACCGCTTTCATGTATTCGATTTCTACCGGCGAACGGCTGTACGTCAGGTAGTCACGCTTGGTCATGCCCACGCCATGTTCGGCGGAAATCGAGCCGTTGTATTTCTGCACGGTCTCGAACACCCACTTGTTGACCGTAGCGCACTTGGCGAAAAACTCATCCTTGCTCAGGTTTTCTGGCTTGAGGATGTTCAAATGCAGGTTGCCGTCGCCGATGTGACCGAACCAGACGATTTCGAAGTCCGGGTAGTGTTTGCCGACGATAGCGTCGATTTCCTTGAGGAAGGCCGGCACTTTCGACACGGTGACCGAGATGTCGTTCTTGTACGGCGTCCAGTGCGAGATGGTCTCGGAAATGTATTCGCGCAACTTCCACAGGTTCTGCAACTGCTGATCGCTCTGGCTCATCACGCCATCGAGTACCCAGCCCTCTTCGACACAGTGTTCGAAGGTCGCCAGCGCATCGTTGGCCACTTCTTCAGTGGTCGCTTCGAATTCCAGCAACGCGTAGAACGGGCAATCGGACTCGAAAGGAGCCGGCACATCGCCGCGCGCCAGGACTTTGGCCAATGCTTTGTCGGAGAAGAATTCGAAAGCGGTCAGATCGAGCTTGTTCTGAAAGGCGTGCAACACCGGCATGATCGCGTCGAAATCGCTGGTACCGAGAACCATGGCGGTCAGGTTTTTCGGCGCACGATCCAGACGCATGGTGGCTTCGACGACAAAGCCCAGCGTACCTTCGGCGCCAATGAACAGCTGCCGCAAGTCGTAGCCGGTGGCGTTCTTGATCAAATCCTTGTTCAGCTCGAGCAGGTCGCCTTTACCGGTGACGACTTTCATGCCAGCCACCCAATTGCGGGTCATGCCGTAGCGAATAACCTTGATTCCGCCGGCATTGGTGCCGATATTCCCGCCAATCTGACTGGAACCGGCGGAAGCGAAGTCGACCGGATAATACAGGCCCTTATCTTCCGCCAGGGTTTGCAGCTGTTCAGTGATCACGCCCGGTTGGCAGACCACGGTGCGGTCCGTGATATTGAAATCCAGCACCTGATTCATGTAATCGAACGCAACCACCACTTCGCCATTGGCAGCGACCGCCGCAGCAGACAGGCCGGTTCGTCCGCCGGATGGCACCAGCGCAATCTTGTGCTCATTGGCCCAGCGAACAATGGCCAGCACCTGCTCGGTGGTCTTCGGAAACACGATGGCGACAGGTGCAGGCGCGAAATGCTTGGTCCAATCCTTCCCGTAAACATTGAGGGAGTCGGCATCGGTCAGCACTTTGCCGGCCTCAACCAGGGTCTTCAGCTCATCTATCAGGGCAGGATTGGTCATCGACGGAACTCTCGAACAATTCATGGTCATCCTGAGAACGCTTCACGTCCAGGAATGGGTGTTTCGCGGGGTGCATATGCTAGCATACGCACCTCGCTAATCGTGCCTACGGCCGATCTGCGCCCCCTGCCATTTTTCTCCGGGACACAGGTTTACGCAGATGAGCAAGACTTCTCTCGATAAGAGCAAGATCAAGTTCCTTCTTCTCGAAGGCGTCCACCAATCCGCCGTGGACGTCCTCAAGGCCGCCGGCTACACCAGCATCGAGTACGTAACCAGTTCTCTGCCGGAAGCCGAGCTGAAGGAAAAGATCGCTGATGCGCACTTCATTGGCATCCGTTCGCGCACTCAACTGACCGAAGAGGTCTTTGATTGTGCGAAGAAACTGGTCGCTGTCGGCTGTTTCTGCATCGGTACCAATCAGGTCGATCTCAACGCAGCTCGCGAACGCGGCATCGCTGTCTTCAACGCCCCCTACTCCAACACCCGTTCAGTGGCGGAGCTGGTACTGGCTGAAGCGATCCTGTTACTGCGCGGCATCCCTGAGAAAAACGCTTCCTGCCACCGTGGTGGCTGGATCAAAAGCGCGGCCAACTCCTTCGAAATTCGCGGCAAGAAACTGGGCATCATCGGCTACGGCTCGATCGGCACCCAACTTTCCGTGCTGGCTGAAGGCCTGGGCATGCAGGTGTTTTTCTACGACACCCTGACCAAACTGCCGCTGGGCAACTCGACTCAGGTCTCCAGCCTGACCGAATTGCTGGGTCTGGCTGACATCGTCACCCTGCACGTCCCGGAAACTGCTGAAACCCAGTGGATGATCGGCGAGAAAGAAATTCGCGCGATGAAAAAGGGTAGCATCCTGATCAACGCCGCTCGCGGCACCGTGGTCGAGTTGCAGGCACTGGCTGACGCAATCAAGGACAAACACCTGATCGGCGCCGCCATCGACGTCTTCCCGGTCGAACCTCGCTCCAACGATGAAGAGTTCGAAAGCCCGCTGCGTGGTCTGGACAACGTGATCCTGACCCCGCACATCGGTGGCTCGACCGCTGAAGCGCAGGCCAACATCGGTCTGGAAGTGGCAGAGAAGCTGGTCAAGTACAGCGACAACGGTACGTCGGTGTCCTCGGTCAACTTCCCGGAAGTGGCGCTGCCGGCTCACCCTGGCAAGCACCGTTTGCTGCACATCCACGAAAACATTCCGGGTGTGATGAGCGAGATCAACAAGGTCTTCGCCGAAAACGGTATCAACATCTCCGGTCAGTTCCTGCAAACCAACGAGAAAGTCGGTTACGTGGTGATCGATGTCGACGCCGAGTACTCCGATCTTGCGCAAGAAAAACTACAACACATCAAAGGCACTATCCGTAGCCGCGTGTTGTTCTAAGTTTTTCTGACGTACAAAAAAGGAGACCCTCGGGTCTCCTTTTTTATTCCGCAAAAAACAGCTATTTGACGGTAATGGTGATTTTCTCCGACTCGACTGGAGGATTGAGCGGGATGTGGCCTTTGTCGCCCATCAGCAATTGCAGGGTGTGTTTGCCCGGCGTCAGGGTCAGTTCGGTTTCGGTCTGGCCTTTGCCGAAGTGTTTGATGTTGTCCGTCGCCGGCAGCGGCGCATCCATTGCAGGCTGATCTTTGACGTCGATCAGCAGATGGTGGTGACCCGTGTCCGGAACATCGACACCCGCTGGCGCGACACCCATGCCTTTGAGGCCGAACTGGACCTTGAACGTCTTGCCCACGGTGGCGCCATCTTTCGGCGAAATGATGTACACCTCGGCACCTGCAGGCGAGGCAGTACGCGGAACATCGGCAGCGGTAGCCAGCGTGGAAGCGCCCAACAAAGAGCCCCCCAACAATAAGCCAGCGATAGCAGCTCTTGAAAATAAGGTCTTCATGATCTCTCCAGGTTTGTTACAAAAATTTGGAGCTGAAACTACAACTTCGGTTTTTTGGCTGTCCAAAGCTGCGGCCGACTACGCTAAACACCATAGAGCATAGCGGCTCTGATTTCTTTTCTTCTAGGAGTGCCCATGCGCTTTGTGCCTGGCCTGTTACTTTTATCTGCCGTTCTGAGCCCGCTGGCTCATGCCGAATTGATCGACGACGTGAACGATCGCGGCGAGTTGCGCATTGCCATGGAGGGAAATCTTGCCCCCTTTAATTTCACCAAGGACGGCAAACTGACCGGATTCGAAGTCGAGCTGGGTGAGATGCTGGCCGAAGAGTTGGACTTGGGCACCTCGTTCATTCCCACCGATGCGGCTGACTTGATGCAAGGTGTCGAAAGCGACAAGTACGATATTGCCCTGAACCACATCGCCGTGACCCCGGAACTGGAGAAGAAGATCGATTTCAGTGAGCCCTACAGCTATTCCAACGCGCCAGTCGGCAAGCCCATGCCCTTGGCGATTGCGTTTCAGAAGGGCAACCCGGCGTTTCAGGGCGTGCTGGACAGGGCATTGCAAAGAATCAAGGCCGATGGCCGCCTGAGCGCGTTGTCGGAGAAATGGTTCGGCGTCGATACAAGCAAGCCGCCCAAGAGTTGATCAGCAGAGTCGGGCGGCATCGGGTTTAGAACGGATCATCCCCTCGCCGCCGGAACCAGCCCGTCAGGGAAAGACGATCACGGGTCGACGGCAGTACCTCATGGGGTATTTCACCGGAGAGGAACACCACCAGACAGCCGCCCGTGGGCTGTACGTCATATTCGACTTCGTCTTTGAGATACATGCGCAGCTGACCGCCGTGCTCGGGCAACCAGGACTGGTTCAGGTAAAGCACCGCCGAGACCATACGTCGGTCATCATCGCGAAAGCGATCAACGTGCTTGAGGTAAAACGCCCCCGGCGGATAGAGCGCGAAATGGCTCTCATAGTCTTCCAGCCCGAGAAACAACCCGCGATTGAGGGCCTGACGCAGGCTGTCCATCAACTCCAGATAACGATCACACGCCACGACCTCACCGGCTTCCAGCCATTGGATATGATCGCCGCGAACCCCTTCGCGCACTTCCTGAGTCAAGCCCCGGCCCACGGCCGCAGGCGACAGCTCGCCCTCGGCTGAACGCTTGCGGCACTCTGCGGCCAACTCAAGAGTCAAAATTTCTGGCAAGAAAATATTCTGCTGCGACCAACCCTGGGCGGCCAGGTCGTCGACGATTCGTAACAGCAGCGGGTGATCAGAGGGTATTCGCATGGTGCGCATAGTATCCATACGCTTTGAAATCCGACAGAGCCGCCGAGCAACCAAAGGGATAACTCGACAAGTCAACGCTCAGACACCGAGAATAGCGCCCTGCTGACAGGAGTCCTTATGCGCCGTTTGTTTTTTTTACTGTTGATGTTCTGCACGTTGCCCGCTTGGGCAGACGGCCACGACCAGTTGTACAAGGTCGCCGGCTGGCCAGAACAACGCGCGCATTTCACCGCGGCCCTGGACGCCGCTCAACAACGCTATCGCAACAGCCTGCCGCCTGCGGTCTATCAAGCATTGGTCGCTAACAGCAATCAGCGCTTCGCGCCGCAAGCCATGGATCAGCGCGCCGAGCAGCACTTGCGGCAGGCCCTGAAGGACCCGGCGCCGGCGCTGGAGTTCTTTCAATCACCTTTGGGGCGCAAAGTCGTCACCGCTGAACTGACTGCAACCCGTCCTGATCAACTGGCAAAAAATGCCCAGGGCCTGCCACATATCGAAGCCAGCGCAACCCGTCAGTTGTTGATCGGTCATCTGGCCCATGCCCTACCCGCCCGTGAAGCCGGGGCCGAAGTCAGCCTCGCCATCGCCGGCGTCGCTGCCGACAGCCTCAGCCAGATGATCCCCGGCCTGCTGGGCGGCGGTCAGGCCCAAAGTATGCTCGACGGTCAGCGTGAGCGCTTGATGGAGCAAATCGGCAACGATTTGAACAACACCCTGCTCTACGTCTACCGCGACCTTTCCGACCCGGAACTGGAAGAGTTCGACACCTTCGCCGAGTCGCCGGAAGGCAAGGCTTACTATCAGGCGGCTCTGGCAGCGATTCGCGCAGGGCTGGCGGTTGGGCAAAGCACATCGAGTCTGGCGCCGTAGGAACTACGCGGCGTGTCAGTGACGCAGCCTTCGCGAATGAATTCGCTCCCACAGAGATTTGCGCCCTGTGGGAGCGAATTCATTCGCGAAGGGTTTAACGCGGTGTATCGAACCGCTCGCTCAAGAATGCGAAATATCGCTGACGCATCTCGGGCAGTTCGTTGGCCAGGTGATGCCGTGCCCCACTCAGCATCAATATCTGCGGCTGGGCGAATTTATCGTGGAGCACTTCAAGGTTGTGGCCCCAGTCGACGGTCATGTCCGCGTCACCCTGAACAACCATGGGGCTGCGCGTACTGCGCGGCGCAGCTTCGATGCGCTTGATCCACTTGGCCAAGGCCCCCACCCATGCGGTTGGCAGGCGCCGCGGCTGTAGCGGATCAGCCAAGAGAAACGGCAGGAAGGCCGGGTCGTTGGTATTTTCGCTGAAGCGCCGTTCAATGCCTTTGACGAAGGGGCCGAGCAGGCAGTAGCTGAGCTTCGACCATACCCAGCCGCGCGGTCGAATCAGCGGCGCCAGCAAGATACTTTGCCCTTGCGCCGGGCTATCGACGCCGTGAGTGAGCAGATGGTCGATCACAATCGCCCCGCCGGTACTTTGCCCGCACAGATGCCAAGGGTGCGGCAATTGCAGGCTCATCGCTTCGGCGAACAACGCGTGCAGCACAACCTGGTACTCGGCGAAGTCATGGATGCTGGCGCGAACGCCGCTGGACAAGCCATGCCCCGGCAGGTCACAGGTAATCACTGCAAAATTCTGCTCCAGGGCCCACTCGACGACGTGCCGATACAGGCCCATATGGTCGTAGAAGCCATGCACCAGAAACAGGGTGGCAACAGGTCGTTCGGGAAGCCAGACCTGGCTCACCACTTCATAACCACCGACATCGAACCGCCCCAGCCAACTGCGGACCAGCGGCTCGTGTTCAACTGCCTCACGCCCGGCAAAAGCCAGACCATAGAAGCGCTGATAGGCCAGCCCTTGCTCGGACATCGGCTGCGCTGCAAGCAAAGGCCGCAGGCTGGATCGTAAAGAATCAGGGTCGAACGTGGCGAACATGAGGCTTCCAGGCAAAAATGGACGTCATTTTCATCCGAACATGACAATGGGTTAGGCTCCGATATTCATCTGTCTCGCCAGGCATGGCAAGCTACGCCTCCCCAAATAGAACCGTCCCGCATGAACTCGCGCCATCGCCCTACTGTCCTCGCCTGCCTTCTCGCCCTTATTTGCGCGGTCGGGTTGTGGGCGGCTTACGACTGGTTCCAGGGGCGTTATATCCGCCCGTTCAGCGACCAGACGGCGCTGTTCGCCGGTGATGTGCTGAGCCTGCCCGTCGAACTGGCCGGGCCGGGGCGAATCCGGTTGGTGCATTTCTGGGACCCGGCCTGCCCGTGCAACGTTGGTAATCAGCAGCATCTGGCCGAGCTGGTCGAGCACTACGGTGGGGCGCAGGGCGTGGACTTCTATTCGGTGCAAAAGCCCGGCACCCATGGCCAATTACCCAGCACCCTGGACGCAATCAAACCGCTGGCCAACCTGCCCGGCGCCGAGCGCATCACCGCCAGCCCCGCCGTGGCGATCTGGGACCGTGAAGGCCGCCTGGCCTATTTCGGTCCTTACAGCGAGGGTGCCACCTGTAATTCCAGCAACAGTTTTATCGAGCCGATTCTCCAGGCCCTCAGCGCCGGGCGGCCGGTCAACGCCACGCACACCATGGCTGTTGGTTGTTATTGCCCGTGGCTGCCAACCGGCTGATATGCCTCACCCACAGCGCTTCCATCGATCAGATGAGAAGCTTTGTAATCCATCACGTAATGCAACTTGTTGCTGATGGTCTTGTTCAGTTCTTTGCGTTTCAACGAAGAGAATCCTCCCAACTGCCGAGCACTGAAGTGGCTGTCGCCGACCAGCGCATCGCCGGGAAGCGCCACCATCAGTTTGCTTGCAGCCTCCACGGCCCCGCGATAACCGTCGCGCTCACCAAGGTCGAAGAGCTTGAGGTCCAGCTGGGTACGTAACCAGTTGCCCCAGTAGAACTCGAGAAATTCCGGTGTGATGTCAGCTGAGCCCGGCTTGCCATAGGCCGCTCCGCGGGTGAAATAGACGAGACTGCGGAAAGGGTCATTCTGCAAGTTCGCCAGCCCAAGATGCTCAGGCAGTTGCGAGGCGGCGATCGGCTGGCCGTTACCATCCTTCAACCAGACCTTTCGCGCCTGCTGCATACGCTGCCAGAAGGTTGCGCTATCGGCACTGTCGCTAAAGTCATCGGTCACTTTGACCCACATTTTCAACTGCGCACCAGCACCCGGTTGTTCCCATAACGTGGTGAAGGTGTGATGGCCGTCGGTGAGATACAGCTGACCCGCCGGGCCGACCACCACCGTTTTCATATCGCCGGGGCGTGTTCCCACCGGGCTCTGGCATTCAAAGCTGTCGGGGCGACGCAGATCTGCATCCTTGGGCACCCGAACCGACTCACCCTGGCCATTGGTCTCGCAGTATTCATCGAACAACTTTGCGCGCTGGCTGGCGAAACGTCCGAGCTTGTAATAGATCTGGTCAAAGCCGACGACGGCCTGGGTCGGGTGCAACTGGTCGAGGCTGACTTCAACCAGATCGCCCGGATTATGGGTGGAGAAAGCCTGTGCCTGGACTGTGAAAACACACAGCAACAATGCCAGCAGCCATGAACTCATACGCATGGTGAAACCCTTTCGCGGATATTAAAATCCCCGCACCTGGCGGGGACCGAGTCGGGCTCTGACAACTCAGAACACGTATTGCAGGCGCAAGCTCAACGCATCGCCATTGTCGTCGCCGTTAGCGTTCGAGAGGTTGTCCGTCCTGGCTTTCAGATAGTTGGCAGACACTTTCACCGCCTGGTTGGCGTACCAGTTCACACCCACGGTCTGCACCTTCGCGCTGTTGTCGAGGAAACCACTTTCCTCGACATTGGCGCGATCATAACGATAGAACACCTCCCACGCCCCCAACTGCTGGTTCTCCGGCTTGATGCTGCCGAATCTGCCACCGTCGAGTTTGTAACCGCGCGACTCTCCCGTCAGGGTGTAGGCCAGTTGTCCGTAGTAACCCGTGGCATCGCGGTCATTACGCACAGAGTCGGACTTGGCGCTGATTTTACGACGCAGGTATTCGCTCTGCAGGGAAAACGGGCCTGTCGCCCAGGCGAACTCAAGTCCCAACGCTGCGTCGCCATCGAAGGCCCCGGTCACCTTGGGCGCGAGGTCGGGGCGGTTGCCGTTTCCATTTTCCGAGATGCCGCGTACGCCAAGGCGGGTACGGATACGTCCGTCCAGCTCATCGGCGTCGCTGTAGGCGTAGTTGACGCCCAAGTGCAGGACATTACCCGCCTCGGCCATCGGGGCGAACACCGCACGCAGGTTGTAGTTGTTGCGGGTCCTGCCGTTATCGTTCTCGTTCGAGGACGGCCGTAGAACACTTGCCGAGCCATAGAACATGTCTGTCGCACCGCGCACCTGAACACCCATGCCTTCATCATGGTCGCTTGCCCAAGGTGCGAGATCGGTGATCATGCTCGGCTCCATAGCGGTGGTCCACTTGGAGCTGGTGGCGTTTTCCAGACCGAAATCCGGGTCGAAACGGCCGACACTGAGCGTCACCGGATCGAATCCGAAATAGCTGACAAAGGCATCCTTGATGGGCTCATCGCTGCTCAAATCGACCGCTAAGTCATAACCCCAGACGCCATAAGCCTTGCCGGACAACTCCAGGCGAGCGCGGCGCAGATAAGCGCTGTCCGCTGTCTTGCCATTCTGGGTGTAGACCCCATCGAACTGGTCGAAATCCGCCTGTATGCGCCCGCCGATCTGGAAGCTGAATTGATCGTCCGTGGTCGCCACTTCCAACCCGCCTTTGGTTTTGACGACGATATCGGCCCCGTCAGTGGTGACAGTCCCGGCCAATACCTCGGCAGAAATCGCCAGGGTCAACGCGCACAGGGTGAAGCCGGTGTAGTACTTGCTGAACATTGGTACATCTCCCTAAACACGGCTTCGAACGTCCCGTCCAAAGCCTTCCAGTTAAGGGACCGCATCCTAGTGAGCAAAAAAATCGAAAAGGTTTCAGTAAAAAGAAGCTTTATTACCAGAATATTCAGCATCCGCCCTGCGCCCCAGCCCACGGCTGTCTACCGCAATGGGCCAAATTGTTACCTCAGATGGCAGCAGCAATTCTGCGGACGGCTACACACCACCAAAGCAAATCTGTAGCCTGCTAGCCCCGGCCTGAATCACTCATGGAAGTTCGGATGAAGCGCAGCCTGATCGTCCTCGCCATTGTTATCGCCGTCGTAGCCGGTGGTGGTTCCTGGTATGTCCATAGCAAGCAGCCTGTGCGCCAGGGCGAGATGCCCCTGGCCCATCTGCAAGCGCCCGTCAGCGTGCGCTACGACGAACGCGGCGTGCCGCATATCCGGGCCGAAAACGAGGCTGATCTGTACCGCGCCCTGGGTTATGCGCACGCTCAGGATCGACTGTTTCAGATGGAAATGCTGCGGCGCCTGGCCCGCGGTGAACTGGCCGAGGTGCTGGGCGCCAAGCTGGTAAATACCGACAAACTGTTCCGCAGCGTGCGGATTCGCGAGCGCGCCGACGCCTACGTCGCCCGAGCGGACAAGCAAACTCCGACCTGGAAGGCGCTGGAAGCGTACCTGGACGGGATCAACCAGTATCAGAACACGCACGCCAACCCTGTCGAGTTCGACCTGCTGGGCATCCAGAAACGACCTTTCACCGCCGAAGACACCCTGAGCGTCGCGGGTTACATGGCGTACAGCTTTGCCGCAGCCTTTCGCACCGAGCCGCTGCTGACCTATGTGCGCGATCAGTTGGGCCCTGAGTACCTGAAAGTCTTCGACCTCGCGTGGCATCCGCAAGGTGTACTCGGCCAGACGCCCACACTCGCCAGCGCCGATTGGCAGGGTTTGAATGACCTGGCCCGCTTGAGTCAGGGAGCGCTGGAAGACGCTGGGCTGCCGCAGTTCGAAGGCAGCAACGCCTGGGTGATCTCCGGCAACCGCACTAAAAGCGGCAAGCCGTTGCTGGCCGGCGACCCGCACATTCGTTTTGCGGTGCCGGCGGTGTGGTACGAAGCGCAGTTGTCAGCACCGGGTTTCGAATTGTACGGCCATCATCAGGCCCTCAATCCGTTCGCATCGCTGGGGCACAACCGCGACTTTGGCTGGAGCCTGACCATGTTCCAGAACGACGATCTTGACCTGATCGCCGAGAAGACCAACCCGGACAACCCCAATCAGGTTTGGTATCACGGGGCCTGGGTCGACATGACTCACAGCGAGCAGCAGATCCTGGTCAAGGATGCGCCGGCCGTAACCCTGAGCCTGCGCCAGTCGCCCCACGGTCCGATCATCAACGACGCGTTGGGCGCGACAACAGGCACTGCGCCCATCGCCATGTGGTGGTCATTCCTGGAGTCAGAGAACCCGATCCTTGAAGGTTTCTATGAAGCCAACCGCGCCGACACCCTGAGCAAAATGCGCACGGCGGCCGAGAAGATTCAATCGCCAGGCCTGAATGTGGTCTGGGCCAACGCCAAGGGCGACATCGGCTGGTGGGCCGCCGCGCAGTTGCCCATACGGCCAGCGGGGGTCAATCCAGGCTTCATTCTCGATGGCAGCAGCGCGCAGTCGGACAAGAACGGCTTCTATCCTTTTAGTGCCAACCCGCAGGAAGAAAACCCTGAACGTGGCTACATCGTCTCAGCCAACACCCAGCCGTTGTCGCCCATGGGCATGGAAATTCCCGGCTACTACAACCTCGCCGACCGCGGCCAACAGTTGAACAGGCAGTTGAGCGACCCGGCCGTGAAGTGGGATCTGGAGAGCAGCAAAAAACTGCAACTGGGCACGCAGACCGACTACGCCTCACGAGTGTTGAAACCGCTGATTCCGGTGTTGCGCAGCGCTGTCAAAGACCCGGAAGAGCTGGCACTGGTCGAACGTCTGGCGAGTTGGAAAGGCGACTACTCACTGGACTCGGTGGGGGCGACGCTGTTCAATCAGTTTCTGTTCGATCTGATCAACGAAACGATGCACGACGAGCTCGGCGATGGTTTTTTCGACACGCTGCTCTCGACCCGTGTGATCGATGCCGCCTTGCCGCGACTGGTGGCCGATGCCGATTCGCCGTGGTGGAAAAATCGCAATTCCCCATACGAAAAGAACCGCGCTGACGTAGTCAAAGTGGCGTGGCACGCCAGCGTCTCGCACCTCAAATCCCTGTATGGCAACAACTCGAACGAATGGCTCTGGGGTAAGGCACATACCTTGACCCATGCTCACCCGCTCGGCATGCAGAAGCCGTTGGACCGGCTGTTCAACGTCGGCCCATTTCCCGCGCCCGGCACCCATGAAGTGCCGAACAATCTGTCAGCACGCATCGGCCCGGCACCCTGGCCGGTGCTGTATGGCCCATCGACCCGACGCCTGATCGACTTCGCTGACCCGGCCCACAGCCTGGGTATCAACCCGGCCGGGCAAAGCGGCGTGCTGTTCGATGAACACTATTCGGATCAGGCCAAAACCTACATCGAAGGCGGTTATGTGCCGCAGCATTTCGATGAGACAGACGTGGCGGCGAGTACGCGGGGGACGTTGAGGTTGGTGCCTGCCAGATAGATCTTCGCGGCGCAGACTGGCCTCTTCGCAGGCAAGCCTGCTCCCACAGAGAAATGCGATCTCCTGTGGGAGCAGGCTTGCAACTACGCGTCCCGCTGCGAATGCGATAGATCAGGTACAAACAAGGCAGGCCTCGCCCCCGTAAAGGGAGCGAGGCTGCAATGTCAGATCAAGCCACTTCCGGCTCCCGCGACGGCGCTGGCGCACGGCGTGGGTCGGGTTGTTTCCACGAGTCAGCGGCGGCTTCGTCGATGGCGAGCTGGATCGCACGCTTGCGAAGTTCTTCGGCCCGGCGGGTGAAGAACCAGACCAGGAACGTCGCTATCGATACTGCCAACAGGATCAAGCTGGCGATGGCGTTGATTTCCGGCTTGACGCCCAGACGCACCGCGGAGAACACCTCCATCGGCAAGGTCGTCGAGCCTGGACCGGACACGAAGCTGGCGAGGACCAGATCGTCCAGCGACAGGGCGAAGGACATCATCGCACCCGCTGCCAGCGACGGCGCGATCATCGGGATGGTGATCAGGAAGAACACCTTCCACGGCCGGGCGCCAAGGTCCATGGCCGCTTCCTCGATGGACATGTCCAACTCACGCAAGCGAGCCGAGACCACCACCGACACATACGCCGCACAGAACGTGGTGTGAGCGATCCAGATGGTGACGATACCGCGCTCCTGCGGCCAGCCGATCATCTGCGCCATGGCCACGAACAGCAGCAACAGCGACAGACCGGTGATCACTTCCGGCATCACCAAAGGTGCCGTCGCCAGCCCACCGAACAGCGTGCGGCCTTTGAAGTGAGCGATGCGCGTCAGAACGAACGCCGCCATCGTGCCCAGCGCCACAGCGGCGATCGACGTGTAGCAGGCGATCTCCAGCGAGCGCATCACCGAACTCATCAGTTGCGTATTATCCAGCAGGCCAACATACCACTTGACCGACCAACCACCCCAGACCGTCACCAGCTTGGAGGCGTTGAACGAGTAGATGACCAGTATGACCATGGGCGCGTAGATAAACGTCAGGCCCAATATCAGCATCATGTTCGAGAATCTGAAGCGCTTCATGCTTTAGCCTCCAGTTCTTTGGCCTGGCTACGGTTGAAGAGGATGATCGGCACGATCAGGATCGCCAGCATCACCACCGCCAGCGCAGAGGCTACCGGCCAGTCACGGTTGTTGAAGAACTCTTGCCACAGCACTTTACCGATCATCAATGTCTCGGGGCCGCCCAACAGTTCCGGGATCACGAACTCGCCCACCACCGGGATGAAGACCAGCATGCAGCCGGCGATGATGCCGTTTCTGGACAGCGGCACGGTGATTTTCCAGAAGCTGTTGAAGGTGCTCGAACCCAGATCAGAGGCGGCCTCAAGCAGGCTTTGATCATGCTTCACCAGGTTGGCGAACAGCGGCAGGATCATGAACGGCAAATAGGAGTACACGACCCCTATATAGACCGCCAGGTTGGTGTTGAGGATCTGCAGTGGCTCATGGATCAGCCCCAGCCACATCAGGAAGCCATTGAGCAGGCCGTTGTTGCTGAGAATGCCCATCCACGCGTAAACGCGGATCAGGATCGCGGTCCAGGTCGGCATCATGATCAGCAGCAGCAAAACCGTCTGACTCTCTTTGCGCGCCGTGGCGATGCCATAGGCCATCGGATAGCCGATCAGCAGGCACATGATCGTGCTGAAGAACGCCATTTTCAGTGAGCCCAGATAGGCGGCGATGTACAACTCATCGTCGCCCAACATCGCATAGTTGCCGAGGTTGAGGATCAGTGAAAATTTCTGTTCGATGAAGCTGTAGATCTCGGTGTACGGCGGGATCGCAACGTCTGCTTCAGCGAAACTGATCTTCAGAACGATGATGAACGGCAGCATGAAAAACAGGAACATCCAGATGAAAGGAACCCCGATGACCAACTGCCGGCCACCGGGAATTATTCGAGTCAGTGCACGTTGGAACTGTCGATTTTTCATGAGCGCAGTACCACGCCGCTGTCGTCTTCCCACCAGACATAGACTTCGTCACCCCAGGTCGGCCGCGCGCCACGGCGCTCGGCGTTGGCAACAAAGGACTGGACCATCTTGCCGCAGGGCAGCTCGACGTAGAACACCGAATGACCACCCAGATAAGCGATGTCATGCACCTTGCCACGCGACCAGTTGTGTTCGCAGGTCGGCATCTCGGTGGTGACCAGCAGTTTCTCCGGACGAATCGCGTAGGTGACACGTTTGTCTTCCACCGACGTACTGACGCCGTGACCAACGAAGATATTGCGCTCCAGTTCCGGGCTTGCGATCAGCGCGTGACCTTCCGCGTCATCAACCACTTCGCCTTCGAACAGGTTAACGTTACCGATGAATTCGCAGACCAGGCGGCTGGTCGGGGTTTCATAGATATCGATCGGGCTGCCGATCTGCGCGATCCAGCCCAAGTGCATGATTGCGATGCGCTGGGCCATGGTCATGGCCTCTTCCTGATCGTGCGTCACCATGATGCAGGTCACGCCGACCCGCTCGATGATCTCCACCAACTCCAGCTGCATCTGCGAGCGCAGCTTTTTGTCCAGTGCGCCCATGGGTTCGTCGAGCAACAACAGCTTCGGCTTTTTCGCCAGCGAGCGCGCCAGGGCGACCCGTTGACGTTGACCGCCGGACAGTTGATGCGGCTTGCGCTTGGCGTATTGGCTCATCTGCACCAGCTTGAGCATTTCAGCGACGCGGGCATCGATCTCCTGAGCGGAAATCTTGTCCTGCTTCAAACCGAAGGCAATGTTCTGCGCTACGGTCATGTGCGGGAACAGCGCGTAGGACTGGAACATCATGTTGATCGGCCGCTCGTAGGGCGGCATATCGGTGATGTCCACACCGTCGAGGAGGATACGCCCCTCAGTCGGTCGCTCGAAGCCTGCGAGCATGCGCAGCAGCGTGGACTTTCCTGAACCAGAACCGCCGAGCAAGGCGAAAATCTCGCCCTTGTTGATCTGCAGGGACACATCATCCACAGCAATCGTCTCGTCGAACTTTTTCGTGACCCGGTCGATTTTGACCAGCACCTGCTTGGATTGCTGATCACCTTCGAGGGTTTTTTTATAGGCGCCGGAGGCAACTGCCATTTGGTGAAACTCCCAACAAAATTTGCAGCCCGACCAATACAGCCGGACCTGGATTTTTTATTTACCCGACTTGACCTTGGTCCAGCTGCGGGTCATCAGCCGTTGATTATAAATATGCACGGTAGAAGCAGCTTGAATACTGACCGCCGGAGTCAGGCTCGCTCTCGCCAGCACGGTTTTGCAAAATAAAAAAGAGACCATTCCAGACTATCCCCGTGGGAGCAGGCTTGCCTGCGAAGGCGGCGTGTCAGACACACCGCGTTGAATTCTTCGCAGGCAAGCCTGCTCCCACAGGTGATCGGTGCCAGTCTGACGGGTTTATTTACCCGATTTGATCGTGGTCCAGCTGCGTGTCAGCAGCCGCAGCGTTGGCGCTGGCAGGTCGCTGATGGCATACAGTTTTGCTTGTATTTCGGCAGATGGATATACACCTGGATCGTTACGGATGTCTTCGTCAACCAATGGAGTGGCCGCCGCGTTACCGTTCGGGAAGTGCACGCTGTTGGTGATGGCTGCCATGATTTCCGGTCTCAGCAGGAAGTTCATGAACTTGTAGGCGCCTTCGACGTTTTCGGCATCCTTGGGAATGGCGACCATGTCGTAGAAGCTGCCAGCACCTTCTTTCGGAATGCTGTAGCTGACTTTGACCTTGTCACCCGCCTCTGCAGCACGAGCCTTGGCCTGGTACACGTCACCCGAGTAGCCGACTGCTACGCAGATGTTGCCGTTGGCCAGATCGGAGATGTACTTGGATGAGTGGAAGTAACCAATCGACGGACGCACTTTAAGGAACAGTTCTTCAGCTTTTTTGATCTGGTCCTTGTCCTGAGTATCGGTTTTGTAACCCAGGTAGTGCAAAGCAATCGGCATCATCTCGGTTGGCGAATCGAGGAAGCTGATGCCACAGCTTTTCAGCTTGGCAGCGTTCTCTGGCTTGAACACCAAGTCCCAGGAATTGACCGGAGCGTCTGCGCCCAATACGGCTTTGACCTTCTCGGCGTTGTAACCAATGCCGATCGAGCCCCACATGTACGGGAAGGCGTGTTTGTTGTCCGGGTCACTGGCTTTACCAACGGTCTTGAGCAGATTCTCGTTGAGGTTTTTCCAGTTCGTCAGCTTGGACTTGTCCAGTTCCTGATAAACACCGGCCTTGATTTGCTTGGCCAGGAAGTTGTTGGACGGCACCACGATGTCGTAACCGGACTTGCCTGCCAACAACTTGGCTTCCAGGGTTTCGTTACTGTCGAAGACGTCGTAAACGACCTTGATGCCTGACTCATCTTCGAATTTCTTGATGGTGTCCGGCGCGATGTAATCGGACCAGTTGTAGACGTGCAGCACTTTGTCGTCGGCCTGAGCAGCTGCGGCTACTGCGCCCATCAGGGACAAGGCGAGGAGGGTCTTGCCAAATATTTTCATGCGTACAGCTCCGTAGTTTGAACACTAACCATTGGGTAGCGGCGATTGAAACAGTTATACGTCTGGCAAGTTCAGGGGCGGGCTTACAAGACCGCATCGCCCGCCGTGTTGCATGTTCCTTGCCTGTTTTCAACAACCAGCCCGGATTCAAAGCAGGTGGAAATCGCCGCAGTCGCTGCGTTTCCACTCACCCGATAAAGCACTTGCCGGGCTGAGCCTAGCACCTAGCCTTCTAATGCGCGCAAGGTCAGGTCCAGGCAGATCCGAGCCTTGGTAACCAGCTCATCAATTTCGGTAAAGCTGATCACCAGCGGTGGCGAAATGATCATGGTGTCGCCAACGGCGCGCATGATCAGACCGTTATCGAAGCAGAACTGCCGGCAAATCATCCCGACACCCCTACCGGTATAGCGCTCACGAGTGGCCTTATCCTTCACCAACTCGATCGCACCCAGCAGTCCTACGCCCCGAACTTCACCCACCAGTGGATGATCATTCAGCTCACGTAGACGCTTTTGCAAATAGGGTGCCGTTTCTGTCTGGACCCGCTCGACGATTCTTTCATCGCGCAGAATGCGGATGTTTTCCAGGGCCACAGCAGCGGCAACCGGATGGCCGGAGTAAGTGAAGCCGTGGTTGAAATCACCCCCTTCATTCAGCACCTTGACCACTTCGTCGCGCACGATCAGGCCACCCATAGGGATGTAGCCCGAAGTCAGGCCCTTGGCGATGGTCATCATGTCCGGTTTGAGGTCGTAGAAATCGGAGCCAAACCATTCGCCAGTGCGGCCGAACCCGCAGATCACTTCGTCAGCGACAAACAGGATGTCGTACTTGGCGAGGATCTCTTTGATCTTCGGCCAGTAGGTATCAGGTGGAATGATCACGCCGCCCGCGCCCTGGATCGGCTCGGCAATAAACGCACCGACATTGTCGACGCCCAACTCGAGAATCTTCTTCTCCAGTTGTTCTGCGGCCCAGATGCCGAACTCGTCCGGGCTCATGTCGCCACCTTCACCGAACCAGTACGGCTGCGGGATGTGGACGATGCCAGGGATGGGTAAATCGCCCTGCTCATGCATGTACGTCATGCCGCCCAGGCTGGCACCGGCCACGGTCGAACCGTGATAACCGTTGACCCGGCTGATGATCACCTTCTTGTTCGGCTGGCCCTTGATCGCCCAGTAATGGCGAACCATGCGCAACATGGTGTCGTTGCCTTCGGAGCCTGAGCCGGTGAAGAACACATGGTTCATGCCTTCAGGCGCAATGTCGGAAATAGCCTTGGCCAGCTCCAGAACCGGCGGGTGGGCGGTCTGGAAGAACAGGTTGTAATAAGGCAGCTCACGCATTTGCTTGCTGGCGGCATCGGCCAGTTCGTCCCGACCATAACCGATGGCGACACACCAGAGGCCGGCCATACCGTCGAGGATCTTGTTGCCCTCACTGTCCCACAGATAAACGCCCTGGGCGCGAGTGATGATGCGCGGGCCTTTTTCTTTCAATTGTTTGAAGTCACTGAACGGCGCCAGGTGGTGATCGCTGCTCAAGGCCTGCCATTCACGGGTTTGTGGATTGTTGTTACTCATACAGCTCTCTCCGTATTTAAAGAAGCGTCGCCGAGCCCTTTGACGCCCATCACAATCAGACCGCGAACAGCAGGAACTCACGCTCCCAGGAGCTGATCACGCGCTTGAAATTCTCATGCTCGGCACGCTTGACCGCGACGTAACCGACGATGAATTTCTTGCCGAGGTATTTTTCTATGGTCTTGCTGTTTTCCATTCGCTCCAGCGCATCTTCGATGGTCAACGGCAGACGCAGATTGCGCCGCTCGTAACCACGACCCACTACAGGCGCACTGGCGTTGATGCCCTCGACCATGCCGATGTAGCCGCACAGCAGGCTGGCTGCGATAGCCAGATACGGGTTGGCATCGGCACCCGGCAGGCGGTTTTCCACCCGACGGTTTTGCGGACCGGCATCCGGTACCCGCAGGCCCACGGTGCGGTTCTCTTCGCCCCACTCCACGTTCACAGGCGCCGAGGTATCGGGCAGGAAGCGGCGGAACGAATTGACGTTTGGCGCGAACAATGGCAACAACTCAGGAATGAATTTTTGCAGGCCACCGATGTGGTACAGGAACAGCTCGCTCATCGAACCGTCTTCGTTGGAGAAGATGTTCTTGCCGGTGGCGATATCGATCACGCTCTGGTGCAAATGCATGGCACTGCCCGGCTCGCCGGTCATTGGCTTGGCCATGAACGTCGCGGCAACGTTATGTTTGAGCGCCGCTTCACGCATGGTCCGCTTGAACACCAGAATCTGATCGGCCAGCGACAAGGCATCACCGTGACGGAAGTTGATTTCCATCTGCGCCGTGCCGTCTTCATGGATCAGCGTGTCGAGGTTCAGGTTCTGCAGTTCGCACCAGTCGTAAACATCCTCGAACAACGGATCAAATTCGTTGGCAGCTTCTATAGAGAACGATTGACGACCGGTTTCCGGGCGACCGGAGCGGCCAACCGGCGGCTGCAACGGGAAGTCCGGGTCTTCGCAACGCTTGGTCAGGTAAAACTCCATTTCTGGCGCCACGATCGGCTGCCAGCCCTTGTCGGCATAGAGTTTCAGGACTTTCTTCAATACGTTGCGCGGCGACAGCTCGATCGGGTTGCCTTGCTTATCGTAAGTATCGTGGATCACCTGAGCCGTCGGCTCGATGGCCCAGGGCACCAGAAACACCGCGTTCTGGTCAGGGCGGCAGATCATGTCGATGTCCGCCGGGTCCAGCAGTTCGTAATAGATGTCATCTTCGACATAGTCGCCGGTGACCGTTTGCAGCAACACACTCTCGGGCAGGCGCATGCCTTTTTCGGCAATGAACTTGTTGGTCGGTGAAATCTTTCCGCGAGTGATCCCGGTGAGGTCGCCAATCATGCATTCGACTTCGGTGATCTTGTGCTCTTTCAACCAATCGGTGAGCTGGTCGAGGTTGGTACTCATAAATACCTCAGGAGGTAGAAACCGGGCCCCAGAGGGGTCAGGCGCTTTTGAACGCGTCTGCGTCGCGTTGTATTGCCCGCTTTCGACAGGCATCGCCAAATGCCTGGAAGATGGCGAGGTAATGCGGGTTCGAGGTAACTTGCCATTCGGGGTGCCATTGCACACCTAAAGCAAAACCCAAGCCTGCCTTGACCGAGATCGCCTCAATCAATCCGTCAGGAGCCAGAGCCTCGACACGCAGGCCCGGCGCCAGACGTTCAACGCCCTGACCATGAATCGAATTGACTTGGATTTCGCTCGGCAGGCCAAGGCCCGCGAGCACGCCGCCCGGCTGGATGTGCATTGTGTGGCTGGGCGCGTATTGGACTTCGACCGGCTCGTTGTCCGGTTCACGATGATCCATGAAGGTTCCAACTTCATGAACGCGCTGATGCAGGCTGCCGCCAAGCGCAACGTTCATCTCCTGAAAGCCCCGGCAAATCCCCAGCACGGGTAAACCCGCCGCCACAGCAGCACGAATCAACGGTAAGGTAGTGCGGTCGCGTTCAGGATCATGAGCAGTCCCCGGTGCGCTGGAAGGACCGCTATAGTGATAGGGTTCGACATTGGAGGACGAGCCGGTGAACAGGAGTCCATCGAGGCTGGCAAGCAGTGCGGCAGGATCAAGAAGTTCCGCCAGTGAAGGCAGTATCAACGGCAGGCCCTTGGCAGCAACGGCGACTGCGCGGACGTACTTGTCACTACTGATGTGATATCTGTGCAGACCGATCTGCCTGGTGCAGGCGGTCACGCCGATTAACGGCAGGCGAGACATGGAACCCCCGGTTTTATTGCTGTTATGGGTTGCGATTGAGCTTAGCCTTGTTCATTTTTTTACACAACACCCCCGTAAAAAATAGAACACAGCCCGCTCAAGCTCGCAGATCACAAGACCTCCAATGTGCAGTTTTTGCTCCAAATCGCTCCAAAAAAGGCCTTTCAGCGCTTTTTTGGGGCAAAAAAAGGCTCTATTGACTTCATCATGGCTTTCGGATTGACTGAATCCCGCAAAGCTCGATGATTGATATTTTTAACAACATAGGTGTTGCATCATGTCGGTACCCCCGCGTGCCGTTCAGCTTAACGAAGCGAACGCGTTCCTTAAGGAACATCCTGAGGTTCTATACGTCGACCTTCTGATTGCAGATATGAATGGTGTGGTGCGCGGTAAGCGCATAGAACGCACCAGCCTCCATAAGGTTTACGAGAAAGGCATCAATCTGCCTGCCTCTTTATTTGCCCTGGATATCAATGGCTCGACGGTGGAAAGCACCGGTCTGGGTCTGGATATCGGTGATGCTGACCGAATCTGTTATCCAATCCCCGGCACCCTGTGCAATGAACCCTGGCAAAAGCGCCCAACCGCGCAATTGCTGATGACCATGCACGAAATCGAAGGCGAACCCTTCTTTGCCGACCCTCGCGAAGTACTGCGTCAGGTCGTCAGCAAGTTCGATGAAATGGGCCTGACTATCTGCGCCGCATTCGAACTTGAGTTCTACCTGATCGATCAGGAGAACGTGAATGGTCGTCCCCAGCCTCCGCGCTCGCCGATTTCCGGCAAACGCCCGCACTCGACCCAGGTCTACCTGATCGACGATCTCGACGAATATGTCGACTGCCTCCAGGACGTTCTGGAAGGTGCCAAGGAACAAGGCATCCCGGCTGACGCCATCGTCAAGGAAAGTGCCCCGGCGCAGTTCGAAGTGAACCTGCACCACGTCGCCGACCCGATCAAGGCGTGCGATTACGCGGTACTGCTCAAGCGTCTGATCAAGAACATCGCCTACGACCACGAGATGGATTCGACCTTTATGGCCAAACCCTATCCGGGCCAGGCAGGTAACGGTCTGCACGTGCACATCTCGATTCTCGACCGCGATGGCAAAAACATCTTCACCAGCGAGGATCCCGAGCAGAACGCCGCATTACGTCATGCGATCGGCGGTGTGCTCGAGACCCTACCGGCGTCAATGGCCTTCTTGTGCCCTAACGTCAACTCCTACCGTCGTTTCGGCGCACAGTTCTACGTGCCGAACTCGCCGTGCTGGGGCCTGGATAACCGGACGGTCGCGTTGCGCGTTCCGACCGGCACTCCCGATGCCGTGCGTATCGAACACCGCGTAGCCGGTGCCGACGCCAACCCGTACTTGCTGCTGGCCTCCGTGCTGGCGGGCGTGCACCATGGCTTGACCAACAAGATCGAGCCAGGCGCCCCGGTAGAAGGCAACTCCTACGAGCAGAACGAGCAAAGCCTGCCCAACAACTTGCGTGATGCCCTGCGCGAGCTGGACGACAGTGAAATCATGGCGCGCTATATCGACCCGAAATACATCGATATCTTCGTCGCCTGCAAGGAAAGTGAGCTGGAAGAGTTCGAACACTCCATCTCCGACCTTGAGTACAACTGGTACTTGCATACTGTTTGATGGGTGTGCGGTAAAAAGAACGCTGTCGGCTTTAGGGGCTGACGGCGTTTTTTTGTGGCCGCTGCGCGACCAATCGCGGGCAAGCGCGCTCCTACATGGGATTGCATTCCTCTGTAGGAGCGCGCTTGCCCGCGATGACGGACTTGCAGGCGACCCCGTACAATGCCCGCTGCCCTGAACCGGAAAACACCCATGACGCGACCCGCCGCACCCCGCAAACCCCGCGCACGCAGCCAGGCCCGGATCGACTCTATTCTCGACGCCGCCCGCACGCTGCTTGCCGCCGAGGGGGTGGCCAGTCTGTCGATCTACAGCGTTGCCGAACGCGCGCAAATTCCACCGTCGTCGGTCTATCACTTCTTCGCCAGTGTCCCCGCCCTGCTCGAAGCCTTGACCGCAGACGTCCACGCCGCCTTCCGCGCCTGCCTGCAAGCACCCATAGCGCACGAGCAGCTGACGAGCTGGCGTGACCTGTCGCGACTGGTCGAGCAACGGATGCTGAGCATCTACAGCGCCGATGCCGCCGCCCGCCAATTGATCCTGGCCCAGCACGGTCTGACTGAAGTCACCCAGGCCGACCGCCAGCACGATATTGAGCTGGGCCACCTGATGCATGAACTGTTCGCCCGGCACTTCCAGCTACCCGCCATACCTGATGATGTGGATGTGTTTGCGTTGGCGATGGAGTTGGGTGATCGGGTGTATGCGCGCTCGGTGCAACTGCACGACCAGATCACCCCGCGCATGGCCGAAGAAGGGATGCGCGTGTTTGATGCATATTTGGGGTTGTATTTGCCGCCGTACTTGCCCAAGAAACACATCAATCACCTGTAGGAGCGCGCTTGCAACTACGCGTCCCGCCGCGATGGCGTCGTGTCAGGCAAACCGCGTTAAGCTGATCGCGGGCAAACGCGCTCCTACATGGATTGCATTCTTCACATAAAAAACCCCGAAAGGCTTTAACCGTCCGGGGTTATCTGCAACGCATCGATTACAGCTTGGCGATCGACACCTCCGTGGATTTGACGAAGGCAATCACTTCGCTACCGACCACCAGTTCCAACTCTTTGACCGAGCGCGTAGTGATCACCGAAGTGACAATACCCGATGGGGTTTGTACGTCGATTTCCGACAGTACCGGGCCTTCGAGGATTTCTTTGATGGTGCCTTTGAATTGGTTGCGGACGTTGATCGCTTTGATAGTCATGAGGGTCTTCCTGGGTGGGGTTTAGATCAGCTATTGGGCCCAACGCAGTTGCGTGGGCAAGGGTGAAACAGGTTCGGGGTCAGGTGGCGAGCCCGGTATCAGCAGGACTCGGTTCAGCACTTCGGTTTCCAGCGCAGCCAGTCGATGAGAACCACGCACCCTTGGGCGAGGCAGCTCCACCAGCACGTCGAGGCCGACCTGGCCTTCTTCGATCAGGATCACCCGGTCGGCAATCGCCACCGCCTCGCTGACGTCGTGGGTCACCAGCAGCACGGTAAAACCATGCTTCTGCCAAAGCCGCTCGATCAGTTGTTGCATCTCGATGCGAGTCAGCGCGTCCAGCGCACCGAGCGGCTCATCGAGCAACAGCAGGCGCGGTCGGTGAATCAACGCCCGAGCCAGGGCCACCCGCTGCTTTTGTCCACCGGACAAGGCCGCCGGCCATTCATCTGCACGCTCCGCCAGGCCCACGGCGTCCAATGCTTCCAGTGCGCTTGAGCGCCAGTCCCCTTGCAGGCCGAGGCCGACGTTATCGATGACTTTTTTCCAGGGCAGCAAACGTGCCTCCTGAAACATCAGGCGGGTGTCTTCCCGCGCTTCACTGAGCGGCGCAGAACCCGCCAGCAGTTCGCCGCTGGTAGGTTTATCAAGACCCGCCAGCAAGCGCAGCAGGGTGCTTTTGCCACAACCGCTGCGCCCGACCACGGCGACAAATTGCCCGGCCGGAATATGCAGATCAACTCCACGCAACACTTCGCGCTCACCAAAGGTTTTGCTTAGCGTGCACACCGCCAGCGGAATACCACGCAACAAATTCGGCGGTGATGGTTGTTTGAGACTGCTCATGCTGCACCGCCTTTAACCACTTGATAGGCCGGATGCCAACGCAACCAGACACGTTCCAGACCGCGAGCCGCGAGGTCTGCCAACTTGCCGAGCACCGCGTACAGAACAATCGCCAGTACCACCACATCGGTTTGTAAAAACTCACGGGCATTCATCGCCAGATAACCAATGCCGGAACTGGCGGAGATGGTTTCAGCCACGATCAGGGTCAACCACATAAAGCCCAGGGCGAAGCGCACACCCACCAGAATCGAGGGTAATGCGCCGGGCAGAATCACCTGACGGAACAGGGCAAACCCGGACAGGCCGTAACTACGCGCCATCTCCACCAACGCCGGATCGACGTTGCGAATGCCGTGATAGGTGTTCAGGTAAATCGGAAAAACCGTGCCCAACGCCACCAAAAAAATCTTCGCCGATTCATCAATACCGAACCACAGGATCACCAGCGGAATCAGCGCCAGATGCGGCACGTTACGAATCATCTGCACCGAGCTGTCGAGCAGGCGTTCACCCCATTTCGACAGGCCGGTGATGAAGCCCAGCGTCAGACCGATACTGCCTCCGATGGCGAAACCGATGCCGGCGCGCCAGCCACTGATTGCCAGGTGAGTCCAGATTTCACCGCTGCGCACCAGGCTTACACCCGCTTCGATGACCGCGCTCGGTGCCGGCAGGATGCGGGTCGACAGCCAACCCACGCTGACCGAGAGTTGCCAGACCGCGAACAACAAGACTGGAAGTGCCCAGGGCGCCAGCCTGTGGATAATTTTTTGCGAAGCACTGAGGCTCATGGAGTTGTCTCCTCACGGGGCCTGTTGATTACTGAGCCTTGGCCACGTTGTTGGCCGGCGGCGTCCAGATCACGTCCTTGATACTCAACGGTTTGGGAATCAACTTGAGCTGGTAAAAGGCGTCTGCGATTTTTTGTTGTGCCACCACCACGTCGGGGCTGATGAGCAGCGCACCGTAACCCTGGCGTTTTACCGTGGTCAGGGTGATGTCCGTCGACAGGCCGAGCAGTGGCGCTACTTGCTGCGTCACTTCGTTGGGATTGGCCTTGGACCATTCGCCCACCGCACGAACTTCCTCGACCAGCGCCTGAATCACTTGCGGATGCTTTTCGGCATACGGCCTGGTCGCCAGATAGAACTGATGGTTGTCGACGAGGCCCTTGCCATCACGCAGGGTGCGCGCTTGCAGCTGTTGTTCGGCAGCCGCCTGGTAAGGGTCCCAGATGACCCAGGCATCGACACTGCCACGCTCGAAAGCAGCACGCGCATCGGCGGGCGCCAGGAATACGGTCTGGATATCGCTGTATTTCAGGCCGGCGTCTTCCAGTGCCCGTACCAGCAGGTAATGAACGTTGGAGCCTTTGTTCAGCACCACTTTTTTGCCTTTGAGGTCTTTCACCGACCTGATCGGTGAATCCTTGGGCACCAGAATCGCTTCACTGGCCGGGGCTGGTGGTTCATACGCCACGTACAGCAGATCGGCACCGGCCGCTTGGGCGAAGACGGGTGGCGTCTCACCGGTCACGCCGAAATCAATGGAGCCGACATTCAGTCCTTCAAGCAACTGCGGGCCACCGGGAAATTCGGTCCATTGCACCTGCACGCCTTGTTCGGCGAGACGCTTTTCCAATGAGCCTTTGGCCTTGAGCAGCACCAGCGTGCCGTACTTCTGATAACCGATGCGCAAGCTTTCTGCCTGAGCCTGGGTGATGGCGCCAAAGGTGACGGCCGCAGCAAACAGAGCGACCAAGCCTCGACGCAAAATGACAGTGCGCATGGCGCTCTCCTTTGCTGTAGCTATTTGGTTGCACCTGCTTGTCCGTTGTCGGGCGAGTAAGGTGGGGTTAGCGATTGCGCTAAACAGGACAGACCTTAACAGGTGTTTTTTATATCCTTAAATCTTATTTATTCATTTGTTTATTCTTAAATTGCATATGAAATTTTGAACGACAAACCTCGAATCACGGACGAAAAAAGGCCGAATCGACGGCCCTTTTTTTGAAGTTTGACGGGTATAGCGTCAAGCTATTCGCAGGCAAGCCTGCTCCCACAGCAGTTCATTCCTCTGTGCAGGCTGTGTGAAAACCTGACGATCATGTTTCAAACCAACGCCCCGACTTGTCGGGGCGTTGGTTTTTGGCCTTTGATCCCGAAATCATCGCTGTTCGTTTTCACGTCGCCGGGACAAAGCGTTTTGAGCGCTCCATGGCCAGTCCTGGGACGTTTGTCAGGCGCAAAAAAAGGCTGCTTAGCCCATCTTCGCCATCATTTCACGCGCACCCAGCACATTGATCGCCCTTTTAAAGTTATAGGCAAGCACCGCCAGCGACATCTCTATTCGCGCGCCTTTCAGTTGGCGTAGCAAGAACCGTCCATTGCCCATGATCCATTGCTTGAGGTTGCCGAAGGGGTGTTCAACGATGGACCTTCGTTCAACCATCTTCTCCGGATGCGCCTGCATGCGCTGCTCCATTCGCTCAAAAGCGGCCTCATGCGCATGCCGCGTTACTTTCCGGCGGGAGGTCTTGGTGCACTGACTTTTCAGCGGGCAGTGGGCGCAGTCACTGGGCAGTGCGTGGTAAATACGCGTGCCGCGATTCAGTTGCGTCAGCGTCAGTAGCTTGCCATTCGGGCACCGGTACTGATCGTCCAGGGCCTCATACGTAAACTGGGTGCGGTCAAAGAATTTTACGTCCCCGCCCCGCGTGTTGATCGTTCGATTCAGCGGCACATACGCCGTGATACCCGCGTCTTCACAGGCCTGGAATTGTTTGCCGTGGGAATATCCGGCATCGGCCACTACCGTCAGCTCTGACTGTTGCAGTACTTCTTTAGCCGCTTTGGCCATGGGTTCAAGCTGTTTGCGGTCATCGCCGTCCTGAGTCACTTCGTGGTGCAGGATCAAGCCGTTCTCGGCATCCACCGCCGTCTGCACGTTGTACGCCACGGCCATGCCTTGCGGCGCCCGCATCATCCGCGCCTCGCTTTCGGTGCTGATGAACTGCTCGACTTCCAGCGCCTTCATCACCTGCTGACGGGTCAGGTTGTTGTCTCGTTTGTTGCTCAGACGGGCCAAAGCGGCTTTGACTTTCTGCTTATCCACAGGCTGATCGGCGTCGTCTTTGTCCGCCCGATCAAGCTCCGCCAGGTACTGGGTAATCTTCTTGTTCAGTATTTCCTCATCGCGCTTAAGGTGCTTGAGGCTCATATGACGGCGCTTGGAGGCCACGGCTTTGAATTTGCTGCCGTCGATAGCAACCAGCTTGCCGGCGATTAGCCCCACTTCACGGCAAAAAAGAATGAAGAGTCGGCAGATGGCGGCGAATGCGGCACCGTTGTCTCTGCGGAAATCGGCGATGGTTTTGAAGTCAGGTGCGAGCTGATTGAGCAGCCACATGACTTCGATGTTGCGCAGGCATTCGGCTTCGAGGCGGCGTGACGAACGGATGCTGAGGAAATAGCCGTAGAGATAAAGTTTGAGCAGGTCTGCCGGATCATAGGGCGGGCGCCCGTTGCCCTTGAGGACAGCCTTGTCGAATCCCAGCTCCCGCAGATTGAGCTGGGTGACATAGGCATCAATGACTCTGACCAAGTGGTCTACCGGAATGGATTCTTCCAGCGACACCGGAAAAAGACTGCTCTGATCGCGCGCTATGCCTTGGATGTATGCCACAAAAATGCCCCCAATCTTCCGATGAAGGCATTTTCTTAGACCGTTGCAAGAATTGCCAGGTTTTCACACAGTCTGTGTGGGAGCAGGCTTGCCTGCGAATTTCTGTCAACGATTGGGTTGCGGCGTCAGGCGCAGATAAGGCGTGACAACCTTGTACCCTTTAGGAAAGCGTTGCTTGATTTCGTCTTCGTCCTTGATCGACGGCACGATGACCACGTCATCGCCATCCTGCCAATTGGCGGGCGTGGCGACTTTGTAGTTATCGGTCAGTTGCAGCGAATCGATAACCCGTAGAATTTCATGGAAGTTGCGCCCGGTGCTGGCGGGATAGGTGATGGTCAGACGAACTTTTTTGTTCGGATCGATCACGAACAGGGAGCGCACGGTCAACGTGTCGCTGGCGTTGGGGTGGATCAAGTCGTACAGGTCTGAGACCTTGCGATCGGCGTCGGCCAGGATCGGAAAATTGACGATCGTGTTCTGGGTGGTATTGATGTCATCGATCCACTTGATGTGGGAGTCGACCGGGTCCACCGACAGCGCAATGGTCTTGACGCCGCGCTTGGCAAACTCGTCCTTGAGTTTGGCGGTGAAGCCCAACTCAGTGGTGCACACCGGCGTGAAGTCGGCCGGGTGGGAAAACAACACCCCCCAGCTATCGCCCAGCCACTAGTGGAAGCGGATTTTGCCTTCGCTGGATTCCTGCTCGAAGTCGGGGGCGATGTCGCCAAGTCTTAGGCTCATGGTGGGGCTCCTGGGCTGAATGTGAAGCGTTGTACTCTGCGCCTCTTCAAAAAAACTCAAAAAGAATAAATATTGATTTGTTTATTCACTTTTTGAATATGAGGCGATCATTAGCCTTCTAGCCCCCAGTGCTCGCCCTCAACCCACCAAGATTTCCATAATCGGTGCCCAGGATAGTTAAATTTTCACTCCTCTTTCACCGTTCATTTACTTTTGAACCTGCACACTGATCTTCTGCTGGTGACCTCGGGACTCGCGTGCCCATGGTTCTTCATCCCTTTGAATCTGTTTTATTTATTTCATTTGATAGCGCGTCATAACGCTAGATTGCCGTGGGAGCGGTTTAAACATGGGGTACAAACCTTTGCTGAGCCGAACCCGACTGGTCGCGCTGGCCGGCGCAGTCGCTTTGGCGGGCGTGGCATTTTTTCTGGTGAGACCTGCTGCGGTTCCTGATCTTTCAAAAGGCAACAACGTCACGATCGCCGATTTCAAATCCCACTGGGCCCAAGGCGACATGATCGTGCTGGTGCGTCACGCCGAGCGCTGCGATCACTCGACAGCTCCCTGCCTGGGTCCCGAGGACGGCATCACCGTACCCGGCAAGGCTGCGGCCGAAGCCGTGGGGCAACACTTTCAAACGCTCGGACTGGGAAAAGCCGACATTTACAGCAGCCCGCTGACCCGAGCGGCACAAACCGCAACCTTGATGTTCAACTACACCGGCGCGGGTCAAGAGTGGTTGTTCAATTGCCGCAAGAATATGCTCAGCGATTCACTTCAACACAAGGTGAAGAATCGCAACCTGGTTCTGGTGACCCATAGCGAATGCATGAGCGCGCTGGTGAAAACCATGAAGCTTCGTGAGCCATCGACACCCGACTACGTATCGTCACTGTTCATCACGGTGGATGACCAAGAGAAACCGCACGTGGCTGGCTATATCGACGCGAACGGTTGGCCGAAAGTCTTGGGCAATAATTGAGTTCACTTCAGTTGATCAATAGCGTGATGCCGTCCCGCGCCGCATTTCATTGGCCTGCATTGGCCCGGCCGGAATGGAAAAACGCAGGCAAGAAAAAGCCCCGCACAAGGCGGGGCTTTTCGGACTCAATACACTTACAGGAAGTTGTAGGTGTAGTTGAAGATCAGACGAGTCTGATCGGTGCTGCGGGTGGAGCCGTTACCAACTGCTTCGCTGGTGTGGTAGCTACCGGTACGCAGAGTAGTACCGAAGCCTTTCAGGTAACCGGTCTGAATCACGTAGTCGATACGCGCGTCACGTTCCCACTCGGAGAAAGTCTTGTTACTGGAAACGACGGAACTCTTGATGTCGTCACCGTACAGGTAAGAGATCGAGGCTTTCAGGCCTGGAACGCCAACGCGCGAGAAGTCATACGCGTACTGAGCGAACTTGGTTTGTTCACCTGCGCGGATGAAGCTGTTAACCACGGAGTCAGTGAACAGGTAGAAGCTCGAGCCACCGTTGTCTTCGCTATTCAGAGCACCAGCGGTCTTGCCATCTTTGGAGACGCCGCCTTGGTTCAGCAGGACAAAACCGCCGCTGTCGCTAACACTCTGGTAACCGGCCAGGAACGAACTGCCGCCCAGCTGGTAAGTGAAGATCGAGCTCCAGGTATTGTTATCAACTTCACCGCCATTCTTGGAGAAGCCACCGTTCTGGTTGAAGCTATAGCCGGTAGCCCCTTCGCTGTTCTTGCCGTCGGAGCGGCTGCGGAAGTAGCGCAGGTCAGTCTTGAACGACTGATCGTCGCCGATTGGCAGAACGTGGACCAGACCGAGGAAGTCCTGTTTGTAGAAATCTTCCAGGTCTGCGTGGTAGTACTGCAGGGTCAGGTCTTTAGTGGCCTTCCAGTCGCCACCGGCGAAACGGAATTGGTTGCTGGCTTTAGGGGCGCCGTTAACCGACAGACCGGTGCTGTTGGTCGATGCACGGCCAGTGGAGTGTTCCAGCTGACCAGCGACAAACGTGAAGTTGTCGAGATCTTTGGAGGTGATGATGCCACCGTCAAAGTTCTGCGGCATCATACGGCTGTCGTTAGACATCAAAATTGGCAGCTGCGGAGCCAAGGCACCACCGATGTGCAATTCGGTTTTCGAGTAGCGGAACTTGACGTTTGCGTCGCCGCGGGCAATGTCGTGTTCGGCAGAACCGTCGTGGTCGCTTGGCCAGAACGAGTTACCGGTAGCTGTGTGGCTACCGCGACCGCCATCAAGGTGAAGAGCGTAAATTGCCTGGGCATCAACACCGACGCCAATAACGCCTTGGGTGAAACCGGAAATGTAGTCCAGTTTCAGTGCTGTAGCTGTTTCGTTCTGGTTGGCGGCGCCTGGCGCGTGGTTGTCGTTCTCGTAGTAAAACGTACGGGAACTCAGGTTCAATTTGCTGTCTTCCAGGAATCCAGCAGCACCGGCTTGCTGTGCCAATACCCCAACGGCTACAGCTAGTGCCAAGCTTGACTTGTACATGTTTTGCTCCTCTCGTCTCTAATTCTTCTGTTCTTTGGTATGGGGGTCTAATGCCCCGTCCACCGCAGGTGTGCGATTAGCACTAAAGTGTGACCACCAAGTCAACACATTACTGTCACATTCCGACCTTGGTCTAATGCCTCTCCCGGAACGGGGAGATTAAATAATATTTCATAATTCTAAAAAGAATTGTTTCGTCATTTTTCAGACGATTATGGAATATTAAATCGCATTACCCAAACCAATAGCCGTTAGCTGCTATTGGCGCATAGTATTATTCCTGAAAAGCATATGCAAACCAGCTTTTAGATCGATTATTTTAAAATAACATTGACAAGCATGCAATAACTCCGCCTAAACCCCGCAGCCTAGTCGTGATTACGAGAAGATTCATGCGATCGGCGGCAATTTCTCAAAATAAAGTTACAGTTTATGTATCCGGAGAAAAATTTGTTTCTGCGCTGGTCGCGTACCCTGCCATTGCGTGTCGAAATGCAAGCGGAGGCCCGACCGGCCTGGGTTTCCTGCCATGGCACACGCTCCATGTGGGCACGATCAACGATTACTCCGCTCGTATTTCCTCTCATAAGCTAATATCCAAACGTTATTTATTTATGGATTCTTAGATCATTTAGGCTTCATCTCAGCCGGACTTCGGCCGCCTGATTTGGAGCTTCTCGATGAAACTGCACACCCCTTTGCGCCTGCTGGCGGCCTTGTCCCTGGCTGGCGCGACCTTCTTTGCCCACGCTGCCGACTTCACCGTCGCCTACCAAACCACCGTCGATCCGGCCAAGGTCGCGCAGGCCGATGGCGCTTATGAAAAAGCCACCAACGCCAAGATCGACTGGCGCAAATTCGATAGCGGTGCCGACGTCATCACCGCCATCGCTTCGGGCGACGTGCAGATCGGCTACCTGGGTTCAAGTCCCCTGACCGCTGCGGCTACCCGCAAACTGCCGGTCGAAACCTTCCTGATCGCCACTCAAATCGGCGCCGCCGAAGCCCTTGTCGTGCGCAACGGTTCGGGGATCAACTCGCCCCAGGACCTGATCGGTAAAAAAATCGCCGTGCCGTTTGTTTCCACCGGCCACTACAGCCTGTTGGCTGCGTTGAAACACTGGAACATCGATCCGTCTAAAGTACAGATTCTCAACCTCTCCCCGCCCGCCATCGCTGCGGCCTGGAAGCGCGGTGACATCGACGCCACCTACGTCTGGGATCCGGCACTGGGTGTCGCCAAGGAAACCGGCAAAGTGCTGATCACCTCCGGTGACCTGGCCAAGCTTGGCGCCCCGACCTTCGATGCGTGGATCGTGCGCAAAGACTTTGCCGCCAAGCACCCGGAAATCGTCAGCGCATTCGCCAAGGTCACCCTCGACGCCTATGCCGCTTACCGCAAAGACCCGGCCGCCTGGCTCGCCAACGGCAGCAATGTCGACAAGTTGGTGAAGTTGTCTGGCGCCAAACCTGCTGATATTCCACTGCTGTTGCAAGGCAACGTGTACCCGCTGGCGGCTGATCAGGTTGTCGCGCTGGGCGCACCGACCATCGACGCCGTGACCAAGACCGCTGCGTTCCTCAAGGAGCAAGGCAAGGTCGAGGCAGTGCTGGCCGATTACTCCCCGTATGTCAGCGCCCAGTTCATTACTAAATAGCCGTCACTCAATAAATAGTCATCACTCTGGAGTCTTTGCCATGGCCTTGTTACAGCTGGAGCGCATCAGCGCACAGTACCCAGGCGCGACTGAGCCGGTGCTGGCGGATATTTCCCTGACTCTCGGCCCGCAGCAGTTGCTGGTCGCACTGGGCCCGTCCGGCAGTGGCAAGACTTCACTGTTGAATTTGATCGCCGGTTTCGTCGAGCCCAGTGCCGGGCGCATTACCCTCGACGGCGTTGCCGTAAAAGGCCCGAGCGCCGAACGTGGCGTGGTGTTTCAAGACGATGCTCTGCTGCCTTGGCAAGATGTCCTGACCAATGTCGCCTTCGGCCTGGAACTGGCGGGCGTGTCGCGCCCTCAGCGCGAAGCCAGGGCACGGGAGATGCTGGCACTGGTCGACTTGGCCGGCTTCGACCATCGTCGTATATGGCAGCTCTCCGGCGGCCAGAAGCAGCGTGTCGGTCTAGCCCGGGCCTTGGCGGCCGACCCACGGGTATTGTTGATGGACGAACCCTTCGGCGCCCTTGATGCATTTACCCGCGAGCAGATGCAGGAATTGCTCCTGCAAGTCTGGCAGCGCACCGCCAAACCGGTGTTCCTGATCACTCACGACATTGAAGAAGCCGTGTTCCTCGCCACCGACCTGATTCTACTGGCCCCCAACCCGGGGCAGATCGTCGAGCGCCTGCATCTGGACTTCGGTCAGCGCTATGCCGCTGGCGAATCGGCTCGCGCAATCAAATCCGACCCGCGCTTTATCGAAACCCGCGAGCACATCCTGGCCAAGGTCTTTTCCCAGCGCAGCGTTCCAAGCCGGGAACAGAGCGGTCGGGAGCAACGTGCATGAGCAGCTACGAACCACCGGCGACCGCCAAGGCGAACCTCAGTAAGCCCACAGTTGTACCGTTGCGCCGCAGTCTGAGCACGCGCTGGATCAGCGTTCTGACGCTGGTCACCCTACTGACGATCTGGTGGGCAGTCACTGCCGCCGGATGGATCGAACCCCTGTTCCTGCCGCCACCCTCTGCTGTGCTGGAAAAAGGCTGGCTGCTGGCGACCAGGGGTTATATGGACTCCACTCTCTGGCAGCATTTGGGTGCCAGCCTGCAACGCATCGGCCTGGCATTGGTTTTCGCTGTGCTGACAGCCATTCCGATCGGCATCGCGATTGGCCATAACCGTATCGCCCGAGGCATCTTCGACCCGCTGATCGAGTTCTACCGCCCAATTCCGCCGTTGGCTTATCTGCCGCTGATCGTGATTTGGTGCGGGATTGGCGAGCTGTCGAAAGTGCTACTGATCTACCTGGCGATTTTTGCGCCGATCGCCATTTCCACCGCCACCGGTGTACGTACCGTGGACCCGGCGAAAATCCGTGCCGCGCAATCGTTGGGCGCTACGCGCTGGCAATTGATTCGCCATGTGATTCTGCCCAGCGCGTTGCCGGACATCCTCACCGGCGTGCGCATCGGTCTGGGTGTGGGTTGGTCGACGCTGGTCGCCGCCGAGCTGATCGCGGCCACCAGTGGCCTGGGCTTTATGGTCCAGTCGGCGGCGCAGTTTCTGGTCACCGACGTGGTGGTACTGGGCATCCTGGTCATCGCTCTGATCGCTTTCGCCATGGAAATGGGCCTGCGCGCCTTGCAACGCAAGCTGGTGCCGTGGCACGGCCAAGTCCACTAAGCAGGCTCACTGAGCAACCCGACTGAATCAACAACCGAATTGACCACGCCGACAGCTTGGCGCCGAATTGAACGAGAACGATCATGAGCCTACACATCACCCCGCTTAGTGCTGCCCTTGGGGCGCAAATCAGTGGTGTCGACCTGACGCAGGCGTTGACCACCGAGCAACGCGATGCCATCGAGCAAGCGCTGCTCAAACATTCGGTGCTGTTCTTTCGTGAGCAGCCACTCAACCCGCAACAACAGGCGCGGTTCGCCGCCAATTTTGGCGATCTGCATATCCATCCGATCTACCCGAATGTGCCCGAGCAGCCTGAAGTGCTGATCCTCGACACTGCCGTCACCGACGTGCGCGACAACGCCATCTGGCACACCGACGTGACCTTTCTGCCGACACCCGCTCTGGGCGCAGTACTCAGCGCCAAGCACTTGCCAGCTTATGGCGGCGATACGTTGTGGGCCAGTGGCATCGCGGCATATGAAGCGCTGTCCGAACCCTTGCGAAACTTGCTCGCCGGCTTGACCGCCACTCACGATTTCACCCGATCATTCCCGGCCGAACGTTTTGCAAACAGCGCCGAGGACCTGGCCCGCTGGGAGGAAACCCGGCGCAAGAACCCGCCGCTGTCGCATCCGGTAATCCGTACGCACCCGGTCAGCGGGCGCCAGTCGCTATTCGTCAACGAAGGGTTCACCACCCGCATCAACGAGCTGGAACCGGCTGAAAGCGAAGCCATTCTCAAGCTGCTGTTCAGCCACGCGACTCGCCCGGAATTCACCCTCCGCTGGCGCTGGCAGGAAAACGACGTAGCGTTCTGGGACAACCGCGTCACCCAACACTACGCCGTCGACGACTACCGCCCGCAGCGGCGAGTCATGCACCGGGCGACGATTGTGGGGGATAAGCCGTTTTAAGGCGTCGTACCCAGGTAGGAGCTGCCGAAGGCTGCGATAAGGTCGGAACGACCTTCAGCGATCTCAAGAAAGCGACCGGTTCCCGGTCGATCGCAGCCTTCGGCAGCTCCTACAGCCTGTTGCGTTCCCGAAATGCATCACTTTGGGAACTTGCGACGCCTGGATGCGCAAATTGCGTGCAGAAATACTGAAAAAGAAACCGACCGAAACTTTCCGCACTCGCGTTCGAAAAAATCCGAAAACCGCGAAAAGCCCGTGTCTAAAGGCCTGCACGACGAAAATCAGCCTTTTCAGCAAAACTGGCACGCACTCTGCAATAGGTTAAGCAACACCAGTTTTGGGGACCTTGGTACAGGCAGGCCGGGGATTCCCCTCTTTTATTCCTCCCGGAGACTGATCTCCAGTCTCCAGCGCCCGTCCACCTTCGCACCGTGCCAGTCACCGTGCAAAGGACGGGCCGCCAGCAGGTTCAGCAACAATCCCCCATCACCGCGTTGCACCCTCCAGCGAACATCTTTCCCGTTGAGCTTGAACTCACCCTTCTGTGACTCGCCCTGCGCATTGAACAGCAGCGCCAGGCCTCCCCCGACCTCTTCGCCATGCACGTTTGGTTCGTCGTTGAACCACAGCACCAGTCCGTCAGGCAACGGCTCGATCTGTTGCAACGCCAGCGGGTCAGGAGCGGTCAAGCGACCGATCATCAAGCCCACCATCACGCCGACAATCGCCATCGAACCAAGAACTCGCGGCCAGAGTTTCGGTCGCGGGTCCTCTTCAGGAGTAGAATGCAGCCCGTCTTTCAGTTCGGAGCCGTGCATGTTTCACGTCATCCTTTTTCAACCAGAAATTCCGCCGAACACCGGCAACGTCATCAGGCTGTGCGCCAACAGCGGCTGCACCCTGCATTTGATCGAACCCTTGGGCTTCGAACTGGACGACAAGCGCCTGCGCCGGGCCGGGCTCGACTACCACGAGTACGCCACGTTGCAGTGCCACGCTGACCTCGCCAGTTGTCTGGAAAGCATTGGCCATCCACGGCTGTTCGCTTTTACCACAAAAGGCTCGCGGCCTTTCCACGACGCCCGCTTCGAGAAAGGCGACGCCTTTCTTTTTGGCCCGGAAAGCCGAGGCTTGCCAGCCGACGTACTCGACGCCCTGCCGAGCGATCATCGCCTGCGCCTGCCGATGCGCGAAGGTTGCCGCAGCCTGAACCTGTCCAACACCGTGGCCGTCGCGGTCTATGAAGCCTGGCGACAACTGGATTTCGCCTGAGAGCCGATGTACCGCGCCGAGGGGGGACTGATTTGTTTTTCGTGCTCTTTGAAAAACCAATCTGTCCCCTGCATCAAATAAAAAAACGCCCCGAAAGGCGTTTTTTCAGTTCCAGCCTGTCCGCTTATTGCACAGTCTGGGATTCGCCAGACTGGATGCGGGCCAGTTCTTGCGCGTACAGCGCGTCGAAGTTGACCGGCGCCAGCATCAGCGCAGGGAACGACCCGCGCACGACGAGGCTATCGATGGTTTCGCGAGCGTACGGGAACAGGATGTTCGGGCAGAACGCGCCGAGCGTGTGGCTCATGGCGGCAGCGTCCAGGCCCTTGATCAGGAAGATACCGGCCTGTTGCACTTCAACGATGAAGGCTACTTCGTCGCCGTTGTTGACGGTGACCGACAACGTCAGGATCACTTCATGGAAGTCGCCTTCCAGAGGTTTCTGACGGGTGTTCAGGTCCAGGCTGACGCTTGGAGTCCATTCCTGGCGGAAAATTGCCGGGCTTTTCGGGGCTTCGAACGACAAGTCACGAACGTAGATGCGCTGCAGGGAAAACTGCGGTGCTTCGGCGTCTTCGTCTGTTACAGCGCCGTTGGTCGGTTGGTCAGTCATGTCAGATCCTTCTTGCTTTTAAGGTCTTGTAGGGTTTCGGATTCAAGCCTGAAGCAGCGCGTTCAGCTTACCGGCGCGCTCCAGGGCAAACAGGTCATCGCAACCGCCCACATGGGCGGCGCCAATCCAGATTTGCGGGACTGACGTGCGTCCGGCTTTCTTGCTCATCTCGGCACGAATGTCTGGCTTGCCATCGACTCTGATCTCTTCAAAGGCCACACCTTTGCTCTCCAGCAACTGCTTGGCACGTATACAGTAAGGGCACCAATCGCTGGAATAGACGATGACTTCAGCCATTTCACTTCACCAGAGGGAGATTGTCGGAGCGCCAGGCGGAAACACCGCCAGACAGCTTGGCCGCAGTAAAACCAGCCTTGAGCAGTTCGCGGCTAGTGGTACCGGCATGCTGGCCCATTGCGTCGACAATGATCAAGGTCTTGGCCTTGTGCTTTTCCAGCTCAGCGATGCGAGCCATCACTTTGTCCTGCGGAAAGCTCAATGCGCCAACGATATGACCAGCCGAGTAATCCTTGGCTGGACGCACATCGATGACCACGCCCTGATCGCTGTTGACCAGTGACGTCAGCTCACGGGTGCTGAGGCTGCGACCACCTTTGCTCATTTCGGTCGCGATCAACAGCGCCAACAGGATGGCAAAAGCGCCAGCCAGCAAATAGTGGTTAGTGGCAAATTCAATCAGATGAGCAACCATCAGTAGATTCCAGGGCGTTAAAATGTCGGCCAGTATACACAGCCCCCAAGGTCGGCCAAAGTCCGTACGGCAGTGACGCCGTTTGAACTTGCCCTTAAAATGCCGATCTCTTTTTTATCTTCCTCCATAAGCCACGAGTGGATCTAATGACTGCCACGCCTAAACCTTTGGTCCTGATCATCCTGGATGGCTTCGGACACAGCGATAGCCACGAAGGCAACGCCATCTATGCAGCCAAAATGCCGGTCATGGATCGCTTGTACGCGACCCAGCCCCACGGTCTGATCTCAGGCTCCGGGATGGACGTCGGCCTGCCGGACGGGCAGATGGGCAACTCCGAAGTCGGACACATGAACCTCGGCGCCGGCCGCGTGGTGTATCAGGACTTCACTCGGGTGACCAAATCGATCCGCGACGGTGAGTTCTTCGAGAATCCGACCATCTGCGCCGCCGTGGACAAAGCCGTCAGCGCAGGCAAGGCCGTGCACTTCATGGGCCTGCTGTCCGATGGTGGCGTACACAGCCACCAGGACCACCTGGTGGCCATGGCTGAACTGGCGGCCCAGCGCGGCGCAGAAAAAATCTACCTGCATGCGTTCCTCGACGGTCGCGATACCCCACCGCGCAGCGCCAAGACCTCGCTGGAGCTGCTCGATTCGACCTTCGCCCGCCTTGGCAAAGGCCGCATCGCCACGATCATTGGCCGCTACTTCGCCATGGACCGCGACAATCGCTGGGACCGCGTGGCATCTGCCTACAACCTGATTGTCGACGGCACATCCGAATTCCAGGCCGCAACCAGTCAGGCCGGGCTCGAAGCCGCTTACGAGCGTGGCGAAAACGACGAATTCGTCAAAGCCACCCGCATTGGCGAGCAGGTCAAGGTCGAAGATGGCGACGCCGTGATCTTCATGAACTTCCGCGCCGACCGCGCCCGCGAGCTGACCCGTGTATTCGTCGAAGATGACTTCAAGGACTTCGAGCGCGCCCGCCAACCGAAGCTGGCCGGCTTCGTCATGTTGACCCAATACGCCGCCAGCATTCCCGCGCCTTCGGCCTTTGCCGCCAGCAGCCTGGACAATGTGCTGGGCGAATACCTCGCTAAAAAAGGCAAAACCCAACTGCGCATTGCCGAAACCGAGAAGTACGCCCACGTCACCTTCTTCTTCTCCGGCGGTCGCGAAGACCCGTTCCTGGGCGAAGAACGCATCCTGATCCCGTCGCCAAAAGTCGCCACTTACGACTTGCAGCCGGAGATGAGTGCCCCGGAAGTCACCGACAGGATCGTCGACGCCATCGAAAACCAGCGTTATGACGTGATCGTAGTCAACTACGCCAACGGCGACATGGTGGGCCACAGCGGGATCATGGCAGCGGCGATCAAGGCGGTGGAATGCCTGGACCTGTGCGTTGGCCGGATTGTCACCGCGCTGGAAAAAGTAGGCGGCGAAGCACTGATTACTGCGGACCACGGCAACGTCGAACAAATGTCGGACGCCTCCACCGGTCAAGCGCACACCGCCCACACCTCGGAGCCAGTACCCTTCATTTATGTAGGCAAGCGCAACCTGAAAGTCCGCGAAGGCGGGGTTCTGGCTGATGTCGCACCGACCATGTTGCAGTTGATGGGCCTGGAAAAACCGGAAGAGATGACCGGTCATTCGATCCTCGCTGCTCAATAAACGGTGCTAAAAGGCTCTAAACCGGGGCGCTGAAAAACGACAGCGCCGGTTAATTATCCAACTCGCCCCAAAGCAGTCGCCCAGGGGCGTTTTTTTTGCAGCGCGCGGCGGGCATACTAGACTCTGCTCTCACTCTCTCTCTTGGTATCGCTCGCCCCATGCTTCGCGCCCTGATCGCCCTTGCTCTGATCTGCTTGCTCAACCCGGCGTTTGCCGATGAGCGCGCGCAAACCCAACAACAGCTGGAGGCCACGCGTAACGACATTACCGAGCTGAAAAAACGCCTCGGCGAATTGCAGCAGGAAAAATCCGGCGTGCAGAAAGACCTGCGCGGCACAGAAACCGAGATGGGTAAGCTGGAAAAGCAGGTGGAGGCCCTGCAAAAAGAACTAAAAAAGACTGAAAGCGAGCTGCAACGGCTCGACCTAGAGAAAAAAAAACTCCAGAGCGCACGCGTTGAACAGCAACGATTGATCGCGATCCAGGCCCGCGCGGCTTATCAAAGCGGTCGCGAGGAATACCTCAAGTTGCTGCTGAATCAGCAAAACCCGGAAAAATTCGCGCGCACCCTGACTTATTACGATTACCTGAGCCAGGCTCGCTTGGCACAACTGCACGGTTTCAATGAAACCCTGCGCCAACTGGCCAACGTCGAAAAAGACATCGATTTGCAACAGGCGCAGTTGCTGGTGCAAAAAAGCAGTTTCGACAGCCAGCGTGACGAGCTGGACAAGGTTCGCCAGGAGCGCCAGGCAGCGTTGGCTAAACTTAATCAGGACGTGAAAGCCCGCGATCAGAAGTTGCAGACACGCCAGCAGGAACAGACCGATCTGGCCAACGTCCTGAAAACGATTGAAGAAACCCTGGCCCGACAAGCACGCGAGGCTGAAGAAGCCCGGCAAAAAGCCTTGATCGCCCAGCAGGAAGCAGAAAAACAACGCCAGCGTGAAGAACAGGCCCGCGCCGTCGCGAAAAACAATAGCAGCAATAAAAACAGCAACACCAACGATGACGAGGCCCCGGCAAAACACCCGGTCAAGGCGCCCGGCGCGCTGGTTTCCAGTGCCGGCGTTTCCTACGGAGGACCTTTTGCCGAGGCACGCGGCAAACTACCTTGGCCTGTCGACGGTCGATTGCTGGCGCGTTTCGGTGAAACCCGCGGCGATGACGCCCGCACCAAGTGGGATGGCGTGATGATCAGCGCCCCTGCGGGCAGTCAGGTGCATGCCGTTCATGGTGGCCGCGTGGTGTTCGCAGACTGGTTGCGCGGCGCAGGGCTTCTGGTCATTCTTGACCATGGCAACGGTTTTTTGAGTCTGTATGGCCACAATCAGAGCCTGCTCAAGGACGCTGGCGACATTGTTAAAGCCGGTGAAGCAATTTCCACTGTAGGCAACAGTGGCGGTCAGGACACTCCGGCGTTGTATTTTGCTATTCGTCAGCAGGGTCGTCCAAGTGATCCGGCGCAATGGTGCCATGCTCAAGGATAAGCAGGTATCTACTTTAGGTTTAGGAGTTCGTTAGACATGCTGCATCTGTCCCGCCTCACCTCGCTGGCCCTGACTATCGCCATCATTATCGGTGCTCCTCTGGCGCAGGCCGCCGAGGCCGTCAAGCCAGCGGCACCAGCACCGGCAGTTGCTCCGGCCAACGCCAAAGCACCTTTGCCGCTTGAAGAGCTGCGCACCTTCGCTGAGGTCATGGATCGGATCAAAGCGGCCTATGTAGAGCCAGTAGACGACAAGACCCTGCTGGAAAACGCCATCAAAGGCATGCTCAGCAACCTCGACCCACACTCCGCCTACCTCGGCCCGGAAGACTTCCAGGAGCTGCAGGAAAGCACCAGCGGCGAGTTCGGCGGGTTGGGCATTGAAGTCGGTATCGAAGACGGCTTTATCAAAGTGGTCTCGCCCATCGACGATACACCTGCCTCCAAGGCTGGCGTCGAGGCGGGTGACCTGATCGTCAAGATCAACGGCGCGCCGACCCGTGGTCAGACCATGCAGGAAGCGGTCGACAAGATGCGCGGCAAGATTGGCGAAAAAATCACCCTGACCCTGGTGCGCGACGGCGGTGCCCCGTTCGACGTGACGCTGGCGCGGGCGACCATCCAGGTCAAGAGCGTCAAGTCGCAGATGCTGGAAAATGGCTACGGCTACATCCGCATCACGCAGTTCCAGGTCAAGACCGGCGAAGAAGTCGCCAAGGCTTTGGCCAAGCTGCGCAAAGACAATGGCAAGAAAATGAACGGGCTGGTCCTCGACCTGCGTAACAACCCTGGCGGCGTGCTGCAAGCAGCCGTGGAAGTGGCAGACCACTTCCTGACCAAGGGCTTGATCGTTTACACCAAGGGCCGCATCGCCAACTCCGAACTGCGCTTCTACGCCAAGGGGCAGGATGCCAGTGAAGGCGTACCGTTGGTGGTGTTGATCAACGGCGGCAGTGCTTCGGCCGCTGAAATTGTTGCCGGCGCGTTGCAGGATCATAAACGCGGCGTACTGATGGGCACCGAAAGCTTCGGCAAAGGTTCAGTGCAAACCGTGCTGCCGCTGGCCAATGACCGCGCGATTAAAATCACCACCGCGCTGTACTACACGCCTAATGGTCGTTCGATTCAGGCCCAGGGCATCGTGCCGGACATCGAAGTACGTCGCGCCAAAGTGACCAGCGAAGTGGACAGTGAGAACTACAAGGAAGCCGATCTGTCTGGCCACTTGGGTAACGGCAATGGCGGCGCGGACAAACCGACCCTCAAAACGTCGGCCGGGAAGAAAGCTCGTCCACAGGATGATGACTTCCAGCTGAGCCAGGCCCTGAGCTTGCTCAAGGGCTTGAGTGTCACCCGCGGCAACTAGCGCCATGCGCTTCTGGCTGCCAAAGCTGTTGTTGGCGTTCTCATGCCTGACCGGCGTTGCCCACGCAGCGCCGGTCCACCCGGCCAAGACCGACAGCGCGCCTCGCGTTGTCTATCTCAGCCTGGTCATCGATGACCTTGGGCAGAGCCCAATCGGCGATAGCCGTGCCTTGGCGCTCCCGGGCCCGGTCACGCTGGCCATCATGCCGGACACGCCCCACGCCACCGAGTTTGCCCGCGAGGCTCATCACGCCGGTAAAACCGTCATCCTGCACATGCCCATGGACCCGGCGACCGGGCCCTTTGCCTGGCACCCCGAACTCCCTCTCGACGAACTGGCAAAACGCCTGAACGCTGCGCTGACCGCCGTGCCTTATGCCGCCGGTATCAACAACCACATGGGCAGCCGCATGACCGCCGAACCGCTGGCCATGGCCTGGCTGGTGGCAGAACTGCAACGCCGTCATCTGTTTTTGCTCGACAGCCGTACCAGCGCCAAAACCGTCGCCGCCGCTCAAGCCCAGCGCATCGGCCTGGCGAGTCTGTCGCGGGATGTATTTCTCGATGATGAACGCACCACGGAAGCCGTTACTGCGCAGCTGAATACGGCGATCGCGCTGGCACATAAACAAGGCTCAGTGGTGATGATTGGCCACCCCTACCCCGTCACCCTCGACGTACTGGAACGCGAGTTGCCACGCCTCAAGGCGCAAGGCATCGAATGGATAGAACTGCGCCAGATGATCGGCCTGCGCGGTAATCAGGCGATGGCGGCGCATGGCAAGGATGGGGTTTATCGCTGATACCGCGTTGGGCCATTCGCAGGCAAGCCTGCTCCCACAGTAGATTGCATTCCTCTGTGGGAGCAGGCTTGCAACTACGCGTCCCGCTGCGAAAGCGGTGTATCTATCTGCTACAGATACCGCCCCATAATCTGGGCTACCAACCCTTCAGCGCGCATCTGGTCCAGCGCTTTCTGCAGCTTGGCGACCACCTCGTCCGGCACGTCCTTGTTCAGTGCCAGGAACAACTCGGCGCTGTTGAAGCGCAGCACCGTCTTGAGACCTGTGACGCCCTCCTGCCGAGCCAGATAACGACCGGCAGGATCGCCTGTGGCCCACAAATCGATCTGACCATTGACCAGCTTCTTCGCGTTGTCCTGATCGCGCAGCACCACCACCGGGTTCAGGCCATCCGTGGTCAGTTGCTCGGAGATCGCGTCGCCTTTGTATGCACCGATCCGATATTTTTTCGCCTGCTCCAGCGTGGTCAACGCGATGGCGCTGTCGGGCCGGGCAAGCATGATCCAGTCGTCCGGACCGATAGGGCCGACCCATTTGAAAAGCTTTTCGCGCTCAGGCAGGCGCGCGGTGACGAATACACCGTAACCGGGCTGTTCCAGAGCAAGCTTGTAGATACGGTCCCATGGGAAGCGCAGGGTCATGCTGTAGCCGACCCCGGCGCGCTTGAAGGTTTCGCGCAGAATCTCAGCGGCGATGCCTTCGATTTTGTCTTCTGGTGCGAAGTTTTTGCCATCGACCGCCATGTTGTAAGGCGGGAAATTTTCCGTCAGCAAGACCACAGAATAGGTGGGCGGCTCTTCACTAGGTGCAGCTTCACGGGCGGCAGCTTCACGGGCGGCAGCTTCGCTGTGGGCGACACCTGCCAGCAGAACACCCACGCTTACGAATGCAAGAAGAAGACGTTTGAACATGTGCTATCCCCTGTCCACGGCAGTGGACAGAGTGCCGCGCGCCATGACTGATGTCCAGTAGCCATCAGCCTGTTTGCTCAGCGAACCACAATGCCGCGTTTGGCCATATACGCTTTGGCTTCCGGAACGGTGTATTCGCCGAAGTGGAAGATGCTCGCAGCCAACACCGCACTGGCGTGCCCTTCCAGCACGCCGGCTGCCAGATGCTCCAGATTGCCGACACCGCCAGACGCGATCACCGGAATGCCCAGCGCATCACTGATCGCACGGGTCACGCCCAGATCGAAGCCGTTTTTCATGCCGTCCTGATCCATGCTGGTCAGCAGAATCTCGCCGGCACCGAGCTCTTCCATCTTCTTCGCCCACAGCACGGCATCCAGGCCCGTCGGCTTGCGTCCGCCGTGGGTGAAAATTTCCCAGCGCGGTGTTTCGCCCGGCAGGGAAACTTTTTTCGCATCGATGGCGACCACGATGCATTGCGAACCGAAGTGCGCCGCTGCTTCGCCGACGAAGTCCGGGTTGAACACCGCAGCGGTATTGATCGATACCTTGTCCGCACCGGCATTGAGCAGGTTGCGGATGTCCTGCACGGTACGCACGCCACCGCCAACGGTCAGCGGGATGAACACCTGACTGGCCATGCGCTCGACGGTATGCAGCGTCGTATCACGACCATCGACGCTGGCGGTGATATCTAGAAAGGTGATTTCGTCCGCGCCTTGCTCATCGTAAAGACGGGCAATTTCCACCGGGTCGCCGGCATCACGGATGTTCTCGAACTTGACGCCTTTGACCACTCGACCGTTGTCGACATCGAGGCAAGGGATAATGCGTTTCGCCAGCGCCATGAGTCGCTCCTTAGCCTTGGTATCTGTCGCAGAAGGCTTGCGCCTCAGCAACGTCGAGGGTGCCTTCGTAGATCGCGCGGCCCGTGATTGCACCGATGATCCCCGGTGCCTTGGCATCCAGCAGGGCTTTGATATCCCCCAGATTGTGAATACCACCGGACGCGATCACTGGAATCCGCGTCGCCGCAGCCAGTGCCGCAGTGAACGGGACGTTGCAGCCCTGCATCATGCCGTCTTTGGCGATGTCGGTATAAACGATGGCCGAGACGCCGTCCGCTTCGAAGCGCTTGGCCAGATCGATCACCTGAATGGTGCTGATTTCAGCCCAACCGTCGGTGGCAACGAAGCCGTCTTTAGCATCCAGGCCGACAATGATCTTGCCAGGGAACGCGCGGCAAGCCTCGGCGACGAACGCTGGGTCCTTGACCGCCTTGGTGCCAATGATCACGTAGCTGACGCCGGCTTTGACGTAGTGCTCGATGGTGTCCAGCGAGCGAATGCCACCGCCGATCTGGATCGGCAGCTGCGGGTAGCGCCTGGCGATTGCAGTCACCACGTCACCGTTGACTGGCTGACCTTCGAACGCACCGTTCAGATCGACCAGATGCAGACGACGGCAGCCGCCCTCTACCCACTTGGCGGCCATGCTCACCGGGTCATCGGAGAACACTGTTGAGTCTTCCATGCGGCCCTGGCGCAGACGCACACAGGCACCGTCTTTAAGATCGATAGCGGGGATAATCAGCATCTGGCAAACCTTCAAATTCGATTTTTCAGCATCGCTCGGAAATCAGTTTTTCTCGAGCGCCCACAAGTCGCTTTCGATGCTCTCGAACCTCTCTTTGAGGTGCGCCTGCACATCGAAAATCGCCCTGTTGTAATAATGCGGAGCAATTTCGCGGGTAAACAGCTCAAGGATTTCAGCCGCCTCGAACGAACCAAGGTCCAGTTCGAAGCGATCTGCCATGAAACGCTTGATCTTGTGATTCGCCTCACTCTCCTGTTCAGGTGTGAGGGTCAGGATCGGCGGTTTGGTTTTCTTGCTCATTACCAGCGACCGTCCCAGGCGGCGAAGTTCTGCAACAGTTGCAGGCCATGGGTATGGCTCTTCTCCGGGTGGAACTGCACGGCAAACCGCGAACCGTCGGCCAGCGCGGCAGCGAAATCAACGCCGTAATGCCCGCGGCCCACGACCTGTCGCTGGTTGGCGGCATCGATGTAATAGCTGTGCACAAAGTAGAAACGCGCCAGGTCCGGGATGTTGTGCCACAGAGGATGATCCACCGCCTGCGTCACTTCATTCCAGCCCATGTGCGGCACTTTCAGATGCTCGCCGTCTTCGTGTAAATCCTTGCCGAAGAAACGCACCTGGCCTGGGAACACGCCGATGCAATCGACGCCGCCATTCTCTTCACTGCGGTCGAGCAGGGCTTGCATGCCGACGCAGATGCCGAGGAAGGGGCGATCCTGGCTGACTTCACGCACCAGCTCATCGAAGCCAAGGCGACGAATCTCCGCCATGCAATCGCGAATCGCGCCGACACCGGGGAATACCACCCGGTCGGCTTCGCGAATCACCGTGGCGTCGCTGGTGATCATGACCCGACCGGCGCCGACGTGCTCGAGAGCCTTGGCGACCGAGTGCAGGTTACCCATGCCGTAATCGATAACCGCGACCGTCTGCATCAGAGTACGCCTTTGGTCGATGGCATTTGCCCGGCCATGCGCTCATCCAGCTCCACCGCCATGCGCAGGGCACGACCGAAAGCTTTGAACACGGTCTCGATCTGGTGGTGGGTGTTGTGCCCACGCAGATTGTCGATGTGCAGGGTGACGTTGGCGTGGTTGACGAAGCCCTGGAAGAACTCCTGGAACAAGTCCACATCGAAGCCGCCCACGGTAGCGCGGGTAAACGGTACATGCATCTGCAAGCCAGGGCGGCCAGAGAAGTCGATCACCACCCGCGACAATGCTTCATCGAGCGGCACGTAAGCATGGCCGTAACGACGAATGCCTTTCTTGTCGCCAATCGCCTTGCTGAAGGCCTGACCCAAAGTGATACCGACGTCTTCCACCGTGTGGTGGTCGTCGATATGCAGGTCGCCTTTACTTTCGATATCCAGGTCGAACAGCCCGTGCCGGGCGATCTGGTCGAGCATGTGTTCAAGGAAGGGGACACCGATATTGAATCGGGCCTTTCCGGTGCCATCCAGGTTGATCGAGGCTTTGATCTGGGTTTCCAGAGTGTCGCGCTCGACGGACGCCTTACGTTCGGCCATCACCAGCTCCGCAAAATCATTGGGCGAAAAAGGCAAGCATTATAGGCCCAGAACCGGCCGGCATGAAGCAAACAGAAGAAGGGAAAAGAAGATCGCGGGTGCAACCGGTCGGATGTACCCGATCAGAGCGCACTCAGCCAAGAAAAATGAGTCGTGTAAGAGGGCCCGCCCCGTCTTCGACGCCGCGCTGTCGCGCAGCAAACACGGTCAATTGTAGGAGCGCGCTTGCCCGCGATCGGCTGCGCAGCAGTCGCAAAATCGGCGAACTTGATTCTGGCAGTAGAACTGTGCTCCGCATTTTCGGGACCGCTTCGCGGTCCATCGCGGGCAAGCGCGCTCCTACAAAATAATCTTTTTATTTCAAATGGTTATGCATTGTTTGATAGGAGCTGCCGAAGGCTGCGATCGGCTGCGTAGACGGGGCGGGATCTCCTGACGGCGTGACGAAAGACGCAACAGGACCGGCGAACGGCGAGCGGTTAATATCTGTCAACCGCATAGAAAGCAATCTGATATCACCTTTTTCGCACCACCCGTCCATATCCACTATTCTCAAAGCCAAGTCTGGTTGATCGAGGAAACGTAATGCCGATCGTAGTCGAGTCCATACACGCAGCCACCTATCAGGACCTGGAGGATCTGCAGAAAATTTATCGCGATGCACCGGCCTGGCTCCTTGCACCGTTCAGCGATAGTCAGTCATTGATCGACGCAGGCCTGAGCGAGGGCACCCTGCTGGCGGCGCGTTTCAATGACCGGTTACTGGGCGCTGCCCGCCTGCAACGCAAGGCCGACATCTGGCATTTGTCGCAGCTGTGCGTGCGCAAACTCACCCGTCGCCGTGGCGTGGCAGAACGCCTGCTTGTCGAGGCGCAAAAAATGGCTCTTCAAGCGGGTTGTGAACTGCGCTTGCTCGCGCCTGTCGGACATCTTGAAGCCCAAGCGCTGGCGGCAAAGTTGCATCTGCCACTGGACCCGCAACAGGCTCAAAACCAGGGTAGTGATACCTGAAGGCATCCGGAGCCCTGTCCCCATTTGAGGACGCTATACTCGCGGGCTAAATTTTGAATGATTCAATTACAAGGACTCGCCTATGAAAGCGTTCGGCAAAATCCTGGGTCTGGTGGTTCTCGGGCTGTTGCTGGTCATCGTGGCTCTTGGCTTTGCCTTGACCCATTTTTTTGATCCCAACGACTATAAAGACGAGATTCGCCAACTGGCCCGCAACAAGGCCCACCTGGAGCTGACCCTCAACGGCGACATCGGCTGGAGCCTGTTCCCTTGGCTCGGCCTGGAGTTGCACGACGCCAGTGTGGCGACCCTGACCGCCCCGACCAAACCCTTTGCCGACCTGCAGATGCTCGGGCTTTCCGTTCGCGTCTGGCCGTTGTTGCGCCGCGAAGTGCAGATGAGCGACGTGCGCGTCGAAGGCCTCAACCTGAACCTGACCCGCGATGAAAACGGCCATGGTAACTGGGAAGACATCGGTCGCCCGGCGCCCTCCACCACACCGCCGCCATCCGGACAAAGTGCTGCTGCAGAGCCTGCACAGGCAGCACCTGAAAAAGCCTCGTTACCGATCAAGCTGGACATCGACAGCCTGACTATCAATAACGCCCGCATCGACTACAACGATGCCAGGAATAATCGGCAATTCACCGCTGAAAGCATTCAATTGAGTACCGGCGCGGTGCATGAACGAACGAATATCCCGATAAAGTTCACCTCGTTCTTCAGCACCAATCAGCCGGTGATGCGCACCAAGACCGAACTGGTCGGGCAACTGCGCTTCGATCGTGCACTCAAGCGCTACCAATTCGAAGACATGCGCCTGTCCGGCGAAGCATCGGGCGAACCGCTGGACGGGAAACCCCTGACCTTCTCCGCGCAAGGGCAACTGCTGGTGGATCTGGCGGCCAATGTCGCGGATTGGAACGGCCTGAAACTCTCGGCCAACCAACTGCGTGCCCTCGGCGAATTGCATGTTCGTGACCTGGACAAAACGCCGCAACTCAGCGGCGGCCTGTCCATCGCGCAGTTCAACCTGCACGACTTCCTCGAAAGCATCGACCAGCCGGTGCCCGAGATGGCCGACGGCAGCCTGAGCAAAGTCGAAATGGTCAGCCGCCTCACGGGCAGCCCGACCAGCCTGGCCTTCGAAGACCTCAACCTGAAGGTCGACGACAGCACCTTCACCGGGCGCCTCGCCGTCGACGACTTCGCTAAACAGGCGTTGCGCGTCCAGCTCAAGGGCGACACCTTCGACGCCGATCGTTATCGCCCGGGCAAATCCGAAGCGACCAAAAGCGCAGGCGTCGCGCGTAAAGCCGAAGTAAAAAGCAGCGAAACCGCAGCCCTCGCCGCAGGTGCCGGCACCACACCGCTGCCGAATGCGCCGACTCAAGTCGCGTGGAGCACCAACAAATTGCTGCCGCTGGAGCGCATGCGCAAACTCGACGTCCAGGCCGATCTCGATTTCGGCCTGCTGACCATCGACAAATTGCCGATCCAGAATGCCGTGCTCAAAACCCAGGGTCTGGCCGGGCAGATCACGCTCGACAGCCTGCACGGCGATCTCTACAACGGTAATTTCGAAGTCAAAGGCAGCCTCGACGTGCGTCCCGACGTACCGCTGATGAGCGTGCAGACACGCATCGCCAAAGTGCCGGTCGAACACTTCATCCAAAGCCAGGACCAAAAACCACCGGTCAAGGGCCTGCTGACGCTGCACAGTGACCTGACCAGTAAGGGCAACAGTGAAAAGGACCTGATCGACGGGCTCAACGGCACAGCCAGCTTCATGCTCAACGACGGCGTGCTGGTCAACGCCAATCTGGAGCAACAGCTTTGCCAGGGTATCTCCAAACTCAACGGCAAAACCTTGAGCAGCGAGCCGCGCGGCAGGGACACACCGTTCCAGCAACTCAACGGCAACCTGGTCTTGCGTAACGGCGTCGCCAGCAACCCGGACCTCAAAGTGCGGATTCCGGGCTTGACCGTCAACGGCAATGGCGACATCGACCTGCGCGTGCTGGGTATGGATTACCGGATCGGCATCGTCATCGAAGGCGACAAGAGCGAAATGCCTGACCCCGCATGCCAGATCAACGAGCGCTATGTCGGTATCGAATGGCCGGTGCGCTGCCGAGGTCCGCTGGAGTTGGGGGCCAAGGCTTGCCGTGTGGACAACGATGGGCTGGGCAAGGTCGCGACCAAACTGGCAGGCGACAAGCTAAACCAGAAGATCGAAGACAAGCTCGGCGACAAGGCCCCACAGATCAAAGAAGCACTTAAAGGTTTGTTCAAACGATGAAACCCGAGCAATTTTCAACGGCCGTACTGGACTGGTATGACCGTCACGGCCGGCACGACCTGCCTTGGCAACAAGGCATCACGCCGTACCGGGTATGGGTTTCGGAAATCATGCTGCAGCAGACCCAGGTCAGCACCGTGCTGAACTACTTCGACCGGTTCATGGACGCCCTGCCAACGGTGCAGGCCCTGGCCGATGCGCCGGAAGATGAAGTGCTGCACCTGTGGACCGGGCTGGGCTATTACACCCGTGCGCGCAATCTGCAGAAGACCGCAAAAATCGTGGTCGCGGACTACGCCGGCGAGTTTCCCCGGGACGTCGAAAAGCTTACCGGGCTGCCCGGCATCGGCCTCTCCACTGCGGGCGCCATTGCCAGCCTGAGCATGGGCCTGCGCGCGCCGATCCTCGACGGCAACGTCAAACGCGTGCTGGCGCGCTACACCGCCCAGGAGGGCGACCCCGGCGAGCCGAAGGTCGCCAAACAGCTGTGGGCCAACGCCGAGCGCTTCACGCCGCAAACGCGGGTGAACAACTACACCCAGGCAATGATGGATCTGGGCGCGACCCTGTGCACCCGCAGCAAGCCAAGCTGCTTGCTCTGCCCGCTGGAAAAAGGCTGTGAAGCGCACCTGCTGGGGCTGGAGATTCGCTACCCGATTCCCAAACCGCGTAAAACCATCCCGCAGAAACGCACGCTGATGCCGATGTTCGCCAACCGCGACGGCGCCATTCTGCTTTACCGGCGCCCTTCCACAGGGCTCTGGGGCGGTCTGTGGAGCCTGCCGGAGCTGGAACACTTCAGCGATCTGGAACATCTGGCGAGCCAACATGCGCTGGAGCTGGGCGAACACCACGAGCTTCCGGGCCTGATCCACACCTTCAGCCACTTCCAGTTGTCCATCGAACCCTGGCTGGTACAGGTCGAAGAGTCCAGACATCACGTGGCCGAGGCCGACTGGCTCTGGTATAACCTCGCCACCCCGCCGCGCCTGGGCCTCGCCGCCCCGGTGAAGAAGCTGCTGAAACGCGCAGCCGACGTATTGAATGCAGGAGAGTTGTCATGACCCGCACCGTGATGTGCCGCAAATACAAAGAAGAACTGCCAGGCCTTGAACGCGCCCCGTACCCAGGCGCCAAAGGCGAAGACATCTTCAACCATGTCTCTCAAAAAGCCTGGGGTGACTGGCAGAAACACCAGACCCTGCTGATCAACGAACGCCGCCTGAACATGATGAACGCCGAGGACCGAAAATTCCTTCAGGTCGAGATGGATAAGTTCCTGTCCGGCGAAGAATACGCCCAGGCCGAAGGCTACGTCCCCCCCGAGAAATAACGCTTTCCAGCCAGTGTGGGTCGTAAGCGACGGTAATAATTCAAATTTTTTAAAAAACACGCTTGACGACCCCCTGAAAAAAACGTCTAATGCGCCCCGTTGCCCAGATAGCTCAGTCGGTAGAGCAGGGGATTGAAAATCCCCGTGTCGGCGGTTCGATTCCGTCTCTGGGCACCATAAATACCGAAAAACCCCTGCATCGAAAGATTCAGGGGTTTTTTATTGGGCGCTGTTTGTAGACCGACAACACAGAGGCCGACGACGGTCCCTTTGCTATTCAAAAGGTATGCGCTTCAATAGCCGCCCAAAAGGCACCTCCCCTGCCCTCATCAGGACCCACGCTCATGGCTTCGCCAGAAAAACAGCAAAAACGCGCCAAGCGGGCGAAAACCAAAGCCAGGCAGAACCGTTCAGGCAAGCCCGCACAGAGCCTCGTCCACCCCGTCCTCGCATCGGCTCTGGTCAACGAGCCGTTCGATGACGTCGAGATCGACCTGAGCACGTTCGATTTCAAGGACATCCTCGAGAACGGCTTCGATCCGGCCGACTTCGATGATCTGTACCAAGCCATGAAAGCCGCCGAAGCCATCAGCCAACTGGCGATGTGCGTGGTTTTTCTTCAGTACCCGGTTCTGGAGTTGGTCATTGCAGAAGAGGAAGAAGAGAACGCCACCGACTTCCTGATGAGCCTGCTCATCATGTACAGAGCGATGTTCTACGGCGAAGACGAAGACGCTGCCGTTGCATGGATGGAAAGCCCGGCATTCCAGGCTGACTACAACGAGGCGTCGCGGATTCTGCAGGAAAAAAATAAGTCGCCGTCTCGCTGAACCAGATCCATCAAACAGGCTCCAACAGCCTGCCCTACCCCATTGCACCTTCCTTTTCCTTTGAGGTTCGTAACATGCGTACAACACTTTCTGCCCTTACCCTCGCCCTCGGACTGCTGGCCGCGCAAAGCGCCATGGCCGGTAGCGATCTCAACGCCGCTCTCGGCGGTGGTGTTGGCGGCGCGCTGGGTAATGTCGTCGGCCAGAAAATGGGCGGCAGTACAGGCGCAGCGCTGGGTGCCGGTGTCGGCGGCGCAGCAGGCGGTGCGGTGGCAGCCAAAAAAGGTCACAAGACCTCGGCGGCACTCGGTGGCGGACTCGGAGCGGCGGGCGGCTCGCTGCTCGGTAACAAACTGGGCGGCAAGACGGGCGCCACCGTTGGCGCAGGCCTTGGCGGCGCAGCAGGTGGAGCCATTGCCAACGACATGTCCAGCGGCAAAAACAAAAAGCGCGACTGATCGAGCTCACCTGAAGCACACAAGAAACCCGCCTGGTGCGGGTTTCTTGCTGTATGCAGCGCGGAGAAATAACCCGACAGCCTGCTCAGAACCCTCGCAACGCCAGGATCGACAGGTAAATAAGCAACACGCTGCATGAGCGTCAGCATAACCGCGCACACCTCGTTTTTTTACTCCCTGGTTTTGCTAGTCTTTAGCTTTTCCGACCACGAACAAAAGGAGTGCAGTCATGGCATCCCTGAACAAGCAGCAGAAAAGAGCCCAGCGGGCGAAAGTCAAAGCCAAGCAGCAACGGGTGGCGCGCAGTGTGCGACCTGCCTTTGCGCCTGACGATGCTCCATTCGATCCTGATTACCTCCCTTACGGCTTTGACGACGACGTGCTTGATGACCAGGACTTGTTTGAAGACGACGACTTGTTCGGACCTGAGGAAGAAGCACTTCTGTTCGACATGATGAGTGAGCATTTCGAAGAGCTGAAAAAAGCGGAATCGATCAGCCAGTTCGAGATGCTTTTGGCCTTTCTCAGAGGCCCATTGGCGCTTGCCGCGCTTGCAGACGAGGCTGTAGATACCGAAACCGCGGCGTCGGGCCTTGCGGTCATGCTCGCTCGCTACTGGCAATGGGCAGACGGCATTGACTTGGCTCGTTCCCTCAAGCGGATGGAGGAGCCCGACTTTGTAAATGATTTCACCAAAGCTTTTCAGATCGTTGAACAAGAGACCGCAGAATTGCTGGCGGCCGAACCCGATCTACTTGACCCGCCTGAGTAAACCGTCCTCAAAACAAAACGGCCGCAATCATCATTGATCGCGGCCATTGCGCTCAACTTAGCCTGGGTGACGATTTGAGATAATGCTTATCAGGCCCGAAGCAAACCCCCAGTAAAATGGCCTTCTTTCTGGTTTTTTTAGAGATAGTTCATTTTTCGTTCTATTAAATTTTCAGCCAAACGCTGACTCCCTGTAGGAGCTGACTTGTCTGCGAGAAGGGCCGAAGGACCTTCCAGCGGTGGTGAATTCACCATTTTTACCAGCGCTTCGCACTGGATCGCAGACAAGTCAGCTCCTACACCCTCCGGGCAGAATCGGGACCGAGTTTGCTGCGCGACAGCGCCGCGTCAAAGACGGGGCGGAATCTCCTATCAAACTGGGGGCTTCACCGGATCGGGTGGGCCACCAACAGCGAAAACACATAGAATATGTGTGAGTTCCACACATAGCTGCGGTCAAGCCCGCCCTGGAAGCTGGTAACGAAGCGGGCTTTGCCGTCAAGCGTCCACCGAAGTAGTGTTCCTGCATCAGGGCTTCGCCTCAGAAAAAGGATCGACGAAGCCGGTGCTGGAAAGCCGCTGTCGACGCGGTGTAAACAAATCATGTCCAGCACGCGCTAACGGAGCAACCCGAATGCAGACGTATAAAAAGTTTTTCCTGGCCGCTGTCGCCACCCTGGCCTTCGCGACCAGTGCCCTCGCTGCAGACAAGTTGAAAATGGGCATTCAAGCCGCCTACCCTCCGTTCAATAACAAGGACGCCAGCGGCCAGGTGGTGGGCTTCGACGTCGACATCGGCAATGCCCTCTGCGCCAAGATGAAAGTCGAATGTGAAATCGTCACCTTCGATTGGGACAACATCATTCAGGCCTTGAACTCGAATCAGTTCAATTTCCTGATCTCGTCGATGTCGATCACCAACGACCGCCAGCAGGTCGTGGACTTCACCGATCCGTACTACTCCAACAAGCTGCAATTCATTGCGCCGAAAGCCAGCGAGCTGACCATCGACAAAGCCACCCTCAAGGAAACCTTGAACGGCAAAATCATCGGCGCCCCACGCGGAACGCTGGCTGCGGCCTGGCTGCAAGATAATCTGGGCGACGTTGCTACCATCAAGCTGTATGACACCCAGGAAAGCGCCTACGCCGACCTGAGCGACAGGCATCTGGATGCGATCCTGACGGACAAGTTCGTCAGCTACGAATGGCTCAAGAGCGAGGCCGGCAAGGCCTATGAGTTCAAAGGCGCACCGGTACTCGACAACGATAAGATCGGTATCGCCGTCCGCAAAGGCGATCCGCTGCGTGAGCAACTGAATGCAGCGCTGAAAGAAATCATCGCCGATGGCACTTACAAGAAGATCAATGACAGGTATTTCCCATTCAGTATTCTCTGACTGGCGTGCTTCAGGACGAGCAGATTCGTGCACGCTTTCGAGCACTGGACGACTTTCTGCTCACCCATCAGGCCCTTTGGCGGCCGCGACCGTTCACTCATCGGCAGTTGCCGTGGGAGCGTCAGCATGCCGAAACGGCTAGCTGGCTTCGCTCACGCTCGCTGGCAGAGGCGGAAGCCGCTCACAACCATCCTGAACAACTGGCAGCCCCTTCGCCTTTTCCACAACTGGCGGCTGAATCCACTGCACTGAGCAAAGTCGGCCAACTGCCCAAGGCAACGCTTGATCCGGTCTCGACGCGCATGAGCGTCGACGTGCCAGGTCGCAAATGGCAGCAGATCGAAGCCTTCGCCGGTTGCCTGCAATTTCATCGAACACCTGAACATTGGCTTGACTGGTGCGCCGGCAAAGGACATCTCGGACGGCGGCTGGCTCACGGCGGCCAGGCCCTGACCTGCCTGGAATACAATCCGCAGCTGGTCGCTGCCGGCAGTCAGCTCAGCCAGCGACTGGGCATCGAAGCCTCTCACCTGCAACACGATGTACTGGCCATCAATACTGGCGATTACCTGCAAGCCCGGCACACGCCCGTGGCCCTGCATGCGTGCGGTGATCTGCATGTGCAGCTGATGCGCCTCGCCAGCGACGCCGGTTGTGCACAGATGGCGATTGCGCCCTGCTGCTACAACCGCACCAGCGCCGCTGAATATCAAGCGCTCTCCGCTGCTGGAAAGGCCTCGGCGCTACGACTGTCGCTGGAAGACCTAAGCCTGCCCCTCAGCGAAACCGTCACCGCAGGCGCTCGCGTGCGGCGCCAGCGCGATACTTCGATGGCTCGCCGCCTGGCGTTTGATCTGCTTCAGCGAGCACTGCGCGGCATAGACGAGTACCTGCCAACACCCTCCCTGCCTGTTGCCTGGCTGGACAAACCCTTCGTCGACTACTGCCGCGACCTCGCCGCACTGAAAAATTTACCCGCGGTTGGTCAGCAGGATTGGTCAGCACTCGAAGCCGCAGGCTGGCAACGTCTGGCCGAAGTACGAAACCTTGAGCTGGTTCGTGGCCTATTCCGCCGCCCCCTGGAGCTATGGCTAGTGCTCGACCGCGCGATTTATTTGCAGGAGCGAGGCTACTCCGTACAGCTCGGGCTTTTCTGCGCAAGCGACGTGACACCGCGCAACCTGATGCTCCTCGCGGAACGTGAATAACCCGCCGCCCTCCTGACGCGCCTGTGGATAACTCTGTTGATGAAAATCCGACGAGCGCACGGAAAACTTGGCTTGTTAGCGAAATCAGTCACTGATCATTTTTTACTCATGCTTTAAACGGTCGTAAAAACAGCAGGTTGCAACTGTTTGAGAACTGTTCCACAAAATCGGCATTCCAAGCTCCATTTCCGACGCGGCTTGTGCATAAGCATTGCGGCGAAAGTGAATAAGGCCGGTAAAGGCTCGCCCCACAGGTTAGAGCGGCGTTGACCGTCGAGCAGAAGGCAGGAAGATATTTTTGCAATCGAATCAGTCAGCTAGGGGTTTACAACCCAAAAAAACTGGATATACTCAGCGCCCATCACGCCGGTATAGCTCAGTTGGTAGAGCAACTGACTTGTAATCAGTAGGTCCCGAGTTCGACTCTTGGTGCCGGCACCATACAAAACGAAGGCTCGCAGAAATGCGGGCCTTTGTTGTATCTGCGACACGTACAAATCGGCGCACAGTGATTTCTGCCGATTGCGCCTCGCCCCAGTCCTCGCAGCAACCGGCAGGAGCAGCTTCCCCCGACCGCTCAAAGGGCAGTATATTCAGCAGCCTGATTCGTATTGATATGGCAGTTATTAATGCAAACAATTCTTATTGTCGTGTATGATCGCAGCGCTTGGTCACCGAGACGTCTGTGGCAGGCACCCGCTTAATTCTTCCAAAATCTTTAGGAGCTGCCCTTAGGATGACTTCTCGTAACTCTTCTTTTGCCAAAGTGGCATTGCTTGTTTCGGCCCTTGTGGGCGCAAGCAGTGTTTATGCTGCACCCAGTGCTGACGGCATCGTTGTTTACAACGCCCAGCACGAAACCCTGACCAAGGCTTGGGTAGCTGGCTTCACCCGTGAAACCGGGATCAAGGTCACTGTGCGTAACGGCGACGACAGCGAAATAGGTAACCAGATCATCCAGGAAGGTGCTGCCTCCCCAGCCGACGTTTTCCTGACTGAGAACTCGCCTGCCATGGTCCTGGTAGATAACGCTGGCCTGTTCGCGCCAGTGGCTCCGACCACGCTGTCTCAAGTGAACTCGGCCTATCGCCCGGCCCACGGCAAGTGGGTCGGCATCGCGGCCCGTTCGACCGTGTTCGTGTACAACAAGGACAAGCTCTCCGCAGCAGACATGCCCAAGTCTCTGCTTGATCTGGCCAACCCGAACTGGAAAGGCCGCTGGGCCGCCTCGCCAAACGGCGCAGATTTCCAGGCCATCGTCAGCGCTCTGCTTGAGCAGAAAGGCGAAGCGGCAACGCTGGACTGGCTGAAAGCGATGAAAACCAACTTCGTCGCCTACCGTGGCAATGGCTCAGTGCTGAAAGCAGTCAATGCCGGCCAGGTCGACAGCGGCGTGATCTACCACTACTACAGCCTGGTGGACCAATCCAAAACCGGCGAGAACAGCAAAAACACCGCCCTGTACTACTTCAAGCACAAAGACCCGGGCGCGTTCGTCAGCATCTCCGGTGGCGGCGTCCTGGCTTCCAGCAAGCACAAGGAAGAAGCTCAGGCTTTCCTGAAGTATGTGACCGGCAAAGAAGGCCAGGAAATCCTGAAGACCGGCACGTCGTTTGAATATGCCGTGGGCCAGGATGCGCAATCCAACTCGAAACTGGTGCCGCTCGCAGAACTGGATGCCCCACTCGTGGATGCCTCCAAGCTCAACAGCAAAAAAGCGGTCGAACTGATGACTCAAGCAGGGCTGCTATAACGTGATGGCGGAGCAAACTTCCAGTGCCGTAGTCGAGGCACCCGAACCTGCAGGAACAGCCGATGCGGTGATTCCAGCCTCCGCCCAGAAAGGACGGCCCCGCTCACCCGGCGGCCGTCCTGCTACATGGGTTGTCGTGACATCCGTTCTGATTTCGTTATTGGCGCTCTTGCCACTAGGATTCGTCGTCGGCATTTCTGTCCAGACCGGTTGGGCCACCATCGTGGAACTGGTCTTCCGGCCCAAGGTCGGGGAATTGCTGATCAATACCGTGCTGCTCGTCGTGCTCACGGTCCCCCTATGCGTTGTACTCGGCGTGGCGCTGGCCTGGCTGACCGAGCGAACCGACCTGCCCTTCCGCCGCATGTGGTCACTACTCGCTACCGCCCCCCTGGCGATACCGGCTTTTGTGCACAGCTATGCGTGGGTCAGCCTGGTGCCCCCCATTCATGGACTGTTTGCCGGGGTACTGGTATCGGTCATCGCCTATTTTCCCTTCCTCTATTTGCCGGCTGCCGCAACATTGCGACGCCTCGACCCCGGCATTGAGGATGTGGCGGAGTCACTGGGTTTGAAGCCGTGGGCGGTATTTTTCCGCGTCGTGCTCCCCCAGTTGCGCCTGGCGATATGGGGCGGCGCCTTGCTCGTTGGACTGCATCTACTGGCCGAGTATGGCCTGTATGCCATGGTCCGCTTCGACACCTTCACCACCGCCATCTTTGACCAGTTCCAGTCGTCCTATAACGGTCCGGCGGCCAATATGCTGGCCGGAGTGCTAGCACTCTGCTGCCTGGTCATGCTGACCTTTGAGTCGGCTACGCGCGGTAAAGCCCGTTATGCACGGGTTGGATCTGGCAGCGCGCGTCAACAGCGCACCTGCCTCATGGACCGCAAGACCACAGCCATGGCACTGCTGCTACCGGTACTGACAACGGCATTGGCGCTGGGCGTACCGCTGATCACCCTGGCCAAATGGCTTATTTCAGGCGGAACAGACGTCTGGCACATGAACGACATCCTGCCAGCACTGGAGCAAACCCTGATCCTGGCCAGTACTGGCGCACTCATCACTACCTGTGCCGCAGTCCCCATCGCGTGGTTGTCCATTCGATCACCAGGGAGACTCCATCGCCTCCTGGAAAGCTGCAACTATATCGCCAGCTCATTGCCCGGCATTGTTGTGGCGTTGGCACTGGTGACTGTCACCATCAAATTTGCCCGTCCGATTTATCAAACCGCGATTACTGTACTGCTGGCTTACATGTTGATGTTCTTGCCCAGGGCGCTGGTCAATCTGCGTGCGGGCATCGCCCAGGCCCCCGTGGAACTGGAAAACATGGCCCGCAGCCTGGGCCGTTCACCCGCCCAGGCACTCTGGCTGATTACCATGCGTCTGGCTTCACCGGGCGCTGCCGCAGGCGTCGCGCTGGTCTTCCTGGCCATCACCAATGAACTGACCGCCACTCTGCTGCTCGCCCCCAACGGCACGCGCACGCTGGCAACCGGCTTCTGGGCCATGACCAGCGAGATCGACTATGCCGCAGCCGCCCCCTATGCGCTGATCATGGTCGTCCTTTCACTTCCGTTGACATGGCTTCTTTACCATCAATCCAGACGCACGGCAGGCCGATGAGCTCTCTTGAACTACACGCTATCTGCAAATTCTTTGGCGCACTGCCTGCCGTAGAAAACGTCAACCTGTCGGTACCTACAGGCAGCCGCACGGCCATTGTCGGTCCTTCCGGCTCGGGCAAAACCACCCTGCTGCGGATGATTGCCGGATTTGAGTTTCCCGACTCAGGCAGCATCACACTGCATGGCAAGACCCTGGTCAACGGGTCTACCGAGGTACCGGCACACCAGCGATTGATTGGATATGTTCCGCAGGACGGCGCACTTTTCCCGCACATGACGGTTGCCGCCAATATCGGTTTCGGGCTTTCAGGCAACGCGGCCTCGAAACTGCATCGAATCGCTGAACTGATGGAGATGGTCGCGCTGGACCAACGCATGCTCCCGCGCTGGCCTCACGAGCTTTCCGGTGGTCAGCAACAACGGGTAGCCCTGGCCCGCGCCTTGGCCCAACGCCCCAAGCTGATGCTGCTGGACGAACCGTTCTCTGCCCTCGACACCGGCCTGCGCGCCTCCATGCGCAAAGCGGTTGCGCAATTGTTGGCCGAAGCCGGTGTGACCACCATTCTTGTGACCCACGACCAGGCCGAAGCCCTGTCCTTTGCCAATCAACTGGCCGTCATGCGTCAAGGCAGGCTGATTCAGGTCGGACCTCCCACGGACCTTTACCTTCGTCCCCGCGACCAAGAAACGGCACTCTTCCTCGGCGACGCAGTAGTGATACCCGCCATGGTTGAAAATGGCTGGGCCACCTGCGAACTGGGAAACATCCCCGTCGGTGACAACACACACCATGGCGCGGCTCAGATCATGCTGCGCCCGGAGCAGATCCAGCTATCCAGCCAACTGCCCTCCCAAGAGCGGCCGGATGGATGCCTGGGCATCGTTACAGAAAGCGATTTTGGCGGCAACGCCTGCATGCTGACGGTCAAACTGAAAGCGACGACTCAATCCGCTAATGGCCAGCCAATGAACCGATCCCTACTGGTTCGCAGCCCCAGCATCCATGCCCCGGCCGTCGGGAATACGGTTCTCATATCCGTCGCTGGGTATGCGCATGTTTTGGGTAATGGTGCGTGCTGAGGTAAGAGGTGGGTGCGCGGCAGCGTGAAGGGCTTGTGGGGTTAACAGGTAGATGTGTTATCCGTGGTTCCGGGTTCGATTCCTGGTGCCGCAGCACCACATCAAGCTCCAGAGCGATTCACTGAAAGCTCGAACGCCCCTAAAACCCGCCCTTTGGCGGGTTTTTTCGTTCTAGAACCCTCCGTCGGGGTCCAACAAAATCCCCTTTCCCGAGGGTATGTTAGGGGTACTGCGATTTTCCGGTCAGGAGCGCGTACCTCTTCGTCAAACCCAACGGCGTGAAGACCTGGCGCTTGAAATACACCATGCCCAGCGGCAAGGAAGGCACGCTCATTATTGGCAACGAGTCCATTCCATCGAGTCAATATTTCTGAGTCAGCACACCAGAGGGCGCGCCCCGATAAGGCGGTGTGGTGATTTAATTTAGATTAATCACTACGACCCCTTTGGTCGGATTTTCCGAGGATACCGGAGGCGGTATGAAAATGTTATTTCTCATTCGCCATGCCAAGTCGAGTTGGGATGACGCTGCGCAGCCCGACAAAGACCGCCCATTGAACGATCGCGGCAAACGCGACGCGCCTAAGATCGGTGAGCGCTTGGCAAAGCGCGATCTGAAGCCCGATCTGATCCTGTCGAGCCCGGCCGTGCGTGCGCTCGAGACGGCGGAGATCATCGCCAGGAAGCTCGATTACCGGCGCAAGGACATAGTCGTGGACGATCGGCTGTATGCCGTCGAGGCGAATGACCTGCTCGAGGTCATCCGCACGCTGGGCGACCGGCTGAAGTCAGTGATGATCTTTGGCCATAACCCCGCGTTGGTCGAACTCGCGCAGCGGCTCTCCAGCGAGATCACCGACATGCCAACGTGCGCCGTCGCCGAGTTCAGGTTCGATGCGAAGTCGTGGTCAGAAATCGGCGAGATCGAGCCCGCACAAGTGGCCCTTGACTATCCAAAAAAATCCTAGGGAAATTCTTATATGGACGGAAGATCAGGGGGCGTCGTGATTTAGTTCAGATCAATCACTACGACTCCCTTGGCCCTATCCACTTCTCAGAGGTCATTGTTCCCAGATGCCGCTCCCGCCTGGGGCCCTTTGCCGAGAAAGGGGGCGGTTTCCACTTCCAGCATCAGCAACACCATTTCCGTCAACTCGGCGTCGGACTTCTGTCCCGCATAGAGGTCATGGAGTGCTTTGGCGAAAGGAATGCGCAGGTCTTGCTTTTCTTCGCGGGCGGTATCGCTGTATTGCATTAGTTCGCCGATGGCTCGCAGCACAGCCGCTTGCCACCGAGCGGTGGTCCTCGGACCATCGCTGGTGATTGCAAGCAACTTATCCTTCGTCAGTTGGCGAAGGGCTGGTTCCCGCAACGGCTTAAGCGGCCTTGGGTTGCGAGTGATCTTTGACATACCGGACGATACTCAACGTCTCCTGCCGGAACTGCTCGTAGTCAATCTGCTGGGCGTTAATAAAGGTGCTGCCCATCATGGTCAGCGAGCCCATAAAGCTGGCTTCGGAAATTTCCTCGTCACTCGCGCCAAACAAGCGCGCGGCTTCGGTATGGAACAGGGCGCAATACTTACAACGGGTCGCCCCGGACACCGCCAGACCTATCAACTCCTTGTACTTATTAGGAATCTTGGTATCCGCCAGCCAAAAATCCCGGGCCACGCCCCAGAATCCGATCGCTCCGCCTTCCGGCATCTGCTTAATCCACTCCGGTACCTGACCGAGGGTCTGTTCAATTTCCCGATAAGTATCATGAATGGCCATTTGACACCTCCTTGCCTCTCTGGAGACATCTGCTCCAAAGGCATAACTAGTTTAGTTCGCTGGCAGCCATGCCAGAGCCGGCAGCAGGACGACTCCAGCAGTGATTTTTTAAACATCGTAGAAACAACAGGATGCATTTAGATTTTTTTGGCGCAATGACGTACCACTAAGTACCTGGAGTTATCAAGCTTGGCGGGGTGGCTCAGAGACGATACAGGGGCGTATTGATTTAATTTGGATAATCACTCCAGCCCCATTAGTTCCCTCATATACGCATTGTTAGAGGACATTACCAGCCTGCAAATTGGTGCGCTAACCGCTGGAAGGTCGCCGATTGCGGGCGATCCTCGGGGGCTACTCCAGGCAGGACGTCATGGTTTGAATCCTTATGCGGTAGGGTTTTCGATCAGTCGAAATCCGTCGATTCCGAGAGGTGTTCCCAGGCGTCGATTTCCGCCTGAAGACACGCGATTTTTTCGCGCACCAGCATCACCGCATCCTTGCCAAGCAACAGATGAACGGGCGGCTTTTCAGTGGCGACCAGGGTCAACAACGCCTGCGCCGCCTTGTGCGGATCGCCAGCCTGCTTGCCACTCTTCTCTTCACGCGCCTTGCGGACCGGATCGAAAACCGGGTCGTACTCACTCAAGGTGCGACCCGAACGGATCATCGAGCGACCCGCCCATTCGGTACGAAACGAGCCAGGCGCCATGGCGGTCACGTTGATACCCAAACTTTCCACCTCTTTGGCCAGCACTTCGCTGATGCCTTCGAGAGCGAATTTACTGCCGCAGTAGTAGGCGATGCCTGGCATGGAGATGAAGCCGGCCATGGAGGTGATATTGACGATATGCCCGCTATGCCGCTCACGCATGCCGGGCAGTACCGCCTTGATCATTGCCACCGCGCCAAACACATTGACGTCGAACTGGCGCTGCATGTCAGTCAGCGGCGACTCCTCGAGAATGCCTTCATGACCATATCCGGCGTTGTTCACCAACACGTCGATCCGTCCCACATCGCGCAGGATATCGGCCACCAGCGGCTCGATCGCCGGATAATCGGTGACGTCGAGCACGAACGCTTTGGCGCGATGGGCGTCCAGCGCTTCGAACGCGGTACGCTCGGCCTCGCGCCGCACCGTGCCAACCACCGTATGGCCCGCCGCCAGCGCCGCTTGCGAAAAGGCAAGGCCCAAGCCTGAACTGACGCCGGTGATCAGGAAAACCTTGTGTACGTGAGTGCTCATGTTGCGCGCTCCAATGTACTGTTCATGGCCGTAAACCCTTGAGCGTGCCTCCAGGAAAATGGCAGCGCCGTCGACGTTTATCGACGACGCTGCGGACAGGTCTTAGTGACCGGCGCTCTGACCGCCATCGACGTGCAGGATTTCGCCGGTGACAAAGCCGGCGGTGTCCAGATAAACGATGGCCTGGACGATGTCGCTGATCTCGCCCATGTGTCCGACCGGGTGCAGCTGCCCCAGCGCTTCATGGGTTTCTACGCCGTGCATCGGGGTTTTGATGATGCCGGGGGAGACCGCGTTCACACGAATGCCGCGCTTGGCGTACTCGATGGCCAGGGATTTGGTCGCAGAGTTGAGGCCACCTTTGGTCAACGACGCCAGTACCGACGGCACACCTTCGATGGCGTGGTCCGCCAGGGTGGTGGTGATGCTGACGACGTGGCCGCTGCCTTGTTTTTCCATCTCGGTGATCGCGAGTTGGGAAATGTAGAAGAAGCCACCGAGGTTCACCGCCAGCACAGCGGTGTAGTCAGCGGGGGTATAGCTGGTGAACGGCTTGGCGACGAAGATCCCGGCGTTGTTGACCAGGGTGTCGATACGGCCAAAACGCGCCATGCCTTCACGAATGACTCGCTCGGCGGTCGCCGGGTCGCCAATGTCGCCAGCCACGGTGAGAATGTCGGGGTCGGTGGACGGTTTGATCGAACGCGAGGTGGCGACAACCCGGTAATCGAGATCACGGAAGGCCTTGACCACTGCGGCGCCGATACCTTGGGATGCGCCGGTGACAACAATGACTTTTTTCGTATTGTTCATGATGAACCTCTAAGGATGTTGGGGAATTGGAAGAAGCGAGCAATCAGGCTTCGGCTGGGGCCTGCGCCATTTGCCTCAGCATTTGTTCGTAGTACTCGACCGATTGCGAACCGGACACCAGGTGACGACCGTTGAGGACCATGGCCGGTACCGAATTGATGCCTTGCTTGCGGTAGAACCTTTCAAGCTCACGCACCTCGTTGGCGAACTCTCCGGACACCAGCACCTCACGTGCACACGCCGTATCCAACCCCGCTTCAGCGGCCAGACGCACCAGCGTCTCGCGATCGCTCGGGTTCTGGCCGTCGGTGAAATAAGCGCGCAGCAAGACTTTCTTGAGCTCGATCTGACGCCCTTCCTGCAACGCCCAGAACAACAGACGGTGAGCATCAAAGGTGTTGTAGAAGTGGCTGCGTTTTTCCAGATCGAACTGGAACCCGATGGCCTGACCACGGGCCATCAGCATCTCTTTACCGGAGGCGACTTCCTCGGCGCTGCGTCCGTATTTACGCATCATGTGCTTGACCGCGTTCTCGCCTTCGGCCGGCATGTCCGGGTTCAACTCGAAGGGCTTGAAGGTCAATTCGACCGGGACTTCACCGGCCAGGTTCTGGATGGCTTGCTCCAGTGCTGTCGCGCCCAAGGCGCACCACGGGCACACCACATCGGAGACGAAATCGATGGTGACGGACTGAGTCATGACTGAACCTCTGCGAGTTGTCTTCGGTACTCGGTGGTGGTTATCCCGGCATACCCCCAGTTATCGGTGTCGACTTCTTCGATCACGATGTGGGTCAGGTCTGGGCGTTTGTGGAGGACGCGCTCCAGGGTTTCAGTGATTTCAGCGATCACCTGAGCTTTCTGCTCCGAAGTGACGCCGTCGCGGGTAATGCGCACGCTGACGAAAGGCATGACAACTCTCCTGTGACCTCCCTTCGAAATGATGGGTAGGCAAGTGGAGTGAAATGTAGGGCGTTGTTCTGGACGGATAAAGATGGGCGCAGGAACATCATTTGTGCGGTGATGTAATGAGTACGGGCGGGACATCGATAGGTGGGAGGCTTTATTTTTCCAGGCAAACTTCGTGTACCTGACCCAACGCTTTCGCAGGCCCTGCCCCCGGAGGTGTGTGGTGGTCTAATGAGGTGAACGAATGAGGGGGCAGAACATATATCTGCCCCGTTCTAATAGGTTCAGGAAAAACGTGCCCCCCCCTTTTTATGAGCGAATGACCAGATACTCGTTCCAGACTGAGGTTGACACCCGCGTCACCCTTGATAGAGAATTTGCTTAACAACTAACCCTCACGACCGGCGTGGCTTGACCATCTGGTTGGAGGGGGAAAAAGCCGGCGCTAGCCGGTTTTTTCGTTTCTGGAGTATGGAAATGCATGGATCGCCTGGCCTAAAGCCTCTGCGAACGCGGATCTACATTGATGGGTACAACTTTTATTACGGTTGCTTGAGGGGAACCCCATATAAGTGGATAGACCTGTTGCACCTGTTCGAGGGGCATATCCTCCCTTCCATTTTTGCCCACGATCAAGCTGGCAGGCATCACGCCTCGACTCTGCTTCCAGACCCATCAATCAAGTTCTTTACCGCAAAAATCGTAGAAAGCGTGGCCAAGGCAACTGACTCGGTATCCTCGCAAGCCCGTTACCACACAGCGCTACAAAAGGTGCATCCTGGGCGCGTGCAGTTAGTAGAAGGCTACTACGCCATCAACGAGATGAAAGTGAAGATCGTTGATGTCGAAGCGCCCAGTCTGCCGCCCAGAGAGTGCCAAGAAATTCTGGCCTGGAAGGTCGAAGAAAAGCAGTCGGATGTGAGTCTGGCATTGCATGCCTATCATGATGCGATTACTAGAACAGTCGATCAGGTCGTTATCGTCACCAACGACACTGATCTGGCGCCCGCCCTTCAGATGATTCGGAGCTTTACCCAAGTGCGAGTAGGATTGGTCATCCCAACGAGAGACCATCAGCGTAAGCCGAATACAGAACTCGCTGACCATGCGCACTGGGTGCGTTCGCATATTACCCAGCAAGAGCTCGCAGCTTGCCAATTTCCCCGAGTGATCCCCGGTCGAAAGCCCACCATCAAGCCCGAATCCTGGTACGCACACCCCGACTTACTCAAGCAGGTGTTGAACCTGGCAATTCCCGTTCGTGGCAGCCGCGCAGCTGCCTTCAAATGGATGGAAAATCCGAATCCCTATTTACAGGGCCAACGTCCGATCGAGTTGGTAGAAACTGAAGAAGGCGCACAACAGGTACTCGACTACATTCACGGTTTCCTCGCACGGCAAGAAAAACTTGAGTAATAGTCCGAGTGCCTGACGTCAATCAAGGCACCAACACCACCTTATCCCCACTCCCCTGATTCACTTCGCTATACCGCGCCAGCCCTTCAGCCAATGGCGATTCAAACAACCCCGTCGGCAGCGGCAGCAAGCCTTCATCGAAGAAGCGACCAAACTGGCTGAGCATCACTGCACAGGCTTCTGTGCCGTAGAGCAATGAGTTGATGCCGACAACAGAACCACCCTTGCGATACAAAGCCAGCGCCGGAAGCTGTACATGCCCATCCGCTGGCGCAGCGATGATGGCGATGCGGCCGAAGGGGGCCAGGGCTGGGACGGCGGCGGGTAGCCAGAAGCCGGTGGTGTCGAAGATGACGTCGGCGCCGCCAGCGAATACGGCGTTGACCTGGGCAGCCAGTTCTTCGGGTTTGTCGAGCTGGATGGCGTTGAAGCCCTCTGCTTGCAGCGCTTTGACCTGCTCGGGACGACGTACTGCACCGAGGACCTGGGCCCCGCGGATTTTACCCAGGGCCAGGGCGGCGCTGCCGACTGCGCCGTTGGCACCAATCACCAGCAGGCGGGTGTTGGCGGTTACCAGGCTGCGTTCCAGTGCATCCCAGGCGGTGGTGAACGGCACGCCGAGGCTGGCGGCCTGGGTGAAGCTCAGGGCTGTGGGCTTGATGGCAACACCCTTGGCCGGCAAGGTCAGGTAGGCCGCATGCGAGCCATCACGGGTGAAGCCCAGTTCTTTGCCGGTACCCCAGACTTCCTGGCCGAGCAATGCCTGCGGGCCGTCTACGACGATACCGGAGAAGTCCCGACCGGGGATGCGCGGCATCGTGGTGTAGGGGAAACGCCCGAGTACGTTTTTCACATCACTCGGGTTGAGACCGGCGGCTTTCACCTGGACCAGCACTTCGTCTTGAGCGGGCACGGGCTGGGCGACGTCGACGTATTGCAGCGCCGCGAGGTCGCCGGTTTTGGAAAATTGCAGTGCGTTCATGAGGGCTCCTTCAAGCGAGAGAATTCAGGGATAGCGACAAGTGCCGCTGTTGATTCATGACAGCCAGCGTTCACGTCAGCCAGCGAGCGACCAGTTCCTTGCCCATGGGCCAGAGCTGCTCGCCCAGTTGCATGCCCAACAGCCCGACCAGCGCGACAGCGGGTGGCGCAGGAGATCGGAAGTCGAGCAGCCCGTAGAGCAACCCGACCGCGATGCCGATGGCGAGGGAAATGAGGTAACTCATGTGAGCTCCGGACTCCAGGCGTCGCGTTGCGCCAAGGGGCTGAGCGACAGCGTTTAAGGTGTCCAAAGTGTAGGAGCGGGCTGAAAAAGCTGTCGGTCAACTGCTTCTGCTTTTCAGCCAAAAAGAGCGGGCCAAAAAGAGCCAGCCAAAAAAGAGCCGGCCAAAATGTCGGCCACCTGTCAGACCATGCGCTCGCCGATCGGGTACTGCGAAGGACTCACACCCAGTTCGCGACGAAACATATCGCTGAAGCTGCTGGGTGAATAACCCAACGAACGCGCGATAGCGCTGACCGGCACGCCCTGAATCAGCTCGGCAACCGCCGTCGCCAATTGCACCTGTCGCCGCCATTCGGCAAAGCCCATGCCCAACGCCCCCTGAAACAGGCGCGCCAGGGTACGCACGCTGGCACCCGCGTTTTCCGCGTGTTGCTCGAAGGACACATCCAGCGAGGGTGCGGTCATTACGGCCTGACACAGATTGATCAGGCGACGGTCTGAGTCATCGGGCATGGGGATTTTCAGCAAGGTGCGCTTGGCTCGCCTCAACTCCAGCAGCGCAAGACCGACGACCGCTTCGTAGTAGTCCGGGTCTTGTTGATCCGGCCCCTGCTGATCCTGTCCTTGTCCTACCAGATTGAGGATCAGCTCACGCAACAGCCGCCCGACTTCGATGACCTGAACGGTGCTTTCCAGCGTCGCGGCAATCGCCGGACGCAGGTAGATGTTGCGCATCTCCAGATCCGACACCACGCGAATCCCATGCACCACGCCAGGCGGCAGCCAGACAGCCCGTTGCGGCGGCACCACCAGCGCTTCGTGTGGGGTTTCGAGCCACATGACCCCGGACATGGCATACAGCACCTGGCCCCAGACATGCTCGTGCGGCTCGATATAGCGGCCACGCGGATACGTCCGCGCCAAAGGCTGCACGGGGACGGTGGTGTCACTGAGATCGGGCGGTGCAGCGAGGGCCATTGCAGCAGACCGGGGATCGATTAGGTCTGTGCATGATATCGGATCGCATACCTCTGTAGGAGCGCGCTTGCCCGCGATGGCCCGGGCTGGCGCTCCAGTGCGAAGCGCTCCCAAAATAGTGAACTCACTATTGCAGGAAGGTCCTTCGTGTCGAGCGCGACCCCGGCCTATCGCGGGCAAGCGCGCTCCTACACAGACTGTGTGAAAACCTGGCAATTCTTGCAACGGTCTAAGAAAATGCCTTCATCGGAAGATTGGGGGCATTTTTGTGGCATACATCCAAGGCATAGCGCGCGATCAGAGCAGTCTTTTTCCGGTGTCGCTGGAAGAATCCATTCCGGTAGACCACTTGGTCAGAGTCATTGATGCCTATGTCACCCAGCTCAATCTGCGGGAGCTGGGATTCGACAAGGCTGTCCTCAAGGGCAACGGGCGCCCGCCCTATGATCCGGCAGACCTGCTCAAACTTTATCTCTACGGCTATTTCCTCAGCATCCGTTCGTCACGCCGCCTCGAAGCCGAATGCCTGCGCAACATCGAAGTCATGTGGCTGCTCAATCAGCTCGCACCTGACTTCAAAACCATCGCCGATTTCCGCAGAGACAACGGTGCCGCATTCGCCGCCATCTGCCGACTCTTCATTCTTTTTTGCCGTGAAGTGGGGCTAATCGCCGGCAAGCTGGTTGCTATCGACGGCAGCAAATTCAAAGCCGTGGCCTCCAAGCGCCGTCATATGAGCCTCAAGCACCTTAAGCGCGATGAGGAAATACTGAACAAGAAGATTACCCAGTACCTGGCGGAGCTTGATCGGGCGGACAAAGACGACGCCGATCAGCCTGTGGATAAGCAGAAAGTCAAAGCCGCTTTGGCCCGTCTGAGCAACAAACGAGACAACAACCTGACCCGTCAGCAGGTGATGAAGGCGCTGGAAGTCGAGCAGTTCATCAGCACCGAAAGCGAGGCGCGGATGATGCGGGCGCCGCAAGGCATGGCCGTGGCGTACAACGTGCAGACGGCGGTGGATGCCGAGAACGGCTTGATCCTGCACCACGAAGTGACTCAGGACGGCGATGACCGCAAACAGCTTGAACCCATGGCCAAAGCGGCTAAAGAAGTACTGCAACAGTCAGAGCTGACGGTAGTGGCCGATGCCGGATATTCCCACGGCAAACAATTCCAGGCCTGTGAAGACGCGGGTATCACGGCGTATGTGCCGCTGAATCGAACGATCAACACGCGGGGCGGGGACGTAAAATTCTTTGACCGCACCCAGTTTACGTATGAGGCCCTGGACGATCAGTACCGGTGCCCGAATGGCAAGCTACTGACGCTGACGCAACTGAATCGCGGCACGCGTATTTACCACGCACTGCCCAGTGACTGCGCCCACTGCCCGCTGAAAAGTCAGTGCACCAAGACCTCCCGCCGGAAAGTAACGCGGCATGCGCATGAGGCCGCTTTTGAGCGAATGGAGCAGCGCATGCAGGCGCATCCGGAGAAGATGGTTGAACGAAGGTCCATCGTTGAACACCCCTTCGGCAACCTCAAGCAATGGATCATGGGCAATGGACGGTTCTTGCTACGCCAACTGAAAGGCGCGCGAATAGAGATGTCGCTGGCGGTGCTTGCCTATAACTTTAAAAGGGCGATCAATGTGCTGGGTGCGCGTGAAATGATGGCGAAGATGGGCTAAGCAGCCTTTTTTTGCGCCTGACAAACGTCCCAGGACTGGCCATGGAGCGCTCAAAACGCTTTGTCCCGGCGACGTGAAAACGAACAGCGATGATTTCGGGATCAAAGGCCAAAAACCAACGCCCCGACAAGTCGGGGCGTTGGTTTGAAACATGATCGTCAGGTTTTCACACAGCCTGTACAGTTGATCGTGTGTCTCCAATCAAGGCGTCAGCTGTGCCTTGGCGACTTGGAGCGCAGGTTTGCCGTCACGGCTGCTGACACCCGCCAGCCAAGTGTCCAGTACCTCTGGATTGGCTTTGATCCACGCTTTGGCGGCGGCACGCGGCTTCTGGTTGTCGTTGAGCACGGCGTCCATCAGCTGGTTTTCCATTTTCAAGGTGAAGACCATGTTTTGCAGCAGTTTGCCGACGTTACTGCACTCCTGCATATAGCCCTTGCGTACGTTGGTGTAGACCGTCGCCTGACCGAAGTTCGGGCCAAAATAGTCGTCGCCACCGGTCAGGTATTTCATCTTGTTTTTGGTGTTCATCGGATGCGGTTCCCAGCCCAGGAATACCATCCACTCGTTCTTGCGCGTGGCGCGTTTGAGTTGCGAGAGCATGGCCGCTTCGCTGGACTCGACCACTTTGAAGTCCTTCAGGCCGAAGGCGTTCTTGTCGATCATGCTCTGGATCAGACGGTTGCCGTCGTTGCCAGGCTCGATGCCATAGAGCTGTCCATTGAGCTTGTCCTTGAATTTGGCGATGTCGGCGAAGTCTTTCAGGCCGGCGTCGTAGGCATACTCCGGCACAGCCAGGGTGTACTTGGCGCCTTCGAGGTTGGCGCGCACGGTTTCGACGGTGCCAGCGTCGCGGTAGGCCTTAAGGTCGTTCTCGGTGGTCGGCATCCAGTTGCCAAGGAACACGTCGAGGTCCCTGCCCGCCGCCAGGGATTTGTAGGTCACGGGCACCGAGAGCAGGGTGGTTTTGGTTTTGTAGCCCAGCGACTCCAGCACTTCGCTGGTGATCGCCGTGGTGACGCTGATGTCGGTCCAGCCGACGTCGGAGAAGCGGACGGTCTCGCAGGACTCGGGTTCTGCCGCGCTGGCCAGCAGCGGCAGAGTGAGTGACGCGAGCAACAACAGGGACGGGCAAGCTCTCATGAAATGGACTCCTCGGGATTGACGACGGCAGTGTTCGGCTAAGTGCGAAGCGTTTTTTTGTTGTTGTTTTTATGCGGTCTTGTCGGCAAGGTGTGCTGCCCTGCCCTCAGCCCGTCTGCTCGACACCAAACCAGTTCAACGCAACGGGTGTGGTGTTGAGGTAGACATGCTTGAGTTCGGTGAACTCATCCAGCCCGGCACGCGACAGCTCGCGACCGATACCGCTGGATTTGTAACCCCCCCACGGCGCCTGCGGGAACGCGGCATTGTAGTCGTTGATCCATAAGGTGCCGACCCGCAGACGCTTGGCCATCCGGTAGGCCTTGCCGATGTCCTGGGTCCAGACACCGGCCGCGAGTCCGTAGGGCGTGTCGTTGGCCAATTGTAGGGCCTCGGCCTCGCCGCTGAAACGTTCGACGGTGATGACCGGGCCGAAGATTTCTTCCTGAGCGATGCGCATCTGGGCCGTGACATTGCCGAGCAAGGTCGGCTCCAGCCAGAAACCACGCTGGAAAGCCGAACCTTGCGGCACCTTGCCGCCCGCCAATAACTGCGCGCCCTGCTCCACCGCGCCAGCAATCATTGTCAGCACCTGATCGCGCTGGCTGGCGGAAATTACCGGACCCATTTGCGTGCTTGGATCAAGACCATCGCCGAGGCGAATGTTGAGGATGCGCTGCTGCAAAGCTGTGACGAAACGGTCGTGGATTTTGTCCTCCACCAGCAAACGCGAACCGGCCGAGCAGATTTGTCCGGCGTTGAAAAACACAGCATTGAGTGCTTGGTCCAGTGCCACTTCGAAATCGGCATCGGCGAAGACGATGTTCGGATTCTTACCACCCAGCTCCAGCGCCACCCGTTTGAAATTGCCACTGGCAGCACGCATCACCTTGCCTCCGGCACCAGCACCACCGGTCAATGACACCAGATCCACCTCCGTACTCGCGGCCAGCAGCTCACCAATTTCACCGGGGCCGCAGAGCAGATTGAAGACCCCATCGGGCAAGCCCACTTGCTCAAACAGTTCGGTCAAACGGTGGGCGGTCATCGGGGTCAAGCTGCTGGGTTTGAATACCACCGTGTTGCCTGCCGCCAGCGCCGGGGCAATCTTCCACACGGCCTGCAGCAGCGGGTAGTTCCACGGCGCGATCAAGGCGCAGACACCCGCCGGTTCGCGCTGATTGAGGCTGATCACATGCGCGGGCGCGTGGGAGTTGACGCTGCCGGTTTCGATTTCAAGCAACGCCGCGTAGTAACGAAAAGTCGCCACCACGTTGCCGATATCCGCCTGGCTTTCGCCCAGGGTCTTGCCCGCGTTTAAGGTTTCCAGCCGCGCCAGATGTTTGGCATCCGCTTCGATGGCCGCTGCGATTTTTTGCAGGATCTGCGCACGTTCGGTCACGACCATCGTCGGCCACTCGCCGTGATCGAAAGCCTGCCGCGCCGCGCGGATCGCCAGTTCGGCATCTGCACGTCCGGCGACCGCCACGCGGCTCAGCACTTGCTCGGTCGCCGGGTTGATCACATCCCGGTAACTCGGCACTTGCGGCGCTTGCCATTGCCCTCCGATAAACAACGGTATGTCCGACATCTGCGTCTCCTGGCTACATGACTGGATGCAGCCACTATCTGCTTGCCGGGTTGTGCGCTATTGATCAAAAACGGCAAATCGCCGCCGCTTTGCCACGACTTGAACGGGCAGCGATAACGTCAGCGAAAGTCGCTTCCCATCAAGTGCCCCATGGGCGGCGATTTACACTGGCAAGACTGACCCACAGCCGGAGGGAAACAATGAACGACGAATACTCCAAACAGCGAATCGAGTTGGCCTGTGCCTTTCGCTGGGCTGCCCGCCTGGGCATGCATGAGTCCATCGCCAATCACTTCAGCGTGGCGGTATCGACCGATGGCCGCGAGTTTTTGATTAACCCCTACGGCACGCATTTCTCCCAAATCAAGGCCAGCGATCTGCTGCTGGTTAACGCCGACGACCCTAGCAGCCTGGACCGGCCCGACGCACCGGACATCACCGCCTGGGCGCTGCACAGCGCCTTGCATCGCAACCAGCCGCACGCGCGCTGCATCTTGCACACGCACTCCAAATACGCGACGACGCTGGCCTGTCTGGCCGATTCACGCCTGCCGCCTATCGAGCAGAATTCGATGCGGTTTTTTGAGCGGGTCGCCATCGACGAAGGTTTCGATGGTATGGGATTGGGTGACGAGGCTGAACGGGTCAGCCACTTGCTGGGCGACAAGCCGATCCTGTTGATGGGCAATCACGGGCTGTTGGTGGCGGCGCCGAGCATTGCTCAGGCGTTTGACGATTTGTACTACTTCGAACGCGCCTGCGAGACCTACATCACCGCGCTTTCGACCGCCCGGCCGTTACGGATTGCCAGCGATGACATTGCGCGCAAGACAGCGCGGCAATGGCTGGATTATCCGGGGTTCGCCGAGAAGCATTTTTCGGCGTTGATGGGAATTCTGGATGAGGAAGAACCCGGGTATCGGGGGTGATAAGTAGCGGGGTGAGGGGACTGATTTTATTTTCAGCGCTTCATCGAAAATTAATCTGTCCCCGCTCTGAAAGCCGGGGACAGATTGATTTTTCAAAGAGCGCGAAAAATAAATCAGTCCCCTCGTGCAACCACCCGCGGCTCCCGACTCAACGGCTGCCGCATCACCGGAGCCGTCCACACCTGGCTGCGGTCCTCGCTCGGTGGGCAGCCAAATTTGGCGCGGTAGGTGCGGGAAAAGTGTTCCAGCGAACCAAAACCGGAACATGCCGCCACCTGCGCCACGCTGAGTTTGGTTTGCTGTAACAAGCTGTGAGCCTTGGCCAGGCGCAGGGTGATGTAGTACTTGAGCGGTGACAGGCCGGTGTGTTGCTTGAACTGCCGCTCCAACTGCCGACGGGACAGCCCGACCTGACTGGCAATCGCTTCGCAGTCCAGCGGCTCCTCCAGCGCCTGCTCCATCAGCAGCACTGCGCGCCGCATTTTGCCGCCGTACAGCTTGGTGTTGGTCAGGCCGCCATCGAGCTGATTGTCCGCTGGCTGACGCACGCGTCCCATCAGTAGATGCATGGCGATTTCCCGCGCAAGATCACTGTCGATGCTTTGCCCGAGCCAACTGATCATCATGTCCAGGGTACTGGTGGCGCCGGCACAGGTCAGGCGTTGTCGTTCAAGGGTGTAGAGCTGGGTCTTGGCGTGGACCCGTGGATAGCTTTCCTGAAAACCCTGCAAATTGTCCCAGTGTACGGCGGCTTCATAGCCATCCAGCACCCCGGCGGCGGCCAGCAGTTCAGTGCCGGTTTCCACGCCCATCAGCACCGCACCGAACAGCGCCTGTTTTCGCAACCAGCTTTTCAACGCCAGGTTGCGGCTGTGCTTGTGTACGTCGAAGCTGGCGATGACCAGGCACACGTCAAACCCTTGATCGGCACGGATGCCTTCTGCCACCGGGCTGCACAATCCGTTGCTGGCCTGCACCGGCTGACCGTCGAGGGACAGCAAGGTCCATTCGAACAGTTGCCGTTGGGTCAACCAATTGGCAATCGCCAAGGGCTCGACCACGGCGGCCAACCCGAGGTTGGAGAAGGACGGTAATAGCAGGACGGCAACCCGCAAGGGGGCGACTTCACCTTTGCGCCAATCGAGTAGGGTCTCGATCTGACCGGATTCGTTTTTCATGGTTAGCCCTTGACCGTGTCGTATACAAATCCACTGTAGGAGCTGCCGAAGGCTGCGATCTCTCGGGCCTATCGCAGCCTTCGGCAGCTCCTACAATTGATCGGCGTATCTCATCGCTGCTGACTACGCCACTGCGGATGCACCCACACCGGCGCCTGCGCCGTCGGCAGCGGCTTCAATCCGCGAATCATGTCGGCAGCTTTTTCCGCGATCATCACCGTCGGCGCATTAGTGTTGCCACTGACGATAATCGGCATGATCGAAGCATCCACCACCCGCAAGCCTTCGACGCCGTGCACCCGCAATTGCGCATCGACCACGGCTTCCGGGTCGTCGCTCGGTCCCATCTTGCAGGTACCACTGGCATGGTAGCCAGTTTCCGTTACGCAGCGCGCCCAGGCGTCCAGTTCGTCATCGCTTTGTGCCTCGAGGCCGGGGACCAGTTCCTTGCCTTTGAGCGCGGCCATGGCTGGCTGATTGATGATCTCTCGGACCAAACGGGCACCGGCGCGCATGTCGGCCCGGTCCTGCTCGGTTTTCAGATAATTGAATACGATGCGCGGCGGCTGACGAGGGTCGGCACTGGCCAGCGTGACACTGCCGAGGCTGGTGGGGCGCATCAGATCGATATGAACCTGAAACGCATGTGCCGGCACCAGATCGACGCTACCCGGCTGCACCGCCAGCGGCATGAAGGTCAACTGCAGATCAGGATGCTCGACCCCGGCCCGCGAACGAATAAACGCGCCCGCTTCGAAGTGGTTACTGGCCGCAGGGCCATCGTGGGTCACGAACCAGCGAGCACCTATCCACCATTTGCCTGGCGCAGTGGTCCAGGGATACAACGACACCGGCTTTTTGCACAGGTACTGCACGACCGTGTCCGGGTGATCGTTGAGTCGCCGCCCGACACCGGGCAGATCGTGCTGTAACGGCAGACCGAGGCTGCGCAGTTCATCTGCCGGGCCGATGCCGGACAACAGCAGCAACTGTGGCGAGTTGATCGCGCCAGCCGTAAGCAGCACTTCGCGCCTCACGCGAGCGTGCTGCACCTGGCCGTTCTGTTCGTATTCGATGCCATAGGCACGAGGCCCGTCGAACAGAATTCGCAACGCCAAGGCTCCGGTCGCCACGCTGACATTACCCCGCGTCAACGCCTCGGTCAGATAGCCGCGCGCCGTGCTCCAGCGTCGGCCCGCGCGAGTGGTGCGGTCCACCGGGCCGAAACCTTCCTGACGATAACCATTCAAGTCGCTGCTCAAGGCGTAACCGGCTTGCGACCCCGCTTGAACGAAGGCCGCACACAGCGGCGTGTCGATGTCGCCAGGGGTGACATGCAGATGCCCGGCATCCCCGCGATAAGGGTCCGCGCCGTCGGCATGGGTCTGCGAACGAATGAAATACGGCAGCACCTCCTGATAGCTCCAGCCGCTGCAGCCCTGATCCGCCCAACTATCGTAATCACGGGCATGGCCGCGAATGTAGACCATGCCGTTGATCGAGGACGAACCACCCAGGGTGCGCCCGCGTGGCGTGCCGATTCGGCGTCCGTCCAGATACGGCTCAGGCTCGGATCTGTAGTTCCAGTTATAGCGCGTACCGCCGACGACGATACCCACCGCCGAAGGCATGTCGATGGTCCAGCTTTTATCCACCGGCCCAGCCTCAAGCACGAGGATGCTCACTGAAGGGTCTTCGCTCAATCGATTGGCCAGCACGCAACCGGCAGAGCCGGCGCCCACAATCACATAATCAAACTCATGCTCGGACATGGCCCGTCGTGCTCCGTCAGATAGTCAAAAGGTGATCAGCGCGCGGACGGACCGTGAATGCCTTGAAAAACCAGCCGGTGAAAGTGATGCACCAAATGCTCGCTTTCGTTGCTGCGCTGGGCGTCGATCATGTAGCGGCCCTGGTCATAACCCAGCGAATGCAGGCCCTTTTGCACCGAGATGTTCAGCGCGATGTCTTCCGGCCCCAGATCCTCGTTCATCCATTTCATGCAGGCCGTGCTCACTGCCGCGGTTTCGGCATTGGACGAGTAGTAACCAAAGCGCAGCAGCGAGCGTTCGGCATCCAGCGGGATCATCATGAACGAGCCCAAAAACTCGGAGAACGGGAAGGTATAGAAGGTGTTGTTCGGCCACATGCCGATGTTGAAGAAGCACTCCTGCGGATTCAGATCGCTTCTGAGTTTGACCCCATAAGCCTCAGTGGCTGCCAGGTTCGCTGGCGCGGCGTAGGTCCACCAGTTGTCGCGTTTGGTCAACTCATAGCCTTTGAAATCGATCAGCTTGGCGAGGTCGATATGGCACGGCCCGGACAGCTTGAAGTGATAACCCTCGATGGAGTTATCCATGATCACCTTCCAGTTGGCCGGGACGATCACGTCTTGCTCATCGATCAGGCGCATGTTGTCCAGGTCCGGAAAAACGCTGCGCATTTCCTCGTCGGCACCGGGGAACAGGTCCCTCAAAGACGGTGCTTCGGCATCGAGGTTGAAGTAGACGAAACCGCCCATTTCTTCGATGCGCACCTTGGGAATGCTGAACTGCTGCGGCTCGAAATTCTTGATCCGCTCACAACGTGGAGCGCTGCGCAGGCTGCCGTCCATTTCGTAACACCACGAGTGATACGCACAACGGACCACGCCGCCGGTGGTGCCACGACGCTGTTCCAGCAGGCGATTGCCGCGGTGCTGGCACACGTTATGGAACGCATGGATCTGCCCATTCTTGTTCCGCGCCACCACCACGCTCTGGTCGAACAGGTCTGTGACCACGTACTGACCCGGTTCGGCGAACTCGCTGATATGCCCCGCCACGTGCCAAGAGCGCATGAAAATATTGTCGCGCTCAGCCTTGAACAAGGTCTCGTCGAAGAAGTAGCGCGAGGGCAAGGTAAAGGCTTCTTCAGGATCCTGATGATCCCAACCGTCGACCCGGGTTTGCTGCTTCAAAATGTTCACGGATTGCATAAGCCTTCTCCTCGACAGTGACTGACCGCACGGCACGGCAGCCTGCTCTGGGAGTTAATCTAGGGCTCATGCAAGGGAGGGTATTGATGGAATGCGACCAGTTGACTGGTTAAATCATCAACCTGAACGGTGAGAGCAGGCTCGCAACTATGCGTCCCGCTGCGAACGGCCCACACGGTGTGTCTGACACACACCACAAAAAACGCCCCAGCCAAACCGGGGCGTTTTTCATCAGAGCCTGTCCTGACCGCGTGTCAGCAGGGGTGTCCGTTTTTAGATACTCAGCGATCCAGAATCCGCAGCAATACTTCCAGCTCGGCTTCGCTGATCAGCCCGGCCGGGTAGCGTGCCATGAGCAGCTGCCGTGAATCTGGCTTTGGTGCCTTGGATGTTCTGGTTGTCCTTAACCAGTCCGCCATCATCTGACGTGCTTCGCTACTTGCAGATGAACCGCGAGCAACCTGCTGCTCCATACCTGCGTTCATGTGGGACAACCTCTTGAGTCTTGAGCGGCTAAATGTACCTGTGCTTTATGACAGCCCCGCGAAGGGCAGTACGGAGTCAACGAATCGGCGCTGAAGCTCCCGTTAACAAAAAAGCCCATCGATTGATGGGCTTTTGGATAGCAAGAACGAGACCAACTCAGCCCTTATGCGGTGCCGGTTGTTGCTGAGTCAGGCAGTGGATATTGCCGCCACCGAGCAACAGCTCACGACCTGGCACCATGACGACTTCATGCTCGGGGAACAGGCGTTGCAAAATCTCACGCGCCGTTTCATCGAGCGGATCGTCAAAGCCCGGCGCAATCAGGCCGCCATTGACGATCAGGAAGTTGACATAAGAGCCGGCCAGACGCACCGAAGCGTTGCGCTCCTGGGTACCGTGCACCTGATCGACGCCTGCGCACTCTTCTTCGGTCGCGAACAATGGGCCGGGAATCGGCATCTTGTGCACGACAAACGCTCGACCTTTGGCATCGCGAGCGTTTTCCAGGACCCTCATCGCCGCCTGACAGCGCGGGTAGTTGGGGTCTTTCGGATCATCGGTCCAGGCCAGTAACACTTCACCAGGCCGCACGTAGCAACAAAAGTTATCCACATGACCGTCGGTTTCGTCGTTGTACAGGCCATCCGGAAGCCAAATGATCTTCTCCACCGACAACTGATCACGCAGTACCGCTTCGATCTCTTCGCGCGACAGGTGCGGATTGCGGTTGCGATTGAGCAGGCATTCTTCGGTAGTGATGACCGTGCCTTCACCGTCGACATGAATCGAACCGCCCTCGAGCACGAAACCTTCAGTCTCGTAACGCGGGCTGCGTTCGATCTCAAGAATCTTGCTGGCGACTTGCTCGTCAAGGTTCCACGGCGAATACAGACCACCGTCGAAACCGCCCCAGGCGTTGAAGCACCAGTCGATGCCGCGCACTTCGCCCTTGTCATTAATGACGAAGGTCGGACCGGTGTCACGAACCCAGGCGTCGTTGTTGCTCAATTCCACGACGCGAATGTTCGGCACGTCGAGCTGGGCACGGGCGTTGTCGTACTGCGCGGCGGACACGCCGACCGTCACCGGTTCGAAGCGGGCGATGGCTTTGGCGAGCGCAACGTGCGCGCGCTGTACCGGTTTGCCGCCCAGGCGCCAGTTGTCAGGGCGCTCGGGCCAGATCATCCAGGTCTGGGTCTGCTGCGCCCATTCGGCCGGCATGTAGAAACCATCGGCCCGTGGTGTGCTTTTCAGCGTGGTCATGGCGATCAGGACTCCAGGGAACCGTCGAGCGTTTTGATTGCGCCGTACAGGTTTGGACGACGATCGCGGAACGAGCCCCAGGCGCTGCGGGTGTGCTCAAGTTCGTCGAGGTCGAAACTGTGGACCAGCACGCCTTCTTCGGTTTCGTTGAGCTCTGCGACTTTTTCACCGAACTGGTTGGCGATGAACGACGAGCCATAGAAGGTGATGTCGTAGCCGTCTTGCTCTTCGTTACCGATACGGTTGCTGGCGATCAACGGCATCAGGTTGGCGCCGGCATGGCCCTGTTGCACACGCTGCCAGTGGTCACGGGAGCTGATGGTCTTGTCGTGCGGCTCGCTGCCGATGGCGGTCGGGTAGAACAGAATTTCCGCACCCAGCAACGCCATGCTGCGGGCACACTCCGGGAACCACTGATCCCAGCAAATGCCCACGCCGATTTTCGCGTAACGGGTCTGCCAGACTTTAAAGCCAGTGTCGCCCGGGTTGAAGTAGTACTTCTCGTGATAGCCAGGGCCATCCGGGATGTGGCTTTTGCGATAAATCCCGAGATTGGTGCCGTCGGCATCGAGGATCACGATGCTGTTAAAACGCGCACGGCCCGCCAGTTCAAAGAAGCTGATCGGCAATACGACTTTCAATTCTTTGGCGATTTTCTGGAAGTGCTTGATAGCGACGTTCTCTTCCAGCGGCGTGGCCAACTGCAGGTAGTCCGGGTTCGGTTTCTGGCAGAAATACGGCGTTTCGAACAGTTCCTGAATCAGGATGATCTGCGCGCCCTTGGCAGCGGCTTCGCGCACCAGCTTCTCAGCGGTCTCGATGTTCGCTTCAAGATCCCAGGAACAGGCCATCTGGGTGGCGGCGACAGTAACGATACGGCTCATGGAAAACTCCTCCTGGGCAAATAGGGTGGGGTCATCACATTAACAGACGACCCATGACAATCTGATCGACTTTATAGCCGATAAAAATCGACTTTGGAAGGGTGATTTGATGGGCGGAAGAAGTAATCAGGGATTTAAGCCGATAACAATCGACAAACCGCGCAGCCCTCTTCGCAGGCAAGCCTGCGAAGAGGCCACTGCGATCACAAAATCATTTTTGGTCAGCCAATTTCATCCAACACCTTCGACACCCTATTCACAAAGAAATCCACACTCTGCCGGGTGGTGCACATCGGCGGCTTGATCTTGAGAATGTTCAGGTAGTCGCCGGTGGGCTGCATGAAGATCCCCAGTTCACGCAGGCGATCACACAGGTAGGCTGTTTCTTCAGTGGCTGGCTCCAGGGTCTCGCGGTCGCGGATCAGCTCCACGCCCAGATAAAAGCCCGAGCCGTGCACCGCGCCGACTAATGGATGTTTATCGATCAAGGCTTCGAGGCGCGCTTTGAAGTGGTCACCCACCACTTGGGCGTTTTCCCATAATTTTTCCTGGTCCATCACATCGAGTACGGCCAGGCCGATGCGGCAACTGACCGGGCTGCCGCCCGCCGAGGAGAAGAAGTAACCCTCGGCTTCCAGCGCTTCGGCGATTTCCCGACGGGTAATGACAGCGCCCAATGGGTGACCGTTGCCCATGCCCTTGGCCATGGTGATGATGTCCGGCACCACGCCCTGCTCTTCAAAACCCCAGAAGTAGTGACCCAAGCGGCCATAGCCGACCTGCACCTCGTCGGCGATACACACGCCGCCCTGCGCACGGACCTTGGCGTACACCTGCTGCAAATAGCCCGGAGGCAGGGAAATCCCCCCGGCGTTGCCGTACACCGGCTCGCAGATAAAGCCAGCGACCTGGCGTTTCTGTTCGGCCAGTTTTGCCAGGTTATGTTCGACGCTGCGCACATAATCCGGCGCGCTGTCGCTACCACGGAACTCGCCACGGTAGGTGTTTGGCGCCGTCACTGGATGCACCCAGTCCGGTCGCGTACTTAGCGCCTTTGGGTTGTCGGCAATCGAGGTGGAGATGGCGTCGGTCGCCACCGACCAGCCGTGATAAGCCTCCAACACGCTGAGCATGTCGCGCCCGCCGCTGTAGGCCCAGGCCAGGCGAATCGCCAAGTCATTGGCTTCGGTGCCGCTGTTGACCAGAAACACCCGATCCATGGAATCCGGCGCCAGCTCCAGCAAACGCTCGGAGAATTCGGCGATGGCGGCGTAATGAAAGCGCGAGTTGGTATTGAGCAACGACCATTGCCGGCCGGCTTCGGCAGCCATACGCGGATGACCGTGACCCAACACCGCGACGTTGTTGAGCATGTCCAGATAAGACCGGCCCCGCATGTCGATCAGGTGATTGCGCCAGCCCCGCTCGATCTGCGGCGGATCCTGGTAATAGTGCTTCTGCGACCGGGCGAAACTGGCATCGCGGCGCGCCAGCAGTTTCGCGGCGTCTTCAATCGGTGGCGCATCGCACTCGAAATCCAGCAGCGCGGAAGGTGAAGGGCACAACGCTTGCCAGGCCGGCGCCCAAGAAGGTGTGCTGAACAACGGCGGGCTGATATCGGTCACGCGACACAGCTGAATCATCAGCGAGCCACTGCTCTCGCCCAACGCCTGGCCTGCAAGCACGGTGCTGCCCGAGTCCAACGGCGAGGTTACACCCCATAGACGCAGGCTCATCTGCTCACCGACCAGCCATAGCGCAGCATCGGCGGTCAGGCGCAACGTCCCGAAGAATGGTGCGTGCAGCGCGGTGCCCGAAGGGACATGCAGTTCGACATGCAAGGCGCAGGTGTCAGGCTCTTGGGCGCTGTCGGGCACGGTGCGCGACAACCGGTATTCACCGTAACGGGTCGCGGCCAGGCCATTCGCCACCCCGGCTTCGGTCAACAAGCGCTCATCAATACCGCTTTGCTCCCAGTTGCCGGCGTCGAAATGCGGGCTGAGTACGCCCAGATCGACCCTCGTGAATGTCTGCCCTTTCAAGCTCGGTAGCAGCGGCTCAAAGGTTGCAGCGCCGTTCTCGGGTCGAGCAAACCCGACGCTGGCCAGAATCGCCGCTTCCATCAACTCAAGGGGCACCGAGGTGGCGACATCGAAAATGCCCCACTCGCTCTGCAAATTGGCCTGAATATAGGTGTTGTGCGGTTCGATGCTGGCCTGCTGTTCGCTGCTGAGCACCAGCACCGCCGCCCGCGAGACGATCAATGGCCACAGCGCCTGCAATTCTTCGCGTTGCAGCGGATTGATCGCCTGATACGCCTGAATCGCCGGCAAGATGTACAGCGGATCGCCGTCGGCATGGTGCAGCAGCGCCGCGCACGTCACCGACAGATCGGCCACTCGCCAGGTGGTGACCAGATCACCAAAATCGATCAACCCTTGCAACTGCCATTGACGCTGCTGATCGCGCTGCCAGACCACGTTATATTCGGTGATATCCATATGAATCGCTTGCACCGGTAGCTTCGCCACCAGCGGGCGCAAACGCCGTTGCGCCTGCTCGGAGGCGTGTGCAAGGAAGGCGCGTTCTTCGGGTTTTTTGAGGACGGGTAATAAATGCTTGATCAATGCGTCGGCATGCCGAGGATCCCATTGCAGGGTGCGCTCCAGGCCCGCATGTTGAAAGCTCGCCAGCGCCAGATCGACCTGAGCACACAGCTCGCCCAGGCCTACCACCACATCACGATTCAGGTGGCTCAGATGCGCCAGCGACTGCCCGTCGATGAACTCCAGTAACCGCGCCTGCACCGCCCGCCCACCGATCTCAAGCGACAGCAGCTCTTCGCCATTGCTCGCCTTGATCACCCGAGGCACCCGCAACCCCGGCGTCGAACCCAAATGCGCCAACGCCGCGTGCTGCGCCTGAAGCTCCAGCGGCGAATAATCGCCGTGGCAGATTTTCAAGACATAACGACCCGCATCACTGTCGAGCAAATAGTTGCGATCCTGCTGACTGCCCAGCTCCTTAAGCGTGCCGCTCAGCCCGTAATGCTGCTCAAGCAATTGCAACGCCTGCACGGCGCTGACCTCAGGGCACGGCAGGCTGGAACGGTGAATCAACGTGGCGAGCGGCATAACGACCTCAACGGTTCTTGTTAGCCGCTTATATCGCCAGTTGAGTGGGCGATGTGCAAGTGTTGTGTTCAGAAAAAACTACAGGGATGAGTGGGTGGGTAGTCCCCGTAGCAGGTGAATTGAAAGCTAATCACTGATTTTGGCTGGTAGGAAACTTCTTATTTTCTGACTCATCTTCCTGAACGATTTGAGTGATCCACGAGCTATTGCTGTAAGGCGCTTCTGGATTTTCGTGTCGATGATCCGATCAAGTTTGTGGCTGCTAGGGTTTCGCAATTCCAGTCAGGAGCATCCCAATGCCAATTCCCGCCTACATGACAATCAAAGGATCAAGACAAGGTCTGATCAGCGCCGGCGCCCTCAGCCAGGACTCCGTCGGCAACGCCTGGCAACAAGGCCGTGAAGACCAGATTCTGGTTCAGGCGCTGAACCACGGAATATTCGTGCCGGACGGTGCGCGTTCCGGCCACCCGAGGCACAAGCCCTTGGTCATCACCAAGGTGATCGACAAATCCTCGCCCCTGATCAATAACGCCCTGTGCAGCGGAGAAGTACTGCTCACCTGTCAGGTGGAGTGGTACCGAATCTCGGGTCATGGAACGCTTGAGCATTTCTACACCATGGAGCTGACGGGCGCGGTCATCGTCGGTGCCGAAGTCGTGATGCCGCATTGCCAAGACCTGAGTAGCGCTCACCTCACCCAGTTGGAAAAGGTGTATTTCGCTTACCAACGTATTTCCTGGCGGCACGAGATAAGCAGAACCATGGGCTTCGATGAGTGGCAGGAAGAGTGACGGGTATGAAATTAATACGCTGCCTGCACCCGTCATCGGACGAACTGAAACACGCCTATTCCACCGAAGAAGCACTAACACTCGTCAAGCAGGCCCTTGAGTACCGCGAAACCATCGACGGCATGGAGGAGCTTCGAGGCGATCTGATGATCAACATCGACAGCGAGGTGTTGGACCAGATCACTCGGGGCGAATGGCTGCTGATCAAGGACGAAGCGTATTACTTCGATTGGGGACGGTTTGATAAAGCTGTGAACGTACAGCTGCGGTTGTACAGGGCAATGGAACTGATTAATGCTCCTTCTGCGCCTAAAAAACGCTATGGCCAAGTGTTCAAGGTTACCCATAGTGAGACGGGTGAACCCCTTGTTCGCCGGCGTTACATCGCCACCGTAGGCGCGAAAAGCAGTGAGCGCTTCACCGATGATAGCGGGTTGGCGCATGTGCCTGCGCAGTCGGAGGGAGAACCTATATCCATACAGGTTGCATTTAGTACGCCTGCCCGAGAGCTAAAAGAACTGTTGAAGGAAACACCGGAGAGCGCCAGGTTCGTCACGACTGTGAAGGCGTGTGAATTCAAGTTTAACGTTCCAACCCACAGCATTACCGTGAATGACCGGGCGATGACTCGGGAATTTATTCTCAATGAAATGGACATCGCTGGTTTTACAGTTCGGGAGCGATCGGAGTGGAGAGCACATAAAGCCAAGGAGGGAATGGACAAGGACTGGGATTATTCAATGATTGCCCTGCATCATGCAGGTCGAACCTATGGGTGCGGAAATTTTGGTGCCCTAGCAATGAAAAAAGCTCAAAATAAACACCTTGGTAGAGGGTATGACGATATTGGGTATCACTTTGGGATTGACTGTGCTGGCCAGGTTTTCGAAGGGCGTGATATTCGGTCGAAAGGATCCGGCGTTGAGTTCTATAATACTGGTCTTATAGGAATAGTACTGTTAGAGGACTTGACTGTACTGGGCGAAGTTGACGATTGGCTTGAATGGTGGCGTGACCAGATGGAGTTCTGGAAGCATGAGACTCAAAACACTCCGCCCGCCATACAAGTTGAAGCCGCGCTTGCTCTAATTGGAGTATTACGGCAGGTATTTCCCATAGAAGTTTTGGGTGGGCATAGGGAATATCCAAATCAGAAAGGAGAGGACAGGTTTTGCCCAGGTGATACAGGTATGGAGTTGGTGAAGACCCTGAAGGGTAATACAGGCCTTAAGGGTCCTTCCATCCCATGAAGATATTCTCTATAACAGCCGCATTGATTTTGCTTGCCAGCCTAAACATTGGCTATTACACGTCCGCTGGAATGCATGGACCAGTCGAAATGCATTTTTTTATCAAAAGGGCACCAACCCTGCAGATAAAATTTACTAATCTATTTGCCAAGTCTGGCGACTATCCAAGGTTTGGACGTTTGAGTGAGACTGAAAAGCGGCACATACAAGATTATTGTAAGTACCGGCTCGGAATTGAAACAAATCTCCAGAGTGAAGAAGAGATGATGCAATGCAGCGCTCTCTAAGGGGAGTCGGGCAAGGGTGGTATTGGTTTGGATTACTCCCACACTCCAACGTGGGAACGATCAAATATTCAGTAAATCGTCACGAGAAAAACTGTACTCGCTTCTGTTGATATAAAACAATGTAGCAAGCTCTAAAGGTTTATCCGGCCCTGAAAGCAAAAACCAGTACACGTTAAAGGTCAAGTAATGCGACTATTCCAACTGCCACCTTTGCAGCAAAGACACCACTTCATCATTTGGGGATCGCTCGACGCCCTGTGGGTTATCTTGTATTGCCTTTTCAGTCTGCAGCATAACCAGCTCCCCTACATCTCTGATTATCAAGAGCTGCGAAATTGGGAGCTCAGTGATACGTTTGAAGATGAGCGATATTGGACGACTCCGCAATTCGCAGCTTTATGTCTGTTCAATATATCTATGGCGGCCTCAAGTCTGTTGTTCTTTTTGAATGATAGAGCAGTCCGATATGTCGCTTATGCACAATTACCGTTCCGCTTGGTGTTTTTATTTGTACTCAGCGTGGCAGTATTAATGGGCAAGTTCTGGCTGGCGCAATTGTTTCTCGGGTTCATCGTTGTTCTGATCGCTGCCATTGAGGCACGAAAGATTTGTTATTTTGTCAGCGCTGGAACTACAGCCTGCCGAGACCAATAAGGCAACGAGGACGGAACTATTTATCCGTGGCAGGAAGGTCGTACCGGTCGAGCGTGACCCCGGCCTTTCGCAGCCTTCGGCAGCTCTTATCAAACAACCTGTAACTGATTGAAATATAAGGGTGGTTTTCTACAGTCTGTAGGAGCTGACTTGTCTGCGAAGGCCATGCGGCGCGGTGTGTCTGGTAGACCGTGTTGTAGGGTCTTCGCAGACAAGTCAGCTCCTACGCCCTTCGGGCAGAAGCGGGACCGGGTTTGCTGTGTGACAGCGCGGCGCCAAAGACGGAGCGGGTCCTCCTGCAGTTGATCGAGTTTGCTGTTTACCACGCAGCACGCGCGCCCAATCTCAATCCCCGCTTCACCTTCCCCCACCATCCACTCGCGTACCCCACCTCATCCCGCCCCGGCAACAGACTCGGCATGTCCCTTAACCGAATCCAAGGCTCATTTCGCCAGTGCAGCACGCTCATCTCGGCGCCTTGCCATTCCAGCAAGCCGGGGGTGGGGGTGTTGTTCGAGGTTGGTGTGCTCGCCTCGCGCAGCAGCGGCAGGACGTGGTGGGTCAGCCACTGCCGCAGCTGTTGGTTTTCTGGATGGTGATGGTAGATCAGCAATGCGTAGACGGCGGATTCGCTGATCATTCGGGTTTCTTTGGCTTCGCCGTAGTAATTCAGCATCAGGTCGCAGCGTTGGTCGGGGGCGAGTTTGTTGGTGATGCGGTTTTCGAAAAACATGCCCATCATCCGCCCAAGGTCGCGGGCGCAGAACCAGGCTTGGCGTTCGAGGATGAGGCCGTGGAGTCGGAGTTTGTGGCGGGTGAAGACGTGGGGTTCGAAGAGCTGTTCCATGCTGTCTGTCCTTGTTGGCCTTTTTTGGAGGACCTGGGCGTCGGGAGCTAAGAACACCAACAACAGTGCCGGCATATTCCCCCGAAGGGTCTTGTATTAGCCGACTCCCGACATTACAGACGAGCAGGATACAAAATGCGCAGGCGATAAGTGGCCTTATCGCAGGCGCAAAAAAACCGCAGTCTGTCGTGGCGGGAGGAACGGTTGTTGAAGAGTTCTTAGGCTCTTGGGGCGGCATGATTCAACATGTGGGGTTGGCGGTCAACCCGACAGATGTCGGGGGTGGGGCGATTTGATGTAACGGTTTGATGCGGGCAGCTGGGGTTGCGGTAACGACGCGGGCCCTCCTCCCATGAGTTTCTTCATGGTCGTCCCCCTCTTCTCGATCAATCGCACTTGCACCCGTCCTCGCCTGCCGACAAGCTATGCCTCATCTGCTTGATGACCACCCAAGGAAGAAGGTAAACCCATGCGAATTCTTGTTACCGGCGGTGCTGGCTTTATTGGTTCGGCACTGATCCGCCATCTGATTCTGAATACCGATCACGAAGTCCTCAATTTCGACAAGCTCACCTATGCTGGCAATCTGGAATCGTTGCACAGCATCTCGACGATCAAGGCATCTCACTACGAGTTCGTGCAGGCCGATATCGTTGATCAGGCCAAGGTCGGTGCGGTGCTGGAGCGTTTTCAGCCTCACGCAATCATGCATTTGGCCGCCGAGTCCCATGTCGACCGTTCCATTGACGGACCGTCGGAGTTCATCCAGACCAACATCGTCGGCACCTACAGCTTGCTGGAGGCCACTCGCGCCTACTGGGCCAAGTTGCCGGAAGCCGAGCGTGCGGCGTTCCGTTTCCACCATATTTCCACCGATGAGGTGTACGGCGACCTGCACGGCGTCGATGACCTGTTCACCGAAACCACGCCTTACGCACCCAGCTCGCCCTATTCGGCCAGTAAAGCGGCGTCCGATCACTTGGTCAGGGCCTGGCATCGCACCTATGGTCTGCCGGTCGTCGTCACCAACTGCTCCAACAATTACGGGCCGTTCCACTTCCCGGAAAAGCTGATCCCGTTGGTGATCCTCAACGCCCTGGCCGGTAAGCCGCTACCGGTGTACGGCAATGGCCTGCAAGTGCGTGACTGGCTGTTCGTCGAAGATCATGCCCGCGCACTGCTCAAAGTGGTGACCGAAGGCGCTGTCGGTGAGACCTACAACATCGGCGGGCACAATGAGCAGAAAAACATCGATGTGGTGCGTGGCATCTGCGCGCTGCTCGAAGAACTGGCACCGGAGCGCCCTGCGGGCGTGGCGAATTTTGCTGACCTGATCACCTACGTGACCGATCGTCCGGGTCACGATATGCGCTATGCCATCGACGCCAGCAAGATCGAACGCGAGCTGGGCTGGACGCCGGAAGAAACCTTCGAATCGGGTCTGCGCAAAACCGTGCAATGGTATTTGGATAATCTAGACTGGTGCCAACGGGTCCAGGATGGCAGCTACCAAGGCGAACGACTGGGCTTCACCGACCTCAAGGACTTGATCGCATGATGAAAGGCATAGTTCTGGCAGGAGGCTCTGGCACGCGCCTGCATCCCATCACTCTAGGTGTTTCCAAGCAACTGCTGCCGATCTATGACAAACCGATGATCTATTATCCGATCTCGGTACTGATGCTGGCGGGCATTCGTGAAATCCTGATCATTTCCACCCCGCTGGACTTGCCGCAGTATCGCAACCTGCTGGGCGATGGCAGCCAGTTCGGCGTGCACTTTCACTACGCCGAACAACCCGCGCCAGACGGTCTGGCCCAGGCCTTTTTGATCGGCGAAGAGTTCATTGGCACTGACCCGGTCTGCCTGATACTGGGCGACAACATCTTCCACGGTCAGCATTTCAGCGAACAACTGCAAAGCGCGGCCGAGTACCCTAACGGCGCGACAGTCTTCGGCTATTGGGTCAAGGATCCGGAGCGTTTCGGCGTAATCGATTTCGATGAGGACGGCCGTGCGCTGTCCATCGAAGAAAAACCGAAAGCGCCGAAGTCCAGCTATGCCGTGACCGGTCTGTACTTCTACGACAACGATGTCATCCAGATCGCCAAAGCGGTGAAACCTTCTCATCGTGGCGAGCTGGAGATTACCGACGTCAACAATGCTTACCTGGAACGCGGCGATCTGCGAGTCGAGCGTTTCGGCCGTGGTTTTGCCTGGCTTGATACCGGTACTCACGACAGCTTGCTGGAAGCCTCGCAGTACGTTCAGACTATCGAGCATCGTCAGGGTCTGAAAGTCGCCTGCCTGGAAGAAATCTCGTATCAGAACGGCTGGATCGATCGCGAACAGCTGCTCAAGCGCGCCGACGCATTCGGCAAAACCGGCTACGGCCAATACCTGTTCAAGCTTGCTGAGGAACGCCAATGAATGTGATTGCCTGTGAACTCCCCGGCGTCCTGATCCTTGAACCCAAGGTATTTGGCGACGAGCGCGGTTTCTTCTATGAAAGCTTCAATGCGCGGAGTTTCGAGCAAGCGACCGGACTTACCACCCAGTTTGTTCAGGACAACCATTCGCGCTCGCAAAAAGGCGTGCTTCGGGGCCTGCACTATCAGCTCGAACACACCCAAGGCAAATTGGTGCGGGTCACGGCGGGCGAAGTTCTCGATGTAGCGGTGGATATTCGTCGCAGCTCGCCAAACTTTGGCCGCTGGGTCAGCGTCCGGCTTTCCGCCGAGAACAATCGCCAGATGTGGGTTCCAGAGGGTTTTGCCCATGGTTTTCTGGTGCTCAGCGACTACGCCGAGTTCCTCTACAAGACGACCGACTACTACCTGCCCAGCGCCGAGCGCTGCATCCGTTGGGATGACCCTGATCTGGGAATCGACTGGCAGCTCACCGACACACCCAAACTGTCGGCCAAGGATCAAAGCGGCAAAAGTCTGAAAGAGGCCGATCTGTTCCCATAAAGCCGCCTTCCGAAAAACCACTGAGCATACTGATCAGCGGCCAGCACGAGCTGCAACGCAAATAGCAGGTGCAACAGCCCGATTGGCACAGTGCGTTGCTGGAGTGCTTAGCCAGTCAGCAGTAGGCATAATGCGTCGGACTATCCCGGCGCATTGTCTATGACCAATATTTCCACCGTTGCCCGACGCCCTCGCTGGCGCAGCCTTGCTCTGCTGGCGCTTTGTCTTGCGCCGCTGCTGTGGCCATTGCAGCGTCTGGCCGAGCGTTATTACGGCAACGAACTGGTCGACCAGAACCGCCAGACCCTGGATCTCTACGTCGCGAACCTGCTCGGCACTCTGCATCGTTATGAAGTGTTGCCACAGATTCTTAGCGATCTGCCAGCTCTGCGCGCCGCGTTGGTGAATCCGCAGCAAACGGTCACCCTGGACAACGCCAACCGGCTACTCAAGGACGTCTGCCAGCAGACCGGTGCTGAGGTGATGTACCTGATGGACCCTAGCGGTAAGACGCTGGCGGCGTCCAACTGGGACAAGCACGACAGCTTCGTGGGCCGTAATTTCGCCTTCCGTCCTTATTTCAGCGAAGCCATGGCCGGTCGCCTGGGGCGCTTTTTCGGCTTGGGCACGACGTCGGCCAAACGCGGCTATTTCTTCGCTGCTGCCGTGCACGATGGCGAGCAAGTGATTGGCGTGCTGGTGGTCAAAGTGGATTTGGATAACACCGAAACCTTGTGGGGCAAGACGCCGGAGCAATTGCTGCTGACCGATCACAACGGTGTGGTGATCCTGACCTCAAACCCGCAATGGCGCTTCCGTGCGACCCGTCCGCTGAGCGAGGACGAACAGAAAGCCATCACTGCCATCCAGCCCTATCCGACCCGCAACCCGAAACCGCTGAACCTCGATGAAAAGGCTTGGCTGACGCAAACCCAACACATCGACGAGACCGGCTGGAGCGTGAACATCCTCGCCCCTCGCGTGCTGATCGACCGGCCAGTACGCACGGTGGTCGCTGTCGGCGGTGCGACCCTGTTGGTGCTGATGTTGCTGCTGGGCCTGATGATGCAACGACGGCGGCATTACCTGGATCGCATTGCCTTCGAAGCCAAGGCCCGTCGCGAGTTGGAAATGCGCGTAATCGAACGTACCAGTGACCTTGAGGGCCTGAACAGCCGACTCAAACAAGAAGTGCTGGAACGCGAGCAGGCACAGCAAGAGTTGGTTCGTGCACAGGATGAATTGGTGCAGGCCGGCAAACTGTCGGCGCTGGGGACCATGTCGGCGAGCATCAGCCACGAGCTCAACCAGCCGCTGGCGGCGATCCGCAGTTACGCGGAAAACGCCGAAGTACTGCTCGACCACGAACGCACCGAAGACGCCCGAGGCAACCTCAAGCTGATCAGCGAGCTGACCGGGCGCATGGCGTCGATCATCGCTCATTTGCGCGCCTTCGCCCGTCGCGATCGGCATGCACCGGAAAGTGTCGCTCTGCAACCGGCGCTGGATGACGCCCTCGCGTTGCTGGCCAAACGCCGTCGGGCGATGGAAGTCGAACTGATCCGCGACCTGCCGGACGCCACATTATGGGTTCAGGCAGGAGAGACCCGCTTGCGTCAGGTGCTGGGCAATCTGTTGGCCAACGCCCTCGATGCGCTCACCGAAAAAGGCCCTCCACGCAAACTGTGGCTGAGTGCCGAACAGACCGCTGAAGGCGTCAATCTGTATATTCGTGACAACGGTCCGGGGTTTTCCAAAGAAGCACTGACCCACGCCCGTGAACCGTTTTTCACCACCAAGACCCGCACTCAGGGTTTGGGCCTCGGCCTGGCGATTTGCGATACGCTGATGCGGGCGCTGGGCGGTGAGTTGTTGTTCGCCAACCATCCCGACGGTGGCGCCCTGCTGACTCTGCGTCTGCGCGCCGGGGCGTCCGGGATCAGTCTTCAACCGCCAGAGGATCTATCTGCATGAGTACGGACCACGCCATCGACAGCCGGATTCAGGTCGTGCTGATCGACGACGACCCTCATCTGCGAGGCGCCCTCAGCCAGACCCTGGACCTCGCCGGCCTGAAAGTTCTGCCACTGACCGAAGCCAAGGGTCTGACCAGTCGCATTGAGCGCGACTGGCCCGGCGTGGTTGTCAGTGATATCCGCATGCCGGGCATGGACGGGCTCGAACTGCTCGCGCAACTGCACACCCAGGATCCGGAACTGCCCGTGCTGCTGATCACCGGCCACGGCGATGTGCCGCTGGCGGTGCAGGCCATGCGCGCCGGGGCCTATGACTTTCTGGAGAAACCCTTCGCCAGCGACGCCCTGCTCGACAGCGTGCGCCGCGCCCTCGATCTGCGCCGTCTGGTCCTGGATAACCGCAGCCTGCGCCTGGCCCTGAGTGATCGTCAGCAATTGAGCACACGGCTGATCGGCCAGTCCGCGCCGATGCTGCGTTTGCGCGAACAGATCGGCGCCCTCGCCGCAACCAGGGCTGACGTGCTGATCCTCGGTGAAACCGGTGCTGGCAAAGAAGTAGTCGCCCGCGCCTTGCACGACCTTTCCAGCCGTCGGGCCGGACCTTTTGTCGCGATCAACGCGGGCGCGCTGGCCGAATCCGTTGTCGAAAGTGAGTTGTTCGGGCATGAACCCGGCGCATTCACCGGGGCGCAAAAACGCCGGATCGGCAAGTTCGAATTCGCCAACGGGGGCACGCTGTTTCTCGATGAAATCGAAAGCATGAGCCTGGACGTGCAGGTCAAATTGCTGCGGTTGCTGCAAGAGCGTGTCGTCGAACGCCTGGGCGGCAATCAGCAGATCCCGCTGGATATCCGCATCATCGCTGCGACCAAGGAGGACCTGCGTCAGGCCGCCGATCAAGGGCGGTTCCGCGCCGACTTGTATTACCGGTTGAATGTCGCGCCGCTGAAGATTCCGCCATTGCGCGAGCGCGGCGAAGATGCGTTGATGCTGTTCCAGCACTTCGCCGACTCGGCCAGTACGCGCCACGGCCTGCCTAAGCACGAGCTGCAACCGGGCCAGCGCGCCCTGCTGTTGCGCCACACCTGGCCGGGTAATGTGCGCGAACTGCAAAACGCTGCAGAGCGCTTTGCCCTTGGCCTGGAACTGGCGCTGGAAGGCAACGAAGCGCCGAATATGCCGAGCGCCGAGGGCGGCCTCAGCGAACAGGTTGAAAGCTTCGAGCGATCCTTGATTGCCGCTGAGCTGACACGCCCTCACAGCTCGGTGCGCAGCCTCGCCGAAGCGCTAGGGTTGCCACGCAAAACCCTGCACGACAAACTGCGTAAACACGGCTTGAGCTTTGGTGACAGCGGCAACGCTGCCGATGAAATCGATTGATCGCAAGGAACCGGCATGAATACCGAAAGCCGTCATCTGGAACGGGTGCTACATCAGGACATTCCGCTGACCCTCGCCATGGGCCTGAAAGTGCTGAGCTGGCACGAACGACAGCTGCGCCTGTACATGCCGCTGGACCCCAACATCAATCACAAAAGCACAATGTTCGGCGGAAGCCTGTATTGCGGCGCGGTGCTGGCCGGTTGGGGCTGGATGCATCTGCGCCTGCGAGAAGCGGGGATCGATGACGGGCACATCATCATTCAGGAAGGGCAGATCAGTTATCCGCTGCCGGTCACCAGCAATGCCATCGCCATTTGCGACGCGCCGGACGACACCGTCTGGGAGAGATTCCTGCGCACTTATGAACGTTATGGCCGGGCACGCCTGATCCTGCCCACACGCATCATCAATGTGGGCAACGAAGAGGCGGCGGTACGCTTCACCGGCCAATACGTGCTGCATCGTTAGGCCGACACAGAAACTTTGTGTCTGGCAAACATCCCACAGGTTTTATAGCCCGGATTTGGCCAGTTCCAGCAACTTGCTGCGCCATACGGCTTTGGCGGGAAGCGCCAGGAAGAACGGATTGAGCAGCGATTCACGCGGCGGATAACTGAACGTCTCGCCTGCCAGATCCAGCACTTCGCCACCGGCGCCTTCGAGCACGCCTTGAGCCGCGGCGGTGTCCCATTGCGAAGTGGGTGCCAGGCGCGGATAACAATCGGCGGCACCTTCGGCCAGCAGGCAGAACTTGAGTGAGCTGCCGATGTTGGCCAGCTGCAATTCACCCAGGCTTTCGGACAATCCTGCCAACAGACGCTCCTGTTCCGGGCTGGTGTGCCGGCGGCTGGCAACCACGGTAAACGCTTCGCCTGCTGCAGGCGCATCACGTACCGTGATCGGCGCGGCATGGTCTTCATCATCGCTGCGCCATGCGCCCAAACCCGCACCACCGAAATAGCAGCGATTGTTGGTTGGCATCGAGACCACGCCAAACACCACGCGGCCGTGTTCGATCAGGGCGATATTGACGGTGAACTCTTCGCTGCCGGAAATGAATTCCTTGGTGCCATCCAGCGGATCGACCAGCCACCAGCGCTGCCAGGTGGCGCGCTCGCTCAAGGGGATGTCGGCGTCTTCTTCAGACAGCACATGAATATCAGGCGCCAGCGCCTGCAAACCCGCGACCAATAAATGGTGGGCCGCCAGATCGGCGGCAGTGACTGGCGACGCATCGGCCTTGGCAACCACGGCCACATCCGCGCGCCAGTACGGCAGGATCACTTCGCCAGCACGTCGCGCCAGCTCGATGACCGGCGCCAACAACGGGTGCGGCAGGTCAGCGAATGCTTCAGTCAATGCGTCAGTCACGGTTGGAACTCCCCACGTTGGGTCAACAAGTCGCGCGCCAGATACAGCGCGGCCAAGGCCCGGCCTTCGCTGAACTGTGGATGCAGGATCAGGCTGGACAGCTCGCGCAAATTGACCTTATCGACGCGCATTGGCTCGGGCTCATCCCCCGGCAGGCTTTCTTCGTACAGATCGGTCGCCAGCACTACCTGAATTTTTTGGCTCATGTAACCGGGCGACAGCGACAGCTCGGTCAAATGCTCAAGCTGGTGAGCGCCAAACCCGGCTTCCTCCTTGAGCTCACGATTGGCCGCGGCCAGTATGTCTTCACCTGGCTCGATCAAGCCCTTGGGCAAGGACAACTCGTACTCGTCGGTGCCACCGCAGTATTCCTCGACCAATACCGCATGGTCGGCATCGAGCATCGCGACGATCATCACCGCACCATACCCGGCGCCTCGGCCCACCAGACGTTCGTAAGTGCGCTCGACTCCATTGGAAAAGCGTAATTGCAGCTCTTCGACGCGGAACAAGCGGCTACTGGCGACGATTTCGCGGGCGAGGACGGTGGGTTTCTGGCGCATAACAAGCTCCTTGGCGTGGACGGAGTACTATACCGTGGCTTTTCTGATTGTCTGTGTCGGAAATGACAACGTTATTCATTCACCGCCCGAGAGACCTGAATGCCTTCTTTACCCTGGCGCGACATTGATACCGTTCTGCTCGATATGGACGGCACCCTGCTCGACCTGCATTACGACAACCATTTCTGGCTGGAACACCTGCCGCAGCGCTATGCCGACCTGCATGGGGTCAGCCGGGCCATGGCGGAGCTGGAGATGGCGCCGCTGTTCGAGAATAATGCCGGCACGCTCAACTGGTACTGCCTGGACTTCTGGAGCGCGGAGTTGAAACTGCCACTGCGCGAGCTGAAAAAGGAAACCGCCGACCTGATTTCTCTGCGCCCGGATGCCGAAACCTTTCTGGCGGCAATCAAGCAGGCCGGCAAACGCGTGATCATGATCACCAACGCCCACCGCGACTCGCTGTCATTGAAAATGGAACGGGTTCAACTGGCGCCCTACTTCGAACGCATGATCAGTTCCCACGACTACGGTTTTCCCAAAGAGAACCCGCAGTTCTGGGACGCGCTGCACGCCGACATTGTGTTCGAGCCGAGCCGCAGCCTGTTTATCGATGACACCCTGCCCATCCTGCGCAGCGCCCAGAAGTTCGGCATTGCCCATCTGCTGGCCGTCAGCGAGCCTGACAGCCGCAAAGGCCCGAAGGACACCGAAGAGTTCGCGGCGCTGGGGGACTATCGGGAGTTGATTGTGGGGCTTTGATCTAAAACCGTGTCGACCTCTTCGCAGCGGGACGCGTAGTTGCAAGCCTGCTCCCACAGAGGATCGCGTGCCTTTGTGGGAGCAGGCTTGCCTGCGAAGACTGAAGTGCTGTAACACAAAAAACCGGAGCGAACATGGACATCAAACAACTGAAATTCCTCATCGCCCTCGACGAGACCCGGCACTTCGGTCAGGCGGCGGCGCGCTGCCATATCACTCAGCCGACCTTGTCCATGCGCCTGCGCAGCCTGGAAGAAGAGCTCGAACTACCGCTGGTCAATCGCGGCCAGCGCTTCGAAGGTTTTACCGCGCCGGGTGAACGGGTATTGGCCTGGGCGCGGACGGTATTGGCCGCGTATGACGGTTTGCAGGCCGAAGCCGCTGCCTGTCGCGGACATCTGGTCGGCACCTTGCGTCTGGGCGTGGTGCCCCTGTCGAGTTTCGATCCGCTGGCGCTGATGCAACGTCTGCATCAGTTGCACCCAAATCTGCGTTTCGAACTGTCGTCGCTCAGCTCCGAGCAGGTGCTGGAGCAATTGGCGAGCAATCAGCTGGATCTGGGCGTGTCGTATCTGGAGCGGCTGGATGGCGAGCGTTTTGACTCCCTGTCCCTGGCACAAACACGCATGGGCCTGCTTTACGACCACCGTCACTTCAACTTCGACGAACAGCCACTGAGCTGGGAAAGCTTGATCGAACTGCCCTTGGGCTTGCTGACCAGTGGCATGCACTTTCGCCAGTCCATCGACCACAACTTCCACAGCCGCGGCCTGACCCCCCTGCCGCTATTGCAAACCGACGCTGTCCATCAGTTGCTACAAGCGGTGCATGGCGGATTCTGCTGCGCGATCATGCCCCTCGAAGGCGGGCTCGAAACATTGACCGAACACCTGCGCCTGCACCCCATCGCTGATGCCCAGACCCTGGCTCGCCTCGGCCTGATCATGCGTCGCAGTGCGCCACGCTCCGCGCTGGCCGAGGCGTGTTTCGCCGCGTACCAACGCATCATCGAGGCGTCTTGATCGACGCCATCTATCAAGGCATCAAAACTGGCGATTAGACGTCAACCAGCGAGCAGCCTAGGCTAAAGGTTGAATAATCTGCCGGTACTTTCCCATGCACGCCAAGCGCACGGTCAGCACGGCGCCCGCACTGAATTCGCCCGCGCCCACCGCAAGTCAGTCCTACAGCTACTCGAACCTTGAGCGCGAAGACTCTGCGCGTACCGCACTTGCCGAGGAAGTGGCCCTGGCCATCACCTACAACGGTATCAGCCAGGCGGTGATGCTGGTCAGCCCCAACGATCTTGAAGATTTCATCGTCGGTTTCAGTCTAGGCAGCGGCATCATTGCCTCCCCCGATGAAATCTATGACCTGAAACTCAGCGGCTCCGGCTCTGCGCAGTACGCCCAGGTGGAAATCGCCAGCCGTGCTTTCTGGAGCCTCAAGCAGCAGCGGCGTCAGATGGCCGGCACCAGCGGTTGTGGGCTGTGCGGCGTGGAGGCGATCGAACAAGCCTTACCCGAACTCAATGTATTGCCGGGCGCGCCATTGCCACCGGCGATCTGGCTGGACGGGCTGCGCCAACGCATCAGTGCGTTCCAGCCGCTGGGCCAGCATTGCGGCGCGGTGCATGCCGCGTTGTTCATGGACAGCAACGGCGAACTGCTGCTGGGTCGCGAAGACATTGGCCGACACAACGCCCTCGACAAACTGATCGGCGCCCTGATACGTCAAGGAATCCCTTTGACAGGCGGGATCGCCATCGTCACCAGCCGTTGCAGCCTGGAATTGATCCAGAAAGTGCTGCGCGCCGGCATCCAGACGCTGGTCAGCCTGTCCTCGCCCACCGGCCTGGCCCTGCAATGGGCGCGTCGACACAACCTCAATTTAATCCACCTGCCGCAACACAGTGCGCCGCGGGTTTATAGCCCTGCCATAGAGAACCAAGCGTGAGCACTCATCATCAAGCCGACAAAACCCCGACCCCTCGCCACAAGCTCTACAAGCCCTACAAGGGCCCTGCCGGTGGCTGGGGCGCACTGATCAGTGTGACCCAGGCGTGGCTGACCAGTGATAACGCGCTGAAGAACCTCCGCATGATGCTCAAGACCAACCAGAATGGTGGTTTCGACTGCCCTGGCTGCGCCTGGGGTGATTCGCCGGAAAGCGGCATGGTCAAGTTCTGCGAGAACGGCGCCAAAGCGGTCAACTGGGAAGCCACCAAGCGCCGTGTCGATGCCTCGTTCTTCGCCCGTTACAGCGTCAGCGCCCTGCGCGAGCAAAGCGACTACTGGCTCGAATACCAGGGCCGCCTGACCGAGCCCATGAGCTACAACGCCGAGACCGATCGCTACACGCCGATCAGTTGGGATGATGCGTTTGCCCTGATCAGCAAACACCTGGTCAATCTGCCAAGCCCGGACATGGCCGAGTTCTATACCTCGGGCCGGGCCAGCAACGAAGCCGCCTACCTGTATCAGCTGTTTGTGCGCGCTTACGGCACCAACAACTTCCCCGACTGCTCGAACATGTGCCACGAAGCCAGTGGTGTCGCGATGGCGCAAAGCGTTGGCGTCGGCAAAGGCACGGTGACGTTCGATGACTTCGAACACGCCGATGCGATTTTCGTCCTCGGCCAGAACCCCGGCACTAACCACCCACGCATGCTCGAACCGCTACGTGAAGCGGTCAAACGGGGCGCGCAAGTGGTGTGCGTCAACCCGCTCAAAGAGCGTGGCCTGGAACGCTTCCAGCATCCACAACACCCGCTGGAAATGCTCACCAACGGCTCGGAGCCGACCAACAGCGCGTACTTCCGCCCGGCATTGGGTGGCGACATGGCGCTATTGCGTGGCATGGCCAAGTACCTACTGCAATGGGAACGCGAGACTCAGGCCAACAACGCACCACCGGTGTTCGATCATGCCTTTCTCAACGAACACACGGACGGTGTGCTCGATTACCTGGCGACCATCGATGACACCTCATGGGAGGAGATCATTGAGCAGTCCGGCCTGCCCCTCGCTGATATCGAGAAAGCGGCGCAGATGTACAGCAAAGGCCAGAAAGTCATCATGTGCTGGGCGATGGGCATCACTCAGCATCGCCATTCGGTGCCAACCATTCAGGAAATCGCCAACCTGATGCTGCTGCGCGGCAACATCGGCAAGCCAGGTGCAGGCCTGTGCCCGGTGCGTGGTCACAGTAACGTGCAGGGCGACCGGACCATGGGCATCAACGAGCGCCCTCCGGCGTTCTTCCTTGATGCGCTGGAGAAGCGCTTTCAGTTCAAAGTCCCGCGTACCAATGGCCACAATGTGGTTGAAGCCATCCATGCCATGCTCGAAGGCCGTTCTAAAGTGTTTATCGGCCTGGGCGGTAACTTCGCCCAGGCCACACCGGACAGCGCGCGCACCGTCGAAGCACTGGGCAAATGCGACCTGACCGTGCAGATCAGCACCAAGCTCAACCGCAGCCACCTGACTCACGGCAAGCAGGCGTTGATCCTGCCGTGCTTCGGCCGTACCGATATCGATATGCAGGCCGATGGCCCGCAAGCGGTGACCGTGGAAGACTCGTTCAGCATGGTCCACGCCTCTAACGGCCAGTTGCAGCCGCTGTCCAGACAGATGCGTTCGGAGCCGGCGATCATCGCAGGCATCGCTGCCGCGACCCTGGGCAAGCAGCCTGTGGATTGGCTGTGGCTGACCGCCGATTACAGCCGCATTCGTGACCTGATCGCCGACACTATTCCAGGCTTCACAGACTTTAATCAGCGGCTGAAAAATCCGGGCGGTTTCTACCTTGGCAACGCGGCCAGTGAACGGCGCTGGAATACCAAAACGGCTCGGGCCAACTTCAAGGCCAACGTCCTGCCCCTGGACCTGGTGCATGAAAGCGTGCGTTCGACCGGCCAGATTCCGGACCTGATCATGCAATCCATGCGTTCACACGATCAGTACAACACCACTATTTATGGTTTGGACGACCGTTATCGCGGGGTAAAAGGTCAGCGTGATGTGCTGTTCGTCAACGAGGCCGACATCATTCGCCTGGGCTTCAAACCGGGGCAGAAAGCGGACTTGATCTCGATCTGGGACGATGGCCGCGAGCGTCGCGTCAAAGGCTTCACCCTGCTGGCGTTCGACATCCCTGCCGGGCAAGCCGCCGCGTACTACCCGGAGGTGAACCCGTTGGTGCCGCTGGAAAGCGTCGGTGATGGCAGCCATACGCCGACGTCCAAGTTCGTCGCGATTCGTCTGGAAGCGGCAAGTGATAACGGGCGAATCATGTAAGCTCCGCCTATGGAGCAAACTAAGTAGTTGCCCATAAAAAAGGCCTCTTTTGCATAAAAGAGGCCGACGGCAAGTAGTTTATGACTGCCACTCCCAACTAAAGTTCCGGATGAAAAACAGTAAGTTAGTGTTTTTTTACAACTAGTGTTATTCGTCGGATTTCTATTGTTACAAGTTCTCTCCGGCCTCAGGATCGCGCCGTCATCCATCTGAGGCTCTCACATGAAGTATTCCTCGATTCTGTTGTTGTCCCTGGGCCTGGTCAGTGGTTTTGCCTCGGCAGGCGGTACCGCTGAAGCCGGCGTGGGCGGGGCATTGGGTGGGGTACTCGGTTCGGTTGTCGGCCAACAACTGGGCGGCAAGACAGGTTCAGCCATTGGTGCTGGCTTGGGCGGTGCGGCAGGTGGCGCAGTGGGCGCGAATCGCCACAACCGCGCTGAAGCGGCCATTGGCGGGGGCCTGGGCGCAGCCGGCGGCAACGTGGTCGGCCGCAGCCTCGGCGGCAACACCGGCAGCCTGATCGGCGCGGCAGCGGGCGGCGGCGCAGGCGGTGCGTTGGGCAACTACATGGGCAATGAAAGCCGTAATGAGGGTGGCGGTGATCGCCGCTACCGTGGTCACGACGATCGTCGTGAGTACCGCCATGAGTACCGCCATCATGGTCACGGCCATCACAAACACTGGGATCACGATCGCGGCCGTTGGTGATTGCGCTGAATCTACATCTGTCGCTGGCTGCCCTCAAAAGCAGCCAGCGCTGCTTTCAGGCCCGCTAAACCAATAATTGCCCCAGCGCCTCACGCAAGCCGCCGGGAATCGGCACGGGCTGATTCGAAGCCCGATCCACAAATACATGCACAAAGCATCCCGCCGCACAGGCCTCTTCCGCACCGGCCTTGAACACCGCCAACTCATACTGCACCGAGCTGTTACCCAGCTTGCCAACCCGCACGCCGATCTCGATCAGGTCCGGGTACGCGATCGAAGCAAAGTAATCGCACGACGAACTCACCACAAACCCCACCACCTCACCGTCATGAATATCCAGACCGCCACGCTCGATCAGGTAGCTATTCACCGCGCTGTCGAAAAAGCTGTAGTACGTCACGTTGTTCACGTGCCCGTAGATATCGTTGTCGTGCCAACGGGTAGTGATCGGCTGGAAGTGACGATAGTCAGCGCGTTGCGGGGTTTGATCGGTCATAAGCGGGTCTCTGAATTGTGGAGAGGAATGCGCAGACCCATTGTAGGAGCTGCCGAAGGCTGCGATCGACTACAAAGTGGTCGTAATCAAGGACGGCCTATCGCAGCCTTCGGCAGCTCCTACATGAGGTCAGTGCCGGGGCTCTAACAGCTTTATCCAGCCATAGCCCTTTCTGCCCAATCCCGCACCTGCGCATAGGGATAATCCTCAAGCACGGCAAAACCCTTGATCCCACGCGCCTTGAGCTTGGTAAACAACGGCACGCTGATTCCGCACAGGAATCGGGTCAGGCACTCGGCACTCGGGACACTGCCGCTGTAATCCTGATGCTTGCGTATAAACTCGCCACACAGGTCATGAACACTCCTTTCAACCAGGCTCGGCAAAGCGGGCGGTTCCGGCAACCGGGCGATATGCCCATGGCACACCGAGCAGTGCCCGCACGGCTCAGGCGCCTGATGATCGCCAAAATATTGGGCGAGGCGATGACTCAAGCACTGCTCGGTGGCGAACAGGTCGAGCATGGCGTGGATACGAGCGATTTCCGTGGTTTCGTGCTGTTTGAAATAGTCGTGCAGCTCAAGGCTGAGCGCCTCGGGATCAAAGTCTGAAATGAGCAGGTTGTACACCTCAGTCATCTGTTTGCTTTCCAGCTCGATCCAACCCTTCTCCTGGAAATAATCCAGCGCCGTGACCACTCGGCCACGCTCGGCTTGATGCTGTTGATACAGGGCGTCGAAGCTCACCGTAGCCCAGGTCCGTGCCCGACTTGAGGTCTCGATGATCGCCTCGACGAACTGCCGCCGCTCGCCTTCGAAGCGCTGCACGAGCGCATCGGGTTCGATCAGAAATTTGAATCGGTATTCCGCGAAATAGGAAAACCGCGGGGCTATGATGCCGCGCAGCTCCAGTTGCACCAGCAAGGTTTTCAACGGCAGCTGGCGGATATTGCTCTGATCGGAGAGCGGCCCCAGCAGCAACTCCCACTGCCCATCCTCGGTCGCGACGAGCAATTCATCGAGCACGTTCCGGATGCCGGTGTATTCCGGCGTGTCGCCGTAAACGAAGTTCTCCAGTACGTTGAGGCTGTCGCGGTTGGCCAATACCAGACAGTCAGACCGCTCGCCGTCACGCCCGGCCCGGCCAATTTCCTGGCTGTAATTCTCGATGGATTTCGGCAAATCGAAATGCACGACATTGCGGATGTCGCTCTTGTCGATGCCCATGCCAAACGCGATGGTGGCGACGATGCAATTCAACCGCCCACCCATGAATTGCCGCTGAATCGACTCACGCTGATCGTGGGGCAAACCGGCGTGATAAGCGCTGGCCCCGATGCCGTTCTGGCTCAAGTGTGCGGCGATCTGTTCGGCAGTCTTCTGCAACGTGACGTAAACGATAGTCGGCTGACCGCGGCGCTCGCCCAACCACTCGACCAATCGTCGACGCTTGTCGCGGCCACTCACGGGCTCGATTAGTAGATTGAGGTTGGGACGATAGAAGCCCGTAGTCACCACGTCGTCCGGGGCGATTGCGAACTTGGCCTGCATATCGGCGATCACCTTCGGCGTGGCGGTGGCCGTCAGCAATAGCGCCTGTGGGATCTGGAACTGACGCAGGTAGTCCGGCAGCTTAAGATAGTCCGGGCGAAAGTTATGGCCCCACTCGGAAATGCAGTGCGCCTCGTCCACCACCAGCAACGAAATCGGCACCTGCGCGATGAAATGGCGAAAACGCTCGTTCTTCAGCCGCTCCACCGAAATCATCAGAATCTTCAACTCGCCTGAGCGGGCGCGCGCCATCACCTGCGCCACATCATCGCGACTCTGCGCCGAATCGATACTCGCCGCCGCAATGCCATGACGCTGCAAAAACGCCAACTGATCCTGAATCAACGCCAACAACGGCGATACCACCAGCGTCAGATGCGGCAACAACAACGCCGGCAACTGATAACACAACGACTTGCCCGACCCCGTCGGAAAAATAGCCGCCGCCGAACGCCCCGCCAACACCGCCCCGATTGCAGCTTCCTGCCCGGGCCGAAACTGTGGATAACCGAACACCTGCTCAAGACTTTTATACATAGCCACTCCATTGACCGCCGGGAAGGTGCTAGACCATAACCCGACGCGGGCGATTGCACACGTAAAGGGAGTGATCGGGATCATCTCAGGAAGTTTCATCCTTCCTTACCGAAAACATCCGCGAATCGGATGGCCGCGACCGCTATCGCGCCCAATGGCGCGTCTTCAACAACCCTATCGAAGACAACAGCGTCTGCTTCAACTTCCCCCAAGAGCTCACCGAACACTTCGAATGCCGAAAGGCCGCGCAAGTGTTCTTCAAGGAAGAATGCCGAGATTGGACGAAACGTTGAGATAACAACCGGGAGGAACAAAGCAAGTTGACGGAACAACGGTATTGCACAGCGGCGGGAAGCTTTAATCCGGCGGGTTGAAGCGCAAATCCTTTACGGCCGCGGTGCCTATCGGAGACCATCGCCATGAACAAAGTAGATATCGTCGCCATCGATCTGGGAAAACATAGCTTTCACGTCCATGCACAGGATGATCGCGGACGTGAGCTTTATCACAAGAAATTCAATCGCGCGGGCATCGCTAAACACTTGGTACTTCTCGGGATCAGCAAGCGAGGTGATCGAAACCAGAGGCGGCTGCTCATCCAGTGTGCGAGGGTTTATTTGATTTTTCTGGATCGACAGAGCGGTACCCTGGCGGACTGGGTGCGCAATCTGCTGCGAACCCACCACACCAACCTTGTGGTCTGCGCCTTGGCCAACAAACTGGCGAGAATCGCGTGGGCGATCGCAGCACATCACAGTGAATTCAAGGCAGGGCCAAGCACAATGAACGCCTGACCCTGCCGTTATCGAGCACCACCCACCTGGTTTTGCGATGCTGGACAACAGATGACGTGAACGGCAAACCGGTCTGACGGAGTCAGTCGAGTGTCTCTACGGTCCGCTGCCACAACGCGTAATACACCTGCCCGGCCTTTTTCTCGCGGTGCAAACGCCAGCTGGCCGGCAGGCCGAGGGTGGAGGGTGGGGTTTCGCTTTCGGTGTAAATCCACGCCTCGTCGGCCAGCCAGTTCCGCTCTTCCAGCAGCGCACAGGCGGCGGGTAGCAGGCCCTGATGAAACGGCGGATCGAGGAACACCACGTCAAATGGGCTGGCCGGTTGGCTTTCCAGATGACGTAGCGCGTCGGTGTGTTGTACCTGACCCACTGTGCACCCAAGCGCGCTCAGGTTCTGTTTCAAACTGGCAATCGCCGCTGCACTGTTGTCCAGCGCCAGGCCCATGCTTGCACCACGGGACAGGGCTTCGAAGTACAGTGCACCGCTGCCGGTGAAGACATCCAGCACACGGGCGCCCTCGATGTGAGCGGCCAGCCAGTTGAACAGCGTTTCACGCACACGATCTGGTGTCGGGCGCAGGCCGGGGGCGTCGGGGAAGGTCAGGCGACGACTGCCCCATTCGCCACCGATGATGCGGAGTTGACCCAGGCCGTTATGGCCCTTCGGTCTTGGATTGGCCATTAATGCTCCGGGACGCCGAGGGGTTGTTCGACGGGGTTATCAGTAGGGGGTGGCAAGGGTTTTTGCTCGACCGTTGGACCGGCCGTGACAATCACCATCTTGTCTGCACTCAAATGTTTGCTCATCGCAGCTTTGACTTGCTCGACGGTTACGCTTTGCGCTTGCTGCATGAAGTCTTCGAGGTAGGTCAGCGGCAGATTGTAGAAACCAATGGCGCCCAGTTGACCGACGATGTCGGCATTACTTGCTGTGGACAGCGGGAAGCTGCCGGACAGTTCGCGCTTGGCGTCGTCCAGTTCTTTCTGGGTCGGGCCCGTGACGAGGAAGTCACGCACGATGTCCTGCACCAGTTTCAGGGTGTTTTCGCTGAGTTCGGCGCGGGTTTGCAGGCCGATCACGAACGGACCTTGCACCTCCATCGGGGTGAAGCCCGAAGAGACACCGTAGGTCAGGCCGCGCTTCTCCCGCACTTCCGTCATCAAGCGACTGCCGAAACCGCCACCGCCGAGCACCGAGTTGCCCAGGGTCAGCGCGACGTAATCCGGGTCGTTACGGTCGATCCCCAGTTGCGCGAGCAGCAAGTGCGTCTGCTTGGAAGCGAAGTTGATGTGGGTTTCGTCTGCTTTGGGTTCCACCGGTTCCGCGATTTTCGGTAGGGCCGGGCCTTTAGGCAGGGCGGCGGACACCTGAGCAGCGACCGCTTCGGCCTCGGCGCGGGACAGATCGCCTACCAGCGCGATCACGACATTGCCTGCGGCATAGGCTTTGGCGTGGAACGCTTTGAGTTGCGCGATGCTGATTGGTGTAATGCTTTTGGCGGTGCCGTCGCTCGAATGAGCATAAGGGTGTTCGCCATAGAGGCGCTTGAACAGCTCCATGCCGGCCAGTTTGGCGGGGTTTTGTTTCTGGTATTCGAAACCGGCCAGTAACTGGTTCTTGATCCGCGCCAGAGAGTCCGCAGGGAACGTCGGTTTACCCACCACCTCGGCAAACAGCTTCAGCGCGGGCTCGCGTTTATCCACGGCACTGAGGCTTCGCAGGGACGCTACGGCCATGTCGCGATACGCGCCATTGCCAAAGTCGGCGCCCAGACCTTCGAAGCCTTCAGCGATGGCGCTCACATTTTTGCCGGCTACCCCTTCGTTGAGCATGGCATTGGTCAGCACAGCGATGCCGGGCGTGCCTTGATCCTGGCTGCTGCCAGCGGCGAAGGTCAGGCGCATGTCGAACATCGGCAATTCTCGCGCCTCGACGAACATCACCTTGGCGCCCTCGGCGGTTTTCCAAGTCTGGATATTCAAGGTACGCCGGGCGGGCGCCTTGCCGTCGAGTTCTTTCAGCGATTGCAGGTTGTTGGTTGTGGTGCCGGTGGTCGAGGCATCTTTAGCAACGTCTTCAGCCTGCGCAGGCAGGACGCTAAATAGCCCGAGTATCGTGGCCAGCACCATGGCTCCCATACCGAGCTGCGCGTAATGCAAACCCTTGCGCTCACTCATGTGCTTTCTCCTCGGGCAAAACGTGCGCAACGCTGAGGCGCTCGCGGATGAAATAAGTGCGAGCGGCTTTCTGGATGTCAGCCGGGGTTACGCTTTTCAGCGCCTCCAGTTCTTCGTCGATGAGTTTCCACGACAGGCCAACGCTCTCCAGCTCGCCGATGGTGCTGGCCTGGCTGGTTATCGAGTCGCGTGAGTAGACCAGGCTGGCAATCAGCTGCGCCCGAACCCGTTCCAGTTCTGCATTGGTCGGCGGTGTGGTTTTCAACTCATCCAGCAGCCGCCAGATACCGGCTTCGGTGTCGGCCAGGGTTTTCTTCTTCTGCACGTTGGGGGTGGCGCTGATCATGAACAGGCCGTCGCCACGGCTGAAGGCGCCGTAACTCGACGAGGCGCCAGAAACCAATTCCTCGCCACGCTCCAGGCGGGTCGGGATGCGTGCGCTGTAGCCGCCGTCGAGCAGGGCGGAAATCAGACGCAAGGCGTTGACCAGGCGCGGATCTTGCGCAGTGGACAGGCTCGGCACGTTGAAGCCGTACATCAGGCTTGGCATTTGAGTCTGCACATGCAGGGTGATTTTGCGTTCACCGGGCTCGGCCAGCTCTAGCGGAATTTTCGACGGCGGCACATCGCGCCGAGGGATAGGACCGAAATAGCGTTGCGCCAGGGCTTTGACATCATCGGGTTGCACATCGCCGACCACCACCAGCGTGGCGTTGTTCGGCACGTACCAGGCTTGGTACCAGTGACGCAGCTCTTCGACATTCATCCGGTCCAGGTCGGCCATCCAGCCGATGGTCGGCGTGTGGTAGCCGCTGGCGGGGTAAGCCATGGCCTTGAAGCGCTCATAGGCTTTGGCGCCGGGCTTGTCGTCGGTGCGCAGGCGACGTTCTTCCTTGATCACTTCGATCTCGCGGCTGAACTGGTCGGCAGGCAAGAGCAGGCTGGCCATGCGATCGGCTTCCAGCTCGAAGGCCACCCCCAGTCGGTCACGGGCCAATACCTGGTAATACGCGGTGTAGTCGTCGCTGGTGAACGCGTTTTCCTCGGCGCCGAGGTCGCGCAGGATCAGTGAGGCCTGACCGGGGCCAACGTTTTTGCTGCCTTTGAACATCATGTGTTCCAGGGCGTGGGACAAACCGGTCTGGCCAGGGGTTTCATAGCTGGAACCGACTTTGTACCAGACCTGCGAAACCACCACGGGTGCACGGTGATCTTCACGGACGATGACTTTCAGGCCATTGTCCAGGGTGAATTCGTGAGTAGGTTGCGGGTCTGCGGCCAGTGCTGACAGCGGCAGACAAACTGTGCTGAGCAGCAGGCCTGCGGCGCGGCGGGCTAGAGCATTCATTCGTTTTTGAACCTGTAAGACGGCCTGCTTGAACTTAGCGTCGGCGGGCGCGGAGGTGCTAGGATACTGATCCGTTCGACCGCCGACCACGGCTAGATGCTTTTGCTTCTTATAGATAGAAGCCCTCGCGGGTGAACAAGCCGGGTCAAAAGCAGTCTGTTTCGCATTGACAGAATTTTTCAGAGGCGCCGCATTGGCGCGTCGCTACCTTGAGATAGCCGTCCTCCATGTTTGGTTCCAACGACGACAAGAAGACCCCAGCTCCGGCTGCAGAGAAAAAAAGCCTGTTCGGATGGCTGCGCAAAAAGCCGCAGGAAGCCGTTACCGAGCAGCCACAAAACTTATCCACAGCAGCACCCGAGCCGGTCATCGACCACGCGCCGGTGGCTGTTGAGCCACAGTTCGCGCCGCAATCGGTGCCAGAGCCTGTCACTGAATCACTACCACCCGTCGCCCCTGCGCCACAGCCCTGGCTGGTGTTGCCGGTGGCCGAAGAGTCGGTGGCGCTGATCGATGAGCTTGTGCCGCACGTTACGCCGCCGATTCCGCTGCAGAGCGCATCGTTTGTGCAACCGCTGCCGGTAGAGCTGCCTCCTGTCGTCGTACCTGAAGCGGTTGTTGTTTCCGAGCCGATAGTTGCGCTTGAGCCGACAGCTGCGCCTCAGCCGGTTATCGTGCCAGCACTCGTTGTAGTGCCTGTTGCAGTGCCTGTTGTAGCGCCGGCACTCAAACCTGTTGTGGTGGTTGAAGCTGCACCTGCTCCGGCCCCGGTCAGCCCGGCACCGACAGAAGCCAGTAAAGAAGCCAGTAAAGAAGCCCACAAAGCCAGCTTCTTCGCCCGCCTCAAGCAAGGCTTGTCGAAAACCAGCGCCAGCCTGGGCGAGGGCATGGCCAGCCTGTTCCTCGGCAAGAAGGCGATCGACGATGACCTGCTCGAAGAAATCGAAACCCGTCTGCTGACCGCCGATGTGGGTGTCGAAGCGACCTCGGTGATCATTCAAAGCCTGACCCAGAAGGTCGCGCGCAAGCAGCTGACTGACAGCGACGCACTGTATAAATCGCTGCAAGGCGAGCTGACAGCCCTGCTCAAGCCGGTCGAGAAGCCACTGGTCATCACATCGCAGCACAAGCCGTTCGTGATTCTGGTGGTCGGTGTCAATGGCGCCGGCAAAACCACGACCATCGGCAAGCTGGCGAAGAAACTTCAACTCGAAGGCAAGAAAGTCATGCTCGCGGCAGGTGACACTTTCCGTGCGGCGGCGGTGGAGCAGCTACAGGTCTGGGGTGAGCGCAATCACATCCCGGTCATCGCTCAACACACCGGTGCGGATTCGGCCTCGGTTATCTTCGATGCAGTGCAGGCGGCCAAGGCTCGCGGTATCGATGTGCTGATCGCGGACACCGCTGGTCGTCTGCACACCAAAGACAACTTGATGGAAGAGCTGAAAAAAGTTCGCCGGGTCATCGGCAAGCTCGACGCCGACGCGCCCCATGAAGTGCTGTTGGTGCTGGACGCCGGCACTGGGCAGAACGCAATCAATCAGGCCAAGCAGTTCAACCAGACGGTGACCCTGACCGGCCTGGCCCTGACCAAGCTCGACGGTACCGCCAAGGGCGGCGTGATCTTCGCCCTGGCCAAGCAATTCGGCCTGCCGATCCGTTATATCGGTGTCGGTGAAAGCATTGACGATTTGCGTACCTTTGAAGCAGAACCCTTTGTTCAAGCTCTATTTGCCGAGCGGGAGCGCATATGATTCGTTTCGAACAGGTCGGTAAACGCTATCCGAACGGACACGTCGGCTTGCATGAGCTGAGCTTTCGAGTTCGACGTGGTGAGTTTTTGTTTGTCACCGGCCACTCCGGCGCCGGTAAAAGTACCCTGTTGCGTCTGCTGCTCGCCATGGAGCGACCGACGACTGGCAAATTGCTGCTGGCCGGTCAGGATCTGGGGCAGATCAGCACTGCGCAGATCCCGTTCCTGCGGCGACAGATTGGCGTGGTGTTCCAGAATCACCAGTTGCTGTTCGATCGCACGGTATTCAATAACATCGCCCTGCCGCTGCAAATTCTTGGGCTGTCCAAAGCGGAAATCACCAAGCGCGTCGACTCGGCCCTGGAGCGCGTGGCGCTCTCGGACAAAACCGATCTGTACCCAGGTGATTTATCCACAGGCCAGCAGCAGCGCGTCGGCATCGCCCGGGCCATCGTTCACCGTCCGGCCTTGCTGCTGGCCGATGAACCGACCGGTAACCTCGATCCACGGCTGGCAGCGGAAATCATGGGTGTATTCGAAGACATCAATCGCTTGGGCACCAGCGTGCTGATCGCCAGCCATGACCTGACCCTGATTGCGCGCATGCGTCATCGCATGCTGACCTTGCAACGCGGCCGCTTGATCGGCGACGGGGAGGCTGGAGTATGAGTGCCACACGCACCCCGAAAGTGTCGGATCGAGTCGCGCCCAAGGCCGCCGAACCGACGCCGCAGAAAAAGAAAAAACCTCGGGACGACGAGGACGGCCCGGACTTCAGCACCTTGCTTAACGCCTGGCTGGAAGCCCATCGCTCCAGTCTGGTCGACAGCCTGCGCCGTCTCGGCAAACAGCCGATTGGCAGCTTTTTTACCTGTCTGGTGATGGCCATTGCCTTGAGCCTGCCCATGGGCTTGTCTTTGCTGCTCAGCAACGTCGAGCGTCTGGGCGGTTCGTGGCAGCGTGCGGCGCAGATTTCGCTGTACCTGCAACTGGATGCCAGCGCCAATGAGGGCGATGAGCTGAGTCAGCAGATCAAGCGGATGCCCGGCGTGGCCAATGCCGAATACATAAGCAATGAGCAGGCATTGGCTGAGTTCCAGCAGCAATCCGGGCTCGGTGAAGCATTGAAGGAGTTACCGCAGAACCCGCTTCCGGGCGTGGTGCTGGTGACGCCCAAAGAAGTGGACAAGCCCGCTCTGGAAGCGTTGCGCACGCAACTGGCGGAGTTGCCCAAGGTTCAGCAGGCTCAGCTCGATCTGGTCTGGGTCGAACGTCTGGCCGCGATTCTCAAGCTGGGTGACCGCTTCGTCTTCGGCCTGACCGTGCTGCTGGTTTTGGCGTTGCTGTTAGTAATTGGTAACACAATTCGTCTACACATTGAGAACCGCCGCACCGAGATCGAAGTGATCAAGTTGGTGGGCGGTACTGACAGTTATGTGCGTAGACCTTTTCTGTATATGGGCGCGCTGTATGGCCTGGGGGCGGGTTTTCTGTCTTGGGGCGTGCTCGCCTACGGTCTGAATTGGCTCAACGATGCAGTGGTTGGGCTGGCAGGCTTGTACGGAAGTGACTTCTCTCTGGCTGGCGTGCCCTTAGCCGATGGTCTGTCTCTCTTGCTTGGAGCGGTCCTGTTAGGGTATATCGGTGCTTGGATTGCGGTAGCCCGCCATTTAAGAGAGCTGGCACCTCGTTGATATTTATTTTTTCTATTGACACTTTCAGCGGTTTAGGGAACTTGTTTAGCGGTTTCCGGTCAATTTCGCAGTGCTGAACTGCACGAGTATGTAAGTCGGAGGTTTTTGTCGTATGACCACTTCTTTGCAACCTGTTTATGCATTAGTCCCAGGCGCAAACCTGGAGGCCTATGTGCACACGGTCAACAGCATTCCCTTGCTGACGCCCGAGCAGGAGCGTGAACTGGCCGAGAGTCTCTATTATGAGCAGGATCTTGGGGCGGCTCGGCAGATGGTGCTCGCCCACCTGCGTTTTGTCGTGCATATCGCACGCAGCTATTCCGGTTATGGCCTGGCACAGGCTGACCTGATTCAGGAAGGCAACGTCGGCCTGATGAAAGCCGTCAAACGCTTCAACCCGGAAATGGGTGTGCGTCTGGTGTCGTTCGCCGTGCACTGGATCAAGGCTGAAATTCACGAATTCATTCTGCGCAACTGGCGCATCGTCAAAGTCGCCACCACCAAGGCGCAGCGCAAACTGTTCTTCAATCTGCGCGGCCAGAAAAAACGCCTTGCCTGGCTGAACAACGAAGAAGTTCATCGTGTGGCGGAAAGCCTCGGCGTAGAGCCACGCGAAGTACGCGAGATGGAAAGCCGCCTGACCGGCCATGACATGGCTTTCGATCCGGCTGCCGAAGCGGATGACGACAGTGCGTTCCAGTCGCCAGCCAATTATCTGGAAGATCACCGTTACGATCCGGCCCGGCAGTTGGAAGACTCCGACTGGACCGATAACTCCACCACCAATCTGCACCAGGCGCTGGAAGTGCTCGACGAGCGTAGCCGTGACATTCTTTATCAGCGCTGGCTGGCTGAAGAGAAATCAACGCTGCACGACTTGGCGCAGAAGTACAACGTCTCCGCCGAGCGCATTCGTCAGCTGGAAAAGAGTGCGATGAACAAGCTCAAACTGTCGATCGCTGCGTAAACCAGCTACTCGATATACAAAAACGCCCCGATCTGATCGGGGCGTTTTTTTTGTGGAGCGCATCAATCCCTTGTAGGAGCAGGCTTGCCTGCGAATGGGCCGGGGCGCGCGAAGGTGATACCTCAGGCATACCGCATTGGGTCATCGAACCCCTACCGCTCAAGAAAAATCCGGCACGCCGCTCTGCAGTTGTGGCAACGTAAGCCCACGCATGCCAACGAGTCCGAAAGTGCCTATTCAGCCCGCTACGCCGACGCCTCCAGCCCCTTTCATTCCCGCCTTGGGCTTGGGAAACCCACACCTGCAAACGTTGTGGGGCCCGTTGTTGCGCAAGAAAACCCGGCTGGAGCGACAGCGTGAGCGGATCTGGTTGGCCGATGGCGACTTTCTCGATTTGGACTGGTATGGCCCGCATGAGGCGAATAGCCCGCTGGTACTGGTGTTGCATGGCCTGACCGGTTCGTCGAACTCGCTTTATGTGGTGGGCTTGCAGCGGGCGTTGGCGCGGCAGGGTTGGGCCAGCGTGGCGCTGAATTGGCGCGGCTGTTCGGGGGAACCCAATCTGTTGCCGCGCAGTTACCATTCCGGTGCCAGCGAAGACCTCGCCAGTGTGGTCGCCCATGTGCGGGCGAAGCGACCGTTGGCGCCGCTGTATGCAGTCGGTTATTCCCTGGGCGGCAACGTGCTGCTGAAGTACCTCGGCGAAAAAGGCAGCAACAGCTCGCTGCTGGGAGCCGTCGCGGTCTCGGTGCCGTTTCGCCTGGATGAATGCGCCGATCGCATCGGTCAGGGCTTCTCCAAGGTCTATCAAGCGCATTTCATGCGGGAAATGCTCGCCTACATCAAAGACAAACAGCGACGCTTCCAGCATGAAGGGCTCAGTGAAGGCCTCGCCGAACTGTCGGCCCTCGGCTCGCTGGAAAACATGCGCACCTTCTGGGATTTCGATGGCCGGGTCACCGCGCCACTGCACGGTTTTGTCGACGCCAAGGACTACTACCGCCGCTCGTCGAGTCGCTACTTTCTCGGTGAGATCCGCACGCCAACGCTGATCATCCATGCTGCGGACGATCCTTTCGTGTTTACCCACAGCCTGCCCGACCCCGCTGAGCTGTCGGCTTCTACGCACTTCGAACTGCAAGCCCGAGGCGGGCATGTGGGGTTCGTCGAGGGCTCGCTGAAAAACCCGAGTTACTACCTCGAACGGCGAATCCCGCTGTGGCTCAGCACTGCCCATGGCACCGACGTGGCTGCGCAGGCCAGCGCAAGATCGTTCAAGACAGGTTTCTCCTGACTGCCTAAGATGCGGGCACAAGGAGAAATACATGTCCCGCTATCAGCTTTATTCCCGTGGCCTACGCGACAGCGTACCGATGCTCGTCGGCATCGCGCCGTTCGGCATCATTTTTGGCACCCTGGCAGGCGTAGGCGGCTTGACGCTGTGGCAGGCGCTGGGGATGTCTGTGTTCGTCTACGCCGGTTCCGCGCAATTTATCGTCGTCAGCCTGATGGGCGCGGGCGCCAGTGCAGTGGTGATTCTGCTAACTACCTTCATCGTCAACTTGCGCCATGTGCTGTACAGCGCCACGTTGCAGCCGCAGGTCAATGAACTGCCGCAGCGCTGGCGAGTGTTGCTGGCGTTCTGGCTGACCGACGAAACGTTTGCTGTGGTCCAGCGTTATTACCTGGTGCATGGCCGTTCGGCGCTGGGGCATTGGTATTGGCTCGGCGTCGCCAGCGCGCTGTATGCCTGCTGGGTGAGCAGTTCGGTGGTGGGCGTGCTGTTCGGTCAAGCGGTGCCGGATCTGGCTGGCTGGGGGCTGGAGTTCGCCATGCTCGCGACCTTTATCGGCATCGTCGTACCGCTGTTACGCAATCAACCGCAAATTGCGGCAGCCCTGGCGGCTGGCGCAGTGGCATTGATGACCCACACCTGGCCTTACAAACTCGGGCTGATGGCGGCTGCATTTAGCGGGATTGCTGTCGGCGTGCTGCTTGAACGGCGCGCTGCCGCAGTCGACCCAGCGTCAAGTCACGGGGTGCACTCATGAGTTACTGGTGGCTGATTTTCGGCATGGCCGCGATCACCTTTCTGATGCGCTACAGCCTGTTCGCCTGGCCGCATCTGCGCTTCCCCCCCGTCGTTCGCCAAGGGCTGCATTACGTGCCGACGGCGGTACTGACGGCGATTGTGGTGCCGGGCATGCTACTGCCCGATGGTGAGCATTGGCAGTTGACCCTGAACAACGCCTACCTGCTGGCCGGTCTGGTGGCCATCGCCATCGCCGCCTTCAGTCGCAATCTACTGGCGACCATCGGCGGCGGCTTGCTGGTGTTCTTTCTGTTGCGCTGGGCATTGGGGCAAATCTAATTCGCAGGCAAGCCTGCCCCCTCAAACAGAAGATAACCCTTTGTTTTTCCCTAAAAAATCATACTGAATTAGTCAGCTTCAACCCAGCTTCCGCGCTCTTGCACGGTAAGGTCCGGAAACCTTTCCGCTGGTTCTTGCGCGCCATGACAATTCCTCGCAGGATTGAGGGGCGCGCGGGGAGCACGGTGGCGAATGGATTCACTCTCTCATACGTGGTCACAGCTTGCTGTGCCGACAACGACTCCACGCCGATACCGTGCGGACCATTCTCCCACTCGGGTGCGGACACACCAGTGATGGCTACGGTCTTTGTCCCCGCGCGCACTTCGATTCTAGGACGTGCCCCTGTTTGCTGCGCGACAGCGTGACGTCGAAGACGGGGCGAGGCCTCCCACGGGTCTACTCGATCAACTAGATGTGGGAGCAGCTTGCCCGCGATGGACCGCGAAGCGGTCCCTAAAATGCTGAGCACAGTTCTATTACCAGAATCGAGTTCGCTGATTTTGCGACTGCTGCGCAGCCGATCGCGGGCAAGCGCGCTCCTACAAAATAATCTTTTTATTTCAGCTGGTTATGCGTCTTTGACGCTGCGCTGTCGCGCAGCAAACTGGGTCTCGATTCTGCCCGGAGGGCGTAGGAGCTGACTTGTCTGCGATAAGGGCCGAAGGACCTTCCAGCGGTGGTGAATTCACCATTTTTGCCAGCGCTTCGCACTGGATCGCAGACAAGTCAGCTCCTACAGTCGATCAGCGTCTAGTCGAAAATATCAGAAAGAAAAAATATTATTTATCAATGACTTAAAGGTTGTTTCAGGGGCTTCACCGGATCAAGTGGGTGTTATGAGTTTTGGAGACGTTCCGGGTATAAGTCCAAACCACCAAAATGAAAGTAAATGGCATTGCGAAAACGCTCCCGATTTCGAAACCCGCAAGAGCGTTGCTTGAGCCGTTGAATGCGTGCGTTCATGCTTTCTGCATGGCCGTTATGCAGGTTCAACACGATGGCGTTGACGATGCCCCACAGTCGTCGCTTGATCGTTTTGGCGACTTTCCACATCGGTGGCAGCCCACTGTTCAAGGCCCATTCCAGCCAGTGGTTCCACTGTTGTTCGACCTCATCCCGATCCTTACCTCGCCACAACTGCATGGCCAGATCTTTGATCGCCCACGCTTTGGCTGTACGCAACGAACCCTCTCGCAACGACTCGAAGGTTGCCTGTTGTCGCTCAGTCATGTTCTCAGCCCGCTTGAGCCAGACGTATTTCGTGTTCTTGAGCACCGTGGAGCCGGCCTTTAACAACTCGCGGTTCTCCATATGACGCACTCTGTCCAGCGCCTCACTCAACAGCTTGGCCACATGGAACTTGTCGAACGCTATTTTGTGCATGGCATCCGGAATATGACGCTGGGTCGCGCTGATAAAGGCGGGCCACATATCCATCGAAACGCCCGTAATAGCTTGCTTCTGGTCGCTATTGAGCTTCGTATAAAACGCTTCCAGGCTCTGGGTGAGGTTGCCGTCTTCCACATGCAAGACCTGACCCGTTGCGGGGTCGGTCACCACGGTGACGTACTCGCGACGCTTTTGAAACGAAGTCTCGTCCACACATATCTGGGTCGGTGATAACGGTTTTCGACGCGCCAATCCGCGTCTGACGGCGCGAGCCATGATCCGGTCAATGCTGCCCCAGCTTGTCTGGAGTTGACGCGAGACCGCCTGAATACTGGCTTCCTGGATCCAGTTGATCACCAATGCTTCAAACATCAAGGTGAAACCTGAACCAGCGTCTGCCCACGGGACCTCGACAGTCACCACGCCATGCTCGGCGCAATGAACTCTGGGCACCTCAGCCTCTAGAATGGTCACGAACTGACACGTATCAAGATGCCGCCAACGACGTTTGCGTTTGTCATAACGCGAAGCGTGCAGGCCACATTGCGGACAGGTGAACGCAGCAGCATCAGATACTCCAACGCCGACAACGACTTGCCCCAACGCACGGTCAAGGTTAACTGCGACCACTTTCCACGGTGCCTGGAGCCCAAGGATTTGGGTGTATAAATCGATATCTTTCATGGGGAGGAGAATAGATTACCCACTCAAAACGGTGAAGCCCCTTGTTTCAAATCAATCCATTGATTTTATTGAAGGAGTCACTCGGATATGAACCTGTGCAACAGTTAACGCAGACATAGCCAATTCATTCGCGATGGTGGCACATCAGACACCGCTTTCGTGCCGATCACACCCCCTGTGGAGCCAACATGTTGCCAAAGGCCTAATAGCAGACAACCCCAATGTTTAATCACTAGTTAGCACGTAAGACAAATCCTCAACCTAATCAGAAAACCCTCAAACCCCACCGGGCTCCAATCCGCTGTAATTCGACAAAACATCCCTCAAGCTTCACAGATAGCCGACCGCCTTTTCATACAACGCACCCACCACGAAAGTCTCGGCTATCTCAATCGCAGGCCGCTGGCTAATAGCCTCCATCAGGATTAACCTCGAAGCCACTGCGCACCCGCAAAGTACACACAGCCAAGGACGGACGAACGGACTCCATGAAGCGCCAGGATCAGGACGACCTCAACCAGCACGACTCCTTCAGCGCCGATTACGAGGACGCAGCGCCCCGCACTCGCCGTCGAAAAGACGCCTCGACCCTGTACCGCAACGTCTTCGCCCTGCTCGCCTTGTTAGCGTGCGGTTTTTATCTTCTGACCCATCGTTCCGATCTCAGCCAACCGCTCACTGCCCAATCCATTGTCCAGCGCCCAACGACTAAACAGCCCGATATCACGCCTCCACCCATCGCCCAGCCCATCCAGACAATCAACACCCCGACTCGCACCCTGAAAACCGCCCTCGCCGACTGCATCAAAGCCGGCAACGTCATCGACACCAGCGTCGTCACTTGCCGCTACGGCGAACTCCCACGCCCCAGCCAGAAACAGAACGCACAAGGCATGGTCTCCGCCGAATACATGGCGCAATACGAAGCAGACAAAACCAGCCGCCAAACCCGCGTAAGCCGCAACCTCGACCAAGGCATCCACTCCGCCTGGGTCCGCCAATGGGACGGCCGTGGGAGTTACCTGGCCCAATGGACCACCTACGGCAACCAAATCGACGGCAGCAGCGTCTGTGCCAACCATCGAAGCGGATCAATCGAATATCGGGAATGCCGCAAAGGGGCGAAGGTTTACTTCAAAGAGGAATGCAGAGAGTGGGGAAAGCGCTGGGAAAGTAGTCGAGAGGATTTGAGTAAGGCGATGGAAGAGCGGTATTGCAGTGCGGCAAACGGGTTTAGCCCAATGGGATGAACGCGTATCTGCAGAACTGATAACACTGACTGACACATAAAAAACCGCCCCTAAAGGCGGTTTTTTTCATTCAACCAGCAACAACCAAATTACAACTGCGGCCCAGCATTCTTGATTGCATCGCTCACATCAAACTTCTTGAAGTTTTCAATGAACAAGGTAGCCAGTGCTTTTGCCGATTCGTCGTAGGCCGCTTTGTCTGCCCAGGTGTTGCGTGGGTTGAGCAGTGCGGTGTCTACGCCTGGGACCGACTTCGGTACGTCGAGGTTGATGGTGCCCAGGTGTTCGGTTTCTGCGCCGATCAGTGCGCCGCTCTGGATAGCTGCGATGACGCCGCGGGTGGTCGGGATGTTGAAGCGTTTGCCGACGCCGTAGCCGCCGCCGGTCCAGCCGGTGTTGACCAGGTAAACCTTCGAGCTGAAGCCGCGGATGCGTTTGATCAGCAGTTCAGCGTATTCGCCAGCTGGACGCGGGAAGAACGGTGCGCCGAAGCAGGTGGAGAAGGTCGACTTGATGCCGCTGCCCGAACCCATTTCAGTGGAGCCGACCAGTGCGGTGTAGCCCGACAGGAAGTGGTAAGCCGCTTGTTCTTCGCTGAGGATCGACACTGGCGGCAGGACGCCAGTCAGGTCGCAGGTCAGGAAAATCACAGCGTTTGGCTCGCCACCGAGGTTTTTCGGTGCGCGTTTTTCGATCAGTTCACGCGGGTAAGCGGCGCGGCTGTTCTGGGTCAGGCTGTCGTCGGCGTAGTCGGCCTTTTTGGTGACCGGGTCCAGTACGACGTTTTCCAGTACGGCGCCGTGCTGGATGGCTTTCCAGATGACGGGCTCGTTTTTCTCGGACAGGTCGATGCATTTGGCATAGCAACCGCCTTCGATGTTGAACACCACGCCCACGCCCCAGCCGTGTTCGTCGTCACCGATCAGGTAACGGCTTTCATCAGCGGACAGGGTGGTTTTGCCGGTGCCGGACAGGCCGAAGAACAGGGTTACGTCGCCCTCTTCGCCCATGTTGGCCGCGCAGTGCATTGGCAGAACGTCGACCGCTGGCAGCAGGAAGTTCTGGACCGAGAACAAGGCTTTTTTCATTTCACCGGCGTAACGCATGCCGGCGAGCAGGACTTTCTTGGCCGCGAAGTTGATGATCACGGTGCCGTCGGAGTTGGTGCCGTCACGCTCAGGTTCGCAGACGAACGCTGGGGCATTGATGACTTGCCACTCGTCCTTGCCAGCCGGGTTGTACTCTTCAGGATTGATGAACAGGCAACGGCCGAACAGGTTGTGCCACGCAGTCTCGGTGGTCATTTTGACCGGGAGGTAGTGCGCAGGGTCAGAACCTACATGGACGTGGGATACAAAACGCTCGCGCTCGCCCAGATAGGCTTCGACGCGGCTCCACAGGGCATCGAACTTGTCGGCCGGGAACTTGCGGTTGATCGGGCCCCACGCGATAGCGGCCTGGGTGCCTGGCTCTTCCACGATAAAACGGTCAACTGGCGAGCGGCCAGTGCGATGACCTGTTTTCACGACCAGCGCGCCAGTATCGGCAAGCTCGCCTTCACCGCGATTCAGGGCTTCTTTAACCAGATCATCGATGCTCAGATCGGTGTACACGGCATTATTAGCTTGCGTCATGAGGTTCCCCGTCGGCCAGTGGGCCGAGTGCTCCAAACGTTTTGTAGTAGAAAATTTCACACTACTACAGCGGAAAAAGTGGGCCGGATTATGCCAGAAATGCCCAGAAAAGGTAGGACCCTCCTGTCAGAACAGCTGTAACGCGGCCCACACAGCGGTTCCAGGCGTATTCGCCGGTCTTTAATGACGCGTACCGGATGGTGAATCCACGCCACCGCCAGCGAACAACTGCGCTACGTCAGTGGCATCGAACAAATAGCGTTGATTGCAGAACTGACAGTCGATTTCGATGCTGCCGTTGTGCTCGACCACCAGTTGCTGAGCATCTTCCAGACCCAGGCTGACCAGGGCATTGGCCGAGCGCTCGCGCGAGCAACTGCAACGAAATTGCAGCGGCTGGATGTCGAACATGCGCACAGCGTCTTCATGGAAGAGACGATGCAGCACAGTTTCATTGTCCAGACTGAGCAACTCTTCAGCGGTCAGGGTGCCGGCCAGCGCCGTGACATGCTGCCAACTCGCCTCGCGGTCTTCCGGATCGGTCAGGCGGGCGGAAGGCAGTTGCTGCAGCAGCAGGCCACGGGCGCGACTGCCGTCGGCATTGAGCCAGAAGCGGGTCGCCAGTTGTTCGGACAGGGCGAAATATGACGTCAGGCTATCCGAGAGGTCGACGCCATCCAGTGCAACGACGCCTTGGTAGCGTTTGCCCTGACGTGGGTCGATGGTCATGGTCAACGTGCCGTCGGGCATCAAGTCGCGCAGCCCGGCGCCGGGAGTGATCAGTGCCTCCTCGTAACGAGCGATACCGCGTATTTCACGGTCGCTGGAGCATTCGACCATCAACATCGGCACCGCGCCGCTGGAATTGGCTTGCAGCACCAGCAGCCCATCAAACTTCAGGGTGCCGACCAGCAAGGCCGCAGCCGCGAGCATTTCACCGAGCAACTGCGCAACAGGTTCCGGGTAGGGGTGCTTGGCCAGCACTTCGACGTAACTACGCTCCAACGCAACCAGCTCTCCGCGAACGTCGCTTTCGTCGAAAATGAAACGCTGTGTGTAATCGATATCAGGGAAATCATGCATAAGAAAAGGTATCTGAGGTAATGGCAAAAATGACAAGCGCTTATTGTGGCCGCACATTTGGGCTATCGCCAGTCTGCGAATGGAGCGGCGCGGCTTAACGCCTGGCGCTGGACTCAATCATCACTGCTTGAGCCGTGAAACTGATGGAGTTGTCGACGCTGTTTCTTGGTCGGTCGCCCATCGGTGCTGATGCCCAGACTGCCCGCCTTGCGCATGGCCGCGGCGTTTTCGCGCCTGGCAATGCTGTCGGCGGTTTCGGCATACAGTGCCTGCGCCTCAGGTGCGCCACGGCGCACGGCCGATAGCGCCTGGACCACCACGGTGCGTTCGTCGAAGCCCGCACGAATCTGATACTCATCGCCGATACGCGGCTCCTTGCCCGGCTTGCAGCGCTCGCCTCGCCAATGGACCTTGCCACTTTCAATCGCAGCCTTGGCCAAGGCTCGGGTTTTAAAGAACCGTGCTGCCCAGAGCCATTTGTCCAGCCGGACTTTGTCGTCCTCTTCTGGTTTTTGTGCCATTGGAATGCCTCAATCAAGTAATAGTCCGAACTGTACTACGTCATGTAGAGCACGCGGCAAGCTGATCCCCGGATTAGAATGCTGCACGCATCGACGGTCCCTTTGGCCCGGAAATGCTACGTGACTGATTTCCATGGCGCTGATCCGCGATATCCATCACGATCGCGCTCGTCAGGCTATCGTTCGTGGTGTTGTCATAATCTGTGCGGAGTCAGGCGTTACAGTCATCGCCGAAGGCATTGAAAATGCCGGGAGCGGGACGTTCTCACCGACTGCGGGATTTTCCTTATGCAAGGTTTCTGGTTCGCCAAACCTGCATTTAAAGCTTTGGCCCAGGTCGACCCTGGTGCTTGGCAGACTGCTTGAGACGTACGGAATCGCTTTGAAAACATTTGATCATTTGACGGTCGTCGGCCTTCGCGAGTGGGTGGCGCTGCCCAATTTAGGGGTGGCTGGCCTGCGGGCGAAAATCGATACCGGGGCAAGCACTTCAAGCCTGCACGCGACCGAGATCGAACCTTTCGAACGCGACGGGGAAAAATGGGTACGCTTCAACGCGCACCTCGGCACGGTGGTGCAACTGCGCCATCGTCGTTGCGAAGCGCAATTGGTCGCCATGAAAACCATAAAAAGCTCCAACGGCCAGGCGCAAGTCCGCTACGTCATCCGTACCACCCTGGCTTTGGGTGATCGGGTATGGCCGGTAGAATTCACGCTGGCCTGCCGTAAAGCCATGCGCTATCGCCTGCTGCTCGGTTCAAAAGCCCTGATCGACGGCCAATTGGTGGTCAATCCAGGCATTACATACGTTCAAGACAAGCCGGCATTTCCGGCCTCTACTACCTCTGCCACAGGTGTTGCATGAAGATCGCTGTGCTGTCGCGAAATCCGCGTCTGTATTCCACCCGTCGCATGGTCGAAGCTGGTACCGAGCGTGGCCATGAGATGGTGGTGATCGACACCCTGCGCGCCTATATGAACATCGCCAGTCATAAGCCGCAGATCCACTATCGCGGCAAGCCATTGGAAGGTTTTGATGCGGTGATCCCGCGGATTGGCGCTTCAGTGACGTTTTATGGCTGCGCGGTGCTGCGCCAGTTTGAAATGATGGGCGTCTTTCCGCTCAACGAGTCGGTCGCCATTGCTCGTTCGCGGGACAAGCTGCGCTCGCTGCAATTGCTGTCACGTCGAGGCATCGGCCTGCCGGTTACCGGCTTTGCCCACTCCCCAGACGATATTCCCGACCTGATCCAGATGGTCAACGGTGCGCCCTTGGTGATCAAAGTGCTGGAAGGCACTCAAGGCATCGGCGTGGTGCTGTGTGAAACAGCCACCGCCGCCGAGTCGGTGATCGAGGCCTTTATGGGCCTGAAACAAGACATCATGGTTCAGGAGTACATCAAGGAAGCCGGCGGTGCGGATATCCGCTGCTTCGTGGTCGGCGACAAGGTGATCGCCTCGATGAAGCGCCAGGCCAAACCGGGGGAGTTTCGTTCGAACCTGCACCGTGGCGGCAGCGCCAGCCTGATCAAGATCACACCTGAAGAACGCATGACCGCCATCCGCGCCGCCAAGGTCATGGGCCTGAGCGTGGCGGGTGTGGACATCCTGCGTTCCAACCATGGCCCGCTGGTAATGGAAGTGAATTCGTCGCCGGGCCTGGAAGGTATCGAAACAACCACCAACAAGGACGTTGCCGGGATGATCATTGAATACCTGGAGAAAAACAGCGGCCCGCATCTGACGCGGACTAAAGGGAAGGGTTAGGGGGGCAGCTTCAAGCCGCAAGCTGCAAGCTGCAAGAGAAACTGCTTGGCTTGTAGCTTGCCGCTTGCCGCTGCTTACACAGCATCCCTGGGCAACATCAGCCCCAGCGGCAAGCGCACTCGCGCTTCAAGGCCGCCTCCTGAACGATTTCGCAGTTCGACATTGCCGCCGTGCATGGCCGCGATGCGTTTGACGATCGCCAGCCCCAACCCGGTGCCTTTACCACTGCGTGCCCGGTCGCCACGGATAAAGGGGTTGAAGATGACCTCCAGCTCCGACGGATCGATGCCCGCGCCACGGTCCAACACGCTCAGCACCACATAGGGCGCATTGGCATCACCCGACACATAAGCCGCGACTTCGATGCCGTTACCTGCATGATGCATGGCATTTCCGATCAGATTGTTCAGCAAGCGCTTGAGGGAAACCCGGCGCAGCGGAAACGGCGGGATCGGCTCCAGACACAAACGAATCTGCTCGACCGGGTGATTGAACGGCGCCACCACTTCGCGCACCAGATCGCTCAGGTCGACTTCCTCGATCGCTTCATCACGCCCGTCGCGAATGAACGCCAGGAATTGATCGAGGATCGCGTCCATGTCTTCGATATCGCGGACCATACCTTCGGTCAGCTCGTTTTCACCCGTCATCAACTCAAGGGACAGGCGCAGGCGGGTCAGCGGCGTTCGCAGGTCATGGGAAACCCCGGCCAGCATCAGTTCCCGCTCCTGCCCTGCCTGTTCGACGTCTTCGGCCATCTGGTTGAAGGCCCGATACACTTCGGTCATTTCGCTGGGCGTATCGCTGATCGGCAAGCGCACACTGCGCCCCTGCCCTAATTGGCGGGCGGCAAAGACCAGACGTTTGAGCGGCTGATTTAGCTGTCGGACGAAGATCCATGCCGAGGCGGTGGATAACAAGCCGATGGCGAGGAACCAACCCAGCACGCTCCAGATTTTCTGGCCGCGCAGTGGATGCGGGTACAGCGGCACTTTCAGCCAACCATCGCCCAGACTCGGGGCTCGTACCCACAGGGCCGGCGGCGCATGTACACGCAAGCGCACTTCAGTGTCGGCCCCCAACTCGGCTTGCATCTGACGTTGATAAATCTCGCTGTACGGCCAATGTTGCTCACCTTCCGGTACGCCGCCGCCGACCACCCGGATCAGCCCGGCAGCTTCGGCAATGGCCTCGCGATCATGCTCATCCGCCGCCCAGTAGGCGCGTAGCGTCAGCGCGACACCATGGCTGTACTGCCTGTCGACCAGCACATCCTCGTTCATCAACAGATAAACCAGGGTCAGCGCCTTGGAAAACAGCACGACAATCAGCACCAGCCAAAGGGTGCGGGAGAAGAAGCTTTGCGGGAACCAGAGCGGGGTTTTCATGGCAGCAGCTACACACTTTGCAGGCGCGAGCCAGGCTCGCAGAAATGGCGGATCGCAAACGGCATCAGCCGCATGAACACTCCGGCCAAAAACGCCGATAACCCTCTAGAGGGTTATCGAATGTACCAAAGAGTACTCAGCGGCCTGAGCGACTCGCTTCTACAAAGCGCCAATCACTTGTTTCCGGCACCGTCGGGAACGAACACATAACCCACGCCCCAGACGGTCTGGATATAGCGAGGTTTGGATGGGTCCGGCTCAATCAGACGACGCAGACGCGATATTTGCACATCAATTGAGCGCTCCAGCGCATCCCACTCGCGACCACGGGCCAGGTTCATCAGTTTGTCGCGGGTCAATGGCTCGCGCGCATGCATCACCAAAGCCTTGAGCACCGCGAATTCGCCGGTGGTCAACATGTGTACTTCATCGCCACGCTTGAGTTCGCGGGTCGCCAGCGACAATTCGTAGTCACCAAACGTCACGGACTCGTCTTCACTGGCGGGCGCGCCGGGAACAGGCGTCGCCTGACGACGCAGCACGGCTTTGACGCGTGCCATCAACTCATCAGGGTTGAAAGGCTTGGACAGATAGTCATCAGCACCCAACTCCAGCCCACGGATTCGACTCAACTCGTCGCCTTTGGCGGTGAGCATGATGATCGGTACCTGATTGTTGGCAGCACGCAAGCGGCGGCAGGCGGAGAGCCCATCTTCACCAGGCAGCATCAAATCCAGGACCACAAGGTGAAAAACCTCGCGGGCCAGCAGACGATCCATTTGCTCAACGTTGGCCACCGCACGCGCGCGATAGCCTTTGCTGGTGAAAAAACGCTCTAACAGGCTGCTTAACCCTGGGTCGTCGTCAACGATGAGGATTTTTTCGCCTTCAGCAGTTTGTGCTGTGCTGCTCATTAGATGCTCCTTTGATCTCGGCGCGCATTATGGCGTAGCCGCCGATTTTCGTACTGTGTGCATTGTTAGCAGATTTTTCCTGAGCCGCCAGTAACGGTTCTTCATAGCCCTTGTTACAGGGCGCAATCACCCTAATCGGAGATCGCCGGGTATAATGCGCCGCCGTTGAAGTCAGGCAACGCCTGACGAAGGCCGTTCGCTAGAGTCGCATTTTATTTGCTCACAATTTGCCAGGTGGTTTTATGGACAGCATCAACAGCCGCATCGCCGAGGAACTCGGTGTCCGCCCACAGCAGGTCGCAGCGGCCGTAGCTCTGCTCGATGAAGGTTCCACCGTGCCTTTCATCTCCCGCTACCGTAAAGAAGTGACCGGCAGCCTCGATGACACCCAATTGCGTCACCTGGAAGAGCGCCTGCGCTACCTGCGCGAACTTGATGAGCGGCGCATCAGCATCCTTGCCAGCATCGAAGAGCAAGGCAAGTTGACGCCTGAGCTGGCCCGCGATATCAAACTCGCAGACACCAAAACCCGTCTCGAAGATTTGTACCTGCCCTACAAGCAAAAGCGCCGCACCAAGGGCCAGATTGCCCTGGAAGCCGGCCTGGGCGAATTGGCCGACGGCCTGTTCAACGACCCGAGTCTGAACCCTGAAAGCGAAGCCGCACGCTTTGTCGACGCTGAAAAAGGCGTGGCCGATGTAAAAGCCGCGCTCGAAGGCGCCAAATACATCCTGATGGAACGCTTCGCCGAAGACGCCAGCCTGCTGGACAAACTGCGCAGCTTCCTCAAGCACGAAGCCGTGCTCAGCGCCCGTGTGGTGGCTGGCAAGGAAGAAGAAGGCGCCAAGTTCCGCGATTACTTCGAACACGACGAGCCGCTGAAAAGCATGCCGTCGCACCGCGCACTGGCGATTTTCCGGGGCCGTAACGAAGGTTTCCTCAGCTCCTCCTTGAAGGTTGGCGAAGAAGTGCCGGGCGCCATGCACCCGTGCGAAATGATGATCAGCGAGCGTTTTGGCCTGCAAAATCAAAGTCGCCCTGCCGATAAATGGCTGGCCGAAGTGGTGCGCTGGACCTGGAAGGTCAAGCTCTACACCCACCTGGAAACCGATCTGCTGGGCGAACTGCGCGATGGCGCGGAAACCGAAGCGATCAACGTGTTCGCGCACAACCTGCATGACCTGCTGCTGGCCGCGCCAGCTGGCCCGCGTGCCACTCTGGGCCTCGACCCCGGTCTGCGCACCGGCTGCAAAGTGGCTGTGGTCGACGCAACAGGCAAGCTGCTGGATTACGCGACGGTTTATCCACACGTACCGAAGAATCAATGGGACCAGACCATCGCCGTGCTGGCCGCACTGTGCGCCAAGCATGCGGTGGACCTGATCGCCATCGGCAACGGCACTGCCAGCCGCGAGACTGACAAACTGGCTGCCGATCTGATCAAAAAATACCCAGGTCTGAAAATGACCAAGGTGATGGTCTCCGAAGCTGGCGCCTCGGTGTATTCAGCCTCGGAGCTGGCCGCAAAAGAATTCCCGGAGCTGGACGTATCGATCCGTGGTGCCGTGTCGATTGCCCGTCGACTGCAAGACCCGCTGGCAGAGCTGGTGAAGATCGACCCGAAATCCATCGGTGTCGGCCAGTACCAGCACGACGTTTCGCAGTTGAAACTGGCACGCGGCCTGGACGCGGTGGTCGAAGACTGTGTGAACGCCGTCGGCGTCGATGTGAACACGGCTTCGGTGGCCTTGCTCGCCCGTATTTCCGGCCTCAACACTACGCTAGCGCAGAATATCGTCGCTCACCGCGATGAAAACGGCGCGTTCAAGACCCGCGCTTCGCTGAAGAAGGTCAGCCGTCTCGGCGAAAAGACCTACGAACAAGCTGCTGGCTTCCTGCGTGTCATGAACGGCGACAACCCGCTGGATTCCTCGGCTGTTCACCCGGAAGCCTATCCGCTGGTGCAACGTATCGCCGCTGAAACCGACCGCGATATCCGTTCGTTGATTGGCGATGCGAGCTTCCTCAAGCGTCTTGACCCGAAAAAATACACCGACGAAACCTTCGGCCTGCCGACTGTCACCGACATTCTGCAAGAACTGGAAAAACCGGGCCGCGACCCACGTCCAGAGTTCAAGACTGCTGAATTCCAGGACGGCGTCGAAGACCTCAAGGACCTGCAACTGGGCATGATCCTCGAAGGCGTGGTAACCAACGTCACCAACTTCGGTGCTTTCGTCGATATCGGCGTGCATCAGGACGGTCTGGTGCACATCTCCGCGTTGTCCGAAAAATTCATCAAGGACCCTCGCGAAGCGGTGAAGGCCGGCGATGTGGTCAAGGTCAAGGTGATGGAAATCGACATCCCGCGTAAACGCGTTGGCTTGTCGATGCGCATGGGCGACACCCCCGGCGAGAAGATCGACGGCGCTCGCGGCGCACGTCCAGGTTCAGCACCACGCGCGCAACAGAGTGCTCCACGCAAGGAGACCTCGGCGCCAGCTCCGGCCAATAACGCCATGGCCTCCCTGTTCGCCAACGCCAAGCAGTTGAAGAAACGCTGATGGACATACCTGAAGGTCTGACCGAGAGCGCCTATTTCAAGACGCTCGGCTGTCGGCTGGTGCGCCTGGACAACGGCGTCGCCGACGTCGCATTGGCACTTGAGCCGCACCTGCGTAATCGCGGCAATGTGATGCATGGCGGGGCGATCTTCAGCTTGGTCGATATCACCATGGGGCTGGCGTGTTCCAGCTCCCACGGCTTCGATCAGCGGAGCGTGACCATAGAGTGCAAGATCAACTACATGCGCTCGGTTGCCGAAGGCGAGGTGTTGTGCATCGCCAATGTGCTACATGCCGGACGGCGCACGCTTGTGGTCGAGGCAGAAGTGCGCCAGGGCGACAAACTGGTCGCTAAAGCACAAGGCACGTTCGCAGTCGTCTAGCTGTACCCGGCTGATTTGGGTTAATTTCGGCACAATGACAGTGGCGCCGAAATTGACCCCTCGGACGGCCGCCTGAATCAGATTGCGGGCAGGCGTTTCAGACCCAGACCAGGCGACAACGCCAGTTCTTCTCTTCACCCTTGTAGACGGTCATATCCACCCCCATATTGGGGCGACTGACGCGTGAAGGAATCCAACTTGAGCGAACTTCTCAACCGCCGCCTGGCTCTGCTTAGCGAGCGCACTAACCTCTCCCTGCTGGAGCAGTGCCTGCACGGTATTGAGCGTGAATGCTTGCGCGTGACGGGCGAAGCACGCCTGGCGCAGACGCCGCACCCCGAAGCATTGGGCTCCGCGCTGACCCACGAGCAAATCACGACCGATTACTCTGAGTCGCTATTGGAGTTCATTACTCCCGCGCTGGCGGACCCTGCCGATACGCTGAGCAGCCTGGACAAGATCCATCGCTTCGCCTACAGCAAACTCGGCGCCGAGTACCTGTGGAGCCCGTCGATGCCCTGCCCGCTGCCGGCCGAGGAAGATATCCCGATTGCCTATTACGGCACCTCGAATATCGGCCAGCTCAAGTACGTCTATCGCAAAGGCCTGGCCTTGCGCTACGGCAAGACCATGCAGTGCATTGCCGGGATTCACTACAACTTCTCGTTGCCAGAAAAACTCTGGCCGCTGCTCAGGCAAGACGAAGGGTTTGTCGGCACGGACCGCGACTATCAGTCGGCTTCCTATATCGCCCTGATTCGCAACTTCCGTCGTTACAGCTGGTTGCTGATGTACCTGTTCGGCGCTTCGCCGGCGCTGGATGCAGGCTTCTTGCGCAGCCGCTCGCATCAGTTGGAGCAATGGGACGCCGACACCTTATACCTGCCCTACGCCACCAGCCTGCGCATGAGCGATCTGGGTTACCAGAGCAACGCTCAGGCCGGCCTGACGCCCTGCTACAACGACCTGAACAGCTACACCGACAGCCTGCGTAAAGCAGTGGCGACGCCGTACGCGCCCTATGTCGAGATCGGCACCCACAAGGATGGTGAGTGGATTCAGCTCAACACCAACATCCTACAGATCGAAAACGAGTACTACTCCAACATCCGTCCGAAACGCGTGACCTATTCCGGCGAGCGTCCGATTCAGGCGCTGGTAGCCCGTGGAGTGCAATACGTTGAGGTCCGCTGCCTGGACATCAACCCGTTCCTGCCGATGGGTATCGATTTGCAGCAAGCGCGCTTCATCGACGCGTTCGTACTGTATTGCGCACTGCAAGACAGCCCGCAACTGGCGAATAACGAATGCACCAACGCGGCCTCGAACTTCCTGACGGTGGTCAAGGAAGGCCGTCGTCCGGGGCTGGAGTTGCGACGCAATGACACCACGATCGATCTGAAAGCCTGGGCCACCGAGCTGCTGGAAAAAATCGCTCCGCTGGCACAATTGCTCGATCAAAGCCACGGAGGCGACGAACACGCCAAAGCCCTGGCCGCGCAACTGCTCAAGGTCAACAATTCGTCACTGACGCCTTCCGCCCAAGTATTGGCAAGCATGACTGAACATAAGGAAGGCTTCACGGCATTCTCCTTCCGGCAGAGCCAGGCACACGCCCAGTTCTTCCGTAGCGAACCGCTGAGCACTAAAGACCAGTCGCACTTCGAAACACTGGCCCGCACCTCGATAGCCCAACAGGCAGAGCTGGAGCAAACCGAAGAAACGGTCGATTTCGACACGTTTGTCGGTGCGTATCAGGCGAGCATTTTGGCGATCAGTAACTGATAGACCCCAATCCATGTAGGAGCTGCCGCAGGCTGCGATCGACCGCGAAGCGGTCGTTGCGGTTGAAGGCCTCTTGAAGGCCGTACCGGCCTTATCGCAGCCTTCGGCAGCTCCTACAGGTTTCCGGTAGACTTCAAATTTACAACGCTTTCTCGAAGATCTTCGAATTACGCTGATAGTTATAGAGCGACGCCCTCGCGCTTGGCAGGCGGTCGACACTGCTCGGCTCAAACCCGCGTTCACGGAACCAATGTGCAGTGCGGGTAGTGAGGACGAACAGGGTCTTCAAGCCCTGCTCCCGCGCACGGATTTCGATCCGCTCCAGCAGTACGTCACCGCGCGCGCCGTGGCGGTACTCCGGGTTGACGGCCAGGCAAGCCAACTCGCCTGCGTCTGAATCCGCAATCCGATACAACGCCGCACAGGCGATGATCAGCCCTTCGCGCTCGACCACGCTGAACTGCTCGATCTCGCGCTCCAGCACTTCGCGCGAACGACGCACCAGAATCCCCTGCTCTTCCAGCGGGCTGATCAAGTCCAGCAAGCCGCCAACGTCTTCAATCGCCGCCTCACGCACCAGCTCGAACTGCTCTTGCGCCACCAGCGTGCCGCCACCGTCACGGGTGAACAGCTCGGTCAGCAGCGCGCCGTCTTCGGCGTAGCTGACGATATGGCTGCGACCGACACCACCGCGGCACGCTTCAGCAGCGGCATCGAGCAGTTCAGCCTGATAGTTGCTGCCCAGCCGCAGCATATGCGCCGGGACTTGCTGCGGACGCAGTTCACGCACCAGTTTGCCCTGCGCATCGAGCAGACCGCGTTCGGCACCGAACAGCAACAATTTGTCTGCACCGAGGTCGATGGCGGCACGGGTGGCGACGTCTTCGCAGGCGATGTTGAAAATCTCACCGGTCGGCGAGTAACCCAGCGGCGACAGCAGCACGATGGAGCGCTCATCCAGCAGGCGATTGATGCCTTTGCGGTCAACCCGGCGCACTTCACCGGTGTGGTGATAATCCACGCCTTCGACCACGCCAATCGGCCGCGCCGTGACCAGATTGCCGCCCGCCACGCGCAGGCGCGAACCCTGCATCGGTGAAGCGGCCATGTCCATGGACAGGCGCGCTTCGATGGCGATGCGCAGGTGGCCGACAGCGTCGATCACGCATTCAAGGGTCGCGGCATCGGTGACGCGCAGGTCACGGTGGAAGTGCGGCGTCAGACCGCGCGCCGCGAGACGGCTTTCGATCTGTGGGCGAGAACCGTGGACCAACACCAGTCGTACACCCAGGCTGTGCAGCAGCACCAGGTCGTGGACGATATTGCCGAAATTCGGATGCTCGACGCCGTCGCCGGGCAGCATGACGACGAAGGTGCAATCGCGGTGGGCGTTGATGTACGGCGAAGCGTGGCGAAGCCAGTTAACGTATTCGTGCATAACCTGAAGAGCCTGTAAAAAATTGGACGAAAGCGTAAAAACACACACAGCGTTGTGGTGGTTATCGTCGGAACAGGCTTGGCAACACGCGCACTCTCCTTATCTCTTTAGGGGCCAACTGCTTAGAGGCCATTTGGGCAGGCCCGGCTCACGCTGGGCTCAGGCAATAATATTCAACCAACTGGCGTAGTAGACGCACTGTAGGCTGCAAGCGTGACATTTCGAGGTATTCGCCCGGCTGATGAGCGCAGGCGATGTCGCCGGGGCCCAGCACCAGCGTCTCGCAGCCCAGGCGCTGAAGATAAGGCGCTTCGGTGCCAAACGCTACTGCCTCGGCGCGATGTCCGGTAAGACGCTCAGCCACGCGGACAAGTTCCGCATCGGCAGCCTGCTCGAATGGTGGCACCTCGGGAAACAGCGGCGCGTAATCGATCTGCACCTGATGCAGCTCAGCCAACGGCTGCAGCTTTTGACGAATCGCCGCGCGTAGCACCTGCGGGTCCATGCCTGGCAAGGGCCGCAAGTCGAACTCCAGCGAGCACTGACCGCAAATCCGGTTCGGGTTGTCACCGCCATGAATGCAACCGAAGTTCAGGGTCGGCTGCGGCACGCTGAACTGCGGGTTGCGGTACTCGCCCTGCCATTGCTGACGCAGGCCCTTCAATTCGCTGATCGCGTCGTGCATCGCCTCCAGCGCGCTGTGGCCCAGGCTCGGATCGGACGAATGGCCGCTACGACCGAGAATATCGATGCGCTCCATCATCACGCCCTTGTGCAGGCGAATCGGTTTGAGTCCGGTCGGCTCGCCAATCACTGCCGCGCGGCCCAGCGGACGGCCGGCTTCGGCCAACGCACGAGCGCCCGCCATGGAGCTTTCCTCATCGCAGGTGGCGAGGATCAGCAGCGGTTGCTTGAATGGCTGATCCAGCAACGGCTGCACAGCTTCGATGACCAATGCGAAGAAGCCTTTCATGTCACAACTGCCCAGCCCCACCCAACGCCCGTCGACTTCGGTCAGCTTGAGCGGATCGGTTTGCCACAGCGCACCATCGAACGGCACCGTGTCGCTATGCCCGGCCAATACCAGGCCGCCAGGGCCGCTACCGAAACTCGCCAGCAGGTTGAACTTGCCGGGGGACACTTGCTGAATGTCGCAGGCAAAACCCAAATCGCCCAGCCAGGTCGCCAGCAGATCGATCACGGCGCGGTTGGACTGATCCAGCGCGGGCTGCGTACAGCTCACCGACGGTGCAGCGATCAAGGCGGCGAACTGGTCTTTCATGGACGGCAAGGGCATACGCGATCTCCTCGTTTGTGCCCCATCATAGGGCTATCGGACCCCAGGAATAAACCGTTGCCGCGCATGTCCTGTACACTGCGGGGCCTTAGCAGCCACGCATTTGAAGGCTGCGCTCCCGTTATTAGCGATTAGCGCTTGGATTCCCCGGCCATGCAGAAAGAAACCGAAATCAAACTCCGCGTCAGCCGCGAAACCCTCGCTGCATTGCGCGAGCACCCGCTGTTGAAAAAACGCAACAAAAGTGGCTGGGAACGCCTTGAGCTGCTCAACCAGTACTTCGACACCCCGGAACGCGATCTGGCGACGGCCAAAGTGGCCCTGCGCATCCGCCGTGACGGCGACGCAATCATCCAGACCCTGAAGACTCGCGGGCAAAGCATCGCCGGCCTGTCCGAGCGCAATGAATTCAACTGGGACCTGGCCAAGGCCAAGCTCGACCTGAAAAAGCTCGACGGCGAATGCTGGCCTGAGCAGTTGGCCGAGCTGGACAAAAAGACCATCAAACCGCTGTTCACCACCGATTTCGTCCGCGAACGCGCTGAAATCGCCTGGGGTCGCGGCAAGACCAAAGTCGTGATCGAGGCTGCGCTGGACCTGGGCAACGTCATCGTCGGCAAACAGAAAGAAGAAATCTGCGAGCTGGAGCTGGAATTGCGCGAAGGCGAGCCCGCTGCGCTGCTGGAGCTGGCCGCAGAACTGGCTGCCACTCTGGCGCTGATGCCGTGCGATATCAGCAAGGCGGAGCGCGGTTATCGCCTGTTCGACGCCAACAGCTACTCGCTGAGCCTGCCGGCTCCAGAACTGACCGCTGAAATGCCGCTGGACGACGCGTTCGCCGCGCTGGCCAGGCACCTGTTGGGCAGCAGTCAGCGTCTGGCTGAGCAATACCGCTTCAACGGTCACTGGCGTTTGCTGCAAGACTGGGTGGCGCTGCTTTCCGAGTTGCGCGCCTTGACTGGCAGCCTGGGCCAGGCCGCACCGCGCACGTCGACCCATGAGCTACGTGCATCGCTGGACGCCTTGCTCGAGGACTGGCGGCCACTGGTTCAAGCCGGTCAGGAAGATGACGACGTCCGCAACGCGGCCCATGAGCAGTTCATCGAAGAACTGGAAGACCCACGCTGGGGCCTGTTCTCGCTGAACACCTCGCGCTGGTTGTTGGCTCGCAGCTGGACCGCCGACCGCAATACCCGTGGCAATCGCCAGGGCGCTGCGCAATTGGCCAACTGGGTGCCACGCCTGCTGGCCGAGGAAGCAACCTCGCTGCAATTGGGTCGCTACCAGCAACAACCCGAAGACCTGGCAGAGCAACTGCCGCGCATCGAACGCATTCAGGCCTGGCTGCATCTGGCCCGTGGCGTACTGGATTTGCCAGAGCTGGATCGCCTGTACGGCGAGCTGAACAAGCTAGAGCAACTGGCTCACTTGCCGATCAGCGACGAAGTCCTTGAGGCTCGTGTGCAACAGACTGTTGTGGTGTTCCAGAGCCGGGCCTGGAAGACTTTGTTGCGGTTGTAAGGGATACGCATCTCCAAGGAGCGCGCTTGCCCGCGAACGGCTGCTCAGCATTGTTGGGACCGCTTCGCGGTCCATCGCGGGCAAGCGCGCTCCTACAGTGTTTGGTGTCACCGCAAAATCGGCAGGCTGGTGGTGGATTTGATCTCCGACAAGGCCACCGTCGAGTTGACCTCCTGTATCCCCGGCACCAGCGATAACTTCTCGAAGAAGAACCGCTCGTAAGCTTCGATATCCGGGGTCACGATGCGCAGCAGAAAATCCACCGACCCCATCAACACATAACACTCCAACACTTCCGGGAAGCCGCGAATCGCGTCGGTGAACTCCGTGAAGTTGGAGCGACCGTGGGCGTTGAGTTTTACCTCGGCGAAAATCTGCGTATTGAGGCCGATTTTCTTACGATCCAGCAATGTGACCTGACGCCGGATCACCCCTTCGTCCTTGAGTCGCTGAATGCGTCGCCAGCACGGCGATTGCGACAAGCCGACCTGTTCGGCGATTTGCGCGCTGGAGAGCGAAGCGTCTTCCTGCAGCAAGGCCAAAATCTTTCGGTCGTAGATGTCCAGCTCGCTTTGCATAAAAATTCCCCGCTTTCCACCAGCTACGCATTAACAAGTCTTACCAAGGCTAATCCAATCGATCATGGATAAGAAATTTCTTTTCCCGCATGCAAGAATTTCTCTCAGTCAAAACAAGAGAGGCCAGCATGCCCAACCTCGAAGCCGTCAGTCCCCCCGCACTACGCCAGGACGTGTGGGCCGTCAACAATGCCCAGACCCGCGCGCACTATCAGATCCTCGCCGAGGCTGAGCCCGACCTGTTGTGCCGGGTGCTCAACCTGTTTGCGATGCAGTATTTGATTCCCCAACAGGTCAGCGTTTTGCAGCAGGATCAGATGCTGATGATCGAAGTCCAACTGGACGGTCTGAGCTGGCATCGGGCGCAGGTCATTGGCGAAAAAATGCGCAATTTGATCAATGTTTGCTCAGTCACACTGGAGCCCGTCGAGGCTCAGAGCGTCCTACCGCAGCATGGAGCCCTGGCCACCTGCTAACGTATTGGTAAATTTTCGCAATCTTTGCCCTCGCTCCAGCTATCACATGCGGTGCGCCGGGGACTACTCTTGTCGTGCCATTAGCCGGTCAGAGCAGAACTGTCCCAAGGAGCCCGCATGTCCGCCCTCGCCTCAGTTACCCAGGATCGCTGGCTGGATCTCAACGATCTGCTACGCGATCTGGTTGCTCAAGGTTTTATTGATCAAGATTCCGCCGAACACGCCCTGACGCTGCGCCGCAGTGCACTGAATATTCAATTGCACCCGCTGGAATTCATCGCTGCCCAGCAGCTCGATGATCTGCGGCGCCCGGGCAAGAAGCTCGACCTGGAAACCCTCACTGTCTGGCTCGCGCAGCAGGCCGGTCAGCCTTACATGCGTATCGATCCGCTGAAGATCAATGTCGCGGCCGTCACACCGTTGATGTCCTACGCCTTCGCCCAACGTCACAAAATCCTCGCGGTGGCTGTAGATCGCGAATCGGTGACCATTGCCAGTGCCCAGCCCTTTGTCTGTGCCTGGGAAGCGGACCTGGCCCACGTACTGAAACTGCCGATCAAACGCGTCATCGCCAACCCGGTGGACATCCAGCGCCTGGCCGTGGATTTTTTCCGGCTGGCGAAGTCGGTCAGCGGCGCCAGCACCGTTGATCAAAAAAGCAGCACTCTGGGCAATTTCGAGCAGTTGCTCAAGCTCGGTGCCAGCGATCAGGAACCCGACGCCAACGATGCGCATATCGTCAATATCGTCGATTGGCTGTTCCAATATGCGTTCCAGCAACGCGCCAGCGATATTCATATCGAGCCGCGTCGCGAACAGGGCACCGTGCGTTTTCGCATCGACGGCGTGCTGCACAACGTCTATCAATTTCCAGCACAAGTGACCATGGCCATCGTCAGTCGCTTGAAGAGCCTGGGCCGGATGAACGTTGCCGAAAAACGCAAGCCGCAGGATGGCCGAGTCAAGACCACCACGCCCGAGGGCGGCGAAGTCGAGTTACGGTTGTCGACTTTGCCCACCGCGTTCGGCGAAAAGATGGTGATGCGGATTTTCGACCCGGAAGTGTTGCTGAAAAACTTCGATCAACTGGGCTTCTCCAGCGACGACCTGCGCCGCTGGCAGGATATGACGCAACAGCCCAACGGCATCATTCTGGTCACCGGCCCTACCGGGTCAGGCAAGACCACGACTCTGTACACCACGCTGAAAAAGCTGGCGACCTCGGAGGTCAATCTCTGCACCATCGAAGACCCGATCGAGATGGTTGAACCGGCGTTCAACCAGATGCAGGTCCAGTACAACATCGACCTGACCTTTGCCAGCGGCGTACGCGCGCTGATGCGCCAGGACCCGGACATCATCATGATCGGCGAGATCCGCGATCTCGAGACAGCGGAAATGGCGATCCAGGCTGCGCTCACTGGACACCTGGTGCTGTCGACCCTGCACACCAACGACGCCCCGAGCGCAATCAGCCGCCTGCTGGAACTGGGTGTGCCGCACTACCTGCTCAAGGCCACCATCCTGGGTGTCATGGCGCAACGACTGGTGCGCACACTCTGCCCACACTGCAAAGCTCCCCTTGAACTGGAAGAGAGCGATTGGCAAACCCTGACCCGCCCATGGCAAGCGCCCGTTCCAACCGGCGCCCATCGTGCGGTGGGCTGCGCGGAGTGTCGTGACACCGGCTATCGCGGCCGCGCCGGGGTGTACGAAATCATGCTGATGTCCGACAACGTCAAAGCCCTGATCAGCGCCGACCTCGACCTCACGGCCATGCGCCGCCAGGCCTTCAAGGAAGGCATGCGCAGCCTGCGCCTGTCCGGCGCGCAAAAAGTCGCCGCCGGGCTGACCACGCTGGAAGAGGTATTGCGGGTGACGCCGCAGAGTGAGCAGCGCTGATGAACAAGGCCCGCCACTGATCCCTGTAGGAGCTGCCGAAGGCTGCGATAGGCCGCGGAGCGGTCTTAATCCTGAGATCGTTGAAGGTCGTACCGACCTTATCGCAGCCTTCGGCAGCTCCTACAGGGAATCTCATGCAACCCCGCCACATTTTGAACAGATCTATTCTTAGTTAAATCGCCTTTGCTCCGGCATTTCTGCGTAAATGCGTACACATCAACCAAAACAGGGAACCGTTATGCAAATCGGTAGTGTGCTTTTACTTTTCGTCGGGCTGGCGATTGCCATTGTGTTCATGGGTTTCAAGGTGGTGCCGCAGGGTTTTCAATGGACGGTGGAACGCTTCGGCCGTTATACCAATACGCTGAAACCGGGCCTGAATATCATTGTGCCGGTGATGGACCGTATCGGGCGCAAGATCAATGTGATGGAAAGCGTGCTGGATATTCCGCCGCAGGAAGTCATCACCGCTGACAATGCCACCGTGCAGATCGATGCGGTGTGCTTCTTCCAGGTGGTCAACACCGCGCAGGCCGCTTACGAGGTGAACAACCTCGAGCATGCGATCCGTAACCTGCTGCAAACCAACATCCGTACAGTGCTGGGCTCCATGGAGCTGGATGCCATGCTCAGCCAGCGCGACGCGATCAACGAAAAGCTGCTGCGTACCGTCGATGAAGCAACCGCGCCGTGGGGGATCAAGATCACCCGGATCGAGATCAAGGACATCAGCCCACCCGCTGACCTGATGGCAGCAATGTCCGGGCAGATGAAAGCAGAGCGGATCAAGCGCGCGCAGATTCTTGAAGCAGAAGGTCTGCGAGCGTCTGCGATTCTCACCGCCGAAGGCAAAAAGCAGGCGCAGATTCTCGAAGCTGAAGGTGGTCGTCAGGCGGCCTTCCTCGAATCCGAAGCACGGGAGCGTCAAGCCGAAGCGGAAGCGCGGGCTACTCAAGTGGTGTCCGAAGCGATTGCCTCCGGCAACGTGCAAGCGATCAACTACTTTGTCGCGCAGAAATACATCGATGCGCTGGGCAAGCTGGCGTCGGCGAACAACAGCAAACTAATTCTGATGCCGCTCGAAGCCAGCCAGGTGATCGGCGCGGTGGGCGGTATCGGCGAAATCGTCAAAGCCACCTTCGACAGCAAAAAAGGCTGAGGCGCGACTATGTGGGCATACCTGCAAAACCTGTCGTTCTGGGATTGGCTGGGGCTGGGCACGGTATTGCTGATTCTTGAGGTGTTTGGCGCTGGCGGCTATTTGCTGTGGATCGGCGTCGCCGCGGCAGCCGTCGGGGTTATCAGCTTTTTGATCCCCGCGTTGCCGTGGACCCTGCAATTTCTGTTGTTCGCCCTGCTCTCGGTGCTGACTGCGGTGTATTGGTGGCGGCGTCAACGCAGCGTGGTCAGGCCATCGGATCAACCGGGGCTGAACATGCGCGGGCAAGAGTTGATCGGACGCATCTTTGTGGTCCAAAGCGCGATTGTCGGCGGGCGCGGCAAAATCAAGGTGAATGATGGGGTGTGGATGGTGGTTGGCCCCGACTTACCGGTTGGCAGCCAGGTACGAGTGGTCAGTCAGGAGGGCGCTATTCTGAAGGTTGAAGCAGCGTCCTGAATCCTGCATGGCACTAAACCTTAATGGAACTACGGCAGGGCTTCGACAATCAAAACCTTCAGAACAACCACGTCGGAGTGACCCATCATGCGTCTCAAGCTCGCTGTAGCCACGTTAGCTTTACTCTCACTTCCTGTCGGTTCAGCAATGGCTGACAACTTTTGGCGCGATGTACTTTCATCAGGCGCCACCACCGGCTCCACCTATCTGACCTTCAGACATGACCGCAAGCTGATCGTTGCCGCTCAGGATGATGCGGGCAGCTTCGTCGCCAGCGATGGTGGTATTCGTGGTCCTTTCCTGGAAGCGGCCATGCAACAGGTGCGTACCGATAACCCAGGGCTCAAAGCCACAGACATGGAACTTGCCAACGCAATTCTGGCGAAGAATGTCGTAGCTGAAGATTGACGCAATCACTGTAGAAGCGAACTTGTTCGCGAAAGCGGAGTATCAGACCCACCGTGTCAGGACCTTCGCCAACAAGTTGGCCCCTACAGGGAATGTGGTGTATCTGACACACCGCATCACCGATAATCACCCACCGGCACACAGGCGCAGAACAGGTTGCGATCTCCGTAAACGTTGTCCACCCGATTCACCGTTGGCCAATATTTGTGCCGCAGCGTATGCCCGGTGGGCGTCACCGCCTGGGCGATGCTGTAGGGCCGCTCCCAGATCCCGGTGATATCGGCCAGCGTGTGCGGCGCACGCTTCAAGGGGTTGTCTTCGCCAGACCAGTTACCGTTTTGCACTTGAGTGATTTCAGCGCGAATACTGAGCATCGCCTCGATAAAGCGATCCAGCTCGGCTTTGGATTCACTTTCAGTCGGCTCGATCATCAGCGTGCCCGGCACCGGGAACGACATGGTCGGCGCGTGAAAGCCATAATCCATCAGGCGCTTGGCGACGTCCTCTTCGCTGATCCCGGTTTGCGCCTTAATCGGGCGCAAATCAATGATGCATTCATGCGCCACACGATCATTGCGCCCGCTGTAGAGCAGCGGAAACGCGCCGCCCAATTGTTGCGCCACATAGTTAGCAGAGAGGATCGCCACTTCGCTGGCATCCGCCAATTGCGGGCCCATCATGGCGATATACATCCAACTGATCGGCAGAATGCTCGCACTGCCCCAGGGCGCAGCGCTGACGGCGGTGTTCCGCTCGTTCGGCCCGTCCAGCGGGACCACCGGATGGTTGGCCACGAACGGTGCCAAATGAGCACGTACGCCAATCGGCCCCATGCCCGGACCGCCGCCGCCATGGGGGATGCAGAAAGTTTTGTGCAGGTTCATGTGCGACACATCGGCGCCGATGTCTGCCGGCCGGGCCAGCCCCACCTGGGCATTGAGGTTGGCGCCATCCATGTACACCTGGCCACCGTGGCTGTGGATAACGTCGCAGATTTCGCGGATGCCTTCCTCGTAAACGCCGTGGGTCGAAGGGTAAGTCACCATCAGACAGGACAGCCTGTCCCCCGCCGCTTTCGCCTTGGCTTTCAAATCATCGAGGTCAACGTTACCCGCGTCATCACACTCGACGATGACCACTTGCATGCCGGCCATCTGCGCCGAGGCCGGATTAGTGCCGTGGGCCGAAGACGGGATCAAACAGATCTCGCGCTGCCCCTGCTGGCGGCTCAAGTGGTATTTGTGGATCGCCAGCAGCCCCGCATATTCACCTTGAGCGCCCGAGTTGGGTTGCATGCAGATGGCGTCAAAACCGGTGATGACGCAGAGCCAGGCTTGCAGCTCATCAATCATCGCGGTGTAGCCCAGCGCCTGTTCGCGCGGAACGAAGGGATGCAGGTTGGCGAAGCCCGGCCAGGTGATGGGGATCATTTCGCTGGTGGCGTTGAGTTTCATGGTGCAGGAGCCGAGGGGAATCATCGACTGATTCAACGCCAGATCCCGGTTCTCCAACTGTTTGAGATAACGCAACATCTCGGTTTCGCTGTGATGCGCGCTGAACACAGGATGGGTCAGGTACGCAGACGTGCGCAGCAAACCTTCTGGAATGCCCGGCTCCAGAATTTCGGCGTCCAGTTCGGTGACGCTCAGCCCATGGCCGGCCCCCAGGAACACATCGAACAGGCGCTCGACGGTTGCCTCGCTACAGGTTTCATCCAGGCTCAGCCCAAGCTTGCCGCGCCCGAGGATACGCAGATTGATCTGTGCGGCCTGGGCGCTGTCGATGATCGCGCTCTGGCTGCCGCCAACGTCCAGGGTCAGGGTGTCGAAAAACCGCCTGTTAAGCCGCCCAAGCCCTTTACGTTCCAACCCCGTGGCCAGAATGGTGGTAAGCCGGTGAACGCGCTGAGCGATACGCTTGAGCCCTTCGGGGCCGTGATACACCGCGTAGAAGCTGGCGATATTGGCCAGCAGCACTTGCGCGGTGCAGATATTGGAGTTGGCCTTCTCGCGGCGGATATGTTGCTCACGGGTTTGCAGGGCCATGCGCAGGGCAACGTTGCCGCGCGCGTCCTTGGACACGCCGATGATCCGCCCCGGAATTGCCCGTTTGAATTCCTCACGACTGGCGAAATACGCGGCATGCGGGCCGCCATAGCCCATTGGCACGCCAAAGCGCTGCGACGAGCCGAACACCACGTCAGCGCCCATTTCTCCCGGTGGGGTCAGCAATAAGAGGCTCAGCAGGTCGGCCGAGACGCAGGCCAGCGCTTGTTGGGCGTGCAGCTGCTCGATCAGCGGCCGCAGATCGCGAATCTCGCCATGCGTGTCGGGATACTGCAGCAACGCACCGAACACCTTATGGTTGGCGAGGTTATCCACAGAATCGATGACCAGCTCCAGGCCAAACCCTTCGGCGCGGGTCCTCACCACGGAAATGGTTTGCGGGTGACAGTTTTCGTCGACGAAAAACAGGTTGCTCCTGGATTTGGCAACCCGTTTGGCCAACGCCATGGCCTCGGCGGCGGCGGTGGCTTCGTCGAGCAGGGAGGCGTTGGCCAGCCCCAGACCGGTCAGGTCGATGGTCAGTTGCTGGAAATTCAGCAGCGCTTCAAGGCGACCCTGAGCGATCTCGGGCTGATAAGGCGTGTAAGCGGTGTACCAGCCGGGATTTTCCAGCACGTTGCGCAAAATCACCGTCGGTGTGAGGGTGCCGTGGTAGCCCATGCCGATCAGGCTGGTCCATACCTGATTCTGCTCGGCATAACCTTTGAGCTTGGCCAGCGCGGCTTCTTCGTCCAGCGCGGCGGGCAACTCCAGCGCTCGATTAAGGCGAATGGAAGGGGGGACGGTCTGCTCGATCAACTCCGTTCGGCTGGTCACACCGAGAGTTTCGAGCATGGCCTGCTGCTCGCTGGCATCTGGGCCCAGGTGGCGCCGCAGGAAGACATTCGGGTCTTGCAACTGGCTCAGGGACGGCAACTGGGACATGACGGCTCTCTCTTATAAGACAAAGCCTCGACAGGTCGAGGCTTATTGAGTCTAGGAAGGGATTGCCGTTTGTGTAGAGAAACTATTCGCCAATGAGGCTTTTATAACCTGCGGCATCTTTCAGACTTTCCAGTTCCGAAGGATTGCTCGGCTTAACCTTAAAGATCCAGGCCCCGTAAGGATCGCTGTTCAGCGCTTCCGGGCTGTCAGTCAGTGCGTCATTGACCGCAATCACTTCACCCGACACCGGCGAGTAGATGTCTGAAGCCGCTTTGACCGACTCAACCACGCCCGCTACATCACCAGCGGTAAAGACTTTGCCGATTTCCGACAGCTCGACAAACACCACATCACCCAACGCTTCCTGCGCATGATCGGAGATACCAACGGTCACCGTTCCATCAGCTTCCAGGCGGGCCCATTCGTGGCTTTCGGCAAAACGCAGATCAGCGGGGATATTGCTCATTTAGTCATCCTCTACATCAGGTCAGCGGAAAACCCGCCAGAGAAAGTTAGATCAAGGCTTTGCCATGACGTACGAAAGTAGGTTGTACCACGCGAACCGGATACCACTTGCCACGGATTTCAACCTCGGCCCGGTCAGCGGTTGCCGTTGGCACGCGTGCCAAGGCAATCGACTTGCTTAGCGTAGGTGAGAAACTACCACTGGTGATCTCCCCTTCGCCAACTTCTGCGATTCTGACGACCTGATGCGCGCGCAAAACCCCGCGCTCCTCCAGCACCAGCCCGACCAGTTTGAATTTCACGCCAGCAGCCCGCTCATCTTCAAGCGCAGCGCGGCCGATGAAGTTGCGATCGGCAGGCTCCCAGGCGATGGTCCAGGCCATGTTTGCCGCCAAGGGCGACACTTGTTCGTGAATATCCTGACCGTAAAGGTTCATGCCGGCTTCAAGGCGCAAGGTATCGCGCGCGCCCAGGCCGATGGGAGAGATACCGGCACCGACCAGATCGTTGAAAAAACCCGGGGCTTGATCGGCGGGAAGAATGATTTCCAGGCCGTCTTCACCGGTGTAGCCGGTACGGGCGATGAACCAGTCACCTTCACTGCGCCCTTCAAAGGACTGCAGCTGCTGGATCAATGTGCCGCGCGCGCTGGTCACCAGCTCGGCAATTTTTTGCCGCGCCTGCGGACCTTGAATCGCCAGCATGGCAAGGTCGCTGCGTTCAACCAGTTGCACGTCGAAGCCGGCCAGATGAGCCTGCATCCAGGCCAGGTCCTTGGCGCCGGTCGCCGCGTTCACCACCAGCCGATAACCGCTGTCAGTGAGGTAGACGATCATGTCGTCGATCACCCCACCATCGAGGTTAAGCATCGCGCTGTACAGCGCCTGGCCGGGCTGACGCAGACGGTCGACGTCATTGGCCAGCAAATGCTGGAGCCAAGCCTTGGCCTGACTGCCGGCAATGTCGATGACGGTCATGTGAGAGACGTCGAAAACCCCACAATCGCGGCGCACCTGATGGTGCTCCTCGACCTGTGAGCCGTAATGCAATGGCATGTCCCAACCACCAAAATCGACCATCTTTGCGCCTAGGGCGAGATGCAGGTCAAAGAGGGGCGTACGCTGTCCCATGGGTTTCTCCTTCCGGGCGTGGCGAAGGTGCGGAGAGGCGCGACACTGGGCAAAGCCTCGTAAACAGGGGCTTTCAGCAGATTTCAACGACCCGATTGGTCTGACAGACCGCACCGATTGCGGCGCATTGTAGCCGCATGGTGGTAGACCCGCACCTACGTGATCCGACGAGCTGAACGTCGGATCAAACCGATGACCGGTAGCAACCCGACCAACACCAGTGTCAGCGCGGGCAAAGACGCTCTCGCCCACTCGCCTTCACTGGTCATTTCGAAGATTCGCACGGCCAAGGTATCCCATCCAAATGGCCGCATCAGCAACGTCGCAGGCATCTCTTTGAGTACATCGACGAATACCAGCAGCGCTGCACTCAAGGCGCCGGGCACCAGCAATGGCAGGTAAACCGTGAAGAACAGCCGTGGGCCGCCTACGCCCAGGCTCCGTGCTGCCTCTGGGAGCGAGGGCCGAATGCGCGCCAGACTGTTTTCCAGCGGCCCGTAGGCCACCGCAATGAAGCGCACCAGATAGGCCAGCAGCAACGCCGCCAGACTGCCCAGCAGCAGCGGTTTACCCGCGCCGCCGAACCAGGCCGACAATGGGATGACCAGTTCGCGATCGAGGTAGCTGAACGCCAACATGATCGACACTGCCAACACCGAACCGGGCAACGCATAGCCGAGATTGGCCAGGCTCACCCCAGAGCGGATTATCCTGGTCGGCGCCAGACGGCGGGCGAAAGCCAGAATCAGCGCCACACTGACGGTGATCAACGCCGCCATACCGCCCAGATACAGTGTGTGCAAGATCAGCCCGGTGTAGCGCTCATCCAGATCGAAGCGGCCACGCTGCCAGAACCACAGGATCAATTGCAGCAGCGGAATCGCGAACGCGCAGGCAAACACCAAACCGCACCAACAACTGGCGGCCAGCGCTTTCACCCCGCGCAGGTGATACAACGCCTTGACGCGCGGGCGTTCGTTGCTCGGCCGACTGGCGCCTCGGGCACGGCGCTCGCCATACAACACCAGCATGACTGTCAGCAGCAACAGGCTGGCCAGCTGCGCTGCGCTGGAAAGGCTGAAGAAGCCGTACCAGGTTTTATAGATGGCAGTGGTGAAGGTGTCGAAGTTAAACACCGCCACTGCACCGAAGTCCGCCAGGGTTTCCATCAGCGCCAGCGCCACACCCGCGCCAATCGCCGGCCGCGCCATGGGCAACGCCACGCGCCAGAAGGCCTGCCACGGCGACTGGCCGAGTACTCGCGCCGCTTCCATCAAACCCTTGCCCTGCGCGAGGAACGCCGTCCGCGCCAACAGGTAAACGTATGGATAGAACACCAACACCAGCACGACGATCACCCCACCGGTGGAGCGCACACGCGGCAGACGCAGGCCGCTACCGAACCACTCGCGCAGCAAGGCTTGCACCGGGCCGGCAAAATCCAGCAGGCCGACGAAGACAAACGCCAGCACATAGGCCGGAATCGCGAACGGCAACATCAACGCCCAATCCAGCCAGCGACGGCCGGGGAACTCGCACAAGCTGGTCAACCACGCGAGACTGACACCGAGAACGGTCACGCCGATTCCGACGCCCAGCAGCAACTGCACGGTGTTGCCCAACAGGCGCGGCATCTGCGTTTCCCACAGATGCGCCCAGATCTGCTGATCGATGCTTTGCCAGGACAACAGCAGCACGCTCAGCGGCAACAGCACCAACGCCGCGATGCCGAAGACCAGCGGATACCAACGGCGTTGGGCGGGATGGGGCACTTGGGTGTTCTCAGGGAGATGTGTGGTGTCTATTGATGGGTCTTCGCAGCGGGACGCGTAGTTGCAAGCCTGCTCCCACAGGAAATATGCAATCTCTAATGAAATGGTTACCCCCCGTCCCGCCCGGTGAAACGCCACTAAGCTTTCATCGGGCACCTAACGGAGACCATTGCCATGAATCGTGTAGAAGTCGTGAGTGTTGATCTGGGAAAACAGTGCTTCCACGCTATTGAGTTTGATAGTCGCGAGAAGGAGATTCTTCGCAAGAAGCTCACTCGCGTGACGCTGTTGCCATTCTTTGCCAACCTCGACCCTTGCACCGTGGTGATGGAGGCCTGTGGCGGTGCCCATTTTCTAGCGCGTGAGCTGATCAAACTCGGGCATACGCCCAAGCTGATTGCCGCCAAGCACGTGAAGCCAATGCTCAAAAGCAACAAAAATGACTTTGCCGATGCCGAAGCGATTTACGAAGCACGCAAGCGTCCGAATATTCATTTTGTCTCGCCAAAAACCGAAGTCCGGCAAGCGCAGGGCCTGTTGATTACGGTGCGCGATGCTTTCGTCAGAGACCGCATAGCGACGTCAAATCGGATTCACTGCATCCTTCTGGAGATCGGTATTGCGTTGAGTGCCAGCCACAAATCAATCAGAGAGCTCCCCGTCCTGCTTGATCAAAAGAGCATCCCGCCTGCTTTCAAAGCGCTGCTGTTAGAGCTGCATAGCCACTTCAATTACCTCGAGGTGAAGATCAAGGACATGGACCGGCAAATCAAACGCCAAGCCGCTGAAGATGATCTGGCTCGCCGTTTGATGACAATTCCGGGCGTCGGCCCGATCACCTCCAGCGTCCTGGCCTCGGAGCTGGGCGATGGCGAGCAGTACAAGTGTGGTCGCGACTACTCGGCGTCGATCGGGTTGGTGCCCAAGCAGTACACGACAGGCGGCAAGCCGAGACTTTTGGGGATCAGCAAGCGCGGCGATCCCAACCAGAGAAGGTTGTTAATCCAGTGTGCGCGGGTCTATTTGATCGCTCTGGATCGACAGAAAGGCGCGTTGGCAGACTGGGTCCGCCAACTGCTGAGCCGACACCACAGCAATCATGTGGTCTGCGCCCTGGCCAACAAATTAGGCCGCATTGCCTGGGCAATCGCGGCCAATCACAGCGAATTCGATGCAGGGCCAAGCGCGATGAGCGCCTGACCCTGCTGTCACCCGAGCACCACCCACCTGGTTTTGCGATGCTGGATAACAGATGACGTGAACGGCATACCGGCCTGACGAATACCCTGGGCTCCCACACGGCTGAAAAAGCCGTCATTCTATCAAGGGTCGTCGGGCGCGATTTTCATCGAGGCGCGGGGTGCGATATTCCCCAGACGCCGGATAGATTAAAGCAAGCCAAACACGCATCAAAAACAGTATTGCAGAAAAGGGGGTAACCATAGATGTGGGAGCAGGCTGCCTGCGAAGGGCTCGACTCGGTTCTTACAAGAAACGAATCAATTCCAACCGACGCGATCCATCATGCGAATCGCCTCGGCCTGACGCTTGCCAGCCACTTCGACGGGAAGGGTGTCGGCCTTGAACGCACCCCAGCTGGCGACTTCCTCGGACGGCGCGACAGCCGGGTTGGCAGGGAATTCCTGATTGATACCCGCGAAGATTTTTTGCGCCGTTGGCTCAGTCATCCACTCCACCAATGCCTTGGCCGCCTCAGGATGCGGCGCGTATCTGGTCAGGCCGACGCCCGAAAGATTGACATGAACCCCACGGTCAGACTGGTTTGGCCAGAACAGTTTCACCGCCAGCTTCGGGTTCTGCTTATGCAGGCGACCGTAGTAGTAGGTGTTGACGATACCGACATCACATTGCCCGGCATTGATCGCTTCCAGCACGGCGGTGTCATCGGAGAACACGTCAGTCGACAGGTTGTTGACCCAGCCCTTGAGGATCTTTTCGGACTGCTCGGCGCCATGGGTTTCGATCAGGGTCGCGGTCAATGACTGGTTGTAGACCTTCTTCGCCGTACGCAGGCATAACCGCCCTTCCCAATCCTTGCCCGCCAGCGCTTCGTACGTGGACAAATCCGCCGGTTTGACCCGATCAGTGGAGTAAGCGATGGTCCGCGCGCGCAGGCTCAGCCCGGTCCAGCTATGGGTGGACGAGCGATATTGTTTGGGAATGTTGGTGTCGATCACGACCGAGGTAAACGGCTGGAGAATACCCATTTGCTCGGCTTGCCACAGGTTGCCGGCGTCGACAGTGAGCAACAGGTCAGCCGTGGCGTGCTCGCCTTCGGCCTTGATCCGCTGCATCAGCGGTGCTTCCTTGTCAGTGATGAATTTGACCTGAACGCCGGTCTGGGCGGTGTAGGCGTCGAACACCGGCTTGATCAACTCATCGATTCGCGATGAGTACACCACGACCTCGTCGGCGGCCTGGGCGGCACTGCCGAGCACGGTCAGTGTCAGGGCTGTCAGAAGACGCTTGCTTACCTGCATGGGCGTGGCCTCGTGTTAGCAAAGTTGAGGCGAAAGGGTAATGAATCCCATTTTTCATCTCAACCAAACTCACAACGGAGCAGTTACCGCATGTTGCGTGGTGACGCGCCGAGGGCATGGAGCCTATAGGAGCTGCCGAAGGCTGCGATAAGGTCGGCACGACCTTCAGCTAGTCAAATAACAACCGCTTCGCGGTTGATCGCAGCCTTCGGCAGCTCCTACAGAGAAATGTATCAACCTTTAGAGCTGCGCCAAGGCTGGGAGGTCACCGGACAAACCCAGCGCCTGACGCACGAACATCGCCTTGGCTTCAGGCAACTGATCGACACATTTAAGGCCTGTGTTGCGCAGCCAGCGCAGCGGCAGCGGATCAGCCTGGAACAAGCGCTCGAAGCCTTCCATTGCCGCCATCAGCGCCAAATTATGCGGCATGCGTCGACGCTCATAACGACTGAGTACCCGAACATCCGCCAGACGCTCGCCCCGGACGACGGCATGCTGGAGCACTTCGGCCAACACGGCGGCATCGAGGAAACCCAGATTGACGCCCTGCCCGGCCAACGGATGAATGGTGTGCGCCGCATCGCCAATCAACGCCAGGCCTTCGGCCACATAGCGCTTGGCATGTCGCTGGCGCAGTGGAACGCACAAACGCGGGTCAGCGCTCAGTACTGCACCGAGACGTCCTTCAAAGGCTTTTTCCAGGGCGCGGCAGAAATCATCATCGCCCAGCGCCATCAAGCGCTCGGCTTCAGTCGGGGAAATGGACCAGACGATCGAGCACCAATGCTCGCCTTCACGCTCCAGCGGCAGAAACGCCAACGGCCCCTCATCGGTAAAGCGCTGCCAGGCGGTGTGCTGATGTGCGTCTGTGGTGCGTACGCTGGTGACAATGGCGTGGTGCAAGTAATCCCATTCCCGGGTCGCGCACCCGGTGAGGCGGCGTACTGCCGAGTTGGCGCCATCGGCGGCGATCACCAGCGGCGCGCGCAAGGTGCGACCGTCGGCCAGTGTCAGCAGCCAATCGTCGCCGGAACGACGCATCTGTTCCAGTCGCGCATTGGCCAGCAGCCCGATATCGCTGTCATGCAGACGCTCTAGCAGGGCGTCCTGAACCACGCGGTTCTCGACGATATGCCCGAGTACTTCGGCGTGCACGCTGGCGGCCGAGAAGTGGATCTGTCCGGTGCCGCTGCCATCCCACACCTGCATCTCACCATACGGGCTGACGCGGCGCGCGGCGATGCCGTCCCAGACATTCAAACGCTGCAGAATCCGCTGGCTGGCAACAGACAAGGCGCTGACCCGTGGCTCGAACGCTGACTGCGGATCGAAGGGTTTGATACTCAACGGGCTGCCATCGAGCACCAGAATATCCAGGCCACTGTCCTGTAACGCCAGCGCAAGCGCGCTACCGACCATTCCAGCCCCGACAATCAGCAGATCTGCGCGCGTTTCCATGCTTTAAATCATTCCTGCGTGTGGCGTGAGCCGTGTTTTAAGAATCCGGGCGTCAAACATCGGATCGAGTCCCCAAACCCATGGCCTGACGGGCGAACCAGCGTTTGGCCGGAGGTAGCAGATCCAGCCCCAGCAGACCCAGATTGCGCCCGGTGCTGACCAAAGGCTGAGTGCTGCCGAACAGCCGCGTGACTTGATCGGAGAAACCCACGGTCAGTTGCTGATCCAGCCGCTGATGCTCCCGATAGGCCTGCAATGTAGCGAAATCACCTGGCGCGCTGTTGCTGGCCAGCAGCGCTTCGGCCAATGCATTGGCGTCGCGCAACGACAGGTTGAAACCTTGGCCGGCGATCGGGTGCAGGCTATGGGCGGCGTTGCCCAGTACCGCCAGATGCGGCCGCACTTGCTCCTCGGCCTCGACCAGCTTCAGCGGATAAAGATGTCGCGCCCCGACCTGACGCAACGCGCCCAGGCGGTAACCGAACACGCCCTGCAATTCGCTGAGGAAGCTGCGCTCGTCCAGATCGGCCAGGCGCTGAGCGTCCATGCCGATACGGGTCCAGACCAACGCACAACGGTTTTCCGGCAGTGGCAACAGCGCCATCGGGCCTTCGTCGGTGAAGCGCTCGAAGGCCTGCCCGCAATGGGCTTCGCTCGGAGTGATGTTGGCGATCAGTGCGCTCTGGTTGTAAGGCCGCTGCCTGACGCCAATCCCCAATTGCTCGCGCAGGCTCGAGCGACCGCCATCAGCGAGTACTGCCAGATCGCACTCCAGCTCGGTTTCGTCATCCAGGGTCAACCGATAACCATCGGCCAAAGCTTGCATGTGCTTGACTTCGGCCGGACAGCGCCAACTGATCACGTCTTTGTCCAGGCCTTGCCACAGGCATTGGCCGAGCCAGGCGTTTTCCACGACATAACCCAGCGCTGGCACACCTTCTTCCAGCGCCGACAAGCGTGCCGCACCGAAACGCCCACGATCAGACACTTGAATTTGCAGGATCGGTTCGGCGCGTCGGCTGATCTGTTGCCACAGGCCCAGACGCTCGTAGATTTGCCGGGCGCCAAACGACAACGCCGACGAACGGGCGTCATAGCTTGGTTGATACGCATCACCGGGGGCGAAAGGTTCGATCAGGACAATCTTCCAGCCACGCGCCTTGGCGCCGGCTTGCAGGGCCAACGCCAGACTGGCACCGACCAGACCACCGCCAATTATTGCAAGATTGACCCGGCTCATGCGGCTTGGGCACGCGCAGCAGCCATCAACGCCTCGATGTCGGCGACGGTCTTGGGCGCGCCGCCAGAAAGAATGTCACAGCCTTGCTTGGTCACCACAACGTCATCCTCGATCCGCACACCAATCCCGCGCCATTTCTTCGCGACGTTCTGATTATCCGGGGCGATATAAATCCCCGGCTCCACGGTCAGCGTCATCCCGACTTCCAGCACGCGCCATTCACCGCCGACTTTGTACTCGCCGACATCGTGCACATCCATGCCCAACCAATGACCGGCACGGTGCATGTAAAAAGCTTTGTAGGCCTCGCTGACGATCAAGTCGTCAGCGTCCCCCTGCAACAGTCCCAACTCGACTAACCCGGTAGTAATCACTCGCACCGTGGCTTCATGCGCCTGATTCCAGTGCTTGTCCGGGCCAATGGCGGCAAACGCGGCTTCCTGCGACTTGAGCACCAACTCGTAAATAGCTTTCTGTTCAGGTGAAAACTTGCCGCTGACCGGGAACGTACGCGTGATGTCGCTGGCGTAGCAGTCGATCTCGCAACCTGCGTCGATCAGCACCAGATCCCCGTCCTTGAGCAGCGCGTCGTTCGCCTGATAGTGCAGGATGCAGGCATTGCGGCCCGAGGCAACGATGGAGCCATAGGCGGGCATCTTCGCCCCGCCCTTGCGGAACTCGTAATCCAGCTCGGCTTCCAGGCTGAACTCATGCAAACCGGCGCGGCTGGCCTGCATCGCCCGCACATGGGCGCGTGCGGAAATCTCGGCAGCGCTACGCATGACTTTGACTTCTGCCGCTGATTTATACAGACGCATATCGTGCAGCAGATGATCCAGCGCAACGAATTCGTTCGGCGGCTGGGCACCCAGATGAGCTTTGGAGCGGATCACATTGATCCAGTCCATCAAATGGCGATCGAATTCGGGGTTGCTGCCCATGGCCGAGTATACCCGCTCGCGCCCTTCGATCAGGCCCGGCAGGATGTCGTCGATATCGTTGATCGGGAACGCATCATCCGCACCGAAATCACGCATGGCGCCTTCCTGCCCGGCACGTAGACCATCCCACAGCTCGCGCTGAGGGTTGCGCTCACGGCAGAACAGCACGTACTCGCCGTACTCACGACCGGGTATCAGCACAATCACCGCTTCCGGTTCCGGGAAGCCGCTGAGGTACTGGAAGTCGCTGTCCTGACGGTAGACATGCTCGACGTCACGATTGCGGATAGCCACCGCTGAAGCCGGCAGAATAGCGATACTGTTGGGTACCATCTGCGCCATCAGGGCTTTGCGGCGACGGGCGTATTCCGACTTCGGGATATGGATCATAAGCAGGTGAAGTCCCCTTTCGAGCGCCGCCTGCTATCCGCCTGAATGACAGGCTGATAGCCGGCAGCGCCAATGATCAGTGCAAAGAAGGTTTCGGCTCGGGTGCGGCGGGCTTGTTGCATTCGGTGAACAGTAACAGCGGTGCGACTCGCAGGTACTCCATGACCTCCATGTAGTCGCTTTCGCCGTCCTCGGACTCTTCCAGCGCGTCCTGCACCTGGGCGATAGCCGCCAGATCCTGCAACACCTCCATGGCTTCGGCGCTGATCGCGGTGTCGCGGGCAGTCAGACCGAAGCCGGCGAGAAAGCCCTGACACCATTGGCCGAGCGCGATGGCACGTTCGCCCAGGGGCGCGTCATCGCTGGGCAGCAACAGCACAACGGTCATGTCGTCACTGGTAAGTTCGCCTTTGACCATTTCTTGTAAACCAATCAACGCCTGACGGATGTTATCTTCAGGCGCGGCACCGAGTACTTCGGTTGCGTCGACCATCCAGCCATCGACATCGAAGCCGGCCCCAGCACAACTGCGGCCCAGCAAAAGGCCGTGCAATTCAGCCGGAGAGACAGGATGACCGCTGCTGCTAAGCAGGGTGGCGAAAGCTTTATACGGAGAATTCTGAATAGGCATGGGTAACTAGGCGCCAAGCGGCGCAATGTCTAGAATGAAGGCCTTGTATCCTAGGGCGTGCGCTCATTTATTTCCAGCAATTGCACCCGTAGACGCGCCAAGACTATCGAGCCCGCTATTTTTAACGAGCATCAAAGCGCCAGCTCCTGCGCCATTCATCAGAAAGTATTCAGTGGGAAACAATGGAAGACACCGATCTGCAAGCACTGATGGCTCGACTAGAGTTGCTGATTAAACGTGTCGAGCAACTTAAAAGCCAAAATGGGCTCTTACTAGCTCAGGAAAAATCCTGGCGCGAGGAACGCGCTCACCTCATTGAAAAAAACGAAATCGCCCGGCATAAGGTCGAGTCGATGATTTCGCGCCTAAAAGCCCTGGAGCAAGACTCATGAGTTCAAGCAACAGCGTTACCGTTCAGATTCTCGACAAAGAGTATTCGATCATCTGCCCTCAGGAAGAGCGCACCAATCTGGTCAGCGCGGCGCGTTATCTGGACGGCAAGATGCGCGAAATCCGCAGCAGCGGCAAAGTCATCGGCGCCGACCGCATCGCCGTGATGGCCGCGCTGAACATCACTCATGACCTGTTGCACAAACAGGATCTGCCTGACGTTCAGGCGAGTGGTTCGACCCGTGAGCAAGTGCGCGATTTGCTGGAAAGGGTTGATCTAGTGCTGGCCACCGATCCGGATTCGAGTCAGGGCTGATTCTTTTGAAGTGTTTCGGTTATACTTGCGCCACTCCCTGGAGTGCTAGCCAGTCGGTCAAGTCCCTGAGCCGATACGCACAACCACGGGGGTTGCACGTTGGGGACGGTGTGCATGTCCGCTTGACGGAAAGCCTTAAGTCCTCCTGCAATCTCCACCTTGAACTTTCGGGTTCAAGGGCTACACCGACAGCGGTTCGTCGGGGAGTCTTTTATTTCTGTCCATTGCCAGTCTTGCTGTCTGGCGATGGTCTACACGAGTACGCCACCCTGCCGCACTCGACTCTGGATCAGCGCAGATGACCAATCCCGCGCCCCTTTCGCGTCAGCAACTGCGCAATCAGTTGCGCAAGGCTCGTCGCGCCTTGAACCCTGGCCAGCAACGCCAGGCCGCTCGCGGCTTATACCGGCAACTGGCGCAACACCCTCTGTTCCGCCGCGCCAGACACATCGCACTCTATTTACCCAACGATGGTGAAATCGATCCGCACCTGTTATTGCGTGCGGCTCAACGACGCGGCAAGAAAACCTATTTGCCCGTGCTCAGCGCCTGGCCGCGAACCAAGATGGTTTTCCAACAGGTGCGCCGTGGCGAAAAATTCAGGCCCAACCGCTTTCGCATTCCTGAACCCCATATCAATGCTGCACAGCAGCGCACGGTCTGGGCACTGGACCTGATTCTTTTGCCGTTGGTAGGCTTCGATGATGTCGGCGGGCGGTTGGGCATGGGTGGAGGCTTCTATGACCGCAGTCTGGCGTATCAAGCCCGCAGAAAAGCCTGGCAAAAACCTGTTTTACTTGGGCTGGCCCATGAATGTCAGAAGATAGAACGATTGGTGCAAGCCAGTTGGGACGTGCCGTTACAAGGTACGGTGACCGATAAGCGCTGGTATGAAGTGACGTAGACGTCCCCACGCAGAGCGCGGGAACGACCAGGCTTAGCGCCGCAGCGGTTGCTTCTGTTGCTGAGTGATCTCGACAGGGGCATCAGCCTTGTTCGTCCACAGGCTTTGCGCGTAGCCCGTAGTCACTACACCCAAACCGAACAAAATAACCAATATCCACAGTAAATCCGGTTTGCGTTTCATCGATCGCCACCCCTTAGGCAAATCAATACGGTGTCAGCAACGGTTTTTATAGTCCGTGCAGCAGCGCGATGCTTAAAATCCCGGGCATTCTCCGACAACGCGAACTGACACGCAAATGCTGGCGTCAACCGACCGTCGGTTTGTCATGAAATCGTCTAACACCCTGTCAAATTCTCGATACAGGAGCGCAACCCATGGCCTATTGGCTGATGAAATCCGAGCCAGAAGAACTCTCGATCAAAGACTTCCAGCGTCTGGGCGAAACCCGCTGGGATGGCGTGCGCAACTTCCAGGCGCGTAATTTCCTGCGCGCGATGGCACCGGGCGATGCGTTCTTTTTCTATCACTCCAGCTGTGCGGAGCCCGGTATCGTCGGCATCGGTCGAATCATCGAGGCCGCTTACCCGGACCCTACCGCGGTGGACCCTGGCGGTGTTTATTTCGACGCCAAATCCAGCGCTGACAAAAATCGCTGGAGCGCGGTGAATGTCGGCTTCGTCGAAGCGTTCCCGAATGTACTCAAAATCAGCTACCTCAAACAGCAGAGCGCCCTGGAACAGATGCCGCTGGTGCAAAAAGGCACGCGACTCTCAGTCATGCCCGTGACCGCCGAACAATGGCAGGCGATCCTGGCGCTGCGCTGATCGAGAACCGACAGCGCCTTACTGAATGATCAAGTTGTTGAAGAGCAAGTCTTCGACGACCGGCTTGCCTTCTTCATCGTTCATGACCTGCTGGGTCTGCTTCAGCGCTTGCTGGCGCAGCTTTTCTTTGGCATCGACGTTGTTCATGGTCTCGACGGTTTGCTGGGAGAACAGTGCGACCAGCTGATTACGAATCAGCGGTTCGTTGCGCTTCACCGCCTTCTCGGCATCGACACCCGTGACCCGCAGTGCGATATCGGCTTTGTAGACTCTAAGCTTCGGCCCGCCATCGAGGGCGTAATTGCCAACGAAAGCAGGGCTGAGGGTGACATAAGCCACTTTGGTCGCATCGCCCTCTTTGGACTCTTCGGCTGATGCCGCCACGGGCAGTGACAATGCCAACAACATGATGATCCACGCTTTCACAGTTCACTCCTTATCCGATTTGCTGCGTAGCTTACTGCAACTTATGGCTGCTTATTTGGCTCGGGCATGCTGATTGACCCACAAACCCACACACCTACACTTATCGGCCATCACTCTAAAAGGAATAGCCCGATGAAAGCCGTGCTGTGCAAAGCCTTCGGCCCCGCCGAAACGCTGGTGCTGGAAGAAGTCGCCAGTCCAGAAGCGAAGAAAAACGAAATCGTCCTGGACGTGCACGCCGCCGGGGTGAATTTCCCCGACACGCTGATCATCGAGGGCAAATACCAATTCAAGCCACCCTTCCCGTTCTCCCCTGGTGGCGAAGCATCGGGAGTGATTTCAGCGGTCGGCGAGAAGGTCGGCCACCTGAAAGTCGGCGACCGGGTCATGGCCCTGACCGGCTGGGGCAGCTTCGCCGAACAAGTCGCAGTGCCCGGCTACAACGTGCTGCCCATTCCTGAAGCGATGGACTTCACCACCGCCGCCGCATTCAGCATGACCTACGGCACCTCGATGCACGCGCTCAAACAACGCGCCAACCTGCAACCCGGCGAAACCCTGCTGGTCCTCGGCGCCTCAGGCGGCGTCGGCCTGGCGGCAGTCGAAATCGGCAAAGCCATGGGCGCCAAAGTCATCGCCGCCGCCAGCAGTGCGGACAAACTCGCCGTCGCCAAAGCTGCTGGTGCTGACGAACTGATCAACTACAGCGAAACCAACCTCAAAGACGAAATCAAACGGCTTACCAATGGGTTGGGCGCTGATGTGATCTACGACCCGGTGGGTGGTGATCTGTTTGATCAGGCTGTGCGCTCGATTGCCTGGAATGGGCGCTTGTTGGTGGTCGGGTTCGCCAGTGGGCGGATTCCCGAGTTGCCGGTTAACCTGGCTTTATTGAAAGGCGCATCGGTGGTTGGGGTTTTCTGGGGCTCGTTTGCTCAGCGGCAGCCACTGGATAATGCGGCTAACTTCCAGCAGTTGTTTGGGTGGTATGCGGAAGGGAAGTTGAAGCCTTTGGTTTCTCAGGTGTATCCGCTAGACAAAGCCGCCGAGGCGATTAATGCGCTGGGGCAGAGGAAGGCGGTTGGGAAGGTGGTGGTTAGCGTTCGCTGAGCCTGATTGTCTGAACCACCCTTGTGTTCCTCAATAGCGAATGGGGTGTTTCAGGCACACCGCGTCAAGCCATTCGCGAATAAATTCGCTCCCACGGATTTATCGCAAATTCCTGTAGGAGGCAGGCTTGCCTGCTATGAAAGCATCAGAGCTGACAGGCTTCCGCCAGCGCCGTCACCTGATCACCCCAACAACGCTTGAGTCGCGCTTCCAGGTTGAGATCCGGCATGGCGTGACTACGTAAAGCGTTGGCGGTTTGTTCGACGTAGTCGCGGGTGGTGCCGGAGCGGCCGCATGCGTTGGCGAGCACTTGGCTCAGTACACTATCCGGCAGGTTGCCAGCGTAGCTGGGCAGATGACGTTCCAGCACGAACCCCAATGCCTGAACCCGGGTACCGTCTTCAAGGCGGCAGCTGAGCCAGTGGGGTCGATAGGAGGGATACGGCATCTCGCGCTGCCAGAGCGCCAGTAGCGACTCTTGCAGGCAGTCTTCAGGCAGGCGATAGGCGAAGCCGCTGCATGAGCCGCCGCGATCCAGGCCAAACACCAGGCCGGGAAGTTCGGGGGTGCCGCGATGTTCGTGGGACCAAAGGTACAAGCCGCGATGATAACCGTGCACCCGTCCGCGCTGTCGCTCCACGGCGGAGCATTCAGGGCGCCAGATCAGGGAGCCGTAGGCGAACAACCAGACCGGGCCACCCTGATGCAGCTTCATGGTCGCGTGCATCGAGTTCATCAGCTGTTCGCGCGTCAGTTGCGGCCCTAGATCAATCACCGGCGGGTAACTGAGTTCCAGACCGGCATGGGCAGCCGTCATCAAGCTATTGAATTGATTCCCCATTTGGTTCCCCCCTGGCATGACTGCTGCCAGTTGTTGCTGACCTTTGCGTCGTAGAACACCCCGCGGCACCGCAGGATGCCTGTGTATCTGACTTTGCCGGAGGCTTATCAGTCACGTTGCAGTGCCAAAACACTTGAAAATGGCATGCAATTAGTAATCCATTGCCAAAGTCTGTTGCCCCGGATAAAGCGCGGATAAGCCGGCAAACGACCGTCCGCTCATCCCCCCCGCCAAAAATTTTGGAACATTCCCACACAATTTGGAGCAGATTAAACCTTTCAAGCAATACAACAGCTGCGTATAAAGCCGCCCTTGGCAATAAATGGCCGAGAGGAGGAACAATGATGGGCAGATCAGTCAAGGGCACGGTGTTAGCCGCACTTTTGTTAAGTTCGGCAACCTGCACGCAGGCCGCGGAAGAGTCGCAAGACAATCGCAACAGCTTCTGGCTTGTTCAGACCAGCGTCTACACCCACCATTTTTCCTCGGACTCTGAGCACAATGATCGTCAAAATCTGATCGGGCTGGAGCGCAACGAAGCCTCAGGCCTGGTCTACGGGGCGGCGAGCTTTCGCAACTCGTTTCGCCAACAGTCGGCCTACGGCTACGTAGGCAAGCGCTATGAGAGCGCCGACTATCCGGTCTATCTGAAGGTCACGGGCGGGCTGATTTATGGCTACCGTGGCGAATACCGCGACAAGCTTCCGCTGAATCGCTTTGGCGTAGCCCCGGCGATCATTCCATCGGTAGGCGTAAACCTCGGCCCCGTCACGACCGAAGTGGTTCTGCTGGGCTTGATGGCGACGATGGTCAACGTTGGGGTCCGCTTCTAGGGTCTGGGCGCATAGGCGAAGACATCGGCACGCATCTGATGCGCGTCCATACCGGCGCTCACCAAAGCATCGAGGGTGGCGTAGATCATCGCCGGAGAGCCGCTGGCGTAGACGGTCACCGACGACAGATCGCTGAAGTCTTCACACACCGCCTCATGGAGCATGCCGCAACGCCCTTCCCAACCGCACAGGTCGCTGACTACCTTGTGCAAGTGCAGATTAGTCAATTGTTGCCATTCGTCCCAATGGGACAATTCGTAGAACTCTTCCGGACGCCGCACGCCCCAGTACAGATGCACGGGGTGCTTGAAGCCCTTGGCGCGACAGTGCTCGATCAGGCTGTGCATCTGCGCCATCCCCGTACCCGCGGCAATCAGGACCAGCGGACCGTCCGGCAGCTCAGCAAGGTTGGCATCGCCATAGGGCAATTCGATGCGCAGGATGCTATTGCGCTGCAGTTGTTCGATCAGGCTCTGGGCACTGGCTTCGCGCGCCAGTACATGCAACTCAAGATCGCGTCCGTTGTGGGGGGCCGAGGCCATGGAAAACGCAGACTTCTCGCCATTCTCACGCTCGATCATCATGTACTGGCCTGCGTGATAGCGCGGTGGTTTGCCGGCCGGAGCCCGCAGGCCAACCCGCCACACATCGCCACCGACTGCAACGCACTCGCTCACCTGACAGGCCAGCTTGCGCACCGGCAGTTCGCCAAGCGCCAGCACACCGTCCCACATGACGACGCAGTCTTGCAGGGGCTCGGCCAGGCAGGTGTAGAACTCGCCATGATCAAGCGCCTCACCTGCCTGTAAAACCCGGCCTTCGACCAACAGCGCGGCACAAATATGGCAATTACCATTCCGGCAGCTTTGCGGGCATTCATAGCCGAGGCGTTGCGCGGCGTCGAGTATCCGCTCGCCGGGCAACATCTTCAGCACCGCACCAGACGGCTGCAAGGTTACGCGCATCAATCTATTCCTAACTGATTCCAGATATCGTCGATCCGGCGTGTCACCGCCTCATCCTTGACGATAACTCGACCCCACTCGCGCGTGGTCTCACCCGGCCATTTATGCGTTGCGTCCAGGCCCATCTTCGAACCCAGCCCGGAAACCGGCGATGCGAAATCCAGATAGTCGATTGGCGTGTTGTCGATCATCACCGTGTCACGCTTGGGGTCCATGCGTGTGGTGATGGCCCAGATCACGTCGTTCCAGTCCCGGGCATTGATGTCGTCATCCGTGACGATAACGAACTTGGTGTACATGAACTGTCGCAGAAACGACCAGACGCCAAGCATTACGCGCTTGGCATGGCCCGGATACTGCTTCTTCATGGTCACTATGGCCATGCGGTAGGAGCAGCCTTCAGGCGGCAGATAGAAATCGGTAATCTCTGGAAACTGCTTTTGCAGAATCGGTACGAAGACTTCGTTCAATGCTACGCCGAGAATCGCCGGCTCATCAGGCGGCCGACCGGTGTAGGTGCTGTGGTAGATCGGTTTGATCCGATGGGTGATGCGTTCGACGGTGAACACCGGGAAGCTGTCGACTTCGTTGTAGTAGCCGGTGTGGTCGCCGTAAGGCCCTTCATCGGCCATTTCGCCGGGATGGATCACGCCTTCCAGAACGATTTCTGCGCTGGCCGGCACTTGCAGGTCGTTGCCGCGGCACTTGATCAGCTCGGTACGATTGCCCCGTAGCAAACCGGCGAAGGCATATTCGGACAGGCTGTCAGGCACCGGCGTGACTGCACCGAGGATAGTCGCAGGGTCTGCACCGAGCGCCACCGAAACCGGGAACGGCTGATCTGGGTGTTTCTCGCACCACTCTCTGAAGTCCAGCGCGCCGCCACGGTGGCTGAGCCAGCGCATGATGACCTTGTTACGGCCAATCACTTGCTGACGATAAATGCCGAGGTTCTGCCGGTCCTTGTTCGGGCCTTTGGTGACGGTCAGACCCCAGGTAATCAACGGGCCGACATCGCCTGGCCAGCAAGTCTGTACCGGCAGCATGCCGAGATCGACATCATCGCCTTCGATGACCACTTCCTGGCACGGCGCATCCTTGACGACCTTGGGTGCCATGGCGATGATTTTTCGGAAGATCGGCAGCTTCGACCAGGCGTCTTTCAGGCCCTTGGGCGGCTCTGGCTCCTTGAGGAACGCCAGCAGCTTGCCGATTTCACGCAGTTCGCTCACCGCTTCGGCGCCCATACCCATGGCCACGCGTTCGGGCGTGCCGAATAGGTTGCCGAGTACGGGAATGTCATAGCCGATGGGGTTTTCGAAGAGCAGAGCCGGTCCTTTGTTGCGCAAGGTCCGGTCGCAAATTTCCGTCATTTCCAGCACCGGCGAGACAGGTACCTGAATGCGTTTCAACTCTCCGCGCTGCTCAAGCTGCTGCACGAAATCCCGAAGATCCTTGAACTTCATTGACCAGGCCATTCATAAAATAGATGCATATCCTACCTGCTCTGAGGATCGGCGGCAGCTCATGAACACGTAATAGCGGCCCTCAACAGGTATTTTCGCTCAAAAAAAATGGTGCCCCTGAGGACACCATTCTTTTCACACGGCTCAGCCTGTTATTTACGCTTCATCGACAGGAAGAACTCGTCGTTGGTCTTGGTCTGCTTGAGCTTATCGATCAGGAACTCGATAGCAGCGACTTCGTCCATCGGGTGCAGCAGTTTGCGCAGGATCCACATCCGTTGCAGCTCGTCATCAGCGGTCAGCAACTCTTCGCGGCGGGTACCGGAACGGTTGATGTTGATCGCCGGGAACACACGCTTTTCAGCGATCTTGCGATCCAGAGGCAGTTCCATGTTGCCCGTGCCTTTGAACTCTTCGTAGATCACTTCATCCATCTTCGAGCCGGTTTCAACCAGCGCGGTGGCGATGATGGTCAGCGAGCCGCCTTCTTCGATGTTCCGTGCAGCACCGAAGAAACGCTTCGGTTTCTCCAGGGCGTGAGCATCGACACCACCCGTGAGGACCTTGCCGGAGCTCGGGATCACGGTGTTGTAGGCGCGAGCCAGACGCGTGATGGAGTCGAGCAGGATGACCACATCCTTTTTGTGCTCGACCAGGCGCTTGGCCTTCTCGATCACCATTTCGGCGACCTGTACGTGCCGGGTTGGTGGCTCGTCGAACGTCGAGGCAACCACTTCGCCGCGCACAGTGCGCTGCATTTCGGTCACTTCTTCCGGACGCTCATCGATCAGCAGAACGATCAGATGCACTTCCGGGTTGTTACGCGTGATGTTCGACGCGATGTTCTGCAGCATGATGGTCTTGCCGGCCTTGGGCGGCGCAACGATCAGGCCACGCTGACCTTTACCGATCGGGGCGCAAAGATCGATCACCCGGCCAGTAAGGTCTTCGGTGGAGCCGTTACCGACTTCCATCTTCATACGAATGGTCGGGAACAACGGCGTCAGGTTTTCGAAAAGAATCTTGTTCTTCGCGTTCTCCGGGCGATCGTAGTTGATCGTGTCGACCTTGAGCAGAGCGAAGTAACGCTCGCCCTCCTTAGGCGGACGGATCTTGCCGACGATGGTGTCGCCAGTGCGCAGGTTGAAACGGCGGATCTGGCTGGGAGAGACGTAGATATCGTCAGGGCCGGCGAGATAGGAGGCGTCTGCAGAGCGGAGAAAACCGAAGCCGTCCTGGAGAATCTCCAGCACGCCATCACCGGAAATTTCCTCGCCACTTTTGGCATGCTTTTTCAGCAGGGAGAAAATCACATCCTGCTTGCGCGAACGGGCCATATTTTCTATGCCCATCTGTTCGGCCATTTCGAGCAGATCGGTAATCGGCTTTTGCTTGAGTTCAGTCAGGTTCATATAGGAATGACGTAATCATGTATGGAGGGGGAATTAAGCTTTTGGCTTAATGAGGCCGCGCCGCAGAGAAGGCGACAGGATCGCGTACTAATTCGAAAGGAGAGCGTCGGCGACGGCTAGCAGGGGGCAATGGAGAAACCATTGCGGGGCCGAATGTAACACCGGACTTTCAGGGCGTCTAGTCCTGCACCCATAAAAAACCCCGCAACTTGCGGGGCTTTAAGTGTCTCAGATATTGGCGTCAAGAAACGCCATCAATTGCGATTTCGACAGAGCGCCCACCTTGGTGGCCTCGACGTTGCCGTTCTTGAACAACATCAGCGTCGGGATACCGCGCACGCCGTGCTTGGCTGGCGTTTCCTGGTTTTCGTCGATGTTCAGCTTGGCGATTGTCAGCTTGCCAGCGTAGGTACCGGCGATCTCGTCCAGGACCGGGGCGATCATCTTGCACGGACCACACCACTCAGCCCAGTAATCAACGAGGACGGGGCCGGCAGCCTTGAGAACTTCTTCTTCGAAGCTGGCGTCGCTGACGTGTTTGATAAGGTCGCTACTCATGGAAGTCTCCGAGGTCGTAGGCTAAAAATCGTCGCTCATCATAACGGGACTGACTGCGTTCAGGAAGCCGAGGTTGATTGAGTCTAGCTATGGTGATGCATGAGTGTGGTTATAGCCCAGCTTTCAATCGGCGGGAGAAACGAAAGCGATGCCGGTGCGCAATGCCGCGCCCCTAATGTGCTCGTGCATGGCCTTCTGTGCCGGACCCGACGCATGCCGTGCAAGGGCGCGGAGAATTTTTCGGTGTTCCTGCCAGGTTTCCATGGCGCGCTCCGCCCGGATAAACGGCAGCTTCTGGCTCTCCAGGAAGATATCAGCGCTCGCCGTGACGATCCCGAGCATAGCCTGATTACCGCTGGCCACGAGAATCTGCCTATGGAAATCGAAGTCGAGCCGCGCCGCCTTATCGAAGTCGCCCGCCCGCAATTCGGCGCGCATGGCTTCGACGTTGTCCTCCAGCACGTCCAGCTCATCGGCGGTCAGGGTCAACGCCGCCAGGCTTGCCGCGAAACCTTCGAGGGCATAGCGCAGTTGAAAAGTATCGGCTGGCGACACTTGGGCGGCGAAAGGCCAGGAAAATCCACTCACGCCCTGTTCTGGTTCGGAAATCGCCTGGACGAACACCCCTTTTCCCGGTTGCACACTGACCACACCCAGCGCGCTGAGGGAGGACAGCGCCTCGCGCAAAGACGCTCGACTCACGCCCAGGCGCAAAGCCAGATCCCTCTGTGAAGGCAGGCTGTCGCCGGGGGCGTAGCCCTGTTCGGCAATCAATTTGCGAATGGCCTGGAAGGCGGCTTCGGGTACTGCTAGCGGGATCGAATGCATAACTGTTCAGGCCGGTCAGTCCAGTAAAACTCCCTTGTATCGCTCTCGCGCCGATCCGGCAAGCGGCGCCCGGCATTGGGTCGCCAGGGGTTTCAGACGCGCTAAAACGGAGCGAAATCGCTTTCAACTGTTCAGACCAGTAAGACCACGACGCTTGGCAAACCCTCTGATCCTCGGCACTGCAGCCCGCTGGCATGGGCTGTGCACTGAGGATTTCAGAAATGCCTTTCGTTCAACTCGGAGACTTCCTATGACCAAGCGTTACAGCGTCCTGCTCACCGCCCTGTTTGCCAGCCTGATGCTCAGCCAGGCGCCTGCTCAGGCCAACGGCCTGACCGACGTGATGACTCGTGGCACGCTGAAAGTCGCCGTGCCTCAGGATTTTCCGCCCTTCGGCTCGGTCGGCCCGGACATGAAGCCGCGCGGCCTGGACATCGACACTGCGCAACTGCTGGCCGACCAATTGAAGGTCAAACTGGAGCTGACGCCAGTCAACAGCACCAACCGCATCCCGTTCCTGACCACGGGCAAGGTCGATCTGGTGATATCCAGCCTCGGCAAAAACCCGGACAGAGAAAAGGTCATCGACTTCTCCCGCGCCTACGCGCCCTTCTACCTCGCAGTTTTCGGGCCGCCTGACGCACCGGTCACCGAGTTGAACGATCTGGTGGGCAAAACCATCAGCGTGACCCGTGGCGCCATCGAAGATATCGAGCTGACTGCGGCTGCCCCGCAAGGCGTAACCATCAAGCGCTTCGAGGACAACAACTCGACCATCGCCGCCTACCTCGCCGGTCAAACGGATCTGATCGCCAGCGGCAACGTCGTCATGGCGGTAATCAGCGAACGCAATCCGAAACGCATTCCCGCCCTCAAGGTGAAACTCAAGGACTCGCCCGTCTACGTCGGCGTGAACAAGAACGAGCCGGAGCTACTGGCCAAGGTCAACGACATCCTCAACACCGCCCGCACCGACGGCGCACTGGAAAAGAACGCTCAGACCTGGCTCAAGCAACCGCTGCCGTCTGATTTCTGACTTCTGACTTCTGACTTCTGACTTCTGATTTCCGCGATTGATTTTTGAGTACTGAAGTACTGATCCAGGGGGCCGCATGGCTTATCAGTTCGACTTTTTACCCGTATTGCAAAACGCCAATCTATTGCTACGAGGCGCCCTGTTCACCCTGGAGTTGACGGCCATCGGTACGCTGCTCGGGGTCAGCCTGGGGATTGTCGGGGCGGTTGTCAGGGCCTGGAATATTCGCCCGTTCGCGGCGATCTTCGGCATCTATGTCGAGCTGATCCGCAATACGCCGTTTCTCGTGCAATTGTTCTTCATCTTCTTCGGCTTGCCATCGCTGGGTGTTCATATCTCCGAGTGGCAGGCCGCGGTGCTGGCGATGGTAGTCAACCTTGGCGCTTATTCGACGGAGATCATTCGCGCTGGCATTCAGGCCATCCCGCGAGGCCAACTCGAAGCCGCTGCGGCGCTGGCCATGAGTCGCTTTGAAGCGTTCCGCTACGTGGTGCTGGCTCCGGCGCTGGGCAAGGTCTGGCCGGCACTGAGCAGCCAGATCATCATCGTCATGCTCGGCTCGGCGGTCTGCTCGCAAATCGCGACCGAAGAGCTGAGCTTCGCCGCCAATTTCATTCAGTCACGCAACTTCCGCGCGTTCGAGACTTACATCATCACCACGCTGATCTACCTGTTCATGTCGCTGCTGATCCGTCAGTTGCTGGCCTGGGTCGGGCGGCGCTACATATCGAGGAATGGCTGATGGATTTCTCCCTTTGGGATGTCGTGCGCAATTTGCTCGTTGGCCTGCAATGGACCCTGGCCTTGTCGCTGACGGCATTCGCAGGTGGCGGCGTGATTGGCTTGCTGGTGATGACCCTGCGCATCTCGGACAAGAGCGCCCCGCGCTGGCTGGCCCGGGTTTATATCGAGCTGTTTCAGGGCACGCCGCTGTTAATGCAGCTGTTTCTGGTGTTCTTCGGCGTTGCGCTGCTGGGCATCGACATTTCGCCCTGGCTGGCCGCCGCGCTGGCACTGACGCTATTTACCAGCGCGTACCTGGCTGAAATCTGGCGCGGCTGCGTCGAGTCAATCGCTAACGGTCAATGGGAAGCCTCCGCCAGCCTGGCGCTGTCGCCTTTTGAGCAACTGCGCTACGTGATCCTGCCGCAAGCCTTGCGCATCGCGGTGGCCCCCACCGTCGGCTTCTCGGTGCAAGTGGTCAAGGGCACCGCCGTGACCTCGATCATTGGTTTCACCGAATTGACCAAGACTGGCGGCATGCTCGCCAACGCCACCTTTGAGCCATTCATGGTCTACGGCTTCGTAGCCCTCGGTTATTTCTTGCTCTGCTACCCCTTGTCGCTCAGTGCCCGCTATCTGGAAAGGAGACTGCATGCCGCTGCTTAGGATTTCCGCCCTGCATAAATATTACGGCGACCACCACGTACTCAAAGGTATCGACCTGACCGTCGAAGAAGGCCAGGTGGTGGCGATCATCGGCCGCAGCGGCTCGGGCAAAAGCACCCTGCTGCGGACCCTCAACGGACTGGAGTCGATCAACGACGGCGTGATTGAAGTCGACGGCGAATACCTGGACGCCGCCCGCGCCGACCTGCGCAGCTTGCGGCAGAAGGTCGGCATGGTGTTTCAGCAATTCAACTTGTTCCCGCACCTGAGCGTGGGTGAGAACGTCATGCTCGCGCCGCAAGTCGTGCAAAAAGTGCCCAAGGCCAAAGCCGCCCAGCTCGCCAGACAGATGCTCGAACGGGTCGGTCTTGGGGAAAAGTTCGACGCGTTCCCTGAACGCCTGTCCGGCGGTCAGCAACAGCGCGTCGCGATTGCTCGCGCCTTGGCGATGTCGCCCAAAGTGCTGCTGTGCGATGAAATCACCTCGGCGCTCGACCCCGAACTGGTCAACGAAGTACTCAGTGTGGTGCGCCAATTGGCCAACGATGGCATGACTCTGATCATGGTCACCCACGAAATGCGCTTTGCTCGCGAAGTCGGCGACAAACTGGTGTTCATGCATGAAGGCAAGGTGCATGAGGTAGGCGACCCGAAAATCCTCTTCGCCAACCCGCGCACCCCGGAGCTGGCGAATTTCATTGGTTCGGTGGAGCACGGCGCCTGAGGGGACTGATTTATTTTTCGCGCTCTTTGAAAAATCAATCTGTCCCCGGCCTCAGTCCACGGCCTCAAAAGCGGGGACAGATTGATTTTCGATGAAGCGCTGAAAATAAATCAGTCCCCTCACGATCGGTCTGACACTACGCTTCGCGTTGGCGGCAGGGATGGATCGTGGCAGGATGGCACGGTTATCGACCGAGACCCATTGATCATGCCGCAATCCCCAGCCAAGAATCTTTCCTTGATCGCCGCCATCGACCTGGGCTCAAACAGCTTTCACATGGTTGTGGCCAAAGCCAATCTTGGCGAAATCCGCATTCTAGAGCGGCTGGGCGAAAAAGTTCAGCTGGCGGCCGGGATCGATGAAGAGCGTCAGCTCAGCGAAGAGTCCATGCAGCGGGGGCTCGACTGCCTCAAGCGATTTGCCCAACTGATCAACGGTATGGAGCAAGGCGCAGTGCGGATCGTCGGCACCAACGCCCTGCGTGAAGCGCGTAACCGTGGCGATTTCATTCGCCGCGCCGAAGAGATCCTCGGCCATCCGGTGGAAGTGATTTCCGGCCGTGAAGAAGCCCGTCTGATTTATCTGGGTGTGTCCCATACGTTGGCCGATACCCCTGGCAAGCGCCTGGTGGCTGACATCGGCGGCGGTAGTACCGAATTTATCATTGGCCAGCGTTTCGAACCGCTGCTGCGTGAAAGCCTGCAAATGGGCTGCGTCAGCTTTACCCAGCGCTATTTCCGCGACGGCAAGATCAGTCCGGCCCGGTATGCCCAGGCGTACACGGCGGCGCGTCTGGAAATCATGAGCATCGAACACGCACTGCATCGCCTGACTTGGGATGAAGCCATCGGTTCGTCAGGGACCATTCGCGCCATCGGCCTGGCACTCAAAGCCGGCGGGCATGGCACCGGCGAAGTCAACGCCGAGGGCCTGGCCTGGCTCAAGCGCAAGCTGTTCAAACTCGGTGATGTGGAGAAAATCGATTTCGACGGCATCAAACCCGACCGTCGGTCTATTTTCCCGGCAGGTCTGGCGATTCTCGAAGCGATTTTCGATGCCCTGGAACTCAGCCGCATGGATCACTGCGAAGGCGCTCTACGGGAAGGCGTGCTCTACGACCTGATGGGCCGCCATCATCATGAAGACGTTCGTGAACGCACCCTGAGCTCGCTGATGGAGCGTTATCACGTCGACCTGGAACAGGCTGCCCGTGTCGAACGCAAAGCGCTGCACGCCCTTGAACAGGTCGCTGTGGCCTGGAACCTGGAAGACGATCTGTATCGCGAGCTGCTGAGCTGGGCCGCCAAGGTCCACGAAGTGGGGCTGGACATCGCCCACTATCACTACCACAAGCACGGCGCCTACCTGATCGAACACTCGGACCTGGCCGGCTTCTCCCGTGAAGACCAGCTCATGCTGGCCCTGCTGGTGCGTGGCCACCGCCGCAATATTCCCAAGGACAAGTTCGCCGATTTTGGCGAGGAAGGCATCAAGCTGATTCGCCTGTGCGTGTTGTTGCGCTTTGCGATTCTGTTCCACCACATTCGCGGCACCCAAGAGATGCCGCAAGTGGTTCTGCATGCCAACGGTCAGAACCTGGACGCGTTGTTCCCGGACGGTTGGCTGGAAAACAACCAACTGACTCAGGCCGACTTCGCGCTGGAAGCGGAGTGGTTGGCCCGAGTCGGTATCGTCTTCAGCGTACGCTGAGCAGCGGGTTGCTCAGGCGCTCCAGCAGGGTTGCCTGAGCGCTGCGCGGGTTCTGGTTGCCGGTTGGCGTGCTGCGCGTGTAACGACCGTCAGACTGCAGTATCCAGCTGTGGGTGTTGTCAGTCAGATAGCTTTCCAGCTCCTTCTTGACCCGCAGAATCAACTTCTTGCCCTCTACCGGGAAGCACGTCTCGACGCGCTTGTCGAGGTTGCGCTCCATCCAGTCAGCACTGGACAGGAACATCTGCTCATCGCCGCCATTGAGGAAGTAGAAGACCCGCGTGTGCTCAAGGAAGCGACCGATGATCGAGCGCACATAAATATTGTGCGAAACGCCGGCAATGCCTGGACGCAGGCAGCACATGCCTCGTATCACCAGATCGATACGCACCCCTGACTGACTGGCCTTGTACAGCGCCCGAATGATCTTCGGATCGGTCAGCGAGTTGAACTTGGCGATGATGTGCGCCGGCTTGCCATCGAGCGCGAACTGCATCTCGCGGGCAATCATGTCGAGCATGCCTTTCTTCAGGGTGAACGGCGCATGCAGCAGCTTCTTCATGCGCAACGTTTTACCCATGCCGATCAACTGGCTGAACAACTTGCCGACGTCTTCGCACAGGGCGTCGTCGGAGGTCAGCAGGCTGTAGTCGGTATACAGACGGGCGTTACCGGCGTGGTAGTTGCCGGTCCCCAAGTGGGCGTAACGGACAATCTCACCGGCTTCACGGCGCAGGATCAGCATCATCTTGGCGTGGGTCTTGAAGCCGACCACACCATAAATCACCACCGCGCCCGCCGCTTGCAGGCGGCTGGCCAGTTGCAGGTTGGACTCTTCATCAAACCGCGCGCGCAATTCGATTACCGCGGTGACCTCTTTGCCGTTACGCGCCGCATCGACCAATGCATCGACGATTTCCGAGTTGGCGCCGCTGCGATACAGCGTCTGCCGGACCGCCAGCACATGCGGGTCTTTCGCCGCCTGACGGAGCAAATCCACCACGGGCGTAAAGGACTCGAACGGGTGCAGCAGCAGGATGTCCTGCTTGCTGATCACGCTGAAAATGTTCTCGCTGTTCTGCAACAACTTGGGGATCGCCGGGGTGAACGGCAGGTATTGCAGTTCGGGGTGGCTGTCCAGACCGGTGATGCTGAACAGACGCGTAAGGTTGACCGGGCCGTTGACTCGATACAGCTCGGTGTCGCTCAGGTTGAACTGCTTGAGCAAGTAGTCGGACAAGTGTTTCGGGCAGGTATCGGCCACTTCCAGGCGCACCGCATCGCCATAACGACGCGAGAACAGCTCGCCGCGCAGGGCTCGGGCCAGGTCTTCGACGTCTTCGGTGTCGACTGCCAGATCGGCGTTTCGGGTCAGACGGAACTGATAACAGCCCTTCACCTTCATGCCCTGGAACAGGTCATCGGCGTGCGCGTGAATCATCGACGACAGGAACACGTAGTTGTCCCCTGCTCCGCCGACCTCCTCTGGAACCTTGATGACTCGCGGCAACAGACGCGGTGCAGGGATGATCGCCAGACCGGAATCGCGGCCGAAGGCGTCGATACCTTCCAGTTCAACGATGAAGTTCAGGCTCTTGTTCACCAGCAACGGGAACGGGTGCGTCGGATCGAGTCCAATCGGGGTGATGATCGGCGCGATCTCGTCACGAAAAAAGCGACGGACCCAAGCCTTAAGCTTGGCTGTCCAGTAACGACGACGAATGAAGCGGACCTGATGTTTTTCCAGCTCCGGCAACAGAATGTCGTTGAGGATCGCGTACTGGCGATCGACGTGGCCATGTACCAGCTCGCTGATCCGCGCCAGCGCCTGGTGCGGCTGCAAACCGTCTGCGCCCGCCTGTTCGCGAGCGAAGGTGATCTGTTTCTTAAGACCGGCGACCCGAATTTCGAAGAACTCATCGAGGTTGCTGGAAAAGATCAGCAGAAACTTCAGCCGCTCCAGCAGCGGGTAAGACTCATCCAGCGCCTGCTCCAGCACGCGAATATTGAACTGCAATTGCGACAGTTCGCGGTGGATGTACAAGCTGCTGTCGTCCAGGTTCGGGACGACGACAGCGGGCACCACTGGCGCTGCTGGCGCCTCGGGGACGGGCACCACTTCGATGTTCGGTTCAACCACCGGCTGAGCATCCTGAACGGCGATCTGAACAGCGGCTTGGGTGAGTCCTTCGGTATTCATGGGTGTTCCTGTGTGGGCTACTGCCCTTTTAACAGTTGAGCAGCACGAACGGCGAAGTAAGTAAGAATGCCGTCAGCACCTGCACGTTTAAAAGCGGTGAGGGATTCAAGAATCACACCCTCGCTCAACCAGCCATTCTGGATTGCCGCCATGTGCATCGCGTATTCGCCACTTACCTGATAGACAAAAGTCGGGACTTTGAATTCATTTTTGACCCGATGAAGGATGTCCAGGTAAGGCATACCCGGTTTGACCATCACCATGTCCGCCCCTTCAGACAAGTCGGCAGCGACTTCGTGCAGCGCCTCGTTGCTGTTGGCCGGGTCCATCTGATAGGACGCCTTGTTCGCTTTACCCAGGTTCAGCGCCGAGCCCACCGCATCGCGGAACGGGCCGTAGTACGCGCTGGCGTATTTAGCCGAATAAGCCATGATCCGCACGTTGACGTGATCGGCAAGCTCCAGCGCTTCACGGATCGCCTGAATGCGACCATCCATCATGTCGGAGGGCGCAACCACTTGCGCGCCGGCCGCGGCATGGGACAGCGCCTGCTTGACCAACGCATCAACGGTGATGTCGTTCTGCACGTAGCCGTCTTCATCGAGAATGCCGTCTTGACCGTGAGTGGTGAACGGGTCAAGGGCAACGTCAGTGATTACACCCAACTCGGGGAAGCGATCACGCAGGGCGCGGGTGGCACGCTGAGCAATGCCGTCCGGGTTCCAGGCTTCAGCGCCATCGAGGGATTTCTTCTCAGGTGGCGTGACAGGAAACAACGCCAGCGCCGGAATGCCCAACGCCACCCATTCTTCCGCTTCCTGCAACAGCAGATCGATACTCAGACGCTCGACGCCTGGCATCGACGCGATGGTTTCACGACGGTTTTCACCCTCGAGTACAAAAACCGGGAGGATCAGATCGTCAACGGTCAATACGTTTTCACGAACCAGACGACGGGAAAAATCATCGCGACGATTGCGACGCAGGCGGGTAAGAGGAAACAAGCGGCTGGCGGGGGTAAAGCTCACGGCAAGACTCCTGAAGCCCGCGCAGGCGGGCAAGCGTGACAGTTATAAGCCACCATTATGACCAATGTATGACAACTATGGGCAACCTGCGACTGGAGGACGCAGCCATTGTCGCTGTAGGAAATCTTAACGTCGAGACACATATCGACACTTTCCTGAATGTCGTGGGCGAGTTAGGCTGCGCGTTCATTTCGCCAGCACCCAGATAATGCTCCAACATTTTTTGCAGGAATTTGGCTACTTCGCCCTCTTTCTCGGAACCTTTTTTGAAGGTGAGACGATTCTTGTCCTCGCCGGCTTTCTTGCGTTCCGGGGTTACATGGATATCAACCTGGTCGTGGTGGTGGCGTTCTTCGGAAGCTACGCCGGTGACCAGCTCTGGTACTTCCTGGGGCGTAAGCACGGCCGCAAATTGTTATCCCGCAAGCCGCGCTGGCAATTGATGGGCGCCAAGGCGCTGGGACACATTAGCCGGCATCCCGATATCTGGGTGCTGAGTTTCCGCTTCGTCTACGGGTTGCGCACCGTGATGCCGGTGGCCATCGGCCTGTCAGGTTACCCGCCCGGGCGCTACCTGCTGCTGAACGGCCTTGGCGCCGCAGTGTGGGCGGCGGCGCTGGGTGCGGCCGCTTACCACTTCGGCGCGTTGCTCGAAAGCCTGCTGGGCAACGTCAAGAAATACGAGCTTTGGGTGCTGGGCGCCCTGCTGCTGCTTGGCGGCATCTTGTGGTTGCGCCGACGGATCAAAGCCGCGCGCATTGCCAAAGAGCTGGGAGCGCTGTGCAGTAAAGCCGCCACCGTCGAAGTCAAGAATCAGCCAGACGAATGAACTGCCCGCGAGCGCAATACAGCCCCATTGCGCTCAGCAGAACGTAAGTCAGCAGGGCCACCCAGCCCAGCGAACTCACACGCCAAAGTCCCAGCGACTGCGCCAACCCCATCAACGGCAAGTGAATATCAGCGATCGCACGCCCAGCACCGCCAGCGGCAGGTAGAACATCCAGCTGAAACCGAAGAGACCTATTGCCAAAGATTAGGCCCGGTTCGGCCAAAACCCTATGGCAGCGAGTGACAAATTAGTGGACATTTAACGACATTCTTCGGGGCATTCTTTTAAGAGTATTTTTCCAGGAAACGGCTGGCGTACGGATCACCCGACCGGCGCCATGAACGGGAGCAAACGCGATGCAAAAGAAAGTGGCAGTGATTCTTTCCGGCTGCGGCGTCCAGGACGGTGCGGAGATCCACGAGAGTGTTCTCACCCTGTTGCGCCTGGACCAGCGCGGCGTCGAGGTGCAGTGTTTCGCTCCAAACATTGCGCAACATCATGTGATCAACCACCTGACGGGCGAAGAAATGCCCGAGTCGCGCAACGTCCTGATCGAGTCCGCGCGCATCGCCCGTGGTGCGATCAAGGACATCCGTGAGGCCGATGCCGAAGACTTCGACGCGCTGATCATCCCGGGTGGGTTCGGTGCGGCGAAAAACCTGTCCAATTTCGCGGCCGAAGGCGCCAACTGCAGTGTGCAGCCTGAGGTTCTGGCACTGGCCGAAGCCTTTGCCGAATCCGCCAAGCCGGTGGGGCTGATCTGCGTGTCCCCCGCGCTGGCGGCGAAAATCTACGGGCCCGGCGTGACCTGCACCATCGGCAACGATCCGGACACCGCCAAAGCCATCGGCAAAATGGGCGGCACCCACAAGAACTGCGAAGTCGGCGAAATTGTCGAGGATCAAGCGCGCAAGCTGGTCAGCACGCCGGCCTACATGATCGCCCAGTCGATCAGCGAGGCGGCGTCAGGGATCAATAAGCTGGTTGATCGGGTAATTGAGTTGATGCAGGAGGAAGAGTGATCTGAGGGGACTGATTTACGGAAACTCACGCACCAACCGGGTCAGAATCCGGTCCAGCGCATTGGCGAACGCCTGTTTTTCGCGTTCGCCATGGGGTGCTTGCCCGCCGCCCATCTGGCCTTGATCTCGCAGATCGGTGAACAGGTTTCGCACGGCCAGACGATCACCCATGTTCTGCGGATCGAACTCGCGACCACGAGGATCCAGCGCAGCAACGCCCTTCTTGATCAGCCGATCCGCCAACGGCACATCGCTGCAAATCACCAACTCGCCAGGCCGCGCATGCTCGACCAGATAATCGTCCGCTGCATCCGGGCCGCTGGGCACCACGATCAACTTGACGCACGCGTAGCTCGGTTTGATCTGACTTTGCCCGGCCACCAGCAGCACCTCGAAATGACGCTTCAAGGCGAACTTGATGACCTGGTCTTTCGCCGCCCGAGGGCAGGCATCGGCATCGATCCAGACGCGCATACAGTTTTTCCAGAGATTGACGGGGTGATTATGGCGTATGCCGAAAAACCCAACCATTAATATCAAATAGCCATTGTTTTGCCATCTCTCGAGTTTATACTTCGCGTCCGCCTCAAAGGGCTTGCCCAACCGATGCCTTTCGCCCGGTTGCCGACTTTCAGGGACAGAGAGAATCCTTCATGTCATCTCGTGCATTGACCGCGCTGGCGCTGGTTGCCACTGTGCAATTGGCCGGCTGCGCCGCTTTCCGTAGCTACGACACCGAACTCAAGGAAACCAACCAGCAATTAGCGGTTGGCAACGTTGATGGCGCGCTTGTGACGCTGGAAAAGAACAACACTGGCGAAGACAAAGACCTGCTGTATTACTTTGAGAAAGGCGAACTGCTGAGCGCCAAAGGCGATCTCGCCGGCAGCCAGACCGCCTGGCGCGCGGCCGACCGTGTGGTGTCCACTTGGGAGGAGTCGGTCAAGCTGGACACCGATAAATACCTGGCCCAATTCGGCAGCTTCCTGATCAACGACAAAGTTCGGCGTTACGAAGGCTATGACTACGAAAAGGTCATGCTGACCACGCAGATGGCCCTCAATCTGCTGGCCCAGAACGATTTCGAAAACGCACGCACCGAGATCAAGAAGACCCACGAACGTGAGGCCGTGATCACTGAGTTGCGCGATAAGGAATACCTCAAAAGCGAAGAGGAAGCGCAGAACCGCGGCGTCAAAACCCAGTACAAAGATCTCAAGGGTTACCCGGTAGAAAGCCTCGACGCACCGGAGGTGGTCGGCCTGAAAAACAGCTATCAGAGTGCGTTCAGTCACTACCTTTCAGGCTTCGTTTACGAGGCGTTGGGTGAACGTGGCCTCGCGGCACCGGGTTATCGCAAGGCAGCCGAACTTCGCCCCAACACGCCCCTGCTCGATCAAGCGCTGCTGAACCTGGACAGCTCCGCGAGCCAAAGCACCGACAGCGACGTACTGATCGTAGTGCAAAGCGGCTTCGCCCCGTCCCGTGACTCGATCCGTATCCCGCTGCCCTTGCCCATCAACAACAATCTAGTGATCACGCCACTGTCATTCCCGGTGATCAAGCCGGACACCTCGACAGCGGCTTTCAGCCAGATCGGGCTCGATGGCCAGCCTCTCAATCTGACCCTGTTGAGCAGCACCACGGATATGTCGCGCCGTGCGCTGCGTGACGACATGCCGGGCATCATCCTGCGCACGTCTGTGCGGGCGATCACCCGTGGCGTGGCGCAAAACCAGCTGAACAAAGCCAACCCGCTGGCCGGCCTGGCCATGGGCATCGCCTCGGCGATTACCGAAGGTGCCGACACCCGCACCTGGCGCACCCTGCCCAACAACACCCAAGTGGTCCGCCTGCGCCTGAAACAAGGCGAACACCAACTGAGTCTGCCGTCAGCTCAGGGTAGCCGACAAGTGCAGGTCAAGATCGATCAGCACTATCAGGTCGTCGCTGTGCGCGTGATCGGCAATCAGGTGTACGCCAGCGGTCTGGCCTCGCACGTCGTCCCGACGGATGTGCCGCAAGCCTTGGCCAGCCTCAAACAACCTTAAACGGAGCCCCTGTATGCGTATCAAAATTCTCAGCCTGATGGCGCTGACCCTGCTCGTTGGTTGCGCCACGCCGCCACCTCCGGCGCCGGGTAGCGCCGCCAGCAAAGTGGTGTCGCTGGGCACCCTGAAGAACATCGACATTGGGCCTATGCGCGTCGCCCGCGAGAACGGCTTTCTGACCGTCAAGGCGGCACTGATCAACACCAGCAGCAGTAACACGACGCTGTACTACCGCTTCGCCTGGCTCGGCAACGACGGGTTTCCCGTGGCCGACGAAGAAAGCTGGAAGAGCCTGACCCTGTACGGCACGCAAACCAGCTACTTGCCCGCCATCGCACCGGTACCCCGGGCCACTGACTTCCGGATCGAAGTCAAAACGCCCTGACACTGCATTGAATCCCGGCGTCGCCACGTTAGCGTCGCCCATTTAGCTTCGTTCATTTCAAGAGAGCCTTCAGATGCTGTTTACACGCTTTTCACTGGTCACCATCGTTGCCCTGCTGGTCGGCGGTTGCGCCTCTAACTCGCCAGTTCTCGGCGGAAAAAACATCAGCTACGGCGACACCAAGGCCGTCGAACTGGTCACCAACGAATTCGGTTCCACCGATCTGCAAGCGATCGCTGAAACCATGACCCGCTCCCTGGCCCAGTCCGGCATTCTGCAGGGCCGTCCGGTGGTGCAGGTCTACGACGTGAAGAACAAGACTAGCGAGTACATCGATACTCGCGAAATCACCACCTCGATCAAGACCCAACTGATGAAGACCGGCACCGCCCGCTTCGCCAGCGACAACACCGACATGCAAAGCCAGGTCGATCAACTCAAGCTGCAGAACCAGAGCGGCCTGTACAAGCAATCGACGGTCAACAAGACCGGTAACATGATCGCCGCCAAATACCGTCTGGAAGGCTCCATCAGCTCGATCGTCAAACGCAGCAGCGACGTAAAAGACGTCTTCTACAAATTCAGCCTGCAGCTGATTGACGTTAATAGCGGTCTGGCTGAATGGATGGACGAGAAAGAAATCCGCAAAACCACGGAGCGTTAAGCAATGCGTGCATGGATTGGCATTTTCAGCCTGGTGTGCGCCTTCGGTGTGCAAGCGGCACCCAAAATCGCAGTGACTGATCTGGCGTTCCAGGAACGGGTGGAGCAGTACATCCACACCGTCTCCGCGCAGAGCAATATCCAGGCGAGCGCCTACCAGGCCAGTGGTTCGTCGAGCTACAACGAATACGAAAGCCATAGCAGCTACATCGAACAGGGCGAACTGCGTAAATTCAGTGGCGACATCAAGGGCGAAATTCTCAAGTCCGGGATGTTCCAACTGGTGCAGGGCACGCCCTATACCGCCAAGGCCTCTGAAGACGTCTATGACGTGATCAAGCGGATCAAAAGTGGCAACTTCAAGGGCGCTGATTACGTGCTGTTCGGCACAGTGTCGGATATCGATTTTCGACAGGACATCTCTGCACTGGCCAATACCGACAGCCACTCGGCGATTCTGGGCCTGACCCTGGTCGGCGATTTCAGCCTGATCAACACCCGCACCTTCGAGATCACCTCGGCGTTCACTGCGATGGGCGAAGGTCAGGACACCAAGCTGGTCAACGGCAACGATCTGCACGTCACCCTCAATCGCGGACGCGTAGTACGGGACGTGTCCAAATCGATTGGCGAAGACGTCGCTCGGCAGTTGAAAGAACAGTTGGTGGGCTTCAGTGGCAACGGCGAACCCGAGCTGCCGCGCAACAATTTGCCACGGGACGAAGCGCCGACAATCCTGCGCTAAGGCAATACACAGAGGCCATGTAGGAGCTGCCGAAGGCTGCGATAAGGTCCGAAGGACCTTCATGAAGATCAAACACGACGTCCGGTCCCCCGGCCGATCGCAGCCTTCGGCAGCTCCTATGTATGGACTCGCCCCCACTTTCAACCCGCTTTTGAACACTGCTACCCGGTTGCATCTATGTATAAAGGCCTGTTCGAGGAAGCCTTTATCGGCTTCTGGCCAACATTGGGTGAGCTCGCGGTATGCCGATTACATTAAGGCCTCAAGGGCCGGTAGGAGCTCAGGCATCTATCCGCGACGGTCTGACCTAGGGTCAATGTTCTTCAGCAGAGGTTGAGGCGACTCAGCGCCCCGGTGGCAGAACTCTGTTAATCAGGTCCTCATCGCCGCCTCCTGGTCAGTGGCCGGTTGGCGATGATAGGTTTGCTCGTTTTGCAACAGCACCCACATGATGCGCAGGTTGCGGTTGGCCAACCGCACCGCCGCACCTTTTTGACCGTGACGGCTCAACCAGCGTCGCAGACGCTGGTCATCTGGATGTTCCGAATCCGGCCGCACCTGCCTCAATACGGCGTGCGCACCTTGAATCGCCAGGCTGCGCATGTAGGCGTCACCGCGCTTGCACATTTTGCCCAGTCGAACCTTTTGCCCGCTGCTGTTCTGTTCGGGCACCGTGCCGAAATAGGCGGCGAACTGGCGCGCGTTGGCAAAGCGCTCAGGTTCGGTCGTTTTGGCCAGCATCGCCGTGGCGATGATCGGGCCGACACCCCGTATCGTCATCAGTCGTTTCGCCGTCTCGTCCGCGTGTGCACTGGCTTCGAGGCGCCCCGTCAGCACGTTGATGCGTTCGCCCAGTTGGCTCCATTCACCCAGTATTTCGGCGATCAGTTCGCGCAACAACTCCGGCAGCGGCTGGCTGGGGTCTTCCAGTACCCGTAACACGCCCCGGCTGATAGCCGTCTCGCCCTGTGCCATGGCAATGTCATGTTCCAGCAGCAAGCCACGCATCTGGTTACCCATGGCCGTGCGCCGTCGCACGCACCCCTGCCGGACGCGGTGCAGTGCCTGCATCGCTAACGCCGCCTCGCTCTTGACCGGCACGGCTGCAATCTTGTGATCTCGGCCTGCACGCAATATGGCCAGTACATCGTTGCGGTCGTTCTTCGCTCCACTGCGGTGCTCGGCCACACGCTGTGCGGGCAGGATTCGCACCGGATTACCTTGCGCTTGTAATAGCCGCGCCCAGGCCTGCGCGCCCGGACCGGTCTCCATCAGCACTGTCACGCCCGGCGGCAACTGGCGCAGGAACAGGTGGAAAGCTTCGCGTGACTTGATCCGTTGCTCGTGGACCACTTGGCCAAGGGTGTCTTCACCCGCGACCTGAAACACATTCTTGGCCAAATCCACCGCCACGGTCGTGCACGTCGACACATTGGTCGCAGACAAGGAATTACTTATCGTCGTATGCTTTTTCATGGGCTCGCCCTCGCTGTCGTTGGCATGCTTAGGATGCCACCGTGGCGCATAGACGCCTCGGCTTGGGCGAGTCCATCCAATTACAGTTGATTTGTGAAGGCTTTAAGCCGTACCGCGATGGATCGTGGCCAGGAATGCCGCAGCACCGACGAACAATCCGGCGAAGGTGCGATTCATCCGCCGTTGCTGTTTCGGCGTGCGCAACAGCCGCAACACCCGCGACGCCAGCCCGGTATAACCGGCCATGACCGTCAAATCGACCGCGACCATGGTGACGCAGATGATCAGGTATTGGCCGAGCAGCGGCTGATGCGGGTCGATGAACTGCGGCAGGATCGCCAGCATGAACACCAGTGCCTTGGGGTTGCTGATGTTCACCAGAAAGCCGCGCATGACCAGACTCAGAGGCCGGCCAATCGGGCGCACAGCAGAGTCATCCGCCATATTGCTGGGCAGCGCACGCCATTGCTTGATGGCCAGGTAAACCAGATAGAGCACGCCAAACCATTTGATCAGGCTGAAGGCCAGTACGGACGTCGCGAGGATTGCGCCCACGCCCGCCGCGACAATCGCAATCTGCAGCACTAGCGCCAATTGCAGGCCCAGGGCATTCCAATAACCGCGCCAGAATCCGTACTGCAAGCCGCAGGACATCGACGCAATAGCGCCAGCACCCGGGGACAGACTGATAACCCAGCAGGCGGCAAAAAAAGCCAGCCACGTTTCAAGCAACATCACGCACCTCAGGCAAGACCGGAATGTCTCCTAAGTTAATGTGCGCCCCAAAAAATGACTATTTATTTTTCAATCCGCCCGGGCCACCAATCAGCAAGCCCGGGCGTGATCAGGACAGGGCTTCGAGCTCGGTCTGCATGCTTTCCAGCAGCTCCAGCGCTTCCATCCAGGTTTCTTCCAGCTCGGCTTCACGCACTTTCAGCTTCGCCTGTTCGGCCAGCAGGTCACGCAGCTTGTCTTTGTTCGCCGCTTCGTAATTCGCGCTGTCGGCCAACGCCGCTTCGACCTTGGCCAGCTTCTCATGCAGCGTACCGAGGTCGCGTTCCAGCTTGTCGGCCTCGCGCTTGTGCGGCGCCAGCTGTTGACGCAAAGCCGCAGCCTGTTGGCGTTGGGCTTTCTTGTCGGTCTTATCGGGATTGACCGGCGTGTTGCTGACCGGCGCATTGCGCAGACGATAATCCACCAGCCAGCGGGCGTAATCTTCCAGGTCGCCATCGAAGGTCTGCACCAGACCGTCGGCCACCAACAAGAAATCGTCGGTGGTGCTTTTGAGCAAATGCCGGTCGTGGGAAACCACCAATACCGCGCCACTGAATTCCTGAAGTGCCATGGTCAGAGCCAGGCGCATTTCCAGATCCAGGTGGTTGGTCGGTTCGTCGAGCAGCAACAGGTTCGGCTTGCCCCAAGCGATCAAGGCCAATGCCAGACGTGCTTTTTCGCCACCGGAGAAATTCAGCACCGGCTCGTCCAGACGCGGACCGCGGAAGTCGAAACCGCCCAGGAAGTCGCGCAAGGTCTGCTCGCGCTCGGTCGGCGCCAGACGTTGCAAGTGCAACAGCGGGCTGGCCTTGGCATCGAGAGAATCCAACTGGTGCTGAGCGAAGTAGCCAACCACCAGGTTTTCGCCACGCACCAGTCGGCCGCTCAACGGCTCAAGTTCACCGGCGAGGTTTTTAATCAGTGTTGATTTACCCGCACCGTTGGGACCGAGCAAACCGATTCGCGCACCCGGCGTGAGCTGTAACTTGACCTTCTCCAGCACGGCTCTTTCGCCGTAGCCCAAACGGGCATCGGAAAGGTCGAGCAGCGGACTGGAGATTTTGTCGGATTCGCGGAAAGTGAAGTCGAATGGCGAATCGACATGCGCCGCCGACAGCTCTTCCATGCGCTCAAGGGCCTTGATCCGGCTTTGGGCCTGACGGGCCTTGGTCGCCTGGGCCTTGAAGCGCGCAATGAATTTCTCCATGTGCGCGCGCTGCACCTGTTGCTTCTCGTAGGCTTGCTGCTGCTGAGCCAGACGCTCGGCACGGGCGCGCTCGAAGGCGCTGTAGCCACCGCGATAGAGGGTGATCTTTTTCTGCTCGACGTGAGCGATGTGATCGACCACCGCGTCGAGAAAATCCCGATCGTGGGAAATCAGCAGCAACGTACCGGAATAGCTCTTAAGCCAGTCCTCGAGCCATAGAATGGCGTCGAGATCCAAGTGGTTGGTGGGCTCATCGAGCAGCAGCAGATCCGACGGGCACATCAGTGCCTGCGCCAGGTTCAGACGCATCCGCCAGCCACCGGAAAAATCTCCGACCTGGCGATCCATCTGTTCATTAGTGAATCCCAGCCCGGCGAGCAGCTTGCGCGCCCGCGCATCGGCGGTGTAACCGTCAGCACCGTCCAGCTCGGCATGCAAACGCGCTTGTGCGGCGCCGTCGTGGGCATCCTCGGCGGCAGCCAGATCGGTCTGTACCTGACGCAAGCGCAAGTCGCCGTCGAGGACATAGTCCACGGCCAGTCGCTCAAGCGTGTCGACCTCCTGGCGCATATGGGCAATGCGCCAATCGGCAGGTAGCAGACAGTCGCCAGCGTCGGGGGTCAACTCACCCCTCAGCAAGGCAAACAGGCTGGATTTTCCGGCGCCATTGGCACCGATCAGGCCGGCTTTGTGGCCGGCGTGCAGGGTCAGCTCGGCGTCTTCTAGCAGACGTTGCGGGCCACGCTGTAAAGTCAGGTTTTGAAGTCGAATCATAATGGCGGCGGAGTCTACCAGCTTCGTCCGAAACAAGTAGATGACTATGCCTTCTGATCTGTGGAGTTTCACCCTCAATCTCTATGCCCGCCCGGGCGTGGAACACGCTTGCCTGCGTCTGCAAGCCAGCGGGGCCAACGTTTGCACGCTGCTGTGCGGCGCCTGGCTGGGACAACGCGGCGCAACCTGCACCACCAACCGTCTGCGGGAAATCAGACAATTGGCGACCCCTTGGCACGACGAAGTGGTGCAGCCCCTCAGAGCATTGCGCACACGCTGGCGAACGGCGGCGATCAGTGACATCGAACTGGGGACGTTACGCGAACAGGTAAAGGGGCTGGAACTGGAAGCGGAGCGCGAATTGCTTTCGCGGCTTGAAACACTGACGCAGGGCTGGTCAGAGGGACATGCGCAGAATCTGATGGCTTGGCTGGACGGGCTTGCCGCCGACGCCGCCCACCAGAACCACGACGCGCTGCAAGTGCTGCGCGTCGCGGCGACCCAGCCTTAGGAAGCGCTGGTTGGGGTAGCAGGTGCTGCCGCGGGAGCCATTGAAGCAGGCGCCGCAGGTGCGGTTGCAGTCGGCGTGGTGGACGCTGACGGCGTTGCCGGTTTTACGGCTGGTTTGGCGACTGCTTTGGCTGGAGCCTTGGCGGCAACAGGTTTGGCAGGTGCTTTAGCCGCAGCAGGTTTGGCTGCTGGTTTCGCGACAGCTGGCTTGGCGGTAGCGGCAGGCTTGGCAGCAGCTGGTTTAGCGGCGCTTGCAGCAACCGGTTTTTTCGCGGCCGGCTTTGCAGCAGTTTTAGCGGCAGCGGCTTTTGCAGCAGGCTTGGCGGCCGCCGCGGGAGCTTTTGTTGCCGTTTTTGCAGGTGCTTTGGCGGCAGCAGTTTTAGCAGGCGCTTTGGCGGTGACGGCAGGCGCGGTGGCTTTTACTGCTACCGGTTTCGCTGCACGCAAGCTCAGGGTTTTACCCACAGCGTCTTTGACACGACCTACGCCCTGGGCCAGTTTCAGGCTCTCTTGGGCATCGCGCTTGAGTTGCAGAATGTAGGTGCGCGTTTCGGACTGACGAGCCTTGAGTGCGTCGAGCAACTCTTCAAGTTCAGACACGCCTTTCTTGGCTTTGGCTTGCGCCTTGGCTTTGCCCGCGGTGGCGGCATCCTGCAATTTGATGCGGGAATTGTGCAATTTTTCCTGAGCTTTACCGCGTTGCTTTTCCAATTTGGCGAGCAATTTCTCGGCATCAGCCATTGCTTGGGAACAGGCGTTTTCAAGATGTTCGAGCAGGCTACTCGAGAGCTGTTGGAGTAGATGCAACGGAGTGTTTACTGGCTTCTTTTTGGCCGACATGATTGACCTCCTGGCTGGCGTGATTGCGGCTCATACTAGACCTCTGCCAGCACCGCCGCTAGGCCATGTGGACAGTAACAATGGACGCGCGTTTCACGACTGAATGAAAGTTGGCGACAAAGGTTGTGACAGGCTGATGAAATTCCCTTTCATACCAGGCAGCACCACGACGATTGCACTGGCATAATCGCCACTTCCCAGGCTGGAGTGCATCATGTCGCGCTACCTATTAATGTCTCTGTTTTTTTTGCTACCGTTTGCTCAAGCCGCTGAAACCGCCGCCCCCGCCAGCGATCATGACCTCGCTTACAGTCTGGGGGTGAGCCTCGGTCAACGGCTGCGTCAGGAGGTTCCTGATCTGCAGATTCAGGCGCTGATCGATGGTTTGGAGCAGGCCTATCAAGGCAAGCCACTGGCGCTCAAAGATGAACGCATCGAGCAGATACTCAGGGACCACGATGCCTCGGTAACGCAAGCGGAGGACGCCCCGCCCCCAGAGCCGCAAAGCGAAGTCGCGATGAGTGCCGAGCAACGCTTTCTGAACAGCGAAAAGGCCAAGCCGGGCGTTCAAGTATTGGCAGACGGGATTCTGATGACTGAGCTGACGCCGGGCACCGGTCCAAAACCAAGTGCGTCGGACAGAGTTCAAGTGCGCTATATCGGTCGGTTACCGGATGGGACCATTTTCGATCAGAACAACCAGCCCCAGTGGTTCCGCCTCGACAGCGTGATCGCTGGCTGGACCAGCGCGCTGCAGGGTATGCCGGTGGGTGCGAAATGGCGCCTGGTGATTCCTTCCGCTCAAGCCTATGGCGCAGAAGGTGCAGGCGATCTGATCGACCCCTACACACCCCTGGTATTCGAAATCGAGCTGTTGAACGTCGCTCAATAGGAGCAGCACATCAAGAACCGGGTCGCAGGATGCGCGCCCGGTGAAGTCACAGACGTCAGGCCTGGGCCGCGTCCTTTGTTTCATGTGCAGTGTGCAGCACTTCAATCAGGCAGTCTTCGAGTTCGAAGCGCTCGTGCAACAGGCCGCCAAGCTTCTTGAATTCCGTGGCGACGATCTCGCCATCGGAGCAATCGCCTTTGTCGCAGCGATCATTAAAGGCCAGCGCCACTTCGGTAATGACATCCAGGCGCGGGTGAATCGTCTTGGCCAGTTCAAGGCCAGCCTTGTCGCCGAAGGCCTTGGCCTCATTGGTCAACTGCTCGTAAACCTCGAAATGCCCGGCCGAAACGTAGTCGACCAGAATCTCGCAGAATTTCTGCAGTGCTTCGCGATCAGCAGCCAACGCCTCCGGCGTTTCGCCAAGAGCATCATAGGCTCGAACCAGTTCATGGCGTTCCTGCAACCAGCGATCGATCAGCAGATTAACCCCGCCCCAGCGTTCCTGAGCATTCTGACAACTTTCCAGCATGATGATCTCTCTTCCCTTCAGGGTGCGGCTCTGTACCAGCCTTCAGACTTTTTCTAATGAGACTCTCTATAAGAGATGGGTCTGATGAAGCCACAAGAGCAGCATATTTCCGATAACGCGTGCGGCCAAGATTATGCCCGCACGCCAACCCCTTCAAGGTACGCAGGAGATAAAGTTCATACAAGTGTTTAATCTTTGCCCGAAAAATCACCCGATTTCCCGCCATCCGATCTCTCTCGATCGCGCTGGAACAACTGGTAGGCCGCAAACAGGATCATCCCGGCGAAGGCCAACAGGCTCCATTCGGGAACGCTCATACCGAATAGCGTCCAGTTGATTTCAGCACAGTCGGCGGTGCCATCGAACACCCGCGCAATGACCTGAGTGAAGGGCATCGTTTCAAACAGGTAGTCCATGCTGGGCAGGCACGAGGAAAGGTCGTGCGCCGGAGCGGTCTGCAGCCAGACCTGGCGCCCCGCCGTCCCGGCTCCCGCCAGAGCACAGAGCAGAGTCAGCAACGAGTAGATCCGCCAGCCGGTCTTGCCGGGCGCATGTAGAAACGCGACCAGACAGATGACGCCGAAGGCGATCACGAAGACGCGCTGCACGATACACAGCGGGCAAGGCACAAGCCCTACGCCATGCTCCAGGTACAACGCCGCGCAGATGACGAGCGCACAGGCGACAAATGCCAGAAAAAACAGGGAGCGCGAGCGGGCCAGGTGCATGGCAGATCCGTAACAGAATGCGAAGGCCATTACGGTAGAGGAAAGCGCCCAACCCTTACAAGGCAAGCGCGTGCAGATACTTCCGCAATGTTGTAGGCACTTACCGACGTGTTTAAACAGAATTTATACGGGCTGTCGTAGGAGGTTTCTTCGAGATGATAGATTCGCAAGCAGCCCCCCTACAAATCGAGGCTGGAGCGGGGTTGCCAAGGGGGTTTCAGCGATACCGCGTTGACCCATTCGCAAAGCGGCATGATCGGCATACCGCCCCAAGCTCAATCCGATCAAACCCTGACCAGCACCGGAAGCGGACGTGCCAGGAAACGCTCGTCAAGCAGCCTCAGACCTTCCTGAAACAGCTGATTGCTGCGTTCGGTTTCCCCCAGTTGCGCCAGCAACCGCGCCAGTTCGGCGCAGGCTTCCGGGTTGCGCTGCAGGCTTAGGCTGCTTTCCAGATAGTCCCGCGCCTTGCCCCACAAGCTGCTTTGCAGACACAGGCGACCAAGCGTCAACAACAGGCTCGGGTCAGCGGGGTGGTGCTTGAGCCAACCTTCGGCAGTTTGCAGTTGCCGTACTGGATCGCTGCCACGCAATAGCCCATAAAGTCGGGCCAGATGGCTGTTGTAGTCGCGCTTGAGCGCTGCCCGCAAGACTTCTTCCGCCTCGGCATCGGCGCCCAGTTGACGCAGTTGCTCGGCATAGGCAAGCACCAATTGCGGCTCCTGACGCTGTGCAGAGGAAAGCTGCTGCCAGGCTTTATTGAGGGATTGCAGACCCACTTCGCCTTCCTGCTCGCGTTGCGCAGCGAGCGTCAGATTCTGACCCCAGGCACGGCGCTCCAGCTCCACCAATTCAGACGGCGGCAATACTTTGTCCTTGCGCAGCTCGGGCATCAGCCGAATCAGGGCCGACCAATCACCGCGCTGCTGATACTGACGTTGCAACTGGCGCAACACCTGCGGGTTATGCGGATGGCGCTCACGCATGGCTTCCAGGGTTGCCAGTGCACCGTCGTTGTCGCCGCGATCCAATTGCAGTTGCGCATGGCTCAGGGCAATCGCCAGCTCGGCGTGTGGCTGGCGCTCCAGCGCCCTCTCAAGCAGGCTGTCACTCTCTTCGTAGTGACCCAATTCGTTCGCCGCCCGGGCTGCGCCAAGGTAGTACAGCAGTGGCTGGCGGTCGGCTTCGGCGGCACGATGCAGATGGCGCTGGGCACTGGCCCAGCGGCCCTCGGCGAGGTCTATCTGACCTTTCTCGATCGCCACTTGCACGCGGCGGCTGTGGTTACGTCGCGACCATGGATTGACCACACCACTTGAGGTCGTCACCAGACCGAGCAACGCACGCACCAGGAACACCACCAACCAGATCACCAGCAGCAGCGCCAGCGTTGCCCACAAGCTCGATTCGTAGCGGAAGTTCTGGTACGCGATCAGCACATAGCCGGAGTGCTCGGAAATGGCGACACCCACCAGCGCCGCGACGACGATCACGGCGAACAGGATCAGGTACACACGTTTCATGGAGTGGCCTCCTGCTGAGCTTGCGCGGCAGGTTTCTCGGCAGGAGCATGGCGCCGCTCAAGGTAGGCCTGCACCGCACTCAAGCTTTGAGCCAGGTCTGGCGTCACCACTGACACCGGCTGAGTGGTCAGCGCTTGCAGACGCTCGTTCAGCACTTTGCTCTGAGGGTTTTCCTGATTGAAATTGCTTTGCAGGACATTACGCGCCTCGGCCAGGGCCTGGCTGTAGACCTTGGCTTCACCATTGAGTGCAGCCCACTGCGCCTGCTCCAGCGCCAGGCTCAAGGCTAGTCGAACCTGTGTCAGGCTTTGACCGGCCAATATCGGCCGAATGTCTTTGTCGGCGTTGAAATCGATACGAATGTAGTGCGAGATCTCATCCCACCATTGCGCCCAATGACTGTCGCTTGCATCGCCAGCGGTCGTCAGGTCCAGCAACGACCCGCCCTTGTCCTGATACTCCGGCGCCAGCGCGTTGAGCGTAGTGGCCTGATCGCGCAGGGCCGCCAGTTGCAGGAACAGGCCGGTGCGATCCGGTTGCTCGACGCTGCGCAACGCGGCCAGGCTTTTAGCCAGCTGCTCGCGCGCCGCGAAAGAGCCGGGATCATCCTGTTCGCGGAGGATTTCATCAGCACCCTGAACCAGCGCCTGCGCGCTATTGATGTCTTGCAGCGCCGACAAACGCAGGCTGGCCAGGCGCAACAGATGCTCGGCCTCGGCCAGGCGCCAGTCCTGACGACTCGCACCCAGCACGGTTTCTACGCGTTGGCTCAGGCGTTGCTGATCGCCCTGTAGCTGCGCGACCAGACGCCGACGATCTTCCAGCTCATCCGCTGGAGGTAATTGCGCCAGACGCGTCGCCAGCTGTTGCTCGCTCTGTTTGAGCGTCTGCGTCTGTGCGCCGATATCCTGCAATTGCCCCAACTGCTGCTGATGACCCGCCTGCAGGCTACGCACCTGCCACACGCCCCATCCGCCGACCGCGATGCCAGCGGCACCCAGCAGCAACGCTAAAATCACCAGACCATTGCCACGACTCTTCGAGGGCTCGCTCGGGGGTGGCGCAGGTGCCTCAGACACCGGTTCGACATATTCTTTGGGCAAGACTGTTTCGCTCACGTATCCATCCTTTGCATTAGGGCGCAGTCACATCGATGACGACTCTATTCTGAATGAGCTCATCGCTGGTACGCCTAGAGGGCAGGCACGGGGTGCTCCCGTAACGCCGCCAGCAAAGCCGCGGCATTAGCGCCACGACAATCCACAACTGTCCGGGCCCCGGCAGCATAGGCCAGCTCGGCGACCCGGGGACTCGGTACGAACAATGGTAACTGTGCCAGGTCCGGCCAGGCATCGCCCGCCAGCTCCCGCAAGTGATCAAAACCCTGTCCACTGCTGACCACCAGGCCGTTCAAGCGTTCCGCTTCGATCCGGCGCGGCAACTCCGAATCTGCATAGTGCGGCAGGTTACGCCGGTACAACGGCAGATAATCGACACTAGCACCTAGATCACGCAACCGCTCACCCAGCAGCTCTCGGCCACCTTCGCCTCGCAGGATCAACACCCGCGTTCCCGGCAATGCCACGGCTTGCTGCAACGGCGCCAGTTCGAGCAGCGCTTCGCTGTCGTCACCGCGCGGTGGGTAAGTGACGTCCAGGCCATAGTCCTCAAGAATTTGCGCAGTCGCCGCGCCGACACTGAACCATTGCTGCATCGGGGGCTGCGGCCATATCTCATCGATCAGGGCCAGCCCCAGACGTGCGGCCGGCTTACTGACGACGATCACCACGCGGTAAAGGTCCAGGTCAAAAATCATCGAGCGTTGCGCACCCGTGATCGTCAGCGGCTTGATCTCCAGCAACGGCAGAGTACTGCTGTAGACGCCCACCTCGGCCAACGTCGCCGCCAGCGCAGCCGACTCCTGCTCGGGACGGGTCAGCAGAAGACGCCAACCCGTCACTCTTCGTCCGCCTCGCCGTACACTTTTTGCAGAATCGCCTGTGCGCCCTGTGCCAGCAGCGCTTCAGCCACCTGCACCCCAAGCGCCTGAGCGTCAGCTTGCGGGCCTCGCGCCTCGGCGTTGAGCAACAGGCCGCCCGCCGGATCGCCCACCAGGCCACGCAACCAGATCTGCTCGCCTTCGAGGACGGCGTAACAGGCGATCGGCACTTGGCAGCCGCCATTCAGGTGTTTGTTCAATGCGCGCTCGGCGGTGACGCGCACCGCCGTGTCGGCGTGATGCAGTGGCGCGAGCAAGGCATGGATCTCCGTGTCCGCACTGCGGCATTCGATGCCCACTGCGCCCTGCCCACCGGCTGGCAAGCTGTCATCGACGCTGATCGCCGAGGTGATGCGGTTCTCGAAACCAAGACGGATCAAACCGGCAGCCGCAAGGATGATCGCGTCGTACTCACCGGCGTCCAGTTTCGCCAGCCGGGTGTTGACGTTGCCCCGCAGGAACTGGATTTTCAGATCGGGTCGACGTGACAGCAATTGCGCCTGACGACGCAAGCTCGAAGTGCCGACGATGCTGCCCGCAGGCAGTTGATCCAGACTGGCGTAGGTGTTGGACACAAAAGCGTCGCGCGGGTCTTCGCGCTCGCAGATGCAGAACAGACCGAGGCCTTGGGGGAAGTCCATCGGCACGTCTTTCATCGAGTGCACGGCGATGTCGGCTTCGTGTTCGAGCAAGGCCGTTTCCAGCTCCTTGACGAACAAGCCTTTGCCACCAATCTTCGACAACGGCGAGTCGAGCAGCTTATCGCCGCGACTGACCATGGGCACCAGCGTCACGATCAACCCCGGCTGGGATTCTTCCAGACGGGCTTTGACGTATTCGGCCTGCCACAGGGCCAACGCACTTTTACGGGTAGCAATGCGGATTTCGCGAGAGGACATGGATCAATCCGTACTTGAATAGATACGACGGATAATAACAGTTGTGGACCCGCGCGGGCCTGCGTCAGCTTGAAGCGGAAGACAATGCAGTTCTCTGTGGGAGCAGGCTTGCAACTACGCGTCCCGCTGCGAAAGCAATGTGTCAGACCAGACAAATCTTCGCAGGGCGACCGGCCTCTTCGCAGGCAAGCCTGCTCCCACAGATGTGGATTACCTTAAAGCTGTTGCATCATCTTGCGCACACCGGCCACATGCCGACGGCTGACGATCAATGCATCGCCATTGAGGCCTTTGAGGAACAGTTGAAAATGGCCCAAAGGCGTACGTTGCAAGCGCTCGATGCGATCGCGGGCTACCAGGGCATTGCGGTGGATGCGCACGAATCGATCGCCGAACTCATCCTCCAGCGCCTTGAGTGGCTCGTCCAGCAGCACCTCGCCGCCTTCATGGCGCAAGGTCACGTATTTGTGATCAGCGATGAAAAATATCACTTGGTTAAGCGGAATCAGCTCGATGCCTTTACGGGTTCTCGCACTGATATGGCTGCGCGGGCCGTTGCCGGATTCGGCGGCGGGTCGGGTCATTGCAGCCAGTTGCACCCGATTCGGGCGCTCGGCTTTTTTCAACGCTTCGAGCAAATGCTCGGCACGTACCGGTTTGACCAGATAACCCACGGCGCTGACCTGAAATGCCTCCAGGGCAAACTCGTCATGGGCGGTACAAAAGACCACCGCTGGTGGCGTCTCGCGCTCGCACAGTCGCGCGGCAACTTGCAGGCCATCCAGGCCCGGCATGCGGATATCGAGTAACACCACATCCGGCTTAAGACTATCGATCAACGCCAGGGCTTCTTCGCCGTTGGTGGCGCTGGGTTCGAGGACTCGATAACCCTCGAGTTCGCTGACCAAGCGGCTAAGACGCTCGCGGGCCAGAGGTTCGTCATCAACGATCAGGACATTCATATTGCTTTGGCTTCCTGCGTGAGTCTCGTACAAGGATAGCGTAGACAGGTGAAGTGACGGCCGTCACGGCGCTCCACGCTCAGACTGGCGCGCGGACCAAAAAGTGCCGTAATGCGCGCACCAATGTTCACCAATGCCTGATGCGTACCGTTGGAAGTCTGCCGTTTGGCAACTTCGTCATAGGGATTGCTGACACACAATACGAACTCTCCCTCTTTATAGGTCGCCTCAACCCTTACTATGCCGCCTTCAACCCGCGGTGCAATGCCATAGGTCAAGGCGTTTTCAAGCAGTGGTTGTAAGGTTAGCTGCGGAATCGGCAAGTCGTCTGGAATTGCACTCACTACCCAGTCCAACTGTAGACGCTCGCCAAGACGATATTGCTCTATCGACAAATAACGTTTCGCCAACTCCAGCTCGTCACGCCACGTCACCAAATTCCCAGGCCTGGCGAGACTGGCACGAAACAGGTCGGAAAGATCCAGTACCGCCTGCTCCGCCTTGACCGGATCGCTGGCGACCAGACTGGCAATGCTGTTGAGCGTATTGAAGAGAAAGTGCGGGCGAATCCGCGCCTGAAGCGATTCGATCCTGGCCCGCAGCTCTGCCTGTTGTTGCTTGCGCCACTGACTCTGCAGATAAAAGTAACGCAGCATCAGCGCCGACATAATCAACGCAATCAGCGAATACCGTAGATAACGTTCGACCTTTGCGCCAACCGAAGCCGAATCTGCCAGCTCGCAGTAATCGGTCACCGCCGTGCACAGCATCGTCAAACCCACCACCAGCAGACAACACAAAATACCCGCCACACCCGGTCGCAGGCGCGCCAACCAGGGACGCAGCCCACACAACAAGGCTGCCGACAGCAGCACGATCCATTGCACGAACAACGAGATCAACGCGAACCGCACCCAGTTGAAGGCCGGGAACATGGGCTCGACCAACACCAGCACCATCACCAACAGCTCGGCCAGCACCACAAGCACCAATAGTGCCTGGGGCAGGCACAGTTCGGGCAAGAAAAATTCTTTGCCGGGGGCAGACACTGCACCTGTTTTCAACCAGTCATTTCGCATCGCGCTAGTCTCTGCGCCACTGGACCCAGCGGCAAGCCGGTCAAGGATAAAAAAACAGCAACCCTGTTATTATCGCCGGCGCCCATTTCAAAATCGGCCACGTCATATTTTTTAAACAGCAGCCAGCAGACTAACGAGCGAACCCATGAGCACCGACAAGACCAATCAGTCCTGGGGCGGCCGCTTCAGTGAACCCGTCGACGCGTTCGTCGCCCGCTTCACCGCCTCCGTCACCTTCGATCAACGCCTCTATCGCCACGACATCATGGGCTCTATCGCCCACGCGACGATGCTGGCCCACGTCGGCGTTTTGACCGACGCCGAGCGCGACACCATCATCGACGGTCTGAAAACCATTCAGACCGAGATCGAGGCCGGCAACTTCGACTGGCGTATCGATCTGGAAGATGTACACATGAACATCGAAGCGCGTCTGACTGACCGCATCGGTATCACCGGCAAGAAATTGCACACCGGCCGCAGCCGCAACGATCAGGTCGCAACCGACATCCGCCTGTGGCTGCGTGACGAAATCGACTTGATCCTGGCTGAAATCACCCGCCTGCAAGAAGGTCTGCTGGGGCAAGCCGAGCGCGAAGCCGAGACCATCATGCCCGGTTTCACCCACTTGCAAACCGCGCAGCCAGTGACTTTCGGTCACCATATGTTGGCCTGGTTCGAAATGCTCAGCCGCGACTACGAGCGTCTGGTCGATTGCCGCAAGCGCCTCAATCGCTTGCCATTGGGCAGCGCGGCCCTGGCCGGCACCACGTACCCGATCGATCGCGAACTGACCTGCAAGCTGCTGGGCTTCGATGCCGTGGGCGGCAACTCGCTGGACAGCGTCTCCGATCGCGACTTCGCCATCGAGTTCTGCTCGGCGGCCAGCGTGGCGATGATGCACCTGTCGCGCTTCTCCGAAGAATTGGTGCTGTGGACCAGCGCGCAGTTCCAGTTCATTGATTTGCCTGATCGCTTCTGCACTGGCAGCTCGATCATGCCGCAAAAGAAAAACCCCGACGTACCCGAACTGGTGCGTGGCAAAAGCGGCCGGGTCTTTGGCGCCCTGATGGGCCTGCTGACCTTGATGAAGGGCCAACCACTGGCCTACAACAAGGACAACCAGGAAGACAAAGAACCGCTGTTCGACGCCGCCGACACCCTTCGCGATTCGTTGCGCGCGTTTGCCGATATGATCCCGGCGATCAAACCCAAGCACGCGATCATGCGTGAAGCGGCATTGCGTGGTTTCTCCACTGCTACCGACCTGGCTGATTACCTGGTCCGCCGCGGCCTGCCGTTCCGTGATTGCCACGAAATCGTCGGGCATGCTGTGAAATATGGCGTGGAAAGCGGCAAGGATCTGGCTGAGATGAGCCTGGAAGAACTGCGTAAGTTCAGTGATCAGATCGATCAGGACGTGTTCGCCGTGCTGACCCTGGAAGGTTCGGTCAACGCGCGCAACCACATCGGCGGGACTGCGCCGGCACAGGTCAAAGCGGCCGTGGTTCGCGGTCAGGCGCTGCTGGCAACCCGCTAAAGCACAAATCCCCTGTAGGAGCTGCCGAAGGCTGCGATAGATCTTGATCGCGCGACCGACTCTCGGTCGATCGCAGCCTTCGGCAGCTCCTACAGAGGCCTCCTACCAGATGTTCAGGAACCACCATGACCGACCCAATCGACAACATTGACGACGACGAAGAAGAATTTGCCGAATCGACCCTGATTCAGGCCATCGAAAACCAGATCGAAAGCGACAACCCACCTGCCGCCAAAGCGACGTTCAACAAACTCACGCTGGTCGGCTACGAGCGTGAAGAAATTCTGCAACTGATGGCCCACGTCCTGGCGGTGGAAATCGATGCACTGCTTGAGGACGACCGTCCGTTCAATACCGAGTGGTATGAACAAGCTTTACGTGCGTTACCCGAGCTTCCACCAGAAGCCAAGTGACGACTGGCCAAAGATCCCCCAGCAAAAACTCCAGAGCCTGACTACACTGCAAAAGCCCCGCTGCCGCATGACCTCCGGGGCGATCACGCCAAGCCGGCTTTATGGGTCCTCAAGAACTCAATAAGCGCAGAACAGCTCGTTCCTGTGCCTTGACTCGAGACAAACCCACAGGTCCGGTGGGGCGCATTACTAAAAAGTCTGGAGTACCTATGTCGTATACCCCTGAGTTGGTTGCCGAACTGGAAATCCTCGTACTGTTCAATCTGGGCAATACCCTTGAGGGCCTGAAAATCCATCACGTAGCAGCTCCAAAAGCGATTGCAGCAGCACAAAGACTCTTCGATAAAGGACTGATTACCCTATCCGATGGCGGTTACCTGACGAGCCTTGGACTCGAAGCTGCCAAGCATGCCCAATCACTGTTGACCATCCTGAGCGTCACCGAAACGGCCTGAAACATTTGCCTGGCTCGCGGGAGGTTCAGCACTCCCAAAAACCGGTCTCGCGAGCCATTCCTTTAGCCCTTCACCTTCAAGAAAGGCGGCCGATAATAATTTGACGTCAAAAATAAAAAACAGCTTAAAAGTGCCTGACCTTAGGCTGTAAACTGCTCGCCGTCTTGAATCTTCCTTTCGAGCCTCGCCCGCCGGTTAGTTGCGATGACGCGTACTTTTGAAATTCGCCCCAACCTGGATGAGGGAATCGACCGCAAGGTTCTCAGCCAGTTACGCGCCCGCTTTCTGAGCCTCAACGATGGGCGGCTGGGCCGCGCCATGGAAGGTCTGTCGACGCGCCAACAAGCGGTATTGACGCTGTTGCCGCTGTTTTTTCACGTCAACCACCCGCTATTACCTGGCTATGTCTCCGGCAGTACGCCCGCCGGGGTATCGAGCTATGAGCCTGAGGCTCATGCGCTGGCCGAAGCCCAACGACTGACTCGCTCGTTCTCCTACAAACCGCGCCACGGCAATCCACCGCAGCCCATTCACGGCCTGTTCCTGATGGGCAGCCTCGGCACGCTGGCCCAGGCCGAGCAGAGTGATATGGATGTCTGGGTCTGCCACGATTCGGAGCTGAGCCCCGACGCTCTCACCGAGCTGCGCAAGAAATGCCAGGCGCTGGAAGCCTGGGCCGCCAGTCAGGGTGCTGAAGCGCACTTTTTCCTGATCGACCCGAAACGTTTTGTGCTTGGCGAACGCGACGCCCAACTCAGCTCCGAAGACTGCGGCACCACCCAGCACTACCTGCTGCTGGACGAGTTTTATCGCACCGCCATCTGGCTCGCGGGCCGCACGCCCTTGTGGTGGCTGGTGCCGGTCTACGACGAACAGCGGTACAACGAGTACACCCATACCTTGCTGTCCAAGCGCTTCATTCGGGCCGATGAGATGCTCGATTTCGGCCATCTGGCGCATATTCCGCCCGGCGAATTCATTGGCGCGGGCTTGTGGCAGCTGTTCAAAGGCATCGAGTCGCCCTACAAATCCGTGCTCAAACTGTTGCTGATCGAGGTCTACGCCAGCGAACACCCGCAGGTGCAATGCCTGAGCCTGCGTTTCAAACAGGCGGTCTTCGCCAATAAGCTCGACCTCGATGAGCTGGACCCGTACATGGTGGTTTACCGGCGCATCGAGGAATACCTCAACGTCCGAGGCGAGCCCGAACGCCTGGAGCTGGTGCGTCGTAGCCTGTATTTGAAGGTCAACAAAAAGCTCACGGGCTCTCCCCGTCAGCGCACCACCAGTTGGCAGCGTCAATTGCTGGAACGACTGACCAAGGAATGGGGGTGGGACGAACGCCAACTGGCGCTGCTCGATAGCCGCAGCCAATGGAAAGTCCGACAGGTCTCCACCGAACGCCGCGCACTGGTCAATGAGCTCAACTACAGCTATCGCTTCCTCACTCAGTTTGCCCGCACGCAGCAGGCGGCCAGTTTGATCAACAAGCGCGATCTGAATGTGCTGGGGCGACGCCTGTACGCTGCCTTCGAGCGCAAGGCCGGCAAGGTCGAGTTCATCAATCCGGGTATCGCCCCGGATCTGGCCGAAGATACGCTGACGCTGGTGCAGTCACCCAATCGTCGCGAGCCGGGCAAGACCCAATGGGGCCTGTACAACGACAGCCTCGGCGTGCATGAGTGGGAGCATTTTTCACCGATCAAGCGCAGCCGGGAATTGCTCGAACTGTTGGTCTGGTGTCACCGCAACAACGTGATCGACCACACTACGCGCCTGGCGCTGCACCCCGGCAGCAGCGATTTGACCGAGTTCGAGCTGTTCAACCTGATTGGCAGTCTGCAGCAGGCCATTCCCCTGCCCCTCGGTACCGTCAGCGAAGAACAGCTGCTGCGTCCCAGCGTGCCCAGCGAGGTGTTGCTGCTGGTCAATGTCGGCGTCGATCCGCTCAAGCATCATCGGGATCTGAATATTCTGATGACCACCGAACGTACCGATTCGCTGAGTTATGCCGGCGTTCGGGAGAATCTGGTGCTGACCCTCGACCAGATCACACTCAACAGCTGGAATGAAATACTGGTCAACCGTTACGACGGGCCGCACGCCTTGCTCGACTGCCTGAGCGATTTCCTCAGCAATTTGCCTGAGGGCCCGGAGCAGCCTCATGTGCACGTGCGCTGTTTTTGCCACAACCGCGCGCCGGCCATTGCCCAGCGCGTCGAGGAACTGGTGAACACCGCCAAGCTGTTGCTTGCCCGGCGGCTCAATCATCGTTACCTGATTCAGGTTCAGCAGCACTACCACGTATTGGAAATGGTTCCCGGCCAGGTCAACCATGTATCGCTGGCCAGCCTGCCGGCGCTGCTCGATTACCTGAGTGAGGAGCTGCCGAGCTACAGCCCGCTACACCTGGACCCCAATGCGCTGGATGAGCACGATCTGGCGATGATCCTGCCCCATGGTCAACCGGAATGCATTCAAGTGTTTTACCGGATCAATGAGCCATACGCCGACCTTTATGTGCTCGATGAGCACAACGCGCTGTGGCATCAGCGTTTGCCGTACCACGATGAATCAAGCCTGCTGGTGCCGCTGCAACGCTTTTTCCATTCGCTGGTGTATCGACGTGGCGCCCTGCTGCCGCTGGACAATCCGCTGGAGCCGTCCTCGCTGGAAACGCTGTACTACCAAGTGCTGCCCACCGGCGCTGGCCGCGCGCGACGGATAGAGCCTCGCACAACCCCGGCCATCCCGCTCGAGAAGCCGTTCTATGACGTACAGGCGATCATTGAGGAAGCAGCGCCAGGCCAAGTGAATGTCACCTTGTACTGCAACCATCGAGAGTTTTCCGAACTGGAATATGGCGAGCAACTGTTCGCGGTGGTGGCGCAACAGATTCTCGAACAACGCAGTGAAGCCCAGCGCTATCGCTGCTACATCACCGACCTCGACCTGTCCGGTCTGCTGGGCGATGTTCGTGGGCAAAGCATTCTGTTCTTGCGCTACAAGGCAGATCTGGAGAAGGCGCTGAACAGCGCGATGGATCAGGTCCTATAGATCGTTCCCGCGCGAGCGTGGGAACGATCACCGGACCTGCTGGTGCTTACTGGTTGTACTCACCCGCCGCTTCCGGCTGATATTCCACTTCCAGCAAGGTCAGTTTCAAGGTCTTGCCGCCGGGCGCCGGCCAGTCGATGTGTTGACCGACCTGCAAGCCCAGCAGTGCGCAGCCTACCGGCGCAAGCACCGACACCGTGCCCTCGGCGCCTGAGTCCTGCGGGTAGACCAGCGTCAAGTGGTAGTCCTTGCCGCTGCCTTCTTCGCGACAATGCACGCGCGAGTTCATGGTCACGACACCGGCAGGCACTTCCTCGTGGCCAACCACTTGTTCGGCACGGTCCAATTCGGTCTGAAGAGCTTCAACCCCCGGCGTGGCTTCATCCAGGCTGTCGATTAAACGCTCAAGACGTTGCACGTCGAGTCGGGTGAGGATGATTGAAGGTGCAGTGCTCATGATCCAGGCAGACTCCCTTTATTCTGCGCAATAAAAGCAAAACCCCGCCGATTCAGGCGGGGTTTTGACGGGCCTCAAGCAAACGAGGCATACCCGGACACTATCACAGACGAATAAATACACAACCCGACGAGAGTTTCAGCCAGCCGCCACTTGGGTTGAGGCGGTGCCCAGCCGGCGCTGCTCGGCATTCGCGCAAATCTGCCGGCGACGCTCATCGTCCGCCGAGCGCCATTCCCGAATGTCTTCCACATGACGCCAGCAGCCTCGGCAAACCTTCTGCTCATCGAGTCGGCACACGCTGATGCAGGGCGACGGCACTGCCGGACTGACATTGCTGAACAAAGGCTTCGCCGGTTTGACCGGCGCTGATGCGGTGTTATCGGTCACTGTCAAATCTCGTCGAACTCAAGCTCGACGCCTGCCTGTTCCAGGACGATGCGCGCGAGCATTTCACTGAGCAGCTCATCGCTGGTATCACACACCCAACGCTTTTCTTCTTCGTCGTAGTCGAAATGGAAGCCGCCGGAACGCGCGGCCAGCCACAGCTGACGCAACGGTTCCTGGCGACTGAAAATCACCTGAGTACCATTTTCGAACTTCACGGTCAGCACGCCGGCCGAGTTTTCCAGGTCCAGATCCAGATCGCTCTCATCGAAAATATCCTCCAGCGCTTGCTGGGTGGCATCGACCAGATCGTGAAAGCGGGCTTCAGTCAAACTCATTACGGGAACCTCAAAAAGTGTCTACCGATGGCGCAGCGCCGCAAGATACGGTCGCTTCCAGACAAATGCAAAGCATACCCGCCCAATAGCAGGCGGCAATGCCGATAATGCTTGATCGAGCCGGGGTAAATCATCAGGGGCCCGTCCGAAGCCCCGTCGGACGGGTTGGCCGCCGCATAGGCAAGGCGCTGGGTGGCCGGTATACTCGAGCGCAATTAATGCTTTTACAAAGGATTTCGCCATGAAGCGCCTGATCTCTTCCCTTGCTGCGCTCGTCGCGGTCGCTTGTCTTGTTTCCGCCTGTGGTCAAAAAGGGCCGCTGTATTTGCCTGATGACAGCAAAAACCCTGACGACCAGGCGAAATCATCGCAAACGCAATCGCACAAGCACTCTACTTACTAGGGAATATCATGGACGCCTTCAACTACCGCGACGGTGAACTGTTCGCGGAGGGTGTAGCGTTGTCTGCCATTGCCGAACGCTTCGGCACGCCGACCTACGTTTACTCCCGCGCACACATCGAAGCGCAATACGCTGCTTATGCCGACGCCTTGAGCGGCATGCCGCACCTCGTGTGCTTCGCAGTAAAAGCCAACTCCAACCTGGGTGTACTCAATGTCCTGGCGCGCCTTGGCGCTGGTTTTGACATCGTGTCCCGTGGTGAGCTGGAGCGTGTACTGGCCGCTGGCGGCGAGCCAGACAAGATCGTGTTCTCCGGCGTCGGCAAGACCCGCGAAGACATGCGTCGCGCGCTGGAAGTCGGCGTGCACTGCTTCAACGTCGAATCCACCGACGAGCTTGAGCGTTTGCAAGTCGTGGCCGCAGAACTGGGCGTGCGCGCCCCGATCTCCCTGCGCGTCAACCCGGATGTCGATGCCGGCACACACCCCTATATCTCCACCGGCCTCAAAGAAAACAAGTTCGGTATCGCCATCGCCGATGCCGAAGACGTCTACATCCGTGCGGCGCAACTGCCCAACCTGGATGTAATCGGCGTCGACTGCCATATCGGCTCGCAACTGACCAGCCTGCCGCCGTTCCTTGATGCACTGGATCGCCTGCTGGCCCTGATCGATCGCCTCGGCGATTGCGGCGTTCACTTGCGCCATGTGGATCTCGGCGGCGGTCTGGGCGTGCGGTATCGCGACGAAGAGCCGCCACTGGCCAGCGATTACATCAAGGCCGTGCGTGAGCGCCTTGATGGTCGTGATCTGGCACTGGTGTTCGAACCCGGTCGCTTCATCGTCGCCAATGCCGGCGTGCTGCTGACCCAGGTCGAATACCTCAAACACACCGAACACAAGGATTTCGCCATCGTCGATGCGGCGATGAACGACCTGATCCGCCCGGCGCTGTATCAAGCCTGGATGGACGTGACCGCCGTTCGCCCACGCGATGGGCAGCCGCGCACCTACGACGTCGTCGGACCGATCTGCGAAACCGGTGATTTCCTGGCCAAGGAACGCGAACTGGTGCTGGCCGAAGGTGACCTGCTGGCCGTCCATTCGGCGGGGGCTTACGGTTTTGTCATGAGTTCCAACTACAACACCCGCGGTCGTACCGCCGAAGTGTTGGTCGATGGCACCGAGGCTTTCGAAGTGCGCCGCCGCGAGACTGTGGCAGAGCTGTTCGCTGGCGAAAGCCTGCTGCCGGAGTAACCCCATGCTGCTGCGTTTTACCAAGATGCACGGCCTGGGCAACGACTTCATGGTCCTGGACCTGATCAGTCAGCACGCACATATTTTGCCCAAGCACGCCAAACAATGGGGTGACCGCCACACCGGGATCGGTTTCGACCAACTTCTGCTGGTCGAAACGCCGAGCAACCCGGACGTCGATTTCCGTTACCGGATCTTCAACGCCGACGGTTCCGAGGTCGAGCAGTGCGGCAACGGTGCACGCTGTTTCGCCCGCTTCGTGCTGGACAAGCGCCTGACCGCCAAACGGCAGATTCGCGTGGAAACCAAAAGCGGCATCATCGAACTGGACATCCGCAGCGACGGCCAGATCAGCGTCAATATGGGCCCGCCTCGACTGATTCCAGAGCAGATTCCGTTTCAGGCCGACAAGCAGGCGCTAAGTTATGCGGTCGAAGTCGATGGCCAAACTATCGAGCTTGCCGCAGTATCGATGGGTAATCCTCACGCAGTATTGCGTGTTGAAGACATCAATAACGCACCCGTGCATGTGCTCGGGCCAATGCTGGAACATCACCCGCGCTTCCCGGCCCGAGTCAATGTCGGCTTCTTGCACGTGGTTGATCGCCAACGCGCGCAACTGCGCGTCTGGGAGCGCGGCACCGGAGAAACCCAGGCCTGCGGTACCGGCGCCTGCGCGGCTGCGGTGGCCGCCATCATTCAGGGCTGGATGGATTCGCCCCTGTTGATCGACCTGCCTGGCGGGCGCTTGTCCATTGAATGGGAAGGTCCAGGCCAGCCCGTGATGATGACGGGGCCGGCGGTGCGGGTTTACGAAGGACAGGTTCGTCTATGAGTGAGCAAATTCGATGACCGATCAGCCTCAGATTTCAGCCGAAAAGCCCAGCGAAGCATCTGCTGACAATGCAGCGCCAGCCCTTGAGGCAGAGGCTATCGCCGCGTATTTGCGTAAGCACCCGGAGTTTTTCGTTGAACACGAAGAACTGCTGCCAGCGCTGCGCATCCCGCACCAGCGTGGCGATACCGTGTCGCTGGTCGAGCGCCAGCTCAAACTGTTGCGCGATCGCAATATCGAGATGCGCCACCGTCTTTCGCAACTGATGGACGTGGCCCGCGACAATGATCGGCTGTTCGACAAGACCCGCCGCCTGATTCTGGCCTTGATGGACGCCGGCAGCCTGGAAGACGTGGTAATCGCTGTAGAAGACAGTCTGCGTCAAGAATTTCAGGTGCCCTTCGTCAGCCTGATTCTGTTCAGCGACAACCCCATGCCTGTCGGTCGCTGGGTCAGCAGCGCCGAAGCGCAGAAAGCCATCGGCGGCCTGATCTCAGGCGACAAGACCGTCTGCGGTGCCCTGCGCGAGCATGAACTGACCTTTCTGTTCGGCACTGAACAAGGCGAGCAAGTAGGTTCCAGCGCCGTCGTAGCCCTGACTCATCAAGGCCTGCATGGCGTTCTGGCCATCGGCAGCCGTGATCCGCAGTACTACAAAAGCTCGATTGGCACGTTGTTCCTCAGCTATATCGCTGAAGTGCTGGGGCGGGTATTGCCGCGCTTTACCCACTCGCTACGCTCGGTCCGCTGACCATGGAAAGGCAACTGGACGCTTACTGCACGCACCTGCGCAGTGAGCGCCAAGTGTCGTCCCACACCCTCGAAGCCTACCGGCGCGACCTGAACAAAGTCCTCGCATTCTGTGAAAAACAGCAGGTGAGCAGCTGGTCGGCGCTGGATATTCAGCACCTGCGCAGCCTGATTGCCCGCCTGCATCAGCAAGGTCAATCCTCGCGCAGCCTGGCGCGCCTGCTGTCGGCGGTTCGCGGCCTGTACCACTACTTGAACCGCGAAGGTCTCTGCAATCACGATCCGGCCAACGGCTTGTCACCGCCCAAGGGCGAGCGCCGCCTGCCAAAAACCCTTGATGCCGACCGCGCGCTGCAATTGCTCGACGGCGCGGTCGAGGACGATTTTCTGGCCCATCGCGATCAAGCGATCCTGGAGCTGTTCTACTCGTCGGGCCTGCGCCTGTCAGAGCTGACCGGGCTCAATCTCGAACAGCTGGACCTGAGTGACGGGCTGATTCAAGTACTCGGCAAAGGCAGTAAAACCAGGGTGCTGCCGATAGGTAAAAAAGCCCGTGAAGCCCTGGGAATCTGGCTGCCGTTGCGCGCGCTGGCCAACCCGGAGGACGATGCGGTATTCATCAGCCAGCAAGGCCGTCGCCTGGGCCCCAGAGCGATTCAGCTACGCGTGAAAGCAGCGGGCGAACGCGAGTTGGGGCAAAACCTGCATCCGCACATGCTTCGCCATTCGTTCGCCAGCCACCTGCTTGAATCTTCGCAGGATCTGCGCGCGGTTCAGGAATTGCTTGGCCACGCCGACATTGCTACCACGCAGATTTACACACACCTGGACTTCCAGCATCTGGCCACGGTGTACGACAGCGCCCATCCTCGGGCCAAACGCAGTAAGGGCACCGATCATGATTAAGCTCATTACTTTCGACCTCGATGACACCTTGTGGGACACCGCCCCGGTGATTGTCAGCGCCGAAGCCGTGCTGCGTAACTGGCTGGCCGAACACGCGCCCGATCTGGGCCCGGTTCCGGTGGAGCATCTGTGGGCTATCCGCACTCGACTGATAGAGGCCGATCCCACGCTCAAGCACCGAATCAGTGCACTGCGTCGGCGCGTGCTGTTTCATGCGCTGGAAGATGCCGGTTACGCCCACGATCAAGCGCAAACACTGGCTGACAAGAGCTTCGAGGTCTTCCTGCACGCCCGGCATCAAATCGACATTTTTCCCGAGGTTCAGCCGACGCTGGAGATCCTCGCTAAAACCTACACCCTGGGGGTTGTGACGAACGGCAACGCCGATGTCCGCCGTCTGGGGTTGGCGGATTACTTCGCTTTCGCGCTGTGCGCTGAAGATTTGGGTATCGGCAAACCTGACCCGGCTCCCTTCCTTGAAGCACTGAGACGCGGCAAGGTCGAGGCCGACGCAGCGGTGCACATCGGCGACCATCCCGGCGACGATATAGCCGGGGCACAGCAGGCGGGCTTTCGCGCCATCTGGTTCAACCCTGCGGGCAAGGCCTGGGAAGCAGACAGGCGGCCGGATGCTGAAATTCAGAGTTTGACGGAACTGCCGGAATTGTTGTCGCGCTGGAGCTGATGATCGTGAGGGGACTGATTTATTTTCAGCGCTTCATCGAAAATCAATCTGTCCCCCTCATTCAGACAAGAAAAAGCCCGCAGCGACAGCGGGCTTTTCTTTAACAACAGCAACGGGAGCCTAGATAGGCCGGCTGCCGTACTTGTTGTCAGGCTTCTTCGGCGGATCGGCGACCACGTTGGCCTCCACTTCCTGCACTTTGCCGCCTTTGGCCAGGAACTCTTCCATCGCGCGAGCCAGAGCATCACGCTCTTTGTTCTTGGCTTCTACGCTTGGCAGTTCATCCACAGAGACCGCAGCCTTGGCTTTGCCCTTGGCAGGAGTGACCGAGGCTTCGACGCTGTCATCAACTTCGACGCCATCGTCTTCGGCAGCAGCTGCAAGCTCCTCACCGTCCTCTTCACCTTCCAGATCGTCTACCAGATCGTCGTTGTCGTCGTCGCTCATGTTCTACCTCATGACTTGCGAAAGCAGATTAGTTATAGCCCAGCTACGCCAACTATCGAAGGCTGCCAGAAAAAATTCAACATCCGCTGAAAAACAGCGGTCATGCCCCGTCACCGTACAAGGTGGCGAGGACTCTGCGAGCACCGCCTACATCACGATGCTCACCCAGATAAACACCTTGCCAGGTACCCAGCGCCAACTGCCCCGCCGTGATCGGCAAACTCAATTGGCAGCCCAGCAAACTGGCCTTGAAGTGTGCCGGCAGGTCATCGGGGCCTTCGTCGTCATGTTCGTATCCGTCCATACCCTGAGGCACCAGACGGCTGAAAAAACGCTCGAAGTCACGACGCACGGCCGGGGCGGCATTCTCGTTGATGGTCAACGAGGCCGAGGTATGCTGCAGCCACAGATGCAACAGACCGACTCGACAAGTGTGCAGCTGAGGCAAGCCTGCCAGTATCTCGTCAGTTACCAGATGAAACCCGCGAGGCCTCGCCCGTAAGGTTATCAGCGTCTGTTGCCACATACAGTTCTCCACGCTTCGGCGCGCATTCTAACGCGCTGGTGGAAAAAACAAAGCGCGTAATGGACCACCTTTTACGTAAGTCATGGCCGAAAAGCGAACAAGCGTCGCCACCACCTCTACATCGACAAACTTCAGACAAAAAAATGCCCGGTAACCCGGGCATTTTTTATGCGGTGACTTACAAGTTGTAGCCACGCTCATTGTGAAGCGCAAGGTCGAGGCCTACAGCTTCTTCTTCCTCGGTGACACGCAGACCCATGACGGCGTCCAGTACCTTAAGGATGATGAAGGTGACGACCGCGGTGTAGATGATCGTGAAGCCGACGCCTTTGCACTGAATCCAGACTTGTGCAGCGATGTCAGTGGTTGCGGCATTGAAGCCACCCATCGAAGGCGCAGCGAACACACCGGTCAGGATCGCGCCGAGGATACCGCCGATACCGTGCACGCCGAAGGCGTCCAGGGAGTCGTCGTAGCCCAGTTTGCGTTTCAGGGTGGTAGCGCAGAAGAAGCAGACCACGCCAGCCGCCAGACCGATTACCAGCGAGCCCATCGGGCCAACAGTACCGGCAGCCGGAGTAATGGCAACCAGGCCGGCAACCACACCCGAGGCGATGCCCAGGGCACTTGGCTTACCGTGGGTGATCCACTCAGCGAACATCCAGCCCAGTGCAGCAGCGGCGGTCGCGATCTGGGTCACCAGCATCGCCATACCGGCAGTGCCGTTGGCCGCGGAAGCGGAGCCGGCGTTGAAGCCGAACCAGCCCACCCAAAGCATTGCCGCGCCGATCAGGGTGTAACCCAAGTTGTGCGGAGCCATTGGGGTAGCCGGGAAGCCTTTACGCTTGCCCAGTACCAGACAGGCAACCAGACCCGCTACACCTGCGTTGATGTGAACCACGGTGCCGCCGGCGAAGTCGAGAACGCCCCAGTCACCCAACAGTGAGCCAGGACCGCTCCAGACCATGTGCGCGATTGGCGCATAGACCAGCGTGAACCAGATGCCCATGAAGACCAGCATGGCGGAAAACTTCATCCGGTCGGCGAACGCACCGACGATCAGCGCTGGGGTGATGATGGCGAAGGTCATCTGATAGGTGACGAACACCGCCTCAGGGAACAACGCGGTTGGGCCGGTGATGCTCGCTGGGGTTATGCCCGCGAGGAACGCCTTGGCCAGACTGCCGAAGAAGGAGTTGAAGTTGACGACGTTGGCTTCCATCCCCGTGGTGTCGAACGCGATGCTGTAGCCATAAATGACCCACAGAATGCTGACCAGACCGGTGATGGCGAAGCACTGCATCATTATCGCAAGAACGTTTTTCTGCCGAACCATGCCGCCGTAGAACAGCGCCAGACCGGGGATGGTCATGAACAGCACCAACGCCGTCGAAGTCAACATCCAGGACGTGTCGCCGGAGTTGAGGACAGGTGCTACGACCGGTACCGGGTCAGCCGCCAGGGCCAGACCAGGGATTAAAAGGGACAACAGGGCGCCTAGCCCTGCGAATTGACGCAGAGTCATAGTGTTTTACTCCTGGGGCGTTGGGGTTTGGCGGCTTAGATTGCGTCGGTATCGGTTTCGCCGGTACGGATGCGAATGGCCTGTTCTAGGTTAACCACGAAGATCTTGCCGTCACCGATCTTGCCGGTGTTGGCTGCCTTGGTTATCGCCTCGATAACCCGATCCAGATCCTTGTCATCAATCGCAACATCGATTTTCACTTTTGGCAGGAAGTCGACGACGTACTCCGCACCGCGATACAGCTCGGTGTGACCCTTCTGCCGACCGAAGCCTTTAACTTCTGTGACGGTGATGCCCTGCACGCCGATCTCGGACAGCGACTCGCGCACGTCATCCAATTTGAACGGCTTGATGATGGCAGTGACTAGTTTCATGAAACTTTCTCCCGAATTGGTGGACTTGCCCCAGGAAAACAAACCCGACTCAAGTCTAAGCGCAGTGCTTGGCTTTGTAACCCGTCGGTCGCCTCAAACGGGCCCGACCAACCCCAAAAAACCGCTTCTGACGAAACACTTCCCTACTCCGCCTACCGCACTGCATTCGTCACAGCGACTGCATCAGTGCATGGGTCATATGCCACTAAGCAGAAAGCTTGCCATCTCATAAAAAGCCTTTAATTACAGTGACTTAGCCTAAAGCCACTATGAAAGCTCCCCGCCATCAGGATCAAGACGCACAACAACAGTGCGCGCGTGCCCGCCCTTGTGCGCGAAAAGCGTGCAGAACGGGTGATCTGAATTGACTATAGACGCTGCGTGATACACTGCCGCCCATCTGTTTCCGGAATCCTGACCATGCTCGCGCCTAAAGCTTTCCTCGACGCCCTGAGCGGCCACGCCTCACGTTTGTTCAACGGCGAAACACCGATCCCGCGCAATGAATTCGAAACCCAGTTCAAAGCCTTGCTGCAAAGCGGCTTCAGCAAGCTTGATCTAGTGAGTCGCGAAGAGTTCGACAGCCAGATGACCGTCCTCGCCCGCACGCGCGCCCGCCTCGAAGCGCTGGAAGCGAAAGTGGCCGAGATGGAAGCAAGATTGGCGCCGCCTGCGGAATAACTTCCGCGCGGTGGTGCGTTGATGTGGGAGCAGGCTTGCAACTACGCGTCCCGCTGCGAACAACGGTTTGTCAGGCAGACCGCGTCGAGATATTCGCAGGCAAGCCTGCTCCCACGAAATGTCCGTCAGACTACAGCTACGCGCAGTGAGCGATTGGATGCACCTGATCCCTGATCGCAGCTCCCCGCTCGACTTCCGCTTTCCGTAAATCGTAAGCCAGCTGCAGATTCAGCCAGAACTCAGGCGTGGTCTCCAGGCACGCGGCAAGTCGAAGCGCCACGTCTGCACTGACTCCGCGCCGCTGAAGCACGATATCGTTGACCGTTGGCGTGGATACATTCAGCGCCCTCGCCAAGGCAGCCGAAGTCAGCCCAAGGGGCTCCAGGTATTCCTCTTTAAGGATTTCGCCCGGATGTACAGGGCGCATACCGTTTTTAATCATTAGTCACCTCAGTGATAGTCAACGATTTCAACATTTTCCGGTCCGTTCGCGCCCCAGATAAAACAGATTCGCCACTGACCATTGATGCGGATGCTGTGCTGACCCTTGCGATCGCCATCCAAAGCTTCAAGGCGATTACCGGGAGGGGAGCGCAAATCACCGAGTGCAGTGGCGGCTTCAAGCATTGTCAACTTGCGTTCCGCAACGGATATAAACGCTGACCACAATCGTGTTTTACCTCGTCGAAAAAGGTATTCAGTCTCAGCGCATTTGAAGCTTACGATCACAATTAAAGCTTAACGTTATTCGTTAACATGCAAGTGTATAGCGGCCACACACAAATGCAAGCCGACCGAACTGGGTATAACCTGCCAACCGCATTCACACCCTGTATCGATTCCCTCACCCAGCGACACCTCTAATTCCCGCAGGATGCGGTTATTCAGATATCAAGGAATGATCATGTCTCTCGCCATTGTCCTCAGTCGCGCCCAAGTGGGTGTGGAAGCGCCTGCCGTCACTGTCGAATGCCATCTGGCCAACGGCCTGCCTGCGTTGACGCTGGTGGGCTTGCCGGAGGGGGCGGTCAAGGAAAGCAAGGATCGGGTGCGCAGTGCCATCCTGAATTCCGGCTTCGAGTACCCTGCGCGCAGGATCACCCTCAACCTCGCCCCCGCTGACCTGCCCAAAGACGGTGGACGTTTCGATCTGGCGATTGCATTGGGTCTACTCGCGGCCAGCGCCCAATTGCCCTCCTTCGCGTTGCAAGATGTCGAATGCCTGGGTGAGTTGGCGTTGTCCGGTGCGATTCGACCGATTCAGGGTGTATTGCCTGCGGCGTTGGCCGCTCGTGCTGAAGGCCATACGTTGATCGTTCCTTCGGCCAATGCCGAGGAGGCGTGTCTGGCGTCGGGTTTGCGGGTGATCGCGGTCAATCATTTGCGGGAGCTGGTGGCGCACTTCAATGGCCGAACGCCGATTGCTCCTTATGAAACCAGCGGCCTCTTGCACCTGAGCAAGCCCTATCCCGATCTGAACGAGGTACAAGGGCAGACTGCCGCCAAGCGCGCGTTGCTGGTGGCGGCGGCGGGTGCTCACAATCTTTTGTTCAGTGGACCTCCTGGCACCGGCAAGACGTTACTCGCCAGCCGCCTGCCGGGCCTGTTGCCGCCGCTGGATGAGCATGAAGCGCTGGAGGTGGCGGCGATTCAGTCGGTCGCCAGCCAGAGCCCTCTGACGAGCTGGCCGCAACGGCCCTTCCGGCAACCGCACCATTCCGCTTCAGGCGCCGCGCTGGTAGGCGGCGGCAGTCGACCGCAGCCCGGCGAGATCACCCTCGCCCACCATGGCGTGCTGTTTCTCGATGAATTGCCAGAGTTCGATCGCAAGGTACTGGAGGTGTTGCGTGAGCCACTGGAGTCCGGCCACATTGTCATCGCCCGTGCCCGCGACCGGGTGCGCTTCCCGGCGCGCTTTCAGTTGGTCGCCGCAATGAACCCCTGCCCTTGCGGCTATCTGGGCGAACCCAGCGGCCGCTGTCGTTGTTCGACGGAGCAGATCCAGCGTTACCGCAACAAGCTTTCCGGGCCGTTGCTGGACCGCATCGACCTGCACCTGACCGTCGCCCGCGAAGCCACGGCACTGAATCCTGCCCCACAAACCGGCGACGACACCGCCAGCGCCGCCGCGCTCGTGGCCCAGGCCCGCGACCGGCAGCAACGACGCCAAGGCTGCGCCAACGCCTTCCTCGACTTGCCGGGCCTACGCAAACACTGCCCGTTATCCAGCGCCGACGAAAGCTGGCTGGAAACCGCCTGCGAACGCCTGACCCTGTCACTCAGGGCCGCACACCGCCTGTTGAAAGTCGCGCGAACATTGGCGGATCTGGAGCAAGTCGATGCAATTGGGCGCAGTCACCTGGCAGAGGCGTTGCAGTATCGGCCTTCGAGTAATTAGTGAGGGATCCGACATAGCGCTGTTGCCCGTATCTCTTTTGAGATACATAGTGACTATTAATCAGAGGAGAACTGAAAATGGCTGCACATACTTCAATGCTGCATGTCCGGATAGACGATGAACTGAAGGCCCAGGCGGCTGAAACACTGGCAACATTTGGCCTGACTGTTTCAGATGCCGTTCGCATACTGCTGACCCGTGTCGCTAGAGAAGGGGCGCTTCCCGCTGGCTTCACTACCGATTCGGAAGCCTACGACAAATGGTTTCGTGCCAAAGTCCGGGAGGCGATGGATGACCCGCGCCCCGCAGTTCCCCATGAACAAGTCATGGATGAAGCTCAAGCGCTAATCGACAAAAAGCGTCGTGCCCGGAGTTGAATGGCGGGCACATGCCCGGGCCGATTTGCTGGCGATCATTGATTACATTTCTGACGATAACCCTGATGCCGCGCAGCGCCTGAAGGACGAAGTCGAGGGTAAAACAGCTGGGCTGGCTGATCATCCGCAACTTTACAAGGCGGGACGAGTCGAGGGCACGCGGGAAATGGTCGTGCACCCGAACTATGTAGTGATCTACGTTGAGGACGCTCAAGTGGTTTCGATTCTCCGCGTCCTGCATGCAGCTCAGCAATGGCCGCTTACCAGTGAAGACGACAGCGAGTTGCTCACTCCAATATCTCCACCTTTGGCAAGTCCATAGCCTGCACTTCGCCCTGAAGAAAGTCGCTGAGCCGGCGAAGCCGTTCGCCGCCCGGCCGGGTCTTCGGCCATACCAGATAGTAGTTTTCACCACTGACCACCGCAGTGCGCCACGGCAAGCTCAAACTCCCTCGCGCCACGTCCTCGGCGACCATCAGCAAATCGCCGATGGACACGCCATAACCCCGAGCCGCAGCGATCATGCCCAGCTCCAGGGTGTCAAACACCTGGCCGCCCTTGAGCGAAATCTGTTCCGACAGGCCCATACGCTCCAGCCAGCTACGCCAATCACGGCGATCGGGTGTCGGGTGCAGCAGCTCGGCGCTGGCGAGACGCGCAACATCCCAAGGCTGATCCTGCAGCAAAGTCGGCGCGCCCACCGGAATCAGTAACTCGGGGAACAGGTACGTCGCTTCCCAATCCGGCGGAAAGTGCCCGCGACTGAGCAACACAGCGCAGTCGAACGGCTCCTGAGTGAAATCCACGCTGTCGACGTCCATCCAGGCACTGGTCAGTTGCACTTCGTTGCCCACCTGAAGATGACGAAAGCGGCTCAGGCGTGCCAATAACCAACGCATGGTCAGGGTCGATGGCGCCTTCATGCGCAAAATGCCCTCTTCGGAGCGCAAGGTGCTGCAGGCCCGCTCCAGTGCCGAGAAACCTTCACGCACCCCCGGCAATAGCAGGCGCGCCGCCTCGGTCAATTGCAGGTTGCGGCCATTACGCTGAAACAAGCGGCAGGCAAAGTGCTCTTCAAGGGTCCGTATATGGCGGCTGACTGCGCTTTGGGTGATCGACAACTCCTCGGCAGCCCGGGTGAACGAGCTGTGCCGAGCGGCGGCTTCAAATGCGCGCAGCGCATAAAGCGGAGGAAGACTACGAGACATACAGAGCTTTCCTGATGCGATGTCGCGCTACCTTACCTCAACTGGCTTCAGATGAGTTTTACTCATGCCAGTGATCAGGTTTATCCCTTTGTGCCAATCATGGGAAATGCCGAGAATCAGCTGCTCACGAAACCCCGCAAACCGAGCACCACAACCATGCGATCTGTAGCCACTAAAGCACCCTGGACCAAAGAGCTCGGGATCATCCTGCGTCTGGCCGGGCCGCTTATCGCTTCGCAGATGGCGCATATGCTGATGGTCTTCACCGACACCGTGATGATGGGGCATCTGGGGCCGGATGCGCTGGCGGGTGGCGGGCTGGGCGCGGCCAGCTACAACTTGATTTCATTCTTCTGCGTGGGCGTGATCGCCGCCGTCGGCACGTTGGTTGCGATTCGCCATGGGGCGGGCGACACCCTGGGCGCCACCCGCCTGACTCAGGCCGGACTGTGGCTGGCGTGGGGCTTGGCGTCGGTCGCAGCCGTACTGCTGTGGAACCTTGAACCGATCCTGCTCAAGCTCGGCCAAAAAGAAGCTAACGTGCACATGGCCGGTCAATTTTTGATCACCCTGCCCTTCGCCCTGCCCGGCTTCCTGAGTTTTATGGCCCTGCGTGGCTTTACCAGTGCGCTGGGTCGTGCCGGGCCGGTGATGGTGATCAGCCTCGGCGGCGTCGTGGTGAATTTCTGCCTCAACTACGCGCTCCTTCATGGCCTGTTCGGCCTTCCACATCTGGGGCTGATGGGCATCGGGCTGGTCACTGCGGTGGTTGCCAACAGCATGGCATTGCTGCTGGCGCTGCATATTCGTCAGCACCCGGCCTATTCTCGGTACCCGATTCGCCAAGGCTTTATGCGTCCGTCGCTCACCTGCCTGAAAGAACTGTGGCGCCTGGGTCTGCCGATTGGCGGTACCTATGCGGTCGAAGTCGGCCTGTTCACGTTTGCGGCGTTTTGCATGGGTGCCATGGGCAGCACGCAAATGGCGGCGCATCAGATCGCCCTGCAAACGGTGTCGATGGCCTTCATGATCCCGGTAGGGATTTCCTACGCGATGACCATGCGCATCGGTCTGCATTACGGCGCGGGCAACCTGCTACAAGCACGCCTGGCCGGGCGCGTCGGCATCGCGTTCGGGGCGTTGATCATGCTCGGCTTCGCGTTGTTGTTCTGGCTGGCGCCGCACCTGATCATCGGTCTGTTCCTCGACGCCGAGAACCCGGCGTACCGCGACGTGATCGATCTCGCCGTGAAGCTGTTGGCGATCGCGGCGTGGTTCGAGCTGTTCGACGGAATGCAGACGTTGGCCATGGGTGCGATTCGTGGGTTCAAGGATGCCAAGACCACGTTTGTCATTGGCCTTGCATGTTATTGGCTGATCGGCGCACCCGCAGCCTGGACCTTCGGCTTTTATGCAGAGGGCGGCGCGATTGGTGTCTGGTGGGGGCTGGCCCTGGGACTAGCCTGTGCGGCACTGGCGCTGACGGTGGCGTTCGAGAGGAAGACCAGGCGCTTGCTGCGGCAGGTGCCGGTGGGCGAGCCGGCCATGGCTTGATGTCGAGCCCGGCATCTGTAGGAGCTGCCGAAGGCTGCGATAGGCCGGGGTCGCGCTCGACCGACACGACCTTCAACGATCTAAAGAACACGACCGCTCCGCGGCCGATCGCGGGCAAGCCCGCTCCTACAAGGTCTGTGCTTGCCCGACGTTTTGGCTTTGCCCAAAGGTTAAATATTCAACCAGTTCAGCCAGCGGCAACGGCTTGCTGATCAAATACCCCTGAGCCTGATCACAACCAAAACCACGCAACAGCGCCAATTGCTCTGGGGTTTCGACACCTTCGGCGACCACTTCCAGACTGAGGTTATGCGCCAGGTTGATCATGGCGTGCACCAGCTTGCGGTTTTCTTCGCGCTGCTCCATGCCACCGACAAAGCTTTTGTCGACCTTGAGCAAGGCAATCGGCAGGCTGTTGAGGTGCACGAACGATGAGAAGCCGGTGCCGAAATCATCCAGCGAAAACCGCACGCCCAGACGGCCCAGCGCATCCATGGTCTGCTTGACCAGATCGCTGCGGCGCATGACCGCGGTTTCAGTCAGTTCGAACTCCAGCCAGCGGGCATCGACACCACGCTCGGCGATCAAACGGCTCAGGGTCGACAGTAGTTGGCTGTCCTGAAACTGACGGAACGACAGATTGACCGCCATGTGCAACGGCGGCAGTCCGCGCTCGCGCAGCTCCTGCATGTCACGCAGGGCGCGGGAAATGACCCAATAACCCAAAGGCACGATCAAACCGCTTTGCTCGGCCAGCGGCACGAACTCGCTGGGTGGCAGCAAACCGCGCTCGGCGTGGCGCCAGCGTACCAGCGCTTCAAGGCCAACAATGCGCCCGTCCTCCAGCGACAGCCGTGGCTGGTAGTGCAGTTCCAGCTCGTCACGACGCAAGGCCCGACGCAGCTCGCCTTCCAGATCAGCCAGGCTGCGCGCGTTGCGGTTGATGCGTTCGTTGAAGATATGAAAGGTGCAGCCCTGGGTGCTTTTCGCCTGCTGCATGGCGATATGGGCATGCCACATCAATGGATCGGCACCGGCCTGCGCGCGCGCGTGGGCAATGCCCAGGCTGCAACCGATCAGCAGGCTTTCGCCATCGACCCAATACGGCTCGGCCAAGGCTTCCGTAATACGCTCGGCCATCCATTCGGCGCGTTGCGGCGCCCGTCGGGTGTCGATCAATAAAGCGAATTCATCACTGCCCAGTCGCGCCAATTGATCGCCCGCTTCAAGCTGGCTCTTGAGCCGAGAGACCACTTGCAGGATCAATCGGTCGCCGGCCTGATGGCCCAGCGCGTCGTTGGCGTGGCGGAAGTTGTCCAGATCCAGGTGTCCAAGCGCCAGGCCGCGACCTTCGTTTTCGGCCAGACGGGCCGCCAATAAGGTCTGGAAGCCCTGGCGGTTGGCGATGCCGGTCAGCGGATCTTGCTCGGCCAGGCGTTGCAATGTGTTTTCCAGCACACCGCGCTCGCGCACGTGCCGCAGGCAACGGCGCAGGGTGTCGATACTCAGCGCATCGAGCACCAACCAATCACTCACGCCAATCGGCGTTTCGAGCGGCTCATGCGTGAGCAGCATCACCACCGGCAACTTACAGCGTCCCGGCGCAGGCTGAAGCTGCGGAGTCGTCAGCAGCAAAGCGCTTCGTTCGTCATCGAACAGGCTGCTGACGTCCTCCCAACTCGGGGCGCAGATCAGCACTACCGAATCTCCCAAAGGAGCCAGGCACTCGCGTAACAACGCTGGCCATTCTGGCTCTTGGGCCAGTAGCAGCAAACGCAAGGGTTCGACAGGCGTAGACAAGCTAGCTCCCTAGACTCACTAAAAATCGTTGGTGGTACAGCTCAAAAACCCGACATTGAGCACAATCCACTGCGCATCCTGCGCGAAAGTAACAAAACCGGCAAATTTAGATCGCGTGCTACGTCACAGTGTCGGACGATGACTGCACAAATGCTTGAGCCTGTTAAAATGCCCGGCCATTTCGCAAGCGATCCTTTTTCGTCATGTCCCGACTCAATCCTCGGCAACAAGAAGCCGTGAACTACGTCGGCGGCCCTCTTTTGGTGCTCGCCGGTGCTGGCTCCGGCAAGACCAGCGTGATCACCCGCAAGATCGCGCACCTGATCCAGAATTGCGGCATTCGGGCGCAATACATTGTCGCCATGACCTTTACCAACAAGGCCGCGCGCGAGATGAAAGAACGTGTCGGCACGCTACTGAAGGGTGGCGAAGGCCGTGGCCTGACGGTATCGACCTTCCACAACCTGGGCCTGAACATCATCCGCAAGGAGCATACGCGGCTGGGCTACAAACCCGGTTTCTCGATTTTCGACGAGGCCGACGTCAAAGCCCTGATGACCGACATCATGCAAAAGGAATATTCGGGCGACGACGGCGTCGACGAAATAAAGAACATGATCGGCTCGTGGAAAAATGATCTGATCCTGCCGCCGCAAGCCCTGGAAAACGCGCGCAACCCCAAGGAGCAGACCGCTGCCATCGTCTACACCCACTATCAGCGCACGCTCAAAGCCTACAACGCGGTGGATTTCGACGACCTGATCCTGATGCCGGTGAAGCTGTTTCAGGAACACGCCGACATTCTGGAAAAGTGGCAGAACAAGGTCCGCTATCTATTGGTGGACGAATATCAGGACACCAACGCCAGCCAATACCTGCTGGTGAAACTGCTGATCGGCAGCCGCCATCAGTTCACCGTGGTCGGCGACGATGACCAGTCGATCTATGCCTGGCGTGGCGCGCGTCCGGAAAACCTGATGCTGCTCAAGGACGACTATCCATCGCTGAAAGTGGTAATGCTCGAGCAGAACTATCGCTCCACCAGTCGTATCCTGCGCTGCGCCAACGTGCTGATCTCGAACAACCCCCACGCCTTCGAAAAGCAGCTGTGGAGCGATATGGGCCACGGCGACGAAATCCGCGTGATCCGCTGCCGCAACGAAGACGCCGAAGCCGAACGCGTCGCAGTGGAACTGCTCACCCTGCACTTGCGCACCGACCGCCCTTACAGCGACTTCGCGATCCTCTACCGCGGTAACTATCAGGCCAAGCTGATCGAGCTGAAGCTGCAACACCATCAGATTCCGTATCGACTGTCGGGCGGCAACAGCTTCTTCGGGCGTCAGGAAGTAAAAGACCTGATGGCCTACTTCCGTCTACTGGTGAACCCGGATGACGACAACGCCTTCCTGCGGGTGATCAACGTACCGCGTCGTGAAATCGGTTCGACCACCCTGGAAAAGCTCGGTAACTACTCCACCGAACGCAAGATCTCGATGTACGCCGCCACCGATGAAATCGGCCTGGGTGAGCATCTGGACAGCCGTTTCACCGACCGCCTGCAGCGTTTCAAGCGCTGGATGGATGGCGTGCGCCAGCAATGCGCGCAGAACGACCCGATTGCTGCCCTGCGCAGCATGGTCATGGATATCGACTACGAAAACTGGCTGCGGCAGAACAGCTCCAGTGAAAAAGCCGCCGACTATCGAATGGGTAACGTCTGGTTCCTGATCGAAGCGCTGAAGAACACCCTGGAGAAAGACGAAGAAGGCGGCATGACCATCGAAGAGGCCATCGGCAAGTTGGTCTTGCGTGACATGCTCGAACGTCAGCAGGAAGAGGAAGACGGCGCCGAAGGCGTGCAAATGATGACCCTGCACGCCTCCAAAGGTTTGGAGTTTCCGTACGTGTTCATCATGGGCATGGAGGAAGAGATCCTGCCGCACCGCTCCAGTATCGAAGCCGATACCATCGAGGAAGAGCGTCGCCTGGCCTATGTCGGCATTACCCGCGCGCGCGAGACATTGGCCTTCACTTTTGCCGCCAAGCGCAAGCAATACGGCGAGATCATCGACTGCGCGCCGAGCCGCTTTCTCGATGAACTGCCAACGGACGACCTCGCCTGGGAAGGCAATGACGACACACCGGTAGAAGTGAAAGCCGTTCGTGGCAATACAGCACTGGCTGATATTCGCGCCATGCTCAAACGCTGAATTGATCATTTATTGCGCACATTTGCGCTGCCTGAGGAACCATCGTGGAAGCACTGCATAAGAAAATTCGCGAAGAAGGCATCGTCCTTTCTGACCAGGTGTTGAAGGTCGACGCATTTCTTAACCATCAGATCGACCCGGCGCTGATGCAACTGATCGGCAAAGAGTTCGCCACGCTGTTCGCCGACTCGGGCATCACCAAGATCGTCACCATCGAAGCTTCGGGCATTGCGCCAGCAATCATGACCGGTCTGAAACTGGGCGTGCCGGTGATCTTCGCCCGTAAACACGAGTCCTTGACCCTCACCGAAAACCTGCTGTCGGCGACCGTGTATTCGTTCACCAAGCAAGTCGAAAGCACGATTGCCATTTCGCCTCGGCACCTGACCAGCAGCGACCGCGTGCTGATCATCGATGACTTCTTGGCCAACGGTAAGGCTTCGCAAGCGCTGATCTCGATCATCAAACAAGCCGGCGCCAGCGTTGCCGGACTGGGCATCGTGATCGAGAAATCGTTCCAGGGCGGCCGCGCGGAGCTTGATGCGCAGGGTTATCGCGTTGAATCCCTGGCCCGCGTGAAATCGTTGGCGGAGGGTGTAGTTACTTTTCTCGATTGATTGCGTCAGGTCTATTCGCAGGCAAGCCTGCTCCCACAGAGTTTGTGTACACCGCTAACCCTGTGGGAGGCCTCGCCGCGTCTTCGACGCCGCGCTGTCGCGCAGCAAACTCGGTCGCGATTCTGCCCGGAGGGCGTAGGAGCTGACTTGTCTGCGAAAAGGGCCGAAGGACCTTCCGACGATGGTGGATTCACCATTTTTGCCAGCGCTTCGCACTGGATCGCAGACAAGTCAGCTCCTACAGGGGGTCAGCGTTAGGCTGAAAATTGCATAAAAATTATGCTTTATTTTCAATGATTTATGCGTTGTTTGATGGGAGCAGGCTTGCAACTACGCGTCCCGCTGCGAAGGTCTGTCAGACGCCGGGATGTGTAGCCTGCAACCCCGCCAACACCAGCCGCTGATACAGCTCCTCCTTCAACCCCTGCGGCTCGGCCAGTTGCATTCGCTCAAGATGCACTGGATAGGCCGATGGCTCCGGCGCGTCGAGAGTGGCTTTGCCCAATTCCAGAATCTCGCTGAGCTTGAATTTGCTTTTCAGCCAGTTCAACGCTCGCAGCAGATCCCGCTCTTCGGCGCTGAAATCACAGCCCAGCGGGTATTCCGGGAACAGCTGCGCATACCGCGCTTGCAGCATCCGCAGGCGTTGCGGGGTGTTTTCGGTGAAGCGCGGGTCGAGGCGAAAATCCCGAGGCAGTTTGCCGATCTTCTGTGCCTGCTCGATCAAGCCGTCCTGAAAGCGTGAATCGGTGATATTCAACATCGCCTCGATGACCTGGGCGTCGGTCTTGCCGCGCAGATCCGCGATCCCGTATTCAGTGACCATGATGTCGCGCAGGTGCCGGGGAATGGTGGTGTGGCCGTATTCCCAGACGATATTGGACGTGACCTCCCCGCCTGACTCCCGCCAGCTGCGCAGCATCAATATCGAGCGCGCGCCTTCCAGCGCATGGGCTTGGGCAACGAAGTTGTATTGGCCGCCGACTCCGCTGACCACCCGCCCGTCCTCCAGTTGATCAGACACTGCCGCGCCCATCAGGGTCACGGTAAATGCGCTGTTGATGAATCGTGCATCGCTCCGCTGCAGGCGCTTGAGTTCTTCATCGCCGTACAGCTCGTTGATGTAACTGATGGCGGTCATGTTGAAGCGACCGCGCTGCTCCAGCGAGAACTCACGCAAGCGTTGATAAAAACTGCGCGGGCCAAGGAAAAAACCACCGTGGACCAGGATGCCGTCTGGATGGGCCAATTCGTCCAGCGTGCCGTCGTTGGCTTGTCGTTGCAGGGTTACGTCGGCATACACCTTGCGCCGCACGATGCCGGCGTCCACCAGCACCAACAAGCCGTTGACGAACATCTCGCTGCAACCGTACAGGCCTTGGGCGAACGGCTGCACGCCACCTTCGTGTTCGATCAATGCCTGCCAGGACGTGGTCGCGTCCAGCTCCGCGAGCAATGCGCGGTAAGCGCCGTTATCGTCTTGCCGCGCCAGGAGTGCCGCCGTCAGCGCATCGCCCATCGCGCCAATACCGATCTGCAACGTACCGCCATCGCGCACCAGCGTACTGGCATGCAAACCGATGAAGTGGTCCTGAAACCCCACCGGCATGTTCGGCGTGGAGAACAAGGTGCTGTGCTCTTCGTCCTCCAGCAATAAGTCGAAGGCCCCCGTGCTGAGTTCCGCGTCGCCGGGCATGTACGGCAAGTCAGCGTGAACCTGGCCGAGCAAAAGGATGGTTTCGCCCGCCGCGCGACGTTTGGCAATCATCGGCAGCAGGTCGAGAGTCACATCAGGGTTGCAACTCAGGCTCAACCGGCCCGGCCGCTGCGAATCCCGAGCGACCAGTTGCGCCACCAGATTCAGGCCATTGGCGTTGATGTCACGCGCGGCATGGCTGTAGTTGCTACTGACGTAATCCTGCTGCGCGGCGTGACTGTTGAGCAAACTGCCGGGCTGCATGAAGAACTGCTCGATACGGATATTCGGCGGCAGGCTGTCGCGGCGCAGGTCAGCGAGGAAGTCCAGTTCGGGGTAATCGCCAAATACCCGCGCAACGAAGGGCTCAAGAAATCGCTCCTGTAAACCCTCGCCAAGCTCCGGGCGCCCGAGACAGAGGGCGGTGTAGATCGTCAACTGACGCTGCGGCAGCTCCTTGACCCGCGCAAAAAGTGCGTTGACGAAGAGATTGGGCTTGCCCAACCCCAGCGGCAGGCCCATGTGAATGTGCGCGGGCAATTGCGCGAGTACTTGGTCGACTGCTTGTTCGATGGAGCATGACTGCGGCATCTAACCCTCCCGGCACATCCTTGGTTTCAGGTTGGACCGAGCTTGCCGGGTGTTTGCTGCAAAGGACAGTCCCCACGCGTCTTTTGTCCAAAAAACGCCCACAAAAAAGCCGCTCTAAAGCGGCTTTTTGTCGTCGGGCCGAATTACTTCAGGCCGGACATTTTCTGAATCGCGCTTTTCAACTCGGGATCAGAGCAATCTGAACAGGTGCCTTTTGGCGGCATCGAGTTGATCCCGGCAATGGCTTTAGCCAGCAGTCCGTCAAGACCGCCCTGCTCTTTGGCGCGCTTGCCCCAATCAGCGGCGTCACCGATTTTCGACGGGTGGGCGCAAGTATAACGGCTAGCCCCACAGACTTTCTCAGTAATAACCACCTTAAAAACAGCACCCACAACATCTAAGACCATAAAAATAAGCAAGTAAGAAAAACTCCGACTGCGAGTAGGAATTTTCTTAAGGAAAAAGCTACAACCTTATCGGACGTGTCGCGGATTGACTAATAAACAATTCGGACCGAGACTAACTCCATGAAGAAATACCGCTACTAGATGACGACTCAAAACAAAACAAACAAGGAGTTTGCCAATGAATAGTTCGTGATCCGTAAATATCAGCTTCAGCACACATCAATCATTTTTGACTACAAATGTTAGTTACCGACCAGTGCATTGCGCCCTGTCGAACATTTTTAGTCCATACTTAGCGAGCACTCATAATGCAAATTAATCTTGATATAATTAAAGACAATAGAAACTCTCTGCTCGATACAATTACACCAGTCTCAGCGCTAGTAATTCAAGCGTATAGCAACCTTACGGCGGCGAGCAGTGGAACTCGACCATGCACTAGCTGTTGCACCCAATGCTGGAACCGATGCTGCAACGCTACTTACGCGTAATATAAAGTTGGCGGCCGTTTTACGGCCGTCACCTATTAACGGAGCTTACAAATGCATGACGCCGTAGAGATACTCAAATCTCAATCACCCGAGTCTGAAAACCTTACGACAGATTGTCCTGTCTGGCCTTTTCTTGCTTATTACATAAAGAACGCTGTCAAACAGCTAGCCAAAATAGAAGGGCTAACTGACGATGAACGGAAAATAATCATTAATGGATATTTGAAAAATTTATCGACCCGCACAACCAACACCGCTACAAATGTCCTGTCTGTGGAAAAGGATATATTGAATCAAACGATCACTCCCCACAAATTAACCACGTCAGAATATTATGAGTTGCTGAGAAAAAACAGCGAGTACTTACTCAATATCTTGGAGGCATACCCAGAGCTGACTCGGGTGCTTCAAAAAATATCTGACAATTTTGTTAGTCAAACCTGCCTCCTTGCAATACGCATTGCAGAAAACCGAGCGACCCTCGGAACGATAACAGACGTAAACTCCTTCCATTCTCTATCTGAGTGCGCTCCGTCTGAAGGCGAAACTCATAACGGCTCGCTCACAGTTTGTACGCTAACTTTCTCTAATGGCAGCAAAATAGTTTATAAGCCAAGAAACCTCGAGATTGAACGTAGCGCGTCTGAGCTTCTTAGCCATTTATCCAAGACAGCCGGAGCTGATTATGCAGGCTGGGAAATTCCATCTTACATAGTCAACCCTGAACATGGCTGGACCAAATACGTCCCTCACTTACCAGCCAATAGCATTTCAGATGTGAAGACCTACTATAAGCGCGCTGGCTTTCTGCTTGGGTACTGTACAGCGCTAACAGCTTCCGACATAACTTCCGACAATCTGATTTGCAATGGAAACAATCCTACTCCGATAGATCTTGAGACTATCTTCTATTGCGTATTAAATATCAGCAGCATCCCCAAAGAGGTCCGGTGGAATAGTACTCAGACGAGCATTCTCCCCAATTGGACATGGAAAGGAACAGACGGTATTGGGGTAGATTTGAGCGCGCTAGGAGGGCTGAAAGAACAATATGTGAGCTTAAATCTTTATCAGCATTTAGAGGATGATAAAGGGGACGGTAAGTTTGGCACAGATGGAGTGAAGATTTTCCCTGGCCAAAACGTACTTTATCTAAACAATCAGGTAGTGACCCCGTGGCACTATGAAAGTGAAATTCAAGAAGGATTTAATCACTTCTTCTCAATATTGAAACAACATCAGCCTTATGTGATCGAAAAAATTAGATCGTTCGAAGGCTTACCAACCCGCTACGTTCCGCGGCCCACCGCCACATACCATTACGCCCTTCAGTGTTCACTTCACGCCACCTTGATGCGTTCAACCGAAGAACGGAAAGCCTTCTTAACAAAAATACTTGATAACGACAATGCGCCCGCAATAGGTTTTTTATCCGCAGAAGTAAAAGCGCTTTTGGATATCGATATTCCCTACGCAAAAAGCAGTGTTGGATCGCTAACGTTCTTTGAACCAAATTACGCCGGTGAAGGACACCTCGACCCGGACACATTCTTAGATGGGCTTTCTAATAGCGTTGATTATATTGAAAACTTTACGGAAGACCGACGCAACTTCGAAATCTCTCAAATAAATAATACTTTGACCGCAATGAGCTTCATGTACGATCATGGGAAGAAACTGACAACTCACAGCTTCCGGAATTCTGACGCTATGGGATCCACCTCAACTCCCCTTCCTGAAGTATTAAAGAATATAAAACTCTCGCAACAAGAAAATCTAAAATTTCTGACAAATAGAATTACGCTTGAACTATCCAATAACGGTTTATGGTACGGGTTCCACGCGTCCCCTGGCGGATACATCGAGTATTCTGAGCTTGGAGAAGATCTGTATTATGGACTTTCAGGCATAGTTTATGGCCTCGTGATGATTCACCATATTATGCCACTTCCGACAAATGGAATATTATTGTTGCTGGATGAAACTTATAAACGAGTTATTACAAAATTAGACAACAAGGGTTCGCACTTAGGCGGTTCTCATTTTGGTCTTTCTTCTTCGATTGTGCCCCTTACTATCTGCTTGAAATATTTTGATGACTGTCGACACGACGAGCTATTATTTAAATATAAAAAATATCTGCACAACGCAATGTCAGAGGACTGGTGGCAAAAATATTACTGGGGAGCAGACCTACTATCGGGTATGTATGGCACACTCAGCATTCTGACCAAACTCTTTGATCTCACGAAGGATATCGAGTTCGGTTCACTGGCGAAAACCCTATACGAAAAAATTGACTCCGAATTGACACTGCTAGACGGCAAGCGGATGGTGCAATTCGACAGATCCGTTACAACTCGCGAAGACTCTCTTCTCTCAGGAGTTTCCCATGGGGTCATGGGGTGCGCATACTCACTATTCTATTACTATAAGACTATCAACCAGACACCTGAAGTATATAAAACTTTTTCCACATTTCTAGATTGGGAACTGGGACAATATGATGAAACCATCAATAACTGGCCCGATTACCGAAGAAGATCTGAATCCCAACAGGGTGAGTTTTCTTGGAGTCACGGACTGCCTGGAAACTACCTCGTTCTTCAATACTTTGCAGATCATGATGTACAACAGGCACTGACTTTCATTACAAACAGACCTCCATCATCTTTTTTTAGCTATGAACATTTGATTCAACGAAAGCGACCTTCAAACGACTCAATGTGTCACGGCGCTTACGGCTTATTAAATATCATCAAAAAGTTATACCCTCCAGCCTTGTCGGATGAAAGAGTTTATGCGTGGCTGAATCTATCATTGTTGGCAGAACACGATATACGAGAGCTACGCTCTAGAGCGGCAGACCCTCTAGGTCTCTGGGTAGGCAAAACAGGGGCAATTCTGGGAGCATCCGGAATTTTAAACGAATCGTTGGACTTCCCTTTTCTCATCCACCAAATGACTTACTTAAAATAATGATCCTTAACTTTGGCTTTATGGCTCTCGGGGCGACTGCAGCTTGCATAAACTTGGGCGCCCCGCTTTTTTTGGGTTACGCCATCGATCACTACCAGAAGAATCATGAATTGCACCTTTGGTATATCTTATCTGCTTGCATGGGCCTCATTCTTTCACCTTGCATAAGGCTTGGCTCGAAATTCTATTTAGCAAGATCCAATGCTTCTACTCGATTAAAGTTGAAACAAAAATCTGTGAGCATTCTAATACAGCATAATAAGGTTTCACCAACTGAAGGTGACATAATTGAGCTTATTGATAACGATATAGATAATTCTATATATTTGCGACACAGTATTTATTATGACATCAGCACAAGTGTAGTGGCCATATTGGTTTCGCTCATAGTAATATATAACTACCACCCCATACTGTCAATCGCTCCACTTGCAGCTATTATGTTTGCATCGCTAGTATTTAAATCCACCCTGACGATTACGAATAATGCTTATGGTCAATACGTTGACATAAATACAACCCTCATAAGCAAAATATTATCTGCCGCCAAAACAAAGACTAGGCCTCCGCTTATAACATTTGAAACTTTGAAGAACACTACACTTCAAACACTTTGGAAGACGCAATTGAAGATATCAACGCTAGAAGCAATCTCTGGCCTATCGTTTCTCATTGGGACTTCACTTTTGTTATATCTTGGTAGCAGCTTACTACAAACAGGGGCACTCACAATAGGTGCGTTCATTGCGGCAGCAATGTACATCGAACGCATATTAATACCCCTTAGCTTTTTGTTAGGCATCTATTTCTCAAGCGCAGAAGCACTTTATAGACAGTCGAGAGTGCGATCATTACATGAACGAGAACAGACACATGAATAAAACGATCAGAACCTGCAGACTAATCATCATTGTAGGTCTACTACTCTTGCTATTGGCAGCAGCGCTACAGATCACCATACCTTATCTAATCAGCGCAGCCCTAAAGGAGATGACGAACTCCAAGCCGGATCTATCGGTTATATTACTGCTAGTAATAACTTTTTTGGGCAAAAACACATTACAATCCATCTCCGACACCCTGAATCGTTTTATAGAGGGGCGTGTACGGCTATCCATTATTGAGCACATATACATCAGCAATCAATCCAATGATAAAGGAGAACTTGTTACGTTGATGAAAGAGGACTCCGAGCGAGTGGCCTCCAGTGTAGTACAAGTTTTAGAGCTGACTGCTTCAGGTGGGTTGACTCTAGCAACCTTTATTTTGTTGACCTTCGATAACTACTTCATGGCAGCTCCATTATTGGCGCTATTTGGACTCTCATATCTCCATGTGGCCCGCTCATCTAATAAAGTCAGCCAAGTATATAAGTTAGAAATTGAACAAGAGCAGAAATATAAAGCTTCAATAATCCACCTCAAACAGGCATCTGCAGCACCACTTCGACACTTTCAACTAAAGGCCAGAATAAACGACTATCATTTAAAAAAATCTATAGGAACTCGATACAGGTATGAGCGCCTGAGTATCTTCCTTGCCGGTGGCCCTGAAATTTTCATTTCATTTATCATCGCCACATCGTTACTTCTTATAGCTTTTTTATCTCCAGCAACACTTGGGACCGACTTAGTATACTACTTAGGCTATATTGGTATATTTGCTCTAGCGGCAAATAGCTCTATACAAGCCGCACTATCACTAATTGGAACTAAAATTTCGATAGCTAGGATTTTCGGGAGTTGAACATGAACACCACATTCATTAAAGAAATACGACTCAAACCTGGGGCCACGCCTGACACCCCTATTGATCGAATATTTCCGATAACGCTGAATAATGCAATCACGGTTATTGTCGGTGAGAACGGGGCGGGCAAATCGACGTTGCTTGAATCGATCGCGGTCAAATTGGGATGCAATCCCGAAGGGGGCGGCAAAAACTTCAGATTCGACACAGAGTCAACCCACTCAGACCTGCACGAGCACCTGATTATTTCCAAAGGGTACCAAAAGGAGAAAGACGTTTTCTTTTATCGAGCGGAAACTTTTTATAATTTAAATACCGAAATCCGGCGATTAGATAGCGAAGGAAGTTTCGATCCTGAAATAAAGACTTATTATGGCGGACGCGATCTTCACTCCATGTCTCACGGAGAGGCTATGGAAGCGCTTTATAAAAATCGGTTCAAACCGAATGGCATTTACATACTTGATGAGCCTGAGGTTTCATTGCACCCCACCCGCCAACTTAGCTTCATCATTAGAATCGCAGAGCTGGCAAAGCAAAACTCGCAGTTCATCATTGCGACCCATTCTCCGATCCTCATGTCTATCCCCGATTGCGACCTGAGACACCTGCATGACGGCATTCTGGAGCCTGCCGAAGCTTGCGACATGGAATCTTATAGCGTTTACAAAGCGGTCTTAAACTCCAACGGTCAATACCTGAAAAAACTACTGTCTGATCAGGACTGATTTTCGTCGCGAAGCGTTTCAGGCACGAACACAAAAAAGCCGACTCAACGTCGGCTTTTTGTCATCAGGCCGAATTACTTCAGGCCGGACATTTTCTGAATCGCGCTTTTCAACTCGGGATCAGAGCAATCTGAACAGGTGCCTTTTGGCGGCATCGAGTTGATCCCGGTAATGGCTTTAGCCAGCAGGCCGTCAAGACCGCCCTGCTCTTTGGCGCGCTTGCCCCAATCAGCGGCGTCGCCAATTTTCGGCGAACCCAGCAAACCGGTGCCGTGGCACGCGTTGCAATGGCCCGCGATGATTTCATCAGCAGTCTTGGCACCACCGGCACCGCCAGCCGAAGCGGCAACGTCCATACCGGCGCACTCTTTGCCTTGCACACAGACCTGACCCACCGGCTCCAACCGCTTGGCGATATCATCATTTGTCGTAGCTTGAGCGCCGACCGCCCAAAGGGCCAATACGGCAGCTTGTACTGCCAGCATTTTATTAATTAGATTCACGCTTACACCCTCATGGTGGCTAGTCACGCCCGCAGCCACGGCTTCGCGGGCGGGCGCAAGTATAACGGTTAGCCCGCCACTCTGAAACAACCCTATAGTCGCAGGGGTATTTACCGATTGTCGGGCTCTGCGATGGGCGCTTGGTGGTCTCATCCCCGAGACGCGCGCCTCTGTTCAAGCGTGTAATTTAATTCAAAAATTTGCCGGCGTCGCGGCGCTGATTAGTCGCGCAGGCAGGTCGAACGGATTACGAAAGCGGTGAGGCTTGGTGCTTTCGAAATAATAACTGTCGCCCGCTTCGAGAATGAACGTCTCAGCGCCCACCACCAGTTCCAGCCGCCCCTCGATCATGATCCCGGTTTCTTCGCCTTCATGGACGAGCATCTCATCCCCAGTATCGGCACCTGGAGGATAGATCTCGGTGAGAAAAGCGATAGCTCGGCTCGGATGGGCCTTGCCCACCAGTTTCATGGTGACGGCGCCATCCGAAATGTCGATCAACTCGCTGGCTTTATAGACCACCTGGGTCGGATTTTCTTGTTCCACTTCTTCCGAAAAGAACTCAACCATGGACATAGGAATACCGCCCAGCACCTTTCTCAGAGAGCTGATCGAGGGGCTGACGCTGTTTTTCTCGATCATGGAGATGGTGCTGTTGGTCACGCCTGCTCGCTTGGCGAGTTCACGCTGGGACAGACCTTTAAGCTTGCGAATGGATTGCAGTCGTTCACCGACGTCCAATGCTGGAGTCCTCCTATTGATCAGGTATGGTCGAAATGAACGTTATGATGGCAACAGCGTTCAGTATTTACAACACTTCGACCCGTAACCCACTCGTAAAGGGACTAGCGGCTTGTCGGGGGGCATGCAATTTTGCCAGTATCTGCCGATCGCTGCCCGTCAGGTGCCGGAATAGAGTCTTGGCACGCGGCGCAGGTTGCAAAATATCTGATAAGGAATAGTGCCCGCATGAGCGGCGACATCGCTGGCCAACACGTTCTTGCCCCACAACTCGACCTGGCTTTCCAGACCGACCTGCGGCAAATCGGTCAAATCGACGCATAACATGTCCATCGACACCCGACCCAATAGGCGGCTCGCTTGACCATCAATGAAGACTGGCGTGCCGGTGGGCGCCTGCCGTGGGTAACCATCGGCGTACCCCATGGCCACCACACCCACGCGCATCGACCGATCCGTGACGAAACCTCCGCCATAACCAATCGGTTCGCCGGCAGGCAGTTCCCGCACGCAAATCACTTTCGATTCCAGCGTCATCACCGGCTGCAAACGCTCAGCCAGAGGCTGTGGCTGATCGAACGGCGTGGCGCCGTAAAGCATGATGCCGGGACGTACCCAGTCACTGGGTATCTTTGGCCAGCCCAGTACTGCGGGCGAATTACGCAAGCTGATCTGTGCCGACAATCCCTGACGGGCCGCTTCGAACACTGCCACTTGCTCGTCGCTGCGCGGGCAATCCAGTTCGTCAGCACGGGCAAAATGAGTCATCAAGACGATTTTCGCCACTTTTCCGCTGCTCAGCAGGCGCTGATAAGCCGCCTGATAATCCGCTGGATGCAAGCCGACACGGTGCATACCCGAATCCAGTTTGAGCCAGACGGTCAGCAGCTTGCTAATGCTTGCCTGTTCGATGGCTTCGAGCTGCCAGAGCGAATGCACCACGCACCAGAGGTCATGCTCGACGATCAGCGCCAGCTCGCTCGCCTCGAAGAAACCTTCCAGCAGCAAAATCGGCGCGCGAATCCCCGCCGCGCGCAGTTCCAGCGCCTCTTCGATGCAGGCCACGGCAAACCCATCGGCTTCGGCCTCCAGAGCCTGCGCACAACGCACCGCTCCGTGACCGTAGGCATCGGCCTTGATCACCGCGAGCGCTTTGGCCCCAGCGGTTTCACGAGCCAATTGATAGTTGTGACGCAGGGCTTGCAGATCGATCAGGGCGCGGGCAGGACGCATGGCGGCAGGCTTCTAGGCGGTGATGAGAATAAAAAACCCGACACCCATCAAGGGGGCCGGGGCGAAAGGTCTTTTTGATTAAGGCAGCGCAGCGACGACCGACAGCTCAACCAGAATTTCTGGCTCGCACAGCTTCGATTCGACAGTTGCCCGTGCTGGCGCAACGCCTTTTGGCAGCCATGTGTCCCAGACACTGTTCATGCCGGCGAAATGCGCGTCGATGTCTTTCAGGTAAATGGTCACCGACAGAATTCGGGTTTTATCGGTGCCGGCCAGGTCCAGCAAACGCTCGATGTTGGCAAGTGTCTCGCGAGTTTGCTGCTCGATTCCGGCAGCCATGTCGTCACCCACTTGCCCGGACAGGTACACGGTGCTGTTGTGGACGACGAGCTGACTCATACGCTCATTGGTGAGCTGGCGCAGGATTGCCATGTTTTACGATCTCCGGGGTTTTGCCGTAACGAGAAATATCGAGGCCTTCGGCGCTGATCTGTGGTGCTTTGCGGGCAATCAAATCGGCCAACAAACGACCAGAGCCGCAGGCCATGGTCCAGCCAAGTGTGCCGTGGCCGGTATTGAGGAACAAATTGCGGAATCGCGTGGCACCGACAATCGGGGTGCCGTCCGGCGTGGTTGGGCGCAGGCCGGTCCAGAAACTGGCCTGGGTCAAATCACCGCCCTGAGGATAAAGGTCACCGACGATCATCTCCAGCGTTTCACGCCGACGCGGATTGAGCGACAGGTCGAAGCCAGCGATTTCTGCCATGCCGCCGACGCGGATGCGGTTGTCGAAACGAGTGATCGCGACCTTGAAGGTCTCGTCGAGAATGGTCGAGGTCGGAGCCATGGCCGAATTGGTGATCGGCACGGTCAGGGAGTAACCCTTGAGCGGATACACCGGCGCCCGGATACCCAACGGCTTGAGCAACTGTGGAGAATAACTGCCCAGCGCCAGCACGTAGCGATCGGCGGTTTCCAGCTTGCCGTCGATCCACACGCCATTGATACGGTCGCCTGCGTAGTCAAGGCGCTCGATAGACTGGTCGAAACGGAACTCCACGCCCAGCTTGACCGCCATTTCCGCCAAACGGGTGGTGAACAGTTGGCAGTCGCCAGTCTGGTCATTCGGCAGACGTAGCGCGCCGGTCAAAATGTCAGTGACGCTGGCCAATGCCGGCTCGACCCGGGCAATGCCGGCGCGGTCGAGCACTTCGTAAGGCACACCGGACTGTTGCAGGACCGCGATGTCCTTGGCGGCGTTGTCCAGTTGCTCCTGGGTGCGGAACAACTGAGTGGTGCCAAGGCTGCGGCCTTCGTAGGCGATGCCGGTTTCGACACGCAGCTCATCGAGGCAATCGCGGCTGTACTCGGACAGACGCACCATGCGCTCTTTGTTCACCGCATAACGGCTGGCGGTGCAGTTGCGCAGCATCTGCGCCATCCACAGGTATTGATCGATATTCGCCGTGGCCTTGATCGCCAGCGGTGCGTGACGCTGCAGCAACCATTTGATCGCTTTGAGGGGCACGCCCGGCGCGGCCCAAGGCGATGCGTAGCCTGGCGAAACCTGGCCGGCGTTGGCGAAACTGGTTTCCATGGCAGCCGCTGGCTGGCGGTCGACCACCGTCACCTCGAAACCAGCCCGCGCCAGATAATAGGCGCTGGCCGTACCGATCACGCCACTGCCAAGGACCAGAACTCGCATGTTAAATCCCTCAATCGCGGATATCCGCTGACGTTTGTTGTTCAGAGCGAACATGTGTGCAGTATAAAAAGCTATGACCAGTGCTTTTCACTATATAAACACCTATATTTGGCGGTAATTCTCGGCAATAACGGCATTAGTAGAGGGGGTTTACCCATGCGTACCCAGCACCAATCCAAGCGTGAGCTGGACAAGATCGATCGCAATATCCTGCGCATCCTTCAGGCTGACGGGAGGATTTCATTTACCGAGCTGGGGGAACGCGTGGGATTGTCGACCACGCCCTGCACCGAGCGGGTGCGCAGGCTGGAGCGCGAAGGGATCATCATGGGTTACAACGCCCGGCTAAATCCGCAGAACCTCAAAGCCAGTCTGCTGGTGTTCGTCGAGATCAGCCTGGATTACAAATCCGGCGACACCTTCGAAGAGTTCCGCCGCGCCGTGCTGAAACTGCCGCATGTGCTCGAGTGCCACTTGGTGTCCGGCGACTTCGATTACCTGGTGAAAGCGCGGATTTCGGAGATGGCGTCGTATCGCAAACTGCTGGGCGACATCCTGCTCAAGCTGCCACACGTGCGCGAATCCAAGAGCTATATCGTCATGGAAGAAGTAAAAGAGAGCTTGAATTTACCGATTCCGGAGTGAAACGGGAGATCTTCGTCGACTGGGCTGACGCCATCGTCCGAATGCGGCCCAGACCAAGCGCGCTCCTACAGTCCGGCTTTGTACTTGTAGGAGCGCGCTTGCCCGCGATCGGCCGCGAAGCGGTCGTGCTTTCTACACCAACACCTGGCGAGTGGTCGCGATGTATTCGTGAACCTGCTTTTCCGCGCGCGGATGAATCATCTCCACCGGCCGACGGCCATTGGGGCATGGCAGGGTCGGGGTGGTGCCGAACAGCCGACAGATCAGCGGACGCTCGTCATACACCGTGCAGCCATCAGGCCCCAGGTGCACACAGTTCAGCTCATCCATGGCTGCCTCTTGCTCGGCAGCGGTCTTGCGCGGCAAGCGGGCCATTTCTTCGGAGGAGGTGGTTACCGGGCCACAGCAATCATGGCAGCCGGGGACGCACTCGAACGACGGGATCTGCTGCCGGAGAAAGCGGATTTTCTGGCTATTGCAGCTCATCGAAGCGGTTACCGAAAGAAGGATTAGCCGGGATTTTGCCTCAGTTGGGCCCCACGGGACAGCGCCGCCCGGCCGAACCTTGCTCGTCCGCTCAGCTCACGCCTATGCTGCGTAAAGTTTTCCAAGCACAGCACTCAGGATGGACCACATGAACGCCCGGCTTCTGCAGCCGACCGCCAACGATCAACACGCCGCCTCTTATTACGCAGCCAGCAGCCATCCGCAACCGGATCACCCGCTGCTGACGGGCGAGTTGAAGGCCGACGTGTGCGTGGTTGGCGGCGGTTTTTCCGGGCTGAACACGGCGATTGAACTGGTGGAGCGCGGCTTGAGCGTGGCGTTGCTGGAGGCGCGCAAAATCGGCTGGGGGGCCAGCGGACGCAATGGTGGGCAACTAATCCGCGGCATCGGCCATGGCCTCGAGCAATTCAGCAGCGTGATAGGCAGCGACGGCGTACGCCAGATGAAGCTCATGGGTCTGGAGGCGGTGGACATCGTGCGCCAGCGTATCGAGCGCTACCAGATCGACTGCGATCTGACCTGGGGTTATTGCGATCTCGCCAACAAACCGCGCGATCTCGTCGGTTTAGCCGAAGCTGCCGACGAATTGCGCAGCCTGGGTTACCGCCATGAGCTGCGGCTGCTGCAAGCGGGACAGATGCGCAGTGTGGTGGGCTCGGACCGTTACGTCGGCGGCCTGATCGACATGGGCTCCGGGCACTTGCATCCGCTGAACCTGGCGTTGGGCGAAGCAGCAGTCGCGCGCGCACTGGGCGCCCAGCTGTTCGAACACTCGGCGGTGACACGGATCGAGTATGGCCCGCAGGTCCGCGTTCATACCGCTCAAGGCTCGGTGCGCGCCGACACCCTGGTGCTGGGCTGCAATGCCTACCTGAATGATCTGAACCCGGAACTCAGCGGTAAAGTGCTGCCTGCAGGCAGCTACATCATCGCCACCGAGCCGCTCAGCGAAGCGCAGGCCCATGAGTTGCTGCCGCAAAACATGGCGGTCTGCGACCAGCGCGTGGCGGTGGATTATTACCGGCTTTCAGCCGACCGACGCCTGCTGTTCGGCGGCGCCTGTCATTACTCGGGGCGCGACCCGCAGGACATTGCGGCCTACATGCGGCCAAAAATGCTGGACGTTTTTCCGCAGCTGGCCGGGGTCAAGATCGACTACCAATGGGGCGGTATGATCGGCATCGGCGCCAACCGTCTGCCGCAGATCGGGCGACTCGAAGACCAACCCAATGTGTTCTACGCCCAAGCCTATGCCGGCCATGGAGTGAACGCCACGCACCTGGCCGGCAAGTTGTTGGCAGAAGCCATCAGCGGCCAGCACAGTGGCGGTTTCGAGCTGTTCGCCAAGGTGCCGCACATCACCTTCCCCGGCGGTAAACTCCTGCGCTCACCCTTGCTGGCGCTGGGCATGCTCTGGCATCGCTTGAAAGAGCTGCGCTGACCGCAAGACGCAGATCAAACTCTCCAGAACGGCTTCAGGCCCTCGGCCCGTGCCTGCTCTCGACTGATGCCAATGTCGCGAAGCTGGTCGGCATCCAGGTCGAGCAATGTTTTGCGGGTCACCCAGCGATGACGGAACACACTCCAGCGGCTGGCAAATGCCGAAGAGGCAGGCGAGCAGCTCATCCGTATGGAAGGCGCCTGCTCTTCCAGCAGTTCCTGGCTACGCAGCGTCAGCCGTACATCGCTCAACCCGTTCATTTCTCGATCCCTCCATCACCGTTGTCGTGTGGCTTCATGATGAAGGGCTGAGCAAATCCATTACAGATTCAAAAAAACCTTATTATTTCCATACAGACAGCTCGCTCATGAGGCTGAATCCTGTATTTTAACGGCATCTGTACTGGTCAACTGAGTCGATAGCCATCGAGAGTACGTCATGACGCTTTATGTCAATCTCGCCGAACTGCTCGGCGCCCGCATTGAAAACGGTTTTTATCGCCCTGGAGACCGGCTGCCCTCGGTCCGCGCGCTGAGCCTGGAACACGGGGTCAGCCTGAGTACCGTGCAGCAGGCGTATCGCTTGCTGGAAGATCACGGGCTGGCGGCGCCGAAACCTAAATCAGGTTATTTCGTTCCGGTCGGGCGTACGATTCCTGCCCTGCCTGTGGTGGGACGACCTACACAACGGCCCGTAGAAATCTCCCAATGGGAGCAAGTACTCGAGTTGATCCGCCGCGTGCCCAATGCCAACGTGATCCAACTAGGACGCGGCATGCCAGACGTCAGCAGCCCGACGCTCAAACCCCTGCTGCGCTCGCTTGCCAAGATCAGTCGGCGCCAAGACATGCCGGGGCTGTATTACGACAACATCTGTGGCACTCAATGCCTGCGCGATCAGGTTGCGCGCCTGTTGCTGGATTCCGGATGCCAGCTCACGGCCAGCGACCTGGTAATCACCACCGGCTGCCATGAAGCGCTGTCCACCAGCATCCGCGCTATTTGCGAACCCGGCGACATCGTGGCCGTGGATTCACCGAGCTTTCACGGGGCCATGCAGACGCTCAAGGGTCTGAACATGAAAGCCCTGGAAATCCCCACCGACCCGATCACCGGCATCAGCCTCGAGGCACTGGAACTGGCGCTGGAACAGTGGCCGATCAAGGCTATTCAACTGACCCCCAACTGCAACAATCCATTGGGCTACATCATGCCCGAGGCACGCAAGCGGGCCCTGCTGACCCTGGCCCAGCGCTTCGACGTGGCGATCATCGAAGACGATGTGTATGGCGATCTGGCCTACAACTATCCTCGGCCACGGACGATCAAATCCTTCGACGAAGACGGCCGCGTCCTGCTGTGCAGCTCGTTTTCGAAAACCCTGGCGCCGGGCCTGCGTATTGGCTGGGTCGCGCCTGGGCGTTATCTGGAACGGGTGCTGCACATGAAGTACATCAGCACCGGCTCCACCGCCACCCAACCGCAACTGGCGATTGCCGAATTCCTCCAGGGCGGGCACTACGAACCACACATGCGGCGGATGCGCGGGCAATATCAGCGCGGCCGCGATCAGATGACCGACTGGGTGATGCGTTATTTCCCGCAAGGCACCCGCGTCAGCCGGCCACAGGGCGGTTTTATGCTGTGGGTCGAGCTGGCGGAAGACTTCGACACGTTGCGTCTGAATCGCGCATTGCTGGACCAAGGTGTGCAGGTCGCAGTGGGGAGTATTTTCTCGGCGTCCGGCAAGTACCGAAATTGCCTGCGCATGAACTATGCCGCCAAGCCAACGACACAGATCGAGGACGCGGTGCGCAAAGTGGGTTCGACCATTGTTCGTCTGCTCGCTGAGACGGGATCAGCAGTTGGCTGATTTTTGCCCGCAATGCGGTCCAACGCGCTGTGTTGCGGTTTTTGGATGAATCGAAGAACAACTGGCTTCGCGGCGAACGCTTCCAAATTTCACGAATCCGTACTAATGTAGAATCATCTACAAATAATGATTCATAATCTACATGAAAAACTGGCTCACTCTCGTCCTCGGCTTGCCTACAGCAAACGCTACTGACCGCATGCGTGCCTGGCGTGCCTTGAAGTCCAGCGGCGCGGCAGTGTTACGCGACGGCGTCTACCTTTTGCCAGATAACGATGCCTGTCGAGAGGCCTTGGCATCTGTCGAGCGAGATATCCTGGCCATCAATGGCACTGCTTATCTGCTGCCCGTTCAAGACCCGGACGGCAAACGCTTTATCGAGCTGTTCGACCGTAGCGATGACTACAGCAAGCTGAATGCGGAGATCGAAGAGTGTCGTGCACAGCTCAATGCCGAGAATGCGTTGGCCACCACCAAGCAAATCCGCAAACTGCGTAAAACCTACAGTCAGTTGGCGAACATTGATTACTTTCCGGGCAAGCGCAAACAGCAGGTCGATGCAGCTTTGCAGGCGCTTGAGACCGCAGTCAGTCGAACCCTGTCAGCGGATGAACCCAGCAGTCGTGACCAACCCATCACGGTGTTGAGCCGTAGCGACTATCAAGGGCGCAGTTGGGCAACGCGTAAGCGGCCATGGGTCGACCGACTGGCCTGTGCCTGGCTGATCCGGCGCTTCATTGACCCGTACGCTCAAATCCTCTGGCTGGACAGCCCACAGGATTGCCCGCTGGATGCACTGGGTTTCGACTTCGATGATGCAACCTTCAGTCATGTCGGCAACCGTGTGACCTTCGAAACCATCCAAGCCAGTTTTGAACTCAACGAGCCCGGCCTCAGCCGTATAGCAGCTCTGGTGCATTACCTCGATGTCGGTGGCATTCAACCGGTTGAAGCCGATGGAATTGAGCGGGTACTGGCAGGGCTACGCGAAACCATTTTCCATGATGACCAACTGCTGACTGCCGCAAGCGCCATTTTCGATGGGCTGCTCGCAGGTTTCGCGAGAGAGGAGAATCCCGGTGAGTGAAGTCTCTCAATCAGCAGTTGAGCCTGATCTTCCTCGACCTGAAGCCATCAGTTTGCAGGAGGCGTTCTGGTTCTGGCTGAAGCTGGGTTTTATCAGCTTCGGCGGGCCAGCCGGACAGATCTCGATCATGCACCAGGAGTTGGTAGAACGCCGGCGCTGGATTTCGGAGCGGCGGTTTCTGCATGCCCTCAACTACTGCATGTTGTTGCCAGGGCCAGAAGCGCAGCAGTTGGCCACCTACATCGGCTGGCTGATGCATCGAACCTGGGGTGGGATAATCGCCGGCCTGCTCTTTGTACTGCCCTCTCTGTTCATCCTGATTGCATTGTCCTGGATGTATATCGCCTTTGGCGAAGTACCCGTAGTGGCGGGACTTTTCTATGGCATCAAGCCCGCCGTGACGGCCATCGTGGTGCACGCGGCCCATCGAATCGGTTCCCGGGCGCTGAAGAATAATTGGCTGTGGGCAATAGCGGCAGCTTCATTCGCTGCGATATTTGCGCTCAATGTTCCCTTCCCGCTGATCGTGCTGGGTGCGGCTTTGCTCGGCTACCTTGGCGGACGTTTTGCTCCCGAGAAGTTCAGAACCGGAGGCCACAGCGCCGCCAAAAAGTCCTTTGGTCTGGCATTGATTGATGACGATACCCCGTCGCCTGAACATGCCCGATTTAGCTGGTTGAAACTGGCAGTGCTGATAAGCGTCGGAGCGATATTGTGGGCTTTGCCGATGGGACTCTTGACCGCCCTCTTTGGCTGGGAAGGCACCTTGACCCAGATGGGCTGGTTCTTTACCAAGGCGGCGCTGCTGACCTTTGGCGGTGCCTATGCAGTCCTTCCCTACGTTTATCAAGGCGCGGTCGGCCACTATGGCTGGCTGGCACCCACACAAATGATTGATGGCTTGGCCCTGGGTGAAACCACCCCTGGGCCGTTGATCATGGTGGTGGCTTTTGTCGGCTTCATTGGCGCCTATGTCCTGCAGGTCTTCGGTGCCGAGCATGTATTTCTCGCCGGAGCGGTCGCGGCCAGTCTGGTGACGTGGTTCACCTTCCTGCCTTCGTTCTTGTTCATCCTCGTCGGTGGCCCGCTGGTGGAGTCGACTCACAACGAACTCAAATTCACTGCGCCTCTCACCGGAATTACTGCCGCCGTGGTTGGGGTGATTCTCAATCTGGCGGTGTTCTTCGGCTATCACGTGCTGTGGCCCAAAGGTTTCAGCGGCAACCTCGATTGGCCATCAGCGCTAATAGCGATTGCGGCGGCTATCGCCTTGTTTCGCTTCAAACGTGGCGTCATTCAAGTACTGATTGCCTGCGCGCTCATTGGCTTGGTGGTGCATCTGCTGCGCTAGGGAGCTTGGGTCGGATTACCCGCGAACGACTCAAGAAAGATGCTTTAAGCCACTGCCGGCTGCTCGCCAAATGCGTCACGACGCAGCGACAGGATCACCAGACCAAGCGCACCTGCCGCCATCAGCAACGGCAAAGCATGCCCGCTGACCCATTGGCTGCCCGCACCGGCGGCCAACGGCCCGAGCAAGCAACCAATCCCCCAAAGCTGGGCGACGTGGGCGTTGGCACGAACCAGTGCATCATCACGATAACGCTCGCCGATCAGAATCAGCGACAAGGTAAACAACCCACCGGCGCTGGCGCCAAAGAGCACCCAAACCGGCCAGATCAGTACGGTATCGAGCAACAACGGAATCGCCAGACTCGACACCATCAACAACAGGGCACAGCCCGAAAACAGCGTGCGCCGGGAAATCCTGTCAGCGAGAGCGCCAATCGGCAGTTGCAGCAGCGCATCGCCGACCACCACTGTGCTGACCATGAACATCGCGACTTCCGGGGTAAAGCCCTGACGCAGGCAGTAGATCGGCAGTAACGTCAGGATCATCGCCTCGAACGCCGCAAACAGTGCCACCGCCCAGGCAATCGCCGGCAAGCCTCGACAGAAGCCAAATAGGTCATTGAAGGTGACACTGCAAGCTTCGGTGCTGGGCGCACCGGTACGTCCCAGCAGCAACAGCGGCGAACTCAGCAACAGCACCACCCCGACCCAGAATCCGTAATCCGCCTCAGTGCCGATCACGCCCAACAGCAGCGGGCCGGCCAGTTGGCTCAGGGCATAACTGCTGCCATACAGCGCCACCAAACGGCCGCGCCAACGCTCGACCACCAGTTGATTGATCCAGCTTTCGCCGAGAATGAAAACGATGGTCAGGATGACCCCGATCAACAGGCGCAACACCACCCAGACCGGATAGCTCGGCAACAAGGCCAGCAAACCGATGGACAGCGCCCCGGCCCACAAGCACAGGCGCATCAACAGTGGCGTTCCGAAACGCGCCGCGAGGCGGCTGGCCATGCTGGCCCCGGCCAACACACCAATAGCCGGCATTGCCGCCATCACCCCAATGGCGAAAGAGCCATAGCCCCAGCTTTCCAACCGCAAGGACACCAGCGGCATGCTCACGCCCAGCGCCAATCCAACACTCAAGACCGAGGCCAAAACAGCGAAATAAGTACCCCAACGCATTGCCCACGCTCCTGTGGATAACTTTATGTCGGTGGTCAAAACAACACAGCCGGGCTTCCTGATGTGGAGAGCCCGGCTGTTTTTGGTGCCTGACATACCGCTTTCGCAGCAGGACGCGTAGTTGCAAGCCTGCTCTCACACAGGCTGTGTGAAAACCTGACGATCATGTTTCAAACCAACGCCCCGACTTGTCGGGGCGTTGGTTTTTGGCCTTTGATCCCGAAATCATCGCTGTTCGTTTTCACGTCGCCGGGACAAAGCGTTTTGAGCGCTCCATGGCCAGTCCTGGGACGTTTGTCAGGCGCAAAAAAAGGCTGCTTAGCCCATCTTCGCCATCATTTCACGCGCACCCAGCACATTGATCGCCCTTTTAAAGTTATAGGCAAGCACCGCCAGCGACATCTCTATTCGCGCGCCTTTCAGTTGGCGTAGCAAGAACCGTCCATTGCCCATGATCCATTGCTTGAGGTTGCCGAAGGGGTGTTCAACGATGGACCTTCGTTCAACCATCTTCTCCGGATGCGCCTGCATGCGCTGCTCCATTCGCTCAAAAGCGGCCTCATGCGCATGCCGCGTTACTTTCCGGCGGGAGGTCTTGGTGCACTGACTTTTCAGCGGGCAGTGGGCGCAGTCACTGGGCAGTGCGTGGTAAATACGCGTGCCGCGATTCAGTTGCGTCAGCGTCAGTAGCTTGCCATTCGGGCACCGGTACTGATCGTCCAGGGCCTCATACGTAAACTGGGTGCGGTCAAAGAATTTTACGTCCCCGCCCCGCGTGTTGATCGTTCGATTCAGCGGCACATACGCCGTGATACCCGCGTCTTCACAGGCCTGGAATTGTTTGCCGTGGGAATATCCGGCATCGGCCACTACCGTCAGCTCTGACTGTTGCAGTACTTCTTTAGCCGCTTTGGCCATGGGTTCAAGCTGTTTGCGGTCATCGCCGTCCTGAGTCACTTCGTGGTGCAGGATCAAGCCGTTCTCGGCATCCACCGCCGTCTGCACGTTGTACGCCACGGCCATGCCTTGCGGCGCCCGCATCATCCGCGCCTCGCTTTCGGTGCTGATGAACTGCTCGACTTCCAGCGCCTTCATCACCTGCTGACGGGTCAGGTTGTTGTCTCGTTTGTTGCTCAGACGGGCCAAAGCGGCTTTGACTTTCTGCTTATCCACAGGCTGATCGGCGTCGTCTTTGTCCGCCCGATCAAGCTCCGCCAGGTACTGGGTAATCTTCTTGTTCAGTATTTCCTCATCGCGCTTAAGGTGCTTGAGGCTCATATGACGGCGCTTGGAGGCCACGGCTTTGAATTTGCTGCCGTCGATAGCAACCAGCTTGCCGGCGATTAGCCCCACTTCACGGCAAAAAAGAATGAAGAGTCGGCAGATGGCGGCGAATGCGGCACCGTTGTCTCTGCGGAAATCGGCGATGGTTTTGAAGTCAGGTGCGAGCTGATTGAGCAGCCACATGACTTCGATGTTGCGCAGGCATTCGGCTTCGAGGCGGCGTGACGAACGGATGCTGAGGAAATAGCCGTAGAGATAAAGTTTGAGCAGGTCTGCCGGATCATAGGGCGGGCGCCCGTTGCCCTTGAGGACAGCCTTGTCGAATCCCAGCTCCCGCAGATTGAGCTGGGTGACATAGGCATCAATGACTCTGACCAAGTGGTCTACCGGAATGGATTCTTCCAGCGACACCGGAAAAAGACTGCTCTGATCGCGCGCTATGCCTTGGATGTATGCCACAAAAATGCCCCCAATCTTCCGATGAAGGCATTTTCTTAGACCGTTGCAAGAATTGCCAGGTTTTCACACAGTCTGCACAGGAAATACGCAATCCTCTGTGGGAGCAGGCTTGCCTGCGAAGCGGTATTCCTGAATTACAACTTGATCCAGGTCGCCTTCAACTCGGTGTACTTGTCGAACGCATGCAGCGATTTATCGCGGCCGTTGCCCGATTGCTTGAAGCCACCGAACGGTGCAGTCATGTCGCCGCCATCGTATTGGTTGATCCACACGCTACCGGCACGCAGCGCCTTGGCCGTCAGATGAGCTTTGGACAGGTTGGCAGTCCAGACCGCGGCAGCCAGGCCATAAGGCGTGTCGTTGGCGATCTGGATGGCTTCTTCCACGGTATCGAAAGCAATCACCGACAGCACTGGGCCGAAGATTTCTTCCTGAGCGATTTTCATCGCGTTACTCACACCGTCGAAAATCGTCGGTTCAACGTAAGTGCCGCCCGTTTCCTGCAGCGTGCGCTTGCCGCCGGCGACCAGCCTGGCGCCTTCGGCGTGACCGGATTCGATGTACGACAGCACAGTGTTCATCTGCTGGGTATCGACCAGCGCACCGACGTTGGTTTGTGGATCCAGCGGATTGCCTGGCTTCCAGGTCTTGAGCGCTTCGATCACCAGCGGCAGGAACTGGTCCTTGATCGAACGCTCGACCAACAGACGCGAACCTGCGGTACAGACTTCACCCTGGTTGAAGGCGATGGCGCCGGCGGCCGACTCGGCGGCGGCTTGCAGGTCCGGCGCATCGGCAAACACGATGTTCGGGCTCTTGCCGCCGGCTTCCAGCCAGACGCGCTTCATGTTCGACTCGCCGGAATAGATCAGCAGTTGCTTGGCGATTTTGGTCGAGCCGGTGAAGACCAGCGTGTCGACGTCCATGTGCAACGCCAGCGCTTTGCCCACGGTGTGACCATAACCAGGCAGGACGTTGAGCACGCCCGCCGGGATACCGGCTTCAACCGCCAGCTGGGCGATGCGGATGGCGGTCAGCGGGGATTTTTCCGAAGGCTTGAGGATCACCGAGTTACCGGTGGACAGCGCCGGGCCGAGTTTCCAGCACGCCATCATCAGCGGGAAGTTCCACGGCACGATGGCCGCCACGACGCCGATCGGCTCACGCGTCACCAGACCCAGTTGGTCGTGGGGCGTGGCGGCAACTTCGTCGTAAATCTTGTCGATCGCTTCACCGCTCCAGCTCAGCGCCTGGGCGGCACCGGGGACATCGATGTGCAACGAGTCACTGATTGGCTTGCCCATGTCGAGGGTTTCGAGCAGGGCCAATTCTTCAGCGTTCTGCTTCAGCAGGCCAGCGAAACGGATCATCACAGATTTGCGTTTGGCCGGAGCCAGACGCGACCACACGCCAGAGTTGAAGGTAGCGCGGGCGCTGTCGACAGCACGCTGGGCGTCGGCGGCATCGCAACTGGCGATCTGTGCCAGGACGCGGCCATCGACCGGGCTGATGCATTCGAAAGTGGCGTTGGAAACGGCGGCGGTGTATTCACCGTTGATGTACGCACGGCCTTCGATCTTCAGATCTCCGGCGCGTTGTTCCCAGTCAGCACGAGTCAGGGTGGTCATACGAGTGTCCTCCTGTTGTTTTTTGAATACGGATGGCATCAGCCAAGGGCAACCGCCACCCTAAACCAAGTGAGTGGGGAATTTCCAATATATTTGACACTTCAAGGCAAACGGCGTTCTGTTGTTCATTTTAATCAACATAAAACGCACTTGCGGGGAGCAAACACCATGAGCATCGAAAATATTGTCGATTTCAGCCACGCCAATACCACGCCAGAGCACTATCTGCCCGCGTCAGAAAAAATCCTCAAGGGCAACCCGGAGCAAATTCTCTACAACCACTACAACAGCCCCTGCGGCCAGCTCAGCGCAGGCGTTTGGGAAGGCGCAGTCGGACAATGGACGGTGAATTACACCGAGCATGAATATTGCGAAATCGTGCAGGGCGTATCGGTGCTGCGCGACGAGGACGGCAACGCAAAAACCTTGCGGGCGGGCGATCGCTTCGTGATTCCTGCGGGCTTCAAAGGCACTTGGGAAGTGCTGGAAGCCTGTCGCAAGATATACGTGGTTTTCGAGCAGAAGGTCTGAGATGAGCCGTGCCGTTGTCATCGGACATGGCAGGAATATCAGACACGAAAAAGCCCGCCTTCTCAGGCGGGCTTTTTCGTAAGAAACGAATCAATTACTTGATTTTGGCTTCTTTGTAGATCACGTGCTTGCGAGCAACCGGATCGAATTTTTTGATTTCGATTTTGTCCGGAGTGGTGCGCTTGTTCTTATCAGTGGTGTAGAAATGGCCTGTGTTAGCGCTCGACACCAAACGGATCAATTCACGCATGATTTTCTCCCTTAGACCTTAGCGCCATTGGCGCGAATTTCGAGAAGAATGACATCAATGCCACGCTTGTCGATGATACGCATGCCTTTAGCAGATACGCGCAGACGCACAAAACGATTCTCGGACTCGACCCAGAAGCGGTGATGCTGCAGGTTCGGCAGGAAACGACGACGGGTTTTGTTGTTTGCGTGGGAAATGTTATTCCCAGTCACCGGACCCTTACCGGTAACTTGACAGACTCTCGACATGCCTCAGCCCTCTAAAACCACATGCCCAACCCGGCATGGGTTGGCCGCTTAATCTCTCAGTTGGCGCCAGGCGCCGCGTTTCTTTAGGGGTCTTACCGGCTACACCTACAAACGAAGGAACCGGGCCCCTAGAAAAGAGCGCTGCTTTATACCAGAAACCCTGCGATGCAACAACAACACACGCACATTACCTTCTTCGAGCACTCTGCATTTGGCCTGCCGAAGCAGCCTGTGCGGGGCACGGCAGGAAATATACCGCTCGTCGTACCAGACGGATTGTCCTGCGCCGATGCATAGTCTAGGGTAAGTCTCTCACCAGACTGCACCTGCAGATGGGGCCTTATATGACAGGAATATCGCCATGCGTCCCATGATGCGCCTCGCAGCCCTCCCCCTTTTGCTCGCGCCCTTGCTCAGCCCTTTGCTGGCTCAGGCGACCACACTCAGTGTCTGCACCGAAGCCAGCCCTGAAGGCTTTGACGTGGTGCAGTACAACTCGCTGACCACCACCAATGCCTCCGCCGACGTGCTGATGAATCGCTTGGTGGAGTTCGACGCACAAAGCGGCAAGGTGGTGCCCAGTCTGGCCCAGAGCTGGGAGGTTTCCGCCGATGGCCTGACTTACGCGTTCAAACTACGCTCCGGCGTGAAGTTTCACCACACCGATTATTTCAATCCGACCCGCGACCTGACCGCAGAAGACGTGCAGTTCAGCTTTCAGCGCATGCTCGACCCGGCCAACCCATGGCACAAGGTCGCCCAGAGCGGCTTCCCACATGCGCAGTCGATGCAGCTGCCCGCGCTGATCAAGAAGATCGACGCACCTGACGCACAGACTGTCCGCTTCACCCTTGATCACCCGGACTCGACCTTTCTGGCGACCTTGAGCATGGGGTTTGCGTCGATCTACTCCGCTGAATACACCGCGCAGTTGCTCAAGGCCGGCACCCCGGAAAAGCTCAACAGCCAGCCCATCGGCACCGGCCCGTTCGTGTTCAAGCGCTTCCAGAAAGACGCCGTGGTGCGTTACGACGCCAACCCGGATTACTTCGCCGGCAAGCCTGCCGTGGACACACTGGTGTATGCGATCACGCCGGACGCCAACGTACGCCTGCAGAAAGTCCGCCAGAACGAATGCCAGATCGCCCTGTCACCCAAGCCTCTGGATATCCAGGCCGCCAGCAAAGACCCTAAGCTGAACGTCGAGAAAAATGCGGCCTTCATGACCGCTTTCGTCGCGATCAACAGCCAGCACCCACCGCTGGACAAGCCTGAAGTGCGTCAGGCGATCAACCTCGCTTTCGATAGAAGCGTCTACCTCAAGGCCGTGTTCGAGGACACTGCCGAGGCGGCCAAGGGTCCTTATCCACCGAACACCTGGAGCTACGCCAAAGACCTTCCCGGCTATCAGCATGACCCGGCCAAAGCCCGAGAATTACTGACCCAAGCCGGCCTGAAGGACGGTTTCAAAACCACCATCTGGACCCGTCCGTCCGGCAGCCTGCTCAACCCGAACCCGAGTCTCGGCGCGCAGTTGTTGCAGGACGATCTGGCCAAGGTCGGGATCAAGGCCGAGATCAAAGTGATCGAATGGGGCGAACTGATTCGTCGCGCCAAGGCGGGCGAGCATGACCTGCTGTTCATGGGCTGGGCGGGTGATAACGGCGATCCGGACAACTTCCTGACCCCGCAATTTTCCTGCGCCGCTGTGAAATCCGGCACCAACTTCGCCCGTTATTGCGATCAGGGCCTGGACACGTTGATCAGCGCCGGCAAGGCCACCAGCGATCAGACTGAGCGCAGCAAGCTGTATCAACAGGCTCAGGCGCAGATCCAGCAACAGGCGTTGTGGCTGCCGCTGGCGCACCCGACCGCCGCCGCATTGACCCGCAAGGACGTACAGGGTTATCAGGTCAGTCCGTTCGGTCGTCAGGACTTTTCCCACGTCACGCTGAAATAACGCGCTGGATGCTTTTGTACAAAAACAGGCCGCACACCCGCATAACGCGGCCTGTACATCTCACATCAAACCGGCTTCAACCATCGATAACGGATCACCATCACCGATGATGAAGTGATCGAGCACCTCCACGTCAATCATGTCCAGAGCGTCTTTGAGCAACCGGGTCAGCTTTTGGTCCGCCTGACTTGGATCGGTGATGCCGGAGGGATGGTTGTGGCACAGAATCAAGGCCGCCGCGTTGTGCGCGAGGGCCCGTTTGACCACCTGCCGGGGGTGGACCTCGGCGCAACGGATGGAGCCACGAAACAACGCCTCGAACGCCAGAACGCGGTGTTTGGTGTCCAGAAACAGGCAGCCGAAGACTTCGTGGGGCTCATGCCTGAGCATCGCCTTGAGGTATTCGCGTACATCTTGCGGATTGTGCAGGCTTGAGTCGCGCTTCAGGCGTTCGGCCATGTGCCGACGGGACATCTCCATGACTGCCTGCAACTGCGCGAACTTCGCGGGGCCCAGCCCCAACTCCTGACTGAAGGTTTTCAGGTCGGCCTCCAGCAAGGATCTGAGGCTGCCAAATTGCTTCAACAGGTGTCGCGCCAGGTCCACTGCGCTTTTGCCGGTAACACCCGTGCGCAAAAAAATCGCCAATAGTTCGGCATCGGAAAGACTCGCCGACCCCAATTCAAGAAGCTTCTCCCGCGGGCGTTCCGCCGCAGGCCAATCACGAATGCTCATAGCACCTCCATGTGTGTGGGCGCCGCTGTTCCGGTGCGGTCGCTGTGCTATCTTAGCCCATCTTTTTTGCGCGGCGACCTGGCCTGGGGAGGCGTCATCGCCGTCGCGTTCACTCGACTAAAAGGCAGGCCTATGCAGCGGCTGTATCGGAAACGCATTGTTCTCGGCGTCGGCGGCGGCATTGCTGCCTACAAGAGCGCCGAACTGGTCCGCCGGTTGCTCGATCAGGGCGCAGAAGTGCGTGTTGTCATGACCCGCGGTGGCAGTGAGTTCATCACCCCTCTGACCATGCAAGCCCTGTCCGGCAATCCGGTGCACATGGATTTGCTCGACCCGGCCGCAGAAGCCGCCATGGGGCATATCGAGCTGGCCAAATGGGCTGATCTGGTGCTGATTGCCCCGGCCACCGCCGACCTGATCGCGCGCCTGGCCCAAGGCATCGCCAATGACCTGTTGACCACCGTAGTGCTCGCCACGGATGCCCCTGTGGCCCTGGCGCCGGCAATGAATCAAGCGATGTGGCGCGACCCGGCGACCCAGGCCAACACCCGATTGCTGGAAGAGCGTGGTATGCGCCTGTTCGGCCCGGCCTCAGGCAGCCAGGCCTGCGGCGATGTCGGCTTTGGTCGCATGCTTGAGGCCGATGACCTCGCGCAATGTGCTGCCGATTGTTTCCGGCGCGAGTCGCTGACCGGCAAGCACGTCCTGATCACGGCCGGCCCGACCCAGGAAAACATCGACCCGGTGCGCTACATCACCAACCACAGCTCGGGAAAAATGGGTTTTGCCTTGGCCGAAGCAGCAGTTGAAGCCGGCGCACGGGTGACCTTGATCACCGGCCCGGTCAACCTGCAAACCCCGGACCGCGTCACCCGGATCGATGTGGTCAGCGCCCGCGACATGCTCGCCGCCTGCGAAGCCTCGATTCCCTGCGATCTGTTCATCGCTTCCGCCGCGGTAGCCGATTACCGCCCGGAAGTGGTTGCACCGCACAAACTCAAAAAAGACCCCACCAACGGTGACGGCCTACTGTTGCAGATGGTCCGCAACCCGGACATTCTCGCCACCATCGCCCGCCGCCCGGATCGTCCGTTCAGTGTCGGCTTCGCTGCCGAAACCGAACATTTACTCGACTATGCTGCACGCAAGCTCAAGGACAAGAACCTTGACCTGATCGTCGCCAACGATGTTGCCAATCCCAGCATCGGTTTCAACAGCGAGGAGAATGCGTGCAGCGTGATCGACCGAGCGCTGCATGAAACACTCTTCGCCCAGACCAGCAAAGGCAAAATTGCCCGCCAGCTGATCACTTTTATCGCCGACCGTCTGAACCAGGTTTAATCACGTATGCATGCTTTACAAGCCAAGATCCTCGACCCCCGCATTGGTAGCGACTTCCCTCTTCCGGCCTACGCCACTGCCGGCTCCGCCGGTCTCGACCTGCGCGCCATGCTGCAAGAGGACACACTCATCGAGCCGGGCCAGACCTTGCTGATCCCCACTGGGCTGTCGATCTACATTGGCGACCCTGGCCTCGCCGCGCTGATCCTGCCGCGCTCGGGCCTTGGTCATAAACACGGCATCGTCCTGGGCAATCTGGTCGGCTTGATTGACTCCGATTATCAAGGCGAGTTAATGGTGTCCTGCTGGAATCGCGGCCAAACCGCGTTCAAGATTTCCATCGGTGAACGCCTCGCCCAACTTGTGCTCGTGCCTGTGGTGCAGGCGCACTTTGAATTGGTCGAAGAGTTCGACGAAAGCCAGCGCGGCGCTGGCGGTTTTGGTCATTCCGGTAGCCACTGAGATACTCGGCAAGACCCCTGACCCAACCGTTTGCGGCTCGCAACAGACGTCAAACGGCCCAGGAAAGATGCTTTACTCATTCAGGATGAATACCGGGGAGAGGTTATGTGAAAGGCTTTAACCGCACTGCCACAGCAAGCGATCACTCGCAAACCCCGGACGTTCAGCCTTCGGTTGCAGGTCAGCGTGCTCTTTCACCTGGCCTTGTGTCGGCTGTCATCGGCCTGATCGCAGCCAGCGCGTTGTTAGGGCTGGCGCTGTTCAATCATACGCAACAGCAACCCCGGCTCAGCCAGGCCTGGGGCTCCAGCCAGGCCAGCGCATTGGGCCTTGCACTCAAGCAACTGAACGCCGATACGCAAGCCGCTGCGCTCGATGGCGCGCTGGTTCAAACACTGCAAAGCAACGACCCCTCCTCGATCACCCACGCCGAAAACCAACTGCGCTATCGCGATAGCGTAATGGGCGCCCGGCTCAATCATCTCGGCCAGACCGAAGTGGATACGCAGGGGGCGGTGCCGGTGAGTTTCTCCACGCTGGACATGCTCAATAAAGCCGCGCAAGGCCAGATTCCCTCCCCTGAAGCGCGCAAAGTGGGTGATCGCTGGCTGGTCTACAGCGCTGCGCCATTGCGCGCGAACCCCGGCGAGCCAATCGCAGGCACGCTGTTACTGGCATTCGACCTGCAACGGGTGCTGAGTGCATTGCCGGTACTGCCTGCCGATATTGGCCAAGTGAAAGTGACCCAGCAGTTCGGCGCCAGCCCCGGTCAAATCCTGCTGCAACGCGGCCAGCCGGCAGCAAGTTCATCGCAAGCATTCGACACTGGCCAGACAAACTGGAAACTCGACTTCACCCCCGGATCGGCGCTCGAATCCCCCATGCCCTGGCTGTTATTGGCGCTGGCGGTGCTGGTCGCGCTGGTCGGCGCAGTGCTTGGGCTGTACCTCAATGACAGCGCTTTGCAGCGACGCATTTCGGCAGATGCCCGTCAACTGGACCAATTGCTTCAAGAACTCTCCGGCGGAAAAGCCGTCAAAGCCTTCGGATTAAGCCTGCCAGCCCTGAATGGACTGGCACAGAGCCTGGCCCGATTTTCGCTGCGCAACGCTCCGTCGCCCCCTGCTCTCGATGCCTCAAGCAGCAAACCCCGCGTCAATAATGACTTAGCGACAAGCACTGCCCCGGCATCGACTCAACCCAATGCCCTGAGTACTGAGTGGATCGATCCGCTGTTTCAAGATACCGATATTCTCGATATTGATATCCTCGACGAAAACCAGGACTTCCTGAGAATGGAGCACCCCCAAATTATGAGTAGCCCAGCCTCCGTGGCACCCAAACTCCCTGACAATATCTTCCGCGCCTACGACATCCGGGGCGTCGTCGGAGACACCCTAAGCGCGGAAACGGCTTACTGGATCGGTCGCGCCATCGGCTCCGAGAGCCTGGCCAAGAATGAGCCTCACGTCTCCGTAGGCCGCGACGGCCGCCTATCTGGACCCGAGCTGGTGCAACAACTGATTCAGGGGCTGCACGATAGCGGCTGCCACGTCAGCGACGTAGGCCTTGTGCCGACCCCAGCGCTCTACTACGCCGCCAACGTACTGGCCGGCAAGTCCGGGGTCATGCTCACCGGCAGCCACAACCCGCCGGACTACAACGGCTTCAAGATCGTCATTGCTGGTGACACCCTGGCCAACGAACAGATTCAGGCCCTGCACACGCGCCTGAAAACCAATGACCTGGCCACTGGCAAAGGCAGCATCAAGAAGGTCGAAATTCTTGATCGTTACTTCAAGCAGATCACCAACGACATCGCCCTCGCACGGCGCATGAAAGTCGTGGTCGACTGCGGCAACGGCGCGGCCGGCGTGATCGCCCCACAACTGATCGAAGCCCTGAACTGCGAAGTCATCCCGCTGTTCTGCGACGTCGATGGCAACTTCCCGAACCATCACCCGGACCCGGGCAAACCGGAAAACCTCGTCGACTTGATCGCCAAGGTCAAGGAAACCGGTGCCGACCTCGGCCTGGCCTTTGATGGCGACGGCGACCGGGTGGGCGTAGTGACCAACACCGGCAACATCGTGTTCCCGGACCGTCTGTTGATGCTGTTCGCTAAGGATGTGGTATCACGCAACCCCGGTGCCGATATCATTTTCGACGTCAAATGCACTCGACGCCTGACCCCGTTGATCAGTGGCTACGGTGGCCGTCCGGTCATGTGGAAAACCGGTCACTCGTTGATCAAAAAGAAGATGAGGGAAAGCGGCGCGCTGCTGGCTGGCGAAATGAGCGGTCATATCTTCTTCAAGGAGCGCTGGTTCGGTTTCGACGACGGCATCTACAGCGCCGCCCGCCTGCTGGAAATCCTCAGCCAGGAAAAAGGCACCGCTGAAGAAGTGTTCGCGACCTTCCCAAATGATGTTTCCACCCCGGAAATCAATATCGATGTGACGGATGTGACCAAATTCAGCATCATTGAAGCGCTGCAACGCGATGCCAAATGGGGCGACGCTCAGTTGACCAGCATCGATGGTGTGCGAGTGGACTACCCCAAAGGCTGGGGTCTGGTTCGCGCTTCCAATACCACGCCGGTACTGGTATTACGCTTCGAGGCCGACACTGAAGCCGAATTGCAACGAATCAAGGACGTGTTCCACGCCCAGCTGAAAAACGTTGCCCCTGATCTTCAATTACCGTTTTGATTTATTTTTTGGATTCACTGGAGCCCTGAATGACCCTCGAACGTGATGCCGCTACCAACGTCGCCAAGGTTTTGTCCGAAGCGCTGCCTTACATACGACGCTTCGTCGGCAAGACGCTGGTGATCAAATACGGCGGCAACGCTATGGAAAGCGACGAGCTGAAAACCGGCTTCGCGCGCGATATCGTGCTGATGAAAGCAGTCGGTATCAACCCGGTAGTGGTTCACGGCGGCGGCCCGCAAATTGGCGACCTGCTCAAGCGTCTGTCGATCGAAAGCCATTTCATTGATGGCATGCGCGTGACTGACGCGCAAACCATGGACGTGGTGGAGATGGTGTTGGGCGGCCAGGTCAACAAGGACATCGTCAACCTGATCAACCGCCATGGCGGCAGCGCCATCGGCCTGACCGGCAAGGACGCTGAGCTGATTCGCGCGAAAAAGCTCACCGTCACTCGGCAAACACCAGAAATGACCACGCCGGAAATCATTGATATCGGCCAGGTCGGCGAAGTGGTCGGGGTCAATACCGACCTGCTGAACATGCTGGTCAAAGGCGACTTCATCCCGGTCATCGCGCCCATCGGCGTCGGCCCCAATGGTGAGTCGTACAACATCAATGCCGACCTGGTCGCCGGCAAAGTAGCTGAAGCCCTCAAGGCTGAAAAGTTGATCCTGCTGACCAACATCGCCGGCTTGATGGACAAGCAAGGCCAGGTCCTGACCGGCCTGACCACCGAGCAGGTCAATGAACTGATCGCTGATGGCACCATCTACGGTGGCATGTTGCCGAAGATTCGTTGCGCGCTGGAAGCGGTGCAAGGCGGCGTCAACAGCTCGCATATCATCGATGGCCGCGTGCCTAATGCCGTCCTGCTGGAAATTTTCACTGATAGCGGCGTGGGTACTTTGATCAGTAATCGCAAGCGTCACTGAGTCGTTCGAGGGGACTGATTTATTTTCAGCGCTTCATCGAAAATTAATCTGTCCCCTGGTCAGTGCACCAACTGCTGAACCCGCGTTCGGTCATCGGCAAAACCGGCTTCGGCCTGTTTGCGTGATTCCTGATAACGAAGGATTTCAGCCTTGAGGTTCTGCTGGTCGTCACGCAGGCTGTTCATCTGATCGAGTAACGGCTGCGGCACTACGCGTCCGGCCCGCTCCTGATCGGCAGCCTGGCCCTGAAGTGTATTCTGCTGAGAGCTCAAGCTTTGCAGATTGCCCTGCGCCACTGCGATCAACGTGTCCAGCTCGGCCAGTTTGCGAACCTTGGCCCGATCAACGTCGTCGACGCTGCTGTACTGATGCAGCAACTGCGCATTGGCCTCGGCCTGGGCCTTGTCGGCTTGCTGACGCTGAAGCTCGTCAGCCGTGGGTGCGGGAGGTACGACCTGGATCACCCGCCCCCGCTCGTTGAGCACTTGATAGCCTTTGCCGGCGTACTCTGGCGGCACGCCCTGACGATCCAGAACGGTCCCTCCTTTGTTGTCGACATAGCGATAGAGCAAAACAGACGGTTTATCGGCCGCCTGAACAGTCATCACACCCAATCCCAATAACAGCCCCACTGCGCTCAGCTTGAGCATAAATGCAGCATCCTCAGATTCCGTATTGCGTCCGATAAGCTTCGACCGCAGGCAAATGCTGCTTCAACTGGGGGTCATCGGCCAAAAATTGCAGAACTTGATTCAAGGACACGATGCTGACTACCGGAATGCCGAAGTCGCGTTCGACCTCCTGGATGGCCGACAGCTCACCGTTGCCACGCTCCTGACGATTCAAGGCAATCAACACACCGGCCGCCTTCGCGCCCTGGTCCTTGATGATCTGCATGACTTCACGAATCGCCGTACCAGCGGTGATCACGTCGTCGATGATCAACACATCGCCCGCCAGCGGCGAACCGACCAGGCTTCCACCTTCGCCGTGAGCCTTGGCTTCCTTGCGGTTGAAACAGTAAGGCACATCGAGCTGATGATGTTCAGCCAACGCCACGGCCGTCGTGGTCGCCAGGGGAATGCCCTTGTACGCTGGGCCGAACAGAACGTCGAAGGAAATGCCGCTCTCGACCACCGCCGCCGCGTAGAAACGACCGATCTGTGCCAAGGCAGAACCGGTGTTGAAAAGGCCGGCATTGAAGAAGTATGGACTGGTCCGTCCAGATTTAAGAGTGAACTCACCGAAGCGCAAAACCCCACGATCGATGGCAAAACGAATGAAGTCGCGCTGATACGCTTGCATGAAAAAAGCCCCGAATACCACGGATTTAGCTAATTAGGTAGAGCTCGGGTATCATACACGCACGTGATTTTTGGGGCCATTTATGCGGATCATCAGTGTGAACGTAAATGGCATTCAGGCCGCAGTCGAGCGTGGTTTGCTCAGTTGGCTGCAAGCCCAGAATGCCGACGTCATCTGCCTACAGGACACCCGCGCCTCCGCCTTTGAACTGGACGACCCAGCCTTCCAACTGGATGGCTACTTCCTTTATGCCTGCGATGCTGAAGTCCCTGCCCAAGGCGGTGTGGCGCTCTACTCGCGGTTGCAACCGAAGGCGGTTATCAGCGGCCTCGGCTTTGAAACAGCCGACCGTTACGGGCGTTACCTGCAAGCAGATTTCGACAAGGTCAGTATTGCGACCTTGCTGCTTCCTTCGGGGATGAACGGCGACGAAGACTTGAACCAGAAGTTCAAGCTCATGGACGACTTCGCGCGCTACCTGGACAAACAACGACGCAAGCGTCGTGAGTACATCTATTGCGGCTCGCTGTACGTTGCGCAACAGAAGCTCGACATCAAAAACTGGCGCGACAGCCAGCAATCACCGGGCTTCCTGGCGCCAGAACGGGCCTGGATGGACGAGATTGTCGGCACCATGGGCTACGTCGATGCACTGCGTGAAGTCAGTCGCGAAGGCGATCAGTACAGCTGGTGGCCGGATAACGAACAGGCCGAAATGCTCAACCTTGGCTGGCGTTTCGACTATCAGTTACTGACTCCGGGCTTGCGCCGCTTCGTACGAAGCGCGCGCTTGCCACGTCAGCCACGCTTCTCGCAGCACGCTCCATTGATCGTGGACTACGACTGGACGTTGACGATTTAACGTCCCGTCACCTACAAAAAAGCCGACTTCATGTCGGCTTTTTTGTGGGTTGCCAGATAGACCGCGTCGAGCTTTTCGCAGGCAAGCCTGCTCCCACAGGGGAAATGCGATCTGTGGGAGCAGGCTTGCCTGCGAATCTCTTGACTCAGTCTCTACTTGACCAACCGCCAGGTGAACGGATAACGATAAGCAATCCCGTCGTTAGCCTTGATCCCGGCAATGATGGTGAGCACCAGCGCACCGGCGCCGACCAGCACCATCAACGGGAAACCGATAATCACCACCATCAGCAGAATGCTGATCATCGACGCGATGGCCACGGTGATCTGAAAATTCAGCGCTTCCTTGCCTTGGGCATCAATGAACGGATCGGTCTCTTTCTTGATCTGCCAGAGAATCAACGGCCCCAAGAGATTGCCGAAAGGGAAGATCAGACCGAAAAACGCCGAAAAGTGACAGAGCATCGCCCACTGACGAACCTCAGCATTGGGGGTCGGAAGCGGAAGCTGGTTGTCACTCATGATGCTTATCCTTAGCAGGGTCGATGACTGAATCTATAGCAGGGTCGATCAATCGGCCAGTGCGGCGCGTTGTAGTTCGAACAGCTCAGCCATGCCCTTGTTCGCCAAAGCCAGCATCGCATTGAGCTCTTCAGGCTGGAACGGTGCGCCTTCGGCGGTGCCCTGGACTTCGATGAAGCCACCGGTGCTGGTCATCACCACGTTGAGATCGGTTTCGGCAGCGGAGTCTTCCAGGTAGTCGAGATCGAGTACCGGTTCGCCCTGATACATGCCCACCGACACGGCTGCGATCATCTGCTTGAGCGGATCGCCGCCTTTGAGGCCGCCACGCTTCTTGATGACTTTCAAGGCATCGACCAGCGCGACCATTGCGCCGGTGATGGACGCAGTACGCGTACCGCCATCGGCCTGGATTACGTCGCAGTCGACATACAGCGTCACGTCGCCCAGCTTGGACATATCCAGTGCTGCGCGCAGGGAACGACCGATCAAACGCTGAATTTCCAGGGTGCGGCCGCCTTGCTTGCCGCGGCTCGCTTCACGCTGGTTGCGCTCGCCAGTGGCGCGCGGCAGCATGCCGTATTCAGCCGTCAGCCAACCTTGACCCTGACCTTTAAGGAAGCGCGGCACGCCGCTCTCAATGCTGACGGTGCAAATCACTTTGGTGTCACCGAACTCGACCAGTACAGAACCCTCGGCGTGTTTGGTGTAGTTGCGGGTGATGCGGATCGAGCGGAGCTGATCGGCAGCGCGACCACTTGGACGTTTCATTTGGGAATACCTGTACTGAGACGGAAATCTGCCGAGCATTATAGTGGTCACAGCCCGGCCTGGGCACATCTAAAAAAGTTACCGGTCAGATTCAGACCTGCTGGCGGGCACAGAATCGACGTCCGGCAGCTCGTTGCCACATCACCCGCTTGGGAGCATCCGCCGCACTGCGCTACAATCCTGCGCCTTCGCAGCCTGTCGGCTATTTATGACATTTAATGGGGCAGTCCACCGCCCACGACAGTCTTTACCCGTCTGAACCCAAGAGGTATTTCCCATGGTGCACAGCATGACTGCCTTCGCCCGAGTCGAACGGGCTGGCGCCCAGGGCACCCTGAGCTGGGAATTGCGCTCGGTCAATCACCGCTATCTTGAGCCGCATTTGCGTCTGCCGGAGTCATTCCGTGATCTGGAAGGTGCGGTCCGCGAGGCTCTGCGTCAGGGTTTGTCGCGCGGCAAGGTCGAATGCACCTTGCGCTTCACCGAAGAAACCGCCGGCAAACCACTACAAGTCGATCGCGAGCGCGCGGCGCAATTGGTGACCGCCGCAGAGACCGTTGCCAGCCTGATCAAGCACCCCGCCCCGCTGAACCCGCTGGAAGTGCTGGCGTGGCCCGGCGTACTGGTTGCTGATGCCAGCGATCCGCAGGTGCTCAATAATGATGCGTTGGCCCTGTTCAATGAGGCCCTGAACGAGCTGAAAGCCGGTCGCGGACGTGAAGGCGCCGACCTGGCCAAACTTCTCGACGAACGGTTGACCTCAATAAATAAAGAAGTCGCGACCCTGCGCGTGTTGGTGCCACAAATGCTCGCAACCCAACGCCAGAAGGTGCTGGATCGTTTTGCCGACATGAAGGCCGAACTCGATCCTCAGCGACTGGAACAGGAAATGGTCCTGCTTGCGCAAAAAAGCGACGTCGCCGAAGAACTCGACCGTCTCAGCACCCACGTCACCGAAGTGCGCCGCGTCCTCAAGACCGGCGGGCAAGCGGGTCGGCGCCTGGACTTCCTGATGCAAGAGCTCAACCGCGAAGCCAATACATTGGGCTCCAAAGCCTTCGACCCGCGCAGCACTCAGGCTGCGGTCAACCTCAAGGTGTTGATCGAACAGATGCGTGAACAAGTGCAGAATATTGAGTAAGGCAACCCCGACATGACACACAGCACCGGCACCCTGTATATCGTTTCTGCACCCTCTGGCGCGGGCAAAACCAGCCTGGTCAAGGCCCTGATCGACGCCCAGCCGCAGATCCGCGTTTCGGTTTCGCACACCACGCGCGGCATGCGCCCCGGCGAAGTCAACGACGTGAACTATCACTTTGTGGATCGCGCCGAGTTCGTGCGCATGATCGAACACGGCGACTTTCTCGAACAGGCCGAAGTCTTCGGCAATCTGTACGGCACCTCGCAAAGCCGCCTGCAGCAAACCCTGGATGAAGGCCACGACCTGATTCTGGAGATCGACTGGCAAGGCGCCGAACAGGTGCGCAAATTGATGCCCGACGCCCGCTCGATTTTCATCCTGCCGCCGACCCAGCAAGCGCTGCGCCAGCGCCTGACCAACCGTGGCCAGGACAGCGACGAGATCATCGAAGGCCGTATGCGTGAAGCGGTCAGCGAGATGAGCCATTACGTGGAATACGACTTCATCGTGATCAACGATGACTTCGCCACTGCGCTGGAAGACCTCAAGGCCATCTTCCGCGCCAATCAGCTGCGCCAGAAACCGCAACAACAGCGCTTCAGCGATTTGCTCAGTCAGCTACTGGCTTAATCTGTAGGAGCGCGCTTGCCCGCGATAGGCCGGGGTCGCGCTCGACACGAAGGACCTTCCTGCGATGGTGAATTCACTATTTTTGCGACTGCTGCGCAGCCGATCGCGGGCAAGCGCGCTCCTACAACTTACCGCTGCGCGAAATCAGCGCTTCCCTAAACGCTGGTGTTTTTTTAAACTGTCTAGTCCGCTCGCCCATCCGGGCATCGCGCATACTGCATTTGCTACGAGGAATACCCATGGCCCGCGTGACCGTTGAAGACTGCCTAGACCACGTCGTTAATCGCTTTGAGCTGGTCATGCTCTCTACCAAGCGTGCCCGTCAACTGGCTACCGGCGGTAAAGAACCGAAACTGCCTTGGGAAAACGACAAGCCTACCGTTATGGCACTGCGCGAAATCGCAGCGGGCCTGATGGATTACGCTGTCATTGCAGAAGCTGAAATCGTTGAAGATGAGCCATTGTTCGCGGCCTTCGAGGACGAGTCCAACGAGGCCGTCTAAGCCTATGCCTGGTCGACGTAGTACGGCGCAGGGTAAAAGCCATCGGCAGGGGGTAGCGCCTTGCCGAGCATAGACGCCCTCGCCGATCGTCTGTCGACCTACCTCGGTAAAGACCAGGTCAATCTGGTCCGCCGAGCGTATTTCTATGCCGAACAAGCCCACGATGGCCAACGCCGTCGTAGCGGCGAAGCCTACGTCACGCACCCTTTAGCGGTCGCGAATATCCTTGCCGACATGCATATGGACCATCAAAGCCTGATGGCGGCCATGCTGCATGACGTGATCGAAGACACCGGAATTGCCAAGGAAGCGCTCTGTGCGCAATTCGGTGAAACCGTGGCCGAGCTGGTCGACGGGGTCAGCAAGCTGACTCAGATGAACTTCGAGACCAAGGCCGAGGCGCAAGCTGAAAATTTCCAGAAGATGGCCATGGCCATGGCGCGCGATATCCGCGTGATCCTGGTCAAGCTGGCTGACCGACTGCACAACATGCGCACGCTGGAAGTCCTGTCCGGGGAAAAACGCCGGCGGATCGCCAAGGAAACCCTGGAAATCTATGCGCCCATCGCCAATCGCCTGGGCATGCACAGCATTCGTATCGAGTTCGAAGACCTCGGTTTCAAGGCCATGTACCCCATGCGCTCCTCGCGCATTGGCCAAGCGGTCAAACGGGCACGAGGCAATCGCAAGGAACTGGTCAACAAGATCGAGGAATCCCTGAGCCATTGCCTGGCCGTGGATGGTATCGAAGGCGAAGTCAGCGGTCGACAGAAGCACCTGTACGGCATCTACAAAAAGATGCGCGGCAAACGCCGGGCCTTCAACGAAATCATGGACGTTTACGCGTTCCGCGTCATCGTCGACAAGGTCGACACCTGCTACCGCGTGCTGGGTGCTGTGCATAACTTATATAAACCATTGCCCGGTCGCTTCAAGGATTACATCGCGATTCCCAAAGCCAACGGCTACCAGTCGCTGCATACCACGCTGTTCGGCATGCATGGCGTACCCATCGAAATCCAGATCCGCACCCGCGAAATGGAAGAGATGGCCAACAACGGAATCGCCGCGCATTGGCTGTACAAATCCAGCGGCGACGAGCAACCAAAAGGCACTCACGCTCGTGCTCGCCAGTGGGTCAAAGGCGTGTTGGAAATGCAGCAGCGTGCCGGTAACTCGCTGGAGTTCATCGAAAGCGTGAAGATCGACCTGTTCCCGGACGAGGTCTACGTGTTCACGCCCAAGGGTCGGATCATGGAGCTGCCGAAAGGCTCTACAGCGGTCGATTTCGCGTACGCAGTGCACACCGATGTCGGCAACAGCTGCATCGCCTGTCGGATAAATCGTCGCCTGGCACCGCTCTCCGAGCCGTTGCAAAGTGGCTCGACGGTGGAGATCGTCAGCGCGCCCGGCGCACGCCCGAACCCGGCCTGGCTCAACTTTGTCGTCACCGGCAAAGCCCGAACCCATATTCGCCACGCCCTCAAACTGCAACGCCGCTCCGAATCCATCAGCCTCGGTGAACGCCTGCTGAACAAAGTGCTCAACGGTTTCGACAGCACCCTGGAGAAAGTTTCCGCAGAGCGCATGCAGTTGATCCTCACTGAATACCGCGTGGAGGTCATCGAAGACCTGCTCGAAGACATTGGCCTGGGCAATCGCATGGCCTACGTCGTCGCCCGCCGCTTGCTGACCAGCGAAGCCGAGCAACTACCGGACTCCGAAAGCCCGCTGGCGATTCGCGGCACCGAAGGACTGGTCCTCAGTTACGCCAAGTGCTGCACACCGATTCCGGGCGACCCGATTGTCGGCCATTTGTCCGCGGGCAAAGGCATGGTGGTGCACCTGGACAACTGCCGCAATATCAGTGAAATCCGCCATAACCCGGAAAAATGCATCCAGCTGTCCTGGGCCAAGGATGTCACCGGCGAATTCAATGTCGAACTGCGCGTCGAGCTGGAACATCAGCGCGGTCTTATCGCCCTGCTGGCCAGCAGCGTGAATGCCGCCGACGGCAATATCGAAAAAATCAGCATGGATGAACGCGATGGTCGCATCAGCGTGGTCCAACTGGTGGTCAGCGTGCACGACCGTGTGCATCTGGCCCGCGTGATCAAAAAACTGCGCGCCCTGACCGGGGTGACCCGCATCACCCGTATGCGCGCGTAGCCAACCACCTCATCAGGAGTTCTTCATGACCAAGACCGTCATCACCAGCGATAAAGCACCTGCAGCCATCGGCACTTACTCTCAGGCGATCAAAGCTGGCAATACCGTGTACATGTCCGGGCAAATCCCGCTGGACCCGAAAACCATGGAACTGGTCGAAGGCTTCGAAGCCCAGACCGTCCAGGTGTTCGAAAACCTGAAGGCCGTCGCTGAAGCAGCGGGCGGTTCGTTCAAGGACATCGTCAAACTGAACATCTTCCTGACTGACCTGAGCCACTTCGCCAAGGTCAACGAAATCATGGGAAAATATTTCGACCAGCCTTATCCGGCCCGTGCCGCCATTGGTGTTGCCGCGCTGCCAAAAGGCTCGCAGGTCGAAATGGACGCCATCCTCGTTATCGAGTAAATCTCCCGGGCGGAGCGTGAGCCGTTCCGCCCTCCCCGCAAAGGAAGGACTCTGCTATGCGCTTCGCGCTTGCCCTCTCGCTGCTCGCCACGCTGTTGAGCGGCTGTGCCAGCCACGCCGACCGCAACCCGGACGGCGTCTGGATCAATCAAACTGCTATCGATGCCGCCGCCAAGGGTGGCAACCTGCGTCAGGCGCTGCTCACTAATGGCCCGAACCTGGAATGGCACGTCGATACAAAAGCCAGTCAGGCCGCCTTCTCCAACGGCTTCGAGCTGAGTGAAGGCAAGATCACCAGCGCCGCTGATGGCAAATGGCACGTCGACTTCTACGGCAACTTCTTCGAAGACCTGAGCATCAAAGGCGACGAGTTGGTTCAAACCGCCAGCGAGTCGAGCCCGGAACAACGTTTCCTGCAACCTAAAGATCCCGCACCTGCCGGCGCACCACCGGGCAGCAGCTTTGAAAAAGCACTGTATAGCGCCTACATGGGCGGCAAATGGAAGATCGTCGATGGCGAGGGTGCAGGCGGCGTCGTGCAATTCCAGCCCGACGGCAGCGTCGCCGGCTTGCCCGGCGATGATCGTTACGCGCTGTGCCTGGCGGGTGATTGCGCGGCCATGAGCGGCGAATACGACAGCCTCTGGCTGGAAAAAAACAAGCAAGGCAACGCGTGGATATTCGTACGCAACGGCAAACAGCTGGAAATACTCCAGGCCGTCAATCAGGCCAAGAACGACGAAATGCCGGATCTGCATCCCGGCTCGCGTCGCTGGCTGCTTGAGCAGGATTGAATGAGCGTGTCGTCAGACACACTGCGCTGAACCATTCGCAGGCAAGCCTGCTCCCACAGAGGATCGCGTAGCCCTGTGGGAGCAGCCTTGCCTGCGAATAGCGGTCTGTCAGACAACACCTTCTCCCGCCTTACTCCCGCCCCTCAAGAATCGCCGCATACCCCTCACGATAGCTTGCATAGCGCGGCACCCAGCCCAAGGCGCGGGCCCTGGCATTGCTGCACTGTTTGCTGCCGGTGCGGCGCACGCTGGCTTCCTCCGACCACTCGGTAACACCCAGATACTCACGCAGCCAACCGACCACTTCGGCCAACGGCGCAGGTGCGTCATCAACGCCGATGTAGCAATCATCCAGCACAGCCCCGCGCGCATCCGCCTGTAGCAGGTGCGCCAGAAGCGCCGCCGCATCGTCGACATGAATGCGGTTGCCATACAAAGGTGGCTCGGACACGACGCGGTAACCCTGACGAACCTGCGTCAGCAGCCACTCGCGTCCCGGCCCGTAAATCCCGGTCAAACGCACCACGCTGGCGGGGATACCGCTGTGCAATGCCAATTGCTCGGCTTCGAGCATCAGTCGACCGGAATAACCCGTCGCCTGGGTTGGCGATGATTCATCGACCCATTCCCCGCCCTGCTGTCCGTAAACACTGCTGCTGGACACGAACAGCAAGCGCTTGGGCGTCTGTCCATGCTGTTCGAGCCAGCTCAACACATTACGCAGGCCATCCACGTACGCAGCCCGGTAACCGGCTTCGTCGTGATTGGTCGCTGCCGCGCTGTAGACCAGATAGTCGATTGACGAGGTCGGCCAAGCGCTTGGGCAACTGGCATCGAACAGATCGCCCGCAACCCCCATCACCCCAGCCGGCAAGCGCGCCACAGAGCGGCGCAAGCCGTACACGGTCCAGTCATGGACGAGCAACTGGCTGGCCAGACGGCTTCCCACATCACCGCAACCAGCAATCAGGACAGAGGGGGCAGACATGTCGGAGCTCCACAATAAGCGTGCTGCAAAGGCACAGTAAAAGGCCGGAAATGACCTCTGAATTTAACCAAAAATCTGCGACCGCCAAGCAAAAGGATAATCTTTTACTTTTGCTAACGAGAATTAATTGCAATAATGCCGACCCGTTTGTTCTCCTCCTCTAGTCGTACCACTAGCGCGAAGTTGCAGAACGAGCCCCTCCTTTTCCTCTCAGGTCCGGCCAGCATGACACGTATTCAATCCCTCGCTTCGCCCACCCAGCTTGCCAGCCGGCCGCGCGCATGGCGCGGCATCGCTGCGCTGATGCTCAGCCTGATGCTGGCCCCCAGCGCTTTTGCCGACGAGCCGATAGCCGCCACCCGGCCGGCCGCCCATGCTTCTGCTGTCGCTCCGGCCCATGGCACTGTCGATCCTGCCACTGCCCCTGCCGCCAGCGCACCGATTGTCGAGCAAACCGCAGGCGAAACGCTAGACGTTGCTGCCGCTGAAGAAACCAGCCTTGGCATGGCCAGCGACCTGTCACCTTGGGGCATGTATCAACACGCCGACATCATCGTGAAACTCGTGCTGATCGGTCTGGCCATCGCCTCGATCATCACCTGGACGATCTGGATTGCCAAAGGCTTTGAACTGCTGGGCGCCAAGCGTCGTCTGCGCGGTGACATCGTCAACCTGAAAAAGGCCCGCACCCTCAAGGAAGCCAGCGACAGCGCCAGCAAAGAAGGCACACTGGCTTACTTGCTGGTGCATGACGCCCTTGAAGAGATGCGTCTTTCGACCAACAGTCGTGAGCGCGAAGGCATCAAGGAACGTGTCAGCTTCCGCCTGGAGCGCCTGGTTGCCGCGTGTGGCCGCAACATGAGCAACGGCACCGGCGTGCTGGCGACCATTGGTTCCACCGCGCCTTTCGTCGGCCTGTTCGGCACCGTCTGGGGCATCATGAACAGCTTCATCGGCATCGCCAAAACCCAGACCACCAACCTCGCGGTGGTCGCCCCCGGCATTGCCGAAGCCCTGTTGGCGACTGCACTGGGTCTGGTTGCCGCGATTCCGGCCGTGGTGATCTACAACGTGTTCGCCCGTTCCATCGCCGGTTACAAAGCGCAGGTTTCCGATGCGTCGGCACACGTCCTGCTGCTGGTCAGTCGTGACCTCGATCACCTGCCGGCCGAGCGTAGCCAGCAGCCGCACATGGTTAAAGTGGGATAAACCATGGGCCTGCATCTGAACGAAAACAGTGGCGATGATCTCGTCGAAAACCACGAAATCAACGTCACGCCGTTTATCGACGTCATGTTGGTGCTGCTGATCATCTTCATGGTGGCAGCCCCTCTGGCGACGGTCGATATCAAGGTCGACCTGCCGGCCTCCACCGCCAAGTCGGTTGCCCGGCCGGAGAAACCGCTGTTTCTCAGCGTCAAGGCTGATCAGAGCCTGTTCCTCGGTGAAGAAAAAGTCAGTCGCGAACAGCTTGGGCCAGTGCTCGACGCCAAGACCAAGGGCCAGAAGGACACGACGATCTTCTTCCAGGCCGACAAGGGTGTGGACTACGGCGACCTGATGGAGGTGATGAACGCCCTGCGTGGCGCTGGCTACCTGAAAGTCGGCCTGGTAGGTCTTGAGACGGTTGGCAAGAAATGATGACACCGCGCCAAAAACTGACGCGCTATAGCGGTAGTCTGTTGTTGGTGCTCGCCGTTCACGCCGTCGCGATTATCCTCGCGATGCGCTGGTCGACACCCCAGGCCATCGAACTGCCTCCGGCTGCGATGATGGTCGAACTGGCGCCGCTGCCAGCACCCGCACCGCCAGCGCCGCTGCCGCCAAAAGTGGTGCAGCCGCCGCAACCACCGGCGCCGGTTGAAGATCTGCCGCTGCCGAAACTGGCTGAAGCGCCGAAACCGGAAATCGCTATCCCCAAACCGGCCAAACCCAAAGCCAAACCACAGCCGCCCAAACCGCAGCTGCTCAACCCTCAGAAGAAAGCGGAGCCGCCGCAGGAAAAACCTGCCGAGGACAAACCAGTGGATATGCCGCCCACGACTGCTCCGCAGACGAAATCAACAGCTCCTGTACAGGCGTCGAGCCCACCTTCGACGAGCAATGCGACACCCAACTGGCAAAGCGATTTGCAGCGGCATCTGGCCAAATACAAGCGCTACCCGGAAGATGCTCGCCGACGCGGCGTACAAGGAACCGTCCGTTTGCGCTTTGTCGTCGATGCTGAAGGCAAGGTGCTGTCCTTCTCTCTGGTGGGTAACTCCGGCAACGCCTCACTGGATCGAGCCACACTGGAAATGATCCGTCGCGCGCAGCCGGTACCTATACCGCCTGCCGAAACACTCGCCAACGGCACAGTGGAAATACTTGCGCCTTTCATTTATTCCCTGGATAAACGCTGAAATCGTAGTTTTGATCTACTTGAGCACTGTTGATAACGTGCGTCTATCGATTGCAGCCGCTATGCTGGAGCGGCAACTTCATGGACGCATGCTATGACTCTTACAGAATTGCGCTACATCGTTACGCTCGCCCAAGAGCAGCACTTCGGCCATGCGGCCGAGCGTTGCCATGTCAGCCAACCGACTCTCTCGGTGGGCGTGAAAAAGCTTGAAGATGAACTCGGTGTGCTGATTTTCGAGCGCAGCAAGAGCGCCGTACGCCTGACGCCCGTCGGCGAAGGTATCGTCGCTCAGGCGCAAAAAGTTCTCGAACAGGCGCAGGGCATCCGCGAACTGGCCCAAGCTGGAAAAAACCAGCTGACTGCGCCCCTCAAGGTCGGTGCGATCTACACCGTCGGCCCGTATCTGTTCCCGCATCTGATCCCGCAACTGCACCGGGTCGCCCCGCAAATGCCGTTGTACATCGAAGAAAACTTCACCCACATCCTGCGCGACAAACTGCGCAATGGGGAGTTGGACGCGATCATCATCGCGCTGCCGTTCAACGAAGCCGACGTGCTGACCCTGCCGCTGTACGACGAGCCGTTCTATGTACTGATGCCGGCGGGCCATCCATGGACCAAGAAAGAGTCCATTGATGCCTCGGCACTGAACGACAAGAGCTTGTTGCTGCTCGGCGAAGGCCACTGCTTCCGTGATCAGGTGCTCGAAGCGTGCCCGACACTGACCAAAGGCAGCGACGGCGGCAAACACACTACGGTCGAGTCCAGCTCGCTGGAAACCATTCGCCACATGGTCGCTTCCGGCCTGGGCATCTCGATCCTGCCGATGTCGGCGGTCGACAGCCATCACTACGCACCTGGCGTGATCGAAGTTCGTCCGCTGACGCCGCCGATTCCTTTCCGCACCGTCGCCATCGCTTGGCGCGCAAGCTTCCCTCGGCCCAAAGCAATCGAGATCCTCGCTGACTCCGTGCGCCTGTGCTCGGTGGCTCGTCCCAAAGCAGAAGCGAGCCAAGTCGCGACATGAGCGAGCTGTCCAAAGTCTCCGTCACTGCGCTCAAAGGCGTAGGCGAGGCCATGGCCGAGAAGCTGGCCAAGGTCGGCCTGGAGAACCTTCAGGACATGCTGTTCCACTTGCCGTTGCGCTATCAGGATCGTACCCGTGTCGTGCCCATCGGAGCGTTGCGTCCCGGGCAGGATGCGGTGATCGAAGGCGTGGTCAGCGGCGCGGACGTGGTCATGGGCAAGCGCCGCAGCCTGCTGGTGCGCCTGGGCGATGGCAGCGGCGTACTCAGCCTGCGTTTTTATCACTTCAGCAACGCGCAGAAAGACGGAATGAAACGTGGCACGCACCTGCGCTGCTACGGTGAAGCCAGACCCGGTGCGTCGGGACTGGAAATCTATCACCCGGAGTACCGCGCGCTGACCGGTGTTGAGCAAATCCCGGTAGAACAGACCCTCACACCGATTTACCCGACCACCGAAGGCCTGACTCAGCAGCGTTTGCGCCAACTGTGCCAGCAAAGCCTGGCGCTGCTCGGCCCGAAAAGCCTGCCCGACTGGCTCCCTGAAGAATTGGCGCGCGACTACCAACTGGCGCCGTTGGACGATGCCATTCGTTATTTGCATCACCCACCAGCCGACGCCGACCTCGAAGAACTCGCCCTCGGTCATCATTGGGCCCAGCATCGTCTGGCGTTCGAGGAGTTGCTGACTCATCAACTGTCGCAACAACGCCTGCGTGAGAGCCTGCGCTCGCAACGTGCCCCGGCATTGCCCAAGGCGAAAACGCTACCCGCCCAATTCCTCGCCAATCTCGGCTTTGCGCCCACCGGTGCGCAACAAAGGGTCGGCAACGAAGTCGCCTACGACCTGAGCCAGCCAGAGCCCATGCTGCGTCTGATTCAGGGTGATGTCGGCGCGGGCAAGACCGTGGTCGCCGCCCTCGCCGCCTTGCAGGCGCTTGAAGCGGGGTATCAGGTGGCATTGATGGCGCCGACCGAAATTCTCGCCGAACAGCACTACGTCAACTTCAAACGCTGGCTCGAACCGCTGGGCATTGACGTCGCATGGCTGGCCGGCAAGCTCAAGGGCAAAGCTCGGGCCGCATCGCTGGAGCAGATCGCTGGCGGCGCGCCGATGGTGGTTGGTACCCATGCACTGTTTCAGGATGAAGTGCAGTTCAAAAATCTGGCACTGGTGATCATCGACGAACAACATCGCTTCGGCGTGCAACAGCGCCTGGCCCTGCGTAAAAAAGGCGTTGGCGGCCTGATGTGTCCGCATCAGTTGATCATGACGGCGACACCGATCCCGCGCACCTTGGCCATGAGCGCCTATGCCGACCTCGACACCTCGATCCTCGACGAACTGCCACCGGGCCGGACACCGGTCAATACCGTGCTGGTGGCTGACAGCCGCCGTGTCGAAGTGGTCGAGCGGGTCCGCGCCGCCTGCGCTGAAGGGCGTCAGGCCTATTGGGTGTGTACCCTGATCGAAGAATCCGAAGAGCTCACCTGCCAGGCCGCCGAAACCTCATACGAAGAGCTGACCAGCGCCTTGGGCGAGTTGCGCGTGGGCTTGATCCACGGGCGCATGAAGCCCGCGGAAAAAGCCGCGGTCATGGCCGAGTTCAAACAAGGCGCCTTGCAACTGTTGGTGGCGACCACGGTGATCGAGGTGGGTGTCGACGTGCCCAACGCCAGCCTGATGATCATCGAAAACCCCGAGCGTCTTGGCCTGGCGCAACTGCACCAGTTACGCGGACGCGTCGGTCGGGGCAGCGCCGCGAGTCATTGTGTGCTGCTCTACCATCCGCCGCTGTCGCAGATCGGTCGCCAACGCCTGGGCATCATGCGCGAGACCAATGATGGTTTCATCATCGCCGAAAAAGATCTGGAACTGCGCGGCCCTGGCGAAATGCTCGGCACCCGACAGACCGGCCTGCTGCAATTCAAGGTCGCCGACCTGATGCGCGACGCCGACCTGTTACCGGCGGTTCGTGATGCCGCGCAAGCCTTGCTGGAACGCTGGCCCCAGCATGTCAGCCCGCTGCTGGAGCGCTGGTTGCGTCATGGCCAGCAATATGGACAAGTGTAAAGAGTGTCAGCCTATAACAACGCAAAATAACTAAGCTGGTTATACTCTCCCGATTGTAAGAACCTGGATACATACCATGACAGAAGTTGCCTTCGCCGATGCAGCCCCGCACGCCCCGTCTGTCATCCGGTTGCTGTTTGACAAATTAGCCATCAGCTACCGCGAAGTCATGGATGACACGAGTCTCCCTGCCTCTCGGAAGGTCCAGGCGATATTGGTCGGCGACGCTATCGGCATGCTGACGGTGTTATTCCCGCAAAATCACCTGCTGGACCTCAATCGTCTCGCTGAGCTGACGGGCCGGCATTTGACTGCCGTTCCGCAGGAGCGCATCAACAAGCTGCTTGGCCCACACAACAGGAGCATTCTGCCCGGCCTGCCAGCGCTGAGCAGCTCCCCCTGCCTGTACGAAGAAACTCTGCTGCAAGAGCCGACGCTGTTGATCAACTCCGGCGAGCCGGGCATCTTGCTGGAAATCTCCAGTGAGGCCCTCAAAGGCATGCTGAGCAAGGCCAGCGCGGCGAATTTCGGTGAGCAGCTGAACTCGATCCGGCCCAACCTTGACCGTCCGGACGATGACCGCGAGGAAATCACCCAGGCGATGCATGCCTTCACCGCACGTCGCATTCAGCAACGCCTGGAAGCGACGCTGGAGATCCCGCCGCTGGCGGAGACCGCGCAAAAAATCATCAAACTGCGGGTCGATCCCAACGCCACTATCGATGACATTACCGGCGTGGTCGAAACCGACCCGGCGTTGGCGGCACAAGTGGTCAGTTGGGCCGCTTCGCCTTACTACGCGTCGCCCGGCAAAATCCGCTCGGTGGAAGACGCCATCGTTCGCGTGCTCGGCTTCGATCTGGTGATCAATCTGGCCCTGGGCCTGGCGCTGGGTAAAACCCTGAGCCTGCCCAAGGATCATCCGCAACACACCACGCCTTACTGGCAGCAGTCGATCTACACCGCCGCCGTAATCGAAGGCCTGACCCGCGCCATGCCGCGTGCCCAGCGCCCGGAAGCCGGCCTGACGTACCTGGCCGGTCTGCTGCATAACTTCGGTTACCTGTTGCTGGCCCACGTCTTCCCGCCGCACTTCTCGCTGATCTGCCGCCATCTGGAGGTTAATCCGCACCTGTGCCACAGCTACGTCGAGCAGCATTTGCTAGGCATCAGCCGTGAACAGATCGGGGCCTGGTTGATGCGCTACTGGGATATGCCTGACGAACTGGCTACAGCGCTGCGCTTCCAGCACGACCCGTCCTACGCCGGCGTTCATTGTGAGTACGCGAATCTGGTGTGCCTGTCGGTGCGCTTGCTGCGCAAAAATGGCATCGGCTCGGGCCCGCAAGAGGAGATTCCAGACGATCTGCTCGAACGCCTCGGCCTGACCCGCGAAAAAGCCGAAGAGTCGGTGAAGAAGGTACTGGAAGCCGAAGTACTGCTGCGCGAACTGGCGTCGCAATTTACCCAGCAGTAAAGCTTCGCAGGCAAGCCTGCTCCCACACAGGCTGTGTGAAAACCCCAACAGAAAACTGAACTGCGCGTTCGTACGTCAATTCAGAAATAGATCGGCTGCTGGACAGACCTGGATTTCACGTAGGAACGCGATTTTCAGGTCGGTTTTTAATCAGTTAATCGGTCGCGGAGGTTTTCACACAGCCTGCACAGAGGAATGCGACCTCCTGTGGGAGCAGGCTTGCAACTACGCGTCCCGCTGCGAATGGCGTTGCAGGATTGATCTGATCAGGCCGCTTTCTTCGCCTTGAGATACTTGGTCAAGCCCTGAAACCAGATCACCAGACCCGGATTGCCCTTGATCTGAATGTCCTTGTCCTGAATCCCCTGCATGAACGCCAATTGCTTGTTTTTGGCCTGCATCGTGGCGAAACCGAACGCCGCATCCTTGAAAGAAATCGCGAACGCTGGCTCGGCGATCACACCGGGATGACTGGTGAGGCGTTGGCCACTCACGATGAAATGACGCGCCACCTTGCCGTCGGACGTCTGCAACTGGAAGGTCAGTTCCTTGCCGGCCAATTGATTCTGGAAAGCGGGGTTGTTGCGACTGGCTTTGGCCATCAGCAGGCCGAGCATCCATAGAAGAAAACGAAATTTCATGCACACAGCCTCAGCGGGGGGAGAGCCGCTCAGGTCAAAGCGGCCGACAGCGCAGTGTAGCGGTTTGCGCTGGAAGCGACAGCAGCGAAATATCACTTGATCGACGAATATCGCTACAAAAATCGGATTGTTCGACAATTTTAAGCTGTCATAGCCTGCATTCTTCAGCGCGAAAAAATGGGCACCCGACCCGGTCGGCGTGCCCATTTTTGCTGCTATTCGCCTCCCGCTGAGGCTGCGAGCAGATTAAGGATTGACGCTATCTTTCAATGATTTGCCGGGCTTGAAAGCCACGGTGTTGCTTGCCTTGATTTTGACTGGCTCACCGGTTTGCGGGTTTTTGCCGGTGCGGGCACCACGATGGCGCTGCAAGAAAGTGCCGAAGCCGACCAGGGTGACGCTGTCTTTACGGTGCAGCGCGCCGGTGATTTCTTCAAGCACTGCGTTGAGTACGCGGTTGGCTTGTTCTTTGGTGAGATCTGCTTTATCAGCAATGGCGGCTGCGAGTTCTGGTTTACGCATATGAAGCCTCTTTGACGGTTTTTTGTTGTTATGTCCGTGCTGTTCTTCCCGAACAGCGACCAAAGCGCCGCAACAGCTCTACGTTGCGGCAGACGGGAATGAGGATGGCATGCTGTCGGGGCCCGCGCCAGCCTGTGCGCGACGTTTGTAGAGGCAAAAACGTGGCTTATCCGACAGAACGACCAGTATTTACGCCAACAGGGGCGGGAGGGCTTTGTTTAGAGCCAGTTTTTCCATCACGGCGGTGCCGGTCAGGGCATAGCCGAGCAAATTGCCATTGGCGTCGTGGCACAGGGCTTTGATATCAGCGCCCTGCCCTTCGACGCTCCACTCACCTGCCATGCCCCGGGGCGGAGGCGAAACCACCAACGGGCACACGGGGGTTTTCACGGTAACCGGCATAGGGCCGTATTTGACTGCGGTCGGGTTGCCAGCAAGGGTTTGCGCCAGGGCCCTGGCACAGCTCATCAACGGCATGACGTAGAGCAAATTCAGGCCATCGACTTCCGCACAGTCGCCCAACGCGTAGATATTGGCGTGGGATGTCTTCAAATGGCGATCGACCACGATCCCGCGACCGGTTTGCAAACCTGCTGCGGCAGCCAGATCGACACGCGGACGCAAACCGATGGCCGAGACCACGACATCACACAGCAGCACTTCACCATCGGACAGATGCGCCTCAAGCCCCTGTTCGGCACGCAGCAGGCGCGTCAGCACGGGCCCCAGGTGGAAACGAGCTCCCAGCCCTTCCAGGCCCGCTTGCACGGCGGCAGCGGCTGCAGGGTGAAGCAAGGTCGGCATGACTTGCTCGCAGGGCGCAACCAGATCGACTTCATAGCCACCCAGGATCAGGTCGTTGGCGAACTCACAGCCAATCAAACCGGCACCCAGCAGCAGAACCCTATGTTTACCCGCTGCCGCAGCGCGAAAACGTGCGTAATCCTCCAGATCATTGATCGGGAAAATCGCGTCACTGGCATCGCCTTCCACGGGAACGCGCACGGTTTCAGCACCCCAGGCCAGGATCAGGTCGCGGTAGTACACGGCCTCCTCGCCAATCCACAAGCGTTTGTGACCCGGATCGATGCCGCTGATGCGCGTATGGGTGCGCACTTCGGCTTTCAATTGCTCAGCCATCGCGCCGGGTTCAGCCATGCTCAGGCCATCGGCTTCCTTGTTTTTGCCAAAGCCGGTGGAGAGCATCGGTTTGGAGTAGGAACGCCCGTCATCCGCGGTGATCAGCAGCAGCGGCGTTTCGTCATCGAGCTTGCGAAATTCCCGGGCGAGGTTGTAGCCCGCCAGGCCAGTGCCCACGATCACGACAGGTGCGTTCATTCAGTTCTCCTTATTGGGAATCCAGCAGGTAAAAAGTCGAGGGGGTGATCAGCTGATTTCGATCATTTCGAAGTCGATTTTGCCCACACCGCAGTCCGGGCAGAGCCAGTCTTCGGGCACGTCCTGCCAGAGGGTGCCTGCGGCGATACCGTCATCCGGCCAGCCGTCAGCCTCGTTATAGATCAAGCCACAGACAATGCATTGCCACTTCTTCATCGGTAAATACTCTCGGTTCTCAGGCGGTCATGGACCGGCGGTCGATGGATAAAGCGATTGCCGCCAGGCTCAGGGCGTTTTGTACTGATCGGGACGTTCAGATGCAAGCGGGATCGACGCAAGAGGGTTGAGCGCAGAGGCAGACCCGGCAATCAAACATGCTAAGCTCGCCGCCTCGATTGTTGCCAATAATTACCCACCGTGCCCCACCAAAGCCCTCTTCTTGTTGCCCCTGACTGGCGCCAGCAAAATCAGCTGATGGATTTGCCCGAGCCTGTAACGCTCGATTGGCTGTTCAATCAAGACTCGCTGACCCGTCGTCTGACGCGCCTGTCTGCCAATGGTTTCAGCGTGACCCCACTGTTCGAGGGCTGGAAAGCGTTGCGCGCGGATGAATGTGCAGCGCTGGATTTACCCGATCACAGCCTCGGCTGGGTACGCGAGGTGTATTTACGCGGCCAGGGCCAGAAGTGGGTCTTTGCCCGCAGCGTCGCCGCGCAAAGCGCCCTGCAGGAAGGCGGGCTGAATATGGATGAACTGGGCACACGGTCCCTGGGCGAGTTGCTGTTTTGCGACGAGGCATTCGAGCGCGGTGCCCTTGAAGTGTGCCATTACCCCGGTGCGTGGCTGCCCGGCGATGACGCAATAGAAGGCTTATGGGGCCGGCGCTCACGCTTCAGCCGTGGCGCCTTGAGTCTGTTGGTGGCGGAGGTCTTTCTGCCGAATCTGTGGCACGCGATCGAGATCGCCGGGCCCGCCGTTACGGAGCGTCATTGATGTACCTGAGCCTGCTTAAATCGCTGAACCGTCTGAATCCACGGGTCTGGGACTTTATCCAGCTGACGCGCGTCGACAAACCCATTGGCATTTATCTGCTGCTGTGGCCGACCTTATGGGCGCTGTGGATCGCGGCCAAGGGCGTACCGCCGACAAGCAATCTGTTGATTTTCGTGATCGGCGTGATTCTGATGCGCGCCGCTGGCTGCGTGATCAATGACTTCGCCGACCGCAAAGTCGACGGCCACGTCAAACGCACCGAACAGCGTCCGTTGATCAGCGGCAAGGTCAGCTCCCGTGAAGCGTTGGTGTTATTTGCGGTACTAGTGGGTTTAAGTTTCCTGCTGGTGTTGCTCACCAACTCGCTGACTATCTGGCTGTCGTTCGGTGGCTTGGCGCTGGCGGCGTGCTACCCCTTCATGAAGCGCTATACCTACTACCCACAAGTGGTGCTGGGCGCGGCGTTTTCGTGGGGCATGCCGATGGCCTTCACTGCCCAGACCGGCGACCTGCCTGCTGCGGCCTGGCTGCTGTACATCGCCAACTTGCTGTGGACCGTGGGCTATGACACTTACTACGCGATGACTGACCGAGAAGACGATCTGAAAATCGGGGTCAAATCCACCGCCGTGCTGTTCGGCGATGCCGACCGGGTGATCATTCTGACATTGCAGGGCCTGGCGCTGGGTTGTCTGCTGCTGGCCGGATCACGTTTCGAGCTGGGGACGGGTTTCCACCTGGGGCTGTTGGTAGCCGCTGGGTGTTTTGTCTGGGAGTTCTGGTACACGCGCAATCGCGAGCCGCAGGTCTGTTTCAAAGCTTTTTTGCATAACCACTGGGCGGGACTGGCGATTTTTGTCGGGATCGTCGCCGACTATGCGCTGCGTTAACCGTCAGGGTTCAAGCTGATGGCTAACGCCGCGAATGGGTGCCTAATGCTTGGCGTGCCAGACGTCGCCCTTACCGTCACCGTTCATATCACCGGGTTTTTCATCCATTTTGTAGGTGTAAAGCGGCTTGCCATCGTAGGCCCACTGCATTTTGCCGTCGTCGCGCTTGACCGTCGTCCACTTGCCCATGGCCTTGCTGCCCATAGGAGCCATCATCGGCGGCCAGTTTTCGGCGCACTTGGCATTGCACATGGATTTACCGCCGGCATCTTTGTCGAAGGTGTAAACCGTCATACCTTTCTGATCAACCATCATTCCATCTTTCATCATGGCCGGGTCAGCAGCAAAGGCCATGCCTGAAGAAGCCAATGCAGCCGCTGTCAGCAGGCCCAGCAAGGTAGTTGAGATTTTAGTCATCGGATACGTCCTCTTCTTGTTGTAAGTCGGAACCCTAAGCGTAGACGCAGAATACGCAGGCATACTAGCTACGCCCCAAGCTGTCACACGACTGCAATAATTCCGTTATCTAATGCGGCCCAAGACAGTTAAATGACAAGAGGATTGAGCATGGCTGGCAGGAGTATTCTGATCGTTGACGACGAAGCGCCTATTCGCGAAATGATCGCCGTTGCATTGGAAATGGCCGGCTACGATTGCATGGAAGCCGAAAACTCCCAGCAAGCCCATGCCATCATTGTTGACCGCAAACCCGACCTGATCCTGCTCGACTGGATGCTGCCAGGCACCTCGGGCATCGAGTTGGCCCGTCGCCTCAAGCGTGATGAGCTGACCGGTGACATCCCGATCATCATGCTCACCGCCAAGGGTGAAGAGGACAACAAGATCCAGGGCCTGGAAGTCGGCGCCGACGACTACATCACCAAGCCGTTCTCGCCACGTGAGCTGGTCGCACGCCTCAAGGCTGTGTTGCGCCGGGCCGGGCCGGCCGATGGCGAGGCACCGATCGAGGTCGGCGGCCTATTACTCGACCCGATCAGTCACCGCGTCACCATCGACGGCAAACCAGCTGAAATGGGTCCGACCGAATACCGCCTGCTGCAATTTTTCATGACACACCAGGAACGCGCCTACACTCGCGGCCAACTGCTCGATCAGGTCTGGGGCGGCAATGTGTATGTCGAGGAGCGCACGGTGGATGTGCATATCCGGCGTCTGCGCAAAGCCCTCGGCGATGCTTACGAAAATCTGGTACAAACCGTGCGCGGCACCGGCTACCGTTTTTCCACCAAAAGCTGATCGCGCGCTTCTTTAAGCGCTCCCCTGCTTGACCTGCTTGATTGATTGACAGCCCACTCGACAAGGATGCGTTTGAATTGAATCAAAACTGGCATGGCACGCTGATCCGTCACATGCTGTTATTGGTCACCGCCTGCCTGGTGATCGGCTTGATCAGTGGCTATTACGGCTGGAGCCTGGCGGCTGGCCTGGGAGCTTACCTGGCCTGGACGCTCAAGCAATTGCTGCGTATGCACGACTGGCTGCGCCAGCATAAACCCGATGAGGCGCCTCCTGACGGGTATGGCTTGTGGGGCGAAGTATTTGACAGCATTTATCACCTGCAACGCCGCGATCAACGCGTGCGTGGCCGGCTGCAAGCGGTGATCGACCGCGTTCAGGAGTCCACCGCAGCGCTCAGAGATGCGGTGATCATGCTCGACAGCGACGGCAATCTGGAATGGTGGAATCGCGCAGCGGAAACCCTGCTTGGCCTGAAAACCCCGCAAGACAGCGGTCAGCCCGTGACCAATCTGGTGCGTCATCCTCGTTTCAAGGAATACTTCGAGCAGAACAATTACCTCGAACCGCTGGAAATCCCCTCGCCAATCAATGATCGCGTGCGCGTGCAATTACTCATCACTCGCTACGGCAACAATGAACACCTGATGCTGGTCCGCGATGTGACCCGCATCCATCAGCTCGAGCAGATGCGTAAAGACTTCGTCGCCAACGTCTCCCACGAGTTGCGCACACCACTGACGGTGATCTGCGGCTACCTGGAAACCTTGCTCGATAACGTTGAAGGGGTGAACCCGCGCTGGGTACGTGCCTTGCAGCAGATGCAGCAGCAGGGCGCACGCATGCAGACCCTGCTCAATGACTTGCTGTTGCTGGCCAAGCTCGAAGCCACTGACTATCCATCGGATAACCAGCCAGTGGTTGTATCCACGCTGCTGCAGACCATCAAGAACGATGCACAGGCCTTGTCCGGACAACGCAATCAGCACATCACCCTGGACATCGAGGGCAAGGCCCGGCTCAAGGGCAGTGAATCCGAACTGCGCAGTGCGTTTTCCAATCTGGTGTTCAACGCGGTGAAATACACCCCGGCCGAAGGCACGATCCGCATCCGCTGGTGGGACGACGAACAGGGCGCACACCTCAGCGTGCAGGATTCGGGTCCCGGCATCGAGAGCAAGCATTTGCCGCGACTGACCGAACGCTTCTACCGCGTCGACTCCAGCCGAGCCTCCAATACTGGTGGCACCGGACTTGGGCTGGCCATCGTCAAACACGTTTTGTTACGTCATCGCGGCACGCTGGATATCAGCAGTGTGCTGGGTAAAGGCAGCAGTTTTACCTGCCATTTTGCCCCTGCCCAGGTGATCAATCCTTAACCAGCCCCCTAGGCAAGCTGGCCTGTAGCCGCTACATTGCCGGTCTTATGCCCGCCATTTTGGCTGCGGCAGCACCCCCCCTAGTTGATACGGAACCTTTAAAACTCCACCATGGACCCTTCCCCTAGTTTTACCCTCGCCTCGCTCTTCGCCGATTTCGGCATGATGCTTTTTGCAATGATCCTGGTACTGCTCAACGGCTTTTTCGTTGCCGCCGAGTTCGCCATGGTCAAGCTGCGTGCGACCCGGGTCGAATCCATCGCCAAGAAAAACGGCTGGCGCGGTCATATCCTGCGCACCGTCCACAGCCAGCTGGACGCCTACCTTTCGGCTTGCCAACTGGGCATCACCCTCGCCTCCCTGGGCCTTGGCTGGGTCGGTGAACCGGCATTCGCCCATCTGCTCGAACCGCTACTGGATGCGGTCGGCGTAAATTCGCCGGAAGTGCTCAAGGGTGTGTCGTTCTTCAGCGCATTTTTCATCATTTCCTATTTGCACATCGTAGTCGGCGAGCTGGCCCCCAAATCCTGGGCGATCCGCAAACCCGAACTGCTGTCGCTGTGGACGGCTGTGCCGCTGTACCTGTTCTACTGGTCGATGTACCCGGCGATCTATCTGCTCAACGCCAGTGCCAACGGCATCCTGCGCATTGCCGGCCAAGGCGAACCCGGCCCCCATCACGAGCACCATTACAGCCGTGAAGAACTGAAGCTGATCCTGCATTCGAGCCGTGGACAAGACCCGAGCGACCAGGGCATGCGCGTGCTCGCCTCTGCCGTCGAAATGGGCGAACTGGAAGTGGTCGATTGGGCCAACTCCCGCGAAGACCTGGTGACCCTGGACTGCAATGCGCCGCTCAAGGAAATCATGGCGCTGTTCCGCCGCCACAAATTCAGCCGCTACCCGGTCTACGATGCCGAGCGCGGTGTGTTCGTCGGCCTGCTGCACATCAAGGATTTACTGCTGGAACTGGCGGCGCTGGACCATATCCCCGAGTCGTTCAACCTCGCCGAGCTGACCCGGCCACTGGAGCGCGTCTCCAAACACATGCCGCTGTCACGCCTGCTGGAACAATTCCGCCAGGGTGGCGCGCACTTCGCACTGGTCGAGGAAGCCGACGGCAAAGTCATTGGCTACCTGACCATGGAAGACGTGCTGGAAGTGCTGGTCGGTGATATTCAGGACGAACACCGCAAGGCCGAGCGCGGCATCCTCGCCTATCAACCGGGCAAGCTGCTGGTACGGGGCGATACGCCGCTGTTCAAGGTCGAACGCCTGCTGGGTGTCGATCTGGATCACATCGAAGCGGAAACCCTCGCCGGGCTGATCTACGAAACCCTGAAGCGTGTGCCCGAAGAGGAGGAGGTGCTGGAGGTTGAAGGCTTGCGCATCATCATCAAGAAGATGAAAGGGCCGAAGATCGTGCTGGCCAAGGTGCTCAAACTCGATTGAGCCCTTGCTGTGGGTGGGGAACTCAGTCCCCGGCCCGGGAAAAGTCGGGCAGACTGTCGACGCGCTGCGAGAAATGATAGGGAATCGATTCCAGCCCCAGCCCGACGTTGCGCTGTATCACGAAATGCAGATGAGGCCCGGTGCTGTTGCCGGTATTGCCGGAACGCGCCAGCGCGCTGCCCACAGCGACGTACTGACCTTCCTTGACGCTCACCGAGCCGCGCATCAGGTGCAGATAGACGCCCATGGTGCCGTCGTCGTGCAACACCCGCACGAAGTTGCCTGAAGGGTCCGAGCCGCGACCCGACTGGCCATTCTCGACCTTGATCACCGTCCCGGCCCGGGCAGCGATGATCTGCGTGCCTTCGGGCATGGCGATGTCCATTGCATAGCGACTTTTGACACCAAAGTGGCTGAATGCGCCATTCGGCCCCTGACTTATGCGAAACGGCCCGCCCTTCCACGGCAGCGGATAACTGTAACCCTGAGGTTGACGCTCCGGATCGCCCAGAGAGTAGCGCAGCCTGGGCGTGTAGCTCAGCGCTTTACCCGCCTGCCTGGGGCTGAGTACAGCCAGACGCACAGTGCTGCGCGCAGGCAATACCCGGTGGATCGGCTTTTCGGTCACACCCAACACGTTTTTCAGCGCCGTGACCTGCAACTCGACCTCGACCGGCGCGTACAAGTCGTTGCGCACAAACAGACTGTGTACGCCCTTGTCCTTCTTGATGCTCAAATGCACATGTTGTTCCAGGTGCTCGACTATGCGCTCGCGAGGCACCACCACCTTCGCACCCGGCGTCGGTCTGTCGGTAAACGAGACCACACCATTGGCATCGGTGAATTTATAGATAGTCACCGCCGCCACCGATTGTGCGGTCAGCAACAGCGCACACAGGATTAACAAGCGCTCGCGCATTGTGATTAATCTGGTGGGGTGGGTAGTAAATAGAGGGTAGCAGTGATCTACCACCATTTGGCATGGTGGCATCAATCAGTAGCAAAGAGATAAGCGCGTCAAGTCATTCCCACAGCGGATCTGTGTCGGGCACAAAAACTGTGGGAGCAGGATTTGGGCAAACCTCGAACAACTTGCCTGGGAACATAGAATCTCCCACGGATTGAGATCAACCACTGCGAATTCATTCGCTATGTCTGCGTTAGGTGTTGCACGGGTTGATGCCCGAGTGATTCCTTCAATAAAATCAATGGACTGATCTGGTTTCCATAACGTTCAAGCAAGCGCCGCCAACCCAGGTAATTGGCCAGATACTTGGTGGCTACACCATGGAATGGACGCAACCAGCCTTTCAGGCGGCTGTGATAGGCATTGACGTTCTGGATATGAAAAGCGCCATCCGTACGACGCTTTTGACGTGAGTTCAGGCGGTGATGAGTGATGCCTTCGGCTCTGGCAAAGCCGTGGTAGATCGCTGCGCTATCGGTGCATAGAATTGCATCAGGGTCGATCAGGGGCTTCAGTGCTCTACCGACATGAGCACCATTGAGCCGCTCCAACTGAAAGTCCGCATGCTGCCCGCTACGATCGCGCACAACCAGAACTGGTACCAGTTCATCGCTCATGCCTTTACTTTTCGCCTTGCCCCCTCGTTTGCGAGCGGGGCGCGGCATTTGTCGCTGCCCTTTGAATGACTCCAGAAAGAAGGTCTCATCAGCCTCGACGATTCCTGAAACATGCTGCGCGCGGTGCTCGGCAATCCAGCTCAGAAAGCGATGGCGCCAGCGGAATGCGGTATTTTTGTCCACGCCACAGAATTTAGCTGCTTTGCGCACCACCAGGCTTTGGGTCATCGCTTGCGCGTATTGGCCCCAACGCTCGCGGTGACGAAGGCGTGCCAGTGGTGTTCCGGTCAGGGCATTGCAGGTCCGCCCACAAGCCCGGCATCGGTAGCGCGCCAGTCCGTGACTTGAGCCCCAGGGACGAAGAGCTTCGGCTTGGCAACGTAGGCACTGTGAGGGCATGGCCAGTGCCTCCTCCAGCACCTCATGAGGGCAGGAGAGTTGCGCTTGTAATTGCTCTCGCTGTGCTGGGTTAAGTCGGTTCATCCCAGATAACCAGCTTTTGAATTCTGTCGCTCGCATTGCACACCTCCTGAGAAGGGATGTCGTACTTTGCAAGTCTAGCCTCTAGCAACACTTAACGCAGACATAGCTAATTCATTCGCGATGAAGGCGGTGTACCAGGCACACCGCCTCAGGGATCAACCGCCTGGAACGAAATGTTTCTGCGCAGTGCCACGAGCAATCAAGCGCGAGACGTAGTCGAGTTTCTGCGCGTCCTGATCGACGAAGCGGAAAGTCAGTTGCAGCCAGTCGCTGTCGGGCTTGGGTTCGTAAGCGACGATGGCGTGCAGGTAGCCATTGAGACGAGCGACTTCGGCGTTCTCGCCTTGCTCCAGGTCGAGTACGGCGCTGTCGAGCACCTGCGGCAGGTCTTCGCTGCGACGCACCACCAACAGCGCTTCCTTGAGGCTCAGCGCCTTGATCACGCATTGCTGGGTGCCGCTGGGCAAGCGCAGCTGGCCTTGACCACGACCGCCTGACGCAGGTGCTGGCGCGGCGGCTCGAGCGGCCGGGTTGATCAAAGGCTGCGCAGCCGGTGCCGATGAAGGCGCCGCTACGGGTTTGACCACTTCCGTCTTGCCGCCAGTCAGGGCACTGAGGGAGTCATTGCCGAACGCCGAATTCATCTTGGTCGGCGCACTGGCCAGCAAAGTATCGAGTTTGCCGACTTTGGCCAGGGCTTTCTTGACCTTGGTCAGCAGCTGGTCATTGGTGAACGGCTTGCCGATAAAGTCGGTGACGCCCGCATGAATCGCCTGGACCACGTTTTCCTTATCGCCCCGGCTGGTGACCATGATGAACGGCAGGGCCTTGAGGTTGTCCTGCTCACGGCACCAGGTCAGCAGCTCAAGACCGGACATCTCCGGCATTTCCCAGTCGCACAACACCATATCGAACGTCTGACGCTCCAGCAAAACCTGAGCCTTGCGACCGTTGACTGCGTCTTCGATATGAATACCGGGGAAGTAATTGCGTAAACCTTTTTTCACCAGATCGCGAATAAACGGCGCGTCATCCACAACCAACACACTGACTTTACTCATTGATCGTCCCCTATAAAATCCCGGCAAGCATAGCGCTGGCTGATGGCCAATTGCTAAACCGATTAACGACGCCAGGACTTTTCGTTCGCGGGCGGCTTGAATTAGAAGCCTGTAACGAAAACGCCCAGCAGCGTGCTGGGCGTTTTTTTGCAGGCAGTCTTATTTATCGTCAGGTTTGCCCAGAACATTAGCGCTATCGCTACTAATACCCTGCACTTCTTCTTTCATGCGTTTGAGGCCCAGGTGGCGGACGTCGGTACCGCGCACCAGGTAGATGACCAGTTCCGAAATATTGCGTGCATGATCGCCGATACGTTCCAGCGAGCGCAGCACCCAGATCACGTTGAGAACCCGCGCGATAGAGCGCGGATCTTCCATCATGTAGGTGACCAGCTCACGCAGCGCGGTCTTGTATTCGCGGTCGATGGTTTTGTCGTACTGGGCCACGGACAGCGCCAGATCGGCGTCGAAGCGGGCGAACGCATCGAGCGCATCGCGGACCATGTTGCGCACCTGATCGCCGATATGTCGCACTTCGACATAACCACGCGGCGATTCACCTTCTTCGCACAGCTGAATCGCACGCTTGGCGATCTTGGTCGATTCGTCGCCGATGCGCTCCAGATCGATCACGGACTTGGAAATGCTGATGATCAAGCGCAGGTCCGAGGCCGCTGGCTGCCGACGCGCAAGAATGCGCAGGCATTCTTCGTCGATATTGCGTTCCATCTGGTTGATCTGCTCGTCGACCTCACGAACCTGTTGGGCCAGGCCCGAGTCAGCTTCGATCAGCGCAGTCACCGCATCGTTGACCTGCTTTTCGACCAGGCCACCCATCGCCAGAAGATGACTACGCACCTCTTCGAGTTCGGCGTTGAACTGCTGGGAGATGTGGTGCGTAAGACTGTCTTTATCGATCATGGGGTCGCTCCGCGACAGCTCAAGCTACAAGCTTCAAGCTGCAAGTAGGTATGTAGTGTTCCAACATTCAACGCCGCTTCTGACTTGCGGCTTATAGCTTGAAGCTTGCAGCTGCTCCCCCTAACCATACCTGCCGGTAATGTAGTCTTCCGTCTGTTTTTTTGCCGGGTTAGTGAACAGCGTGTCGGTATCACCAAATTCGACCAGTTTGCCCATATACATGAAGGCGGTGTAGTCGGAGACCCGCGCCGCCTGTTGCATGTTGTGGGTCACGATGACGATGGTGTATTTGGATTTTAATTCATAGATCAGTTCTTCGACTTTCAGCGTCGAGATCGGATCGAGGGCCGAGCAAGGTTCGTCGAGCAATAGAACTTCCGGCTCCACGGCGATGGTGCGGGCGATCACCAGACGTTGCTGCTGACCACCGGACAGACCCAGTGCCGACTCGTGCAGGCGGTCTTTGACCTCCTCCCACAGCGCCGCGCCCTTGAGTGCCCACTCGACCGCTTCATCGAGTACACGTTTCTTGTTGATGCCCTGAATCCGTAACCCGTACACCACGTTTTCGTAGATGGTTTTCGGGAACGGGTTCGGCTTCTGGAACACCATGCCGACGCGACGACGCAGCTCAGCGACGTCTTCGCCCTTGCGATAGATGTTGTTGCCGTACAAGTTGATGGCGCCCTCCACACGGCAGCCGTCGACCAAATCGTTCATCCGGTTGAAGGTGCGCAGCAGGGTCGACTTGCCGCAGCCGGACGGGCCGATAAAGGCGGTCACGCGCTGCTTGGGGATATTCATGCTGACGTCGAACAACGCCTGTTTGTCGCCGTAGAACAGACTCAGGCCGGGGACTTCCAGGGCCACGGTTTCATCCGCCAGGCTCAGGCTTTGCTTGCTGCGTCCCAGGGCCGACATATTGATGCCGTGGGTATGGGTTTCTTGCTGCATGGTGTACTCCATACGCTAACAATTCGTTTCATCGAACCGCCCTCCTCGCATGAGTGGGCGGCGCTTTTCAAATCAGCTATCCAGCGCTTTGTACTTCTCGCGCAGGTGGTTACGAATGGCCACCGCAGACAGGTTGAGCAAGGCGATCACCAGCACCAGCAACAGCGCCGTGGCGTACACCAGCGGCCGTGCGGCCTCGACGTTCGGGCTCTGGAAGCCGACGTCATAGATATGGAAGCCCAAGTGCATGATTTTCTGGTCAAGGTGCAGGTACGGGTAATTACCGTCCACCGGCAGCGACGGCGCCAGTTTCACCACGCCCACCAACATCAACGGTGCCACTTCACCAGCAGCGCGGGCGACCGCCAGAATCATGCCGGTCATCATTGCCGGGCTGGCCATAGGCAGCACGATTTTCCACAAAGTTTCTGCTTTGGTCGCACCGAGCGCCAGCGAACCTTCGCGAACGGTGCGTGGGATACGTGCCAAACCTTCTTCGGTGGCAACGATCACCACGGGTACCGCCAGTAATGCGAGGGTCAGCGACGCCCAGAGCAAGCCTGGCGTACCGAAGGTCGGTGCCGGCAAGGCTTCGGGGAAAAACAGCCGATCGACCGAACCGCCCAACACATAAACAAAGAAGCCCAGGCCGAATACCCCGTAAACGATCGCCGGCACCCCGGCGAGGTTGTTCACCGCAATACGGATCAGTCGGGTAACCGGGCCTTGCCGCGCGTATTCGCGCAGATAGACAGCAGCCAGTACGCCGAACGGGGTGACGATCACGGCCATGATCAGGGTCATCATCACGGTACCGAAAATCGCCGGGAAGATCCCGCCCTCAGTGTTGGCTTCACGCGGGTCTTCGCTGAGGAATTCCCACAACTTCTTGAAGTAGAAGCCGAGCTTGGTGAAGGTGCCCATGGCGTTGGGTTGATAGGCGTGAACCACTTTACCCACGCTGATCTCGACTTCTTTGCCGTTGGCATCGCGGGCCGTCAAACTGTCGCGGTTGAACGCCTCGTGCAGCGCGCCCAGTCGCCCTTCGATGTTTTTGTAACGGGCATCCAGCTCGGCGCGCTCGCTGTCCATATCCGCTTGGGCGGCGGCATTGAGCTTGCCATCGAGTTCCAGCTTGCGTTTGTGTAGACGCAGACGTTCGATGCCATAGTTGATGGCGCGAATGTCTTTCTTCTCGAGTGCGCTCAGCTCATCGGCGAGCTTTTCGACGCGCTTGATCTGCTCTTGAAGAATGGGCCATGCCGCTTCACCTTCAGCAATGACTTTACCGTCTTCCTTGACGTTGACCAGGTAGCCATAGAAGTTGCCCCACTCGCGACGCTCCAGCGTCATCATCTCTGGCGGCGTGCTTTGCTCAGTCAGCCATTCACCGACAACCCAGGTGAAGTCGCTCGGGTTGATGTCACGGTTACCGACCTTGAGCAGCTCGCGGGTCATGAATTCAGGGCCGACATCGGGTACCGGAAGACCTGCACCCTTGAGGCGTGCTCGGGGCACCTCCTCCTTTTGCACCACTTCACCGATCAATACGTGGCTGGCCTGATCGGGCACGCTGTACTGCGTCAGCACCACGTCTGCCGGCCAGAAATTGCCCAGGCCACGCACGGCGATCACCAACAGCAAGCCCAGGGTCATGATGACGGCGATGGACACCGCGCCCGCGCTCATCCAGACGCCAGGGGCGCCGCTCTTGTACCAGCTCTTGAGGGAGTTCTGTTTCACAGCTTCTACCTTCCTTAGAGAGACGAGTATTTCTTGCGAAGACGCTGACGAATCAGCTCCGCAAGCGTGTTCATCACGAAGGTGAACATCAGCAACACCAACGCCGCGAGGAACAACACTCGATAGTGACTGCCGCCTACTTCTGACTCTGGCATCTCCACCGCGACGTTCGCCGCCAGGGTGCGCATGCCTTCGAACAGGTTCATGTCCATGATCGGGGTGTTACCGGTGGCCATGAGCACGATCATGGTTTCGCCGACAGCGCGGCCCATGCCGATCATCAAAGCCGAGAAGATGCCTGGGCTCGCGGTCAGGATCACCACCCGCGTCATGGTCTGCCACGGCGTCGCACCGAGGGCCAGCGAGCCCAGGGTCAGACCGCGCGGCACACTGAATACGGCGTCTTCCGCGATGGAGTAGATGTTCGGAATCACCGCGAAGCCCATCGCCAGCCCGACGACCAGCGCGTTGCGCTGATCGTAGGTGATACCCAGATCGTGGGAGATCCACATGCGCATGTCGCCGCCGAAGAACCAGGCTTCCAGGTGCGGGCTCATGCCCAGCGACAGCCAACCCACCAGCAATACCACAGGAATCAGGATCGCCGCTTCCCAACCATCAGGTACCCGCAGACGGAACGACTCAGGCAAGCGGCTCCAGAGAAAGCCCGCCAGCAGAATGCCAATCGGCGTCAGCAGCAACAGGCTGAAAATCCCCGGCAAGTGTCCTTCCAGATAGGGTGCCAGAAACAGACCGGCGAAGAAGCCGAGAATCACCGTCGGCATAGCTTCCATCAACTCGATCACCGGCTTGACCTTGCGGCGCATGCCCGGTGCCATGAAGTAAGCAGTATAAATCGCAGCGGCAATCGCCAGCGGCGCCGCCAGCAGCATCGCGTAGAACGCCGCCTTCAAGGTACCGTAAGTCAGTGGCGCCAGGCTCATCTTGGGCTCGAAGTCACTGCTCGATGCCGTGGACTGCCAGACGTACTTCGGCTCGTCGTAGTTTTCGTACCAGACCTTGCTCCACAGCGCGCTCCACGAAACTTCCGGGTGCGGGTTGCTCAGGGCCAGCGGCAGCAACTTGCCGCCTTCTTCGATGATGATCCGGTTGGCACGCGGCGACAGCGCCAGAACACCTGGGCCTTCTGCGACCTGATCAACCAGCAGCGTACGATGCGCGGTGCTGTGGAACACACCGAGCTTGCCGGAGGCGTCCAGGGCGACGAAGCCTTTGCGGCGCTCTTCGCCGATGATTTGCACGATCGGCGTGGTGCCCATCTGGAAGTCGCGAATGTGCGTGAGGCGCAGCTCACCGTCCGTATCGCGGGCCATGAACCATTGGGCCAGACCGCCCTTGGAGCTACCGATGATCAGTGAAACGCCGCCCACCAATTGCGTGCTGGCGGTGACTTCAGCGGTGCCGTCTTCGAGCAGCTTGTAGCGACCGTTGAGGCTGCGATCACGCAGGCTGAACACGTCGGCCTGAGCGCGACCGTTGATCACGTACAGCCATTGCTGGCGTGGATCGATAAAAATCGCTTTGACCACTTCGGTCATCTGCGGCAGTTCGATGCGACTCTGCTCGCTGGTGGTCTCGCCGGTCATCATGTTTTCTTCCTGAGTCAGGGAGAGCACATGCAATTGCGCGCCGGTGGAGCCTGCGACTACCAACACTTTTTCAGAGGCGTTGAGGCTGACATGCTCCAACGGCCGACCTTGCTCATCCAAGTTCAGCGCAGCTTCGCCGAACGGGTAGGTAATGGACGGGGCGATGGTCTTTTGGTTGTCCGGGTAGGTGATCAGGTAGTTGTGCTTGAACACCAGCACCTGGCCGTTGGACAAGCCCAGCACCATCAGCGGGTTGCCTGGCTGATCCTCACCGATAGAGGTCACGGTTGTACCGGCCGGAATCGGCAAGGCAACACGCTTGAGCTCGACACCATCATTAGTGCGGAAGAACAGCGCTTCACCTTTATCGGAAACCCGCAGACCAATCTGGTTCTGCTCTTCGATGGCGATTATCAGCGGCTTGCCCGCGTCCTGCATCCAGGTCGGGCTGAGTGCGGTATCGGGTGTCAATTTAGCGCCCTGGAACAATGGCGCGACCACATAGGCGAGGTAGAAAAAAATCAGAGTGATGGCCGCCAATACGGCCAAGCCGCCGACCAGTACATACCATTGAGTCAGTCGGTCTTTCAGAGCGCGTATACGACGCTTGCGTTTCAGTTCAGGCGTATTGAAGTCAATTCGCTCAGGAGGGGACTTTTGAGTCATGGTGGAGTTGGCCAGATCATTCATGCGCTCACCCTAGCGGTCCTTTATGACAAAAACATTACAGTATAGAGACGCAAAAAATCCGCCGCCCAAAGATACTGGCAGCGGACCTAGAAATTAGTAGCGGGACCCCGTCAAACAGATCCCGCTTAGAGGTTTAAATCAGGGCAAAACAGCGCTCACCCCGACTCAATCCTTACTTGGCAACTACACCAGCAGCGCCTTCTTGCAGACCCAGGTCAGCCAGTGCTTTTGCAGCAACCTTGGCTGGCAGCGGGATGTAACCGTCTTTGATCACGATTTCCTGACCCTGTTTGGACAGGACCATTTTCACGAACTCGGCTTCCAGCGGTGCCAGAGGCTTGTTCGGCGCTTTGTTCACGTAGATGAAGAGGAAGCGCGACAGTGGGTATTTGCCGTTCAGTGCGTTTTCTTCGCTGTCTTCAATGAACTCGGTGCTGCCTTTCTTGGACAGAGCAACGGTTTTCACGCTGGACGTTTTGTAGCCGATACCCGAGTAGCCGATGCCGTTCAGCGAGCTGCTGATCGAGCTGACAACCGAGGCCGAACCTGGTTGTTCGTTAACGTTGGCGCGGAAGTCACCTTTGCACAGCGCTTCATCTTTGAAGTAGCCGTAGGTGCCGGATACCGAGTTACGACCGAACAATTGGATCGGCTTGTTCGCCAGGTCGCCGGTCACACCGACATCACCCCAGGTCTTGGCTTCGGTTTTGGCGCCACACAGACGGGTCGCGGAGAAAATCGCGTCCACTTGCTCCATGGTCAGGTGCTGAATCGGGTTGTCTTTGTGGACGAAGATAGCCAAGGCATCGACCGCGACCGGGATTGCGGTTGGCTTGTAGCCATACTTCTGTTCGAAAGCCGCCAGTTCGGTGTCTTTCATTTTGCGGCTCATAGGGCCCAGGTTCGAGGTGCCCTCAGTCAGCGCAGGTGGCGCAGTGGCCGAGCCAGCAGCTTGAATCTGAATGTTTACGCTTGGGTATTCTTTCTTATAGGTCTCAGCCCACAAGGTCATCAAGTTCGCCAGGGTGTCGGAACCAACACTGGAGAGATTGCCGGAGACACCGGCGATCTTGGTGTAGCCCGGAATAGCCGGGTCAACCGCGGCAACCGCGCTGGCGGTGGCAACACCTGCGGCGACAAAAGTCAGAGCCGCCATCAATCGCTTAAATGTCATACCTTGCTCCTAGCAAAATGTTGTATGTGTTGAGTCGGGGGCAAGTATCTGAGTGCCGTGTGAACACTCTATGAAAGCAATGTGACAATTAGATGAAAGGCCATCACCGGTTTTCGGTGATGGCCTTAACAAGGAGAGAAGGCACAGCGGGCTTGGCTTTGCAGGCCTTTCAGACAGTCGCTGAAGGCTGATTTCGTAACAAGTAGAAACCTATTAGCATCCCCATGACACACAGAACGGCGACATACCACGCCGGGCCCATTGGGCTGGCCTTGAGCATAAAGGTCACCACCATCGGCGTCAGACCGCCGAATATCGCATACGCCAGGTTGTAGGAGAACGACAGCCCCGAGAACCGCACCACCGCCGGAAACGCGCGGACCATCACAAACGGTACCGCGCCGACCACACCGACAAACAGGCCGGTCAAGGCGTACATCGGGAACAGCCAGTCTGGATGAGCCTGCAGGCTGTGATAGAAGGTCCACGAGCTGAGCAGCAACCCCAGGCAGCCAAGAATGAACACCCAGCCCGCGCCGACACGATCCGCCAGGGATCCCGCCCCAATGCAACCCAGGCTCAGGCAGACAATCGCCAGACTGTTGGCTTTGAGCGCCGTCGCCGGAGAGAAACCATAAACAGTCTGCAAAACCGTCGGGGTCATCAGAATGACGACGATGATCCCGGCCGACAGCATCCAGGTCAGCAGCATCGACAGCAGGACCGCCCCGCGATGGTCGCGCAGCACGGTCTTCAGCGGCACTTCTTCGGCCAGAGCCTTGCGCAACTGCAACTCGGCGAAAACCGGCGTCTCGTGCAGCCAGCGGCGCAGGTAAACAGAAAGCAGACCAAATACCCCCCCGAGCAGGAACGGAATCCGCCAAGCGTAATCCAACATTTCCTCGGTGCTATAAAGGCTGTTAATCAGAGTAGCGACCAGCGAACCCAGCAGGATGCCGGCAGTCAGCCCCGCAGTCAGCGTGCCGCAGGCGTAGCCGATGCTGCGCGGCGGCACATGTTCGGACACGAATACCCTGGCGCCGGGCACCTCCCCACCAATCGCAGCACCCTGGATAACCCGCATCAACAACAGCAGGATCGGCGCCCACAAGCCAATCTGTGCATAAGTCGGCAGCAAGCCCATGATCAAGGTCGGTACGGCCATCATGAAAATGCTCAAGGTGAACATTTTCTTGCGCCCCAAGAGGTCGCCGAAGTGCGCCATGACGATGCCGCCCAGCGGCCGGGCCAGGTAACCGGCAGCAAAAATGCCGAAGGTCTGCATCAGTCGCAGCCACTCAGGCATTTCAGCCGGGAAAAACAACTTGCCAACGACGGTGGCGAAGAACACGAAAATGATGAAGTCGTAGAATTCCAGCGCACCACCCAAGGCAGAAAGCGACAAGGTCTTATAGTCGTTACGGGTCAACGGGCGCGAGGGCTGCGCAATACTTGAGGACGCAGTGGACATAATAAGGGCTTCTCTTGGGATTGATGAGCATCAGCAACGCTGGCTGAGGCTTGTTCGATAGGGAGAAAATTCCGGTGCAGGCATCAAATTGCCTGTCAAACCTACGATCAAGGCAGATCAGGTTCGGCAAGATAGCAAACTCTCGGCGAGCAAACAGCGCCGCGCTGTTGCAAAATAGGAGCCCGGCGGTCGTCGTGTGACGCGTCGCCCGATATACTCGCAGACCGTATTGACGGCCTGTCATGGATTGCTGTGCAAAATCGTTGCTGAATGGAGTGCAGCCGCTTTCGCAGAGTTTTCCCTGTTAACCGCGCGTAAAAACCAAGAGTCATGGGTCAGAGGCACCCTAGGCATGATCGAACTTGAGCAAGAAGATCCGATACCGCAAGGCGATTTGGCTTTGCAGATTACGGCATTACCCCGTGAAACCAACGGCTTCGGCGATATCTTCGGCGGCTGGCTGGTCTCGCAGATGGATCTTGCTGGCACCGCCATGGCGAGCAAAGTTGCCGGTGGCCGGGTCGCGACAGTGGCCATTGATCGCATGGCGTTCCTGGTTCCGGTAGCGGTCGGGGCACAATTGTCCTTTTATACCCAAGCCTTGGAAATCGGCCGCAGCTCGATCCAGATGATGGTCGAGGTGTGGAGCGATGACCCACTGTCCAGCGAATGGCGCAAAGTGACCGAAGCGGTATTCGTGTTCGTCGCCATCGATGGCAGTGGTCGCACTCGCTCGGTGCCGGCACGGCGTTAAGCCTGGGCACCGGTCTGTTGGGGTAAACTGTTGGCCATTACACGGTCTACTTCTATCACTGTCCTTGAGTGAGAACCCCCGCATGCCAACGCCCCATGTCGAATCCGTCAAACTCGATGAGCTGAACTGCTGGCGTATCCGCCACGGACAGGCCGAGTTGCTCGTCGCCCAGCAAGGTGCACACATCCTCAGCTATCAAATTGCCGGCGAACCGCCGCTGATCTGGCTCAACGAACAGGCCGCATTCAAGCAGGGCAAGCCGATTCGTGCCGGAATTCCAGTGTGCTGGCCGTGGTTCGGCAATCTGCAGCGCAATCCTGACAGCGTGCAAGCCATGCGTCAGAGCAGCGAGCCGGCCAACGCCCATGGCGAAGTTCGCGCGCTGGACTGGCAACTGCTGGGCATCGGCAATGAAGGTGAAGCGCTGCTGGTGGAGTTTGTACTGCCCGAAGCCGAAGGCCAATTACCGGGCTGGCCACATAACGTCGCACTCAAGCTGAGCATTCGCCTGGATGCGAAATTGAACGTCAGCCTCATCAGTTACAACAATGGCACCGACGTCGTCACGCTCAGCCAGGCGTTGCACAGCTACTTCGCGGTAAAGGATGTTCGGCAGGTTCACATCGAGGGCCTTGATGGTCTTCGTTATGTCGAAACCCTCGAGAACTGGGAAGAGCGCCAACAGACCGGCGACCTGCACTTCACTGGCGAAACCGACCGTGTGTACCTGAATACGCCACATCAGCTCAGCATCGTCGATCCGGGCTGGCAGCGGCGGATTCAGGTCCAGACCAGCGGCTCACAGTCGGCGGTGGTCTGGAATCCCTGGATCGAACGGGCAAAGAACCTGCCTGACATGGCTGATGATGGCTGGCAGCACATGGTGTGTGTCGAAACCGCAAACGTGTTGGGCGATGTGGTCACCTTGGCACCCGACGACATGCACACCCTGAGTGTCAGCATCTGGGCCGAGCCGCTTTAAAGGCTTAGAGGTCCGATTCGACCACCACGCGGACCTTCGACGCATCAAGCGCGTAGGCCGCGTCGGCGAGATCATTACTGACCTTCTCCACCTTCAGCGTACCCACCACCCATAATGGCGTGTAGATATCATCCAGCTTCAGACCCTGGGGATAACGCACCAGCACCAATTGATTCGGTGGCGGTGGCGGCACATGGATGCACGCGCCCGGATATGGCACGAGGAAGAACAGGGTGCTGCGGCCTTTGCCGTCCGTTTCCAGCGGTACTGGATAACCACCGAGACGGATAGTTTTGCCATTCATGGCCGGTACGGTCTTGGCCGAATACATTACGGCAGGCAGACCTTTACTCTGTTTCAACCCGCCTTTGCTATCAAACGTCCCTTGGGCTTCCGGAGAGTTGTGATCGATTTCGGGCATTGCTTCGAGGGCTTTTTGATCCGACTTGGGCATCAGTTCGAGCCAATCGGTTTCTGGCAGTTCAGCGTGGGCCAGCCCGGAGACCAGCAGCAGCGTAATAAGGAAAAGACGACGCATGGGGAGCTCGGGATTTGGAGTGGTGAACAATGCCGGCATTGTAGCCCTCTCCGTCACAAGACAGAGAGAGCCGCCGAATAACGGTCAGTCTTTTTTGATCATGCCGTAAAGAACCAGCAGAATTATCGCGCCCACCAGCGCGCCGAAGAACCCGGCGCCCTGCCCTGCCTGGTAGATGCCCAGCGCTTGACCACCAGAGGTCGCAGCCAACGAGCCGCCGATACCCAGCAGAATGGTCATGATCCAACCCATGCTGTCATCGCCTGGCTTGATGAATCGCGCCAACAAACCAACGATCAGGCCGATAAAGATGGTTCCGATAATACCCATGCCATTCCCCTCTGTATGAATTGGATATGCCTAGCCTGGTCAGGCGTTGGCATCCTGCCATCAGAGGGCCGCAAGCGATATTGGTTCCGCGCAGAATGAATGCAAAAAACTGTGAGAGCAGGCAAGCCTGCTCTCACGGATTAACGCTTGATCAACGCTTCGACTTTCTTGATCTGCTGATCAAGCGTCGCCCGGTCGGCACAGCGCAAGGTGGCGTGACCGACTTTGCGTCCGACCTTGAACGCCTTGCCGTAGTGATGCAGATGGCAGTCATCGATGACGATGACCTTATCCACAGCCGGCACTTCACCGATGAAGTTGAGCATGGCGCTCTCGCCGACTTTGGCCGTGGAGCCCAATGGCAAGCCAGCCACCGCCCGCAGGTGGTTTTCGAACTGGCTGCACTCGGCACCTTCGGTGGTCCAGTGCCCGGAGTTGTGCACGCGAGGAGCAATCTCGTTGGCTTTCAAGCCACCATCGACCTCGAAGAACTCGAACGCCAGCACGCCGACGTAATTGAGCTGCTTCAACACGCGACCGGCGTAATCCTCAGCCAGCGCCTGCAGCGGATGCTCAGTGCTGGCAATCGACAGACGCAGAATGCCGTTGTCGTGGCTGTTGTGCACCAACGGGTAGAAGCGCGTTTCGCCGTCGCGGCCACGCACGGCGATCAGCGACACTTCGCCACTGAACGACACGAAACCTTCCAGCAGGCAGGCGACACTGCCCAGCTCCGCGAAAGTACCGACCACGTCGGCCGGAGTGCGCAGCACTTTCTGACCCTTGCCGTCATAGCCGAGGGTGCGGGTTTTCAGCACCGCAGGCAGACCAATACTGGCCACCGCGGCATCCAGGTCAGCTTGCGACTGGATGTCGGCGAACGCTGGCGTTGGAATGCCGAGGTCCTTGAACATGCTTTTTTCAAACCAGCGATCACGGGCAATCCGCAACGCTTCGGCGCTTGGGTACACCGGAACGAACTGCGACAGAAATGCCACGGTTTCCGCTGGTACGCTTTCGAACTCGAAGGTCACCAGATCGACTTCATCGGCCAGTTGACGCAGGTGATCCTGATCGCCGTAATCGGCACGCAGATGTTCGCCCAACGCGGCAGCACAGGCGTCTGGCGCCGGGTCGAGAAAAGCGAAGTTCATCCCCAGCGGCGTACCTGCCAGAGCCAACATACGACCCAACTGGCCGCCACCGATTACACCGATCTTCATGGAAAAACCTCAGGCGTCGCGCGGGTCTGGATTGTCCAGGACGCTGTCTGTCTGCTCAGTGCGGAATTTTTTCAGCACTGCATGGAATTGCGGGTGCTTGGCGCCAAGGATACTGGCCGACAACAGCGCAGCATTGATCGCGCCTGCTTTGCCGATGGCCAAGGTAGCAACGGGAATCCCGGCTGGCATCTGCACAATCGAGAGCAGGGAGTCCACGCCCGACAGCATCGACGACTGTACGGGGACGCCCAGCACTGGCAGGTGAGTCTTGGCGGCGCACATGCCCGGCAAGTGAGCAGCACCGCCGGCACCGGCGATGATCACTTCAATGCCACGGGCTTCGGCCTGTTCGGCGTACTGGAACAGCAGGTCCGGCGTCCGGTGGGCTGAGACCACTTTGACTTCATAAGGGATGCCTAGCTTTTCCAGCATATCGGCGGTGTGGCTAAGGGTGGACCAATCGGACTTGGAGCCCATGATCACGCCAACCAGTGCGCTCATCGTCGTGCCTCTTCATTGGGCGCCCGCAGGCGCGTCAAAAAACAACAAGCCACGCGGGAGGGCCGGCGTGGCTTGCTGTACGAATTATGACCGGTCGAACCGGCCAAAGGCCGCGCAGTATACCTCAAAGTGTGGTCAGGGAAGCACCCGCGGTGACCATCTGTCAGCAGGGATTTCCCTGGGGCTGAACGGACTCGATAACACCTGATATCCGGGGCGGAAAAATGTCCTACACACCGCGTACTCAAGTTACTACCTGGCGCGGCGTAAATACAAACTAACAAGTTTTACGCATTCCAGTTTAGCTCTTCTCATGCCCGCGCTACGTTCATCGCCGGCACGGCCCGTACTTGAATAACGTTTGAATGCATTTTCGCGCAACGGCCCTGTACGGACTCATCCCCTATACTTTAACGAGTACCTCTTATGCTAACCGCTCTACGTAAATTCTTGCCGATACTGGCTGCCGTTTTATTGACTGTTTCCACACCCGCTCCAGCACAACAACAGGCCAGTAAGATGCCCCTGTTTTTCTATATCTTTGTGCATGACGATATCCCGAAATCCGAACGGGCCAGCCTCGGCAAGGACTACTTCACCTGGCTGAACAAAGACCTCTATAGCTTTACCGGGCGCCGGGTGTCTGTGGAGATGATTCAGGACACGGCCCCTTTCACCAACTTTCAATACAAGGGTGAAGACGAAGGGGCACGGCTGGCGGCCTGGAAGCGTCAAGTCGACGATTATATTAAAAGCAATAACCTACCCATGACCCCCCGACACAAATACTTGCTCCTGACCAAAGGCCAGATAAACAGCGGGACACGGGGCATTGCCTACGTGAAGCAACACGCTGGTATTGCATCGCTTGCAACCTATATCGCCCCCGCGCACGAAATAGGCCATATGTTGGGTGCCAGCCATGAGTTATCGGAAGTTCAGTTCAACGATGGTTGGTGGTGTGAAACCAATATGATCCCTGTTCGCGTCAACCTTAGGGGCAACTGCTATGTCTATAGTTCAAAAAACAAAGAAGCCATCAACGCCTATTTGAGCGAGACACCCTGACATTTACTGGCTTGAGCGGGATTGAATGCCCAAACACCTCAAGCGCTTCCCTGAGCAGCACCCCCTTCAAGCTTGCGCCACAGCAACCGCACATTGGCCTTACGTACCAGCGCGCAGCGGTACAGGCGAATTTCCAGCGGCACGTGCCATTGCGGGCCGCCACACACCACCAACTCACCGCGCGCCAACTCGGCACGTACGCTGAGTTGTGGCACCCAAGCGATGCCCAGCCCTTCCAGCGCCATACTTTTCAGGCTGTCAGCCATGGCCGTCTCATACACCGTGGTGAAGCGCAGGCTGCGCTGACGCAGCAGCAGATTCACAGATCGCCCAAGAAATGCACCGGCGCTGTAGGCCAGCAACGGTACGCTGGCCTCACCCTCCAGATCGAATAGTGGTTGGCCGTTGGCATCCGCCGCGCAGACCGGCAGCATTTCGGTATGCCCCAGGTGCAGCGACGGAAAGATTTCTGCGTCCATCTGCAGCGCTGCGTCCGGGTCGTAGAACGCCAGCATCAAATCACAGCCGCCCTCGCGCAACGCATGCACCGCATCGCCAACGTTAGTCGCCACCAGCCGCGTGGCAATGTTCAGCCCTTCGTTACGCAACTGGGCGATCCAGCGCGGGAAAAAGCCCAACGCCAGGGAGTGCGCAGCCGCGACTTGCATGACTTCACCCTGCCCGCCTTCCAGGTGATGCAGATGACGCAGCACCTCGCCAAGCTGCTCAACGACAGTGCGCGCCGTCACCAGAAACAGCTGCCCGGCGGCCGTCAGCTCAATGGGCGTGCGCGAGCGATTGACCAACGTCAGGCCCAACGCCGACTCAAGACTGCGGATTCGGCGGCTGAAAGCAGGTTGCGTCACGAAGCGACGCTCAGCCGCCTGAGAAAAACTGCGGGTGGCGGCCAGGGCACTGAAGTCCTCCAGCCATTTGCTTTCAAGATTCATCATGTCCTCCGATTTACTGTAGGAGCTGCCGAAGGCTGCGAATAAGGTCGGCACGACCTTCGGCGACGCCAAGCCTCTATGACCGCTTCGCGGTCAATCGCAGCCTTCGGCAGCTCCTACAAAAAAGCATCTGCTATTTGTTCATACGCTCGTCACAAACTGAACGTCACATCGACATTATGCCGTTTGTGCATAGGGCAGTGCTTAACAGCATTGGCTCGAAATTACCCACAAGCCTAGCATCAGCGGTGTTGCGGCATTGTCCGTGCCTCTCTTGAGACTATCTCTATCATGTCCTCCGCTGCATCATTGCGCATCGAAAAAGACCTGCTTGGCGTTCTCGAAGTACCCGCTGAAGCGTATTACGGCATCCAGACCCTGAGGGCGGTGAACAACTTCCGCCTCTCCGGCGTCCCGTTGTCGCACTACCCGAAGCTGGTCGTGGCACTGGCCATGGTCAAACAAGCCGCCGCTGACGCGAACCACCAACTTGGCCACCTCAATGCGGCCAAGCACGCAGCCATCAGCGAAGCTTGCGCCCGCTTGATCCGCGGCGATTACCATGAGCAATTCGTGGTGGACATGATTCAAGGCGGCGCTGGCACTTCAACCAACATGAATGCCAACGAAGTCATCGCCAACATCGCGCTGGAGGCCATGGGCCACAGCAAGGGCGAATACCAATACCTGCACCCGAACAACGACGTGAACATGGCGCAGTCGACCAACGACGCCTACCCGACGGCAATCCGTCTGGGCCTGCTGCTCGGTCATGACGCCCTGCTCGCCAGTCTCGATAGCCTGATCCAGGCGTTCGCCGCCAAGGGCCAGGAATTCAACCATGTACTGAAAATGGGCCGTACCCAGTTGCAGGATGCGGTGCCGATGACCCTCGGCCAGGAGTTCCGCGCCTTCGCCACCACCTTGACTGAAGACCTCAATCGTCTGCGCAGCCTCGCTCCGGAACTGCTGACTGAAGTGAACCTGGGCGGCACCGCCATCGGTACCGGCATCAACGCCGACCCTGGCTACCAGCACCTGGCCGTAGAGCGTCTGGCGACCATCAGCGGTCAACCGCTGGTGCCAGCCGCCGACTTGATCGAAGCCACCTCCGACATGGGCGCCTTCGTGCTGTTCTCCGGCATGCTCAAGCGCACCGCGGTCAAGCTGTCGAAGATCTGCAACGACTTGCGCCTGCTGTCCAGCGGCCCACGCACCGGGATCAACGAGATTAACCTGCCAGCGCGCCAGCCAGGCAGCTCGATCATGCCCGGCAAGGTCAACCCGGTGATCCCGGAAGCGGTCAACCAAGTGGCTTTCGCAATCATCGGCAACGACCTGTCCCTGACCATCGCCGCTGAAGGCGGTCAATTGCAGCTGAACGTGATGGAGCCGCTGATCGCTTACAAGATCTTCGACTCGATCCGCCTGCTGCAACGCGCCATGGACATGCTGCGCGAGCATTGCATCGTCGGCATCACCGCCAACGAAGAACGCTGCCGCGAACTGGTCGAACACTCGATTGGTCTGGTCACCGCGCTGAACCCGTACATCGGCTATGAAAACGCCACCCGTATCGCCCGCATCGCGCTGGAAACCGGCCGCGGCGTACTGGAACTGGTGCGCGAAGAACGCTTGCTCGACGACGCCATGCTCGCCGACATCCTGCGCCCGGAAAACATGATTGCTCCACGCTTGGTACCACTGAAGGCCTGACCTTCAGCGCCCAAGTCGCTACACGCTAAATGCTCACCAGGCTGAGGGACTAGACACCTCTCACCTTTTGAGGGCCCGGAGATCACTCTCCAGGCCCTTTTTTTTGCCACAGATTGCCGGCGTATATGGATCTGTGGAAGCCAACCGGGACGCGCAGTCTTGTTGGCGAATGGCTTGACGCGGCGCACCTAATACACCGCCGTCGCGCAACATCAACATCAATAACAATCAGCATGCCAATGCAGACGGTGGCGGCACTCCTCGGTATAGTGCCGCCCCTCAAAAATACGAGGAATTTCATATGCTTGAAGTCATCAACGACTTCCTTTCAGGCAAAGTACTGATCGTGCTCATCGTCGGGCTCGGTAGCTACTTCACGATTCGCTCGCGTTTCGTTCAGTTGCGTCATTTCTTCCACATGTTCGCGGTATTCCGCGACAGCTTGCGCAGCAGCTCGGGCCAACTCAGCTCATTCCAGGCCCTGATGCTCAGCCTGGCAGGCCGCGTCGGCGCAGGTAACATTGCCGGGGTCGGGATTGCCGTAACCCTGGGCGGACCGGGTGCCGTGTTCTGGATGTGGGTCACCGCACTGGTAGGCATGGCCAGCAGCTTCTTCGAATGCTCTCTCGGCCAGCTCTACAAGCGCTGCGACGCTGAAGGCCAATACCGTGGCGGCCCGTCGTATTACATCCAGCACGGGCTGGGCAAACGTTGGCTGGGCATGGTCATGGCGGTGTTGCTGCTGGTGACCTTCGGCTTCGCCTTCAACGGCCTGCAGTCACACGCTGTGACGCACTCGCTCAACGACGCCTTTGGCGTGTCCGCCACCTACTCCGGGATCGGCCTGGCTGTGCTGCTGGGTCTGGTGTTCGTTGGCGGCATCAAACGCATCGCGGCGGTCGCCGACCTGCTGGTGCCGGTCAAGACGCTGATCTATATCGCAGTAACGGTGTACGTGATCGTGCTGCAATTCGATCAAGTGCCGACCATGTTGATGACCATCGTGCGCAGCGCTTTTGGCCTTGATCCAGTGTTTGGTGGCTTGATCGGCAGCGCCATCGTGATGGGCGTGAAGCGTGGCGTGTTTGCCAACGAAGCGGGTCTGGGTAGCGCGCCGAACGTGGCCGCAGTGGCTCAGGTTCAGCACCCGGTCGCGCAAGGCGTGGTCCAGGCGTTCAGCGTATTCCTCGATACCTTCGTGATCTGCACCTGCACCGCGTTGCTGATTCTACTGTCCGGCTTCTACACCCCAGGCTTCGAAGGCGATGGCATTGCCCTGACCCAGAACTCCCTGGCCGCTGTGGTCGGCGAATGGGGCCGGCTGTTCATCAGCGTCGCTCTGGCGTTGTTCGTCTTCACCTCGATCCTTTATAACTACTACCTGGGCGAAAACAGCCTGCGCTTCCTGGTCGGTGAAAACCGCAAGGCGCTGATCGGCTATCGTGCGCTGGTCCTGGTACTGATCCTGTGGGGCGCCATCGAGAACCTGGGTACTGTGTTCGCCTTCGCCGACATCACCATGACCCTGCTGGCGTTGGTCAACCTGATCGCATTGGCGATGCTGTTCAAGGTCGGCATGCGTATCCTGCGTGACTATGACGAGCAGCGTAAGGCGGGCATCAAGACCCCGGTGTTTGATTCGAGCAAGTTCCCGGATCTGGATCTGGACCTGCAAGCCTGGCCGAAAACGCCGGCGGCGCAGCCTGCTGAAGCTCAACCAGAGGTTATCGGCAGTCCCATTACCGAAGCTCGATAATCACCACCTGAAGGAGAAGGGCAATGAATCGCGAAACCCCGTCACCCGCTCAGCACGTCATGGTGCTGTACACCGGCGGCACCATTGGTATGCAGGCCAGCGCTAACGGGCTGGCTCCGGCGTCGGGGTTCGAGGCGCGGATGGCCGAGCAACTGGCGGCCCAACCGGACCTGAAGGTACCGAACTGGCGGTTTCGCGAAATGTTGCCACTGATCGACAGCGCGAACATGACCCCCGCCTACTGGCAGCGCTTGCGTGAAGCGGTGGTCGAGGCGGTGGATGTCGATGGCTGCGACGCGGTGTTGGTGCTGCACGGCACCGACACGCTGGCCTACAGCGCGGCGGCGATGAGTTTTCAGTTGCTTGGCCTGAGCGCGCCAGTGCTGTTCACCGGCTCGATGTTGCCAGCCGGTGTCGAGGACAGCGACGCCTGGGAAAACCTCAACGGCGCCCTGCTCACCCTGAGTCAAGGCTTGGCGCCGGGCGTGCAACTGTACTTCCATGGCGAACTGCTGGCGCCGACCCGCTGCGCAAAAATTCGCAGTTTCGGCCGTCATCCGTTCGCCGCGTTGCAACGCTCGCGTGGCGGCGAATCGGCGCAGCCCGTACCAGCAGCGCTGGATTATCGTCAGCCGAAAAGCATCGCCAACGTCGCCGTGCTGCCATTGTTTCCCGGCATCGGTGCGCAACATCTGGATGGTTTGCTCGACAGCGGAATTCAGGCGCTGATCCTGGAATGCTTCGGCAGCGGCACCGGCCCAAGCGACAACCCGCAATTCCTCGCCAGCCTGCAAGGCGCCCAACAACGCGGGATCTGCGTGGTCGCGATCACGCAATGCCATGAAGGCGGCGTCGAGCTGGACGTCTACGAAGCTGGCAGTCGTCTGCGCGGGGTCGGTGTACTGTCCGGCGGCGGCATGACCCGCGAAGCGGCGTTCGGCAAGCTGCACGCCCTGCTCGGCGCGGGGCTTGCGCAGGATGAAGTCCGGCGGTTGGTTGAGCTCGATGTGTGTGGGGAGTTGCGTTAGTCGCCTGTCAGCAAAACAGATAAATTGGGGGACTGATTTATTTTTCGCGCTTTTTGAAAAATCAATCTGTCCCCGGCACCAGGGACAGATTGATTTTCGATGAAGCGCTGAAAATAAAATCAGTCCCCTCACGGGCATAAAATTTGCTCGATTTCCAGTTGCTACCCGCCTCGGGCGCTGCTGGAAGTCGATCATGCTGCACTCCCATCTCACTACCCTCAATGCCGTGTCGCTGGTGCTCAGCACCTTCAGTGCCGAAGGTTTGTCCAGCGAAGCGCTGCTGGCCGGCAGCGGGATCACGGCGGCGGACTTGAGCCGGGCCGATATTCGCATCACTACCACTCAGGAAATGCAGGTCTGTGCCAATGCGGTGGCATTGCGCAAGGAGATCGGCCTGGAGTTGGGGCGACGGATGCATGTGTCGTCCTACGGCGTTCTCGGTTACGCCCTGCTCACCAGTGCCACCTTCGGTGACGCCTTGCGCCTGGCGCTGGAGTATCCGGCGCTATTGGGAACACTGTTCGAGCTGCAACTACGTGACGACGGCGAGCGCATCTGGTTTAGCGCCAGCGATTATCGCGACAGTAAGTCACTGGCGGTTTTCAACGCCGAGTTCTGCCTGGCGTCGCTGAAAGTCACTTGCGATGACCTGTTGGGCAAACCGCTACCGTTGCTCGCTGCACGTTTTGCGCATGCCGCGCCGGATTATCAGGCCAGTTACCGCGAAAGCTTCCCCTGTCCGTTGCAGTTTGATGCCGAGGGCGATGACCACGCCTTCGCGTTCGACAAAAGCTGGCTTGAGCAACCCCTACCGCTGGCCGACCTGATCACCCATCGCGACATGCACGAGCGCTGTCGGCGGCAAAACATCGAGTTCACCGGGCGCCAGGCCTGGCTCGGGCGCATCCGCCAATTGCTCGCCGCTCAACTCACCTGCGCCCCCGGCCTCGGCGCTCTGGCGCAACAGATGAACTGCTCGGAGCGCACCTTGCGTCGGCATTTGCAGGCACTGGGTAGCAGCTATCAGCAATTGCTCGACGAGCTACGCTTCGAACGAGCCAAGCACCTGCTGCATGAAGACCGGCTGCCCATTCACCTTATCGCCGAGGCGTTGGGCTTCAGCGAAACCGCGAGCTTTCGTCACGCCTTCCTGCGCTGGAGCGGCGTCGCACCCAGCCACTTTCGTTTCTGACACTGCCTGAGTCGCCGCCCAGAATTGGGGCGCAACGCCTCAACAAGGGGCGATATCCGGTCAGTTTTATTGGCCATATTTATCCCCTTTTGGCCGTTCCCGTCGTTCACTGATCCGCAGCGCGCCCCAAGAATGAGGCACAGCCCCAGCCTTGAGGAAAATAAAAAAATGCTGACGATCTACTCGGACGATCATCACCTGCACCATGGCCGCAGCGAGCTGATGGATGGGCAGCTGATGCCCTGTTTTGAAATGCCATCCCGCGCCGATCACATCCTGCAAAGGGTCAAAACACGCCATCTGGGTCCGGTCGAGTCACCGCGCGACTTTGGCCTGGAACCATTGAAGCGCATCCACAGCGAAGCATTCCTGACGTTCTTCCAAGGCGCATGGCAGCGCTGGGCCGAGCTGAACCGCGACGGTGATTTGCTGCCCTTCACCTGGCCCGCCCGAACAATGCGCGAAGTGATTCCCCACAGTCTGCTGGGCCAGTTGGGCTATTACAGCTTCGACGCCGGCGCACCGATCACCGCCGGCACATGGCAAGCGGCGTATAGCGCAGCCCAAGTCGCACTGACCGCCCAGGCAGCCATCGAAAATGGGGCTCGCAGCGCCTTCGCCCTGTGCCGACCACCAGGCCATCACGCCGCCGCCGATTTGATGGGCGGCTATTGCTACCTGAACAACGCCGCCATCGCCGCTCAAGCATTTCTCGATCAGGGGCGGCAGAAAGTGGCGATTCTCGATGTCGACTATCACCACGGCAACGGCACCCAATCGATCTTCTACTCACGCAGCGACGTGTTGTTCGCCTCGATCCATGGCCATCCCGAGGCCGAGTTTCCGTTCTTTCTCGGCTATGCCGATGAACGTGGCGAAGGCCCGGGTGAAGGCTTCAATTTCAACTACCCACTGGCTGCCGGTAGCGGCTGGGACGAATGGAGCGCGGCGCTGGAACAGGCGTGCGCGCAGATCGAAGCTTACGCCCCGGATGTACTGGTGATCTCCCTCGGCGTCGACACGTTCAAGGACGACCCTATTTCGCAGTTCAAGCTCGACAGCCCTGATTACCTGCGCATGGGTGAACGCATCAACCTCCTCGGACTGCCGACGCTGTTCGTGATGGAAGGCGGTTATGCCGTCGAAGAAATCGGCATCAACGCCGTGAATGTGCTGGAAGGTTTCGAAAGCGCCTGACCCCACCGACTTATCAGGAAGACAATAATGAAAACACTCAAACGTCTTATCGCACCGGCCCTGTGCGCCTCCCTGCTGTGCGGCGCGGTCCAGGCCGAAGAACAGCGCACCCTGCGGGTCTACAACTGGTTCGACTACATCACGCCGCAGACGCTGGTGGACTTCCAGAAAGACACCAAGACCAAACTGATCTACGACATCTTCGACACCAACGAAGCGCTGGAGGCCAAGCTGTTGACCGGCAACTCCGGCTATGACGTGGTCGTGCCGTCCAACGTGTTCCTGGCCAAGCAGATCGAAGCCGGGGTGTTCCTGCCGCTGGACAAAAGCAAGCTGACGAACGCACCACACCTTGATCCCAAGCTGATGAAACTGCTGGAAGCCAACGACCCCGGCAACAAATACGCCGTGCCCTACATGTACGGCACCATCCTGATCGGCTTCAACCCGGCCAAGGTCAAAGCCGCGTTGGGTGACAACGCACCGGTCGACAGTTGGGATCTGGTCTTCAACGAAGAGAACATCAGCAAGCTCAAAGGGTGTGGTGTAGCGATGCTCGACTCGCCGTCGGAGATTCTGCCGCTGGCCTTGCAGCACCTGGGCCTGTCGCCGAACAGTACCAACCCGGCTGACTACGCCAAAGCCGAAGCGCTGATGATGAAGATTCGCCCATACATCACCTACTTCCACTCCTCGAAGTACATGGCTGACATCGCTAACGGCGACATCTGCGTGGCCGTCGGTTATTCGGGCAGCTTCTCGCAAGCGGCCAACCGCGCCAAGGAAGCCAAGAACGGCGTAGTCGTCGACATGCGCCTGCCCAAGGAAGGTGCGCCGATCTGGTTCGACATGCTCTCCATTCCTAAAGGCGCCAAAGACCCTGAAGACGCTTACGCCTTCATCAACTACCTGCTGCAACCGAAGGTGATCGCGCCGATCAGTGACTTTGTCGGTTACCCGAACCCGAACAAAGACGCCACCGAGCTGGTCGATCCGGCGATCCGCAACAACCCCAATCTGTACCCGACCGAAGCCGCAATGAAAACCCTCTACACCCTGCAACCGCTGCCGCATGAAGCGGAACGGGCGCGTACTCGGGCGTGGACCAAGATCAAATCGGGTACTTGATGCCGTAATCTTTGGATCGGGTCGAGGTAACGGGACTAGCCCGTTACCCCTCCCACACCACCGGACGTGCGGTTTTCCGCATCCGGCGGTTGGACTGCTCAGTATTGCACTGAGGCGAGATCCTGCGCGGTGATCAGGCCATATTGCTTCAAGCGTTTGTTGTTCAAGGCTTGGTGCATGGCCGGATGTGCCGCCGCTTTCCAAGCTCCGTCGTGAAAACTCACTCGCGCAAGCCCTCGTTTCGAGATGCCCATCTTCAGCAGTTGGGCCATACGACCCTTGCGGTTATGCCACCGCTGCCAAAAGCACTTGCGCATGTGGCGCCGCGTCCATTGTGAGAGCTGCGTGAAGTTTCGCTCCGTGGCCAGCCGGAAATAACCAAACCAGCCAAGAAGATAACCTCTCCATTGCTCAACCAGTTCCCGGGAGGTGAGTCCCTGTCTGGCTGACCAACATTCACGAACGCGTTTGCGGTATCGCTTGACCGTCCTGCCCGACAGGTGATTGTTGCCTTCCTCGTCGATCAGATAACCCAGAAAATCGCGTTCCCAAGGACGACCCGTGCCGCTCTTGCTGGCATTGACCTTCAGCTTCAGGTGTTTCTCGATCCACGCCACGATGCTTTCCAGTATTCGCTCTGCGCTGCGCTCGCTTTCGACAAAGATCATCAGGTCGTCTGCATAGCGACAGAAGCTCAGCCCTCGAGTTTCCAGCTCCTTGTCCAGCGGGTCCAGATACAGATTGGCCAGCAGCGGACTCAGCGGACCACCTTGCGGTACGCCCGCCGTGCGTTTGTGCCGCTGGCCGTTCAGGACCATGTCCGCGCGCAGGTTCGACGCCAGATACTTGTTCAGCCGCTTGTCCCGGATGTCGCGGGTGATGCGCGTCATGAGTCGGTCGTGATTGACCTCGTCAAAGAACGCTTCAATGTCCACATCGACAACCCAGGTCTTGCCGCTGAGCACGAAGTCTTTCGCCGCCCTGATCGCGTCAAGGTTGCTGCGCCCGGGCCTGAACCCGTAGCTGTGCTCACTGAAACCACCGTCCCAAAGCTTCGTCAGTTGCTGGCTTACCGCTTGCTGGATCACTCGATCCTGCGTGTTGGGAATCCCCAGCAGCCGTTCTCCGCCTTGGGGTTTGCCGATCGTTTTACCCCTGATCGGACCGGGCTGGTAGCTCCCGGCCAGAAGCTTTTCCTTGATGCCCGGCCAATGCTTGACCAAGTGCGCTTCGAGGTCTTCAGTGCTAATACCGTCAACCCCGGGCGCACCTTTGTTGGCCCGGACTTTCTTGAACGCACGGCGCATGTTGTCAGCCTCGACAACCTGCTCCACGCTGATTTCGCTCAACACGTCTCCAGTTTCCTGTTCCGTCTGACACATCACTCGCTCTTTCCTTTCATTAGTTCTCCGGGATCCACCCGGGCATTCATGTCCGGCCAACCCGTCGGTGTCACTGCACTTTTCCGGGTTCGGTTTCAAAGAGCTCTGGCTCAATGTAAGAAGTCCATTACGGGTGTTGTTTATCCTTCGGCCCTTTGCTCCAAGCGCATTACCGCTCATCTTCGCTACTACGGCCTCTGCTGACTTCTCGCTCACTGACGTGTGCGAGATCTCCCCGGGTAAGGTGCCAAAACCATCGGCCCGTGCCGTCAGGCTCTACTGAATGCGTCTTTCGGTGACAGTCGGATTTCGTGGTTCCCAGCACACTAATCGCCCGCATCCAGCCTCGCTGCCTGTTCGTGTTCCTACGGTCGTGCCTTTGCTACGCGCTTCTTTCAGCTTGGCCTCACGGCGTCCACCTTGCGTTTCGCTACAGTTGTCGTCACTTAGTCTGGCCATCGCTTTCAGATGGCTGGTTTTGGCCCATGCCGGGCACACTGGGAGCAGGCTCGCCTGCGAATGGCGATACATCTGACACCGCACCGGCCTCTTCGCAGGCAAGCCTGCTCCCACAGGTTTCACTCACTACATCAATTCCGAGGAACAAACCCAGCCTCGCCGTGCTCAACACCTATCTGGATGTTCAGCAGCACGTCACCGAGGGTTAATTCAATGAGCTCTTCTTCAACGTCTTCCTCCACCGACCAACTGTGCATCAACACTATCCGCACGCTCGCCATGGACGCGGTGCAGAAGGCCAACTCCGGTCACCCCGGCACGCCAATGGCGCTGGCGCCGGTGGGCTACACGGTCTGGAATCAATTTCTTCGGTATCACCCCGAGCACCCGGATTGGCCCAATCGTGACCGTTTCGTGCTCTCCATCGGTCATGCGTCGATGCTGTTGTATTCGCTGCTGCATCTGGCGGGCGTGATCGAGATCGACGAGCACGGCAAGCCGTCGGGCAAGCCCGCCGTCAGCCTGGAAGACATCAAACAATTTCGCCAACTCGACTCCAAAACCCCAGGCCATCCGGAATACCGCATGACCACCGGGGTCGAAACCACCACTGGCCCACTTGGTCAGGGCTGTGCCAACAGCGTCGGCATGGCGATGGCGGAACGTTGGCTGGGCGCGCGCTTCAATCGCCCCAATACAACGCTGTTCGACTACAGCGTGTATGCGTTGTGTGGTGATGGCGACATGATGGAAGGCGTGACCGGCGAAGCCGCGTCGATTGCCGGGCACCTCAAACTCGCCAACCTGTGCTGGATCTACGACAACAACACCATCACCATCGAAGGCCATACCGAACTGGCGTTCAACGAAGATATCCAGACCCGGTTCAAAGGCTACGGCTGGAACACGCTGCATGTCACCGACGCCAATGATGCCGGTGCGCTGGCCAAAGCGCTGGAAACATTCAAGCAAACCCAGGATGCCCCGACACTGATCGTGGTCGACAGCGTGATCGGCTACGGCGCGCCCCATAAGCACAACACCTCGGCCGCCCACGGCGAACCCTTGGGTGTCGAAGAAATTCGCCTGACCAAGAAATTCTATGGCTGGGACGAGAACGCCAGTTTCCTTGTTCCGGAAGACGCCCGTCATTGCCTGCGCGACTCGCTGATTCAGCGCAACAACGGCGAGTTCGAGGCATGGCAAAAGACCCTCGCCGACCTCGGCCGTAGCGATCCAGCGCTGGCCGATCAATTGCGCCGCATGCGTGCCGGTGAGATGCCTGATCAGTGGCAGGACGAGCTGGAACAATTCGAAACTGACGCCAAGGGCATTGCCTCTCGCGCGTCAGGCGGCAAGGTACTCAATGCCTTTGCGGCGAAGATTCCGTGGCTGATCGGCGGTTCGGCCGACCTGTCCCCGTCGACCAAGACCAACCTCACGTTCGACGGCGCTGGCAGCTACTCAGCCGAGAATTACAGCGGCCGCAACCTGCACTTCGGTGTCCGCGAACATGCCATGGGCTCCATCGCCAACGGTCTGGCGCTGTCTTACATACGCCCTTACACCTCGACCTTCCTGGTGTTCAGCGACTACATGAAACCACCGATTCGCCTGGCCTCGATCATGGAGCTGCCGGTGATTTTCGTCTTTACCCACGACTCCATCGGCGTCGGCGAAGACGGTCCGACCCACCAACCCATCGAGCAACTGACCCAACTGCGGGCCACACCCGGCCTGCTGACCCTGCGCCCCGGTGATGCCAATGAAACCACTCAGGCCTGGAAAGTGGCGCTGGCGCAAACCCATCGACCCTCCTGCATTGTGCTGTCGCGACAGCCGTTGCCGACCCTAGATCGCACGCGCTACGCCTCGGCTGAAGGCACCTCGCGCGGCGCTTATGTCTTGGGGGATGCCGTCAAGGGTCAACCCTCGGTGATCCTGATCGCCACGGGCAGCGAAGTGGGCATGACGGTGAAAGCGTTTGAACTATTGAAATCCGAAGGCATCGCCGCCCGCGTCGTTTCGATGCCCAGTTGGGAGTTGTTCGAGGACCAGGATCAGGTCTATCGCGACAGTGTGCTGCCGCCAAGCGTCAGCGCCCGGTTAGTGGTCGAGCAGGCAGGTCCGGTGGGCTGGGATCGTTACGTCGGCAACACCGGCGCCAAGGTGGTGATGAATACCTTTGGTGCCTCGGCGCCGATTGAGAAGCTGCAAGCCAAGTTCGGCTTCACGGTGGATAACATCGTGAGGACGGCTAAAGAGCAGCTGGCCAAATCATCTGGCGACTGATTGTAGGCGCTGCCGAAGGCTGCGATCCGGACGGAGCAGAGTAAACCTCTACTCCTTCCAGACCCGACGCAGCTTGTCCAACGCCTCGCGGATGCTGTGTTCAGGCACGGCAGCAAAACCCAATACCATGCCCGCACGGTTATCCTCAGGCTCGCTCGACGTCGGCAGCCAATAGTCGCTCAGCGGGTTGATCTCGACCCCGACACTGTCGGCCTTTGCCACCAGCTCGCACTCCCGAGCCAACGTATCCACGGGCACTGCGACATGCAGCCCCGCCACCACCTTCGGCATCACCCCACAGCCGCGTATCCCTTCAGGCCAGTCGGCCAACAGCGCATCGCGACGACTCAAGGCGGCGCGGCGCATGCGCCGGATATGCCGCTGAAAATGCCCAGTAGCGATGAATTCAGCCATCACCGCCTGCGTGCCGACTTCAGAGTGACGCATGTCCACGGCCCGCCGCTGACTGAACGCCTCCACCAGCCCCAATGGCAGCACCAGATAGCCCAGACGCAACGCCGGGAAGGCGATCTTGCCGAAGGTGCCGACATACAGAACCCGACCGTGCCGATCCAGGGCCGCCAAAGGGGCCAATGGCGCGCCGCTGTAACGGTACTCACCGTCGTAGTCGTCCTCGACGATCCAGCTCTGGGTGCGTTCCGCCCAAGCCAGCAGTTCAAGGCGCCGAGCCAGGCTCATGGTCACACCCGTGGGGTATTGGTGCGACGGTGTGACGTAGGCCAGCTTGAAATCACTTTGCTCCAGTTGCGCGCAACGCATGCCCTCGTTATCCACAGCGATACCGTGCAAGCGCGCCCCCGCGATGGCGAACGCATGACCGGCCGCCCGATAACCGGGATTCTCCACCGCGACAGCGTCCCCCACCTCCAACAGCAGCTGTGCACAAAGGCTAATTGCCTGCTGCGCGCCGCTGGTGATCACTATTTGCTCAGCACTGCAGTGCAGGCCACGGGAACTGCGCAAATACGCCGAAATCAATTCACGCAGACGCCAATCCCCGGCGGGCTCGCCGTAGCCCAACTGCCCCAGATCCGGTTTTCGCCAGAAAGCCGCGTGTAACTTGCCCCAAACGCCAAACGGGAACAGGTCAAAAGCCGGCACACCCACCCGAAAAGCCCGTGGCGCATCGCCTCGTGGCTTGGCCAAATGATGTTGCTCAAGCAGATTCAGCGCCGTGCTGTGGATAACTTTGCTGGATAAAACACCAGGTATTTCTACCTGTTTTGTGGATAAACCTGTGGGTAAGCCTGTTGATAACCCTGTGGACACTTTTGTGGATAAATTTTTGACCGACCTCTTTGACGCGACCGTCTTGGTGGGCAATTGCGCGACATAAGTGCCATCCCCAATGCGGCCCTCAGTGAAACCCTCGGCATAGAGCTGGTCATAGGCGCGCATCACGCTATTGCGCGAGATGGATAACGACGCCGCAAGGTCACGACTGGCCGGCAGACGCGTGCCACTGCTCAAACTGCCGTCGAGAATTCGCTGGCGCAAGCTCTGATACAGCTGGCGGCTCAGCCCTCGGTGGCGGTCAAGTTCGATGCCCGCAGGATCGAACGGAAAGGATGGCGCACTGGCGGGCATGGAATTGGTCCTATGAAATTGACCGGTAATGGCTCTTACAACCAACCAATAGGGTGCCTAGGATTTAGCCATTGGCCAAGGAAAAAATCGTATGTACATCCCCAGCGCATTCAACGAAGACGACTTATCAACCCTTCATCGACAAATCGAAGGCCCGCGACTGGGCATTCTCGTGACGAATGGTCCGCGAGGCCTCCTGGCCAATCACATCCCGCTGCTACTCAGCCCTGAGCAAGGGCCCTACGGCGCCCTTTACGGGCACTTGGCTAAAGCCAACCCGCAATGGCAGGAGCTGGCCACTGGCTCCGAGGTCTTGCTAATCTTTCCCGGCCCGGATGCTTACGTCAGCCCGTCGTTTTACCCGAGCAAGGCTGAACACGGCCAAGCGGTCCCGACCTGGAATTACCTCGCGATCCACGCCTATGGCACGGCCGAGGTGTTCCACGATGCGCATCGCCTGCGCAATCTGGTCAGCGCCCTGACCGAGAAGCATGAGGCGGGTCGAACCAAGCCCTGGACGCTGGAGGACGCGCCTGCTGACTACATCGACAAAATGCTCGGCGCCATCGTCGGCTTCGTGGTGCCCATCAGCCGCCTGGAGGGCAAACGCAAGCTCACCCAGAACCGCAGCGCAGCCGATATTGCCGGCGTGCGTGACAGCCTTGCAGCCAGCGTTGAACCCAATGACAACGAAGTTTCCCGATTGATGCGCTAAGGAGAGAGCAATGACCGACGTCCAAATACGCCCCGTCACCCCGAAAGACCACGCTGCATGGCTGCCGCTATGGGAGGCGTACCTGAAGTTCTACAACACTGAGCTCGCCGACGACATCAGTGAGTCCACCTGGCAACGCTTCCTCGACCCGAGCGAAACGACCAATGCCGCCCTCGCCTGGAAAGATGGCAAGGCCGTCGGCATGGTTCATTACATCTACCACCGCTCCAACTGGAGCATCGAGAACTCCTGCTACCTGCAAGATTTGATCGTTGCTCCGGAGCAGCGCGGTACCGGCCTGGGAAGAAAGTTGATCGAGTTTGTCTACGCCGACGCCAAGGCCGCCGGAGCCATCAAGGTCCATTGGTTGACCCACGAAACCAATGCCACGGCGATCCAGTTGTACGAACGCATCGCCGAACGCCCCGGCTTCATTCAATTTCGCAAAGCGCTCTAAGCTCAGGAAACCTGTTTATGTCGATCGATCTACTGCACTGGCAACCGGCCAAAATCCCGAACGCCAAACCTCTGGAAGGCCGTTTCATTCGCCTGGAAAAACTCGACGTGGCACGTCACGGCGATGGCTTGTGGCTCGCCTTGCAAGGTCCGGAGGCTGATCAGAAGCTCTGGGACTATTTGCCTTATGGCCCCTTCAACGAACGCAGCGCATTCGACGCGTGGCTCAAGCGCAATGCGGACGGCAGCGATCCGTGGTTCTACACCGTGATTGATCGCCATACCGGCGTTGTGGATGGCTACATCTCCCTGATGTGCATCGTGCCCGAGCATGGCCGCATCGAAATTGGTCACGTCACCTTCGGCGCCGCCATGCAGCGCACGCCAAAAGGCACCGAAGCGATCTATCTGTTGGCCGTAGAGTCATTTGCCTTGGGCAACCGGCGTCTGGAATGGAAATGTAACGACAACAACCAGCGCTCCAAACGCGCCGCCGATCGCTTCGGCTTCACCTTCGAAGGCACGTTCCGCCAGCACATGGTGGCCAAAAACCAAAATCGCGATACCACTTGGTATTCGATCACCGACGAAGAATGGCCGGCGTTGCAGCGGGCGTTTGAGGGGTGGTTGGCTGTGGATAACTTCCGTGATGGGCAACAGGTTCGGACGCTGGAAAGCTTCCGGGAGCTGTGAAGTTCGCACAACCTCTGCAGGAGACCCCGCCCCGCCTTCGACGCCGCGCTGTCGCGCAGCAAACTGGGTCTCGATTCTGCCCGGAGGGCGTAGGAGCTGACTTGTCTGCGATCGAGCGCGCAGCGGTCGTAGAATGGCAAAACGCGGTGTGACTGGATGGACTGGGGATACCGGATTACGACTGCTGCGGTCGAACGCGACCCCGGACCGATCGCAGACAAGTCAGCTCCTACACAGGCTGTGTGATCGACGCAACCCCCTGCGAATTCGCGAATGGGTTTATGTCAGACGAAAAAAAGGGGAGCCACGAGTGCTCCCCCCAGAGTAAACAGTTAAGCGGTCAGCGAATCAGCCCTCGATTTCCACCAGGATTTCGCCGGGGTTGACCCGATCGCCTTTGGCGACGTGGATCGCGGTGACCTTGCCAGCGATGGAGGCCTGTACTTCGGTCTCCATTTTCATCGCTTCGGTGATCAGTACGGCCTGGCCGGCCTTGACCATGTCGCCTTCCTTGACCAGTACGTCGACGATATTGCCCGGCATGGTGGTACTGACGTGACCCGGTAAGTTGGCTTGCGCACGTTTGCTGGCGCCGCCACCGACGAATTCGTTGAGCGGCTCGAACACCACCTCTTCCGGCATGCCATCGATGGTCAGGTAGAAGTGGCGCTTGCCCTCGGACTTGACGCCAACACCGGTAATGTCGACGCGGTAGCTTTCGCCGTGTACATCGATCACGAACTCGGTCGGTACGCCTTCGCCGCCCGCCTTGGTCACGCCACCCGCTTCCGGGATCGGCAGCAGCACTTCAGGAGTCAAGGTGCCAGCTTCGCGTTCTTCGAGGAACTTGCGCCCAATGTCCGGGAACATCGCGTAAGTCAGCACGTCTTCTTCTGACTTGGCCACCGCGCCGATGTCCAGACGCAGCTTGACCATCTCAGGCTTGAGCAAATCAGCTGGACGCACGTCGATCAGTTCTTCGTTGCCGATGGCCTGACGCCGCAGTTTTTCATCGACCACACCCGGCGCCTTGCCGTAGCCGCCTTGCAGGTAGAGCTTCACTTCGTTAGTGATGGTTTTGTAGCGCTCGCCAGCCAGCACGTTGAAAAACGCCTGAGTGCCGACAATCTGTGAGGTCGGGGTCACCAGCGGCGGGTAGCCGAGGTCTTTACGCACTCGCGGAATCTCGGCCAGCACTTCACCCATGCGGTTCAGCGCACCCTGCTCTTTGAGCTGGTTGGCGAGGTTGGAAATCATCCCGCCTGGCACCTGATTGACCTGCACGCGGGTATCGACCGCCGTGAATTCGCTTTCGAACTGGTGATATTTCTTACGCACGGCGTAGAAGTACAAGCCGATTTCCTGCAACAGCTCCAGGTTCAAACCGGTATCGAATTCGCTGCCTTTGAGTGCGGCAACCATCGACTCGGTACCCGGATGGCTGGTGCCCCAAGCGAAGCTGGAGATCGCGGTGTCGATATGATCGGCGCCGTTTTCAATCGCCTTGAGCTGACACATGGCGGCCAGGCCTGCGGTGTCGTGGGAGTGGATGAACACCGGCAGTGATTGCTCGGCCTTCAGCGCCTTGACCAGTTCACCCGTGGAATACGGTGTCAGCAGGCCGGCCATGTCCTTGATCGCGACCGAGTCGCAACCCATGGCTTCCATCTGCTTGGCCTGGGCGACGAAGGCTTCGATGGTATGCACCGGGCTGGTGGTGTAAGCGATGGTGCCTTGGGCGTGCTTGCCCGCCGCTTTGACCGCTTCGATGGCCACACGCAGGTTTCGCACGTCGTTCATCGCATCGAAGATGCGGAACACGTCGATACCGTTGACCGCCGCCTTGGCGACGAATGCACGCACCACATCGTCGCTGTAGTGGCGGTAGCCCAACAGGTTCTGGCCGCGCAGGAGCATTTGCAGACGGGTGTTAGGCAAGGCTGCGCGAAGTTTGCGCAAACGCTCCCACGGGTCTTCCTTCAAGAAGCGTACGCAGGCGTCGAACGTCGCACCGCCCCAGACTTCCAGCGACCAGTAGCCGACTTTGTCGAGCTTCTCGCAGATCGGCAGCATGTCTTCAGTGCGCATGCGCGTCGCCAGCAGCGACTGGTGGGCGTCACGCAGGATGGTGTCGGTTACATAGATCTTCTTGGACATTGTTGTATTCCTCACAGGCCTGCGTGGGCGGCAATAGCGGCGGCGATGGCCAAAGCCAGCTCTTCGGGTTTGCGCTTGATCGAGTAGTTGGTCAGTTCGGGGTGGCTTTCAACAAAGCTGGTGTTGAACTGACCGCTACGGAATTCCGGGTTACGCAGGATTTCCTGGTAGTACGCGGCGGTGGTCTTGACCCCTTGCAGACGCATGTCATCCAGGGCGCGCAGGCCACGGTCCATCGCCTCTTCCCAGGTCAGCGCCCAGACGATCAGCTTCAGGCACATCGAGTCGTAGAACGGCGGAATCGTGTAGCCGGTGTAGATCGCCGTGTCGGTGCGCACGCCGGGACCGCCAGGCGCGTAATAACGGGTGATCTTGCCGAAGCTCGGCAGGAAGTTGTTTTTCGGGTCTTCGGCGTTGATTCGAAACTGCAGGGCAAAGCCGCGGTGAATGATGTCTTCCTGCTTGACCGACAGCGGCAGACCAGAGGCGATGCGGATCTGCTCACGGACGATATCGATGCCGGTGATTTCTTCGGTGATGGTGTGTTCCACCTGCACCCGAGTGTTCATCTCCATGAAGTACACCTCGCCCTCGGCGAGCAGGAACTCCACGGTGCCAGCGTTCTCGTAGCCCACCGCTTTGGCCGCACGCACCGACAGGTCGCCGATGTAGGCGCGCTGTTCCGGGGTCAGTTGCGGGCTGGGGGCGATTTCGATCAGCTTCTGGTTACGGCGCTGGATTGAGCAATCGCGCTCAAACAGATGCACGACATTGCCAAAGCTGTCACCGAGGATCTGCGCTTCGATGTGCTTGGGGTTGACGATGCATTTTTCGAGGAAGACTTCCGCTGAACCAAAGGCTTTGGTCGCTTCCGAGATCACACGCGGGAATGCCTGTTCCAGCTCTTCACGGCTGTTGCAGCGTCGGATACCCCGACCACCGCCACCCGACGTAGCCTTGAGCATCACCGGGTAACCAATGCGCTCACCTTCGACCAGTGCTTCAGCGATATCGGCAACGTTGCCTTCAGTGCCAGGCGTGACCGGCACACCGGCCTTGATCATGCTGCGCCGGGCTTCGGTCTTGTCGCCCATGCGGCGGATGACTTCTGCCGACGGGCCGATGAATTTGATTCCGCGTTCGGCGCAGATGTCCGCCAGCTCGGCGTTTTCCGAGAGAAAGCCATAACCGGGATGCAAGGCATCACAACCGGTTTCCACTGCCAGGTTAACCAGCTTGCGCGGGTTTAAGTAGCCAGCGAGCGGTTCGGCACCAATGCTATGGGCTTCATCAGCGCGTTTGACATGCAGGGCATGGCGGTCGGCGTCGGAATAGATCGCGACCGAGCGAATACCCATCTCGGCGCAGGCGCGCACGATCCGGACAGCGATTTCACCGCGGTTGGCGATCAGGATTTTTGTTATCACTGGCGTTTCCTCGACCGTTAGAACAGACGAACCGGCTAAGCCGATCGGCGTGTGACCGCGTATTGCGTTGCGGTGGCATTGCGATAGCCACCCTATGCCTGAAGAGGGATTAACAAAAATCAATAAAAGTTGGGATGTGTATAAGTAAAACCTTATAGTTGGTTTCTCAGCCATTGGCATAGGTGCGAAAGATGCGTAAGTCATTGATGCGTATGACATTGCGTCAGCTACGGATTTTCAACGAAGTGTGCGACCTGCGGTCCTACAGCCGTGCCGCCGATGAAATGGCCCTCACGCAACCGGCCGTTAGCCTACAGATTCGTCAGCTAGAAGAGCTGATTGGTCAGCCGCTGTTCGAGTATGTCGGCAAAAAGCTGTACCTGACTGAGGCCGCTGAAGCGCTTCAGGCCGCCAGTCGCGACATCTTCGGCCGCCTGGAAAACCTCGACATGCAGCTGTCGGACATGCAGGGTTCGTTGCAAGGTCAGCTCAAGCTGGCCATCGAATCCAGCGCCAAATATTTCGTCCCGCATCTGTTTGCCGCGTTCAAGCGGCAGTACCCCGACGTGATGCTGAACCTGACGGTGGTCAATCGCGCACAGGTGATCCGGCGTCTGTCGGATAACCGTGATGATCTGGTGGTGATGTCGATGGTGCCACAGGACATGGGCTTGGAATTCATGCCCTTCCTCAACAACCCAATCATCGCCGTGGCGCCGCCGGATCATCCGCTGTGTCAGGTCGAGCAGTTGACGCTGAAGGATCTGGAACCTTATCCCCTGCTGATCCGTGAAACCGGTTCAGGTACGCGTAAAGCCTGCGAGGAGTATTTCAAAGAGAAGCGCGTTCACTTCACTCAGACCCTTGAAGTCGCCTCAGCCGAAGCTCAGCGCGAAAGCGTGGTGGCCGGTCTTGGGGTGGCGCTGCTGACTCGCCATGCGCTGAGCCTGGAACTGGCCACCGGCATACTGCGCGAGCTACCGGTAGCCGAGTTGCCGCTGTATCGCAGCTGGTGCGTGGTGCAAGCCAAGGCCAAACCGCTGTCGCCGGTAGCTCACGCCTTTCTTGCATTCATCCGCGCCGAACGTGCGCAGATCAGCCAGCTTGTTGAGCGTTTCGACGGGAACCTGCCGCACGCTGTTGCCAGACGTTGAGCGCACCGGATTCAGGGCCGGAAAGGTCGAAATAATCAGAAAGCTCCTGCGCCAGTTGACGCTGCTCGGAATAGCTTTCAATCGCGCGACGGAACTCCATGCGCCGCTGATCTTCCTGCTGTCGGCGGGCATTCTTTGAGCTAGTAGCGGAGGTGTGAGCGGCGGTCGCGGTGTTAGCGTGCTGCTGCGAGTCATCGTAGTGCCGAGGCATATCCTGTCTCCCATTACGTGTGTGGGAGCTTGAGCATGATCGCCGGCAATGACGATTGCGCGGCGAACAGGTGACAGGACGATGAACAGTTTGCGGCGTTCATTCACAGGCAAAGGCGACGCGATCCACTGTGGGAGCAGGCTTGCCTGCGAAAGCTGCCTGACACACCCTGTCAGTCATCCAGCGCCTTGACCGACTTCGGCGACAGGCGAAGGCTGCGCAGGCTGCGTTTGACGCTCTTGAGGTGGTTGACCAGGCTCGGCCCACGCGCCATGGCAACACCCATCGCCAGCACGTCGATCACCACCAGGTGGGCGATACGCGAAGTCAGCGGTGTATAGATTTCGGTGTCTTCGTGAACGTCGATAGCCAGATTGATGGTCGACAATTCGGCCAACGGCGTCTGGCTCGGGCACAAGGTAATCAGTGTGGCACCGCTTTCTCGGACCAGATTGGCCGTGATTAGCAGGTCTTTCGAGCGCCCCGATTGGGAGATGCAAACCGCAACGTCGGTGGGCTTGAGGGTTACCGCCGACATGGCCTGCATATGCGGATCGGAATACGCCGCGGCGGTCAGCAGCAAGCGGAAGAACTTGTGCTGCGCATCCGCCGCCACCGCGCCTGAAGCACCAAAACCGTAGAACTCCACGCGCTGGGCCAACGCCATGGCGGTCACTGCCGACTGCAACGCCTGGGGATCGAGATTTTCTCGAACCTCCATCAGCGTGTGCAAGGTCGTGTCGAAGATTTTCAAGCTGTAGTCAGCAACCGAGTCGTCTTCATGAATCGCAAACTGACCGAAGCTGGCGCCAGCAGCCAGGCTCTGCGCCAACTTGAGTTTCAGATCCTGAAAACCGGTGCAGCCGATGGCACGGCAAAACCGCACAATGGTCGGCTCGCTGATACCAACGCTGTGCGCGAGGTCAGCCATGGAGCTGTGCATCACGGCCGCAGGGTCAAGCAGCACGTGGTCGGCAACCTTGAGTTCCGACTTGCGTAACAGATGGCGTGACTGGGCGATGTGTTGCAACAGATTCAAAGGGAAGGACTCGGTTATGACGGCTTGGCCGGATTGTAGCTTTCTTGTAGTTATACTACATGACCTGCGGCCCGCCCAGCTAAACGAGCTTGGGGCGGCTAACTGCAGGATCTGTCGCCGACCCCGTGTAGGAGCTGACTTGTCTGCGATCCAGTGCGAAGCGCTGGCAAAAATGGTGAATTCACCGCCGCTGGAAGGTCCTCCGTGTCGGACGCGACCCCGGCCTATCGCAGACAAGTCAGCTACTACGCCCTCCGGGCAGAATCGAGACCCAGTTTGCTGCGCGACAGCGCAGCGTCGAAGACGGGGGGGGATCTCCTACAGGGAATCGGCGTTGAGTCGAATTCACACCCAAGTATCCGGCCCATACTCCCTCAACAACCGCCCTACAGCCTCCGCCTCCATTGGACGACTGATCAGATAGCCCTGCACTTCATCGCAATCGTGAGCCTTGAGGAATCTCAGTTGCTCCTGGTTTTCCACACCTTCGGCCACCACTTTCAATTCCAGGCTGTGAGCCATGGCGATGATTGCGCGGGTGATGGCCGCGTCTTCAGTGCCCTCGCCCAAGCCGCGAATGAAAGTCTGGTCGATCTTCACGTAATCCACCGGGAAGCGTTTCAGGTAACTCAACGACGAATAGCCGGTGCCGAAATCATCGATGGCCAGTTTCACCCCCAGTTCGTGCAACTGGTGGAAGGTCGCGATGATGTGTTCCACGCTGTCTAGCAATTGGCTTTCCGTCAGTTCCAACTCGAGGTAGTGCGGCGCAAGTCCGGTCTCTTCGAGTACTTGCCGAACCAGGCTGACCAATTTGCCCTGGCGCAATTGATGGACCGACAGATTGACCGACACCCGAATCGGCTCCAGCCCCTGACGCTGCCACTCGCATGCCTGCCAACAGGCCTGACGCAGCACAAACTCGCCAATCGGCCCGATCAGGCCGGTCTCTTCGGCCAGGCCGATAAAATCCCCCGGCGGCACCATGCCCATCGTTGGATGCAGCCAGCGCACCAGCGCCTCGGCGGCGTTCAAGTGGCCGGTCGCCAGACAGAGCTTGGGCTGATAGAACACTTGCAACTGGTTCTCGTCGATAGCCTTGCGCAGCTGATTTTCCAGCTGCAAACGCTCCAGCGTGCTGGCTTGCAGGCTCTCGGTGTAGAACTGGAAATTGTTGCCGCCCAAATGTTTCGCATGTTGCATGGCCATGTTCGACTGGCTGACCAGCGCCGAGATCTCACGGGCCGAGTCGGGCAACAGGCTGATCCCCACCGACGCGCTGATCACCAGTTCCTGCCCGACCACCCACAGTGGCATGCGCAACTTGGCCAGCAGACGACTGGTGACTCGCGCCAGGCTGGATAAATTGCCATAGGCGTCGAACAGCACGGCGAACTCGTCACCCGACAACCGCGCAATGGTATCGGCCTCGGGCAACGCGCTGCTCAGGCGCCGTGCCACTTGCCGCAGTAACTGATCGGCCACCTCATGCCCCAGGCTGTCATTGAGCAGCTTGAAGCGATCGAGATCGATGTGCAGTAACGCCAGGCTTCTACCGCCCTGACGCACACGCTGGCTGGCTTCGCGCAAGCGCTCCTTGAACAATGAGCGGTTGGCCAGACCCGTCAGCTCATCGTAGTGAGTCAAGTAACGCATACGCTCTTCGGATTCGCGCCGTGCCGACAGATCGGCGAAGAAGCCAACGATATGGCTTACATTTCCCCGAAAATCACGCACTACGCTCAGTTGGAGCCATTGCGGGTACACCTCGCCGCTTTTTCGGGTTTCAACCAACTCGCCCTGCCAGCTACCGTTTTGCTCCAAGGCCTGACGGATTGTCTGAAAGTAGCGTCGGGCATCGCGGCAGCATGCCAGTTCAGTGACGTTGCGCCCCAACATGTCACTCTGCGGGTAACCGGTTACCCGGCTGAATGCCTGATTGAGTGCCAGCAGGGTGTAGTTCGGATCGAGAATGACGATGCCTTCGCTTGCCGCTTCGAAGACCGTGGCTGCCAGTCGACGCTGTTCTTCCAGCTGTTTACCGGCGCTGACGTCGCGGCGGGTGCCGATCATACGAATCACCCGTCCACTGCTGCTGTGCTCCACGGCGCGGCCGCTGTCTTCAATCCAGACCCAATGCCCGGCGCCATGACGGAAGCGATACGTGACCTTGTAGTCGTCGGTACGACCCTTCAAATGCTCGACCATCGCGTGCCGCAGCAGCGGCAAGTCTTCGCGGTGAATGCGCGGTTTGAGGTGGCTGAGCACGCCCGTTACCTGTTCCGGCTCCAGGCCGAACAGTTCCTTGATCTGCGTGTGATGGACTTCGTCGGTTTGCAGATTCCAGTCCCACAGGCCCAATTCACTCGCCTCGAGCGCCAGGGCCAGCCGCTCCTCGCTCTTGCTCAGCGCTTGATTTGCCGCGTCCAGTTCGAGGCTGCGCTGCACGACTCTGGCTTCGAGCCCGGCTTGAGCCTCGCGCAAGTCCCGCTCAGCCCTGCGCCGCTGCTCGATTTCCCGCGCCAGTTCATGATTGAGCTGCTCACCCTGGGCCTGGGCCTGCTGCAAGTGCTCGATCAGCGCCTGATTCTGGAAACGCTGCATCAGCCCCTGGAGGATCAAGCGATTGACCTGCAAGGCTACGACGATCAACGCCACCAGCAGAATCAGGCCGAGCCAGCCCCAGCCGTGCTGCTGCTCATCACCGTGCAAAAAAAGGAAGGTGATCGAGGGCAACAGGCATGACAGGGTAAAGGTCAGAAACGCCGGCATGCTCACAGCGTAAGCGACACTGGCCGACAGCGTCGCGGCACCGATCAGGCCGAACACCCAGGCTTGCTGCACGAAACTGTCCACCGGGACCAGGGCGATCGCCGCACTGGCAAGGGTCAGGCCGCTGACGACTGCGCCCAACAGGAACATGCCACGCCAGATCGGTCGTGACTGGTGCAACGGCGGTGCAGCGTTGAACGCGGCAACCTGCATGACGCGCAAACCCACCAGCGTTGTCAGCCAACCCAGCCAAATGCTGACCAGCAGATAGCGCTGCGGGCTCCAGAGCAACCAGGCGCAGACCAGACCGTTGAGTAACATGAACAAGGTCGGCAACAGCGAACCCTGATAAAGCAGGCGCGTGCGTTCCGCCGCAAGCTGAGTGGCAAATTGCTCGCGGATCACTCGCCGAGTCGCAACTACGGCGCTCGAGGAGCTGATGCTAAAGGTCATAGGCAGTGTTCTTATAATGGTTGAGCCTTAAACGTGGACGGAGCATACACAAGCCGCCCGGCAGACCAAACTGCCCTGGATCATTAAAAACGCTGATTGGCCTCCCCTCGGACCCCATTCCAGACACCTCAGGCACGGCCCGTAACGCTTGTAGCCCTGACTGACCGGTCATCCCCGGCATGACATTTATCGCATCGAGCAAAGCTTGGTTTGCCCGACTTCGCCCAGCACCCTAGAATGCGCCGATGCGCGATGATCTCTCCCTTCTGCTGAATTCCCTCAACGATGCCCAACGTCAGGCCGTAGCTGCCTCCGTGGGCCGTCAGTTGGTCCTGGCCGGTGCTGGTTCCGGCAAAACCCGTGTGCTGGTGCACCGCATCGCCTGGTTGATCCAGGTCGAGCAAGCCTCGTCACACTCGATCCTGTCGGTGACATTCACCAACAAGGCCGCGGCCGAGATGCGTCACCGCATCGAGCAGCTGATGGGTATCAACCCGGCCGGCATGTGGGTCGGTACCTTCCACGGCCTGGCGCACCGCTTGCTGCGGGCGCATTGGCAGGATGCCGGGCTCAACCAAAACTTCCAGATTCTCGATAGCGATGACCAGCAACGCTTGGTCAAGCGTGTGATGCGCGAGATGAATCTGGACGAAAAGATGTGGCCGGTGCGTCAGGCGCAGTGGTTCATCAACGGCCAGAAGGACGAAGGCCTGAGACCTAAGCATATTCAGGCTAGCGGTGATTTATTTCTGACGACCATGAAGGCCGTCTACGAAGCCTACGAGGTCGCGTGCCAGCGTGCCGGGGTCATCGACTTCTCTGAGCTGCTGCTACGCGCCCTGGACCTGTGGCGCGACAACCCAGGACTGCTAGCGCATTACCAGCGCCGCTTCCGTCATGTACTGGTCGACGAGTTCCAGGACACCAACGCCGTGCAGTACGCTTGGTTGCAGCACCTGGCCAAAGGTGGCGACAGCCTGATGGTGGTCGGCGATGATGACCAGTCGATTTACGGCTGGCGCGGCGCGAAGATCGAGAACATTCACCAATACTCGGCAGACTTTCCGGACGCCGAAGTCATCCGTCTGGAACAGAACTACCGCTCCACCGCCAGCATCCTCAAGGCCGCCAACGCGCTGATCGTCAACAACACCGGGCGTTTGGGTAAGGAACTGTGGACCGATGGCGGTGACGGCGACCTGATCAATCTGTACGCCGCGTTCAACGAACACGACGAAGCGCGTTACGTGGTCGAAACCATCGAAAGCGCGTTGAAAACCGGTCTGATGCGCAGCGACATCGCCATTCTCTATCGCTCCAACGCCCAATCGCGGGTGCTTGAAGAAGCGTTATTGCGCGAGCGGATTCCTTACCGGATCTATGGCGGCCAGCGCTTCTTCGAGCGCGCCGAAATCAAGAACGCCATGGCGTACCTGCGCCTGCTTGACGGTCGCGGCAACGACGCAGCGCTGGAGCGGGTGATCAACGTTCCGGCTCGCGGCATCGGTGAAAAAACCGTCGAAGCGATCCGCGACCACGCCCGCCACGCTGACGTTTCGATGTGGGAGGCGATGCGCCAACTGATCGCCAATAAAGGCCTGACCGGCCGCGCAGCCGGTGCGCTGGGTGGGTTTGTCGAACTGATCGAGAATCTGGCGGCGAAAGTCATGGAGATGCCTTTGCATCTGATGACCCAGACTGTGATCGAGCAATCAGGGCTGATCAACTACCACAAGGAAGAGAAAGGCGAAAAAGGCCAGGCTCGGGTAGAAAACCTTGAGGAATTGGTCAGCGCCGCGCGCAACTTCGAGAATGCCGAAGAAGACGAAGAGCTGTCACCGCTGGCCGCTTTTCTCGGCCATGCCTCTCTGGAAGCGGGCGACACTCAGGCCGATGAGCACGAAGACAGCGTGCAATTGATGACCTTGCACAGCGCCAAGGGCCTGGAGTTCCCGTACGTGTTCCTGGTGGGCATGGAAGAAGGCCTGTTCCCGCACAAGATGAGCCTGGAAGAGCCCGGCCGTCTGGAAGAGGAACGCCGACTGGCCTACGTCGGCATCACCCGCGCCATGCAACAGCTGGTGATGACCTACGCCGAGACCCGCCGTTTATATGGCAGCGAGACCTATAACAAGGTGTCGCGCTTCGTGCGCGAGATTCCACCGCCGCTGATTCAGGAAGTGCGGCTGTCCAACAGCGTCAGCCGGCCGTTCGGTGGGACCCAGAAAATGGGCACCAGCAGCCTGTTCAACGGCACTGGCATCCCGGAAACCGCATTCAGCCTCGGTCAGCGCGTCCTGCACTCGGTGTTCGGCGAAGGCGTCATTCTCAACTTCGAAGGCGCTGGCGCTCAGGCACGGGTGCAAGTGAATTTCTCCGAAGGCAGCAAATGGCTGATGATGGGCTACGCGAAGCTGGAAGCGATCTGAAAGTACCGGTCCGGCCTATCGCAGCCTTCGGCAGCTCCTACAGGGTTCGGGACGTACATAAACCCATGTAGGAGCTGCCGGAGGCTGCGATCCAGCGCGAAGCGCTGGCAGATACTTCCTACGCATTTTTATCCATTGGCCTACAAACCCAGCAGGCGTAGCCTTTATAGCTACTCAATAAATTCAAGCAAAAGTTCGAAACACTAAGTCGCTAGCCATAGCCATTGCTCCTGTGCAACATGGCGCGCGTGCAATCCACAAATGGGAATTCCCTTATGCAACGTTTTCTAAGCATCGTTTTGACGCTGTGCATCGGGCTCACAATGAGCCTCGACGCCAATGCGCGCTTCGGTGGCGGCAAGTCCTTCGGTTCGGCGCCAAGTCACCAAACCCGCCAGGCTGCACCAGCTTCTCCGTCGGCTGCACCGAATTCCGCCACCGCTGGCCGTCCTGCTCCTGCTGCTCCTGCTGCTCCCGCTGCAGGCGGTGCTTCTCGCTGGCTCGGTCCGTTGGCCGGTCTCGCTGCGGGTGGTCTGCTCGCCTCGATGTTCATGGGCGGCGGCTTCCACGGCATGCAGTTCTTCGACATCCTGATCATGGCCATCATCGCCTTTGTGATCTTCCGGTTCATCGCCGCACGTCGTCGCAAGCAACAGCCGGACATGGCCGCCGCAGGGCATGCGCCGTTTCAGCGTGAAACCATCGAGCAACCGGCTCAAGCGTCAGGGTTCGGCGGTTCATCCGCAGCACCGGCTGCACGTCCGGTGATCAACGCACCGGCCTGGTTCAATGAACAACGCTTCCTCGAAGCCGCTCGCGGCCACTTCCAGTCGCTGCAACAGCACTGGGACGCCAACGAAATGGACAAGATTGCCGAGTTCGTCACACCTCAGATGCTGCAATTCCTCAAACAGGAACGTGCCAACCTGGGTGACGGCTTCCAATCGACCTACATCGACAACCTGACCGTGCAACTCGACGGCCTGGATGATCGCTCGGATAAAACCGTTGCGACCCTGACCTTCGCCGGCCTGTCCAAGACGTCGCGCTTCGACCAGGGTGAAGTGTTCAGCGAAAGCTGGAACATGGAACGCCCGCAGGGTGACAACCAGCCTTGGCTGGTTGCCGGTATCCGCCAGAACGGCTGATACCTGTCCGGTACCCACGTAAAACCGAAACCCCGGACCTGTCCGGGGTTTTGTTTTATCCGTTCGGGTAGTTATTTTGAGAAAAGCTTTAGGCTACTGTATAACCCGCGCCATTAAGTTCAGAGGATCCAGGACGTGGAAGAAGTCATTGAAGAGCTGCGTGAAAAGAACGAACCAGTACCGGTACCCCTTGAGCTGCCTGACGAGGATCAGCTGGTAGAGATCGAAGAACAGCTGTTCATCGACATCCCGTTCGTCTTTAAAGAATTCCTGCTGACCGTCAGCGACGTGGTGTATGGCAGCCTGGAGCCGGTCACCGTGACCGACCCACAATCCCATACCTACCTCCCGGAAGTCGCCGCCACTGCCTGGGACGTCGGCGTGCCGCGCGAACTGATTCCGATCTGCCAGGACGGTGAGAACTACTACTGCGTCGAAGAGGACGGCACTGTCGTGCTGTGGGACGCAGAAGAAGAACTGGTGGTTGAAGAGACCTGGGAATCCGTCTGGCACTGGGCACGGGATGTCTGGCTGGAAAGCTGATCCGGTATCGAGGCGCCGTTCGGCTCAACGCCAGGATGGCGCCAGGAAGCAGGTGCACTATGTGGAAACAGATGCACTTGCGCGTGACGGGAGCAGGCCAGCCAGCGTCCGGTTATTGATGTACAAAAACCGAACCAAGAACGCGAGCACCGCCATAAGGTGCATATCTGTCACACCCAGCCTTGTGAGCACGCTATGGAACCCGGAAACGCCCAGCTGTCGATGACTGTATTGATGACCCCGGACATGGCCAACTTCTCTGGCAACGTGCACGGTGGCACCTTGCTCAAATACCTTGATGAAGTCGCTTACGCCTGCGCCAGCCGTTATGCCGGGCGTTATGTGGTGACCCTGTCTGTGGATCAGGTGATTTTTCGTGAGCCGATCCACGTTGGCGAGTTGGTGACCTTCCTCGCGTCGGTCAACTACACCGGCAACACCTCGATGGAAGTGGGGATCAAGGTCGTCACCGAGAACATCCGTGAGCGCTCGGTGCGGCACACCAACAGCTGCTTCTTCACCATGGTCGCGGTCGACGATCAGCGCAAACCCGCCACCGTGCCGCCGCTGGAGCCGGCCAACAGCGAAGACAAGCGCCGTTACATCCAGGCCAAGCAACGGCGGCAGATTCGTCAGGAGCTGGAAAAGCGCTATCAGGAAATCAAGGACGAGGCGCCTTAAACCCAGGGCGCTGGACAGCAGACAGGCGAGGGCCAAAAAGGGGACGAAATTTAAGTCGAGCGGTATGGCTGTAAATCGTCAGACCCAGTTAAGCTGAACGTACTTTGTTGGAGCACATTTTCATGCTGACGCTGGGAAACCTTTTTGTGTTGATGCTGCTGGCAACCGGCTGCGCCTGGCTGTGGCACTCCCATGGTTTGCGCGAGCGGGCACTGGAGCGAGTCAAGCAACACTGCGCCAAACTCGACATCGAGTTGCTCGACGGCAATGTCGCGCTGCGCCGCCTCACGTTCGCCCGCGATGCCAACGGCAGAAAGCGTCTGGCGCGTGTGTATAACTTCGAGTTCACCGTGACCGGCGAGCAGCGGCACCCCGGCACCATCACCATGTTCGGCGCACATACCGCGCAAATCGAGCTGGCGCCCTACCCGTTCGAAATCAAAACCCCGCCACCCAGCGCCAATGTGATCGAGATGAGCCAGTGGCGACAGGATCACAGTAAGTGGAAGCATTGAGCCATTCGAACAATCCAGTTCCTATCAAACAGCCTTTAAGTAATTGAAAAATAAAGCATAAATTTTCAGCCAAGCGCCGATCCCCTGTAGGAGCTGACTTGTCTGCGATCGGCTGCGAAGCTGTCGCAAATTGGCTGAACACGATATCGCTGGAAGGTCCTTCGGCCCTTATCGCAGACAAGTCAGCTCCTACAGGGGATCGGCTGTGGATAACTCACTTCAGAGCAAGCTCGCAGCCAGTCCCGCTTGCAACACTGCTTCATCCTGAGGCTCGGTGAAGATCAATTCCAAACGTGAATCCCGACGCCATTCGCTGTTTTGCCAATGAATGGCGGCACCATCCAGTGCATTACCGGACAGCCAGCCCGCGTTGCTGTGGATAACCAGCTTGGCCCGCCGCCACGCCAGACTGTTGAGCCATTGCTGCACGCGCATCAGTTCGAAACGCTGGCTTGGGTGCCAGCGCCAGCCGATGCTCCATCCCTCCGACTGGCCCTGACTCAGGCAGATCGGCTGGCGTGGATCGGTCCAGATCGCCGGCAGCTGCGCCAGTCCCTTGTGGGCGACCTGATTGTCCACAGGCGACTTATCCACAGCGCCTGACGCTTGCGCGTCGATGCCCGGCAGGTCTGCCAATGGCAAGACGGCTTGTTCGGTCCAGAACAGCGGACGATCTGGCAGTCGCTGGGCGATTTTGTCGCGAGCCGCAGCGTCGAGTGATTCGGACTTGTTCATCACCAGCAAACCCGCACCGCCCAACGCCGCTTGCTGGCTTTCGGGTAATGGCTGACCTGCCGCCATCGCCGTCGCATCGAGCACCATCACGCAAGGCTGAACCGTCAGTACACCTTCCCAAGGCGGCTCACGCAGCTGTTCCATCAACTGCGCCGGATGGCCCAACCCTGAAGGCTCGATCAGCAGTCGATCCGGCCGCGCCTTGCGCAACAACCGGCCCAAGCCGATCTGAAACGGTGCGCCATTGACGCAGCACAGGCAGCCACCGGCCACTTCGCCAAGTGCGATACCATCGTCAGCCGTGGTCAACAGCGCAGCATCCAGACCGATCTGGCCAAACTCATTGATCAATATTGCCCAGCGCTCGTCGGCAGGCTTTTGCGCCAAGAGTTGCTTGATCAGGCTGGTCTTGCCAGCGCCCAGAGGGCCTGCGATGACATGGGTCGGTATGTTCTGCAGCATGGCGGCCAATTCTTGAGAGTAAAGGGTACGGGGGTAATTGATGCGCGTGATCTGGCTGGCAACACTGTTATTGATGACATCGAGCGAGGTGTGGGCCGAAGCCTGCGTGGTGCACAGCCAGGCCGAACGGCTCGACGTCAAAGTCTGCCAGGAAAACCGCAACATCCCACCGAAGCTGTTTCACGACGGCTTCTGCCAGCCGCAACTGGCCGGGCAGAAAATCGAAGTGGAGTTCGTCGAACAATGCCCTTCCGGTTCCTTCGGCGTGTGCAGTAATGCCCAAGTCGCCAATATGCCCTATCACCAGAACATTCACTATTACGGCGTCGCCAGCGATGCGCACTACCTCAAACCGTTTTGTGAAGGGCAAAGCCAGGGTCAGTGGCTGACGCCGGACGCAAAATAGATCAAGCCGCCACGTCTTCATGCCAAGGCCCGAACGGGTCCGCAAACAAACGCCAGCCTTCAACGCCGACCGCCATTTCCGCGTCGGTCAGCAGACAGCTGTCCAGTTCGTCGGTGAGTCGCGCGAAATTGATATGTTGCCCGATGAACACCAGTTCCTGACGGCAATCGCCGGTCTCCGCGACCCAGTTCCCCATGATCGTCGCGGTACTTTCCTGATCCTGCGGCCAGTGCTGTTTGGGTACGAAGCGCCACCAGCGGCCGGCAAAACCATGGCGCATTAAACCGCCTGCTTGCGACCAACTGCCTGCCTCTTCGTGCTTGCTCGCCAGCCAGAAAAAGCCTTTGGAGCGCAGTAGTTTACCGTTGACCCACTCGCGGTCGATGAAGTCGAAAAAACGTTGTGGATGAAACGGCCGACGTGCGCGGTAAGCCGTCGAAGCGATACCGTACTCTTCGGTTTCCGGCAGATGTTCACCGCGTAACTCCTTGAGCCAGCCCGGCGCCAGCGACGCGCGTTCAAAGTCGAAACGACCTGTGTTGAGGATTGTTCCCAAGGGGATTTCACCCATCACCATGGGGACGATTTCCGCTTGGGGATTGAGCCGCTCCAGTATCGCGATCAGCTCATGGCGCTCGCTGGAGGTGATCAGGTCAATTTTGCTGATCAGAATCACGTCGGCAAATTCGATCTGCTCGATCAGCAAGTCGGTGATCGAGCGCTCGTCATCCTCACCCATGGTTTCGCCACGGGTCGCTAGGCTTTCGGCGGCTTGATAGTCGAGCAAGAAGTTCATGCCATCAACCACCGTGACCATGGTGTCGAGGCGTGCCATGTCGGCCAAGCTCTTGCCTTGTTCGTCGCGGAAGGTGAAGGTTTCAGCCACGGGCAATGGCTCGGAAATCCCGGTGGATTCAATCAATAAATAATCAAAACGCCCATCCTGCGCCAGACGACTGACCTCTTCGAGCAAGTCTTCGCGTAAGGTGCAGCAAATGCAGCCATTGCTCATCTCGATCAGTTTTTCTTCGGCGCGGTTCAAGCTGACGTCGCGTTGAACTTCACTGCCATCGATGTTGATTTCGCTCATATCATTGACGATTACCGCCACCCGCAGATTCTCGCGGTTGCGCAGCACGTAATTGAGTAAGGTACTTTTGCCGGCGCCGAGAAATCCGGACAACACGGTAACGGGTAGACGGTGGGGCATCAGGTACTCCTCAATGGACGCTGGTCATCAACCGCGGGCGGGCTGCAGAGTTAATGTTATATTATAACAACACGAAATAGCCAACTCGTCTGACAAAGGTCGTTTTGATGAACCCTATTTTCAAAGGTTTGATTGCCGTCGCCCTGATGATGAGCGCACACGCCCAGGCCCAGGCCCACGCCGCCCCCACGCAGATGCAGGTGCAAACCACCCATTGCACGCACAGCGCCAACCTGTTGGCTTGTAGCGATGCACTGGGTAATGGTTACAGCGTCGCCACGGCGGGTGGAACCACATATTTGCGCGGTTACGAAGTGCAAGGCAACCGGCTCTGGGCGCAAACCAATAGTCGTTATGGCCAACTAACGTTCTTTACCGGCCTGGCTTCAAACGGCGAAACCTGGATCGGTTACAGCCAGCGTGTGGGTTGGACCACCATCACCCGGGTCTCCAGCTCCGATGGCACGCGCAGCAAAATCACTTGCAACCGCATAAGCGGCTGCCAGTAGCGAACTGCATCACACCTGCCCCTGCTTCTGCTCTTGTTGCCAGGCCATGTAGGAATCGGTCGGTGGGTTGCGCTGGAAATAGCGCTGCAAACCTTCGAACAAGCCATCAGCCACCGCCTGTTGATGGCGTGCGGTCACCAACCGCTGGCTGTCGCGAGCGTTGGAGATGAACCCGGTCTCAACAAGGATCGACGGGACATCCGGCGACTTGAGTACCGCAAACCCCGCTTGTTCGACGCGTTTCTGATGCAGCGTGGTGATACCTGCCAGGCTGCCGAGTACGGTATTGCCCAGCTGCAGGCTGGCGGCGATGGTGGCGTTCATCGACATATCGAGGATCACCCCGGCGAGCATCGGGTCTTTGTCTTTGAGGTTGAGCAGGCTGGTCGCTCCGATCAGGTCGACACCGTTTTCGCGCTGGGCCATGAATCGCGCCGTGGCGGACGTCGCGCCGCCTTCTGAAAGCGCATACACCGAGGCGCCGGATGCGGTCAGGCGTGGCGCGGCGTCGGCATGCACGGAAATGAACATATCGGCGTTGTGCTTATGAGCGATCTCGACCCGCTTGCGCAGCGGCACAAAGAAATCATCGTTACGCACCAGCCGCACATCGAAGCCCTTCTCGCGTTTCAGGCGTTTGGCCAACAGCTGCGCGATGGACAGCACCACGTCCTTCTCGCGCTCACCTTTGGACCCGATGGCGCCTGGGTCCTTACCGCCATGCCCGGGATCGACCACCACCATGATGTCGCGCTTGAGATGAGCCTTGTCTCGTGGTGGCGTCGGCTGCTCAGGCGGCGCGGCGGTCACTGCCGCCAATTGCACGGGCGCATGCACGGCATTGCCTAGATCCAAAACCAGACGATGGCCTTGCGAGCCTTCCGGGCCGAGAAGGAAACTGGAGAGCTGCACTGGCGCATTCAGGTCCAGCACGATGCGTGTGTCGCCCTGGCCAAAATGCCCGGAGCGAATCGATCTGATTGGCGTGTTCGCCAGTGCCAACTGGCTGAAGTCGCCAGTCAACTGCGCACCGCTCAGGTCGATGATCAAGCGCTCCGGCGCGCTCAAGGTAAAGGTTTTGTACTGCACCGGACCACTGAGGTCGAACACCAGGCGCAGCTTGTCGTCAGTTCGCCACAGACGGGCATTGCGGATTTGCGTGGCGGATGCACCCAACGGTAAAGCGAAGGCCGCACTGGCCAGAAGCAGGTTGAGCAACATTTGACGTCTGTGCATGGCATGTACCGTTGAATAAGAGAGCATTCGAGCTCAAAAAAGTTATCGTTGGCTTGATAGTTATAATATAACATGCCGTTTTCGCCCAGACGATGAACCTTTATGAACGCGCTGACGCTACCGGATATCGCCGCGCAAGCATCACGCCAGGCCTTACCGCTGGATTGGGTAGGCATGTGCGGTATCGCTTTGCCGATCTTGTTTAATGGTCAGCGCGTCAGCGCCCAAGCGGATGCGGGCGTGAGCCTCGACGATGGCGAAGCGCGTGGCATTCACATGTCACGGCTGTATCTGGCACTGGAGTTGTTCGAGGAGGAAAACCTCACACCCGCCCTGCTACACCGGGTTTTACAGCGATTCATCGACTCTCATGACGGTCTGTCGAACAACGCCTACCTGCGTATTCACACCGACCTGCTGCTGAAGCGCCCGGCATTGGTCAGTCCTCTGACCGGTTGGAAATCTTATCCGGTGACAATTTTGGCTCGGCTGGAACATGGAGTGTTCCACGTGGAACTAAAACTCGATGTCAGCTATTCCTCAACTTGCCCTTGCTCAGCCGCGCTGGCCCGGCAATTGATTCAGCAGCAATTCATCGCAGACTTCGCTCATCAGCCCCTTGACCACGCAGACGTACTGGCGTGGCTCGGAACAACCCAAGGCATCGTCGCTACACCTCACAGTCAGCGCAGTAGTGCCTTGCTGCATCTGCATTTGGATTCGTATGTGGATGAGCTACCGGTAACCCTGCTTATCGATCAAGTGGAAGCCGCCCTGGGTACTGCCGTGCAAACCGCAGTGAAACGCGCGGATGAGCAAGCCTTTGCCTTGGCCAACGGCCAGAATTTGATGTTCTGCGAAGATGCAGCACGGCGACTCCACTTGGCACTCAGGTGCGTCCCGGCTATAAAAGCCTTCGATCTGAAAGTGATTCACGCTGAAAGCCTGCACGCTCATGACGCCGTCGCCCAGAGCAGCTGGTACCGGAATGCCACATAATGGCCGCATAGGGGTTGCGCTGGAGCGCGTCCTCCTTCGCTCACACTCCCAATGAGGTGTCACCCGATGCGCGTAGTTTTCGTGCTACTCAGCCTATTACTGCTGCCGCAGTGGTTGTCGGCCGCGGAGAAATTAAAAGTCATCACGAGCTTCAGCATTCTGGAAGACATGGCCTATCAGGTCGGTGGCGATAACATCCAAATCATCAACATCGTGGGCGCGGATAAAGACACCCACACGTATACACCCACAGCCGATGACACTAAAAACGTGCTCAAAGCAGACGTGATCATCAAGAACGGCTTGGGCTTCGAACCATGGCTGGACCGTTTGGTGACCAGCTCCGGCACGAAAAAACCAGTGGTCATTGCAAGCACCGGGGTCACTCCGCTCACCCTGGAAGATAACGGCAATACCGTTAGCGACCCGCACGCCTGGCAGAGCCTGTCCAACGCCGAGCTCTACGTGAACAACATCGCCAACGCTCTGAGCGCTGCAGACCCGACCCACACGAATGCGTACATATCCAACAGCAAGGCATACACCAAACAACTCCACGCCTTGCTGGTTGAAGCCCGGCTGAAAATCGGCACCCTGCCACCCGGTGCGCTACCTCCTGGTAGCCGCCGTTTTGTGACAGCGCACAATGCGTTCGGTTATCTGGGCAAGTCGTATGAGATTGAGTTCATCGCACCGCAGGGGTTGTCCACCGAAGGTGAGCCCTCCGCGGCCGAGGTCGCTTCGTTTATCAGCCAGATCCGTGCATCCAAGGCCAAAGCCGTATTCATGGACAACATCAAAGAGACGCGTCAGCTGCAACAGATTGCTGACGACAGCGGCACTCCTGTCGCCGGCATGTTGTACTCCGACGCCCTCGCAGCGAAAGGTCCGGCCAGCACATTCGCCGGCCTATATGAATACAACATCAACGCCCTGCATGACGCACTAAACAAGCCGTAACGTCTGATACCGTTGGGAGCGAGGTGCACCTGGAGATCACGTACGTGGCTTGACCGCCCCGCACTCCTGACCCAGCCATACGGCGCGGGTGTCCATGCTGCCGTTCTGCGGAGTGCCCGTGGCATTGAATGTACCGACAACTTTAGTGCTGAACTCACGATCATTGATGAACTGGGCTACACCGGTGCCCTGCGCTTTGGGGCAGCTGAAACGGAATTTCCAGGTCTTGCCGTTGCGGTCGGTGATCTGCTGATTGCAGCCGGACTTCGGGTCCGTCAGCGGGATCTCGTCGGACTTGACCTGGTCCTGTGTCAGGCATACCCGCACACCCTTCCCGCCCAAAGTCACACCCTGTTTCTGCATCATCTGCTCCATCATCGCTTGCTGCTCTGGCGCAAGGTTTTTCAACTGCCCGAGCATCACCTGCAAATCCGGCAACGGCTGACCGTCCACCTGCATGTTGCTCGACGTCAGCTCCCACAACCCTGGCTGCAGCATCTGCGCCTGGGCGATCGGCGCGGCCAAACAAAACAGCAAAGCCGAAAAACGTTTGTTCATATGCACAATTCCTTAGTGATAAAGCGACCGGATACCCTCCAGCCTGACGATGAGCCTTAGACGACGCAAGCGTCCTCCAGTTGCATCCTGAATAAAATAGCGACAATCCCCATTTGCTGTGGTCTGTTAGAGACTTATAAACCTGGAGCAACGTTGCGCATGGATTACCACAGCCTGTATTTCCTGGGTTACCTGATCGCTTTCACTCATTTGCTTGGCCTTATCGCTGCCATTCACGCGTTGCTCACCGTGCGCACCGCCCAAGGCTCGATTGCCTGGGCCATGCCACTGTTGTTCATCCCATACGTCACCCTCATCCCTTATCTGGTCTTTGGCCGCAGCACATTCGACGCCTACATCAAGGCCCGACGCCAGGCCAACCGGGAAATGCGCAAAGCCATCGGTGATCTGAACTGGCGGCCGTGGATCGAGGAGGCCGTTACGGCGCGGCGCTCGGCGGCTTATGCCTCGCTGCGGGCCATGCCGAAACTGGGGCGCATGCCGTGCCTGGCGAACAATGAGGTGAGACTGCTGATCAATGGCGAAGCGACCTTCGCCGCGATCTTCGAGGCTATTCGCAAAGCCAAACAGGCGATCCTGATTCAGTTCTTCATCATCCACGACGACGATCTGGGTCGGCGCCTGCAAAAACTGCTACTGGAAAAAGCCGCCGAAGGTGTGGCGGTGTATGTCCTTTATGACCGAGTCGGCAGCCACGCCCTGCCCGGCAGCTACAGCGAGATCCTGCGAAACGGCGGCGTGCAGATCAAAGCTTTCGCCACCCGCAGCGGCTGGCTGAATCGCTTCCAGGTGAACTTTCGCAACCACCGCAAGATAGTGGTGGTGGACGGCGTGTGTGGGTTTGTCGGCGGGCATAACGTGGGCGACGAATACCTGGGCAAACAACCACCACTGGCGCCGTGGCGCGACACTCACGTCGAGGTGGTAGGTCCGGTGGTTGCCTGCTTGCAGGAGTCGTTCGCCGAAGACTGGTTCTGGGCCACTCGCCAGTTACCGCCACTGATCCTGCCCGACGCCTATCCCGAAGACGGTGTGTTCTGCCAGCTTTTAGCCAGCGGCCCAGCGGACGCACAGGAAACCTGCTCGCTGTTTTTCGTCGAAGCCATTCATTCGGCCGAGGAACGGGTGTGGATCACCAGCCCGTATTTCATCCCTGATGAGGCCGTGTTTGCCGCGTTGCGCCTGGCAGTCTTGCGCGGCGTCGATGTGCGGATTCTGTTGCCATCACGTCCAGACCATTACGTGGTCTACGCCGCCTCCAGCCTGTTCGCGTTCGAGGCCGTGCGCGCAGGGGTGCGCGTATTCCGCTATAAGCCGGGCTTCTTGCATCAAAAAGTGGTGTTGGTAGACAGCGAGATCAGCGCCATCGGTAGCGCCAATCTGGATAACCGCTCATTCCGGTTGAATTTCGAACTGATGCTGCTGACCGTCGACAGCGATTTCGCCAGCCAAGTGGAGAGCATGCTCAATGACGACTTCGCCCTCGCCCGCGAAATAGCCATAGAAGAAAGCAAGGAAACCCATCGTTTGCAGCAGCTCGGCATGCGTATTGCGCGTTTGGTTTCGCCAATTCTTTGAGTGCTGTCTCGCTACGGGGGGCCGGAAACCCCGTAGCGATTGGCCAGATCAGCGGTACAGATCAGCTCGGGTCAGGGGCAAGCCATGGCTGCCATTGGCGTAGGGTTTGACCGCCAGAATCTGGTGTAGATTGATCCAGCCTCGCGCAAACGCATAGGCACAGCCGGCCAGGTAAAGCCGCCAGATGCGCAGGGTTTGTTCCGGCACCATCGTCGCAGCCTCCTCCAACCGGGCTTCCAGGCGCGCGCTCCAGTGTTCCAGGGTCCGTGCGTAATGCAGGCGCAGACTCTCGACGTCGACGATTTCCAGACCCGCTTCACTGATGTAGGCGCTGATCATCGACAGGTGCGGCAACTCGCCGTTAGGGAATACATAACGCTCGATAAAATCACCCGCGCCGCGTCCAACCGGACGACCATCGGTGTGCTTGGCGGTGATGCCATGGTTCATCACCAGACCTCCTTCACGGACCGCACCAAACAAGCGCTGAGCGTACAGCTCCAGATTGGCGTGACCGACGTGTTCGAACATGCCGACGCTGACCACTTTGTCGAAGCGTCCGTCCTGAGGTAGATCGCGGTAATCCAGCATCTGCAGCTCGACCTGATCCTGCAAACCTTCGGCCGCGATCCGTTCTCGGGCCAGGGCCAACTGCGCCTGGCTCAGCGTGATACCGTACACTTTCACCCCGTATTCGCGCGCCGCAAAGCGCGCGAGCCCGCCCCAGCCGCACCCGACATCCAGCAGGTACTCGCCCGGTTGTAGGCGCAGCTTGCGGCACAGGTGATGAAATTTGTCCTGCTGCGCTTGTTCGAGAGTCTCTTCGCCGGTCTTGAAATAGGCGCAGGAGTAGACCATCTCACGGTCGAGCCAGAGCTGGTAAAACTCGTTGGACAGGTCGTAGTGGTAGGAAATTGCCGCCGCATCGGTGGCTTTGTCATGCTCGGAGCGGACCGGTAGATAGGGGTCACTTTCATCCAGCAACGCTTGACTCAATTCATCGCAGACGCGGACAACTTCGCTGATTGAACCTTCCAGTTCCAGTCGACCCTCAACGAAGGCACTACCGAGCAAGTCCAGGCTGGGATGAGTGAATTGCGACACCAATTGTGGGTCTTTCACCACGATGGTGACACTGGGCATCGGGCCAAGATCGAGTTCATGGCCATCCCAAAGCTTCAGCCGGAGCGGCAGATGAAGATTCTGCAAAGCTGGTGGAAGTTGCGCGAGCATGTAGTAAACCCCTGTCCAGGCACTCAGGAAAAAGGGTAGTCCATAAGCAGCTCTAACGCCGGAACCGGCCGGCTATTGGCCTTATAGCTTTTGACTATGCGTTGAAATCTTGGGTTTACAGCCTATAGCCCCATTGTTTCGAGCCAATGTGCAGCCTGCAATGGAGAACCCTCACTACGAATGACTACTAATCTGTAGCAGAGTTCTACAAAGCTCAAGCGAATTTTTATACTTAAGGAGCAGGTCTATTCCGGCACTCTCAGCCTGATGCCCGAGTTCTCAGGCTTCTGGCATGATTTCCAACTTCAAGAGCGGCTCCTGAAAACGTAGCAAACGGCCGGCATTGCCAAGGACCAACAAGGTGCTGAGGTTATGCAGCAGCGCCGCGATCATCGCCCCTGCCGCACCCAGCAGACCGAAGGCGGCGAAGGCGACGATGGCCAGCGTCCAGCCCAGTCCGATGATGACGTTGACCTGCAAGGTATGACGGCACTGGCGACTCAAGCGCACGCATGTGCCCAACCGTCGCAGGTCGCTGCCGATCAAGACGATGTCGGCTGAAGCCAGCGCGATATCCGCGCCGCCCGCCCCCATCGCCACGCCCACCACGCCGGCTTTAAGCGCCAGCGAATCGTTGATGCCGTCACCCACCACCATGGGCCGAAAGCCGCTACTGATCTCGCCCATCACCCGCTTGAGTTTGTCTTCGGGCAAAGCCTGGGCCTCAATATCGCTGATACCGACTTCATGGGCAAGGCTGTCGGCCACGCTTTGGCGGTCGCCCGTCAGCAGCAATTGCCGACCCAGACCCAACTCACGCAACTCGGCGAGCGCCTGGCGTGCCTCAGGCTTCAAACTGTCGGCCAGCAACAGCCAGGCGAGGAACACACTGTCGACCGCCAGCCCGGCAATCGGGCCATCGTGAGTCGGCACCGGCGAAGTATGAATGCCAAGCTGCTCGAACAACTCCGGGCGGCCCAACGCAGCTTCGCCGTGCTCGGTACGGGCCACCACGCCCAAGCCCTGACGCTCATGAATATCGGTCAGTACCAGCAACTGATCCTTCTCCACCAATCCAGCCAACGCGCGGCTGACCGGATGGCTGCTGGCCGAACCGAGGCTGGCGGCCAAAGGCAGCAAACTGCCCTGCTGCGCCGACACCGCTTCGATGGACTGCAAGCGCAAGGTGCCATAGGTCAGCGTCCCGGTCTTGTCCACCACCAGCGAGGTGAGGTCCGCCAGCTCTTCGAGAAAGGCCGAACTACGAATCAAAATCCCGTGCCGCGCTGCGACCGCGATCCCGGCAATCGCCGTCGCGGGGGCCGACAATACCAGCGCACAAGGACACGCCGCGACCAGCACCGCCAGCATCGCCTGCGCGTCGTTGGTAATGAACCAGGTCACGGCAGCAATCATCAGCACCAGCACCATGTAACTGCTGGCATAGCGTTCCAGCAGCCGGGTAATCGGTGGCTTGGAGCGCTCGGCGCTTTGCATCAATGCAATCACTTTGCCCAGTGTCGACTCGTTGCCGATACGCGTGACCTCGATCCGCAACAGGCCATCGAGGTTGATCGCGCCGCCGAATACCTCAATGCCTACCCTGGCCTCAAGCGGCACCGATTCGCCCGTGATAGGCGCGGTATCGAGACTGGCTTGCCCGGATCGCACCACACCATCGGCGGGGACTCGATCACCGGCCCGCACTTCAACCAGATTGCCTGCCACCAATGTCGAGTTATCCACCTCTCGAACCGTGCCGTCAGCCTCGATCAGCCGCGCGTGACTGCGGGTCAGTTGGCCCAACGCCTGGATCGCTTCCTGGGAGCCGATGACGCTGCGCTCTTCCAGCACATGGCCGAAGATCATGATGATTGGCAGCAAGGCGGCGGTCATCAGATCGCCCGTGGCCCAGGCACCCAGCATCGCCAGCGCGATCAACTGGTCGGTGATGCCGTGCAGGCTCGGGTAGCGCAGGCTGTGCCAACCGGCACTGACCACCGGCACCGCGACCAGCAGCGATGCCACACCGAGCAGCAGCTGACTGACACCCGTCTGTTCGGGCGCAAAAAAACGCCACGCCAGCCCCAGAGCCAACAGGCCCAGCGCGAGCATGGCCAGGGTCAATTGCCGAGCGGCGCTGCGCTGTTCCGCACCGGTCAGCATATTGATGACGGGTTCGGTAGAAGCAGGCTCTGTGCTGGCTGCGTGGGCACTCATTGTTCAGCTCCCTGAATGATCAGGCGGGAATCGTCACGGGGGTCGACTGTGGTCACAGAACCTGCCTGACCGAGAATTTTTGGCACGCGCTCACGGTAGATGCGTAACAGCAAACCGGGGTCGCTTTTGTCATGAATCGACTGCGCCAGACTGGTCACGGTCGCGGTGTCGGCCTGCGCCTTAGCCAAGCGCTCGGAGGCTTGGGCATGAGCCACTTGCAACGTGCGATCGGATCGTTGGGTGGCGGTCTGCGTGAGTTTTTCCGCGTCGGTGCGCGCATTGGCGACCGCCTGATCCGCTTGCTGACTGGCGGTGAGGACGGCGTTAAAGGCGTTCACCGCTGCCGCAGGCAGACTCGATTGCACATCGACTCGGGCAGCTTCGATGCCCAGTCCGACGCCGGTGGCGGCCAGTTCGGCCAAGCGTTGGTTGATGCCACGAACCAGATCGCCACGCAAGCGCTCACGGCGCTCAGCAGCCTTACTGTCGGGGCTGACCAGTTCCGGGCGGGCCACCAGAATCGTGTCCAGATCCCGTGCTGCTGTCAGAGTCACCGCGCTGCGGTTCACCAGACGGTCCAGCGCTGGCAGTACATGTTCGCCCTGCAACACAAAGGCATAAGGGTCGGTCACCTTGTAGTACACCATCACGTCCAGCTGTACGACGCCAGCATCACCGGTCAGCAGAAAACCGGAGCCGGCCAACGCGTCGCTCATCGGTGTAACGAACGTGGCGACCCGATCCGCATCAAGGGCGGGCTTGGATCGCAATAGGGTTTCAACCCGGCGCTCGATCACCCGATCCGCCGACGGCAGCAGCACAACCTGCTCGAAAGGCTGCGGCCAGGCGGTGAGCAGCCCGGCGTTCTGAATGCGCTCCAACGCCCCGAGACGCAGGACCACCGCGCGGTTCTGCGGATCGATCTCACGCACGTTGGACAGTGCCCAGCCGAGCGCCGCCAGCAGCGTTACCGCATACAAGCCGAGAAACGCCAGACGACTCGCCTGCAACCAGGGGCTGCTGACGGGAGGTCTTTGATGGGCGACTTCACTCATGGTTGCGATCCGCTTTTGCCGTCCAGCGTCGGCGGACCCTCCACCAGCACACGGAACGGCGCGGCATCGGTACGCAGGATCAGCTTGGTGCCCGGCGTTACCACCGTGCCCAGGGTGTCCAGCGAGCGCAGCAGGTTGTACAGCTGCGGCGAACCGGCGTAAGCCCGGCCATAGATTTGCGCCGCTTCGACTCGAGATTGCGCCTCGATATCGGCGGCCTTCACCGTTGCATCCGCTTCGAGGATGCGTGCATCACGCTCGGCGGCCGAGCGGATCTGCGCCGCTTCGCGCTTGCCCACCGCCGTACGTTCGGTAGCAATGGTTTCCCGTTCGGCGCGCATGCGGTCGACCGTCGCGTTCAGGGTCACGGACGGCAGGGTCAAACGCTCGATGCCGACTTGCAAGACGCGCACGCCGTACGTGGTCAGCAATTGCTGCTCGATCTGCTGGCGCAACTGGCTTTCAAAATCGGCAATCCGCACCTGACTGGCGTCGGTATTGACCAGACTGGCCAGATCGAAGCTACTGGCGGTGGTTTCCAGCGCCGAGCCGACAAAGGTACGGATCTGCCGCGCGGCTTCGTCCGGCTGATTCTGCACGGCGCGCATAAAGCGCTGCACGTTGTCCGGGTCACCCTGAACCTGCCAGGCCACGTAGGCTTGAACGATGATACGCAGGCCATCGCGGGTGCCCACATCCTGCAAACCGCTGGAGGTGGTGCGCAAGCGCAGGTCAACCGGAATGGTCGCCTCGAACGGCGCCGGCCAGCGCCAGCTCAGGCCCGGCTCAAGCAGCACCCGGGAGGGATTGCCGAAACGGGTGATCACCGTGGCTTCGCCCGAACGCACTTGCACCAGGCTTGCAGCCGCCACGGCAAACGCCACGAGCAAGACCGCCAGCGCGGTTCGACGCCATGGGGACCCGGCAGCCGCCGACGCTTCGCCATGATGATGACCGTGGTGATGCCCGGCGTGGCCATGGTCGTGGCCAGAGTGATCGTGATGATCATGGGAGTGAAACAGACTCAAGGGACGACTCCTTAATGAACGGCTTTACGCGGCGCCGTTGGGTCTGCCGGTAGCGCAAAAGTACGCAGGTCAATGGTCGGAGCGGTGTCGCCGCCCAGTCTGTGATCGAGAACCAGCAACTTGGCGTGGGCCAGGCCCTGGCTCAGCTGCGTCAGGTATTGCTCCAGCAAAAATGCCTGGCCGGCATGGTCATACGCCTGACGCTCCGCACTGAAGCGCAAATCCGCACCTTGAGCCGTGGCCAGCACCTCACGTGCGCCGGCGGTGGCCTGATCTTGCGCCACGCTGGCCTTGAGCTGCGCCAGATTGGACTGCTCGCTGGCGGCACCACGCTCCCGGGAGATTAGCGCCTGAGCGCTGATTTGCGCAGCCTGCACTGCATGGTAAGCATTGGCGGCACCGGCCGGCGGATGAATTGACTCGACCACGGTCGCGAGAATTTCCACGCCGCTGTCCAGCGTGTTCAGATCAGCTTGCACCGCATTACCGATATCGGCAGACAGCGCCGAACGTTGCTCGCCGAGCAGTTCATCGAGCGTTCGCGAGGCAAAGTCATGCACCAACACCCGGCTCGCCGTGCTACGAATCAGCGTCGGCACATCGGCGCTGTTATAGGTGGCCGCCATCGCCGCCTGATCGGTCAGGCCAATGCGATAAACGAACCGCACGTCCATGTTGACGATCTGGAAGCTCTGTTTTTGGACATCTGGCTTATCACCGGGTCTATCGCCCGCGCTGCTGGCGATCACCTGAGACTTTTCGTTGATATGGCTCGCATCCCATAACCGGTTGGCGCTAAGCGGGGGTGGCCCTTCAGCGGGCTCCTGGACCTGCTCGACAGCGTTGGCGTCGGAAACACTGGTCGCCAGTTCATGCACCACGCCGTTTTCTACCGCCAGCACTCGGCCGAACGGCCATGGCAAACCCGCGTGCAAGCCGGGACCGAACACCTCCACCGGCTTGCCGAAACGTTCGTAGATCCCACGGCCTTGCATAGGGATTTCGTGCACACCGCTGAGTAACCAGCCAAGGCCCAGCACCACCGCCAACACCGGCAGGAAAGCCCGACGCATATAAGTGAACGCCCATATCTGACGCAGGTCGATGCCGAACCGGTTGTGCAATTCATGCTGCAAGGCCAGCAGCGGCTGCGGTGGCCAGCGCAACAAACCGGCAATAAAACTGCTGGCCAACAGGCGCGGCTCGATACGCTCACTGCGCGGACTGAACAAAGACATCACCGCGCGCAGCAGCAACTCCAGTGCCACCAGGCCAGGCAATAATCCCATCAGTACCGCAAGTCGCGCAGGCCATACGCGATCGGGCGCCGAGAAGAACAAGCACAGCGCACTGAGCAGCAGGCAGGCGATCGCCACTCGCGTCAATTGCGCCAACTGCGCGGCTTCAGGCCACTCGGCAGTCAGTTCGTGGGTCAGCTGCCGCTCCAGCACCAACAACCCGAAAGCCAGCAACAGGGTAATACCGCCCGCCAGGTTACCCGTCTGCCCCAGGCTCGAACCGACGAGGTTCCAGTTCCAGACCAACTCTACGGCGAACATCGCCAACAGCGCCCAGGCGCCGAGCCACAACGTAGGCAGACCGACCTGCGCCAACAGCGATAACCCGCCGTCGCTGATGCGGCCCAGCAAGCGCTCGTACCAACCCGATACTTGTTCAGGATCCCGCTCTATCTGTGCCGGAGGCGGTTCGATAACGGCCGCAACCTGCGTCGCGCCCAAGGTTTTCGCGCGCCAACGGGCGATCCAATACGCAGACTGCAGCCCGGCGACCAATAGCCACAGCGCCGCGACGTTGTTGATCAGTACCGCCGACCACAGCGATGCGGGCGAAAACAGCATGACAAACAAAGCCAGGACGAAGCCGAATAGCCCCAACCCTGCCAAACCGTAAGCCAGCCGCAACAAGCGACGGGCATGGAACGCGGCTCTTTGAAAGCGTGGCAAGCCATCAAGGCCGGCACTTTCACCATCCAGATCAACCCGCATCGACACCCCAGACCTTGCTCAATAGTGGAGACACACTGCCCATCAAAACCGCCCCTTGAATCGACCCGGACTGTAGATCAGTGGGCCAGGCCCGATGAGCGTTACAACATAACAGAAGTCGTGAAATTTTTGTTCAGTGGATTGGGTGGAACCAAACACCGATCCTGCGCCTAACTTCGATTCTGTAAGAGCCGGAGTATAATGCAAGACCAGTTAGTTGATATTTCCTACATATTAAATAGAAAAATCCTAAGCCATTAATATTTTTTACTTCGACTAATTCACCTATAACACTAACGCTTCCGTTACAAATTCAATCGCCCCGCGACTTGCCCCTCTCCTGTTGAATGACTAATATTCTCCAACTTTCCCGTGTCTATATGACGTTTAATCCTCAAAGCCACCGTGATTAACGCGTGTTACCAACGAACCCACATGAGCAAGCCCAACATGAATAAACATTGGGATTTCCGCCTTCCCGTGTGCGCTTCAGAAGCCGGTAATACAAGTTGTCTGACAATCAACCAACCCGGCTCGATACTGGGACTGAGCAATCTGCTGGATCTGATCAGCCATGAGATAAGCCAGGAAAACGACAAGCAAATTCACCGCCTCACGTTTAAAAGTGGCCAGACGTTGTACATCAAGGCCGATTCCCGCACGGTCACCGTCAGAGGCGCGCGTATCAACTTCGACTCCGACAGCCGATTTCCTGCAACCACTTTTCTCAGCGATCCGGCGACGCCTTAACGTCCTTCAATAACCCACGTCTACTGTATGAACCCAGCTGAATAGAACCTGAACGTGACTCGCTCACCGTCGGTGGACCTGACTCGCCTCTCGCCAGCGCGCCGATATCCGGCCTTTATTTTCCACCTGAGACCTGCGGCACAAACATCGCAGCCTGCTGCGCGATGACATGTGGTTCACTATCGCCCTGCTTCTTGCAACCACTGACAGGGACGGTTTCCAGTGATTTCAATCTATCAACTCAAGCCACGATTCCAGGGTCTTCTGCGGCCTCTGGTCCAACGCCTGTTCGACCGCGGCGTGACGGCTAATCAAGTTACGCTGGGCGCGTGTCTGGTCTCGATAGGGGTCGGGCTAACAGTCGGGATTTTTGCCGGTTACCCTTGGGTATTCGCGCTTGTACCGCTGTGGATGATCGTGCGCATGGCGTTGAACGCCATCGACGGCATGCTCGCGCGCGAGTTCGGCCAGCAGTCTCGGCTGGGGGCCTACCTCAACGAGTTGACCGACGTTATTGCCGACAGCGCACTATTCTTGCCTTTCGCGCTTATCACCGATGTGAACCTTGTGTTGGTGCTGCTGGTCACGCTGTTGGCGATTTTCAGCGAGTACGCAGGCGTGCTTGGGCCCATGGTCGGCGCGTCACGCCGCTATGACGGCCCCATGGGCAAAAGTGATCGTGCTTTTTGTTTCGGCGTGATTGGCGCGGGCGTCGCCATAGGCTGGCTGACGCCGTTGTGGATCAACACTGTCCTGCTGCTGATCGCCGCCCTGCTGGTTTATACCTTGATCAACCGCGTTCGCAACGGACTTGGCGAAGCCCTTGGAAACGACTCACAAGCATAAGGACATCACGATGCGTGAAGTGCAAGATCAGCGATTCAGCGCCCATGATGGGGTCGAGCTGTTTTATCGTCATTGGCCGACAACGATTCAGAGCCGCACTCTTCAGAACCCCAGTGTTCAAAGCCCGAATGCCCAGCGTCAGGCCGTGCTGCTGTTCCATCGCGGCCACGAGCATTCCGGGCGCATTGCGCATCTGGTAGACGAGCTGGATCTGCCCGGTTTCGACTTTTTTGCCTGGGACGCCCGAGGTCATGGCCAATCTCCCGGCGCTCGCGGCGATAGCCCGGGCTTTGCCACCAGCGTGCGCGACGTGCAAACCTTCATCGATCACCTGAGCGCGACCTACGATATCGCCGAAGACAACATGGCCGTCATCGCGCAAAGTGTCGGAGCGGTGATCGCCGCGACTTGGGCCCATGACTACGCACCGAAGATCCGCGCCCTGGTCCTCGCCTCGCCCGCATTCAAAGTGAAGCTTTATGTGCCTTTCGCCCGTACGGGCCTGAGCTTGATGCGCAAGTGGCGCGGCAATTTCTTCGTCAACAGCTATGTCAAAGCCAAATTCCTCAGCCATGATCCGGCGCGCATCGCTTCTTATGACAGCGACCCGCTGATCACCAAGGCGATATCGGTCAATGTGCTGCTCGGGCTCTACGAAGCAGCTGATCGTGTCGTGGCGGACGCTCAAGCAATCCAGGTACCTACTCAACTGTTGATTTCCGGTTCGGATTTCGTCGTTCATCGCGCCCCGCAAGAACGCTTCTTCGAACGGCTAGGCAGCCTGCGCAAGGAAAAACACATCTTGCCCGGCTTCTTCCACGACACCCTGGGCGAGCGCGACCGTCATCTCGCCCTCAACCGCGCCCGGCGCTTCATCCTGCAGAATTTCGAAGAGGTCATGAGCCGGCCGCCGTTGCTGGACGCCGATCTGCTGGGGGCCACCTGCGCGGAATCCGAAGAGCTGGCCGCGCCCTTGCCACGCAACACGTTGCGCGACCTGTATTGGCGCGTAACCCGCGCCAGCATGCGCCTGGGCAGTCAGTTATCCACAGGGGTGAAACTGGGCTTCGACACCGGTTTCGATTCCGGCAGCACCCTGGATTACGTGTATCGCAATCAACCTTCAGGCAAATCCGCGCTCGGACGAATGATCGATCAGAACTACCTACAATCCATCGGCTGGCGCGGCATTCGCCAACGCAAACTGCATGTCGAAGAACTGTTGCGTCTGGCCATGGCTCAACTGCGTGAACAACACCGTCCGGTGCGCATTGTCGACATCGCCGCCGGCCACGGACGCTACATTCTGGAGTCGCTGCAAGGCGTCGATCCGCTGCCCGAATCCATCCTGCTGCGCGACTACAGCGACATCAACGTGCGCAACGGCAGCGCCTTGATCGAGCAAAAAGGCCTCGGCCATATCGCCCGCTTCGTCAAAGCCGACGCCTTCGACCGCGCCGACCTGGCCGCCCTCGATCCCAAGCCGACTCTCGCGGTGGTGTCGGGCCTCTATGAGTTGTTCGCCAGCAACCCAATGGTCGGCGATTCGCTGGCCGGGCTGGCCGCGGCAGTCGAGCCGGGGGGTTATCTGGTGTACACCGGGCAACCCTGGCATCCGCAGTTGGAGCTGATTGCTCGCGCCCTGACCAGCCACCGCGCCGGTCAGGCCTGGGTCATGCGTCGGCGCAGCCAGGCCGAAATGGATCAACTGGTGGAAGCTGCCGGTTTCCGCAAAATCACCCAGCGGGTGGATGAATGGGGCATCTTCAGCGTATCTCTGGCACAACGGATCAATTGATGCCTGTTCGCGAACCGGGCGTGTGGAAACGCGCCGTGCTCTGGCTGGTGGTTCTGGCGCCGTTTTTCTTCGCCAGTTACGGTTTCGCCACCTGGTTCACGGCGCAGCGCAGCCAAATCGGCAGCCTGGTGTTTGACTGGGAAAGCCACATGCCGTTCTGGGCCTGGACCATCGTGCCGTACTGGTCGATCGATCTGCTCTACGGATTTTCCTTGCTGGCCTGCCTCAATCGCCGCGCACTCGACACCCACGCCTTACGCTTGCTTAGCGCCCAGGTGATCGCCGTCAGCTGCTTTCTTATCTGGCCGCTGCATTTCACCTTCCAGCGACCTGAACTGGACGGCGTATTCGGTTGGCTGTTCGCGGTGTTGGCCGGGTTCGACAAACCATTCAATCAGGCGCCATCCCTGCACATCGCGCTACTGGTGGTGCTGTGGGTCTGCTATCAGCGCTATCTGACCCATCGCCCAAGCCCGTGGCGTTGGCTGCTTCACGGCTGGTTCGCGTTGATCGGTGTGTCGGTCTTGACCACTTATCAACATCACTTTGTCGACTTACCCACAGGCGCGCTGGCGGGATGGTTCTGCATTTGGCTTTGGCCGGATGAAGGCCGCAGCCCACTGTTGAGCGCCCGCCCGGCCCAGCAGCGACAACGCGTGCGACTGGCGCTGCGTTATGCCGTTGGCGCGCTGGTGCTGGCTATCCCCGCCTTTACCTGGGCAGGTGCCTGGCTCTGGTTACTATGGCCGGCAGTTTCATTGGCGCTGGTGGCACTCAATTACTTGTTGTTCGACGCGACGGGTTTTCAGAAGCGTGTGGATGGCCGTTTAAGTCCAGCCGCGCGTTGGCTGTTTGCGCCCTATCTGGCAGCGGCGTGGATAAATTCGCGCCTGTGGACAAGTCGGCGGCCGGCCCCTGATGAAGTGTGCGACGGTGTCTGGCTTGGACGGTTTCCCAGCCAAAAAGAGCTTCGAGAAAGCCCCTTCAAGGCGGTTGTGGATATCTGTGCCGAGTTATCCCTTGATCCAGAAACGCGCGGCTATTGCTCGATCCCGGTCCTCGACCTCACGGCGCCCAGCGCCAAGCAATGTCTGGCAGCCGCCCACGCCATCGACAACCTGCGTCCCCACGGGCCGCTATTGGTCTGCTGTGCGCTGGGTTATTCGCGTAGCGCCACGGCCGTCGCTGCATGGCTGCTGTACAGCGGTCGTGCGGTCACGGTTGAAGCGGCCATCGCGCAGATCCGCGCCGCACGACCACAGGTGGTGCTGCATGATCCGCAGCGCCAAGCCTTGGAATGCATGCAAACACTCGATCAATTCGACTTACCCACAGTGCTGAAGGTGGCCGATGTCCGCTGAAATGCAATTACACATCGTCGCCAGTCTTTTACGCCGTGGCCGGGCGCTGGATCAGTTATCCACAGGGCTGACGTTGCTGGCGCTGGCGTTCGGCGTAGGGCAACTGTTACTGGAGCACTTCACCCCGTTGAATCTGCTGCTGATCACAGCAATCGTTGTGTTGGGCCTGATGGAAAAATACTGGGCCTTGCGCGTCGCATTCGACGCCGACCTGTTCAGTGTGCTGGCCGCCGAGCCCGAGCACTTGAGCGAACGCACGGTTGCCCTCGATCAGTCGCTGAATACGCTCGGCCTTCAACCTGCCGATCGCAGCGCAAGGCCCTGGACTGAACGCAGTCGCGGCGCCTTGAAGCTGCTGCTGCGCCAGGCAATATTTTTAGCCCTACAGGTCCTGCTCACACTGGGCGCCATTTTGATCGTCCCTTGGTTGTCCTTCGCCAAATAAGGAATTGCCGTGTTCGAACCCGTGATCGCAACACTCATCACCGCTGGCGCGCGAACAGTGACCGGCGCCCGCAGTCTGTGGCTGGGCTGCACACCAGAACCGGTGCAGCGGATCTACTTCGCCAATCACAGCAGTCACGGCGATTTCGTCCTGCTGTGGGCCTCGCTGCCACCCGCCTTGCGCAAACGCACACGGCCCGTCGCCGGTTCTGATTACTGGCAGAAAAGCCCGGTGCGCCGTTACATCATCAACCGGGTGTTCAACGGTGTATTGATCGACCGCGAACGCAAGGAGCCAGACAGCAATCCGCTGCAACCGATGCTCGACGCGCTGGCCCAAGGCGACTCGCTGATCCTCTTTCCCGAGGGCACACGCAACCTGGAGGAGGGTCTGCTGCCGTTCAAAAGCGGGCTATACCACTTGGCCAAAAGTTATCCACAAGCGGAGCTGGTGCCAGTGTGGATCGCCAACCTCAACCGTGTGATGCCCAAGGGCCGTGTCTTGCCTCTGCCGTTGTTATGTACAACCAGTTTCGGCGCGCCGTTGCGACTCGACAGCGAAGAAAGCAAAGAGCAATTCCTTCTGCGCAGCCGCGACGCGCTGCTGGCCATGGCACCGGAGCAACATTGAAAATGGATAAACAGACAGAACTGTTGTTCGCGGGCATTGGCATCATCCTGCTATTGGCGTCAGCGATTGGTTTCATCCTCAAGCGACGCGCTGGCCAACCCAATCCGGTGATCGATAACCTCAACGCGCGGATCAACGCGTGGTGGGTCATGGTGGTGGTGATCGGCATAGCCTTTTGGCTCGGCTACAGCGCGGTGATCCTGCTGTTTTATGCGGTGTCGTTCTACGCCCTGCGCGAGTTCTTGACCCTGACCCCGACCCGTCGCAGTGACTATCCAGCGTTGGTCGCGGCGTTTTACCTGGCCTTGCCGCTGCAATACATCTTGATCGCCATGAATTGGTACGGGCTGTTCTCGATTTTTATTCCGGTGTACGTGTTCCTGCTGTTGCCGATCCTGGCGTCGCTGGGCGGCGACAGCACACACTTTCTGGAACGGGCGTCGAAGGTGCAGTGGGGGTTGATGATCGCGGTGTTCTGCGTGTCCTTCGTGCCCGCCTTGCTGACCCTGGATATCCCCGGATACGAAGGCCGCAACCTGTTGCTGATCGCCTGGCTAGTGATGGTGGTCCAGCTCTCGGACGTGTTGCAGTACGTGTGCGGCAAGCTATTCGGCAAACACAAGATCGCGCCGAATCTGTCGCCGTCGAAAACCGTTGAAGGCTTCGTCGGCGGTATCGCTCTGGCCTCGCTGATCGGCGGCGCGCTGTGGTGGATCACCCCGTTCAATCCGTGGCAATCGATCCTGATCGCCCTGCTGATCAACCTGCTCGGTTTTGCCGGCGGAATCGTAATGTCAGCGATCAAGCGCGACCGTGGGGTCAAGGATTGGGGCCATATGATCGAAGGTCACGGCGGCATGCTCGATCGCCTGGATTCGGTGTGTTTCGCGGCGCCGATCTTCTTTCATCTGGTGCGTTACTGGTGGACTTGATGCTCGTGGCGGCGTGACAGGACTGACGCTGGCAGCTTGACCACGACTCGCCGAGATACTTATATTATGCTCGTAATTTAATTATGGGCAGCTTCCAGAAATTTTTCCGCTGGCCGTCTACGCTTCCCTCCATTGTCGATCCTTTATCCAGGAGTACCCAAATGAGTAGCTATGACGTTGTCATCATTGGCGGCGGCCCTGGCGGTTACAACGCTGCCATTCGCGCCGGTCAGCTGGGGTTGAAAGTGGCCTGCGTGGAGGGCCGCACAACCCTGGGCGGCACCTGTCTGAATGTTGGCTGCATGCCGTCCAAGGCACTGCTGCACGCTTCGGAGCTGTATGAAGCGGCGGTCGGGCCCGAGTTCGCGAATCTGGGGATCGAGGTCAAACCCACGCTCAATCTCGCGCAGATGATGAAACAGAAAGACGAAAGTGTGATGGCCCTGACCAAAGGTATCGAGTTCCTGTTTCGCAAAAACAAGGCGGACTGGATCAAGGGCTGGGGACGCATTGCCGGTCCCGGAAAAGTCATCGTCACCGACAGCCAGGGAGCTGAAACCGAATTAAAAGCCAAGGATATCGTCATCGCTACCGGCTCCGAGCCCATGCCACTGCCGGGGGTAGAGATCGATAACAAACGGATTCTCGACTCCACCGGCGCGCTGGCGTTGGCCGAGGTGCCCAAGCATCTGGTGGTCATCGGCGCCGGGGTGATTGGTCTGGAACTGGGCTCCGTCTGGCGTCGACTGGGTAGCCAGGTGACCGTGGTCGAATACCTTGATCGGATCTGCCCTGGCACAGACCTGGAGGCTGCGAAAACCCTGCAACGCTCACTGGCCAAGCAAGGTATCACGTTCAAACTCGGCTCCAAAGTCGTGCTCGCAACGTCTTCGACAACGGGCGTAAAGCTCAGCGTCGAACCTGCGGCAGGCGGCGAAACCGAGCTGATCGAAGCGGATTATGTGCTGCTCAGCATCGGCCGCCGCCCGTACACCAAAGGCCTGGGGCTGGAAAACGTCGGCATCGAAACCGACAAACGCGGCATGCTGGAAAACAAAGGCCATCGCACCCAAGTGCCAGGTATCTGGGTGATCGGCGACGTCACGTCCGGGCCGATGTTGGCGCACAAGGCCGAAGACGAAGCCATTGCCTGTATCGAGCAGATTGTCGGCAAGGCGGGCGAGGTCAATTACAACCTGATCCCCAGCGTTATCTATACCCGGCCGGAGCTGGCCAGCGTCGGCAAGACCGAAGAGCAACTCAAGAGCGAAGGCCGCGCCTACAAGGTCGGTAAATTCCCGTTCAGCGCCAACAGCCGGGCCAAGATCAACCACGAAACCGAAGGCTTCGTTAAGATGCTGGCCGACGAGCGCACGGACGAAGTGCTCGGCGTCCATCTAGTGGGACCGAGCGTCAGCGAAATGATCGGCGAATACTGCGTCGCCATGGAGTTTTCTGCTTCGGCGGAAGACATTGCCCTGACCTGTCACCCTCATCCAACCCGCTCAGAAGCCCTGCGCCAGGCAGCGATGGATGTGGAGGGTTGGGCAATGCAGGCCTGATCTGCACAGGCGGTTGCACCGCAGCCATTTAATCGGGCAAATGATTGAGTGGCAGCGGGCTCTGCGCCTTGACCGTCTGGATCGCGAAGTTACTGCGGATATCACTCACCCCAGGCAGCTTGAGCAACGTGCCGGTGAGGAAACGCTCATAGCCGCGTAAATCCGGCACCACCACATGCAGCAGAAAGTCCGATTCGCCTGACACAAGAAAGGCCGAAATCACCTCCGGCAACGCCGACACGGCCTGGCGAAAGGTCTCTGCTTCTTTTTCATGATGACGCTCGACCTTGATTCCCACGAAGACCGTCAGCCCCAGCCCCACTTCATCTGGATCAAGGCTGGCCTGATAACCACGAATAACTCCGGCTTGTTCCAGATTGCGTACCCGTCGCAGGCACGGCGAAGCAGACAGACCGATCTCGTCAGCCAGTTGCACATTGGTCAGGCGTCCATCTCGCTGCAAGGCAACCAGAATACGGCGGTCATAAGCATCCAGTTTTATTTTTGGCATAACAGGCCCGTTTGGTCTTTGTGGTTGGCAGATCATGCCACTTCCAGGCACTTTAAGGGTCAAAGACGCAAGCACCCGCCCTGCCCTTCGGGCATAGACTTTTCTTCCCCAATCACTCGAATCGAGTACCGAACAATGGAAGATAAAGGGCTGTTTCTGCTCGCCTTGGCCATGATCTTTTTGCTGCCGGGCCCTGACATGATCCTTCTGCTGCAAACCGGTGCACGTCGGGGCCGAGCGTTGGCGCTGGCGACTGCACTGGGTCTGGCAGCAGCCCGCGCCTGTCATGTAGCACTGGCGGCGATGGGGCTCGCGACCTTGTTCAAAGTGGCGCCCTGGACCTTCGATGTGGTGCGTCTGGCAGGCGCGGCGTACCTGCTCTGGCTCGGTGTGCGCATGCTGCAACCTGGTTCCCTCCCGTCTTTAAGCGCCACCGGCAGCGAACCACAGGCTCCATCCTGGTGGGCAGCCATTCAACGCGGGCTGCTGACCAACCTGCTTAACCCCAAGGCGTTGCTCTTCTGTTCGGTGCTGCTGCCGCAATTCATCGAGCCGCAGGCTGGGCCCGTGGCGACGCAGTTTGCCCTGCTCGGTATCATGCTGGTCGTCGTGGGGTTGTTGTTCGACAGTTGCTACGCCCTGGCGGGTGCCTGGATCGGCAGGTGGCTGGAACGCAGCCCCTCTGCGCAACGGGTGCAACAGTGGTTGTTTGGCAGTTTGCTGATTGGTTTTGCTGTGCGTTTGGCGTTTGTGCAGCAGGCGTGACGGTCTCTTCATCGCGAATGAATTCAGTCTGAGGGGCACCGCAAACATGTAGGAGCTGACTTGTCTGCGATCCAGTGCGAAGCGTTGGCAAAAATGGTGGATTCACCACCGAATGAAGGTCCTTCGGCCCTTATCGCAGACAAGTCAGCTCCTACGCCCTCCGGGCAGAATCGAGACCCAGTTTGCTGCGCGTCATCGCGGCGTCGAAGACGGGGCGGGATCTCCTACATACCTGTGGGAACTCATTCGCGATGAAGGTGGCCTGGCCGGTACCCCCCATCCAATCATTTGCCGATTACGCGGCGTCAAAACAAGACATTCTCAGATAATATTGATTTTTTTACCCCTTTTCGCGAACCGGTAACCGACTTTGTTATCTAGTTGTGGGTAGTTACATGCGAACGAGAGCTTGATCGGGCGCATTTCCCACGCTTTTGTGCAGGGCGGCACAGCATTACCTGAGAGGCTTCACCTTTATGAATCGCAGGAACCTTCTGAAAGCATCGCTGGCCCTGGCGGCCTACACGGGCTTGCCCGCTACGGGGCTATTCGCTGCCCGGGCCCTCGCTGCCACGGCTGATGGCGAGATCGAGCATTTCGATTTCGTGGCCCTGCAAGCCCATGCCAAACAACTGGCCAGCAACCCCTTCGTCGATACCAGCCAACAATTGCCGCCGATTCTGGCAAAAATGACGCCGCAACAATTCAATGCCATCCAGTACGATCCCGAGCACTCACTGTGGAATGACATCAAGGGTCAGTTGGACGTGCAGTTTTTCCATGTCGGCATGGGCTTCAAACAACCCGTGCGCATGTACAGCGTCGACTCGCAGACCAAGGAGGCGCGCGAGGTGCACTTCCGGCCGCAGCTGTTCAATTACGACAGTAGTGGCGTGGATAAAACCCAGCTCAAGGGCGATCTGGGCTTTGCCGGATTCAAGCTGTTCAAGGCACCGGAAATCGCCACTCACGACATTCTGTCCTTCCTCGGCGCCAGCTACTTCCGCGCCGTGGACACCACCGGGCAATACGGCCTTTCCGCGCGCGGCCTGGCCATCGATACCTATGCCAAGCGCAAGGAAGAGTTTCCAAACTTCACTAAATTCTGGTTCGAGACGCCGACCAAGGACAACACTCGCTTCGTCGTCTACGCCTTGCTGGACTCCCCCAGCGCGACCGGCGCCTACCGCTTCGACATCGACTGCCAGGCCGATCAAGTGGTCATGGCCATCGATGCGCACATCAATGCGCGGCAAGATATCGAACAACTGGGCATTGCGGCCATGACCAGCATGTTCAGCTGCGGCACCGACGAACGGCGGATGTGCGACACCATCCACCCCGAAATCCATGACTCCGACCGCCTGGCCATGTGGCGCGGTAATGGCGAATGGATCTGCCGCCCGCTGAACAACCCGGCCACCCTGCAATTCAACGCCTTCGCTGACAAAGACCCCAAGGGCTTTGGCCTCGTGCAGACCGATCACGACTTCGCCAGCTATCAGGATACGGTCGACTGGTACAACCGCCGTCCAAGCCTGTGGGTCGAACCGACTACCGCCTGGGGCGAGGGCTCCATCGATCTGCTGGAAATCCCGACCACTGGCGAAACGCTGGACAACATCGTGGCCTTCTGGACACCCAAGGCGCCCGTCACAGCCGGGACGTCGCTGAACTTCGGCTACAAACTCTACTGGAGCGCCTTGCCGCCGGTCGGTACCCCACTGGCCCGCGTGCATGCCACCCGTTCAGGTATGGGCGGTTTCATCGAAGGCTGGGCGCCGGGCGAGCATTACCCGGAGGTCTGGGCCCGACGCTTTGCCGTCGACTTCACCGGTGGCGGTCTGGATCGATTGCCCGAAGGCACTGCCATCGAGCCGGTGGTCACGGTGTCGAGCGGCGAGGTGAAGGATTTCAACGTCCTGGTGATCCCGGACATCAAAGGCTATCGCGTGACGTTCGACTGGTATCCGAACAGCGACTCGGTCGAGCCGGTCGGACTGCGCCTGTTCATTCGCACCCATGACCGAACGTTGAGTGAAACCTGGCTTTATCAGTATTTCCCTCCTGCGGCCGACAAACGCCGCTATAACTAGAGCATTGAGCAGGGCTGACGTGGTGTGAAACGTCAGCCCTTTTTACAGACCTATAAGATTAACGAGTCATAGTAACGACTCATTCAGCGTCCTTTCGTGCACTAAAAAACCGCGTCAATTTTTTATCACTTATAGATATCAATGAGTTAGATAAACATAAGTGGATTGCCGCTAACAAATTGACGAATTCGTTTGACAGTATTCCCAAGGGGCGCTGATATACCGCTCATGGCTCGACAATAACGCCCGCTCCCCTGGCTTGAACCCCCCTCAGTGGTTGTTCGACGGGCGGTAGCTATGCCTGCTGAACCCTCTCCACCTGATATTCCACCTTCGCGAATTCATCGCGAAGAGGTCAGCCCGATCCACCACGCTCCATTTTTCTTCTCGCTCTTCAGAGGGCAGCCCAACATGTTGTCGAATTCCGCGCCCATCCCCACTGAAAAACCGTCGATCATGTCCTTCGACAAATCAACGGCGATTGCCCTGGTGGCAATCAGCCTGATAGTGACCGAAACCTTTTCCGGGGCCCTTCGGTACTATTTCGATCAAATCGGTATTTCCCCGCTGCTGTATGTGCCAAAGACGGCGTGCCTGGTGCTGTTCGCGCTGGAGCTTCTGACGCTCAAGGCCGGTCGTTTGCTGTGGGTGGGCATGTTGTTGCTGCTGATATCAGGCTCGCTGGCGATGTTGCACGGCGCCAGCTTCGGTAACGTCGCCTTCAGCTTGTTCGTTTTCAGTCCGCTGCTATTCGGCATGGCGTGCAGTGACCACCTGCTCTATCGCAAGCGCCTGCTCTGCTGGGTGATCGGCCTGTGTCTGGCCGCCTCGCTGGTCGGCCTGCTGCTGGACAAATACACCGCCGTCCCCTGGAAGGGCTACAGCTACACCGTCGGCAATACCGAACTGATGGGTAACACCGCCTGGGCCGAGGATGAAAATGACCGGATAGCCGGTTTCACCCGGGTCTCCAACGCGCTGTCGATCCTGATTGCGATCTTCAGCCTGTACCTGGCCATGTTCACCCGGTCACGTATTCTGTTTTGCATCATCTGCGCGGTCGGCTTCTACAGCATCGTACTGACCACCAGTAAAGCGCCAGCTGCCGCCTTCGCGTTCACCCTGCTATTGCTGACCCTCACCCGTCTGCGCTGGACCAGCACCACGGTTTTCGTCGGCGTGGTGGTGATCGGGTTGGGCTTGCCGATCATCAGTCTGATCATCAATTTCGACTCCAATGGGGCGACCACCGGCGACAACTTGTCCTCGTTCTACGATCGGCTGGTCAATACCTGGCCCCACCTCGTCGATTACATGTACCGCCAAAGCTACAGCCTGACAGGCGCGGGTTTCGGCATGTTCGGCAGCAGCCAGGTGCTGTTTCCGGTGCCCGGCGCGCAACTACTCGTCGGCTCGGACAGCAGCGCCATGTACCTGTGGTCGACCTTCGGCGTGGTCGGCATAGTGCTGTATGTGCTGCAAATACCGCTTTTTTTCCTGCTACGCGACCGGACTTCACGGATGGACCTCGCGCTGCTCGCCATCAGTTTGTGCATCTGCCTCATCAGCTGGACCACCGACATGTTTGAAGTGGCCCTCTCAAATCTGTTCATGGGGCTGTCCATCGGCCAAGCGCTGTGCAACTCGATCAATACCAGCACCGCGACGACTCAAACGCAGGATTTGGGTGAACTCTCCGGGCTTTCTGAACTGCGATGAGTGAGTTGATATGCCACTGAACACCCGCTTTTGTGCCCGCGTACTGTTCCTCGCCCTGACCTTCTGCAACGCCGCCCACGCCAATGAACCCTTCATCGTCGGGGTCGGCACGCACCTGATGAACTTCGAAGCATCGCCTGTGCGTGGCCTGCAGATGGTGTCCGATGCTGGTATCGACGCGGTCAAGGAAGATGCATTCTGGTCCACCGCAGAGCCCGCACTCAATCAGCTGCGCATCGTGCCGCAGTGGCGCACTTACCTGAACACCGCCAAGGGCAAGAACCTCACGACACTGGCGATTCTCGACTACAGCACCAACTTCCACGACAACCTCAAACCACGTACGCCGGAGATCCGCAACGCTTACCTCAAGTACGTCGACTACGTCACCCGACAGTTAGTGGGCAAGGTCGATTACTGGGAGATCTGGAACGAGTGGGACCTGGAAGGCCCCAAAGACGCCAAGCTCTCAGCGGCCTACGCCACGCTGATCAAGGACACCGTGCCGCTGATCCGCCGGAACGATCCGCAGGCAAAAATCCTCGCGGGCTCGGTCACACCCGAAGGCATGGACAACGGCTTTGCCGATCGCCTGATCGACGCCGGCGTCCTCGATCAGATTGACGGCCTGTCGATCCACCCCTACGTGCATTGTGCGGGCATGGGCCGCAACACCCCGGAAGGCTGGGTCAAATGGGTGCGTGACTACATCCGACACGTCAACAACAAGGCCGGTAAGGACGTTCCGATTTACCTGACTGAAATCAGTTGGCCGAGCCATACCGGCAACTGCCCCTACACCCCGGAAACCGTTGCGTCCTACCTGGCCCGTACCTATTTCCTGGCGCGCACCATTCCAACCATCAAGGGCATGTGGTGGTACGACCTGATCAACGATGGCGAAAACAAAACCGAGCAAGAGCACAACTTCGGCCTGCTCGAACACAATATGACCCCCAAACCGGCGTATGGCGTGATCAAGGCCATCAGCCGGTACGTGCGTGAATTCACCTACGACCCAGGTCAGAGCACCATGATGAATGACGTGTACCTGCTGTACTTCAACAAAGGCGCGGAACGCATCGTGGTGGGCTGGGTCGCTGGTCGTGACCAGGACAAGCAGATCGTCAGTCAGACGCCCCTCACCGGCAACCTGCAATTGATCGACACCGCCCGACCTGGCAAAGGACGGATCACCAGTGATGTGCCGTGGACCTGCAACGGTGACCAATGCTCGGCGCCGGTCACGCTGACAGGCTTCCCCAAGATCATCAGCGTGAGTGCCAACACGGTCATAGTCAAACGCTGAGCTGTCCCCTGCCGAGCCCCTTGCTCGCACCCGGAATAGAATCGCCATGGACTTTCGAAAAGACATCAACGGATTACGGGCCATCGCAGTCATTGCGGTGATGCTGTTCCACTTCAATCCAGCCTGGCTGCCTGGCGGGTACGCGGGCGTCGATATATTTTTCGTGATCTCCGGTTACCTGATCACCGGCATCATCTTTCGTGGCCTGCAGAAAAACAGCTTCAGCCTGGTCGCGTTCTACAAGTCCCGGGCACGCCGAATCATTCCCGCGCTGGCCGCCATGTGTTTCCTGTTGCTGTTGTTCGGCTGGTTCTATTTGCTGCCGCTGGAATACAGCAAACTGGGCAAACACATCGCCAGCAGCCTCGGCTTCTTCTCCAACTTCGTGTACTGGTCCGAAGCCGGTTACTTCACGGCGGGCGCCCACGAAAAATGGCTGCTGCACACTTGGTCGCTCTCGGTGGAATGGCAGTTCTACATGATTTACCCCATCGTCCTGCTCGTGTTGAGCAAGCTGATTGCCTTGCCCGTACTGCGTTGGATGGTGCTGGCCGGCTGCGTGTTGGGCTTCGTATTCTGCGTTTACGCGTCCTTCCATTTTCCAGAGCCGGCGTTCTACTTGCTGCCGGCGCGTGCCTGGGAGTTGCTGGTGGGCGGCATCGCCTATCTGTTCCCGATCAAACTCCAGGGCCTGAAACAGCGCGTACTGGAAAGCCTTGGCCTCTTCATGATGGTGCTGAGCTTCATCGTGCTCTCGGAGAAAGACGTCTGGCCCGGTTACCTGTCGCTGCTGCCAGTGATCGGCACGATGCTGGTGATCGTTTCCTCGCGCGAGGACTCGGTGCTGACCAACAACCCGTTCTCGCAATGGACCGGCAAACTCTCGTACTCGCTGTATTTGTGGCACTGGCCGGTGGTGGTGTTCATGAGCTACGCCGGCTACCTCAGCGGCAACCGCAACGCGATGCTCGGGATGGCGGTCTCGTTCGCTCTGGCGCTGGTGTCCTACTCGCTGATCGAAAAAAGCCCCGAGCAAAAAACCCAACGCCGCTGGAAATTCGCCACGGTCAGCGGGCTCATCTTCCTGGTGTTCACCGGCGCCGCAGCCGTCAACGCCACCGAAGGCGCGGTCTCGCCCTTGCGCACCATCAGCATCTCGGACAAGGCGCGCTTCGTTAAGGACTACGCCGACCGGCAGAAACACCTGTACGAAACCTACTGGCTCAAGTGCGACGCGTTTTCCGCGTTCACTCAGCGCGGCCAATCCGCGATCGACCCTTCGTGCACCCGCAAGCACGGCGAAGGTGGCGTGTTCCTGTGGGGCGACTCTCACGCGCAAGCCCTGTCCCTGGGATTGAGAACGCTGCTGCCGAAAGAAACCCCCTTCTACCAGGTCGCCTCCGCCGGCTGCAAACCCAGCCTGACCGACGATCCGGGCTTCAGGACTCCGCCGCGCGTGGCCTGCAACTACTCCAATAAAACCGCGCTGGAGGGTATTCAGTCCGTGCGGCCCGACGTGGTGGTGATCGCGCAAAAAGATGAGCACGACAAAACCCACTGGGACGAAATCGCTGCCCGACTCAAAAGCTACGGCGTCAAACACGTGGTGCTGATGGGTCCGCTGCCGCAGTGGAACCCTTCGCTGCCCAGCGTCATCGCCAACCGACACTGGGGCGCCACCGACTCGCACATCACCGACGCCGCCCTCGACCAACGCGTCATGACCTCCGACCGCGTGACCCAAAGCTCCATCGACCACAACGCCGTCGACTTCGTCTCGTTGATCGACAAACTGTGCGTGGCCGACTCGTGCCTCGTTCGGCTGCAAGGCGACAACTCACTGCTGCAAATCGACTCCGGACACTTGAGTGAAAAAGGCTCGATCTACATCGTGAAAAACTACGTGATGCCGGAGCTTGAAAAGCTGAATTGAAACCAACCCGACCACACCCGTGCCCGCCAGATCGAATGATCTGCGCGGGCATTTTTTTGCCTGTCGTTTGGCAATACGAAGAACATGTGCCGACGCCTTCGCGAATGACTTCGCACGGGGATTCAGGGTGAACCAAACACCGTGTTTGCTGTGCGACAGAGCGGCGTCGAAAACGGGGCGGCATCTCCTACAGGGGATTTGCATCAGGCGTCCAACTCAACCATCCGGCATATTCTGCGACCGAAACCGTGCCAATCTCTTCAAGCTCGCCCGCGTGGATTTCCGGCACTCACGGCACCAGCTTCCGCCTCGTACGGTCGCCATTTACAAAAAAGCGTATGCCGGCGAATTGCTCCAATTCACAGGCGTCAGCGCGCCATACGAATTGCCGGAGCAACCAAAGCTCGTCCTCGATACGGGCAATGAGTCGATGGCAGAGAGTCTGGAGAAGTTGGTGACGTACGTGGTGGGGGTTATCCCGCTTTCCAGGCAGTGACGGTGCTCAGCGACGTCGCCCTGAAAAGTAAAACCCCCTGTTGCAGGGGGTTTTGAGTAGTCCGAACCACAGATATTGGAAGATGGAGCAGTTCAAATCACTCTTCGAAAATCGCTACGGCACGTACGAAACCGGCCGACGCATGCTTAATCTTGTAGGGAAAACACGAAACCAGGAAGCCGCTAGCCGGCAGGCTTTCCAGGTTAGCGAGCTTCTCCATCTGGCCATAACCGATGTCCCGACCAGCCTTATGACCCTCCCAGATGATTGACGCATCACCTGTTTCAGCAAAGCGCTCGCGGGTGTACTTGAACGGTGCATCCCAGCTCCAGGCGTCAGTGCCAACCACGCGCACACCGCGCTCCAGCAGATACAAGGTAGCCTCACGTCCCATACCAATCCCCGCATCCAGATAGCCGGGTTGACCAAACAGCGCACCGGCGCGGGTGTTCACCAGCACGATATCCAGCGGTTTTAACTCATATCCAATGCGCGCCAGTTCGGCCTCTACTTGCGCAGCAGTGACCACATGTCCGTCGGGCAAATGGCGGAAGTCCAGTTTCACCCCAGGTTGCAGGCACCAGTCCAGCGGCAACTCGTCGATACCATACGCGGGTTTGCCGCCATCAGTCGTCGAGGCGTAGTGCCAAGGCGCGTCCATGTGGGTACCGCTGTGGGTGGTCATCTGTAGACGTTCGGCGGCCCATGATTCGTCGTCCGGAAGCTGAGATTTTTCAAGACCGGGAAACATCACGGCCATCTCTGGCCACCCTTCCTGGTGGTTGCTGTACTCGATTTTCGGCAACAGCGGCGGCGGATCGGTGTACGGGTTGTTTTCCAAGGTTACGGACAAGTCCACCAGACGACGTTTAGTCAGATTCATGAGCGAGCACTCCAGTCAGGTTTTCACCCCTGCGGGCACGGCGCGTGCGGGGTAAGGGGTTTAGGGCGTTGCGTACCAGCGTTGCCGCCGAACCGTCGTGACGAAAACCGAGGGTGCGGGCTTGCGGGGTTTTCATTGCGGGGAAGCAGCCGAACAGCGCCTCCAGCCTGGCGTCCGGCGCGAAGCTGATCCGCTCGCGCCCTGCTTCGCCATAGACCTTGGCCAAGGCGTCGATCACCTGGGCAATGGACAGACGCAGCAAAGGCAATTGCCAGACCCGCTGCGTACCAAGCGTGGAGCTGTCCAGTTCGGCGGTCTGCAGCAGGTTGTCGACACAGCAGCGCACCGACATCCACCAGGCGCAAGCCTGAGGCGAGACCGGGCAGCAATAGGCCTCGCCAGCAGCATAAGCGTGCAACAGATCGCTCATGAATGCCGAGCGCAAGCCATTGGACTCGCGCGGGCGGGCAACGATGCCGGGTAGGCGCACGGCGCGACCATCGACCTCGCCGCGTCGGGCCAGATCGCTGAGGGCAATTTCCACCATCAACTTGTGCGAACCATAGGACAGTTCGGGGCGCGCCACCGCCGCCTCTTCCATCCGGCCTGGGAGATCTGCGCCGTAAACCGCCACACTACTGGCGTACACCAGCACCGGCGCACCGGGCAGTTCACGCAGTTGATCGAGCAACTCCAGACTGGCCAACAGATTAACCTCATACCCCAAGGCGTAGCGCTCTTCGGCAGCACCGCCAGGTATGCTCACCAGATGAAACACCACATCAACCCCATCGGCCAGCACTCGACGCAGCAACGCCACGTCGGTGACGCTGCCGCGCTGGTATCGCAGTCGACTGTCTTCGGGAAAACCTCGCAGGTCCTTATCCAGGAGGATCAGCGCACTGATCAGTTGGCCGCGCAACGTGCCCGTCTCCAGCAAACGCTGGACCAAGGCACGTCCAACGAAACCATTGGCACCCGTTACCATCACACGCATGGAATTGCTCCTCAATGGGTGGCCAACACAACGCGCTGGTCGATGCCACCGAACAGCGACTGCCCGTCACTGTCCAGCACCTCCATGCATACGCGGTCTCCGAACTGCATGAAGCCGGTGCGCGGTGCGCCGTGTTCGATCATTTCGATGGCCCGACGCTCGGCGATACAGGCCGAGCCCACGCTGCGGTCGGCATTTGACACCGTGCCCGAGCCGATTACGGTGCCGGCGCTCAGGCGGCGGGTCAGCGCTGCATGCGCAATCAGTTGGTGAAAGCCGAAGTGCATCGCCCCACCATGAGGGTGGCCGAACCACTCGCCGTTCCATTTCACCTGCAGCGGCAGGTGCACCCGACCCTCGTACCACGCTTCGCCCAGTTCGTCAGGGGTCACCGCCACAGCGGCAAAGCTGGACGAAGGCTTGGCCTGCAGGAAGCCGAAGCCAGTCTTCATTTCCCGTGGTGCCAGCGCCCGCAGGCTGACGTCGTTGAGTTGCAGGATGAGTTTGATATGGCCGATGGCGGATTCGGCCGAACAGCCCATCGGCACTTCGTTGACCAGTACCGCGAACTCGCCCTCGAAGTCGATACCGTAGCGCTCGGCGGGCAAGGGGATGTCGTCCCGCGAGCCGAGAAAGTCATCGCCGGCACCCTGGTACATCAAGGGAACGCTGTCGACGCCTTCAATGGGATCGAGGTTGAAGGCCTTCTGCATCAACTCGCCGTGACTGAGGAATGCCGAGCCGTCCAGCCACTGATAAGCACGGGGCAAGGGTGCCGCTACGCGGGTCGGATCGAACGCGAAAGCGCCCGTTGCGCGGCCTTCGTTCAGCGCCTGGTAAAGCCCCTGCAAGCGAGGTTCGATCTGCTCCCAGCGCTCGATGGCCAGTTGCAACGTGGCAGCAATATGGCCAATGTCCAACGCCAGACTCAGGTTGCGCGAGACCAGCAGCAGGCGGCCGTCACGGCTACCGTTTTTCAACGTCGCCAACTTCATGGGTGAACTCCTTGCAGCGCTTGCAGGTCATCGGCGTAACGACCATCGAGCAGGATGAAGACCATCCGTGCCATCTGTTCAGTACGGTTACTCCAGGCGTGATTGGTGCCGCGTTGCACCACCACGTCACCACGCTTGAGGTGAACTTCCTCCTGGTCCAGCACCAGCCACACTTCGCCTTCGGTGACGATGCCGTAGTCAAGGGTTTCGGTGCGGTGCATCAGCTTGTGCCGGGAGTCGGCGCGAGCAGTACCGGCATGCGATTCGCCGATTTCGGCGAAAGCTGCTGCCGCATCCTCGGCGCTGACCTGGTTTTGCACACTGTCCGGCGGGATATCCACCACCCGGATCACGCTGCCGCCTGCCGAAGGGCTCAATTGCAGAGGCTTGCTGGTCGGGTCATCGGCATTGTCCAGCAGCGCCGGGCTGGCGATGCTGTTCCAGACTTCGTAGAACACCGTGCCAGGCACGGCCTTGAGTGGGAAGTTGTTGGGGGTAGGAGCGCAGGAGGCTACGCAGGCTTGACCTTGATCGTCGTGCCCGGTGACCACGCGTTTGAAACCTGGAAGTGACTGCATGTTCGACTCCTTGATCAATTGCCGTCGCCGATGGTGGTGCCACCGTCGACGATCAGATTCTGTCCGGTGATAAAGGCCCCGCCGGGAGCGGCCAGCAGCAGCGCCAGCGCAGCGATTTCTTCCGGCGCGCCAACGCGGCGTAAAGGGGTGAGCGCCAGGCGACGTTGCATGACCTCGGGGTTATCGGTGAGCGGGCGGGCGAATTCGGTGTGGATCACACCGGGGCTGATAGCGTTGACCCGAATATTCGACGGCCCCCACTCCACCGCCAGGTTGCGCGCCAGTTGTGCCAGCGCAGCTTTGGACACGCCGTACACCCCAAGGCCTTTATTGCCGCGTACCCCGGCAATGCTGGCCATGAACACCACACTGCCGCCGCCCTGCTCGGCCATCGCAGGGAGCAAGGTGTTGGTCAGCCACACCGCGCTGTGCAAATTGACGGTCAAGGTCAACACCCACTGCGCATCGCTGGCGCTGGCCAACGGTCCCAGGTGCGGCGCCACGCCGGCATTGCACACCAGCACGTCCAGACGGCCGAAGTGCGATAACACGGCGTCGGCCAGCCCTGTGACCTCGCTTTGGCTACTCAGGTCGGCGGGCGCGGCGAAGGCCTCGTAGCCCTCCTCGTTCAATTCAGCGGCTACCTGCTGGCAGTCCTCGACACTCTCGCTGGTGATCGCCAGCCGCGCCCCGGCCCGTGCGTATTCGCGAGTGATAGCCAGACCGATGCCGCGGGTGGCGCCGGTGATCAGGGCAACTTTGCCGCTCAAGGAAAATAGATTGCTCATACGCTACCCGCCTGACGCAGACGCTCGACAATCCGTCGAGCACGGTTGGGCCCGGCATCCACGTGGATGTCCACCATCGGCCGCTCACCGAAACGCTGCTGGTTGGCGAACTGCGCTTCGATGATCAGTTTGTCTTCATCGAAGGTCAGACGGGTTTGTTCAATCACCTTGCGCGTGGTCGCTTCGGGGTCGGAGACCGGGTTGGTGGCCATGGTCCAGAAGTAGTGGCAGGTGGTGTCGGTTTCCGGGGTGATGCCATGGAAACCGCGCATGTGAAACCCACCCCGCTGTGGATCGTCAACCGGTTGGCTGCCAACATCGATGGCTCCGGTAAAGATCTTCAGGTGCGACAGGTTGAATTCGATTTCCTGCCAGCGATCGATCCGTGCCTTGAACGGATAGGCCGCGCTGTAGGTGGGTGGCGGCTCCGAGTCGAACATGTAGCGCACCACCCTGACCGAGGCCTCGTCGCCACTGACCTGCATCTGCGCGTTCATGTGGATCGAGGCATTGCCACCGATGGTGTTCAGGTGCACGTAGCCCAGATGACTGAGGTCCAGCAGGTTGTCGTGAATCAACTGCCATGGGGCGTCGTAGTGATACACATCGCCTGCGAAGCGATAGTCCCCGGAGCTGTGAATCGGATAGGCCGGCGGCTCTGACAGCGGAGCCGACAGCTCGTCGCGGCCGAACCAGATCCAGAGGATCTGGTCGCGCGCTCGCGCGATGAACGAACGCACTTTGGCTTTACCGGGAACCTTGGCCTGCCCCGGGATCTCCAGGCACTGGCCATCGCTGCCGAAAAGCAGACCGTGGTAACCGCAGCGTAAACCCTCGGCTTCCAGCGTCCCCAACGACAGCGGCAACGCCCGGTGACAGCAGCGATCCTCAAGCGCCGCCACTTCACCGCTGGCCGTGCGGAATAGCACCAATGGCTGGTTCAGCAGGGTTCGCGCCAGCGGCTTGTCACTCAATTCCCAGCCGAACCCGCCGACGTACCACTGGTCCAGCGGGAACCTGTCGGGTGGGGTGTCCGCTTTGGGTTCGTACTGGGTAATCATGGATGTATTCACAATCTGACTCCTGATCGGCTCATAGCAATTGGCAGGCAGTGGCGAAGTCCAACCGAACACCCGCCGGCCGCAGCTTGCTGAAGTCGCCGTAACCCAGGCTGCACAAGAAGTTGCTCTGCCAGCGACCCTCCGGGAAAAACTCGGCGTTCACCCACGCATTGTCGAACCCGGACATTGGCCCGCAATCCAAGCCCAGAGCACGCGCCGCCAGCATCAAGTACGCGCCTTGCAGGCTGCCGTTGCGCAAGGCAGCAACCTGCGCCGCCGGGGGGTTGTCACGGTACGGCGCAGCAGCGTCGTATGCCGGGAACAGCGTGGGAAGGTGCTCGAAAAAGTAACGGTCAAACGCGACAATCACCGTCACTGGTGCTTGCAGCATCTTCTCGCCGTTGTGGCCTTTGAGCGCTGGCAGCAGGCGCTGTTTGGCCTCGGCAGAGCGCACGAAAACAAAACGTGCCGGGCAGCAGTTGTTGCTGGTCGGTCCTTGTTTCACAAGGTCGTAGAGCTGATGCAACTGCGCATCGCTGACGTCGCGGTCGAGCCAGCCATTGTGAGAACGGGCCGAGCGGAACAGTTGATCAAGGGCTTGCGGAGAAAGGCTCTGGTTCATGGTTCTACCTCAAAGGTCCAGCACCAGCCGCGCGCTTTTTGAGCGCGAGCAGCACGGAGTAAATTGGTCATTGCGAGCGTGTTCGGCGTCGGTCATGAACATATCGCGATGGTCTGGCTCGCCTTCCAGCACGCGGGTCAGGCAGGTGCCGCAGATGCCTTGTTCGCAGGACAGCGGGATCTCGATACCTGCCTCCAGTAACGCCTCGGCCACACTGCGATCGGCCGGCACGCGGATGCACTGGCCATTGCTCGCCAGTTGCACCTCAAAACTGTCCGAGTCCTGAGTGGCAGCAGGTGCCGCCGAGAAGTATTCGCGGTGCAATTGGGCCTCGGCCCAGCCCTGCGCGCGAGCAGTGTTCAGCACAAAGTCCATGAACCCAGTCGGACCGCAGACGTACAGGTGCCGATCAATTGCAGGACCGTTCAACACCCGAGGCGCGTCGAGACGTTGCGACGCCTCGCCGCTGTCGAAATGAAACTGCACGCAGTCGGCAAAACCCGACCCGCGAATACGCTCGATAAACGCTGTGCGTTCCTCGGAGCGGCCGCAGTAATGCAACTCGAAATCTGCCCCGGCCATGGCCAGGCGCTCGGCCATGCACAGGATCGGGGTGATGCCGATACCCCCGGCAAACAGCACGCTGTAGGCAGCCGCATGCTCCAAGGGGAAAAGGTTGCGCGGCTCACCGATACGCAAGCGACTGCCTTCGTGCACCTGTTCGTGCATGGCCTGCGAACCACCGCGCGTTGCCGGATCGAGCAGCACCCCGATCAGGTAGCGATGGCGTTCCTGCGGGTGGTTACACAACGAATACTGGCGCACCAGGCCGTTGGGCAGATGCACGTCGATGTGAGAACCCGCACTGAATGGCGGCAGCGGCTGCTCATCGAACGCTGTCAGTTCGAAGCTGAAAATGCCTTCGGCTTCGCTGTGTTTACGGGTTACCAGAACGTCAATCACGACTTTACCCCTTGACCTGTTGCTCGGCGGCAATCAACCGGTCGAGCACCCGCCGGGCACGGATCGCCCCGGCATCGCCCACGAGCAGTACCGGTTTGAGCGACCAGAAATCCGCGTCGCCCATCATCTGTTGTTGCGCTTCAAGCATCGGCAGGTCCTCCTCGGTAAACGGCACGTTGATCGCCGACGCCTGCTCCTCAGCCAATTGCTCGGCGAACAGTCCCATGGCTTTCGGGAAGCACATGGCAAACCAGTAGTGGGTGGTGGTGTGGGTTTCCGGGGTAAACAGATGGGGGATCGGAAAGTCCGTCCCTTCAGCACGCGGCCGGCCGGTGGGCACCGCACCGGCGTGCAGCAACATGCTGGCGGGGGCATCCCAACGCACATCGATCCAACGATCGACCGGCGTTGCATTGGGGATGTTCATTGCGTGATAGAGGAAGTCCGGCATGATTTCGCCCACCGTCTGGCGGTTGGACCACACTTGATTGCCCTCCTCATTGACGCTGGTCAGCGCGCTTTTTACGCCTTCACCGCCCAGGGTTCCGGGGTGCAGAAATTCCACATGGCTCAAGTCCATGATGTTGTCGGTTTCCAGCACGTAGTTGGCCTTGGCGTGCAGGTAACGCTTGCCAACATAGGAGTGCTCGGGGTCCATGCAACTGAACTCAGGGATCAGCGCAGCGTCGGCCCGTTCGGCCTCGCCCATCCAGATCCAAAGCAGGCTATAGCGCTCCACCAGTGGATAGGTTTTGACCTTGGCCGCCTTGGGAATCGCGCCATCGCCATGGGGGTTGTGCACGCACTGGCCGCTGCCGGCGAACATCAGCCCGTGGTAGGCGCATTGCACCGCGTCGCCTTTGAGCACGCCCATGTGCAAGGGGGCAAACCGATGCGGGCAACGATTGCCAATCGCCTGGGCCACGCCAGCACTGTCGCGGAACAGCAGCACCGACTCATTGAGCAGGGTGCGTTGGAACAAGGCACTGGTTTCGACTTCAGTGCCCCAGGCCGCCGGGTACCAGCAGTTACGTAGAAAGCTCATCAGGATTTTCCTTTTTTTATTCGAAGTCAGACACTTGCCACACTGCCCGCCAGGGCCTTGCGCCGCCCCAGCAACAGGCACCCCAGCGCCACCAGCAACAACCCGACGCCGACCACCGCCAAGGCACTGCGCAGGGTCGCGCCATTGACCATGAGCAGCACCACCAGCAATGGACTGAGGAATTCGCCGCCAAAGAAGCAAGCCATGAAGCCGCCCGTGGCGCGCCCACGCAGTTCGAAACCCACCAGGGACAGGGTCCAGCGCAACAACGTGGGGATCATCAGGCCGCAACCGACCCCGGCCATGGCCACGGCGACACCCATCAGGGCGTGACGTTGCGCCAGGCTCATCAACAGCACCGCAAGGCCCGCAAGGGAGAACGCGCAGAGCAATAAAACGGCGGGAGAGCGTCGGGTGAACCAGCGGAAGCTCAGGGCACCAAGCAGAACGCCCAGCTGATTCAGGCCCATGGTCACGCCGATCTGCGCGGGCGAATCGACGCCGATCAGGTTCAGCAGGTACCCCGCCTGCACCGGCACCACGAACAGCGCCAGCCCGGCGCACAATACCAAGGGGTAGATCAGTGCCAGTTGCGCCCAAGGCAAATGTTGCGTCTGTGGAACTTCAGTGACGGCAGGTTGCTCACGATGAGGTTCCCAAGTCAGCCAATAGAACAGCGGCAGAAACACGATGCCTGCCGCGTAGAGCACGAATGGCGCACGCCAGCCGAACTCGCCCATGGCACCGCCCGCGACGATGAACACCGTTGCCGAGAATGAGGTGACCACTGTTTGCAGGGCCAGCAGCTTGTCCCGGCGCTCGGCGTGGAAGTAATCGCCGATGAGAGTGGTGCAGCCGATCATCACCAGCGCTTCGGCCAGGCCGATCCCCGCACGGCTGAAGAGGATCATCGGCAGCGAATCCAGCCATAACGGCATCGTGCCAAAAAAGGCATAGACCACTATCGCGCCCAGCAGCAGTCGCTTGCGACCGTAGCGGTCGATCAGCATCCCGGCAACACCGCCCAGCAGGCCGACCAGCAGCGCCGGCAGGGTCAGGGCCACCGGCACCAGTTCGGCGGCATGCGGGACGTCAGCAAAATGCGCCTGCATCGCAGGCAATACCGGGGCCAGCAATACCGCGCCGAGTACTGGCAAGCAACTGGCAATCAGTAATAGCCAGGCTTGAACCTGACCAGGCATACGTCCCGACAAGGTGCTCATCGCGCACCTTCCTTAAACGCCAGCGGCGCGCTGGTACGTGGCTCGTCGATGTTTAACCGAGCGACGCTGGCCGAGGGTTGCGGCTTCACTTGATCGAACTGACGACCTTCACGCGCCTGGTTCCGTTCGCTGCGTGGCAGCAGAAAGTACGCCAACGCCGGCAGCAGCATCAGGGCGCCGACCATGTTCCAGACGAACATGAACGCCAGCAGGATGCCCATGTCGGCCTGGAACTTGATCGGTGAAAAGACCCAGGTGCCAACACCAATGGCCAGGGTCACGCCGGTCAACATCACCACCTTGCCAGTAAACAGAAGCGCGCTGTAATACGCCTCGGACAAGGTCGCGCCTTCACGCAAACGCGCCAGCACGATGCTCATCACGTAGAGCGCGTAGTCGACGCCGATACCCACCCCGAGGGCGATCACCGGCAAGGTGGCGACTTTCACCCCAATGCCCAGCGCGACCATCAACGCCTCGCACAGGATCGAGGTCAACACCAGCGGCAACACCGCACAAAGCACCGCACGCCAGGAACGGAAGGTCACCAGGCACAGCACTATCACCGCGCCATACACCCACCAGAGCATTTCATGGCTGGCCTTCTTGACCACGATATTGGTCGCCGCCTCGATCCCGGCGTTACCGGCGGCCAGCAGGAATTGCGCTTTGTCGCTATTGTTGTCCTTGGCAAAACCTTCTACGGAGTCCACCACACGGCTCAGGGTGTCGGCCTTGTGATCGGAAAGGAAGGTGTACAACGTCAGCAGGCTGCAATCTTCGTTGTACAGACCACGTGGTGCGCCAGCGGTGATCATGTTCAGCGTCGCCTGGTTGTTCAGCAGCTCATACCATTTCGAGCTGCCTTCGCTGAGCCCCACCAGCACCCGACGATTGAGCAGTGCCAGCGAGTTGGTCGAATCGACGCCTTGCAGGCCGCGCAGTTGCCAATCCAGGTTGTCGACCCGGCGCAGGGTGTCGTAATCCGAGCACGCACCAGCCGGGGTCTTGACCATCACCGCGAAGACATCGCTGCTGGCGCCGTAGTGCCCGGCCATAAAGGCGTTGTCGCGGTTGTAGCGTGAGTCGGCACGCAGCTCGGGCGCACCCGGATCGAGGTCGCCAACCTTGAGTTGCAGGCTGACCAGATAACCGCCACCGGCCAGCATCGCCGCCACCACCACGCCCACGGTGGCCCATTTGCGCTGGGTGAATAGGTCGAGAAAGCGCCACATGGCGTGCTTGGCGCCACCGGCTTCGGCCATTTGTTCGCTCTTGAGGCTGCGCAACGCAGCGCGTTGGCTGACACCCAGATAAGACAGCAGAATCGGCAGCAGGATCAGATTGGTGAAAATCAACACCGCGACGCCGATGCTTGCGATCACCGCCAGGTCCTGAATTACCTGGATCTTGATGATCATCAACACCGCAAAACCCACCGCGTCGCACAACAGAGCGGTCAGCCCAGCGAGGAACAGGCGGCGAAAGGTATAGCGTGCGGCGATCTGCTTATGCACACCGCGACCGATGTCCTGCATGATCCCGTTCATTTTCTGTGCGCCGTGGCTCATGCCGATGGCGAACACCAGGAATGGCACCAGTACCGAATACGGGTCTAGCTGATAACCCAGAATCGGCAACAGGCCCAACTGCCAGACCACCGCCACCAGCGAGCAACTGACCACCAGCGCCGTGCTGCGCACACAACGGGTGTACCAGTAGAGCACTGCTGCGGTGATGACCAAGGCGGCGCCGAAGAACATCAGGATCTGCCTGAGGCCATCGATCAAATCGCCAACAACCTTGGCAAAACCGGTGATGTGAACGCCGACGGTGTCGCTCTGGTACTGCTGGCGCAGGCTTTCCAGTTCTTGCGACAGGCGCGTGTAGTCCAGCGGTTGGCCGTCTGGCGTGGTCGCCAGCAGTGGCACGTAAATAATGCTTGAGCGTTGGTCGAAGGCCACCAGTTGCCCGATTTCGTTGGAGCGCTCGACGTTACGCTTAAGGGCGTCCAGGCTTTGCTCGTCGCCCTTGTAACCGTCAGGAATCACCGGCCCGCCTTCCAGCCCCTCCTCGGTCACGCCGACCCAGCGCGTGGCCGGGGTCCACAATGACTTCATGTACGCGCGATCCACTCCCGGCAGCAGGTACACCTGATCATTGAGCTTCTGCAGTTGCTCCAGGTAATGCGCGTCGTAGATCGAACCGGTCTTGTTCTCTACTGCGATGCGCACGGCGTTGCCCAACCCGGACAGCTCTTTGCGATGGCTCAGGTAGTTGAGGATGTAGGGATGATCGGTTGGAATCATCTTTTCGAAACTGGCGTTGAGCTGCAACCGCGTGGCTTGCCAGCCGAATAGCAACGTCAGGCCCAGACACAGCAACAGCACGATCCGCCGATGATTGAACAGCGCGCGCTCCAATAACGATCCAGACCGATGATCGAAGTGGGCCAGATCGCGAATAACCGTCTGAGATGAATTGGAACTCGGGACTTTCATGCGCTTACTCCGCTACCGCGTTTGCTGAACTGCTGGGTGAAGAAAACAAGCTCGGAATCGACAACCGCGAGACCCCGCCGAAACCGACACCGACCAGACTGCCGTCTGCGGCACCAACGACCGCCGTCAGCGGTGCACCCGCGGGTGCGGTCAGGGGGTGCAGCAGCGTGTCGCTATCGATGTCTTGCAGCAGACCGCCAGCCTGGTTGACCCAGATGAGTCGGTTGCCAACACGCGCCACCGAGCCAAGCGAAACCGGCATCGGGTTAGCCAGTGCTTCAAACGTCGCGCCCTGATCATGGGAACGGAACAACTTGCCGCGCAGGCCACCGACTAACAGCGCGTCGTCGGCCTGCAGCGCCAAAGTGAAATAGCTGCCTTCATACGGGCTGTCGAGACGCTCGAAGTGCGCTCCGCCATCCTGCGAACGCAGCAACAAGCCCTGCTCGCCGGCCAGGTACAGCGCGTTGCTGGACTGGGCCACTGCGTACAGATGCAATCCTTGGTCGTTGGGGATGCGCCCCATCCACGACTGCCAGCTCTGGCCGCCGTCTGCGGTGTGCATCGCCAGACCGTAGGCACCCACTACAGTGCCGTGCTGGGCGTCTGAGAAGTTCAAGGCCAGAAAGGGTTTGTCCGGGCCATCGGCGACCAAACGCTGGGCGCTGTCGAGGCGATGTTGTCGCGCAGGGTCATCTGCCGACGCCTTGGCAGCAGCCTGTGCGTCGGTCAATTCCAGCGCGGCGGCGCGGCGACCGTCGAGCTGCAACGACCAGCTCTCCCCGCCATCGGTGCTGTGCAGCACCACTCCAGAGTGGCCGGTGATCCAGCCTTGTTTGGCGTCGATGAACTGCACCGCGGTCAGGGTCGAACTGACCGGTACCTGAACCTGACGCCAGCTCATGCCGTTGTCATCCGACAGCAGCACCACACCCCGCTCGCCCACCGCCACCAGGCGCATACCGGCCCGATTCACGCCCAGCAGCACTGCGTGACTGGCCTGGCTTGAGATCACGCTCGGTTGTGCCAGCACATCGGGAAAACCGGCGGCCTGTGTCGATAACTGCGCAACCAGCATCAGCAGCGCCAGTGGCAGGCTCTTATAGATAAAACGACGGGCCATCACGCCTCTCCTCAACGGTGGGCGCCCAGTGCACCGGGCGCCCGATACGGGTTCAGCGAACGCCTTCACCCGCCATGGCATCGCCGGTGAATACCGAATCTTTGTAGGTCGGCACTACCCGGTATTGCTCGTTTTTGCCAGCGAAGATGTCACCGGTGAACCAGGCCCCGGAGATCAGGTCGTAGAAGCCGTTGGTCACGGTCACTACTCCTGGCAAATCCGGCAGTACCACCGGAGTGGTCCACAGCACTTTGGCCAACTGGCCTTGGGCGTCATAACGCTCGCCGAGCACGGCAGCCCAGGTGTCCTCGTCGAGGTAGTAGGTGCTCTTGGGCATCACATGACGCTTGCCCGGCGCCAAGGTCGCTTCGATCACCCAGACCCGGTGCAGCTCCCAACGGATCGAGGCTGGATTCAGGTGATGCGCGCCCAACAGATCGGTAGCGTTGGCGGCGGTAAAGACCTTGTTCGAGTTATAGGGGATGTACAGCTCTTTCTTGCCCACCAGCTTCCAGTCAAAACGGTCGATGCGGCCGTTGAACACATAGAGTTCGTCGAAGCTCATGACCCCGGCGGTAGCCGGTGTCGGGGTGTCGCAGCAGCCGTTTGGCAGGCGACGTACGCGGCGCTGGCCTGGTAGATAGGTCCAAACGGCGGTCCTGTCGGAATCAACGTTTTCACGCCCGGTGATCGCCTCACCCGCGCGCAAAGGGGGTCCGTCGTTGATCATCCGGATGCTCCAGTAAACCCCATCCTTTCCTTGACCGTCAGACAGGTACCAGGGCATCTGGTAGTCGGCCCGCGAGTCGTTGGTCAATACCGGTTTGCCGTCGGACGTCACCAGGTACTGGGTGAAATCGGTGTGCCAGGACGCTGCACGCCAGCGGGTCAAATGGTTCCAGATCGCTTCGGCACCGTTCTGCGGAATCGGGAATGGAATCCCGCCTTGGGCGTTCTGCGGTTCCGCGCCGGTGGCGTTCTGCACCAACTTTCCGGTAGTGGCGTTCTTGAAAGTGTTGTCGTAGACCCATTGCGGCGCGGCAGCGGTGCGGTGCGTCGGGTACACGTCCAGGTGATAGCTGTCCGGGTACTTCTTGAGCATCGCCTTGATGCCTTCGGACAACTTGTCAGCGTACTGCCCCATGTTCTGGGCGGTGATGGTGTACAGCGGCTTTTCATTGGCAAACGGGTCGCTGCGCTTGCCGCCATCCTTGTAGTTCGGATCGACCTTGGTGTAGCCGCCGTCCCAGGCTGGAATGGTCCCGGCAGCATTGCCCACACGCTCGGCGCCCAGTGGCGTCAGCGTAGTTTTCAGCTTAGCGGCATCGTCGGCAGAAACGGCGGCCATGGCACCCTGGACGATCAGCAACGAGGAAGCCAGAACGGTGAGTAAGGCAGTCAGGCGTTTACGAGTATTCATGCTTTTGTCCTCTGACTCAGAAGGTACGGCTGACGGAGAAAGCCACGAAATCGCGGTCTTTCAACGCCTGGTCGAAGGTGTAGTTGTTGTTAGCATCAAGAAAGGTGCTGCTTGGCCCGTAGTAGTGGGTGTAGGTCAGACTCAGGTTCCAGGAATTGAGGTAGTTGCCCTTGATGCCGATATTCATGTCGCCGCCGTGGTTGTTACCAAAGCCGGTGCCCACTGCCGACGAGTTGCCATGGGTGTAACTCAGGCCCATCGGCACACTCAGGTCGAGGCCGGGAAAAGCCTGGCGATACATCGGTTCGTAGACCGTACGCATACTCCACGCATCGCGGTCGGCATTCGGGTCGACGGCATCGGGATTGCGCGTAACGCTGAGGGTGCGGTTCCAGGCGAACTCACCGAGAAAGCTGGCTTCCTGGGCGATGAACGACGGGTCCATGGTGGCCAGCCACGACAGGTTGGCGTGCAAGGTGTGGCCGGTGGCGTATAGCGGATCGTTGTCGTTGTTAATACCTTCGCCCGGTAGCAGCGTGGTCTGGTTGGTCGAAGCCAGGGGTTGGTGCCAACGGGTGGAAAGCTCACCGGCGACGTTATAGTTGCTCAACGTGGTCGAGAAGCTGGCGCCCAGCGCTTCGATGCCTTGCGGATAAACCCAGTAGTACTCGCCGGCCTGACCGCTGACTGGATTCAGGTTGGCAAAGTCCGGGCGCACCAGGATTTGCGGCGCCTTGTCGTGGTAACGAATCGCGTACAGACCCCAGTCCACGGTTTCACTGCGAATGCGCAGTTGCAAACCACCCTGCCCCGAGTTTTGCGCGTCCTTGTCCCCGCCGTGATAGAAGGCCAGCGGCTGGCCACCGGGGAACACGGGAGCCCCCACAAATAGCCGCTCGTTGCCCTCGCCAAAGGTGTCCGAGCTGGAGAAGTAGCTGCCTGCCGCCGGGAAGCGGTCAGATTCCCATTTGAACTGGTAGTAGGCGCCGATGGACACATCCGGGGTCAGCTGCAATTGACCGGACATCTGTTGCACCGGACGAATCAACTCCTTGAACTGGGTGTTCGGCACTGACAGGCCTTTAACAATATCGATCGGCGCCATGCCGCCGGCGATGCCGTTGATCCCATAGAACAGGCTTTCGCCCCACTGCATGGCGTATTGACCGAGGCGCCCTGAGACCGGCATCTCGCCCAGATCACCTTTGCCAAAGATAAACGCGTCGAGCAGTTCGGCCTTGCGTCCGTGCAGGTCGCGGGTGTCGTCGGTGAAGTGATCGGAAGACACCGAGTAGCTGTTTACCCGGCCAACGGAGTTGTTGTCGTTGCTTTGGTTGTAGACATCGTCATACCACGCCGCTCCGCTGACCCGGGCACCGAAGTCCTTGTAGGTGACGTCGAACTCCGACAGCAGATCGAGCCGGTTGGAGATCAGGCCTTTGTTGAAGTTGCGGTCGCCGTCGTCCTGATTAAGCGCTGTCTGGCCTTCGGTGAGCTTGTCAGACTGATCATGCACCCGCCACGCCGCGCTGTACTTCAGGGTGTTGTCCCAACGGGTGGTGATGTCGGGGTTACCGGTGTCGAACTGGAACGCCTGCACCGAAGTGCTGAGCATCCCGACCAGCAGTCCGACCAAACTGAGGGCAAAGGGAGGGCGTCCACCGCAAAATGCGGCAGTGTGGGTACGTTCCATGGAGAAACCTCACTGTTGTTCTTGTTTTAAGTTCCGCCGCGCCCATCAAGGGGCGCGTCCGTATCGCGTTCCGTTGGCGCTAGATGGGTTCCGCCGTCACCGCGAGCATCTTGCGCACCAGCCCGACGCGATCGAAGTCATGGTCGTGCGCGATTTCTTTGTCGCCGGCGAGGATCGAGCTTTCGCTGATGAACTTGCAGCGCTCGTAGCGGCGTTTCATGAAGCGCTCCAGCAATTCCTGGATCGGCGCTGCGCCCTGCTCGCCCATCAGTTCGCCAAGCACCACCGCATCTTCGATGGCCATGCCGGCGCCCTGCCCCAGGTGCGGCGTGGTGGCGTGGGCGGCATCGCCGATCAGCAACACGCGACCACGGAACCAGGGCTCACTGACAAACACCACTTCCATCGGCTTGTAGACCACCTGCGAGCTGTCGGTAATCTGCTCGCGCAACTCGCCGATCAGGCCACTGAATGCACCGAGACGCTTGCGCATTTCTTCCGCCAGGCTATTGGGCTCCATCCACGGATTGCCGGGTTCATAGGAAGTCAGATAGAGGTACATCAAGTCGTCGGCCAGCGGGCACAGACCGGCGTTGCCATCCGGGCCGTGGAAGTTGGCCAGGTGGTCGATCTGCGGCGCGCGTTTGAAATTGTGGCGCCAGACTGATTGACCGGTATGGCGCGGCTGGTAGGTATCACCGAACAGCAGCTGGCGAACTTTAGAGAACAAACCGTCGGCGCCCACGACCAGCCCGTAGCGGCCCTGGGTGCCATCGGTGAACTGAACATCGACGCCGTCGGGATCCTGTTCGAAGCGCTCAACACTCAGGCCTAATCGAATGTTGGTGCCCAGTTTTTCGGCGGTTTGGCTCAAAACATTGTGCAGTGCCAGGCGGGAAATACCGACGTTGGCCGGGTAGTCCGGGCCGGCCAGACGCTGGCCGGGAATCCGTGCCAGGGTGGTGCCGTCGGCGGTGTACAGCCCGACATCTTCAAACGGGAACGCAGCGCCGAGGTAACCGTCGAGTACACCCAGACGGGCCATTTCACGGATCACATTGCACTGCTGGATGATGCCGACGCCGTAGACGGTCCACTCGGCCTTGAGTTCGACCAGATCGACCTCGATGCCCTTGCGCCGCAGAGCGATGGCCGAGCACAGGCCGCCGATTCCACCGCCAACAATCAATACGTTGCTTACTGCTTTCATGGGTTCCTCACTTATTGTTTTTATGCGAGAGCGCCACTGCAAGAACTGCGATGACTACAGCTTCTCGTCAAACGATGGATTTGACTAATCGCATGCTCCGATGCGAGCTATCGCCTCACGCGATACCTTGTTCACGACTCGACCGGACGCAATTGATAGGTCGAAAACAGCAACCAACCCGCGTCTTCCTGCCATTCCAACACCGGTAAAACCTCGCCCAGACAGGGCCCGTAGACGCATTCACCGGTCAACGGCAGGAACTGCGCGCCATGGGCGTAACAAATAATTCTCTGGCCATCGGCAGAGAGAAAACGGTCCTTGCGGTACTGCAACGGCACCGCCAGATGCGGGCAACTGTTGCGATACAGCCGCACCTGTCCTGCACTGCGCAGGGCGAACAACACATCCTTGCCCTGCTGCAACGGATCGAATCCGCGAGCCTGACCTTCGATCAACTCGTCGAGCCGACACAGCGCAATCAACGCGCGCGTCTCCACGGCCCGATCATCCCTGCTTCGGTGGCGGACCACCGGGGGCCCACTTCTCTCGCGAGGTGAACAGGAACAGCTGCGAGTTATCCGCCGACATCGGTGCCTGACGCGCCGCCCAGTCGTCGTCGTGCTTGTCCATGTCCGCGTCATATTCGATGTGGCAACCCAGCGGGCTGTTGAAGTACCAGAACCAGTTGGAGCCAAACAGATGACGGCCCGGCCCCCAGAAACTGGTCCAGCCGTTCTGCTCGAAACGGCGACCGGCGAGCAATACTTCGGTGCCACTGCCCATGTGGAAAGTGAAGTGCTCGCAGCCCTTCATGTGCGGCGGGGTCTGGATCATGAACAGGCAGTGGTGATCATCAGAGCCGGTTGGGCGCATGAACGGCCCGACGCCGATGAAGCTGTCGGTGGTCTTGAAGCCCAGGCGCTCGGCATAGAACGCCTCGGCCTTGGCCGCGTCCGGCACGAAATACACCACATGCGACAACGTGCGCGGCACAGCTGGCATATCCAGCGAGATACCCAGCTGATTCAGCGGCCGTTGCGGTTCGCTACCAGGGGCATTAGTAAGGTCGGCCGCCGCACTGAACGGACGGCGCACCGTGACTTGAAAGCCGATGGCGAAGCCCATGTCATCGATGCTGTGCAACACTCCATTGGCGTCGCTGCTCACCTCGCGATCGCGCCCCAACTCTTGGGCAATCGCATCGAGGTCAGCGGCACTGGCCACGCCGTACACAGTTTCTCGCAGCGACGGCGCCGGCCCGATGGAGGGCGGCAAGTTCACATCATCTGCAAGGCGAATGATGATCGACGTACCATCGAGGGCCTCGAACCGCCCACCCTGTGCATCCACCGCAACCGGGGTCAAACCATAGTCACGTAAACAGTCGCTACACGCCTGGATGTCATCGACACCAAAGATCAGCGCGTCAAGGCCTATGATGTTCATGGCATACCACTCCATTGAAATTATGATACGGACACGAGTAACGCAGGCAGCTACACCCGTTCAGGTCTCGCGAATCCGGTGGTTTCGTCGCAGGGATGTGAATCCCGTCCGACTGGCTGGAGAGATTGCCGCTGACCTCAGCGTCTGACTAATCGAGTGTTGGGATGCGACGTATTGGGAATCGCGATACCTGCTGAGACCGCTCGCCATCGACTTGATGGACGATTCGCCACGGTGATCTAACCTGCATGGGGTTGACGCGGCGATACCAAGACCGGAAGGTATCGAGAAAATAAATACAAAAGCCGAAGACCCTGCCATGCGATTCAATAATCTCGACCTGAACCTGTTGGTTGCGCTCGATGTAATCCTCGAAGAGCAAAACATCACCCGCGCCGCTGAACGCCTGTACATGACTCAGTCCGCTACCAGCGGCGTACTCGGACGCTTGCGTGACTATTTCGAAGACGAGTTGCTGGTGCAGGTGGGACGCAAGATGCAACCCACGCCCTATGCACTGGAACTGGCTGGGCCGGTGCGCGAAGTACTGCTGACGATCCAGTCATCGATCACCGCCAAGCCGGTGTTCGACCCCACCACCAGCAAGCGGCATTTTCGTCTGATCGTCTCCGACTACCTGATCAGTGTGATGATGGCTCGGGTAATCCAGAGGATTCACCACAGCGCACCGCGCATCACCTTCGAATTGCTTGGCCCGAGCGATAACTCCTCAGAGCTGCTGGTACGCGGTGAGGTTGATCTGATGATCGCGCCCGAGCGCTACATCATCGAAGGCCACCCTTCACAGTTGTTGTTTGAGGAGGAGCATGTCTGCGTGGTGTGGAACGGCAACTCGCTGGTGGGCAACGCCCTCTCGCTGGAACAGTACATGCAGATGGGGCATATCTCGGTGGGCTTCGGCCGTAATCGACATCTGAGCATCGAGGACTGGTTCATGAACCAGTACGGCTTCAGCCGACGCCTGGAGGTCATCACCAATGACTTCAACACCCTGCCGCAACTGGTGGTGGGCACCGAACGCATCGCCACCACCCACCGACGTCTGGCCGAGTTGTACGCCGAGCACCTGCCCCTGCGCTTGTTGCCACCGCCGGTCAAACTGCCGGTCATGCGCGAACACATGCTTTGGCACCGCAGCATGGACGGCGACCCCATGCACCGCTGGCTGCGCGAACGCATCAGTGAGTTCACGCTGGATCTGGATCGCCTCGCGGCTGCGTGACTCGCAGATCAGCCATCGACGCCATCGATAGCCGGCCATCGACGCAATCTGTTGGTGAGCCTTGATGCCCCGGCCCTAATCTCCAGAGCTACTGCCCTCAGGAGATGAACCCGCCATGAGCACACTGCATGTGCACTGCCAAACCCTGTTCGATGGCACCAGCCTCGACACCCGCCCACAACAAACCCTGGTGGTGGACAACGGCCTGCTCAGTTACGTCGGCCCCCGCAGTCAGGCACCGACCCCAAAACCGGGCGATCAGGTGATCGATAGTGGCGACGGCTTCGTTATGCCTGGTCTGGTCGACGTACACACCCACCTCGCCTTCGGTAATGCGCAGAGCGAGGAGGACATCGATCTCTGGACCAGCGACGAATTCCGCGCTTTGCGTGGAATGTTCTTCGCCCGGCATGTGCTGGCAGCCGGCGTGACCAGCATGGTCTGCCCCGGTGACAGCGGCCAGTTGAGCATCTCCGTGCGCAACGCCATCGCTGCTGGGATGTTCGAAGGTCCGCGAATTGCGGCCAGCAGCCGGGTGATCACCAACCGCCAGAGCCTAAACGACTGGTTCCCTAGCCGGGTCGGAACGCCGGAATTTTTCACTGCGCGTCTGGTGACCAGCCGCAGCGAGGCCCTGGCGGAAATCCGCACTCAAGCCAAGGACGGTGTCGACCTGATCAAGATCGCCATGGACGGCACCCATCGTCGCCCCAATGGCGAAATCATTGCGGCCTTCACCGCTGACGAAACTCTCGAGATGGTCGAAGAAGCCCATCGTCTCGGCTGCAAAGTGGCGACCCATGCCTATGGCCGCGAAGCCGTGATGTATGCCGCGAAGGCCGGGGTCGACCTAGTGTTTCACGCCTTCTACATGGACGACGCTTGCATCGAAGCCCTGCTCGAAGCCGGCAGCATCCTCGCGCCGACCATGACCTTTCCGCAAAACACCGTGGACTTCTGCCAGCCCCATGATCCGGCCATCACCACCGGTTACGCCGGCTACTGCGCACGCACGCTGGAAATTGGTTCTGTGATATTGAAACGGGCCAAGGCCGCCGGCGTTCCGTTTGCCTGTGGCAGCGACAGTGGCTTTGCCGTGACTCCCTATGGCGAGTGGCATGCGCGGGAACTGGAATTGCTGGTGACCCGCATCGGCTTTTCCCCGGCCGAAGCGCTTTACGCGGCCACTGCTGTCGGCGCGCGCTGCATGCCTCGAGGTGAAACCCTGGGCACCTTGCAGGTCGGCAAGCAGGCGGATTTTCTGGTGCTCGACGCTTCGCCCCTGCACGACATTCGCGTGCTTCAGGACCGCTCTCGCTTCAAGGCGGTGTACAAGGCCGGCCAGGCGGTTGACCTGCAACGCAGCCCCTATAACCCCAAGCAGGTGTCGGACTTCAACAGCCTGAAATGGACCGATCTCTACACCCGCGACCGCGTCGCGCAACTGGGTAAATGGAGCCTGTGAGCATGAGCGTGCAAAGACTCGACCTCGATACCGCTACTCGTATCGCCATGACTGCTGTCCGCAGCGCCGACAGCCTCGGCATTCGGCCATTGGCCGCTGCCGTGTTGGACGCCGCCGGCCATCCGCTGGCGGTACTACGCGATGAAAAGGCCAGTTTTCTGCGCCCACAAATCGCCACCGGTAAGGCCCGGGGCTGTCTTGGCATGGGCATGGGTGGTCGTGAACTGGCGCGTCGGGCTCAGGCGATGCCGGCGTTCTTTTCCGCGATCAACAGCCTGACCGAGGGTGAAGTGATTCCGGTGGCCGGCGGTGTGCTGATTCGCAACAGTGCGGGTGAGCTGCTCGGCGCCATTGGCATAAGCGGCGACACATCGGACAACGACGAACGTTGCGCGCTAAGGGCAATCGCTGAAGTCGGGTTGATTGCCGACACTGGCGATCCTCAGCCGGCGGGCTGATCAAGACGTGCAGCCTGTTCCAGCAACAAGTTGCGAAACCACACCAGGGCCGGATCGTGGTCCTGGTGCGGATGCCATTGCAAGACCTGCTCGGCCTCCGGAAACGGAATCGGCGTAGGGAGAATACGCAAGGGGTAGCGCTGCACGAATTGCTCGGCTTGGCGGCGAAACACCGTGCCCACCCGCGCGCTACCGACGATAAAACCCGGCATCAGGGAGAAACTTTCCAGCGCCACGCCAACCCGTCGTTCGATACCCAGCGCCTGCAAGTGCAAGGCGTCCATCGCCAAGTTACGCCCGTCACTGAACTCCCGAACTACGTGTTCGGCAGCGCAGTAATCGGCAAGGCTCAGGGTCTCGGCATATGCCTGATGCTCGCGGCAGACAATGCAACATAACTCGTCCTTGAGCAGCGGCAGATGTGGATACGCGGCGTTAAGCCGGCGTTGCGGGACGCTCACGTAATCGCTGCGCCGGTACTCCAACGCCTCGCTGACTACATCACCGTCGCGAGGCAGCGGCAGATCGCGCAGACATAGACGAATGCCGGGCGCCTGACGCGCCAACTCTTGACTGACGGCTGGCAGTAACACCGAGGTGATGTAGTCCGACGCCACTAGCGTGATGCGGCGCTCGCAGGCCGCGGGATCGAAGCCCACCGGCACGTCGACGATTTCTCGGGTCAGAGTCAGCGCCTCGCGAACCTTGGGCAACAACGCGGTGCCCAAGGCCGTGGGTTGCAGGTGCCGACCGACCTGGACCAGCAGCGGATCATTGAAGTGCTCGCGCAAACGACCCAGCGCCGCACTGGTCGCCGATTGCCCGAGATGCAAACGCTCGGCGGCACGACTGACACTGCTCTCGCCGAGCAGTGCCTCCAGGGCCACCAATAGGTTCAGGTCCAGACGACGGTAACGCATGCACTTCTCCGGTCTGCGATCCCTCCTCCCATCCTGAAGCAATCACCTCCTGGTCGACCAATCGTGGTTGGTGCTGGCTGGTATCGCGAAAAGAAATGCCTGACGACGGCGTTTTGTATCGGCGTTCGCGATACCTCGCATCCGGACACTCGATTACCCAAATAAAGGCTCATTCCTTAACGTCCTACATACGCCTCCTTCTGCTAATAAAAACCAAAGGAAGAAAGACCCATGTTCCGTTATTTTCCGACCAACTATGTGTGGAACCTGTCCGTAGACCTCGCCATCGAGATGGGTGCCAAGATGGGCGAAATCGAAGAAATGTGCGCGCCGCTGCAGGACGCTGCCAAACAGCCGGATGCCGCCGGCACCCAGGCGTTCCGCGAGACCTGGTCGCGCATGGCCGACAAACTTTGTTCGCTGGCCGAGGAAGACGAATCAAAAAACCGCTTGCTATCCGCCGGTGAAAAATACAGCCGCGCCGCTACCTATTATCTGACCTGCGAACGCCTGCAAGCCCACGGTGCGCCTGGACGCATGGCGCTCTACCAGCGCTTCCTCGACGTCTTCGCCCGGGGTCTGGCGCTGTCGAACGAGAACTGCGAGCGCGTGGAAATCCCCTACGAGGGCACTCACCTTTCGGCGCTGTATGTGCGCGCCGAAGGCGTGCAAGGTCCGGCGCCAATTCTGGTTCAGGTCAACGGTCTGGACTCCACCAAGGAAATGAAATACCGCGTTGGCTTGCCGATGTGGTTGGCCAAACGCGGCGTGTCATCGCTGATCGTCGACCAGCCCGGTACCGGCGAAGCGTTGCGCCTGCACAACCTGATTGCGCGCTTTGACAGCGAACACTGGGCCAGCCGAGTGGTCGACTGGCTGGAGACCCGTGACGATGTGGATGCCAAGCGTATTGGTATGGAAGGCGTGTCGCTTGGGGGTTACTACTGTCCGCGTGCGGTGGCCTTTGAGCCGCGCTTTGCCTGCGGCGTGGTCTGGGGCGCTAACCACGATTGGCGTGATGTGCAAAAGCGTCGGCTGGAAAAAGAAGGCAGCTTCCCGGTTCCGCATTACTGGTCGCATGTGAGTTGGGTGTGGGGCGCCAAGGATATCGAAGCGTTTATGGCCATCGCCGAAAACGTCCATCTTGATGGCGTGCTGGACCGTATTAAGGTGCCGTTCCTGGTGACCCACGGTGAGAAGGATTCACAAATCCCGTTGAAGTGGGCGCTACGCACCTACGAGCAACTGGTCAACAGTCCTAAACGCGAGCTGAAAATATTCACCGAGCGCGAAGGTGGCGTGCAACATTCCAGTTTCGATAACAGCATCAACGCCGGGCATTATATCGCCGACTGGATCGCCGAGACCCTGGGTGGCCGCACCGCCTGAATCACCTGACTCGGCACACAGCAAAACGCCTGGTAACCTTAGGGTTATCCGGCGTTTTGCATAGACGGGTTACCTTGGTGATATCGAGGCAAGAGCTATAGCTGTACTGCTCAACAGTAGTTTGACTGGAAAAGGCCATTTGGCTATCCGCCAGGGATTTGTCGACCCGACCAGGGAATTTCAAGTGCATGATGTGCTGCGCGGGACTCAAGCGTTGCATCCACATATGCCACGTCAGGCCTAACCATTGCAGCTTACCGGGCTGTCACGATGCATCGAATGGTTGAACGCTCAGGAAGCTGGTCTTACGGACACTGCCACGCTCGGTTATGCAAACGTCCGTTTCTGGCCCAAGCTGCGTGAGAAGTTTTAGAGCGAGCTCTAGCAGTCAGAATCGCAAAGAAAATCGCGGTCCTACACAAATTTAGATCTGCTGACTATCCAGACGCTGGTAGATTTTATGCAACAACGCAGACTTTAAAGACTGATGCGTTTACCTTTACTCCGAATTTAAGTGCGAACCCGTAAATTTCCACGCCAACGACAGTGCCATGGCTCCGGCGAAGCGGACGTTGAGGAGGGCCACAATAACTGTGACCAGTGCATGGCTCAGGGCCGGAAAGCTGCCCGGGGTGCCAGTAGCCCAACTGATTGAAGGAGGGGGCCGGTGAGCACCCACTCACCGGCTTTCGTACCTGCACCTTCCACGATCCATGGCGCTGCACTGAGGCGAATTCGCCAAACCACAGCATCACCCGAAACTGCATGCCTTGTGCCTGGTGTGTTCGCCAGCCCGATACGATCAGGTTGCGGAGTCGCCGGACGGTAACAGATGGCCGGGGCCCTGAAAGCTGCATCCTGCATGCCGGCGACAGTTTTAATTCTCTAGAGCTTGTGTCTGAACTGTCGTTCTGGCCGCTTGCGACAGTTTTGCGCTTTCTCAGAGGGTGGCTGCAGGCCCTGTTTATTCAGGGGGCTCTGCGACAGTTTTAATTCTCTAAATTCAGCAGTTATCCACCTGTGGATAACTTATTCCACCGTCACCGATTTCGCGAGGTTGCGCGGCTGATCGACGTCGGTGCCTTTCAGCACAGCCACGTAGTAGGCCAGCAACTGCAATGGGATGGTGTAGAGGATCGGCGCCAGGGTGTCGATGATGTGCGGCATGGCGATGACGTGGGTACCTACGCCGTTGGTCATACCGGCGTTCTCGTCTGCGAAGACGATCAATTCGCCACCGCGTGCGCGGACTTCCTGCAGGTTGGATTTAAGCTTTTCCAGTAGCTCGTTGTTTGGTGCGACGGTCACCACCGGCATGTCGCTGTCGACCAGTGCCAATGGGCCGTGTTTAAGCTCGCCGGCCGGGTAGGCTTCAGCGTGGATGTAAGAGATCTCTTTGAGCTTGAGCGAGCCTTCCATGGCCACCGGGAATTGCGCGCCACGACCGAGGAACAGTGTGTGGTGCTTCTCGGCGAACAACTCCGCGACTTTTTCGACGATGCTGTCCATGGCCAGCGCTTCGCCCAGGCGGGTTGGCAAACGACGCAGCTCTTCGACCAATTCCGCTTCAACACCGTCTTCCAGAGTGCCTTTGACTTGCCCGAGAGCCAAGGTCAGCAGCAGCAAGGCAACCAGTTGGGTGGTAAAGGCTTTGGTGGAGGCGACGCCGATTTCTGGGCCGGCTTGGGTCAGCAGGGTCAGGTCGGACTCACGCACCAACGAGCTGATGCTGACGTTGCAGATTGCGAGGCTGGCGAGAAAGCCCAGTTCTTTAGCGTTACGCAAGGCAGCAAGGGTGTCAGCGGTTTCGCCCGACTGCGAGATCGACACGAATAATGTATCCGGCTGCACGACCACTTTACGGTAGCGGAACTCGCTGGCAACTTCGACCTGACACGGAATCCCGGCCAGACCTTCCAACCAATAACGCGCCACCATACCCGCGTGGTAGCTGGTGCCGCAGGCGACAATCTGTACGTTGCGCACTTTGGCAAACAGCTCTGCCGCTTGCGGGCCGAATGCCTGCACCAACACTTGCTGTTGACCCAGACGGCCTTCCAGGGTGCGTTGCACGACTTTCGGTTGTTCGTGAATTTCCTTGAGCATGTAGTGACGGAACTTGCCTTTGTCAGCAGCTTCCGCGCCGCCTTCATGGTATTGCACGACTTCGCGTTCTACCGGCAGGCCGTTTACGCCCCAGATCTGCACGCTATCACGACGGATTTCGGCGATATCACCTTCTTCCAGGTACATGAAACGGTCAGTGACCTGGCGCAGGGCCAGCTGGTCGGATGCCAGGAAATTTTCGCCCAGGCCCAAACCGATCACCAGCGGACTGCCGCTACGGGCGGCCAGCAAGCGATCCGGTTGATTGGCGCTGATCACAGCCAACCCATAAGCGCCGTGCAGTTCCTTGACTGCAGCCTTCAGTGCGACGGCAAGATCACCGCAGTCCTTAAACTTGTGGTGCAACAGATGGACGATGACTTCAGTGTCGGTGTCCGACGTGAAGACGTAGCCCATCCCTTTCAGACGGGCACGCAACTCTTCATGGTTCTCGATGATGCCGTTGTGCACGACTGCCAGCTCGTCCGCGGAAAAATGCGGGTGGGCATTACGCTCGCACGGCGCGCCATGGGTCGCCCAGCGGGTGTGAGCGATACCCAGACGGCCAATCAGTGGCTCGCCGGCAAGAGCGTGTTCAAGTTCAGCGACTTTGCCCGGACGACGGCAGCGTTCCAGCTTGCCGGCGTTACTGAAAATCGCTACGCCCGCGCTGTCGTATCCGCGGTATTCCAGACGTTTCAGACCTTCGAGCAAGATGGCCGTGATATTGCGCTCAGCAACGGCGCCGACGATTCCACACATGGTTTTCTCCTAGCAAACAGCGGCGCAAATCAGGGTTATGCCGCGGGCTTGAATCTGCTCGCGTGCCTCGGTGGGCAAGCGATCATCGGTAATAAGGGTATGGATACTGCTCCAGGGCAGTTCCAGATTAGGAATCTTGCGACCTACTTTATCGGCTTCGACCATCACCACAACTTCACGTGCGACTTCAGCCATGACTTGGCTCAAGCCCAGAAGTTCATTGAACGTGGTGGTGCCACGAATCAGGTCGATGCCATCGGCGCCAATGAACAACTGATCGAAATCGTATGAGCGCAACACCTGCTCTGCGACCCGTCCCTGGAACGACTCGGAATGAAGATCCCAGGTCCCGCCGGTCATTAGCAGCACTGGTTCATGCTCAAGCTCGCTCAACGCGCTGGCGACGTGCAGCGAGTTGGTCATCACCACCAGACCGGGTTGTCGGCCCAGCTCAGGAATCAGCGCGGCGGTGGTACTGCCACTGTCGACGATGATCCGGGCATGCTCGCGAATCCGTGAAACAGCTGCGCGAGCAATCGCCTGTTTGTACTTGGAGACCGGCTGACCATTGTCGCCAATCAACTCCGGCGGCATGGTGACGGCGCCACCGTACCGACGCAACAGCAAGCCGTCGCCTTCCAGCGCCGCGAGGTCCTTTCGAATGGTCACTTCCGATGTTTCGAAGCGTTTCGCCATTTCGTCGACACTGACGTCACCCTGCTCATTGAGCAAGGCGAGAATATTGTGGCGGCGTTGTGGCGTATTACGTTTCGACATGATGGCTTTTTGTTTCGATTCAAAAGAAAACGAAGGCAATCAAAACCTATCTTGCGCGATTCGTCAACCGCTTCGCAGCCAAGCCTGCTCCCACAGGGGTACCCGATCTCTGTGGGAGGCCTCGCCGCGTCTTCGACGCCGCGCTGTCGCGCAGCAAACTCGGTCGCGATTCTGCCCGGAGGGCGTAGGAGCTGACTTGTCTGCGAAAAGGGCCGAAGGACCTTCCGACGATGGTGGATTCACCATTTTTGCCAGCGCTTCGCACTGGATCGCAGACAAGTCAGCTCCTACAGGGGGTCAGCGTTAGGCTGAAAATTGCATAAAAATTATGCTTTATTTTCAATGATTTATGCGTTGTTTGATGGGAGGCCTCGCCGCGTCTTCGACGCCGCGCTGTCGCGCAGCAAACTGGGGCACGTCGTAGAATCGAAGCGCGCGCGGGGACCAAGACCGTAGCCATCACTGGTGTGTACGCACCCGCATGGGAGAGTGGCCCGCACGGTATCGGCGTGGAGTCGTTGTCGGCACAGCAAGCTGTGACCACGTATGAGAGAGTGAATCCATTCGCCACCGTGCTCCCCGCGCGCCCCTCAATCCTGCGAGGAATTGTCATGGCGCGCAAGAACCAGCAGAAACGTTTTGAAGTGGTTCACCCTCATTGTGCGGGTATCGATATTGGCAGTCGCGAGCATTGGGTGGGGGTCAACCCCGACCAGAGCGACACCCCTGTCCGCTCGTTTAAAACGTTCACCGACGAGTTGCTCGCATTAGCCGATTGGCTCGAAGCGTTGAAGATCAATGTCGTGGCCATGGAGGCAACCGGGGTCTACTGGATACCGCTGTTTGAAATCCTCGATGCACGGGGCTTCGAGGTGTATTTGGTGAACTCCCGCGCCACCCGCCAGACCTCCGGGCGCAAATCCGATGTGCTGGACTGCCAGTGGATTTGGCAGCTCATGACCCACGGCTTGCTCAGAGGCGCCTTTCGGCCCGCCGACGACATTTGCTCGATGCGCTCTCTGGTTCGCCAGCGCGCAATGAAAGTTCGCGATCAGGCCAAGAGCGTCAATCGCATGCAGAAAGCCTTGACCCAGATGAACATCCAGCTAGCCACTGTCATCAGTGACATCACCGGCCTGACGGGCAAGAAAATCCTCAACGCGATCATCGGCGGCGAGCGTGATCCGTACGTATTGGCCGGTTTTCGAAACGGTCACATCAAGGCCGATCATGAAACCATTGCCCGCAGCCTGCGCGGTAACTGGCGAACCGAGCATCTGCATGCCCTGGCTCAGGAAATGGCGACGCATGATTTTCTGGAACAGCAAATTGCCGAATGCGATCAGGCCATCGCTCACGCCATTGATCGACTGCCGGTATTGAACGATGAACCTCTGCCGCCGGCCAAGGCACTGCGCAGCCCGCACCGCTCGTCAGCCGAGCAAGCCCGTTTGCACCGTGCGCTGGGAAAAATAATGGGCGTTGATTTGACCGCTATTCCCACCATCGGCGTCGAAACCGCTTTGGCACTGGCGAGCGAAATCGGGCCTGATTTATCGCGATTTCCCACGCAACAACACTTCTGTTCCTGGCTCGGCCTGGCACCTGCGACCCGGATATCCGGCGGCAGGCAGCTGCCTGGTAGTCCGCCAAAGGTCTCGAATCGAGCCGCGCAGGCCTTGAAGCAGGCCGCGTCCAACGCGCGCAACGACAAGAGCTTCATCGGCGCCAGCCATCGAGCCCGGTTGGCGCGCATGGATACCGCGTGCGCCATCAAAGCCACCGCGCATCAACTGGCCCGCCTGATCTACGTCATGTTGACCAAAGGCCAACCCTACGTGGAGCGAGGTATGGAAGCCTATGAAGCCGAGAGTCGACACCGTCAACTGCGTGCCCTGGAACGCAAGGCACACAAGCTTGGGATGCAGTTAGTTATGGCCAAATAAAAGGCATAAAAAACAATGCGTTATTTTTTGTTTGATGAGAGCAGGCTTGCCTGCGAAGAAGACCTGTGGATAACTCTAGTCTTTCTTGATCTTCACCGGGCGCTTCCAGCCGTCGATATTGCGCTGCCGGGCGCGGCCGACGGCCAATTGCTCGGCACTGACGTTTTGAGTGATGGTGGAACCCGCAGCCGTCGTGGCTCCGGACGAGATATCCACAGGCGCGACGAGAGAGTTGTTGGAGCCGATGAATACGTCCTCACCCAATACCGTCTTGGATTTGTTCGCGCCATCGTAGTTGCACGTAATAGTGCCCGCGCCAATGTTGGTGCGCGCTCCGACTTCGGCATCGCCCAGATAGGTCAAGTGTCCGACCTTGGCCTCTTCGCCCAAATGCGCATTCTTCAATTCAACAAAGTTACCCACATGCGCGCGCGCTTCCAGCACGCTGCCGGGACGAAGACGAGCGAAAGGACCCGCATCGCTGCCCTCGCCCAAAATCGCACCGTCAATGTGACTGTTGGCTTTGATGACCGAGCCTTTGCGCAGAGTACTGTTTTTGATCACGCAATTAGGGCCAATGATGACATCGTCTTCGATCACCACGCGGCCTTCGAGTATCACGTTGATATCGATCAGCACGTCGCGGCCAACGCTGACTTCACCGCGTACGTCGAAGCGTGCCGGATCACGCAACGTGACACCCAGTGCCATCAAGCGACGGGCCTCACGTTGCTGGTAATGACGCTCCAGCTCGGCCAATTGCTTGCGATCGTTGGCGCCCTGGACTTCCATGGCATCGAGCGGCTGCTCAGTGGCGACCACCAGGCCATCATTCACCGCCATGGCAATCACGTCGGTCAGGTAATACTCGCCCTGAGCATTATTGTTCGACAGACGACCCAGCCAGTCTGCCAGACGCTTGCCGGGTACCGCGAGAATGCCGGTGTTGCCCTCGGTGATGGCCTTCTGTGCTTCGGTCGCATCCTTATGCTCAACGATCGCGCTGACACGGTTCTGGGTATCGCGCACGATGCGACCATAACCGGTGGGGTCGGCCAGGTTGACGGTCAACAGGCCCAATTGCTCCGCACTGACTTTTTTCAACAAACGCCGCAGGGTTTCCACTTCGATCAGTGGCACATCACCATAGAGGATCAAAACGTTGTCGGCAGTCAGCTCAGGGAGCGCCTGAGCCACGGCGTGGCCAGTGCCCAGCTGCTTGTCCTGCAAAACGAAATTCAGATCATCCGCCGCCAGACGCTCACGAACGATATCGGCGCCATGACCGATCACCACATGGATGCTTTGTGGATCAAGTTGGCGAGCGCTGTGGATAACATGACCCAGCATGGAATTTCCCGCCACCGGATGAAGAACCTTGGGCAGCGCCGAACGCATGCGAGTGCCCTGACCTGCGGCGAGAATAACGATATCGAGTGACATGACTGGCTACCAATCCTGGGGGGGGTCAGCGGCTGTGACCGGGGGGGTGATTTTCAAAAAAGAAAAAGGGTAGCCGAGGCTACCCTTTTACTCAATCGCGCATAAAGCAGACGGGCTTAGCCACCAAACTTTTTGCGAATTTGCTGAACGGTGCGCAGCTGAGCTGCAGCCTCGGCCAGACGTGCGGCGGCAGAGCCATAATCGAAATCTGCGCCTCTTTCATTCAGCGCCTTCTCAGCAGCCTTGACGGCTTGCTGAGCGGAGGCTTCGTCCAGGTCGGCAGCACGTTGCACGGTATCGGCAAGAACCTTGACCATGTTCGGCTGAACCTCGAGGAAACCACCCGAGACGTAAAACACCTCAGCTTCCCCACCCTGCTTGATCACGCGGATCGGACCCGGCTTCAGATCAGTGATCAGCGGCGCGTGGCCTGGAGCGATACCGATATCACCCAGGTTGCCGTGCGCAATCACCATCTCGACCAGACCGGAGAAGATTTCCCCTTCCGCGCTGACGATATCGCAATGGACTGTCATAGCCATTTGCTTGCCTCAACCTAATTAGCACCCGTTGCCGGGCGCCGGGATTACAGTTTTTTGGCTTTCTCGATCGCTTCTTCGATGCCGCCGACCATGTAGAACGCTTGTTCTGGCAGGTGGTCGTAGTCACCGTTGAGGATGCCTTTGAAGCCAGCAATGGTGTCTTTCAGGGAAACGTATTTACCCGATGCACCGGTGAAGACTTCAGCCACGAAGAACGGTTGCGACAAGAAGCGCTGGATCTTACGTGCACGGGATACCAACTGCTTGTCGGTTTCCGACAGCTCGTCCATACCCAGGATCGCAATGATGTCCTTCAGTTCTTTGTAACGCTGCAACACGTACTGTACGCCACGAGCGGTGTCGTAGTGTTCCTGGCCGATAACCATCGGGTCCAGCTGGCGCGAAGTCGAATCGAGTGGATCGACAGCTGGGTAGATACCCAGGGAGGCGATGTCACGGGACAGTACGACGGTGGCGTCCAAGTGGGCGAACGTGGTGGCAGGCGACGGGTCGGTCAAGTCATCCGCAGGTACGTATACCGCTTGGATGGAAGTGATCGAACCTTCCTTGGTCGAAGTGATGCGCTCTTGCAGCACGCCCATCTCTTCAGCCAGGGTCGGCTGGTAACCTACTGCAGAAGGCATACGGCCCAGCAGTGCGGATACTTCAGTACCGGCCAGGGTGTAACGATAGATGTTGTCGACGAACAGCAGAACGTCGTTACCTTCGTCACGGAACTTCTCGGCCATGGTCAGGCCAGTCAGGGCTACGCGCAGACGGTTACCCGGCGGCTCGTTCATCTGACCGTAAACCAGTGCCACTTTGTCCAGAACGTTGGAGTCCTTCATCTCGTGGTAGAAGTCGTTACCCTCACGAGTACGCTCACCCACACCGGCGAACACGGAATAACCGCTGTGCTCGATGGCGATGTTACGGATCAGTTCCATCATGTTTACGGTCTTGCCTACACCGGCACCACCGAACAGACCGACTTTACCGCCTTTGGCAAACGGGCAAACCAGGTCGATAACCTTGATGCCGGTTTCCAACAGATCGTTGCCGCCTGCTTGTTCAGCGAATGACGGCGCAGGACGGTGAATGCCCCAACGTTCGTCGGTGTCGATCGGGCCAGCTTCATCGATCGGGTTGCCCAGAACGTCCATGATCCGGCCCAGGGTCGCTTTACCGACCGGTACGGAAATGGCTGCGCCGCTGTCGATAACGTCCAGACCGCGCTTCAAGCCTTCGGTGGAGCCCATCGCAATGGTACGAACTACGCCGTCGCCCAGCTGCTGCTGAACTTCCAGGGTAGTTTCCGCGCCTTGTACTTTCAGCGCGTTGTAGATGCTCGGTACGCTGTCGCGTGGAAATTCCACGTCGATCACGGCGCCGATGATTTGAACGATACGTCCGCTACTCATTAGCTGGATCCTCTGAATATTTGAACCGTTAAACCGCGGCAGCGCCGCCGACGATTTCCGAGATCTCTTGGGTGATCGCAGCCTGACGCGCCTTGTTGTAGATCAGTTGCAAATCGCTGATCAAGTCACCGGCGTTGTCAGTAGCGTTCTTCATTGCGATCATCCGCGCGGCTTGTTCAGCTGCGTTGTTCTCGACCACCGCCTGGTAAACCTGCGACTCCACGTAGCGCACCATCAAGCCGTCAAGCAGCTCTTTGGCGTCGGGTTCGTAGAGATAGTCCCAGTGGTGCTTGAGTTCTTGATCCGGGGTCGCCACCAGCGGAATCAACTGTTCCACTTTTGGCTGTTGCGTCATGGTGTTGATGAACTTGTTGGATACCACGGACAGGCGATCAATACGGCCATCCAGGTAGGCATCCAGCATCACCTTGACGCTGCCGATCAAGTCATTGATCGACGGCTCTTCGCCCAGGTGGCTGATCGCAGCGACGACGTTACCGCCGAAGTTGCGGAAAAAGGCCGCACCTTTGCTGCCGATCACGCACAGATCGATCTCTACGCCGTTTTCACGGTTTACCGCCATGTCCTTGACCAAAGCCTTGAACAGGTTGGTATTCAAGCCACCGCACAGACCACGGTCACTGCTCACGACGACATAACCGACACGCTTTACTTCGCGATCGATCATGAACGGGTGGCGATATTCCGGGTTGGCGTTGGCCAAATGGCCAATTACCTGGCGGATGCGCTCCGCGTAAGGACGGCTAGCAGCCATGCGCATTTGAGCCTTGCGCATTTTGCTGACCGCCACTTTTTCCATGGCGCTGGTGATCTTTTGCGTGCTTTTGATGCTCGCAATCTTACTGCGAATCTCTTTTGCGCCTGCCATGTAACACCTATCAGGTTAGCAAGCGGGAGCCTCTCGGCCCCCGCTGCGGCTTACCAGGTTTGGGTGGCCTTGAACTTTTCGAGACCGGCTTTGAGGCCAGCGTCGATTTCGTCATTGAAGTCACCCTTCACGTTGATCTTCGCCATCAAATCGGCGTGATCGCGGTTGAAGTAAGCAATCAGAGCCTGCTCGAAGCTGCCGATTTTTGGAATCTCGATGTCCACCAGGAAGCCACGTTCAGCGGCATACAGGGACAACGACATATCAGCGATAGACATCGGCGCGTATTGCTTCTGCTTCATCAGCTCGGTAACGCGCTGACCATGCTCAAGCTGCTTGCGGGTGGCTTCGTCCAGGTCAGAAGCGAACTGGGCGAATGCCGCCAATTCACGGTACTGAGCCAGAGCGGTACGGATACCACCGGAAAGCTTCTTGATGATCTTGGTCTGAGCGGCACCACCCACACGGGATACCGAAACACCGGCGTTCACAGCTGGACGGATGCCAGAGTTGAACATGGCCGATTCCAGGAAGATCTGACCGTCGGTGATGGAAATCACGTTGGTCGGAACGAACGCGGAAACGTCGCCAGCCTGGGTTTCGATGATTGGCAGAGCGGTCAAGGAACCGGTCTTGCCAGTCACTGCACCCTTGGTGAACTTCTCTACGTACTCTTCGGAAACACGGGATGCGCGCTCCAGGAGACGGGAGTGGAGATAGAACACGTCGCCTGGGTAGGCTTCACGGCCTGGCGGACGGCGCAGCAGCAGGGAAATCTGGCGGTAAGCCACTGCTTGCTTGGACAGATCGTCATAAACGATCAGCGCGTCTTCACCGCGGTCGCGGAAGTATTCGCCCATGGTGCAACCGGAGTACGGAGCCAGGAACTGCAGCGCTGGAGATTCGGAAGCACTGGCAGCCACGATGATGGTGTTGGCCAGAGCGCCGTTTTCTTCAAGCTTGCGAACCACGTTAGCGATGGTCGATTGTTTCTGACCGATAGCTACGTAGACGCAGAAGATGCCGCTGTTTTTCTGGTTGATGATCGCGTCGATCGCCAGAGCGGTTTTACCGATCTGACGGTCGCCGATGATCAGCTCACGCTGGCCACGGCCGACAGGGATCATGGCATCGACAGCCTTGTAGCCAGTCTGTACAGGCTGGTCTACCGACTTACGCCAGATCACGCCTGGTGCAACCTTCTCGACAGCGTCGGTGAGGACGTTGTTCAGAGGGCCTTTGCCGTCAACTGGGTTACCCAATGCATCGACAACGCGACCCAGCAGTTCCGGACCAACCGGAACTTCGAGGATGCGGCCAGTGCACTTGGCGCTCATGCCTTCAGCCAGAGTCTGGTAAGAGCCCAATACAACGGCACCTACAGAGTCTTGCTCCAGGTTGAGGGCCATACCGAAGACGCCGCCCGGAAACTCGATCATCTCGCCGTACATTACGTCGGCCAGACCGTGAATCCGCACGATGCCGTCAGATACGCTGACGACAGTGCCTTCGTTACGGGCTTGGGAGGTTACATCGAGCTTGTCGATGCGACCCTTGATAATTTCACTTATTTCGGAAGGATTGAGTTGCTGCATTGCTCTGCTGCCCCTTCAAACTCAAGATTTCAATGCTTCGGCTAGTTGCGCGAGTTTGCCGCGAACTGAGCCATCGATAACCAGGTCGCCGGCGCGGATGATGACACCACCTATCAGGGTGGCATCCTCCGCAGCATGCAGGCGCACTTCCCGGCCGAGCCGTGCACTGAGAACCTTGGCGAGTTTGTCTTGCTGTTCTTCGTTCAATGCAAAAGCACTGGTGACGTCCACATCGACCGATTTTTCCTGCTCGGCCTTGTACAGGTCGAACAGTTCGGTGATCTCCGGCAATAGCAGGAGACGGTCGTTTTCAGCAACGACGTGGATGAAATTTCGTGCCTTGACATCAAACTTGTCGCCACACACTTCGATAAAAGTGGTGGCCTTCTCTGCGCTCGTCAGTCGCGGGGCCTTGAGTACGCGCTGCATTGTGTCGTCTTGCGACACAGCTGCAGCCAAGCCGAGCATAACTGACCAATTGGCCAGTTGCTGGTGGGCCTGGGCGTGCTCAAAGGCTGCCTTAGCGTAAGGTCGGGCCAACGTGGTCAGTTCTGCCATGATCGCCCTCGCTTAAATTTCAGCAGCCAGTTTATTAACCAGCTCCGCGTGCGCGTTTTGATCGATTGTGGCACCCAGGATCTTCTCGGCACCGTTGACTGCCAGGCGACCCAATTGGGCGCGTAGCGCGTCTTTGACGCCGTTCAGTTCCAGTTCGATCTCGGCCCGAGCCTGAGCCTTCACACGGTCAGCTTCGACAACAGCCTGTTCACGGGCTTCGTCGACCATCTGAGTACCGCGTTTCTTGGCTTGCTCAATGATTTCAGCCGCCTGAGCCTTCGCTTCGCGCAGTTGATGACCCACTTTATCTTGGGCCAACTCCAGGTCGCGAGTTGCTCGGCTAGCAGCGTCCAATCCATCCGCGATCTTCTTCTGACGTTCGTGCAAAGCCGCGATGACCGGAGGCCACACGAACTTCATGCAGAACAGCACAAAAATGAAGAACGCAACGGACTGGCCAATCAGGGTTGCATTAATGTTCACGCCAACACCTCGCTCGTTCGTTGTCCATCACACCAATCCACTCGAAAATTCGAGAGATTAGCCAGCGAGTTGACCAACGAAGGGGTTCGCAAAGGTGAAGAACAGAGCGATACCAACACCGATCATGGTCACGGCGTCGAGCAGACCGGCAACGATGAACATTTTAACTTGCAGCATTGGGACCATCTCTGGTTGACGGGCTGCGCCTTCCAGGAACTTACCGCCCAACAGGCCGAAACCAATTGCGGTACCCAGTGCGCCCAGGCCGATCAACAGTGCAACAGCGATAGCGGTTAGACCAACTACAGTTTCCATCTTTCCTCCCGACTTTTACGTCGTATTGGTTAGGTTTTTTAGATTTTAAAGCGGTAAAACAAAAGGGTTACATCAGCCCTTGCGGGCACCCCCTCACCGAAGCGAGAGGGTCATCAGACACGCCAGGCGGTCTTAATGGTTCTCTTCGTGAGCCATCGACAAGTAAACGATGGTCAGCATCATGAAGATGAACGCTTGCAGGGTGATGATCAGGATGTGGAAGACAGCCCACGCCCATTGCAGCACCACACCCAGGCCACTGAGCCAGAGCAGGCCACTGCCGAACATGACCGCGATCAGGATGAACACCAGCTCGCCAGCGTACATGTTGCCGAACAGACGCAGTGCCAACGAAATCGGTTTGGCAATCAGAGTCACGAATTCAAGCAGGAAGTTCACCGGAATCAACAGCGCCTGAAGAAATATGTTCTTGCTGCCGAACGGGTGCAGGGTCAGTTCGCCGATAAAGCCGCCGATGCCCTTCACTTTGATGCTGTAGAAAATGATCAGCGCGAACACCGACAGGGACATGCCCAGGGTGGCGTTCGGGTCAGTCGTCGATACCGCACGGAAAGGAATGTGCGTGTCGCCCGTGACGAAGACCGCCAGATGCGGAATCCAGTCGACCGGAACAAGGTCGACGGCGTTCATCATGAACACCCAAACGAAAATGGTCAGCGCCAATGGCGCAATGACCGGATTGCGACCGTGGAAAGTGTCTTTCACGCTGGTATCGACGAATTGAATCAATACTTCGACGAAATTCTGCAGAGCGCCCGGCTGACCAGAGGTCGCCTTTTTTGCCGCCGTACGGAAGATCAACATGAAGATCAGACCCAATGCCACAGACCAGCCGAGGGTATCGACGTGGAAAGCCCAAAAGCCCATTGCCTTGGCTTCTGCTGCGGTGTGGGCAAAGCCCCAACCGCCGGTTGGCATTTGACCAAAGGTCAGGTTCTGCAAGTGGTGCTGGATATAGCCCGAAGCGGATTCTTCTGCCATGTTTAAACGCCCTAAGGTCTCGAAAGTCTTGTTCTCATAAGCAGGGGAGCAAACCAGCTGACCAACTGGGTCAACATGAACACGCCGAATACAGCCAGCGGCGCCAGTGGTTTCACACCTGCAAAGGTCAGCGCAAAAAACGCTGCCGTCAAAATCAGTTTGCCCGCCTCGCCGGCATAAAAAGACCGGACAATGGCTTGCGCTGCTCTAGCACCGGAAAACCGGAAAGCCTTGTGAGCAAAGTACAAATTGGGCAGCCAAGCTATCAGACCTCCGCAAAGACCTGAGTATCCAGCTACGACACCGTGCCACTGCCACAGCGCCAAAGCTGCCAGCAGCAGGACTACACATTGAGCCAGCAATACCGGAAAAACCGCCAGGCGATGGAACGGCAGGCGTTTTTGCGTGCGTGTTTCCATCACAACTGCTCCTGGTATGTCGGCCGCCAAAATCAATAACTTGGCATAATTTGTGCCGACAAAATGCGCGCAGAGTATAGGGGCGGTTTAGCCCCTATTCAACTGCCAGGTAGTGATTTCCGACTACCCGCTACATAGCATTTGTTTCAGCGAATGTGAGCAAGGACACCCTGCAACTCATCCAAAGAGTTATAGCGGATGACCAATTGCCCTTTACCCTTCTGACCGTGGCGGATCTGCACCGCAGAGCCTAGGCGCTCTGCCAGGCGCTGCTCCAGGCGACTGATATCCGGATCGGTTTTGACGGGTTCGGCAGGGGTCGGCTTGCCACTCAACCACTGACGAACCAAGGCTTCGGTCTGGCGTACAGTCAGACCACGTGCGACAACATGTCGCGCCCCCTCAACCTGTTGTTCCTCGGGTAAACCGAGCAATGCCCGAGCATGACCCATTTCCAGGTCGCCATGGGAAAGCATGGTTTTGATGACTTCAGGCAACGCAATCAAACGCAGCAGGTTGGCCACGGTTACCCGCGACTTCCCCACAGCGTCGGCGACTTGCTGCTGAGTCAATTGGAATTCCTGCTGCAGACGCTGCAACGCGACCGCTTCCTCCACAGGATTCAGGTCTTCGCGCTGAATATTCTCGATCAGCGCCATGGCGATGGCGGTTTCATCTGGCACATCGCGAACCATCGCCGGAATCGTCTCCAGACCCGCCTGCTGACAGGCGCGCCAGCGACGTTCACCAGCGATGATTTCAAAGCGATTGCCGTCGACCGGACGCACCACGATCGGTTGCATCACGCCTTGCACCTTGATCGACTGCGTCAGCTCTTCGAGTGCTTGCGGGTCCATGTCACGGCGTGGCTGGTATTTACCGCGCTGGATCACATCCAGCGGCAAATGCTGCAGTTCGCGTTGATCGGCCTGAACGGCCTGTTCTTCCAACGCGCTGACGGTCGGACTGCTCAGAAGTGCATCCAGCCCACGTCCGAGACCTCGTTTCTTAACGGCCATGCGGATTCCTTAAGTTGGCTGAGCGGTACGCGAGTTGCGGCGTTGACGACGAACCATCTCGCCAGCCAAGGCAAGGTAGGCCAGGGCACCACGCGATGTTTTGTCATAAGCCAGCGCCGGCATGCCGAAACTCGGCGCTTCGGCCAGACGGATGTTGCGCGGGATGACCGTATCGTAGAGCTGTTCACCGAAATGCTCTTTGAGCTGATCAGAAACATCGTTGATCAAGCTCAGGCGCGGGTCATACATGGTGCGCAGCAAACCTTCGATTTTCAGTTGCGGATTGAGCAACTCAGTGATGCGTTTGATGTTATCCACAAGGTCGCTCAACCCTTCGAGCGCAAAGTACTCGCACTGCATGGGGATAATTACCCCGTCAGCGGCGACCAGTGCGTTCAAGGTGAGCATCGACAACGACGGTGGGCAGTCGATGAGGATGTAATCGTAATTCTCGCGGATCGGCGCCAAAGCGTTGCGCAGCCGGCTTTCCTTCATCTGCATTTCCAGCAGAACGACTTCGGCCGCAGTCAGATCGCGGTTCGCGGGCAACAGCTGATAGCCACCGTGTTCCGAGAAATGCATGGCCTGGGCCAGATCGCATTCGCCGATCAGCAGGTCATAGACCGAATGCTCCAGGGCGTGTTTATCCACACCACTGCCCATGGTGGCATTGCCCTGTGGATCGAGATCGATCAACAACACGCGGCGCTTGGTCGCGACCAGTGACGCTGCGAGGTTGATACAGGTGGTGGTTTTACCCACGCCCCCTTTTTGGTTCGCTATCGCGAATACCTTAGCCATTCTTGCTTGTGTTCCCAATCATGCCGTGCGGCGCAGTATCAGCAGATGGCGTTGGCCTTGGCAACCTGGAACGGTCAAGGCTTGTGCGCTATCGAGGTGAAAATCTGTCGGTAATGCTACCAGCTCATCGGCGGGATGCAGCCCTTTCATCGCCAACCAGCGCGTATTGGTGTCACCCAGGTGACGAGTCCACTCGGTAAAGTCTTCCAGACTGCTGAACGCTCGGGAAACAATTCCGGTGAAGGGTAGCTCAGGCTGAAACGCTTCTACACGGCTGTGGATAACTTCGAGGTTATCGAGTTTCAGCTCGAGTTTTACCTGGGTCAGAAAGCGGGTTTTCTTGCCGTTACTGTCCAGCACCGTGACTTTCATCTCGGGAAACAGGATTGCCAGCGGAATACCAGGCATTCCACCGCCGCTGCCGACATCGAGCCAGCGTTCGCCCGCGATGAAGGGGACGACGCTCAAGCTGTCGAGCAAATGCCGCGAGACCATTTCATCGGGATCGCGTACGGCGGTGAGGTTGTAAGCCTTGTTCCACTTGATCAAAAGCGCCAGGTAGGCCAGCAACTGGCTGTGCTGGCTCTCACTCAAATCGACGCCGAGTTGCTGTGCCCCACGGGATAACTCTTGGGCGTGTTGCGAGGTGACCATAGAACTCAAGCGCTTTGCTCCAACTGACGGCCCGCGCCGCGTTTTTTCAAATGAATCATCAACAGTGAGATCGCCGCCGGTGTGACACCGGGAATCCGTGATGCCTGGCCCAACGTTTCAGGACGAGTTATCCCCAGCTTGCTCTGGATTTCTTTCGACAGACCGGAAATGCCGACGTAATCGATGTCTTCTGGCAATTTGGTGTCTTCACTGGCGCGCAGCCGAGCGATTTCGTCTTGCTGACGATCGATATAACCAGCGTATTTGGTCTTGATTTCGACTTGCTCGGCGACTTGTGGATCGCTGCAGCCTTCGCCAGTGATGGCCACCAGACTAGCGTAGTCGATTTCCGGACGCGTCAGCAGGTTGAGCAAATTGTATTCGTGAGTCAGCGGCGTACCGAAATGCGCAGAGATCGCATCGCCTTGTTCGGTACCCGGGCGTACCCAGGTACTTTTCAGGCGTTGCTCTTCAAGCTCGATGCTTTCGCGTTTGGTGCAGAACGCCGCCCAGCGCGCGTCATCGACCAGTCCCAGCTCGCGGCCTTTCTCGGTCAAACGCAAGTCGGCATTGTCTTCGCGCAGAATCAAACGGTATTCGGCACGCGAGGTGAACATGCGGTAAGGCTCTTGCGTACCCAGGGTAATCAGGTCGTCGACCAACACGCCGATGTACGCCTCGTCGCGACGCGGACACCAGCTGTCTTTGCCCTGCGCGCGCAGCGCCGCATTGGCTCCGGCCAGCAAACCTTGGGCACCGGCTTCTTCGTAGCCCGTTGTACCGTTGATCTGCCCTGCGAAAAACAGGCCGCCAATGACTTTGGTTTCCAGGCTGTATTTCAAATCTCGAGGATCGAAATAGTCGTATTCGATGGCATAACCGGGACGAACGATGTGAGCGTTTTCCATCCCGCGAATTGAACGCACGATCTGCAACTGAACATCGAAGGGCAGCGAGGTAGAAATGCCGTTCGGGTACAGCTCGTGAGTGTTCAACCCTTCGGGCTCGATGAAGACCTGATGGCTTTCCTTGTCGGCAAAGCGATGGATTTTGTCTTCGATCGAAGGGCAATAGCGCGGGCCGACGCCTTCGATCACCCCGGAATACATCGGCGAGCGATCAAGGTTGGCCGCGATGATTTCGTGGGTCCGGGCGTTGGTATGGGTGATCCAGCAACTGACTTGCGCCGGATGTTGCTCTTTGGAACCCATGAACGACATGACGGGGATTGGTGTGTCGCCCGGTTGCTCGGTCATTACCGAGAAATCCACTGAACGGCCATCGATGCGCGGCGGTGTTCCGGTTTTCAGGCGACCTACACGCAACGGCAACTCGCGTAATCGTTGAGCCAGGGCAATCGATGGGGGATCACCGGCACGTCCACCGGAATAGTTCTGCATCCCGATGTGGATAAGTCCACCGAGGAAGGTACCCGTGGTTAATACCACCGAATCTGCCAGGAAACGCAGGCCCATCTGGGTCACAACGCCGCGGACTTGATCCTGTTCAACGATCAGATCATCGCAGGCTTGCTGAAATATCCACAGGTTGGGCTGATTCTCGATGATTTCGCGAACAGCTGCCTTGTACAGCACGCGGTCAGCCTGGGCGCGTGTAGCGCGCACTGCCGGGCCTTTGCGGCTGTTCAACACGCGAAACTGGATGCCACCTTTGTCGGTGGCGATTGCCATTGCACCGCCAAGGGCGTCGATTTCCTTGACCAGGTGGCTTTTGCCGATGCCACCGATAGCAGGGTTGCAGCTCATCTGCCCGAGGGTTTCCACGTTATGCGTCAGCAGCAGGGTTTTTGCACCCATGCGTGCTGACGCCAGTGCAGCCTCGGTACCGGCATGACCGCCGCCGATGACGATCACTTCAAAACGGGAAGGGAAATCCACCACGCACCTCGTGCCTGTTTCGTTCATGGGAAATTTGGAATGGCGGCAAGTATAGGGACTTCCCCCCCCTGAAAGGAACCTTTTGCACAAAATTTAACCAGCTGTGGATGACTGGCGGATATAGAAATTAAAAAGAGAGAAATTTATAAATCTTTGTTTTTATGTTTATATTTACTGAGGACGATTTCTGTGGATAAGGTTCTACAGGCCTTTATATTCAATCTGTACAGAGATTCAAAAGTCTGTGGTCAGGTGGCAATGAGGCCCTTGGATAAGTGCTTTAAGCCTGTGGATTAAATAGGCACTTGTCCACAGGGGCCGTTATCCTCAGTTTTGAGGCCCACTTATCAACCGAGCTGAAGGCCAGTTATTCACAGGGCTTAATCCACAGAAATGTTGTGCAGCCGCCAGAAAAAAGACGCAGAAAAGCAGCCGAGGACAGAATCCAATCTGTTCGGTTGGCAAAAAGACGGGGATACGCGGAGGTGCAGGAGCTGGCTTGCCTGCGATTCAAGCGACGCGGTGTGTCAGATACACCGCTATCGCGGGCAGGCCCTACAGGATTGAGACTATTTACCGATACAGAAGCTGGAGAAGATGCGCCCAAGCAGGTCGTCAGAGCTGAAAGCACCGGTAATCTCGCCCAGCGCCTGTTGAGCCTGACGCAAATCTTCAGCGAGGAGCTCACCGGCACCAGCAAGGGTCAACTGAGCCCGACCGTGCTCAAGCGATGTACTGGCATGACGCAATGCTTCCAAGTGACGCCTGCGGGCGCTGAAGCTGCTCTCAGAGGTCTGTTCATAACCCATGCATGCTTTCAAATGATCGCGTAGCAGTTCCAGACCTTCGCCGGCAGCCATCGCGCTCAGGCTGATTGTCACATGGCCATCGGCGCTGCGTTCCAGGGCGACAGGATCGCCACTCAGGTCTGCCTTGTTACGAATCAGCGTGACCTTCGCCGGATCTGGCCGTTGTTCAAGAAATTCAGGCCATAAGGCAAACGGATCATTCGCCTCAGGTGCGGTCGCATCCACCACCAGCAAGACCCTATCGGCCTCACCGATCGCCTTGAGCGCACGTTCTACGCCGATTTTCTCGACCTTGTCTTCGGTATCGCGTAGCCCGGCCGTATCCACCACATGCAACGGCATGCCATCAATGTGGATATGTTCGCGCAAGATATCCCGGGTAGTCCCCGCAATCTCGGTGACGATCGCCGCTTCCCTCCCAGCCAAGGCATTGAGCAGGCTCGATTTCCCGGCGTTCGGCCTGCCGGCGATGACCACCGTCATGCCATCCCGCAGCAATGCGCCTTGCCCTGCTTCGCGCAAGACTGTGGATAATTCTTCGCGCACGGCATCGAGCATTTTCAATACATGGCCATCGGCGAGAAAGTCGATTTCCTCCTCCGGGAAGTCGATGGCAGCCTCTACATAGATCCGCAGATTGATCAGTTTCTCAGTCAAGTTATCCACACGCTGAGAAAATGCACCTTGCAGTGAACGCAGAGCATTGCGCGCAGCCTGGGCGGAACTGGCTTCAATCAGATCGGCAATCGCTTCAGCCTGAGCCAGATCGAGCTTGTCGTTGAGAAACGCGCGTTCACTGAATTCACCTGGGCGAGCCAGTCTGCTGCCCAATTGCAGACAGCGCTGCAGCAACATATCCAGCACGATCGGACCGCCATGGCCCTGAAGTTCGAGTACATCTTCGCCGGTAAATGAATTTGGCCCGGGGAAATACAGCGCGATACCTTCGTCGATGACTTGCCCTGTTTCATCGCTGAATGGGCCGTAATGCGCATAACGCGGGGTCGGTTGACGGCCGATGATTGCTTGCGCAGCACTACTCGCCAACGGGCCGGAGATACGCACGATACCCACACCGCCTCGGCCTTGGGCAGTTGCAATGGCGGCGATAGTTTCACGAGGGACGTTCATGGCCAGGCACTCTCGACAAATGGCGGATAGCAAAACGCCCCACGAGGGGGCGTTTTGCATTACTTATACACAGATTAGATCAAGCAGTTGCTTTCTTGGTAGCCGCTTCGATCTTACGAGTGATGTACCACTGCTGCGAGATGGACAGGCAGTTGTTGACCACCCAGTACAGCACCAGACCAGCAGGGAACCAGAGGAAGAAGAAGGTGAAGATGATAGGCATCAGCTTCATCACCTTGGCTTGCATCGGGTCCGGCGGAGTCGGGTTCAACCGTTGCTGGATGAACATGGTCGCGCCCATGATGATCGGCAGGATGAAAAACGGATCCTTGATCGAAAGGTCAGTGATCCAGAGCATAAACGGAGCCTGACGCATTTCCACGCTTTCCAGGAGAACCCAGTACAGCGAAAGGAAAACCGGCATCTGCACAACGATCGGCAAGCATCCACCCAATGGGTTGATCTTCTCTTTCTTGTACAGCTCCATCATCGACTGCGACATTTTCTGCCGGTCATCGCCATGCTGCTCTTTCAACGCTGCCAGTTTCGGAGCAACGGCGCGCATACGAGCCATGGATTTGTAGCTGGCCGCCGACAGAGGGAAGAAAAGCCCTTTGATCAGCATGGTCAGGAAGATGATCGAGAAGCCCCAGTTACCGACCAGGCTGTGGATATGTTGTAGCAGCCAGAAGATCGGTTGGGCGATGAACCACAGAATGCCGTAATCGACAGTCAGCTCAAGACCTGGGGATAACTCTTTCAGCACGGCCTGGCTTTTAGGGCCGGCATACAGGGTTGCACTGGCTTCAGCTTTTCCGCCAGCTGCGACAGTTAGCGCAGGGCCGGTGAAACCGATGATGTAATTGCCTTGGCTGTCTTTACGAGTCGTCATGACATTGCTGTCGGACTTGTTCGGAATCCACGCTGTTACAAAATAGTGCTGCAACCAGGCGACCCAGCCGCCTTGAACGTTTTCTTTCAGCGAAGCCTTATCGATGTCTTTCATCGATATTTTTTTGTACGGTTCGGCTGGAGTCCCCAGCGCAGCGCCCAAATAAGTGGCGGTGCCGGTCGCAGTGCTGGAAGACGGATCCGCACTCGCATCACGTTTTAGCTGTGCGAACAGGTTACCGGCCCATGGCTGACCGCTCTGATTGTCGATCAGGTAGGTGACACCCAGGTCATACAGGCCGCGCTTGAAGGTAAAGCGCTTGATGTAGTTGACGCCACCGTCGGTGAACTTCAGATCGACGATCAGATCATTCTGGCCGTCGGCCAGTTGATAATTCTTTTGCGCACTGGTGTAAACAGGACGACCTGACGCACGAGCGTCCGGGCCATTGGCGCCTGTTAGCCCACTTTGTGCCAGATAAGTACGTTCGCCGCCGTTATCGAACAGCTGGAACGGAATCTCTGGGTGGTCCTGACGACGTGGATAGAGGGGCAACCGTAGCTGTGCAATGTCACCACCAACCGGGTCGATCTCCAGATTGAGCACATCCGTTTTTACCTGGATGAGATCTTTACTGACAGCAACCGGTTTTTCGGTTGATGCTGCGGTTTCACCGTTGGCGCTCGGAACATCGGCACTTGCAGAAGCATTTGAACCCAGCGCCGTGTCCGGAATAGCCGGGGCGGTTGTGCTAGCAGCAACATTCTGAGTCGGCAGGGCAGCCTGGCCGTAGTCTTGGTTCCATTTCAGAACCCCGACATAAGTCACGATTGCCAGGGCGACGATCAGGATCGTGCGTTTAATATCCATGATTACTCGGCCATCGAAGAGGAACGGGAGGTGGGGACAGGTGGAACCGGGTCATAACCACCGGCATTCCACGGATGACAGCGACCTAAACGACGAAAGGCCAGCCAGCCACCGCGTAGAAGGCCATGATTTTCGATGGCTTCATACGCGTAGCAGGAACAACTGGGGTAGAAACGACAGTGACTGGCCATTAGCGGGCTAATGGCATAGCGATAGAACTGGATCGGAACGAGGGCCAGTTTACGCATCTGGACTGTCTACCCCTACAGTTTCGGCTTTGACTTCTGGAGCCGGTCGGCTACGTGCCAGACGTTTCCAGAGTTTGCCAAAATGCTGAATCAATTCGGGGTTTTCTATCTCACCCAAACCTTTGCGCGCGACAATTACGATATCCCAGCCGATCAGATCATCCTGGTGCTGGCGAAATGATTCGCGCATTAGGCGTTTCAAACGATTGCGCTCAACGGAGAGCTTGACGCTCTTTTTACCGATCACTAACCCCAAACGGGGGTGATCCAGGTCGTTGTTACGCGCAAGGAGCAGGAGATTTTTCCCCGGAACCTTACCGGTAGGGGAGTCAAAGACTGCCTTGAAATGTCGGGGTGTCAGCAACCGCTTTTCCCGACTGAAGTCTCGACTCACCACCTGTGCCGATTTATCAAACTGCCAGACGCTTACGGCCTTTGGCGCGACGACGCGACAGGACTGCACGGCCGTTTTTGGTTGCCATACGAGCACGGAAACCGTGGGTGCGGGCGCGCTTGATAGTGCTGGGTTGGAAAGTACGTTTCATGGCGTGTTACCTGGTTCGTCCACAACGGGCCGGAATGGCCCCCGTTTTAAGAGACCGGGGATTCTAGAGAAAGCAAGCCTCTAGGTCAATTTCCAACCAGCGTTTCCTTCATTTACTTCTCAAACGCCCTTTTGAGCGTCCTTCTCCTGAACGAACCTTTTTGCTGGAAAAGACGAGCGGACCTGATGATCAAATATAGAAATAAAGAAGGAAAGTATTTAAAGCTTTTTTATAAAGCTTATAAAAGCTAGGGAAGCCATATTCTGTGGATAAGTACCTCTAGCCCTTTGAATTCAAGCTGTACAGAGGATGACAACACGGTTGAGAAACGGTGCTCTGCCTGTGCTGCGCTGTCGGATAAGCTGTGCATGGAATGGCCTCTTATCCACAGGGCGGTTATCCACAGAGTTTGGCCCCGACTTATGCAATGAGCTGAAGCACGTTTATCCACAGAGCTTATCCACATGCCATTGGTCGCGTAATTTCTGCATAAAGCCTTGATTCTTCGTGACCTCTGAGCAACCTACATGTGGATAAGTCTGTCGCTGATCGTTACAATGGCGGCTGTTTTTGCCTCACCGGCTTTCAACTTAGGGGATATCCGTGTCAGTGGAACTTTGGCAGCAGTGCGTGGAGCTTTTGCGCGATGAGCTGCCTGCCCAGCAATTCAACACTTGGATCCGTCCGCTACAGGTCGAAGCCGAAGGCGACGAGTTGCGTGTCTATGCACCGAACCGCTTTGTTCTCGATTGGGTCAATGAAAAATACCTGGGGCGTTTGCTGGAGCTCCTCGGCGAGCACGGGCAGGGTCTCGCGCCTGCGCTTTCCTTATTAATAGGTAGCAAACGCAGTTCTGCGCCGCGGGCAGCGCCGAACGCACCGCTGGCCGCTGCTGCATCGCAGGCAATCGCCGCCAATCAGGTTGCCGCGTTACCTATTCAGCAGCAGGCTGTCTCTTCGCCAGCGCTGAGCCAAACGATTGCGGTCAGCGCTGAGCCTTCTCGTGCCAGCTTCGATCCGATGGCTGGCGCCAGCTCGCAGCAAGCACCAGCGCGTGCTGAGCAACGTACTGTTCAGGTTGAAGGTGCGCTCAAGCACACCAGTTATCTGAATCGGACCTTCACCTTTGAGAATTTTGTCGAGGGTAAGTCCAACCAACTGGCACGCGCAGCGGCCTGGCAGGTCGCGGACAATCCCAAGCATGGCTACAACCCCCTGTTCCTTTATGGCGGTGTTGGTTTGGGTAAGACCCACTTGATGCACGCTGTGGGTAACCATCTATTAAAGAAGAACCCGAATGCCAAGGTCGTTTACCTGCATTCGGAGCGCTTCGTGGCTGATATGGTCAAGGCGTTGCAACTCAATGCCATCAACGAGTTCAAACGCTTCTACCGTTCGGTCGATGCGTTGCTGATCGATGACATTCAGTTCTTCGCGCGCAAAGAACGTTCTCAGGAAGAGTTCTTCCATACGTTCAACGCGCTGCTTGAAGGCGGTCAGCAAGTTATCTTGACCAGCGACCGTTACCCGAAAGAGATCGAGGGCCTGGAAGAGCGGCTGAAATCGCGTTTTGGCTGGGGATTGACGGTGGCTGTCGAGCCGCCGGAATTGGAAACCCGCGTTGCGATCTTGATGAAAAAAGCTGATCAGGCGAAAGTTGATCTGCCCCATGATGCGGCTTTCTTCATCGCTCAACGTATTCGCTCCAACGTTCGTGAACTCGAAGGCGCCCTGAAGCGGGTGATTGCTCACTCGCACTTCATGGGGCGCGACATTACGATCGAGTTGATTCGTGAATCGCTGAAAGATTTGTTGGCGTTGCAGGACAAGTTGGTCAGTGTGGATAACATTCAGCGCACCGTTGCTGAGTACTACAAGATCAAGATTTCGGACCTGTTGTCCAAACGCCGTTCACGTTCGGTGGCACGTCCGCGACAAGTCGCGATGGCGCTGTCCAAAGAATTGACCAACCACAGCTTGCCTGAGATTGGTGATGTGTTCGGTGGACGTGACCACACGACCGTTTTGCATGCATGCCGCAAGATCAACGAACTTAAGGAATCCGACGCGGATATTCGCGAGGACTACAAGAACCTGCTGCGGACACTGACTACCTGATGACACCAGCGCAGCTTATTAAGGCAAGGGACTAGACCATGCATTTCACCATTCAACGCGAAGCCTTGTTGAAACCTCTGCAACTGGTCGCCGGCGTTGTTGAACGCCGCCAGACCTTGCCGGTGCTTTCCAACGTGCTACTGGTCGTCGAAGGCCAGCAGCTGTCTCTGACAGGTACCGACCTTGAAGTCGAGCTGGTTGGCCGTGTTCAGTTGGAGGAGCCAGCCGAGCCGGGGGAAATCACCGTTCCTGCGCGCAAGCTGATGGATATCTGCAAAAGCCTGCCCAACGACGCTTTGATCGATATCAAAGTCGACGAGCAGAAGCTGGTGGTGAAGGCTGGGCGTAGCCGGTTTACCTTGTCCACATTGCCTGCCAACGACTTCCCGACTGTGGAAGAAGGTCCAGGCTCGCTGACATTCAATCTGGTACAGAGCAAGCTGCGTCGATTGATCGAACGCACCAGCTTCGCTATGGCCCAGCAAGACGTTCGTTATTACCTCAACGGCATGCTGCTTGAAGTGCATGCTGGCGTGTTGCGCGCTGTTGCCACCGATGGCCACCGTCTGGCGATGTGTTCGATGACGGCCGAGATTGAACAAGCTGATCGCCATCAAGTGATCGTGCCACGTAAGGGCATCCTTGAATTGGCGCGTCTGCTGACCGAGCAGGACGGTATTGTCAGCATCGTTCTGGGCCAGCATCACATCCGTGCAACCACCGGTGAATTCACCTTCACCTCGAAACTGGTCGACGGCAAGTTCCCTGATTACGAACGTGTCCTGCCAAAAGGTGGTGACAAGTTGGTGTTGGGTGATCGTCAGGCACTGCGTGAAGCGTTCAGCCGCACGGCTATTCTGTCCAATGAAAAGTATCGCGGTATACGCTTGCAGCTGGCCAATGGTCAGTTGAAAATTCAGGCGAACAACCCTGAACAGGAAGAGGCTGAGGAAGAAGTCGGTGTGGATTACAACGGCGACTCGCTGGAGATTGGTTTCAACGTAAGCTATCTGCTCGACGTGTTGGGCGTGATGACCACTGAACAGGTGCGTCTGATCCTGTCTGACTCCAATAGCAGCGCACTGGTGCAGGAATCGGATAACGATGATTCCGCTTACGTCGTTATGCCGATGCGCCTGTAACAGTCAATGTCCAGCAGAACCTAGATGTCTCTCAGCCGCGTCTCGGTCACCGGGGTGCGCAATCTGCACCCGGTGACCTTCTCTCCTTCTCCCCGCATAAATATTCTCCATGGCGCAAATGGCAGTGGCAAAACCAGTGTTCTGGAAGCCATCCATTTGCTTGGCCTTGCCCGCTCATTCCGAAGCGTACGCTTACTGCCAGTCATTCAATACGAGCAACCGGCGTGTACGGTTTTTGGTCAGGTTGAATTAGCCGAAGGTGGGCACAGCAGTCTGGGTGTTTCCCGGGACCGCCAGGGAGAGTTTCAGATTCGCATCGACGGCCAGAATGCTCGAAGTGCTGCGCAGTTGGCCGAAGCATTGCCTTTGCAGCTAATCAACCCGGACAGCTTTCGTCTGCTTGAGGGTGCTCCGAAAATTCGTCGTCAGTTCCTCGACTGGGGAGTGTTCCACGTGGAACCTCGTTTTATGTCGACCTGGCAGCGCTTGCAGAAGGCCCTGAGGCAGCGGAACTCGTGGCTGCGGCATGGTACACTTGACGTCGCTTCACAAGCGGCCTGGGACCGGGAGTTATGCCTGGCCAGCGCTGAAATCGATGAATATCGTCGAACTTACATCAAGGCGCTTAAACCGGTTTTTGAAAAGACCTTAAGCGAGCTGGTTGAGCTCGAAGGTTTGACCCTGAGTTATTACCGCGGTTGGGACAAGGATAAAGAGTTGAGTGCAGTACTCGCCTCTTCCCTGCACCGCGATCAACAAATGGGTCACACGCAGGCTGGACCGCAACGTGCTGATTTGCGTCTCAGGTTGGGCGCTCATAATGCCGCAGAAATTTTATCTCGTGGCCAGCAGAAGTTAGTGGTCTGTGCCCTGCGCATTGCTCAAGGACATTTGGTCAGCCAGGTTCGGCGCGGCCAATGTATTTATCTGGTGGACGATTTGCCGTCTGAACTGGACGAGCATCACCGCCGTGCGCTCTGTCGCTTGTTGGAAGACTTACGCTGCCAGGTGTTTATCACCTGTGTAGATCATGAATTATTGAGGGAAGGCTGGCAGACGGAAACGCCAGTTGCCTTGTTCCACGTGGAACAAGGCCGTATCACCCAGACCCACGACCATCGGGAGTGAAGGCATGAGCGAAAATCAAACGTACGACTCCTCCAGCATTAAAGTGCTGAAAGGGCTAGATGCCGTACGCAAGCGTCCCGGTATGTATATCGGTGACACCGACGATGGCAGCGGTCTACACCACATGGTGTTCGAGGTGGTCGATAACTCGATCGACGAAGCTTTGGCCGGCCATTGCGACGAAATCAGCATCGTCATCCATACGGATGAATCGATCACCGTCCGCGACAACGGTCGCGGTATTCCGGTAGACGTACACAAAGAAGAAGGCGTTTCGGCAGCGGAAGTCATCATGACCGTGCTGCACGCAGGCGGTAAATTCGATGACAACTCTTACAAGGTATCTGGCGGTCTTCACGGCGTAGGCGTTTCCGTGGTTAACGCGCTTTCTGAATTGTTGCTGCTGACCGTGCGTCGCAGCGGCAAAGTTTGGGAACAGACCTATGTCCATGGTGTTCCACAGGAACCCATGCGCATCGTTGGCGAAAGTGATTCCACCGGTACCGAAATTCACTTCAAGCCATCCGACCAAACCTTCAAGAATATTCATTTCAGCTGGGACATCCTGGCCAAGCGTATTCGTGAACTCTCGTTTCTCAACTCCGGTGTAGGTATCGTTCTCAAAGACGAACGCAGCGGCAAGGAAGAGCTGTTCAAATATGAAGGTGGATTGCGCGCGTTCGTTGAATACCTGAACACCAACAAGACTCCGGTGAACCAGGTGTTCCACTTCAACATCCAGCGCGAAGATGGCATTGGCGTCGAGATCGCGTTGCAATGGAACGACAGCTTCAACGAGAACCTGTTGTGCTTCACCAACAACATTCCTCAACGCGATGGCGGTACTCACCTGGTCGGTTTCCGCTCTGCACTGACGCGGAACTTGAACACCTACATCGAGCAGGAAGGTCTGGCCAAGAAGCATAAAGTCGCCACCACCGGTGACGATGCGCGTGAAGGTTTGACCGCGATCATTTCGGTCAAAGTGCCAGATCCAAAATTCAGCTCGCAGACCAAAGACAAGTTGGTTTCGTCCGAAGTGAAAACCGCAGTCGAGCAGGAGATGGGTAAATTCTTCTCCGACTTCCTGCTGGAAAATCCGAACGAAGCAAAAGCAGTTGTCGGCAAGATGATCGATGCAGCACGCGCCCGTGAAGCGGCTCGTAAAGCTCGTGAGATGACTCGTCGTAAAGGTGCGCTGGATATCGCTGGTCTACCGGGCAAGCTCGCGGACTGCCAGGAAAAAGACCCTGCCCTTTCCGAACTGTATCTGGTGGAAGGTGACTCTGCTGGCGGCTCCGCCAAGCAGGGACGCAACCGTAAGACTCAGGCGATTCTGCCACTCAAAGGCAAGATCCTTAACGTAGAGAAAGCGCGCTTCGACAAGATGATCTCTTCGCAAGAGGTGGGCACCTTGATCACTGCGCTGGGCTGCGGTATTGGCCGTGACGAGTACAACATTGCCAAGCTGCGCTACCACAACATCATCATCATGACCGATGCTGACGTCGACGGTTCGCACATCCGTACCCTATTGCTGACTTTCTTCTTTCGCCAACTGCCTGAGCTGATCGAGCGTGGTTACATCTACATCGCTCAGCCGCCGTTATACAAAGTGAAGAAAGGCAAGCAAGAGCAATACATCAAAGACGACGACGCCATGGAAGAGTACATGACGCAGTCGGCTCTGGAAGACGCCAGCTTGCACCTCAATGAGTCGGCCCCGGGCATTTCCGGTGAGGCGCTGGAGCGTCTGGTCAACGATTTCCGCATGGTCATGAAGACACTCAAGCGCTTGTCGCGTTTGTATCCTCAGGAACTGACCGAGCACTTCGTTTACCTGCCGCCGGTTACTCTTGAACAACTGTCCGACCACGCCGGCATGCAAGCCTGGCTGGCACTGTTTGATGTCCGCCTGCGTTTGAACGAGAAATCCGGTCTGGTCTATAAAGCCAGTCTGCGTGAAGATCGCGAACGTAACGTCTGGCTGCCAGAGGTCGAACTGATCTCTCACGGTCTGTCCAACTACGTGACCTTCAACCGCGACTTCTTCGGCAGTAACGACTACAAAACTGTCACTGCTCTCGGCTTGCAAATAAGTACCTTGCTGGAAGAAGGCGCTTACGTGCAACGCGGCGAACGCAAGAAGCCGGTCACCGAGTTCAAAGAAGCCCTTGCCTGGCTGATGGCGGAAAGCACCAAGCGCCATACCATCCAGCGCTATAAAGGTCTGGGCGAAATGAACCCGGATCAGCTGTGGGAAACCACCATGGATCCGGCCGTGCGCCGGATGCTCAAGGTCACTATTGAAGATGCCATTGGCGCTGACCAGATCTTCAACACCCTGATGGGCGACGCGGTAGAACCACGTCGTGACTTTATTGAGAGCAATGCCTTGGCGGTGTCCAACCTCGATTTCTAAGAGGGCGGATTGTTATCCCGACTAAATCAAACCCCGGATAAATACTCCGGGGTTTTTTTTAGTAAAAATTGGCGTTATGTAGATTCTCTCTGCCGTTCGCTAAGGGGATTGTCGCTGAGCACTCCGCTCTGTGGAGAGGGTTGGTACTCCGCCACCGGATGTAAGCATCACCGCTAAAATGACCATAGCTATTGGCTTGTGGATATTGATGAGGCTATATGAAAAATGGCGACACATTGGAAAGCCTACGAATCGAAATCGCTAGGCTGATTGCGTTGTTGGAGGCCAACTCTATAGATTGGCGCACCGATGCCGAGCCGATCAAAATCCAACCCTCATCGGATGAGTCGCTAGCTCAGCAATTTGGTACCGAAGCAAAACTTGCGCTTTTTCGACGATTATTTAAGGGGCGGAGCGATGTGTATCCGATCCGTTGGGAGAGCAAGGGGGGAAAGTCTGGATACTCGCCTGCCTGTGCCAACGAGTGGCGAATCGGCATTTGCGAGAAGCCTCGCATTAAATGCGGTGATTGCACTCATCGCCAACTGATTCCGCTGACCGACCAGGTGCTTTATCGACATCTCGCGGGAGAGATCGTCATTGGCGTATACCCCTTGCTGCCTGACGACACTTGCTACTTTCTCGCGGTGGATTTTGACGAGGCGGAGTGGCGGGAAGACGCCCGAGCTTTTGTTCAGTCATGCCATGAGTTGAGTGTGCCGGTGGCATTGGAGATTTCACGGTCTGGTAACGGAGCGCATGCATGGATTTTCTTTGAGAGAAATGTCCCTGCTTATGATGCGCGTCATCTCGGGACGGCGATCATCAGCCATACTTGTGCACGTACCCGTCAGTTGAAACTCAACTCATATGATCGACTCTTTCCGAACCAGGACAGAATGCCTAAAGGTGGTTTTGGCAATCTGATTGCACTGCCTTTGCAGAAGAGAGCGCGCGCTCAAGATAACAGCGTCTTTGTGGATGACTCGCTCGAACCGTACATTGACCAATGGGCGTTTCTGGCCACCATTCAACCGATGTCTACGTACGATATTGAACCAGCAATATTGCGTGCTACCGGTAACCGTCATCCACTGGACGTTACCTTCGTTGCCGAAGAAGATCAGCAGGAGCCATGGAAACTCCAAGAGCCGAGACAACAGAGGTTAGCCTGCCCCCTGCCTGAGTCTGTGAACATCACGCTGGCTAACATGGTCTATTTCGACAAATCGGAATTGCCACAACCACTGGCCAACAAGCTAATCAGGCTAGCTGCATTTCAGAACCCAGAGTTCTATAAAGCACAGGCGATGCGTCTGCCCGTCTGGAACAAACCTCGCATCATTGGTTGTGCGGAAAATTTCCCCAAACACATTGCGCTGCCTCGCGGTTGTCTTGATGCCGCCCTAGAGCTTCTGAGCAATAACGGTATTGCCGCTGTCTTGCAGGATGAACGTTTTGGGGGTGAACCTATTGACGTCAGTTTTGCTGGCACTTTACGCCAGGATCAAGAGGCTGCTCTAGCCGCAATGCTTGAACACGACGCCGGCATACTGTGTGCACCAACTGCGTTTGGTAAAACCGTAACGGCTGCCGCGCTGATTGCTCGGCGTGGCGTGAATACTCTAGTGCTGGTGCACCGCACCGAGTTACTACGGCAGTGGCAGGAACGTTTGCAAGTTTTTCTTGATGCCGATAAAGGTGTTGTTGGCACCATAGGCGGTGGGAAAGCCAAACCGACTGGGATCATCGACGTTGCCGTAATGCAGTCGATGTCGCGGCAGGGTGAAGTCAGCGAGAAGGTAAAAAACTACGGACAAATCATCGTCGATGAGTGTCATCACCTTTCGGCGTTTTCGTTCGAAGCGATACTGAAGAGTGCAGGGGCTAAATATGTGCTCGGCCTGACTGCCACTCCGATCCGTCGTGACGGACAGCAACCCATCATCTTTATGCAGTGTGGGCCAATTAGGCACACCGCAGCGAGACCGGACAGCGCACCAGATGACCTGCTGATAATGCCTCGATTATTGCCGAGTCCGATCATCATGGCAGCGGACTCAGGCATTCAGGATGTATTTCGGCATCTCTCCGACGATGCAGAGCGCACCGCCAAGATCATTTCTGAAGTCGAAGTGGCATTCAGGCAGGGCCGAAAAGTACTGGTGCTGACGGAGCGGACCGAGCACTTGAGTGCCATAGAAGCAGGATTGACCGGGCGCGTGCAGAATCTTTTCACCCTGCATGGACGGATTTCGAAAAAACAGCGCGTTGCACTAATGAGTGAGCTGGCAGCATTACCACCTGAAGCGCCTCGGGTGCTGTTGGCTACTGGCAAATTGGTAGGTGAAGGTTTTGATCATCCGCCGTTAGATACCCTGATATTGGCAATGCCGATTTCCTGGAAGGGCACACTTCAGCAGTACGCAGGAAGGCTGCACCGCGAACATGTAAACAAGGTTGATGTGCGCATTATCGACTTTGTAGACGCCGGGCACCCAGCTTTGCTCAGGATGTGGGATAAACGCCAAAGCGGTTATAGAGCGATGGGGTACAGATTTTCGGACTCATCCAACTCAATGGACCTGTTCTAGATGCGTTTTTCAGCGATCACGTGCATGCAATCTTCCGTATGCAATGTGCTATAGGCAATCCTGGATCACTTGCAGAATAAATCGCAAATAGCGAGAAATGGTCCGGAAACCTGGGGCCGCGCCGTCAGGTTCGAGCGGGTCGATGCGCCACTCGTCTGGCCTGTAAAAACACGCTCAAGATCAGGTCGGTTAAGCCGATGAAGTGTATGTGAACGGGGCTGCGCGGGGTTCATTAGTCAAAGTAAAAGTCAAAGTGCTACCATCGCCCGCCGATAATGCCCGAAAGGCGTTTACCTTCCCCGAACAATAGCGCAACCGTCATTTTCCCTACCGCTACTCTATCTCTTGGATTTTATGCGACTCATTCTTGATCCCAAGCGAGATATCGATGCAGCATTGCTGCGTTATCAGCGCCTTTTCGGGGTGCTCGCACTGTTCAGCGGGGTGATCAACCTGCTGATGTTGGTCCCCTCGATCTACATGATGCAGGTCTTCGACCGTGTCCTGACCAGCCGTAACGAAACCACTTTGCTGATGTTGAGCCTGATTCTGCTCGGGTTCTATCTGCTCAGCTGTGCGCTGGAGTGGGTCCGTGGTCAGGTGATGATCAAGATGAGCGCGGGCCTCGACGCCCAGCTCGGCGAGCGGGTATTCGGTGCGGCCTTCGAGCGCAGCCTGAAGGAACACAGCGCCAACCCGGCACAGGTGTTGAGTGATCTGAACAACCTTCGTCAGTTTGTCACCGGCCCGGGGCTGATTGCCCTGTTCGATGCGCCCTGGCTGCCGATTTACCTGATCGCCACGTTTCTCTTTCACCCCTGGCTGGGGCTGTTTACGGTAGTGGGCTCCATCATCCTCGCCGCTCTTGCCATCTGGAACGAACTGGCCACGCGCAAGAGCATGGGTGAAGCCAACCGACTGTCCGTCGCCGCCGCCAACTATGTGAACAGCACCCTGCAGAACGCCGAAGTCATCCAGGCGATGGGGATGCTCACTGCACTGCGTAGCCGCTGGTTCAATGTGCAACAGCGCATCATCACGGCACAGGCCGAGGCCAGCGGCCGCAGTGCACGGATTTCTGCAATGACCCGCTTCGTGCGAATGACCTGGCAGTCCCTCGCACTGGGGCTGGGCGCTGTGCTGGTGATGGAAAACCAGATCTCGGCCGGGGTGATGATTGCAGTGTCGGTGCTGATGGGACGGGCCATGGCGCCGGTGGAGGCGCTCATTGGCTCGTGGAAACAGGTGGGCAATACCAAGAGCAGCTATGAGCGCCTGAATCGCCTGCTCACTGAGTTCCCCAAGCCTCAACCGCGAATGGCCCTGCCGGCACCGACCGGTGCGGTTAGCATCGATCAACTGGTGGTTACCCCGCCCGGCATGCAACGGCCGGCAGTAAACGGGGTGACGATTACATTGACCAAAGGCGAGGTGTTGGCGGTGATTGGCCCCAGTGCTTCGGGCAAGTCCTCTCTGGCCCGGGCCATGGTCGGCATCTGGCCAGCGAACCACGGCTCGGTACGACTGGACAATGCAGAAATCAGTCAATGGTCACGTGAGACGCTTGGCCCTTATCTGGGCTATCTGCCGCAGGACATCGAGCTGTTCGACGGCACCATCGCCGAAAACATTGCACGCTTTGGCGAGGTTGACTCGCTCAAGGTGATCGAGGCTGCACGCCTGGCCGGCATTCACGAGATGATTCTGCACTTCCCCAAGGGCTATGACACATTGCTGGGCGTCGGCGGGCTGGGGCTGTCCGGTGGGCAGAAACAGCGTATTGGCCTGGCCCGTGCGCTCTATGGCCAGCCAGCGCTGGTGGTGCTGGATGAACCCAATTCCAATCTGGACGAAGCGGGCGAAGCGGCCCTGGTACAGGCCGTCAGGATGTTGAAGGCGGCCGGTTCCACCGTGGTGCTAGTGACCCACAGGCCGAGCATTCTCAGCGTGGTCGATAAACTCTTGTTCCTCAGGGACGGTGTGCAGCAGCTGTACGGTCCTCGGGATCAGGTACTTAATACCCTCGTGCCATCACCGGTGCAGAAAGCCGCCGAATCCAGCAACCAAGAAGCCTGAGACCTCGATGGAAGCCATGCAGAATGACATGTTGGCCGATACGCCGGCGCCCGATGCCGATGCCGCGGGCATTGCCCGAATCGGCTTGTGGTTTTTGGCCCTGGGCTTGGGTGGGTTTTTCCTCTGGGCCGGCCTGGCCCCGCTCGATCGAGGCGTGGTTGGCAGCGGCACCGTGGTGGTGTCCGGCGAGCGAAAGACCGTTCAGTCGCGCTTGGGGGGCACGATCGATCATATCCTGGTGCGCGAGGGCGACCAGGTGCAGCAAGGTCAGGTCGTGGTGCAACTCAATATTGTCCAGGCGCAGTCCCAACTTGACGTCGCACTGGGGCAATGGTTGAGCGCACGCGCAGTCGAGTCGCGGCTGATGGCCGAACGCCTGGATCGCGACCGTATCGAATGGTTCCAGGATCTGCAGGCCAAGGCGGACGACCCGCACGCTCATGCAGCGATGGAGTTGCAAGGTTATCTATTCGCCACCCGCCGCGCCGAACTGGCCAGCCGGATGAAAATCAGCCAGCACGAAGTGGCTTCGCTAACCGAGCAACTGGCCGGTTACGAAGAGATCAAGCGCAACCATGCGGCACAATTTCAGTATCAACAGCAAGAACTCAAAGGGCTGCGCGAACTGGCGAAGGAAGGCTATCTGCCACGCAACCGCCTGTTCGAAGCAGAGGGCAATGCAGCGCAACTAGGTGCTCAGCTGGCCTCGACGATTTCCGATATCGGCCGCACGCGGCAGGCGATCAGCGAAAGCAAGCTCAAGGCACTGCAACAGGCCCAGGCTTTCCGCAGCGAAGCCGAGTCGCAACTGACCCAGGTCTCGGCGCAAACTTCGAGCCTTACGGAGCAGATAAAGGCGCTCGATTTCGAGGTGCACAACGCCTCCATCCTCGCCCCGGTCGCGGGCCAGGTGATGGGGCTGGCTGTGCACACCGTCGGCGGCATTGCACCGGCGGGCCAACGGCTGATGGACATCGTCCCGCAAGGTTCCAGTTGGGTGGTCAAGGCGCAGTTTCCCCCCATGATGGCCGACCGACTTAAACCAGGACTGCCGGTTGATATCCGCTTTGGCTCGTTGCAGCGGGTCCACACCCCCGTCATCACCGGTAAAATGACCACTGTGTCGGCTGACCAGCTGATCGACGAACATACCGGGGCGCCCTACTTCTTGGTCGAAGTGGCGGTCAGCCCGCATGACATTATCGAACTGCGCGACGCCGGGCTCGATATCAGGCCGGGGATGCAGGCCGAAGTGCTTGTCAAAACCGGTGAGCGGACGCTGGCGAACTACTTGATTCAACCCGTTACCGAGCGTTTGGCTGGCGCCTTCAAGGAAGAATGACAATGCGCGGACGTACAGCCTTACTCTCTCTATTCTGGTCATGCCGGCTCTGGGCCGGCGATGGTCAGTTGTCGCTGGTCGATCTCTACGATGCCTCCCGGCAAAACGATGCGACGTATCAGGTCGCCAACCACGACTACCAGGCGTCTCGCCAGGAAGAGGCGATCGGCCGCAGCGGTTTGCTGCCGCAGGTTGGCCTCAATTCCCGATACGGCCATGGTGGACAGTTCGAAAACCAATCCCAGGCCAACCTCCAAAACGATCAGTTCGCCGCCGATACCATCACCTTGTCGGTCACCCAGCCTTTGTTCGACAAAGGCCGTTGGGCATCCTACGAACAGGCCAAAGCTCGCGGCAAGTTGGGCGAAGTGCAGTACGACGGTGCCGGGCAAGGACTTTTCGACCGTGTGGTACAGGCCTATTTTGATTTAGCTCAAGTGGAAAACGAGCTGAAGCTGACGACCCAGCAAAAAGCCTCGATCGAAGCACTGGCCAAACAATCCAAACGTCTGTTCGAAGCCGGTGAAGGTACCATCACTGACCTCGAAGAGGCGCAAGCCCGTCTGGACCTGGTCCGCGCCCAGGAAATCGAATTGCGAGCCAGGCGCCTGGCGGGACTGCGCAAGCTCTCGGGTCGTGCCGGTATTGCAGTGGAAAACATTCCCGAGATGCAGGAGCAAGCGCCTGCCACAGGCTTGTTGGCACCTGAGGAAGATCTCAACTACTGGATGCTCAAGGCCGACGAGGCCGGTCCGACGCTGGGGGTCAGTCGGGCTTCGATTCAACTGGCCGAGGCAAATCTCAAGCTGCAAAAGTCCGGGCACTACCCAACCTTGGCACTGACCGGCCAGCTCGCCCGTATCGACCAGAGCGACATCAATCAGTTTTCCCAGCGCCAATCCACTTACTATCTAGGCGTGGTGCTCGACATTCCCCTGTATCAGGGCGGCGGGGTCAGCGCCTCGACTGAACGCGCTCGCTCCGCCCTGGACAGCGCCCGCTCGGGGTACGACGCTCAAGTCCAGCAATTGGCCGAAGATATCGAGACCAATTACCTCGGCGTGGTGGCGGGTTACGAGAAGAGCAAGGCACTGGTGACCGCCGTGCGCTCGAACCAGAGCGCCCTAGCGTCAGCGGAAAAAGGCTACCAGGCCGGGGTACGTTCGACGGTGGAAATTCTCGACGCGCAGCAACGCTTGTACTCCGCCAAACGTGACCTGCTCGATACCAAACTGGCAATGCTGCAAAGCTATGTCAACTTGCACACCCGCACCGGGCATATGACCCGGAGCGAGCTGCAAAAGGTTCAGGGGTTGTTTTAACAACCCCCCTGCCCTACGCAGTTTTTAGCGCGACGCTGCTGATCGCACTTTCGAAATCCTTGACGAAGCGCGGCATATCGAACAGCGGCGAATGCTCTCGCCCCTGCTTGAGACGTTGCCGCAATCCCGCCAAAAGATCCGTTTGCGTCGCCAGTTGAACGGCGCGCTCCTCATATTCACCCAGCGTGGTGGTAATGAGCTCCGGCAACTCAAGCGTGGTCAACAGACTGCCGGCCATGCGCGAGGCGAAGGTGCGGCCTGAGCGAGTGAGCACTGGCAGACCCATCCATAGCGCGTCATTGGCCGTAGTACCGGCGTTGAACGGGTAGGCGTCCAGAAACAGATCCGCAGCGGTGTAACGCGCCAGGTATTCCGGCGGTGCCACACGCGGTGCGAACAACAGACGTGCCGGGTCTACACCCTGCTGCTCTGCCCTGGCACAGAGGTTGCGCTGCGCCCAAGGGTTGTCGGCCAGCAACCACAGCACGCTTTCAGGCACTCGCTGGAGAATACGCATCCAGCAATCGAACACCTCTTCATTGAACTTGTAGTTGTTGTTGAACGAGCAGAAGACAAACCGGTTTTCCGGCAGCCCGCACTGGGCGCGGGTCGGCAGCGGCGCTACCGGTCGTTGCCGGTCACTGCTCTGGTAGATCTGCGGCAGGTACAGCGGTGTTTCGCTGTAATAGGATTTCTCGCTATCGGGGATCAGGTAGCGATCAGCGATGACGTAGTCAATGCAGGGCAGGCCGGTTGAGCCGGGAAAGCCGAGATAGGTCATCTGCACCGGGGCGGGACGGTACGCCGGGATATTCGGACGGGCACCGGATGTCAGGCCATGCAGATCGATCAGGATGTCGATCTCATGATTGCGAATACATTGGGCTGCTGCAGTATCGTCCATACCGACGATCCGCACGAAGTGGTCCATGGCGCTCTTCACTCGCTCGCGCAGGGGCGAGCCATCTTCCGGGCTCCAGCAAAAGCCATAGACTTCAAAGCGCTCGCGGTCGATCAGCTCGAACAGCTCGACCGTGAGCAATGACACCGCATGCAGGCAGAAGTCCGAAGACAGGAAGCCAATACGCAGCTTTTCGTGTGCATAACCCTGGGCCGGTGCCAATGCCGGAACCCGCACATTGACTCGCTCTTTCACGAAGTGGACGGCGGCGGCCAATTGCAAGCCAGGGTCGTCGCTGCCCGCGAGCAACGCCAAGGGCGAGGAAGCCTTGAGCAGGTCTCCTCGAGTCAGGCCTTCAGGGGCGTCATACACCGGCCAGCCGCATTGCTTCTGGCGCAAGTGCACCCAGTGTTGAATGACCTTGGGCTGAGCCGGGTCGACTTCCAGGCTGGTACGCAGGATGGCTTCGGCCGGTTGCAATTGGCGTGTCTCTTCCAGCAAGCGCCCCAGGTTGTTGCAGACCATCAGGTACAACTCGCGGGTTTCTTGTGCATTGACCAGCTTTTTGTCCAGCATCGACTGCCAGGTTGCCAAGGCGTCCTGAGGTTTTTTCTGACGCTCCTGCACTGAACCAAGATTGAACCAGGCCTGGGCGAACTCCGGGCTCTGGGCAATGGCAGCGCGGTAGGTACTTTCGGCCGCCGACAGCTGCTCCAACTGCGAAAGCGTGACCCCCAGATTGAACTGAATGATGTAGTTGACCGACGAATGGCAGTGTTTGAGCCAGTGCTGGTAAAGAGCAGCAACATCGGCAAAGCGCAGCGCGGCATTCAGCCGATCGGCGGTCGAGAGCAACTTCAGGGGTTCCAGTGCTACACGTTCAGCCAACTGCAGGGCAGTCGTAAGCACGACATCGAGGTCCGGGTTGTCAAGATTGTCTGTAAGCATTCGCGCGAAGCTCTCCACCAATAAAAAATACCGAGCTCTTGCGAGCTCGGTATCGGGTCAATCAAGGTTTAACACTGAATCTCAGTGAATCCAAGTGTGGACATCCGTGGCGACCAACAATTGGACCTTGCCATCGTTGAACACGTTGTAGTGCGCACCATCGACCGTAGTAGTGCCTCCCTCATGCCACTGGCCATTGGACCCGGTAATGTTCACCGTATCGTTATGGTCACCTTTGACGATCATCTGCACAGGCGCCGCGGCCCCGCTTGCCGAGTTGACCTGACCCGCCTGACCGAGCTTGCTGATGGCCTGGGCATCGACCGTCAGCGTGTTCGCCTGGCCGTTACTGGCCGTGAGGTCGATATGGCCGAGGCTATGAGCACCGATGACGTCCGGATTCAGCTTCGTCAGGTCAATGGACTGGCCATTGCTACTGCTGGTGCGGAACCAGACATCGGCAATCGTGTGGGTCTGACCATCGCTGGTTTCAAAGCTACTCTCCAGCCCGATCAAGTTGCCATTGTTGAGCTGCGCGGTCTTGACGACATCGAGATTGATCTGGGTGATACCCAGATCGGTGAGGCTGTGCAATTCACCCTTTTCGCTGATCCCGTCGTGGTTCGTGTCGACCCAGACTTGCAGGGCCGAGAAGAGCTTGTCTGCCTTATTGATGACGCCATCGTGGTTGCTGTCCAGGCTCTTCAAAGCAGCGAAGCCATCGTGCGCCAGCGAACCATCCGGGAGGCGGAAGGAGGAACCGAACAATTCGGAGCCATTGTTGATTTTACCGTCGCCATTGAGGTCGATGGCGAGCAGACCATCACCCCCTGCAGTCCAGCCGGTGCTTACCTTGTGGCCAGTGTTATTCAGGTCGAACTGAGTACCACCGAGCACGTTCGAGGTTTGGATACCGTTACCATTGAGGTCCAGTACCAGCGGCGTGGACAGGGCCACCGCGTCGAGTTGGGCACCGCTCATTGCCCCGTACTGTGTACTGGTGAACGCATCCACCTGGGTCATGCTCAGGTGAGACAGTTGCGCCGTGGTCAATACGGCTACTTGAGCAGTGGTCAACGCTGCCACTTCGGCGGTGGTAAACGCAGCCATGTCGGCCGTTTCGATAGCAACGATCTGAGCAGTCGTCAGGGCCGCCACGTCGGCAGTATGCAGCGCTGCGAACTGCTCGGTCGTCATGGCAACGATCTGGGCGGTCGTCAGCGCGACTGTCTGCGCGGTCGTCAGAGCCCCGATCTGGTCATGGGTCAAGGCCGCGACTTGCGCGTTGGTCAACGCGGCCACATGCGCAGTGGTCAGCGCCGCGACGTCCGTGGTTTCCAGTGCCGCCACCTGAGCGGTAGTCAAGGCTACGACCTGGCCGGTAGTCAGGGCAGCGGTTTGCGCGGTAGTCAGGCCGTGGATGGTATCCGTCGACAGTGCGGCCAGATCGGCAGTCCCCATTGCCACGATTTGCGCAGTGGTCATCGCTCCGAGCTGAGCCGATGTCAGGGCAGCCGCATGAGCGGTGGTCAGGGCCACGACTTGATCGGTGGTCAATGCAGCGACATCCGTGTTGGTCAGGGCCGCAATCTGGCCGACCTTGAGTGCAACGATTTCGGCGGTGGTCAACGCTGCAGTCTGCGCGGTGGTCAGACCGGAGATCGCAGAAGCCGACAGCGAGGAGAGATCCGCCGTCGTCATGGCCACCAGTTGTGCGGTGGTCAGCGCGGCGACGTGAGCCGAATTCAGCTCTGCGGCCTGGGCGGTGGTCAGGGCCACGATTTGTGCCGTGGTCATCGCCGCCAGATCAGCGGTTTCCAGCGCGCCAATCTGTGCGGTGGTCAGTGCAGCTACTTGCGCGGTGGTCAGCGCGGCAGCTTGCGCGGTAGTCAGACCAGGGATGGTTGCAACCGACAGTGCAGCGAGATCGGCGGTCGTCATCGCCGCCAGTTGTGTCGTGGTCAACGCAGCAAGCTGAGTCGACTTCAGGGCACCCGCCTCGGCGGTGGTCAGAGCCACGATTTGCGCAGTGGTCATCGCCGCCAGATCAGCGGTTCCCAGCGCGCCGATCTGTGCGGTGGTCAGTGCAGCTACTTGCGCGGTGGTCAGCGCAGCGGCTTGCGCGGTAGTCAGACCAGGGATGGTTGCAACCGACAGTGCAGCGAGATCGGCGGTCGTCATCGCCGCCAGTTGTGTCGTCGTCAACGCAGCAAGCTGAGTCGACTTCAGGGCATCAGCCTGGGCCGTGGTCAGCGCCACGATTTGATCGGTGGTCAACGCCGCCAGATCAGCAGTGGTCAGCGCACCGACCTGCGTCGGCGTCAGCGCTGCAACTTGCCCGGTGGTCAGGGCGGCGGTTTGCGCAGTGGTCAGCGCCACAAGCTGGGCAGTGGTCAATGCTGCGACTTCCGCTGTGGTCATCGCTACTACCTGGGCAGTAGTCAGCGCCGCGACATCGGCAGTGGTCAAGGCAGTGACTTGAACAGTCTTGAGTGCCGCGATCTGGCCGGTGGTCAGGGCAGCGGTCTGTGCCGTGGTCAGGCCAGGGATGGCCGCCGCGGACAGCGATGCAACATCGGCCGTTACCATGGCGACCAGTTGCGCAGTCGTCAGCCCGGCGAGCTGGGCCGAGCTCAAGGCATCCGCCTGGGCCGTGGTCAGCGCCACGATTTGGGCGGTAGTCAATGCCGCCAGGTCAGCCGTCTGGATGGCCGCGATCTGGGCAGTGGTCAGTGCCGCGACATCCGCGGTTCCCATCGCCGCGAACTGGGCAGTGGTCAGCGCCTGGAGTTGAGCTGCAGTCAACGATGCGGTTTGACCGGTGGTCAGGGCCACCACTTGTGCCGTGGTCAAGGCAACAACATCGGCGGTGGTCAAGGATTTGACCTGAGCCGTGGTCAGGGCCTGGATCTGACCGGTGGTCAGCGCGGCGGTCTGTGCAGTCGTCAGCCCCGGAATGGCGGCAGTCGACAGTGCGGCAAGATCTGCGGTCGCCATCGCCACCAGTTGCGCGGTAGTCAGCGCCGCCAGTTGGGTCGATTTCAGAGCAGCCGCCTGGGCGGTGGTCAGGGCCACGATTTGTGCCGTGGTCAACGCCGCCAGATCAGCAGTATCCAGCGCACCAATCTGCGCGGTGGTCAGTGCAGCTACTTGCGCGGTTGTCAGGGCAGCAGACTGTGCGGTGGTCAGGCCAGGAATGGCTGCAGCCGACAAAGCGGCGACATCGGCCGTTGTCACGGCTACCAGCTGTGCGGTAGTCAGCGCAGCGAGCTGCGTCGACTTCAGAGCACCCGCCTGAGCGGTGGTCAAGGCCACGACTTGCGCCGTGGTCAGCGCGGCCAGATCAGCGGTGGTCAGCGTACCTATCTGCGCGGTGGTCAGCGCTGCGATCTGGGCGGTGGTCAGGGCAGCAGACTGTGCGGTGGTCAGGCCAGGAATGGTTGCCGTCGACAGAGCGGCGACATCGGCGGTGGTCATCGCCGCCAGTTGCGTAGTGGTCAGCGCAGCGAGCTGCGTCGACTTCAGAGCACCGGCTTGAGCGGTGGTCAGGGCCACGACTTGCGCCGTGGTCAGCGCGGCCAGATCAGCGGTGGTCAGCGCACCAATCTGCGCGGTGGTCAGGGCGGCGACCTGGGCCGTGGTCAGGGCGGCAGTCTGGGCGGTGGTCAGGGCAGCTACCTGAACAGCAGTCAGCGCAGCAGCTTGCGCAGTGGTCATCGCGGCCACTTGTGTGGTGGTCAGCGCCGCGACATCGGCGGTGCTCAGGGCAGCGACTTGTTCCGTCTTGAGCGCAACGACCTGATCAGTCGTCAGGGCTGCAGCCTGGGCAGTGGTCAGGCCTGCGACAGTGGCACCGATAGTGGCAGTGGACAGAGCGGCGATATCGGCCGTCCCCATCGCAGCCAGTTGCGCGGTGGTCAGCGCTGCGAGCTGAGCCGGTTTCAGGGCACCAGCCTGAGCAGTGGTCAAGGCCACGACTTGCGCCGTAGTCAATGCTGCCAGATCAGCAGTTCCCAGCGAGCCGATCTGTGCGGTGGTCAGTGCAGCTACTTGCGCGGTGGTCAGCGCGGCAGCTTGAGCGGTAGTCAGACCAGGGATGGTTGCAACCGACAGTGCAGCGAGATCGGCGGTCGTCATCGCCGCCAGTTGCGTAGTGGTCAGCGCAGCAAGCTGCGTCGACTTCAGAGCACCCGCCTGAGCGGTGGTCAAGGCCACGACTTGCGCCGTGGTCAGCGCGGCCAGATCAGCGGTGGTCAGCGCACCAATCTGCGCGGTGGTCAGCGCAGCAACCTGAGCAGTGGTCAGCGCAGCAGACTGTGCGGTGGTCAGCGCAGCCACGGCGGCAGTCGACAGAGCGGCGACATCTGCGGTCCCCATCGCCGCCAATTGCGTAGTGGTCAGCGCAGCGAGCTGCGTCGACTTCAGAGCAGCAGCTTGAGCGGTGGTCAGGGCCACGACTTGCGCCGTAGTCAGCGCGGCCAGATCCACGGTGGCCAGTGCACCGACCTGCGTCGGCGTCAGCGCTGCAACTTGCCCGGTGGTCAGGGCGGCGGTTTGCGCAGTGGTCAGTGCCACAAGCTGGGCAGTGGTCAACGCTGCGACATCCGCTGTGGTCAGCGCTACTACCTGGGCAGTGGTCAGCGCCGCGACATCGGCGGTGCTCAGCGCAGCGACTTGCTCCGCCTTGAGTGCAACGACCTGTGCAGTAGTGAGGGCAGCAGTCTGCGCCGTGGTCAGGCCAGGGATGGCCGCCGCGGACAGCGATGCAACATCGGCCGTCGCCATGGCTACCAGTTGCGCAGTTGTCAGCGCGGCGAGCTGGGCTGAGGTCAAGGCATCAGCCTGGGCCGTGGTCAGGGCCACGATTTGGGCCGTGGTCAACGCCGCCAGGTCAGCCGTGTGGATAGCCGCGATCTGGGCAGTGGTCAATGCAGCGACATCCGCGGTTCCCATTGCCGCGAACTGGGCAGTGGTCAGCGCCTGGAGTTGAGCTGCGGTCAACGATGCGGCTTGAGCGGTGGTCAGGGCCACCACTTGTGCCGTGGTCAAGGCAACGACATCGGCGGTGGTCAAGGATTTGACCTGAGCCGTGGTCAGGGCCTGGATCTGATCGGTGGTCAGCGCGGCGGTCTGTGCAGTCGTCAGCCCCGGAATGGCGGCAGCCGACAGTGCGGCGACATCGGCGGTGGTCATCGCCGCCAGTTGCGCGGTAGTCAGCGCAGCGAGCTGGGTCGACTTCAGCGCACCCGCTTGAGCCGTGGTCAGGGCCACGACTTGCGCGGTGGTCAACGCCGCCAGATCAGCGGTTTCCAGCGCACCAATCTGCGCGGTGGTCAGCGCCGCAACCTGGGCCGTGGTCAGGGCAGCAGACTGTGCGGTGGTCAGGCCAGGAATGGTTGCCGTCGACAGAGCGGCGACATCGGCCGTTACCATGGCAGCCAGTTGCGCGGTAGTCAGCGCAGCGAGCTGCGTCGACTTCAGAGCACCGGCTTGAGCGGTGGTCAGGGCCACGACTTGCGCCGTGGTCAGCGCGGCCAGATCAGCGTTAGTCAGGGCCGCGACCTGCGCGGTGGTCAGGGCTGCGATCTGGGCAGTGGTCAGCGCAGCGGCCTGCGCAGTAGTCAACCCGGTAACAGCTGCTACCGACAGAGCGGCGACATCAGCGGTCGCCATCGCCGCCAGTTGCGTAGTGGTCAGCGCAGCGAGCTGCGTCGACTTCAGAGCAGCAGCCTGGGCCGTGGTCAGGGCCACGACTTGCGCCGTGGTCAGCGCGGCCAGATCAGCGGTGGTCAGCGCACCAATCTGCGCGGTGGTCAGGGCGGCGACCTGGGCCGTGGTCAGGGCGGCAGTCTGGGCGGTGGTCAGGGCAGCTACCTGAACAGCAGTCAGCGCAGCAGCTTGCGCAGTGGTCATCGCGGCCACTTGTGTGGTGGTCAGCGCCACGACATCGGCGGTGCTCAGGGCAGCGACTTGAATGGCCTTGAGCGCAACGATCTGGTCGGTGGTCAGGGCTGCAGCCTGGGCAGTGGTCAGGCCAGCGATAGTGGCAGCGGACAGAGATGCGACATCGGCCGTTCCCATCGCCACCAGTTGCGCGGTAGTCAGCGCAGCGAGCTGCGTCGACTTCAGGGCACCAGCCTCGGCCGTGGTGAGGGCCACGACTTGCGCCGTGGTCAGTGCGGCCAGATCAGCGTTAGTCAGGGCCGCGACCTGCGCGGAGGTCAGCGCTGCAACCTGGGAGGTGGTCAGCGCAGCGGCTTGGGCAGTAGTCAACCCGGTAACAGCTGCTACCGACAGAGCGGCGACATCGGCGGTCGTCATCGCCGCCAGTTGCGTAGTGGTCAGCGCAGCGAGCTGCGTCGACTTCAGAGCACCCGCTTGAGCGGTGGTCAGGGCCACGACTTGCGCAGTGGTCAGCGCGGCCAGATCAGCGGTGGTCAGCGCAGCAATCTGCGCGGTGGTCAGGGCTGCGACCTGAGCCGTGGTCAGGGCGGCGGTTTGCGCCGTGGTCAGGGCTGCTAACTGAACAGCAGTCAGCGCAGCAGCTTGCGCAGTGGTCATCGCGGCCACTTGCGTGGTAGTCAGCGCCACGACATCGGCAGTGGTCAAGGCAGCGACTTGAGTGGCCTTGAGCGCAACGACCTGGTCAGTCGTCAGGGCAGCAGCCTGGGCAGTGGTCAGGCCAGCGATAGTGGCAGCGGACAGAGACGCGACATCGGCCGTTCCCATGGCCACCAGTTGCGCGGTAGTCAGCGCAGCGAGCTGCGTCGATTTCAGAGCAGCGGCCTGAGTGGTGGTCAGGGCCACGACTTGCGCCGTGGTCAGCGCGGCTAGATCAGCGTTAGTCAGGGCCGCGACCTGCGCGGTGGTCAGGGCTGCGACCTGGGCGGTAGTCAGGGCTGCGGCCTGGGCAGTGGTCAACCCGGTAACAGCTGCTACCGACAGAGCAGCGACATCGGCGGTGGTCATCGCCGCCAGTTGCGTAGTGGTCAGCGCAGCGAGCTGCGTCGACTTCAGGGCACCAGCCTCGGCTGTGGTCAGGGCCACGACTTGCGCAGTGGTCAGCGCGGCCAGATCAGCGGTGGTCAGTGCAGCAATCTGCGCGGTGGTCAGGGCTGCAACCTGAGCCGTGGTCAGGGCGGCGGTTTGCGCGGTGGTCAGGGCTGCTAACTGAACAGCAGTCAGCGCAGCAGCTTGCGCCGTGGTCAGCGCGGCCACTTGTGTGGTGGTCAGCGCCGCGACATCGGCGGTGCTCAGGGCAGCGACTTGAGTGGCCTTGAGTGCAACGATCTGGTCAGTAGTCAGGGCCGCAGCCTGGGCAGTAGTCAGGCCTGCGATAGTGGCAGCGATAGTGGCAGGGGACAGAGCGGCGATATCGGCGGTCGTCATCGCCGCCAGTTGCGTGGTGGTCAGCGCGGCGAGCTGAGCCGGTTTCAGGGCAGCAGCCTGAGCGGTGGTCAGGGCCACGATTTGAGCCGTACTCAGTGCGGCCAGATCGGCGTTAGTCAGGGCCGCGACCTGCGCGGAGGTCAGCGCTGCGAACTGGGCAGTGGTCAGGGCAGCAGACTGTGCGGTGGTCAGGCCAGCGATAGTGGCAGCGGACAGAGACGCGACATCGGCCGTTCCCATGGCCACCAATTGCGCGGTAGTCAGCGCAGCGAGCTGCGTCGACTTCAGGGCACCAGCCTCGGCCGTGGTCAGGGCCACGACTTGCGCCGTGGTCAATGCGGCCAGATCAGCGTTAGTCAGGGCCGCGACCTGCGCGGTGGTCAGGGCTGCAACCTGGTCGGTGGTCAGCGCAGCGGCCTGGGCAGTAGTCAACCCGGTAACAGCTGCTACCGACAGAGCGGCGACATCGGCGGTCGTCATAGCCGCCAGTTGCGTAGTGGTCAGCGCAGCGAGCTGCGTCGACTTCAGAGCACCCGCTTGAGCGGTGGTCAGGGCCACGACTTGTGCCGTGGTCAGCGCGGCCAGATCGGCGGTGGTCAGTGCACCAACCTGCGCGGTGGTCAGGGCTGCGACTTGGGCCGTGGTCAGGGCGGCAGTCTGGGCAGTGGTTAACCCGGTAACAGCTACTACCGACAGAGCGGCGACATCGGCGGTCGTCATCGCCGCCAGTTGTGCGGTGGTCAGGGCGGCGAGCTGCGTCGACTTCAGAGCAGCAGCCTGAGCCGTGGTCAGGGCCACGACTTGAGCGGTGGTCAGTGCGGCCACGTCAGCGGTTCCCAGCGAGCCGACCTGCGTCGGCGTCAGTGCTGCAACTTGCCCGGTGGTCAGGGCGGCGGTTTGCGCAGTGGTCAGCGCCACAAGCTGGGCAGTGGTCAACGCTGCGACATCCGCTGTGGTCATCGCTACCAACTGGGCAGTGGTCAGCGCCGCGACATCGGCGGTGCTCAGGGCGGCGACTTGAGTGGCCTTGAGCGCAACGACCTGGTCAGTAGTCAGGGCAGCAGCCTGGGCAGTGGTCAGGCCAGCGATAGTGGCAGCGGACAGAGATGCGACATCGGCCGTTCCCATGGCCACCAGTTGCGCGGTGGTCAGCGCGGCGAGCTGAGTCGATTTCAGGGCGCCGGCCTGGGCAGTGGTCAAGGCCACGACTTGGGCAGTGGTCAGGGCTGCGACATCGGCAGTGGTCAGGGCTGCAGTCTGGGCCGTGGTCAGCGCGGCGACCTGGGCAGTGGTCAGGGCAGCGGTCTGCGCGGTGGTCAGCGCAGCCATGGCTGCGGTCGACAGAGCGGCGACATCTGCGGTCGTCATCGCCGCCAGTTGTGCGGTGGTCAAGGCGGCGAGCTGCGTCGACTTCAGAGCAGCAGCCTGAGCGGTGGTCAGAGCCACGACTTGAGCGGTGGTCAGTGCGGCCACGTCAGCGGTTCCCAGCGAGCCGACCTGCGTCGGCGTCAGTGCAGCGACCTGGGCAGTAGTCAGCGCAGCAACTTGTGCGGTGGTCAATACACCAACTTGCGTGGCGGTCAGGGCGGCAACTTGCGCAGTGGTCAGCGCTACCACTTGGGCCGTGGTCAGCGCCGCGACATCGGCAGTGGTCAAGACGGCGACTTGAGTGGCCTTGAGCGCAACGACCTGGTCGGTGGTCAGAGCGGCTACTTGTGCGGTAGACAGGCTCGCAACGGCAGCTGCCGACAGGGCAGCAACATCGGCCGTCTGCAGGGCCACCAGTTGTGCGGTGGTCAATTTGGCAATCTGCGCAGAACTCAGCGCCGCAGCCTGAGCGGTAGTCAGGGCTACGACTTGGGCAGTGGTCAGGGCTACGACATCGGCAGTGGTCAGGGCAACGGTCTGAGCAGTGGTCAGCGCTGCGACCTGGGCAGTGGTCAGGGCAACGGTCTGAGCAGTGGTCAGCGCAGCCACGGCTGCGGCCGACAGAGCGGCGACATCTGCGGTCGTCATCGCCGCCAATTGTGCGGTGGTCAGCGCGGTGATCTGAGTCGACTTCAGGGCGCCGGCCTGGGCAGTGGTCAATGCCACGACTTGAGCGGTGGTCAGCGCGGCCACGTCAGCGGTTCCCAGCGCACCGATTTGCGCGTTGGTCAGCGCTGCGACCTGGGCAGTGGTCAGGGCAACGGTCTGCGCGGTAGTCAGCGCAGCCACGGCGGCAGTCGACAGAGCGGCGATATCGGCCGTGTCCATGGCTGCCAGCTGTGCGGTGGTCAGCGCAGCGAGCTGCGTCGACTTCAGAGCAGCAGCCTGAGCGGTGGTCAGAGCCACGACTTGCGCGGTGGTCAGTGCGGCCACGTCAGCGGTTCCCAGCGAGCCGACCTGCGTCGGCGTCAGTGCAGCGACCTGGGCAGTAGTCAGCGCAGCAACTTGTGCGGTGGTCAATACACCAACTTGCGTGGCGGTCAGGGCGGCAACTTGCGCAGTGGTCAGCGCTACCACCTGGGCAGTGGTCAGCGCCGCGACATCGGCAGTGGTCAAGGCGGCGACTTGAGTGGCCTTGAGCGCAACGACCTGGTCGGTGGTCAGAGCGGCTACTTGTGCGGTAGACAGGCTCGCAACGGCAGCTGCCGACAGGGCAGCAACATCGGCCGTCTGCAGGGCCACCAGTTGTGCGGTGGTCAATTTGGCAATCTGCGCAGAACTCAGCGCCGCAGCCTGAGCGGTAGTCAGGGCTACGACTTGGGCAGTGGTCAGGGCTACGACATCGGCAGTGGTCAGCGCTGCAGTCTGGGCTGTGGTCAGCGCTGCGACCTGGGCAGTGGTCAGGGCAACGGTCTGCGCGGTGGTCAGCGCAGCCACGGCTGCAGTCGACAGAGCGGCGACATCGACCGTCACCATGGCAGCCAGTTGCGTAGTGGTCAGCGCGGCGACCTGAGCTGGCGTCAAAGCAGCGACCTGAGCAGTGCTCAGGGCCACGATTTGAGCAGTACTCAACGATGCCAGGGCAGCGGTTCCCAGCGCAGCAAGCTGAGCGGCCGTCATGGCGGCAGATTGCGCGGTGGTCAAGGCGGCGATCTGTGCAGTGGTTATGCCCGCCAGAGCAGCAGTGGACAGCGCGCTAACGTCAACAGCAAGCATGGCCGCAAACTGAGCAGTGCTCAAGGCGGCAAGTTGGGCAGACGTTATTGCTCCAGCCTGAGCGGTGGTCAGGGCTGCTACTTGATCGGTGGTCAGGGCCGCAACCTCGGCAGTCTGCATCGCCTTGATCTGGGTTGCGGTCAGGGCTGCAACGTCGGCGGTAACTATTGCGGCGACCTGAGCGGTGGTCAAGGCCACAACCTCGGCGGTGGTCAGTGCAGCAGTCTGAGCAGTGGTCAGAGCCACCACTTGCGCAGTGGTCAGCGCTGCGACATTGGCAGTGCCAAGGGCCGCGACTTGAGTGGCCTTGAGTGCCGCAACTTCAGCGGTAGTCAGGGCTGCAACCTGGGCCGTGGTCAGATGAGCGACTGCGGCGACGGACAGGGACGCGACATCCGCAGTCCCCATCGCGGCCAGTTGCGCGGTAGTCAGCGCGGAGATCTGAGTGGAGGTCAGAGCGTCAGCCTGGGCGGTAGTCAGCGCCACGATTTGGGCTGTGGTCAATGCCGCCAGGTCAGCCGTCTGGATGGCCACGATCTGGGCAGTGGTCAGTGCCGCGACATCTGCGGTTCCCATCGCCGCGAACTGGGCAGTGGTCAGCGCCTGGAGTTGAGCTGCGGTCAACGATGCGGTTTGACCGGTGGTCAGGGCCACCACTTGTGCCGTGGTCAAGGCAACAACATCGGCGGTGGTCAAGGATTTGATCTGGGCGGTGGTCAGGGCCTGGATCTGACCGGTGGTCAGCGCGGCGGTCTGTGCAGTCGTCAACCCCGGAATGGCGGCAGTCGACAGTGCGGCAAGATCTGTGGTCGCCATCGCCACCAGTTGCGCGGTAGTCAGCGACGCCAGTTGGGTCGATTTCAGAGCAGCAGCTTGAGCCGTGGTCAGCGCTACGATCTGGGCGGTGGTCAGGGCCGCCAGATCTGCGGTTACCAGGGCGCCGATCTGGGCAGTGGTCAGTGCCGCAACCTGGTCAGTGGTCAGGGCGGCGGCCTGTGCGGTGGTCAGGCCCGGAATGGCTGCAGCCGACAAAGCGGCGACATCGGCCGTTGTCACGGCTACCAGCTGAGCGGTGGTCAGCGCGGCGACCTGAGCCGATTGCAGACCCGAAGCCTGGGCAGTGGTCAGCGCGACAACCTGGGCAGTGGTCAGTGCCGGAATCTGTACGGTGGATAAGGCGGTGATGTTCGTCTTGGTAATGGCAGCGACTTGCGCGACGGTCAGCGCCGCAACCTGCGCAGTGCTCATGGCAGCGATATCGCTGGTCGAAAGCCCGGCAATGGTGGTTGTGCTCAAGGCTGCGATTTGTGCGGTGGTCAACGAAGAAATAAAGCTCATGTAAGCATCCTGTCTAGAGTCATTAACCGCGCTGCCAGCGATGTCGCCGTAGCCTGTTTTGCGAATGATTTAGGGGACTAGGTAGCCCCGCGTGTTATTGATTAGCGACCAAACCGGCAAAAACATTAAGAAGATTTTTTGATGGCTTTTTGCCTTTCTCATACTTAAAGTTATTAAAACCGGCGGCAGTAGAGGCCTCCTTCATAATGAAGCCTAGATGGCATATTGCCATCGCCATTTTTTTTACGCCATTTTTTTGTTTTCTTCCCGAGCGACAGCACAAGCCAGTGCTCGGCATAGCCTTGACCACCCCGGACACTTCCCCTAGTGTGCGTTCGATCCGCCGTTTCTCGGCTACGGTTTTAGCCGCCGGCGCACGCCCCCATCACCCTTCAGCTATCCAGCCAAGGGCCTTGATCGAGTAACTGATAGTGAAAACCTTCCTTCATGTAGGTTGCGGTCCGAAGAACAAAAACAGCACGACCAAGGGATTCTCCTCCGCGGACTGGCACGAGCTGCGCTTCGATATCGACGAGAGTGTCAACCCGGATATTGTCGGCACCATGACCGACATGTCTCAGGTAAAAGACGCTTCGGTGGATGCACTTTTCTCCAGCCACAACATTGAGCACCTCTATCCACATGAGGTGCCTCTGGCGCTGGCGGAGTTCAAACGCGTACTCAAGCCGGGTGGCTTCGTGGTGATTACCTGCCCCGATCTGCAATCGGTTTGCGCCTTGGTAGCCGAAGATAAATTGACCGATGAGGCCTACCTCTCACCGGCCGGCCCGATTGCGCCGATCGACATCCTGTACGGCCACCGCCCGGCAATGGCCAACGGCAATCTGTACATGGCGCATCGTTGCGGTTTCACCAAGAAAGTCCTGACCGGCACCTTGCAGGCAGCTGGCTTTGAAATGGTGTTGCCAATTCAGCGAGCACACCCGGCCTATGATCTTTGGGCTATTGCGGCCATCCCACCGATGACCGAGCACGAAATCGTGGCAATTGCCAAGGAACATTTTCCTGGCTGACCCTCGCTGACCGCATCCACGGCTAGACAAGACCGAGACACCTGAAAGCACGAGCGAAAATCGTTTTCGCTCGTGCCCAGTCGGGTGAGCCGCGTGAGCATCAAATACGCCGCAAAATCTGATTCATCGACTATCAAGAGATGGCCTATAGAATTTTTTAAGAACCATTCCGGCTCTACACTGGGTTACGTCCAATAGCTCTGGAAGTACCAATGACCGCTGAACCCAAGCCAAACCCTCTTTGTGAAACCGTCGAAGGCCAGCGTTTGTCTGGCGACGACGCCGAGTGCTGGCGTGAGTGGGGGCCGTATGTCAGTGATCGCCAATGGGGTACGGTGCGTGAGGACTACAGTGCGGGTGGCGATGCCTGGCGTTATTTCCCGCATGACCATGCGCGCAGCCGAGCATATCGTTGGGGCGAGGACGGTCTGGCGGGTTTCTCTGACAAGGCGCAACGATGGTGTCTGGGGCTGGCGCTGTGGAATGAGCGCGACCCGATTATCAAGGAGCGCTTGTTTGGTCTGAACAACGCTGAAGGCAATCATGGAGAGGACGTCAAAGAACTCTATTTCTACCTCGATGGCGTCCCGAGTCATGCCTACATGCGCATGCTCTACAAGTACCCGCATGCGGCTTTTCCCTACAACGACCTGGTCGAAGAGAACGCCCGTCGTGGCCTGAACGATACGGAATACGAGATCCTCGATACCGGTGTGTTCGACGACAACAACTATTTCGATGTGACGGTCGAATACGCGAAGCATACGCCTGACGACATTTTCATGCGGGTCACTGTAGAGAATCGCTCCGATCAGGTTGCTCGACTGCATGTACTGCCGCACCTGTGGGCGCGCAACATCTGGAGCTGGGGCGATACGACTGAGCGCCCTGCCCTTGTGCTACAGGAGCAGCAGATACTGGCGCGCTGTCCCGAACAAGCCGACAGGCTGGCTAGCGCTTGGGGGCCGCAGACGTGCGAATGGTTATTCTGCGACAACGAAACCAACACGCCCAGGCTCAGCGGTCAGCAGGCAAGCGGTCCGTTCAAGGACGGGATCAACGATTATGTGGTGGGTGGACACGACGATGCCATTCGCCGCGATACGGGGACGCGTGTCGCCGCGCACTTTATCCTGGAGCTGAAAGGTCACGAGACTCAAATCATCTACCTGCGCTTTGCTCCTCTCGATGCCGAAAAGATAAATGCCAGAACGCTTTTCGCTCGCTGCCGTGCGCAAGCCGATGACTACTATGCAGCGCTGCAGAGCGGCCTTGATGACGCCGATGCGCGGAATGTGCAGCGCCAGGCATTGGCGGGATTGTTATGGTCCAAGCAGCTCTACTATTTCGACGTCAATCGCTGGCTGGACGGTGACCCGACGCAAGCGTCTCCCCCACCACAGCGCGTCAGGATTCGTAACACCCATTGGCGGCATCTTTCCAATTTCGACATCGTGTCCATGCCGGACAAGTGGGAGTATCCCTGGTACGCCTCGTGGGATTTGGCCTTTCAGGCGGTGGCTTTTGCCTTGATCGATCCTGGTTTTGCCAAACATCAATTGCTGTTGTTGGTGAAGGACCGCTTCATGCACCCCAATGGGCAGCTGCCCGCTTATGAATGGCGCTTCGACGACGCGAACCCGCCGGTGCACGCCTGGGCATCGTGGCGGGTTTATCAGCGAGAAAAAGAGCTGACGGGTAAAGGCGATTTCGACTTCCTTGAGCGAATCTTCCACAAACTTTTGCTGAATTTTTCCTGGTGGGTCAACCGCAAGGATGCCGAAGGCCGCAACGTGTTTCAGGGCGGTTTTCTGGGGCTGGATAATATTGCGCTGTTCGACCGATCGGCTGCGATGGCGCCCGGTTATCAACTGGATCAGGCCGACGGTACGTCGTGGGTCGCCGCTTACGCGATGGACTTGATGCGCATCGCACTGGAGTTGGCCAAACGCAATTCGGTGTACGTCGATATCGCGGTTAAGTTTTTCGAACACTTTCTGTACATCGCCGGGGCTATTAACCGAATTGACGACAGTTCAGGTGGCCTCTGGGACGATCAGGACGAATTTTTCTACGACGTTCTGCATCGCCCCGACGGCAGTACTGAGCCGCTGCGTCTGCGTTCTCTCGTGGGCTTGATGCCGCTGTTTGCCGTGCAAGTGTTGGAGCAACACGAACATGAAGGTTTGCCGGGGTTGCGTGAGCGGTTGCTCGGTTTTCTGCGGCATCGCCCTGATCTGGCTCGGCTGGTATCGCGCTGGACCGAGCCCGGCAAGGGCAACCGGTATTTGCTCGCTTTGCTGCGTGGCCAGCGGACCAAGAACCTGCTTTCGCGGATGCTCGACGAAAGTGAGTTTCTTTCCAGGTTCGGCATTCGTTCTTTGTCCAAGGCTTATGCTGAGAAGCCGTTCAGCATGCAAGTAGATGGCAACACGCTGTGCGCTGATTATCAGCCGGCAGAATCCAACTCGCGACTGTACGGCGGCAATTCCAACTGGCGTGGCCCGGTGTGGATGCCGGTCAACTACATGCTGATCGAATCCCTGCGCGAGTTTCATCGGTACTACGATGACAATTTCCTGGTCGAATACCCGACAGGCTCCGGTTACCTGGCGTCATTGGATCAAGTCACCGATGGGCTTAGCCAGCGCGTGACGCGTTTGTTTTTGCTTGACGAGGACGGGCGTCGCCCGAGCATGGCGGCTTATCCACAGTTGCAGGCTGATCCTGCCAGTCGGGATTTGGTGCTGTTCCATGAATACTTCAATGGCGAGACCGGCCGAGGGTTGGGCGCGTCCCATCAGACCGGCTGGAGCGCATTGGTGGCGTTGCTGCTTCAACCCGCAAAATAATCCGGCATTCAGGACCGGACATCCGCCACAAAAAAGCCGGCCTCATGGGCCGGCTTTTTTCCAACGGTGAAAACTTATGCACGTTTTTGGCTCGTTAGTGAGCTTTTTAAATAAGTATATAAATTAGTTAGTTGGCGTCGCTTTTTCACCAATTCCCGAAATTGGTGCACAGGTTATCCACAGATGCTACGCAGCCGCGTTTTCTCCGCTCGGCGCTGGTGCAACCGTCGAGCCCATGGCGCGTTGTGTTGCTTCATTCCAGGCCGCGACCCGGTCGTTAAGCGCAGCAATGGCGCGTGGTCCAGTGCCCTCGGCATACATCGGCTCGCCTATGACCACTTCAATAGTGCCCGGCTTTTTTGCCCAGCCTTCTTTCGGCCAGTACTTGCCTGCGTTGTGCGCAATCGGCAGAACCGGCAGATTTGCGTTCACCGCCAGCGCTGTGCCACCCCTGGAAAACTTGCCCATCTGCCCATAAGGGACGCGAGTGCCTTCCGGAAAGATCAGCACCCATACGCCATCCTTGAGCAACTCGTCACCCCTTTTGGCGACGTGTTTGAGTGCGGCCTTGGGGTTGTCACGGTTGATGGCGATCGGTCGCAGCATCGCCATGGCCCAGCCGAAGAACGGTACGTACAGTAGTTCACGCTTGAGCACTTGGCTCAGAGGCTGGAAGTGCGCGGAGAGGAAGAAGGTTTCCCAGGTGCTCTGGTGATTGGACAGAATCACGCAGGGTTGTTGTGGGACATTTTCCTGACCTTTTACCTCAACGTGAATGTTCAGAAACACCCGTGTCAGCAACAGGGCGCAACGGCACCAGTACACGTTGATAAAACGGTAGCGGGCGCGAAACGGCAAAAACGGGGCGACAAAGAAACTCAGTGTGCACCACAGAAGCGAAGTGGTGCCCAACAGCAGGTAAAAGAAGAAGGTTCTGATTGCCTGCATGATCGACATAGTTGCTTTTACCGTTGCGGGCATTGCCCGTCTATTTGCAAGTGTGGATAAGTTCTGCGGCAACTGCCGCCAGATCGTCAAAAATCAAAGTGCCTGCGGGCAAAGGATTGTTCATTGTTTTCAGACCTTTGCCGGTCTTTACCAAAACTGGCTGAGAGTCGACGGTCAGAGCCGCCTCCAGGTCACCCTTACTATCACCAACAAACCAGATACCCGCCAGATTTGCCGCGTAGTGGTTGGCAATAGTTTTGAGCATGCCCGGTTTTGGCTTGCGACAGTCGCAGCCTTCGTCCGGGCCGTGTGGGCAATAAACGATCAAACCGACTTCACCACCCTGTTCTGCCACCAGCTCGCGTAAGCGCGCATGCATGGCATCGAGAGTGGCGACATCGTAAAACCCGCGGGCAATGCCAGACTGGTTGGTGGCAACCGCCACCGTCCAGCCGGCCTTGCTCAGTTGCGCGATGGCCTCGATCGAGCCAGGAATGGGAATCCACTCCTCCACCGACTTGATGTAAGCGTCGGAGTCATGATTGATCACCCCGTCCCGATCGAGAATCAGCAGCTTCAAGCCCCGCCCCTTCAAAACTTGCGCCTTCAAGATCATCCCAGCAGCGAAATGTCGGCAACGCCGAGGAACAAGCCGCGCAAGCGGGCCAGCAATGCATAACGATTGGCACGCACACTGGCGTCTTCAGCGTTGACCATCACGGCTTCGAAGAACGCATCGACCGGCTCACGCAGAGCGGCCAGCCGCGCCAAGGCTTCAGTGTACTGACGCGCTGCTGCCATCGGGTGCACGGCTTGATCCGCTTGCTGGATCGCCGAGTACAAAGAGAACTCGTTGGCGTTATCGAAGTATTTAGGTTCGACAGTGCTGGAGATTCCGCTTTGCGCCTTGCTCAACAGATTCGACACACGCTTGTTCACCGCCGCCAGCGCCGAAGCTTCTGGCAGCTTACGGAAGGCCTGCACCGCCTGAACCCGCTGATCGAAATCAAGGGCTGAAGCCGGTTGTAGAGCCCTTACCGAAAGATACGTAGCGACATCGACGCCTTCGTCTTCATAACGCGCGCGCAGGCGGTCGAAAATGAACTCCAGCACTTGCTCGGCCAGGCCGGCAGGTTTGATCTTCGTGCCGAATTGGTTGACGGCGAAGGTCACGGTTTGCACCAGATCGAGGTCCAGCTTCTTGTCGATCAGGATCCGCAGAACGCCCAGGGCAGCACGACGCAGTGCATACGGGTCTTTGCTGCCGGTGGGCAGCATGCCGATACCAAAGATGCCGACCAGGGTATCGAGCTTGTCGGCGATAGCCACCGCTGCACCGGTCAAGGTGCTTGGCAGTTCGGCGCCGGCGCCACGTGGCATGTATTGCTCGTTCAGTGCCAGTGCGACGTCTTCAGGCTCGCCATCGGCCAACGCGTAGTAATAACCGGCAACGCCCTGCATTTCCGGGAATTCACCGACCATCTCGGTCGCCAGATCGCATTTGGACAGCAGGCCTGCGCGTGTGGCGCGCTGAGCGTCGCCACCGATACGCGGCGCAATGAATGCCGCCAGCTTCGAAACGCGTTCGGCTTTGTCGAAAACACTGCCCAACTGTGCCTGGAACACCACGTTCTGCAGACGTTGATTGAAGGTTTCCAGCTTCTGCTTCTTGTCCTGCTTGAAGAAGAACTCGGCATCGGTCAGACGTGGGCGAACCACCTTCTCGTTACCGGAAATGATTTGCGTCGGGTCTTTGCTCTCGATGTTGGCCACGGTAATGAAGCGTGGCAGCAACTTGCCGTCGGCATCCAGCAGGCAGAAATACTTCTGGTTGTCCTGCATGGTGATAATCAGCGCTTCTTGCGGCACTTCCAGGAAGCGTTCTTCGAACGAGCACACCAGCGGCACAGGCCATTCGACCAGGGCGGTCACTTCGTCGAGCAGGCTCGGCGGAACGATCGCGGTACCTTCCTGCATCGTTGCCAATTCAGCAACACGTTTGCTGATCAGCTCACGACGCTCGGCGAAGTCAGCCAATACATAGGCGCTGCGCAGGTCTTGCAGGTAGTTGGCGGGCGAAGTGATGCGCACGCTTTCCGGGTGATGGAAGCGGTGACCACGGGAATCCCGGCCAGCCGTCTGGGCGAGGATGGTGCAGTCGATTACCTGATCGCCGAACAGCATCACCAGCCATTGGGTTGGACGCACGAATTCTTCTTTGCGTGCACCCCAGCGCATACGCTTGGGGATCGGCAGGTCGTTGAGCGAATCTTCAACGATGGTCGGCAGCAGGCTGATCGTTGGCTTGCCAACGATGTTCTGGCTGAAACGCAGCTTTGGCCCGCTCTGATCGATTTCGCTCAGCTCGACACCGCACTTCTTGGCGAAGCCTAGCGCGGCTTGAGTCGGATTGCCTTCAGCATCGAAGGCTGCCTGACGCGGCGGACCATCGAGGTTGACGCTGCGATCGGCTTGTTGTGTGGCCAGTTGCGTGATCAGCACCGCCAGACGACGCGGTGCAGCGTATACCCGCTTGGCGCTGAAGCTGAGGCCTGCGGCCTGCAAGCCTTTTTCGATGCCGGCAAGGAACGCGTCACCCAGAGTATTCAGGGCTTTCGGAGGCAGTTCTTCGGTGCCCAATTCAACCAGGAAATCTTGAGCACTCATTGTGCAGCCTCCAGCTTAGCCAACACTTCATCACGTAGATCCGGTGGCGCCATCGGGAAGCCGAGCTTGGCCCGGGCTTGCAGATAGGCTTGCGCGACCGAGCGAGCGAGCGTGCGTACACGCAGGATGTACTGCTGACGCGCGGTGACCGAAATCGCCCGGCGTGCATCCAGCAGGTTGAAGGTGTGCGATGCCTTGAGCACCATTTCGTAGCTCGGCAATGGCAGCTCGAGCTCAATCAGGCGCGCAGCTTCGCTCTCGTAGAAATCGAACAGCTCGAACAGTTTTTCGACGTTGGCGTGTTCGAAGTTATAGGTCGACTGTTCCACTTCGTTCTGGTGGAACACGTCGCCATAAGTCACTTTGCCGAACGGGCCGTCGGTCCAGACCAGGTCATAGACCGAGTCGACACCTTGCAGGTACATGGCCAGACGTTCCAGACCGTAGGTGATTTCGCCGGTCACCGGGTAGCACTCGATGCCGCCTGCTTGCTGGAAGTAGGTGAACTGAGTGACTTCCATGCCGTTGAGCCAGACTTCCCAGCCCAGTCCCCAGGCGCCAAGGGTCGGCGATTCCCAGTTGTCTTCGACGAAACGAATGTCATGCACCAGTGGATCAAGGCCGACGTGCTTCAGGGAGCCGAGGTACAGCTCCTGGAAGTTGTCCGGGTTCGGCTTCAAGACCACCTGGAATTGGTAGTAGTGCTGCAAGCGGTTCGGGTTTTCGCCGTAGCGGCCGTCAGTCGGACGACGGCTGGGCTGTACATAAGCGGCGTTCCAGGTTTCCGGGCCGATGGCGCGCAGAAACGTGGCGGTATGGAAAGTGCCGGCGCCGACCTCCATATCGTAGGGCTGAAGTACCACACAACCTTGCTCGGCCCAGTATTGTTGGAGGGCGAGGATCAAGTCTTGGAAGGTACGCACGGCTGGCGTAGGCTGGCTCACGAAATTCACCTGTACTGGGGGCTGCGATTTAAAGAGCGGGAGTATACCCGATTCAGCCGCGCCTCCACCCCTGGAGCCCTATGCCACGCTGCTTTTGGTGCAACGAAGATCCGCTGTATATCGCTTATCACGATCAGGAGTGGGGCGTGCCCTTGCGCGATGCGCAGAAGCTCTTTGAGTTGTTATTGCTCGAAGGGTTCCAGGCAGGCCTGTCGTGGATCACGATTTTGAAGAAACGCGCGCGCTATCGTGAAGTGCTGTTCGGCTTTGATGTGCAGCAATTGGCGCAGATGAGCGACGCCCACATCGAAGCGCTGATGCTCGACCCCGGCATCATTCGCAACCGCCTGAAACTCAATGCCGCCCGGCGCAACGCCCGGGCCTGGCTGGCTCAGGAGGATCCGGTGAAGTGGCTGTGGTCTTTCGTGGGCGGGCAACCCAAGGTCAATCACTTCACTGATCGCAGCCAGGTTCCGGCGATCACGCCTGAAGCCGAAGCGATGAGCAAAGCCCTGAAGAAAGCGGGCTTCACCTTTGTCGGGCCGACCATCTGTTATGCCTTTATGCAGGCTTCAGGCATGGTCATGGATCACACCCAGGATTGTGATCGATACGCCGTCCTCGGCCGCTGATGGGTACAATAGCGGCCTTGCGAATTCGGGAGTGATCTGTGGATAAGTTCAAAGGTGCCCTTCTGGTCGGGCTTTTGCGGTTATTTGCCCTGTTGCCATGGCGAGTGGTGCAGTGGGTTGGCGGCGCTCTCGGCTGGCTGATGTGGAAGCTGCCCAATAAGTCGCGGGAAATAGTGCGCATCAACCTGGCCAAATGTTTTCCCGAGCTGAACGCCGTCGAACGTGAGCAACTGGTCGGGCGCAGCCTGATGGACATCGGCAAGACCTTGACCGAAAGCGCCTGCGCCTGGATCTGGCCCGCTCAAAAATCAATCGACCTGGTGCGTGAAGTCGAAGGGCTTGAAGTGCTGGAAGCCGCGCTGGCCTCGGGTAAAGGCGTGGTCGGCATCACCAGCCATTTGGGTAACTGGGAAGTGCTTAATCACTTCTATTGCAGCCAGTGCAAACCGATCATTTTTTATCGGCCGCCGAAACTCAAGGCGGTGGACGAGCTGCTGCGCAAGCAGCGCGTGCAACTGGGCAATCGCGTGGCGGCCTCGACCAAGGAAGGCATTCTCAGCGTGATAAAGGAAGTGCGCAAAGGCGGCTCGGTGGGCATTCCGGCCGATCCTGAGCCAGCCGAATCGGCAGGTATTTTCGTGCCCTTCTGCGCCATACAAGCGTTGACCAGCAAATTCGTGCCCAACATGTTGGCCGGTGGTAAAGCGGTGGGTGTATTCCTGCACGCCATGCGTCTGCCCGATGGTTCGGGTTACAAGGTGGTTCTTGAAGCCGCCCCCGAAGCCATGTACAGCACCGATACCGAAACTTCGGTCGCGGCCATGAGTCAGGTCGTTGAAAAGTACGTGCGGGCTTATCCCAGCCAGTACATGTGGACGATGAAGCGCTTCAAAAAGCGTCCTGCGGGCGAAAAACGCTGGTATTGAGGCTGCGCCGCTGTGGATAACTAGAGGGCCTTTAGTTATCCACAGTTACGGTTTGGAGGCCTGCCGTTCAAGTTTCTTCAGAAATACCACCATCTCCTTTTCCGCCTGTTTGTCACCATGGGCCTGGGCCGCCTGAATACCCTGCTCCCAGGCCAGCGTTGCCGCTGCGATATCACCCAACCCCAGATGCGCTTTGCCGAGAATTTTCCAGGCCGCTGAATACTTAGGGTCGAATACCACGCAATGTTGCAGATGCTCCGCCGCTTTAGCGTAATCCGCTGCGTCCAGATAAGCCTTGCCCAAACCGAAACGCAGCAATGCGTTATCCACACCCTTGGCGAGCATTTTTTCCAGTGATTCGATCATGGTGTTCGCCTTTTATACATGTAGGAGATTCCGCCCCGTCTTCGACGCCGCGCTGTCGCGCAGAAAACTCGGTCAATTGTAGGAGCGCGCTTGCCCGCGATGGACCGCGAAGCGGTCCCGAAAATGCTGAGCACAGTTCTATTGCCAGAATCGAGTTCGCTGATTTTGCGACTGCTCCGCAGCCGATCGCGGGCAAGCGCGCTCCTACAATGCGGGTTTAGCCGTTTTTGGCTGCGATCTTGATCAGCTTGGCATAGTAGAAGCCATCATGGCCGCCTTCCTGAGCCAGCAGTTGGCGACCGTGCGGTTGTTTCAGGCCGGGCGGCTGTTGCCCGAGCTGGCCGGCGATATCCAGTTCGCGCGCGCCGGGTGTGCGAGTGAGGAACGCCTCGACCACTTCGGTGTTTTCCATCGGCAGGGTCGAACAGGTGGCGTACAGCAGGATGCCGCCGACTTCCAGGGTCGGCCACAGCGCGTCGAGCAATTCGCCTTGCAGCGCGGCGAGTGCCGGGATGTCGTCGGCCTGACGGGTCAGCTTGATATCCGGGTGGCGACGAATCACGCCCGTCGCCGAACACGGCGCATCAAGCAGAATGCGTTGGAAAGGCTTGCCGTCCCACCATTGCTGGGTGTCGCGGGCATCGGCGGCAATCAGCTCGGCGCTCAAACCCAGTCGATCTAGGTTTTCCCTTACGCGGATCAGGCGTTTGGCTTCCAGATCCACCGCGACCACGCCAGCCAGCAGCGGTTGTACCTCCAACAGATGGCAGGTCTTCCCGCCTGGGGCGCAGCACGCGTCGAGTACGCGCTGGCCGGGTACCAATTCCAGCAGGTCGGCGGCCAGTTGCGCGGCTTCGTCCTGCACGCTGATCCAGCCTTCGGCAAAGCCGGGCAGAGAGCGCACGTCGCAAGGTTCGCTCAGCAGGATGCCGTCCTGACTGAAGGTGCAGGCGTGGGCTTCGATGCCGACGGTTTGCAGTTTTTGCAGGTACGCGTCACGGCTGTGGTGACGGCGATTGACCCGCAGGATCATCGGCGGATGGGCATTGTTCGCAGCGCAGATCGCTTCCCACTGCTCAGGCCAATAAGCCTTCAAGGCTTTTTGCAGCCAACGCGGGTGCGCGGTGCGGACCACTGGGTCGTGTTCCAGCTCGGCCAACAGCGCTTCGCTTTCCCGTTGCGCGCGCCGCAGTACGGCATTGAGCAGCGCTTTGGCCCAAGGCTTTTTCAGCTTGTCGGCGCAGCCAACGGTTTCGCCGATGGCTGCGTGGGCAGGGATGCGGGTGTAGAGCAATTGATAGAGGCCCACCAGCAGCAATGCCTCTACATCGGCATCGACGCTTTTAAAGGGTTTTTGCAGCAGCTTCGCCGACAGGGCGGACAGTCGCGGCTGCCAACGAGCGGTGCCAAAGGCCAGGTCTTGGGTCAAACCGCGATCACGGGCGTCGACTTTGTCCAGTTGGGTGGGCAGTGAACTGTTCAGTGAGGCTTTGCCGCTGAGTACGGCGGCCAAGGCCTTGGCGGCGGCGAGACGCGGATTCATTGGCCCTGCACCGTCTGGTCTGGCGCTATGAAACCAAGAACAGTGCCAACCGCAAATTTCTCACGACGGCTGTTGAACAGGTCGACGAAATTCAGCGCTTTGCCACCCGGCAATTGCAGGCGAGTCAGGCGCAAAGCCTGTTGTCCACAGGCCACGATCAAACCGTCCTTGCTGGCGGAGAGAATTTCACCCGGTGCGCCCTGCCCTTCGTCGAGGCTGGCTGCCAGCACTTTCAACGCTTCGCCATTGAGCGTGCTGTGGCAGATCGGCCACGGATTGAACGCACGCACCAGACCCTCCAGTTCGATGGCCGGGCGGCTCCAGTCGATGCGCGCTTCGTCCTTGTTCAGCTTGTGGGCGTAGGTCGCCAGGGCGTCGTCCTGGGTTTCACCGAGCAATGTGCCATCGGCCAGACCGGCGATGGCCTGAATCACTGCGGGCGGGCCGAGTTCGGCGAGACGGTCATGCAGACTGCCACCGGTGTCGTCGGCGGTGATCGGGGTCGTGACCTTGAGTAGCATCGGCCCGGTGTCCAGGCCAGCTTCCATGCGCATGACGGTTACGCCGCTTTCGGCGTCGCCCGCTTCTACCGCACGTTGAATCGGCGCGGCACCGCGCCAGCGCGGCAGCAGCGAAGCGTGGCTGTTGATGCAGCCCAAGCGTGGGATATCCAGCACCACTTGCGGCAGGATCAGGCCGTAGGCGACCACTACCAGCAAGTCGGGCTTGAGCGCGGCCAGTTCGGTTTGAGCGCCCGCATCACGCAGGGTTGGCGGTTGCAATACCGCGATACCGTGTTGTTCAGCCAGCTGTTTGACCGGGCTGGGCATCAGCTTTTGCCCGCGGCCAGCCGGGCGATCAGGCTGGGTGTAGACCGCAATCACATGATAGGGGCTGTCGAGCAAAGCCTTGAGGTGTTCGGCGGCAAATTCGGGGGTGCCGGCGAAGACGATGCGCAGTGGCTCAGTCATGGGCTTCTCGTAGAAAGGAAAAATGCGGACCTGTAGGCGCTGCCGAAGGCTGCGATAAGGCCGGCACGGCCTTCAGCGATATCAGCTATTGCTACCGCTTCGGTCGGACGCGACCCCGGGTCGATCGCAGCCTCCGGCAGCTCCTACAGTTCGAATGAGGTTTGAGTAGAGATCAAGCGTTCTGCTTATGCAGCTTTTCCAGCTTCTTCTTGATCCGGTCGCGCTTGAGGCTGGACAGGTAATCGACGAACAATTTGCCGTTCAGGTGATCGCACTCGTGCTGGATGCACACGGCCAGCAAACCCTCGGCGATCAGCTCGTACGGCTGGCCGTTGCGGTCCTGGGCCTTGATCTTGACCTTCTGTGGACGGTCGACGTTTTCATAGAAGCCTGGCACCGATAGGCAGCCTTCTTGATACTGCTCCGTCTCGTCGGTCAGGGTTTCGAACTCGGGGTTGATGAACACCCGTGGATCGCTGCGATCTTCGCTCAGGTCCATGACCACGACACGCTTGTGTATGTTGACCTGAGTCGCGGCCAAACCGATGCCTGGCGCTTCGTACATGGTTTCAAACATGTCATCGACCAACTGGCGAATGCCGTCGTCGACCACGGCCACAGGTTTGGCGATGGTGCGCAGGCGCGAATCGGGAAATTCCAGAATGTTTAAAATAGCCATATACGTTAGAGCTGCACTTGTAGGGTAAAGTCGAAAGTTGGCTGCTAGGCTTCGGACGCGGAAGGCAGAAGATAGCAATCTTGCAAAACCCGAGCCTCCGGGGCTCTGAATGTTTCACGCGAAGCCATATGATAAAGGGATTCACCGCATGAGGAAATCACTACTCGCCCTGCTGCTGTTGGCCTCTGCTGGCCTATGTCAGGCGCAAGTGCAACTCAGGGAAGGACATCCGCAGAACTACACCGTCGTACAGGGCGACACGCTTTGGGACATTTCCGGCAAATTTCTACGCGAGCCGTGGAAATGGAAGGAAATCTGGAAAGCCAATCCGCAAATCGCCAACCCTGACCTGATCTACCCCGGTGACTCCTTGTCTCTGGTGTATGTCGATGGACAGCCACGGGTAGTGCTCAATCGCGGCGCGTCACGCGGCACCATCAAACTGTCGCCACGAATCCGCACCACGCCGATGGCCGAAGCGATCCCGAGTATTCCGCTTGGCGCGATCAACAGCTTTCTGCTCAGCAACCGCATTGTCGATGACGTCGCCGACTTCCAGAAAGCACCGTACATCGTCGCGGGTAACGCAGAACGGGTACTCAGCGGCATGGGTGACCGGATCTACGCGCGTGGCAAATTCGACCCGACGCATTCGGCCTATGGCATCTTCCGGCAGGGCAAAACCTACATTGACCCGGTGACCGGAATGTTTCTCGGGATTAACGCCGACGATATAGGCAGCGGCGAAATCGTTGCCAACGAAGGCGATGTCGCGACTCTGGTGCTGCAGCGTTCGACCCAGGAAGTGCGTCTGGGCGACCGGCTGTTCACCAGCGAAGAACGGTCGATCAACTCGACCTTCATGCCCAGCACGCCGCAAACCGAGATTGAAGGCCTGATTATCGATGTGCCGCGCGGGGTGACGCAGATTGGTGAACTCGACGTGGTGACACTGGATCGGGGCCGACGTGATGGCCTGGTCGAAGGCAACGTGCTGGCGATCTACAAGACCGGCGAACTGGTCCGTGACCAAGTGACGGGTGAGCGGGTGAAAATCCCGGATGAGCGCTCGGGTCTGCTGATGGTTTTTCGCACTTATGAAAAGCTCAGCTATGGTTTGGTACTCAATGCCTCGCGTTCTTTGACGGTCATGGACAAGGTGCGAAATCCGTAGTGCTATGTTTCAGAATTGGTACATGTTTTTTTCCACCGAACATGAACTTATCAAATAGTTACTAACAGAGTTATCCACAGGTTGTCCTGATTATTAACGAGGCGCTACAGATCAAGGAAGATCTATGCCGCTATTCGATACTGTTGCTTTTTCACCCGCCGAACTCGAAGCGCGCCTGCGCGTGCATCGTCTGCCAGAAGTGGGTCCCAAACGCTTTCATAAGCTGATTGGTGCCTTTGGCTCGGCTTCGGCTGCGCTCAGCGCACCGGCCAGTGCCTGGCGTGCTTTGGGCTTTCCCGGGGCTTGCGCGGAGGCCCGACGCAGCCCGCAGGTACGCGATGGCGCCAGTGCCGCGATGGCCTGGCTGGAGCGTCCCGGCCAGCATTTACTGATGTGGGACGACCCCAACTACCCTGCGCTGCTGGCTGAAATTGCCGATGCGCCACCGCTGTTATTTGTGGCGGGAGACCCGAGCATCCTCGAGCGTCCGCAGTTGGGAATGGTCGGCAGCCGACGCGCTTCAAAGCCGGGATTGGACACCGCCGCCGCTTTCGCCCGGAGTCTCGCGGGTGCCGGTTTTGTCATCACCAGTGGCCTCGCGCTGGGTATCGATGGCGCGGCTCATCAAGGTGCTTTGGACGTTGGCGGGCAGACGATCGGCGTCTTGGGTACCGGTCTCGAAAATTTTTATCCACAGCGCCATCGACAGCTGGCGGCCGCTATGAGCGCCCAAGGCAGTGCCGTCGTTTCAGAGTTCCCGTTGGACGCGGGACCGCAACCGAGCAACTTTCCCCGACGCAATCGAATCATCAGCGGCCTGTCGCTGGGCGTGCTGGTGGTTGAGGCCAGCGTCGCTAGCGGGTCATTGATCACCGCGCGTCTGGCGGCGGAACAGGGCCGAGAGGTGTACGCGATTCCTGGTTCGATTCATCACCCCGGCGCACGCGGGTGCCATCAATTGATTCGCGATGGCGCGGTGCTGGTTGAAACCGTCGAGCACATCCTTGAAGCCCTGCGCGGTTGGCAAAATGTGGATAACGCCCTATCCCCACTCCCGGCCGCACCCGCAACCCCCGTCTTTGCCGGCCATGCCTTGCTGGATTTATTGCATGCGGCGCCGCACACCAGCGAGGCGTTGGCTCTATCCAGCGGCTGGCCGTTGCCCAAGGTATTGGCTGCATTGACCGAGCTAGAGCTGGACGGGCGCATAAGCTGTGAGGCGGGACGATGGTTTGGCCGCATGCGCTGAGGTTAAACTGCGTGCAGTCTTTACCGGAGAGATAGCGAATGGTCAGCAGTTGGCGTGTGCAACAAGCCGCACGAGAGATTCGAGCCGGTGCGGTGATTGCCTACCCAACCGAGGCGGTGTGGGGGCTGGGCTGTGATCCATGGAATGAAGACGCGGTGTATCGGTTGTTGGCGATCAAATCCCGGCCTGTGGATAAAGGCCTGATCCTGGTTGCCGACAACATCCGTCAGTTCGACTTTCTCTTCGAGGACTTCCCCGAAACCTGGCTCGATCGTATGGCCGCCACTTGGCCCGGCCCCAATACCTGGCTGGTGCCGCATCAGAATTTGCTGCCCGAATGGATCACCGGCATCCACGACACCGTGGCGCTGCGCGTCAGCGATCATCCACAAGTGCGCGAATTGTGCGCGTTGGTTGGGCCGCTGGTCTCGACGTCCGCCAACCCGCTCGGGCGTCCGGCTGCCCGGACGCGCATTCGAGTGGAGCAGTATTTTCGGGGGGAACTCGATATGGTGCTTGGCGGTGCGCTGGGCGGCCGCAAGCACCCCAGTCTGATTCGTGATCTGGTCACCGGCGAAATAGTTCGTCCGGGCTAGGGCTGTCCGGCCTACTAAGGGATCAGAATCGTCGAGCCTGTGGTGCGCCGGGCGCTGAGTTCGGTTTGCGCCTTGGCTGCGTCTTTCAAGGCGTAGCGCTGGATGTCATCGACTTTGATCTTGCCGCTGGTGATCATCGCGAACAGTTCGTCGGCCATGGTCTGCAGGTTCTCGGCATTGTTCGCGTAAGTGCCCAGCGTCGGGCGAGTGACGTACAGCGAGCCCTTCTGCGCGAGGATCCCCAGATTGACCCCATCCACCGGCCCCGACGCATTGCCGAAGCTGACCAACAAGCCGCGCGGCGCCACGCAATCGAGCGAGGTCAGCCAGGTGTCCTGGCCCACACCGTCGTACACCACCGGGCATTTTTTGCCATTGGTCAATTCCAGAACCCGCTTGGCCACGTCTTCTTTGCTGTAGTCGATGGTTTCCCAGGCACCGAGTGCTTTGGCGTGTGCGGCTTTTTCTGGCGAACTGACGGTGCCGATCAGCTTCACGCCCAGCGCCTTGGCCCATTGGCAGGCCAGCGAACCGACACCGCCCGCTGCCGCATGGAACAGCACGGTTTCACCGCTTTGCACCGCATAGGTCTGACGCAGCAGATACTGCACAGTCAGGCCCTTGAGCATCACGGCCGCGGCTTGTTCGAAGCTGATCGAGTCCGGCAACTTCACCAGATTGGCCGCAGGAATCACATGCACGTCGCTGTAAGCGCCCAGCGGGCCACTGCCATACGCCACCCGGTCGCCGACTTTGAATTGGCTGACTTCGCTACCGACTGCTTCGACCACGCCCGCGCCTTCGCTGCCCAGACCTGACGGCATCGAAGGCGCCGGATACAGACCGCTGCGGAAATAGGTGTCGATGAAATTGAGACCCACCGCCTTATTGCGCAGACGCACCTGCTGTGGGCCCGGTTCCGCGGGTTCGAAGTCTACATACTCAAGTACTTCAGGGCCGCCAAGGGTGCTGAACTGGATACGCTTTGCCATCTGTTCTCTCCGAGGATGAGTTGAAACAAGAAATGCGAAAAAGGTTGATGCGAAAAGCGCTATCGGACTCCTTCCCTTGATCCTCGTCAACTGCGGCGGCCATGACGCCAGTGGTATGCTACGCGCCAATTTGCCACCCCCCGTAATCCCGGTGGCTCAGTGACGTTTCAAGGTGACCCGATGACTACCCGCACCGAGGCCGTTAAGGCCTACCTGCTCGACCTGCAAGACCGGATCTGTAACGCATTGGAAAGCGAAGATGGCCGCGCGCGCTTCGTTGAGGATGCCTGGACGCGGCCGGCAGGCGGAGGCGGGCGCACGCGGGTGATCGAAAACGGCGAGCTGATCGAAAAAGGCGGGGTCAATTTCTCCCATGTGTTCGGCAGCAGCCTGCCGCCTTCAGCCAGCGCCCATCGGCCTGAGTTGGCCGGGCGCGGTTTTGAGGCGTTGGGTGTGTCCTTGGTGATTCACCCGCACAACCCGCATGTGCCGACTTCCCACGCGAATGTGCGGTTTTTCATCGCCGAAAAAGAAGGCGAAGAGCCGGTCTGGTGGTTCGGCGGTGGTTTCGACCTGACGCCTTATTACGGCGTGGAAGAAGATTGCGTGCATTGGCACCGTGTCGCCGAGCAGGCCTGTGCGCCGTTCGGGGCCGATGTCTATCCCCGTTACAAGGCCTGGTGCGACAGCTACTTCCACATCACGCATCGCCACGAGCCGCGCGGGATTGGCGGCCTGTTTTTCGATGACCTGAATCAGTGGGATTTCGACACCAGCTTTGCCTTCCTGCGGGCCATCGGTGATGCGTACATCGACGCTTATCTGCCCATCGTCCAGCGACGCAAGGCCACGGTCTACACCGCGCAACAGCGCGAGTTTCAGGAATTTCGTCGTGGCCGTTACGTCGAGTTCAATCTGGTGTACGACCGCGGCACGCTGTTCGGTCTGCAGTCGGGTGGGCGTACCGAATCGATATTGATGTCGCTGCCGCCGCAAGTGCGCTGGGGCTACAACTGGAAAGCCGAACCGGGCAGCGAAGAAGCGCGCCTGACCGAGTATTTCTTGCAGGATCGGGATTGGTTGGCGCAGGCCTGAACGACCGCGTCAGCTTCTTCGCAGGCAAGCCTGCTCCCACAGTAGCTCTGCATACCCCTGTGCAGGCTGTGTGAAAACCCCAACAGAAAACTGAACTGCGCGTTCGTACGTCAATTCAGAAATAGATCGGCTGCTGGACAGACCTGGATTTCACGTAGGAACGCGATTTTCAGGTCGGTTTTTAATCAGTTAATCGGTCGCGGAGGTTTTCACACAGCCTGTGTGGGAGCAGGCTTGCAACTACGCGTCCCGCTGCGAAGGCGGTTTTTCAGACACAACAAAAAGAATCAGGAATACCAATGGACCACTACGTCGTTTTCGGTAACCCAATCGGCCACAGCAAATCGCCGCTGATTCATCGCCTGTTTGCCGAGCAGACCGGCCAGCAGCTGGATTACAGCACCCTGCTCGCGCCGCTGGACGATTTCACCGGTAGCGCTCAGGCGTTCTTTCGCAAAGGGTGTGGTGCCAATGTCACTGTGCCGTTCAAGGAGCAAGCCTTTCGTTTGGCCGACAGCTTGACCGAGCGCGCCCAACGCGCTGGAGCGGTGAACACGTTGCGCAAAGGCGTCGATGGCCGTCTGCTGGGCGATAACACCGATGGCGCCGGGCTGGTGCGGGATCTGACAGTGAATGCCGGCTTCAGCCTGCTGGGTAAGCGCATTCTATTGCTCGGTGCCGGCGGTGCAGTCCGTGGCGCGCTGGAGCCGCTATTGGCCGAAAAACCAGCGGTGCTGGTGATCGCCAACCGTACGGTGGAAAAAGCCGAGCAGCTGGCGCATCAATTCGCCGATCTGGGACCGGTGTTCGCCAGCGGTTTCGATTGGCTGGAAGAGCCGGTGGACCTGATCATCAACGCCACGTCCGCCAGCCTCGCCGGTGAGCTGCCGCCGATTGCGCCAAGCCTGATTCAGTCCGGCCACACAGTCTGCTACGACATGATGTATGGCAAAGAGCCGACGCCATTCTGCCGCTGGGCCACCGAACATGGCGCCGCCCACGTATTGGACGGCTTGGGCATGCTCGCCGAACAGGCTGCTGAAGCCTTCTATCTGTGGCGCGGCGTGCGTCCGGACACGGCACCGGTATTGGCTGAGCTGCGACGCCAGTTGGCGAGCGCCTGAAGGCTAGTCCTCGAACAGGATCGGGCAGTGATCTGCCCCTTCCAGCTTGCGCAGCTCTTCAACGACGTGCGGTCGGGCGCTTCTGAGGGTCAGGCTGCGGTCCTGGCGGTTCAGGCGTCGGGCTTCCTGGTGCAGCATTTCCACACCTGAATAGTCGATGAAGTTGATTTGTTGCGCATCGATCACCACGCGGGATCCCTTGCTGCGTTGCAGGATGGTTTGCAGGTAGTGGCTGGCGCCGAAAAAAATCGACCCGCCGACGCGCAGGATATCGTCGTCGCCATCGCGCCACTGCTGTACTCGCGGCTGTGAGGTGCGCTTGAGGTAGAAGAACAGAGAGGCCAGCACGCCGGCGTAGATCGCAGTCTGCAACTCCAGCAGCAGTGTGGCCAAGCAGGTCAACGCCATCACCGCAAACTCCGGGTGGCTGACGCGAAACAGGGCACGAATCCCGCGACGGTCCACCAGCCCCCAACAAATCAGCAGAATCGACGCGGCCATGCTTGGAATCGGAATGTGTGAGATCAACGACGCACCGCATACGGCAAACAGCGCCACCCACAGCGCGGAAAATACCCCGGCCAATGGCGAGCGCGCGCCCGCGTCGTAACTCAAGGCCGCTCGGGTGAACGAGCCGGCCGACAGGTAACCGGAGAACAATGCTCCGACCATGTTCGACAGGCCTTGCGCGCGCACTTCCTGGTTGGCGTTGAGCAGTTGCTGCGAACGCGCAGACAACGAGCGGGCAATCGACAGGCTGGTCACCAACCCGAGCATGCCCACAGCCACGGCGCTGGGCAGCAGTTTCAAAATCAGTTCCAGATCCAGCGGCAGCTTGCTGAACGGCGGCAAGTGCCCGACAAAGTCGTGGACCCGTTTTACGTGACCAAATTTTTCCGGCCACAGCCAAACCAATGAACCGGCTGCCACCAGACTGATCAACAGGGTGGGCCAGCGCGGCAGCAGGTATTTTAACGTTGCGCCCAAGGTCAGGGTCAGCAAGCCAAGTATCAAGGAGGGCTGGTCGATCTGGCCTCGAAGCTCAAGCAGTGTGGTCAGGCTTTTCAGTGCAGTGGACTGGCTGGCCACGTCGAGTCCGAACAGGTTCGGCAGTTGCCCCAAGGCAATGACCACGGCGGCGCCCAACGTGAAGCCCAGTACCACCGAGTGCGAGACGAAGTTCACCAATGCACCGAAGCGCAGCAGCCCCAGCAGCCATTGAAAAACCCCGCCGATGAAGGTCAGCAGCAGGATCAGGGTGATGTAGTCCTGACTGCCCGGCACCGCCAGCGGACTGATGCTGGTGTAGAGCACGATCGAGATCGCAGCCGTCGGCCCGCAGATCAGGTGCCACGACGAGCCCCATAAGCAGGCGATCAACACCGGAACGATGGCCGCGTACAGGCCGTACTCCGGTGGCAGCCCTGCGATCAAGGCGTAAGCAATGGATTGCGGCAGTGCCAGAATCGCCCCGCTCAGCCCCACCAGCGCATCACGACCAACGCTGGCGCGGGTTTGCTGGGGGAGCCAGGCGAGGAAAGGCAAGAATTTGTGGCGATTGAGCCAACCCATGAATCTCTCGGTAGTTTTTGCAAAGCGTGAGGGTGAAGTTTTAGCGGATTTGGTGCAAGGCTGGTTTGCTTCTGGCCGAAGGCCGTAGGAGAGACCGGGACGCGCAGTCTTGTCTGCGAAGTGGCCAACGCGGTGAGTCTGAGATTCCGCGTTCAGCTGGTTTTGCTAGTGCTTCGCACTAGTTCGCAGACAAGTCAGCTCCTACAGAAGCGAGGTTTCAGCCTTTAAAGGGTCGCTTTCACAGCGTTCAGCGCATCTTTGTCGTCGATGGTTTTTACGCCATCCAGCCATTTGTCCAGAACGGCCGGGTTGGCCTTGATCCAGGCTTTGGCCGCTTCGGTATTGGTGATTTTTTTGTTCGCCACGTCAGCCATGATGCTGTTTTCCATTTCCTGAGTGAAGCTCAGGTTGGTCAGTAATTTGCCAACGTTCGGGCATGCTTCGGCATAGCCTTTGCGGGTCAGGGTATGCACGCTGCCGGTATCGCCGAAATAAGCCTCGCCACCTTTGAGGTAGTGCATTTTCAGCTGCACGTTCATCGGATGCGGGGTCCAGCCGAGGAATACCACGAAGCTCTGTTTCTTCACGTTGCGACCGACTTCGGCCAGCATCGCCTGTTCGCTGGATTCGACGAGCTTCCACTGACCCAGGTCGAACTCGTTCTTTTTGATGATTGTTTGCAGCGAAAGGTTGGCTGGCGCGCCGGAGCCGATGCCATAGATTTTCTTGCCGAACTTGTCAGCGTATTTGTTCAGGTCGGCAAAGTTATGCACACCTGCGTCCCAGACGTAATCCGGCACGGCGAGGGTGAACTCGGTGCCGTCCAGGTTCTTGGCCAATTGCGTGACCTCGCCATTGGCCACGAACTTGTCGTAAAAGCCCTGCTGGGCTGGCATCCAGTTGCCGAGGAAGACATCCACTTGGCCATCCCTGAGGCCACCGTATGCAATCGGGACTGCCAGCGTGTCGATCTTGGCCTTGTAGCCCATGCCATCCAGCAAGACGCCGGTAATGGCGTTGGTCGCAGCGATATCGCTCCAGCCTGGATCAGCCATCTTCACTGTGCTGCAACTTTGCTCGGCGTAGGCGGAAACGCTGCTCAAGGCTATGAAACCGACCGCCAGTGTTGTGGATAACTTCATCATGGTTGTGCCCCTTTGGTTTTCTTGGTTTTGGCAGGGTTAGGGTTGTGGATAACGTGCCTTGCGCTCCAGATCGTCGAGGTCGATATGGTTGCGCATGTATTGCTGACTGGCGTCTACCAGCGGCTGGTGATCCCAACTCTTCAGCTTGCCGATTGCCAGCGACTCGGCGACGAAACGCCGACGGCGCTGGCTGGCGAGTACCTGGTGGTGTATCGCCGGTATGTCCCACTTGGCCCGTGCTTCGGCCAGAAAATCAGTGAACAGTTGCTGATGCGCCGATGACTGGCTCAGCTCTTCCTGTTCTTGCGGATCGTTGTGCACATCGAACAGCAGGCAAGGGTCCTGCTCCGAATAGATGAATTTATAAGCGCCGCGACGAATCATCATCAGCGGGCCGATGGTGCCTTCGGCCATGTACTCGCCAAACACTTCGTCGTGCCCGTTTTCGCCCAGCAAATGCGGCACCAGCGAACGGCCATCCAACGGTAGGCCGGCTTCCAGTTCGCCCTCGGCCAGTGCGACGAAGGTCGGCAGCAAATCGGCAGTGGACACGGCTGCGCTGACTCGCCCGGCCTTGAATTGCCCCGGCGCGTAGACCAGCAGCGGTACCCGGGCCGCCATCTCGAACCAGTGCATTTTGTACCAGAGGCCACGCTCGCCCAACATGTCGCCGTGATCGCCGGAGAACACAATGATGGTGTCGTCGGCCAGGCCCGTGTCTTCGAGGGTTTGCAGCAGCTTGCCGACGTTGCTGTCGATGTAGCTGCACGCACCGAAATAGGCGCGGCGTGCATCGCGAATCTTATCCACAGGCAGCGGCTTGTCCCACAGGTCATACACCTTGAGCAGGCGTTGCGAATGCGGGTCCTGGCTGGCTTGATCGGCATGCGGTTGCGGCAGCGGAATGTCTTCGTCGCGGTACATGTCCCAGAACGTTTTCGGGATGGTGTACGGGTCGTGCGGGTGGGTCATGGATACGGTCAGGCAGAACGGCTGATCACCCTCTTCGCGGATGTGATCGAACAGGTATTGCTGGGCCTTGAACACCACCTCTTCGTCGAAATCCAGCTGATTGGTGCGCACACAAGGGCCGGCTTGCAGTACCGACGACATATTGTGATACCAGCTCGGCCGTACATCCGGCTCGTCCCAATTCACGGCCCAACCGTAATCGGCGGGGTAGATATCACTGGTCAGGCGTTCTTCGTAGCCGTGCAGTTGGTCCGGGCCGCAAAAGTGCATTTTGCCGGACAGTGCGGTCTTGTAGCCGAGACGGCGCAGATAATGGGCATAAGTCGGCACGTCCGCGGGGAAGTCTGCCGCATTGTCGTAGGCGCCGATCTTGCTTGGGAGCTGGCCGCTGACCAGAGTGAAACGTGATGGCGCGCACAGCGGGCTGTTGCAATAGGCGGCATCGAATACCACGCCTTCGGCGGCGAGGCGGCTGAGATTGGGCATCTTGACAGGAGATGAGGCGTAAAACGGCAACATCGGCGCGGCCATTTGATCGGCCATGATGAAAAGAATGTTCTTGCGCTTCATGTATTCGCGGCATTCCATAGTGGATATTTATGCGAGAGTGCTGCGCTTGAGAATGCGACCCTTGGCTGGGGCGGTAAAGCCCATGCAAAACAATACCTAGGATAAGGCCAGCTTATGTATGACGCCCTTGGTGACTTGTCGCTGGATCTGCTGCGTGCTTTTGAGTCCGCGGCAAGACAGCGCAGCTTTACTGCCGCTGCGGTCGAGCTGGGCACCACTCAGCCTGCGGTCAGTCAGCAAATCAAACGCCTGGAGGAACAACTGGCGACGCGGTTGTTCGACCGAATTTACCGGGGCATCGAGCTGACGGAAGCTGGCGAGGTGTTGTTTGGTTATGTGCAGGCAGGATTGCAGTCCATCGATGGCGGCTTGAATGCGATCACCGCTCAGCGCCAGCATGAGGTGCTGCAAGTCGCCACCGACTTTGCATTTGCCGCCTATTGGCTGATGCCGCGCCTGCATCGTTTTCACCAGGCCAACCCGGATGTGGACGTCAGCCTGGTCACCAGCGAGCGCAGTCACAACATGCTGCGCGCCGATGTCGACGTCGCGGTGTTGTTCGGTGATGGACGTTTCAAACAGGGCGAAAGCCGTTGGTTGTTCAGCGAAGAAGTGTTCCCGGTGTGCAGCCCACAACTGCTCGCTGGCCGCCCGCTACCCTTGCCTACTGAGGCATTGCTGGAGTTTCCGCTGTTGCACTTGCGCGGCGAAGGCAGCAGCAACTGGTTCGACTGGAGCGGCGTGTTCCGTGCGCTGAATATCCACCAGGCCCCAGCGCCCGGCCAGTTGCGCTTCGACAACTACACCCTGCTGATTCAGGCGGCGATTGCCGGTCAGGGCGTTGCCATCGGTTGGCGGCATCTGGTCGATGCGCTGCTGGAACAAGGGCTGCTCTGTCGGCCCATCGCCGCCACCGCCATCTCGGCCTACGGTTATTACGTGGTATTGCCCCAGCGTAAACGACGGCTGCAACTGGTGCAGCAATTCGTCGACTGGCTGGCGACCGAACAGGCGCAGAGCGGGGATTTGTTGGCCGGTCGACCGTTGCCGTCGATTGCGGTGTGACTTTCGCAGGCAAGCCTGCTCCCACAGAAGCTATCCGATCCCCTGTGGGAGCAGGCTTGCCTGCGATTTTCATTCAGAACACAAAATTCACATGCTCGCGAATATGCAGATTCAGGCGCAGTTCATCGGCGATGCCCGCCGCTACCCGCTCCAATCGTTGCAACGGCTCGGCGAGACTCGGTTCCAGGGTGTCGCTGATCTGGTTGAAGTGCTCGATGCTCAGTCCGAGCGCGCCATGCGGTGTGTTGACCAAGGTCCAGTCCAGTTCGCTGCTGTGCAATAACTCAACGATTTTCTCGGCTGCACTTCGCTGTTGCACGTCCATTTCAGATGCCTCATCGAGCACGGCAAAATCGCCGACCAACACCAGCCGCTTGATGCCCATGCGCTGCATGCCGGCAATCAACGTCTGAGTCGCCATGACCTGATCGACAGGTGCCGGGTTGACATCGGGTCGCGAGGCGTCACCGCCGACTGGCAATACACGGGCATTTAGCAGGCAAGCCACCGCCGAGCAACCGGCCACGCTTTGGCTGACCCGCTCGGCGTCGAACAGGTTGCCGACTTTGGTTCGTAGTCCAGGACGCGACGCCAAGGCGTTAAGATCGTCGAGAATGGCGATGACCTCGTGCTGACGACGCAGGAGTTCTGCCATCAAGGCGCTGCCCAAACTGCTGATGGCGCCGTACAGAACCAGCTTCAGAACCGGAGTTTCGGCATTCTTCATGGCAAATAATCCTTGTCTGTGGATAACTTCACTCTAAAGTTCAGACCTGTTTTTTACAGCGGCAGTTCGAGACCGCGCAGGCGTTCTCTGGAGATTGAGCCATGCAGGGTGTTCAGGGCTATCACGCCCATGTTTATTTCGACGCACAGAGCATCGATCAGGCCCGTGCGTTGTGCGAAGAGGCGGCGCAGCGTTTTGCGCTGAAGATGGGGCGGGTGCATGAACGGCCGGTCGGCCCGCACCCGGACTGGAGCTGCCAGCTGGCGTTTGAACACGCTCAGCTGGCCGATGTTGTGCTGTGGCTGGCACTCAATCGCAAGGGGCTGGTGGTGTTTCTCCACCCGCTGACTGGCGATGATCTGGCTGATCACCGCGACCACGCGATATGGATGGGGGCCGTGAGGCCCCTGAAGTTGTCGCTGTTCGAACGCTAGCCGATCAGTTCAGCACGCCGTCGAGGATGGTGTAGATCACACCGGTGGTTATCGCGATCAGCACCACGTCTGGGCCTACGCGACGCCATTCATAACCGTCGTAACGTGGCAGCTGTTCCAGCGCACGCGGGTCCAGGCGTTCGCCATAGCCGTAGGGCAGTGGCCGGCCTCGTTCGATACGAAAGTCCTCTGGCAAAGGACGTCCACGGCCTATGAACTCACGGTGTTCATGGAAGGACCGACGCGCTTCATCGAAATTCTCTGGCGGTCGGCGGGGGCCATGATCTTCACGTTGGCCGTCGTGACGGTCATAGTGCTCATCGCGGCCGTGATCATTGTGCTCGCCGTTGTCCTGGTGATACTCGCCCCGATGGCCCTCATCTCGCTGATCTCGTTCATCGGCGTGCAGCAGCGGGCTGGCACTGATCATCAAGATGCCCAGGCCAGCGATCAAACGGGTTGGCACTTTCATGTGTTGCTCCTAGAAGTTCGGGCAGCAAAAAAGGGTTCAAGCCATTGGCACTGAACCCCCTTTGCCTAACTAGTTAGTGTGTGGTCCGAGGTTTAAATTCCTCGTCCACCCAATCTTTACTCTTAATTGACACGGGCCTTGCGTACGCCCTCGGCCAAGGCCGAGCACAGGCTCAACACGTCGTCGACTGCCTGCTCCTGCGAAGCAGCGGTAGCGATCTTGTCCACCAGTGCCGAACCGACCACAACACCGTCTGCCAGCCTGGCGATTGCTGCTGCCTGTTCCGGGGTGCGGATGCCGAAACCGACGCTGATCGGCAGATCGGTGTGGCGACGCAGACGCTCGATAGCGGTTTTGACTTGATCCGAAGTGGCAGAGCCAGCGCCGGTCACGCCCGCGACCGACACGTAGTAAACGAAGCCGGAGCTGCGTTCCAGCACGCGCGGCAGGCGCACGTCATCGGTGGTGGGTGTGGTCAGGCGGATGAAGTCGATACCGGCTGCCTGGGCAGGCGTCGCCAGTTCGGCGTCATGCTCTGGCGGCAGGTCGACGATGATCAGACCATCGACACCGACTTCTTTGGCCTGAGCGACGAATGCCTCGACGCCAAAGCGGTGGATCGGGTTGTAGTAGCCCATCAGCACGATGGGCGTGGTTTGGTCATCGACGCGGAACTCGCGAACCATTTTCAGGGTTTTCGCCAGTGTCTGTCCGGCGTCCAATGCACGCAGGGTCGCCAACTGAATCGCTACGCCGTCGGCCATCGGATCGGTGAAGGGCATGCCCAACTCGATCACGTCGGCGCCGGCAGCCGGCAAGCCTTTAAGGATGGCCAGGGATGCGTCGTAGCCTGGGTCGCCCGCAGTGACGAAGGTCACCAGCGCCGCGCGGCCTTCTGTTTTCAGCTCGGCGAAACGTTGTTCGAGGCGGCTCATACCAGCTTCTCCTGAGTCTTGTCGGCGGCGGCCATGTGGCTCATCACGGTTTGCATGTCTTTGTCGCCACGGCCCGAGAGGCAGACCACCATCAGGTGGTCGTCGCGCAGGTTCGTTGCACGCTTCATGGCTTCGGCCAGGGCATGGGCGGTTTCCAGAGCGGGGATGATGCCTTCCAGAAGGCAGCAATGGTGGAAGGCTTCGAGGGCTTCGTCATCGGTGATGCTGACGTACTCGACGCGCTTCACTTCGTGCAGATAAGCGTGTTCAGGGCCGATGCCGGGATAATCCAGGCCGGCGGAAATCGAGTGAGCATCGGTGATCTGACCATCTGCGTCCTGCAGCAGATAGGTGCGGTTACCGTGTAGCACACCGGGCACACCGCCGTTCAGGCTGGCGGCATGCTTGTCGGTATCGACCCCGTGACCACCGGCTTCAACGCCGATGATTTTCACGCTGGCGTCATCGAGGAACGGGTGGAACAGGCCCATGGCGTTGGAACCGCCACCGACGCAGGCGATCAGGCTGTCAGGCAGACGGCCTTCTTTTTCTTGCATCTGTTCTTTGGTTTCCTTGCCGATGATCGACTGGAAGTCGCGCACCATCGCCGGATACGGGTGTGGGCCAGCCACAGTGCCAATCAAGTAGAAGGTGTCGTCGACGTTAGTCACCCAATCGCGCAGGGCTTCGTTCATGGCGTCTTTCAGGGTGCCGGTGCCAGAGGTGACCGGAACGATTTCTGCGCCCAGCAGCTTCATGCGGAACACGTTGGCCTGCTGACGTTCGATATCGGTGGCGCCCATGTAGATCACGCAGGGCAGGCCGAAACGTGCGGCGACGGTAGCGGTGGCTACGCCGTGCATGCCGGCGCCGGTTTCAGCAATCAGACGCTTCTTGCCCATGCGCTTGGCCAGTAACACCTGGCCGATGCAGTTGTTGATCTTATGCGCGCCGGTGTGGTTCAGCTCTTCGCGCTTGAAGTAGATCTTCGCGCCGCCGCAGTACTCGGTCAGGCGTTCAGCGAAATACAGCGGGTTTGGACGGCCAACGTAGTCGCGCTGGAAATAGGCCAGTTGCTCAAGGAATTCGGGATCGACCTTGGCGGCTTCGTACTCGCGGTTCAAATCGAGTACCAGCGGCATCAGGGTTTCGGCCACGTAGCGACCGCCAAATGAGCCAAACAGGCCGTTGGCATCAGGGCCGCTGCGAAAGTTGGTCTGGGTCATGGGACCTCCAGGTGGTTTGACGAATAGGATTTAGCCAATCAGGCAATGAGCTCACTTTAACCAGCGCCAGGGTCGATGAAAACCGATAAGATCGACGCAACCTGTCAGGAAAACTCACAGATACCATGAGCCGCGATCTTCCCCCTCTCAACGCCTTGCGCGCCTTCGAAGCCGCCGCCCGCTTGAACAGCGTCAGTCAGGCTGCCGAGCAACTGCACGTTACTCACGGGGCGGTCAGTCGACAGCTTAAAGTGCTGGAGGAACACCTGGGTCTGGCCTTGTTCGTCAAAGAAGGGCGCGGCCTTAAACTCACAGATGCCGGCATTCGGTTGCGCGACGCCAGTGGCGAGGCGTTCGAGCGGCTGCGTAACGTTTGCGCCGAGTTGACCCAGACCAACGCCGATGCGCCTTTCGTTCTCGGTTGTTCGGGCAGCCTGCTGGCACGCTGGTTTATCCCGCGTCTTGGGCGACTGAATGCCGAACTGCCGGATTTACGTCTGCATTTGTCGGCAGGTGAAGGCGACCTCGACCCGCGTCGGCCCGGCCTCGACGCCTTGCTGATCTTCGCCGAGCCGCCATGGCCTGCGGACATGCAGGTCTATGAACTCGCCAGCGAGCGTATCGGCCCGGTCCTCAGCCCGCGATTTGCCCGCTTCGAGCAACTGCGCCAGGCCCCGGCCCAAGCGCTGCTGGGTGAGGCGCTGTTGCAAACCACGTCACGACCGCAAGCATGGCCGAGTTGGGCACAGCAAAACGGCATCGAACCTGATGCGCTGCATTACGGGCAAGGTTTCGAGCATTTGTATTATTTGCTGGAGGCGGCCGTGGCCGGATTGGGCATCGCCATTGCCCCGGAGCCGTTGGTTGCGGATGACCTGCGAGCCGGGCGCCTGGCTGCGCCATGGGGTTTCAGTGAAACTCCGGCGCAGCTGGCGTTGTGGGTGCCTAAACGCGCGGCGGACGGGCGCGCTCAGCTCCTGGCGCAGTGGCTCAGGACAGAGCTCAAGCGTGCTGCCAGGGTCTGAGATCAATGATCCCGTCTGCACAACAGATAGGCTGCCAGCAAACCGACCGCCCCGACCGCAACACCGACCGTGGCCCAAGGATGTTCTTGCGCGTAGTCGCGGGTGGCGAGACTGGTTTCGCGGGTTTTCTCTTTGACGTCTTCGTACACGTCGCTGAGCAGGCTGCGGGAGTGGCTCAGTGCACTTTCGGCATTGGCCTTCAGGGCTTTCAGCGTTCTGTGCGACTCATCCGAAGCATCGGATTTAAGGCTCTCAAGGGATTTGAGCAGACTTTCGATTTCGGCTTCCATGCTTTGCAATGCGGCTTTGCGTAGAGAAGTATTGGCCATGGTGACTCTCCTGCAGTGATGAGTGGCGTGTGTTGTTTCCGACTGCGGGGTTTCAGGAAAGTGCAGTGCGCATACGCTTTTCAAAAGATTTTGCCCACAGAGTAAGGCGCAAATTCACTGCTACGCTCTTAACGTCATCTTCAGGAGAACTGCCATGACTGATCACCATACCTACAAGAAAGTCGAACTGGTCGGCTCGTCGTCTACCAGCATTGAAGAGGCAATCAATAACGCCATCGCTGAAGCCAACAAAAGCATCAAACATATGGAATGGTTCGAGGTCCTTGAAACCCGTGGTCACATTAGAGACGGTCAGGTTGCGCACTATCAGGTCACGTTGAACGTAGGCTTCCGTATCGCCAATAGCTGATATTGCTGAAATTTTGCACTGGCTGATTGCCACAATTTCCGCTACACACATTGAACCCGCTGTCGCGAAACCGTTGGCGTGGTTAATGACTTGGGTTGTTTTTCAACCTGGTTAACCTAACGAGGGAGTGTGACCGATGAAGAAACTTGTACTGGCGATAGGTTTGTTGAGCATCGCAGGCACCGCACTGGCGGCTGGCAAGCCCTGTGAAGAGTTGAAGTCGGACATCGACGCGAAGATCAAGGCAAAAGGTGCATCGTCCTACAGCCTGGAAGTGGTTGCCAAAGGCAGTGCGGCCGGCGGTAAAGTGGTGGGCACCTGTGATGCTGGCCACAAGGTAATCGTGTACAAGCGTGGCTGATGGATTACAGGCTCATAAAAGCCGACGCACATGGCGTCGGTTTTTTTGGGGTTGCAATCTACCCAAGCACCGTCTGCGCCAGAATCTCGTAGGACCGCAACCGATCCGCATGTTCATACAGATCACAGGTGAAGATCAGTTCATCGGCTTGAGTCTGTTCCAGCAGCACCTCTAGCTTGGCGCGGATTTTCGCCGGACCGCCGACCATCGCCAGACCCAGGAAATCCCCTACCGCTTCCCGCTCATGAGGCAGCCACAGGCCGTCCATGGTTTTTACCGGTGGGCGCTGCATCAGGCTTTGGCCGCGCATCAACGCCAGAATCCGCTGATAGACCGATGTCGCCAGGTAATCCGCTTGCTCATCGGTATCGGCTGCCACCAACGGTACGCCGAGCATCACATACGGCTTGTCCAAAACAGCCGAAGGCTCGAAGTGGTTGCGATAGACGCGAATTGCCTCATGCATGTAGCGCGGTGCGAAGTGTGAGGCGAAGGCGTACGGCAAACCGCGCTGCCCGGCAAGTTGCGCGCTGAACAGGCTGGAGCCCAGCAGCCAGACCGGCACATTGGTGCCCGAACCCGGTACAGCGATCACTTTTTGATCAGGCGTGCGCGGGCCGAGATAACGCAGTAGCTCGGTGACGTCTTCCGGGAAGTCGTCGGCGCTGCCGGAACGCTCGCGACGCAGGGCACGGGCTGTCATCTGATCGGAACCTGGCGCACGGCCGAGACCCAGATCGATCCGGTCCGGGTACAGGCTGGCGAGAGTGCCGAATTGTTCGGCGATCACCAGCGGCGCGTGGTTAGGCAGCATGACGCCACCCGCCCCGACACGAATGGTCGAGGTGCCGCCCGCCAGATAGCCGAGCAACACCGCGGTCGCCGAACTGGCGATGCCGTCCATGTTGTGGTGCTCGGCCACCCAAAAGCGGTTGTAACCGAGCTTTTCAACGTGACGTGCGAGATCCAGCGAGTTGCGCAGAGACTGCGCCGGGCCGGCATCCTGGCGCACGGGCACCAGATCGAGGGTAGAGATTTTGATATCTGCTAAACGTTTCATAAGCCGTTACATAGCCTCTGGAGTGTGTCGTGCAGGCTTGGCCCATGAAGTCCGGCGATGACCAAAACCCACCATAGCTCTAATGAGTGTGGGCAGATCTGCGAGTTTCAATAGTCAGGCATACGAAATGTCCTACTGAATTGGTCGGGCTATCCCTACAGTTGAACTTTGCAGTGCCGACTATCCTCAGAACCTTAGTCACTGTGCGAACTCCCTCGCACACCTTCATGAGGAGATACCATGAGCATCATCAAGAAAGCATCGGCCCATTGGGAAGGCGATCTGAAAAGCGGTATTGGCAGCCTCTCCACAGAAACCAACGTACTCAACAAGGCCCCCTACGGCTTCAAGGCGCGCTTCGAGGGCGGCAAAGGCACCAACCCTGAAGAATTGATCGGCGCGGCCCACGCGGGTTGCTTCTCCATGGCGCTGTCGATGATTCTCGGCGGAGCCAACCTGAAAGCCGACAGCATCGACACCACTGCTGAAGTGACTCTGGATCAGGACGGTGACGGGTTTTCCATCACGGCGGTGCACCTGATCCTCAAGGCGAAAATTCCTGGTGCCACGGAGCAGCAATTCGGGGAGCTGACTAACATGGCCAAGGCCGGTTGCCCGGTTTCCAAAGTGCTGAAGGCGAAAATCACCCTGGACGCGACGCTGATCAAATAACCGACCTCGTTGCCACTCCCAAGCCCGTGCAGCTCAGCCCTGCGCGGGTTATTCACACGTTCCCAACATCCAACTCCAACTCCAACATCCACCTGCCAACGCTGACGGCACGCGCAGAACTTGGCCGACGCGAAGAAGGTCAAATGGATCGACACAGCCTTAACGCAGTACTCTGTGCGCTGTATCGAAGGAGTCGAGCATGAAACGTATCGTTTTAGCTGTTATCTGTAGCGTGTCGGTCACCAGCGCCTTTGCGGCAACCAAGTCGTGTGAAGAGCTTAAGGCCGAGATTGAGGCCAAGATTCAGGCTAACAAGGTGAATTCCTACACCCTGGAAATCGTCAGCAATAGCGAAGTGCATGATCAGAACATGGTCGTAGGCACCTGCGAAGGCGGTACCAAGAAAATCATCTATCAAAAGAACGACAAATGATCACAGGCAAGTGACCTCCCGGTCTTCGGCGACCATCCGGCGCTGAGCGTCATACAGACGGCCGCTGACGGTAATGCCTGCATTGCGCGCTTCTAGGCGATAACGTTGCCCGGGGGCGAAGTGGTCGTAGTCCAACACGATGTAACAGGTTCGGGTCGTGACGTCGGCGAACCCGCTAAAGGCGCCGCCGTAGCTCTCGTAGTCAAACCGCACCTGCAACTCATGTCTGCCGGGTTGCACCTGAAAGTAACGCCCGTCGTCCCACCGTTTGCCGTCGAGTTTGTCGGCCATCACCAGATTCCCGGTGTAGGTGAACATCTCGATCCAGGCCTGTTGCGCATCAACGGGCGGTAAGGGGGGATTGGCGCAACCCGCGAGGGTGATCAGGGCAGTTATCAACAGTGACTGACGCATGGAAGGCTCCGCGATCAAACAGGTGTCGATGATAGTTGCGTCAGGGCCGCGCTGTCCGGCATAACGCCACACTAAATAAGACATCAAGGCCACAGCATGATTCGACACGACGCATTGTTTCTCTGCCGTGGTTTTGCGTTGCTGATGTTGTTGCTGCTCGGTGGTTGTTCCAGCATCGACTACTACAGCCAACTCGCTGGCGGCCAATTGCGCTTGCTGCACGCCCGTGAACCGGTGTCTGCGATCATCGCCAACCCGAGCAGCGACCCGAAACTACGCGAGCATCTGATCAAATCGCAACAGGCCCGGGTTTTTGCCAGTCGCCAGCTGCACCTGCCGGATAACCAAAGCTATCGCCTGTACGTCGATATCGGCCGGCCTTTTGTGGTGTGGAATGTGTTCGCCACGGACGAGTTCTCGCTGGACGCGGTTAGCCATTGCTTCCCCATCGCCGGCTGTGTCGCCTATCGCGGTTATTACAGCCCCGGCGCCGCCCGAGGCGAGGCTGCGTTGCAGCGCCAGGCCGGTAAGGACGTTTACCTGAGTGGGGTCGAAACTTATTCCACCCTGGGCTGGTTCGACGATCCGATCATCAGCTCGATGCTGAGCTGGGGTGATGAGCGCCTGGCCGCACTGATTTTCCATGAGTTGGCGCATCAGCGCTTTTATGTGAAGGACGACTCCGAGTTCAACGAATCCTACGCCAACTTCGTCGAGCTGGAAGGCGGCCGCCAATGGCGCACCGCGCGGGGCCTGGCCCCGGAGAAAAAGTCGGACTTGAAACAGCGCGATCAATTTACTCAGCTGGTGCTCGATGCGCGGGAACGCTTGAAAAAACTCTACAGCCAGCCCCTCGCGGCTGACGTGATGAGAGAACGCAAAGCCGCCGAGTTCGAGCGTCTGCGCAGTGACTATCGCCAGATGCGCGACAGCCAATGGTCGGGCGATCATCGTTATGACGCCTGGATCAATGCACCGATGAACAACGCCAAACTGCTGCCCTTCGGGCTGTACGATCAGTGGGTACCGGCGTTTGCCGCGCTGTACAAGCAGGTCAACGGTGATTGGCCGGCGTTCTACAGCGCAGTGGAAAAGCTGGGTGGCTTGCCGATTGACCAGCGCAAGGCAGCGTTGCGGAGGTTGGCGGGATCAGACACATAAACTGTAGGAGCTGCCGAAGGCTGCGATCGACCGGGAACCGGTCGCTTTCTTGAGATCGCTGAAGGTCGTACCGACCTTTTCGCAGCCTTCGGCAGCTCCTACAGGGACCCCGTTTGCTGCGCGACAGCGCGGCGTCGAAGACGGGGCGACATTCCCCTACAAGATTCTCATCAGCCAGAGATTTTGCTGCCCTTCAAAAACGCCGCATGCAACTCAGCGAGGGTGGCGAAGTGATAGGTCGGTGACTCCGCCACCAGCTCTTCATGACTACCAAACCCATAACCCACCGCCGCCACGTCCAGGCCATTGCGCTGGGCGCCGATCAAGTCGTGTTTGCGGTCGCCGATCATTAGCGTCTGCTTGGGGTCGAGGCCCTCTTCGGTCAACAGATGGCGGATCAGCTCGACCTTGTCGGTGCGCGTGCCGTCCAGCTCGCTGCCGTAGATCACTTTGAAATGCTTGGCGAAGTCGAAATGCCGGGCGATTTCATGGGCGAAAACCCAAGGCTTGGACGTCGCGATATACAAGTGACGGCCCTGGCTGGCGAGGGTTTCCAGCAGCTCGAACACGCCATCGAACACCAGGTTTTCATACAGCCCGGTGACCTTGAACCGCTCTCGATAAAAGCCCACCGCTTCCCAGGCTTTGGCTTCGTCGAACTCATAGAACTGCATGAATGCTTGCAGCAATGGCGGGCCGATGAAGTGCTCGAGTTTGGTCAGGTCCGGCTCATCAATGCCCAAACGACTCAGCGCAAACTGGATCGAACGCGTTATCCCCAGGCGCGGGTCGGTCAGGGTGCCATCGAGGTCGAACAGAATATTTTGGTAATGCATGGAGTTCCCGTTTTCCAATTCGTAAAAATGTCCTGTGGATAACTCAGTCATTCGTTCAGAGCGGCTGATCGTAACCTTCGGCCAGATGCTGATCCTTGAGCTTCACGTAATTGCTGGCGCTGTAGCTGAAGAAAGCTCGCTCCTTGTCCGTCAGCGCCCGCACTTGTTTCACTGGACTGCCGACGTACAGAAAACCGCTTTCCAACCGCTTGCCCGGCGGTACCAGACTGCCAGCGCCGATGATCACCTCATCCTCGACGACTGCGCCGTCCATGACGATGCTGCCCATGCCGATCAGGATGCGATTGCCGACGGTGCAGCCATGCAGCATGACCTTATGGGCGATGGTCACTTCATCGCCGATCAGCAGCGGGAAACCGTCAGGGTTGAACGGGCCGGCATGGGTGATGTGCAGCACGCAGGCGTCCTGCACGCTGGTGCGCGCCCCGATGCGGATGCGGTGCATATCGCCACGAATCACCGTCAGCGGCCAGATCGAACTGTCGGCGCCGATCTCGACATTGCCGATCACGACCGCCGAATGGTCGACAAACGCACGCTCGGCGAGTGCGGGAATGTGGTTCTGATACTTGCGAATAGCCACGATAGATTCCTTCTCCAGGACTTATAGATGGGTCAGATAGCTGCGGTCAGCGCCGATTGTAATTAAGATGTGCCAGTGTTTCTTCCAGCCAAGGTGCTAAACCGTGAGCGCGAACAACCCTCTTTTACAGCCGTATGACCTGCCACCCTTCTCGGCGATCCGTGCCGAGCACGTCAAACCGGCGATTGAACAGATCCTTGCCGACAACCGTAGCGCGATTGCCGAGATTCTCGTCAACCAGGGCAAGCAACCGACCTGGGCCGGGCTGATTCTGGCTATGGATGAACTCAATGACCGCCTGGGCGCCGCCTGGAGCCCGGTCAGCCACCTTAATGCGGTGTGCAATAGCGCCGAATTGCGTGAGGCTTACGAGTCTTGCCTGCCGGCGTTGAGCGCCTACGCCACCGAGCTGGGCCAGAACCGCGAATTGTTCCAGGCCTTCGAGGCGCTGGCTAACAGTCCGGAAGCCGCGGGCTTCGACGTGGGGCAAAAAACCATTATCGAGCACTCGTTGCGTGATTTCCGGCTGTCGGGTATCGACCTGCCGCCAGCGCAGCAGCAGCGTTATGCCGAGGTGCAGAGCAAGTTGTCCGAGCTGGGCAGTCATTTCTCCAACCAACTGCTCGACGCCACCCAGGCCTGGACCAAGCACGTCACCGACGAAGCCGCCCTCGCCGGACTGACGGCTTCGGCCAAAGCGCAAATGGCCGCTGCGGCCAAGGCCAAGGACCTCGAAGGCTACCTGATTACGTTGGAATTCCCGAGCTACTACGCGGTGATGACCTACGCCGAAGACCGCGCCCTGCGTGAAGAGCTCTACGCGGCGTACTGCACCCGCGCCTCCGATCAGGGCCCCAACGCGGGTCAGAACGACAACAGTCCGGTCATGGAAGACATCCTCGACCTGCGTCGTGAACTGGCCCAGTTGCTCGGTTTCGCCAGCTTCTCCGAGTTGAGCCTGGCGACCAAGATGGCTGAGTCCAGCGATCAGGTGCTGAGCTTCTTGCGGGATCTGGCCAAACGCAGCAAGCCGTTTGCCGTTCAGGACCTGCAGCAGCTCAAGGCCTACGCCGCCGAGCAAGGCTGCGCCGATCTGCAAAGCTGGGACAGCGGTTTCTACGGGGAAAAACTCCGTGAGCAACGCTACAGCGTTTCTCAGGAAACCCTGCGCGCCTACTTCCCCATCGACAACGTGCTGAGCGGTCTATTCGCTATCGTGCAACGTTTGTACGGCATCGAAATTGCCGAGCAAACAGGCTTCGACACCTGGCACCCGGATGTTCGTCTGTTCGAAATCAAAGAAAACGGCCAACACGTCGGGCGTTTCTTCTTCGACCTTTACGCCCGCGCCAACAAGCGTGGCGGCGCCTGGATGGACGGCGCGCGCGACCGTCGCCGCACCGCTGAAGGCAAGTTGCAAAATCCGGTGGCCAATCTGGTGTGCAACTTCACCCCGGCCGTCAGCGGCAAGCCTGCGCTGCTGACCCACGATGAAGTCACCACACTGTTCCACGAGTTCGGCCATGGCCTGCACCACTTGCTGACCCGCGTCGAACACGCGGGCGTGTCCGGCATCAACGGTGTGGCGTGGGATGCGGTGGAATTGCCGAGCCAGTTCATGGAGAACTGGTGCTGGGAGCCTGAAGGCCTGGCGCTGATTTCTGCGCATTACGAGACCGGCGAAGCGCTGCCCCAGGACTTGCTGGAAAAAATGCTCGCCGCGAAGAACTTCCAGTCCGGGCTGATGATGGTTCGCCAACTGGAATTCTCGCTGTTCGACTTTGAACTGCACGCCACCCATGGTGACGGGCGCAGCGTGCTGCAGGTGCTCGAAGGCGTTCGCGATGAAGTATCGGTGATGCGTCCGCCGGCCTATAACCGCTTCCCCAACAGCTTCGCGCACATCTTTGCCGGTGGTTATGCCGCCGGTTACTACAGCTACAAGTGGGCTGAAGTGCTGTCGGCCGATGCGTTCTCGAAGTTCGAAGAGGAAGGCGTGTTCAATGCCGAGACGGGCCGTGCGTTCCGTGAGGCGATTCTGGCGCGTGGCGGTTCTCAGGAGCCGATGGTGTTGTTCGTCGACTTCCGCGGACGTGAGCCCTCGATTGACGCACTCTTGCGCCATTCAGGCTTGAGTGAGGAAGCGGCAGCATGACCGAGGCACCGGTAATCAAAACCAAAAAACGCTTTATCGCCGGGGCGGTCTGCCCGGCGTGCAGCGAGCCTGACAAGTTGATGATGTGGAACGAGAACGACGTACCTCACCGCGAATGCGTGAGCTGTGGCTACTCAGACACACTCAATGAGCAGGGCCTGTCCGTACCCAAAGAACTGGGCACGCGGGTCAACACGGCGCCGGTAAAACTGGCAGATCCGAAGGTGCAGGGTGTGCAGTTTTTCCCTAATCCGAAGCTGAAAAAGCCGATAGATCCGAGCTAGATCGCGCCACGATATTCGCAGGCAAGCCTGCTCCCACAGAAAATCAAATGCCACTGTGGGAGCAGGCTTGCCTGCGAATCGTCATCTGCCACACATCCTTTCTCAAAACATGGCCGAGTCTCTCAGGGGCACAGTCATGGCCTTTTTTTGCCTCAAAGAACCGTGATATTGAACCTGATACCGGTTTCATTTGTCTGACTTATCTGTTTTTTTGATGATGAATCGATTTTTCCACTGCTTAGCCTGCTACCATTTGTAACTAATGTTTGCCGGTGTGTTCTGTCATTGAAGTCGTGACACCTTGTCTGTGCGACTGAAACAGCCCCGATTGGCCGTCCAAGAGCCGCTCCTTAAACCGTGATCGCAAGATGAGGTCTCCCATGTCTGATCAAGACAACCCGCGGCGTGAGTTCCTGCGCAAAACCCTGACGTTGATCCCTGTGGTGACGGTCGCCAGTGCCGGTTTCGGCAGCGTGGTCATGGCGCAGCCCGCGCCTGTGACCACGGCCACGCCGCCACCTCCGGCCCCTGCCAGCAACGTGGTGTACGAGCCGACTTACTTCACCGCAGAAGAATGGGCCTTCATCAAGGCGGCGGTCGCGCGCCTGATCCCGGCTGACGAGCGAGGCCCTGGTGCCCTCGAAGCCGGTGCGCCGGAATACATTGATCGGCAGATGAACACGCCGTATGCCAGCGGTGCGTTGTGGTTCATGCAAGGGCCTTTCGTGGCCGACGCCCCCAAGGAAATGGGCTGGCAGAGCAAGCTGGTGCCCAAGGACATCTACCGTCTTGGCATCGCCGCCACCGACGCCTGGTGCAAGCAGCAACAGGGCAAGACGTTTGCTGAGCTGAGCACCGCCGCGCAGGACGACGTGCTCAAGCAGCTGGAAGCCGACAAGGCAACGTTCGACAGCGTGCCGGCGAGCCTGTTTTTCAACCTGCTGCTGCAAAACACCAAAGAGGGATTTTTCTGCGACCCGATCCACGGCGGCAATAAGGGGCTGGTCGGCTGGACCATGGTCGGTTTCCCCGGCGCTCGCGCCGATTTCATGGATTGGGTCGAACGCAACGAGCCCTATCCCTTCCCGGCAGTGTCCATTCGCGGCGAGAGAGCTTGAACATGGCAACCGTAATGAAGAAGGTCGATGCGGTGATCATCGGTTTTGGCTGGACCGGCGCAATCATGGCCAAAGAACTCACCGAGGCCGGTCTCAACGTGCTGGCGCTTGAGCGCGGGCCGATGCAGGACACCTACCCGGACGGAAACTACCCACAGGTGATCGACGAACTGACCTACAGCGTGCGCAAAAAGCTGTTTCAGGACATCTCCAAGGAAACCGTGACCATCCGTCACAGTGTCAACGACGTGGCCCTACCCAACCGTCAGCTTGGCGCGTTTTTGCCCGGCAATGGTGTGGGCGGTGCCGGTTTGCATTGGTCCGGCGTGCACTTTCGTGTCGATCCGATCGAGCTTCGTATGCGCAGCCATTACGAAGAGCGTTACGGCAAAAGTTTCATCCCCAAGGACATGACCATTCAGGATTTCGGCGTCAGCTATGAAGAGCTGGAACCGTACTTCGACTTCGCCGAAAAAGTGTTTGGCACGTCGGGCCAGGCCTACACGGTCAAGGGCCAGAAAGTCGGCCCGGGCAATCCTTATGCGCCGGATCGCTCCGATCACTTCCCGCTGGTGCCGCAGAAAAGAACCTACTCCGCGCAGCTGTTTCATACAGCCGCGAGCTCCGTAGGCTACAAACCGTATGACCTGCCATCGGCCAACACATCGGGTCCGTACACCAACCCCTACGGCGCGCAAATGGGGCCATGCAACTTCTGCGGGTTCTGTAGCGGTTACGTCTGCTACATGTACTCCAAAGCCTCGCCCAACGTGAACATTCTGCCAGCGCTCAAACAAACCCCGACGTTCGAACTGCGGCCCAATTCCCATGTGCTGCGGATCAACCTCGACAGCAGCAAAACCAAGGCCACGGGTGTGACCTATGTCGATGTACAGGGCCGGGAAATCGAGCAGCCGGCCGATCTGGTGATTCTCGGTGCCTTCCAGTTTCACAACGTTCGGATGTTGCTGCTTTCCGGGATCGGCAAGCCTTACGACCCGAAAACCGGCGAAGGCGTGGTCGGCAAGAACTTCGCTTACCAGAACATGGCGACCATCAAGGCGTTCTTCGACAAGGACGTGTACACCAACAACTTCATCGGCGCCGGCGGCGCGGGTGTGGCGGTGGATGACTTCAACGCCGACAACTTCGACCACGGCCCACATGGCTTCGTCGGCGGCTCACCGATGTGGGTCAACCAGGCCGGCAGCCGGCCGATTGCCGGCACGTCCAATCCGCCGGGCACGCCAGCCTGGGGCAGTGCCTGGAAGCGAACCACCGCCGATTTTTATTCTCATCAAGTATCGATGGACGCCCACGGCGCGCATCAATCCTACCGGGGTAACTATCTGGATCTCGACCCGACCTACCGCGATGCCTATGGCCAGCCCTTGCTGCGCATGACTTTCGATTGGCAGGAAAACGACATCAAGATGAATCAGTTCATGGTCGGAAAATTGAGCAAGGTCGCCGAAGCCATGAACCCCAAAGCCATCGCCTTTCTGGGCAAAAAAGTGGGTGATCACTTCAACACCGCCGCCTACCAGACCACCCACCTTAACGGTGGCGCGATCATGGGCACCGATCCGAAAACCAGTGTGATCAATCGCTACCTGCAGAGCTGGGACGTGCACAACGTTTTCGTTCCCGGTGCGTCCGCTTTCCCACAGGGCCTGGGTTATAACCCGACGGGTCTGGTGGCAGCGTTGACCTATTGGTCGGCTAAGGCGATTCGTGAGCAGTACCTGAAAAACCCTGGCCCGCTGGTTCAGGCTTAAGGAGCGATGACCATGAACAATCTGTTTATCGCGATGCTGGCTTTGTGCTTTTGCGTGCCGGTGTTCGCCGCCGACAGCGCCGACCCTGCCTTGATCAAACAGGGCGAGTACCTGGCGCGAGCGGGCGATTGCGTGGCTTGCCACACGGCCAAGGATGGCAAGCCATTCGCTGGTGGGCTGCCCATGCAAACACCCATTGGCACCATTTACTCGACCAACATCACCCCGGATAAAACCGGTATCGGCGAATACAGCTTCGAGGATTTCGACAAAGCCGTGCGTCAGGGTGTTTCCAAAAGCGGCAGTACCTTGTATCCCGCCATGCCGTATCCGTCCTACGCGCGCGTCACCGAAGCCGACATGCACGCGTTGTACGCTTACTTCATGAAAGGCGTTGCGCCGGTCGTGCAGGACAACAAGGACTCGGATATCCCATGGCCGTTGAGCATGCGCTGGCCGCTGACGGGTTGGCGCTGGATGTTTGCGCCAACGGTCGAGGCGAATCAGGTACCCGCCGCGCAGGATGCGGTGCTCAGTCGCGGCGCGTACTTGGTCGAAGGTCTCGGCCACTGCAGCGCCTGCCATACACCACGAGCGATCACCATGCAGGAAAAAGCCCTCAGCGCGAATGAAGGGAGCAAGTTCCTGTCCGGCAGCGCACCGCTGGAAGGCTGGGTCGCCAAAAGCTTGCGCGGCGACCACAAAGACGGGCTGGGCAGTTGGTCCGAGGCGCAACTGGTGCAGTTCCTCAAAACCGGTCGTAGCGACCGTAGCGCGGTTTTCGGCGGTATGACCGATGTGGTTGTACACAGCATGCAGTACATGAGCGATGAAGATTTGACCGCCATCGCCCACTATCTTAAATCCCTGCCCGCCAGCGACCCCAACGATCTGCCCCATCAATACGATGAGCGAGTCGCCAAGGCCCTGTGGAAAGGCGACGACAGCAAAGTCGGCGCTGCGGTGTACATCGACAATTGCTCATCCTGTCACCGCACCGACGGTCACGGCTACACCCGCGTGTACCCGGCGCTGGCAGGCAACACGGTGTTGCAATCCGAAGACGCGACCTCGTTGATCCACATCGTGCTCAACGGCGGCACGCTGGCAGCGACCCACACCGCGCCCTCGGCCTTCACCATGCCGGCCTTCGCCTGGCGAATGTCGGATCAGCAAGTGGCCGATGTGGTCAATTTCATTCGCAGCAGTTGGGGGAATCAGGCTGGAGCGGTCAAGGCCAGCGACGTGGCCTCGGTTCGCAAGGAAGGCTAGAGAAGAAGCGATGAACACTTGTACAGGCTGTGTGAAAACCTGACGATCATGTTTCAAACCAACGCCCCGACTTGTCGGGGCGTTGGTTTTTGGCCTTTGATCCCGAAATCATCGCTGTTCGTTTTCACGTCGCCGGGACAAAGCGTTTTGAGCGCTCCATGGCCAGTCCTGGGACGTTTGTCAGGCGCAAAAAAAGGCTGCTTAGCCCATCTTCGCCATCATTTCACGCGCACCCAGCACATTGATCGCCCTTTTAAAGTTATAGGCAAGCACCGCCAGCGACATCTCTATTCGCGCGCCTTTCAGTTGGCGTAGCAAGAACCGTCCATTGCCCATGATCCATTGCTTGAGGTTGCCGAAGGGGTGTTCAACGATGGACCTTCGTTCAACCATCTTCTCCGGATGCGCCTGCATGCGCTGCTCCATTCGCTCAAAAGCGGCCTCATGCGCATGCCGCGTTACTTTCCGGCGGGAGGTCTTGGTGCACTGACTTTTCAGCGGGCAGTGGGCGCAGTCACTGGGCAGTGCGTGGTAAATACGCGTGCCGCGATTCAGTTGCGTCAGCGTCAGTAGCTTGCCATTCGGGCACCGGTACTGATCGTCCAGGGCCTCATACGTAAACTGGGTGCGGTCAAAGAATTTTACGTCCCCGCCCCGCGTGTTGATCGTTCGATTCAGCGGCACATACGCCGTGATACCCGCGTCTTCACAGGCCTGGAATTGTTTGCCGTGGGAATATCCGGCATCGGCCACTACCGTCAGCTCTGACTGTTGCAGTACTTCTTTAGCCGCTTTGGCCATGGGTTCAAGCTGTTTGCGGTCATCGCCGTCCTGAGTCACTTCGTGGTGCAGGATCAAGCCGTTCTCGGCATCCACCGCCGTCTGCACGTTGTACGCCACGGCCATGCCTTGCGGCGCCCGCATCATCCGCGCCTCGCTTTCGGTGCTGATGAACTGCTCGACTTCCAGCGCCTTCATCACCTGCTGACGGGTCAGGTTGTTGTCTCGTTTGTTGCTCAGACGGGCCAAAGCGGCTTTGACTTTCTGCTTATCCACAGGCTGATCGGCGTCGTCTTTGTCCGCCCGATCAAGCTCCGCCAGGTACTGGGTAATCTTCTTGTTCAGTATTTCCTCATCGCGCTTAAGGTGCTTGAGGCTCATATGACGGCGCTTGGAGGCCACGGCTTTGAATTTGCTGCCGTCGATAGCAACCAGCTTGCCGGCGATTAGCCCCACTTCACGGCAAAAAAGAATGAAGAGTCGGCAGATGGCGGCGAATGCGGCACCGTTGTCTCTGCGGAAATCGGCGATGGTTTTGAAGTCAGGTGCGAGCTGATTGAGCAGCCACATGACTTCGATGTTGCGCAGGCATTCGGCTTCGAGGCGGCGTGACGAACGGATGCTGAGGAAATAGCCGTAGAGATAAAGTTTGAGCAGGTCTGCCGGATCATAGGGCGGGCGCCCGTTGCCCTTGAGGACAGCCTTGTCGAATCCCAGCTCCCGCAGATTGAGCTGGGTGACATAGGCATCAATGACTCTGACCAAGTGGTCTACCGGAATGGATTCTTCCAGCGACACCGGAAAAAGACTGCTCTGATCGCGCGCTATGCCTTGGATGTATGCCACAAAAATGCCCCCAATCTTCCGATGAAGGCATTTTCTTAGACCGTTGCAAGAATTGCCAGGTTTTCACACAGTCTGTGTAGGAGCTGACTTGTCTGCGAAGACCATGCGACGCGGTCTGTCTGGCGCACCGCAGTGAGGCTTTCGCAGACAAGTCAGCTCCTACGCCCTCCGGGCAGAATCGGGACCGAGTTTGCTGCGCGACAGCGCGGGCCCTCCTACAGGGGATTTTCAGCGCCGTTCAGTCTGTGGCACTGAACAAGCCAGCCCAGCGGTGCTAGGCAAAAGGGTGCCACACGGATACTGTATGCATAGACAGTATCCGGAGAGCCCTTATGTCCACCGCTCTGCCTCCACGCGGTCGCGGTACCGCCAGCAACCCGCACAATCGTTTCGCGCCCAACCGTTCGGTGGCCGAGGATGACGGTTGGTATCAGGAAGTGCCGCTGACCCAAGGCACCGAGGTTCGCAGCGAGACGGCGAAAACCATCATCACGCGCAACACCTCGCCGGACATTCCGTTCGACCGTTCGATCAATCCTTATCGTGGCTGTGAGCATGGTTGCATCTATTGTTATGCGCGGCCCAGCCATGCCTATTGGGACATGTCGCCGGGGCTGGATTTCGAGACCAAACTGATCGCCAAGACCAATGCCGCTGCGGTGCTTGAACAACAGTTGTCCAAGCCGGGATACCGCGTCGCGCCGATCACGTTGGGCTCCAATACCGATCCTTATCAGCCGATCGAACGTGAATACAAAATCACCCGTGCCACTCTGGAGGTGCTGCTGCGCTATCGTCATCCGGTGACGATCATCACCAAGGGTTCGTTGATCCTGCGCGATCTGGATCTGCTGAGCGAGTTGGCCAAGCAACGTCTGGTCTCGGTGATGATCAGCCTGACGACGCTGGATGATGAGCTCAAGCGCATTCTTGAGCCGCGCGCTGCGGCGCCCAAAGCGCGACTGAGGGCGATCCGGGTGATGCGCCAGGCGGGCATTCCCGTTGGGGTGTTGTGTGCGCCAATGATCCCGATGATCAATGACAGTGAGCTGGAAAACCTGCTGACTGAAGCCAAGGCGGCAGGCGCGTTGAGCGCCAGCTACGTGATGCTGCGCTTGCCGCTGGAGGTTGCGCCGTTGTTTGAGGAGTGGCTGCAGGCGCATTATCCGCAACGGGCGGCGCATGTCATGAGCCTGATCCGGCAGAGTCGCGGCGGTGAGGTGTATGACAGCCGGTTTGGGGTGCGAATGCGTGGTGAAGGGCCGTTCGCCGATTTGCTGGCCCAGCGATACAGCATCGCCGCCAAACGGCTGGGGCTGGATCGGGATCGGCGTGAAAACTTCAAGCTCGATTGTGATGCATTCTGTCCGCCGGGTGGGCAGATGTCGTTGTTGTAAGGGACATGCCAGACCCCCGGTCTAGAGCGTTATATTCAGTTTCAATTAAGCTTGGACGGGTACTGTTGAACCTGAAGTGACCGACGGGTCACGCGCAAATGGAGTTGTTCGTGATGCCAGGAAAAAAGAGGTCACTCTCCAGATAAAGCAGGAAAATCCACATCAATCCGTCAGTGAGGATGAGACATGAGCGACATGGATAAACAGCCTTCGGCTGCCTCGACCAATACCTTGCCAGAGGCGGAAAGCGCCGAGGCAGCGCTTAAGCACATCGTTGACGGCTTTATGCATTTTCGTCACGAAATATTTCCGCAACAGGAAGAGCTTTTCAAGAAGCTCGCCACTTCCCAGCGGCCCCGTGCCATGTTCATCGCCTGCGCCGACTCGCGCATCGTGCCTGAACTGATCACCCAAAGCGCCCCCGGAGACCTGTTTGTTACCCGCAACGTCGGTAACGTCGTTCCGCCTTACGGCCAGATGAACGGCGGCGTCTCCACCGCGATTGAATACGCGATCATTGCCTTGGGTGTGCAGCACATCATCATTTGCGGGCATTCCGATTGCGGCGCCATGCGCGCCGTCCTCAACCCGCAAACCCTGGAAAAAATGCCCACGGTCAAGGCCTGGCTGCGGCATGCCGAAGTCGCCAGAACCGTGGTGGAAGACAACTGTCACTGCGCCGACGAACAGGAAAGCATGCACGTGCTGACCCAGGAAAACGTGATCGCCCAACTGCAGCATTTGCGCACGCACCCTTCGGTGGCGTCGAAGATGGCCAGTGGTCATTTGTTCATCCATGGCTGGGTCTACAGCATCGAGACCAGCGAAATCAAAGCCTATGACGCCGAACAGGATTGCTTCCTGCCGCTCGATGGCTCGGGCCCGATACCGATGGCAACGCCCAGGCCGCGTTTCTAAGCGCGTGAGTCTGATTCACGACTGACGGTTCAAAACCCTCTTATTCGTACTCGGAGGCTGCGCGTGTTGCGCGCCGCCGGGCTTTGTCACGTCTGAAGAATCCTCGGAGAGTCATCTTGGGCATTGCAGAATTGAAGTCCATTTTGCCTCGGGAGCTACTGGCTTCCGTGGTGGTATTCCTGGTTGCCCTGCCGTTGTGCATGGGCATTGCCATCGCCTCGGGCATGCCGCCCGCCAAAGGCCTGATCACCGGCATCATCGGCGGTCTGGTGGTGGGTTGGCTGGCGGGCTCGCCGTTGCAGGTCAGCGGTCCGGCCGCAGGCCTGGCGGTCCTGGTGTTCGAAGTAGTGCGAGAGCACGGAATGGCGATGTTGGGGCCGATCCTGCTGCTGGCTGGGCTACTGCAAGTGTTGGCTGGGCACTTCAAGCTCGGTTGCTGGTTTCGGGTCACTGCGCCGGCTGTGGTTTATGGCATGCTCGCCGGGATTGGTGTGTTGATCGTGCTGTCCCAAGTGCATGTGATGTTTGATGGCGGGCCCAAACCGTCTGGGCTGGATAACCTGATCGGGTTTCCGGCGACCCTGATTCAGGCCATCGGTCCGGGGACCGGCTTGCAGGCCGGGATGCTCGGGCTGGGTACGATTCTGGTGATGTGGCTGTGGGACAAATGGCGACCAAATGCGTTGCGCTTTGTGCCGGGCGCGTTGCTGGGTGTCGGTCTCGCGACCGTCGTCAACCTGATCTTCGCCTTGAAGATCAAGCGCGTCGAGGTTCCGGCCAATCTCGCGGAAGCCATTGACTGGTTACGTCCTGCCGACCTGCTGAATCTGGCGGATCCAGACATTTTGATCGCCGCCTTTGCAGTGGCGTTTATTGCCAGCGCCGAAACGCTGCTGTCAGCCGCAGCCGTCGATCGTATGCACAACGGCCAGCGCTCGGACTTCGATCGAGAGCTGAGGGCCCAAGGTGTCGGTAACATGCTCTGTGGTTTGCTCGGCGCCCTGCCGATGACCGGGGTGATTGTGCGTAGCTCGGCCAATGTGCAAGCCGGTGCGCGCACTCGGCTATCGGCGATTTTCCACGGTGTCTGGTTGCTGGCGTTTGTGCTGCTGTTGTCCAGTGTGCTGCAAAGCATTCCAGTCGCCAGTCTGGCGGGCGTGCTGGTCTACACCGGGTTGAAGCTGGTCGACCTCAAGGCCTTTCGCGGGCTGGGTCGCTATGGGCGGATGCCGATGTTCACCTACGCGGCAACCGCAGTGGCAATCATCTTCACTGACCTGTTGACCGGGGTGTTGATCGGCGTTGGCTTGACCCTGGTCAAGCTGGCGTGGAAGGCATCGCGTTTGAAGGTCAGCCTGATCGACCTTGAAGCCGAGGGGGAAATGGAGCTGCGTCTGATGGGGGCCGCGACCTTCTTGAAAGTCCCGACGCTGACCCATGTTCTGGGCACTGTCCCGCCAGGCAGCACGGTGCATGTGCCGCTCAATAACCTGAGTTATATCGACCACTCATGTCTTGAGCTGCTTGAAGAATGGGGGCGTGCGAATGCGGCCATGGGGTCGCGGCTTATCATCGAACCACGCGGTCTGAAACGTCGCCTGGAGGGGAGATTGCGCACGACAGCGGGCTTTGGATCAGCCTGAGTCGTGCGCTAGGCAGTTGTGTTAGAGGGGGTAAGTCTGGTCTAGATCAAGCCCGACGCCCAACTGGCGCGAAAGGCATGGCCAGCGCTTCCAGGCAGCTTCGGTATCCGGGCTGCTCAAGCGGTCGCGATAGGCTTCGACGGAATCGAGCGCGAAGCTTTCATCATCGAGCATTTCATCCACCGCATGATGGACGGCTTCATCCAGTTGGTTGGCGAACGTTTCGCCGATCAACTGGTGGGCGATCACGCTGGCCACCGTGGTGTTCGATGGAATCAGCGGTTGGCCGAAATGTTTGATGTAGAGGTCATTCACTTCTTCGACCAGACGATGGGCCAGATAGGCTTCGTCCAACAGGCTGTCCAGGCCCTCGTGGCCGTCCATGATCGTCGGTGGTTGAAGGAAAAAGTGCTCTGCGATCTTCAGTACCGGTTTGATTTGATCCTCGATACCGGCTTCAAGCGCGACCGCGTGTGCGGCGTCGAGCAAGTCTGGAACCTGTTCGATATAAGCTGCAACGAAACGTGTCAAAACTCCCTTTGCGTCCAATTCGGGTAGGTGAATGGCAGGGTGAAGGTGTGGTAATTGAGTTTCCAGCTGGCGCGACAATTGGCGGGTCTTGGCCTCGTGTTGATGCGCACGTTGAATCTGCTCGCGCAAAGCGGCGGTGTTCATGAAGGCTCCTGAAGGCACTGAAACAAGGCAAAAAGAAAAGGAAGTCATACGGTAGCTTGCTTATGAAACTTCCTAAGACGCATTTGTCATAACAGATTCATATTTATGTGAATGAGATATATGAGAGTGTCCGCTCTCGTTACATTTCTCGCGCCCGACATAGCCCCAAATCGACAATTTAGCCAACTAACTAGTTTTGCTACATCGCATTGCGAGGTCTGAGTCGCTGTCTATACTCGGGTCTGAAGGAAGATTAGCTGGTGACGCCCGACTGCATTCGCAGCCTTGGCCCCGGCCGTCAAGCCACCATTCTTGACCGCCGCTCCCTTGGTCGCAGGTGAAAGCCGGCGGGATAAGAAGAACGATAAGGGGAACCCGCAATGATGCGACATCCACATGTCTGGATGGGCCTCCTGTTGTGGTCGATATTCAGCCAGGCGCAAGCCGCCTGGACCGTGAATATGGCGCCTGGAGCGACTGAAGTCAGTCACGAAATATTCGACCTGCACATGACCATTTTCTGGATATGTGTGGTGATTGGCGTTGTGGTATTCGGCGCCATGTTCTGGTCGATGATCGTTCACCGGCGATCCACAGGTCAGGTGGCCGCTAAATTTCATGAGAGCACGACGGTCGAGATTCTCTGGACGATTGTGCCGCTGCTCATCCTGATAGCGATGGCCGTTCCGGCGACCAGGACGATGATCAGAATGTACGACACCAGTGAATCTGATCTCGATATTCAGATCACCGGTTATCAGTGGAAGTGGCATTACAAGTATCTGGGACAGGACGTCGAGTTCTTCAGCAATCTGGCGACGCCCGCCGACCAGATTCATAACAAAGAAGCCAAGGGCGAAAACTACCTGCTGGAAGTCGACCAGCCACTGGTGGTTCCGGTGGGTGTGAAAATACGCTTTTTGGTGACCGCCGCCGATGTGATCCACTCCTGGTGGGTACCGGCCTTTGCGGTCAAACGCGACGCCATTCCGGGGTTCGTCAACGAAGCCTGGACCCGTGTCGACAAGCCCGGCATCTACCGCGGCCAATGCTCTGAATTGTGTGGCAAGGACCACGGCTTCATGCCGATTGTGGTCGAGGCCAAAACCCAGGTCGATTTCGACACCTGGCTGGCTGGCCGCAAGCTAGAGACCGCCAAACTCAAAGAGCTGACCAGCAAAGACTGGACGCTGGACGAGTTGGTCGCCCGAGGCGACAAGGTTTACCACACCACGTGTGTGGCCTGTCACCAGGCTGAAGGCCAGGGCCTGCCGCCGATGTTCCCGGCGCTCAAAGGTTCTAAAACAGTCACCGGGCCCAAGGAAGCTCACTTGAGTACGGTGTTCCATGGCCGGCAGGGTACGGCGATGGCGGCATTCGGCAGACAGCTTTCAGAGGTCGATATCGCAGCGGTGGTTACCTACGAGCGTAATGCATGGGGTAACAACAAAGGCGACATGGTCACCCCGAAAGAAGTGCTAGCTCTGAAGCAGGCGGATAGCAAATGACCCCGTCAATTGCGTATTCCCCTTGTTCCGCTCTGGCGCGTGCAGCTCACCGTTTTGCAGGAGACAGGACATGAGTAGTGCAGTGATCGATGAACAAGGCCACGTCGGCCATGTTGACCACGCTCACGGCCCCGCAAAAGGCCTGATGCGCTGGGTGCTGACGACCAACCACAAAGACATTGGCACGTTGTACCTGTGGTTCAGCTTCACCATGTTTTTGCTGGGCGGCTCTTTCGCCATGGTGATTCGCGCCGAGCTGTTCCAGCCTGGCCTGCAGCTCGTCGAGCCGGCGTTCTTCAACCAGATGACCACCATGCACGGGTTGGTGATGGTCTTCGGGGCCGTGATGCCGGCGTTCGTCGGCCTCGCCAACTGGATGATCCCGTTGATGATCGGTGCGCCGGACATGGCCTTGCCGAGGATGAACAACTTCAGTTTCTGGCTGCTCCCGGCCGCTTTCATCTTGCTGGTGTCGACGCTGTTCATGTCCGGTGGCGGCCCGAACTTCGGCTGGACGTTTTACGCCCCGCTGTCGACGACCTATGCGCCGCCGAGCGTGACGTTTTTCATCTTCGCCATTCACATGATGGGCATCAGTTCGATCATGGGCGCGATCAACGTGATCGCCACCATCCTCAACCTGCGCGCGCCCGGCATGACCCTGATGAAAATGCCGTTGTTCGTCTGGACCTGGCTGATTACCGCGTTCCTGCTGATCGCGGTGATGCCGGTACTGGCCGGTTGCGTGACCATGATGTTGATGGACATCCACTTCGGCACCAGTTTCTTCAGCGCTGCAGGCGGCGGCGATCCGGTGTTGTTCCAGCATGTGTTCTGGTTCTTCGGGCACCCTGAGGTGTACATCATGATCTTGCCGGCCTTTGGCGCGGTCAGTTCGATCATCCCGACCTTCTCGCGCAAACCGTTGTTTGGCTACACCTCGATGGTCTACGCCACAGCGAGCATCGCGTTCCTGTCGTTCATCGTCTGGGCGCACCACATGTTCGTGGTCGGCATCCCTCTGGTGGGTGAGCTGTTCTTCATGTACGCCACCTTGCTGATCGCCGTACCCACCGGGGTCAAGGTGTTCAACTGGGTCAGCACCATGTGGCAAGGCTCGCTGACCTTCGAGACGCCCATGCTGTTCGCGGTGGCGTTTGTGATTCTGTTCACCATCGGTGGCTTTTCCGGGCTGATGCTGGCGATTGCCCCGGCAGACTTCCAGTATCAGGACACCTACTTCGTGGTCGCCCACTTCCACTATGTATTGGTGCCGGGTGCGATCTTCGGGATCTTCGCATCGGCTTATTACTGGCTGCCGAAATGGACCGGGCACATGTATGACGAGACCCTCGGCAAGCTGCATTTCTGGCTGTCGTTCGTGGGCATGAACACGGCTTTCTTTCCTATGCACTTCCTCGGGCTGGCCGGGATGCCGCGCCGGATTCCGGATTACAACCTGCAGTTCGCCAACTTCAACATGGTGTCGTCCATCGGTGCGTTCATCTTTGGCGCGACGCAGATTTTCTTCCTGTTCATCGTGATCAAAACCATTCGTGGTGGCCCGCCTGCGCCGGCCAAACCGTGGGAAGGCGCGGAGGGGCTGGAGTGGAGTATTCCTTCTCCGGCGCCGTATCACACCTTCACGACACCGCCAGAAGTGAAATGAAATGAACGAAGCGCGCTCTCTCAAACGCTTGGTAGTTCGCCTGTTGCTGCTGGTGGTGGTGATGTTCGCGTTCGGTTTTGCTCTGGTGCCGATGTACGACGTGATGTGCAAAGCGCTCGGCATCAACGGTAAGAGCGGCGGTAAATATGAGGGCTCGCAGGTTGTGGATGAGAGCCGTCAGGTGCGGGTGCAGTTTGTGTCGAGCAACAACGCCGACATGGCTTGGGATTTCTACCCAAAGGGCGAAGAGTTGGTGGTGCACCCTGGCGCGGTCAACGAGATGCTGTTTGTGGCTCATAACCCGACCGACAAGCCGATGAAGGCGCAGGCCATTCCGAGTATTTCCCCGGGCGAGGTCGCGGTTTATTTCCACAAGACCGAATGTTTTTGCTTCACCCAGCAAGTGCTGCAGCCAGGGGAACGAATTGAAATGCCGGTGCGCTTCATCCTCGACCGCGACCTGCCCAAGGACGTGAAACAACTGACTCTCGCTTACACGCTGTTCGATATCACCGCTCGCTCGCCACCGGTTGCACGCGTTGCCAGCAACGGCGGCTAGGACCTGAAACGATTCAGAGCGCCCGATAAGGAGAACAATAAGATGGCAATTCACGAACATTACTACGTCCCCACGCAAAGCAAATGGCCGATCATTGCCACGATTGGCATGCTCACCACCATGTTCGGCCTGGGCACCTGGTTCAACGACATGAAGGCTGCCCGACCCGAATCCCACGGGCCGCTGATCTTTTTTGTCGGCGGTCTGCTGTTGGCCTACATGCTGTTCGGCTGGTTCGGCACGGTGATCAAGGAAGGCCGCTCCGGTCTGTACAGCGCGCAGATGGATCGCAGTTTCCGCTGGGGCATGAGCTGGTTCATCTTTTCCGAAGTGATGTTCTTTATCGCCTTTTTTGGCGCCCTGTTTTATGTGCGGAATTTGTCTGGCCCCTGGCTCGGAGGTGAAGGTTCCAAGGGTGTTGCCCATATGCTCTGGCCGAACTTCCAGTTTGCCTGGCCAATGCTGCATACCCCGGACCCGAAACTTTTCCCGGGGCCCAAGGAAATCATCAATCCGTGGCACCTGCCGCTGATCAACACCATCTTGCTGGTCAGCTCCAGCGTCACCGTGACCATCGCCCACCATGCGTTGAGAAAAGGCCATCGTGGTGTCTTGAAAATCTGGCTGGCACTGACGATCTTGCTCGGCCTGAGCTTCCTGACGTTGCAGGCCTCGGAATATATCGAGGCTTATCACGAGCTGGGCCTGACCTTGGGTTCAGGCATCTACGGCGCGACGTTCTTCATGCTCACCGGTTTTCACGGGGCCCACGTCACCATCGGCACAATCATTCTGTTCGTGATGCTAATGCGGGTGATGCGCGGGCACTTCAATGCCGAGGATCAATTCGGCTTCGAGGCGGCGAGTTGGTATTGGCACTTTGTCGACGTGGTGTGGATCGGGCTGTTTGTCTTTGTGTACGTGCTTTAGAGGGCGGGTTTACCAATTGACGTGAGAGACCAGTTGGCCGCTGTAGAAGCCCCACGCGATCAGGACGACCGTGATGGCGGCCAGGCTGACACGCACGGTCAATGCCTTCAGCAGCCGGTTGGAACCGCTCTCGTCCTTGACCAGAAAGAACAGGCCGCTGAACAGACTGATCATCGTGGCAATCAGCATTAGAACAATCGCCGCTTTGAGCATGATGAAACTCCATGGCACTTGATTAAATGGGCGGGGGGTATAGGCGATGTATTGCAGTATAGCTACCCGCGATTGGGGCACGCCATGAAGCGCTTCCGACCCGGACTGGCGCCAACGATGGTGGTTTTTCTGTTGTTGCCGCTGCTGATTTTTCTCGGTTTCTGGCAGCTTGATCGTGGCGAGGAAAAGCGCGTGCTGCTGGCCAACTATGCCGAGCGCCGCGCGGCTGAGCCGATGGTCAGCATCCACCTTGGGCAAACGGCAGACCCTGCCTATCGGCGCGTGCAATTGCGTGGCCAGTTCGATGCCGAACACAGCCTGATGCTGGATAACAGCACCCGAGGTGGCAGGGGCGGTATCGAGCTGATTCAACCCTTTCACGATCTGGCCAGCGGGCTTTGGCTGTTGATTAATCGGGGCTGGCTGCCTTGGCCGGATCGGCGCACGAGACCCGTGTTCACCACGCCCGATCAGGTCTTGAGCCTCAACGCCTGGGTATATGTGCCTACTGGTGCAACCTTCCAATTGAGTCCAGATCCGGCCGGCGCCCCGTGGCCGCGTCTGGTTACGGCGGTGGATCCGACAAAACTCTGGCCTGAGCTGGGACGCGAAGGTTTTGCCTATGAACTGCGGCTGGAGCCGGGGGTTGCCGCTTATCAGCTCGATTGGCCGGTCGTGGCGATGGGCCCGGAAAAACACCTCGGTTATGCCGTTCAGTGGTTTGCCATGGCGGCGGCACTGTTCGGCCTTTATCTATACTTCGGATTGCACAACGCCAAGGAGAAAAACCATGGGAGCGGCCATGAATCCACTCAGCATGTCTGAAACACGTCCGCCGCAGCATCGCCGCAGGGGGCGCTTGCAGCTGATTCTTGTGCTGCTGGTGGCGATCGGACCCATGATCCTCGCCACCGGGATGTACAAATTGCAGTTCTGGGTGCCGGACAGCCGCAGCTATCACGGTGAGCTGATCGGTAACGGTCAAAGCCGCGCCGATCTTGGCGTGCAGACCGACGAGTCGCGCTGGCAACTGTTGGTCAGTGCGCCGCAGGGCTGCGCGGCGGATTGTCAGCAGTTGGTGTATCTGGCGAGGCAGATTCAGATCGGTCTGGGCCAGGACTCCTCTCGCGCCAGCCACGCGCTGGCCGTTGCACAACCGCTCGATGCCGATTACTCGACGAAGCTCACACGCGAATACCCGAAATTGCAGCGCTACCCGCTGGATTTGTCGCGGTACAACAAAGCCGTACCCGGCGTTGAGACGCCACAACTCTGGATCATCGATCCCCACGGCAACCTGGTGCTGCGTTACGACGCCAAGGTCAACGGCAAGGACCTGCTCAACGATCTACGCCAACTGTTGAAACTGTCGAACATCGGATAGGGCATCGTCATGGCCAGACCTGGATTTCGCCTCGCTTTGCTTGCCACGCTGCTTGCGCTGGTCGTGGTGTTACTCGGTGCCTATACCCGGCTGACCCACGCGGGCCTGGGTTGTCCTGACTGGCCGGGCTGTTACGGCTTTATCAGCGTGCCCAATAGCGAGGCGCAGCTGGCGCACGCCGAACTGCATTTTCCCGATGCTCCGGTCGAAGCCCACAAGGGCCGCAACGAGATGGTCCACCGCTACTTTGCAGGCACGCTGGCGCTGATGATCATGCTGCTGGCGGCGCAGGCCCTGCGTCGGCGTCATCAAGCCGGGCAGCCGCTGAAGTTGCCGCTGTTGATGCTCGGTGTGGTGGTCGCTCAGGCCGCATTCGGTATGTGGACGGTGACCCTCAAACTCTGGCCGCAGGTGGTCACGGCGCATTTGTTGGGCGGCGTCGCGACCTTGAGCCTGTTGTTTTTACTGACGCTGCGTTTGTCCGGCGGCTTTGCCCCCATGCCGCAGCTACCTGCGCGATTACGCCGCCTGGCTGCGTTGGGGCTGGTGCTGGTGATCGCGCAAATTGCCCTCGGCGGTTGGGTCAGCTCCAACTATGCAGCGGTGGCCTGTATCGACCTGCCGACCTGTCATGGCGAATGGTGGCCGAAAGCGGATTTCGCCAACGGCTTTCACCTTACACAGCACATCGGCCCCAACTACCTGGGCGGGCAACTGGACAGCGATGCGCGCACCGCCATTCACATCACCCATCGGCTCGGCGCGGTATTGGTGACATTGGTATTGCTGGCGCTGGCCTGGCAGCTGAAGCGTGCCGGCCTCAAAGGCATGGCTACATGGGTGCTGCTGGCCCTCGCGGTTCAGGTGGGCCTGGGTATCAGCAACGTGATCTTCCATCTGCCGCTGCCGATTGCAGTGGCTCATAACGCCGGTGGTGCGGCCTTGATGTTGACCATGACCCTGGTGAATTACCGCACACGATCAGCCTTCGGCTGGGCGGCCAGAACAAAGCCCGGACACCGCTTTCAGGGACAGGGTCTTGCTCAAGGGCAGCTTCAACCGAGCAAATAACCTGGCAAAGAACAATAACTAGAAGGAGAGATGCCATGGCTACTCTAATCCGCGAGCAACACAGCCAGGCCATCTGGCGTGACTACCTTGAACTGACCAAACCCAAAGTGGTGGTGCTGATGCTGATCACCTCACTGGTCGGCATGTTTCTCGCCACGCGCGCGGGAGTGCCGTGGACGGTGCTGCTGTTCGGCAATATGGGGATCGCTTTTTGCGCAGGCGGGGCGGCAGTGGTCAATCATGTGGTGGATCGGCGCATCGATGCGGTGATGGCGCGCACCCAAAAGCGGCCCTTGGCCGAAGGACGCGTGACACCTGCTGCGGCCATGACCTTCGCTTTGCTGCTGGCGGTGGCCGGGCAAGCCTTGCTGCTGGCATTTACCAACCCGCTGACCGCCTGGCTGACGCTGGCCTCGTTGCTCGGTTATGCAGTGATCTACACCGGCTTCTTGAAGCGCGCCACGCCGCAAAACATCGTGATAGGCGGCCTTGCTGGTGCCGCGCCGCCGCTGCTGGGTTGGGTCGCGACCACGGGGCACGTCGGTGCCGAACCGCTGCTGCTGGTACTGATCATCTTCGCCTGGACCCCACCGCACTTCTGGGCGCTGGCGATCCATCGCAAGGAGGAATACGCCAAGGCGGACATCCCGATGCTGCCGGTCACCCATGGCGAGCACTACACCAAGGTGCATATTCTGCTATACACCTTCGTCCTGCTCGCGGTCAGTCTGCTGCCCTATGTGATCCATATGAGCGGCATGCTGTACCTGTTGTGTGCATTGGGGCTTGGCGCGCGCTTTCTGCAATGGTCCTGGGTGCTGTACCGTGGCAGTAAGCCGCACGCGGCGATCAACACCTTCAAGTACTCTATTTACTACTTGTTCCTGCTGTTTATCGCGCTGCTTGTCGACCACTACTTATTGTTGAACCTATGACTCGAATCCAAAAAACAGTTTTTATTCTGGTCGCCCTGGTGGCGCTGGTCCTGGGCCTTACGGTCAACAAAGTATTGTCTGGCAGGGGACAGGGCGATCCAACGGTGCTGATCGACGCCGGCATCATTCTGCTGCCCACCAGCCGCAGCCTGCCCGATCTGCAGATGACCAATCAGGATGGCAAACCGGTTTCTGTTAATGAACTGAAGGGCAAATGGACGATGCTGTTCTTCGGCTATACCTTCTGCCCGGACGTCTGTCCGACGACCCTCGCCCAGCTGCGCCAGATAAAAAGCGAACTGCCTAAAGACGTCGTCGGCAAGCTGCAAGTCGTGCTGGTCAGCGTCGACCCCAATCGCGACACTCCACAACAGCTCAAGCAGTACCTGGGTTATTTCGACCCCGATTTTCAGGGCCTGACCGCACCGGTCGCCGACATCCAGAAACTCGCCAATGCGGTGAGCATTCCGTTCATTCCTGCCGACACCAGCAAGCCCAATTACACCGTCGACCACAGCGGCAACCTGGCCCTGCTCGGCCCGGACGGCACCCAGCGTGGGTTCATTCGCTCGCCGTTGAACAACCAGAAAATGGTCGCCCAATTGCCGGGTTTGTTGTCGCGTAAGTGACGCCTTCGCAGCGGGACGCGTAGTTGCAAGTCTGCGAATGGCCCGACGCGGTCTTATTCGGCGGTATCAGAACGCCGGAACGACCGCGCCCTGGTATTTATCCAGAATGAATTGCTTCAGTTCCGGGCTATGCAAGGCGACGACCAGTTTTTGCATGGCAATTGAATCCCTGTTGTCCGGGCGCGCGACCAGGATGCTCACGTAAGGCGAATCGCTGCCTTCAATGACCAACGCCTCTTTGGTGGGGTCCAGACTGACGGCCCGCGCGTAATTGGCGTTGATCAGCGCCAAATCGACGGTCGTCAGCACGCGGGTCAGCGTGGCCGCTTCCAGCTCGCTGAATGCCAGGTTTTTAGGGTTCTGGGCGATATCACTTGGCGTCGACAGGATTTTGTTCGAATCCTTGAGTGTGATCAACCCGGTCTTGGCCAACAGCAACAAGGCGCGGCCTTCGTTGCTGGCGTCGTTCGGCAGGGCGACTTTGGCGCCGTCGGGCAGCTCGTCCAGCGTCTTGTGCGGGCTTGAATAAGCGCCCAAGGGTTCGATATGGACCTTGGCTACAGCAACCAGGTCGGCGCCGTTGCCCTTGTTGAACTCATCCAGATACGGCTGATGCTGAAAGAAGTTGGCGTCGAGGCTTTTTTCCGCGAGTTGCACATTGGGCTGAATGTAATCGCTGAAGACTTTGATCTGTAGATCGACCCCTTCCTTGGCCAGCATCGGTTTGACGAACTCGAGGATTTCCGCGTGCGGCACGGCACTGGCGCCGATGGTCAAGGTTTCGTCGGCGTGCGCGCTCAAGGCAACGACTGCAGCCAATGCGGCGAGTAGCTTTTTCATGCATCAACTCCGTTGAAACGGCCACCTCTGTCGAGGTGACCACACCCGGTCGGGCCTTGGCGGGTCGGCGACCCGCCACTGTGATCATCTGTCGTTGCTATCGGTGAGTGAAGTGCGCTACCAGCTTGTCGCCGATGGTTTGCAGGATCTGCACCAGTACCAATAGCAATACGACCGTGACGAACATCACATCGTTCTGGAAGCGCTGATAACCATAGCGAATGGCCAGGTCACCCAGACCGCCAGCACCCACGGCACCGGCCATCGCAGTGAACGACACCAACGCGATGGCAGTGACGGTAATGGCCGCCAGAATGCCGGGGCGCGCTTCGGGCAACAGCGCCTTGATGATGATCTGCCGGGTCGTCGCGCCCATGGCCTGGATCGCTTCGATGATGCCTTTATCCACTTCCCGCAGGGCGGTCTCGACCAAGCGGGCGAAGAATGGTGTGGCGCCCGCGATCAAGGGCGGCAAGGTACCGAGGACGCCGAGCGAGGTGCCGGTGAGGAGTTCGGTCAACGGCATCATCACGATCAGCAGGATGATGAAAGGCAACGCCCGCAGCAGGTTGACGATCAACGCCACCGCCGAATACAGACGATCATTCTCCAGTAACTGGCGCGGCGAGGTCAGGAACATCAACACGCCCAGCGGCAGGCCCAGCAGCACGGTAAAGGCCAGGGAAACGCTGAGCATTATCAGCGTGTCACCGATAGCGACCCAGATTTCGTACCAGTCGACGTTGGAAAACAGATTGATCAGGGTATCCATCAGCGCAGCACCTCCATGTGAACATCCGCGGCAGTGAAGCGAGCGAAGGCCGCTTCCATGTCGCCACCGGTGATGGCCAGGGTCAATTGCCCGTAGGGGGTGTCTTTGATGCGGTCTATACGTCCGGCGAGGATGCTGTAGTCGACGCCGGTTTCCCGGGCGACGGTGCCCAGCAGAGGGGCGTAGGTGGCTTCACCCTGGAACGTCAGACGCACGATGCGGCCCTGCACATGGGAAAAGTCGTCGCGTTGTTCGCTTTCGTCGATCTGCTCGTCTTCCTGCACGAAACGCTTGGTGGTCGGGTGCTTGGGATGCAGGAACACATCGGCCACCGCACCCTGCTCGACGATCTTGCCGGCGTCCATCACCGCGACGTGGTCACAGACGCGACGGATCACGTCCATCTCGTGGGTGATCAGGACGATGGTCAGGTTCAGCTCGCGATTGATCTCGGCCAGCAGTTGCAGAACCGACGCAGTGGTTTGCGGGTCGAGGGCGCTGGTGGCTTCGTCGCACAGCAGGATTTTCGGTTTGGTCGCCAGCGCGCGGGCGATGCCCACCCGCTGCTTTTGCCCGCCAGACAGCTGGGTCGGGTATTTCTTTGCATGGTCGGACAGGCCGACGCGCTCGAGCAGCTCCGCCACGCGCTGATCGATCTGGCTGCGTGACATATCGCCGGCCAGGGTCAGTGGCATGCCAACGTTGTCGGCGACGGTCTTGGAGGCCAGCAGATTGAAGTGCTGGAATATCATCCCGACCTGGCGGCGAAAGCCCCGCAAGGCGTTGGCGTCGAACGCGGTGACATCTTCGCCGTCGACGATGATCTGACCGCCACTCGGGGTTTCCAGGCGATTGATCAGGCGCAGCAATGTGCTTTTACCCGCGCCGGAATGGCCAATCAGGCCGAACACCTGGCCGTCTTCGACGCGCAGGCTGGTGGGGTGCAGAGCGGGAATTTCCCGGTCGGCAACCCGATAGGTTTTATAGACGTTATGAAACTCGATCACGTAGCGAACCTTGTGGGGGCGCGGTAAAAAAGGGTGGAGGAAGCGGCCGGATGTTCAGGCGTTCTTACTACCAACGGGCACCGGCTGGATGAGCCGGGCGCGCATTTTAGCCTGTCTGGTTAGAGGTTCTTAGCATTTATTTCACGACAAACCTGCGAAACGGCAATAACGAGATCGGTGGTGGCGATGGCGTGGGGCTCGTTCGCTGGGTAGACCAAAGGTCATGAAAAACACGGAACGGCTGTTTTATCGCTCAGTCACAAATTAAGCGTCTCGATTTTCCTGAGTGCCGTGCCAGGAGAGTTTTTGCCGATCAAGCCCATGCCGATTGAGTTGGCGCCAGGGCCGCCCGCAACCGAGGAGTTTCAGTCTGATGGCCACTAAGAAAACCATAACCCACACCACGACTCGCGCTACGTCCAAAACCGAAAACAGCCAACTGGCGGGCACCGACACCCTGGATCGGGGCAATACCAACGCCAAGCTGGAAAGCCTGGAACAGTTCCGTTCCGATGCCACCGAGCAGGCGCTGCGCACTAATCAGGGTGTAAAAGTTTCCGATAACCAGAACACGCTTAAGGTCGGTGATCGCGGTCCGTCTTTGCTTGAAGATTTCATCATGCGTGAAAAAATCACGCATTTTGACCATGAGCGGATTCCTGAGCGCGTCGTTCACGCCCGGGGTACCGCTGCGCACGGTTATTTTCAGACTTATGAAAGTCATGCCCTGTTGACCAAGGCGGGCTTCTTGCAAGACCCTGAGAAAAAGACCCCTGTGTTCGTGCGTTTTTCCACTGTGCAGGGGCCGCGTGGCTCAGGCGATACGGTGCGTGACGTACGGGGTTTTGCTGTGAAGTTTTACACCGAAGAAGGCAACTTCGATCTGGTCGGCAACAACATGCCGGTGTTCTTCATTCAGGATGCGATTAAGTTTCCGGACTTCGTCCACGCGGTAAAACCCGAGCCGCACAACGAAATACCGACTGGCGGCTCAGCGCACGATACGTTTTGGGATTTCGTCTCGCTGGTGCCGGAATCGGCGCATATGGTGATCTGGACGATGTCCGACCGGGCCATTCCGAAAAGCCTGCGGACCATGCAAGGTTTCGGTATCCACACCTTCCGCCTGATCAACGCCGAAGGTAAATCGAGCTTCGTCAAATTCCATTGGAAGCCCAAGTTTGGCGTGTGCTCGCTGCTCTGGGACGAAGCGCAAAAACTGGCGGGCAAGGACACTGATTTCCACCGTCGCGACCTTTGGGAGTCGATTGAAACCGGCGATTACCCCGAGTGGGAATTTGGCGTGCAGATTGTCGCGGAAGAGGACGAACACAGGTTTGATTTCGACCTGCTGGATCCGACCAAGATCATCCCCGAAGAGTTAGTGCCGGTCACGCCGCTGGGCAAGATGGTGCTCAACCGAAACCCGGACAACTTCTTCGCCGAAACTGAACAGGTCGCGTTCTGCCCTGCGCATATCGTGCCGGGTATCGACTTCTCCAATGATCCGCTGCTGCAAGGCCGGCTGTTTTCCTACACCGACACTCAGATCAGCCGTCTCGGTGGGCCGAACTTCCATGAGATTCCGATCAACCGTCCACTTGCACCCAACCACAGCGGGCAACGCGACGCGCAACATCGCACCACCCTCGACAAGGGGCGTACGTCTTACGAGCCCAACTCCATCGATGGTGGCTGGCCGAAAGAAACGCCGCCATCACCGCAGGACGGCGGTTTCGAGTCCTATCCGGAACGCCTCGAAGCGCACAAGGTTCGTCGTCGCAGTGAATCCTTCGCTGACCATTTCTCTCAGGCGCGCCTGTTCTTCCGGAGCATGAGCACCCACGAGAAAGAACACATTATTGCCGCTTACAGTTTTGAGCTGGGCAAGGTGGGGCGCGAATGGATTCGCGCCCGTCAGGTCAACGAAATTCTGGCCAATATTGACCTGGAGCTGGCCGCGCGCGTGGCGCAAAACCTCGGAATGCCTGCGCCGAAAGCCGGCACGTTGCCAGAAAAATCGACCTCCGTGACTGAATCACCCGCACTGAGCCAGGTGAACCTGCTGTCCGGTGACATCGTTTCACGCAAAGTGGCAATTCTTGCAGCCAACGGCGTCGATGGTGCTGCCATCTCGGCGCTGAAAAAGGCGCTGGAAGCCGAAGGTGCACACGCCAAACTGCTGGGTCTGACGTCGGCACCGATAACGACCGTAGACGGCGAGAGCCTACCCGTGGACGCTTCCATGGACGGGATGCCGTCGATAGCCTTCGACGCGGTATTTGTGCCGGGCGGTGCTGAATCGGTGAAAGCGCTGAGTACCCACGGTGTGGCGCTGCACTTTCTGCTTGAGGCGTACAAACACCTCAAGGCAATTGCGTTGAACGACGAAGCCAAGGAACTGCTGAGCGTGCTGCATCTGGAGGCCGATGAAGGCTTGCTCGTTGGCAAGGACAGTAAGGCATTCAAGGCTTTTTTTGCCGCGATAGCTCAGCATCGGGTCTGGGCGCGTGAGCCGAAGGCCAAGACTATTCCGGCTTGATGTGGGGTTTTGCCGGGCAGATGTTCTGTTTCTGATCTGACGCTATCGCGGGCTAGCCCGCGATAGGGGTCATAACTTGGCGGGCTTGAGAACGATGTGCGCGGGTTGAGTACGCTCGATCTGGCGCTCCAGCTGCAACTCGAAATCAGGGTTGAGCTTATTCACGCGCTTGGTCAGCAGCGTGGCAAGCCACGGGTAATCATCGGTGCGTGGCACTTGCAGAGTGACCTGGCAATCGAAGGCCGTTACATCCGCCGCGATCGCATCCAGTTGGCGGCGAAGTTGCACCATGTTGCCGATTTTCAGCTCGATGGTCGTGCTTTCGGCGGTCGGGTCGATGACCTTCGCGATGCGTTTGGCTTCCGCTGCTTTCAGTTCGGCTTCGGCTTTTTCCAGCTCGGCTTTACGCGCCTGAGCAATGGCGCCGTTGACGCCGCTGGTCAGCGCTGGGGCCTTGGGCATCAGCGCCCGGGCGCGGCTCAATGCGCTGGCTGCCGCATTCACATCGCCTTTTTGCAGGACGGTCTGGCTGCGCTTCAAGTACGCCTCAGCCAACCGCCGTTGGTACTGTTCAATGCGCGGGTCGTCTGGCATCTGCGTCTGCAGGGCAGCCAACTGGTCTTCGGCGGTGGCCAGCTCGCTGCTGGCGATATTCTGCTCAAGCAGCTCAAAGCTGGTGGGCTCGGCGGCAGGCGCTGGCGTTTCGACCGTCGGCGCACTGTGGCAGGCGCCCAACAGGATGGAAAATGCGACAAGGAGCAGATAACGGGAGGCGAACGGCTTCATTCCTGCGATTCTCTAATTGCGCAAAAAACGAGCAAGTCTACACATAAGTACCTTGCCTCGAAAATAACTGTTCGATTCTGAGCGTATTTCCGAGGCAGGGCACTATCGCTTTGGTAGAACAAAGCTTAGTAAAAACAACACCGCTGCGCAGACCACGATCGAAGGTCCCGCCGGAGTGTCCTTGAACCACGACAAGGCCAGCCCACCGCACACGGCAACCACCCCCAGCAGGCTGGCGCCCAGCGCCATTTGTTCGGGCGAGCGCGCATGGCGTTGCGCGGCGGCGGCTGGAATGATCAGCAACGAGGTGATGAGCAGTACGCCGACGATTTTCATCGCCACGGCGATCACTATTGCGATCAACAGCATCAAGGTCATGCGCAAGGCGGCAACCGGCAGGCCTTCGACCCTCGCCAGTTCTTCATGCACCGTGATTGCCAGCAGTGGACGCCACAACGCGACGATTAGCGCCATGACCGCCGCGCTACCGCCCAGAATCCAGGCCAGATCCGTGGGACTGATTGCCAGCAGGTCACCGAACAGATAACCCATCAGGTCGATGCGAACGTTGTGCATAAAGCTCAGCACCACCAGCCCCAGGGACAGGGTGCTGGGCGCAAGGATCCCCAGCAGCGTGTCCGACGCGAGCGGCTGGCGCTGCTGCAGGGTCACCAGGAGAATAGCCAATAGCAGGCAGCCGACGGTGACCGCCAATGCCGGGCTGATATCCAGCAAAAAGCCCAATGCAACGCCAAGCAACGCGGCATGGGACAGGGTGTCGCCGAAATAAGCCATGCGCCGCCAGACCACGAATGAACCGAGGGGGCCTGCGACCAGCGCCAGCGCCAGCCCCGCGAGCAAGGCATACAGTAGAAAATCAGCCATGCTTGCAGTTTTCTCCGTGCACATGGGTATGGGGCGGGCTTGCCGCTGGCGCGGTCTCATCGACCACAGCGCCGTGCAAGTCGTGGGCGTGATCGTGGTGGTGGTGATAAATCGCCAGACTTTGCGCGTTGGTGCCGAACAGCTCGACGAACGCCGGATCGTTGCTGACTTGCTCCGGGTGGCCTGAGCAGCACACATGCCGATTCAGGCAAACCACCTGGTCGGTGGTGCTCATCACCAGATGTAAATCATGGGACACCATCAGCACGCCACAGCCGTGGCGATCGCGCAGGCGGGTGATCAAGCTATACAGCTCGGCCTGGCCAGCAACGTCGACGCCTTGCACCGGCTCATCAAGGACCAGCAGCTCGGGCTCGCGCAGCAGCGCACGGGCCAGCAAGACACGCTGCATCTCGCCCCCGGAAATCCCTTGCAGCGGGCTGTCGATGACTTTTTCGGCGCCTACTTCGTTCAGCGCCTCGAGCGCGCGTGGGCGATCCACTCCGGGTACCAGACGTAGAAAGCGCAGCACCGACAGCGGCAACGTGGGGTCTACGTGCAGCTTTTGCGGCATGTAGCCAACCCGCAACTTCGGCTTGCGCCAGACGGTGCCCGTATCTGGCTTGAGCAGGCCCAGTACAGCCCGCACCAGCGTGGTCTTGCCCGCGCCGTTGGGGCCGATCAAGGTGACGATTTCGCCGGGTCTGACACTGAGCTGAATATTTTCCAGCACGCTTTGCCCGGCAAAGGTAACAGCCACCTGATCGAGACGGATCAATGCAGTGCTCATCAAGCCGCCTTGCAGCCCGAACACAGACCGACGATTTCGACCGTTTGCCCTTCGACCGTGAAACCGACCTCGGCCGCGGCACTGACAACGGCCTGGGTGATGCTCTGGTGTTGCAACTCGATAGCGGCGTGGCATTCCCGGCAGATCAGGAACTGGCCTTGATGCGCATGCGTCGGGTGGTTGCAACCGGTAAAGGCGTTGAGCGAGGCGATGCGGTGCACGAGGCCGTTTTCCAGCAGGAAATCCAGTGCGCGATACACAGTTGGCGGCGCAGCGCGGCGGCCGTCTTCTTCGCTGAGGACCGCGAGAATGTCATAGGCACCCAGCGGTTTATGACTTTGCCAGACCAGTTCCAGCACGCGACGACGCAGAGCGGTCAGGCGCAGACCTTTGCGCGCGCACAGCGTGTCAGCCTCGGAGAGCGCGGTATGCACGCAATGGGAGTGATCATGGGGGCGACTGGCCAGCGGTGTTTTAGGCATGAGCGGCGACGGCTTTTGTGAGAGACGTTATTATGTTACCTGTTCCTGTCTCTCTGGGTGATGATCGTGTCGCGTCTTTTTGCCATTTTTATTGCTGTAACTGCCAGCTTACTGGTGATCACGTCTGCCCAGGCCGAGGTTCGGGTGTTAACCAGCATCAAGCCGTTGCAGTTGATTGCCGCTGCGGTGCAGGACGGTGTGGGCACGCCTGAAGTGCTGCTGCCGCCGGGTTCTTCTCCGCATAATTACGCGCTGCGCCCGTCCGATGTACGGCGCGTGCGTGAAGTCGATCTTCTCTACTGGATCGGCCCGGACATGGAAAGCTTTCTGCCACGCGTCTTGCAAAGTCGCACGTTGCCTACGGTAAGCGTGCAATCGTTGCCGGGCTTGCACCTGCGTCGCTTTGCTGCGGACAGCCAGTCCCATGAGGTGGCGGATCCTTCTGAGCATGATCGTGACCATCGTCCCGGCAGTCTCGACGCCCATTTATGGCTGTCTTCCGTCAATGCGCGGGTGATTGCTGCGCGGATGGCCACTGATCTGAGCGCGGCTGATCCGGCCAATGCGGCACGTTATCAGAGCAACGTGAAGGCGTTCGATGCCCACCTCGAAGCCTTGGATGTGCGGCTGAAAGCGCGGGTTGCGGGCATCGCTGGCAAGCCGTTCTTCGTCTTCCATGAAGCATTCGATTACTTTGAGGACGCCTACGGCCTTAAACATGCTGGCGTGTTCAGCGTCGCCGCAGAAGTGCAGCCCGGCGCGCAACACGTTGCAGCGATGCGCGCGCGATTGAGCGAAGTCGGCAAAACCTGCGTTTTCAGCGAGCCACCGATGCGCCCTCGCCTGGCCGAAACCCTGACGGCCGGGCTACCGGTCAAACTGGCCGAACTTGATGGATTGGGCGGCTACACCCCCGCGACCGCGCAGGGTTACGAGCAAATGATGGAAAAGCTGGGCAATGATTTGGCGGGGTGTCTGGAGTCGTTGTGACCGGTCGCTAGATTCGCAGGCAAGCCTGCTCCCACACAGACTGTGTGAAAACCTGGCAATTCTTGCAACGGTCTAAGAAAATGCCTTCATCGGAAGATTGGGGGCATTTTTGTGGCATACATCCAAGGCATAGCGCGCGATCAGAGCAGTCTTTTTCCGGTGTCGCTGGAAGAATCCATTCCGGTAGACCACTTGGTCAGAGTCATTGATGCCTATGTCACCCAGCTCAATCTGCGGGAGCTGGGATTCGACAAGGCTGTCCTCAAGGGCAACGGGCGCCCGCCCTATGATCCGGCAGACCTGCTCAAACTTTATCTCTACGGCTATTTCCTCAGCATCCGTTCGTCACGCCGCCTCGAAGCCGAATGCCTGCGCAACATCGAAGTCATGTGGCTGCTCAATCAGCTCGCACCTGACTTCAAAACCATCGCCGATTTCCGCAGAGACAACGGTGCCGCATTCGCCGCCATCTGCCGACTCTTCATTCTTTTTTGCCGTGAAGTGGGGCTAATCGCCGGCAAGCTGGTTGCTATCGACGGCAGCAAATTCAAAGCCGTGGCCTCCAAGCGCCGTCATATGAGCCTCAAGCACCTTAAGCGCGATGAGGAAATACTGAACAAGAAGATTACCCAGTACCTGGCGGAGCTTGATCGGGCGGACAAAGACGACGCCGATCAGCCTGTGGATAAGCAGAAAGTCAAAGCCGCTTTGGCCCGTCTGAGCAACAAACGAGACAACAACCTGACCCGTCAGCAGGTGATGAAGGCGCTGGAAGTCGAGCAGTTCATCAGCACCGAAAGCGAGGCGCGGATGATGCGGGCGCCGCAAGGCATGGCCGTGGCGTACAACGTGCAGACGGCGGTGGATGCCGAGAACGGCTTGATCCTGCACCACGAAGTGACTCAGGACGGCGATGACCGCAAACAGCTTGAACCCATGGCCAAAGCGGCTAAAGAAGTACTGCAACAGTCAGAGCTGACGGTAGTGGCCGATGCCGGATATTCCCACGGCAAACAATTCCAGGCCTGTGAAGACGCGGGTATCACGGCGTATGTGCCGCTGAATCGAACGATCAACACGCGGGGCGGGGACGTAAAATTCTTTGACCGCACCCAGTTTACGTATGAGGCCCTGGACGATCAGTACCGGTGCCCGAATGGCAAGCTACTGACGCTGACGCAACTGAATCGCGGCACGCGTATTTACCACGCACTGCCCAGTGACTGCGCCCACTGCCCGCTGAAAAGTCAGTGCACCAAGACCTCCCGCCGGAAAGTAACGCGGCATGCGCATGAGGCCGCTTTTGAGCGAATGGAGCAGCGCATGCAGGCGCATCCGGAGAAGATGGTTGAACGAAGGTCCATCGTTGAACACCCCTTCGGCAACCTCAAGCAATGGATCATGGGCAATGGACGGTTCTTGCTACGCCAACTGAAAGGCGCGCGAATAGAGATGTCGCTGGCGGTGCTTGCCTATAACTTTAAAAGGGCGATCAATGTGCTGGGTGCGCGTGAAATGATGGCGAAGATGGGCTAAGCAGCCTTTTTTTGCGCCTGACAAACGTCCCAGGACTGGCCATGGAGCGCTCAAAACGCTTTGTCCCGGCGACGTGAAAACGAACAGCGATGATTTCGGGATCAAAGGCCAAAAACCAACGCCCCGACAAGTCGGGGCGTTGGTTTGAAACATGATCGTCAGGTTTTCACACAGCCTGCACAGATGACCGCATACCTGTGCAGGCTGTGTGAAAACCCCAACAGAAAACTGAACTGCATGTTCGTACGTCAATTCTGAAATAGATCGGCTGTTGGACAGACCTGAATTTCACGTAGGAACGCGATTTTCAGGTCAGTTTTTAATCAGTTAATCGGTCGCGGAGGTTTTCACACAGCCTGTGTGGGAGCAGGCTTGCCTGCGAAGAATGCAACGCGGTACGTCAGGTATTTCGACTAAAGCGCAAACGGCAGCGGTGTATGGACTTGCTGGCGCTGGGCCAGGCGTTGCTGGAACTCCATCGGGTCGTGAATCAATACGTCCTGCCCGGCAAAGGATTCCGCCGCGATCAGGCGCGACAGCCAGAAACGCACGCAGGCCACGCGCAGCATCGTCGGCCACAGCTCGGCTTCGCTGGCGGTGAACGGGCGCAATCCGGCGTAGGCACCGAGCAATGCGCGGGCTCTTGCCCCGTCGATCTGGCCATCTTCGTGGGAACACCAATCATTGAGCGCAATTGCCAGGTCGTAGAGCATCGGCCCCGAGCAAGCGTTGTAGAAGTCGATCAGCCCTGTCAGGTGCGTGCCTTCGAACAAGGCGTTGTCGCGGAATAGATCCGCGTGCAGGTTGGCACGCGGCAAAGCCATGATTCTTGGCTTGAGTCGTTCGATCTCTTCCAGTGCCGCCTGCAGCAGTGCGCTTTGCGTCGCGTCCAGGTGCGACATCAATGTCGCCCCTTCGGCCAGCATCCAGTCCAACCCGCGATCAGTCTTGCGTTCCAATACATGTCCGCGCGTCGCCAGATGCAGATGCCCCAGTAACTCGCCGATCTGCACGCAGTGCTGGGTGTTCGGTTCGCTGATGTGTTTGCCGGGGAGCCGCGGTTGTAGCAGCGCCGGCTTGCCCGCCAGCTCACGCAAGGCACTGCCGTCGGTGGTGCGCAAAGCGTAAGGCACCGGCAGATTGGCGTCGTGCAGCACGTCGAGCAACTCGATGAAAAACGGCAAGTCCTGAATCGGACCGCGTTCGACCAGGGTCAGGACAAACTCGCCCTGCTCCAGGTTGACGAAGAAATTGCTGTTTTCGCTACCGGCGGCAATGCCCTGAAAGTCATGCAGACGGCCAAGCCCGTAGGGGGCGAGAAATGTTTCGAGCTCGGGCCGAGCCAGGGGGGTAAACACGGACATGGTCAAGACTGCCAGCTATAGGGTGAATGTAAGGCGTTACCAGCTGAATATTTCCCACTGGGGGATCAGCATGCCCGGGGCGTCCGAGCGAATGTAATTGGCTTCTGTGCCATCGGCGCGCACCAGAAAATACGGTTTGCCACCTTTTGGCGTGATCTTGATCGCATAGAGGAACCCGTTTAGCCGGTATTCCTGAATGAGTTTGTCTCCTTGGGTGCGGATGGTAACGTCTGGCTCCGCCGATGGAGCATTGTCTGCAGCAACTGCGACCAGCGGGCAGAGTACCAACAGGCAGGCCAGCAACAGGCGATTTGTTGTGCGCATGATAACCTTCTCCCTTTGTCGTCAACGGTCCTCGCATTCTAGCGCCGACCCCGCCGAAAAGGTTGATCCTGCTCATGAGCCAAGCCCCCCTCGTCCTGGTGGACGGTTCTTCTTACCTCTACCGCGCCTTTCATGCACTGCCGCCACTCGCTACGTCCAAGGGATTGCCTACGGGTGCTGTCAAGGGCGTGCTGAACATGCTCAAAAGCCTGCGTCGGCAATATCCCGACAGCCCGTTCGCCGTGGTCTTCGACGCCAAGGGCGGCACGTTTCGTGATGCGTTGTTCGCCGAATACAAGGCCAATCGCCCGAGCATGCCTGACGATCTGCGGGTGCAGGTCGACTTGCTCCACGCGTGCGTCAAAGGTCTGGGCTATCCATTGCTGTGTGTCGAAGGCGTCGAGGCCGATGACGTGATCGGTACGCTGGCCCGCAGCAGTGCGGCGGCGGACCGTCCGGTGATTATCTCCACCGGCGACAAGGACATGGCGCAACTGGTCGACGGGCACATTACCTTGGTCAATACGATGACCGGTAGCGTGCTGGATATCGCTGGCGTGAAAGAGAAGTTTGGCGTCGGTCCTGAACACATCATCGATTACCTGGCGCTGATGGGCGACAAAGTCGACAACATTCCGGGTGTTCCCGGCGTTGGTGAAAAGACCGCGGTCGGCCTGCTGGTCGGTATCGGCGGCGGTCTGATCGAGCTGTACGCGAACCTGGACAAGGTTGCAGCACTGCCTATTCGCGGCGCGAAAACTCTGTCGACCAAGCTTGAAGAACACAAGGACATGGCATTCCTCTCCTACGAGCTGGCGACGATCAAGATCGATGTGCCGCTGGATATCGAGCTGGACGCCTTGCACTGCGGCGAGCCGGATCGCGACAAATTGGTCGAGTTGTACACCGAGCTGGAGTTCAAAAGCTGGATCGAAGAGTTGCAGCGCGACGCCAAGCGTGCCGGTGAAGAGATTGTTCTTGCCGAAGAGCCGGTGGTCGCTGAAACGCGTTACGAAACCATTCTTGAACAGGATCAGCTCGATGCCTGGCTGAAGAAACTGAACGACGCCAAGCTGTTTGCCTTCGTCACCCAAAGCAACGGTCTCGACGCGCAGCGGGCGCAGTTGGTCGGGATCTCGTTTGCGGTCGAGGTCAACGAAGCGGCTTATCTCCCGCTGACCCACTCCTACATGGGCGTGCCGCAACAGCTGGATCGCGACACGGTGCTCAAGGCGCTCAAGCCGTTGCTCGAAGACCCGAGCAAGATCAAGGTCGGCCAGCACGCCAAGTTCGATATCAACATTCTCGCCAACTGCGCGATTGGCGGTGATCAAAGCCAAGGCATCACCGTGCAGGGCCTGGCGTTCGACACCATGCTCGAATCCTACGTGCTCGATTCCACCGCGACTCGCCACGACAAGGACAGTCTTGCCCTCAAGTACCTGAACCACACGAATACCAGCTTGCAGGACATCGCCGGCAAGGGCGTGAAGCAACTGACGTTCGGCCAGATCGCATTGGAGCAAGCCTCGCAGTTCGCTGCGGAAGACGCCGATGTGACCCTGCGCTTGCATCACGCCTTGATGGAAAAACTCGCGGCGACGCCGAGTCTGGTGCCGGTGCTGAACGACATCGAAATGCCGTTGGTGCCGGTGTTGGCGAGAATCGAACGCCAGGGCGCGTTGGTCGATGCCAAGCTATTGGGCATCCAGAGCGTAGAGCTGGGCGAGAAGATGGTGGCCCTGGAGCGCGAGGCGTTCGCTATCGCTGGCGAGGAGTTCAACCTCGGCTCGCCCAAGCAGCTCGGCGTGATTTTGTATGAAAAACTCGGTCTGCCAATCCTCAACAAAACGGCCAAAGGTCAGGCTTCTACCGCAGAAGCGGTGTTGGCTGAGCTGGCAGAGCAGGATTACCCGCTGCCTAAAGTGCTGATGCAGTACCGCTCGATGAGCAAGCTGAAAAGCACCTACACCGACCGATTGCCAGAACAGATCAATCCGCGCACCGGGCGAATCCATACGACCTATCAGCAAGCGGTCGCAGCGACCGGACGTTTGTCCTCCAACGATCCGAACCTGCAGAACATTCCGATTCGTAGTGCCGAAGGGCGTCGGATCCGTCAGGCGTTCGTTGCGCCCAAGGGCTACAAGTTGCTAGCGGCGGACTACTCGCAAATCGAGCTGCGGATCATGGCGCACCTGGCCAAGGACGAGGGTTTGCTGCATGCCTTCCGCAACGACCTGGATGTGCACCGCGCGACGGCGGCTGAGGTGTTTGGCGTCGAGCTGGAGAACGTCAGCATCGACATGCGCCGCAGTGCCAAGGCGATCAACTTCGGTTTGATCTACGGCATGAGCGCGTTTGGTCTGGCGAAACAGATCGGCGTCGACCGGAAACAGTCACAGGCTTATATCGACCGTTATTTCACCCGTTATCCCGGCGTACTTGATTACATGGAGCGCACTCGGGCGCAGGCCGCCGAGCAGGGCTTTGTGGAAACCCTCTTCGGCCGTCGACTCTACTTGCCGGACATCAATGCCAAGAACCAGGCATTGCGCAAAGGCGCTGAACGGACTGCGATCAACGCGCCGATGCAGGGCACCGCGGCCGACATTATCAAGAAAGCCATGGTGGCAGTGGATGGCTGGCTGGCTGACTCCGGTCTCGATGCCAAGGTCATTCTTCAGGTTCACGATGAATTGGTGCTGGAAGTGCGTGAAGACCTGGTCGAGCAGGTGCGTGAGCAGATTCGCCCTTACATGAGTGGGGCGGCGGAACTGGATGTGCCGCTGCTCGTCGAAGTCGGTGTGGGCAACAACTGGGACGAGGCTCACTAAATCGCTGAAGACGCTGGTCGAGGCTGCGACTTAAGGTCGCAGCGCAGGCTGGCGCTGATTCCGGATTTCGCCCTTATTCTCAAGCTTATTCCAGAAGTGAAGAGTGTTTATCGCGAACCGCTCAAAAGCGCGGAGGAACTAAACCAATGATTTGCCAGTCAGAGATTGGGAATGGCTGGTGAAGCCCTTCGATGCTCCTTATGTTGTGTTAAGTGTTGGCAGATATCTGGACCCCGCCCTAGCGGTCTAGAACTTGAACCCCGAACTTCCCCTCCCCATAGAAGTCCGGGGTTTTTTTTGCCTGCGATTCTTACGATGCAGACGGTTCAGCTACTTTATCTGCCAGCTCCATCCAGCCCGCCAATACAGTGTAGGCGTCTTCCAGGCCCATGCGCTTTGGCGCCGAAAACAGCTGAATGCTTACCGCGTCGCCCCAACCTTTACGAATCTCGGCCTGTACTTTGAGCAGGGCGTTTTTTGCGGCGCCATAGGTCAGCTTGTCGGCTTTGGTCAGCAGGATGTGCATAGGCATGTGGCTGGCGATCGACCAATCGAGCATCAACAGGTCGAAGTCGGTCATGGGATGACGGATATCCATCATCAAAATCAGACCTTTGAGGCTTTCGCGGCTACCCAGATATGCTTCCAGGTGACGTTGCCAGTGCAATTTGAGCGGGATCGGCACCTTGGCGTAGCCATAACCAGGCAAGTCGACCAGGCGACGATCATCGTCCAGACTGAAGAAGTTCAGCAGCTGGGTACGCCCTGGCGTCTTCGATGTACGCGCCAGGCTGGCGTGAGTAAGGGTGTTCAGTGCGCTCGACTTGCCGGCGTTGGAACGCCCTGCGAAGGCCACTTCAAAGCCTTCGTCGTCGGGACATTGATCGACTTTGGCCGCGCTGAGCATGAAGGTAGCCTGTTGGCACAGACCGAGAATGGGGTTCTTGAGTTGCATGGGATTTCCGATGAGGGCGGTGCCGGCAGGAGCGCGGCAAGCAGTGTCGTTTCCGTTTCAGTAGCGCCAGTATATAATGCCGCAGATTTTGTGTGCGCTTTGTCCCATCGTAGGATGAAGTTCACGGGAACAAGTGAGTTGAATTGCGCATTAGAACGCAGCACGTTCCCAGCCCTGAAAAGGTCGTTTTATGAAGAAGTGGCTGCTAGCTACCGGTGTCTTGATGCCGTTCTTCAGCGCTCAGGCTACACAGGATCCGGAAGCCGTGTACAACCGTGCTTGTGTGGCCTGTCATGCCGGTCAATTGCCGATGGCACCGAAACCGGGTGATCGGGCAGCTTGGGCGCCGAGACTGTCGCAAGGTATGGAGACGCTGGTGCAACACGTGACCCAGGGTTTCAAGGCAATGCCGCCGCGTGGATTGTGCATGGACTGCAGTAGCGAGGATTACCGCGTAATCATCCAGTGGATGAGCGAGTAACCCCGATACATAACTCTCTCACCCTTAGCCGTAGTTGGATTAGCTGATGAACAAATTACTCGCGAGTCTGCTGTTGACCTTGGGCATCACTGGTATGGCCCAGGCCGCTGGCGCTGCTGCAGGTGTTGTTGGCGACGCTGCTGCCGGTCAGGCAAAAGCGGCTGTATGTGGCGCTTGTCATGGCCCGGACGGCAATAGCGTGGCGCCTAACTTCCCGAAACTGGCGGGTCAGGGGAACCGCTATCTGCTCAAGCAAATGCATGACATCAAGGATGGTAAGCGCACGGTCCTGGAAATGACCGGTCTGCTGACCAGCGTGCAGGATCAAGACCTGGCGGACATCGCGGCTTATTTTTCCAGCCAGAAAGGCAGCGTTGGCGCTGCTGATCCAAAACTGGTGGCTGCCGGTGAAGCACTGTTCCGTGGCGGCAAACTGGATCAAGGCATGCCAGCCTGCACCGGCTGCCACTCGCCAAACGGCGTGGGTAACCCGGCTGCCGGCTTCCCGCACCTGGGTGGTCAGCACGCTGCTTATGTGACCAAACAGCTGACGGCGTTCCGTGAAGGCGACCGTACCAACGATGGCGACACCATGGTCATGCGCAGCGTCGCATCGAAGCTGAGCAACAAGGATATCGCAGCGCTGTCGGCCTACATTCAAGGCTTGCATTGATAGCGGTCTGATCGTTTTGCGAATGATCTACATCTTTCGCAACGATTTTAAGACTTTCCCGCACGGAAGCGGGCTCAAAAAGGGTGGCTTAGGCTGCCCTTTTTCGTAGCCGCCAGCGTTACACTAGCGAACTCAAGCCCGCCCGCCCGGTCGAAGACTGGTCGCGTGAAGGCGACTTCATATGCCCAGGAGTAAAGCATGCGTAATCTGATTCTCAGCGCCGCTCTCGTTGCTGCCAGCCTGTTCGGGATCTCCGCTCAAGCCGCCGAGCCGATCGAAGCCGGTAAGCAGTATGTCGAGCTGAGCAGCGCCGTCCCTGTTTCCGAACCGGGCAAGATCGAAGTGGTAGAAATGTTCTGGTATGGCTGCCCACACTGCTATGCCTTTGAACCGACCATCAATCCATGGGTAGCAAAACTGCCTGCCGATGTGCACTTCGTCCGTATTCCTGCCATGTTCGGCGGCCCGTGGGACGCTCACGGCCAACTGTTCATTACCCTTGACACCATGGGCGTAGAAAGCAAAGTCCATGCTGCGGTGTTCGATGCCATCCAGAAGGGCGGCAAGAAACTCGTCAAGCCTGAAGACATGGCTGATTTCGTCGCGACTCAAGGCATCGACAGGACCAAGTTCCTGGAGACATTCAACTCCTTCGCAGTGAAGGGCAAGATCGCGCAATACAAGGATCTGGCCAAGAAGTACGAGATTTCTGGCGTACCTACCATGATCGTCAACGGCAAATACCGGTTTGACCTGGGTACTGCCGGGGGGCCTGAGCAAGCGCTTGCAGTCGCTGACCAGTTGATCGCCAAAGAGCGCGCCTCTGCTGTAGTTGCCAAGTAAGCGGCGCCTGCCATGCGACGCTGGGGAACGGAGCGGGTCGTTGGTCGGCATGATGCGCAGGTCAACGAACATCACCTGCAAGCAAGCGGTTTACCGGCCGATGGTCGGTTGCGCTTGCTCAGCTTCAACATTCAGGTGGGCATCAGTACCGAGCGCTATCGGCATTACCTGACTCGCGGGTGGCAGCATTTGCTGCCGCATACCGGGCGAGCAGGCAACCTGAAAAAGATCGGTGATCTGCTCGGCGACTTCGATCTGGTCGCCCTGCAGGAAGTCGATGGCGGCAGCCTGCGATCAGGCTACGTCAATCAAGTCGAACACCTTGCCCAGCTCGGGGCCTTCCCGTACTGGTATCAGCAACTCAATCGCAACCTCGGGCGTTTTGGCCAGCACAGCAATGGTGTGCTCAGCCGCTTGCGGCCGTGGGCGATAGAAGATCATCCATTGCCCGGCCCTGCTGGGCGCGGGGCGATTCTGCTGCGTTTCGGCGAAGGACCGGATGCGCTGGTGGTGGTGATGATGCACCTGGCATTGGGTGCCCGCGCTCGCACCCTGCAGTTGGCTTACATTCGCGAGTTGATCGGTGATTATCGCCACCAGGTGTTGATGGGCGACATGAACACCCATGCCAACGATTTGCTGGAAAATTCTCCGCTACGCGACTTGGGCTTGTTGGCACCGCAGATCGAGGCGACCTTCCCCAGCTGGCGTCCTCAACGTTGCCTTGATCATATTTTGCTCAGCCCCAGCCTGACGCTGGAACGCGTGCAGGTGTTGGCTCAACCGATCTCCGACCATCTGCCCGTTGCGGTGGAGATCCGGTTGCCCGTCTCATTATGCACTGACGTGCTGTTCGTTCCCGGCACGCCTCCTCGCGGAACCCTTGCATGAGCGAAGAAGCAGAGCGCTGGAAAGAAAAGTATCTGAAAAGCATCGAACAACAGGACAAACTCGAGCGTCGCTGGAATGCGCGGCTCGACCTGCTGCGTCGAGGTTTGGTGCGCAGCAGTCTGGCTGCCGAAGGCACTGATCGCGCGGTCGATCAGTGCATGAAGGAAATGCGCGAAATCGTGCGTCGCGACGATATGGACGCGGGCCTCGCGGCACTGATTCCCCGCCTGGAAAAAGCCGTACTCGACTCAGAGCAGCGCCGCGAAACCCGGGTCGGTCAGATGGGGACTGCCCTGAACGCATTGGTCAGTCAGCTGCAAAGCCTGCCCTTACCGCGAGAAGTGAGCCGGTCGCTCAAGAGCTTTGCCAAGCAATTGGACGATCGCGTTTCTCAGACGCGCGAACTGCCGCTGTTACTCGGCGAGTTGAGCGGCTTGCAAGGCAAAGCGCTGACCCTGCTGGAAAACCCTGAGGAAGCTTCCCGACCAGGGTTCTTGCAGCGATTGTTTGGTGGTCGTGAAGCTGCCAGCAACGGGACGGAACCGGTGGCCGAAGCCTCGGTTGAGCCGGTGTTCACGCCTGTAGAACCTCTGGTGCAACCGGTCGAAACGAGCAATGAAAACGCAGGGCTTCCTGCTCAAGCTCAAGTGGCTCAGGCCCCCCCTCCTACTCTCGAAGCGCCTGCGCCGGTACCTGTTCCACCCGTTGAAGACCGGACAGAAGGTACGCCTGTCCCCGAACCTGAAAAGCGCTTCTTGGCCGCCAGTCCGTCGATGGCGTTGGAAAACCTGGCGCCATTCGAGGCTCCCGTTGAGGGTGCTCCGGTTGTTGAAGCGTCGGCAGTCGAGCCTGAGGTCATTGAATATCTGCCGCTGGCGCTGCCAGAAGCCGTGCCTGAGGTTGATCAGGAGGTCGAGGTTGATCACGAGCTCGTCGAGCAAGACGTAGTCTATGACCTGCCTGCCACCCCCGAGCCAAGCTACAGCTCGGTGGCGACGCATATTGAAGAAACACTGCTGGGCCTGCTTGACGATCTGACCTTGCCAGAGCATCACCGTCCTCAGGCACAGGCGATGCGGGCTCGTCTGGCCAAGGGCTTGAACTGGTATGAGCTGTTGCCAATTCTCGACGACCTGGCTGTATTGATGCTGGCGATCTCCGACGGCGGTCAGCATGAGTTCGAGGTGTATCTCAAGCAGCTCAATGAGCGACTGGAGTCCTTTCAGAGCAACTTGCAAACCGCCAGTGAAGGCCACGCCGATAGTCGTTCCGTTTCCCGCGATATGCAAAGCCAGCTGCGCGAGCAAGTCGATGGCTTGCAAAGCAGTGTGCAAGGTGCGGCCGACCTGAGCAGTCTCAAACAGGTGCTGGAAAACCGTCTTGAAGGTTTGCTCGGCACTATGGACCAGCATCAACAGCAACGTGACGAACGTGAGCAGGAAGTGGCGGCGCGGCTGCAGGGCCTGGCGAGTCGGGTGGCGACGATGGAGCAAGAGGCTCAGGTTTTTCGGGTGCATCTCGAGGAGCAGCGGCAAAAGGCTTTGGTCGATCCGTTGACTGCTTTACCCAACCGTGCGGCCTGGAGCGAGCGCCTGGAGCAGGAGATCGGTCTATGGCAAAAGAACAGAAATGAACTGCTGCTGGGAATGCTCGACCTCGATCACTTCAAAAGAATCAATGACAACTACGGCCATCTGGCAGGCGACAAGGTGCTGAAGATCATCGCCAACGAACTGCGCAAGCGCCTGCGCCCCAGCGATTTCATTGCCCGGTTTGGCGGTGAAGAGTTCGTCCTGTTAATCCCCGACACCTCCATGGTTGAAGGTCTGGCGTTGATGGACAAACTGCGCAAGGCCATCGAGGCCTGTCCGTTTCACTTCAAAGGCGAACCGGTGACCATCACTGTGTCGATGGGCATTAGCGCTTTCAGGGCTGGCGAGCGTAGCGAGTCAGTATTGAAGAGAGCGGATCAGGCGCTATATCGCGCCAAGGACGAAGGCAGAAACCGTATAGAACAAGGCTGACAGGCCCCGTGCCGATTGATGAGTAAATATTGCAAAGCTCAGCTTTACTAAAACGCTCCTCCAGCATTACGTTATGCTATTGCATTACTTGCCTATGTGTACTCTGACCTTCCATGAAATTGCTCACCTCGCTGGTACTGCTGATTCTCCTGACCGCTTGCAGCAGCGGCCCGAAGCTCGACACCAGTCATCCGTCAGCCAACTATGACAACCGGATCCAGTTCGTCATCTTGCACTACACCAATGCGCCGCTGGAGCGCTCTCTAGCGCTATTGACCCATGGCGACGTCAGCAGCCATTACCTGATCGGCGATCAGCAGCGCCCCACGGTCTACAAACTGGTCGATGAAAACCTTCGGGCCTGGCATGCCGGCGAAAGTGAGTGGGAAGGCCGCACGTGGCTCAACTCCAGCTCTATTGGCATTGAAATCGTTAACCCCGGTTATCGCGATACACCCACTGGCAGGCTTTGGTACCCCTACACCGAGGGCCAGATCCAGGCGTTGATCGTGTTGCTCAAAGACATCGTCAAACGCAATAACATCGATCCTCGACATGTCATTGGCCATAGTGACATCGCCCCTATGCGCAAACTCGATCCGGGCCCGTTGTTTCCATGGAAGCGACTGGCGGAGGAAGGGCTGGGTAACTGGCCCGATGCTCAGGCGGTCGCTCAGCGTCAGGCGCTGATGATGGATAACTTGCCGAGCATTACCTGGTTCCAGCAGCAACTGCTCCAGCTGGGTTACGCGACACCACAGACCGGCGAGTTTGATACTGCCACGCGAGATGTGTTGGCTGCATTTCAGATGCATTATCGACCAGAGCGTTTCGATGGCCAGCCTGATGTGCAAAGCGCAGCTATCCTGCAAGTGCTCAACCCGCAAAAGTAAAAACGTTCGGCCCGTCTGATAGGGCGGGCTATTTTCTGACTTGTTGCTATACCTCAGTGGTATTCATTTGGATATTCATTGATGGCTATGGCTGCAGCACGCATTGCGAGCTACCGTCCCTGGCTGCTGGCATTGCTGGCGGCATTACTCACTGCTGCCCTGTTGTTATGCGGGAGTTTCGGTTTGGCCATGCATCAGGCCAGGCAGGATGAAAGCGAGCAGATGAATGCTCAGGGCGAGCGCTTTCTGGTGCGTCTGGAGCAACTGTTCGGTCAATTGCGCGAAGGTCTCGATCAACTGGAAGCGCAGCCGTTGCGCAGCTGTAACCCGCAGATGCTGGAAATGCTGCGTCAGGTCAGCGTCAGCTATCGGTTCATTTATGAAGCAGCCTTCGTTGGTGATTCTCAATCCTGTTCGAGCTGGGCGCGGCAGACTGTACTCAATCACCAGCGCGCTCCGGACATTCGCGGGCCGACCTACGATTATTGGCTCAACACCTCGGCTCAACCTGATGACAACCTGGCAGCATTGATGTTGGGACGGAGTGATTTCCGGGTCTCGACCTCTCGCGGCCATCTGACCGATGTGGTTGATCTTCCTGCTGGCGGCAGTCTCCTGGTGGTCCTGGATAAAGGTGTCAGGGCCGTACCGGTGCTGGGGCCTGCGCAGGTCTGGCCACCGACGCCGGACTGGTCGCCTGTCACCGTCCAGACACTGGTCACGACCCCCACCCAGCTGATTTACCGAATGCCGACGCAAAGCCCTGAGTACCAGCTTGTCCTCATTACGCCGCGCTCGAGTTTGCAGCAGCAATTGAGTGGGGCCTGGTGGCTGCTGGCTCCGGCCAGCTTGCTGATGGCGTTGTGCGTTGGCGCGCTGGTGTTGCAGTTGGTGCGTCAGCGCCAATCGTTGGGCGGGGAGCTTCAGGGGGCATTGCGCCGGGGTGAATTGCAGGTGCTGTATCAGCCGATATTCGACCTCAACAGTCGCCGCTGTGTCGGCGCTGAGGCGCTGGTGCGCTGGCGCCGGCCGGACGGCACCCTGACCAGCCCTGATCTATTCATTCCATTGGCGGAAAACACCGGACAGATTCGGCAAATCACGGACTTCGTTCTTCAGCAGCTTTTGGAGCAATTGGGCCAGCTATTACGCGCCAATCCGCAACTGTATATCTCGGTGAACCTGGCCGCATGTGATGTCATGGCGCCGCGTATCGGCCGGGTAACGGCCCGATTGCTGGCGTTGCACCGGGTGGCCGCGCGGCAGATAGCGTTCGAGGTCACCGAGCGCGGCTTGATCGATGTGGTGGTGGCTCGAAATCACCTGCAAGCACTGCGCGATGTGGGCCATCAAGTGTTGATCGACGATTTCGGCACCGGCTATTGCAGCCTCGCGTATCTGCAAACGCTCCCCGTGGATTGTCTGAAAATCGACAAGGCGTTCATCGACGCGCTCGGGCACGATGCCGCCAGCAGCGGAGTCGCGCCACACATCATCCGCATGGCTCACGCTCTGCAATTGCGGGTGATCGCCGAAGGGATCGAATTTGAAGCACAAGCACTGCTGCTCAGCAGTGAAGGCGTGAACTATGGCCAGGGCTGGCTGTTTGCCCGGCCATTGAGTGCGGCCAAGCTCACCGAACTGGTCACCGGCGGCAGGCGCGCGCTCGCCCGGCGCAATGATGATGAGGCCTGAGGCTGTCAGCTTTTACAGTGGCAATGCCATGTAGAACTGGGTGCCCTGCCCCGGTCGCGAATAGACGCCCATCCGGCCTCCGTGCAATTGCACGATTTCCTTGCACAGCGCCAGGCCTAGCCCCGCCCCACCTTTCTTGCGCCCGACCTGGACGAAGGGTTCGAAAATCCGCCCTTGCTGGCCATAAGCGATGCCTTCACCGTTGTCCTCGACGCTGACGATGACCCGCTCGCCGTGGCGTCGGGCCTGCAAGCGAATCAGCCCGTTCTGTGGGGTGTGGCGTAGTGCGTTATCCAAAAGGTTATCCAGTACGCGATCCAACTGTGCATGGTCGGCATGCAGGCGTGGCAATGGCCCCTGAATCTCCACCAGCAACACGATGTTCTGTTCAGCCGCTTGTTCGGTGAAACGCTGGCGCGCTTGCTCAAGCAAATCATCGATGGCGCAGGGGGCGAGGCTGAGTTTTTGCAGACCATTCTGGTAGCGCGAAAAATTTAACAGATCGTTGATCAACTGCATCAGACGCTGCATTTCTTCATTGACCGTATCGAGCAGGTCGGCTTCGCGTGAATCCGCGGCAAAGTGCACGCGCTCTTGAAGCAAGCCGAACGCCATATGCATGCCGGTCACAGGTGTGCGTAGTTCATGGGAGGCGCGCAGGACGAATTCGCTGCGTACCCGTTCGAACGCACGCTGCTCGGTTACGTCGTGCAATACCATTACCGCACCCAGGATATGGCCCTTGGTGTGGCTGACAGGCGTCAAGCTGTAGGTCAGCAGCCGTGATTCACCATCGACCTCAACGGCCAGATCTTCCGGCGCATGCTCCAGGCTTCCGCCGCGCAGGGTCAGGTACAACTGCTCATCCAGTTCAGGGCGCTGCAAGGCCTCGCCCAGCCCTTGGCCCAGCCGATCCTCGTCCCAGCCCAGCTGACGTTGGGCCACCGGATTGAGATGCTCCAGACGCCCTTGCCGGTCAATCATCAGCAACCCGTCGTCGATACTGTCGAGCACCGCTTGCAGGCGTTGTTGGCCAGCGAGTAGCTCATCGATATTCGTTGCCTGATGCTGGCGCAAGGCTTCGGCCATGATCCCAAAGCGCCGAGTCAGCTGGTTCATTTCCGCCGCCGAAGAAATCGGCAACGTGACCTCGAAATTGCCTTGGCCAATGTTGTCGGCGGCCTTGGCCAGCGCTTCGATAGGCGCGCCGAAACGCTGAGCGATACCGTGGGCGGTAATAAAACCGATGCACAGCACAGCAATGCCTACCAACCCCAGCAGGCCGGCCACCCATAGCGCCCGTTCGTGCGCTATGTGCTGTGTCTGGTTGAAGTTGTCCAGCGCTTGCTTTTGGGTGTTGATCAGTCCATCGCGCAGGACATTGAAACTGTTCGTGAGCGGGGCATTGTCGTACAGCTTGGCGGGCTGATTTCGTAGCTGATCGAAGTCTTGAGCGAAACGCTGGTAGTTAATGCGTGCCTGATCGAAGCCGGTTTCCACATTATTTTGCGCATCGTACTCGACGCCTTGGGCCAGCAGCTCCTGAAACTGCTGCTGCGCCTGCTCGATTGCTGATCGGTTGGGGTGCTCGCTGAGCATCATGACCAACTGATCGCCGAGGCTCTGGCGCAGCTTCAGGCCCAGATCAAGGGTGATGAAGTTGTGGTGAATCAGCGATTCCTGGGTTCTAGCCATCTGCATTACGCTGACGAGCCCAAGCAATAGCCCCAGCAGCGCGACCGTCATCAGCGCCGAGATACTCAGGAACAATCGGGTACGCAACTTCATGGCCAGTTTCATGAGTTGAGATTCATAGATTGTACTGTTTACGTTTGCGGTACAGCGTCGAGGCGTCGATGCCCAAGGTTTTCGCGGCCTGATCGAGCGTATCGCTGGTGGCAAGAACGGCGCCGATATGTGCTTTTTCCAGCTCATCCAGGCTCATTGCAGCGCCAACCCGCGGAGCGTTGTTGGTTGGCTGTTCGGCCATCCCCAAATGGCTGATTTCCACACGCTCTTGCGGGCAAATAATGCTGGCCCGTTCGATAACGTTACGCAATTCACGGATGTTGCCCGGCCAACGATAGTTAAGCAGCGCCGATCGCGCTTCTTCGCTGAAACCGCGTGCAGGGCGGGCGTATTCCTTGACGAAACGGGCGAGAAACCGGTCGGCCAGGGTGAGAATGTCTTCGCTGCGCTCACGCAGTGGCGGCAGATGCAGGGTAATGACGTTCAAGCGATACAGCAGGTCTTCGCGAAAACGCCCGTCGCGCACCATGTCTTCGAGGTTCAGGTTGGTCGCCGCCAGGATTCTCACATCTGCGCGACGTGTGACCGGATCACCAACACGCTCGTATTCCTTGTCCTGAATGAAGCGTAGCAATTTAGGCTGCAACGCCAGCGGGAAATCACCAATTTCATCGAGGAATAGAGTGCCGGCATCGGCCTGATTGACGCGACCCAAGGTGCTTTCGCTGGCACCGGTAAACGCCCCTCGGCTGTGGCCGAACATCTCGCTTTCGATCAGCTCGGCGCTCAGCGAAGGGCAGTTGATAGTGACGCAGGACTTCTTCGCTCGTTTGCTCCAGCCGTGAATGGCGCGCGCCAATTCACCCTTACCGGTGCCGGATTCCCCAAGAATAAGAATGTTCGCATCGGTATTGGCGACCTGACGCGCGGTTTCCAGTACGGCCATCATCGACGGGCTGTGGGAGTCCAGGCCGTCCTTGGGCTTGCGCACTTCGCCTTCCAGCGCTTCGAGCCGCGCCGACAGCTGACGCACCTCAAGCTGCTTGGCAGTCGCCAGACGCAATTGATCCGGGCTGCAAGGTTTTACCAGATAGTCGGCAGCGCCTGCCCGAATGGCATCGACTGCGGTGTCGACGGCTGAATGGGCAGTAACAATCACCACGCGCATCCATGGCGCCTGGATGCGCATTTGCGCCAGTACATCCAGACCGTTGTCTTCACCCAGGCGCAAGTCCAGGAAGCACAGGTCGAACACCTGGCGCTGCAGCAACGCGTCTGCCTGAGCCGCGCTGTTGGCGGTGGCGACGGTGTAGCCCTCATCTTCCAGGCAATAGCGAAAGGTGCGAAGGATCGCGGATTCGTCATCCACTAAGAGAATACGGCCCTGGCGTTCAGTGGCTGTGTCCATATTCCTACGCTCCGTTATGAATGATCTTCGTTAGTCTCGGAAAAATCGGGCAAGTTGCATGGTTGATTCTGATTGATTCTGCGCCTTGCATGGTAGCTATCTGCTGACTAAGTAGTTATCTATCTGATTTATATGGTTTTTCTATCTTGTAAGGGACTGGCACGAGGCTTGCGATTCTCCAGCGACTGTCGTCACAAACGACCCGCGCATGATTGATGGAGAACCGTTTATGCACCCGCTGAAGAAGATTGCCCTGTCCGCTGCGACAGCCGCAGTACTGGGTTTGACCCCCTTGCTCGCGCAAGCGGCCCAGGAAGATCTGGCCAGTCAGCTTACTGAAGCACGGCAGGAAGGCTCGATCTGGACCGCTTTCGCCCTTAACCGGCATTTGAGCCCTTTCAAGATTGATGTAAACGTCCAGCACGGCACTGCCGTACTCAAGGGCAAGGTTGAAAATCAGGTCGACCGCGAACTGGCTGAACAGATAGCGCTCGACACTAAAGGCATCGATAAAGTCGATAACCAGTTGGAGGTGGACCCAAACGTCGCAGCTGAGCCTGGCACCAAAGCCAATGTCGCTCAGCGGTTTGAGGATGCGACGCTTACGGCGACGGTGAAATCCAAACTGTTATGGAACAGCATCACCGAAGCACTGAATATTCAGGTGGATAGCAAAGAAGGTGTCGTCACCCTCAAAGGCCATGCACAAAGCGCGGAAGCCAAGGAACTGGCCGGGAGCCTGGCCAGCAACACCGACGGCGTGACGGAGGTCAATAACCTGATCAGCCTGAGTGCGAGTGATCCATCGGTGCCCAAAGTGCAGCCCGGCGCCACCAGCGCTGGCGAGGCTATCAGCGACATCTGGATCACCAGCAAGGTGAAATCCAGCCTGATCTATAGCCGCAACCTCGACGGTTTGAATATCAAGGTCGACACCAAAGACGGCATGGTCAGCCTGAACGGGGTCGTCGCCAATTACGCAGAAAAACAACTGGCGGTCGAGATCGCACGAAATATCCGTGGTGTGCGTGGTGTGAATGCGGATGCGTTGAAAGTCATAACCCGCACGGCGGGTTAATCCTGTGTGTCTTTTTTGAAAAATTAATGGAGAAGAATCATGAGCGACGCAATAACCCAACTCAACGAACTGATTGAAATTACCCGCGATGGGCAGCGGTTTTATCAGCACGCCGCTGAGGAGGTTAAAGATCCACGGTTCATAGGGTTGTTTCTGGACATGGCGCAGGCCAAGAACGAACTCATCCGCGCGCTGGCCGTAGAAGTGGCGACCGAGCACCAGAAACCAGCCGAAGGCGGAACATTTGTCGGCAGGATGCGCCAGATGTACGCCGACACCAACGCGACGCTGTCCGGCGATGAAAGCGCGACCTATGCGGCGCAGCTGGAAGAGGCTGAGGACCGTATTCTGCACGCCTTTGAAGATGCGCTACAAAGCGCTGAGCCCAAGGTCAAGGCGCTGGTGGCGGAAAAACTTCCGCAAGTCCGCGCTGCCCATGATCGGATGCGGAATTTGAAGCGGGATACGCACTAGCTTTTTTACGTCGTGCATAACGCACGACGCCAATAGGTCCATCGTGCAGGATGCTCGCAGCATGGCTGGCGATTTATAGATAAGTCATTGATTTTATTAAGTTATTTATCAATCAAGAAGCTGGCACACAGGCTGCAATAGGTTAAGTAACAAGGCTGAGCAATGCGCTCGCCGAACAAGAACAGCCACTCAGGTGGAGGAGCTTCAGGATGAATAGCCAGTGTCTCGCTCAACTGCGTATTTCGCCGCTGCATATCCAGCAGGGTTTGTTTGCCAGCCTGGCGTTGCTTGTCACCTTGGTTGTCGGCCAACAGTTTCAGCGTTGGGAACATCATCAGGACGCTCTTCCGATTCATCAACAGTTCAACGCTAGCCGCTCCTACACCATGGTGAGCGCGCCAGCAGTGAAAGATGCAGCACTGAGCTTCCAACCGGTTCAGGGGACTGCACCTGCGAGTGAACAACCTCATCAGCAAAGATGGGTGTTCTAGGGCTATTTGTTCCTGGTCTGGAAACCCAAAGAAAAACGCAAAGTAAGGAGAATCATCATGTTGAGCTGGGCAGTCACATTCCTGATCATTGCCATTGTCGCTGCCGTACTGGGCTTCGGTGGTATCGCCGGCACCGCCACGGGTATCGCGAAGATTCTCTTTATCGTGTTCCTGGTGCTATTCGTAGCCTCGTTCATCTTCGGCCGTCGCGGTCGAGGTTGAAGACGTAGCAGTCACACAGTACCCATTAGAAGCTGGGGCTTGCGAGGCTCCGCTTCTGGATGACTGCGCTACCTGAGGAAGGTAAGCGCATGACTATGGGGTCGGGATGTTTTGATCGAAGGTGGATCGGAGCGACCTAGGGATACAGCGAGTATCTCCATTAATTTGGGCCGGGTCAGGAAGAAGCCGCAACGCAAGTCCGTGATGCTGGTTCAGAAATGGACCCGACGGGCTTGCGAAGCGCTGAGTTATTCGACCATCTATCGAGAACTCTCTAGAAAAATTTGTTCCCTCTTACATTACGAAACACTTTCCGATTCGTCCAAATCCCGCTCTGAATTCCTCAACCGCTTCCGCTACAGGCGACGTTTTAGCCAGTCCTTAGCCGAAAAGCGGTGTCTCTTCTCCCTCTTCAATTGCCCTTTTCACTCGGGAACCAGCGTTTCATTTTGTGTCGATCATGCCGATTCGGCATGAGGTAGGCGTTTACGGCATTAGACGTCATGTCTTGTCGTGGGAATAGTTGCGCCTTTTTTCGGCTGCTACAGAGCTGGGACGCTCGTTTGCGGTGACCTTCTACGGGACAGCCCTCAAGGTATTTTCGTCTTCGATACGACCCTCAAAATGTCGTTGATCGGAGGATGTCCGCGCCACTTGATATAAGGGTAATAACATGAAGAAGGCAAAGCTAAGCCTCGCCTGGCAGATCCTCATCGGTCTGGTACTGGGGATTGCAATCGGGGCAGTGCTCAACCATTTCAGTGCGGAAAAGGCCTGGTGGATCAGCAACGTTCTGCAACCGGCGGGTGACATTTTCATTCGCCTGATCAAGATGATTGTGATCCCCATCGTGGTTTCCTCACTGATCGTCGGCATCGCCGGTGTCGGTGATGCGAAGAAACTGGGACGCATCGGCCTCAAAACCATTCTCTATTTCGAAGTCGTCACCACCATCGCGATTCTGGTCGGTCTGGTGTTGGCCAACGTGTTCCATCCGGGCACGGGCATCGACATGAGCACATTGGGCACCGTCGATATCTCCAAGTACCAGCAGACGGCATCCGAGGTGCAGCACGAGCATGCGTTCATCGAGACGATCCTCAACCTGATCCCGTCGAACATCTTCGCCGCCATTGCTCGCGGTGACATGTTGCCGATTATCTTTTTCTCGGTATTGTTCGGTCTCGGGCTGTCCAGCCTGCAAGCGGATCTGCGTGAGCCGCTGGTGAAGATGTTCCAGGGCGTCTCGGAAAGCATGTTCAAAGTCACCCACATGATCATGGGCTATGCCCCGATTGGTGTATTTGCGCTGATCGCGGTGACGGTTGCCAACTTCGGTTTCGCTTCCCTGTTGCCGCTGGCCAAACTGGTGATCCTGGTCTATTTCGCCATCGCCTTTTTCGCCTTCATGGTGCTGGGGCTGATTGCCCGCCTGTTCGGCTTCTCGGTGATCAAGCTGATGCGCATCTTCAAGGACGAACTGGTGCTTGCCTACTCCACCGCGAGCTCGGAAACCGTGCTGCCGCGCGTGATCGAGAAGATGGAAGCCTATGGCGCACCGAAGGCTATTTGCAGCTTCGTGGTACCGACCGGTTACTCGTTCAACCTCGATGGCTCGACCTTGTATCAGAGCATTGCGGCGATCTTCATTGCGCAGCTGTACGGCATCGACCTGTCGATAGGGCAGCAACTGATGTTGGTCTTGACCTTGATGGTGACGTCCAAAGGTATCGCTGGCGTGCCGGGTGTGTCTTTCGTGGTGTTGCTGGCAACGCTGGGCAGCGTCGGCATCCCGCTGGAAGGTCTGGCCTTCATCGCGGGTGTCGACCGGATCATGGACATGGCCCGCACGGCACTGAACGTGATCGGCAATGCCCTGGCGGTATTGGTGATCTCACGCTGGGAAGGCATGTACGACGATGCCAAGGGTGAGCGCTACTGGAACTCCCTGCCACACTGGCGCAGCAAAGAGCCGCTGCCAGTGGGTAAATCAGTCGCTGACTGATCGCTGAAGCGCTGCACGGACAAACCCCGGACTCATCATCCGGGGTTTGTCGTTTGTGGCGCGGCCAGAACCACGTCGTTTGTGGTCGCGCGCCCTCGCCGCTATCATCCCCGCATCTTCTGGGGGACTTTCTGATGCTCAATGGCCTATGGCTTGGCTTTTTTGTGGTGGCGGCGGTGTCGGCGCTGGCGCAATGGCTGATTGGCGGGAATTCCGGGATCTTTGCAGCGATGGTGGAAAGCATCTTCGCCATGGCCAAGTTGTCGGTCGATGTGATGCTCTTGTTGTTCGGCACACTCACCTTATGGCTGGGGTTTCTGCGGATTGCCGAGAAGGCCGGTATCGTCGATTGGCTGGCCAAGATCCTCGGGCCACTGTTCAGTCACTTGATGCCAGACGTCCCGCCCGGTCATCCGGCACTGGGCCTGATCACCCTCAACCTCGCCGCCAATGGTTTGGGTCTGGACAATGCGGCCACGCCCATCGGCCTTAAGGCCATGCGCGCGCTGCAAGAGTTGAACCCCAGCCAGACCACGGCCAGCAATGCACAGATTCTATTTCTGGTGCTCAACGCCTCGTCCCTGACGCTGATGCCAGTGACGATCTTCATGTACCGTGCCCAGCAAGGCGCAGTGGACCCGACGCTGGTGTTCCTGCCGATTCTGTTGGCGACCAGCGCTTCGACTCTGATGGGGTTGCTGTCGGTAGCGTTCATGCAACGCTTGCGCCTTTGGGACCCCGTGGTGTTGGCGTACTTGATTCCCGGCGCATTGTTGCTCGGCAGCTTCATGGCCCTGCTCGCAGGGCTCTCGGCCACCGCGTTGGCCAGCCTGTCGTCGATTCTCGGCAACCTGACACTGTTCGGTCTGATCATGATGTTTTTGCTGATCGCGGCCTTCAAGAAAGTGAAGGTCTACGAAGCGTTCGTCGAAGGTGCGAAAGAAGGCTTCGACGTCGCCAAAAACCTGCTGCCGTATCTGGTGGCGATGCTCTGTGCAGTCGGAGTATTGCGTGCTTCCGGCGCACTGGAATTTGGCCTCGATGGCATCCGCCACCTGGTGCAGTGGGCGGGACTGGACACACGCTTCGTCGATGCCCTGCCCACTGCGCTGGTCAAACCTTTCTCTGGCAGTGCCGCGCGGGCGATGTTGATCGAGACCATGAAAAGCCACGGCGTCGACAGCTTCCCGGCACTGGCGGCAGCGACGATTCAAGGCAGTACTGAAACCACCTTCTACGTGCTGGCGGTCTACTTCGGCTCCGTCGGCATCCAGCGCGCGCGGCATGCTGTGGGCTGCGCGCTGTTGGCGGAACTGACCGGTGTCATTGCGGCGATCCTCGTGTGTTACTGGTTCTTCGGCAGCGTCTCGTAATGCTTCTGGCCCTGCTCGACGGTCCATTGCAGCAGTTGCGCCGCCAGGGTGTCGCTGGCCTGACTGAAGCCAGCCACCACCGAAGGCACTTGTTTGTCGCTGACCGATTGGTGTACTTCGAAGCGGCGGCTGGCGACGATGCGCTGGTTTTCGCTGACCAGTCGCGCATCCAGACGGATCACGACGTCGATGGCCTGGCCGTGGTATTCGCTCTGAAACGCCTGCAACTCCCCGCTCAGCTCAAAATCGGCCTGTAGATTGCTGTCATCCGTGCTGAGCGACTGCACGCGGCCATCCCGGTAGAAGGCGTCGAGTAGCCGGTTGCGCAGCGCTACGGGGGCTGGATCGCTCCAGCGCGCGCCTTTGTAGTTGCTGATCAGATCACCCTGAGGCACCACCGCGATTCGTGGGCTGTCCAACACCTCGCTGGCCTTGGGGCGGGCAACCCGCAGCGACCAGGGAACCGGTGTACCCTGCGCTTTTTGCGCTGCCGACTGTGCAGTTGTCAGACGGTACACATCGGCCGGTTCAGCTTGCGGCAGGATCGAACAGCCGCTCGACAGTAGCAGCGCTCCGACCACGGCGAATCGACCGAGTGAGTGACGGGCAAGCCTCATGGCTCGAACTCCTTATTCTTGTCGCGGCCCAGAAGGTAACCGCTGGGGTTGGCTTCCAGGCGGCGGGAAATCGAGCGGAACGAGGTCAGTGTGTCGCGCAACTCACGAACGGCCGGGCCCAGCTCGCTGAGCCCTTGCATGCCGCTGTTGAGCGAATCGTGGTTGTCCTTGAGCAAGTTATTGATGGCCACGCTGCTTTGCTCGATGGACTTCATGGCCTGCTCGGCGCTGATGAACATCTGTTTGCCGTCGCTGTTGAGCATCTCGTTGGCGCCGCGCATCAATAACGAGGTTTGCTCCAGTGTTGCGCTCGCCTGCTTGCCGACCAGTGTCAGCTGTTTGAGGGTCTGGCGAATATCGTCGCGTTGTTCGGCGATGGCGCCGGTGGTCAGTTCCAGATGTTGGAGGGTGAGAGTGAGGCTCTGCACGTTATCGTTCGAGAACATCTGGTTGGCGTTGTGCAGCAACTGATTGATGCCGCTCATCAGGTCGCCCGTGTCATTGAGCAGCCGCGAGATGGGTGACGGGGTGGCAATGATCACCGGCAGTTTGCCGTAGGCGCCTAGCAGCTCAGGGCTTTCTGGAGTGCCGCTACTGAGCTGGATAATCGAGGTGCCTGTGATCCCGGTCAGGGCCAATTTGGCTTGAGTGTCTTCCTTGATCGGTGTCTCACCCGCGATGCGGATTTGCGCCAGTACCCGCCGCGGATCCTCTGGGTCGAGGCGCAGCTGCACCACATCACCGACCTTTATCCCGCTGTACTGCACGGCACTGCCGCGCGACAGGCCGGTCACGGCTTCGTTGAACACGATCTCGTAATCCTTGAACGCACTATCGACACTGGATTTGGCCAGCCACAGACCGAATAGCAGCGCCGCAGCGACCACTATTACGGTGAGCAGGCCGATCAGTACATGATGGGCACGAGTTTCCATCGTCAGACCTCGTTTTGCTGTGTGGCGGCTGAAAGCGCCGCTCGGCCGCGTGGACCATGGAAATACTCATGAATCCAGGCATCGTTTGTGGCGGCGACCTTGTCGATTTGGTCAGCCACCAATACGCGTTTTTGCGCCAGCACCGCGACTCGGTCGGTGATGGTGTAGAGCGTGTCCAGGTCGTGGGTGACCAGAAATACGCTCAGGCCCAAGGCGTCGCGCAGGGTCAGGATCAGTTGATCGAAAGCTGCGGCGCCAATGGGATCAAGGCCTGCGGTAGGCTCGTCGAGAAACAGAATGTCCGGGTCCAGGGCCAACGCCCGAGCCAGCGCGGCGCGTTTGATCATGCCACCCGAGAGCGATGCCGGGTATTTGTGTGCGGCCGACAAGGGCAGACCGGCCAGCGCCAGCTTTACCCCGGCCAGGTGCTCCGCTTCATCGCGGCTCAGGCCGGCATGTTCGATCAGGGGCAGCGCGACGTTCTCGGTCACCGTCAGCGAGGAAAACAGCGCGCCCTTCTGGAACAACACACCGAAACGCCGCTCGACCAGCGAACGGTTCTTTTCCGACAGGTTTTGCAAGTCCTGACCCAATACTCGAACCGCGCCCCCGTCCGGCCGGCGTAGCCCGACAATGCTGCGCAGCAACACCGATTTGCCACTGCCAGAGCCGCCGACCACGGCCAGGACTTCGCCCCGGTACAGGTCCAGATCCAGGTTCTCATGCACGCTCTGGCTACCGAATCGGTTGCACAGGCCGCGCACCTCGATCACCGCTTCGCGCGGCGTAGTCGGGGTCGGGCTGGTAATAAGGTTCGTAATAGGAGTCACCAGCCCATCTCCATATAGAACAACGCCGCCAGTGCATCGAGCACGATAACCACAAAGATCGACTGCACCACGCTGGACGTGGTGTGAGCGCCGACGGACTCAGCACTGCCGCTGACCTTGAAGCCTTCCAGGCAGCCGATTGAGGCGATCAGGAAGGCGAAGATCGGCGCTTTGGCCATGCCCACCAGGAAGTGCTGAACGCTGATGTCCGTTTGCAACAACGAAAGGAACAACGCCGGCGAAATATCCAGCGCCACCGCGCAGACCACGCCTCCGCCGATGATCCCGGAGAGCATCGCGACAAAGGTCAGGATAGGTAGCGAGACCAGCAGTGCGAGAATTCGCGGCACCACCAGCAACTCGACAGGGCTCAGGCCGATGGTGCGGATGGCGTCGATTTCTTCGTTGGCTTTCATCGAGCCGATTTGCGCGGTGAAGGCACTGGCGGTACGCCCAGCCATCAGAATGGCGGTCAGCAACACGCCGAACTCGCGCAGGAAAGAGAACGCCACCAGGTCCACGGTGTAGATGCTGGCGCCGAAACTTTTCAGTACTGTCGCGCCGAGAAACGCCACCACGGCGCCGACCAGAAAGGTCAGCAGCGCCACGATAGGCGCGGCATCGAGCCCGGTTTGCTCGATGTGCGAGATCACCGAAGTGATCCGCCAACGTCTGGGGCGCAGCGAATTGAACAGCAGCGACTCGAGAATCAGGCCGATAAAACCCAACAGTTGCAGGGTGTCTTGCCAGACCGTATCCACTGCTCTGCCAATGCGCATGAGCAACTGAATGCCCACGGTCTCTTCCGGCTCTTTGATCGGCACGCAGAAGTCATGCAGCGCCGACTGAATGGTTTGCAGCAAGGCGCGGCTGGCCGTGGGCAGGTCCGGCGCGCCCACGGCCAGTTGTCCCAGCCGGTCGGCGCCCAGCAACTCCACCAATAACGAAGCGCCTGCGGTATCGAGGGCGCGCAGGTGTGTCAGGTCGACGGGCGTATGGGCGTCGTACTGCCCGATCAGCGCGCTCGTCTGCTGCTTGAGGTCCCGGTAATGCGCAAGCGTCCAGTCGCCCGAGATCCGCAAGCTCGCGGGGTTGCTCGAGGTGTCCAGTGAGGCGCTGCCGGCCAGGGAAAGTGTGGTCATAGCTCCGAGCTTAGTAGGTTTGCTCTGTGGGCGATGGTGCTGGGCTGGAAGGCGTGGGATCGGATTTTGCGGGTTTGGTTCGCGCAGTGCCGGAATCATCCGCTTGCAGTTTGACGCCCACAGGGTTGCCTGTTGCGTGGGTGACCGGTGCCGGGTCTGTATCCGTGACGAGAAACCGCAGTACGCCGATCATCTGACCATCCTCAGTCAGCACCCTCACTTGCCAGCGACCCACCACTTCATCCGGGAAATTCTGCTTGTGCGTCCAGGCACGATAGCCTTCTTTGCGTCCGCCATGGATATCCAGGGCGATGCGATCAACCTCTGTGCCGTTGTGCTGCCAGACATGGTAAATCCGCTCGTCCAGCCCGCGCGGCGCATTGATTGCCGTATAGGCATACAAGCCGCCGTTGCGCACCTGCTTGGCGCTGATCTCTTCCTGGCTTTCTCCTGGCGTACGGTTCTGGTCGTCGAAATCAGTACTCACCGCGACTTCAGTCAGCCACAAGGTCGCCGGTGGCACCCACGAGCGCAGCAACCAGCCTGCGCCGCCGATGACCAGTGTCGCCGTCAGCAGCAATACGCCGCGCCGCCAATGGTTGATCGGGAAGCTCGACGCCAGGCTGGGGAATGACAACAGGATGGCGATGCCCAGCGCCAGTTTGTAACTCTCGGCGGTGGTCAGGTGCAGAATGATCGGCAGCGCCGTGAGCAGCGCGGCGAACAAGGTTAGCGTGTGCAGGGCCAGAAACAACCAGCGCTTGGGCACCAGCCATTTGTAGTACAGCGGATCGGTGATTGAAATCAGTGCTGCCGCACTCAGAACGCTGGTGAATATCAGTTGGCCGCTGTTCCAGGTGGTAGTGACGAAGAAAAACGGCAGCACGAAAAACAGACTTTCCTGATGGATCATCTGGGTACCGTAGCGCAACAGTGGCGGCGGAATCTCGCGATTGAAAACTTTGGTGAACAGCCTCATCACACTGTTTTCGAACATCAGCCACAGCCAGCTGACCAGCATCACTACGGCGATCCAGCGCGCCATACCTTCTTGACGATCCACCAGAATAAAACTGCCGATTCCCGAGGAAAAACCAAAGAACGCAATCACCCCTGGATAGCGCTTGATCAAATCCAGTACGAGAGTTGCGTAACGATTCCAATCGGGCATTTCGGCAATTCACAGTGATTGTAGGAAAAATCCCTGACAGGATACCGCCTTCTTCAAATGCCGGGCCTACACACTGAGTTTGCGCGTGCTGCTGTGGAAGTAATGGCTCAGGGAAAAACCAATGCAGTCGTGCGCCCTCGCCCAGCCAGCCTTTGGCCAGGGTGCGTTCGGACTCTGCGTTATGGCTGATTTCTGCGAGTGGACGGTGTTCGCCGGGCTCGTTCACATCGATTGGTCGGGCATGACCTCGCTGGACAGGGCTTCGGTTTCCGAGGTTCCGAGCACGGCATAGGCGCTGCTGCAGAACAGCGAGTTGAGCCGCTTCATGTCGGCGATCAGCTCCAGATGCAGTGAGCTGGTTTCGATGCTTTGCACCACCTTGCGCTGCAAGCGACTGACATGCGCGTGGGCCAGTCGCCTCTCCTGAGCGCGGAAACGGCGCTTCTCACGCAACAGTTGCCGGGCGCTTTCCGGGTCGGCGCTGACGAACACTGAAAGGCCCAGACGCAGGTTCGACAGCAACTGATCGTGTAGCCCGATCAGTTCTTCCAGGCCAACTTCGGAGAACGAGCGACGCTGCGAGGTCTTCTGCTGCTGGACCTTGCGCAGCATGCGCTCGATCAGATCGCTGGCCAGCTTGAGGTTGATCGCCAGCTCGATGATTTCTGCCCAGCGCCGGTTGTCCTGCTCGCTAAGGTCTTCCCTGGGCATTTGCGCCAGATAGAGTTTGATCGCGTTGTACAGCGCTTCGGCATCGTCGTTGAGGCGCCGCATTTCCAGGGTGACGGCCGTTTGTGTACCGCGCAGCACTGCTTGCATGGCGATAAGCATGCTTTCGATCAGATCGCCCAGACGAAGGGTTTCGCGCACGGCGTTGACCAGCGCCAGACTCGGGGTTGCCAATGCCGTGGCGTCCAGGTGCCGGGGTTTTGCGACGCCGTTGGTTTCGGGGCGCTCAGGCAACAGCCAGGCACACAAACGGGCCATCGGGCCGACGCTTGGCAGCATCAGCAGGCAGCGCAGGGCGTTGTAAGTCAGGTGGAAGCTGATCACCAGACTTTGGCCGCTGAAGTCCAGGGTATCCATCCACTTCACCAGCGGGTCCAGCACGGGGATGATCAGCAGCAGGCCGATCAGCTTGTACAGCAGGCTGCCGAGCGCAACCTGCCGCCCGGCGACGTTTTGCATGCTGGTACTCAGGAATGCCAACAGGCCGCTGCCAATATTCGCGCCGATCACCAGACCGATCGCGACCGGCAAACTGATGATTTCCGAGCCGGCCAAGGTCGCGGTCAATAGCACCGCCGCGAGGCTCGAATAAGAGATCAGCGCGAACATCGCGCCCACCAGGGCATCGAGCCAAATATCGCCGGTCAGCGACGCGAACAGTACTTTCACGCCCGCCGCCTGGGTAATGGGCGCCGCGGACGTGACAATCAGCTGCAAGGCCAGAATGATCAAACCCAAGCCTATCCCTACTCGCCCGAGCTGTCCGGCGCGGGTTTGCTTGCGCGACAGAAAGAAGATCACCCCGAGGAAAATCAGCAGCGGCGACAGCCAGGACAGGTCGAATGTCAGCACCCGCGCCATCAGGGCCGTGCCGACATCCGCGCCGAGCATGATCGCCAAGGCCGGCGTCAACGCCATCAGGCCCTGACCGACAAATGACGTGACGAGCATCGCCGTGGCGTTGCTGCTCTGTACCAGCGCAGTGACCAGAATCCCGGCGACGAAAGCCAGCGGGCGCCTGGACATGTTCTGGCTAAGTACGTGGCGCAATTGTGACCCGTATACGCGCAGAATGCCGGTACGGACGATGTGCGTGCCCCAGATCAACAAGGTCACGGCAGAAAGCAAATTGAGCAGGGTCAGCATATAAAGGCCCCCTGAAGGTCAACCCACGCGGGGTGAGGATTAGAAGTACAGCGTGTAGCGAGCGACGCGTTATTACTGAGAGTTTTTAGCGCTCACCTAAGCTTTAGTCGGCTTACGGCCTTGGCGCCAGCATCGCATAGGTAATAGGTCCATTGAAACAAAACTGTCATAAATCAGCGGATTGAGAACTCAGGAAAAAACGGGGCACTCAATGCCCCGTTGTCTTTGCCTGGTCATTTTTCAAGCGGTGCGATTACTGGTCAGGGACATCTTTGCGCAGCTTGACCGGCTCGCTCAGTGCCTTCTTTTTCGCCATTGCGCTGCGCATCTTGATGTTGATGGCTTCCACCGCCAGGGAGAACGCCATGGCGAAATACACATAGCCCTTGGGCACATGCACGCCGAACGATTCCGCAATCAGCACGGTCCCGACCACCATCAGGAAGGACAGCGCCAACATCTTCAGCGACGGGTGTTTGTCGATGAAATTGCTGATTGCAGCAGCGCACAACATCATCACCAGTACCGCCACGACGATGGCGGCAATCATGACCGGCACGTGGGACACCATGCCGACCGCAGTGATCACCGAGTCCAGCGAGAATACGATATCGATGATCGCGATCTGGATGATGGTGTAGAGGAACAGACCGCCCTTGCCTTTGGGCTCGTCGACCGTTTCTTCTTCACCTTCCAGACTGTGGTAGATCTCCTGGGAGCTTTTCCACAGCAGGAACAGACCGCCGAAGAACAGGATCAGGTCGCGGCCGGAAATACCTTGGCCGAAGACCACGAACAGATCCGCGGTCAAGCGCATGACCCAAGTGATCGACAGCAACAACAGGATCCGCGTGAGCATGGCCAGCGCCAGGCCGAAAATCCGGGTGCGTGGCTGCATGGGTTTGGGCATGCGGCTGACCAGAATCGAAATCATGATGATGTTGTCGATGCCCAGGACGATCTCCAGGGCAGTCAGGGTGAAAAAAGCAACCCAGATTTCCGGGTTGGTCAGCCATTCCATAGGTATTCCTTTGAGCGGTTAATACCCCGCTGTTACCCCGCCTCAAGGCCGAAACCCGGTCGAGGCGAGCTGATAGAGGGGTGAATCGTTTGCGTTACAGACTGCTGAAGAACGGGAAAATCCCCATCAGTAGAGCGGCAAACATTATGCACAGGCAGACCAGAACTGCCCATTTGAGGGTAAAACGCTGATGATCACCAAATTCGATGCCGGCCAGCGCCACCAACAAATAGGTTGAAGGCACCAACGGGCTGAGCAAATGCACGGGCTGACCCACGATAGGCGCACATACGGGGCACAGTTCTACTGCCAAAATCGAGTTCGCTGATTTTGCGACTGCTCCGCAGCCGATCGCGGGCAAGCCCGCTCCTACAGATGTTTTGTGTGTTGCCTGGGAACATAGCGATCCAGGCGACGCGGTGTGGCAGTTACGGCAACTCCAGCCCGCCGGCCGCTTTATGCAGCGCGCGCAGGTGTTCGCCAATCTGCTTGAGGTTGGCTTCGTTGGCGGCGATTTCCGCAGCGCGGCCGGGTTCGAGCAAGGCGCGAACCTCTTTGTCCAGGTCGCCGGTCAAGCGCAGCAACTGTTTCTGGCGCTGGCTGCTTTCGTCTTCCAGGCGCTGCCATTCGCTTGCCTGAGGCAAACCGTAACCGCCGCTGTCGAGTAACTCCGCCGGGCGACTGAGGAAGCCGCTGCTGGCGAGGATTTCGCGCAAGGTACCGGTGGCCTGGGAGACGCTGCCATCCTTCTGTTCCCGGGCGCTGAGGTAGCGCTGCTTGACTTCTTCCTGAGCCAGCAGCAGTTGTCGACGCAAACTGGCTTGTTCCAGCAAAAGCATGGCCGCGCTGGTGCGCAGATCGGCGTTGGCAAACCAGTCGCTACGTTCCTTGGCGGAGAGCGACAGCCAGTCTTCGACCGTGGTCTGTTTGATCGTCAACTGTTTTTTCAGCACGTCGAACATCGCCTGATAGCGGTCGCGATAGGAATCGAAGCGATACCCCAGACGCAAGGCCTCACGCGGATCCTTCAGCACACTGGTATCGGCCAGGCCGCGTGCGTCAAGCACCTTCAGCAAACCGTTAGGGATAATGCTGTCCAGGCCCTTGAGACGCGAATCATCCGTGCCGCTGCGCAACAGCTTCAGGGTTTCCACGGCGCAGTTGTTCGACAGGAAGTAGTAATTGCCGTCGTAACTCCAATGCAGCTCGGCAGCGTGCTCCACCAGGTCGTTGATTTGCGGGCGTGACAGATTGAGAGGCACCGAAGCCAGGCTGCGCATTTCGGTCTTGGTGTATTCGTCGATCACCTGCCCCAGCGGCAGGACGAACAGGCGTGATGGATACACGCCCGTCAGACCATCCCAGCTTGATAGCTGCACATCGCCGACAAAGGCGCGGTAGGACAACACCAGATGCTGGTCCAGATCCAAACGGCAATCCGGCCCGCGTGGCCGTCCCGGTTTGCAGATCACCAGTCGGAGCATGCTGTGGCCCCAGCGGCTGACCCAGTTTTGATTGGCTTCGGCCAGCAGATAATCGACGGCGTACACCCGTTCGGGGTCGATTTTACCCAATGGCTGCAGGCCGAAATCGCTGCCGGCGTTGAGGAAAGGGAAGGATGTCGGGCACTCATCTTTGGCTGCCGGAGCCCAGCCGAAATGTTCTTTGTAGTACGCGTACAGTGCAGGGCGCCGGCAAGCGTAGCCCGGATCGAGCAGGAAATACTCCATGTTCACCGCGACGAACTCACGCGGATTGCTGATCTCGTAGATGTCCGGGCTGCGGGCGACCTGGCGATTGTGCTCTTCACGTTCGCCTCTGCGACCGACGTATTGCGGCCAGCCGGCGAGGTCCAGTAACCGAGGGTTGTCGCTGAGGGTGAAGCGTCGGGCTGTTTCACCACGGCAGCGATCTGGCAGGCCGATCTTGCCCAGGCTATTGGCCTGGCGCTGGCAACTGAGGATCAGCCTGCGTTCGGCATCAGGCCACAGCATGGCGCGATCATAAATGTGGGTGAGTTCATGCAGCACAGTGGCGAGCATTTCCCGGCGCACGGTGCCGTGGGGGCGATTGGTTTTCTGGGTCGCCGCCGAGCCATCTGTCAGACCTGCCAGCAGATTGCTGTTCAACGCGAGCTGATTGGGGCCGGACGCTTCTCCATAACCGTTGCTCGGCAGATCGGTGGACCACTGCACTTCGACGCGACGATCGAGTTGCTCGATAAAGCGCGGCGGCAAGTCCTGCATGGCTTCATCGAGCAGGGTCTGACTGGCGTGTTGTTGTGCCGGACTGAGGCCGTCGGTGTTGAGCGACAGGCTCAAGCCGGCTACAGCACTATTGCCGACCAGCAACAACGCCGAGGACAGCAGCCAGCCGATGAGGCGCCTCACAGCGCGAGAATGGCTTCGGCGAGTGTTTGGTCGCTGGCATCTCTGGCTTCGGGCAGGCGGGCACGCAAGGTATCGAAAGCGGCCTCAAGCTGAGCCCCGCGAATCTCGCCTTGGCTGGCAACATAGCTGGCGGCGTCATCCTTGGCCTGGATCACAACCTTTTTATCGCGGATCGAGGAGGTGGTGTCGGAAGTGAAGTCGACGCTGCGGTCAAAGGCGCGAACGACGATGTTACTGGTGGCCTTCACTGTTTCAGCCTGGGCTACACCGGCCAGCAGCAACAAGCCAAGGGTAGCGGCAATCAGCGGGGTGCGCATGGAACGTCTCCAAAGTGCAGAAGAAACAACATAACTATTGGACGAGAATTGCCCGTGCCAGTTCAAGATCGCTGACACAAAGTTTTGGCGGGGTCTGACGTAGCTCTTCACGTAAAAGAAGCAGGGCCGACTCCAGTTGTGCTCCTCGCAGTTGGCCATCACTGGCTAAAACGCTGCAGCATCATCCTGGGTGGCAAGTATCAGTTTTTTGTCGAGGGGGCGGGCAAGGCTGGCGCAATGCCCGAACCAGAGCTAACCCGACAATCGCGGGCTAGCCGATGAGCATCGAATGACGCGGAATCAGAGGGGCAACGAGTCAGAGGGCCAAAATTGCCTGAGCCAACTGAGCGTCGGTTGCATTGAGTTGTGGAGCCTGTTGGCGGATATAGTCCAGGGCCCCTTCCAGTTGCACGCCGCGGATTTCGCCTCGGCTGGCGACAAAGCTGGCCGCATCGTCACGCGCCGCGAGAACGATTTTGTTGTCCTTGAGTGACGACGAGACTTTGGATGTCGCGTTGGAGGATGCATCGACAGCGCGAACCACAGCATCGGTGGTGACGACAAAGCTCGAAGCGCTTGCGCCGGTGACAACAGCCAGCAGGGCTACAGCGCTAAGCAGGCGTAGGCGGGACATGGTGAACTCCAATGACTAAAAAAGGTGAACTGAACAGGCGTAAGCCTAGCTCAGCGGCGCTACGCACACCATCCCGGGTCAGCTCCAGAGCGTATTTGGCGACAAGAGGCCGGTATTGATGGCGCTATGTGCTTAAAAAACAAGTCAAAATAAACTGTATAGGTTGTTTTTATAAACATAAAAACTGTACCGTTCCAGAAGACCCGTTCTCGGTTTGTCAGCACAAACGCGGATCACTGAAATGACAAAACCCGTCGGCAGTTACCTGCGACGGGTCTTGTATGGAGCAATTCGGGGTGCTGGTGGGAGACCGGAGGTCTGAGACCAGCGAGCGCTAAATTAGCGCCAGAACGGCTTGCTCAACTCTTCGTAACGTTGCGATTCGCTAATCCCGGCGTCAGCCAGCAAACGTGCGTCCAGACGAGCCAATTGGTGGCGGCTGGAGATGCGACGCTGCCAGAGCATCAGGTTGGCGAAAGCGCGAAGAGGCCATACAGCTTTTTCGGTTGCAGCAGTGTTTTCGTAAAACATGTCGGAACTGAGTGTACGTTCCATGATGACTTCCTTCCGCTTATGGCGGGTTTAGATAGTGGCTTAACTGGTGCCAATCTTCCTCTCTCTTGGCCAGTCTCTCCAGACACAGTTCACTTCAATTGTGCTGGTTCAGTTAACTGTTTATAGGCACTGTTTTGTTCTAAAAAGGGGCAACTGTACTGGTGTGCGCCTTTATGGTGCGCAATTGGTCGGAATCAGCCAAATAGTTGAATTTATAGCCTGAAAATGACCGGTACAGCAGTACAGTTTTTTAAATTACTGAGTTTGGCTGGATAACTGACAACACAAAAAAGGTGGTCAGCTATCCGCTATTGAGTTCAGACGGCGAGCATTTTCCCGGTTTCATCCAGGTTGATGTGCCAACTGAGTGCTTCGCGCAGCACATGAGGGGTATGGCCGCCTCGTTTGCAGGCCGCAATGAAGTAGTCATTGAGCGCTTCGCGATATGCCGGATGCACACAGTTGTCAATTACGACCCGTGCACGCTCGCGGGGTGCCAGGCCACGCAAGTCAGCCAGGCCAATCTCGGTCACCAGAATGTCGACGTCGTGTTCGGTGTGATCGACATGGCTGACCATCGGTACCACGCTGGAGATGGCGCCGCTCTTGGCGATTGACTTGGTAACGAAGATCGCCAGATGCGCGTTGCGCGCAAAATCCCCCGAGCCGCCAATGCCGTTCATCATCCGTGTGCCACAGACGTGGGTGGAGTTGACGTTACCGTACAGATCGAACTCCAGCGCGGTGTTGATGCCGATAATCCCCAGGCGGCGGATGACCTCAGGGTGGTTGGAGATCTCCTGCGGGCGCAGCACCAATTGCGGTTTGTAGCGGGCTAGATCACTGAACACTTCAAGGTGCTTGGCAGCGGACAGGGTCATGGAGCTGCCGGAGGCAAAACTCAGTTTCCCGGCATCGAACAAATCGAAGGTCGAATCCTGTAGCACTTCGGAATACATGGTCATGTCATGGAACGGCGAATCCAGCAGGCCATGCATCACCGCGTTGGCAATGGTGCCGATGCCCGCTTGGAGTGGCATCAGGCTGTTGGTCAGGCGATTTTCGCGCACTTCGTTTTTGAAGAACTCGACCAGATGATTGGCGATGGCCTGGGTTTCCAGGTCCGGAGGCAGGATCGTCGAGTGCGAGTCAGGCTGATTGCTGATGACAATGCCGATGATCTTCGCCGGATCAATCTGCACGGCGTGGCTGCCGATACGACTGTCAGCCTTCAGTACCGGGATCGGCAGACGGGTCGGCCGATAGCTGGGGATATAGATGTCATGCAGGCCTTCCAACTCCAAGGGTTGGGCCAGGTTGATCTCGATGATCACTTGCTTGGCCAGGATGGCGAAGCTGGCCGAGTTGCCTACCGAGGTGCTCAGGACCAGATGCCCCTCTTCGGTAATGGCTACACATTCGATGACGGCCAAGTCCACGGCCTTGATCTGCCGGTTACGCAATTGCTCGACCGTGTCCGAAAGGTGCTGGTCGATGAACATCACCGTGCCGTCGTTGATGGCTTTGCGCAGGGTGCTGTCGACCTGGAAAGGCATGCGCCGGGACAGCACGCCAGCTTCGGTCAGTTGCTTGTCGAGGTCGTTGCCCAGGCTGGCGCCAGTCATGAGGCTGATCTTCAGCGGTGACAGCTTGGCGCGTTCGGCCAGCGCATGGGGCACCGCCTTGGCGTCACCGGCGCGTGTGAAGCCGCTCATGCCGACGGTCATGCCGTCCTGAATCAAGCCAGCGGCATCTGCCGCGCTCATCACCTTACTTAATAGGGAAGGCAAACGAATACGATCACGGTACATGGATAGTCATCTCGGGCAGCGGAAGCAAGATATGAAGTCTAGAGAGTTGAGCTTTTTTCGTCCCGCTACCAAGGTCGCATTCGGGCCATCTAATCAGGGGGGGCGGGTGTAAAACACTGTTGCGGTAAATGTAAAAAACCCCAGCCGATGATCGCGCTGGGGTTAGAGCAAAACGTGTTTAGAGCAGTGCTACGAAGTGTTAATCGACCGCTTTGACCATGTCTTCGATGACCTTCTTGGCGTCGCCGAAGACCATCATGGTCTTGTCCAGGTAGAACAGTTCGTTATCCAGACCGGCATAACCGCTGGCCATCGAGCGCTTGTTGACGATCACGGTTTTGGCTTTATAAGCCTCAAGGATCGGCATGCCGGCAATCGGTGATTTCGGATCGTTCTTCGCCGCCGGGTTGACCACGTCGTTGGCGCCAAGCACCAGCACCACGTCGGCCTGGCCGAACTCGGAGTTGATGTCCTCCATCTCGAACACCTGGTCGTAAGGCACTTCGGCTTCGGCGAGCAGCACGTTCATGTGCCCCGGCATCCGCCCGGCGACCGGGTGGATTGCATACTTCACGGTCACGCCACGATGGGTCAGTTTCTCGGTCAGCTCCTTGAGCGCGTGTTGCGCCCGAGCCACGGCCAGGCCGTAGCCTGGAACGATGATCACCGTGTCGGCGTTGGTCAGCAGGAAGGTGGCGTCGTCAGCCGAACCGGATTTGACCGGCCGCGCTTCCTTGGCACCTGCTGGACCGCCTGCATCCACTGCACCACCGAAGCCACCACCAATCACGTTGAAGAACGAACGGTTCATCGCCTTGCACATGATGTAGGAGAGGATGGCGCCGGATGAGCCCACCAGCGAACCTGCGATGATCAGCATCGAGTTGTTCAGCGAGAAGCCAATGCCCGCCGCTGCCCAGCCTGAATAGCTGTTGAGCATCGAGACCACTACCGGCATGTCTGCGCCGCCGATAGGGATGATCAGCAGCACACCTATCACGAAGGCCAGGGCCAGCATCAAGGCGAACGCGCCCAGATCGCCGGTGGCGATGAAGATCACGCCGAACGCCAGCGTCGCGAGCCCCAGCAGCAGGTTCAGCTTATGCTGACCGGCAAACTGTACCGGTGCGCCCTGAAACAGGCGGAACTTGTACTTGCCCGCCAGCTTGCCGAACGCGATTACCGAACCAGAGAAGGTGATGGCGCCGATGGCAGCGCCGAGGAACAGCTCCAGACGGTTGCCCGGCGGAATCGAGTCGCCCAAGTGTTTGACGATGCCCAGCGATTGCGGCTCGACGACGGCGGCGATAGCAATGAACACCGCCGCCAGGCCGATCATGCTGTGCATGAAGGCGACCAGTTCCGGCATCTTGGTCATTTCAACGCGTTTGGCCATGATCGAACCGGCAGTACCACCGACCAGCAGGCCGACGATGATGTAGCCGATGCCAGCAGATGCCCCGCCTTGTTCTAAAGAAAGCGCGCCCAGCTTGTAGACCAGGCCAACAGTGGTAATCACTGCCAGCCCCATGCCCAGCATGCCGAACAGATTGCCGCGTCGCGAAGAGGTGGGGTGGGACAAGCCCTTGAGCGCCTGGATGAAGCAGATCGAGGCGATCAGATACAGGGTGGTAACCAGATTCATGCTCATGACTTCTGCACCTCGGCGTTTACCGGCAGGTCTTTGGCTTTCGCTGCTTTAGGTGCTTTCTTCTTGAACATTTCCAGCATGCGTCGGGTGACCAGGAAGCCACCGAACACATTCACGGCAGCCAGAGCCACTGCCAGGGTGCCCATGGTTTTGCCCAGCGGGGTGACCGTCAGTGCAGCGGCGAGCATGGCGCCAACGATGACGATGGCCGAGATGGCGTTGGTCACGGCCATCAGCGGCGTGTGCAGTGCAGGGGTAACGTTCCAGACCACGTGATAACCGACATAAATCGCCAGCACGAAGATGATCAGGTTGTAGATACCGGGGGAGATAAACTCTTCCATCGTCTTAGTCCTTAGGCGTTCTTGCGGATGACTTGGCCGTCGCGGCACATCAGGCACGCGGCGACGATGTCGTCTTCGAGATTGATCTGAAGCTGCCCTTCTGGGGTGAACAGCAGTTTCATGAAGTCCAGCAGGTTGCGTGCGTACAGCGCAGAGGCATCGGCTGCGACCATCGCCGGCAGGTTGGTATGACCAACAATAGTCACGCCATGCGCGATGATCACTTGGTCGGCCACGGTCAGCGGGCAATTGCCGCCTTGAGCTGCCGCCAGATCGATCACCACTGAACCTGGCTTCATCTGCGCGACGGTTTCAGCGCTCAGCAACACCGGTGCCTTGCGCCCAGGAATCAATGCCGTGGTAATCACGATGTCAGCCAGTTTGGCGCGCTCGTGAACCGCCACCGCCTGACGCTGCATCCAGCTGGCAGGCATCGGCCGGGCGTAACCGCCGACGCCGACCGCGCATTCACGCTCTTCGTCAGTCTCGTAGGGCACGTCGACGAACTTGGCGCCGAGGGACTCGATCTGCTCCTTCACTGCGGGACGTACGTCGGACGCCTCAATCACTGCGCCCAGACGCTTGGCAGTGGCAATCGCCTGCAAGCCAGCAACTCCAGCGCCAAGAATCAGCACGCGGGCCGCCTTCACGGTACCTGCGGCCGTCATCAGCATGGGCATGAAGCGCGGGTAGTAATGGGCCGCCACCAGCACGGCTTTATAGCCGGCAATGTTGGCTTGCGAGGACAGCACATCAAGGCTCTGCGCGCGGGAAGTGCGCGGTGCGGCTTCGAGGGCGAACGCGGTAATCCCGCATTCCGCCATTTTCGCGATGGTCTCGTTGCTGAACGGATTGAGCATCCCGACGACAACGGTGCCGCTCTTGATCTGGGTGAGTTCGTGATCGCTGGGAGCGACGACCTTGAGAATAAGCTCGGCGTCGAAGGCATCGGTGGCACTGCCAATGGTGGCGCCTGCCGTTTCATAGGCACTGTCTGTCACGCTGGCATTAATGCCTGCGCCGCTTTGCACAGTGACCCGATGGCCTTGGCCGATCAGCTTCTTGATGGTTTCCGGGGTTGCAGCAACCCGCATTTCACCCGTTTGGGTCTCGAGAGGAACACCAATGTGCACGTCAAATCTCCTGCGTGATCTTTTTATCTTTTTATCTTTTAAATAGGCCAGTGCACTACGGACGGTGCGGCTGGGGCGGCTGATCAGCACGATCCCGCCATAAAAAGGCGAGGCGCGGCATTTTGCAGGCGAAGTTCGATCCCTTCAACAAGTTATGAAGGGTGACGGAAGATTAACTACAAGTCACCCTGTGACCGAATGTCGCAAGGGTTGGGCTTAAGCCGCTAATTACTTGGCTTGTAGGGTTTCTGGATGAAATCGGACAAATTTGACGATTCGCATTGTGAATAACCTTCGCGCTGTTTGAGTCCACGCTATAGCGCCCGGTTTAAGGCCCTATACTCCTATTTTTAACGGAATCGGTACAGTCAGTGAAAAGGCGACATATTCGTATATCTGTAGTGCTTTTAAATTGCTGACTACAAGATCAACTAATGGCTGAGGGCTGCTCAGTGACCAGTGTGTAGCTATGAGCCTGCTCTACCAGCCAGTCACGAAATGCACGTAAAGAGGCTGATTCCACCTTTCGCTCTGGAATCATCAGGTAATAGGCCTTAATGCTTGATAGCGCGTGGTGGTTGGCAATCACCAGGCGTTTCTCGGCCAATTCGCGCTGGATCAGGAACGGTGGAATCAAAGCAACACCCATTTCATGCATGGCGGCTTGGGCAAGCATGGAGAATAGCTCGTAACGCGGCCCTGTCATGTCGCGAGCGATATTCAGGTTCAGGGAGCTGAACCACTGGCGCCAGGCATAAGGACGCGTGGTCTGTTGCAGCAGGGGGAGTTCGGCAATGTCTTCGGCGCTCAGACTGTCGCGATTGCCCAGAAGATGCGGGCTGCACACGGGCATGGGGTTCTCCCCCATCAGGCGATGGGATTCTGTGCCGGACCAGTCAGCGTCACCAAAGTAAATCGCCGCATCGAAGTCGGTGTCCGCAAACAGGAAGGGCCGCGTACGGTTAGTCAGATTGACCGTTACGTCCGGATGGCGTTGCTGGAAATCCTTGAGTCTCGGCAGCAGCCATTGAGTGCCGAACGTCGGCACGACCGCCAGTTCGATCACGTTGGCGCCCTGCTGGCCCATCACCGATAGCGTGTCGCGTTCGACCGCATCCAGTTGGGTTGCAATGCGGCGGCTATAAGAAAGACCTGCTTCGGTAAGTTTGACCCCGCGCCGAGAACGCCTGAACAACTCGACGTTGAGGAACTCCTCCAGGCTGGCGATCTGTCGGCAAATCGCACCTTGAGTGAGGGAAAGCTCTTGCGCCGCCTTGGTAAAGCTCTCATGCCTGGCGGCCGCCTCGAAACTGATGAGCGCGGTCGTACTCGGAATCTTTCTGCGCATGTACCGCTACCTCACTAATTGATCGCATAAAAAGGCATTTCTTAATATTACGAAGTGAGAAATTAGCACAACAGTATGCGAAATCCTCGTTTGCCGTATTCCGAAACCCGGCCTAGGATCAGCCCACGACTTCTGACCTACTTCGCGAGGACTCGCTCATGGGCGGCAAAGCAAGCTTCAACTGGATCGATCCGCTGTTGCTGGATCAACAACTCACTGAAGAAGAGCGCATGGTGCGCGACAGCGCTGAGCAGTTTGCCCGTGACAAGCTCGCCCCGCGTGTTCTCGAAGCCTTTCGCCATGAGCACACCGACCCTGCAATTTTCCGTGAAATGGGCGAGATCGGTTTGCTCGGGGCGACCATTCCTGAGCAATACGGGGGCAGCGGCCTGAATTACGTGTGCTACGGCCTGATCGCTCGCGAAGTCGAGCGTGTCGATTCGGGCTATCGCTCCATGATGAGCGTGCAGTCCTCCCTGGTGATGGTGCCAATCAACGAATTCGGTACTGAAGCGCAAAAACAGAAATACCTGCCCAAGCTGGCCTCCGGCGAATGGATTGGCTGTTTCGGCCTGACCGAGCCCGACCATGGCTCCGATCCAGGCTCGATGATTACCCGTGCCAGGAAGGTGGAGGGTGGCTATCGCCTGTCCGGCAGCAAGATGTGGATTACCAACAGTCCGATCGCTGATGTCTTCGTGGTCTGGGGTAAAGATGATGCGGGCGACATCCGTGGTTTCGTCCTGGAAAAAGGTTGGGCGGGTCTGAGTGCGCCGGCTATCCATGGCAAAGTCGGTCTGCGTGCCTCCATCACCGGCGAAAT
>NZ_CM155281.1:4805000-5460000 GCF_056680425.1 Pseudomonas sp. ASL3 | reverse complement strand
CGAAAGCGAGTCTTAATAGGGCGTCTAGTCGCTGGGAATAGACCCGAAACCGGGCGATCTATCCATGGGCAGGTTGAAGGTTGGGTAACACTAACTGGAGGACCGAACCGACTACCGTTGAAAAGTTAGCGGATGACCTGTGGATCGGAGTGAAAGGCTAATCAAGCTCGGAGATAGCTGGTTCTCCTCGAAAGCTATTTAGGTAGCGCCTCATGTATCACTGTAGGGGGTAGAGCACTGTTTCGGCTAGGGGATCATCCCGATTTACCAAACCGATGCAAACTCCGAATACCTACAAGTGCCGAGCATGGGAGACACACGGCGGGTGCTAACGTCCGTCGTGAAAAGGGAAACAACCCAGACCGTCAGCTAAGGTCCCAAAGTCATGGTTAAGTGGGAAACGATGTGGGAAGGCTTAGACAGCTAGGAGGTTGGCTTAGAAGCAGCCACCCTTTAAAGAAAGCGTAATAGCTCACTAGTCGAGTCGGCCTGCGCGGAAGATGTAACGGGGCTCAAACCATGCACCGAAGCTACGGGTATCACTTAGGTGATGCGGTAGAGGAGCGTTCTGTAAGCCTGTGAAGGTGAGTTGAGAAGCTTGCTGGAGGTATCAGAAGTGCGAATGCTGACATGAGTAACGACAATGGGTGTGAAAAACACCCACGCCGAAAGACCAAGGTTTCCTGCGCAACGTTAATCGACGCAGGGTTAGTCGGTCCCTAAGGCGAGGCTGAAAAGCGTAGTCGATGGAAAACAGGTTAATATTCCTGTACTTCTGGTTATTGCGATGGAGGGACGGAGAAGGCTAGGCCAGCTTGGCGTTGGTTGTCCAAGTTTAAGGTGGTAGGCTGAGATCTTAGGTAAATCCGGGATCTTAAGGCCGAGAGCTGATGACGAGTGTCCTTTGGGACACGAAGTGGTTGATGCCATGCTTCCAAGAAAAGCTTCTAAGCTTCAGGTAACCAGGAACCGTACCCCAAACCGACACAGGTGGTTGGGTAGAGAATACCAAGGCGCTTGAGAGAACTCGGGTGAAGGAACTAGGCAAAATGGCACCGTAACTTCGGGAGAAGGTGCGCCGGTGAGGGTGAAGCATTTACTGCGTAAGCCCACGCCGGTCGAAGATACCAGGCCGCTGCGACTGTTTATTAAAAACACAGCACTCTGCAAACACGAAAGTGGACGTATAGGGTGTGACGCCTGCCCGGTGCCGGAAGGTTAATTGATGGGGTTAGCTAACGCGAAGCTCTTGATCGAAGCCCCGGTAAACGGCGGCCGTAACTATAACGGTCCTAAGGTAGCGAAATTCCTTGTCGGGTAAGTTCCGACCTGCACGAATGGCGTAACGATGGCGGCGCTGTCTCCACCCGAGACTCAGTGAAATTGAAATCGCTGTGAAGATGCAGTGTATCCGCGGCTAGACGGAAAGACCCCGTGAACCTTTACTATAGCTTTGCACTGGACTTTGAATTTGCTTGTGTAGGATAGGTGGGAGGCTTTGAAGCGTGGACGCCAGTCTGCGTGGAGCCAACCTTGAAATACCACCCTGGCAACTTTGAGGTTCTAACTCAGGTCCGTTATCCGGATCGAGGACAGTGTATGGTGGGTAGTTTGACTGGGGCGGTCTCCTCCTAAAGAGTAACGGAGGAGTACGAAGGTGCGCTCAGACCGGTCGGAAATCGGTCGTAGAGTATAAAGGCAAAAGCGCGCTTGACTGCGAGACAGACACGTCGAGCAGGTACGAAAGTAGGTCTTAGTGATCCGGTGGTTCTGTATGGAAGGGCCATCGCTCAACGGATAAAAGGTACTCCGGGGATAACAGGCTGATACCGCCCAAGAGTTCATATCGACGGCGGTGTTTGGCACCTCGATGTCGGCTCATCACATCCTGGGGCTGAAGCCGGTCCCAAGGGTATGGCTGTTCGCCATTTAAAGTGGTACGCGAGCTGGGTTTAGAACGTCGTGAGACAGTTCGGTCCCTATCTGCCGTGGACGTTTGAGATTTGAGAGGGGCTGCTCCTAGTACGAGAGGACCGGAGTGGACGAACCTCTGGTGTTCCGGTTGTCACGCCAGTGGCATTGCCGGGTAGCTATGTTCGGAATAGATAACCGCTGAAAGCATCTAAGCGGGAAACTAGCCTCAAGATGAGATCTCACTGGGACCTTGAGTCCCCTGAAGGGCCGTCGAAGACTACGACGTTGATAGGTTGGGTGTGTAAGCGCTGTGAGGCGTTGAGCTAACCAATACTAATTGCCCGTGAGGCTTGACCATATAACACCCAAGCAATCTGCTTGCTTCGAAAGAAGGGCCAGATTGCGGTGTGTGAAGACGACACACGTCGAAAATTGGCAACACCCACAAATCTATCACATCCCCATTCGCTGGCGCGTGAACCCGCAAGGGCCCACGCGCTGGCTACCGAATTTCTTGACGACCATAGAGCATTGGAACCACCTGATCCCATCCCGAACTCAGCAGTGAAACGATGCATCGCCGATGGTAGTGTGGGGTTTCCCCATGTGAGAGTAGGTCATCGTCAAGATTAAATTCCGAAACCCCTGTCTGCCTATGCAGACAGGGGTTTTGTTTTTATGAGAGTTATCGAATTTCGCTGATACGTTACCCCGTAACGGATCGGCATCAGAATTTCTTGACGACCATAGAGCACTGGAACCACCTGATCCCATCCCGAACTCAGCAGTGAAACGGTGCATCGCCGATGGTAGTGTGGGGTTTCCCCATGTGAGAGTAGGTCATCGTCAAGATTGAATTCCAAAACCCCTGTCCGCGTAAGCAGACAGGGGTTTTGTTTTTGGGGCTTAGTAAGGCAGGCCCCTCAGGCTGTAAAACAAAGACGTCAGGCGAACAGACTGTGTACGTTGTTCATCGCATCGTCGGCAAATCCCTGCAGGAACGCCTGAAACGCTGGTAGTGAGTCCGGCCAGGCTGCAGAAGGTTCGCCCACGATGCTCCAGGTCGCGATGCACTGATCATCACCTTGCGGCGTCACAGTCATGGACGCCCATAGATTGCCGATCGGCAGGGTGGTGTATATCAGCGACCAGGTCATATAGAGCGCCTGATCGTTGCGTGAGTTGAGCTGCTCGACCACTACGTTGCCATCCTTGAACAGCTTTTTGCGTACCGAACCCACGCCGGTACCGGTCATCTCGCAAGAGGCCAGGGCCGGAATGAACGCCGGAAAGCCAGCGAAGTTACCGACAATATTCCACACGCTTTGCGCATTGCTCGGAACTTTCACTGCAGACACGACGTAACTGCCTTCCGGGTTCTTGATCAGGGTGTCAGGTTGCAGATCGTCCAGGGTATTGATGTGGTTCATGATGTTCTCCAGCGGGTTGGTTTAGATAAAGTCGATTTCTTTCAGGTAGTCGCAGCCTTTGCGTAACAGCGCATCGGTCTTTAGCGGGTAGCGCTCGCCCATGCGCCGTATACCGGCCTGGGCGTTGTCGTAATCGATCATCGAGATGTCGCCGATGTCTTCCTCAAAGCCATCGAGATAAAACCCCAGCACCCCGAATAGCGCGTTCTGGCTGTCGACTCGGCTGAGTTGTTGTTGCCAGTGGGCGATGCTGACCATCTCGAACTCGCGCCCCGCCTCACGGAACGCCGCAACGTAGCCACTCCAGCTAAGGGGTTCGGGGTTGTGCAGGTTGAATACGGCATGATTGGCCTGATAACGGCTGGCATGAAAGCCGATGAAGCGAGCGAGAAAATCCACTGGCATCAGGTCGAAGTTCATGGCGAACTCGGGCACCTGCCCCAACTGCATCGAGCCCTTGAGCATCAACATCAGTCGGTTTTTGTGTGGCTGGCAGACACCGGTGACGCTGTTGAACGCGATATTGCCGGGCCGATAAATGTTCACCCACACACCCTGTTCCCGGGCGCTCTGCAGGATGCGTTCGGCAACCCATTTGGAGAGGTTGTAACCGTTCTTGATGTAGATCGGCGGGGTCGGAGCGGCGGGTTGCTCCAGCACGTTGCCAGCAGCATCGATGGCGCTGGAGGCAGAGAGTGTCGAGACGAAGTTGAAGATTTTCTTGCTACGGCCTTCGCACAGGCGCAGACATTCAAAGATGGGTTCGACGTTGTCTTTGATCAGCGTCTCGTAATCCTGAACATGGTTAACATTGGCCGCGTTGTGCACGAGCGTGCCGAACTCGCGATCAATGCGTTCGTACACCTCGGCACTCAGACCCAACTGCGGCTGAGTAATGTCCGCGGGGTATACGGTCACCTTGCTCAGGTCCAGATGTTCAAGCCGGTTTTCCCGCAGTGATTGAGCGAAACGTGCCTGTGCGCTTTGCCCGCCACCGTCACGAACCAGGCAAGCGACCTCGCTGGCGCCCCAGGCAAGCAGGGCCTCGACAATATGCACGCCGAGAAAGCCATTGGCGCCGGTGACCACCACCTTGTGTACATCCCCCAACTGGCTGATGGGCAATACCGGCATGTCGAACGCGGGATTGGCATCGTGCAGCGCTTGCGGGCTGACGGTGTAGGCAGAAGGTTGAGTGCCGTCGTTGTCGATCAATGTCGCCAGCGTCAGCAACGTCGGTGCCTCGATAAAGCGGTTGATCGGGATGCTGCGTCCAAACTGTTCACGAATCCCCAGCAGCATCCGTGACAGCAGGATCGAGTGACCACCCAGATTGAAGAAGCTCTCATCGGTGGAGATGTCGCCAGGCGGCATCTCCAACAGCTCAGCCCAGAGATCAAGTAGCTGTCGCTGGACCACCGTTTCCGGCAGACGCCGCGGGTGTGCTTCGAGGAAGCTCACGGGCAGTTCCAGCAACGCTTTGCGATCGACCTTGCCGTTGCTGGCGAAGGGCATGCTCATCAGTTCGGTGTACGCGGTAGGGCGCATGTAATCCGGTAATGCCTGTTCGACATGCGCCCTGAGCGCCTGGCGAGCGACATCGGCCTGGCCCTGATGTGGCTGGGCGACAAAGGCCAGAATTCGCCGCTGTGCATCGACGACCACGGCCACCTGCCGATACAACTGGCTGTCGCGCAGGCAATGTTCGATTTCTTCAGGTTCGACACGAAAGCCGCGAATCTTCACCTGGTTATCGCGCCGGCCACACATCTCGATGCCGCTGGCCGTCCATTTACCAATGTCGCCCGTTTGATAGACCCGCAAGCTTCGGCCGTCAGGCTGTTTGAGATTTAGATAGCGCTCGGCGGTCAGCGTCGGATTGTTCAGATAACCCAGGCATACCCCGGGTCCGGCGATATACAGCTCACCGGGTGTCTGCTCGGGCACGGGCTGCAAGTGCTCGTCGAGGATCAGCATCTGGCTATTGGCGATCGGCAGACCCAGATTGCGATTGCTGCTGCCGGCGTGGAACAACCCGGAAGTGATCAACACCGTGGCCTCGGTCGGACCATAGAGGTTGTAGAAACGGCATTGTCCGGCCAGCTGTTCGATGACGTAAGGCTCGCAGACGTCGCCACCTGTCATCAGATGCTCAAGCCCCAGCGGGCGGTCGAGCGGCAGGATGCTCAACAGTGCGGGTGGTAAAAACGCATGGCTGATCTGTTGCCCAATCAGCTCGACCAACAGCAAAGGATCGCGACGCTGGTCTTCAGTGGGGACTACCAGTTCTGCGCCACTGAGCAAGGTCGGGAAGATGTCGATCACCGACGAGTCGAAGCTGAGCGTCGAGAATTGAAGCACGCGGCTGTGCTCGGACAGGTTCACATGCTCGGCGTACCAGGTTGTGAAATGGCTGAGATTGCGTTGGCTGAGCAATACGCCCTTGGGGTGGCCGGTGGTGCCCGACGTGTAGAGCGCCATGCACGGCGCATCACCGGCAGGGCGCTGGCGCATCAGTGAGCGGGTGGGATCGGTGTCATCCGCGCCCAATTGACTGATGTCCAGCGCAGGCCATTGATTGCCGAGCGGGTGTTGGCCGTCGTGGAGTAACAGCACGGCACCGGCATTCTCCAGAATGTATTGCTGACGCTGGGTCGGCTGGCTCGGGTCCAGCGGCAGATACACCGCGCCGCAGCCAAGAATGGCGAGGATCCCGGCAAACAACGCCGCAGATTTTGGCAGGCAGATGCCGACCACCAACGGGCCGTCGTCAGACGCTGTCTTGTGTTCCGACAGCAAGCTCAGCAGTTGTTGTTGGATAGCCAGGCTCTGCGCATGCAGAGCACCATAGCTGATCTGTCTGCCTGCGATGTTCAGCGCTGTCCGCTCGGCGAACCGCAACAGGCTCTGATCCAGACGCTCCACCATCGGTATTTCGGCGAGGGCGAGCAGATGAGGCTGAGCAGTACGGTTGAAGCGGTGTTCGAACGCCAGTTGCTCGAGTACTTGCAGACCTTGTTGCTGCGCCGAGTGAGGAGGCTCGACAGCGGAAGTCTGAAGAAAATACTCGGCATCGCGGGAAAGGCGGCTGACGTGCAACGCGACCATTTCGACCAGCGCCGCAATCGCGGTATCGCGCAGTGCCCGACCGTTGCCCGAAGTCTCGGCGGCCAGTGGTTGACGCGATATCAGACGCTGCGCAGTGGCGGTACCGAACCAGCAGAGCAACTCCAGTTGCGGCAGGCCGTCTTCAGTGATCGGGCCGAGCCCGATGCGCAAGCCCAAATGAGCGAGCGTGCTGAAGGCTTTTTCCTGCTGTGCAGTCAGCGTCAGGCTGCCGTCCTCGATCAGCATGCAAGCCGTGGTCAACGAGCACAGATCCAAAGCCTGCTGATCCGTCAGGCGATGCAGTTGATGCCCGTGCTCCTCCAGCTCCGCAGTCAGTTCGTTCAAGGCCAGACTCTGGCCTATCAGCACAATCTCCAGACGTTTCATAGCGAGGGTCCTTGGCCGGCCGGATGGCCGGGCAGATAGTCAGCCAGTGCACGCTGCACGCAGGGCGATTCGAGCATCGAGCTGCTTTTGAAGAAGCGCACGATGTTGCCTACCAGCGGGTGATGGCGATTGATCGGGAAGGTCACGGCCAGTGCTTCATTCTTGAGTTGCTGCTTGATCGTCTCGGCAACCTGCAAATGGTCGATCAGGTCGAAGTCGAAGCCCTTCTGGATGTCGTTGGTCAGGTATTGGCGGATGAACACCGGCATGATTTGCGCGATGCTTTCACGGTCCGAATCCGATGCGGTATGCCAGTAGATGCGTACCAGTCGCGCCCAAAAGCCGGAATGCCGCCCCTCGTCGAGCAGGTGGTCAGCCATCAACCCTTTGATCGATTGCTTGACCGAATCGTCCTTGGCGAACGCAGCGACATCATTCGTCACGGTGTTCTCGGCGATGGCGACGCAAATCAATTCCACCGCACTGCGCAGGTGATCGGGGGCCAAGGCCAGTGCAGCGGGTATTGCCCGACTCAGTTCAATTTCGCCAGGCAGTTCGATGGGCTGGATACCGGTGAGGGCGATGGTCTGCTGCATGAAATCCATCGCGACCAGTGCGTGGTAATCCTCATCGACGACGACAGTCATGGCGTCGTAACGACAGGCGAAAGGGAAGCGAATCGCGAAGTGATTCTTGGCGATACTGCGCGCGGTCTTGTCGACGATTTCAGTCTCGAAAATCACCACGTCGTTGATGAATTTGTAGAGGCTCTGCACCAGGGCGAAATCGCGCAGGTGCGCACATTCACGGGTGAAGGTTTCGCTGAGAACCAGGGGTTGGCGGCTGAGCGGATAGATCAGTTTTTCGTCGTTTTCGACGACCCGGCGAGGGCGTGTGCGAATCGTTGCACGACCCTCCCAGGTATCGGCGAAGGACAGATAGTCTTCGGCGTTCATGCGCTGACCTCCATCAGTTCGGCCCGCATGCTCACGCGCAGCTTGTCCCAGAGGGCGATCCGGCTTTCCACGGCGGCAATGGCCGCTTCATAAACCTCGCGCTCACGCTGTTCATCGCCATCGACCAGTCGCGCCAGCAGCTCTTCAGCCGCGGGGCCGTGATCTTCGGAGTCGACTTCGATATGGCGCTCCAGGTAATAACGGAAGGTGGGCGCTTGTTCGACGGTGATGCCCCAATCGTCGAGGATGCGCTGGAACATCAGCGGGATGACGCTCTCCCGCCCGTGCAGAAACGCGGCCGCCACACTATGGGCCGGCGCATGCAGCGCGGTGTCGAGCGTATGTTTGACGAAACCGCAGGCGGCCTGACCGGCATCGACGCTTTGCAGCGCGGTTTCGTAGCTCACACCTTCTTTTTGCAGATCGACGAAGCGCTCGACTTGCTGAGTGCTGGCGCCAACTTCGCGCATGGCATCCAGGTACAGCTCGAAATGGCTGTAATGGCCGTGGGTCAATTTGTCGTCCGATTCCTCGCCCAATACGATTTCATTGATCAGGCGTGCGGCTTTGGGGTCTCTGGGCGGGAGCCACGGAAGTTGAGTGCAGGTCAATTCCTGCTGCAACCGCTTGGTCAAGGACATGAAATCCCATACCGCGAATACATGCGTTTCCATAAAGCGTCTCAGGACATGAAGTGAGTCAATTTCAGCAAAGATGGGGTGGGCGCTGAGTTCTGACTTTTTGCGATCGAGAAGAAGTTTTTGACCATTCATGGGTGAGTCCTTAGTTGTGTGGGTCATCAGCAGTCGGTAAGGCATGCACTGTGGGCGCAAAGAATATGTGTATTTAATACAGGCGAACGAACGCCTCGAAGTTGAAGTCGTGGATAAATAATTATCTACCGTGGGTGCCTGTATCCGGCCTGTTGTGGGGCGTGGCAGCGTGGGTAGTTAACGGTGCACATCGGGTCGCCAGTGACGGCTGAATAAAAGTTAGAACACTTCAAAAGCGCCAGGCAAGTTATTTTTATATTATTTGTTACATTGTTATTTCAGGAATGAGAGATGCCGAATAAAACTTGTCGGTTAAGTTTTATTTGGATGTAAGCAACCCTTCCGGCTTATTAAAGTCAGAATGTTTATTAATGAGTGAATGCCTCACTCAGAGTTGCTCAATGCCTGAGGCGTTATATTTTCTATGTTTCGGGTGGCCCTGGAATTTCTTCCAGTCGGTCTCTACCCGTTCGACAAACTCCTTGGATGGCTCCATGTGTTTTGAAGATTTCTGCCCTGATGTCGACGGGATTTCTGTTCGTAGGCGATCACCCCATCAGCCTATCGATACCATTCATCGCCATGATCCGAGTTTGCCTGATTCCTGACGAGAGCTTGCCTGCGCCTTTAGCAAAGTCTGCGATAGGTAGGGGAGTGAAACAGTATAGAAACGGTCGTGCGTAGGGCGGGGCCATCGGAAGCGCTGAAGGGTGGGCAAGGGACAACAGAGGGGGGGGAGTCGCAAGACGAGGGCGCAGGGGCTGCGCCTCTTGGTGATCTGATCAGCATTGAGCCCGGGCGGGCTTTATTCACTCAGCAGACCCAAGTGAGTATTGATGATCTGCAGCAGGCGCAGGCGCTGTGCCTTGACGAAGAAGTGGTCGCCGGGAACCTCGATCAATTCGAACTCACGGCGGGTGAATTCACGCCAGTTCATCATGCTGGCGGCGGTATCGAGCAGGTCATCGCTGCCGTAGAGCGCAGTGAGTGGCACATCAAGACCGATGTCGAGGTGATCGGACCACAGTTCGGAAAGTTTCAGATCGTTGCGCATGACCGGCTCGAACGCGCGCATCAGTGTTGCGTTCAGCAGCATCTCGGCCGACGCCGCGCCGAGGTTCACCAGCGCCTGGCGAAAGTCAGGCCCTGGTAACGTATGCAGATACGGTTTGGGTTGCTGGCTGTCCGGGCTGCGACAGCCGGAAATAAACAGGTGTCGGGTCTGACCGGGGTAACGGACCTGGGTCAACTTGGTCATTTCGTAGGCCAGTCGTGCACCGAAATTGTGACCAAAAAAAGCGTGCGGTTCGCTCAAATACTGGTTTAGCGAGGCGAACATATCTTTGAGCAGGGGCGACCATTGGTCATACGCTGTTTCAGCGAGGCGACTGCCATGCCCCGGCAGTCTCAGGGCAACCAGTTCGATGTGGTCGTCAAGCCCTGCGGACCAACTGCGATACTGTTCCGGATCGCCGCCGGCACAAGGGAAACATATCAACCGAATCTTTGTCGGTTGCCCGGAATTGACCACCATCGACCACGTGTTGCCGTGAGCGCCCACAGCGTTTCCTCAAGCTTGAGTCAGATACCGCTTCCTTTGCGCGGTTTGGCTGTCTGTGGAACAACGGGCGAACTGCTTTTCAGGTACTGGGTGACCGCTGCAACGCCGCGATTAAGATGCTGTTCGAGCATCGCCACGGCGCTATCGATGGCTTTGTCGCTGGCTGCATCGAGCAGCGCCCAGTGATCGTCCTGCGACAGCTTGCCCAGCCCCATGGCGGAAAGATTGAAGCGCAGGAAACGCTCTTCCTCATTGAGTCCCTCTTCAACCAGGCGCAGCAGCCTCTGATTGGGTGCTTTGGCGTAAAGCGCCATATGGAACATACGGTTGAGCGTGCCCATTTGGGCGTAATCGGTTTCGATTTCGAGCATCTCGATACAGTTGCGGGCTGTAGCGATATCGTTCTCGTCCAAATGAGGGATCGACAAACGCAACGCCTCCGACTCCAATAAGATGCGCAGGGCATAGGCATCGACCGCATCTTCGCCAACCAGTGGCGCGACTACCGCGCCCTTGTGTGGCTCGACGCGCAGCAGCGATTGAGCCTCCAGTTGGCGCAAGGCTTCACGCACCGGCATGCGGCTCACGCCGAACAGGTTTGCCAATTCTTGTTGGCGTAACGCCATGCCGCTGGGTATGCGCCCATCGAGGATGGCGTTGCGCAGCTTTTCCTCGATGACAGCCCGGGCGAGATGGGAGGGTGGCTGCTCTCTTCCCAGGATGCCGCTCAAAAAACTTTCGTTGTTGGTCTCTCGCATACCAATACTTCTATAAAAACAAATTAGATCTTGGATCCAATCCACACTAGTGATTGCCAGGATGCTTGTCAAACCTTGTAAAAAAGTAATCCGAAAACTCTGAAACGCCTGTTTTACGTGGCTTTCCGCGGTTGAAGTCAGAAACGGATCGAATTTTATCCCGGTGGCTGAGCAAGGCCTTGGCGCGTTGGGTGCGACATCTTACAGGTCATTTTTCAGTGCAACAGAATGAGCAGATGCCTGGTTGTCAGTGATTGCAGGATGCCATTATTTTTCCCCGATCGAACCCGCACCATCGACCGGTTATCGGATGACCGTACGGACTAAATTCAATTGGCGGCACGTTTTGCTTTCTATCGGCCAGAGCGCGCTCATCGACTAGGCCGCCATCTCCTCGATACCGAGAGCAGCCTTCAAGAACCTCCCTCCGACCTTGTTCGCACGAGCCGGGGTACTCTTTCTCGACGAGTTGGGATAGTTGATTTCAGGTTTTCCCTGGCGGGTAAACGCCTGCTGTGGCGCTTTAGCGCATATCCGCATAAGGCGAGATCGGCTCCACCGGTAACGGCAGGTTGCCTTGCCAGGGGTCAAAAGTGTAGCGCAAGTAAAGCAAGGCACGGCTCGGGGCGTAGCCTTCGCTGTGTTGCCACGTGATACCGGTACCCAACACCAGGTTGTCGGAAAGGCGACGCTCCGCGAGGCCCTGGAGACGGAAGTTGATGCCGTTGCTGCTACTGCCACTCTTGGTCAGGGACGGGCTGTCCACCAGGGTCTGATTCGATTGCGTTAGCAGGTTTTGCAGTTCGGCTTCGCGTTTGTCTTTGGGGTAGAGGTCAGAGCCGTTGATTGTCGCGAACGACCAGCCCACCGAGCTTCCGAGCAGGGCCGACCAGTCAGCGTTGCGCCAGGCATAGTTCACCGGCACGCTGACCGAGTAGTACTGCTGCGGGCTGTAGTAGCCGCCCTGGCCGAGGGTGAGTTCGCTTAAGTCCTTGTCGTATCCCATGTACATCAGGGTCAGGCCAGTGCGCAGACGTTCGTCGGCGCGTTCCACCAGACGATAGTAATAGCCGCCCATGGCTGTGCGCCGCTGGTTGATCTCAACGTTCTGGCCCACTAACCAATGACTGCTCAGGCTTGCCCACACGCCATCATTACCGCCTTTGTCATGGCTCAGGCCCAGGGTGAAGCCGTTGGCCGTAACGCCGCCCCACTTGGTTCCGGTGACCGGATCGACCGCACCGGCATACGACACCAGTGAGTTGGCCAGGGGCCGCCGCGATGCCGTGAGGCGGTAGCCCAGGCTGCGCCAGTCACCGCTGTAGGTGACACCGCCTACCCAGTTGGACACCGTGAATTCTTGTGGCGTATGGCCAAGGTCGGAGGCCCAGCGATCATCGTGCCAGCCCATGCCCAGCATGGTGCCGCGCACGCTCTGCGAAGCGGTGGCACAGCCACCCTGCACCACCGCGCACAAGCCGAACTGGTCGGTGCTGGAGAAATTTCCGACATCCAGATTGATGTCTTCGGCCTGGACGAAGCCCTGTCCGTGCGCCACTGGCGCGTCGATGCGCAGAATGGTGGTCTGGGTGGTCAGGTCTGAGACCCCCGATGAGCTGTTGTCGGTGCGCCAGGCGAGGTCATGGTACAGGTTCACCGTCGGGTTCTGCTTTTGGTACAGCTCGTCGACGTCACTGCGGATGCCGCGCTGCAACCAGTCATCGCTGTCCTTGGCACGGCTGGCCAAGGTCATGGCACGGTTGTCGCGCGGTTCGGCCTGTTGCGGTTCGATCATCCTTGCCGCGCCCATGCTGAGCGCATAATTATCCAGAGCCCGCTGCGGCTCTTCTTGGGAAAGCAGACGCGCCGCATCCCGATATACCAGCGGATCACTTTGCGGGGTCTTGAGCAACTGCGCGAACAGCGCGTTCGCACGCGTCTTGTCGCCCAGCGACGCCCAGGCATTGGCCAAGCGGCGCAGGAACGACGCATCGGCCGGTACTGGCGCGGTCACTGCCATAAGGCTGGCCTTGGCGGGTTTCGGCTGACCGAGGGCGATCAGCACTTCGCTCAGGCCCAGTTGGGCCTCGGTATTTTTCGGCGCGCTGGCCAGCACCTTGCGGTAGCGGCTTTCGGCCTGCGCCAGGTCGCCACGCTGCTGGGCCCAGTCGGCTAGGGTCAGGTAGTCATCAGTGGTCGGCGCGCGCATCAGCAATGCTTCGGCCTGGGCCTCATGGCCGCCGTCGCGCAGTGTCCGGGCCTTCGCGAGCAACTGGCGACGCTGCAGACGTGCCCACAGCTCGTTCATGTTGTCGCTCCAGGCGGCGCGGGGGATCTGTTGCAGACTGCCCATGGCATCGCCGTCACGTTCACCATTGGCCAGAAACAGGCCGTGGGCATAGCGCGCCTCGGTGTTCTGGCCCTGACGTTGTAACAGCAAGTGGAAGCTTTGATCGGCCTCGGCATTGAGGCCCAGTTCGCGCTGGGCATTGGCCAAGCGGTACACCAGCCAGGGACTGTCCGGGTCCAGCACTCGAGCGTCGCTCAAAGCTACCGTCACCTGCGCCCAATCACTGCGTCGGGTGGCGTCATCGGCCTGCGCGTTGAGGCGATCCAGCGCCAGCCCCCGACGCACGCCTTGGAACTCTTGCTGCTCCTTGGGCGTCAGGCTGTCGAGGTAGTGCTCGGCCTTTTCCGGTGATTGCGATTGGTACAGGCGGACCATGGCACGCACCACGCTTGCGTTGTTCGGATCGAGCTTGCGCGCCTGCACCAACAGGGCTTCTGCGGTGATGTCATCGGATTCGCTCCGGATAGCGTAGGACAGGCCGATCAGCGGCGTAGGATCGGTCGGCTTGGCTTTGCGAGCCTGCTGGTACAATTTTTCCGCTACGGGGTAATCCTTGCGTTCGAGAGCCTCATCACCCTTTTGCAACAGCATCCACTGGTAGTTGGCAGCCTTGAGATCCTGCCACTTGGCCATCCAGTCGGTGTCCTGCTCGATGGCCGAGGCTCGGACGAAAGTGTTGTATGCCGCTTCGTGCTTGTTCTGACGCATCAGAGAAATACCCAGCGAACCGAGCAGGCTGGAGTCTTGCGGATAACGCTTGATCGCCCGAAGCAAACTGGCCTCAGCGCCGACGTTGTCGCCGGCTTCGAGCAACGCCTTGCCTTTGAGACCGGCCTGCCAGGCTGGATCAGCCAAGTATTGCTCCTGCTCTTGCAACTGTCTGGTCGCGTCAGCGCGCAAGCGGGTGTAGGGGTAGAACTTCAGAAAAGCCCGCCAGCCTTGCGCGGTTTCGTGCCCTACCGGCTGCTTGAGCCAATAGTTGTATTCGCGTTCGGCAGCGTTGTTGCTGGCGTTCGGATCGCCAGCCAATTGATGCAGGACGTCCAGCGCCTCGGAATCACGTTTTTCGGAAAACAGCAGGCCGACCAAGGTCTTGCGCAGCGAGGCATTGCCGGGGAACTGCCGGTCCAACTCGCGCAACTGCTCTATCACGACCGGGCGCTGAGCCTTGATGTCGCTACGCACGTCCAGGTATTCCAGGGCAGTGGCAAAGTCCGGCATGTCATCGCCGAACAATTGCCGATAGGCCTTGGTGGCGTCTTCGGAACGGCCGGCGACGGCCAGCAGGCGCGCCTCCTGCAGGGCCCTCTGACCCTCGGTGCTATACATTTTCAGCAAGCTCTCGGCCTGACGCAGGGCCGCAGTGCCTGGCGCCTGCTGGCGCAGTTGGGCGACCAGGCGTTCGGCTTCCGGCTGGTTCTTTTGCAGCAGTGCCTGGCGGACTTCAACGACTTTCACCAGCGGATTGTCCGGGGCGATCAGTTCCAGACGAGCCAGCGAGTCATGCACCAGGTCTTCGCGGTACAGAGCCTCACCAATGCGGACCTGCTCCAGCAGCCATTGCTGCTGGTCGGGCGGGCTGAGAGGCTGACCCAGGGCGACCCCATAAACGCTGCTCAACAGCAGCCCAAAACCGGTCATTTTGCGCATGCGGCAGTCCAGTTTGGCACGAGGCGTCCGTTTTTATCGAAGCGATAACGTTGTTGGTCCCAGCCCTGCCCGAACAGCGTCAGCGACTGGTTGTAATAGGCATCCGCCAAGGGCGGCTGTTGTTGCAGGCGTTGGCGCTGGGCCTTGAGGGCCCCCGCACTGTTCGGGCTTGCTGCCAGCAAGGGCAGCAATGCGGCACTGAAGCCGACCGGGCCGGTGCCATTGTCGAGGCCGGTGGTTGTGTCGATTTTTTCCGGCACATGGCCCAGCCGTGCAGTCAGGTCCTGCATGGGTTTGAAGTGCTCAATCAACCGGGCGCGCCCCGGCGCATCATTGTCCAGCATGCCCAACCAGAGGTAGACGCGAATGGCGTCATAACTGGCAACACTGCCCTTCTGACTGTCCACGGCCCAACCCTGCCCGGCTTTCCACAGTTGCCAGTCGGATGCCAGGCCCTTGGGCGAACTTTCGATCAGCAGACGCTCGGTGTTGCTGGCCAGCTCCGCCCAGATCGTTGCTTCCTGGGCGAAGCGCGCCAGCAATTGCGGTGGCAGATAACTGGCATTCAGACGCCAACCCTCGGCATTGTCGAATCCGACGTCGCCGGGCAACAGCATCAGGCCCAGGCCCGGTAGCTTGCGCAGGCTTTGCGCAGCACTGCGCCAGAGCAGGTTGCGGCCCAATGTCAGGTAAGTCGGTTGATGCCACAGACGTCCAGCTTCCAGCAGGCTATAGGCGATCCACAAATCGGCATCGGTGGCGTTGTTGCTGTCAAGTACATGCCAGCTGCCAACGTTGTCGCGGCCCCACTGCCACGCCGGAAGCTGCCGGTTAAGGTCGCCGCCGGCCAGGTTGTCCTGGGTCCAGCGCAGCACCTTGGCGAAGCTTTCGCGGTCATTGCCCAGCAGGGCGAAAAACAGCCCGTAACCCTGCCCTTCAGACGTGGAGATCAACTGCTCCGAGGAGTGGTCAATTACCCGTCCGTCCGGGCTGAGCATGGCCTGGCGATAATTCTGCCAGGCAGGCCAGGCGCATTCCGCGGCACCGGCAAAGCCAGGCGCTACGATGATCGCGTTCAAAGCCAGAGCGAGGAAGGCTTTCACCCGACTACTCCTGACCAGCCAGGCGACGACGAGCGGTCCAACGTAGTGCACGCCACAGCAGGAAGGCCGTCAGCAGCACACTGATGGAGGCTATGGCCGCCAGCAGGATCGGGTGGTCGGACAATTGGTACCAAAGCAACAGCCACCACGGAAGGTGGCCGACAAAGTACTGCTGGCCCACCCAACTGCTGCTTACGCCACTGCTGCGGATCAGCGCCACGGAACCGGCAACGGCGTCTAATTTTCCCGTGTCGCCCAAGGTGTCGCGCAGCAGTTGGTAATCGGCGTCATCGCTGGCCAGCAAGGCCACAATGCTGCGCTGTTGGTGATACGGCGACTGCAAGCCGACGATGGCGGCGATCGGCGCCTTGGCGCTGACTTCGACGCGGTTGGCACCCAGGTCGCGTTCATCGTAGAACTGGCCGGCGCGGGCCGACTTACCGCTCTGCTCATTGGACGGTTTGAGTAGCCAGGCACGCGTCTTGTCCAGCACCAGATTGGCATCGGCACCATCACCCACGCCCGGTGCCATGGCGCCGAATACCAGCAGATCGACATCTGCCCTGGCGTCGTCCCAGTTGTCCGACAGCCGCAGGCCAAACGCTGGCAGGCCTGAGTGCGCAGAGATTCCAGCAATGGTCTCGAACAGAGTGCTCAGTTGTACAGGGCGGCTGTGGGCCGGGACCATCACCAGGGTTTCTGACAGGTCAGCCATGCGGCTGAATGGAAATCCGCCGCGGGCAAAGGCGCGCAGATCAGGCATGGCGATGTAGTGATAGTAGCCGGACAGGTCAATGGTCGACTCTTCATCGATCACGGCCTGGTTGTTCACCGGCAGCGAAGTCCGGCAACTGTCGCGCTGGGAACTGCCAAAGGTGCTGGCGAAGTTGAAGTCAAAATGCAGGGTGTTACGGTCGCCGATCTTCAGCGCTGGCACCAGCAGCTTGTCGCTGAGGTTAGCCGACTCGTTGGACGACACCGCCAGGCGCAGCTCCTCCAGACGGCCGTCGGTCTTGCTTTGCAGCGGCAGGCTGGTGATGAACTGGTTGTTCAGGCTGATGCTCAAGCGCGACTCGTCGTTGACCGTTGGTGGCGTATAACGGAACTTGGTTTGCAGCGGAATCCCTTGGTTACGCCAGAGGAACAGGTCAGGCGGCAGATTCACGTCCACCGTGATGGGCCGTGGCTGCAGACCGTTGGCCTGAAGCTGCTCGGGGTACTTGATCAGCTCGGCGAAGCGTACCGAGCGGTCCGTGCGCATCCAGTTTGGCGCGTCATAAGGCACCCGAGGCTTGAGCTGCTCGACCTTGTTGACGGTCACGTTCGAGCCACGAAACGCGCCTGCGCCCAAGGCCAGGGCACGGGCAGCCGCAGCCAGGTCATCGTCGTTGCGACCCAACACCAGCAACACCTTGCTGTAGGGATCCAGCGGGTTGTCGATCATCTCTACAACGGGCGCATCCACGACCGGGAACTTGTCTGTGTCAGCCAGGAAGGACGGGCGATGATCGTTGGTGGCGAAGACAATGGCCGACTTGGCGCGATGGTGTTCATCGGCGGGCGGAAGCTGGTCGAACAGAACGGGGAACTGCGCACCGCGCCAAGCGGCCTGGCTGCCGAAATAGGACGCCAGGATTCCGGCTGCACGCTGCTCGCCCAGGGTTGGCGCATCGGCGAAGACCAAATTGAGGACCGGCTTGTCCTGGCCTCGAGTATCGAAGAAAGGCATCGGGAAATAGGCCAGGTCGTTCTTGAGCGTTAGTGCCTGCTCCTGCAATTGGATCTGGCTACTGCGCCCCACGTTCAACCATAGCGTGCTGTTGGCCGGATCTTCGCAGGTTTCGGCGTAGTGGCCGACGAACTCCAGGCGTACGCGGTTGAAGTCCGAAATCAGACGTGGGTCCAGGGCTACCGATTGGTTGACCTTCTTACCCAATTGGTCCTTCTCGATCGGCACAACGCTCATCAGCACGTCGTTGAGATACACACGTAGATGCGAGATCTGTGGCAGCAGCGAAGGCGACGGTGTGTACTCCAGCTGCAGCTTCGCGTCGCTGGCGATGCGATCGCGGCGCAGGCTGAATTCGAACTGGTCGCTATTGCGGATGCCCAACAATAGGCTGTCGGCGGGACGGCCCAGCTGTTCGAAGCTGTACGCGATGCTCCAGCTCGGTACGTTGCTGACCGCGGCCGGCGCGACAGGCGCAAGTGCGGTGGCGGCCTGGGCGCAGCCGGCGGCCAGGAGCACCAGACTGGCAACAAGGGATTTGCTGAAGTAGCGGCTCATGGTGCGCTCACTGGTTGGGAATTGGGAATTGGGGCAGCCGCCGGCATGCGCGGCAGAAAACTGACCAGCCAGCGCAACATTCGCAAAGGCGGGCCGGCGATGCGGCGGATCCAGGCAGGCAGGTATTCGTAGAGGCGGTAGTAACCGGTGCCACCAAGTTTGAGAATGCCCACAAAGCTGTGCAGCGGGCGATCCGGGGTGAAATTCTCGCCCCAGTTGAGCCAGGCGTCGGCACGAGCAAACGTGCACTGCACAAAGTCGATCTTCTGTTGTGCATTGAGTCTGGTGAAGCTGATGCCGATGAAGTTCTTATGGCTGCGGCTGATGTAGCCCGGGAACAGAAATTCACGAGTGCCGCGCTGCATTATCAGCGAGATGGTCCCGCCCACTGCCAGCGACAGCGAGGTGTCGAGCTGGATGCCTGTGCCTCCGTCGGAATAGTCCTGCACCATGCCTGGGTAAGAGTGACCACTCTCAAGGCGCACTGCAGCGGGCAACTTGACCTGTACGCGGTGGGTCTGGCGAACCTGGCGCGCTTCAGCGGCGACCGCCACGGCGCCCCCTATAATCAGCAGGTTGTAGGCTACCCAGAGAATGCCCACCAAAACGGTGATGATCTCGTTGCTGGGCCCGTAGATCAGACGCCAGATGGCAAAACCCAGGCCGGCAATGTTCAGCAACGCCAGCAGCAAGTACGGCTGGGCGATTGTCCAGTCAAACTGGTTGTGATCCATCAGGCCGCCCTTGACGGTGACGTTGAACTTGCCCTTCTTGGGATTGAACAGGGCCACGGTGGTGGGGCGCGCGATATACCAGGCCAGCACGGTCTCGTACACCTCACCCCAGAAAGTCCGACGATAGGCGCCCTGCATCCGCGAGTTGGTGAGGTTTGCGTGGATCATGTGCGGCAGCACGTACAGCAGGATCATCAGCGCCGGAGCGTAGATGATGTAGGCATGCAGGAACAAAAACGCCAGCGGCGCCAGCAGAAACACCAGGCGCGGCAGGCCGGCCAAAAAGTGCAGCATCGCGTTGGCGTAGCAAAGGCGCTGGAAGAAGTTCAGGCCTTTTCCGAGCAAGGGGTTGTCGGTGCGGAAGATCTGCACCATGCCACGGGCCCAGCGAATGCGTTGGCCGATGTGCGCTGACAGGCTCTCGGTTGCCAGGCCGGCCGCTTGCGGCACCTTGATATAGGCCGAATTCCAGCCGTTGCGGTGCAGGCGTAGTGCCGTGTGGGCGTCTTCGGTAACAGTCTCGACGGCAAAGCCGCCGATCGCGTCCAGCGCGGTGCGCCGCAGCACCGCGCATGAGCCGCAGAAAAACGCCGCGTTCCACATGTCGTTGCCGTCCTGAATCAACCCGTAGAACAGCTCGCCTTCGTTGGGGTGCTCGCGGAACACATTGAGGTTGCGCTCGAAGGGGTCCGGTGACAGGAAATGGTGCGGGGTCTGCACCAGCGCCAGTTTCGGATCACGCAAAAAGCCCCCGGTGGTCATTTGCAGAAATGAGCGCACAGGTATGTGGTCACAGTCGAAAATGGCGACCAGTTCGCTGTTCAGCTGCTTCAACGCGTGGTTGAGGTTGCCGGCCTTGGCGTGACGATTGTCGCTGCGAGTGATGTAGCCCACTCCTACTTCAGCGGCGAACTGGCGGAAACTCTCGCGTTTGCCGTCGTCGAGAATGTAGATGTTCAGCTTGTCGGCCGGCCAATCGATGCCCATGGCCGCGTACACGGTACCCCGCACGATTGACAGGTCTTCGTTGTAGGTCGGGATCAACAGGTCGACGCTGGGCCACAGGCGCGTGTCGCGCGGCAGCGGCGCCGGTTTGCGGTCCAAGGGCCAGCAAGTCTGGATGTACCCCAGGATCAGCACCACCCAATAATAAGTTTCGGCCACCAGCAGGATCATCCCGAAAGCCAGGTCCAGGGGCTGGTTCCAGTTCAGGGTCGAGGTGTAGCGCCACCACAGGTAACGGCACGAGACGATGATCGACAACACCACCATCAGCAACGTCGGAAAGCGTCCCGGAACCCGCCGCACCAGTATGGCCAGGCCCCACAGCAGCAAGGTGAACACCAGTTGGGCGACGTAGCCGAAGGGCTCGGTGATGCACAACAACGTAAAAATGAAGGCGACGACACCGATGGCCGCGTTGACCAACCGTTGGTTGCGACGGCCCAGGCCTTTCCACCAATGGAGGCTCTGGCGAATCGGCTGGCTGGTCTGGGCGTGCAGCGGCAATTCTCCCAGCGCCTTGCCAATCCGCGTCCACAGCCGCAGGTACAGCGCCCCGACGGCGTTGAGCCACGCGGGGGTCGCCAGCGTCCACTCCCGCGGCTTGGCCGGGCGAACTAGCAGCAGCCAGAGGCTTTGCACCGCATAGCGCAACGGGTCGCCCAGGCTTGGTGCCTTGTTGGTCAGTTGCGGATACCAACGCTTTGGCTGATCGAGCACATCGCGCCAGTTCGGTGACTCCAGGCGCAACAGCAGCCACGCCAGGGCGCTCATTGTCGCCAGCATCAGCGCAACTGACGGCGCACAGTCATAGCGCCGACGCAGGTGCGCATAAGGGAAAACGCGGGCGATCATACCGCCTCCACGCGTCGGGTCAGGCACCAGGTGGCCAGGCTCAACACATCCTGGGCAGCCAGGCTGGCTTTGGCATAAGCTCCCACCGGCTTCTTGAACGCCAAGGCTTCGCGCATGGCTTCATCCTGATGCACGCTGAGCGGCAACAGGCGGGCACCATATTGTTTACGCCAGATCAGCAACAGGTCGCGCTGCAATTGGCTGACCGGGTCGAAGCGGTTGATCAGCAGATGCTCGCTGGGGGCTTCTTCCTGCTGCAACAGCACATGGCAGGCGGCATCCGCCTCGACAATCTGCAGGCGCAACGCACAGGGCCCGACACGAGCATGACCGGGTAATCGCAAGGGCACATCGAACAGGATCCAGTCAAAGTGTTCGGCAAGGCTGGCCTGTCGGCGGCGCCACAGCTTCGGCTCCTTGAGCAGGTGTTGCTCGATTTGATCCTGCTCTTCCAGTTTCAGGCGGCCATAAGGCAGCACGCTCAATCCCGGCTCCACGGTCCAGGCCTGGGTGTTCCAGCCCTCACCGTCGATCATGGCGCGCGCCCAGCCGCTGGGTTCGCTGACGCTGACGCTGAAGTGCAGGCGAAGCAGGTTCTCCGGGCACATGTCGACCAGCAGCACGCGCTCGCCAAGACTATGCAATGCATGGCCCGTGGCCGCTAGCAGCGAGCTGGTGCCGACGCCGCCGCGCAGACCACGCAGACTAAGCGCGGTCACGACAGCGTCTCCAGGTCGGACTTATACATCAGCGGCAGGACCGCCGACTGCAGACGCTCCATCTCCGCCAGCAGCGGCCAGCGATGTAGGGCCTTTTGTAATTCGATCTGCGCAGAAATGTCCACGTAGTCCAGTCCGGGCAGCTCAAGCTCCAGTTTCAGGCGGGCGATGTCATCGGCACGATCCGCACGCGACTGCACCCTGGCCTTCACTTGAAGCGCTGTGGGTAGGGCAGCCATCCTGCTTTCTCCTTGATTCGGATGTAAGGTTTTCCGGCGTAGTCAACGACCACAGTGCCAGCGTTTTCGGAGACTGCCGCCGTCTGCGGCAGGTCGTTCAGCAGGGCCGGCCAGCTGGGACCCTGGCCATCCGCCTGGGGTTGGGCGCTGTACAGGCGACTGATGATTTCCGATAAGGCCAGGAAACTGCTCGGCGCGGTGATGTGCAGTGGTGCGGTACCGGGGTTGCGACCCATACCCACCAGCTTGATGCCAACCGGTACGTGGGTGATGGACTGGCTCGGTATCTCGCGCATGCCGTCTATCTGCATGCGGTCGCCATGCAGCGCCGCGCCATGCTCCGGCACAATCACCACCACCACCCGACGGCCACTGAGCTCCAGTTGTTTAATGAAGCCATTGAGGTCATCGATCAGCCCCTGGGCACGCGGTTTGTAATCACTGCTCTTGGTGCCGCCATCGCCGGTCAACGCACGGTTGCCGTCATGCAGCGTGGTGGTGTTGTAGAACAGCGCCACGCGATCGTTCTTTTCTTCTTCGCGGTGCTTCCACCAGGTGTCCAATACCTGAGCATCGCGCAGGATTGGCGAACCGTCGAAGCCCACCAGTGCACGCGGCAATTTACTGGTACTGACGGCGGGGCCCGGCAACGAACCCTGGGCGCGGACTTCGTCAAGGAAGCCTTCGAACTGCCCGGTGTGGTTGAGCATCACTTCGCTGGCAAAGCCCAGCTTGCTCAAATCGTCCATCAACATGCACTGCTCCGGGGCGGTGCCGTAGAGCTTGCTGTGCGGAACCTGCCCACAACTGGCGCGCAACAGGCGGATGGCCGCCGGGCCGCTGTAGGAAGTGGCCGAGTTGAAGCTGTCGAAAATCACGTCCATCTGCTGGAACAGCGTGTTATCGCGCAGGCCCACGGCGTCCAGATCATCCCAGGCCATGGAACAGATATTGATCAGCAACAGATCGAAAGGCTGCACGGCAGAAGTCGCAGGCTTGAACTCCACCTGACGCCCGGCCTCGGTGCTATAGAACTTCTGCAGGTAGGCTTCCAGTGTCGCGTTGTCCGGGGCGGCCGTGTTCACCGCAGCCATGGAGGCGCCACTGGCCGACGCCGCGGCCGGCTCGCCGCTGGTGTGCAGGGACAGCACATTGGCGCTGATCAGCCAGGCCAAACCCAACACACTCAGGGTGGTCAGGCGCAGCCAGTGACGGACGAAGGCATAGACCACCACCAGCACAGCCAGCAGCGCACACAGGTTCCAGTCGATGAAACGACCAGCCAGCTCGACCGCGTATGCGCCGGTGAAACTCAGCACGCCAGGCTGGGCCAGCAGGCGGCTGAAGGGGGGCAGCCAGGTGTCCTGGTAAAACAGCGCAACGCCCACTGGGATCGCAATGACTGTGCGCAGTATGCGCAGGTAACGATGCGGCAACGGCAGCAGCAACGCTGCAGCGAACACCAGGTTGGGCAATACCTGCAGGTTCAGGTAGCCAGCCCACAGCAGTACGAACTTGAGAATGAAATACAGATTCCAGTGACCCAGGCCCGGCCAGACGCGCACTGACGTCGGGTTAATGACTTCATACTGGCTCATGGGGTTCGCTCTGGGCAGTGGCGCGACGACGCACGCCACGAGACTTCAGGTAACGCGGGGGCAAGAGGCCCTGCACAACGGCCAGCAAATGGCGACCAAACTTGGTCAACGCCACGATCAGTGCCAGGGTCAGCAGACTGCTGAGGCCAATCACCTGGATCAGCTCGGAATAACTCATGAACAGGGATCCATAATCGGTAGTGTGGTGCGTTGAGGCGAATAGGCGCCGCGCCCAGCGGCTTCGGCGGAGCTACCGGCCGTGCGTTCTTCTGCCAGAAGGAACGTGGGAGGCAGCAAGGCTGCCGTGAGGAAGTCCTCGCGCGACAACGCGTCAACGCCGGGGAGAATCTGGAAGTCGCTGAACAGATCGCGCCAGGCCAGCCGGCAGATATTCCCCAATGCGGGTTCCAGTCCGTCCGCGCGACAGGCAAACAGGAACAGATAAAAGGCACCGTTGACCACGCAGGCGACGTCACCGAAACGACGCAAGCCGATTTGATTCAAGTACTGCTCGATTTCCAGGCCGCCGCGCGGTATCAGTTTGAGCAGCTGGTGGCTGATCTCGCCAGAGGCGCCGCTGTAGACGCGCTCCACCGTACTGATGAATTCCCGGGGCGTTAACAGCCCGCGCTCGGCGGGCGGCCGCAGGCGTTCGAATAGTGATTGGAAGTCGGTGGTGCGGCTCCGACGCCAGGTCTGGCCTTGGGCACTGTCGATCATGCTGAAGAAGTGCGCCAGCGTAGTCCCATAGGGCACGGTGATGTTGGCACCGCAGGAAACCAGGAGACGCTCGTCCCGATAACGCAGGCAGGGCTCCATCTCGCGTACGATGATCTTCAGCGCGATGCCGCAGCGCTCGCGCAGGGCGTAAATCTGACGGGCCAACTCTTCAATCTGTAGGTTGCTGTCGATGGCAACGATGATGCTGGCAGCACGAGCGCGGGTGGCTTGTTGAAGCAAGTCCTCGCGGCTCTCGAACAGCCTCCACTGATCCGACAACGGCGGCGAGCCTTCAAGCACTGAACGCTGGGTCAGGTAGATGCGCTGGTCATCGGTGTGGGTCAGTTGCACACTGGCCTGCTCATTGACCGATAGCGCAAAACCGTCCACCCGCAACTCTAGCTCGAACTCCTGACCGCTACACACGCCCAGTTCGCTGTGCCAGTAGTGCAATTGATAGCGAATACCACCATCACGGCGATAAAGCTGAGCGAGCCCAGAGATCGTCTCGTTGAGCCGCAACAAACGGTCATGCAGTTGAGGCGTCTGGCCATGGCTGATCACCAACAGGGTGCATTGGCGTCGGCCCAGCCATTGCCTCAGGGACAGGCAGCAATGCCGTAGCTCTGGCGCAACGTCGCTTTGCCATGCGCTGTCCGGCAGCATCAGCACAATGGTACTGCCGGCAACCGGAGCAGCACGGGTCAGCTCGCCGCTCAGCGATTTGAGGGTCAGGCCGATGTCGGCTGTCTTGATGTCGAACAGCTTCAGCTGACCAGGACCGGTATCTGCCGCCAGCTTCTGGGCCAGGTCCTGACTTGAATGCCCGCAGCACACCAACGTCGCTCGCGCATTGGCCGGCATCGCTGCCAGGCACTGTACCGCCAGCGCGGCAGAATCGCTCGCCTGATCCACAGCCACCCAATAAAGCCCGCCGTCGCGCAACAACATCTGCTCATCACGCAGATGGCGGATGGCTAAGGTGACCTGACTCAAATGTAGTTCCCTTCGCTTTGAACCGGATGCGGCGCGGCCAGCGCCTCCTCTCCGGTACAGCTTTGCAAGGGAGTCATTTTTCTGACGACTATTACAAGCGCTCCGAACCACGCTCAGTGTCAGACTTAGTCAGCAAAAATAGGATGTCGCATTTCCAAGCAACCCCCTGTGATGCTGAGGGTGTCAGCTGTCAAAGCAATATAGAGCGACTGGAAAAAGATGAGGCATCACATTCTCCGACGATCACCATTTCCGGACTCTCTTATACCTCGGCGATGGCGCGCAATTATTATGATGCCGGACTGCCAGTGTCAATAAGTCGTAACAAACGAGGTCAAATATTGCGAAAAAACGGTGACACTTAATATGTCGCCATTTTATTGGCGCTTAAAAATCATCTCAGCTACCTGCTGAAGCCGATCCTTCGGGCTCGGGCCGAGGCGATGCACGAGCGATAGTCAGCCATTCGCAGCGGGACGCGTAGTTGCAAGCCTGCGAATAGCGGTGTTGGACTATTAGCGCGCCAGCCGCCCTGACACAAAATGCGCCACGTCGTTATAGCCCGGTGTCGATGCGTGTCCCGGAGTCACCAACGAATCGATAAATGCCTCATCTTCGGCGGTGATTTTCACGTCCATGGCCTTGATGTAGCCGTCCCACTGCTCCTCAGTGCGCGGGCCGACGATGGCGGAGGTAACGGCCTGGTTGTTCAACACCCAGGCGATCGCGAATTCGACGATGCCGACGCCTTTGGCTTGGGTGTACTCCTGAATCTTCTGCGCAATGCGCAGGGATTCGACTCGCCATTCGGTTTCCAGAATACGTTTGTCCTGACGTCCGGCGCGGCTGTTGCTGGCGGGGGTGACGTCGGGTGCGTATTTGCCACTGAGTACGCCACGCGCCAGCGGGCTATAAGGCACCACGCCCAAACCCTGGAAGGCAGCGGCGTTGATTTGCTCGATCTCGGCCTGACGGTTGGTGATGTTGTACAGCGGCTGGCTGATCACCGGTTTGTCCACTCCCAGACGCTGGGCGACATTGCAGATTTCAGCGATGCGCCAGCCGCGATAGTTGGACAGGCCCCAATAGCGGATCTTGCCCTCGCGCAGCAAATCGCCGATGGCAGACACGGTCACTTCCAGCGGCGTGTCGTGGTCTTCGCGGTGCAGGTAATAGATGTCCACGTAATCGGTGCTGAGCCGAGTCAGGCTGGCGTCGATCGCGTTGAAGATATGTTTGCGGCTCAGTCCGCTGGAGTTAGGCGAACCACCGGCGGGACCATAACCCACCTTGGTCGCCAGGACCCAGTCATCGCGCCGTGATGCGATGGCTTCGCCGACGATTTCTTCGGAGCGTCCGGCGCCGTACACATCCGCCGTGTCGATGAAATTGATGCCCTGATCCCAAGCCTTGTCGATGATACGCAGGGACTCTTCGGTACTGGTCTGCTCGCCGAACATCATGGAGCCGAGAGTCAAAGTAGAGATACGCAGGCCGGATTGGCCCAGAATGCGATAAGTCATGCTCGATATCCTTTTCAATGAGTGGAAGGGAAAGACACAACAATCAGTAGCAACTCTTCATGGCTACCGTCCTCAATCCCTCGGGCTTTGTCAAACATATCCCTCGGTCTCCTGTACAGGCTGTGTGAAAACCCCAACAGAAAACTGAACTGCATGTTCGTACGTCAATTCTGAAATAGATCGGCTGTTGGACAGACCTGAATTTCACGTAGGAACGCGATTTTCAGGTCAGTTTTTAATCAGTTAATCGGTCGCGGAGGTTTTCACACAGCCTGTGTAGGAGCTGACTTGTCTGCGATAAGGGCCGAAGGACCTTCCGACGATGGTGGATTCACCATTTTTGCCAGCGCTTCGCACTGGATCGCAGACAAGTCAGCTCCTACAGGGTTTATGACAGTTGATTGGCGACCTTGACGACCGCCGCCGCTACCGTAGACTGCGGCCATCACGTCGGGAGATATGGATATGCGCCACTTGTGGTATTGGGCTTATGGATTTGCCTGTCTTGCAGGTTTGGCACATGCGGACACTTCTCAACCGACCGATCCATTGCTGGACAGCGCCCCCCCAAGCGCGCAAACCGCGACCACCAGCGAAGCTCGCGGCGTGTTGCGGGCGCGTGATCAGGCAATGCTCGCCAGCGAGCTGTCCGGACGAATCGTCGACATGCCGTTCAGCGAAGGCGAGTCCTTCAACAAGGGCGATGCCCTGGCGCGTTTCGACTGTTCCGCGTATCAGGCCCAGCTCAATGCCGCGCAGGCAGGCAGTCGTGGTGCCGACGAAGAGCTGGCGCACAATAAGCAACTGGCCTCGCTCAACTCCGTTGGTCGTTTCGAAGTGGCGCGGGCCGAAGCCAAATTGGCCGAGACCCAGGCCCAAGCGCAGGTCTATCAGGTTCAGGTCAAACGCTGCAGCGTGATTGCGCCGTATGACGGTCAAGTCGTGCAACGTAAGGCGCAGCGTTACGAAAGCGTCTCGGCAGGCGCGCCGCTGATGGAGATCGTCGACAACCGCACCCTGGAAATCCATCTGTTGGTGCCGTCGCGCTGGATGTCGCGGCTCAAGCCTGGACAAACCTTCAGCTTTACTCCCGATGAAACCGGCCAGCCGCTGACCGCGACAGTCAAACGCTTGGGCGCGCGCATTGATGAGGGCAGCCAGACACTGTTGCTGGTTGCCTCGTTGACCGATGCCAAGGGCCTGTTGGCGGGCATGAGCGGTACCGCGCATTTGGCGCCCGCCAAGTGACAGCGGCAGCACCGGGCGTCGCCGAACGGGTTTTCGCGCAATTTCTCGATCTGGAGCGCCAGACCCGCGCCGCTAAAGACATCGACCAATTGGCTTATAGCCTGGTCAATGACGGCCAGGCGCTGTTCGGTTTTCGTCACACGGCGCTGCTGATCGCCGGCAAGGTGCGTGCAGTGACCGGGGTCAGCATGGTCGAGCCCAATGCGCCCTTTGTCGCATTCGTCGAGCATGCCGTGGCCGACATGTTCAAAAAAAACCAGCTGAACCAGCCAGGCACTGTCGCCATCGAGCAACTGGGTGTGCAGGATCGGGCGGACGTGCAGACGCTGTCGGTGACGCAAGTGTTCTGGCTGCCGCTGCTCGATCGCAAGGGCCTGGTGTTTGGCGGGCTGTGGTTGGCGCGGGAGCACGCCTGGACGCAGCCCGAGCAAATGCTCCTGGCGCGGCTGGGTGATACGTACAGTCACGCCTGGCTGGCTTTGCAGCCGCGCAAACCGTGGCGTTTGCGCTGGTCAGGGAAAAAACCGCTGCTGCTGGTGGGCGCGTTGCTGCTGTGCCTGCTGATCCCGGTACGCCAATCGGTGCTGGCGCCGGCTGAAGTGGTGCCGCTGGATGGCCGGGTGGTCGCTGCGCCGCTGGACGGGGTGATCGCCGAGTTTCTGGTCAAACCCAATCAACCGGTAAAAACCGGCGATCTGCTGCTGCGCTTCGAAAGCACCACGCTCAAGGCGCAGGCAGACGTTGCTCAACGCGCGCTGGGTGTGGCCGAAGCAGAACTCAAGGCCAACGCGCAACGGGCGTTCACCGATGCCGAATCCAGTTCGCGCATCGATCTGCTGGCGGCGCGTGCCGAACAGAAACGCGCAGAACGTGATTACGCCCGTGAGTTGCTCAAGCGCAGCGAAGTGCGCGCCGAACGCGACGGTATTGCGGTGTTCGCCGACGCTGAGCGCTGGACCGGCAAACCGGTGCAGACGGGCGAGCGCCTGTTGGATATCGCCGACCCCGCCCAAGCCGAACTGCGCATCGAGTTGGCGGTTGGCGACGCCATCGCGCTTGAGCCGGGCGCACAAGTAGCGCTTTTTCTCGACAGCGATCCTTTGCATCGCTATGTGGCGACCCTGGAGCGGGCCGCCTATGAAGCGCAACCCACCGCCGCCGGGCAGCTTGCTTATCGGTTGGACGCGAGCTTCAGCGACACGCCACCGCGCATCGGTTTGCGCGGCACCGCCAAGCTGTTCGGCGAGCGTGCCCCCGTGGGACTCTATCTGTTGCGCCGACCATTGGCGGCGCTGCGTCAGAGCGTAGGCCTGTAGATGAACTTGCCTGCGCTACGCGCGGATTTGCAGCTATCGGCAGCCGCCCCGGCGCTGGATGGCTCACCACGCTGGACCTTGGCCGACCCCGTGCGTGGGCGTTATTTCAAACTGGGCGCGGCGGCGATCCGCTTGCTGCGTCATTGGCCGTTGGGCGACGCCGAGAAAGTCCTGAACGCCGCCAATCAGGAGCCCGGTCTGCCGCTGGCGAGCCATGAGCTGGAAGAGCTGCTGGGCTTTCTGCGCGCTCATGACCTGATTGCCGCGCTGGATCAGGAACAGCGCGACAGCTACGCGCGCAAGGCCGCAGCCCAACGTCAGGGCCTCTGGCAAATGCTGCTGCATCAATACCTGTTCTTCCGCATCCCGCTATGGCGTCCGGATGCCTTTCTCAATCGTGTCTGGCCGTGGCTGGAGCGTTATGGCTCGCGCCTGCTGCGTTACGGATTGCCCCTCACCCTGGGAACTGGTGTGTTTCTGGTGGCGCGTGATTGGGAGCGCTTTCTCTCGACTTTCCCGCATCTGTTCAGTCTCGGCGGCGCGATGGCATTTGGTATCGCTCTGTTTTTCGCCAAGCTGTGCCATGAATTCGGCCATGCGTTCATGGCCAAGCGCGCCGGGTGTCGGGTGCAAAGCATGGGCGTGGCATTCATGGTTTTGCTGCCGCTGTTCTATACCGATGTCAGCGATGCCTGGCGGGTCAACGACCGTCGCTCGCGGCTGTTGATTGGCGCCGGCGGTGTGCTCGCTGAATTGCTACTGGCGTGTATTGCCTTGCTGGTCTGGTCGCTGCTGCCGGATGGCCCGGCGCGCACCGCCGCGTTCATGCTGGCCAGTGCGACCTGGCTGACCACGCTGGCGGTGAACCTCAACCCGTTCATGCGTTTCGATGGTTATTTTTTGCTCAGCGATCTGTGGCAAGTGGATAACCTGCAAGGCCGCGCGTTTGCCCTGTGTCGCTGGCGCCTGCGCGAAACGCTGTTTGGTTATGGGCAACCGGCACCGGAGCCGTGGTCGCCGGCCATGCAACGGCGGCTGTTGTGGTGGGGGTACTGCTCCTGGCTGTGGCGCGCGGCGTTGTTCTTTGGCATCGCGTTGGCGGTCTATCAGCTGTTTTTCAAGCTGCTCGGCATCTTCCTGATGATGGTCGAGCTGGTGTGGTTCATCTTCCTGCCGATCTGGAAAGAAATGCACGTCTGGTGGAAAAATCGCGAACAGGCCCAAAACGTCAGGGCCGTACTCAGTCTGCTGGGTTTGCTGGCGGTGATTGCCATGCTGGTGCTGCCGTGGCGCAGCAGTGTCGAGCTGCCGGCGATGCTTGAAGCCGGGCGTGTCAGCGCCCTGTATGCCCCGGTTGCCGGACGGGTCAAACAGGTGAACGTCAAGGACGGTGAGCGCGTCGAGGCCGAGGCGATTCTGATCGAACTGGAATCGCCGGACCTGGACTCACGCCAGACCATCGTGCGCCGGGAAATAGACATTCTTCAGCTGCAAATGCGGCGTCAGGCCGGACGCAGCGAAACAGCGGCCGACGCCGGTATTCTTGAACAGCGGTTGGCCGAAGCAGTGGCCGAATATCGCGGACTGGTGGCCCAGCGCGAGCGCCTGCTGGTGCGGGCGCCACAGGCGGGGCAGGTGCGCGATCTGCTGCCGGAGTTGAGCGTGGGGCGCTGGGTATCGACCAAGGAGCCGCTGGCGCGGGTGGTGGAAGACGGCGTCCGTTTGCGCGGTTATCTGGCCGAGGAAGCGCTGTGGCGAGTGGCGCCGGGTACTGACGGGCGTTTTATCGCCGACGACCCGATGCGCCCGGCCATCCCCGTGGAGCTGCTGGAAGTGGACGCCAACGGCGTGAATTACCTGGACCTGGAAGCGCTGGCTTCCGATCACCATGGGCCGATCGCCGTGCGCCGCGGTGAAAACCACCGCGCCGAGCCGGTGCAGGCGCAGTACGGTGCACGCTTGAAAGTTCTTGAAAGCATGCCGACACCGAACCAGCCTTTGCGCGGTCTGGTGGTGTTGCAAGGCCAGAGTGAGTCGCTGCTGGGCAATGGCTGGCGCCGACTGGCAGCGTTGGGTGTGCGGGAAAGTGGCTTTTAATTTTTTGATATAAATTAATGCACTCAGGACAGAAGAGAACGGATGCGTTCGTGGTGGCGGCATTGACGGTGTGTTGCTGAATCCCCGAGACCTCCAATGAGGCAGAGATGATCCGTCGAGGTTGACGCATTTATCAATTTTGATTAACGTTCGCCCAACAGCTCAGTACAGCGCGCAGGCAATTGTTAGAACCTGCCCAGCAGTCCTGAGCTTTTTTTTGCCCAAGGAAAAACCTATGAAGCGAACAGCCGTCCTCATAGATGGGGGATTTTTCTTCCAAAGGATTCTGTTTTTTACCCGAAAATACTTCAGAAAAGATTTATTGCTTACCGCTGAACAGCTCGGTCAGATCATCAAAAGAATCGTAAAACTTCACATCGAGGATGAGCGCTCAGCCAGCCGCGAGCTTTACCGCGTCTACTACTACGATTGCCCGCCACCGTCAAATCAGGTTCGTCTCCCAATTATCCCGGAAGGGCATAAAACCTCAGGGCATATGAATTTCAATTTGCATCCCCCTTACCAGTTGCGGCGAGATTTGCACGACTATCTTCGATCGAGCAGAAAGACGGCTCTTCGACTGGGCGAGCTAGCTAAAAGTGGAGAGTGGCAATTAAACGCTCATTCTCTCAAGGCACTTCTTAGGGGGGAAATGAAGTGGGCTGATCTCACAAATGATGATTTTCACTACAAAATTGAACAGAAGACTGTTGATACCAAGCTTGGTATGGATATCACAACACTGGCCCTGGACAGGCTTGCTGATGTGATTGTCTTGGTTGCAGGTGATTCAGATTTCGTCCCGGCTGCCAAACTGGCCAGGATGAAAGGAATCGACTTCGTGCTTGATCCCATGTGGGCCAATACTACTGGCAGTTTAAGCGAGCATGTGGACGGCTTACGCTCATTTGACCTAGTGAGGATTATTCGCGACGTGACGGGTGAGGCCGTGGTCAAGCACCCCGACTGGTGGCGTGAGCAAGGCGGAGCTATTGCTCAACAGAGCGACAGTTCGTACATCGCGATAGCAGGGAATCTTGAAACAGACCCAGGCTTACAGTTGGCCGATGAAGCAGTGTGAAACTGTCATTAATCATTCCAAGCTGCCGGTTTTGGGGGGGCAGGAGGGATCCGAACGACCTTATTCCCAGTGCCGCTGAAAACTCATCGATAAATGCTCATCCTTTCAGCTTGTTATCGATGATGCTTGCATGGGGGTATCTCAATTGCCAGAAAACCACCGCATCGGCCTGTATTTGCTGGAATTTTTATCCTGAAGCAGTGTGTGTTGATATCAAAACACTACTAGGCGGATACATATTGATACAGTAGTCTCTATGTTCAAAAATGGACTTGCGCTAGTGGTGAATGGATTGCCAAACTTTCATTTTATTTCTGGCTTGCCGCGCTCAGGGTCCACCCTGCTCTCCGCTATCCTTCTACAAAATCCGAAATTTCATGCCGGCATGAGCAGCCCCCTCGGCCCGCTGTTTTCCAGCGTGCTCGAACAGTGCAGCGCCGGCAGTGAGTTCGGTGCGGTCATCGACACCGACATGCGTCGGCGCCTGCTGCGCGGGTTGTTCGATTCCTACTACGCCGACAAAGCCGACAAGCCGGTCATCTTCGACACCAATCGTCAATGGTGCGCTCGCTTGCCCGCCCTCAAGGAATTGTTCCCTCAGGCCAAGATGATCGCTTGCGTGCGTAACGTAGCCTGGGTCATGGACAGCATCGAGCGGCTGTACCGCGCCAACCCGTTCGAGAACACCAAGCTGTTTTCTGATGCCACCGAGCGCAATACCGTCGAGAGCCGTGTCGAGACCCTGGCCCAGCGTAACCGTCTGGTGGGGTTTGCCTGGGCTGCGCTCAAGGAAGCCTATTACGGCGAACAGGCCGACTCCTTGCTGATTGTCGACTACGACTTGCTGACGCAAGCGCCAGGGCTGGTCATGCGCCTGATTTACGATTTCATCGGCGAACCCTGGTTCGAGCATGACTTTGACAACCTGACCTATGACGCACCGGAGTTCGATCAGGCTCTAGGCGTCTCCGGGCTGCATAAAGTCAAACGCAAGCTCGAGTTGACACCACGGCGCACGATCCTGCCGCCGGATCTTTTCGAGAAGTACGCAGAGTTGTCCTTTTGGAATGACGGGCGGTCCAGTGCCGCCAACGTCATCCGTATAAAAAACTGAAGCCGTTATCAGTCGGTAACGGTCATTCGTTTAAGAGTCTGGGTTTCGAGCGCAGGTGAGCATCATGTGGTGGAACAAAGCCAAGTCGAGTGCAAAACAGGTTTCCCCGAGGGCGAAAGCTTTTGCCGCGCCATTGATGATGTCGCTTGAGCCGCGAATGCTGTTCGACGGCGCAGTGGCCGCGACCGTGGCGGACACCGCGCACGCCGACAGCCATGCCACGACGGATGCTGCCAAACCGGCAGCGGCCACCGATCACGCAGCCAGTAACGACAGCCATCCCAAAGACGTGGCCGCCACGCCCATTCCGACGCCGCCGGCCGTCCCGGGCCAGACCGTGGTGTTCGTCGATTCGCGGGTCAAGGACTCCGACAGCCTGCTGCAAGGTATCGCGCCGGGTACCCAAGTGGTCCGGCTGGACGCCACCAAAGACGGTTTGCAGCAGATCGCCGATTACCTGGACGAGCACCACGGCGTGAGCTCCGTGGAAATTCTGGCCCATGGCAACTCCGGCGACTTGTGGTTGGGCGACACCTATTTGTCGGCTGACAACGTTGCCGACCGCAGCGCGGTGCTGGCGGAAATCGGCAAGGACATGAATACCGGCGGCGATATTTCGATTTACGCCTGCTACACCGCGGAGGGCTCGCGCGGGATGGCTTTCGTCGACTCGCTGGCGCAATTGACCGGGCGTGACATTGCCGCGTCCAGCAATCGGACTGGTGTGGGCGGCGACTGGACCCTAGAAGTCGCCACCGGCAGCATCGAGAGCAAAAACGTGCTTTCGCAGCAGGCCATGGCGGGTTATCAATGGGGGTTGGCGACCTGGACGGTCGCCAATAACTCCGATGCCGTCATTGCCGGTTCATTGCGCACAGAGCTGGCATTGGCGCAGAACGGCGATATCGTCAACTTTGCCTCGTCGGTCCACACGGTCTCGCTCAATACAGAGCTGGCCATCAGCAAAAACATTACCATTGATGGCGACTGGAACAACGACGGCGTGGCCGACGTCACCCTGGACGGTCAGTACAAGACTCGCGTCATTAACGTGGCGGCAAATACGACGGTGATGCTCGATGGACTGATCATCACCAAAGGCTTGTCCGCAGGCAACGGCGCGAATGGCGGCGCGGGTGCGGCAGGTGCGTTCGGCGGCGGTATCTATAACGACGGTAACCTGACCCTGAAAAACGTCACCATTACGGCAAACGTTGCGTCGGGGGGTGGCGGTGGTGGCGGCATTACGCCCGTCTATGCAGGTGGCGGCGGTGGCGGCGGTGGCGGGATCTCCGGCTCAGGGAGTGGCAACGGTGGCCTTGCCCATGCCAATGGGCGTCCTGTTTACGCCGGCGGCTCCGGTGGTAGTGGGTCGGGCGGTATGGGTGGCGGCTTCGACGGCATCCATATGGGTGGCATGGGCGGTACGACCACCGGCGGGGCGGGAGGTATCGGAATTTACAGCTACAGCAGCGGTGGTAATGGCGCTACCGCGAGCACGAGCACGAGCAATGGCACCCTTTCAATCGGCGGCGGCGGCGGCGGTGGCTCGGGCTGGGACAAAACCGGCGGCATCGGTGGCGCGGCAGCGGCCGGTATCTACAACGATACGGACGGCACGTTGACAATCATCGGCACCTCGACCATCAGCAACAATGTCGCGGCCGGCGGTGGCGGTGGTGGTGGCGGCGGACTCGCTGCTGATGGCGGTTCTGTTGACCCAGGTGGCGCAGGTGGCCTGGCGGTCGGCGGGATCTGGAACAAAGGTGTGGTGCATATCACCGCCAGCAACGCGTCGGCGATGACCGGCAACGTCGGTGTCAGCGGCGATGGCGGGCAGGCGCTGGGTGGCGGTGAGACGGGCGCTAAACCCCTCGGGGTCGCCGGGATTTATAGCGATACGTCCGGCGGTAAAGGCACCATCGACGCCACCTACGTCCCGGACACCACCCCACCGACGGTGGTCTCGATTGTGATCGCCACACCCGTGCTGGCGTCCGGCGCGACTTCAGCGGTGACCATCACGTTTAGCGAAGCGGTAACTGGTTTCAGCAACGCCGATCTGGTCGTGCCCAACGGTACCTTGAGCGCCGTGGCTTCCAGCGATTCCGGCAAGACCTGGACGGCAACACTGACCGCCGCCAGCAATATTTCCGCAGCCAGCAACGTCATCACTCTAGACAACACGGGCGTCAGCGACTTGGCCGGCAACGTCGGCGTCGGTAGCGCCACGTCGGGCAACTACGCCGTGCATGACACGGTGCCGCCCTCCGCCACCATCGTGGTCGCGAACAACGCGCTCAACATTGGCGCAACCTCGCTGGTGACCATCACGTTCTCGGAAGCCGTCAGCGGTTTTACCAACGCGGATCTGACCATCGCCGACGGTACGTTGAGCGCGGTCAGCTCCGCGGACGGCGGCATTACCTGGACGGCGACCCTGACACCGACCGCCGGTGTCACCAGCACTACCAATCACATCACCCTGGACAAGACCGGGGTCCAGGACCTTTCCGGAAATGCGGGAGTAGGCAGCACCAACTCCAACAATTACGCCATCGACACGCAGCGTCCGACGGCGACTGTCGTGGTCGCGAATACTACGCTGGCCATTGGCCAAACGTCGCTGGTAACCATCACCTTCTCGGAAGCGGTGAGCGGTTTCACCAACGCTGACCTGACGATTGCCAACGGTACGTTGAGCGCGGTCAGCTCCGCGGACGGCGGCATTACCTGGACGGCGACCTTTACCCCGGCCGCCAGTATTACCGACACCACCAACCTGATTACCCTGGACAATACGGGCGTGGCCGACCAGGCCGGCAACGCCGGGGCCGGCAGCACCGACTCCAACAACTACACCATCGACACCCAGCGTCCGACTGCAACCATTGTGCTGGCTGACACGACGCTGACCGCAGGCGAAACCTCGCTGGTGACCATCACCTTCTCCGAGGCGGTAACCGGTTTCACCAATGCCGACCTGAGCGTGCCCAACGGTACGTTAAGCGCGGTCAGCACCGGCGATGGCGGTATTACCTGGACCGCGACCTTTACGCCGACGGCAGGTATTGCCGACACCACCGACCTGATTGCCCTGACCAACAGCGGGGTGGCCGACCTTGCGGGTAACGCTGGCGTCGGGACCACCAATTCCGGCAATTTCACCATCGATACCGTGCGCCCGACGGCCACTATCGTCGTGGCTGACAATGCGCTCAAGATTGGCGATGCCTCGTTGGTGACCATCACCTTTTCGGAAGCAGTGACCGGCTTCACCAATGCCGACCTGACTATCGCCAACGGTACGTTGAGCGCGGTCAGCTCTAGTGATGGCGGGATTACCTGGACCGCCACCTTGACGCCGACCGCGGCGATCACCGACAGCACCAACCTGATCACGCTGGATAACAGCGGCGTGCAAAACGCGTCTGGCAATATCGGCAGCGGCAACACCGACTCGAACAACTACGCCATCGATACCCAGCGCCCGACGGCGACCATTGTGGTGACGGACAATGCGCTGGGGATTGGCCAGTCCTCGCTGGTCACCATTACCTTTTCGGAGGCGGTGACCGGTTTCAATAACAGCGACCTGCTGATTGACAATGGCACGCTCAGCGCGGTCAGTTCAAGCGATGGCGGTGTCACCTGGACCGCGACCCTGACGCCGGTTAACGGCGTTACCCATGCCAACAACCTGATCACCCTGACCAACAGCGGGCTGACCGATCTCGCCGGGAACGCCGGTACGGGTACGACCGATTCGAATCCCTATGCGATTGATAGCCAGCGCCCGACGGCCACCATCGTGGTCGCCACGCCAACGCTGGCGGCTGGACAGTCTTCGCTGGTGACCATTACCTTCTCCGAGGTGGTGACCGGTTTCACCAATGCCGACCTGAGTGTGCCCAACGGTACGTTAAGCGCTGTCAGCTCAAGCGATGGCGGTATCACCTGGACCGCGATCCTGACGCCGACTGCGGCGATTACCGACAGCACCAACCTGGTCACTCTGGACAATACCGGCGTGACCGATGCGGCAGGCAATGCCGGTGCGGGCACCACTCATTCCAACAACTACGCCATCGATACCCAGCGGCCGACCGCGACCATCGTCGTGGCCGACAATGCGTTGGCCATCGGGCAGACCTCGCTGGTGACGATCACCTTCAGCGAAGCGGTCAGCGGTTTCACCAATGCCGACCTGACTGTCGCCAATGGTACGTTGAGTAATGTCAGCTCCAGCGATGGTGGCATTACCTGGACCGCGACCCTGACGCCGACCGCGGCGATTACCGATGCCAGCAACGTGATCACCCTGGACAATACCGGCGTGACCGATGCGCCAGGTAATGCCGGTGCCGGCACCACCGACTCGAACAACTACGCCATCGATACCCAGCGTCCGACTGCCACCATCGTCGTGGCCGACAATGCGCTGGCCATCGGTCAGACCTCGCTGGTGACCATTACCTTTAGCGAAGCGGTCAGCGGCTTCACCAATGCCGACCTGACTATCGCCAACGGTACGTTGAGCGCGGTCAGCTCCAGCGATGGTGGCGTCACCTGGACCGCGACCCTGACGCCAGCCGCCGCGATTATCGACAGCACCAACCTGATCACTCTGGACAATACCGGCGTGACCGATGCAGCGGGCAATGCCGGTGCGGGCACCACTGACTCCAACAACTACGCTATCGACAGTCAGGCACCGACGGCGTCCATCGTCATTGCGCAGTCGACGCTGGCGGTGGGGCAGACTTCGCTGGTGACGATCACCTTCAGCGAAGCCGTGAGCGGTTTCGACAACAGTGACCTGAGCATCCCCAACGGCACGTTGAGCGATGTCAGCTCCAGCGATGGTGGGGTGACTTGGACGGCGACCTTCACCCCGACTGCCAATGTCACCGACACCAGCAACGTCATCACGTTGAACAACAGCGGTGTGACCGATCTCGCGGGCAATGCCGGTAGCGGCAGCACCAGTTCGGGCAACGTTGCGATTGACACCGCGCCGCCGACGTCGAGCATCGTGTTGTCCGATACGGCGTTGAAAATTGGCGAAACCTCGCAGGTGACAATTACCTTCTCCGAAGCGGTGAGCGGTTTTGATAACAGCGACCTGACCGTCGCCAACGGCACCTTGAGCGCTGTCAGCTCCAGCGATGGCGGCGTGACCTGGACGGCGACCTTCACCCCGACGGCCGACATCAGTAACAGCGCGAATGTCATTACCCTCAATAATGCTGGCGTGAATGACGCGGCCGGCAACGTGGGCAACGGTACGACCGACTCGAACAACTACGCCATCGATACCCAGCGCCCGACCGCCACCATCGTCGTAGCCGACAATGCGCTGGCCATTGGGCATACGTCGTTGGTGACGATCACCTTCAGCGAAGCAATCAGCGGTTTCACCAATGCGGATCTGACTGTCGCCAACGGCACCTTAAGTGAGGTCAGCTCCAGCGATGGCGGCGTCACCTGGACTGCGACCTTGACACCGACCGCCGCGATTACCGCCGCCAGCAACGTGATCAGCCTGGACACCAGCGGCGTGACCGATGCGGCAGGCAATGCCGGTGCCGGCGCCACCGACTCCAACAACTATGCAGTCGACAGCCAGGCCCCTACCGCGACCGTCGTCATTGACCGACCGGCACTGGTGGCGGGGCAGACCTCGCTGGTGACAATCACCTTCAGCGAAGCCGTGAACGGTTTCGACAACAGCGACCTGAGCATCCCCAACGGCACCTTGGGCGCTGTCAGTTCCCGCGACGGCGGGATCACCTGGACCGCGACCTTCACCCCGGCTACGGCAGTCAGTGACACCAGCAACGTCATCACCCTGAACACCAGCGGCGTGACCGATCTGGCAGGCAACGCGGGCAGCGGTAGCGCAGTTTCGGGCAATTTTGCCGTCGACACCGTGCTGCCGACCGCGACCATCGCGCTGTCTGACACTGCGCTGAAAAACGGCGAGACCTCGCAGGTAACAATCACCTTCTTGCAAGCGGTGAAAGGCTTTGACCTCAGTGATTTGAGCGCCAGCAATGGCACTCTGTCGGCGCTCGCCAGCAGCGATGGCGGCGTGACCTGGACCGCGACCTTCACGCCCAACACCCACATCAATGACAGCAGCAACCTGATCACACTGAACAATGCCGGCGTGCAAACTGTTGCGGGCAGCGCGGGTACAGGCACCACCGACTCCGCCAACTACGTCATCGACACTGTCGCGCCAACGGTCACTGGTTTGGTCAAAGTCAACAATCCATCGGCGCCGACAGGCAGCACCACCTTCAACCTGACCTTCAGCGAAGCCATGACGGGTGTCGACGCCGGTGATTTCTCCGTGCTGACCAGCGGCAGCGTTGTGGGCAGGGTGCAGTCGGTGGTGCAGATCAATGCGCAGACCTATCAGATCGTCGTCAGTGGGATTTCCGGCACCGGTTCGATTGGCTTGAGCCTCAACGGTGCGGGCGTCAGCGATGTTGCCGGCAATACCCTGGCGAGTAATTTCAACAGCGATACCTTTGCGGTCGCCCCGACCAATGTCAGCGTTGGCGACCCGCAATTTCGCTTGCCACCGCCGGTAAATGTCATACCTGTCGTCGCCGGCGTGCCGACTCAATTGTTGGCCAGCTTAGCGCCGCCGCAGGCATTCACCTCGCCACTCCTGGCACCTTCATTGTTCGAATCGCCAACGCTGGGCAGCGGTGTGCCGCCGGTAGGCAACATCTTCATCCACAACCAGGCGCTGGCGCCGAGCTACATTGCCCAAGTGTTCAACAGCGGGGACTTTGGTTTTGTCGGGACCGGGGCTGGTGCTTTCGGTTCCAGCACGATTTCCGGGGCGTTTGGCCTGAGCTCGGTACCGGTTGTTTCGCCGCTGAACGTGTTCGATGGCAAGCAATGGCACGGCAGCGATAAAAACGCCGGCGAAGGGATGCGCGGGATCTTCGGGGCGCCGACGCTGGGTCAGCAATTGAATCAATTTAAAGAAAACGAGCAACGCCAGATCCATGAACTGGCGTTGATGCTTGAGCAGATCGGCGCAAGTGAAGCGCTGGCCTGACTATAAAAAAGCTGTTTGCCGTACTAGGGGCTAGGGATGAAGAAGACTCAGAAGTTGTTCAGCGTCAGCTTGCTGGCGTTGATCGTGAGTGGATGTGCGGTCACCAGCAAACCGATCGATCGTAGCGAAAGCGAGCAGCGGGCCAAGAGCGATCTGGTCGACATGTACAAGGATCAAGAGCCCCTCAGCGGCCCGCTGACCCTGCACGAAGCCATGGCTCGCGCTGTGAAATACAACCTTGAGGCTCGCCTGAAGGTCATGGAAGAGGCGATGGCTCAGCGTCAGGTCGATCTGGCGAGCTTCGATATGCTGCCACGCATGGCGCTGAGCGCCGGTTATGCTGGACGCAGTAACGTCGGTGCCTCCAGCAGCCAGAGTGTCCTGACCGGTACCCAGTCGTTGGAACCTTCGACCTCCCAGGACCGCGACCGCCGGGTCGCCGACCTGACCATGGTCTGGAACGTACTCGATTTCGGTGTCAGCTACATCAGTGCCAAGCAGCAGGGCGACCAGCGTTTGATCGTGCAGGAGCGTCGGCGCAAGGTGGTCAACACCATCGTCCAGGACGTGCGTTCGGCTTACTGGCGAGCCCTTGCCGCCGAGCGTCTGCTCAAGCAGATCGACAGCCTGATGGCGCGTGTCGATAAGGCCCAGACCAACAGCCAGGCGATGAGCGACCAGCGCGTGGGCGATCCGATTCAGGCGCTGAGCTATCAGCGCGCCCTGATCGAAGCGACCCGGCAATTGGAAGATCAGCGCCGCGCCTTGTCGTTGGCCAAGACTGAACTGGCGACGCTGATCAACCTGCCGCTGGGTTCCGATCTGACCCTGGCCGCGCAAGACAACTATGAAGTCCCCGAGTTGAAAGTCGACTTCGGCCGTCTGGAGCACGAAGCACTGGCCAGCCGCCCGGAATTGCGTGAGCAGGATTATCAGACACGCATCAGCACCGCAGAAACCCGCAAAGCCATGTTGCGCCTGTTGCCCGGCCTTGAGTTCTCCGCGGGCGGGCATTACGACAGCAACTCCTTCCTGGTCAACCAGAGCTGGGCCGATTATGGCGTCAAGGTGACCTGGAACCTGTTCAACGTGATTTCCGCGCCAGCGGCCATCGACGTCGCCAAGGCCGGTGAAGCTGTGGCCACGGCTCGTCGTCAGGCCATGTCGATCGCGATTCTGGCCCAGCTGTACGTCGCCAACGCCAACTACCGGGAGGCGCTACGCCAGTTCAAGACCAGCCAGCAACTGTCGACACTTGATGGGCAGATCGTCGGGCAACTGCGCAACCGTTATCAGGCCAATGGCATTGGTGAACTCGATTTGATCCAGGGTGAACTCAATACCCTGCAAGCCGATTTACGCCGTGACTTGTCCTACGCCGACCTGCGCAACGCCTATGGACAGATCTTCGCCAGCGCGGGTCTTGACCCGTTGCCAGGGACGTTGAAATCGACTGAAATAAAATCCATTGCCAGCGCCCTCGCTACGCGTGAAGACGGCTGGGCGCAGGGCGATATCTCGACGCCTTGAGTGGATTGCGCTCGATTGTGGGTGGCCGAACTTTTCTGCCGCCCAAAATTAAGCCCGGCAAAAGCCGGGCTGGAAGGGGCAGCGAGAGGTGTTAGCTCAGACGGCTAGCACCGACGTGATCGGCACCATCAGCAGCGACACGGTTTGCAGCAACGTGATCAGCACCATCAGCGGCTACGCGGTTTGCACCAACGTGGTCAGCACCATCAGCGGCTACGCGGTTTGCACCGACGCGGTCAGCGCCATCAGCGGCTACGCGGTTTGCACCAACGTGGTCAGCACCATCAGCGGCTACGCGGTTTGCACCGACGTGATCAGCACCATCAGCGGCTAAGCGGTTTGCACCGACGCGGTCAGCGCCATCAGCAGCGACACGGTTAGCACCAACGTGATCTGAACCGTCAGCAGCGACGTGGATAGCGTGAGTGTGAGCCGAACCATTTTCTGCAAACGCTGGAAGGGCGAAAGTGCTGCTGGCCAGTACCGAGAACGCCAGGCCGAAGATCAATTTAGAAGTTTTCATGATAGTTGCTCCGAGATGTTTAGAGGTTGTAAGTGGGTATGGAGTGAATTTTACGCAGCTCAATTTGTTTAAGAAGTTAATTAGGCTGCTATCGATCATCGCTGAAATTGATAGTGCGAGAAAAACCATGCCGATCAGGCGGTTAAGGATTTTTTGAGGCGGGCGAGGAGGCGTTGCGAGGGGGGAGCGCGCTTTTTTTGGCATCCCTAGGCGTTATTTTGCGTCTACAAGGAGGCGATATGCTCTAACGCAGGCTTGACCCTGCGCCCACTCAAGAAGCACAAGGTCCCGCCCATCGCCGTCAAACCACTCAGCACATAGAACATGCTGCTCGGCGTCGAGTTGATCAGCAGGTAACCGCAGATCACCGGGCTCAGGGCGCCGCCGAAGGCTGCGAGGTTTTGTGCACCGTAGTAGCTGCCCCGCAGGGCTTCGGGGGCGATGGTGTCGATGAACAGATATTCGGCCGGGTAGATGATCATTTCACCGAGGGTGAAGATGAACATCGCGACGCACCACGAGAGCATGCTGTCGGCTCGGCTGAAGCCAATCAGACCCACGATGAAAAACACCACGCCAACGCCAATCCAGTAGCGCAGTTGCTCGCGCTTGAGGAAGCGGCCGATCTGGTATTGCATGAGGATTACGGTTACGGCATTACAGGCGAGCACCGCTGACATGATGTTCAGCGCTTCATCGGGCTTGTACATGACCAGCAGGTACTGCGACAGATAGAGGGTGTAGCGCCCGTGGACGATGGTACTGAGCAGGCTGCCACAGGTGAACATGATCAGCGTGCGATCACTCCTGAGGGTCGCCAGGGTGTTGAAGAAGCTCAGCGGTTTGCTGTCATCGGTGCGCTGGGTCGGTGGGATGCCAATCATCAGGAACACGCTGCAAAACGCGATGCCGCTGGCAATCAGAAACGGCGCCAACGGCAGTTGACCGGCGATCAGCACACCGAGCATCGGCCCGGTCGCGTAGCCGATATTGGTCAAGGTGTAGCGCAGGGAAAACACCTTGGCGCGCTGGCCGACGGGCAGGTTCTCGCTGATGATCGCTTTGGAACCGATCAGGAACAGTGCAGACGCTGCTTCAGTGATGACCAGGGTCATGGTGGTCAGGTAGACGTTGTGCGCAAAGGTCAGCAACACGAAGCCGACGGAACTGGAGAGCATCGCCAGAATCAGCAGCTTGCGCTTTTCAAGGCGGTCGATCACATAGCCGCCGTACAGCCCGAGCAACGTGGCAATAAACACCGCGATACCCAGCAGCAGGCCGACGTCCTGTTGGTTCAACCCCAGCCGCTTGCTCAGAAACAAGGTGAGCAAAGGGCTGGTGATAGCGCGGCTGACGACAATCGTCAGCGAGCAGATCATCAGGCGGCGGATCACGAGCGAGTAAGTGGCCACGGCTTACCTATGTCCTTATGAATGATTCGCAGGGAATCGCGTATGACCTGTAGGAGATTCCGCCCCGTCTTCGACGCGGCGCTGTCGCGCAGCAAACTGGGGCCCGATTCTGCCCGGAGGGCGTAGGAGCTGACTTGTCTGCGAAAAGGGCCGAAGGACCTTCATGCGGTGGTGAATCCCGCCATTTTACGACTGCTTCGCAGCCGATCGCAGACAAGTCAGCTCCTACAGGTACGCGCTCCCGCTGCGAATAGCTTTACTTGCCGTTATTCACAGCCATTTTTTCCACAGCACCCGATTCCAGATTCCACTTCTTCAAGATCGCCTGGTAGCTGCCGTCGGCAACCATGCTTTGCAGCGCCTCAGTCACGGCGGTGACCAGTTCAGGGTCGGCCTTGTTCACGCCCAGCCCGGTGAACTGCTTGGAGATCGCAGTGCCCAGTGGCTTGTAGGTGTCCTTCTCCTGCGACATCAGGTACGGAATGGTTTCGCTGCCTTGCATGGCGGCGTCCAGGCGACCCTGGCGCAATTGCGCTCGAGCATCGGCCGAGCCTTCCGAACCCAGAATGATCAGCGCGGGCTTGCCGTTCGCTTCACAGTTGGCCTTGCTCCACTCGGCCGCTTCAGCCGGCCAGGTGGTGCGACGGCTGGTGCCGACTTTCTTGCCGCACAGGTCGGTGATGTCTTTAATGTCATCACGTTTTGCCAGGGTGTAGAACTGCGGGCCGCTGGTGAAATAGTCAATAAAGGTCACCGACTTCTGCCGCTCTGCGGTATCGGTCATGCCCGACAACACCAGGTCGACGCGCTTGGTTACCAGACCGTTGACCATCTGTTCAAACGCGGTTTCCTGCCATTTGATCTTCACGCCCAGACGCTCGGCCAGGGCGTTGCCCAGGTCGTAGTCGATGCCAGTCAGAGTGTTGGTGGCCGGGTCTTTGAAGTCCATCGGCGGGTAGTTCGGCATGATCGCCACGACGAGCTCGCCCTTGGCCTTGATGGCGGCCGGCAGTTCCGCGGGTGTTGCAGCCCAGGCCGAGGTCGAAGCCATCAAAGCGGCGAGTACGGAGGGAATGATCAGGTTCTTCATGAAGTCGTTCTCATTTGAGTTGTAATTTAGGTACGAACGGCAGAAATGAAGCTTTGAGTACGTGGATTTTGTGGGTTTATTAGAATTTCTTCGGGGCTTCCGGCCTCCACAATCTGGCCCGCGTCCATGAACACCATGCGGTTGGAGACTTCGCGAGCGAAGCCCAATTCGTGGGTCACGACGATCATGGTCATGCCGGTATGGGCGAGATCGCGCATCACCGACAACACCTCACCGACCAGCTCCGGGTCGAGTGCCGACGTAGGCTCATCGAACAACATCAACTTCGGACGCATGGCCAGGGCCCGCGCGATGGCGACCCGCTGTTGCTGACCGCCGGACAGTTCGATGGGGTAGGCGTTGCGCTTGTCGGCCAGCCCGACGCGGGCCAGCAATTCGATGGCCTCTTCGGTGGCTTCCTTGGGCGAGCGCTTGAGGACCTGACACGGCCCTTCGATGATGTTCTGCAGCACGGTCATGTGCGGAAACAGATTGAAGCGCTGGAATACCATGCCGGTGGCCAGGCGCTGACGGGCGATCTGCGCCTCGGTCAGCTCATGCAGCTTGTTGCCGACGATGCGATAGCCGACCAGTTCGCCATCGACCCACAGGCCGCCCTTGTCGATTTTCTCCAGCTGGTTGACGCAGCGCAGCAGGGTACTTTTACCCGAACCGGAGGGGCCGATGACGCACAGCACTTCGCCTTGTTCGACTTCCAGGCTGACATTCTGGAGGGCGTGGAAACTGTCGTAATACTTGTTCAGGCTGACGGCCTTGACGATGCTTCTCATGTGCAAATCTCCTCGACAGTCTTACGAACGCTTGCCGGCGCCGCGTGCAAAGCGCAGCTCAAGGCGGCTCTGACCGAAAGAAAGAACGGTGACCACCGCCAGGTACCAAATCCCGGCGACGATCAGCAGCTCCATTACTCGGGCGTTGGCGTAGTAGATGGTCTGCGCGTTGTAGAGCAGCTCGGAATACTGGATGACGCTCGCCAGACTGGTCATTTTCACCATACCGATGAACTCGTTACCCACCGGTGGGATGATTACGCGCATGGCCTGCGGCAGAATCACCCGACGCAGTGCCTGCAAGCGCGGCATGCCGATGGATTTGGCGGCCTCGTACTGGCCGGTGTCGACCGACAACAGGCCGGCGCGGACCACTTCAGCGGTGTAGGCGCCCTGGTTGATGCTCAAGCCCAGCAACGCAGCGACAAAGGGCGTCATCAGGCTGACGGTATCGAGGTGGAACAGCCCAGGAATGGAGATGACCGGGAAAATCAGCGCCAGGTTGAACCACAGCAGCAATTGCAGGATCAACGGCGTGCCGCGAAACAACCAGGTGTAGGTAATCGCCACGTAGCGCAGGACCGGGTTCGGCGACATGCGCATGATCGCGGTGATCACGCCGAACAACACCCCCAGTGCCATGGCCAGAATCGCCATGATGATGGTGTTCATCAGACCGAACATGATCGCTTGCGAAGTCAGAAACTGGCCGATGTACGACCATTCGATCTGACCCAGAGCGAACGCCCGCACCAGCCCGACCAGGGCGACCACAATCAGGGTGGCGAAGAAAATCCGGCCGTAATAGCGTCGGGGCACATGCTCATACTGGGTGATGTCGAACTGGTTTTCGTTTTTCTTGCGCTCGGCTTGCAAGCGCTCCGCCTGAGTCTGGCTCATGGTGTTTCTCCGAATTGCGCGTAATCCCTGTAGGAGCGCGCTTGCCCGCGATAAGGTCCGAAGGACCTTCCAGCTATGGTGAATTCACCATTTTTGCCAGCGTTTCACGCTGGATCGCGGGCAAGCGCGCTCCTACAGTTACTGTGTTAGATACGAAAGCCGTTATAGGTGTTGGCCCATTGCAACTGCCCGGCCAGGACCGTTTTCAAGCGGCCGATCTGTTCGCGTACCTGCTGTGGTGCGGTCCCGCCCCATCCGCTGCGTGCGGCAATGGCCGCTTCCAGGGTCAGGCAGTCGCGCACTTCAGGAGTGAGACGGACGTCGACCTCGGCGAGCATGGCTGGCGTCGCTTCCCACAGTTCAATCTCATGTTTCTCGCAGATCTGGACCAGCACCCCAGTGATTTCATGTGCCTCTTTGAACGGCACACCGCGCATTGCCAACCAGTCGGCGACTTCCGTGGCGAGGGTGAAACCCAATGGCGCCTGACGCCGCAGTTCTTCGACGCTGATCTTCATGGTTTCGACCATGCCCGCCATGGCCGGTAGCACCAGCAGCAGGGTGTCGACGGTGTCTAACACGCCGTTCTTGTCTTCGCTCAGGTCACGGTTGTAGGACAGCGGCAGCGATTTCAGGGTCGACAGCAAACCGGTGAGGTTGCCGATCAAACGACCGGCCTTGCCCCGCGCCAGCTCGGCGATGTCCGGGTTTTTCTTCTGCGGCATGATCGAGCTGCCGGTGGCGTAGGCATCATCGAGCACCACCCAGCGAAACTGGCGCGACGACCACAAGCAGAACTCTTCGGCCAGGCGCGAGATGCTGACCCCGAGCATGCTGGAAACGAACAGGAATTCGGCGACGTGATCGCGGCTGGCGACAGCGTCGATGGAGTTTTCGCACGGCGCGGTGTAGCCCATTTCCTTGGCTGAAAGCTCCGGCTGGCGGGCGATGGCAGAGCCGGCCATCGCTGCTGCGCCCAGTGGCGAGAAGGCGGTGCGCACGTCCCAATCCATCAACCGTTGAACATCGCGCAACAGCGATTGCGCATGCGCCAGCAAATGGTGAGCGAAGACAATCGGCTGTGCTTGTTGCAGGTGAGTGAAGCCGGGGCAAATGCTCTCGACATGCTGCTCGGCCTGTTCGACCAGCGCGGTTTGCAGGGCCAACACGTCAACCGCGATGGTGCGTGCATGATCACGCAGGAACAGGCGCAGATCGTTGGCTGTCTGGTCATTGCGCGAACGCCCGGCACGCAGCTTGCCGCCCAGAGCGCCAAGGCGTTCGGTCAACAACCGTTCGATGAAGGTGTGCACGTCCTCGTCGTCCAGCGTCGGCTGGATGCGGCCTTCGCGAAAGTCATCGCCGATGCAGTCGAGGGCTTCGAGCATGCGGCGGGTTTCCGACTCGTCGAGCAAGCCGGCCCGTTGCAGTTCACGAGCATGGGCCCGGGAGCCAGCCAGATCGTAGGGTGTCAGCCGAAAATAACGCTCAGGACAACGCGACAGCGCCGCCAGGGCTGCGGAAGGGCCACTCTTGAAACGTGCGCCCCAAAGGCGATCGGTCGCTTGAGTCATTATTGTTTTCCTCTTTCGAAAACGCGGAATTCGTAACCTGAAGTCTTGATCGACCTATCAGGTTTTTAGTTGCTTGAAATCAGCTATTTGGCACTGATCGGGCGGATAAATTCGAGGTTGCCAACCGTAGTTATATGTGGTCATTATTACGGGTCGGCGATATATGTTGTGTTGGGTAAAGCCTGTTGAATAGTGTGAGTGAGGTCAATAAGTATTATGGAAACCCCACTTTCCACTTCTGGAAACTTGCCGCCAAAACCCGGAAGCAGAGCGCCTTTGACCCTCAGCGGTCTGGACTTCAAGCTGCTTCGGGTATTCAAGGCGGTGGTGGAAGCGGGAGGCTTCAGTGCTGCGCAAAATGAGCTGAATGTCGGCCTTGCGGCCATCAGCAAACAGATCTCCGACCTCGAAATCCGCATCGGCATGCGCCTGTGTACCCGAGGCCGGGAAGGCTTTTGCCTGACCGAAGAAGGCAAGCAGGTGTACCAGGCGTCCATCGATCTGTTCGCATCGGTGGACAGTTTTCGCGATCGACTTAATTCAGCGCAGAATGAATTGATCGGGGATTTAAGTGTGGGGGTAATTGATAATACAGTCTCCGATATTCATTCGCCTTTAGTTAAAGCGCTGCGGACCTTACATGATGAAGCCCCGAAAGTAAGACTGCGCCTGCACGCGGCTCAGCTGGATGAAGTAGAGCGGGGGGTTGTCGAAGGAAGATTTATTGCCGGCATCGTCCCGGTGTATCAGAAACGTGAAGAGTTTGATTACTTTGCACTGTATGAAGAACGGTCAGAAGCCTATTGTGGCGCAGGCCATGAACTGTTTTCAGTGAAGGACAGCGAGATGGATGCGACGGTATTGCGCAACCATGAGGTGATCAATCACCGGTATGCGGTACATGGCGATAAAGCCAACTTTGTCGACTATGACAGCCTGAGTGCCTCGGCCTCGCAAGTTGAAGCGGTCGCTCTGCTGATTCTCACCGGTCGCTTCGTCGGCTTCTTGCCGCAACACTACGCCGCACCGCTAGTCCGCGACGGAACGCTGCGCGCACTGCGTCCGGACTTGATCAATATTCGCACACCCTTCAACCTGATCCTGCGCCACAACGCCCCGCGAAGTCCCTTGGTAAAAGCCTTCGTAACGGCATTGGGGGTGGATCTGAAGGTGATGGTGTAGGTGTTGCCTGCGCCAGAAACCGTGTTCGTCCAAAACTTAAAACGCCGGCAACCCCCATGCCTCAAGCGGAAAGTCCTCCAGCGACTGAAGATGCAGATCGGCGTGGGTGTATTGCTCGATGGGCATATGAGCGTCCGGCACGGCCACGGCGAACATACCCGCAGCTTTGGCCGCCGTTACGCCGAAGGGTGAGTCTTCGAATACCAGGCAATCCTTGGGCTCAACGCCAAGATGGCGGGCGGCGACCAGGAAGATATCGGGGGCGGGTTTGGCAGCACCAACTTCTGGATGGTCGGCGGTCACTACGGTATCGAACAGCTCGAACCACTCACGGTGCAGCGTGGTTTTGGCCTTGAAGTAGTGGATGGACGAACTGGTGCCCACGGCGATGGGAATGTTGTGTGCGGCCAGATGCCGGACCAACGCTTCGGCGCCTGCCATCGCCGGTGAACGCGGGAAACGCTCATCGAGCAAGGGTTCGCGAGTGGTCAAAAATTCATCGATGGACAGCGGCAAATCCAGCGCACCGATTACGTAACCGGCGAAATCCCGTGCGCCACGGCCGATGGTGTTCTGCTTGATCGCCCAGTCGAAGGTGCGACCGTAACGACTGGCAATAATATGAGTGACCTCGGTGTAGATCCCCTCGGTATCCAACAACAAGCCATCCATATCGAAAATAACGGCCTTGATCGGGCCCAAATCGTTGCGCTGTTCACTCATCTCGTCTGCTCCCGTTTTCAAATCCGAGCATCAGCCTACCGTCTGAGGGAAGACCGTGGCTAGCCGCGGATGATAATCTCGCCTGCTTATGGACAGCGAAAATGGGGCGACAGATGAAAAAATCAGCAAAGGTTGCAGTGGGCGTCGTCATTGCAGTAGCGGCACTGAGTAGCGCTGGGGCGTGGTACACCGGCAGTCAATTGGAAGGCGTTTTGCGCACCTCAGTCGACGATACCAATCGGCAGATTAAATCGTCTATCAACGGTTCCGACGGTAGCGTGACGGTTGAGCTGGTTTCGATAGAGCGCCATTTGTTCAGTAGCACCGCGCACTATCGCGTGAACGTCCAAAGTAAAAAGCTGGGCAAAGATAAAGAAAACATCGATCTGCTGTTCGTCGATAACATCGAACACGGCCCGCTGCCGTGGTCGCGATTGAAGTCGTTGAAACTGATGCCGGTCATGGCCGCCAGCAACTACGAGATCGAGAAAAACGCCGCCTCCGAAAAATGGTTTGCTGCGACCAATGGCGTCGCGCCGCTCAAAGGCCACACCAGCATCGGCTACGACCGCTCCACCGAAGGCACGCTGGATTTGCTGCCGCTGGTTATCGATGACCAGGACGGCACGTTCAAATTCTCCGGCGTCCACCTCGACATGGAAGCCAGTGCGAACGCCGAAAAAATCAAGGTCACCGGCAAGCTGGACAACCTGCAACTCAACGTCGTTTCGGAACAAGGCCCGGTAAGCGTTGAGGTCCATGGCGTGACGTTCAATAGCGGTGGCACCAAAGGCGCCTCCGGTTTTTACCTCGGGCATAGCGATGCCAAAGTCGCCAGCACACAGCTGCAGACCGCAAACAAACCACCGGTGCTGCTCAAAGACTTTGTAATGACCAGCTTGATGCAAGAGGAAGGCGGTAACCTAGCGGCTCAAGCGACGTACGACGTCGGCATGATCAGTTACAACGGTAAGGATGTCGGCGCCTTCCAGATGCTGTGGAAGTTCGGCAACTTCGACATCGCCGCGACGCAAGCGCTGTACACGCTCTACCAGAGCAAAATCGCGCCGCAACAACAGGCCGCAGCGTCGGCCGGGCAACCGTTGAAGGTGAAACTGAGCGACGCCGATCAGGCTGCGATGAACGCCGAACTGGCGAAACTGCTGACCGCCAAGCCCCACATCGAACTGGAAAAACTCTCACTCAAGACAACCAACGGCGAAAGCCACTTCAGTCTCGCCGTGGACCTGAACAACCCCGGCCCCCTCGACCAACCCACCGCAGAACTGGTCAAAAAGCTGCTCGCCCAACTGGAGGCGAAACTGCTGCTGTCCAAACCGATGATCAAGGACGTCGCCAGCCTGCAAGCGTCCCTCGGGGGCCAGACCGACCCGAAAATCATCGAACAGCAAGCCCAGGATGCGGCCGACACAGTCGGCGGTATGGCGACCATGACTCAATTAGCCAAGGTCGAAGGCGACAACGTCGTGTCCAACCTGCATTACGCCAACGATCTGGTGGACTTCAACGGCCAGAAAATGACCGGCCCACAGTTCATCAACCTGGTCATGAGCAAGCTCGGCGGCTTGACGGGTACTGCTCACTAAGTAACTGAGCAGGCAAAAGGGGATTTATTTGCCGAGAATAAATCCTCTTTTTAGTTAATGTGATCTATCTCTCAAACACCTTTTAAATCAGTGGTTTTAAACGATTATTTTTGGATGTACCGGATCAACTGTGGGAGCAGGCTTGCCTGCGAAGAAGCCAGTCGCCCAACGATGATCTTTCTGGCCTGTGGGATTATCTGATACGGGTCGATTGATTCGCAGCGGGACGCGTAGTTGCAAGCCTGCTCTCATCAAACAAAAAATAACGCATTGTTTTTTATGCCTTTTATTTGGCCATAACTAACTGCATCCCAAGCTTGTGTGCCTTGCGTTCCAGGGCACGCAGTTGACGGTGTCGACTCTCGGCTTCATAGGCTTCCATACCTCGCTCCACGTAGGGTTGGCCTTTGGTCAACATGACGTAGATCAGGCGGGCCAGTTGATGCGCGGTGGCTTTGATGGCGCACGCGGTATCCATGCGCGCCAACCGGGCTCGATGGCTGGCGCCGATGAAGCTCTTGTCGTTGCGCGCGTTGGACGCGGCCTGCTTCAAGGCCTGCGCGGCTCGATTCGAGACCTTTGGCGGACTACCAGGCAGCTGCCTGCCGCCGGATATCCGGGTCGCAGGTGCCAGGCCGAGCCAGGAACAGAAGTGTTGTTGTGTGGGAAATCGCGATAAATCAGGCCCGATTTCGCTCGCCAGTGCCAAAGCGGTTTCGACGCCGATGGTGGGAATAGCGGTCAAATCAACGCCCATTATTTTTCCCAGCGCACGGTGCAAACGGGCTTGCTCGGCTGACGAGCGGTGCGGGCTGCGCAGTGCCTTGGCCGGCGGCAGAGGTTCATCGTTCAATACCGGCAGTCGATCAATGGCGTGAGCGATGGCCTGATCGCATTCGGCAATTTGCTGTTCCAGAAAATCATGCGTCGCCATTTCCTGAGCCAGGGCATGCAGATGCTCGGTTCGCCAGTTACCGCGCAGGCTGCGGGCAATGGTTTCATGATCGGCCTTGATGTGACCGTTTCGAAAACCGGCCAATACGTACGGATCACGCTCGCCGCCGATGATCGCGTTGAGGATTTTCTTGCCCGTCAGGCCGGTGATGTCACTGATGACAGTGGCTAGCTGGATGTTCATCTGGGTCAAGGCTTTCTGCATGCGATTGACGCTCTTGGCCTGATCGCGAACTTTCATTGCGCGCTGGCGAACCAGAGAGCGCATCGAGCAAATGTCGTCGGCGGGCCGAAAGGCGCCTCTGAGCAAGCCGTGGGTCATGAGCTGCCAAATCCACTGGCAGTCCAGCACATCGGATTTGCGCCCGGAGGTCTGGCGGGTGGCGCGGGAGTTCACCAAATACACCTCGAAGCCCCGTGCATCGAGGATTTCAAACAGCGGTATCCAGTAGACCCCGGTTGCCTCCATGGCCACGACATTGATCTTCAACGCTTCGAGCCAATCGGCTAATGCGAGCAACTCGTCGGTGAACGTTTTAAACGAGCGGACAGGGGTGTCGCTCTGGTCGGGGTTGACCCCCACCCAATGCTCGCGACTGCCAATATCGATACCCGCACAATGAGGGTGAACCACTTCAAAACGTTTCTGCTGGTTCTTGCGCGCCATGACAATTCCTCGCAGGATTGAGGGGCGCGCGGGGAGCACGGTGGCGAATGGATTCACTCTCTCATACGTGGTCACAGCTTGCTGTGCCGACAACGACTCCACGCCGATACCGTGCGGACCACTCTCCCATGCGGGTGCGTACACACCAGTGATGGCTACGGTCTTGGTCCCCGCGCGCGCTTCGATTCTACGACGTGCCCCAGTTTGCTGCGCGACAGCGCGGCGTCGAAGACGCGGCGAGGCCTCCCATCAAACAACCTGTAAACCATTGGGTTTAAAAGATTATTTTTTGGAATGCGGGATCAACTGTGGGAGCGAATTTATTCGCGAATACGGTCTATCAGGCGCCGACGATGCTGGATGTGCCGACGCCTTCGCGAATGAATTCGCTCCCACGGGGATTCAGGGTGAACCCAACACCAAGTTTGCTGCGCGACAGCGCGGCGTCGAAGACGCGGCGAGGCCTCCCATCAGGCTTGTCTGCCGCAACTCCAGCTTGCCTTCCCACAGACCAACGCACACCGCAGCATTGAGACAGTGCGCTATCATGCGCGCCCTGTGAAACGCGCAATGTGATGCTGGACTGTTAATGAACGCCTTGGCCGACGACATGCCCCCCGAACTCTCCCATACCGGCGTGCGCCCGGCTGATCGGCTTGGGTTTGCCCTGATAATTGCAGCGCTGATCCACTTGGCGCTGATCTTGGGTGTGGGCTTCACTTACATCAAGCCGCAACAAATCAGCAGAACCCTGGAAATTACCCTCGCCACCTTCAAAAGCCCAAACCAGCCGGAAAAAGCCGATTTCCTCGCCCAGGACAATCAGCAAGGCAGCGGCACGCTGGACAAGAAGGCCATCCCCAAGACCACCGAAATCGCGCCGTTTCAGGACACCAAGATCAACAAGGTGACGCCACCTCCCACCGCCAAACCGTTGGAAAAACAGGAAGCGCCAAAAACCGCCGTGGCGACCAAGGTGCAAAAAATCCAGAAAACCGTGACCAAACACGAAGAAGTCAAGCAGGAGCCGGTCGCCAAAGCCGCACCAACCTTCGACAGCACGCAACTTTCCAGCGAAATTTCCAGCCTGGAAGCCGAACTGTCCAACGAGCAACAGCTGTACGCCAAACGACCGAAGATCCATCGCCTGAGCGCCGCCTCGACCATGCACGACAAAGGCGCCTGGTATAAAGAGGACTGGCGGAAAAAAATCGAACGGATAGGCAATCTCAACTACCCGGAAGAAGCACGGCGCCAGCAGATTCGCGGCAATCTGCGGTTGATGGTGTCGATCAATCACGACGGTTCGCTGTACGAGATATTGGTCCTGGAGTCATCCGGCCAACCGCTGCTGGATCAAGCGGCGCAACGTATTGTGCGCCTGGCGGCACCTTTTTCACCGTTCACCGGCGATCTGGCTGACATCGACCGCCTGGAGATCATTCGCACCTGGCGTTTTACCAACGACAAACTGTCCAGTAACTGAAGATCTGTAAAACCTATCTCTTTAGCCAGTTGTCAGGCCCGTCGAGCAACGCCACACTAGGGCTCATGAAAAACGTATCTGCAAGCTACCTCAAGCATCAATTCCTGATTGCCATGCCGCACATGGCCGATCCGAACTTTGTGCAAACCTTGACTTACATCGTCGAGCACAACGCAAATGGCGCCATGGGCCTGGTGATCAACCGCCCGCAGAGCCTGACGCTGGCGGACGTTCTTGAGCAACTGCGACCGGAAATCGATCCGCCGTCTCGCTGCCAGCACATCCAGATTCTTACCGGTGGCCCGGTGCAGACCGATCGCGGTTTTGTCTTGCATCCCAGCGGACAGGTCTTTCAGGCGACGCTGGAACTCGGCGGCCTGGCGATGTCGACGTCCCAGGACGTGCTGTTCTCCATCGCCGACGGCTACGGCCCGGATAAAAGCCTGATCACCCTCGGTTATGCCGGTTGGGACGCCGGGCAGCTGGACGCCGAGTTGGCGGCCAACGCCTGGCTGACCTGCCCGTTCGACCCGGCCATTCTGTTCGACATCCCCAGTGAGCAGCGCCTCAATGCTGCGGCGGCGCGCCTGGGCATCAACCTCAGTTTGCTGACCAGTCAGGCGGGCCACGCCTGATGGCTGGATTACGTCTTTTGCTGGGTTTCGATTACGGCACCAAACAGATCGGCGTGGCGGTCGGCCAGGTGATTACCGGCCAGGCCCGCGAGCTGTGCATTTTGAAGGCGCAGAACGGCATCCCGGACTGGGACAAGGTCGAGGCCTTGATCCGCGAGTGGAAACCCGATGCAATCGTCGTTGGCCTGCCGCTGAACATGGACGGCACGCCGAGCGATATGAGTGCTCGTGCCGAGAAATTTTCACGTCGACTCAACGGCCGCTACAACCTACCGGTGTATACCCACGACGAACGCCTGACGACCTTCGAAGCCAAGGGCGAACGTCAGTCCCGGGGTGGTCAAAAAGGCACGTATCGCGACAACCCGGTGGATGCCATCGCCGCAGCGCTGCTCTTACAGGGCTGGCTGGATGCCAATGGCGCCCTGTTCGACGCCTGATTGCTTGATTGAACCCTTATTGAGCTCTTTATTGAGCTCTTTATGGAAAGAACTGGAATCCAAGTTTCAGCCTGAGCAACCCGCTTCGCCGACGCTCAGGCCCCTGAAGGAGCAACCATGAGCCTGCCCAATCCCGCCGAACTGATCAGCCAGATGGCCATTGATCTCACGGCTCACCTGAGCCAACGCGGCATCACTGATCCGCGCTTTATCGGCATCCGCACTGGCGGTGTCTGGGTCGCGCAGGCGTTGCTCGACGCGCTGGGCAGCCAGTCACCGCTGGGCACACTGGACGTTTCGTTCTATCGCGATGACTTCAGCCAGAACGGCCTGCACCCACAAGTGCGCCCGTCGGCGCTGCCGTTCGAGATCGAGGGCCAGCATCTGGTATTGATCGATGACGTACTGATGAGCGGGCGGACTATTCGCGCCGCCCTCAACGAGCTGTTCGATTACGGCCGTCCGGCCAGTGTGACGTTGGTTTGCCTGCTCGACCTCAACGCCGGGGAACTGCCGATTCGCCCCAACGTGGTCGGCGCCACGCTGTCGCTGGCGCCCGATGAACGGGTAAAATTGCTCGGCCCCGCGCCGCTCGCACTTGAGTACCAGAACCTTTCCGCCGCCGCCCTCTAGCCCTTTATAAAGAGTCCTTGCGATGACGCCTCTCGACGCCAAGCGCCCGCTGCAGCTCAATCATCAGGGCCAGCTGCGCCATTTCCTCTCGCTCGACGGTTTGCCCCGCGAGCTGCTCACCGAAATTCTCGACACCGCCGACTCCTTTCTGGAAGTCGGCGCCCGGGCGGTAAAGAAGGTCCCGCTGCTGCGCGGCAAGACCGTGTGCAACGTGTTCTTCGAAAACTCGACCCGTACCCGCACCACCTTCGAACTGGCGGCCCAGCGGCTGTCGGCCGATGTGATCACGTTGAACGTCTCGACCTCGTCCACCAGCAAGGGCGAAACGCTGTTCGACACCCTGCGCAACCTCGAAGCCATGGCCGCCGACATGTTCGTCGTGCGTCACGGCGACTCGGGCGCCGCGCACTTCATCGCTGAGCACGTGTGCCCGGACGTGGCCATCATCAACGGTGGCGACGGCCGCCATTCGCACCCAACCCAGGGCATGCTCGACATGCTGACCATCCGCCGACACAAGGGCGGTTTCGAAAACCTGTCAGTGGCGATCGTCGGCGATATCCTGCATTCACGAGTGGCACGCTCGAACATGATCGCGCTCAAAGCCCTTGGTTGCCCGGACATCCGCGTGGTTGCACCGAAAACCTTGTTGCCGGTCGGTGTCGAGCAATACGGGGTCAAGGTCTACACCGACCTGGCTGCCGGCCTCAAAGATGTCGACGTGGTGATCATGCTGCGCTTGCAGCGCGAGCGCATGCAGGGCGGCCTGTTGCCCAGCGAAGGTGAGTTCTACCGCTTGTTCGGCCTGACCACTGCACGTCTGGCCGGCGCCAAACCGGATGCCATTGTCATGCACCCAGGTCCGATCAACCGCGGCGTAGAGATCGAGTCGGCAGTGGCCGACGGCGCCCACTCGGTGATCCTCAACCAGGTCACTTACGGCATCGCGGTACGCATGGCGGTGTTGTCCATGGCCATGAGTGGGCAAACCGCGCAACGTCAATTCGAGCAGGAGAACGCCCAGTGAAGCTCAGCATCCTCGGCGCTCGCGTCATTGATCCTACAAGTGGTCTGGATAAAGTCATCGATCTGCACCTGGAAGGCGGCAAGATCCTCGCCATCGGCGCAGCACCTACCGGTTTTGCGCCCAGCCAGACGATCGACGCGCAAGGTTTGATCGCCGCGCCCGGTCTGGTCGACCTCAGCGTGGCCTTGCGTGAGCCGGGTTACAGCCGCAAGGGCACGATCGCCAGCGAAACCCAGGCCGCGGCCGCAGGCGGCGTCACCAGCCTGTGCTGCCCGCCACGGACCAAGCCGGTGCTGGACACCTCGGCCGTCGCCGAACTGATCCACGACCGAGCCCGTGAAGCCGGCAACTGCAAAGTGTTCCCTATCGGCGCCTTCAGCAAGGGTCTGGAAGGCGAGCAATTGGCCGAGCTGATCGCCTTGCGCGATGCGGGCTGCGTCGCCTTTGGCAACGGTCTGGACAGTTTTCGTAATACCCGGACCTTGTGCCGGGCCCTGGAATACGCCGCGACGTTCGACCTGACGGTGATTTTCCACTCGCAGGATCACGATCTGGCTCAAGGTGGTTTAGCCCATGAAGGCCCCACCGCCAGTTTCCTCGGCTTGCCGGGTATTCCTGAAACCGCCGAAACCGTGGCCCTGGCTCGCGATCTGCTGTTGGTGGAACAAAGCGGCGTGCGCGCGCACTTCAGCCAATTGACCAGCGCACGCGGCGTGGCGCTGATCGCTCAGGCGCAAGCCCGTGGCCTGCCGGTGACCGCCGATGTGGCGATGTACCAGCTGATCCTCACCGACGAAGCGCTGATCGATTTTTCCAGTCTGTACCACGTCCAGCCGCCGCTGCGCACCCGCGCTGACCGCGATGGCCTGCGTGAGGCCGTGAAGTCCGGGGTGGTTCAGGCCATCTCCAGCCATCACCAGCCCCACGAGCGCGATGCCAAGCTGGCACCGTTCGGCGCGACCGAGCCGGGCATCAGCAGCGTTGAGTTGCTGCTACCGCTGGCGATGACGCTGGTGGAAGACGGCCTGCTCGACCTGCCGACCCTGCTCGCGCGCCTCAGCGCTGGCCCTGCGGCGGCCTTGCGCCTGCCTGCGGGTCAATTGAGTGTCGGTGCGGCGGCGGATCTGGTGCTGTTCGATCCAGCGTCCTCGACAGTGGCGGGTGAGAAGTGGCTGTCCAAAGGCGAAAACTGCCCGTTCCTCGGCCACTGCCTGCCGAGTGCCGTACGGTACACGCTGGTGGATGGTCGGATCAGCTATAGCGCCTGATTTGGTCTTGATCGCGGTGCAGACAAACCCGAGGGGACTGATTTATTTTCAGCGCTTCATCGAAAATTAATCTGTCCCCCACTTTTAGGGACAGATTGATTTTTCAAAGAGCACGAAAAATAAATCAGTCCCCAACTCAAGACGCCACAGCCCTTCTGGCTTCACCCCCGCCGTGCATTCTCAACAGAAATCTGGTCATTCAGTGTCCAGAAGTCATACAGCACGCCCAGCAGAAACAACCCGCCCGTCAGCAGGTAGATTATCCCGGTGATCCATTTACCCTGATACATCCGGTGCACACCGAACACGCCAAGAAACGTCAGCAAAATCCAGGCGATGCTGTAATCAGTAGAACCGGCGTTGAACCTCAGGTCGGCTTCGCGGTCCATGCTTGGGATCAAAAACAGGTCGATCAGCCAACCGATGCCCAGCAGCCCCAACGTGAAAAACCAGATAGTGCCGGTCACTGGCTTGCCGTAATAGAAGCGGTGCGATCCGGTAAAACCGACGATCCACAACAGATAACCGAGGATTTTACTGTGAGTGTCCTGAGGTTGGAGGTCTTGCCGATAGCTGTTCATTAACTGCCTCATTTGAGCTGATAGAAAAAAATATCCGTAAATTTTGTGACTTTAATATCGCGCTCCGACGTATGGCGGGAACCTTCGCGCCGTATCGTAACCCCTTGTTATAAAGGGCTTTGCCTGATTTCAAGTGACACATTACCGCAACAAAGCGGTGATCCTGGCCGTAATCGTTTCGACAAACGGGATCAGAATCATCGGAAAAGCTGTTATAAAGTTGCGCGCTGACCCACTAAGAGCCCTGCCTAATGCGTCCATTTTTCAAGACATGGCTAACCATTTGCCTATTTATGCCCCTGGCCGCCTACGCCACCAATCGTGAGCAACAGTTACCAGCAAGCTTCAACGGCTTCACCGCAAAATCTCATTCTTCGCCAATCACCACGGCTTCCAATGAGACGTCTCTCCACGAAAAAGTTCACAAACATACAAAGGTTTCCAGCCGGACAACCCATCGTCCCGCTCACCACAAATCCTCCGGTAAAGCAGCGGTCGCCCCTCCGCAAATGGCGGCCAAGCAGAGTAGCGTTGTATTGAGCCGGGCCGTAAATGTCCTCGGTACCCCTTATCGTTGGGGCGGCAGTAGCCCAAGTAAAGGGTTCGATTGCAGCGGGCTGGTCAAATACGCCTTCCGCGATGTGAACGAAGCTGATTTGCCGCGTACGTCCAATGCCATGGCTGCAGGTCATGGGCAGAAGGTCGATCGCAAGGATTTGAAGCCAGGCGACCTGCTGTTTTTCAACATCAAGAGCCATAAGGTCAATCACGTTGCCATCTACCTGGGCAACGACCGCTTTATCCATGCGCCACGCCGGGGTAAAGCGGTGAGCATCGACACTTTGAAAAAACCGTATTGGGAGAGCCATTACGTGGTCGCCAAGCGGGTCCTGCCAAAGCAGAAAGACCAGCCAACCCTGCGCCTTTCCCAAGGCTGATCGTATAGCCTGCATCCGTGCAGGCAATGCGCCGAGGCTCCTCCGGCGCATCGATCTCCCCCCGCCCCCCTGACTTAGAAGTTATCTGGCGTCTTGGCCTTCTCACGAGCGCCTTCGCGAGTGATCAAGCCTTTGGTCACCAGCTCCTTCAAGCTCATATCCAGCGTCTGCATACCCAACGCCCCACCGGTCTGGATCGATGAGTACATCTGCGCGACCTTGTCCTCGCGGATCAGGTTACGGATGGCTGATGTGCCGATCATTATTTCGTGCGCCGCCACCCGTCCGCCGCCGACCTTCTTGATCAGCGTCTGGGAAATCACTGCCTGCAACGACTCGGACAGCATGGAGCGCACCATCGATTTCTCTTGCGCTGGGAAGACGTCGATTACCCGGTCGATGGTTTTCGCCGCCGACGTGGTGTGCAGCGTGCCAAACACCAAATGTCCGGTTTCAGCAGCGGTCAGCGCCAGGCGGATGGTTTCGAGGTCGCGCATCTCACCGACCAGAATGATGTCCGGGTCTTCACGCAGGGCAGAACGCAAGGCTTCGGCGAAACCCAACGTATCGCGATGGACTTCACGCTGGTTGACCAGGCACTTCTTCGATTCGTGAACAAACTCGATCGGGTCTTCGATGGTAAGAATGTGATGATGCTTGTTGTTGTTCAGGTGATCGATCATCGCCGCCAGGGTGGTGGACTTCCCCGAACCGGTGGGCCCCGTGACCAACACCAGACCGCGCGGCACCTCGGTAATCTTACGAAACACTTCTCCCAGACCGAGATCGCCCATGGTCAGGACTTTCGACGGAATGGTCCGGAACACCGCACCGGCGCCCCGATTCTGGTTGAACGCGTTGACCCTGAACCGCGCGACACCGGGCACTTCGAAGGAGAAGTCAGTTTCCAGAAACTCCTCGAAGTCCTTGCGCTGCTTGTCGTTCATGATGTCGTAGATCAGTTCATGGACCTGCTTGTGGTCCAGCGCCGGCAGGTTGATTCGCCGCACATCCCCATCGACTCGAATCATCGGTGGCAGCCCGGCAGAAAGATGCAAGTCCGACGCGCCTTGCTTGGCACTGAAAGCCAGCAGTTCGGTAATATCCATAGGGCTCCCCAATCACATAGAATGCCGCAGACTTTAGCCCTGCTGGCGCAAATCAATGTCCACGATAGCAGACAACGTTTCCCGAGTTGATGAGCGAATTCGCGCAGCAGCCCTTGCGGTGCAACGCGACCAAGCGACCATCGGCCTACTGGCCGTAAGCAAGACCAAACCTGCCGCAGCCCTGCGTGAGGCGTTTGCCGCTGGCCTGCGCGATTTCGGCGAGAACTACCTGCAGGAAGCCCTGAGCAAACAGCTCGAATTGGCCGACCTGCCCTTGTGTTGGCATTTCATCGGCCCCATTCAGTCAAACAAGACTCGTGCTATCGCCGAGCACTTTGCCTGGGTGCATTCCGTGGATCGCTTGAAAATCGCACAACGCCTGTCCGAACAGCGTCCCGCCGAACTGCCGCCACTCAACATCTGCATTCAGGTCAACGTCAGCGGTGAGGCGAGCAAATCTGGCTGCACACCGGCCGACTTGCCTGCTTTGGCTGCGGCCATCAGCGCTTTGCCACGCCTGACCCTGCGCGGACTGATGGCGATACCCGAACCCACCGAAGACAGCGCCGCACAAAACGCTGCTTTTGCTGCAGTACGCAGCCTGCAAGATAGCCTGAACCTGCCGCTCGACACTCTTTCCATGGGCATGAGCCACGACCTGGAGGCCGCCATTGCACAAGGCGCAACCTGGGTTCGGATCGGAACGGCCCTTTTTGGTGCCCGTGACTACGGCCAGCCATAAACCCATTCGTTAACAGGAACTCAGTCATGAGCAAGACCCGTATTGCCTTTGTCGGTGCCGGAAACATGGCCGCCAGCCTGATCGGCGGGCTGCGCGCCCAAGGTGTGGACGCTGCACTGATTCGCGCCAGCGATCCGGGTGCCGAACAGCGTGCCAAGGTCGCCGCCGAGCACGGCATCGAACTGTTCGCCGATAACGCCGAAGCCATCGAAGGCGCGGATGTCGTGCTGATCGCAGTCAAACCGCAAGCAATGAAGGCGGTGTGCGAAGCACTACGCCCGAGCCTCAAGCCCCATCAATTGGTGGTGTCCATCGCCGCGGGCATTACCTGCGCCAGCATGAACACATGGCTGGGCGAACATCCCATCGTGCGTTGCATGCCCAACACCCCTGCGCTGCTGCGTCAGGGCGTCAGCGGCCTGTACGCCACCGCTACAGTTTCCAGCGAACAACGCGAGCAGGCCGGACAACTGCTGTCGGCCGTCGGCATCGCGCTGTGGCTGGACGATGAAAAGCAGCTGGACGCCGTCACTGCGGTGTCCGGCAGTGGCCCGGCGTATTTCTTCCTGCTGATCGAAGCGATGACCGCCGCAGGCGAGAAACTGGGTCTGCCCCGGGACATCGCCGCCCAACTGACCCTGCAAACCGCCTTGGGCGCCGCGTTGATGGCCACTGGCAGCGATGTCGATGCCGCCGAGTTGCGCCGCCGTGTGACCTCGCCTGCGGGCACCACGGAAGCAGCCATCAAGTCATTCCAGGCCGGCGGCTTCGAAGCCCTGGTCGAAACAGCACTCACTGCTGCCGCGCATCGTTCGGCAGAGATGGCCGAACAGCTCGGCCGGTAATTTTTTAGGCCATTAAGGAGCAGACCGATGATCGGACTGACCACCGCTGCAATTTATGTTCTGCAAACCATCGGCAGTTTGTACCTGCTGATTATTCTGCTGCGCTTCGTGCTGCAGCTGGTTCGTGCGGACTTCTACAACCCTCTGAGCCAATTCGCCGTGCGCGCCACTCAGCCGCTACTCAAGCCACTACGGCGGATCATCCCGAGCCTGTTCGGGCTGGACATGTCATCCCTGGTTCTGGCGATCATCGTGCAACTGGCGCTGATGGCCCTGACCCTGCTGCTGATGTATGGCACTACCGGTAACCCGGTGCAGTTGCTGATCTGGTCGATCATTGGCATAACCGCGCTATTCCTGAAGATTTTCTTCTTCTCCCTGATCGTCAGCGTGGTCCTGTCCTGGGTCGCACCGGGCAGCCACAACCCTGGCGCGGAACTGGTCAATCAGATCTGCCAACCGGCGCTGGCGCCATTCCGGCGCATCCTGCCGAACCTGGGTGGCCTGGATATTTCGCCGATCCTCGCGTTCATGGTGCTCAAGTTGCTGGACATGCTGGTGATCAACAACCTCGCCGCCATGACCATGATGCCTGACGTCCTGCGTTTGCTGATCTAACGTCTTAGCCGCCCCTGTAGGAGCTGCCGAAGGCTGCGATAAGGTCCGCAGGACCTTCAGCGATCTCAAGAAAACGACCGCTCTGCGGTCGATCGCAGCCTTCGGCAGCTCCTACAGAAAGAGTGATCACCCACGATATCGCAGCACCCGCACCAGCAGGTCCGGTGTTTGCTTGCCGCTAGGGGCAGCGGTCTTTAGACTTACGCCTCATTTATGCGAGAGCAGGGTCGATGTCCACTGTCTTTCCCCACGATTCTGTAGGTCTGGTCACACCGCAACTGGCGCATTTCAGCGAGCCGCTGGCCCTGGCCTGTGGTCGTTCGTTGCCTGCCTACGACCTGATTTACGAAACCTACGGCCAGCTCAATGCCGCGGCCAGCAACGCCGTGCTGATTTGTCACGCGCTCTCCGGGCACCATCATGCGGCGGGCTTCCATAGCGTCGATGAGCGCAAGCCCGGTTGGTGGGACAGCTGCATCGGCCCCGGCAAACCCATCGACACCAACAAATTCTTCGTCGTCAGCCTGAACAACCTCGGCGGCTGCAACGGCTCGACCGGTCCCAGCAGCATCAACCCCGAGACCGGCAAGCCCTTCGGCGCCGATTTCCCGGTGCTGACCGTGGAAGACTGGGTCAACAGCCAGGCGCGCCTGGCCGATATGCTCGGCATCCAGCAGTGGGCAGCGTTGGTCGGTGGCAGCCTGGGCGGCATGCAGGCGTTGCAGTGGACCATCAGCTACCCGGATCGGGTCCGGCACTGCCTGGCGATTGCGTCGGCCCCCAGGTTGTCGGCACAAAACATCGCGTTCAACGAAGTGGCGCGGCAGGCGATTCTGTCCGACCCGGAATTCCATGGCGGTGATTTCCAGGAGCACGGCGTAATCCCCAAGCGCGGCCTGATGCTGGCGCGCATGGTCGGGCACATCACGTACCTGTCCGATGACTCCATGGGCGAAAAATTCGGCCGTGGCCTGAAGAGCGAAAAACTCAACTACGACTTCCACAGCGTCGAGTTCCAGGTCGAAAGCTACCTGCGTTATCAGGGTGAAGAGTTCTCCGGACGCTTCGATGCCAACACCTACCTATTGATGACCAAGGCACTGGACTACTTCGACCCGGCCGCCAATTACGGCGACGACCTGGCGCTGACGTTCGCCGGGGCCAAGGCCGATTTCTGCGTGATCTCTTTCACCACCGACTGGCGCTTCTCGCCGGCCCGCTCGCGGGAACTGGTGGATGCACTGATGGCGGCGAAAAAGAACGTCTGCTATCTGGAGATCGACGCCCCACAGGGCCACGACGCGTTCCTGATTCCGATCCCGCGCTATTTGCAGGCCTTCACCAGCTACATGAACCGAATTGCACTCTGAGGACACCATGAGAGCCGACCTGGAAATCATCCAAGACTGGATCCCTGCCGGCAGCCGGGTGCTCGACCTCGGCTGCGGCGATGGCGAGTTGCTGGCCTGGCTGCGCGACCATAAGCAAGTCACCGGTTATGGGCTGGAAAACGACGCCGACAATATCGCCCGCTGCGTCGCCAAGGGCGTCAATGTCATCGAGCAGGATCTGGATAAAGGCCTCGGCAACTTCGCCAGCGACAGCTTCGATATCGTGGTCATGACCCAGGCCCTGCAAGCCGTGCACTACCCGGACCGGATTCTCGACGAGATGCTGCGGGTCGGTCGTCAGTGCATCATCACCTTCCCCAACTTCGGTCACTGGCGCTGCCGCTGGTACCTGGCCAGCAAGGGCCGGATGCCGGTTTCCGATTTTCTGCCTTATACCTGGTACAACACGCCGAACATTCACTTCTGCACCTTCGGCGACTTCGAGGAGCTGTGCCGTGGCCGCAAAGCCCGGGTTATCGACCGGTTGGCCGTCGATCAACAGCATCGACATGGCTGGGCCAGCAAGCTATGGCCTAATCTGTTAGGTGAGATCGGGATCTACCGCGTCAGCAGCCCTGGCCTGCAAGATCACCAGATCGCGGTTTGACCACATTCCGAGGAGAACAATCATGCGTCGCTTAGCTCTGTTCCTTTGCGCTCTATGCCTGACCATGCCGGCCATCGCAGCTGATTACGCCAAGCCCGAACGCAAGGAAGTGTTCGGCGATACGACCGTGCATTACAGTGCGTTCACGTCCAGCTTCCTTCAGCCCGATATTGCCGCCGCAGCCGGTCTTGTGCGCAGCAAGAATCAGGGCGTCCTGAACATCGCCGTGCTCAAGGCCGGCAAAGCCAGCACGGCCGAGGTCACCGGCGATGTGAAAGACTTGACTGGCCAGGGCAAGACCCTGAAGTTCAAACAAGTCACCGAGCAAGGGGCGGTGTATTACATCGCGCAATTCCCGATCGACCAGCAGGATACCTTTACCTTCACTATTAACGTTCAAGCTGGCGGCGATACCAATAGCTTCAGCTTCAACCAGGAACTCTTTCCAGGCGAATGATGACTTTCACCCAACTTGTTCTTGCCAGCCATAACGCCGGCAAGCTGAAAGAACTCCAGGCCATGCTCGGTGATTCCGTGCACCTGCGCTCCATCGGTGAGTTCAGCAGTGTCGAGCCGGAAGAAACCGGCCTGTCGTTCGTCGAGAACGCGATCCTCAAGGCGCGCAACGCCGCACGGATTTCCGGACTGCCGGCACTGGCCGATGACTCCGGACTGGCCGTGGACTTTCTTGGCGGCGCGCCAGGTATCTATTCGGCCCGTTACGCGGACGGTCAGGGTGACACGGCGAACAACGCCAAACTGCTGGAGGTGTTGAAGGATGTGCCGCCAGAGCAACGTGGCGCGCAGTTCGTCTGCGTTCTGGCGCTGGTGCGGCATGCTGATGATCCGCTGCCGATCCTTTGCGAAGGTCTGTGGCACGGGCGCATCCTGAGCGCCGCCAGCGGTGAGCACGGTTTCGGCTATGACCCGTTGTTCTGGGTGCCGGAGCGCGACTGCTCGAGCGCCGAACTCAGTCCCATCGAAAAGAACCAGCTCAGCCACCGCGCTCGCGCCATGGCATTGCTGCGTCAACGTCTGGGGCTGCAATGACACCGGACACGCCCGTGCAGCAGCTGTTTCTGGGCGAGGCTGGCTTTTCCTCGCAAGGGACGAGGTCGGCTCTGTCGCAACTGCCGCCCTTGGCGCTGTACATCCATATCCCGTGGTGCGTGCGTAAATGCCCGTACTGCGACTTCAACTCCCACACGGCCAGCCCGGTCTTGCCGGAGCAGGAATACGTCGACGCGTTGCTGGCGGACCTTGATCAAGATCTGTCGAGCGTTCATGGCCGCGAATTGAGTTCGATCTTCTTCGGCGGCGGCACGCCGAGCCTGTTCAGCGCCGACGCGCTGGGCCGCCTGCTCAAGGGCGTGGAGCAGCGCATTGGTTTTGCCAGCGACATCGAAATCACCCTGGAAGCCAACCCCGGCACCTTCGAGCAAGCCAAATTCAGTGCTTATCGCAGGCTGGGCATCAACCGGCTGTCGATCGGTATCCAGAGTTTTCAGGAAGAGAAACTCAAGGCCCTGGGGCGCATCCACAACGGTGACGAAGCGATCCGCGCAGCCGACATGGCGCGTCAGGCCGGCTTCGACAACTTCAACCTGGACCTGATGCACGGCTTGCCGGATCAGTCGCAGGACGACGCGCTGGGCGATTTGCGCCAGGCCATCGCGTTAGCGCCGACCCATCTGTCCTGGTACCAACTGACGCTGGAGCCGAACACGGTGTTTTGGAACCAGCCGCCGAGACTGCCCGAAGATGACGTCTTGTGGGACATTCAGGAAGCTGGGCAAGCCCTGCTGGCGGAACACGGCTACGCGCAATACGAAGTGTCGGCCTACGCCCAGCCTGGCAGGCCTGCGCGGCACAACCTCAATTACTGGAGCTTCGGCGACTTTATCGGCATTGGCGCCGGCGCCCACGGCAAACTCAGCCATCCAGACGGGCGCATCGTGCGCACCTGGAAGACGCGCTTGCCCAAGGATTATCTGAATCCGGATAAAGCGTTCAAGGCCGGCGAGAAGCTGCTCAGCCACGAAGAAATGCCCTTTGAGTTCTTGATGAACGCTCTGCGCCTGACAAATGGCGTCGACGCTGAGCTATTTCTCCAGCGCACGGGTCTAAGCCTCGACACGCTGGCCGGCGCCCGGAAACAGGCCGAACAGCGTGGCCTTTTGGAAGCGGACCCGACACGACTGGTCGCCAGCGCGCGGGGGCAGCTGTTCCTCAATGACTTGCTGCATTATTTTTTGATCTAAGGACTTTGCATGGATCTTGTACTCGACCTGCTCGCCACCGTCTCGCGCTGGAGCCGCAGTAACCTTTCCGAAATCGCCCTGGCGCTGGTCGGTTGTCTGCTGGTGTTGTTCGGGGCAGATATCAAAGGCTGGCTGGAAGGACGCATTGGCGGCCTCGCTGGCGCCTTGCGCGTACCGGTCATGGCCCTGCTGTGCACGATCGGCAGCGGCGCAGCACTGATCTACGCCACGCCATGGGTCATCCGCGGGCTGAGCCAGTTCAACAACTACAGCCTGGCGCCGGTGTTGTTGGTGGTGTTGATTTTGATCGGGGTAGTCGCGGATCGCCGCTGAGTGAGGGGACTGATTTATTTTCAGCGCTTCATCGAAAATTAATCTGTCCCGCTTTGGGTACAGGGGCAGTCCGGGGACAGATTGATTTTTCAAAGAGCGCGAAAAATAAATCAGTCCCCTGATCAGGTTTTAAGCCAGCTTCTCGAACTTCAAATCCCACACGCCATGCCCGAGCCGCTCACCGCGACGTTCGAACTTGGTGATCGGACGTTCGGTCGGGCGGGGTACGCACTGACCGTCTTCGGCCTGATTGCGATAACCCGGCGCGACGTTCATCACTTCCAGCATGTACTCGGCATACGGCTCCCAATCGGTGGCCATATGCAGAATGCCGCCCACTTTGAGCTTGCTGCGTACCAGCTCAGCGAATTCAGACTGGACGATACGGCGCTTGTGGTGACGGCTTTTGTGCCACGGGTCCGGGAAGAACAGCATCAGGCGGTCGAGGCTGTTATCGGCAATGCAGCGGTTGAGCACTTCGATGGCATCGCAATCGTAGACTCGCACGTTGGTCAGGCCTTGGGTCAGCACGCCATTGAGCAGCGCGCCGACACCCGGGTAATGCACTTCGACCCCGATGAAGTCGTGCTCAGGCGAGGCTGCCGCCATCTCCAGCAGCGAATGGCCCATGCCGAAACCGATTTCCAGGGTGCGCGGCGCAGAACGACCGAACACCTGATCGAAATCCACGGGCGCATCGACCAGCGGCAGGACGAACAGCGGCCGGCCTTGATCGAGGCCGCGTTGCTGGCCTTCGGTCATACGGCCGGCGCGCATCACGAAACTCTTGATGCGGCGGTGCTGGCGCTCTTCGCCCCCTTCCGGGATCGGTGCTGCTTCTAACGATTCAGTCATCAACGGGCTCTTACTTGATCAGACCATCCAGCGGCGAGGAAGCGCTGGCATAGAGTTTCTTCGGCATACGGCCGGCGAGGTACGCCAGACGACCGGCGATAATGGCGTGCTTCATGGCTTCGGCCATCATCACCGGGTTTTGCGCGTGGGCGATGGCCGAGTTCATCAGCACCGCTTCACAGCCCAGTTCCATGGCGATGGTAGCGTCGGAAGCCGTACCGACACCGGCATCGACCAGAACCGGCACTTTGGCTTCTTCGAGGATGATTTGCAGGTTGTACGGGTTGCAGATGCCCAGACCGGTACCGATCAGGCCCGCCAGCGGCATCACCGCGATACAGCCGATTTCCGCCAACTGGCGCGCAATGATCGGATCATCACTGGTGTAGACCATCACGTCGAAGCCGTCCTTGACCAGCACTTCGGCGGCCTTGAGGGTTTCGATCACGTTGGGGAACAGGGTTTTCTGATCGGCCAGCACTTCCAGCTTGACCAGATTGTGGCCATCGAGCAGCTCACGGGCCAGACGGCAGGTGCGCACGGCTTCGATGGCGTCGTAGCAACCAGCAGTGTTCGGCAGGATGGTGTAGCGATCCGGCGGCAGGATATCCAGCAGGTTCGGCTCACCAGGGTTCTGCCCAAGGTTGGTCCGACGCACGGCAACCGTAACGATCTCGGCGCCCGAGGCTTCGATGGCCAGACGGGTGGACTCCATATCCGGGTACTTGCCAGTGCCAACCAGCAGGCGCGACTGAAAAGTGCGGCCGGCCAGGGTGAAAGGCTTGTCGGTGCGAACGTTGCTCATCGGAAATCCTCTTTAAGGTTGAGGTTCTTGCAGATTTGAATCGAAGTTCTGACAGTCCGCTGGACCGACCGAAGCGGCCTAGCCGCCACCGATGGCGTGCACCACTTCGACCTGATCGCCTTCGCGCAGGGCCGTGGAGACGTGCTGGCTGCGCGGAACAATATCCATATTGAGTTCGACCGCCACTCGACGCCCGGTCAGGTCCAGACGGGTCAGCAACGCCGCGACGGTTTCGCCGTCGGGCAGTTCAAAGGAGTCACCGTTCAACTGAATGCGCATGCGGTTAGCAGCCATCATTTTAGGGGCCAGTATTCTAGCCCGATCAGTACGTATGACCAAGGCAAAGCCACGCCATTCGTCTCAAGTTGGACTTTGGAGTCAGAACTGCACGCGTCATGCCGCGCCCAAACGCCATGCCGCCAGACCCAAAATCAGCCAGCCAACCAAAAAAGCCAATCCGCCGAACGGCGTGATGATCCCGAGGGCGGTGACACCGGTCAGGGTCAGCAGGTACAAGCTGCCGGAGAACAGCAGAATACCGACGACGAACGAGATGCCCGCCCAGGTCAGCAACCGGCCGGGGATCTGCACCGCGAGCAAGGCTACAGCCAATAAGGCCAGGGTATGGACCAACTGATACATCACGCCTGTGTGAAAAATCGCCAGGTATTCCGCGCTCAGGCGGTTTTTCAGGCCGTGGGCGGCGAATGCGCCGAGGGCCACGCCGGTAAAGCCGGAGAAGGCAGCAAGCATTAAAAAGCCACGAAGCATCTCGAACTCCAGTCAACAATCATTCAGTTGCGCATGGTCTGTATAATGGCCCGCTCGACTGCTCCGGCCAAGCCATCTCTATGCTGCATTTCCTCTTCAAACGCTTCCTTAAAGTCCTGTACTGGTTCGCAGCGGTCAGCATTGTGTTGGTATTGATCTTTCGCTGGGTGCCACCGCCAGGCACCGCGTTGATGGTCGAGCGCAAGATCGAGTCCTGGAGCGACGGCCAGCCTATCGACCTGCAACGCAGCTGGCAGCCTTGGGACAAAATCTCCGACGACCTCAAAGTGGCGGTGATCGCGGGTGAAGACCAGAAATTCGCCGAGCATTGGGGCTTCGATGTCGATGCGATTCAGGCGGCTCTGGCCCATAACGAGCTCGGCGGCTCCGTACGCGGCGCCAGTACGCTGAGCCAGCAGGTATCGAAGAACCTGTTCTTGTGGTCTGGCCGCAGCTGGCTGCGCAAGGGGCTGGAAGTCTGGTTCACCGGCTTGATCGAGATGTTCTGGTCCAAGCAACGGATTCTTGAGGTCTACCTCAACAGCGTCGAGTGGGACGAAGGCGTGTTCGGCGCCGAAGCGGCAGCGCGGCGTCACTTCGGTGTGAGCGCGCGCGGGCTCTCGACGCAACAGGCCAGCTACCTGGCCGCCGTGCTGCCCAATCCTCGCGAGTGGAGTGCCAGCCACCCCAGCAGCTATGTGTCACGTCGTGCCGGCTGGATACGCCAGCAGATGCGCCAGTTGGGCGGGGATGATTATCTGGTGGGGTTGAACCATAGCCGGAAGTTTTAGCGCCTGAACTGACGTCCCGCTGCGAATGGCTTTATGCGCCAGTCGCAATCCCGCGTTTCGGGTCGGTAATCCATTCGCTCCATGACCCGGCATACAGCGCACCCAGCGGATACCCCGCCAGACACAGCGCGAACAGGTTATGGCAGGCCGTCACCCCCGAGCCGCAATAAGCCACCAGATCATTCGGCGAACGATCACCCAGCTTCGTCGCAAAGCGCTGCTTGAGCTGATCGGCCGGCAGAAAACGTCCATCCGCACTCAGGTTTTCGCTAAACGCTGCACATTGCGCACCGGGAATATGGCCGGCTACCGGATCGATAGGCTCTACTTCGCCACGGAAGCGCGGCTCGGCGCGGGCATCGATCAGGGTCATTTGCGGCTGCCCCAGACGTGCTTGCAGCGCCTGGGCACTGAGCAGCAACGATGCATCCGGTTCACCCGTAAAGTGACCCTTCTTGTTTTCCGGCGAATCCAGGCTCAGGGGCAAACCCGCTGCGTGCCAGGCTTTGAGGCCGCCATCGAGCAAGTACACGCCTTCGCGCTTGCCCAGCCACGCCAGCAACCACCAGCCACGGGCAGCAAAAGCACCAGGGGCGTCGTCGTACAGCACGATATCGCTGTCCTGATTGATGCCCCAATCCTGCAAACGCTGGATCAACTCGGCGGGCTTCGGCAAAGGATGGCGCCCTGTCACGCCCTTGGTAACCGGACCGCTGAGATCACGCTCCAGATCAGCAAACCAGGCCCCGGCGATATGCCCCTCGGCATAGCTGCATCGGCCATAGTCGGGGTCTTCCAGGGCGAAGCGACAATCCAGAATGACCAGCCCCGGTTGCTGCTGGCGAGCGGCCAGTTGTTCCGGGCTGATCAGTTGCGCGATAGACATGACAGGCTCCTGTGATGAAAAAACAAGTTCAATCCAATGACATGGCAGGCGTCAACCAACTTCCGCCAGCGCCCGACCCAGCGGCACGTAAAACTCTTTGCACAGCGCATTCACCGCGTCCCGCGCCTCCGGGGTGACGTAGCCCAGTTCCAGCACCAGCACCTGGTACACACCTCGACGCAGAGCCTCCTCACTGAGCCGCGTGGCGTTTTCCCGCGTGGTACACAAGAAGCGCACCCAGGATGTGAGGATGATCCAGGCGTTGAGCGTCAGCGACTCGATCTGCACCTTGTCCATGTGCAAGATGCCAGCCTCGACGAAGCCGCCGTAGATCGCCATCCCCTGAATCAGGCAGTGTTGGGAAAACCTTCGGTAGCGCGCCGCCAACTCAGGATCGGCGTCGAGCAGATGCTCCAGATCGCGATGCAGAAAGCGGTAGCGCCACATGCCGTCGAGCAATTCCAGCAGGTAGAAACGCTTGTCTTCGACACTCGGCAGACGCCCCTTGGGCGGGCGCAAAAAGCTGTCCACCAACGCTTCGTACTCGGTGAACAATTCGGCGATGATCGCCTGCTTGTTGGGGAAGTGGTAATACAGATTGCCCGGCGAAATTTCCATGTGCGCAGCGATATGGTTGGTGCTGACGCTGCGCTCACCCTGCTGATTGAACAGCTCCAGGCTGTTATGCACGATGCGCTCACGGGTTTTGATACGTGGGGCCATGTTCAGCTCGACCGGATAACGGGGTGGTTGGGCAGCATCTTAGCTATGTGTCAGACAAGCCGCCATCGCGGGCAAGCGCGCTCCTACAATTGAAATGCGACCCCCTGTAGGAGCGCGCTTGCCCGCGATGGCGTCTGCAGCTTCACTGAGATATTTGACTTTATAGAGCAATGACTCTAAAAACACATCATAACTCTAATCCGAGCGACGACCATGCCTGCCGAAATCGCCTACCTGCAAGAGTCCGAACAGACCGCCAACGAGCTTGAGCAGCTGTTCCGTGCTCAGCGTCAAGCCTTCGCGGCCAATCCGATGCCCACTGCCGGGCAACGCCTGCAATGGCTCAAGACCTTGCGCACGCTATTGAGCGATGAGCGGCAGGCGCTGATCGACGCCATCAGCAGCGATTTCAGCAACCGCAGCGCGGATGAAACCTTGCTCGCTGAGTTGATGCCCAGCCTGCTGGGGATCGAATATGCCAGCACCCACCTGAAAAAATGGATGAAGCCCTCGCGCCGCAGCGTCGGCATGGCGTTCCAGCCGGCATCGGCCAAGGTCATCTACCAGCCGCTGGGCGTGGTCGGCGTGATCGTGCCGTGGAACTACCCGCTGTTCCTCGCCATCGGTCCGCTGGTCGGAGCGTTGTCCGCCGGCAATCGGGTAATGCTCAAGCTCAGTGAATCGACGCCGACCACCGGTCAGTTGCTCAAACGTCTGTTCGCTCAGGTATTCCCGGAGGATCTGGTCACCGTGGTGCTGGGCGAGGCCGAGGTCGGCATGGCCTTTTCGAAGCTGCCTTTTGATCATTTATTGTTCACCGGCGCCACCAGTATCGGTAAGCACGTGATGCGCGCCGCCGCCGAGAACCTGACCCCGGTCACCCTGGAGCTGGGCGGTAAATCCCCTGCCATCGTCTCCCACGATGTTCCACTCAAGGATGCCGCCGAGCGCATCGCGTTCGGCAAAACCATGAATGCCGGGCAAACCTGCGTCGCGCCGGACTATGTCCTGGTGCCGGAGGATCGGGTCGACGGCTTTGTCGACGCCTATCGGCAAGCGGTGCAGCAATTTTATCCGACGCTGACTGATAACCCGGACTACACCGCGATCATCAACGACCGTCAGTTGGTCCGGCTCAATCGCTACCTCGACGATGCCAGCAGTAAAGGCGCGAAGGTAATTCCGCTGTTCAAGGAAGGCCAGGGGCGGCGTATGCCGTTCAGTCTGTTGCTCAATGTCAGCAACGACATGACGGTGATGCAGGACGAAATCTTCGGCCCGATATTGCCCATCGTTCCCTACAGTCGTATCGATCAGGCTTTCGCCTACATCAATCAGCGCCCGCGCCCACTGGCGTTGTACTACTTCGGCTACAACAAGGCCGAGCAGCAGCGCGTGCTGGAGCAGACTCATTCCGGCGGCGTATGCCTGAACGACACACTGCTACATGTCGCCCAGGATGACATGCCCTTTGGTGGCGTCGGCCCGTCCGGCATGGGCCATTACCACGGCCATGAAGGCTTCCTGACCTTCAGCAAGGCCAAAGGCGTCTTCATCAAACAACGCTTCAATGCAGCTCGGTTGATTTACCCGCCGTATGGCAAAGCGATTCAGCGACTGGTGTACAAGCTGTTCATTCGCTGAGCCGTGGAACACACCCATAACGATCAGGTTAATAACAACAATGAACAACAGCCTGTCTGAAACCCCCGGCCTGTCGCGCCGGGGCGTACTGAAAATCGGCCTGTATGCCAGCGCTTTTTTGTCCACCGCCGGGCTTGCGGCGAGCCTGAGCGGCTGTTCCGCCAGCACGTCAGCCAACGGTTTTAGCGTGTTGCGCGACGGCGACCTGCCGTTTTTGCGGGCGCTGATTCCAGTGATGGTCAACGGCAGCCTCGGCGCCGGCTCCCTGCCGAACGCCATCGCCGGCACCCTGAAAAGCATCGATGCCAGCCTTGATCGACTGTCGCCGGAAATGCTCAAGCTGACCCAGCAGTTGTTCGATGTGCTGGCATTGCCGGTCACTCGCGGGCCGTTGACCGGCGTCTGGGGCGGCTGGGAAAACGCCAACCCTGCGCAGATGATGGCCTTCCTCGATCGTTGGGAAAACAGCGCATTGAGCCTGTTGCGCATGGGCCATAGCGCCTTGCTGCAACTGGTGATGATGGCGTGGTACAGCCGTTCTGAATCATGGGCGCATTGCGGTTATCCAGGGCCGCCGACTGTTTGAATCGCACCTCCTCCTACTCTAAAAGAAAAATAAAAATCGAGGTTCTATGCCGGTTCCTGACGTGTTTCGAGAAGGCCTTGCCCGTGGCTGGAAAACCTACAACGGCGCGCAATTGACAAAGGATCTGACGCTTGAGGCGGATGTCGCGATCATTGGCAGCGGCGCCGGTGGCGGCACCACGGCGGAAATCCTCAGCGCCGCCGGCTACAAGGTTTTGCTGATCGAAGAAGGTCCGCTGAAAACCAGCAGCGACTTCAAAATGCTCGAAGATCAGGCTTATTCCAGTCTGTATCAGGAGGGTATCGGCCGCATGAGTAAGGATGGCGCGATTACCATCCTGCAAGGCCGCGCGGTCGGTGGCACCACCCTGATCAACTGGACCTCGAGCTTTCGCACCCCCGAGCCGACGCTGGAACACTGGGCCAAAGAACACGCCGTCAAAGGACACAGCGCTGCCGAAATGGCACCGTGGTTCGACAAGATGGAGCAGCGCCTGGGTGTCGCGCCGTGGGCCATGCCGCCCAACGCCAACAACGATGTGATCCGCACCGGTTGCGAGCAGTTGGGCTACAGCTGGAAAGTGATTCCGCGCAACGTACGCGGCTGCTGGAACCTGGGTTATTGCGGCATGGGCTGCCCGACCAATGCCAAGCAATCGATGCTGGTCACGACCATCCCCGCCACGCTGGATAAAGGCGGCGAGCTGCTGTACCTGGCCCGCGCCGAACGCTTGATGATCAAAGGCGACAAGGTCGTCGGCCTGCAATGCATGGCCATGGATGAGCGCTGCGTGGCGCCCAACGGTCGCAGTATTACGGTCAAGGCCAGGCATTACATACTGGCCGGAGGCGGCATCAACAGCCCCGCCTTGCTGATGCGCTCCGAGGCCCCGGACCCCCACAAACGGCTGGGCAAGCGCACGTTTCTGCACCTGACAAGCTTTTCCGCCGCGCGGTTCGATCGGGTGATCAATCCGTTTTACGGCGCGCCGCAGTCGATCTACTCCGACCATTTCCAGTGGACCGACGGCACCACCGGGCAGATGTCTTACAAACTCGAAGTGCCGCCGCTGCAGCCGGCGCTGGCCAGCACCCTGCTCGGCGGCTTCGGTCAGGAAAACGCCGAGCGCATGGCGCAGTTGCCCCACACCCATATGATGCTGGCCCTGATGCGTGATGGTTTTCACCCTGACAGCCCTGGCGGCAGCGTGGAGCTGCGCGGCGACGGCACTCCAGTGCTTGACTATCAAGTGTCGCCCTATGCATGGGACGGCATTCGCCGGGCCTATCGCAGCATGGCCGAGATTCAGTTCGCGGGTGGCGCCAAAGCGGTGATGCCGGTGCACGAGGACGCTGGCTACGTGAACAACCTGGCCGACGCGCGATCAGTCATCGACGGTTTGAGCCTGGAAACATTTCGCACCCGCCTGGGCAGCGCCCACGTGATGGGCGGATGCGCGATGGGCGAAGAGCCGAACAGCGCCGTCTGCGACAGCCTTGGCCGACATCATCAGTTGAGCAATCTGTCGATCCATGACGGCTCTTTATTCCCCACCAGCATCGGCGCCAACCCACAGCTGTCGGTCTACGGCCTGACCGCGCAACTGGCAACGTTGCTGGGTGAAAGGCTGAAATCTGCTTAAAACTTGCGTCATACGCGGACCACCGTAGGAGCTGCCGAAGGCTGCGATAAGGTCGGCACGACCTTCAGCGATATCAAGAAAACGGCCGCTTCGCGCCCGATCGCAGCCTTCGGCAGCTCCTACAACGACCCAGGCAACCGACCCTTCGCAAAAGCAATAGTGCCCCGGCTATCCATAAGGCGACTTGGCCGACCGGGATTGCTGCGATACCATCCGAATCCCCAAGGACTCCGACCAGGACGACGCGATGAACCGAGTGTTGTACCCAGGCACCTTCGACCCTATCACCAAGGGCCATGGCGATCTGGTCGAACGCGCCGCGCGCCTGTTCGACCAAGTGGTGATTGCTGTCGCCGCCAGCCCGAAGAAAAGCCCGCTGTTTTCCCTGGAACAGCGCGTGGAGCTGGCCCGTGAGGTCACCAAACATCTGCCCAATGTCGAAGTGGTAGGGTTTTCCACCTTGCTGGCGCACTTTGCCAAAGAGCAGAACGCCAATGTGTTCCTGCGCGGGCTGCGGGCGGTATCGGACTTCGAATACGAGTTCCAGTTGGCCAACATGAACCGCCAATTGGCGCCGGACGTGGAAAGCCTGTTCCTTACGCCATCGGAACGTTATTCGTTCATTTCCTCGACGCTGGTCCGTGAAATAGCAGGGCTGGGCGGTGATATCACCAAGTTTGTTCACCCGATCGTGGCTGAAGCATTGACCGAGCGATTCAAACGCTAAGGTGCATCCGGAACACTAATGCGGCACAATTCCCGCATTAGTTTTCATATGCCTCGGCGCTGACCGCGGCAGGAGTGTTCCATGTCCCTGATCATCACCGACGATTGCATCAACTGCGACGTCTGCGAACCCGAGTGCCCAAACGAGGCGATTTCTCAAGGCGAGGAGATCTACGTGATCAATCCGAACCTGTGCACCGAGTGCGTTGGCCATTACGATGAGCCACAATGCCAGCAAGTCTGCCCCGTGGATTGCATCCCGCTGGATGAAGCTCACGTCGAAAGCAAAGACGAGCTGATGGCCAAATACCTGATTCTGACCAGCAAGGCCTGACCGCTCGGTATTCCTGTACTCGCCGAGCACGGGCACCGTGCCTGTCAACAAGAGCGAGTTCTGGATGACCCGTAGGCTGAATCAACTCTCCGCCCTGTTCGGCGCAATGCTTGTGCTATGCGCCTTCGTTGCTCAAGCCAAGGCGCCGCAACAAGCCGCCATCGCCAGCCCCCACCCGCAAGCCACAGCCGCCGGTCGCAAAATATTGTTCGAGGGCGGAAACGCGTTCGATGCTGCGGTCGCGGTCAGTGCCGCACTGGCGGTGGTCGAGCCTTACGCCTCCGGGCTGGGCGGTGGTGGCTTCTTCCTGCTGCGGCAAAACGGCGAACCGACCCGCTATCAGTTCCTCGATGCCCGCGAGCGTGCGCCGCTCAACGCCAACGAAAACATGTATCGCCGCGACGGTAAGGTGCAATCCACGCTGTCGCTCGACGGGCCATTGGCTGCAGCCATTCCAGGATTACCAGCGGCGCTGGTCGAACTGGCCGAGCACTACGGCAAACTGCCGCTGAAAACCTCGCTGGCACCGGCCATCCGCCTGGCGTATGAGGGTTTTGCCGTCGATCCGGTGTATCGGGAGCGCGCCGGATGGCGTATTTCGGCCCTGCGCGACAACCCGGAGAGCGCCCGACTGTTCCTGCGCCACGGAGACGTCCCGAAGCTGGGCGATATCATCAAACAACCGGATCTGGGGCTGACTCTTCACCGCCTCGCAGACGGGGGCCGTGCCGGCTTCTACGGCGGCCCGACCGGCCAGACACTGGTCAACGGCGTCAAATCCGCAGGCGGCATCTGGAGCGCCGAGGATCTGGAGCGCTATCGAGTCGCTACCCGCGCACCGCTACGCTTTCAACTGGCCGATAACCGCGAACTGATCAGTGCCCCGCCACCGTCCGCGGGCGGTATCGCCCTGGCCCAGAGCCTGACGATGTTGCAGCAGTTGCCGTGGCGTGAAGCGGACAAGGTTCAACGCGCCCATTACGTGGTCGAAGTCCTGCGCCGGGCTTACCGTGACCGTGGCCTGCTGGGCGACCCGGACTTTGTCTCTAACCCGTTGGCGCACGTGCTTGATCGCGATTACCTGCAGCAACTGGTCAGCGGTATCGAGCCGCGCAACGCCACGCCCAGCGCCAGTCTGCCGCCCGCGCCGAAGTGGCGCGAAGGCGATCACACCACCCATTTCGCCATTCTCGACGGCGATGGCAATGCGGTCGCTGCGACGTTTTCGGTGAATCTGCCGTTCGGCTCCGCGTTCAGCGTGCCCGGTACCGGCGTGGTGCTGAATAACGAAATGGACGATTTTGCCGCCGACCCGCAAGGCAGCAATGCCTATGGCCTGGCCGGCAGCCAGGCCAACGCCGTCGCTGCAGGCAAACGGCCGCTGTCGAGCATGAGCCCAAGCTTTATTGAAAGTCCGACTGAGTTCAGCGCATTCGGCACACCAGGCGGCAGCCGCATTCCGAGCATGGTGCTGTTGTCGATGCTGCAATACCTGGACGGGCAGCCCATCGCGACCTGGCCTGCAGTGCCGCGCTATCACCATCAGTATTTGCCGGACGTGATCGAACATGAGCCTGGCGCCTTCACTCCGGAGCAATTGAACGACCTTCAAGCCCGCGGCTATAGCGTCAAAGACACCAGGCGCGCTTATGGCAATCAGCAGGTGCTGTTCTGGAACAAGGACAACGCCAAGGTTGAAGCCGCGACTGACCCCCGCGGGCTGGGGGTTCCAGCGGTGTTTGATCCGAAGGTCAGGCAGACAGCGCCCTAGCGCTCACGTCAATACGGGTTATTCGTGCTTGCCATAACCATTGCCGGTGCAACCCAGGCAGCGTACGAACGCTGCTCTGCCGGGGTCCACCACCAACGCCTGGCCCGCGTCGGCGACGTTGCCGCCCATCGCGGTAAAAGGCAGCGCCACCACGAACACCGCAGCACCCAGCACCGTCGCCACAATCAACAAGGGTCGGGCGATCAACAGGTCGCCGATCATGGCGTAGGCCGGTGGTGCTTCGAGTTCGTAGGTTGGATCACCGCTGCCGTGTTGCTCTGCCTGAGCCTGCGCAGGCAGCACCTGTAAGCCGAACAACAAGGCCAGGGCAACAGCAAGGGTACGAAACGGGCTCATGGCGTGATCCTTCAAGCTCAGCGGTGGGAATGCAAGTCACTATTAAACAGCAACGGTGGTTACGCAAGGATTGCGTTGTTCCTCTGTATTTCCGGAACATCGCGCGGCCCCATTCGCAGCGGGACGCGTAGTTGCAAGCCTGCCGCAGGGGGATGCATCTTCTGATCGGGTCGAGGTAACGGGACTAGCCCGTTACCCCTCCCACACCACCGGACGTGCGGTTTTCCGCATCCGGCGGTTGGACTGCTCAGCATTGTGCTGAGGCGAGATCCTGCGCGGTGATCAGGCCATATTGCTTCAAGCGTTTGTTGTTCAAGGCTTGGTGCATGGCCGGATGTGCCGCCGCTTTCCAAGCTCCGTCGTGAAAACTCACTCGCGCAAGCCCTCGTTTCGAGATGCCCATCTTCAGCAGTTGGGCCATACGACCCTTGCGGTTATGCCACCGCTGCCAAAAGCACTTGCGCATGTGGCGCCGCGTCCATTGTGAGAGCTGCGTGAAGTTTCGCTCCGTGGCCAGCCGGAAATAACCAAACCAGCCAAGAAGATAACCTCTCCATTGCTCAACCAGTTCCCGGGAGGTGAGTCCCTGTCTGGCTGACCAACATTCACGAACGCGTTTGCGGTATCGTTTGACCGTCCTGCCCGACAGGTGATTGTTGCCTTCCTCGTCGATCAGATAACCCAGAAAATCGCGTTCCCAAGGACGACCCGTGCCGCTCTTGCTGGCATTGACCTTCAGCTTCAGGTGTTTCTCGATCCACGCCACGATGCTTTCCAGTATTCGCTCTGCGCTGCGCTCGCTTTCGACAAATATCATCAGGTCGTCTGCATAGCGACAGAAGCTCAGCCCTCGAGCTTCCAGCTCCTTGTCCAGCGGGTCCAGATACAGATTGGCCAGCAGCGGACTCAGCGGACCACCTTGCGGTACGCCCGCCATGCGTTTGTGCCGTTGGCCGTTCAGGACCATGTCCGCACGCAGGTTCGACGCCAGATACTTGTTCAGCCGCTTGTCCCGGATGTCGCGGGTGATGCGCGTCATGAGTCGGTCGTGATTGACCTCGTCAAAGAACGCTTCAATGTCCACATCGACAACCCAGGTCTTGCCGCTGAGCACGAAGTCTTTCGCCGCCCTGATCGCGTCAAGGTTGCTGCGCCCGGGCCTGAACCCGTAGCTGTGCTCACTGAAACCACCGTCCCAAAGCTTCGTCAGTTGCTGGCTTACCGCTTGCTGGATCACTCGATCCTGCGTGTTGGGAATCCCCAGCAGCCGTTCTCCGCCTTGGGGTTTGCCGATCGTTTTACCCCTGATCGGACCGGGCTGGTAGCTCCCGGCCAGAAGCTTTTCCTTGATGCCCGGCCAATGCTTGACCAAGTGCGCTTCGAGGTCTTCAGTGCTAATACCGTCAACCCCGGGCGCACCTTTGTTGGCCCGGACTTTCTTGAACGCACGGCGCATGTTGTCAGCCTCGACAACCTGCTCCACGCTGATTTCGCTCAACACGTCTCCAGTTTCCTGTTCCGTCTGACACATCACTCGCTCTTTCCTTTCATGCGTTCTCCGGGAATCCACCCGGGCATTCATGTCCGGCCAACCCGTCGGTGTCACTGCACTTTTCCGGGTTCGGTTTCAAAGAGCTCTGGCTCAATGTAAGAAGTCCATTACGGGTGTTGTTTATCCTTCGGCCCTTTGCTCCAAGCGCATTACCGCTCATCTTCGCTACTACGGCCTCTGCTGACTTCTCGCTCACTGACGTGTGCGAGATCTCCCCGGGTAAGGTGCCAAAACCATCGGCCCGTGCCGTCAGGCTCTACTGAATGCGTCTTTCGGTGACAGTCGGATTTCGTGGTTCCCAGCACACTAATCGCCCGCATCCAGCCTCGCTGCCTGTTCGTGTTCCTACGGTCGTGCCTTTGCTACGCGCTTCTTTCAGCTTGGCCTCACGGCGTCCACCTTGCGTTTCGCTACAGTTGTCGTCACTTAGTCTGGCCATCGCTTTCAGATGGCTGGTTTTGGCCCATGCCGGGCACACTGGGAGCAGGCTTGCCTGCGATAGGCGTCAGGCCTGACACTTCGGGCAATACACGCTGGCGCGCTGGCCGAGTTTGACCTCGCGCAATACCGAGCCGCAGACCTTGCATGGCTGATTACCGCGACCGTAGACGAACAGCTCCTGTTGGAAATAGCCGGGCTGGCCGTCACCGCCGATAAAGTCCTTCAGGGTGGTGCCGCCACGTTCGATGGCGCGGATGAGAATTCGCTTGATCTCGATCGCCAACTTCACATAGCGCGCCCGGGAAATGCTCTTGGCCTCGCGACGCGGGTCGATTCCGGCGGCGAACAGGGCTTCGGTCGCGTAAATATTGCCGACCCCGACCACCACCGCGTTGTCCATGATGAACGGCTTTACGGCCATCGAACGCCCGCGAGAGCGTTCGAACAAACGCTCGCCATCAAACAGATCGGTCAACGGCTCCGGTCCGAGGCGAATCAGCAATTCGTGGTTCAGCGGATCGAGGCTCCAGAGCATCGCCCCGAAACGACGCGGATCGGTGTAGCGCAAGGCCATGCCCGATTCCAGCTCGATATCCACGTGTTCATGCTTGGCCGCAGGCAACCCGGCTTCGACCAGGCGCAAATTGCCCGACATGCCCAAATGACTGATCAACGTCCCGACTTCGGCATTGATCAACAGGTACTTGGCGCGTCGCTCCACCAGCACGATCCGCTGCCCGGACAGGCGCACGTCAAGATCTTCGGGGATCGGCCAGCGCAAACGCCGCTCGCGGACGATCACGCGACTGACGCGCTGACCCTCCAGATGCGGGGCGATGCCTCGACGCGTGGTTTCGACTTCGGGTAACTCAGGCATGCAGGCCCCAGATAAAGTAGCGAGCGCTCAACTAACGAGCACCCAACTCGCGGATGGACTCTTTCAGGTTTTCAAAGTCGTAATCGGACAGACCGACGTAGTCCAGAATCAAATGGCCGATGCTGTTCCACTCATGGTCTTCACACTCATTACCCAGCACCCGATGGGACGCGCAGATATGTTCGGCCATTTTCAGCATCGCCAACAGATTCTTAAGCTGGCTGTTGTGCGCCGACTCGTCCTGGAAGATCACTAGGGCATTGTGATGGTTGGCAATGGCGTTGCTGACATGCTCCGGCAGGCGCCACGATTTGGCGGTGAAATAACCGACCACAGCATGGTTGGTGTTGAACGCATGGTTCTCTGTGTCCACCACACGACAAGTCGGGCTGGCCTTGGCGTAAGCGTCCTCCAGCACACTCATGTAGTTGGGGAAGCGCTTGAGCATCAGCGGAATGCCGCAATCATGGAACAGCCCCAACGCATACGCCTCGTCCACCGCCTGCGAGCCGGTGCGCTTGGCCAGGGTCAGGCTGGTCATCGCCACATCCTGAGCCGTGTCCCAAAATCGGTTGAGGGTGCGGATGGTTTCGTCGGTCATTTCACCCTTGATCGACTGCGCGTTGATCAGGTTGATGATCGAGCGGCTGCCCAGCAGGTTCACCGCGCGCTGAATCGAGGCGATTTTATTGGTCAGGCCGTAATACGGCGAATTGACGATCTTCAACAGCGCACCGGACAAGCCTGGATCCTGCGCGATCAGCCGTGCAATCACCCCCAGATCCGGATCAGGCATGTACTGCTCCATCTGCAAATCCACCATGATTTGCGGTTGAGGCGGCACGCTGATGCCTTGCAGGGCCTGCTGGATCTGCTCGGAGGTAAGCTCTTGGGACATAAGTACGCACTCTGGACTAGGCGGCGATTCTAACCCCATCAATGGGTCACCCGACAGGCACAGGGCTTTGCCATGGGTTAATTACTGTCATCCCGGCCCCGAGCCGGGATGACGGGTTATAATCTCGCTCTTTTTTCCGGAGCGACGTCATGTCCCTGCCTAGCTTGCGCCTCAAAGCCAATGCCGACCGTCGCTTGCGCGCCGGCCACTTGTGGGTCTACAGCAACGAAATCGACGTAGCCGCCACCCCACTCAATGGCTTTGCTGCAGGCGATCAAGCCCTGCTGGAAGCCGCCGGCGGCAAGCCGCTGGGCATTGTGGCCATGAGCCCCAACAACCTGATCTGCGCACGCCTGCTGTCCCGCGACATCAAAGTGCCGCTAGACAAATCGCTGCTGGTGCATCGCCTGAACGTGGCGCTGTCCCTGCGCGAGCGTTTGTTCGACAAGCCTTATTACCGCCTGGTGTTCGGTGACTCCGACCTGCTGCCGGGTCTGGTGGTCGATCGTTTCGGTGACATCCTGGTGGTGCAACTGGCTTCTGCCACCATGGAAAACCATAAAGAAGACGTGCTCGCGGCGCTGATTCAAGTGATCAAGCCAAGCGGCATCCTGTTCAAGAATGACTCTGCCGCGCGCGATGCCGAAGGCCTCAACCGTTACGTCGAAACCGCCTTCGGCCTGGTGCCAGAGTGGGTCGCGCTGGAAGAAAACGGCGTGAAGTTCGAAGCACCGGTCATGGCCGGGCAAAAAACCGGCTGGTTCTATGACCATCGCATGAACCGCGCGCGCCTGGCACCGTACGTCAAAGGCAAACGGGTACTGGATCTGTTCAGCTACATCGGCGGCTGGGGCGTGCAAGCGGCCGCATTCGGCGCCAGCGATGTGACCTGTGTCGAAGCATCCGCCTTCGCACTGGACGGCGTCGAGCGCAACGCTGCACTCAACGGCTTCACCGACAAAGTGGCCTGCATCGAAGGCGACGTGTTCGAAGCATTGAAGGAATTGAAAAACAGTGAAGAGCGGTTCGACGTCATCGTCGCCGACCCACCGGCCTTCATCAAACGCAAAAAAGACCTGAAAAACGGCGAAGGCGCCTACCGCCGTCTCAATGAACAGGCCATGCGCCTGCTCAGCAAGGACGGGATTCTGGTCAGCGCCTCCTGCTCGATGCACCTGCCGGAGGACGACCTGCAAAACATCCTCCTGACCAGCGCCCGCCACCTGGACCGCAATATCCAGCTGCTGGAACGCGGCGGTCAGGGCCCGGATCACCCGGTGCACCCGGCGATTGCCGAAACCCGGTATATCAAGAGCATTACCTGCCGGTTGTTACCGAATAGTTGATGATTGCTCGCCCGCTCCTGTAGGAGCGGGCTTGCCCGCGATGCTCTATAGCCCCAACACCACCGTCGCAATCCCGAAATACACCAGCACCCCCGCCGCATCTGCAATGGATGTAATCAGCGGACCGCTGGCGGTAGCCGGATCAAGGCGCATGCGGCTGAGCAGAAACGGCAGGCTCATGCCGATCAGGCTGCCGACCAACACGATGATCAGCATGCTGCTGGCAACCACCAGCGCAATCTCCTGACCGCCCCGCAGCATACCGAGCGCAGCCACCGCGACTGACATGGTCATGCCCAAGGCCAGCGCAACACCGCATTCACGCCCCAACAAACGCCACCAGTCGCGCATCACCACATCGCCCGTCGCCAACGCGCGAACCATCAATGTGGCCGATTGAGCGCCGGCGTTACCGCCGCTGTCGACCAGCAGGGGCAGGAAAAACACCAATACAATATTCGCAGCGATGGTGTCTTCGAACGCCGCAATCCCGGCACCCGAGAACAGGTTGCCGAACACCAGCAGCACCAGCCAGAACACGCGCTTGCGATACAAAAAGGCAATGGAGGCGTTTTTCAGACTGCCGATCGGCGTACCGATCAGGGCGCCCTTGTGAAAGTCTTCGGTCGCTTCGTCACGCTCGACCTGAGCCAGGGTTGGCAGGCGGCGAAGCAGATTTGAACGCTCATCGGCGGTCATGGCGCCAATCCGATCGACCAGCTCACTGTGGGTGACGTTGTTTTCCAGGGAAACACGCAGGGACTGCGCGAAGTTGAGTTCAGACATTTTTTACTCCAGGCATCGCGGCGGATGCCTGGAACGAGAAGAGCGTTAGCTAATCAGGCCCACAGACGAATCCACCGACAATGCGGTAAATACCCGTGTGAAAGTTCGTGGTGAACTAAAACTGGGAAGATCCATGAAGGGGGCATCTCGTGAGCCGCACATGCGGCGGGCGGATTTTAGAAAGGCAACTGGAGCAAAAACAACTTAAAACGCAATGCCTTCATGAATTACAGAAAAGGCCTACAAGGAACGCTGCGCGGTCCATCGCGGGCAAGCCCGCTCCTACAATTAACCGCATACACCTGTAGGAGCGGGCTTGCCCGCGATGGCGTCCTGAACGACACATCCTGATCCAATGCCCTGAATGCGGTCCTGGGTACGCAGCTCTAGCCTTCGCCTTGTCATAATCGAACGAGGCAAGGGAATGCTTGATACACACCGCAGTCACCAAATGCGTAATGGTCGTCATTCAGAAACCGGGCGAATCTACCTGCTCACCACTATTGTCCATCGACGCGAACCTGTTTTTGGCGACTGGAGCGCTGGTCGCCTTGTGGTAGAGCAATTCAAGCAAGCCCAACAAGAAGATGCTGCCAACTCCCTCGCATGGGTCGTCATGCCGGACCACTTCCATTGGTTGATTGAATTGAAAAACGACACCCTTCCTGACGTAATGCGAAGGACCAAATCAAGAAGCGCGAGAGCCGTGAACGCAGTGCTACAGCGTAGCGGCTGTCTTTGGCAGAAAGGTTATTACGAGCAGGCTGTGCGCCGAGAGGATGATCTGAAAAAGCTGGCTCGCTATGTTGTTGCCAATCCCCTGCGTGCCGGACTGGTAAAAAGAATAGGTGATTATCCACTCTGGGATGCGATTTGGCTGTGACGACGCCATCGCGGGCAAGCCCGCTCCTACATGAGATCGCATTTCATTTGTAGGAGCGGGCTTGCCCGCGATCAAGGTCGGAACGACCTTCGGCATTCCCTCCACAGCTCACAGGTGTAGAATCGCCTCTATTCATCGCCAGTCATCCCCCGGCGGGTTTATGAGCTCAGGCCGAGCGCACGGCGATCCCGTGGCGTCATCGGTTTCATCGCTGCATCCGGTCACTGCCGAGTGCTTGCGACGTCAATAGAAGCTCTCCCCCCTTTCCTGATACCTGATTAGCCGCCAGGAGTGCTCCATGCCTGATTACCGCTCGAAAACGTCCACCCACGGCCGCAATATGGCCGGCGCTCGCGCTTTGTGGCGCGCCACCGGGATGAAAGACGCCGATTTCAAGAAACCGATCATCGCCGTTGCCAACTCGTTCACCCAGTTCGTACCCGGCCATGTGCACCTGAAAGATATGGGCCAACTGGTCGCCCGTGAGATCGAACGCGCCGGTGGTGTGGCGAAGGAATTCAACACCATCGCCGTGGATGACGGCATCGCCATGGGTCACGACGGCATGCTGTATTCGCTGCCGAGCCGCGAGATCATCGCCGACTCCGTTGAATACATGGTCAATGCCCACTGTGCCGACGCCATTGTCTGCATATCCAACTGCGACAAGATCACCCCCGGCATGTTGATGGCCGCCTTGCGCCTGAATATCCCGGTGATTTTCGTGTCTGGCGGTCCGATGGAAGCCGGCAAGACCAAACTGGCCGCCCACGGTCTGGATCTGGTCGATGCGATGGTGATCGCCGCCGACTCCGAAGCCAGCGATGAAAAAGTCGCCGAATACGAGCGTAGCGCTTGCCCGACCTGCGGTTCGTGCTCCGGCATGTTCACCGCCAACTCAATGAACTGCCTGACCGAAGCCCTCGGTCTCGCGTTGCCGGGCAACGGTTCGGCGCTCGCGACTCACAGCGACCGCGAGCAACTGTTCCTCCAGGCTGGCCGGACCATCGTCGATCTGTGCCGCCAGTACTACATCGAGAACGATGAATCGGTATTGCCGCGCAATATCGCCAACTTCAAAGCTTTCGAAAACGCCATGACCCTGGACATCGCCATGGGCGGCTCGACCAACACCATCCTGCACTTGCTGGCCTCGGCTCAAGAAGCCGAGATCGACTTCGACCTGAAGGACATCGACCGCCTGTCGCGCAAAGTGCCGCAGCTGTGCAAGGTCGCGCCGAACATCCAGAAGTACCACATGGAAGACGTGCACCGTGCGGGCGGGATCTTCAGCATCCTCGGCGAGCTGGCGCGGGGTGGCTTGCTGCACACCGATCTGCCGACCGTACACAGCAAGACCCTGGCCGAAGGCATCGCCAAATGGGACATCACCCAGACTGACGATGAAGCCGTACACACCTTCTTCAAGGCTGGCCCTGCCGGCATCCCGACGCAGACCGCGTTCAGCCAGTCGACCCGTTGGGAAACCCTGGATGACGACCGTGAAAACGGCTGTATCCGCAGCGTCGAGCACGCCTATTCGCAAGAAGGCGGTCTGGCCGTGCTGTACGGCAACATCGCGCTGGACGGCTGCGTGGTGAAAACCGCGGGGGTCGACGAGTCGATCCACGTGTTCGAAGGCAACGCGAAGATCTTCGAAAGCCAGGACAGCGCCGTACGCGGCATTCTCGCTGACGAAGTGAAGGCCGGCGATATCGTGATCATCCGTTACGAAGGTCCGAAAGGCGGCCCGGGCATGCAGGAAATGCTCTACCCGACGTCGTACCTGAAATCCAAAGGTCTGGGCAAAGCCTGCGCCTTGCTGACTGACGGTCGTTTCTCGGGTGGTACGTCGGGTCTGTCCATCGGCCATGCATCGCCGGAAGCAGCGGCTGGCGGTGCGATTGGTCTGGTGCGCGACGGCGATAAAGTGCTGATCGACATTCCGAACCGCTCGATCAACCTGATGATCAGCGATGAGGAAATGGCAGGACGCCGCGTCGAGCAGGATGCGAAAGGCTGGAAGCCGGTTGAAAAGCGTCCGCGTAAAGTAACCACGGCGTTGAAGGCCTACGCCCTGCTGGCCACCAGCGCCGACAAGGGTGCGGTGCGTGACAAGGCGATGCTCGACAAGCTGATGCCATAAACAAAACTATCGCGGGCAAGCCCGCTCCTACAGAGGGTCTGAGCCAGCCTCAGATCCTCTCCCATACCTCAAAGTTGTAAGCAGGCTTGTCATCCTGCGCCGGGTTCTCGGTGTTCGACACCAGCGCCCATTGCGCGGTGTCGAACTCGGGGAACCAGGCATCGCCTTCGGGGCTGAGCGCCACGCGGGTCAAGTACAGACGATCCGCCTGTGCCATGCCTTGCGCATACAATTGCGCCCCACCGATCAGCATCACTTCATCGACGCCCTGCTCCCGCGCCCATTGCTCGGCACGGACCACGGCGGCCTCCAGCGAGGCAAAAACCTCCGCGCCTTCGAGCTGAAGATCAGCCTGCCGACTGACCACCAGGTTCAGCCGCCCCGGCAACGGCCGGCCCAGCGAATCCCAGGTCTTGCGGCCCATGATGATCGGCTTGCCAAGGGTCGTCGCCTTGAAGTATTTGAAGTCCCCCGGCAAATGCCAGGGCATGGAATTGTCGACGCCAATCACACGGTTTTCACCGAGAGCGGCAATCAGGCTGAGGGGGAGATGAGTTTTCATGGGCGCGAGGATAGCAGAAGCGCAGTGCTTGCCCCGAGCCCGGCTACAGAGGTTATGCTCACGGCTGACTTTATCGATGAGACGCCGCGTGACTGCTTTGACCCCTCTGGATAGCCTCTGGCTGACTGAAACCGTGCGTCTGCGTGAAGAGCACGCAGGCCCGCTGGAAGACATGGAAGCCAATCGCCGTGCTCGTGCCACCGCGGGCGACCTGCCGACTCGGATCAAGAACCGCGCGCTGTGGCTGGCCGAGCGCGACGGCTTGCTCAGCGCCCTGCATCACTGGAAACAAGGCGCGCGACTGGCATTGATTGTCCTGGCCATTATCGTGGCGATGAGTGGTGCCGGCCTGGCGTTTGCGGCGCTGGGTAATGGGCAAACGCCGGTCAATGTGTTCTGGGCCCTGGGCAGTTTGCTCGGGCTGAATCTGATCCTGCTGCTCAGTTGGGCGCTGGGCATGCTGTTCGCTGGGGAAAGCACGGCCAGCCTGGGTCGACTGTGGTTGTGGCTGAGTGAAAAGCTCGCCCGCGATGCCCAGGCCGCACAACTGGCGCCCGCGCTGATCCTGCTGCTGCAACGTCAGCGCCTGAACCGCTGGGTGTTGGGCATGGTGGTCAACGGCGCGTGGTTGCTGGCGTTGCTCAGTGCGCTGGCGATTCTGCTGTTACTGATGGCGACCCGGCGCTACGGCTTTATCTGGGAAACCACCATTCTGCGCAGCGACACGTTCGTCAGCGTGACGCAGACCCTCGGCACGCTCCCGGCATTGCTGGGGTTCAACGTGCCCACCGAAGCGATGATCCGCGCCAGTGGCGACAATGCATTGCGCATCGAAAGCGCGCGTCAGGCGTGGGCAGCGTGGCTGGTCGGCGTGCTGCTGGTGTTTGGCATCGTCCCGCGCTTGCTGTTGGCGCTGACGTGCTGGTGGCATTGGCATCGCGGTCGTGCCGCACTCAGTCTTGATCTGAACCTGCCCGGTTACAGCCAGCTACGCGAACGGCTGATGCCCAGCAGCGAGCGCCTTGGCGTCAGCGACGCCGCGCCAGAGCAACTGCACAGCGTGAAATTGAGCACCCCAGCGGTCGATAGCGAAGGTGCGCTGCTAGTCGCCATCGAGCTTGACGATCAACGCCCGTGGCCGCCGCATCTGCCGAAAACGGTCATGGATGCGGGAATTCTCGACAGCCGCGAATCCCGACAAAAATTGCTCGATCAACTGACCCGTTTTCCGCCTGCGCGCCTGGCCATCGCGTGCGACCCGCGCCGCTCGCCGGACCGCGGCAGCCTCACGTTGATTGCAGAACTGGTCCGCTGTGCCGGAGCTACGCGGATCTGGCTGCTGCAAGCGCCGCCCGGCCAGGCATTGGACGCGGACCGCTTGGGTGACTGGCATTCAGCGCTGCAAAAACTGGACGTAACCTACGCCGACAGCGCACCGCTGAATTGGCTGGAGACCGGTCATGACTAAAGCGCTCAAGCTCGCCGTGGTGGGCCATACGAATGTCGGCAAAACCTCGTTGCTGCGCACCCTGACCCGCGATGTGGGCTTCGGTGAAGTCTCCCACCGGCCCAGCACCACCCGGCATGTAGAGGGCGCTCGGCTGTCGGTGGATGGCGAAGCCTTACTGGAGCTTTACGACACGCCTGGTCTGGAAGATGCCATCGCCCTGCTCGACTATCTGGAGCGACTGGATCGCCCAGGCGAGCGTCTTGATGGGCCCGCACGCTTGGCGCGTTTTCTCGACGGCAGCGAAGCTCGACAGCGCTTCGAGCAGGAAGCCAAAGTACTGCGCCAACTATTGGCCTCGGATGCCGGACTGTACGTGATCGACGCCCGCGAACCGGTGCTAGCCAAATATCGTGATGAATTGGCGGTGCTGGCCAGTTGTGGCAAACCGCTGCTACCGGTGCTGAACTTCGTCGCCAGTGCCGAGCATCGTGAAGCAGACTGGCGCGAAGCCTTGGCGCGTCTGGGCCTGCATGCCTTGGTGCGTTTCGACAGTGTCGCACCACCGGAAGATGGCGAGCGACGACTGTACGAAAGTCTCGCGTTGTTGCTGGAAAATTCCCGCGAGCAATTGGAGCGGCTGATTCTCGATCAGCAGGCGCAACGCATGGCCCGCCAGCAAAGTGCCGCTCGGCTGATCGCTGAATTACTGTTGGATTGCGCCGCCTGCCGGCGCAGCGTGGCCACCGCTCCAGGTCAGGAGCAGATCGCCATCGACGAGCTGCGCAAGGCCATCCGGCAACGCGAACAACGCTGCGTCGAAGCCCTGCTCAAGCTGTACGCCTTCCGCTCACAGGACGCCGCTGCCAGTGAGTTGCCGCTGCTGGATGGCCGTTGGGGCGACGACTTGTTCAACCCGGAAACCCTTAAGCTGCTGGGTGTGCGCGTGGGTAGCGGGATAGCAGCAGGCGCAGCGGCGGGGGCCGGGGTCGATTTGTTGGTGGGCGGCATTACCCTGGGGGCGGCGGCGCTGGTGGGGGCGATCGCCGGTGGTGCGCTGCAAACGGCACGCAGCTATGGCGGGCGGTTGCTCGGCAAGCTCAAGGGGCGACGCGAACTGACGGTCGATGACGCCGTGTTGCGCCTGCTCGCCCTGCGCCAGCGGCAGTTGCTGCAAGCCCTCGCCGTACGCGGTCATGCAGCCATGGACAGGATCACGCTGAGCACACCACAGGACAAGACCTGGCGCGAAGGCAAACTCCCCGAAGCCCTGCACAAAGCCCGTGCCCACCCACAATGGTCATCGCTCAACCCGCATCCCCGTCTGAGTCAGGCCGAGCGGCAGGAACAAATTGAGGTGTTGGCCAAGTTGCTGACCGAGATCTGATCGATATTCTCCAACGCATGAAAAGCCGCCGACAGTCGTATTGGTAATTTTTGCCTACGCGAAATCCGCCAGCCCCGGTATCATCGCGCGCCCGATACACCCGGAATTGAACAGATGAAACCCACCTTGATCGCCGCCGCAGAAATCGACCGAGTCGACACCTGGGCCAAATACTCCAGCCACATGTGTGGCGGCTGCATCTCCAGCTGCTGCACCTTGCCGGTGGAAGTGAAGATCAAGGACTTGATCCGCATCGGCATCGTCGATGAGTTCGAGCGCGGCGAACCGGCGAAGAACATCGCCAAACGCCTGCAAAAGGAAGGGATCGTCGAACGCTACAACCAGAAGTCGGAAATCTTCACCTTGCAGCGCATGAGCAACAACGATTGCCTCTACCTGGATCGCAAAAGCCGGCTGTGCACCATCTACGAAAAGCGCCCGGACACCTGCCGCAACCACCCGAAAATCGGCCCGCGGCCTGGGTATTGCGCGTATGTACCGAAAACGCCAGAACGCAAGCCGATCGATAACACACTGCATATTTTTTGATCCGCTAGACCCTTCGTAGCGGGACGCGTAGTTGCAAGCCTGCTCCCACGGAAGAATGCGATCCATTGTGGGAGCAGGCTTGCCTGCGAAGAAGGGCGCGCAATTTTCTGACATACCATTCATACATCTTTCGCTTGATTTCTATGATACTTACGTCAAATATCTAGGTAATTCCTATTTTATTTGATGCAAATATCAAAATATGCAAACCCTTCAAGAACTCGGCGAAGCCATCGCCCTGCGACGACAAGCCCTAGGCATGAAGCAAGGAATCGTCGCCGAACAATCTGGAATCTCCCAGGAAACCCTTTCCCGCCTGGAAAGAGGCCGATCGACAGAATTCGGTTCTCGAAAACTGATGGCAATCCTGGCCGTGCTTGGCATGGAACTGCAATTCATCGAAGAAGGCTTCTCCGGCTCCCTGGACGAACTGCGAAAAGAGCGCGGCGGCTCATGAAACTCGCGGTCTATGTGTTGGGTCGAGAGGTAGCTGCACTTGAGCAGGTAGGCGACTTCAAGAGCGTGTTGAGCTACCGAAATAATGCTCACAGTCAGGACTTTATCTCGCTGACGATGCCTGTACGGCTTGAGTCCTATCTGTGGGATGACCAGCTCCACCCCTGCTTCCAGATGAATTTACCGGAAGGATATCTGCTTCAGGTACTACAGGAGCAGTTCGGCCCGCATGTTGGCGCAAACCCGACGGCGCTGCTTTCAGTCATCGGCCGAAATATGGTCGGTCGCATACAGGTCGCAGCTCCGGGAGCCGAACTAACGGAGCCCGCGCAACCCATTGAGGTCAGCCAACTGCTGCAAGGCGATAACTCTGAAGAGGCATTTGCCGAGTTGGTTCGAACCCACGCCACGAGTGGCGTTTCAGGGGTCGTACCCAAATTTCTCGACACTCAAAAGGAACAGCATCTCGGCCCCCATAAGAAATCAACACTGCTGACACGTCGCCACTTGATCAAAGGGTCATCGGGTCAATTGCCCTATGCGGCCCTCAACGAGCACCTCTGTATGCAGGTGGCGGCTCGAGTGATGCCTACCGCAAAAACCGAAGTGTCCGATGATGGTAAAGCGCTAGTCGTTCATCGTTTTGATGTCGATGAGGACGGGCAGCCGTATTGGGGAATGGAGGATTTTTGCAGCCTCTTGGGACTACGCCCAGCGGCTAAATACGACACGACCTGGGAGCGTATCGCTAAAGCGGTCAGGAGCTACGTCCCGGGACAGAATCGAGCCGAGACGTTCAATCAACTAGCAACCAGCCTTCTACTGACATACGCACTCCGCAATGCAGACTGTCATGCGAAGAATCTAGCGTTGCGCTACACCTCTCGAGCAGACGTGCACCTGGCTCCGGCCTATGACCTACTAACGACGACGGTATATGACGGCTATGCACTGAACCCACCCGCTATCAGTTTTGCGGGCAAGAAAACCTGGCTACCAGGGAAAAATTTGCAAAAATTCCTCACCGGCGGATTTGGCCTCTCACTCAAACAGCAGAGCATTCTGGTAGAGAAAATCAGTGATGCCATAGCGGATACCGCACCCGCCGTACGAGAGGCGATGGCGACCCATCCCGCGTTTACGGAGATCGGCAAAAGGATGTTATTGGCCTGGGGCGAGGGCGTTCTGGGTCTACATGACCGGAAGGTCCATACCATGAGCGACTGGACCGGAGGAGCTGCTTTTGAAGGGCTCTCCCCTGCGACCAAACATACCAGTGCAAAGCAGGTCATCGGTCGATCAGAGCTGCTGGGTAAGCGCTAACGTCGAAGACCAAACAAACCCCAAAAAAAACGCCCCCGACATCGCTGTCGGGGGCGTTTTTTAACAGCTAACTAATAAATCAGTTGCCGCTTTTCTTGGCAGCGCGGGTGCGCTCGCTTTCGCCAAGAATTTTCTTACGCAGGCGGATCGACTTTGGAGTCACTTCGCAGAGTTCGTCTTCTTGAACGAATTCCAGCGCTTGTTCCAGAGTGAAGCGGATAGGCGGAACCAGAGCGATGGTTTCGTCTTTACCGGAAGCACGCATGTTGTCGAGCTTCTTGCCTTTGGTTGGGTTGACGCCCAAGTCGTTGTCGCGGCTGTTGATACCGACGATTTGACCTTCGTACACGTCTTCACCGTGACCCAGGAACAGCTTGCCACGCGCCTGCAGAGTTTCCAGCGAGTAGGTCAGAGCCTTACCGGTAGCTACCGAAACCAGTACGCCGTTCTGACGGCCGGACATGTCGCCGGACTTCATCACATCGTAACGGTCGAAGATGCTGGTCAGGATGCCGGCACCGGAAGTCAGGGTCAGGAACTCGTTACGGAAACCGATCAAACCACGAGCCGGGATGTTGTACTCAAGGCGAACGCGGCCTTTGCCATCCGGAACCATGTTGGTCAGGTCGCCTTTACGGATACCGATTTGCTCCATGATCGCGCCCTGGGATTCTTCCGGCAGGTCGATGGTGACGTTTTCGTACGGTTCGTGCTTGACGCCGTCAACCAGGCGGATGATCACTTCTGGACGACCAACACCCATTTCGAAGCCTTCGCGACGCATGGTTTCGATCAGTACCGAGAGGTGCAGTTCGCCACGGCCGGAGACTTTGAACTTGTCAGCGGTGTCGCCTTCTTCAACACGCAGAGCAACGTTGAACAGCAGTTCTTTGTCCAGACGTTCCTTGATGTTACGGCTGGTGACGAACTTGCCTTCTTTACCGCAGAAAGGCGAGTCGTTTACCTGGAAGGTCATGGAAACGGTTGGTTCGTCGACAGTCAGCGGCTTCATCGCTTCGACGTTCAGTGGGTCGCACAGAGTGTCGGAGATGAACAGCTGGTCGAAGCCGCTGATGCAGACGATGTCGCCGGCAGCTGCTTCTTCAACGTCGATACGGTGCAGACCGTGGTGACCCATCAGCTTGAGGATACGACCGTTACGGCGCTTGCCGTCAACGTCGATAGCCACAACTTGAGTGTTCGGCTTGATGCGACCACGAGCGATACGGCCAACACCGATGACGCCCAGGAAGCTGTTGTAGTCCAGTGCCGAGATTTGCATCTGGAACGGACCTTCACGGTCGACTTTCGGCGCAGGTACGTTGTCGACGATCGACTGGTACAGCGGGGTCATGTCTTCAGCCATGTCGGTGTGTTCCAGACCTGCAATACCGTTCAGCGCAGAGGCGTAAACGACTTTGAAGTCCAGCTGTTCTTCGGTGGCACCCAGGTTGTCGAACAGGTCGAAGATCTGATCCAGAACCCAGTCCGGACGCGCCCCTGGACGGTCAACCTTGTTGATGACCACGATCGGACGCAGGCCGGCTTCGAAAGCCTTCTTGGTCACGAAACGGGTTTGCGGCATAGGGCCGTCCTGGGCATCGACCAGCAGCAGAACGGAGTCAACCATCGACATCACGCGCTCTACTTCACCGCCGAAGTCGGCGTGGCCCGGGGTGTCCACGATGTTGATGTGGTAGCCATTCCAGTTGATCGCGGTGTTTTTCGCGAGAATGGTAATACCGCGTTCTTTCTCCTGGTCGTTGGAGTCCATCACGCGCTCGTCGTTGAGCTCGTTGCGCTCCAGAGTGCCGGATTGACGCAAGAGTTTGTCTACCAGGGTGGTTTTACCATGGTCAACGTGAGCAATGATGGCGATGTTGCGTAGATTTTCGATCACTTGTGTATCTCGATCAGAGGATTCGGTCAGCTGACTAAATTTGTAGGCAGCTATTTTACAGTAGAGTCGGCGAAAGCCATGACGGCTTGACGACTGGCGTCGGGGGGCCGGTGACGCAAGCCACAGGCAAACAGCCCCGGGCACTTAGCTCGGTCGATAAACGCGCACATTGGCATGCCCCTCACTGAGCAAATGGTGGGCATGCAGGCGACTCATCACGCCTTTGTCGCAATACAACAGGTACTGGCGTGTGTCATCCAGTTCCTTGAAGCGGCTGTTCAATGCATAGAACGGCAGCGTCTGTATTTCAATGCCAGGCAACTCCAGCGGTTCGTCATGCTGAGCATCCGGGTGACGGATGTCGACGATGACCTGACCGGCCAGTGCTTCACTGACTTCCTCGATTTCAATGTCCTGGCCCAATTCGTCGATCACGCGATCGATTGGCACCAGCTTGGCACGCTCGAGCGCTCGCTCGAGAATCGCCATATCAAACTGCTGTTCTTCGTATTCCACGCGGTTGCGCTTGGCGTGGGTCTTGGGGTTGACCGAAATCACCCCGCAATATTCGGGCATATGCTTGGCGAAGTCGGCGGTGCCGATCGCGTAGGCCTGATCGATGATGTCCTGCTTATGGCTGGCGATCAGCGGGCGCAACACCAGTTTTTCCGTGGCAGAGTCGATCAGCGACAGATTGGGCAGCGTCTGGCTGGACACCTGGGAGATCGCCTCGCCCGTCACCAGCACATCGATGTCGAGCCGATCGGCGATTTTCGTCGCCGCGCGCAACATCATACGCTTCAACACTACACCCATATGACTGTTATCGACTTTACCGAGAATTTCTCCCAGCACTTCTTCGAACGGGACGCTGACAAACAGCACGCGTTGCGAGCTGCCGTACTTCTTCCACAGGAAGTGGGCGACTTCCATCACCCCCAATTCGTGGGCGCGACCGCCGAGGTTGAAAAAGCAAAAATGGCTCATAAGCCCACGGCGCATGATCTGGTAGGCCGCAACCGTGGAATCGAAACCACCAGACATCAGCACCAGCGTCTGCTCCAGCGAACCCAGCGGATAACCGCCGATGCTGTCGTGCTGGCTGTGGATCACAAACAACCGTTGGTCGCGAATTTCCATGCGCACTTCGATTTCGGGCGCTTTCAGGGAAATTCCGGCAGCGCCGCACTGTTGGCGAAGCTGGCTACCGACGTATTTTTCGACATCCATGGAGCTGAAACTGTGTTTACCGGCACGCTTGCAGCGCACCGAAAACACCTTGCCGGCCAGCGCCGCGCCGAAGTGTTCTTTACACTTGGCGAGGATGTCGTCCATATCGCCGAGCGGGTACTCATTGACCTGCAAAAAATGCGCGATGCCCGGCATGCAACTCAGGCGCTCAGTCATCTCCTGCAAGGCTTTCGGCTCGCTGATCCGGGTCTCGACCTCGAGATTGTCCCACACGCCGTCCACCACCAATGCCGGGTCCAGATCACGGAGCACGGTACGGATGTTCTTGGCCAACTGGCGGATGAATTTCTTGCGCACCGGCCGGCTTTTGATAGTGATTTCGGGGAAGACTTTTACGATTAGTTTCATGTAAACAGCGCGCGAGGTGCCAGCCGAAAAAGAGGGGGCAGGATTATAGCGGAAATTGCTCAAGGTTTAACCAGTTATCGTACAGCCAATATTCAACGCACCAAAACAGATCAACGCCACGATAGAGAGCATCAAATCAGTGCATCAAATTCTCGAATTATCGGCTTTAATGCCCGGGACGCTTGAGTTTGGGGCGAAAAACCCATCTCGGGGCACTGGCATGCAATTTGCTCCCTTGTGAGGCAGGTTGCCTTGGCATCATATTCGCGCCCGGCATCACCCAAATTCTAAGGGCCAAACCACTACCTGGCCCGAAGCCACCCGGAGGACACTATGTCGAAGTCGGTTCAACTCATCAAAGATCATGACGTCAAATGGATTGATCTGCGCTTCACTGATACCAAAGGCACTCAGCACCACGTGACCATGCCGGCTCGCGATGCGCTGGATGAAGATTTCTTTGAAATCGGCAAAATGTTCGACGGCTCCTCTATTGCTGGCTGGAAAGGCATCGAAGCGTCCGACATGATCCTGATGCCTGACGACAGCACTGCCGTGCTCGATCCGTTCACCGAAGAGCCGACCATCATCCTGGTTTGCGACATCATCGAACCTTCGACCATGCAAGGCTATGACCGCGACCCACGCGCCATCGCCCGCCGTGCCGAGGAATACCTGAAGTCCACGGGTATCGGCGATACCGTATTCGTCGGTCCAGAACCAGAATTCTTCATCTTCGACGAAGTGAAATTCAAGTCCGACATTTCCGGCTCCATGTTCAAGATCTACTCTGAACAAGGCTCCTGGATGTCTGACCAAGACGTGGAAGGCGGCAACAAAGGCCACCGTCCTGGCGTCAAAGGCGGCTACTTCCCGGTTCCACCGTTCGACCACGACCACGAAATCCGTACCTCCATGTGTAATGCCATGGAAGAAATGGGCCTGGTCATCGAAGTTCACCACCACGAAGTGGCGACTGCCGGTCAGAACGAAATCGGCGTCAAGTTCAACACGCTGGTAAACAAGGCTGACGAAGTTCAGACCCTGAAATACTGCGTACACAACGTAGCCGATGCCTACGGCCGTACCGCTACCTTCATGCCTAAGCCTCTGTACGGCGATAACGGTTCGGGTATGCACGTACACATGTCCATCTCCAAAGATGGCAAGAACACCTTCGCAGGCGAAGGCTATGCCGGCCTGTCCGATACCGCCCTGTTCTTCATCGGCGGCATCATCAAGCACGGTAAAGCACTGAACGGCTTCACCAACCCGTCGACCAACTCCTACAAGCGTCTGGTCCCAGGTTTCGAAGCGCCAGTCATGCTGGCCTACTCGGCTCGCAACCGTTCCGCTTCGATCCGTATTCCTTACGTGTCCAGCCCTAAAGCTCGCCGTATCGAAGCTCGCTTCCCGGATCCAGCAGCTAACCCGTACCTGGGCTTCGCTGCACTGTTGATGGCTGGCCTGGATGGCATCCAGAACAAGATCCATCCTGGCGACGCAGCTGACAAAAACCTGTACGACCTGCCGCCTGAAGAGGCGAAAGAGATCCCACAAGTTTGCGGTAGCCTGAAAGAAGCCCTGGAAGAGCTGGACAAAGGTCGTGCGTTCCTGACCAAAGGCGGCGTATTCAGCGATGACTTCATCGACGCTTACATCGCTCTGAAAAGCGAAGAAGAAATCAAAGTACGTACCTTCGTACACCCACTGGAATACGAGCTGTACTACAGCTGCTAATCCAGTCACGTCAGCGACATCGACGTAATAGAGGCCTCCTTCGGGAGGCCTTTTTTATGGCTCATATTTTTGTAGGAGCTGACTTGTCTGCGAAGACCATACGGTGCGATCTTTCAGGCACACCGCGCCGCAGCTTTCGCAGACAAGTCAGCTCCTACGCCCTTCGGGCAGAAGCGGGACCCTGTTTGCTGCGCCATCTATTCACTTCCCAAGCAGGCAAAGCACATGCTAAATCGCTGTACAGCTCCTTTATTCTCCCTGATCTCTCTATCACTGATCAGCATGGCCGCTTTGGCCGAATCGACTCCGGCGACCCTCGCACCGCTGTTGGACACCATCAACCAGCGCATTGCAGTAGCCGACCAAGTCGCGCTCACCAAGTGGGACAGCGGCAAACCGATTCAGGACAGCCCTCGGGAACAGCAAGTTATTGCCAACGCCGAAAAACTGGCCCCGACTTATAAGCTGAGTGCCGAAGAGGTCGGCCAATTTCTGGCAGCGCAAATCGAAGCGAACAAGCTGGTGCAGTACGCACTGTTAGCCAAATGGCACGCAGCCGGCAAAGCACCGGAAACGGCCAGACCCGACCTGATGAATCAGATCCGCCCGCAACTCGACCAGCTGCAAACCCGACTGCTGCAAAATTACGCCGCCTTCGCGCCCTATCGGCAAGATCCACACTGCCCGAACTGGCTGAACCAGCAGCGGCAGGTCCAGACCAAAGACGCCATCCACGACATCGCGCTGGTGCGTGCGGTCGGGGAACTTTGTGTCATCCAGAAATGAGAGCGGCACTCTCAAACTGATTGTGCTCTATGCTGGCGCTTCGTCCGCCAGCCAAACCTGCTCGTCGATTCGGAGACTCCATGCATCGAAGCCTTATCTATCTGCTGCTGTTGATCGCTTTGCCCGCCGCCGCGCAGATTTATAAATACACCGATGCCAATGGCAACCCCGCATACAGCAATCAGCCGCCCAACGGCACCAAGAGTGAAACCGTGCAGTTGCCGCCTCTGAATAGCGTCGAAATTCAGAAACCTGTGGCGCAGCCCGGCATCGTGTCGCCAAGCGCCAACCAGGCCCCATCACCAGGTGCCTACAGCGTGCTGGAGCTGACCGATCTACCCACTGACGAAGCACTACGGGCCAACAATGGTACGTTTACAGTCGGCGTCCAGTTGCAGCCGCGCTTGCTGCCCGGGCACCTTCTGCAACTAGTGATCGATGGCAACCCCTACGGTCAGCCCAGCAATGTACCAAGGCTGCAGGTGGTGAATCTGGATCGCGGCGAACACGGCCTGGCCGTACGCGTGCTGAACGGCGAGCAAATCGTCCAGCAAAGCCCAACAGTCACAACTACGGTGCAGCGGGTCCATGTCGGCAAACCTTAGACAGTCCTCATTTCCAACCGCTGTGCGCGGCATGCTGCTATGCCTGCTCCTGATCGCTTTGCCGGCGGTGGCCGATGTCTATACCTACGTCGATGCCCAAGGTAATCGGGTGTTCACCGACCAGCCGCACCCCGGCAACGCCCATCGGGTCCCGATCACACCCAGCAACACCATGACCACGCTACCGCGCAAGCCAATCGCACAGACAACCCCCATCGCAGCGAAACCCACGCCCATGTTCCATTACCAACTGCTGCGGATACTGGTGCCCGAGCCGGATGCGACGGTGCGTAGCATGCCCGGCGAACTAATCGTCAGCGTCAGCAATGACCCAGCCCTGCAAGAGGGTCACAGTTATCGCCTACTGGTCGACGGCCAACCCTTCGGCGAAGCGGGCCGCAGCCCGGTGTTCCCACTGACCAACATTGATCGCGGCACACATCAACTGTCCGTCGAGATTCTCGATGAGTCAGGGCGTATGCTGGAGCGAACGCCTAGCCAGTCCTTTCACATGATGCGCATCTCCCTGGCGCAAAAACGCCTGGCCCAGCCGTGCAAGACAACGGATTACGGTGTGCGCCCCGAATGCCCTCTTGCTGACAAGCCAGAAGAGAACAACAGCATCCTGCCTTTCTTCTGACCACTCAAAGAGGCTTCGCCCTGTTTTGGTGCGACAATCCACTCATCGGTCAGCGACGCCACCCATTTTGGTTCGAAAATACTTGCAGATCGCCACTTCAAGGGGCCCGCGGTCCGAAAAAAGCCCGATTTTGCGGGTTTAACGCTTCTTTTCGGAGCCTTGGTTTGGTTTTTGCAACTTCTCTTCCATAGGGTATCTATCTGCACCGTATCAGCGGCTTAGCCAAGGTTGGCAAAGACCACCCAGTGCCTGCGATCCGGGCCCGTCCAGGGTTGCAATGTGCCAAAAGAGGTCAACTACATTTATGACTATCAGTGACGCGCTGCACCGGCTGTTACTCGACAACCTGACCACTGCCACCATTCTGCTCGACTCGGACTTGCGTCTTGAGTACATGAATCCGGCAGCCGAAATGCTGCTGGCCATCAGCGGCCAACGCAGTCACGGGCAATTTATCAGCGAGCTGTTCACCGAATCGGCTGAAGCGTTGAACTCGCTGCGCCAGGCGGTCGAGCAGGCCCATCCGTTCACCAAGCGCGAAGCGATGCTCACCGCACTGACCGGCCAGACCTTGACCGTTGATTACGCGGTCACGCCGATCCTCAGCCATGGCGACACCCTGCTGCTGCTGGAGGTCCACCCGCGTGATCGCCTGTTGCGCATCACCAAGGAAGAGGCCCAGCTGTCCAAGCAGGAAACCACCAAAATGCTGGTGCGCGGCCTGGCTCACGAGATCAAGAACCCCCTCGGCGGGATTCGTGGCGCCGCACAGCTGCTGGCGCGTGAGCTGCCTGAAGAGAGCCTGAAGGATTACACCAACGTCATCATCGAAGAGGCCGACCGCCTACGTAATCTGGTCGACCGTATGCTGGGCTCGAACAAGTTGCCGTCACTGGCGATGACCAATGTGCATGAAGTGCTCGAGCGCGTGTGCAGCCTGGTGGACGCCGAAAGCCAGGGCTGCATCACTTTGGTGCGCGACTACGACCCGAGCATCCCGGACGTATTGATCGACCGCGAGCAAATGATTCAGGCGGTACTCAATATCGTGCGCAATGCGATGCAGGCGATCAGCAGTCAGAACGAGTTGCGCCTGGGCCGAATCAGCATGCGTACCCGCGCCCTGCGCCAGTTCACCATCGGCCACATTCGCCACCGCCTGGTGTGCAAGATCGAAATCATCGACAACGGCCCCGGCATTCCGGCCGAGCTTCAGGAAACCATCTTTTATCCCATGGTCAGCGGTCGTCCAGATGGCACCGGACTCGGCCTTGCGATTACCCAGAACATCATTAGTCAGCACCAAGGGCTGATCGAGTGTGACAGCCATCCTGGCCATACCACCTTCTCGATCTTCCTGCCGCTGGAACAAGGAGCAGCGTCGACATGAGCCGTAGTGAAACTGTCTGGATCGTCGATGACGACCGTTCCATCCGCTGGGTATTGGAAAAGGCCCTGCAACAAGAAGGCATGACCACGCAAAGCTTCGACAGCGCCGATGGCGTCATGAGCCGTCTGGCTCGCCAGCAGCCTGACGTGATCATCTCCGATATCCGCATGCCCGGCACCAGCGGCCTGGACTTGCTGGCCCGCATCCGCGAGCAACATCCGCGCTTGCCAGTGATCATCATGACCGCACATTCGGACCTCGACAGCGCCGTGGCGTCGTACCAGGGCGGTGCGTTCGAATACCTGCCCAAGCCGTTTGACGTCGATGAGGCTGTGTCGCTGGTCAAGCGCGCCAATCAGCACGCTCAGGAACAGCAAGGCATGGAAGTGGTGCCGGCCCTGACGCGCACCCCGGAAATCATCGGCGAAGCGCCGGCGATGCAGGAAGTGTTTCGCGCCATCGGTCGCCTGAGCCATTCCAACATCACCGTACTGATCAACGGCGAGTCGGGCACTGGTAAAGAACTGGTCGCCCACGCGCTGCACCGCCACAGTCCGCGCGCCGCATCGCCGTTCATTGCGTTGAACATGGCGGCAATTCCTAAAGACTTGATGGAATCCGAGTTGTTCGGCCACGAAAAAGGCGCCTTCACCGGCGCGGCCAACCTTCGGCGCGGCCGTTTCGAACAGGCAGACGGCGGCACGCTGTTCCTCGATGAAATCGGCGACATGCCGGCAGACACTCAGACGCGCTTGCTGCGGGTATTGGCTGACGGCGAGTTCTACCGCGTCGGCGGCCACACGCCAGTCAAGGTCGACGTACGCATCATCGCCGCGACTCACCAGAACCTGGAAACGCTGGTGCAGGCGGGTAAATTCCGTGAGGACTTGTTCCACCGCCTCAACGTGATCCGCATCCACATTCCGCGGATGTCCGACCGTCGCGAAGACATTCCGACTCTGGCCAAGCACTTCCTCGCTCGCGCCGCACAAGAACTGGCCGTTGAGCCGAAACTGCTCAAGGCTGAAACCGAGGAATACCTCAAGCACCTGCCTTGGCCCGGCAACGTGCGTCAGCTGGAAAACACCTGCCGCTGGATCACCGTCATGGCGTCCGGGCGTGAGGTGCATATCAGCGACCTGCCGCCAGAGCTGCTTAGCCTGCCGCATGATTCGGCGCCCGTCACCAACTGGGAACAAGCGCTGCGCCAATGGGCCGATCAGGCGCTGGCACGCGGACAGTCCAGCCTGCTGGACAGCGCGGTACCGACGTTCGAACGGATCATGATCGAAACCGCCCTCAAGCACACCGCCGGTCGCCGTCGCGATGCCGCCGTGCTGCTGGGTTGGGGCCGCAACACCTTGACCCGCAAGATCAAGGAACTGGGGATGAAGATCGATGGTGGGGATGACGACGAGGGCGACGAAGCGTAAACAGCTTCGCAGGCAAGCCTGCTCCCACAATTGATCACATCAATCTTGTAGGAGCGCGCTTGCCCGCGATGGCGGTGTGTCAGTCGTAGAAGGTCCTTGCGGCCATTATCGCGGGCAAGCGCGCTCCTACAAGTGATCGACGTAGATCCTCTGTGGGAGCAGGCTTGAACTGCGAAGACCGCGCCGCCGATCACTGATCAGTCGACGGCTTTTCCCAAAGATTGATCCCGCCTTCCACCGCGAAACTGTCGATTTCAGCCAGCTCTTCGCGGGTGAATGACAGGTTCTTCAACGCGCCGACATTTTCGATGATCTGCTCAGGACGGCTGGCACCGATCAAGGCAGACGTAATACGCGGATCGCGCAGGGTCCAGGCCAGGGCCAGTTGCGCCAGGCTTTGACCGCGACGCTGGGCGATTTCATTGAGGGCGCGGACGTGAGCGATGTTGCTCTCGGACAAGTGCGAAGCCTGCAACGAACCACCGCCCGGTTTGTTAACCCGCGCATCCTTGGGCACGCCGTTGAGGTACTTGTCGGTCAACAAGCCCTGCGCCAACGGGGTAAAGGCGATCACGCCGGCACCGAGCTCTTCGGTCGCGTCCAGCAGGTCGCGTTCCACCCAACGGTTGAGCAGGTTGTAAGCCGGTTGATGAATCAACAGCGGCACTTTCCACTCTTTGAGCAACGCCGCCATTTCGCGGGTTTTCGCCCCGGAATAGGACGAGATGCCGATGTACAGTGCCTTGCCCTGCTGCACGGCGGTGGCCAGGGCACTGGCGGTTTCTTCCAGCGGGGTCAGTGGGTCGAAGCGGTGCGAATAAAAGATATCCACATAGTCCAGGCCCATGCGCTGCAGACTCTGATCAAGGCTGGCCAGCACGTATTTGCGCGAGCCGCCGCCCTGACCGTACGGGCCAGGCCACATGTCCCAGCCGGCTTTGCTGGAGACGATCAACTCATCGCGGTAGTGCTTGAAGTCTTCACGCAACAAGCGACCGAAGTTGATCTCGGCGCTGCCATAGGGCGGGCCATAGTTGTTCGCGAGATCGAAGTGGTTGATCCCCAGATCGAAAGCGGTGCGCAGCAATGAGCGCTGGGTGTCGATCGGCGTGCTGTCACCAAAGTTGTGCCACAGCCCGAGGGACAAGGCTGGCAATACCAGCCCGCTACGACCAACGCGGCGATACGGAATGGATTCATAACGATTTTCGGCAGCGATATAAGTCATCGAATCTTCTCTTGTTAAAGGTGCAAGGGTGCGACCGCGAAACCGGAACAGCCTTCGGCAACGCCTACAAAGGCGCTGGGTGTTGCCCGGACACTACTTCTGACACCCATCATCCTGTTGCAGCAAGTTGGCCTGGGTCAGGTTGCAGCCAGCCGGGACGCTGCGGGTCAGCCAGACGTTGCCGCCGATGGTCGAGCCTTTGCCGATGGTGATGCGCCCGAGAATGGTCGCGCCAGCATAGATCACCACGTCATCTTCGACGATCGGGTGGCGGGCGTGGCCTTTTTGCAACTGGCCGTCTTCGTCCGCCGGGAAGCGTTTCGCGCCCAGGGTCACAGCCTGATAGATACGCACTCGCTCACCGATGATCGCGGTTTCGCCGATAACCACGCCCGTCCCATGATCGATAAAGAAACTCTTGCCGATCTGCGCGCCGGGGTGGATGTCGATGCCGGTGGCCGAATGCGCGATCTCCGAACTGATCCGCGCCAGCAACGGTAGACCGGCGCGATACAGATGGTGCGCCAGCCGATGATGGATCACGGCGAGAATCCCCGGATAGCACAGCAAGACTTCATCGACGCTACGCGCAGCCGGGTCGCCGTGATAGGCCGCCAGTACGTCGGTGTCCAGCAAACTGCGCATTGCAGGCAAGGCAGTAGCGAACGCCTGAATCAGTTGCACCGCGTTCTTATCCGCAACGCTGACGTCCTCGCCCTGCTGACGCGCCACGTAGCGCAATTCCAGGCGCGCCTGGACCAATAGCGCATTAAGGGCGACGTCGAGGGTATGGCCGACGTAAAAATCCTCGCTCTCTTCGCGCAAGTCCACCGGGCCCAGGCGCATCGGGAATAATGCCCCGCACAACGCTTCGAGAATGTCGCGCATGGCGGCTCGCGAAGGCAGCTCGCGACTGCCCTGTTCACCACTCACACGCCCGTTACGGGTACGCCAGTCGTCACGCGCTGCACGCAATTGGCTGACGATGTGCTGCAACTGCCAATTACCGGAACGGCTGTCGGCGGATGCCTCTGGAATATCGCTCACGCTCATCACTCCTTTTTTAAGGTCAAGAGCCAGGATGCGCCCACTCTACGGCAAACTTTCGAGACGAAAAATTAACAATTTCCGTAGGGCCTTTGCCGGACACAATTTTTTTGCGACCTCTCATGTTGCGCGGGTCCCGAACGGCTGCCTATAGTCCATCGATTCACTTCTCGGCCTATTGACCACCATGATCAAACAACAGCTCGCTCGTTTTAATCGTCTGGAATTACTCGGCGCCCCCACCGCTCTGGAAAAACTCGAGCGTCTGTCCTTTTGGGCGGGCCGGGATATCTATGTCAAACGTGACGACACCACGCCGCTGGCGCTGGGCGGCAACAAACTGCGCAAACTCGAATACCTGGCCGCCGATGCGTTGGCGCAAGGCGCCGACACCCTGATCACCGCCGGTGCGATCCAGTCCAACCACGTCCGCCAGACCGCCGCATTGGCTGCACGTCTGGGCCTGGGCTGCGTCGCGCTGCTGGAAAATCCCATCGCGACCACTGACACCAACTACCTGAACAACGGCAATCGCCTGTTGCTGGACCTGTTCGACGCCAAGGTCGAGCGGGTCGAAAACCTGGACAACGCCGACGAGCAACTGCATGCCCTCGCCTCTCGCCTGCGGGCGGGTGGCAAAAAACCTTATCTGGTGCCAATTGGTGGCTCCAACGCGTTGGGCGCATTGGGTTACGTGCGCGCCGGGTTGGAGTTGGCCGAACAGATCAAACAGACCCGGCTGGAATTCGCCGCCGTGGTCCTCGCCTCGGGCAGTGCCGGCACCCATAGCGGCCTGGCATTGGCCCTCAGTGAAGCACTGCCGAATTTGCCGGTAATAGGCGTCACCGTTTCCCGCAGCGAGGAAGCCCAACGTCCGAAAGTCCAGGGTTTGGCCGAACGCACCGCCGAATTGCTGGGTGTCTCACTGCCAAACAGCTTCAAGGTCGAACTGTGGGACGAATATTTCGGCCCGCGTTACGGCGAACCCAACGCTGGCACTCTGGCCGCGATCAAGCTGGTCGCCAGCCACGAGGGCCTATTGCTCGATCCGGTATACACCGGCAAGGCCATGGCGGGTCTGCTCGACGGTATCGGTCGCCATCGCTTCGATGACGGCCCGATCATTTTCCTGCACACCGGGGGCGCTCCTGCGCTGTTCGCTTATCCCGACGTCTTTTCGGGCTGACACTTGAATCGGTCGTTATATTCTAATTAGAAATATACAGATTATTTTTTAGTATTTTAATTCATATATGGCGACCCCTATAGTCACGCCCGTGAAGGATCACGAATGGAATAAGGCCGCCTGAAATAGCTGGATAAAGTTTCAAGGCCGCAGTAGCTTTCGTTGGGTCTGATTCTTGCCTGACATTCAAAACAAAATAAGGGGCTCGTCATGAACATTGCTGTCATTCGCCGGACTTTTCTTCTTTCTACTTTGAGCCTTGTGCTCGGCTCCAGCCTGATCGGGCAAGCCGTCGCTGGCGACCAACTGCAAAAAATCAAAAGCAGCGGCACGATCAACGTCGGCCTGGAAGGCACCTACCCGCCATTCAGCTTTGTCGGTGAAGACGGCAAGCTCGCCGGTTTCGAAGTCGAGTTCTCCGAAGCCTTGGCCAAAGAGCTGGGCGTGAAGGCCAAACTGCAACCGACCAAATGGGACGGCATCCTCGCGGCCCTGGAATCCAAGCGTCTCGACGTGGTGATCAACCAGGTAACCATCTCCGAAGAGCGTAAAAAGAAGTACGACTTCTCCGAGCCCTACACCATCTCCGGGATTCAAGCGATGACCGGCAAGAAAGACGCCGGCAAGTTCCCGACGCCTGAATCGCTGACCGGCAAGAAAGTCGGCGTCGGTCTGGGCACCAACTACGAGCAATGGCTGAAGGAAAACGTGCCGGGCGCTATTGTCAAAACCTACGACGATGACCCAACCAAGTTCCAGGATTTGATGTCTGGTCGTACCGACGCGATCCTTGTCGACCGTCTGGCCGCTCTGGAAATGGTCAAGAAAACTGGCGACAAGCTGGCCGCCTCCGGTGCACCGTTCTCCCGTCAGGAAGCCGGTATCGCGATACGCAAAGGCGAGCCTGAGCTGGTCTCTGCGATCAACGCCGCCATCGACAAGCTGCGTGCCGACGGTACGCTCACCAAGCTGTCACAGAAGTACTTTGGCTCTGACGTGACCAAATGATTGAAGAGAGTCTCAAGCTAGCGCTGGACTCCGCGCCCTTCTTGCTGAAGGGCGCGTATTACACCGTCATTCTCAGTCTGGGCGGAATGTTCTTCGGCTTGTTGCTAGGCTTCGCCCTGGCCTTGATGCGCTTGTCGCGCCTCAAGCTGGTGAGCGGCATTGCGCGGGTGTACGTGTCGTTCTTTCGCGGCACGCCGCTGCTCGTCCAGCTGTTCGTGATCTATTACGGTCTGCCGCAACTGGGGATCGAACTGGACCCCTTGCCTGCCGCGTTGATCGGCTTTTCCCTAAACATGGCCGCGTATGCCTGCGAGATTCTGCGTGCGGCCATCGGTGCAGTGGATCGCGGCCAATGGGAAGCCGCGGCCAGCATCGGCATGACCCGTGCGCAAACCATGCGTCGGGCGATCCTGCCGCAAGCGGCGCGAACTGCCTTGCCGCCGTTGGGCAACAGCTTCATTTCGCTGGTCAAGGACACCGCATTGGCGGCCACCATTCAGGTGCCTGAGCTGTTCCGTCAGGCGCAGTTGATCACCGCGCGAACCTTCGAAGTGTTCACCATGTACCTGTCCGCCGCCCTGATCTACTGGATTCTCGCCAGCCTGCTCGCACACCTGCAGCACGGTCTTGAAGCAAGGGTCAACCGACATGATCAGGAGTCTTGAAGCATGATCGTGGTTGAAAAACTGACCAAACAATTCAAAGGGCAAACGGTGCTCAACAGCATCGATTTGACCGTCGACGCCGGCGAAGTCGTGGCGATCATCGGCCCCAGCGGTTCGGGTAAAACCACCCTGTTACGCTGCCTCAACTTTCTCGAAGAACCCACCAGCGGCAAGATCATCGTCGGCGACATCAAGGTCGATGGCAATCGCCCGCTGAACCAGCAACAGGGTTTGATCCGGCAACTGCGCCAGCATGTCGGGTTCGTCTTTCAGAACTTCAATCTGTTCCCCCATCGCACCGCGCTGGAAAACGTGATGGAAGGCCCGCTGGTGGTGAAAAAGATGCCACGCGCGCAGGCGGACGTTCTGGCGCGCAAGCTGCTCGCCAAGGTCGGTCTGGCCGGTAAGGAGGACTCGTACCCACGGCGATTGTCCGGCGGCCAGCAGCAACGGGTCGCGATTGCGCGTGCCTTGGCCATGGAGCCTGAAGTGATTCTGTTCGATGAACCCACCTCAGCCCTGGACCCGGAGCTGGTGGGTGAAGTGTTGACGGCCATCCGCGCCCTGGCGGAAGAGAAGCGCACCATGGTCATCGTCACCCACGAGATGAGTTTTGCGCGGGACGTCGCCAACCGGGTGATCTTTATCGACAAGGGCGTGATCGTCGAGCAAGGGGAAGCCAAAGCACTGTTTGCCAACCCTCGGGAAGAGCGTACCCGTCAGTTTCTGGAACGAAGCCGCACCTGACGACGTGTCGGGCATCCATAAAACCAGCGCCTATCAGGCGCTGTTTTTGTTTCGGCCTTGCTGATCTGTGTAGGACTCAATGCGGCTATCAAAGTCCCCACCGATTGCCTGAACGTAGGACCGATCTGATTCCTTTGCCGCCTGCCCGTTTTGCCTTTCCCCGTCCTTGACTCCCTTTTCCATCCGCCATTAGCTAGTCCCTATTGCCCAATAACACCCTTCAATAGAGGACTATCACGCGGCGCAACTGACTTGGCCGCTGGTAATAAGGAGTTTCTGACATGACCCATGCGACCCCGACTTTCAATCGAATCAAACTGTTCGCCCCTTCCCTGCCCCAAGCAAATAAACACGGTGTCGGCGTCAATGCAGCCGCTCATCTTACGGTGAGTATCAAACCTTATCCCGCGATGGATGAAGGTGACCTGATCGAGTTGTTCTGGGGCGGCTGTTACGTTGCGTCAAAGCTGCTGACAGCCGCTGACGTCGGCCAGTCCGTCGCCCTGCGTGTACCCGAAAGCTTTCTGCAAAGCGGCACGGTCAGAACCTGGTACCAGGTCCAGAAAGTCGGCAGCACCCCGTCCCTTTCACCCGGCAAGGATGTATTGATCAAACTCGAATGCCCCGGCGGATACCCCACCGATCCGGGCACGGAAGAAAATCAGCGCCTCGCGCCACTGGCGGTGCCGGACACGTTGTTGCGGCACGGGCTGACGGCCAAACAGCTGCGGCATGGCGTGGCGCTGACCATCGAGGCCTATCAAAACATGGCCGCCAAGGATGAAATCACCCTGCGCTGGGGAGACCTGCGCATGGACCTGCCGGCCATCAATGCCAAGGATGTCGGCAAACCCATCACCTTGAACGTTCCGCCGACGTTGATCCGGGAAGCCGGGGAAGACGAACAACTGGAAGTCACTTATTGCATCATCGATCAGGTCGGCAATAACTCACGCTGGGCCCCGCCACGCGCCCTTAGAGTCAGCACAGTAAACCTTTGAACGACAAAGGGCAGGGAGGCACACCGTCTCTTCTATTCTTATTCCAAAAATGAAGTTTATTTAATTTTTATACACGCTTAGGGTATATAGACCGGACCACCGGACCACCGTCAGTTTGTTTTCGCCGCAGCTTTCAACAGGCAGCAGCGGCCTATGTCGATGTGAGGTTTGGAATGGTCATTTTCATCATCACCCCCGTGCAGACCGCCCGGGCATTGCGTGCAGCCAAGGAGCGGCGCTGATGTCCGACTTGGCGGCTACACCTCTCCAGAGCGATCTGGACATCCCCCCGCTGCTGTTGCCAGCGAAGGTATTAAGCAACGACGCCCAGGCCATCACCGCCGCCTATGAACTGGCCGAGCTCGCACGCCAGCATGCGGCGCAACGTGATCGTCAGCGCAAGCTGCCATGGGCGGAAATCGAACACTTCACTCGCAGCGGGCTGGGCAGTATTTCCGTCCCCCGTGAATACGGCGGCCCGCAGGTGTCATTCGTGACCATCGCTGAGGTGTTCAAGATCATTTCCGCCGCCGATCCGGCGCTGGGGCAGATCCCGCAGAACCAGTTCGGCATCCTGAATTCGCTGCTGGGTAGCGCCAATGAAGCGCAAAAGAAGCAGCTGTTTCAAAGCGTGCTGAACGGTTGGCGCATCGGTAATGCCGGGCCTGAGCGCGGCACTAAAAACACCCTGGATATCAAGGCGCGGGTCACCGCCGAGGGCGACCGGTTCGTCCTTAACGGCCAGAAGTTTTATTCCACCGGCGCATTGTTCGCCCATTGGGTTGCGGTCAAGGCGTTGAACGAAGACGGTCAGCAAGTGCTGGCATTCGTTCAACGTGGCACGCCGGGTTTGCGCATCGTCGATGACTGGTCCGGCTTCGGCCAACGCACCACGGCCAGCGGCACGGTGCTGCTCAATAACGTGCGGGTGGAAGCCGAGCACGTCGTCGAGAACTGGCGTCTGGCCCTGACGCCGAATATTCAGGGTGCGGTTTCGCAATTGATTCAGGCGGCCATTGACGCCGGGATCGCTCGCGAAGCCATCGACGACAGCATCCGGTTTGTCCGCGAACGTTCGCGCCCGTGGATCGACGCCAAGGTCGAGCGAGCCAGTGACGATCTGTACGTGATCGCTGACATCGGCAAGTTGAAACTTGAATTGCACGCCGCCGAAGCGCTGCTGCGCAAGGCCGGCCAAGTGCTGGATGAGGTCAACGCTGCGCCCGTGGATGCCGCCTCGGCAGCCCGCGCCTCGATTGCCGTCGCAGAAGCCAAAGTCCTGACCACGGAAATTTCCCTGCTCGCCAGCGAAAAGCTGTTCGAACTGGCCGGCAGCCGCGCCACCCTGGCCGAGTTCAACCTCGACCGCCACTGGCGCAACGCTCGTGTTCACACCCTCCATGACCCGGTGCGCTGGAAATACCACGCCGTCGGCGCCTACCACCTGAACGGCACCCTGCCCGCCCGCCATTCCTGGATTTGACCAGTCCTCTGGAGAACGTATGAGCCTTTTATCTTCCCTGCGCCCAACGGCGGCAGTGATCGACAACGACGCCCAGGCCCTGCAAGTGGCCTCCGAGCTGGCTGAACAGTTCAAACGCGACAGCGCCCTGCGTGACCGCGAACGACGCCTGCCCGATGCTGAACTGGAACTGTTTTCCCGCTCCGGCCTGTGGGGCATCAGCGTGCCGAAAACCTTCGGCGGCGCCCGGGTTTCCAACGTCACGCTGGCCAAGGTCATCCAACTGATCGCCGAGGCCGATGCGTCCCTCGGGCAGATCCCGCAGAACCATTTTTATGCCCTTGAAGTGCTGCGCGTGAATGGCAGCGCTCAACAGCAAAAACGTCTGTACGCGGAGGTACTGGCCGGTCAACGCTTCGGCAACGCGCTGGCGGAACTGGGTACCAAAACCGCCCACGACCGCACCACTCGCTTGAGCCGTGACGGTGACGGTTATCGCATCGACGGCCGCAAGTTCTACTCGACCGGTGCGCTGTATGCGCAGCGCATTCCGACCTCGGTCGTGGACGATCAGGGCATGCAGCAACTGGCCTTCGTCCCGCGCGACAGCGCTGGCCTGACCGTGATCGACGACTGGAGCGGCTTCGGTCAGCGCACCACGGGCAGCGGTTCGGTGGTGTTCGACAATGTGTTTGTCAGCGCCGATGACGTGGTGCCCTTCCAGAGTGCTTTCGAACGCCCGACCACCGTGGGCCCGCTGGCGCAGATTCTCCACGCCGCCATCGACACCGGCATCGCCCGCGCCGCCTACGAAGACGCCCTGCACTTCGTCCGCACCCGCACCCGGCCATGGATAGATTCCGGCATCGAAAAAGCCGTGGACGATCCCTTGACCCTGCACAGCGTTGGCAAGCTCGGGATTCGCCTGCACGCCGCCGAAGCGCTGCTGGAACGTTCGGCTGAATTCCTGGATCGCGCTCAGGCTGACAGCAGCGCCGAAAACGTTGCCGCCGCGTCGATTGCGGTGGCCGAAGCGCGCGCCATCAGCACTGAAGTTTCCCTCGCGGCGGGCAGCACCTTGTTTGAATTGGCCGGCAGTCAGGCGACCCTGGCCGAGCATGGTCTCGACCGTCATTGGCGAAACGCCCGCGTGCATACCCTGCACGATCCGGTGCGCTGGAAATTCCACGCCATCGGCAACTACTACCTCAACGATGAAAACCCGCCGCTACGGGGGACCATCTGATGGCCAAGAAAAAAATCCTGCTCAACGCGTTCAACATGAACTGCATCGGCCATATCAACCATGGCCTGTGGACGCACCCACGGGACAACTCCACTGAGTACAAGACCCTCGAATACTGGACCGAACTGGCGCAGCTATTGGAGCGCGGTCTGTTCGATGGTTTGTTCATCGCCGACATCGTCGGCGTGTACGACGTGTATCAAAACTCGGTGGACGTGCCGCTCAGAGAGTCGATCCAACTGCCGGTCAACGACCCGTTACTGCTGGTATCGGCCATGGCGGCGGTCACCAGACATCTGGGGTTCGGCTTGACCGCCAACCTCACGTACGAGGCGCCGTACCTGTTCGCCCGACGCATGTCGACCCTCGACCACCTTAGCCGTGGCCGGGTTGGCTGGAACATCGTCACCGGTTATCTGGACAGCGCAGCCAAGGCCATGGGTCTGAACGAGCAGGTCGAACATGACCGTCGTTACGATCAGGCCGACGAGTACCTGGAGGTGCTGTACAAGCTCTGGGAAGGCAGCTGGGAAGACGACGCGGTGCTCAATGACCGCCAGCAACGGGTCTATGCCCAGCCGGAAAAAGTGCACAAGGTTCACCACAAGGGCGAGTTCTATCAGGTCGAGGGTTATCACCTCTGCGAACCCTCGCCCCAGCGCACGCCGGTGTTGTTTCAAGCGGGCAGTTCCGAGCGCGGCTTGCAGTTCGCCGGGCGCCATGCCGAGTGCGTGTTCATCAGCGGACAGAACAAGGCCGCGACCCGCGAGCAAGTGGACAAGGTTCGCGAAAGCGCCAAGGCAGCGGGGCGCAATCCCGAGGACATCAAGGTGTTCATGGGCCTGAACGTGATCGTCGCCACGACCGAGGAACTGGCGCGCGCCAAACAGCGGGAGTATCAGGAATACGCCAGCGCCGAAGCCGGTGTCGCACATTTTGCTGCCTCGACCGGGATCGACTTCGCTGAATACGAATTGGACGAGCCGATTCAATACGTGAAAAACAACGCCATCCAGTCAGCAACCAAAAACCTGAAAAACAACGACTGGACCCGCCGCCGATTGCTCGATCAACACGCACTGGGCGGGCGCTATATCACCCTGATCGGCTCACCTGAACAGATCTCCGATGAACTGGAATCCTGGATCGCCGAAACCGGCCTCGACGGCTTCAACCTGACCCGCACCGTGACCCCGGAGAGTTATGTCGACTTTATCGATCTGGTCATTCCGGAATTGCAACGCCGTGGCTCTTATAAAACCGCTTATGACAGCGGCAGTTTGCGGGAGAAGTTGTTTCGTGAGGGTACGCGGTTGCCGGAGACGCATGCAGGGTCGGGGTATCGGTATGTATCTGAATGATGCTGCGACCGCTGCGCGGTCGATCGCGGGCAAGCGCGCTCCTACAAGTAATACGCGATCCCCTTGTAGGAGCGCGCTTGCCCGCGATGACGGCCTAACTGACACCACCCATATTTCAGGAACACACCCATGACCAAAACCCTCATCACCCTGGCCCTCGCGCTTTTCACCCTCAACAGTTATGCCGACGACAAACCCCTCAAAGTCGGCACCACCGCTGCCTTTTCCATCCCGCTGGAAGCGGCCGTCGAAGAAGCTGCCAAGCAAGGCCTGAAGGTCGAGCTGGTGGAGTTCAGCGACTGGATCGCACCGAATGTGAGCCTCGCTGCCGGTGATATCGACGTGAATTATTTCCAGCACGTCCCCTTCCTGGAAAACGCCAACGCCGCAGCCGGCTTCCATCTGGTGCCTTACGCGCCTGGGATCATCAACAATGTCGGGTTGTACTCGAAGAAGTACAAAAGCTTCGATGAGCTGCCCACCGGCGCCACTGTGGCCATCGCCAACGACCCGATCAACAGCGGACGCGGCCTGCAACTGCTGGCCAAAGCCGGGCTGATCACCCTCAAACCCGGTGTCGGCTACAAGGCCACCGAAGAAGACATCACCGCCAACCCGAAAAAAATCAAACTGATTCAGGTCGAAGCCGTGCAACTGGTCCGCGCCTACGATGACGCCGATCTGGTGCAGGGCTACCCGGCCTATATCCGTCTGGCGAAGACTTTCGATGCCGGTTCTGCGTTGCTGTTCGACGGTCTGGATCACAAGGAATACGTGATCCAGTTTGTGATCAAGCCAGAGAATAAAGACGACCCGCGTCTGGCCAAATTCGTCGACATTTACCAGCACTCACCGGTTGTTCGCGCCGCCCTGGATAAAGCCCACGGCAAGCTCTACCAAGCCGGTTGGGAAAGTTGAACATGAGCGCAACCGCCCAACGCCGACTGACCCTTGAGCCGCCCAACGCGACCACGACCGCGCTGCACCCGGACTTGAACCGCGCCCATGTACGCTTCATAAACCTGGGCAAAACCTACGACAGCCAGCACGGTCCGGTGGACGCACTGCAGAACATCGATCTGGCGATCCAGCGTGGCGAGGTGTTCGGCATCATCGGCCGCAGCGGTGCCGGCAAGTCGTCGCTGATCCGCACCATCAACCGGCTAGAGCGGCCGAGCAGCGGCCGGGTATTGATCGATCAGGTGGACATCGGTGAGTTCAACGAAGACCACCTGGTGCAGCTGCGTCGACGCATCGGCATGATCTTTCAGCACTTCAATCTGATGTCGGCCAAGACCGTGTGGCAGAACGTCGAATTGCCGCTCAAGGTCGCGGGTGTACCGCGGGAACAGCGCCAACGCAAAGTCACCGAACTGCTGGAGCTGGTCGGCCTGCATGACAAGCACAAGGCCTACCCGGCGCAGCTGTCCGGCGGCCAAAAACAGCGCGTCGGGATTGCCCGCGCGTTGGTCCATGACCCGGCGATTCTGCTGTGCGACGAAGCCACCTCGGCGCTGGACCCGGAGACCACGCAATCTATCCTGGGTCTGCTGCGTGAGATCAATCAACGGCTGGGCCTGACGATCATTCTGATCACCCATGAAATGGCGGTGATCCGCGACATCTGCGACCGCGTGGTGGTCCTTGAGCAGGGTCAGGTCGTCGAGTATGGCCCGGTCTGGCAAGTGTTCGGCAACCCTCGGCACGAGGTCAGCAAAACCTTGCTGGCACCGCTGCAACACGGGTTGCCCGAGGACTTGCAAGCGCGCTTGAAACCCCAGCCGCAGCAACGGGATGCCGCGCTGGTGCTCGATCTGCATTTCACTGGTATCAGCGGCGAAGAGCCGGACCTGGCCGCGCTGTTCAATACCCTCGGCGGGCGGATCAGCCTGTTGCAGGGCGGTGTCGAGCGCATCCAGGGCCACGCGCTTGGGCATCTGGTGATCTCCGTCGCCAACTCACCCCACGGTCGCGAAGAACTTCTCAGCCGCGCCCGCACACTGGCACAACGCGCGGAGGTATTGGGTTATGTGGTTTGATCGATTGCTTCAGGGCGTCATCGATACGTTTTTGATGGTCGGTGTTTCCTCATTGATTGCCTTGCTGTTGGGCATTCCGCTGGCGGTGATTCTGGTTACCAGCAGCAAAGGCGGGATCTATCAAGCGCCGAATCTGAATCGCCTGCTCGGCGGCTTCGTCAATCTGTTCCGCTCGATTCCGTTTCTGATTCTGATGGTCGCGCTGATCCCCTTCACCCGGCTGATCGTCGGTACCACCTACGGTGTGTGGGCCGCCGTGGTGCCGCTGACCATCGCCGCGACGCCGTTCTTTGCGCGCATCGCCGAAGTCAGCCTGCGTGAGGTCGACCATGGTCTGATCGAAGCCGCACAAGCCATGGGTTGCCGGCGCTGGCACATCGTCTGGCATGTGCTGCTGCCCGAGGCGCTGCCAGGCATCGTTGGCGGGTTCACTATCACGCTGGTGACCATGATCAATTCGTCGGCCATGGCCGGCGCCATCGGTGCGGGCGGGCTGGGTGACATCGCCTATCGCTACGGTTACCAGCGCTTCGACAGTCAGGTGATGCTGACCGTGATTGTATTGCTGGTGGTGCTGGTCGCGGTGATCCAGTTTGGCGGCGATCGGCTGGCGCAAGTCTTGAACAAACGTTAAGCGCTTAAACAACCGCTGAACGATTGAACAAACCCTGAGCGGGGGTATATTCACGGCTTACCCACGCCCAGAAAGACCCGTCATGAAACTCAACCCGCAGGACCTCGCACAGATCACCGCCACCACCGTCGGCCACTACAACGAAGTGGCCGACGACTTTCGCACAGGCACCCGGGACCACGACGTCAGCCAGAACATTGCCGCACTGTTGCGGCATATCGAAGGGTCCGCGCCGTTGCAGATTCTGGATTTCGGCTGCGGTCCGGGCCGTGATTTGAAAACCTTCAGCGCCATGGGCCATATCGCGGTGGGTCTCGACGGCGCCGAACGCTTCGCCGAAATGGCCCGTACCGAAACCGGTTGCGAGGTTTTGCAGCAGAACTTCCTCGAATTGGACCTGCCCGCCGAACGGTTCGACGGCATCTTCGCCAACGCCGTGCTGTTCCATGTGCCGAGCCAGGAACTGCCACGGGTCTTGCGCGAACTGCATGGGGCGTTGAAACCACGCGGCGTACTCTTCAGCTCCAACCCACGGGGCGAGAACCAGGAAGGCTGGAACGGCGATCGCTACGGCGCGTACCACGACCTGGAAGCATGGCGCGACTTACTCAATGCCGCAGGCTTCAACGAACTCGAACACTACTACCGCCCCGCCGGCCTGCCGCGCGAGCTACAACCGTGGCTGGCGAGTGTGTGGCGTAAGGTTTGAGTCGATACTGGATTTTTTTCCCGCATGCGCTTCATTTTCCAGGCCCGCAGCCGATGCGATCACAGGAAGATAACGTTTTCGAACACATTAATTGAAAACACCGTAATGGATTTGCAGCTGCCTTTATTCCGCGAGTCATCAGCACTACGTGGCCTTACAAGAAAAATCTGGAGCGCGGATGAACATTAAACAGAAACTCACGTGGGCGTTTGCAATCATCGCCTGCTTGCCGGTTGTACTGGTCGCCACGCTGGTGGTGTTAAATCTGCGCAGCGCGGCACGGACTGATTTCGTCGATGGGAGTGCTCGCGAGATCCGCCAAGTCAACAATGCCATGCAGCTGTTCTTCGACGGTATCAGCCAGAACGTCGACTACCTGGCCACCCAGCCACTGATTAAAAACAGTGACGACAGTCTCAAGAGCTACGCCAGCGCCAACGCGACGAGCATTCCTCCGGGCGAAATGGATAAACAGGTCTTCGGGCTTCTCGAAAGCCTTGGCACCAGTCATCCGTCTTATGCCTACGCGATTCTGGGCACCAGCGCGGGTGGTTACGTTTCTTGGCCAGACGATCAGACGCTGACCAACTACGACCCGCGCCAGCGTCCCTGGTACAAGGCTGCCCTGGCCAACCCCGGCAAAGCCGTGCGGACCGACGCCTACTATTGGGCCGCCGATAACGCGACGTATGTCAGCACCGTGCACACGATCACCAACAAATTGGGCACCATCGGTGGCGTCGTCAGTATCGACGTCACACTCAAACAACTCACCGAGATCGTCAAACAGATCAAGCTCGGTGAAACCGGCTATCTGATGTTGATGGAAAACAACGGCACCGTGCTGGTCGACCCGAAGCAGACGGAGCATAACTTCAAGGCCCTCGGGAGCCTCGGCGACGGTTACGCAGACCTGGCCAAGGCCGGCAAAGGCCTGGTTGAGGTCGAGCTGAACGGCGAACGCTACATGGCCAACGTTTGGCCGTCGGAGCAGTTGGGCTGGACGTTTATCGGGCTGATCAAACAGCAAGAGGTCATGAGTTCGGCGACTCAACTGACGTGGCTGATCGCGATTATTGCGGCCGTTCTGGCGCTGATCTTCGCCGTCGTGGGAGCCAGCTTCGCCAGTCTGATTGTGCGGCCGATCCGCAGTGTCGCCAGCGGCCTGGAAGGCATCGCCCAAGGCGAAGGTGATTTGACCCAAAACCTGCAAGTCCGTGGCAGTGATGAAACCGCGCAACTGGCCAACTGGTTCAACCAATTCCTCGGCGCTATCCGCAGCCTGATCCAGAGCATCGGCCAGTCCGCGACCCATATCCTTGCGACGTCTCACAGCTCGACCCAAGTCTCCAACGACATGGCCAAAGCCGCCGAACGCCAGCGCGAAACCGTCGACATGGTCTCCACGGCATTCCACCAAATGGTCGCAACCGCCAACGAAGTCGCACGCTCTTGCAGCCAGGCCGCCGAATCGGCCGACAGCGGTCAAAACCAGGCGCGTGAAGGTCAGCAGCAGATTGATGCCGCGGTGCAAAGCGTTGACCAACTGAGCCAGGAAATCGAACAGTCAGCGCAATCGATGCAACAGCTGGAACGCGACAGCAATGACATCCAATCGATTCTCGGCACCATCCGTTCCATCGCCGAGCAGACCAACCTGCTGGCCTTGAACGCCGCTATCGAAGCCGCCCGCGCCGGTGAGCAAGGCCGCGGTTTCGCAGTGGTCGCTGATGAAGTCCGGGCTCTGGCCAAACGCACCGCTGACTCCACTGCGGAGATCGACGGCCTGCTCGGCAACCTGGCCAAACGCACCAGCCAGGTCACTCAGCGGATGCACGCCAGCATCGAAGTGTCGCAGCAGTCAGTGAGCCGCATTGGGCTGGCGCGCAGCAGTTTCGGTCAGATTCGTGAGTCGGTGGATGTGATCCGCGATATGAACACGCAAATCGCTACGGCAGCGGAAGAACAGCATCACGTGGCCGAAGACATCAACCGGCACATCAGCCAGATTCATGGCGATGCGCAATTGGTCGCCGAACTGGCCAACTCAGCCCAGCAGGACTCGCAAAGCCTGGCCGGGTTTTCGAAGGAACTGGATGGTTTGGTCAAGCGGTTCCGGACGTAATCGTTGCAGACCTGCTCTCACAACAGACCGCATCTACTGTGGGAGCAGGCTTGCCTGCGAAGGATTCAGAACGGTTTGCCTGTCCGACCGTTTATCGGCACCTGTCATTTCTGACAGTATCCGACCCCAGATAAAGGCGTTATGGTTTTTCTGTGATGACTCAATTTCACAAGGAGAAAACCAACATGGAAAGCAAAGCCGCCAACCTCATCACCAACGGGGATTTCGCCCATCAGCGACTTTCCCCTTGGACATCTGATAATGAAACAAGAATAACATTCGAAAAATATAAAGCTGGCTACAGTGCGTACTTGATTCCAGGCACTTCTATCCAGCAGATTTTCAAACTACCAACACCCACTGAACCCTTTAACTTAGGGATGAGATTCAGTGTCCGCCTTGCGCCTGATCATACGTCTGACTCGGCCTTGGCCTCACTGCTCTTTATGGGAGCAACATTGGATGGGACCTACTTCCACCCAGAGATCGTGATAGTAGGCCCGAAGTGGGAAGTGTATGGCGGCGCGGTGAAAGTAGCCGTTCCAGCGGGGGTTACTAATCTGAGTTTGACGTTCAGAAATGGAAGTAGCCCAGACTCAAAACACATCAGGCAAATCCCTGTTTCACCCATCCAACTGGCCAACATTGAAGTATTTATAACACCCTAAATTGGTCGCACAGGATTAGCGCCGATCCTGTGGAGCGGACTTGCCCGCGATAGCGGTGTGTCTGGCACACCGCGCCGTCTGGATCGCAGGCTTGCCTGCGAATGGCTTTACGCAGTGTGCCTGATACACCGCGCCATCCAGCCATCCAGCCATCCAGCTATCAGCTATCAGCTATCAGCTACCCGGCGTCCCATGCACCTCTTCAAAGAAGTAGTCCTTCCAGCTGTCGGCCTTGTTTTTCAGCACACCAAGCGCCTGCAGTTTGCTGGCGTAGAGGTAGGTGCGCTGGGGGGTGATGGTGAAGTCGATTTCCGGGTCGGCGACGATTTTTTCGACGAGGGCCAGTGGCAGTTTCGATTGCTCTACGCGGACGTAGATCTGGGCGGCGGCGGGTTTGTCGGCCTTGATGATTTGCTCGGCTTCAGCCAGGGCGTCATAGAAGGCTTTGTAGGTCTTGGGGTTTTCGTCGTGGAATTTCTGGGTGGTGTAGAGCACGTTGAACGTGGCCTGACCGCCAAGTACGTCGTAGGAACTCAGCACTTTATGCACCTTGGGGTTTTCCAGCTCCTGATACTGGAAAGGCGGGCTGGAGAAGTGCGAGTTGATTTCCGAACCGCCCGCGATCAACGCGGCAGTGGCGTCCGGGTGCGGCAGGCTGACGGAGATGTCGTCGAATTTCTTGAAGTTGGCGTCGCCGAACTGCTTGGCGGTTTCGATCTGCAAGGTGCGCGACTGGAAACCAACGCCAGCGGCAGGCACAGCGATGCGGTCCTTGTCGCTGAAGTCTTTCAGGGCTTTCACGTCCGGGTTGTTGGTCAACAGGTAGTTGGGCATCGAGCCGAGGGAGGCGATGGCTTTTACGTTCTGCTTGCCTTTGGTCCGATCCCAAAGAACCAGCATCGGCGGTAAGCCCGCCGACACTACGTCGAGGGCGCCAGCCAGTAGCGCTTCGTTCATCGCGGTGGAACCGGAGATGCTGTTCCAGTCCACTTTGATATCCAGGCCCTGCTGTTTGCCGTGCTTCTCGATCAACTGCTGATCGCGCACCACATCGAGAATCAGATAACCGATCCCGAATTGCTGGGCGATGCTAATTTTGCCTTCTGCTTGCGCGCTGCTGCTCAGTAATGCACCCAGTAAGCCGAACGCCGCAGCGAGTGTTGTCAGCGCCGGACGCTGGAAAAGAGTGGCCATAAAATCCTCACGATAAATAAGAAGGTGATGAAAAGGCGACACGTCCGGTGGTCCGGTCCATATAGCGTGTGGTTAGCGCTGCATGCCCCAGCGTTTTACGGTCAGGCGTTCGATGTTGTTGAACAGCAGGTTCTCTACCAGCAAGCCGATCAGAATCACGGCGGCCAATCCGGCAAATACCTTGTCGGTGTACAGCTCGTTTCGGTTCTGGAATATGTACCAGCCCAACCCGCCCTTCCCCGACGACGCACCAAACACCAGCTCTGCCGCGATCAACGTGCGCCAGGCGAACGCCCAACCGATTTTCAGCCCGGCCAGAATCGACGGCAGCGCAGCCGGAATCAGGATGTACCAGACGAAGCGCAGGCCCTTGAGCCCGTAATTGCGCCCTGCCATGCGCTGGGTTTCAGACACCGCGAGAAAGCCGGCGTAGGTGTTCAGCGCCAGCGCCCACAACACCGAATGCACCAGCACGAAAATCAGGCTGTTTTCACCCAGGCCGAACCACAGCAACGACAGCGGCAACAGCGCAATCGCCGGCAACGGGTTGAACATCGCGGTCAGGGTGCTGAGCAGATCACGACCCAATTGCGTCGAGACTGCCAACGTCGTCAGACCGAACGCGAGGACGATGCCGATCAGGTAGCCTTTGACCAACACAGTCAGGGAGATCCACACCTTGCCCAGCAATTCACCGCTGGCGATGCCGTCAGTAAATGCCGCCGCGGTCTGCAAAAAACTCGGCAGCAACAGGTCATTGTTTTGCAGGCGCGCGGCCAGTTCCCAGATCACCGCCAGGGCAATCAGAATCACGCTCTTGCGCACCCAGCTCAGTTGCCAGATACGCTGCGCCAGCGGGATGTCACGGGCCAGATCCTCTTGGGTGAAAGGCTCCAGGGTGACTTCGTATTCCGGTCGGATGGTCATGGTTGAATTCTCTTGAGTTTAGTGCCCCGTGACGATCAATTTGGGCGAAACACCGATCCACTGTGGGAGCGAATTCATTCGCGAATTTGCCGGCACATCCAACATCATCGGTGCCTGACACAACGCCTTCGCGAATGAATTCGCTCCCACAGGACTGCGGTGTGTCAGAAGTAGATCGCGGTTCTGTATTTTCAATACGCGATGCGTATGTCCTGAAAACTCAGCTCACGGTCGACCACTTCGGTCTCGCCCTCATCGAACAACAGGTGATGAATGCGCTGGGCTGAGCGCTGAAAATCGACGCCGCCGAGGCTGTTCAGGTCGTATTGATGACTGTTGATTTCCGCACGAACCCGACCCGGATGCGGCGACAACAGCAAAATCCGGTTGCCGACCACCAGCGCTTCTTCGATGGAGTGGGTGACAAACAACAAGGTGAAGCGCACCTCTTCCCACAGCTCCAGCAGCTCTTCCTGCATCTTGCGTCGCGTCAGCGCATCGAGGGCAGCAAAGGGCTCGTCCATCAGCAGAATTTTCGGTTGCATAGCCAAGGCACGGGCAATCGCCACCCGCGCTTTCATGCCACCGGACAAGGTGTGCGGATAGGCATCGGCGAAGGCGCTCAGGCCGACTTTGTCCAGGTAATAACGCGCCCGCTCTTCAGCCTCACGGCGCTTGAGGGTGCGTGATGCCACCAGCGGAAAAATCACGTTCTGGATCACGGTTTTCCACGGCGGCAGCTGGTCGAACTCCTGGAACACCACGATCCGGTCCGGGCCGGGCTCTTTGATCTGCACGCCCGCCAGGCGAATCTGTCCTTCACTGGGCTGAATAAATCCGGCGACAGCCTTGAGCAGCGTGGATTTTCCGCACCCCGAAGGGCCGAGCAACACGAAGCGATCTGCCGGGTCGATTTCAAAACTCACTTGATGGGTCGCCCGCACCACCCGTTCAGGGGTGCGGTATTCCAGGCTCACGCCCTGGACCTGCAACAAGGGTTCGGCGGTCGGTTGATTGACCTGTTGCACGGTCGAGCTGCTAGCCGTGTGGCTTTGCAAAACAGCATTCATGAAACAGCTCCCCTGATCAGAACGGCGCATCACCTTGAATGGTGGTGCGGTACAGCTTGCGGCGCAGTTCAGCCGGGCAACCGGCGGCCAGATGGATCAGCGAACGGTTATCCCAGAACACCAGATCATGGGGCTGCCATTGATGGCGATAGACATGCTCCGGGCTCACGCTGTGCGCGTAAATTTCGTCCAGCAGCTGACGGCTTTCGTCGTCCGGCAGGCCGACGATGCGGGTGGTGAAGCCTTCGCTGACGAAGAGTGCCTTGCGCCCGGTTTCCGGATGGGTACGCACGATCGGGTGAGTCACTTCGGCGACTTGCGCGAGCTGCTCGGGCGTCAGGGTCGGGCGCCAGTTGGCGGCGTTTTTGCCTTCGTTGTAGCGCGCGGTGTAGGAGTGCACCGCCGAGCGCCCTTCTACGGCATCGCGCAGGGCTTGCGGCAAGGTGTCCCAAGCGAGGTGCAGATTGGCGAACAGCGTGTCGCCGCCTTCACTGGGCAGCTCTTGAGCGTGCAGCATCGAGCCCAGGCTCGGCAGTTCCTTGTAGGACAAGTCCGAGTGCCAATACTTGCCGGCATCGCCCAGACCGACCGGCTGACCGTCTTCGATGATGTTCGAAACGATGAGGATTTCCGGGTGATTGGCCAGGAGGAATTGCTTGAGCACGTGGATTTGCAAGATGCCGAAACGTCGGCTGAAATCGATCTGCTGCTGCGGGGTGATGTGCTGGTCGCGGAACACCACGACGTGGAAATCCAGGTGCGCCTGATGGACACGAGCGAAGTCTGCGTCATTGAGTGGCCGGGACAAATCCAGGCCGACGATTTCCGCGCCCACTTTTCCGGCGAAGGGACGTACGTCAAACGCCTGGCTGGCTGCATTTACAAATGAGGAAGCTAGGGAAGCTGCGGGCATGAGAACTCCGACTCCAAGTGTGCTTGGCAATAAGAGTCAGAACTTTATAGGTATAAGAAACTTAATTTAAATATCGTTAAGGCATATGTATATCGCTGAACACACTCAACAGCGGGGACAGATTGATTTTCGATGAAGCGCTGAAAATAAATCAGTCCCCTCACGACCATAAAAAACGCCGACGCTAATGAAAGCCGCCGGCGTAAAAAACATTAACGCTTGAAATCAGATCAGAACGCCGGCAGTACCGCGCCGTCGTACTTCTTGGCAATGAACGCTTTGACTTCAGGGCTGGTCAGCGCCTTGGCCAACTTCTGGATCGCGTCGCTGTGGGCGTTGTCAGGACGAGCCACGAGGAAGTTCACGTAAGGCGAATCGGCGCCTTCGAGAATCAACGCATCCTTTTTAGGATTGAGTTTGGCTTCCAGCGCGTAGTTGGTGTTGATCATGTCCAGATCGACCTGGTTGTAAGCGCGCGCCAGCATGGCCGACTCCAGCTCCTTGAATTTCAGGTGCTTGGGGTTGGTCTTCACATCTTTAGGCGTCGCCAGTGCGTCAGTCGGATCGTTCAGAGTGATCAGACCGGCTTTTTGCAGCAGCAGCAATGCACGACCGGCGTTGCTGCCTTCGTTAGGGATGGCAACGGTTGCGCCGTCTGGCAATTCAGCCAGGGTTTTGTACTTGGACGAGTAGCCACCGAACGGTTCGACGTGAACGCCGACCACGGTCACCAGGTTAGCGCTCTTGCCTTTGTTGAAGCCTTCCAGGTACGGCTTGGTCTGGAAGTAGTTGGCATCAAGCTTCTTCTGGAAAACCTGCAGGTTCGGCTGCACATAGTCGTTGAAGACTTTGATTTCCAGGTCCACACCTTCTTTGGCCAGCTCTGGCTTGATCAGCTCCAGAATCTCGGCGTGAGGAACAGGCGTGGCGCCGACGACCAGTTTTTCACCGGCGTGAGCCAGGCCAATCGAAAGTGCGGCCGCGAGGGCAGTCAACAACAAGGTCTTTTTCATGCGGAGTCCTTAGCGAAAATCGCGGTCGTCACAAACGACGGCTTATCTATGAATGGCCGCTGACCAAGGTTAAACCTAGTGAATCAGCGGCGTGGAGCGGACATTACCGATTTTTCTTATTCCATGACAATATTTTTTACACGATTGCTTATGCTTTTTTGTGCTGATGGATCGCGTCGCCACTCACTGACGTGCTGCGAGGTGCCTGGCTTGCGGCATCCGGTCACCATGGCGCGTTACGGCTGGCCGTAGGTATTCGCTCAAACGAGTTTGCGAATAAACTCGATACGCTTCTGACCCATCGTCAAGAAATCGGCAATGAACTCGCTGGCGGCGTACTGCAAGCCCTCCTCGGAAGCGGTGTGTACAACCGAGTCCAGAGTGCTTGTGGTCTTGCCCGAATCCTCTTGTTTTGGACCCGTCAGGTACGGAATGACATATTCCTCCAAGCCATCGTATGCCTTGAGGGCATAACCAGCAGCGCTCACGATCTGTTCGGCGTTGCGCAGGCGCTCTTCGATGGCCACCGTGTTTCGCGCCCCGGCGCCAAGTTTGGCCACGCCCATAATACTTTTCAGCGCTTGGCCATTGGTAACTTTCATCGCACCCTGTCGCGCCAAAGTCGTCGTGGCTTCGGCTGCCGTGCGCTCCGCAGCCTTACCCACGCCGCCCTTCACGACACTGAGCCCGATGCCTACATAACCGAGAATCGCACCGGCCTTGGACTCGGGCGCCACCTCCTGAACGATGGTGCTGGCGATGCTGACGACTCCCGCCGCGATATCGATCACGGCCGCTGCTGTGGACAAGGAGATCCCCCCTGCCGCCGCAGGCCCGGTGACGGGTGTCGACGTACCCAGGGAAATGATCGTCACCGCGATCGAGGCCAACGTAATAACGATGCCCAGAATCGATTTCCATGAGAAATGCCCAGAGGGGTCACACAGATTGATCGGGTCACCCAGGCAGTACGCGTACGGGTTTACGCCGCCGGAGCCGAACGGACTCAGGCTGTCCGGGCTGTGAAAGCGCATCAGCACTGGGTTGTAGGCGCGATAGCCGTTACCCAACAGATAACAACCGGTCACCGGGTCGGGCCGCTCACCGTTGAAACCCAACAGACTGTGCAAACCGCCCCCCGTCGAGCGATGGCCGTGGGGCGTGTAGACGTCATCGTGGCGAGCTTTGGATGTGACCGATTGCAACACGCTGCGCTGCTGGTCAGTCCCAAGCAAGGTGTTCTCTACAGTGTTTCCGATGTGCTGGGAGTGGCCGAGCAAATGATTGTCGTGCTGGAAAAAGGTGCAGTGCTGCTCAGCCTGAATCTCTGTGACGATACGACCGTTACTATAAAAAAGCGTGCTTGCCGATTGCCCCGAAGGGTCAATACCCAGCAAGCGGTCCAGCGGGTCGTAGCGGTAGTTGATGAGCGTAGCGGTACGCGCGGTCGGCAGGCTCATGGCTGCACCTCCTCGACTGACGCCAGACGACCCAGTTCATCGTAGACAAGTTGACGACCGCGCTCATCGTTAAGTTGGTGGCCATCGCGGTTGTATTTGAACGACGCTATCTGCCCGGCATAGTCCGGGTGGCTATGGGTCACCCAACTCAGTTGGGTTTTGTCCGGATAGTCGTAGTGATACGTCGCCAGGTTCTCACCGCCGTCGAATATCGTTTTCAACTGACGGATATTGTCCAGTGCATCGAATTCATACACCTGACTCAGAATGAGCTTGCCGCAAGGATCGACCGGTGCGTGCGGGCCAGCGCATTGATAACGTTCGAGACGACCGCGTGCGTCGTATTCATAGGTTTCATCACGCAGGATCACCCCGTGGCGCCTGAGCGTGCGCTGAACCAGCTTGTCGCTCTGATTGAAACGCTGAATCAGCTCCTCAGGCTCGTTATCGCCGACCGTCAGCAGCCGTCGGACTTCACGACCAAAATCGTCATAGTCGAGCCCTGTAGTGAAGGTTCGCTGACTCTGGGTGTCCACCGCTTCGATCCGGCTCACCCTGCCCAGCGTGTCGTACGTGAACGTCGCCCTGATCAACCCTTGCTCCACCTCAGACACTCGGCACAACGCGTCGTACCGGGTGATCTGTTGTTGACCGTTGACATCGGTGTACGTCAACGGCAGGCCGTTAAGCGAATACTGATGGCCGGACTGAAAGCGCGCGGTTCCTTCGGCCAGATGCTCACGCATGAGTTTGCCCGATGGGAAGTAGTCTCGCTGCTGCTGACTGCCAGGGCTCGAAGCCTGGATCAGACCAGCATGAGTACTGTCGTAACGGAATCTTGCAGAGAGATTGTCGTTGCCACTGACGTCTCTTTGAATGACCTGGTTATTCAGCGCTGGCTCGTATTTGAACGCGATGACGTTACCGCTCGATGTCGTCTGCGTCGCGGGATTAGGCTGCGCGCCGTCGAAGGTGAACGTCTCGGTGCGCCCTCCCACCGTCGCACTGGTTATACGCAGTAATCCATCGTAGATCCGCTCGCCAGCCAGGTAATCATTGACCCAGATCCTGGTCGGCAGGTCTTCGACACTGTGCTGAATGTAGTCCTTCTTGATCTGCGTCCCGTCGGGCAATTGAGTGATCAGCAAGCGATCGGCGAAATCATAGGTGAACCGCGTGACGTAGCCTTGCGGATCGGTTTTTTGCACACAGCGCCCTAGACCGTCGTAAAGGTAACGAGTGACGCCATAGGACGTGCCAAAACGATCGAAGCGCTCAACGCTGTCGTTCTTACCGAACACATTTTTCGTCGTCACGGTTTTACCCGCCCCCTCGCGCCATTGGCTTTGCGTGAGCAAAATCGGGTCCTGCCGGTCATGGTTCAGTACGCCGTCCGGGCCGACGCTCGCCGTGCGATTACCCCAGTCGTCATACAGATGTGTGGTGGTCAGAGAGCGAGGCTCGCCGTCCAGCCAGTCGGTGCGGATTTCTTCGACGAGTTGGCCAAGGCCATCATAGTTCGCGCTGTAAACCCCACGCATGGGCTTGTCTTCGCGATCCACCTCCTGGACTTTGACGAACAGCTCACGACTCAACCCATCGAGCCGGGTGAGGGTCGCTGCGCCGCTGGCGTCGACGAACAAGGTTTCCACCGTGTCGCCCAACTTGGCGGCCAAGTGATATTCGTAGGTTTTGAGCGCTTGGTTCGGCGTTTTCGGCGCGACTGTCTCGGCGACCTTTCGTCCGAGTCGATCATAGGCAGTCTCGATCATGACGCCGGAGTGATCCTCATTTCTGATTTCCTGTCCGGTCAACGCATGCTGCCAGGAAGACTTGCGGCTACTGACGCCGCCGTTGCCGTGCAACGTCGTAAGGGTTTTCAACACCCCGTCAGCCAGTTCGTAACGGTAAGTGAATACCGTGTCGATGCCCTGCACGGTCTCGGTCTTACGAGTCACACGACCGAAGAAGGTGCTAGCAGTGTCTCGCTCGTATTGCCGGGTGATCATCATGAACGGTGTACGTTGCTCACCCTGGCCATCTCCCTCAAACACCGACTCCTGCTCCAGCGCGAGAAAGCTGCCCCGCTCAGGACTGGCCGAAGGCAATTCTGTGTAGCGATAGCGAGTGGTCAAGGCCTGCGCAGGGGCTCGATCCGATGCAGGCAGCACGGTTTTCTGCTTGAGCCAGCGAACCTTGCCGAATGCATCCTCCGGACATCCGTCCGACGCACCGATGGGGTAGTACTCGAAAATTTCCGTGATACCTGATGGCGACACCCTCTTGAGTGGGTTGCCGTAATCATCGAACTCGGTGAGTGTGGCTTCCTTGCGCTGGATCTGGCGCGCGGCGGTGTCGTAATAGCGCGTCTCACCGTGCAGGGGAAGCTGGAAGTTCGCAGGCTGTTGATCGAACGTCAGCCCCGGTTTCTCATGGTATTTGGTGTTCTTACTGACCACCTTGCCATTCTGATTGATGGTTTCCGATACCAGCAGATGGAAGCGGTTATAGACCCGTCGGGTCTGCCGTACGATACGTCGACTCGCGCTGCTGCCCAGAATCAGCATTTCGGTTGATTCGTATTGGAAATTGCCTGGCCTCAGATAAAGATTGTCGCCTTCGGCCCGCCACGGTGCATTCGAGCCGTGACCTAGATAGTTGTTTGACGAGTAGGTGTACTCGCGCGTAATCATCGGTTGGTTCGAGCGAGGATAGACCGTGTGGGAAGAAACCGCTGGCAAAGCACTGATCGGCGCCCGCGTAGGCAATCTCAGGGCCGAGGACTTATATTGCAGCCGTTCGATTCCGCCTGTAGGTAACTGCAGCTCGGAAATGAGTCGAATGCCATCAATGGTGCGGTAGTCGAAACGCCAGCGGAGTGAGGTTTTGCTGTCCAGTTGCAGCGTGATTTTCTTCAAGTCGTCATTCTGAATCGACAGCCTGAACCTGAGCGTCTTTTCAGGGCTGTCCGGCCACAATGTAATACCGGCTGATGAACCGCCCTGAGCGTCGACCAGCAGCAGGCGCTGGGTTTCGTCGTGGATTTCACTCAAGTAACGTCGCCCTGCACGAATGCCGTAGGTCAAGCGAATCGCCCGCCCTTCGGCTGAGTAAATCTTCGACACCAGCCACTCATCCCAGCTCAAGCCCGGATTGTTCAGTACTTCGACAATACCGGACTTGTGTTCGATGACCAGATCATTACCCTGTCTCGTTGTTTTGATGTCCCTGATTTTTTTATCGGCAATCGACAGTGCACCGTCAGACACATCGGCCTGGTAGCTCGCCCCCGTGGACAAGTTCAGCTTTCGGGTCTTGCGGCTGTAACTGGACAGTTGCATTGACCAACCGGTCCCGAAACCGATGTTTTCACCTTGCAGGGAGTTGAAGGCCAGTACCAGAGGAAGCGCTGGGCCACTCAAGGCATTGGCTAACAGGTCAGAGACAGAGACGCGACAGCTGTAAGTCCCTGTACGCGGGTCGACACCCGCGCTGATAAAACCAAGAAAATTATAGGCATTGGAGTGCATGCCCGCAGTGGCAGGAGAAGTCATAAATCATCCAATAATTTATCTAATGCTGAATAGCGCCTGGATACCCAGGCGCTATGTGAAGAGAGATCAGAAGAGTTCCAGAAGCTTGCGCCCATTACCTTGGTATCGGAGATTTATCTTGTGCTCGTTACCGTACATGTCTATTGCCGTGATCACGGCTGGGCCTTCAGGTGTATTGACGCCTGGTGTGGCCAGCATTTTATTCCGGCGTACATGTACCACAGCAACGCCACCTGGTTTCTTGAACCTGGACTCCAGCATTTGCGGAGCATCTGCAGGAAAACCGTTGTAAAGAAAAACTGTGCCACCCGGCAGTGTGTAACCGGTGTAACTGCCTCGATTTCGCGGCGCAATGTCGAACCGGTAAATACCCCTGGGGCTTATCGAAAAAGTAAAAGGGTCGAACTCAATATTAATGCCGTTATCGATCAAACTCAGCGGATAATAGTCAACGCCGTCAAACGTCGTTCGGCTATCTGGATCACCGCTGATAACTACACGTTTGAAAGAATAATCAGACGCGGGATAGATTCGAGGTGCAACCGGCTCCAGTGTCATCGAACCATTTTCCATGTCAGGGCTATTTGATCTGAATAGCTTGCCGTCATCACGTTTCAGCTCCAACGCGATCCGCAGTGGCGCCAGGCTGTTAGTACGCACATAGAGGTTCCTGAAGTACCCATGCTCGGCGGGGCCAGACTGGTCAATGGTGGGTGTTCGCGCGCCATTAGCCAATGGATAGAATTTGAAATCCGAGTTGTGGACCAAGGACCAGCGCCACTCATTGCTATTCAGCGGCGAATACGGCGACCCCTCATTGAGCACAGGTTGGTTACCCGAATACTGAATGAGCTTCAGGCTGATCAATTCAGTGTGGCTGAGCGGAACCGCATCCCCGTTCACGTCCACAGCCTGAATCTTGACCAGCAACTTGATCTGTTGTCGACCGTTGGCGTAAAGCTGAGGAGTGCCTGTTGCAGACTGAACAGCGAAAACCTGCAGATTTTCCCATTTGAGATGGGGACTCGATGCATGAGTCATAATTGTCTTCCTTGAAGTTAATTTAAATACTGCGTTGTTATCAGTACGCGCTAAAAGCGACGCACGAGAGTCGACCGTCCAGCCTGCCGGACTTAGGGCTGCCATACGTTTCCAGATGGGCCTCCACCAGTTCGCCATTACTTCCATTGTGTTCGAACTGCGGAAGTGAGGTCATATTCAGCTCGTCATCTTTCCCGCCCGTAATCAGGTACTGGTGCGTGGACTGTTTATGACTGCAATTCCCGGCATTCATGAACGTAACGACCGTGCCTGGCTGACCGCCAGTGATGCTGAAAAAATAGTACTCATCATTTTTGCAGCCGTAGCGACCGCCGTTCTGACGCAAGGAAAAAGAACCCATTTGCATGGGAATTTGACACGTATTCGGGTCATTGATGCCCTTCTTGCCGAATAACTTGAGCGTTCCGATTTTACCCGAACCCGATTCAGTCGAACCGGTCTCTTCTGCGAAGGCAGCGCCGGTCATTCCCAACATCAATACCCCAGTGACAGTGACACCCTTTAAAAAACGTTTCATGCAGGTAACCTCATCAAGCAATAGATCTATTGCTCGATACCGAATAAATTGACTGAAATTAATTATTGGAGAAATGCAGACACTTCGGCGACTTCACCGCGAACTAGCGTCATTGATTAAAATACCCGACAGCTGCGCTTCTCGAAAACCAGACTGATTCAAACTTTCAAGTCTGTCTAGCGGAGGAAATGAAAAGTCATACACCGCCGGCTTAGCGGCTAACTTATTCAAAATTCAATACGAACTTGATAGTTAATCGTCAGCGCATTCGGCTTTTGGTTTGTAAGATCGCTCGCCTATCACTGACGGTATTTTCGATACCATCTTTTGGACGAAAAAAAACGCTGCATCCCATCAAGAACTGCAGCGTCGGTAAAACAAGGCTTTATACGCTATGCGGGGACTGGTCCAAACGAAGAGTTACGATTTCCAGCAGACGCTTCAGTGCAAAGAGTTGGTCAACCTTTGCATCGCCGAGCAGCCGCTGGACCTGTTGTTCAATCTGCACCAGCGGTGTTGCGCTGTCGGGTAAGTTGAGGTGCTCGGGGAGAATTTCATCGCCACTGCTGACCAGCAGCGCGAAGTGAATGACGTTTTCCAGTTCACGGGTATTGCCCGGCCAGCTGTGCGATTCCAGTACCTGCTGCGCGGCCTCACTGATCAGCGGCACCGGCAGGCTCAAACGCTGGCTGTAGATGCCAAGAAAGTATTCGGCCAATGACAGAATATCGCCCACCCGCTCGCGCAACGCGGGCAAGTCCAGTCGACCTTCGCTCAGGTAGTGATACAGCCGCTCGTTGAATTTCCCGACCGCGACGGCTTGCGCCAGGTCAATGCTGGTCGCCGCCACCAGACGCACGTCCACTGGACTGGGTTGCTGGGCACCGACGCGGGTCACTTCGTGGTTTTCCAACGCCGAAAGCAGCTTGACCTGGATCGGCAACGGCAAATCACCAATCTCATCCAGGTACAAGGTGCCGCCATTGGCCGAGCCGAACCACCCTGCCCGACTGCTGGCCGAGCCGCTGTGGGCGCCTGCGGCGTAACCGAACAATTCGGCATCGGCATAGGTCGGGCTGATCGCCCCGCAGTTCACTGACACGAATAAACCTGCGCGGTCACTGGCGCGATGAATATGCCGGGCCAGCAGTTCCTTGCCACTGCCGGTCTCGCCACGGATGAGTACCGACAACGATCGCGGCGCGAGTTGCTCCAGCTCTTCGCGCAACTGGCGCGAACGCGGGTCGACGAACACCAGGGCTTTGGCGCGGATACTCAGCGGGCTTTTTTCCGCATCAGGGAAGGTCAATAACGGCTGACCGAAGGTTTCATGCAGGCTCATGGCAAACTCCCACCCGAGCCCTTGCGACGACTCAAGCGTTAAAAAATAGACAGTAGGGCCAAATGGCCCGACGAAGAAAATGAATTCAAGCGCGACGCCGAGCCTGCTGTTCCATTCGATTTTGCAGGCGGTACAAATAGGCGAAGCCCTGCTCCCAACGCTGATGTCCGGACTTGACGTTGATATGCCCGGCCCCACTGAGAATGCCCGCTTCGGCGCCCCAGTTGCGCGCCAGCTCCAGCGCACGCTGAGTGCTGACCGCCGCATCGTTGTCCGAGCTGACCACCTGGGTCGGGAACGGCAGCAGATGCGTGGGAATTGGCGCGAAATTGCGCAAAGCTGGCGAGCAGTTCGGCCGTTCGACATCCGCCGGTGCCACCAGCAAGGCGCCGCGTACCTGACGCAGCGACTGCAAAGGCGCGAGTTCGGCCCAATGCGCAACCGTAATGCAACCCAGGCTATGAGCGATCAGGATCACTGGCGTGCTGTCAGCGGCAATGCTGCGCTGCAACTCACCCACCCAGTCCTCACGGCGTGGCTTGAGCCAGTCGGCCTGCTCCACGCGCGCGCTGTTGGGCAAACTGTTCTGCCAATGCGTCTGCCAATGGTCGTCAGGCGACCCTTGCCAGCCTGGCACAATCAGATAGCGGATCGACTCGTTACGCATGGGATGCGCCTCCTGCCTGTTTGCGTTCATGGGCAAAGTATAGGGAAGCGGCATATATTCGTTAAGGAATAAGAAGCTATTTGTTAAGACCCAAAATGAATATAGACATTAGATAAACTGTAGGAGCTGCCGAAGGCTGCGATAAGGTCCGGAGGACCTTCAGAGGTCTCAAGAGCGCGACCGGTTCCCGGTCGATCGCAGCCTTCGGCAGCTCCTACGGGGATTTGCGATACATGAATCGCTGAATAAAAAAAGGGCCGCCCCCTGTCGAAGGAGCGACCCATAAAAAACCTGTGAAATCGAGCCTACACATACCCTGTTACAGACACATGACTTGGCCGTCATCACCGAGGGACGAATGATTGGCATGAGTGGCTTATTTCTTAAAGTAATTTTTAACGTTATATATAGACCTTAATTGAATAAGTAAAACCGTGTTAAGCCATTCGCAGGCAAGCCTGCTCCCACAGGTTATAAGTGATCCATTGTGGGAGCAGTATCAGACCCGCGCTGGACTCACACCCTGCGCCGCCGATTCTTCCTTCACCGTAAACCGATTCGCCCGGCTAAAGGTGCCGAAATCATTGAACCGCACGCCCATTTCCGCCATCACTTTGTGCGCGACCGAGCGGGTCATCTGACGGATATAGAAGGGTTCCTTGACCACGAAATGGTGAATGCCGTGGGTGCTGCCGAAGTTGAAACAGAACGCCTGCAGTGGCCACATCCACCATGGGTTGAGGACCTGGCATTGCTGCATCACATTGCCCAATTGCACATCCCCGTAGTAGTGCATGTTGGAGCTGACGAAGTGCAGGCAAAAGGTGCGCAACACGTTCGGGCCGACCAGCACCACCACGGCGATGTTGACCATCTGCATCACTGCCAGCGTATTGGCCGACCAGTCAATCGGTGCGCCCAGCAGACTGGCGACGCCGTTGGCCGCATGGAAGCCAAGAAACACATACCAGGTTCCCCAGTTGAGCAAGGCCAATGGCGCGTAAACCCTCAACGTGCGCTTGAGGATGGTGAACTTGTGGGTCCAGGTTTTCGCACGGAGCATGCGAATCAGCGACGACATGACGTTATCGCCCACCATCAACAGCCGGGCGATGCCCCAAGGCTCGCCATTGGTGATGGCGCGTTCTTCCATGTCGGTTTCGGTGCCGGAGACCTTGTGGTGATTGAGGTGCAGATGGCGCCTGATCCATGGATTGATGGTACTCGGGCGTGCCATCCAGACCAGCGCCAGCATCAGGTTGTGCGGGATGCGCTGCTTGCGGAAATACATGCTGTGGATCAGGTCATGTTCCAGCTCGTGGGTCAGTGAGGCGAAAAAGGCATTGAGCAGCAGGCAGACCCACCAGGCCATGTAACCGCCGATGTATAGCGTGGCGCTGGCGAGCATGCCGCTCAGGGCGAAGGCCAGGATACCGACGCCGATGGCGTCCTGATGCTTGAGAATCGGATAGCGTTTACGCAGCTCATCGCCGCGCGCCATCACGACCGCGCGAATATGCGCTGATCGCTGTTGCGCATTGAGTCTCTCGGGACTTGCAGAAGTGCCTTGCATGCTTCCATCCTCTTGTATTGAGTAAGGGTTATCAAAGGGGCTATTGATGGATGACACAGTGCGCCAGCGCGCCCGACGCCGCCCGGCCGCAAACGCCAACCTGTTGACCGCACGCGCCAACCTGCATGTCTGAACCGAGCATTCTCGCCAGTTGGACCCGCGCCCTGTGCAAGCAACTGGACGCCTTGGGCCTCGACAGCGCTGAGCTGTGCCAGGCTGCCGGGCTCGATCCGCAGTTGATGGACAATCCCAACGCGCGTTACCCGGTGACGGCGACCACCAGGTTCTGGCAGTTGGCAGTGCAGGCCAGTGGCGACCCGGCGATTGGTTTGCGGGTGTCGCGCTTCGTCAGCCCGACTACGTTCCATGCGCTGGGTTATGCGCTGGTGGCCAGCGGCACGTTGCATGAGGTGTTCGAGCGCATCGTGCGTTATCACCAGGTCGTCAGCGATGCTCTGACGCTCGATCTGCGCCAGACAGGCGAGCGCTATCAGTTTCGCTTTCGCATCCCCGAGGGCAGCCCGGCACCCGCCGACGAGGCAATTGATGCATTTGCCGCCATCTACGTGCGTACCTGCCGCAACCGCCTGGGCCGCGATTACGCGCCGCTGGCGGTCTACCTGCAACGCGCCGAACCGCTGGACCCGCAGCCCTGGCATGAGGTGTTCCGCGCGCCGATATTTTTCGCCGCCAAGGAGAACCTGCTGGAGTTTGCCTGTGCCGACTTCGACAGCCCGTTGGAGGACGGCAACCCGGAACTGGCCGAACACAATGAAGCCGTACTCAAGCGCACCCTCGAACAACTTCAGCCGTTGACGTGGGAACGCCGGGTCCGCGCAGCCATCGAAGCGCAATTGCCCGATGGCGAGCCGTCGGCCGAGTACATCGCCCAAACCCTGCACATGAGCCTGCGCAGCCTGCAACGCCATCTCGCCGATGAAGGCTTCCGCTATGACTTGCTGCTCAATCAGTGCCGCCAGAACCTCGCGATGCAACACATGCGCGACCCGCGCAGCTCACTGAGCGAGATCGCCTATTTGCTGGGCTTTGCCGATACCAGCAGCTTCAGCCGCGCGTTCAAACGCTGGACCGGGCAGACGCCGAGTCAGTATCGGCAGGGGTTGGGGGAATAGACCGCGTCAGGCCATTCGCAGGCAAGCCTGCTCCCACAGGGTCCTTTGTGGGAGCAGGCTTGCAACTACGCGTCCCGCTGCGAAAGCGTCAGTAGAGGTCCATCAGTCTTCCAGCACTGCCAACTGATAACCCGCACCCCCCAAGGTATGAATCAGTTTCGGCAAATAGCGCTCATCGATCTTCGAGCGCAGGCGATGGATGGCGATTTCGACTTTATGCGTGTCGTTGTTGAAGACCTGCGAGGCGATCAACGAACGTGAAATCACTTCATTCTGGCGGCTGGCCAGCAACTGCAGCAGTTCAAACTCCTGATCGCTCAAGGAGATCCGTTGCCCACCGCGGCTGACCCGCTGACGGGTCACGTCGATTTCCAGATCGGCAATGGCGTAGCTGTCGGCAGTCCCGGTCGGCCCACGTCGCAACAGGGTACGCACCCGCGCCAGCAACTCGTCGAAGGTGAACGGCTTGAGCAAGTAATCATCGGCACCCAGTTCCAGCCCGCGCAGGCGGTCTTCCATGGAGTCGCGGGCGGTCAGGAACAGCACCGGCGTGGTCCCGCGCTGGCGGATCAATTGCAGCAGTTGCCAACCATTGAGGCCCGGCAACATGACGTCGAGGATGATCAGGTCATACGTTTGCTCTTCAACGAAATGACGGCCGGCCAGACCATTAAGCGCGACGTCCACTACAAAACCCGACTCGCCCAGTCCCCTGGCCAGAAGATTGGCAGTACTGGCATCGTATTCCACTAACAGCAAACGCATGGTGCACCTCGATTTATCGTGCCTCTAGGCTAGGCCGATTAAGTGGCCGCCGCACGCAGTTTATCCAGATCGAGGATTCTGATTTCGGTCTCCCCCAGACTCAATACACCCCGTGCCTGCAAATCCCTCAGGACGCTGTGCACGGTTGGCCTGGAGATCAACAACCACCGCGCCAACTGCGTCGCCGGCAACTCGATCACCTGTGGCGAGTGATTGATTGCGCCATAGCCTTGCGCGATCAGCAGCAAGCAAAAGGCCACGCGGGCGGCGGTGGGTAACTGGCTGTGGCCTTCCAGTTGCTCGTTACTCAAGGGCAGCTTCTGCTTCAGCAATGAGGCGAACTGGCGCCGATACACCGGCTGCTTTTCCAGCAGATGTGCCAGGACCGTTTGTGGCACCTGCAACACAATACTGTGGGCATGGGAAAACGCATTCTGAGTACGCGGCAGGCCGTCGAACAATGACACCTCGCCAAACCAGTAAGGCAACTCAATCGACGACGGCAAAGTCGGTTTTATCTGCTCGTTGCTCTCACCTACCCGAATGATCCCTTCAACCACTGCATACAACCCACACGGCGCATCGCCGCATCGGAATAAATTTTTACCCGGCGTCAGCCGCCGCAGCTTCGCGGCACCGATCAGGCTATCCTGCAAATCCGCGGGAAGATTGCTGAACCAATGCCCAGTGACCAGTCGCGAACGCCATACCGCTCCATTCATGTGAACTCCTTGATTACACCTCGTCAAATCCCGAGGCATGATCATCGCTTCACAGGAGGAATGGCAATGAAAAGGCGGTGGTTTGACTGGCCTCTTCGCAGCGGGACGCGTAGTTGCAAGCCTCACACACAGGCTTTGCGAACACCGCTATCTCTGTGGGAGCAGGCTTGCCTGCGAAGAAATTGATGCGGTGCGCCTGACACACCGCATCAAGCAAATTTAAATATCCGCCAGTTGCTGCCAAACCTTGGGCTTGAAGAACAGGGTCTCGCCGCGCGCCAGGCCGATCAGGCTGTCGTGATCTTTCACCACTTCAGCTTCGATCAACTCACTCTGGCCTTCGACTTTCAAGGTCACGCGAGTGGTGGCGCCCAATGGGCGGATATCACGGACTTCAGCTGCGTGATGGTCTTCCAGCTCATGCCGCGACAGTGACACTTCATGCGGACGGAACAATACGTGGTGGTCCTCGCCCAAGTGCAGGCGGTTGGAGTCGCCGAGGAAGTGATAGACGAAATCGCTGGCCGGGTTTTCATACACGTCGCCCGGTGAGCCGATCTGTTCGATCACGCCCTTGTTCATCACCACGATGCGGTCGGCCACTTCCATGGCTTCTTCCTGGTCGTGGGTCACAAACACCGAGGTCAGGTTGATGTCTTCGTGCAGGCGCGCCAGCCAGCGACGCAGCTCTTTACGGACCTTGGCATCCAGTGCGCCGAACGGTTCGTCGAGCAGCAACACTTTCGGCTCTACCGCCAACGCCCGGGCCAGGGCGATACGCTGACGCTGACCACCGGAAAGCTGCTCCGGGTAACGGTCGGACAACCAGTCCAATTGCACCATGTTCAGCAATTCGTGAACCTTGACCGCGATCTGGCTTTCGCTTGGGCGCTGGTTTTTCGGTTTCATGCGCAAGCCGAACGCGACGTTGTCGAACACCGTCATGTGGCGAAACAACGCGTAATGCTGGAACACGAACCCGACATTGCGATCACGCACATCGTGCCCGGAGACGTCTTCACCGTGGAACACGATGCTGCCCTGATCCGGGGTTTCCAGGCCGGCAATGATGCGCAGCAAGGTGGTTTTACCGCAGCCTGACGGACCGAGCAACGCGACCAGTTCGCCACTCTGAATGTTCAGATTGATGGCGTCCAGAGCCTTGAAGGCGTGGAAATTCTTACTGACGTTACGGACTTCGATCGACATGAATTATTCCTCCGCCGCACTTTGGCGCAGACGGGTAATGCGCGATTCACTCCACTGCTTGAGCAGCAGAATGAACAGCGCCAGGATCAGCAACAGACTCGCCACGGCAAACGCTGCGACGTGGTTGTATTCGTTGTAGAGGATCTCGACGTGCAGCGGCAAGGTATTGGTGACGCCGCGGATGTGCCCGGAAACCACCGAGACCGCGCCGAATTCACCCATGGCCCGGGCAGTACACAGCACCACGCCATAGATCAGACCCCATTTGATGTTCGGCACCGTGACGTGCCAGAACATCTGCCAACCGTTGGCGCCCAGCAGCCGCGCCGCCTCCTCTTCTTGCGTGCCTTGCTCCTGCATCAGCGGGATCAGCTCCCGAGCGACGAAAGGCACGGTGACGAAAATGGTCGCCAGCACGATGCCCGGCAAGGCGAACACGATCTGGATGTCGTGATCCTGTAACCACGGCCCGAACAGGCCTTGAGCGCCGAACATCAGCACGTAGACCAGACCGGCGATCACCGGCGAAACCGAGAACGGCAGGTCGATCAGCGTCACCAGCATACTTTTGCCACGGAACGAGTACTTGCTCACGCACCAGGCAGCGCTGACGCCGAACACCACGTTGAGCGGCACCGAAATCACCACGGCGATCACCGTGAGCTTGAGCGCCGACAAGGCGTCCGGCTCAAAGATCGCGGTAAAAAAAGCACCCAGACCGTTTTTCAACCCCTGAGACACCACGATAAACAGCGGCAGTGCCAGGAACAGGACGAAGACCAGCCAGCCCAGACCGATAAAAACCCGACGGGAGACCGCACTGCCACGCCGTGCGGCATTGGCTGCGGAGGCGGCGATAAGCGTTGAATTGGACATGCTGTGCGCCTCCTTAAGGGGTTTCGATGCGGCGCTGCAACAAGTTGATCAGCAGCAGCAGAATGAAAGAAACCACCAGCATCATTACGCCGATGGAGGTAGCGCCGGTGTAGTCGTATTGGTCGAGTTTGACCATGATCAGCAGCGGCAGGATCTCGGTCTTCATCGGCATGTTGCCGGCGATGAAAATCACCGAACCATACTCACCGACGCCACGGGCAAAGGCCAGGGCGAACCCGGTCAGCCACGCGGGCAGCAAAGCCGGTACCAGAATATAGCGGAACACCTGCAACGGTCTGGCGCCCAGGCAGGCGGCAGCCTCTTCGACTTCGCGCGGGATGTCGGCCAACACCGGTTGCACCGTACGCACCACGAACGGCAGGGTGACGAAGGTCAGTGCCAGGGTGATGCCGATCGGGGTGTAAGCGATTTTGAAGCCCATGTCGGCGGCGAACTGCCCCACCAGACCTGTGGGCGCGTACAACGCAGTCAGGGCGATACCGGCGACAGCAGTCGGCAGCGCAAACGGCAGGTCGATCATCGCATCGATGATCTTGCGGCCGGGGAAGGTGTACCGCACCAACACCCAGGCCAGCAGCGTGCCGATCACGCCGTTGATGATGGCGGCATAGAACGCGGTGCCAAAACTCAACTTCAGGGCGGCAATCACACGCGGTGCGGTGACGATGGCCCAGAATTGATCCCAGGTCAGCTGCGAGGCATGTATGAACATGGCCGACAGCGGAATAAGCACAATCAAGCTGAGGTACACCAAGGTGTAGCCCAGCGTCAGCCCGAAGCCGGGTATGACAGGGGAGATACGACGCGACATAAAAGTCCTTGGTTAACGCACGAAGCCCGGAAACGAATCCGGGCCGAAGGCCAAACGAGGCGACCCGCTTTTCAGCGTATCGCCTCACAGGTTATTGCGCCTGGTAGATCTGGTCGAACACGCCGCCATCATTGAAGAATTTCGGTTGCGCCGCTTTCCAGCCGCCGAAGTCTTTGTCGATAGTCACCAACTCCAGTTTCGGGAACTGCCTGGCGTATTCGGCAGCGACCTTCGCGTCACGTGGACGGTAGAAGTTTTTCGCCGCGATTTCCTGACCGGCCGGACTGTACAGGTGTTCCAGGTAGGCTTTGGCGACTTCGCTGTTACCTTTTTTGTCAGCGTTCTTGTCGACGACAGCCACTGGTGGCTCAGCCAGAATCGACAACGATGGCACGACAATCTCGAACTTGTCGGCGCCACCTTCTTCTTTCAACGCCAGGAACGCTTCGTTTTCCCAGGCCAGCAACACGTCGCCCTGACCGTTGTTGACGAAGGTGATGGTCGAACCGCGAGCACCGGTGTCCAGCACTGGAACGTGCTTGAACAAGGTCTGCACGTATTCCTGGGCCTTGGCTTCGCTTCCACCGGCCTTCAGGCCGTAGGCCCAGGCGGCGAGAAAGTTCCAGCGAGCGCCACCCGAGGTTTTCGGGTTTGGCGTGATCACGGAGACGTCTTTCTTGATCAGATCGCCCCAGTCCTTGATGCCTTTCGGGTTGCCCTTGCGCACCAGGAACACGATGGTCGAGGTGTAGGGCGTGCTGGCATTCGGCAGGCGGGTTTGCCAGTTCTCGGGCAAGCTCTTGCCAATCCTGGCGATTTCGTCGATGTCGCCGGCCAGGGCCAGGGTCACCACGTCAGCGCGCAGACCGTCGATCACCGCACGCCCCTGCTTGCCCGAACCGCCATGGGATTGCTGGATTTTGACGTTGTCGTCTGCGTGGGTTTTCTTCCAGAAACTGACGAACTCAGCGTTGTAATCCTGATACAGCTCGCGCGTCGGATCGTAAGACACGTTGAGCAGCTCGATGTCCTTGGCAACGGCGGAACCCGCAAAGACAGCACTGGCGAGAGCGGCCAAGGCAAAACGGCGAATAGACATGGGTGAAGCTCCTGAACAATTCTTTTTTGGGTTAAGCGCAACGCTCCTGCATGTCTGCAAAATTCAGCCCGGCTTGTTGCTCGGTGTCTGCAAACGGAATTTTTCTTTGCGCTCGATCTGAACCACTTGCGCGTTGTGCACCGTGATTTCCACCGCACCGAAGCGCAGGTCACGCAATGCACTCTGGATTTCGCGCAAAATGCTTGCCTCATCCTGGCCGTCAACGCTACGTAGAGATGCGCTCATGGTGCTGCTCCTTTAAGAGGTGCCTGCAGTAGCGATTCGTGGGCGACTGCTTGTGGCGTGAGGGTGATCTTAAAGAGGCGCAGTTATTCTTAAAAATACTGTTTAAGAATGCAGATATAACTAAAAAGAATTTAGAGGTTTTGCCTGCGCTGGAGCGCATTGCGCAGCTCCAACGCCTTTTATTCCGGCGCTTAGCGCAACGGCAAATTAAGCTGGTCCGCCGGCTGCGGACGGCCAAACAAATACCCCTGGCTCATCTCGCAATGGTTTTCCAGGAGAAAATCCGCCTGATCGGCGCGCTCTATGCCTTCGGCCAGCACGTGCATGCCTAACGCTTGCCCGAGGGCGATGATCACCCGGACGATGGCGACGTCGTCTTCGTCATGGGGCAAACCGGCGACAAAACCCTGATCGATTTTCAGTTTTTGCACCGGCATGCGCTTGAGCCGCAATAGCGACGAATAGCCCGTGCCGAAATCATCAATGGCCAACCGCAGGCCCAGTTCACGCAGACGATGCAGCTGCTCAATGGCCATTTCCGGGTCTTCCATCACCGCGCTTTCGGTGACTTCCAGTTCCAGAAACGCCGGATCGAGCCCGGTTTCGCGCAAAACCTGCGCCACCTGCTGGTACAGATCACTGTGACTGAACAACCGGCTGGAGACATTCACGGCGACGAAATCAAGGTCACCCCCGGCCTCCCGCCACTGACACATCTGCTGGCAGGCGCGCTTCAACACCCAGGCGTCGATATCGGCGATCAAGCCGCTCTGCTCGGCAATCGGGATGAACTCACCCGGCGACACCAGTCCACGCTGCGGATGCTGCCAGCGCACCAGCGCTTCGACCCCGAGCATACGGCCGCTGGAGAGATCGTGAACCGGCTGATAAAACACCCGCAGCTCCTCACACTCGATAGCGCGACGCAGCTCGCTGGCCAGTTCGACCCGTTGCTGGGCGTGTGCGGTCAGCTCTTCGGTGTATAAGGCATACCCTTCCCGGCCTTCGTTTTTGGCCTTGAACAGCGCCGAGTCGGCGTTGCGCAACAGTTGCTCGGCATTCAGGGCGTCATCGGGAAACAGGCTGATGCCGACACTGGCACTGATAAACAGCTGATGGCCCTCACACACGAACGGCTCTTTCAAGCCATCAATCACCCGCTGGGCCAGTGCGGCGGCCTGCATCACCTGCTGACAGTTCTCAGCCAACACGGCGAATTCATCACCCCCGAGTCGAGCCAGGGTAATGCCGTTGCCGAACAGGGTGTTCAGCCGCCCGGCGACAATTTTGAGCACCTGATCACCGACGTTATGCCCAAGGCTGTCGTTGATGTTTTTAAAGTGATCCAGATCGATCAGCAATAATGCACAGCCGCGCTTGTTGGCCTGGGCATTAGTCAGGGCTTGCCCGGTACGGTCGGTGAACAGCAGGCGATTGGGCAGGTCGGTCAAGGAGTCGTAATGCGCCAGATGCGCCAGTTCGCGCTGCGAGCGCTTGATCGCGGAGATGTCGGAAAACACTGCCACGTATTGGCTGAGTGCGCCGCGATCATCCTTGATGCTGCGGATGCTTTGCCATTGCGGGTAAATTTCGCCGCTTTTGCGCCGGTTCCAGATTTCTCCGCTCCATTGGCCGCTGCTGTGCAACGTCTGAAACATTACCTGGTAGAACGCGAGCCCATGACGACCGGACTTGAACTTGCTCGGGTTCAGCCCGAGCACTTCCTCCTGCTGATAACCGGTGATTTCCATAAAGGCCCGGTTCACATGGACGATCAAACCCTGCGAGTCGGTGACCAGAACGCCTTCGCGGGTGCTGTCGAACACGACCGCCGCCTGGCGCAGGCGCTCCTGATCCTGTTTTTGCTGCCCCAACCGGGTACCCACACCCATAACGCCCAGCCATCGGGCACGCACAAAAAAGATCATTACGGCGCTGAAAACCAGCCACACGTAACCACTGATCAGTTGCCAGCGGGCCAAACCAGCCGGATCGTCGACCAGCCACGGGAGCAAAATGTCGCTGAGCTCTAGCCACAGAATCGACAGCAGTGCGTAAACAAGGGCCGTGCGCAACGCATCGCGAGAAAAAACTGACATAAGAAAACGGAAGTCCTTACGAAATGCGAGGATTATAGGATAGAAACATTCAGCGACTCTTATCTAAAAGTGAGACTGGTTTTATCTGGTGGCTTAGTGATAATGCGCGTTGCCGCTTTTTTATTTTAGTGAGCAATATTTACCGAGCTTTTTTGAGGACTACACAGTCTATGTGGAACAACGGTCTACTTGACCTATCAGTTTGGCAACTGGTGGCAGCCACCTTGTTGATGACCCATGTGACCATCATCGGTGTCACGGTTTATCTACACCGCTACTCAGCCCACCGCGCGCTGGAGCTCAACGCCGGGCTCAAACACTTTTTCCGTTTCTGGCTGTGGCTGACCACGGCCCAGAACACCCGTGAGTGGACCGCCATTCACCGCAAGCACCACGCTAAATGCGAAACCGTCGATGACCCGCACAGCCCGGTGATCAAAGGCCTGTCCACCGTTCTGCGCAAAGGCGCCGAGCTGTATCGCGCCGAAGCGGAAAATCCGGAAACGTTACGCATCTACGGCAAAAACTGCCCGGAAGACTGGATCGAACGCAATCTGTACAGCCGTTTTCCTCTTCTGGGCGTCACGCTGATGGGGGTTATCGACCTGGCGTTGTTTGGCGTGATCGGCATCACCGTCTGGGCGATCCAGATGATGTGGATTCCGTTCTGGGCCGCTGGAGTGGTCAACGGCCTGGGTCATGCCGTGGGCTATCGCAACTTCGAATGCCGTGACGCGGCGACCAATCTGGTGCCTTGGGGCATTCTGATCGGTGGCGAAGAGCTGCATAACAACCATCACACCTACCCGAACTCGGCCAAGCTGTCGGTCAAGAAATGGGAATTCGACATGGGCTGGGCCTGGATCAAGGTCTTCAGTTTCCTGCGTCTGGCCAAGGTTCAGCGCGTCGCACCCATCGCCCACCGGGTCGAAGGCAAGGGTTCGCTGGACATGGATACTGCCATGGCGATCCTCAACAATCGTTTCCAGATCATGGCGCAGTACCGCAAGTTGGTGATCGGGCCGCTGGTCAAACAAGAGCTGGCCAAAGCCGATGCGTCGGTACGTCACCAGTTCCATCGCGCCAAGCGCCTGCTTTCCCGAGAAACCAGCCTGCTCGATGACAAGCATCACCTGCACATCCAGACCATGCTCGAACACAGCCACGCGCTGAAAGTGATCTACGAGAAGCGTTTGGCGCTGCAACAGATCTGGCTCAAAACCAGCAGCAACGGTCACGACATGCTCGCCGCGATCAAGGATTGGGTCCACGAAGCCGAAGCCAGTGGCATCCAGTCCCTGCGCGATTTCGCCCATCAGCTGAAAACCTACTCGCTGCGCCCTGCGGCCACCTGACACCGTTGATCGGCGCGCCCCGTCCGGGAGCGCGCCTGCCGGAACTTCGTCCCGTACAATCGATCTCAACACCAACTCATCATTCGGTGGGTATGGTTGTGGCTGTGCGCCGCACATCTTCTTGAGATGCAGTGCCCATGGACAACTCGACTCCCCTCAACCAGCCCCTAATCGATCTGCCAGCGGCCGCGGAAACCCTGCTGGCGTTGATGCATGCCCAAGCCGAAGTCGCGCGCCTGAGCGAGCGCGAACAGCTTTTCAGTTCGCTGCTGGTCAGCGTGAATGCAGTGTTATGGGCATTCGATTGGGAAACCCGGCAAATGATCTACGTCAGCCCGGCCTATGAGCGAATTTTCGGTCGCTCGGCGGGCTTGCTGCTGGCCGACTACAACGAATGGCGCGACAGCATCTACCCGGATGACCTGGACTACGCCGAACGCAGTCTCGCGGAAGTGCTGGACAAGGGCTCCATCGAAGACCGCGAGTACCGGATCATCCGTTCCGACGGTCAGGTACGCTGGCTGAGCGACAAATGCTTTATCAGCCGTCAGGAGCGGGGGCAGCGCCTGATCGTGGTGGGCATCGCCGAAGACATCACTGAAAAGAAGCAGCTGGAAGGCGAACTTCAACGTCTCGCCACCACTGATGTCCTGACCCAAAGCAGCAACCGCCGCCACTTCTTCGAATGCGCCCAGCATGAGTTCGAACAGGCACGTTTGCAGGGCTCGCCTTTGGCGTTTCTGTTACTGGATATCGATGACTTCAAGCAGGTCAACGATACCTACGGCCATCAGGAAGGCGATCAGGTGTTGCAACGCATCGCCGAGAGCGGGCGTTCGGCCCTGCGCCGGGGTGATGTGTTCGGGCGTATTGGGGGTGAAGAGTTCGCGGCAGTCTTCCCCGGCTGTGCATCGGACATGGCCAAGCAAATTGCCGAACGTCTGCAACGGGAAATCCAGCGCCTGAATTTCCAGTGCGATGACAAGGCATTCGGCATCACCGTCAGCCAGGGCCTGACCAACCTGCGCGACGATGACCTCGGCCTGGAAATCCTCTACGCCCGCGCCGACGCCGCGATGTACCAGGCCAAACGTCAGGGCAAGAATCAGATTGTTTTAGTCTGAGTAGGGGACTGATTTATTTTTCGCGCTCTTTGAAAAATCAGTCCCCTTCTGCCCTACTTCTTGCGCAACCGCCCCAGCTCCGACGCTCCGATCTTCAATAGCCGAGCCGGTTTACTGTTGGCGAGCGCTTCAACCCCGTCATCCGGCCCCAGCAGTGCCATCTGTGCTGCCACGTTCATCGCCAAGGCTTCGCGCGAATACACGCCGCCGCTGAACTGGTAGACCGACGCAATCAACTCGCGCAACTCCAACGGCAAGCGCCAGCGGGTGCGCAGAGCCGAACCGAACCCGGCACCAAATTGCACCAGCGATTCACTCACCACCTCCTCGTCCAGCTCGCCACCGGCCAGCAGCCAGTCCTGCAAGCAACGCAACACCGTCAAATCGCCCAGGCAATGCAGTAAGCCCGCGCAGAAGCAGCGCTCCTGGTCGAGTTCCAGCAAGCGCGCCAGCGAGCGAGCGTATTCCGCCGTACGCTGCGACAATGCCCAAAAATGCTCAGCCCGGATGATCAACGCTTTGTCCGTCAGCATCGCGCTGCGCTTCATGGCCAGGCCGAGGATAAGATTGACACCCTGCGTCGGGCCCAACGCCTGCAACGCCTGCTGCAAGGTCTGCGCGGCTTTGCCTCGGTGCTGCGCTGCACTGTTGGCGGCCGCGATCAATACGGCGGTGACGTGCGGGTCAAAACGCAGCTCTTGCTCCAGCCATTTCAAATCCACTCCCGCGTCCAGGCTGTGCTTCACCACCTGCCGCACATCCACCAGCAAGGGTGCGCCTTCAGCGATTTCGCGACGATTTTCGAGGAAGTGCGACAAGCTCAAGCCCGGCGCCAGCGAGGGCGTCTCACAAGCGACTTGCTCACCCGCTTGCAGCAATAAATCCTGCAAGCGCTGGCGCAGGCCGTCCATGTTCAAGGGTTTGGTCAGATAAGCCGTGGGCGCCAGCCGCACCGCCTCACGCACGCTGGCAGCATCATTGCGGCTGCTGAGCAGAATAAACGGCACGGCCGGCTCACGGCGTTGCTGGCGCACCCAGTGCAGCAGACTCAAGCCATCAGTGCCCGGAAGCGCCCAGTCGGCGACCACCAGATCGGGTTGGTGGTGGTTCAACCAGTCCTGCGCCTGCTGCCCATCGGCACACACTTTCAGGTCCGCATCACACCGCACGCTCAGCACTAATTCGGTCAGCATATCGCGCACCCAAGGGTCAGCCTCGGCGATCAACACTCGGGGTGCAGCGGGTAAATCTACAGCGGTCATTCCGAACTCTCCGACGACGATGTATCCACCTTAGCCAATGAGACCGCCCGGAAACAGGAATAAGCGCAAATGCTTGCCACAAAAAGAAAAAAAACCCGCCGAAGCGGGTTTTTTGTCTACTTGGTCACATTTACGCGAGTTCAGCGAAGCACTCTTCGAGGATCGCCAGACCTTTATCCAGCAACTCATCAGCAGCGGTCAGCGGTACCAAAACGCGCAGCACGTTGCCGTAAGTACCGCACGACAGCAGGATCAGACCCTTGTCGCGGGCTTTGGCGACAATCTGAGCCACAGCAGCAGCGTTCGGCTTGTGCGAGTCGCCGCCTTCGAACAGCTCAAGCGCGATCATTGCGCCCAGGGCGCGTACTTCACCGATCACCGGGTACTTGGCCTGAATGGCACGCAGGCCAGTCACCAGACGCTCGCCAACCGCTTTGCAACGGTCCAGCAGGTGCTCTTCTTCGAACACTTCCATGACGGCCAGAGCCGCTGCGCAGGCAACCGGACTACCCGCGTAAGTGCCGCCCAGGCCGCCTGGAGCGATGGCATCCATGTATTCGGCTTTGCCGCAAACACCGGCCAACGGGAAACCACCGGCGATGGATTTGGCGAAAGTGGTCAGATCAGCAGAAACGCCCATCTGTTCCATGGCGAAGAAAGTACCGGTACGGCCAGCGCCCGTCTGTACTTCGTCGGCGATTAGCAGAATGCCGTGCTTGTCGCACAGGGCACGCAGACGAATCATGAAGTCTTTCGGCGCGACGTAGAAACCACCTTCGCCCTGAACTGGCTCGATGATGATTGCAGCGATGTCGCGAGGCTCGGCATCGTTCTTGAAGATGCGTTCGATGCTGGCGATGGAATCGTCAACGCTCACGCCATGCAGTGCGCATGGGTACAGCGCGCGGAAGATACCGCCTGGCATCAGGCCCATACCGGCCGAGTAAGGTACGACTTTACCGGTCAGACCCAAGGTCATCATGGTACGGCCGTGGTAAGCGCCAGTGAACGCGATCACGCCAGCACGGCCAGTGGCAGCACGGGCGATTTTTACGGCGTTTTCTACCGCTTCGGAACCAGTGGTGACCAGCAGGGTTTTCTTCTCGAAATCACCTGGCACCTTGGCGTTGATCTTTTCGCACAGCTCGACGTATGGCTCGTAAGCCAATACCTGGAAGCAGGTGTGGGTTAGCTTGGTCAGTTGTTCTTGCACGGCCGCGATGATTTTCGGGTGCAGGTGACCGGTGTTCAGTACCGCGATACCGCCAGCGAAGTCGATGAACTCACGACCTTCAACGTCGGTAACGGTAGCGTTCTTCGCCGAAGCCGCGAAGATCGGGTGGATCTGGCCTACGCCGCGCGGGACAGCAGCATTGCGGCGTAGCATCAAGGATTCGTTAGTCTTGCTCATGATTTCCTCATTCACCGCTCATCGGGCGGCGTGGTTCAAGGATTAAGCAGCCGGTTGGCAGTTGCAGCAGCATACGATGATCGACTGCTGCAACTTCCCGGCTACCAGGGTGAATTGCGTGTAACTACTGTGCTGACAGAATTAGATGCCCAGGCACAGGTATTTGATTTCCAGATAATCTTCGATGCCGTACTTGGAGCCTTCACGGCCCAGGCCCGACGCCTTGATCCCGCCAAACGGTGCGACTTCGTTGGAGATCAGGCCGGTGTTGACGCCGACCATGCCGTATTCCAGCGCTTCAGAAACACGGAACACACGGCTCAGGTCGCGAGCGTAGAAGTACGACGCCAGACCGAATTCGGTGTCGTTGGCCATCGCGATCACTTCAGCTTCATCTTTGAAGCGGAACAGTGGAGCCAGAGGGCCGAAGGTTTCTTCCTTCGAGACAGCCGCATCTTTCGATACGTTGACCAAAATAGTCGGCTCGAAGAAGTTGCCTTCAATGCTGTTACCGCCAGCCAACACGGTCGCGCCTTTGCTGATAGCGTCAGCAATGTGTTCCTTGACCTTGGCCACGGCTTTTTCGTCGATCAGCGGGCCAGTCGTGGTGCCGACTTCCAGACCGTTACCGACCTTGAGCTTGGCCACTGCGACTTTCAGTTTCTCGGCGAACACGTCATAGACCGCATCCTGCACATACAGGCGGTTCGCGCAGACGCAGGTCTGGCCGTTGTTGCGGTATTTGGAGATGATCGCGCCTTCGACTGCCTTATCCAGATCGGCGTCGTCGAACACGATGAACGGCGCGTTGCCGCCCAACTCCAGGGATACTTTCTTGATGTCCTTGGCGCATTCAGCCATCAACTGGCGACCGACTTCAGTCGAGCCAGTGAAGGACAATTTACGCACGATCGGGTTGCTGGTCAGCTCGCCGCCGATGTCGCCAGCGCTGCCGGTGACAACACTGAACACGCCTTTCGGGATACCGGCACGGTGCGCCAGTTCAGCCAACGCCAACGCCGAGAACGGGGTTTGCGAAGCGGGTTTGAGGACCATGGTGCAGCCAGCAGCCAAAGCCGGGCCCGCTTTACGGGTGATCATCGCAGCCGGGAAGTTCCACGGAGTAATAGCTGCGGTCACGCCGATCGGCTGCTTGATCACGATCAGGCGCTTGTCCGGCTGGTGGCCCGGAATCACATCGCCGTAGACGCGTTTGGCTTCTTCAGCGAACCACTCGATAAAGGAAGCGGCGTAAACGATCTCGCCCTTGGCTTCAGCCAGCGGCTTGCCCTGCTCCAGAGTCATCAGGCGAGCGAGGTCGTCCTGGTTTTCAATAATCAGTTCGAACCAGCGACGCAGCTTGTTCGCACGATCCTTGGCGGTCAGTGCACGCCAGGCCGGTAGCGCCTTGTCAGCCGCTTCAATCGCGCGACGGGTTTCAACCGCGCCCATCTTCGGCACGGTCCCGAGAATCTCGTTGGTGGCCGGGTTGTTCACTTTGATCGTCTGACCGCTGTCCGAATCCAACCACACGCCATCAACGTAGGCTTGTTGGCGGAACAACTGGGTGTCTTTAAGCTGCATGTCGGCCTCCTAAACAGCACCGCGCAGGCGCGGAGCGAATTTTTTGATTGTTCAAAGGCGCCTATAAAGGCTGCCGTCAGGAATTCATTCACCGGAATAGCGCACTGATCGTAGAGCGTGCGGTTCGGCGTCCAACCAAAAGCGTTTGAAATCTCAAACGAATCCTAGGGTCTACTGGGGTAAAGGACAATAGTCTGTTCGAAAAAAAGAACGAAAATGACGAATCCGTGATTATTTTCGGATCAACGTCACCCTCACACCCTGTTACGTGCAAAATCAACAACAGCACTCACCAGCATGGACGCCCGCCGGTGAGATGAGTATCATGGCGCCCGCATTGCACCAGTAGCTCAGCTGGATAGAGTACTGCCCTCCGAAGGCAGTGGTCGTGGGTTCGAATCCCGCCTGGTGCACCAGATTTTGCTTTCAGACGGTGTGATGAGGTCTGGAAGACGCTTGATAGAGAAGCCCGCCTTGTGCGGGCTTTTTTGTTTTCAGGCATTCTCGATTGCATCACTGATGCGTCACATCAGGTACATCACTGCCAAGCAAACGAAGGGATTCGGTCTTGATCGGGCGCAGTTAATAAGACGCATTCAACTTAAACCGTTACCCTCCAAAGAAATGACTTCAGCGTCGTTACGCTCGGCTTGATATCGATGTGCTTACACTTAATTTACATTGACTCGCCCGCCCACCCCTTATGTAAATAGTGTGCAAACATTGTTAGCTTGTTGGCCCTTGCCTGTACCCTAAGCAACTAATTATTAAAAAGTTACAGGTCGCCGCTTATGACCCGCTTATTTTGGAAGTTGATTCCAAAGATGCAGCGAGAACTGCTGCTTGAACGACTGTCCGTGGTTGATCGGGGCGTCGCAGACAAGACGATGTCAGGCAGAATCAGGTTCCCGGAAGCCTTTGATGAGTTCGAATGTATCTTCATCCACGTCCCCAAGTGCGCGGGGAGTAGCGTTGCCACGTCGCTTTTTGGTGATAACCCCACCGGCCATATGCCCCTGTACTGGTACGAGAAACAATTCAACGAGCGTTACACTCACTATTTCAAATTTGGCTTTGTACGTGATCCGTTACAACGGGCATTGTCCGCGTACAACTTCTTATTGCAGAACACCCAGAAGCGAGATAGAGCAGCCTGCAAACTGGTCAATTCGTTTTCTAGCTTTGATGCGTTCATCGATGGCTGGCTGTATCCGGAAAACATTACAAAACAAATGCATTTCGCGCCGCAATACCACTTCTTGCAAAATTCAATGGGGCACATTGATGTCGACTTCATTGGGCGTCAAGAAAGCCTGGCCCCGGACTTCCTGACCTTGTGCAAACACTTGAACGTCAAAGCCGAATTGCAGCATCTCAATCGCTCTCCGCAACCGAGCGACGAGACCCGCAACATCTGCTCTGCCGCATCCCGGCGCAGGGTGCGCGAGGTCTATGCCCGTGACTACGAGCTGTTCGCTTATGACTGAGTATCGGCCGAACATCGTTGCACATGCGCTGGCGGTGGACCAGGCATTGCGCGCAGGGATGAAGCAACAGCGTGCCTGCTGCATCTGGTTTACCGGACTGTCAGGTGCGGGCAAATCCACGCTTGGCAATCAATTGGATCAAGCCCTGCAGGCCAAGGGCATGCACAGCTACCTGCTCGATGGAGATCGACTGCGTCAAGGGCTCTGCCAGGACTTGGGCATGAGTGATGCCGACCGTCATGAGAACGTCAGGCGAATTGCCGAGGTCGCCAAGTTAATGGTCGATGCGGGCCTGATTGTTATCGTCTCGGCGATTTCGCCGTTTCGTGCTGATCGGGATGCCAGCCGGCAAGGCTTCGCTGCCGATGGGTTCATCGAAGTGCACGTCAGCACACCGCTTTCGGAATGTATCCGGCGTGATGCAAAAGGCTTGTATCGAGCGGTTCAGGAAGGCCGCATCGCCAATTTCACGGGGATCGACAGTCCTTATGAAGCACCGCTGGATCCTGAGTTTGTGATTGATACCAGTTCGGGTGGGAGTGGCGAATTTATTGAGCGGCTAGTTTGGCAGTTGGATCAGGGCGTGTAGACATAAAGCAGTCATGATAGGGATGGATTTATTTTCGATAAATAAATCCACCCCCTTCTGCTCGCTAACTCACAACCCCCCAAGCACCCGCCCATAAACCTCCCGATCAATATTCGCCCCACTCAAAATCACCGCCACTTTCTCCCCAAGCTGCCGATCCCGCTCTTTGATCAGCGCAGCGAGCCCGGCAGCTCCAGCGCCCTCAGCAGTGTTATGCGTGTCCTCATGAAAGATACGGATCGCGCTGGCTATTTCGTCGTCGCTCACCCGTACGATTCGCGCTGCGCCTTGGCGAATGATTTCGAAGGCTTCTGGCAGTGGCATGCGGCAGGCCATGCCGTCGGCGAAGGTGTTGGCGGTTTCGGTGGTGATGATTTGCCCTTGCTCGAAGCTCTGGGCAAAGGCGTCGGCGTGCTGTGATACGACACCGACGATGTCTGTTTTCAATCCCAGCAGGTCGCGGGTCTGGATCAGGCCGCAGATGCCGGAGCCCATGCCGATGGGGACGTAGACGGTTTTGAGATCCTGCACGGCTTCCAGCAGTTCCAGGGCATAGGTCGCGACGCCAAGAATCAGGTCGGGGTGAAACGCCGGAACGCTTTCGTAGCCATGCATTTCAGCCTGACGTGCGGCTTCGGTACGCGCCTCGTCGAAGTCCTGACCGTACTCGATCAGTTGCGCACCCATTGCCCGCATCGCGGCATTTTTTTCCTGCGAATTGCCAATGGGTACGACGATGATGATCGGCAACCCCGCGTTGCGTGCCGCCGTCGCCAGGCTCTGTCCGTGATTGCCTCGGGTGGCGGTCACCAGCCCGGCCGCGTCCGGCTTGCGCTTGAGCAAACCCTGAACGTACAGCAGACCGCCGCGAACCTTGAAGGCGCCGGTCGGTGCATGGTTCTCATGTTTGACCCACACCTCGCAACCCAGGCGTTCAGCCAGGCGTGGCCAGGCATATTGCGGGGTAGCGGGAATCAATGGACGAATGGTTTGTGCGGCTTGGCGCAACGACGTCAGGTCAAACATAAGACACCAGAGGTGGGTGGGTTTGACCTGATCTTAGGGGCAGAGCATTGTATGGGTTAATCCTTATATTGCATGAGCAACAATAAATGTGGACGCCGACTCTCAGTGACACCGCCCAGCCAAAATACCTGGCCTTGGTCGAAGCGATCACCCAAGCAATCGAAAGCGGTGAGCTGAAAGTCGGCGAGCGACTGCCTCCGCAACGACGCCTGGCCTGGAACCTGGGCCTGAACCCGAGTACGACAATGCAGGCCTATCGGGAAGCGGCGCGCCGGCATTTGGTCTCGGGTGAAGTGGGACGGGGAACCTATGTGTTGGCCGGGAGCAAAGAAGCGACGCTGTTCCGGCTCAAGCAGCCGGACGAGCGCCCGGCACTGATCGATCTTTCCACCAATGTGCCGGTGACCGATGAGGACAGTCAGGACGAAGTCTTCGCGCTCACCCGGCTGATCGATGGCGGACATGCGCAGCGGCTGCAACGCTATCTCAGCGCAGAAGATCTGGCATTCGGACGGGCTCAGGGCGCCGCCTGGCTACAGGCTCGAGGCCTGAACGTCGCTGCGGAACACATCATGCTCTGCAACGGCGCCCAGCAGGGGGTGTTCACGGCGCTATTGTCGCTGTGTCAGCCCGGCGAGCCGGTGTTGGTGGAAGCCTTCACCGCGCCGGGTATCAAAGCAGCGTGTCGGCAATTGCGTTTGCCATTGCATGGCGTTGCACTTGATTGTTACGGCATCGTCCCGGACGAACTCGACCGGATGGCTCGAGCCACCAGCGCAAAAATCGTCGTGCTCACGCCGATCCTGCAAAATCCGACGTCGACGATCATGTCGCCCCAGCGGCAGCTCGAGATTGCCGAAGTCGCAAAACAGCACGACCTGTTGATCATCGAAGACGACGTCTATGGCGCGCTGACCTCTACACCGCCGCTGACCAGACTCCTGGGCAAGCGCGGCCTGCTGGTGACAAGCCTGTCGAAAACGGTCGCACCCGGCTTGCGGGTCGGCTGGATCACCGCCGATCCGTCCGTACTCGAACTGATCGACCCCCACGCCCAAGCGACTCATTGGGGGATCTCACCCTTGTGCCTGTCCATCGCCAGCCAATGGATAAACGACGGAACCGCACGACGTCGATTGGCCTGGCAAACCGAAGAAACCACCCAACGCTGGCGTCTGGCAAAGAAGATCCTCGGCCCGGCGTTGTATCAATCGGAAAGCCCTTCGCCCCATATCTGGGTCACTGGCACGCTGCCCTCGATGGCACTGGCCCAAGCCTGCCGTGCGGCGCAAGTCGACGTGGTGCCTGCGGAGGTTTTCGCGGTCAAGGAGCACGATACCCACGCCATTCGCATCAGCTTGTGCGCGGCCAGTAATCGAACGCAGTTGAAGATTGCGTTGCAGCGGGTTGCGCAGATCATCGAATAACCAGGGATTCAATAAACCGTATGCATCTTCAAATCCCCTTCATGCGCAGCCAAAAACACCGGCAATGACTCGCGCAAGTACTCGACCCAGGTTTTTATCTTCGCATCCAGAAACTGCCGTGACGGGTAGAGGGCGTAGAGGTTGATTGCTTGCAATCGATGGTGCGGCAGGACACGCACCAGCGTGCCGTTGCGCAGACCTTCGATGGCTGACGAGACGGGTTGAACCCCGATCCCCATGCCAGCCTGAATCGCCACTGTCATCGCGTCGGCGGTGTTTACGTGAAACGGGAACCTCGAAAGGGTCACTATTTCCTGGCCGTTCGGACCGTCGAATACCAGCCTTTCCTGGGGCATTGCCGCATTGACGATGCGCAGGCAATCATGGTCAGTCAACTCGGCGGGAGAGCCGGGCTGACCATGCTTCGCGACATAGCCAGGCGACGCGCAAAGAATGTTGTAGGTGATACCGAGTCGCTGCGAAATGAACCCGGAGTCTGGAAGGTCGCTGGCAATGAGAATGGACACGTCGTAACCCTCCTCCAGCAATCGGGTAGTCGATTGGACAGGGTCAAGTCGAACGTCACCTCGGGGTGAGTTTCGCGATAACGCGCGATGGCATCGATGACGTAATGGGTGCCGATGCCGGACATGGCATGCACTTTCAAATTACCCGCCGGTTTGGCATGGGCAACGCTGGCTTCCGCTTCAGCCTCGAGGATGTCTTCGAGAATGCGCTCACAACGCACCAGATAACGCTTACCGGCCTCGGTCAGGGCGATACGACGCGTGGTTCGGTTCAGCAGACGCGTGTGGAGATGGGCTTCCAATTGGGAAACGGCCTTGGAGATATTGGCCGTGGTCTTATCCATGAGCTCAGCTGCCGCCGTAAAGCTTCCCGTTTGGACAACCAGGCTAAAGGCGCGCATGTTTTGGAACGTGTCCATGGCAGATCCGCAGGGCAATAACTGAAAAATGCTACCTGATACGACAGGGCTTCACACTCAGACCTAAGCCCTATTCCTTGGGAAAAAAGAGCATGCACTCACGACGATGGGCAGCCTGGCTTTAAACAGACACAGAAGCATTTTCCGCATCAAGCGCTGCTTTGACTGAAGGCCGCACTGTCGCGCAGCAAACTCGGTGTTGGGTTCACCCTGAACCTGTGGGAGGCCTCGCCGCGTCTTCGACGCCGCGCTGTCGCGTAGCAAACACGGTCCCGTTTCTGCCCGGAGGGCGTAGGAGCTGACTTGTCTGCGAAAAGGGCCGAAGGACCTTCCGACGATGGTGGATTCACCATTTTTGCCAGCGCTTCGCACTGGATCGCAGACAAGTCAGCTCCTACAGGGGGTCAGCGTTAGGCTGAAAATTGCATAAAAATTATGCTTTATTTTCAATGGTTTACAGGTTGTTTGATGGGAGGCCTCGCCGCGTCTTCGACGCCGCGCTGTCGCGCAGCAAACTGGGGCACGTCGTAGAATCGAAGCGCGCGCGGGGACCAAGACCGTAGCCATCACTGGTGTGTACGCACCCGCATGGGAGAGTGGTCCGCACGGTATCGGCGTGGAGTCGTTGTCGGCACAGCAAGCTGTGACCACGTATGAGAGAGTGAATCCATTCGCCACCGTGCTCCCCGCGCGCCCCTCAATCCTGCGAGGAATTGTCATGGCGCGCAAGAACCAGCAGAAACGTTTTGAAGTGGTTCACCCTCATTGTGCGGGTATCGATATTGGCAGTCGCGAGCATTGGGTGGGGGTCAACCCCGACCAGAGCGACACCCCTGTCCGCTCGTTTAAAACGTTCACCGACGAGTTGCTCGCATTAGCCGATTGGCTCGAAGCGTTGAAGATCAATGTCGTGGCCATGGAGGCAACCGGGGTCTACTGGATACCGCTGTTTGAAATCCTCGATGCACGGGGCTTCGAGGTGTATTTGGTGAACTCCCGCGCCACCCGCCAGACCTCCGGGCGCAAATCCGATGTGCTGGACTGCCAGTGGATTTGGCAGCTCATGACCCACGGCTTGCTCAGAGGCGCCTTTCGGCCCGCCGACGACATTTGCTCGATGCGCTCTCTGGTTCGCCAGCGCGCAATGAAAGTTCGCGATCAGGCCAAGAGCGTCAATCGCATGCAGAAAGCCTTGACCCAGATGAACATCCAGCTAGCCACTGTCATCAGTGACATCACCGGCCTGACGGGCAAGAAAATCCTCAACGCGATCATCGGCGGCGAGCGTGATCCGTACGTATTGGCCGGTTTTCGAAACGGTCACATCAAGGCCGATCATGAAACCATTGCCCGCAGCCTGCGCGGTAACTGGCGAACCGAGCATCTGCATGCCCTGGCTCAGGAAATGGCGACGCATGATTTTCTGGAACAGCAAATTGCCGAATGCGATCAGGCCATCGCTCACGCCATTGATCGACTGCCGGTATTGAACGATGAACCTCTGCCGCCGGCCAAGGCACTGCGCAGCCCGCACCGCTCGTCAGCCGAGCAAGCCCGTTTGCACCGTGCGCTGGGAAAAATAATGGGCGTTGATTTGACCGCTATTCCCACCATCGGCGTCGAAACCGCTTTGGCACTGGCGAGCGAAATCGGGCCTGATTTATCGCGATTTCCCACACAACAACACTTCTGTTCCTGGCTCGGCCTGGCACCTGCGACCCGGATATCCGGCGGCAGGCAGCTGCCTGGTAGTCCGCCAAAGGTCTCGAATCGAGCCGCGCAGGCCTTGAAGCAGGCCGCGTCCAACGCGCGCAACGACAAGAGCTTCATCGGCGCCAGCCATCGAGCCCGGTTGGCGCGCATGGATACCGCGTGCGCCATCAAAGCCACCGCGCATCAACTGGCCCGCCTGATCTACGTCATGTTGACCAAAGGCCAACCCTACGTGGAGCGAGGTATGGAAGCCTATGAAGCCGAGAGTCGACACCGTCAACTGCGTGCCCTGGAACGCAAGGCACACAAGCTTGGGATGCAGTTAGTTATGGCCAAATAAAAGGCATAAAAAACAATGCGTTATTTTTTGTTTGATGAGAGCAGGCTTGCCTGCGAAGGGGCAGCACATCCAACATCTTCAGTGCCTGACCCATGGCTTTCGCAGGCAAGCCTGCTCCCACAGGGGAATGCAATCTGCCTGTTACTTCGCCTTCAACTTCTGCTCAATCACGTCCATCAACATTCCGCCGATGTTGGTGCCGTAGGCGTTGTCGATTTCGCGGATGCAGGTCGGGCTGGTGACGTTGATTTCGGTCAGATGCTCGCCGATGACGTCGAGGTTGATCCACAGTTACTTTTTTGTCCACTGTAATGACGCCCTAAAAGTTGAGTTTTCGATGTGTGGGCTCGGCCTCGTTGTAAGACTTTGGAGTTGTTGTTGTAGGTCTCTTCTTGAAGTGCGGAAATCACCGAAAAAACCATAGTGCCGTGATTTAATTATTGTGTTCGGTGTGGTATTTCTTTGGTGGGTTTTGCAAGCTTAGTCGGTAAATGTTTGTCTGATGTTTAAATATTTGAACATTCAGTTCTTGGGGGGTTATCTGCTGTTTGAAGTTAATTGCTCTTACTGAAGCCTTATTGAAAGAGTTGTAATATGTTGAAATTGGCAATTGTAGTCGGGGACACCACGGATCACGGCGGCACCGTGATGACCGGAGCCGATGCGAGTTTTATTGAAGATTTCCAAATGGTTCACGTAGGGGATGACGTCATCTGCCCATTGCATGGCCATACAACCGTCATTACCGGACTGATCAATGGGTTTATGCTCAACGGCAGATTTCAGGCCGCTGACGGGGATCTCACTTCGTGCAGGGCTCATTTGGTTTCGATAAAACAGGGTAGCTGTTTCATCGAAGTACCAGATGACGCTACTGCGCGGAATTCAACGAGCACGGTTGAGCAGGCGAAAACAGCTGGAGTTTCAATTGCTTCTGGGAGTGCTCCCGCACAAAAAAGCGATTCAACCAGTAGTTCTGCTGCCGTTTGTGACGAGCGCTTCAAGCTTGTAGACAGTCGGATGGAGGTATGTGACAGGCTCAATTATGCATTACTCCATGACAACACCTACGTAGCTCGGGCTGCCGTCGACAGCCAAGGGCGTAGCCGAACTCACGGTACTGATTCCCCCGTCAACCTACATTTTGCTTTCCAAGCCCCTTCGCCAGCCAAGGAATAACGGCCATGTCTTTAAACGACTTTAAACAAACCAACGCCTTGGGCGACGATGTTTATTACGTGCTGCCGCAAGGTAAGTCTCAAACCTACGCTCCCACGGGCACACCACCTAAGGTCGTGGTCGTGGAACCTTTGGCACTGTCAAGGCTGCCAGGAGCCATGCGTAATATGGGTTGGGACACAGCTGCCGCGTTGATGCAGCGCTGGTTTGATAGTCCGGGATGGGAAATGCCTGAACAGTGGAAAAAAGAGCAAACAGAACTCGGCCCAACAGGTTTATTATCTGCAAACGTCAATGAGAGTATCGTAAAGATGGCTTGGGCAATGAAGTTCGAACGTTGTCGAGATGCTGTGGCGTTAGCTCAGTCAAGACTAACCAGTAATGCCGGAGTAGGTCAGTTGGCAATAAGGTTGAAACGTGCAGGTTGGAACGGTGAAGGGGAATTTTGTTTAGGTAGTTACGGCATGTCAGCCAGAGAAATGGATTCCATCTCCCAAGTGAACATTGCGCCGCTTGGGAAGGAGCTGGATACGCTTGATGATATGTATGGCGCTTTAGGGAAGGCAATGGTCAAGGTGGGCGTTGTAGGAACGGCCTCTACTAAAAAAAACTTATTCACGAGGGCGGTCAAGAAAGTATTCCATGTGCAGTATGTTGGCTTGTATATTCGGGATTATTACGATTTCAACGGGTCGCAGTATTTGGGTACATGGACTGAAAATCGGGTGTTGACCAAGGCTGAAACTGTGCTGACCCTGACGCCTGATGAAAATTGGATTGTCCATTTACAGCAAGAACCTTTCGCCGCGGTCACCAATGGAGATTTTCGTAAGTTTAGAGAGAAGAAAGGTATGGGCGGAGATTTTATTATTTACTCGGACATCCTCTGGAGAAAAGTGGACCAGGTGATTGATTTGGGGGGGGCAGGTTTGAAATTTGACTTAGCACGCATGGTTTGGCTTATCGTCTGTGTGGCTATCTTAGGTGGCTTATGGTCTGCTTCACAGTGGTGGGAAAAAGCTTGGGCGAGTAAAGTTGGAATATCCACAATCAGTCCTAATGGGTGCTATCGCCTTGAAGAATATAAGCCATTTTGGGTGTTGCCTCACTTTTTACATTCCAGAGTGCTGCCTGATACTTCTGCTGAGCGCGAGTGGTTCCCTTGGTGGCAGATACCAGGATTTTATCGGCTCTATGATCAGCGTGACGAAAAGCTCTTGGGGGAAAGTAATATTTTCGATTTGGTTTTTAGCGGGGGCGGTGGCTTGTACTGGGGTGACCCCCATGACCAGGCTGTCTATGTCGGGATGATTTATACAGGGCCTAATGTGCAGGATTGTATAGGTGATCAACCTATTGAGCATTCAAAGTATTATCAATCGGGTGAGTTGGATTGAATCGCTTCGTAATAGGAGACAGAAACACTGCTCTCGATGACGCCCGATGAGAACTGGATTGTTCATTTGCAAAGCGGACCCTTCGCGGCTGTTACGAATGCGGGTTTCGCTGCCTATCGAAATAGTAAGAATAAAAGTGGGGATTTTATTATTTATTCAGACGTGCTATGGAAACAGAATGATCAGGTAATCGATTTGGGTGAGTGGGCTTGAAACTAGTATCGAGAACAGCGGCGCTTTTTATCGCAGGCAGTGCGATAGTAATCGGTTGGTGGGCCGCTTCCGAGTGGTGGGAGAAAAAGTTTGCGGCACCCACGGGCTCTTCAGAGGTGAGCTCGGATGGTTGTTATCAAGTTTCTGGGTTTAAGCCGTTTTGGATTTTACCCCAACTATTCCACTCTCGACCTCACCCAGACTATACGGTGGCGCGTGAATGGTTTCCCTGGTGGGAGTATCCAGGGTTCTATCGCCTTTACGATCAACGCGCAGGGAAGGTCATTGCGCAAAGTGAGGTGTATGACCTCGCTTCGGCGGGTGGGAGAGTTCGCTGGAAGTATAACGACTCTTCGGGCATTGAGATAGGGATTGCTTATATAGATGTAAGCAGGCCCCGATGCTCGGATTGAGATTTATAGGTGGTCAGCCTGATGGATTTTTGAAACCATAGTTGCCCGAGTAACTGAATTTGAATTTCGTACATTCTAAAATTTTTTGTTTCGTAGTTTGCTTCACTGGATCGGGTGGCTTATGGTGGGCGTCACAATGGTGGGAAAGAGGGTTGGCGATGAAGTCGGGTGAGCCAATCATTAGTCCGAATGGTTGTTATCGGATCGAAACCTTCAAACCTTTCTGGGTCCTACCTAATTTCTTGCATCCTTGGACTCACCCCGATAATACAGAAAGGCCAACGCTATTTTTTAGATGGGAGTACCCAGGGTTTGATCGTTTATATGATAATCGCGACGATAAGTTAATAGGTGAGAGTGTAATTTACGACCTTGCTTTCACTGCTGGAGGAAGCGCGGGGGTTAGTTGGGGGCGTGAGGGAAATCCTGAGGTGAGTATAGGGATGATCTCTATTGGTCCTAATGTTCCGGATTGCATCGGAGATCAGCCCGACAAGCTTTGATGCACAAGAAACCGGCAAGGACGACGTGGAGCATCGGTCGATATTCTCAATCAAGTACTCGTCTGGCAATACTATATGTCTCCGACTCCGGTATAAGTGGAAGAAACTTCCCACAAGCTTTGTCGAAATTAAAGGAGTCTGTTCAAGTCAGAGTAGGTGGCGTCTCTGATGAGCTCTTCGCAGGCAAGCCTGCTCCCACAGTTGCGCGAGTTACATATGAATACTTGCAGCGCTTTTAACCGCGCATTAGGCTCTGCGCCGTCGCTGCAAATCAACGACCGGATTTGACGATCCGAATCCCAAAGCGCAACAGCGCTCCACAACCGGCTTCAGGCAAACTATCGTTGCTTGAGGCGCGCGTTATGGCGGCTGTGCGTCGGAGACCTTCGGGTCTGCCGGTTTCTTTGGGGCCGGTTCGTCAACCTTCGCACAGCTGCCACCCTGATTCGTTTGACGACGTTTGGTGGCGGTTCCACATCCCAAGGAGCTTTACCGATGCGCACTCTAGAACCGTCCGATAGGCAACCGCTGGCCGGCTGCTTCGAACCCACACTGTTCATCCGTCACCACCGCATGCTGCGGGCACTGATGATCGAGTCGCAGGCATGGTTTTGTCTGTCGGATTTAGGGCGTTTGATGGGCAGGCCGTTGGATGAACGCTCGACCTACAAACTGGACCTCGATCAGCGGCGCGCAGCCTGGTTGCTGGCTAACGGCGAGTGGACCAAGAATTTGATGGTCAGTGAGTCAGGTGTGTTTGCGTTGTTGGTTCATCACTATGTCCCGGAGAACCGCGCGCTGCGCCATTGGTTGACCCATGAGGTGCTGCCTGCTCTGCGTGACAGTCGCCAGGAGCATCAGCCCGGTGTGAGCCAGATGAAGTGGTTGGGCAGGTCGTTGGGTTTGCTGCATTGGCAGAGTGAGCCGTGGATCAGGTTGCGGGATATGCCGGAGGTGATGGTACAGTCTTGGCCGATGGCGGGGCCGTCGTCGAGGCCGTGGTGGCGGAGGATGCTGGGGAGTTTCAGCGCCTGACACGCTGCCTTCGCAGGCAAGCCTGCTCCCAAACAGGCTGTGTGAAAACCTGACGATCATGTTTCAAACCAACGCCCCGACTTGTCGGGGCGTTGGTTTTTGGCCTTTGATCCCGAAATCATCGCTGTTCGTTTTCACGTCGCCGGGACAAAGCGTTTTGAGCGCTCCATGGCCAGTCCTGGGACGTTTGTCAGGCGCAAAAAAAGGCTGCTTAGCCCATCTTCGCCATCATTTCACGCGCACCCAGCACATTGATCGCCCTTTTAAAGTTATAGGCAAGCACCGCCAGCGACATCTCTATTCGCGCGCCTTTCAGTTGGCGTAGCAAGAACCGTCCATTGCCCATGATCCATTGCTTGAGGTTGCCGAAGGGGTGTTCAACGATGGACCTTCGTTCAACCATCTTCTCCGGATGCGCCTGCATGCGCTGCTCCATTCGCTCAAAAGCGGCCTCATGCGCATGCCGCGTTACTTTCCGGCGGGAGGTCTTGGTGCACTGACTTTTCAGCGGGCAGTGGGCGCAGTCACTGGGCAGTGCGTGGTAAATACGCGTGCCGCGATTCAGTTGCGTCAGCGTCAGTAGCTTGCCATTCGGGCACCGGTACTGATCGTCCAGGGCCTCATACGTAAACTGGGTGCGGTCAAAGAATTTTACGTCCCCGCCCCGCGTGTTGATCGTTCGATTCAGCGGCACATACGCCGTGATACCCGCGTCTTCACAGGCCTGGAATTGTTTGCCGTGGGAATATCCGGCATCGGCCACTACCGTCAGCTCTGACTGTTGCAGTACTTCTTTAGCCGCTTTGGCCATGGGTTCAAGCTGTTTGCGGTCATCGCCGTCCTGAGTCACTTCGTGGTGCAGGATCAAGCCGTTCTCGGCATCCACCGCCGTCTGCACGTTGTACGCCACGGCCATGCCTTGCGGCGCCCGCATCATCCGCGCCTCGCTTTCGGTGCTGATGAACTGCTCGACTTCCAGCGCCTTCATCACCTGCTGACGGGTCAGGTTGTTGTCTCGTTTGTTGCTCAGACGGGCCAAAGCGGCTTTGACTTTCTGCTTATCCACAGGCTGATCGGCGTCGTCTTTGTCCGCCCGATCAAGCTCCGCCAGGTACTGGGTAATCTTCTTGTTCAGTATTTCCTCATCGCGCTTAAGGTGCTTGAGGCTCATATGACGGCGCTTGGAGGCCACGGCTTTGAATTTGCTGCCGTCGATAGCAACCAGCTTGCCGGCGATTAGCCCCACTTCACGGCAAAAAAGAATGAAGAGTCGGCAGATGGCGGCGAATGCGGCACCGTTGTCTCTGCGGAAATCGGCGATGGTTTTGAAGTCAGGTGCGAGCTGATTGAGCAGCCACATGACTTCGATGTTGCGCAGGCATTCGGCTTCGAGGCGGCGTGACGAACGGATGCTGAGGAAATAGCCGTAGAGATAAAGTTTGAGCAGGTCTGCCGGATCATAGGGCGGGCGCCCGTTGCCCTTGAGGACAGCCTTGTCGAATCCCAGCTCCCGCAGATTGAGCTGGGTGACATAGGCATCAATGACTCTGACCAAGTGGTCTACCGGAATGGATTCTTCCAGCGACACCGGAAAAAGACTGCTCTGATCGCGCGCTATGCCTTGGATGTATGCCACAAAAATGCCCCCAATCTTCCGATGAAGGCATTTTCTTAGACCGTTGCAAGAATTGCCAGGTTTTCACACAGTCTGCAAAGGGACTGATTTTATTTTTCGCGCTCTTTGAAAAATCAATCTGTCCCTGGCCTCATTAAAACCGGGGACGGATTAATTTTCGATGAAGCGCTGAAAACAAATCAGTCCCCTACACCCGATATCGACCGAGCCCTATGCTTGCGAGTTACTTCGCCTTCAACTTCTGCTCAATGGCATCCATCAACAGCGCAGCGATGTTGGTGCCGTACGCGTTGTCGATTTCGCGGATGCAGGTTGGGCTGGTGACGTTGATTTCCGTCAGGTGTTCGCCGATCACATCGAGGCCCACGAACAGCAGGCCTTTTTCACGCAGTGTCGGGCCAACCTGTGCCGCGATCCAGCGGTCGTGCTCGGTCAGCGGACGGGCTTCGCCACGACCACCGGCGGCGAGGTTGCCACGGGTTTCGCCCGCGGCCGGGATGCGCGCCAGGCAGTAAGGCACAGGTTCGCCGTCGATCATCAGGATGCGTTTGTCGCCGTCTTTGATTGCTGGCAGATAGCCTTGCGCCATGATTTTCTGGGCGCCGTTGGCGGTGAGGGTTTCGAGAATTACCGACAGGTTCGGATCGCCTGCCCGGTGGCGGAAGATTGAAGTGCCGCCCATACCGTCCAGCGGTTTGAGAATCACATCGCCGTGCAGTTCGGTGAATTCACGCAGGATGTCCGAGCGACGACTGACCAGGGTCGGTGGCGTACACTGTGGGAACAGCGTGGCGAATAGCTTCTCGTTGCAGTCGCGCAGGCTCTGCGGACGGTTGACCACCAGCACCCCGGCGCGCTCGGCCTGTTCCAGCAGGTAGGTGGCGTAAACGAATTCCATGTCGAACGGCGGATCCTTGCGCATCAGGATCACGTCCAGGTCATCCAGGCCGCTGTCGATTTCGGCTTCCAGTTCGAACCAATGCGCAGGGTCGGCGAAGACTTTCAACGGCTTCATCCGGGCGCGTGCTTGGCCGGCGTTCTGGTACAAGTCTTGCTGTTCCATGTAGAACAGCGACCAACCGCGATCCTGGGCGGCAAGGAGCATGGCCAGCGAGCTGTCCTTTTTATAGGAGATGCGCTCGATGGGGTCCATGACAATTCCTAGGCGAACGCTCATGGGCAATATCCTCTGGTTGGTAACGGCCGCAATGGCCTGAAAATAGGCGTCAGGGTGGCGCTGTGCATGCTCGGGGTCAAGGGGGAAGCACTCTATGCCGGGCTTTATGGATTGCGTCTGGAGAGTGTGCTAAAAAGGCTCGGCACTTGACCTTAGGCCCCGGTAATTCGGGGCTTGGCGGCACATAATGACTCTATGGCGCCAGGTACAATGCAGCACATGATTCGCCGCGGCGATGGTAGAGCAAACATGGAACAGCATTCCACAGCTTTGAAAGTGATGGTTATCGACGATTCGAAGACGATTCGCCGTACCGCAGAGACGCTGTTGAAGAGCGTCGGTTGCGAAGTCATCACGGCGATAGACGGGTTCGATGCGTTGGCAAAAATCGCCGATAACCACCCGCGAATCATTTTCGTCGACATCATGATGCCGCGTCTGGATGGCTATCAGACCTGTGCGCTGATCAAGAACAACCGGGCTTTCAAGTCAACGCCGGTGATCATGCTGTCCTCCAAGGATGGCCTGTTCGACAAGGCCAAGGGCCGGATCGTTGGCTCCGACCAGTTTCTGACCAAGCCGTTTAGCAAGGAAGAACTACTGAACGCGATCAAGGCCCATGTGCCGGAGTTCGTTGCAGTAGAACAATAAGTATCTTGATGCCCGGTGACCCTGGCGGGTCGACGGCATCCATTGCATAGGGGAACACTATGGCTCGAGTTCTGATCGTCGATGATTCGCCGACTGAGATGTACAAGTTGACCGGCATGCTGGAAAAGCACGGCCATCAAGTCTTGAAAGCCGAAAACGGTGCTGACGGCGTCGCCCTGGCCCGCCAGGAAAAGCCCGATGCGGTGCTGATGGATATCGTGATGCCCGGCCTCAATGGTTTTCAGGCGACGCGCCAGTTGACCAAAGACTCTGAAACCGCGTCGATCCCGGTGATCATCATCACCACCAAAGATCAGGAAACCGACAAAGTCTGGGGCACGCGCCAGGGCGCGCGCGACTACCTGACCAAACCGGTAGACGAAGAAACCCTGATAAAAACCTTGAACTCGGTATTGGCCAACTGACGGTCCGTAGTCGTGGCTGAGTCGCAAACCGCCTTCCAGTTGCTGCTTGAAATCGATCAGCGTTGTCGTTCGCTTGCGGCCGGTCTGCCGTTGCAGGAGACCCGTCAGCAAGACTGGAGTGGTATCGGTTTTCGCATGGGCGAGCAGTGTTATGTGGCGCCCATGGGGGAAATCGGTGAAATCCTGCACGAGCCGCGATACGCCATGCTGCCGGGGGTAAAACCCTGGGTCAAGGGTGTCGCGAATCTGCGGGGAAGGTTGCTGCCGATCATGGATCTGTGTGCGTTTTTCGGCCATGAGCTCTCGCCCTTGCGCAAGCAACGGCGGGTGTTGGTGGTTGAGCATCAGGACCTGTTCGCCGGGTTGATGGTCGATGAGGTGCTGGGAATGCAGCATTTCAATCAACGCAGTCTCATGCCTGAGCCGCTGGTGGCATTCGATGCAGGCATCGCCCCGTACATTCAGGGGCAATTCTTGCGTGAACAGGCCTGGTTGGTATTCAGTCCACGCTCGCTGGTGCAATCGCCGGGCTTTATGGATGTAGCGCTTTAACGTTTTTCGGTGGGGCCCGACGGGCCTTTTTTTATTTCAGGGATGAAAAACGCAGTTGGTCCAGGCGGAGGCCTGATTAATGAGCAAGACAGGTAGGTCATTGGAGGGGGCGCGCAGTCGGTCGCAGATCGTTGTGCTGTTTGTCGCCCTGATCATTTTCATCATGTTGCTGTTCGTTAACTTCGCCTATCTCAACACCCAGTCGAACTACGATAAGCAGTACATCGGCCACGCGGGTGAGCTGCGCGTGTTGTCTCAGCGGATCGCCAAAAACGCCGCTGAAGCCGCCTCGGGCAAAGCGCCTGCGTTCAAGCTGTTGGCCGATGCGCGCAACGATTTCGAGCGGCGTTGGGGCGTCCTGAAGAAAGGCGACAAGGCCACCGGGCTGCCGTCTGCGCCACCCGTAGTGAACGATGAAATGCAGGCGGTGCAAAACGACTGGGAGACGCTGCGCAGGAGTACCGACGTGATTATCGCCAGCGAGCAAACCGTCCTGTCCCTGCATCAAGTGGCCGCGACCCTCGCTGAAACTATTCCGCAGTTGCAGGTCGAGTACGAAAAAGTCGTCGACAGCCTGTTGCAGAATCACGCGCCGGCCACTCAGGTCGCGGTCGCCCAGCGTCAGTCGTTGTTAGCTGAGCGGATTCTCGGTTCGGTCAATACCGTGCTGTCCGGGGATGACACCGCCGTGCAGGCCGCCGATGCATTCGGTCGAGATGCCAGCCTGTTTGGCCGGGTACTCAACGGCATGCTCGAAGGCAACGCGACGATGAAAATCACTCAGGTCCAGGACCATGACTCCCGCGTGCGCCTGGCCGACATTGCCGAACTGTTCCAGTTCGTATCCGGCTCCGTGGATGAAATCCTCCAAACCTCGCCCGAGCTGTTTCAGGTGCGTGAATCGGCCAGCAACATCTTCATCACCTCGCAAACCCTGCTCGATGAAGCATCGGTGTTGGCCAATGGATTCGAACACCTGGCCAAGGGACGTTCGATGCACAGCATCGGCGGCTACGTGCTCGGTCTGCTGGCGGTGATGTCGATCATCCTGATCGGCATCGTGATGGTCCGCGAGACCAACCGGCAATTGCGTGAAACCGCTGAGAAGAACGAGCGCAATCAGACCGCGATCATGCGTTTGCTCGATGAAATCGAAAATCTCGCCGACGGTGATCTTCGGGTCGCCGCTTCCGTGACCGAAGAGTTCACCGGGGCGATTGCCGATTCCATCAACTACTCCATCGACCAGTTGCGCGATCTGGTGGCTACAATCAACCTGACGGCCGAACAAGTCGCCTCTGCGGTCGAGGACACCCAGACCACGGCCATGCAGCTGGCGGCCGCGTCCGAGCATCAGGCGTTGCAAATTGCCGCAGCCTCGACCGCGATCAACAACATGGCGGTTTCCATCGATCAGGTTTCGGCCAATGCGTCTGAGTCTTCGGCGGTCGCCGAGCGCTCGGTGACCATCGCCAACAAAGGCAACGAGGTGGTGCACAACACCATCAACGGCATGGATAACATTCGTGAGCAGATTCAGGACACCTCCAAGCGGATCAAACGCTTGGGCGAGTCGTCTCAGGAGATTGGCGACATTGTCAGCTTGATCGATGACATTGCCGATCAAACCAATATTCTGGCACTGAACGCGGCGATTCAGGCGTCCATGGCCGGTGATGCCGGGCGCGGGTTCGCCGTGGTGGCCGATGAGGTGCAACGGCTGGCCGAGCGCTCGTCGTCGGCGACCAAGCAGATTGAAACCCTGGTTCGGGCGATTCAGAACGATACCAACGAGGCGGTCATCTCCATGGAGCAAACCACCAGTGAAGTGGTGCGCGGCGCCCGACTGGCGCAGGATGCCGGAGTGGCACTGGAGGAAATCGAAGGCGTTTCGAAAACCCTTGCGGCGCTGATCCAGAGCATCACCAACGCCGCGCAGCAGCAGGCTTCATCAGCGGGTCAAATTTCCCGGACCATGACCGTGATTCAGCAGACCACCACGCAAACCACGTCCGGGACTGCGGCCACTGCGGAAAGCATTGGCAACCTGGCGAAAATGGCCAGCGAGATGCGTCGCTCGGTTTCTGGTTTTACGTTGCCACTGTCGCAAGACCTTGGCTGAAAACCTGGGCTATAACCACATGGGTAATGAACCGCTTTTTTTAATGAAAAGCATAGGTAACGACTGGAGTTGTCATGGCTGATCGGCGCGACTATGTGGCTCTCGAATGGGTCAAGGGCGAAATTGCCGAAACGCTCAAACAGGCCCGCCAGGCCCTCGAAGCGTTTGTAGTTCATCCACAGGACCCCGCCGTGATGGTCGAGTGCCTGAACTATGTGCATCAGGTCCATGGCAGTCTGCAGATGATCGAATTCTATGGCGCGGCCCTGCTCGCCGAAGAGATCGAACAGCTGGCGCTGGCCTTGCAGCAAGGCCGCGTGGCGCAACATTCCGCAGCTGCCTATTTGTTGATGCAGGCACTGGTGCAGTTACCGGTTTATCTCGACCGCATCCACACCGCGCGCCGCGATTTGCCATTGGTGGTGCTGCCGCTGCTCAACGATCTGCGCAGCGCCCGAGGCGAAAGCCTGCTGTCGGAAACCAGCCTGTTCACCCCGCAACTGCTCGCCGTTCCGGCACTCGACGCCCAGGCATTAGCCACACTCGACAGCCCGGACCTGACGGCCTTGCTGCGCAAGTTGCGGCAAATGCTGCAAACCGCGCTGGTCGGTTTACTGCGTGAGCATGAGGTGCAGACCAACCTCGGTTATATGGCCAAAGTCTTCGCCCGCCTTGAGGTGCTGTGCAAAGACGCACCGCTCGGCCCGTTATGGCAGATCGCGTCGGCGCTGGTCGCGACCATGGCCGACGGCCAGTTCACCAATAGTCCGGCGTTGCGCGGCCTGCTCAAGGAGTCCGACAAGGAACTCAAGCGTTTGCTGGAGCAGGGCATCAGCGGCATCAATCAGCCAGCACCCGATGAATTGCTCAAGAGCCTGCTGTTTTACATCGCCAAATCCGACAGCCAGGCGCCGACGATGCTGCTACTCAAAGAACAGTACGGCCTCGCCGAAGCCTTGCCCGATAGCGCAGTGGTCGACGAAGAGCGCGCGCGGCTGGCGGGCCCGGATCGTGATGCAATGCGCTCGGTGGTGGTCGCATTGTGCGAGGAACTGGTGCGGGTTAAAGAGCGTCTTGATGTGTTCGTGCGCAGCGACCGCACGCATGTCGGCGAACTGGGAAGCCTGTTGCCGCCGTTGCGACAGATTGCCGATACCTTGGCCGTTCTTGGTTTTGGTCAACCCCGCAAGGTCATCATCGACCAGCAGGCGGTGGTTCAGAGGCTGGCTCAGGGCCAGCGCAAAGCCGATGACGCGGCGCTGATGGATGTCGCCGGTGCGCTGCTCTATGTCGAAGCGACTCTGGCCGGGATGGTGGGCACCGTGGAGCAGGCCAGCCCGGAAGATAGCCATCTGCCAACGACTGACCTGACCCAAATCCACCAACTGGTGATCAAGGAGGCGCGCGTCGGTTTGCAGCAGGCCAAGGACATGATCATCGATTACATCGACGGGCCTTGGGATCGGCAGCGGCTTCAACCTTTGCCGGCGCTGTTGGTGCAGGTGCGCGGAGCGCTGGCGATGATTCCGCTGGCGCGCGCGGCCAGCCTGCTCGCGACCTGCAATGATTACATCCAGGCGCATTTGCTGGTGGACGAGGAACCGCCGACATGGTCCCAGCTGGACGGCCTGGCAGACGCCCTCACCAGCATCGAGTATTACCTGGAGCGCCTGGGCGAAGATCACGAAGCACCCGGCGAACAGGTGTTGGACATGGCTCAAGTCAGTTTGGCAAACCTGGGGTATTCGCCGACGCCGGATGCCACTGTCGAGGTTCCGCTGCTCGATGAAGTCATCAGTCAGGACGAACTGATTGAATTGCAGGCCCGTCATGAACTGGTCAGCCTGACGCAGACCATCGCCCAAGTGCTCGCCAGCCCGGTCTCGGCGGTCAACCCGCCCGCGCGCCACGTGCCCACCAGCCTGCTGCCACCACCTACGGATGAGGAGCGGGTGGATGACGAACTGCTCGAGGTTTTTCTCGAAGAGACGGATGAAGTACTGGCGGCGTTGCATGAGCATTTGCCGCACTGGTTCAAGGATACTCGCGACACCGCCGCGTTGACCGAAGTGCGTCGGGCATTTCACACCCTCAAAGGCAGCGGGCGGATGGTACGGGCACTGATCCTCGGCGAGCTGGCCTGGTCGGCGGAGAACCTGCTCAATCGGGTCATGGAAAGCAGCGTCAAACCCGATCAGGGCGTTCAGCAATTGCTCGTTGAAGTATTGGCGTTGTTGCCTGAGGTTATTCGCGAGTTCGCCGACAATGCCCAACGTCAGCGCGATGATGTCGACCTGTTGGCTGCTCGCGCCCATGCGCTGGCCAGGGGCGAAGATGAACCGGATGTGGCCGGTGTGCCTCCTGTCGTCGATGCAGGCGCAGGAGAAGAGGTGCTGGACCCGCAATTGCTGGAGATTTTCCATCAGGAAGCGCAAAGCCATCTCGATAACCTCAACCGCTTCCTAGACCGTGCTACTGACGTTGTGACGCCGCCGATCAGCGATGACCTGCAACGTGCCCTGCACACCCTCAAGGGCAGCGCTTACATGGCCGGCGTGCTGCCAATTGCCGAGCTGGCCAGCCCGCTGGACCAGTTGATACGGGAATTCAAAGCCAACCTGATCCCGCTCGGACAGTCGGAAATCCTCTTGCTGCGGGCTGCCGAGCCTCTGTTTCGTCGGGGTTTGACGCAGCTCGACAGTGACCCACTGGCGGCCATCAGTGGTGCAGCGCAGATGATCGAAGAGGCACACGCGCTGCTGGATGAACGTCTGCAGGCTGCGCTCAGCGCGCCGAGCAACGGTTTGCGGATGAAGCGCAACCCGCAATTGATCTCGACCTTTCTGGCTGAGGGCATGGACATTCTGCTCGATGCCGAAAGCCTGTTGCAGCGCTGGCGGCAGCATCCCGGCGAGCGCCAGGAGCTGAGTGCCTTGCTCGACGAGCTGACTACGTTGGGTCACGGCGCGCAGATGGCCGACCTGCCGCAAGTGGATGAGCTGTGCGAGGCGTTGCTGGACCTGTATGGCGCGGTGGAAGAAAGCAGTCTGGCGGTTAGCGAGCGCTTTTTTTATGAGGCTGAAAGTGCCCACGAAGCCTTGATCAACATGCTCGACCAAGTGGCAGCGGGCCAAGAGGTCGGTGCCTGCCCTGAGCGTATCGATGCCCTGCGCGAATTGCTCGATCAAGCCCTCGATCCGAGTGCCATGGGCCTGATCAAAAGCGACGGCAGCCGCTCGCTGAGTATTACCGAACTGAATGCAGCGACCGAGCAGCTCGCGGTTCAGCGCCCTGTTGAGCTCTCCATCAATAATAAGAGCCAGGCGCCTGGCGAAACTGATGCAGACCTGAGCCGTCTCGATGACGAGATCGTGGAAATCTTCCTTGAAGAGGCCGTGGACATTCTCGACAGCGCCGGGCACGCCTTGCAGCGTTGGCTGGATGACCCGGAAAATCCGCTGCCGCTGTCCTCGTTGCAACGCGATTTGCACACCCTCAAGGGCGGTGCGCGCATGGCCGAAATCGTGCCCGTGGGCGATTTGGGCCATGAACTGGAAACGCTTTATGAAGGCTTGATCGACCGCCGCTACAGCCACTCGCCTGACTTGGCTCGCTTGCTGATGCAAAGCCACGATCATCTGGCGATCCTGCTGGAGCAGTTGCAGGACCATCAATCGCTCAGTAACCCGACTGAGCTGATTGAGGCCATTCGTGAGTTTCGGCAGGGCAGTGGCCTGGGGCCTAGCCCTGAGATCGAGCCAAAATCCGCTAAGTCAGCGGTCGAAACCCTTGAGGAGCGCGACCCCGAACTGCTGGAGATCTTCCTCGAAGAAGGCTTCGATATCATCGAAAGCTCCGGCGGCGCCCTGGCCCGTTGGCAGGATGAGCCGAAAAACATTATTGAAGTGGAAAACCTGCTGCGTGATCTGCATACCCTCAAGGGTGGCGCGCGCATGGTGGAAATCGCCCCGATCGGCGACCTTGCCCATGAATTGGAATTTCTCTATGAGCGCCTGGCGGCTGGGCTGCTGCAGAGCAATCCACTGCTGATCAGCCTGCTGCAAAGCGGGCACGACCTGTTGGCTGACATGCTCGACGCCGTTCGCGCGCGCCAGCCATTGCCCAGCGCGACCTTGTTGACCGACAGCATCCGTCGATTCGGTTCTCCCGGCAGCGTGAATGAAGTCGCGGCCAACACAGCGCGGGACGTTGCACTCGAACAGCCGCAGCCTGCCAGCGTGATGACGAGCTCTTCGGCGGCTGAAACCGAGGCTGAGCGTACCCCCCCGGAAATGGTCAGGGTGGCGGCCGAGCAACTGGAAAGCCTGGTCAATCTGGCGGGTGAAACGTCGATCTTCCGGGGGCGCATCGAGCAGCAAGTCAGTGACGCTCAGGTCACGCTGGTTGAGATGGAAACCACCATCGAGCGCATGCGCGACCAACTTCGGCGTCTGGATATTGAAACCCAGGGGCAAATTCTCAGCCGCGAACAGGTGCAAGCCGAGCGATTGGGCTACGAAGAGTTCGACCCGCTGGAAATGGATCGCCATTCGCAGTTGCAACAGCTGTCACGGGCCTTGTTCGAGTCCGCCTCCGACCTGCTGGACCTCAAGGAAACCCTCGATACCCGCAACCACGACGCGCAAATGCTGTTGCTGCAACAGGCGCGGGTCAACACCGAGTTGCAGGAAAGTTTGATGCGTACGCGCATGGTGCCGTTCGAGCGCCTGCTGCCACGCTTGCGGCGGATCGTACGGCAGGTCTCCGGCGAGCTGGATAAACAGGTCCGTTTCGAAGTTGGCAACGCCGAAGGCGAAATGGACCGCAGCGTGTTGGAGCGCATGGTCGCACCGCTGGAGCATATGTTGCGCAATGCCGTCGATCATGGCCTGGAAAGCACCGAAGAACGCCGCGCCGCGGGCAAACCGGAGGAGGGCCGGATCAGCCTGAGCCTGATTCACGAAGGCGGTGATATCGTCATCGAGATGCGCGACGACGGCGCCGGTATCGACCTCGATGCGGTGCGCCGCAAAGCCGTAATACGCGGCTTGATCGAGGCGGACTCTGCACTGAGTGATTACGAGCTGCTCCAGTTCATTCTTCAGGCGGGGTTTTCCACGGCCGAAAAAGTCACCCAGATCTCCGGTCGCGGGGTCGGTATGGACGTGGTACACGCCGAGGTCAAACAGCTCGGTGGCTCGATGATCATCGACTCGACACCGGGGCAGGGCACGCGCTTCCAGATTCGTTTGCCGTTCACGGTATCGGTCAACCGGGCACTGATGGTGCAGTGCGGCGAAGAGCAGTACGCCGTGCCGCTGAATACGATCGAAGGCATCGTGCGGGTCATGCCCAACGAGCTGGAGACCTGTTACCAGTCGAACCCGCCGTGCTACCAGTTCGCTGAACGAGCCTATGAGCTGCGCTACCTCGGCGAACTGCTGAATAACGGTCTGGCACCCAAACTGTCTGGCCAGAGCCAAGTCCAGAATCAGTCGCTACCGGTGCTGCTGGTGCATGTGCATGATCAATGGGTGGCGGTGCAGGTCGATGCGCTGGCCGGCTCGCGGGAAATCGTGGTGAAAAGCCTCGGCGCGCAGTTTGCCAGGGTGCAGGGCATCTCTGGCGCGACGATTTTGGGCGATGGCCGTGTGGTGTTCATTCTTGATTTGCTGGCGCATATCCGCGCCTTGCATGTCCGTTTGGCAGCGCAGCAGGCCGCGGGCCTGAATGCGCCTAAATTCATCGAAGTCGAGCCCGTCCGGCCGTTGTTGGTGATGGTGGTGGATGACTCGGTGACGGTACGAAAAGTTACCAGCCGTCTGCTCGAACGCAACGGCATGAACATACTGACCGCCAAGGATGGGGTCGATGCCATGGCGCTGTTGCAGGAACACACCCCCGACATCCTGCTGCTGGATATCGAAATGCCGCGCATGGACGGCTTCGAGGTCGCCAGCCAGATCCGCAACGACGAACGGCTCAAAGACCTGCCCATTATCATGATCACCTCCCGCTCCGGACAAAAACACCGGGACCATGCGATGGCCATCGGCGTCAACGACTACCTGAGCAAGCCATATCAGGAATCGGTACTGCTGGAGAGCATCGCGCACTGGAACCAAGTGCACAGGAGTCAGGTTCATGTCTAATCTCGCCGCCAAATCCAGCAACCTCAGCAGCCGCCTCACTACCCTGACGGGGCTGTTGCTGCCGTTGGGCGACCGCAGTTTGTTGTTGCCCAACGTCGCCGTCGCGGAGTTGATCGACTACCAGGACAGTCACGCCGAGCCCAACGCTCCCGGTTGGTACTTGGGGCCGATCAGCTGGCGCAACCGCACCTTGCCGCTAGTCTGCTTCGAAGCCACCTGCGGCAGCCGCACCCGGGTCGGCGGTCGTGCGCGCATCGTTGTCCTCAACGCCCTGGGCGGGCGCGCGGATCTAAAATTCATCGCCCTGCTGACCCAAGGCATCCCCCGCTCCTGCAAGGTCGACAGCCAACTCAGCTACGTCGACGTCCCCTTGGCCGAGCTGGAGCTGGCTGCCGTGCAAGTCGGCGACACCGTGGCGAAAATCCCGGATCTGATGGGGTTGGAAGAGCTGTTGGTGAGGGCAGGGTTGGTTTAGAAACCGCATCAAGCCATTCGCAGGCAAGCCTGCTCCCACAGACTCTGCGAAAGCGGTGGATCATGAGCCGAATGAATCGCACAATCGGCTCATCTAATGAGCCGAATAGCGCTTTTATTCGGCTCACGCGTTTCAGGATGACCCCATGAACGAACCTACCGAGTGGATTTGGCAGCAGCCCGACTGGCCGCATTTTGCATGGCACGCTGACCAGCTGGCACCATTGCTGCGTGGCTGTTCGCAGGCTCAGGGGCGGTTGCTGGGAATGATCGGGGCGGCGGGTGCGGATGCCAGTGCGCAAACTGAACTGGACGCGCTGTTGCAGAACATCATTACCTCCTCGGCCATTGAGGGAGAGCAACTGAATGCGGGGTCAGTGCGATCGTCTCTGGCGCGTCGCCTGGGGCTGGCGGGAGACCAGCGTGTCAGTCAGCGCAGCGAAGGACTGGCGGAGTTAATGCTCGATGCCACCCAGCAACATCAGTCGCCATTGACGCTCGAACGAGTGTTGCACTGGCACACGCTGCTCTTTCCGATGGAAGAAACCCTGCTGGCGCATGGCATCCGTGTCGGCGCCTTGCGTGGGGAAGAGCCCATGCAAGTAGTCTCTGGACGGCTCGACCGACCGACCGTGCATTTCGAGGCTCCGCCGCGTGTGGGGCTGGAAGCGCAGCTCGCCCGCTTTTTTGAGTGGTTCAACAGCAGTCGGACTGACGCCAGTCTCGATCCCCTGTTGCGAGCGGGCATCGCCCATTTCTGGTTCGTGACCTTGCATCCGTTCGACGACGGCAATGGTCGCCTGACTCGTGCCATTACCGACCTCGCTTTGGCTCAAGGCGAAAATCAGGCCATTCGTTTTTACGCCATGTCGGCGAGCATTCTCGGTACGCGCCAAGCCTACTACCGGATCCTCGAAGACAGCCAGAAGGCCGCACTGGATATCACGCCATGGCTGGAGTGGTTTCTGCAAACCTTGTTGCACACGCTGGAGCAGGCGCTAAAACGTATCGACCGGGTTCTGGCCAAAGCGCGTTACTGGCAGCAGCACCGTGAACACGCGCTGTCCACCGAGCAGGTCAAGGTGCTCAACCGTTTGCTGGATGGCCTGGGATTTGAAGGTGGCATCAATGCGGCTCAGTATCAGGCGGTGGCGAAGGTGAGTAAGGCCACGGCTACTCGTCATCTGGGTGATCTGTTGGAGAAGGGTTGTTTGCACAAATTGCCGGGTGGCGGGCGGAGTACGCGGTATCAGATTTCAGGGGACTGATTTATTTTTCGCGCTCTTTGAAAAATCAATCTGTCCCCGGTTTTCAGGAGCGGGGACAGATTAATTTTCGATGAAGCGCTGAAAATAAATCAGTCCCCTTGCCGATCATTACTCCAACCGTAACGAATTCATTGTCTGCTTGATTGATGCTCCGCACCGTTCGCTCTTAAGGTGACCCACGACAGCGAAACTCGTGGAGTGAGCATGACAACAATAAATACACCCGATCCGCGCTGGTCGCGTCGGCGCAGCGAAAAGCAGCGCCGACTCGAGCAGGTGCGGTCTCTCGCCGATGGCGTGGTATTGCCGACCGACAACATCGTCGCGGCGCTGGAAGCCTTGTTGGCCCCCGGCGACCGTGTGGTGCTGGAGGGTAACAACCAGAAGCAGGCGGATTTTCTTTCGCGCTCGTTGGCCAAAGTCGATCCGGCCAAGCTGCATGATTTACACATGATCATGCCCAGTGTCGGCCGGTCCGAGCATCTGGATCTGTTCGAACTCGGCATTGCCCGCAAGCTGGATTTTTCCTTCGCCGGCACCCAAAGCCTGCGCATCAGCCAGTTGCTTGAAGATGGCTTGCTGGAAATCGGCGCCATCCATACCTATATCGAGCTGTATGCACGGCTGGTGGTCGATCTGATCCCCAATGTGGTGCTTTCAGCCGGTTTCATGGCCGACCGTGCGGGCAACATCTATACCGGCCCGAGCACCGAAGACACCCCGGCACTGGTCGAGCCCGCCGCGTTCAGCGACGGCATCGTGATCTTCCAGGTCAACCAGATCGTGGACGATGTCAGCGACCTGCCGCGCGTGGACATCCCGGCGTCCTGGGTCGATTTTGTGGTGCTCGCCGATCAGCCGTTCTATATCGAGCCGCTGTTCACCCGCGACCCGCGTCACATCAAGCCGGTGCATGTGCTGATGGCGATGATGGCGATTCGCGGCATTTATGAAAAACATAACGTACAGTCGCTGAACCACGGCATCGGTTTCAACACCGCGGCCATCGAGCTGATTTTGCCTACCTACGGCGAGTCCCTAGGTCTGAAAGGCAAGATCTGCCGCAACTGGACACTCAACCCGCACCCGACGCTGATTCCGGCCATCGAAAGCGGTTGGGTCGAAAGCATCCATTGCTTCGGCACCGAGCTGGGGATGGAGAATTACATCGCCGCGCGCCCGGACGTGTTCTTCACCGGCCGTGACGGCTCGCTGCGCTCCAACCGGATGATCTGCCAACTGGCCGGTCAGTACGCGGTGGATCTGTTTATCGGCGCGACCTTGCAGGTGGATGGCGACGGCCATTCCTCGACCGTAACCCGTGGGCGGCTCGCTGGTTTCGGCGGTGCACCGAACATGGGCCATGACCCGCACGGCCGCCGTCATGCGACACCTGCCTGGCTGGACATGCGTCAGCAGACCGGTGACGGCCCGGCCGCTTATCTCGAGCGCGGCAAGAAACTGGTGGTGCAGATGGTCGAAACCTTCCAGGAAGGCGGCAAGCCGACCTTCGTCGAAACCCTGGATGCGGTTGAGGTCGCGAAAAAAAGCGGTATGGCGTTGGCGCCGATAATGATTTACGGCGATGACGTCACCCACTTGCTCACCGAAGAAGGCATCGCTTACCTGTATAAGGCGCGGACGCTGGAAGAGCGCCAGGCGATGATCGCCGCAGTGGCGGGCGTCACTGCCATCGGCATGCGCCATAACCCGAAAGACACCGCGCGGATGCGCCGCGAAGGCTTGATTGCCTTGCCCGAAGATTTGGGCATTCGTCGCACCGATGCCAGCCGTGAATTGCTGGCGGCCAAAAGCGTCGCCGATCTGGTCGAGTGGTCCGGGGGCTTGTACAACCCGCCCGCCCAATTCAGGAGCTGGTGATGCGCGCACTCAATGTAGCTCCGAACATAAATTGCGCCCCTCTGTCATTGGCCGAACGCTTGGCTGACCTGGCCGTGGACGCGCTGATCGATGAAGCGGACCTGTCGCCCAAACCGGCGTTGGTCGATCGTCGCGGTAATGGCGCACATACCGATTTGCACTTGGGCCTGATGCACGCTTCGGCGTTGTCGCTCTGGCCGGCGTTCAAGGCAATGGCCGAAGCCGCCCTCGAATGTGGCGTCGTCGGCCAGCCACTGCGCGAAGCGGTGGGCCGTATCGGTCGGGAAGGTGAAGCCGAGATGCTGCACACCACCGGCGGCGTGAACACTCATCGCGGGGCGATCTGGGCCTTGGGTTTACTGGTGGTGGCCGCGGCGCTGGAGCCGGGCAATTGCACGGCTGCCGGTATGAGCCTGCGGGCGGCACGACTGGCGTTGATCGATGACCGCAACTCGCCATGGCAGAACAGCCACGGCGCCAAAGTTGCCCAGCGGTACGGCGCCCGCGGCGCTCGGGAACAGGCGCAGCTGGGGTTTCCAGCGGTGATGCAATACGGCCTGCCCCAGTTGCAACGCAGTCGTGCCGCCGGACATGGCGAGCAGAACGCCCGACTCGATGCGCTGCTGGCGATCATGACCACCTTGGCCGACACCTGTGTGCTGTATCGCGCCGGTCAAGCGGGTCTTGAAGCCATGCAGCACGGCGCGCAAAAGGTTCTGGATGCCGGCGGCAGTGCCAGCCTTGGCGGCCGGCGCCAGCTGCATGAACTGGATCAGCAGCTGTTGAGCCTGAACGCTTCGCCGGGTGGCGCTGCGGACCTGCTCGCCGCTTGCCTGTTTATCGATAGCCTTGAGCCTGGGCTCGGCGACCAATCGAGGAATTTTTGATCATGGAAACCCTGTCTTTTGAATTCCCCGCCGGGCAACCGCCCTTGGGTCGGGCGCTGGTCGGTTGTGTCGGTTCGGGTGATCTGGAAGTCCTGCTTGAGCCCGGTCTGCCGGGCAAGTTGTCGATTCAGGTGGTGACGTCGGTCAATGGCAGCGCCGCGCGTTGGCAGCATCTGTTCGAGCGCATGTTCGACGGCCAGACCCCTCCGGCGCTGACGATCGATATCCATGATTTCGGCGCGACACCGGGTGTGGTGCGATTGCGTATGGAACAAGGTTTCGAGGAGATCGGCCATGACTGATAGCAGTCGTTTGTTGAGTCAACACAGCTTCGTCGAACTCAACGCTCGCCAGCGTGCCCGTTCACTGTTGGATGCTGGCAGTTTTCGTGAACTGCTCGATCCTTTCGCTCGCATGATGTCACCCTGGTTGGCCAAACAAGGTGTGGTGCCGCAGGCCGACGACGGCGTGGTGATTGCCAAAGGCTCCATCGGTGGTTTACCGGTGGTGGTGGCTGCCATTGAAGGCGCGTTTCAGGGTGGCAGCCTCGGTGAAGTCGGCGGCGCGAAGATCGCTGGCGCGCTGGAGCTGGCCGCTGAAGACAATCGCAACGGCATTCCTACAGCCGCGGTATTGCTGCTGGAAACCGGTGGCGTGCGCCTGCAGGAGGCCAATCTGGGGCTGGCGGCGATAGCCGATATTCATGCGGCGATTGTCGATCTGCGCCAATACCAACCGGTGATCGGTGTGATTGCCGGTAGCGTGGGCTGCTTCGGCGGAATGTCCATCGCGGCCGGTTTGTGCAGCTATCTAGTGGTGACTCGGGAGGCGCGTCTGGGCTTGAACGGGCCGCAGGTGATCGAGCAGGAAGCGGGCATCGAAGAGTACGACTCGCGCAACCGGCCTTTTATCTGGAGCCTGACTGGCGGCGAGCAGCGCTTTGCCAGCGGTCTGGTGGACGATTTTGCGATTGACGATGTGGCGAGCATTCAGTGTCAGGTTGATGCCTTGCTCAAGCAAGGTTTGCCCGGCCAGGAGCGCAGCGGCCAGTACGAAGTGTTCCTGAAGCGCTTGGCGCAACTGGACACCGCACCACAAATCGATCCCCGGACAGTGCGCGATCTTTATCAAGGAGAACAGCCATGAGCGAGTACTCGAAACGTGGCTTGAATTGGTTTTCGGCCCTGAGCGCCGGAGCGGTTGAAGTCGCGGATTTGCCAGCATCGCTCAAGGTCGCCGACGGTGTGCTGGGCGAGCAACCGGTGCGTTTTTTGGCGGTAGTCGCTGACCCGGAAAACCGCTTCCCGAGGGCGCGTAACGGCGAAGTCGGGTTGCTCGAAGGCTGGGGCTTGGCGAAGGCGGTGGACGAAGCCATCCAACTGGATCAGCGCAGTGAGCACAAACGCGCCTTGATCGTCATCGTCGATGTGCCGAGCCAGGCGTACGGTCGCCGTGAGGAAGCGTTAGGCATTCATCAAGCCCTCGCCGGTGCGGTGGACAGCTACGCGCGTGCGCGTTTGGCCGGGCATCCGGTGATTGCCTTATTGGTGGGCAAGGCCATGTCCGGTGCGTTTCTGGCACACGGTTATCAGGCCAACCGCCTGATTGCCCTGCGCGACCCCGGCGTGATGGTGCATGCCATGGGCAAGGCGTCGGCGGCCAGGGTCACTCTGCGCACGGTCGAAGAGCTGGAAAAACTGGCCGCCAGCGTGCCACCGATGGCCTACGACATCGACAGCTACGCGACCCTCGGTTTGCTCTGGGAAAGCTTGTCCGTCAGACAGATCGAGCAACCGACCGAGCAAGACATCGATCACGTTCAAGCGTGCCTGACGCAGGCGATCAAAGACGTGCGGGCGACCGGCACGGACCTGAGCAGCCGTTTGGGGGCGGGCAATCGCGCTGCCTCTTCCAAGGTGCGTGAATTGCTGCGGGCGCAGTGGTAAATGAACGCCCCTGTCGTTGTGCTGCCCCATGATTTGTTGTGGGGCTTACCTGTGCAGGCGCTGGCTGACGATGCGCCGCAGTGGGTGGCCGAGGCGCTGAGCCTCGGTCAGCCGGTGGTGGTGCGCCGCGCTCTGACTGCGGCGGATCAGATCGCGGTGGGTGTGCGTGGTCAACAGCGTGAGCAACGCTACGCCACGCTGATCAAGCGCGCGGATATCCTGCGCCAGGTGCAGCCGGAACAACTCGTTCATGTGGAGAACAAGAGCGGCCGCGACTGGCCTGCGCTGCGGGTTCTGCGTCAGGTCCGGCCAGTGATGGAAGACCTGGGGCTGGTGTGGGGCGTCAGTGGTAGTGCCGGTTTTGAACTGGCCAGTGGGTTTGTTGCGCTGCACAGCGGCAGCGACCTTGATTTGATTCTGCGCACGCCACGGTCTTTCAGTCGCGGTCAGGCTTTCAGGCTGGCCGCATCGCTGTCGGTATTGACGGAAATCTCCGGCTGCCGGATCGATCTGCAACTACAAACCCCCTGCGGTGGAGTGGCCTTGCGCGAGTGGGCCGGGCTAGCGCAGCAAGTCCTGCTCAAGACCTCTGAGGGCGCGCGCCTGATCAGCGATCCGTGGTCGTTGTGCGAGCAAACCGCATGAGCAGCCTCTTGGTGTTTCCCGGCCAGGGCGCGCAACAGCCGCAGATGTTGCATCGGCTGCCGGACGAAGCGCTGGTCGGCGATTGCCTGCGCCAGGCCAGTGATGAATTGGGTGAAGACGTATTGGCGCTCGATTCGGTTGGAGCCCTGGCGGAGAGCCGCGCCGTGCAGTTGTGTTTATTGATTGCCGGTGTGGCCTGCGCCCGTTTGTTGATCGAGCAAGGTGATGCGCCAAGTTATGTGGCCGGCCTGTCCATTGGTGCTTATCCAGCTGCCGTAATTGCGGGATCGCTGACGTTTGGCGATGCCTTGCGACTGGTTGCCTTGCGCGGTGAGTTGATGCAGAGCGCTTATCCCACAGGTTTTGGTATGACCGCGATTCTGGGGCTGGATCAGCCCGCTGTCGAAGCGTTGATCGCCCGGATTCACAGCTCGGCGACACCGGTTTATCTCGCCAATATCAATGCCGACAATCAATTGGTGATTGCTGGCAGCGATGCGGCGATGGCGCAGGTGGCCGAACTGGCGAAAGACAGTGGCGCTGCGGCGGCCAAGCGCTTGGCGGTCAGCGTGCCGTCGCATTGCGCCTTGCTGGAACAGCCCGCGTTGGCGCTGGCCGAGGCCTTTGCCAGGGTGTCGATGCAGGCACCGACCTTGCGTTACCTCAGCGGTAGTAGCGCGCGGTTGGTGCTGACCGCCGATAAATTGCGCGATGACCTGGCGTTCAACATGTGCCGGGTGATCGATTGGCGCAGCACCGTGCAAACCGCTTATGAGCGCGGCGTGCGCTTGCAGATCGAGTTGCCGCCGGGAACCGTACTGACGGGCCTGGCTAGAAAAGTGTTCGAACAAGGAGCGGCAGTCGCCTTTCAAGGGGCTCGTCTGGATACGTTGAGCGCGCTGCTGCGTGAGGAGGGAAGCCGCAACCCATAAACCGAGTGGCTGCTGCGAAGGATAAAAACAACAACTTCGGCAACGCAATTTGAGGATAACAACAATGATTATTTATGGTGTGGCTTTGCTGGCTATCTGTACCCTGGCAGGCGTCATTCTCGGTGACATGCTCGGGGTGCTGTTGGGCGTCAAATCCAATGTGGGCGGGGTCGGCATCGCCATGATCCTGTTGATCTGTGCCCGTTTGTGGATGCAAAAACGCGGTGGCATGACCAAGGACTGCGAGTTGGGCGTGGGTTTTTGGGGTGCCATGTATATCCCGGTGGTGGTCGCCATGGCCGCGCAGCAGAACGTGGTCACCGCCTTGCGCGGCGGACCGGTTGCGGTATTGGCTGCCATCGGTTCAGTGGTGGTCTGCGGGTGCGCCATCGCGCTGATCAGTCGGATCCACAGGGGTGAACCGCTGCCGAAGGAAGAAGAAGAGCCTTCGGGCATCCTGCCTGCTGCGCCCGCTTCGACAACTGTAGGGGGACGCTGATATGTGGCCTCTACTGGCGAAAGACCTTGGCCAATATGGCCTGGTAACCGCGTTTGCCGTTGTCGGCATCGTGATGTGGGTTTCCGTTGTTATCTCAAAACGCCTGACGTTCGGACGCATTCATGGTTCGGCGATCGCTATCGTGATCGGTCTGATTCTGGCCTGGGTCGGCGGCACCATGACCGGTGGTGAAAAAGGTCTGGCCGACATCAGTCTGTTTTCAGGTATCGGCCTGATGGGCGGCGCCATGTTGCGTGACTTCGCCATCGTCGCCACGGCCTTCGAAGTGCAAGCCACCGAGGCACGCAAGGCCGGTTTGATCGGCATTGTTGCCTTGCTGTTGGGCACCACGCTGCCGTTCATTGTTGGCGCGAGCATCGCCTGGGTGTTCGGTTATCGCGACGCGATCAGCATGACCACCATCGGCGCAGGCGCAGTGACCTACATCGTCGGCCCGGTGACCGGTGCTGCCATTGGTGCCAGTTCCGACGTGATCGCGTTGTCTATCGCCACCGGCCTGATCAAAGCGATTCTGGTGATGGTCGGTACGCCGATGGCAGCACGCTGGATGGGCCTGGACAATCCGCGCTCGGCGATGGTGTTCGGCGGGTTGGCTGGCACCGTCAGCGGCGTAACCGCAGGCCTGGCCGCGACAGACCGGCGGCTGGTGCCTTACGGCGCCCTGACCGCGACCTTCCACACGGGGTTGGGCTGCCTGTTGGGGCCGTCGGTGTTGTACTTCATCGTTCGGGGAATCATGGGTTAGGAGCCGAAACGTGTAGGCGCGGGCTTGCCCGCGGACAAAAAAATATCCGAAGATCTCAGGAGTAAACATATGCTGCAGCGAAAATTGTTGGGTTCCGCGACTGCGATATTGGTTTTGAGTCTCGCCACTTCGGTCAGCGCCGCTGAACTGAAGCAGATCGGCACATTGAAGGTTCCGGGCGAACCTCTCAACGGCTTCGATATCAGCTACGTTGATCAGGCCACCCACCGGTACTATCTGGCGGATAGAACCAACAAGGCTGTCGACGTGTTCGATGTCGTCAGCGGCGAGATGGTCGACCGGTTGCCCGGCGGATTCGCTGGACAATTAAAGAGCAATGACGAATCCGGCCCGAACGGCGTGATCGTTGTTGGCGGCGAATTGTGGGCCGGCGACGGCGACAGCACGCTGAAGATCATCGACCTCAAGACGAAAAAAGTCATTGATACCATTTCGACCGGCGGAAAAGCCCGGGTTGACGAGATGGCGTACGATCCGAAGGCGCACGTCGTGATTGCCGCCAACAATGCCGACGAGCCGCCGTTTCTGACGCTGATCTCGACCAAGGCCGGGCACAAAGTCGTGGCTAAGATTCCTTTCGAGGACGCCACGGACGGGATCGAGCAGGCCGTCTACGACGCGGCAACGAAAAGGTTCTATGTTTCGATTCCGGAATTGAAGAAGGATAAGGCCAAGGGCGCAATTGCTGTCATCAACCCGGCCACCGGCAAGGTCGAGAAACTGTTGCCAGTGAATGGCTGCCATCCCGCCGGACTGGTGCAGGGGCCTGGCGCAAATCTGCTGGTAGGTTGCGCCGCCGGGAGCAAGGACAGCGGCCTGCCGCCGGAACTCGTCGTCATGAAAACTGACGGCTCGGTGGTCAAAGTAATTCCTGGCCTTGGCGCCGCCGACATGGTCGCCTACAACCCGAAGGTCAAGCAATATTACGCAGCTTCGCGCGTTATACCGGACGCCCCGGAACTCGGTGTCATCGATGCGAAATCCAACACGCTCGTCCAGCACATAAAGCTGCCCGGCGGCAATCCTCATTCGATCGCAGTTAGCGAGACAAATAACCACGTCTTCCTACCGCTCAACGCCCAGAGCGGCGGTTGTAATGGTTGCGTTGCCGTCTTCGCGCCAGGTAACTAGCTTCATCGTGCGCGGGATCATGGGTTAGTCAATAAAGCCATTCGCAGGCAAGCCTGCTCCCACTGGGATTCTATGTTGCGGGGCAACTCGCAAGCATAGGGCTCGGTCGATATCTGGAGTAGGGGACTGATTTGTTTTCAGCGCTTCATCGAAAATTAATCCGTCCCCGGTTTTTGAGGCCAGGGACAGATTGATTTTTCAAAGAGCGCGAAAAATAAAATCAGTCCCTTTGTGGCAGGCTTGCCTGCGAAGCTTTTCAGGATTCAGGCTGCGAATGCCGGTTGGCATACATCCGGCATTCGGCCACCAACGCCAGCAGGTTCGGGTCGCGTTCCTTGGCTTTGAGGAACACCACGCCAATGTGCTGCTGCATTCGATAGCGCGCTTGCAACGGAATCAAGCGCACCCGGTTTTCATAGACCGCTGCAACCCGCCCCGGCAGTAACGCATAACCGACCCCGGAGCTGACCATGCTCAGCAGGGTGAAGATGTCGTTGACCTGCATCGCCACTTTCGGCTCGAAGCCCGCCTGCTGGAACACCCGAACTCCGTCCTGATGGGTCGCGAACCCCTGCGCCAGGGTAATGAATGTCGCTTCGCGCAGATCGCTCAGATCCACTTCGCTTTGTTGTGAGAACGGCGAGTCCGCTGGTACCGCAAGAAAAATATCGTCGGAGAACAGCTGCAGTTGCTCGCAGTCCGGATCGCTGACGCTTTCATTGAGCGACACCAAAATTGCATCCACTTCCATGTTTTTCAGTTTATAGAACAGGTCGATGTTGGAGCCCAGAATCAAATCGATGTTCAGCTCGCTGCGGCGCAGTTTCAGACCCATGATCAACTGCGGCACGGTCTTGACGGTCAATGAGTACAGCGCGCCCAGTTTGAACCGCGCCGCCGAAAATCCTGCGGCCTGGCGGGTCAATTCCACGGTGGCGAGCACGTCCTGAATCAGCTTCTGCCCCCGTTCTTCCAGCACATAAGCGCTTTCCAGCGGTGTCAGGTTCCGGCCTTCATGCTTGAACAGCGGGCAGCGCAGGGCGCTTTCCAGTGAATGAATGGCGCGGTGCACGCTGACATTGCTGGTCTGCAACTCCACTGCCGCTCGCGCCAGGTTGCCGGTGTGCATAAAAGCCAGAAAAATCTCCAGCTTCTTGAGGGTCAGTTCTTCGTCGATCAGCATGGCGGGCACTCTTATTCGGGACGCTCTCATTCGAGCATCCGATTGTGCCCAACTCGGCGCGTGCTGGCTGCAACCTTTACGGCTTCAACCGTTGCACTTTTGTCGTATAACCCGGAGCCTTGCGCTCAGCTGGGTTTTTTTTGGGGCGAACATGTATCACGGAGAACGTTTCAACGCCTGGACGCATCTGGTTGGCGCGGTGCTGGCCGTTGTCGGTGTGGTCTGGATGCTGGTGCTGGCGAGCATGGGTGGCGATGCGTGGAAGATCGTCAGCATGGCGATCTATGGCGCGACGTTGTTGCTGCTGTACAGCGTGTCGACCGTTTATCACAGCGTCCGGGGGCGGGCGAAGGTGATCATGAAAAAGGTCGATCATCTGTCGATCTATCTATTGATCGCCGGCAGCTACACACCGTTTTGTCTGGTCACGTTACGCGGCCCGTGGGGCTGGACGCTGTTCGGGATCGTCTGGGGGCTGGCGGTGATCGGCATGTTGCAGGAAATCAAGCCGCGCTCCGAGGCACGCGTGATGTCCATCGTGATTTACGCGCTGATGGGTTGGATCGTGCTGGTGGCGGTCAAACCGCTGATGGCCACGCTGGGGACGGCGGGATTCACCTGGCTGGCGGGGGGCGGGGTGTTTTATACCGTGGGGATTATCTTCTTCGCCTTTGACAGCCGCTTCCGGCATTGGCACGGCATCTGGCACTTGTTCGTGATTGCCGGCAGTTTGTTGCACTTTGTGGCGATATTGTTTTATGTGCTTTGAAGTCAGCTGCAGGAGCCAAGACTGATACAAAACCTGTGGAGCTGCCGAAGGCTGCGATAAGGTCGGCAGACCTTCTAGTTATTGAAAATCACGACCGCTTCACGGTCAATCGCAGCCTTCGGCAGCTCCTATGTATGGTGTGGTACGAGGTTTAGAAATCACCCCACAATTGCTGCGCCACGCTTAACGCCACCACGGGGGCGGTTTCTGTGCGCAGTACGCGCGGGCCGAGGCGGGCGGCGAGGAAACCGGCGTCCTGGGCTTGATCGACTTCAGCATCGTTAAGCCCGCCTTCCGGGCCGATCAAAAACGCGAGGGTGCCGGGTTTGTCGTGGCTGGTCAGCGGTTCGGCGACCGGGTGCAGCACCAGCTTCAAGTCGGCGTCGGTCTGCTTGAGCCATTCGGCAAGGGCCAGCGGCGGGCGAATCACCGGCACCACCGAGCGTCCGCATTGCTCGCAGGCACTGATGGCGATCTGTTGCCAATGGGCCTGACGTTTCTCGGCGCGTTCGTCTTTGAGGCGAACCTCGCAGCGCTCACTGACGATGGGGGTGATTTCAGTGACGCCCAGCTCAGTGGCCTTCTGAATCGCCCAGTCCATCCGCTCGCCGCGTGACAGCCCTTGACCCAAATGAATCCGCAGCGGCGATTCGGTTTGCCCGGCAAACTGCTCGCCCAGTTGCACCCGTACGCGCTTCTTGCCGACTTCGAGCAAGGTGCCGCGAAACTCGCTGCCCGAACCATCGAACACTTGCAGTGCGTCACCTTCAGCCATGCGCAACACGCGCCCGATGTAGTGCGCCTGGGCTTCCGGCAGTTCGTGTTCGCCAAGGCTCAGGGGCGCGTCGATAAAAAAGCGGGACAGTCTCATGTGGAATCTCTGAAATCAGTAAGTTTGTCGGCGTCTGACCTGACGCCTTCGCGAATGAATTCGCTCCCACAGGGTTCGGGACTTACCTGTGGGAGCGAATTTATTCGCGAATGGCATCATGGGGTTTTTCAGCCTGGATCGCGGAAGTCGGGGTGAAAGTTCTCGCGCACAGCAACACTGATGCTGGTCCGGGTCGCGATGTCGATGCCTTCGGTGGCCACTTCGGCCAGGAAGTCGATCTCTTCCGGGGTGATGACGTAAGGCGGCAGGAAATACACCACGCTGCCTAAAGGACGCAGCAGGGCGCCACGCTCCAGTGCGTGCTGGAACACCTTCAGGCCACGTCGTTCTTGCCACGGATAAGCCGTCTTGCTGGCTTTGTCCTGCACCATCTCGATGGCCAGTGCCATTCCGGTTTGACGCACTTCGGCCACGTTGGGGTGATCGATCAGATGCGCGGTCGCGCTGGCCATGCGCTGCGACAGGGCCTTGTTGTTTTCGATGACGTTGTCTTGTTCGAAGATATCCAGGGTCGCCAGTGCCGCCGCACAGGCCAGCGGATTGCCGGTGTAGCTGTGGGAATGCAGGAAGGCGCGCAGGGTCGGGTAGTCATCGTAGAACGCGCTGTACACGTCATCGGTGGTGATACAGGCGGCCAACGGCAGATAACCGCCGGTCAGCGCTTTCGACAGGCAGAGGAAATCCGGGCGAATGCCGGCCTGTTCGCAGGCGAACATCGTCCCGGTGCGGCCGAAGCCGACGGCGATTTCGTCGTGGATCAAATGCACGCCATAACGGTCACAGGCCTCGCGCAGTAGCTTGAGGTATACCGGGTGATACATGCGCATGCCGCCTGCGCCCTGAATCAAAGGCTCGACGATCACCGCCGCGACGCTGTCGTGATTTTCGGCCAGGGTCTGTTCCATGGCGGCGAACATGTTGCGTGAATGCTCTTCCCAGTCCATGCCTTCAGGGCGGTGGTAGCAATCCGGGCTCGGCACTTTGATGGTGTCGAGCAGCAGCGCTTTGTACGTCTCGGTGAACAGCGGCACGTCGCCCACCGACATCGCCGCCATGGTTTCGCCGTGGTAGCTGTTGGTCAGGGTGACGAAGCGCTTTTTATTCGGCTGACCGCGATTGAGCCAATAGTGGAAGCTCATTTTCAGCGCGACTTCGATGCAGGACGAACCGTTGTCGGCGTAGAAACAGCGCGTCAGACCCTCCGGAGTCAGCTTGATCAGGCGTTCGGACAGCTCGATCACCGGCTGGTGGCTGAAGCCGGCCAGGATGACGTGTTCCAGTTGGTCGACCTGATCCTTGATCCGTTGATTGATGCGCGGATTGGAATGACCGAACACGTTGACCCACCAGGAACTGACGGCATCGAGGTAGCGCTTGCCTTCGAAGTCTTCCAGCCAGACACCCTTGCCACTTTTGATCGGGATCAGCGGCAGGCTTTCGTGGTCTTTCATCTGGGTGCAGGGATGCCAGAGCACCGCGAGGTCGCGTTGCATCCACTGGTTATTCAGGCCCATTGGTAATCTCCTGGTGACGACTCGCATGGCGCGAGGGCAAACAATCGCGCAAGCCTATGCAATGCCTGCCCGCGGGACAACCTCTTGGGAGCAAAATGCCTGAACCTATGCCGTTCGTCGGGGTCGATTGTCCAGCTGTCACGGGGCAGTGTTGTCGGTTGAGCATTATCGGGATGCTGGCTGTCGATTGAGGTCCGCGGATCTATGATCGTATTTCTCGATATTTCAGAGCGAAATTTTGCGCTTTCATTCGATAGATAAAAAGTTAGTCTGGAACCCATTCTTGCAAGGTGACGGTAATGCAGCTACGCAACTCCTCTTCTCGTTATGGTCTGGTCAGCATGTTGCTGCACTGGGGCGTGGCAATTGTGGTCTTTGGCCTGTTTGCACTGGGGCTGTGGATGGTCGGGCTCGATTACTACGATACCTGGCGCAAAGAGGCACCGGACCTGCACAAAAGCATCGGTCTGATCCTGTTCGCGGTGATGTTGATCAGGTTGGTCTGGCGTTTGATCAGCCCACCGCCACCGGCGCCGTCTACCCACGGCTGCTGGACGCGTCTGGGTTCCAAGCTCGGTCATCTGTTTCTTTATGTCGGTTTGTTTGCCGTGATGTTTGCCGGTTACCTCATTTCCACCGCCGACGGTGTGGGGATTCCGGTGTTTGGTCTGTTCGAGGTGCCGGCGTTGATCACCAGCATCCCTGATCAGGCGGACGTCGCTGGCGCTGTTCACTTGTACCTGGCCTGGATACTGGTGATTTTCTCCGGACTTCACGCCCTGGCAGCATTGAAGCACCACTTTATTGATCGCGATGCGACCCTTACGCGCATGTTGGGTCGCGACTAATGTTTAACCTAAACAGGAATAAAAGCATGTTGAAGAAGACTCTCGCCGCATTGGCTCTGGGCACGGCACTGTTGTCCGCTGGGCAGGCGATGGCCGCTGATTACAAAATCGACAAGGAAGGCAATCACGCCTTCGTAAACTTTAAGATCAGTCACTTGGGCTTTAGCTACATCTACGGCTCTTTCAAAGACTGGGATGGCAAGTTCAGCTTCGACGCCAAGAACCCGGAAGCCAGCAAAATTGATGTCACGCTGAAAACTGCCAGCGTTGACACCAACCACGCTGAACGTGACAAGCACATCCGTACTGCTGACTTCCTGGACGTGGCGAAATTTCCGGAAGCCAAATTCGTTTCGACTTCGGTTAAATCGACTGGCACCGACACGGCTGACGTGACCGGCGACCTGACCCTGCACGGCGTGACCAAGCCGGTTGTGATCGCTGCTCACTTCCTGGCCGAAGGCAAAGATCCATGGGGCGGCTACCGTGCAGCCTTTGAAGGCACCACGACCATCAAGCTGAAAGACTTCGCCATTCAGAAAGATCTGGGCCCTAAAACCCAGGAACTTGAGTTGATCATCTCGTTCGAAGGCGTTCAAACCAAGTAAGGTTTGCTCGCAGCATCAGAACGTCGGCCTTGGTGCCGGCGTTTTTATGTTTGATAAAAAAACGCCCCGAACCAGTCGGGGCGTTTTTTATTCAGCTTGCTTAGCCTTCGCGGTTGCGGGTCAGCAATGCTGGTTTCTCGCCACGCGGACGGCTTGGCAGTTGGTCGAGTTGCTCGGCCGACGGGAAGCGGTCGCTTTTCGACTCTTTGTGCATGATTTTCGGCTGCGGCTGGCTGTCACGAGGACCTTTGACTGCCGGTTCCTGACGTGCTGTTGGCTGATCATCGCGAGCAGGGCGACGATTGCGTGGCTGCTCCTCACGACGGGCCTGACCGTCGCGCGGTGCACCACTGCGTGGGCCACCGGTGCGTTTGGCCGGTGGTGTGCCAGTTGTGGTGCCGGTGCCACCAGTCCGAGGACCGCTCTGGCGGCCAGGGGCTGGCGCGCGAGCAGCCGGAGCTGCACCACCTGCGGCAGCGGCCGGAGCGGGGGCGCCCGGACGACGGCCGCGACCTTGATTTTTGTTCGGGTACGGGCTGACGTAATCAGCGCGGTTGCCGAAGTTATCCACTTCGTCATCCAGAAACTCATCCGGGGCACGGTCGGCACGTGGGGTTGCCTGACGCTGTTCGCGGGCTGGAGTGCCTTCGCGAGGCTTCTGGGCCGCACGTTCAGGACGCGCACCAGCTGCCGGTTTTTCCGCGCTCTGGCCCTTGTCCTTGCCTTTGTCCTTGCGACCGCCGCCACCGCCGCTGCCGTTCGGACCATCGCCGCGTGGGCCGCGAGGTGCGCGTGGGTTGCGCACATCCGGACGCTCGCGAACTTCTGGCTTCTCGGCTTCAACCGCCGTGATATCGAAGCCCATCAGGTCGCCGTCGGCGATTTTCTGCTTGGTCATGCGCTCGATGCTTTTGAGCAGCTTCTCTTCGTCCGGCGCGACCAGCGAGATTGCCTCACCGCTACGGCCCGCACGACCGGTACGACCGATACGGTGCACGTAATCTTCGTCGACGTTAGGCAGTTCGAAGTTGACGACATGGGGCAACTGATCGATATCCAGGCCGCGAGCGGCGATATCGGTAGCGACCATGATGCGAACCTGACCTGCCTTGAAGTCGGCCAAGGCTTTGGTCCGGGCGTTCTGGCTCTTGTTGCCGTGGATTGCCACAGCGGCGAGGCCGTGTTTGTCCAGGTACTCGGCCAGACGGTTGGCACCGTGTTTGGTCCGGGTGAAGACCAGCACCTGTTCCCAGGCGCCCGCGGTAATCAAGTGCGCCAGCAGCGAGCGTTTATGGCTCGAAGACAGACGGAAAACGCGTTGTTCGATGCGCTCGACCGTGGTGTTCGGCGGCGTGACTTCGATGCGTTCCGGGTTGTGCAGCAGCTTGCCGGCCAAGGCCGTAATGTCGTTGGAAAAAGTCGCCGAGAACAACAGGTTCTGACGTTTGGCCGGCAGACGGGCCAGGACTTTTTTCACGTCATGCACGAAGCCCATGTCGAGCATCCGGTCAGCTTCGTCGAGCACCAGGATTTCAACGTGGGACAGATCGACGCTGCCTTGGCCGGCCAGATCGAGCAGGCGGCCAGGGCAGGCCACCAGCACGTCAACGCCTCTAGCCATGGCCTGGACCTGCGGGTTCATGCCGACACCGCCGAAAATCACGGCGCTGACGAACTTCAGGTTCTTGGCGTACACCTTGAAGCTGTCGTGTACTTGCGCCGCGAGTTCGCGGGTCGGGGTCAGGACCAGAACGCGCGGTTGGCGCGGGCCGTGACGCTGGGATTTGTCCGGATGACCATTGGGGAACAACCGCTCCAGGATCGGAAGGGCGAAGCCGCCGGTTTTACCAGTACCTGTCTGAGCCGCGACCATCAGGTCGCGACCTTGCAACACGGCGGGAATGGCCCGCTGTTGCACCGGGGTAGGCTGGGTATAGCCAGCTGCCTCGATGGCGCTGACTAAAGCCTCGGAGAGACCGAGGGAAGCAAAGGACATGAGTAATCCTGTTTTAGTTAGGGCTTGGCCCATAGGGAAGATCTTGCCTGGCGCGAATGGCGTTTAGAAGACGCAATCCCGTCCGGTCCTGCTGGGTCTTTAAGTTCATCTCGGCACATCGGCGCGGGAAAGAAAGGCGCGACTGGCGTGATCGAGATGCCTTTTGCAAGGCCGAGCGTCCGGGCGTAAGCCTGGCGGGAAGGCCGGAGTATAACAGAGCAATCACCGTGCGCTGCTTTCCTGCTGCTCAACGGTTTTTCTCAGGCTCGGACGCCGGCCCGGCGGGCAACGGCGCCGATGCTTGAATGCTATAGAAGCGGGTTGATCACGTCAGTTTGGTTCTTAACGTGGAAGCTGCAGGTTATTCCAGATGGCCAGGCTGGGATCTGCCTGGTTAAGGGTATAGAAATGCAGCCCCGGTGCGCCGCCTTGCAGTAGGCGCTCACACATTTGTGTGATGACCTGTTCGCCAAACGCCTGGATGCTTTGGACATCATCGCCGTAGGCTTCCAGCTGCTTGCGAATCCAGCGTGGGATTTCCGCACCACAGGCGTCGGAGAAGCGCGCCAGTTTGGTGTAGTTAGTGATCGGCATGATGCCCGGCACCACTGGAATGTTCACGCCCATCTTCTGCACGCGTTCGACGAAGTAGAAGTAGCTGTCGGCGTTGAAGAAGTATTGGGTGATGGCACTGTCGGCGCCAGCGCGGGCCTTACGCACGAAGTTTGCGATATCGTCTTCGAAATTGCGTGCCTGTGGATGCATCTCCGGGTAAGCGGCAACTTCGATATGGAAATGGCTGCCGGTTTCTTCACGAATGAAGGCCACCAGATCGTTGGCATGGCGCAATTCACCGCTGGCCATGCCCATACCCGAAGGCAGGTCACCGCGCAGAGCAACAATACGTTTGATCCCTGCATCCTTGTAGTGCGTCAGCAGAGTGCGCAGTTCGTCTTTGCTATCGCCAACGCAGGACAAATGCGGAGCGGAGGGGATTTTGACTTCGCTTTCCAACTGCAGCACGGTGTTGATCGTGCGGTCGCGGGTCGAGCCACCGGCACCGTAGGTGCAGGAGAAAAAGTCAGGGTTGTACTCGGCCAGTTGACGAGCAGTGGCGAGCAGTTTTTCATGCCCGGCATCGGTCTTGGTCGGGAAGAATTCGAAGCTGAAGCGACGGTCGTTAGACATGGACGCCGATCTCATTGTAGGAGCGGGCTTGCCCGCGATAAGGTCGGAACGACCTTCAAAATGCTGAAACCACATCGGTCACTTGTCTGATCACGACGACCGCTGCGCGGCCGATCGTCCGGATGCGGCCCAGACCAAGCCCGCTCCTACAAAGGGGAGCGGGCTGCCTGGTCAATCAGTAGCGATAAGCGTGTGGCTTGAACGGGCCTTCCACGGTTACACCGATGTAGTCGGCTTGGGTCTTGGTCAGTTGAGTGACCACGCCACCGAAACCACGGACCATTTCCAGGGCCACTTCTTCGTCGAGTTTCTTCGGCAGCACTTCAACCGTCAGACGCTCGGCTTTCTGTGCAGGTGCCAGGTCGGCGTATTTCTGACCGAACAGGAAGATCTGCGCCAGTACCTGGTTGGCGAACGAGCCGTCCATGATCCGGCTCGGGTGACCTGTGGCGTTGCCCAGGTTCACCAGACGGCCTTCGGCCAGCAGGATCAGGTAGTCATCGTTGTGCGGATCGAAGGTGCCAGCGCCGGTACGGTGAATCTTGTGTACCTGTGGCTTCACTTCTTCCCATGCCCAGTTTTTGCGCATGAAAGCGGTGTCGATTTCGTTGTCGAAGTGACCGATGTTGCACACGACCGCGCGTTTCTTCAGGGCCTTGAGCATGTTCGAGTCGCAGACGTTGACGTTACCGGTCGTAGTCACGATCAGGTCGATCTTGCCCAGCAGTGCGGTGTCGATGCTGGCGGCGGTGCCGTCGTTGATCCCGTCGATGAACGGCGAAACCAGTTCGAAACCGTCCATGCAGGCTTGCATGGCGCAGATCGGATCGACTTCGGAAACCTTGACGATCATGCCTTCCTGACGCAACGACTGCGACGAGCCTTTGCCCACGTCACCGTAACCGATGACCAGCGCTTGCTTGCCGGACAGCAGGTGGTCAGTGCCGCGCTTGATTGCATCGTTCAGGCTATGACGGCAGCCGTACTTGTTGTCGTTCTTGCTCTTGGTGACCGAGTCGTTGACGTTGATGGCCGGGATTTTCAGCTCGCCCTTGGCCAGCATGTCCAGCAGGCGGTGAACGCCGGTGGTGGTTTCTTCGGTGACGCCGTGGATGCGGTTCAGCATCGCAGGGTATTTCTTGTGGATGATCTCGGTCAGGTCGCCGCCGTCGTCGAGGATCATGTTGGCGTCCCAAGGCTGGCCATCTTTAAGGATGGTTTGCTCGATGCACCACTCGTACTCTTCTTCAGTCTCGCCTTTCCAGGCGAAAACCGCGATGCCGGCAGCAGCGATAGCAGCAGCGGCCTGGTCCTGAGTGGAGAAAATGTTGCAGGACGACCAGCGCACTTCGGCACCCAGGGCAACCAGGGTTTCGATCAGCACGGCAGTCTGAATGGTCATGTGGATGCAGCCGAGAATCTTCGCGCCCTTGAGCGGTTGCTCGCCGGCGTATTTGCGGCGCAGACCCATCAGGGCAGGCATTTCGGATTCAGCAATGATGGTTTCGCGACGACCCCAGGCAGCCAGGGACATGTCGGCGACTTTGTAGTCGTTAAAATCTGCGGGCGTGATTACAGCACTCATTGAGAGTCTCCATTCGTAGTGTGCGAATGGGCGCCGTTGTGCGTTTAAGGCTCGTCCGGACTGATTCAGTAAAATCAGCCGATCAAACAACGCCCCATCCGAGCCTGACAGGAAAAACCTGCTGCAGCGCCCCTCGGACAGGTGGCGGGAACGGTATCAAGCGAAGATGACCGTTTTGAAGCGGTGGCGATTATAGCTGTGCCGGCGGATCTTCCCAAGGCTTTCTGTCGCATAAAAAGGACGAAAACTAATTGCCACCATAGAAGCACCTGCATAGAGGTAATGTGCCGGGTCTGCCATGATTACCGGCATCAATCGGCAAGACGGTCAGGAGTGAGCATGAATTTCCACACCCGTAAGTGGGTCAAACCCGAAGACCTCAACCCCAATGGCACACTGTTCGGCGGCAGTCTGTTGCGCTGGATCGATGAAGAAGCCGCGATCTATGCGATCGTCCAGCTGGGCAACCAGCGCATCGTGACCAAGTACATTTCCGAGATCAACTTCGTCAGCGCCTCACGTCAGGGCGACATCATCGAGTTGGGTATCACCGCCACTGAATTTGGCCGCACCTCGATCACCCTGACCTGCGAAGTGCGCAACAAGATCACTCGCAAAAGCATCCTGACGGTGGAGAAGATGGTCTTCGTCAACCTCGGTGAAGACGGCCTGCCCGCGCCGCATGGCAGAACCGAAATCATCTACGTGAAGGACCAGTTCAAGGACGACGTGGTCAGTTGAGATCGCATCTCTGATCGTTCCCATGCGGAGTGGGAACGATCAGCAAACCCGGACGACCAGTGTAGGAGCGCGCTTGCCCGCGATCGCTCCGGGGTCGCGTCCGACCAAGCAGTCGCAAAATCAGCGAACTCGATGCTGGCAATAGACCCGTTCTCAGCATTTTTGGGACCGCTTCGCGGTCCATCGCGGGCAAGCGCGCTCCTACAGGGTTTGTGTCAGGCGCTGACGGTCCGCACCTGCCGCCGCTGCAAATAGATATAGAACAGCGCCGTCAGCACAGTCAGTACTGCGACAGCCGCCCCGGTCCAAGGCAGGTCGGCCAGGTCCGCGCCGCTGCCGACCACCAGGCCGCCAATCCAGGCGCCGGCCGCATTACCCAGGTTGAACGCGCTCTGGTTGAGGGTCGAACCCAGGTTCGGCGCGTCGCTGGCTTGATCGATGATCAGCAGTTGCAGAATCGGGCACAACGCGAATGCCACCACGCCCCACAGCAGCAGGGTAATGGCCGCCGGAATGACGGAATGGCTGGTTTGGCTGAACAGCGCCACGATCAGCACCACCGCCACTGACATCCCCACCAGTGCTGGCAGCAAGCGGCTATCGGCCAGTTTCCCGCCGAGCATGCTGCCACCCGTCAACCCCAGCCCGAACAGCAGCAACATGATGGTCACGCCATGGGGGCTGACGCCGGTGACATCGCGCAGGATCGGTGCGATATAAGTGAACACGCTGAACAGGCTGGTAGATGCCAGTGCGCTCATCGCCAGCGCCAGTAATACATTGGGCTTGCCCAGCACGCGGAATTCGGTGACCAGATTGCCCTTTTCCATGGGGATTTCCCTGGGCAGCCAGATCATCTGCGCAATCACTGCGATCACGCCGATCACCGCCACCGCCCAGAACGTCGAGCGCCAGCCAGCGTATTGCCCGAGCGCTGTGCCCAGTGGCACGCCCAATACGTTCGCCAGGGTCAAGCCGGTGAACATCAGCGCGATGGCCTGCGCCCGTTTGTTCGGCGCCACCAGACCTGCCGCGACCACCGAACCGATGCCAAAGAACGCGCCGTGGCACAGGGCGGTGATCACCCGCGCGGCCATCAGTGCGGCATAGGTCGGCGCCAGCGCGCAGAGGATATTGCCGAGGATGAACATCAGAGTCATGCCCAATAATGTGGCTTTGCGCGGCATATTCGCGGTGGCGATGGCGAGGATCGGCGCACCGAACACCACGCCCAGTGCGTAGCCGGTGATCAGCAGCCCGGCGTGGGGGATGCTGACGCTCAGATCGCTGGCGACCTCGGGCAGCAAGCCCATGATCACGAATTCAGTGGTGCCGATGCCGAAAGCGGCAACCGCGAGTGCAAGCAATGCGAGTGGCATGCGTAGGGCTCCGTCTTAAGGGATATGTCTGTACTCTTGACGCCCTGATCAGGCACACGCATGCGAGCGACAGAACTCGATCCGGTGAAGGCTGAGCCCGGTAGATGCAAAGATTATTGGAATAGTTAGAGTGCGCAGCGGATGTGGCGTAGTGGTTGTCAGTATATCCAGCTGCTGACATATGGCGAATCAATTATCCCCGTCAGCACTCTTTTCAATAACGGCAATTTTGAACAAGGAAGTGCCCAGTGCTGGCGACGGCTTTGGTGTTGATCGCAGCGTTACTGCATGCGACCTGGAATACCCTGATCAAATTCAGTGGCGAACGGTTGTTGGTCATCGCCAGCATGGATGCCGTGGCGCTGCTGTTCGCCGTGCTGATGCTCGGCTTGGTCACACCGCCTCTCGCAAGCGTCTGGCCGTGGATGCTGGCGTCGGCCGGGTTCGAATTGCTTTATCGTTATTTGCTGATCAAGGCCTACCGGGTTGGCGATCTGGGGCTGGTCTATCCTCTGATGCGCGGGCTTTCGCCGTTGGTGGTGTTGGGGCTGACACTGGTGTTTGCCGGCGAGCAACTGAACACGCAACAAATCCTCGGAATTCTGTTGATTCCGTGTGGGATGGTCTGCCTGCTGTGGCAGGGTGGGGGCAGCGAGCGCTTGCCTTGGTCGATGTTGCCGGTGGTCGGGCTGATCGGCCTGTGCATAGGCTGTTACACCTGGATCGACGGTCAGGCGCTGAAGCGCGGCGTACAGCCTTTGGGTTATCTGGTGTGGTTGACGCTGATCAGTGCCTGGCCGTTTCCATTGCTGGCGATGTGCAACAAGCGTCAGGCGTTCACCTTGTTCTGGCGTGAACAATGGCGCTTGGGGTTGAGCGTCGGGCTCTGTGTGCTGTTCAGCTACGCCTTGGTGCTGTGGGCCATGCAACTGGGTTCGGTGGCGGAAGCGGCCGCCTTGCGTGAAATCAGCGTGGTATTGGTGGTGCTGTTCGGCATGCGTTATCTGAAAGAACCTTTTGGTCGGCCCCGGCTCCTGGCGTGTGGGCTAGTGTTGCTAGGGATGCTTCTGATGAAGTTAAAACTATAGGGATTGGTTCATGACTGCTGCCTTCTGGTGCGTATTGATCGCGATACTCCTGCCTTACCTGTGTACGGGGGTGGCCAAGTTCAGCGGCGGCAAGTTCGGTCTCCCCGAGAACCACGACCCACGGGCCTTTCTCGATAACCTCGAGGGCTTTGCCAGACGCGCGCATTCAGCGCAGCTAAACAGCTTTGAAGTGACTCCGGCGTTTGCCGCGGCGGTGATCATTGCCCATTACGTCGGCAATGCCCTGCCAGTGACGATCAACGTGCTGGCAGTGATGTTCATCACCAGTCGTCTGCTGTACATCATTTTCTATTTGGCGGACTGGGCCGCTCTGCGCTCGCTGGCCTGGGCCATCGGCATGGGGATTATTGTGACGTTGTTCGTCGTTTCGGCGTGAAGGATGCCCCGACTGCGGCAATGGTGCGCTTGGCCTTTTGCGGTCACCCGAGGATACTGACGGCCGTTTCCCCCAGCCTGTAGCCATCATGACCCTGAAAAGACTTTCCATAGTATTGCTGGCCTGCCTGACCCTGAGTGCCTGCGGTGGCGTCGATCCGAACTCACCGCTGGGTCAGCGCAAGGCGATCTTCAAGCAGATGCTCAAGGCCAGCGAAGACCTGAGCGGCATGTTGAAAGGGCGCGTGGCGTTCGATGGTCAGCGCTTTACCGATGGCGCGACCAAACTCGACAGCCTGTCCCGCGAGCCATGGAAGCACTTCCCGGCGGTCAAGGAAGCCGACAATAGCAGCGCCAAGGACGATGTCTGGCAAAAGCAGGCACACTTCCAGGATCTGGTGAGCTCGCTTGAGTCAGCCACTGGGGAGTTGGTTCTCGCCACCAATGCCAAGCCGTTCAAGGCCAGCACCCTCAACCCTGCGGTGCAGAAGGTTCAGGATGCGTGCGAGGCGTGTCATAAAGAGTTTCGCGATCATTGATTGAGTCAGGCACCCCAAGCCTTCTGTAGGAGCGCGCTTGCCCGCGAGAAGGTCGGTACGACCTTCCGGCGATGGTGGGCCCACTATTTTCAGGAGCGCTCCGCACTGGAGCGCCAGCCCGGTCCATCGCGGGCAAGCGCGCTCCTACAGTCGGAATGTGATCTGTGGGAGCAGGCCTGCGAATGGCCCTCAATCATCACTCGGCTCGACCTTCTCCAGTTCCACCTGCGCGTCTTGCAGGTCTTTGCGCGACTGGGCGAGCTTGTCTTTGTGCTTGTTGATCTTGTCCGGGTCGCCCTTGCTCATGGCTTTGTTCAGGTCCGACTGGCGACGACTGACTTCGTGCTTGGCATCCAGTACTTTCTGTTCGAGTTGCTTGAGCAAGGGGGTATCGGTGCAATTGGCCGTCACTTCACTCAGGGCTTTTTCCAAACCGGCTTGCTGGTCGCTGTTGCCATTGGCCTTGGCTTGATCGGGCTGGGTGCTGATGTCCTGACGCTTGGCGGCACAGCCTGTCAGTTGAGGGGCTTCTTCGGCGGCGAATAGCAGTGCAGCCAGCAGACTGCATGCGGTGAACAAGATGAGTGGTGACAAGAATTTCATATGAGCTCCCTTGAAAACTTCCCTGAAAAGATGATGTTGACCTAAAAACCATCGATGCCCTGAATCCGCAATTGTTCACTCAATGCCTGCACGTGCGGATTTTGAAAAAATGCAGTGAGCTGCGCGGCTCGTCCTGGGCCGATACCCGGCGCGGTTTGCCACTGCTCGACGCTCTTGGACGCCAGCGCGCTCCATTGGTTGCCAAGCTCGACGCCGGCAGTTGGCGGCAGGCCAAGGGCTTTAAGCCAGCGATGAAACGGCTGTTGTCGGGCGTTTTGAAAACTGCTCAGCAGTTTAGCGCCGCTGCGCTCACCAAAGCCGGGAATGTTAACAAGTTGAGCGGCATCGAGGGTCATCCAGTCGAGTAGGCCGTTAATCCGTTCGGCCTTGAGCAGTTTGTCCCAGGTACCGGGGCCGACACCTGCCAACGCCAACCCTTGTTTGCCGCTAAGCCAGGTCAGTCGCGCCTGGAACTGGCTTTCACACCCTGGGCTCGGCTGCCAGCAACTGAGGGGGTGATAGTCGCTCGCCATGGGCACCTTGAGTTCAGCCCGTTCCACGCTGCGCGATACCACGCTGTCCAGACGCGGGATGGTCAGCCCGGCAAGGCTGATCGCGATCTGATCGCCCGGTCTGATATCAAGCTGTTGCCAACGTTGCAGCGAGCCGACGTTGATCCGTTTGACCTGCCGATCGTCCAGACGTACAGGATCGATGTCCAGTACCGGGGTGATTCGGCCGCTGCGCCCGACGTTGAAGTTGACCTTGCGCACCTGCGCCAGCACTTGGGCGTAGGGGTATTTCCACGCCGCAATCCAGTACGGCGCCTTGGCCTGCCAGCGCTGTGCGGGCGGCCGCTGGCTTTGGCGCATGACCACGCCATCGCTGGCGAAAGGCAGCGCGCTGCGATACCACTGCTCGCGCCATGATTGCGCCTGCGCGAAGTTTTCCAGCGGATGGCTATAGGACGCGCTGTCGGGGAAGCCCATTGCAGTCAATCCGGCCAGGCGTTCGGTCAACTGCTCCGGTCCACCGGGCCAGTCCCAGACAAATAACCCGATATTCGCCGCTTCGTCTGCGCTGATGGTCTTGCGCGCCAGCAGCCCGGCGACCTTGCTGCGCGCGTTCAGGCTACCGGCGGTGGCTTGCACGTGATCCTGCAATCGCCAATACAACTCGCTCTGCAGTAGCAGATTTTCCTGTACCGGCAACTGTTGAGGGATCGCTGGAATCTGCCGTGCATGATGGGTCCAATCCTGCCCTTTGAGCCCGTCACCACGACTGATGGCCTGCTTGAAGCGGCCATTTTCATACACCAGCGTCACCGCAACCCCATCGACCTTGGGCTGAATCCACACGTCGTGACGATCCTTGAGCCAGCTTTGCACGGCGCGCTCATTGGGCAGTTTATTCAGCCCGTATGGGGGATTGGATGAGGGATCGGGCCGGCAGCGGTTTTCAGCGGATTGTCATCAGACGCAGGCGCTTGGGCAAAACACCCACGCCACAGCGTCAGGCGAGCGCGGGATTGGTCGTACAGCTCATCGGCGACTTGAGACACACCGATGCGGTGATAGCTGTCATCCCACTCGGTGATTTGCTGTTGCAGTGCGGTGATTTCTTGTCGGGCTTTGGCGATGGGCCAGTCGGGACAGGTAGCGGCGTTGGCGGTCAGGGCGGTGAGGGCGAGTACACAAACGGTCAGTGAGCGCAGCATCGAAGCATCCTTGCTTGAGGAGGGTGCTTGTGAGGCTAGTTGTTGGTGGTGAAGCGGACGGATTGGGTGATTACAGGGTTTTGCGGCGCCTGAAATATTGCTATCGCGGGCAAGCGCGCTCCTACATGGGGTGCGTATATTTGTAGGAGCGCGCTTGCCCGCGATGGCGGTATCGCAGATACAAAAAAGCCCCAGCCGACCGAAATCGACTAAGGCTATTTAAAGCTAAAGCGTCTTACAGACCAGCAGCGATACGCAGGGCGTCGGCGCGGTCGGTTTTTTCCCAGGTGAAGGCGGTGAAGGTGTCATCACCAACTGTCATTTCCACTGGTGTGCGACCGAAGTGGCCGTAGGCAGCGGTGGCCTGGTACATCGGGTGCAGCAGGTCGAGCATGGTGGTGATCGCGTAAGGACGCAGGTCGAAGTGCTCGCGAACCAGGGCGATGATTTTCGAGTCTGGCAGCTTGCCGGTACCGAAGGTGTTCAACGAGATCGACGTCGGTTGAGCGACACCAATCGCGTAGGAAACCTGAATCTCGCAACGCTCGGCCAGGCCGGCGGCGACGATGTTCTTCGCCACGTAACGACCGGCGTATGCCGCGGAACGGTCAACCTTCGATGGATCCTTGCCGGAGAACGCACCACCACCGTGACGGGCCATGCCGCCGTAGGTGTCGACGATGATCTTGCGACCGGTCAGACCGCAGTCGCCCACTGGGCCACCGATGATGAAGTTGCCGGTCGGGTTGATGTGGAACTGGGTGTCTTTGTGCAGCAAATGAGCTGGCACCACGTGCTTGACGATCAGCTCCATCACGCCTTCGCGCAGGTCTTTGTACGCCACTTCAGGGTTGTGCTGAGTCGACAGTACAATGGCGTCGATGCCCACGACCTTGCCGTTTTCGTAGCGGCAAGTCACTTGCGATTTGGCATCCGGACGCAACCACGGCAGCAGGCCGGATTTGCGGGCTTCGGCCTGACGCTCCACCAGTTGGTGGGCGAAGGTGATCGGTGCTGGCATCAGCACGTCGGTTTCGTTGCTGGCGTAGCCGAACATCAGGCCCTGGTCGCCAGCGCCTTGATCTTCCGGCTTGCTGCGGTCAACGCCCTGGGCGATGTCCACGGACTGCTTGCCGATGATGTTCATCACCGCGCAGGTCGCGCCGTCGAAGCCAACATCGGAGCTGTTGTAGCCGATATCGATAATGACTTTGCGGACGATGTCTTCCAGGTCGACCCAGGCCGACGTGGTCACTTCACCAGCGATGATCGCTACGCCGGTTTTCACCAGTGTTTCGCAGGCCACGCGGGCAAACTTGTCTTCGGCAATAATGGCGTCCAGAACCGCATCGGAAATCTGGTCGGCGATTTTGTCCGGATGCCCTTCAGACACGGATTCGGAGGTGAAAAGTGAGTATTCGCTCATATCGACGGGTTTCCTGAATTTACCGATGGTGAGTGTCGCCAGCCGGTCGCTGAAAGTGGCGAACCTGGATCTGGAAACCATTACGTAGGCCTACATAGAGGCTTTCCCCGGGAACGAGTCCCGCAGCGGAGGCCCAACGGGCCAGATCATCCTGTTCAAAACCCAACCAGAGATCGCCGCAGGCCTCCTTGGCCCAACTCTGGTCGTGGCTACACAACTCTGTCACTAATAAGCTACCGCCTGGTTGCACCAGATGGGCCAGTTGCTTAAGGGCTTCGGCCGGTGCGGCGAAATGATGAAGCACCATGTTCAACACTACGCAGTCGGCGCGCACTTCAACGCCGTTCAAGGCATCGGCCAGTTGCAGCTCGACATTGCCCAGCGCCTCGCGCTCGCAGACCTGTCGGGCCAGTTCCAGCATCGCCGGGCTGTTGTCCAGCGCCGTGACGTGGCGGAAACGCCGCGCCAGTTCCGGCAGGAAACCGCCATCGCCCGGCCCGACTTCCACTGCAGTGGCGTCGCTGCCAAAGCTCAGCTTGTCCAGCAGCGACAACAGGCTCTCTCGATATTGCGCCAGTCCGGCGATCAAATCCTGCTGTGCCCGAAATTTTTCCGCGACCCGCGCGAAGAAGTCCTGACTGGCCGTCGCCCGTTGCCGATGCACCAGGCCAATACGCGCCTGAACTTCGCCGGGCAAGGCCAGGTTATCCACTTCATCGAGCAAGGCCGCGTGCAGCCTGCCGCCCGGTTGTCCGGTGTGGGGCAGGGCGCGACGGTAAAAAATCGCATTGCCTTCACGGCGTGTCGCCACCAGTTCGGCCTGGGCCAGCACCTTTAAATGGTGGCTCATGCCGGACTGACCGATGGCGAAGATCTGCGCCAGCTCCAGAACCCCGAACGAATCGTTGGCCAACGCGCGCAGCACATTGAGTCGCAGCGGATCGCCCCCGGCTTTGCACAGGGCAGCCAGGTCGTCGCTGTCATCATGGCGGATTGCAGGCACGCGAAGGTTCATAGGGCAGGCAGTCTAGAGAGCGACCGTTCGCCTCGCAAGAGCAATATCAAAAAGTTTTGATATTGCTCGATGGATGGCGTTTGTCAGGCGCATTTGAGTAAACGCAGGAAAAACGCGCTCCAATGACTATCTGTCATTGCCCCCGAGCAGTGCCTGAGGGAAAATGCTCGCCTTTTTTCCGATCCCATCCTTTCAGTTCCAGGAGATCAGCGATGCCCAGCCGTCGTGAGCGTGCCAACGCCATTCGTGCCCTCAGCATGGATGCCGTGCAAAAAGCCAACAGCGGCCATCCCGGTGCCCCTATGGGCATGGCGGATATTGCCGAGGTGCTGTGGCGTGACTACCTCAAGCACAACCCGAGCAACCCGTCGTTCGCCGACCGTGACCGTTTCATCATGTCCAACGGCCACGGCTCGATGCTGGTGTACTCGCTGCTGCACCTGACCGGTTACGACCTGTCGATCGACGACCTGAAAAACTTCCGTCAATTGAATAGCCGTACCCCGGGTCACCCGGAATACGGTTACACCCCAGGCGTTGAAACCACCACCGGTCCATTGGGCCAAGGCCTGGCCAATGCCGTTGGTTTCGCCATCGCTGAAAAAGTGCTGGCCGAGCAGTTCAACCGCCCGGGTCACAACATCGTCGATCACCACACCTACGTATTCCTGGGTGATGGCTGCATGATGGAAGGCATTTCCCACGAAGTTAGCTCGCTGGCCGGTACCTTGGGTCTGGGCAAGCTGATCGCGTTCTACGATGACAACGGCATCTCCATCGATGGCGAAGTTGAAGGCTGGTTCACCGACGACACACCAAAACGTTTCGAAGCCTACAACTGGCAAGTGATCCGCAACGTCGACGGCCACGATGCCGAAGAAATCAAGATCGCTATCGACACTGCACGCAAAAGCGCGCAGCCAACGCTGATCTGCTGCAAGACCACCATTGGTTTCGGCTCGCCGAACAAGCAAGGCAAGGAAGAGTCCCACGGCGCGCCACTGGGCGCCGAGGAAATCGCCCTGACCCGCGCTGCGCTGAAATGGAACCACGGTCCTTTCGAAATTCCGGCTGATATCTACGCCGAATGGGATGCCAAGGAAACCGGTCTTGCCGTCGAAGCCGAGTGGGATCAGCGGTTTGCTGCCTACTCCGCTGCTCACCCGGAACTGGCCAACGAGCTTATTCGTCGCATCAGCGGCGAGCTGCCTGCCGATTTCGCCGAAAAAGCCGATGCTTACATCGCTGAAGTCAACGCCAAGGGCGAAACCATCGCCAGCCGTAAAGCCAGCCAGAACGCATTGAATGCCTTCGGCCCGCTGCTGCCTGAGTTCCTGGGTGGTTCGGCTGACCTGGCCGGCTCCAACCTGACCATCTGGAAAGGCTCCAAGAGCATCACGGCTGACGATTTCAGCGGTAACTACCTGCATTACGGCGTTCGCGAATTCGGCATGAGCGCGATCATGAACGGCATCGTTCTGCACGGTGGTTTCGTGCCGTACGGCGCAACGTTCCTGATCTTCATGGAGTACGCCCGTAACGCAGTGCGCATGTCCGCACTGATGAAGAAGCGCGTGATCTACGTGTTCACCCACGACTCCATCGGTCTGGGCGAAGACGGCCCGACGCACCAGCCCATCGAGCAACTGGCCAGCCTGCGTTGCACGCCGAACCTCGACACCTGGCGTCCGGCGGATGCCGTGGAATCGGCAGTGGCCTGGAAATACGCCATCGAGCGTAACGACGGTCCATCGGCGATGATCTTCTCCCGTCAGAACCTGACTCACCAATCCCGTCATACCGTGCAATTGGCGGATATCGCTCGTGGTGGTTATGTGCTGCGCGATTGCGATGTCGAGCCTGAGCTGATTCTGATCGCTACCGGTTCGGAAGTAGGTCTGGCGGTACAAGCCTTTGACGCCCTGACTGCACAAGGCCGCAAGGTGCGCGTGGTTTCCATGCCGTGCACCAGCGTCTTCGAAGCGCAGGACGCGATGTACAAGCAAGCGGTCCTGCCGTTGCAAGTCAGCGCCCGTATCGCCATCGAAGCCGCCCACGCGGACTACTGGTACAAGTACGTCGGTCTGGAAGGTCGTGTGATCGGCATGACCACCTTCGGCGAGTCGGCGCCTGCGCCAGCCTTGTTCGAACATTTCGGTTTCACCCTGGAAAACATCCTGGGTACGGCTGAAGAGCTGCTGGAAGACTAAGAAGTAACGCGTCCCCTGTAGGAGCTGCCGAAGGCTGCGATCGACCGAGAATCGGTCGTGGCTTTTGGTGCACAGAAGGTCCTTCGGACCTTATCGCAGCCTTCGGCAGCTCCTACAGGTTCTCTGCAATCCTTCACGCGAGAACCCCATGCCTCAGCCGCGTCCTTATAGAGTTGCTCTCAACGGCTACGGCCGAATCGGTCGTTGTGTCGTGCGTGCGCTCTGTGAGCGAGGGGCGAAGGCCGGGTTTGAAGTGGTTGCAATCAACGATCTGGCCGACATGGCCAGTCTCGAATACCTCACGCGCTTCGATTCCACCCACGGTCGCTTTCCGGGCGAAGTGCGGGTCGAAGGCGAATACCTGCACATCAACGATCACCGCATCAAAGTCCTGCGCAGCGCGATTCCGGAAGGCATCGACTGGGCCGGGCTGGGCGTGGATCTGGTGCTCGAATGCTCGGGTGTCTACCACACCCGCGAAGACGGTCAGCGCTTTCTCGATGCCGGCGCGCCCCGCGTGCTGTTCTCGCAGCCGATGGCCAGCGAAGCGGATGTCGACGCCACCATCGTCTATGGCATCAATCAGCACACACTGACCGGTGATGAACTGCTGGTCTCGGCCGCGTCCTGCACCACCAACTGCAGCGTGCCGTTGCTGCGCCTGCTGGATCAGGCCGTCGGCCTGGAATACCTGACCATCACCACCATTCACTCGGCGATGAACGACCAGCCGGTGATCGACGCCTACCATCACGAAGACCTGCGCCGTACGCGTTCGGCCTTTCAGTCGATCATTCCGGTGTCCACTGGTCTGGCGCGTGGCATCGAGCGGCTTCTGCCGGAACTTGCCGGGCGAATTCAGGCCAAAGCAGTACGTGTGCCGACCGTTAACGTTTCCTGCCTCGACATCACCCTGCAAACCGAGCGTGATACCGATGCCGCCGAGATCAACCGGATCCTTCGCGAGGCTGCCACCAGCGGCCCGCTGAAAGGTTTGCTGGCGTATACCGAACTACCGCATGCCAGCTGTGATTTCAACCATGATCCCCATTCGGCCATTGTCGATGCCAGTCAGACTCGCGTTTCCGGCCCTCGGCTGGTGAACCTGCTGGCCTGGTTCGACAACGAATGGGGTTTTGCCAATCGAATGCTCGACGTTGCGGATCATTATCTGAACGTCATCCACAAACAACAGTAACAAACAGGGACTGCATCATGACCGTGTTGAAGATGACCGACCTCGATCTGCAAGGTAAGCGTGTATTGATCCGCGAAGACCTCAACGTCCCGGTCAAGGACGGTTTGGTAACCAGCGATGCGCGGATTCTTGCTTCGCTGCCGACCATCAAGCTGGCGCTGGAAAAGGGTGCTGCCGTCATGGTCTGCTCGCACCTGGGCCGTCCGACCGAGGGCGAGTTTTCCGCCGAAAACAGCCTTAAACCGGTTGCCGACTACCTGAGCAAAGCGCTGGGTCGTGACGTGCCGCTGGTGGCCGACTATCTGGACGGTATCGAGGTCAAGGCTGGCGACATCGTGCTGTTCGAGAACGTGCGCTTCAACAAGGGCGAGAAGAAAAACGCCGACGAGCTGGCGCAAAAATACGCAGCTCTGTGCGACGTGTTCGTGATGGACGCCTTCGGCACCGCTCACCGCGCCGAGGGTTCGACCCACGGCGTCGCCAAGTTCGCCAAAATCGCGGCCGCTGGCCCGTTGCTGGCTGCCGAGCTGGATGCCTTGGGCAAAGCCCTTGGCGCACCTGCCCAGCCGATGGCGGCCATCGTCGCCGGCTCCAAGGTGTCCACCAAGCTGGACGTACTCAATAGCCTGAGCGCGATCTGCAACCAGTTGATCGTCGGTGGCGGCATCGCCAACACCTTCCTCGCGGCAGCCGGTCACAATGTCGGCAAATCGCTGTACGAACCCGACCTGCTGGACACCGCGCGCGCCATCGCCGCCAAAGTCAGCGTGCCGCTGCCGGTGGACGTGGTCGTGGCCAAGGAATTCGCCGAAAGCGCTGTGGCGACGGTCAAGCTGATCGCCGACGTGGCTGACGACGACATGATTCTGGACATCGGTCCGCAAACGGCGGCGCACTTTGCCGAATTACTGAAATCTTCCAAGACTATTCTGTGGAACGGTCCGGTGGGTGTATTCGAGTTCGATCAGTTCGGCGAAGGCACCAAGACACTGGCCAAGGCCATCGCCGAGAGCCCGGCATTTTCCATCGCGGGTGGCGGCGATACACTGGCAGCTATCGATAAATATGGCGTAGCGGATCAAATCTCCTACATTTCTACGGGTGGCGGTGCGTTCCTTGAGTTTGTAGAAGGCAAGGTTCTGCCTGCCGTTGAAGTTTTGGAGCAACGTGCCAAGGCCTGAGCATCCGGCGTTGGTAAAGGGGAATTACATGATCAAGCCGTTACCGCTGTTCATCATTGCCGGTCTGATGGTCGGGTGTGCCAGTGAGCCGGAAGCCGAAGAGACGCAAACCGCGCCTCGGGTGCTCCAGGTAAGCTGCTACCAGGCTCACTGGCAGGCGGAAACCGTGCCGATCATTTACAAGCGCGGCGGTCAGGAAGCCCTGGACAAGTACGAGCTTATCCCCAAGGTGGCGGAAGTGGGCTGTCCATAACGCTTGGGATGTGGTTGAGCAACCGTGGTGGATGTCGAGGCATACGCCACGGGTGAACTGACCGATGAGCGCAATCAGGAACAAGACTGCCCCTGAGCGACCGAAGTGATTGGCACCTGCCAGGCTTCATGGGGCGACCAGGAGAAGTAATGAAAGGCTTAATCGCCCTTGCGACACTTGCAGTACTTGGCGGTTGCGCCAGCATGAAAGCACCGGAACCGGACACTTGGACCAATTGGGTTTGCGACAGTAAGGCGGGATTGCTGTGGCATTTTACCGATAGCACCAAGAATGAAGTCGATGTTCGCCTGATCGGCAGTGATCAGGTCTATCGTTTGAAGCCTGAGCCCGGCGCTTCTGGTGAGCTGTACAGTGATGGCGTGTTGGCGTTTCACATAAAAGGTGAGGAAGGCCTGGTTTACTGGGTTGCCACCAATGATTTGATCGGTCGCGGTTGCAAGGCTCCATAGTCTGGAGCTGAGGCTGCTACTGAATAAGCGCGACTGCGTAGAGAGAGCGCTCGGCATGTGTACGATGCGCAAAATTTGAATAGCAGCCGCCGTTAAGGCAGGCTTGCACGATTAACGACCCTACCGGGAGAGAGACCTAAAATGGCACTTATCAGCATGCGCCAGATGTTGGACCACGCAGCCGAGTTCGGCTACGGCGTCCCCGCTTTCAACGTCAACAACCTGGAACAGATGCGCGCCATTATGGAAGCGGCCGACAAGACCGATTCCCCGGTGATCGTTCAGGCTTCGGCCGGTGCGCGCAAATACGCTGGCGCGCCGTTCCTGCGTCACTTGATCCTCGCCGCCATCGAAGAATTCCCGCACATCCCGGTGGTCATGCACCAGGACCACGGCACCAGCCCTGACATCTGCCAGCGCTCGATCCAGCTGGGCTTCAGCTCGGTCATGATGGATGGCTCCCTTGCCGAAGACGGCAAGACCCCGACTGACTACGAGTACAACGTACGCGTGACTCAGCAAACCGTGGCCATGGCTCACGCCTGCGGCGTGTCGGTCGAAGGCGAGCTGGGCTGCCTGGGTTCTCTGGAAACCGGTATGGCTGGCGAAGAAGACGGCGTGGGTGCAGAAGGCGTGCTCGATCACAGCCAGCTGTTGACCGATCCGGAAGAAGCCGCTGACTTCGTCAAGAAGACTCAGGTCGATGCCCTGGCCATCGCTATCGGTACCAGCCACGGCGCGTACAAGTTCACCAAGCCGCCTACCGGCGACACCTTGGCTATCGAACGCATCAAGGAAATCCACAAGCGCATCCCTAACACCCACCTGGTGATGCACGGTTCGTCTTCGGTTCCGCAAGAATGGTTGAAAATCATCAACCAATACGGCGGCGACATCAAAGAGACCTACGGCGTACCGGTTGAAGAAATCGTCGAAGGCATCAAGTACGGCGTGCGTAAGGTCAACATCGACACCGACCTGCGTCTGGCGTCCACCGGCGCAATGCGTCGCCTGATGGCTACCAACCCGAGTGAATTCGACCCGCGCAAATTCTTCGGCGAAACCATCACGGCTATGCGTGACATCTGTATCGCGCGTTACGAAGCCTTCGGCACTGCCGGCAACGCTTCGAAAATCAAGCCGATCTCGCTTGAGAAAATGTTCCAGCGTTATGCAAAAGGCGAGCTGAACGCCAAAATCAACTGAGTCCGAGTTGATTGAAAAAGCCCGCAGATGCGGGCTTTTTTGTGGCTGTCTGTCGGCTTACCGCTGCAACACCAATATCCGCGACAGCAGTTCATCCCGGTCGATGTAGCAACCCTGGAAGTGCCTTGCGCCGGTTGCCGGGTCAAACGCATTGCGGGCGTGGAGGGTGCGGCGGTTGTCGAAGCACCACATTTCACCTGGGCTCAACCGCGCAATCACCCGAAAACGCGCTTCGCGGGTCATGGCGATAAAGCGTCGATAGGCCCGATACAGTGCGGGCATCTGGGCTGCCGGTGCATCGAACGGACCGCGCAGGAAGTTGGCCATGCGAATTTCACTGACTCGACCCAGCGCGTCGAGCGCGATGATTGGCGCCAGGCAGCGGTAGTCGCTGTGGCGATCCTTGTTGCGGAATTCCACCGGGATCTCGCACAAGCTGCGGAACGCCTCTGGATCTTCACGGCGTAGCGCATCGGCAATCGCAAAGCCATCGACGAAAATGCTTTCGCCGCCCACCGTTTCATTGACCAGACAATGCAGAAACTGCAGCCCCGGTTGCAGCTCGCGGGTCGGCAGGTCGCTGTGCAGCGGCAGGTTGAAAGCGGTGTAGGCGTTGCTGTCGGCATCGGCTTTTGATTGCACGTTGAACAACACGCCGAAATTACTCTCGCGGATAAACGAAATCCGCTTGGCGATCTGCACCAATGAACCCGGCTCGGTCGGCACGCCGCGCACCTGAGTCAGGCCGATATCGCGTAGGGCCAGCAACCACTTGAGCAGCGTCTGCGGGTCTTCCATCACCGCTTGATATTCGAAAACCGGCAGTTGCAGATCCGCAGTCCACAGCTGGCTTTTTGGCTTGGCCCCCAGTCGCTCGGCCCGCGACGCCTCGTCATAGGCGTGGGCACGTAGCCAGCCGGGATCGAAGCGGCTTTGATGGCCATCCTGCCATTCCACACACAGACAACCCTGGGCATCGATAAGACTGAAGTTCGGCACCAGGACTTCGGCGACATCGACGATTTCCAGTACTTGCTCGCGGGTCACGCTGTACACGCATTCGGGGCACGGGCAGTTGTCCCGCAGCCATTGATGATGAAAGGGGCTGAGTCGCCCATCGGCCCATTGCACTTGCAGCTTGTCCGCCAATGGTTGCACGGCGGTCAAAGCGCTGATCAACGGGTAACTGCGAAAGTCGGCGAAGGCTGAAGTGTTAATGGCGATCTCCTTTTTATTGTTTAGGCAGTCCAATCACGCGACCGACGTAGGCGGGCGGCGGTAAGTCCTTCTGTGTTTCGACCAGGCCCAGCAAGGTGTTCAACACAGGTTCGCTGAAGGGCGCCGAACGCGGGCCAGCCAGGTCGACATGCAGCAGCATTTGCTCATTGGCGGCCAAAGCTTCGTCGCTGCCGGGTTTGTGCAGGCTGTGGTAGAGGTGCACGCGTTTGCGGTCGTGGCCGACCACTTGGGTGCGAACTTCGACCTCTTCGCCCAGCTTCACTTCGTGCAAATAATTGAGATGGCATTCAAGGGTGAACAGCGAATGGCCGCTGGCTTCACGGTTGTCGCTGTCCAGACCCAAGTGGTCCATGAAAGCGTCAGTGGCGTAGCTGAAGATCAGCAGATAAAACGCATCGCGCAGATGCCCGTTGTAGTCGACCCAGTCGGCGAGGACTGGGGTTTTGTAGGTGGTTAGTGTTGGCATGGCAGTCTCATCAATTTTTATTTGGAATGATCCCCCTGTAGGAGCGCGCTTGCCCGCGATGCAGTCGGCGCGGTGTGTCAGGCAAGTCGCTATCGCGGGCAAGCGCGCTCCTACAGGTTTATCGGCTAGTCGCTAAACGCCATCCCATGCTTGGCTTTGGTGGTTTTCACCGCCTCAAGCACGGCCAGCAGGCAGTCATCACGATAGCGTTCCAGGGCCGAGATGCTGTGGCTGCCGAGCTGCTCGGTGGTGCCGTCGACCACATCGTCGATCAGCTTGTCGGTCAGTTCCGGTGCCGGCAAGTAGGTCCACGGCAGTTGCAGTGCCGGGCCGAATTGCGCCATGAAGTGGCGCATGCCGGCATCGCCGCCTGCCAGGGTGTAGGTCAGGAAGGTGCCCATGAACGACCAGCGCAGACCGGCGCCAAAGCGGATCGCATCGTCGATTTCGCCGGTGGTGGCCACGCCGTCGTTGACCAGATGCAAGGCCTCGCGCCACAGCGCTTCGAGCAAACGGTCAGCGATAAAGCCCGGTACTTCCTTGCGCACATGCAGCGGACGCATGCCCAGGGATTCATAGACCTTGATCGCCGCTTGCACGGCCTCGGGCGCGGTGTTTTTGCCGCCAACCACTTCGACCAGCGGCAGCAGGTAAACCGGGTTGAACGGATGGCCCACCACGCAGCGTTCCGGGTGGGTGGCGCTTTCGTAGAATTCACTCGGCAACAGGCCGGAGGTGCTGGAGCCGATCAAGGCGTTCGGCTTGGCCGCGGCGCTGATCTTGCTGTGCAGATCGAGTTTCAGGTCCAGACGCTCGGGGGCGCTTTCCTGAATGAAGTCGGCGTCACGCACGCATTCTTCGATAGTGGCGACGAAGCGCAGGCGATCTTGCGAGGCACCTGGGGTCAGACCCTGTTTTTCCAGCGCCGGCCAGGCATTGGCGACGCGCTTGCGCAGGGCGGCTTCAGCGCCAGGCGCCGGGTCCCAGGCCACCACGTCCAGGCCGTGGGCCAGTGCACGGGAAACCCAACCGCTGCCGATAACGCCGCTACCGAGGGCGGCGAAGGTTTTGATGTCAGTGATAAAAGTCATCGCGAGTTCCTGAATAGAATTCTGTAGGCGATTTTGTGGGAGCGAATTCATTCGCGAAGGCGGTGTGTCAGGCACTGACGATGTTGGATGTGCCGACGTCTTCGCGAATGAATTCGCTCCCACAGTGGGTCTGAGTCGTTGTCGTTATTGATCAGCCGCGCTTGGTCAGGCCCATTTTGATCCGGCCTTCGGCAGGGGTCAGAACACGAGCGCCCATGCGGCTGAGGATTTCCGAGGCACGTTCGACCAGTGCGCCGTTGCTGGCCAGCACGCCGCGATCAAGCCAGATATTGTCTTCCAGGCCGACGCGCACGTTGCCGCCCAGCAATACCGCTTGAGCCGCCATCGGCATTTGCATGCGGCCGATGCCGAAGCCCGCCCACACCGCGTTTTCCGGCAGGTTGTCGACCATGGCTTTCATGGTGGTGGTGTCAGCCGGCGCGCCCCATGGAATGCCCAGGCACAGCTGGAACAATGGGTTGTCGAGCAAGCCTTCCTTGATCATCTGTTTGGCGAACCACAGGTGACCGGTGTCGAAAATTTCCAGCTCGGCTTTCACGCCCAGCTCTTGAATGCGTTTGGCGCCAGCGCGCAGCTGGGCCGGGGTGGAGACGTAGATGGTGTCACCGTCGCCGAAATTGAGGGTGCCGCAATCGAGGGTGCAGATTTCCGGCAGCAGCGCTTCAACGTGCGCCAGACGGGCCAGCGGGCCGATCAGATCGGTGTTCGGGCCAAACTCCATCGGGTTCTCGCCAGCGCCAATCTCCAGGTCGCCGCCCATGCCTGCGGTGAGGTTGACGATGATGTCGACGTCGGCTTCGCGAATGCGCTCCATCACTTCGCGGTACAGGGCAACGTCGCGGCTGAACTTGCCGGTTTCGGGGTCGCGTACGTGGCAATGGACCACGGTCGCGCCCGCATTGGCGGCTTCAACGGCGGCGGCGGCGATTTGTTTGGGAGTGATCGGGACCAGATGGCTTTTCCCGGTCGTGTCGCCAGCACCGGTCAGTGCGCAGGTGATGATGACGTCATGGTTCATTTCAGGATTCCTTACAGGCGGTTTTTAAAGTGTCGTGGTCCCGTCCGCAGTCTTTCAGGCTGCGGATCGGCGGTTCGAGTCGGTTATTGATTGCTGGTCAGTTGCAGATTTGCCGCGGCGTCTTTGCCGTCAAAGGTTGTGACCCCGGCGAGCCAGCGTTTCAGATCTTGCGGATGGTCTTTGAGCCATTGTTTGGCCGATACCAGCGCGTCTTTGTGGTCGAGCAGCGGCTGCATCATCCGGCTCTCGTCTTCTGCGGTGAACTTCAGGTTGGTCAGTAGCTTGTCGACGTTCGGGCAACGTTGGGCGTAATCCGGCGCGGTGACGGTCCAGACTTTGGCCTCGCCTTCATTCGGGCCCAAGGCATCATTGCTGCCAGTGAGGTAGGTCATCTTCTGATTGACGTTCATCGGGTGTGGCGCCCAGCCGAAGAACACGATGGCTTCGTTGCGATTGACCGCCCGGGTCACTGCCGACAGCATCCCGGCTTCACCGGATTCCACCAATTGGAAGTCGCCTAGGCCGAACTCGTTCTTGGCAATCATTGCCTTAATCTGGGTGTTGGCCCCTGATCCAGGCTCGATGCCGTAGATTTTGCCGCCCAGTTCTGTCTTGAACTTGGCGATGTCGGCGAAGGTTTTCAGGCCCTTGTCGGCGAGGTAAGTGGGGACGGCGAGGGTGGCGCGGGCGTCTTTGAGGCTGGGCTCAGACAGCACGCGGACCTGATTGGCTTTCACGAACGGGGTGATGGTTTGGGTCATCAGCGGGTCCCAGTAACCGAGGAACATGTCCAGACGCTGGTCGCGGATACCGGCGAAGATGATTTGTTGTGAGGCACTGGTCTGTTTGGTCTTGTAGCCCAGGCCATCGAGCAAGACCTGGGTCATGGCGCTGGTGGCCATGACGTCGGTCCAGTTGACCACGCCCAAGCGCACGTTCTGGCAGCTGGCCGCTTCAGCCGCGACGGCGTTGCTGGCGATGAAGGTGGTACCGGTGAGTGCCAGCAGACAGCAGCTGATCAGTCTTTTCATGATGGATTCCCTCGGCAGTGGTTATTGTGGGTTCCGGCGTCTTTGCGCGCCGTGAGGCCAAGTTACGCAGCTGCAGCCCCGGGAAAACGCACAGCGGCGACCAGCTCTTGCACAGCAGCGACCTGCCCTCTTGCTGTCCAGATTCAACAGGCGTATGTGGTTATTGATGCTGGCACCGATTCCGACCCTTTGAGTACGCCCGATGTCTCAGGATTACTACTTTCTGCTCATGCCCGGTTTCTCGGTGATGGGCTTTGTCTCGGCCGTCGAGCCGCTGCGCGTGGCCAATCGCTTCGGTGGCGAGCTGTATCGCTGGCACGTACTGAGTGTCGATGGTGGGGCTGTGATTGCCAGTAACGGCATGTCGGTCAACGCCGATGCTGCGCTGGAGCCACTGAAGAAGGGCGCGACGCTCTGGGTGGTGGCCGGTTTTGAACCGCTGAAGTTTTGCACCCCCGCACTGGAACACTGGCTACGCCGCCTCGACCATGAGGGCGTGATCCTCGGCGGCATCGACACCGGCAGTTTCGTACTGGCTCAGGCTGGCCTGCTCGACGGCCATCGCCTGACTCTGCATTGGGAAGCGCTGGACGCGTTCAAGGAATCTTATCCACAGCTGGCAGTGACCCAGGAACTGTTCGAAATCGACCGCCGTCGCATCACTTCGGCCGGTGGCACGGCGTCCATCGACATGATGCTCGACCTGATCGGCCAGGCTCATGGGGCGGAGCTGGCGATTCAGGTCTCGGAACAGTTCGTGCTCGGCCGGATCCGCCCACGCAAAGACCACCAACGCATGCAGATCGCAACGCGTTATGGCATCAACAACAAAAAACTGGTGCAGGTGATTGGCGAAATGGAACAACACACAGAACCGCCACTCAGCACCCTGGACCTGGCCGACGGCATTCAAGTGACTCGTCGTCAGCTGGAGCGGCTGTTTCGGCTGCATTTGAAAGACACGCCGAGCAACTTCTATCTGGGCCTGCGCCTGGAGAAGGCTCGCCAGCTATTACGTCAGACCGACATGAGCGTGCTGGAGATCAGCATCGCCTGCGGTTTCGAGTCGCCTTCGTACTTTACCCGCAGCTATAAAGGGCGCTTCGTGAAGTGCCCGCGTGAGGATCGGCATCGGTCGAATGCGTGAGGGCTACCGGCCTCTTCGCAGGCAAGCCTGCTCCCACAGTTGATCCGGAATGTCCGAAAATAATCCTTTAAAACCAATGATTTAAAAGGTGTTTGATAGGCGCGCGAATCACTCAATCCCGATCGACTGCAAATACTCTGACCGTTCATCGCTCATCTGTGCGAAGCAGTCGTTTTGCCCGATTTCGAGGGTCTGGCTGCCTTTTTCGGTCAGGAAGGTTTGCACCGCGCAGTCGGCTTCGCGCAGTTTGGTCCAGATTTGTTGGGCATTTTTGATTTTGGCGAGGTAGTCGCTCAGTTGCACCGGGTGGTTGGCGTACTGCGAGCTGATGCGCTCGACCAGGTCTTTATAAGCGTTTTCCAGCTCGTGCTCGGAGGTGGTCCTGTTGTAGGCCGAACACTCGAAGCTTTGCTGGGTGGTTTCCACGTTGTCGCAGGGGGTGCTTTCTTCGGCTTGAGCGCCGGCGGCCAGCACTGCCAAAACCAATAACATTGACCTCATTTGCGACATCCTCGTCCGTTGTTAGGAACAATGGTCCGGGATTTTCGCTCAGGTGTCGGGTAAAGAACAGAGGCCAAGCGGTCTATCCGGGCGGGCGGCGCTTACCCTTTGTCGCTTCTTGACGCTTTCGGCAAACCCCCTGTCGTTTTTGCACCCGGCTCGCTTAACCCTCAGGCATATGCTGGCCCCAAAGCGCCGGCAGACGATTCGGCGCATGAATCACTAATAGGGGACAGCCTGATGAGCCCAGCCGAATTGCACGCCGACAGCATCGTTATTGACGGGCTGATCATTGCCAAGTGGAACCGTGAGCTGTTCGAAGACATGCGCAAAGGCGGTCTGACGGCAGCCAACTGCACCGTGTCGGTGTGGGAGGGCTTCCAGGCCACCGTCAACAATATCGCCGCCAGTCAGAAGCTGATCCGCGACAACAGCGACCTGGTTATCCCGGTCAAGACCACCGCTGACATCCGTCGCGCTAAAGAACAGGGCAAGACCGGCATCATCTTCGGCTTCCAGAATGCCCACGCTTTCGAAGACCAGCTCGGCTACGTCGAGATCTTCAAGCAGCTCGGCGTTGGCGTGGTACAGATGTGCTACAACACCCAGAACCTCGTCGGCACCGGTTGCTACGAGCGTGATGGCGGCCTGTCGGGCTTCGGTCGCGAAGTCGTGGCTGAGATGAACCGCGTCGGCATCATGTGCGACCTGTCCCACGTCGGCTCGAAGACCTCTGAAGAAGTGATCCTCGAATCGAAAAAACCGGTCTGCTACTCACACTGCCTGCCGTCCGGCCTCAAAGAACACCCACGCAACAAGTCTGACGAAGAACTGAAGTTCATCGCCGATCACGGTGGTTTCGTCGGCGTGACCATGTTCGCCCCGTTCCTGGCCAAGGGCATCGATTCGACCATCGACGATTACGCCGAAGCCATCGAGTACGTGATGAACATCGTCGGTGAAGACGCTATCGGTATCGGCACTGACTTCACCCAGGGCCATGGCCAGGACTTCTTCGAATGGCTGACCCACGACAAGGGCTACGCCCGTCGTCTGACCAGCTTCGGCAAGATCGTCAACCCGCTGGGTATCCGTACCGTCGGCGAGTTCCCCAATCTCACTGAAACCCTGCTCAAGCGCGGTCACCCCGAGCGTGTGGTGCGCAAGATCATGGGCGAGAACTGGGTCAACGTCTTGAAGGACGTTTGGGGCGAATAACCGCCCAGCCGGTCACCTGAATACATCACCCCTCTGCCATTCGCGCAGAGGGTGTAACCCGAATTTCTGGAGTTTTACCCCATGGCTAAAATCGCCCCGCAACTGCCTATCGAAGTCGACAGCGAAACCGGTGTCTGGACCTCTGATGCTTTGCCAATGCTCTACGTGCCACGTCACTTTTTCGTCAACAACCACATGGGCATCGAAGAAGTGCTGGGCGCTGATGCCTACGCCGAGATTCTCTACAAGGCCGGCTACAAGTCCGCCTGGCACTGGTGCGAGAAAGAAGCTGAATGCCACGGCCTGGAAGGCGTCGCGGTGTTCGAACATTACATGAAGCGTCTGTCGCAACGTGGCTGGGGCCTGTTCAAGATCGAAGCCATCGACCTGGAAACAGGCACCGCCAGCGTACGCCTGGAACACTCGGCGTTCGTTTACGTGTACGGCAAGGTCGGGCGCAAGGTCGATTACATGTTCACCGGCTGGTTCGCAGGTGCCATGGATCAGATTCTTGAAGCCAAGGGCAGTTCGATCCGCACCGTGGCCGAGCAGGTCTACGGCGGTTCTGAAGAAGGCCACGACGACGGCCTGTTCATCGTCAAGCCGTTGTAAGTCGAGGTTTCCGTCATGGCTTTCGAAGCAATGTTCCAGCCGATCCAGATCGGCAAACTGACCATCCGCAACCGCGTCCTCAGTACCGCACACGCCGAGGTCTATGCCACCGATGGCGGCATGACCACTGAGCGGTATGTGAAGTACTACGAGGAGAAAGCCAAGGGTGGCATCGGCCTGGCCATTTGTGGCGGGTCCTCCAGCGTGGCCATCGACAGTCCGCAAGGCTGGTGGAAATCGGTCAACCTGGCGACCGACAAGATCATCCCGCACTTCCAGAATCTGGCCGACGCCATGCACAAGCATGGCGCCAAGATCATGATCCAGATTACCCACATGGGTCGTCGTTCCCGTTGGGACGGCGACCACTGGCCGACCCTGCTGTCGCCATCGGGCATTCGTGAACCGGTGCACCGCGCGACCTGCAAAACCATCGAGCCGGAAGAAATCTGGCGGGTGATCGGCAACTACGCCAGCGCGGCTGCGCGGGCCAAGGCCGGTGGCCTGGATGGCGTTGAGCTGTCCGCCGTGCACCAACACATGATCGACCAGTTCTGGAGCCCGCGGGTCAACAAGCGTACCGATGAATGGGGCGGCAGTTTCGAAAATCGCATGCGTTTCGGCCTGGAAGTGATCAAGGCTGTGCGCAAGGAAGTCGGCCCGGATTTCTGCGTCGGTCTGCGTATCTGTGGTGACGAATTCCACCCCGATGGCTTGAGCCACGAGGACATGAAGGAAATCGCCAAGTATTACGATGCCACCGGCATGATCGATTTCCTCGGCGTCGTGGGTTCGGGATGTGACACCCACAACACCCTGGCCAACGTTATCCCCAACATGAGTTATCCACCGGAGCCGTTCCTGCATCTGGCGGCCGGCATCAAAGAAGTGGTCAAAGTCCCGGTGCTGCACGCGCAGAACATCAAGGACCCGAACCAGGCCACGCGGATTCTGGAAGGTGGCTACGTCGACATGGTCGGCATGACCCGTGCGCACATCGCTGACCCGCACCTGATCGCCAAGATCAAGATGGGCCAGATCGACCAGATCAGACAATGCGTCGGTGCCAACTATTGCATCGACCGTCAGTACCAAGGTCTGGATGTGCTGTGCATCCAGAACGCCGCGACCTCCCGTGAATACATGGGTGTGCCGCACATCATCGAAAAATCCACCGGCGTGAAACGCAAAGTGGTGGTAGTCGGTGCCGGTCCTGCGGGTCTGGAAGCCGCTCGAGTGTCCGCTGAACGTGGACATGACGTGACCCTGTTTGAGAAGAAAGACACGCTCGGCGGGCAGATCACTACGGCGTCGAAAGCGCCGCAGCGCGATCAGATTGCCGGGATCACCCGTTGGTTCCAGCTGGAACTGGCGCGTTTGAAAGTCGACGTGCGTCTGAGTACGGCGGCGGATGCAGCGGCCATTCTCGACCTGCGCCCGGATGTGGTGGTGTTGGCGGTGGGCGGTCATCCGTTCCTGGAGCAGAACGAACACTGGGGCGCTGCTGAAGGCCTGGTGGTCAGCAGCTGGGATGTGCTCGACGGCAAGGTTGCGCCGGGCAAGAACGTGCTGGTCTACGACACCATCTGTGAGTTCACCGGGATGTCGGTTGCCGACTTCCTCGCGGACAAGGGCAGCCAGGTCGAGATCGTCACCGACGACATCAAACCGGGCGTGGCCATCGGCGGCACGTCGTTCCCGACGTACTACCGCAGCATGTACCCCAAAGAAGTGATCATGACCGGCGACCTGATGCTGGAGAAGGTCTATCGCGAGGGCGACAAGCTGGTCGCCGTGCTGGAGAACGAATACACCGGCGCCAAAGAGGAGCGGGTGATCGATCAAGTGGTGATTGAGAACGGCGTGCGTCCGGATGAAGAAATCTACTACGCGTTGAAAGAGGGCTCGCGCAACAAGGGCCAGATCGACATCGACGCGTTGTTCGCCATCAAGCCGCAACCTTGTCTGAGCCAGCCGGGCGACGGCTACTTGCTGTTCCGCATCGGCGACTGCGTGGCCCAGCGCAACACCCATGCGGCGATCTACGACGCATTGCGGTTGTGTAAGGATTTCTAAAACCAACGCCGTACCCCTGTAGGAGCGGGCTTGCCCGCGATTGGGCGCGAAGCGGCCACAAAAGGTCCGTTTCGCCCCGTTATCTCTGAAGGCCTCCCGGCCTTATCGCGGGCAAGCCCGCTCCTACATTGATCGTGTTTCTCCGATGTTCCGGTGGGAGCTCCATATGTTGAACACCCTTCTCCCTATTCTGCTGTTCGTCGCCCTGGCTTTGGCCGTGTTGGGCGCGGTACGGCGGATGATGCTGTGGCGCCAGGGCCGTGCGGCCAAGGTCGACCTGCTCGGTGGCCTGCTGGCTATACCCAAACGCTATATGGTCGATCTGCACCACGTGGTGGCGCGGGACAAATACATCGCCAACACCCACGTCGCGACTGCTGGCGGCTTTGTGGCGGCGGCGGTGCTGGCGATCCTGGTACACGGCTTCGGCCTGCACAACCGCATCCTCGGCTACGCCTTGCTGCTGGCCTCGGCGATCATGTTCGTCGGCGCGATCTTCGTGGCCTTGCGTCGGAGCAATCCGCCCGCGCGGCTGTCGAAAGGCCCGTGGATGCGCCTGCCGAAAAGCCTGATGGCGTTTTCGGTCAGCTTCTTTCTGGTCACCCTGCCGGTGGCGGGCATCCTGCCGGAAGACTTTGGCGGTTGGGTTCTCGTCGTACTGCTGGGCCTGGGCGTAGCCTGGGGCGTGTCGGAAATGTTTTTCGGCATGACCTGGGGCGGACCGATGAAGCACGCCTTCGCTGGCGCCTTGCACTTGGCCTGGCACCGTCGCGCCGAACGCTTTGGCGGCGGCCGCTCCACGGGTTTGAAACCTCTGGACCTGAGCGACACCAGCGCACCGTTGGGCGTGGAAAAACCCAAGGACTTCACCTGGAACCAGCTGCTGGGCTTCGACGCCTGCGTACAGTGCGGCAAATGCGAAGCAGCCTGCCCGGCGTTCGCTGCCGGCCAGCCGTTGAACCCTAAAAAGCTGATTCAAGACATGGTAGTCGGCCTGGCCGGTGGCACCGATGCCAAGTTCGCTGGCAGCCCCTACCCATCCCTTGACGGCAAGGGCAAGCCGATCGGTGAACACGGCGGCAATGCTCATCAGCCCATCGTCAATGGTCTGGTGGACGCCGAAACCCTATGGTCCTGCACCACTTGCCGCGCCTGCGTGGAAGAGTGCCCGATGATGATCGAGCACGTTGACGCCATCGTCGACATGCGCCGCTATCTGACCCTGGAAAAGGGCGCGACGCCGAACAAAGGTGCCGAAGTTCTGGACAACCTGATCGCCACCGACAACCCCGGCGGTTTTGCACCCGGTGGACGGATGAACTGGGCGGCAGACTTGAACCTGAATCTGCTCAGCGAGAAGAAGACCGCCGACGTGTTGTTCTGGGTCGGTGACGGTGCGTTCGACATGCGTAACCAGCGGACCTTGCGCGCCTTCGTCAAAGTGCTGAAAGCGGCCAACGTCGACTTCGCCGTGTTGGGTCTGGAAGAGCGCGACAGTGGCGACGTGGCCCGCCGTCTGGGCGATGAAGCAACCTTCCAGATGCTCGCCAAACGCAACATCCAGACCCTGGCCAAATACAACTTCAAGCGCATCGTCACCTGCGACCCGCACAGCTTCCATGTGCTGAAAAACGAATACGGTGCTTTTGACGGCAACTATCAGGTGCAGCACCACAGCACCTACATGGCTGAACTGATCGAAGCGGGCTCGCTGAATTTGGGTCAGCACAAAGGCACCAGCGTGACCTATCACGATCCGTGCTACCTCGGCCGTTACAACGGCGAATACGAGGCGCCGCGCGAGGTATTGCGTGCGCTGGGCATCGAGATCAAGGAAATGCAACGCTCCGGTTTCCGCTCTCGTTGCTGCGGTGGTGGTGGCGGCGCGCCGATCACTGACATTCCAGGCAAGCAGCGTATTCCTGACATGCGTATGGACGACATCCGCGAAACCGGCGCCGAGCTGGTGGCCGTCGGCTGCCCGCAGTGCACGGCGATGCTCGAGGGCGTGGTCGAGCCCCGGCCGCTGATTAAAGACATTGCTGAGCTGGTCGCCGATGCGTTGCTGGAGGGTGTGGTTGCCAGCGCTCCTTTACCAGACAAGCAGTCCCCAGCCAAACGTAAACCTGCGGAGGTGCATTGATGAGCGACATTATCCGCCGCGACCCGCGTGCCGAATGGATCGCCCGTAACCGCCTGCACCCGCTGCATGCAGCCATGCAACCGGCTCAAACCAGCTGGATGGGGCCCAACGGTATTCTGCGCAAGAACGTTCACGGCATCGGTTTTATTGGCCCCAACGGTATCAAGCGTATCGACCGCAGTGGCGCGCAACAGGGTGGGGCGGTCAAACGTTCCGCTGCTGCCGAAGTGCAACTGCCGCTGCATCAGGTCGCGCAGCCTGCGTTCTATATCTGTGTTGCGCCAGACATGGTCGGCGGCCGCCTGAGCAGCCACGACCGTGATCTGCTGGGTCTGGCTCACAGCCTTGCCGGCAAAGACGGCGCGGTGCTGGCCGTGGTGTTCGGTGAGCACAAGGAAAACGCTTTCGCTACGGCGGGCGTCGACCGTTTGTTGTTGCTGGAAGGCAGCGAGTTCAGCGGTTACTCACCGGAACAACGGGTGCAAGGTCTGCGGGCTGTGGATAACCAGTTCAATCCGCGTCACTGGTTGCTGCCCGACAGCCGCAGCGGTGGCGGTGAATTGGGTCGGCGCTTTGCCGCAAGCCTGGGCGAACGTCCGGCGACACGGGTCTGGCAGATGACTGACGATCAGTGCATCGGTCGCGCCGGTGCCGGTCGTGAAGACCTGGCCCGTCCGCTGGCCCGATTGATTCTGGCCGCCGTCGAATGTGCAGAGCCGGTCAGCGAGACACGGCATGAAGTCTTGCCAGTGGAGTTATCCACAGCCGTCGCCCGCAGCTTGTCGCGTATCGAAGACCTCGGCGCGGTGGCCGTGGACCCTGCAGTTATCCCCATGGCCGAAGCCGAGTTCATCTTCTCCGGTGGTAATGGCGTGAAGGACTGGGATTTGTTCCACCGTACCGCCGCCGTACTGGGCGCCACCGAAGGTGCATCCCGTGTGGCGGTGGACGATGGCTACATGGCGCGTGATCGTCAGGTCGGTGCCAGCGGCACCTGGGTCACGGCGCGGGTCTACGTCGCAGTCGGTATTTCCGGGGCGATCCAGCACCTGCAGGGCATCGGAGCCTGCGACAAGGTAGTGGCGATCAACCTCGATCCGGGTTGCGACATGATCAAACGGGCCGATTTGTCGGTGATTGGCGAAAGCGCGGACATCCTCAAGGCGCTGATTGCAGCCATCGAGACTTACCGTAACGAGGCGAAACGTGATGCGGCCTGAACTTATGAATCGCCCTGTGGATAAGAATGCTCTGCATGTGATCAGCCTGGTTTCTATTGGCGCGCACCCGACTTCTGGCCGGCCGCGCCGTGCCGAACAGGACGCCCGTGCCGTCGAACTCGGTCTGCAACTGGCTGGGGATAACTTGCATGTGCTGCACGCCGGTAATGTCGACGAGCCTGCGCTGCGGGCTTATCTGGGCATGGGGCTGGACGAACTGCACGTGCTGGAGCAGCCCGAAGGTGCCGACGCCTTGCCGGCGCTGATTGATTACCTGCGTGAAACCAATGTGCAAGTGGTGCTGACGGGCAGCCAAGCCGAAACCGGCGAAGGCTCGGGCATGCTGCCGTTCCTGCTGGCCGAAAAGCTCGGCTGGCCGTTGGTGGTCGGGCTGGCGCAGGTCGAGTCGCTGGCTAACGGCGTGGCTCACGTGCTGCAAGCGCTGCCACGCGGTCAGCGGCGTCGCCTGAAGGTGCGCCTGCCGTTTCTCGCCACTGTGGATAACGCTGCACCCAAGTCCCGGCAAAGCGCCTATGGCCCGGCACAACGCGGCATGCTCGCGGCCGAGCAGGTAGAAGTGGTGGTGGATCAGCTGCTCGCCGGCTCGACGTTGCAGCCCGCCAAGCCACGGCCCAAGCGTTTGAAAGTGATCAAAGGCAAAAGCGGTGCGGATCGGATGAAAGCCGCCACGGCCAAGGCCAGCGGCGGCGGTGGGCAAGTGCTCAAGGACGTCAGTGCTGAAGCAGGCGCAGAGGCGATTTTGAAGCTGTTGATTGAAGAGGGTGTGGTTAGGTAGTCCGACCCCGTGTAGGAGCGCGCTTGCCCGCGATGACGTCGATACATCCGACGCATTTTTGTCGCCCGACAGAGAAAATCGCGGGCAAGCGCGCTCCTACAATCCATCTACAACACTTACGCACACAGACTGTTAGCGCTTCTGTGGATAAGATGTTTGCTCTCCGCTACAGCCTATATATTCAGGCACTTACAGCCGATTGTATAAAAAACGACCAACTCTGGTTGTGGATATAAGCCTCCCCCCGATCACCTATCGACACTTCCAAAGCCTGCCGCCCCTGCTGTCATGCCCGGCCCGTAGCCTCCGGATATTCCATTCAGTTCTACCGTCTTGATTTCTCTCGTGATATTACTTCATTGGTTTTTTACTTAGCATGAAGCTAAACACTATTACGGATATAGAACTGGCAGACAAAAAACATCCTGCTGCGACACCGATAATTGTCTTTCCGGTTTCTTCACTGAGCGCCAGCCACCCTCCCGCTATGATAAGAAAAGCTAAGATCGTGGTTGGTAGAATGGCCTGCTTTATTGTGGGGCGAACAAATGCAAGATTTGAAGCATTTGCCTTTGCTATCCCATGGCCTATAACGTTGATTATATGAGCTATAAGTATTACCGCTAACGTGTAGTCGACATATTTCAGCGTTGATCGGTTGATGGGCCACGTATTGTGGCATGCCATAAATATTATTGTTGTTAGCCAGAGGGCTGAGAAAAATATTGATTCGATAGTTTTTTTTATGTCTGTTTTCCAGCTTCTTGAATGTTTAGATTCTCTGTTCATTAAAAGTCTAGTCATTGATTGGGGCATGCGGTAGCGATGCCGAGGTTGAAGGTTTAATCAATGCTACTTGTTCTCACTCCCGCTTTCTCTTGCGCTGCGACCCGTTCCCTTTAATCATCCTCATAAATAATTTAAAACTTGGCTTCCGTCCGTAGGCTTTTAAAAGTAGTCGGTTGCTGCGAAAAAAGAGAACGATGGGAGCCGTAACGATGACGGACAATAGTGCTCCAGCGATGACGAGTCCCGGCCATTCGATTCCGGGGAAGTGTTTATGAATTTGCCAAATGGCGAGAAGCGTTGTCCCAAAAAAGACTGATGCAGATACGCGATACATAGAAGTCCTTGTTTTTGTGTTGGCGTCCATTGCCTGGATGCTATTGAAGCTGTTTGCAAATCATCAGTGATCTGAGCGGCGATGACAATCCGACAGATGTAGGGGGTATTAGCGGTTGTTTGGTATTTAGTCAGTTATGCGGACGACCAAACCGTATCTAAAGTGTTCGAAAGTGGACCACCCCCAAAGCGGCGCCGACCGCATGAAGGACACGATCACCAAGGTCGATGGAAGTGCGCGAAGGCGTGAGCCCACAGGAAGGTTCGGACATGCTGCCGTTCCTGCTGGCCGAAAAGCTCGGCTGGCCGTTGGTGGTCGGGCTGGCGCAGGTCGAATCGCTGGCTAACGGCGTGGCTCACGTGCTGCAAGCGCTGCCACGCGGTCAGCGGCGTCGCCTGAAGGTGCGCCTGCCGTTTTCTCGCCACTGTGGATAACGCTGCACCCAAGTCCCGGCAAAGCGCCTATGGCCCGGCACAACGCGGCATGCTCGCGGCCGAGCAGGTAGAAGTGGTGGTGGATCAGCTGCTCGCCGGCTCGACGTTGCAGCCCGCCAAACCACGGCCCAAGCGTTTGAAAGTGATCAAAGGCAAAAGCGGTGCGGATCGAATGAAAGCCGCCACAGCCAAGGCCAGCGGCGGCGGTGGGCAAGTGCTCAAGGACGTCAGCGCAGAAGCAGGCGCTGAGGCGATTTTGAAGTTGTTGATTGAAGAGGGTGTGGTTAGGTAGTCCGACCCCGTGTAGGAGCGCGCTTGCCCGCGATGACGTCGATACATCCGACGCATTTTTGTCGCCCGACAGAGACAATCGCGGGCAAGCGCGCTCCTACAATCTATCTACAACACTTACGCACACAGACTGTTAGCGCTTCTGTGGATAAGATGTTTGCTCTCTGCTACAGCCTATATATTCAGGCACTTACAGCCGATTGTATGAAAAACGACCAATTCTGGTTGTGGATAAAAACCTCTTCCCTGATCACTTATCAACACTTGCCCACAAAGTCTGTTGGCGCTTCTGTGGATAAGATGTTCGCTATCCCCTGTAAGCCATATGAACCGTGGCTTTTCGCGATGCGATCAAAAAACAACCAATAGCTTCGAGGAAAGACCTTTCTGGATAAGTCACGGTTTTTATTGGGTTTTTACACAGGGAGAAATCGACTTGCCCACAATTGCTGTGGGTGGAGCTGTGGATAAGTTGTTTGTGGAAGGCTGGGAGGTGCTGCGGGGTTGGTGTTGGCGAGGACTGATCAAATTTTGATCGGTCAAAGATGTGCTGTCTGATAAACCCTCTTCGCAGGCAAGCCTGCTCCCACAGTGATCGTACGTCTGTGGGAGCAGGCTTGCCTGCGAATCAGGTCAGCACATTACTCGTGATTAACCGCCACACCCTTCAGATACGGCGCTGGCGCCGCGCCGAGGTTTTCCAGCAGGCGGGAACTGTACCAATCCACGAAGTTGACCACCCCGAACTCATACGTCTTGGAGTACGGGCCTGGCTGGTAGGCGTCGGAGTTGATGCCGCGCTGGTTCTCTTCAGCCAGACGACGGTCCTGATCGTTGGTGGCGTCCCAGACCTGGCGCATGCGGTCGACATCGTAATCGACACCTTCGACGGCATCTTTGTGCACCAGCCATTTGGTGGTGACCATGGTTTCCTGCGCGCCCAGTGGCCATACGGTAAAGACGATGATGTGATCGCCCATGCAGTGGTTCCACGAGTGCGGCAGGTGCAGGATGCGCATCGAGCCCAGGTCCGGGTTCTGGATCCGGCCCATGAGTTTTTTGCTGCCGACCTTGCCATCGATGGTCATCGATACAGTGCCCTTGAGCAGCGGCATGCGCACGATGCGGTTACGCAGGCCGAAGCTGGCGTGGGCGTAAGGAATCTTCTCGGCTTCCCAGGCAGCCGCAGATGCCGCGACATGGTCCTTGAAGGCCTGGTCGGCACGTGGGTCGGTAACGTCGTCCCACTCCAGCAGGGTTTTCAGCAGTTCCGGGTGCGACGCGTTGCAGTGGTAGCACTCGCGGTTGTTTTCCAGCACCAGCTTCCAGTTGGCTTTCTCCAGCAAGGTGGTGGTAATCGCCACCTTGGTGTTCTCCATGTCATAGGGTTCCATGTAGTGATTCAGCGTCTGCAGGAAATCATCGATGGCCGGCGGGTTTTCCGCCAGGCTGATAAAGATGTAACCGCCCGCGGTCTTCACGTTCACTGGCTTGAGGCCGTACTGCTTCATGTCGAAGTCGGCGCCCATTTCGGTGCCGGCGAACAACAGACGCCCGTCAAGCTCGTAGGTCCACTGGTGGTAGTGGCAGACCAGCTTGGCGACTTTGCCCTTGTCGCTGGTGCACAGACGCGAACCGCGATGACGACAGACGTTGTGGAACGCGTGCACCTGACCTTCGGCACCGCGAATCACGATGATCGGGTTTTTGCCGATCTGCAGGGTCAGGTAGTTGCCCTTGGTCGGGATCTCGCAGGTCATGCCCGCAATCAACCACTCTTTGTGAAAGATTTCCTGCATATCGATTTCAAAAAGCCGTTCGTCGCTGTAGAAAGGCTGCGGCAGCGAAAACGTGCGTTCGCGGTTCTGCAGCATTTCGGCGGTGGCCTTACGTGCCGGTTCCAGCGGATCGCCCAAGCTCAAGGTTGCGGTGACGTCCATCTTTCAAGTCCTCATGACCGTTTCTGAACGGTCGGCGAATGTGGCTAATACGGTTCTTTTGTAGTCAGTTGCACGCAAGGCGACGGTTCTTTTGCCGTTCAGGCTTATCGGTACAGATTTTCAATACAAAACAGGCATGGATATTTAGTGCCGAGTGTGGGGGCCGGCGCTGACCGAACCTTATCCATGGGCGACATGGCCGAATCCGTTTCCGACGCGCTAACCCCAGTCGTTGGGGGCTGGTCGCGATAAGTATGTCAATGTCGCTGATAGGTAAGTGGGCAACCTGCGCCTTACGCAGAATCCGCATCATAAGGCCGACAGTCGGCCGTGGAGATGAGCATGTCTAACAGTTTCCTCAGCCCGGTAAATACCCAGACCTGGGCCAATGGCCGCCACCTGGTGCGTGTCGTCAAGGTGATCCAGGAAACCTGGGACGTGCGCACCTTCTGTTTCATGGCCGACCAGCCGATCCTGTTCTTCTTCAAACCGGGTCAGTTCGTCACGCTAGAGCTGGAAATCGAAGGCGTGCCGGTGATGCGTTCGTACACCATCTCCAGCTCGCCTTCGGTACCGTACAGCTTCTCCATCACCATCAAGCGCGTACCCGGCGGCAAGGTTTCCAACTGGCTGCACGACACGCTGCATGAAGGCCAGGAGCTGGCCGTGCACGGTCCGGTGGGGTTATTCAACGCCATCGACTTCCCCAACCCGAAAATTCTCTACCTCAGCGGCGGTGTCGGGATCACGCCAGTGATGTCCATGGCGCGCTGGTTCTACGACACCAACGGCAATGTCGATATGGTTTTTGTCCACAGCGCCCGTTCGCCTAAAGACATCATTTACCACCGCGAGCTGGAGCACATGGCGTCGCGGATCGACAACTTCAGTCTGCATCTGATTTGCGAAAAGCATGGCCTCGGCGAACCTTGGGCCGGCTACCGCGGTTATCTGAACCAGAAAATGCTGGAATTGATGGTCCCGGACTTCCTCGACCGCGAGGTGTTCTGCTGCGGGCCAACGCCGTACATGAACGCCGTCAAACGCCTGCTCGAAGCCAACGGCTTCAACATGGCCCAGTACCACGAAGAATCCTTCGGCGCGACGCCGGCTGAAGCACGCGCCGATGCGGTGGAGCAAGCCGAGCAAGCGGCCGACGCCCCGGAAATCGATCTGGCGGACCTGCATCAGGTGGAGTTTATTTCGGCGGGCAAAAGCATCCGCGTTGCCCCGGGCGAAACCGTGCACTCGGCGGCCGCCAAACTGGGCCTGATGATTCCCAAAGCCTGCGGCATGGGTATCTGCGGTACTTGCAAGGTAATGAAGCTGGGCGGGGAAGTGGAGATGGACCACAACGGCGGTATCACGGATGAAGACGTGGCCGAGGGTTACATCCTGTCCTGCTGCAGCGTGCCCAAGGGCGATGTGCGGATCGATTACTAAGCGCGATCTAAAAAGCTTCGCAGGCAAGCCTGCTCCCACAGTCTGTGAGAGCAGGCTTGCCTGCGAATAGGCCGACTCGGTGTCAGCCTTTTCCCTCTTACACCCTAAACCGCGAAACCATACTGTTCAGGTCTACAGCCAGACGCGACAGCTCGTTGCTGGCAGCGCTGGTCTGATTGGCGCCGGTAGACGATTGCACCGACAGGTCGCGGATGTTCACCAGGTTGCGGTCCACTTCACGGGCCACTTGCGCCTGTTCTTCGGCGGCGCTGGCGATCACCAGGTTGCGCTCGTTGATCTGCACGATGGCCAGGTTGATGGTGTCCAGCGCGATGCCTGCACCTTTGGCGATGTTCAACGTCGACTCAGCTCGTTCGGTACTGTTGCGCATCGAGTCGACGGCCTGCTCGGTGCCGCCTTGAATGCTGCCGATCATCCGTTCGATTTCGCTGGTGGACTGCTGGGTGCGGTGCGCCAAGGCGCGAACTTCGTCAGCGACCACGGCGAAACCACGTCCGGCTTCACCGGCACGCGCGGCTTCGATGGCGGCGTTGAGGGCCAGCAGATTGGTCTGATCCGCCAGACCGCGAATCACGTCCAGCACCTTGCCGATATCTCGCGATTCGTTGGCCAGATTACCGATCAGCTCGGCCGTGCTTTGCACATCACCGCTCATGCGCTCGATGGCACCGACGGTTTCCATCACCAGTTCCCGGCCATCGCTCGCTGAAGTGGTGGCGTCTTTCGAGGCTTCGGAAGTGCTGACCGCGTTGCGCGCGACTTCTTCCACGGCGCTGGTCATCTGATTGACGGCGGTCGCGGCCTGCTCGATTTCCCTGTTCTGCTGTGTCAGGCCACGTGCGCTTTCGTCAGTGACGGTATTCAGCTCTTCGGCCGCCGATGCGAGCTGAGTAGCGGAGCCGGAAATCCGTTGCAGGGTGTCGCGCAGTTTTTCCTGCATTTTCAGCATTGCCGCCAGCAGGCGACCCGCTTCGTCGCGACCTTCGACCTTGATTGGGCGCGTCAGGTTGCCTTCGGCGATTTCTTCTGCAGCTGTTAACGCTTGGTCGATAGGCTGGGTGATGCTGGCGGTCAATAGCCAGGCAAATAGCATGGTCAGGATGGTAGCGACAACCAACAGCGCGATCACCAGATTGAACGCCATGTCGTACTGGTCGCTGGCGACTTGATTGCGGTCGCGAGTCTGACGGGTATTGATATCGACCAGCTTGCTCAGCACGGTATTCATTTGTTCGGAGTTGCTCAGCAGCTCCGTGTTGAGCAGTGAGCGCAGTTCATCGACCTGGTTATTGCGCGACAGCGACTTCATTTTCTCTTCCAGCTGGTGGTACTCGCCCAGCTTCTGCACGTATTGGTCATACGCTGCGCGCTCCTCCGTGCCACTGATCAGCTTTTCGTAGGCGTTTTGTGCCACGCGAATCTGTTCGTTACGCAACTGGAACAGTTCGAGGGTTTTTTGCTGAACATCGGGTTCGCGGTTGATCAGCAAGCGGTAAGACAACGTGCGAAAACGCAGTGTCAGTTGTGTGAACTCATCCAGGCTCTTGATGCTGGGCAAGTCGCTCTGTTCGATTTCCAGGCCGGCCGTGCGGATCTTGCTCATCTGCGTCAGGGCGAAGATGCCAAGGACCAGCATCAAGCTGCCAATCAGGGCAAATCCGAGGAATGCGCGCGGGGCGATATTCATATTGCGAAGGGACATAGGAGATTCCATAAGTGGCGCATTCCATACGGCGCAGGGCAAAAAAGGCGAGGGCTTGCATGACTTATCGGACGCAAGACTAAAGTCTTGAGCGTGTCGGATTAACTGAGCGTATTTGTCGCAGTCTGGGACGGTCTGACGGGCAGCAGGAACCTGAGTCGGAAAACGCAGTCAGTAGCACTCCTTATGCGTTTATATCGATAACTGTCGAAAAGTGCTGATCTGCCTGAATCAAAGGCTGAAATGCCTTGATATACCTGGCATGAGCAGTGACTTTTCTTTATCGTGTGCGCCCTTCGAAATTTGCTAGAGAAATCAAAATGTTGGAAGCATCCCTGAGTCAATTGGAGCAACTGGTCGGTGACCTGGTGCAGCAGAATCAGACCTTGCAAAACACCAATGCGCAATTGAGCGCCGAGCTGGCACAAGTCAAGGATGACAATGACAGTCTGCAATTGAGCCTGCTGGAGCACGAAGAAAAACAGGGTGCGACCGCTGCGCGCATCCAGGCCCTGGTTCAGCGTGCCACTAGCGTCAACCCTGTCAGCGCATGAGTACCGACAGGGACGGGGTAAAGGTCGTCTCGATTCTGGGCAACGACTATTCGATCAAGGCACCTGTCGGTGAAGAGCAAACCTTGCTGGAAGCGGCGGTCATGCTCAAGGCAGCCCTGGCTGACACCAAAAGGAAATACCCAAGCCTGATCGGCGACAAACTGCTGGTATTGGCGGCATTGAACTTGTGTTCGCAGCAGATCGAACTCAAGCAGAAGCACAAAGTGGAACTCAATCGTTATCAAGAGCAGGTCAGCGCCACGGTTGAAGTGATCTCCAAGACCCTCGCCCGTGGGTAATTGCTTTCATTTGTAGGAGCGCGCTTGCCCGCGATGGACCGCGAAGCGGTCCCAAAAATGATTTTGCGACTGCTGCACAGCCGATCGCGGGCAAGCGCGCTCCTACAGAAGATTGACCTTACCCCGCCTGCATCACCAACCGGATATCCGCCGCCAACTCGCGCACGCGGTCTTCTTCGGTGTCCCATGAGCACATGAAGCGCGCGCCGCCGTCGCCGATGAAGGTGTAGAAGCGCCAGCCCTTGTCGGTCAGCGCTTTGATCGCCGGCTCCGACATTTGCAGGAACACGCCGTTGGCCTGTACCGGGAACATCAGTTCGACGCCAGGGATGTCTTTGACCAGTTCACTGAGCAATTGCGCGCAGTGGTTGGCGTGGCGCGCGTGTTTGAGCCAGGCATCGTTTTCCAGCAGGCCGACCCATGGCGCCGAGAGAAAGCGCATCTTCGAGGCCAGTTGCCCGGCCTGTTTACAGCGGTAGTCGAAGTCTTCTGCCAGCTTCTGGTTAAAGAACAGGATCGCCTCACCGACCGCCATGCCGTTTTTGGTACCACCGAAGCACAGCACGTCGATGCCGGCTTTCCAGGTCAGTTCGGCCGGGGTGCAGTTCAGAAACGCGCAGGCGTTGGAAAAGCGCGCGCCGTCCATGTGCAGGTTGAGGCCCAGTTCTTTGCAGGTGGCGCTGATGGCCTTGAGTTCTTCTGGCAGGTAGACGCTGCCTACTTCAGTCGCCTGGGTCAGGGTCACGACGCGAGGTTTTGGGTAATGAATGTCCTGACGCTTGAGCGCGACTTCGCGGATCGAGTCGGGTGTCAGCTTGCCGTTTACGCTGCGGGCGGTTAGCAGCTTGGAGCCGTTGGAGAAAAACTCCGGCGCACCGCATTCATCGGTTTCGACGTGGGCGGTTTCCGAGCAGATGACGCTGTGGTAACTCTGGCACAACGACGACAGCGCCAGCGAGTTGGCCGCCGTGCCGTTGAAGGCGAAAAACACTTCACAGTCGGTTTCGAATAATTTGCGGAAATCATCGGAAGCGCGAGCGGTCCATTCATCTTCACCGTAGGCGCGCTGATGGCCGTGGTTCGCCTGCTCCATGGCGGCCCAAGCCTCGGGGCAGATCCCGGAATAGTTGTCGCTGGCAAACTGCTGGCTTTTGTCTGTCATGGCCGGTTCCCTGTGATCGAATAGGGTCGCACTTTAACCAGAATTGCGGGCTCAGGTCATGCGTTGTTCTGTTTCACCTGACCATGGAGCGCTATGAAGCCGTTGCAGAAGAAGTCGATGACCGCTGGACGAGACACCGCGCTGGACCTGCTGAAATGGCTGGCGATGCTGAGCATGGTGCTCGACCACTTGCGTTACATCGGCTGGTCGGTGAATTTTCTTTATGTGCCGGGGCGAATGGCGTTTCCGTGGTTTTGCCTGGCGATTGCGGCCAATCTTGCACGCAGCGGCGCGGGCCATGTCAGTCGGGGCGCCCAGTGGCGTTATTTGGGTTGGTTGCTGGTGTTTGCCGGGCTGGCGGAGTTGCCCTATCGGCTGTTCATGCCGCATGCCGAGACGTTGAACGTGCTGCCGACATTGGCGTTGGGGCTGTTGTTGGCTCAGGGCTGGCGCGACCGCACGCCTTGGGCGCTGTCGTTAGCGGGCGTGGCGTTGTTGGTGGCGGTGATTTTCCAGGCGCGGCTGATGTTCGATTTTTTGGGTGCAGTGCTGCCACTGGCATTCCTGCTGGTGCTGCGCGGGCCGTGGTACGGCGCGCTGCTGCCGGGGCTGGTGTGTCTGGCGAGCAATGCCTGGCCGGAGATGTTCGCGGGTGCGAGTTGGGGCGATCCCATATCGATTGGAGGGATAGTCGCGTGTCTGACAGGGCCGTTGATCGGGCTGCTGGTGTTGCGTTCGCTGCCGCCGTTCAGCGTCTTGCCCATGCGGCGTTGGGCGTATGCCATTTATCCGGTGCACTTTTTAATACTGGTAGGTGTGCGCACCGTGATCGGAGGCTGATGCTCGCTAACTCGAACGCTTCAGCGGGCACTGGACAGATCCCCCGTCCGGCGTTTACCTTCTGCGCCAGGCCACAGCAGTGGCTAGCGTCGCTCGGACGGTTCCGGGCGCTTACGTTTTCGAGGCTTACATGGCTGACCAAGGTGTGCCGCGCCGCTTTGCGCGTATAGATCGACTCCCCCCCTACGTATTCAACATCACCGCCGAGCTGAAGATGGCCGCTCGTCGTCGTGGTGAAGACATCATCGACTTGAGCATGGGCAACCCTGATGGGGCGACGCCACCGCATATTGTCGAAAAATTGGTCACGGTCGCCCAACGAGAAGACACCCACGGTTATTCCACTTCGCGCGGCATTCCTCGCCTGCGTCGGGCGATATCCAGTTGGTATAAAAAGCGTTACGACGTCGATATCGACCCAGAAGACGAAGCCATCGTCACCATTGGCTCTAAAGAAGGGTTGGCGCATCTGATGCTCGCCACCCTCGATCAGGGCGACACGGTGCTGGTGCCTAACCCCAGTTACCCCATTCATATCTACGGTGCGGTGATTGCCGGCGCGCAAGTGCGTTCGGTGCCATTGGTGCCGGGCGTGGATTTCTTCATCGAGCTGGAGAAGGCCATTCGTGGTTCTATCCCCAAGCCAAAGATGATGATTCTCGGTTTCCCATCCAACCCTACTGCTCAGTGCGTGGAGTTGGATTTTTTCGAGCGTGTCGTGGCCCTGGCCAAACAGTACGACGTGCTGGTGGTGCATGACCTGGCCTATGCCGACATCGTTTACGACGGCTGGAAAGCGCCATCGATCATGCAGGTGCCCGGCGCCAAAGACATCGCCGTAGAGTTCTTCACTCTGTCCAAGAGCTACAACATGGCAGGCTGGCGGATCGGTTTCATGGTCGGTAATCCGGAACTGGTCAATGCCTTGGCGCGGATCAAGAGTTACCACGACTACGGCACCTTCACGCCGCTGCAAGTCGCCGCCATCGCTGCACTCGAAGGCGACCAACAATGCGTGCTCGACATCGCCGAACAGTACCGCCAGCGCCGCAATGTGCTGGTCAAAGGGCTGCATGAGCTGGGCTGGATGGTTGAAAACCCCAAGGCGTCGATGTACGTCTGGGCGAAAATCCCCGAAGCCTATGCGCACCTTGGGTCTTTGGAATTTGCCAAGAAGCTGCTGGCCGAGGCCAAGGTCTGCGTGTCCCCAGGTGTCGGTTTTGGTGAGTACGGTGACGACCATGTGCGTTTCGCCCTGATCGAAAATCAGGACCGTATTCGTCAGGCGGTTCGGGGTATTCGCGGCATGTTCCGGGCTGATGGGGCGGCGGGGCAGAATCCGCAAGCTTGAACAAAAGCCAGGCGTTCCATCGCTGGAACGCCTGGCTATTCACTGCAAAATAAGCCTTTGGAGTGAGATAACTATTTTTTTGATTTGGCCAGCACGCTCACAACAATATTACCGTTGGCAATAAGCCTGAATGTCTTCCGTTCAATGACCGCCATGCCTCCGTCAAAATAATAATAATCTCCCGAATTCATAAATTTATAGGACTGGTCCAATGGTAATTCTTCCAGGGACTCCAGCTTATAGTTTCCATCTTTATCGGCAGTGGGTTGATGGGTGCTCATATTCCACCTCATTAATATTCAGGTTAGTTTCATGTTTGGTTCCTGGAAGACTTGTAGAAAACAGCCTTGCTCTACAAACTCAGTGAGATAACCCTAAGCCTGAATCCTTGGGTCGACTACTGTTAGAAATGACAGGTTCTGCACTTTTTCCGACGAGCGGTTCGAGTGGTATTTCTGGCAATGCGCCCTTGCCTGGAAATCACCCCGCTGGAGCGCGACAGCGCAGGAACGCGATCCTCGGCAGGGGATCCCGCAGCGTCCCTGGCACTGGAGTCAATCACCCAGCAACTGAATAACCTGTGGGAGGCTTGCCCGCGATGGCGTTCGCTCAGACGATGATATTTCGCCTATCAGACCGATTCGCGGGCAAGTGCGCTCCTACAAATGTCCACAATCCTCTGTAGGAACAGCTCTGCAGTGCACCTTTCCCAAGCACCAATTATCTCTGCGCGCCAAGCCATGTCGTAAACGCACCTTTGCGTGGCGTCCATAGGCATTTGGCCTGTCTGCGTCGGACCTACCATCGCATCCAAAGGGCACTCTACAAGCCCTATCGATAAGCCAGGCGCAGCGCCGCCGCTGGGAGAACCGCGATGTTCAGCAAGCAAGACAAAATCCAAGGCTATGACGATGCACTGTTGGCGGCGATGAATGCCGAGGAGCAGCGCCAGGAAGACCACATCGAGCTGATCGCTTCGGAAAACTACACCAGCATGCGCGTGATGGAAGCTCAAGGCAGCGGCCTGACCAACAAATACGCTGAAGGCTACCCGGGCAAGCGCTACTACGGCGGTTGTGAGCATGTGGACAAGGTCGAGCAGTTGGCCATCGATCGCGCCAAGCAACTGTTCGGTGCCGACTACGCCAACGTTCAGCCGCACTCCGGCAGCCAGGCCAACGCAGCGGTCTATCTGGCCCTGCTGCAAGCGGGCGACACCGTGCTGGGCATGAGCCTGGCCCACGGCGGTCACCTGACCCACGGCGCCAAAGTCAGCTTCTCCGGCAAGCTCTATAACGCTGTGCAATATGGCATCGACACCGCAACCGGCTTGATCGATTACGACGAAGTCGAGCGCATCGCCGTCGAACACAAGCCAAAAATGATCATCGCTGGCTTCTCGGCGTACTCGAAGACTCTGGATTTCCCACGCTTCCGTGCCATCGCCGACAAAGTGGGCGCTTACCTGTTCGTCGACATGGCCCACGTTGCCGGTCTGGTCGCCGCAGGCCTGTACCCGAACCCGCTGCCGTACGCCGACGTCGTGACCACCACCACGCACAAGACCCTGCGCGGTCCTCGTGGCGGTCTGATCCTGGCGAAGGCCAACGAAGAAATCGAGAAAAAACTCAATTCCGCCGTATTCCCCGGTGGCCAGGGCGGCCCGTTGATGCACGTTATCGCGGCCAAGGCCGTGTGCTTCAAGGAAGCGATGGAGCCTGGCTTCAAGGCTTATCAGCAGCAAGTGATCGACAACGCCCAAGCCATGGCGCGCGTTTTCGTGGATCGTGGCTACGATGTAGTGTCCGGCGGTACCGACAATCACCTGTTCTTGGTCAGCCTGATCCGTCAGGGCCTCACCGGTAAAGACGCCGACGCCGCTTTGGGCCGTGCGCACATCACCGTGAACAAAAATTCGGTGCCGAATGATCCACAGTCGCCGTTCGTGACCTCGGGCTTGCGTATCGGCACCCCGGCTGTCACCACCCGCGGTTTCAAAGTGACCCAGTGCGTCGAGTTGGCGGGCTGGATTTGCGACATCCTCGACAACCTCGGCGATGCCGATGTCGAGGCCAATGTTGCCAGCCAGGTTGCAGCACTGTGCACCGATTTCCCGGTTTATCGCTGAGTCAGGAGTAGCCCCATGCAGCATTACTCAGGCTTCGGCCTTTTCAAGCACTCCCTCAGCCACCACGAAAACTGGCAGCGCATGTGGCGCACGCCGACCCCGAAAAAAGTCTACGACGTGGTTATCGTCGGCGGCGGCGGGCATGGTCTGGCGACGGCGTATTACCTGGCCAAGGAACACGGCATCACCAACGTGGCCGTGGTCGAGAAAGGCTGGTTGGGCGGCGGTAACACCGCGCGCAACACCACCATCGTGCGCTCGAACTATCTGTGGGACGAATCGGCTCACCTGTACGAACACGCGATGAAGTTGTGGGAAGGCCTGTCTCAGGACATCAACTACAACGTGATGTTTTCCCAGCGCGGCGTTTACAACCTGTGCCACACCCTGCAAGACATTCGCGACTCGGAACGCCGGGTCAGCGCCAACCGTCTGAACGGTGTGGACGGCGAATTGCTTAACGCGAAACAGGTTGCGGACGAGATTCCGTACCTGGACTGCTCGAAAAACACCCGTTACCCGATCATCGGTGCCACCGTTCAACGTCGTGGCGGCGTTGCTCGTCACGATGCCGTGGCCTGGGGCTTTGCCCGTGCCGCTGACGCCTTGGGCGTCGACCTGATTCAACAGACCGAAGTGATCGGCTTCCGCAAGGAAAACGGCGTGTGCATCGGCGTTGAAACCAATAAAGGCTTCATCGGCGCCAAACGCGTCGGTGTGGTGACGGCCGGTAACTCCGGGCACATGGCGAAACTGGCGGGCTTCCGCTTGCCGATCGAATCCCATCCGCTGCAAGCGCTGGTGTCCGAGCCGATCAAGCCGATTATCGACAGCGTGATCATGTCCAACGCGGTTCACGGCTACATCAGCCAGTCGGACAAAGGCGACCTGGTGATCGGTGCCGGTATCGACGGCTATAACGGTTACGGCCAGCGTGGTTCGTACCCGGTGATCGAACACACTATCCAGGCCATTGTCGAGATGTTCCCGGTGCTGTCCCGCGTGCGCATGAACCGTCAGTGGGGCGGCATCGTCGACACCACGCCGGACGCGTGCCCGATCATTTCCAAAACGCCAGTGGCCAACATGTTCTTCAACTGCGGTTGGGGCACCGGTGGCTTCAAGGCGACGCCGGGCTCGGGCAACGTATTTGCCGCCAGCCTCGCCAAAGGCGAAATGCACCCATTGGCCAAGCCATTTTCCATCGACCGTTTCCACAACGGTGCGTTGATCGACGAACACGGCGCCGCGGCTGTCGCCCACTAACAGGAGAAATCCCTATGTTGCACATCTTCTGTCCTCACTGTGGCGAACTGCGCTCCGAAGAGGAATTCCACGCTTCGGGCCAGGCTCATATCCCGCGTCCGCTGGACCCGAATACCTGCACCGACGAACAGTGGGGCGACTACATGTTCTTCCGCGACAACCCGCGCGGTCTGCACCATGAACTGTGGATTCACGCCGCCGGTTGCCGTCAGTACTTCAACGCGACCCGTGACACCGTGACCTACGAAATTCTCGAGACTTACCCGATTGGCGCCAAGCCGCAATTCACCGGCAAAGCGGGCAGCCCGCAGTTGGCCAGCACTGGCTTAGGAGAGAAGGTATGAGCCAGAACAATCGCTTGCCTAACGGTGGCCGTATCGACCGTAGCAAGGTGTTGAACTTCACCTTCAATGGTCAGACCTATCAGGGCTTCGAAGGCGACACACTGGCCGCAGCGTTGCTGGCCAATGGCGTCGACATCATTGGCCGCAGCTTCAAGTATTCGCGTCCTCGCGGGATTTTTGCAGCGGGCTCCGAAGAGCCGAACGCCGTGTTGCAGATCGGTGCTACCGAAGCCACCCAGATCCCGAACGTGCGTGCCACGCAACAAGCGCTGTATCAAGGTTTGGTCGCCACCAGCACCAACGGCTGGCCGAGCGTGAACAATGACGTGATGGGGATTCTCGGTAAGGTCGGCGGCAAGCTGATGCCGCCGGGCTTCTACTACAAAACCTTCATGTACCCGCAATCGTTCTGGATGACCTACGAGAAGTACATCCGTAAGGCGGCGGGCCTTGGTCGTTCGCCTACTGAGAACGATCCGGACACCTACGACGCGATGAACCAGCACTGCGACGTGCTGATCGTCGGCGCCGGCCCTGCTGGCCTGGCCGCAGCTCTGGCTGCCGGTCGTAGCGGTGCGCGAGTGATCCTGGCCGATGAACAGGAAGAATTCGGCGGCAGTCTGCTGGACAGCCGTGAAAGCCTGGACGGTAAACCTGCGGCCGAATGGGTCGCCACGGTGCTGGCCGAGCTGAAAAAAATGCCGGAAGTGATCTTGCTGCCACGGGCGACTGTGAACGGCTATCACGACCATAACTTCCTGACCATTCACGAACGTCTGGCCGATCACCTTGGTGACCGCGCGCCGATTGGCCAAGTGCGTCAGCGCATGCACCGGGTTCGCGCCAACCGCGTGGTGCTGGCTACCGGTACTCACGAACGTCCACTGGTTTACGGCAACAACGACGTGCCGGGCAACATGCTCGCCGGCGCTGTTTCCACCTACGTCCGCCGTTATGGCGTGGCGCCGGGCAAAAAACTGGTGCTGTCGACCAACAACGATCACGCCTACCGCGTAGCGCTGGACTGGTTTGATGCCAGCCTGCAAGTAGTGGCGATCGCCGATGCGCGCAGCAACCCACGCGGCGCACTGGTTGAAGAAGCGCGGGCCAAAGGGATTCGCATCCTGACCTCCAGCGCTGTGGTTGAAGCGCGCGGCACCAAGCGCGTCACGGCGGCGCGTGTTGCCGCCATCGACGTCAAAGGCCATCGCGTCACCAGCCCTGGCGAATGGCTCGATTGTGACCTGGTTGCCAGTTCCGGTGGTTACAGCCCAATCGTGCACTTGGCGTCCCACTTGGGCGGCAAGCCGATCTGGCGTGAAGACATCCTCGGTTTCGTACCGGGCGAAGCACCGCAAAAACGCGTCTGCGTCGGTGGCGTGAACGGTGTGTACAGCCTGGCTGATGCCTTGGCTAATGGTTTTGAAGGCGGCGCCCGCGCAGCCAGCGAAGCCGGTTTCAAAGCAGTCCAGGGCGTGTTGCCAAAAGCCCTGGCCCGTCTGGAAGAACCAACCCTGGCGCTGTTCCAGGTGCCTCATGACAAAGCGACTGCACGGGCGCCGAAGCAATTCGTCGACCTGCAGAACGACGTCACCGCTGCCGCCATCGAACTGGCGACCCGCGAAGGTTTTGAGTCGGTCGAACACGTTAAACGCTACACCGCGCTCGGTTTCGGTACCGATCAAGGCAAGCTCGGCAACGTCAACGGTCTGGCCATTGCTGCCCGCTCGTTGAACATGTCGATCACCGAAATGGGCACCACGATGTTCCGCCCGAACTACACGCCGGTGACCTTCGGCGCGATAGCCGGTCGTCACGCCGGGCACATCTTCGAACCTGTGCGCTTCACCGCGCTGCACGCCTGGCACGTTAAAAAGGGCGCCGAGTTCGAAGACGTCGGTCAGTGGAAGCGCCCTTGGTACTTCCCGAGAAATGGCGAAGACCTGCACGCTGCGGTCAGCCGTGAATGCAAAGCCGTGCGCGACAGCGTCGGCCTGCTCGATGCCTCGACACTGGGCAAGATCGATATTCAAGGTCCTGATGCGCGGGAATTCCTCAACCGCATCTACACCAACGCCTGGACCAAGCTCGACGTGGGCAAGGCGCGTTACGGCCTGATGTGTAAAGAAGACGGCATGGTGTTCGACGATGGCGTGACCGCCTGTATCGCCGACAACCACTTCCTGATGACCACCACCACCGGCGGCGCCGCACGCGTACTGCAATGGCTGGAAATCTACCAACAGACCGAATGGCCAGACCTGAAGGTGTACTTCACTTCCGTCACTGACCATTGGGCGACCCTGACCTTGTCCGGCCCCAACAGCCGCAAGCTGCTCAGCGAAGTCACGGCTATCGATCTGGACAAGGACGCTTTCCCGTTCATGACCTGGAAAGAAGGTCTGGTGGGCGGTGTGCCGGCTCGGGTGTTCCGTATCTCGTTCACCGGTGAACTCTCGTACGAGGTCAACATCCAGGCCGACTACGCCATGGGTGTGCTGGAAAAAATCGCCGAAGCGGGCAAGAAGTACAACCTGACGCCATACGGCACTGAAACCATGCACGTCCTGCGGGCCGAGAAGGGCTTCATCATCGTCGGTCAAGACACCGACGGCTCGATGACTCCGGACGACCTGAACATGGGCTGGTGCGTAGGCCGGACCAAACCGTTCTCGTGGCTCGGCTGGCGTGGCATGAACCGCGAAGACTGCGTGCGTGACCAACGTAAACAGCTAGTGGGCCTCAAGCCTGTAGACCCGAAAAAATGGCTGCCCGAAGGCGCGCAACTGGTATTCGATACCAAACAGTCGATCCCGATGAGCATGGTCGGTCACGTGACCTCCAGCTACACCAATGGCTCGTTGGGTTATTCGTTCGCGCTGGGCGTGGTCAAAGGCGGCTTGAAGCGCATGGGCGAACGGGTGTTCGCACCCTTGGCCGATGGCAGCGTGATCGAAGCCGAAATCGTTTCTTCGGTGTTCTTCGATCCGAAAGGCGAGCAGCAGAACGTTTGACGATAACGCCGCCGCCCTCCTGTAGGAGCTGCCGGAGGCTGCGATCTGCCGCGAAGCGGTAGTGATGTTGAGCATTGAAGGTCCTTCGGACCTTATCGCAGCCTTCGGCAGCTCCTACAAGTGCCGCACAGTGAAACAAACAGAATTCAGAACAGGTGCTTTATGACCACAGCCAACGTTTACCAACAGCGGCCAACGACCGGCGAAAAAGCCGAGTCGCCGCTGTTCCATGCCGACCTCAAGAGCTTGGTCGGCAAGGGCCGCAACAACCCTGGCGTAACCCTGCGCGAGAAAAAATTGCTGGGCCATTTGACCCTGCGTGGCGATGGCAAAGACCCGGCATTCGCAGCCGGTGTTGCCAAGGCGCTGGGCATGGAACTGCCGGTCGCACTGACCGTTGTTGCCAATGGCGACAGCTCGCTGCAATGGCTGGGCCCGGATGAATGGCTGCTGATCGTCCCGAGTGGCGAAGAGCTGGCTGCCGAACAGCGTCTGCGTGAAGCGTTGACCGGGCTGCATATTGCCGTGGTCAACGTCAGCGGCGGACAAAGCCTGCTGGAACTGACCGGGCCCAAGGTTCGCGAAGTGCTGATGAAATCCACCAGCTATGACGTGCATCCGAACAACTTCCCGGTGGGTAAAGCCATCGGCACCGTGTTCGCCAAGTCGCAATTGGTGATTCGCCGCACGGGTGAAGAAACCTGGGAGCTGCTGATCCGTCGCTCATTCTCCGACTACTGGTGGCTGTGGTTGCAGGACGCCAGCGCCGAATACGGTTTGAGCATCAAGGCCTGAGGAACGAATGACATGAGCCGCGCCCCCGATACATGGATTCTGACTGCCGACTGCCCGAGCGTTTTAGGCACGGTGGACGCGGTGACCCGCTATTTGTTCGAGCAGGGCTGTTACGTCACCGAGCACCACTCCTTCGATGACCGGCTGTCGAGCCGGTTCTTTATCCGCATCGAGTTTCGCCAACCGGAGGGCTTCGATGAACAGGCTTTCCGTACAGGGCTGGCCGCGCGTGGTGAAGCCTTCGGTATGGTCTTCGAGCTGACCGCGCCCAACTATCGGCCCAAAGTGGTGATCATGGTCTCCAAGGCCGATCACTGCCTGAACGATCTGCTCTATCGGCAGCGCATCGGGCAGTTGTCCATGGATGTGGTGGCGGTGATTTCCAACCACCCGGACCTGGAACCGCTGGCGCGCTGGCACGATGTTCCTTATTACCACTTCGCCCTCGATCCGCATGACAAACCGGCGCAAGAGCGTCAGGTGTGGCAAGTGATCCAGGAGTCCGGTGCCGAACTGGTGGTCCTCGCCCGCTACATGCAGGTGTTGTCGCCAGAGCTGTGCCGCCGTCTCGATGGCTGGGCGATCAATATCCATCACTCGTTGCTGCCCGGCTTCAAGGGCGCAAAACCGTACCATCAGGCCTACAACAAGGGCGTGAAACTGGTCGGTGCAACGGCGCATTACATCAACAACGACCTCGACGAAGGCCCGATCATTGCCCAGGGCGTCGAAGCGGTCGATCACAGCCACTACCCCGAAGACCTGATCGCCAAAGGCCGGGATATCGAGGGTCAGACGCTGGCGAGGGCAGTGGGTTATCACATTGAGCGGCGCGTGTTCCTGAACGCGAATCGCACAGTCATTTTGTAAATTTCATGCAATACAGGGCGCGTTGCGGATCTCCTGTATCAACGCTGCGCGCTACGCCGCTACTAAAACAAAAGTGAGGTGAAGGCATGTCTGGTAATCGTGGTGTGGTGTATCTCGGCAATGGCAAGGTCGAAGTGCAGAAAATTGACTATCCAAAAATGCAGGACCCGCGCGGCAGGAAGATCGAACACGGTGTCATCCTGCGCGTGGTATCCACCAATATCTGTGGTTCGGACCAGCACATGGTGCGCGGGCGTACCACCGCCCAGACTGGTCTGGTCCTGGGTCACGAGATCACCGGTGAAGTGATCGAGAAGGGCAGCGATGTCGAGAATCTGAAAATCGGCGACCTGGTATCGGTGCCGTTCAACGTCGCTTGCGGCCGCTGCCGTTCCTGCAAAGAGCAACACACCGGTGTCTGCCTGAGCGTTAACCCGGCGCGTCCGGGCGGTGCTTATGGCTATGTCGACATGGGTGACTGGACCGGTGGCCAGGCCGAATACGCGATGGTGCCGTATGCCGACTTCAACCTGCTTAAACTCCCGGATCGCGACCGGGCCATGGAAAAAATCCGTGACCTGACCTGCCTCTCCGACATCCTGCCGACCGGTTACCATGGCGCAGTGACTGCCGGCGTTGGCCCGGGCAGCACCGTGTACATTGCCGGCGCCGGCCCGGTCGGTCTGGCAGCAGCGGCCTCCGCTCGCCTGCTGGGCGCAGCAGTGGTGATCATCGGTGACGTCAACCCGATCCGCCTGGCCCACGCCAAGGCTCAGGGTTTTGAAATCGCTGACCTGTCCACAGATACCCCGCTGCACGAACAGATCGCTGCACTGCTGGGTGAGCCAGAAGTTGACTGTGCCGTCGACGCCGTTGGCTTCGAAGCTCGCGGTCACGGCCATGACGGCGTGAAGCACGAGGCTCCGGCTACCGTACTTAACTCCCTGATGGGCGTGGTTCGCGTCGCTGGCAAGATCGGTATTCCTGGCCTCTACGTCACCGAAGATCCGGGTGCAGTCGATGCCGCTGCGAAAATGGGCAGCCTGAGCATCCGCTTCGGTCTGGGCTGGGCTAAATCCCACAGCTTCCACACTGGCCAGACCCCGGTCATGAAGTACAACCGCCAACTGATGCAAGCCATCATGTGGGACCGCATCAAAATCGCTGACATCGTCGGTGTCGAAGTCATCAGCCTCGACGAAGCACCACGCGGTTACGGCGAATTCGATGCCGGCGTACCGAAGAAGTTTGTGATTGATCCACACAAGATGTTTAGTGCGGCGTAAGTCGTAATAGCAATAACGAAGGGCGGCGCAATGCCGCCCTTTTTCGTGGACGAAGATTTGTGGGAGCAGGCTTGCCTGCGAAGAAATTGACGCGGTGTGTCAGGCAAACCGCATCAGGCTATTCGCAGGCAAGCCTGCTCCCACAGGTTGGGGCAGGCATTGCATTTGTGGTGGTCAAAGCCCTGCCAATGCCCCTTGATACAGCACCGGCCCGGTCGGTTGTCCGGTTGGCGAGCCGCCTTCGGGTTCGAGGCTGACGGCCAGGGTGATGGGGGCGCCGAGCAGTTTCTGTTGGCTTTCGCTCAGGATGATTCGGCCTTTTCCGTGTGCGGGCAGCAGGCCCAGGGACACCGGTTTGCCGTCTGCCGGGATGGCCCAGAGTTCCAGGCTGCGACCCGTGTCTACAGGGGCCAGCGTCAGAGGTTCGATATTCAGATAATGGCTGTACGCCTGAACGCTGATCGCGGGCTGCTGATTGGCGGCCATCAGGGTGGCGTTGTAGTTCGGGGTATCGCGTTTGTAGAGCACGCCGAGGGTGATCGCGACGATCAGCGAGCAAGCGACGGCAGCAATCCGCAGCCAGTTCCAGAACGGACGCTTGGCCGGGACGTGCAACTCTTGCGGATCGATCCGCGCCACGATGGCATCCCAGACGCGTTCCGGCACCGCTTGCTCGGGCAGGGGCTCGGCGAGGGTGGCGAGGGTGGCCTGCCATTGGGCCAGTTCGGCGCGCATGGCGGGGTCATCCAGCAACAGCTGTTCGAAACGGCGGCGCGCGGCAGTGGACATCAAACCGATGGCGTAGTCAGCGGCGAGAGCGCGGCGCAGTGCGGGTTGTTGGTAGTTCATGATTCAAGGCACCTGCGCAGGCGTTCCATGCCCCGGCGAATCCAGGATTTGACCGAACCGAGCGGTGCGGCTAATTGCGCGGCCAGATCAGCGTGGGACACACCATGGAAATAAGCACTGATGATCGATTTGCGCTGCATGCCGTCAAGGGTGTCCAGGCAGCGCTGCAACGCATGGGCTTCACGTTTACTGTCGAGTTGTTCGGGTGCGCCCGGGCTGTCATCGCACAGTGCATCAGCCTGTTCATCTGTCAGCGGTACTTCACGGTGCTTGCGCAACTGGTCGATGGCCTGATTGCGGGTGATGTTGACCATCCACGTCATCGGCGCCGACAGATTGGCGTCGTAACGCGAGGCGTTGTGCCAGATTCGCACGAAGCTTTCCTGCAACACCTCTTCGGCCAGATCGCTGCGGTTCATGCAGCGCAGGGCGACAGCGAACAAACGTCTGGAAGCCCTGCGATAGAGACTTTCAAAGGCCCGTCGGTTGCCCAGCGTGCATTCAGCCAGCAGTTGCCTGAGTTCATCGGCGTCGACAGAAGAAATAGTGGTTCTCCAGACAAGGTGAAGAGGTCGGCCATGCTGTGTGCCAGGTCCATGGCAGGGTAGTCCAGGTTGAGCCGCTATACCATTCACCTCGGTGCTCTCTACTTATAGGGGTTGGCTTTATAAGCGCTCTCTTTATAAAAGGAGCCACCGGCATGCCCGATCAGGCATGCCGGTGAAGGCTTCAGCTTTTAGGCAGTAGCACTCGGTCGATGACGTGAATTACGCCATTGGATTGAGTGACGTCGTAAGTACTGATGTCGGCAACACCGCCTTTTTCATCCTTGATCAAGATGTTGTGCGGGCCATTCATCATCAGCCACAGTTTGCCGCCGCTGACGGTGGTCAGCTCGGCTTTGCCGCCGCCAGCCTTGATCCGCTTGGCCAGTTCCGCCATGTCGAGATTCCCGGCGACTACGTGGTAGGTCAGGATGTGAGTCAGGGTGCCTTTGTTTTCAGGTTTGAGCAGGGTGTCGACAGTGCCGGCAGGTAGAGCGGCGAACGCGGAGTTGACTGGGGCGAAGACCGTGAAAGGGCCTTTGCCTTTCAAGGTATCGACCAGGCCGGCCGCTTTCACTGCAGCGACCAGCGTCGTGTGATCGGCCGAGTTGACGGCGTTGTCGACGATATCTTTACTCGGCAACATGCTTTGCCCGCCGACCATTACAGTGGGGTGCGACATATCGGCCGCTTGCACGGTGCTGAAAGCAAAACTGGTGGACAACGCCAACGTCAGCAGGCTGGCGATCAAGGGAGCTTTAATCGATGTGCGCTTCATGGTGATGATCCTTGGTGGAAAAAATCGGCCAGAGAATCTGTCCGTGCTTGATATACGCAAGGGCCGTCAGAGTGGATGCAGGCGGATGAAAATATTATTCGCAGGGCGCAGGGAGCGGTGCCTCAAGGGCGCAAGGGAACATTCACGCCACGGCTGCGGTCAAATCGTCAGTTTTATACCGGCACTCGCCGGATCCATGGATCAAGGGGCTGTTTCGATGAAGATTTCACGCGGTTTTGCACTGGCTACGCTCATGACCCTGGCAGCGAGCCCGGTCTTCGCTTTTAACCTCAACGATGCGGCTAATGCGGTTTCCGGAGCGACCGGCGGCAACCAGAACACCGCAACTACGCCCCAGGCGGCGGGCTTGCTCAATACCTTGGGGACCCAGCTCAACGTGACCCCGGAGCAAGCGGTCGGCGGTACCGGCGCGTTGCTGGGTCTGGCCCAGAACAAATTGAGCGGCAACGACTATTCACAGCTGACCAAGTCTGTCCCGGGCCTTGATCAATTGTCCGGTCTCGGCGCGCTGGGCAGTTTGGGCGGCCTGATGGGCAACTCCGGTGGTTCGGCAGCGAGCAGCCTGATGGGCAACGTCAAGAGCATGGCGGACGTCAACTCGGCGTTCAGCGCGTTGGGCATGGACAGTGGCATGGTTGGCCAGTTCGCCCCGCTGATCCTGCAATACCTGGGTCAGCAAGGCGCCAGTGGTTCGGCGCTGAAAAGCCTGGGCAGCCTGTGGAATGTCGGCGGCTGATTCAGTTGTTTGACGCATCGTCGTGCGAGGCGACGATGCGTGCCTTATTGTCCTCCCACAGCGACTGTTTACGAATGTTTCACGCAGGACTATCTATGCTGGCGGCCAGTTGCACCGGCGAACCCAATCAAATGTGACGGTCTAAATCGGGTGCGACATGCAGGCTTCATCCATTTGCGAGGAACCCCTTACGTGAAATCAATTCTGGCCTTGTTGTCCCTGTTAGCCCTTCCTGTGATGGCCGCTGAGCCAACGTTGTATGGTCGCTACGAATACATCGGGGTGCCGGAAATCGGCGAAATCTTCAAAGCCAAAATGGACACAGGTGCCTTGACCGCTTCGCTGTCGGCCAAGGACATCGAGTTGTTCAAGCGTGATGGCGAAGACTGGGTGCGCTTCCGCCTGGCGACCAAGGGTGCCAGCGACAAGGTTTACGAGCACAAGATTGCGCGGATCAGCAAGATCAAGACCCGCGCCGAGGAAAATGACGAAGACGGCGCCGACCCAACCAAGCGTCCGGTGGTCGATCTGGAGTTGTGCCTGGGTAATGTCAAACGCACCGTCGAGGTCAACCTGACCGACCGCAGCAGCTTCAATTACCCGCTGCTGATCGGTGCCAAAGCCCTTCGTGAATTCGGTGCGGCCATCAATCCGGCACGCCGTTATACCGCTGATAAACCTGATTGCTGAACAGCGATCCTGATGTGTTTACACATTCCCTGTAGGAGCTGACTTGTCTGCGATAAGGGCCGAAGGACCTTCCAGCGGCGGTGAATCCACCATTTTTGCCAGCGCTTCGGTCGAGCGCGACCCCGGACGGATCGCAGACAAGTCAGCTCCTACGCCCTCCGGGCAGAATCGAGGCCGAGTTTGCTGCGCGACAGCGCGGGATCGCCTACAAATGAAGCCTCACGCCGGCGGCTGAGTGCTCTGCATCGACGGCCGCTTGCTGACGTCGGCATACCAGTTGGCCAGGCGTGGATAGCTGCTGCGCCAGTTCAAATCAGGCTGACGGAAATCCAGATACCCCAGGGCGCAAGCCATGCTAATGGCGGCAATATCGAAATGGGCACTGAGTTCGGCGACTGTGTCCTGTTCGAAATAGGCCAGGGCGCGCTGGATTTTTTTCGCCTGATTGCTCAGCCACACATCCCACTGTTTTTCCGGGGGACGCAAGGCCGTTTCATAACGAATCAGCAGCGCCGCATCGAGCAATGCATCGGCCAGTGACGCCAGGGTCAAACGCCTCCAGCGTGCCGAACCCTCGCGTGGGATCAGCGGATTACCGACGTGCTGCTGATCGAAGTAATCGAGAATCACTCGGCTGTCATGAATCACATTCCCGTCGGCCAAACGCAGCGCTGGCAACTTGCCTGCCGGGTTGTCCAGGTTGAGCGCCGCGTCCGGGCTGACCGGGCTGACCTGAGTCGGCAGCAACGCCACCCGCTCAAACTGCCCGGTCTCATGCAGCAGGACCAGAACTTTGCGCACAAAAGGCGATGCCGGGTTGTAGAACAAGGTCAGGCTGGGGACGGACATGGGGATTCCTCGGGCGGGACAGGCGCCTAGACTAATCAGCGTGTCGGTTGTCCGCAATGTCGACGGGGCTAAAACGAATGGGATTGTTGCCGTCTGCGCCACTGGCTAAGGCTTTGGTCGAGGCGGGCCGGGCTGTCGAGCTGTTGGCGGCTGGCGTGGCTGAACAGAATCAGCGCCAGTTCGGCGGTGACCAGCGCGTCGGCGCTGGCGTGATGGCGTTCGCCAGCGTGCAGACCGAAAAACGCGGTCCAGTCATCCAGCCCGGCCTGACGAATATTCGCCCCAGGGCAAAGCATAGGCGCCATCTCGGCGACATCGACAAAGCGGTGCTGCAAGCGATAACCGAGGCTGTCTTTCAGGGCCCGGCCGAGCATGTGCTGGTCGAATGCCGCGTGAAATGCCATCAGCGGGCTATTACCGACGAATTCCATCAGGTCCAGCAGGGCGTCGACCGGTTCGCTGCCGGCGGCGATGGCGCTGGGCCCCAGCCCATGAATCAGCACGCTGGGGCTGAGTTTGTGATCCGGGCGCAGCAGCGTGCGCTCGAACTGTTGAGCAAAATCGATGGCGCCGTCCTCGATGACCACCGCGCCGATCGACAGCACCTGATCACGATTGAGGTTCAGACCGCTGGTTTCCAGGTCCAGTACCACCCAGCGCTGCTCGCGTAGTGGGTTCTGATTGAGCGGCGCACAAGGCGCCAACTGCGCCAGTCGTTGTTGTTGGCGTGCGTTCAATATTGGGGCGTGCGGGCGTAGCCAGGCGAATAGATTCATAGCTGATAGCGTAGCGTCAGGCTGCTTTGCAGACGTTGGGCCTGGCGTAGCGCTTCGCGCAGAATGCGTCGATCCAGATGATTGAGAATGTCCGGGTCGACCCGGTTGGAATATGGCAGATTCTGTCGGCTTTGCAGTTGATGTTGCTGCATGCGGGTTTGCTGGATGAAGTGATAAGCCTCTTCATAAGCCGCGCCATCCAGTGGCTCGATCACTTCTTTGGCGACCAGCTGGCGCAGGCGTTCCAGGGTGTTATTGGCTTCTATGCCGTTGGCCAGGGCGAGCAGGCGGGCGCCATCGACAAAGGGGGTAAGGCCCTGGACTTTAAGGTCTAGCGTGGCCTTTTCACTGCCCTTGCGCGCCAGCACGAACTCGCGGAAGCGCCCGACCGGTGGCCGCTGGCGAAGTGCATTGTCGGCCAGCATGCGCTGGAACAAACGGTTGTCAGCGACCTGATCGAGAATCCCGCGCCGCAGTTGATCGACGCTGTGCTCATCGCCCCAGACCACCCGCAAGTCGAAATAGATGCTGGAGGCCAGCAGGTTGTCAGGTGTCGCCTCGCGAATGAACGCGGCAAAGCGTCTCGCCCATTCAGCGCGGGACAGGCACAGTTCCGGGTTGCCGGCCATGATATTGCCTTTGCACAAGGTAAATCCGCACTGTGCCAGGCTTTGATTGATCTGCTGGGCCAAGGGCAACAGCTTTCCACGGATCTCGGCCGCTTCTGCCGCATCGCCGGCTTCGAACAGAATTCCGTTGTCCTGATCGGTGTACAGCGTCTGCTCGCGGCGACCCTCGCTGCCGAAGCACAGCCAGCTGAACGCAATGCCGGGGTCGCCTTTTTCTTGCAAGGTCAGTTCGATGACCCTGCACACCGTATGGTCGTTGAGCAGGGTGATGATCTGGGTGATCTGCGTCGACGAGGCGCCATGGGCGAGCATGCGGTCGACCAGTTGCACGATTTCCCCGCGCAGGTTGGCCAGGCTTTCAATGCGCGGCGCATTGCGGATGGTTCGCGCCAGGTGCACCAGATCCACGCGTTGCAACGAGAACAGATCACGCTCGGACACCACGCCGCACAAACGCTGATTCTTTACCAGGCAGACGTGGGCGATATGCCGCTCGGTCATGGCGATGGCTGCATCAAAGGCGCTGGCGTCGGGGCTGAGGAAAAACGGTTTCTGAATCATCCGTCGTTCGATGGGCAGACCGAAGTCGTCATTGCCGTCGGCGACCACCTGGCGCAAATCGCGCAGGGTGAAAATGCCCAGCGGTGCTTTGCGCTCATCGACGATCACGATACTGCCGACTTGTTGGTCGTGCATCAGTTTGACCGCTTCCCGCAGGGGCGTTTCAGGGAGGCAGGTCACGGGATGACGCATCGCCAGTTCGCCGAGACGGGTGTTCAACGAATATTGCGTGCCGAGGGTTTCCGCGGCGCGTTGCTGAACCTGCTGATTGACCTGATCGAGCAGGCTGCTGACCCCGCGCAAGGCAAAATCGCGGAAGGTGCTGGAGAGGGCGAACAGCTTGATGAACGCCAGCTTGTTCAGTTGCAGGCAGAAGGTGTCTTCGGCCGCCAGGTGCTCGGTGCGCGTGGCCCGTTCACCCAGTAGCGCCGCCAGCGGGAAACATTCCCCTGCGGCAATTTCGAACGTGGTCTCGGTGCCGCGCTTGGCCGAATGAGGGCGCTCACCGACCACCCGACCTTGTTTGACGATGTAAAAGTGTTCGACCGGTCCGTCGCTGGGCTTGATGATGCTTTCGTCAGCTGCGTAAAAACGCAATTGGCACTGTTCGACCAGGTACGCGAGGTGGGCGTTTTCCATCTGGTTGAACGGCGGGAATTTCTGCAGGAACTGTATGGTGCCGTAAATGTTCTGCAACACCGCTGTTTTGCCTGCCTGGGCGAAAGCATCTGCTTTACTCATGACCACTACCGCACTTTATTTATCGAACCGTCGTTATCAAATGGTTTTATCGACAACCATGGTCGGCCGCTTGCAGGGCCGTGCCCATTGGACGTAAGTCTAGGGTCGCTGGAAGGTGCTTAACTCAATACAACGGACTCTGTATGAAACGGCGCTTTAGCTACTATGCAGGCTAGAAAGCGATGAAACGTACGGAAAATTCACTGCAATCAGCTGTCTTAATCAGCGCCAGGGAAAGGTGATACATGTATGTCCGACCTCGATATTTTGAGTGATGAAGAGCGCGAAGCCATCAATGAAGCGATGCAAGCGCCGGATGTGCCTGCGCAACAGCGGGTGCTGATCGTCGATGATGACAAAGACACTCGCGAGGTATTGGCTGAGCTTCTCAGTCTCAATGGCATCAGTTGCCTCACGGCGGCCCGTGGCAGCACCGCGTTGAAGTTGCTTGAAAGCCGTAAATCCATCGGTTTACTGATCACTGACCTGAACATGGCGCCCTGCAGCGGTCTGGACTTGATCCGTCAGGTGCGTGAGTCCGAGCGTGCGGCGCTGCCGATTATCATTATTTCCGGCGAAGCTGACGTAGAGGACGCTATTGCGGCGATGCACCTGAGCGTGGTGGATTTCTTGCTCAAACCGATCGATACCAAGCATCTGGTGGAGTTGATCACGCGTGAGCTGGGGATGGGGTGATGCGGTGCGGTGTGTCAGGTACACCGCGTCCAGCCATTCGCAGGCAAGCCTGCTCCCACAGAGGTTGTGTCTAGCTCAAGCGAATGCGGCATGTCAGACATGCCGCATTCTGCAGATTACAGCCCGTTTTTAGCCTTGAACTCACGACGACGACGATGCAATACCGGCTCGGTGTAGCCGTTCGGCTGTTTGGTGCCTTCGATGACCAGCTCGAGCGCCGCCTGGAACGCGATATTGCTATCGAAATCCGGGGCCAGTGGGCGATACAGCGGGTCGTTGGCGTTCTGCCGGTCGACCACCGGTGCCATACGCTTGAGGCTTTCCAGCACTTGCGCCTGGTTGACCACGCCATGGCGCAGCCAGTTGGCGATGTGCTGACTGGAGATGCGTAGCGTGGCGCGGTCTTCCATCAAGCCGATATCGTTGATGTCCGGCACTTTCGAACAACCGACACCCTGATCGATCCAGCGCACTACATAACCGAGGATGCCTTGGGCGTTGTTGTCCAGTTCGTTCTGGATCTCGTCAGGCGACCAGTTGGTGTTGGGTGCCAGTGGAATGGTCAGGATGTCGTCGACGGAGGCGCGACCGCGTTTGGCCAGTTCGGCCTGGCGGGCGAACACGTCGACCTTGTGGTAATGCAGCGCGTGCAATGCGGCGGCGGTCGGCGAAGGTACCCAGGCGGTGTTGGCGCCCGCCAGCGGGTGAGCGATTTTCTGCTCGAGCATCGCGGCCATCAGGTCAGGCATGGCCCACATGCCTTTACCGATCTGTGCACGACCTTGCAGGCCGCTGCTCAAGCCGATATCGACGTTCCAGTTTTCGTAAGCAGCAATCCATTTCTCGGCTTTCATCTGCGCTTTGCGCACCACCGGGCCGGCTTCCATGGAGGTATGGATTTCGTCGCCGGTGCGGTCGAGGAAGCCAGTGTTGATGAACACCACGCGCTCACTGGCGGCCTTGATGCAAGCCTTGAGGTTGACCGTGGTCCGCCGTTCCTCGTCCATGATCCCGACTTTGAGCGTGTTGCGCGGCAGGTTCAGGACCTCTTCGATGCGACCGAACAGCTCATTGGTGAACGCCGCTTCTTCCGGGCCGTGCATTTTCGGTTTGACGATATAGACCGAACCGGTGCGGCTGTTCTTGCGCAGGCTTTTGCCGTTGAGGCTGTGGATCGCCGCGAGGCTGGTGATCAGGCCGTCGAGAATACCTTCCGGGACTTCGTTGCCGTCTTTGTCGAGAATCGCGTCGATGGTCATCAGATGACCAACGTTACGCACGAACAGCAGGGAGCGGCCATGCAGGCTTACTTCGCTGCCATTGGGAGCGGTATAAGTGCGGTCGGCGTTCATGGTGCGGGTGAAGGTCTCGCCGCCCTTGGACACTTGTTCGGCCAGATCGCCCTTCATCAGGCCCAGCCAATTGCGGTACACCACCACTTTATCGTCAGCATCGACGGCAGCGATGGAATCTTCGCAGTCCATGATGGTGGTCAGCGCCGCTTCCATCAGCACGTCTTTGACACCTGCGGCATCGGTCTGGCCGATGGGGCTGGCGGCATCGATCTGGATTTCGAAATGCAGACCGTTGTGCTTGAGCAGGATGGCGGTGGGTGCTGACGCCTGACCATGGAAACCGATCAGTTGCGCGTCGTCTTTCAAGCCGCTGCTTTTCAATTCAGAGCTGCTGCCGCCTTGCAAGGCGACAGCCAATTTCCCGTCGACGATAGTGTAACGGGTGGAATCGACGTGTGAGCCAGCAGCCAATGGCGCGGCTTCGTCGAGGAAGGCGCGGGCGAAGGCGATGACTTTGTCACCACGGACCTTGTTGTAGCCTTTGCCTTTTTCCGCGCCGCCGGCTTCGCTGATGGCATCGGTGCCGTACAACGCGTCGTACAGTGAACCCCAACGCGCATTCGAGGCGTTGAGGGCAAAGCGCGCATTCATGACCGGCACGACCAGTTGCGGGCCGGCCATACGGGCGATTTCATCGTCGACGTTTTGCGTCGTCGCCTGGAAATCCGCCGCTTCTGGCAGCAGATAACCGATTTCTTGCAGGAAGGCTTTGTAAGCCGCAGCGTCGTGCGCAACGCCCGCGCGAGACTGGTGCCAGGCATCGATCCGCGCCTGGAAGTCATTACGTTTGGCGAGTAGGGCTTTGTTCTTCGGCGCGAGGTCATTGATGATCTTTTCTGCACCGGCCCAGAACTTTTCGGCGTCGAGGCCGGTTCCAGGGATGGCTTCGTTATTCACGAAGTCGAACAGGACTTTGGCGACCTGCAGGCCACCGACTTGAACGTGTTCAGTCATTGCTTGCCTCACTCTGCTCAGCTATTCAGCTTTTCATCGATCAAACGTTATGTAGTGCTCGCCGCGGCATACTACATGAGAGTCGCGGTTGTGAAAATCAGACTAAATACGTCACTGAGCGACCAATATCTATGCACGGGTCACTCTGGGGGACAGGATGTTCTCAAAAATTATAAGGATTGTTCCAGGTAATAATAAAAACAGTACACGGTTTGTTTTCAGCGCCCGTGATTTCCCCTCGGCCAAAGCACGTTGGCAGACGTTGCCTATACTTGACCGACAGCTTGGCAAACCCTGATTTGTCGTCGCTTGGGCCCTTACAACTTAGCCCCATGCAGAATAAGAGGAATCGACCGTGGATCATCTCGTCATCACCGTGTTTGCTCCCGATCAGCCTGGCCAGGTCGAACGGATCGCTGAATGCATTGCCGAGCATGGCGGCAACTGGCTGGAAAGCCGTATGTCGCGGATGGCTGGCCAATTCGCCGGGATATTAAGAGTCGGCGTGCCCGCCGAAGCTTTCGATGAGTTGGTAGATGCCTTGCAGGCCTTGTCGGTACACGGCATCCGGGTATTGATCGCGCAGAGCGGCGTTGAGCAGTCTTGCACCTGGAAGCCAATCGCGATGGAGCTGGTGGGTAATGATCGGCCGGGTATCGTGCGTGATATCACGCGCCTGCTCGCTGAACATGGCGTCAACCTCGAACGACTGGTGACCGATGTCAGGCCGGCACCGATGAGCAGCGAGCCGCTGTTTCATGCCGAAGCGATTCTCGCGGTGCCGCTGACGTTGTCTCTGGATGTGCTGCAGAAACGTCTGGAAAATCTGGCGGATGATTTGATGGTCGAGCTGGTGTTGCGTGCTGAAGTCTAATCGCCGTCGACGCTGGAAAAGGTTATCCAAGTTATACGTGCACCTGCCTGTGGATAACCTGGGGAGACAGGGCTGCGGCCCATGACCATCAAGGCTTTGCCGAAGTTGATCAAAAAACCAGCAGTTTCAACGGCTTGTGCACAAATAGGTTGAACGAGGCTGTGGATAACCTCTGGAGAGATCCCCGCAAGCCACAGGTAGTGTGGCTTGCAGGGCTTTGTACGTTTTTTGATCAGCTGCGGCGGCGTGAGCGCAGCCAGATATCAACGCTATAAACCGCCAATCCAGTCCAGATAAACGCAAACGCTAGCAGGGTACTGGCTGCCAAGTGCTCGCCATACACCAGAACCGCCAGCGCCAAGACCAGGGTCGGCGCGATGTATTGCAGGAAGCCCAGCGTGGTGTACGGCAAATGACGCGCCGCTGCGTTGAAGCAGATCAGCGGCATGACCGTGATCGGGCCTGCGGCCGCCAGCCACCACGCCTGAGAGGTCGTCCAGAAACTGGCCTGAGCGCTGACCGCCATTGGATTGAGCAACAACCAGCCAATCGCCAGTGGCACCAACAGCCAGGTTTCCACCACCAGCCCCGGCAACGCTGCCACCGGTGCTTTCTTGCGGATCAGCCCGTAGAAACTAAAGCTCAGCGCCAGCACCAGTGAAACCCACGGCAGACTACCGACCTGCCAGACCTGCTGCGCGACTCCGACGGCGGCCAGGCCGACCGCCAGCCATTGCAGAGGACGCAGACGCTCGCCCAACAGCAGCATGCCCAGCAGCACATTCACCAACGGATTGATGTAATAGCCAAGGCTGGCTTCAACCATGCGCCCGTTGTTCACCGCCCACACATACGTCAGCCAATTGGCCGCGATCAAGGAGCCGCTGAGCGTGAGAATCGCCAGGCGGCGCGGGTTGTCCCGCAACTCACGCCACCAGTCCGGATGTTTCCAGACCAACAGCAATAGCGAGCCGCACAGCGCCGACCACAGCACGCGATGGACAATGATTTCGATGGAAGGGACGGCAGCGATGGCTTTGAAATAAAGCGGAAACAGACCCCAAGTGATGTAGGCGGTAAGGCCCAGAATGTACCCGCGACGCGGGTTGGCGGCTTGCATGCTTGTTCCTTAGGCAGCTAATTATTATGCGGTGTGTCGTCAGCAGGCGCCGCTGCTCTGAGGGCGTGGCGCCTGTCTTGATGGGTTAGAACAACTTCAAGGGCTCTTCATTGAGCGCCGACAGTTGCTCGCGCAAAGCCAGTACCTGGTCGCCCCAATAACGCTCGGTACCAAACCACGGGAAGCTGTGTGGGAACGCCGGGTCGTCCCAGCGCCGTGCGAGCCATGCGCTGTAGTGCATCAGGCGCAGCGCGCGCAAGGGTTCGATCAATGCCAGCTCGCGAGGGTTGAAGTCATGGAATTCGCTGTAGCCATCCATCAGTTCTGACAGCTGGCTCAGGCACTCCTGACGATCACCCGCCAGCATCATCCAGATATCTTGTGCCGCCGGACCCATGCGGCAGTCATCGAGGTCGACGATGTGGAACATCTCATCGCGGCACATCATGTTGCCGGGGTGGCAATCGCCGTGCATGCGGATGTTCTGATGCGGCGTGGCGGCATATACATCTTCGACCCGCTTGAGCAGATCGCGGGCGACCGACTCGTAGGCCGGTAACAGGCTGCGCGGGATGACGTTGTTTTCCAGCAGAAAGGTCAGCGAATCGTGGCCGAAGTTTTTCACGCCCAAGGCTTCGCGGTGTTCAAACGGACGGGTCGCGCCCACCGCGTGCAGGCGGCCGAGCAATTGGCCCAGGCGATACAGTTGATCCAGGTTGCCAGGCTCCGGTGCCCGGCCGCCGCGACGTGGAAACAGGGTGAAGCGGAAGCCAGCGTGTTCGAACAGGGTTTCGCCGTTGTGCACCATCGGCGCCACCACCGGCACATCGACCCCGGCCAACTCGAAGGTGAAGCTGTGTTCTTCGAGGATGGCTTCGTTGGTCCAGCGATGCGGCCGATAGAACTTTGCGATCAGCGGCTCGCCGTCTTCGATGCCAACCTGATAGACGCGGTTTTCATAACTGTTGAGCGCGAGTACGCGGGCGTCGCTGAGAAAGCCGATGCTTTCGACAGCGTCCAGCACCAGATCAGGCGTGAGTGTTGCAAACGGGTGGGCCATGCTTACTCCTGCGCGCAGCAGGCTGCCGCGTCGGGCCCGTCATGGTAACGCAACGCGGTGTGCCTGACACACCGCTTCCTATATCGCTATCGCAGGCAAGCCTGCGAAGCTTTTCTACTCCAATGCCTTCCAGATATCGTTCGAATATTCACGAATGGTTCGGTCCGATGAGAACCAGCCCATCCGCGCGGTATTCAGCACGGCTGAGCGCCACCAGTTTTCGGGGTCATGCCACAGCGCTTCGACCCTGGTCTGAGCCTGCCAATAGGATTCGAAGTCGGCACAGACCAAAAAGCGGTCGTAAGCGATCAATTGATCGATCAAGCCGGCATAGCGGTTGGGATCATCCGGCGAGAACACCCCGCCGCGAATCGCTTCCAGCACATCATTGAGTCGTGGCGAGCTGGCGATATCGGCTGCGGCGCTGTAGTCGCCGATGAGCTTGCGCTCTTCGACCTGCGCCGACGTGAGGCCGAAGATGAACATGTGCTCAAGCCCGATCTGCTCACTCATCTCCACGTTGGCGCCATCGAGGGTGCCGATGGTCAGGGCGCCGTTGAGGCCGAATTTCATGTTGCTGGTGCCGGAGGCTTCCAGGCCTGCGGTGGAGATTTGCTCCGACAGGTCGGCGGCCGGGATGATGCTTTCCGCCAAACTGACGTTGTAGTTGGGTATGAATACTACTTTTAGCCTGCCGCGCAGAGTCGGGTCGTTGTTTACGGTGCGGGCGATGTCGTTGGACAGCTTGATGATCATCTTGGCCGTGTGATAGCTGGCGGCCGCCTTGCCGGCAAAAATCTTGACCCGTGGCACCCAGCCAGTACTCGGTTCAGCCCGCATCGCTTGATACAGGGCGACGGTGTGAAACAGGTTGAGCAATTGGCGCTTGTATTCGTGGATACGTTTGACCTGAACGTCGAACATCGCCTCAGGGTTGACCGTAATTCCCAGACGTTCGTGAATGATGTGTGCCAACGCTCTTTTGCTTTTCAGACGCTGTTCGGCGAACTCTTTGCGGAACGAGGACTTCTCGGCATATGGCTCAAGCTCGATCAGGCGTGATTCGGCGTTATCAAGAACGTCTGAGCCCAAGGCTTCGACCAGCATGCCGGTCAGTGACGGGTTGGCTTGATGCAGCCAGCGTCGGAACGTGATGCCGTTGGTTTTGTTGTTGATCCGATTGGGGTACAGCTTGTGCAACTCGGCGAACACGGTCTGGCGCATCAATTGGGTGTGCAATGCCGACACGCCGTTGGTGCTGTGCGAGCCGAGGAACGCCAGATTGCCCATACGCACCCGACGACCGTTGTCTTCTTCGATCAAAGACACCGCGCGCAGCACATCGAAGTCGTGGATGCCTTTGGCGCGCAACTCGTCGATGTGCAGGGCATTGATCAGGTAAATGATCTGCATGTGGCGCGGCAGCATCCGCTCCATCAGACCCACCGACCACGTTTCCAGCGCCTCGGGCAGCAAGGTGTGGTTGGTGTAGGCCAGGGTGTCGACGGTGATTTTCCAGGCCGAGTCCCACGGGATGCCATGGGTGTCGATCAGCAGCCGCATCAATTCCGCGACGGCAATCGAAGGGTGGGTGTCGTTCATCTGGATCGCGGCGTGATCGGCCAGCGAGAGCAGGGACTCGTGCATGTTCAAATGGCGTCGCAACAAGTCCTGCAGCGACGCGGAAACGAAAAAGTACTCCTGGCGCAGACGCAATTCCTGACCTGCTTCGGTGCTGTCGTTGGGGTACAGTACACGGGAAATACTTTCTGCCCGGACGACTTCGGCCACAGCGCCAAAGTGATCGCCGGCATTGAAGCGCTCAAGGTGCAGGTCTTCTATTGCCCGTGCCCGCCACAAGCGCAGGGTATTGACGCTCGAGCCGCGCCAGCCGACCACGGGAGTGTCGTAGGCCACGGCGCGCACCACCTCTGCTGGGCGCCAGACTTGCCGCTGTTCACCGGCTTCGTTATCCAGCGTTTCGACGCTGCCGCTGAAGCCGATCGGGTAGATCACTTCTGGCCGTTCGAATTCCCATGGGTTGCCGAAGTCCAGCCAGTTCTCGGTTTGCTCCTGCTGCCAGCCATCGACGACGGCCTGACGGAACAAGCCGTGCTCGTAACGAATGCCGTAACCATGGGATGCGACCCCGAGGGTCGACATGCTCTCCATGAAGCAGGCGGCCAGGCGACCGAGGCCGCCGTTGCCCAGCGCGGCATCGGGTTCGAGCAAGCGGATCCGTTCCAGGTCTACACCCAGCTCGGTCAAGGCCTGTCGGGCGATGTCCAGCAGGCCAAGGTTGCTCAGGCTGTCGTAGAGCAGGCGGCCGATCAGAAACTCGAGGGAAAGGTAATAAACCCGCTTCTGGCCTTTGCGGTAAATTTGTCGAGTATGGTCCATCCAGTGTTCGACCATATGGTCGCGGGCGGCCAGTGCAATGGCTTCGAACCAGTCATGATCGAACGCATGATCCGGGTCTTTACCCACCGCATAAGTGAGTTTGGCGAGTACGGCGGCGCGGAAAGCGGCCACCTCGGCTTCTCGAACAAGCGGTTCCTCTGACATCAATGCGACCTCTAACGAGCAGACGAATAACGAGCGGGATGTTTTACTCTAGACGTTTCGACACAAGTCCGGCTTTGTGGTTCGCGAGTAATTGTAATTGGTAAATGGCTTGCATTGATCGTTCCATTGCGATCACCCCTTGTCTCTCTAAGGGAATGATCATTCCTCGATTCGGGTTTATGATGCCCAACGGCAGAATAAATAGAAGCCCCTGAAACGCCGCCTTTGGAGCACCTATGCAGACTTTGTACCCACAGATCAAACCTTACGCCCGGCACGATCTGGCCGTGGAAAAGCCTCATGTGCTGTACGTCGATGAAAGTGGTTCGCCCAAAGGTTTGCCAGTGGTTTACATCCACGGCGGGCCGGGTGCCGGGTGCGATGCCCAGAGCCGTCGGTTTTTTGACCCGAATATGTACCGAATCGTTACCTTCGATCAGCGCGGCTGTGGTCGCTCCACCCCTCATGCCAGCCTGGAGAACAACACCACTTGGCATTTGGTCGAAGACCTGGAGCGGATTCGTCTGCACCTGGGCATCGAAAAATGGGTGCTGTTCGGCGGCTCCTGGGGTTCGACCCTGGCGCTGGCTTATGCCCAGACCCATCCCGAGCGCGTGCATGCGTTGATCCTGCGCGGCATCTTTTTGTGCCGGCCGCAGGAAATCGAATGGTTCTATCAGTCGGGCGCCAGCCGCATGTTCCCTGACTACTGGCAAGACTATCTGGCGCCGATTCCGCTGGACGAGCGCGGCGACTTGCTCAGCGCTTTCCACAAGCGTCTGACCGGTAACGACCAGATCGCCCAGATGCATGCGGCCAAGGCCTGGTCGACCTGGGAAGGGCGCACCGCGACGTTGCGCCCCAACCCGCTGGTGGTCGATCGCTTCTCGGAGCCGCAGCGCGCGCTGTCCATCGCACGCATCGAGTGCCATTACTTCACCAACAACGGGTTCCTCGAAGAGAATCAGCTGATTCGCGACATGCCGAAGATCGCCCATTTGCCGGGCATCATCGTGCATGGTCGCTACGACGTGATCTGCCCGCTGGACAACGCCTGGGAGCTGCATCAAGCCTGGCCGAACAGTGAACTGCAGGTGATTCGCGATGCCGGGCACGCGGCGTCTGAGCCGTGCATCACTGATGCGTTGGTGCGTGCGGCCAACCAGATTGGCCGGCGCTTGCTCGATTTGCCGCCTGAAGAAGCGTGAAGGGTCTGCTATGAAAGGCCTGTTACAGCGCGTGAGTGGTGCCCGGGTCGAGGTGGCGGGTGAAAGTGTGGGTGCCATTGATCGGGGTTTGTTGGTATTGATCGGGGTCGAACCTCAAGACACGCGGGCCAGCGCCGACAAACTGTTACACAAGTTGCTGAACTATCGGGTATTTAGCGACACCGACGGCAAAATGAACCTGTCGCTCAGTGATATCGGCGGGGGTTTGCTGCTGGTGTCGCAGTTCACCCTGGCCGCGGATACCAAAAGCGGCCTGCGTCCGAGCTTTTCCAAAGCCGCGCCGCCCGCGCTGGGGGCTGAGCTGTTCGACTATCTATTGGCGCAGGCTAAAGTCATGCACCAAATGGTCGCGGCGGGCCAATTTGGTGCGGATATGCAGGTCCACCTGGTCAATGATGGCCCTGTGACGTTTTTGCTTGAGAGCTAAACGGTCGTTTACCGTGGGTCGCCCGGATTTATTAGGTGAAAAAGCAATAAATACTTCATCGGACATGATGCGTTGTAACGCTGCCTACTAGATAATCGCGCGCTACGGGAATCAGCGTTCGTTGACCCAATTGTATAGCCAGAGGCTGGTCTGCCACCGTTTGGGGAATTCTTAAGCCCTTTCGGAGTCGGAACAATGCTCGCCAACCCGGCACTTGATAGCTGGCCGTTGGTTTTATGATCTGTTTTTCGGCGAGGGTTGCTCGTGATTGTTAGTCCCTGTATTGCTCCAATGACACCCGGTAAGCGGTTACGCAGCGTCCTATTAGCTGGCTCGGCACTGATCTGCCTGCTTGGATCGAGCTCGCTTTGGGCGTTCGATCTTGAAGATGTCGCGACCAAGGCCAAAGACCTGGCCGGGCAGAAGTACGAAGCTCCGAAGAGCAATCTGCCGAACGAATTCCGCGACATGAAGTTCGCCGACTATCAGAAAATCCGTTTCCGTGAAGACAAGGCAGAGTGGGCGGCAGACAAGACGCTGTTCAAATTGTCCTTCTATCACCAGGGCATGCACTTCGACACGCCAGTCAAGATCAATGAAATCACGGCGACCGATGTCCAGGAGATCAAATACGACCCGAGTCGGTTTGACTTCGGCGACGTGAAGGTCGACCCAAAGTCGACCGAACAGCTCGGTTATGCGGGCTTTCGCGTGCTGTACCCGCTTAACAAAGATGACAAAAACGATGAAATCATGACCATGTTGGGCGCCAGCTACTTCCGGGTAGTGGGTAAAGGCCAGGTCTATGGTTTGTCCGCGCGTGGCATGGCAGTCGATACCGCATTGCCGTCGGGCGAAGAATTCCCGCGTTTCACCGAGTTCTGGATCGAGCGTCCGAAACCAACCGACAAGCAACTCGTGATCTACGCCTTGCTCGACTCGCCGCGTGCGACCGGTGCTTATCAGTTGACCCTGCGCCCTGGCACCGACTCCGTAGTCGATGTCAAATCGCGCATGTTCCTGCGTGACAAGGTCACCAAGCTGGGCGTCGCTCCGCTGACCAGCATGTTCCTGTTTGGTGCCAACCAGCCCTCCAAAGTGCTGAACTATCGTCGCGAACTGCACGATTCCAGCGGCCTGTCGATCAAGGCGGCCAACGGTGAGTGGATCTGGCGTCCGTTGAACAACCCGAAACACCTGTCTGTCAGCAACTTCTCGGTCGAGAACCCGCGTGGTTTCGGTCTGCTTCAGCGTGGCCGTAAGTTCAGCCATTACGAGGACCTCGACGACCGTTACGACAAACGTCCGAGCGGCTGGATCGAGCCAAAAGGCGATTGGGGCAAGGGCACCGTCGATCTGGTCGAAATTCCGACGGCCGATGAAACCAACGACAATATCGTAGCGTTCTGGAACCCGGAAAAGTTGCCTGAGCCAGGCCAGCCGCTGGATTTCAGCTATCGTTTGCATTGGACCATGGACGAAGCTGCCCTCCATTCGCCTGATCTGGGCTGGGTCAAGCAGACCTTGCGTTCTACCGGCGACGTCAAACAGTCCAACCTGATCCGTCAGCCGGATGGCAGCGGGGCATTTCTGGTCGACTTTGAAGGTTCGGTATTGGCGACATTGCCTGCGGATGCACCCGTTCGTAGTCAGGTGACCACCGATGACAACACCGATCTGCTTGAAAACAACTTGCGTTACAACCCTGAAACCAAGGGCTGGCGTTTGACGCTGCGGATCAAGGTCAAGGATTCCAAGAAGCCGATCGAAATGCGTGCGGCTCTGCTCAGGGATGTGGCTGCAGAACCGGCCAAGGAGTTTACCGCCGCTGTTGTGAGTAAAGCGGACAAGGTTGCCAGGGCAGAGAAAAAGGAAAAACAGACACAGACTCCGCAGCCTGAAGCCGAGACTGCCCCTATTAATCCGGAACCGGCCAATAATGTGCAAATATTGACCGAGACCTGGAGCTACCAGTTGCCTGCCGATGAGTAATTCCCAGTCCGTGCCAGTGTCTCTGACCGAGTACCTGGCACATTTGCCGATGAGCGATGCGCAACGTGCGGAACTCGCAAGTTGCACCTCGTTCACCGAGCTGCATGAGCGTCTTTCAGCGCAGCCGATCACCGATGCCGTCGACGCTGCTCAGGCTTCGGTGGGTCGTCGCCTGACATTGACCACCGCTGCCGAGCTGGAAGAGGCTGAAATGCTCGTCCTCGACGCCGGCGGTCGGGTCAGCCTGAAAGCTACGCCGCCGATTCGTCGTACCAAGGTCATCCCCGAGCCATGGCGCACCAATATTCTGGTGCGTGGCTGGCGCCGATTGACGGGGCGTACAAACGCTCCTGAGCCGGACAAGCGCGAGCTGCCCTCGGCACGCTGGCGTTTCGTCGGTTCCTTGCGTCGCTACATCCTGCTGGTGCTGATGCTGGGTCAAACCATCGTCGCCAGCTGGTACATGAAAGGGATCATGCCTTATCAAGGCTGGTCCTTCGTTTCACTGGATGAAATCACTCACCAGACATTGCTCCAGACTGCTGTGCAAGTGCTGCCCTATGCCTTGCAGACCAGTATTCTGCTGTTGTTCGGGATTCTGTTCTGCTGGGTGTCGGCGGGTTTCTGGACCGCGCTGATGGGCTTTCTCGAATTGCTCACCGGGCATGACAAATACCGTATCTCCGGTGCCAGCGCAGGCAACGAGCCCATCGAAGTCGGTGCCCGCACCGCCATCGTGATGCCGATCTGCAACGAAGACGTCCCGCGTGTGTTCGCAGGTTTGCGCGCTACCTTCGAATCGGTGGCTGCCACGGGGGATCTGGATCGCTTCGACTTTTTCGTCCTCAGCGACACCAACGACACGGATATTGCTGTCGCCGAACAGCAAGCCTGGCTTGAGGTCTGCCGTGAAAGCAAAGGCTTCGGCAAGATTTTCTATCGCCGCCGTCGCCGTCGTGTAAAACGCAAAAGCGGCAACCTCGACGACTTCTGCCGCCGCTGGGGCGGTGATTACCGTTACATGGTCGTGCTCGATGCCGACAGTGTCATGAGCGGTGAATGCCTGACCAGTCTGGTGCGCTTGATGGAAGCCACGCCGGACGCCGGGATCATCCAGACCGCGCCACGGGCGTCGGGCATGGACACGCTGTATGCGCGCATGCAGCAATTCGCCACGCGTGTGTATGGGCCGCTTTTCACCGCCGGTCTGCACTTCTGGCAGTTGGGCGAATCCCACTATTGGGGCCATAACGCGATCATCCGCATGAAGCCGTTCATCGAGCACTGCGCCTTGGCGCCGTTGCCCGGTAAAGGTGCGTTCGCCGGTGCGATCCTGTCCCACGACTTCGTCGAAGCCGCGCTGATGCGCCGTGCCGGTTGGGGCGTGTGGATTGCCTACGATCTACCGGGCAGCTATGAAGAATTGCCGCCCAACTTGCTGGACGAACTCAAACGCGACCGTCGCTGGTGCCACGGTAACCTGATGAACTTCCGGCTGTTCCTGGTCAAGGGCATGCACCCGGTACACCGTGCGGTGTTCCTGACCGGGGTGATGTCGTACCTGTCGGCGCCGTTGTGGTTCTTCTTCCTCGTGCTGTCGACGGCTTTGCTGGCGGTCAACACGCTGATGGAGCCGCAGTACTTCATGGAGCCACGCCAGCTGTATCCGCTGTGGCCGCAATGGCATCCGGACAAGGCAGTCGCGCTGTTCTCGACCACCATCGTGTTGCTGTTCCTGCCTAAGCTGCTCAGTATCATTCTGATCTGGGCCAAGGGCGCGGAAGGGTTTGGCGGGCGCATCAAAGTGACCCTGTCCATGTTGATGGAAATGCTGTTCTCGGTGCTGTTGGCGCCGGTACGCATGCTGTTCCACACCCGTTTCGTACTGGCCGCGTTCCTCGGTTGGGCCGCGACCTGGAACTCGCCGCAACGTGACGATGACTCCACGCCATGGGGCGAAGCGGTCAAGCGCCACGGTCCGCAAACCCTGCTGGGTTTGTGCTGGGGACTGTTGGTCGCCTCGCTGAACCCGAGCTTCCTCTGGTGGCTGGCGCCAATTGTCGGTTCGTTGATGCTGTCGATTCCGGTCTCGGTGATTTCCAGCCGTGTCGGGCTGGGCCTCAAGGCTCGGGACGAGAAGTTATTCCTGATCCCTGAGGAGTACGCGCCGCCACAAGAGCTGATCGCGACTGATCACTACACCCATGAAAACCGTTGGCATGCATTGAAACAGGGCTTCATCCGGGCCGTAGTCGATCCGCAACAGAACGCATTGGCGTGCGCCTTGGCCACGTCGCGGCACACACAGGCCGAACCGGTTGAATGGACACGCATCGAGCGGGTTCGTCAGGCGCTGAAAGCCGGTCCGGAAAAGCTCAGTAACCAAGAGCGTCTGATGCTGTTGAGTGACCCGGTGGTGCTGGCGCGTCTGCATGAGCAGGTCTGGAGCGAAGGCCACCCCGAGTGGCTTGCCGCCTGGCGGCAGTCGATCGCAGCCGATCCGCATGCGCCTCTGTTGCCATTGCAGCCCGCCACGCATCCAGCGGGACACCAACTGGCCAACGCTTGATAGCGCGGTAAAAAAACAGCGCCCTTGAGGGAAACTTCAAGGGCGTTTTTTTATGAGCGGATACCGTGTCGTCCCCCTTCGCGAATGAATTCGCTCCCACACAGACCGATGCAAATACCTGTGGGAGCGAATTCATTCGCGAAGGTCGCACCTCGGTCTATCTGTCTAAACCCGAAACCTCCCCACCAACCCCTGCAAATGATTCCCCAACCGCGCCAGTTCGACACTCGACGCTGCCGTCTCCTCGCTGGCGGCGGCGGTCTGTTCGGAAATATCGCGCACATTCAGTACGCTGCGGGTTATTTCCTCGGCGACGGCGCTTTGCTCTTCTCCGGCGGTCGCGATCTGCTGGTTCATGCTCTGGATGGTCGAGACCGTGCGGGTAATGTGTTCCAGCGCACTGCCGGCCCGTCGACTCAGCTCGACACTGTTGTCGGTCAGGGTGCGGCTGTTGTCGAGGGTGGTCGCGACCTGCTGGGTACCGTTCTGCAAGGCCGCGATCAGGTCTTCGATCTCTTCAGTGGATTGCTGGGTACGTTGTGCCAGGCCGCGCACCTCGTCGGCGACTACCGCAAAGCCGCGGCCAGCCTCACCGGCGCGGGCGGCTTCGATCGCGGCGTTCAGGGCCAGCAGATTGGTTTGCTGCGACACCGATTTGATCACGTCGAGTACGCCGCCAATCTTGTCGCTTTCCAGTTTGAGCTGATTCATCGCCTGGGTTGAATTGCCGACCTCGACGGCCAGGCGCTCAATCTGACCGATGGCCTCGGACACGACTGTGTCACCCTCACGCGCCTGTTGGTCGGCCTCGGCCGCCGCGTGCGACGCCTCTTCAGCGTTGCGCGCGACTTCCATGACGGTGGCGGTCATCTGGTTCATGGCGGTGGCGACCTGATCGGTTTCATCCTTCTGGCTGTTCACGCCGACGCTGGTTTGCGCGGTCACGGCAGACAGCTGTTCGGCAGCGCTGGCGATTTGCGTGACGCCATCGCCGATCCCGCCAATCAGCTCACGCAGGCTCAGGGTCATCTGTTGCATGCTGGCTTGCAGCTGACCCATTTCATCGCGCCGTTCGACGATCAGGTCTTTGCTTAAGTCGCCTTGGGCGATACGTCCGGCCGCCACCAATGTCTGCTGCAACGGCACGATGATTTGCCGAGTGATCAGCCATGCCGCCAGCAGACCGAGCAACAGCGCCAAACCGGCGACACTGGTCAGGGTGGTGCGCGCTCGCGCCGCTTCGGTGTCGCGCTGAGCCGTCTGGCGGCTGCTCAACTCGGCGCTCGAAGCGAGCAATCTATCGCCCAGCGCTTCCATTGCCTCTTGCGCGGCTTCGGCTTTGACCTGCATGTCTTTGAACTGGTCGAGTTTGTCGCGATAGCTGCGTAAGGTCTGGTTCGCCTGTTGCAGTCCGCTGACGTTAGCATCGGCTTGATCCTGAGCTATCTGACCGACCTCCTTGAGCGCCTCATCGATGGCCGCAATCGCCGCCAGTTCGTACTGCTCCTGGCCGCTGAAGGTGTAGGCCTGCACATGATGACGGGCGATCTGGATCTGTTGGCGCAACTGCGAAATGTTGGTGAACTCGTCCAATCGCTCGCTGCTGTCCTGCTCCTGACTGACCGCCTTCAGTACCTCGGTTTCCACCTCGGCCACGCTCTGCATGGCCTGCTCGGACTGCTGCTCAAGCTGGTCACGGGTGGTGTCGCGCGCCTTCAACGTTTGGCCAAGCTCATCAAACGTTTTTTCAAAACTGCGCACGGCTTCACTCTGGTCCGATAGCAGCGTGAGGTTGCCTGTGTCGTCCATCGTGCTGCGCAGTGCATTGAGCTGGGCTTCCAGCTCGTTCAGACGTTTGACCACCGTAGCGGCATTTTCCGGCGTGTTCTCCACGCGAAAGGTGATCCGCTCGATACGCAAATCCTTGGTCGCATTGCTCAACTGCCCAATCGCTGTCAACGATTCGGAGCGCTCGATCATCGTGTCCAGCCCGTGCCAGCCAGTCAGGGTGATCGCCAGAGTCAGCAACAAAACCAGGCCAAAGCCCAGCGCGAGTTTGAGTTTGACGCTTGTATTGCCCAGAGTCTGGGTCAGGGATCGGAACATGAGAGCTCTCCTGCGATGGATGCGAAAAGTCGGCAAAACATCGTTGTGCCTGTTAAGCGCATCGGCAGGAGCGGGTGTCGCGCGACCTGAGTTGGTTGTAGGAAAAGTCTGAATGAAAGCGAGGGGTGATGGGGGTCACAAAACCGGGAGATACCTGATAGAGCTTTGCAGGCAATGCTGACCTCTTCGCGAATGAATTCGCTCCCACAGGGAACACGCGGTCAATTGTGGGAGCGAATTTATTCGCGAAGGCGGAGCGTCAGGCGCAGAAAATTTGCCAGACAATCTACACCTTGAACTTGCCCACCAGCATTTGCAGGTGGTTACCCAGCCGCGCCAGTTCGATGCTGGAGGCTGCGGTTTCTTCGCTGGCGGCGGAGGTTTGTTCGGAGACATTGCGCACGTTTAACACGCTGCGATTGATCTCTTCGGCGGTGGCGCTTTGTTGTTCGGCGGCGGCGGCGATTTGCTGGTTCATCGACTGGATGGCCGAGACCGTGCGGGTAATGTTTTCCAGCGAGCTGCCGGCGCGACGGGTCAGTTCGACGCTGCTGACGGTTAAGTTGCGGCTGTTGTCCATGATCGTCGCCACATGCTGGGTGCCGTTTTGCAGGCCGGTGATCAGCCCTTCGATCTCTTCGGTGGATTTCTGCGTGCGTTGGGCCAGGCTGCGCACTTCATCGGCAACCACGGCGAAACCACGACCGGCTTCCCCGGCTCGCGCCGCCTCAATGGCGGCGTTGAGTGCCAGCAGATTGGTCTGCTGGGCGACGGATTTGATCACGTCGAGGACGCTGCCGATCTTGTCGCTTTCACGCTTGAGTTCGCTCATCGCTTCGGTGGAATTGCCCACTTCGCTGGCCAGACGTTCGATCTGGGCGATGGCTTCGTTCACTACGCGGTCGCCTTCACGCGCCTGCTGATCGGCGGCAACGGCCGCCTCGGAGGCTTCTTCGGCGTTGCGCGCGACTTCCTGAACGGTCGCCGTCATCTCCTGCATGGCGGTCGCTACTTGATCGGTTTCGATCTTCTGGCTGTTGACCCCGGCACTGGTTTGTTCGGTCACGGCGGACAGCTGCTCCGCCGCGCTGGCGATTTGTGTCACGCCTTCGCTGATGCCGCCAATCAATGCGCGCAGGCCGACGGTCATGCGCTGAATGCTGGTCTGCAACTGGCCCAGTTCATCCTGACGCTCGACCTGCAAGTCCTGGCTCAAGTCACCTGAGGCGACGCGCTCCACGACGTTGAGCGTCTGTAGCAGCGGGATCACGATCTGGCGGGTGATGGCCCAAGCCGCAATGACACCGAACAGCAGCGCCAGTGCAGTGGTGATGCCGAGTCTGAGGCGGGCTTGATCGCTGTCGGCATCACGCTTGAGGTTTTGCGAGGCCGTCAGCTGAGCACTCAGGTCCAGCAAGTGCTGGCCCTGAGTGGCCATTTTTTCCAACGCTTGCTGGCTCAGCAGTTGGGTATCGTGGTATTGGCCCACCGCACTGCGATAGGCCTTGAGGGCATCGCTGGCGTCTTTGAGCTTGCCGAGATACTCGGACGGTATGGAGCCTGGCAGGCTGTTAAGACCGGTCAGCGCGTCATCGATAGCCGCGTTGGCGCGTTGTTCGAACTCCGGCTTGCCACTGTAGGTGTAGCCGCGGACCTCAAAGCGCGCTTGCTGAATCAGCTTGCTCAGGCCCACCACATCGTTGAACGCCAGGATGCTATCGCCCTTGAGCAGGGATTCCTCGATGCCGGAGACTTGCTCCACGGCGCGGTCAGCGGTAGCGCCCAGGTTCACCTGACTCGCTTCGCGGGTTTGAATGGCTTGGGTCATGTCGGTAAAAGCTCGACGATAGCTTTCAGTGGTCTGGCTCTGTTCATCGAGCAAATCGACGTTAGTCTTGTCATGAAGCGTGCCCCGCGTGGTGTGCAGGCGTTGCTCCATCTTGTCCAGAACGCTGGTTACTTGGGCTGCTGATTCAGCGTTGAATTGCACTTCGTAGGCTTGTCGGGCGGAACGCAGGTCCTTGGTCAACTCATTGAGCCGCGAGATCGACACCAGCTTGTCGCTCCGATCAATCAACGACGTCATGCTCAGCCAGCCGGTAAGGGTAATCAGCAGCGTCAGCAACAGCACCAGCCCGAAGCCGATCGTCAGTTTAAGGCTGACGCTTACATTTCCCAGGTTTCGGACTAACCAGCGATACATGGCGGCTCCTTGAGGTGCAGTTGCTATAGATGTGCCTATACATCGGCTGGCGGTGTTGAAACTAAAGGGGGGGCCGTTTTAAAACAACCGAGCGAGCAAGGCGGCGACGGCGGTTTCGACCCGCAGGATGCGTTCGCCAAGCTGGACCGGCTGCAGGCCGGCCTTGTTCAGCAGGTCGATTTCGTAGGGGATCCAGCCGCCTTCCGGGCCGATGGCCAGTGTCACGGGCTGATCGATGCCGCGCGGGCAGGCAGGGAAGTTGCCAGGATGGCCGACCAGACCGAGGCTGCCTTCAACCAGTTGAGGCAGACGATCTTCGACGAAGGGCTTGAAGCGTTTTTCGATCAGGATTTCTGGCAACACACTGTCGCGCGCCTGTTCCAATCCCAACACAAGCTGTTCACGGATCGCTTCGGGTTCGAGGAACGGCGTTTGCCAGAAGCTTTTTTCCACCCGATAGCTGTTAAGCAGAATGACCCTGGGCACGCCCATGGTCGCCACCGTTTGAAACACCCGGCGCAGCATTTTTGGCCGGGGCAGGGCCAGCAACAGCGTCAGCGGCAGTTTGGCCGGTGGTGGGCGATCAAGGCTGATCTGCAACTCGGCTTCGTGGCTCTCCAGACGCAGCAGTTCGGCACTGCCGAGCAGGCCGCCGATGCGGCCCACACGCAGGCTGTCGCCAACCACCGAGCGATGCACTTCTTGCATGTGCTTGAGGCGGCGGTCGCGCAGGATTACCCGGTCAGCCGAGATAAAGTCGGCATCTTCGAGCAGCAGCAGGTTCACGGCTGGGTCGCAGGCGGCTGATCTTGCTTGTCGGAGTCGTCGTCTGGCTGGTCATCCGGGTGATCGCCACGCTTGACGATCAAGCCGCTGCACAACACACCGATCTCGAACAGCAGCCACATCGGCACCGCGAGCAACGTCTGCGAAAAGATGTCCGGTGGCGTCAGAATCATCCCGACCACGAAGCAGCCGATGACCACGTACGGGCGCATTTTTTTCAGGTATTTGACGTCGACGATGCCGATCCACACCAGCAACACCACGGCCACCGGAATCTCGAAAGCGACCCCGAAGGCGAGGAACAGAGTCATGACAAAGTCCAGGTAACTGGCGATGTCGGTCATCATCGAAACGCCTTCCGGGGTCACGCTGGCGAAAAAGTGGAAAATCAGCGGGAACACCAGAAAGTACGCGAAGGCCATGCCCGAGTAGAACAGGACGATGCTCGAAACCAGCAAGGGCACGGCGACGCGCTTTTCATGCTTGTACAGGCCCGGTGCGATAAAGCCCCAGATCTGGTGCAGGATCACCGGCATCGCCAGGAACAGCGAGCACATCATGGTCAGCTTGAACGGCGTCAGGAACGGCGAGGCCACGTCGGTGGCGATCATCGTCGCGCCTTCGGGCAGGTAGACCCGCAACGGCGCGGAGACCAGGGTGTAGATCTTCTGGGTGAAGTAGAACAACCCGGCAAAGATCAAGAAAATCGCCGCAACGCAACGCAACAGGCGTGTACGCAGTTCGGTGAGGTGCGAGATCAGCGGCATCTGCTGATCGTTTTCCGGGATGTTTGCGCTCATGGGGCTCGCGGTGGCAAAGAGGAATCGTTGGCGGAAGGCGCGCTCGGCATCGGGCTGACGTGTGTGACCGGTGCAGTCTCGACGGGCGCTGGAGCGGCCGGAGCAGCAACGTGAACCGGAGCAACGGCAGCCGTATCAGCAGTGGCTACTGGCGTAGTGGGCGCTGGTGCGGGTGCTGATGCAGGAACGGGCGGGACGATGCTCGGGGCCTCGACAGTCGGGCTGACCGTTGCGACGGGTTCGACCGGAGGTTGTTGCGGCGCGAGGATTTTTTTCGCTTCCTCTTCCAACGACAGGATGTGCTCGTTGTGCAGTTGCCGACGAATTTCATCGGCACCGATTTCGCGCTCGACCTCCTGTTTGATCGCATTGAAGCTGCGTTTCAGCCGCCCGACCCACAGGCCTGCGGTACGCGCCGCACCGGGCAGGCGCTCAGGCCCCAGAACCAGCAGGGCGACGAGACCGACGAGCAGCAGTTCAGAGAAGCTGATACCAAACATTCAACACGACCTAGTCTTTGCGGATCGGATCTTCGACTTTGTGCGCTTGCACGTCGATGGTATGGGGTTCATGCGGCGTCGAAGCCTGAGGCGCTTGTGGCGGCTGCATAGGCTGTACTGGCTGAACCGGCGGTTGTTGTTCTGCAGGCTTGGCTTCTTCATCATTCATGGCTTTGCGAAAGCCTTTGATCGTTTCGCCGACATCGGAGCCAAGACCTTTGAGTTTCTTGGTACCAAACACCAACACCACGACGATCAAAATGATGATCCAGTGTTTCCAGTCAAAAATGCCCATGAAGCGTTCCTCTCGATAGTTCTTATTTAGTCAGCTGAGCGTGCGGCTTTTTCCGCGTGTCCGGACAACCCGAAGCGGCGATCCAGTTCATCGAGTACAGCCTGAGGGTGCTGGCCCAATGCTGCAAGCATCACCATGCTGTGAAACCACAAATCGGCGGTTTCATAGATGACATCGCTGCAATCACCGCTCACGGCGGCATCTTTTGCGGCGATGATGGTTTCGACCGATTCTTCACCGACCTTTTCCAGAATCTTGTTCAAGCCCTTGTGATACAGGCTGGCGACATAGGAGCTGTCGGCAGCGGCGCCCTTGCGTGCTTCAAGCACTTCGGCCAGGCGGGTCAGGGTGTCAGTCATGTGTGTGTCCTGCCTGATAGATAGCGTGCGGATCTTTGAGCACCGGGTCGACGACTGTCCAGCCAGTATCGTCATAGACCCGATAGAAACAGCTCTCGCGACCGGTGTGGCAGGCTATCCCGCCGATCTGTTCGACCATCAGGATAATCACGTCAGCGTCGCAGTCCAGGCGCAGTTCGTGGAGCTTCTGCACATGCCCTGATTCTTCACCTTTACGCCAGAGTTTGCCACGGGAACGCGACCAATAAATGGCCCGGTTCTCGGCAGCGGTCAAACTCAGGGCTTCGCGATTCATCCAGGCCATCATCAGCACACGACCGGTCTTATGGTCCTGAGCGATTGCAGGCACCAAACCATCGCTGTTCCAGTGAATCTCGTCCAGCCAGTCTTTCATTATCGACTCCGGCAGCCGGGGCTGTAGCCCTGGCGAATTAAATAGTGTGCCAGCGCTCTACGCTGCTGGCTATTGGCGCACGACCAGATACAAACCCGCCGCCAGCATGATCCACGCCGGCCACGCTGTCAGCGCGACCCATGAAGTGCCGTTGGCGGCCAGGGTCGAGGCCAGTGTCGCGCCGCCGGCCAGCAAGCCCGCGCCGATCAGACGCAGCACCCAGCCATCGCCGCGCTTGCGCCTTTCACGCCACGGTGCCGGCGGGTCGGAGGCGTGAGGCTGGGACATACGCTCCAGCAGGTCACGGGTCATGCCGGCCAGGTGCGGTATCTGTTCGACCTGCGATTGCAGGTTGTGCAGCAAAGTCTTCGGGCTGACGCGATCACGCATCCAGCGCTCCAGAAACGGCTGCGCGGTACTCCATAAGTCTAGTTCCGGGTACAGCTGGCGGCCAAGACCCTCGATGTTGAGCAGGGTTTTCTGCAACAGCACCAGTTGCGGCTGGACTTCCATATTGAAGCGACGCGCCGTCTGGAACAGGCGCATCAGCACCTGACCAAACGAGATGTCCTTGAGCGGCTTTTCGAAAATCGGCTCGCAAACGGTACGGATCGCGGCTTCGAACTCATTGAGCTTGGTTTCCGCTGGCACCCAGCCCGAATCGATGTGCAGCTGGGCCACGCGCCGGTAGTCACGCTTGAAAAACGCGAACAGGTTGCGCGCCAGATAATCCTGATCCTCGGGCGTCAGGCTGCCGACAATGCCGCAGTCGATGGCAATGTACTGCGGGCTCCAGGGCTGCACGGTGCTGACGAAAATGTTGCCCGGGTGCATATCGGCATGGAAGAAACTGTCACGGAACACCTGAGTGAAGAAAATCTCCACACCGCGCTCGGCCAGCATTTTCATGTCGGTGCGCTGATCGGCCAGGGTCGCCAGATCCGTGACCTGAATACCGTAGATACGCTCCATCACCAGCACTTTGGGGCGGCACCAGTCCCAATAGACCTGTGGCACGTACAACAGCGGCGAGCCTTCGAAGTTGCGCTTGAGCTGGCTGGCGTTGGCCGCTTCGCGCAACAGATCGAGCTCGTCGTAGATGGTCTTTTCGTAGTCGCTGACCACATCCACGGGATGCAGCAGGCGTGCATCGGCTGACAGTCGCTCAGCGATGCGGGCGAGGATGAACAGCCACGCCAGATCTTGGCTGATGATCGGTTTGAGGCCAGGACGTACGACCTTGACCACCACTTCTTCGCCGCTTTTGAGTTGCGCGGCATGCACCTGCGCCACCGAGGCGGAGGCCAGGGGAGCGACATCGAAGCGGCTGAACACGGCACTGATTTTTGCACCGAGCTGTGCTTCGATCAGGTCGATGGCGTGCTGTGAATCGAACGGCGGTACCCGATCCTGCAAGCGCATCAACTCGTCGGCGATGTCCTCCGGGAGCAGATCGCGGCGAGTGGAGAGCAGCTGACCGAACTTGATGAAGATTGGTCCCAGATCCTGCAATGCCAGGCGCAAACGTGCGCCACGGCTCAGGTCCAGGGTTTTACGCGGGAACCAGCGCCACGGCATGGCATAACGCAGGGCGAGCATCCACCAGGGCAGCGGCAGGGCGAACAACAGGTCATCGAGACGGTAGCGGATCACGACACGCTGGATGCGAAACAGACGGCGGACGGCAAGCAGCTTCATGCGTTATCGCTGGGTTTGAGGGAGAGGGCAAGGCGTTCGAAACGCGCCTCGAGACGTTCAAGGTCAAGCTTGATCTGGTCCAGCTCAGCAAAGCGGGCTTGCGCTTCGCGTTGACCGACCAGGGTCCGCGACTCCTCACTGAGGTAGTCGGCGAGGTTGTGCGTGAGGTTGGCAATATTGTCGCGGGTCCAGCGGGCGCTACTGCGCAGATGGCCGCCGAGCAACGGGCTGGCCACCGGACCGAGCCAGCGCGAGAGTTCATACTCCCAATCCAGCTCAAGGTCTTGCAGCACGCCGACCAGCTCCAGCAACACCGCGCTGTCGCCTTCAAGCTCGACCTCAGGGCTATGCAGCACAGCGGTTTTATCCTGGCTCAAGGCCAGACGCAGCAAGCTCGACGCCGGCGCACGCAAGGTGCAATCGGCATCAACCGCCCAGTGGGCCGCCAGCAGCAGGCCGTCGTCATTGGGCAGAATGAACAACTGCAACGCCGGGCTACGGCAATCGATCGCAATCACCTTGCCTGCCAGACGCTCCAGGCGTGGCAGGGCGGTGCTGTCCATTCGCAGCACGCGGTTGATGCCGTGCTCAACGCTGGCGAGCAAGCCGCTGAGCAGCATCAGGGCTTGATGCCGCGATGCAGGGCAACGATGCCTGCGGTCATGTTGTGGTAAGTCACGCGGTCGAAACCGGCTTCTACCATCATCGACTTGAGGGTTTCCTGGTTCGGATGCATGCGGATCGACTCCGCCAGATAGCGGTAGCTTTCCGAGTCATTGGTGATCAGTTTGCCCATCAGCGGCATGAAGGCGAACGAGTAAGCGTCGTAGGCCTTGGACATCAGTTTGTTGGTCGGTTTGGAGAACTCCAGGACCAACAGACGACCACCTGGCTTGAGCACACGCAGCATCGAGCGCAGCGCATCTTCTTTATGCGTGACGTTGCGCAGGCCGAAGGCGATGGTCACGCAGTCGAAATGGTTGTCCGGGAACGGCAGTTTTTCCGCGTCGGCCTGGACGAACTTGACGTTGCCCGACACACCCAGATCCAGCAGGCGGTCCCGGCCGACTTTCAACATCGAGGCGTTGATGTCCGCCAGCACCACTTCGCCGGTCGGACCGACCAGATGCGAAAACTTTTTCGTCAGGTCGCCGGTACCGCCCGCGATGTCCAGCACGCGGTTGCCCGTGCGTACGCCGGAAAGCTCAATGGCGAAGCGCTTCCACAGCCGGTGCATACCACCGGACAGCAGGTCGTTCATCAAGTCGTACTTGGCCGCAACGGAATGGAAAACCTCAGCAACTTTCTCGGCTTTCTGGCTTTCCGGCACGTTTTTGAAGCCGAAGTGAGTGGTGGGTTCGGTATCGCTGCCTTTGCGCTGATCGTTCATGTCGCTGTCACCGGAAGAGAATGCGGGCCATTCTAATCCCGGTGGCTGTCTTTGTCTTGGCAAGGCGTAATGTAAGTATAGTGGCGCGCCAGGACGGATTGACGCATCGGACGTCGATGGGGTTCTGGCTGAACCAATGGATACAGGAGTCCTTCAATGGCCCGGATAAGTGTTGAACGTGCTCATGACCTGGGTCGTGAGGCAGCAAAACAGAAAGCAGAAGTACTGGTACAGAAACTGGCCGAGAAATACTCGGTCGAGCCCAAGTGGTCGGGCGATACCGTCAAACTCGCCGGCTCCGGCGTCAGCGGCACGGTCAGTGTCTTTGATGCGCTGATTAGAGTGGAGGTCGACGTCAACTTCTTGATGTCGGCCTTCAGCGGCACGATCAAGAGCGAAATCGAAAAGGCGCTGGATAAAGCGCTGGTCTGATGGCGCTGTCTTTTTGTAGGAGCGCGCTTGCCCGCGATTGCTTTGGAGTCGCGTTCGATCGCAGCAGTCGCAAAATCGGAGCGCTCGATTCTGGCAGTAAAACTGTGCTGAGCATTTTTGGGACCGCTTCGCGGTCCATCGCGGGCAAGCGCGCTCCTACAACAAGGAATGCATTCCAATCCAACCTAGGGTGAGCATTCTAATTTTTCTGATTACTTTGGGCTCATGCCCATAAACCCAGTGGGCAGTTCCTCCAACATTTTTGAGCGTGAGGTGCACCATGGCCAAAGTAACCCTGAAGAAGAAAGTTGAAGTCGAGCAAGCAACGACCCTTTCCGAAGTAAAACTTTATGCCCGCAAGATCTGGCTGGCTGGCCTGGGTGCCTACGCCAAGGCCGGTCACGAGGGCTCCGAGTACGTCAAGGAATTGATCAAGACCGGCGAAGGTGTCGAGCTCAAGGGCAAGAAACTCGTCGATGAAAAAATCGAAGCGGCCAACAGCGAGATCGATACGGTCAAAGGCGAAGTGAAAGGCATCAAGGGCAAAATCGAAGTGCAATTCGAGAAAGTCGAGAAGGCTTTTGATCGCCGCGTCGGCAGCGCCTTGAATCGCTTTGGTATTGCGTCTAAACATGATGTTGAGACACTCTCTGCTAAGCTCGATGGGCTAACGGCATTGCTTGAACGTGTCGCGCGTAAACAATAAGGAGAGCGGGATGGCTGGCAAAAAGAAAGTCGAAAAAGAAGGCAGCTCCTGGATCGGCGAGGTTGAGAAATACTCCCGCCAAATCTGGCTGGCTGGTTTAGGCGCTTACTCCAAGATCAGCAATGACGGCAGTAAGCTTTTCGAAACCTTGGTTAAAGACGGCGAGAAAGCTGAAAAGCAAACCAAGAGCGGCGTCGAGAAACAAGTCGACGCAGCAAAGGCAACGGCTCAAACGGCGAAATCCCGAGTGGGCGATGTCAAAGACCTTGCGCTTGGCAAGTGGAGCGAACTCGAAGGTGCTTTCGACAAACGCCTGAACAGCGCCATCTCCCGCCTCGGTGTACCGAGCCGCAACGAAGTCAAAGCGCTGCATAGCAAGGTCGATGCGCTGACCAAGCAAATTGAAAAACTGACCGGTGCGTCGGTGACGCCTGTGTCGTCCAAAGCGGATGCAAAACCTGCGGCGGCTAAAACCGCTGCAAAACCATTGGCCAAGGCCGCGGCAAAACCAGCAGCCAAACCTGCGGTTAAAGCACCGGCCAAAACGGCAGCGGCCAAGCCTGCTGCTAAACCGGCAGCAGCCAAGCCAGCAGCAGCGGCAAAACCCGCCGCGGCTAAAAAACCTGCGGCGCCAAAAGCGGCAACGCCCAAGCCAGCAGTAGCAGTCAAACCGGCAACACCGCCGGCGGCACCCGCAACGCCGAGCGCTACAGCCGCTCCCGTAGCAACCCCTGCGCCAGTAACGACGCCTGCGTCGACGCCAGCCAGCCAGTCCTGATTTTCCAGGATTGAGAAAACGCCCGATCTGCTCTGCAGACCGGGCGTTTTTTTGCGTGGGGATTGTGAATCATCGATATCAAACACCGCCGCACTCGGCGCCGTGGTCGATCCTGAGCATCAGCGCTGCTCATCCTTAAACCGACCCGCCTTCTCGATGACACGAGGAAATCTCGGCTCGTAGCACAGCAGCAGAGAGATCCAGTGGAAGGTGGCATAAATCAGACTCGCTGGTGGCCGCTTCGGGTCGGTCGCCCAAGAGGGTGGGGACCGTAGAGAATTATCGTCCAGCTGCCATTGAGCGTTGAGCGAATGCCAGGGCCAGGGGAATTTGCTGATCAGGCGAGCAGGCCGTGGCGCGGCTTCGGGGCCCATTTCCATATAGCGACGGATATATTCCCAGAAGGCCAGGAGCTCACTGGCATTGTGGGTAGGTTTGCCGACGAAGGTCACTTCCAGATATTCGGTGGGACGGCCTTGCAAGTCCGTGCCTTGTCCCTTGTCCCAGGCGAGGATCACAAAACCGCCAGTACCGTCCAGCTCGCTCATGCCCTTGTCGATGACGACCTCGGTCTTGTCCCAGTCCATGATCAAGGTGCCACCGATATGCCGGGGACGCAGCAGGTAGACCTTGCGGGTGATACGGTTGAAACGGACGATCAGTCGGCGGGCGGTGAAGGCTTCCAGGCGGAGGTGGGGGAACAGATACTTGAAGTAAGCCCATGGCAGTAGGGATGACATAGCAATAACCACTAGATAAGAGAAGAAGTGGTCCCATGACCATGGATTAGTTTCAGTTCTGACCTTTACGAAAAAAATATTTATAAAATCAAAAACTTTGGGTAAAAATATATAAATAAGTAGCGCCCCGATGCTACCTATAAACAAAGTGAACTGCCCGCGCTTTTCGTCGTGTGGGGTGCGTAGATCAATATAGGTTGCGTTGTGGCGATAGAGCGAGTGGTTGTCGGTCACCCTTGAAGACACCGACTCTTTTACACTGCCTGGGCTATCCAGAATCGCTTGGTCCGGCTTGCGTTGTTTATCACGTATTTCTTCTGCTCGTTCTTCATCGGTTGCTTCACCCTTATCCCAGTGCAATTCCCGTTCGTAGAGATACATCAGAAGGTACCCTTGATAGTTTTGTGAAGGTTTTTCAATTCCAGGTCCTCGGTTTTTTTGGGGAGGGCGGTGTCACGGTTTTTACGGAAGGTGCAATGCTCCAGATACTATTGCAGTGCATTGGGCAGTAAGAATTCAAGTGCAACCGTCAAGACAAAAATCGACACATGGATGCGGATGCAGCAACGCAACATAGAGGCCATTTGCAGCGCCAACTGACTGGGCCTATTGAGAAGGAATGAAAGCATGCGACTTTCGCCATGCTTCTTGATGAACAGGGCTTCGAAGAGCAAACCGTTGGCCCTGTCGCGGCGCTCGTAGTAGGCGGAAACCATCAGTGCTGCTCCTCCTCAAGTCGACCCGCCTGCTCGATGGCACGGGGAAACCTCGGCTCGTAGCACAGCAGCAGAGAGATCCAGTGACCGGTGGCATGGATCAGAATCACGGGCAGCAGCATCAGGTTGATCAACACGAACACCCACAGGGCGGGGTTGTGTAGAAAGCTGCTGTCCAGCCGCCACGCGGCTTTGAGCGAGTGCCAGGGCCAGGGGAATTTGCTGATCAGGCGGACGGGGCGAGGAGCAGCTTCGGGGCCCACTTCCATATAGCGGCGGATGTATTCCCAGAAGGCCAGCAGTTCACTGGCGTTGCGGGTGGGTTTGCCGACGAAGGTCATCTCGAAGTCGTCTTTGGGTTTGCCGTCGGCGTCGTAAACCGCTTGGCTTTCCTTCTCCCAACCGAGCAGCACAAAACCGCCCGTGCCCTCCAGTTCGGACATCTTCGGATCGATACAGGCCTCGGCTTTGTCCCAATCCAGCGCGACGACGCCGCCTAGGTGTTTGGGACGAAGGAGATAGACTTTTCGCGTGATGCGGTTGAAGCGGACGATCAGGCGGCGGGCGGTAAGGGCTTCCAGGTAGAGATAGCGGAAGACATATTTGAAGTAGAGGTAGAAAGAAATGCAGGTCACAGCCAAGGCAGTTATTGCAAACAGATAGAAGTCCCAAGGAAGCAGCTTGTCTTTGTTATCGTCTAAACCCAGTAGCGTTCTAATGACTAAGGAGAGGGAAAGCAAACACCCCCAGATTAGAACGCCACCACCACCGCCAACGATTAACGTAATCAGTCCACGCTTTTCATCATTGGGGGTGCGCACGTCGATATAGGTTTTGTTATAGGCGTACAGCGAGTGGTTATCGAACACTCTCTCGGAGACGCGTCGATGGACGTTTATAGGCGGGAGGGTGCCGCCTTCCTTTTTTTGCTTGTCGGCGGCCTGCACCAATTCTTCGTAGTCGACAGTATCGCGCCCGTCATAGGCGAGCCATTCAAAGAAGTACATCAGAAGGTCCCCTTGATAGCCTTGTGGAAGTTCTTCAGCTCTTGTTCTTCAGAATCGGGGGTACCGGTCTCCCGGTTTTTACGGAAGGTGCTGTGCTCCAAGTACTGTTGCAGTGCATTGGGCAGTAAGAATTCAAGTGCGACCGTCAATACAAAGATCGACACGTTGATGCGGATGCACCAACGCAGCATAAAGGCCATCTGCAGCGCCAACTGACTGGACTTTTTGAAGAGGAATGAAAGCATGCGGCTTTCGCCATGCTTCTTGATCAGATATTCCAGATAGGGACCTGCAACGGCTAAGCCGATGGCCGCTGAGAAAAAAGCTGATCCGAATTGAGCTGTGGCTCTGAGCAAGTAGACGCTGCCGAGTCCCCATCTCTGATTTTTATATGCCTCGGGAGCATCCTTAAAATCAAACACCGCCCCCACCAAAGCCACCCCACCGGCCAGCACCCCGGCACTCAACCGCAGCCCACTCCCCATCACCCGTCCGGCCTGCTGCACGGCCTGAGTCTTATGGCTCACCGCCCGGCTGACCGCCACCACACCCAGTTCCAGGACTGCCGCGGTGACGGCGACCAGGGCGGCGCCGAGTTCGAGTTTTTCGCGCCCGCCTTCGGCGGCTTTTTCGAACTTGACCTTGAGGTTCCACAGTTGCAGCAAGCCCAGGGTGGCGCCGAGGCGGAGTTCCAGTCGGTGAGCGTTGGCCCCCGGGCCGATCCCGACGGTGAAGCTCTTGGCGACGGACGCGTCGATCTTGGCTTTGACGCCGCGGCTCAGGGGGATGCCGCCACGGGATTCCAGATGGAACTGCTGGCCCATCTTGCCCAGGCGCGCCTTGAACAGCAGGGCCAGCGCCTTGTTGATCGATGCATCGACCAACGGGACCTTATCGCTTTGCAGCAGGCGGCTGCCGAAGGTGTTGATCAGCATGGCCGCGCCGCTGAGGTGGAAGACCGTGGGCGACGCGTCGAAGTGGGCGAAAACCATCAGCGCTGCCCCTCCTCAAGCCGACCCGCCTGCTCGATGGCGCGAGGAAACCTCGGCTCGTAGCACAGCAGCAGAGAAATCCAGTGGCCGGTGGCATGAATCAGAATCAGCGGCAGCAGCATCAGGTTTATCAGCACGAACACCCACAGGGCGGGGTTGTGCAGGAAGCTGCTGTCCAGCCGCCACGCGGCTTTGAGCGAGTGCCAGGGCCAGGGGAATTTGCTGATCAGACGAGCAGGCCGTGGCGCGGCTTCGGGGCCCACTTCCATATAGCGACGGATATATTCCCAGAAGGCCAGCAGTTCACTGGCATTGCGGGTGGGTTTGCCGACGAAGGTCATTTCAAAGTCGTCTTTGGGCTGGCCGTCGGCGTCGTAAACCGCCTGGCTTTCCTTTTCCCAGCCGAGCAGCACAAAACCGCCCGTGCCCTCCAGTTCGGACATCTTCGGATCGATACAAGCTTCGGCCTTGTCCCAGTCCAGGGCAACGACGCCGCCCAGGTGTTTGGGGCGAAGGAGATAGACTTTTCGGGTGATGCGGTTGAAGCGGACGATCAGGCGGCGGGCGGTGAAGGCTTCCAGACGGAGGTGGGGGAAGACATGTTTGAAGTAAAGCCATAGCGATAGGGTTGAAACAGGAGGAACTACTAGAAAATAGAAGTAGGCATCCCATGGTAGTGGATTAGATTCAGTTCTGATCTCAACGAAAAAGGTATTTATAAAATCAAAAACCATGAATAAAAACATAAAAGTAAATAGTGCGCCTCCGCTACCCGCAATCAACGTGATCAGCCCGCGCTTTTCATCATTGGGGGTGCGCACATCAATATAGGTTTCGTTGTAGGCGTACAGTGAGTTGTTATCCAATACTCTCTCGGATACACGTCGATGGACATCTATAGGTGGTAGCGTGCCACCCTCCCTTTTTTGTTTGTCGGCGGCTTGCACCAATTCTTCGTAGTCGACGGTATCGCGTCCGTCATAGGCGAGCCATTCTAAGAAGTACATCAGAACGTCCCCTCAATGGCATCGCGCAGGTTTTTCAATTCCTGTTCCTCGGTTTTTGGGGTACCGGTCTCCCGGTTTTTGCGAAACGTGCAATGTTCCAGGTACTGTTGCAGCGCGTTGGGCAGCAAGAACTCAAGTGCGACAGTCAATACAAAGATCGATACGTTGATGCGGATGCACCAGCGCAACATGAAGGCCATCTGCAGCGCCAACTGACTGGACTTTTTGAGGAGGAATGAAAGCATGCGGCTTTCGCCATGCTTCTTGATCAGATATTCCAGATAGGGGCCTGCAACAGCCAAGCCGATGGCCGCGGAGAAGTATGCCGATCCAGCTTGAGCAGAAGCGCGAAGGGAATAGATCGCAGCAATCGAGCGTTTATCGGTCTTGACCGCTCCGACCGCATCCTGAGCATCAAACACCGCCCCCACCAAAGCCACCCCACCGGCCAGCACCCCGGCACTCAACCGCAACCCACTCCCCATCACCCGCCCGGCTTGTTGCACGGCTTGAGTCTTATTGCTCACGGCCCGGCTGACCGCCACCACACCCAGTTCCAGGACTGCCGCGGTGACGGCGACCAGGGCGGCGCCGAGTTCGAGTTTTTCGCGCCCGCCTTCGCCGGCTTTTTCGAACTTGACCTTGAGGTTCCACAGTTGCAGCAAGCCCAGGGTGGCGCCGAGGCGGAGTTCCAGTCGGTGAGCGTTGGCCCCCGGGCCGATCCCGACGGTGAAGCTCTTGGCGACGGACGCGTCGATCTTGTTTTTGACGCCTTGGCTCAAGGGGATGCCGCCACGGGATTCCAGATGGAACTGCTGGCCCATCTTGCCCAGGCGCGCCTTGAACAGCAGCGCCAGCAGGTAGTTGATCGGTGCATCGACCAGGGGGACCTTATTGCTTTGCAGCAGGCGGCTGCCGAAGGTGTTGATCAGCATGGCCGCGCCGCTGAGGTGGAAGACCGTGGGTGGCGCGTCGAAGTGGGTCTCGGTGACCAGCGCATGGCTTTTGTCGAAGATGTCGGTCAGGCCCTGGGTCAGGCCCAGCAGGGCTTCGCGGCTGAGGGTGGGCAGGCGGTTGTGTTGGGCCAGCAACGCGTCGACCTCCTTCTGCGTTTCGCTTTGGTTCTGCGCCAGGCCCCGCCAGAACAGGTTGCCCAGGTCGATGCGGTCGCGCCGGTCATAGTGGGCGAAAACCATCAACGCTGCCCCTCCTCAAGCCGACCCGCCTGCTCGATGGCGCGAGGAAACCTCGGCTCGTAGCACAACAGCAGAGAGATCCAGTGGCCGGTGGCATGGATCAGGATCACTGGCAGCAGCATCAGGTTGATCAGCACGAACACCCACAGGGCGGGGTTATGCAGGAAACTGCTGTCCAATCGCCACGCGGCTTTGAGCGAGTGCCAGGGCCAGGGGAACTTGCTGATCAGTTGGGCGGGGCGAGGCGCCGCTTCGGGGCCCACTTCCATATAGCGGCGGATGTATTCCCAGAAGGCCAGCAGTTCGCTGGCGTTGCGGGTGGGTTTGCCGACGAAGGTCACCTCGAGATTTTCGGTGGGACGGCCTTGCAAGTCGGTGCCATGTCCATTGTCCCAGGCGAGGATCACAAAACCGCCAGTACCGTCCAGCTCGGTCATGCCTTTGTCGATGACGATCTCGGTCTTATCCCAGTCCATGATCAAGGTGCCGCCAATGTGTCGGGGACGCAGCAGATAGACTTTTCGCGTGATGCGGTTGAAGCGGACGATCAGGCGGCGAGCGGTGAAAGCTTCCAGACGGAGGTGGGGGAAGACATGTTTGAAGTAAAGCCACAGCGATAGGGATGAAACCGGAAGCATCACTACAAAAAAGAGATAGGCATCCCAGGGTAGCGGATTAGATTCAGCCCTGACCTTAATGAAAAAGGTGTTTATAAATTCAAAAACCACGAATAAAAACATAAAAGTGAGTCCAGCGCCTCCAGTACCCGCAAACAACGTAATCAGTCCGCGTTTTTCATCGTTAGGCGTGCGCAGATCAATATAGGTTGCGTTGTGGCGATAGAGCGAGTGGTTATCGATCACCCTTGAAGACACCGACTCTTTTACGCTGCTTGGGTTGTCCAGAATGTCCTGGCCGGGTTTGCGTTGCCGGAGGTATGCCTCCTCCGTCATGTCTTCATGCTTCGCGTGGCTCTTGGCCCAGTGCATGCCCCATTCAAAGAGATACATCAGAAGGTCCCCTCGATAGCCTTGTGAAAGTTCTTCAGCTCTTGTTCCTCAGTTCCGGGGGTGCCGGTCTCCCGGTTTTTCCGAAAGGTGCAATGTTCCAGATATTGTTGCAGTGCATTGGGCAGTAAGAATTCAAGTGCGACAGTCAAGACAAAGATCGACACGTTGATGCGGATGCACCAGCGCAACATAAAGGCCATACGCAGGGAGAGTGCGGTGGACACGGATAATGTCGAGTTCAAAAATCTATACATGAAGAAATTGCTGGCGTGTTTTTTGATCAAGTATTCAAGGAAAGGGCCTGCAACGGCCAAGCCGATGGCCGCTGAGAAAAAAGCTGATCCAAATTGAGCAGAAGCACGGAGGCCATAGACCAGTCCAATCGAATGCTTTTCTGTTTTTAGGGCTCCGACCGCATCCTTAACATCAAACACCGCCCCCACCAAAGCCACTCCACCGGCCAGCACCCCCGCACTCAACCGCAACCCACTCCCCATCACCCGTCCGGCTTGTTGCACGGCCTGAGTCTTATTGCTCACGGCCCGGCTGACCGCCACCGTACCCAGTTCCAGGACTGCCGCGGTGACGGCGACCAGGGCGGCGCCGAGTTCGAGTTTTTCGCGCCCGCCTTCGTCGGCTTTTTCGAACTTGACCTTGAGGTTCCACAGTTGCAGCAAGCCCAGGGTGGCGCCGAGGCGGAGTTCCAGCCGGTGAGCGTTGGCGCCTGCGCCGATGCCGACGGTGAAGCTCTTGGCGACGGACGCGTCGATCTTGTTTTTGACCCCTTGGCTCAGCGGGATGCCGCCACGGGATTCCAGGTGGAACTGCTGGCCCATCTTGCCCAGGCGCGCCTGGAACAGCAGGGCCAGCACCTTGTTGATCACTGCATCGACCAGCGGGACCTTATCGCTTTGCAGCAGGCGGCTGCCGAAGGTGTTGATCAGCATGGCCGCGCCGCTGAGGTGGAAGACCGTGGGCGGTGCGTCGAAGTGGGTCTCGGTGACCAGCGCATGGCTTTTGTCGAAGATGTCGGTCAGGCCCTGGGTCAGGCCCAGCAGGGCTTCGCGGCTGAGGGTGGGCAGCCGGTTGCGTTGGGCCAGCAGCGCGTCGACCTGCTCCTGTGTTTCGCTTTGGTTCTGCGTCAGGCCTCGCCAGAACAGGTTGCTCAGGTCGATGTTGTCGGCCTCGCTCCAAGTGGCGAGCAGCGTGTCTCCGGCCTGGGTGGCGTTCATGCCGCTCACGGCGACGCCGAGCTGGGCTTCGAACAGCAAGCCGTTGGCGCTGTCGCGGCGGTCGTAGTGGGCGAAGGCGTCGAGCAGGGCCGGGCTTTTGAGCCAGTGCAGGTGGTCGGCGGCGCGGGCATCCTTGAGTGCATCGGCGTGGGCCACGACCGCCTGGTAGTCGGCGAGGAAGGCCTGGCGTCGGGATTCGTCGAGGTATTTGCCGTATTTACCGTCCCAGCTGTGCTGGTGGGCCTGTTCGATGGCGAGTTGTTCCTGGCGTTGCTGGTCGGCAGGGTTGCGGTAGCTGCGATAGTTGCCGGCTGAGGCGCTGACCATATGGGCATTGTGGGCCGCATATTCGGGATCGGTGTAGCGCACGCCGACGCTGTTGTTGTGGGCGATGTAGTGCTGCTGTGTCTGCTCGGCCAGGGTGGTCTTGAGGTTGTCGATGGCGAAGGCGATGGTGTGTTTGCGCTGGTTGTCGACCCCTTCGCTGTCTATTTGCTGCATGAAATCGACGAGCACGGTGGCGCTTTGGTTGCGCCAGGCATTGAGTTCCTGGGTGATGCCAATCGGATCGTCGAGCACCACGGCAAAACCCTGCGCGTGGCTCTGGCTGAGGGCCAGACGGCGGGTGCTGCCGGCCAGTGCGTCGTAACCCCTGGGCGCCGCAAAGAGCTGCTCGGCGAGTACCGCGTCCAGTTCGGGGTCGGTCCGGGCGATGGCTTCGGCGATGACGCTGTCGAACCGCTCGGGGTCAATGACGTGTTCGCTGTGGGTGCAGGCTTGCAGCAGTCGGCGAATGTCCAGACGCCGCAGGGTGTTGCGCAGCCGGCTGTCGCTGCGGATTTTCTCCAGCATGCGCGGGGTCAGCTGGTCGGGGGTGAACAGCAGACGGGCTTCGCTGACGTCTTCGGGATCGGTGATCTCGATCACCCGCTCGCCGAAGCCGAGGCGCGCGCGGTAACTCGCGGCGAAGTCCGGGTCCGGCGGCGGCGCAAGCGGTTGGCACAGGCCGCTGTCATAGGTGCGGTAGGCCCCTTCGCAGCGCCAGTCATCCTCCAGGCGTTGCGTCCACAGGTACAGATAGCCCTCGCGCAAGGTGCGCACGGCGTAGCGCGCGCCGCTCAGGGGCAGGTGTGCGTCTTGCAGGCGCAGGCCGAGGTTGTCGGACCAGTCCGGCGCCAGCTGACTCGCGGCCTCCGGGTTGGTGCTGCCGATCACGCCGTAGCGCAACGGCAGGATGGCGACGGCGCGCTTGCAGGTGACACAGGCGCCTGAGCCCTCGTTGTTGCGGGTTTGATTGGCGATGAGGTCAATCAGTTCGAGCATTTCGGCTGGGGTTCTCATGGGGGTGATCAACTCCGGGTGGGCGTGTGGGGCTGCTGGGGGGCGCGATAGAGCTGGGCCAGCCGTCCTCTGCCGGCGGCGGCCTGTTGCACGGCGACCTGCCATTGCCGGTCATTGGCCAGGCGCGCTAGCGAGTGCTGCAGGCCCAGCAACACGTGGCCGGACAGGTCGTGGTGATCGGTCAGACCGTTCGCGCGCGCCGTCTTGAGCAGCGCCTCGACCTGAGCCACGCGTACGCCATGGCAGTCGCTGTTGAACAGCGAGGGGGTTTGCTGGCTCAGGCTCTGCACCAGTTGCTGGGGCAAGGGATCATTGCCCAGCGCTCGCTCAAGGGGTTCGTGCAGGATCAGCGGCGGGGCCGTACGGGGCGGGCGGTCAAGCGCAAGGCCGGGCAGACGGTGCCATTGTTCCTGCGCGGTCGTGGCCCTGGGGCACCACCAGGAAACCACCGGCGCGAAGAACCACTGACGCCATGCCTCTGCGGCCTGACGATGGAGGATCGGCATCACCCGAGGGTCGTAGTAACGCAACAGGTAGCGCTCACCCGCGAGGCCGGTGGCAAAAGTGGCCTGGGCGAAATGCTGTGCCAAAGCGGCGGGGGGCAAGGTACTGGTGATCCAGGCGCTGATGATCGAGCTGTCGTAAGAGTGGAGGCGGTTGAGCAGCGAGTCATGCCCCCTGAAATCTGCCGTGAGGGGCGCCAGCAGCATGGCCCCCAGGGGTTGCAGGACGGCAAAGGCCGGGTCTTGCAACAGCGGATGCAACCGGTCACTGAATTGGCTGGTCAGCTCGGTGCGGGTCTGCGCAGGCAAGGCGGCCATGTCGATCAGGGCCATCAAGTGGCGTGGCGCGTGGCCACGGGGTGGGTGCAGGTCTTCGGAGACGGTCTGGACCATTGAGCTGGAGATCATGGGTTCACCTGAGTAATGGCTTTGCGTTCCTGTGCGGCTTTCAACCAGCAGCTCACGCAAATCGGTTCGCCAGTGGCTGGAGAACCACTGATGGCCAAGGTATTTCCCACGCCTTGGGGGGTTGTGCTGACCGGCCCTTTGATATGGACGGCGATGGCGTCAAGGGTGACGCCACGGTTGTCGATCGTGATGGTGCCCCCAGGGCCCTGCAGCACGATGCGTTGTCCGGCTTGCACCTGATGGGTGCTGGTCTTTTGCTCGATGCCTTGACCGGTCGTGATCTGGAAGTGCCCTTGTACGCTGTGCTCTACACTCCCCCCGGTCTCGATCACATGATTGGCGGCCGTCTTGTCCTGGCGGTTGTTGCCCACGTTTTCGATGCGGTCCTGGTCGATCTGGATCGTCTGGCTGCGGCCGATGGCAAGAAACTCATCCTGGCCAACCTCATGGCGACGGTCGTGGCCGATGGTGACCTGCTCGTCATGACCGACCTGTTCGCTGCGGTCGTTGCCAATCTCGATGCGTTCGTCGTGCTCGACCTTTTCGCTGCGGTCGTTGCCGACGAAGGTGGTCTGGTTGTTGTTGATTTGGCTGTTCTGGTCCTTCTGCGCATGGAGGTAGATTTCTTCCTGGTCCTTTTCGTCCTCGAAGCGCAGTTCGTTGAAGCCCTCGCCCTTGTGGGTCTGGCTTTTGATCGTCATGCGGGTTTTGTGTTGCGGCAGCGGGTACGGCGGCAGGTTGTCGGCGCGGTAGGTGCGGCCGGTGACAATCGGTTGGTCGCCGTCGCCGTCCAGGTATTCGACAAGTACTTCCTGGCCGATGCGCGGAATGGCCATCGCGCCCCAAGTGGTCCCGGCCCAGCCTTGGGATACGCGGATCCAGCAGGAGCTGTGTTCGTTGTTTTGGCTGGCGCGATCCCACGGGAAACTGATCTTGATCCGGCCCCATTCGTCGCAGTAAATCTCCTCTCCCGGTGGGCCGACCACGGTGGCCATGTGCGGGCCGTCGATACGTGGTTTGTCGTGCAGTTCGGCTTTCCAGTCGGTCAGGCCGGTGACCAGTTTGGCGGTCTGCTGGTAGGTGGTGCTCTGCTCGCTGCCCGCCGCTTCCTCTTCCAGGCTGGTGAGCTGGGTGCCGTGGTGTTCGATGAACACCGGGCGCCAGCGGATATTCAGCTCTTCCCGCGGATGGCCGATCAGGTCGAACGCCAGACCGGGTTGCAGCCGGGCATCGTCGCCCTCGACCGTGGCGATGCGCGCATCGCGGCGCAAGGCGGCCAGGCGGGTTTTGGTGAAGGGTTTACCGGCCTCATCGCGCTTGTAGCGGCCGGGGTAATCGAAGCGCTCGTAGTCGCGTTGCTGGTGCTCGTGGTCACGGCCTTCGGCGACGTGCTCTTGGGCGTAGCTCGAGTGCTTGAAGGTGTAGTCGCGCTGCACCTGGCGCGCGGTGCGTACCTGTTCGGTGTAGTCGAAACGCCACAGCGCCGGTTCCGGCTGATCGCCGCCGGGGGTGGGTTGGTACAGCACCTGGCACTGTTCCTTGCGGCCGATGGCGCCGAGGTTTTGCACCTTATCGGTGTAGATCAGGCGATGGCCATCGGCGCGATGGACGAAGTTGTACAGCAGGCCTTCTTCGGCGGCCAGACGGGCGAGAAACGCCAGGTCGGTTTCGCCGACCTGCACACAATACTCGCGAGGCTCGTGCGCGGCGCCAACGAATTGCTCACGGTCGGTCAGGGGCTGAGCCTTGAGCACCGCATCGATGATCTGCGGCACGCTTTGCTGCTGGAAAATCCGCCAGTTCGAGCGCAAGTCGGCACGGGCCAGGGTCGGTTCAACCACCGCCCGGTAACGGGTACGGCGAAAGCCGGTGTCGCCCTGATTGAACAGGCTGATCAGCCCATGCACCCGCCGTACGGCGTGCTCGCCACGCCAGAGGGTGAACAACGCAGGCCGGTCGAGCACCGCGCCAAAATCCACCTTGGGGTTGTCGCTGGAGAGCTGGATGTCCAGATGAAACGGCCGGGACAGGCCTTCCTTCAAGGTGAAGGCAACCACCTCGAAAGTTGCGCCCGAGGCGGGTTCAAAGGTGTAACGCAGGTCGCTGTGACGGGGCATAGGGAGGGCCTGTCCGAAAGGGAACCCCAGCGTATTAAAGATTCAAACTATCTAGATATCAGATGAGTCTGTGAGTTATGTAGGCTTATTCTCGACGTCCTTTCTGGCCGATAGTGAACGCCGCCTTATTGGCTTTCCGTCAGCCCCGCCGGTTGTGCTTGCGCGCGACGACCAGCCGCGCACGGTGGGCCGTGCGGGGCTGAGTTATCTGCCGATCATCCCTGGTTCGTCACCTGATCATGCCCAATCAACCCATCCACTGACGCCTCGATCAGCGCCTTGCTGATCTCGACAAAATGCAAACTCGCCCAGTGCAGCGAGCGAAGTCGTTGTGGATCGGCATGATCGGTTTCGGCGATGAGTGAGCTGGCGCAGCCCATCATCACGGTGGCGTGTTCGAGGGCGATCTGGAGGGGGATGCCGGCCTGGACGGTGAACAGGTTTTCACCGGCGGACATGTGGCCGAAGGGCAGGGTTTCGGTGGTGGGGGTTTTGGTTTTTTGGAGCATTAGCGAGATCTCTTGTGGTCAGTCGAGGCTGCCACTGAGTCGCCGTCAAACGATTTTGGGTGGCAGCTGTACGCAGGTTGACGGACCGGTCACAAGCACCCGGCGCACTCGAAAGTGCCCCACGCACAGTTGCCATAACGCTGCGCAACGGGCACACGAAGGTGCGTTGCATAGCGGTGGACCGTGCATCGGTGCTTGTGGTGCTTCCAGGCCGTCAAACCTGATCACGGATGAGCCGTGACGAGGGCGAGGATAGGCAGTGTGGGGCGGAGGGTCAAGCTGGCTACTGTTCCAGGTAATGCAGTGCCAGCCGTTCTGCCGCGTGGCGCGATTCCGGGATCAGGTGGGGCGCGACGAGCATCATGATTTGGTAGACGACGATGCGGACCTGGCCTTCTTTGCCGAGGATGCGTTGGTAGTCCAGGGAGAACAGCAGGGTCATGCTGATCTGTTCGAGCAACTGCCCCAGGGCTTGCATGTCGCTGATGATCTGCCCTTGGGCTTTCAAGTGCGCGAGCAACGAGGCCAGTGTGCGTTTGAGCGCGTTGAGCAGGTTGCGGATGCCGCGCGCGAGTTTCGGCAGGCGTCCGGCGAGGTTGGACAGGTCCTGAAACAGAAAGCGGTAATGCGCCAGGCGCTCGACAATCAGGTGCAGGAACATCCAGTAATCCTCGGCCGCCAGCCGGGCGTCGGCGGGTGGGTCGAGCAGCGGCGACAGCTCTGTTTGAAAGCGTTCGAACAGCTCCAGCACCAGCGGCTCCTTGCCGTGGAAGTGGTAGTAGAGGTTGCCGGGGCTGATCCCCAGTTCGTTGGCGATTTCCAGGGTCGAGACGTTGGGTTCGCCCTGTTGATTGAACAAGTGCAGGGCACATTCAAGGATGCGGTCGCGGGTTTTCATCCAGTCTTCTTGTATGGGTTAATCAGGAATGCACAGATGCTGTGATCGGAACGGACTCTGTGGGAGCAGGCTTGCCTGCGAAGAGTCTGACGCGGTGTGTCAGATCAGCCGTATTCGCAGGCAAGCCTGCTCCCACAGGTTCGGGTGAAGACAAGACTTCAACGCACCCGCACATAAGTCCCCGGCGCGGGTTCCATGGGTGGGTAGTTCTGGTTGCCGAGGGCCATCAGGGTTTCCCGTTGCTCGCCGGAGCGTTGTTGAATCCAGCTCAGCCAATTCGGCCACCAACTGCCTTCGACTTTTTTTCCGTCGTAGTACCAGGCGCGTGGGTCGCTGCTGAGTTTGCTGTTTTCGATGTAGTTCGATTTGGGGTTGCCGGGCGGGTTGAGGATGCTTTGCACGTGGCCGCTGTTGGACAGCACGAAGCGTCGTTCGCCGCCGAGCAGCAAGGTTGAGCGATACACCGTGTCCCATGGCGTGATGTGGTCGTTGATCCCGGCCACGTTGAAGCTGTCCACCGTGACTTTTTGCAGGTCGATGGGCGTGCCGCACACTTCCAGGCCGCCGGCGTGGCTGAGCGGGTTGTGTTTGAAGAAGTCCAGCAGGTCGCCATGCAAGGCTGCGGGCAGGCGTGTGCTGTCGTTGTTCCAGTAGAGGATGTCGAAGGGCGGTGGCGACTTGCCCAGCAGGTAGTTGTTGACCCAGTAATTCCAGATCAGGTCGTTGGGGCGCATCCAGGCGAAGATTTTCGCCATGTCATGCCCGTCGAGCACGCCTTTTTGGTAGGAGCGGCGCTTGGCGGCTTCCAGGGCCTGTTCATCGATGAACAAGGTCGCCGGGCTTTCGATCTGGCTGTCCAGCAGGCTGACCAGATAGGTCGCGCTGGAGATCCGGCGCAGTTGCCGCTTGGCTTGTAGATGACCTTGCAGCGCGGCCATGGTCAGGCCGCCCGCACAGGCGCCCATCAGGCTGACGTCGCGACTGCCGGTGATGGCGCGGCACACGTTCATCGCTTCTTCGAGGGCTTCGACGTAGCTGGACAAACCCCACTCGCGATGACGCACATCCGGGTTGCGCCAACTGATCATGAACACTTGCAGGCCATTTTTCAGCGCGAACTGGACGAAGCTGTTCGCCGGGCTGAGGTCGAAAATGTAGTACTTGTTGATTTGCGGCGGGACGATCAGCAGCGGTTTGGCGTACTGCTTTTCGCTCATCGGCTTGTACTGCATCAGCTCCAGCAGCTCGTTGCGAAATATTACCGCGCCGGGGGTGGTGGCGACGGTCTTGCCGATTTCGAACGCATCTTTGGTGATCTGGCTGGGCAGGCCGTTGTTGTGCATCAGGTCATCGATCATGTGGCTGACGCCCTTGAGCACGCTGCTGCCGCCGGAGTTGAACAGCTCCTTGATCGCCAGCGGATTGAGCAGGGTGTTGGAGGGCGACAGCGCATCGTTGAGCAGGGAGAAAATAAAGTGCGCGCGGATGCGATCGTCCTTGGACATATTGCTGTCATCGATCCAGCTCTTGATCTCATGCTGCCAGCTCAGATAAGCCTGCAATCCGCGTCGATAAAGGGGGTTCTGACGCCACGTCGGATCGGCGAAGCGATGGTCATGCGGGTTGGGAGTGTGAGGGCTGTCGCCCAGCAAGACGCGACCCAATTGCCCGCCCAGCGCCAGTGCATGCCGGGCGCTGTGCACCGGGTGGCGCAGGCTCTGGGCGGCCACGCTGCGCAGGGTGGCGAACAGGTCTCGCCCGCGCAAACCGGTTATGGCGCTTTGCGCATTGATGAATGTGGCCGGGGTCGGCACCGGGCTCGTCACTGATTTGTCTCGCATGGGGGGCAACACTCCTTCGTCAGGCCAAAACACATTCACGACGCAAGACAATCACCGCGCGAGCGCGGGCTGGCTTGCGACATTCTGCGCCGCGGGGCCTCCGGCCTGGGCGCAGTCAGTGGAGCGATCTCTTCTTCCCTAGTACTTCAATTCTGAGCACTTCAATTGCATTTGAGCTGAATGACTAAAATCCTTTATCGGTGAATCGGAGCGGGGTGCGGATGCATGACCGCGCGCTGCCGTTCCTCCTGTAGAAACTTCATGATGATGGGCGCCACGGCTTCGGCGCGGGTGATCAAGAACAAATGACCATCGTCGATTATGTGTAGCTGGGCATTGGGTATCCGCCAAGCCAGCAGGCGCATATTTACCAAAGGAATGAGCGGGTCATCGTCGCCCGCCAGGACCAATGTCGGCTGAAGAATCCTGTGCAACCAATGAATGCTGGTCCAGCCCATCCCGGCGAACAGTTGCCAGTAGTAGCCCAGCTTGCTGGTCGAGCGGACCTTGGCGGCGTGATTGGCGGCCAGATTAGGGTCCCGACGAAAGGCACCGCCGTAGATTTCCGGTGCGATGCGAATGACATGCGACGGCTGGATATAACGCCGCGGACTGGCCATCAGCCACAGCACTCTCGGTTTGCCCGGCACCATCACCATACCGGCTGCGGTGGCGGCCAGAACCAGTTTTTTGCAGCGCTCGGGGTAGTCGTAGGCAAATTGCTGCGCCAGCGCGCCGCCCCACGAGACGCCGATCACGTTGACCTGGCCGTAATCCAGGTAGTCGAGCATGCGTGCCGTCAGCCTGGCCAGCCCGGGAAAGCGAAATGGCCGGCTCGGCGTGGAAGAACCACCGACGCCCGGCACATCGAAAGCGATCACTTCCAGGTCTGGGTCAAGTGCGTCGACGAACGGAAAGACCAGTTCCAGGTTGGCGCCGATGCCGTTGAAAATCAGCAGCGGCGTCAGGTGACTCTTGCCTGGGCGGACGGCCGTTCGGATGGTGTGGCCATCCAGATCGACGGTACGGAAAACAAACGGTTGCGGCATGCGCGAAGCCCTGTGGGTTAAGCCGCTGGCAAAGCCGTCCTGAGCTCTTCCAGATAGGTCGAGGAGATCCTCGTATTGCTCGTCACATGATCGCGCTTCGGAGGCTGATGGCTCTTCCAGAGATCCATCAGCCCCCTGTTTTATTGTCTAGCGTTCGTGTACGTAAGTGCCCGGCGATGCTTCGCCGGCTGGATAAGTTTTGTTGCCGAGACTGCTCGGCGCCTTTTTCAATTTGCCCGAGCGTTCGGCCTGCCAGGTTTGCCAGTGCAGCCACCAGGAGTCGGTGTGTTTGGTCGAGTTCTCTTGCCATTCTTTGGCGTCGACCGGCAGCTCGGAGTTGGTCATGTAGCGTGACTTGGGGTTGCCCGGTGGGTTGAGAATGCTTTGGATATGGCCGCTGCTGGAGAGCACGAATTCAGTCTTGCCGCCGAACAGGTGCGCCGATTTGTAGCACGAGCCCCAGGGCGTGATGTGGTCGTTGGTGCCGGCCAGGCAAAATACATCGCTGGTGATCTGCTTCAGATCGATCGGCGTGCCGCTCACTTCCAGGGCATTGGCGCGGGTCATCGGGTTGGTCTTGAACAGCTCGATCAGGTCGCCATGGAAAGCGGCGGGCAGACGGGTGGTGTCGTTGTTCCAGAACAAGATGTCGAACACCGGTGGTTCGTTGCCCAACAGGTAATTGTTGACCCAGTAGTTCCAGATCAAATCGTTGGGGCGCATCCAGGCGAAAATCTTCGCCATGTCGCGGCCTTCCAGTACGCCGGCCTGATAGGAGTGGCGCTTGGCCGATTCCAGGGTCTTTTCGTCGATGAACAGCGCCACCTCATTATCGAGCGTGGTGTCCAGCACGCTGACCAGCAAGGTCAGCGCATGGACTTTCTGCTCGCCCAGCGCGGCGTAGTGGCCCAGCAGCGCGGTGCAGGTTATGCCGCCGGAGCAGGCGCCCAGCATGTTGATGTCCTTGCTGCCAGTGACGGCAGAGACCACGTCTACGGCTTCCTTGAGCGCGTCGATATAGGTCGACAGGCCCCACTCGCGCTGAGCCTTGGTCGGGTTGCGCCAACTGACGATAAACGTCTGCACGCCGCCGCGCAGGCAGAAACGCGCCAGGCTCTTTTCCGGGCTCAGGTCGAAAATGTAGAACTTGTTGATTTGCGGCGGGACCACCATCAAGGGGCGCTCGAGCACCTGTTCGGTGGTCGGCTTGTACTGGATCAGCTCCAGTACGTCGTTGCGAAAGATCACCGAGCCCTCGGTGGTGCCCAGGCTCTTGCCGACTTCGAAGGCATCCATATTGACCTGGCTCGGCATGCCGCCGTTATGCACCAGATCCTTGGCCATGTGCGACAGGCCATCGAGAATGCTTTTGCCGCCGGTCTCGAAGAAGCGTTTGACAGCGGCGGGGTTGACGGCGCTGTTGGTCGGCGCCATGGCCTCGGTCATCAGGGTGATCACGAAGTGGGCGCGGCTGATGTTCTGTTCGGACAGATTGCTCTCGCCGATCCAGTCATGCAGCTCTTTGCGCCAGGCCAGGTAGGTTTGCAAATAACGACGATACAGCGGGTTCTGACTCCACGCAGGGTCAGCGAAGCGGCGGTCATCGCTTTCAGGCAGCAGGCTGGATTTGCCCAGTAAAACGTTCTTCAACTCGAGACCGAAATGAGCGACATGCTTGACGCTGTGGAAGGGTTGCCTGAGAGCTTGGCTTAGAACCATACGGGCAGTGGTCAGTAAATCTTTCCGCCGCAAGCCTACTACCGGGTTCAGCCCCAGCGTGTTTTCAGAAGCTTGGCGCTGCAGGTCATCGTTACTCTTGTTACTCATCTACGACGCTCCATTGTCCTGAGGCGAGCACTGGACATCCCTGTGAACAAGTGACACAGGCGACTGCCAGCACTACTGCTCGGGTGACCGATGATGGCTAAACCAGATGTTCCCCAGTCGGCGTTTGCGTAAAAGAGGAGTCCTGCCTTTTCTGTTAGCGGGATCTCATCTGTCACGTAATCGCACGCGCTGGCTCTGCACGAATTAAATGCAGGGAACTTGCCAGATCTATTGGTTACCCGAGATTTCAAAAAATCGCAAGCAGGGCCAGTCGTTGGCCTCTGCGAGGGATATTGAAACAAACGGAATTAGAATGGTCGCCCTAAAAGGCCAGACGGTTGCGCTAGAGCATCAGCTTGATGATTTGCACGGAGGGGTCGCGTGATTTTCCGGCGGCTTTCAGCTCGGCAAGATAATCGGTCCACAGCTGTTCCTGGCGTTGCGCCAATTGGTACAGGTAGTCCCACGTGAACAATCCGCTGTCATGACCGTCGTCGAAGGTCAGTTTTAGTGCGTATTGCCCGGCCGGTTCGATTTTGCTCAAGCCGACGCCAAGCTTGCCGAATTGCAGGATCGGTTTGCCATGACCCTGAACTTCGGCCGATGGCGAATGCACCCGCAGAAACTCGGCGGGTAGATGGTATTCCTCGCCAGACGCGTATTTCAGCGTCAGGGTTTTCGAGGCTTTGTGCAGGTTGATAGCGCTGGGGAGTGTGGTCATAGGGGGAGCGTAAAGCTGCACGCTGCAAGCTGCAAGAGGAAGGTCGTCCACCCGCTTGCAGCTTGAGGCTTGCCGCTTAAAGAATGTAACGCGAAAGGTCTTCGTCCTTGGCCAGTTCGCCCAAGTGGTTGTTGACGTACTCGGCATCGATGCGGATGGTCTCTGCATCGTGCGCGCTGGCCAGGTCAGCGGCACTGAAAGATACCTCTTCGAGCAGGCGTTCGAGCAGAGTGTGCAAACGACGCGCACCGATGTTCTCGGTCTTCTCGTTGACCTGCCAGGCGATCTCGGCAATGCGCTTGATGCCGTCGGGCAAGAACTCGATGTGCAGGCCTTCGGTCTTGAGCAGTTCGCAGTATTGCTCGGTCAGCGAGGCGTGAGGCTCGCTGAGAATGCGTTCGAAATCCTGCGGCGTCAGCGCCTTGAGTTCGACACGAATCGGCAGACGACCTTGCAGCTCGGGCACCAGATCGCTCGGCTTGCTCAGGTGGAATGCGCCAGAGGCAATGAACAGGATGTGGTCGGTCTTGACCATGCCCAGTTTGGTGTTCACGGTGCAGCCTTCGATCAGCGGCAGCAGGTCACGTTGCACGCCTTCGCGGGACACATCGACGCCACCGGAGTTGCCGCGTCTGGCGACCTTGTCGATCTCATCGATGAACACGATGCCGTGCTGTTCAACCGCTTCCAGCGCCTTGGCCTTGAGCTCTTCTTCATTGACCAGGCGTCCGGCTTCTTCGTCACGCACCAGTTTCAGCGCGTCCTTGACCTTGAGCTTGCGGTTTTTCTTTTTTCCCTTACCCATGTTGGCGAACAAGTTTTGCAGTTGGTTGGTCATCTCTTCCATGCCCGGAGGCGCGGAGATATCGACACCGACCGACTCAGAGACTTCGATCTCGATTTCCTTATCGTCCAGCTGGCCTTCACGCAGGCGTTTGCGGAACAGCTGACGGGTGTTGGAGTCGGTGCTCGGCGCGGCGTCTTCGTTGAAGCCAACTCGAGCGGGCGGCAGCAGGGCGTCGAGAATGCGATCTTCGGCGGCGTCTTCGGCGCGATGACGGACCTTGGTCATTTCCTGTTCGCGCAGTAGCTTGATCGCCGCGTCGGCCAGATCACGAATGATCGACTCGACGTCGCGGCCGACATAACCGACTTCGGTGAACTTGGTCGCTTCGACCTTGATGAACGGCGCGTTGGCCAGTTTGGCCAGGCGACGAGCGATTTCGGTTTTGCCGACACCGGTCGGGCCGATCATCAGAATATTCTTCGGCGTGACTTCGACGCGCAGCTCTTCAGGCAGCTGCATCCGGCGCCAGCGATTACGCAGCGCGATGGCGACGGCGCGTTTGGCATCGTCCTGGCCAATGATGTGGCGATTGAGTTCGTGGACGATTTCGCGGGGAGTCATAGACATGATAGTGGCGGTCCTCTAGCTGAAAAAAAGCGCTCATGGCCGCCTATACGAGCGGCCTGGAAAACGGCTTATTCGGCGAGGTCCTGCTCCTCAATGGTGATGTTGTGGTTGGTGAATACGCAGATGTCGGCGGCGATGCCCAATGCGGTTTCGGCGATTTCGCGGGCCGAGAGTTCGGTTTTCATCAGCAACGCGCGGGCAGCGGCTTGAGCGTAGGCGCCACCGGAGCCCATGGCAATCAGACCATCTTCAGGCTCAACGACATCGCCGTTACCGGTAATGATCAGCGATGCGTCCTTGTTGGCGACCGCGAGCATGGCTTCGAGGCGGCTGAGGGAGCGATCGGTGCGCCATTCTTTAGCCAGTTCAACGGCCGCGCGAACCAGATGGCCCTGATGTTTCTCAAGCTGGCCTTCGAAACGCTCGAAGAGGGTGAAAGCATCGGCGGTGGCCCCGGCGAAACCGGCGATCACTTCGCCGTGATACAGGCGCCGCACTTTTTTCGCATTGCCTTTCATGACGGTATTGCCGAGCGAAACCTGGCCGTCGCCGGCCATGACGACTTTGCCATTGCGGCGCACTGAAACGATGGTGGTCAAGGGAGAGTCTCCACGCAGTGGGGCGAAAATGCCCTAGTGGAAACTCATATGGGGGTGGTGATTGGCATTTCAACTGCGAGGGATGAATGGTGATCTGGAGCGAGTGATGAACTTGTAGGAGCTGCCGAAGGCTGCGATCGACTGCGAAGCGGTCGTAGCCTTTCAATTGCTGAAGGTCGTTTCGACCTTATCGCAGCCTTCGGCAGCTCCTACATGGCCGGTTGCCTGGCCATAAATGTGTCACTTACCCTGACGTTGTTGTAACAGCAAGTTGCTGAAGCCGCTGCCGGCCAGTTGTTTCTGCGCTGTGGTCAGTTGCTCACGATTGCTGAACGGACCGACCAGAACCCGGTACCAGGTTTCATCCTTCACGGTTCCGGACTCAACCTGCACGGCTTGCCCCAGCAAAATGATCTGCGCACGAACCTTGTCAGCGTCGGTCTGCTTGCGGAACGACCCGGCCTGCAAGAAGAACTTCGTCACCGCAGCCGGTTTGGCCACTGGTGGCGCGGGCGGAGGCGTCAGGCCGCTGAGTGCCGCTTGAGCGCGGGCGGTATCAATCTTCGCCGCTTGCTCAGGCGTGACCGGTGCAACCGGCGCTACAACGGGTGGCGGAGTTTTCTCGGGCACCGCTTCGTTCGGCACGATGACTTCGGATTCCGGCAGCAAGGTATAGAAGTCGTACTTCGGCTTCACCGGTGCCTGAGGGCTTGGCGGCGTCTTGTTCGCTTCGGCGATTTTCGCCGCCTTGGCGTCCTCCTTGACCCGCTTGACGTCAGCGCCGCCGGGTTCGAGCTTCATCAGGAATACGATAAAGGCACCGACCGAGAGGCCAATTGCCAACCACAACCATCCTGGAATCGGCTTCTTTGCGGGGGCCTGATAACGACTGGCACCGCGCTTGGGAGCAGGTTTTTTCTTCACAGCCAACTTACATACGCTCCAGAGTTTCCAGACCCAAGAGTTCCAGGCCTTGCTTGAGGGTGCGGCCGGTCAGCGCGGCGAGGCGCAGACGGCTTTGCTGTTGCTCCGGGCTCTCGGCACCGAGGATCGGGCAGTTCTCGTAGAAACTGGAGAACAGCCCCGCCAGATCATAGACGTAAGCGCACAGTACGTGCGGTGTACCTTTTTCTGCGACGTTGTTCAGGGTTTCGCCAAACTGCGCCAGCCGTGCCGCCAGTTCCTGCTCCTGTGGCGCCTCGAGCACGATCTGCCCCAGGGTTTCGTCGAACGGCTTGCCCAGCTTACGGAACACACCGGCCACGCGGGTGTAGGCGTAAAGCAGATACGGCGCGGTGTTGCCTTCGAAGCTGAGCATTTGATCGAAGTTGAAGCTGTAGTCGCTGGTGCGGTGCTTGGACAAGTCGGCGTATTTAACCGCGCTGATACCCACCGCCTTGGCGATGCTGCGCAGTTCGGCTTCGGCGACTTCCGGGTTCTTTTCTTTCACCAGGGTGTAGGCGCGTTCTTCGGCTTCATCGAGCAGGTCGACCAGCTTGACGGTGCCACCATCGCGGGTCTTGAACGGGCGGCCATCGGCGCCGTTCATGGTGCCAAAGCCCATGTGTTCCATCTGCATGCCATTGGTCACGAAACCGGCACGGCGTGCGACCTCGAACACTTGCTGAAAGTGCAGGGCCTGACGTTGATCGACGAAGTACAGCGCACGGTCGGCTTTCAACGTGTTGCTGCGATAACGGATGGCCGCCAGGTCGGTGGTGGCGTACAGATAACCGCCACCGGCCTTTTGCACGATCACGGGTAGTGGCGTGCCTTCAGCGGTCTTGAATTCTTCGAGGAACACGCACTGTGCGCCGTTGCTTTCGACCAGCAAGCCTGCGGCCTTGAGGTCGCTGACCACGTTGGCCAGGTCATCGTTGTAGGCGCTTTCGCCCATGACATCGGCGGGGGTCAGCTTGACGTTGAGGCGCTCGTAGGTGTTCTGGCAGTGCGACAGGGAAATCACGTTGAAGTGCTTCCACAGGGTCAGGCACTCCGGGTCGCCGGCTTGCAGCTTGACCACCAGGCCGCGGGCGCGCTCGGCAAACTCTTCGGATTCGTCGAAGCGATGCTTGGCGGCGCGGTAGAAGTTTTCCAGGTCGGACAGTTCATCGCTGGCCGCAGGTTTTTCCTGCAGGTACGCCAGCAACATACCGAACTGCGTGCCCCAGTCGCCGACGTGGTTCTGCCGGATCACGGTGTCGCCGAGAAACTCCAGCACATTGGCGACGCCGTCACCGATGATGGTCGAGCGCAAGTGGCCGACGTGCATCTCTTTGGCCAGGTTCGGCGCGGACAAATCGACCACCACGCGTTGAGCGGGGCCGACCTTGCGTACCGACAGGTGCGGATCGGCCAGCGCGGCATCAAGGCGCGATGCCAGGGCCTGAGTGTTCTGGAAGAAGTTGAGGAAGCCGGGGCCAGCGATTTCAACCTTGCTGACCTGCGCATCGGCAGGCATCGCAGCGACCAGTTTTTCCGCCAGATCACGAGGTTTCATGCCGGCAGGCTTGGCCAGCATCATCGCGATATTGCTGGCGAAGTCGCCGTGGGTCTTGTCCCGCACGTTTTCCACCTGGATCGCCGGCGTCAGCCCTTCAGGCAAGACGCCTTCGTTGACGAGTTGGGTCAGGGCTTGTTGGATCAGCTGGCGAATGGTGTCTTTCATGGTCTGCTCTTTCGACCGCAAGCGCGGCGGCGCCTGGATGCGCTGGTGGAAAAACTGGGCATTATCCGTTGCGATGGCGGGCTTGCCAACCGTGATGGACATGCGGTCTTGTTGTCGCCGAATTCCTGTAGGAGCTGCCGAAGGCTGCGATAGGCTGCGCAGCAGTCGTAAAGTTCTGGATTGTTGAAGGTCCTTCGGCCCTTATCGCAGCCTTCGGCAGCTCCTACAGAGGGCTTTGGTGTTCAATACAAATCTACCGGATCCACATCCAGCGACCAACGCACCTGCCGCCCGCTGGGCATTTGTTCGAGCACCTGCAACCAGGCGCTGAGCAATCGATGCAGTGGCGCACGGGCGCTGGCTTGCAGCAGCAACTGCGCGCGATAGCGACCGGCGCGTCGTTCCATGGGAGCCGGAACCGGGCCCAGTAGTTCAATGGCGCCCAGATTCATTTCCGCCAGCAAGTGTTCGGCTTCGGCGCAGGCGTTGTCGAGAAAACTTTCGGCTTGCCCCGGCTTATGCGCTTCGGCACGTAACAGCGCCAGATGGGAGAACGGTGGCAGGCCGGCGGCGCGGCGTTCGCTCAACGCCTGTTCGGCGAAGGCGAAGTAGCCTTGCTCGGTCAGTTGGATCAGCAGCGGATGATCGGCGAGGTGGGTCTGGATGATCACTTTGCCCGGCTCTTCGGCGCGCCCGGCACGGCCTGCGACCTGAACAATCAACTGCGCCATGCGTTCGCTGGCGCGGAAGTCGCCGGAAAACAGCCCGCCATCGGCATCCAGAATCGAGACCAGGGTCACCCGTGGAAAGTGATGCCCTTTGGCGAGCATTTGCGTGCCGACCAGAATGCACGGCTGGCCGCGTTGAATGGTGGCGAACAGTTGGTTCATCGCATCTTTGCGCGAGGTGCTGTCGCGGTCGACCCGCAGCACGGGATAGTCCGGAAACAAAATTCCCAGCCGCTCTTCGGCGCGCTCGGTGCCTGCACCCACAGGGCGCAGATCGACCTTGCCGCACGACGGACAGTGCCGTGGGACGCGCTCGACATGCCCGCAGTGGTGGCAGCGCAACTCGCCGGAGCGTTGGTGTACGGTCATGCGCGCATCGCAGCGTGGGCATTCCGAGAGCCAGCCGCAGTCGTGACAGAGCAGCGTCGGCGCAAAGCCTCGACGGTTGAGAAACACCAGCACCTGTTGGCCGGCAGCCAGGGTCTGGGCGATGGCCTGTTGCATCGGCCCGGAAATACCGCTGTCCAGCGGGCGGCTTTTCACGTCCAGACGCAGGAAGCGCGGTTGTTGTGCGCCGCCTGCCCGTTGATTCAGGCGTAGCAGGCCGTAGCGCCCGGTGTAGGCGTTGTGCAGGCTTTCCAGCGAGGGCGTGGCTGAGCCGAGCACAATCGGAATGTTTTCCTGTCGCGCGCGGACCAGGGCCAGATCACGGGCGTGATAACGCAGGCCCTCCTGCTGCTTATAGGAGCCGTCGTGCTCTTCGTCGATGATGATCAGGCCAGGATTTTTCATCGGCGTGAACAGCGCGGAGCGAGTGCCGATAATAATGTCGGCCTCGCCGTCGCGCGCCGCCAGCCAGGCGTCCAGGCGATCCCGGTCATTGACCGCCGAATGCACCAGGGCGATGCGCGCGTTGAAGCGCTGTTCGAAACGCGCCAGGGTTTGCGGGCCGAGGTTGATCTCCGGGATCAACACCAGCGCCTGCTTGCCGGCTTCGAGGGTTTCGCGGATCAGCTGTAAATAGACTTCGGTCTTGCCGCTGCCGGTGACGCCTGCCAGCAGAAACGCATGAAAACTGTCGAAGCCGGCACGAATGGCTTCGTACGCAGCACGCTGTTCGGGGTTGAGCGGCAACTCCGGTTGCGCCAGCCAGCGTTCATGGCGCTCGCTGGGCGGGTGGCGACGGACTTCGACCTGCACCATGTCCTTGGCCAGCAACAGGTTCAGGCTTTCCCGGTTCAGCATCAGTTTGCTGAGCAGTTGATGCGCCACGCCATGCGGGTGCTGGGCCAGCGTGGTCAGGGCCTCGCGCTGCTTCGGTGCGCGGGCGATGCGTGGGTCGTCGAGTTTGGCGCCGGGAGCCACTTGCCAGAAGCGTTCCTGGCGCGCTTCGGCGGGTTCGCCCTGGCGCAGCAGCACCGGCAAGGCCCAGCTCAGGGTATCGCCAAGGCTGTGTTGATAATATTGCGCCGTCCACAGGCACAGCTTGAACAGTGCGGGTGGCAGTGGCGCATGGTTGTCGAGAATGGCCACGGCGGGCTTGAGCTTTTCCGCCGGGACTTCACTGTGGTCAGTGATCTCCACCAGAATGCCGATCATCTCGCGACGGCCGAACGGCACCCGCACCCGCATGCCTGGCTGCAGCGCACTACGCAGCACTCCGGCGGGAGCGCGATAGTCGAATAAGCGTCTTAACGGCGAGGGCAGAGCGAGGCGCAAAATGGCGTCGGGCACGCGGAGAGTTCTCTGTAACGGTCTGTGACGAAGCGGCGATCTTAGCAGACGACCGGTTTAAACGTTTGCTTGCGTCATTGGCGTTGTCTGGTACTATCCGCAGCCTAATTACGTGCGGTATTCAACAATAGTGTTGAGTGGCGGCACGCCAGCCCGAGGAAATACCCATGAAAGCTGATATTCATCCAGTTTACGAAGCCATTGTCGCTACTTGCAGCTGCGGCAACGTCATTCACACTCGCTCCAATCTCGCCAAGCCATTGAGCCTTGACGTGTGCAACGAGTGCCACCCGTTCTACACCGGTAAGCAGAAGACTCTTGATGTTGGCGGCCGTGTCGACAAGTTCAAGTCGCGCTTCGGTGCTTTCGGCGCTACCAAAGCTCCTGCTGCCGAGTAAGATGGGTGGTTCTGGACGGTCCAGTGGACTACTCCAGGCTGCTTAAAAAGGCGTCCTTCGCGGGCGCCTTTTTTATGTCTGCGATTTGGCTGTCGGCGGCGCAGGCGCTGTGCCCGGCACCTGATTCCCTGCCCGTATTCGCTGTGCAGCGGGTCGTGGATGGTGACACCCTGCGGCTGAGTGATGGCCGCAGCGTGCGCATGATTGGCTTGAATGCGCCCGAGACGGGCAGGAAGGGTCGTTCAGCGGAGCCCTTTGCCGAAGCGGCCAAGCGCCGTCTGCAACGTCTGGTGGACGAAAACGCCGGCCAGGTGAGTCTGTTGGTAGGGCGAGAGTCAAAAGACCATTATGACCGTACGCTGGCCAACGTCTATGGCCGTCAGGGCGCAAATCTTGAGGCGCAGCTGTTGGCCGAGGGGTTGGGCTATCAAGTGGCGATTGCGCCGAATGTCGCTTTGCTCGACTGTCAGCAGGCGGCGGAGCGCAGTGCGCGTCAGGCCGGGCTCGGGTTGTGGCGCACGTCGCCGGTGCAGCCTGTCGGGCAAATCAACAGTGGCGGATTCGCCCTGATCTCCGGCCAGGTTAGCGATGTGCAGCGCAATGGTGGTGGCCTGTGGATCGAGTTGCAGGGCTCGCTGGTGTTGCGTATTGCACCCAATCTCTTGGGTCAGTTCGACGTCTCCCGACTGGAGCGCCTCAAAGGCCGGTCCATCGAAGCCCGCGGTTGGGTGATCGACCGTTCGCGTCGCGGCGGGTTGAAGTTTGGACAGGCGCGGTGGATGCTGCCGATCACCCATCAGGCGATGCTGAACCTCCCCGAACGATAGAAATTGTCGACATTTCAGACCTTCAATTGTGAACAGTCAATCCCTTGTGTTCCGTGGCTCTTGGCGTAAAGTCGTAGGCGCCGGGCCTTGACAGAAGTGACTGGTCAGTCTTGTGAGGACTTTCCTTCTTGCGTATCCTCGGCGGTCCGTCTGTCCAACAGTAAAAAAGCGGAATGCCCACATGTCAGATTTGAAAACTGCCGCTCTTGAGTATCATGCCAAGCCTCGCCCCGGGAAACTGAGCGTCGAGCTGACTAAACCTACCGCGACCGCCCGCGATCTGGCCCTGGCTTACAGCCCCGGCGTTGCCGAGCCTGTGCGCGAAATTGCCCGTGATCCTGAACTTGCTTACAAGTACACCGGCAAGGGAAATCTGGTAGCAGTCATTTCCAACGGCACCGCCATTCTTGGTCTGGGCGATCTTGGCCCACTGGCTTCCAAGCCAGTGATGGAAGGTAAAGGCGTTCTGTTCAAGCGTTTCGCCGGGATCGACGTTTTCGACATTGAGGTCGATGCCGAAAGCCCACAAGCCTTCATCGATACCGTTAAACGCATCTCGATCACCTTCGGCGGCATCAACCTTGAAGACATCAAGGCGCCTGAGTGCTTCGAGATCGAAAAAGCGCTGATCGAACAATGCGACATTCCGGTGTTCCATGATGACCAGCACGGCACGGCTATCGTGACTGCGGCCGGCATGATCAACGCTTTGGAAATCGTCGGCAAAACCCTGGGGAGCGCCAAAATCGTTTGCCTGGGTGCTGGCGCTGCGGCCATCTCCTGCATGAAATTGCTGGTGAGCATGGGCGCGAAGATCGAAAACATCTTCATGGTCGACCGTACCGGCGTGATTCACTCTGGCCGTGACGATCTGAACCAGTACAAAGCGGTATTCGCCCACGCGACTGAAAAACGCACACTGACCGACGCCCTGCACGGCGCTGACGTGTTCGTTGGCCTGTCGGGTCCAAACCTGCTGAGCGCTGATAACCTGAAGCTGATGGCCAAGGACCCGATCGTGTTCGCTTGCTCGAACCCGGACCCGGAAATTTCGCCAGAACTGGCTCACGCCACCCGCAACGATGTGATCATGGCCACTGGCCGTTCGGATTACCCGAACCAGGTCAACAACGTACTGGGCTTCCCGTTCATCTTCCGTGGCGCTCTGGATGTTCGTGCCAAGCGCATCAACGAAGAGATGAAAATCGCCGCTGCCAACGCCCTGCGCGAACTGGCCAAGCTGCCGGTTCCTCAGGAAGTCTGCGACGCCTACGGCGGTATCAAGCTGGAGTTCGGTCGTGAATACATCATCCCGAAACCAATGGACGCGCGCCTGCTGGGTGTGATCTCTGATGCCGTGGCTAAAGCCGCCATCGAGACCGGTGTGGCAACCCTGCCGTATCCGAAGAACTACCCGCTTAAAAGCGTCGATGACGTTTTCAACGGCTAAGTCCTGATCGCGATACAAAAAAAGCCCGGCTCTTGAGCCGGGCTTTTTGTCGATTGGGCAAACCAACTGTAGGAGCTGCCGAAGGCTGCGATAAGGTTGGAACAACCTTCTCTACCTTAACAACGGCGCCCGCTATGCGGTCGATCGCAGCCTTCGGCAGCTCCTACATGAGAGCTGCTTCTCTAGAACAAATCGATCGGTGCCGACTCATCCGCTGGCAACGGGCTGCCGGGTGCGCTACTGCCGCCCAGTTCGTTCACGCTGGGTGGCGTGTCTTCGCTTTTGAACAGCTCGAAGTAAGCGTTCGGCGTGCCTGGAGTGGCGGCGCGGCCACTGACCGGGTCGACCCGCAGGCTGAGGATGCCTTCCGGTTCGGCCTGGACATGGGGTGGCTTGTCTTTCAAGGCAGCGCTCATGTAGTTCATCCAGATTGGCAGGGCGACCGTGCCACCGAACTCCTGGCGCCCCAGGCTTTCTGGCTGATCGAAGCCGGTCCAGACGCTGGTGATGTAGTCAGCGTTATAACCGGTGAACCAGGCGTCCTTGGACTCGTTGGTGGTGCCGGTCTTGCCGGCGATGTCCGGGCGATTCATCGACAGGGCGCGACGGCCGGTGCCTTTCTTGATCACGTCCTGCAACATGCTGTTGAGGATGTACGTGGTACGGCCATCGACGATGCGTTCCGCGACTGCCGGAGCCTGGGGCTCAGGGGCAGTGGTCGATTGCGTCGATGCTGGCACCACGCTCGGGCTGTCATTGACGGCGAAGGTGGTGGTGTCTGGCGCAGTCTTGCCATCGTTGGCCGGTACGCTCGGCGGGTTGGCGACGAATATGGTCGCGCCTTCGCGGTTCTCGATGCGTTGGATCAGGTATGGGTTGACCTTGTAACCGCCGTTGGCGAAGGCGCTCCAGCCGGTGGCGATTTCCATTGGCGTCAGTGTTGCGGTGCCCAGGGCCAGCGACAGGTTGCGTGGCAGGTCCTGTTTATTGAAGCCGAAACGGCTGATGTAGTTGATCGCGGTGTCGACGCCAAGGCTTTGTAGCAGGCGGATCGATACCAGGTTACGCGACTTGTACAGCGCCTCGCGCAAACGGATCGGGCCGAGGAAGGTGTTGGTGTCGTTTTTCGGACGCCAGACCTTATCCAGGTATTCGTCGACGAACACGATAGGGGCGTCGTTGACCAGGCTGGAAGCGGTGAAGCCGTTGTCCAGTGCCGCGCTATACAGGAACGGCTTGAAGCTGGAGCCCGGTTGACGTTTGGCCTGCAGAGCGCGGTTGTAGTTGCTCTGCTCGAAGGCAAAGCCGCCGACCAGTGCGCGAATTGCACCGTTCTGCGGGTCCAGCGATACCAGCGCACTTTGCGCCGCCGGGATCTGGCTGAATTTCAGCGAGCCGTTGGCTTGACGCTGCACGCGAATCAGATCGCCGACTTGCGCGACGTCGGACGGCTGCGTCGGAGCTTTACCCAGGCTGTTGGTGTTCAGGAACGGTCGGGCCCACTTCATGCTGTCCCAGGACACGGTTTCTTCTTTTTCGCCATTGCGGGTCAGGACGTGCAAGCCGATTTTGTCGACCTGGCTGACGATGGCTGGCTCAAGGCCGCTGAACGGTCGCTGTTTGCTCAGCTCCAGCGCCCACGCTTCGCGGGTTTTACCTGGCAGGCGGGATTCCGGGCCACGGTAGCCGTGCCGCTGGTCATAGTTGATCAAGCCTTCCTGCACGGCAGTGTTGGCGTCTTCCTGACGATCGCTCGGCACCGTAGTGGTGACGCGGAAACCTTCGGTGTAGGCTTCGCTGCCATAGCGGCCGACCATTTCGGCGCGGGCCATTTCGGCGATGTACGGCGCGTTCACTTCCGGCATCGGTACGTGATAGCTGGCGTTGATCGGCTCAGCCAAAGCGGTCTGGTAGGCGTTCTGATCGATCTTGCCTAGCTTGTACATACGGCCCAGAATCCAGTCGCGACGCTCTTTGGCGCGCACCGGGTTCGCCAGTGGGTTGAAGCGCGATGGCGCTTTGGGCAGGCCGGCGATCATCGCCATCTGCGCAATGCTCACGTCGCGGATGGATTTGCCGTAATACACTTGCGCCGCGGCGTCGATACCGTAAGCGCGGTTGCCCAGATAAATCTTGTTGACGTACAGCTCAAGGATTTCGTCCTTGGTCAGCTCGCGTTCGATCTGCAGGGCCAGAAGGATTTCGTTGGTTTTGCGGGAAAAGCTTCTTTCGCTGGTCAAAAAGAAGTTTTTCGCGACTTGCATGGTGATGGTGCTGCCGCCGGACTGGATATGGCCGCTTGTTACCAGTTGCGAGGCAGCGCGCATCAGGCTGCTGGGGTCGACGCCGTAGTGGTTGGCGAAGTTGTCATCTTCGGCCGATAACAAGGCGTTGATGAAATTGGGGGGGATTTCGGCGAAACGAATAGGCGAGCGGCGCATTTCGCCGAATTCCGCGATCAATTTTCCATCGCTGCTATAGACCCGCAGGGGGATCTGTAGCTGAATGCTTCTCAGCGAGTCTACGGACGGCAGACCAGGGCTCAGATACAGAAATGCACCGCTCAATACGAGCAACAGCCCGCAAAACACAGCGACGAATGACCACCAGAAAAACTTCAGCAGGCGTATCAAGGCTTTTGGATTTCCAGATAAAAGAATGGGTTAAGCGAGGGCATTAATAAATGGACATGCCTCGAAGCTTGGTTTTACGAAAAAAGCGCTCGGCATTATAAGCATTTTTCGTGTGCGAGCGTTATTTGCGCTACTGTCAGCTCAGCTACCAAAGGCTTTGGGCGCGAAATAATCCGTAAGCGACGGAAACTCATAGGGAATCGGTTGTGTTCGAACTCTTCAGTAAGAAGGCCAATACCCTTCTAGGGATCGATATTAGCTCCACCTCGGTAAAACTCCTTGAGTTGAGTCGTTCCGGGACCCGCTACAAAGTTGAGTCTTATGCGGTTGAACCGCTGCCGGCCAATGCCGTAGTCGAAAAAAATATCGCCGATCTCGAAGGGGTTGGTCAGGCATTGTCACGGGTGCTGATCAAGGCCAAGACCCACGTCAAAAGCGTGGCGGTGGCGGTGGCGGGCTCTGCGGTCATCACCAAGACCATCGAGATGGACGCCGGGCTGACTGACGACGATCTGGAAAATCAGCTCAAGATCGAAGCTGATCAGTACATTCCGTACCCCCTCGAAGAAGTCGCCATCGATTTCGAAGTGCAGGGCTATTCGGCGCGCAACCCCGAGCGCGTTGAAGTCTTGCTCGCCGCCTGTCGAAAAGAAAACGTCGAGGTTCGCGAAGCCGCCCTGGCGCTGGCGGGTCTCACCGCCAGGGTCGTGGATGTGGAAGCGTATGCGCTGGAGCGTGCCTTCGGCCTGCTCTCGGCGCAGTTGGGTAACGATCACGAGCAACTGACCGTGGCGGTGGTCGACATTGGCGCCACCATGACCACCTTGAGCGTGCTGCACAACGGCCGGATCATCTACACCCGTGAGCAGCTGTTCGGCGGTCGACAGCTGACCGAAGAAATTCAGCGGCGCTACGGCTTGGTGATGGAAGAGGCGGGCCTGGCGAAGAAGCAGGGCGGGCTGCCGGATGACTACGTTTCCGAGGTGCTGCAGCCGTTCAAGGATGCTGTGGTTCAGCAAGTGTCGCGTTCATTGCAATTCTTCTTTGCGGCCGGCCAGTACAACACCGTGGATTACATCATGCTCGCGGGCGGTACAGCCTCGATTGCAGGTCTGGATCATCTGATCCAGCAGCGCATCGGCACGCCGACGCTGGTGGCCAACCCCTTCGCCGACATGGCGCTGGGTTCCAAGGTCAACGCGGGGGCTCTGGCCAGCGATGCGCCGGCCTTGATGATTGCCTGCGGTCTTGCGCTAAGGAGCTTCGACTAATGGCGCGGATCAACCTGTTACCGTGGCGCGAACAGCTTCGCGAAGAGCGGAAGAAGCGTTTTCTGACGGCGCTTGTCGGGGTATTGGTCATTGCCGTGGGCGTGGTTTTCCTTGGCGATCAATACATCAGCAATGCCATCGACCATCAAACCGCTCGCAATGCGTATGTGCAGAAAGAAATTGTTCAGCTCGATGAGCGGATAAAAGAAATCAGCGAGCTGAAGGCACGGCGCAAGCAACTGCTGGAGCGGATGAAAATCATCCAGGACCTGCAAGGCAATCGCCCGATCATTGGGCGGATTTTCGACCAGCTGGCGCGAACCTTGCCTGATGGCGTGTATTTCACTGAAGTAAAAATGACTGACAAGATCATTAACATTGCCGGCGCGGCTGAATCGAACAACCGCGTTTCGGACCTGATGCGTAATATCGAGGCCTCCGATTGGCTGGCCGCGCCGAGTCTGATCGAGGTCAAGGCCACCACGGCGGGCACCGTGGATCAGGCGAACGTCTTCAAGTTGACGGTGCGCCAGACGCAGCCTGTGGTTGAGGGGGCCAAGCCATGAATCCAAGAGAGTGGCTGGAGAGTCTGCGCAAGATCGACTTCAACGATCTGGACCTGCATAACCTTGGTTCCTGGCCTGCGGCGGTCAAAACCATCACCGGGGTTCTGGTTCTGATCGTGGTGCTGGCGCTGGGTTACAACTTCTATCTCAAGGATTTGCAGGCGCAGCTCGATCAGTCGCGGATGACCGAAGCCACGCTCAAGGAGCAGTTCGCCACCAAGGCTTTTCAAGCTGCGAATCTAAATGCCTACAAGGCACAGATGAAGGAAATGGAAAACTCCTTCGGCGCGTTGTTGCGGCAATTGCCCAGTGACACCGAAGTCCCGGGGTTGCTCGAAGACATCACCCGTACCGGTCTGGGCAGTGGCCTGGAGTTCGAAGAGATCAAGCTGCTGCCCGAAGTCACCCAGCAGTTCTATATCGAATTGCCGATCCAGATCACGGTGGTGGGTGCCTATCACGACCTGGCGACGTTCGTCAGCGGCGTGGCCAGTCTGCCGCGCATCGTGACCCTGCATGACTTTCAGATCAAGCCGGTCGATCCAGGCGGTACGCAGAAGCTGCGCATGAGCATCCTGGCCAAGACCTATCGCTACAACGATAAAGGGTTGCAGAAATGAGGGCCGCTGAACTGCTGTGCGTCAGTGTGGCCTTGATCAGCCTGGCCGGTTGCGACAACGGTAATCAGTTCGCCGACTTGCAGGCCTACATGGATGAAGTTCGTGGGCGCCCTGTGGGCGTCATCGAGCCAATGCCGAAATTCCGCCCTTACGAAGCCTTCACCTACAGCGCCGCTGTGCTGCGTAGCCCTTTTCAGCCGCCGATAAAAATTGATCTGGTCAACCGCCAGAAGGGCTCGAGGCAGGTCAAGCCGGATGAAACGCGGGTCAAGCAATTCCTCGAAGGGTTCAACATCGAGCAATTCGAAATGGTCGGCACGATGGCCAACGGCTCGGGAACCTTTGCCCTGATGCGCGGCGCTGGTGGTGTGTATCGCATGAAAGTCGGCGATTACCTGGGGCGCAATCATGGGCGCATCGTTTCAATCAGCGATTCGCAGGTCGATGTCATCGAAATAGTTCCTGATGGAGAGGGCGCCTGGCTGGAACGGCCACGCAGTATTTCCCTCAAAGAACACTCATAAAAGGGTGGGACCAGGCATGTACAACACCCTCGGGTCAGCACAACGGAAATTGATAATGACTAGGATTCTCTCGGTTATCGGTATTTCGCTATGGATAGCGATGGTTTCGCCGATGCTCCAGGCAGCCAGTTTGAAAACGCTGGATGTCGCTGCTTTGCCGGGAGATCGCGTCGAGTTGAAGCTGACATTCGACGGACCGGTCCCCGCGCCACATGGCTACACCACTGAGCAGCCGGCACGAATAGCCCTGGATTTGCCGGGTGTGACCAGCCAATTGGCGACCAAGAGTCGCGAGCTGGGGGTGGGTAATGCACGCAGCGTGGTGGTGGTCGAGGCCAAGGACCGCACGCGCGTGGTCATCAACATGGCCGTGCTTGCGCCTTACAGCACGCGGGTCGAGGGCAATAACCTGTTCGTGATCGTAGGACAGGGCGCTGCGACCGCGCAGCGCTCCCAGCCAGGCGCTGCGTCGGGGGCGGCGCGGGTTTCGGTCCCGGCCGCTGCGCCTGCAAAGCCTTATGTAGCGGTGGCCAGGGCGATCAAGAACATTGATTTCCAGCGCGGTGAATTGGGTGAGGGTAACGTCGTCATCGAACTGACCGATCCGGGTATCGCCCCGGACATTCAGGAGCAGGGCGGCAAGATCCGCGTGGACTTCGCCAAAACCCAATTACCGGACCCCTTGCGCGTTCGGCTGGACGTCAAGGATTTCGCTACGCCCGTGCAGTTCGTCAATGCCAGTGTGGCGGGTGACAAGGCCAGTATCAGTATCGAGCCGTCGGGGGCTTTCGATTATTCGGCCTACCAGACCGATAACAAGTTGACCATCAGCGTGCGGCCGTTGACGACCGAGGATCTGGAGCGACGCAACACGGACAAACCGGTCTACTCCGGGGAAAAACTGTCGCTGAATTTCCAGGACATCGACGTTCGCTCGGTCCTGCAACTGATTGCCGATTTCACCAACCTCAACCTGGTGGCCAGCGACACAGTGCAGGGCGGGATTACCTTACGCTTGCAGAATGTGCCGTGGGATCAGGCGCTGGATCTGGTGCTGAAAACCAAAGGCCTGGATAAGCGCAAGGTCGGCAATGTTCTGTTGATCGCGCCCGCGGATGAAATCGCCGCCCGCGAACGTCAGGAACTGGAATCGATGAAGCAGATTGCTGAATTGGCACCTTTGCGTCGCGAGCTGCTGCAAGTGAATTACGCCAAGGCCACCGATATTGCCAAGTTGTTCCAGTCGGTGACCAGCGCTGAGGCGAAAACCGACGAGCGCGGTTCGATCACCGTCGATGAGCGGACCAACAACATCATTGCCTACCAGACTCAGGATCGCCTCGATGAGCTGCGCCGGATCGTCTCGCAGCTGGATATCCCGGTGCGTCAGGTGATGATCGAAGCGCGCATCGTCGAAGCTAACGTCGATTACGACAAGGCGCTGGGCGTACGTTGGGGTGGCTCGACCAATACCAATGGCAACAGCAATGTGACCGTCGGTGGCACTGGCAGGGTGACCGGCGCTACCGGCTCTGTCGTCAATAACAACAGCCCCTACGTTGACATGGGCGCAGCCGGCGCGACGTCCGGGATCGGTATCGCCTACGTAACCGACAGCCTGATGCTGGACCTTGAATTGAGTGCCATGGAGAAAACCGGCAACGGCGAAATTGTCTCCCAGCCCAAAGTCGTGACCGCTGACAAGGAAACCGCGAAGATCCTCAAAGGTACTGAAATTCCGTATCAGGAAGCCAGTTCCAGCGGCGCGACGACGGTGACGTTCAAGCAGGCAGTCCTCTCGCTGGAGGTGACCCCGCAGATCACCCCGGACAACCGCATCATCATGGAGGTCAAGGTCACCAAGGATCAGCCGGATTACGCCAACGCGGTCCTTGGGCAGCCTCCTATCAACAAGAACGAAGTCAATGCCAAGGTGTTGGTGTCCGACGGCGAAACCATCGTCATCGGCGGCGTTTTCTCCAATACGCAGAGTAAAATCGTCGACAAGGTGCCATTTTTGGGCGATGTGCCGTATGTTGGCCGGCTTTTCCGGCGTGACGTGGTTTCAGAGAAAAAATCCGAGCTGCTGGTATTCCTGACTCCGCGTATCATGAACAACCAGGCGATTGCTGTGAGTCGTTGATTCTGTGAGAAATTTGATACTTGTAGGACCGATGGGGGCGGGCAAAAGCACCATCGGTCGTTTGCTGGCCAAAGAGCTGCGATTGCCGTTCAAAGATTCCGACAAGGAAATTGAACTGCGCACCGGCGCCAATATTCCGTGGATCTTCGATAAGGAAGGCGAGCCGGGCTTTCGCGATCGTGAGCAGGCGATGATCGCTGAGCTGTGCGCGTCCGACGGCGTCGTACTGGCGACCGGTGGCGGCGCCGTGATGCGCAGCGAAAACCGTCTGGCGTTGCGTGCTGGCGGGCGTGTGGTGTATTTGCATGCCTCGGTGGAGCAACAGGTCGGACGTACTGCCCGTGACCGCAACCGTCCACTGCTGCGTACCGCCGATCCGGCTCGCGTATTACGCGAACTGCTGGAGATCCGTGATCCGCTTTATCGAGAAATCGCCGATCTGGTGGTGGAAACCGATGAGCGGCCGCCGCGGATGGTGGTCCTGCACATCCTCGCACGACTGGCGGAGCTTGCTCCCCGTTAAAGCCTGCGCAGAAATGCGCTATTCTCTGGCATCAGCAAAAAACAGGGTCGTTATATGGCGTAAGGCCATGATTTATATGGCCGCTATGATTTATAACCAGAGTTCAGCGATGGCGCGACACGCGCACTAGTTAATCAACGTGGGGACACATGCAGACACTTACGGTCGAGCTGGGCGAACGAAGCTACCCGATTCACATTGGCGAAGGCTTGCTGGATCGGCCTGATCTGCTGGCGCCGCACATCGTCGGACGGCAAGTGGCGATTGTTTCCAACGCGACTGTTGCGCCTCTCTACCTTGAGCGATTGACCCGCACGCTGAGCAACTACAACGTGCTGCCCGTGGTGCTTCCCGATGGCGAAGCCTTCAAGAACTGGGAAACCCTGCAAACCATTTTCGACGCCTTGCTCATCGCTCGGCATGATCGCCGCACCACCGTTATCGCCTTGGGCGGTGGTGTGATCGGTGACATGGCCGGCTTCGCTGCGGCCTGTTACCAGCGTGGCGTGGATTTCATCCAGATTCCGACTACCTTGCTGTCCCAGGTGGACTCTTCGGTGGGTGGCAAGACCGGGATCAACCATCCGCTGGGCAAGAATATGGTCGGCGCCTTCTATCAGCCCAACGTGGTGCTGATCGATACGACGACGCTCAACACCTTGCCTGCGCGCGAGCTGTCGGCGGGTCTGGCCGAGGTGATCAAATACGGCCTGATCTGCGATGAGCCGTTTCTGACCTGGCTGGAAGAGAATGTCGATCAACTACGTGCCCTCGATCAAGCGGCCCTGACGGTTGCCATCGAGCGTTCCTGCGCGGCCAAGGCTGCGGTGGTGGGCGCCGATGAGCGTGAGACGGGTGTGCGCGCGACGCTCAATCTGGGCCATACCTTCGGCCATGCCATCGAAACCCATATGGGTTATGGCGTCTGGCTGCACGGCGAAGCGGTTGCGGCGGGCACGGTGATGGCGCTGGAGATGTCCGCGCGCCTGGGCTGGATCACCCAGCAGGAGCGCGATCGCGGTATTCGTCTGTTTCAGCGTGCCGGGTTGCCCGTCGTGCCGCCGGAAGACATGACTGAAGACGACTTCCTCGAACACATGGCAATTGACAAGAAGGTGATCGATGGTCGCTTGCGACTGGTCCTGCTGCGGCGGATCGGCGAAGCCGTTGTGACTGCCGATTATCCAAAAGAAGTATTACAGGCCACGCTGGGAGCGGACTACCGCACCCTGGTGGATCAGCTTAGAGGTTAATGAAAATTCCATGACTAGTTTGCATGCCGACGAGGCCTTTCTCGGCCATTTCCAGTTGAGTCATGACCCCTTTGCTACGCGGGTGCCTGGCTTCAAGTTCTTCCCGGCTCAGCGCAAACCGGTGCTCGGTCAGCTTCATCATCTGGCGCGCTATAGCGAATTGCTATTGGTGGTCACCGGCCCGCAAGGCAGCGGCAAAACGTTGCTGCGTCAGGCCCTGGTGGCCAGCACCAACAAACAATCGGTGCAGAGTGTGGTGGTTTCGGCGCGTGGCGCCAGCGATGCCACAGGTGTCATGCGTCAGGTCGCTCAGGCGCTGAACGTTGCACAACCGGAAATGCGTCCTATCCTCTCTCAGGTCGTGCAATTGGCGCTGACCGGACAGGAAGTCTATTTATTAGTGGACGACGCCGAACAACTCGGAGAATCCGCACTCGAAGCCTTGCTTGGGTTGGCAGCGGGTACACCTGAAGGTCGCCCGCATGTGTTCCTGTTCGGCGAGTCGTCATTGATCGACCGTCTGGATCAGCTCAGCGCCGAGGAAGAACGCTTCCACGTCATTGAACTGCAACCGTACACCGAAGAAGAAACCCGCGAGTACCTGGCTCAGCGTCTGGACGGTGCCGGTCAAGGCATCGAGTTGTTCACGGCTGATCAGATTGCCGATATTCACGAACACTCCAGTGGCTGGCCGGGCGCGATCAACCAGGTCGCCCGCGATGCCATGATAGAAGCCATGATCGCCAGCCGCACTGCGGTCAAGCGTCCAAGTATGGGGTTCAAGATGCCGAAGAAACATGTGGTGGCTTTAGGTGCAGTTGTCGTGGTCGGAATATTGGCCGCATGGCTGATGCCGGGCCGTAGTGGTAACAATACCGCCACCGCGCCTGCGACGCCGCCGGCGAATGCGCAAGCGCAATTGCCGTTGGGTCAGGGGCAGCCGTCTGCACAGCAATCGAACAATCAGGGCGGCCCGGCCATTGAGTTTGCCGGTAATTCGCAACCGATGCCTTTGCCACTGGTAGGAAAATCGCAACCGGTCATGCGGGGTCCGCTGGCGGAAGCCGCGGGCGATAGCGATGGCGACGACAGCGGTCCTGCGGCTATGGGCTCAGGCCAGCCACCTACAGTGACCACGACCGCACCTCCGGTCGGCGTTCCCGCTGGCCCGGTACCGACGCCAGCCCCTGCGCGTCCCGCAGCGCCTGTGGCCGCTGCCAAGCCTGTGGTTCCGGTCGCCAAGCCGGCTCCAGTTCAGGTCGCCACCGCCAAGCCAGCGCCCAAGCCGGTAGAGAAAGCCGTGGAAAAACCTGCAGTCGCCGCAGCCAAGCCTGCCGCGGGTGGTAGCTGGTACGCCGGTCAGGCTCCGGGTAACTATGTCGTGCAGATTCTCGGCACAAGCTCCGAAACCACGGCCCAGACGTTTGTTCGCGAGCAAGGTGGCGAGTACCGTTACTTCAAGAAAATCCTGCAGGGCAAACCCCTGTATGTCGTGACCTACGGCAGTTTTTCCAGTCATGCCGCTGCAACCGCAGCTATCCAGGTATTGCCAGCCAAGGTTCAGGCTGGTAAACCTTGGCCTCGTACTGTCGCCAGCATCCAACAGGAACTGGCTGCAACTCGCTGAATGTGTGGTGGCCTTATCCAGGCCGCCAGCACAGCACCCCTGAAGTCTCGCTTGCGCGTGCTGCCCTAAAGCAGCGCGCCTTGTGGTGTCTGCGTTACAGACGTAGGCGCGGTTTTAGGGCGTCCCAGTCAAATTCACAAAAAAGACTTTGACTAGCACAACATCTGGCTATAAACCTTTCATCAATGCGACATAGATTTGCGACTGTTCGTCGTTAAGTTTGTGAGCCTTTGTGTCGGTGTGTACAATGACCTCCCTTTTGCCCCTGCAAAGCTGGCGTACGTTCGGCGCGGATGGTAACTGGTTGAATTGAAAAGAAATTTGCCTCGATAAGAGGCAGCCTGGTGAGAAAGTGTCTATGAAAGCAGGTCTGTACCATCCAGATGAATTCAAGGATAACTGTGGTTTCGGCCTGATCGCTCATATGCAGGGCGAACCCAGTCATAACCTGTTGCAGACGGCTATTGAAGCCCTGACCTGCATGACCCACCGCGGTGGGATCAACGCCGACGGCAAGACCGGCGACGGCTGTGGTCTGCTGATACAGAAACCGGATCTGTTCCTGCGTGCGATGGCCAAGGAACATTTCGGCAGCGACCTGCCCAAGCAGTATGCCGTCGGCATGGTGTTCTTCAATCAGGACACCGCCAAGGCGGAAGCTGCGCGCGAGAACATGAATCGCGAAATCCAGGCCGCCGGCCTGCAGCTGATCGGTTGGCGCAAAGTGCCGATCGACACCAGCGTGCTCGGCCGCCTGGCCTTGGAGCGTCTGCCGCAAATCGAGCAGGTGTTCGTCGGTGGCGAAGGTCTGAGCGATCAAGCGTTCGCGATCAAACTGTTCAGCTCCCGTCGCCGTTCGTCGGTGGCCAACGCGGCGGACAGCGATCACTACATCTGCAGTTTTTCGCACAAAACCATCATTTATAAAGGTTTGATGATGCCGGCCGACCTGGCCGCCTTCTTTCCTGACCTCAGTGACGAACGTCTGCAAACCGCGATCTGTGTGTTTCACCAGCGTTTCTCCACCAACACGCTGCCGAAATGGCCGCTGGCACAGCCGTTCCGTTTCCTTGCCCATAACGGCGAGATCAACACCATCACCGGCAACCGCAACTGGGCGCAGGCCCGTCGCACCAAGTTCGCCAACGAGTTGATCCCAGATCTGGAAGAACTCGGCCCGCTGGTCAACCGCGTGGGCTCCGACTCTTCGAGCATGGACAACATGCTCGAACTGATGGTCACCGGCGGTATCGACCTGTTCCGTGGCGTGCGGATGCTCATTCCGCCAGCCTGGCAGAACGCCGAGACCATGGACGCCGAACTGCGTGCGTTCTATGAATACAACTCCATGCACATGGAACCGTGGGACGGCCCGGCCGGCGTGGTCATGACCGATGGTCGCCATGCGGTCTGCCTGCTCGATCGTAATGGTCTGCGTCCGGCGCGCTGGGTCACCACCAAGAACGGCTACATCACGCTGGCGTCGGAAATCGGTGTCTGGAACTACCAGCCTGAAGACGTCATCGCCAAGGGCCGTGTCGGCCCGGGGCAGATCTTCGCGGTGGACACCGAGACCGGTCAGATCCTCGACACCGACGCGATCGACAACCGCTTGAAGTCGCGCCATCCCTACAAGCAGTGGCTGCGCAAGAATGCCTTGCGCATCCAGGCGACGCTGGTCGACGACGACCAAGGCGTGGCCAGCTACGACGCTGACCAGCTCAAGCAATACATGAAAATGTTCCAGGTGACGTTCGAAGAACGTGATCAGGTGTTGCGTCCGTTGGCCGAACAAGGCCAGGAAGCGGTCGGTTCCATGGGCGACGATACGCCGATGGCCGTGCTGTCCCAGCGCGTGCGCACGCCATACGATTATTTCCGTCAGCAGTTCGCGCAGGTCACCAACCCGCCGATCGACCCGCTGCGTGAAGCGATCGTCATGTCGCTGGAAATCTGTCTCGGTGCCGAGCGCAACATCTTCCAGGAATCGCCTGAGCATGCTTCACGGGTGATTCTCAGCTCGCCGGTGGTTTCTCCGGCCAAATGGCGCTCGCTGATGACCCTGGATCGCCCAGGCTTCGATCGTCATTTCATCGACCTCAACTACGACGAGAGCATCGGGCTCGAAGCGGCGGTGATCAACATCGCCGATCAGGCCGAAGAAGCCGTGCGTGCGGGTAAAACCCAGCTGGTACTGAGTGATCGGCACATCGCCCCAGGCAAGCTGCCGGCTCATGCTGCGCTGGCTGTGGGCGCCGTGCACCACCGTCTGACCGAATGTGGCCTGCGTTGCGACAGCAACATCCTGGTCGAAACCGCCACCGCTCGCGATCCGCACCACTTTGCGGTGCTGATGGGCTTCGGTGCGTCGGCGGTCTACCCGTACCTCGCTTACGAAGTGCTGGCCGACCTGATCCGCACTGGCGAAGTGCTCGCGGACCTGGACGAAGCGTTCAAGTACTACCGTAAAGGCATCTCCAAAGGCCTGCTGAAGATCCTGTCGAAGATGGGCATCTCCACCGTTGCGTCTTACCGTGGCGCGCAGCTGTTCGAAGCCATCGGCCTGGCCGACGAAATCGTCAACCTGAGCTTCCGTGGTGTGCCGAGCCGGATCAAGGGCGCACGTTTCGTCGACCTCGAAGCCGAGCAGAAAATGCTCTCCGTCGAAGCCTGGAGCCCGCGCAAGCCGATCCAGCAGGGCGGTCTGCTCAAGTTCGTCTACGGCGGCGAATACCACGCCTACAACCCGGACGTGGTCAGCACCTTGCAAGCCGCCGTGCAGCAAGGCGACTACAGCAAATTCAAGGAATACACCGCGCTGGTGGACAACCGTCCGGTGTCGATGATTCGCGACCTGCTCAAGGTCAAGACCCTCGATCAGCCGCTGGCAATTGAAGAAATCGAACCGCTGGAGAAGATTCTCAAGCGCTTCGACTCCGCCGGGATTTCCCTTGGCGCGCTGTCGCCTGAGGCTCACGAAGCCTTGGCCGAAGCGATGAACCGCCTCGGTGCGCGCTCCAACTCCGGTGAGGGCGGCGAAGACCCTGCGCGTTACGGCACGGTGAAAAGCTCGAAGATCAAGCAAGTGGCGACCGGCCGTTTTGGCGTCACGGCTGAATACCTGGTCAACGCCGAAGTGTTGCAGATCAAAGTCGCTCAGGGCGCCAAGCCCGGCGAAGGTGGTCAGTTGCCGGGCGGCAAGGTCAACGGCCTGATCGCCAAGCTGCGTTATGCCGTGCCCGGCGTGACCCTGATTTCGCCGCCGCCGCACCACGACATCTACTCCATCGAAGACTTGTCGCAGCTGATTTTCGACCTGAAACAGGTCAACCCGGCAGCGCTGGTCTCGGTCAAGCTGGTCGCGGAAGCCGGCGTCGGCACCATCGCGGCCGGTGTGGCCAAGGCGTATGCCGACCTGATCACCATCTCCGGTTACGACGGTGGTACCGGCGCTTCACCGCTGAGTTCGATCAAATACGCGGGCGCTCCGTGGGAACTCGGCCTGGCCGAAACTCACCAGACCCTGCGCGGCAACGACCTGCGCGGCAAAGTCCGGGTGCAGACCGATGGTGGTCTGAAAACTGGTCTGGACGTGATCAAGGCTGCCATCCTCGGCGCTGAAAGCTTCGGTTTCGGTACCGCGCCGATGATCGCCCTGGGCTGCAAATACCTGCGCATCTGTCACCTGAACAACTGCGCCACCGGCGTGGCGACGCAGAATGAGAAGCTGCGTAAGGATCACTACATCGGCACCGTCGACATGGTGGTGAACTTCTTCATCTACGTCGCCGAAGAGACTCGCGAGTGGCTGGCCAAGCTCGGTGTGCGCAGCCTCGAAGAACTGATCGGTCGTACCGACTTGCTGGAAATCCTGCCGGGCGAAACCGCCAAGCAGCAGCATCTGGATCTGACCCCGCTATTGGGTAGCGATTACATCCCGGCGGACAAACCCCAGTTCTGCAAAGTGGAGCGCAACCCGCCGTTCGATAAAGGTCTGCTGGCCGAGAAAATGGTCGAGCTGGCTAAACCGGCTATCCAGAGTCTCAGCGGCGCTGACTTCTCCATGGACATCTGCAACTGCGATCGATCCATCGGTGCGCGGATTTCCGGTGAAGTGGCCAAGTTGCATGGCAACCAGGGTATGGCCAAGGCGCCGATCACGTTCCGCTTCAAGGGCACGGCCGGGCAAAGCTTCGGCGTGTGGAACGTCGGCGGCTTGAACATGTACCTGGAAGGCGACGCCAACGACTACGTCGGTAAAGGCATGACCGGCGGCAAGCTGGTTATCGTTCCGCCAGTCGGCAGCGCGTACAAGACTCAGGACAGCGCCATCATTGGTAACACCTGCCTGTATGGCGCAACCGGCGGCAAACTGTTCGCGGCCGGTACCGCTGGCGAGCGTTTTGCTGTGCGTAACTCCGGTGCCCACACCATCGTGGAAGGCACTGGCGATCACTGCTGTGAATACATGACAGGCGGTTTCGTCTGTGTACTGGGCAAGACGGGCTACAACTTCGGCTCCGGCATGACCGGTGGTTTCGCTTACGTGCTGGACCAGGACAACACCTTCGTTGACAAGGTCAACCACGAGTTGGTGGAAATCCAGCGGATCAGCGGCGAAGCGATGGAGGCTTATCGCAGCCACCTGCAACGCGTACTGGCCGAATACGTCGAGGAAACCAATAGCGAGTGGGGTCGTAACCTCTCGGAAAACCTCGATGACTATCTGCGTCGGTTCTGGTTGGTCAAGCCTAAGGCTGCCAGCTTGAAATCGTTGCTTTCCAGCACCCGTGCCAACCCGCAGTGATATGCGCCTGAAGTGTTTGATGAGGTTTTAACATGGCTGAACGTCTGAGTAATGACTTCCAGTTCATCGAGGTCGGGCGCAAGGATCCGAAGAAGAAACTCTTGCGTCAGCGCAAGAAAGAGTTCGTCGAGATCTACGAACCGTTCAAGCCCCAGCAGTCGGCCGATCAGGCCCATCGCTGCCTGGGCTGCGGTAACCCGTACTGCGAGTGGAAGTGCCCGGTGCACAACTTCATTCCCAACTGGCTCAAGCTGGTTGCGGAAGGCAACATCCTCGCGGCCGCCGAGCTGTCGCACCAGACCAACACTCTGCCGGAAGTCTGCGGCCGGGTTTGCCCACAGGATCGTCTGTGCGAGGGTGCCTGCACCCTTAACGACGGCTTTGGCGCGGTCACCATCGGCTCGGTGGAGAAGTACATCACCGATACCGCTTTCGCCATGGGCTGGCGCCCGGACATGTCCAAGGTCAAGCCGACCGGCAAACGTGTCGCGGTGATCGGCGCGGGGCCTGCGGGCCTCGGCTGTGCCGATGTACTGGTGCGCGGTGGTGTGACCCCGGTGGTGTTCGACAAGAACCCGGAAATCGGTGGGCTGCTGACCTTCGGCATCCCTGAGTTCAAGCTGGAAAAAACCGTGCTGAGCAATCGCCGCGAAGTCTTCACTGGCATGGGTATCGAGTTCCGTCTCAATACCGAAGTCGGCAAGGACGTCACCGTCGATCAACTGCTCGAAGAATACGATGCCGTATTCATGGGCATGGGCACCTACACCTACATGAAGGGTGGCTTTGCCGGTGAAGACTTGCCGGGCGTGCATGACGCGCTGGATTACCTCATTGCCAACGTCAATCGCAATCTTGGCTTCGAAAAGTCGCCGGAAGATTTCGTCGACATGAAGGGCAAGAAGATTGTGGTACTCGGCGGTGGTGACACTGCGATGGACTGCAACCGTACCTCGATTCGTCAGGGCGCCAAATCGGTAACCTGTGCTTATCGTCGCGACGAAGCGAACATGCCCGGCTCGCGCAAAGAAGTGAAGAACGCCAAGGAAGAAGGGGTGAAATTCCTCTACAACCGGCAGCCGATCGCTATCGTTGGCGAAGACAAGGTCGAAGGCGTGAAGGTGGTCGAGACCCGTCTCGGCGAACCGGATGCCCGTGGCCGTCGCAGCCCTGAGCCGATCCCGGGTTCCGAAGAGATCATCCCGGCTGATGCCGTGGTCATCGCGTTCGGTTTCCGCCCAAGCCCGGCGCTGTGGTTCGAGGAGTTCAGCATTCAGACCGACAGCCAGGGCCGCGTCATTGCCCCGGAACAGGCGCAGTTCAAGCACCAGACCAGCAACCCGAAGATCTTCGCCGGTGGCGACATGGTCCGTGGTTCTGACCTGGTGGTGACGGCGATCTTTGAAGGCCGCAATGCCGCCGAAGGGATTCTGGATTACCTGGGGCTGTAAACGTTCTGCAGACCTGATGCGGTTCTCGGTAGGAGCTGCCGAAGGCTGCGATTGGGCGCGCAGCGGCCACGGCATTCCAAAGTGAATGAAGGTCCTGCGGCCCTTATCGCAGCCTGCGGCAGCTCCTACGCCCTGCGACAAATCGCCTCGATAGATAAAAGGCACGGCTCTCGCCGTGCCTTTTGCGTCTGGCTCTGAGAAAATGCCCCCACTTTTTTACCGGATGCCGACATGACTGCCCTGAAGAACGACCGTTTCCTTCGTGCCCTGCTCAAGCAACCCGTCGATGTCACCCCGGTATGGATGATGCGTCAGGCCGGTCGCTATCTACCGGAATACCGTGCCAGTCGCGCCAAGGCCGGTGATTTCATGAGCCTGTGCATGAACCCGGAGTTCGCCTGCGAAGTCACGCTGCAACCGTTGGATCGTTATCCACAACTGGATGCGGCGATCCTGTTCTCCGACATCCTGACTATTCCCGATGCCATGGGTCTGGGCCTGTATTTCGAAACCGGCGAAGGTCCGCGCTTCAAGAAAACCGTCACCACCCTGGCCGATATCGAAGCCCTGCCGATTCCTGATCCGCAGAAAGACCTGGGTTATGTGATGGACGCGGTCAGCACCATCCGCCGTGAGCTCAACGGTCGCGTGCCGCTGATCGGTTTCTCTGGTAGCCCATGGACCCTGGCGACTTACATGGTCGAAGGCGGCTCGTCGAAAGACTTCCGCAAGTCCAAAGCCATGCTCTACGACAACCCGCAAGCCATGCACCTGCTGCTGGATAAACTGGCACAGTCGGTGACCTCCTATCTCAACGGCCAGATTCTCGCGGGCGCGCAAGCGGTGCAGATCTTCGACAGTTGGGGTGGCAGCCTGTCGTCAGCGGCGTATCAGGAGTTCTCCCTGGCCTACATGCGAAAAATCGTCAGCGGCCTGATCCGTGAACACGACGGGCGCAAAGTGCCGGTCATCCTGTTCACCAAAGGCGGTGGCCTGTGGCTGGAAAGCATCGCCGACGCCGGTGCCGATGCCCTCGGTCTGGACTGGACCTGCGACATCGGTGAAGCCCGTCAGCGCGTCGGCAACAAGGTCGCCCTGCAAGGCAACATGGACCCGACCGTACTCTATGCCCGCCCCGAAGCCATCCGCACCGAAGTCGCGCGCATCCTCGCCAGTTATGGCACCGGCACCGGCCATGTCTTCAACCTCGGCCACGGCATCACCCCGGAAGTCGACCCGGCCAATGCGGGTGCGTTTATGGAAGCGGTGCATGAGTTGTCGGTGCAGTATCACCAGTAAGTCGTTATGCGTTGAATGAAAACGCCCGGCGATGCCGGGCGTTTTTGTGGTGCAGCGAAGAGGCGTCAAGACGGGGCATTGCTCACCAACGGCGCCAGCTTCGACAGGCGCAACGCCACCGCCAGGGCGATCAACAGCAATACCCCGATGAACAGGCCAATACCGTTCCAGCCGGCGTAGTGCCAGAACATCCCGCCTGCGGTGCCGGCCACGCTGGAACCGGCGTAGTAGCAGAATAAGTACAGCGACGATGCCTGGCCCTTGGCTTTGATCGCACGGCGGCCGATCCAGCTGCTGGCGACCGAGTGGGCGCCGAAGAAGCCGAAGGTGAACAGCAGCACACCGATCACCACCAGCAGCAGCGGGCTGAACATCGTCAAGGCGATGCCGGCCAGCATCAGCACGATGACCGACCACAACATTTTGCGCCGACCGAGTTTGTCGGCCAGTGCGCCAATTTTTGCCGAGCTGTAGATGCCGGACAGGTACACCACGGAAAATAGCCCGACCAGTGACTGGCTCAGGTGGTAAGGCTCAGCCAGCAGGCGATAGCCGATGTAGTTGAACAGGGTGACGAAGGCGCCCATCAACAGGAAGCCCATGAGGAACAGCCACGGCAGGCCGGCATCGCGAAACTGCAGGGTGAAGCCGTCGAGCAGGCTGCGTGGGTGCAGCGAGCGAGGGCGGAAGTTGCGCGATTCCGGGAGGATCTTCCAGAACACTGCCGCGGCGATCATCGCCAGGCCGCCAATGATCAGCATCGCCATATGCCAGCTGACAAAGTCGACCAGGACCCCGGTGATTACCCGACCACTCATGCCGCCAATGGCGTTGCCGCCGATGTACAGGCCCATCGCCAAGCCGATGTGCTGCGGGTGAATCTCTTCGCTGAGGTAGGTCATGGCCACTGCGGCCAGGCCGCTGAGCGACAGTCCGACCAGGGCGCGCATCAGCAGGATGCCTTCCCAGGTTGGCATCATTGCACCGAGCATGGTGAACAGTGCGGCGCAAAACAGCGCCGTGACCATCACCGGTTTACGCCCGAGCCGATCGGAAATGGGCCCGGTGATCAGCAAGCCGATGGCGAGCATGCCGGTGGCCACCGAAAGAATCAGGCTGCTCTGTGCCGCGTTGATCGAATACTCATGGGACAGCACCGGCATCATCGGCTGCACGCAGTACAACAGGGCGAAGGTCGCAAAGCCACCGGAGAACAAGGCCAGCACCGTGCGCATGAACATCGGCGTGTCTTTTTCAGTATAGGTATCGCCCAGTGTCATCGCGACTTCGCTGGCGGGCGAGGGCTGGCGATCTTGAGAGGCGGGGACCTGAGAGTGTGGGGCAACAGCGGTTTTCACGATGGACCTCGATGGGCGCGGCCGTTCAGACAATATGAAAAAGAATATAGCTGGCTAATGATTCTTTCCAATATATTGTTCGACCTGTTTGATATCTAAAACGACCTAATGGTGAGTCCATGGAATTGCGTCATCTGCGGTATTTCATCGCAGTGGCCGAAGAGTTGCATTTCGGCAGGGCTGCGCAGGCGCTGGGCATTTCCCAGCCGCCGCTGAGCCAACAAATTCAGGCCCTGGAACACGAGGTGGGGGCGCGTTTGTTCGAGCGCACCAACCGTCGGGTCGAGCTGAGTGAGGCTGGCCGGCTGTTTCTGGATGAGGCGCGCCTGGTGTTGGCTCAAGTCGACAAAGCCGCCGACGTAGCGCGGCGTGCGCAGTTGGGGCAGTTGGGAGAACTGAAAATCGGTTTCACCGCCTCGGCGCCGTTCACTTCAAGTATTCCTCAGGCGATCTTTGCGTTTCGTCAGGCCTTCCCGGCGGTGCATCTGGCCTTGCAGGAAATGAGCAGCAAGGCGGTGGCCGAGGCGCTGGTGGATGAGTCGGTACAGGTTGGCATCATGCGTCCGCTGCCCTTGCCGGAGTCGTTGATCGCCGTGGAGTTGTTTCGCGAACCACTGGTGGCGATTATCCGCGCCGACCATCCGCTGGCGGCGGGCAGCGAAAAAGGCTTGCAGCTGTCGGCGCTGGCGGCTGAACCCTTCGTATTCTTTCCGCGCTCATATGGCAGCGGTTTGTACGCGCAGTTACTGAATCTGGCGCGCCAGGCCGGATTCAGTCCGCTGATTACGCAGGAAGCAGGCGAGGCGATGACGATCATCGGGCTGGTGGCGGCGGGGTTGGGGGTGACGGTATTGCCAGCGTCTTATCAGCGCATGCGCATAGACGGTGTGGTCTACCGCACGTTACTCGACGAGGACGCCAACACCGCCGTGTGGCTGGTGCAGCGTCGGGACCAGCATTCACCGATGGCCAAGGCGTTTGTTGAACTGTTGACCAAGCGTGCGGTGTTGCAGGGGTAGATGGCTCGCCACGAATGTAGGAGCTGCCGAAGGCTGCGATAAGGCCCGAAGGGCCTTCATGCGATCCGGAATTTCACGACCGATTCTCGGTCGATCGCAGCCTTCGGCAGCTCCTACCGGGAATGTGGTGGGCCGCGATCACTACGCCCAGCGACGGAAGATCAGTGAGGTGTTCACACCGCCGAACGCGAAGTTGTTGTTCATCACGAATTGGTTGCTCATCTGCCGCGATTCACCGCACAAGTAATCCAGCTCGCCACAACGCGGGTCGACGACGTCAAGGTTGAGGGTGTGGATGTAGCGGTCGCAGTTCATCATCTCGATGGAGAACCACGATTCAAGCGCACCGCACGCGCCCAAGGTGTGGCCAAGGAAGCTTTTCTGCGAACTGATGGGCATCCGCGCGCCGAACAAGCTGTGGGTCGCCAGGGTTTCGGCGATGTCGCCTTGTTCCGTGGCGGTGCCATGACCGTTGACGTAACCGATCGCGTCGGGCGACAGGTGGGCGTCCTCCAGGGCCAGTTCCATGGCACGGCGCATGGTGCTCTGCTCCGGACGCGTAGCGTGCATGCCATCGGCATTGCTGCCGAAGCCGACGATCTCGGCGTGAATATGCGCCCCCCGAGCCAGTGCGTGTTCCAGCTCTTCGAGGACCAGCATGCCGCCACCTTCACCGATCACCAGACCGTCACGGTCGCTGTCGTAGGGACGAGGAGTGGTGTGCGGGGCGTCGTTTTTCAGGCTGGTGGCATACAGCGCATCAAAGACCATGGCTTCGGTCGGGCACAGCTCTTCGGCGCCACCTGCAAGCATCAACGGCAGGCGCCCGAACTTGATCGACTCGTAGGCATAACCGATGCCCTGGCTGCCACTGGTGCAAGCGCTGGACGTAGGAATCAAGCGCCCGGTCAGGCCAAAGAAGATGCTGATATTCGCTGCCGTGGTGTGGGGCATCATCCGCACATACGAGTTGGCGTTCATACCTTCGGCCACCGAATTGATCAGCATGTTGCCGAATGCTTTGATCTCGTCGGTGCTGCCGGTGGACGAACCACAGGAGACGCCCATACGCCCATCGCGGATGATTTCATTACCCAGCAAACCGGCGTCGAGCAACGCTTGCTCAGATGCGCCCACTGCCAGCCGCGACACTCGGCCCATGCTGCGCAATTGCTTGCGGGTCCAGTGTCCGGGCACGGCGAAATCGTCGATGGGGCCGGCGAGGCGGGTGCTGAGTTCGGTGAAGCGGTCCCACTCATCCATCCGCCGAATGCCGCTGCGGTTGGCGTTGAAGTTGGCTTCGATGCTGGCCCAGTCACTGCCCAGCGAGGTAATGCCGGCCATGCCGGTGACGACGACGCGCTTCATCAGCACAGGCCTCCGTTGACCGCCAGAACCTGGCGGGTGATGTAGGACGCTTCGGCCGACATCAGGAAATTCACGGCACCGGCGACTTCTTCGGGGGTGCCCATGCGTTGTGCCGGGATCATCTTCATCAGCTCATCCACTGGCACGTGTTCGTCAAGCATCGCTGTGTCGATCAAGCCGGGTGCGACGCAATTGACCGTGATCTTGCGCTTGCCCAGTTCGATGGCCAGCGCTTTGGCGGCGCCAATGATGCCCGCCTTGGATGCGCTGTAATTGACCTGCCCACGATTGCCGATCAAACCCGACACCGAGGTGATGCAGACAATTCGCCCGGCGGCGCGACGTCGAATCATCGGCATCATCACCGGATGCAGGACGTTGTAGAAACCATCGAGGTTGGTGCGCATCACCAGATCCCAATCTTCGTCGGTCAGCGCCGGGAATGCGCCGTCGCGGGTCAGGCCGGCATTGCAGACCACACCGTAATAAGCGCCGTGTGTTTCCACATCGGCTTCGAGAATCGCTTTGCAGGCGGCGCGGTCGGCCACGTCGAATTGCAGAATGCGTGCCTGTCGGCCCAAGGCCTGGATCTCACGTTGCACTGCTTCGGCTTCGGTGCGACCGCTGCGGCAATGCAGGATCAGGTCATAGCCGGCCTGGGCCAGCCGCAGGGCGATGGCGCGACCGATGCCACGGCTGGAACCGGTGACCAGTATGGATTCAGTCATGCATGGACTCCTTCGGCGAGATAGTCGGCGATCTGGGGCGGGCAGTACACGTTCAGCCGCGCCGTGGCCTGAATGCCAGGGCCGGTCAGCTGGCATTCGAAAATGCCCATGCCGTTGTCATCCTGCAACGAGCGCAGGACGTGGATGGTCAGTTCGGTGCCAGCGGGGAAACTCTCGACGTTGCATTCGAACTTGCGCGTGCCCAGCAGAAACCCGAGCTGCACCGGGTTGCCGTGCTCGCGTGCATTGCAGCCGGCGTGGGCGGCAATGCTTTGGGCCATGAGCTCGACCGCGAGCCAGGCCGGGAGGCTGCCATCGGCGCGGTTGAACAGGCCACCGGAGCGCACGCTCAAGCGGGTGTGGATGTGTTCTTCATCGAACGCCAGGATTTGATCGATGAGGATCATGTCTCCGGCATGGGGCAGCAGTTCGGCGAGCGGCCAATCGATCATGGGGCGTCTCCGATAATCAGGCTGACGTTATTGCCACCGAAGGCGAAGGAATTGCTCATCAGTCGGCGTGGATGGGTTTGCAACAGACACTGGCCCGGCTCGACCCATTTTAGGGCGGGCAATTGCGCATCGGCCTGGCCGTCCCAAATATGCGGCGGCAACGCCTGCCTGGTATTTTCTGGCGCCAGGCTCAGCCAGCAGAACGCTGCTTCCAGGGCTCCGGCAGCGCCGAGGGTATGGCCACTCATCGGCTTGGTAGAAGAGCAAGGCACGCCGTCCGGGAAGACAGCCTGAACCGCAAAGCTTTCCATCGCATCATTGTGTTGCGTGGCGGTGCCGTGCAGATTCAGGTACCCGATGTCCGGTGCTTGCAGGCCCGCGTTACTCAGCGCTTTCTGCATGGCCTCGCGCGCACCCCGGCCGCTGGGTTCCGGCGCGGAAATATGGTGTGCATCAGAGCTGGCGCCGGCGCCGAGCAGGGCAATCGACGTGGCGCCGCTGGCTTCGCGGGTCATCAAATACAACACCGCGGCCTCACCGATATTGATGCCATTACGATTGCGCGAAAACGGATTACAGCGCTGCTCCGAGACCGCGTCCAGCGCGGAAAATCCGTTCAGCGTCAGCTTGCACAGGCTGTCCACGCCGCCGCACAGCACGGCATCGCACATGCCCATATCCAGCAAGCGTCGCGCACTGAGCAACGCCCGGGCGCTGGAGGTACAGGCGGTGGAAATCACGTAAGCGGGGCCGCTGAGGCGCAGCCACGCGGCAAGGAAGTTAGCCGGGGCGCTGAGTTCCTGTTGCTGATAGTCGTAGTCGCTGGGGAATTGCTTGTCGCGCAGGTAGGCTGCGAGGTCACGGCTGGCTTCATCGATTCCCGAGGTGCTGGTACCGAGAATCACGCCGATCCGTGTGGGGCCATAACGTTTGATGGCCTGTTGGATTTCGCCTTCTATTTGCAGCGCGGCGGCCAGCAGCAGCTGATTATTGCGACTGCGGTGCTGACTCAGTTCCACCGGGATGTGCGGCAGCTTGCCTTGCGCGGCGGCGACCGGCAGATGTCGATCCGCAACCCAGCCGCCGTCCTCGAGCATGCCCGAGCAATCGCCGGCAAACAGCTTGCGCGAGACTTCGGCTTTGTCATTGCCCAGGGCGCAAATTATCCCCAGCGCGTTGAGGTAGGCGGTCATGGGTCGATCTCGTCATTCAATGGGCTGACGTGATAGCGCAGGCCTTGCTCCAGCCGCAAGCTGAAGACCTGAGGCTGGCGGTACTCGACGCGCCAGCGTGTGCCGAGCGTGCGTTGCCCGGATTGAGCCTGCGCAGCAGGATAATTGCCGCGCAACTCATTGGCAGGCGTCAGGGCAAACAGCAGCGCGGCAAACAATTCCCGGGCTTGCGGGTTGGGCGGCAGCAAGCCATCGGCCTGCCATGTTCCGCCGCTCAAGCGCTGGCGGGCGAGGGGAATGCCCAGCGGGTCCATCAGCGACCAACGCAAGCCGGCGTCTTCCTGCTGAATCACCAGCAACCAGTCCTGACGCTGCCCGGCCTGTTCGCGCTGGATATGCAATTGCAGCGGCAACGGCAGATGCGGCGAGCTTTCAGGCAAAGGTGCCTGGCTGGCGCAGGCGCACAGCAACAAAAGGCAAATGCTGAGCAGCAGACCGCGAATCATCCCGGGCCACCTTGCACAGGCTTGCGCGCTACCACCTTGACCAGGGTTTTCTCGACGTAGCTGTGGTTCAGGTACTCAGCGCTCATTCGGCCGAACTCGCGCAGACTTCAGCGAGTACCCGCAAACGGCGTTTGGCCTCGCTGACAAAGGGGTTGCGCTCATCCCAGGCATAACCGGCGAGGATCGAACTGATCATGCGGCGGATCTCCGGCGAGCTGCCGGAGTGGAAGATCACATCCTGAAAACCGCCTTCATACCAGCCTTCGACGTAAGCACGGAAGGTATCCACGCCCCGTTTTAGCGGCACGGCGAACTCGGTTCTCCAATCGACGGTTTCGCCTTGCAGCTGACGATGCAGCAGGCCGGCGGCCATGCTTGCCGAACGCATGGCGATGGTCACGCCGGAAGAGAACACCGGATCGAGGAACTCTGCCGCGTTACCCAGCAGTGCGAAGCCTGGGCCGTGCAGGGTTTTTACATTGGCCGAATAACCGCCGATGTTCCGCGCCGGGGTATCCCACACCGCGTTTTGCAGCAAGCCTTTGAGGTTCGGCGTTTCGTCGATGAATGCACGCAGGCAGGCATCCAGATCCTGCGGCTTGTCCTTGAAACGCTCTGCCGCGGCGACTACCCCCAGCGAACAGCGGCCGTTGCTGAAGGGGATCAGCCAGAACCAGATGTCGCGATGTTCGGGGTGAGTGGTGATGAGGATCTTGTCGCGGTCGAAACGCGGGTCATCGATGTGGTCTTCGACGTGGGTAAACACCGCTTGGCGAATCGGGAAGTTCGACGGTGCTTCGAGGTCGAGCAATCGCGGCAGTACGCGGCCATAGCCACTGGCGTCGAGGACGAAATCCGCTTCGAGGGTGTACTCGCTGCCATCTTCACGGCGCGCGCGTAGCTGTGGTTTCGGACCGTCGAAATCAGCGGCGGTGATTTCTTCCTGATAGCGGATTTCCACGCCTTGCAGTTCGGCTTGATCGGCGAGCAATTTATCGAAGCGGGCTCGCTCCACCTGAAAGGTGGTCGGCTTGCCCTGGCTGAAGGTGTCGCCAAAATTGAAATCGGTATAGCGCTCACGCCAGGCGAAGGCCGCGCCGTTCTTCAACTGAAAGCCAGCGGCTTGCACGGCTTCGAGCATGCCGGCTTCTTCGACGAAATCCAGGCAGTGCGAGAGCAGGCTTTCACCGATGGAAAAGCGCGGGAAAAGCTGGCGCTCGATGATCAGCACGTCGTGCCCCTGACGCTTGAGCAGCGTAGCGGCGATGGCGCCAGAGGGGCCAGCACCAATCACCACTACTTGGCGTCGTTGCATTTCAGCTATTGGCATAAGGGCTCCTCGCCTGTTCGGCGGGTTTGACAATCATTCGGTTGATGCCTGCGAGGGCGGGTATCAGGGTCGCAATCAAGCCCATCAGCATCAGCGCGAAGTACAGCGCCGGACTGATCAGCTGTTGTTGCAGCAGCAGGTTGAGGAAGACGATCTCACTCAAGCCGCGGATATTGAGCAGCAGGCTTTCACGCCAGCGACTGGCGCCTGCAAACGAAGGCGTGGCCCAGCGCAGGCCGAGCCAGCTGCCGAGCACTTTGCTGGCGATCGGCAGCACCAGCAGCGCACCGAGTTGCAGCCAGCTGAGGCTACTGACGACGCTGTGTACATTGATCTGCACGATGCCGAACGTCAGGATCAGCGGGATCGCCAGAAAGTTCTGCAAGCGTTTGAACAGTGCGGGCTTTAACGGCAGGACAAAGGATTGCTTGAGCCAGGCCATGCAAAACAGGTAGCCGATGCCGAAGATCAGCGCGTTGAGCTTGTAATGTTCGGCGACCACCAGCAGCAGAAAAAAGGTCAGGCTGTACACCAGCGGCTGGCGCAGACGCAACGCCCTGAAGAGCAACGGCACGCAGGCGCCTAGCAGAGGCAGCAGCAGACTGCTCAGGTGCAGAGTGCCTTGCGCGACGGCGAACAGACTCCAGCATGTCAGGTCGATCAGGATCGCGGTCTGCACCAGTCGTCGAGTGGCCGCGGGCGGGTAGTCAATGTGGCGCAGGTACAAATACAGCACCGGGATCGCGGTGATCGCGAACACCAGCCCTACCGCCAGCGAACTCAGCCACGCTTGCTCTGGCAGCAGCCAGAACGCGCAGGCCAGCCCGCAGCAAAACGGCACGCAAAAACTGGGCACGGCGACTTTCAGGCTTTGCCGGTCCATGCGCAGCTCAATCACGTCGCTGAGGATATGCCCGAGCAACAGGGCGAAGCTCAGGCCATACAGGGTCTTGAGCCACACAGGCTCCACCAGCTGCGCGCCGCTGAGTTGCCATTGCGGCTCGATCCAGAACAGCATCAGCAAGGGCAGGCCGAACGTCGCCAGCAGCAATTGGCTGACGATGGGGATCAGGCCCAGGTAGTGACCCAAGCGTGTCGCCAGCGCAAACAGCAGCAAGGCCAGCAACCAGAACAGAGCGATCATCATGTCGCAGGCTCGGCGACGGCCTGTGCATGCGGCCGGCGGCCGGCCCAAGGCGCGAGCATAAAGCTGAAGGCCAGACCGAGACTCACCGACAGGCCAAAATTGCTCACCGCAGGTGTGCTGGAAATCGCCAGCAGGCCGAACGACAGCCAGGTGGTGACAGCCGCAAGCAAGGTGCCGAGCAGGCTGACCGCTGCACCGCCGACCTGCTCACGCATCAGGATTGCGTAATCGACGCTGATGGCCGTGACCAACAGCAGCCCGAACAGGCTGAACAGGGTCAGCGGCTGACCCAGCCAACCGAGGCTGGCCAGACTGCACAGTGCCGCCAGCAGCGGCAACGCGACGATCCGTAGTGCGCCACTGAGACCGAAGGGCAGAATCAGCAGCAACACGATCAAGCCACAGGACAGCAGCTTCAGCTCCGCAGCGCTGATTTGTGTGGCGGCGAACACATCGTTCAAATCGCCGAGACGATCCACCAGCTTTACGCCCTCAAGGTCCAGCGCCTGTACCCGCAACAACGCGGCATTGTTCAAGCCTTGCAGGCTGACGATGCCGGCTACGCCGTCGGTCGTCGTGCCGAGCCACAGCGTGCGCCAGGGCTCGCCCAGCGGGCCGGCCAAGGCCATGTCGATGTCTTCGACTGGCAGCGCCTGCAAGCGCGCCAGCTCAGCTTGTAGCGCGCCTATTGGTACACCCAGATCAATCAACGGCTGCCAATACAGTGACAATTGGTTCAGCGCATCGCGTACCTTGCGTTGCTCGGTGGGCGGGCTCAGCAATTGGTTGAGCGCCAGATAACCCTGCAACTTGTCGAGGCTGACCAGTTGATCGAGGCGTTGGCTCAGCGCGGTCTGCCGTTCCAGCAGTTGTTGCTGATCGGCAGCGCGCACCAGGAAAAATTGACTGGTCGGCTGATAGCCGGTGATGCGGGCAATCGCTTGTGCTTCGGCCATCAATTGCGGGGGCGTGCCGACCCATTGGCGGATGTCATTTTTGCTGGTCAGTTGCCACAGTCCGGCCGCGCAGAACAACAGCAACAGCCCCAGCAGAACGGGCGTACGGACACGACTGATCAGCGCTTCACGCCAGCTCAACAGGTGCTCGGCGATACGCAGCGGCCAGTTGGCCGGGCGCAGTTCGAGGTTGTTGAGCATCGCCGGCAGCAGGCACACGGCGGTCAGGTAAGCGCCGACCAGACCGGCGGCGGAGAACACCGCAATCTGAGTCAGGGCCGGAAAAGGTGTCCAGGCCAGGGCCAGATAGCCGATGCAACTGGTGACCAGGCTCAGGCTCAGGCCCCCCAGGGTCAGACGCAGGGCAGGCCAACTGCGCCAAGGCTTGAGGCTCCAGCTTTTCGACAGATAGTGCAGCGGGTAGTCCACCGCCACGCCAATCAGGCTGGAGCCAAGCACCAGCGTTATCACATGCATATGGCCGAACAGCGCCACGCAGGTCACCGCGCCGAACAACATGCCTACCACCACCGGGACGAACGCCAGCAGCACGCGCCACCGGCGGAAGGCCAGCAGCAGCAACAATAAAATGCCCAGCGTGGCCCCGCCGCCGACCCAGGTGATCTCTCGGGTGGCCTGGCGTTGACCGTTGGCGGCGTACAACAGACCGCTGGCGGCGAGTAATTGCGCATCGCCCTGGCGGGCTTGCTCGCGCGCCGCACTCAGCAGGTCTGCGACCTGTATGGGCAGGTGCATGTCGAACGCATTACCTTTGGTTCGCGCGCGCAGCAGCACCCAGTTTTTGCCGTCGGCGGTGGCAATCAACGCGCCACTGCCGATATCCAGCTGCACCGAGCCATGCTGTGGTTGGCTGTTTTGAATGCGTCCGGTCAGGCCGAGCCAGTCATCCTGGCTGGGCACAAGGCTGAAGCCGGTGAAGGGGTCGAACAGGCTTTGCACACGTTGCTGAATAAAAGCTTGGGGTTGTTCGATCAACTGGCTGCGATCCGCCGCCGACAGCATCGCCAGCCTACCCTGCAGCAGTTGCTGGCGCAGACCGGGGATGTCGGCTTGCAGGTTCCACTGAACCTTCTCGAATAGCCCACTGGCTTGCCATTGTTCGCCCAGTTGTCGGGCCAGATCGATGGCGTTCTGGCGATCCTTGTGGCCGACCAGCACCAGCATCTCTCGGTTGAGCGGTTCCTGCATCCGTTCTTCGGCGCGCTGCTCCAGCGCATCCGGGGTTGAGCCGGGCACCAGTTCCATCAAGTTGGCCGATAAGGGTGGACCGTTGCGCCATTGCCAACCCGCCAGGACCAGCGCTGCCAGCAAGAGGATCAGAAACAGGCGCGGCAGCCAGCGCTCAATCGGCATGCGTCCAGTCAACCCGCGTTTACTCAACAAAGTCGTGGCGCTCCGCATCGCTCAAACTGTCGGCGCTGCTGGTGTCGATCATGCGCAGCAGGGTGCTGTCGCCCTGGGTTTCCAGCAGCTCGATGCGCTGAACCAGCTCGCCGCCGTTGATATTGATCTGCTTGAATACCTGTTGCAGCAGCATTGAACGCGGGGTCAGGGTCAGTTGCCAAGCCTGTGGGTCACCCTTCAGTTGCAGGTCGAAATCACGTTGCAGGCCGCTACTGTCACCTTGCAAGACGGCGAGGAACAGCCGATTTTGCTCGGCACCAGCGCTCTTGTTCGGCAGCATTTGCCAGCCATGGGCATCACGGCGGGCAATGCCGGCAGCGTTGATCCGGTAGTCCTGTTTCAGGGGCGTCGCCAGCAGCCAAAGCAGCCCATAGTCTTTGGCGAGCACGAACTTGCCTTTGCTGGTCAGTGGCTGGGGCAGGGCGCGCAGGTGTTTTTCCTGAATGAAGTCGCCATGGATCACCGAAGGTTTCGCCAGTTGCGCGCTCAGCTGTTGCAGATCGAAGGCGTTGGCCAACGATGACAGGCCAAGCAGTGCAAGGGCACACAGCGCTCTGGAAAGGCGGCTCATGGCAATGCTCTCTGTACCGCTTCGATTAAAACCTTGGGCGAGGCTAGCTGCATCTCGCGGCTGGCCATGTTCACAGCCACCTGAACGGTGGTGGCACGGGTCATGCGCTCGCCCGTGACGGCGTCACTGATCAGGTAATTGATCTTCAAGCGGTTCTCCCATTCGACCAGACTGGCACGCACATTCAGCCGCTGGCCAAAAACTGCGCCGCGCACATAGCGCAGTTGCAAGTCGATCACCGGCCACGCGTAGCCGGCCTCACGCATCTGCGTGTAGTTGTGGTTCAGTTGATCGAGCAACGCACAGCGGGCGACTTCCAGGTACTTGATGTAATGGCCGTGCCAGACAACGTTCATCATGTCGATGTCGAAAAATGGCACCACCACTTCAGTGTCCGCGTGGATCAGGCCTTTACTGCGCATGCAGCCTCCAGTGGCGATCGGCGATCCGTTTCAGGCACAGACGCAGTTCGCCTTCCAGCGCGCGGTCTTCGATCACGGGCGGGAAGTCCTCGCGCAGTTGCTCGTGCATGGCGGCCAGCGCGGGCGACAGGGGGCGTGCATCTTCTGCCTGACTGCGCAACCACACGCCCTGATTGGCTGCGAGCAAGGTGGCGGCGGCGACTTGTTCAGTCAATTCCAGTACTCGGATCGCATCACGGGCGGCGATGGTGCCCATGCTGACCTTGTCCTGGTTGTGGCATTCGGTGGAGCGTGAGAACACGCTGGCCGGCATGGTGTTTTTCAAGGCTTCGGCGGTCCAGGCGCTGGTGCCGATCTGCACCGCCTTGAAGCCGTGATTGAGCATCGCCCGCTCGGCGCTGGCGCCTGACAGGTTGCTCGGCAGACCATGGTTGTAACGCACGTCCACCAGCAGCGCCAGTTGCCGATCCAGGAGGTCGGCGACGTTGGCCACCAGCGTTTTCAGGCTGTCCATGGCGAAGGCGATGTGACCGCCGTAGAAGTGACCGCCGTGCAGCACCCGCTCGGCTTCGGCGTCGATGATCGGGTTGTCGTTGGCGCTGTTCAGCTCGATTTCGATAAACGAACGCAGCCAGTTCAGGCTGTCGGCCAATACCCCCAGCACATGCGGCGCGCAACGTAGCGAGTAGCGATCCTGCAAGCGGTGCAAGGGCGCGGTCGGTGCATCGATGGCCAGATCCTGGCGCAACCACGCGGCGACTTGCATCTGCCCAGGGTGGGGTTTGGCGGCGAACAGGCGCTCATCGAAATGCTCGGGATTGCCCTGCAACGCGACCACGTTCATCGCGGTGATGCGGGTTGCCAGTTGCAGCAGGTAATCGGCGCGGGCGAATGCGAGGCAAGCGAGGCCGGTCATCACTGCGGTGCCGTTCATCAAGGCCAGCGCTTCTTTCGGCCGCAGGACCAGCGGGTCCCAGCCCAATTGGCGGTGCACGTCGCTGGCTTCGCGGCGTTCGCCACGGAACATCACTTCGCGCTCACCGGACAAGGTTGCGGCGACGTACGACAGCGGCGTCAGATCACCGCTGGCGCCCACCGAACCCTCTTCCGGGATCAGCGGCAGAATGTCCTGATCGAGAAACGCCTGCAGGCGCTCCAGCAACTCCACGCGAACCCCGGAAACGCCCTGGCACAGGGACTGCAAGCGCGCCGCCAGCACCGCGCGGGTGGCCTGCGCATCAAGCAGCTTGCCGAGGCCGCAACCATGGAAGGTGTACAAATGACGCGGCAGCGCCTCGACGTGCTGCAATGGCACCGCGACCACGCAGGAGTCGCCATAGCCGGTGGTCACGCCATAGATCACACCTTCCTTGTCCAGCAGGGAATCAAGAAATTGTGCGCCTTTGGCGATGCGCTGGCGAAATGTGGCGTCGCTCTGCAACTGCGTCCGCACTTGGCGATTGGCCAGTGCCAGCACCTCTTCAATCTGCAACGGCCGTTCGCCGAAGGTTACCGGTTCAAGCGCTTGGGTCGTCATTGGTTTTCCAGAATGGGTAGAAATTGAACCATTGCTGCGGCGCCTCCAGGCAATAGTGGCCGACGCGTTCGGCGTAGTGCTGGGCGTGTTCGGCGATCACCTGTTGGCGATCGCTGCGGCGCCATTGAATGGCCTCGGCGAAGGGCTCGAGGATCACTCGATAACCATGGGTGCCTTTCAGGCAAAAAATCAGATTGATCGGGCATTTCAGCAGGCCGGCCAGCAACCATGGGCCTTGCGGGAAGGCGGCCGGGTGACCGAGGAAATCCACCTGCACGTTGCGCCCGCCATGCAGCGCGACGCGATCGCCAGCGATGGCCAGCCATTCGCCGCGATCCAGGCGTTGGCTCAATTGCAGCATGATCGCCGGGTCCAGCTCACTGACCTGAATCAGGCGCAGATTGGTCGCGCCGGCCTCGCCCAGCAGGCGATTGAAACGTTCGGCGTGCTTGGTGTGCACCAGCACGTTCATGGTGACTCGTTCGCCCAGTTCGGCCAGCGCGCGGCAGACTTCCAGGTTGCCGAGGTGCGCGCCCACCAGCATTTGCCCTTGTCCGCTGCGGAGTCGGGGGCGCAGCAGGGCGTGATCGATAATTTCGATCTGCTCCAATCGCAGCTTGCCGTTCCACACGTCAAGCTTGTCCAGCAGCGAATCGGCGAAGGCCATGAACTGCTTGAACACGCGCCAGCGCGTGGGGCGTAGCATCGATTGCCCGCTCCAGTCGGCCAGGTGCTGCTGGTACTGCCAGGCGCTCCGTCTGGCGCCACGGCCAGACACAAAGAAGTACAGGACGGTGCCGTACAGCACCGGGGTCAACAGTCGTCGCCCGAGACGGCGCACGCCCCAGGCCATCAGCTGCATCAGCAGGAAGCTGCCACGTTCCTTATGTGCGGCCCAATGCTTGGTCGGCTGACTCATGCCTGCCACCGTCGCCAGAGGATCAGGGGCAGACGCGCCAGCATGCCGAAAAACAGCTTGGCATGCATTTTCGAGATCAGTACGTTGTCGCGGAACAGCCGGAAATGCGACAGGCCGTCCTGCGGGTAATGAACCCGAACGGGCAGCCAGCGCATCGGCTGATTGCGCCAGGACAGGCGCACGATGATGTCCGAGTCAAAGTCCATCCGTTTGCCCACCTGCACCGAGTCAATCAGCTTGACGGTCGGTGCCAGGGGGTAGAGCCGGAAGCCACACATTGAATCGCGAATCTGCAATGACAGGCTGTTGATCCAGACCCAGACGTGGGTCAGGTAGCGTGCATACAGGCGGACCTTGGGTACGCTGGCGTCGTATTGCGGATAGCCGCAAATCAAGGCGTTTGGGTGGCTGCGCGAGGCGTCGAGAAACAGTGTGACGTCGTTCAGGTCATGCTGGCCGTCGGCGTCCACTTGCAGTGCATGAGTGAAACCCAGGCGCGCTGCTTCGCGGAAGCCGACCATCACCGCGTTACCTTTGCCTTGGTTGATCGGCAGGCGCAGCAGATAGACGTTCTCTTGCCCGGCCAGCGCTTGCAGCACAGCGGCACAACCCGGGCTGCTGCCGTCGTCCACCAACACACAGGGCAGACCCGCCTTCAGCAGTTTATGCACCACCGCGGGCACCGCCCGTTCGTGGTCGTAGACCGGGATCACAGCGCAGGGCTTATGCATGGGCGGCCTCCAGCACGATACGGCCGCTGGAGCAGGCTGCTTCGGTGTTGTGGTAGGCGAAATGCAATTTGCTGCGTTTGGCATCGAACCGCAGGGTCAGCACGACCTGATCACCGGGACGCACCAATTGCTGGAACTTCAACACTTCCATACCCGCGAATCTGGGCGGCAGGTCCAGCAGGCGCTGACCCAGGTTCAGCGCCCAATCGACCTGTACCACGCCGGGCAGTACGGGGGCCTGGGGGAAGTGTCCGCTGAAGTAAGCCAGATCCGGTGGGACGATCAATTCCAGGCGCAACTCGCCGTCAACATGCTGCTGGCTGAGCAGTTCCGGTTCCTGGGGACGAGCTGCGAGCAGCAGGGCCTCGACCTCGGCCTGGGGTAGTTTGCCTTGAGCGTTAAACGGCAACTGGCGTAACAACCGCCAGCGACGTGGCAGGGCGATGGCCTCGCAATGCGGGCGTAAATGCTCGCGCAGTTGCTCGGTCAGCGCGCGTCGGCCTTGATTGCGCAGGGCGTGCAGGCCGCTATTGCTGAGTACTATCAAGGCCCCCAGGGAGGCCCGGTTTTCCTGAACCACGCCCAGGCGCACTTCGCTGACCCAGTCATGAGTCTCCAGCGCGCGTTCCAGTTGCGGCAGCGAGATGCGTTTTTCTTCAAGTTTGACGATGCGATCCAGACGCCCGAGCAATTCGAAACGGCCATCAGCACTGAAACGAGCGGCGTCGGCGGTGTGTTCGACATGGCCGACGGGCAAGTAGGGCGATTCGATGCGCAGCGCGCCGTCGCTGTCCTGGCTCAGTTGCACCCCTTCAAAGCCCTGCCACAGCCTGTCGCCCTGACGCCAGGCGATGCCGCCGGTTTCCGAACTGCCGAGAATTTCGGTCGGCCATTGGCCCAGGCGCTGGTGCAGGCTTTGCGCGGCCTCAGCGGGCAGCACACCTCCCGAGGAGAACACGCGCCGCACCTTGCTCAACGCCGGCCAATCCAGATGGTCGCTCATGCGCTTGAGCAAAGCCGGGCTGGCGACCCAGGCAAAGGTTGGGTGTTCGCGACTGGTTCGCTGCAAGTCTTCGGGAAATGGCAGCTGTTTGCGTACAAAGCTGCGTCCGGCACACAGCGGCCATAGCACGCGGAACAGCAAGCCATAGATATGTTGGGTGGCGACGCTGCCGATGATGCAGGCCGTGCCGAGATCCGCGCCCCACAGGCGCTCCAGCGCGTCGACTTCATTGGCCAGTTGCCGCAGACGCTTTTCGATCAGCTTCGGTTCGCCACTGGAGCCGGATGTGCACAGGCTCAGTCGACAGGCGTCGAGATCCAGGGCTGCGGGCGACAGCGGCGCGGCCTGTACGTCATCCAGCCGTGTGTCGCCGGTCTGGTCGCTGAGCCATAGATCGACTTCGCTCGACCAGCGCTCGCGGGTTTGCGCTTGCAGGTCGGCGGGCAATAACACGCTGACCCCGGCGCGCCAGGCGCCAAACAAGGCCACGGCCAGCTCGCCGGCGTCCTCCAGGTGCACCGCCAGGCGCTTGATGCCTCGGGCCTGCAGGCCAGCGGCGACGCTCAGGGCCTGTTCGCAGAATCGGGCGTGATCAAGGGGCGGGGCCATCGTCAGTTCACGGGCCGGCAAAGCCTCGAGCAACAGGTGCTCAAGTGATATCCAATTCATGCACGGCCTCTTACACGTTGGCGCAACAGCCATTCACCGGCAAACAGCAGACCCATCAGGCCATAAGCGATCAAGCCGTTGTACAGCGTCCACCAGCTCAGCGGTGCCCACAGGGTCAATGCCGCTGCGAGCAGGCCATTGCACAGAAAAAACAGGCTCCAGACTTTGGTCACCTGTCGGGTGTAGCGGATAGCGATCTCGGGCAAGTCGGGTTCACTCAAGCGCGCCAATCGTTCGACGACGGGGGGACCATAGATCAGGCTGAGGCCGAACAGGCTCAACATGAACCCGCTGACCAGCACCGGGTACCAGCGCAACAGCAGCGGGCTGTCGAGTAACCCCAGCAACAGGCAGAAACCAATGGCGGCAATCGCCATCCCCAGACTGCCAGGACGCCGTTCGCCAGTCAGCGCCCGGGCTAGCCACAGCCCTCCGAGCAACAGGGCGAACTGCCAGGGCGCGAAATGTCCCATGCCGAAATACACGGCAAAGGGGTACAGCGCTCCTGCCAGCAACAGGCCGAGGCTGATCAACCGACTCATGCGGCCGGGTTGACCAGACGGTAGACCGCCTCGACCACGTCGTTGACGGTGCGCACGGATTTGAAGTCTTCTGCGGCAATTTTCTTGCCGGTCTTGCGTTTGATGTGGTCGATCAGGTCCACCGCATCGATGCTGTCGATTTCCAGGTCCTGATACAGGTCGGACCGCAGGCTGATACGCTCGGGTTCAAGCTCGAACAGCTCAACCAGCGCACTGCGCAGGGTGTTGAAGATGTCTTCATGGGTTTGAATGACGCGGTCTTGCATGGTCATTCCTCAGGCCACTTGTCTGGTGCTGACGAACGCCACAAGGCTGTCCACGCTGGTGAAATCGTTGCGGGTGTCATTGGCTTCGGCGTCGATCTTGATGCCATAGCGTTTCTGGATGGCCAGACCCAGTTCCAGGGCGTCCACCGAGTCCAGGCCCAGACCTTCGCCGAACAATATCTGGTCATTGCCGATGTCATGGGGGCTGATGTCTTCGAGACCCAGGGAGTCGATGATCAGTTGCTTAATTTCCAGGTGCAGATCGCTCATCTTTGGCGAGCTCCTTGATAAAGTATTGATGTAGATAATCGTTGAACTTGCGCGAGGCCATAGGCGCCGGGCCAAGCACAGCAAAGGCTTGTGGATCTATATCGGCACCGACGCGCAGACTGAAGTGCACGCGGCGTTGCGGGATGCGATACCAGGGTTCGGCCTTGGTCAGGGTACTGGGCCTGACTTGGATCGTAATCGGGGTGACAAGTTTCGCACCCCGCAGGGCAATTGCGGCGGCGCCACGATGAAAGGCAGGTACCTGCCCGGGTCGGGTGCGCGTGCCTTCGGGGAAGATGATCAGCGTCTGCCCGCTTTGTAGAGCGGCTGCGGCGGTATCGAGCATGTCCATGCTGCCGTCATTGCTGATGTAATCGGCGGAGCGTACCGCCTCCCGGGTAAAAGGGTTCTGCCACAAGCTCTGTTTGACCACGCAGTTGGCATCGCGCACCAACCCGATCAAAAACACTACATCGATCAGCGACGGATGGTTGGCGATGATCATCTGCCCCGGGCGCCCGAGTTTTTCCGCGCCCTGGACTTCGTAGGTCAGGACTCCGGTGCGCTTCATGAACCGGATAAACCGCCAGAACAGCTGACCGATGGTGCGTCGGGCCCGCTGCCTATGGCTGTGCGCATCGCCGGGCAGGCAGCTAAACAAGGGGAAAATCACCAGCCGCAGGCACAGGCCACCCACCCCGAAGAGGGCAAAGCTCAGCGCGGTCGCCAGCAGACGCCAATAATAGGCGTCGCGGCGTTTGTTCAGGGGTGTCGTTGCCAACTCCACACCCGGTTCTTCCATGAATGCTGGCAGGTGGTCTGCTCGCTCAATAGCGTGCGCAGGAAGTTGAGGGCGTGAGGCCACTCGGCGCGGGGCAGGCTTTCGCTACCGGGGCCAAGGGACAATTGCCAGTCCGTGCCTGGGGTCAGTAACAGGCCGACCGCATAAGGGAAGGGTACATCGTCGATCCAGTTGGCATAAGCGTGTGGCGGTTGCTCTTCGGAGACAATCAGCAGTACGGCGGGTGCACCCTCGGCGAGCAGGGCGCAGGCTTCGACGATGCCATGTTCCAGACCATCACCGGCGGCGGCCAACGAGGTCATTTCACTGGTTTCGCCGCGCATGATCGACCACAAACCAATCACTGCGTTGTGCACTGACAGGCTGAACTGGGTGGGCGACAGCGGTTGGTCGGTAGCGAGGTCACTGAGGATGTCGAAGGTGCGCGGTGTTTCGCCATGGCGCGAGACGAACACCAGCGGCAACTGCTCACGACCTTCGGCCAATGGCCAGCCGACGCTGAAGGCCATCCGTGCCAGACGGCTCAGGCGTCTGCGCTGCATGGCCGGTAAAAACGAGACATCGGGTGCCGCGTCGCCACTTGCTACAGGCGACGGGCTCAGGCTCCATTGCTGCCAGTCCTCGACCGTTTCCAGGCCGGGGGCCCAGGCGCGCCATTGTGCGATGTTGAACGTAATCACGAATTCTCTTCCCGCCCCTGCGGGCTTGCCTTTCGCTGCGGTCTCCCGAGCGACACCCATCATGGCGCGACGCTTTTGGCCGAGAGGGTGCGTATTATCCCGATGAGGCTGGCGAGTAGCAAACGCCGTTACAAATAGTTCATTTACAGGAACGCATTCCTACGCTTAGTCGTTTTACATTCTTACATTGCTATGTGGGAAAGTGCTATTGCTGGTGTAAGTCTGAATCCGCTACCAGTGTCTCTTTTTATATGAAGCGCTCGCCCTTGTCCCACGCTTTGCTTAGACTCGGTCCCATTCATCTGGGCCATTTACAGAACCAAGGAGGTCTTTGCATGCGGCGCGTGGTGTTCAATCAGAAGGGCGGGGTGGGCAAGTCCAGCATCGCCTGCAACCTGGCGGCGGTCAGCGCGAACGAAGGGTATCGGACGCTTTTGATCGATCTTGATGCTCAGGCCAACTCGACCCAGTACCTCACCGGTTTGACCGGCGACGACATCCCCATGGGGATTGCTGACTTCTTCAAGCAAACCCTGTCGTCCGGCCCGTTCGCCAAAAAAAGTCAGGTCGATATCTACGAAACACCCTTCGACAACCTGCACGTGGTGACCGCCACGGCTGAACTGGCGGACCTGCAACCCAAGCTCGAGGCCAAGCACAAGATCAATAAACTGCGAAAACTGCTGGATGAACTGGACGAGGACTACGAACGTATCTACCTGGATACGCCGCCAGCGCTGAATTTCTATGCGGTTTCGGCGCTGATTGCCGCCGATAGAGTGCTGATCCCCTTCGATTGCGACAGCTTTTCCCGTCAGGCACTTTACGGCCTGCTCAAGGAAATCGACGAACTCAAGGAAGACCACAATGAGGGCCTGGAGGTCGAGGGCATCATCGTCAATCAGTTCCAGTCCCGCGCCAGCCTGCCGCAACAGATTCTCGATGAGCTGATCGCTGAAGGCCTGCCGGTGTTGCCGGTCTACCTCAACAGCTCGGTGAAAATGCGTGAGTCACATCAGGCCAACATTCCGCTGATTCATCTTGAGCCCCGCCACAAGCTGACCCAGCAGTTTGTGGAGCTGCACAGTCTGCTGGAGTCCGGCCCTCAGCGTTGAGCAATGTCGCAGTGGTTAGCCGGGTTGCGCTGGCCGGGTTAGCCGCAGCGGCGAGAACAATTTCTCGCGCAAAGAGCCTTCGAAGATGGCGTGTGACATCTGTTCGGCGGTCATTCGCGCGGCATCGGCGAGATCTGGCGGAATGGATATGGTCGCTTCCATATCTGCCGGAACGCTTTCCGGGCTTGCCAACAATCGATGACTGCCCAGCGGGCAAGCGCATTGCACCACCTGGCCGTGGGTCGCTACGGCGACATACTCATCAATGAATGTCGGATTGCCTTCAGCGATATAACCGACGCATTCACACGCCGGACACCATACTGGATCGCCCATTCTCGCCAGCTTGCGAAGCTGCACGGCGGCCTTTGCGGAAGCGGTTATGACGAAGCCGCTCGTGGTCGTGAGATCACCTTCCCTGATGACATAAACCATAGATATTCCTTATCCGTTGTGCAAATGGAGTAAGGAAGGCTAGAAGTAAAACGCAGCGGCGAGGGCCGGGAAAACCTGTTTAGGAATTGCCCTACAGGAAAGTCAGCGCGGACACCTGGGCCAGAAAACGCCTAAACCCCTTGGCTTTGCAACCAGGCCAGCAGCTGCGGCAGTGGGAACGCGCCACTTTGGCGTGCGACTTCCTGACCATTCTTGAACAGGATCAGGGTGGGGATCGAGCGGATGCCCAGCTGAGCCGACAGTTGCTGATGGGCTTCGCTGTCCAGCTTGGCGAGCCGACAGCGCCCGGATAGCTGGCTGGCCGCTTGCTCGAAAATCGGTGCGAAGGACTTGCACGGTCCGCACCACTCGGCCCAGACATCCACCAACAGCGGCAGATCGCCTTTTATCTGGCTGGCGTAATCGCCCTGAGTCAATTCGAAAGGTTTGCTGAGCAACACCTGCGCCTTGCAGCGCCCACATTTGGGCTGATCGCCCAGGCGGTCGGCGGGGATGCGATTGAGCCCGTTGCAGTGTGGGCAGGGGATCATGAGTGGGTCGGACATGGGGGGCTCCAAGTGTTTGGCCAATGTCATTGAGTTGGAGTCAATTGTCGAGGTTATCAAGCGTGGCGTGTTCTGGTGTCTGCATCATTTTGAATGGATCGATCTCGGATTGAACGTTGCGAACCAACAAGCGTTGGCTAGGATTTTCAGGGTTGATCGTGCTCACGCGCCCCTGAAGAGAAACAAAATCACTTTTTTGAGGTATCGCAATTTGCGATATTTTTTTGTCTGGTGCGACAAGGGCAAGTGGAGGGAGTAGGACATGAGCGCACTTATCAAACAAGCCGCTGAACATTGGCGCTACGTCGCCCCGCTACTGAGCAAGCCGGCAACCGATGCTGATTACGACGCTCTGGTCGAATCACTGGATGAACTGCTGTCTCTCGTCGGCGAAGATGAAGCCCACCCACTGAACACTCTGGTCATATTGATCGGCGATCTGATTGAGGCTTATGACCATGCGCATCGGCCCATGCCCGTGGTTTCCGGGACAGAAGCCTTGCGCTATCTGATGCGTGAGCATGGTTTGAATCAGGGGGACCTGCCTGAGATAGGTACGCAGTCAGTCATTTCCGAAATTCTCGCCGGAAAGCGTCAGATTAATTTGCGACAGGTACGTTTGTTGGCTGAGCGCTTCTCGGTACCTGCTGACGTTTTTTTCTAGAACGCTCAGAAGACTGTATCCGGTGACGTGTCGCTATTTTTACTAAATGGCGACACGTTCTGATGATGTGTCGTGGGCAACGAACAGCTAATCCCCTAATACTTCCCTCACTCCGGCGACCGTTCGGCGTGGCGCTCCTTGCTGGATAGTCCTATCCGAAGCGTTTGTCTGGCATGGAATGCCTAAAGCGGGTTTCGTCGTCGCCCTGTCAACTACCCGTTCAGAGAGTGGTGCCCAGCCATCGGGCGCAGTAGTCTCTGGCGAAAGCAATCAATCAGTCCCCTTCTTGAATTCAATAGTTGCCTATGAACGATGAGGACCTGGATATCTGTCCAAAGTAATGAGTGATTCAACTGCATTTAGTTGTCCAATCCAAAAATAATGAATTCGGTCTATTGTCGGTTAAGTATGGAGTATCACTATGCGGATTTTTAACCCGGTTGTTCTCTCGTTGGCGCTAGTCGCTGTAACTGCATCGGTTACCGCGCAGGCAGGGCCAAAGGTGCATGTTGTTTTCAAGAATCAAGGGGCGGGAGAAGCAATATATAGGGTCTTCGGTTCCAACGGGGTGACTACTAAGGCCAATGCTTCGCCAACACCTAGTCACAAAGTAGATGCAGGGAGTTTTGAGGCTTACACGGTACAAAGCAATCTTTCTCCCGATGCCAATTATGCTGTCGTACGCTATCAGATGGGCTCGAAGGTTTGTCAGTTTTCAACGACATTCGTCAATGCGTTCGTGCGCAGTGGCGTTAAAGTGCCGAAATGGAACAAAAGCGCAGTCGCCAGTGGAGGGGCTGTCTGTACGGCGGCTATCACAGCCACTAACTTCTCGACGTATGCGTGGTCAGTCGAATTCACAATGAAGTAATGGGAGGTTAGCTGATCTATAGACCCCTGTCCGTGGTGTGCATCAATCCGTGTGATGGGGGTTGTCTGAATATTTAAGTTGGAGTAGCCAATGGTCAATCATATTCAAGCTACGGTTGTCAGCAGTCAGGTGCAGTCTATCTCAAACAATCCTGTTTCAGTTCCAATAGAAGATATCAGCGTCAATACATCCACGTCCGCCTCATCTGATCCCGCGACCATTTCAACGCTTTCTCGTCAATTGGGTGAAAGCGCAGCGCGTGCAGACGTGCGTAATAACAGCCTGAATCACAAGCAACTCGGTGATCTGGCTCTCAAGCTCAGCGATCAGTTCTCGGGTGAGCGCTACTTCGCCAACAAGGCCAAACACGACAGTGAAGTCCCGGATACCGATGACCCGGAATTATTGGCCAGAGCCAAGCACGCTACGGACTATGTCAACCGGACTGCCGGGGGCGACAGAGCTGCGGAGAGCCCTTTTGCTGGCCTGTCCCGTGAGCAGCTCAATCTGATCGCTTACGATGACAGGGGTTCCTATACCGTGAATGAGCGGCGAGCCGCTTGGGTGGGTACACAAATTATGGAGCAAGCGTGGCGGCAGAAAGTGGTGGCCCAAGGCATGGATGAATACAACCGCACCGGCAAGTCGCCTGCCTTTTTCACCGAAGTACTCGCGCACTATGAAGCGCTGCCGCGTATCGAGCAGGCCCAATACCCTGAAGATTATGCGGCCGGCCTGAAAATTAAGATCGACCAAGAAGCCACGGATCCAGGTGTTCGGCCGAAAAACAACTTTCTCACGCTGGTCGAGTTTCTTGCTCGGGCACCCGCACCTGAGGTCGAGAAGCAAGCGGCCTCACCACCCCCTCAATCCCAATTCACGACGAACAACTTATCTCCAGATGCTTCCCCCACTCCGGTGGACGCTCCGCGTAGTTAGCCATGCCAGGCTGTTCGTCGAACGGCTTGCTCAGCACCGCATGCAAACGACGGACTTCTTCGTAGTTGCCGTCCTCGGCTGCATCGATGGCTTTTTGTGCCAGGTAGTTGCGCAGGATGTAGAGCGGGTTGACCGCGTGCATGCGGGTCTGGCGTTGTTGCTCGGTGCCGTTGTCTTCGCGGGCGATGCGCGCCTGGTAGTCGCTGGCCCAGGCGTCGAAGCCTTTGATGTCGATAAAGTCGTCGCGCAGGCGGGTGGCTGCCACGGCGGCGGACTCATCGCCCAGACGGCGGAAGAACAGGGTGTAATCGACGCCGCTGTTTTGCATCAGTTTGAGCAAGCGTTCGATCAGTGTGGCGTCGGCCTCTTCGGCGCGGGTCAGGCCCAGGCGGCGGCGCATCAGGTCCAGGTAGTGAGCCTGATACAGCGGTAGGAACAGGCCGAGGGCTTCGCGCAGGGCTTCGACGCTGATGAAGGGTGTCAAGGCTTGCGCGAGGGCGCTGAGGTTCCATTGGCCGATGGGCACCTGATTGCTGAAGGAGTAACGGCCTTCATGATCGGAATGATTGCAGATGAAGTTCTGGTCGAAGTCATCGAGGAAGGCGAACGGGCCGAAGTCGAAGGTGATGCCCAGAATCGACATGTTGTCGGTGTTCATTACGCCATGGCAGAAGCCATACGCCTGCCACTTGGCGATCAGTTCTGCGTTGCGCTCGACGATCTCCCGGAACATCGCCAGATAGGGTTCGGGTTGTTCCAGGCATTCAGGGAAGTGCATCGCCAGCACATGCTCGCCCAGCGCCTTCAGTTGTTCCGGCTGCTTGGTGTAGAAGAAGTATTCGAAACTGCCGAAACGGATATGGCTCTGCGCCAGGCGTAAGACCATGGCCGCCCGTTCCTGTTTCTCCCGCCACACCGGCGTGCTCGAACCGATGACGCACAGCGCCCGGCTGCTGGGAATGCCCAGTGCGTGCAGTGCTTCGGAAGCCAGAAACTCGCGGATCGATGAGCGCAACACTGCGCGGCCATCACCCATGCGCGAGTAGGGCGTCTGCCCGGCACCTTTGAGGTGCAAGTCCCAGTGCTCGCCGGCGTCGTTGTAAACCTCGCCCAGCAGCAAGCCGCGACCGTCACCCAAGCGTGGGTTGTAGGAGCCGAATTGATGGCCGGAATATACCATCGCCCGAGCGTCGGTGCTGGCCCAGAGTTTGTGACCACTGAAAATTTCGGCGAAGACTGGCAACTCGGCCTGCGCCGGATCGAGATCGAGCAACGCCATGGCGGCAGTACTTGCCACCACCAGACGCGGGTCGGCGATGGGTTCGGGCAGTACCGAAGTGGAGAACGCGTCGCCCAGGCGGGCGAAGCGGTTGTCGAAGGTCAGTTCGTCGAGGGCTTTCAAGGGCCATCTCCAGCAGAATGTCCGAGCATTCTGCTGGGATTAGCCTCATCAGTCGAGCTTCACATCCGGTGGCTCGGGCACGTCTTTGGCGACGGGCGGCACCGCTGGTATCGGGCTACCGTGTTTGTCAGGCACGTCGGTGGGTACCAACTTGTATTCCTCGCCTTGAAGGTTTTTCAGGTAGACCTCCATTTGCCGGAACGAGATGCTGATATCGTGCGCCTTGAACTCACGGTCAATGAAGCGGTTGATCTCGTCGACGGCCGGGTTACGGTCGCCAAGATCGCGAACGTGCATGCGTAACTCGTGGTCCAGGGTGCTTTCGCCGAAGTTCAGAAAGTACACCTGCGGTCCCGGATCCTTGAGTACTCGCGGGTTATCCTGAGCGGCCTTGAGCAACAGGCTACGCACCAGGTCCAGGTCCGAGCCGTAACCGACGCCGAGTTTCAGGGTCACACGGGTGATGGTGTCAGTCAGGGACCAGTTGATCAGTTGTCCGGTAATGAAGGTTTTGTTCGGGACAATGATGTCCTTGCGGTCGAAGTCGGTGATGGTTGTGGCGCGGATGCGGATCTTGCTGACGGTGCCCGACAGGTTGCCGATGGTGATGGTGTCGCCGATCCGCACTGGACGTTCGAACAGGATCATGATGCCGGAGATGAAGTTGGCGAAGATCTCCTGCATACCGAAACCCAGGCCTACCGACAGCGCCGCCACCAGCCATTGCAGCTTGTCCCAACTTACGCCCAGCGCCGACAGTGTCGAGACGAAACCGACCCCGGCAATCGCATACGACAGCAGGGTGGTGGTCGCGTAAGCGCTGCCCTGGGCCAGGTTCAGACGCGACAGCACCAGCACTTCCAGCAGGCCGGGCAGGTTGCCGGCCAGCACGACGGTGGTACCGATAATGATGATCGCGCCAATCATGTCGCCGAGGCTGATCGGCACCATGCTCATGGCGGCACCGGTGCCGCTGGTGTATTCGTAGAGGGTAATGTTGTTCAGGTACGAGAACACGCTGATCAAGTCCGACCAGGCCCAATACAGCGCACCGATGAAGCCGCCAAGCAGGGCCAGACGGATCAGGCGCAAGGACTGCTCGTTGACCTGTTCGATATCCAGTGTCGGCTCTTCGATGACCGCTTCGCCATCACCGCTTTCCTTCGCTGCCTGACGTTTGCTCAGGGCGCGATGGAAGGCCAGTCGCCGTGCCGCCACGCTCAGCCCGCGCACGAAGGCGGCTTCAATCACCAGCCACAGCATCAGTAAATACAGAGTGTTAATCAGTCGATCACTGAGTTTCAGGGCGGTGTAGTAGTAGCCGAAGCACACGGCGATGAACAAGGCGATCGGCAGCGCGGTGAAGATCACGCCGACGGCTTTGCGGAACAGTGACGCGCTATGTTGGGTCGGGCTGCTGACCAGCAGCCGGCTCAACAGCCAGGCCATCAGCGCGTAACACGTCAGGACCACGGCAATCCCAAGTACGTCGTCGGCCAGCGCAGCGGGTTGGTGCTCGGCCACCGCGACCACCGAAACCAACGCCAGCACGACCAGACCCAGACGACGAATCCAGCCTTGGAGGAATTCGACTTGCGGTTTTTCCCAGCGGAAATGCAATTGCGCAACGCCGCCCGGCGCAAGAATGCGGTAAGCGGTGTAGAAAATCAGCCAGGCCAGGGCGATTTGCAGCAATGCGGCGCCGAGGTTGGCGTTTTGCCCGCGTGCGTCGATTTGCAGGGCGTAACCACACAACGCCAGGCCCAGCGCGAGTGGCACGGCCAGCAGGATATTGATCAGGATCGCTAGCGGCGTGTGCCATTGGCTGTCCCGCTTGAAGTGGCCGATGTCCGAATGCAGTTCATTCAGTTTGGTGTAGAGCGACTTGCGCTTCCATACCAGGGTACCGATCAACAGCAGCAGCGGCAGGAACAGCAACGGCCGTTGTATCAGGCCATCTGCCAACTCGCTGACGCTGGAGACCCAGGGCAAGGTGGTGACTTGTTTCAGCAGTCGTGGCGGTATGCCTGCCAGCCAGTCCAGGTCCAGCGGTTTGTTGCTGGGTATCCAAAACATCTGCTCGTCGAGAGTCGCGCGCAGGCTCAGCGCGGTGCTGACCAGTTGTTTCTGATTGAGCTGCAGGGTGATGGATTCATTGAGCAGCGCGCTCAATTCGCGGTTCAGGCGCTCTAGCAGATCGCTGCGGGTGACGGCCAGGTCGAGCAAGGTTTTGCGCAGCAGCGGGGTAACGTCTTCCGGAGGCTGGGTCGCGAGCAGCTTGTCGACATAAGCGCTTGGGCTGCTCATCAGCTCCCGCTGTTGATTGACCTCGAATTGATACAGGCGAATGTCCGCGATTTCGTCGGCGAGCCCGCTGTCGAGCGTCAGATAAGGCAGCGCCTGTTTTTGCTTATAGAGAATCTTGGACAGCAGCAGGCTGCCCTTGAGTACGTTGATCTGCTCATCCAGCGCCTGATCGCTTTGGGTCAGGCTATCCAGTTGCTGTTTGGTCTTGAGGTTCTGCTGGGTCAGGTCGTTAAGCCGGTCGGTGCCGCGCAACAGGTAATCAGACAGCTTGAGGTTAGCGGCGCTTTCGGTGGCCAGCAGGCTGCTGCTGCCGGCTTTTTGCGCCTCGATGGACAGCTGGGTAACGGTCTGTTGCGACTGGGCGCGGCGCTTGTCGTTGATCAGGGTTTGGAGGTCCTGAATCTCTTGCTCTTGCCGACTGACGCGCTCGGTCAGCAGATCACGCTGGCTGTTGCCCAGGTCCTGCAGCAGGCTGTTACCCGCCAGTTCCTGACGGCGTAGCAGGGTCAGAGCGTTGAGCGAAGCCAGTTCGGCATTGAGTTGGTCGCGCTGGTCAGAGCTGATCGTTTTGCCGCCATCCTTGCCTGCCTTGAGGATGCTGTTGATCTGCTGAGTGCGCGTCTGATTGCTGCTGATCTCGCCTTGAGCCCGTTCCGGCCGGGTCTGGGCGGTGACGGTCAGGCTGTTGGCATCGTTCAGGGCCTTTTGCAGATCGCCTAGCTGAGTGCTGCGCTCGGTGAGTAACTGCTCCAGTTGTGGCACGTCGAGGTTGGCGTAACGCTGGGCAATCGGGATGGCCTTACTGGCCTTCAGGCGCACCAGATCGCGCTGGTTATCCGTAGTCTGTTTCGGGGCCTGGCTCAGTTGCTGCTTGAGTTCGGTCAGGCGCTTTTCGCTGTCTTCCTTGCTCGCGAGCAGTGCCAGGGTCTGCTCAAGCACCTGTTGCAGGGCTTTTTGATCAGCATCCGGCAATTTGCGGTCGGCAATTTTAGCCAGGCTTTGCTGTACGGCGCTTTTGGTCGGTGGCTCGGCAGCGTGTGCAGGAACGGTGGATAGGCATAGCCCGAGCAGGGCCGCGGCAAAAAGAGTGCGCAGGTTGAGCATAAGTACCGGTCGAACTGATCGAAGAGAGAGGCAGTTTAGAGGAACAGCCCAGGACCTGGGCGGCTTCCTTCGGGGAATTTGACGCCGACTTTGAGGATCTTGTTCCCTTCCATGACGGCAACGGTCCAAATTGTGCCGTTCCATTCGACCTGGTCGCCGATCACAGGCTCGCCACGATTCTTCTGAATGATGAATTGGCTGAGCGGCATGTTCGAATCCAGACCGTCGAGTTTCAGACCGTACAAGGCCGCGACAGCCCCGAGCTGAGCGTCTCCCTCAAGGACGAAGTCGCCGAAGAAGCGCAAATCCAGACCGCGCTGTGGGGCCTGACTGAACAGTTTGCCCAGGGCCGACAAGTTATGTTCATGGCCGATCACACAGAGCAGATCACCGACTTCCAGCGTGGTACTACCCGACGGATGGAGCAGTTGCTGGCCGCGAAACAGGGCTGCAATCCGGGTTCCTTCCGGCATTTTCAGCTCCCTCAGAGCCGCACCGATACACCACTTTTCAGCGCCGAGACGATAAACGAACAGCTCCCACTCGCTGGTGACATGCACCTCCAGCGCCGAGCGTGAGATCGGCGCGGGTTCTGGCGGCACGGTGACTTTCAGAAGCTTGGCGACCCACGGCAGGCTTGTGCCCTGGACCAGCAGTGAGACCAGCACGATAAAGAACGCCAGGTTGAAATACAGCTGGGCGTGGGGCAGCCCGGCCATGAGCGGGAACACTGCAAGAATGATCGGTACCGCACCCCGCAACCCGACCCAGGCGATAAAGGCTTTTTCTTTACCATGGAATGCTTTGAACGGTAGCAGGCTGACCAGGACCGACAGCGGTCGGGCAAACAGAATCATCCATAGCGCAAGACCCAGCGCGGGCAGGGCGATGGGTAGCAAATCATGGGGCGTGACCAGTAGGCCCAGGACCAGGAACATGCCGATCTGAGCCAGCCAGGCCATGCCGTCGAGCATGTGCAAAATTCCGTGGCGGCTGCGAATCGGCCGATTGCCCAGCACCAGACCACACAGGTAAACCGCAAGAAAACCACTGCCGTGGAGGGCGTTGGTCAAGGAGAACACCGCCAGCCCGCCGCTGATCACCAGAATCGGGTACAGGCCGTTGGCCAGATTGATCCGATTGACCAGCTGCAACATCAACCAGCCACCACTCAAGCCGATAATCGCGCCGATACCGAACTCACGGATCAGATGCCCCAACAAGCTCCAGTGCAGACCGGTCTGGCCGCTGGCGAGCATGTCAATCAGGGTCACGGTCAAGAACACCGCCATCGGGTCATTGCTGCCGGATTCGATTTCCAGGCTGGCGGTCACCCGCTCGTTCAGGCCTTTGCCGCCCAGTAGCGAGAACACCGCCGCCGCATCCGTGGAGCCGACGATGGCGCCGATCAACAGACCCTGAATCAGGTTCAGGTTGAATAACCAGGCCGCAACCATGCCGGTCAGCACGGTGGTGATCAGTACGCCGACAGTCGCCAGCGACAGTGCAGGCCATAACGCAACCCGGAAACTGGCGACCCGCGTGCGCAAGCCACCGTCGAGCAAAATCACCGCCAAGGCGAGGTTGCCGACCAGATAAGCCGTGGGGTAGTTGTCGAAAATAATCCCGGCGCCATCAACGCCCGCCGTCATGCCCACCGCGAGGATGATGACCAGAATCGGAATGCCGAGGCGCGAGGACAGCGAGCTGACCAGAATACTTGCACCCACCAGCAACGCGCCGATCAAGAACAGGCTGTTGATGGTTACTGAATCCAAGGGCGGTACTCCAGGTGAAGGGCAACAATTGAACAGCGCGGGACACGAACTGACCATGCAGTCCGCGTGCCAAAGGATTCTAACCTGTTGAATTGCCTGACTGTCAAAGCATTACTGCGGATGGCCCCTCGCCAGCGATAACTATGTACCGCACGGAGGGAATCTGGCGGTTTTATCGTCTGACTTCCACATCAAATGACAGGACGTCAGCATCATGGAAGATGAACGCAGTTTATTTAGAAACACGTTAAGCCAAGAGGGAAAAGATCGGCTGAACGCTCGATCGCGTGAACTCAGAGAGCATTACGGGAGCGCTGTGCCTGCTGATCGCGGTGGACATTCCCCTGGGACGTCAGACTGGGGTTGGCCTGAGGAGCATTCCGAGCACGTCGACAATTCAGGCACATCCGGGAATGTTCCAACGATAACCGAGGAGCAACTGGCGGCGCGACGCAAGGCGCAACAGGAGTACTACGACGCCAATAAAGAAGTCATCGATGAACTGCGTCATCGATGGGAGCAGGCGCGTGACAGCGGGTTCAGCGTCACCGTCGACGAACAGGTCGATCCCGACAACCTGCCGCCTGACCTACTCGTCGAGGAGTATTTCAACGGCCAGTCAGTAAGGCTGGAGGCGCCGGGAATTTATGCTCGCCAGCTGATCAAGCAGTACGCCCGGTCCCAATGGGGCGTTGACCTGGACCCGGACGAGACCCTGATTACCACCCTTTACATCGAGAGCATGGGCGCGCGTGCGCCATTTCGCGCCAATGTCGCGTTCTCGATGACGCTGACCCAGGCGATGTTGGGCAATTGGCAGCAAAACGGAAATGGCGATTGGTCGGACCACCTCGGGCACCCAGCCGCTCATCGCAAGGGTGGCTATTCGGTCAGGGTGACCCAGCAACCCGTTGCCAAGTGGGACAGCGTGGCGTACGAGGCTCTCTACCAAAAAACCACGCCGCAACGTTATGACGCCAGCACCCATCTGGAGATCCCGGCAGCCCGCTTCAAACAGTTCGTGTGGGACGCGGATCTGCAGCGTCATTATCTTTCGTATCTGAACGCGTTCTGGGCACGGCATTACCAGGGCTATCACTTGCTCATCAAAGGCAGTCTGCTCAAGGCCGCTTATATACAAGCGCGGGAAAGGACCCTAAGTCAGGACGATAAATCGCTGGTGCTTGAAGCGCTGGGATTGAGCTATTCCCAGCGGTGGGAAGACCTCACGTTTACGCGTTTCAGGGACGCAGCCCTGCGCAACTCCATGAGTTTTTGTGAGCTGATTATTCACAAGTACACCGCCACCGATATCATTGTGCTCAAAGACCCTCCTACCGAACGAGTGTTGCTCTATATCCCTGGCAACTCGTCGCCATGGCACTCGTTTGAGTCGGAGAACGCGGCGAAGGACTGGATAGGTCAACTCTGCAAGAATCCGACCAAACGCCGGGCGCTGGAAGCTCACTTCAGGGCGGAGGATGACGATGATGGGCTTTTCCTCAGCGGGGTGCACACCGCACTTGAAGGCATGGCCGCTTATCCGCAAATCTTGAACGGTGGGACCGGGCTGTGGAAGCCACGCGATATCGTCAAGTTCGGTGAGCCTCTGCGACCTTGGCCTTTCTCGCATTTCCGGGACAACGCAAAAAGTCGCTTCGAATCCGATGCCAAGCAGATCATCCACACCCAATCGGACTATCGAAAAGAGGAGTTTCGACGAGGGTTGATCAACGCTGTTACGGCGACGGGACTGATTGTCATGGTTGCGCCGGAGCTGCTTCCTGTTCTGGTTGGGCTGTCGTTGGCATTGGTGGGAACAGGCGTCGATCAGGCTATCCATGGGCGCACGCTGGAAGAGCGCAAGCAAGGGCTTGATCGCGTGGAGTTCGGCGTGATGAATGCCCTGCCGCTTGCGGCCGAGGTGGCTGAGGAGGGCTATAACGTCGTTCGTGAAGTTGTTGGAGGCAGGGAGATCGGGGAAGGAACGGGCAGCGAGTGGCTCACTGGGGTTGATGAGCAGTCCACCAATGAAGGGGGCGATATTCGTGACGCACAAGCCGAACAGGAAGCGTTCGAACTCGACGCTGAGTGGGACAGGGTCACAAAGGAAGCAGAAGAAAGGCGGGCACAGGCCGCACGTGAAAACCAAACTGACGCCGAGCGGCCGCAGATTCGTGATTTCGGGCCTGAGCCGCCGGCACTCCACTCACTGAACCCTCGAATGCGCAGGTTGTTGAGACGACTTGAGTCCCCTCAGCAGCTTGATGAGCTGGGGTGGACGACTACGAACGATGGCAAGGAGGTTTATAGCAAGGACCATAATAGTCACCAGTACATCCAGCTTCACGACAAGGTCTACTACGTCAAGTGGGTGCGGTCCGAGCGTCAATTCCGCATTTATTCTGAGCTCGATGAAAACCTTCCGGGCCCGTTCGTCAAAGCGTTGAAACCGGGCGAATGGGATCTGGACTTGAAACTTGGATTGCGAGGTGGCGAGAGTTTCGATGGTTCATTCGTGGTTCACCTTCAAGACCCTGCTATTTTAGGGCCCCAAGCGGCCGAAGTCCCCATTATTCTTCAGCCGAATATCCCCAAGATTCAGGTAGAAATACCCATGGACGGGATTGAGCAAACAGACGGTAATTACTTCGTAATGCTGAATGGAAAACGGGTGTCTGTTTACTATGACGCTGACGCCGACGTGACCTGCTGGAAGTCAGGAACTATCGACTATGTTTGGCGCGACAGTGCGGGTGAATGGCAGAGCGGTGACGCGGCAGCGTATAAAAAAGTAGAATCCAGGCTTGCTCACAGTGTGGACAGTCAGATTTATACTTTTCCGCGCCTGCCCAAACTACCCGATCATCCGACACCCATTCCACGTGAAGTTCACCATATCTGGATGGGCGATCGACTGCCCAGTGATAAGTTGTTGACCAATCTATCAAGGAATGCGGCAAAGAGTCCGGATTTAAAATTTACACTTCATATCGATATCGACAATGAAAACGCACTGTATGATCTGTCCAGCCGGTTTGCCAATCACTCAAATGTTCACATCTCTCCCTTGAAGGATGAATCATTTTACGCAGGCTTTCTAAAAAGCAAAAATGCACAGTTATTCAACTATTTCCGCTACGGAAATTATCAAAATCTGGCGGCCGCCTCGGACGTTCTCCGTTACCGTATGATCTACGAGTATGGGGGTATTTATATGGATTGTGACGACACAATCCTACAATCCTTTGTCGGTGTTGAGCTCAATGCCGGACCCTGTGATGTGTTGATGGGGAGTGAAGTTAATGCGCCGTCATTTGATTATGTCGGACCCAATACGAGCCATTTTGCCAGTCATCCTCGAAATCCCGTATTGAATCAACTGTTGGAGGAAATGCACCTACGTTATTTAAAAGAGGATCCGGCATTTTTTACAACGCCGAGGCCCCATATAGACACATCTACCGAAGCGCTTCGCGTTGCCTCGAAGGCAAAAATGAGACCGTATATGATCAAAATATTCGAGTTGACGGGGCCACGTTTATTTTCTGATGTGATCGGCAAACTGCGCACTGATTATTTCGACCTGCTGGAGAGAGGTGAGCAAATGCAGACAAGTGCAGTCATTGCATCTGCCTACACTGAGCGTTTTGAAGCGACGAGGGATTTTTACTTTCCATTCAAGCGCAAGGCTCGCATCTTTGCAGGAAGCGCGAATGAATGGTAAGGCAGTAATCAGCTATAGGGATTTTGATAAGAAATCCATGGGGGATGAGTCCTTGAGGTAAATAACTACACCCCAACGTCTTTTCCATCTTGCTTACGTCATGACTTCCCTCACACAAAGGATTGGAAGTCATGACGTCACTTTTTCCCGCCCAAAGCGATGCAGTTCAACTGAAGGACCGTGCCCGCCAGTTCATGGCGGCTTACCCCGATATCCATGACATGGCCTATGCGGCCGCCAGCAACATTCTGCTTAAACACACTCAGCTGAAACTTAATCTTGAAAAAGTGTATTGGCACCGTTTCAGTAATGCCGGCAGCAGCCACCGATCGTTTACGGGCTGGATGCACGTGGGGCCGCCGACTGAATCGATGACCTTCATCGAACTGCTTATGCAGCGTTTCAATGCTCGCGATCAGGAAGCCTGGGATGAACTTCAGGTTTACGGCGGCTTTTACTCCGATGGTCCGGATCACGACCTGTTCGACGAGCGTAACGAAATACGCATGCTGCCCAAGGATGTCCTGAATGATTTCTGGGCGCTGGATTTCAGTGCTGCTTACACCCAGGCCATGGAGCGTTTTTGGGCCGATCACAGTGAAAATTTCCGCACCCTGGCGAAGGCACACTTTTTAGCAGCTGCAGGACAAAGTCGACGCAGTGGAAAGCTGTCGGAGCAGGATTTTCGGACGGTGTTTCACGCGGTGGCTGACACAGTGAGCCCTGTGATGACGTTGGCCAAGTTGCAGGCAAAAGTGCGGCCGCGAACGGGTATCACACTGCGCACATTCGACATTGGGGGCGTGGTATCACGCGATATTCTGCGGATCGTCGATGTCCGGGGTCGACAGATTCTGTATGTGCCGGGCGAGTCACCGGCATTTCACAGCTTCGCAAGCGAGGCTGAGTTGTATCAGTGGGTTCGTGGTCGGCTGTCCGACAAAACCTCGCGCATGACCTTCAGCCTGCATTTTCTACGTTCGGCAGCGGACCGGGAGCAGAACGGTGCGGCGTTTGATGGGGTGGTCAAGCAGATACTCCAGCGCAAGTGGTTTGAACTCAAGCTCGTCAACCCGCTTGATCAGGTCATCACGGGCGATGTCTTCGAGCACTTTCGAGATCTTGCCCGCAGGGAGATGGCCGCGGATGCGACCCTGTTGCTCACGTCAAACGCCAGTCTGCGCAAGCAGCTATGGATCGGATACCTGAGCGCTTTTACTCATGTGTTCGGGGGTGTGGCGCCGCTAGGTTGGCCCATTGCCCTGACATTGGTAGGGGCTGGCATTGCCAACGTGGCGCTGAACATTGACCAGTCGATCCACGGTGCAAACGCATCCTTGCGCAGGGCCGGGGTCGAGGGGGCGATTTTCAGTTCGATCTTTGTGGTGTTCAACCTGCCGATGTTTGCCGGGCTGAGTGAGGCTGCTCAAGAGGTGCCCATCGCCGAAATTGGTGCGCCAGCTTCCCCATTACCGCTGGAACCTGTGATCCCGTCAGATCCCGTCGTCACTGAACCGGGCATTGAATCACCCTTGGCCGGGCTGGAAGGCAATGTGGTTCTCAATGAAGCCGTTCCCGTTCCCACCAAGGGCCCGCTGCGCGGTATCCACGTGTTGGCTAACGGTGAAACCTGGATCAGTTTGAATCATCTCCCGTATTACGTGCACTACAGCGCCGAACTACGCTCTTGGGCCGTTGTGGACCCGGACAGTCCCTTTGCCTTTCAGGGGGGCAAACCCGTACACCTGAACGCAGAAGGCAAGTGGGAGCTGGCGTCGCCACCGAAGTTCAAAGGTGGCATGGAGAGCGCGGGTACTTCTTCGCAGACAGGTTCCGCTCTGGCGGGCAAACCCTATCCCACGACAACCTCGACGTTTTGGGACGGCTACATGAGGTTCAATCCGTTGGAGGAAATGCAGTTATCCAGGGCGGCACTTGTACGGCAGCGGGAAGCCGTCGATGTGATGATCGTGCCGGATAGCGACGTGGTGCCCGATGAGGACGGCTTCAAAAAATATGTCGACCAAGGGGGATCGGCCTACCGCGTATTCAAGACCGAAAGTGGGCGTTACCACGGGGGTAGCATTGGGCATTACGTTCAGGAAGATCACGCTTACAACCTGTTTCTGCGCACCGGGACGCCTTACTCCTATGACAACCCGGTAGTCCTTATCGAACGGCTCGCCAACGACCTCGATGAGGTGGGCATCGATAACGCAGTGAATTTGTATCGAGGTGGCAGCGGCGGCCGCGGTACTTCCGGAGCTATGTATCGCAGTGGTGTCATCAAACCGGGCAACACCCTGGTCAATACGGATATCACTTCCTTCAGCGAGAACCCGTATGTGGCCAGGAACTTTGCCAACAGTCAGGTAGGGGAAAACTCGGGTGAGTTCCACGGCGTGGGCAGTTTCGACGATACGTCGATCATTTATGTTCTGCCCGCCAAGAGCTACCAGGGCGCGACGCCCATCGGGCCTTTTTCGGGGCTGGAAGAGGAAGCCGAATCGGTATTCCTGCCCGGCCATTACTTCAGGGTCAAGAGCATCGAAGAAGTCACTGGGCAGCGTTACAAGTTCATCAAAGTGGAGATGAGTGAGATCGACAAATCGCAAGCCTCCACCTCGATTTACGACCTGCGCACCGGCAAGCCTTTCAGCCGCGAGCAATACGCTGTAAAGCTCGGGGCCGGTGCGCAATCGATCGTCGATCGCTTCTTTCCGCTTGACGAGTAATCGGTCGGTCAGAACCACGCGTCCTGCATGGACAGGCAGGTGTCATCACGCGCTTCGAGAATCGCCAGTTCGTGATGACAACCTGGTACTTCCCAGGTCAGAAAGTAGCGTGCGGCTTGTAGTTTGCCTTTATAGAAGCTGACGTCCGCTTCGTTGCCCTTTGCCAGACCTTCTTCGGCGCGAATCGCTTGCTCCAGCCAGCGCCAGCCGATCACGGTATGACCGAATGCCTTCAGGTACAGCGCCGAGTTGGCGAGGCTGCTGTTGACCTTGCCCTGAGCCATGTCGGTCAACAGGCCGATGGTCACGGTCTGCAGGCGCGCCACCAGTTGCTCCAGCGGTTGGCGCAGCGGGGTCAGGGCTTCATGGGCTTGCGCCCGTTCGGCGGTGTCGGCGATCAGGCGAATCAGTTGCTTGAGACCGGCACCGCCGTTCTGTGCAAGCTTGCGACCCAACAGATCCAGCGACTGAATACCGTGGGTGCCCTCATGGATCGGGTTCAGGCGGTTATCGCGGTAGTACTGCTCCACCGGGTATTCGCGGGTGTAACCATGGCCGCCGAGAATCTGGATTGCCAGTTCGTTGGCCTTGAGGCAGAACTCCGACGGCCAGGATTTGACGATGGGGGTCAGCAGATCAAGCAGTTCGTGGGCCTGTTTGCGGACCTCTTCGGTTTCCCCTGTGTTGGTGTCGTCGAACAACCTTGCCGCGTACAGGCCGAGGTCGAACGCACCTTCGACGTAGGCTTTCTGCGTCAGCAACATGCGCTTGACGTCAGCGTGCTGAATGATCGACACCGGCGCGGTGTCCGGATTCTTGCTGTCCGGCAGGCGCCCCTGCGGCCGTTCGCGGGCGTATTCCAGCGAGTACAGATAACCGGCATAACCGAGCATCACCGCACCCATGCCGACGCCGATCCGCGCCTCGTTCATCATCTGGAACATATAGCTCAAGCCCTGATGCGGCTTGCCCACCAGATAACCGACGCACTCACCGTTATCGCCGAAGTTCAGCGCGGTGGACGTGGTGCCGCGCCAGCCCATCTTGTGAAACAGGCCGGCCAGCAATACGTCGTTGCGCTTGCCGAGGCTGCCGTCGTCGTTGACCAGGAACTTGGGCACGATAAACAGCGAGATGCCTTTCACCCCGGCAGGAGCGTCCGGCAACTTGGCCAGGACCATGTGCACGATGTTTTCCGACAGCGGATGATCGCCGCCCGAGATAAAAATCTTGTTGCCGCGCAGGCGATAGGTGCCGTCTGCTGCAGGTTCGGCGCGGGTACGGATGTCCGACAGCGATGAGCCGGCATGCGGTTCAGTCAGGGCCATGGTGCCGAAGAATCGACCGTCGATCATCGGCTGCAAAAAGCGCTGTTTCTGCTCGTCGCTGCCAAAGCTTTCGATCAGATTGGCCGCGCCCATGGTCAGGAACGGGTACGAGGTCGAGGCCGCGTTGGCTGACTGGAAATGTGCAAAACACGCCTGCGACAACAACGTCGGCAACTGCATGCCGCCCGCCTCGAAACTGCGCGCAGCGTTAAGGAAACCGGCTTCCAGAAACGCATCCACCGCCGGCTTCACTTCCGGGATCAGGATTGCCTCACCATTCTCATAGCGCGGTTCGTTCTCGTCACCTTTGCGGTTATGCGGGGCAAAATACTTTTCAGCGATGGTCCGCGCTGTACCGATCGCCGCATCGAAGGTCTCACGATTGTGCTCGGCGAAGCGCTCGCGCTGGGTCAGGGCTTCGGCGTCCAGCACTTCATACAGCTCGAAAGCCAGATTGCGGGAACTGAGCAGCGTCTCGGACATGGCGGGGTACCTTTTTTTGGAATGCCCGAGTCTAGGCCGCGATGCGAGTGGCTGAACAGCAAGATTGATGCGGGTGATGGAGGGGTAAATTGTGGGAGCAGGCTTGCCTGCGAATGTCTCGACGCGGTATGCCAGACACACCGCATGCTCTTCTTCGCAGGCAAGCCTGCTCCCACAGGATTTCAGCCAGCTGAAAGATCTTCGCCGGACCCCTGCCTTTGTGGGAGCAGGCTTGCCTGCGAATGTCTCGACGCGGTACGCCAGACACACCGCGTGCTCTTCTTCGCAGTTCAAGCCTGCTCCCACATCTAGGATTTCAGTCAGCTGAAAGATTTGCGCCGGGCTCGGCTTTTGTAGGAGCGCGCTTGCCCGCGATGTGCGGTGTGTCAGTCACCGACGATGTTGGATGTACCGACGCCATCGCGGGCAAGCGCGCTCCTACAAGGGTTATCCAATCGTCATCAAGCTCGCATTCCCCCCAGCCGCCGCCGTATTCACACTCAACGCCCGTTCAATTACCAACCGCTCCAGCGCAATGTTAGTTTCGCCGTGTGACAGACCGTGAACCCCAACAATAGCGCCAGCGCGTTTGGCGATTTGTTGGCAGACCGCTCGCAACTGGTCGGAGTCGCCGTGGTGCAGGACTGCATCAATGACCACCTCGTCTTTGTTCCAGTCGGCAACCAGTTGGATGCGCGTTTGCACGTCTTTAGGCAGGCGAGCGCGCAACGGTTTGCTCAGTTCGGTTTCGGGCCAGACGGCTGTGCTGCCGACGGCCAATACGGCTGCCAATTGAGTCAACAGGTCTGCTTCGGCCTCTGCGAGGCACAGTACGTGTTCGCGGGGCAGGAGGCTGTAGCTGTTGCGTTCGCCGGTCGGGCCGGTCAGCAGGCGGGTGATGCCGCTTTGCGACTGCTCGGCGAACTGGCTGCACAATGCGCCCAGTTCGGCTTGCTGATTGCTGCCGGCCCAGGTTTGCAGGGCGTTGAGCGGTTTGCTCATGGCTGTGCGCATCCGGGTGTCCGGTGCGGTCAGTGCATCGCCTCGAGCGAAGGATTGCTCGATGGCATCCACCGGACGGGTCGACAACAGGCGATAGAGGTAAAGCGGACCACCGGCTTTTGGGCCGGTGCCCGACAAGCCTTCACCACCGAACGGCTGCACACCCACCACGGCGCCGACGATGTTGCGGTTGACGTAGACGTTACCGGCGTTGACGTTGTCGATAACTTTGGCGATGGTTTCGTCGATGCGCGTGTGTACGCCCAGGGTCAGGCCGTAGCCGGAAGCGTTGATCTGGCTGATCAACTGGTCCAGTTCTTTGCGCTTGTAGCGCACCACGTGCAGCACCGGGCCGAAGATCTCCCGTTGCAGTTCGTCGAAGCTCTCAAGTTCGATCAAGGTCGGCATCACATACGTGCCGCGTTTGATTTCATCGCTGTCGGCAATTGCCACTTGGTAAACGGTGCGGCCTTTGTCGCGCATGGCCTGGATGTGCTTCTCGATTCCGGCCTTGGCTTCGGCGTCGATCACCGGTCCGATGTCCACAGACAGACGCTCGGGGTTGCCAAGGCGGCATTCAGCCATGGCACCTTTGAGCATTTCGATCACGCGGTCGGCGGAGTCTTCCTGCAGGCACAACACGCGCAGTGCCGAGCAACGTTGACCGGCGCTGTCGAAGGCCGAGGAGACCACGTCGATGACCACTTGTTCGGTGAGCGCCGAAGAGTCGACGATCATCGCGTTCTGGCCACCGGTTTCGGCGATCAGCGGGATCGGCCGACCCTGTGCATCCAGACGACCGGCAATGTTGCGTTGCAACAGACGTGCGACTTCAGTCGAGCCGGTGAACATCACGCCTTTGACCCGATCATCACCCACCAGACGCGCGCCAACGGTTTCGCCACGACCCGGCAGCAGTTGCACCACGCCTTCGGGGATACCGGCTTCGAGCAGCAGGCGCACAGCTTGCGCCGCAATCAGTGGAGTTTGCTCGGCAGGCTTGGCCAGCACCGGGTTGCCGGCGGCCAATGCAGCTGCAACCTGACCACTGAAAATCGCCAGCGGGAAGTTCCACGGGCTGATGCAGACCACTGGCCCCAGTGGCCGGTGCGCGTCGTTGGTGAAATCGTTGCGCGCCTGCACTGCGTAGTAACGCAGGAAGTCCACGGCTTCGCGCACTTCGGCGATGGCGTTGGCGAAGGTCTTGCCCGCTTCACGCGCCAGCAGGCCCATCAATGGCTGGATTTCGCCTTCCATCAAATCGGCGGCACGCTCCAGGATCGCGGCGCGTTCGGCAGGTGGCGTCGCTTGCCAGATGGGTGCGGCATTCAGGGCGCACTGGATGGCGTTATCGACGTCTTCCAGATTGGCTTCCTGAACATGACCGACCACATCGCGCAGATCCGACGGGTTCAACACCGGAGCAGGCGTGCCCACACTGGCTGGACTGCCCAGCATCGGGCCGGCTTGCCAATGGTTATGTGCGGTTGCCAGCAATGCCGAGGACAACGACGCCAGACGGTGTTCGTTCGCCAGGTCGATACCACTGGAGTTGGCACGTGCCGGGCCGTAAAGATCACGCGGCAGCGGAATACGCGGATGCGGCAGGCCGAAGCCGCCTTCCTGCGTCGCCATCTGCTCGATGCTGCTCACTGGATCGGCCACCAATTCCTGAATGGAGATGGATTGGTCGGCGATGCGGTTGACGAACGAAGTGTTCGCGCCGTTTTCCAGCAGGCGACGCACCAGGTACGCCAGCAATGTTTCGTGAGTGCCGACCGGTGCATAGACCCGGCACGGGCGGTTCAGCTTGCCATCGGCGACTTTGCCCACCACTTGCTCGTACAGCGGTTCGCCCATGCCGTGAAGGCACTGGAATTCGTACTGGCCGGGGTAATAGTTCTGACCGGCGATATGGTAAATCGCGGCCAGGGTGTGGGCGTTATGCGTGGCGAACTGCGGATAGATGACTTCCGGCACTGACAGCAGTTTTCTAGCACACGCGATGTAGGAAACGTCGGTGTACACCTTGCGGGTGTACACCGGATAGCCTTCCAGGCCTTCAACCTGCGCGCGCTTGATTTCGCTGTCCCAGTACGCGCCTTTCACCAGGCGGATCATCAGGCGGTGACGGCTGCGACGGGCCAGATCGATCACGTGGTCGATCACGTACGGGCAGCGCTTCTGGTACGCCTGAATCACGAAGCCAATGCCGTTCCAGCCGGTCAGTTGCGGCTCGAAGCACAGGCGCTCCAGCAGATCCAGCGACAGCTCCAGGCGGTCGGCTTCTTCGGCGTCGATATTCAGGCCGATGTCGTACTGCTTGGCCAGCAAGGTCAGCGACAGCAGACGCGGATACAGTTCATCCATTACTCGCTCATACTGCGCGCGGCTGTAGCGCGGGTGCAGGGCGGAGAGTTTGATCGAGATGCCGGGGCCTTCATAAATGCCACGACCATGGGACGCTTTGCCGATGGAGTGGATGGCCTGCTCGTAGGACGCGAGGTATTTCTGCGCGTCGTGTTCGGTCAGTGCTGCTTCACCGAGCATGTCGTAGGAGTAGCGGAAGCCCTTGGCTTCGAAGCGGCTGGCGTTGGCCAAGGCTTCGGCGATGGTTTCGCCCGTAACGAACTGCTCGCCCATCAGGCGCATGGCCATGTCCACGCCTTTGCGGATCATCGGCTCGCCGCTTTTACCAATGATGCGGCTCAGGGACGACGTCAGCCCGGTTTCATTGTGGGTGGCGACCAGTTTGCCGGTCAGCAACAGACCCCAGGTGGCAGCGTTGACGAACAATGAGGGGCTGTTACCCAGGTGCGGTTGCCAGTTGCCGGTGCTGATCTTGTCGCGGATCAATGCGTCGCGAGTGCCCTTGTCCGGGATGCGCAACAGCGCTTCGGCCAGACACATCAAGGCCACGCCTTCCTGGGACGACAGCGAGAATTCCTGCAACAGGCCCTGAACAATCCCGGCACGGCCACCGGCGCTTTTTTGATTGCGCAGTTTTTCGGCGATGCTCGAGGCTAGCTTGTGAGTCGCTTCAGCCATGCTGACGGGCAGGCGCGCCTGTTCCAGCAGCATCGGCACCACTTCAGGTTCAGGGCGGCGATAAGCGGAGGTGATCGCGGCGCGCAGAACCGATTGCGGCAGGATGCTTTCGGCGAATTCCAGGAAACACTGGTGGGTGACGTCGGTCAGCAGATCGGCGTGCTCGTCCGCATCCTTTCCGGTCAGGCCACTCAGTTCCGTCAGAGTTGCACCCCTCTCGAGTTTTTCCAGGTAGTTGAAAATTGCCTGCTTGATCAACCAGTGGGGTGTGCGGTCGATCGATTGTGCGGCAGCTTTCAAGCGCTCACGGGTAGGGTCATCGAGCTTGACTCCCAAGGTGGTCGTCGCCATTTTTTGTCCTCGTTATCGCCACCACGGTGTGGCATCAGCTGACGCTCAGATTAGTCCTGCGTTTATCTGGGTGCAACCTAGTGCAACCTGTTTTCGTCAGAAATAATTGCTCGCTCCCGGAAAACGACAGAATGCGGAGGTCTGGCGCGCTTTGGGGCCACTTTTCGGTCGGCAAAAGAACGCTTTTGCTCCGAAAAGAAGCAAAAACATTTCGTTATAGAAAAAAGCTGCTGGGTGCAACTGATTCGGGGGTATGGGTTGTACCTTGTTTGCATGGCTGACCAGGATTCGCCGTCGGGGTGCAACCATCTGTCCCTTTGGTTCATCAGCTGACGCTTTTCTGGGAAACGGCCCGCATCTTCAGGATGTCGGACCGTTCTTGAATATAAACCGGGGGGACTCCCTAAAGCGCTATACCGTTAGTCGGCTTGCGTTGTGTTTCGCTGATGGATATTCGTTAGCTAGCTTCTGCTTTTGCTGTGGCAGGTCTAGAGTAAGCCGCTAGTGGAACTCGGGTACTCGCCCAGCGCCCTGGCGTAAGGGTCATAGAAAGAGAAGCAGCATGGAATGCGCTCACTCAAAATCATTGGACGGCAGTTCTGTCTTATTGGTAGTTGATGATTACCCGGAAAATCTGGTCACCATGCGTGCGGTCTTGCAGCGGCAGGACTGGCATGTGGTCACGGCCAGTTCCGGGGTGGAAGCCTTGAATCTGCTGCTGGAAATGGACATAGATCTGGTCTTGCTCGACGTGCAGATGCCGGGCATGGATGGTTTCGAGGTCGCGCGCTTGATGCGTGGCAGCCAGCGCACGCGATTGACGCCGATCATTTTCCTTACCGCCAATGAGCAATCCCAGGACGCTGTTCACAAGGGTTACGCCAGTGGCGCTGTGGACTACCTGTTCAAACCCTTCGATCCGAAGATTCTCAAACCCAAGGTTCAGGCGTTGCTGGAACACCAGCGCAACCGCCGTGCCCTGCAAGCCCTGACGCATGAGCTGGAAGCCGCACGCGCCTTTAACGCGTCAGTGCTGTCCAATGTCGCCGAAGGCATTCTGGTGGTCGACGAGGCGGGCCTGATCAGCTTCGCCAATCCGGCGATTTGCCGTTTGCTCGACGCCACCGTCGAGGCGTTGTGCGGTACTCAGTTGACCGATTACCTGCACAAGCCCCACGTGGTGCAATGGTCGGAGTCGGACTTCTATCGCAGTTATCTCAACGCCGATACCTACCGGATGCATGACGCAGTCTTGCGCACCAGTGGCGGCCAGCAAGTACCGGTGGCGTTGTCCTGCGCGCCGCTGCCGGCCGAGCGGCGGTCGATGGTGTTGAGCATTCTCGATATGTCAGTGGTGCGTAACCTGTATCAGCAGCTAGAGCAGCAGGCGGTCACCGACGCACTGACCGGCCTGCTTAATCGGCGCGGATTTTATCAAATGGTCGAAAGTACGTTGTTGCGCAACGACCGCGCCGATAAATCGCTGGTTGTGCTGTACCTGGATCTCGATGGGTTCAAGCGTATCAATGACTCCCTCGGCCACGATGCTGGCGATCGGGTGTTGCTCTGGGTCGCCGAGCAGTTGAAGGAGTGCCTGCGTCCTTACGATATTCTGGCGCGCATGGGCGGCGATGAATTCACCGCGGTGATCGATGGGCTGGACTACCCGGAGCAGGCCGCGATCGTCGCTGAAAAGCTGATCGAGCGGGTGTCGGTACGTCAGCAAATCGACGGTCTGGATATCGCCCTCGGCGCGAGCATCGGCATCGCCACCTACCCGGATTGCGGTTCGGATCTGGACGGTCTGCTGCGTGCTGCCGACATTGCCATGTACGAAGCCAAGCGCGCGGGCCGTCAGCAATATCGCTTTTACGATCAAGAGATGAATGGCCGCGCCCGCTCGCGACTGATGCTGGAAGAGAGCGTACGCACGGCTATCGAAGGCAACGATTTTTCGCTGGTCTATCAGCCTCAGGTGTACATCGGCGATGGCCGCGTGCGGGGTTTCGAGGCCTTGTTGCGCTGGCAGCATCCCAGCGTCGGTGATGTGCCGCCGGGGCTGTTCATTCCGCTGCTCGAGGAAACTCGCCTGATCAATCGGTTGGGCAGCTGGATCTTCGAGCAGGGCGCCGCGCAGCTCCAGATCTGGAACGCTACTTTCGCTTCCGAGCGGGTGCTGGGAGTGAGTGTCAGCACCGCACAGTTCAGCATGCCCAATCTTGCGTCGGAGCTGCAGCGCGCCATCAGCCAGTATGATCTTCAGCCGCATCAGCTTGAGGTTGAGGTCACGGAAAGCTCGCTGGTACAAAACATGGGTCACACGCGCAAGCAATTGCAGGCGTTGCGCGACATAGGCGTGCGCATTGCGCTTGATGATTTTGGTGCCGGTGAGTGTTCGTTGGCCCTTCTGCGTAACTTTGAGCTGGATACCCTGAAGATCGACCGGCATTTCGTTGCGCGGTTACTCGATTCTCCGCGCGATGCTGCGGTGGCGCGAAGCATTATCGATCTATCTCGTCAGTTGGGCATGCTGGTGATCGCGGAAGGCGTCGAGACCCTCGGGCACTATCAATGGCTGGCGGAGAATGGCTGTCAGTTGATTCAAGGGCTCCTGGTAGCACACCCGCTGACCGCTGAAGATGCCCAGCTGTTTGAGCAGTCGTTCGACTGGAGCGGGCTCAAGGCGAACTGAATTCGGTACACTGGCGGCTTTCAAACCTTCGTTGCCACTTATGACCGCGCCGGCCCTCTCTCCCCTGAAATACCTGCAAGCCTATCCGCCTGCCCTGCAAGAGCAAGTGCGACAGTTGATTGCGCAGAACCGGCTGGCTGCCTATTTGAATCAGCGCTATCCCGAGCGGCATGCCGTGCAGAGCGATAAGGCGCTGTACGCCTATGCCCTGGCGTTGAAGCAAGAGCATCTGCGTAATGCCCCGAATATCGATAAGGTGCTATTCGACAATCGTCTGGACCTGACGCATCGGGCGCTGGGCCTGCATACGGCGATCTCGCGTGTGCAGGGCGGCAAGCTCAAGGCCAAGAAAGAAATCCGCATCGCCTCGTTGTTCAAGGACGCGGCACCGGAGTTCCTGAAAATGATCGTGGTGCACGAATTGGCGCACTTCAAAGAGTCCGACCACAACAAGGCGTTCTATCAGCTTTGCGAACACATGCAGCCCGGCTACCACCAGCTGGAATTCGACCTGCGCATTTACCTGACCTACCGTGACCTGCAAGGCAAAGCCGCCGAATGAGCATCGACAAGGATCTGACGATGGACGTCAGCAAGACCAAAAGCAGTTTTTATCGCCGTTTGTACGTGGCGTATCTGATTGATAGCCGGATCGCCAGCAGCGTCCCAGCACTGATGGAAGCCACCGGCATGCCGCGGCGCACTGCGCAGGACACTATTGCCGCGCTGGCCGATCTCGATATTTTTTGCGAATTCGAGCAACTGGACGGCGCGCGCAACCATGCGGGGGGGTATCAGATCCGTGAGTGGGGCGCGATCGACAAAACCTGGATCGCGCAGCATCTGGTGCAGATTAAAGCGGTACTGGGTTACCCGTAAGGCGTCGACTCAGGTAAAAGGCAGCGTGCCGCCGCGGCTCATCACTCCAGGTCGCGGCGCATGCCGATATGAGGAATGTTGTCTTCCAGATACGCCTCGCCAACTGCCTTGAAGCCATAGCGCCCGTAATAGCTTTGCAGGTGCGCCTGGGCCGAGAGGTAGATCGGTTGATCAGGCCATTTCTTCTCTGCCTGTTCCAGCGCTTGAACCATCAACGAATGCCCCATTCCCTTGTGGCGCGCGATGGGGGCGGTCACCACCCGACCGATGACCACGTCACCACCCTGCTGAATGGGGTCGAGCAGACGTAGATAAGCCACCAGCAGATCATTTTCCCAGGCCATCAGGTGGCAGGTGTCGCCCTCCAGGTCCTGACCATCGACGTCCTGGTACCAGCATTTTTGCTCAACCACGAACACTTCGGCACGCAGTCGCAAAATGGCGTACAGCTGTTCCTTGCTGAGATCGGTATGGTGTTTGCAGACCCAATTGATAGACATGTGGCAGACCTGAGAATGAGTTCTGAGGCGAATACTAAAGCCGGCATCCGGCTGGACGCCAAATAAAACTGTAGCGGGTTAATGCGGGGGTGTTTCGATTCCAGCGGGAACGACGTAATAAATCAGTGCCGCCACGCACGGTGCGGGCTCAATCCTATGCTTGCAAGCACTGATTTAGGTGGATTCCATGAGCGATCACTCATATCCACCACTCATATGAGTTGTGCTGCGTACTGAATGAGTCTTCAATAAAGGCTACTAGCCACCATCCGTGTTGGTGAGATTGCCATCTTTGTGTAATCTGCATTTCCCCTGTGGATTCGGGTTTATATGAACTAGTGTTAGTCCGGGCCGTGGCATAACACGTCCCTCACATGGCGGGCAGGCTGCCCGCCTCAGGATCTTGAGCATGCCGCGATTGCTTCGAGCCATGGGTTTGCTGGGATTGCTGCTGTTGGCACAAGCCGCAGCAGCGGAGAAATTACGTCTGGTGGGCGATGCATGGCCGCCGTTCACCGACATCAATCTGGTCAATGGTGGGCTAGCCACTGATATCGTCAGTACTGCCTTGACGCGGGCCGGGTACGCCACGGAGTTCGAGCAGGTGCCGTGGGCTCGGGCGTTGCTGGGGGTGGGCGAAGGGCGCTACGACGTGCTGGTCGATGCCTGGTTCAATCAGGAGCGCACGTTGCTCGGCGAGTTCTCCGGGGAGTTTCTGCTCAACCGGGTGCGCTTTCTCAAGCGCAAGGATTCGCCTATCGTCTTCGAAAACCTGAAGCAACTGCATCCCTATCCGATCGCGGTGGTGCGTGGCTATGCCTACTCGGCTGCATTCGACAGCGATCCTGAGTTGCAGAAAGTCCCGGTACACAGTTTTGCCATGGCCGTGCGCATGCTGGCGGCAGGGCGGGTGGCGCTGACAGTGGAAGACGAATATGTCGCTCGCTACAATCTCAACCGTGAGTCGCCGCACATACGCGACAGCGTCGAGTTCTTGCCCCAGTCATTGAGTGAGAACAGCCTGCATATTCTGGTCAGTTTGAAGAACCCCAATCATGCGCAAATCGTCGCCAACTTCGATCGGGAAATCGCCGCGATGAAAGCCGACGGCAGTTACGACCGGTTGTTTCGCGAGCACGGCCTGTAAAGCCCGTCATCGAATGGTTCAGGCTTCGCTGGGTTCTTTGATCAGGTGTGCAGCCAATGTCCGCAGCGGCCCCAGCTGACGGCCGATCAGTGCCAGTTGGGTCTGCACCAATCGCTGACTTTCGTCCATTTCGTCGGGCATGTGCTCCAGGTCACTGGCCAGCGCTTCTTCGGCATCGCTCTGGATCGTTACCGGTTTTTTATTGGCCAGGCTTTGTGCGATTTCATCGATGCTCGCTGCCAGGGTTGCCCCGGCGCCATCGATCAAATGCTCGCGCACTTCAGGCGGCAATTGCGTTTCGCGGTGGGCGCCCAAACCCGACAAATAGCTGAGCAAGGTGTGTGACAACACCAGAAAACGGAAGCCCACGTCGGCTTCTTTGCGAAAGTGCCCCGGCTCCATCAGCATGTTGGCCAAGGTAGTCGACAGCGCCGCATCGGCGTTGTGCGCGTTGCGTCGGGCCAAGCGGTAAGCCAGGTCGTCACTTTTGCCGTGGGCGTATTGCTGCATGATCTGGCGCAGGTAAATGCTGTTGCAGGTCAGGGTGTTCGCCAGCACTTTGTTCAACCGCCGTCCTTGCCAGTCCGGCAGGAACAGGAACACCGCGAGGCCGGCGATCAGGCTGCCGAGCAGGGTGTCGAACAGTCGCGGCAGGAACAGCCCGTAACTGTCGCCGATCTGATTGAAGCAGAACAAAATCATCAAGGTCATCGCCGCTGTCGCCAGCGTGTAACGCGCGGTTCGATTGACGAAGAACACCACGCCCGCGACGACTGCGAACATCGATTGAATCAATGGGCTGGGGAACAGATCGAACAGCGCCCAGCCGGCTGTGAGGCCAATCGCCGTGCCGCTGATCCGCTGTACCAGTTTGCGTCGGGTCGCGCCGTAGTTGGGCTGGCAGACGAACAAGGTGGTCAGAATGATCCAGTAGCCCTGAGACGGATGCACCAGATGCACCATGCCGTAACCGATGCTCAGCGCCAGCGGCAGGCGCAAGGCGTGGCGGAACAACAGCGAGGTGGGGGTCAGTTGCAGGCGCAGGCGATTCCACACGTCCTTGAGGTTGCGTGGCGAACGGTCCAGCAGGCTGCTGTCGGTGGCGTCGGCCAGGCTGTCAGGGTTGCTGGCGTCTTTCAGCAGGCGGTCGAGAGTCCCCAGGTTGGCTGCCAGTGCGCGCAATGAGCGCAGCAATCCACGCCATGCCGGGTTGCTCTGGATGCGCAGATGCTCCAGCGAGGCGTGCAAGTCGTCCAGGGCGTGGGCGAAGCGGTCGTCGTAAGCAAAGGGCTGACGTAACTGGATCGTTTCCGACAGCCTGCGGCAGGCGGTGCCTTGCTGGCGCAGCAGGCGCAGGCAGCGGAACAGCACATCGCTGTGGAAGAACGCTTCGGCCAGCGCGTTGTAAGGGTAGTGCGACGAACTGGCGCGCTCGTGGATGTCCTGAGCGAGAAAGTACAGCTTCAGATAACGGCTGACCTTGGCGCCGGGCCGGCCATCGCCGACGCGGTGCAGAATGATTTCCTTGGCAGCGTTCAGGGCCGCCACGACGCGGCCATTCTGTTGCGCCAACTTCAGGCGGCGCCGTTCGATATCGAGTTGCCGGATCGGCTCGAACAGCGTCGCTTTGAGTTCCAGATAGTGTCCCAGCTCACGAAACAGTCGCGCCAGGCTTTGCTGCACCGGCTGATTGGAAAACAGCATTTGCCATAGCACCGACAACAAACCATACCAGGCAGCACCGGCGACCAGCAGCATGGGTTCGTGCCAGAAGTCGGTGACCTCCCCACCGCGCTGGTCAACGCCGATCATGGTGTACACCGACAGAATCAGCGTGGCCGAGGCGATGGCACCATAGCGTTCGCCCAGCGCGCCGAGCATGGTCAGGCAAAAGGCTGCCAGCGCCAGCGCGAATACAAAAATCAGCGGGTAGGGAAACAGTAGTTCGACCGACAGCGAGGCGACGCTGAAGCACACCAGCGTCACTGCCAACGCGTTCAGGCGGCCTTGCCAGCTGTCATCGGTTTCGGCCAGGGCGCTGGCGATAATCCCCAGAAATACCGGGATCAGCAGGCCCATTTCGTCCTGGTACCAACACAGCGCCATGGTGCCAGTCAGCGCGATAAACACCCGCACGCTGTAGCTGAACTTGTCCAGTGCCCACAAACGACGGAGCGTATGACGAAAGGAAGTCGATGACATAAGTGAGCTAACGGCCTTGTTCGCTATTGATCTAAATCCAGCTCAGTATCTACAGCGCTAAGTGTCGGCTGTACATGGGATTTAGCAAATATCTTTCAATTCGCTGCCAAGCTATCGCGACCCCTGTAGGAGCGCGCTTGCCCGCGATAATGGCCGAAGGACCTTCCTGCGATGCTGAGCTCAACATCCTGCCAGCGCTTCGGTCGAGCGCGACCCCGGACGGATCGCGGGCAAGCGCGCTCCTACAAAAGGATCAGCACATGGCCTTAGACGTACTGCGCAGCGGCATACGCCGAGGCCCAGGCCCACTGGAAATTGAAGCCGCCCAGGTGCCCGCTGACGTCCAGCACTTCGCCGATGAAATACAGCCCCGGCGATTTCAGCGACTCCATGGTCTTGGACGACACTTCACGGGTATCGATCCCGCCGAGGGTCACTTCCGCCGTGCGATAGCCTTCGGTACCGGCGGGCACCACCTGCCAGTACGCCAGTTTTTCGGCGATGTCGCTGAGTTCGCCGGGGGTGTATTGCTTCATCGGTTTGGAGACGAACCAAAGCTCGGCGATCAGGTTGGACATCTTCTTGGTGAAGATTTCACCGAGCAGGGTTTTCAGCTCACTGTTGGGCCGTTCGGCTTGCTGTTGCAGCAGCCAGCTCGGCACATCGTGGTCCGGCAGCAGATTGATCACGACCGTTTCGCCCGGTTGCCAGAACGAAGAAATCTGCAGAATCGCCGGCCCGCTCAGACCGCGATGGGTGAAGAGGATGTTTTCGCGAAAGCTGGTGTCGTTGCAGCTGACCAGGCAATCCACCGACGTACCGGACAGCTCGGTGCACAGTGCTTTGAGTTGGTCGGTAATGGTGAACGGCACCAGACCCGCGCGGGTCGGCAGCAAGGTATGGCCGAATTGTTTGCCCACTTGATAACCGAAACCGGTGGCGCCTAGCGTCGGGATGGACAGCCCACCGGTGGCGATCACCAGCGACTGGCAATCCAGGATGCCAGCCGTGGTGTTCAGGCTGTAGCCGTTGTCGGTTTTTTCGATGTTCTGCACTGACGTGTCCAGGTGCAGACTGACCCCGGCGTGTTCACACTCGTTGAGCAGCAGTTCGAGGATGTCGCTGGATTTGTTATCGCAGAACAACTGGCCGAGTTTTTTCTCGTGGTATGGCACGCCATGCTTGGCGACCAGCGCGATGAAATCCCACTGGGTATAACGCGCCAGCGCGGACTTGCAGAAGTGCGGGTTCTGCGAGAGAAAATTACCGGGCTCGGTGTACATGTTGGTGAAGTTGCAGCGCCCACCACCGGACATGAGAATTTTCTTGCCGGCCTTGTTCGCGTGATCGATCAGCATCACCTTGCGCCCGCGATTGGCGGCCGTGAGCGCGCACATCAAACCTGCGGCGCCAGCGCCGATGATCACAACGTCAGTAACGGGCAAAACTAAATCCTCGGAGGGGGCGAACTGTAGGAGCTGCCGAAGGCTGCGATCGACCGCGCAGCGGTCGCGGGGTTCTGAATCGCATGAAGGTCCTGCGGACCTTATCGCAGCCTTCGGCAGCTCCTACAGGTGATGGCGTTATGTTTACAAAATCCGCACGCGCAGCGAACGGCCTTTGATCTTGCCGTTGTTCAAACGCTCCAGCGCCTGTTTGGCCACGCCGCGTTCGACGGCGACATACGCCTGGAAGTCGAAAATGGCGATTTTGCCGACCTGGGTGCCCGGAATCCCGGCATCACCGGTCAAGGCGCCAAGGATGTCGCCGGGGCGAACCTTGTCCTTGCGGCCAGCGCCGATTACTAACGTGCTCATGGTCGGTAACAACTGCGAGCCGCCCTGATTCTTCAGTTCGTCCAGTTGGTCCCACTTGAGCGGGGCTTTCTGTACGTCTTCGATGGCCCGTGCGCGGTGCGCTTCGGACGGCGCGACGAGGCTGATCGCCAGGCCTTTCTCGCCGGCGCGACCGGTACGGCCAACCCGGTGAATGTGCATTTCCGAGTCCCGCGCCAGTTCGACGTTGAGCACCATGTCCAGCGCATCGATATCCAGACCGCGAGCGGCGACATCGGTAGCGACCAGTACCGAGGTACTGCGGTTGGCGAACATCGCCAGCACTTGATCACGGTCACGCTGTTCCAGATCGCCGTGCAGGCCGACGGCGGAAATGCCTTTGGCGGTCAGGTGATCGACCACTTCCTGGCATTGCTGCTTGGTGAAGCAGAACGCGACACAGGACTGCGGACGGAAATGCCCGAGTACCTTGACCACGGCGTTCAGACGTTCTTCCGGGGTGATTTCGTAGAAGTGCTGCTGGATCTGGCTGTCCGCGTGCAAGGCTTCGACCTTGACCGTTTGCGGGTCGCGCATGAACTTCGACGACAGCTGCTTGATACCGGCCGGGTAGGTGGCCGAAAACAGCAGGGTCTGACGCTTGCTTGGGGTCTGGCCGATGATGTCCTCGATCGAGTCGTAGAAACCCATGTCGAGCATGCGGTCGGCTTCGTCGAGGATCAGCGTGTTGAGGCCGTCGAGGACCAGCGAGCCCTTGCGCAGGTGCTGCTGGATGCGCCCAGGGGTACCGACGATGATGTGCGCGCCGTGTTCCAGCGAACCGATCTGCGGGCCGAATGACACGCCGCCGCACAGGGTCAGGACCTTGATGTTGTCTTCCGAGCGCGCCAGACGGCGGATTTCCTTGGCCACCTGGTCGGCCAGCTCACGGGTCGGGCACAGCACCAACGCCTGGCAACCGAAGAAGCGCGGGTTGATCGGGTTGAGCAGGCCGATGCCGAACGCAGCGGTCTTGCCGCTGCCGGTCTTGGCCTGGGCGATCAGGTCCATACCCTTGAGAATCACCGGCAGGCTCTGTGCCTGGATCGGTGTCATTTCGGCATAACCAAGCGACTCGAGGTTAGCCAGCATGCCAGCGGATAGAGGCAAAGTATTGAAAGCGGTGTTAGTCACGGGACGGGCCTGCAAAACAAAATGTCGCGCAGTGTATCAGGTCGCGGGCCCGTCTTAATGCCCGATCTCGGGTTCCGGACGAGGAACACCCTGCCATTTCTTGGGCGACAGTTGCAGGAAAATCCCCGCCGCCAGCATCGACAGCACGCCAACACTGACGAATGTCAGTTGGAAAGCGCCTAATACACTGCTCACTTCGCCGCTACCGCTGGTCACATCGTCGGTAAAGCCGCCCAGCAACGCCGCTGCGCAGGCCACCCCAAGGCTCAAGGACAACTGCGCCACCACTGACAGCAGACTGTTGCCGCTGGCGGCGCTGGCATCATCGAGGTCGATCAGGGTCACGGCATTCATCGCGGTGAACTGCAGTGAATTCACCGCACCCATCAAGCCGAGATGGATCAGTAGCACCCAATACTCGGTTTGCGCATCGACCAGCGCCAGACTGGCCAGCAGGGCACCCAGCAGGAACGTGTTGCCTGTCAGCACGATGCGGTAGCCGAGGCGCTCGATCAGCGGCCGCGCCACCGACTTGGTGATCATGGCGGCGACCGCCAGCGGGATCATGCTCATCCCGGCCTTGGAGGGCGAATAACCGAGGGCCACTTGCAGCAACAACGGCACCAGAAACGGCAGGGCGCCGCTGCCAAGCCGGGAGAACAGGTTGCCAAAAATTCCCACGGCGAAGGACCGGGTACGAAACAGCGCGGGCGCGAACAAGGGGTAGTCGATATTCCCGGCGCGCAACCAGTAAGCGGCCAGACAGGCCATCCCGCCAAACAGCAGCAACACCACGCGCATATGCGGCAGGTGAAGTTCGCCCAAGCCTTCGAGAGCGATGGTGATCAGCACCATCGAGGCACCAAACAGCGCAAAGCCGACGCCATCGAAGCGCGTGCGGGCACCGCCGGGCAGGTTCGGGACGAACGCTTTGATAGCGTAGCAACCGAGCAGGCCCACGGGCAGGTTGATCAGGAAGATCCAGTGCCAGCTCAGGTACTCGACGATCCAGCCGCCCAGCGTCGGCCCCATCAACGGCCCGAGCAGGCCGGGGACGGTGATGAAGCTCATGATCCTCACCAGCTCCGAACGCGGGTAAGCGCGCAATACGATCAAGCGGCCGATGGGTACCATCAATGCGCCGCCCAGCCCCTGTACCACGCGCGCGGCGACCAGCATGCTCAACGAACTGGACAGCGCACACAGCAGCGAACCGAGGCTGAACAATAGAATTGCGCCAAAGAAAATCCGCTTGATGCCAAACCGGTCAGCGATCCAGCCAGACGCCGGAATCAGCAAGGCCACCGTGAGCATGTAGGCGATCACCACCGACTGCATGCGCAACGGGTCTTCGGTCAGGGAGCGGGCCATGGCCGGCAGGGCCGTATTGAGGATCGTGCCGTCGAGGCTTTGCATGAAAAACGCAATGGCTACGACCCAAGGCAGCCAGCGCAGGGTCCGGGCATCCAGAAGCGGTGTACTGGTCGGCATACGATCCTTAGAGCGTGAGAGTCAATCGGCTGATCAAGGCGCCCGGCAGCAGGCTCGACGCTGTCTGGCGTTGACTGTAGGTGCTTGCCGAGAGAATCAGTTCCCGCTCGCGGGTCAATGCTTCGAGGGCATTGCCGAGCAGGCTATAGACGCTGTCGTCGAAGCGCATGGTGCTGACTGGCGCCTGAATCTCGCCGTTCTCGACCCAGAACGTGGCAAAGCGGGTCATCCCGGTCAGCCGTGCGGCGGATTGATCGGAGAAGTTGAGGTACCAGAGGTTGCTGATGTAGAGCCCAGTGCCGAGTTGCTCGAGGATCTGCTTCAACTCCAGCGTACCCGCAGCCATGCTCAATGCACTTGGCGCTTCACCCCAGCCGGCGCCGTTGGCGGCCAGACCGTATTCCGCGGCGCTGCGCGAGCCGACCAGTTGTTCGCGGGCGAGGCCGGCGCCGATCAGCGACAGATCCTGGCGCGGATAGCCTTCGGGGGAGAATGCCGGCGACAGCGAGCCGGTCACCTGTTCATCCAGACACACCAGCGGGTTGAGGTGGGCGTCGCGGTTGTACAGCCGTTGCAGTGGGCTGGTCTTGCTGGCCAGCGCTTCGGCGGAGAAACCACCCCAGCACAGCATGCCAATGATTTCTTCGAGCGCGGCGGGGGCCAGGTACGCGCGATATTGACCGGGGGCCAGGGTTTGCAGTGGCCGACCGAGGAACTCCAGCTGTTCACGAGCCTGCTGAAAGCGTTGGGCAAAGGCGTCGTCGCTCCAGTCGTGCCCGGCGTAGCTGGCTTTCACTGCCTGGCCGTTAGCGTGGAACAGGCTCCAGTCGAAGTTGAAGCTGTTGGCCTGATGCCAACCCAGCGCGCCCCAGGAACTGGCGAAGCCGCGATACAACGGGCCGGCGGCATAAAACCCCACCAAGTCCAGGCCCTCGGCCAGCTCACTGATTTGCTCAAGTACGCGCGCGGTGTCCGGCAGCGGCTGGGTCTGGCTGTTGCTGATCTGCCAGGCCTCGGTGTTGGGCAGCAGATACGGATCCTGCGGCAGCAACACCAGGGTTTCGCGCAACTGTTGCAGCGCTGTGGCCAATCGCGCCTGATCGACCTGCGCATCGCCGGACAGCGTCAGATGCAAGTCGGCATGACGGCCGTCGTCGATCAGTTTGAAGTTCAGGCTGGCCTGCTGCACATGCCCGGCCTGCCGCACTTTGGCGTGGTTGAAACGAATGAATTCGGACGCTTCGGCGTTATAGCCGAGGGTGAAGGCTTCCTGCTCGGTGATCGCGCCGCGCAGCCCGTCGACCAGCGCTTCGAACTGCTGTTGCTGAGCTATTTGTTCCATCAAGCATCCCCTCCGAAAACATCGACCTGGGAGAACACGCAGGCGGGTGAGGCATGGCCTACGCGCACCACCTGATTGGGTTCGCCTTTGCCGCAGTTGGGCGTACCGAGCACCTTGAAGGTGCTGGCGTCGCCAACGGCGCTGAGGTTGCGCCAGAACTGCGCGGAAATGGCCCGATAGTTCGGGTTCTTTACCACGCCTTTGAGTTCGCCGTTTTCGATCAATTGGCCCCATTCACAACCGAACTGGAATTTGTTGCGGGCGTCATCGATGGACCAGGAACGGTTGGTCGACATCATGATGCCGTGCTCGATGCCGCTGATCAGTTGTTCGAGCGGCTGGTCGCCAGGCTCGACATTCAGGTTGGCCATGCGGTCGATGGGCGGGCGGTTCCAGCTGCACGCGCGGCTGTTGGCGACGCCCTCCATACCGGAGCGGTATTGCGACAGCGCGCCGCCCAGAGGCCGAATCAGCACGCCGTCGCGGATCAGGAATTGTTTGCTCGCGGGCGTGCCGTCATCGTCGTGACTGTAGCTGGCCAGTTGTTCGGGAATGTCCGGGTCGAACGTCACATTGAGCAGTGCGGAACCGTATTGCAGGCTGCCAAAGTCACTGGCCTTGACGAAGCTGGTGCCGGCGTAATTACGCTCGTCACCGAGAATGCGGTCCAACTCCAGCGGATGGCCGATGGATTCGTGGATTTGCAGCATCATCTGGTCCGGCATCAGCAGCAGATCGCGCGGCCCTTGGGGCGTGTTGGGAGCCATGATCAGTTGCAACGCCTGATCGGCCACCTGCGCAGCCGCGCCGATCAGCCCACAGTTGGCAATGACCTCGGCGCCACCTTGCTGGCCGAAGTTGTCGCGGCCCAGGCTGCGGGTCTGGCTGTCGAGGCCGTCGTAAGCGGTGACGCTCAACCCTGGATAGACGTAGCGCTGTGCCTGACGAATCTCGGCGCCAGCGCTGTTCAGGTAAATCTGTTCGACGTTGTCCAGCCCGAGGCTGACCTGCCAGTTCACCAGGCGTTTGTCGCTGGGCACGGCTGCCGATTCGGCACCGAGCAATTGGTAGCAGTCACTCAACGACGGAAAGGCGTCAGTCAGATGAGGCGACAGGTAATCGGCGCGGCCAGTGGAAACCGGCTGATCGCGCAGATCGAGCAGGGCATGGGGTGCCAGACGCCGGGCGTGTTGCTCGGCCTGTTCCAGCGCGGCTTGTAGCCCGCGTTGCGAGAGATCGCTGGTGGCGGCGTAGGCTTCGACGCCGTTGATTCGCACGGTCAACATCGCGCCTTCATCGCTGCTCAGATACGGCGGTTCGGCGACGTTCTTGCGAACGGACAGGTGTTGGCTGGTTTGCCGGACGTAACGCAGCGAGAAAAATTCGGCAGGGCTCCGCAAGGCGGCAAACCGCTGCTTGAGCTGAGCGGAGAAATCGAACATGCGGAGAGGCTCCTTTGAATATGCTGTGCCTGGGTTGACGCCTTCGCGAACAAGCTCGCTCACAGGAAACACGCGATCCCCTGTGGGAGCGAATTTATTCGCGAATGGCCTGACGCGGTGCATCTGGCACACTGCGATCGTGGGCAGGCCTTTTAAACCGGGCAACCCTTGCTGCGCAGGATCGCGTCGAAGCGGTCCGGGTCCAGGGTGCCGGCTTCGATGGCGGCCAGTGTGGCTTTTTCGCGAGCCAGCAGATCGTTGCAGCGCACCAGCAGTTCCGGCAGTTCGGCACGGGCCGCGGCGACAACGCCGTCACCGTCGCCAATCATCAAATCGCCGGGCATGACCAGCATGCCTGCGCAGGAAATAGGCACGTTGATTTCGCCGCCACCATCAGTGCTTGGCCCACGGTGTACGCCGCCGATGGCATAAGCCGGAAGCTCGCCGGTCTGCCATTCATCAAGGTCACGCAGGGCGCCGTTGATGACCACGCCGACGATGCCGGCCTTGAGCGCCATGGCGCGCATGATGCCGCCGAACACCGCACGGGTCAGGTCGGCACTGCCGTCGATCACTAGCACGTCGCCGGGACGGGCCATTTGCATGGCTTTGAGGATCATCAGGTTATCGCCGGGGCGAACGCGCACGGTCAGGGCACTGCCGAGCATCGGGGCGTTGCCGTGGAAGGCTTTGAGCCCCAGACCGCCGACATTGCGGCCCAGGCAGTCGCTGACAGCAGCAGCTGGAATCTTGCTGAAGGCTTGCAGCCATTTCGGATCGAGGGGTTCTGCGTTTGGATTGATCAGGTAGCCGGTGGGCCATGTGCTCGAAGACACTACATCAAACATGAGAAAGCCTCGTGGCCAGTCAGTGCCGGCTTGTCGATTGAAGCGGGGGGGGTGATCGTTTGCGTAGCGCTAGATTAGGCCTGCGCAGAAGGCGGATCAAGGGCGGAACGGTGAGCCAATGGTCTATGAGGTGTGTGGGATGGCATTGAAATTGTAGGAGCTGCCGAAGGCTGCGATTGGCCGCGAAGCGGTCACAATCCTCAAAAGCGAAGGTCGTTCCGACCTTATCGCAGCCTTCGGCAGCTCCTACATAAAGCCTTTGGCTTTATTTGACTTCACGCAATGGCTTGCCGCGTGCCGGTTTTTCACCCGCAACGAAGTAGTCGGCGGTGCTGCGCGGCAGTGGGGCGCGGCCACGGATGTTGTCGGCGATCTTCTCGGCAATCATGATCGTCGGCGCGTTGAGGTTGCCGGTGGTGATCAGCGGCATGATCGACGCATCGACCACACGCAACCCTTTCATCCCGTGCACCCGACCTTGACCATCGACCACGGCCATCTTGTCGGTGCCCATCTTGCACGAGCAGGACGGATGGAAGGCGGTTTCGGCATGTTCACGCACGAACTGGTCGAGCTGCTCATCCGTCTGCACCTCGATGCCGGGGCTGATTTCGCGACCACGGTACGGGTCCAGCGCTGGTTGCTGCATGATTTCCCGGGTCAGGCGGATGCCGTCGCGGAACTCCTGCCAGTCCTGCTCGGTGGCCATGTAGTTGAAAAGGATGCTCGGGTATTCGCGTGGGTTTTTGGATTTCAGGTGCACGCGACCACGGCTCGGCGAGCGCATGGAGCCGACGTGCGCCTGGAAACCGTGCTCTTTCACACCGTTGCTGCCGTTGTAGTTAATCGCGACCGGCAGGAAGTGGTACTGAATGTTCGGCCACTCGAATTCTTCGCGGGTACGAATGAAACCACCGGCTTCGAACTGGTTGCTGGCGCCGATGCCGGTACCGAGGAACATCCACTCCGCGCCAATGGCCGGCTGGTTCCACCACAACAGCGATGGGTACAGCGAAACCGGCTGGGTGCAGGCGTATTGCAGGTACATTTCCAGGTGGTCCTGAAGGTTCTGACCCACGCCTGGCAGGTCGTGAACCACCGGGATATCCAGGCTTTTCAGCAGCTTGGCCGGGCCGACGCCGGAGCGTTGCAGAATCTGTGGCGAACCAATAGCGCCGCTGCACAGCAGGACTTCCTTGCGGGCTTTGGCTTCAATGCGGGTATCGCTGTCGCCGACCATGTAGGACACGCCGACCGCACGTTTGCCGTTGAACAGAATCCGGTCGGTCAGGGCGTGGGTGACAATGGTCAGGGTCGAACGTTTTTTGGCTTGATCAAGGTAACCGCGAGCCGTACTGGCGCGACGGCCATTCGGCGTCACGGTACGGTCCATCGGGCCGAAACCTTCTTGCTGATAACCGTTCAGGTCATCGGTACGCGGATAACCAGCTTGCACGCCGGCTTCGACCATGGCGTGGAACAACGGGTTGTTACCGGCTTTAGGCGTGGTCACGCTGACCGGACCGTCGCCACCGTGGTAGTCGTTTGCACCGATGTCGCGGGTTTCCGCTTTGCGGAAATACGGCAGGCAGTCGAGGTACGACCAGTTTTCCAGGCCAGGGTTTTTCGCCCAACCGTCGTAGTCCATGGCGTTGCCACGGATGTAGCACATGCCATTGATCAGCGAAGAGCCGCCCAGGCCCTTGCCGCGACCACATTCCATGCGGCGATTGTTCATGTGCGGTTCTGGATCGGTTTCGTACGCCCAGTTGTAGCGGCGACCTTGCAGCGGGAAGGCCAGGGCTGCGGGCATTTGGGTGCGAAAGTCGAGGCGATAGTCCGGGCCGCCTGCTTCGAGCAGCAGGACGGTGACGCCTGGGTCTTCAGTCAGACGGGTCGCCAGGGTGTTACCGGCAGAGCCGGCACCGATGATGATGTAGTCGAATTCTTGGGACATTAAATGCACCCTCAAAGATGGGTGTGAGGTGTTCTGTGGGAGCAGGCTTGCCTGCGAATGGGCTGACGCGGTGTGTCAGATGCGCCGCCTTCGCGAATGAATTCGCTCCCACAGTTAGATTGCATTCCCCTGTGGGAGCGAATTTATTCGCGAAGAGGGCGGCGCGTTTTCTCAGAACACCGAAACGTAATCCCCCAACTCAACCTGCACCGATTTAATTCTCGTGTACTGCGCCAACGAGCTGATCCCGTTTTCACGACCCACGCCCGATTGCTTGTAGCCACCGACCGGCATTTCTGCGGCCGACTCGCCCCAGGCATTGATCCAGCAGATACCGGCTTCAAGCTGGTGAATGACGCGGTGAGCGCGGTTCAGGTCTTTGGTGACGACCCCGGCAGCCAGGCCGAACTCGGTGTCGTTGGCGCGGCGGATCACTTCTTCCTCGGTCTCGTAACTGAGGATGCTCATGACCGGGCCAAAGATCTCTTCGCGAACGATGGTCATCTCGTCGGTGCAATCGGTGAACACGGTGGCTGCAACGAACGCGCCTTTGGCGAATTCACCTTCAGCCAGACGTTCGCCGCCGCACAGCAGACGGGCGCCTTCTGCCTTGCCCTTGGCGATGTAACCCAACACGCTTTCCATATGGGCGAAGCTGACCAGCGGGCCGAAGTTGGTGTTGTCGTCCTGTGGGTTACCAACGCGGATGCGATTCACGCGCTCGACGATCTTGGCTTCGAAGGCGGCTTTCAACGCGCTTGGCACGAACACGCGGGTGCCGTTGGTGCAGACCTGACCGGAGCTGTAGAAGTTGGCCATCATCGCGGTGTCGGCGGCGCGATCGAGGTCGGCGTCGTCGAAAATGATCAGCGGCGACTTGCCACCCAGTTCCATGGTCACGTCTTTGAGCGAAGAGCTCGACGCGCTGGCCATGACTTTCTTGCCGGTGTCGGTGCCGCCGGTGAAGGAGATTTTCTCGATGCGCGGGTGTTCGGTCAGCCAGGTACCGACTTCACGGCCGCTGCCGGTCAGCACGTTGAACACACCATTCGGAACGCCGGCTTCGGTGTAGATCTCGGCCAGTTTCAGGGTGGTCAGCGACGTGACTTCGCTCGGTTTGAAAATCATCGCATTGCCGGCAGCCAGGGCCGGGGCGGACTTCCACAAGGCGATCTGGATCGGGTAGTTCCAGGCGCCGATACCGGCGACCACACCCAGCGGTTCGCGACGGGTGTACACGAATGAGGTGGTGCGCAGCGGGATCTGCTCGCCTTCGATGGCAGGCACCAGGCCGGCGTAATACTCCAGCACGTCAGCGCCGGTGACGATATCGACGTAACGGGTTTCGGAAATCGCTTTGCCGGTGTCCAGGGTTTCCAGTGCAGCCAGTTCGTCGTTGCGCTCACGCAGGATCTCGACGGCACGACGCAGAATGCGCGAACGCTGCATGGCGGTCATCGCGGCCCAGATCTTCTGGCCTTTTTCGGCGCTCTCGACGGCACGTTCAACGTCGGCTTTGCCAGCCCGCTGCACGGTGGCCAGGACTTCGCCGTTGGCCGGGTTGATGGTGTCGAAGGTGGCGTCGATGCTGGAGTCGACGTAACCGCCGTCAATGTAGAGTTTTTGCAATTCGAAACGGGCCATAGTGTCCTCGCGAGTACCGCGGTGTAGGGGTTCAGGCGTCGTGTGCGTTAGCGCACCTGTTTCGCCAGTTGTAGGTCCATGTATTCGTAAGCGATCTGCTGCGCTTGCTCGGTGTCGAAGGCATCGCCCGACAGCGCGCCGCGCAACCATAATCCATCGATCAAAGCCGCCAGACCGCGGGCTGCGCTGCGGGCATCGGCCAGCGTCAGCACTCGGCGAAACTGGCAGCACAGGTTTGAATACAGGCGGTGATCGTTGATCCGCTGCAACCTGTGCAATGACGGCTGGTGCATGCTGGTCGCCCAAAAGGCCAACCAGGTTTTCATTGCCGGGCCATTAACCTGGCTGGCGTCGAAGTTGCCCTCGATAATCACCTGAAGATGCGCCCGTGGGCTGTCATTGCCGAGCGCCAGACGACGTTCGCTGACGTTCTCGATCAAGGCATTCATCAGGTGGCGCATGGTCGCTGCGATCAGGCCGTTCTTGTCCTGAAAGTAGTGACTGATGATGCCATTCGACACGCCTGCCAAACGGGCGATCAGCGCAATGCTGGCGTCGCCCATCCCAACCTGATCGACAGCCTCTAACGTGGCCTGGATCAACTGTTGACGGCGGATGGGCTGCATTCCAACCTTGGGCATTTCAGGCATCTCCTTGGGTCAATCCATTCGGTGACGACCAGTCTATTTGTTTTTAGTTGAACGTTCAATCAACAAAAAACAACCTCTATGACTCTCCTTCGTTTCTCAGGTTGCTCAGGGAGTTTGTAGGAGCGGGGGGGCGCCGAGTTCTTGCCCGCGATGGCGTTAGGTCTGACACACCGCGTGAAGCTATTCGCGAATGAATTCGCTCCCACAGGACATAGGCGATCTGTGGGAGCGAATTTATTCGCGAAGCTGTCAGCCCAAATTCTTGCCTAACAACGCGTGGTACAACTCGCTGTCGCCGAGGATGCCGACAACCTTGTTGCCTTCTTGCAGGACCAGCTTGTTGCCGGTTTGATAACGGATTTGCAGCGCGTCGCGCATGCCGATGTCGGAGTGCACCAGCGTCGGACGGCGGTCCAGGCTGTCCATGGGTTGCCCCGGAACCCAGTTTTGCAGGTCGAAGTTGGCAGTGCCGTTGCGTGCATTCTTGACGGTGTTGCCTTCACCCAGATCGATCCAGGAATCTCCGCCCGGATCAAGGCATACCGAGCCGTTGACGCGGGTGCAGTTGGCCAGCGTGCGCATCAGGCTGCGACCGCACAACACGTTGAGCGGGTTGGTGTGGGCGACGAAGGTCCGCACGTATTCATCGGCCGGGTTGAGCACGATCTCTTCAGGCTTGCTGTACTGGACTATCCGACCGTCTTTCATGATGGCGATACGGCTGCCGAGCTTGAGCGCTTCATCGAGGTCGTGGCTCACGAATACGATGGTTTTGTGCAGCTTGCGTTGCAGTTCCAGCAGTTCGTCTTGCAAGCCTTGGCGGATCAGCGGGTCGAGGGCCGAGAAGGGTTCGTCCATCAGCAGAATATCGGCGTCCATCGCCAGCGCGCGAGCCAGGCCGACACGCTGCTGCATGCCACCGGACAGCTCGTCGGGCTTTTTGTTGCGCCACTGTTCCAGGCCCACCAACTCAAGTTTTTCATCCACCAGCTTGCGCCGCTCTTCGGGCGGACGGTGCTGCATCTCAAGACCGAAACTGATGTTTTCGCGTACCGTCAGCCAAGGCATCAGGGCGAACTTCTGGAAGACCATGGCGATACGTTTGGTGCGCATCAGCTTCAGTTCGGCAGGTGTGCACGACGCGATATTGATTTGCGCGCCTTCATGTTCGACGAACAGCTTGCCTCGGCTGACGGTGTTCAGGCCGTTGATGCAACGCAACAGGCTGGACTTGCCGGAACCGGAAAGGCCCATCAGGACGCAGATTTCGCCTTTCTCGATATCGAGGCTGGCTTTTTCGACACCGACGATCTGGCCGGTCTGTTTCAGAATCTGATCACGCGTCAAACCCTGGTCCAGCAGTCTGAGGGCCTCACGCGGATCTTTGGAGAAGACAACGTCAACCTTGTCGAAGCTGATTATGCTCATGCGTCACCCCTTACCTGTGCGTCGGGTTGTTTGCAGATACGGTCGAGCATGATCGCCAGCAATACGATCGCCAGGCCGGCTTCGAAGCCCAGGGCGATATCAGCAGTGTTCAGTGCGTTGACCACGGGTTTACCCAAGCCGTCGGCGCCTACCAGGGCCGCGATTACCACCATCGACAGCGACAACATGATGCATTGGGTGATGCCGGCTGCGATGCTCGGCATGGCGTAGGGAAGTTCAATGCGCGAGAGCAATTGTTGACGCGAGCAGCCAAAGGCCTTGCCTGCGTCCATCAACTCTTGCGGTACATCGCGGATACCCAGGTAAGTCAGGCGGATAGGCGCGGCAATCGCGAATACCACCGTGGAAATCAGACCGGGTACCACACCCAGACCGAACAGGGTCAGGGTAGGAATGAGGTAAACGAAGGTCGGTACGGTCTGCATCAGGTCGAGAACCGGACGCATGAGCGTATAGAACATCGGTTTGTGCGCGGCGACGATGCCCAGGGGCACGCCAATGATCACGCAGACAAACGTCGCGAAGAGCACCTGAGCCAGGGTCTCCATGGTTTCCTGCCAGTAACCCAGGTTCAGGATCAGCAGGAATGACAGCACCACAAACGCCGTCAGGCCCCATTTGCGCTGGATAAAATGAGCGAGCAGAGCAATCAGGCCGATCAACGCAAGCGGATTGAACCAGGTGAGTGCGAACGTCACGCCGTGGATCATCGTTTCCAGCGTCGTGGCAATCAAATCGAAGTAGTTGGCGCCATGTTTCGTCAGCCATTCAACGAAGGCGGCGATGTACTGGCCCAGAGGGATTTTGTGTTCAGTCAGCATGGTATTGAACGTCCACATGCGGGGGAAAAATTACAACAGCAGGCGGGCGAACCCGCCTGCACACGGGTTACTTCATCAACTTGGCTTTAACGGCCTCCAGGCCTGGTTTACCGTCCACGGTGGTCACGCCAGCCAACCAGGTATCAAGTACCTTCGGGTTTTTCTTCAGCCAGGCTGTGGCTGCTGCATCAGGCTTCATCTTGTCGTCCAGGACGTTGCCCATCAGCGAGCTTTCCATGTTCAAGGTGAACGACAGGTTTTTCAGCAACTGGCCCACGTTGCTGCACTCTTGGGTGTACCCCTTGCGAGTGTTGGTGTAAATGGTGGCCTGACCAAAGTTCGGACCGAAATACTCGTCACCGCCAGTCAGATACTTCATTTTGAAGCGGGTGTTCATCGGGTGCGGTTCCCAACCGAGGAAGACCACTGCGGTGTTGCGGCGCTGGGCGCGATCAACTTGCGAGAGCATGCCTGCTTCGCTGGACTCGACGACCTTGAAGCCGGCGTCTTTCAGGCCGAAGGCGTTTTTGTCGATCATGCTCTGGATCAGGCGGTTGCCGTCGTTACCCGGTTCGATACCGTAGATCTTGCCGTCGAGTTCTTTCTTGAACTTGGCGATATCGGCGAAATCATGCAGGCCCTTGTTGTACAGCTCTTCAGGAACGGCCAGGGTGTACTTGGCGTTTTCCAGGTTGGCACGAACGGTTTCGACACTGCCCGCGTCACGATAGGCCTTGATGTCGTTTTCCATGGTCGGCATCCAGTTGCCGAGGAACACGTCCATGTTCTTGCCGTCGGCCAGAGACTTGTAGGTCACAGGCACGGAGATCATGGTGGTCTTGGTTTTGTAGCCGAGGGCGTCAAGGATGACGCTGGTAGTCGCGGTGGTGACTGTGATGTCGGTCCAGCCGACATCGGAGAAGTTAACGGTTGCGCACTGTGCCGGCTCTGCAGCTTGCGCCAGCAGTGGCAGACTCAGTGCAGCGGCCAACAGCAACGTTTGGGAACCTTTCATCGGTGGACTCCTGGGTGTTTTCTCTCGTCATCAGCCTGTAATGACTGACGCGGTTTATGTGTTGCAGCTGAATGGCGAGGCGATCTACGCAACAGCTTTACCACTGCGCCTGGCAATCGAGTCGAGACTGATCATGTAACAGGGAAAAACAAACGCCTACAGGGGGCGTCGTATCCAGTACACACAGGGTCGCATCCAGTGTCGGCAACGTCGTTTACAGATTTTTTAGCCGGCGCAAAGGCACTTTTCAGGTGTCAGTGCGGCATTCGAGTGGTCAAGGCAGTCGTAAATCGTCATGCATGGACGCTCCCCATCAGCGGCGACGTTGGTGGGTATGAGTGAGTCGGTGTCAGACGCCGTACGCCGCGATAAAAGCCCGATGATGCGCCCATCTCGGCGGATAGCGGCTTCAGCGTAGCAGCTCCGTCGCCAGGCGCTATTTGCGCTCGGAGTCTCGACTACAGAGGGTTTGCGGTAATGGCTATCAGCGTGTTCGACCTGTTCAAGATCGGTATCGGCCCCTCCAGCTCCCACACCGTGGGGCCTATGCGCGCTGCGGCGCTTTTCACCCAGGGCCTGCGCGAACGCGGCCAGTTGAATCAAGTGCGACGCGTCGAAGTGCGCTTGTACGGTTCGCTGTCGGCCACCGGCATCGGCCACGGCAGCGACAACGCGGTGATCATGGGCCTGATGGGCGAATGGCCGGATCAGATCGACCCTTCGACCATCGGTTTGCACATCTCCACCCTGAAAGAAACCGACACGCTGCTGCTCAACGGCAACCTGTCGATCCCCTTTCAGTGGCAGCGCGACATGCTGCTCATTGACGAGAACCTGCCGTTCCACCCCAACGCAATGACCCTGATCGCCGAAGGCGAGGGCGGCGAGCTGCATCGCGACACGTACTACTCGGTGGGTGGCGGTTTCGTGGTTGATGAAGCCCAGGCCGCGAGTGGCGTGCTGGACATGGATCGCACGGTGTTGCCTTACGATTTCTCCAGCGCTGCGGAATTGCTCAGCCTGTGCGAGACCCATGGCTTGCGTGTGTCGCAACTGATGATGGCCAACGAAAAGGTCTGGCGCAGCGAAGAAGACATCCGCAGCGGCCTGATGCGTCTGTGGCGCGCCATGCAGGACTGCGTCGATCAAGGCCTCAAGCACGAAGGCATCCTGCCCGGTGGTTTGAATGTGCGCCGTCGCGCCGCGCGCTTGCACCGCAGCTTGCAGGAACTGGGCAAACCCAACGTGATCGGCTCGACCCTCAGCGCCATGGAGTGGGTCAACCTGTTCGCCCTGGCGGTGAACGAAGAGAACGCGGCCGGTGGACGCATGGTCACGGCACCGACCAACGGTGCGGCAGGGATCATCCCGGCAGTGCTGCATTACTTCGTCAAGTTCAGCGAGGAAGTCAGTGAGGCCAATGTGGTCGACTACTTCCTGGCGGCGGCTGCGGTGGGCATCCTCTGCAAGAAAAATGCGTCGATCTCTGGCGCCGAGGTCGGTTGTCAGGGAGAGGTGGGTTCGGCCTGCGCCATGGCCGCGGCGGGGTTGGCGGATATTCTCGGCGCCACCCCGGAGCAATTGTGCAACGCGGCGGAAATAGGCCTGGAACATAACCTGGGGCTGACCTGCGATCCGGTTGGCGGTCTGGTGCAGGTGCCGTGCATCGAGCGCAACGCCATCGCGGCGGTGAAAGCGATCAATGCCGCGCAAATGGCCTTGCGTGGCGACGGTCAGCACTTCATCTCCCTGGACCGGGTGATCCGCACCATGCGCGATACCGGCGCCGATATGCACGACAAATACAAAGAGACATCGCGGGGTGGGTTGGCGGTCAGCGCGATTGAGTGTTGAGACCCCGGCGTCAGGGATGACGCCTTCGCGAATGAATTCGCTCCCACGGTAGGATCGCAATCCCCTGTGGGAGCGAATTCATTCGCGAAGAGGCCGCACCGGATATACCCGTTGCCCATTTATTGAACACCACCCACAAATCCCGCCACCTTTTAGCGCGCAGCCCCTCATGCACTGACCGTTGGTCGGTTCGTGCACGGGGGTGACACTCCTTTCGTCTAGCTCGACGTGGCCTTCACACAAGTGCTACCGAAGTGCTCAACCTCTCTGAGCAGCCCGCCATACAAGGCGTCTCCCTCCTTATAACCCCGGTTGTCGTACGTCCTGATATAGACGCATCGCGACGTCGTTTTCAGGTTTTATTGAATGGCCATTCAACTTTAGGCATGGCAATTGCGTTGTCATTACAAAGCCCCCCACTGCATGGGGGCAATAACAAGAGCCTCGCCTGAGGCCATCAACCGCTTTGTGTGAGGAGATACCGTGATGACTTCGTTCAACTCCGGGGCCCAACCCCAGAACCGCGCGCCGCAATCCATCGGCTTTCTGCTGCTGGACAATTTCACACTGATCTCCCTCGCCTCGGCGGTTGAGCCACTGCGCATGGCCAATCAACTGTCTGGCCGCGAGCTGTATCGCTGGACCACCCTGACCGTTGACGGTGGGCAAGTCTGGGCCAGCGATGGTCTGCAGATCACCCCTGACGCCTCCATGCACAAAGCACCTGTTCTGGACACCGTGATTGTTTGCGGCGGCGTGGGCATTCAGCGCACCGTGACCCGCGAACACGTCAGCTGGTTGCAAAGCCAGGCGCGCCAATCGCGTCGCCTTGGTGCGGTCTGCACCGGCAGTTGGGCCCTGGCGTGCGCCGGCCTGCTCGATGGCTTCGATTGCAGCGTGCACTGGGAATGTCTGGCCTCGATGCAGGAAGCTTTCCCGCGCGTCGCCATGAGCACCCGTTTGTTCACCCTCGACCGCAACCGTTTCACCAGTTCTGGCGGCACCGCGCCGCTGGACATGATGCTGCACCTGATCAGCCGCGATCACGGTCGTGAACTGTCGGCAGCGATTTCCGAGATGTTCGTCTACGAGCGTATTCGCAACGAGCAGGATCACCAGCGCGTGCCGCTCAAGCACATGCTCGGCACCAACCAGCCGAAATTGCAGGAAATCGTCGCGCTGATGGAGGCCAACCTCGAAGAACCGATCGACCTGGACGAACTGGCGGTATACGTCACGGTTTCCCGGCGTCAGCTGGAGCGGCTGTTCCAGAAATACCTGCACTGCTCGCCATCGCGCTACTACCTCAAACTGCGTTTGATCCGCGCCCGGCAGCTGCTTAAACAGACGCCGATGTCGATCATCGAAGTGGCGTCGGTCTGTGGCTTCGTGTCCACGCCGCACTTCTCCAAGTGCTACCGCGAATACTTCGGCATTCCGCCGCGTGACGAACGCGTAGGCTCCAACACCGCCCAGCAAGTGGCAATGATGCCCATCCCGCAAGCGCTGGTACTGGCGCCGTTGTCAGGCCCGTTGTCCGCCTTGAGCCAGGCGCGCAATGAATCGACGTTCGCGAGTGTGCGGTTGTAACAAGTAAATGGGGAGACGCCGATCCCCTGTGGGAGCGAATTCATTCGCGAAGCCGTTGTGTCAGACGCAGCTGTGTTTGATGTGCTGGCCCTTTCGCGAATGAATTCGCTCCCTCGGGGAATCTGCGTCAGATATCAAATCCATATGGCATCCCAGAGCGGGTAATCACCGACGCGCTTTACCAGTCCTGCGCGCAGGGGATTGGCGACGATGTAACGAGCCAGGCCACGCAGATCCTCTTCCCGCCGAACTGCTTTGTCGTGAAAACCCTGCTGCCACAAGCGTCCTCGATTGATCATTACGGAGCTGCTGGCTTTAACCTGCTTCATGAGGTTAGCCAACGAGCCGTGCTTGAGCTCAATCAGCCAGTGGAAGTGATCCGGCATCACTACCCAGGCCAGAGACAGGACCAAGCCTTGCTGTTCGGCACGTCTGAATTCATTGACCACCAGCCGCCCCAGGCGCCAATCAGCAAAGATCGGGCGGCGGTCATGAACGATGGACGTCACCAGATAAATCCGTCCAGCTTCGGAAAAACGACCTGAGCGAAGTCGACAGGAGCGTGCGTGGTCGGGCATTCATTACCCTCCATTGCGGATAATCAGCGCTCGAATCTACCGCTGTAAAAGTCCTGGAGCTCGGCAAAATCTTTCCGAAATATGTATGGCCTTGCGGGCCCTTTCGCCAATGAATTCGCTCCCACGGTGAGCCCGTGTGTTCCTCAAATCTTTAATCTGCTGAAGATCCCCTGTGGGAGCGAATTCATTCGCGAAGGCAATATCAGCCCTGCACACGACTTTGCTTATAAGCCGCCAACGCCGGCAACAGCTGTTGATCGATCGCCTGGCGCACCGACGGCAGGATGGTTGCGCTGCCGGTCAGCAGTTGTTCGACCATGCGCCGCAAGGCTGTGGCGCGGGCTTCTGTCAAGCCGCATACCGCTTGCGCGCAGGCCTGTTCGGCGGTGGCGCCGGAAGGCATTTCGAAACCCAGGGCCCTGAGTTGGCCGAGCAGGTCCTCCTGGTCAATCAAATCCGCATGCATCATCACGTCCGCTCCTTTTGTGGGGTGTGGCTCGATTCTGGTGGCGCTCACGGATGTCGGCAAGGCCCTCAGTCGGCAATGTCCGGTATACCTACGAACAGGTCGTTTTCGGCTAACTCGCCAACCGGGGCAGCAGGCACACTGGGCTCACTCGACAATGCGCGGTAAATGGTTTGGTCACCCTCTGTATCGCGTAGTTCTTGGAGCAGTACCTCAGCCTCGGTTTTGTAACGGCTTAACCGGGGCTTTTTTTTGCCTTTGAAACGGGCATAAAAAAGGGGGCCATCAAGGCCCCCACATTCACACTTCAATCAAACAGCGGCATTACCAGCTGTAACGCAGCCCCAGGTTAACGCCCCAGGGTTGCTCGATCTTTTCGCCGTTGCTGTAGTCCACATCGCCGTGCACTTGCCATTTGTCGGTCAGCTGCGCGGCAATACCCGCGCCGATTTCACCGCGGCTACCGGACAAATCATTTCGGAACGTGGTGTCGTTGACCTGAACCTTGTTGCTATTGGCAAACTCGTGCGCCAGGGCCACTTTCACGTATGGCTGAACGTAGCCGCCTTTTTCCAGTGCGAAATTACGCCCCACGCTTGTCCCCACTTTACCCAGGTACGAGTTGGCCTTGTTGCTGCTGGCGTCCATGCCGTTGCTCAGCGAGTAGCTGTCGCCATTGACCCACAGGGCCGAGAACTGCGTGAAAGGTTCGACGAACCAGTTGTCAGCCAGCTTGATGTGTTTACCCGCTTCAATCGAACCACCAATACCGTGGTTGCTGTAGTCACCGCCAGACTTGGTGCCGTCGCTCATGCGCACGTCGGATTGGTTCTTGAAGTAGTTGGCCTTGATGATCGCGTCGATGTAATAACCGTCGTCCGACAGCCAGGTGCTGTAAGCACCAAGGTAGGTACTCTTGACGGTGCCGGAAGTGCCTGCCGCGATGTCCAGATCGGATTTGCTGTAACCGCCCAGCACACCCAGCAGCCATTGCCCGCTGGCGTTGGGTACCGCGCCGTCGGCACCGAACGAAATACCCTGCTGGTTTTGCGAGAAAGAGGAACCGCCTCCTGCAGACGTGTTGTATTTATTGCCGTAGGCGCGCATCCAGCCACCGCCTTCGGTTTTGCCATAGCGCAACTCGCCCATGCGACTGCGCAGAGTGGACAACTCGCCATACCAGACGGTCGGTGCAGCACTGAACAGGTCGATGGCGGACTCGGTGCCCGGGGTAATGATCGGGTCGCCGTTGTCATCGAGTTTCTGTACCAGGAACCAGTCGGTGCCCCGTTGCTCCAGACCGTAGGCGAATGTCCCCAGATCCACCTGGCCGCCGACCACGCCGAAGGCCGCGTCGCTGCCCGCGCCAGTGTGTACCACTTGCTGAGGCTGATCGCCCTTGAGTGGCTCCGCCCCGGTGTTCGCGATCTGTAGATCGTAGCTACCGGTCGCGTGGCCGGTCACATTCACCAGATCGCTCTGATGGGCCGCCAGATCGGTGTCCATCACGAACCGGCCGTTGCCCGAGAGGGTGGCAACCGTCAGGGTCTCGAACGTGCCGCTTCCTTCGCCCAGCTTGACCGTACCGGCATTCATGCTGAGGTTGGTGACGCCATTGCCGTCGAGGGTAGTCCACGTGGAATTATTCACGCTCAGGTTTTCGACATTGCTCATGTTGCCGGTCAGGCTGGCGTTGTTATTGAGTGTGACATCCCCTGTCGATCCCTGATTGACGAGGATATCGCCGCGAATCGCACTGTTGTCGACCGTTATATCCGCAGTGGAGTTGTTGTCCACTTCGATGGCAACACCATTGCCGCCATTCAGCGTTGAGCCGTTAGCAATCACGATGGTCGCGTTTGATGGCAGTGCCGGGTTGAATGGGCCCACATAAATGGCACTTGAGTCCGTACCCGTGATGGTCGAACCATCAACGGTCAGCGAAACATTCGCGCCAGCGGCTCCTCCTAAGGTATCAGAGCCTAGAAAAACACCATGAGCACTGCCTGTGATCGTACTGCCGCCCTGCACAGTCCCGGTCGCTCCAGCCAGCGTCAGCCCGGCGCCGCCTCCAAGCCCCTTACTCCCATCGCCCGATCCCGTTACGGTGGATCCAGACAGGGTCACATCGCTGCCAAAGGTGGCGATGACGCCGCTGCCCACGCCTGAGAGGGTGCTGTTGCTGACGGTTGCAGTTGAACGACCACCCACCAGATCCGGGGTTCGCTCAACAGCCAGTCCGAAATCACCGGTACTGGTAATCGTAGCGTTTGCAATCGTTGCATGACTTCCCACCAGGCTTATGCCTAAACCACCGCTGGCCACCGAACCACCATCGATATTGACGGTCGAGTTCTGTGCGCTGATCGCCAGCGTGTTACCGCCAGGCGTGACAGTCAACGTAGAGCCGCCTTGCAGGCTCCACGTGTCCACTGGATCTCCGGCACCGACGGTGGCATTTTTTCCAGGTACTACCACGCCAGCAAAGGCAGGAGAACTGAACGCTATCGCCAGGGCGACGGCGGTTGATACATGGGTGAGTCTGTGAGGGTGTTGGCTGATGTTCACGGCATCTTTCCTTTTAATGAGAGCAGCCACGGTTGATCGTGTGGTGCATGCAGAGGAGGGGGCGTAGTGAATAGGCTTCCTCACCTGCTCGCATTCAGATAAGTGCGACTCAATTTGTAGGAAACGTCCGAATATTCAGTAGGTATCTCTTTTATTTGGATAGTCCGTTTCCGACAGGCAAGAGCCAAACCCAATCTCCCGCTGCTCGACGCATACCTTCCTTAGATGACCAAAGAAACAATCTGACAACGCATGTTATTACAGTAACTAAGTAAAACCCTCAGTTGCACGCTGTCAAGAAAGCAAGAAAAATAAAGTGGGGTTACAGCCAATCGCTGTTTACTTAATTCCAAATGATGATAAGCCCGGCGGTGCCGATTAGCACATTATCGCGAAATCGAAAATAGTTGATTCTGATTTTATATAGCGTGTGTTTGCATTCTTCGTCTAGCCTTTACCCTTGTAGTACCCGCCACTTCGCACCGCTTATTATCCAAGGAGGGATAGTTGTCATGACTGTGTCCTCACGTGCGTTCTCTCCGCTGGATCACGCGTTGCTTGAATCAACTTGCCATCGAATGTTGATCAGCGTGCGACCTCGTGCGCCGAGCAAAAAGCCGATCAGGTTTAACGTGTTAAATTACTGAGACTATTGTCATGACCAACCTTAACGTACCGTCCACAGTCACAACCAAGCCTAACGTGCGGTCAAAAGCCAAAGTTCGGCCTGGTAGCCCACGGCAAAACCCACCCCTTCCTCCTCCAGTGACAACCCAGTGGCTCTCTGCTGACGACCCCAGATTACCTCTCAGTGTTGTAGATAATGAGCTTGAGGTCGATATCCCATGGTGGACGGGCATCGTGGCCAATTACAGAATTCAATTGTTCTGGGACGGAGCACCCTCCGGTCCCAGGAGAGACATAACCGCCACAGAAGCCGCTGATAACACGACTGTTTTTCATTTAACGGTCCCTGCCACATCGATGCTTGTTGAAGGGCCTCACATCATTAACTTTGAGCTCAGAACCAATAACGGCGTCAATCCGTACTTTTCACCGGACACCACGGTCATCGTCGACCGTACCGCACCGGGTGGCGATAGACTGCCGACATTGCAGTTCGACCAGTCAGTCATCGACAATGGTTTAACGGACAGCGACCTGATTAACGATCAACTTCCGGCGAACCTGCCTGATTACTTCGGGATGGCTGACTACGACAAAGTAACGCCCTGGATAGCCGGGCCGGGGAGGCTGGGGACGCTCCTGCCTGGATCTGCAGTGATCGTTCTTCCGGACAAAGTAGGGTTTGAAGTAAATTTGCTTTTCAACAGAGCAGACATTGTCGCCGAGGGCGACGGAATTGTGCGTTTCGCCTACCAGCTTAGCGATTGGTCTGGGAACGTTTCGGTGATTGCCCCGGAGGTTCCGATAAGCGTTTTGATCGCCGGTGCGCCAAGCGGGCTTCTGGCGCCTCTGGTTCCAGCGTTCGATGATGGCGTGGTCACCGATTCGGACGCTCGTCCGGATCCGGTGGCGGTCGAAATCCCGACCTACACCACTCCACTGGTAGGTGACATCATCACCGTCACCTGGGGGTCGCAAACCGCCGATCCGTATCCCCTGGTCGCTGGGGATATCACCCAGGATCCAGTGACGACCATTCTGTTGTCGTATCCGCTTGTCTTTGCGGCGGGAAACGGAATAATTCCCGTGTCCTATACGGTTAAACGCAGAAATGTCGTGTTCGGCCCTTCCCCCGTGCTTAATGTTGTGGTCGACCTTCGCATCCCAGGCGGGCCTGACCCCGACCCAACCACCCCGGTCAATGAAAACCTCAAACCATTGACCGTGACCAGTAATAGTGGGGCTATCAATGAGATTCCAGAAATCGACTATGGAAGAAATGCCAACGTAACGATTCCTTATCAGACCGCTGTAGACGTGCCGCCCGAACCCGTGTTCCTGGTTGACGACGAAGTGACCGTGTACTGGGGGGGCACTCCCGTACTTCCCGCCCATACGATTGTATTTAATGACCTCGCGAAGAACCTGGTTTTACCTGTATTGGCCCACTACATCACAGATGTCGGAACGGGGAACATCACTGTCGACTATACGATCACCCGTGAACTGTTGGTACCGGGCTATGCCCCTCCACAATTCAGCTCATCCCTATCTCCGCCCACCCTCGTCGATGTGCGCTCCAATCAAGGCTTGCCGAACGACGGTGTGCCACTGGCGAAACCTGGCTTCGTTGATAGAAACGGCGTTCCAATCGACACCGATAATGTGATAGACAAGCCCGAAAATCGGGCCGGCGTCTATGTGCGTTGCCTAGTGGATTATCCCAACGTCGCGGCAAATGATGGCGTTGAATTGTATTTCCTTGGATACGATGACTATCAAGGTCAAGGGAATCCAATAGAGGCGTCGAGGCATGAACCGAAGGAGACACTTTCGAATGCGGACATCACCGCTACCTATTTCGACTTCCTCATTCCTGCACCCAAAATACAAGTGATCTGTAACGGTTCTGCCAAGGTGTATTACAAGCTGGTCAATGCCAAGGGCCCAGGGGAATCGCTTCCTCATTTGGTCATTGTCGACCAGCGCGAAGGTTCCGATGACGTATGCGCCATCCCTTAAGTCTTCACTGGCGGGCAGATTAAACATCTGCCTGCCAGTGCGACGCCTTCTATCGAACGGACGACGCACATCAACTTGCAAGAAGCAGGTGAACGTACATGAATACCGAAGAGCTTGCCGGAGCGTTTCAATTACCCGATCCAACGTTGCCGGCTCCAAGAATCCCCGTCGTAGACCAAACGAACAAAGGCGGCCTTGGCGTCGATGAACTTCGCAAAACTCCACCAGAGCCGGTACGCGTGATTGCACCGATTTCAGTCGGAATGAAAATAAACGACACCGCGATCCTGTATTGGGACACAAACCCTGTGGATTCGTACCTCATCAACCTGGGTCACATCAATGCGGGTACTCTCGTCTTCGATGTCGACTCGTCAAAAATTCTCGATGCCGACCAGACCGAAGTGCACTACGAGTCCTACACCGTTATTGGCCAGAACCATTCGGTGTCCTTTCCTTACTTTGTGCGGGTCAATACCAAGGTTCCCGGCGACCCCGACCCCGATCTTTCGACGCCAACGATCAACGAAAACCTTCCGCCACCCGGGGGCATCCCTGCAGTCATTACCGACCCGATCGCCGCCGCCGGTGTGGATGTGATCGTGCCCAACTGGGTGTACATGGAGGTTGGCGACGTACTGGCACTCACGTGGGGGCAAACGCGACTTGTGCAACCTCCTTTGGATATTGGGGATGTCGACAAACCGGTCATTATTCATGTGGACGAGGCCACTATTCTGGCGACCTCCAATACGTTAAACCTGCAGGTGTTCTATGACATTCGCGACAACGTCAGTAATTGGTCGCTCAATTCGTTGTCGTACAAAACTGACGTTGAGGCCGGGCCCAATACTATGCCTGCTCCCCGAGTTCAGAAAGCGGTGAACAATGACCTCGATCTCGACGTATTGGACATTGATGACGCGCTTGTCGACATTCCGTCTTATGTTCCATGGGGTGTTGGTGACGCGGTCGTGCTGTTTTGGTTCGGAATCACCGCCGAGGGCGCGCCAGTCGATGAAACGGTGTCGTACACCATGACGCTCCCCGATGAAGGGTTTTTCGTCACCTTACCGATACCCAATGCGTCGGTGGTTGCCATCGCCAGTGGCCGGGCCATTGTGTATTACGAAGTCAACCGGGTGCGTCGCTCCAAACGGACATCCATCACGGTGAGCGGTGCGGTTCGGAAGCTTCCCGCCCCTAACGTTGTAGAGGCCGATGGCGACGTGCTCGACCCTGGTAAAGTCCCGGTTTCGGGGGCCACGGTCATGATCAAGGCCTACGCAGGTATGGCCGTAAACGATCATGTCTATCTCTTCTGGAGTGGCGTGACGGCCGACGGCTCCCTCACGTATTACAACGCCGACCTTCCCATTACCAACGCCAACGTCGACAAAGACGTGGTCCTCTCCGTGCCGAAAGCTCAACAAGTCGATCCACTGGCTGGCGGCAGTGTCGAGCTGTATTACGCCGTGGTCAGTGCTAAAGGTGTGCTGCGTGACTCCGACTCCCTGAAGCTGGCGGTCACTGTGGGTGGCGGATTGCTGTTGCCGGCAGCCACCGTGGTGGAATTTCCGAACGGCGACATCGACCCGCTGCTGGTTCCGTTCACCGGTGTCACACTGCGTGTGGTCTACAACATGCTAACCACGGACGTCATTGGTATCGCCTGGGGCGGGAATGACACGCTCGTTCCGACACAAAACGGCAATATCGGCGGCACCGTCGACTTCGCCATCCCGGCCTGGGCGGTGTTTGCTTATATCGGCAAATCGCTGACGGTCCACTACGCCGTCGCGCGCGCGGGCGGCCCTTATCTCTCGGACCCGCTCAATCTGACGGTGAAAGCCATTCCTGAGTCCGCACTGCCAAGGCCGAAAGTGCTGCAAGCGCCCGACGACAGGGTATTGGATTTGAATACCTTCACCGGAGACGCCACGGTCACCGTTGCGGCGTGGCCGTTGATTGCCGTCGCGCAGACCGTTTGGTTGTCGTTGAGTGGGACGGGGTTGAATGGCAGTCCGCTCGATATACCGTTAGTTCAGGGCTTTCCTATCCCGAACCTAAACGGTTATAGCGGTTCTATCCCTCGGATTGAACTGGAGAAGTTTGAAAATAATAGTCAGCTGCGCGTGGTGTTCAAGGTGGCGCTGGATGGCAGTTCGGATGAAACACATGCGGTTGGATTCCCGGTGTTATCGTTAACGTTGATTACTCAAGCAACGCTACTGCTGGAAGACTTTGAAAGTTATCCTGAACAGCCAATCAACGTAGGGCAACGTCTTCCAGGGCCGCTCCTGACTATAGTCCATCGTGCGGGCCCCGGGCTCTGTCGAATTGCAACGGATGCAGCGACCTGTCCAGCGCTTAGAGCGGGCAAATTCTTGAGTTTTGGCGTGAATGATAATTCCACTGTGGACCTTGAGTTCATCGCCAGCTATACGTCCGTTGATTGTGTGGTGATGGCCAATGAGTTTCGGATTGATATAGAGTTTTATGACGAAAACAATGACTTGATTATTAAAGTCCCCGTGCCCTCGAGCGGTACCGGTTGTACACCCGTGCATCAAGCAGCACCACCGGGCCGGAAAATTAAAAAAATGTCGCTGTACGGAGGTGCGGGCATCGATAACGTGAAGTTTACACCTTGATAGGGCAACGGGTTGTTTATAGGTAACACTCATTCTCATGGAGAGAGTTATGAAACCTTCACAGATCAAACAGGCTCTGCCGGTCCCCCTCGTCGATTATGCGGAAGGTACCCCACCTGATCGACTCGAGCCAGACAAAGTGCCTGCGGTGGGTACCACCGTGCGCTGCAGAAACAACGCCATGCAGGCAGGCGACCGGGTCGACCTGCGTTGGGACGGTGTAGTGAATTTCAGGGACTTCGCCGAAGTACCGTACGGTGGGGCTACTGAAATTAGCTTTCTGGTGCCCAAGAACAACTATGTCACTGGCAATTTGAACACCACCGTGCAGGTGTATTACACCGTGAACCGCGGCAGTGTGCCGCTGGAGTCGGCCAGGCAACCGTTGTTTATTGGCGTGTTGCTGCAACCCACCATCACCAGCGTCAAGGATTTGCAGAACCAGGAAATCCCGCATAACGGCAGCACCTTCGACACCAGCGTGACCTTGAGTGGCTCGGCCTTGGCCGGTCAGACGGTCGAGCTCTTTCTGGACGGGGGCTCGAAGGGCCTGGCGACCGTCAACAACAGCGGTGCGTGGACGCTGCCGGTCACGGACTTGAGCGTGGGCGAGCACAAGTTCCAGGCGCAGGCCCACTATGGCAGCAAACCGGTATCGGACATTCGCGCCGTTACCGTGGCCGTGGCAACCGCCCCGACCATCACCAGCGTCACGGACTCCAAAGGCCCGGTCGCCGATGGCGGCACCACCTTCGACGCCGACGTGACCCTGAGTGGCACGGCCTTGGCCGGTCAGAAGGTCGAGCTCTATCAGGACGGGAGCTCGAAGGGCGAGGTGACTGTCAACGCCAGCGGCGTGTGGACGCTACAGGTCACGGGCCTGAGCGTGGGCGAGCACAAGTTCCAGGCGCACGGCCGCTATGGCAGCAATCCGGGATCGGCCATTCGCGCCGTTACCGTGGCCGTGGCAACCGCCCCAACCATCGACAGCGTCAAGGATTCACAGAACCAGGAAATCCCGCATGACGGCAGCACCTTCGACACCAGCGTGACCCTGAGTGGCACGGCCGCGGCCGGTCAGAAGGTCGAGCTCTATCAGGACGGGAGCTCGAAGGGCGAGGTGACTGTCGACGGCAGCGGCGCGTGGAGGCTGCCGGTCACGGGGTTGAGCGTGGGCAAGCACAACTTCCAGGCGACGGCCCGCTATGGAAGCAATCCGGGATCGGCCATTCGCGCCGTTACCGTGGCCGTGGCAACCGCCCCGACCATCACCAGCGTCAAGGATTCGCAGAACCAGGAAATCCCGCATAACGGCACCACCTTCGACGCCGACGTGACCCTGAGTGGCACGGCCTTGGCCGGTCAGAAGGTCGAGCTCTATCAGGACGGGAGCTCGAAGGGCGAGGTGACTGTCAACGCCAGCGGCGTGTGGACGCTGGAGGTCACGGGCTTGAGCGTGGGCGAGCACAAGTTCCAGGCGACGGCCCGCTATGGAAGCAATCCGGTATCGACCATTCGCGCCGTTACCGTGGCCGTGGCAACCGCGCCCATTATCTCCAGCGTCAGGGATTCGTTGGGCGCCGAGATTCCCAATGGCAATACTACCAAGGACACCAGGGTGATAATCAGCGGTACCGCACTGGCCGGTGGACAAGTGCAGATTCTCGACGGTACTGCTCTGCTAACAACTGTGACGGCGACGGGCGGTAACTGGACTTATACGCTCACGACAACAGTGAAAACCTACAACATCAAAGCCCGAGGGGATTATGGCACCAATCCGGAGTCGGCGGTGCGGACGTTTACTGTGCAAGTGGCAACACCGCCGCTGGAAATCGATACTTCAACGATGGTCTTGAATGGACGGTTAATTCGGGACGCTCAAACACCTTTCAATCCACCGGCAAACACTCATGGAACCCGGGTAGCTTCAGGTGGTGTACCGCCTTATACCTACTCAGCTTCACCGATCGATATCGTAGATTTCACCACAGTGCCTGGTCAGGTGGTTTCTCGCCACACCGGTACAACCACCGTTACAGTGAAGGACAGTGCTAACCAAACTAAAAGTTATTCAGTCGTTGTATCCAATGTTTTTATTTTTGGAGGTTACGTGGGAAATCAGTTCTATGACAGTGCCGTCTCATTTGCACAGCAAAATGGTGGCCACCTTCCCTCTATGGAGGAATTTGCAACGTACAGAGCTACTTACAATAATAATCCTGGAATCCCACCAAACGAGGGAAATCCACAAGCGTGGACTACAAATGATGCAGGACTCAATCTTAAACAAACTATATCTCCGTTAACCGGCGCGACGGGAGCAGGAAATACTAAATTCCCACCCAACAACCTCCACTTTGGCTGGGCAATCATTCCATCCTAATAAGGAACAAACAGTAATCGAGTAATGGGGACGGATTTATTTAATCTGCCCCCCCCCCCCTTCTTTTTCTCCAGATGGATCACTGTTTATCGTTGAAAATAAATCAGTCCCGGCGAAATATGTCGCAACCATTTCATGACCCGGTTATCTCATTTCCTGGGCCGATGCCCGCTACGTTGATTTTTCCAATGGATGGAGGATTGACAATACCCCGGACTGCCCGCGTCGTTTTACCTAACTACCCGCACCACGTCGTTCAGCGTGGTCACAACCGCCAGGTGGTGTTTGCGCATGGAGATGATTTTGCGCGGTATCTGAACGATGTACGTGAGCTCAAAGATGTCTGTGGCGTGAAGGTCTATGCGTTTTGCCTGATGACTAACCATGTCCACTTGTTGCTTGCACCGGACACACCAAGTGGGTTGGGCCAATTGATGAAAGCCTTGGCCGCACGCATGACCCGCTATCGCAACAAGCTTGAGGCCGCTCCGGAACGCTGTGGGAGCGGGGACAGATTAATTTTTGATGAAGCGCTGAAAATAAATCAGTCCCCTCACGCCCCACCTGCTTTTGCTAAACTCGGCAGCCTTCCAGGAGCTGCCATGAATTACCGTCACGCCTTCCACGCTGGCAACCATGCCGACGTGTTCAAACACCTGACTCTGACTCGCTTGATCGCCCTCATGGCGCGCAAGGAGCAGCCGTTCGCCTATATCGACAGCCACGCCGGGATTGGTCTGTATGACCTCAAAGGCGATCAGGCCAGCCGCACCGGCGAATGGCTCGATGGCGTACGGCGCCTGTGGGATGCGCCGGACCTGCCTGCGCTGACGGCTGATTACCTGCAAGTGCTGCACGACATGAACCCCGACGGCGAGCTGCGCTACTACCCCGGCTCCCCGGAAATCGCCCGCCGCCTGACCCGCGAGCGCGAACGTATCCTGCTCAACGAGAAGCACCCGGAAGACGGGCGGCTGCTTAAAGAGAACATGAAGGGTGACCGGCGTGTTGCCGTGCACTTGGGCGAAGGCTGGCATGTGCCGCGTGCGTTGTTGCCAGTGGCGGAAAAACGCGGGCTGATGCTGATTGATCCGCCGTTCGAACAGCTGGATGAGATGAAGCGCTGCGCGGTGGCGTTGAAAGAAGCCATCAGCCGCATGCGTCAGACCGTGGCGGCAATCTGGTACCCAATCAAGGATCAGCGTTTGTTGAAGCGCTTCTATCAGGACCTGGCGGAGACCGGTGCGCCGAAGTTGTTGCGGGTGGAGTTGTTCGTGCATCCGCTGGACACGCCGCAGAGTCTTAACGGCTCAGGTCTGGCCATCGCCAACCCGCCTTGGGGGCTGGAAGAGGAATTGCGTGAACTAATGCCATGGCTGGCCAAGACCTTGGGGCAAACCCAGGGCGATTGGCGGATGGATTGGTTGATTGCTGAATAAGGGGACCGATTTTATTTTCAGCGCTTCACCGAAAATCAATCTGTCCCCGCTTGCGTAGGACCGGGGACAGATTGATTTTTCAAAGAGCGCGAAAAATAAATCAGTCCCCTAGTGAAGTATTCGGGCCAAGCATCCCAGCGGCCGGATATTTTCCGGGTGAGGCCCCATTGGGCCTTGGGTGATCTCGAACTCCACCTGCTGTTCTTCGGTGATCGTTTCGAAGTCTGTGCCCTGTGCCGTCTGGTCACGAAAGAACGCGTAAGGACCGATGTCATCTACGGTGATAAATCCGTAGCCCTCTTTGACGTTGATGAACTTGACTGTTCCGCGCGTCATTTTCGACCTCCCGCGTCAATTGCAGCTGCCTTTTATGGATTACTCCGATAGCAGTAATTGTCAATTGGCGAGGGCTCAGTGGTGTTTGGCCTATTCGCAGGCAAGCCTGCGAAGGCTGCCGTTCAGGTGATGAACTTCAAGCCGGCAAACAAACCCCGGTCCCACCCAGCCCGCAATAACCCTGCGGATTTTTCGCCAGGTATTGCTGGTGGTACGCCTCGGCGTAGTAGAACGTCGGCGCTTCTTCGATTTCGGTGGTGATTTTACCGAGGCCGGCTTTGTCCAATTCGGCCTGGAACACGTCTTTGCTGGCTTGGGCCGCTTTCAGTTGTGCTTCGTTGGTGCAGTAGATCACCGAGCGGTATTGCGTGCCGATGTCGTTGCCCTGGCGCATGCCTTGGGTCGGGTTGTGCGCTTCCCAGAACACTTTCAGCAGCGCTTCGTAGGTGGTTTGTTCGGTGTCGTACACCACCAGCACCACTTCGCTGTGGCCGGTCAGGCCGGAGCAGACTTCTTCATACGTTGGGTTGGGCGTCATTCCGCCGGCATAGCCGACTGCGGAGCTGTACACGCCCGGTTGCTGCCACAGGCGGCGTTCAGCGCCCCAGAAGCAGCCCAGACCAAAGATCGCAAAGTCCACGCTTCCCGGGAACGGCCCGAGCAGTGGGTTGCCGTTGACGAAATGCTTTTCCGGAACCGTCATCGGTGTTTCACGGCCTGGCAGTGCTTGCGAGGCAGTAGGGAGTTCGTTTTTGTTCACAAGTATCTCCGAGCGCCAAACCATGATTCATATCCTCTCGATAGATAGAGGTAATTGAATGGGTGTTGTCAGTGAGGGCTTTTGATTAATTGATGTTGAGTGACGAAGACCGTCAGTTTGCCCGACTGTTCAGGCCGGAGGGAAGGGGCAGGGGGCGAAGCGGTCAGGCCAGAGGGCCACGCGGGTAACGTCGGAGCTTGTCGATCAGATCCAGGCCCGGAATCGGTCGGTCGAACAGGTAACCCTGGCCGACGTCGCAGCGGTGCCGGCGCAGGAACGCCAGTTGCTCGGAGGTTTCGACCCCTTCAGCCACGACCTTGAGCTTGAGGTTGTGGGCCATGGCGATCACTGCTGAGGTGATTTCCATATCGTCCTGGTTATCCGGGATGTCGCGAATGAAGCTGCGGTCGATTTTGATCACATCGATCGGGAATTTCTTCAGGTAACTGAGCGACGAATAACCGGTGCCGAAGTCATCCATGGCCAGGGTCAGCCCGAGCTTTTTCAGCAGATCGAGTTGCTGCCGGGTGTCATCGGTGGCTTCCAGCAGCAGGCCTTCGGTGAGTTCAAGTTCCAGCATCGGCGCGGCCAGGCGTTCTTCCTTGAGGATGTTGGCAATCGAAGACACCAGGTCGGGGTCGGAAAACTGCTTCGGCGAGAGGTTGATCGCGACCTGCAAGCGGCCCAGCCCGGCGGCGGTCAGCTGTTTGCTCATGCGACACGCCTGACGCGCGACCCATTTGCCAATGGGGATGATCAGGCCAGTTTCTTCGGCGACGCTGATGAACTGGTCCGGGCGGATCATGCCTTTTTCCGGGTGATTCCAGCGCAGCAGCGCTTCCATCCCCAGCAACCGTCCGCTGCGCAGGCAGAGCTTGGGTTGGTAGAACACCTCCAGCTCGTTCTGGGTCAGGGCGCGCCGCAGGTTGTTCTCGACGAACAGCTTGTAGCTGGCCTCGGCGTTGAGCGCTTCGGTGAACACCTGAACCTGATGTTTGCCGTTGGCCTTGGCCTTGTGCAGGGCCAGCCCGGCGTTCTTCATCAGGGTTTGCGGATCGCGGCCGTGTACCGGCGCGCAGGCCAGGCCCACGGAGCCGGTGACGCTGATGAGCTGGTTGTCGACGAACATCGGTTTGTCGAGGGTCTTGAGCACCTGGATCGCGATCTGCTGGCCGGCTTCGAGGTCGGTGTCGTCCAGCAACACCGCAAACTCGTTACTGGCGAAACGCGCCAGGCTGCCGCTGGGGCTCAGGCTGTTGCGCAGGCGCCGGGCAAGGCTGATCAGCAGCTTGTCGCCGGTTTGGTGGCCGAGGCTGTCGTTAATGCGCTTGAAGTTGTCGATGTCGACCAGCAGCAGGGTGATCGGCGTGTCGCTGTCACGGGCGAAGCGTTCGTCAAGGTTGCGAATGAACGCCGGACGGTTGCCCAGGCTGGTGAGGTTGTCGGTGTAGGCCAGGCGCTCGATGCGCTGCTGCGCCAGCTTGGTCTGGGTGATGTCTTCGTAGATGCCGATGTAATGGGTCAGTTCGCGGTTGTCGCCATACACCTTGGATATCGACAGCTGGCCCCAGTAGGGTTCCAGGTTTTTGCGTCGGCTCTTGAACTCACCTTGCCAGCTGTTGCTTTTGGCGAGGCTGGAGTTGGCATCAAGCAGCAGTTCGTTGAGGTTCTCCAGTGCCGGCAGTTCTGACAGCCGGTGACCGTGGACCTCTTCGGTGGTGTATTGGGTGATCGCGGTGAAGCTCGGGTTGACGTACTCCACCACGCCGTCGCAATTGACCAGCAGAAAAGCGTTGGCGCTCTGTTCCACGGCACGCTGGAACAGGTGCAGGGCGCTGGTGGCGGTGCGCCGGTTGTGATTGTTGATGACCTGGGCAAATTGATCGGCCAACTCACCGGCAAAGGCGATTTCATCGGACTGCCAGGCGCGCGAGGTGCCGGTCTGTTCCAGGCACAGCACGCCGACCACATGCCCATCGATGCGGATACTGGCATCGAGTATTGCATTGATGTCCCGGGGCCTCAGGTTGTCGGCCATCTCGCGGGTACGCGGGTCATGCATGACGTCATTGGCATCGATGGCGCGACTGGTGTGCAGCGCCTCGAGGTAATTAGGATAGGTGCTGAGATCGATGGCTTTGGGCAGCAGGTATTCGCCCGTATCACGGCGGAACGCGGCAATCGATTGCAGATGATTACCGTTGAGGTTCCAGATACTGGCACTGCCGATGTCGTAGATTTCGCAAGCGCTCTGGGTGATCAGCTGGGCGGCCTCTTGCACAGAGTTTTGGCTGCTGTAGCGATGACGGGCCAGGCGCAGGATCAGGCTTTGCTGGGCGCGAGCCCGCTCCAGGTGCAGCAATTGTTCATGCTGGGCGCGCTGGTTCAACTCCAGGGCGATCTGCAGGCGGTTGTTCTGGGTTTCCAGGCTCGGGCCTGAAGCGTGTTCGTTTTTGCCGAACACGCCTTCGACCACCATTAAATAACCGCGTAGCAAGTCGCGGTTGTGTTGCCTGTAGCCTTCCCCCAGCTCCAGCAGGCCGATGGGGCCTTTTGCCGTGTGCAGCGTGTAGCGGATCAGATAGAAGGGGCTGTGGGCCAATTGCAGCTGGATGGCGTCATGCATCTGATAGCGCGCTTCGGGCTCCATCAGGCTGGCATAAGGCGAGCCGACCAGCGCGCAAAGGTCTACGGCTGGCAGGCCAAACTGTTTCTCGCAATTGGGATCGAGGTACAGCAGCGCCCAGTTAGCTTCATTCAGCCGTTCGAAACGCAACATGCCGAGCCGCGAGGGCACCGGTAATTGCGTCACTACCTCGGCCGCGGTTCGACCAGCGGCATCGGGTTGGCTTTTCATTAAGAAACTCGCTTTCAGAATGCTGACCGCGCAAGGGCTAAGACCCTCTTTTATGTCGCGAGCGGCAAGGTTGCATCATGCAGCTCGGGCTGACAAGTGAGCACGGTGGCTTAGTGCTATAAATCTATCGACTTGTGCGTCGGAATGATCAAAAGCGGCCAACGCGGTCCGTTGTTTCAAGGTAATAGCCATCTGTTGTTTTTCCAGTGCAGCGCCATTTCTACGGAAGAACTGCATCCGGACTTCTTTTTTTGCAGGCAAAAAAAGCCCCGCCAAATTGGCGGGGTTGAGGTACGAGCGTGGCAGCTCGGAAAACAGTCAGCGCAGCAGGCCCACCGAAATGGGCCTGCAGGCTTTTTACAGAAGCATCGTGCGGATATCCGCCAACAATTCGCTCAGACGCTTGGTGAAGCGCGCAGCCGCGGCGCCGTTGATCACGCGGTGATCGTAGGACAGTGACAGTGGCAGCATCAGTTTCGGCTGGAAGGCTTTGCCGTCCCAGACTGGCTGGATGGTTGCCTTGGACACGCCAAGGATCGCCACTTCCGGCGCGTTGACGATCGGCGTGAAGCCGGTGCCGCCAATGTGGCCGAGGCTGGAAATGGTGAAGCAGGCGCCTTGCATGTCGTTGGCGGTAAGCTTCTTGGCGCGCGCTTTTTCTGCCAGTTCGGCCGCTTCGGCCGCCAGTTGCAGCAAGCTCTTCTGATCGACGTTCTTGATCACCGGGACCAGCAGACCTTCCGGGGTGTCCACGGCAAAGCCAATGTTCACGTACTTCTTGCGGATGATCGCTTTGCCGCTTGGTGCCAGGGAGCTGTTGAAGTCCGGCAGTTCCTTGAGCAGATAGGCGCAGGTCTTGAGCAGCAGCGGCAGGATGGTCAGCTTGACGCCAGCCTTCTCGGCCACGGCTTTCTGGGCGACGCGGAAAGCTTCCAGCTCGGTAATGTCAGCCTGATCGAACTGAGTTACGTGCGGAATGTTCAGCCAGCTGCGATGAAGACCGGTGGCGCCCAATTGCATCAGGCGGGTCATCGGCACTTCTTCGATTTCGCCAAAACGGCTGAAATCGACTTCCGGGATCGGCGGAATGCCTGCGCCACTGGTAGCGCCGGCTGCTGGTGCTGCCTTGGCCTTCTGCATCATGGCCTGGACGTAAACCTGCACGTCTTCCTTGAGCACACGACCATGCGGACCGCTTGCGCTGACCGCGTTCAGCTCGACGCCGAATTCACGGGCCAATTGGCGAACAGCCGGACCGGCGTGAACCTTGGCGCCGTTCTGTGCTGGCGCTTGAGCCGGAGCGGCAGGGGCCGCTTCGGCTTTCGGTGCAGGTGCTGCGGCAGGTGCAGCCGCTTCAGCCTTGGCCGGAGCAGCCGGTGCGGCCGCGGGAGCAGGGGCTGCTGCCGGTGCTGCGCCCGTCACTTTCAATTTCAGGATCAGGTCGCCGGTACCGACTTCCTGGTCAAGCTTGACGAGGATGCTTTCGACCACGCCTGCGGCGGGCGAAGGGATTTCCATGCTGGCTTTGTCGGACTCGAGGGTGATCAGCGATTGATCAGCCACGATGGTGTCGCCGGCCTTGACCATCACTTCGATGATCTTGGCTTTGCCCGACGAACCGATGTCCGGGACATGGATGTCCTGAACGGTGGCCGCAGCGGCTGGTGCAGCAGCCGGTGCAGCAGCCGGTGCAGCAGCCGGTGCAGCAGCCGGTGCAGGCGCGGCGGCCGCAGGCGCTGCTTTTTCTGGCGCGGCAGCGGCAGGTGCAGTAGCAACAGGCGCCGGCGCAGCAGCTTCGCCTTCGACTTCCAGCTCGAACAGCTCGTCGCCTTCTTTCAGGCGGTCGCCCAGTTTCACTTTCATGCTTTTGATGACGCCGGCCTTGGGAGCAGGGATTTCCATGCTCGCCTTGTCCGATTCCAGAGTCAGAATGCTCTGGTCGGCTTCGATGCGATCGCCGACCTTGACCATCAACTCAATGACTTCACCTTCACCGTTGCCGATGTCGGGTACGCGAATTAGTTCACTCACAATGTCTCTCCTTCGGAGAACCTGTTCACTCTCGACTGCGCTGGATTCAGCTGCGACGAAAACAGCGTCGGATGCTCATTTACCGATGTAAATTCCGCATCCTCGGCTGTTTCGCGCACCTTGTCAGCGCCCTGTGCGATCTGGAAACAGACTCTTAACAGTCCAGTGGGTTGCGTTTTTCAGGGTCGATGCCGAATCGGGCAATGGCTTCAGCCACCACTTTAGGTTCGATATCGCCGCGATCAGCCAAGGCTTCCAGAGCTGCCAGCACCACGAAGTGACGGTCGACTTCAAAGAAGTGACGCAGCTTCTTGCGGCTGTCGCTGCGGCCGAAACCGTCAGTGCCCAGGACTTTGTATTCCTTGCTTGGTACCCACTGACGAATCTGGTCAGCGAACAGTTTCATGTAGTCGGTCGACGCGATCACCGGACCTTTACGGCCGTTGAGACACTCTTCCACGTAGCTCAGGGCAGGTTTCTGACCTGGGTGCATACGGTTGCTGCGTTCTACGGCCAGGCCATCGCGACGCAGTTCGTTGAAGCTGGTAACGCTCCAGACGTCGGCGCCGACGTTGAACTGCTCACGCAGGATTTTCGCGGCTTCACGCACTTCACGCAGGATGGTGCCCGAACCCAGAAGCTGAACGTGGTGCGCCGCTTCCTTGGTGTCGTCTTCGAGCAGGTACATGCCCTTGATGATGCCTTCCTCTACACCGGCCGGCATGGCGGGCTGGACGTAGGATTCGTTCATCACGGTGAGGTAGTAGAAAACGTCCTGCTGCTCTTCGAACATCAGGCGCATGCCTTCGCGGATGATGACCGCGAGTTCATAGCCATAAGTCGGGTCGAACGTGCGGCAGTTCGGGATGGTCGAGGCCAGGATGTGGCTGTGACCGTCTTCGTGCTGCAGACCTTCGCCGTTGAGCGTGGTACGACCGGCCGTGCCGCCGACCAGGAAGCCACGGGTGCGGCTGTCGCCAGCGGCCCAGGCCAGGTCACCGATACGTTGGAAACCGAACATCGAATAGAAGATGTAGAACGGAATCATCGGTTGGTTGTGGCTGCTGTACGACGTACCGGCAGCGATGAAGGAGGACATGGCGCCCGCTTCGTTGATGCCTTCTTCGAGGATCTGACCTTTCTTGTCCTCGCGGTAGAACATCACTTGTTCTTTATCGACTGGCTCGTAGAGCTGGCCGACGGACGAGTAGATGCCCAACTGGCGGAACATACCTTCCATACCGAAGGTACGGGCCTCGTCCGGGATGATCGGAACGATACGCTGGCCGATTTCCTTGTCCTTGACCAGTTGCGACAGAATCCGCACGAAGGCCATGGTGGTGGAGATTTCGCGATCGCCGGAACCGTCGAGGATGGCCTTGAGGGTGTCCAGTGGTGGCGTCGGCAGGTTGAAGCTCTTGGCGCGACGCTGTGGCACGAAACCGCCCAGTGCTGCACGGCGCTCGCTCAGGTAACGGGCTTCGGCGCTGCCTTCTTCGGGTTTGAAGAACGGCAGGTTGTCCAGCTCGGAGTCCTTGACCGGGATGTCGAAGCGGTCACGGAAGCTTTTCAGGCTGTCGACATCGACTTTCTTGGTGTTGTGCGCGGTGTTCTTCGCTTCACCGGCGCCGGTGCCATAACCCTTGATGGTCTTGGCCAGCACCACGGTCGGTTGACCCTTGTGGTTGACTGCCTGGTGGTAGGCCGCATACATCTTGTACGGGTCGTGGCCGCCACGGTTGAGTTTCCAGATTTCGTCGTCCGACAGGTCTTCGACCATCGCCTTGAGTTCAGGCGAGTTGAAGAAGTGTTCCCGTACGAACGCGCCGTCTTTGGCTTTGTAGTTCTGGTACTCGCCGTCGATCACTTCGTCCATCCGGCGTTGCAGAATGCCGTCGGTGTCTTTGGCCAGCAGTGGGTCCCAGAAACGGCCCCAGACCACTTTGGTCACGTTCCATTGAGCGCCACGGAACACACCTTCGAGTTCCTGGATGATCTTGCCGTTGCCGCGCACCGGACCGTCGAGACGTTGCAGGTTGCAGTTGACGACGAAGATCAGGTTGTCGAGTTTTTCACGACCGGCCAGGGCGATTGCGCCCAGGGATTCCGGCTCGTCGGTCTCGCCATCGCCAAGGAAGCACCAGACTTTCTGCTTGCCTTCAGGGATGTAACCACGGTGTTCCAGGTACTTCATGAAGCGTGCCTGGTAGATCGCCTGGATCGGGCCAAGGCCCATGGACACAGTCGGGAACTGCCAGAAATCTTTCATCAGCCACGGGTGTGGATAAGACGACAGACCCTTGCCATCGACTTCCTGACGGAAGTTGTTCATCTGGTCTTCAGTGATCCGGCCTTCCATGAACGCGCGAGCGTAGACGCCCGGCGAAGCGTGACCCTGGAAGTAGATCAGGTCGCCGCCATGTTCGTCGGTCGGTGCCTGGAAGAAGTAGTTGAAGCCGATGTCATACAGCGTCGCACTGGAGGCGAAGCTGGAGATGTGACCGCCCAGGTCGGGATCGTTCAGGTTGGTTTTGACAACCATGGCCAACGCGTTCCAGCGTACCAGCGAGCGAATGCGGCGTTCCATGAACAGGTCGCCAGGCATGCGTGCTTCGTGGGTGACTGGAATCGTGTTGCGGTAGGGCGTGGTGATGGCGTAAGGCAGCTGTGAGCCACTTCTGGTGGCCAGCTCGCCCATACGGGTCATCAAATAGTGAGCACGGTCTTCGCCTTCTTTGTCGAGAACCGATTCCAGGGCGTCCAGCCATTCCTGGGTTTCGACGGGATCGAGGTCTTGCATGGCTTGCTCCAGGGCGGAAAGGCTTCCAGAATCGGTTGCCTGAGTTTGCGACTGGCCTTGTGGGCAGACGACATAAATTCTTGGATTACCGGAGGTTGTACCGGCGTCGTGTAGTTTTACTACAAATCGTTGGCTATTTCAGCCTTTCGAGTAGTCGCCTCAGTAGTAAAACTACAGAAGAGCGACTGATGGGCTCCTGTTGTGTTGTGAGATAAATCGTTAATGTGAGTGTGAAGCGAATTAAAGCGGGTGAAAACTTGATGCTGGCTGCCAATAAATATGTTTTTTCAGCTATTTATAACTTTTGTTCGACGATCCATTCCGTAGCGTGTTTCTTGCTGTCACGGCAGCCAACCCTTCGCACGCCGACCAAGGATAGACCATGAGCCTCCCTTTGCTGGCCGATCTGCCGGCCATCCTGCTGCCATTTGTCACCCGTGCGCAACAGTCGTTTCGCACCGCCGTTGCCGCGTTATCCGACGATGCTCTCGCGACGCTGGACGCCTGGCCCGCCGCGCGCCGCGCTGCGTTCGACCGCGTATGTGCGGCCAGCGATTTTTTCGTCGATCAAGTGTCACGCGATCCGCAGATGTTGCTCGACCTGGCCGCCTCTGGCCAACTGGAGCGCAGTTATGCCGTGGGCGAGTTGCGCGAGCAGGTCGCTGCCGCGGTGCAGACCGCCGACACTGAGGATGGATTGGGCCGCCATTTGCGTCGGCAACGAACCCGGCATCAAGTGCGCATCGTCTGGCGTGACCTGACCCGTCAGGCCGATCTGGTAGAAACCTGCCAAGACCTGTCGGACATGGCCGATGCCTGCATCGATCTGGCCTATCAATGGTTGTATCAACGCCATTGCCAGCAATTCGGCACGCCCACCGGGCGGCGCAGCGGTGAGCCGCAGCAGATGGTCATCCTCGGCATGGGCAAGCTGGGGGCGGTCGAACTCAATCTGTCGTCGGACATCGACCTGATCTTCGGCTACCCCGAAGGTGGTGAAACCCAAGGGGTCAAGCGTCCGCTGGATAACCAGGAGTTCTTCATTCGTCTGGGGCAGCGGCTGATCAAGGCGCTGGACCCGATCACCGTCGACGGCTTCGTGTTCCGCGTCGACATGCGCTTGCGGCCTTACGGGTCGTCCGGCGCGCTGGTGCTCAGTTTTAACGCGCTGGAGCAGTATTACCAGGATCAGGGCCGCGACTGGGAACGCTACGCGATGATCAAGGCGCGGGTGGTCGGCGGCGATCAAGTGGCGGGCGCGCAGTTGCTCGACATGCTGCGTCCGTTCGTCTATCGGCGTTACCTGGACTTCTCGGCGATTGAAGCGCTGCGCACCATGAAGCAGCTGATTCAGCAGGAAGTCCGGCGCAAGGGCATGGCCGAGAATATAAAGTTGGGTTCTGGCGGGATTCGCGAAGTCGAGTTCATCGCCCAGGCGTTCCAGCTGATTCACGGGGGGCGCGACCTGAGCCTGCAACAGCGCCCCTTGCTGAAAGTGCTGCACACCCTGGAGGGCCAGGGTTACCTGCCACACGCGGTGATTGACGAACTGCGTGAAGGGTATGAATTCCTGCGTTATACCGAACATGCGATCCAGGCCATCGCCGACCGCCAGACCCAGATGCTACCTGACGGCGCGCAGGATCAGGCGCGCATCGCTTTTATGCTGGGCTTTGCGGACTGGGGAAGTTTCCACAAGCAGTTGATGCGCTGGCGTGGCCGGGTGGATTGGCATTTTCGCCAAGTCATTGCCGATCCTGATGAAGAGCAGGGCGATGAAGGCGAAATGGTGGTTGGTGGCGAATGGTTTGCGCTGTGGGAAGAATCCCAGGATGAAGAGGCCGCGTGCCGACAGTTGCAGGAAGGTGGTTTCGTCGATGCCACCAAGGCGCTGAAGCAGTTGTCAGCCCTGCGCGGTAGCCCGCAATTGCGCTCCATGCAACGCTTGGGTCGCGAGCGTCTGGATGCGTTTATTCCACGGTTGCTGGCTCAGGCGGTGGAGCATGACAGTCCCGATCTGGTGTTGGAGCGGGTGCTGCCGTTGGTCGAAGCCGTCGCTCGACGCTCGGCCTATCTGGTGCTGCTCACGGAAAACCCCAGTGCCTTGCGCCGCTTGCTGACGTTGTGTGCGGCCAGCCCGTGGATCGCCGAACAGATTGCGCGTTTCCCGTTGCTGCTCGATGAACTGCTCAACGAAGGCCGCTTGTTCAGCCCGCCGTTGGCGCCGGAGCTGGCAGCGGAGTTGCGCGAGCGGCTGACGCGCATCCCTGAAGATGACCTCGAACAACAAATGGAAGCCCTGCGTCACTTCAAGCTGGCTCATCGGTTGCGTGTGGCGGCGTCGGAAATCACCGGCAGTTTGCCGCTGATGAAAGTCAGCGATTACCTGACCTGGCTGGCCGAGGCGATTCTTGAACAGGTGCTGGCCCTGGCCTGGCGCCACACCGTCGCCAGGCACGGCACGCCGGTTCGCCCCGATGGCAGCTTGTGCGATCCGGGTTTCATCATTGTTGGCTATGGCAAGGTCGGCGGGATCGAACTCGGCCATGGTTCGGATCTGGATCTGGTGTTCATTCACGATGGCGATCCGCAAGCTGAAACCGACGGCGTCAAGCCTATCGACGGTGCACAGTTCTTCACCCGGCTGGGCCAGCGGATCATCCATCTGCTGACTACCCAGACCAACTCCGGCCAGTTGTACGAAGTCGATATGCGCCTGCGGCCGTCCGGTGCATCGGGGTTGTTGGTCAGTTCGCTGGGGGCGTTCGACCGCTATCAGCAGAACGAAGCCTGGACCTGGGAACATCAGGCGCTGGTGCGTGCGCGGGTGCTGGTGGGCAGTCATGAAGTGGGTGCTGCGTTCGAAAAAGTGCGTGCTGCGGTGCTGGGCCGCGAACGCGATCTGCCCACGCTGCGGGTGGATGTGAGTGAGATGCGCGCCAAGATGCGCGACAACCTCGGCAGCAAGGCGACCGCCGCCGGAACCGCCGAAAATGCCTTCGAAGCCACGTCGCCATTCGATCTCAAGCAGGACGCCGGTGGTATCGTCGATATCGAATTTATGGTGCAATACGCGGCCTTGGCTTGGTCCAGAGAGCATCCAGCGCTACTGCGTTACACCGATAACATCCGTATTCTCGAAGGCCTTGAGCAGGCCGGGTTGATCCTCGACACGGATGCCAACCTGTTGCGCGAGGCCTATAAAGCCTACCGTGCAGCCGCTCACCGGCAGGCTTTGCAGAACGAGGCCGGGGTGATCAGTGGCGATCAATTTCATGCCCAGCGGCGTGAAGTGTTGCGGATCTGGGCTGAATTGGGTTTGAGTTAGAAATGGTATCCGGCAAGTCTTTAAAGGCTTGCCTCACTTGTCTGACAGCTCTGAAAACGCCGTCAGGTACAGGATTTGAGGAGCGCAATGATGTCGATGGCCGATCGTGATGGCGTTATCTGGTATGACGGCAAGCTGGTTCCGTGGCGCGATGCCACCACCCACGTTCTGACTCATACCCTGCATTACGGCATGGGTGTATTCGAAGGTGTACGCGCCTATGAAACCCCGCAAGGCACAGCGATTTTCCGGTTGAAGGCGCACACTGACCGGCTGTTCGATTCCGCCCACATCATGAATATGAAGATTCCGTTCTCGAAAGACGAAATCAACGAAGCGACCCGCCTTGCGGTGCGTGAGAACAATCTCGACAGCGCCTACATCCGGCCGATGGTGTTCTACGGATCCGAAGCCATGGGCTTGCGCGCCACTGGCCTGAAAGTCCACGTGATCATCGCGCCCTGGAGCTGGGGCGCGTACATGGGCGAAGAAGCACTGCGTACCGGCATCAAAGTGCGGACCAGTTCGTTCACCCGTCACCACGTGAATATTTCCATGACCCGCGCCAAGGCCAACGGTAACTACATCAACTCGATGCTGGCGTTGCAGGAAGCCTTGTCCGGCGGTGCCGACGAAGCGCTGTTGCTTGACCCGGAAGGCTTTGTCGCCGAAGGTTCGGGCGAGAATGTGTTCCTGGTCAAGGACGGTGTGGTCTACACCCCGGATGTCACGGCCTGCCTGAATGGCATCACGCGCAGTACGGTGCTGACCCTGGCTGAAGAGTTCGGCATCAAGATTGTCGAAAAGCGCATTACTCGCGACGAGGTGTACATCGCCGACGAAGCGTTCTTCACCGGTACTGCCGCGGAAGTGACGCCGATCCGCGAAGTCGATGGCCGGCAGATTGGTATCGGCAGTCGCGGACCTGTGACCGAGAAGCTGCAAAAAGCCTATTTCGATCTGGTCAGTGGCAAAACCACTGCTCACGCCGAGTGGCGGACGTTGGTCAAATAAGCGCTATATAAGCTATGACAGGGAGGCGTCAGGTTGTGTGGAAATGTCACGCAGCCTGATAAGCCTCCCTGCTCGTTTCTGGTCGTATTTGGATTAAGCATGAGAATTCTGATCGTTGGGCCAAGCTGGGTCGGTGACATGGTAATGGCGCAAACGCTGTTCCAGTGCCTGAAGCAGCGTCATCCTCAGTGCGAAATCGATGTGTTGGCCCCTGAGTGGAGCCGGCCGATCCTTGAGCGCATGCCTGAAGTGCGCAAGGCCCTGAGCTTTCCGCTCGGCCATGGCGTGCTTGAATTGGCGACCCGCCGCCGGATTGGCAAGTCGCTGGCGGGCCAGTACGATCAAGCGATCCTTCTGCCTAATTCGCTGAAGTCGGCGCTGGTGCCGTTTTTTGCCGGCATCCCCAAGCGCACCGGCTGGCTTGGCGAGTTTCGTTACGGGCTGCTCAACGATGTGCGCACCCTGGACAAGCCGCGTTATCCGCTGATGATCGAACGCTTCATGGCCTTGGCCTATGACGCGGGTGTCGAGCTGCCCCTGCCTTATCCACGGCCAAGCCTGAAAATCGATGCGGCCACTCGCGACGTGGCGCTGGCCAAGTTTGGTTTGAGCCTGGACCGCCCGCTGTTGGTGCTGTGCCCCGGCGCCGAGTTTGGCGAATCCAAGCGCTGGCCCGCCGAGCATTACGCCAAGGTCGCGGAGACCAGGATCCGCGAGGGCTGGCAGGTCTGGTTGTTCGGTTCGAAAAATGACCACGCCGTGGGCGAGAGCATTCGTAACCGGTTGATTCCCGGCCTGCGTGAAGAATCGGTGAACCTCAGTGGCGCTACGTCGCTGGCGGAAGCAATTGATCTGATGTCCTGCGCTGACGCAGTGGTTTCCAATGACTCGGGACTGATGCACGTCGCCGCGGCGCTCAATCGACCGTTGGTGGCTGTGTACGGTTCGACCTCGCCGGGCTTCACGCCGCCGTTGGCCGAGCACGTCGAGATCGTCCGGTTGGGCATCGAGTGCAGTCCGTGTTTCGACCGTACCTGTCGTTTCGGTCATTACAACTGCCTGCGCCAACTTGAACCAAAATCCGTGGTCGAGGCGCTGGAGCGTCTGGGCGGCGGCACACCGGTCGAGGTCACCTGACTTTGTGTAGCTTGCGGGTACTGCTGATCAAAACCTCGTCCCTGGGGGATGTGATTCATACGCTGCCAGCGTTGACCGATGCTGCGCGGGCGCTCCCCGGTATTCAGTTCGATTGGGTGGTGGAAGAGGCCTTCGCCGAGATCCCGACCTGGCACCCGGCAGTGGCCGAGGTGATTCCGGTGGCGATTCGGCGCTGGCGCAAGAACCTCTGGCAAACCCTGCGCAATGGCGAGTGGCGAGGCTTGAAGCAGCGCCTGGGCGAGACTGATTACGACCTGGTCATCGACGCTCAAGGCCTGCTGAAAAGTGCCTGGCTGACGCGTTACGTCAAGGCGCCCATTGTTGGTCTTGACCGGCTATCTGCACGCGAACCGTTGGCCAGTCGGTTTTATGATCGACCGTATCCGGTGGATCCTGAGCAGCATGCCGTAGAGCGCTCGCGCCAGTTGTTCGCTCAAGCGCTGGGTTATCAAGTCCCGGCCGGGCTGGGCGAATACGGCCTGGATCGATCGCGGTTGCTGGATGCGCCCGCCAGTGAACCGTTCGTGCTGTTTCTGCACGGCACGACGTGGGCGACCAAGCACTGGCCGGAAATCTACTGGCGGCAGTTGGCTGAGCTCATGGGTAACCGCGGCTTGCAAGTGCGCCTGCCATGGGGCAATCCGGCCGAGCTGGCGCGTGCCGAGCGCATTGCGCTAGGTCTGGATAACGTCGTGGTACTGCCCAAACTGAACCTGGCGGGCGTCGCCAGGGTGTTGGCGGGCGCTCAGGCTTGCGTCGCGGTGGATACCGGCCTGGGGCATCTGGCCGCTGCGCTGGACGTGCCAACCCTGTCGTTGTTCGGTCCGACCAACCCCGGCTTGACCGGTGCCTACGGCCAATCGCAGGTGCACATCGCCAGCGATTTTCCCTGCGCGCCGTGTCTGCGAAAGAAATGCACTTATCGCCCGACCGCTGAAGATCAGCGCCGGTTCGATTTAAAACGCGAGTGGCCTTTATGCTTCACTCGCTTGAATCCCGAGCGAGTAGCGAGCCAATTGGGCGCGCTATTGCTGGTAAAGGAACCAGGCTGATGCAACTGGCGTTTGTGCTTTACAAATATTTCCCGTTCGGCGGACTGCAACGCGACTTCATGCGCATTGCCCTGGAGTGCCAGCAGCGCGGGCATCAGATTCGTGTCTACACCTTGACTTGGGAAGGCGACGTGCCGCACGGTTTCGACGTGGTGGTGGTGCCGGTCAAAGCGATATTCAACCATCGGCGTTACGAAAAACTCAGCGCGTGGGTGGAAGCGGATTTGCTCAAGCGTCCGGTGGACCGTGTGATCGGCTTCAACAAAATGCCTGGCCTGGACGTGTACTATGCCGCCGATGGCTGCTACGAAGACAAGGCGCAAAACCTGCGCAACGCGCTGTACCGCCGCTGGGGTCGCTATCGCCACTTCGCTGCCTATGAGCGTGCGGTGTTCGCCAAAGGCGCGAAAGCCGAAATCCTGATGATTTCCGAGGTGCAGCAACCGCTGTTTATCAAACATTACGACACGCCGCTTGAGCGCTTTCACCTGCTGCCACCAGGCATCGGCCAGGACCGTCGCGCCCCAGCCGATGCGCCGCAGATTCGTGCCGAGTTCCGGCAGGAGTTCGGCCTCGCGGACGACGATTTGTTGTTGGTGCAGATCGGCTCCGGGTTCAAGACCAAGGGGGTGGATCGAAGCATCAAAGCGCTGGCCGCCTTGCCATCGGATCTGAAAAAACGTACTCGACTGTTTGTCATCGGCCAGGACGACCCCAAAGTATTTCAGGTGCAAAGCACTGCGCTGGGGCTGGGCGAACACGTGCAGTTTCTCAAGGGGCGTAGCGACATTCCGCGTTTTCTGCTGGGTGCCGATGTGTTGATCCACCCGGCGTACAACGAAAACACCGGCACCGTTCTACTCGAAGCGCTGGTGGCCGGTTTGCCGGTGTTGGTCAGTGCGACCTGTGGTTACGCGCATTACATCGCGCAAGCCGACAGCGGTCTGGTGCTGGACGAACCGTTCGAGCAATCGCAGCTCAATCAATACCTGGCGACCATGCTCAAGGATGAGGCAGCACGCACGGCCTGGGGCCGTCATGGTCTGATCTTCGCCGATACGGCGGATCTCTATAGCATGCCGCAGCACGCGGCCGATGTGATTCTGGCGGAGCACCACGGATGAAACTGATCCTCGCTGAGCCGTTCAAAAGCCTCTGGAGTGGACGCGATGCGTTCGCCGAGGTCGAGGGTTTGGACGGCCAGGTTTATCGCGAACTCGAAGGTCGGCGCACCTTGCGTACCGAAGTCGAGGGGCGCGGGTATTTCGTCAAGATTCACCGGGGCATCGGCTGGGGTGAGGTGGTCAAAAACCTGATCACCGCCAAGCTGCCGGTGCTGGGTGCGGGTCAAGAGTGGAAGGCGATCAACCGCCTGCACGAAATCGGTGTGCCGACCATGACCGCCGTCGCCTATGGTGAACGCGGCAACAATCCGGCGGCGCAGCATTCGTTCATCGTCACCGAAGAACTGGCGCCGACGATCAGCCTGGAAGATTACTGCATCCATTGGCGCCAGGAACCGCCGCCGCCGCGACTCAAGTGGGCGCTAATCGCCGAGGTCGCGCGCATGGCCGGCATGATGCATCGCGCCGGGGTCAATCACCGTGACTGCTACATCTGTCACTTCTTGCTGCACACCGATAAGCCGGTGACGGCCGAGGACTTTAAACTGTCCGTGATCGACCTGCACCGCGCCCAGACACGTCCAACGATCACCCAGCGCTGGCGCAACAAAGACCTGGCTGCGCTGTATTTCTCGGCGCTGGACATCGGCCTGACCCAACGTGACAAATTGCGTTTTCTGCGCGGTTATTTTCAACAGCCGTTGCGCCATATCGTGGCTAAGGAATCGGCGTTGCTCAGCTGGCTGGAGAGCAAGGCCAACAAACTGTACGAGCGCAAACTGCGTTACGGAGGTGCGCTCTGATGGTGACCTGGACGTTGAGCTGCTCGGGCAAAAATGCATGCGTCATATCGTCAGCTTTTTCGAGGGGCGGGAATGAGTGACTTCATCGCACCAGCCGACCGTGGGTTGCTTGAACGCCACGGTCTGGCTGACTTTGAGGCGTTGTGGGAAGTGCAACTGGACGCCGTCGACGATCTCGGCACCGGGCGCGGCGGTTGGAGTAGCGTGTTTCGCCTGGAGCTGGAAGGCTCCGGCTTTTACCTTAAGCGCCAGAGCAACTATCTGATCCGTAGCCTGCATCGTCCGTTTGGCGAGCCCTCGTTTTCCCGCGAGTTTCGTATTCTCAACCGCTATCAGGCACTGGGGATCCCGGCGTTGCATGCGGTGTTCTACGGCGAGCGCAACGTGGAAGGCGAACGCCGAGCGATTCTGCTGACTCGAGCGCTGGACAACTGGACTGATCTGGATGCGCTGTTGCCTCGGTGGTTGACGTTGAGTACCCATCAGCGTCTGGGGATCCTTCAGGCCTGTGGACAACTGGCGCGTACCCTGCATGCTGCGGGGCAGATTCATGGTTGTTTCTATCCCAAGCATATTTTCCTGCGCTCGCGCTCGAATGCTTATCACGCTCAGTTGACTGATCTGGAAAAGACCCGGCCCGTGCTGTTCGGTTGGCGTGACCGGATCAAAGACCTTGAGCCGTTGTTGCATTTCGCGCCGATCTGGAACGAAGCCGAGGTGCGCGAATTGCTCGCGACATATTTGCAAGCGCCGATCGACAGTGCGTTGGTCGATACGTGGTGGCAGCGGCTGGCGAAGCGCAGCAGTTATAAAGAGGCTAGCTAATGCGGTTGTCTGAACTGAAAACGGCCGGCCGCACGCCTGCACTGCCGATGAACCTGGCGCTGGCGGATGCTGTCGGCCCGGCTGAGTTGCAGCTGTTGACCTTGCTGCGTGTGTTGCCGGGGCAGCGCTATGTCGGTGCCGGGATTTGGCGCGGGCGTCCAGTGCTGGCGAAATTGCTGGTTGGCTCCAAAGCCGCGCGGCACTTTCAGCGTGAGCGGGCCGGTGTGCGCCTGCTCGCCGAGCAAGGCATGACCACGCCCTTGCTGTTGGCCGATGGCCTGCAGGACGGCGAGGGCGGCTGGCTGTTGTTCGAGTTTCTGGAACCGACGCAAAGCCTGGGTGAGGCCTGGGCTGAAGTCGAACAGCTGCCGGTTCTGGCGGACGAGCAGCAGGCCGTGTTGGGCGAGGCGTTGTCGGCCATCGCGCATTTGCACAGCAAGGGCCTTTGGCAGGAGGACCTGCATCTGGACAACCTGCTGCGTTACAACGGCCAGTTGTATCTGATCGACGGCGGCGGAATTCGCGTCGAGCAGGCGGGCAAGTCGTTGTCGCGGCAACGGGTGCTGGAAAATCTCGGTGTATTTTTCGCCCAGCTGCCCAAAACCCTTGAGCCGTTCACTGAAGAATTGCTGGTGCATTACCTGCTGAGCAATGGCGAACATGGCTTGCCGATGGAAGCGCTGCAAAAGCAGATCGACAAGACTCGCGGCTGGCGCCTGAAGGACTACCTCAGCAAGGTCGGTCGTGATTGCAGCCTGTTCAGCGTCAAGACCGGTGCCTTTGGTTTGCGCGTGATGCGTCGCGAAGAAGAAGCCGCGATGACGCCGGTTTTGGTGCAGGCCGATGCCTGGCTTGATCAGGGGCATCTGTACAAGACCGGCGGCTCGGCCAGTGTCGGGCGAGTGGACATAGCCGGTCGACCGCTGGTGATCAAGCGCTACAACATCAAGAATTTCGCTCACTGGCTCAAGCGTTTCTGGCGCCCGAGTCGTGGTTGGCATTCGTGGCGTGAAGGCAATCGGCTGGCGTTCCTCGGCATCGCTACGCCCAAACCGCTGGCGTTGCTGGAGCAGCGATTCTTCTGGCTGCGACGCAAGGCGTATCTGGTGACCGAATACCTGCCGGGGCCGGACATCATCGAGCGATTCGCGCCCTATGTTGAATCGGGTGATGTGCCGGAGATTGAATTGCAGGCATTGGATTTGCTGTTTGCACAACTGCTGCGTGAGCGGATCAGCCACGGCGATCTCAAAGGACACAACGTGTTCTGGCACAAGGATTGTTGGGCATTGATCGACCTTGATGCGATGCGTCAGCACACGTCGAGCACATCCTTCGCTACTGCGTTTGCCCGTGATCGTGCGCGGTTAATGCGCAACTGGCCAACCGACAGTGCGCTGCGCCAGTTGCTGGAGCAGCGCTTGCCGCAGGGTCCATTTTAAAACACGGTGTGCCTGACTCACCGCCTTCGCGGACAAGTCCGGTCTGTAATCAGCCCACCCGGGTCAGGTTGAGGTCTTCAAGCGCCAGGATCAGTGCTTGCAGGTCATCATGGGGTTGCAGGTGGATGGGCAGCCACCGTTCGCGGTCGATGTACAGCTTGCCCTCGTCGTTGACGGCGATGGGCGTGCGGTGAATCAGGTTATCTCTGGAGCGATGCACAATCACTAACTGACCAGGCTCGGACTCTTCGATCAAAAACATCCCTGGTCGCCGCAGTCGCTCTTCGCTGGTCAGTATTACGGCCTCCGCCATGGGGCGGCGAACAACGGGCGTCTCCAGCGTTTCTATTTCCAGACGGTAATCGCTCTGAAGAAACGCGCGCTCCGTGCCGAGGCGGTCGACCACGTCCTCACCCGGATCTCTCACCACGCGAGCCTGACCAGGGCCGACATCCAGCACGCGAACGCCAATACCCCCTTCAAGCTCGGCAATGCCCGGCACGATTTTCTGGAAGCTGTTGGCGTGCGAGTTGCCCACCAGCGCGATCCATTTATGCGCGCCGACGACCTCCTGATGCTTGCGAATCGTGCGCGATGCGAAATAGTTCATCATTTGCTGGCGGTTGGTAGGGGGCGCGGAAGACATGCCTTTGAGGTGGTAACTCGCGGCACAATCGATCGCTCTGACTTCCAAACCATGCTCCCGGGCTTTGATTACCAGGTTTTCGAAGGTGTAGACCTTTTTCGGGTCCGTGTAGTGGCCTTGATCCATCTTTCGGAGTTCATGCAACAGGCTCTTGCTCATCTGCCCTGTATCCGCAAAGCGATCCAGGTCCACTTGATGCAAATCTGTCAGTAAATGCTCCAGGTAAAGGGTTTTGACCTTCTGTTCGGCAAGGTGCGGCAGGTTGTCGATGATGAGCTTCTTGCTCGCGATACTAGAGTGCGACTCGCCAATGATCACTGCCGAGGTGTGTTCATACAGGTTGTCGAAAAAGCCAGTCGCCGTCGTCTCTGGTGACACCTCCGGCAACGTCGGCCGAGGCGGCAGATCACCTGAAATCACACGTCGGGCATCAAGTTGCAGTTGTTGACGTCGGCTGAAGAACGCCTGACGTGTCTGCGCCAGTTGCGTATCGGGAATGTAATAGCGCTCATCCAGCCCTTTGTGTTGTGAATTCGCCAGTTCGTGCAGTTTCGCTCTGAGCTCGAGGGGGATGTCGTAGTCGGCGTCGATAAGCGATTGCTGCATGGGCGTGATCGAGTTATCCGCGTTCCACTCCGACGGGTCGACTCGCTGCCATTGGCCTGCGTCGTCCAGTTTGAACCCATGTTCGCCGGCATAGGGATTAGGCGTGTCCGGCCATTGCTCGATCAGCTTTCCGGTGCGCGGGTCCACGCTCCTTCGGACATAGGGTTTGCCTTCCATGAAGGCGTACAACGAGGCGTCCAATTCGCGGACGGCATGGGTTGCAGCGGCAGTTGAAGGGCCACGCAGTTCGACGATCATCGGGCTGGCCATCTCTAGTTTGAAGTCACCCTGAGGTGTCGGCTTGCTGCCAAGCGTCTCCATCGCATCGCGGCTCACCCGAGTAGGGCGTCCTGCCGGGACATCCTTGATACGTACGCTGATTGCACCTTGCAGTTCAGTGATGCCTGGCACCTGCTGATAGGTGTTCATCCGGTCTTGGTCGAGCAGGGCGACCCAGCGGCGTTCGGGTTTTGCCGCGGTATCGGCGTTGATCAACTTATGCCCGAAGAAATTGCTCATTTTGCGCGCGGCGGCGTTGTCGCCCACGGCTGTCGATACCGGGCTGTTGATGAACGGGTAACTGACCGACGAATTGAGCGGTTTGACCTCGATGCCGTGTTGGTGCGCGGTTTTCACCAGATGGTAGTAGTCGTACACCTTGCTTGAATTATTCAGCGCGCCGCCGTTGACCTCACCGAAATGGTTTTTGAGCTCATGGGAGCCCGACCTGGTTTTGTTACCCAGTTTTTTGTACTTGCTCAGCTTGCGCAGGTGTTGGTCAGTGAACAGGTGTTCGATGTACAGCACCTCGACCTTGTGCTCGACCAGCAGGGCCATGTTGTCGATCAGCAATTGCTTGCTGGCGATGGACGCGGGAACCTCGCCGAGCACCAGGCCGTTGGTTTTTGCAAAGATGCTTTCGATCAGCGTGTTGGCACTCGCCGCGACCTCAACGAGGGGAAGCTCCGGCTTGGCGGCGAGCGTGGCGTTGTCAAAGAAAGCGTTGGCGTCCCGATAGAGGTTTTGTCTGAGGGTGACGTAGGTCGTGCGCATGTCCGAATAAAACGCTCCCAATATTTCTTCAAAACCGAGTCCGATATCTTCGAGGTTGTCGATGAGCGCGGGATTCACGATGCCGTGCATATACGGCTGCATCTGCGCAGGCAACTCGTAGTCGCTCACGTCGCCGACGGCGGTGCTTGGGCCAGCAGCGTCTTCGTCCAGTGCCCGGAATCTGGGGCGAACGCCACCGCGCAGGTTCAAGGCATCCATGACTTGCCATTGACCCTGGTCATTGAGGCGTATCGGTTGCTTGCCGAAAAAGGCGAAGGGGTTATGGGGATCGATAAGGGTCCAGCAGCGCATTCTGGCGTCGAACTGCACCATGAAGGTCAGGCCATCCAATTCGATGTAATGCTGGCCGCGGATAACTGTGACGCCTTGGGCGTGACCGGTCGCGATGGGCGCTGTGTCCCGCAGCGATACGTCCACTGCATAGGCGCGATTGGCCGTGCCTTGGGGCACGGGCAGCGGCTCGCTAGCTTCAAGGCGCAGGGGCTTCAGCAGGCCCGCGTTATCTACCTCGGCGAATTGACCGGTGGCGAGCAGTTTTTCAGGCTCGCTGGCGCTGCCGCGAAACAAGGGTGCGTGGCCGGTTGCATTAGGCCTGCCCGCCCAGAATTGCTCGCCGTGTAGTGTCATCGGGCGCAGGTCAGTCAATGGAGGCGGTAATTGCTGCAGCTGTTTCGCGGTGTTGAGTGCCGGGTTTTTCCCCGAGTGGCGAGTCACCTGATGCAGGACGCCACCGATGCCTTTGAAACCTGAATCGAGATCGCCGATGGCGCCGAGACTATTGAACAGCGAGCTGAGAATGTAGCCGCTGGCTGCTTCGCGATCGCCTTCGCTGAATGCTTCCAGGGCATGGAGGCTATCGCGCAAGGACAGCAATGCGCCAACCGCGAAGCTGGCGGGTGGAAAGGGCAGGGTCAAAGCGGAGGCGATCAGTTCGATGCTGGTCCAGACCAGCTTGCCGAGCATGTCGCTGCGCCCGGTGGTGGTGTCTTCTACATCGCGAATCTTGCGTTCCAGTACTTGATTGAAGCAGGCGCCATAGAGATCGGCGAAAGGCCCGCTGGGCAGTGCAGGTGGCTGACTGTTCCCACCACTCTTCATGTCGGCGAGGAAGAACGCCAGCATTCGGTTGGCGCTGATGCGACAGCGGTCCTTGTAGTAGTCGCTCATCCCTTCGCTCGCGAGGGTGTCGAGGAACGTGCCGAGCGGCCGAAACTCAAGGCCGTCCGGCGCCTCTGGCGTGTACACCAGTGCCTGGGCGGTATCGCGGGAGTGATCCGGCGTCAGCACATAACAGCCTTGTACTGTTTCGATCCGGGCTCGATCCACCGAGGGTGCCGAGGTGATGTCGGTCGCGAGGTCCATGAGGTAGTCCAGCGCTTCGCCCAGTTCTGGGACCGGGGTCGCGATCAGCGGGTTGTCCAGTCTGAATTGCAGGGGATAAACCGGACAGCTTCGGCGGGTTGCCGGGTCGCTCAGATGCATCTGCTCGATGGACGCCTTGAGCCACTGGTAGTGCAGTGCACCGATATCGCCTTTGAGCCGGCTGCGCAGGGCGGCAGCTTTCATTTGCAGTTGAGTGATGAGCAGGCTTGTCTGGCGGCGATACATATAGCCGGTGCTATTCGGATTCAGCAGTGTGTTTCGGATTCGCGTGACATAGTCGTCGCTGAGCCAGGTGCCGTGCGCCGAGCGCGCCACGTTTTGCGCGGTCAGCGCTGTCAGATCGATGCCGTCGGGCCCACTGAACCGGGCTTCAGAGGCCGGGTTGGTGAGGATGGGGTTGATGCTGTCGTTGTAGCCATTGCGCAGCATCTGGGTGTACGTCAGTGTTTCGCGTTCTGAGGTGATGATGATTTTGTCAGGATCGATAGTCCCTGCCGCTACGCCCAGCAGTGCATTGATTTTCTCACTGGCCCGCTGGTGCACGTAGTCGTCGAAAGCCTGGACCTGCGCATAGGGTTTGGCTTCGTAGTTCACGCGGGCGGCGTTGATGGCGTCCTCAAGGGCGACCAGTTCCTGACGCTGTGTTTGGCTGGCGTGCACATACCAGTCCGGGGTGTGCTGGCCCTGATCGGCGATCGCGACGCGGATATGCTCGATCACCAGCGCGCGCAGCCCTTCGTCGTAATTGTGTTGGGTGATCAGACTGACGAAATCGGCGGGTGGCTGAGGCTTTTGGCTCAGGCCGAACAGTTGCGCTTTGAGTGCGGGACGACTGGCGGGCTCCACTTGTTCCAGCAGGTATTCGCTCATGGCGGGGATGGCGCTCCAACTCACCAGTTCCTGCGTTAATTGCCGTTCATTGTCGAAGCCTTGGAATTGGCGGTCGCGTGGGTTGTCGGGGGTGAATAGCACCAAGCGCTCGAGATTGCCTCGCGCGTCCTCTTTGCGAAACAGCAGCACATTACTCAGCGTATCGCGCTTGTTCAGTTTCACTTGCTGGACGCGCAAGGTGCTGCTCGGCGCGTCATTGGCGAACTGATCCGCCGACTCGATCAGGTCGAAGTCTGTTGGCAGGATGTGATGTTGCAGTTTTGCGGCATAGGCCAGGGCGGTCACCTGTTGTCGGGTAACGATGCGCATGAGCCGCTGAATCTGCGCCGAGCCATAGGCTTCGCGCTGGGCTGGGCCGAAGCAGGTGCGTAAATTCAGCGCTTCGATCAGCTCGCCGATATAGCGGTTGGTCAGTCCAGGATAGGCTGAGCCGAGCGGTTGTCCCTGAAGGCTTAACGTGCTCCAGTTCAAGAACTCGGAACCCGCTTCCAGGTCGCCGGGGTGCAACCCGTAGAGCGCCAATTGATTCAGCGGGCGGGTCACCGTGTAGGACTCTTTGGTCTGCGGCAGGGTGCGCCAGGTGGTAACGATCAGATGCTCAGGGTTCAGGTCGTAGCCCAGATCACTCTCGATGCGGGCTCGCAGGCGCACACTGGCGAATTGTTCCGGTGAAGCAGCTCCACCCAGCACGCTCAACAGCGCTGCGCGTGATTGCTCATAATGTTGCAGGCCTTGCACGTAGTGTTGGCGATCCTCCGGACTGGCGAATTTGAACCAGCCCGGCAGACTTTTGCGTTGCTTGCTTTCGCGGCGATTCGCTTCCAGCAGGGCAAGTATGGCTTCGGGGCCAAACAGACCCGGCATGCGTACCGCGTGGTTGATCTGGATCGACCATTGTTCCGGATCAGTACTGCGCTGATGGCTCTCGCCAAAGGCATGGCTGACATCTTTGCGCTGCTTGTTCAACTGTCTGACGAAGGCGTGTTCGAACGGTTTTTCGCGGATTGGCAGCAACTGCCAGTTCGCGGATTCGAACGGTTCGAGAAACAGGTCGGGGTCGCGGTCGATTTCGAGCAACAGGTCCTGATAACGTTGCTCGACGTTGTTGAGCAAGACACTGCGCACTGCAGTGTCGTTGACCCACTGGGTGATGGCGTCGCGCATCGCTGTCGGCGACACAAATCCCTCGACGCCGTAGCCAGGGATCGACAGCAAGGTGTGGCCCTGCGCCGTGCTGAATACCAACGCACCGGCGATCTCGGCGGTGGTGTGTTCATTGAGTTGCAGATGCAGGGCCTGAGCCACAGGTACTGACAGGCAGGCAGCGTAGCTGAGGTGTAGCGTGCCATCCTGGGCTTTGAGGGCGACTTCATCACGCAAGGCGTCTTCGAAACCGGCGATGAACAGGTCGCGTCGAGACTGGCCCTGAACGCTGGACGCCGCCCAGTACGCGTCGATGGCCTCGCACAACCGCGCCAATGTCGGTTCAGGTTGTTCGCTGCGCGAGTCCTTGAGCACTTCGTCCCGGATATCCGGGAGGAACCTGAGTTCATTCGCCAGGGCGGCGCTCAACGTGTTCAAACGGGTGAGGGGGGATGTTTGCATGAACTTGTTTCTTCTCTGCGGGGGATGAATTCGTTCCGCAGCAATCAATCAAGGCTCGGGCGTGCAAGGGCGGTACATAGTTATCCCCAGGCATTTTGTGTGTGGCATTCTGCCCGGAGGGCGTAGGAGCTGACTTGTCTGCGAAGACCATACGGCGCGATCTGTCAGACCCACCGCGTTGAATGGCCTTCGCAGACAAGTCAGCTCCTACAGTCGATCAGTGCCTGACTTAAAATTTATATCTATTTTCAACGACTTATAGGTTATTTGATGAGGGCTTCCATGTTTCCAGGTACCCCACAAGGCATCTGTAGCGAACTTGTTGGCGAGACGCTTGATGCGGGGTGTCCAGAATCATTAGGTCAGTTCAGCTTGCCCGCGAAAGCAATGGATTCGTGCCGTCAGCCACCCGACCACATACAGCCTCATTACGCTATAATCCCGCCCTTTAGCTGTTCCTCGCACCTTTTGCGGGGGCACATTTTTCTCAGGCGCTTACCGCCTGCATGCAGACTAAAGAGGCTAGACCCCTGTGGCATTGACGATTCTTGGCCTGTCCGGCGCCCTTAGCCATGATCCTTCCGCAGCCCTGTATATCGACGGCAAGCTGATTGCGGCTGCTGAAGAAGAGCGCTTCGTTCGCGATAAACACGCAAAGAACCGCATGCCCTACGAGTCGGCGAAGTTCTGCCTGGAGCAAGCGGGCATCAAGCCGTCGGACGTTGACGTGGTGGCCATTCCGTTCGCGCCAATCAGCCTGTTCGGCAAGGCGCGCTGGCATTACGCCAAGCGCTACTGGTACGCCCCGGATCGCGCCCTCGATGCGCTGTTGATGGGCAACCGCCGCTACAAGCGCTATCGCAACAAGATTGTCTTCTGCCTGGAGCAGTTGGGCTTCGATCCGAAGAAAATCAAGATCGAGCCAGTCGAACACCACTTGGCTCACGCCTCCAGCGCTTATCACTGCTCCGGTTTCAAAGAGAAAACCGCGATCATGGGCATCGATGGCAAGGGTGAATACGCCACGACGTTCTTCGGCTACGGCGAAAACGGCAAGATCCACAAGATCAAGGAATTCTTCGACCCGGATTCCCTCGGCGGCTTGTACGGCGCGATCACTGAATTCCTCGGCTTCGAAATGCTCGACGGCGAATTCAAGGTGATGGGCATGGCGCCGTATGGCGATGCCAGCAAATACGACTTTTCGCGTCTGGCGACCTTCGAAAATGGCGAGTTGGTGATCAACACCGATTACGCCAACGTGGTCGGCCTGCGTCGCTACAAGGAGAAGGGCAAGGGCTTTTACTTCTCGCCGAAACTGATCGAGTGGCTGGGTCCGAAACGCGAAGGTGATATCGCCGACGAGCCGTACATCCACTACGCCGCCAGCATACAAGCGCTGTTCGAGAAGCTGTCGCTGCAAATGATGGACTTCTACCTGGGCGACATTCTCAAAGAAACCGGCAAGCTGGCTTTTGCTGGCGGCTGTGCGCTGAACGTCAAGCTGAACCAGAAGATCATTGCGCGCCCTGAAGTCAAAGAGCTGTTCGTGCAACCGGCCTCCGGTGATGCCGGTACCGCCGTGGGTGCTGCGGCTTACGTGTCTCACGCGCGTGGCGTGCCCGTCGAGAAGATGGAACATGTCTATCTCGGTCCGTCGTACAGCAACGAAGACGTGATCGCTGCCTGCGCCCGCCACCCGAGCAAGCCGGCCTGGCGCCAGATCGACAACACCCCGCAGCGCATCGCCAAAATCATGGTCGAGGGCAACCCGGTGGCCTGGTTCCAGGGGCGCATGGAATTCGGCCCGCGCGCGTTGGGCGGTCGTTCGATCATTGGCTGCCCGAGTATTCCCGGCGTGGCCAATCGCATCAACGAACAGATCAAGTTCCGTGAGCGCTGGAGGCCTTTCTGCCCGTCGATGCTCGACACCGTCGGCCCGCAGATGATCAAGATCGACCACCCGGCACCCTTCATGACCTTCACCTTCGAAGTGGCGGAAGAGTGGAAAACCCGCGTGCCGGAAGTCGTCCATGAAGACGGGACTTCCCGTGCGCAGGTGCTGGAGCGCAAATACAACCCGCGTTACTACGACATGATGAAAGCGCTGGAAGACCTGACCGGCAACGGTGTGTCGCTAAATACCTCGCTTAACCGTCGCGGGGAGCCGATGATCTGTTCGCCGACCGATGCCTTGAACATGTTCTTCGGCTCCGATCTGGAATACCTGATCATGGAAGACATCCTGGTGCTCAAAGACGGTGTGGACGCTTATGACACGTTCGGTTGAACGCCATGTGTTGCAGTTCTGTCACGGCTATGATGGGCCGTTTCTTGACTGCACCCGGCAATACGCCAGTCTGTTCGCCGGCAAGGGATACCGGGTTACCACGGTATTTCTGACGGGTGTCGCTGATGCCGAGGTCGCAGCAGGCTGCGCCTCGGACGAAGTGCTGTTTCTCGAGTACAGTTCCAAAGACGTACGTAACCTGAAGCTGGGGGCGATCCGCGATCTGCGCAAGATTGCCGCTACCCGGACGTTCAGCTTCTGTATCGCCCATCGTTTCAAGCCGGTGTACATCGCACTGCTGGCGACTCGTTTGCCGGTGATTGGTGTCCATCATGCGTTTGGCGACTATCACCGTCTTACCCGCAAGCTGTTCGCGCATATCTTCCGCTGGCGCCTGAGCCTGCTGGGCGTGTCCGATGCGGTACGTGACGACATGCGCAAAAGCTTGCCGAAGTGGCCGACCGGGCGCATTCAAACCCTGCACAACCGCATCGATATCGAACAGTTGCAAGCGACCCAGCTGCCCGCTGCCGAGGCTCGCGAATTGCTGGGGCTGTCGCCGACAGCCTGGATCGTCGGTAACGTCGGTCGATTGCACCCGGACAAGGATCAGGCAACCTTGTTGCGCGGCTTTGCTCAAGCGCTGCCAACCTTGCCTGCGAACAGTCAATTGGTGATTCTCGGTAAAGGTCGCCTGGAGCAGGATCTCAAAGAGCTTGCGCTGGAGTTGGGCATCGGTTCGCAGGTGCTGTTCCTCGGCCAGGTGTCCGAGGCGCGTCGCTATTTCAAGGCATTCGATGTCTTCGCCTTGAGTTCGGATCACGAGCCGTTCGGCATGGTCCTGCTCGAAGCGATGGCCGCAGGTGTTCCACTATTGGCTACCGCCGCGGGTGGGGCCAAGGAAGTGGTCGAAGGCGTCGGTATTCTGTTTCCGCTGGGTGATGACCAGCATTTGGCCCAGGGCCTCGCTCATTTGGCTACGCTGGATGCTCAGCAGCGTGAAGCCTGTGCCGAGTTGATGCAGCAGCGCCTGCACGAGCGTTTTTCTGATCAAGCTGTACGCGATGTGTTCTGGCATCTGCCGCAAGTCACCAGTCTGATCGCGGAGTCTTGATGCTCAACCGATTTCAAAGCTGGCGTGAACGTGGCTGGACCCTGATCGATGCGCCTGCCTATGCGCAGGCCTGGCAGCGTTTTGGCGGCAGTGTCGCGACCCATCCTTTGGTGGTTGAGCGGCTGGCCGGTCTGGCGGGCATTCCGGTGCGTTATCTGGGGTGGGAGCAGGACGGCGAGTTGCAAGCGGCGATCCCGACCTGGGGGCGCTCCTTGGCGTTGTCCAAGGACGTGCTGAAAAGGCGGGGCAAGAAAGGTTTGTTCGATCTGGGCAATGCCGAGCTGATTCTGCCGATGGCTTCGGGCGCGCAGATTCCGTTGCGCCATCGCGCCCGCTACCTGTCGGCCCTGCATGAAGGTCATGTCAGCACCCTCAAACCGCAGCCCGAATCGCTGGCCATGGCTCGCATGCCCGAAGAGCTGTCGAAGAAATTCCGCTACAACCAGCGCCGCGAATTGCGCTTGCTGGAAGAGGCCGGTGGTGTGGTGCGGCCTGTCACCGACTTCACCAGTGCTGAGCTGGCGGGTATGTATTGCGATCTGTTCCAGCGTCGTTGGGGGTTTCCGGCGACCGGTGCCGAGCGCATGGCCGATGTGATCGAATTGTTACGCGAGCTGATGATCGGCTCGGTGGTGTTTCTCAATGAGGCGCCCATCGCCATTCAGTTGGTGTATCGGGTCGAAGCACCGCAGTGGATCAGCGTCGAATACATCAACGGCGGCGTCGCCCCTGAAACGCGCGACTTCAGTCCCGGCAGCGTCCTCAGCTTCCTCAACACCCAGAGCGCCTGGGAACAGGCGCGCGCCAGCAACAAGCCACTGCGGTTTTCCTTCGGTCGCGCCGACCGTGAGTACAAGGATCGTTGGTGCAACCCTGTGCCGGTATTTCAGGTATGAATCAGGGTTTGAACCGCAAGCAGGAGTTGCTCAAACGCCATCGGCGTAACAAGCGTAGGGCGCTGCTGATTGGCCTGTTGTTGCTGATGGGGCTGGTGCAGTTGATCGCGGTAGACGTGTTTGGTGTCTGGTGGCTGCTATTGCTGTTGACCGTTGTTGCGTGGGTCGCTCATGAAGCCTGGTTTGCCGACCATCTGTTCTACTCGCCGAAAGGCGATTATCAGTACGCGTTTCCTGAAGGCAGCGAGCGGGCCGGGGTTCGTCTGGAGGGCGAGCGCTTGCTGCTGGATGAGCCGTTGAGCCTGGCTGGCGACGAAACCCTGCTGCTGGCGATACAGGTCAAGAGCAGCTGGCTCGGCCGTTTTCTCGATCCTGCGGTCGAGCTTATGGGGGGCGAATGCCACGACCGGCAGGCCTTCGAGCGTGGCGTGAGCGGCCTGCGTTACCTCAACCTCAGCGGTCTGGCAGAGCCATTGGCCAGCGGTGAGTTGCGCCTGCAGGGGCGTTTCTGTCACTTGCTTGGGCAGCCGACACTCTGGTTGTTCCGCCATCCGGACTACCGACGTCAGCGAGTGATGGTCATCGCGCCTCATGCCGACGATGCGGAACTGGCGGCCTTCGGTTTTTACAGCCAGGCGGATGAAGCCTGGATCGTCACCTTGACCGCCGGTGAGATCGAGGCTGACCGCTATCAGCAGATGGGCCTGTCGTGCGCCGAGGCGGCGCGGATCAAGGGTCGTCTGCGCGCCTGGGATAGCATTGCCGTACCGCGCTGGGCAGGTGTGCCTGAGGGGCGCTGCGTGCAGCTGGGCTATTTCTGCTTGCAGCTCTCCGCGATGCAGGCAGCGCCCGATCAGCCTATTGCTTCCCGGGAGGCGGAACTGAGTGATACTCGGTTATTCCGTCAGTTCAACGCTTTCCCTTTGTCCAGCGACCATGACGGCGCACCGACCTGGAACAATCTGCTGGCCGACTTGCGTGAGTTACTGCTTAAAGTGCGGCCGGACGTGATTGTGATGCCCCATTCTTCCCTGGATCCGCACCCCGACCACGTCTGTGCGCAGGCGGCGGTATTGGAAGCATTGCAGGGCCTGGAGTGGCAGCCCACCACGCTGCTCGGTTATGCCAATCACCTGCATGACAATGATCGCTGGCCGATGGGTGAATCGGGCACGGGTGTCAGCTTGCCTCCGTTGTTCGAGGCCGTGCAGACGTTACAACCTTACTGCCTGTCGCTGTCTATCGAGCAGCAGCGAGACAAGGCCATGGCGTTGGGGATGATGCATGATTTGCAGGCGAGGGCATCGTTCAAGTGGCGTCTGCGGCGTTTGATACAGAGGTTTCTGGCCGGTAGGTCTCCGTCTCCTTATGGCGAGAACGAGTTCTTCCGCAAGGTTGTCAGGCGTCACGAGCTGTTTTGGTTCCTGAGGCACAAATGAAACCGTTGTGTGGTGTAGCATGGCCCGGTGTTTTCGAGACCTACGTTGAGTTCTGTCGTGGTTAATCCAAACCCTCGCATTCTTTTTATCATTCCATACTTCGGCCGATGGCCGTTCTGGATGCCCTTTTTTCTCGAAAGTTGCCGGCGTAATCCTGATATCGATTGGCTATTGTTCAGTGACTGTGGCGTCCCGGAGAACCTGGCACCTAACGTCCGGGTCGAGAGCATCAGCTTCACTGACTATTGCCAGCTCGTGTCGCAGCGTTTGGGGATCGACTTCGCACCCAAGGCCGCTTACAAACTGTGTGATATCAAGCCCGCGCTTGGTTATATTCATGTCGATCGTCTTGGGGGCTACGATTTCTGGGCGTTCGGTGATATCGACGTGGTGTATGGCGACTTACGCAGCTATTTCACGGCTGAACGGTTGGCAGGTTATGGCCTGTTCTCGACGCATGAGCGGCGTGTCGCAGGTCATTTGTGCCTGATACGCAACACGGCGCGAAAGCGAGAGGTGTTCATGCGGATCGAGAACTGGCGCGAACGCTTTGCCGATCAGGAGCACCACGCGCTGGATGAAGGGGCGTTCAGCCGGATATTCCTCTGGCGCAAAAACTTCCCCAAACCGTTGTTCAACCTGGTCGGCAAGTTCAATCCATGGCGGCGGCGTAGCGAGTTCGCGGAAGCGTTCAGCACTCCGGGTTGTTTGATCAAGTGGCATGATGGCGGTGATCATTTTCCTCATCGTTGGTACTGGCGTAATGGCCTCTTGACCAATGACCGTGATGGGGACCGCTCGTTTCCGTATTTCCACTTCGTTTGCTGGAAACGCAATCAATGGCCTCAGTTGCCGGAGCCCGATTCTGAGTGCATGAAGAAGTTGGCCGCCGAGCCAGCCTGGGTAATCGATGCGAATGGCTTTCAGTGGGTATAGCTATGAATCAGCGCTTCAAGGTCCTGCAACTGCAGCCGGACTACAACGTCAAGGCGCACGACTTTGCCGATCTTGCAGAGCAGATCGTCAAGGCCTTGCCGGTTGAGCGGTATGAAGTGACCGCTGCCTTTTTACGGGGTCGACCAGAACCCGGGGCTGCGGTGAGCCGTGCCGATCATTCGGTGTACTTCGACTTTTCAGATAAGTCCCTCAAGGGACTGCGTCTGCGGGCAATGTGGCAGTTGTATCAGTTCTGCCGTAAAGAAAAGTTCGATGTGGTGATTTGTAATCGCTTCAAGCCGGTCAACATGCTGCTGGTACTGAACCGCTGGTTGAAAATACCTTTGTGTATTGGTATTTCCCATGGTTTTGGCGAGTACGACCGTTTTTACCGGCGTCGTCAGACCCAGCGCCTGATCGACAAGGCCTGGTGTTTTGTTGGCGTGTCGCCGGCGGTCAAACAGTATCTGCTGGACTGCGATTGCGGTTTTACCGATCAGAATACTTACGCCATCACCAACGCCATTGATATCGAGCAGGCCGAAGGTTTGCAGCATTCCCGCGAGCAGTCGCGCGAGTTGCTAGGGCTGGCGCCATCGGTTCGCCTTATCGGCGCACTTGGGCGGCTGGTACCGGTAAAGGGCCATACCTATCTTTTACAGGCCTTCGCAGCACTTAAGGACAAGTATCCCGAGGCGCAGTTGGCGATCATTGGTGCTGGTCGCGAAGAGTCGCGCCTGCGTAGCGAGATTGAACGTTTGGGGCTGAGCGGTCGTGCACACTTACTTGGCTTTCGAGAGAACGCTCTGCAGTACGTCCGGGCGTTTGATATCTGGGCCATGCCTTCTCTGGCTGAGGGACTGGGTCTGGCTTTGCTTGAGGGCATGAGCGGACATTTGCCAGTGATCGCTTCGAGCGTTCCAGCCATGTTGCCACTTATTCAGGGGGCTGGAGGTCTGGCAGTAGAGCCGGCCGACGTACCGACGCTTACGGCTGCGCTGGACACTTACCTGGGACTCTCGGATGAGGTGCTTCAGACCAAGGGCGAGCAGGCTTATCGCTATCTGCAAGAGCAGCACGACATCGACGTATTTCGTCAGGAATATCTGCAGTTGATTGATTCAGGCTTGAATCAGGCGCGTAAGGAACAAGCATGAAAGACGATCAACCCTTAGTGACGGTGATCATCGCCTCTTATAACCATGGTCCTTACATTGAACAGAGCATTCTGAGTGTTCTGAACCAGACATACCCGAATATCGAGTTGCTGGTCGTTGATGATGGTTCCAGCGATGACAGTGTCGAGCGCATCCGTCGTTTGCAAAGCGAATACACGTTCGATTTCCAGGTTCAACAGAACCAGGGCCTGACCAGGACACTCAACGGAGCGATTGCCCGATCAAAAGGTAGTTTGATCGCTCCGTTCGGTTCCGATGACATCATGTTGCCAGATCGCATCGCCACTCAGGTTGCTTATATGGACGGTAAACCTGAGGTCGGTATTTGCGCCGGGAATATTGAATTGATTGATGCAGAGGGCGAGCTCTTTCCCGAAAAGCATCAGCGCCGAGAGGTGCCTTTCCGTCGTATGGACTTCGATGACGTGTTCCTTGAGCGCAAACCTTATCCGCCTGCACCCACTTTATTGATTCGGCGGGAGGCGCTGGACAAGGTCGGAGGCTTCGACCTGAATATTCGATTGGAAGACTTGCTGATCGAGCTGAAGATCACCCGTGCGGGTTATTTTATTGATGGGTTGAGTGTGCTGATGGCCCGCTATCGCAAACACGCGACCAACTCTTACAAAAATCACCGGTTCATGATTGATAACATTCTGCGCTCCTACGCACTGTTCAGCGATCACCCCCGTTATGATGAGGTTCGCTACAAGTTTCTCAACTCGATGTTCCTCAAAACCGCCAATCGTGATCGGGTATTGGCTCGTGAAATACTGGCGCAGATCCCGCTCAAGGCGTGGACACGCAAAACCTTGCGTGGGCTGAGCCGGTTCTACTTGTTGCCGCTGAAAAAGCACTGAGCGACCAGCGCACGCTGTTTCAGGTAGAAGCCTGAGCCGGGTTGCGATGGTTGCGCAGCAGTAGCAGAACTCTTTTACCGAGGGCGATGCCGGGTTTCTCGATATACCAGAAGGTCAGGCTGCTCAGTGCAATCAGCAGGCAACTGCTGAGTGCCATCCGTAACAGGAAAAACCCCGGTGAACTGGGGTCGTAATCCAGTGCCAGCGGCAAGCGCTGCATCATTAGCCAAAGCAGGAAACCATGCAGCAAGTACGTGCTGTAGCTGATTTCCCCCATCCAGTGAATGCTGCGCAGCTTGAGGGCACCGAACAGCGTATTGCCAGAGGCGACCACCACGAAGAACAGGGTGAGCAGGAGCAGAAGACTTAAGGGGTCAGATCGTCTGTCTCTACGACCCCGGCGTTTGTCGTGAGCTTTCCATTGCCGAGGCGGGTAGTACTTCGGCAGATCCGCTGAGCAGTTGTTTGCCGCGTCTGCCAATGCTTAGCGCCGCGATCAGGGCAAGGGGAATCCATAGCAGGAACCAGTGCTCCTTGGGGGGGGAGACAATACCTCCGCCCTCAGTAAGTCCTGCCCCGATTCCAAACATCAACCAGCTGGAGGCGAGGATGAACAGTGGCTGTACACGTTGCCGCCAACTGCTTAGCAACCCCCACACCTGGTTGAACACCCAGGGTAGAAAGCCAATAATCCCAACGTAATAGAGGGCGCCCAGAGCAAAGTTATGGGGCTCCTCTAATGTGTATCCAATGCCTGGGTCAAGGCTCAGAGGGGCGTCATAGCCGTAGCCGATCCATGGATGAATGACAATCTGCTCCAGTGCCAGAACCCATAGTTCGAAGCGATAGGAGTCGCCACGGACGGTGATCATCTGCGAAAACACCAGTAGCACACCGAGTCCAGCAACCAGCATGGTGCCTAGCATGACCAGCGAGCGGCGATTCCAGCAGATGAAACCAAGCCAGAGTCCTGCAAGGGATATTGCGACTAGTGGGGTCCTGGAACCGGTGGCGATCAGCGTGGCAAACATGACCGTAAGGGCTGGAATGCTCAGCCACAGCACATGCGGGCGTTTGCAGGTCATGCTGACGGTCATCCAATAGACACAGAAAAAGCCAAATACGTGAGAACTCAGCAATGGGTTGTCGAACGCGCCAGCACCGATCATTCGCATGTCAGGGGTATAGGTCTGCGCGAAGGTGTACAGATTGAAGAGCGAGGCGATCAGGGCAATCACCGCGGCACAAAAGAAAATCGGTTGCAGGCTTTCATTGCGGTAACGCACCAAGAGGCAGCAGCCGATATACAGCATCAAGGTGTGCAAAGGGGGTTTTATCAGGCCCAGTCTGCCGTCAGTGGTCGTGCTCCAGACCAGGCTGAGTACCGCCCAGAGGAGGAATATCAACATGCCGATAAACAGCGGCTCACGCAGCAGGCCTTTCAGCTCTCTTGGTCGTAGACAAACGGCCAGGAGTGTCGGGATGCTGAACAAACCGTAGAAAAGCTTGTGGTGAACACTGTGCCCAGGGAGAAAGAACAGGCCACTCAAAAGCAGTAGGTAGCCGACAGGCAGTACCCACAGGCAAATGAAATCGAATGCTCTGTTTGAAAAATTACTGAAACCGCTGAATTGCATATTAAAAATTCGTTCCAAAGGAGTGTTCACCCAATTAGCGTTGGAGCTACTCGCTGATAGACCTTGCCTCAGCAGGAGAGCGCCAGCTTTTCTACGAGTGTGCCGCGCTTCCAGTCATGAACGCTGTGTTCGCTGTAACCGGCGAAGAAGAGGGCGCCTTGTTCCTGAAGTAACCATTCATGGTCATTGTGGTAGCGGCGCATGTGCTGGAAATTGCGCAGGCACCGGCTTTTGCGCAGAGGACGGCGCAGGGTGCGCATGTCTGCGATGTCGATCAGCCCCAGCTCGTTGTCGGACGTCACCACTACGTTGCCCAAGTGCAGCGAGCGGAAATAAATTCCCAAATTATGTAGCTGGGCAACGAAGCGTCCGAACTTCTCCAGTAATACAGGATTGCTGTAATGGGCCGGGTCGGCGATCAATTGCCGCAGTGTCTGGCCGGGCAATGGCTGATAGTGCACGACGTCTCGCGCTATGTCGGAAACCCGGTAGGTGGCCAGTACGTCAGGGCATCGGACGCCGCGCTTTTTGAGTTCCAGAGCGTTGTCGGCGAAGCGTTTGGCATACGGAAAAAATGCCGCCGACGAAATCAGCCGTTTACGCCGGAACAACTTCATGAAGTTGCCGTCTTCAAGGCGCAGAACCTTGTCACCGAAGAAGTCAGCTTCGATCACCTCGGCATCGCTGCGTAAGGCTTGATAGTCAGCGTAAGCGAGTGCGCGCATACAAGCTCCTTCGAAAATGGCCGCCATCATACCCCAGCCTGAGCCCTAGGGCTCAATGGCGCCGGGCTGTGATAGTATCCCGGCTCTCTTTTCCGTGCCGATGACTATGAGTACGCCAGAACAAAGCTCCAGTATGAAAATCTATTTCCGACTGCTGACCTATGTGATGCCTTATGTCGGCATCTTTGCACTCAGCATCCTTGGCTTTGTGATCTTCGCTTCGACCCAGCCCATGCTGGCCGGCATCCTCAAGTATTTTGTCGATGGCCTGAGCAATCCCGAAGCCCCGCTGTTTCCCAACGTGCGCTATCTGCGTGACTTGCAGCTGTTGCAGGCCGTGCCGCTGCTGATTGTGCTGATCGCAGCCTGGCAAGGCCTGGGCTCCTATCTGGGTAACTACTTTCTGGCCAAGGTCTCGCTGGGGCTGGTGCACGATCTGCGCGTCGAGTTGTTCAACAAGCTGTTGGTACTGCCCAACCGTTACTTCGATACGCATAACTCGGGTCATCTGATTTCGCGCATCACGTTCAACGTCACCATGGTCACCGGTGCCGCCACCGACGCGATCAAAACCGTGATTCGTGAAGGCCTGACCGTGGTCTTCCTGTTTATCTACCTGCTGTGGATGAACTGGCACTTGACCCTGGTAATGCTGGCGATCCTGCCCGTTATCGCCTTGATGGTCGGCAGTGCCAGCAAGAAATTCCGCAAGCAGAGCAAGAAGATTCAGGTAGCGATGGGCGATGTGACGCATGTGGCGTCGGAAACCATCCAGGGCTATCGCGTGGTGCGCAGCTTCGGCGGTGAGCGCTATGAAGAGGAGCGCTTCAAGAGTGCCAGCCAGGGCAATACCGACAAGCAGCTGAGAATGAACAAGACCAGCGCGGTGTATACGCCGATGCTGCAGTTGGTCATCTACTCCGCCATGGCGGCGTTGATGTTCCTGGTGCTGTTATTGCGTGGCGATGCGACCCCTGGTGATCTGGTGGCCTATATTACCGCCGCCGGTCTGCTGCCCAAGCCGATCCGTCAGCTGTCGGAAGTCAGCTCGACGATCCAGAAAGGCGTTGCGGGTGCGGAAAGCATCTTCGAGCAGCTGGACGTCGAACCGGAACTCGACAACGGGACTGTCGAACGTGAGCGCGTCACCGGTCATCTGGAAGTGCGCAACCTGAGCTTCACCTACCCGGGTACCGAGCGGCAAGTGTTGAAAGACATCAGCTTCACGGCTGCTCCAGGGCAGATGGTCGCGCTGGTGGGCCGCTCAGGCAGCGGTAAGTCGACCCTGGCGAGCCTGATTCCGCGCTTTTATCACCACGGTACGGGCGAAATTTTGCTCGATGGCGTTGAAATCGAAGAGTACCGCCTGCGCAACTTGCGTCGGCATATCGCTCAGGTCACCCAGCACGTCACCCTGTTCAACGACAGCGTCGCCAACAACATCGCATACGGTGATCTGGCGGGTGCTCCGCGGGCCGAAATCGAAGCGGCGGCGGCCGATGCCTATGCCAAAGAGTTCGTCGAGCAGTTGCCAGAAGGCTTCGACACCCAGGTCGGTGAGAACGGTGTGCTGCTGTCCGGTGGCCAACGCCAGCGCCTGGCGATTGCCCGGGCCTTGCTCAAGAACGCGCCACTGTTGATCCTCGATGAGGCAACCTCGGCGCTGGATACCGAGTCCGAGCGTCATATTCAAGCGGCGCTGGATCAAGTCATGAGGGGGCGCACGACGCTGGTCATCGCGCACCGTCTGTCGACCATTGAGAAGGCCGATCTGATTCTGGTCATGGATCAGGGGAGCATTGTCGAGCGCGGGACCCATGCCGAGCTGCTGGCTCAGAATGGCTACTACGCGCGGTTGAATGCCTTGGGCCTGGATGAGCCGGTGGCAGCTGCCGGTATCGCCTGATACCGGCTGATACCGCATTCGCAGGCAAGCCTGCTCCCACAGGTTGGTTGTGATCCCTGTGGGAGCAGGCTTGCAACTACGCGTCCCGCTGCGAATAGTTTGATGCGGTGCACATGACACACCCGGTTGCAGGGTTCGCACGTCAGCCAGCGCCTACAGATGGTGGTGCGCCAACCCTGTGCTAAGATTCGGCCCCTGTTCATTCTTAGTTACGGGTTGTTCGATGAAGTTGTCCATGCCGCGTTTCGATCAAGCGCCTGTCTTGGTGGTTGGCGATGTCATGCTCGACCGTTATTGGCATGGCGGTACCTCACGGATTTCACCGGAGGCGCCGGTGCCAGTGGTCAAGGTCGAGCAAATCGAGGATCGTCCGGGCGGTGCCGCCAACGTTGCCTTGAACATTGCGGCCCTGGGTGCGCCTGCCTCGCTGGTGGGAGTGACCGGGGAAGATGAGGCGGCCGAAAGTCTGGCCAATAGCCTGAAAGCGGCCGGCGTGACCGCGCGTTTTCAGCGCATCGCCCATCAGCCGACCATCGTCAAATTGCGGGTCATGAGTCGTCACCAGCAATTGCTGCGTATCGATTTCGAAGAACCGTTCGCCACCGATGCGCTGGCGCTGAGCGTAGACGTCGAAGACATGCTCGACGGCATCAAGGTGCTGGTGCTGTCCGACTACGGTAAAGGTGCGCTGAGAAACCACCAAGTGCTGATCAAAGCTGCGCGTGATCGGGGTATTCCGGTCCTGGCTGACCCCAAAGGCAAGGATTTTGCGATCTATCGCGGCGCCAGCGTGATCACGCCGAACCTCAGTGAGTTCGAAGCCATCGTCGGTCATTGCGTCGATGAGGCCGAACTGGTCGCCAAGGGCGCACAGTTGATGAGCGAGCTGGAGTTGGGTGCGCTGCTGGTGACCCGCGGTGAGCACGGTATGACCTTGCTGCGTCCCGACCATCCGGCCCTGCATTTGCCCGCCCGTGCCCGTGAAGTGTTCGATGTCACCGGTGCCGGCGATACCGTTATTTCTACCCTGGCGGCGGCGATTGCTGCCGGCGAAGAACTGCCGCACGCCGTTGCGCTGGCCAATCTGGCCGCTGGCATCGTGGTCGGCAAACTGGGTACGGCGGCTATCAGCGCACCTGAATTGCGCCGGGCGATCCAGCGTGAAGAAGGTTCCGAGCGTGGTGTGCTGAGCCTCGATCAATTATTGCTGGCAATCGATGACGCGCGGGCACACAAAGAATCGATCGTGTTCACCAACGGCTGCTTCGACATTCTCCACGCCGGACATGTGACCTATCTGGAGCAGGCGCGTGCGCAAGGTGATCGATTGATCGTGGCGGTCAATGATGATGCGTCCGTCAGCCGCCTGAAAGGCCCGGGACGACCGATCAACAGTGTCGACCGGCGCATGGCTGTGCTGGCCGGACTCGGCGCGGTGGATTGGGTGATCAGCTTCCCTGAAGGCACCCCGGAAAACCTGCTGTCCCACGTCAAGCCTGACGTGCTGGTCAAGGGCGGTGACTACGGCATCGATCAAGTGGTCGGCGCTGAGATCGTTCAGGCCTATGGCGGCAAGGTGAAGGTGCTGGGGCTGGTGGCAAACAGCTCGACCACTGCGATTGTCGAGAAAATCCGCAGGCAGTAACTGTGGGGACAGCTGTCTTCTGTAGGAGCTGCCGAAGGCTGCGATCGACCGGGAACCGGTCGCTTTCTTGAGACCGCTGAAGGTCGTGCCGACCTTTTCGCAGCCTTCGGCAGCTCCTACAGGGACCGTGTTTGCTGCGCGACAGACGGGGCGTGATCTCCTACAGGGGTACTGCTGATCAATTGTGGGAGCAACGTTTGATCACTTGCTCAGGGAGCTACGCGCCAGCTCCAGCAGTTGCCGGGCTTTGTTCGTCAGGCGCTTGAGGCCATTCTTCTTTGCTGGCGCGCTCAAACCTTGTTGCCTGAGCCAGTCCTTCCAGCGAATCCGCTCGTCTTTCACCACCCAGCCCTGCTGCGGCGCAAAGCTCTCTGCCAGATACAGGCCGCGCGTGCTGGCCGGTTGCAGCTTGTCGCGCTTGAGGGTGTATAGCTCAGGCTTAGGCAGGCCATTTTCCAGCGGCATCAAATACAGGTCGGGGCGACTGCGGTTCAGCCGTGCCACCAATTGATCGTTTTCCAGGCTCTCATCAACGTGGAACAGACTTAGGGGTCGCGCCTCTCTGGGCACATCCAGGCGCATGTCGTAAATCAGTTGCAGCGACGCCGTGGGCAAATGCACGTAGGCGCGCGGGCGTTCCATCAGGGTCATGTTGCCGCAGCGCACCGGCCTGGCCGCGCCGGACAGAGGGCTCAAACGAAAGGGCATGGCCTCACGATAGTGCAGCGCCGCGGCATACGGCGCCGGGAGCCAGGTGTCGTGGAAGCGCCCGCTCAGCCAGCCTTGTGGGGTTTCGATCAGGCACTCTTCAGCGACTTCCTGAATGGCGGTGTGCAGTGGCAGGTTCAGTTCATGCGCGGGCACGTAGCCTGAAATCAACTTCAGCACCACGTCGCCACGGTCCTGCCGACGCTGCCTGACCAGCACCCAGTAATCGCGGTTTTGCCAATTCAGTGTCAGCCGTACCGATACCCCGAGGTTGGCAAGATCCACAGAAAAACGCTCGGTATCGGCAAGCTCGATCTTGCGTCGGCGTTGCAGGGTCTGGGCGAAATTCAACGGCATGCCGACGCTCTGATAGCTCAGGCCTTCGGGTGTAGCTTCGACAAATAGCGGCAGGGTTTTAAAGTTGCTGGGGTTTTTCCGAATCAACGTTCGCGGCATGTCGGCTCCTTCGTGCGTTGGGGTCGGCCACCGCCTGGATCAGGTTTGACGGCGAATCACGGCGGCGGCAGTTGCCACGTTATGGGCCAGGTGCAGCGGGTTAATGGTCCCGACAATAGCACTGGCGACACCCGGATGGTCAAACAGCAACTGGAAGCTGGCTTGAACCGGGTCGACGCCGGGGCTCAGGCAAACATGACCGCTGGCCAGCGCCTTCTTCACCAGGATGGCTTTGCCATGACTGGCGGCGTAGTCCAGTACCGGCTTTTCGCTTTGTTCGTTGAGATTGTAGGTGATCATTGCGCAATCGCCTTCGCGCAAGGCCAGTAAACCGCCTTCGACGGTTTTGCCCGAGAAACCATAGCCGCGAATCTTGCCCTGTTGCTTGAGTTCCGCCAGCGTCTGATACACCTCCGAGTCGTTGAGCACCGCCAGATCATTGCCGTCGGAATGGACCAGCACCAGGTCGATGAAGTCGGTCTCCAGGCGCTTGAGGCTGCGTTCCACTGACAGGCGCGTGTGTGCGGCGCTGAAGTCGTGGCGCGACTGGCCGCCTTCGAACTCCTCGCCGACCTTGCTGACGATTACCCATTCCTGACGCTGGCCGCGCAATAGCGGGCCGAGGCGCTCTTCGCTGGTGCCGTAGGCCGGGGCCGTGTCGATCAGGTTGATGCCCAGATCTCGGGCCAGTTTGAGCAGCATCCGCGCTTCTTGATCGTTGGGGATCGTGAAGCCGTTGGGGTATTTGACGCCCTGGTCACGGCCCAGCTTGACGGTGCCTAGCCCCAGTGGGGAAACGCTCAGGCCGGTGCTGCCCAGCGGTCGATGCAGTTCGTGCAGGGTTTTCATGGCAGCAGTTGATCCCAGACCGGTTGCGCCATGGGCGGTTTCGGCAGGCCGACCAACGGCGACTGCGGTGTTGGATGGATGTCGTCGTGGGCCAATGCAGCCAGCACCCGATCAGCAAAATCAGGGGCCAGTGCGAGCTTGGTCGGCCAACCCACCATCAGGCTTTGTTGCACCGAGAGATACGCGTTGTCCGGGCGCACCAGGCCAGACTGCGCCGGCTCTGCCCGATCGACGCGCAAGGTCGCCCACTGCGCCTGGCTGAGATCGACCCACGGCAGCAAGTTGCCGAGTTCTTTTTTCGCCGCCGCGATTTGTGCTGCAGGCTCGCGGGCGACACCATCGGCTTCGGCCAGATCGCCACCCAAGTACCAGACCCATTGACCATCGGCCGCCGGGTGAGTGGTGACGGTGACCCGGGGTTTTGGCCCGCCGCCCAGGCAATGGGCATACAACGGCTTCAAGGTCGGCCCTTTGACCAACACCATATGCAGCGGACGGCGTTGCATGGTGGGGTGGTCCACTCCCATGGATTTCAGCAGCTCGGCGTTACCGGCACCGGCGCTCAAGACCACGCGCTGAGCGTGGATCTCGCGACCATCGACCCGCAGGCCGATCAGTTCTTTACCATTGAGCGCGCCACCGTTGGGCGCCCCACTCGCATACAGCGGCTCGATTTTTTCACCGGCCAGCAGGCTGTCGCCAGACAGTTCGGCAAGACGTTCGATCAGGCTCGGTACATCGATAACCAGTTCGGCCAGACGATAGACCTTGCCCTTGAAGCCAGGGTTCTGCAGCGCGGGCGGCAGTTCAATGCCCGTGACTTGATCGACGCGGCCACGCACGGCCTTGCTGGCGAAGAAACTGGTGAGGTTGCCGGCGAGGGTGCCGGGCGACCACAAATAATGCGCTTCGGACAGCAGGCGCACGCCAGACAGGTCCAGTTCGCCTTTACCTGCCAAGGCTTCACACCAGCGGCGGGGCATGTCGGCGATCGCCTCGGAAGCGCCGCTCAACGCGCCGTGCAGGGCGTATTTGGCGCCGCCGTGGATGATCCCCTGCGACTTCAAGCTTTGCCCGCCGCCGAGGCTGGCGCTTTCCACCAAAACTGTCGAGAACCCTTGGCGACGCAGGCGCGCATTGAGCCAAAGGCCGGCAACGCCGGCACCGACGATCAGTACGTCAGTGGTCATAGCGGATGGAGTGAGCGCAGATGGCATGGGCGACCTCGGTGGCTAAACGGATGTCGCCATTATAGGGGATCGCGTTTTCAATGCCCGGCGGTTTTCGAGAACAGTTGAATCACCACCACGCCGGCGACGATCAAAGCCATGCCAGACATCGCCGGCACGTCGAGTTTCTGCCCATAAATGAACAGCGCCGCGATGCTGACCATGACGATACCCATGCCTGCCCAGACTGCGTAGGCGACACCCACTGGAATGCTGCGCACCACCAGCGTCAGCATCCAGAACGCAATGCCGTAACCGACGATCACCAGCAGCAACGGTAACGGTGTACTAATGCCTTTGACGGCTTTCATCGAGACGGTGGCGATTACTTCGGCGCAGATGGCGATGGCCAGGTAGTAGTAGGCAGTCATGGTGCAGCTCCTCTTCAATAGCTGCGCATTCTAGAGACTGAGCAGATGGGGTAAAGTCATTACCTATCTTTCTGGCCGATAGGTTGGTGTGCCTTGCAGTGGAATCTCGAGCAAATCCGTTTATTCGTCAGCGTTGCCGAACAGCGCTCGTTCTCGGCGGTGGCGCGGGATCTGAAACGTGCGCAGTCAGCCGTCAGCAGTGCCATCGCGTTATTGGAAGCAGACTTGGGTGTCAACCTGTTCGACCGCAGCAGCGGCCGACAACCGCGTTTGACTGAGGCCGGCGGCGCGCTGCTTGAAGAGGCGCGGGAGCTGTTGCGCCAGTGTGAGCGTCTGGATGGTCGGGCGCTTGCGTTGATGCGCGGCCAGGAAGCCTGTTTGCGACTGGCTCACGACGAAGCCATGCCTTATCAGCCGGTGCTCGACAGCCTCGAAGCGCTGGCCGAACGCTTCCCCAGTGTCGAGGTGCAACTGGCCAGCGGCGCCCAGGGCGACGTGGCTCGCAAGCTGGTGGAGCGTCGTGCTGATCTGGGTTTGTTGTTTCACCATGAGCAAATGCCCGAAGCCCTGGAGCGCCGGGTGCTGGGCAGCGTCGAAATGGTGACGGTCTGTGCAGTAGGTCATCCCTTGGTCAACGAGTCTCGGGTCAGTCGTCAGCAGTTGGGGCGCCACAGGCAGCTGTTGATCGCGCCGCAGCAAAGCGGTTATCCCGGTGGCGAGCAGATCAGTGCTCGGGTCTGGCGGGCCGACAGTTTTTATGTGATGGCCGAATTGCTCATGCGCGGCCTCGGCTGGGCCTGGCTGCCGCGGCATGTGGTGCAGTACCCGGCGTACCAGAATCTGATGGTCGAGCTGACCAGCGACTGGACGCCACCGGCCCTGGTGGTAGAAATGGTCTGGCGCCGAGACGAGCCACTCGGTCCGGCTGCTCGGTGGCTGGCCGAATGTTTTGCCCGGCATTTGCAGGCGATTGGCTGATAAACTCCGCCGCCATGAATAGAACTCTTTATACCCTGCTGCTTCATCTCGGTTTGCCCTTGGTCGCTCTGCGCCTGTGGTTGCGGGCACGCAAGGCCCCGGCTTACGGACAACGGATCGGCGAGCGGTTCTCGTTCGGTCTGCCACCGATGCTGCGCGGCGGCATTTGGGTGCATGCGGTGTCGGTGGGCGAAAGCATCGCTGCGGCGCCTATGATCCGTGCCTTGTTGGCGCGTTATCCACAGCTGCCGATCATCGTCACCTGCATGACGCCGACCGGTTCGGAGCGGATCGAAGCGTTGTTCGCGGGTGAGCCACGCATTCAACATTGCTATCTGCCCTACGACTTGCCCTGGGCGGCCGGGCGTTTTCTTGATCATGTCCAGCCTCGGCTCGGGGTGATCATGGAAACCGAGCTGTGGCCCAACCATATCCACCAATGCACCAAACGCGGGATTCCTGTGGTGCTGGCCAATGCGCGGCTGTCCGAGCGCTCGGCGCGGGGTTATGGGCGTATCGCCAAACTGACCCGGCCGATGCTCGCCGAGATGAGCGGGTTTGCCGTGCAGACCGAAGCCGAAGCGCAGCGCCTTCGTGATTTGGGCGCGCGGCCCGAATGCGTCGAGGTCACCGGTTCGATCAAGTTCGATTTGAGCATCGACCCTCAATTGTTGGTCCGTGCTGCTGAGCTGCGTGAGCAATGGCACGCCAGCCAGCGCCCGACGTGGATCGCGGCCAGCACCCATGCTGGCGAAGATGAAATCGTGTTGGCGGCCCATCGACAATTGCTCGTCAGCCATCCCGACGCCTTGTTGATCCTGGTGCCGCGCCACCCTGAGCGCTTCAACAGCGTCCATGAGTTGTGTCAGCAGGGGTTCGAGACGGTTCGCCGCTCGACGGCGCAACCGGTCACTGCGACCACCTCAGTGCTGTTGGGTGACACCATGGGTGAGTTGCTGTTTCTGTACGCCTTGGCCGATTGTGCGTTCGTCGGCGGCAGCCTGGTGCCCAACGGCGGGCATAACCTGCTGGAGCCTGCTGCGTTGGCCAAGCCGGTCTTGAGCGGTCCGCACCTGTTCAATTTCCTGGAAATCGCCGGGCTGCTGCGCTACGCCGGAGCGCTGGAAGAAGTGATCGATGCCGCGGGTTTGGCGATTGCGGTGCAGCGCCTGTTCGATCAGCCGGTAATTGCGCGCAACATGGCCGATGCCGGCCTGAAAGTGATGCACGCCAATCAGGGCGCGTTGCAGCGGTTGCTGGATATGTTGGGGCGGGTTTCCGGTCTGTAAGACCGCATCCAGTTATTCGCAGCGGGACGCGTAGTTGCAAGCCTGCTCCCACACAGGCTGTGTGAAAACCTGACGATCATGTTTCAAACCAACGCCCCGACTTGTCGGGGCGTTGGTTTTTGGCCTTTGATCCCGAAATCATCGCTGTTCGTTTTCACGTCGCCGGGACAAAGCGTTTTGAGCGCTCCATGGCCAGTCCTGGGACGTTTGTCAGGCGCAAAAAAAGGCTGCTTAGCCCATCTTCGCCATCATTTCACGCGCACCCAGCACATTGATCGCCCTTTTAAAGTTATAGGCAAGCACCGCCAGCGACATCTCTATTCGCGCGCCTTTCAGTTGGCGTAGCAAGAACCGTCCATTGCCCATGATCCATTGCTTGAGGTTGCCGAAGGGGTGTTCAACGATGGACCTTCGTTCAACCATCTTCTCCGGATGCGCCTGCATGCGCTGCTCCATTCGCTCAAAAGCGGCCTCATGCGCATGCCGCGTTACTTTCCGGCGGGAGGTCTTGGTGCACTGACTTTTCAGCGGGCAGTGGGCGCAGTCACTGGGCAGTGCGTGGTAAATACGCGTGCCGCGATTCAGTTGCGTCAGCGTCAGTAGCTTGCCATTCGGGCACCGGTACTGATCGTCCAGGGCCTCATACGTAAACTGGGTGCGGTCAAAGAATTTTACGTCCCCGCCCCGCGTGTTGATCGTTCGATTCAGCGGCACATACGCCGTGATACCCGCGTCTTCACAGGCCTGGAATTGTTTGCCGTGGGAATATCCGGCATCGGCCACTACCGTCAGCTCTGACTGTTGCAGTACTTCTTTAGCCGCTTTGGCCATGGGTTCAAGCTGTTTGCGGTCATCGCCGTCCTGAGTCACTTCGTGGTGCAGGATCAAGCCGTTCTCGGCATCCACCGCCGTCTGCACGTTGTACGCCACGGCCATGCCTTGCGGCGCCCGCATCATCCGCGCCTCGCTTTCGGTGCTGATGAACTGCTCGACTTCCAGCGCCTTCATCACCTGCTGACGGGTCAGGTTGTTGTCTCGTTTGTTGCTCAGACGGGCCAAAGCGGCTTTGACTTTCTGCTTATCCACAGGCTGATCGGCGTCGTCTTTGTCCGCCCGATCAAGCTCCGCCAGGTACTGGGTAATCTTCTTGTTCAGTATTTCCTCATCGCGCTTAAGGTGCTTGAGGCTCATATGACGGCGCTTGGAGGCCACGGCTTTGAATTTGCTGCCGTCGATAGCAACCAGCTTGCCGGCGATTAGCCCCACTTCACGGCAAAAAAGAATGAAGAGTCGGCAGATGGCGGCGAATGCGGCACCGTTGTCTCTGCGGAAATCGGCGATGGTTTTGAAGTCAGGTGCGAGCTGATTGAGCAGCCACATGACTTCGATGTTGCGCAGGCATTCGGCTTCGAGGCGGCGTGACGAACGGATGCTGAGGAAATAGCCGTAGAGATAAAGTTTGAGCAGGTCTGCCGGATCATAGGGCGGGCGCCCGTTGCCCTTGAGGACAGCCTTGTCGAATCCCAGCTCCCGCAGATTGAGCTGGGTGACATAGGCATCAATGACTCTGACCAAGTGGTCTACCGGAATGGATTCTTCCAGCGACACCGGAAAAAGACTGCTCTGATCGCGCGCTATGCCTTGGATGTATGCCACAAAAATGCCCCCAATCTTCCGATGAAGGCATTTTCTTAGACCGTTGCAAGAATTGCCAGGTTTTCACACAGTCTGCACAGGTTTTGTGTTCGCCGAATATCCCATGTAGGAGCGCGCTTGCCCGCGATCGGCTGCGTAGCAGTCGCAAAATCAGCGAACTCGATTCTGGCAGTAGAACTGTGCTCAGCATTTTCGGGACCGCTTCGCGGTCCATCGCGGGCAAGCGCGCTCCTACATTGACCGTGTTTGCTGCGCGACAGCGCGGCGTCGAAGACGGGGCGGCCCTCTTACAGAGGGCGCGTGATCAATACCCCGAAGGCTTCTCGAAGTTCTTGGCGGCTTCCTTGGCCAGGTCAGGCGGCAGGAAGTCTTTGTCCGGGTTGTAGTCGGCTTTGAGATAGCGTGACAAGTCCTGCAGGTCACCCGGGTTCAACGTGCCGGCCGCCTGCTTCAGGCGCAGGTTGTCGAGGATGTAGTCGTAGCGCGTGTTGTTGTAGTCACGCACCGAACTGTACAGCTGGCGTTGGGCGTCGAGCACGTCGACGATGTTGCGCGTCCCCACCTGATAACCGATTTCGGTTGCCTCCAGCGCGCTCTGGCTGGAGATGATCGATTGCTTGCGCGCCTGGACCTGCTCGACATCGGTGTTCACTGCGCGGTGCAGGTTGCGAGTGTTCTCCACCACCTGACGGCGCAGGCTTTCGCGTTGCTGCTCGCTCTGGCTCAGGCGTGAATAGGCTTCGCGCACCTGCGAGCTGGTCAAACCGCCACTGTAGAGCGGGATGTTCAGCTCAACGCCGACGCTGCTCTGTTCCACGCTGCCGCTATAGTTCTGGCCAGTAAAGTTGGGGTTGCTGAAGCCAAACGCGTCGTTATCGCCGCGCTTGTAGGAAGCAACGGCGTCGAGGGTCGGCGCGTGCCCGGCCTTGCGTTGGCTCAGGGTTTCTTCAGCGGCCGTCACCGCGTAATTGCTGGCGAGCAGATTCAGGTTCTGTTGCGAAGCTGTGTCGACCCATGCCTTGGCGTCATTAGGCGTTGGCGCCAGCACCGGCAGGGTGTGGACGATGCCTTCGATGGAGTTGTATTCGCGGTTGGTCAGGGTCATCAGCGCCTGGAAGGCATCGTCGACCTGACGTTGAGCGGTGATTCGGTTGGCGCGTGAGGTGTCGTAGCTGGCCTGGGCTTGCAGTACGTCGGTCTTGTCCGACAGGCCGACGTCGAAGCGCTCATTGGCTTGATCCAGCTGGCGCTTGAACGCTGCTTCCTCAGCCTTGGTCGAGGCCAGGTTGTCCTCGGTGCGCAGGACGGTGAAGTAATCCTGGGCACTCTGCAAAATCAGATTCTGTTCGGTCGCGGAAAGCTGCAGCATCGCTTGTTCGTCGACCGCCTTGGCCGCCTGAAACTGGAACCAGCGATCGGCGCGGAAGATGGGCTGGCTCAACGTCGCTTGATAGAGATTGCCGCTACGGCTGAAGGTCGATGATGGCTGATCGATCTGGGTGCGGGTGTTTTGCGTGCTTGCCCCGGCAGACAGGTTCGGGAGCAGCCCGGCGCGGGCCTGGGGCACGACTTCTTTTTGGGCCGCGTAATTGTCGCGAGCGGCAGCCAGGTCGGAGTTGTTATTCACGGCCTCTTCGTAAACGTTGACCAGGCCGGTCTTGGTCGACAAAGGCATATCTGCCGCCCAGATCATTCCGTTGGAAGCACAAGACACGGCAAGGGCCAGTGAAAGTTTGCGCAGCATGAGGCGTTCCCTAGAGTGAATAATTCGCGTAGCGAGTGTAGTGCGCGAGGTTGTCCGCAACAATCCTGCATAACCGCCATTTATCGAGCGATATACAACGATGTTGGCGTTCTGCTCGTGTCTTGACTAGACTGGCGACGTTCTTGTCGGGGTGCCTTGCTGTAAGGCTGAGATCGGTTAATCCGGATCCCGTTGAACCTGATCAGGTTAGCGCCTGCGTAGGGAACAAGATTTCTCGTCTCCCGGCGAGTCCTCTTGAGTGTCGTCCGGGGTCGATTGTTCAAAAAATGAACAGCAGCGCCTCCTTCCGATGTTCAGCGCCAGTCCTGGTGCGTCCGTGCCTTTCAGGTTTGCTCCGACAATTAATCCGCCGCTGGATGATGTCTGGAGAGTCCGTGATGAGTACAAAATCAAAAAACACAGCCAACCTTAGCGACTCGGCCCAAGTCGACTCGGGATCGGTTCAACCGTTTACCCGCTCGCAAAAAATCTATGTTCAGGGTTCACGCCCGGACATTCTGGTGCCGATGCGGGAAGTAAGCCTGGACGTGACGCCGACCGATTTCGGCGGCGAGATCAATGCGCCCGTGGTGATTTACGACACCTCAGGCCCGTACACCGACCCCAACGTGATCATCGACGTGCGCAAAGGCCTGGCGGACGTGCGTTCGCCGTGGATCGAATCGCGTAATGACACCGAACGTCTGACAGGTCTGAGTTCCAACTTCGGCCAACAGCGCCTGAGCGATGCCGAACTGACCGCGCTGCGCTTCGCCCATGTGCGCAACCCGCGTCGGGCCAAGGCGGGCGCCAACGTCAGCCAGATGCACTACGCGCGTCAGGGCATCATCACCGCCGAGATGGAATACGTCGCCATCCGCGAAAACATGAAGCTGCAGGAAGCCCGCGCCGCCGGCCTGTTGACCCAGCAACACGCCGGTCACAGTTTCGGTGCCAGTGTTCCGAAAGAAATCACCGCTGAATTCGTGCGCGAAGAAATCGCCCGCGGTCGCGCGATCATTCCGGCCAACATCAACCACGTCGAGTTGGAGCCGATGATCATCGGTCGCAACTTCCTGGTGAAGATCAACGGCAACATCGGCAACAGTGCGTTGGGTTCTTCCATCGAAGAAGAAGTCGCCAAGCTGACCTGGGGTATTCGCTGGGGTTCTGACACGGTCATGGACCTGTCCACCGGCAAACACATTCACGAAACCCGTGAATGGATCATCCGCAACTCGCCAGTGCCAATCGGTACCGTACCGATCTATCAGGCGCTGGAAAAAGTTGGTGGCGCGGCCGAAGACCTGACCTGGGAACTGTTCCGCGACACCTTGATCGAGCAAGCCGAGCAAGGCGTCGATTACTTCACCATTCACGCTGGCGTGCTGTTGCGTTATGTACCGCTGACCGCCAAGCGCGTGACCGGGATCGTCAGCCGTGGTGGTTCTATCATGGCCAAGTGGTGTCTGGCGCATCACCAGGAAAACTTCCTGTACACCCATTTCGAAGACATCTGCGAAATCATGAAGGCCTACGACGTCAGCTTCTCGCTGGGCGACGGCCTGCGTCCGGGTTCGATTGCCGACGCCAATGACGCGGCGCAATTCGGTGAGCTGGAAACCCTTGGCGAACTGACCAAAATCGCCTGGAAGCACGACGTGCAGACCATGATCGAAGGCCCGGGCCACGTCCCGATGCAGTTGATCAAAGAAAACATGGATAAGCAGCTGGAATGCTGTGACGAGGCGCCGTTCTACACCCTCGGCCCGCTGACCACCGACATCGCACCGGGCTACGACCACATCACCTCGGGCATCGGTGCGGCCATGATCGGTTGGTTCGGTTGCGCCATGCTCTGCTACGTCACGCCTAAGGAACACTTGGGCCTGCCGAACAAAGATGACGTGAAGACCGGGATCATCACCTATAAAATCGCGGCCCACGCGGCGGACCTGGCCAAAGGGCATCCTGGCGCGCAGATTCGCGACAACGCCTTGAGCAAGGCGCGGTTCGAATTCCGTTGGGAAGACCAGTTCAACCTGGGTCTCGACCCGGATACCGCACGCTCTTATCACGATGAAACCCTGCCGAAGGATTCGGCCAAGGTCGCGCATTTCTGCTCCATGTGCGGGCCGAAGTTCTGCTCGATGAAAATCACCCAGGAAGTCCGTGAATACGCGGCCAACCAGCGGATCGAAACGGTGGACGTGGCCGTTCAGGAAGGGTTGCGCGAGCAGGCCGAGCGCTTCAAGCAGGAAGGTAGCCAGCTGTACAAAAAGGTTTGATCTACCTGTGACAAATCCCCTGTAGGAGCGGGCTTGCTCGCGATAAGGTCGGGACGACCTTCAATGCTCTCTGCGACCGCTTCGCGGTCGATCGCAGGCAAGAACTAGGCGTCCCCCCGCTCCTACAGGTTTTGAGTGCATCGCCCCTCTGAGTTAACACCTGTGACTATTTCAACCAATACCTACTCCCCCGATCTCGCGGTGCCTATGGGCAAGCGTGTGTTCGGCGGGCGTGATTTGTTTTCCCTGTGGTTTTCCCTCGGCATTGGCCTGATGGTCCTGCAGACCGGTGCGTTGCTGGCGCCGGGGCTGGGCTTGTGGGGATCATTGCTGGCGATTTTTCTGGGCACTGCCGTCGGTGTTTTGCTGTTGGCTGCCGTTGGCGTGATCGGCACGGATACCGGACTTTCGTCCATGGCCGCGCTCAAGCTCAGCCTCGGCACCCGTGGCGCATCGCTGCCGGCGGTGTTGAACCTGCTGCAACTCGTGGGTTGGGGCGCTTTCGAGATCATCGTCATGCGTGATGCAGCCAGTCTGCTGGGCGCGCGGGCGTTCGCCGAGGGCAGTCTGTGGGCCAACCCTTTGCTCTGGACATTGCTGTTCGGCGCCTTGGCCACCTTGCTGGCCGTCAGCGGGCCGTTGACCTTTGTCCGTCAGATATTGCGCAAATGGGGCATCTGGCTGCTGCTGGCAGCGTGCCTGTGGTTGACCTGGAACCTGCTGACCAAGACCGATCTGTCCGCGTTATGGTCGCGGGCCGGTGACGGTTCGATGCCGTTTGCCGTGGGCTTCGATATCGCCATCGCCATGCCGCTGTCCTGGCTGCCGCTGATCGCCGATTACTCACGCTTCGGCAAGCGCGCCCAAAGTGTCTTCGGTGGTACGGCGCTGGGCTTTTTCATCGGAAACTTCTGGCTGATGAGCCTGGGCGTGGCTTATACCCTGGCGTTCGCGCCGAGTGGTGAGATGAATGCCTTGCTGCTGGCCTTGTCCGGTGCCGGGTTGGGCATTCCGCTGTTGTTGATCCTGATCGACGAATCTGAAAACGCTTTCGCCGATATTCACTCGGCAGCGGTGTCCAGCGGGATTCTGCTGCGCATGAAGGTCGAGCATCTGGCCTTGGCCATCGGCGTGATCTGCACCCTGATCGCCTGCTTTGCACCGCTGGCGCAGTACCAGAACTTCTTGCTGCTGATCGGTTCGGTGTTCGCACCGTTGTTCGGCGTGGTGCTGGTCGATCACTTCATCCTGCGCCGCCGCAGCAGCCAGATGGCGACGGTCGGCTTTCGCTGGATGACGCTGTTGGCATGGCTGGGTGGCGTCAGCACCTATCACCTGTTGGCCAATCTGTACCCCGATGTAGGGGCAACACTGCCAGCCCTGATCGTGGCTGGCGTGTTGCAGCTGCTGCTGGGCCGGGTTTTCAGCCGCGGACCGGGAACAGTTCCGGCTTGAGAATGCCATTGAGCTGAAGGTAAGAAATGTTCAGCTCAATGTGGCCCATGGTGTAAGGGGCGATAGTTGTCACGGGGTATTTGAGGATCACCCCGCCATACGTCAGGGCGATGTTCGGCGTTTTTTGGAACGGCCACGCCTTCACGAACTCGGCATCCTGGTCGACCTTGCTGGTGATCATCCAGCCTTTATGGGCTTGTTGTGCTGTCAGCCAAAACGCCTCTTCCTGACCCGGCAACAGCATGTCTTGCAGGGTCAGCGCCTTGTGTTGCTGGCGGGAATAGTTGATGAACCCGCGACCGGGGGTGCCATGTTCACCGTCGGTTTCCAGATAACTGGACAGTTCGACGATCACCAGACCGTCATGCTGCTCCCGTACTTTGGCCTGCAAATAGCTGTTGTTGCTGCTCGGCGCCTCACGCAGAAATTGCTCTTCATAAGCTTTGAGCGAGACCGGCAACGATGCGGCTGGCGAGTTGCGGGTCATTTGCAACAGTGATCTTTCGACCAGACTGTCGAGTGTCGGCTCGTCGGGAAAGTGCACGGTATCGATATTCACCAAGGGGCAGTCAGCCACGGTGCAGCCTGGCTTGATCTGTTCCGAGACATCACGCTGCACATCCAGCGGCGCGCGGAGGTTGGGCTGGAACAGGCTTTGGCAGGCGCCTAGCGTCAGCGCGAGGCCGGCCAGTGAAATGATCCTCAAAAATGACATGGTGATCCTTGGCAGTAACAAAAAAGGCGAGTTGACGTGCTTCGACTGCAAGCAGCTCCATCAGTTCGCCACTAGGCTAATTAGAAGTTGTTTCCGGGCCGGCCGTCTACCCCGGTTGCCTCAACGGCATGTTCAAGGGGCTGCATCCTGGGAAAGAGCGCGTTAGGATGGCGCGAAGCCGAGCGGGCCCTTAGTGAGAACTCCATGACTGATATGAGCAAGTCCGTCCCGACGGCGGTGGAAATTACCCAGCGTGAAAACTGCTTCAAGGGTTTTTACCGGCTGGATCGCCTGCACCTGCGTCACGAGCTGTTCAATGGCGGCATGAGCCGCGAAATCAGCCGTGAATTGTTCGTGCGTCACGACGCAGTGTGCGTCCTGCCGTACGACGTCAAACGTGACGAAGTGGTGCTGATCGAGCAGTTCAGGGTCGGTGTGCTCGGCAAAGTCGACAATCCGTGGCTGATCGAACTGGTCGCCGGGCTGATCGACAAGGATGAGCAACCAGAAGAGGTTGCCCACCGCGAAGCAGAAGAGGAAGCTGGACTTACTTTCAGTGCGATGTTGCCGATCACCAAATACTTTCCATCGCCGGGCGGCAGTAGTGAATTCGTTCACCTGTACCTGGGGCATTGCGACAGTGAGGGGGCGGGTGGGGTACACGGACTGGAGTCGGAAGGAGAAGATATTCGCGTGTCGGTCTGGGCATTGGAAGATGCATTGCAAGCCGTGCGTGATGGACGAATTTTCAATGCCGCCACCCTTATTGCTTTGCAATGGCTGGCATTGAACCGGGCTGAAGTCAGGGGGCTATGGTCGTGAATCCTGTGCGCGAGCGCTACCGTGTTGACCTTGTCGGGCTGCAAGCTGCCTGTGAGGCCAACTATGCGCGCTTGATGCGGCTGCTCCCCGACATGCGCAACGAGCAACGCTCGCGTCGGGTGGCCGTGACCCAAGGCGATCAAATGCTCGGCGTGCTGGCGGTCGAAGTGCTGCTGGATTGCCCGTATACCACCACCCTGCAAGTACGGCAGGAGCACAGCCTGCCATGGCTGCCGGTGCCCAAGCTGGAAGTGCAGGTCTACCACGACGCACGTATGGCCGAAGTCATCGGTGCCGAACACGCCCGCCGATTCCGCGGCATTTACCCGTATCCCAATGCCGACATGCACCAGCCGGATGAAAAAGCTCAGCTCAATTTGTTTTTGGGTGAGTGGCTGAGCCATTGTCTGGCGTGTGGGCATGAGTTTGAGGTGGTGCGCTGAGCGTTTTTCCACGCACACGCTGACAAACGCTATTCATTAGAAGCTGCTTTGTAGAATGTGAGGCAGGTCTTGTTGACGGGGTTACCCTCGCGACCGCCAAACAGCATAATCGTGTCCAAATAGCTCAAGGAGACGGCCTTGCCGAGCGCCCCCATCCCTACCGCTGACGTTTCAGTCACGCTGGTCCAGCTTTCCGACAGCCACTTGTTTGCCGATGCAGGGGGCAAGTTGCTGGGTATGAATACCCGTGACAGCCTGAATAAGGTAATCGAACGGGTCTTGGCCGAGCAGCCTCGGATTGATTTACTGATCGCCAGCGGCGACTTGTCGCAGGACGGCAGTGTCGAGTCCTATCAGGCGTTTCGCCACTCCAGTGCGCAGATTTCTGCACCGACACGCTGGTTTCCTGGCAATCACGACGAATTGCCGGAAATGGCCGAAGCCGCGCAGCAAAGTGAATTTCTGGCACCGGTGACCGATGTGGGTCAGTGGCGCATTACCCTGTTGGACTCCTCTGTACCTGGCTCAGTGCCCGGTTATTTGCAGGACCAGCAGTTGCAATTGCTGGCTCAGTCGTTGAGCGAAGCGCCCGAACGCCATCATCTGGTTTGCTTGCATCATAATCCGGTGCCGATAGGTTGCGCCTGGATGGACCCCATCGGCCTGCGTAACCCCGACGCGCTGTTCGCAGTGCTCGACCGATTCCCGCAAGTGCGCGCTGTGCTCTGGGGTCATGTCCATCAGGAATACGATCAGTTGCGCAATGGCGTGCGCCTGCTGGCCACGCCGTCCACCTGCATTCAGTTTGCGCCGGGCAGTGTCGAGTTCAAGGTCGACAGCAGCGCGCCAGGCTATCGCTGGCTGCGTCTGCACGCGGACGGCGGCCTTGAAACAGGCGTCTCACGGGTAGAAGGGCTGGACTTTGAGGTGGACTACGGTGGTGAAGGTTATTGAACGATCCGTCTTGAATTGACTGGGAAACATCTGAGGGCGAGTCATCCGGCGGTAGTCCCTGTAAACTCCGTGTTTTTGCATGCGATCAAGAGTTTTCAGGAGGGGATATGACCGGCGAACACTCCACACTGCTGTATATCCATGGCTTGAACAGCTCACCGCTGTCGAAAAAGGCCAGCCAGCTATCGGCTTTGATGCAAGCCCTTGGCCTTGGCGAGCATTTGCGGGTGCCGGCGCTGCATCATCACCCGCGTCAGGCCATCGCTCAGTTGGAAGCGTTGATAACCGAACTGGGCCGGCCGCTGCTGGTCGGCAGCTCCCTCGGCGGCTACTATGCCACTCACTTGGCTGAGCGCCACGGCCTCAAGGCTGTGCTGATCAACCCGGCGGTCACGCCGCATCGGCTGTTCGACGGGTTTCTCGGTACCCAGCAGAATCTTTACAGCGGCGAAAGCTGGGAATTGACCCACGACCACGTGCAGGCCCTGGCCGAACTGGAAGTGCCTGCCCCGCAGGACCCGCAGCGTTTTCAGGTGTGGTTGCAGACTGGGGACGAAACCCTGGATTACCGCAGCGCCCAGACGTATTACCGGGCATGTGCCTTGCGCATTCAGGCTGGCGGCGACCACGGTTTCCAGGGCTTCGCCGAGCGATTACCGGCGTTGCTGAGTTTTGCAGGCTTCGCGCCAGAGCTGCTGCAGGCGATTGATTTGTCTGTGCTTTGATAGAACAACACGAGAACACATAGGGACCCCTGTAGGAGCTGCCGAAGGCTGCGATAAGATCCAGAGTCCACGACTGCTCCGCAGCCGATCGCAGCCTCCGGCAGCTCCTACAAGTCTTGATACTCCGTAATTTCATGAATAACTGACGACGAGACCCCATGGCCAATCCCAGCGCTAGCTCTTATAACGCAGACGCCATCGAAGTCCTCTCGGGCCTCGACCCGGTCCGCAAACGCCCGGGCATGTACACCGACACCACGCGGCCGAACCACCTCGCCCAGGAAGTCATCGACAACAGCGTCGACGAAGCCCTCGCCGGACATGCGAAATCGGTGCAGGTGATCCTGCACGCCGACAACTCACTGGAAGTGTCCGATGACGGTCGCGGCATGCCGGTGGACATTCACCCCGAAGAGGGGGTGTCGGGCGTCGAGCTGATCCTCACCAAGTTGCACGCGGGCGGCAAGTTCTCGAACAAGAACTACCAGTTCTCCGGCGGCCTGCACGGCGTGGGGATTTCCGTGGTGAACGCGCTTTCAAACCAGGTCCGGGTCCGGGTCAAGCGCGATGGCAACGAATATGAAATGACCTTTGCCGATGGCTACAAGGCCAGCGAGCTTGCAGTGATCGGCACGGTCGGCAAACGCAATACCGGGACCAGCGTGTATTTCGCCCCGGACCCTAAATACTTCGACACGCCTAAATTTTCCGTCAGTCGCCTCAAGCATGTGCTCAAGGCCAAAGCGGTATTGTGTCCGGGGCTGCTGGTCAGCTTCGAAGACAAAGCCACCGGCGAGAAAATCGAATGGCATTACGAAGACGGTTTGCGTTCCTACCTGCAAGATTCCGTCAGCGAGTTTCTGCGCCTGCCGGATGAGCCATTCTGCGGCAGTTTCGCCGGCAACAAAGAAGCTATCGACTGGGCATTGCTCTGGTTACCCGAGGGTGGCGACAGCGTTCAGGAAAGCTACGTCAACCTGATTCCCACTCAGCAAGGCGGTACCCACGTCAACGGCCTGCGTCAGGGCCTGCTCGACGCCATGCGCGAGTTCTGTGAGTTCCGCAACCTGCTGCCACGCGGCGTCAAGCTGGCGCCGGAAGACGTCTGGGAACGGATCGCCTTCGTCCTGTCGATGAAAATGCAGGAACCGCAGTTCTCCGGCCAGACCAAAGAGCGGCTGTCTTCCCGCGAAGCGGCGGCGTTCGTCTCCGGCGTGGTCAAGGATGCGTTCAGCCTGTGGCTCAACGCCAACTCTGAGCTGGGCATGCAACTCGCCGAACTGGCGATCAACAACGCTGGCCGTCGCCTTAAGGCGAGCAAGAAAGTCGAGCGCAAACGCATCACCCAAGGCCCCGCGCTGCCGGGTAAGCTGGCCGACTGCGCCGGGCAAGACCCAATGCGTTCCGAGCTGTTTCTGGTCGAGGGTGATTCCGCTGGCGGATCGGCCAAACAGGCGCGAGACAAAGAGTTTCAGGCGATTCTGCCGTTGCGCGGCAAGATCCTCAACACCTGGGAAGTCGATGGCGGCGAAGTACTCGCCAGCCAGGAAGTGCACAACATTGCCGTCGCCATCGGCGTCGATCCGGGTGCTGCCGATATAAGCCAGCTGCGTTACGGAAAAATCTGCATTCTCGCCGACGCCGACTCCGATGGCCTGCACATCGCCACCTTGCTCTGCGCTTTGTTCGTTCAGCACTTCCGTCCGCTGGTGGACGCTGGGCACGTGTACGTCGCGATGCCGCCGCTGTACCGGATCGACCTGGGCAAAGAGATCTACTACGCGTTGGACGAAGCCGAGCGCGATGGCATTCTCGATCGTCTGGTCGCCGAGAAGAAGCGCGGCAAACCGCAGGTCACCCGATTCAAAGGTCTGGGCGAAATGAACCCACCGCAGCTTCGCGAAACCACCATGGACCCGAACACCCGGCGTCTGGTCCAGCTCACGCTGGATGATTACGCGGCCACCTCGGAAATGATGGACATGCTGCTGGCGAAAAAACGCGCTGGCGACCGCAAGACCTGGCTCGAATCCAAAGGCAATCTGGCCGAGGTTCTGACTTGATGCGAGGCTGGCTCGCAGCGTTATTGCTGATCGCGTCACCGGTATTCGCAGAACCGCTGCCTGAACTGAAGTTACTGTCCGAGCACGCTGTCGATGGCATGGTCGGCGGTAATCTCTCGGGGCTGGCATCGTGCAATGGCGAGCTGTGGACGGTATCGGATCGCGATGATGCCTTGCTCTATCGGCTTGATACCTCCGCGACGGTGTGGAAAGCCGAGGCGAACGTCATTGATGTGCCGCCGGTGCCAGACAGTGGTTTGTCCTTTAGTTTGCGTTCGCTGGCTAAGGCGTCGTCACTCGTTCGCGGGGGCGATCTGGATTTCGAAGGCGTGACCTGTGACGCAGTGGGTAATCGTTATCTGGTCAGTGAGGCGCATGCGGCGGTGCTGCAAGTGCCGGTCTCCGGCTCACCGAACTGGCTGAAACTGCCGCCGAGTCTGGTCCGTGAGGCGCGGGCCAGTGGCATGCTGCGGCACTTCAATGCAATCTTCGAAGGCATTGCGATCAACCCGGCCGGGGATCGACTCTGGCTGGCGGCCGAGCGCGAAAAGCGCGGATTGCTGGTGGTGCATCGTGATCAGACTGCCTGGAGCTGCAAGGGTGGCTGCGTAATCTTCAGTGAAGCAGGGACTCAAACGATGCCGGCGCAAATGGGCAGCCGTAAAGTCTCGCGAGACTTTTCCGACCTGTCGCTGTTCGAAGGCAAGCTGTTTACCCTGGAACGCGCCGCATACCGGGTTTGCCGTCGCGATCTGGACACCGGTAAGGTCGAGCGTTGCTGGTCGTTCGCCGACGATGCGTTGGTGCCAGAGAAGCGTTATTCGCAGCCCTATGGTCTGGCTGAAGCGTTGGTCATCGACGCAGATGGCGCCTGGATTGGTGTCGACAACAATTTTGGCGCACGGGCCGACGGCGAGAAACGCCCGATTGTCTGGCGTTTTGCGGCACCCAAGGATGGCTGGAGCGCCAAGCCATGAGTCAGCAGCCTCCCGGCAAACGCGCCGGTCGCGTGCTGTTGATTCTGGCGTGGGGCGCAGGGCTGTTTCTGGCCACGCGCTTTTTCGGGCAATGGGAGCAACGTCAGGAAAACCCTAACGCGGTGGTGACGTCGCAACATGGCGATGGCTATATCCAGGTTCTATTGTTGAGCAACGGCCAAGGCCATTTCGTCGGCAATGCCCAGATCAATGGCCAGCCTGTGCAGTTTTTACTCGATACGGGTGCCACCGACGTAGCGATCCCTGCCGACATGGCGGACACATTGCATCTCAAGCGCGGTATGCCGGTGAAGACCAACACCGCCAACGGCCCGGCCCAGGGCTTTCGGACCACCGTGGAGCACTTGCAGATTGGCGACATCGTCCTGCATGACGTGCGCGCCCTGGTGTTGCCCGGCCTGGAAGGCGAACAAATACTGCTGGGCATGAGCGCAATGAAACAACTTGAATTCACCCAGCGCGGCGGCACCATGCTGCTGCGCCAGACCACGAAATGATGAGGCTTGCATGAGCGATTCCCTTGACCTCAGCCTGGATGGCGTAGAACGCCGATCGCTGGCTGACTTCACCGAACAGGCCTACCTCAACTACTCCATGTACGTGATCATGGACCGTGCCTTGCCGCATATCGGCGACGGCCTGAAGCCTGTACAGCGGCGTATTGTCTACGCCATGAGCGAGTTGGGGCTCGATGCCGACTCCAAGCACAAGAAGTCGGCGCGTACCGTCGGTGACGTACTGGGTAAGTTCCACCCTCACGGCGATTCGGCCTGCTACGAAGCCATGGTGTTGATGGCACAGCCATTCAGCTATCGCTATACGCTGGTGGACGGCCAGGGTAACTGGGGGGCGCCGGATGATCCGAAATCCTTCGCTGCCATGCGTTACACCGAAGCGCGGCTGTCGCGTTACTCTGAAGTGCTACTCAGCGAGCTGGGGCAGGGCACGGCGGATTGGGTGCCGAACTTCGACGGCACCCTTGATGAGCCAGCGGTGTTGCCGGCGCGTCTGCCCAATATCCTGCTCAACGGCACCACCGGCATCGCCGTGGGCATGGCCACCGACGTACCGCCGCATAACCTGCGTGAAGTTGCCTCGGCCTGCGTGCACTTGCTCGATGAGCCCAAGGCCACGATCGAAGAGCTGTGCGAGCACATCAAGGGCCCGGATTATCCGACCGAAGCGGAAATCATCACGCCGCGCGCCGATCTGCTGAAAATGTACGAAACCGGCAAAGGCTCGGTGCGCATGCGTGCGGTGTATCGCATCGAAGACGGCGATATTGTCGTCACCGCGCTGCCGCATCAAGTGTCCGGCGCTAAAGTGCTGGAACAGATCGCTGCGCAAATGCAGGCCAAGAAGCTGCCGATGGTCGCCGACCTGCGTGACGAGTCGGACCATGAGCATCCGTGCCGCATTGTGATCATCCCTCGTTCCAATCGGGTCGAGCTCGATGAGCTGATGCAGCATTTGTTCGCGACCACCGAGCTTGAGTCCAGCTACCGGGTCAACATCAACATCATCGGTCTCGATGGCAAGCCGCAGCTGAAGAATCTGAAAGCCCTGCTCAGCGAGTGGCTGGTGTTCCGCATCGGCACTGTGCGTCGGCGGTTGCAGTTCCGTCTGGACAAGGTCGAGCGTCGCTTGCACCTGTTGGACGGCTTGCTCACGGCCTACCTGAACCTGGATGAAGTGATTCATATCATCCGTACCGCTGAACAGCCGAAAGCGGAGTTGATCGAGCGTTTCGCGCTGTCGGAAATTCAGGCCGACTACATCCTCGACACCCGTTTGCGTCAGTTGGCCCGCCTGGAAGAAATGAAGCTGCGGGCTGAGCAAGATGAATTGCGCAAGGAACAGACTCGTCTGCAATCGTTGCTGGGTAGCGAAACCAAGCTGCGCAAGCTGGTACGCACCGAGCTGATCGCGGATGCTGAAACCTATGGCGACAACCGTCGCTCGCCTATCGTTTCCCGCACCGAAGCCAAGGCGTTGTCGGAAAACGAGCTGATGCCGACCGAGCCGGTTACGGTCGTGCTGTCGGAAAAAGGCTGGGTGCGTTGCGCCAAAGGCCATGATATCGACGCCACCGGGCTTTCCTACAAAGCCGGGGATGGCTTCAGGACGTCGGCAGCCGGGCGCTCCAACCAATTTGCAGTCTTTATCGACTCCACCGGACGCAGCTATTCGCTGGCGGCCCACACCCTGCCATCTGCACGTGGCCAGGGCGAACCGTTGACTGGCAAATTGCAGCCACCGCCAGGCGCGACCTTTGAATGTGTGCTGCTGCCGGATGATGACGCGCTGTATGTCATCGCGTCCGACGCGGGCTACGGTTTCGTGGTCAAGGGCGAAGATCTGCAGGCCAAGAACAAGGCGGGCAAGGCGCTGTTGAGCTTGCCTGGCGGCGCCAAGGTGATCCTGCCGCGTCCGGTGGCCGATCGTGAGCAGAACTGGCTCGCAGCGGTGACCACCGAAGGACGCTTGTTGATTTTCAAAGTCAGCGATTTGCCGCAGTTGGGCAAAGGCAAAGGCAATAAGATCATCGGCATCCCGGGCGAGCGTGTGGCCAGTCGCGAAGAATACGTAACCGACCTGGCGGTGATACCGGAGGGCGCGACATTGGTACTGCAAGCGGGTAAGCGCACGCTGTCGCTTAAGGCGGATGACCTTGAACATTACAAAGGTGAGCGCGGTCGACGCGGTAATAAGCTTCCGCGCGGCTTCCAGCGAGTGGATGCATTGCTGGTGGAAAATACCCTATAACGGCGGTTTAGAGCGCTCGGTCTTCGTTTTGACGCGAAGATCGACGCATAATCGCTGGAGTCACAGCCAATATTCACGGATGATATGGGGTCTTGGGTCACCGGCGTGGCTGAGTGCCTTCATGGATTTTGTGAGTATTTAGACTGTGATTCGCCTTGTGGCGGCTATCTGGATGGGATGATGAATTTTTTACGCCTTCCTTTTGTATTGTTAATGACCGGCGTACTTGGTCTTGTCGGTTGCAGTGTGCAGCAACCCACCTCTTTGTATCAGCTCGACGCTGGAGAGCCGGGTCAACCTAAACAAAGTGCTGGACTGGCCGTTTTATTGGGTCCGGTTTCAGTGGCTGACTATCTGCAACGTGAAACCCTGTTGCAGCGCCAGCCGGACGGCAGCCTGACCGCATCGACCGATGGTCGTTGGGCAGGCAGTCTGTCTTCGGATATCGATCAATTGCTGTTGCGCCAGCTTGCGTGGAAATTGGACAGTCAGCGCGTTGTACTGGCCCCGGCCGCTGCCAGTTTCACACCGGACGTGCAGGTTGTGCTGTCCATCACCCGGCTTGATTCGGGCGTAAACCAGCCCGCGATCCTCGATGCGCAATGGCGCTTGCTCGATCGCAAGGGCCAGGTTCGTGACAGCAAGTTGGTTCACCTGGAAGAGCCCCATGCCGGGTCCTCTGCCGCACAGGTGAAGGCGCAGGGCGTGCTGTTACAGCGTCTGGCCGATCAGTTGAGCGTTGCGGTCAGGCCGTTGGCCAACCAGCCCGTCGTAGAAGAACCTAAAAAGGCAGCACCGGTTCAGGTCCACAACACTAAAGACCAGGACAAGCCAAAGATGCCGATGGCTTCGCCGATCCGAACCGATATGGAAGTGTTCCGCTTCTAAGGAAGTGGTTTCATCGCCCAACAAAAAGCCCACAGCGATGTGGGCTTTTTGTTGGGTGCCAGTTACGTCGTGTCGATCCGTTCGCAGGCAAGCCTGCGAATGCCTACACCTTGCGTCGGCTCTCATGCATCCGCGCCAGTTGGCGTTCGAGCATGGACGGGTAGGGCTCCATCAGTCGCTCGACGCAGCACGCGCCTTCCGGGCTGGCGATAGGGCGGATGCGGGCACGTTGGCGTATCAGGAGATCGTCACTGATCTTGCGCTCGACCAGCAGCAGATTGCGGCTGTGCTGCGAGAGGGCCAGGGCATTCTGGGCGGTTTCGGTCAGTAGCAGGTCGATCTGACTCAGACCGAACAGCCTGTCACCCAGCGTCAGGCCCAACTGCAATTGCAGGGTAATACCGCTGTCCGCGACCTCGATTTGCAAGGCATGGCTCAGCGCACGCAGCAGTTCACCGCAGCAAATGGCGTTGGTCAGGTAATCATCACCGCTTTCCTGACTGTGGAACAGCATCAGCGTGCTGCCGTCGTTCAGGGTGTGCAGTTCGCTCTCGTATAGCGAAGCGGCCTGATCGAGACAATCACGGTAGCGTTGCAGCAGGTCAGTCAGGCGGGCACGGGGCAAGCGACGCAGCTGATCCTGAGCGCCAAGTTGCACGGCCAGGACCGCACTGTGTTGCGGCTGGGTCGGGGCTGCCGGAGCTACCGGAGCGCGTTTGATCACCGGTGCCGGGCTGGAGTGATCGCGCAGATCGGCGAAGGGGTCTTCTCCGTCCTCTTGATCTTCTTCGGCGACAACAACACGCCGCGGCGCTTGCGTCGATACGCGAGGTTTAGGTGTCTCGTCGAAATCGGGGTCTCGCAGGTCATTGGCTGCAAACACGGACTCGACGTCTTCTTCCGCTTCAAGGTATGGATCGTCGCCTTCGTTTTCGTCGTATTCAGGCTCTGGTATCGGCGCAGGTTCAGGAGGCTCCGGCGCGAAAGCGGCGTGCAGTTGTCGGGCCAGATCGCCGATTTCATCCTGGCGCTCGGTTGCTGGCGTGTGTTCGTCGATATCACGCAGCCAGACGCGCAATTGCAGCAGCGGTGTCGAAATATAACGACCCAGGCGCAAGCTCAACGCCAATGCCAATGCCAGCAGAATCCCGCTGAGGATGCCCATGCTTTGCAAACTGATGGTCATGGGCTGCTGGAATTGCGCCATGTCCAGGCTGATACGCAAATGGCCGGCGATCACGTCCTGGAAGGTGATCTTGATTTCGTACAAGCCTCCGGCTTCGCCCAGCAGGCCGTTTTTCGGGCGCTGGCCGGCTTCGGCAAGAATGCGGTTGTCCACGCTATAAATGGCGGCATGTGCTACCAGCGGGTTCTTCACCAGATTGCCGAGCAGCACATTGAGGCTGAGGATGTCGTTGGACACCAGCAGCTCGGTGGCAGACGTGGCAGTTTGCGTCGTCAGGGCCTGGCCCAGCGCGTCAGCCTGTTCGTGCATGGCCTGCTTGAACTGCAAACCCATGACGCAGGCATAGATCACCAGCGCCAAGGCGACCAGAATCACGTTATGGCTGGCAATACGCAAAGCAAGCGGTACACGGCGATGGCGCAATGCCCGGAAGATCAGCAGGAAGAAATTATCGGTTTTAACTGGCGTGGGCCGGTTCACTGAGCACGGCTCTTTCGGTGAGGTTGCCGGGCAGTATAGCGACCGACCCTTGAGCGGCAAAGCGCTCGCTGTGCCCGATGGTCACTGAAAGTGGTTAGAATGCGGTTTTTTTCCACTGCGGGGGTGCGCCTTGCGCGAAATCGTCCTGATTAACATCACCGGTGAAGACCGTCCGGGTCTCACTGCGGCTATTACCGGGGTACTTGCCCAGGGTGGCGTGAACATTCTCGACATTGGTCAGGCGGTGATTCACGACACCTTGTCGTTTGGCATCCTGGTTGAAATCCCGGGGACCGAACAGGGCTCTTCGGTGCTTAAAGATATCCTGTTCACCGCTTACAAGCTCGATCAGCAAGTGCGCTTCACGGCTGTGTCCGAAGAGGATTACCAGCACTGGGTCAACGGTCAGGGCAAGGCGCGGCATATCGTGACGCTGCTCACACGCAAGGTCACGGCCGAGCAATTGCAGCGCGTCAGTTCCATCACTGCCAAGTACGGCCTGAACATCGATCAGATCGATCGCTTGTCCGGACGCATGCCGCTGGACACCCCGGCAGATAAAGGCAAGGGCTGCATCGAGTTCTCCGTGCGCGGCGAGCCGGCCGACCCCAAGGCGATGCAGGCTGAATTCCTCAGTGTGGCGCAAGAGCTCAATGTCGATATCGCTTTCCAGCAGGATTCGCTGTTCCGGCGTAACCGTCGTCTGGCAGTGTTCGACATGGACTCGACGTTGATCGAGGCCGAAGTCATCGACGAGTTGGCCAAGGCTGCCGGTATCGGCGAGTTGGTGTCGGAAATCACTGAGCGGGCCATGCGCGGCGAACTGGATTTTCGTGCCAGCTTCAAAGAGCGTCTGGCGCTACTCAAGGGTCTGGACGTGAGCGTGCTGGATGAAATCGGTGCCTCATTGCGCCTGACCGAAGGTGCCGAAACCCTGTTCGCCGAACTCAAGCGTCTGGGCTACAAGACTGCGATTCTGTCAGGCGGCTTCACCTATTTCGCCAAACAGCTGCAAGCCAAGCTGGGCATCGACTATGTGTTTGCCAATGAGCTGGAAGTGGTCGATGGCAAGGTGACGGGCGTGGCCATCGAGCCGATTGTCGATGCCCAACGCAAAGCCGACCTGTTGCGTGAGCTGGCGCACAAGGAAGGCTTGAGCCTGGAGCAGACGATTGCAGTCGGTGACGGTGCCAATGACCTGCCCATGTTGGCGATTGCCGGTCTAGGCGTCGCATTCCGCGCCAAGCCACTGGTCAAGCAGTCAGCCAAACAGTCGATTTCGACGCTGGGGCTGGACGGGCTTCTTTACCTGCTCGGCTTCCGTGACCGGGATGGGCGCGGCTGAGAGGCTCCCACAGGGAAATGCAAACCCTTGTAGGAGCGGGCTTGCCCGCGATGGCGGTGTGCCTGATACACCGCGTGACCCCAATCGCAGGCAAGCCAGCTCCTATGGTTTTGCGCCAGACCAGGCAACGTAGAGCCCCTCCCTGCGAATAGTTTGACGCGGTCTTGAGCTACAACAACGTCCACAACGAATCGAACTCTTCGTCAGTCGTGGTGCCGGCGGGTCCTTGCGTGCGCGGTGCTTCAATCGTCTGGTACTCGAACTGATTGAAGCTGCCGGTGCCGGTGCGACGTTTGCCCAAGCCAGCGCGACGCTCTTCACCGCTGGTGTTGATCTTCACTTTGTTGCCTTCCTGAAACGGCAAGCGCGGGGCCAACAACGTCGCTGGCTGGTCGATTGCGCGCACTTCCGGCAGTAGCAATGCTCGCAGGTACGGGGTGCTTTGATCGGTGGTTCGCATCAATTGCAGGCCGCACGGCTGAGCATGGGGCGCTACCAGCTCGATGCCCATTTGCGTGCCGCCGCTGCGCACCTGACGAATCCAGCGCACGACTGCGATGCTCCAGCCTTGGCCGGGGGCGTCTTGAATACCGATCATTTCCCCGGCCTGCAACTGGCTGGGGACCTCTTTGGGCCATGCCAGGCAATAACCGCCTGGGCTGTGGTTGATGACGTGCAGGACATGGGTCGGAAACGTCTGCTGGGCATTGGACACCGGATCGCCGCCGCCCTGTTCGGTCTGCAGATACTGGATCTCTTCATACGGCAGCATATGGTCCGAGGTACCGTCACGATGGGTATCGAAGGCGATGGACCAGGCATCGCTCGAGGGGCTGTTGGCAAACTGCGTGCTGAACTTTGCCACCTCGCTGACGGCGGGCAGTTTGAGCATCTCGCTGAACGATGTTTGCCCGCCAAGGTAATAGTGCAGGGCGCTCATGCCGATGCACAGCGTCAGCTCGCCTTGACCGACGGTGCGCTGAAACGTCCGTTCGGAGACATCGCCCCAGGCCGCCGCCAAATGCTGCAGCAGATCCAGGGTAAAACCATGTGGCACCAGCAGCGGCGATTGACCACGCTGTTCGGCGGGTAAATCCAGGTAATCCTTGATGGCTGCCGCCAATGGCAGCGGATTGATCCCCAGCAGGCTCGATAGCTGCTCATCGAGGAACAGCGATTTGTAGCGCGGTGGCGCATCGACGGCTTGCGCCACGGCGAACAGGCTGGTGGCCTCGGCTGGGGATTGCAGTTTGACCAGCGCGCTCCAGGGTTCGAGGACGTCGGCCAGACGACCGATATTGAGCTGGCGCATTTGATTGCAGCGCGAGCAACCCAGCAACAACGCCACCACGTACGTTTGCTCGACGCTCAGAGTGCGGGTGTGGCTGGCCAGGCTGTCGGGCACGGCGATGTTGTGTAACTGGTACTGGCGGGCAATCAGATAAATCTGATGCAGTTCCAGCCACAGACCGTCCGGCACGGGGCAATACAGCTGACTGGCGCGAATCAGTGGGCCATTCAGGCAGTGCAGGGCCCGCTGCGCGGCAGTGGTCAGCAGCGTTGCGCGCTCCTTGGAGAAGCGCGGCGCGATGCGCACGATGATCTGTTTGTAACCCACCGCCAAATGGTTTTGCAGGGCCTGGCACAGGTTGGCGACTTTGCGCGGGCGTTCGTCGAGCACAATCGCTTGACTGAGGAAGTGTCGCTCAAGGTTCTTGCAGACGTAATACACCTCAGGGCGCAGCAGTTCGAGCAGATGCAGGCGGTTGTCGCTGGATGTCAGTAACTGATTGAGTTCGCCCAGGGCTTGATAGAGCAGACGGGCGGTTTCACCGAGGTTGGCTTTGGGCAGGGTGGCAATCCAGTGTTTCAGGTCGCGCGGGGTGGCTTCACAGAACGACAGGCTCGGCTGTGTAGGCGTGGGTACACGCAACAACAGATGGAGACTTGAATTACTCATGTGCCCGGCAAACTCCAACAACACGGTGGCTCAATCCGCAGCTCTTCAGAACAAAGCCAAGTCCGACTCTAACAGTATCGGCTTACAGTCGCAGCCTTCGATGGTCCAGTACCTCCGATGGCTGGCGATAGTGACTGCCAGCGCATCGGATTGGGCGCGCTCAAGATGTGATCTGCGGTCAAACCTGCGCAGCCAGACCCAGTGCCTGACCCATCTGCACAGGGGTACCGGCGCCAAGTTGCTCGGCCCATTTCACTTGATCCGGCCCGAACAACACAATGGCCGTCGAGCCCAGCTTGAAGCGCCCAAGCTCAGCGCCTTTTTCCAGATGGATCGGTGCGCGGGCGGCTTCGTCGTAGCGCACGGTTTTCAGCTCGCGTTTGGGTGGGGTCACCAAACCGGCCCAGACCGTTTCAATCGAGGCGACAATCATCGCGCCCACCAGTACCACTGCCATCGGACCGCGCTCGGTATCGAACAGGCAAACCACGCGTTCGTTACGGGCGAAGAGCTCCGGGACGTTTTCGGCGGTGGTCTGGTTGACCGAGAAAATGCGCCCTGGCACGTAAACCATTTCACGCAAGGTGCCGGCCAGCGGCATATGGACCCGGTGATAGTCTTTTGGCGACAGGTAAATAGTGGCGAATTCGCCGCCCATGAAGGGTGCGGCCAAATTCGCATCGCCGCCCAGCAGTTCTAGCACGCTGAAGCTGTGACCCTTGGCCTGGAAGACCCGGCCATGATCGATCGGACCCAATTGGCTGACGGCGCCGTCGGCAGGGCTGAGAATCGCGCCAGGGGTTTCATCCAGCGGCCGTACGCCAGGCTTCAGGGTGCGGGTGAAGAAAGCGTTGAAGTGCTCGTAAGCGGTCAGGTCCTCCACCAACGCTTGCGACATGTCTACCTGATAACGCCGGACGAACCAGGCGGTGAGCGAATTTTTGAACCAGCGCACACGGCACTCGGCAACGCAGCCAGCCAGACGAGACAACAAATGGTGTGGCAGCAGGTATTGGCTGAGGATAAACAAACGCTGTTTCATCAAAATCCCTAAAGCGAAGCTTCTGTAAAAAAGTGGCAATTATAAAGAGTGGTGGGTCCTGCTGACGCCCCGTCTTATTTCTCGACTGGCGTATCGGGATGGTTGCCCCATTCGCCCCAGGAGCCGGCGTAGCCTTTGACTCGCGGGTAACCCAGCGCCTTGGCCACCAGATAGGTGAAGCCGGAGCGATGGTGGGTCTGGCAATGGGTGATCACTTCCTTGTCCTTGGTAATGCCCAAATTCTTGAGAATCTGCGGCATATCCTTACGGATACGCAGGCTGCGTGTCGCGTCCATTCCGGCAGTCCATTCGAAGTTGACCGCGCCGGGGATGTGCCCGCCTTTGGCCGCGAGGATTTTTTCGCCTGAATATTCAGTCGGCCCGCGTGCGTCCCAAATCGCCAGATCAGCGGCACCCAGACGGCATTGCAGGTATTCGCGGGTAGCGGTCGGTTCGCTGTGCAGGGTCAATGGCACGGGACCGCCGACGCTGTGCGGCACATTGCTCGACAAAGGCAAGGCCTCGGCCAGCCACGCGTGCAGCCCGCCATCAAGGTAGTGATACTGCGAGTGGCCGATCACATCCAGCAACCAGATAAAGCGCCCGGCCCAACCGCCGCCTTCGTCGTCGTAGACCACGTAGACCGCTTTGGGGTTATGCCCCAGTTCACCGAACAGCACTTCCAGCTGGGCTTGCGTGGGCAAAAGGCCCGGCGCGGGTGCCTGGCCCAGTTGCGTGCGCTTGGGGTCGACAAAGTGCGCGCCCGGGATATGCCCGGCGCTGTAGCGCGCGCTGCTGGTCAGGTCGACAAGAATCAATTCTGGCGCGTCAAGGCGGGCCAGCAGGTCGCTGGGCTCGATCACCAACGGCAAGCTAGAGAAGTCAGACATTTGAGGTCTCCAGATCAGAAAAAAAGAGGCGAATTGTAACGCACGAGTCAGACTTTGCGATTACTAAAGCTGCTTAACGCGCGCTCGATACATTGCGAGGTTTTACCGAAAGCCTGCACGCTGATCTCCGAGAGCGGTCCGCCGCCCTGATCGGCGAACACCAACATCACCACCCGACCGTTACTGCTGAGTGAGCGCAACAACAGATGCTCGCCAGTGAACAGTCCTTTCAGTTGACCCGGTAACAGCGCCGAAAACTGCGCATTATTGGTCGGCGTCAGGCGCAGTTGGGTCGGTTGCGCCAGCAAGCGCTGCAACACGGTACTTGCGCTGATGTTCAGGGTCAGGTTCGCGGCGTCTTTGTTCAGCCCGGCAATCTGATGGACGCGCAGGGCGGTCATGTTGCGATCGGTCATCAACAGCATGACGCGCTGCATGCCGCACGCCACCAGCGCATCGCGAGCAAAGGTGGTCAGGTGCATCGCATTATTGAAGCGGCTCGGCTCTACCAGCAGCTCGGCGCAGTACTTGCGCCAGGCTTGCAGCGCCTCGGCGGTGGGGGGTGGAGCAGGCAACAAACCACGGTGAATCCGCCGCGTTTCCCATGGCCAGAGCAGGGCTTCGGCCGGATGCCAAAGCTCACTCGCCCAGTGATTGCGAGCGCTTTGCACCGCTTGTTGATGCAGTTGTTGTTGCAGTTCATCCAGTGGCTGTTGCAGGTACAGGCTGGTCAGCAATTGCCAGCGCTCGCTGTGTGGGCTGTCCCAGGCTTGTTGCGCCGACAGCGCCACGCCGTTGGCCAGCAGGATGGTGTTGGCGGGTTGATTGAGCCAGCGTCGCAAGACTGGGTCCGCGTCCAGCAGTTGCCGTTGGCGCAGCGGGTGACGGTGGTCGCGGGCAATGCGCAACACTTTGACCAGCAGTCGACGTTCGCTGATCAGCGAGCGATAGCCCTGCGTGACCCACATGGGCAGGCGCCAAGCGTCGGCCAGCGCCAGGCATAGCTTGAGCAGGCCGACGCCAAACAATTGCATTTCAACGTTCAGCGCCGATTCGCCTTTGTGAATGACGCGTAGCTCCCATTCTTCAAGCAGTTTGGGGTGGGCCATCGCCATCGGCCACAGCGGCGACAAAAACAGCAGGCTGCCCCAATGAATGTCCTGCCAGAGCCGCGCCAGGCGACTGGCGAACAGCCCGTTGGCCTGCTGCGTCGCGTGCTGGCTGATCAGTTGCAGCTGGCGCAGGGTCGGCGGGATGTCCTGCGTATCCAGCGCGGGCAGGCGCTGAAGCAACTCTTCGGTGCGTTTCAACCCCAGGCGGTTGATCGCCACCTCAAGACTTTCCGCCGGCTCCGAAAAGCCGGTGCTGTGATGATTGGCTTCGCGCAACACACTGAGCACCAGCGAAGGGCTTTCCTGCATCAGCTCGGCGATATCGCGCAACGAGCGACGGCTGTCGTCCAGTGCGCCGAGCACACGTCCGTGGCTGGCGATCGGCACCGGTAAACGGATGGCATCCAGTTGCTTGATCCAAGCGTCGAGGCTGCGCGGAACGGGAAGCTGAGCTGAGGTTTCTGGAGGCATGCAGGAGGCCTGTACGGCTGAGGTGTCAGGATAGTATCGGATGCCGGATTCAAGGCGGATCGACGCCAGACTGCCCGCTACACGGGGCGAACTGGCTTTTCGCCTGAACTGGCTATAGTCTGGCGCACTTATGCCGATAAGTAGAAGAAGAGTTTCAAGAACTTCCGCTCATGACCTCGAACCCGACTCAGTAAGAAATCTCTCTATATGGCTAAAATTATCGGCATCATTGTCGTTTTCGCGAGCGTCCTCGGCGGATACGTCATGTCACACGGCAAGATTGCAGCACTGATTCAGCCTTTTGAGGTCATGATTATCGGTGGTGCGGCCTTTGGAGCATTTCTTCAGGCCAACCCCGGTTATATGACCCTGCATGTGATCAAGAAGTCGCTGAAGATGTTCAGCTCACGCTTCAATCACACCTTCTACCTGGAAATTCTGGGCCTGGTCTACGAGATCCTCAACAAAAGCCGCCGCGAAGGCATGATGGCGATCGAGGGTGATATCGAAGACGCCTCGGCCAGTCCGATTTTCGCCAAATACCCGGCCGTGCTCAAAGACGAACGGATGACCGCCTACATCTGTGATTACTTGCGCATCATGTCGTCGGGCAACATGGCGCCGCATGAGCTTGAAGGTTTGTTCGACATGGAATTGCAAAGCATGAAGGAAGAGCTGGAGCATCCTTCCCATGCGGTCACCGGGGTTGCCGACGGCATGCCCGGTTTCGGTATCGTCGCGGCGGTCCTCGGTATCGTAGTGACCATGGCCTCTCTGGGCGAGGGCGACAAAGCGGCCATTGGCATGCACGTCGGTGCGGCATTGGTCGGTACTTTCTTCGGTATTCTCGCCGCCTATGGTTTCTTCGGCCCGCTGGCGACGTCCCTGGCCCATGATGCCAAGGAAGAGCTGAACGTGTTCGAAGCCATCAAGGCCTCGCTGGTCGCTTCGGCTTCGGGCATGCCGCCGTCGCTGGCTGTGGAGTTCGGTCGCAAGGTTCTTTACCCGGCGCACCGACCCAGCTTCAGTGAGCTGGAGCAAGCGGTTCGCGGTCGCTGATTCATGGAAAACAATCAGCCGATCATTATCAAGCGCGTCAAGCGCTATGCTGGCGGGCATCACGGCGGCGCCTGGAAAATCGCTTTCGCTGACTTCGCGACAGCGATGATGGCCTTCTTCCTGGTGCTGTGGCTGATATCTTCGGCCACTCCGGAACAATTGAAAGCCATCGCCGGGTATTTCAAGGACCCGGTCGGTTTCAGCGACAGTGGCACGCCTTACATCATCGATTTAGGTGGATCGCCAGCGCTGGCGCCCGACGAGACCTTGAGCCCTGAGGTCAAGTCCGAGCCGCAACCCGACAAGATCAAGGTCGATAGCGATCAGGTTGAAACCCTGGCCGAGCAAGTCGAGCAAGAGCGTTTGGAAATGCTGTTGCAAGAGCTGCAAACCAAGGTCGATGAGAACCCGCAACTGAAGAGATTCAAGGACCAGATCCTGTTCGAGATCACTCAGGACGGTTTGCGCATCCAGATTATGGACGCTGAAAATCGGCCGATGTTCGACTTGGGCAGCGCCCGCCTGAAACCGTATTTTGAAGACATCCTGCTGGCCATGGCGGACACCATCAAAACGGTGCCGAACAAAATCAGCATCAGTGGTCATACCGACGCCACGCCTTTTGCAGGCAGTGGTGGATTCGGTAACTGGGAGCTGTCGGCAAATCGGGCCAACGCGGCTCGGCGGGCGTTAGTTGCCGGTGGTTATCCTGATTCGCAGGTAGCGCGGGTGGTGGGGTATGCCTCGTCGTCCTTGTACGATAAGGACCATCCGCAGGATCCGGTGAACCGCCGCATCGACATCATCGTGCTGACCAAAAAAGCCCAGCAGCGTATGGAAGGAACTCAGGCTCCGCCGCAAACGCCTGATGCCGCAGCGCCTGCACCTGCGCCCGAATCAACCGCCCCGGCTGGCCCGGCAGCAGGTGCCGCCATCGACCCGCAAACTGCACTACAGCCTCACGAGCTGCGGCAAAAGCTGAACATCTTTGAAAATGGCGTGTTGAAGATGGATGAGACGAAGAAGTAGGCCGGTCCATAGGTGCAAAAAAGCCGCGATGATCGCGGCTTTTTTTCGCGGGCGGGAAAGAATCAGTAACTGTTTTCCGGCAAGCTGGCGATGATCGAACGGTAGCTGTTCATCCGTTGCTGCTGAACGCGGCCTTCTTCGAGGGCCTTGAGCAGCGCGCATCCCGGTTCGCGATCGTGTTTGCAATCGCGGAAACGGCAGGTTCCGATCAGCTCGTTGAACTCGATGAAGCCAGCTTCCACATCGGAGCGGCTGACATGGCCCAGACCGAACTCTCGAATCCCCGGGGAGTCGATCAGATCGCCGCCGCGCGGGAAGTGGAACAGGCGTGCAGTCGTTGTGGTGTGCGTACCTTGGCCGGACAGCTCGGAAAGCGGGCCGACGCGGGCTTCGACTTCAGGCAACAGGCTGTTGACCAGTGACGACTTGCCAACCCCGGACTGGCCGACGAATACGCTGATATGCCCGTCCAGCTGGGTTTGCAGTTGCTGCATACCGTCGCCCTGGTGTGCGGACACTTCCAGCAGCGGATAACCCAACTGCCGATACACCGCCAACAACGCATTGAGCGCCGGGGCGTTTTGATCGTCGATCAGATCTGCCTTGTTCAGCAGCAGCAGCGGACGAATCCCCGCGTGTTCGGCGGCGACCAGATAGCGGTCGATCAGGTTGGCATGAGGCTCAGGCATGGGGGCGAAGACGATCACGATCAAATCGACGTTGGCCGCTACCGGCTTGAGCTGGCCACGGCTGTCCGGGCGGCAAAGCTCGGTGGTGCGCGGCAGTTGCGCGACGATGACGCCGATGCCCTGATTGCCGGCACGCCAGACGACTCGGTCGCCGGTCACCAGTGCCGGCAGATTGGCGCGCAAGTGGCAGCGGAAGACCTGGCCGCTCTGCTCGCCTTCCTGCGCTTCGACTTCGACCTGCACACCGAAGTGAGCGATCACAAGCCCGGTCTGCTCGGGGCCGAGATCACCGCCCTCAAGTGTTTCAAGGGTCTGCGATTCACGTTTGGCAGCGCGGGCAGCGCGCTCGCCCTGAATCTTTTCGATGCGCCAGTTCTGACGACGATTGAGTTGGCGTTTGGCCATGGGTGTTCCGAGTCGATAAAGAAGCTGATTGGGTAAAACGGGGAAGAGTCTAGCACGCCGGGTAAGCTAAACTGCGCGCCTACTCTGAGGAGCCGTGACATGCCGACGACGCAAGAAAAATTTAGCAAGCAGAACCTAATTTGGATCGATCTGGAAATGACCGGTCTGGACCCCGACACCGACGTCATTATCGAGATGGCGACCATCATCACCGACAGCGAATTGAACACGCTGGCTGAAGGGCCGGTGATTGCAGTGCACCAGAGTGACGAAACCCTGGCTCGCATGGATGAGTGGAACACCCGTCAACACGGCGGCTCGGGCCTGACTCAGCGGGTTCGCGACAGCCGCATCAGCGCCGCTGAAGCTGAAGCGCAGACGCTGGCATTCATCCAGCAATGGGTGCCGGAACGCAGTTCGCCGATCTGTGGCAACAGCATCTGTCAGGATCGTCGTTTCCTGTATCGGCACATGCCGACCCTGGAAAACTACTTCCACTACCGCAACCTCGATGTCTCCACGCTTAAAGAGCTGGCGGCACGCTGGTCGCCTGAGCTGAAGTTCAAGAAAGGCAGTGCTCACCTGGCGCTGGACGACATTCGCGAGTCCATCGCTGAGCTGCGCTACTACCGTGAGCATTTTATTCAAGGGATAGGCATCAAGGGCTGATCAACATGCTGTTGATGCTCTATTTGATCGCCATCACTGCCGAGGCCATGACCGGTGCGCTCTCGGCGGGGCGGCGGGGCATGGACTGGTTTGGCGTGGTGCTGATCGCATGCGTCACGGCACTTGGCGGCGGTTCGGTTCGCGATGTTCTACTGGGGCACTACCCGCTGACGTGGGTCAAACACCCGGAATACTTGATCCTGACCAGTGTCGCGGCCCTGCTGACCATCTTTTTCGCACCGCTGATGCGCCATCTGCGCTCACTGTTTCTGGTGCTCGATGCCCTGGGATTGGTGGCGTTCACCCTGATCGGTTGCATGACCGCGCTGGAAGCCGGCAACGGCATGCTGGTGGCCTCGGTCTGCGGGGTGATCACCGGCGTATTTGGCGGAATCCTGCGGGATATCTTCTGCAACGACATCCCGTTGGTTTTTCGTCGAGAACTTTACGCCAGCGTGTCATTCGTGGCGGCCTGGTGCTTCCTGTTCTGCCAGTACCTGGCGCTTGCGAATGAGCAGGCGATCCTGATCACTCTGTTTGGCGGTTTCCTGCTGCGGCTGCTGGCGATCCGTTTCTGTTGGGAAATGCCCAAATTCGTTTATAACGATCCCTTGTAGGAGCGCGCTTGCCCGCGATCGGCTGCGAAGCAGTCGCAAAATCAGCGCATTCGATTCAGACAGTGAAAACTGTGCTCGGCATTTTTGGGACCGCTTCGCGGTCCATCGCGGGCAAGCGCGCTCCTACAGTTGACCGTATTTGCTGCGCTACAGCGTGGCGTCGAGGCGGGATGGGATCCCCTACAAAATTGAAGCGCGCCGCAACTCATGCTGCCTCAACGCCCACTCCACATGCTCACGCACCAGCTCTGACGGGTAGTTGCGTCGCGCTTCCAGCGCTTCCAGTACTGGAATGGTCGAGGGTGCATTGCCCAGCCCGACCGCCAGATTGCGTAACCAGCGTTCATAGCCTGCGCGGCGCAGGGGAGAGCCCTCGGTGTTGCTGAGGAACGTCTCTTCATCCCACAAAAACAACTCGGCCAGTCCGGCGTTGTCCAGGTTATGCCGGGGCTGGAAGTCTCCCTGGCTGGTGGGCCGGGCGAAGCGGTTCCACGGGCAGACAATCTGGCAGTCATCGCAGCCGAACACGCGGTTGCCGATCAGCGAGCGCAACTCTTCAGGGATTGCGGTCTTGAGTTCGATGGTCAGGTAGGAGATGCAGCGTCGGGCGTCCAGCACATAAGGGCCGACGAATGCTGCGGTGGGGCAAATATCCATGCAGGCCGTGCAACGCCCGCAATGTTCGCTGGCGTGGGGTGGGTCGACCGGCAGAGGCAGGTCGACGAACAATTCGCTGAGGAAGAAATAGCTGCCAGCCTTGCGATTGAGTATCAAAGTATTTTTGCCGATCCAGCCCAGCCCGGCTTTTTCGGCGATGGCTTTTTCCAGTACCGGTGCGCTGTCGACGAAAGCCCGATAACCAAACGGGCCAATGGCTTGCTGAATTCGCTCGGCCAGTTGCTGCACGCGTTTGCGGATCAACTTGTGATAGTCGCGGCCCAGGGCATAACGCGAGACATAGGCTTTTTCCGGTTGTGCCAGGCGTTGTGCCATTTCGGTGTCGCCCGGCAGGTAGTCCATGCGCAGCGACACCACCCGCAGCGTGCCTGGCACCAGTTCTTCCGGGTGCGAACGCTTGCTGCCATGAGCTGCCATATAGTCCATCTCACCGTGGTAACTCGCATCGAGCCAGCGTTGCAGGTGCTGCGCGTGCTCGCCCAGATCCAGGTCGGCGATCCCGACTTGTTGGAAGCCCAACTCGCGCCCCCAGTCTTTGATCGATTGGGCAAGGGCGGCCAAGTCGGCAGTAATTGGCTGATCGGCAGTAATAACGGGCATGCGAAGAGGGCAACCGGGGCTGAGGTGCGTATAATTCTGCCAGACATCGGAGCCAGAAAACGCATGCAGCCAACTAAACCGCAATTACCCGACGCACTGTACAGCGCCGCGCAGGTGCGGGATCTCGACGCCCGACTGATTGCGGCCGGTACGCCGGGCCTGGAATTGATGCAGCGTGCGGCTCATGCGACCTGGCGCGCGCTACGCCGCCATTGGCCCGAAGCACGGGAATTGACCGTGTTGGCAGGGCGGGGCAACAACGCCGGTGACGGCTATTTGATTGCGGCGCTGGCCCGACGCGCCGGCTGGCAAGTGGCTGTGCTGGCCGTCGGTGATCCTTCGCGATTGTCCGGTGATGCCGCGCAAGCGCATGCCGAGGCGGTGAGGGCGGGCGTCAGCATCGAGAACTGGTCCGCTGAACAGGCACTGCGTGGCATCTTGCTGGACGCGCTGCTTGGCACGGGCCTGAGTGGTGAGGTGCGCGAGCCTTACCTCAGCACGATCAACGCGATCAATGCCAGCGGCCTGCCAGTCGCGGCGGTCGATATTCCTTCCGGCTTGTGTGCCGACACCGGGAAAACCCTCGGCGTTGCCGTGCAGGCCCAGCTCACGGTGAGCTTCATCGGCCTGAAACTGGGGCTGTTCAGCGGCGATGCCGCGGACCTGGTCGGTGAGTTGGTATTCGATGATCTGCACGCCGATCCGGCGATCGTCGCGCAAACGCCGGTCAGCGCCAAACTGTTGGATACCTTTAATTTGCCACGTCTGGTCGCCCGACCCGCGACGGCCCACAAGGGCATGTTCGGTCGCGTGCTGCTGATTGGCGGCGATCATGGATTTGGTGGAGCGATCTTGTTGTCGGCAGAAAGCGCCCTGCGCAGCGGCGCGGGCATGGTGACGCTGGCGACCCGCAGCGAGCATGTCTCTGCCGCCCTGGCGCGGATGCCCGAAGTGATGAGCGCGGGGATTAGCTCGTCCAATCAGCTGGGTGCCTTGATCGAGCCGGCGGCGGTGCTGGTGGTGGGTCCCGGTCTGGGGCAGGCCCATTGGGGGCGCAGTCTGTTGTCGGCGGCGGCCAATGCCCGGCGGCCGCAGGTCTGGGACGCCGATGCCTTGAATCAACTGGCCAGCGAATGGGTCACCTTGCCGGCGCACAGTGTGATCACTCCACACCCGGGCGAAGCGGCGCGTTTGCTGGGCATCACCACCAAAGACGTCCAGGCGGATCGTCCTGCGGCGGCGCATGCGTTGGCGCAGAAATACCAGGCCGTTGTCGTGCTCAAGGGCTCGGGTAGTCTGATTGCCGATGTCGACGGGCGGCTGGCGTTGTGCGATCGCGGCCACCCGGCCATGGCAACAGCCGGTCTGGGCGATGTGTTGGCCGGACTTGTTGGGGCGCTGATGGCGCAAAGGCTGCCGGCTTTTGAGGCCGCGTGTCTGGCGGTCTGGTTGCACGCCAGCGCGGGTGAACGCGTGGGCGTATTGGGCCGAGGGCTGGCGGCCAGTGATCTTATTCCAGCCATTCGTCAGTTATTGGAGGAGCAGTCACCGTGTCAGAACTAACGCTGCATATGGCCAATGAAGACGCCATGATGAGCTTCGGTTCGCGTATCGCTCAGGTCACCGAAGGGCTGGGCGTGATCTTTCTGGAAGGTGACCTGGGGGCGGGTAAAACCACCCTGTCACGCGGGATTATCCGGGGCTTCGGGCATGTCGGCGCCGTCAAAAGTCCGACGTTTACCCTGGTCGAACCTTATGAAGTCGGTAAGATTCGCGCCTATCACTTTGATCTGTATAGGCTGGTTGATCCCGAAGAGCTAGAGTATATGGGGATCAGGGATTACTTTGATGGCGGGGCACTTTGCCTGATTGAGTGGCCCAAAAGAGGTGCGGGCTTTTTGCCAAAGCCTGACCTGACCATTACCATTACGCCGCATGCGGAAGGTCGATCACTGACTTTGAGCCCTGAGGGCTCGCGTGGCGAAACCTGGTGTGCCGCTTTGGCTTTGGAATTCAAATAAATGATGGGGTTAGGTATGCGCATGCGCGCGCTGGTTACTGTTGTAGGTCTGCTGCTGACGGCGCTGGCTGTCGATGCGTTAGCCGCTACACAGGTACGAAGTGTTCGCCTATGGCGTGCACCGGATAACACACGGCTGGTTTTCGATCTGTCCGGGCCTGTCGAGCACAGCGTGTTCACCCTCACGTCACCGGACCGCCTGGTGATCGATATCAACGGCGCCACCTTGGCTGCACCGCTGAAACTATCGACGACCAACACCCCGATCATCAGCATGCGCTCGGCCCAGCGAACGCCGACCGATCTGCGCGTGGTCATCGACCTGAAAAAGGCCGTCACCCCGAAAAGCTTCGTCCTGGCGCCGAACCAGCAATACGGCAATCGCCTGGTGGTGGACTTGTTCGATGACGCCGCCGACGCCAACCCAAATCCGACCATTCCCGACACCGCCGCCAATACGGCGCCCGCGGTGCCGGTCAGTCCCGTCAAGCCTGAGATCAAACTGACGCCTGTGCCCAACGGCAAGCGTGACATCGTGATCGCCATCGATGCCGGCCACGGCGGTGAGGATCCGGGCGCGGGCGGTGCACGAGGCCAGAAGGAAAAGGACATCGTGTTGTCCATCGCCAAGGAATTGCAGCGCCAGATCAACTCGGAAAAAGGCTACCGTGCCGAGCTGACCCGTACCGGCGACTACTTCATTCCGTTGCGTAAACGTACGGAGATCGCCCGGAAGAAGGGCGCCGACCTGTTCGTCTCGATCCACGCCGACGCAGCCCCTTCTTCGGCGGCCTTTGGAGCTTCGGTATTTGCCTTGTCTGAGCGCGGCGCCACGTCCGAAACCGCGCGTTGGCTGGCCGACAGTGAAAACCGTTCCGACTTGATCGGTGGCGCTGGCGCAGTAAGCCTCGACGACAAGGACAAGATGCTGGCCGGGGTGCTGCTGGACTTGTCCATGACCGCCTCGCTGTCTTCCAGCCTGAATGTCGGGCAGAAAGTGCTGAGTAATATCGGTCACGTCACTTCGCTGCACAAATCACGGGTCGAGCAGGCCGGGTTCATGGTGCTCAAGTCCCCGGATATCCCGTCGATTCTGGTAGAAACCGGCTTCATCTCCAACGCGGCGGAAGCGGCGAAGCTCACCGGCTCGTCTCATCAACAGGCACTGGCGCGCTCGATCAGTGCCGGTGTGAAGCAGTTCTTCCAGCAAAATCCGCCACTGGGCACCTACGTCGCCTGGCTGCGGGACAATGGCAAAATCGTTCAGGGGCCGCGCGATCATACGGTTCGCTCGGGTGAGACGCTGGCAATGATCGCCGTTCGTTATCAGGTGAGCGTGGCCACGCTGCGCAATACCAATGACCTGAAAACAGATGAGCTCAGGGTAGGGCAGACGTTGAATATCCCGAGCACTGCGTTGGCGGCTCAACCATGAGTGAGTCACCGCTCAGCGCCGCCCGTATCGAGTTGCTCAGTCCGCGTCTGGCGAACCAGATTGCGGCGGGAGAGGTGGTCGAGCGGCCGGCTTCAGTGATCAAGGAACTGTTGGAAAACAGCCTGGACTCCGGGGCCAGGCGCATTGATGTCGATGTCGAGCAGGCCGGGATCAAGCTGTTGCGCGTGCGTGATGACGGTGGCGGTATTTCCTCCGACGACTTGCCGCTGGCTCTGGCGCGGCACGCGACCAGTAAAATTCGCGAGCTGGAAGATCTTGAGCGGGTCATGAGTCTGGGGTTTCGTGGGGAGGCGCTGGCGTCGATCAGCTCGGTGGCACGCCTGACCCTGACCTCGCGTACCCGCGACGCCGATCAGGCGTGGCAGGTCGAAACCGAAGGCCGCGACATGGCCTCGCGGGTGCAGCCAGCTGCGCATCCGGTCGGCACTTCAGTAGAAGTCCGCGATCTGTTTTTCAACACGCCGGCGCGGCGTAAATTCCTAAAGGCCGAAAAAACCGAGTTCGATCACCTGCAAGAAGTGATCAAGCGCATGGCCCTGGCGCGTTTCGATGTGGCGTTCCATCTGCGGCATAACGGCAAAACCATCCTCAGCCTGCACGAAGCCAATGATGACAACGCTCGGGCGCGGCGTGTGGCGGCGATCTGTGGTCCAGGCTTTCTGGAGCAGGCGCTGCCGATCGAGGTGGAGCGTAATGGTCTGCATTTGTGGGGGTGGGTCGGTTTGCCGACGTTCTCCCGCAGTCAGGCGGATTTACAGTATTTCTATGTGAACGGCCGTGCCGTACGCGACAAACTAGTCGCCCATGCCGTGCGTCAGGCGTATCGCGACGTATTGTTCAATGGTCGGCATCCGACCTTCGTGCTGTTTTTCGAAGTCGATCCAGCGGTGGTCGATGTCAACGTGCACCCGACCAAGCACGAAGTTCGCTTCCGTGATGGGCGCATGGTTCACGATTTCCTGTACGGCACTTTGCACCGTGCGCTGGGTGATGTGCGGCCAGAAGATCAACTTGCTGGCACTGCGCCGGTGACTGCGTTGGTGCGCCCGACCGGGCCGGAAGCGGGTGAGTTCGGCCCTCAGGGCGAAATGCGTCTGGCCAACAACCTGCTTGAGCCATCGCCAGCAGAGCCTTATGCCCGGCCTGCCGGCTCAGGCGCGGGAGCGGGCTATCAGTTTCAATACTCGCCGCGCCCGACCGCGTCCTTGCCAGCCGCTGAAGCCCAGAGCGCCTACCGCGAATTTTTCGCGCCGCTGCCTGGCGCCGGTGCCGCGCCGTTGCCGGATGCTCAGGGAGATATCCCGCCATTGGGTTATGCCCTGGCGCAGCTCAAGGGTATTTATATCCTTGCAGAGAACGCCCAAGGCCTGGTGCTGGTGGACATGCATGCCGCCCACGAACGCATCATGTACGAGCGCTTGAAGATTGCCATGGCCAGCGAAGGGCTGAGCGGCCAGCCATTGTTGGTCCCGGAGTCCATAGCGGTCAGTCAGCGCGAGGCCGATTGCGCCGAAGAACATGTCAGTTGGTTCCAGCGCCTGGGCTTCGAGCTGCAGCGGCTGGGCCCGGAAACCCTGGCGATCCGGCAAATCCCGGCGTTGCTCAAGCAGGCCGAAGCCAATCGACTGGTGCATGACGTATTGGCCGACCTGATGGAATACGGCACCAGTGACCGAATTCAGGCGCACCTGAACGAACTGCTCGGGACCATGGCCTGCCACGGTGCTGTGCGCGCCAATCGGCGTCTGGCCATCCCGGAAATGAACGGTTTGTTGCGCGACATGGAAAACACCGAGCGCAGCGGCCAATGCAACCATGGCCGACCGACCTGGACCCAGATGGGCCTTGACGATCTGGACAAACTTTTCCTGCGCGGTCGCTGATGAGTGCTTTACCCCCGGCCATCTTCCTGATGGGACCCACCGCCGCCGGCAAGACCGATCTGGCGATAGAACTGGCCAAGGTGCTGCCTTGCGAGCTGATCAGCGTCGATTCGGCGTTGGTCTATCGCGGCATGGACATCGGCACTGCCAAGCCTTCCAGGGAGCTGCTGGCCGAGTTCCCGCACCGCCTGATTGACATTCTTGACCCGGCACAAAGCTATTCGGCGGCCGAATTTCGTACCGACGCTCTGGCCGCGATGGCCGAGATCACCGCGCGCGGCAATATTCCGTTGCTGGTGGGCGGCACCATGTTGTATTTCAAGGCATTGCTGGAGGGTTTGGCGGACATGCCGCCGGCCGATGCGGGCGTTCGCGCGCAGCTTGAAGCTGAAGCGGCGGCCCTTGGCTGGCAGGACTTGCACGATCAATTGGCCGAGGTTGATCCGGTGTCGGCGGCGCGAATTCATCCCAATGATCCGCAGCGGCTGATTCGCGCTCTGGAAGTTTATCGGGTAAGTGGTTTGAGCATGACCGCACACCGCGAGCAACAAACTGCGCAAAGTACTGAAGCAGCCGCCTCGGGACGTCATCAATTGCCCTATACTGTCGCGAACTTGGCCATCGCTCCGGCGGATCGCCACATACTGCATGACCGTATTGCGCAACGATTTGCACAAATGTTGGAACAGGGGTTCGTTGACGAGGTCTTAGCCCTGCGCGCCAGAGGTGACTTGCATTCGGGGTTGCCGTCGATAAGGGCAGTGGGCTATCGCCAGGTCTGGGACCATCTGGATGGCAAGTTGACGTGGGACCAAATGCAGGAGCGCGGCATCATTGCCACGCGCCAATTGGCCAAACGCCAGTTCACCTGGCTGCGCAGCTGGAAGGATTTGCACTGGTTGGACAGCCTGGCTTGCGACAATCTGCCACGCGCCTTGAAATACCTGGGATCGGTCTCCATATTGAGCTGAGACCTTACAATTGCTGTCTATCCTTGGGGGGTAGCGGCTTAAGCTGATTTGCTTACTATTTTTTCTATTGATCCTTAAAGGAGTGCGGCACATGTCAAAAGGGCATTCGCTACAAGACCCTTACCTGAATACTTTGCGTAAAGAAAAGGTTGGGGTTTCGATTTATCTGGTCAACGGTATCAAGCTGCAAGGCACGATCGAGTCCTTCGACCAGTTCGTGATTTTGCTGAAAAACACTGTCAGCCAAATGGTTTACAAACACGCCATCTCTACCGTTGTGCCGGTTCGTCCAATTCGCTTGCCTAGCGCGACCGAAACCGAACAGGGCGACGCTGAGCCAGGTAACGCCTGATAGGAGTCTGCTTTGTTCTTTGAGCGCCACGGTGGTGGTGAACGGGCCATTCTCGTTCACTTGGATGGTCAGGACCCTGAGGCGCGCGAAGATCCGCAGGAGTTTCAGGAGCTGGCGATTTCTGCTGGCGCCGAGACCGTCGCGTTCGTAAACGTGCCGCGTCATCGGCCATCAGCCAAATACTTGATTGGCAGTGGCAAGGTCGAGGAGCTTCGCGACCAGGTCAAGGCCGAACACGTAGATATCGTGATTTTCAATCACACCCTCACGCCCAGTCAGGAGCGCAATCTCGAACGTGTTTTCGAGTGTCGCGTACTTGATCGCACCGGTTTGATTCTGGATATCTTCGCGCAGCGTGCGCGTACTCATGAAGGCAAGTTGCAGGTCGAGCTGGCACAGCTCGAGCACATGAGTACCCGTCTGGTTCGCGGCTGGACTCACTTGGAGCGGCAGGGCGGCGGTATCGGTCTGCGCGGTCCGGGTGAAACCCAGCTGGAAACCGACCGGCGTTTGCTGCGGGTACGCCTGCGGCAGATCAAGGGCCGCCTGGAAAAGGTCCGCAGTCAGCGGGAGCAGGCCCGCCGTGGTCGCAAGCGCGCCGATATTCCTTCTGTATCTCTGGTGGGCTACACCAACGCCGGCAAGTCGACGCTGTTCAATGCGGTGACCGACTCCAATGTCTTCGCCGCTGACCAGTTGTTCGCCACCCTCGATCCGACCCTGCGCCGTCTTGAACTCGATGATCTGGGGCCGATCGTGCTGGCCGACACGGTGGGCTTTATCCGCCATCTGCCGCACAAACTGGTCGAAGCGTTTCGCGCCACCCTCGAAGAATCGAGCAACTCCGACTTGCTGTTGCATGTCATCGATTCCCATGAGCCTGAGCGTATGGCGCAGATCGAACAGGTGATGGTAGTGCTGGGCGAGATCGGGGCAGAAAGCTTGCCGATCCTCGAGGTGTATAACAAACTCGATTTGCTCGAAGGGGTGGAGCCCCAGATTCAGCGTGATGCCGATGGCAAACCGCAGCGAGTCTGGTTGTCCGCCCGTGATGGTCGAGGGCTGGACCTGCTTAAACAGGCTGTGGCTGAATTGCTGGGTGACGATTTATTCGTCGGCACCTTGCGCTTGCCGCAGCGTTTTGCTCGACTGCGCGCTCAGTTCTTCAAGTTGGGCGCTGTGCAAAGCGAAGAGCATGACGAGGAAGGTGGCAGTCTGTTGGCGGTACGTTTACCGCGTGTTGAGTTCAATCGCCTGGTGAGTCGCGAAGGAATGCAGCCGCTGGAATTCATCGAGCAACACACTTTGCAATAAAAGCCCGAGAAAGCGGTTGTGCCGCGGACACAGGCATTCTGTAGCATTGGTCGGCGCGCCGTGGGCGCGTCTTTGCTTTATCAGATGGAGAGCGCTATGGCTTGGAATGAGCCGGGTGGCAACTCGAATAATCAGGATCCTTGGGGTGGTAAGCGCAAGGGCGGCGACCGCAAGGGGCCACCGGATCTCGACGAGGCCTTCCGAAAGCTGCAGGAAAGCCTGAATGGGTTGTTCGGTGGTGGTAGAAAACGTAGTGGTGACGAGGACGGTGGTCAGCGCAAGGGCGGTGGTTTAGGTCTGCTCGGCATCGGTCTTGTCGTGCTGGCCGCCATTTGGCTGTACAGCGCTATTTACGTGGTGGATGAGCAGGAGCAGGCCGTGGTGCTGCGCTTCGGCAAATACTACGAAACCGTTGGCCCGGGTCTGAATATCTACTTCCCGCCAATCGATCGTAAATACCTGGAAAACGTCACTCGTGAGCGTGCCTATAGCAAACAAGGGCAAATGCTGACCGAAGACGAAAACATCGTCGAAGTGCCGTTGACCGTTCAATACAAGATCACCAACCTGCAGGATTTCGTGCTGAACGTCGATCAGCCGGAAGTCAGTCTGCAGCACGCGACTGAAAGCGCCTTGCGCCATGTGGTGGGCTCCACCGCGATGGATCAGGTGCTGACTGAAGGTCGTGAGTTGATGGCCAGTGAGATCAAGGAGCGTCTGCAACGCTTCCTCGATACGTATCGCACCGGTATCACTGTGACCCAGGTGAACGTGCAAAGCGCCGCGGCGCCGCGTGAAGTTCAGGAAGCTTTCGATGACGTGATTCGTGCCCGTGAAGACGAGCAGCGTTCGCGCAACCAGGCTGAAACCTACGCCAACGGTGTGATTCCGGAAGCGCGCGGTCAGGCTCAGCGCATTATCGAAAATGCCAATGGCTATCGTGATGAAACCGTGTCGCGTGCCAAAGGTGAGGCGGATCGCTTTACCAAATTGGTCGTCGAGTACCGCAAGGCTCCGGAAGTAACGCGCGAGCGTCTGTATCTGGACACCATGCAAGAGCTGTTCAGCAACACCAGCAAGGTGCTCGTGACCGGGGGCAACAAAGGGCAGAACAACCTGCTTTACCTGCCGCTGGACAAGATGATCGAAAGTGGTCGTGCCAGCGCTGCTCCGGCAACCGCTGCACCTGCTGGCAGCGAGGTAGGAGCACGCGCTAGCGAGCTTCAACAGCAGCACGATTTGCGTTCAAGGGAGAGTCGCTGATGAGCAATAAATCGCTGATCGCCCTGATTGTTTGTGCAGTGCTGGCGGTCGTTGCCTGGAATAGCTTCTACATCGTTGCCCAGACTGAGCGTGCGGTTTTGCTGCAATTCGGTCGCGTCGTCCAGGCGGACGTCCAGCCGGGTCTGCATGTGAAGGTTCCGTACGTCAATCAGGTGCGCAAGTTCGACGGGCGTTTGATGACCCTCGATGCACCGACGCAGCGTTTCCTGACGCTGGAAAAGAAAGCCGTCATGGTCGATGCCTACGCCAAGTGGCGAGTGAAGGACGCCGAGCGTTTCTACACCGCGACTTCCGGCCTCAAGCAAATCGCTGATGAACGTCTGTCGCGTCGTCTCGAATCCGGGCTGCGTGACCAGTTCGGCAAGCGCACCTTGCATGAGGTAGTGTCGGGCGAGCGTGATGCGTTGATGGCGGATATCACCGCTTCGCTGAACGCGATGGCAAGCAAGGAGCTGGGCATCGAAGTCATCGATGTTCGGGTCAAGGCCATCGACTTGCCGAAAGAAGTGAATCGCAGCGTTTTCGAACGTATGAGTACCGAGCGTGAGCGTGAAGCACGTGAGCATCGGGCCAAGGGTAACGAGCTGGCAGAAGGCATTCGTGCCGATGCCGATCGTCAGCGTCGGGTTCTTCTGGCAGAAGCCTATCGTGAGTCTGAAGAATCTCGCGGTGATGGTGATGCCCAGGCGGCCGCGATCTATGCCAAGGCCTATGGTCAGGATCAGGAGTTCTACGCGTTCTATCGTAGCCTGCGTGCCTACCGTGAAAGCTTCGCGAACAAAAGTGACGTGATGGTGCTGGATCCGAGCAGCGATTTCTTCCGCTACCTGGAAAAATCCAAGCCGTAATCGGCTCACCCGCCGGGCGGCAAAACCGCCTGGCGGGGTGATCGTGGAGGAAAACGTGTGTATGATGCGGCAGCCGGGAAAATCCCGGCTTTTTTGCGTCTGCACGATTGATTGGCTGCAGCGTGGTTGTGCGCTGGGCAAGATTTTTCGAGGAGAATGGTCTGTAAGGCGGGTCTCGGGCCGCTGGTTCTGCTGGGCCCATAGTAAATACAGGCGCGCAGAACAGACCGCACTCTGCTTCACTCAAGGCTCGCCCTCAGGGCTGGCCGCCCGGATCATAGGGGATTGGCGTAATGGCAACGGTTGACCGCTGGCTGCTACCAGATGGCATCGAAGAAGTACTGCCGCCGGAAGCGGCGCGCATTGAAGTAGCGCGTCGTCAGGTGTTGGATCTGTTCCAGAGCTGGGGCTATGAGTTCGTCGTCACCCCGCATATCGAATACCTGGAATCGCTGCTTACCGGCGCGGGCCAGGACCTGGATCTGCGTACCTTCAAGGTGATCGATCCGCAATCAGGCCGGCAAATGGGTTTCCGCGCCGATATCACGCCGCAAGTGGCGCGTATCGATGCGCACACCCTGCGCCGCGAAGGGCCGAGCCGTCTATGCTATGCCGGTAGCGTGCTGCATGCGCAGCCGCGGGCCTTGTCGTCCTCGCGTAGCCCGATTCAGTTGGGTGCCGAGTTGTACGGTGATGCCAGCCCGAGCAGTGATGTCGAAGTCATCAGCCTGATGCTGGCTATGCTGCAATTGGCCGATGTGCCGGATGTGCATATGGATCTGGGCCATGTCGGTATTTACCGTGGTCTGGCGCGTGCCGCCGGTTTGTCTGGCGAAGTCGAGCAGCAGTTGTTCGACGCTTTGCAGCGTAAGGCGATAGACGAAGTCATCGTGCTCACCGCTGATTTGCCTGCTGATCTGGCTGCGATGTTGCGTGCTCTGGTCGATCTGTGTGGTGGGCCTGAAGTACTTGTGTCAGCCCGTGATCGTCTGCGGGATGCGCCGGCACCGGTATTGGCAGCTTTGGATGATTTGCTGGCGATTGCCGAGCGCCTATCCGCGCGCTTCCCGCAATTGCCGCTGTATTTCGATCTCGGTGAGTTGCGTGGTTATCACTATCACACCGGCGTCGTGTTTGCGGTATTCGTGCCGGGTGTCGGCCAGTCGATCGCTCAGGGCGGTCGCTATGACGACATCGGTGCGGATTTTGGTCGGGCGCGCCCGGCTACCGGTTTCTCCACGGATTTGAAAACCCTGGTCACGCTGGGGCGTGCGGATATCGAGCTACCGTCTGGTGGTATCTGGATGCCCGACAGTACGGATTCGGCACTCTGGCAGCAGGTCTGCCAATTGCGCAGCGAAGGTCATCGCGTGGTTCAGGCATTGCCTGGGCAGCAGGTGTCTGCCGCGCGTGAAGCCGATTGTGACCGGCAGTTGATTCAGCATGATGGGCTTTGGCAGCTAATGCCGCTGGCTTCTTGAGTTTCCCTGCCGGCCGCAGCCGGCACCAAGTTTGCGCGAATGAGGACAAGTGTTATGGGTAAGAATGTCGTAGTCCTGGGCACTCAATGGGGTGATGAGGGCAAAGGCAAGATCGTTGATCTGCTGACCGAACATGCTACCGCCGTAGTTCGTTACCAGGGTGGCCACAACGCTGGCCACACATTGGTGATCGATGGCGAAAAAACCGTATTGCACCTGATTCCGTCCGGTGTACTGCGCGAAGGCGTGCAGTGCCTGATCGGTAACGGTGTGGTGGTTGCGCCTGACGCACTCATGCGAGAAATCATCAAGCTCGAAGAGAAAGGCATTCCGGTACGTGAGCGTCTGCGTATCAGCCCTTCCTGCCCGCTGATCCTGCCGTACCACGTCGCGCTGGATCAGGCGCGTGAGAAGGCCCGTGGCGAGCTCAAGATCGGTACTACCGGTCGTGGCATCGGCCCGGCTTACGAAGACAAGGTCGCACGTCGCGGTCTGCGCATCGGCGACCTGTTCCACCGCGAGCGTTTCGCGGCGAAATTGGGCGAGTTGCTCGATTACCACAACTTCGTTCTGGTCAATTACTACAAAGAGCCGGCGATCGACTTCCAGAAAACACTCGACGAGTGCATGGAATACGCCGAACTGCTCAAGCCGTTGATGCTCGACGTCACCGCTGCGCTGCATGAAATGCGTCGCAACGGCAAAGACATCATGTTCGAAGGCGCCCAGGGTTCGCTGCTGGATATCGACCACGGTACCTATCCGTACGTGACCAGCTCCAACACCACGGCTGGCGGAATCGCGACCGGTTCGGGTTTTGGCCCGATGTACCTGGATTACATCCTCGGCATCACCAAGGCTTACACCACTCGCGTGGGTTCGGGGCCGTTCCCGACTGAGCTGTTCGACGATGTTGGCGCGTTCCTGGCCAAGCGCGGTCATGAGTTCGGTGCAACCACCGGTCGTGCACGTCGTTGCGGCTGGTTCGATGCGGTCATCCTGCGTCGCGCTATCGAGATCAACAGCATCTCCGGTCTGTGCCTGACCAAGCTCGACGTGCTCGACGGTCTGGAAACCATCAACATCTGCGTGGGTTACCAGAACGAACATGGTGCAGTGATCGACGCCCCGACCGATGCCGACAGCTACATCGGCCTGCAGCCGGTCTACGAAGAGATGCCGGGCTGGTCCGAATCGACTGTGGGTGCCAAGACCCTGGAAGAGCTTCCGGCCAATGCTCGCGCCTACATCAAGCGTGTTGAAGAGCTGGTGGGTGCACCAATCGACATTATTTCGACGGGCCCGGACCGCAACGAAACCATCGTGTTGCGTCATCCGTTCGCGTAATAAGTCATTGAAATACCTACAAAGGGCCGCTCATGCGGCCCTTTGTTATATCTACTAGTCAGTAAATGCTGGCGCGGCACGGCCCTTGCTGTAATTATCCCTACAAAGAGTGCCATCATTTTAATGGCGTCAGTAATAGGGGAGTTTCTCTGTGTCGGCTGTCCTTTCTCTTTTGCGTAGCCGCCTGTTGCGGCCTGTGTTTATTACTCTCGGCGTTGCCCTTTTGGTGCAGGTGGTTGTGGCGGTTGCCCTGACCCGAAGCACCGTGACGGCGCTCGAGGCTGATTTGGCCAATCGACTAGGTGTAGATTCGCAACACCTGTCGGCGGAATTGGAGCAAGCGAGTCGCGAAGTTACTTCCAGTCTGGACGCGCTGTCTTCCAGTACCCGTCAACGCCTGAGCGCGGGCTTGTCGTCGCGTTTGAAGGACGAGCAGGTACAGTTGCGTGGGACACTCGAAAAAGACCTTCAGGACTCGGCCAACGATATGGCTCAGTTACTGGCAGCGGTCGCTCCGCGTGCCATGTGGGATAACGACACGCCAACGCTGTCGGAGTTTGCTCGCCGGGCCCAGCGCAATCCCAATGTGTTGTTTGTCATCTATGACGATGCTCAGGGTGAGCACCTGACCCGTTACCTGAATCGTGAGAGCCCGCAGATCAAGGCCTTGCTCGATAAGGGGGAGGGTGATCGGCCGATGGATAAAGTCCTGAATGCCGCTAAGCATGATCCTTCGGTTTACTACGTCGAGGCGTCGATCAGCCCCAATGGCGTGGAGATCGGCAAGGTGTTGATGGGTGTTACCACGGCAACCGTCGAGACGGATCTGGCGGCGCTGGATAAGCGCTTCTCGGCGTTGATCGGTAACGCAGAGCAGTTGGTCTCCGACAGCCTGGTGAGCGCGGCGGCCGACAGCTCGGCGGCGCTGCGTACGCGTTTGCAGTCGGCGCAGACCGCTGCATCGGCAATGGCGGCCAATACCGCCAGTACGGTACAGGAGGCAGCGGCAACCTTGCGCTGGCGCATCGGCCTGGGCCTGGCCTTGGTTGGCTTCGGCGTGTTGCTATTGTTGGCGGTGGTGCTTGGGCGTCGGGTTGTCAGCAAATTGCATTTGCTGATAGCGGCCCTGGATGATTTGGCGGCAGGTGAAGGTGATCTGACCAAGCGAGTGCAGCTCAACAGCAATGATGAGATCGGTGACATGGCGGCAGCGGTCAATCGCTTTGTCGACAAGCTTCAGCCAATCGTGCGTGAGGCGGGCGATGTGGCCCAGCTCACCGGCGTGGAAATTGGTGCCTTGAGCCGACGCAATGCCGGGGCGGGTGCGGCGGCCGAATCACAGCGCGATGAAGTGGCCGCTAGCCTCAAAGCCCTTTCGCAGATGGCTGATGAGGCTCAGGCAGAAAGCCAGGCGATGCAGGCGGCTTTGCGCCAGGTTGTCGATATTCGTCAGGCCACCGATGAAAACACGCGGACTTCCACGCAGGTCGGTAACCTGATTGAGGCGTTGGCGGGGCAAGTCGAAACCGGTGCCAAAGTTATCGAGCGGCTGGCGCAGCAAAGCGAACAGATTGAAGTGGTGCTGACCGTCATTCATGGCATCGCCGAGCAAACCAACTTGCTGGCCCTTAACGCGGCTATCGAGGCGGCGCGAGCAGGTGAAACGGGTCGCGGTTTTGCGGTGGTGGCGGATGAAGTTCGCGCACTGGCCAGCAAGACCCAAAGTTCTACCGGCGATATTCAGGCGCATATCGGTGCTTTGCAGCAAGGTGCCAAGGAAGCGGTGGCTGCGATTGGCCTGGCAGGGCGTCAGGCCAATGAAGGATTGGCGGTGCTACGCAACAGCGCGAAGTTGCAATTGACGGTGCAGGCCTCGGTTGAGCAGGTTCATACGGCCATTGGCCTGGCGACTCAGGCTGCGGCGCATCAAGCGCAAGGGGCGCAGGCGGTGAGAGGGCGTGTGGAAGTGATCCATGCCCAGGCTCAGCGCGCGGCTCAAGCCGTCGTCGAGACGACCGCCAGTGGCAAAGTGCTGGATGGTCTGGCTGCGCAATTGAAGGCAAGTCTGGGGCAATTCCGCGCCTGATAGCTCGGAAATTTTTAACGAGATGAGGGTGTGCCAGGCACGCCCTCAGGTGGCAGCTCTCAATGTTTGATCTAGAATCTCAAACGCAGAAAACACAAAACCGAGCACGAGGCTCGGTTTTGTTTGAATTGGTGCCCAGAAGAAGACTCGAACTTCCACGACCTTGCGGTCACCAGCACCTGAAGCTGGCGTGTCTACCAATTTCACCATCTGGGCAGTTCGTTGGGTTCAACAACAACTCTGATTTGACTCGGAAATTATCGTTTACTTTCAACTACAACAACGTTTGCCGTCGTTGTGGGGCGCATCTTACGGATGAGTTTAGGACCTGTAAACCCCTGTTGTGAAATATTTTTTGGAAATAGCGAATGGGCATGACAAACGGTGTCTTCGCGTTTCAATCCGGTATATGCCAAACTAAATATATACAGATAAGGTGAACTCATTCTAATGGCCGATTGGCAGTCCCTCGATCCCGAGGCCGCTCGTGAAGCGGAAAAATACGAAAACCCTATCCCCAGCCGTGAGCTGATTTTGCAGCATCTTGCCGATCGTGGTTCTCCGGCGAGTCGTGAGCAATTGGTGGAAGAGTTTGGCCTGACAACTGAAGACCAGTTCGAGGCCTTGCGTCGTCGCTTGCGTGCCATGGAGCGTGATGCTCAGTTGATATACACCCGCCGCGGCACATACGCCCCGGTGGACAAGCTCGACCTGATCCTCGGTCGCATCACGGGTCACCGCGACGGCTTCGGCTTCCTCATCCCTGATGATGGCACCGATGACCTGTTCATGAGCCCGGCGCAGATGCGTCTGGTATTCGATGGTGACCGTGCCCTGGCACGCGTTTCCGGCCTCGATCGTCGTGGCCGTCGCGAAGGCGTGATCGTCGAAGTGATCTCCCGTGCCCACGAAACCATCGTTGGTCGCTACTTTGAAGAGAGCGGCATCGGTTTCGTTGTGCCCGACAATCCAAAGATCCAGCAGGAAGTGCTGATCACACCTGGCCGCAATTCCGACGCCAGGGTCGGTCAGTTCGTCGAGGTGAAGATCACTCACTGGCCGACGCCACGCTTCCAGCCGCAAGGCGACGTGGTGGAAGTGGTGGGCAATTACATGGCGCCCGGCATGGAAATCGATGTCGCGCTGCGCACCTACGACATCCCGCATGTCTGGCCTGAGGCGGTGCTCAAAGAAGCCGCCAAGCTCAAGCCGGAAGTCGAAGAGAAAGACAAGGAACACCGTGTCGATCTGCGTCACCTGCCGTTCGTGACCATCGACGGCGAAGACGCGCGCGACTTCGACGATGCGGTCTACTGCGAAGCCAAGCCCGGCAAGCTGCGTCTGTTCTCCGGTGGCTGGAAGCTGTACGTCGCCATCGCTGACGTATCGAGCTACGTGAAAATCGGTTCGGCGCTGGACGCTGAATCGCAAGTGCGTGGCAACTCGGTGTACTTCCCTGAGCGCGTGGTTCCGATGCTGCCCGAGCAGCTGTCCAATGGACTGTGTTCGCTGAACCCGCATGTCGATCGCCTGGCCATGGTCTGTGAGATGACCATCTCCAAAACCGGCGAGATGACCGATTACCAGTTCTACGAAGCGGTGATTCACTCCCATGCTCGCCTGACCTACAACAAAGTCAGCGCGATCCTGGAGCAGCCGAAAACCACCGAAGCCAAGCAATTGCGCGGCGAATATTCGGAAGTGGTGCCGGATCTCAAGCAGCTCTATGCACTGTACAAAGTGCTGCTGGCCGCCCGTCATGTTCGTGGCGCGATCGATTTCGAAACCCAGGAAACCCGGATCATCTTTGGCACCGAACGCAAAATCGCCGAAATCCGGCCGACCACGCGTAACGATGCACACAAGCTGATCGAGGAATGCATGCTGGCGGCCAACGTGGCCACTGCCGAATTCCTGAAAAAGCACGAAATTCCGGCCTTGTACCGCGTTCACGATGGTCCGCCGCCAGAGCGTCTGGAAAAACTCCGCGCGTTCCTGGGTGAGTTGGGTCTGTCGCTGCACAAGGGCAAAGACGGTCCGTCGCCGAAGGATTACCAGGCGTTGCTGGCGAGCATCAAGGATCGTCCGGATTTCCACCTGATTCAGACCGTGATGCTGCGTTCGTTGAGTCAGGCGGTGTACAGCGCGGATAACCAGGGCCACTTCGGCCTGAATTACGAGGCGTACACGCACTTCACTTCGCCGATTCGCCGTTACCCGGACCTGCTCACGCACCGCGCGATTCGTAGCGTGATCCGCTCCAAGCAAGACACTCCGCACGTTCGCCGTGCCGGTGCCATGACCATTCCGAAAGCGCGCATCTATCCGTACGATGAAGCGAGTCTGGAGCAGTTGGGCGAGCAGTGCTCGATGAGCGAGCGCCGTGCCGATGAGGCCACTCGCGACGTGGTCAACTGGCTCAAGTGCGAGTTCATGAAAGACCGCGTGGGCGAGTCGTTCCCGGGCGTGATCACCGCCGTGACCGGCTTTGGTCTGTTCGTCGAGCTGACCGATATCTACGTCGAAGGTCTGGTGCACGTCACCGCCTTGCCGGGTGATTACTACCACTTCGATCCTGTGCATCACCGCTTGGCGGGCGAGCGCACGGGTCGCAGCTTCCGTCTGGGCGACACGGTTGAAGTGCGGGTCATGCGCGTCGATCTCGACGAGCGCAAGATCGACTTCGAGATGGCCGAAAAAACCATCAGCGCACCGATTGGTCGCAAACGTCGTGGTGCCGAGCCGGCGCCAGTGGAGAAAGCCGAAGCCCCAGCCAAGGCAGGGCGCCGCGGCGCTTCGACCAAGGCAGCGCCGGTTGCTGAAGCTTATCGACCAAGCGATGCCGCAGCGAAAAACGCTGAAGTGCGCAAAAGCCGCGAAATGAAGCAGGCCTTGTTGGCAGAAGCGAAAGGTGGTGGCAAGGCGGCGTCGGGAAAGCCCGGTAAAGCGGCCCCCGCTTCGTCGGGCAAACCAGCAAAACCGAGTAAACATCGTAAGGGCCCGCCAAAAGCGGGCTCGGCCCCTGCTGCGAAAAGCGGTGGGGTGCGTAAACCTAAGGCCAAGTCATGAGTCAGTTGGAAAAAATCTACGGCGTGCATGCCGTAGAAGCGTTGTTGCGTCACCACCCGAAACGGGTCAAGCAGGTCTGGCTGGCTGAAAACCGCAACGATCCGCGGGTTCAGGTATTGGTCCAGTTGGCCAACGACAACCGTGTGTCTGTGGGTCAGGCCGAGCGTCGTGAAATGGATGTCTGGGTCGAAGGCGTGCATCAAGGCGTGGTTGCCGAGGTCAGTCCGAGTCAGGTGTGGGGCGAGGCCATGCTCGATGAGCTGCTCGACCGTACCGAAGGCGCGCCACTGATTCTCGTGCTCGACGGCGTGACCGACCCGCACAACCTCGGCGCTTGCCTGCGCACCGCCGATGCGGCCGGTGCACTGGCGGTTGTGGTACCAAAAGACAAGTCGGCGACGTTGACGCCAACGGTTCGGAAAGTGGCTTGCGGCGCGGCGGAAGTGATTCCGCTGGTGGCTGTGACCAATCTGGCGCGCACCCTTGAGAAGCTTCAGCAGCGCGGTCTGTGGGTTGTCGGTACGGCGGGGGAGGCTGAAGTGGAGTTGTATCAGCAAGACCTGACTGGTCCAACCATCCTGATCATGGGTGCCGAAGGCAAAGGCATGCGTCGTCTGACTCGCGAGCATTGCGATTACCTGGTGCGCCTGCCGATGGCCGGTAGCGTCAGCAGCCTGAACGTCTCCGTGGCAACGGGCGTGTGCCTGTTCGAAGCGTTGCGTCAGCGCAGCGTCAAGGCGGCCGCGAAGAAGTAATCCATGTAGGAGCTGCCGAAGGCTGCGAAAAGGTCGGCACGACCTTCGGCGATCTCAAGAACGCGACCGGTTCCCGGTCGATCGCAGCCTTCGGCAGCTCCTACTTGCTCAAATAATCACCAATTGCCTTGCGCCCCTCCAAGCCCTTCTCTACAATTGCGCCCCTTGCTGTCATGGCAGGCGCTTATGTGCCTGTCCCTGAGCAAGACACACAAGTGTCATTCACTCCTTGTCTGACCGTTTTTTAGCGGCAGGCTACAACCCGTAAGGAGCATTCATGCGTCATTACGAAATCATCTTTTTGGTCCACCCGGATCAAAGCGAGCAAGTCGGCGGCATGGTAGAGCGTTACACCAAGCTGATCGAAGAAGACGGCGGCAAAATCCACCGTCTGGAAGATTGGGGCCGTCGTCAACTGGCCTATGCAATCAACAATGTTCACAAGGCTCACTACGTGATGCTGAACGTTGAATGCACCGGTAAGGCTCTGGCTGAACTGGAAGACAACTTCCGTTACAACGATGCCGTGATCCGTAACCTGGTCATCCGTCGCGACGAAGCCGTAACTGGTCAGTCCGAGATGCTCAAGGCCGAAGAAAACCGCAGCGAGCGCCGTGAGCGTCGTGACCGTCCTGAGCACTCCGACAGCGCCGATGGCGATGACGGCGACAACAGCGACGCCAGCGATAACGCTGACGAGTAATCCACGGACCTTTTGAGGAGCCAATTACATGGCACGTTTCTTCCGTCGTCGTAAATTCTGCCGCTTCACCGCTGAAGACGTGAAGGAGATCGATTACAAAGATCTCAACACTCTGAAAGCCTACGTATCCGAGACCGGCAAAATCGTTCCAAGCCGTATCACCGGTACCAAAGCTCGTTATCAGCGTCAGCTGGCCACCGCTATCAAGCGTGCCCGCTTCCTGGCCCTGCTGGCCTACACCGACAGCCACGGCCGCTGAGACCGGGCAGTCGACAAAACGTAGTAAGGGATAGAACGCATGCGCGCCATGGCTAATTTCATCATGCGCGGCCGCGTGCAGGCCACTCTGGTAGTGGTTGGATGTGCGGCTTTGCCGCTGTTGTTCTGGTTGAGTGCTGCCGCGGGATGCCTTGTGCTTCTGCGGCGCGGTGTGAGTGATGCCGCTGGCATCCTCGCCTGGGCTCTACTGCCGGCTTTGGTCTGGTGGTATTTCGGTGAACCCCGCACGCTAATGGTGTTGTTGGGTTCGCTAGGGTTGGCCGCGTTGTTACGTGCCAGCCAGTCCTGGGTCCGCGTGCTGCTGGTCAGCGTGGCATTGGGTCTGTTGTATGCAGTGATCCTGGGTGCGGTTTTCCGCGAACCCATCGAAGCGATGGCGCTGGAGTTGCAAAAGCTCCTGCCGCAAGTCCTCGATGGTCTCTACCAGCAGTTATCGGTAGAAGAGCGAGCGCGTATGGGGGCACTGATTGCACCGGTCCTTAACGGCCTGATAGCGGCCTTGTTGCAGATCGTCAGTGTGTTGAGCCTGATCCTTGGGCGTTACTGGCAAGCGTTGTTGTACAACCCGGGTGGTTTTGGCCGCGAGTTTCGCAGCATAAGACTCCCGCGGGTACCTGCGTTGATGCTGCTGGTGTGCATGCTTCTGGGGCCGAATTTCGGTCCGCAGATGGCGATGTTGACACCGTTGTGCAGCGTACCGCTGGTGTTCGCCGGGCTGGCCTTGATTCATGGGTTGGTGGCTGAAAAGCGACTGGCCAGGTTCTGGTTGGTGGGGTTGTACGTAACGCTGTTGCTGTTTATGCAGCTGATCTATCCGTTGCTGGTGGTGTTAGCCATTGTCGACAGCCTGATTGATTTTCGCGGCCGTCTCGCGTCGAAAGACGTCGATAACGGATCTGCGAACGGTGAAGGTTAAAAGTTAAGAGGATTTTCACATGCAACTGATCCTTCTGGAAAAAGTCGCCAACCTGGGCAACCTGGGCGACAAAGTGAACGTTAAGGCCGGTTACGGTCGTAACTTCTTGCTGCCTTACGGCAAAGCTACCGCTGCGACCGCTGCTAACATTGCTGCGTTCGAAGAGCGTCGTGCCGAGCTGGAAAAACTGGCTGCAGACAAAAAAGCTTCTGCCGAAACTCGCGCTGCCCAACTGGCTGAGCTGGAAGTGACTATCACTGCCACCGCCGGTGACGAAGGCAAGCTGTTCGGTTCGATCGGCACCCACGACATCGCTGATGCACTGACCGCCTCTGGCGTTGAAGTTGCAAAAAGCGAAGTTCGTCTGCCGAACGGCACCATCCGCAACGTTGGCGAATTCGACGTAGCCGTGCACCTGCACAGCGACGTAGAAGCAACCGTACGCGTTGTTGTGGTGGCTGCTTAAGCAGCACTTAACGTCTGGTGACTTGCTCGCCAGACGTTTAACATCGGGCACGATCCTGTTTACAGGTCGTGCCCTTTGTCTTTCTGTCCCCCCTGATTCCGTGTGGCCATGAACGATATCTCCGCCCCCGAGCAATACGATCTGCAAACCGCTGCCCTCAAGGTGCCGCCGCATTCCATCGAGGCCGAACAGGCTGTGCTCGGTGGTCTGATGCTGGACAACAACGCCTGGGAGCGCGTGCTCGATCAAGTGTCCGATGGCGATTTCTATCGACATGACCACCGTCTGATTTTCCGCGCGATCGCCAAGCTGGCCGATCAGAACAGCCCTATAGACGTCGTGACCCTGGCCGAGCAATTGGACAAAGAAGGTCAGACGTCGCAGGTCGGTGGCCTGGGTTACCTCAGTGAGTTGGCGAAAAACATTCCGTCGGTCGCCAACATCAAGGCTTACGCGCAGATCGTGCGTGAGCGAGCGACCCTGCGGCAGTTGATCGGCATCAGCACCGAGATCGCCGACAGCGCGTTCAACCCAGAAGGCCGCAGCGCCGCCGAGATTCTTGACGAGGCTGAACGGCAGATCTTCCAGATCGCCGAAGCGCGCCCCAAGACTGGCGGCCCGGTCAGCGTCAACGACCTGTTGACCAAGGCCATCGACCGCATCGATACCTTGTTCAATACCGATAACGCGATCACCGGCCTGTCCACCGGCTATACCGACCTCGACGGGATGACCAGCGGCCTGCAGCCGTCGGACTTGATCATCGTCGCCGGTCGTCCATCCATGGGTAAGACCACCTTCGCCATGAACCTGGTGGAAAACGCCGTGTTGCGTAGCGAAAAGGCGGTTCTGGTCTACTCGCTGGAGATGCCAGGCGAGTCGCTGATCATGCGTATGCTGTCCTCGCTGGGTCGGATCGACCAGACCAAGGTCCGCGCCGGTCGCCTGGAAGACGACGATTGGCCGCGTCTGACGTCTGCGGTCAACCTGCTCAACGACCGCAAGCTGTTCATCGATGACACCGCCGGTATCAGCCCGTCGGAGATGCGTGCGCGTACTCGCCGACTGGTGCGTGAGCACGGCGAGGTTGGTCTGATCATGATCGACTACCTGCAATTGATGCAGATTCCAGGCTCTGGCGGTGATAACCGGACCAACGAGATTTCCGAGATTTCCCGCTCGTTGAAAGCCCTGGCCAAAGAATTCAACTGCCCGGTCGTCGCACTGTCTCAGCTCAACCGTTCCCTGGAACAGCGGCCGAACAAACGCCCGATCAACTCCGACTTGCGGGAGTCCGGAGCGATCGAGCAGGATGCCGACGTCATCATGTTCGTTTACCGGGACGAGGTGTACCACCCGGAAACCGAGCACAAAGGCATCGCCGAAATCATCATCGGCAAGCAGCGTAACGGCCCCATCGGCACCACGCGGCTGGCGTTCATTGGCAAATACACCCGCTTCGAAAACCTCGCGCCGGGCAGTTACAACTTCGACGACGAGTAAGCTGCCGGGACGCTCTGTAGGAGCTGACTTGTCTGCGATTGGCCGCGAAGCGGTCATAGAATGTCAAAGCGTGGTGTTACTGAAAGAACTGGGATACCGGATTGCGACTGCTGCGCAGCCGATCGCAGACAAGTCAGCTCCTACAGGGGGTCGCGTTTGTCCTCTAAGCAGTCACCACCAATTTCCGACCACCACCGTCGGAATTGGTCAATTTTTGTGCTATATTCCGCGCCCGCGAAATTCACTGATTAAATCGGTTACCCACATGCAAGCAGCCAAGCCGCTTTTCGACTATCCCAAGTACTGGGCCGAATGTTTCGGACCAGCGCCTTTCCTGCCCATGAGCCGGGAAGAAATGGATCAGCTTGGCTGGGATTCCTGCGACATCATCATCGTCACCGGTGATGCGTACGTTGACCATCCGTCGTTCGGCATGGCGATCATCGGCCGGCTGCTGGAGTCTCAGGGCTTCCGCGTCGGGATCATTGCCCAGCCTAACTGGCAGTCCAAAGACGACTTCATGAAGCTCGGTGAGCCGAATCTGTTTTTCGGTGTCGCGGCCGGCAACATGGACTCGATGATCAACCGCTACACCGCTGACAAGAAAGTCCGCTCCGATGACGCGTACACGCCAGGCGGCATGGCCGGCAAGCGTCCGGATCGCGCCAGTCTGGTGTACAGCCAGCGCTGCAAGGAAGCCTACAAGCATGTGCCGATCGTACTGGGCGGCATTGAAGCCTCGCTGCGTCGCATCGCGCATTACGACTACTGGCAGGACCGGGTACGTAACTCGATCCTGATCGACGCCTGCGCCGACATCCTGCTGTACGGCAACGCCGAACGCGCGATTGTCGAGGTTGCCCAGCGTCTGTCCTACGGTCACAAGATCGAAGACATCACCGACGTGCGCGGCACCGCGTTCATTCGCCGTGACACGCCGAAAGACTGGTACGAGGTCGACTCCACGCGTATCGATCGTCCGGGTAAGGTCGACAAGATCATCAACCCGTACGTCAACACCCAGGACACCCAGGCCTGCGCCATCGAGCAGGAGAAGGGGCCGGTTGAAGATCCGAACGAAGCCAAGGTCGTGCAACTGCTGGCCAGCCCGCGGATGACTCGCGACAAGACCGTGATTCGTCTGCCGTCGTTCGAGAAGGTTCGTGCCGACTCCGTTCTGTATGCCCACGCCAACCGTGTGTTGCACCTGGAAACCAACCCGGGCAACGCCCGTGCGCTGGTGCAGAAACATGGTGAAGTGGACGTCTGGTTCAACCCGCCGCCCATTCCGATGACCACCGAAGAAATGGACTACGTGTTCGGCATGCCCTACGCGCGCATCCCGCACCCGGCGTACGGCAAGGAAAAAATCCCGGCCTACGACATGATTCGTTTCTCGGTGAACATCATGCGCGGCTGCTTCGGCGGCTGTACCTTCTGCTCGATCACCGAGCACGAAGGCCGGATCATCCAGAACCGTTCCGAAGAGTCGATCATTCGCGAAATCGAAGAGATTCGCGACAAGGTGCCAGGCTTTACCGGCGTCATTTCCGACCTTGGTGGCCCGACCGCGAACATGTATCGCATCGCGTGTAAGAGCCCTGAGATCGAGTCCGCGTGCCGTAAACCGTCCTGCGTGTTCCCCGGTATTTGCCCGAACCTGAATACCGACCACTCGTCGCTGATTCAGCTGTATCGCAGCGCACGTGCCTTGCCGGGCGTGAAGAAGATCCTGATCGCCTCCGGCCTGCGTTACGACCTCGCGGTCGAGTCGCCGGAATACGTGAAAGAGCTGGTGACGCACCACGTCGGTGGTTACCTGAAGATCGCCCCGGAACACACCGAGGAAGGTCCGCTCAACCAGATGATGAAACCGGGCATTGGCAGCTATGACAAGTTCAAGCGCATGTTCGAGAAGTACTCGAAAGAAGCCGGTAAAGAGCAGTACCTGATTCCGTACTTTATCGCGGCCCACCCTGGCACCACCGATGAAGACATGATGAACCTGGCCCTGTGGCTCAAGGGCAATGGTTTCCGCGCCGATCAGGTGCAGGCGTTCTACCCGTCGCCGATGGCGACTGCCACCGCCATGTATCATTCGGGCAAGAACCCGTTGCGCAAGGTGACCTACAAGAGCGACGCGGTCACCATCGTCAAAAGCGAAGAGCAACGTCGGCTGCACAAGGCGTTCCTGCGTTACCACGACCCGAAAGGCTGGCCAATGCTGCGTGAAGCCCTTACGCGCATGGGCCGTTCCGACTTGATCGGGCCGGGCAAGAACCAGCTGATTCCGTTGCACCAGCCCGCGACCGACGACTACCAGAGCGCTCGTCGTAAAAACTCGACGCCGGTCGGCAGCCACAAGGTTGGCAAGACCACGCTGATCCAGACCCAACACACCGGCCTGCCTCCACGCGCCAGTGATGGCGGCAACCCGTGGGACAAGCGCGAAGAGGCCAAGGCGGCTGCGTTTGCTCGTAACAAGCAAGCGACCAAAGAACGCATCGACGCGGCCAAGGGCAAGGGTCCGAAACCGCCTAAGCGCAAGCCAGTCGTTCCGCGTTAACTGATCGTTCCTACAGTGGATGCGTGATCCCCTGTAGGAGCTGCCGAAGGCTGCGAAAAGGCCGGAACGGCCTTCATCGCTATTCAGACGTTGCGACCGGTCCCCGGTCGATCGCAGCCTTCGGCAGCTCCTACAGGGATCGGTGTCGAAGCCCCCTCCGTAAAAATTCTCTCCTGTCTCGCCCTTTTTCTGTGCAACGCTTGCACCGCAGGGCAGGCGCGGCGCTTTATTGGTGCCCAGCGTTGCCGCTGTACTCAGGAACCGCCGTATTTGCCGGGATGGCATAAGTCTTGCGCGGTTCCGTTACCGTCCAGGCTCGCAGGAGGCACGCCGTGTCGATTCATATCGCCTTGCACCATGTCACGCATTACCGTTACGACCGAGCGGTCGAACTTGGCCCGCAGATTGTGCGTCTACGCCCGGCGGCCCATAGCCGTACGCGGATTTTGTCGTATTCGCTGAAAGTCCTGCCCGAGCAGCACTTCATCAACTGGCAGCAGGACCCGCAAGGCAATTACCTGGCCCGCCTGGTTTTCCCTGAGAAAACCAACGAGTTGCGGGTCGAGGTTGATCTGGTCGCCGAGATGGCGGTGTTCAATCCGTTCGACTTTTTCCTTGAGCCCTACGCGGAAAAAATCCCCTTTATCTACGCCGCCGACGAGCAACGTGAGCTGGCGCCGTACCTGGAAAAGCTGCCGCTGACACCGAAGTTTGCGGCCTATCTGGCGAGCATCGATCGCACGCCGCTGCCGACCATCGATTTTCTGGTGGCGCTGAATCAGCGCTTGAGCCAGGACATCGATTATTTGATTCGTATGGAACCGGGCGTTCAGACACCTGAATTCACCCTGGAAAACGCTTCCGGTTCATGCCGTGATTCGGCGTGGCTGCTGGTGCAGTTGATGCGCCATCTGGGCATGGCGGCGCGTTTTGTGTCTGGCTACCTGATCCAGCTCAAGGCTGATGTCGAAGCGCTCGACGGGCCGTCCGGCACCGATGTCGATTTCACCGATCTGCACGCCTGGTGTGAGGTTTACCTGCCCGGTGCCGGTTGGGTCGGACTCGATGCAACGTCCGGTTTGTTCGCCGGCGAAGGCCATATTCCGTTGGCGTGCAGCCCCGAGCCGTCTTCTGCTGCACCGATCAGTGGGTTGGTCGAACCCTGCGAGACCGAGTTCACCCACGAAATGTCGGTCGAGCGGATATGGGAGGCGCCGCGCGTCACCCAACCGTACAGCGAAGAACAATGGCTGGCGATTCAGGCCCTCGGTCGGCAGATCGATGCCGATCTGCTCGCCGATGACGTGCGCCTGACCATGGGCGGCGAGCCGACCTTCGTCTCTATCGATGATCGTGATGGCGATGAGTGGAACACCGCCGCGCTGGGGCCGAAGAAACGAAAATTGTCGGCCGAGCTGTATCAGCGCATGCGCAAACACTATGCGCCGCTGGGGATCGTGCATTTCGGTCAGGGTAAGTGGTACCCCGGCGAGCAACTGCCGCGTTGGTCGCTGAATTGCTTCTGGCGTCGTGATGGGCAGCCGGTGTGGCGCAACAACGCCTTGATCGCTGATGAGACCGAAGACTACGGCGCCGATGGCGAAATGGCTGGGCGTTTCCTCGCCAGCGTCGCTGAACGCCTGAAGCTGCCTGCCCGTTTCGTATTCCCGGCCTATGAAGACAATTTCTATTACCTGTGGCGTGAAGGCGCGTTGCCGGTCAACGTCAACGCCGAGGATTCGCGGCTGGGCGACGAGCTGGAGCGTGCGCGACTGCGCAAAGTCTTTGCTCAGGGCCTGGACAAGGTCATTGGTCAGGTTCTACCGCTGGCCCGCAATGCTGCGGGTGATCACTGGCAGAGCGGTCGCTGGTTCCTGCGCGACAATCATTGTCGGCTGGTGCCGGGAGATTCCGCGCTGGGTTATCGGCTGCCGCTGGCCTCGCAACCTTGGGTCAAGGCAGCGGAGTACCCGTTCATTCATCCCACCGACCACAATCAGGACTTCCCGCCGCTGTCTGACGCGCCGATGCAGGCGCAATTCAGCAGCCTGAGCGCACAAAACGCTGGCGTCGAAGAGCGTGTGCCGAAGATCGACGAATCGGCGGACTGGCTGACCCGCACGGCGCTCTGTGCGCAGGCCCGGGAAGGGCGGTTGTATCTGTTCATGCCGCCGCTGGAGAAGCTGGAGGATTACCTTGAGCTGGTCAATGCCATCGAAGCCACTGCCGAGGAGCTGCACTGCCCGGTGTTGCTCGAAGGGTATGAGCCACCCAGCGATCCGCGCCTGGCGAACTTTCGCATCACGCCTGATCCGGGCGTTATCGAAGTCAACGTGCAGCCCTCTTCCAGTTGGGACGAGTTGGTCGAGCGCACCGAGTTTCTCTACGAACAGGCCCGGCAAACCCGGCTGACCACCGAAAAATTCATGATCGATGGCCGTCACACCGGTACGGGCGGCGGTAACCACTTCGTCCTCGGTGGCGCGACGCCTGCGGATTCACCGTTTTTGCGCCGTCCGGATCTGCTCCGCAGTCTGCTGAGCTATTGGCACAACCATCCGTCGTTGTCGTACCTGTTTTCCGGCTTGTTCATCGGCCCGACTTCCCAGGCGCCGCGTGTGGATGAGGCGCGAAACGACTCGTTGTACGAGCTTGAAATCGCCTTCGCCCAGATGCCGGAACCCGGCGAAGAGTGCGCTCCGTGGCTGGTGGATCGGCTGTTGCGCAATCTGCTGATCGACGTCACCGGCAACACTCACCGGGCCGAGTTCTGTGTCGACAAGCTCTACTCGCCGGACGGTGCGACGGGACGTCTGGGTCTGCTGGAGCTGCGTGCCTTTGAAATGCCGCCCCATGCCCGCATGAGTCTGGCCCAGCAGTTATTGCTGCGGGCGCTGGTCGCACGCTTCTGGCGTGAACCTTATGCACCGGCCAAGCTGGCGCGTTGGGGCACCGAGCTGCATGACCGCTTCATGCTGCCGCACTTTATCGAGCAGGACTTTGCCGATGTCATCGTTGAACTGAATGCCGCCGGTTATCCGCTGCGTGCCGAATGGTTTGCCGCGCATCTGGAGTTTCGCTTCCCGAAAGTCGGTGATTACGCCGTCAGCGGCATTGAACTGGAATTGCGTCAGGCGCTGGAGCCCTGGCATGTACTGGGCGAAGAGGGCGCTGCCGGTGGCGCGGTGCGTTATGTCGATTCGTCGTTGGAACGCTTGCAGGTCAAGCTCAACGGCTTGCCGCCGCAGCGCTATATGTTGACCTGCAATGGCATCCCGGTACCGCTGCAACCGACCGGGCGTGTCGGCGAGTTCGTCGCCGGGGTGCGTTATCGGGCCTGGCAACCGGCCAACTGTCTGCAGCCGACCATCCCGGTGCATGCGCCGCTGGTGTTCGACCTGCTCGACACCTGGATGCAGCGTTCCGTGGGTGGCTGCGAGTACCATGTCGCGCATCCCGGTGGGCGCAATTACGAGACGTTGCCGGTCAATGCCAATGAGGCCGAAAGCCGGCGTCTGTCGCGCTTCTTCCGCCTCGGTCATAGCCCCGGCAAGCTGCCAGTGCCGTTGTTGACCCTCAATGATGAACTGCCCATGACGCTGGATATGCGTCGCCATTAAAACAAGCTGATTCAGGGCGATGTCACGCGGAGGGTTCGCCTATCCGCGTGTCATTCTTCTGCGCTAATCTGACATCCTTCGCTGCCTGCCGAGCCCTTCATGCCTGACCTGCTTGACCGCTATCCGCTCACCGCGGGTACTTATCACGAAATGCTCGATGCCAGCGGAGCCGTTCGGCCGCATTGGCAGCTTCTGTATGAGCATCTGCAACGCAGCACGCCCGCGCAATTGATGCAGCGCCAGGCGTTGCTCTCCCGGCAGATTCAAGAAAACGGTGTGACCTACAACGTCTACGCCGATCCAAAAGGCGCAGACCGGCCCTGGGAGCTGGATCTGCTGCCGCACCTGATTCCGGCCCAGGAATGGGCACCAGTCGCCGCTGGCATTGCTCAGCGGGCACGGCTGCTGAATGCAGTGTTGGCCGATCTGTACGGCCCGCAGCAGTTGATCGCCGATGGCTTGTTGCCGGCCGAACTGGTGTTCGGGCACAACAACTATCTGTGGCCGTGTCAGGGCGTGAAACCGCCCGAAGACATGTTCCTGCACATGTACGCCGTGGATCTGGCGCGCACTCCGGACGGTCGCTGGTGGGTGACTGCCGACCGCACGCAGGCACCCTCGGGTGCCGGTTATGCGTTGGAGAACCGGCAGATCGTGTCGCGGGCTTTTCCAGACTTGTACCGCGACTTGCAGGTGCAGCATCTGGCAGGCTTTTTCCGCGCCTTGCAGGAGACGCTGGCGCGCCAGGCACCCAGCGACAAGGAAGCGCCGCTGGTGGTGCTGTTGACCCCCGGTCGTTTCAACGAAAGTTACTTCGAACACCTTTATCTGGCTCGCCAGCTTGGCTATCCGCTGGTCGAAGGCGGCGATCTGACGGTGCGCGACGCCACGGTCTACCTGAAAACCCTCAGCGGTCTGCGTCGGGTTCACGCGATCATGCGTCGTCTCGATGATGACTTCTGCGACCCGCTGGAATTGCGCACTGACTCAGCGCTGGGTGTTCCCGGCTTGCTGGAGGCGGTACGCCAGGGACGGGTGCTGGTCGCCAACGCCCTGGGCAGTGGGGTTCTGGAGTCGCCGGGCTTGCTGGGCTTTTTGCCGAAAATCAATCAGCACCTGTTTGGCGAAGAATTGATTCTTCCGTCTGTGGCGACCTGGTGGTGCGGTGAGCCTCCTGTGCTGGCCCAGGCGTTGGAAAAACTCCCCGAACTATTGATCAAGCCGGCGTTTCCGTCACAAAGTTTTGCGCCGGTGTTCGGCCGCGATTTGAATGCCGAGCAGCGTCAGGCATTGGCCGCGCGGATGCAGGCACGGCCTTATGCCTACGTCGCACAGGAGCTGGCGCAGCTGTCCCATGCGCCGGTCTGGCAAGCCGATGGCGGTAAACTGCAACCTCGGGCGATTGGCATGCGGGTGTATGCCGTTGCCAGCGCTGACGGGTATCGGGTGTTGCCAGGCGGTTTGACCCGGGTCGCCGCGCAAGCCGATGCCGACGTGGTGTCGATGCAGCGCGGCGGTGCGAGCAAGGATACGTGGGTGTTGGGCGAGCGTGCGCACGGGGTCAAACCCTGGAAAGGTCAGCGCCCCCTCGGTGTGCACGACCTGGTTCGTCGTGACCCTTATCTGCCATCGAGGGTGGTGGAGAACCTGTACTGGTTCGGTCGCTACTGCGAGCGTTGCGATGACAGCGCGCGGCTGCTGCGGATCATGCTCGGGCGCTATGTCGATGGCGATGATCCACTGGCCCTGCAAGCGGCGGTGGCGCTGGGCGAAACGCTCAACCTGCTGCCGGAAGAGGGCGAGCTGCACGAGCGGCTGCTTGCGGCGCTGCTGGGTGAAGACTGGTCGTTCAGCCTGCGAGCCAACCTGCAGCGTTTACAGTGGGCGGCATCGCAAGTGCGCGGCAAGCTGTCGCGGGAAAACTGGCAGGCTTTGGTCGAGCTGCAACGCGAAGCCCTGAGCCTGGAAACCGATGAGCCCGATCTCGGCGAGTTGCTGGATTTCCTCAACCGTCTGGTGATGTCGCTGGCCGCCTTGTCCGGTTTTGCCCTGGACGACATGACCCGTGATGAAGGCTGGCGCTTTTTGATGATCGGCCGGCGCATCGAGCGTCTGCAATTTCTCAGCATCAGTCTGGCGGCGTTCCTGCGGGATGCCGCCGTGAACGATCAAGCCGGCCTGGAATGGCTGCTGGAGCTGGGCAACAGCAGCATCACCTATCGCTCGCGTTATCTGGCCGTGCCGCAACTGATTCCGGTGCTCGACTTGCTCCTGCTCGACGAACAAAACCCGCATGCGGTGTTGTTCCAGCTCAAGCTGGTGTCGCGTTCGCTGACCCGGTTGAACGAAGACTTCGGCGCGCCTCGTGATACCAGCCTGCCGTTGTTGATCCAGCGTCTGTCGATTTTCGATCTCGGCAATCTGGAGAATCCGCTATTTGGCCAAAGCAGCGTGCGTGCCGTGCTCGATGGCCTGGCCGATTTGCTGCAAAGCATTGGCGAGACCAGCGGACAGGTGTCGGACCGTCTGGCCCTGCGCCATTTTGCCCATGTCGATGATGTCAGCCAGCGCACGGTGTCCGTTTGATGAGCGCCCATTACCAGATTTTTCACGACACTCACTACAAATACGACAGCCCGGTGTCCCTGGCGCAGCAGCTTGCTCATTTGTGGCCACGGCCTTGCACCTGGCAGCGTTGCACCGAGCGGGAATTGTTGATCAATCCAACGCCGACCTACCGTCGGGACGAACTGGATGTGTTCGGCAATCCGCTGACACGTCTGGCGTTCGAAAGGCCGCACGACGAATTGCAGGTCAACGCGCGGCTGCGGGTCGAAGTGTTGGCCCGGCCGTCGCTGGACTTTCAGTTGTCTGCCGACTGGGACGCCACACGCAGCGCGTTGACCTACAGCGGTCAGCCGATGTCGCCGGCGATTCTTGAAGCGTGCCGGTACCGCTTCGAATCGCCGTACGTGCATTTGAAACAGACGTTCGTCGATTTTTCCGCGAGCTGTTTCCCCCTCGATCGGCCGCTACTGCTGTGCGTGCAGGCGTTGATGGAGAAGATTTTTGATGAGTTCACCTTCGACGCTGAAGCCACTCAGGTGGCAACGCCGCTGGTCGAGGTGCTGGAAAACCGCCGCGGAGTGTGCCAGGACTTTGCTCACTTGATGCTGGCCTGCCTGCGTTCACGCGGCCTGGCGGCGCGCTATGTCAGCGGCTATCTGCTGACCCAACCGCCACCTGGCCAGCCGCGGATGATCGGTGCGGATGCGTCGCACGCCTGGGTGTCGGTGTTTTGTCCGGTGCTGGGTTGGGTCGATTTTGATCCGACCAACAATGTGCAGCCGGCACTGGAGCACATCAGCCTGGCCTGGGGCCGTGATTTCTCCGATGTGTCGCCGTTGCGTGGGGTGATTCTGGGGGGAGGCACTCATGACCCGGAGGTTCAGGTGACAGTGATGCCGGTCAGCACCGGGTTGAGTACGTTTTAGCGGTTTTGCCGCGGCCTGCCGCTTGAGCGACAGGCGTGGCGTAGGGGCTTCGTCGATTGGCGAAGCCCTGCGGTTTCAGCTGGCAGGCTTTTGCTCTGGAGTCGCCTCAGCGTCGTCGGCAGGCTCTTGGCCTTCAACGGTTTCGCCTTCTGTGCCGGTTTCAGTCAGGGCGGCATTCTTTTTCTGCAGCTTTTCCTCTTTCTTCTGCTCTTTTGCCAGATCTCTCTGACGTTTGGCGAAGGAATAGTTAGGTTTAGCCATGGGCGATCCTCTGTGTAGGCTGGAAATGCCGCCATTCTGCCTGAGAACGGGATCGGGCACACGGCGTTGTGTGCCCAACGGTCTGCGCGCGATGTTCAATAGGCTGGTCAGGTCAGCTTTTGTGGCGCAGGTTAGTCCACGCTAGTCACGCTCGGGCTGATCGTCACGGCGTTCATAGGTACCGCTGGCACCGCAGGCATACGCGGCAAGCAAGCGGCGAAACAGACTATTGAGGTGCATGATGTGCGCTCCAGTGAGTGATGATGGCCCTATGTTATGGCGGCGCCACTTGCCTGGCTGGTTGATTGTCTCGATGGCGTCGATAGCCAGGCGCTGGCCTGCGTTGCGTTGACGCAGGTCATTGGAACTTGCGCGCGAATCAGGCAGTCTTCCACTAGGCAATCTTCTTCAAAATAATTTTTATAACGTCCTGCCCTGGAGATTCATCATGATTCGCAAACTTGTCGCGATATCCCTACTGACGCTAGTGAGTGGCCACCTGTTGGCGGCGGAGTGCAAGGTTGATATCGATTCCACGGACCAGATGTCTTACACCACCCAAGAAATCACCATCGACAAAAGCTGCAAGACCTTCACCGTGAATCTGACCCACTCCGGCAGCCTGCCGAAAAACGTCATGGGCCATAACTGGATCCTGAGCAAAGCGAGTGATATGGCAGGTATTGCAACTGACGGTATGGCTGCTGGTATCGACAAGAACTACCTGAAAGACGGCGACTCGCGGATCATTGCCCACACCAAAATCATCGGTGCTGGCGAAAAAGACTCGGTGACCTTCGATGTCTCGAAACTCAGTGCAGGGGAAACCTATCAGTTCTTCTGCTCGTTCCCAGGCCACAACAGCATGATGAAAGGCGCTGTTGTCCTGAAATAACTTTTGTTCTGAAGCAACGGGCACGTATTGCATCATGGCCCGACCCTGCGTCGGGCTATGACTCTTCAGCCATCCTGAACGTCATGCGGATGGTCTTGCCCAACAGTTGCTTCCCCCCCGCGATATTCCTTTCCCCGCACTCGGGAAACGCCTGCACGCCCTTTTGCAGCACCTCGCGTACCGCAATCGCGCCGCTTTGAAGATGGGGCGGTAATCGCCCAAAAGCGATAAATCGACCTCAAGTCCGTGGCGCCCAAGCCCGATAGACCCGTTATCGCCAACCCTCTCTGCTCCCAAGGAGTCCTGCCTATCATGTTCACCGATCTCAAAGTCCGCACCGGCATGTTGTGGGTACTGCTGCTGTTCGTCGCTGCCTTGTTGTTTTCGACGCTCAGTGCCTGGCGATCTGCGGTAGGCAGTGACGAGCAGATCACAGAGTTGAATAGCACTGCGATCCAGGCCGACCATCTCAACAATGCGCTGCTTCTGGCTATCCGTGCGAGTGCCAACGTTTCGTCGGCATTCATTGAGCAGCAAGGCGGGCGGGTAGACAGCGCGGTGACTCGGCTCGCACTTTCAGAAGAGTTGATGCGCAATACCGAAACGCTGATCGCAGGTCTCGCCGACCACATGCTGAGCCCTGAGCGCATTGAGTTGGCGGCACAGCTAAAGACGGCCTTCGCCGACTACGGCCGGGCCGTCGCCGGGCAGCGCGAAGCCACCCGTGCCAACTCGCTGGAGCAGTATTTCCACGTCAACGTCGAGGCTACCGCAGCCATGGGCAGGCTCCAGAAGCTTGCGTCAGACGCTCGTGGATTCCTTGAATGACCGTAGCCGGGAGATCATGACGCAGTCGGCGCAACGCTTGAACATGGCGAAAGCTCTGACCGTGGGGTTGGGCATCATTACCCTGTTGTTGGCAGCGCTGTGCTGGAGCTTTATCGCCAACCGGGTGCTGCGCCCGCTACAAGAAGTCAGGCAGCATTTTCAGCGTATCGCCAGTGGCGACCTGACCTTGCCGGTAGAGGTACGCAGTCGCAACGAAATCGGTCAACTGTTTGCCGAGTTGCAGCGCATGCAGCAAAGCCAGCGCGCGACCATCACTCAGATCACCAACTCTGCCACCCAGTTGGCCTCCGCCGCCGAAGAGTTGAGCGTGGTGACAGAAGAAAGCAGCCGTGGCCTGCTGCAGCAGGATCTGGAGCTTGAACAGGCGGCCTCAGCGGTGACGCAAATGACCGCCGCCGTGGAGGAAGTGGCACGTAATGCTGTGTCGACTTCCCAGGCAGCCAATGACTCGAACCGATTGGCCGAGCAGAGCCGTCAGCAGGTCCATGAGAACATCAGCGGCACCCATGCCATGGCCAAGGAAGTGCAAGGCAGTGCCGAGCGTATCCAGCAACTGGCCGGCCAGGTTCGTGATATCGGCAAAGTGCTGGAGGTGATTCGCTCGATATCCGAGCAGACTAACCTGCTGGCCCTCAATGCCGCTATCGAGGCTGCCCGCGCAGGCGAGGCCGGTCGTGGTTTCGCTGTAGTCGCCGATGAAGTGCGTACATTGGCCTTCCGGACGCGAGAGTCGACGCACGAAATCGAGAAAATGATCGTCAGCGTACAGGGTGGTACCCAGGTCGCTGTCGAATCCATGCAGTCCAGCGCTGTCCTGGCACAGACGACGCTGGAGATCGCCCAAGACTCGGCCAGGGTGCTCGAAGGCATCTACTCGGCCATCGGCGGAATCAACGAGCGTAATCTGGTGATCGCCAGCGCGGCGGAAGAACAGGCTCAGGTTGCCCGTGAAGTGGACCGCAACCTACTGAACATCCGAGATCTGTCAGCCCAGTCCGCCGCCGGTGCGCACCAGACCAGTGCCGCCAGCAACGAACTCTCGCGCCTGGCGGTGGAGCTTAATACCCTGGTCAAGCGCTTTCAGATCTAAGCCCTGAGGATTGCCGCGCGGCGCAGAAGACTGTTGATCAGGACTGCTTTGAATCGGTCATCTTGAAGATGCCCTGAGCATTACTGCTGTCGAAGTTGAGATCGAGCCTATCGTTGGCCGGGTCGATCTTGCGCTGGATGAATTCGACAAACGAGCCCGGCACCTGATGCTCGTGCAGTTGGCCGTTGGCGCCCGCCAGTACGCGCTTCACGGTGCACGCTTTATAGGCGGTCTGCATCACTCGGCCTGACGCGGACACTTCGATGCTGTCCTTCATCGGCCGCTCTTTGCGGTTCTGCTCAACCACTACGGCCTCAAGATCGGCAACCCGGTCAGTGAGGTGATTGAAGCTGTTGCCTTCGGTGGCGATCCAGGCCATTTCCGCGCTCTCGCTGAGCAGTTGCAGATAATCTGCCTGCTGCACCACGCCATGCTGACGACCGAACGCTTCATACAGCCCCGGCAGCAGGTGGTAGGCTTCTTTCAACGTGCAATGGCGGGTCAGTTGCAGACGTTTGAGGATGCTCAGGTGTTCGGCGTTCAGCGGGTCACGGCTGGAGCTGACCACGCGGCCAACTGCCGCCTGAAACGCTTCGCTGAAACGGCCGGGATGCAGCTCGGAAACGAAGAACTGGGCAATGTCTTCCGGCAGATCCTGCTGGCGATAGCCCCAGCCGGTCATGTTCAGTTTGGTCAGTGGGTAAGTGCGCACATCGGTAAAACCCAGCGGTTCCAGCAAACGGGCGAAGGCCTGGCGACCACGGGGCAGTTCACCGTTCTCGACCCAGTCCACCGTACGAATGGCGCCGTGATCGAACAGCGTTTTGCGCCCTTGCTCGGCCTGTTCACCGACATACAGACGGCCTGCGGGCACGGCTTCCACCAGTTTGTGAAACAGACACAGATTCAATGCTTCCGCCAGCCACACCCGATGCAGCGCGGTCTCGCTCCAGCTGAAGGCCTGTAATCCTTCAGGCACTTCGACATGGGCTTCAAGCCACTGCGCAGCGGGTTGGCCGACGACGGACGCGACGAGCGAAAAAAGGCCTTCGAAGGAGGACATGGGCAAGGGGCTCTAACTGTGAAAAAGAGGCCCCTATGAAAGCGTTGATGGCAAAGCCCGGCAAGCGAAAAAAAACGGCAGGTTCATTCCGTTTTCTATTGCTCAGTCAGATACACCGCGTTGCGCCTTTCGCAGGCAAGCCTGCTCTCATCAAACAAAAAATAACGCATTGTTTTTTATGCCTTTTATTTGGCCATAACTAACTGCATCCCAAGCTTGTGTGCCTTGCGTTCCAGGGCACGCAGTTGACGGTGTCGACTCTCGGCTTCATAGGCTTCCATACCTCGCTCCACGTAGGGTTGGCCTTTGGTCAACATGACGTAGATCAGGCGGGCCAGTTGATGCGCGGTGGCTTTGATGGCGCACGCGGTATCCATGCGCGCCAACCGGGCTCGATGGCTGGCGCCGATGAAGCTCTTGTCGTTGCGCGCGTTGGACGCGGCCTGCTTCAAGGCCTGCGCGGCTCGATTCGAGACCTTTGGCGGACTACCAGGCAGCTGCCTGCCGCCGGATATCCGGGTCGCAGGTGCCAGGCCGAGCCAGGAACAGAAGTGTTGTTGCGTGGGAAATCGCGATAAATCAGGCCCGATTTCGCTCGCCAGTGCCAAAGCGGTTTCGACGCCGATGGTGGGAATAGCGGTCAAATCAACGCCCATTATTTTTCCCAGCGCACGGTGCAAACGGGCTTGCTCGGCTGACGAGCGGTGCGGGCTGCGCAGTGTCTTGGCCGGCGGCAGAGGTTCATCGTTCAATACCGGCAGTCGATCAATGGCGTGAGCGATGGCCTGATCGCATTCGGCAATTTGCTGTTCCAGAAAATCATGCGTCGCCATTTCCTGAGCCAGGGCATGCAGATGCTCGGTTCGCCAGTTACCGCGCAGGCTGCGGGCAATGGTTTCATGATCGGCCTTGATGTGACCGTTTCGAAAACCGGCCAATACGTACGGATCACGCTCGCCGCCGATGATCGCGTTGAGGATTTTCTTGCCCGTCAGGCCGGTGATGTCACTGATGACAGTGGCTAGCTGGATGTTCATCTGGGTCAAGGCTTTCTGCATGCGATTGACGCTCTTGGCCTGATCGCGAACTTTCATTGCGCGCTGGCGAACCAGAGAGCGCATCGAGCAAATGTCGTCGGCGGGCCGAAAGGCGCCTCTGAGCAAGCCGTGGGTCATGAGCTGCCAAATCCACTGGCAGTCCAGCACATCGGATTTGCGCCCGGAGGTCTGGCGGGTGGCGCGGGAGTTCACCAAATACACCTCGAAGCCCCGTGCATCGAGGATTTCAAACAGCGGTATCCAGTAGACCCCGGTTGCCTCCATGGCCACGACATTGATCTTCAACGCTTCGAGCCAATCGGCTAATGCGAGCAACTCGTCGGTGAACGTTTTAAACGAGCGGACAGGGGTGTCGCTCTGGTCGGGGTTGACCCCCACCCAATGCTCGCGACTGCCAATATCGATACCCGCACAATGAGGGTGAACCACTTCAAAACGTTTCTGCTGGTTCTTGCGCGCCATGACAATTCCTCGCAGGATTGAGGGGCGCGCGGGGAGCACGGTGGCGAATGGATTCACTCTCTCATACGTGGTCACAGCTTGCTGTGCCGACAACGACTCCACGCCGATACCGTGCGGACCACTCTCCCATGCGGGTGCGTACACACCAGTGATGGCTACGGTCTTGGTCCCCGCGCGCACTTCGATTCTACGACGTGCCCCTGTTTGCTGCGCGACAGCGCGGCGTCGAAGACGCGGCGAGGCCTCCCATCAAACAACGCATAAATCATTGAAAATAAAGCATAATTTTTATGCAATTTTCAGCCTAACGCTGACCCCCTGTAGGAGCTGACTTGTCTGCGATCCAGTGCGAAGCGCTGGCAAAAATGGTGAATCCACCATCGTCGGAAGGTCCTTCGGCCCTTTTCGCAGACAAGTCAGCTCCTACGCCCTCCGGGCAGAATCGCGACCGAGTTTGCTGCGCGACAGCGCGGCGTCGAAGACGCGGCGAGACCTCCCACAGGATTGACGCGATCTCTAATGTGGGAGCAGGCTTGCCTGCGAATCGGTCTTACGGCGCGAACGGCAGCTCGCGTTTGTGCTGGGTCTTGGCGTAGGTGTCGCGAATGATGTTGAAGGCTTCTTCGCGCACTGGCTGACCGTGCAGGAAGGCATCGATCTCGGCATAAGTGACGCCGTGGGAGGCTTCGTCCGGTTTGCCGGGTACCAGGTCTTCAAGGTCGGCGGTAGGCACCTTCTCCACCAGCGACTCAGGCGCGCCGAAGCTGCGAGCGATAGCCCGGACCTGATTTTTCACCAGCCCGCTGAGCGGTGCCAGATCGCAGGCGCCATCGCCGAACTTGGTGAAAAAGCCCATCACAGCTTCCGCCGCGTGGTCGGTACCGATCACCAGACCCTGACGGGCGCCAGCGATGGTGTATTGCGCGACCATGCGTATCCGCGCCTTGGTATTGCCCGTCACGAAATCCACGGCGCTGGCGTGTTGACCTTCGAACGCCTTGACCTGGGCGGTCAGGGCCTGCACCGATGGGCCGATGTTGACCGTGTGTGACTCGTCCGGCGCAATGAATTCGACACACGCCTGAGCATCGTGCTCGTCGAACTGAACCTGATACGGCAGGCGCACGGCGATGAACCGATAGCTGTCATCCCCGGTGCTTTTGCGCAATTGCTCTACGGCGCGCTGAGCGAGCAAGCCCGCGGTCAGCGAATCGACGCCACCACTGATGCCCAGCACCAGCGTCTTGAGCCTGGCGTTCTGCAGGCACTGCTGGATAAAGGCGATCCGTCGGGCGACCTCGGCTTCAAGCGCGTTCTGGTCGGCGAAAGGCGGTTGGACCTTGAGCTGTTCAGCAATCTGGAGCTGTACGGCTTGCATGATTCACTCCTTGACAGGTTGTGAGGAAACGAATGGTTTTGAAGCAGGGCTCTCAGGCACCTTGAACACGTGACGCATGTACGCGACGAAGTTCGGGTCCTTGCATTGAGTCTTGCCGGGCTCGTCAGAGATTTTCGCCACCGCCTGACCCGCGCAGGCGGTCATTTTAAGCACGATGTTCATAGGCTCGACACCTGGAATATCGGCGGTCAAGTTGGTGCCAATGCCGAAGCTGACGTTGATGCGGCCGCGTAGCGCACGGAATATTTCCAGTGCTTTGGGCAAGTTCAGGCCGTCGGAAAACACCAGTGTCTTGCTCATAGGGTCAATGCCGAGCTTCTGGTAATGGGCTATGCATTTTTCGGCCCACTGCACCGGGTCGCCGGAATCATGGCGCAGGCCGTCGAACAGCTTGGCGAAGTACAGATCGAAGTCGCTGAGGAAAGCATCGGTGGTGATGCAGTCGGTCAGGGCGATGCCCAGCAGGCCACGGTATTCACGAACCCAGCAATCGAGCGCGGCAATCTGGCTATCGATCAGGCGCGGGCCAAGCTGCTGGTGGGCCATGATCCATTCGTGGGCCATGGTCCCGAGCGGTTTGAGGGCCAGTTTACGCGCCAGTTGCACGTTGCTGGTGCCGACGAACTGGCCGGGGAAGTCGCGCTTGAGCACCGTGACCACTTCCTCCTGCACGCGGTAGGAGAACCGTCGGCGGGTGCCGAAGTCTGCCACTTTCAGTTCCGCCAGCTCATCGCCGGAGGCATTGGCGCGCAGCCAGTCGAATTTGCGATACAACTGGTCGCGGGCCTGTACGAGTAATGTATCCGGGTGGCGACTGCGGTTGCGCACCTCACTGACAATCGCCAGCAGCGGTACTTCAAACAGAATCACGTGCAACCACGGGCCTTGCAGACGGATGCACAGCTCACCGTCTTCGATGCTGGTTTGTACATAGCGCATGTTGAAGCGGAACAGGCCGAGGAAACGCAGAAAATCAGGCTTCATAAAGCTGATGCGCTCAAGAAAACCCAGCTGATCGACGCTCATGGACAGCTCGCAGAGCAGCTCGATCTGATGACGAATCTCGGCCAGATAAGGCCGCAGGTCTTCGCCATTGCGGCAACGAAACTCCCACTCCACATCGACGTTGGGGTAGTTGTGCAACACCGCTTGCATCATGGTCAGCTTGTAGAAGTCGGTGTCGAGCAGGTTCTGCACGATGCGATCGGAGAAGGCGCTCTCACTCATGTTCTCAGGTCTCCAGAGCAGCCGGTGTGGTTGGGTTCGCATTGTCGCCCTTAACTTGCCGGGTTATCCAACTGTTCCAGCATCCAGCGCACGAAATCGCGGATTTTCGGCACTTCAGCCGTGTGCTCCGGGTAGGCCATGTAGTAGGCGTCATGGCTGGGCAGGGCGTGGGGCCAGGGGATGATCAGTTTTCCGTCCGCCAGCTCTTCTTCGACCAGAAACCTGGGGAGCAGCGCGACCCCGCATCCGACCTGGGCTGCACGAATGCACATGTAGAACGTTTCAAAACGCGGTCCGTGGTAGCTGTGTTCGGTCTGATAGCCCTGGCTGTCGAACCACTCGTGCCAGGCTTGCGGCCGTGAGGCGTTTTGCAGCAACACCAGCTCGCTCAGTTGTGTCGGATCGGTGAACGGCTTGTCCGGCATGCTGCCGGGGGCGCAGACAGGAATAAGCTCTTCGCCGAACAGCTTCACCGACTCGGCGCCGGGGCGGGCGCCCTGACCGAAGTAGAACGCGAGGTCACAGCGGCCCTGAATCAGGTCGTCGGGTTCCTGCTCGCTGATCAGGTCCAGATGGATATGCGGATGGCGCAGTCGCCAGCCTTTGAGCCTGGGCACCAGCCAGCGGGCGCCGAAGGTGGGCGGGGTGGACACGCGCAGCACCTCGGTTTCACCGCCGTAGGAGCGCAGGTAGAGAGTGGACATCTCCACCTGCGTGAGGATTTTGCGTACTTCGCCCAAGTACAACGCGCCAGCGGGGGTCAGCTGTAAGCGCCGACGCACGCGGCGAAACAGCAAGTGTTGCACCAGTTCTTCGAGCTGCGCGACTTGCTTGCTGACGGCGCTTTGGGTCAGGTTCAGCTCTTCGGCGGCGCGGGTGAAACTCAGGTGCCGGGTCACCGCCTCAAAGCATTGCAGTGCGGTGATCGATGGCAGATGACGTTTGTTGAGCATGGACAGGCCTTTTTGTTTTTCTACACTGCCAGGATGCTAGCGGGAGGGGCAGCATGAATAAACGGAATGATATCTCGCCTAATGGTCGTTTGTTCGCAAGTCTCAGGCCAGTTATTAGTAGAGCCTGATGCATTACCCGGATCTTGAATTACGCTTTCGATTTCCGCATTCCATTTCCAATCCAAGGAGAAACCATGATTACCGACTTGCTCAACCGTCTCGGTGTCGACCCTGCCCTGTACCAGAAAGGCGATCAGGCCGTGCACACCCCTGTCGATGGCAGCCGTATCGCGTCCGTGCATTGGGAAGGGCGAGCGGAAGTCGAGCAACAGGTCACCCGTGCCGAAAACGCGTTCGAAGCCTGGCGTAAAGTCCCGGCGCCGCGGCGTGGTGAATTGCTGCGCCTGTTCGGTGAAGCCCTGCGCAAGCACAAGGCCGAGCTGGGTGAACTGGTGTCGTGGGAAGCCGGCAAGATCACCCAGGAAGGTCTGGGTGAAGTGCAGGAAATGATCGACATTTGCGATTTCGCTGTCGGCCTGTCACGCCAGTTGTACGGTTTGACCATCGCTTCCGAACGCCCTGGCCACCACATGCGCGAAACCTGGCATCCGCTGGGCGTCGTGGGCGTGATCAGTGCGTTCAACTTCCCGGTGGCGGTCTGGGCCTGGAACACCGCGCTGGCGCTGGTCTGCGGCAATGCCGTGATCTGGAAACCGTCGGAGAAAACCCCGCTGACCGCACTGGCTTGCCAGGCGCTGTTCGAAGGCGTACTCAAGCACTTCCCTGACGCACCGGCTTACCTGAGCCAGGTGGTGATTGGTGGTCGTGACGCCGGTGAAGCACTGGTGGACGACCCGCGTGTGGCGCTGATCAGTGCCACCGGCAGTACGCGCATGGGCCGCGAAGTCGCACCAAAAATCGCCGCACGTTTTGCCCGCAGCATTCTTGAACTGGGCGGCAACAACGCAATGATCCTCGGCCCAAGCGCCGACCTCGACTTGGCGGTACGCGCCATTCTGTTTAGCGCCGTCGGTACGGCCGGTCAGCGTTGCACCAGCTTGCGTCGCTTGATCGCCCACGAATCGGTCAAGGACGAAATCGTCAGCCGCTTGAAAACCGCCTACGCCAAAGTGCGCATCGGTCATCCACTGGAAGGCAATCTGGTGGGTCCGTTGATCGACAAGCACAGCTACGAAAGTATGCAGGACGCCCTGGAGCAGGCACTGAGCGAAGGTGGTCGAGTATTCGGCGGCGAACGTCAGTTGGCCGAGCAATTCCCGAGCGCGTATTACGTGTCTCCGGCCATCGTCGAAATGCCTGAGCAAAGCGACGTGGTCTGCACCGAAACCTTCGCCCCGATTCTGTACGTGGTGGGTTATGACGAGTTCGCTGACGCCGTGCGCCTGAACAACGCCGTGCCACAAGGTCTGTCGTCGTGCATTTTCACCACGGACGTGCGTGAAGCCGAGCAGTTCATTTCGGCGCTGGGCAGCGACTGCGGGATCGCCAACGTCAACATCGGCCCGAGCGGTGCGGAAATTGGTGGTGCTTTCGGTGGTGAGAAAGAAACCGGTGGCGGTCGTGAGTCCGGCTCGGATGCTTGGCGCGGTTACATGCGTCGCCAGACCGCGACCGTGAATTACTCCTTGGAATTGCCGTTGGCGCAGGGTATTACTTTCGACTGATTGAGGCGTCGGTTTTTGTAGGAGCTGCCGAAGGCTGCGATTGACCGGGAACCGGTCGCTGCGATCAAAAACGCAGAAGGTCGTACCGACCTTATCGCAGCCTGCGGCAGCTCCTACAGGGTTTGTTCGAAGGCAACAGAAAAAGCGCTGTCTCTTTTCGGGGTTTTGCGATGCCGCTACGCGAAGAATGTCTGTGGGAAAAACTGACACCGCAACGGCCTGAGGCCGAGGCGCTCAAGGGTGAATTGACGGTCGATGTGTGCGTGATTGGCGCGGGCATCACCGGGTTGTCGGCAGCGATTCATTTGTTGGAGCAGGGCAAGCGGGTCGCCGTACTCGAGGCCCATCGCACCGGTCACGGTGGTTCGGGGCGCAATGTCGGGCTGGTCAATGCCGGCTTGTGGATTCCACCGGACGAGATCGAGGCCGGATTCGGCAAAGAAATCGGCAGCCAGTTGAATCAGATGCTCGGCGCCGCGCCATCGCTGGTGTTCAGCCTGATCGATAAATATGGCATCGATTGCCAGTTGCGCCGTGAAGGCACGCTGCACATGGCGCACAACGCCCGTGGCGAAGCCGATCTGCGCAGCCGTGAAGAACAATGGAAGCGCCGGGGTGCGCCGGTCGAGCTGCTGACAGGCAAGGCTTGCCAACAAGCCACCGGTACTCAGAAAATTTCTGCCGCGCTGCTGGATCGCCGCGCCGGCACATTCAACCCGATGGCCTATACCAGCGGTCTCGCCAAGGCCGTTGTCGGTCTAGGCGGACAGGTTTTCGATCACTCCCCGGTGACCCGTCTGGAACGCCAAGGTGATCGCTGGTGCGTCATCACCGAACACGGCTCGGTACTGGCCGAGAACGTGGTCATGGCCTCCAACGCCTACACCGAGGGCGAATGGACCGAGCTGCGCCGCAACTTTTTCCCCGGTTATTACTATCAGGTCGCCTCGGTGCCGCTGACCGAAGACGCCGCTCAGCAGATTTTGCCCGGTGGCCAGGGTTCCTGGGACACGCGCCAGGTACTCAGCAGCATTCGCCGCGACGCCGATGGCCGTCTGTTATTAGGCAGCCTGGGCAACGGCAATCAGAAACCGGCCTGGTTCCTCAAAGCATGGGCCGACCGCGTTCAGCAGCATTACTTCCCGTACCTGAAACCGGTGGAGTGGGAATGCACCTGGACCGGCACCATCGCCTTTACCCCTGACCACTTGTTGCGGCTGTTCGAGCCGGCGCCGGGTCTGGTGGCGGTCACCGGTTACAACGGCCGCGGTAATACCACTGGCACCGTGGTGGGCAAGGCGTTTGCCGACTATGTGTGCCACGGTGATGCCAAGGCGTTGCCGATTCCTTTTGCGCCAATGCAACCCTTGGCCGGTGTCGGGTTGCGCAGTGCGCTGTATGAGGCAGGATTTTCGCTGTATCACGCGGGCCAGTGCTTGCGGATCGTGATTTGACGAGAATTTTCCGGCATCCAGCGGCGCTTTTTTCGCGCACCAACTACCCTCTGGTGGTGCGTCCCGTAGCGGTCGCGCACCGCGGGTGTGCACTTCGGTGACGCATACTGTTACAGGTGGGTTGCACAGGGTCGCTTGCATGGGTTGCAAGTTTTCCCGACAAGGGTTGCTCTTTTTTATGGGGAGGGTTGTACCTGTTCCGGTTTAGACGGTTGCACGCCTAATAAAAAAGGGCACAAAACGGTCGAATAACAACAAAACAACGACTTTTTTCAGAATAAAAAACCTATGGCACGCCACTTGCTCTGCGCTTGTAGCTGAATCAAAGCTTCCGCTGAAGTTGCTGTGCTAACTAAAAAACCTCAGGAGCACCATCACATGTCGCAGACGTTTTACAGGAAAGGTTTTCTGGCACTCGCAGTCGCTACTGCATTGGGTGTTTCTTCGTTTGCTCAGGCAGATGTCAAAATTGGCGTAGCAGGTCCAATGACCGGCGCAAACGCTTCCTTCGGCTTGCAATACATGAAAGGCGCGCAAGCTGCTGCGGATGCGATCAACGCCAAGGGCGGCATCAACGGTGAAAAAATCGTACTGGTCCAGGGCGATGACGCCTGCGAACCGAAACAGGCGGTGGCCGTAGCGAACAAAATGACACAGGACAAGGTAATAGGCGTCGTCGGGCATTTCTGCTCGTCGTCGACCATTCCTGCTTCTGAGGTGTATTCCGATGCGGGGATCATTGCGATTACCCCAGGCTCCACCAACCCGGCGGTCACCGAGCGCGGCCTGCCCGCCATGTTGCGTTTGTGCGGGCGTGATGACCAGCAAGGTATCGTCGCGGGTAACTACATCGTCGACGTCCTGAAAGGCAAGAAAGTTGCCGTTATCAATGACAAAGACACCTACGGTAAAGGTCTGGCGGACGCGACTGCCAAGCAGTTGACCAAACGTGGCGTGAAGCCGGTTCTGGAAGAAGGTCTGACCCGCGGCGAGAAAGATTTCAGCGCCCTGATCACCAAAGTCCGTTCGGTAGGGGCCGATGTCCTTTACTTCGGCGGCCTGCACCCGGAAGCCGGCCCACTGGTCCACCAACTGCGTGAGCAAGGTCTGAAAGACGTCAAGTTCATGTCCGATGACGGCATCGTGACTGACGAAATGGTCACCACTGCCGGTGGTGCTCCGTACGTCAACGGCGTGTACATGACCTTTGGTGCTGACCCGCGTCTGATTCCAGACAGCAAGGCTGTCGTAGACACCTTCCGCAAGTCCGGTTACGAGCCTGAAGGCTACACCCTGTACGCCTACGCCTCGGTGCAAGCCCTGGCTGCCGGCTTTAACGGTGCCAAGTCGAACAAAGGCGAAGACGCCAGCAAATGGCTCAAGGCGCACTCGGTGGAAACCGTGATGGGCAAGAAGGAATGGGATGAGAAGGGCGACCTGAAAATCTCCGACTACGTGGTTTACCAGTGGGATGCTGCGGGCAAATACCACCAGCTGGAAACACAGAAGTGAGATAAACGCATCGCCAGGCCTGGGTCTCTCGATATAAGTCGTGGGGCGCAGGTCTGGCTTTGGTAATGGGTTCTGCAATCGTGCCGGCCCGGTATTTTTCTTCTGAGCCACATGAACCCGGCCAGGTGCGCCTCACAAGGGCTCATCGACACCGGGTTCGCGGTGGCCTCTCAAGTATGTGAGAGTGCATGATGGACGGTATTTTCCTGCAACAAGTAATCAATGGTCTGACCCTCGGGTCGGTCTACGGCCTGATCGCCATCGGCTACACAATGGTCTACGGCATCATTGGCATGATCAACTTCGCCCACGGCGAGGTTTATATGATTTCCGCGTACCTCGCGGCGATCAGCCTGGCTCTACTGTCCTACTTCGGTGTCGAATCCTTTCCGCTGCTGATTCTCGGTACGCTGCTGTTCACTGTCTTCGTGACCGGTGTGTATGGCTGGGTCATCGAACGCATCGCTTACAAACCGCTGCGCAACTCCACCCGACTGGCACCGCTGATCAGTGCTATCGGCGTTTCTCTGATCCTGCAAAACTACGCACAGATCGCTCAGGGCTCACGACAACAGGGCATCCCTACGCTGCTGAGCGGTGGACTGAGATTTGATATCGGTACCGGTTTTGTGCAGATCACCTACACCAAGATCTTTATCCTGATCGCAGCGTTTGTCGGGATGGCCCTGCTGACCTACGTCATCAAATACACCAAGTTGGGGCGCATGTGTCGTGCGACCCAACAAGACCGCAAGATGGCCTCGATCCTCGGGATCAATACCGACCGGGTGATCTCCTACGTATTCATCATCGGTGCCGCCATGGCTGCGCTGGCCGGTGTCTTGATCACGGTGAACTACGGCACCTTCGATTTCTACGCAGGCTTCGTGATCGGCATCAAGGCCTTCACCGCTGCGGTGCTCGGCGGGATTGGTTCGCTGCCTGGCGCGATGCTCGGCGGGATCATCCTCGGGATTTCCGAGTCGCTGTTTTCCGGCGTGATCAACTCTGACTATAAGGACGTCTTCAGCTTCTCGCTGCTGGTACTGATCCTGATTTTCCGTCCTCAAGGCCTGTTGGGTCGCCCACTCGTGGCGAAGGTATAAGTATGTCCGCAGCCAATAGCAAACCTATCGATATCAAAAAAAGCCTGATCGACACCGTTCTGGCCGGGTTGATTGCCCTGATTGTCTTCGGCCCGATCGTGGGCGTAGTGCTTGAAGGTTATAGCTACAACCTGCAGCCGACGCGTGTGGCCTGGATGGTCGGCGCGGTGATGATCGGGCGTCTTGCCTTGAGCCTGTTCATGCAGACCGCCAGGGGCGTGAAGGTCCAGCAAAGCTTCGAAGTCACCGGCTCAGGCGTGCATGTGCTGCCGCCTGATTTCAAGTCGCGCCTGCGCTTGATCATTCCTGCGGTGATCGTGATCGCTATCGTGTTTCCGATCTTCGCCGACAAGTACCTGCTGACGGTGGTGATCCTGGGATTGATCTACGTGTTGCTGGGCCTTGGCCTGAACATCGTGGTCGGTCTGGCGGGGCTGCTCGACTTGGGTTACGTAGCGTTCTACGCCATCGGCGCTTATGGGCTGGCACTGGGTTATCACTACCTTGGCCTGGGCTTCTGGACCATGTTGCCGCTGTCGGCACTTATGGCGGCGATGGCGGGATGCATACTCGGCTTCCCGGTCTTGCGCATGCACGGTGACTACCTGGCCATCGTGACCCTGGGCTTCGGTGAAATCATTCGTCTGATACTGACCAACTGGCTGTCCTTCACGGGCGGGCCTAACGGAATGCCGGTGCCATCACCGTCGGTTTTCGGTATTGAGTTCGGGCGTGTGGCGAAGGATGGCGGGATACCTTTCCATCAATTCTTCGGCACTGAATACAACCCGAACGTAAAGTTCATGCTCATCTATGGCGTGCTGTTCCTCGTCGTGATGCTGGTGCTGTACATCAAGCATCGTCTGACTCGGATGCCGGTCGGTCGTGCCTGGGAAGCCTTGCGCGAAGATGAAATCGCCTGCCGTGCCATGGGCCTCAACCATGTACTGGTCAAGCTTTCGGCCTTTACCTTGGGTGCTTCCACTGCTGGTCTGGCCGGGGTGTTTTTCGCCAGCTATCAAGGCTTCGTCAACCCGACCTCGTTCTCGTTCTTCGAATCGGCCTTGATTCTCGCCATCGTCGTGCTCGGCGGCATGGGTTCGACCGTCGGTGTGGTGATCGCCGCGTTCGTGCTGACCGTCGCCCCGGAATTGCTGCGCAGCTTCGCGGAATACCGGGTGTTGCTGTTCGGCATCCTCATGGTGCTGATGATGATCTGGAAACCACGCGGCCTGATTCGGATCAGCCGTACCGGTGTGACCCCGCGTAAAGGAGTGGCGCCATGAACGATGATGTCATTCTCTCGGTAGAAAACCTGATGATGCACTTTGGCGGTATCAAAGCCCTCAGTGACGTCAGCCTGAAAATCAAACGCAACTCGATCTCTGCCCTGATCGGTCCCAACGGCGCGGGCAAGACCACGGTGTTCAACTGCTTGACCGGGTTTTACAAGGCTACGGGCGGGCGTATCCAGCTCAACAGCCGGGGCACCAGCACCAACGTAATCAAGCTGCTGGGTGAGCCATTCAAGGCCACCGACTTCGTCTCGCCAAAAGCCTTTGGCAGCCGTCTGTTCTACAAAATGTTCGGCGGCACGCACTTGATCAACCGCGCAGGTCTGGCGCGGACGTTTCAGAACATTCGTTTGTTCAGAGAAATGTCGGTACTGGAAAACCTGCTGGTGGCGCAGCACATGTGGGTCAATCGCAACCTGGTGGCGGGGATTCTCAACACCAAGGGTTACCGCAAAGCCGAAAGCGACGCGCTGGACCATGCGTTCTATTGGCTGGAAGTAGTGGACCTGGTGGATTGCGCCAACCGTTTGGCCGGAGAACTGTCCTACGGTCAACAACGGCGTCTGGAAATCGCCCGGGCCATGTGCACGCGGCCGCAGATCATTTGCCTGGACGAACCGGCTGCCGGCCTCAACCCGCAGGAAACCGAAGCCCTGAGCAAGATGATTCGGTTGCTGCGCGACGAACACGACCTGACCGTGGTGCTGATCGAGCACGACATGGGCATGGTCATGAATATTTCCGATTACATCGTGGTCCTCGACCACGGCAATGTGATTGCCGAAGGTGGTCCGGAGCAGATTCGCAACGACCCGAAAGTGATCGCCGCGTATCTGGGTGCTGATGAAGAGGAGTTGGTATGAACGCACCGATCCTCGAGCTGAAAGAGATCGAAGTGTTTTACGGGCCGATTCAGGCTCTGAAGAAAGTCTCGTTGCACATCAACGAAGGTGAAACCGTCAGCCTGATCGGCTCCAACGGGGCCGGCAAGTCGACCCTATTGATGTCGATCTTCGGTCAGCCGCGGGCCAGCAGCGGGCAGATCATCTATCGCGGTGTCGACATCACGCACAAGTCTTCGCACTACATCGCCTCCAACGGTATTGCGCAGTCGCCGGAAGGACGGCGGGTGTTCCCCGACATGACCGTCGAGGAAAACCTGCTGATGGGCACCATCCCCATTGGCGACAAGTTCGCCACGGAAGACCTGCAGCGCATGTTCGAGATGTTTCCGCGACTCAAGGAGCGCCGCAATCAGCGCGCCATGACCATGTCCGGCGGCGAACAGCAGATGCTGGCCATTGCTCGCGCACTGATGAGCCGTCCCAAACTGCTGCTGCTCGATGAGCCGTCGCTGGGGCTGGCGCCGATCATCGTGAAGCAGATCTTCCATACCCTGCGTGAGCTGGCCAAGAGTGGGATGACCATCTTCCTGGTGGAGCAGAACGCCAACCATGCGCTGAGGCTCTCTGATCGGGCCTACGTGATGGTCAACGGGAAAATCCGCCTCACGGGTACGGGGCAGGAGCTATTGAGCAACGAGGAGGTCAGGAACGCTTATCTCGGCGGTCACTGATTGGCGTTAACGCAGGCTGTAAATACAAGGCGCGCCCCGGGTGGAAATCACTCGGGGCGTTTTTTTTTCAAATTGTGGAAAACAATTTTCGCAAGCTCTCAAACCGCGACATAAAGACGCTGCAAATAGTTGTTTTGTCACGGTTTTGACTTGTCCAAGATTATTGTGGAGGTGGCTGTGGGTAACATGGGAGTAGCTGGCTGTAGCCCTTGTTTTACGCGGCCTACAGAGAGTTGGTTGTTTTTTGATCAGTGGTTTTTGCGCAAGCTCCACTGCGCTCTGTCAACGATTTTCTAGCTGGTTGTTCATACAGTGTATTTATCCACGCTGCCTGTGGATAAGTCTGTGGGCAAACCTTGGAAAGGTTCGGCTAAGGGCCGTAATTGCTGGCATGGAGCCTTTAATTTCGATTTTGACCTGGCAGACCGATTTTTTTCTGCTACATGCGCGGACCTCAGGGTCAAGTAGCAAACGTCTAAAATCTCCGCGCAGGCCCCGTAATGACGGGGTTGTGCTGATTCGTACTTGCCCCCAAAGACTGTGGGCGGGGCTGTGGATAAGGTGGGTAAAACCCGGTGCAGGCCAGACGGGCTATGGCGTTGCAACAATAGAGTGTTTTTTGTACAGCGGCAGGCTACGCGGGCGTCCGATTTATCCCCAGGCTTGCTGGCAACCCGCCTGGCCGGGCATTCTGCTGATCTGTTGCCCTTATTCGTAATCATGGCTGCGCTGCCTTCGAGCCAAATCAGGAGAAAGAAATGACTTCCACTGTGTTCATTACCGGTGCCACTTCGGGCTTTGGCGAAGCTTGCGCCCGACGCTTTGCCGAGGCCGGCTGGTCTCTGGTGCTGACGGGCCGTCGTGAAGAGCGCCTCAACGCGCTGTGCGCCGAATTGTCCAAGCAGACCAAGGTCCATGGCCTGGTGCTGGACGTACGTGATCGTGGGGCCATGGAGAGCGCCATCGCCGGTCTGCCGGCGGAATTCGCCACCCTGCGCGGGTTGATCAACAACGCCGGTCTGGCGCTGGGTGTGGACCCTGCACCCAAGTGCGATCTGGATGACTGGGACACCATGGTCGACACCAATATCAAGGGACTGATGTACAGCACCCGTTTGTTGCTGCCGCGTTTGATCGCCCATGGGCGTGGCGCCGGGATCATCAACCTGGGTTCAATCGCGGGCAATTATCCTTATCCGGGCAGCCACGTGTATGGCGCCACCAAGGCGTTCGTCAAACAGTTCTCGCTAAACCTGCGTTGCGATCTGGTGGGTACCGGAGTGCGGGTGACCAACATCGAGCCTGGCCTGTGCGAGAGCGAGTTCTCACTGGTGCGTTTCGCCGGCGACAAGGCCCGTTACGACGCTACCTACGCGGGCGCCGAGCCGATCCAGCCGCAGGACATCGCCGAGACCATCTTCTGGGTCCTGAACACGCCTGCGCACATCAACATCAACAGCCTTGAGCTGATGCCGGTGAGCCAGACCTGGGGTGGGTTTGCGATTGATCGCAGCAGGGCTTGAGTCAGTAAGGCCGCGTCAACTTATTCGCAGGCAAGCCTGCTCCCACAGATTCATGCCGGGCACAAATCCTTGTAGGAGCTGCCGAAGGCTGCGATCGACCGGGAACCGGTCGTAGATGCAGATATTTTTGAAGGCCGTTCCGGCCTTATCGCAGCCTTCGGCAGCTCCTACATGGGTTCGGCGTATTGCCTGGGAACATAGAATCTCCCACAACCGCGTACCCTGTGCAGGCTGTGTGAAAACCTGACGATCATGTTTCAAACCAACGCCCCGACTTGTCGGGGCGTTGGTTTTTGGCCTTTGATCCCGAAATCATCGCTGTTCGTTTTCACGTCGCCGGGACAAAGCGTTTTGAGCGCTCCATGGCCAGTCCTGGGACGTTTGTCAGGCGCAAAAAAAGGCTGCTTAGCCCATCTTCGCCATCATTTCACGCGCACCCAGCACATTGATCGCCCTTTTAAAGTTATAGGCAAGCACCGCCAGCGACATCTCTATTCGCGCGCCTTTCAGTTGGCGTAGCAAGAACCGTCCATTGCCCATGATCCATTGCTTGAGGTTGCCGAAGGGGTGTTCAACGATGGACCTTCGTTCAACCATCTTCTCCGGATGCGCCTGCATGCGCTGCTCCATTCGCTCAAAAGCGGCCTCATGCGCATGCCGCGTTACTTTCCGGCGGGAGGTCTTGGTGCACTGACTTTTCAGCGGGCAGTGGGCGCAGTCACTGGGCAGTGCGTGGTAAATACGCGTGCCGCGATTCAGTTGCGTCAGCGTCAGTAGCTTGCCATTCGGGCACCGGTACTGATCGTCCAGGGCCTCATACGTAAACTGGGTGCGGTCAAAGAATTTTACGTCCCCGCCCCGCGTGTTGATCGTTCGATTCAGCGGCACATACGCCGTGATACCCGCGTCTTCACAGGCCTGGAATTGTTTGCCGTGGGAATATCCGGCATCGGCCACTACCGTCAGCTCTGACTGTTGCAGTACTTCTTTAGCCGCTTTGGCCATGGGTTCAAGCTGTTTGCGGTCATCGCCGTCCTGAGTCACTTCGTGGTGCAGGATCAAGCCGTTCTCGGCATCCACCGCCGTCTGCACGTTGTACGCCACGGCCATGCCTTGCGGCGCCCGCATCATCCGCGCCTCGCTTTCGGTGCTGATGAACTGCTCGACTTCCAGCGCCTTCATCACCTGCTGACGGGTCAGGTTGTTGTCTCGTTTGTTGCTCAGACGGGCCAAAGCGGCTTTGACTTTCTGCTTATCCACAGGCTGATCGGCGTCGTCTTTGTCCGCCCGATCAAGCTCCGCCAGGTACTGGGTAATCTTCTTGTTCAGTATTTCCTCATCGCGCTTAAGGTGCTTGAGGCTCATATGACGGCGCTTGGAGGCCACGGCTTTGAATTTGCTGCCGTCGATAGCAACCAGCTTGCCGGCGATTAGCCCCACTTCACGGCAAAAAAGAATGAAGAGTCGGCAGATGGCGGCGAATGCGGCACCGTTGTCTCTGCGGAAATCGGCGATGGTTTTGAAGTCAGGTGCGAGCTGATTGAGCAGCCACATGACTTCGATGTTGCGCAGGCATTCGGCTTCGAGGCGGCGTGACGAACGGATGCTGAGGAAATAGCCGTAGAGATAAAGTTTGAGCAGGTCTGCCGGATCATAGGGCGGGCGCCCGTTGCCCTTGAGGACAGCCTTGTCGAATCCCAGCTCCCGCAGATTGAGCTGGGTGACATAGGCATCAATGACTCTGACCAAGTGGTCTACCGGAATGGATTCTTCCAGCGACACCGGAAAAAGACTGCTCTGATCGCGCGCTATGCCTTGGATGTATGCCACAAAAATGCCCCCAATCTTCCGATGAAGGCATTTTCTTAGACCGTTGCAAGAATTGCCAGGTTTTCACACAGTCTGTGTGGGAGCAGGCTTGCCTGCGAATGCCGTCAGAGCTCATCGAAATACTCGACCAAACCGCTATAGCAAGTCGCCAGGTGATAAGGCGTGGTCGACGGCATATCGCTACGACTGACCTTGCCCTGATCATCCAGACATTCGTGCCAGCCCGCCGGATGCAAAAAACGCTGTTGCAGCGCGATCAGTTGCCGCGCCAACAGCGCTTCACTGTCTGGTCGCAAGGCCAGCGCCCGCAGGTATTCGGCCTGCGCCCAGATTCGCTGGGTGCCATCACGCACGGCGCCATCGACTTCCAGCATGGCCTTGACCGCGCCGGTATGCGGATCGACGCCGAGTCGCTCGGTATAGTCGAATGCCCGGGTCAGCGACGCGTGCAGCGGGCTGTCACGAAGCAGCGGCGAAGACTCCAGCAGGAAGAACCATTCGAACTGATGCCCCGGCTCGAACCAGTTATCCACAGCGCCCATCGGTTTTTCCAGCATCACACCGTGCGCAGGGTCGATGAATCGCTCCTGCATCGCGGCCACCAACTGTGCCAGCGCCGCTTGCGTGGCCAGGTCTTCGCGCACCGACAAGGTGGCGAGGAAGGCTTCAGCCAGGTGCATCAACGGATTCTGCAACGGACCACTGTCGAGGGACGACCAGTCCTGATCGAGACTGGCTTCGTACAGCCCGGTGCCATCGGCGAAGCGCTCGGCCACCACGTTGAGGGCGGCATTGAGCACCGACTCGACCAATGGCTCGCTCACTTTGGCCCAGTAATGGGCGCAGGCGAAAATGATGAATGCGTGGCTGTACAGGTCCTTGCGCCGATCCAGCGGCGCGCCTTGCGGGTCGATGCTGTAAAACCAGCCGCCGTGCTCGGGATCATGAAAATGCCGCTGCAAGGAACGGAACAGTGCTGCCGCGTGGGCTTTGGCACCCGGTGCAGACGGCTGATCGATCAGGCTGGAAAACAGATACAACTGCCGTGCACAGGCCATCGCGCGGTAACGTTGGGGAGGCAACGGCCGATGATTGGCGTCCACGGCCTCATACGGCAGTGCCAGCTCCGCATTCCAGCCGGGACCTAGCCAGAGCGGCACGATTACCTGCTGGAAATGCAGCTGCATGGCAGCGAACACCGTGGTCAATTCAGGCTTGGAGGCGGAGCTGGAAACATCGGGCATCGGCTGGCGTCACGGCAAGGGCGTTTGCGCGACATGGTAGCAGGCGGCTTAGTGTCTGACACAGATCCCTTGAGCCTGCTGAGGGGACTGATTTATTTTCAGCGCTTCATCGAAAATCAATCTGTCCCCGCCTGTGAGGACCGGGACAGATTGGTTTTTCAAAGAGCGCGAAAAACAAATCAGTCCCCTGATTCAGATCAACCCGCCATCAACCAAACCCCCGCCGCAGCCGACGCAGCGCCCGCAATCCGCACCAGTGGCGAGGCCGCCTGTGGCAGGAAGCGCACCACTGCGTAACCGGCAGCATGCAAGGCGGCGGAAGCAGCGACGAAGCCAGTCGCGTAGGCCCACGGGCTGGACATCTCAGGCAGCTCAAGGCCGTGCGCCACACCGTGAAACAGCGCGAACAAGGCAGTTGCAGCCACGGCCAGCGCCAGTGGCGGCCGCACAGCCAGTGCCACGGCCAGGCCCAGGGCGAACACCGATGCGGCGATACCGCTTTCCAGTGCCGGCAGGTTCAAGCCGGCAAACCCCAATACACCGCCGATCAGCAGGGTGCCAACGAAGGTGCAGGGCAGCGCCCAGCGCGCCGTGCCTTGTTGTTGTGCGGCCCAGAGGCCGACAGCCAGCATCGCCAGCAAGTGATCAATACCGCTGAGGGGGTGGCTGATCCCGGCCAACAGGCCGTTGTCACCATGGCCGGGATGGGCGAAGGCCAGGGCCGGGGTCAACAGTAAGGCGAGGGCGCACAGGGTTTTTATGTAATTCATGACTGGCTTCCTTGAAAGGGTGGAATCACGCCGCCTGAGTCAGCAGGCCCTGGCGTTCGATGAAGGCAATGATCTGCTCAAGACCGAGGCCGGTTTTCTGGTTGCTGAAGACGAAGGGTTTGTCGCCGCGCATCTTCTTCGTGTCGCGGTCCATCATTTCCAGCGACGCGCCCACCAGCGGCGCCAGGTCGACCTTGTTGATCACCAGCAAGTCGGACTTGCAGATGCCGGGGCCGCCCTTGCGCGGCAGCTTGTCGCCGGCCGAGACGTCGATCACATAAATGGTCAGGTCCGACAGCTCGGGGCTGAAGGTGGCGGACAGGTTGTCGCCACCGGATTCGACGATGATCAGATCCAGCCCCGGAAAGCGCCGGTTCAGTTGATCCACGGCTTCCAGATTGATCGAGGCATCTTCGCGAATCGCCGTGTGCGGGCAGCCACCGGTTTCGACGCCGATGATCCGCTCCGGCGCCAGGGCTTCATTGCGCACCAGAAAGTCGGCATCTTCGCGGGTGTAGATGTCGTTGGTGACCACGGCCAGGTTGTAGCGCTCGCGCAGGGCCAGGCACAGGGCCAGGGTCAGGGCGGTCTTGCCGGATCCGACCGGGCCGCCGATGCCGACACGCAGAGGTTGGCTGTTCATAAGGTTCTCCTTGGAAGGTCAGGACCGAAACAATCGGCTGTATTGGCGTTCATGGGCCATGCTCGCCAGTGACAGGCCGAAGGCAGCACTGCCGTAATGCTGTGGGTCGATGGCGGTGGCCTGTTGTTGCGCCTGTTGCAGCAGCGGCAGCAACTCACTGGTCAAGCGTTGTGCGGCTTGCTGGCCTAGCGGCAGGGTTTTCATCAGCACGGCCAATTGGTTTTCCAGCCAACTCCACAACCACGCGGCCAAGGCGTCTTGTGGGCTGATCTGCCAGGCGCGGGCGGCCAAGGCCCAGCCCAGCGCCAGATGCGGCTCAGGCAGTTGGGCGAGAAACGCTCGCGCCGGACGATCCAGTTCCGGCAGGCCGTTGAGCAGCTGTTGCAGGGAATAGCCCATCTGCCGGCTTTCCTGATGCAGCTCACGGGTTTCCCGACTGGCGCGGTGTTCCTGGCTCAATTGCAGCAATTGGCCCCAGTTGTCCTGCGTCGCCGCCGTGCAATGGGCCAGTAGTAAAGGTGCGTCGAAACGGGCCAGGTTGAGCAGCAGTTGATCACCGATCCAGCGTCCAGCGCTGGGTGGATCGCTGACTAACGCTTGCTCGACCGCCATCTCCAGGCCTTGCGAATAGCTGTAACCGCCAATCGGCAGCTGCGGACTGGCCAGACGCAGTAGCGCCCAGGCGCTGTTCACGTACGCACGCCAAATTGGTGCAGGCGCGGCGGGTAATTGAAATCTTCATCGCCGTGCCGCGAATGGTGATGACCGCCGCCATAGGCACCGTGCTCGGGCTGGAACGGGGCTTCGAGGGATTCGGTGGTGGCGCCTAGCTGGTCAAGCATGGCCTTGAGTACATAGTCATCGAGCAAGCGCAGCCAGCCATCGCCCACTTGCAGTGCGACATGCCGATTACCCAAATGGTAAGCCGCGCGGGTCAACTCATAAGCGCTGCTGCAGGTGACATGCAGCAGTAGCTCGGGCCGCGCGCAGACGCGCACGATGCGCCCGTCCTCGGCTTGCAGGCATTCGCCATCGCGCAAGGGCGGTTGGCCGCGTTCGAGAAACAGCCCGACGTCTTCACCTTCGGCGCTGAAGCAGCGCAGGCGGCTCTTGCTGCGCGCCTCGAAATTCAAATGCAGTTCGGCAGCCCAGGTGGCTTGAGGATCGATTCTTCGATGAATCACCAGCATCAGAGTGCTTCCAGCTAATTGCGATGCAATAACCAGAGCAAGGGGCTTGCCAACGTCGGAATGCGCCTACAGACGAAGGATGTGTTTGAAGGTGGGGCGGAGGATTGCGTCAAATTGGTGCGTAAGTCGAAACGGAGCACCGTTTGTGATCATTCGGTGCTGCCCAAACCTTGCCAGTGGTTGGCACCGATAAAGATGAAGCGCAGCTGCTGGGTGATCTTGGCGCGGGGCGTAAGGTGTTCGGCGAGGTTTTCGGCGGGGGGATCAATCAGCTCAGGCAGCATGGCGAACACACTTTTCACCACCAGATCGGCCATGACAGATAAGTCATCAGGGTCCAGGTGCTGCAATTTGGGCATCCCCGCCAGGTCGGCGGCGAGGTCTGCGCTGATGCCTTCGCGCAGGGCGCCCAGTGCTTGACGCACTTGAAGCGAGCCGCCGTATTGTTCGCGGGCCAGAAACAGGAATTGCGAGCGGTTGGCTGCGACCACCTCAAGAAAGATCTTCACCGACGCATCGATGATCCCGCTCACCACGAATTTGTTGTGCCGCACCAGACGAATGGTTTCGCGAAAGGTCTGGCCCACTTCACAGACCAAGGCCAGGCCCAGTTGGTCCATGTCGTCGAAATGCCGATAGAACCCGGTGGGTACGATGCCCGCCGTTCTGGCCACTTCACGCAGGCTCAGGCTGCCGAATCCCCGCCCGCTTTCCATCAGACTGCGAGCGGCGTCCAGCAAGGCGTGGCGGGTTTGTTGTTTCTGTTCGGCACGGGGCGGCATGGGGTGGCGGGTATCTAAAGGGAGACTGCGCAGCACTTTAACAAATTTATGGGGTTAGCTCGCGCGTTGGTGTTGTTCGATCAAACGATCAGAACCGCTTTCAGCGACGCGTTGGTATTGCTGGATCAAACGAGCAGAACCGGTATCGGCTACACGGCTATGTTGTTCGATCAGACGATCAGAACCACCTTCGGCAACGGTGTGGTGAATCACCGCCGAGACGGGTTTTGCCTCGGCAGAGATAGCCTGCTCACCCGCTGGCATGGCGAAAGTGTTGGCAGCCAGCAGTGAGAGAGTCAGGCTAAGCAGCAGTTGGCGTTTCATGTAGGGCGCTCCTCGGAAGGGCATTAAAAAAGAATGGTGCTCATGCTACTCCCGAGATCTCGATATAAAAGTTCATATGGCTAATGGTAACAATCAACTAAATTGATTCGTTGCCCCAGCCCTTGCAGACCGGGGCCTGCAGGGAAATGGTTTTGCCCTGATTTGGGGGAATCGAGCCCTGCTTTGCTCCCTGAGAGGGCGAGTAGAGGCTGCACTCTCGGATTGAACTCAGCTAATTTGCTATACCGACCAAACCTGCGGCGCTTTTTTCAGTCGAAAGGCAAAGCCGTATGGAAGCGCGATCCAGGCACATGTCGGGCAGCGCTGCTGCTGGTATCAAGAGAGAGTCAGGGGAGTTGTGCAATGACGCGCAGCAGTAAGTTTTTGGTCTGGACCGGTGTCACGCTGTTGGTGGTGCTGGCCGCTCTGGTCATTGTGGTCGCCACGTTCGATTGGAATCGAGTCAAGCCGACCCTCAACGAAAAAGTCTCCGCAGCCTTGCATCGGCCCTTTGCAATCAAGGGCAATCTCGCTGTGCTCTGGCAGCGCGAACCGGATCAAGGGAGCTGGCGCGCCTGGTTGCCGTGGCCGCATTTCGTCGCCGAAGACCTGACGCTGGGCAATCCGGACTGGTCCAAAAATCCGCAGATGGTCACCCTCAAGCGGGTCGAGTTCCGCCTGGCGCCGCTGCCGTTGCTGGTTCGGCAGGTGGTCATTCCGAGGATCAACCTGACCGCTCCCGATGCGAAGCTGGAGCGCCTGGCCGATGGCCGCGCCAACTGGACCTTCGACTTGCCCAAGACCGACGCAAATGCCGCGCCGTCGAAGTGGGTGCTGGATATCGGCGCGATTGGCTTCGATAAAGGACTGGTCAGCCTCAATGACCAACGCCTGAAGACTCAGTTGGATCTGGTGATCGACCTTCTGGGCAAACCGATCCCGTTCAGCGATATCGTGGGCAGCAGCGAAGCGAAAAAAGTTCAGGACAAGGGCGCCGCACCGCAGGACTACGCGTTTGGCCTGACGGTCAAAGGGCAGTACCACGGGCAGGCACTCAGCGGTAATGGCAAAGTCGGTGGGTTGTTGGCACTCAAGGACGCGACGCAACCTTTCCCGTTGCAAGCCGATCTGCAAATTGCCGACACCCGCATTGCCGTGGCCGGAACCCTGACCGACCCGCAAAACCTCGGCGCGCTGGATTTGCGCCTGAAGCTGGCAGGCAGCAGCCTGGGTAACCTGTACCCGTTGACGGGCGTGACCTTGCCTGATTCGCCAGCCTATTCCACTGACGGTCATTTGATTGCCAAGTTGCATGAGTCCGGCGGGGCGTCGTTCCGCTATGACGGCTTCAACGGCAAGATCGGCAACAGCGATATCCATGGTGATCTCGGTTACGTTGCCAGCCAGCCGCGTCCGAAATTGACCGGAGCGCTGGTGTCCAACCAATTGCTGCTCGCTGATCTGGCGCCGTTGATCGGTGCCGATTCCAATGCTGCCCAGAAAAAGCGCGGCGGCGACAGCCAGCAACCCACGGGCAAGGTGCTGCCGGTGGAGGAGTTCCGTACCGAGCGCTGGCGCGATATGGATGCCGACGTCGAGTTCACTGGCAAGAAAATCGTCCAGAGCAAAAACCTGCCGTTCACGGACCTGTACACCCACGTGTTGCTCGACGACGGCCGGCTTAGCCTGCAACCTCTGCGTTTCGGTGTGGCGGGCGGTAAGCTCGACGCCGATGTTCGTCTGGACGGGCGCGCCACGCCACTGGAAGGGAGGGCAAAGCTCACGGCGCGTAACTTCAAGCTCAAACAGCTGTTTCCCACCTTCGAACCGATGCAGACCAGCTTCGGCGAGTTGAATGGCGACGCCGACATCAGCGGGCGCGGCAATTCGGTGGCGGCCCTGCTGGGGACCGCCAATGGCGATCTGAAGATGCTGGTCAATGATGGCACCATCAGCCGTGGCCTGATGGAAATCGCCGGGCTCAACGTGGGCAATTACGTGATCAACAAGATGTTTGGCGACCAGGAAGTGAAGATCAACTGCGCCGCGGCCGATCTGGGGATCAAGAACGGTCTGGCCACGACTCGGCTGTTCGTGTTCGATACCGAGAACGCGATTGTCTACATCAATGGCACGGTGAATTTCAGCAGTGAGCAACTGGATTTGAAGATCAGTCCCGAATCCAAGGGCGTGCGCGTGTTTTCGCTGCGTTCGCCCTTGTATGTGCGTGGTACGTTTGCCAAGCCCGATGCCGGGGTTCAGTCCGGGCCATTGCTGTTGCGCGGTGCGGGGATGGTGGTGCTCGGCGCAGTCATGGGACCGGCAGCCGGTCTACTGGCGCTGGTGGCCCCAAGCGCTGGCGAGCCCAATCAATGCGCGCCGCTGCTTGAGCAGATGAAAGCGGGCAATGCGCCGAAGACGGTGAAGTGAGAGCGATGGAGCAACACAATTCCGTGTAGGAGCTGCCGAAGGCTGCGATAGGCCGGGGTCGCGCTCGACCGGTACGACCTTCATCGGTCGAAAGAAACCAACCGCTTCGCGGTTGATCGCAGCCTTCGGCAGCTCCTACAGTAGATTTTGGTTGCGTCCAACCTACGTCATAAATCCTTCAACAGATCCGCCATGTCATCCGCATGCTCTTCTTCCTGAGCCAGGATGGTTTCGAAGATCCGCCGGGTGGTGGGGTCTTGTTCGCCGACGTATTGGATGATTTCGCGGTAGCTGTCGATGGCGATCCGCTCGGCGACCAGGTCTTCGTAGACCATTTCCTTGAGCGTGTTACCCGCGACGTACTGCGCATGGGAGTTCTTGGACAGGGTGTCCGGATTGAATTCCGGTTCGCCCCCCAATTGCACGATGCGTTCGGCCAGCAGGTCTGCGTGTTGGGCTTCCTGTGCTGCGTGTTCGGCGAATTCGGTGGCGGCGACGGCGGCCTTGAGGCCCGTGGCCATGTAGAAGTGGCGTTTGTAGCGCAGCACGCAGACCAGCTCAGTGGCCAGCGATGCATTGAGCAACCGCAGGATCTCTTCCCTATCAGCGCTGTACCCCTCGGTCACCGCGCCGTTTTCCACGTTCAAGCGCGCACGTTGGCGCAAGCTGTTCACATCCGATAATTGCTGCTCGTTGCTCATCATCAATCTCCAGGGCTAATCCGTTTTCCGTCTCGCTCTGTGAGAGGCGACCGTCAAAAAGGTCAATTGGCCGCTCCGGCGTGATCGGTACCTAGTTGTGAGTGATGAGCGCCGAGAAAGTTTTATTGAAGTGGGTGGTTGTCATATTGCTACGCTCGCTTGCGCGCGAGACTGTAGGCCAGCATCTTGCACGTGCCGCTATGGTTGAATCCCCCTCCAATGCACAGGATGCAGGCTTATGACGCAACAACTCGCCACGCGTTATCCGTTGGTGATGGTCCCGGGTTTGTTGGGGTTTGTTCGATTGGTGGTGTACCCCTACTGGTTCGGGATCGTAACGAAGTTGCGCCGTGGCGGAGCCAGGGTCTTTCCGGTGCTGGTGTCTCCCGTCAATTCCACAGAGGTGCGTGGCGAACAGCTGCTACGACAGATCGAGCAGATCGTGCGCGACACAGGAGCGGCCAAGGTCAACCTGATCGGCCACAGCCAGGGTGCGCTGACCATTCGCTATGCCGCTGCGAAGCGCCCGGATCTGGTGGCCTCAGTGACGTCGGTCGCCGGCCCCAACCATGGCTCGGAGCTGGCGGATTACCTGGAGCGAAGCTACCCCGTAGGCAGCGCCCGAGGACGCCTGCTCAACTTCGCGTTGTACCTGTTGGCCTGGCTGATGAGCCTGTTGGAGAGCGGCTATCGCGGGCCGAAACTGCCGGTGGATATCAATGCGTCTCATCAATCGCTCACCACCGAAGGGGTCGCGTTGTTCAACAGCCGCTACCCGCAAGGTCTGCCCGCTACTTGGGGCGGGCAGGGCGAAGAACTGGTCAACGGCGTGCGTTATTACTCCTGGTCCGGGACATTGCAGCCGGGGCGCAGTGATCGCGGGTGCAATCGTCTGGACGGCACCAACGTCACCTGTCGCCTGTTCGCCCGTACCTTCACCCGCGAAGTCGGGCAATGCGACGGCATGGTCGGGCGTTTCAGTTCACATCTGGGGACGGTCATCGGTGATGACTACCCTCTCGACCATTTCGATATCGTCAATCAGACGCTCGGGCTGGTGGGCAAGGGCGCGGACCCTGTGGGGTTGTTCGTCAAACATGCCGAGCGCTTGAAAGCGGCCGGTCTATAGCGCTGTCGGTCTATAACGCTGTGGATGCGGCCCCCAGCGGTGTCCTCCAGCGCTCTGCCAGCACCACGCCGCCCAGGGTCAGCGCGCCGCCGAGCAAGTGATACAAGGCCAGGCGTTCGCCCAGTACAGCTGCGGCGATCAGCGCCGTGACGATCGGCAGCAGGTTGAAAAACAGCGTCGTACGGCTCGGGCCCAGACGGCTGATGGCTTGCATCCACATCAGCGGCGCCAGCATCGAGGTGGGAATGCAGGCGTACAGAATCAGCGGAATGTTGCTCGGGCTCAGCCCGGCCTTGGGCGACAGGATAAACAGCGGCAGCAACACGATAATCGCCACCAACACTTGCAGGTACAGCAGCTGTAGCGGCGGCATGCGCAACTGCCATTTTTTCAGCAGCGTGCTGTAGACCGCATACGCCAGCGTTGCCACCAGCATCATCCCGTCGCCGAGATTCATGCCGTGCTCGATCAGCGCGCTCAGGCTACCGGCTGAAACGACAACCAGCACCCCGCCGAAAGACAGCACCGCGCCCACCAGCGCGCCGGCCGTCAGGCGATTGCCGAGGCTGGTGATCGACAGCGTCAGGGCCATCATCGGCATCAGAGACAGAATGATTCCCATATTGGTGGCCGAGGTCAGAGTCGCGGCGAAGTACGCCAGGCTTTGATACACCGCCATACCGAGCACGCCGAGGATGAAGATTTTCCCCAAGTCGGGCTTGATCATCGCCCAGTTGGCCACTACCGGTTTGAGCACGAAGGGCGTGAACAGAACCCCAGCCAGCAACCAGCGGTAGAAACCGATCTCGGCGGGAAAAATCACCCCCACGGCCAGTTTGTTGACCACGGTGTTGCCGGCCCAGATCAAAATGGCCAATAACGGATACAGGTATTGCATGAGCGCAACCACGGCAGAATGAGCCGTGATTATCCGCCTGTCTGTCTTGATGGCTATACTTCGTTTCAGACAACTCCACCCTGATGACAGACAGCATGAGCACAAAGCTACTCAGTATCCCCGACTTTTCCGCGCTGCCATCCCCGGTTTATCTGCGTCACGACGAGTTTGGTGCTGACACTCACAGCACGTCGCACCAGCACGCCTGGGGGCAGCTCAACTTCGTGGCCCGTGGAGTGATGGAGTTGGACATAGCCGGCCAACGTTTTTTGTCGCCACCGCAGTACGCCGTGTGGATTCCACCCCACATGCAACACAGCGCCTACAACCGCCAGGCCATCGTCTATCGCTCGGTCTATCTGTCCCTCGAACACAGCGCCAACTTACCGGCCGAGCCGTGCACGCTGGTGATCAGCGACATTCTTAAAGCCATCCTCAATGACTTTGCCGAGCGCGACGTGAAAATCCCTGAGTGCGAATCCGACATCCGGCTGGCGCAAGTGCTGGTGGATCAATTGCGTCTGGCGCGAGTACAGACGCGCTATCTGCCTTACGCGCAAAGCCCCGGCTTGCTCTCGGTGCTACAGGCTTTGCAGGCCGATCCCGGCGATAACCGGCCCTTGGTCGAGTGGGCCAGTCGGGTGCATGTCAGCGAGCGGACGCTGGCGCGCCAGTGTTTACGGGAGTTGGGCATGAGCTTTGGCGACTGGCGTCAGCGCCTGCGGTTTCTGGCGGCCATCGAGGCGCTGGAGGGTCATCGCTCGGTGCAGGAAATCGCCTTCGACATGGGCTACAGCAGCGCTTCGGCGTTTATCTCGATGTTCCAGCGCTTGGCCAGCTGTACCCCTGAACAGTACCGGCGGCAGGCGAAAAGGGCCTGAATGACGTTCGTCATATGCCGTAACACATGCCCAAGCGTTGGCTACACTCCAACGCACGCTGCGCTGCCCGGCGCGGAACCAAGGAGAAAACTCCATGAAAATACTGCGTGTTCCTTTGTTGGTCATGGGTTTGTTGATGTGCGCACAAGGATTCGCCGCCACCGCGCAACAGAACAAAATGGCAACCTGCAATGCCGCTCCCGAGGCGAAAACCCTCAAGGGCGATGAGCGTAAGGCGTTCATGAGCAACTGCCTCAAAGCCACACCCGCAGCCACCCCTGCCACCCAGCCGCTCACCGCTCAGCAGCAAAAGATGAAAGATTGCAATGCCGACCCTCAGGCAAAAACCTTGAAGGGCGATGCACGCAAAACATTCATGAGTACGTGCCTCAAAAAATAATTTTCAGTCGGTTACCATGACAGGTGCAGCGACACTGCCAGCACGGTAAAACCTGCGATTGCGGGCATTGATTCAGACCGCCATCGCAGCCTTGATCAGTTGATCGTCGGTACCCTCTCAGGATCGCTGGTCCTCAACTCAGAACGCTGGCAGACTGCCCCCCTTTTCGCGCCGTTCGTCTTGAGGCTGTCATGCCAACGTTTTCTCCGCGCCACGTGTTGTTGGCCAGTTTGATCATCATTTGTGGCGGTTTGTTGCTGGTATTGCCACTCAAACTCCTACCCAGTCTGCTGGCCGGGTTGTTGGTGTTCGAGCTGGTGAACATGCTCACGCCCAAGTTGCAGTTGTTGATTGCCGGAGAGCGCGCACGCTGGCTGGCGGTGGCGTTGCTGGGCACCTTGGTGGTCAGTGTGCTGGCGTTGCTGTTTGCCGGTGCGATCAGTTTTTTACTGCACGAAGCAGAAAACCCTGGCGCGTCACTGGATAAATTCATGATTCTGGTGGACCGCGCCCGTAGCCAGTTACCGCCGTTCATCGACAGTTATCTGCCCGCCAGCGCCGCCGAGTTCCGTGTCTCGCTGGGCGCCTGGTTGACCAAACATGTGGGCGATTTACAACTGCTCGGCAAGGGCGCGGCGCACATGTTCGTCACGCTGCTGATCGGTATGGTGCTGGGTGCAATCGTCGCCTTGCAGCGAGTGAGCCCCGACCACAAGCGCAAGCCACTGTCGGCTGCGCTGTCCGATCGGTTGAACTTTTTAAGCGCGGCTTTCCGCAATATCGTTTTCGCGCAGATCAAGATCGCCCTGCTCAACACCGCGTTTACCACGATCTTCCTGGTGGTGGTCCTGCCGCTATGCGGTATTCATCTGCCGCTGACCAAGACGTTGATCATTCTTACCTTCCTGCTCGGCTTGCTGCCGGTGGTGGGTAATCTGATGTCCAATACGCTGATCTTCATCGTCGGCATGTCGCTGTCGGTCTGGGTGGCCGTGGCGGCGCTGGGGTATTTGATCGTGATCCACAAGCTCGAGTACTTCCTCAATGCCCGGATCGTCGGCGGGCAGATCAGTGCCAAGTCGTGGGAATTGCTGCTGGCGATGCTGATCTTCGAATCAGCCTTCGGCCTGCCGGGGGTAGTGGCCGGGCCGATCTACTACGCGTATTTGAAAAGCGAGTTGCGCAATGCGGAGCTGGTTTAGCGCGGGCAGTCATTCGCAGCGGGACGCGTAGTTGCAAGCCTGCTCCCACAGAGGACCGCATGCCGTCTGTGGGAGCAGGTTTACTCAGCCATACCGCTTCTTGGCTTCAATCGCCAAACCGCTACCGATGCTGCCGAAAATATTGCCTTCCACATGGCGGGCGTTGGGCAGCATCGCCGAGACGCTGTTGCGCAGCGCCGGGATGCCGCTCGAACCGCCGGTGAAGAACACCGTATCGACCTGTTCGACACGCACGTCCGCATCATCGAGCAGTTTCGACACGCTGTTGCGCACGCGCCCCAGTTGTGTGTCGATGGCTGATTCGAACAGCGTCCGGCTCAATTCCACACTCAAGCCCGGCTGAATACGGTCCAGCGGCACGTGGCGGCTTTCTTCGTGGGTCAGCTGGATCTTGGTTTCTTCCACTTCCATCGCCAGCCAGTGCCCGGCGCGTTGCTCGATCAACTTGAACAGGCGATCGATGCCGCCGGTGTCCTCGATGTCGTAACGCATGCTGCCTAATGCCAGCTGGGACTTCTGTGAATACACCGCGTTGATCGTGTGCCAGGTCGCCAGGTTCATGTGGTGGCTGGTGGGCATGTAGGCCTGACTCTTCATCCGGCTGCCGTAACCGAACAGCGGCATCACGCCTTGCAGGCTGAGTTGCTTGTCGAAATCGGTCCCGCCGATGTGTACGCCGCCGGTGGCGAGGATGTCGTCGTGACGGTTATCGATGAAGCGCCGCTCTGGCGACAGGCGCACCAATGAGAAGTCCGAGGTACCACCGCCAATATCGACGATCAGCACCAGCTCTTCGCGTTCGATGGTCGACTCGTAGTCGAAGGCTGCCGCGATAGGCTCGTACTGGAAGGACACTTCCTTGAAGCCGATCTTGTGCGCGACTTCAACCAGTGTGTCTTCGGCTTCCTGGTCCGCAGCGGCGTCGTCATCGACAAAATGCACCGGGCGACCCAGTACCACTTCATCGAACGCGCGACCGGCGGTGGCTTCGGCGCGGTTTTTCAGCTCGCCGATGAACAGTCCCAGCAGGTCCTTGAACGGCATGGCCGTGCCCAGCACGCTGGTGTCGTGCTTGATCAGCTTGGAGCCCAGCAGGCTTTTCAGCGAGCGCATCAGGCGGCCTTCATAGCCTTCCAGGTACTCGTGCAGCGCCAGACGGCCATACACCGGGCGGCGCTCTTCTATATTGAAGAACACGACCGACGGTAACGTGATCTTGTCGTCCTCCAGCGCGATAAGCGATTCCATGCCCGGTCGCAGCCAGCCGACAGTGGAATTGGACGTGCCGAAGTCGATACCGCAGGCACGGGCTGGGGATTCGTTTTTCATGCGTTTCATGTTCCAGTCAAAAAACGGCCGCGCAGTGTATGTCAGCACACCGCAGATGCGTAGGGCGAAACGTCGGTTAGGTGCAGTTAAATCCGAATAAGAGCATGCTACGCGCTGAGCAGGGGCCTTTCGGGGCTGCGCTGGATAATTGGGGATGGTGACCGTTACATGGACTTCAAAGACTACTACAAGATTCTTGGGGTGGAACCGACTGCGGACGACAAGGCGATCAAGGTCGCGTATCGCAAGTTGGCACGCAAATATCACCCGGACGTCAGCAAGGAAAAGGGCGCAGAGGACAAATTCAAAGAGGCCTCAGAGGCTTATGAAGTCCTGAAAAGCCCGGATAAACGCGCCGAATACGATGACCTGCGCAAATATGGCCAGCAGGGTCGTCCTTTCCAGGGCCCTCCTGGCTGGCAGAGCCGTGGTGGCGCACCGGGCGGTTATGGGGATGATCCGGGTGACTTTTCAGACTTTTTCAGCTCGATCTTCGGTGGTCGGGCCCAGCAAGGCCGTGCGCGCAGCGCCGGTCGCCGTGGACAGGATGTAGAAATGGAACTCCCGATCTTCCTCGAAGAAACCCTGTCGACCGAATCGAAACAAGTCAGCTTCAAGGTGGCGCAATACGGTGCTGACGGCCAGCGCATGGCGGACATCACCAAGACCTTGAACGTGAAGATCCCCGCCGGTGTGGCCGACGGCGAGCGCATCCGCCTCAAGGGGCAGGGCGCGCCGGGCGTGGGAGGTGGGGCCAACGGTGATCTGTACCTGATCATCCGTCTGGCACCTCATCCGCTGTTCGATGTTGAAGGTCATGACTTGATCATCACCGTGCCGCTGGCGCCGTGGGAAGCTGCGCTGGGTACCAAAGTCGCCATGCCGACCCTGACCGGCAAGATCAACCTGACCATTCGGCCGGACAGCCAGAGCGGTCAGCGCCTGCGGGTCAAAGGCAATGGCTTGCTCGACAAGCAGGGCCTGCGCGGTGATCTGTATGCCCAGCTCAAAGTCGTGATGCCCAAGTCCACCGACGAAGACACCAAAGCGCTTTGGCAAAGCCTGGCTGAAAAAGCAGCCTTTGATCCGCGTGCCCAATGGAGTAACTGATCATGAGCAGCACCCTGATCGTAGAGTTGGATATGAAGGAATTCTGTCAGGCGACCGATATGCCGGCCGCCTACGTGATCGAAATCGTCGAACACGGCATCCTCGAACCTCAGGGGCGAAAGCCGGACGATTGGTTATTCGATGCCCATGCGTTGGCTGTCGCCAGACGGGCGGTCAAACTGCAGCATGATCTTGAGCTGGAATGGCAAGGCGTCGCTCTGGCGCTTGATCTGTTGGATGAAGTCGAACGCCTGAGGGCCGAGAACCTCATGCTGAAACAGCGGCTGGGGCGGTTTTTGGTGGAGTGATCAGGGGACTGATTTATTTTCAGCGCTTCATCGAAAATCAATCTGTCCCGCTTGGAGGCCGGGGACAGATTGATTTTTCAAAAAGCACGAAAAATAAATCAGTCCCCTCGCTTGGGCAACACCACAGTAAACGATGTGCCATCGTCACGGTTTGAGCAGACCTTGATGCTGCCCTGATGGGCGTTGACCACTTCCTTGACGATAAACAGACCCAGCCCAAGGCTGGTCGAAGGTTGGCCGACCTCTTCGCTGGAACTGCGCACCAGTGGATCGAAAATTGTACCAATCGAGTCTTCGGCAATGGGTTCGCCGAAGTTGTGCATGAGCAGTGTGACGCTGTGCTCGTCAGCGTTGAGGGTCAGGCTGACCTCGTGGCTACTGGAACCGTGCTGTAGCGCATTGCCGATCAGATTTTGCAGCAATTGATTGATGCGCCCGTGATCCCATTCGCCGCGGGTGTCACCGTTGATCAAGAGATGTGGATGACAGTCGGGCTGGGCGGCACAGGCTTCGTCGATGGCCTCGCGACAGGCGGCAGCCAGGTCCATGGGCTTTCGCTCGATGGGCAGAGTGGTGCCCAGGCGGCTGCGCACGAACTCGAGTAAATCCCTGACCATCGCGCTCATATGACGGGTACCGCCCTTGATGCGCGCAATGTAGGACAGCGCGGCTTCATCGAGGCCGACCTTGCGCACCAGCAGCTCCGTGGACATGCTCACCGCCTGCAAGGGCGCGCGCAGGTCATGCCCGAGAATCGCCAGGAAAATATCCCGTGAGCGTGCCACCTGCTCGGCATAGGCCGCGGTGGATTCGGCCAAGGCTTCATCGATGGCTTCGTTGAAACGAATCATGTCCTGAAAATACGCCAGATCCGGCGACTCCAGACTGCCCACCCATAAGCGGATGACACTGGCACGCAAATGACGAAATTCAGACGTCATCTGTACCAAATCAAAGCCCACGGTATGACGTAGTTCGCCATGGCTGGCAGCTGCCTGATCCAGTGTCGAGGATTTTTCCGGGCCTTCACCTTTGGCTTTGGCCGCCTGTTCACTGGCGGTCTGCGCAGTGTTCATGTCCCGGGCGGCCGCCAGCAGAATCGACTTGGCGTGGTCGCGCAACTCCTGACCGCTTAATGAATCCGCTGCCGGTTTGAAGGTTTTTGCGAACTTCTCCCATTCATCGACGATGCGCTCAACCTGCTGGACGATGAATTCAGATAGGCGCATGGGCGGGCAACCTTTGCTGGGACAGCGTTGATGGAGGCGTCTCGCATAGTAGCGCTTTTGCCCCGTTTCAAGCACTGTCCGGTTCGCATCAGAACAAGAAGTACCGCTGCGCCATTGGCAGCACCTCAGCCGGCTCGCACCACAACAGCACGCCATCGGCCTTGACCTGATAGGTCTGCGGATCGACCTCAATGTTCGGCAGATAGTCGTTGTGGATCAGGTCGGTTTTTTTCAGGTTGCGGCAGCCTTTCACCACGCTGATTTTCTTTTTCAGGCCCAATGATTCCGGGATTCCGGCATCCAGCGCCGCCTGGCTGATGAAGGTCATGCTGGTGGCGTGCAGCGAGCCGCCATAGCTGGCGAACATCGGGCGGTAGTGCACCGGTTGCGGTGTCGGAATCGAGGCGTTGGCGTCGCCCATCAGGCTGGCGGCGATGGCGCCCCCTTTCAGGATCAGGCTCGGTTTTACCCCAAAGAACGCCGGGCGCCACAGCACTAGATCGGCCCATTTACCCACTTCGATCGAGCCCACTTCATGGCTGATGCCGTGGGTGATCGCCGGGTTGATGGTGTATTTGGCGATGTAGCGTTTGGCGCGGAAGTTGTCGTTGCCGGGACCGTCTTCAGCCAGCGGACCACGTTGCTTCTTCATTTTGTCGGCGGTCTGCCAGGTGCGCATGATCACTTCGCCGACACGGCCCATGGCCTGGCTGTCGGAACTGATCATCGAGAACGCGCCGAGGTCGTGCAGGATGTCTTCAGCGGCGATGGTTTCGCGACGGATACGGCTTTCAGCGAAGGCCACGTCTTCGGCGATGCTTGGGTCCAGGTGATGGCAAACCATCAGCATGTCCAGGTGTTCGTCGATGGTGTTCTTGGTGAACGGCCGGGTCGGGTTGGTCGAACTGGGCAGGACGTTGGGGAAGCCGCAGGCCTTGATGATGTCCGGGGCATGCCCGCCACCCGCGCCTTCGGTGTGGTAGGTGTGGATGGTGCGGCCCTTGAACGCTGCCAGGGTGGTTTCGACGAAGCCGGATTCGTTGAGGGTGTCGGTGTGGATCGCCACTTGCACATCGTATTGATCGGCGACGCTCAGGCAGTTGTCGATGGCGGCCGGCGTGGTGCCCCAGTCTTCATGCAGTTTCAAGCCGATGGCGCCGGCTTTGACCTGCTCGATCAGCGGTTCGGGCAGGCTGACGTTGCCCTTGCCGGTGAAACCGATGTTCATCGGGAAGACGTCGGCGGCTTGCAGCATGCGCGCCAAGTGCCAAGGGCCCGGAGTGACGGTGGTGGCATTGGTACCCGTGGCCGGGCCGGTGCCGCCGCCGATCATAGTGGTCACGCCACTCATCAGCGCTTCTTCGATCTGCTGGGGGCAGATGAAGTGGATGTGGGTATCGACGCCGCCCGCAGTGAGGATCATGCCTTCGCCAGCAATGACTTCGGTACTGGCACCGATCGCTATGGTTACGTCGGGCTGGATATCCGGGTTGCCGGCCTTGCCGATAGCGGCGATGCGGCCGTTCTTGAGGCCGACGTCGGCTTTGACGATGCCCCAGTGATCGACGATCAGCGCGTTAGTGATCAAGGTGTCGACCACGTCGGCTGCCAGCAGCTGACCCTGGCCCATACCGTCACGAATGACCTTGCCGCCGCCGAACTTCACTTCTTCACCGTAGGTGGTGAAGTCTTTCTCGACTTCGATCCACAGCTCGGTATCGGCCAGTCGCACGCGATCGCCGACGGTGGGGCCGAACATGTCGGCGTAGGCTTGTCTGGAAATCTTCATGGCGATCCTTAATCTTTAATTTTCTGTGCCTGGACTGGCCTCTTCGCAGCCTTCGGCAGCTCCTACAAGTGTTGCGGTGATCTCACTCTGTAGGAGCTGCCGAAGGCTGCGATAAGGTCCGGAGGACCTTCCAGCGTTGTCAGTCCAACTCACCCATGACTCTGCCGGCAAACCCAAACACCCTACGATGTCCCGCCAGGTCCACCAATTCCACATCCCGCGACTGGCCCGGCTCGAAGCGTACGGCGGTGCCGGCGGGGATGTTCAGGCGCATGCCGCGGCTGGCGGCACGCTCGAAGCTCAGGGCGTCGTTGGTTTCGAAAAAGTGAAAGTGCGAGCCGACCTGGATTGGCCGGTCACCGCTGTTGGCAACATTCAGGCTGATCGTACGGCGGCCGGCATTGAGTTCGATATCGCCGGGCTGGATCTGATATTCGCCAGGGATCATGCAGTCGTCCTCGACAAGGTTTTGTAGTAGATGGCCGTTGCTTTGTATTCGCCGTCGGGGCTGCACGCGTAATCGGGCAGCTTGCCGGACAAGGTGTAGCCCACGGAGCGATAGAAGTCTTCGGCGGGCGAGCCGGCTTCAGTGTCCAGGTAAAGCAGGCCGCGCTTGTGTTGGTGCGCGGCCTGCTCAAGGGCGCTCATCAATTGCCCGCCCAGGCCACGCCGCTGCGCCGGTTTCAGCACCAGCAGTTTTTGCACTTCGGCGCGATTGAGGCCGTTCTGCTTTTGGCACAACGACAGTTGAACGCTGGCCAGCACTTGTTCTTCCTGGACCACCGCCCACAGCAGCACATTGCCTTTTTCCAGTTCTGCGCGCACGCCGTCGAAATAGGTAAGGGCCTCACTGGCCTGCAGATTAGCCATGAATCCCACCGACGCGCCGTGCTGGACGGCGTCGAGCAGCAACTCGACCAGACCCTGGCGATAGTGGGGAAAGCTTTCGGCGTTGACGCGTCGTAACTGGGCGGCGTTCATGGGCAGACTTCCTTTTTATGGGCTAGGAGAGCGAGGCGCTGGAGGCGCGGCATCCGGTGTCAGATTCAATTGCATGAAGGTCAGGTCGAGCCAGCGACCGAACTTGGTACCCACCTGTGCCATCTGGCCGGTGATCGCAAAACCGAGGCGTTCGTGCAGACGCACCGAGGCGGCATTACCACTTTCGATGGCGGCGACCATCATGTGTTTGTCGCAGGTCCTGGCGCGCTCGATCAGAGCTTGCATCAACAGCGGGCCGAGGCCATTGCCGCGTTGGTCGGCACGCACATAAACCGAGTGCTCGACGGTATGCCGGAAGCCATCAAACGGCCGCCAGTCGCCGAACGAGGAATAGCCAAGCACGTCATCAGCCGCATCGACCACTACCAGAATAGGGTAGCCCTGGGTCTGACGAGCGTCGAACCAGGCCTTGCGATTGGCGAGATCGACTGCTTGTTCGTTCCAGATGGCCGTGGTGTTGAGCACGGCGTCGTTGTAGATATCGCGGATGCCGGCAAGATCGGCTTCCAGGGCGTCACGAATGAGGTACGTCATTACAAGGCTCGCATCGTCAAAATCAGGCAATCGGTTGGTGCACGGTCACCAGCTTGGTGCCGTCGGGAAAGGTGGCTTCGACCTGGATCTCCGGGATCATTTCCGGGATGCCTTCCATGACCTGTTCGCGGCTCAGCAGGGTGGTGCCGAAATGCATCAGCTCGGCGACCGTCCTGCCATCACGGGCGCCTTCCAGCAGCGCGGCGGAAATATAGGCCATGGCTTCCGGGTAATTGAGCTTCACTCCCCGCGCCAGGCGCCGTTCGGCAACCAGGCCGGCGGTGAAGATCAGCAGCTTGTCTTTTTCGCGGGGGGTCAGGTCCATTGTTTAATCCGTTTTGTGTCGTTTGAGAGTGACCTGTAGGAGCTGCCGAAGGCTGCGATGCGTTGGTGATCGTGACGACCGGTTCCCGGTCGATCGCAGCCTTCGGCAGCTCCTACAATGACGGTGTTTGTCAGGTACTCCATATTCTTGGCGGTACAGCCTCACGTCCCAGCAATGCCGGGCGCAGCAGCTTCCATAATTCGATCAGCCAGGCGCGGGCGTGCAGGGCTTCGTCGGCCAGGCAGCGGGCGACCAACAGGCCGGGTAGTTGAGTCAGGTCAGCGCGTACGGGATTTAGCAGGTTGCGGCAGGTTTCCAGCAATTCACTGCTCACCTCGCCAGTCACCAGCAATGTGGCGAACACAGGCTTGCCACCCAGGCCGATGGGCGAGTCGAGCAGGCCATCGCCGCCGATGATTCGCTGGCGCTCGTGCCACAGCAATTGGCCGTCGCGGCGGATCTCGACCTGCGACTGAAAATGACCACGATCGAAGCGCTCGCCACTGGCTGGGCGGCCCAGTGCAACCATGTCCCAGTACAGCACACGTGCATCGCCTTGCAGCTCGATGCGGGTGGTCAGTTCGGCCTGGGCAGCGCTGAAGACGATGGTTTCCTGCGGCAGCCATTCCAGCGTGGCCCCGGCCTCTACGCGCAGCTCCAGCTGTTGATAGGCCGGGCTTGCGGCGCGGTACCACTTGGCCGCGCCGGGGCTGGTCAGTTGTGCCCATGCGTCTTTGCCGACGTTGGCCGAAATATCGAGCCGATCACCGCCGGCAATCCCGCCCGGTGGGTGAACGATGATGTGTTGGCAGACCTGCGGGCCTTCGGCATACAGATGCTTTTGCACCCGAAGCGGGCCTTGATGCCGACGCAGGGTCGGTCGCGTGCTGTCGCCGAAACGGCCATAGCCCAGCTCCAGCTCGGCGTGCCAGCTGGGGGTGAACAGCGCGGTGTGGGCAGGAAGGTTCATGGTGTCGTTATGTTTTATAGGGTCTGACGATAGAGCACACCTTAACGGATTGGCGCATCAAATAGTCACCAGACCGCGAACCCCTTCGGCTTCCATGTCATCGCCACGGCCCTGCTGAACAATTTCGCCACGGGACATCACCAGGTACTGATCCGCCAGTTCAGCGGCAAAATCGTAGAACTGCTCCACCAGCAGAATCGCCATGTCGCCTCGCGCGGCAAGTTTCTTGATCACCGCGCCGATCTCTTTGATGACCGACGGTTGGATGCCTTCGGTGGGTTCATCAAGGATCAACAGGCGAGGGCGGCTGGCCAGGGCACGGCCGATTGCCAATTGTTGTTGCTGGCCACCGGACAGGTCACCGCCGCGTCGGTGTTTCATTTGTAGCAGCACCGGGAACAACTCGTAGATAAACGCCGGGACTTCCTTGGCTTCGGAGCCGGGGAAACGTGACAGGCCCATCAGCAGATTCTCTTCCACGGTCAGGCGGCCGAAAATTTCCCGGCCCTGGGGCACGTAAGCGATCCCGGCGTGTACCCGTTGGTGCGGTTTGAAGCCGGTGATGGTTTTGCCTTCCCATTGCACGGCGCCTTCCTTGGACGGCAGCAGGCCCATCAGCACTTTGAGCAGCGTGGTCTTGCCCACGCCGTTACGGCCGAGCAGGCACGTCACTTCGCCGATATTCACCTCGAAGGACAGGCCACGAAGAATGTGGCTACCGCCGTAATACTGGTGGAGTTTGTCGACTTGCAGCATGGGTAAGTTCTCAAGCAATTGTGAGTGACCTGTACAGGCTGTGTGAAAACCCCAACAGAAAACTGAACTGCGCGTTCGTACGTCAATTCAGAAATAGATCGGCTGCTGGACAGACCTGGATTTCACGTAGGAACGCGATTTTCAGGTCGGTTTTTAATCAGTTAATCGGTCGCGGAGGTTTTCACACAGCCTGTGTAGGAGCTGACTTGTCTGCGAATGGCGCGACGCGGTATGTCTGACGAACCGCGTTGTATGGTCTTCGCAGACAAGTCAGCTCCTACAGGGGTATCAATCATCTTCCGAGATACACCTCAATCACCCGCTCATCCGCCTGCACGTCGGCCAGCGACCCTTCGGCCAGCACGCTGCCTTGATGCAGGACGGTGACGTGATCGGCAATCGAACCGACGAAGCCCATGTCGTGCTCCACCACCATCAACGAGTGTTTGACTGCCAGGCTTTTGAACAGCTCGGCGGTGAACTCGGTTTCGGCGTCGGTCATGCCGGCCACCGGCTCGTCGAGTAGCAGCAATTGTGGGTCCTGGACCAGCAACATGCCGATCTCCAGAAACTGTTTCTGCCCGTGGGACAACAGCCCGGCCGGGCGATGCATGGAGTGGGTCAGGCGGATGGTTTCCAGTACCTCGAGAATGCGGTCTTGCTGCTCGCCACTCAGGCGCGCACGCAAACTGGCCCACACCGACTTGTCGGTTTTCTGCGCGAGCTCCAGGTTTTCGAACACGCTCAACGCTTCGAACACCGTCGGCTTCTGGAATTTGCGCCCGATCCCGGCCTGGGCGATTTGCACTTCGCTCATCAGCGTCAGGTCCAGGGTTTCGCCGAACCAGGCCTTGCCGTGGCTGGGCCGGGTCTTGCCGGTGATTACGTCCATCAGTGTGGTTTTGCCCGCGCCGTTGGGGCCGATGATGCAGCGCAATTCGCCGACGCTGATGTATAGGTTCAGATCGTTCAACGCCTTGAAACCATCGAAGCTGACGCTGATGTCCTCCAGGGTAAGGATGGTGCCGTGTCGGGTGTCGAGGCCTTCACCGGCGAGCTGGCCGTGGCTGATGGCATCACGACTGGTGCCCGCATCGGAGTTCGGCGCGAGGATCGGTTCGAGCATGAAGGCGGGAGTCGGTGTGGTTTTCATTGCTCGCCCTTTTTCTTCAGCAGGCCAATCACGCCTTTGGGCAGGAACAACGTCACGACAATAAACAGCGCGCCGAGGAAGAACAGCCAGTACTCAGGGAAGGCCACGGTGAACCAGCTCTTCATGCCGTTGACCAGGCCGGCACCCAGCAGTGGGCCGATCAGCGTGCCACGGCCACCGAGGGCGACCCACACGGCGGCTTCGATGGAGTTGGTCGGCGACATTTCGCTGGGGTTGATGATGCCGACTTGCGGCACATACAAGGCCCCGGCCAGCCCGCACATCACGGCGCTCAAGACCCAGACGAATAGCTTGAAACCGCGTGGGTCGTAGCCGCAGAACATCAGGCGGTTTTCAGCATCACGTAGCGCGGTCAGCACCCGGCCGAACTTGCTTTGCGCCAGGCGCCAGCCCACATACAGGCTGCCGACCAGCAAGACCACGGTGGCGAGAAACAGCGTCGCCCGTGTCCCCGGTGAGGTAATGCTGAAGCCCAGAATGCTGCGGAAGTTGGTGAAGCCATTGTTGCCGCCGAAGCCGGTCTCGTTGCGAAAGAACAGCAGCATCCCGGCGAAGGTCAGGGCTTGGGTCATGATCGAGAAATACACGCCCTTGATCCGCGAGCGGAAGGCGAAGAAGCCAAAGATCAGCGCCAACAAGCCCGGGGCCAATACGACGAGGCACATGGCCCAGAGGAAGTGATTGGTGCCGGTCCAGTACCAGGGCAGTTCGGTCCATGACAGGAACGTCATGAACGCAGGCAGGCCATCGCCGGCGGCTTCGCGCATCAGGTACATGCCCATGGCATAGCCACCGAGGGCGAAGAACAGGCCATGCCCCAGCGACAACAGCCCGGCATAACCCCAGACCAGATCCAGCGCCAACGCGACGATGGCATAGCAGAGGATTTTGCCCACCAGCGTCAGGGTGTAGGCGGAGACTTGCAGGCTGTTGTCGGCCGGTAGCAACGATAACAATGCCAGTGCGATCAACACCACAAGGACCGCCGTGCCGACGGCCAAGGTGATTGTCGGGCCGGCTTTTTGCGCAGCCGTGACCATAAGAGGCTGGTTCATCAGTCGATCACCCGTCCTTTGAGTGCGAAGAGCCCTTGCGGACGTTTCTGGATAAACAGAATGATCAGCGCCAGGATCAGAATCTTGCCGAGTACGGCGCCGATCTGCGGTTCGAGGATTTTGTTGGCGATGCCCAGCCCGAAGGCCGCCATCACGCTACCGGCCAGTTGACCGACTCCGCCCAGCACCACGACCAGGAAGGAGTCGATGATGTAGCTCTGGCCCAGATCCGGGCCGACGTTGCCGATTTGACTCAAGGCCACGCCACCCAAACCGGCGATGCCCGAGCCCAGACCGAAGGCCATCATGTCGATGCGGCCGGTGGGTACACCGCAGCAGGCAGCCATGTTGCGGTTCTGAGTGACGGCGCGCACGTTCAGACCCAGGCGGGTCTTGTTCAGCAACAGCCAGGTCAGGACGACGACGAACAGCGCAAACGCAATGATCACGATGCGGTTGTACGGCAGCACCAGATTGGGCAGCACTTGAATGCCGCCAGACAACCACTCGGGGTTGGCGACTTCGACGTTCTGTGCGCCGAAGACCAGACGCACCAGTTGAATCAGCATCAGGCTGATGCCCCAGGTCGCCAGCAGGGTTTCCAGTGGCCGGCCATACAAATGGCGAATAACCGTGCGCTCCAGGGCCATGCCGATGACCGCCGTGACGAAGAACGCCACCGGCAGCGCCACCAGCGGATAGAGCTCCAATGCCCCCGGCGCGTAACGCTGGAACATCAACTGCACGACATAGGTGGAGTAGGCTCCCAGCATCAACATCTCGCCGTGGGCCATGTTGATCACGCCCAGCAGGCCGAAGGTGATCGCCAGCCCCAGCGCCGCCAGCAGCAGAATCGAGCCGAGCGACAAACCACTGAAGGCCTCGCCGAGTATTTCGCCAACCATCAATTTGCGTTTGACCTGAGCCAGGCTGGTTTCGGCAGCGGTGCGCACGCCGGCATCGGTTTCGACGGTGGGGTCGAGCAGGGTTTCCAGGCGTGTGCGGGCCAGCGGGTCGCCGGTTTCACCCAGCAAACGGACGGCGGCCAGACGCACGGCCGGGTCACTGTCCACCAGTTGCAGGTTGGCCAGCGCCAGGCTCAAGGCGGTGCGCACGGTGGCGTCGGTTTCGCTGGCGACCTTTTGATTGAGCAATGGGAGCTGTGCAGGCTGGGCACTTTTTTGCAGTTGCAGCGCCGCCGCCAGACGCAATTTGGCATCGACAGCGAGCAGTTGGTGGCTGGCCAGCGTGGTCTCGATCAGACCCCGCAGGCGGTTGTTCAGACGCAGGACTTTTGCTTCGCCATCGACCGTGATCTGGCCTTGTTGCAGGTCATTGATCAACTCGACTCGCGCCGGATCTGGCTTTGCCGCCCAGGCTTCAAGCAGTTTGGCTTGCTGCACCGGATTGGCCGCCACGAAGTCACTGGCATCGCTGGCGTGGGCTGCCAGTGGCAACAGCAGCACCACAGCGAGAATGAGGCGTATTAGGGCAGTGGGCATATCGGATGTCTCACGGTCATGCGCGGACTTTGTAGGAGCTGACTTGTCTGCGATAAGGGCCGAAGGACCTTCATTCGGTGCTGGACATGACACTGATTCCAGCCGTTTTGCGAGCGCTGCGCACTCGATCGCGGGCAAGCCCGCTCCTACAAGGAGAGGGGTAACCGATTAATTACTTTTCACCGCATAGTCCGGCTTCTTGTCGTTGCCAGGGATGTAAGGGCTCCACGGTTGAGCGCGGATCGGGCCTTCGGTCTGCCAGACCACCGAGAACTGGCCGTCGGCCTGAATCTCGCCGATCATCACCGGCTTGTGCAGGTGGTGGTTGGTTTTGTCCATGGTCAGGGTGTAGCCCGACGGTGCGGCGAAGGTCTGGCCAGCCAGGGCTGCGCGAACCTTGTCAACGTCGGTCGACTTGGCTTTCTCGGCAGCCTGCGCCCACATATGGATGCCAACGTACGTGGCTTCCATCGGGTCGTTGGTCACCGCCTTGTCAGCGCCCGGCAGGTTGTGTTTCTTGGCATAGGCTTTCCAGTCAGCGACGAACTTGGTATTGACCGGGTTCTGCACAGACTCGAAGTAGTTCCAGGCGGCGAGGTTGCCCACCAGCGGCTTGGTGTCGATCCCGCGCAGTTCTTCTTCGCCGACCGAGAACGCCACAACCGGCACGTCGGTGGCTTTCAGACCCTGGTTGGCCAGTTCTTTGTAGAAGGGGACGTTGGAGTCGCCGTTGACCGTGGAGATCACAGCGGTCTTGCCACCGGCGGAGAATTTTTTGATGTTCGATACGATGGTCTGGTAATCGCTGTGGCCGAACGGGGTGTAGACCTCTTCGATGTCTTTGTCGGCGACGCCTTTGGACTTGAGGAACGAACGCAAAATCTTGTTGGTGGTGCGCGGGTAAACGTAGTCGGTGCCCAGCAGGAAGAAACGCTTGGCGGCGCCGCCTTCTTCGCTCATCAGGTACTCGACCGCAGGAATGGCCTGCTGGTTAGGTGCTGCACCGGTGTAGAACACGTTCGGCGACATCTCTTCGCCTTCGTACTGCACGGGGTAGAACAGCAGGCCGTTGAGTTCTTCGAACACCGGCAATACCGATTTACGCGACACCGAGGTCCAGCAGCCAAAGACCACCGCTACTTTGTCCTGGGTCAACAACTGACGGCCTTTCTCGGCGAACAGCGGCCAGTTGGACGCTGGGTCGACCACCACCGCTTCAAGCATCTTGCCATTGACGCCGCCCTTGGCGTTGATTTCGTCGATGGTCATCAACGCCATGTCTTTGAGTGACGTCTCGGAGATCGCCATGGTGCCGGACAACGAATGCAGGATGCCGACCTTGATCGTCTCAGCGGCCTGGACGCTCCACGTCATGCCCATGGCGGCAATCGAGGCGGACAGGGTGAAAGCTTTGATCAGACTGCGACGCTTCATTGGGCTATCTCCATTCTTGGATTTCAGGGGGCGGGTGCGATCACTGCAAACGCGTGTCTGAAAGGTCTTTAGCAAAGGCTGGGCCAAGGATGAAAACGTCGCAAAAAGGTATGAATCTGTTGTCTGGACTAGATGCCGCGCACCGGCATGGATCCAAATCCATACACGGGTGCGCGAGTTGCGCTGATGTGGTGCGCGACGCAAAGGTCGAACGCTAGACCAGTATTTCCCGATTCCCGGTGTAGATATCGAAAACATGGGTGCTGAGTTCTTGGGGCATGGCGAAGTAGGTGAAGAATTTTCCGTCCACCTCCTTGGTCGCCATTAACTGCACGGGCGTACTCGGTGGAATAGCGACATGATCGCCGAGGAGGATGGTGAACATATTTTTCTTGGGTACAGAATTGTCGAAGATCATGAAAATCAAATGGTCATCGGCCGTCGCGTGTTGAGTGACGAATTGGTCCTGACTCCATCGTGTTGCATTCCAGCGGCTGACGGAGGCGGATTGAACGCCCGCGTCGGCATAGATCAGCCCGATCTTGCTTTTCAAGCGTTGCAAGCTGGCAGAAGACACATGGGCTACCCGAAAGGCCACGCCTTGATACTCGTTGAGTCGGTAAAACTCTTGCAGGAACTTGCGTGTGGCGGGGTTTTTGGTGCCTGCTCGCAACACCGTGTTTATGTCAGCTGAACCGGCCTCGCAATAGGCAAGCACCTCTGGAAGAAACGCGGAATTGGAGGTTCTGGCCAGCGCGAGGTAGTCAGTTTCAAAGCGCGTCTTTTCTGCGATGCTCAAGCTCTCCACTGATTTTGGCCATCGCATTGTCAGCCTATCCAGTTCGCGACTCGCACCACTGAAGATGAGCGTATTGGTGCCCCTGGCGTGATAAGACGCCCTGATCCAGAGGCGTTTTTTGTTGCGAAGACCAAACCCGCCGCTGTGCACCAGCATGCCAGGATCGCCGGGGGCCTGGCGATAGAGCGGAGAGTGCCCAAATAGATTGAAGCGGTTGCGGACGTAGAACACCTCATCGCCTATTTTAGCGATGGTGAATTTTCCAGGGTCAAGCGCTGTGACCCGTGCTGAGTTGCCCAGTTGTGGCGCGCGGGTGGGTGATAGCAAAAAGCCGATATGTTTCTCACCATCGGGTCCGATCCTGCGTACGAGTGGCGGGGCAGGGCGAAACGTGTTAATGGGGGTCACAAGCTTGGTCGGGAGGGAAAGCTTTCCAATCCCCGCGGGTACCAGGTAACTGAGGGCAACAAGGAATTCTCCAGCGGCGCCTTCGTAATCGCTTTCATCGATTTTTCTGAAACCCTCCCAGGCTGCGTACAAGCCCAGGCCGAGTACCAGGGGAATCATCACCGGCGCAGGCAAAAAAAGGAGGGCGATGCCGATTGCCAATTGAACCGTGGCACTGTGGTCACTGGCCTGGGGTCCTTGCGAATTGACCCTGCATGCTTTCGCGTCGCTGATCATGTGGTCGATTCTGATGTCGTGGTTTTCAACGAGGAAGTCTTTGCTCTGTTCGACGAAGGTCACGACCTCCCAGAGGATGGCGGGGAGCGGGACTGGCTGTGGCAGGTATTTGAAAAAAGTCGGGAAGCGGTAATGCTTGAGCCAGGCATCCATTTCGAGGTTTCTGTGCGTTATAGGCCGTTGTGCGATAGGGATCTGCAGCAGCAGGTACTCACGGAATGCCGGTTGGGTGAGAAAGTTGTTTTTGAGACTTTCTGTGCTTGAAAACCAGCGAAAGACAATGCCGTCTGGCGCGTTGAGCGTGCAGAGCACAATGGCCCTTCGTTCACCGGCATCGTCCGGTGCGATCAGCATCACATTCGACAACAGTACAGTGTTGATCTTCAGAAACTTGAGCTGAATGTTTTTGGACTTTACCTGCCTGCGCATTGTCGCGTCAGGAGCATCCAGCACCGCTGTTATCCAGTCCAGACCGACTTGCTCAAACCCTTTTCGCCTGGCCATGAGCAACCCCATGCGCATTTGGGTGAGCGCCAGCCTGGTGGACTTCTCAAGCAAGGTCCGGGCATAGGCAGATGTTTTCAGCGTGGTGACCAGAAAACGATCGAAGATGTCCTCGATGTTGATTCGGGCCACCAGATCACGGACAGCGTTGGCATCAAGTCCTCGGATACGAATATTGTTCGCATCGGTCACAACGATGTCGCGTGAGTAACCCGGTTTGAGTATGCGTGGTTGTTCGACGGCCAATGATTTGAGCGTATATCGTTTGGTCAACGTGCTTCTGGTCTCCCGCTCCGTTTGTCCCGGAAAGGCAGGCGTGGGTAACTCCGTGAAGTAGATGATATCGACGTAAACCGTGTCGGGAGTCAGCCGTATGTTTTGCTCGGACAAGAAGGTCTTGAGGACGCTGTCGATGTATGCATTGAGAAGCAGGTCGCTGTCGAATTCAGGCGTGTTCAACTGATCCTGAGTCAATTGCTGAAGTTCGATGATCGAGCCACCGAACGTTTTTGCCGAGGTTAACCACTCGCTTTTTTCCTCGGTACTCATTGCGTGCCACCAACCGGGCATGGCGGCATGGAGGTGGTTTTTTTCGTTCCTGTCCAGACTCAGGTAGTTGTCGAACTGATACCGCGGGTCGAGCATCTGTGACAGCCGTTCCAGAAATCCCTGGCAATCGAGCGCGCCGGCTTTTGCAACCTCGACGCAGTGAGCGAAATCCGATTGTTGTTTCATTCGTTGCCAAACGAACTGCGCGCTCAGGAAATCGCCACCGGTGGGGATGTAACGCCAGGCGTGCGTGACTTGGCCTTGATCCGGGCCTTGCAGCAGGGAGGTGGTGTATTTGGACTCTGCATTTTTCAACAGCCACTGTTTTTGTTCGGGGTCGGCCAGTCGCTGGTTCAATGCTTCAGTCAGTAAAGGAAACGACGCGAATCCCTCCAGACCGGCATTCGGGGTATAGAGCAAAACCGGGCCCAGCCTTGCGTCGTCGACAGTAGGCATGCCGGTGTTGCAGGCATAACTGAGAACGAAGCAGCCTGCAAAATCGATTGCCGGCTGATCGGGCCGATCCAGTGACAAGGTATAAACGCCATGCTTTTGCACGGGGTTAACGCTTTTATCCTGGCTATAGCGGAGCATGATCTTCAGCATGTCGTCCTGAGCCGCGGTCAAGCTGCCTTGTTCGACCCCTACCCGCGCCTCCATTTGCAGGGTGTGTACACGTTCTTCGTTGAACAATGCCCTGCGCGTCTTGCCGGTCGTCTCGACGATGTTCCAGTAACTCAGCAGGGATTCGTTGTAGGCATCGATCAATGTGTTGGCTAACTGACCGTAGATAGACTGAATGTCCTTCTGACTCAAACCCCCAACCAGCTCTCGTTCGTCGACGGTTGTGGGATGAGTGAACAAGCCGTAAAGGTCATCTTCGGACAGCACTAATGTGCCCAGGAAAAAATCGATCAGACTGTCGCGAAAAGGTATGGCGCGTGTGAGCGCGCGGACCGTACGGGGCGTCGGCGATGCTGTTGGTACAGGAAAGTCGGTGAAAGGAGGAATGTGGGTTGCGTTGAGCTCATACAGGTTCAGCCATGTGTTATTGAGATCAATAACAAGAGAGGGGAAATCGCGATCAAGGATTTTCTGCAGTTCTAAGTCGACAATATCGGGAAAGTAGGGCGGGAATATCGTTGTTACCGGTGGCTGTGCTTGTCGCGTAGCGGGTGTGGGAAGTTGAGTGGTCATAGTGGCTATTCATAACTCGTGAGAAGGGTGTCCGCTCGATACAGAATGGATTGAGCGGTCCAAGTCATGAAGTCACTGTGGGCAACTGGCGTCTGTCGGCCGCTGGAGATCCGGCAGGGCGCATTCAGCTATTTGCGGGTAGGGCAAGTCCGACGGCTCAGCGCTTGCGCATCAACACAATAAAGAACAGTCCACCGATGGCTGCCGTGGCGACACCGATAGGCAAGTCCTCCGGCGCGATCAAGGTGCGGGCGGCGACATCGACCCAGACCAGGAAAATGCTCCCCATCAATACTGAAGCCGGCAGCAGTCGACGGTGTTCGGCGCCCACCAGACGTCGGGCAACGTGAGGCACCATCAGGCCGACGAAACCGATGGAGCCAGTGATCGAGATCATCACGCCGGTCATCAGCGAGGCGATCAGGAACACCTTGATTCGCACATTGCGTGCGTTCAGGCCCAGGGTCACGGCGGTCTGTTCGCCGGCCATCAAGGCATTCAAGGCGCGGGCCATGGCCAGCAGCAAGACCAGTCCGACCAACACGCTGAGTGCCGGGATGCCCAGCAGTTCCCAGCGTGCCAGCCCCAGCCCGCCAAGCATCCAGAACATCACCGCGGAGCTGGCGCGATGGTCCCCCATGAACAGCAGCAGGTTGGCCGCCGCCATCATCACGAACGACACCGCGATCCCGCACAGCAGCAGACGGTCACTGTCCAGGCGGCCCTGGCGGCTGGCGATGGCGAGCACCATCAGCATGCTGCACAACGCGCCGATGAACGCGGCAACGGGCAGGGTCAGAATGCCGATCACTTGGCCGACATGCAGCACTACGATCACTGCGCCCAATGTCGCGCCGGAGGTCACGCCCAGCAGATGCGGATCGGCCAGCGGATTGCGGGTCACGGCCTGCAACACCGCGCCCGTCAGCGCCAAGCCGGCACCTACCAGCGCGCCGAGCAACATCCTGGGCACGCGAATCAGCCAGACAATATGTTCCTGGCCTGCGCTCCAGCTTGGCGAGTCAGGCCCCAGACCGAACAGCTTGTGCAGGAGAATCTGCCAGACCACCTCTGCCGGCACCCGCGCCGAACCGAAACCCAGCGACAGCACACACGAGGCCAGCAGCAAAATGCCGAGGCCCAGCATCAACAGGCTGTAGTTGCGCCCACCGCTGATGGATAAGGGCAGGTTCAAGGACAGACGCTGGTTCACAAGGGGGTGCCGTGAAAGCCTGCGGCCAGGGTTTCGATGGCGTCGATATTGTCGATGCCCGGCGTGGCGGCCACGTACGGGATAACGATGAAGCGCTTGTTGCGGATCGCAGAGACCGATTGCAGCGCCGGGTTGTCCAGCAGGAAGCGCTCCTTCTGCGCGGCGGTCACTTCGCCGTAATCGACGATCACGATGACCTCAGGATTGCGTTCCACCACGCTTTCCCAATTGACCCGCGTCCAGCTGGCATCGATGTCGTCCAGAATATTGCGCCCGCCCGCCGCACTGATCAGCGCCTGCGGCATTGCCAGTCGGCCTGAGGTCATGGCCCGGTCTTCGCCGCTGTCATAGAGAAACACCCGTGGTCGATCCGCAGGCAGGCTGGCCTTGATCTTCGCCACCCGCTGCTGCATCTGGGCGATCAACTGATTGGTGCGATGCTGCACGTCGAAGATTTTCCCCAGCGTGCGCAGGTCGGTGTACATGTCTTCAAGGCTCGCCGCCGGACGCTTCATCACAAAGGCGCAGGACTCGGTCAGTTCATAGACCTTGATTCCCAGCGGTGCGAGGGTCTGCGGGGTGAGGTCGCCACCCACCCGCATGCCGTAATCCCAGCCGGCGAAGAAGAAGTCGACGTTGGCGTTGAGTAGGGTTTCCACTGACGGGTATTTGCTCGCCAGCTCCGGCAGGCCGTCGAGGATTTTCGCCATCTGTGGCGTGACCGATTTCCAGCCGCTGATGCCGCTGTAACCGACCATGCTCGATTTCAATCCCAGGGCCAGCAGCATCTGGGTCATGTTGATGTCATGGCTGACGGCATGTTGCGGCGCCTTGTCGAAGGTCACTTCGCGGTTGCAGCTCTGGATAGTCAGCGGGTAATGCGTGGCGTCGGCCAGGGCTTGGGTTGCGCCCGACAGCAGGCCGAAGGCAAGGCTGATGCGCAGGATGAAAAAGGACGTCATGGGTGAGTGATCCAGGTAATTCGTGGGTAGCCGGAGAGCGGGTGAGTGTCGACCAACGCATCGACGCCGAACACCTCGCGCAGCAACTCGACAGTCAGCACTTCGGCAGGCGTGCCGCTGGTGACGATACGGCCATGGTCGATGACGTACAGCCGGTCACAAAAAGCGGCGGCGAGGTTGAGGTCATGAATGCTGGCCAGCGTGCCGATGTTCAGGCGCTTGACCAGTTGCAACAATTCGAGCTGATAGCGCGGGTCGAGGTGGTTGGTCGGCTCATCGAGGATCAGCATCTTCGGTTGCTGCGCCAAGGCGCGGGCCAGGATCACCCGCTGCTTCTCGCCGCCGGACAGGGTGGCGAACGCATGATCTTCAAAACCTTGCATGCCCACCGACGTCAGCGCATTGCGGGCGATCTGCCGGTCTTGCAGCGTATCGCCATCGAACATGCCCTTGTGTGGCGTGCGACCCATGACGACCACTTCATCGACGGTCAGGCCGAAGGCGTCGGGAAATTCCTGCAACACCACGGCGATGCGTTGCGCACACCAGCGTGGCGATTGCTGCCAGACATCGACCTCGCCGAGCAACACCTCACCCCCGGCCGGTCGAGCGAAACGGTAGGCACAGCGCAACAGGCTGGTCTTGCCACTGCCGTTGGGCCCGATCAGCCCGACAAACTCCCCCGGCGCCACCCGCAGGCCGACCTCTCGCAGTTGAAACTGGTGATGACAATGGCCGTGGCCGAGGGGGGACCAAGCGAGATTGGAGAGGGTGAGTGAAGTCAATGCGTAAATCCTTTTGTAGGCGATTGCGCAGCAAACACGGTTAGTTGTAGGAGCGCGCTTGCCCGCGATCGCTCCGGGGTCGCGTCCGACCGGAGCAGTCGTAAAATCAGCAAACTCGATTCTGGCATTAGAGTTGAGATCAGCTTTTTGGGACCGCTTCGCGATCCATCGCGGGCAAGCAAGCTCCTACAGTCATCATGAAATCAGCTTGCGGGTTGCGCCTTGACAAAACGCGACAACACCAACCAATCCAACGCCCAAACCACCACCAATGAAATCCCCACCAACGGAAACGCCACACCCAGGCCGATCATGATCACGATGGCGGTTTTCCAGCGTGGCAGGTCGTGGCGCATCGGCGGAACGCCAAGGCTGCCTTGCGGGCGACGTTTCCACCAGATCACCAGCCCGCTCACGGAACTGAGCAGCACCATCAGGCAGACCAAGAGGATGACAAGCTGATTGACCCAGCCAAAGATCTTGCCCTCATGCAGCATCACGCCCATTTCCGTGGCGCGGGAGACGTTGCTGTAATCCTTCCAGCGCACGTCGGCCAGCACTTTACCGGTGTATTGATCGACGTGCAGGGTGGCGTCGTTGCGTGGGTCGTCGGCGAACACGGAAATGGTGAACACGCCGTCGGCGGTAGTCGGGGCGGTGATGCTATAGCCCGGCTCAACGTGCTGCTCGGTGGCAATCTTTACCACTTGTTGCAGCGACAGCGTCGGTGCTGCCGGCGCGATCATGCCGCCACCGTGGGCCATGTGTTCGGCATGATCGCCAGACTGCGGCATCGGCGTGTTTTCCAGCGCCCAAGGTACGGTCTGGCGCGTGGGGCTATTGAGTTCGCCAGCCTGTTTGTCGGACTTGGGCACCTCGTTCCACAGCGCTGCCGGGAAAGTGTTCCAGACATCGGCGAATTGCTTGCCCCAGACGCCGGTCCAGGTCATGCCGCTGAGCAGCATCATCAGTAGGAACAGTGCGCCCCAGAAGCCGGTCACTGCATGCAGATCCCGCCACAGCACGCGGCCTTTACTGTTTAACCGCGGCCACAGCACCCCCGCCGACGACTTGCCGCGCGGCCACCACAGGTACAGGCCAGAAACCACCAGCACGATTCCCCAGCCAGCAGCCAGTTCCACCAGCCGATCACCGACTGTGCCGAGCAGCAATTTGCCATGCAGGGCGCGGACGGTGGCTTGCAGGTTGTTTTTGCCATCCTGAGTGCCAAGCATCTCGCCGCGATACGGGTCGATAAACACATTCAGCTCGCGGCCGTCCTGCTGCACCACGAACTCCGCGCTGCCTTGGGCATTCAACGGCGGCAGGTACTTGCTGATCGTCGCGTGTGGAAACGCCGCGTGCACCCGCTGTTGTTGGGTGTCGGCGCTGAGCGGATGCGGGCCCTGCTCTACGTACAACAGGTCGCTGTACATCAGGTTGTCCAGCTGGGGTTTGAACAGGTAAATCATCCCGGTCAGTGACAGCAGGATCATGAACGGCGTAACGAACAGACCGGCATAGAAATGCCAGCGCCATGCGAGGTTGTAGAAGGAAACTTTGGTTGGCGTCATGTGCAGCGCTCCCGGCGCAAAGACAAGCACAGGTTCAACCTGTGCGGCCGCCCTCAGGGTGCCGACAGGGGTGAGCTGACGCGTTGCGGGCGCGCGCGGCTCAATTCAATGTGGACCCGAGCGGATCAGCCTCAATAGCTGGGCATGGATTCGGTGTTCTCATCCGGCGCTTGTTTCCGCACCAGAACGTCTACGGTCACATCACCGGATTTTTCGAAGTGCAACGTCAGCGGAAAGCGTTGGCCGTTGGTCAACTTCGATTTGTCCTTAAGCTCCAGCAGCATGACGTGATAGCCCATCGGTTCGAACTTCGCCTCGCCACCGGCAGGGATATCGACGCTCTGAACCTGCTGCATCTTCATCAAGCCATCTTGCATCAGATGTTCATGCAGCTCGGCCTTGCCGGCCACGGGGGAGTCGACGCTGAGCAGGCGATCAGGGTTTTTGCCGTTGTTATGCACAACGAAATAGGCGGCGACGGTTGGCGCGTTGGGCGGCAACTCCATGGACCACGGATGAATGATGCGCAGTTCGCCGACGCTGTATTCAGAGGTGTCGGCATTGGCAAAGCAGGCAGGCAGCAGCAGGGCGGCCAGAACGAGGATCTTCTTGATCATGGTAGTTCTCCAGCAGGATCGATTCCGATGCGCCGGACCTTATGGTCCATGGCGCTTTTTCAAAGGCTCGGATCAGACCAGCGGAGAAGCCCGCGGATTGAGGCTCGGCCATTGCTGGCGCGGGGACAGTGGAGCAGGGGAATGAATCTCACGCGTCAGGCGCGTTTCAGTCTGGATCGCGAACCACTTGGCAAAACCGGCAGGGATCGTCACCAGCGGTGCCGAGCCGGAACAGCACCAGCAGTGCTGCATGGCCGAGTGGTCATCGTGTTGCGGAGCGCTTTGATCGGTCTTGCCCAGAGAGATCGCCACCAGCTTGCTGCCGCTGGCGGTACAAAAACTGCCCCACAACAACTGCTCACTGACGGTCTTGGGTGCTGCCCCGGAAAGCGGCATGGCAAGCATGTTGAACAGCACTGCAAAGCAGGCGATCCAGGCAAATGCCAGCCGATGTCGGGACATGGGTGATTTCCATTTCAGTAGGCGATCAATGGCGCTATTTAGCCTGAAGCGCCGATATAAGTAAAAAAACCGGGTGTGGTGAGATGCCGCGGATTCTAATTTTGATCAAAAATCCCCAGAGCCCGATAAATAGTATTCGGACAAGTCCGCTCCCACAGAGGCTGTGGTCAACCCATAAATTTGCGTCAGGCCGAGATCAACTAATGTGGGAGCGAACTTGTTCGCGAAGACGTAGGCACTGCAACACCGGATCTATGCCCGAGGAACGACCTTCATGCGGTTTTGATGTCAGAAGCACGTGCGATGTCATCAAGTGCTGCACGAATCAATGCTCCATCACCAGAGTCCTTCTCTAGACAAGCCCTCAGATAAGCTGCCATGTCTTCTGAAGTCTTCAGATATTCGGCGGCGTCGAAGTGGGTGAATTGTTCGCTCACGGTTGAGTCCTCACTTGGAGCTTTCGATGACCGCTTCGCAGCGGGACGCGTAGTTGCAAGCCTGCTCCCACGGGGAGTGCGATCTATGTGGGAGCAGGCTTGCCTGCGAAAGCTGTTTCTCATGCCGACAGAAAACCAGACTGATCCAACGCTTCCAGCAATTGACCAACCCGCACAAACTCCCGATCCACCTCCGGCAACACTGGCCTGCGCAGTATCAAAACAGGCACCCCCCGCTCCCGCGCCACTTCCAGTTTCGGTTCTGTCGCGCTGCTGCCGCTGTTTTTGCTGATCAGTACATCGATCGCCCGGCGTTCGAACAGGGCGCGTTCGTCGTCCAGCAGAAAGGGCCCACGCGCACCAATCACTTCGCAGCGCTCGTTGCCGGGGTAGTCATCAAGTGCGCGCAGGGTCCAAAACTGGTGGGCGGGGATTTCATTCAGGTGCTGCAACGGCTCGCGACCGAGGGTGAACAGCGGCCGCTTGAACGGCTCAAGTGCGGTGATCAGTTCGCCCCAGTCGCTGACTTCGCGCCAGTCATCGTCGGGCTGTGCGATCCAGGCCGGGCGCCGCAGTGCCCAGCAGGGAATGTCGCTGAGTTGGGCGGCGATCACCGCGTTTTGGCTGATCTGCGCCGCGTAGGGGTGCGTCGCATCCAGCAGTAGGTCGATGCCTTCATCGCGAATGAACTGCGCCAGACCTTCGGCCCCGCCGTAACCACCGACCCGCACCTGACAGGCCAGGTCAGTCGGCACCCGACCCACGCCGGCCAGGCTGTAGATATGTTGCGGCCCCAGTCGACGGGCGATGGCCAGGGCTTCCGTCACACCGCCGAGCAATAACAGACGCTTCATTCGCGTACTCCTGCCTGGCCGACAATGCCGCCCTGGCGGTCGATGGCGAACACTTCCACTGCAACCTGCGCCGGGACCACGCTGCGGGCAAACACCTGCGCATGGCGGCACACCTCATCACCCAGCGCGATACCGGCTGCGCTGGCCATCGCCAATGCCTGCTGGCTGGTGTTGGCCTCGCGGATCGCCTGTTGCAGCGCCGAATCGGCGCCGAGGGTTGCGGCCCAGTCGGCCAGTTGTGGCAGGTCGATGCTGGAATGGCGGCTGTGTAAGTCCATATGCCCGGCCGCCAGTTTGCTGATTTTGCCGAAGCCGCCGCAGAGGCTCAGCTTGTCTACCGGCACTTTGCGCAGGTGTTTGAGCACCGCGCCAACGAAGTCGCCCATTTCGATCAGGGCAATTTCCGGCAGGTTGTAGACCCGACGCATGGTGTCTTCGCTGGCGTTGCCAGTGCAGGCGGCGATGTGCAGATAACCGTTGGTTTTGGCAACGTCGATGCCTTGATGGATCGATGCGATGTAGGCCGCGCAGGAAAACGGTCGAACGATGCCGCTGGTGCCCAGGATCGATAGCCCGCCGAGAATGCCCAGCCGTGGGTTCATGGTTTTCAACGCCAACGCTTCGCCCCCTTCGACGCACAGGGTGACTTCGAAACCACCGGCGTAGCTCGTATCATCCGCCAATTGCTGTAAGTGTTCGGTGATCATCTTGCGCGGCACCGGATTGATCGCCGGCTCGCCCACACCCAACACCAGACCGGGTCGGGTGACGGTGCCCACACCCGGCCCGGCCACGAACCGCACGCCGACCTCATCGATGAGTCGCACTCGGGAGTACACCAGCGCACCGTGGGTGACATCCGGGTCGTCGCCAGCATCCTTGATCGTGCCAGCCTCTGCGCCGAGGGCAAAGAAGCGGCAGAATTCCAGACGCATCGGTACGAGCTTGCCCTTGGGCAGCACGATCTCCACGGCGTCACTCACCTCGCCGTCGAGCAGCAGGCGGGCCGCCGCCAGGCAGGTGGCTGTCGCGCAACTGCCGGTGGTGTAACCGCTGCGCAGCGGCGCGGGTTGTTCGGCGGTTTCGGCGCGCATCAGGGTTTGATCGCTTCAAGCAGGGTGATAGGCAGCGCCTGGCGCCAGGTGTCGAACTCGCCCAAGGGCTTGGTCTGGGCAATATGGATGCGGGTCAGTTCGCCGCCATGCTGTTCGCGCCACGCAATCAGCGTGGCTTCGCTTTGCAGGGTGACGGCGTTAGCCACCAGCCGTCCGCCAGGGCGCAGCTGTTGCCAGCAGGTGTCGAGCACGCCGGGGCGAGTGACGCCACCGCCGATGAAAATCGCATCGGGCGTTTCCAGATCTTGCAGCGCTTGGGGGGCGCGGCCGCGAATCAGTTGCAGGCCCGGTACGCCCAGCGCGTCGCGGTTGTGTTCGATCAGTAACTGGCGACCCTCATCGGCTTCGATTGCCAGGGCGCGGCAGCTAGGGTGCGCGCGCATCCACTCGATGCCGATGGAGCCGCAGCCCGCGCCGACGTCCCACAACAACTCACCGGGTGCCGGGGCAAGGCGGGCGAGGGTGATGGCGCGCACATCGCGCTTGGTCAGTTGCCCGTCATGTTCAAAAGCGCTGTCCGGCAGCCCGGCAAGCAGGGACAGGCGTGGCGCATGGGCGTCGGCGCGGCATTCGATGGCGACCAGATTCAACGCAGCGATCTGTGGATCGGCCCACTCACTGGCGATGCCTTCGACCCGGCGCTCGGCGTCGCCGCCCAGATGCTCCAGCACCGTCATCCGGCTCGGCCCGAAACCACGCTCGCGCAACAGTTCGGCGATGGCCGCGGGGCTGCTGCCGTCGTTGCTCAACACCAACAGACGCAAACCGTTATAAATCTGCGCGTTCAGCGCCGCCAGCGGCCGAGCGACCACCGATAAGGTGACCACGTCCTGCAACGGCCAGCCCAGGCGCGCGGCGGCCAATGAATAGGACGAGGGGGCGGGCAGCACCAGCATCTCATCGGCGAGGACCTGCCGCGCAAGACTGGCGCCCACCCCAAACAACATGGGATCGCCGCTGGCCAGCACGCAAACCTGGGTGCCGCGCTGCTCAAGGACCGGATTCAGGGAAAACGGGCTGGGCCAGACGTTGCGCTCGGCACGAATGCAGGCTGGCAGTAGATCGAGCTGACGCTGGCCGCCAAACACTTGTCCGGCTTGCAGCAGCGCACGGCGAGCCGTCTTGCCCAAGCCTTTGAAGCCGTCTTCACCGATTCCCACGACTGTCAGCCACGGCGACATGCACTTTCCTCAACCAACTAATAAGACTTCCGACAGACCGGCTTTTCATGCCTGCGGACAAAGCAGGCATAATACCGCGCCCAAGGGGCCTAAGCGCCTTTTGAAATTTTTCTCGGGTGACCCATTGAACGAGCCGACCTCTGCTCGCACGTCCTCAACACCTTTACGCCCCTCGGCTTGTCCGGGGTTGTTGCGTATCGTCCCGGCATTGGACGGCGGCATCTGCCGAATCAAGCTGGCCGGCGGGTCGATCACAGCGATGCAGGCGGGCGCAGTGGCCGATGGGGCAGAACGTTATGCCACGGGGGTGATCGAGGCCACCAACCGCGCCAATCTACAGATTCGCGGGATCGGCGCTGAGCGGGATGGCTTGATCGAAGTCCTGTTGGGCGCAGGTCTGGGCCCAAACAATGTGGCAGGCGACGACGTACGTAATCTGATGCTCAGCCCGACGGCGGGCATTGACCCGCAAAGGCTGTTCGACACCCGTCCGTTGGCTGAGCAGATTCTCGACACCCTGCAAAATCACCCGCGTTTCCATGACCTGTCACCCAAGTTCGCCCTGTCGCTGGACGGCGGCGAAGCGCTGGTGATGCGCGAACATCCTCATGATCTGTGGTTGTCGGCTTTGGTTGTCGACGGCGAGACTCTGTTGGCGTTTGGCCTGGCGGGTTGTCCTGCCGACGATGCGCCGCTGGCTGCCGTGCCGCTGAGTCATGCTCATGAACTGGTGGTGGCGGTGCTGGAAGCGTTCCTTGATCTGGCGCGACCTGAGCAGACACGGATGCGCCATCTGTTGGCTGAAATGTCGACCGAGGCGTTTCTTCAGGTGGTGTCACAGCGCATGACCGTCAAACTGTGCAGCCCCATTCGCAGGCAAGCCTGCTCCCACAGGGGATCGCATTCCTCTGTAGAGACTTGCTCTCACAGCAGATTGCATTCCTCTGTGGGAGCAGGCTTGCCTGCGAAGACGGCCTGTCAGACCCACGGGCATTTGGGCATTTATCCACAGGACGTGGCCAGTCTGGTAGCCGTCGGCGCCGCAGTCCCATTGGGGCGTCTCGATTCGTCGATGCTGCGAGCGGTCGCGCAGTTGGCGAGCGAATGGGGCGATGGAACCTTGCGCCTGACGCCCTGGCAAAGCCTGTTGCTGCCCAACGTTCCCGCTGAACACGCCTCCACCGTGTTGACGGGCCTGCACGCGGCAGGACTGATCTGCACCGCTGAACAACCGCTGGGCCAACTGATCGCCTGCACCGGCTCGGCCGGCTGCGGCAAAGGCCTGGCTGATACCAAAGCAGATGCCTTGCTGTTAGCGATCCAGCTAGAACAACACGGCTTGAGCCTGCCGGTGCATCTGTCCGGCTGTTCGCGTTCCTGCGCCGCCGCGCATATTGCCCCGGTGACTTTGCTGGCGGTGTCCGCCGGCCATTACGACCTCTATTTTCGCGACACGCAGCAGCCGGGTTTCGGCGTTCTGCGGGCGCGTGATCTCACTATTGAAGCAGTTGGCGCGCTGTTAGCCACCGACTCACGGAGCAGCACCCATGATTGATTACATTCGCGACGGTCAGGAGATCTATCGCAACTCCTTCTCGATCATTCGCGCCGAGGCCCGGCTCGATCAGATCCCTGCCGACCTGGAAAAACTCGCGGTGCGGGTGATCCACGCCTGCGGCATGGTCGAAGTCATCGAAGACCTGCGTTTTTCCCCCGGTGCCGGTACGGCCGGGCGCAACGCACTGGCAGCTGGTGCGCCGATCCTTTGCGATGCGCGCATGGTGTCCGAAGGTGTGACCCGCACACGCCTGCCTGCCAACAACCAGGTGATCTGCACCCTCAAGGACGAAAATGTTCCTGAACTGGCCCGCGAGTTGGGCAACACCCGTTCCGCCGCTGCGCTGGAACTGTGGCGTCCGCATCTGGAAGGCAGCGTCGTGGTGATTGGCAATGCGCCGACCGCGCTGTTCTACCTGCTGGAAATGCTCGACGCCGGTGCACCGAAGCCGGCGTTGATCCTCGGCTTCCCGGTCGGCTTCGTCGGCGCGGCAGAGTCCAAGGCCATGCTTGCCGCCGACAGCCGCGGCGTGCCGTTCGTGATCATGCAGGGCCGTCGCGGCGGTAGCGCCATGGCGGCGGCTGCGGTCAACGCCCTGGCGACGGAGATCGAATGATGCAGCAACCCGGTCGTTTGATTGGCCTGGGCGTCGGCCCCGGCGATCCTGAGCTGATTACCGTCAAAGCCCTGCGCCTGTTGCGTGAGTCGCCAGTGGTCGCCTACTTCGTCGCCAAGGGTAAAAAGGGCAACGCGTTTGGCATCATCGAAGCCCACCTGCAAGACGCGCAGACACTGTTGCCGCTGGTGTACCCGGTCACCACCGAGGCCCTGCCGGCGCCGTTGTCCTACGAGCAAGTGATCAGCGATTTCTACGACGACGCCAGCGAGGCATTGGCCGCGCACCTGGATGCCGGCCGCGACGTGGCGGTGATCTGCGAAGGGGATCCGTTCTTCTACGGCTCTTATATGTACCTGCACGACCGCCTCGCCGAGCGTTATGAAGCTGAAGTGGTGCCTGGCGTCTGCTCGATGCTCGGCGGCGCTTCGGTACTGGGCGCGCCGTTGGTCTACCGCAATCAAAGCCTGTCGGTGCTCTCCGGCGTGCTGCCCCATGATGAGCTCAAGCGGCGTCTGGCCGATGCCGATGCCGCGGTGATCATGAAGTTGGGGCGCAACTTCCCCAAAGTCCGGCAAGTGTTGGAGGAGCTGGGCATGGCCGAACGTGCCTTGTATGTCGAGCGCGCCACCATGGCCAATCAGAAAATCGTGGCGCTGGATCAGGTCGAGCCGATGTCGTCGCCGTACTTCTCGCTAATCATCGTTCCGGGCGAAAGGTGGCAGGGCTGATGAGCATGCAGACACCCGCCATCGTCATCCTGGGCAACGGCAGCCTCGCTACCGCGCGACGCATTCAGCAGCTGTACCCGGATGCATTGATCCATGGGCTGGCCGCACGGGTTGAAGGCGCCGACCTGACCTATACCGAGTTCGGCGCCACGCTGCGCCGGCTCTATCAGCAGGACACGCCGATCATTGCCCTGTGCGCAGCCGGCATCGTGATTCGTACCCTGGCGCCACTGCTACTGGAAAAAGGCGTCGAGCCTCCGGTGCTGGCTGTTGCCGAAGATGGCAGCGCCGTCGTGCCGTTGCTGGGAGGGTTGGGCGGGGTCAATGTCATGGCCCGTGAGATTGCGACGGGTCTGGGTGTAGCGCCGGCGATCACCACCAGTGGCGAGTTACGCTTCGGCACCTGCCTGCTCAATCCGCCAAGCGGCTATGCGTTGGGCGATCTTGAGTTGGGCAAGCGCTTTGTTTCCGATTTGCTGTCCGGGCAACGCGTGCGTATCGAAGGCGAAGCACCGTGGTTGGCGCAGGCGCAATTGTCTGAGGATGAGCACGCGCAGTTGGCAATCCATATCAGCTGTGCCGAGCGGGAGCCGGCGGCCAATGAACTGCTGATCTATCCACGCAGCGTGTTGGTGGCGGTCAGTGCTTCGGTGCCCGAGCTGGCGTCCAGTGTTCGCGCAGTCTTGCATGATGCGGGTATCGCGCTGCAATCGCTGGCGTGCTTGTTGGCGGCCGACGTCGAGATGGCTAATGCGCCACTGCATGCCGCCGCTGCTGAATTGAACGTGCCGCTGCGCTTCATGGCAGCGCAAGGAACGGTTAGCCAGCTCGCGCAACACGCGGTGCCGCAATTACTGCCACCGATCAGTGCTGGCGACGGCATCGCCATTGCGGTCGCCACCCAGCCATTGGATGTGCAGCGGATCGGTCGAGGCCGCGGACGATTGGTGGTCATCGGGCTCGGCCCCGGTGCTGCGGAACTGATGGTACCAGCGGTCAAGGCTGAGCTGGCGCGGGCCAATGACATCTTGGGTTACGAAACCTACGTGCGCATGGCCGGGCCGTTTCGCGCGGATCAGGTGCAGCATTGCACCGACAATCGCGAAGAAATGCAGCGCGCCCGGCACGCCTTCGAACTGGCGGCTCAAGGGCGTTCGGTGGTGGTGGTGTCGTCGGGTGATCCGGGCGTGTTCGCCATGGCCTCGGCGGTGCTTGAAGCTTTGCACGAATCGACCAACGCCGACTGGCACGCGGTTGAGTTGGAAATCCTGCCGGGGGTGTCGGCATCGCTGGCAACCGCCGCACAAGCGGGTGCGCCGCTGGGGCATGACTTCTGCGTCATGTCCCTCTCGGACAACCTCAAACCGTGGGACGTGATCGAAAAACGCCTCGACCTCGCGGCTCAAGCCGACCTGGCGCTGGCGTTCTACAACCCGATCTCCCGCTCGCGCCCTTGGCAACTGGGACGCGCCCTGGAAATCGTTCGCCAGCATCGCACACCGGAAACACCGGTGACCTTGGGTCGCGACATCGGTCGGCCGGGTCAGACGCTGCGGATTATCACCTTGGGCGACCTGACGCCGGAGCAAGTGGACATGCGCACCATGGTCCTGATCGGCTCATCCACCACCTGCGTCTTTCCGCGCGCCGATGGCGGGAGCTGGGTTTATACACCGAGGTGGTATGGGGAAAAGCCGGGGGCTTGAGTCCCCGTTGCGCCGTTCGCAGGCAAGCCTGCTCCCACAGAGATGCGCGATCTTCTGTGGGAGCTTGCTTGCGAAGGCGGCCGTTCAATCAACTTATCTTTCCAATGTTCAAGTTGTAAGAAAAGTCACCTTGTCGGGTGAGTAATGAGCCATTTGTCGCGAATCAACGCCTGTGATTCATCACGGAAGTATTACCCGGCTAATTATCAGTCAGTCCATTTTATGGGCGGCTAGTCGCGCAGCACCCCGTATTTACCTGTTATGGCGATAAAGAGGTCGCGCGCAGAGTTTGGTTGTATTAAAGAGAAAGTGGACTGTTCACTGTAGGAATAACGTCAAGGGGCAGGGTGGAGGGATTTGCCGCACTCGGCTAGTTTAAACGACTTCCCGGATGGGTTGTTTCACTATAAAAGGAGTTTCAAATGAATGATACGCACGAAGTTAATAGGGCTGTCGAAAACCGAATCGCAGAAATCGCTGCGTTGGAACTGCCTGATGCTGCCGATATGTCGGGTACTTTCAACGGGCGAGCACTCAGTCGCTCGCGTCGGTCCTTGACTATCGATCCGAAGAATCAAAGCGCTGCTGTCGTAGGCAGTGGCGTTCTTTCTTTTGTTGCGGGTATGTCGAAGCAAAACAAGGAAGATATCAAAAACTCTTATTTGATTTCGAGTCTCGCGGCCAACAAAAAATTTGATCCAAACAACGAAGGCGCCCGCTGGTTTGAAACGTTCACCCGCGCGATGGAGTCGTGTGGCTGGTTGGTCATTGGCCGGAGTTACGGAAACTACCGTGCCGTCGAACAGCGCTTCACCATGGAGCAGGTCGGCCTGAAAATCCTCGGTTCGGCCATCGCCGCTGCCACCGTTCCAGGGCCAACGGCTTTATTGATCGCCAAAGTCGCCAAAGATGCGATCGAGGCGCTTCAAAGCAATGACCGACCGCTGAGACTGTTCGAGCGCAATGCTCGCACCCATGTAGGCGGCAGCTTCAGCGTCGCGTCGTGTGCGGAGGCGGAAGACGGTGACGTGATCATGGCCATGGGTGCTGTTGCGTTCGATTCGAACATAAGCGTGACTGATGTTCTGTTCTGGGAGTGGAACAATGCCAGCGTCGGTATTACCCGTGGTGAGGCGTCCCTGACGCTCAATGAGGGGGTTTACGCTGAAGTCAGGGCGCTTGTCATGAGTCGCCTGGGCCAGAATGCGCGAGATGCCATCGCCGCCTTCGATATTTGATGGGGCCGGGAACTGCAGAGGGCTGCGGTTCCCGTTTCCAGTTCTGATTTTTTTCGGAGAGACAATGATGGGCGACGGAACGCGGAGTACTTACCTGAATGCCGGGAGCCTGATGTGTTTTAACGGTAGCCTGGAAAAATCATTCGAGGACGATGTGTTGGTTTCTGTTCTTTATAGTCAACTTGCGGCTTCCAAGAAGTATTCGCTCTTTACCGAGTTCGAGGAGTGGCGTGACACCTATCTTCGCGCAATGACTGCCTTTGGTTGGATATTTACTCAGCGCGAAGCCCTGAGCGATGCACCTGCGCCTTCGGGAACTTTCGATGTCGTGTCGTTGATCAAGCGCGAGCTCGAGCATCGTGTATCTGGCGAATTTCATGATCAAGTTAAACTCGCCGCGAATGGTTTTTCGATGGCGGTGAAGCGTATTTCCAGTCATGTAATGGCCACAGGAGGGGCTCATGATGCGGCGCCGTTATTCGCTGTAACACTGCATGTCAGTTTTGTGCAGGCCGACCCCGTGATGACCTCACTATTGGTTTATTTCAAAACAAGGCAGCCGGTCGGTGATCATCCGCTCGCCCAGTCGTATGCCATGGATCACATCGTCGGCAATATCGAGCTTCTTCATTTTTCAGCGGAATTGCTCGATATGCACTACGCATTGTTCAGAGAGAAGCTGATTGCCGCGCTGGGCGACAAAAGGCAAACACTCATAACGCGCATTGCGGAGCCAGCGTGATGAATAGCGGAAAACGTGGCTCAGTCATGGCGGGCAGCAATCTGGTTTTATTTGCGCCCGGAATATCACGGCAGGAAAAGGAAGACATTCTGGATGTTCTGTTGTATGCCGACTTTTTCGCCAGTCAGGCCTACAGGCGCCACGAGCATTGGCAAAGCTGGATGGATTACTACCGGAGCCGAATGGTCAAGTACGGGTGCACGTTGAAAAGCCTGATTACGAAGCAACCCATGGTGATGTCGGACAGCAACGAGCTGGACCGCGCCACCTTTGCTATCGTCGGTTCGGAGGGTTCTAGCCGGCTTGCTGATCTTGTTCAGTCATCGTTCCGGGCATTGAGAGTCAACCAATACGCCCGGGTGTTCTTTGAAAACGGCAGGGGTGCAGGAAACCTGGGGAGTTTCCAGGTTGTTCCGTGTGAAAAAACCCCAGCCGGTGAAGTATTGATCCTGCTCTGCGGGCTGCACATCAGCGCCAATACCGCGATCGACATCTTTGGACTCAACGAGCGCGTCAAGCGCGACATGGTGCTGCGTCTGGTCGGCGGGACTTACGCATTCAAGCCTGATGTTTACTCACCGCACAGGGAGATGATTCGTTCCAAATTGATCTCCAACGCGTTCAGGGCCATTCAAGACCTGGATATTTGAAGCTACGGAACCAGATACCCCTTCACCCCGGTAAAGATAATCTGCGCCGCCAGCGCGCACACGAACAACCCCATCAAGCGGCTGACGATCTGCAGGCCCTGGTCGCCGAGGATGCGCTCGATGCGATTGGACAGGTACAGCACCACGCCGACGGTCAGGCTGGCGATGGCAATGGCGAGGATGGCGGTGAGTTTGTCGTCCCAGTGCGGCTGGCTGACACCCATGACCAACAGGGCGCCGATGGTGCCGGGGCCGACAGTCAGGGGAATGGTCAGCGGCACGATGGTCACGTCCTGCTGAACGTTGTCGGTCTGGATCGCGGATTTACCTTGTGCCATCCCCAGCGCCGAGATGAACAGCACGCTGCCCGCACCAATGCGGAAGGCGTCGGCGGTGATACCAAACACGTCGAAGATCACCCGTCCGAACAGGTACAGCAGAACGCTGGAAATCAGCGTCGCCAGTGCGACTTTCCACGCCAGGCGACGACGCTCCTTGCTGGAGTAACCACGGGTCAGGCTGATAAAGCACGACAGTACGAAGAATGGGCTGTAGAGCACCAACATCTTCAAGTAAACGCTGAACAACACGTGGAGCATGGTTTGAGCTCGCGCGGCAGGGGAAGGACGAGAGGAAGTCTATCAGGCGGCGCACGTCGCCTTGCGGTGGAATATCAGTTTCGTGCATTGGGGGGATGATCAGGCTGAACAGCGATCAGCGCGCCGAACCATCAGATAGTTCAGGTATGGACCTGGCGTTGCTCGCGCTTGACGACCCAATGCTCGATCAGCTCACGCAGTTGCGACAGTTCCACGGGCTTGGCCATGTGACCGTCCATGCCCGCCTGACGCGCGCGCTCTTTGTGTTCTGTCAGAATATGCGCGGTCAGCGCGACCACCGGCGTGCGATCCCGCTGGTTGCCGACTTCCCAGGCGCGCAACTGTTGGGTCGCGGAAAAGCCATCGAGGATCGGCATTTCACAGTCCATCAGCACCAGATCGTAGCGCTGGGCTTTCATCGCGCGCAGCGCTTCTTCGCCATTGCTGGCGGTATCGGGGTGCAGGTTGAGTTTGCCGAGCATGCCGCGAATCACTTTGGTCGAGATGCTGTTGTCTTCGGCGACGAGGATGCGGAAGTCACTCGGGACGCTGACCGGGTTGCTGGCGTGTGGTGCCGAGAACGCTGTGACGCCTTTGCTTCGTTGATTGAGCTCGTCGGCCAAGGTGGTCTTGAGGGTGTAGCCGGCTACCGGTTTGGCCAGGATGCGTTTGATCCCGGCGTTGCGCGCGATGATCTTGCTCGGTGCGTTGCTGATGCCGGTGAGCATGATCAGCAGAATATCGTGGTTCAGGCTCGGGTCTTCCTTGATCTTGGCCGCCAGTTGCATGCCGGTCATCCCGGGCATGTTCTGGTCGAGCAGGACCACGTCGAAATAATCACGCAAATGCGCTTTGGTTCGCAGCAGCGCCAGTGCTTCCTTGCCAGATGGTACGGCACTGACATTCAAACCCCAGGCACTGCATTGCTGCACCAGTACTTTGCGGCAGGTGTCGTTGTCGTCCACGACCAACACCCGGGCGCCTTTGAGCGGGCTGTCGAGGTCGGTGGTGGGTTGTTCCAGTCGATCCGGGTCCAGCGGCAAGGTGAGCCAGAGCGTGCTGCCCTGATTGCTGCCGCTCTGAATGCCGAACTCACCGTGCATCAGCATGATCAGTTGGCGGGCGATCACCAGCCCGAGACTGCCGCCCAGTTTGGTGGTGGCGAGGAAGTTCTTGCTGTGCAGTTCGGCATGCAGCAGGGCGTCGCGTTCTTTGGCCGCCAACGGCTCGCCGCTGTCTTGAACGGCAATACGCAGGCGTGGTTTACCGCTGCGCGAGTCCAGTGCGACCACCAGCAGGATTTCGCCTTCGTCGGTTTTCTTCAGGGCGTTTTCCAGCAGGCTGAGCAAGGTTTGGCGCAGACGTGTCGGGTCACCGCTGATCACGCGGGGGACTTGAGGCTGGATGAAGCTGATCAGTTCGACGTTCTGTTGTTCGGCTTTGGCCCGGAAGATATTCAGGCAATCCTCGATCAGGGCATTGAGATCGAACTGCACATCGTCGAGTTCTATTTGCCCGGACTCAAGCTTGGTGATGTCGAGAATCTCGTTGATCAGGGTCAGCAGCTCATTGCCCGCGCTATGAATGGTTTGCACGTAATCACGCTGCTTGACTGAAAGCGGTGTGCCCAGCAGCAGTTCGGTCATGCCCAGCACGCCATTCATGGGGGTGCGGATTTCGTGGCTGAGTTTGGCCAGGAACTCGGCCTTGGCATTGATTTCGGCGGTGCTGGCCGCCAGGTCGCGACTGGCACTGAATTGGTCTTCAGTGATGCTGCGATGGCGTTCGCTGAGGGCAATGCTCATCAGCAACCCGGCGACGCAGAACACACCCAGCAGCGTGATGATCAACCATTGCGGGGCGATCAGGGTCAGGCCCAGCAAGGCCGGCAGAATCACCAGGCAACCCAGGTTGAAGACCACCATCGCAATCACAAACAGCCGGGCAGGGCTGTAGCCCTTGTGCCAGTGATACGAGGCGACAAACAGAATGCTCAGGCTGGCCAGCGCCACCAGCCCGTAGGTGATGAGGTTCAGCGGCAGGGTATCGACGAACACCACCAGCATGCCGCTCAGCGCGATGACCAGCATGTCGCCCAACAGCAATCTGTTCAACGCACTGGAGCGCCTGGGCGCGAAAAAGCGGTAAGCGAACATCAGGCCGCTCAGGGCCGCCAGGATCAGTGCCAGGTACGCGCTGGGGGTCTGCGCCACATGCCAGTTGGACAGCCATGGCGCCAGAAGATTGAGCAGCAGCAGCGCGCTCAAGGTCAGCATCGTCTCGCAGGCCGCCAGCCACAGGCAGCTTTGCGAACGGGTGTGGGTGAAGCGGGTGACGTTTTGCAGGATCAGCATCGCCAGGCAGCCTAAAAACAGGCCAAGCAACAGCGGCTGGCGTTCATCCGCGGCACTGGAGATCGCCGATTGCAGGGTGATATTGGGGCGCAATTTCTGTTCGGAAACCAAACGCAGGTAAACGTCTAGCGCGGCATTGCTTTGTGGCAGCGGCAGAAGGAAGTCGGTGGAGGGCAGTAAATGGTTATCGCGGGGAATGTTATTGCCGGTTCGCGAATGGTTGATCAGCTTGTCGCCGTCAAGCACGTACATGTCCAGGTTGGCCAGGTCCGGTGCGAAGATACGCAGCAACTGTTCATGCTCACCCGGGAGCAGCCGATAGTGCAGCCAGACGGCGCTGTTGCGGTCGCTCGCGCTGACTTGATCGAGTTCGATAGGGCTGAATTGATTGAGGTAGCGCGCCGAGCGCACATCGCTCAATTGCAGGTTTGCCTGATCATCGAGCAACGTTGACCAGCCACCGCTTTGCTCGGCGTAGGCCGGAAGCATGCAGAGCAGGGTCAGCAGACTGACAGTGAAACCTATGGCAATCCTGAGCCAGCGCACGGCGAAATCCCTTCGTAGGTGAATGCCATATAACTATGCGCGGGGCTGGAATAAACAGGCAAGCACCGGCTGACGGGCGCTTGCCTGGTTGGCCGTCTAGCCTTATTCCAGATCTTCACCACGCTCGCGGGCAATGGCACGGTAGCCAATGTCCTTGCGATAGAAACAACCTTCCCAATCAATTTCAGCGGCCAGTTTGTAGGCCTGTTCCTGTGCACTGCCTACGCTTTCGCCTAGTGCTGTAGCACACAGAACACGACCGCCGGACGTTACTACTTGACCATCCTGCAACGCTGTACCGGCATGGAACACCTTGCCAGTCAGTCCTGCTGCGGCATCCAGACCCTTGATCACAGCGCCTTTGGCGTAATCGCCAGGGTAACCGCCAGCGGCCAGCACCACACCCAGACTCGGGCGTGGATCCCATTGCGCTTCAACCTTGTCCAGCGCTTGCGCCAACGCGGCTTCGATCAGTAATACCATGCTCGATTGCAGACGCAGCATCACCGGTTGGGTTTCCGGATCGCCGAAGCGGCAGTTGAACTCGATGACCTTGGGGTTACCCGCCTTGTCGATCATCAGACCAGCATAGAGGAAACCGGTGTAAACGTTGCCTTCCTCGGCCATGCCACGGACAGTCGGCCATATGACCAGGTCCATGACGCGCTGATGGACTTCGGCGGTGACCACCGGGGCCGGGGAGTACGCGCCCATACCACCGGTATTCGGGCCGCTGTCGCCGTCGCCGACCCGCTTATGATCCTGGCTGGTGGCCATTGGCAATACATTCTTGCCGTCAACCATGACAATAAAGCTGGCCTCTTCGCCATCGAGGAACTCTTCGATCACTACCCGCGAACCTGCCTCGCCAAACGCGTTGCCAGCGAGCATGTCGCGCACGGCATCTTCGGCTTCAGCCAGGGTCATGGCGACGATCACGCCTTTACCCGCCGCGAGGCCATCGGCCTTGATCACGATCGGCGCACCGGTTTTTTGCAGGTAGGCCAGCGCTGGCTCGATCTCGGTGAAATTCTGGTAATCAGCCGTCGGGATCTTGTGGCGGGCCAGGAAGTCTTTGGTAAAGGCTTTCGAACCTTCCAACTGAGCTGCGCCAGCCGTCGGGCCGAAGCAATCCAGACCACGGGAACGGAACAGATCGACCACGCCGGCGACCAGCGGCACTTCCGGGCCAACGATGGTCAGGGACACGTTCTTTTGCGCAAAATCTGCAAGCTGCTCAAGGGCGAGCACGTCGATAGCGACGTTTTCGCACTTGGCTTCAATCGCGGTGCCAGCGTTGCCCGGTGCCACGAAGACTTTCACGACGCGCGGGTCCTGTGCGACTTTCCACGCCAGGGCGTGTTCACGGCCACCGCTGCCAATGATCAAAACATTCATTTCAAAACCTCGATGACGCTGAATTCTTTATGGGGCATACGCCGCAGATTCCGGGCGGTATATCTGTTCCTGTAGGAGCGCGCTTGCCCGCGATAAGGTCGGAACGACCTTCCAGCAAACGTGTAGTCACCATCTTTGCGAGCGCTTCGCACTCGATCGCGGGCAAGCGCGCTCCTACAGAGTTACGTGTGGTCAGTGACGGAAATGGCGCATCCCGGTGAATACCATCGCGATACCGGCTTCATCAGCGGCTGCGATCACTTCGTTGTCGCGCATCGAGCCGCCTGGCTGGATCACCGCAGTGATGCCGACCTTGGCTGCGTTGTCGATGCCATCACGGAACGGGAAGAATGCATCTGATGCCATGACCGCGCCTTGCACTTGCAGGCCGGCGTGTTCAGCCTTGATCGCGGCGATGCGCGCGGAGTTGACGCGGCTCATCTGGCCGGCGCCGACACCGATAGTCTGACGGTTTTTGGCGTAGACGATGGCGTTGGACTTCACATATTTGGCCACTTTCCAGGCGAAAATCAGGTCATGGATTTCCTGTTCGGTCGGCGCGCGCTTGGTCACGACTTTCAGGTCGTCGCTGCTGATCATTCCGATATCGCGGCTCTGCACCAGCAACCCACCGTTGACGCGTTTGAAGTCCCAGGCCGGCGTGCGCTCGGCAGCCCATTGGCCGCTGGTCAGCAGGCGGACGTTAGCCTTGGTGGCAACAATGGCCTGAGCTTCAGCGCTGACGCTCGGTGCGATGATCACTTCGACGAACTGACGCTCGACGATGGCCTTGGCCGTTTCAGCGTCCAGCTCGCGGTTGAAGGCGATGATGCCGCCGAAAGCCGATTCGCTGTCAGTGGCGTAGGCCAGTTCGTAAGCCTGACGGATGCCGCCTTCGTCGTCCGGGCTGACTGCCACGCCGCACGGGTTGGCGTGCTTGACGATGACGCAGGCAGGTTTGACGAAGCTTTTCACGCATTCCAGCGCGGCATCGGTATCGGCCACGTTGTTGAAGGACAGCTCTTTGCCCTGCAACTGGGTCGCGGTGGCGATGCCCACCTCGGCAGGTTTGGCTTCCACGTAGAACGCCGCGCTCTGGTGCGGGTTCTCGCCGTAGCGCATTTCCTGAGCCTTGATGAACTGGCTGTTGAAGGTGCGCGGGAAGGCGCTACGGCCTTCGGTGCTGAGGGTTTCAGCGCTCTGGTCGACGCTGCCCAGGTAGTTGGCGATCATGCCGTCGTAGGCGGCGGTGTGTTCGAATGCCTTGAGCATCAGGTCGAAACGCTGGGCGTACGTCAGGCCACCGGCCTTGAGGCTTTCCAGCACCTGGCTGTAGTCGCCGGCGTTGACCACGATGGCCACGTCTTTGTGGTTCTTGGCTGCCGAGCGAACCATGGTCGGGCCGCCGATATCGATGTTCTCGATGGCGGTCGGCAGGTCGCAGCCGGGTTTTGAGATCGTTGCTTCGAAGGGGTAGAGGTTGACCGCAACCAGATCGATCGGCTTGATCCCGTGCTCGCTCATGATGGCGTCGTCGATGCCACGACGGCCGAGGATGCCGCCATGGATTTTCGGGTGCAGGGTCTTGACCCGGCCATCCATCATTTCTGCGAAGCCGGTGTAGTCAGCGACTTCTACCGCAGCAATGCCATTGTCCTGAAGCAGCTTGAAGGTGCCACCGGTGGAGAGAATCTCGACGCCCAGGGCGGTCAGCTCACGGGCGAATTCGAGGATCCCGGTCTTGTCGGAAACGCTGATCAAGGCGCGGCGGATCGGCAGGCGGGTAGTCTGGTCGGTCATCTCTATTTCCATCTAAAGCAAAGGAGTCAGCAAAAAAAGGCGACCGCATGAGGTGGGTCGCCTTTTCTGTTTTAAATGCTTACAGCAGATCGTACTGCTTGAGTTTCTTGCGCAAGGTGCCGCGATTAAGGCCCAGCAATTCGGACGCTTTGGTCTGGTTACCCTTGACGTAGTTCATCACGCATTCGAGCAACGGCGCCTCGACTTCCGACAGCACGAGGTTGTACACATCCGTGACGGCAGCGCCTTCCAGGTGGGCGAAATAATTGTGCAGCGCCTTCTCGACACTACCGCGCAGGGTTTGACCCTCTTCGCTCGGCGTGTTGAGGTGCTGTTTCAAATTGACGTTGTCGCTCACGGGTGTTGTTCCACTCACTAAAGTCTCGGTCATCATCGTCATGCGGCCACCTCCTCTGCGACCCCTTTTTGAGGGCTCTTGTAACGTTCGCTGAAGAAATCACGAACGTTGGCGCACTGTGCTTCCGTATCTTCCAAACGATTGAAGTGGGCGCGAAACTCCCTGGCGCCCGGCAGGGTAGCGAGATACCAGCCGACATGCTTGCGCGCAATACGCACGCCAAGCACATCGCCGTAGAAGGTGTGCAACGCCGCCAGATGCTCAAGCAGGATGCGTTCCACTTCACTCAACTGCAGGGCCGGCAATGTCTCGCCGGTGCGCAGGTAGTGTTCTATCTCGCGAAAAATCCAGGGTCGCCCTTGGGCGGCCCGGCCAATCAATAATCCATCTGCACCGGTCGCCTGCAGCACGTACCGGGCTTTTGCCGGTGAATCGATATCGCCATTGGCGAAGACCGGGATCGACACCGCCTGCTTGATTTCAGCGATGGTGTCGTATTCGGCTTCGCCGGTGTACAGGTCGGCACGGGTTCGGCCGTGCACCGCCAGCGCCACTATTCCGGCCTGCTCGGCGATTTTCGCCACCGTGAGACCATTTTTGTTCGCCCGGTCCCAGCCGGTACGAATCTTCAAGGTGACCGGCACATCGACTGCGGCCACCACGGCCTGCAGGATCTCGCTCACCAGCTGTTCGTCTTTCAGTAGTGCGGAGCCGGCGGCCTTGTTGCAGACCTTTTTTGCCGGACAGCCCATGTTGATATCGATGATCTGTGCGCCCAGTTCGACATTGGCGCGTGCTGCGTCCGCGAGCATCTGCGGGTCACCACCGGCGATCTGTACCGAGCGGGGCTCGGGATCACCTTCGTGGATCATGCGCAGACGCGATTTGCGGCTGTTCCACAGGCTCATGTCACTGGTGACCATTTCCGAGACGACCAGACCTGCGCCGAGTTGACGGCAGAGCTGGCGAAAAGGCTGGTCGGTGACCCCGGCCATCGGGGCAAGAATCAAGCCGTTTTGCAATGTGTAGGGGCCGATGCGTACCGCCGACATAGGTGTGCCTGTTGTGGGGCCGGATCAACGCAGGCTCGCCGAAAAGTGCTTTTTGCAACTTTTCAACCCGAACCCAGAGTGTGAAAAAGGGTTGGCATGATACCCGCTCTCGATGACTGGATAAAGGCTGAATTGGATAAAATCTGAACAGTTATTTTCTTATCGCGGACGGTTTGGTTTTCTGTCATGACGTCATAAAAGCGTCGTCAATCCCGGAGCGGTGACCGGGTCAGGTTCACGCTTTAGTCTATTGGTCATTCTTTTGCGAGAGCGCTTGCTGGAGAGCTGCTGGCAGGCTCTGGCGCGGGCTCTGGCGCTTATTCGGGTGAACGGAAGCTCAGGCTGTAATTCACGGCTTTGGTCCCTGGATCGAGGATGTCCAGGGCGATATGGATCGGCGTTTGTGGTGGCATTTCAACCTTGCCGGCCATTTCACCGCTCAGATATTCGCTGGGCTTGAACCGACGACTGGCAATCAGTTGACCGTTGGGATCGGCAAAACGCAGCTCCAGCAGCGGAAATGGCTGAGAAAAGCGCGCACGGTTGTAGATGATCGCATCGACCACCAGCGCACCCTTGAAGTCAGGATGGCTGCGCACCACCAGATTGCTGCTTTTGAGCAGGCTGATATCGACTTTGGACGGCACTTTGCAGCCGATCTCCGGGCAGAACAGCTGGAACCATGGGCGGTATTGGTCCTGGCGTGCCAGCTCGTCGAAGTGATACCAGACGTACTGGCCAGCCAGTGCTGCGATCGCGAGCAGAATCAGCAGTCCCCAGCCAAAACGACGGCCCCAGCGAGGTTTGGGTTTCTGCCAGTCAAGTTGCAGCGCGTCGTCGGTGAGGTCGAGCATGGGTTTTTCTCGCAGCACTTGATCATGCAGGCCGGGCTCGCTGCGACTGCGTTTGAGTCGTGGCTCAAGGCGCTCTTGCGGCTGTTCAAGGTGTTCATGCTCGTCGTCATCGATGGCTGACAAGCGTTCGGCATGCTCTTGGTATGAAGAGTTTTTGTGTGCGGGGTCTTTGTGTACCGAGTTTTTGTGAGCGGGGTTGCCGGGGCTTTCGCTCAGGCGCGGTGCAGGCGTGTCGGACTCGTCGTCCAGTGCTGTGGTGTCGAACGACAGCGAGGGCTCGGTGCGGCTTGGGCGTGTGGTCGGCTCGGGCTGTTTTTTCGCCTCAGGCGCAGCGTCAGGTTTTGGTTCCGCATCGGCAAGTTCATGGACGTCGTCATTGAGCAGGCTGTCGACCCACTGCTCGCTGTCGGTCTCGGTGCTGTCGCGGCGGGCGCTTAGTGCGGATTCGCCGTTTCTGGAAGGGCCTTCGCGCCCGAACTCTTCAGGCAGCTGGATTTCCCGCTGCTCAAGTTTGGCCAGTTCCTCGTCCAGATCCAGGTTGTCCAGGTCGAGGCTGCCGAAGTCAAGCGTGCTGGCCTTCCGTTCCTTGTGCGGTTCGACCGGTTGTTCAACAGGCGGGGCGGGCGGCGGAATGGGGGGAGAAATGGGCGTTTCTTCGGTCGGCTTGCCGGAGCGTTGTTCGAGCAGTTGTTTTGCCGCATTGAAGACCTGCAGGCAAGCGCCGCACCGGACTACGCCACGGGCCACGCTCAATTGCGCATGGCTGACGCGGAAACTGGTCTGGCAGTGCGGGCACTGGGTAACGAAACTGTCGGTCATGCGGCTATCCGGTTCAGGCAGGCGCTCATTCTAGTCCACGATGTGAAGCAACGGTTAACGGCGGCGGCCTGTAATGCGTACCCAGCCATCACGGTCAGCGATTGGGTCCAGGTCAAACGTATCGGCGTAGGCAGCAGCCACTTCTTCGCCTTGTTCGGCAAGAATACCTGACAACGCCAGACGCCCGCCGGATTTGACCAGGCTTGCAAGCGTTGGTGCCAGGGATACCAGCGGGCCAGCCAGAATATTGGCAACCAGCACGTCGGTTTGTACCTGAGGCAGTTCTTCCGGCAAATACAGGGTGAACAGCTCGGGAGCAATGTTGTTGCGGCCTGCGTTGTCACGCGAAGCATCCAGCGCCTGGAAGTCGATATCGGTGCCGACGGCTTGTTTGGCGCCCAGCAACAATGCGGCAATCGCCAGAATCCCAGAGCCGCAGCCGAAGTCCAGCACAGTGCAGTCTTTCAAGTCCTGACCGTCGAGCCATTCCAGGCACAGGGCGGTGGTCGGGTGCGTGCCGGTGCCGAACGCCAGGCCTGGATCGAGCAGCAGATTGACTGCGTCCGGCTCCGGTGCGGCATGCCAGCTCGGCACGATCCACAGGCGCTGACCGAAACGCATCGGCTGGAAGTTATCCATCCAGCTGCGCTCCCAGTCCTGATCTTCGATGACTTCGCTCATGTGTTCCGGCAATTCTGCGCCGGTCAGCAATTGCAGGTGGGCCAGTACATGAGAGGCATCGGTATCGGCTTCGAACAGCGCCAGCAAGTGGGTGTGCGACCACAGCGGCGTGGTGTTGAGTTCCGGTTCGAAAATCGGCTGGTCTTCGGCATCCATAAACGTTACCGAGACCGCGCCGACTTCAAGAAGAGCGTCTTCGTAGGTTTCGGCTTGTTCTGGGCTGATGGCGAGACGGACTTGCAGCCAAGGCATGGCGGGCACCTTTGAAAAATGACGGTGTGCAGCGCGCAGCTGCGAGAAGCGCGCAAGTTTACTTGAGCGCGAGAGGGAAGGGCAAAAAACAACAGAAACAACAAAGCCGCTAACAAGCGGCTTTGTTGTTCTGCAACACGCTATGGCTTATTCGTTGGCCAGTTTGTGTTCCAGGTAGTGGATGTTGACGCCGCCTTCGCAGAAGCCTTCATCGCGGGTCAGGTCGCGGTGCAGCGGGATGTTGGTCTTGATCCCGTCGACGACGATCTCGTCCAGTGCATTGCGCATGCGCGCCATGGCTTCATCACGGGTTGCACCCCAAGTGATCAGTTTGCCGATCAAGGAGTCGTAGTTCGGCGGCACCTTGTAGCCACTGTAGAGGTGCGAGTCGACCCGTACGCCATTCCCGCCCGGCGCATGGAAATGCTTGACCAGCCCTGGGCTCGGAATGAAGGTTTTCGGATCTTCGGCATTGATCCGGCACTCAAGTGCATGCCCGCGAATGACCACGTCATCCTGGGTGAACGAAAGTTTGTTGCCGGCAGCGATGCTGAGCATCTCCTTGACGATGTCGATCCCGGTGACCATTTCCGATACGGGGTGCTCTACCTGAACCCGAGTGTTCATCTCGATGAAGTAGAAGTGGCCGTTCTCGTAAAGGAACTCGAAGGTTCCAGCGCCACGGTAGCCGATGTCGATGCAGGCCTTGACGCAACGAGCCAGGACTTCCTTGCGCGCAGCTTCGTCGATGCCTGGAGCCGGTGCTTCTTCAAGTACCTTCTGGTGCCGACGTTGCAGCGAGCAGTCACGGTCGCCCAGGTGGATCGCGTGACCCTGGCCATCGGACAACACCTGAACTTCCACGTGACGTGGATTGGTCAGGAATTTTTCCAGATAGACCATCGGGTTGCTGAACCAGGCTGCCGCTTCGGCACGGGTCTGCTTCGCCGCTTCGATCAGGTCTTCTTCGCGGTGCACTTCGCGCATGCCACGACCGCCGCCGCCGCCAGCAGCTTTGATGATCACGGGATAGCCGACTTCACGACCGATGCGCAGCGCGGTTTCTTCGTCTTCGGGCAGTGGGCCGTCAGAGCCTGGAACCGTCGGTACGCCCGCACGTTTCATGGCGTCCTTGGCAGAAACCTTGTCGCCCATCAGGCGGATAGTTTCGGCTTTCGGGCCAATGAAGGCGAAACCGGATTTTTCCACCTGTTCGGCGAAATCGGCGTTTTCCGCGAGGAAGCCATAACCGGGGTGAATCGCTGTGGCGCCTGTCAGCTCGGCAGCCGAGATGATGGCCGGGATGTTCAGGTACGACAGGTTGGCGGGCGCAGGACCGATGCAGACGGTTTCGTCTGCCAGGCCAAGGTGCATCAACTCGCGATCTGCCGTGGAGTGTACAGCGACGGTCTTGATCCCCAGTTCCTTACAGGCACGCACGATCCGCAGGGCAATTTCACCGCGGTTGGCGATCAGAACTTTTTCCAACATCGCAGGCTCTCCGCGGTTCAAACGATGGTGAACAGCGGCTGGTCGTACTCAACCGGCTGACCGTTTTCTACCAGGATGGATTCGATCACACCGCTCGTTTCAGCCTGGATGTGGTTCATCATTTTCATGGCTTCGACGATGCAGATGGTGTCGCCTTTCTTCACGCTCTGGCCAACTTCAACGAAGGCTGGCGAAGTCGGTGCCGGGGTACGGTAGAACGTACCGACCATTGGCGACTTGACCACGGTGCCATTGAGTTTCGGGGCGGCCGGTGCTTCAGCGACTGCTGGAGCTGGAGCTGGAGCTGCTGCGACTGGGGCGGCAACCGGGGCGGCCATTGGAGCAGGTGCGTAGTACTGCTGAGCAGGAGTTTTGCTGTGACGGCTGATCCGAACGGACTCTTCACCTTCACGGATCTCGAGTTCGTCGATGCCGGACTCTTCCAGCAGTTCGATCAGTTTCTTAACTTTACGGATATCCATGAATCATCAACTCCCAAGGGTCGGTCAGGGGCGTTTAGCTTGTTGTTCAAGCTGTTCCAGGGCGGCCTCCAGGGCCAGTCGGTAACCGCTGGCGCCAAGGCCGCAGATCACTCCCACAGCAACATCTGAAAAGTAGGAGTGATGGCGGAAAGGTTCGCGTTTGTGCACGTTAGAGAGATGCACTTCGATGAATGGGATGCTCACTGCCAGCAGCGCGTCACGTAATGCGACGCTTGTGTGCGTAAAAGCTGCTGGATTGATCAAAATGAAGTCCACACCTTCATCGCGTGCGGCGTGGATGCGGTCGATCAGTTCGTACTCGGCATTGCTTTGCAGGTACAGCAGGTGGTGGCCACCGTCACGGGCCCGCTTTACCAGATCCTCATTGATCTGCGCCAGGGTCACCGCGCCGTAGAGGCCCGGTTCGCGTGTGCCGAGCAGGTTCAGATTGGGTCCGTGGAGAACGAGTAGGGTCGCCATCTGTTGTTCCTTGTTGTGTGAGCGGGTATCGATGCGCAGCGACTATGCCGCAAACCCAAGCGGACTGTCCAGTTAACTGCAATAGCCAGCACGATGACCGATGTTCGCGCGAAGTTTATGACTCATATATTAAATGTGGTCATTTGCCTTGGTGATGCGTGCCACGAAGTCTGCGGTGTTGATTTCGCCGATCACCCGAACATCTGCAAGCTCCGCACCATTTTTGCCGAAGAACAGCAGCGCAGGAGGGCCGAACAGCTTGTAGCGGTCGAGTAGGGCGCGTTGTTCTGTGTTGCTTTCGGTCATGTCGAAGCGGATCAGCCGATAGCCCGTGAGCAGGCGGTTGACGCCGGGATCGGGCAGCACTTCGTGTTCGATGACTTTGCAACTGATGCACCAGTCGGCGTACCAGTCCAGCAGCAGCGGCTGACCGGCGGTCTTCGCTTCGCTCAGCACGCGGTCCAGTTCGGCGGCGGTGCTGATGGTCTGCCATTGGCTGGCAGAGGGTGCCGCTGTGCCGTTGGCCATCACTGTTGGTTGCGCACGGCCCAGAGGACGGAAAGGATCGGTCTGGCCGCTCAAGGCGCCATACCAGCAGGCCAAGGCGTAAACCAGCAAAAACAAGCCAAGCAACTGTGCCAGACGCTGGGTAGTGGTTTTTTGGGTGAACTCCAGCGCGCCAAGAAACAGCGCCACGCCGGCCCATAACAAGCCCAGCAACAGCAAGGTGATCTCGCCCGGAATGACCCGGCTGATCAAGCCGATGGCCACGGCCAGCAGCAAGACACCGATGATGTTTTTCACCATCACCAGCCAAGGTCCACTTTTGGGCAGCCATGCCGCCCCGCCCGTGGCGACCAACAGCAAGGGCGCACCCATACCCAGTCCCAGGGCAAACAGTTTCATGGCGCCGCCCAAGGCATCGCCGCTGGCACTTATATAGAGCAGTGCGCCCGCCAGGGGGGCGGAGACGCACGGCGAAACCAGCAGGCTGGAGACCACGCCGAGGACCGCAGCACCCCACAGCGATCCGCCTTCAGTCCGACCCGCGACCCGATCCAGCCGGGTGCTGATGAACTGCGGCAGACGTAGTTCGAACAGGCCAAACATCGCCGCGGCGAAAATCACGAAGAACAACGAAAATGGCACCAGTACCCAGGCCGATTGCAGGCGGGCCTGTAGGTTAAGACTCGCGCCGAACATGCCCATCAATGCGCCGAGCACGGCAAAACAGATCGCCATCGGCAACACATAGGCCAGCGACAGACTAAAGCCGCGCAGCCCACCAATCTGCCCGCGAAGCACAACGCCGGACAGGATCGGCAGCATCGGCAACACGCAGGGGGTGAATGTCAGGCCGATCCCGGCGAGGAAAAAAAGCGCCAGTTCTTTCCAGCTCCAGACGCCGTGGGTCGTAGGGATGGACGGCGAGCTGGAGTTGGCGGCCGCCACATCGCCGATGGTCAGGCGCTCGGTTTCGGGCGGATAGCAGAGGCCTTTGTCGGCGCAGCCCTGGTAGGTGACGGTGAGGGTGAAGGGTCGGTTATCACCGGGCTTGCGGGGTATATCGACATCGAGAATGCCGTGATAGACCTCGACGTCGCCGAAGAACTCGTCGTGCTTTTTCTCGCCGTCCGGCAGTTGCGCGGTGCCGAGGCCGATGTCGGCAGGCTCGGTGTGGAACTGGAAGCGATGGCGATACAGGTAATAGCCTTCGGCGGGGACAAAACGCAGCTTGATCGATTGCGGCGTGGTTTCGATCAGGCTCAGACGAAAGGCTTCATGAACCGGCAGGAAATCGGCGCTGTTGTTCAGCGATGCGGCGCCCAAGGTGGCGCTGGGGCGATTGTCCAGCAGGCTCGCACCAACGGCGGGCAGGGCGAGGACCAACAACATCAGGCAGAGCAGGCGGCGCATAGCGGTCTCGCATGTCGAAAGTCTGCGCATGATAGCGGACTGTTCCCAGTCGTGCTGGGGCGGGACTTGTAACAGCATAAGAACGCCAATTTTCTGTAGGAGCGCGCTTGCCCGCGATCGGCTGCGTAGCAGTCGTAAAAATGTTGGACTCGCCGCAGCATGAAGGTCCTTCGTGTCGAGCGCGACCCCGGCCTATCGCGGGCAAGCGCGCTCCTACAAAAGCCTGTGTCTTCCTGCGAAGAAGGCGACGCGGTCTCAGATCAAACCCTGAACGCCTGCACCGCCGTGTTCAGTTGTCCGCCGAGTTGTTGCAACTGTTCGCTCTGGCTGCGGCCTTCGCCGATGCGCAGCAGGTTGTCGCCGCCCAGTTGATGGATACCTTCGCTGTGGTCACGGATTTCGCTGACGGCGCCGCTTTGCTGTGCGGTGACGTCGGCGATGCGTTCTGCGGTGTTGGCGATGGTCTGGATCGCGCCGACGATTTCATCCAGCGCACCATCTGCGAGTTGTGCCTGATTGGCCGTGGCTTCGGCGTGCTCGACTTGGGCGCGCATGCCTTCCACCGATTCGCGTGCCGCTTTCTGCAAGCTGGCGATCAGTACCTGAATCTCGCCTGTGGCCCCGGCAGTACGCTGGGCCAGGGAGCGCACCTCTTCGGCGACCACCGCAAACCCGCGGCCCATTTCCCCGGCGCGGGCGGCTTCGATGGCGGCGTTGAGGGCCAGCAGATTGGTCTGATCAGCGATGGAGCGGATCACCGTCAAGACGCCGCCAATGGTGGCCGACTCCACAGCCAGGTGTTCGATGGCTTGAGCGTTGTGTTGCACTTCACCCACCAAAGCATGCAGCCCGGTCAGGCTCAGGCCGATGACCCGCTGGCCTTGTTCGACGGCGCGACCGGCATCGCGACTGGCCTGGGCAGCCTGGCTGGCGTCACCGGCAACCTGTTGAATGGTGGCTTCCAGTTCGCCCAGAGAGTCGCGAATCATCGCGGTGTCGCCGGCCTGACGCTCCGCCCCGCCATGCAGGCCCGTGCACAGTTCGGCCAATGCATGGCTGCTGCCCTCGACCTGCTCGGCGTTCAGGCGAATAGTACCCACCAGGTCCACGAGGTAAGCCCGCAGACGATTCAACGACTCCTCGATATCGCGCAGTTCGCGGTTGGTCGCTCCCAGCTGGATGTCCTTGGCGAAATCCCCCTCGGCCCAGCTCGACAAGGCTGGCGCAAGATTGGTCAGGACGCGGGCAAGGCGACGTTGCAGGGTGTCGATCAGCAGCGCGATCAACAGGATCAGCCCGATCATCAGCCCCTGTATCATCCGCACTTCACCCTGAATACGCGCGTGTTGGCTGCGCACCTCTGGTTCCAGTTGGGCGATGGCTTTTTGCATCGCCTGGATCTTGCGTTGGGCACTGGTGCTGAGCTCGGCGCGGCGCTGAATTTGATCACGGGTGCGATTCAGCTCGGCCGGATAACGATTGAGCAGGCTTTTCAGTTCACGCTTGTAGCCCACGCCGCTGTCTTCGGCGACCGCCTTCTCACTATTGCCCAGGCCCATCATGGCGGAGAAGTCATCGGTGCTCGATTCGGTGCTGGCGGTCACGCCAAGCAATGGCAAAGCATCCAATGCCTGCGCCTGGGTGTTGATGGCGGCAACTTCGCGTTCTACGTCGGCGGCCAACTCGCTGCGGCCGCTGCTGACCAGTTTGTCCCGGGCCAGGCTCAAACGCGCCAAGTGTTGCGAAGCCGTCAGCAGAGGACCTTGATAAGTGGCGGCGGCGGGGTTGCCGCTACTGGCGGCGTATTGCGTGAGCTGCTCGAGCGCTGCGCCCAGCTCGCGTTCGGCCTGTAACAGCAAGCCTTGTGGATCACCGGCCAGTTTGCCAGCGGCCAGCAGGTCGTTGCTGCTGAATTCGCGCAGTTGGGTGAGGCTGGGACGCAGGCTCTCGGCCATTTCTGGCGGCAGTGTGTCGAGTTCCTGTTGAACCTTGTCGATGGCCTGGGTGGCGTCGCTATGGCGCAGGGCATCACCGCTGGCGAGATAGTCTTCAACATTGCGCGCAACGTGATTCTGAAATTCCTGAGACAGACTCAGGTAGCGCTCCATGAGTTGATAAGGGCGTTCCAATGCCTGCTGCGACCACCAAAGCGTTACTCCCAACGCGAGGCAAACAGTGACCAGCAGTAGTGTATTGAGATTGGTAAGCAGCTTCAGACGCATGTGTGCTCTCGACCCGACGACAAGGGTAAGTGCCTGAAGTTATTGCATTTTAGTTACAGCGTTATGACTGCGTCGGCCAGTTCTTCGAGAAAAGTGGCATTTTGCCTTAGGCGGCCGGCGTGCACCTGATTGCGTCCCGCATCTTTGGCGCGATACAGCGCGTCATCCGCCAGGGTTGCCAGCAACAGACTGTCTGCGCCGTCGGACAATTCCACTACGCCAGCGCTGAACGTGCAGGACAAATCCATCGGTTGCGCCGGGTAATGGATTTCGGCGAAGCGCTGGCGGATTTCGTCGAGTACCCGATGCGCGTTGTGCAGGTCGGTGTCCGGCATCACGATGGCAAACTCTTCGCCGCCGTAACGGCCAATGTAGTCGGTCTTGCGCAGGCGTTGCTTGAGGAATAGCGCAAGGCTTTTGATCACCCGGTCGCCCATGGGGTGGCCATGGCTGTCGTTGACACGTTTGAAGTGATCGATATCGAGCATGGCAAAGCTGAGCGGCTTGCCTTCGCGACGGGCGCGGAAGCTGCAATCTTCAAGCAATTGCAGGATGTGCGTGTGGTTATACAGGCCGGTCAGGCTGTCGCGAACCATCCGCGCCTTGAGATTACGCGCTCGCGCCGCTCGATTGCGCACGGTGGTGATCAAGTGGCGCGGCTTGATCGGCTTGGTCAGGAAGTCATCGCCGCCTTCGCTCATGGCGTCGAGCTGCTTGTCCAGATCGTCTTCGGCCGATAGATAAATGATCGGCACGCTGACATAGCGGTCGTTATGGCGGATCACTTTGGCCAGTTCGGTGCCGGTGCAGCCCGGCATGTACATGTCGAGAATGATCAGATCAGGTTGAAACTCCGCGAGTTCGGCCATGGCCTGGATCGGATCGATCAACGTGCGGGTAACGATGCCAGCGCTGTTGAGCAGGCGTTCGGTGTGAGTGGCCTGGGCGCGGGAGTCATCGATGATCAGCACTTTATAGGGCTCGTACTGCGCCACGCAGGTGAGGATTTCGATTTTTTCCAGCAGGCTCGAAGCTTCGAGGGTGCCGGTGAGAAACTCTTGACCGCCAGCGCGAACCGCAGCCAGCCGGGTCGGGGTGTCGGTTTCGTGATGGCTGAAGAACAACAGCGGCAGCTTTTGCTCCAGCCCTTCCTGGGCCTGTGCTGCCAGTTTCAGGCCCAGACCCGGGCCGCTGAAGTCGACGTCCATCACGATAGCGGCCGGATGGCGCTCGGCCATGGTGGCGTTGAACGCGGCAACGCCGTCCAGCGCCAGGGCGCTCAGACCGAAGAATTCAAGTTGCTTGGCGAGCCGGTCGCCACGCTCGTGGTCCTGCAACATCACATAGATCGGCTTGCGCAGGGGCGGTAGCGAGGTTTGTTCCAGGCGATCACCATGGCGCAGGCCAGTGCGTGACAGGCGCTGCATCAGTCGATTGAGTTCGGTGATCAAACTGCTGCTCAGACGCCCGCGGTTGGCGTCGACCGCGTCGAGGCACAGGCTGATGCTGCTTGCCAGTTGTGCGTGCTCGACTTGTTCGAAGCGCTCGGCAAAACGCAACAGGCGCAAGTTGGCCTCGGTGAGCTCAACCATGTCCGCAGCCGACCATTCGCTTTGTTGCAGGCGTTGCCAGATCTCAAGAATTTGACGTGCCTGATGGATTACCCGCTGGGCAAAGTGATGCTTGAGACGATCACGACTCGGGTCTTCTGGCTCGGTCATATCCTGACTACTAGTAAGGGAACGCACGGAGGTCGACTGGTGGCTCTATGCTAGCACCTCTTCTCGTCTTCCAGAGTGCCGTAAGTCAATTAACTGCTTTTTGCGATCGGACAGTTTTCGGTGCATGCGGATGCGTGGCAAGGGTTGGAATGCGAGTTTTTGGATCCGACATGGTGGTACATGGCGTCTGTGGGAGCAGGCTTGCCTGCGAATAGCTTGACGCGGCACGCCTGACACACCGCGCTGGATTCTTCGCAGGCAAGCCTGCTCCCACGGTCGATCGGGGACAATCGTAGGGTGCCTGCACAAGGCACCTTGCTGTAAGGTTGCGGTCGAACCATTGAACTTCGTGATTGAAAGGATATAGCCATGTTGGACTGGAAGAATCGCGCGGGCAGCGCACGGGATCGCGTCGATGAACCCAAGGTTGGAACCGCGCCCCGAGGCTATTGGGGTGGCGTTTTCTTTAGCCGCGCACTGGGCATTCTGCTGGGCGTGTATTTGCTGGTCACGTTGCTGGTCGGCTGGTACTGGAGCCATGAACCCGCGTTGTTCCCGGTTCAGCAGAACGCGCAAGCGGCGGCCGAGCGCGAGGGCAAGCAGATGGTGATCGGCTACACCACGGTCGAAACCCTCAAGACCGTCGCCGGGACCTTGCTCGACAAACGCGGTGGCTATATCTCCAACGACCGCTTTCCGCCGGGGTTGTGGCTGGACAATATTTCGCATTGGGAATATGGCGTGCTGGTCCAGGTGCGTGACCTGAGTCGTGCCCTGCGTAAGGACTTTGCCCGCTCCCAGTCGCAATCCGCCGAAGACGTCGATCTGGCAAAGGCCGAGCCGCGTTTCAACTTCGACAATAAGAGCTGGGTCTTGCCGTCGAGCGAGTCTGAGTACCGGGAAGGGATCAACTCCCTGAGCCGTTATCAGGCGCGTCTGTCCGACCCGAACCAGAAAGGCGCGCTGTTTTATGCTCGCGCTGACAACCTCAACAACTGGCTGGGCGACGTCGCTACCCGTCTGGGTTCGCTGTCGCAACGTCTGTCGGCCAGCGTCGGTCGGGTCAAGCTCAACAGCAGCCTGAAAACCGAATCCGTACTGCCGGGTCAGGTGCCGAAGGTTGACGAAGAGATCGTCGAAACTCCATGGCTGCAGATTGACGACGTGTTCTACGAAGCGCGTGGTCAGGCGTGGGCGTTGTCGCACTTGCTGCGTGCCGTCGAAGTGGACTTCGCCGATGTATTGGCCAAGAAGAACGCTACCGTCAGCGTGCGTCAGATCATTCGTGAACTGGAAGCCTCGCAGGCGCCGGTCTGGAGTCCGATGATCCTCAACGGCAGCGGCTTCGGCATCCTGGCCAACCACTCGCTGGTCATGGCCAACTACATTTCGCGGGCCAACGCTGCGGTGATCGACCTGCGTCAACTGCTTTCGCAGGGGTGATCGATGCCGTTCTCCTCTCAGGAGGCCGCGCACCGCGCTGCCTCCGACGCCGAACAGATTGCCTGGGTCGATGAACAGGACCAGCAATTGGGCTCGATCGAGCGGGCCCGGCTACGCGAACGTGGCCTGATTGGACGTGGCACTTATATCTTGTTGTTCAATTCCGCCGGGGATTTGTGCGTGCATCGGCGCACATTGAGCAAAGCTATTTATCCCGGTTATTGGGACGTGGCAGCTGGCGGCATGGTGCTGGCCGACGAAACGTATGCCGAGTCGGCAGCGCGAGAGCTGGAAGAGGAGTTGGGCGTGAGCGGCGTGCCGTTGAGCGGGCATGAACATTTCTTCTTTGATCAACCGGGCAATCGTTTGTGGTGCGCGGTGTTTAGCGCCGTTTGGGACGGGCCATTGCGGCTGCAACCCGAGGAAGTGCTGGAAGCGCGGTTTATCCCGGTCGCCGAGGCCTTGAGCGAAACCCTGTACAAGCCTTATTGCCCGGACTCTCTGGCTGCTTTGAAGCGCTATTTGGGCCAGCCAGAGCCCTAGGGTCTGTTGACGCTTGGTGGCGAACCGCGTTGCGATGCCAACGTGTGCGAGGCAAGGCGTGGGATGCCGCGAATGGTTGTTCCCTTGGCAAATCCCGCAACGCAGCCTCGCGCACGTTGGCGCGCAACCCGCAGGGACGGGGCCCATTTGGCGCAGGGCTGCGTTGCTCGGAACTTATTTGGAACAACCAAACCGCGTTCCTCGCGCCTTGCCCTGCGCCAAATGGGCCTCCGTCGCGGTCGTCACCAAGCGTCAACAGACCCTAGACGCAAAACTTGACGGAAATGACGCATATTTACGCTTAGCATCTGCAGTTTTTGCCGTTACACTGCGCGACCTTTTTCAAGCTGGGTCTTTGATTGGCCCAGTAGCGCTGCCCCTGCCTGAGTGGGGCTTCGCGGTCGGTTTTGCGCTGCGCCGCAGCCGACCCATCTTTGTCCTCAAACAAGAGGATTGCCGGTGGCCAAAAAAGCCGCATCCTTCGCCGCCCTGGGCGGTCTGGTATTTTCCACCGACGCAGGACGGCATTGTCCCGACTGTCGTCAGCCCGTGGATGCCTGTATCTGCAAACAAACCGTTATCCCCGATGGGGATGGCATCGCCCGTGTGCGCCGCGAAAGCAAAGGTCGTGGCGGTAAAACGGTGACCACTGTCACCGGTGTGCCGTTGGCCGAAGACGCACTCAAAGATCTGGCGACTACGCTCAAGCGACGGTGCGGAACGGGCGGTGCGCTCAAGGACGGAGTGATCGAGATACAGGGCGATCACGTCGAACTGCTGTTGACGGAGCTGGTGAAGCTGGGGTTCAAAGCGAAGAAGTCCGGCGGTTGACCGCCAACTTTTAAACTCTGCTCTCTGATCCGGGTCTATTGCCCCACGCAGGCAGGCGCTGTCGATACAGCGCCAAATCGTCATTTCCACTCTTTACACTGCGCCAGCCCTATCGCGGCTGACGCTATTTGACTTCTTTATAGGGGACTTCGATGTCCGTACGACGCACACGCAAAGACGATGGCAGCCAATGGACAGTTGCGGACAGCCGCAGTGTTTATGGGATTCGTCATTGGGGGGCCGGTTATTTTGCAATCAACGAAGCTGGCCGCGTTGAAGTTCGCCCCAACGGTCCGGACAGTTCGCCCATCGATTTGTACGAACAGGTCGCCCTGCTGCGCAAAAGTGGTCTTTCCCTGCCGTTGTTGGTGCGTTTTCCCGACATCCTGCAAGACCGCGTCCGTCAGCTGACTGGCGCGTTCGACGCCAACATCGAGCGCCTGGGCTACCAGAGCAAATACACCGCGTTGTACCCGATCAAGGTCAACCAGCAAGAAGCGGTGGTGGAAAATATTATTGCCACGCAGGATGTGTCCATCGGTCTGGAAGCCGGCTCCAAGCCGGAACTGATGGCCGTGCTGGCCCTGGCGCCCAAAGGCGGGACCATCGTTTGCAACGGTTACAAGGACCGCGAGTTCATCCGTCTGGCGCTGATGGGGCAAAAGCTGGGTCACAACGTCTTCATCGTGATCGAGAAAGAATCCGAAGTAGCGCTGGTGATCGAAGAAGCGGCTGAACTCAAGGTCGCGCCGCAGGTTGGCTTGCGCGTGCGCCTGTCTTCGCTGGCGTCGAGCAAATGGGCTGACACCGGCGGCGAGAAATCCAAGTTCGGTTTGTCCGCGGCGCAGTTGTTGTCTGTGGTCGAACGCTTCCGCGCGGCCGGTCTGGATCAGGGTGTGCGCCTTCTGCACTTCCACATGGGTTCGCAGATTGCCAACCTGGCCGACTATCAACACGGCTTCAAGGAAGCGATCCGCTACTACGGCGAACTGCGCAACCTGGGCCTGCCGGTCGACCACATCGACGTGGGCGGCGGTCTGGGCGTGGACTACGACGGTACGCACTCGCGCAATGCCAGTTCGATCAACTACGACATGGACGATTACGCCGGTGTCGTGGTGGGCATGCTCAAGGAGTTCTGCGACGAGCAGCAGCTTCCGCATCCGAACATCTTCTCCGAAAGCGGCCGTTCGCTGACCGCGCACCACGCCATACTGGTGGTGCAGGTGACTGACGTCGAAAGCCACAACGACGAAGTCCCGCAGATCGACGACAAGGAAAGCCTGCCGGAAACCGTGCAATGGCTGGTGGACCTGCTCGGCCCGACCGATATCGAGATGGTCACCGAAACCTACTGGCGCGCCACGCACTACATGAGTGATATCGCCACCCAGTACGCCGAGGGCAAGATCACCCTGTCGCAGAAAGCCCTGGCCGAGCAGAGCTACTTCGCGGTCTGCCGCCGCCTGCACAACTCGTTGAAGGCGCGTCAGCGTTCCCACCGTCAGGTGCTGGACGAACTCAATGACAAGCTCGCCGACAAGTACATCTGCAACTTCTCGGTGTTCCAGAGCCTGCCGGACACCTGGGCCATCGGCCAGGTATTGCCGATCCTGCCATTGCACCGTCTCGATGAAGAGCCGATGCGCCGTGCGGTGCTGCAAGACCTTACCTGCGACTCCGACGGCAAGATCAAGCAGTACGTCGACGAGCAGAGCATCGAGACCAGCCTGCCGGTCCATGCGCTGAATGAGGGCGAGGACTACTTGCTGGGGATTTTCCTGGTAGGCGCCTATCAGGAAATTCTCGGTGATATGCACAACCTGTTTGGTGACACCGACTCGGTGAACATCTACCAGAACCCGAACGGCAGCGTGTACCACGCCGGTATCGAAACTCACGACACCATCGAGGACATGCTGCGCTACGTGCACTTGTCGCCCGAAGAGTTGATGAACCATTACCGCGACAAGGTTGCCAGTGCCAAGATCACCCCACGCGAACGTACCCAGTACCTCGATGCTCTGCGTCTGGGCCTGACACGGTCATCGTATTTGTCGTCTTAAGAGGTCATCACAATCCCTGTAGGAGCTGCCGAAGGCTGCGATCACCCCGGGGTCGCGTCCGACGGTACCGGTCGTATTGGTTGGGCATTTGAAGGTCGTCCCGACCTTATCGCAGCCTTCGGCAGCTCCTACAGGGGATTGTGACCGTCGTACCTCCGCCGACAGCCGTAGGTGTTGTCGTGTTTTTTTGTAGGCTCTTTCCTGTTCTGCATTCTGGCCCTCTACTCGGAAGGATCTCTCGGCGAGAATCCCCGGCCGTCCCCAAGTAGAGGAACAGCCGATGTTCGATCCAGTCAGCGAGCCCTTTTTTCGTCTGGATATCCCGAACCTGTCCCACACGCTCAACGTGCTGTCGTTTACCGGCACCGAGGCGATCAGCCGGCCTTTTGCCTTTGAGCTGGAAGTGGTCAGCGAATCCTCCGATCTGAATCTGCAAAGCCTGATGTACCGTTCGGCGTGGCTGAGCTTCGCCGGCACCAAAACCGGGATCAACGGCCAGATCCATGGCGCAGGTCACAGCCGTCACGGGCCGAACCTGGCCCACTATCGTTTGAGTCTGGGTCCAAGACTTGCCTGCCTCGCCCAGCGCTTTAACCAGCGCATCTTTCAATGCCTGTCGGTGCCGCAAATCATTGCCAGGGTGCTCAAGGAACACGGCATTCGCGCCGATGCGCACCGCTTCGAACTGAGTGGCACTTACCTTGAACGGATGTACTGCGCGCAGCATCACGAATCGGATTTGCAGTTCATCCAGCGTCTGTGTGAGGAGGAGGGTATCCACTACCATTTCCAGCATTCGAAGCTGCGCCATGTGCTGGTGTTCGGTGATAGCCAGGGTGGGTTCCGTCGTGGGCCGACCTGTTTCTTTCAGGCAGAGCCCAAACGGCATGGGGTCAGTCAATTTACGGTCAGCACCGCCAGCGGCGAGCAAGAGAGCAGTCGCGTTCTGGAACGGGCCGAGGGCGAAAGCACCTCGCCATATCTGGGCTCCGGCCTGTTGTTGCCGTTGAGCGGGCATCCACAAAAAGACTGGAATCATCTCTGGCTGCTGACTGAGGTTCAGCATCGCGGCCATCAACCGCAGGTGTTCGATGAGCTGTTGGCCGCTGGGGGCAGCCCCCGTTTGCCGTACAGCAATCATTTCCAGGCGACGCCTTGGGAGGTCGGCTTTCGGCCTTCACCCGTGCAACCAAGGCCGCGCATGTTTGGCGTGCAGCGCGCGCAGGTGGTCGGCCCCATCTTCGATCAGGTGTATTGCGATCCGTTGGGCCGGATCAGCGTGCAGTTCGATTGGGGGCGTCAGGGTGACGGCGCGCACTACGCCAGTTGCTGGGTGCCCGTGTCTTCTGCGCTGGTTGGCGAGGACGATGATGACAGCGACCTGCCGCGGGTCGGCATGGAGGTGGTGGTGAGTTTTGTGCACGGTGACCCTGATCAACCGGTGGTGACCGCATGCCTGCAACGTCAGGACGCCGTACTGGCCGCCAGCGCAGCCACTGCTGAGTCCGGCTTCGAGCCCGCTACGGATGAGGGGCCGTTACCGGGTGCAAACGCTCTACGGATATGCCTCGATCCGCGAACCTTTGTCAGCGCCGGGCAAAGGGTCGAGCTGTCTGGGGGGATCACGCTGACGTTCGAAAACGACAGTGAGCTGATGTTCAGCGTTGGCGATAGCTCGGTCCATCTGGGGGCGGACAGCTTGAAGCTGTACAGTAAGCAGATCGCGTTCAACGCGGCCCCTGCACCGCTATCGGCCGTCGACCCGCACCGCGACGCAAGCGAAGTCGACGAGACCGACCAGCAGGCGCGGGCCAATGAACTGCTGGAGCTGTTACAGGCCAGTCATCCGTTGGTCTTGCTCTGCCAATTGCCTTCGGGTGGAAGTCTTGCCCACTGCCAAAAGGTGCCCTGCGCGTGCCGGGCGATGACCCGCCTTGATGAAGGGGGAGCCCAATGAAGGACTCAAACATCCACTTTCCCCCGATGCCAGACAATGTATGGCTATTGCTCGATACGCCAAGCGTGCCCGGTCTGGCCAATCGGTTCAAAAAACGCTTTGGTGATAGCAGCACCTGGACCGAACTGCTGGCGGGCACCGACCTGCACCTGATCCGCGAGCAGGGCCCACTGCTGGTGTATATGATGCCTGGCAGCCCGTTCTGCCATGTGTTTCCGGGTGAAGCAAAGGATTGGCCTGGCCTGTTTATCGTCTGCTCGGGGCCCAAGGAGCAACTGCTGGCCCATCTGCGTCGCATGCTCACCGTTCGTTTCAGCGACCACTACAAAAGCCTGATCACCTATTACAACGTACAGACCGCGAGCTATTTTTTCGACGCGATGGACGCTCAGGAGCTGAGTCGCTGGTTGGGACCGATCGACTCGATCACCTGGTTCGGCGGCACCTGGGCAGACAAGGTGGACGACTATCAGGGCAAACAATTCGTGGTCAATCCGAAGCTTGACGTTACCCCGTTGGCTATCGAGCCCGAACTCAGTCTCAAGCAGGAGAAAAAGTTGCAACAGTGCCTGATGGAGCGGCATGCGTACTGTTGGAGTCGTGCTACCTGCAGTCACTACCGCAGTACCCTTCGCCATCTTCAGGAGGGCCTGCGCCATGGGTTCAATGACAGTGCCATCCTCGATGAATGGCTGGAGTTGCGCTCGAGATTTCCTTCGGCATCGTTCCCGGCGAATCTGTCCGGAGACAATCAGCGGGCACGCTTTGACGAGCTGAGTAACTATTGGCAGCGTGGACAGTCGTAACCCTGGAAGGTCGTGCTCTACGGCCGCGGCCAGCCCAGTCCCGGCCTCAATGACCTCGCCCGGCAACCCAGCCATCGCTGCGGTCCAGGCGCCAGGCGAGTACGCCCAGCGTCACGCCGCGCAGTAGCATGAACAGCATGAAGGTCAGCCACAGCCCATGATTGCCGAGGTCTTGGGCGAGCCAGGCGATAGGTGCCACCAGTGCCACGCTGAGCAGCATGGCATTGCGCATCTCCCGTGCGCGGGTAGCGCCGATGAACAGGCCGTCGAGCAAGTAACTCCAGACCGCAACCATTGGCAGTGCCGCCAGATAGGGCAGATAGATAAAAGCGGTTTCGCGTACCTCTGGAATGCTGGTCTGCATCTCGATGAATAGATGCCCGGCGAACATGAACAGCACCGCAAATGCCACGCTCGCAAGCAATGACCAACCGGCGGCAACCGTCAGCGAACGCCTCAACGAGCCTCGATCATGGGCGCCGATGGCGTGACCGCACAGCGCCTCCACGGCATGGGCCAGCCCGTCCAGTGCGTGGGCGGTCAGCAGCAGGCCGTTGAGCAGCAAGGCGTTAGCCGCTACCGTGGCATCGCCCAGGCGCGCACCTTGCACCGTGATCAGGAAAAACACCGATTGCAGCGCCAGGCTGCGGATGAAAATGTCGCGATTGACCGCCAGCAGCGGTCGCCAGCTTTGCCACCGCGCGAGTGCCGCCCAGACGACTTGGCCGGGATAGGCGAGCAGGCCTTTGTGAGTCAATGCCAGGCCGAGCAGGGCGCCGATCCATTCGGCCAACACCGAGGCCCGCGCCGAACCGACCACGCCCCAGTTCAGACCGATGACGAACCATAGGTTGAGGGCGATGTTCACCAGATTGGTGGTCAACAGAATCGCCAGTGGCGCTCGGGCGTTCTGCGTGCCGAGAAACCAGCCGACCAGCGCATAACTGGCTAGCGCGGCGGGCAGGCCAAACAGCCGGGTATGGAAAAAATCCAGGGTCAGTTGCTTGAGATCGGCCGACGGCTGCATCAGGTCCAGCGCCAGATGGCTGAACGGCAGGGCGATGACGCCGAGTACCAGTGCCAGCAGCAACCCTTGCAACAGGATCTGCCGCAATGCAGCACCGTCGCTGCGCCCGGCGGCCTGCGCGGCGAAACCGGTGGTGCCCATGCGCAGAAAGCCCATGGCCCAGGCGAGGAAGGTGTACAGGCTGGCGCCCACCGCCACTGCGCCCAGTTGATGGGCATGCGGCAGATGGCCGATGACCGCGCTGTCGACCAACGCCACCAGCGGCACGGAAATATTCGAGAGAATCATCGGTGCCGCCAGCGCCCAGACCCGACGATGGGTGAGGCGGTCGCGCCAATCGCTCAGCAATCTAGACATCAAGGCTCCTTGGAAGCGGCGCAGTGTAGCAATCTGTCTGGCCTGCGCGGATCAAATGTAGGAGCTGACTTGTCTGCGATCCAGTGCGAAGCGCTGGCAAAAATGGTGAATTCACCACCGCTGGAAGGTCCTTCGGCCCTTTTCGCAGACAAGTCAGCTCCTACGCCCTCCGGGCAGAATCGAGCCCCAGTTTGCTGCGCGACAGCGCAGCGTCGAAGACGGGGCGGGCCCTCCTACAGGTGAGCTCGATCTATGCGGGTGCTCTATAGTTCATCTCTTCACTACTGCTTCCGATGAGTGACCCATGCTTAACAAAGGATTGTTTTTGGCCTGTGTGCTGACACTGTTGAGCGCCTGCGATTCGTCCACGTCAGACAAAGCCGCACCGGCCCCAGCGCCAACCCCAGCCGCAACGGTCGCTGAGTCGAGCAAACCCAAGCCCGCGCTGGATCTTCCGGCCCTGAGCAAGCGCTACGCTGGTCGTGAATTGACGGTGGTCGATGTCTCGGAAATCCAGGTCGATGGCGCCAGCACGCTGTCGGTGAGTTTCTCCGTGCCGCTGGACCCCGAGCAGAAATTCACGGAAAAACTGCATCTGGTCGACAGCAAAACCGGCAAGGTCGACGGCGCCTGGGAACTCTCCGACAACTTGATGGAGCTGCGCCTGCGGCATCTTGAGCCCAAGCGCAAACTGGTGTTGACCGTGGACGCCGGGCTGTTGGCGGTCAATCAGGGCAAGTTGGCCGCGGAATACATCAGTCGCCTGGAAACCAGCGACCTGCAAGCCACCGTCGGCTTCGCCAGCCGTGGCAGTCTGTTGCCGACCCGACTGGCCGAAGGTCTGCCAGTGATCGCGTTGAATGTCGACAAGGTCGATGTCGAGTTCTTTCGTATCAAGCCCGAGTCCTTGCCAGCGTTTCTCAGCCAATGGGGTCGTAGCAGCGCCCTGCAAAGTTATGAATCCAAAGCGCTGCTGCCCATGGCCGATCTGGTCTATGGCGGCCGCTTCGACCTGAACCCTGCGCGCAACACCCGAGAAACCCTGTTACTGCCGATTGCCGGCCTCAAGCAGCTGCAGCAGCCGGGGGTCTATCTGGCAGTGATGCGCGCTTCCGGTACTTACAACTATTCACTGCCGGCCACGCTGTTCACGCTGAGCGATATCGGCCTGTCGGTGCATCGCTATCAGAGCCGGCTGGACGTGTTCACCCAGGCGCTGGAAGGCGGCAAGGCCCTGAACGGTATCGAGCTTGAGCTGTACGACGCCGAGGGCCGGGTGGTCGGCCAGGGCAAGACCGATAACGCCGGGCATGCCCAGTTGCCGTTGCCGGCCAAGGCCGAAGTGCTGCTGGCGCACCAAGGCGAACAGACCAGCATGCTGCGCCTGAACAGCGCGGCGCTGGACCTGGCCGAATTCGACATCACCGGGCCCAAGGCCCATCCCCTGCAATTCTTTGTCTTCGGCCCGCGTGATCTGTACCGCCCTGGCGAAACCGTGTTGCTCAACGGCCTGCTGCGCGACAGCGATGGCAAGGACGTGAAGCCGCAACCGATTACCGTCGAAGTGCGTCGCCCGGACGCACAGGTCAGCCGCAAATTCGTTTGGGACGCCGACGCTACAGCGCTCTATCAATATCAGCTGCAACTGGCTGCCGAAGCGCCGACCGGGCGCTGGCAACTGGTCTTCGACCTGGGTGATGGCAAACCACAGGTGTATGAGTTTCTGGTCGAAGACTTCCTGCCCGAGCGCCTGGCGCTGGAGCTCAAGGGCAGCGATAAACCGATCAGCCCGGCGGACAACGCCGAGTTCAGCATCAATGGTCGCTACCTGTACGGCGCCCCGGCCTCGGGCAATCGCCTGACCGGCCAGCTGTATGTCAGACCCTTGCGTGATGCGGTGCCTGCGTTGCCCGGTTACCAGTTCGGTTCGATCACCGAAGAAGAGCTGAGCCAGGATCTCGATGTGGATGAAAGCACCCTCGATGCCAATGGCGAGCTGACCCTCGAGGTGGAAAGCAAATGGGCGCAGGCCAAGTCACCTCTGAAACTGATTCTGCAAGCCAGCCTGCAAGAGTCCGGCGGGCGTCCGATCACTCGACGTCTGGAGCAACCGGTATGGCCGGCTGAGCGTCTGCCGGGACTGCGTGCGCTGTTCGACGGCGACCAGACCAATGGTGATGGCCCGGCTGAATTCGAGTTGCTGGTAGCGGACAACGAAGGTCACAAACTGGCCGCCGACAACCTCAAGGTGCGGCTGGTGCGCGAGCGTCGCGACTACTACTGGAACTACTCGGAAAGCGATGGCTGGAGCTATCACTACAACGAGAAGTTTTTGAACCTCGACGAAGAAACCCTGAGCATCAAACAAGGCGACACCGCCAAAGTCAGCTTCCCGGTGGAGTGGGGTCCGTATCGCGTCGAAGTCGAGGACCCGAAAACCGGCATGATCAGCAGCCTGCGTTTCTGGGCCGGTTACCGCTGGCAGGACAACACTGAAGGCGGCGCGGTGCGTCCGGATCAGGTCAAACTGGCGCTGGACAAGCCGGCTTACGCCGACGGCGACACGGTCAAAGTCACGGTCACACCCCCAGCAGCGGGCAAGGGCTACCTGTTGCTCGAATCCAGCGATGGGCCGTTGTGGTGGCAGGAAATCGACGTGCCAGTAGAGGGCAAGACCTTCGATATCCAGTTGGACAAAAAATCGGAATGGGCACGCCATGACCTGTACATCAGTGCGCTGGTGATCCGGCCGGGCGAACGCAAAGCCAATGTCACGCCAAAACGGGCGGTTGGCGTGCTGCACCTGCCGCTGGATCGCTCGCAGCGCAAGCTGGCCCTGAGCATCAGCGCGCCGGAAAAAATGCGGCCCAAGCAACCGTTGAAGATCAAGCTGAACGCCAAGAACGCCGATGGCAGTGTGCCGACTGAGGTGAAGGTGCTGGTGTCGGCGGTGGACGTGGGCATTCTCAATATCACTGAATACCCGACGCCGGATCCGTTCTCCAGCCTGTTCGGCCGTAAAGCCTATGGCGCCGATCAACTGGACATCTATGGGCAACTGATCGAGGCCGGTCAGGGCCGTCTGGCCAGCCTGGCATTCGGTGGTGACGCGGGATTGAACAAGGGCGGCAAACCTCCGCAAACCAGCATCACCATCGTCGCTCTGCAAAGCGCGCCGGTGAAGTTGAACGAGCAGGGCGAAGGCGAAGTCAGTGTCGATATCCCGGACTTCAACGGTGAGTTGCGTGTCATGGCGCAGGCCTGGACCGGTGAGCGTTACGGCATGGCCGAAGCGAAAACCGTGGTCGCCGCGCCGCTGATTGCCGAGCTGTCGGCCCCACGTTTCCTCGCCGGCGGCGATCAGACCCAACTGGCGCTGGACCTGTCGAACCTGTCCGGCAAAGCGCAAACTCTCAACGTGCAACTCAGCACCGAAGGGCAACTGAGCTTGCTCAATGCCAGTGCCGGCCAGACCGTGCAATTGGCCCAGGGTCAGCGCACCACGTTGCAGATTCCGGTACGTGCCGAAGGCAGTTTTGGGCAGGGGAAAATCAAGGTGTTGGTGCAAGGACTGGACCTGCCGGAGGAAAACCTGCCGGCGTTCAGTCGCGAGTGGACCCTGGGCGTGCGCCCGGCCTGGCCGGCTCTGCTCAAGCACTATCGCGCGGTTCTCAAGGATCAGGCCTGGAGCTTGCCCGAAGGCGCTCTGGAGGCCTTCGAACCGGCGAGCCGCGAAGCGCTGCTGTCGGTGTCGAGCCGTCCGCCGTTGAACCTCGGCGAGCAGATCCGCGCACTGAAAGCCTACCCTTATGGCTGTCTGGAGCAGACCGCCAGCGGCCTGTACCCGTCACTCTATGCCGATGCCGCAAGCCTTAAACGTCTGGGGCTGGAAGGCGAGCCGGAGGCCGATCGCAAACGCAAGATCGAGTTGGGTATCGAGCGTCTGCTGGGCATGCAGCGCTACAACGGCAGCTTCGGTTTGTGGGGCGCGGATGGCGAAGAGGAGTATTGGCTGACTGCGTACGTCACCGACTTCTTGCTGCGGGCGCGCGAACAAGGCTTTGCCATACCGCCAGAAGCCTTGAAAAAGGCCAGTGAGCGCCTGCTGCGTTACCTGCAAGAGCGCAACCTGATCGAGGTCAATTACAGCGAGGATGCCGAGCACACCCGCTTCGCCGTGCAGGCCTACGCCGGTCTGGTGCTGGCACGCAGTCAACAGGCGCCGCTGGGTGCCTTGCGCAGTCTGTTCGAGCGCCGCACCGATGCACGTTCCGGTTTGCCGCTGGTGCAGCTGTCGGTGGCACTGGAAAAAATGGGCGACAAGCCGCGTGCCGAACAGGCGCTGATGGCAGGTCTCGCCGCCACGCGTAAAGCCAATGACTGGCTCGCCGACTACGGCAGCCCGCTGCGTGATCAGGCACTGATTCTGTCGTTGCTCGAAGAGAACAACCTGGCGGCAGACAAGCGCGAAGAGCGGCTGTTTGATCTCTCCGATCAACTGGCGGCGACGCAGTGGTTGTCGACACAGGAGCGTAACTCGCTGTTCATGGCGGGTCGCGGTCTGCTCGGCAAGCCGGAAGCCAACTGGACCGCGCAATTGAGCAGCGGTAACCAAACCCGCGAGCTGAGCAACAATCAGCCGGGCCTCAAGCTCGAAGGCGCGACCTTGGCCTCGCCGCTGTCGGTGCAGAACAAGGGTGACCAGACGCTGTATCAACAGCTGACGATTTCCGGTTATCCCCAGCAGCCGCCGCTACCTGGTGGTGAAAACCTGAGCATTCGTCGCGAATACCTGGGCATGAAGGGGCAGGCGCTGAACCTCGATGCGCTAAAGAGTGGTGAGTTGGTGCTGGTGCACATCGAAGTCAGAGCCAAACAACGGGTGCCGGATGCGTTGGTGGTGGACTTGCTGCCGGCCGGTCTGGAACTGGAAAACCAGAACCTGGCACAAAGCGCGGCCAGCCTGGAAGATGCCAGCAGCGAGGTCAAGGAATGGCGCGTGTCGATGCAGAACGCCGGTCTCAAACATCAGGAGTTCCGCGACGATCGCTATGTGGTTGCGCTGAATCTGGACGGCTACACCGCCACGCACCTGCTGTACCTGGCGCGGGCGGTGACACCGGGCACTTATCGTGTGCCGCCGCCGCAGGTCGAATCCATGTACCGGCCAAACTGGCAGGCCTTGGGCGACGCACCACCGCAGTTGGTGGTGAAGGGGAAATAAACCTGTAACCGTGGATCACTGTAGGAGCTGCCGAAGGCTGCGATCGCCCCGGGGTCGCGTCCGACCGAAGCGGGCGCCATGATTGAACACGCGGAAGGCCGTTCCGGCCTTATCGCAGCCTTCGGCAGCTCCTACAAGTAGTCGGCGTTTTATCAGTGAATAATCCAGCTCAACAACCACAGGCCCAGGATCAGCCAGATGATGCCGGAGATGATCGAGGCACGCATGAAGGCGCGGATGGCGGAGTACAGCAGCATCAGCCCGATGATCAGCGCCAGGATGCTGATCAGCGAGGGGTTCATGCCCAGCGTACGGGACAGGCCTTCGACAAAGTTGCCACCGGCATGAGTCAGTATGTTGAACAACCAACCCAAGCTATCGACAACAAAACGAATCACGGCGCCCACCACCTGGCCGAGCCATTCGAAAAAGCTTTCTACCTGCATGTGTGTGTCCTGATGAGGCTGATAAAGAACGGAGTCTGTTCGCTTGGGCTATCGGTCGGCTCGGCGAGTTCCGTGGATCATAAAGGCTCTTGGGCTTGAATCTGCGAAAATTTGTGCGCAGGACTATGGGCAGCCTGTTGCTGCTGATCGCTTTACTGTGGCTGGCCGACCGTATCTGGCCGTTGCCGCTGCCCAAGGATGATCTGGCTCGCGTGGTGCTGGCGGAAGACGGCACGCCGCTGTGGCGATTTGCCGATGCCAATGGGGTGTGGCGCTACCCGGTGACGACCGATCAGGTGTCGCCGTATTACCTCGATGCTTTGCTGACCTATGAAGACCGCTGGTTCTATCAACACCCTGGCGTGAACCCGCTGGCGTTGGTGCGGGCGACTTGGCAGAACCTCAGTGGCGCCCGCGTGGTGTCGGGAGGCAGCACCTTGTCGATGCAAGTGGCGCGGTTGCTCGATCCGCATCCGCGAACCCTGTCCGGCAAGCTGCGGCAGTTGTGGCGCACGGCGCAGTTGGAATGGCATCTGTCCAAGGACCAAATCCTCACCCTGTACCTCAACCGCGCACCTTTCGGCGGCACGTTGCAGGGCGTGGCCGCTGCCAGTTGGGCGTACCTGGGCAAGTCGCCGCTGCAACTGACCCACGCCGACGCTGCGTTGCTCGCGGTCCTGCCCCAGGCGCCGAGCCGTTTACGTCCCGACCGTCACCCGAAGCGCGCGCAGGCAGCGCGGGACAAAGTGCTCAAGCGTCTGGCCGAGTTTCAGGTCTGGCCACAATCGGCAGTCAATGAAGCGCTGGAAGAACCGTTGCTGCTGGCACCGCGTCAGGAGCCGAGCCTCGCGCCTTTGCTCGCCCGTCGCTTGAACCGTGCCGACAGCCCGCCGCTGATTCGTACCACCATCGACGCCACCTTGCAGCGCCGCCTTGAAGATTTGCTGCTCGGTTGGCGTGCGCGATTACCGGAACATACGTCGGCGGCGATTCTGGTGGTCGAGGAACAGAGCATGGCCGTGCGCGCTTATCTGGGCTCGGTCGACATCAGCGATGACAGGCGCTTCGGCCATGTCGACATGGTCAGCGCGCTGCGTTCGCCCGGCTCGACCCTTAAACCGTTTCTGTATGGCATGGCGATGGACGCCGGGCTGATTCATTCCGAATCACTGCTGCAAGATGTACCGCGGCGTTACGGCGATTATCGGCCGGGTAATTTTTCATCCGGCTTCAGTGGCGCGGTGTCGGCCAGTAGCGCATTGGCAACTTCGTTGAATCTGCCGGCTGTGCAGTTACTCGAAGCGTACGGCCCGAAACGCTTTGCCGCCGAGTTGCGCAATGGCGGTGTGCCGCTGACCCTGCCGCCCTTGGCCGAGCCGAATCTGGCGTTGATTCTCGGTGGCGCGGGCAGTCGTCTGGAGGATCTGGTCAGCGGCTACAGCGCTTTCGCTCGGGGCGGAAAAAGCGCCAACCTGCGCCTGCAACCGCAAGACACTCTGCGCGAGCGACCGATGCTGTCGCCCGGTTCGGCGTGGATCGTGCGGCGTATTCTCAGCGGTCAGGCACGGCCTGATCGCGACCCGCACGCCGACCTGGTCCAGCGCCCGGTGCTGGCCTGGAAGACTGGCACCAGTTTTGGCTTTCGCGATGCCTGGGCCATTGGCGTCGGGCCGAGGTTCCTGATCGGCATCTGGATCGGTCGCCCGGACGGCACGCCGGTACCGGGGCAATTCGGACTGGCGTCGGCGGCACCATTGATGCTGCAAGTGCATGACATGCTGATCAACCGCGACAGCCAGCGCGGTATCGTCGCTCCTGTACAACCCGTGCCGATGAACGTGGGGGTCGCGGCGATCTGCTGGCCGTTGGGCCAGCCCATGAATAAAAGCGACCCGAACTGTCGACGTCAGCGTTTTGCCTGGACACTGGACAGCACCACGCCGCCGACCTTGCAGGCCACCGATCAACCGCTCGGGTTAGGGCTGCTGGAGAAAATCTGGGTCAATGGCAAAGGCCTGCGCGTCGCCGCCAATTGCCCCGATGCACAGGCCCGGGACATCGCCTCGTGGCCTGCGCCACTGGAGCCGTGGTTGCCGCGTCTGGAACGCCGCGAAGCGCGCCTGCCGCCGAGCGATCCCGACTGCCCCCCTAAAGCCTCGAGCCTGGCTGCGCCGTTGTCGATAGTCGGTGTGCGCGAAGGTGATCAACTGCGTCTGCCGACCGGCAGCAAGGACCTGCTACGGCTCACACTCTCGGCGCTGGGCGGCAGTGGCCGGCGCTGGTGGTTTATCGATGGCGTGCCCATGGCCGACACGGCTAATGAGGACAGTTTCAACCCGACTCTCAGTCGACTGGGCCGGTACCAACTCAGCGTTCTCGATGAAGGCGGGCAGACGGCGCGGGTTGAATTTGATGTGGCGGATTGAATCGCGGGTCAGACGCAGCCTCACCCCCGCCGAATCATCCACACCCCGCCCAGGATCAGCACCAATCCGGCGACTTTGCCGATGCTGATCGGGGCTTCGCGAAAGCCGACCCACCCAAAGTGGTCGAGGGCGAGCGCCATACCCAATTGCCCGGCCAACACCAGTGCCATGAACAACATTGCGCCAATGCGCGGGCCGGCGAAGGCGGCGGTGGTGATGAAAAATGCGCCCAGCAACCCGCCGCTCCAATGCCACCAGGTCAGGCTTTTAAAGGCGTTCAACGTCGGCACTTCGCGCTGAACCAGGACCAGAATCAACAACGCCACGGTGCCCACAAAAAACGACACCAGCGCTGCCGCCAGCACGCTGGACACATTCTTGGCCAACTGGCCATTGATCCCGGCTTGCAAGGGTAAAAAAGCGCCGGCCACAAATGGCAAACACAACAGCCACCAGACGGGGGCAGGCATGGCGATCTCCAATAGAAAAAAAGGAGTGCCAGTATACCTGCTGTATCAGCAGGGACATTTACCTGAGAAGGCGATCTACTGCCCGACCCTATCCATCCGTGGTTCGGGGAATAGGTTGTTGAGGGTTTCCAGCAGGCGGACGTGGTAGATGGGTTTGCGGAACAGGTCCAGGACCTGCAAGCGCAGGAGGTCGCTGACGTCCTCCATGTCGGCCTGGCCTGAAGTGACGATGACCGGCAAGTGCTGGCGTGAGGTGTGTTCGCGCAAACGCTTGATCAGCGACACGCCACTTTCTTCGGGCATGCACAGGTCGGTGATGATCAAGGCGATATCCGGATGGCGGGTCAGTTGCTGAAGGGCGATTTTGACTGAGGTTGCAGTGAAGCAACTGAAGCCTTCGCCCTCGAGCAATTCGGCCAACTCTTCAATGGCGTCCTCTTCGTCATCCACCAGAAGAAGCTGTTGGCGTGCAGGGGAGGGGACGGCCATTTTTAATACCTGTTTTTATTGAAGTGGTTGATCGTCGACGATAAGAATTTTCACCGCCGAATGCCTGTTCACGTGCTACTCCATGCCTGCAAACTATTACTGAGCGATGTGCCAAATTGAGGTATATGGGACAAACGTAGCCGCACTTTCCTGCTCTGTACATACCGTGCCGGGCGTTTTCGATAAATGGATCCAATTTTGTGATGAGGACAAGTCCGGTCGATGCTCATTTGAAGGCGCAGCGCTGGCGAGTGCTGTGCCTGGCGTTGGCCTTGCCCGAAATAAGCGGTCTCGGCTGGCGGATCTACCGTCAACAGGCTATTCGCAGGCAAGCCTGCTCCTACACAGGCTGTGTGAAAACCCCAACAGAAAACTGAACTGCATGTTCGTACGTCAATTCTGAAATAGATCGGCTGTTGGACAGACCTGAATTTCACGTAGGAACGCGATTTTCAGGTCAGTTTTTAATCAGTTAATCGGTCGCGGAGGTTTTCACACAGCCTGTACAGGTGATCGCATTCTCTGTGGGAGCAGGCTTGCCTGCGAAAGACAGCACAGCGAGGCGGCGGAACATGAGGTTCTCCGTCAAGAGTCAAGAAGGAGGATAGGTGGTCAGGGCTTGGGCTATGGCTTGGCGCAAGGCTTTGGCGCGGCCGGACTCATCGCCGCCGCTTGCGGTTTCAGCGCTTGCGCTCCATACGGGTTGACCGCTTCGGTTATCGAACAGGCTGATGCGCACCACGACCACTTGCACCTGATACGTGCGTACGACGGGCACAGCGCCATAGTATGGATCGTAGACGTCTTGGCGAACCTGACGCAGGCGTGTTTCCAGATGCGTGTCGGCACTCACGGTCAAGTCTGCCGGCTGATTGCTCATCGCCGGCCGCAAGCCACGCTGATCCAGGCCGTTGCTGACCGCTTCGGCCAGTTGCTCCGAGTTAGCCCATGGCGAGCCGCCGGGGAGTTGCCCGTTGACCCAGGTCCAGTTGCGATAGCGCCCGTAATCGCGGGTCGGCGCCGGGTAGGCGCTCAGGTCCACGGCGCTGCTCGCTTGGGGCGGTGCCGGTGGCAACGGGTTGGAACTGGCGACGTAAGGGTTGGGGCTCTGACAGGCGCTGACGCCCAGACAGAGCAACATTAAAGCGAGGCGTTTCATGATGGTCTCCGCAGTTAGCCTCTTGGCGATGAGCGACTCAAAGTGGCCGGCACATCCAGTGCAGATAACGTCCCACGCCAGCAAAACCAGGGTGGCGACGATGGGCCAGTTCCATTTCCAGCAAGTCCGCGAGTGCGACCCTGGCTTGAAACTCCACCGGCATGTAGTCGTGAAAAACCCTTACGCCACTCTGGGTTTCGACTCGCCACAGACCTTCAAGTTGCACCGCCAATTCGCGCGGATCAAGCGGTTGTTGTGGGGTCAGGCTCTGCTTTTCACCGGCCATGTCATTCTTGCGCATCTTGCGGAAATGGCCTTTGAGCAGATTGCGATAGATCAATGCATCGCGGTTATAAAACGCCAGCGACAGCCAGCCATCTTGCTTAGTCAACTGATGCAACACCGGCAGGATCGCATGGGGATCGGCCAGCCATTCCAGCACGGCGTGGCACAGCACCAGATCGTAGGGTTCGGTGAGCTGGCCGAGCAGCTCCTGCCAGGGCGCCTGAATGAAGGTCGCGCTTTGGCCGGCTTCGGCGAAGCGCTGGCGTGCGCCTTCAAGCATCGGCTCGGCCGGTTCGGCAAGCGTCACCAGATGACCGCGTTCGGCCAGCCACAACGACATATGCCCCAACCCTGCGCCGATATCCAGCACGCGCAAGGGCCGGTCAGGCAGTATTTCGCTGAGGTCGGCCTGCAAAACGGCCAGGCGGATGGCACCTTTGGCACCACCATAGATTTTTTCGGCGAACCGGGTCGCCAACTGATCGAAATGACGGTCGCTCATTTGCTGAACCGCCGTTCGCTGTCGGCCAGTTTATTGCGCACCACCTGTTCCATATCCAACCCCAATTCGCTGCACATCAGCAGCAGATACAGGACGATATCGCCCACTTCCTGACCCGCATGTTCCAGCTGCTCCGCCGGCAGTTGCCGTGACTGCTCTTCGCTGAGCCATTGGAAGATTTCCACCAACTCGGCCATCTCCACGCTGGCGGCCATTGCCAGGTTTTTCGGGCTGTGGAATTGGCGCCAGTCATTCTGGTCGCGGATCTGGTGCAGGCGTTGGGTAAGTTCGTCGAGGTTCATGGGGCTCTCCTGAAGACGCATAGCTTCAAGGGGATGAGGGCGGGAAGCAAGTGTCGAGAGCCCGTCGTAATTCAATTTGTAGGGGCTGTGTATAGCCCGGAAGTTCTTATGTCACCGGTTGCCAACTCCCGATCATATGCACCATGTCATTCGCGCCGGTAAGCCGCAGCTGCCCACTGGAGCCGGCGGGGCTGGCGGATAGCACAACCTCGCTGGGCAGGCGCACCGGTTTCTGGAATTGCACGTCGATCTCGATGTTCGATGCTGGCAGGTGATCAGCCAGGGCCGCAAGGGTCCGCGCCTTGAGCCACAGACCATGGGCGATGGCCTGGGGGAAGCCGAACATTTTGGCGCTGGCGGCACTCAGGTGAATCGGGTTGTAGTCGCCAGAGACTTTGGCGTATTGCCGACCGATATCGGCGGGCGCCTGCCAGCGCACCACTTCGCTGAGCAGCAACGGCGCGGGCTCGAAATCGCCGGTCGGCACGCCAGGCAACTGCACGCCGCGACAGAGCATGGTGCTGTCCTCTTCCCACAGCGGACCGAGTACGTCTTCGACTTGAGTGATCAGGCTGAAGGTCGCGCCTTTGGCGTGAGGTTGCAGGTTCGCGAGATGAACGCTTATTCGCACCTGACCCACGCCACCCAGCGGGCGCAAGGTGCTGATGCGATTGCCGAGGTGAATCAGACCCAGTAGCGGGAAAGGGAAATCCTTGGCTGTCATCAACTGCATTTGCAGGGCGAACGCCAGTACATGGGGGTAAGTCGGCGGCAGCAGGCTGCTGTTAGTGAACCCGCAAACGTTGCGATAGGTTTCCAATCGCTTGGGGTTGACCGACACCCAACAGCGCAAACCTTGATTGGGCAGTTCGGCGCCAGTGACCTTGCGCCGCAACGCGGCCTGCATGAACAAACCCGGTAAGGCGGGCGGTGTATTCAGATAGCTCCACTGTGAGGCCATTGCTCATCTCCCTGCTCTTGCAATAAAGGGCATGCAACAAAAGGTCAGGCGCCAATAACGCTCTGCCCACACACTCGCAGAACCTGCCCGCTGACTGCCCCCGTACCTGGCTGACTCAGCCAGGCCACGGCTTCTGCGACGTCTTGTGGCAAACCACCCTGGCCCAGTGAACTCATGCGTCGCCCGGCCTCACGCAAGGCGAAGGGCATCTCGGCGGTCATTTTGGTTTCGATGAAGCCCGGCGCCACGGCGTTGATGCTGATGCCACGTTCATGCAACAACGGTGCCCAGGCTTGGGCCAATCCGATCAATCCGGCTTTGCTGGCGGCGTAGTTGGCCTGCCCGCGATTGCCGGCGATACCACTGATGGAGGCCAGCAGAATCACGCGCCCGTTGTCGCGCAGGGTGCCGCTGTCGAGCAGGGCTTTAGTCAGCACTTGCGGAGCGTTGAGGTTGACGCCGAGCACCGCGTCCCAGAATTCGGCGGTCATATTGGCCAGGGTTTTATCGCGGGTGATACCGGCGTTGTGCACGACGATATCGATGCCGCTGCCGTGGTGTGCGCCCAAGCCCTCGATCAACTGGGCCGCAGCGTCGGCCGCGCAGATATCCAGCGCCAGACTTTGCCCACCCAGACGCGCAGCCAGCGCTTCGAGATCGGCCTTGGACTGCGGTACGTCCAGTAGCACCACTTCGGCGCCGTCGCGGGCCAGGGTTTCGGCAATCGAGGCGCCAATCCCGCGCGCCGCACCGGTAATCAACGCCCTGAGCCCGGTCAGCGGGCGGCTCCAGTCCTGTACATGGGTCGCGCATGGGCTCAGGCGCAAGACCTGCCCGGAGATGTAGGCGCTCTTCGGCGACAGGAAAAACCGTAGCGCGCCTTCCAGTTGATCTTCCGCGCCCTCATCGACGTGCAGCAATTGCACGGTGCCGCCGTTGCGCATTTCCTTGGCGAGGGAGCGGCTGAAGCCTTCTATGGCCTGTTGGGTGCTGGCGGCCAGCGGATCACTCAGGGAGGCAGGCGCTCGACCGAGGATCAACACATGGGCGCTTTGATCGAAGCTTCTCAAAATCGGCTGGAAAAATTCGCGCAATTGCTTGAGTTGGTCAGTGTGGACAAGGGTGCTGGCGTCGTACAGCACGGCCTTGAGCTTGGGCCCTTGCTCGGCGACCCAGGCGGTCGCGCCCGGTTGATCGCTGCCAAAGCTGTACAGCGAATCGGTAAGACGCTCGGCAAAAATCCTCACGTGGTCAGCCAGCGGCCCGGCACTGATCAATAGCGTGCCTTCGATGGGGCGCAGCCGCCCGGCTTGCCAGCGTTCCAGACGGACCGGCGCCGGCAGGCCAACGGCTCCAATCAGGCGCCGCCCGATATCTGAGTTGGCGAAGTCGATATAGCGATCTGAGGACATGGAACGCTCTCCTTGAGCAGGGGTTCAAAGCAGTTGACCACTAGAGCTTAGCGGCGTTCGTTGCAATCCGACCTACGCTGTTCTCTACCGGTTTGCATGCTTCGCTCAACAAAGAGTTCGCTTAACAAACAAGGGAGTTTTTATGAATCAGCCACGTCGGGTCGCCATTGTCGGCGGCAATCGCATCCCTTTCGCCCGTTCCAACGGCGCCTACGCCACGGCGAGCAATCAGGAGATGCTGACCGCCGCGCTGGAAGGGCTGATCGAGCGGTTCAGCCTGCATGGCTTGCGCATGGGCGAAGTGGTGGCGGGTGCGGTGCTCAAGCATTCTCGGGACTTCAACCTGACCCGCGAGTGCGTGCTGGGCTCGCGGTTGTCACCACAGACGCCAGCCTACGACGTTCAACAGGCCTGCGGCACAGGGCTGGAAGCGGCGCTGCTGGTGGCCAACAAAATCGCTCTGGGGCAGATCGAATGTGGTATTGCAGGCGGCGTGGACACCACGTCTGATGCGCCAATCGGGGTTAACGAAGACTTACGCCACATTCTGTTGCAGGTCAATCGCAGCAAAACCGGTGCGGAGAAGCTCAAGGCCCTCTTAAAGCTGCGCCCGCACAACCTGAAACCTGAATTGCCGCGTAACGGCGAGCCGCGCACCGGCCTGTCCATGGGGCAGCATTGCGAGCTGATGGCGCAGACGTGGAACATTTCCCGCGAAGCACAGGACGAATTGGCGTTGGAAAGCCATCTGAAGATGGCGGCCGCGTATGCCGAAGGCTGGCAGGACAACCTGCTCACGCCCTATCTGGGCTTGATCCGCGATCAGAACCTGCGCCCGGACCTGACCCTGGCCAAACTCTCCAGTCTCAAGCCAGCATTCGAGCGCAGCGCGAAAGGCACGCTGACCGCAGGCAATTCCACGCCCCTGACCGACGGCGCTTCGTTGCTGCTGTTGGCCAGCGAAGCATGGGCCAAAGAGCGCGGCTTGCCGGTATTGGCTTATTTGCGTGATGGCGAAGCGGCGGCAGTGGATTTCGTCAACGGTGCCGAAGGTTTGCTGATGGCCCCTGTTTACGCGGTTCCACGCTTGCTGGCGCGCAACAACCTGAGCTTGCAGGATTTCGACTACTACGAAATCCACGAAGCCTTTGCTGCACAAGTGCTGTGTACGCTCAAGGCCTGGGAGGACGCTGACTACTGCAAAACCCGCCTGGGCCTTGACGGGGCGTTGGGTTCAATTGATCGCAGCAAGCTCAATGTCAAAGGCAGCTCGTTGGCGGCCGGTCATCCCTTTGCCGCAACCGGCGCCCGCATCGTTGCCAATCTGGCCAAGTTGCTGGAGGTGGCGGGGCAAGGGCGCGGGCTGATCTCCATCTGCGCGGCGGGCGGGCAGGGGGTGACGGCGATTATCGAAAGATAACGATCAGGCGACCCGCGCCGCGCTGGCCTGGGTTTTTTGCAGGCGGTTGCGGGCGGCGTAGCTCTCAGCCATCACCGAACAGACGATCAACTGCATCGGGTGATAAATCATGATCGGCAGCAGAATCAGGCCCAGACCGGGGTTGGTGCCGAAGATCAGCGCAGCCATCGGTGCGCCTGCGGCCAGGGATTTTTTGCTCGCACAAAATACCGCTGCCACTTCATCGGCGTGATTGAAGTGCAAGGCGCGCGCTGTGCGTGTGGTCATGAACAGAATCGCCGCCAGCAACAGCCCACTGCCGATGAAGGCGCTGAGAATCACCGTGTCGCCTTGTTGTTGCCACATGCCGGACACCATCGAGTTGCAGAACGCGGCATAGACCAGCAACAGGATGACCACCTTATCGGCGACGTTGGTGTAGCGCTTGTGCCGGGCGAAAAACTTGCCGAGGAACGGTCGCACCAGTTGCCCCAACACCAGTGGCAACAGGAGCATCCCGCACAGGTCGAGCAAGGTTGAACCCAGATCGATACCGCCGGCACCCGTGCCGACCACCAGGCTAACCAGCCACGGCGTCATGAATATCCCGAACACACTGGACATGCTGGCATTGAGGATGGCTGCCGGAACGTTGCCGCTGGCGCTGCCGGTCAGTGCGACTGAAGAAGAAATGGTCGAGGGCAGGGCGCACAGGTATAGGAAACCGAGCATCAACAGAGCGGGTATGTGCGAGCCGAACAGCTGGTTGCAGAGCAGCCAGATCAGCGGGAACGCCACGAAGGTGAAGCCCTGCACCATGATGTGCAGGCGCCAGTTCTTCAGGCCGTGACTGATTTGCTCGCTGGACAGGTTGACGCCGTGCAGGAAGAACACCAGAAACACACCGATATTGATCACCCACCCTGCGTGCATCCCGCCACCGGCGCTGCCGAAACCGGGGAAAAAATACGCCAGCAGGGTGGCGATCAGCATTCCGCAGAGGAACCAGTCCGTGACAACGCGTTTGAGGTGCTTGAGTGCGTGCATAAAAGGTTGGGCCTGATTCTATGTAGGTAAGCGTTATAAGTAAGAGTTTTGTAAAAAAGTATGACCGCAGGTTAACGTAGGCGCTCTGATGCCGTCTTGCGACATAAGGCCAATCGATGCCGACTAACGGACAACGAGGTACCGAACGCCAGATTCCTGTGCTGGATGCTCTGCCGCGTCCGGTTTATGCCCGCGCCGAAAGTCTGAGCGCGGGTTCCTGGACGCCGCCTCATCGTCACGACTGGGTACAGTTTTCTTATGCGATCAGTGGCGTACTGGGCGTGCATACCGCAGAGGGTAGTTTTTTCGCGCCGCCGCAATGGGGCGTGTGGATTCCGGCCGGGCTAGAGCATGATGTGGTCACCTCGATGCGCGCCGAAATGCGTAGCCTGTATGTGCGCAAAGAAGACTGCAGCTGGGCGCCGGAGCGATGCCGGGTTCTGGAGGTCACGCCGCTGGCCCGTGAGTTGATCAAGAGTTTTTGCCTGCTGCCTTCGAGTTATCCACAGGGTGACAGCAGCGAGGCGAGGCTGGTCCAGGTGCTGCTCGATCAGTTGGAGGATTTGCCAGAGGTAGGGTTCTCGCTGCCGTTGCCGCGTCATCCGCGACTGCTTGGGTTGTGCAACGAATTGATCGAAAGCCCCGGCCAGTTGATCACCCTGCATGACTGGGCCGAGCGCCTGGGCACTTCGGAAAAGACCTTGATGCGTCTGTTCCAGCGTGAAACCGGTTTGAGTTTCCGTGGCTGGCGTCAGCGCGCGCGGCTGCTGTCGTCGCTCAGTGCCCTGGAAGAGGGCGACAGCGTGACCAACACTGCACTGTCTTGTGGTTACGACTCGACCTCGGCTTTTATCGCCGCCTTCAAAGGATTGTTCGGGTTTACGCCGGGAGAGTTGTTCAAACAGTGACCTTGTTTTATGGTGGTTGGCTGTGCGCATGCCCGGCATGGAAGCTGCTAAATAATTGAAGCCTTTCGTAAATCTGTGACGGTCAAAGGTCGGCATCCACTACTCGCTGTGAGAGGATTGCCGTATAACGAGCAACAATCGCGTGTTTGGCAACGAAGGACCCACAATAAAAGCTGATGAAGACTCCAAAACGCATTGAACCCCTGATCGAGGACGGTCTGGTCGACGAGGTGCTGCGCCCACTCATGAGTGGTAAAGAGGCAGCTGTTTATGTGGTGCGCTGTGGCGAAGAGCTGCGGTGTGCCAAGGTTTACAAGGAGGCGAATAAACGTAGTTTCCGGCAGGCCGCGGAGTATCAGGAGGGTCGCAAGGTTCGCAATAGCCGGCAGGCCCGAGCGATGGCCAAGGGTTCGAAGTTCGGTCGCAAAGAGACAGAAGACGCCTGGCAGAATGCCGAAGTGGCGGCGCTGTTCCGTCTGGCCAGCGCCGGTGTGCGCGTGCCCAAGCCGTATGACTTCCTCGAAGGCGTACTGCTGATGGAGCTGGTGGCCGACGAGTACGGCGATGCGGCACCACGTTTGAACGATGTGGTAATGGACGCGGACCAGGCGCGCGAGCATCACGCGTTCCTGATCAGTCAGATCGTGTTGATGCTGTGTACCGGTTTGGTGCACGGCGACTTGTCCGAGTTCAACGTGCTGTTGACCCCGGACGGACCGGTGATCATCGATCTGCCGCAAGCGGTAGACGCGGCGGGCAACAACCATGCGTTCAGCATGTTGGAGCGCGACGTCGGCAACATGGCTTCCTATTTTGGGCGCTTTGCCCCGGAATTGAGGGATACTCGGTACGCGAAAGAGATGTGGGCGCTTTATGAAGCCGGCACCTTGCACCCGGCCAGCCTGCTGACCGGCGATTTCGATGAGCCTGAAGACCTGGCCGATGTCGGTGGGGTTCTGCGGGAAATCGAAGCGGCCCGTCTGGACGAGGATCGCCGTCAGGCGGCCCGCGCCGCTGACGATGCGCCACCGAGCAAAGCCGAAGAGCCGCCTCCGCCCTGGATGCAGCAGTGATCCGCTAAACAAAAAATCCGGCTCAGGCCGGATTTTTATTGGGGCAGACAAAATACCGGTCACTGTAGGAGATGTCGCCCCGTCTTCGACGCCGCGCTGTCGCGCAGCAAACTCGGTCAATTGTAGGAGCGCGCTTGCCCGCGATGGACCGCGAAGCGGTCCCGAAAATGCTGAGCACAGTTCTATTGCCAGAATCGAGTTCGCTGATTTTGCGACTGCTTCGCAGCCGATCGCGGGCAAGCGCGCTCCTACAAAATAATCTTTTATTTCAGCTGGTTATGCATTGTTTGATAAGAGCTGCCAAAGGCTGCGAAACGGTCGTATTGGTGGCGGTATTTGAAGGTCGTTCCGGTCGAGCGCGACCCCGGCCTATCGCAGCCTTCGGCAGCTCCTACATGGACATTGTATTTGCCCTGGCGCCATCAGTCGCAACACCCACCCGACGCCAGATCCTTGAGGATCGGGCAGTCCGGGCGGTGATCGCCGTGGCAGTGTTCGACCAACTCCTGCAGGGTGTCGCGCAGACTGGCCAGTTCACTGATCTTCTGATTCAACACGCTGATATGTTCGCGCGCCAGGGCCTTCACATCGGCGCTTGCACGCCCGCGGTCTTGCCACAGGGTCAGCAGCCTGGCGACCTCTTCCAACGAGAAGCCCAGATCCCGCGAACGCTTGATGAACGCCAGGGTATGCAGATCATCCTGCCCATACAGGCGATAGCCGCTATCACTGCGGTGCGCGGCCTTGAGCAGGCCGATGGACTCGTAATAGCGAATCATCTTGGCGCTCAGACCACTGTGTCTGGCAGCTTGACCGATATTCATCTGGCTCCCTTGTTCAGTGGCTTGTTCAATATTCCAGTGCCATCTGTTTCAAGTACATGCCGTGGGGCCCGGTGGCGATCTGGTATTTGCGGACTTCGCCGGCCCTCAGTTCGATGGCCATCGCACGTGGTACATCCATCCCCGGCTGGCACCCCGGCACTTGGCCTGGCAGGAGGCGAAGACGCACAGTGGTCTTGCCTGGCGCCAGGTTGAAGGACGTGGACTCTTCCTGGAACAGGCGCCCAACCAACTGATCCTGAATGTACAGACCAATCTCGCATGAAGTGGCCACTTCCAGCCGCTCCCGAGAGATGATCAATACGCTGTAATCCTGCGAGTCAGCCTGGGCCCAGGGTGCTGACACCAACAGGCCGAGAATGCTGAATAGACTCAATGCTGACCAGCGCATTGCTGATACTCCTGCTTTTAATACGTTGATGACGCAGCTTGGCCGAGCCGTGTGACGAATACCAGCCCGGCAGAAAAAACAGACGCTTGACCTTGCCACAATGGAAAGGTTGAACATGCCTACAACCTTACCGAGGAGCAACAACATGCAGCGATTCAATGTTCAGGGTATGTCGTGTGGCCACTGCGTCCGTGCAATCACTCAAGCGGTGCACAGCAGTGATCCGGTCGCTGACGTGCAGGTCGATCTGGCCAGTGGTGAAGTACGGGTGAAAAGTACACTCGCGGCCGAGGTCGTTGCCAGCTTGATCAACGCCGAAGGGTATGCGGTGCAAGTGGTTTAAGAGTTGCGCAGATCCACTGTGGTCTGCACCAGCCCACTGAAAAACTTTGAAGTAATTTCCCCATCAGGACGCTCTGAGGATTCAGGACGGTTAGACTAGCGTGTCGCGCTGACTATAGTTTTGGATGCCTGATGAACCTGAGAACAATCCTGATTCTTGGCGCTTTGAGCGCTTTTGGGCCGCTGGCCATCGATTTTTATCTGCCCGGTTTTCCGGCGATGGCCTTGGCTTTCGCTACTGACGAAAAGCATGTGCAGCTGACCCTGGCGTCTTATTTTCTGGGCTTGTCCATCGGTCAATTGGCGTACGGCCCGATCGCGGATCGCTTTGGTCGACGCACCCCGCTGCTGGTCGGCGTCGGGCTCTTCACCCTGTCATCGCTGGCGTGTGCCTTTGCGCCCAATCTCGACTGGCTGATTGCCGCGCGCTTCATTCAGGCGCTGGGTGGTTGCGCCGGGATGGTGCTGTCGCGGGCCATCGTCAGTGATAAGTGCAATGCCGTGGAGTCGGCGAAAGTCTTCTCGCAATTGATGTTGGTGATGGGGCTGGCGCCGATTCTTGCGCCGATGCTCGGCGGCTTGTTGGTCAACCTGTATGGCTGGCAGTCGATCTTCCTGGTGCTGACCGTCTTCAGCGCCTTGTGCTCGCTGGCGGTAGCACTGGGTCTGCCAGAAAGCATGCCGGCTGGCCATCCACGCCATCCATTGGCCGGCGCGTTGGGACAATATCGGCGGTTGTTGGCTGATCCGGTCTTTCTTGGCCATGCCTTGACCGGCGGCATCGCCATCGCCGGTATGTTCGCCTACATCGCCGGCTCGCCATTCGTCTTCATCAAGCTGTATGGCGTACCGCCGGAGCATTATGGTTGGCTGTTCGGGACTAACGCAGCGGGTTTCATTCTGGTAGCACAGGTCAATGCGCGGATGTTAGGCAAATTCGGGCCGGCGTTTCTGTTGTCGCGCGCGGTCTGGGTTTATCTGGCGGCGGCCTTGGTCATACTCGGGATTGCCGGGCTGCACACCCAGGCGCTCTGGCCGTTGTTGATCCCTCTGTTCATCTGCATCGCCAGCCTGGGCTGCATCATTCCCAACGCCTCGGCGTGTGCCATGAGCGGCCAATGGGCAAGGGCCGGCAGCGCGTCGGCTTTACTCGGATGTCTGCAATTCAGTGTCGCTGCAGGCGCGGCGGCGCTGGTGGGTGTTCTACACGATGGCAGCGCCATACCGATGGCAATGGTGATCAGTTTGTGCGGGGTTTTCGCTGTGGGCGCAGCACTGCTGACCCGCCGTTTGCAACGGACGCGCGATGCACTCGCGGCCCAAACGGCCCATATCTGAAGCTGCTGGGGGTGGAGGAGCGGCTTGGCTCAGCCAGTGGCCTGCTGGCGATAGCCGGGGAGTTGGTGTGGAGCCCGAAGCCGGGATTCAAGCGTGTTGACGAAGGCGCGCGCCTCGGCCTCACTGCGGAAGTTCACGACATGCTGATCCAGACGGACCTGCCACTCACTCCCTTGAGATTTTGCTAACTCACGTACCAGGACTTTCATTGCTGACTTCCTCCGGTTGGCAAAGATTGCAATTGTAGTCCTGGAGTCACCGCCCGTAATGATTCAGATCAAGCGCCCTGACTGACGGTGCTGTTTTTTTAAACAGGAGCTGAACAGGGGTCGATCAGAAGCCTTCGAGCACGATCTTGCCTTTGGCCTTGCCGCTCTCCAGCAGCGCGTGAGCGCGACGCAGGTTGGCGGCGTTGATGGTGCCGAAGTGCTCACCAAAGGTGGTTCTCAAAGTGCCGGCATCGATCAGCGCTGCGACGCGGTTGAGCAGTGTGTGCTGCTCGATCATGTCGTCGGTTTCGAACAACGACCGGGTGTACATGAACTCCCAATGCAGCGACAGGCTCTTGCGTTTGAGCTTGCTTATGTCGAGGGATTTGGGGTCATCGATCAATGCCAGACGACCTTGTGGCGCCAGTGCTTCGACCAGTTGATCCAGATGCTGATCAGTCTGAGTCAGGCTAGCGACGTGAGTGACATGTGGCAGGCCAGCACGGGTCAGTTCTTCGCTGAGCGGCTTGCTGTGGTCGAGCACCTGATGCGCCCCCAGTTCACGGACCCACGTTTCGGTTTCAGGTCGTGAGGCCGTGCCGATGACGGTCAGGCCGGTCAACTGACGGGCCAGTTGAGTGAGCATCGAGCCCACGCCGCCGGCGGCACCGACGATCATCAGGCTTTGCCCTTTGTCAGCGGCGCCTTCGGCAATTTGCAGGCGTTCGAACAGCAGCTCCCAGGCCGTGATCGCGGTCAGTGGCAAGGCTGCGGCATGGGCGAAGCTCAGGGATTTTGGCATGTGCCCGACGATCCGCTCATCGACTACGTGCAGTTCGCTGTTGGCTCCGGCACGGGCGATGGAGCCGGCGTAAAACACCTTGTCGCCCGGCTGAAACAGCGTGACTTCGCTGCCGACCGCTTTGACGATGCCGGCCACGTCCCAACCCAACACTTTGGCGTCGCCGCCTTCCGGCTGAACGTTCTGGCGAACTTTGGTATCGACCGGGTTGACGGAGATGGCTTTGACTTCCACCAGCAGATCACGGGGGCCTGCAACGGGCGCAGCCAGTTCGATGTCCTGCAATGACAAGGGATCGCTGATGGGTAGGGACTGGTAGTAGGCGATAGCTTTCACGGGGTGCTCCTGAGAGATAAGCCTGAATCAATGTGATGGAGGAATGATTGGCTATTTCTCTTAAAGATAAAACCCGCTAAAACGGCAGGCTCTTTCAATTTATTTTTGATAATCCGAGTAAATGATGCTGCGCTTTAATGACCTTCAATTATTTGTCCAGGCCGCGGATCTGGGCAGTCTTTCCGCTGCTGCGCGGGTCATGGATATGTCGGCGGCGGTTGCCAGCGCTGCGCTCAAACGTATCGAGCAACAACTGGGCGCGCGGTTGCTGGCACGCTCGACCCGCAGTTTGCGTTTGACGGCCGAAGGTGAAGGTTTCCTCGAATATGCCCGCGCGGCCCTGAGCAGTCTGGAGGAGGGCCAGCGTTTGCTGGCCAGCAGCCAGGATCAAGTCAGTGGCGTTCTGCAACTGTCGGCGCCCTCGGATTTTGGTCGTAATGTATTACTACCCTGGCTCGACGAATTTCAGCGTCAACATCCGCAGCTCACCGTACGCCTGCTGCTGGGCGACCGAATTGCCGATTTGTTTCGCCAGCCGGTAGATATAGCCCTGCGCTATGGCGAGCCGGAAGACTCCAGCCTGATCGCCTTGCCCATCGCCCCGGACAACCGCCGCGTATTGTGTGCTGCGCCTTCTTATCTGGCCAGCCATGGCGAGCCGCAGCACGTGGAGCAATTGGCGCAGCACAACTGCCTGCTGTTCATGCTCGGCAATCGAGTGCATGACCATTGGCGCTTCCATGACGGCAAGCGTGAAATGAGTCTGACTGTGCGCGGGGATCGTTTTAGCGACGATGCCGACGTTGTACGCCTGTGGGCGGTAGCGGGTGTCGGAGTCGCCTATAAATCCTGGCTGGATGTTGCGGCTGATGTGCATGCCGGGCGCTTGAAACTATTGATGCCGCAATTGCAGGGGGAGTTGGCGCCGCTCAACTTGCTCTGTGCGCACCGTGCGCAACTGAGTAAACCAGTCAATTTATTGCGCGAGATGCTCAGGTTGCGATGTTCTGAGTTAGCACCGCGAACGCCTGTCAGCCAGTGACGTCAGGTTCAGGTTGCGGTGGCTTACATATGTGAAGGAATTGGCTGACATCCCGCACGCAAAAGTTCTACAAAAAAAACGGTTACCAGCAGCTTCAGGCGCGAATAAAGCCATTTAGAGGTCGTATTTTCTTGCCTGTTTTGTGTGTTTTTTTCGTAGGCATTTCCCTTGCTATAGGCGCTCGGATTTTGTGCGACTGACGGTAAGTGTCCGGCCAGAGCCGCTTTCACGGCAGGCGAGTAAATCACAAGGATTTTTCCGTTGTTAACGTGATGCCTGACTTTGGCTGTAGCGTGCCGGCGATTCCCGCGTCCCGGTTTTAATCCCATTTCGTAACAGGGCACTGGGCTTATACTTGGCGCCAGCGGCCGAGTCCGTATAAGTCGTCAAGCACGTCTGATGTGTAGGACGCTATCAGGCAGGCGCTATCGATGCAGATGTGAGCGTGTCTGAGGCAGAAATGGTTGCAGCATGTAAGGGCTGCGAGAGGGCGTTCTGGGCGTAGAGGTGAAATACAGCCCTGGTTTTGGCGGCTTAGCGTCTTGGCTGGATCCAATTTGCTGTTCACTATGTCAGTGCGATAGACGAATGTTTCAACAGGGAGTGAATACATGGAATATGCACCTTGCATTAGCCAGATAGCCACGCTATTGGCTGACCCCAAGCGCAGTGCAATGATTTGGGCGTTGATGGATGGTACCGCCCGCCCCGCAGACGAGCTGGCCTTGCTGGCTGGCCTTTCGACTTCTTCGGCAGGTGCGCATCTGGCGCGACTGGCTACCGGGGGGCTATTGAAGCAGGAGGCGCGCGGCAGGAAGCGTTTCTTCAGGCTGGCCGCGCCGGAAGTGGGTGCGGCGGTCGAGGCGTTGGCCAATGCTTCGCTGGTCAGCACCGACCACATCAGCCGAAGTGTGTCACAACCCGTCCCACTCACGCCTCCCTTGCCACTGCGTCGTGCCCGGATCTGTTACGACCATCTGGGCGGAGAGCTGGCGGCCGAGCTGTATCAACGATTGTTGGAGGCGGGCTGGATCGAGCAGCAGGAGCAGCGCATCGAAGTCACCAGTAAAGGTGTTGCTCAATTTGCCGAGCGCGGGATTTATGTCCCGGCGCTGGCCCATCGAAAGCGCCAGACTGTGTGCGCCTGTCCAGACTGGAGTGAACGCAAGCCACACCTGGGTGGAGCATTAGGTGCAGGCCTGCTGCAATTGTTCATTCAGCTGGGCTGGCTGCGCACCATGGAAGAGTCCACCGCCTTGCAGGTCTCGTCCAACGGGCAGCGCGAGATCAGCAAAATAGCCTCGGCTGCCTGACGCCGCACAGTGGGTCGTTCCCTCGTTCAAGGGGGAACGATCAACGTCCCATCAAGGTTTGACCAATCGCGCATCCAGGCTGTTCTGCGCCAGTCGCTTGGCCTGATCCTGGGTCATACCGAGATGGGTATGCAGCGCGTGGAAGTTCTCGGTCACATAACCACCGAAATACGCCGGATCGTCAGAGTTGACGGTGACTTTCACACCACGCTCGAGCATGTCGAGAATGTTGTGTTGAGCCATGTCGTCGAAGACGCGGAGCTTGGTGTTGGACAGTGGGCAAACCGTCAGCGGGATCTGTTCGTCGATGATTCGCTGCATCAGCCGCTCATCTTCGATGGCGCGGACACCGTGATCAATACGCTGAATCTTCAACAGGTCCAGAGCCTGCCAGATGTACTCGGGCGGGCCTTCTTCGCCAGCATGGGCGACAGTCAAAAAGCCTTCGTTGCGCGCGCGGTCGAACACGCGCTGGAACTTGCTCGGTGGATGGCCCATCTCTGAGCTGTCGAGACCGACGGCGATGAAAGCATCGCGAAATGGCAGTGCCTGATCGAGGGTTTTCTCGGCCTCTTCTTCGCTCAAATGGCGCAGGAAGCTGAGAATAAGGCCGCTGCTGATACCGAGCTTTTCCTGGCCGTCCTTGAGCGCACTGGCGATGCCGTTGAGTACCACTTCAAAGGCGATGCCCCGATCAGTGTGGGTCTGCGGATCGAAGAAGGGCTCGGTATGAATGACGTTCTGCGCCTTGCAGCGTTGCAGGTAAGCCCAGGTCAGGTCGTAAAAATCCTGCTCGGTGCGCAGCACATCGGCACCGCGGTAGTACAGATCGAGAAACTCCTGCAAATTGTTGAAGGCATAGGCCTTGCGCAGCGTTTCGACATCGGCCCAGGGCAGGGCGATCTTGTTGCGATCGGCCAGCGCAAAGAGCAATTCGGGCTCCAGCGAGCCTTCCAGGTGCAGGTGCAGTTCTGCCTTGGGCAGTGCGTTGAGCCATTCGTACATATGCTTTTCTCATCAGGTGCAGATGTTGGCATTCTACAGCAGTCTGTATTCCACACGTTCCGTCCCCTGTCAGACACTTTTGACCCAAGGCTTCCAATGCTGACTTATTTGAAAGAAGAAAAATTTCTGCTGTTGGCGCTCCTCGCGGCGATTGTCGCGTTCCCCGTCGAACACTGGTTGCTGACTCACGGTCAGGGTGTCGCGCTGGCGGGGGGGATTGCACTGGTGGTGGCGATTGTCAGCGCGTCGATGCGCGTGGCCCATCATGCCGAGCTATTGGCACATAAGGTTGGCGATCCCTATGGCACGATGATCCTGACGTTGTCGGCGGTGTTGGTCGAAGTGGTGATCCTGGCAATCATGATGGGCAACGAACCTTCGCCAACGCTGGTGCGCGATACCATCTATTCGGCGGTGATGCTCGATATCAACGGTATCCTGGGTCTGGCGGCGCTGATGGGTGGGCTCAAGCACGGTGAGCAGTCCTACAACGATGATTCGGCGCGCATTTACAGCGTAATGATCCTTACTGCGATGGGCGTTTCCATGGTGGTACCCGAGTTCATTCCCGAAGGTGACTGGAAGGTTTATTCGGCGTTCACTATTGGCGCGATGGTGGTGTTGTACACCTTGTTTCTACGGATGCAGGTCGGGCCGCACAGTTACTTTTTCAGCTACAGCTATCCGGAAAAGAAACGCAAGATTAAACCTGCTGAAGAAGAGCAGCCGATCAGCCTGACGCGATCTATCGGCACCCTGGTTTTCGGCGTGGTGGTGATTGGTGCGCTGGCTGAGGTGATGTCTAAAACCGTCGACCTGGGCCTGGAAGGCACGGGCGCGCCGCCGGTGATGACGGCGATTCTGGTGGCAGCGATTTCCGCTGCACCGGAAATCCTGACCGCCTTGCGCGCAGCCTTGGCCAACCGCATGCAATCGGTGGTCAATATCGCGATGGGCGCGTCGTTGTCGACGGTGATCCTGACGGTTCCGATCATGGAAGCAATGGCGTTGTACAGCGGTCAGCCGTTCCAGATGGCGATGACTCCGATACAGACGGTGATGGTTTTTATCACCTTGCTGGTCAGCGCGATCAACCTCAACGATGGCCAAACCAACGCCATCGAAGGCATGACTCACTTTGTGCTGTTCGCGACCTTCATTATGCTATCGTTGCTCGGGCTGTAAGCGACTCATTGCGACCGCTGCGCGGTCGATCGCGGGCAACGTGCCCGCGATGACGGTCTATCAGGCGAAGAGGCTTACCAGGGAATGGTCTCGCCCCGATAGTTGACGAAATGGTGCCCACCCTTGCCGGCAAAAGCATCGATCTGCTCCACCAGACCTTGAGTGCTGGTTTGCACATCGATATCAGCGCCTTCGCCACCCATGTCGGTTTTCACCCAGCCCGGATGCAGGGACAGCACTGTCGGCCTCGGTTCGGCCAGTTCTGTGACGAAGGTGTTGGTCATGGAGTTCAGCGCGGCCTTGCTGGCCTTGTACAACGCCATGTCGTTGCCTTCGGGGCACGCGACGCTGCCCAGCACCGAACTCATGAACGCCAGAATGCCGGTGTCCGGGCGAATCTGCTGGATCATCCGATCAGCCAGACGAATAGGCGCAATGGCGTTGGTCAGGAATAACTGACCGAGCTCTTCGGTGGTGGCTTGCGCTGCGCTCTGGTGCTTCGGCCCGCTGACCCCGGCATTGATGAACAACAGATCGAACACCTGTCCTTTCACCTTCTCGGTGAAGGCATCCAGGGATTGCAGGTCATTGATATCCAGTGTCTCAATTTGCACCTCAGGGATGGTCTGTGGGCCACCGGCCTGGTGCGGGTCACGCACTGTGGCGGTCACGTGCCAGCCTTGTTCGGACAGGCGCTGCACCAGGCCGAGGCCAAGGCCCCGGGAAGCACCGATGATCAACGCGGTTTTGGTATGTGGCATGGATCGAACTCCTTGTTCAAAAAAAGTGCTTCAAAGAAAGTGATTCCGAGGAAATAGCTGCCTCAGGGACTCAGTGGACAACTCTGGCCCAGCCGTTGTTGCAACTCAAGGCTCAGCTTGTCCTGCAGCAGTTGCGCTATCCAAGTCCTGAAGGTGCTTGACCCCGGAGCGTACTCCAGACTTTAGCCTGCGGGCACCTTTAGTGGGATTTGCCGGGCTCGCCCGTCCTGGATGAAATACCTGTTCATCCATTCGCAGTAATTGAGCAAAAAATGAACAGCTGAGCGCACCCCATGATCCCTCTACGCCTGCGACAGCCTTGCACGGGTTATCCACAGGTTGTTCCACAGTTATTGTGCGCAAGCCAAAAGTACGGGAATAAGCAGCGACGGGGATGGATCCAACTGCGATAAGTGAGGCTAACACCCTGTTTTAAGGTGGTTTTATTTCAGCAGGGGGTGAATTGGGCAAAAAACGACCAGTCGTCGCAACGCCATACGCTGCAAGGCTTGCAGGGGTATGTGCTCAGGTTATCCACAGCCGGGTGCACAGTAGATGTGGGCAATTAGACGCGGAGGGGCGGAGCGCTGATTCAGTTGTCCGACAGTCGCTGCAAGAGGATGCGCCCGCGACTCAGATCCGCCAGTTGTCGCTGCAGAATGTCGATGTGCTCCGGCCCGAGCGAGATCTGCAGTTCCACGCCGTTGGCGGTGAAGGTTTCGTTCTGCAGCAGACCGTTCAGCTCGGCCAGGCGCACTTTGACCAACGCCAGTTCGCTGAAGCTGCACGCACAGCTCAGTTGCACCCGATGGATCAATGGCAAGCGCTCGGCCTGTTGCAAACATTTATTGGCGCCACCCCCATAAGCGCGAGCGAGGCCGCCTGTGCCCAATTGGATGCCGCCGTACCAGCGGATCACCAACACCACGACCTGATCACAGTCCTGCGCTTCGATTGCCGCCAGAATCGGTCGACCTGCCGTGCCGCCGGGTTCGCCATCGTCGCTGCTGCGATATTGACCCGCCAGTTTCCACGCCCAGCAATTGTGCGTGGCATTCAGATCGCTGTGCTGCTCGATGAACGCCTGGGCGTCGGCGGCGCTGGTGATCGGTGCGGCGAGGGTAATAAAGCGGCTTTTGCGAATCTCTTCACGGTATTCGCAAGGGCCGACAAGGGTAAAAGGCATGTGTAGGTTCCAGCTATCGACGGCGTGAGGCACTGCTTCTGGTGACTGACCGATCAAGCCACCGGAGGCGTCAGTCCACAGCCTTTGAGGATGATGCGGATCAGGTTGTCGCTGGCGGCTTCCATATCCTGTTTGGTCAAGCGCGTACGCCCGGTGACCCGACAGATCTGGGTGGCGAAGTCGGCGTAATGCTGGGTGCTGCCCCAGAGCAGAAAGATCAAATGCACCGGGTCGACCGGGTCCATTTTCCCGGCGTCGATCCAGGTTTGAAACACCGCGGCCCGGCTTTGAAACCAGGCGCGGTAGTCCTGACTGAAATGCTCATTCAGGCATTCGCCACCGCTGATGATTTCCATGGCGAAGATTCGCGAGGCTTGCGGCTGACGTCGGGAGAATTCCATCTTGGCGCGAATGTAATGGCTCAGCGCCTGGGCAGGATCATCGTCGACGCTCAGCGCGTTGAAGGTGCTGTCCCACAGGTCGAGGATGTTGCTCAGCACCGCGATGTACAGCCCGAGTTTGTTGGTGAAGTAGTAATGCAGATTGGCTTTGGGCAGCCCGGCATTCTGCGCGATGGTGTTCATGCTGGTGCCTTTGAAGCCGTGACGGGCGAACTCGTCTTCAGCGGCTTTGATGATCGCCTCTTGGTTTTTCTGGCGAATGCGGCTGGCAGGTTTAGCGACGGCTTGGGGGCTGTGCGCTGGAACTTCAACGGTCATGGGCGGTTCCGAACGGGTCATGGGCTGCAACCTGTGAACAGATAACGCACCCGCGACGATCAGACAAGAGCTTGCGGTGCAAATTAGTGGTCGAGGGCTTGTCTCAGCGTGTTGCTGCCAGGCTTTCAAGAAAACTTTCCAGCACCAGATGAGGGCGTCGCCCCTTGCGAGTGACCGAGGCCAGACTCAGGTCGTAAAAGCGCTTCGTCGGTTTCAGTGATCGCAGTCGGCCTTGCTGAACCCACAGGCTGGCGTAGTGATCCGGCAGATAGCCGATATAGCGCCCGGTAAGAATCAAAAAGGCCATGCCTTCGCGATCCGATGCGCTGGCCGTGCAATTGAGCGCCTGGTAATGCGCCTGGATATCGGCAGGCAATCGAAAGGTCGGCGCGATGGCGTCTTGAGTGTCCAGGCGCGCGTCGTCCAGTGCGGCATCGTCCATATAGAAGAGCGGATGGCCAACGGCGCAATAAAGCAGTGAGCGTTCGCTGTACAACGGCTGATATTCCAGCCCGGACAAAGCGCTGGCTTGCGGCACCACGCCGACGTGCAAACGTCCGTCGAGCACCCCTTGTTCCACTTCACTGGGCGCGATCATGCGGATCTGGATATGCACGTCCGGCCCGCGCTCCTTCAGTTGGGCCAATGCATGAGTAATGTGCATGTGGGGCAGGGTGACGAGGTTGTCGGTGAGGCCGATATTCAGTTCGCCGCGCAAGTGCTGGTGCAGACCGTTGACCTCGGTGCGAAAGCTTTCCAGCGCACTGATCAGCTGTAAGGCCGACTGATACACCTCACGGCCTTCTTCGGTCAGGGAAAAACCGGCGCGTCCACGCTGACACAGGCGCAAGCCCAGGCGCTGCTCAAGATCGCTCATCTGCTGACTGATCGCCGAACGGCCGATGCCCAGCGCGCTTTCGGCGGCCGAGAAGCCGCCGGACTCGACTACGCTTCGAAAAATGCGCAACAAACGAATATCAAAATCGCTGACTTGGGCCAATGGATCGGGTCGACGGCTGCTCATAGTTTAGTAATCGGCTAACTGAAGATTAGAAATGTCGGGTTTTACAGACTTTATCGCCGTGGCAACTTAGCTGCAACAACAACGGCTTAATACGCTGCCCCATCGCCCCGCGAGGTATTTGCATCCATGACACTTCCAGATTCCGCCGAAAGTTCTCTGGCCAGCCAACTGAAGCTCGATGCTCATTGGATGCCGTATACCGCAAACCGTAGCTTCCAGCGTGATCCTCGGCTGATCGTCGCGGCACAGGGCAGCTACCTGACCGATGATAAGGGCCGCAAGATTTATGACTCCTTGTCTGGGTTATGGACCTGCGGCGCGGGGCATACGCGCAAGGAAATTCAGGAAGCGGTATCACGGCAGTTGGGCATTCTCGATTACTCGCCGGCGTTTCAGTACGGTCATCCCTTGTCCTTCCAGCTGGCCGAGAAAATCACCGAGCTGACGCCGGGCAATCTGAATCACGTCTTCTATACCGACTCTGGTTCTGAATGCGCGGACACGGCAGTGAAAATGGTGCGCGCTTACTGGCGCCTGAAGGGCCAGGCCACCAAGACCAAAATGATTGGCCGTGCCCGTGGTTATCACGGCGTCAACATTGCGGGTACCAGCCTGGGCGGGGTCAACGGCAACCGCAAAATGTTCGGCCAACTGATGGATGCCGATCATCTGCCGCACACCTTGTTGGCCAGCAATGCGTATTCGCGCGGCGTGCCTGAGCTGGGTGGTATCGCGCTGGCCGATGAAATGCTCAAGCTGATCGAGTTGCACGACGCCTCCAATATCGCGGCGGTGATTGTCGAGCCCCTGGCTGGCTCGGGCGGCGTACTGGTGCCACCGCAGGGTTATCTGAAACGCCTGCGCGAGATTTGCGATCAACACAACATCCTGCTGATTTTCGACGAAGTCATCACCGGCTTTGGTCGCACCGGCTCGATGTTCGGTGCCGACAGCTTCGGCGTGACGCCGGACCTGATGTGCATCGCCAAGCAAATCACCAATGGCGCGATCCCGATGGGCGCAGTGATTGCCAGCAGCGAGATTTATCAGACGTTCATGAACCAGCCGACGCCGGAGTATGCCGTCGAGTTTCCACACGGCTACACCTACTCGGCGCACCCGGTCGCCTGTGCTGCCGGTCTTGCTGCACTGGACTTGTTGCAGCGGGAGAATCTGGTTCAGCAAGCCGCCGAGGTTTCGCCGCATTTCGAAAGCGCATTGCATGGCATCAAAGGCGCAAAAAACGTCGTGGATATCCGTAACTACGGCCTGGCCGGCGCAATCCAGATCGCTCCCCGTGATGGCGACGCCATCGTGCGTCCTTACGAAGCCGGGATGAAACTCTGGAAAGCGGGTTTCTATGTGCGCTTTGGCGGCGACACCCTGCAGTTCGGGCCAACCTTCAACAGCAAGCCGCAGGATCTCGATCGCTTGTTCGACGCGGTGGGCGAAGCGCTGAATCAGGTCGACTGATCGCTATCAGACTAAACAGCAGGCGCGGCCCGGATCGCGCTTGTCCGCAATTTTTTGGAGTCATGCCATGAGCAACATTCAACACCTGATCAACGGCGAGTTCGTGACCGACACGGGTCGTACTGCCGATGTGTTCAATCCATCGACCGGTCAGGCTATTCGTAAAGTCCCATTGGCCAGCCGTGAAACCATGCAGCACGCAATCGATGCAGCCAAGGCCGCGTTCCCGGCCTGGCGCAACACGCCTCCGGCCAAGCGTGCCCAAGTGATGTTCCGTTTCAAGCAACTGCTGGAGCAGAACGAAGCGCGTATCGCACAGTTGATCAGCGAAGAACATGGCAAAACCCTGGAAGATGCTGCGGGCGAATTGAAACGCGGTATCGAGAATGTCGAATACGCCAGTGCTGCCCCGGAAATTCTCAAGGGTGAGTACAGCCGCAATGTCGGGCCGAACATCGATGCCTGGTCAGACTTCCAGCCTCTGGGTGTGGTCGCGGGTATCACGCCGTTCAACTTCCCGGCCATGGTTCCGCTGTGGATGTATCCGCTGGCGATCGCTTGCGGTAACTGCTTCATCCTCAAACCGTCCGAGCGTGATCCAAGCTCAACGTTGCTGATCGCTCAATTGCTGCATGAAGCAGGGCTGCCAAAGGGCGTGCTTAACGTCGTTCATGGTGACAAGACAGCAGTGGATGCGTTGATCGAGGCGCCGGAAGTCAAAGCCTTGAGTTTTGT
>NZ_CM155281.1:4600000-4800000 GCF_056680425.1 Pseudomonas sp. ASL3 | reverse complement strand
ACGAAGTGGTTGATGCCATGCTTCCAAGAAAAGCTTCTAAGCTTCAGGTAACCAGGAACCGTACCCCAAACCGACACAGGTGGTTGGGTAGAGAATACCAAGGCGCTTGAGAGAACTCGGGTGAAGGAACTAGGCAAAATGGCACCGTAACTTCGGGAGAAGGTGCGCCGGTGAGGGTGAAGCATTTACTGCGTAAGCCCACGCCGGTCGAAGATACCAGGCCGCTGCGACTGTTTATTAAAAACACAGCACTCTGCAAACACGAAAGTGGACGTATAGGGTGTGACGCCTGCCCGGTGCCGGAAGGTTAATTGATGGGGTTAGCTAACGCGAAGCTCTTGATCGAAGCCCCGGTAAACGGCGGCCGTAACTATAACGGTCCTAAGGTAGCGAAATTCCTTGTCGGGTAAGTTCCGACCTGCACGAATGGCGTAACGATGGCGGCGCTGTCTCCACCCGAGACTCAGTGAAATTGAAATCGCTGTGAAGATGCAGTGTATCCGCGGCTAGACGGAAAGACCCCGTGAACCTTTACTATAGCTTTGCACTGGACTTTGAATTTGCTTGTGTAGGATAGGTGGGAGGCTGTGAAGCGTGGACGCCAGTCTGCGTGGAGCCAACCTTGAAATACCACCCTGGCAACTTTGAGGTTCTAACTCAGGTCCGTTATCCGGATCGAGGACAGTGTATGGTGGGTAGTTTGACTGGGGCGGTCTCCTCCTAAAGAGTAACGGAGGAGTACGAAGGTGCGCTCAGACCGGTCGGAAATCGGTCGTAGAGTATAAAGGCAAAAGCGCGCTTGACTGCGAGACAGACACGTCGAGCAGGTACGAAAGTAGGTCTTAGTGATCCGGTGGTTCTGTATGGAAGGGCCATCGCTCAACGGATAAAAGGTACTCCGGGGATAACAGGCTGATACCGCCCAAGAGTTCATATCGACGGCGGTGTTTGGCACCTCGATGTCGGCTCATCACATCCTGGGGCTGAAGCCGGTCCCAAGGGTATGGCTGTTCGCCATTTAAAGTGGTACGCGAGCTGGGTTTAGAACGTCGTGAGACAGTTCGGTCCCTATCTGCCGTGGACGTTTGAGATTTGAGAGGGGCTGCTCCTAGTACGAGAGGACCGGAGTGGACGAACCTCTGGTGTTCCGGTTGTCACGCCAGTGGCATTGCCGGGTAGCTATGTTCGGAATAGATAACCGCTGAAAGCATCTAAGCGGGAAACTAGCCTCAAGATGAGATCTCACTGGGACCTTGAGTCCCCTGAAGGGCCGTCGAAGACTACGACGTTGATAGGTGGGGTGTGTAAGCGCTGTGAGGCGTTGAGCTAACCCATACTAATTGCCCGTGAGGCTTGACCATATAACACCCAAGCAATCTGCTTGCTTCGAAAGAAGGGCCAGATTGCGGTGTGTGAAGACGCTACACGTCGAAAATTGGCAACACCCACAAATCTATCGCATCCCCATTCGCTGGCGCGTGAACCCGCAAGGGCCCACGAACTGGCTACCGAATTTCTTGACGACCATAGAGCATTGGAACCACCTGATCCCATCCCGAACTCAGCAGTGAAACGATGCATCGCCGATGGTAGTGTGGGGTTTCCCCATGTGAGAGTAGGTCATCGTCAAGATTAAATTCCGAAACCCCTGTCTGCTTACGCAGACAGGGGTTTTGTTTTTGCGCGGAAAAAAGTTCGAGTAGGTGGCAATCCTGCCCACTTGCCCTTAAGGTTCGGCCATCAGTTTTTCATTCAATTCATGAGCCGTCTGCGCGCGACACTCACTGACGGTATCAGTCAAGGAAGCAGCTATGCCGGTTACAACGACGCTCAGTGCTGGATTCATGGTGGTTCATGGCAACCGACTGGACGAGTTGCGCAGCCTAGTCGTTTCCTGGATGCGGCGTTATCCGCTGGCGCCCCTGGAGAATGAAATTGCTTTGGTGCAAAGCAACGGCATCGCTCAATGGTTGAAGCTGGCCTTGGCTGAAGATCCTCAGGATGACGATCAGGGTGGGTGCGGAATCGCTGCCGCAGTGGACGTGCAACTCCCCGGCAGTTTTATGTGGCAGCTATATCGAGTGGTGCTGGGGCGTGATGAAATCCCGGCCGCTTCGCTATTGGACAAGGCCCCCCTGACCTGGCGTTTGATGCGACTGCTTCCTTCACTGATCGACCAGCCGCATTTCGAGCCCTTGCAGCGCTTCCTCACCGCCGATACCGATCTGCGCAAGCGTTATCAATTGTCTGAACGGCTCGCGGACCTGTTTGACCAATACCAGGTATACCGGGCCGATTGGCTTGAAGACTGGGCTGCGGGTCGCCATCAACTGCGCAACGGCAGAGGTGAAGCCAAAGCCCTGACCCCTGCCAATTGCTGGCAGGCAGAGTTGTGGCGTGCGCTGTTGCTGGACGTCGGTGCAGAAGGCATGGCGCAAAGCCGCGCGGGTGTTCACCAGCGTTTTATCGAGCGTATCAATAGCCTGACTGAGGCACCTGCGGGCCTGCCTTCGCGGGTCATTGTTTTTGGTATCTCTTCGCTACCTGCGCAAGCGCTCGAAGCATTGGCCGGGCTGGCGAAATTCAGCCAGGTGCTGCTCTGCGTTCATAACCCGTGCCGGCACCATTGGGCAGACATCGTCGCCGATAAAGACCTGCTACGGCACCAATACAAACGCCAGGCACGTAAAGCCGGGATGCCGGTGGTACTGGACCCCGAAGCGCTGCACCAACACGCGCATCCGCTGCTCGCCGCCTGGGGTAAACAAGGTCGCGATTACATCAATCTGCTGGACAGCTATGACGAGCCCAACAGCTATCGGGCAGCGTTCAGGGATGGGCGCATTGATCTGTTCAGCGAGAGCGACCCCAACACGATTTTGAATCAGCTTCAGGACGACATCCTCGAACTGCGTCCACTCAACGAAACCCGGGAACTGTGGCCAGCCGTCGATCCTGGCAAGGATCGTTCGATCCGTTTTCATGTGGCGCATAGCGCGCAGCGGGAAGTGGAGATCCTGCACGATCAGTTGCTCGCCCGCTTCAGCGCTGATCCCACTCTGCGTCCGCGTGATGTGATCGTCATGGTCCCCGACATCGACAGCTACGCACCGCACATCCGTGCCGTGTTCGGCCAGCTCGAGCGCGATGATCGGCGCTTCATTCCCTTCACGCTGGCGGACCAGGGCCAGCGCGGCCGTGAGCCGTTGTTGATTGCAGTGGAGCATCTGCTGAAGATTCCGGACAGCCGCTTCCCGGTCAGTGAAATCCTTGACCTGCTGGACGTCCCTGCATTGCGCGCGCGGTTTGGCGTCGAAGAGCGTGACCTTGCCACGCTGCATCGCTGGATCGAAGGCGCCGGTGTGCGTTGGGGATTGAATGCCCAGCAGCGCGCGGGCCTCGGTTTGCCGGATGAACTGGAGCAGAACAGCTGGCATTTCGGTCTGCGCCGCATGCTACTGGGCTATGCGGTTGGGGCAGGTGCTGCCTGTGATGGCATCGAACCCTACGATGAGATTGGCGGGCTCGATGCCGCGTTGATCGGCCCGCTGGTTTCGCTGATCGATGCCTTACAAGTCGCCCACACCGAGCTATCGCTCCCGGCGACGCCGCAGGTGTGGGGCACGCGCCTGCAAGCCATGTTGCAGCTGTTCTTCAAGGCGGACAGCGAGCATGACGATTACCTGCTCGGCCAACTCGAACAGTTACGTGAAACCTGGCTGGAAACCTGTGAAGCGGTTAGCTTGCTGGACGAACTTCCGCTGACGGTCGTCCGCGAAGCCTGGTTGGCCGGCCTCGATCAAGGGCGCTTGTCGCAACGCTTTTTGGCCGGCTCGGTGAATTTCTGCACGCTGATGCCGATGCGCGCGATCCCCTTCAAGCTGGTCTGCCTGCTGGGCATGAACGACGGCGATTACCCACGGGCACAGCCGCCGCTGGACTTCGATTTGATGGGCAGCGACTACCGCCCCGGCGACCGTTCGCGGCGCGAGGATGACCGTTACTTGTTGCTGGAGGCGGTACTCTCTGCCCGCGATCAGCTTTACATCAGTTGGGTCGGACGCAGCATCCGCGACAACAGCGAGCGCCCGGCGTCGGTGCTGATCGGCCAGCTTCGCGATCATCTCGCCAGCGGTTGGAAACTGGCCGGGGCAGTTGAACCTGAAGACGCGAAAAAGCGTGATCCCGGTCAGCAGCTTCTGCATGTGCTGACCCTTGAGCACCCGTTGCAGCCATTCAGCGCCCTTTACTTCCACGAGGGCAGCGGTTTCTTCAGCTTCGCCCGTGAGTGGCAGATGCTGCATGAGTCGCAGGCCCCCATCGGCGAAGAACAAAAACTGTCTGAGCATGTGCAAGAAGAGCCGCTGAGTCTCGCGCAATTGCAGGACTTTTTACGTAATCCTGTTCGCCACTTCTTCAGCCAGCGCCTGAAGATTTTCTTCGAGGTGGCTGAAGCGCCGCTCGCCGATGAAGAACCCTTTGTGCTCGATGCGCTTGAGCGCTACACCCTGAGCGAAAGCCTGCTCGAAGCCGCATTGGCTCGCCCCGAACAGGTCGACGACGCCTTGTCGGCACAGGCCCGACGACTGCAGGGCAGTGGATTGCTGCCCATGGCGGGGTTTGGCACCAGCCTGCAACAAGAACTGATCGAGCCGTTACCTGATCTGCTCCAGCGTTACCAGGACTTGCTGCGCCAGTGGCCCGAGTCGCTGAGCAGTGCGTTGCCCGTCAGTTTTGCTCACGGCACTGTGAGCCTGGACGGCTGGCTCAGCGGGCTGCACAAAAATAGCAGCGGTGGCTTGTTGGCGGTGACAGCGATTCCAAACTCCATCGGCTCGAAGAAAACTCGCAAGTGGCACCGGTTGACGCGGCCGTGGGTAATTCATCTGGTGGCCTGTGCCTGTGGTTTGCCGCTGAGCACGGCGTTGGTAGCCAGCGATGAAACCTTGTTGTTGGGGCCGCTGGAGAAAGACGCTGCGGCAACGGCGCTGAATCATCTGTTGATGGCCTGGCAGACCGGTATGCAGCGCCCCCTGCCGGTCGCAGTCAAAACCGCGTTCGCGTGGCTCGGTCAGAATGACGAAATCAAAGCTGAAGCAGCCGCCTGCAAAGCCTATGAAGGTGATGGTGTGAACAGCGATGGCGAGCGTCGTGAAAGCACGGCGTTGGCTCGGCAGTTCGCGGATTTTTCCGCACTGATCGACAGCGAAGAATTCGTCGGTTGGTGTGACGCGCTGTATCGACCGCTCTACGAAGCCTCCTGGCAATCCCTGTCCACCGAGGAGGCCAGCGCATGACGTCCACTCAAGAACAAACGGCTCAAGAGCAAAAAGCATCCCTGGCCCTGCGCTTCCCCCTGCACGGTAGCCAATTGATCGAGGCCAGCGCCGGCACCGGTAAGACCTTCACTATTTCTGCGTTATACCTGCGTCTGATCCTCGGCCATGGCGGCGAGTCTGGTTTCGGCCGTGAATTGCTGCCGCCGCAGATTCTGGTGGTGACCTTTACTGATGCCGCGACCAAAGAGCTGCGCGACCGCATTCGCACCCGGCTGGCGGAAGCCGCACGCTTCTTCCGCAACGAGATTGCCTCGCCGGATGACCTGATCGCTGAACTGCGCGATCAATTCAGCGCCGAGCAATGGTCGGCCTGCGCCAGTCGCCTGGATATCGCGGCGCAGTGGATGGATGAAGCCGCAGTGTCGACCATCCACAGTTGGTGTCAGCGCATGCTGCGCGAGCACGCCTTCGACAGTGGCAGTCTGTTCACCCAGACCTTGGAAACCGATCACAGCGAACTGCTCAGTGAAGTGCTGCGCGATTACTGGCGACGGTTCTGCTACCCGATGGCTGGAGATGCGCTGAGTTGGGTCCGCGCCAACTGGGGCAGTCCGGCGGCGTTGTTGCCACGGGTCCGCGCCTTGTTCGGCACAGACAGAAACATCGCCAGCCAAGAGCCCGCCGAGCTGATCGCAGCTTCGTTGCTACAACGTCGTGAAGCGCTTAAAACCCTGAAAGCCCCGTGGGCCGACTGGGCTGCCGAGTTGTTGGTCATCTGCCTCGATGCGGTGACAACCAAAGCCGTCGATGGCCGCAAGATGCAGGAACGCTACTTCAAACCCTGGTTTGAAAAACTCAGGGCCTGGGCCGCCGACGACGATCAGGAGCAACTTGATCTGGGCACCGGCTTCACGCGCCTGACGCCCGAAGGCATGGCCGAAGCCTGGAAAGGCGATCCGCCGTCGCACCCGGCGCTTGATGCGATGCTCGAACTCAAAACCGCCCTCGACGGGTTGCCCACGCCCGATGCCGCCGTGATCGAACACGCCGCGCAATGGGTCGGCGCGCGCTTTGAAGAGGAGAAGCGGCGGCGTGCGGAAATGGGTTTCGACGACATGCTGCTCAGGCTGGACGCGGCGCTGCACGGCGCTGGCGGCGAACGTCTGGCGACCTTGATACGTGAACAGTTCCCGGTGGCGCTGATTGATGAATTCCAGGACACCGACCCGGTGCAGTACCGGATTTTCGAGAGTATCTATCGCCTCGAAGAGAACAGCCACGAGACCGGGCTGTTCCTGATCGGCGACCCAAAACAGGCGATCTACGCGTTCCGTGGCGCCGATATTTTTACTTACTTGCGTGCGCGACAGGCCACCACTGGCCGCTGGCACACGCTGGGCACCAACTTTCGCTCCAGCCACGCGATGGTCGAAGCGGTCAATCATGTGTTCGCCCGTGCCGAGCAGAGCGCGACAGGGCGCGGTGCGTTTCTGTTCCGCGATGGCGACACCAACCCGGTGCCGTTCGCCTCGGTCAAATCCCAAGGCCGCAAGGAAGTTTTTCAGATCGATGGCCAGGCACAGCAGGCCCTGAACGTCTGGCAACTGGAAAGTGATCAGCCAGTGTCCGGGGTGACCTATCGACAACAGCTGGCCGCCAGTTGCGCCAGCGAAATTGTGCGTCTGCTCAATGAGGGCCAGCAAGGTCTTACCGGGTTCGCGCAACCGGGTAAAGAGCTGCGCGGTTTGCTGCCCGCCGATATCGCGATTCTGGTCCGTGACGGCAACGAGGCGCAGGCCGTTCGCGGCGAGCTGTCGGCCCGTGGTGTGCGTAGCGTTTATCTGTCGGACAAGGATTCAGTGTTCGCCGCCCAAGAGGCCCATGACCTGTTGGCCTGGCTCAAAGCCTGCGCCGAGCCTGACTCCGAGCGCACCTTGCGTGGGGCGCTGGCGTGCATCACCTTGAACCTGTCTCTGGCCGAGCTTGAACGTCTGAATCAGGACGAACTCGCCTGGGAAGCGCGGGTGATGCAGTTCCGCAGTTATCGTGTGATCTGGCGCACTCAGGGCGTGTTGCCGATGCTGCGGCGTTTGCTGCACGACTTCCGGTTGCCTCAGGCGTTGATCAGCCGAAACGACGGCGAACGTATATTGACCAACCTGCTGCACCTGTCCGAATTGATGCAACAAGCCGCCGCCGAGCTGGATGGCGAGCAGGCCCTGATCCGCCATCTGGGCGAGCATCTGGCGTTGTCCGGGCAGGCGGGAGAAGAGCAAATCCTGCGCCTGGAAAGCGATGAACAGTTGGTCAAGGTCGTGACCATTCACAAGTCCAAGGGCTTGGAGTATCCGTTGGTGTTCCTGCCGTTCATTTGCTCGTCGAAGCCGGTGGATGGCAGTCGCTTGCCGTTGCACTTCCACGATACCGACGGCGGCGCACAGATCAGTCTGAAGCCGACGCAGGCATTGATCGAACAAGCGGATGACGAGCGTTTGGCTGAAGATTTGCGCCTGCTGTACGTGGCCCTGACCCGTGCGCAGCACGCATGCTGGCTCGGGGTGACGGACCTCAAACGCGGCAATAGCGGCAGCTCTGTGCTGCATCGTTCGGCGCTGGGCTATTTGCTCGGCGGCGGCGCTGTGTTGACTGAGTCGACCGGGCTGACGGGATGGCTGCAGAACCTGGCAAAAGACTGCGCGGCCTTGAACGTCCTGGCGCTACCCGAGCCTACAGCCGACACGTTCAGTCCGCCACGTAATGAAGCGACCTTGCTTAAGCCGCGTCAGCCGAAACGGCGTGCTGCCGAGAATTGGTGGATCGCCTCGTACAGCGCTTTGCGCATTGGCGACACCATCACCGCTGGTAGCGATGAATCCCCGGACAGTCCGCAAGCGCAAAAACTGTTCGACGACGAACGACTCGATCCCGATGCGCCGCGAGAAGTACTGGTCAGTGGTGGCGACATCCATCGCTTCCCGCGTGGTCCGAACCCCGGCACCTTCCTTCACGGCCTGCTTGAGTGGGCCGGGCGCGAAGGTTTTGCCGTCGCGGCAGCGGACCCGGTCAAGCTGGAAAAAGCTGTCGGCAGCCGTTGCAATCGACGCGGTTGGCAAGGCTGGATTCCGACGCTGACTGACTGGATGCAGCACCTGCTCAATGTGCCGCTGCGTCTGGCGGCCGATGATCAGCCCGTGTCGCTGGGGCAACTGGGCCAGTATCAGATTGAAATGGAGTTCTGGTTCGCCTGCCACAAAGTCGATGTGGCGCAGATGGACGCATTGGTGCGGCGCTACACCCACAATGGCGCGCCGCGAGCGGCTGCGGAAACGACCTCGCTCAATGGCATGTTCAAGGGCTTTATCGACCTGACGTTCGAGCATCAGGGGCGTTATTACGTGGCCGACTACAAGTCCAACTGGTTGGGCGCTGAGGATGAGGCTTACACCGAGCAAGCGATGATCGCCTCGATTCTGGACAGCCGCTACGACCTGCAATACGTGCTGTACCTGCTGGCCCTGCACCGCCAACTCAAGGTGCGTCTGGCTGATTACGACTACGACCGGCACATGGGTGGCGCTTTGTACCTGTTCCTGCGTGGCAGTCGTGCGCCGAGTCAGGGTGCCTGGTTCACCCGCCCGCCTCGCGAGCTGATCGAAAGTCTGGATCAACTGTTTCAAGGCAAGTCATTGCCTCAGGAAAATGCGCTGTCAGGAGAGCCCGCATGAGCCGTTCATTCGCTGAACTGTTGCCCACCCCGCTGGACGCGCAAAGCCTGTCTGAGCTGACACCTCTGAGCCGGGTTGACGACCTGCTGCTGTTGCTCGAGCGCTGGGTCGAACGCGGCTGGTTGCGTGCGCTGGATCGGGCTTTTGTCGCCTTCCTCAGTGAGCTGGACCCGCAAGCGGATTCGCTGGTGCTGTTGGCAGCGGCGTTGACCAGTCACCAACTGGGGCATGGGCATGTCTGCCTGGACCTGTATGAAACCCTGAAAGAACCGGATTTCGCCCTGTCGCTGCCACCCGAAGGTGACGTGCAGGCGGGGCCGATGCTGCTGCCATCGCAATTGCTGGTGGCGCTGGACGGTGGCGCCTGGTGTCAGGCATTGGCCGGTAGCGCGCTGGTGGCGCAAGCCGATGATCACAGCGAGGCGGCCGCGCAAAAGCCGTTGGTATTGTCTGATCGGCGTCTGTATTTGCGTCGTTACTGGAGCTACGAACGGCGCATCGATACCGCGTTGCGTCAGCGTCTGGCGCAACAGGAAGCGGCTCCTGCGGATCTGGCGCAACGACTCGATGGGTTATTCGGCAAGGCCGATCCGGCCCCCGACGCGTTGATCGACTGGCAAAAACTGGCGTGTGCACTGGCGACACGCGGAGCCTTCAGCATCATCACCGGCGGCCCCGGCACCGGCAAAACCACCACTGTGGTACGGCTATTGGCATTGTTGCAGGCGCCTGCCGTAGAGAATGGCCAACCGTTGCGCATCCGTCTGGCGGCGCCGACCGGTAAAGCGGCGGCGCGGCTGACTGAATCCATCAGCCACCAGGTGCAGTCCCTGGAAGTGGTCGAAGACATTCGGCAAAAAATCCCCAGCGACGTCACTACTGTGCATCGTTTGCTGGGCAGCCGACCAGGCACCCGGCACTTCCGTCACCACGCCGGTAATCCGCTGCCGTTGGACGTGTTGGTGGTCGATGAAGCGTCAATGATCGATCTGGAAATGATGGCCAATCTGCTGGATGCGTTGCCGTCCCATGCGCGTCTTATCTTGCTCGGCGACAAAGACCAACTGGCCTCGGTGGAAGCCGGCGCGGTACTGGGCGATTTGTGTCGCGATGCCGAGGCGGGCCGATACAGCCCGCAAACCCAAGCCTGGCTGCAAGCGGTCAGCGGCGAGGACCTGGACAAAAGCGGCTTGCAACAGGGCGATGCAACGCAGTTCCCGTTGGCGCAGCAAGTGGTGATGCTGCGCCACTCCCGGCGTTTCGTGCAGGGCAGTGGTATCGGTCAACTGGCTCGGCTGGTCAACCAACAACAGGTCGAAGACGCCCGGGCGTTGCTCGCCGCCCAGCGCCACAAGGATCTGTTTGCGTTGTCGCTCAAGGGCGAGCAGGACCGCTCGCTGGAGCGCTTGCTGCTGGAGGGGCACGGGCAGGGCGCCGAAGGGCCGCAAGGTTACCGACATTACCTGGGCGTGCTGGCCGATCAGCGTCCCGCCGAAGGTGCTGCGCTTGAAGATCAATGCTGGACGGTTTGGGCACGGTCAGTGTTGGCGGCGTTCGACGCCTTCCAACTGCTGTGCGCGGTGCGGAAAGGGCCATGGGGTGTTGAAGGGTTGAATCAGCGCATCACTCATGCGCTGTTCAACGCGGGCCTGATCGAAAGCGATCAACACTGGTATGAGGGTCGCCCGGTGCTGATGACGCGCAACGACTACGGGCTGGGGTTGATGAACGGCGACATCGGCATCGCCCTGCGCTTACCGGAACGCAGCGGCTCGGAGGCGAACCGTCAGGTGTTGCGCGTTGCGTTCCCGCGCAACGACGGGAGCGGCGGCGTGCGCTTTGTGCTGCCCAGCCGGCTCAACGATGTCGAGACCGTGTACGCGATGACCGTGCACAAATCCCAAGGCTCGGAATTTGCCCACACCGCGTTGATCCTGCCCGAGGCCTTGAATCCGGTACTGACCAAGGAACTGGTCTACACCGGCATCACCCGCGCCAAGCATTGGTTCAGTCTGATCGAGCCGCGCCAGGGAGTCTTTGAAGAGGCGCTAAGGCGCAAGGTCAAGCGTTTGAGCGGCTTGATGCTGGGGTTGTAGCGGTGTGCCTGATGCACCGCTTTCGTGAACAAGTTCACTCTCATCAAACAATCTATAAGTCATTGAAAAATAAAGCATAAATTTTCAACTTAACGCTGATCCCCTGTAGGAGCTGCCGAAGGCTGCGATCGACCGGGAACCGGTCGCTTTCTTGAGACCGCTGAAGGTCGTGCCGACCTTTTCGCAGCCTTCGGCAGCTCCTACAGGGCCCCAGTTTGCTGCGCGACAGCGCGGCGTCGAAGACGGGGCGGCATCTCCCACCGGATCTCTGCCTGGCGCAAAAGCTGCGATTGACGCTAGGCGTCACTTCATCCAACTATTGAACCACCCCCATAAACCGCCGGACCCGGTCACCCGCGTCCTGGGCGCGTATTACTCGCGGCGAGGCATCCACCTGAATGTTGCCGTTCTCCATGAATATCACCCGGTCGGAGATCGACATGGCGAATTCCATTTCATGGGTGACGATGAGCATGGTCATGCCTTCATTGGCCAGGTCGCGGATGACATTCAGCACGTCGCCGACCAGCTCCGGGTCGAGGGCGGAGGTGGGTTCGTCGAACAGCATGATCTGCGGGTCCATCGCCAAGGCGCGTGCGATGGCGACCCGTTGTTGCTGGCCGCCGGACAGTTGATGCGGGTATTTGTGGGCGTGGGCCAGCAGGCCGACCTTATCCAGTAGTGCATAGGCACGGTGCTCACTCAGGTGCCGCTCGTTGCCGTGATAGCGCGGCGCCAGGGTGACGTTGTCGACAATGGTGCGGTGCGGGAACAGGTTGAAGCTCTGAAAGACCATGCCGATACGCTGCACACCACGGCGGATCTGTGGGTTGTTGGGTTTGTCGCCTGCGAGGATAAAGCGTTCGCCAAACAGAATGATTTCGCCCTGATCGATGGTTTCCAGGCCGTTGATGGTGCGGATCAGCGAGGTCTTGCCGGAGCCGGACGGGCCGATAATGGAAATCACCTGACCGGTGTTCACCTCCAGATCGATGCCCTTGAGCACTTCATGCAGACCATAGCTTTTGTGGATGTTCAGCAGTTTCAGCGCTGGCACGGTGGCGGAACTGATCTGACGACGGGCTTCGCTCAAGGGCGGCGTCAGGCTCGTGCGCAGTCGCATCAGACTGGGTTCGTCGAGGGTCTGTGGTTTGCGGTTGTTCAGTTCCAGGTGCTGTTCCAGGCGTTGCAACAGCCAGCCGAACACACTGACGATCAGCACGTAATACACCGCCACCGCGGACAGGGTTTCCATCACCAGGAAATTTTGCGCATACAGACGCTGACCAACGGTCAGCAACTCGGTCAGCGAGATGACCGAGACCAGTGACGTCAGTTTGACCACGGTGATGTATTCGTTGATCAGCGTTGGCAGGGAAATCCGAAAGGCTTGTGGGATGACGATCAGCCGTTCCATGCCGACCCAGCCCACGCCCAGAGCACGTCCGGCTTCTTTCTGCCCTTTGGCCACCGAAATCAGGCCGCCGCGATGGATCTCCGCCATATACGCCGCCTCGGTCACCACCAAGGCGAACAAGCCGGAATAGAAGGGGTTGGATAACACCTCGCGGGTGACCGGAAACAGCTGCGGCAGATTGTAGACGAACACCACCAACACCAGTAGCGGGACGCTGCGAAAGAACCAAATGTAAATTGACGCCGGAATGCTCAGCCAACGTGCTGTCGAGAGCTTGGCCGAGGCCAGCAGAAAGCCCAGCAGCATGCCGATGAACCAGCTCAGGGCGCTGAGCTCGATCACCGTGATACAGGACTCCCAGAAGTCCGACACCGAGAATAGAGAGAAAAAGTAGGACCAGTCGAATTGCATGTACACCTCAGGCTGCCAGCCTCACAGGGAGGCTGGCAGGTCAAACGGGGAGAGGAATCAGATGGCGGGTTCTTCGAGGTTGTATTTCTTCAAGAGGGCCGCATATTCGCCGCTTTTTTTGCTCTCGTCGAAGGCCTTGAGCAAGGCCTGGTACAGCGCGTCGTTGCCTTTCTTGACGAAAATGCCCAGGGTTTGCTGGTAGATCGAGTGCTCGGTGCTGACCACCACGCGGCCATTGGTATGCGCGGCGATCATGCCAGCGGCACCGTCGATTTCAACCTGGGCCTGAACGTTGCCGGACAGCAGCGCCTGGGTCACTTCCGGCGCTGACGGGAACTCGCTCACAGCGATCGGGCCCTTGTTGTTCGCTACGCAGTAATCAGTGGACAGCTTGTTGAACTGGGCCACCCAGGTCGTGCCTTTTTCCAGACCGATTTTCATGCCGCAAAGGTCTTCCGGTACTTTCGGTTTCGCCGGGCTGTCCTTGAGCACCATGATCGCTGCGCCGGTTTTGGCGTAGGCGATGGTTTGAGCCTGGGTCTGGCGTTCGGGAGTGATGTACATCCCGGAAATGATCGCGTCGTAGTGACCGGAATTGAGGCTGAGCATCAGGCTCGGAAACTTGGTGTCGACGAACTCGGTCTTGAGGTCCATGTGCTTGGCCAGCAGTTTGGACAGCTCAGGGTCGGAGCCGACCACGTTCTTGTCTTTGTCATAGGACTCGAACGGTGGGTAGGTGATCTCCATACCGACTTTGAATTGCCCCGGCGTCACGGTAGTGGCGGCCTGGGCCAGGGTTGCGCCGAGTGCGGCAACGGCAAGTACGGTCAAGCGGACAGCAGTGTTGTTTTTGTTGCGCATCGTCGGTGACTCCACGGTAGGAAAATGTCGGTATTGATCAATTGAATCGTGCAAAGGGTTGTTTTACGGCTGTTCCGCGACCTGGTTTTTCAGGTGGCCGAAGCTCGACGGTTTGCGGGCTTTTTCCGGCAGCGTGATCTCGCCGTTTTCCACTCGTTTGCGCAGGTACTGATAGGTTTGCAGGGCCTGGCCGAACATGTGTTCACCAATGGCGATTTCCTCGTAGTCCTTGCCGGCCTGGGCGAAGCTGGGCAGTGGCTTGATCTGGGTGTGGAAGTCGCAAGCGTAGAACAGTGGGAAGGAATAACGCTCTTCGCTCACTGTCCTGACCCGATGGGCCGTAGCAACGAACGCACCAGCGGTCATGACCTCCAGCATGTCACCGATGTTGACCACGAAAGCGTCCTCGATTGGCGGTGCGTCAATCCACTGGCCTTGGTCGTTCATGACTTCCAGGCCCGGTTTGTTGGCCAGCAATATCGTGAAGCACTCGTAATCGGTGTGCGCACCAATGCCGGGCGCGTCCTGCGCGGCGCTATCGAAAGGGTAGTGGATCAGCCGTAGTTTGGACGGTGGGCGCGTGACCATCGCATCGAAATAGTCCTCTTTCAGGCCCAATGCCAGGGCGAAACCGCCGAACAGTTTGCGGCCGAGGGCAAAGATCGCTGCGTAATAGGCTTGTACCGATTCTTTGAAACCAGGCAGCAGCGGCCATTCGTTGGGCCCCAGCAGTGGCGTGTTGGCCAGCACCAGCGGGTCGTCGGCGGGCACTTCGAAACCGATGTCGAAGGCTTCCTTGTGGTCGGGCTTGCCCTTGGCATAGACCTCTTCGCCCTCGGGCACGAAACCCTTGTGGGTCTTTGAGGTACCGATGTAGTGCTGCATCTTGGTGTCGAAGGATTGGTCGAAAAAATCCTTGGCCGCCTGATACAGGCCTTTGATCAGTTGTGTCTCGATGCCGTGGTTCTTGATGTACAGAAAACCGACTTCGCGGGCGGCGGCACCCAGCTGCTCGGCGACTGCCTGACGCTGGGCCAGGTCGGCGCTGAACAGACCGGCAATGTCCACCACCGGAATGCTGTTGAAGTTGGCAGCGACCGAGGGCGCCGTGGTGTGGGAGAGATCAGGCATGACGAAAACGCTCCTTCAAAGGCTGGTCGATTGAGTGAAACGCTGGAAATGCTCACGCTCGGTCTGGCCCATCCACACATTCAGCGACCACAAATCGGCCACGGGCACATTGGTGAACGGCAGGTGATGCAGGTAGCCGTCGGCGCCGAATTCCGGGGTCAGGGTGCTGACCTGATAGCCGCGGGCTTTTTGCGAACGCCAGATCGCTTCCCAGTGCTGCTGATGGAAAGCCAGCTCTTTGGCGTATTCCGGCGCGGCCGGGTGCGGAACTTGCGGGCCTTGGTCGTAGCCGACCCGGGCCTGAATGTGATGGACGCGTTCGATGAATGCGCCGAGGTCATCTTCGGGGTCGTTGAGCAGGCGCTCGCAGGTGACGATCCAGTGGCTGATGTCACTAGTGAACAGTAGATCGGGCAGCTGGCGGATCAATTCGAGGGTGACCCACGGGTTGAACAGCGAGCGCGAACGATGGGTTTCGAAGCTGCACACCTGGCCGTGCTTGCGCGCCAGGTCCAGCGCTTGACCGAAGAAGTCGACTTGTTGCGGCAACTGCCAGCGGTCATTGCCGGCCAGCACATTGACGAAACGCGGCGACAGTTCGGTGGCCCAGGCGAGCTTTTTATCCAGATCGACCAGGTGTTCGGCGACCGGTGCGGCCTGTTCAGGCAAGACGTCGTAGGCGGTGAAAACGGTGCTGATATAACCGAGCTGATTGGCCCGCAAAAAGGTGGCGAACTCTGCGCGCTCGCTGGCTTCCAGCGGCAGGCGGGCTTCCATGCCGTCGAATCCGGCCTCCAGCAGTTCTTCCAGCGCTTGGGTTTTGCTCGCGGTATAGCCCCAGAGCGTACGAAAAATGTCCAGTTTCATCGAAGACCTCAAAGATTCCTCGGCTATGGCATAGCACGACAACGGCATAAGCCTAGTCGGCAACGATGGGCAGTAGCTGAAAAGGCAATCTTCTTTGGGCCGGATCTCTGCGTATCCGGTCCCGGGCGAGTCACGGGGAGTGCTCGCTCTTATGCCGATATTAGGCAGGCTCAATGGCATCTAAGAATAGGAAACCTCAAATCGATAGTTCAGAGATTTCTAAACTATCTTTTGGGCGGCGCAATCAACTGTAGGAGTGGGCTCGCCCGCGATCGGCCGCGAAGCGGTCGTGTTCTTGAGAAGACTGAAGGTCGTGCCGACCTTATCGCGGGCAAGCCCGCTCCTACACAGGGTTAGTGTTTACCCGGCTGGTCCGCAAACAGCATTTCCTGAGTCTTCCCGAGCAATAGCCCCTGATTCTGTTCGGTCACGGCCCTGATGTAATCCCACAACAAGGTAATCCGCTTGAGCTTGCGCAGGTCCTCTCGGCAGTACATCCAGAATTGTCGGGTGATGTTCACTTCGCTCTCCAGCACCGGCAGCAAGCGTGGGTCCTGTGCCGCCAGAAAACACGGCAGGATCGCCAGTGACCGACCTTGTAACGCCGCCACGTACTGGGCGATGACGCTGGTGCTGCGCAAATGCGCGCTGGCGCCGGGCAGTAGATTGCTTAGATAAAGCAGCTCCGAGCTGAAGGCCAGGTCGTCGACATAACTGATGAACTGATGATCAGCCAGGTCCGCGCTGTGCTGGATCGGCGGGTGGCGGTCGAGGTATTCCTGCGTCGCATATAACCTCAGGTTGTAGTCGCACAGCTTGCAGCAGACATAAGGCCCATGCTCGGGGCGTTCCAGAGCGATGACGATATCCGCCTCGCGCTTGGACAGGCTGATGAAGTGCGGCAGCGGCAGGATATCCACCGAAATAGCCGGATAAGCCTCAAGGAAGCGAGTCAGTTGCGGTGTGATAAAGAAGGTGCCAAACCCCTCGGTGCAGCCCATGCGTACATGGCCGGATAACGCCACGCCCGACCCCGATACCTGCTCGCAGGCCAGGTGCAGGGTGCTCTCGATCGACTCGGCATAGCCCAGTAAACGCAGGCCTTCGGCCGTCAGGATAAAGCCGTTATTACGCGACTTCTCGAACAGCAACGTGCCCAGTGAGCCTTCCAGCGAATTGATCCTTCGGGACACCGTCGTGTAGTCCACCGCCAGGCGTTTGGCTGCGGTGCTGGCTTTACGGGTGCGGGCGACCTCAAGGAAAAACTTCAGGTCATCCCAATTGAGCAGGTTCAAAGATGTGATGTTTTTTTGCATGTTGATCCGGCTTTTATGTGCGTTCTTATTAGAAGTTTGCACATCTATACTCCAAAACGTCACACGCCATAACACCCTGCACAAAAATAATAAGCGGAGGAGTTTATGAAGAACGCTACAACTGTGGACGCTGGCGCAACCGCTGCCAGCCCTGCGAAGAAAGCCAAACCCTATCGGCTTGCCGGTATGGCAAGCATGGCCGGCACGACCATCGAGTGGTACGACTTTTTCCTCTACGGCACTGCTGCTGCGCTCATCTTCAACAAGATATTTTTCCCCGCTCTGGACCCGATCACCGGTGTATTGGCAGCCTTCGCTACCTATGCTGTGGGATTTCTCGGCCGGCCGTTGGGCGGCATTATCTTCGGCCACTTCGGTGACCGTATCGGGCGCAAGTCGATGCTGTTGCTGACGCTGCTGATGATGGGGATTCCGACCATCGTCATTGGCCTGATTCCTACCTACGATCAGATCGGCTATTGGGCCGCGTTGATTCTGGTGCTCATGCGCTTCCTGCAAGGCATGGCGGTCGGCGGTGAATGGGGCGGGGCGGTGTTGATGGCCGTCGAACATGCGCCCGAAGGCAAGAAAGGTTTTTACGGCAGCCTGCCGCAAACCGGTGTCGGTGCCGGCCTGGTGCTGGCGTCGCTGGCCATGGGGCTGGTCGCCAAACTGCCGGAAGCGGACATGCTCAGCTGGGGCTGGCGCCTGCCGTTTATCGCCAGCATCGTGTTGCTCGGCGTCGGCTGGCTGATCCGTCTGAAAGTCCCGGAATCACCGGACTTCGAAAAACTGAAAAAGCAGAACATTGCGGTCAAGGTTCCGCTGTTCCAGGTGTTGCGCAATCACCCGCGCGAAACCCTGACCATCATCGGCGCGCGCACCGCAGAAAACGCCTGGTTCTATATGTCGGTGACCTTCGCTCTGGCTTACGCCGCCAACCAGTTGCAGATCCCGCGTGGCGATGTGCTCAACGCCATCACCGCCGGCGCGGCTCTGTCGCTGATCACCATGCCGTTGTGCGGGCACCTGTCAGACAAGGTCGGGCAGCGCCGCCTGTATTTTGCCGGGCTGTTGCTGCTCTGCGCCTTCGTCTATCCGTTCTTCTCCATGCTCGGCACCCGCGAGCCGCTGTTGGTCTGGTGGGCCATGGTGCTGGCGGTCGGCGTGGTGTTTCCGATTCTGTATGCGCCGGAGTCACTGCTGTTTGCCCGGCAGTTTCCAGCGGAAATCCGCTACAGCGGCATTTCGGTCTCGGTGCAACTGGCAGGGGTACTGGGTGGCGGCTTCGCACCGATGATCGCCACCAAATTGTTGGCCTACGCTGATGGTAGTCCTCATTACGTCATCGTTTATCTGATCGGCATGGGCGTGGTGGCGCTGTTCTGCACCGCGCTGATGAAGCCCGACCCGGCGCGGCACCGCGCGTCATGACCGCATTCGCTTGATCTGACTTTTTTGCCGCCCATACCGGGCCGCTCGTATCCAGGGAGAACCTCAATGAACGCTTCACTGAACCCTTCTATCAGTAAGAGCAACACCGCCGTGGACCGCGTCAAACTGCTGATCGGTGGTGAATGGGTCGACTCGCAAACCAACGAATGGCGCGACATCGTCAACCCGGCCACTCAGGAAGTACTGGCCCAAGTCCCTTTCGCCACCGAGGCTGAAGTGAATGCCGCCGTTGCCGCCGCCGCGACAGCCTTCAAGACCTGGCGCCACACGCCCATCGGTGCGCGGATGCGCATCATGCTCAAGCTCCAGGCGTTGATCCGTGAACACTCCAAGCGTATCGCCGTTGTGCTTAGCGCCGAACAAGGCAAGACCATCGCCGATGCTGAAGGCGACATCTTCCGCGGTCTGGAAGTGGTCGAACACGCGTGCTCCATTGGCACCTTGCAGATGGGCGAATTCTCCGAAAACGTCGCGGGCGGCGTCGATACCCACACCCTGCGTCAACCTATCGGCGTCTGCGCCGGGATCACGCCTTTCAACTTCCCGGCAATGATTCCGCTGTGGATGTTCCCGATGGCCATCGCCTGCGGTAACACCTTCGTCCTCAAACCGTCCGAGCAAGACCCGCTGTCGACCATGCTGCTGGTGGAACTGGCGGTTGAGGCAGGCGTGCCAGCCGGCGTGCTCAACGTGGTGCATGGCGGTAAAGAAGTGGTGGATGGCATCTGCACCCACAAAGACATCAAGGCCGTGTCCTTCGTCGGCTCGACCGAAGTCGGCACCCACGTTTACAACCTGGCTGGCAAGCACGGCAAACGCGTGCAATCGATGATGGGCGCAAAAAACCACGCAGTGGTGCTGCCGGATGCCAATCGCGAGCAGACCCTCAATGCGCTGGTCGGTGCCGGTTTTGGTGCGGCCGGTCAGCGTTGCATGGCGACCTCTGTGGTGGTCTTGGTGGGTGCGGCAAAACAATGGCTGCCGGATCTCAAGACGCTGGCGCAGAAACTCAAGGTCAACGCCGGTAGCGAAGCGGGCACTGATGTCGGTCCGCTGATTTCCAAGCGCGCCAAGGAGCGCGTGCTGGGCCTGATCGAAAGCGGCATCCGCGAAGGCGCCAAGCTGGAGCTGGATGGTCGTGAGATCACGGTGCCTGGGTTCGAAGAAGGCAACTTCGTCGGTCCGACCCTGTTCTCTGGCGTGACCACCGACATGAAGATTTACACCCACGAAATCTTCGGCCCAGTGCTGGTGGTGCTGGAAGTCGACACCCTTGATCAGGCAATTGCGATGGTCAACGCCAACCCGTACGGCAACGGCACGGGCCTGTTCACCCAAAGTGGTGCGGCGGCGCGCAAGTTCCAGAACGAGATCGATGTCGGTCAGGTGGGCATCAACATCCCGATTCCGGTGCCAGTCCCGTTCTTCAGCTTCACCGGCTCGCGTGGTTCGAAACTCGGTGATCTGGGCCCGTACGGCAAACAAGTGGTGCAGTTCTATACTCAGACCAAAACGGTGACCAGCCGTTGGTTCGACGACGACAGCGTGAACGATGGCGTGAACACCACGATCAATCTGCGCTAAGTCGCCTGATAGGAGAACGACAATGAAAATCGCATTTATCGGCCTCGGCAACATGGGTGCGCCCATGGCCCGCAACCTGATCAAGGCCGGTCACCTGTTGAACCTGTTTGACCTCAATAAAACCGTGCTGGCCGAACTCGCCGCATTGGGCGGTCATATCAGTGCTTCGCCCAAGGACGCGGCCCAAGGCAGCGAGCTGGTCATCACCATGCTGCCGGCTGCCGCGCATGTGCGCAGCGTGTACCTGAATGAAGACGGGGTGCTGGCTGGTATCGCGCGGGGCGTACCGGCGGTGGATTGCAGCACCATTGATCCGCAGACCATCCGCGATATCGCGACAGTTGCGGCCAGGCAAGGTGTGGTACTGGGCGATGCACCTGTTTCTGGCGGCACCGGTGGTGCGCAAGCCGGCACCCTGACCTTTATGGTCGGCGCCAGCGCGGAACACTTCGAAGTGCTGAAGCCGGTATTGGCGCAGATGGGCAAGAACATCGTCCACTGCGGCGACATTGGCACCGGGCAGATCGCCAAGATCTGCAACAACATGCTGCTGGGCATTTCCATGATCGGCGTCGCCGAGGCCATGGCGCTGGGCAATACGTTAGGGATCGATACTGGCGTTCTGGCCAGCATCATCAACAGCTCCACCGGGCGTTGCTGGAGTTCCGAGGTCTACAACCCATGGCCGGGCATCGTTGAAACCGCACCGGCCTCGCGCGGGTATACCGGTGGCTTTGGTGCGGAGCTGATGCTCAAGGATCTGGGGTTGGCGACCGAAGCTGCACGGGTGGCCCATCAGCCGGTGATTCTAGGTGCCATGGCGCAACAGCTGTATCAGGCGATGAGCCTGCGCGGCGAAGGCGGCAAGGACTTCTCGGCGATTGTCGAGGCGTATCGCAAGCCTGAGTAAGCGCAACCCAGAAACGGCTGGTCTCGAAGAGAGGGCAGCCGTTTTTTTTGAGAAAAAATCACTCTCGTACCGTCTACGACGCCGCGCTGTCGCGTAGCAAACTCGGCCCCCTGTAGGAGCTGACTTGTCTGCGATCCGTCCGGGGTCGCGCTCGACCGAAGCGCTGGCAAAAATGGTGAATTCACCACCGCAGGAAGGTCCTTCGGCCCTTTTCGCAGACAAGTCAGCTCCTACGCCCTCCGGGCAGAATCGAGACCCAGTTTGCTACGCGACAGCGCGGCGTCGAAGACGGGGCGTGATCTCCTACAGATTCGCGAAACTCCAAGTCTTATATTTCAAACATTTATATCTTGATTGAAGCAAAACTCACCTCACGCCGAATGACGTCTTCCCATCAAATCAATCTGACAACCCGGTTCGGCATCGTGCGCTTGCAGTGTCATGTCGTGCAGGCGGGCGACCGCCGCCACCATGCTCAGTCCAAGCCCGTTTCCTGCGGTGTGACGACTGGATTCGGAGCGGTACAAACGCCGGAAAACCGCTTCGCGTTCTGCTGACGGGATACCGGGCCCGTTATCGCTGACGCGCAGGCCTGCACCGTCTGGTCCATTGATCACGGTGACCTGGATTCGGCCGTTGTCCGGAGAAAACTTGATGGCGTTGTCCAATAAGTTGCAGAGCGCATCAAACAGCAATTGAGCGTCACCCGATAGGACCGTGGGTGTCGGCGCGGGGTCGAAACTCAGGGCGATGCCGCGCTCTTCAGCCAGCGGCTCGAAGAACTCTGTGGCGTCTGCACCGATCCGGTTGAGGTCTACCTGAGTGAAATTGCTGCGTCGGGCGCTGTCTTCGATTTCCGAGATACGCAGCAAGGCGCGGAAGGTCTGAAGCAGGCCGCGGGCTTCGGTAATGGCTGAATCGATGGTCGCGGAGTAATCGTATCCATCTTCGCGCTGGCCTCGTCTCTGGGCGCGTTCCAGCCCGGCGATCAGGCGGGTGAGAGGCGTGCGCAGATCGTGTGCGATGTCGTCGCAGACGCCTTTGACTTCGCTCATCAGACGCTCCAGTTCATTGAGCATGCCATTGACCACGTTAGCGATACGGTCGATGTCGTCGCGGTTGCCTCGGGTCGGCAAGCGTCCGCTCAAGTCACCCTCGATGATGCCTTTGATTGAGTTGCTGAGCGTGTCGAGCCGGCGTCGGGCCGAGTATCCCAGCATGATCGCGCCGATCAGGCCGACGATCAGCAGCAGACAGCCACCGGAAATCAACGCATTGACCAGCAGTTCATCGAATTCATGGATGTCGTGCATGTCCTGCGCGACCAGCAGCGTGTTGCCGTCGTCGAGTCGATGAACCATGAAACGTATGGGTCTTTTGTGGCCGCTGGGTTTCTCCCAGATGAATTCGTCGGGTTTGTCATACGCCTTGAATGCCGGCAGCGTATGGATCGCCCCGGCAATGTAATTGCCCTTTTCATCGAACAACGCGTGGGGCAAACGTCCGTCCACGTCCTGACTATCGTGCTTGAGTATTTCCTGCTCGCGTAAAACGGGCGGTTGCTGGCTGCGATTATCGATTTGCCGGTGCAGGGCGGTGTCAGCTTCGGCTTTCAGGTAGACGGCGGTTTGCCAGTAGATATAGCCGAACAGGGCGAGAAACGAACAGCCGAACAGGGCCAGAAACATCAACCCGGTTCGGAAGCTGATGGTGCGGGGGATTTCTCTCAGGTGAGCGGAGAACATTGGACGCTAGGCCGGTCTCGAAATAGAAGGCGAGGACGGAGCACTGTCCCCGTAACAGTTCGCATAGTGTGCCAAAGCGCCGTGAACGGGAAGGTCGCATCGACATGAATAAGCTGATCTGCATGGTTCGGGGGGGATCCGGACCCTTGCGGGTGTCGGCTACCTAAACAATTGTTTAGGTTCAGAGGAACGCTCTGACAGTAGCCGCTCGCTATCTTTGTGCCATTCGTGGGTCATGCCACCAGGGTTAACGGGGAAAATCAGCACATGCCAGCCGCAACGCTACCGCCGGCGCTCACGCAGCGTTTATCGCCTAGACGAATGTCCAGATCACTGGTGTTCGCCGGATGGCTGCTGCTGGGCGGCTGTTCTCTGGTTCCGTCTTACAACCAGCCCGACGTGCCGCTCGCTTCGACGTGGACCGGTGCGCAGGGTGAAACTGCGCCAGCGTCAGGCGGGCCGTGGTGGAAAGAGTTTCACAACCAGGAACTCGACGGACTGATCGCCAAGGGTTTGAATGAAAATTACACCCTCAAGGCTGCCATGAGCCGGATCGATGAAGCGCGTGGCCTGGCACAGGTCGCGGGGGCGGCGCAGTACCCGTTGCTGTCCCTTGGCGGTAGTTTTCAGCGCCAGAACAATTACGGGACCACTGCAAAACGCAGCGTGTTTGCCGATGCCACCTACGAGGTTGATTTCTGGGGCAAGGCGCGGGCAGCGGCTGATTCCTCCACAGCGCTGGCGAACGCGAGCGTGTTCGATGCCCAGACGCTTCGCATGACCCTGGGCGCGACCATCGCCACTACGTATTTCCAGGTGTTGTCGCTGGATGATCGGCTGCGCCTTGCCCAGTCGATTGCCGACGATGCGCAGCAGGTGCTGACGCTGGTCGAGTTCCAGGCCACTCAAGGCGCTGTTTCCAACCTGGAGGTCGAACAGCAGCGCAACGCCTTGCAGACGTTCCAGGCCGCAATGCCGCCATTGCGTCAGCAACGCGATCAGGCGCTGTACCAGCTTGCCGTTCTGGTGGGCGTCCCGCCGCAAGGCTTCCAGGTTCATCAAACCGGATTGCAAGATCTCGCGGTTCCGCACCCGGACACCGGATTGCCCATCGGCCTGTTGCGGCAACGCCCGGACGTGCAAGCGGCCGAGGCTCGATTGAAGTCTGCCAATTTCGATGTGGGTGTCGCACGGGCGGCGTTTCTTCCCAATCTTTCACTGGACCTGACGGGCGGTATCGACACCCTCACGGGTGGCCGTATCTGGAGTGCCATCGGCACACTGGCCCAACCGGTGTTCGCTGGCGGGCAGCTCACAGGTCAATTGCATGTCGATCAGGCCCACGCCCAGGAATTGACCGCCAGTTACCGGGAGTCAGTGATCGAGGCCCTGCAAGACGTGGAGACGCAACTCAGCGCTGCACATCAGCTCGATCAGACCTATGCGCTGAATCAGGCCGCAGTCACTTCCGCGCGCGAAGCCGCCCGGCTGGCGCAAGTCCGTTATCGACTGGGCTCCACCGATTTCCAGACGCTGTTAATTGTCGAGCGCACCCAGTACCAGGCTGAGGACAGCCTGTTGCAAGTGCGCTTGCAGCATTTGCAGGCCGCGGTCGGTTTGTTTCGGGCATTGGGCGGCGATTTCACGTCCGCGACCCTTGCCGCCGATTCGACAACCTCGATGTCTTCTTCATCCACCTTTAAGGCCACTCATCCATGAACCTCATGCCATCCGCTTTGCCTCTACGTTGGCGTCTTCTTGGGCTGGCCGTCGTGATGATCATCGTGGCGCTGCTGGCTCGATACGCCTGGGCAGCGCGGACTCAGGCCGCGCCGGTCGGCCAACAGGATTCCGCAGTCCCGGTAAACATGCAGCAAGTCCAGCAACAGGACCTGCCCATCTGGCTCGACGCCATTGGCAACGTGCAACCGCTCAACAGCGTAAACGTGCGCGTGCGGGTTGATGGTGAGTTGCAAAAGGTGCTGTTTACCGAGGGCCAAATGGTCACTGCGGGCAGTCAATTGGCGCAGATCGACCCCCGGGTCTATCAGGCCCAGGTGGCGCAGGCCGTGGCACTGGTGGCCAAGGATCAGGCGCAACTGGCGAACCTGCGGGTCAATCTTGATCGGGCCAGCAAACTGGCGCAGGCCAAGGCGGGCCCTACGCAGGATGTGGACACGTTCCGCGCCCAGCTGGCGGCCCAACAGGCGACTGTCCAGGCGGATCAGGCGGCGCTCGATAACGCTCGGCTGCAGCTGAGCTTTACCCAGGTCAACGCGCCGCTGACCGGACGCACCGGACAACGCTTGCTGGACGTCGGCTCTATTGCCCATGGCGCGGAGGCCACCGGACTGGTGACCATTACCCAGATGAATCCGATTTCGGTAGCCTTTTCAGTCTCTCAAGACGACCTGCCCGAAATACTCAAGGAGAACGCCCGACAGGCACTGCAAGTGGTGGCCGTGACGCGTGACGGCAAAAAGCAGATCGCCACCGGCCATCTCAGTTTCATCGACAGTCAGGTGTCGGCCGCCAGTGGGCAGATCCAGCTCAAGGCCGAGTTCGACAATGCTCAAAGCCAGTTGTGGCCTGGCCAATTGGTCAGCGCGCGGGTGCTATTGCACACCCAGCGCGATGCCACGGTAGTACCCGCCACCGCCGTGCAGGAAGGGCAGAAAGGCCCGTTCGTGTACGTCGTCAATGCTGATCAACGGGTGGAGCCGCGTCAGGTCGAAGCCTCGTCGGTGGTGGCCGGTCAACAATGGATTCGCCAAGGTCTGGCGCTCGGCGAAACCGTCGTCGTGCAGGGGCAATCGCGGATCGCGCCCGGCGTTCGGGTCTCGGCGGTCAAGACCGATGCAAGCATCGCTCAAGCACCTGCCGAGCTGCAGTCGACTGCCAATCTGGAGGTTCGTCGATGAACCTGTCGAGCCTGATTCCGCGTCGCGTAGGCCTCAGCCTGCTGGCGCTGGGGGTGATGCTGCTGGGCAGCTTCGCGTACTTCCAGTTGCCGGTGGCACCGTTGCCGACCGTGGATTTCCCCACCATTCAGGTCACCGCGAAATTGTCCGGGGCCAGTGCCGAAACCATGGCGACCTCGGTGGCGACTCCGCTGGAGAGAGCGTTCTCGGCAGTGCCGCAGGTCACCTCGATGACCTCTACCAGCGCGGCAGGCAAGACTCAAATCGTGCTGCAATTCGACCTGTCCCGTGATATCGACGGCGCGGCTCAGGACGTGCAGGCGGCGATCAACACCGCCAGCGCCACGCTGCCGAAAACCATGACCAGTACGCCGACGTTCAACAAGGTCAACCCCGCGGAGTTTACCGTGCTGTCGTTGGCCCTCACCTCACCGACCCGTACGTTGCCCGAGCTGGACCGCTATGCCGATAACTACCTGGCCCAGCAGCTGTCGCAGATGCCTGGGGTCGGGATGGTGGATTTCCATGGCGAGCAAAAACCCGCCGTGCGGATCCAGATCGACCCGGACGCGCTGGCCGCTCGCGGTCTGACGCTGGAAGACGTACGCAGTGTGATTGGCCTCAGCACCCTCGATCAGCCCAAAGGCGGTCTCGACGGTCAGTACCGTTCAATCACCCTCGGCGCCACCGACCAATTGCTCGATCCCAAGGGCTATCGCGATCAGGTCGTGGCCTACAAGAATGGTGTGCCGATCAAGCTGGGTGACTTGGGCAAGGTGATCGACGGTGCCGAAGACACGCAGCAGGCGGCTGCCATCGGCGGGCAACCGACGATCATTGTCGATATCCACAAACAGCCCGGTTTCAATGTTCTGTCGACGATTGCGACGATTAAATCACGCTTGCCGACGCTGACCGCCTCGCTGCCTCGCGATGTTCAGGTTCAAGTGGTAGGCGACCGCACGCAGACCATCAACGCGTCGGTCAACGACGTTCAGTTCACCTTGCTGCTGTCCATTGCGCTGGTCGTCGTGGTCATTTTCGTGTTCCTGCGCAAAGCGACGGCAACGCTGATCCCGAGCCTGACGATCCCGCTCTCGCTGGTAGCGACTTTTGCGGTGATGTACTTGCTCGGTTACAGCCTCGACAACCTGTCGATCATGGGCCTGGCGATTGCCGTGGGGTTTGTGGTCGACGATGCCATCGTGGTGATGGAGAACATCGTCCGCCACTTGGAAATGGGCAAGTCTAGATTGCAGGCCGCGGTGGATGGGCTGCGCGAAGTGGCCTTCACCATCATCTCGATGACGGTGTCGCTGATTGCAGTGTTCTTGCCCATTCTGCTGATGGGCGGAATCGTCGGGCGGCTCATGCGCGAATTCGCGGTCACCGTCAGTGTGGCGATTCTCATGTCGGGCATTGTGTCGCTGACCGTCACGCCGATGCTTTGCGCCTGGCTGCTCAAGCACGAGGAAGAAGCCCGTCCCGGGCGCTTCTCGCAGGCCTGCGAAAACGCATTTACCGGCATCCTGAACGGGTATCGCCGCAGCCTGGACTGGGTGCTCGATCATCAACGCCTGACCCTGGCGGTCGCGATGGCGACGTTTGTGGCAACGGCAGCGCTATATGTCTACATCCCCAAGGGCTTTTTCCCGCAGCAGGACAATGGCTTGATCCAGGGTGTGGCCGAGGCTGCGCCGGATATTTCGCCCAAGGCGATGCGCGAGCAGGTCGGTCTCCTCGCTGAGATCGTGGGTAAGGACCCGGCGGTGGCCAAGGTCTACTTCTGGATCGGACCGAACCCGACGGTCAGCCAGGGCAAGGTGATGATCAACCTCAAGCCCTTCAGCGACCGCACCGCGTCAGCCCAGCAGGTGATCGCCCGGTTACAGCCGCAGCTCGACAAAGTCCCCGGCATCAAGCTGTTCATGCAGGCCAACCAGGACATACAAATTGGCGGGCGAGCGAGCAAGACGCAGTACCAGTACACCCTTCAGGACCCGAACAGTGTCGAGCTGGATCATTGGAGCGGGGTCCTTCTGGACAAGCTCAAGAGCTTGCCGCAGTTGCAACATGTCACCTCCGACCAACAACGTGCCGCGACCCAGGCGACTCTGGTGATCGATCGGGCAACGGCGGCTCGGCTGGGGGTCTCGGTGCAGGCAATCGATGACGTGTTGTATGACGCCTTCGGCCAGCGTCAGGTGGCGACTATGTTCACCCAACTGGACCAGAACCACGTCATCCTGGAACTCGATCCGAGCTGGCAGCTGTCCATTGCGACATTGGGTCATCTCTACGTGCACTCAAGCTCTGGTACGTTGGTGCCGTTGAACCTGCTGGCCGACATCAAGAACGAACTGATGCCGATCGTCATCAACCATCAAGGTGTGTTCCCGGCGATCACGCTGTCGTTCGACCTGGCGCCGGGGCATGCCTTGAGCGAGGCCGTTACAGCGATTCAACAAGCATCACTGGCGGTGGCGCTGCCCGACAGCGTCGTGGGCAGTTTCCAGGGGGCCGCCCAGGCGTTCCAGGACTCGCTCAAATCCCAGCCATGGCTGATTCTCGCGGCGATCTTGACTGTATATATCGTGCTGGGCGTGCTGTACGAAAGCGCGATCCATCCGCTGACGATCATCTCGACGTTGCCATCGGCGGGCTTCGGCGCACTGTTGGCGTTGATTATTTGCGGACAGGACCTGTCGGTACTCGGGATGATTGGTATCATCCTGCTCATTGGCATCGTCAAAAAGAACGCGATCATGATCGTCGACTTTACCCTGGCGGCGGAAAAGCAGGGCTTGTCGCCTCGCGAAGCCGTACGTGAGGGTTGTCTGTTACGCTTGCGGCCGATCCTGATGACTTCGCTGGCCGCGTTGCTGGGCGCAGTACCGCTGGCGTTCGGTCATGGCGCAGGTTCTGAGTTACGTCAGCCGCTGGGTATCGCCATCGTCGGCGGTCTGGCGGTCTCGCAATTTTTGACGCTGTACACCACACCGGTCGTTTACCTCTGGTTCAACCGCCTTCGAACTCGACCGGACGTTCTCCCCGCACTCGTAAAAGTCTGAATGTCTCTAGAATTCTGGAAGTCGATGGACATCAAGCACAGCCTGAAGCAGCGAATCGTCATGGTTTTCGCGCTGATGAGTGTCTTGGTGGCCGGCGTTTTTGCCGTTGGCATTATCGTGACCGTACACGTGGTCGAGAAAAAACTGAACACCGTCAGCCTTGGGCGGGATCTGCACCGACTGTTGATCATGGACTATGTCTCTAACTGGAGTCATAAGCCGGAAAAAGAAGAATTGTTCTATGTCGAGGGCGGCATGGGCGATCTCGCTATGGACGAAGATTTGACAGAGCTGACAACGGGTTTCCACGAAGTGCACCGTGGCGAAAAGGCGTACTACGCCATGGTGGAGTCGGTTTCCGGTCGCAAATACGTATTGCTGCGCGATCAGCGCAACTTTGAAAAGCGCGAGCGAATTCTGCTCTCGATTGTGTTCGTTGGTTTCATTCTCAGTATTCTGCTGGCCATTCTGTTGGGGAGGCTGTTGGCGCGCCGAGTCATGGCGCCTGTCGTGCGCCTGTCGCAGCAGGTCCGATACCGCGATCAAATACTGGAGCTTGCCCCGGCGTTGTCTCCCGATTATGCCCGTGATGAAGTCGGGGAACTCGCCGTGGCATTCGATGCCACTCTGGGGCGCCTGCGTGCGGCGCTTGTTCGCGAAAAAATGTTCACCAGCGATGTCAGCCATGAACTGCGCACCCCGTTGATGGTGCTGGCCAGTTCCTGCGAACTGTTGCTGGAAAACCCTGGCCTCGACGAGCGTTCTCGCGGTCAAGTGACACGCATTGCGCGAGCCAGCACAGGCATGAGTCAGCTGGTCGAAACGTTCTTGATGCTGGCGCGAGTGGAGGGAAACGAAAGTCGCCATGGTCCGCGCGCCACCCTTTTGGAGGTCGCAGACGAGTTGGTCGACCTCTGGAAAAAGCCAATAGCGGAGAAGGGGCTGGAGCTGATCTATATCCCTGGCAACCCATTACCGACCCTTTACAACGTGACGCTTTTGCATTCGGTGATGGGTAATTTGCTGCGCAATGCCTGGCATTACACCGACTCGGGCTTTATCCGTCTAACCTTGAGTGCGAGCGGTTTTTCGGTCGAAGACAGCGGCATCGGCATCCCGGAGGAGTGGCATCAAGCGATGTTCCAGCCTTTTGTTCGGGGTGACGAACAGCGTGGAGAAGGACTCGGGCTTGGCCTCTCACTGGTACAGCGCATCTGCGAGAACCAACGCTGGCGTGTAGCGCTCAGGAGTCTGGAGCCGAATGGGTGCTGCTTTGAGGTGGCGTTGGACCCCATGCCGATATTTGCCCTTGCAGGTCCGCTGTGAGGGCTGTCTTGCTTTAGCTGTTTTGCTTCAGAAACGCGCAACGCGACTTCAATCAGTTAGACGACAATTTCGCAAAAAAATCCGCATTAATCGTCGATAAATAGGTACGATTAATCGCAGAGGCCTTTCGGTGTGGGGTTTCCAGGCGGATTTAAATCCGCGAAAAAATCCGCTGATTTGGAGTAGATATGGCCGTCGCATTGGTCGCGGGAATTAACTGGCTTGAGCCTCTCATGCCTACCTTTCCCGCTGAAATTTTGAAGCTGGCCGAGGAGGTTCCATTTCAAGCCGGCAAACTGACCGGCATGATCCCGCCGGAGATGGCTTCCCGCGTTGGTGGTTTGCTGCGGGTGACCAGCAGCTTTTACAGCAACTTGATTGAGGGACAGTTTACTGAGCCGGTCAAGCTGGCGCCTTCCGCACCGAAGCGAAGTCGCAAGGAGCTGTCAGAATTGGCCATGACCCATATCGGCGCTCAAGAAGCATTCGAGAGGGCTCTTGCTGTTCACGGCGACACTCAATGGAGCGCGGTTTTCGATCCCAGGTTTATCTCTCGCGTGCATAAGCGTCTTTTTGATGGTGTCACCGAAGACCAGTTGCGAATTGCAGACGGTAGTTTATTGGTTGCTGGTCAATTGCGTGACGAAGCGGGAAAAGACGTCATGGTCGGTGACCACGCAGCTCCTTCGTGCACAGTTGTCACTCCAATGCTTACGCGCATGCAGCAGGTCTATGGGCGATTCCCCGATTCGCGTAGTCGCTTACTGGCGACCATGGCTTATCACCACCGTCTTGCATGGGTTCACCCATTTGTTGACGGTAACGGACGCACAATCAGGCTAATCACTCACCTTCAGCTCCATAAGCTTGGCTTGGCATCGCCACTATGGTCACTTTCACGAGGGTTGGCTCGGCAGCAAAATGAGTACTACGCCCGCCTGTCAAACGCGGACAAACCTCGGCGTGGCGATCTTGATGGCCGCGGCCAGCTAACTCAAGCCGGGCTGTTTGAGTTCGTGGGATTCATGCTTGAAACGTGCCTTGATCAAATGCGCTACACAGAACAGGCAATGAATGTTTCCAGCATGAAGGAGCGTCTCGACATCATCTTCAAATGGGAGCCGCGTGTTCGACAGTCCGGATTGAAATTAGAATCCGCACGGGCTCTCCAAATCCTTCTGTCGCAAGGGACGGTGAGCCGTGCTGACTTCAAAGTTTTTACGGGTCTTTCTGATCGAGTTGCGACCGATCAACTAAGAACGCTGGTTGAGCTAGGGTTGGTAGAGAGCCTGACTCCTAAGGCGCGGGACCTGTATCCCGGCTTGCCGATCTGGTTTGCTCAACTTCTATTTCCGGATCTGCATCAGCGAATGGTGCAGGTCTAAGTGACAGGTGCACTTTACCCAGCCACCAGTTTTCGGGTGGCATAGGCGGAATGGAAACCGCCATGCGCTTTTATGTTGAAAAAATAGCTGTCAGGCAAAAACGAAGTACTTACGCACCGTCTCGACCACTTCCCAAGTTCCTTTCATGCCCGGTTCAACGATAAAAATGTCACCGGCTCTAAGGTGGATCGGCTCCATGCCGTCCGGGGTGATGATGCAGTAGCCTTCCTGGAAGTGGCAGTACTCCCACTTCACGTAGTCCACTCGCCACTTGCCTGGGGTGCAGATCCAGGTGCCCATGATCTTGCTGCCGTCTTCGGAGGTGTAAGCATTGAGGTTGACGGTGTGCGGATCACCTTCGAGCTTTTCCCATTTGCAGGCATCCAGCACAGGGAGCGGGTGAGTATCGCGAAGGACGGTAATCGGCATAGTCATGACAACTCCAAAAGGTGGGCGCGCGGTTATCAGCGCGCGGACACCATAGGGCTGTTGCGCGAAGGTCAGTTGTCTGTGCTCGACACTGGGGTATCCAGAAGCGCATCTCAAATGAAAGCTTGAAAATTCTACGGCAACAATCCGGGCGCTATTCGTGCGTTTGGATCAAATGTATTTTGCCCGCCTGCGGCTTATTCATCCGTTCGCTCATCGATATTCTGCGGCCACTGAATTTCTAACCTTCTCAATCAAGCCAGTCTGCACAGCGGCTTGCCATTGAATGCTGATGAGACCTGTGATGAAAAAAATTCTGTTGCTGAACGGCGGCAAAAAATTCGCGCACTCCGAAGGCCTGTACAACGCCACCTTGCATGACACCGCGCTGGCCTTCCTGGACCGTACCGGGTTCGACGTCAAAGAGACGCAGATCGGTGCCGGCTACGATGTAGCGGAAGAAGTGGCCAAGTTTGTCTGGGCCGACGTGATCATTTACCAGATGCCGGGTTGGTGGATGGGCGCGCCGTGGACCGTGAAGAAATACATCGATGAAGTGTTCACCGAAGGCTACGGCAGCCTGTATGCGAACGACGGCCGCACCCGTTCCGATGCGTCACAGAAATACGGCAGCGGTGGTCTGTTGCAGGGCAAGCAGTACATGATTTCCGCCACTTGGAATGCTCCGCAACAGGCGTTTGATGACCCGACGGATTTCTTCGAAGGCAAAGGTGTGGACGCGGTGTACTTCCCGTTCCACAAGGCCAATGAATTCCTTGGTCTGACCGGCTTGCCGACCTTCCTCAGCGTCGACGTGATGAAAGTCCCGGCCATCAAAGCTGATGTGGCGCGTTATGAGGCGCATTTGGCGAACATGTTCAGCGTCTGAACTGCAGAAAAGCACGGCCGCTTTGCGCCCGATCGCAGCCTTCGGCAGCTCCTACAAGGTATGCATTGAAGCGCGATCGTGTAGGAGCTGCCGAAGGCTGCGATAAGGCCGGAACGGCCTTCAAAAGGTGACTGTCCTTTGCTCAAAATGTGGCTAATATCCAGTCTGTTTTGAGCGGAGGACAAAAGTGAAAGCCAGATCAGATGAGTTGCAGGTATTCGTTTTGGTGATCGAAAGCGGTTCGATTTCAGCGGCTGCCGAGCAAGTGGGGCAAACCCCGTCGGCCATCAGCCGGACCTTGTCGCGGCTTGAGGCGAAGCTGGAAACCACGCTGATCAACCGCACCACGCGACGCATGGATCTGACCGAAGAGGGCAAGTTCTTCCTCGAAAAAGCCAAGCAGATTCTGGCGCAAATGGACGACCTCGAAGAGCGCTTGTCCCTGCGCCAACAGGCTCCCGCCGGGCGATTGCGGATCAATGCGGCGTCACCGTTCATGTTGCACGCGGTGGTGCCTTATATCGCTGAGTTCCGCGCGCAGTACCCGGACATTCAGTTGGAGCTGAACAGCAACGACCTGATTATCGATTTACTCGAACAAAGCACCGATGTGGCGATTCGCATTGGCACCCTGGCCGATTCCACGCTGCATGCGCGCTCGTTGGGCAGCAGCCCGCTGAACATTCTCGCCAGCCCCGCTTACCTCAAACAGCACGGCACGCCGACCACGGTGGAGGCGCTGGCCGGCCACGCCTTGCTCGGTTTCACCCAGACCGAAAGCCTGAACCATTGGCCGTTGCGTCATGCCGAGGGCGATCGGCTGCAGATCCAGCCGGCAGTGTCCGCCTCCAGTGGCGAAACCTTGCGTCAGTTGGCGCTGGCCGGGGAGGGCATCGTCTGCCTGTCTCACTTCATGACCCACGAAGACATCCGCCTCAAGCGCCTGCACGTGATCCTGGCTGAAGCCAACAGCGGTTATCGGCAGCCCATCCACGCGGTGTATTACCGAAACTCGCAGCTGGCGCTGCGCATTCAATGCTTCCTTGATTTCATCCAAAAGAAACTCGCGAGGTATGCGGCGTGAGGATGAGCCTTTACCCATTCTTTACCGAACGCTGCTCCATGCTGGACCCCAGCCCGGTTAGGCTTGCCCGTTATAGCCCGAGCCAACTGATAGGGATGAACCTGTGAGGCGTATGAACTTCCAACCTGGAAACTGGCTTGCTGCCGCTGTGTTACTCGGCACCATCGGACTGATTTCGGGCTGTGCTGGCGACCCGCCGGACCCGCGTATCAAATTTGCCGAACAGATCAATCTGGATCTGGCCACCGCCTATCAACCGTCCCACAGCGCTATTTCCGACTGGGACGCGACGTGGCAGTTGGGCAAGCAATCGGTCGATGTCTCCTGGCTGGCACCGGCCACCCATGAACGTTTGCCGCTGATCATTTACCTGCCGGGTCTTGGCGAATCGGCCACTGCTGGAGAGGAGTGGCGCATCGCCTGGGCGAAAGCCGGGTACGCGGTGCTGTCTATTCAAGGACAGGCCTACGGCCCCTCGATCTATTCCACTAGCCAGGCCCAGGCAGGCGTCTTCCGCGAGCTGGCGAGTGACCGTTACTCCAGCAATGCCCTGCACGACAGGCTGGCCACCTTGCAGAAGGTCCTGACCGAAGTGCGGGCGCGTGCGGCGAAAGGGGACGCGCAACTGGCCTCCATCGACTGGGATCAGGTCGTCGTGGCCGGGTTCGATCTGGGGGCGCAGACCGCAGCGGCGGTGGCCGGGGCATTGGAACCCGGTACGACCTCGGGCGTCGCCGTGCAGCCCAAGGCCGTGCTTTTGCTCAGTCCTTACGTGGAGCCCGGGGCCAGGCCGGAAGTGTTCGCACAGATTTCTTCCCCGGTACTGTCCATGACCGGCCCGGATGATGAGGACCCCTTCAATTGGGTCAGTTCCTACCACCAGCGACAGATACTGGGTGAGTCGGTGACGGTTGCGGGCAGTTATCAACTGGAGCTGACCAGGGCCACCCACAAGACCTTGTCCGGCTCTGACCTGGTCGATCGCCCCAAAGCGTTCAAGGCTGAAAGCAAGCCACCAGGCGATGAACACACCCCAGGTGGCAAAGCGCATGCGAAAGGAAAAGGCTCCCATTCCGAAGGCACCCATGGTCCGACAGCCGCCGAACCCCCGACAGACCCGAAACAGGTCGCTGCCATCCAGGCCATCAGCCAGGCCTTCCTTGATAGCTACGTCAAGCACAGTCCTGCCGCCAGCGAATGGCTGCAAAAAGGTGCCCCGGGCTGGTTAGGTCAAGCGGGTCGGCTGCAATAACGGCTGTTGAACGGCGATCATTCGTGATCTCGGCGCAACAGTCATTTGGGCAACGCCGCCTTTTTCATGGGTAATAACTCCTCAATACTGGGTCTACAGTTTTCACACCCATTCAGGAGTTACCCATGAATATCTTCATCACAGGTGCCGCAGGTTTTATCGGTGGCTCCATCGCTACCGGTCTTGTCAAAAAAGGCCATCACGTCACCGGTCTGGTGCGCAGCGCCGGGCAGGCTGAAGAAATGATCACACTGGGTATCACGCCCGTCGTCGGCACTCTGGACGACAGCGCGCTGTTGACCGAGCAAGCGCGCAAGGCCGATGGCGTGATCAATGCCGCCAGCAGCGACCATCGTGGTGCAGTCGAGGCGTTGATCGCCGGCCTCAAAGGCTCGAACAAGCCCTTATTGCATACCAGCGGCTCGAGCATCGTCGGTGATGCGTCCGGTGGTAAATCCAGCGATGTGATTTATTACGAAGATCAACTGCCTGAACCGACGGTCGACAAGGCCGCTCGTGTGGCCATCGACAACCTGGTGCTGGACGCAGCGAAACTGGGCGTGCGCTCAGCGGTGATCTGCAACACGCTGATCTACGGTCACAGCCTGGGTGTGAAACGCGACAGCGTGCAACTGCCACGGTTGCTGAAACAGGCACAAAAAAGCGGCATTGTTCGCCATGTAGGGCCGGGCCAGAACATCTGGTCCAACGTGCACATCGAAGACGTGGTTGAGCTGTATGCGTTGGCGCTGGAGAAAAATCCGGCCGGTACTTTCTATTTCGTGGAAAGCAGCGAAGCGGCGTTTGTCGACATGAGCAACGCTATTGCCCAGGCATTGGGTCTGGGCCAGGCGCAGGACTGGCCGCTCAAGGATGCCGAAGCCGAGTGGGGTTATGAAATGGCCAACTATGGCTTGGGTTCCAACAGCCGGGTGCGCGGCAAGAATGCCCGTGAACTACTGGGCTGGGTGCCGAAGCGCACTTCGGTGATTGATTGGATCGTCAATGAAATGATCTGATGGGGTCAGTTAGACCGTATCAGGGCATTCGCAAGCCTGCTCTCATCAAACAAAAAATAACGCATTGTTTTTTATGCCTTTTATTTGGCCATAACTAACTGCATCCCAAGCTTGTGTGCCTTGCGTTCCAGGGCACGCAGTTGACGGTGTCGACTCTCGGCTTCATAGGCTTCCATACCTCGCTCCACGTAGGGTTGGCCTTTGGTCAACATGACGTAGATCAGGCGGGCCAGTTGATGCGCGGTGGCTTTGATGGCGCACGCGGTATCCATGCGCGCCAACCGGGCTCGATGGCTGGCGCCGATGAAGCTCTTGTCGTTGCGCGCGTTGGACGCGGCCTGCTTCAAGGCCTGCGCGGTTCGATTCGAGACCTTTGGCGGACTACCAGGCAGCTGCCTGCCGCCGGATATCCGGGTCGCAGGTGCCAGGCCGAGCCAGGAACAGAAGTGTTGTTGCGTGGGAAATCGCGATAAATCAGGCCCGATTTCGCTCGCCAGTGCCAAAGCGGTTTCGACGCCGATGGTGGGAATAGCGGTCAAATCAACGCCCATTATTTTTCCCAGCGCACGGTGCAAACGGGCTTGCTCGGCTGACGAGCGGTGCGGGCTGCGCAGTGTCTTGGCCGGCGGCATAGGTTCATCGTTCAATACCGGCAGTCGATCAATGGCGTGAGCGATGGCCTGATCGCATTCGGCAATTTGCTGTTCCAGAAAATCATGCGTCGCCATTTCCTGAGCCAGGGCATGCAGATGCTCGGTTCGCCAGTTACCGCGCAGGCTGCGGGCAATGGTTTCATGATCGGCCTTGATGTGACCGTTTCGAAAACCGGCCAATACGTACGGATCACGCTCGCCGCCGATGATCGCGTTGAGGATTTTCTTGCCCGTCAGGCCGGTGATGTCACTGATGACAGTGGCTAGCTGGATGTTCATCTGGGTCAAGGCTTTCTGCATGCGATTGACGCTCTTGGCCTGATCGCGAACTTTCATTGCGCGCTGGCGAACCAGAGAGCGCATCGAGCAAATGTCGTCGGCGGGCCGAAAGGCGCCTCTGAGCAAGCCGTGGGTCATGAGCTGCCAAATCCACTGGCAGTCCAGCACATCGGATTTGCGCCCGGAGGTCTGGCGGGTGGCGCGGGAGTTCACCAAATACACCTCGAAGCCCCGTGCATCGAGGATTTCAAACAGCGGTATCCAGTAGACCCCGGTTGCCTCCATGGCCACGACATTGATCTTCAACGCTTCGAGCCAATCGGCTAATGCGAGCAACTCGTCGGTGAACGTTTTAAACGAGCGGACAGGGGTGTCGCTCTGGTCGGGGTTGACCCCCACCCAATGCTCGCGACTGCCAATATCGATACCCGCACAATGAGGGTGAACCACTTCAAAACGTTTCTGCTGGTTCTTGCGCGCCATGACAATTCCTCGCAGGATTGAGGGGCGCGCGGGGAGCACGGTGGCGAATGGATTCACTCTCTCATACGTGGTCACAGCTTGCTGTGCCGACAACGACTCCACGCCGATACCGTGCGGACCACTCTCCCATGCGGGTGCGTACACACCAGTGATGGCTACGGTCTTGGTCCCCGCGCGCACTTCGATTCTACGACGTGCCCCTGTTTGCTGCGCGACAGCGCGGCGTCGAAGACGCGGCGAGGCCTCCCATCAAACAACGCATAAATCATTGAAAATAAAGCATAATTTTTATGCAATTTTCAGCCTAACGCTGACCCCCTGTAGGAGCTGACTTGTCTGCGATCCAGTGCGAAGCGCTGGCAAAAATGGTGAATCCACCATCGTCGGAAGGTCCTTCGGCCCTTTTCGCAGACAAGTCAGCTCCTACGCCCTCCGGGCAGAATCGCGACCGAGTTTGCTGCGCGACAGCGCGGCGTCGAAGACGCGGCGAGACCTCCCACAGAGATTTGCATCAGTCACAGATCATGTGTCTGCCACAAATCCCCTGTGGGAGCAGGCTTGCAACTACGCGTCCCGCTGCGAACAGCGGTCTTAATGATGCTCGCGAGTCGCGCGGAATTTCACGTCGGGCCAGCGTTCTTCCATCAAGGCCAGGTTGACCCGGGTCGGTGCCAGGTAGGTCAGGTGACCGCCGCCATCGACTGCAAGGTTTTCCACGGCTTTGATCTGGAACTCTTCGAGCTTCTTCTTATCGCTGCAGTCAATCCAGCGGGCTGACCACACGGTGATCGGCTCGTAGGCGCATTCGACCTTGTATTCCTCTTTCAAGCGGCTGGCGACCACATCGAACTGCAGCACGCCGACGGCGCCGAGGATGATGTCGTTGCTGCGCGTCGGGAAGAACACCTGGGTGGCGCCTTCTTCAGCCAGTTGCTGCAAGCCCTGACGCAGTTGTTTGGACTTGAGCGGATCTTTCAGGCGTACGCGACGGAACAGTTCCGGGGCGAAGTGCGGGATACCGGTGAAGCCCAGGTTCTCGCCTTCGGTGAAGGTGTCGCCAATCTGGATCGTGCCGTGGTTGTGCAGGCCGATGATGTCGCCGGCGAAGGCCTCTTCCAGTTGCTCACGCTCGGAAGAGAAGAACGTCAGCGCGTCGCCGATCCGCACTTCTTTGCCCAAACGCACATGGCGCATTTTCATGCCCTTGTCATAGCGGCCCGAACAGATACGCATGAAGGCGATACGGTCGCGGTGCTTGGGGTCCATGTTCGCCTGGATCTTGAACACGAAACCGGTGAATTTTTCTTCGACCGGCTCGACTGTGCGCTCATTGGCGACTCGCGCCAATGGCTTCGGCGCCCAGTTGACCACGGCGTCGAGTACGTGATCGACACCGAAGTTGCCCAACGCAGTACCAAAGAACACTGGGGTTAACTGGCCGTCGAGGAACTCCTGCTGATTGAATTCGTGGCAGGCGCCTTGCACCAGCTCAAGCTGATCGACGAAACGGTTGTACTCGTCACCCAGGTGGGCGCGGGCTTCGTCCGAGTCGAGCTTTTCGATGATCTTGACGTCGGTACGTTCATGGCCGTGACCGGCGGTGTAGACAATGATGTAGTCGTCGGCCAGGTGGTACACGCCCTTGAAGTCGCGGTAGCAACCGATGGGCCAGGTGATCGGCGCAGCCTTGATCTTGAGGACCGCTTCGATTTCGTCGAGCAATTCAATCGGGTCGCGGATGTCACGGTCGAGTTTGTTGATAAAGCTGACAATGGGCGTGTCGCGCAGGCGGCAGACATCCATCAACGCGATGGTCCGTGGCTCGACGCCTTTACCGCCGTCGAGGACCATCAATGCCGAGTCCACTGCCGTCAGGGTGCGGTAAGTGTCTTCGGAGAAGTCTTCGTGGCCCGGGGTGTCGAGCAGGTTGATCATGTGGTCGCGATACGGGAACTGCATGACCGAGGTGGTGATGGAAATCCCGCGCTGTTTCTCCATCTCCATCCAGTCGGACGTCGCATGGCGGTCGGATTTACGTGATTTCACCGTGCCGGCGATGGAAATGGCCTTGCCCATCAACAATAGTTTTTCAGTGATGGTGGTCTTGCCCGCATCCGGGTGGGAAATGATGGCGAAAGTGCGGCGTTTCGCGACTTCGGCGGCCTGGTTGGTCATGGGAAATCGCCTGGCAGGTGATCAAAAAAAGGGCGCAGATTATAGCTCAAGTGGATGCAATAACCGAACCGTTCAGTCGATCAAGGGTGGCCAAATAGTGTCTTACGTGGGAACCTTTCAGACCGTGGAGACGTCCACTCCCCTGTAACAGCTAGTATCAGGGGCTGATAAATCAGCAAGTTAGCTTGACGAAGCTGCGCTTATGGCTTGTGTTTTCGCCGAGGTTAATTCCTTACCGGCGACCACCCGCTGCTCTTCGCGAACGTTAATAAAGGCTGCCAGCAATGGCCAGTCACGCAACGCGTTCGCCGACTGAAATAAGGAGTCCGCCTGTGGCTAATCGCTATGGCAAGGGGCTATTGGGAGGTGCGGTTGTCATTGCACTTCTGGCCCTGCTGGTCCATTGGATCGGCATCAATACCCTCTCACAGTACCAAGACGATCTGTTGTTCTATCTGCAAGCGCATTTGATTCTGGTTGTAGTTTCAATGTTGGCGGCCCTGGTGGTTGGTATCCCGGCCGGCATTGTTCTAAGTCGACCAAACATGGTTGGCCGCGCCGAACGCTTCATGCAGATCTTCAATATTGGTAACACCGTTCCACCTCTCGCCGTACTGGCCATTGCCCTGGGGATTCTCGGGATTGGCAGCGGACCGGCCATCTTCGCTCTGTTCCTCGCCCGCTGTTGCCCATCGTGCGCAACACTTACGAAGGCCTGAAAAACGTCCAGGGTTCACTCAAGGAAGCCGCCAAAGGCATCGGTATGACACCGACCCAGGTCTTGCTGCGCGTCGAGTTACCCAATGCGGTGCCGATCATTATCGGCGGCGTGCGTGTGGCGCTGGCGATCAACGTCGGCACTGCACCGCTGGCGTTCTTGATCGGTGCCAACAGTCTGGGCAGCCTGATTTTCCCCGGCATCGCCCTGAACAATCAGCCGCAACTGCTGCTCGGCGCGGCCTGTACTGCCTTGCTGGCATTGCTGCTCGACGGCCTGGTGACACTGGCCAGTCGCATCTGGCTGGAACGCGGTCTGACCCGCTGAGCGAAAGGAATTCCAATGAAAAAATTATGCTTATTTATAGGCTTTGCCTTGCTGTTCTCGGGTTTTGTCCAAGCCGCTGAGCCCACCCCTGAAAATCCGGTCATCCGCATCGGCGCCCGGGTGTTTACCGAGCAGACGATCCTCGCGGAAATTACTGCGCAGTACCTCAAAACCAAAGGCTACGACGTTCGCGTCACCGGCGGTCTGGGCAGCAATCTGGCACGCAGCGCCCAGGAAAGCGGGCAGCTGGATCTGCTCTGGGAATACACCGGTGTGTCGTTGGTGGCTTACAACCATGTTGATGGAAAGCTCGACAGTGCGCAGACCTATGCGCGGGTCAAAGTGCTGGACGTGAAGAAGGGGCTGGTCTGGCTGGCGCCGTCGAGGTTCAGCAACACCTTCGCGCTGGCACTGCCGAAGAACGTCGCTGATGCCTATCCGCAGATCAACAGCATCAGTGATCTGACCAAGGTCCTGAAGGATGAGGCGAAGGAAAAGCACATCGTCGCGCTGGACACCGAGTTCGCCAACCGTTCCGACGGGCTGGTGGGTATGGTCAAGCAATACGACATGAACCTGAACCGCGAAAGCATCCGCCAGATGGATGCCGGGCTGGTCTACACCGCACTGCGCAACGGGCAGGTCTTCGCCGGGTTGGTCTACACCACGGACGGGCGCTTGAACGCGTTCCATCTCAAGCTGCTCGAAGACGACACGCATTACTTCCCGGACTACACCGCCGCGCCGGTGATTCGCAAGGACTACCTCGACGCCCATCCGGACCTCGCCGCGCAGCTCAAACCGCTGGCCGAACTGCTGGATGACAGCACCATGCGTGCGCTTAACGCGCGGGTCGATGTCGATCACGACAGCCCATCCGTGGTGGCGGCCGATTTTCTGCGCGATCACCCGCTGAGCGCTGCACCGCAAACCAAGGAGAAGACATGAACATCCTGAGTACCTTCTCCCACCTGGACTGGCCGCTGGTCCTGCACCTGACCTGGCAACACATCACGCTGGTCGGGATCGCCGTAACCCTGGCGATTCTGGTCGGCGTGCCGCTGGGCGTATTGATGACGCGCTTCTCGGCGCTGGCCGGTCCGCTGCAAGCCAGTGCCACCGTGCTGTTGACCGTGCCGTCGATTGCCCTGTTCGGGTTGTTGCTGCCGTTCTATTCGAAGTTCGGTCAGGGCCTGGGGCCGATGCCGGCGATCACTGCAGTGTTTCTGTACTCGCTGCTGCCGATCATGCGTAACACCTATCTGGCGCTGACTGGCGTCGAGCCGGGTATCCGCGAAGCCGCCAAAGGCATCGGCATGACCTTCGGCCAGCGCCTGCGCATGGTTGAACTGCCCATCGCCGTGCCGGTGATCCTCGCCGGGGTGCGTACCGCCGTGGTGATGAACATCGGCGTCATGACCATCGCCGCGACCATCGGTGCCGGTGGTCTGGGTGTCCTTATTCTCGCTTCAATCAGCCGCAGCGATATGTCGATGCTGATCGTCGGCGCCGTGCTGGTCAGTCTCCTGGCCATCTTCGCCGACCTGCTTCTGCAATGGCTGCAACGCACGCTGACTCCAAAAGGGCTATTGAAATGATCAATCCAAAGCAAATGATCGAACTGCAGAACCTGACCAAGGTTTTCAAGCAGAGCAACGGCAAAGAAGTCCGCGCGGTGGATTCGGTGAACCTGACCGTCAACGAGGGTGAGATCTGTGTCTTCCTCGGGCCTTCGGGGTGCGGCAAGAGCACCACGCTGAAAATGATCAACCGTTTGATCACACCGTCCTCCGGCAAAGTATTGATCAACGGCGAAGACACCACCGGCCTGGATGAAGTGACCCTGCGTCGCAACATCGGCTACGTGATTCAGCAGATCGGTCTGTTCCCGAACATGACCATCGAAGAAAACATCACCATCGTTCCGCGCCTGTTGGGCTGGGACAAACAGAAATGCCACGACCGTGCTCGGGAATTGATGAGCATGATCAAGCTGGAGCCCAAGCAATATCTGACTCGCTACCCGCGTGAACTGTCCGGTGGCCAGCAGCAGCGAATCGGCGTGATTCGCGCACTGGCCGCCGACGCGCCACTACTGTTGATGGATGAGCCGTTCGGCGCGGTCGACCCGATCAACCGCGAGTCGATCCAGAACGAGTTTTTCGAGATGCAACGGGCCCTGAACAAGACCGTGATCATGGTCAGCCACGACATCGACGAGGCGATCAAACTGGGCGACAAGATCGCCATCTTCCGCGGCGGCAAGCTGATCCAGTTCGATCACCCGGACACCTTGCTTGCGCACCCGGCGGATGACTTCGTCAGCAACTTCGTCGGCCAGGACAGTACCCTCAAGCGTTTGCTGCTGGTGAAAGCCGAGGATGCAGCGGACAACGCTCCGTCGGTCAGCCCGGAAACCCCAGTGGCCGAAGCGCTGGAACTGATGGATGAACTTGACCGCCGCTATGTAGTGGTAACCGATGCCGAGAACAAAGCGCTGGGCTACGTCCGCCGCCGCGACCTGCATCGCCAGCAGGGCATGTGTGGGCAATACCTGCTTGAATTCAACGCCACCGCCGCGTTCGACGAACACCTGCGCATCCTGCTGTCGCGCATGTACGAGTTCAATCGGTCATGGCTGCCGGTGATGGATGCCGAGCGGGTATTCCTCGGGGAAGTGACGCAGGAATCGATTGCCGAGTACCTGAGCTCGGGGCGTTCGCGGGGTGGGAAGACCAGTATTATTTCGCCTGCGGAGTTGGCTGAACAGGCTGGCGCGGTGTGATCTGACGCTTTCATCGCGAATAAATTCGCACAGATGCTTCGCCGGTTTCTGTGGGGGCGAATTTATTCGCGAATGAGGAGGCGCGGTTTTCCTGAAAAAATCACTATCAGAGATTTTAGATTTATAAGGTGGAAAACCTGTTTTGTTGTTGGGAGTGGTGTCAATAATTAATATTTAAATCAAGGGATTATGTATGTTTAAGTTTTGACATTTTATGCGCATAGGCGCCGGAAGAGGATGTTTCCTACAGTGTTTTGAGAAGGCATCCTACGGTCTATTCCTTGACCGATAAAATGTTGGCTGATATTAATGAATGCAAGAGATGAGTAGATTTTTTGATGTTCGTAACCCCGGAGTTATTTGATGCTGAGTGAGGCTGGGTATCTAAATGCTCTAGGAAGTTAATCGTCCATCGTCAGGTGGTTGACTATTTTTTGATGTTTGGTTTGTAGTGAGGTCGCGGTTTTGAGTGCTTGTATATGAGCGCTTTAATGAATGCTGTTAATAATAAGTAAAACTCGGCATCGCGGATGGTGAAAGGTGGCATCTGGCGGTGTCTCGTTGGAGAGATTGGCGCGAGCATTTCTGTAATATACATGCTGTCGTTATTTTTTGGCAAAAATAGAGGTGTTTATTTCTTGCCTTTACATGCTTTGAGTCTCTATTCAAATGGATGCCTGACGATGCCTGACTTCATGGGGTTAAGCTTTTTAAGCTACGCTATTGTTTTTTGCACTCTGCTATTGGCGTATATCATTTTCGGTATGGCCGGTTTCGGCACCGCGCTGGTGGCTAGCCCAATAATGGCGCTGTATTTACCTATTGTTCAAATTGTCCCGCTGCTTGCTTTAATGGACATGTTTGCGGCCTTGGTCAATGTCAGCCGCGATGGCCGTAAAGCCAATTGGAGTGAGCTCAAGCGTTTAGTGCCGCTGATGGTCATCGGCTGTCTAGTTGGCGCAGCGATATTGCTCCAAACCAAACCTAAGCAACTGCTGCTGGTGCTGGGATTATTCGTTGTTTTCTATGCGCTTTACTCTCTGAGTGGAATCAAATCCAAACGTACTTTCACACCTTCAGCGGTACTGCCATTTGGCTTGGTCGGAGGGGTGTTTGGCGCTTTGTTCGGTAGTGGCGGCTTCCTGTATGCCATTTATCTGAGTGGGCGCCTTAAGGATAAGGAGGCCCTACGTGTCACGCTAACGACCTTGATCGGCTTGAGCACACTAACCCGAGTAATATTGTTCGCTCTGGCCGGCATTTATCTAAACACAGATTTGTTGTTCCTTGCCTTAATGCTAGCTCCGGCCATGCTATTGGGGATTACTATTGGGCGGCATATCACCTTGAAAATGGATCGTGAACAGTTTTTAAAAATAATAAATTTGATTATATTGGTATCGGGCATCATGTTGATTGCTAGATATTTTTACTAAAACAATAAAAATAAAATAATAAAGGTGGTCGGCTGTGGATGATATTGGTCGTAATGAAATGATGACTTCCAAAGACTATATTGAGAATCTGGATGATGGTCGTGAAGTGTATATTTATGGCCGGAAGGTTAAATCCGTCAGTGAGCATCCGGCACTGCGAAATAGCGCGTTCTCAATATCTCGTTTGTACGATGCCTTGCATGACCCAGCGACAAAAGAAGTCATGACCACTATCGATCCCGATGGCTATCGCACCCATCGTTTTTTTATGCCGGCACGCTCTGCCGACGATCTGCTTAAGGCCCGCGACGCCATCGCCCACTGGTCGCGCCTGTCGTATGGTTTCATGGGGCGTACGCCGGACTACAAAGCAGGCTTCACCGCCACTTTGCATTCCGACCCCAGCCTGTATGCGCCTTTCCATGACAACGCTATGGCTTGGTATCGAAAGACTGCACGCAAGGTTATGTTTCTCAACCATGTGCTAGTTAATCCTCCGGTCGGCAAGGCTCGTCACATCGCCGACATGCGCGACATTTATCTGCATGTAGAAAAAGAAACTGACGGCGGCATCATCGTTAGAGGTGTGAAAATGGTGGCGACTAGCGCAGCGCTCTCCAATGCCACCTTTGTCGCACAGAACAGCGCAACGCATCATCAGCATGGCCACGAAGAAGATTTTGCCTTGTGTTTCATTCTGCCGATGAACGCACCTAACCTAAAAATCATGTGTCGACGCTCGTTCGAAGCTTCTGCGCTAAGCCCGTTCGATCATCCATTGTCCAGCCGTTTCGATGAGAACGACTCCGTGCTGATTTTTGACGGTGTGTTCGTACCATGGGAAAACCTGCTGATCTACCGCGACATCGAGCGCGCGCGCAATTTCTATTCAGCCTCCGGATTCCTCAACCGCTATCCCCTGCAATCCGGCACTCGGCTGGCCGTGAAGATGGATTTTCTCTGCGGTTTGTTGGCCAAAGTCCTAGCGTCCAATGGTTCTGGTCAGTTTCGAGGGGGCCGGACGAGGCTAGCCGACGTCATCGCTTTGCGCAATTTGATGTGGTCATTAACAGAAAATCTTTGTCACGCCCCGGTAAGTCGCGGTGATGGTTCCGTGGTGCCGCGCCTGGAGGCCGCTGCTACGGTGCGCTATTTCGGAACGCAAATGATGAGTCAACTCAAACCGGTATTTAATACCATCCTTGGCGGTTCGCCGATTATGCAAGTAGCCAGTTGGTTAGATATGGAAAATCCGCAAATCCGGGACCTGATCGACAGCTACTACCAAGGTACCGATCAGAGTGCCCTTGAGCGCATGAAGTTGATCAAGCTGTTATGGGATGCACTGGGAAGTGAGTTCGCCGGACGCCATGAGCTGTATGAACATAACTACGCAGGCAATAACGAGCAGGTACGACTGGATATGCTCAAGCACTGTGAAGCCGCCGGTGTACTGGGTCAGTGTACCGATTTGGTCGACCAGTGCCTGAACGATTACGACTTGAGCGGTTGGTCTAGACAAGGCTGGCGCTTCGAGCCGCACCAGCGTGAAACCTTTTAATTCCACGAGCGACCTATGAGTAAAAGCCAGTAGAAGGCAGTGAGCTCATTTCACTGTCCGGCTTTCATTGTCTGAAGAAAGGAGAAGCCGATGTTGTATAGCGGTGAATGGAGTCGAGACGAAATAGACTACCGGGCGCTTGTCAATCAATGGCATGTAGTGGCTAGATCTGAAGAGGTTGATTTGCTACAACCTAAAGCTATTCGCCTGCTTGGTGAGGAGCTAGTGTTATGGCGGGATTCGCAGAACAGAATTCAGGCGTGGAAGGACTACTGCGGTCACCGTGGTGCACGCTTGTCATTGGGCTGTGTGAAGAACGGTGAAATCGAATGCCCGTACCACGGCTGGCGCTATGACGCCCAAGGTTATTGTACTTTGGTGCCCGCTCACCCGGATCGCGTTACGCCGTCATCAGAACGCCTGATCTTCAGGCACTTCGCCGAGGAGAAATACGGGTTTATTTGGGTCAGCCTAGAAAAGCCCCTGCGCCCTCTGCCGCACTTCCCTGAATGGGCAGACGCGGCCTATCGCAAGGTTTATGCTGGCCCTTATCACTACAAGGCCAATGCTCTTCGCGCGCTTGAAAATTTCATAGACGCTGCACACTTTCCTTTCGTGCATGCAAATCTCAACGGTCTACCCGATGCCCCTGAGCCACTGAAAAAATACACAGTAAGGGAAGATATAACGGGGTTGCACTCGTCACAGATCAGCGTTTTTCAGCCTTACGGCGATCATCGTGGCATCCCGGTCATGGCCCAGTACAACTATTCGGTACTGAACCCTAGCACCGCATACTTTAAGAAAAGAACCGGGGAGGTCGAACGCTTCTGCACATTCTTCAACGCAACACCTGTGGATGAGGCGCAATGCACGATTTGGCTGATTGTGGCGATCAACTTCGGGTTTGACCTGAGTCGGGAGCAGATCCTGGCACGGCAAAATCTTGTATTCGAACAGGATCGCCATATCGTCGAATCTCAACGACCTGCGCGCCTACCGCTGGATCTCAAGGCCGAAATGCATGTCAGCAGTGATCGAATGGGGGTGAAGTATCGACGGTGGTTACGAGTCCTGGGCGAACGCGGTGTCACTGAACGTAGTAATCAGCCCGCGCTGATCGAAACCATCAACGTATGATGCAGGAGCGAACTAATGAACACTTCTCATGACATCTTGAGCCTGCTGAGCAAGCGTGAATCTAATGCTCGCACCTATTCGCGTAACATCAAAAAAATTTTGAGTCTGGGGTATCTAGCGGAAGTTGAAGATAGTGAGGGACGACGTTATATCGACTGCTTGGCCTGCGCAGGAGCGTTGCCGCTAGGCCACAACCACCCTTTTATTCAACAGCGTGTCATCGAGTTTCTGCAGTCGGGCCAGTTGCAACAAGCTCTAGACTTGGCGACCCCCGCCAGAATTAACTTCATGGATGAGCTGTTCCAGGCTTTACCGCAGAACTTTTCCAACCAGGCTAAGGTACAGTTTTGCGGCCCAAGCGGGGCAGATGCTGTTGAGGCGGCCCTCAAATTGTTCAAGACTGTAACTGGGCGCAGATCGGTAATCGTGTTTCAAGGCGCCTATCACGGCATGACCCATGCGACGCTAGGGATGATGGGGAACCTTATGCCCAAGCAGGCAATTAGCGGCGTGCCTGCCGAGATCCACTTTCTTCCTTACCCCTATACGTTCCGAAGTCCCTTCGGCGTCCAGGTAAATGCCTGCGACACCGAGCGTTTGAGCTTGGCCTGTCTGGAAAACCTGCTCAACGATCCGGAAAGCGGTGTCGGTAAACCAGCCATGCTGCTGGTCGAGGCGATACAAGGGGAAGGTGGATGCATACCCGCTAGCGCCGAATGGTTACGCCAAGTTCGGGAGATCACTGCGCGCCATGACGTGCCGATGGTTATCGACGAGATTCAAACCGGCATAGGACGCAGTGGCGACATGTTCGCCTACGAACAAGCTGGCATCGTACCGGACGCCTTGCTGCTATCTAAGGCCATAGGCGGCGGCTATCCCTTGTCGTTACTGGTGTACCGCAGTGAATACGATAAATGGGAGCCCGGCGCTCACGCGGGCACCTTCCGTGGCAATCAGATCGCGCTGATCAGCGGTGCCGCCACCTTGCACTACATGCGCAACGAAAACTTGCTAGAGCATGTCAGGGAGGTCGGTGATTTGCTGCGCAATTCGCTGCTGCAATTGCAGAGTCAGTACCACTGTATCGGCGAGGTACGCGGCAGAGGGTTGATGCTCGGCATGGAGCTGATCGATCCGCTGTGCGCTCCGGATGCCTTGGGACACCCGCCAGCCGACGGGGTATTAGCCCGGCGGATAAAGAAGGCCTGCCTGGATGAAGGGTTGATTATCGAAACCGGTGGTCGTCACGGTGCCGTATTGCGGTTACTGCCGCCCCTGATTATTACGCCAGCAGAAGTGCTGGCTATTACCGAGCGACTGGAACGCGCTTTCGCCAATGTCTGCCCAACTACATCCCCCACTCGGCCGAACACCCCAGCCTAAGGACCACGCATGAACACCTCATTGACACCGCTTTATGATGTTCTGGGTATCGGTTTCGGGCCTGCGAATATTGCTCTGGCCATTGCTCTGCAAGAGGTGGCTCCGCATCTGTCAGCACATTTTATCGAGCGCCAGCAGGGCCCTTGCTGGCAACCCGGTATGTTGTTGTCGGGTTCAGACATCCAGAACCATCCACTGCGGGATCTGGTTACTCCACGTAACCCGCGCAGTCGCTATTCGTTCACCAATTTCCTGTTCGAGAATCAGCGGTTGTATGAACATTTGAACTTACCACTGCATTACCCGCTTCGCCTGGAGTACGCCCATTATGTGAGTTGGGCCGCAAATTTCTTCAGCGCTCAAGTCGACTACAGCTGCGAGGCCCGGAGCGTTGAGGCAGTCTTGGATGTCGGTACCCACCAGATCAGCCACTATCGCGTAACTACCGAGAAAGGAGAACAGCTTCAGGCCAGATGTATTGTTCTTGCACCGGGTCGTACGCCATTCATCCCGTCACCCTTCGACCATGTGGACGACCCGCGAGTCGTCCACATGAATCATTATCTGCCAGCCTTGGAAAAGGCCAAGGCTGACAGTCGTACTTTGCGTTTGGCTGTCATTGGCGGCAGCCAGAGTGCGGTAGAGATTCTCTTGCACGCCAGTTCCCAACCCGAGGTGCAAAGACTGGTCGGCATTACCCGTAATTTCGGCTATCGCCAAAAAGATACCAGCCCCTTTTCCGATGAGGTTTATTTTCCACAGTTCGTCGATACTTTTTATAATGCTTCGCCAGAACAGAAGGCGCGACTGCGCCGTGAGTTGATGCATACCAACTATTCGTCGGCTGACATTGATGTGTTGAACCAGCTCTACGTCAGACGCTATGAAGATAAACTACTTGGCCGTCAGCGAATTGAGCTGTTGACCTGCCACGAATCGCAGCGATGCGAACCCAGTAATGACTGCATGCACTTGGAGAGCAGTAACTTTCTTACCGGTGAGATTCAACGTAACTCTTTCGACCTGATAGTGTTAGCGACAGGATTTTTCGACCTGGGCACGGCTGAGCGTCAAGAACCCTGGCCGCGTCTGTTGGCACCGGTAGTGCAATATCTTGCAGGCGTAGGCACAGGCTTAGCCATCGATAAAGATTATCGTGCCAGATTTGAAGCAGACATGGATGGCGGCTCGCCGCTTTATCTCAACGGCTTGTGCGAGTCCACGCACGGGATGGGTGACGCTGGTTCCTTCAGTCTATTGGCATTGCGCTCACAGGCAATTGTCCATTCGTTGAGTCAGCAATTGCGTACCCCCTAAATTTAAAGGTATTTAAAGTGACACATTGTCCCTTTCATTATTCTGAATACACCTGCACTGATCCAGATTTGCTGAATGATTTCATTGATGCTTTTGCCTTGGCGCTGATTACCCGCTATATGGACCGGCGCTTCATTAGTAGTCATGTGCCCTTGCTGCGTAATCCAGACGGTACATTGTTAGGGCATGTGGACAAGCGCAATAAGCAATTCAGCAATCTTGAGAGCTTTGATGCCGAACTTGTTTTCATGGGGCCAGACAGCTACATCCCTCCTGAAGCTTACTGCAATTCTCAACTACCAACTTGGAATTACTTGGCCGTACACATGCACGCCAAGGTAGAGGTCATTTGCGATACTGCAAGCAAGCTCGACATTCTTCGTCAGAGTGCCGAGCGTTTTTCCGAACGTGGATCCAGTTATCGAGTAGAGGGTACTGATCCGCGAGTATTAAAAAATCTCGATCATATTCTCGGCCTGCGAATATACCCTTCATATGTGGAGGGACGCTTTAAAATGTCTCAGGACAAATCCAAGAATGATCATGAGGCAGCGATGAGTTGGTTTGCCGAGCAGCATGATCTTGGTCGTCAGAAACTATTTCAGCGCCTGAAAATTTTCCTATCCCCTGATACAGAGCGTGTTTGACTGAATATTCAAAAAAAGCGAGGTCGCCACCATGCCCATAGTTTGTATTGAAGAAGTCACCGGCCGGACAGATGACGAAAAACAGGCCATTATCGAAACTACTTTTGATTGTTTGAAATCCGTACTGGGTGTCAGCGATGAGGAACTCCAAGCTCGTTACCGGGCTTTTACTTCGGAGGACTTTCGTCCGCCGAAAAATATGAAACACTACCTCCATATCCATATCCAGATCACTTTATTCGAAGGGCGAGAACTCCACACCAAAAAACAGCTTTATTGCCTAATCACCGAACGCCTTTCATCGTTGCTAGGCATCCTTCCCGGTTCGATCTTGATTTTATTAAGCGAACATAGGGCCGAGAACTGGGGGATGCGGGGAGGGATCCCTGCCTGCGATATCGATTTTGGTTACCCCATATTGGTTTGATCTACTGCCTTATGGATTAGCCTCTAAACACATTGGCGACAGCTGATTGGAAAAGCCAGCAAGGCACCTGCGTGCAATACCTGTGCGAGTTCAACGCCACCGCCGCGTTCGACGAACACCTGCGCATCCTGCTGTCGCGCATGTACGAGTTCAATCGGTCATGGCTGCCGGTGATGGATGCCGAACGGGTATTCCTCGGGGAAGTCACTCAGGAATCGATTGCCGAGTACCTGAGCTCGGGGCGTTCGCGGGGTGGCAAGACGAGCATTATTTCGCCGGCTGATCTGGTAGCGGAAGCCTGAAGGTGACGGTACCCCTGTAGGAGCTGACTTGTCTGCGATAAGGGCCGAAGGACCGTCCTGCGATATCGTGTCCAGCCCGTTTACGACTACTTCGCAGCCGATCGCAGACAAGTCAGCTCCTACAGCCATTTACCTCGTAAACGCACGCAAAGAATGGCCGCCAGTGCCAGTGCTGCGCTTGCTACCTGCAATGAAGCCGAGAACGATTGGCTACCGGTATACAGTGCGCTGGCGACTAACGGGCCGATGATTTGGCCGACGCCGAAAGAGGCGGTCATGGCTGCCAGGATATTGGAGCGCACGGTATGGGCGACGCGCCGCGCCGCGAGCATGGCAATGGTGGCCGTGCCCATGAAGGTTCCGCCGACGATCAGTGCGCTACCGAGGTAGCCCATGGCGTTTGGACTGATCACCGGCAGGATTACCCCGACAGCCTGCAGGGTCAGATTCAGGAATAGCGCGCGGTGGGTGCCCAGGCGCATGTGTACGGCGTGCCAAACGAAGCAGGATGGCACGGCGCCCAGGCCGAACAGCGCCCAGACCTGAATGGGATTGACAGGGCCGAGCGCCCCTTTGACGAACAAAGGCAGGTAGGTCGCGGTAATAATGTAGCCAAAGCCTGCAAGGCCATAGAGCGTAATAAGGCGGCCAGCCCCGAGCGGCGCAAGCGTAGGGCTTTCCGACGGAGCGGCTGGCTGGAGGTCTTCATTTACCGGACGAGCATCCAGCCCCGGGATAGCGATCGCGCTCAGTACCAACGCCCCGCCAGCGAGCACGAGCCAGAGTCCTTGGCTGTGCAGTCCGAAGGCCTGGCCTGCGGTCAGCAATTCGGATGACATTACAATACCCAGGCCCACGCCCGCGTAGAGCAAGGGTGCCCCGCGCGTATGTCCCCGATGTTGCAGCAGCCATAGCGATGCGGCGACCATCGCCAGCGCACTGACCGCTCCGGTCAGGCCCCGAACCACGATGATTAGCCAGGGAGTGTGTAGCAGCGCCAGCACGGCCACACAAACCACCGTGGCCACCAACGCCCATAAGCACAGCCGATGCGAATCTTTGGAGTGAATGCGGGTCGCCAGTAGCGCCCCCAACAGGTAGCCCGCATAGTTGGCCGAAGCGGCCAAGGTGCCGTCATGCACTGTCAGTAGACCATCGCTCACCATCACCGGGTAGATTCCCGTGAAGGCGAAGCGCCCGAAACCCATACCCACCGCCATCACCAGCGCGGCAACCAGCGCCGACGCTCCATGGCTGGCGCTTGGCGAAAGGGGGCGGTCATTGCTCATGCCAATGTCCCCTCTATTGTCGGCCGCGCCAATACCTCGCGCAGTGCGGTGAAGGCGGCTGTGTCGTAGCCGTGGCGCCAGACCAGCCATGTATCAACCTCAGCCACCGAATGGACTTGGATATCCGGCAGCTCGCGCAGTAATTCCAGAACGCTGCGCGGTAGCAAACACACGCATGTGCCAGAAGCCACGCAGGCGAGCATGGTGTGATAGGACCCCACTTCTTGGGCGGCGAAAGACGAGGCCTCGGCGCCTAGCCAGTCCTCCACCAATGCCCGGTAGCTACAGCCCTGCGCGAAAGCGGCAAGCGAACGCACGATCACGTCCGCAGGCCTTTGAACAGGTGGGTGACCGGGGGGGAGAAGCAGCACGAGCTCCTCGCGGAATACTGGTTCGCCGTGCAGCCCCATTGCTTCCAGATCGGACGCTGATGCCATATTGCCGCATGGGGGAAGCGCCACCAGCGCGCAATCCAGCAGACCACTGAGTACCTGCTCCAGCATTGGCCGCGAAGGCGCGGTGGATATCTTGAGTTGTACCTGCGGCCACTGACGGTGGTAGCGCGCCAAGGGTTCGGGCAGTCGGCTGGCGGCCGTGCTTTCCATCGTGCCCACCCTCAGGACGCCCACCGGCGCCTGCGGGTGTAGCACCTGGCGGGCTTCCTCGGCCAAGGCCAGCAAACGATTGGCGTAATCCAAAAAGCGCTCGCCCTCGGCGCTCAGGCTCAGACGGTTGCCATCGCGCCGGAACAGCGCCACGCCCAACTCTTCCTCCAACTGCTGGATACGGGTGGTGACGTTCGACTGCACTCGGCCCAGGCGCTTGGCCGCACGAGTGATGCTCAGTTCCGCAGCCACGGTGCGGAAGATATCCAGGGTTATGTGGTCCATCTGAATTCTCAATTAAAGAATATATAGATAACTATATTCCTTTTTTGAGATTGTTTTCCAGCGCTCTTTACTTCCACCCCAGAGATTGGCGATGACCCCCATAGGTCCGCATAGGCCTTTGTGGGAGCAGGCTTGCAACTACGCGTCCCGCTGCGAAGAAGGTAACGGTCGTCCAAATTTTCCCCGGCCAGGGAACATCAACCTGTCATGTAAGGTCCGTTACATAAGCCTGTAGTCCTCGTCTGGCGACGGGCGTGTGCAAAAACGCGACATTTTTTGTTGATCTCAAGCCCCTCAGGTCCTAAAGTTCGCGCCGAACGTCCACGCTGGAAACGATCCATCCGGCTCAAGTACTGACGACGAGACAGCAAGGTCACTCCAAAGCCCGCTGACAGGGCCTCGGCTGACCTTTTTTGCTTTCGGCGGAACAGCCTTGGGAAGTAGGCGAACCAAAGTGGGGATACGGAGGGCGTTCATTTGCACCCATTGATAATTTCAGTTTGCCAGTAGGAGTTCCCAGCATGCCGATCCAGGTCGAAGACTATTTCGCGCGCGATACCTTCAACAAAATGAAGGCGTTCGCCGACAAGCAAGAAACCCCGTTCGTGGTCATCGACACCGCGATGATCAGCAAGGCTTACGATGACCTGCGTGCAGGCTTCGATTTCGCCAAGGTCTATTACGCCGTCAAAGCCAACCCGGCGGTGGAAATCATCGATCTGCTCAAGGAAAAGGGCTCGAACTTCGACATCGCCTCGATCTACGAGCTGGACAAGGTGATGAACCAGGGCGTTGGCCCGGACCGCATCAGCTACGGCAACACCATCAAGAAATCCAAAGACATTCGCTACTTCTACGAGAAGGGCGTGCGTCTGTTTGCCACCGACTCCGAAGCCGACCTGCGCAACATCGCCAAGGCCGCGCCGGGTTCGAAAGTCTACGTGCGTATCCTGACTGAAGGCTCGACCACCGCTGACTGGCCGTTGTCGCGTAAATTCGGCTGCCAGACCGACATGGCCATGGACCTGCTGATCCTCGCCCGTGAACTGGGCCTGGTGCCTTACGGCCTGTCGTTCCACGTCGGTTCGCAGCAGCGCGACATCAGCGTCTGGGATGCCGCCATCGCCAAGGTCAAAGTGATCTTCGAGCGTCTGAAAGAAGAAGACGGCATTACCCTCAAGCTGATCAACATGGGTGGTGGCTTCCCGGCCAACTACATCACCCGTACCAACAGCCTGGAAACCTACGCTGAAGAAATCATCCGCTTCCTCAAGGAAGACTTCGGCGATGACTTGCCGGAAATCATTCTGGAACCGGGCCGTTCGTTGATTGCCAACGCTGGCATCCTGGTCAGCGAAGTGGTGTTGGTAGCGCGTAAATCGCGTACCGCCGTCGAGCGATGGGTGTACACGGATGTGGGCAAATTCTCCGGCCTGATCGAAACCATGGACGAAGCCATCAAGTTTCCGATCTGGACCGAGAAGAAAGGCGAGATGGAAGAAGTGGTCATCGCTGGTCCTACTTGCGACAGCGCCGACATCATGTACGAGAACTACAAGTACGGCTTGCCACTGAACCTGGCCATCGGTGACCGCCTGTACTGGCTGTCGACCGGCGCCTACACCACCAGCTACAGCGCCGTTGAGTTCAATGGCTTCCCGCCGTTGAAGTCTTATTACGTGTAAAGGCTGTTTGCCCGCTTTTTTTGTAGGAGCGCGCTTGCCCGCGATCAGCTTGACGCGGTGTGTCAGGCCTGACGCCATCGCGGGCAAGCGCGCTCCTACAGGATTGGCGTCAGCTCAATTCCGCTGCTCGTTGCTGATACGCTGAAGCCAAGGCACAAATGTCCGGGTGTTTGGCCTCCAACAACGCCTGCCCACTGACCCGCAGGAAATTCAGATTCCCTCCGTCGAGTGCGGTCTTCAGCCAGCCTCGTGCTTCTTTGATCCGCCCCTGATCGGCCAACACCGCCGCATAGCTGAATTGACCACGAAAGTCGCCACTCTCGGCCGAGCGCCGATACCAGTCGTAAGCGGTAGGCAGGTCCACCTCGCAAAACTGGCCTTCTTCCAGATACCGCCCCAGCAAATTCATCGATTTGGCATGGCCCATCTCGGCCGCCTCGCGATAACACGTCATCGCCCGGTTTTGATCTTGGGTAATGCCGCGCCCGGTCGCGAGCAGGTTGGCCAGGTTATACAAACCCCAATCCAGTCCGGCGTCAGCAGCCGCTTGGTAGTACGCGGTCGCTTTCGATGAGTCGGCGATGCAACCCCAGCCATGTTCATGGCAACGACCGAGCATGTTCTGCGCCATGACGTGGCCGTTTCTGGCGGCGATCTGGAACCAGGTCACCGCCAGCTCCGGGTCGCGCTCGATGCCGTTGCCGTCGAGCAGGATCTGCCCCAGCAACGCTTGGGCGTCAACGAGGTTGGCACTTGCCGCGCTGAGGATCGCCTGGGCCGCGCGTGTCGGGTCTTGTGCGAGCAGAGCGCTGAGCCGGTCGCCGTCGAGAATCTCTTCGCGTTGCAGGATGAAGGTCATGGCTCAGACCTCGACCCAGCGCCGCAACAGGTTGTGATAGGTGCCGGTCAATTGGATCAGTGATGGATGATAGGGCACGTCTCGGGTCAGTTGCTGGATCGCATTGTCCATCTCGAACAGCAGGGCGCGCTGGCTGTCCTCCCGGACCAGGCTTTGCGTCCAGAAAAACGAGGCGTAGCGCGCGCCGCGCGTCACCGCATTGACCTTGTGCAGGCTGGTACTCGGATAAAGCAGCAGATCACCGGCAGGCAGTTTGATCTGGCGCGTGCCGAAGGTGTTCTGAATCTCCAGCTCGCCGCCGTCGTAGTCATCCGGGTCGCTGAAAAACAGGGTGGACGACAAGTCGGTGCGCACCCGTTCTGGGTTGCCCTTGGCCTGACGCACGGCGTTATCGATATGAAAATCGAAGCTGCCACCCGCGGTGTAGCAGTTGAGCAGCGGTGGAAACACCTTGTTCGGCAGGGCGGCTGACATGAACAGCGGGTTGGCCCACAAACGTTCCAGCAGCGCGGTGCCAATCTCGAGCGCCAGTGGATGACCTTCAGGCAACTGCAGATTGTGCTTGGCCTTGGCCGATTGATAGCCGGCGGTGATCTTGCCGTCTGCCCAGTCCGTCTGCTCCAGAGCCTCACGGATGCGCAGAACTTCTTCGCGGGAGAACAAGCCGGGAATGTGCAAAAGCATGGCGCAGCACCAAAAAACCAGGAGGGTCGAGATGATAGTGATTCTTATTGTCGCTGTAAAACGTTCTGCGCAGACGGGAGACGAAGGAAGATGAAAATGACGGAATGACAAGTGTAAAGAATGAAAATCCGTATCAAATAGAAATGTATCGCAATTGATACAGATACCTATTTACCCTATATTTCGCGGCCTTAACTTCTGGGGAAGGAATTCACCATGTCGCGCCAACACTTGCAATCACCAGCTCACTCACCGCGTTTGCTCGCTTCGGCGATTGGCGTTGCCATAACGGCAATGTCCGCTTCGCATATGGCTCAAGCCGCTGAAGACACTGATAGCAAGCCGCAAGGCAACGCGATCTCCCTTGATGCCACCCGCGTAACGGGTGAAGCCCAGGACCGCACTTCCTACCAGGTCGAAAAGGCTTCATCGCAAAAGTACACGGCGCCACTGGTCGACACGCCTCGCTCGGTAACGGTGGTCCCCCAGCAAGTGCTCAAGGACACCGGAGCAACCTCGTTACAGGACGCTTTACGCACTGTTCCAGGCATCACATTTGGCGCGGGTGAAGGCGGCAACCCGCAGGGCGACCGTCCGTTCATTCGCGGTTTCGATGCCCAGAGCGATACCTATCTGGACGGTGTGCGCGACACGGGGTCGCAGACCCGCGAAATATTCGACATTGAGTCGATTGAAGTCAGCAAGGGCCCGAACTCAGCCTTTGGTGGTCGCGGCTCGGCTGGCGGCAGCCTGAATATAGTGAGCAAGGCGCCCAAGGACGCCGATTTTCTCAATGGCGGTTTCACCTATGGCTCCGACCAGACCCGCCGTTACACGCTGGATGTGAACCAAAAATTTCTCGACACTGCCGCGTTTCGGCTGAACCTGATGAGTCATGAACAGAACGTAGCCGGTCGCGACGCAGTCAACTACGACCGGTGGGGTGTAGCGCCGTCGGTGACCTTCGGTTTGGGCACGACGACCCGGGTCAACGTCAATTACTACCATCTGGAAAGCAATGACCTGCCGGACTCGGGCATTCCCTATGGTTACGGCTCCGCTTCGGCAACCGCTGCGCATGTGCACGACAAGCCGGACGATGGTGGCAACAGCAGTAACTTCTACGGTCTGAAGGACCGTGACTTCCGCAAGACACGTGCGGACATCAGTACCGTCTCGATCGAGCACGACCTCAACGACGCGATGACCCTGAAGAACACCTTTCGTCACGGCAGCACCAGTCAGGACTATATCCTCACCCAGCCGGACGACAGCCAGCACAACGTCAATCAGTACGGCACCGTGTGGCGTCGCGCCAACACGCGTGTCAGCAGTACTGAAACCACCACCAACCAGACCGATCTGTTTGGCGAGTTCCGCGCACTGGGTTTCAAGAACAACTACTCGACCGGCATTGAAATCACTCGCGAAGAAAGCGAGGTCACCGGCTATACCGTCACGCCAAACAGCAACCCGGCGGGGGGCGGCTGTCGTCCGGGTGTGATCGCCAGCGGTACCTGTACTTCCCTGAGCAATCCCAACCCTGATGACGATTTCACCGGTTCCATTGCGCGTAACTACGCCGGTACCAATACCATCGGCAATACGCGTGCGGTCTATGCCTTCGACACCATCGAACTGGACCCTCAATGGCTGTTGAACGTTGGCCTGCGCTACGACACCTTCGACACCAAGGCGAATAACACCACCGCCGGTAAAACCAGCAACGACAGCAGCTTTTGGAACTGGCAGGGCGGGCTTGTCTGGAAGCCAGTCGAAAATGGCAGTGTCTATGTGTCCTACGCCACCTCGGCGACCCCACCGGGCGCCATGCTCAATGAGGGCGTCGATGGCAACCCGCTGACCCCAGGCAACAGTACGTTGCTGAGCCCTCTGGAGCCGGAAACCACCAAGAACTACGAGTTGGGCACCAAGTGGGATGTGTTCCATGATCGCCTGTCGCTGACGGCTGCCGTTTTCCGTACCGAGAAAGAAAACACGCGGATTCTGGTACAGAGCAATACCTATCAAAACGTCGGTGAGTCCCGTGTCGACGGGCTGGAACTGTCGGCCAGCGGCAAGATCACCGAAAAGTGGCAAGTGTTCGCCGGCTATAGCTATCTGAAAAGCGAACTGGTCGATCCTGGCCTGACCGGTCGCAATGGCAGCATCACCGTGGGCGGTATCTCGGCCAAAGGCAACGAAATGCCGAACACGCCGAAGAACAGTTTCAGCCTGTGGAGCACCTATGACGTGACCAATAAGCTGACCGTCGGCGGCGGGGCGTTCTATGTCGATGATGTTTATGGCGATACGGGCAATACCGTTTACGTCCCGTCCTACACCCGCTATGACGCCATGGCCAGCTACAAGTTGACCAAGAATGTGGACCTGCAACTTAACCTGCAGAACCTGACCGACAAGACCTATTACGACAAAGCCTATGCGGCTCACTTCGCCAATCAGGCCGCCGGTCGTACCGCGCTGATGGGTGTCAATTTCCACTTCTAAGCCACGCTGGCTCAAAGCCCTGCTCATTGACGTGAGCGGGGCTTTTGTCTGTGTAGATGAGAACGTTTTCTGTTTGGGTGCATGATGCGGCAGAGGTTCAGCGTTTGGTCGAACAGAGGCGTTATCGGCGGGATGTGTATTGACTGAAAGATTCGCAGGCAAGCCTGCTCTCATCAAACAAAAAATAACGTATTGTTTTTTATGCCTTTTATTTGGCCATAACTAACTGCATCCCAAGCTTGTGTGCCTTGCGTTCCAGGGCACGCAGTTGACGGTGTCGACTCTCGGCTTCATAGGCTTCCATACCTCGCTCCACGTAGGGTTGGCCTTTGGTCAACATGACGTAGATCAGGCGGGCCAGTTGATGCGCGGTGGCTTTGATGGCGCACGCGGTATCCATGCGCGCCAACCGGGCTCGATGGCTGGCGCCGATGAAGCTCTTGTCGTTGCGCGCGTTGGACGCGGCCTGCTTCAAGGCCTGCGCGGCTCGATTCGAGACCTTTGGCGGACTACCAGGCAGCTGCCTGCCGCCGGATATCCGGGTCGCAGGTGCCAGGCCGAGCCAGGAACAGAAGTGTTGTTGCGTGGGAAATCGCGATAAATCAGGCCCGATTTCGCTCGCCAGTGCCAAAGCGGTTTCGACGCCGATGGTGGGAATAGCGGTCAAATCAACGCCCATTATTTTTCCCAGCGCACGGTGCAAACGGGCTTGCTCGGCTGACGAGCGGTGCGGGCTGCGCAGTGTCTTGGCCGGCGGCAGAGGTTCATCGTTCAATACCGGCAGTCGATCAATGGCGTGAGCGATGGCCTGATCGCATTCGGCAATTTGCTGTTCCAGAAAATCATGCGTCGCCATTTCCTGAGCCAGGGCATGCAGATGCTCGGTTCGCCAGTTACCGCGCAGGCTGCGGGCAATGGTTTCATGATCGGCCTTGATGTGACCGTTTCGAAAACCGGCCAATACGTACGGATCACGCTCGCCGCCGATGATCGCGTTGAGGATTTTCTTGCCCGTCAGGCCGGTGATGTCACTGATGACAGTGGCTAGCTGGATGTTCATCTGGGTCAAGGCTTTCTGCATGCGATTGACGCTCTTGGCCTGATCGCGAACTTTCATTGCGCGCTGGCGAACCAGAGAGCGCATCGAGCAAATGTCGTCGGCGGGCCGAAAGGCGCCTCTGAGCAAGCCGTGGGTCATGAGCTGCCAAATCCACTGGCAGTCCAGCACATCGGATTTGCGCCCGGAGGTCTGGCGGGTGGCGCGGGAGTTCACCAAATACACCTCGAAGCCCCGTGCATCGAGGATTTCAAACAGCGGTATCCAGTAGACCCCGGTTGCCTCCATGGCCACGACATTGATCTTCAACGCTTCGAGCCAATCGGCTAATGCGAGCAACTCGTCGGTGAACGTTTTAAACGAGCGGACAGGGGTGTCGCTCTGGTCGGGGTTGACCCCCACCCAATGCTCGCGACTGCCAATATCGATACCCGCACAATGAGGGTGAACCACTTCAAAACGTTTCTGCTGGTTCTTGCGCGCCATGACAATTCCTCGCAGGATTGAGGGGCGCGCGGGGAGCACGGTGGCGAATGGATTCACTCTCTCATACGTGGTCACAGCTTGCTGTGCCGACAACGACTCCACGCCGATACCGTGCGGACCACTCTCCCATGCGGGTGCGTACACACCAGTGATGGCTACGGTCTTGGTCCCCGCGCGCACTTCGATTCTACGACGTGCCCCTGTTTGCTGCGCGACAGCGCGGCGTCGAAGACGCGGCGAGGCCTCCCATCAAACAACCTATAAGCCGTTGAAAAATAAAGAGTATATTTTATGGAATTTTCAGCCTGACGCTAATTCCTTGTAGGAGCTGACTTGTCTGCGATCCAGTGCGAAGCGCTGGCAAAAATAGTGAATTCACCACCGCTGGAAGGTCCTTCGGCCCTTATCGCAGACAAGTCAGCTCCTACGCCCTCCGGGCAGAATCGAGCCCGTGTTTGCTGCGCGACAGCGCGGCGTCGAAGACGGGGCGGGCCCTCCCACAGGATTGGGGTCTCAGTAAATGTTGCATGAGACACAAAATCTGTGGGAGCAGGCTTGCCTGCGAACAGCGGTGTATCAGATGGATCGGCAGCAGGAGGGGACAGATTAATTTTCGGTGAAGCGTTGAAAATAAATCAGTCCCCTCACAGCCAATCACACGATGAACTGCTCCGCGTGGTGACAGGCAACCTGACGGTTGTCCAGCACGCGCAGGGCCGGTTCTTCGGTGGTGCAGCGGGCGGTCGCGTAGGGGCAGCGCTTGTGGAAGGCGCAGCCGCTTGGCGGGTTGAGCGGGTTGGGCAGTTCACCGACGATCTTGATCTTCGGCTTCAGGGGGTCCGGGTGAATAGTCGGGGTCGCCGACAGCAGCGCCCGGGTGTACGGGTGCAGAGGGCGGTTGTAGATTTCTTCCTTGGGGCCCATTTCTGCCGGACGGCCGAGGTACATCACCAACACGGTATCAGCGACGTGACGCACCACCGACAGGTTGTGGGAGATGAACACGTACGCGGTGTTGAACTCCTGCTGCAAATCCATGAACAGGTTAAGCACCTGAGCCTGAATCGATACGTCCAGCGCCGACGTCGGTTCATCCGCCACCAGCACTTTGGGTTGCAGCATCATGGCCCGGGCCAACGCGATACGTTGGCGCTGACCGCCGGAGAACATGTGCGGGTAACGCTGGTAGTGCTCAGGGCGCAGACCGACCTGTTGCATCATCGCCTGGACTTTTTCCCGGCGCTCGGCCCGCGACAGATTGGTGTTGATCAACAGCGGCTCGCCCAGTTGATCGCCGATTTTCTGCCGTGGGTTGAGTGACGCGTAGGGGCTCTGGAACACCATCTGCACGTCTCGTCGCAATTGCTTGCGTTCAGCCTTGCTGGCACCGGTGACTTCCTGACCGGCGATTTTCAGCGAGCCGGAGGAAGGCTCCTCGATCAGGGTCAGGGCGCGGGCCAGGGTGGACTTGCCACAACCGGATTCACCCACCACGGCCAGGGTCTTGCCGGCTTCCAGCTCGAAGGACACACCGTTGAGGGCGCGAACCAGCGCGTGACCCTTGAACAGACCACGGGATACTTCGTAATGACGGGTAAGGTCACGGGCGGTAAGAACGACGCTCATTACGCCACCTCCTGATTCAAGGGGTAGAAACAGCGAACAAGGCTGTGGGCTTTAGGGTCCAGGGCTGGACGTTGTTGCCGGCACTTGTCTTGTACGTACGGGCAGCGCGGTGACAGCAGGCAGCCTTGCGGACGGTCATAGCGACCGGGGACGATGCCCGGCAGTGTGGCCAGACGCGCAGCGCCCATGCTGTGTTCCGGAATCGCCGCCAGCAGCGCTTCGCTGTACGGATGAGCGGGGACATCGAATAACCCGGGCACCTGACCGACTTCAACCGCTTGGCCGGCGTACATCACGCATACACGCTGAGCGGTTTCGGCCACTACAGCCAGGTCGTGGGTGATCAGGACCAGCGCCATGTCCTGCTCTTTTTGCAGGGCCAGCAACAGCTCCATGATCTGCGCCTGAATGGTCACGTCCAGCGCGGTGGTCGGTTCGTCGGCGATCAGCAGTTTCGGTTCGCCGGCAATCGCCATGGCAATCGCCACGCGCTGGCTCATGCCGCCGGACAATTGATGCGGGTAGGCATTCAAACGGGCAGCAGCGCCAGGGATTTCCACTTTCTCAAGCAGTTCCAGGGCGCGTTGACGAGCAGCTTTGCCAGACAGGTTCAGGTGTTGGCGCAGCACTTCCTCGATCTGGAAGCCCACGGTGTAGCTGGGGTTCAGCGCAGTCATCGGGTCCTGGAAAACCATCGCCAGGTCTTTGCCGACAATGCGCCGACGCTGACGCGAGCTGAGCTTGAGCAACTCTTTGCCGTCGAAGTTGAGGGAGTCAGCGGTGACGATGCCTGGGGCGTCGATCAAGCCCATCAGCGCCATCATGGTCACCGATTTACCGGAACCCGATTCGCCAACGATGGCCAGTACTTCGCCCTTTTCCACGCTGAGGTCCAGACCGTCGACAACCGGCACGGCCTTGGCGTCGCCGAAGCGGACGTTGAGATTCTTGATTTCTAAAAGTGGCATACGAATCTCCTCAGGCGGCATTTTTGAGTTTCGGGTCCAGCGCATCGCGCAGCCCGTCGCCCATCAGGTTGATTGCCAGCACGCTGAGCAAAATGGTCAGACCGGGCAGGCTGACGACCCACCAGGCGCGTTCGATGTAGTCACGGGCCGAGGCCAGCATGGTGCCCCACTCAGGGGTTGGCGGTTGCACGCCCAGGCCGAGGAAGCCCAGTGCCGCGGCATCGAGAATTGCCGAGGAAAAGCTCAAGGTCGCCTGCACGATCAGCGGTGCCATGCAGTTAGGCAGCACGGTGATGAACATCAAGCGCGGCAGAGTGGCACCGGCCAGACGCGCAGCGGTGACGTAGTCGCGGTTCAGTTCGCCCATGACCGCAGCACGAGTCAGACGCACGTACGAAGGCAGGGACACGACGGCAATGGCAATGATGGTGTTGATCAGGCCAGGGCCGAGGATCGCGACGATGGCAACGGCCAGCAGCAGCGAAGGCAGGGCCAGCATGATGTCCATCAGACGCATGATCGACGGGCCGAGAATGCGCGGGAAGAACCCGGCGAGCAGGCCCATCAGAATCCCCGGAATCAACGACATGACCACCGAGGACATACCGATCAACAGCGACAGGCGCGAACCATGGATCAAGCGCGACAACAGATCGCGGCCCAATTCATCGGTGCCGAGCAGGAATTGCCATTGTCCGCCTGCGAGCCAGACCGGTGGGGTCAGCAGGAAGTCGCGGTATTGCTCGCTGGGATCGTGGGGTGCGACCCACGGGGCGAACAGGGCGCAGAACACCACCAGAATCATGAACATCAGGCCGGCAACGGCGCCTTTGTTATGTGCGAACGCTTGCCAGAATTCTTTGTACGGCGAGGGGTAAAGCAGGCTTTGATCAACTGCTACCGCGGGAGTAATTGTGTTCATAGGATGATCTCAGCGCTGGTGACGAATGCGTGGGTTGGCAAAGCCGTAGAGGATGTCCACCACGAAGTTGACCAGAATCACCAGGCAGGCGATTAACAGGATGCCGTTTTGCACCACGGGATAGTCCCGGGCACCAATGGCTTCGATCAGCCATTTGCCGATACCCGGCCAGGAGAAGATCGTTTCGGTCAGTACCGCACCGGCCAGCAACGTGCCGACTTGCAGACCAAACACGGTCAATACCGGGATCAGGGCGTTACGCAGGCCGTGGACGAATACCACGCGTGCCGGCGACAGGCCTTTGGCCCGGGCGGTACGCACGTAGTCTTCACGCAGCACTTCGAGCATCGAGGAGCGGGTCATCCGGGCGATGACCGCCAGTGGGATAGTGCCCAATACGATGGCCGGCAGAATCAGGTGGTGCAGGGCGTCGAGGAACGAGCCTTGTTCATCGCTGAGCAATGTATCGATCAGCATGAAGCCGGTTCTCGGCGGTATGTCGTACAGCAGGTCGATGCGTCCGGACACGGGGGTCCAGCCGAGCGTCACCGAGAAGAACATGATCAGGATCAGGCCCCACCAGAAGATCGGCATCGAATACCCCGCGAGGGAGATGCCCATGACCCCATGGTCGAACAGGGATCCTCGTTTGAGTGCCGCGATCACCCCGGCCAACAGGCCCAGGATGCCAGCGAAGATCAGCGCCGAAGTCGCCAGTTCCAGCGTGGCCGGAAACAGCGCTGTGAACTCCGTCCAGACGCTTTCGCGCGTACGCAACGATTCACCAAGATCGCCGTGGGCGAGCTTGCCGACATAGTCGAGGTACTGGGCATAAAGGGGTTTGTTCAGGCCAAGACGTTCCATGGCTTGGGCGTGCATTTCCGGATCGACCCGGCGCTCCCCCATCATCACTTCCACGGGGTCGCCCGGAATCAGGCGAATCAAGGCAAAGGTCAGCAGGGTGATGCCGAAGAAGGTGGGTATCAACAACCCCACGCGGCGGGCAATAAAACTAAACATCTTCTTGTGTACCTCATCAGCCGGTTAGGCGTGCCCCAGTGAAGCTCGGGTTACGAGCGACACTGGTGTTTTTATCTACTTCACCTGAGTGGTGGCGAAGTTGTTATTAGTCAGCGGGCTGATTTGAAAGCCTTCGACGTTCTTGCTTACAGCGCTGAACAGTTTGGGGTGAGCCAGACTGATCCACGGCTGATCCTGGTGGAATATTTCCTGAGCTTGTTCATAAAGTGCTGCGCGCGTGGCCGGCTCAGTGGTTTCACGCGCCTTGGTCAGCAGCTCATCGAATGCTTTGTTGCACCAGCGTGCGGCGTTTTCTCCGTTTTGCGCTGCCTCGCAGCTCAAATTGGGGGTCAGGAAGTTGTCCGGGTCGCCATTGTCACCGGCCCAGCCGTAAAACAGCAGGTCATGCTCGCCACTCTTTGCACGTTTGACCAATTCACCCCATTCAAACGTGTGAATGTCGAGCTTGATGCCCACTTTGGCCAGGTCTGCTTGCAACATCTGCGCCCCCAGCAGCGGATTCGGGTTGGTCGCGCCACCGCCGTTACGGCTGAAGACAGTAAAGACCTGCCCGTCAGGAACGCCAGCTTCTTTCAACAACGCACGGGCTTTATCCGGGTCATGCGGCAGATTCTTGATCGCCGTGTTGAAACCCAGCAGCGTCGGCGGATAAGGGTTGATCCCAATCGTTGCCTTGCCTTCACCGAACATGGCCTTGATGTACGCCTCTTTGTCGAACGCCATATTGATGGCTTGTCGCACCCGCACATCGCTGAGGAATTTGTGCGAGGTGTTGATGGCCACGTAGCTGGTCATCAGGGCTTCCATTTCCTCGATCCGCAAGTTTGGATCGGCCTTGATGCTGGCGATGTCCTCAGGCTTGGGGTACACGGCGATCTGGCATTCGTTGGCTTTGAGCTTTTGCAGGCGCACGTTGCTGTCGGTGGTGATCGCGAAAATCAGCCCTTCGCTTGGCGGTTTGCCCTTGAAGTAATCCGGGTTGGCTTTATAGCGTATCTGCGCGTCTTTGCTGTAGCGCGAAAAGATGAACGGGCCAGTGCCAATGGGCTTTGTGTTCAGATCGGCAGTCTTGTCAGCCTTGAGCAACTGGTCGCCATATTCGGCGGAATAGATCGAAGCGAAGGCCATGGCCAGATCGCGCAGGAAAGGCGATTCCGGGCGGTTGAGGGTGAACGTGACCGTGGAGTCGTCGAGCTTATCGACGCTGACGATCAGATCCTTGAGGCCCATGGCCTCGAAATACGGGAAGCCCATGGTCGATTTTTCATGCCATGGATGCTTGGGGTCGAGCTGGCGGTGGAAGCTCCAGAGCACATCGTCGGCGTTCATCGTCCGGGTCGGGGTGAAGTATTCAGTGGTGTGGAACTTGACGCCTTTACGCAGGTGGAAGGTGTAGGTTTTGCCGTCCGGGCTGATCTCCCAGCTCTCGGCCAGGTCCGGCTGGATTTCGGTGGTGCCCGGTTTGAACGTTACCAGGCGGTCGAAGAGGGTCTCTGCCGAGGCGTCGGCCGTTGTGGCCGCCGTGTACTGCACGATATCGAAACCTTCAGGACTGGCCTCGGTGCAGACCACCAAGGGTTTGGCTGAAGCGCTGACGGCGACACTGAACAACGCCAGCGCAATCGAAGTTCGTAGAGAAAGCAATTTCATATAAACCCTCCGTAAACACATGAGTGGTGATGGCTTGGGCGGCTGATTGCGGATCGCTCCGGGCAATCAGCCGTACGCGGCGCTATCGACGATTTAAAGAATGTTGAATGGAATCGTGGTCACGACACGCAGCTCGTTCAAGCTGCCATCGACCTGGTTCGCACTGGCACGGTGGGTGGTGTAGGTCGCACGAACGCTGCTCGCTTTAAGCGGACCGTCTTGCAGGGTGTAGCTGGTGCCGATGCCGTATTCCTGGTGTTTTTCGCCATTCATGTTTTTGACGTCGTAAGCAGTACCTGTGTAGTGGGTACCGTCGATGCCGAAGCCACGGGCCTCGTAGACGTTGAATTTCAGACCCGGTACGCCGTACTCGGCCATGTTCAGCACATAACCGATCTGGATCGACTTCTCGTTCGGTCCGTTGAAGTCCGAGAGCAAGGAGTTGGCCAGGAAGATGGCGTTGGTTTCGGCGGCGTAGTCAAAAAACTCGTTACCTTCTACTTTCTGGTAAGCCAGGGTCAGGCTGTGCGCCAGGTGAGTGACGGTGAACGACAGGCTGTAGGTGTCGTTGTCGATCGCGCCGAGCTTGCTTTGGCCTGAGTCTTTGGTCTTGTAGTAGTTGAAGCCGGTGGTCAAGCCCAGGACCGAGGTGTCACCCAGATCGTGGTTGATGCCGACGTAGTACTGCTTCCAGAAGTCTTCCAGGTCCGACGCGTAGAAACTGGCGGTCAGGGCCTTGGATGGTTTGTAGTCGAAACCGGCCATGCTCAGGCGGTCAGCGGTGGCGGAGGTGGTGGCGTACGAGGAGCTGAACCGGGTCATGCTTTCTTCGGTACGCGGGGATACGCGGTCGAAGCTGCCTGCCTGGAACGACAAATTGTTGAACTCTTCGCTGAGCAGGCTGAAGCCGTTAAAGCTCGACGGCAACGCACGGTTGCCGATGTAGGCAATGACCGGCGTATTCACGGACTGGCGACCAACGGTTAAGACGCTGTTGGAAACACGCAGTTTGACATTGCCCAGGCCCATTTTGCTCCACTGGCCGACGGCATCACCGTTGCTGTCGGTGAGGGTACGGGATCCACCACCGGCGATACGCGCATGGCCACGCTCGAGCGCGACTTCGTTGTAAACGGCAGCTTCAGCGCCGATGCCGACCGTACCTTCGGTGAAGCCCGAGGCGTAGTCGAGGATAGTGCCTTGGGTCCAGGTATTGCGCGTGTCAGTCGGAACCTTTTGGCCGTCCTTCTGGTAACTGAAGAGGTTGGCGCGCGTGCTGCGCTCCTTTGCGAAGAAGTTTTTGGTGGAACCCCCCAGATGCTGATTCTCGAAAAAGCCTTTGGCTCCGTCTTGGGCGCTAGTGGTACTCAATGTAGTAGGAACGAAGTCCTGACTGACTTCTTCTGCCTGAGCCATGGCCCCCATAGTGGCGATGGACAAGGCTAATAGAGCGGTACTGGCTTTTTTCACGTGTTGAAGCTCCCTTACTGCTTTTGTTAGAGGCCAGTCTTATGGTTGATCTGGCTTGGGTGGTGCACGGTTGCCGTCCAGCTCGACCTCTTGGTGCATGCAACGCATCAAATCGCTGGAACGGCTTTGCCGGGGAGCGAGGATCTCCCCCCGGTGTGAAACGGGTTATTCGGCGATGCTGACGCCGGAAAAGCTGTTGCGTCCGAAGGGGCTGACCTTGAAGCCTTCGACTTCAGCCCGAAGGGGCTGATTGACCGTCGAATGGGCAATTGGGGTAATCGGTACTTGCTCTTTGAGGTAGTGCTGAGCCTGTTTGTACAGCTCGACGCGCTGGGCGTGATCGGCAGTGGCGACGGCCGACTTGACCAACTTGTCGTATTTCTCGTCGCACCACATGGAGTAGTTGTTGCCGCCAATCGCATCGCAGCTGTAGAGCGTGCCGAGCCAGTTGTCCGGGTCGCCGTTATCGCCGGTCCAGCCGATCAGCGAGATATCGTGCTCGCCATTCTTGACGCGCTTGAGGTACTCGCCCCACTCGTAGCTGACGATCCTGATCTTGAGGCCGACCTTGGCCCAATCGGACTGGAGCATCTCGGCCATCAATTTGGCGTTGGGGTTGTAAGGGCGCTGGACGGGCATGGCCCACAAGGTCAGCTCGGTGCCTTCCTTGACGCCGGCGGCGCGCAGCAGCTCTTTGGCTTTTTCCGGGTTATACGGCGCGTCTTTGACGGTCTCGTCATAAGACCATTGGGTGGGCGGCATGGCGTTTTGCGCCAGTTGTCCGGCGCCCTGGTACACCGCATTGATGATGGCTTGCTTGTTCACCGCCATGTCCAATGCCTGGCGTACTTGCAGGTTGCCCAGCGGCGCGTGCTGCACGTTGTAGGAGATATAGCCGAGGTTGAAGCCGGCCTGTTCGATCACTTGCAACTGCTTGTCGTTCTTCAAGGATTGGATGTCGGCCGGGCGCGGGTTGAGCGTGACCTGACATTCGTTTTTCTTGAGTTTCTGCATGCGCACCGAGGCGTCGGTATTAATGGCGAAGATCAATTGGTCGAGCTTCACTTTGCTCGGGTCCCAATAGTCCTTATTGCCTTTGTAACGAATCTGCGCGTCTTTCTGATAACGCTGGAATATGAACGGACCGGTGCCGATCGGCCGTTGATTGATATCGCGCATTTTGCCGGACGCCAGCAATTGATCGGCGTACTCAGCGGACAGAATGGAAGCGAAGTTCATTGCCACATTCTGGATAAATGCGGCATCCACTTTATTCAGGGTAAATACCACGGTCATCGGATCGGTTTTTTTCACCGATTTGATGTTCTTGTCCAGGCCCATTCCGCTGAAATAAGGAAACTCGGTCGGGTACGCGACGCGGAATGGATGGTCCGCCTTGAGCATGCGATTGAACGTGAACAGCACGTCGTCAGCGTTGAACTCGCGGGTCGGGGTGAACGTTTTGTTGCTATGGAATTTGACGCCTTCCCGCAGATGGAAGGTGTAGACCAGGCCATCCTCTGAGACGTCCCAGTGCGTTGCCAGCGCCGGAAGCGCTTCGGTTCCACCGCTTTCGAATTCGGTCAGGCGGTTGTAGATCGGTTCGGCGGCATCGTTATCGGTACCCGCCGTGTATTGGGCGATATCAAACCCCGCGGGGCTGCCTTCGGCGCAGAACACCAGGCTGTTGGCAGCCTGAGTCAGTGGCGCACCGGCCAACAGGCCGACGCTCAGCAACGATGACATGACGAAAGTCTTACGCATAAATCCTGTCCCTTCAAAGCGTGATCAATGAGCAAACGATTGTGTCGTGAACACGGAAAGCCTCCGATCCAGAAGTTTTCTCGATCACTCAGTTGTTTTTGCGAATAGCAATACCGCAAGCCCTCGAAGGTATGTCCGTCGGGCCGTACAGTAAATAGTTCGGAGTGCTTCAGAACTTGTAGGAAAAGTGCGCGACGGAAGTAGGAAGCTGCTTGTTAAGCAGTTGCCCAACTAATGTGCGCTTCTTTAAGTCTCAGAAATTAATATAACTGCGCTGTGTTTATCAGCGCAGTTACACAGTCCTTACTTGCTAACGCTCACGCCGTAGAAGGAGTTCAAGCCAAACGGGCTGATCTTGAAATCCTGCACGTTGTTACGCATCGGTTGATAGACGGTCGAGTGCGCGATTGGCGTAATCGGCACGGCGTCTTTGAGGAGGTGTTGCGCCTGTTTGTACAGTTCGGTGCGCTGAGCCTGATCGGGTGTTGATTTGGCCTTCTTGATGATGGCGTCGTACGGCTTGTCGCACCACTTCGAGAAGTTGTTGCCGTTGATTGCGTCGCAACCGTACAGCGTGCCCAGCCAGTTGTCCGGGTCACCGTTGTCGCCGCTCCAGCCAATCAGCATGGCGCCGTTTTCACCTTGTTTGGCGCGCTTGATGTACTCGCCCCATTCGTAAGTGACGATCTTGGCCTTGATACCGACCTTGGCCCAATCGGACTGGAGCATCTCGGCCATCAACTTGGCGTTAGGGTTATACGGACGCTGAACCGGCATCGCCCACAGGGTGATTTCGGTACCGTCCTTGATGCCGGCTTCCTTGAGCAGCGCTTTCGCTTTCTCAGGGTTATAGCCCGCATCCTTGATGCTGGTGTCATAAGACCATTCGGTCGGCGGCATGGCGTTAACGGCCAGTTGGCCAGCGCCCTGGTACACAGAATCGATGATCTGCTGCTTGTTCACCGCCATGTCCAGCGCCTGACGGACCTTCAGCTGGGCCAGTGGGTTCGGCTGGTCGCTGCCTTTGATCTTGTCCATGACGTTGTAAGCGATGTAGCCAAGGTTGAAGCCAGCCTGGTCAGGCATCTTCAAGTCTTTGTCGGCTTTGAGCACGGCAAGATCGGCTGGACGCGGGAACAGGGTGATCTGGCATTCGCCTTTCTTCAGTTTTTGCATACGCACCGACGCATCGGTGGTGATGGCGAAGATCAGGTTGTCGATCTTGACGTCTTCAGGCTTCCAGTAATCCTTGTTGCCGGTGTAACGGATGTTGGAGTCTTTCTGATAGCTCTTGAACACGAACGGGCCAGTGCCGATTGGCTTCTGGTTGATGTCCGTAGGTTTGCCTTCTTTGAGCAGTTTCTCGGCGTATTCAGCGGACTGAATGGACGCAAAGCTCATGGCCATGTCCTGGATGAACGCGGCATCGACGGTGTGGAGCGTGAACTTGACCGTGTGATCGTCAATCTTCTCGACCTTGGCGATGTTCTTATCCATGTCCATGTCGGTGAAGTACGGGAACTCGGTCGGGTACGCTTTGCGGAACGGCATGTCTTTATCAAGCATGCGATTGAACGTGAACAGCACGTCATCGGCATTGAAGTTACGCGTCGGCTTGAAGTAGTCGGTGGTGTGGAACTTCACACCTTCACGCAGATGGAAGGTGTAGGTCAGGACGTCAGGGGAGATATCCCAACTGGTCGCCAGACCTGGAACCACAGCAGTGCCGCCACGTTCAAACTGGGTCAGGCGGTTGAACATGGTCTCGGCTGATGCGTCGAAGTCGGTTCCGGTCGTGTATTGGCCTGGGTCGAATCCGGCAGGGCTGCCTTCGGAGCAAAACACCAGTGAAGAAGGGGCTGCTTGGGCGAAGGGTGCGCTGGCGATCAAACCTGCGCTGAGTAAAAACGGAATGACCGCTTGTTTGAGCATGGTGGCCTCAGTTGTTGTCATTTATTAATAGAGGGCGCGACCTCGTGAGTCGACCCTGCAGATACTTATGCAGGGGTCATACCCAAAGCAAGATGGTGGCGCCAAGGAAGTGCCCAAAAGTGGTACGATCGTACAGGAATGTCGCATCGGTATAATTTTCGTCGCATTTGATCGTTTGCGCGTCTTATTGCGAATCATTTCGTGCACCAAGGCTGCACAGCCGAGCGTGTGGAATGCACCCGGTTGGAGCAAGAGTGTTACTGATGGCTATTTGCTCAGGCTGACGCCGTAGAACGGAGTAAGGCCAAATGGGCTGAGTTTGAAGTCTAGTACTTCCTTGCGCACAGGCTGAAATACCTTGGAATTGGCAATCGGAGTGATCGGCACCTGCTCCTTGAGAATGTGCTGAGCCTGTTGATAGAGCGCGATTCGTTTTTCTCGATCACTGCTCAATTTGGCCTCCTGCACCAGCTTGTCGTAGGCCGGGTCGCACCATTTGGCGAAATTGCTGCCCTTGACCGCCGCGCAGCTGTAGAGCACGCCAAGCCAGTTGTCGGGGTCGCCGTTGTCGCCGGTCCAGCCGTAGATCATCACGTCATGCTCGCCGTTCTTGGCGCGTTTGATGTACTCGCCCCACTCATAGCTGACGATATTGGCCTTGATTCCGATCTTCGCCCAATCGGCCTGGATCATTTGCGCCGACATGCGCGCATTGGGGTTAGATGCACGCTGTACGGTCATCGCCCACAAGCTGATCTCAGTCCCCGGTGCGATACCGGCTTCCTTGAGCAATTGTCTGGCCTTGGTCGGATCGTACGGCGCGTCCTTGATCGTCGGGTCGTAACTCCATTGGTTCGGCGGAAGGGCGTTTTGCGCCAGCTGTCCGGCGCTCTGGTACACCGCCTTGATGATCGCCGGCTTGTCGATGGCCATGTCCAGCGCCTGACGTACCTTGAGCTGGTCCAGCGGTTTGTGGGTGACGTTGTAGGCCAGAAAGCCCAGGTTGAAACCGGGCTGGCTGAGCACGTTGATGTTCGGGTCTTTTTCCATCAGCTCGATGTCTTGCGGCCTTGGATAACCGCTGACCTGGCATTCGCCGGTCTTGAGTTTTTGCAGGCGCACGGCGGCATCGGTGTTGATCGAGAAGATCAGGTTGTCGAGCTTCACATCCGCCGGTTTCCAGTACGCCGGGTTGGCGCTGTAACGGATCTGCGTGTCTTTCTGATAACGCTTGAACACGAACGGCCCAGTGCCGATGGGCTTTTGATTGATGTCGGCAGCCTTGCCTTCCTTGAGCAATTGCGCGGCGTATTCGGCGGACTGAATCGACGCGAAACTCATGGCCAGGTTCTGTACAAACGCCGCATCGACGTTGTTCAGGCTGAAGCGCACAGTCTGATCATCGATCTTGTCGACGCTCTTGATCGTGGTGTTCAGGTCCATGTCGTTGAAGTACGGTGACTCCGACGGGTAAGCCTTGCGAAACGGATGATTCGGGTCGAGCAGGCGATTGAAGGTGAACAGCACATCCTCGGCGTTGAAATCCCGGGTCGGCGTGAAGTAGTCCGTGGTGTGAAACTTCACGTTCGGGCGCAGGTGAAAGGTGTAACTCAGGCCATCCGTGGAAACATCCCAACGGGTCGCCAGGCCCGGTTCGACGTTAGTGCTGCCGCGCTCGAATTGCGTCAGGCGATTGAACACGGTTTCGGCCGACGCATCGAACTCCGTGCCGCTGGTGTATTGGCTCGGATCGAACCCCGCCGGGCTGGCTTCGGAGCAGTACACCAGGGTGCTGGCTGCTTGAGCGAAAGGTGCGCAGGCCAGCATGGCGGCGGCGAGGAGCAGGGGTTTGACGGTGAGTCCCATAGAAACCTCAAAAGAGTGCGGCATTCGCGCTGGCTGACAGGATAGTCAAACGCATCGACAACGAAGGATGCCGCACGATTTACTTTTGCTACAAGGCCCGGCTTTTACGTTCTGACGTTCACAAAATCGGTAACGAATCCGATCAGATGATCAAGAGGCGATCGAGTCAATAGACTGAGCGCGCTCATTACCGCTTGCGCATCGCCGTCACCGGAAAGAATCTTCTCGAGGGCTTTGCCTTCCTTGGCCAACCTTCGCAGGCTCTGTTCTCGAACGTCTTTTAAGCGGTGATGCACGGTATCCAGCTCGGTTTTAAGGGTGCTGCGACGAACGAGCGAGGGGTTTTTTATGGCCCATTGCGCAACGGTTTCGCCTTGCCAGTCACTGTCCATGGGGTGGACGAAGTAGGCGGTGGCGACCGCAACGGGATTGGCTCCCGGCTTGCCTTCCCAAAAACCGAGCATGGCCTGTGCGACGCGCATGACCGCCTCCTCTGCCAGCGTTGCCGCCAGCCGATGAAGCGGGTGTTCGGCATGATCCTTGGCCAGTTGCGAGTGAGACGGATCGGTGGAGCCGCTGGTATTGGGGTTGTCATCGACCAGGGTCTGAAGATCGTCGATGCTGTTTCCCAGCACCTTCAGTGCGCCTTGCATGACCGTTCCAAAGGCATTGCCCAGCAACCGGGCCGGCGTTCCAGTGACCCAATTGAATTTTTCGACATATTCGGACACCGGCAAGTCAGCCCATCGGTCGCGAGTGAAGAGCAGTTTCTCGAATATCTCCAGCAGGCTCGGATCCTGATGCTCCCCGAGCAAAATAAGCATCACTTGGTCTCGCTCGGAGCGGAAACCCGCCTGGGTGGGTTCGAAGCCGATGTCTTTGGTCGAGAACAATATTTCGCCAATAGGCGCCGCCAGGCTGGCAATCACATCCGTGGAGCCAAACATACCGGTGACCAGGGGCAGCCCCCATTTGCAATCGGCTTTCGAGGTCCATGGCAGCACATTCACATGCCCCTCTTTGATCAAGCTCAGCTCGACGAAATTGGAGTGAGCGAAAAAGTCTTCCAGAATGTGCAGCGCTGCGCCGAACGAGCGGTGACTTTCGAACGTTCGACCCTCGAACATTGCGCGCTTGAGTTGTGCCTGCATGACCTCGACCGAGCGCTGTATGTAGCGTTTCGTCGACGTCTCAAAATCGATCTTCAACGATTCATCGTCGGGCAGTACCCAGGGCTCGAAGTCCGCGTCGCGAGTCTTGGGGTCTGCCGGTTTCGGGTTGAGCACTTTCGGATTGTCAATGTGTTCACTGGGGCGATAGACGCCCAGCAAGTCCGGCGTCACGGTAAATAACTTAGGTTGTATCCTCCTCAGCCAAGTGAATTTACGCACGGCCAATACGTCCACTATCCGAGTCAGCGCCTCACGAGAAAGCACGTCCGGGAAATTTTTAGGCATGGTACTGGCCCGCACGATCTTGGGGTCGAGCAATTGTGAGTAGTCGCGCAACCAATTGCCGAAGTAGACGGCATTCACTTCATCTTCGATAAAGCCGAGCTGCGAGAGCACGGCTTCAATGGTTTTGTGTGTGAATCTACCTTCGCCGCCGTCTCCGGCCTCAAACGTCTCTTTGTCGCCATAGGCGGTCGAGGTGCCGTCGTCGTCCTGTGTCTGACGGACCCGTCGCATGGCGCTCGAGTAATGAGCTCTGATGGAAATGGCGTCCGCGCCGTGGGGATGGTAAGTGGCGATCTCGACATCACCCTGGCCCCTGTTCAGCGACTCGTAGAGTGCCATTCGATAGGCGTGCCGAGAGCCTTCCTCCAGCGGCGAGTCGTCGGCCACGGTAGCGCTACCATCGGGATTGCGGTCGGCCAGGTCCTGGCGCAGCACGTTGTCCAGGTGATGCCCGAACTCGTGTAGCAAAATCGCCAGCAATTCCCAGGTGGTGTCCTGATTGTCGAGTACGTGTTCCAGCGCCGCGGGGTGAATACGGATGATGCGCTCTTGATTGTCGTAGTCGGCAGGGTAAGTCGCGGTCGTCGTAAGCCGCAGTTCAGGGTTCTGCACCTCGCCCGAGTGTAGGGCGTCATGCAGCTTGAGGTAGGTGTGTTCCGGAATGTCGAAGCCGAAGGTCAGCGGCATGCTTTGGGTGAATTGCTTAGGCGTACAGCGTTTGGCCAGGGCCGTCATTTGATCCAGGGCAACAGTACTGCGCAGTTGGCCATCTAGCGGGCCGGTATGTTTATGGATGTGAAGCGGGCTCTGTGGGTTCGCGCTCTCCAAAAAATGAAGGGATTTACTGTGTGGGCGAATGACAGGATTCATCCGTGATTCCTTAAAAATAGCGCACGGCGATACATCCAGGTTTCAGGGCTGTTCGAGGCGTGCAAAGTGGAGTGGGGTGTTGCAGGGCTGGAGTTTACGGGCTGTGCAAACGGTGCAAATCAGGCAGATCAGCGGGCGCGGTAGGGCGATAGTAGGGCGGTAAGACGGGATGTCGACAAACGGAGGTGGAAACGGCGGTAACCCAGGATTACCGCCGCGTGAGCGTTATTGCATCAACACTTCGATCACGCCATCGGCATTGACGCTGACCTGGCTGGTGCCGGCTTCGATGTCCGGCGTTGGTGCTGCGTCAGCACGGGCGGCTTTCATCATCATTACCGGCGCACGCGGGTAGGGCTGTGGGTAACCCGACGTATTGAGGTTCAGGTTGACCAGTTTGTAGCCCTTGCCACCAAGGGCGTCGGTCACCAGTTGCGCGCGGGTTTTAAAGGCGGCAACGGCGTCTTTAAGCAGGGTGTCTTCGCTGGCTCTGCGCGTGGGTGGGGAGATGGAGAAATCCATGCCGCCCATTTTCAAATCTTCCAGCAGTTCGCCGGTCAGTTTGGACAGTGCGGCAAAGTCAGCGCTCTCCAGGCGCAATTCGGAGCGTTCGCGCCAGCCAGTGATCTTCTGCCCCTTTTCGTCGTAGATCGGGTAGCTGTTGCGACTGCCCTGACGAATGGTGATGCCCTGGACCTGACGCGCCTGGCCGAGCGCCTTGTTCAGGGTTTCAGTAATCTGCGCGGCCAGCTTGGCTGGGTCGTTGTTCTGCGCTTCGCTATAAAGGGTGACCATCATCAGGTCGCGAGGGACTTCCTGGCTGACCTCGGCACGTACGGAAACCTGGTTGTAATGAACCTCTTCAGCCAACGCAGGCAGACTGACAAGCGTGGCAACACCGAGGGCGAAGAGGGCGGCAGTGGGGCGAAGGCTGAACATGAAAACTCCTTGTTAACGAACCGTCAGGCGGAAAACCATCAGACTGTTGAGGACCCATTCCGGTTCCGGGCATCTTGTTCGCAGGCAAGCCTGCGAACGGCTTGATGCGGTCTGTCAGATCTGTGGCGGTTTGACGCAGTTTCGCTGTTTTCGCCATTGCTTGGTTATACTCGCTGCGATCCGCCTGGAGCACTCATCAGGAGAGCTCATGCTCGCCCCCGTTCAACTGCTTTCTGCTACACGCCAGAACCTGTGGCGCCTGACTCTTATTCGTACTTTGGTGCTGGCCGCACAAGCGGGCTCGGTGGGCGTTGCCTATTTGCTCGATCTGCTGCCCCTGCCGTGGCTGCAATTGGCTATCACGATCGGGTTTTCCATGGTGCTGTGCGTGATGACGGCCATCCGCCTGCGTGCATCATGGCCGGTCACCGAGCTGGAGTACGCGGTGCAGCTGGCTTTCGACATGCTGATCCACAGCGTGCTGCTGTATTACTCAGGCGGTTCGACCAACCCGTTCGTTTCCTATTATCTGGTCCCGTTGACCATCGCTGCGGTGACCTTGCCGTGGCTGTATTCGCTGATTCTCTCGGGCCTGGCGCTGGTCAGCTACACATTGTTGCTGGTGCAGTTTTATCCGATGGGTACGTTTCCCATCGCCCGCGAGAGCATGCAAATTTATGGTATGTGGCTGAGTTTTGCCCTGGCGGCGGCGGTGATTACCTTTTTTGCGGCAAAGATGGCCGAAGAACTGCGCCGACAAGAGCAACTGCGCGCCGAGCGTCGAGAAGAAGGCCTGCGCGATCAACAATTGCTGGCGGTCGCGACCCAAGCGGCTGGCGCGGCCCACGAATTGGGTACACCCTTGGCAACCATGAGCGTGCTGATCAAGGAAATGCGTCAGGACCATAACGACCCGCTGTTGCAGGAAGACCTCGCGGTGCTGCAAGAACAGGTCAAGCAGTGCAAGCTGACCCTGCAAAGTTTGGTGCGAGCTGCCGAAGCCAATCGGCGTCTGGCGGTGGATGAGCAAGACGTGACCGACTGGCTGGACGAAGCCCTGAACCGTTGGCACCTGATGCGCCCCGAGGCCAGCTATCGCTTCCAGCGTCTGGGTCAGGGTTCGGTGCCGCGTCTTGCGCCGCCGCCGGATTTGACCCAGGCGTTGCTCAATTTGCTGAACAACGCTGCCGATGCCTGCCCGGAAGGTCTGGAAGTGCATCTGAACTGGGATGCCGAAGAAATCTGCATCAGTATTCGTGACCACGGCGCCGGTGTGCCGTTGGCAATCGCCGAGCAAATCGGCAAACCGTTCTTCACCACCAAAGGCAAAGGCTTCGGCCTGGGTCTGTTTTTGAGCAAGGCCAGCGTGACCCGCGCGGGTGGCTCGGTAAAACTCTACAGTCATGAAGAAGGCGGAACGCTCACCGAGCTACGCCTGCCCCGTGACGCCCGAGGAGACAAACATGAGTGACGAGATCCAAGTCGAAGGCGAAGAACTGCCGCATTTATTGCTGGTGGACGATGACGCCACCTTCACCCGGGTGATGGCGCGAGCCATGAGCCGCCGTGGTTTCCGCGTCAGCACTGCAAGTTCGGCCGAAGAAGGGTTGATCCTGGCCCAGCAGGACGTGCCCGAATACGCCGCCCTGGACCTGAAAATGAATGGCGACTCCGGCCTGGTGCTGCTGCCCAAGTTGCTGGAAATCGATCCAGAAATGCGTGTGGTGATCCTCACCGGTTATTCGAGCATCGCCACCGCCGTCGAAGCGATCAAGCGCGGCGCCTGCAATTACCTGTGCAAACCGGCCGATGCCGACGATGTGCTGGCGGCCTTGCTGTCCGAGCACGCGGATCTGGATACGCTGGTGCCGGAAAACCCGATGTCGGTGGATCGTCTGCAGTGGGAGCACATTCAGCGCGTGCTGACCGAGCACGAAGGCAACATTTCCGCGACCGCGCGGGCGCTGGGCATGCATCGCCGGACCTTGCAGCGTAAATTGCAGAAACGACCCGTACGGCGCTGAACAGGGGCTGAACGAATGTCTTCGGACTTCGCGAAGAGGCGGGTCGATCATCTATGATCGGTTCGACGCGTGTTCTCTATCCCAAACGAGCTTGAATAATGAATCGCAACGCCGAGTATTCCGCGGTCAATGACGCCGTACGAGGAGAGTTCTTCCGCCGCGTCTGGAAGCTGATAACGCCATACTGGCGCAGCGAAGAAAAGGGCATAGCCTGGCTGTTGCTGGTCTCCGTGATCGCGCTGTCGCTGTTCAGCGTGGCGATCTCGGTGATGATCAACAGTTGGTACAAAGACTTTTACAACGCTTTGCAAGAGAAAGACCTCGCAGCGTTTACCCACCTGATTCTGTACTTCTGCGGCATTGCCACGGTGGCGATTCTGGGCGCGGTGTACCGTCTTTATTTGACGCAGATGCTGACCATCCGCTGGCGTCGCTGGCTGACCGAGCAGCATTTCGCGAAATGGCTCGCTCACAAAAACTACTATCAGCTTGAACAACACGGCTATACCGATAACCCCGACCAACGGTTGTCCGAAGACCTCAACAGTTTTACGTCCAGCACTCTGAGCCTGGCGCTGGGCTTGATCCGCACCGTGGTCAGCCTGGTGTCGTTCTCGATCATCCTGTGGGGTGTCTCGGGCAGTATCGACCTCTTCGGCATCACGATTCCCGGCTATATGTTCTGGGCCGCGCTTTTGTATGCACTGGCCGGCAGCTGGCTGACCCACAAGATCGGGCAGCGTCTGATCAAACTGAGCAACCAACAGGAACGTTACGAAGCCGATTTGCGTTTCGCGCTGGTGCGGGTTCGCGAAAATGCCGAAAGCATCGCCTTCTCTAACGGCGAGCCCAATGAAAATCAACGGTTGAGTACGCGCTTCGGCATGATCTGGAGCAACTACTGGAACATCATGAAGGTCTCGAAGCGCCTGACCTTCTTCACGGCGGGTTATTCTCAGATCGCCACCGTTTTTGCCTTCGTCGTGGCGTCACCGCGTTACTTCTCCGGTGCCATCGAACTCGGCGGTCTGATGCAGATCAACTCCGCGTTCGGCAACGTGCAAGAGAACTTCAGCTGGTTCATCGACGCGTACACCACCTTGGCCTCCTGGCGCGCTACTTGTGATCGTCTGCTGAGTTTCCGTCAGGGCATGACTGACAACGAAGCGCATGCCTCGGATATCAAGGTGAAGCGTGACGGCGACGCGCTGCATTTCGACAACCTGGCGCTAAAACTGGCAGACGGTCGCGACCTGCTGAACGGTGCCAATCTGGATATCGAGCCGGGTGATCGGGTGATGCTCAGCGGTCGTTCGGGTAGCGGCAAAAGTACCTTGCTGCGAGCGTTGGGCGGGTTGTGGCATGACGGGCATGGCAGTGTAAGGCTGCCCTCCGAGCGTTATCTGTTTCTGCCGCAGCGGCCTTATTTGCCGATCGGCACCCTGCGCGAGGCCTTGAGTTATCCACAGGCGCCCGAAGCGTATCCCGCCGAGCGCTTCGCTCAAGTGCTGGAAACCTGCCGCCTGGGCCATCTGGTGCCACGTCTGGACGAGAGCGATCACTGGCAGCGCATGCTGTCTCCCGGCGAGCAGCAGCGTGTAGCCTTCGCCCGTGCGCTGCTTTACGCGCCGAGCTGGCTGTATCTCGACGAAGCGACCTCGGCCATGGATGAAGAAGACGAGTCCGCGCTGTATCAGGCATTGGTCGACGAATTGCCGGGCGTGACCCTGCTCAGTGTCGGCCATCGCAGCAGCCTCAAGCGCTTCCATCGTCGGCATGTGCGCATCGATGGTGGGCACTTGCGCGAGCAACCGCATTCAGAGGTTGTCGCTTAAAATAGATGCCTGAAACCGACCGGGTTTTTACGAATGTTATCGTACAACCCGGTTGCGTTATCATGTGTTCTCAATTGCCTTGAGATGTATGTTCGATATGGAAAACCAGAGCCCTGCGCCGCGTGTCCGCAGAAAGCACCGCAGTCTCGCCCAGGAGTTGGTCACCGAACTTTCCGAACGGATTCGCGATGGCCATCTCAAACGCGGAGACAAGTTGCCGACCGAATCGGCGATCATGCAAGAGCAGGGCGTGAGCCGGACGGTGGTGCGCGAGGCGATCTCGCGTTTGCAGGCGTCCGGTCTGGTGGAAACCCGGCATGGTATCGGCACCTTTGTGCTGGATACGCCAAGCCCTAGCGGTTTTCGGATCGATCCGGCAACCATCGTCACCTTGCGCGATGTGCTGGCGATTCTCGAATTGCGCATCAGTCTTGAAGTTGAATCCGCCGGGTTGGCGGCGCAACGTCGCACCCCGGAGCAACTCGCTGCCATGCGCGCTGCGCTGGACGCGCTGATTGAAAGCGCGTCCCAGGCCGGCGATGCGGTGGCTTCGGACTTCCAGTTTCACCTGCAGATTGCCTTGTCCACCGGCAACCGCTACTTCGTCGACATCATGACCCACCTGGGCACCAGCATCATTCCGCGCACCCGGCTCAACTCGGCGCGTCTGGCCCATGATGATCAGCAGCACTACATGAACCGCCTCAGCCGTGAGCATGAAGAAATCTACGAAGCCATCGCCCGCCAGGACTCCGACGCCGCCCGCGCCGCCATGCGCCTGCACCTGACCAACAGCCGCGAACGCCTGCGCCATGCCCATGAAGAGGCTGAACAGCAGCAGGCTTAGCACGCTGCTCGCAATCCCTGTAGGAGCTGCCGAAGGCTGCGATAAGGCCGGAACGGCCCTCACACGATCAACCGTCGCAACCGGTCCCCGGTTGATCGCAGCCTTCGGCAGCTCCTACACTTGAGTCGACACGGTCTCCCTGACCGCTGATCGGCCTTCACACCCCCAAATCAAAATCCCGCACATCCCTCTTGAGTAATTTTATTTTCAGTTGTACGATGACGTACGACATCAGTTGAGAGCTGGTGTGCTTCCTTCCACATTTGGCTATCCAGGGTGTTCGAATAATGAATCCACAAGAACTGAAGTCCATCCTTTCCGCAGGTCTCCTGTCGTTCCCGGTGACCGATTTCAATGCTCAGGGCGATTTCAACCGCGCGGGCTATATCAAGCGTCTTGAGTGGCTGGCCCCGTACGGCGCCAGCGCCTTGTTCGCCGCAGGCGGTACCGGTGAGTTCTTCTCCCTGGCGGCCAGCGAATACTCCGAAGTGATCAAGACTGCCGTAGACACCTGCGCCACCAGTGTGCCAATCCTGGCGGGTGTCGGTGGTTCTACCCGTCAGGCCATCGAATACGCTCAAGAAGCCGAGCGCCTGGGTGCCAAAGGTTTGCTTCTGCTCCCGCACTACTTGACTGAAGCCAGCCAGGACGGCGTTGCCGCCCACGTTGAAGCCGTGTGCAAATCGGTCAAAATCGGTGTGATCGTTTACAACCGTAACGTCTGCCGCCTGACCGCGCCGCTGTTGGAACAACTGGCCGAGCGCTGCCCGAACCTGATTGGTTACAAAGACGGCCTGGGTGATATCGAGTTGATGGTGTCGATCCGTCGTCGCCTCGGTGATCGTTTCAGCTACCTGGGTGGCCTGCCGACCGCCGAAGTCTACGCCGCTGCCTACAAGGCACTGGGCGTTCCGGTCTACTCCTCGGCGGTGTTCAACTTCCTGCCGAAAACTGCGATGGACTTCTACCACGCCATTGCTCGCGACGATCACGCCACCGTCGGCAAGCTGATCGATGACTTCTTCCTGCCTTACCTGGATATCCGCAACCGTAAGTCGGGTTATGCGGTGAGCGTCGTCAAAGCGGGCGCAAAAATCGCCGGTTACGATGCAGGCCCGGTACGGACCCCACTGACTGACCTGACGGCTGAAGAGTTTGAAATGCTGGCTGCGCTGATGGACAAGCAGGGCGCCCAGTAAAAGACCGCATGAATCAAGGCCGCTGAGCAATCAGCGGTTTCTTACCTTTAGGTTTCTTGGTCATCAGGAGAGTGTTCGTGTCTGATTCAACGCGTTTTGATAACTACATCGGCGGCGAGTGGGTTGCCGGTGCGACTTACTCCTCCAACATCAACCCGTCCGATCTGTCGGATGTGATCGGCGAGTACGCCCAGGCTGACGTGGCGCAAGTCAACGCCGCCATCGACGCAGCCCGTAGCGCATTCCCGGCCTGGTCGACGTCCGGTATCCAGGCGCGCAGCGACTCGCTGGACAAAGTCGGCAGCGAAATCCTCGCCCGTCGTGAAGAACTCGGCACCTTGCTCGCCCGTGAAGAAGGTAAGACCTTGCCTGAAGCGATTGGCGAAGTGACCCGCGCCGGTAACATCTTCAAGTTCTTCGCCGGTGAATGCCTGCGCATGTCTGGCGACTACATCCCGTCGGTGCGTCCGGGCGTCAACGTCGAAGTGACCCGCGAAGCGCTGGGCGTGGTCGGTCTGATCACGCCGTGGAACTTCCCGATCGCCATTCCAGCCTGGAAAATTGCGCCGGCACTGGCCTACGGCAACTGCGTGGTGATCAAGCCTGCTGACCTGGTACCGGGTTGCGCCTGGGCGCTGGCTGAAATCATCTCCCGCGCCGGCTTCCCGGCTGGGGTGTTCAACCTGGTGATGGGCAGCGGCCGTGTCGTCGGTGACGTGATCGTCAAAAGCCGCAAGGTCGATGGCATCAGCTTCACTGGTTCGGTGGGCGTCGGTCGGCAGATCGCGGTCGATTGCATTGCGCGTCAAGCCAAAGTGCAGCTGGAAATGGGCGGCAAAAACCCTCAGGTCATTCTCGACGACGCTGATCTCAAGCAAGCGGTCGAGCTGTCGGTACAGAGCGCGTTCTACTCCACCGGTCAGCGTTGCACGGCATCCAGCCGCTTCATCGTCACCGCTGGCATCCACGACAAGTTCGTCGAAGCCATGGCCGAGCGCATGCGTTCGATCAAGGTCGGTCATGCGCTGAAATCGGGTATCGATATCGGCCCGGTCGTGTCCAAGGCACAACTGGATCAAGACATGAGCTATGTCGCGATCGGTCAGCAAGAAGGCGCGCGTCTGGTCACCGGTGGTGAGCTGGTGACCTGCGACACCGAAGGCTACTTCCTGGCGCCGACACTGTTCGCCGAAAGCACCGCCGAGATGCGTATCAGCAAGGAAGAAATCTTTGGCCCGGTCGCGAACATCGTGCGCGTGGCGGATTACGAAGCGGCACTGGCCATGGCCAACGACACCGAGTTCGGTCTGTCGGCGGGCATCGCCACCACCTCGCTGAAGTACGCCAACCATTTCAAACGTCATTCGCAAGCCGGGATGGTGATGGTCAACCTGCCAACCGCTGGCGTCGATTACCACGTGCCGTTCGGTGGTCGCAAAGGTTCTTCCTACGGTTCGCGTGAGCAAGGCCGCTACGCGCAAGAGTTCTACACCGTGGTTAAAACCAGCTACATCGGTTCGTAAATAGCTTGGATTAAATGTAGGAGCTGCCGAAGGCTGCGATAAGGTCCGAAGGACCTTCAGAGATTGCCAAATCAGCGACCGCATGCGGTCGATCGCAGCCTTCGGCAGCTCCTACACAAGCAACACGCAAAAAATGTTTACCCGCAAAAAAAATAAATAGTGGGAGTACATCTACATGCAACACGCCAAGCCGACCCACGTCCGCTATTTGATTCTGCTCATGCTGTTTCTGGTGACCACGATCAACTATGCCGACCGTGCCACCATCGCTATCGCGGGCTCCAGCCTGCAAAAAAGCCTCGGCATTGATGCCGTCACCCTCGGTTTTATCTTCTCCGCTTTTGGCTGGGCCTATGTGGCCGGTCAGATTCCCGGCGGCTGGCTGCTCGACCGTTTCGGTTCGAAGAAAGTCTATGCGCTGAGTATTTTCACTTGGTCGCTGTTCACCGTGCTGCAGGGTTATGTCGGTGAGTTCGGCGTCTCTACCGCCATCGTTGCGCTGTTCATGCTGCGCTTTTTGGTGGGGCTGGCCGAAGCGCCATCCTTCCCCGGCAACGCGCGCATTGTCGCGGCCTGGTTCCCGACCGCTGAACGCGGCACCGCCTCGGCGATTTTCAACTCTGCACAATACTTCGCCACGGTGTTGTTCGCGCCGCTGATGGGTTGGATCGTCTACACCTTCGGCTGGCAGCACGTGTTCGTGGTCATGGGCGGTGTGGGTCTGGTGTTCTCGGCGATCTGGCTGAAAGTTATCCACAGCCCGCGCAATCACCCGATGATCAACGAGGCCGAATTCGAGCACATCGCCAATAACGGCGGCCTGGTCGACATGGATCAGGACCAGGGTAAAGGCGCCAGCGGCGGTCCCAAGTGGGATTACGTGCGTCAGTTGCTGACTAACCGCATGATGCTCGGCGTGTACCTGGGCCAGTACTGCATCAACGGCATCACCTACTTCTTCCTGACATGGTTCCCGGTGTACCTGGTCCAGGAACGCGGCATGACCATTCTCAAGGCTGGCTTCATTGCTTCGCTGCCTGCCATCTGCGGTTTTATCGGCGGCGTATTGGGCGGGATCATTTCCGACTATCTGCTGCGCAAAGGCCATTCCCTGACCTTCGCCCGCAAGGCGCCGATCATTGGTGGCTTGCTGCTGTCGACCACCATCGTGGCCTGCAACTACGTTGATATCGAATGGATGGTGGTCGGCTTCATGGCCCTGGCGTTCTTCGGCAAAGGCGTGGGTGCGTTGGGTTGGGCAGTGGTGTCCGACACCTCGCCGAAACAGATCGCCGGTTTGAGCGGTGGCCTGTTCAACATGTTCGGCAACATCGCCTCGATCACCACACCGATTGTGATCGGCTACATCATTAGCTCCACGGGCTCGTTCAAATGGGCGCTGGTGTTCGTCGGCGCCAACGCGCTGGTGGCGGTGATCAGTTATCTGGTGATCGTGGGTGACATCAAACGTGTCGAATTGAAAGAGCCGCCAGTCAAGGGGCCAGCGATCGGCAACCGCGCCGACAAGCTTTCTCAAGCAAAATTCTGAGGAAACCGTGATGAACCTGATTCAACATGCCGATTCGCCACGCTACATCCAGCTCAATGAACTGGATAACGTGGTGGTCGTGGTCAATGACCAGGGCGTGCCTGCCGGTACTAAGTTCGATAACGGTTTGGTGACCCTGGATAACGTGCCGCAAAGCCACAAGGTCAACCTGGTGGACATCCCCGAAGGCGGTTCGGTGATTCGTTACGGGCAAACCATCGGTTATGCCCTGCAAGCGATCCCGCGCGGCAGCTGGGTCAGGGAAGATCAACTGCGCATGCCCACCGCGCCACCGCTGGACAGCCTGCCGCTGTCCACCGAAGTACCGGAAAAACAGGCGCCGCTGGAAGGCTTCACGTTCGAGGGCTATCGCAACGCCGACGGTACTGTCGGTACCCGCAATATCCTCGGCATCACCACTACCGTGCAGTGCGTGACGGGTGTGCTCGGTCATGCGGTGAAGCGTATTCGCGATGAGTTGCTGCCCAAGTACCCGAACGTCGATGACGTGGTGGCACTGACCCATAGCTACGGCTGTGGCGTGGCGATCACCGCGACTGACGCTTATATCCCGATTCGCACCGTGCGCAATCTGGCCCGCAACCCGAACCTGGGGGGCGAAGCGTTGGTGATCAGCCTGGGCTGCGAGAAATTGCAGGCCGGGCAGGTCATGCACGAAAACGACAGTTCGGTAGACCTCAGCGAGCCGTGGCTGTATCGGCTTCAAGATTCCAGCCACGGGTTCGGCGAGATGATCGAACAGATCATGGAACTGGCCGAAACCCGCTTGAAAAAACTCGATCAGCGTCGTCGCGAAACCGTACCGGCCTCCGAGCTGATTCTTGGCATGCAGTGTGGCGGCAGCGATGCGTTCTCCGGCATTACCGCCAACCCGGCGTTGGGTTACGCCTCGGACTTGTTGCTGCGAGCCGGGGCAACGGTGATGTTTTCCGAGGTCACCGAAGTGCGCGACGCCATTTACCTGCTGACGTCCCGCGCCGAAACCAGAGAAGTGGCGCAAGCGCTGGTCCGCGAAATGGATTGGTACGACCGTTACCTGGCCAAGGGCGAGGCGGATCGCAGCGCCAACACCACACCGGGCAACAAGAAGGGTGGGTTGTCGAATATTGTCGAGAAGTCCCTGGGCTCCATCGTCAAATCTGGCAGCAGCGCGATCAACGGCGTGCTGGGCCCTGGCGAGCGGTTCAAGCGCAAAGGCCTGATTTTTTGTGCGACGCCGGCCAGCGATTTTGTCTGCGGCACCTTGCAGTTGGCGGCGGGAATGAACCTGCATGTGTTCACCACCGGGCGCGGCACACCCTATGGTTTGGCCATGGCGCCGGTGGTGAAAGTGTCGACCCGCACCGAGCTGGCCCAGCGCTGGCCCGACCTGATCGATATCGACGCCGGGCGCATCGCCACCGGTCGCGCCAGCATCGAAGACCTGGGTTGGGAGTTGTTTCACTTCTACCTGGACGTCGCCAGCGGCCGGAAAAAAACCTGGACCGAGCATTACCGCCTGCACAACGACATCACCTTGTTCAACCCGGCGCCGATTACCTGACATTCGGCTAAAAGCTTCGCAGGCAAGCCTGCTCCCACAGGGATTGCATACATCTGGGGGCAGGCTTGCAACTACGCGTCCCGCGGCGAAGACGCAGTACCGTCCACACGCTCTATCGAATAACCACTAATAAAAATAAAGAGGGTATTACGATGCAGACCGACACCTCCGTTCGCCCGGCGATTGCCATTAGTCCATCCACGGCGCTACCGACCCGGCGGCGATATTTCATGTTGGCGCTGGTGTTGATCGCCACGGTGATCAACTACGTCGACCGGATCAACATCTCCATCGTCGCGCCGTTCATGGCCAAGGATCTGGATCTGGACAAGTTCCAGATGGGGCTGATCTTCTCCGCATTCGCCTGGACCTACGCCTTCGCACTCCTGCCGGGTGGCTATATGGCCGACCGTTTCGGCTCGAGGCTGACCTACGGCATATCGCTGATCACCTGGTCCGTCGCCACGGTCTTTCAGGGCGCGGTCGGTAACTTCGCCACGTTGTTCGGTCTGCGCCTGACCATCGGCGCCATGGAAGCCCCGGCATTCCCGGCCAACAGCCGTGCCGTCACCCTGTGGTTCCCGGCCCGTGAGCGCGGCTTGGCGACCAGCATCTACGTGATGGGCCAATACATCGGCACGGCGCTGTTTTCCGGCCTGCTGCTGTGGATTGCCACCACCTATGGCTGGCAGCACGTGTTCTATGTCACCGGCGGTGCAGGCGTGGTGTTTGGCGCGATCTGGTACTGGAAATACCGCGACCCGCTGGCTGATAAACAGGTCAGCAAGGAGGAGTTGAGCTACATCGAAGAAGGCGGTGGTCTGGTCTCCTGCAGCAAGGAGCGCACGCCGTTCAACTGGAAACTGGTGCGTCAGTTGTTCACCTACCGTCAGGTCTGGGCGATCTGCATTGGCAAGTTCGCCAGCTCCTCAGCCTTGTATTTCTTCCTCACCTGGTTCCCGACCTACCTGATGGAAGAGCGCAAGATGACCATGGTCAAAGTGGGCATCTTTGCCGTGCTGCCGTACATCGGCGCCACCGTTGGCGTATTGCTGGCCGGTTGGTTCTCTGACCTGCTGATCCGGCGCAACTTCTCTCTGTCATTCGCCCGCAAGACGCCGCTGGTAGTGGGCTCTGCGTTGGGCATGTCGATTGTTCTGGTCAACTTTGCCCAGTCCAATGAACTGTGTATCGCTATCCTGACCGTTGCTTTCTTCGCCCAAGGCATCTCGGCGGCGTCCTGGGCCGCAGTGTCGGAAGTGGCGCCTAAGGAACTGATCGGTTTGACCAGCGGCATCACCAGTCTGTCGGCCAACCTGGCCGGCATCGTGACCCCGATCATGGTCGGCTTCATTGTCCAGAGCACCGGCTCGTTCGCCTGGGCATTCAACTTCATCGGGCTGGTATCGCTGCTGGGCACCTTGTCCTATTCGCTGCTGTTGGGCCGTTTGCATCGCATCGTTCTGAAACCCGTCTAGTGCTGAACTGTCTAGCGCTGAAAATGGGGCCGGGCTGTGGCTCGTCCCTCTCCAATTGAGGAATCGTTTGATGGCTAAACCACGCTTGTTGCAAATCGGCGCATTGACCGACAGGTTCAATCAACGTCTGGCAGCCGCCTATGACGTCCAGCCACTCTGGACCCAGGCTGACCCGGTTGGCTTTCTCAAAGCCCACGGCGCGGAGTTCGATATCGTTATCACCTCTGCACGGTTCGGCTGTTCAGCCGCTCAACTGGCAGCGCTACCCAACCTGAAGGCGATCTGCAGTTTTGGTGTGGGGTATGACGCCATTGCCGTGGAGGTCGCCCGTGTACGCGGTATCCAGATCAGCAACACGCCGGATGTACTCAATGACTGCGTCGCCGATCTGGCCATGGGCTTGATCATCGACAGCGCCCGCAAAATCGCCCTCGGCGACCGCTTCGTCCGTGACGGCTCCTGGGGGGCGAAGGCATTCCCGTTGGGCCGCAGCGTCACCGGTAAACGCCTGGGCATCGTCGGCCTCGGGCGGATCGGTAAAGAGGTGGTGAAACGCTCCAGCGGCTTCGGCATGGAGGTGCGCTATCACAACCGCAAACCGGACGCGACCAGCCCGCATCAGTATGAAGCGGACCTGATCGAACTGGCGCGCTGGTCGGAATTCCTGGTACTGACCTGCGTCGGCGGGCCGTCCACGCACCACCTGATTACCGCAGAGGTACTTGAAGCGCTGGGTGAGAAGGGCACGCTGATCAACGTCGCTCGCGGCTCAGTGGTCGATGAACCGGCGTTGGTCGCGGCTCTGCTCAGCGGCAAACTCGGCGCGGCCGGGCTGGATGTCTACGAGGCCGAACCCAAGGTACCAAGCGCCTTGCTCGACCTGCCAAATGTGGTGCTGCTGCCACACATCGCCAGCGGCACCGAAGAAACCCGTCTGGGCATGGAAGACATGCTGTTCAGCAATTTGCAGGCGTTCATCAGCCGTGGGGAGGTTGAAAACGCGGTGTGATTTCAGCCGATCTGTAGGCGCTGGCTTGCCTGCTGCACTAGGCAGAGCGAGCCTTCGCTTTTCACTGCACCAACAACTGATCAATCAAACTCAAACAATGGGTCACGCTAGGCGTCACATCACCAATCCGCCGACTGAGAATGATCGGCGAGGTGGCGTTTGCTTCCAGCAAGGTGGTGTAGCCGATGTCTATCCGATGCAGCAATTGCACCGACGCCGGCACCAAGGTCACGCCAATTCCGGCCCCGACCAGCCCAATCGCCGTCTGCATTTCGTTGGTCCATTGCGCGACCTTGATGCTCAGGCCGTGGGCGTCGAACAGTGCCAGGATGTGGTCGGCATAGCTGGGGCGCGGGTTGCCCGGATACAGCACGAACGGTTCGCGCGCCAGTTGCGCGAGGCTGGCCGGGCCGGCGAGCAGTGGATGTCCGGCGGGGAGGGCGGCCACCAGACGGTCTTCGGTGAGGATGCGCTGATGGATCGCCGGATCGTCGATGCGAATCCGGCCGAAACCGATGTCAATGCGTCCGGCTTTCAGTGCCTGGACTTGTTGCAGGGTGGTCATTTCTGACAGCCCCAGTTCCAGTTCCAGATGCTCATCGCTGCGCAATCGACGAATCAATTCCGGCAATACGCCATACAGCGTCGAGGGTGCGAAGCCGATACCCATCCAGGTTTTTTCGCCTGCACCAATGCGTCGAGTGGTGTCGCAAACGGTGCCGAGTTGATCAAGCAGGGTATGGGAATGTTCGTAGAAATAACGTCCGGCCTCGGTCAGGCGCAGCGGCCGGCCACGTTCGAGCAGCATCACCCCCAGCTCATCTTCAAGCTGCTGAATCTGCCTGCTCAAGGGCGGCTGGGCGATATGCAGGCGCTCGGCGGCGCGGGTGAAATTCAGGGTCTCGGCGAGCACCTGGAAGTAACGCAGATGACGAAGCTCCATGACGCTGCATACCTTTAAAGTATCGAATAAGACCAATTCTATATTGGAAAGGGCAAAAGGGTCGGATCAATATCCAAGCCTGAAAACAAAGAACCTAATGGGTATTGAAATGACTTCCATCGTGATCGCGTCGTTCGAGACGATCATTGTCGACCTGCCGACCATCCGCCCGCACAAGCTGGCCATGCACACCATGCAGAATCAGACGCTCGTGGTGATCCGCGTGCGCTGCTCCGACGGTATCGAAGGCATCGGCGAGTCCACCACCATCGGTGGCCTGAGCTACGGTAACGAAAGCCCGGAAAGCATCAAAACCAATATCGATACCCACTTGGCGCCCCTGCTGGTCGGCCAGGATGCGAGCAATATCAACGCGGCCATGTTGCGTCTTGACCGCGCCGCCAAGGGTAATACTTTCGCCAAATCCGGGATCGAAAGCGCGTTGCTCGATGCCTTGGGCAAGCGCCTTGGCCTGCCAGTCAGCGAACTGCTCGGTGGCCGGGTCCGCGAGGCACTGCCTGTCGCCTGGACGCTGGCCAGTGGCGACACCGCGCGGGATATCGCCGAAGCCGAAAAAATGCTCGATATTCGTCGTCATCGGATCTTCAAACTCAAGATCGGCGCCGGTGAAGTGCACAAGGATCTGGCCCACGTCATCGCCATCAAACACGCCCTGGGCGACCGCGCCAGTGTGCGGGTCGACGTCAACCAGGCCTGGGATGAAGCGGTGGCGATTCGCGCTTGTCAGGTTTTGGGTGACAACGGTATCGACCTGATCGAACAACCGATTTCGCGCAATAACCGCGCCGGTATGGCCCGATTGAATGCGCGCAGTCCGGCGCCGATCATGGCCGACGAATCCATTGAATGCGTTGAAGACGCCTTCAACCTGGCCCGTGAAGGCGCGGCCTCGGTGTTCGCCCTGAAGATCGCCAAGAACGGCGGTCCGCGTGCGGTGTTGCGCACGGCGGCCATCGCTGAAGCGGCGGGTATCGGCCTGTATGGCGGCACTATGCTCGAAGGTGGCATCGGCACCCTGGCGTCGGCTCATGCGTTCTTGACCCTGGCCAAACTGGCGTGGGACACCGAGCTGTTCGGGCCACTGTTGCTGACCGAAGATGTTCTGACCGAACCCTTGGTCTACCGTGATTTCCAGCTGCACGTTCCGCGCACGCCGGGTCTGGGTTTGAGCCTGGATGAAGAGCGTCTGGCGTTCTTCCGTCGCGACAAGACTTCCACTGCCGTCAGCGTTGCCTGAGGAGGCCATCAGCATGTTGTTCCACGTAAAAATGACCGTGAATATTCCGCTCGGCGAGGACCCTGAAAAGGTCGCCCGGCTCAAGGCCGAGGAGAAAGCCTTCTCTCAGAGCCTGCAGGAATCTGGCAAGTGGCGACACATCTGGCGCATCGCCGGTCTGTACGCCAACTACAGCGTGTTTGATGTCGACAGCGTTCAGGAGCTGCACGACTTGCTGATGCAATTGCCCTTGTATCCGTACATGACCCTCGAAGTGAATGCGTTGTGCCGTCACCCATCATCGGTTCGCGAAGACGACCGTTAATCGGCACCTGTGCCTGCGTGCCCACTAACAAATACAAAAGATGAGGATTTAATAATGACTGTCAAAATCTCCCAGACCGAAAGCGTCCAGCAGTTCCTTAAGGAAGCCAGCGGCCAGCTCAATGATGTCGGCAATCCGAGAGTCAAGACGCTGGTACACCGCATCCTGAAAGACACGGTGAAAATCATCGACGAGCTGAGCGTCACACCAGAAGAGTTCTGGAAAGCGGTCAACTACCTCAATGAACTCGGTGCTCGTCAGGAAGCGGGTCTGCTGGTTGCCGGTCTGGGCCTCGAACACTACCTCGACCTGGTAATGGATGCCGAAGACGAAGAAGCCGGCAAGACCGGTGGCACGCCGCGCACCATCGAAGGCCCGCTGTATGTTGCCGGCGCTCCACTGAGCAAACACGAAGCGCGTCTGGACGATGGCACCGACGCGGGCACCGTGCTGTTCATGAAAGGCCAGATCAAGGATCTGGACGGCAAGCCGGTGGCCAACGCTATCGTCGACGTCTGGCACGCCAATACCGGCGGTACCTACTCTTACTTCGACCCTGCGCAATCCGAATTCAACCTGCGTCGCCGTATCGAAACCGATGCTCAGGGCAACTACCGTTTCCGCAGCATCGTGCCGTCCGGCTACGGTTGCCCACCGGATGGCCCGACGCAGAAACTGCTCGACCAACTGGGCCGCCACGGCCAGCGTCCGGCGCATATCCACTTCTTCATCTCGGCTCCTGGCCACCGTCACCTGACAACCCAGATCAACCTGTCGGGCGAGCAATATCTGCACGACGACTTCGCCTACGCCACCCGTGACGAACTGATCGCCGAAATCCACTTCAGCGAAGATCCGGCCGCCGCACGCGCTCATGGCGTCGAAGGCCGCTTCGCCGAAATCGACTTCGACTTCGCCGTGCAGTCCACCGATCACGCTGAAGAGCAAGGCCGCATGGAAAGGGTGCGTGCTTTAGAGGATTGATGGACCGGTTTTAGTTGTCATCAACAGGCGCTTCGGCGCCTGTTTTTGCCTTGTCTTGCCACAGCCTGTGTAGGAGATCCCGGTCTCGATTCTGCCCGGAGGGCGTAGGAGAGACCGGGACGCGTAGTTTTGTCTGCGATCCGTCCGGGGTCGCGCTCGACCGAAGCGCTGGCAAAAATGGTGAATTCACCACCGCTGGAAGGTCCTTCGTGTCGGACGCGACCCCGGCCTATCGCAGACAAGTCAGCTCCTACAGGGGATCGGTGTTTGGTTGAAAATTTAATAAAATTTATGCTTTGTTTTTCAAAAACTTACAGGTTATTTGATGAGAGCTAACTTGTTCGCGATGGGTTTGACGCGGTGTATCAGATACCCCGCGACCGCAGATCACGAATACGTCGCCGAATGATGCGGGTAGTCCTCAAGACGGGCACCGATGACCATTTCGCTGATCCAGTTGCTCAGTATCGAGCTGTAGGCGCGCTGGCTGCTGTCGCTGGTCAGTGCGTGGTCGGCGCCGTCGACGATGCGGTAGGTTAGCGAGTGCGCCGCTTCGAAGGCGGTGCGGTAACTCATCAACGTGGCATGCGGCACGTAATCGTCCCGCTCTGATTCGATCAGCAACACATCACCTTTGAATTCCTTGCACGCGGCCAACGCGCGGTTATCGGCAGCGGTCACGGCCGAGCGTCGGTAGTGGGCAAGCTTGTCCCGATCCAGTTCCTGTTTGGGCATGTTCCAGTCGGCATCCCAGTACAGGGCGGGTACTCGCAATGCCATCCATTTCACCGGGCGCAAGCCGCTCAAAATGGTCGCCAGATAGCCGCCATAACTGCTGCCGATCACGGCAATCGCGGTGCTGTCCACGGCGGGGTGGCTGACCAGCCGGTCGTAGGCGCACAGCAGGTCTTCCAGATTATCTTTGCGGGAGGTGCTGGCGCGTTGATCGTGGGTGCGCTCATGACCGCGCAAATCGAACGTCAGGCACACGCAGCCCAGGCCGGTGATGTTTTTCGCCCGCGCCAGGTCCCGCTGCTGACTGCCGCCCCAGCCATGTACGAAAAGAATCCCCGGCAGTTTGGTGCTGGGCGTCAGCAGCGTGCCGGAGATCGACTGGTCATCAACGGCAATTTCAATGCTCTCACTGCTAATGCTCATAAGGTTGGACCCTGGTGTACTTGGTCATGAACCCCACGTCGGGATCGTTGCCTGTATAAAGCACCTTGGCATCGGCCGGTAATGTGGTTTCGCCATAGACTTCGTGGGTAGAGCTTCGGATTCGGCGTAATGAGCGGTCTGCGGCAAACGCCATCAGCGCTTCAATTTCCGCCGCGCTGGCGCCGCCGATACGCCAGGATTGCTCCAGTACTCCGGAACACCGGTGTCCGCGAGCGTTTTTGCCTTGAGCGATATCGTAGTTGCGCCTGGAGGCAAGAAACTCCGGGAAGCAAGCAATGGCGGCCTTTTCATAACTCATGGCCTGCGTCACTGCGCACCTGATGGGCTCTTCGAGGCCGAGTTTGAGCAACTCCGGATAATCGCCCAGCATCACCCACAGTTCTGACCCGCCATAGACGGTCGCGCCTTGATTGTCTTGCGTCAGGCTCTGTGTGCCGTAATAACTGGCGGTCATCCCCGCGACCTGCACCTGACCGACGCTGTAGGTAACGACGTCCTGCAGATCCTCTTCCAGCACCAGCCCCCAGGTGGCGACTTCCTCAAGGTCCAGCGCCGCGATCACTTCGGCCAGTTGCGATTCGCTGGTCACTACTGTCTGCCCGCGACCGGCGGTGGCCAGTACCGGCTTTATCCTCACCGGTCCATGGGCCAGCAACAGACTGCCGGCTCGTTGCGCGTCGCCCTGATTGAACGCGGTAAAGCCCTCCAGCACTGCGTCACCGGCTTGCCGGCAAAACTGTTCGGACCAGCCGGCCGGTTGGGCCGTGGCGTTCTCCACCAGCGGATGGGAAATCGCTTTGGTTGCCATAAAAGGCTGGTCGATCATGCCGCCAAAAAAGTCATCGACGGACTTGATGCCCAACACGCGGTTTTGCGCTCGGCCAAACAGTGTGTCCGAAGGGATGAAGTAAAGCTGCGCACCTTTGTGCACCGCGCTGTCATACAGCCCACAAAAGCGCGCGCCTAATAGATGGGCAATTTTTCCGGCCAGTGCTTGATGAACCACGACTTCATGGATGGCGAGGTTTTTATGGGTGGACAAAAGAACGACTTCAGCCTTTTCCATGCTCGTTCCAGACCTGCTCATAAGCAAACTTCCTGCTATGAAAAATTTAGCGGACAGCGCGGTGGCTATTCGGTCAGATCGGTCCGATTCACGTTTACGAGGCTTTGCTGATGGCGCTGATCAACGCCTGTTTACTCATGCTTGAGCGACCCGCAATGTTCAGACCTCGCGCCCGTTGCATGAGGTCGGCCTTGGTTTGTGATTCGAGGGATTGGTTGTTACGGGGTGCGCCATGTCCACCCAGCCTCATGGATTAAGAAAAGAGCCAGCAGGTGGAGTTCATCCGTTTCTGATGAGTGGTCCAAGACTCAACTACCTGCAGGACATGGCCCACCGGCCTCAGCCCAGCGTTTGAACTGCACCATGAACTCATCATGAGGCACCGAGACCGGAGCGCGGTTGCCGCCGGGGTTCCAGCCCCACAGCACCAGTTTGTCGCTGTCTACGTGTTTGATCAGCGCAGCGAAATCGCGATCACCGTTGCTGGATCTGTCCTTGATCAATTTGCATAACTGATCGGCGGGTAATCCGATCCAGGCCATTTTGTGCGCTGCCGGTGGCAGACCCCAATGTGGCGCACCCGGCGGGGCATGGGGGCCGAAGCTGGTGGGTGGATTGGCCTCGGCATGGCAGGTCGCGCAAGGTAAGCCCGCAGCACCTTTGCCATCCTCGCCGCGAACCACGTTCATCGCGTGGGGCAAACCGGCGTCGAACTGCAAGGGTGAATCACCGGGGATATGACAGTTCTGGCAGCGAGGATGCTGGAGCACCTTCTGCACAGTGGCGAAGGCCGCAATGGCAGCTTGCTGGTCATCGGCGATCAGGTTCGAGGCGTAGGCGCAGAGGCCGAGCAACAGCAGGGTTGAAAGAAGTGGGTGTAGGGTCTTCATTACAAACCTCCTCACCTCAGACGACGGCCAGTTGCAGTGGCAATACTCGCAGGCGCTGGCCGGTGAGTGCAAAAACCGCATTGGCGACGGCGGGCGCCACGGGGGGCACTGACGTCTCGCCGATGCCGCCCATCTTCCCGGTGCTGGGCACAATATGCGCTTCGACCACCGGCATCTCGTTCAAGCGCAGCACACGGTAATCGTGAAAGTTCGATTGCTGCACCTGGCCATCCTTGAACGTGAGCTTGCCGAACAGGGCCGCACTCAGGCCGAAGGCCACGGCCGACTCGACCTGCGCCGCGATCCCGCGGGGGTTGACCGCCGTTCCGCAATCCACCGCGCAGACCACCCGATGCACGCGGATTTTGCCGTTCTCCACCGAGACCTCGGCAATATGCGCGGTAAAGCTGCCGAACGATTCGTGCACCGCCATGCCTCGGGCATGTCCCTCAGGCAGTGGTGTACCCCATTGGGCCTTTTCAGCAGCCAGATTCAACGCGGCCAGATGCCGAGGATGATCCTTGAGCAGTAGGCGGCGATATTCCAGCGGATCCTTACCGGCTGCATGGGCCAGCTCATCGACCAGCGACTCCATGACGAACGCGGTATGACTGTGGCCGACCGAACGCCACCACAGCACCGGGATACCGGTCCTGGGGGAGTGCAGGCTGACGTGATAGTTGGCCACCGATTTCAGGTAGGGCGAATCGAACGCGCCTTCGACTGACGTGTGATCGATACCTTCATGCACCAGCATCGCTTCGAACGGGGTCCCGGCCCCCAGTGACTGACCGACGATGATCTGCTCCCAGGCCACGGGCAAACCGTCCTCGCCCAGCCCGATGCGCGCCCGGTGCAGAAACGCCGAGCGGTAATAGCCGCCCTGTATGTCGTCCTCGCGGGTCCATACCGTTTTCACCGGCATGCCGGCCGCCTTGGCCACATAAACGGCTTCAGAAACGAAGTCCGAGACGGGGGTGGCGCGTCGGCCAAACCCGCCGCCCAGAAACATGGTATGGATTTCGATCTGCTCCGGTTTGAGGCCGGTGATCTGCGCGCTGACCTTTTGGTCGATGGTCTGGAATTGCGTACCGGTCCAGATTTCACATTTATCGTCGCTGAGCTTGACCGTGCAGTTGAGCGGCTCCATTGGTGCGTGCGCCAGATAAGGCACGCTGTAGTCGGCCTCGATGGTTTTCAGTGCTTTGCTCAGAGCGGTTTGCGTGTTGCCGGCTTGTGCTGCGGTGGCGCCAGGGCCGTCGGCCAGGGCGCTGAATTCGGCATACAGTTTGTCGCTGTCCAGCCCTGCGGATTGGCCGCGATCCCAGTCGATCTGTAACGCATCGCGCCCGAGCTTGGCGGCCCAGAAGTGGTCTGCGATCACCGCGACGCCGCTGGGCACCTGCACCACTTTGCGCACACCGGGGATGGCCAATGTCGCTTTCGCGTCCACAGAGCGCGGACGGCCACCGAACCCCGGCGAACGGGCGACCACGGCGGTCATCAGGCCGTCGAACTGCACGTCCATCCCGAATTTGGCGCGACCGCTGATCTTTTCAGGCGTGTCGAGGCGGTTGGTCGGTTTGCCGATGACCTTCCAGTCCTTGGCCTCCTTGAGCTTCAGCGTGGCCGGGGCGGGTGCGGGAAGCTTGCTCGCGTCCGCCACCAGATCACCGTAATTGACCCGCTGCCCACCGACCAGCACCGCACCATTCTCGGTCTTGATCTCTGACACGGGCACGCCATAGCGTTTCGCGGCGGCCTGAACCAGCAGCACTCGGGCGGTCGCTCCGGCTTGCCGATAACGGTCGAACTCGGACCAAACGCTGGTCGAGCCACCGGTCCCTTGCAGGCCGCCGAACGCCAGGTTGCCATAGGCCGGTGCGACGGGCGCGTGTTCGACCCGGATTTTCGACCAATCAGCGTCCAGCTCCTCGGCGATCAACATCGCAAGCCCGGTCCACACACCCTGGCCCATCTCCGAGTGCGAGAGCACTACGGTCACGCTGTCGTCACTGCCAACGCGCAGGAACGCATTCGGGACAAAGGTGGTCGCGGCTGGTGCGTCGCCGGCAAAGGCAAAGCGCTTGCCGCCGGGGAGGGTGAACGCAACGACCAGCGCGGCACCCACTACCGCGCTGGTCTTGAGAAATCCACGTCTTGACGTGTCGGTCAGGTTACCCATCTCGGTTCTCCAATGCCTACACGTTGGTGGTTGAACCCAGCTCAGCCGCGCGCTTCACCGCCGCACGGATACGCGGGTAGGTGCCGCAGCGGCAGATATTGCCCGACAACGCCTGATCGATATCGGCGTCAGTGGGCGAAGGGATTTTGCTCAACAAGGCTGCAGCCGACATGATCTGACCGGACTGGCAGTACCCGCACTGCACCACATCCAGTTCAGCCCACGCCCGTTGTACCGGATGCGAGTTGTCGGCAGACAAACCCTCTATGGTGGTAATCGATTTACCTGCCACCGCGTGGATCGGCGTAATACACGAACGTAACGGTGCACCCTCGACATGCACCGTGCACGCCCCACACTGAGCGATGCCACAGCCGAACTTGGTGCCGGTCAGATGCACCACATCGCGCAAGACCCAAAGCAACGGCATGTCATCCGGAACATCGAGCTGTTGTTCCTTGCCATTGAGCGTGAGCGTAATCATCAATCCACTCCTCAAATCCCATCGCCAACCCGGTACCAAACGCGCCTGACTGCGCAGTCTTTAAAGAGTTGATGCTAGGCGGTGTTTTTGTGGGGGAGCGGGGTAGGTGACGGGTGGTTGTATGTGATCCGTTGCTTCGCCGGAATATTCAATTTCGCTGATTTCGATGGGGTAATGGAATATTGACGAGGTAATGCATCTGCATTACCTTTGCTTAATGCTCAATTATTACCCCTGGAGGCAGCCATGGCCGCCACTCTCGAAGTCGAATCAACACTCACTGATCGCTATCAGACCACCGTGCCTGAAACGGTCCGCCGTGCGCTTAAACTGAGTAAACGCGACAAAATTCACTACTCGATCCATCCCGATGGTGCAGTGCTGCTAACGCGTGCCGACGAGCCCGCGGCCGAGGATCCCGCTCTCGGGCAGTTTTTGAGTTTCCTGGTGAGCGATATCTCGCGCCATCCGGAGCATCTGAAAGCAATAGATGCTGGCTTGGTGGCCCACCTACAGTCGTTGGTCGGACACGTAGAGCTTGATCTGGATGCCCCGCTTTCGGCGGATGATGAATGACGCGAACCTCAGATGAGCCATTGGTGGTCAATGGCTGGACGATTTTTGTTCATCCGCTGTTCCTTGCCCAAGTCGAAAGTTTGACCCTGCGTGTCGAGGCGCTACGTGCGAAAGATCCATCGGGTTACGTTCGAAAAAATGCGAGCAAGCGTCTTGCAGCTATTACCAAACTGGCATTCGAAGTCATTCCACAAGAGCCCGGCCGCGTCGAGTATCGGCAGGGGACTACGCTGGGCGAGGAACACAAACATTGGTTTCGAGCCAAGTTCTTTCAGCAGTACCGTCTGTTTTTTCGTTATCACGCGCGGAGCAAAATCATCGTTTACGCCTGGGTGAACGATGAGGACACCAAGCGGGCGTACGAGAGTGGCGATGACGCGTATCGGACATTCCGCAAGATGCTGCAGGGCGGTCATCCGCCAGATGACTGGAGCTCTCTGCAAGACGAAGCGCGTGCCGAGTCCAGTCGATTGCTAGAGGTGATCGCACAGGCGGACGTCAGGACGCGGTAGAAGTCCCCCGAAGGGGGCAGTGGCAATGGCGTATTGATGAGGCAGCCACAGCCGCCACTTACCGCTCGCCTTTAATTGCTCGGAATACTCTGGATTTTTTGCATCGCCTGGGTCGCCAGAGAGAGGCATTCTTTCGCGCCTTCATCAGTGTTCCTGGCGAGGGCCGCTTCGGCGCGGTGGACGGTGGTGTCGATATCGCCCTTCAGCTGTTCGTTCATTGCGTGATTGCTCACCTCGGCGTCTCTGACTTTTTGCAGGTTGATCTGACACAGACTACTTTCGTTCCCGGCAAACGCCGGTGAAGCCAATATTGCAGCGGTAAGGAACAAACCAGTAAGGACGGCGTGCTTCACAGACATCTCCTCGAGCATAAGGGCTCGGCGGGCGCTGTGGATTTATGCGGGAGCGCCGAGTGGGGTACACGCCCCGATAGAGGGGGCTGAGCGATTTGATTGTCGCTATCCATCTTCAGTTCCCCGCGTGTATCGGAATATCTCGGGTGCAATGGGACTTCAGGTTTTACGGGAGCCTGAAACGCCTGAAGCCCGCTTTTCAGGGCGGGCTTCAGGTTTGGATTTGGTGGGCCGGGGTAATTTGAATCTGCCTTTTAAACTATTGATTAATATAATAAATTTTAGTTTTTAATTTTGATTGGAATACCAATTGGAATACGTCACAAGATAGCAATGCCATTGCTCCTCCTTTGTAATCGACTTGCCACGCTCGTCATATGCCTACTTCCAAGGCAACTGTTTATGACTTAACACGTGCTCTTGAGGTTATCGAGATTTTGGCGTATGTTTTTCGTACATCTACGGTTTGATTTTCTTACGAGGATGCACACATGGACCTCAGAGTTGAGATCGAAAAACTACTCGGTGCGTTTTGGGAAAAACGGGCTTTGGAGATTCTCGACGATCCACTGGCGACTGACGATCTCGGTGCGCCGTTGGATTCTATTGCGGCATGCGATGCGTTTGTTCATTTGGACAAGTTGGTGAAGAAAAAGCTACCCGTGGAACTGATCATCCGCCATGGCGGCTACGAATCAAAAAATCAGTTTGTGACAGAAATTACCAAAGGGGTGCTGAAGCACCTCAAGGACAGCCCAAAATGAGCATTGTCCTGCAAGACGAACGCAATCAAATGGGGGATCGACTTCGCCAGGCGAGAGAGTACGTTGGGCTTTCTCAAGATGAAGTTGCTGCTGTTTTAGGCCTGTCAAGGCCTTCCATTACCAATATTGAGCTAGGGGCGCGAAAGGTTGAAGCCATCGAACTCAGCAAACTGGCGAAGCTTTATCACAGGACGCTCGATTACCTATCTACCGGGGTTGAGCCCATATCAGATGGTCCACAACAACTCGGATTTCTTGCGCGAGCGATCGATGGGCTCTCGCCGAAAGATCTGGAAGAAGTAGCGCGTTTTGCTCAGTTTCTAAAGCAATCGGGGCGCAAAAAATAGGAGTTGGAAATGGGGCATCGTGATATTGCGATAACCACCGCCAAGCTGGCTTCTGATGTCTTCGAAGCGACACGTGCGATGGAGCGTATTGAGCAGGACGGTTATACCCGGATTGATCCTTTCAAGATCGCTGCTTCCGAAGGTATTTCCGTAATGCTGCAGCCCCTGGACAGGTTGTATGGCGCTTTTATACGAGGCGATGCCTCAGGGATCCTCGTCAATGCAGCGCGCTCTGCCGGCTTGATACACATGACCTGCGCACACGAACTAGGTCATTATTTTATGGGCCACGATACCGCCTTCGACGAAACTATCGATTATGGCCCGAAGGGCGCGATTCAAGAGCAGGAAGCGGAATCCTTCGGCTACCATTTGCTGGTACCTCGTCAGCTCCTCACTATCATCTGCAAGCGCAAGGGTTGGAACCGTCAATCCCTTCAGAACCCACTGATCCTATATCAGTTGTCACTGAGGCTTGGGGTCAGCTACGCCGCCACCGCGTGGTCTCTAATGAGGCACAAGCTGTTCGACTACGACATGGTGCAGCAGTTACTCAAGACAACTCCTGCCTCGATCAAGCGAGCATTGATGCAAGGCCCGTTACCCGATGCGACCAAGGAAGTCTGGCTGCTCGATGATGCTGATCAATCCTCGATCCTTGAGCCGCGCCCTGAAGATCACATTGTCGTCCGTTTGAAAAGCCACGCTTCGGCAGGTTATCTATGGCTGGCAGATTCAGTCGATGAGGCAAAGGCCGAAGGTTTTGTGATCGCACCTTTGCCGGCGTCGAAAATTGATAAGAATGGTTTGTCGTTTGGCGCCGATGCGACTATGGACTATGTCGTGTCCGGAGAAGATGTGGAGTTTGATGCTCCGTACCCACTTGTGTTTACTGAGCAGCGTCCTTGGGTCGGCAAACAGGCAGGGGATGCGAGTTTCAATTCAAGAGCGCATTTTGAGCCGATCGCTGAAGGCCTTTCCCGTGAGGCAAAAATAGTCCTCATCGAAGAGGCGTTGTTACCGTGATCACGCCTGAAATCTTGGTCGACGCAACTCCGGTTGAGGCAAAAAATCAAGGCAATCGACCTACTTGCTTGGCATTTGCTATCACGGACCTGAATCGTCGATTTGCGGATGAAGAATTAGGCCCTGAGTTTTTCTATCGCGCGACAATTGCCCATATCCCGAACTGGCAACCTGGCGACGGTCTGCAAATTCCGGCTGCCCTGACGGCCTCCGCCTTGGGTCACCCAGTTGAACGATTGTTTCCCTATCTGGATCATGAGCCTGGAGTGCCCCTCGAAGCGCTTCCCACGCATCTAGAGCACTTTGGATGTCCTGTTCAGTTTTTTGAGCCTGATGTTGATTGGCTTATCTCAAACATTCGAGCGCAGAATGCAGTGGGTCTCGCGCTGCGACTCACTCTTGAGTTCTTCCAACCTCAGGACGGGATTGTTTCCTTCAGTGAATCGGTGCTCCCGGGCACGATGGTGCACGCTGTCGTTGCGGTCGGACTCGGTTATGACGGTGATGGCGAACCTTGGTTTTTGATCAGAAACAGCTGGGGAGATGCCTGGGGGCTGCATGGCCATGCCTGGGTTTCTTCTACCTATATTGCAGCGCATGCGGCATGCGCCTTTGGAGTAGTACATGGCAGTACTGATTAAGGAAGAACGCGCAGTCTCCGCCTGGCTGGCTGCGGCACGTCATTTGGTGGCCTGCCCCGAGTACACCGATCGCAATCTGATCCTCGAGATGGCATCCGCAAGTGAACTCACCGCCGGGGATCTTGAAATAATCAAGGCTGTGGATACAGCTTTACGCCAGAGCACGCCGGGCTTAAGTGTCGACACCGTAGCAGGTACCATTTTCCCAAATGGGCTTTACAAACGCGATGGTCGTCCCGAGTTTTATGCGCGCTATCTTGATGTCATGGCGCGGGCGAAAAAGCATGGCACCTGGGGCACCTATGCACTGCGGATGATGCGCAGGGTTGCCCGCGACGGCAAGACCCTGTTTAACCCACTTGAGGTGATCATACGCAAGCTGCAGTCTTCCAAGGCGGGGCGCTGCTATCAAGCTGCGTACGAATTAGGGGTCATCGATCCAGAGTACGATATTGCCGACAATACCGATGGCTTTGGTTGTGAGTTGCCTTTGTACGATCCGGGCGTCGATCGCAACAAAGCCTTGAACATGCCATGCCTCAGTCATCTGAGTTTCAAAGTGACGGCCGGAAAGCTCGACCTGACCGCAGTCTATCGTTCGCATTGGTACGGGCAGCGAGCACTGGGCAACCTGATCGGCCTGAGCAATCTGCATAAGTTTGTCGGCACAGAATCAGGCTTTGAGTGCGGAATGCTTACCTGCATCGCCACGCATGCGTATCTCGATATGGGTAGCTTGGGTGGGCCTCAAGAAACAAAAAGAATGCTCAAGGACTTCCCAGGGTAGTCAAAACAGTGAGGCTTGTCTTTTGGCGTTCAGCGATTCGATTGGGATGTTGTAGAGTGTACTCATCCCGTCTCGAAAATCCTTGATACCACCGTAGCTAGGGTGACGGATGGCAACCACCTCCACATCGAACCGACTCGCGTAATTGAACGCGTCCTGCCCGATCGCCACGACTCTGCGTACTTTCAGCCATTTGATCAATAAGCCATTTAACTCGTCGACTTGTAGTAGTTCTCGAGCGGTGAACTTGCGATTGGTAAATGGGTTGCCAGGTTCGTGGGGATGAAACGGGAAGACGTTCCAAAGCAACGGCGGCAAGTCTACGGAGCGTAGCACTGACCAGATTTCAGAGGCAGTGCGCTCTGCAAGCGCTGGACCGATCGTAGCCTGTTTGAAATTGGAGCCCGGGTATCTCTGTGTCATCTCTGGCAGATGAAACTCATCGGTCAACGCCAGGCCGGTACGCCGGCCGCCCCGATAGCCAAGGTCCCGCCCCATCCAAATCGTGTCGACGCCAATTTCAGTCGCCGCCTTCAAATAGCCACGAAGGTTGCGGCGACGCGAAGCTACGGCATCGGCTCGGTCATGGACCGGGCACGTATCTGCGTAAGGATTGAACACGTTGTCGAGCTTCAAGGCGGACAGGGCGTTCACAAAGGCTGTTGGGTTCATTGCTGCTCATTTCTTCGTGAAGGGTTCAAAACTCATGGTGTGCTGCACCATGTCGACGGTTACGGTGCCGCCGCGGTGCTCTTGCAGCTTACGGAAGACCTCAAAGCCGGTCAGTATCGCTTTTTCCCACTGCCACAGCTCACATTTGTCCACTTCATAACCTTCAACCATGCTTTGGATTTGCTTGAGCACGCCATAATCCAGGCTTCCAACTTTCGCATCGACATAGAAATGTTGGCCTTTGGCGTGATTGAAGATCCAGGTGGCAATGCCTTCTTCAATGATCATGGCGCGTGCGCCGTCCTCGTTTTCATCCTTTTTCGCATCGGATTTGCGCTTGCGCTTGAACAAGGCTCGAAGCACTGGTGACCACCCCAGAAACGCGACATATGCCAGATGGAAAACATCATGGAAACGATAGTCATCAGGCTCGTTGCTGTTGTCAGTCAGCCGATCCCCGATGTACACACCTCGCAAGCTTTGAACGACATACCCATTTTGGGCTGTACCTCGCTCGATAAAATCCATAGCTATCTGGCGGGGAAATTGCTCGTGCTCAGGGAAGCCTTCATCAAATGCTTCGGGGTATAGTGCATTCTCTCCCGGCCATCTGCTGTGGATCTTCTCCAAATTCGACCGAGCTACATCCTCAAACCTTAGATCGAAACTGGCGCATGTCAGGGCTAGCTCAGCAAGCTGAGTGCCGAAATGATCGCATCGTGCTTGGTGTGAAAGGGCCATGTATCGAGTTTGACTGGTGTCGGCGATAATTCCAGCGGCGGCGGCCAAGATCCCCAGCTGATCCGATCGATTAATAGAACCTGGTGTTCTTCTCACCTCAATCAAGCTGTCGATGTGTCTGAACGTCACCGGTATCACGGGGTCCTGTTCGCTTTCGTTGAAGCGAGTACGCAACGCAGCAATGCAGCGTTCCCCAATATGGTTATGTTCAACACCTACAGACGCTGCCAGGTTAATCAGGTACCACAATGCATCACCCAGCTCTTCCGCCGCCAGTTCACTGACCGTGGCAACGAGCTGGTCACGCCCGACTTTTTTGAAGGCCGACAGCAGTCCCCCGATTTCTCCGAAATACCCAAATTTAAGACTTTGGAAGCCTTCAGGGGTGGTCTGAAACCGGTTGGTCCCCCCCGCTTTCAGACTGTATTCAGGAACTGACAGCGCCATGGCTTGGGGTATGGGCTTGGACATGCAAAATCCCTTTCTTGGATGACTCAGCGCCAGCAATGGCATTTTGGTATAGCTGAATCATCTCGGATCGCATCCTTTTTGCGCAACCGACAATTACTTCCCTTTCAGCACCTGTTGCACCCAATGAGAGGGCGCGAGCTCTTACTGATGCCGTCACGTCGTAATGAGGGTAACGGCTCTTGGATTGAAACCAGCGACGTTGCAGCCCCAGCCGATCGGCGAATGTATGCAGCTCATCCAGCGAATCTGCCACTAGGTGGGACCATTCGCGTCCACGCCAACGAATGCCTTCTGCATCGACATAGACCGCCATATTCGCTCGCCTTTACTTAAATAATATGCAAATATTTTGCACATTATGAGCTCTCAATTCAACACTCAAATCGACTTAACCCTGCTCGGCCGTCGGATAATGAAGGCTCGCAAGGATCTTGGACTTTCCCTGAAATATTTGGGTGAGCGCGTCGGGGTGCATTACACACAGATCTCCCGGATTGAGAGGGGAGATACGGCGAGACTCGGCAAGAATATGCAGAAAATATGCAAATATTTGAACATTGAAGTTTATGCGGCTCGACCCACGGAAGCAGTGACGAACCTGTCTCACCGCGTGGAAAAGCTAGTTAGCGAATGGCCAGAAAGCGAGCATCTAATCAGGAACATCCTGGATGGCATTGAGGAGGCCCTTAAATCGCGTAATGCCTAGCTACAGATCCGGTGCCACGTTGATGCAAAAAAAGCTGGGCACCTTTGAGTGATCGAAGTTTTTGCATGCCTCAAGGGAATCCCCGGACCAGCCCTGTCTTAAACATGGCTGCAGAGCGGCGCCAGTTGATACCCGCCCATCTATCCGGTGTGACATCATCTCCTGCTCCCAATTTGTAGTTGAAAGCAGGACGGAAGTATGGACCAAACGCTCTACAGTGCAGAACCCGTTGCCATCGTGCGCCTACCAACTCAGGTCATTATTGCCGAGCCTTCGGCTATCAGAGCGCTGGACCCTAGCCTTCCTCCCGAGATTCAGCAACGTTTGCTAACCATGCAGTACCGTCATGTAACCCTTCAGGACGCACAGGTCAGTGGGAACGCTTACTACGATGCGCAGCAACAAGATTGGATAATCCGGACCACGCGGCTTGAGCCCGCATTTAAGGGTCTAGTTTTCGAGGCGATGCTGGCGAGACTTTGTCGGGAGCAGCAGCCCTCTGTCGGAAAGCGAGCCTTTGCTTGGTGCACCAACCGATCTATCGGTCGCGTGACACAAAAAATGCTCGATGAGTACATCCCATTCATCACTGCCGACCGCAGACTTCAAGACCGCCCTTTGACCGCGACGTTCTACAACCCGGGTAGCCCGTTCGATCTTCAGTTTTATCGGATAAACGAAGCTGGCGCGGCCGAGCTCGCCCTACAAGCTGACACCGGCGCGCTCGCAGGAATACAAGCAAAAGCAATCCAGGGCAGTGAACGCACTGAAATAATCGACCCAGTGCTTTCTGGCCGTTATCCGCATGTCCTCACTATGTTGAACCATAAAACTGGTGAGCATAGCTATGAGGTCTGCCGACGGCTTCTTAGCGCGATGGCCAAGAAAAACGAGATTACTAGTGAACGAGCTATGAATGCACTGAATAGGATTACCTATCCCGCTGCTCTGGGAATCGATCAGGCATACATTGAAGACTACAGCGCGTTCATTAGCCTTTCCTATACCCAGAGAGTACAACCCGCTTCTGATTTGGTAGAGGCCATCGCTTTGGAAGTGAGCGAGAATCTCACAAGTTCGCCTGGTGGCATCCTCGTGCCTGCACAGAGAGATCTGATTTTGCCACCGACGCTTCAGTAATTCCTGTCTACGGAACCGAAGATGACTCACTAACGCGGCAAAATAGACTTGTCCCCCAGTTGAATAAGCTTGAAATCGACGTTAGAGGTTGCCTCTCTGTAAGTGGCCTCACTGTCATCAAACGAGGCTGCCACGATGCTTTGCAGCCCTTTCTCGGATGATAAAAGCTGAAAGAGTGCCTGTTGGCTTTTGGTAGCCATTGAGTGCTGCCCCGGCTCGTCCAGCAACAGGAAACCCAGGTGATTGCCATTGACGGTGTGGTGAGAGGAGGTTTGGTAAATGGAAAGCAGGTAGCTCCAGATCAGACGAACAAAGTCGCTAGCGCTGGACTCCCTGGCAATGTTGCCCTTGCCTTTAGGACTGTCGTCGCTTCTTCCAATGTTTGAAGCTGTGGAGGAGTCGAGGGCTGCGGAATTAAATGGTTGTCTTTGACCATTGATCTCTCTGAGCTCAATCTTAGCTAGGTACGGGAGGAGATTCTCTCTGTTGAACTCGATGTCCTCGATTGCCGCGCTGTGATAGTCGAACGCGCTGATGTTGGCGCGGAACATTCTTTCGAAAAGTGAGTACTTAGCTAGGTCAGCGGGCGAGTAATGATCGCTTGGCATCGTCCCCCGGCCTTTTTGATTATCGAGGAAGCGTTGTGATAGCGAGCCGAGAGCATCGAGTGCTCGGTCCGAGTTTTCCTCAAACTTAGTAAGCCCTTCGAGCTCCATCTCGATTTGCACTTGCAGCCTGATGCCCGATTTGGAGACAGACGAGTTGGAGTTCAGGTCAGATCGTAGTGCCCTAAGCGCAGACTTTGAAGCCGACAGTGTTCTTGCCAGTTGATCCTTCAGCGCTTCCGACTCTTTTATAGACTGTTCAATTCCACCATTTTCTCTTTCGAGCATTCGCAGTTGGGCAGACAAGTAGTCTATATTGGTATCGATATCCATGTGTGGCGTACTCTCATGCAGGTCTACGAGAGAGTTACCAATAGATTGATGGCAGGCTGGACAAGAGTTACTTGCAGTTGACAGGCTGAGCGATGCACCGAATTTGATCAGCTTCTGTGCTGCGTGGTTTTTTGTCAGTTCATCTTTCGCCTGTCGAGTATTGAGTCTGTTGCTGTTTAGATTGACGCGTAATAAGGCGAGGTCACCCAGGCAAGTCTCATAAGCAACTGTAAAGCGCTCAAGTTCATTAGTGTGCTTTTCAATTGCTTGAGTTATTTCTTGTGTTGGTGTTTCACCCTGGCTAGCGAGTTTGATACCAATAATTTGGTGCTCATTAATCTTGCGTTGCCTATACTCCAAGATGCTCTCTATCACGCCTTCAGAGATTTTGTGGAAGTTGACTAGTTCTGCATTGAAGTCCGGTACTGGTGTTTTCGAGATGTTGGAAAACTTGAAGCCATGCTTGAGGGTTTCACTCAAAAGTGTTCGGTAAGTAATTTGCCATTCATCATAAATCTGCTTGGATTCTTGATCCAATATGTCGCGTTTGGCATCTGTTTCGAAAACATCGGTGCCAACCAAGAAGTCGACGATCTTAATGCGTGCATCTCGCACACCGAAATATGGAAGGTTTGCAATGTAGTCAGTCCATCCCCGTTTCTGCTCAATCACCATCGCGGCGAAGATATACTGTAAATAAAGCTTTGCTGGTTTGTTGTTTGTCCGCGGTACAAGGGGAAGCTGCAAGCCGAGAAACTGCTCAAAATATCTAAAAAACCCCTCTTCGATCTGAGCGCTGTTTGCGTCATGGATGAACTTGTACAGGGTGGGGGCCGTTTCACCCTTGGTAAGCCCTGAGCACTCCTGGATACGTACAAGCTTCGTACTGAGACCGTTTTCTCTAACGCTGCGTCTTGCGGTGATGGTCTTGCCGTTGCTCTCGATTTCGATTGTAACTCTGGATGTCTGGATTTGATGCTTAAGTCCTTCGTGCTCCAGATAGTCCTTCAAGGCATAGGTCAGTGCATTCTCATTCTGCGCCCCCAGTAACTCTTCCATGCCTATTGCATACATGATCGCGTGCACGATTGTACTTTTACCGGCTGAGTTTCGGCCGCGGATGATATTCAAGTTGCGATTGAATTCGGTAAAGAATCCAAACGGACCACTATCCGTCTGAATTTCGATATGGATTGCTTTGATGTACATTATTATTCCCATCCCTTGGACACGGTATTCACCATATCTTCCGTAATTTTTTTTCCGATCAACTTCAATGCCGCCTTCTCTTCGCTGAGTACGGAGTCATCAGCGAGTATCAGTTCCACATAAGATCTGCCGGAGGCAGTTAGCTCAAATCCTGTTGTGGTGGGCGTTATCAATGATTCACTGAATGCAAGATTAAGTGCAATTGCCATTGCAGGATCAAAACCCCAGATCGGGAGTTGCAATTGACCTTGCTGGGCACCAATTGTTAGTGACCGGGTACGCTCGGGCGTCTTGAGTGCCCAATTCAGTAGGTGGATTTTTGGAAGGCTTGATCTGCCGCCACGTCCGGACAAATGTAATATCAGAAGCGCCTGGGAAATTTTGTAGAGAGGGCGAAGCTCCGAGAGCACCGGAATCGGCCGCCTTATAAATTTGAGCTGAGCCATTATTTACTCGTTGAAGTCCAGTTCGCAGATCGCAAGCCATCGTGCGACAGTCCTACGCACCACATCACTTGCCATGGACTTGTCTATGTTGAGATGGCGATCAGTGGTCAGGTATTCCATCAGCCTGTCCCTTACCAGTGTTGTGAGTTCCTCGGGTGTTGCGTCAGACGTAAGTCCCCATTCCAAGACGTCTTGCTCAAAGGTATTCACTATTCGGGCCACGTTTACATACGTTTGGGGCGAGCGGTCATACAGCGACTGAAAATATGTATCGTGATCAAGAAAATTATTAGTTGTCAGCTTGATCAAGTTTTCAATTTTTTGAGCGGGTCTTCCTGGCATTCGTAGGCGACATTTCCTTTCCAAATTCTCGTCATAGGGTTCAGGGGTAATGCTCACTCTTGGCAACGATTCTGTCGGCGAGCCCAAGCATGGGGGTAGGCCTTCTGACGTGCGCAGCAGATTGAATTCTTTTATGTAGAACTCATGATCATGGAGCAATATCGTGAAATCTTCATCGAGGTGCGGAAGGCTCCACCCCCTGACCTCAGTCTGTTTAATCTGGGTATAGGAGTGCAGCTTGTTTCTGCTGATTTCGGGAGTGACAAAACACCAATTTTTGATCTTTGTGCCGCCCAGAATCTTTTGTAGATCATCAGAGTAATCTCTGAGCTTCTTCAGATCGTCGTTGATCTTTGTACGCTGTTTCTCATAAAGCTCGTCTTGATGATAAAGCCTTTCTGGGCAATAACACTGGAACGCATATCCGGTGTGTTTTGTGTATCCCTCGATCCCAAAATCACCAGGCGAGGCGGGTATATGCTGATATCCGTCGCCGCCATGCTTGAGTTTAAATGCAAGCTGACACTGCGCTTCCCAAGTCGTACCTGTGAATTTGCCAACGGGTGTCGTGATCACTGCATGCCTGCCTTGTGAATACTCATCGGGAGGCGATGCTCATCGTATCCTTCCGAAATCTATAGGTGCCGGTTGGGCGTCATCTGTTCCTTCGCGTGGCCCTGCGACCTCGGATACTCCAGAAGCTATCAAAACGCTATCAGCCGGTCTAGCAGGAACCGGTAATTTGGATTCGATATATACATAGGCTGTTTATCTGTACAGCATGAGTCGACCCGATTTTGTAGGTAATGCTCCGGGGATGCTTGTTGACCGTACTTTTGATAACCAGCGGCAGCTAATGGCCGGCTTCTACCTTTTGATACCCTCAGCAGCTGTTGACGTTTGAGGCTTTGTTTTTCCCGCCAAACCCTCCGATCCAGCGATCTTTGATCGCGCCGATCGGAGGGTTCACCCGCTTTTTCTCGAAGCCACCTCGTTCCATCCTTCCATTTCAAATTTGATTAACGTCACGCCTCTTTTACCATCAGTAATCGCCTTCAATCTCTGTCGAATGCAAGGCGGTTTCAGCGTTTGAACCGAGCTTGTCGTAGAGTTTCGTCTAGAGATGTGGCGACACCGGTGACACCGGCGACAACCCTAGTCCTGTCCGGCTTTGAGCTTGGCGACAAAGTGGCGACAGTCGCCACTTTGTCGCGCGCTTTGGCCGTGACGCTTGACCGCCTTTTCGAGCGGGTATAAAAATTGGCGCACGGATCGCTGTCGTTGACAGCACCTGCCCAGGTAGCCAGAACCTTCAAGGCTACGCCACTTGGTGGTGGTTCTCCCGAAGTGCGATTAGCGTCCGGCGGCTCGCACGGTCACTCCCCAAGAGTGATGGATGCCTACTCGACTTATCTGTCCACTCCGGCAGACGATGGACCCTCCTCGCTGCGCTGCAGCAACCTCACCTCTCGACGCACTTCGCTGCGCCAGACTGCGCCCGTCTCTTTCTTCTGGAAAGAGACGGGCGCTCGCACCACTGCTGCAAGCCACGTCGTACAGGGCATTGTCGCAACTCTCCTCGTGACAATCGGCCTGACAAACCCGATTTGTCGCCATCCGCAACGACGCAGGCACCGGTGCCGCAGCCATGGAAGGGCCGCACCTGACTGACAGTCAGGCATGCGCCAGGTGTCGATGTTGTTGCCTTCTCCCACCCAGAATCTCCAGGTGCCGAACTCGTCAGTCGGCGCAGCCTCCACCCGCCCGCATCTTCGGATGCGTCTAAGGAGGCCAGATTTATGGGTTTATGCCCTCGCTCCCGGTCGTAAGGAGCCGTGCGTTCCGCGTCAGTGAACACCTCACAGGCCGCAGGGGCCTTGACCCCTGATAACACTCAACAGCCGTGGCGGGAGTATGTGAGGACAGCCAGCAATCACCGAGGAGAGGGCCCATGCAGCAGTTAGATCCGAAGCTTGAACTACCACGACCGCCTCGACCGCTGATTGAGTCGAATCCCGTGGCCCAGCCTTATCCGGTGCAGGCACTGGGTGGGATTCTTGGGCCTGCGGTGGAGCGCATGGCCGAGGTCATCGGCGTGCCCCAGGCGCTGGCCGCGCAATCGGTGTTGGCTGCCTCGGCGCTAGCTACACAAGGTCATGCGGGCTTACAGCTCGACGGGCGCAGTTATCCGCTGTCGCTGTACCTGATCACGGTGGCCGCGTCCGGCGATCGCAAAACGGCGTCGGATCGATGTGCATTACTGCCTGCACGGCAATGGGAGCGTGAGCAGTGGCAGCGCTATCGCGAACAGCTTTCCCGGCACCGCGCCGCACAGCGACAGGCGCAGCGTATTAATCCTGGAGATCCCGCCCCCCAAAACGGCGTACCGCTAGAAGAGGAGCCCTCGGCCCCCCGGCTGATCACCACGGATCCGACTATAGAGGCGTTGATCAAGGGGCTATGTCATGACTTGCCCAGCATGGGCCTGTTCTGTGACGAAGGCGGACAATTCCTTGGTAGTAGCACCATGAGTCGGGATAACCGTTTGAAAGCGGTCACGACCTTGTCGTCACTCTGGGACGGTAGCCCTATTGATCGTGCTCGCTCGATGGCGGGCGAAAGCCTGCGAGCCTATGACCGGCGCGTGAGCCTGCACTTGATGCTGCAACCATACCTGGCCATGCAGTTACTCAGTGACCCGTTGCTGCAGGGGCAAGGCATCCTCGGTCGCTGCCTGATGACCTGGCCTACCAGTCTGGCCGGACAGCGCAGTTACCAGGCCGTCGACTTGTCCAGAGACGCCGCACTAAAACGCTATCACCGCCGCCTTTCGGGCCTCTTTCATCAACCGTGGTCACTTTCCGCTGACGGCGCTCTGCAACTATCAACGCTGAGTCTCAGTCCGTTGGCCCGTCGTCGCTGGATTGATCTGCATGATGCTATCGAAGCCCAATTGGGTGAGTTTGGGGAACTGGCCAGCGTACGGCCTAGCGGATCGAAGGCCGCCGATAACCTGCTCCGAATCGCCGCCATCCTGGCAGTTGTGGAGGAGAGCAGCACGGTGGAGGCCGACCATATCCAACGGGCCTCCGCTTTAGTCGGCTACTACCTCACCGAGATCCAGCGCCTGACCGAACAGGAACCGGTATGCCGAGTAAAGGAGGAGGCGGACCGCCTGCTGCGCTGGCTGCAGGTCAAGGATTGGAAGCGCTTCAGTATTCGGGAGCTGAACCGCAACGGTCCCCGTTTTGCCCGTAAGAGCAGTCGTCATACCGCCAAGCTGTTGGTCGAGTTAATTGATCATCAGTGGCTCATCACCGACGGCCACACCTTCGAGGTGCGCCATGTTCAATCTTGATGAAGCGCTGCGCAACCATCTGGCTCAGCGCCAAAAGGAGCCGAAAGCGCGATTTGTCGCCGCTACTGTCGCCACTTTGTCGCCACGCTCAAAGCCAGGCAGGGCAAGGGGTGTCGCCGCTGTCGCCGGTGTCGCCACCACCCGTAAAACTATCACCTCGACGACAGCCATCATTCAGTGGTTGAAAGAGGAGGGCGCGCATCTCTACGTCACCGACAACACGCTGTGTTTTCGCCCGACTGATTGGTCCCAGTTCGCCATCGTGAGTGCGAACTGGAGAGCCCTTTTGCATGATCTCGCTGCAGTCAATCAGGGGCAGAAAAATGGTCCGGGTCGGTAAGCGATCTGGGCGCAATTTTGGCTTCGGTCGCCAACTCAGCTATGCCGGACCGCAAGCCCTGAAAGATCTATTTGGCGACGGCCATTTTGCTACCGTCAAAGCCCATAGCGATCGCTGGCAAGCATTCGTGCGTTGGTGTCGATCCGAGGAAGGGCCGAGACTCAATGACGCGCGACAGATCGACCGCGAGACCCTCATGCGGTACGCCGCCTATATGCGGCAGCAGGTTGACCAGCGCAACGTCGGCATCGCCACCGCGCAGAACCGACTGTCAACCGTGAACCGAACGATGGCTGCGCTGCGCGGTGATCAGTACGTCAAAATCCCCAGTCCGAGCAAGGCGCTGGGTTTGCAGCGCTCAAGCGTGCGCGTGGAGGCCCCGCAAGGCCAAGATCGTGCTCAGATCGAGTTGATCGCACGCGCACTGTCAGAGCGAGGTCAGCAACGAGTGGCCGCAATTGTGCATCTGGCCCGGGAGACTGGTATGCGCCTGCGTGAAGCGATCTTGGCGGACCTGCCCCGACTGCAACGTGAGGCCGGGCAACTGGGCAAGATCAATATTCAGGACGGCACCAAAGGCGGTCGATCAGGCGCGTCAGCACCGCGTTGGATCGCGATCACAGATCAAATCCGTGGCGCCTTGGATAGGGCCTGGGAGGCTTCACCCAGTCGCAGTCGGAACCTGTTGGCCCCCAACGAGAGCTACAAAGAGTTTATGCAATCAGTTGTGCGACCGGCACGGGACATCTTGCATGAGCATGGATTGAAAGGCTTTCATGAGCTGCGGGCGGCTTACGCCTGTGAGCGTTATGAGCAACTGACTGGCTTGAATACACCCGTCAATGTCGGTCGTGTTCATCGAGAAGATCGAGAGCTTGATCAGCGTGCACGACAGCAGATCAGCCACGAATTGGGACATAACCGCATCGATGTGGTGAGTGCCTACATCGGAGGTCGGCGATGACGTCCGAGTTCGACATGGCGTTGTTTCTGCGCCCCGTGCTCAAAGGTGCACATGCGACGCGGCAGCGGCACGTCAGGCAAGCAGAAAGGATGCACGAGGTGATTCGTGAGCGCTGGGGTTGCGCGACTCCCTGGTCCTGGAGAGAAAAGCACGTGAGATGGTTTCTGAAGCACTACCTGCGATGCTCAGCTCCAGCTACCGTCTACTACTACGACTTAACAGCAGGGTTGATCCGCCGCAGAAAGGCAAAAGCCGTGGTTGCCTGATAGACCTTTAAGCGTGAGCCCCTGAGTATGGGAATGCGGAGCCTTCCCATACCCAGGGGCTTGGCTGAAGAGGCGCAGGCATACCAGAGATCTAGCGACTGTCGTCACTTCTTTCGCCCTGCTACACGGCACGGATCGTAGCCGGTGTCGCGTACTTTTTGGATGCTCAGCGAATTGGTACGACATTGCGGTCTCTGGTTTGATTGATGGCCGATGCCGACAGGCTGCCGGTGGCCGCCTTCTGGATATGTTCACTCCACCAAGCCATCATCGGACGCCTGCGTTCGATGTAGTCCGTCCTGTTGTAGGCGCTACGAACTTCGTCCTTGTCGACATGCGCCAGCGCGACCTCGATCAGTTCCGGATCCCAGCCATGCTCATTCAGGATGGTGCTCGCCATCGAGCGCAAGCCGTGGCTGACTAGACGGTCCTGAAAGCCCATGCGCTTCAACGCCATGTTGGCGGTCTGGCTATTGGCATGGGTGCGGGGATTTCTATCTGAGGGGAATACGTACTCTCTGTTACCACTGAGTTGCTTGAGCGTCTCCAGTAACGACAGTGCCTGATCGGTAAGGGGGATTGTGTGCGGGCGACGCTTTTTCATGCGCTCTGGCGGAATGGTCCAAATGCGCTTGTCGAAGTCGATATCTGCCCATCGTGTGGTGGCTGCTTCGGCAGGGCGGGTCATCGTGTGCAACTGCCATTCGATCAGGCAGCGGGTCGTGCGTTTGATGCTGGCATTCGCGATTTCCATCATGAGCTCGGGAAGCTCCTCAGGTGGTAGCGCAGCCATGTTCTCTTTCTTGGGTTTCTTGAACACCGCCCGAATTCCATTGAGGGGGTTCGCGAATATCAGCCCGGAGTTGACCCCATAGGTCATGATCTCGTTGAGTCGTTGACTCAATCGTTTCACGGTTTCGAGGCTCCCTTTGGCCTCGATTGGGCGAAGGATCTTGATAACCATCGGAGCAGTGATTTGAGAGAGCGGCGTTGTTTTCATGCTTGGGAAAACATGGAGTGTCAGCGATCTCCAAATGTCTTCGGCGTAGGCTTTGGTTACTGAGTCTTTCTTCAGCTCGAACCAGGCGGTGGCCACCTTCTCGAAAGTGTGTTCAGTCTCAGCAAGTTTGGCTTGCCTCACCTCATCACGCTGGGTTTTGGGATCAGTGCCCAAAGCGAGCAGCTCACGCGCCTCTGCGGCTTTCTTCCGGGCGTTGGCTAGCGAAAGGTCGGGGTATGGACCAAGCGCCATATTGATACGGCTTCTGGTCAGGGGCTCTCGGTAATTGAAATTCCACATCATTGAGCCGCTCGCGCGGACTCGAAGCTGTAAGCCATCGCCGTCGCTGAGGACGAAATCTTTACCAGTTGCCTTGACTGCCTTGAGCTGGCGATCGGAGAGGCGGGTTGCGTTAGTAGGCATGGGGCTACCTCCAGCACCGTTTTGGTATCCTGAAAATAGCATTTGGCAGTCCGGGATACCACCTGGGATACCAAACCGTCTGGAACTCAGAAACTCTCCAAAGCTCTCATAAGCGCTGAAACCCCTGTATTTACTGGATTTCAGGCACAAAAAAAGACGTCCGTGGACGTCTTTAGTTGATCAAATGGTGGAGCCGGGGGGATTTGAACCCCCGTCCGCCAGTACTCCGCTGTCGGTTCTACATGCTTAGCCGTGTCTATTGAGTTAACCCTCGGCCGCCCGACGGGCAGGGTGCTTCAGGCGAGTTGTGTAAGTTTTAGCCGTTACGTCCACAACGTACTACGCGGCGATTCTGTTCTATATGACAATCATTTCGGGTTTACAGACATCCCCTAATGATTGCTGGAGCCGAAGCTACCAGAAGTGCGACTAGGCTGCTTACGCAGCTAGTTGAGCACCGTAATTGTCATCATTGGCAATTATAGAGTTTTGCATCAGTTGATTTACGAGTTCTGGTACCAACTCGGCATGCCCCTAGAGTTTCGCAACCGGCGTCGAATCCTAATCGGCCCCAATAACAACTGCCCTAGCAGTCAAGCGATCAGTCTACCTGAATGCAGGGAGGGCGTCGACCTTCTGTCAGGCACCCGAGTGAAACAGGCCAGCTGTAGGGCTGGCCTTGGCAATGTTTTTACTTGTCGCTATCACCGGAATCGCTTTTTTCAACATCTGCCAGCGCTTTTTCAGTCAGTTCGATGCATTTTTTATCGTTGCCTGCTGCCTTTGCCGCCATGGCTTCCTTCTGGGCTTCCTTGAGATTCATCATGGTGTCTTCGCCCATGTCGGTCGCGCCCGTGGCCAGATCATCTTTGATCGTCTGTAGATTGGAGTCACATAGTTTATCAGCAGCGAATACCGGGGAAGCCAATAGTGCGGCGGTGAGGAACAATCCAGTCAGTGCAGTGCGCTTCATGTGCATCTCCTTAGCCTGTGGACTCGGTGTGGCCGGTCTATGAGGCCGAATGTTCGGGGTCTGTGGTGAGCCCGTTCAGTTGAGGGGCCTAAATAGATGGACTCTGGCTTGACGCAAGGGTTCTATTTTTTCTTGCGTCTCATGTGAAGAAGCCGCTTTTGCCGCTTTTTTGGCACGATGACGGGGCACTTTGGCCCCCGTCATGCCGGGTTCACACAGACTTGGCTTGGGTCACTCGATCCACCAGATAAACCAGCCCGTGGTAGTCGATGCCGCCGTGCTGCGACAGGCCGATCTCACAGGTGCGGCTGGTAGAAATGCCCTCATTGCAGAACTGCACCGCGTCTTTCAAGGTGCGCAGCGAATGCGCGTTCAGCTCTGGCGTGGTGAAGCCTTTGTCGCCGGCAAAGCCGCAACAGTGGATACCTTCGGGGATCACCACATTCTGGCTGCACAGGCGTGCCAGTTCGATCAAGGCCTGACTTTCGCCCAAGTGCTGGGTGCTGCATGTCACGTGCACCGCGATGGCTTCCTGTTGGGGGATGAAGTCCAGTTTGTCCAGCAGGTGAGTGCGGATGAAACGCACCGGGTCGTACAGGTCCAGGCGGGTGTCTTTGAGGTCCTGTAGCAGTCGCAAGGTGCAAGGGCTGGTGTCGCAATAGATCGGGTCGAGACCACCACGACTGGCCTTGATCAACGCCGCGAGCAGTTCCTGGCGTTTGTGTTCGGCTTGCTCGTTATAGCCCTTTGACGCGAAAGGCTGGCCGCAGCACAGGTTGTCCTGATTCTCGGGGAAGATCACTTGATAACCGGCTTTTTCCAACAGGCCACGGGTCTTGTCCAGCAGCGACATTTGCTCGCGGTCGCCAGCAGCGGGGCCCATGACCCGCGACACGCACGCCGCCAGATACACCACGCGCGGGCGCTGATCGCTGACGGGCGGGCTGAAGCGGATGGCCCGCTCCGGTTGTGGCATGGCGGCGGTCCATTGCGGCACGCGACCTGCCGACGCCTTGCTTAGCGCAGCGGACATTTTTGCCAGGCGCGGCGCGCCCAATAGCATCCGCGCGCCGTTGGCTACATGCAGGGTGAAGCGTGCGCCTTGCAGTGCGGTCTTGAAGTTGTGGGCCAGCCAATTGGCGGTTTTACCGTGGGTGGCTTCGCGGCTGCGCAGCTTCTTCACCAGCTCGCCGGTATTGATCCCGACCGGGCAGCGTTGCGCGCACAGGCCAGTCGCTGCACAGGTGTCGATGCCTTGATAGTGGTAATCGCGCTCCAGATCGGTGGTGTCGATGCCCGAGCGTTTTTTCGCCTGAATGTCACGCCAGATCACGATGCGTTGCCGGGGGCTCAACGTCAGCCCATTGGACGGACAGACCGGCTCGCAAAAGCCGCATTCGATGCATTTGTCGACGATCTCGTCGGCGGCGGGCAGCGGTTTGAGGTGCTTCAAATGAATCTGCGGATCGGTGCTGAGCACTACGTCCGGGTTGAGGATGCCATTGGGATCGAGCAGGCGCTTGAGCTGCCACATCAGTTGGTAGGCATCGCTCCCCCATTCCAGCTCGACGAAGGGCGCCATGTTGCGGCCGGTGCCGTGCTCGGCTTTCAACGAGCCGCCGAATTCCACTGCCACCAGTTGCGTGACGTCGTCCATGAACGCCTGATAGCGGGCGACTTCCGAAGGGCTGTCGAAACTCTGGGTGAACACAAAGTGCAGATTGCCTTCCAGTGCGTGGCCGAACAGGATCGCTTCGTCGTAGTGGTGTTTGTCGAACAGCGCGATCAGTCGACGTACACCAACCGCCAGTTGCTCGACCGGGAAGGTGACGTCTTCAATGATCACCGTAGTGCCGGTTTTACGCACGGCGCCGACAGCGGGAAAGGTGTCTTTGCGAATGGCCCAGAGGCGTGCGTTTTCCAGGGGGTCTTCGGTAAAGTCGACCTGCTTTTCCACTGCGAACGGTGTCAGCGCGGTCATGATCTGCGTGAGCTGCTCATGCAGTAAGGCTTGCGATGCGGCGCGGGATTCGATCAGCAGGGCGCAGGCGTTTTCCGACAGTTCACGGACGAACGCGGGCATGCCCGGCTTGTTTTGCACCGAACGCATGCTGCGCCGGTCCAGCAGTTCGACGGCGGCCACGGGTTGGCTTTTCAGGACGGTGACCGCGTTGCAGCAGGTTTCCACGTCAGGAAACACAATCAGCGCCGAAGCTTTGTACGGATGATCGATAACCGTGTCGTAAGTGACCGCGCTGATAAAACCGAGGGTGCCTTCGGATCCGACCAGCAAGTGGCTGAGAATCTCCAGCGGCTCATCGAAATCCACCAGCGCGTTGAGCGACAGACCGGTGGTGTTTTTCAGTCGGTATTTGTGGCGGATCTTCGCTGCCAGCTCGCTGTTGGCCCGGGTCTCGCGGCCCAGTCTGGCCAGTTGTTCCAGCAGGTCTGCATGGCTGTCGCGAAAGGCGCCGACGCTGGCGGCGTCCTCGGTGTCCAGGCGGCTGCCATCGGCTAATACCAGGCGAATGCCCGCCAGGGTGTGATAGCTGTTCTGTGCGGTGCCGCAGCACATGCCGCTGGCGTTGTTGGCGACGATGCCGCCGATTTTACAGGCGTTGATCGACGCCGGGTCCGGGCCGATCTTGCGCCCGAACGGCGCCAGCCAGGCGTTGGCCTGCGCGCCGATGACCCCCGGTTGCAGGCGGATTTGCATCCCCTGACCACGAATCTCTCTGCCGCCCCAGCTGTCGCCGAGCACAATCAGCACCGAATCACTGATGGCCTGGCCAGACAAACTGGTGCCCGCAGCACGAAAGGTCACCGGTACTTTTTCAGCCTGAGCCAGCTTGAGTAGCGCGACCACTTCCTCTTCGGATTCGACGCGGATCACCAGCTTCGGGATCAGCCGATAGAAGCTGGCGTCGGTACCAAAGGCCAGGGTCGAGAGAGGATCGTCGAAGCGTCTGTTCGCTGGGATCAGCAGCCCGGCTTCGCGCAGGAATGCAGCAGGCAGACTCATGCATCCTCCAGAATCAGCACCACCAGATCTTTCGGGCCGTGAGCGCCGTAAGCCAGGATTTGTTCGATGTCAGCGGTTTTTGAGGGGCCGGATACCAACAGCGCGTTGGTCGGCATGCCGGCCGCCCAATTCTGTTGTTGCTGGACCTGATAAAAGTTGTCGTAGATCTCGCTGGCCTTGAGCAGGGCGAAATGCACGGGCGGCACCAGACTCATCAGGCGCGGCTCTTCACGGGTCGGCCACAGGATCAGGCTGCCGGTGGCGGCAATGGCGCCGAGGGTCGTGGTGAAGCTGGCCGGCGTGTCGTCGAACAGTTCGGTTTTCCATTCTTCTATCGGGCGGTCGTAGGCCTTGAGCGGCGGCAGATCAGGGTGCTGTGCCCAATACTCGCTGATGCGTTGCCCGTGGGGCGTGCCCGGCGCGATCAACAGGCTCGGCAGTTGCCGGTCATGCAGCAATTGCGCGAGCAGCTGCGGCCAGCCCTGTTCGGTGCTGAGGTGGGTTTCGGTGTGCACCGCTTCCATCAGTTTGCGCAGTTGCGCAACCCGCTGCTCGGGCGCGTAACTCCAGGGTGTGGTCACCAGGTCTTCGTCGAAATTGTCGGCAATTGGCGTGGCGCCGGTCAGGCTATGGCGCAGCTTGTTAAGGATGTTCTGTTTGGCACTCATCGCTTGGCTCCCGGTTGCTTTTCTGCCGACTGCTTCGCCAAATGTTCACGGGCCAGCTCATGCAGCGAACGTGCTGCCGGTTTTGGCGCGCTGTGATTTTGCGTCCAGGGGCCGATGTTGCTTGGCGTCAGATTGCGCAGGCGGGTGGCGAAAAAACCGAACAGGCGGTACAGCGCCGGTGAGCTGTTGAGCCGCGACCAGGCGTTCCAGACAAAGCGTTCCTTGCGCGAGTATTTGCTGCCTTGGCCGCGGATGACCTGGTGTGGAGAGTCCGGCGCCTTGACGTTTTCTTCGCGCAGGCGGCGCAACAGCGCTGGAATCGGAATCTTCACCGGGCAGACCTCGCCGCAGGCGCCGCACAGCGACGAAGCGCTGGGGTGGTCCGGGACTTTGTTGAGGCCGACCAGATGCGGGGTGATGATTTTGCCGATGGGACCCGGATACACCTCACCATAAGCATGACCCCCGATGCGGGTATAGACCGGGCAATGGTTCATGCAGGCGCCACAGCGAATGCAGTTCAGCGTCTGACGCAGTTCGCTGTCGGCGAACGCCTGGCTGCGACCGTTATCGAGGAGTACCAGATGCACTTCCTGCGGGCCGTCCAGCTCATGGGCCTTGCGCGGGCCGGAGATCATGTTGACGTAGGTGGTGATCGGTATGCCGAGCGCCGAGCGGGTCAGCAGTGACAGCAGAGGGATGGTGTCACGCAGGTTTTCGACGACTTTTTCGATACCCGTGACGGCGATATGCACCGGCGGCACCGAAGTGCACATGCGGCCGTTGCCCTCGTTTTCGACCAACAGCAGGGTGCCGGTTTCAGCCACGGCGAAGTTGACGCCGGAGACGCCGATGTCTGCTTCGAAGAATTTCTGGCGCAGCACCCTGCGGCCGATCTGGATCAGTTGGTCGACGTCCTTGGTGTATTCCACGCCCAGTTTTTCGTGGAACAAGGTGCCCACCTGGCCGGCGTTTTTGTGAATCGCCGGCATGATGATATGAGACGGTTTCTCGTGGTCGAGCTGGACGATGTATTCGCCCATGTCCGCTTCCAGGCATTCAACGCCGCGAGCCCCGAGGAAATCGTTCATTTCCATTTCTTCGCTGACCATCGACTTGCCCTTGATCACCTGCTTGGCTTCATGGGCCTCGACGATCGAAAGGACGATGTCATTGGCCTCGTCCACCGTTTCCGCCCAATGCACTTTCACGCCATTGCGGGTCAAGTTGGTTTCAAGCTGCTCGAGCAAGTCGGGCAGCTTGGACAAGGCCCGCGCGCGAATTGCATTGCCCAGCTCGCGCAGGCGTTCACGTTCGTCGGCATCGCTGAACGCCGCCGCGCGTTTGGTCATCAGCGAGTCCATGGCGGTGCGGAAGTTGTTGCGTAGCTGGCTGTCGCCCAAGGCTTTGTGCGCCCGGGCGCGGAAATCTTCTTGTACCTCTACGGTCGGAATCAGCGTGTGCGTGCTCATTGCCCACCTCCAGTGCGTTGCCACAGGAAACTGGCCAAATGTTGGCCCCGTAATGATTCCCGTTGTTTCTCCAGCGAGCCGTTGATGTTCATCAGGCAGCCGCAGTCAGCGGTCACGACCTGATGCGCGCCGGACTCTTTTAACGCACGCGTCTTGTCCGCCACCATGGCCCCGGAAATATCCGGCATCCGCACGCTGAACGTCCCGCCAAAACCACAGCATTCACTTTCGTGGTCGTGCTCTACCCGTTCGACGTTGCTCATCTGGGACAACAGCGTCCGTACGTGCAAATGGGTGTTCATTTCCCGTCGTGCCGAACAGGAGGTGTGCAGCGCCACCTTGGTCGGCGCGCCGCTGTCCTGGAGCTGTACCTTGCACACGAACAGCAGAAACTCAGCCAGTTCATAGGTGCGGGCGGCCAGGGCTCGGACCTGCTTCAACGTTTCCGGCTCGTCCTTGAACAAGTCGGGGTAATGCTCGCGCAGCATGCCGGCGCAAGAACCGGAAGGAACGACCACGGGATAATCTCCGGCGAACAACGCCAGCTGCGAGCGGGCTACTTCACGCGCCTGATCGGTGTAGCCCGAGGTGTAGGCCGGTTGCCCACAGCAGCTTTGCCCTTGGGGGAATTCGACCCGAATGCCTTCGCGCTCCAGCAGGTGAATCGCATCCATGCCGGCTTCGGGATAAAACAGATCGACCACGCAGGTGCCGAACAGATAAACCCGCTCAGGCTTTGCGTCAGGGTATTGCCGTGGTTCGGCGCGTGGTGGTGCGACACGGGTCGCATTCGGCACGGCGTTGTAATAAAGCTCGCTCATCAGGCGTTTCTCCGGGTGGTCCCGGTTATCCGTCCAGCGCAGCGGTCGAAAGGTGAAGCGTTGAAACTTTCAGCCGCCCGGCAGACCCGGTTGTGAATGGTTGGCGCCGAGGGGTTAGCTCGACGCCAGGTCGTTGCAGGTGTGTGGTTGTAATCAACCAGCGTCAATCAACCAATCTGTCAGTGAACCAGCATGCCGGTGAACCAATAGGCTTGAGCCAGGGTGAGGCAGCCGACGATGGTGGCAAAGAACAGACTGTGCTTGAGGGTGAAGCGGAACAGATCGGACTCTTGGCCAACCAGACCGGTGGCAGCGCAGGCAACGGCAATCGACTGCGGTGAAATCATTTTGCCGGTCACGCCACCTGTGGAGTTCGCGGCCACTGTCAGAATGTCGCTGACGCCTATCTGGTGAGCTGTCGTCGCTTGCAACGAACCGAACAGGGCGTTGGAGGACGTATCGGAGCCCGTCAGGAACACGCCCAGCCAGCCAAGAAACGGCGAGAAGAACGGGAACGCAGCGCCGGTGGATGCCAGTACCAGAGCCAGGGTGGTGGACATCCCGGAGAAGTTCATCACGAAGGCGAAGCCCAGAACCATGCCGATGGACACTACGGCCCAGCGCAGTTCGTACAAGGTCTCTTTAAAAGTGGTCAGACCAACTTTTGGGTTTATCCGCAACACCAGCATCGACAGCAGCGCGGAAAACAGAATCGCGCTGCCTGATGCGGCGATCAGGTCGAATTTGTACACCGCTGGCAGCGCGGTCGGCGCAGCAACGATCGGCGCGACCTTGTACACCAGTTGATCAAGATGCGGGATGGCAAAGTTGAAAGTCCAGGCCTGCAACGCGCCACCGGCTGCGAATAGCGCCTTGAACGGCTTGAGTGTCCAGATCGTGACCACAACGGTCAGAATCAGGAAGGGTGACCAGGCTTTGAAAATCTGCCCCAGGGTGTATTCAGACTTTATCGAGGTGCGTGGCTGACCGAAGCCGCCAGCGCTGGCCACGACGGTCCCGTTTGGTGTGGCGCCGGCCATTTGCGCACCGGCGCTGCGTTTTGGCTGCCAGACCTTCAGGAACAGGGTCAGGGAAATCAGGCTGATCAACGCCGAGGTGATATCAGGCAGTTCAGGACCGATGAAGTTCGAGGTGAAGAACTGGCTGGTGGCGAAAGTGAGACCCGCGACCAGGGCTGCCGGCCAGGTTTCTTTGACGCCTCGCAGGCCGTCCATCATGAACACCAGCCAGAACGGCACGAACAGCGACAGCAGTGGCAATTGACGACCGGCCATGGCGCCGATCTTGAAGGCGTCGATCCCGGAAACCTGACCTGCGACGATGATAGGAATACCCAACGCGCCGAAAGCCACCGGCGCGGTGTTGGCAATCAGGCACAACCCGGCGGCATACAGCGGGTTGAAGCCCAGGCCTACCAGCAACGCTGCGGTAATCGCCACTGGCGCACCGAAACCTGCCGCACCTTCAAGGAAGGCGCCGAAACAAAAGGCAATCAGCAGCACTTGCAGGCGTTGGTCGTCGGTGATGGTCAGCACCGAGCTGCGGATGATCTCGAACTGGCCGCTTTTAACCGTCAGTTTGTAGAGGAATACTGCTGCAACGATGATCCAGGCAATGGGCCACAGGCCGTAGGCAAACCCATAACCGGCGGCAGCGATTGCCATATCGGCGGGCATGTGGAAGGCAAAGATTGCCATCAGCACCGCTATCAGCAAGGTGATGCTGCCTGCGACATGACCCTTGAGCCGGAACACGGCCAATGCCATGAAGAAAAACACGATGGGAATGACTGCCGCGATGGCGGATAAGCCAAGACTGCCGAGTGGGGTGTAGAACTGTTGCCAGGTTTGCATATGAGGTGGCCCCTAATTGTTGTTGGTCAGGCCCGATGTTCCGTATCGCTCGTTCGTCGCTTGTGGTCCGAGGCCAGCACTCAGCATAGCTGCCGTCGAACCGATGCTGACGACCGAGTCGCACAGTTCACCAGCTCAAGCCTTTCGCCATCGCGAGAGGTCTTGCAGCGCCGTGGATGATGGCCACTGAACGCCGGCATTGGATAATTGGTAATACCAATTTACAATGTCTGGACGCTAGGTTAGAAGTGTTGCTGTTGGTATGTCAATTTACCCTTCTAATACTTTCGTCGATTTGCGAAAAAAATCGCAGTGACGGGGTGTTTTCAACTGAATCTGAAGGGTGCCGGCGCTGTGGCAATCGGCGAGAATAGGCAGTCCCGGTAAATGATCGGGGTTCGGAGTGAGTTATGGGGTTTGATCAGGTGCGTCAGCGTCGTTTATCTGACGATATTGTCGAGCAGCTCGAAGGAATGATTCTCGAAGGTACATTGAAGTCTGGAGAGCGCCTTCCGGCTGAGCGCGCCTTGGCCGAGCAGTTTGGCGTGTCTCGTCCATCCTTGCGCGAGGCGATTCAGAAGCTCACGGCCAAAGGACTGTTGATCAGCCGCCAGGGCGGCGGTAATTATGTGGTCGAGAGCCTGGGGTCGACTTTCAGCGATCCGTTGTTGCATTTGCTGGAAAGCAATCCGGAAGCTCAGCGCGATCTGCTTGAGTTTCGTCAAACGCTCGAAGCTTCATGTGCGTACTACGCAGCTCTGCGTGTCACGGATGTTGACCGTGAGCGGCTGCGGATGGCTTTCGATTTATTACAGGATTGTTATTCACGGGTCGGCGAAGTGAGTCGGGCCGAGGAGGGCGCTGCCGATGCGAACTTTCATTTGGCTATCGCCGAAGCCAGTCACAATGCGGTGCTGCTACACACGATCCGCGGCCTGTTCGACCTGCTCAAACGCAACGTCGTGACCAATATCGGCGGCATGTACAAACAGCGCACAGAGACTCGCGACATGCTGATCAGTCAGCACCGTGAGTTGTATCTGGCGATTATCGAAGGCCGTGCGAACGACGCGCGCGAGGTGTCCAGCCGCCATCTGCTGTACGTGCAGGAGGTACTGGAAGAAGTGCGACAGCAAGTCCAGCGCACGGCGCGGGCCGAGCGGCGGAATGGGGTTTGATGGTGGGTCCGGACAATTTTGCTGTCTGAGCTGACGCCTTCGCAGGGGGACGCCTAGTTGCAAGCCTGCTCCCACAGGGATGAGCAATCCATTGTGGGAGCAGGCTTACCTGCGAAGGGGGACGCGCGGTTAGTCGTCTTTACCCTTGCTCCGAACCGCGCGCTGCAGCTCGCGATCGGAGTCGCGCTCGCGCTCGGTGTGGCGCTTGTCGTATTCCTTCTTGCCCTTGCCCAGAGCAATTTCGCACTTGATCAAGTGCGCTTTCCAGTAAATGGAAAGGGCTACGCAGGCATAGCCTTTTTGCTGAACCGCGGTAATGAGCTTTTCTAGCTCGCGCTGGTTAAGCAACAGTTTACGGGTGCGTGTAGGGTCAGCGATGACGTGAGTGCTTGCAGTCGTCAGCGGTGAGATATGGCTGCCCATCAGCCAGGCCTCACCATCCTTGAGCAGCACATAACTGTCGACCAACTGCACCTTGCTAGCACGCAGACTTTTTACTTCCCAGCCAGCCAGGACCAGACCGGCCTCGAACTTGTGTTCGATGAAGTAATCGTGGCGCGCCTTTTTATTTTGCGCGATGGTCCCTGTGGGGTGTTTCTTGAGCTTAGCCATAGGGGACGCATTATAGGGAGTCAGTGCGCTGTCGGCTACGGTGAAGCTGCGTGCTTGAGCACCTTGATTGAATCCCGGACAATGCGCGCTCTTTCGTTCGGCATTCTTGTGTGTTTGCCGCTCAGCTTTGGAAATGACGCTGACATGACTACGCATATTCAACGCTCAGCCCTGTTGCCTTATCCGGCCCAGGCACTTTATGACCTGGTGAACGATGTAGCGCGCTACTCGGAATTCTTGCCGTGGTGTTCCTCCGCTGTGGTGTTGGAAACCAGCGAGGGTCACATGCGCGCCAGCCTCGAAATAGCCAAAGGCGGCCTCAGCCAGCATTTCGTGACGCGAAATACGCTGGTGCCAGGGCAGTCCATCGAGATGAATCTGGAGAAGGGGCCGTTCAATCAGTTGCACGGCATCTGGGTATTCAAGCCATTGGGTGAGAAGGCCTGCAAGATCAGTTTGGACCTGTCGTTCGATTACGCCGGGCCTATCGTACGCGCGACCCTGGGGCCTTTGTTCAATCAGGCGGCCAACACGTTGGTCGACGCTTTCTGTCAGCGGGCAAAACAGCTGCATGGCTAAGGCGCTGATTGAAGTCGAGGTGGTTTACGCCGCCCTGGATCGGCAAATGCTACTCAAAGTCGACCTGCCATCGGGTTCGACAGTGCGCAATGCGCTGCTGGTTTCTGGTATCGGCGAGCACTTTCCTGAGTTGGATCTGGCGCATTGTGCGGTAGGAATATTCGGCAAAGTGCTGAACGATGCCGAAACCCGTGTGCTGGTGGCGGGTGATCGAATAGAGATTTATCGACCGCTATTGGCTGATCCAAAAGAAGTGCGCCGGTTGCGCGCGGCCAAGGCAGCCCTGGCAAAGACTCAGGGCGACGCGCAATAGCTTGTTTTTGCGTGTGAATCCTATCAATAGGTGCAAAAAAGCCCGGCTTGCCGGGCTTTTTACTGACGCTGACCGCTGGATTTCAAATCTACTGCGGTGATGTCCCCAGAGGTTCCTGGGTCGGTACCGGAACGGTTTCGACTTTATCCACATCGTGTTGAATCTGTTCGAGCAACGAGCCAGGCTTCGGTGGCGCTTCCGCTTTGGGCTCTTCAGCCTTGGCTGGCGCTGCTGGCGTCACGGAGTTACCGCTTTCCTTGCCGAGAATGGCCTCGTCACGACTCACGCCAGGCTTGAAGTCACCGGAAAGGCTGACCAATTGGTCGTTGCTGTTGAAGATGATGGTCATGCGTTCTTGTTGGCGTTCACCGCCCCCAGGCTGCAGGCTGTACAGGTAATCCCAGCGATCGGCATGAAACGTATCGGTCAGCAGAGGGTTGCCCATGATAAACCGTACTTGCCGACGGGTCATTCCGGGGCGTAACTGGTCTATCATGTCCTGCGTGACGACATTGCCCTGCTGGATGTCGATTTTGTAAACCCCGGGGAATGAACAACCGGCGAGTGCGAGCAGTCCCACGAAGGTGAAACTGGTTAGCAGGAGCTTGGTGTTTTGCATCGGTGGGCGACTTCCACTATCTTGGCTGGGACAACATAAACCCCGATCATACCCGCATTAAGAGAAGCTGCGAAGCAGCATCCGCGAGAAAGCTGACCATGGTTGAAAATAGCGAACTACGTAAAGCCGGACTAAAAGTGACCCTGCCACGGGTCAAAATTCTACAGATGCTCGACTCTGCCGAGCAGCGCCACATGAGTGCGGAGGACGTTTACAAAGCACTTATGGAAGCTAACGAGGATGTCGGTCTGGCCACGGTTTATCGTGTCTTGACTCAGTTCGAAGCTGCCGGATTGGTGGTTCGCCACAATTTCGACGGCGGTCATGCGGTATTCGAACTGGCTGACGGCGGCCACCACGACCATATGGTCAACGTGGAATCCGGTGAAGTGATCGAGTTCTTCGAAGAGGAAATCGAGAAGCTTCAGAAGGCGATTGTCGAGAAGCACGGTTACGAGTTGGTGGATCACAACTTGGTGCTCTACGTGCGCAAGAAGAAGGTGTAACCTTCTGGCAGCATTATCGAAGGCGACCTCAGGGTCGCCTTCGTGCTTTCTGGTGTTCGGATTTTGTAGGGGCGATTAGTTGTGAGTGCGGTGTGCCTGACACGCCGCGCCGTATGGCCTTCGCAGACAAGTCAGCTCCTACAGAGGATCGCGTTCCACTGTGGGAGCAGGCTTGCAACTACGCGTCCCGCTGCGAAGGCAATGGATCAGTCGCAGATATTCCACAGACCGCACCGGTCTCTTCGCAGGCAAGCTGCTCCCACAGGAGGCTTCAGGCTTTCGCCGCGACCACCATCTTCTTCGCGTGAGCCAATGACTCTTTGGTGAGGTCGATACCGCCGAGCATACGCGCCACTTCTTCGATACGTTTGGTGTTGCTGAGTTTGGACACGGCAGTACGGGTGGCGTCGCTGTCGCGTACTTTGTGTACGAATAAATGCTGATGCCCTTGCGCGGCGACCTGCGGCAAGTGGGTGACGGTCATGACTTGCCCGCGATCGCCCAAACGGCGCAGCAGTTGCCCGACAATCTCCGCCGTCGGCCCGCCAATCCCGACATCGACTTCGTCGAATACCAGCGTGGGTACTCGCGAGGTTTGCGCGGTGATGACCTGAATCGCCAGGCTGATCCGCGACAGCTCACCGCCGGAAGCGACCTTGGCCAGCGCCTTGAGCGGTTGCCCAGGGTTGGCGCTTACCAGTAATTCGACCTGCTCAAGGCCATTGGGCAGCAGTTCTTTGCTGGTATTGGGGCGTAGTTCGATGCTGAAGCGCCCGCCGGGCATCCCCAGTCGTTGAATTTCCTGCTCGACTGCGCTGGCCAGATTCGGTGCAGAGCGATGACGCAGGTCACTCAGGTCGCGAGCCTTGTCCTGATAATGTCGCGCATAGGAAGCCAGTTCGTTCTCAAGGCGTTCGACGGCTTCATCATTGGCATTAAGGGTCTCGACTTCGTCCAGCAGTTTTTGCTGAAGCGCGGCGACTTCCGTGGGTTGAATACGGTGTTTGCGAGCCAGGGTGTAGATCGCATCGAGGCGTTCTTCAAGTTGCTGCAGGCGCGCGGGGTCTGCATCGAAATTATCGAGAAAGCGGTTCAGTTCGCCCACTGCTTCTTCGACCTGAATCTGTGCGCTGGAGAGCAGGCTGGCGGCTTCGCTCATGGCTGTCGGTGAGCTATTCACCCCGCTCAAGCGGTTGAGGCTGGCGGTCAGAGCGTTCAAAACATTGCCCGAGTCGTTCTCGCTGCATTGTTCGACGACCTGGCGGCAGATGCTCAACAAGCTTTCGGCATTGGTCAGGGTTTTGTGTTCCTGCTCCAGCTCATCGAGTTCGTTCTCACCGAGGCTGAGGCTCTCCAGTTCTTCGAGCTGATAACTGAGCAGTTGATGGCGCGAACGCTGTTCATCACCCGAGTTGGAAAGCCGATCCAGCTCCTGCCGGGTCTGGCGCCAGCGTTGTGCCGCCAGTTGCACCTGGCGCGCCAGGTCAGTGGCGCCAGCGTATTCGTCGAGCAGGCGGCGATGGGTGTCAGTCTTGAGCAGTGATTGATGTTCATGCTGACTGTGGATGTCGATCAGGAATTCGCCGAGGGCCTTCAAATCACCCAGGGGGCAGGGCGAGCCATTGATATAAGCGCGCGAGCGGCCCTCAGCGGTAATGACCCTGCGCAAGATGCACGGCCCGTCATTGTCCAGGTCACGCTCTTCGAGCCAGGCACGGGCTTCCGGGATCTCGGACAGGTCGAACGTGGCAAGGATATCGGCCTTGTCCGCACCGGGGCGAACCACGCCGCTGTCGGCGCGATCACCCAGCGTCAGGCCGAGGGCGTCGAGCATGATCGATTTGCCGGCGCCGGTTTCGCCAGTGATTACGCTCATGCCTCGGTCCAGCTCGAGATCGAGATGTTCGACGATGGCGTAGTTATGTACGGACAGGTGCACCAGCATAGAGGCGGCTCCCAAGCGATTTGTCTGGTTATTTATACAGTGTTTTGTTTCTTGCTGACAATGCCCGGCCTTAGCTCGATTTGGTTGATCGCCTGCTTTTTTAGTCCTCTGAGTGATTTATCCCCGTGCACCACGGGCTGAATGCGAGATCGGTTATTGGTCAGACTCAACGCAGTTGTGCTTCTTTCTGCCCTTGAAGCTGAAAATTAAGACCCCATATAGCGGGACAGAAGCGCGAGTTGAGCTCGCGGACGTTATTGAAAGGAGAAATCTATGGCTGACGAACAGAATCTGGATACGCAGACTCAGGATCAGACCGCTGAAGCGGTTTCGGGTGATGACATGTTGGCGCGTGTGCAAGTGCTTGAAGAGCAATTGGCTGCCGCCCAGGACCAGTCCCTGCGAGTTGCTGCGGATCTACAGAATGTCCGCCGCCGTGCCGAGCAGGATGTAGAAAAAGCCCACAAATTCGCTCTGGAAAAATTCGCCGGCGACCTGCTGCCGATCATCGACAGCCTGGAACGTGGCCTGGAGTTGTCCAATCCGGACGATGAAAGCATCCGTCCTATGCGCGAAGGCATCGAGCTGACCCTGAAAATGTTTCAGGACACTCTGAAGCGTTATCAGCTGGAAGCGATCGATCCACATGGCGAACCCTTCAACGCCGAGCATCACCAGGCGATGGCCATGCAAGAGAGCGCCGACGTCGAGCCGAACAGCGTGCTCAAGGTGTTCCAGAAAGGTTATCAGCTCAATGGCCGCCTGTTGCGTCCGGCGATGGTCGTGGTCAGCAAGGCTGTTGCGCCTGTAAGACCATCGATTGATGAGCAGGCTTGAAATCAGCCATCAGGCCCCCATTTAGAAGTCATGCGTTTAAGTGCTACCGCAATTTGTAAACGCAGTTGCGGCAACCAAATCCAAGTTTCGGGAGAGAGTTAACATGGGCAGAATTATCGGTATCGACCTGGGGACCACCAACTCCTGCGTCTCGATTATGGAAAACGGCAAAGTAAAAGTTATTGAAAACGCTGAAGGCGCGCGCACCACGCCGTCGATCATCGCTTATGCCAACGATGGTGAAACTCTGGTGGGTCAATCCGCCAAGCGCCAGGCAGTGACCAATCCGCACCACACCCTGTACGCGGTGAAGCGTTTGATCGGTCGCCGCTTCGAAGAAGAAGTCGTTCAGAAAGACATCCAGATGGTCCCTTACAAGATCGTCAAGGCTGACAACGGCGATGCATGGGTTGAAGTCAACGGCAAGAAAATGTCTCCGCCTCAGATTTCGGCAGAAATCCTGAAAAAAATGAAGAAGACCGCCGAAGACTACCTCGGCGAGACTGTGACTGAAGCGGTGATCACCGTTCCGGCCTACTTCAACGACAGCCAGCGTCAAGCCACCAAAGATGCTGGTCGTATCGCCGGTCTGGACGTCAAGCGCATCATCAACGAACCGACCGCAGCCGCTCTGGCTTACGGTATGGACAAAGCCAAGGGCGATCACACTGTGATCGTTTATGACTTGGGCGGCGGTACTTTCGACGTTTCGGTCATCGAAATCGCTGAAATCGACGGCGAGCACCAGTTCGAAGTGCTGGCTACCAACGGCGACACGTTCCTCGGTGGTGAAGACTTCGACATTCGCTTGATCGACTACCTTGTTGACGAATTCAAGAAAGAAAGCGGCATGAACCTTAAGGGTGACCCGCTGGCAATGCAGCGCCTGAAAGAAGCTGCTGAAAAAGCCAAGATCGAGCTGTCCTCCAGCCTGCAGACCGATGTCAACCTGCCGTACATCACTGCAGATGCGACCGGTCCCAAGCACTTGAACGTGAAGATCTCTCGCGCCAAGCTGGAATCGCTGGTTGAAGACCTGGTTCAACGCACCATCGAGCCTTGCCGCATTGCGCTGAAAGACTCTGGTATTGAAATCGGCGCGATCAACGACGTGATCCTGGTCGGTGGTCAGACCCGTATGCCGTTGGTACAGAAGCTGGTTACCGAATTCTTCGGTAAAGAAGCGCGTAAAGACGTCAACCCGGATGAAGCGGTTGCCATGGGTGCTGCCATCCAGGGCGCGGTATTGGCTGGCGACGTGAAAGACGTGCTGCTGCTGGACGTCAGCCCGCTGACTCTGGGTATCGAAACCATGGGCGGCGTGATGACTGCGCTGATCGAGAAAAACACCACGATTCCTACCAAGAAATCGCAAGTGTTCTCGACTGCCGATGACAACCAGGGCGCAGTAACCATCCACGTGCTGCAAGGCGAGCGTAAGCAAGCGACTCAGAACAAGTCGCTGGGCAAGTTCGATCTGGCCGAGATTCCGCCAGCACCACGCGGTGTGCCACAGATCGAAGTGACCTTCGACATCGATGCCAACGGCATCCTGCACGTAGGCGCCAAAGACAAAGCGACTGGCAAAACCCAGTCGATCGTGATCAAGGCCAACTCCGGTCTGTCTGAGGAAGAAATTCAGCAGATGGTACGTGATGCTGAAGCTCACGCCGAAGAAGATAACAAGTTCGCAGAGCTGGCCGCAGCCCGCAACCAGGGTGATGCGTTGGTCCACTCGACTCGCAAAATGATCAGCGATGCTGCCGACAAAGTGACTGCGGAAGAAAAAACCGCTATCGAAGCTGCGCTGACTGCTCTGGAAGCAGCCATCAAAGGCGACGACAAAGCGGCCATCGACGCCAAGGTTGAAGAGCTGTCCAAGGTGTCCGCACCTGTTGCTCAGAAAATGTACGCCGAGCAAGCCGAGAAGCCACAAGGCGCGGGCGAACATCATGCTGAAGAGCCTGCAAAAGCCGACGACGTCGTCGATGCAGAGTTCGAGGAAGTGAAAGAACACAAGTAAGCGCAAGCCCGCTTGTAAGCCGGTTGACTGCATTCAAGCGGTGGCTGGTAGGATGTCGCCGCGCGGGAGCTTGCTCCCGCGTTGGCGTGTCTGGAATAGACGAATTTTCAAGCTTGCGGGTTTAGGCCCGGAAGCCATGCGGCAAAGTCGGAATGCTCCTGCATCCGCCTTGTTTTGCTGTTGCTCCTAAGGTGAAAAGCCTTCGGTCAGCAGACTGACCGTTGAACCAAGACCAGGACCGTTGAATCGACGTGAGTTGGGTCCGGGCCTGTATCGGGCTCAACGAGTTTGGCAAAGCTCAGGAGGGTTTTGCCGGACGTCCTCAAGAGTGCAGAAGACTTATGGCAAAGCGTGATTATTACGAGATATTGGGTGTGGAGCGCGGCTCCAGCGAATCGGACCTGAAGAAGGCTTATCGCCGTCTCGCGATGAAGCATCACCCGGATCGCAACCCCGACGACAAAAAGTCAGAAGACATGTTCAAAGAGGCCAACGAGGCCTATGAAGTGCTTTCCGATGCCAGCAAGCGTGCGGCCTACGATCAGTACGGTCATGCCGGTGTCGACCCAAGCATGGGCGGCGGCGGTGCCGGTTTTGGTGCTGGAGGCGCGAACTTCTCTGATATCTTCGGCGATGTGTTCAGTGATTTCTTTGGTGGCGGTCGTGGCGGTTCCCGTGGTGGCGCCCAGCGCGGCAGCGACTTGCGTTACACCCTGGAGTTGAATCTCGAGGAGGCTGTGCGCGGTACCACCGTCAGTATTCGCGTACCGACACTGGTCAACTGCAAGCCCTGCGATGGTTCCGGCGCGAAGAAAGGCTCGTCGCCGATCACCTGTCCAACCTGCGGTGGCATTGGTCAAGTGCGCATGCAGCAAGGCTTCTTCTCGGTGCAGCAAACCTGCCCGCGTTGCCATGGGCACGGCAAGATCATTTCCGACCCTTGCGATTCGTGCAACGGCGAAGGCCGGGTCGAAGAGTACAAGACCCTTTCGGTGAAAGTGCCGGCGGGTGTCGATACCGGTGATCGCATTCGTCTTTCCGGCGAAGGTGAGGCGGGCACGCAGGGCGGCCCGACTGGCGATCTGTATGTGGTAATCAACGTTCGTGAACATGCGATTTTCCAGCGTGACGGCAAGCATTTGTACTGCGAAGTACCGATCAGCTTCGCTGATGCGGCGCTGGGTGGCGAACTGGAAGTGCCGACGCTTGATGGTCGGGTCAAACTGAAAATCCCCGAAGGTACTCAGACCGGCAAGCAGTTCCGTCTGCGTGGCAAGGGTGTGGCGCCGGTACGCGGTGGGGGTGCGGGCGACTTGATGTGCCGCGTTGCCGTCGAAACCCCGGTCAATCTGGGGCGCCGTCAGCGTGAATTGCTCGAAGAGTTCCGTGCTTCGCTCGAAGGCGACAGCTCGCATTCGCCTAAGGCCAGCGGTTGGTTCGAGGGTGTGAAGCGTTTTTTCGGCGATCTGTAAGGGCTATCTAGTCAGGAGCAAGACATGCGACGTATTGCAGTAATGGGTGCCGCTGGGCGCATGGGTAAAACCCTGATCGAGGCGGTCCAGCAAGCGCAGGGCGCGGGGTTGACCGCGGCGGTCCATCGTCCGGACAGTTCGTTGGTCGGAGCGGATGCCGGTGAGCTCGCTGGGCTGGGTCGGATCGGCGTTCCGCTGTCGGGCGATCTGGCCAGAGTGGCTGACGAGTTCGACGTGCTGATCGACTTCACTCATCCGTCGGTGACTCTGAAGAACCTGGCGTTCTGCCGCAAGGCGGGCAAGGCCATGGTCATCGGTACCACGGGCTTTACGGCTGAGGAGAAGCAGCGTCTGGTCGAGGCGGCGAAAGACATCCCGATCGTGTTCGCGGCCAACTTCAGCATCGGCGTCAATCTGTGCCTGAAATTGCTGGATACCGCTGCTCGCGTGCTGGGTGATGACGTCGATATCGAAATCATCGAGGCTCACCATCGGCACAAGGTCGACGCGCCGTCCGGTACTGCGCTGCGTATGGGTGAAGTGGTGGCCAAGGCATTGGATCGCGATCTGGAGAAGGTTGCGGTTTATGGACGTGAAGGCCAGACCGGTGCGCGTGATCGTCAGAGCATTGGTTTTGCGACCATTCGTGGGGGCGATGTCGTCGGCGATCACACCGTGTTGTTCGCTGCTGATGGTGAGCGCGTGGAAATCACGCACAAGGCGTCCAGTCGCATGACTTTCGCCAAAGGCGCTGTCCGGGCTGCATTGTGGCTCGATGGTCAGGCGCCAGGCCTGTACGATATGCAAGACGTGCTGGATCTGCATTGATCGCCTGATCGTGCACTGCAATACAGGGGGTTGGAGTTCATGTTTCGCATGGGCTTCGACCCTGTTTCAACCCGCCAAGCGATGTTCCGTCGCATTCCCCTGCCTTTTAGGCTCATTGGCGGTAGACCAAAAGACCCCTTTTCTGTAAGCTACAGCTTTAGTGTGTCCACTAAAAGCGCGCAGATAATTCGAAAAGAAGCGGGGTGACGTGTCTACGTCATTCCGCTTTTTTGCAGCCTGCGAACGCCCTTTCAGGCTTTATTTACGGGAGGTCTTCTTGACTAAGCCAGCCATACTCGCCCTTGCTGATGGCAGCATTTTTCGCGGCGAAGCCATTGGAGCCGACGGTCAAACCGTTGGTGAGGTGGTGTTTAACACCGCAATGACCGGCTATCAGGAAATCCTTACCGATCCTTCCTATGCCCAACAGATCGTTACCCTGACGTACCCGCACATCGGCAACACCGGTACGACACCGGAAGACGCCGAGTCCAATCGCGTCTGGTCAGCAGGCCTGGTCATTCGTGACTTGCCGCTGGTCGCGAGCAACTGGCGCAACAAAATGTCCCTCGCGGACTACTTGAAGGCCAACAACGTCGTCGCCATTGCTGGTATCGACACTCGTCGCCTGACCCGCATTCTGCGTGAGAAAGGCTCGCAAAACGGCTGCATCATGGCCGGCGATAACATTTCCGAAGAAGCTGCGATTGCTGCTGCACGCGGCTTCCCTGGTCTGAAGGGCATGGATCTGGCGAAAGTCGTCAGTACCACCGAAAGCTACGAATGGCGCTCGGGCGTCTGGAGCCTGGCCACTGACAGCCATCCTGACGTCGCTGCCGCCGATCTGCCTTACCACGTCGTGGCCTACGATTACGGCGTCAAGCTGAACATCCTGCGCATGTTGGTGGATCGCGGTTGCCGCGTGACCGTGGTTCCGGCTCAAACCTCGGCAGCCGACGTGCTCGCGCTCAAGCCGGACGGTGTGTTCCTGTCCAACGGCCCTGGCGATCCAGAGCCGTGCGACTACGCGATCAAGGCGATTCAGGACGTACTGGAAACCGAGACGCCGATTTTCGGTATCTGCCTGGGCCACCAACTGTTGGCACTCGCCTCCGGCGCCAAGACCCTGAAAATGGGCCACGGCCACCACGGCGCGAACCATCCGGTCCAGGATCTGGACACGGGTGTGGTAATGATTACCAGCCAGAACCACGGTTTTGCGGTGGACGAAACCACGCTGCCAGCCAACGTCCGGGCGACTCAAAAATCGCTGTTCGACGGCAGCTTGCAAGGCATCGAGCGCACCGACAAGAGCGCGTTCAGCTTCCAGGGTCACCCTGAAGCGAGCCCGGGCCCGACTGACGTGGCTCCCTTGTTCAATCGCTTTATCGAAGCCATGGCCAAGCGTCGCTGAGCGTCGCCTTGAGAATGTAGCGAGCAGGGGTTGAGCAGGGCCCGGACGACAGACTGTCCGGCTGATCCGCTCAACCCTCTCAGAGAAATGTTCAAGACGGCTTGCCGACTGACCTGCGGATTTGAGTGACAACCCATGCCAAAACGTACAGATATTAAAAGCATCCTGATTCTCGGCGCCGGCCCCATCGTGATCGGCCAGGCCTGTGAATTCGACTACTCCGGCGCCCAGGCCTGTAAAGCCCTGCGTGAAGAGGGTTACCGCGTCATCCTGGTGAACTCCAACCCGGCCACCATCATGACCGACCCGTCGATGGCTGATGCGACCTACATCGAACCGATCAAATGGCAGACCGTTGCCAAGATCATCGAGAAGGAGCGTCCAGACGCTCTGTTGCCGACCATGGGTGGCCAAACCGCCCTGAACTGTGCGCTGGACCTGGAGCGCGAAGGCGTTCTGGAGAAGTTCGGCGTCGAAATGATCGGTGCCAATGCCGACACCATCGACAAGGCTGAAGACCGTTCGCGCTTCGACAAGGCGATGAAGTCCATCGGCCTGGATTGCCCGCGTTCGGGTATCGCCCACTCCATGGAAGAGGCGAACACCGTCCTGGAAAAACTGGGCTTCCCATGCATCATTCGTCCGTCCTTCACCATGGGCGGCACGGGCGGTGGTATCGCCTACAACCGTGAAGAATTCGAAGAAATCTGCACCCGTGGTCTGGATCTGTCACCGACCAAAGAGCTGCTGATCGACGAATCGCTGATCGGCTGGAAAGAGTACGAGATGGAAGTGGTCCGCGACAAAAAGGACAACTGCATCATCGTCTGCTCCATCGAAAACTTTGACCCGATGGGCGTGCACACCGGCGACTCGATCACTGTTGCGCCAGCGCAAACGCTGACCGACAAGGAATACCAGATCATGCGTAACGCCTCGCTGGCGGTACTGCGTGAGATCGGCGTTGAAACCGGCGGCTCCAACGTGCAGTTCGGCATCTGCCCTGACACCGGCCGTATGGTCGTGATCGAGATGAACCCGCGGGTTTCCCGGTCCTCGGCGCTGGCCTCGAAAGCCACTGGCTTCCCGATTGCTCGCGTGGCCGCCAAGCTGGCGATCGGTTACACCCTCGACGAATTGCAGAACGAAATCACTGGTGGCAAGACTCCAGCGTCCTTCGAACCTTCGATCGATTACGTGGTCACCAAGCTGCCACGTTTCGCCTTCGAAAAATTCCCCAAGGCTGACGCACGCCTGACCACGCAGATGAAGTCGGTCGGCGAAGTCATGGCCATCGGTCGTACTTTTCAGGAATCCCTGCAGAAAGCCCTGCGCGGCCTGGAAGTGGGTGTCAGCGGTCTGGACCCCAAGCTCGACCTGAGCAATCCGGAAAGCATGAGCGTGCTCAAGCGCGAACTGACCGTACCGGGTGCAGAGCGCATCTGGTACGTGGCAGACGCCTTCCGTGCCGGCATGTCGGTTGAAGAAATCTTCAGCATGAACATGATCGACCCTTGGTTCCTGGTGCAGATCGAAGATCTGATCAAGGAAGAAGAGAAGATCAAGACCCTGGGTCTGGCCACTATCGACCGTGACCTGATGTTCCGCCTCAAGCGCAAAGGGTTCTCCGATGCGCGTCTGGCCAAACTGCTGGGCGTCACCGAGAAAAGCTTGCGTCGCCATCGTCACAAGCTTGAGATCTTCCCGGTCTACAAGCGCGTCGATACCTGCGCGGCCGAGTTCGCCACTGACACTGCCTATCTGTACTCGACCTACGAGGAAGAGTGCGAGGCCAACCCTTCGACGCGCGACAAGATCATGATTCTGGGCGGCGGTCCAAACCGCATCGGCCAGGGTATCGAGTTCGACTACTGCTGTGTACACGCCGCGCTGGCGCTGCGCGAAGACGGGTACGAGACCATCATGGTCAACTGCAACCCGGAAACCGTATCCACCGATTTTGACACCTCGGATCGCCTGTACTTCGAACCGGTGACCCTGGAAGACGTGCTGGAAATCGTCCGCGTCGAGAAGCCTAAAGGCGTGATCGTCCAGTACGGCGGCCAGACTCCTCTGAAACTGGCGCGTGCCCTGGAAGAAGCTGGCGTACCAATCATCGGTACCAGCCCTGATGCCATCGACCGTGCCGAAGACCGTGAGCGTTTCCAGCAAATGGTCGAGCGCCTGAATCTGCGTCAGCCACCTAACGCTACTGTGCGCAGTGAAGACGAAGCGATTCGTGCGGCTGGCAAGATTGGTTATCCGCTGGTGGTGCGTCCGTCCTACGTGTTGGGCGGTCGGGCGATGGAAATCGTTTACGAAGAAGAAGAGCTGAAGCGTTACTTGCGTGATGCGGTGCAAGTGTCCAACGACAGCCCTGTGCTGCTGGACCACTTCCTCAATTGCGCCATCGAGATGGATGTCGATGCGGTTTGCGACGGTACCGACGTTGTGATCGGCGCGATCATGCAGCACATCGAACAAGCGGGCGTTCACTCCGGTGACTCCGCATGCTCGCTGCCGCCGTACTCGCTGCCTGCGCATATCCAGGACGAGATGCGTGAGCAGGTCAAGAAAATGGCCCTGGAATTGGGCGTGGTCGGTTTGATGAACGTACAGTTGGCGCTGCAAGGCGAAGACATCTACGTCATCGAAGTCAATCCGCGCGCCTCGCGTACCGTGCCGTTCGTGTCGAAGTGCATCGGTGTTTCCCTGGCGATGATCGCGGCGCGCGTCATGGCCGGTAAAACCCTGAAGGAAATTGGTTTCACCAAAGAAATCATTCCGAACTTCTACAGCGTGAAAGAAGCGGTGTTCCCGTTCGCCAAGTTCCCTGGCGTTGACCCGATCCTCGGCCCAGAGATGAAGTCGACCGGCGAAGTGATGGGCGTAGGCGATACCTTCGGTGAGGCGTTCGCCAAGGCCCAGATGGGTGCCAGCGAGCTGCTGCCGACCGGCGGTACCGCGTTCATCAGCGTGCGTGACGATGACAAGCCGCTGGTAGCGGGGGTCGCGCGTGACCTGATCAACCTCGGTTTCGAAATCGTTGCGACAGCAGGTACCGCCAAGCTGATTGAAGCTGCGGGCCTGAAAGTGCGCCGCGTGAACAAGGTGACGGAAGGTCGTCCGCACGTCGTCGACATGATCAAGAATGACGAAGTCACGCTGATCATCAACACCACGGAAGGTCGTCAGTCGATCGCTGACTCCTACTCTATTCGTCGTAATGCCTTGCAGCACAAAATTTACTGCACGACCACCATCGCTGCGGGCGAGGCCATCTGTGAAGCGCTCAAGTTCGGTCCAGAGAAGACTGTGCGTCGCTTGCAGGATCTACATGCAGGATTGAAGGTATGATCAAATATCCAATGACCGTTCAGGGCGCTCGCGCCCTGGAAGAAGAACTGACCCACCTGACAAAGGTGATTCGTCCCAAGCTCAGCCAGGACATCGGCACTGCACGTGAGCTGGGTGACCTCAAGGAAAACGCTGAGTACCATGCCGCTCGTGAGCAGCAGGGCATGGTGGAAGCGCGCGTTCGTGATATCGAGGGCCGACTGCAGAACGCAGTGGTCATCGACGTCAAGACGATTGCGCATACAGGCAAAGTGATTTTCGGCACGACTGTCGAGATTGCTAACGTCGAAACCGATGAGCGCGTGAAGTATCAGATCGTTGGTGAAGACGAAGCTGATATCAAGCAGGGCAAGCTTTCGGTCGGCTCACCCATCGCTCGCGCCTTGATTGCCAAGGAAGAAGGTGATGTGGTTACCGTCAAAACGCCAGGTGGCGTGATCGAGTACGAGATTGTCGAAGTCAGCCACCTTTAACAAGCGTCGCCCGTTTCGTGCGGGCGCCATTATCTGGCAGATCGCTCAAACGCTTTGGGTGGGCGGTCTGGTATTGCTGCATCTGGCAATGTTGACGGTGCTCGAACAAACGGGGCTGGCGCCATTGCTGATCGATGAAGTTGCCAGTCTGTCGGGGGCGTTGCTGGTGGGATTTGCGGCGTTCTGCGTAGCTTTGCAGATGGTGGTCCTGGTACAGGTCGAGCGTCTGTCGAGTCTTTGGCTTGATTTGCGTGGGCAATTGCTATTGATAGCGATGCTGGCTTCAGCGAGCCATTACGTGCTGTATCGCTGGCTACCGGGTGCAATGCGCTGGCAGTTGTTGAGTTATCTGGTGTTGGCGTTGTCCGGGCTTCTGCTGGTCATCCAGCCTGTGCCGGGTGGAAGCGGCAGGGCGCGCGATGCGCGCCCCTGACCGATTTTTTTATACGACAGCGCGGTGTACGTTGGACAGTAGCTTGTTTACCTTGGCATTTTTGCGGTAGATCAACGCCATTTTGCCGATGACTTGCACCAAATCCGCTTTGCCGGCCTTGCACAGTTCTGCAATGGCCCCTAAGCGGCTTTCGCGGTCGAGGATGTTGAGTTTGATTTTAATCAGCTCGTGATCGCTCAATGCGCGTTCAAATTCGGCTAACACACCTTCAGTCAAACCATTGTCAGCCACAATCAATACCGGTTTCAGATGGTGGCCAATAGATTTGTACTGTTTCTTCTGCTCCTGAGTGAGCGGCATAATCTGACCCCTGCGTCTGATCTTGTAAAAAGCGGCGGCCAGTTTACCCGAGCGAGTCCGGGACCGCCCAGTTAATCACGACTCGTTTATTTTTGAGGTGCCCTGTGGCCCGTTCCAAAACAAGCCATAACTGGTTGAGAGAACACTTCGACGACCCCTACGTCAAAATGGCGCAGAAAGATGGGTATCGTTCGCGAGCCAGCTACAAGCTGCTGGAGATCCAGGAAAAGGACAAATTAATCCGCCCTGGCATGACCGTGATCGACCTTGGCGCAGCGCCGGGCGGGTGGTCACAGGTCACCAGCCGTCTGATTGGTGGGCAGGGGCGTCTGATCGCTTCCGACATCCTGGAAATGGACAGTATCCCCGACGTGACCTTCATTCAGGGCGACTTCACCCAGGATGCGGTGCTGACACAAATCCTTGAGGCTGTCGGTAATACTCAAGTAGACCTTGTGATTTCCGATATGGCCCCCAATATGAGTGGTCTGGCAGCAGTGGATATGCCACGCGCCATGTTCCTCTGTGAGTTGGCTCTTGATCTGGCTGGACGGGTTTTACGCCCGGGTGGCGATTTTCTGATCAAGGTCTTCCAGGGCGAAGGTTTCGACGTGTTCCACAAGGACATCCGCAAGCTGTTCGACAAGGTGCAGATGCGCAAGCCTTCGGCTTCTCGTGATCGGTCCCGTGAGCAGTATCTGCTGGGTCGCGGTTTTCGCGGGATTGCAGGCTCTGAAAGCGACGAGCGGCTTTGATGCGAGTCGATAGGTTTTTTTAAATAGTCTTGCCAACGAAGCATAAACGAACATTATGTAGTTAAGGTTTCACAAAGGGTTACAGACGGCACCTGCCACACCTGTAGGTTATGTAGTAGTTTAGGCCGGTGAATATCATGCGAGGCACGCTCCTGCGTGGAGCTTGCTTCAGAGGGTAGCTAATTGAACGATATGGCAAAGAATTTGATCCTGTGGTTGATCATCGCCGCTGTCCTGGTGACAGTGATGAACAACTTCTCCAGCCCAAACGAGCCGCAAACCCTCAACTATTCCGAGTTCATCCAGCAGGTTAAGGATGGCAAGGTCGAGAAGGTTGCCGTCGACGGCTATGTCATCACCGGCAAGCGCGCCGATGGCGACACCTTCAAGACCATTCGTCCGGCGATTCAGGATAATGGCCTGATCGGCGACCTGGTCGACAACCATGTGGTCATCGAAGGCAAGCAACCAGAGCAGCAGAGCATCTGGACTCAGCTGCTGGTCGCAAGCTTCCCGATTCTGGTGATCATCGCTGTCTTCATGTTCTTCATGCGCCAGATGCAAGGCGGTGCCGGTGGTAAAGGTGGGCCGATGAGCTTTGGCAAGAGCAAGGCGCGGCTGCTGTCCGAGGACCAGGTCAAGACTACGCTGGGCGACGTCGCCGGTTGTGATGAAGCCAAGGAAGAGGTGGGTGAGCTCGTCGAGTTCCTCCGCGATCCGGGCAAGTTTCAGCGTCTGGGTGGGCGAATCCCGCGCGGCGTGCTGATGGTGGGCCCGCCAGGTACCGGTAAAACCCTGCTGGCCAAGGCCATTGCGGGTGAAGCCAAGGTACCGTTCTTTACGATTTCCGGTTCCGACTTCGTTGAAATGTTCGTGGGTGTCGGTGCTAGCCGCGTCCGTGACATGTTCGAACAAGCCAAGAAACACGCACCTTGCATCATATTCATCGACGAAATCGATGCCGTCGGTCGCCATCGTGGTGCTGGCATGGGGGGTGGTCACGACGAGCGTGAACAGACTCTCAACCAGTTGCTGGTCGAGATGGATGGCTTCGAAGTGAATGACGGTATCATCGTCATTGCGGCCACCAACCGTCCAGACGTACTCGACCCTGCGCTGCTGCGTCCGGGCCGTTTCGACCGTCAGGTTGTGGTCGGCCTGCCGGATATTCGTGGTCGTGAGCAGATTCTCAAAGTCCATATGCGCAAAGTGCCGATGGGCGAAGACGTCAACCCGGGCGTGATCGCTCGTGGTACGCCGGGCTTCTCCGGTGCTGACCTGGCTAACCTGGTCAACGAGGCTTCTCTGTTCGCTGCTCGCACGGGTAAACGCATCGTCGAGATGAAAGAGTTCGAGCTGGCCAAAGACAAGATCATGATGGGCGCTGAGCGCAAATCCATGGTCATGTCCGAGAAAGAGAAGCAGAACACGGCTTATCACGAAGCGGGTCACGCCATCGTGGGTCGGGTAGTGCCTGAGCACGACCCGGTGTACAAGGTGTCGATCATCCCGCGCGGTCGTGCGCTGGGTGTGACCATGTTCCTGCCTGAAGAAGATCGTTACAGCCTGTCCAAGCGCGCCTTGATCAGCCAGATCTGCTCGCTGTACGGCGGCCGGATCGCCGAAGAGATGACCCTTGGCTTCGACGGTGTGACCACTGGCGCCTCCAACGACATCATGCGTGCAAGTCAAATTGCCCGGAACATGGTGACCAAGTGGGGGTTGTCGGAGAAGCTCGGTCCGCTGATGTATGCCGAAGATGAAGGTGAAATGTTCCTCGGTCGCGGCGGTAGTCAGCATTCCAGTGTGTCTGCTGAAACGGCAAGGCTTATCGATTCGGAAGTTCGCAGCATCATTGACCAGTGCTACGGCACGGCCAAACAGATCCTGACGGACAACCGTGACAAGCTTGATGCCATGGCAGATGCTCTGATGAAGTATGAAACCATCGATGCTGAACAGATCGATGACATCATGGCTGGTCGCGCTCCTCGCGAGCCGCGTGATTGGGCAGGTGGTTCCGGCACTCCGGTTGCACCTCTGGACCCACGTCCAGAAACCCCTATCGGCGGTCCAGCTGCTGAACACTAAGGCCTGACATGACTTCTCCGCTGTGCCCAACCCGGTTGCCTTGCGGCAACCGGGTTCTTGATTTGGCCCATACGCACGTCATGGGCATTCTGAATATCACGCCAGACTCCTTCTCTGATGGCGGTCGTTTCAGCCAGCGTGACGCAGCATTGCGTCACGCCGAGGCGATGGTGGCCGCAGGCGCGACATTGATCGACGTCGGCGGCGAGTCCACCCGGCCCGGCGCGCGCGTGGTTTCTCCTATTGAAGAGCTGGAGCGTGTGGCCCCCATTGTCGAGGCGTTGAACCGGGAACTGGATGTCATCATCTCGGTTGATACCTCTACGCCAGCGGTTATTCGTGAGGCGGCGCGCCTGGGGGCTGGTCTTATCAATGATGTGCGCTCGCTGCGCCGTGAGGGTGCCCTGGACGCCGCGGCAGCTACGGGTTTGCCGGTGTGTCTAATGCACATGCGTGGCGAACCGGGCGATATGCAGGACAATCCGCAGTATCAGGATCTGGTGGGTGAGGTCGGCGCGTTTTTGCTTGAGCGTATGGAACAGTGCGCGGCGGCCGGTATACCTCGAGAGCGTATCGTTCTGGACCCTGGATTTGGGTTTGCTAAAAACCTTCAGCATAACCTGAGCCTGTTCAAGCACATGGAGGCCTTGCATGCGCTTGGCAGGCCGTTGTTGGTGGGTGTCTCGCGCAAGAGCATGATTGGTCAGGTACTTGCGCGTCCGGTTGCCGAGAGGCTTTCTGGTGGTCTGGCTCTGGCGGCCATGGCCGTAATCAAGGGCGCACGAATTCTGCGTGTTCATGATGTTGCCGAAACTGTCGACGTGGTGCGAATGATCGCCGCTGTCGAGTCGGCTGAATAAGAATGATGGAGCATCCATGACTAGAAAATATTTTGGTACCGACGGTATTCGTGGTCGGGTCGGCCAATTCCCGATCACCCCGGATTTCATGCTCAAGCTCGGCTGGGCAGCCGGGATGGCTTTCCGTCGTCTGGGTGCTTGTCGGGTATTGGTCGGTAAAGACACGCGGATCTCTGGCTACATGTTCGAGTCGGCTCTGGAAGCCGGCCTTTCGGCGGCGGGCGCTGACGTCATGCTGTTGGGGCCGATGCCTACCCCGGCCATCGCCTATCTGACGCGGACCTTCCATGCCGAAGCCGGCATTGTGATCAGTGCTTCGCACAATCCTCATCATGACAACGGCATCAAGTTTTTCTCCGGTCAGGGCACCAAGCTGCCTGATGAAGTGGAGAAGATGATCGAAGAGCTGCTCGATGCGCCGATGACGGTGGTCGAGTCCGAGAAGCTCGGAAAGGTGTCGCGTATCAACGACGCTGCCGGGCGTTACATCGAATTCTGTAAAAGCAGTGTTCCGACCAGTACTGACTTCGCCGGCTTGAGGCTGGTCATTGATTGTGCTCATGGCGCCACGTACAAAGTCGCCCCCAATGTTTTTCGTGAGTTGGGTGCGCAGGTGACGGTGCTGTCGGCTCAACCCAACGGCCTGAACATCAATGACGACTGCGGTTCGACCCATATGGGTAACTTGCAGGCTGCGGTACTGGCAGAGCAGGCCGACCTCGGCATCGGCTTCGATGGTGACGGTGATCGGGTGCTGATGGTCGATCACACCGGCGCGATCGTCGATGGTGATGAGCTGTTATTCATCATCGCGCGTGATCTGCAGGAGCGAGGCAAGTTGCAGGGTGGTGTCGTCGGCACGCTGATGACCAATCTTGGCGTTGAGCTGGCGTTCGCTGATTTGAACATCCCGTTCGTGCGGGCCAACGTGGGCGATCGCTACGTGACTGCGGAATTGCTTGAGCGCAATTGGCAGCTCGGTGGTGAGGGTTCAGGTCATCTCGTTTGCTTCCAGCACACGACTACCGGTGATGCGATTATTGCGGCGCTGCAGGTCTTGCTGTCGCTGCGTCGTCGTGACGAAAGCCTGGCTCTGGCGCGGCAAGCATTGCGCAAGTGTCCTCAGGTGCTGGTTAACGTGCGTTTTGCGGGCGGTATTGATCCGGTCGAGCATCCTGCTGTGAAAGAGGCTTGCGAGCGGGTCACCGTCGCTATGGGCGGCCGTGGTCGCGTGCTGCTGCGCAAGTCTGGCACCGAGCCGCTGGTTCGCGTCATGGTCGAAGGTGAGGACGAGGTTCTGGTTCGCGGTTACGCCGATGAGCTGGCAAAACTGGTTACTGAAGTTTGCGCCTGATTTCGGCTTGCCAGTGTTGATGTGGTTGGGTAACATCTGCGCCCACTTTGATCGACGAGGTACAGCATGCGTCGCCTGATGGTAGCTGGTAACTGGAAAATGCACGGTACCCGCGCCAGCGTCGCTGAGCTGATTAAAGGCCTTCGTAATCAGGCCTTGCCAGGCGGTGTTGATGTTGCGGTTTTTCCGCCTTGCTTGTACATCAATGAAGTGGTTGACGGGCTCCAGGGCAAGTCAATCGCTGTAGGTGCGCAGAATTCTGCGGTAGAGCCAATGCAAGGTGCACTGACCGGTGAAATTGCACCGAGTCAACTGGCTGATGCGGGCTGTACCCTGGTGCTGGTAGGGCACTCTGAGCGTCGCCTGATCATGGGCGAGCGTGATGGTGTCCTTAATCGCAAGTTTGCAGCAGCCCAGGCGTGCGGTTTGACGCCGGTGTTGTGTGTAGGGGAAACCCTGGAGCAGCGCGAAGCAGGCAAGACGCTTGAGGTTGTAGGGCGTCAGCTTGGCAGTATCATCGAAGAGCTGGGCGTCGGTGCTTTTGTAAATGCAGTCATCGCTTACGAGCCAGTCTGGGCCATAGGTACCGGGTTGACTGCATCGCCCCAACAGGCGCAGGAAGTGCACGCAGCCATTCGTGCGCAGTTGGCGGCAGAGAATGCTGAAGTCGCGCGCGGTGTGCGGCTTCTTTATGGCGGCAGCGTGAAGGCGGCCAATGCGGCTGAACTGTTCGGCATGCCGGATATCGATGGGGGGCTCATTGGTGGGGCTTCCCTGAATGCAGATGAGTTCGGTGCGATTTGTCGTGCCGCGGGAAACTGAAAAAATGCTGGAAACAGTCGTAGTCGTTTTTCATCTGTTGGGCGCTCTGGGCGTTGTCGCTCTGGTATTGCTGCAGCAGGGTAAAGGTGCGGATGCTGGTGCGTCTTTCGGTGCAGGTGCTTCAAATACTGTGTTCGGAAGCCAAGGTTCCTCTACCTTTCTTAGTAAGTTTACTGCTATACTTGCCGCAGGTTTTTTCATAACCAGCTTAGGGTTAGGTTACTTTGCTAAAGAGAAAGCTCATCAGCTGACTCAAGTAGGTTTGCCTAATCCAGCAGCATTGGAAGTACCACAGCAGAAGCCGGCGGCAAGTGATGTGCCGGTGCTCGAAGCGCAAAAGCCAGCGGTTAATCCTGCTGACGTACCTCAAGCGCCAGAGCAGAAGTAAGACGGGATTGAGCGGTTGATGTTGAGCCGCTAAAGAGTTGTATTGCCGAGGTGGTGGAATTGGTAGACACGCAACCTTGAGGTGGTTGTGCCCATAGGGTGTAGGGGTTCGAGTCCCCTTCTCGGTACCAATTATCAGGACAGCCCGCAGTAGCGGGCTTTCTTGTAGGTGGAGGTTTGATTGACCCTGAAAGGGATCGGTCGTATACTTCCGCCCCAGCTTTGTCGCGGGGTGGAGCAGTCTGGTAGCTCGTCGGGCTCATAACCCGAAGGTCGTTGGTTCAAATCCAGCCCCCGCAACCAGTTTTAGCGGAGCCCCTTTTTAGGGGCTTTTTGTTAGCTGGACAGTTTATAACGCCGCTATTCAACGGCGTTTTCAGGGATGGGCGCTTCGCCCATTTTTTATTTGCATAGCATGCACGAGGGGGTTCAGGTGTCGAGCAAGCTAGAACAGTTGCAGGCCTTGTTGGCCCCGGTGGTCGTGGCCCTTGGCTATGAATGCTGGGGAATTGAGTTTTCGGCTCAAGGTCGCCATTCACTGTTGCGTATTTATATCGATAAAGAAGGCGGCGTTTTGGTGGATGACTGCGCCATAGTCAGCCGTCAAATCAGCGGTGTTCTGGATGTTGAAGATCCGATAGCTGTTGAATACACCCTTGAAGTCTCTTCTCCTGGCATGGAGCGCCCACTGTTCACTCTTGAACAGTTTGCTTTACACGCCGGTGAACAAGTGAAAATAAAGCTGCGCTCGCCCTTCGATGGTCGTCGCAACTTTCAGGGCCTTCTCCGCGGGGTGGAGGAGCAGGATATCGTGGTGCAGGTAGATGATCACGAATACTTGTTGCCGATCGACTTGATCGACAAAGCCAACATTATTCCCAGTTTTGACTGAGACGCGGATCCCGCGGATCCAATGGCTTGCGAAAGGCGAGGCGTACGATGAGCAAAGAAGTACTGCTGGTTGTTGAGTCGGTGTCCAATGAAAAGGGCGTTCCGGCAGGTGTGATTTTTGAAGCGCTTGAGCTGGCTCTTGCCACTGCTACCAAGAAACGTTTCGAAGATGAAGTTGAACTGCGTGTGGAGATCAATCGCCAGACCGGTAACTACGAGACCTTTCGTCGCTGGACAGTGGTCGAAGACGAAGATCTGGACGATCCAGCATTCGAGTTGGCTGTAGATCAGGCCCAGGAGAAACAGCCAGGCGCCGTAGCCGGCGATGTTGTCGAAGTTAAAATCGACTCCATCGAATTCGGTCGGATCGCTGCGCAGACTGCTAAACAGGTCATCGTGCAGAAAGTTCGCGAAGCCGAGCGTGCTCAAGTCGTTGATGCCTACCGCGAGCGTCTGGGTGAAATCATCTCTGGCACCGTTAAAAAGGTTACGCGTGACAATGTCATCGTCGACCTGGGTAACAATGCTGAAGCGTTGCTGGCGCGTGAAGACATCATTTCGCGGGAGACTTTCCGTGTAGGTGTCCGCGTTCGTGCATTGCTCAAAGAAATTCGCACTGAAAACCGTGGCCCTCAGTTGATCCTGTCGCGTACTGCGCCAGAGATGCTGATCGAGCTGTTCCGGATCGAAGTACCGGAAATCTCCGAAGGTCTCATCGAGGTGATGGCTGCCTCTCGTGACCCGGGTTCGCGTGCAAAAATCGCTGTTCGTTCCAAGGACAAACGAATCGATCCGCAAGGCGCTTGTATCGGCATGCGTGGTTCGCGCGTTCAAGCTGTTTCCGGCGAATTGGGCGGCGAGCGTGTGGATATCGTGCTGTGGGACGACAACCCGGCGCAGTTCGTGATCAACGCCATGTCGCCAGCTGAAGTGGCGGCAATTATCGTCGATGAAGATGCCCATGCAATGGACATCGCCGTTGGCGCAGACAACCTGGCTCAGGCCATTGGTCGCGGCGGTCAGAACGTGCGTCTGGCCAGCCAGTTGACTGGTTGGACCCTGAACGTGATGACCGAATCGGACATCCAGGCTAAGCAGCAAGCAGAAACCGGTGACATCCTGCGCAACTTCATCGACGAGCTGGAAGTCGACGAAGATCTGGCACAGGTGCTGGTCGATGAAGGCTTCACCAGCCTGGAAGAGATTGCCTACGTACCGTTGGAAGAAATGCTCAACATCGATGGCTTTGACGAAGATACCGTCAACGAGCTTCGCGCTCGGGCCAAGGATCGTTTGTTGACTAAAGCCATCGCTACTGAGGAAAAGCTGGCAGACGCCCATCCGGCCGAAGACCTGCTCTCGCTTGAGGGTATGGACAAGGATTTGGCGATGGAACTGGCGGTGCGCGGCGTAATTACCCGCGAAGACCTGGCCGAGCAGTCTATTGACGACCTGCTCGACATCGACGGCATTGACGATATTCGTGCCGGCAAGTTGATCATGGCCGCCCGAGCCCATTGGTTCGAGTAAGTAGGCGCGGCCTGAGGAGAGAAGTGCATGACGCAAGTCACGGTGAAAGAACTGGCCACAGTGGTCGACACACCGGTAGAGCGCCTGTTACAGCAGATGCGTGAGGCAGGTCTGCCGCACACCGCCGCCGAGCAAGTTGTGACCGATATAGAGAAACAAGCCCTGTTGACGCATTTGAAAAGCGGTCACAAGGCTAAAGTGGAAGAGCCGCGCAAGATCACTTTGCAGCGCAAAACCACCAGTACCCTGCGCGTTGCTGGCAGCAAAAGCATCAGCGTTGAAGTGCGCAAGAAGAAAGTGTTCGTACAACGCAGCCCGGAAGAAATCGAAGCCGAGCGCAAGCGCGAGCTGGATGAACGTCGTGCTGTAGAAAATGCCGCACGTCAAAAGGCTGAAGAAGAAGCCAAGCGTCGCGCCGAAGAACAGGCGCGTAACCAGCCTGCTGCTGCGCAATCGACTGCTCCTGCTGCCGTTGCCGCTCCTGTTGCTTTTGTCGAACCTGTGCGAGAAGTGCCGGTTGTGGCTGCAGCACCCGTTGCTGACGCACGCAAGAAAGACGAACAGCGCCGTCCGGACAAACCACGCAGCGATGACAACAGTCGTCGTGGCAGTGGTGATGGTGATCGCAAGAACGCTCCGCATCGCGCTTCTGTTAAAGAGAAAGCGCCAGCGCCACGCGTCGCGCCTCGTACTACCGACGAAGAAAGCGACAGCTTCCGTCGTGGTGGTCGCGGCAAGGCCAAGCTGAAAAAGCGCAATGCTCACGGTTTCCAGAGCCCAACCGGCCCTGTAGTCCGCGACGTTGCCATCGGCGAGACTATCACTGTCGGCGAGTTGTCGGCACAGATGTCGGTCAAAGCGGCTGAAGTGATCAAGTTCATGTTCAAGATGGGCACCCCGGTGACCATCAACCAGGTACTGGATCAGGAAACTGCCCAGTTGATCGCCGAAGAGTTGGGCCACAAGGTCAAACTGGTCAGCGACAACGCCCTGGAAGATTCCCTGGCCGAATCGTTGAAGTTCGAAGGTGAAGAGTTCTCTCGTGCTCCAGTCGTGACCGTAATGGGCCACGTTGACCACGGTAAAACCTCGCTGCTCGACTACATCCGTCGCGCCAAGGTTGCAGCTGGCGAAGCCGGTGGCATCACTCAGCACATCGGTGCGTACCACGTTGAAACTGACCGTGGCATGGTGACGTTCCTCGACACCCCTGGTCACGCTGCGTTTACCGCAATGCGTGCTCGTGGTGCCAAGGCGACCGACATCGTGATTCTGGTTGTTGCTGCGGACGACGGCGTCATGCCGCAGACCATCGAAGCTGTTCAACATGCCAAGGCTGCCGGTGTCCCGCTGGTCGTAGCAGTGAACAAAATCGACAAGCCGGGTGCCGATCTCGATCGCATCAGGAGCGAACTGTCTGTTCACGGTGTGACCTCCGAAGAATGGGGCGGCGATACTCCGTTCGTTTCGGTTTCCGCGAAAGTGGGTACCGGCGTTGACGAACTGCTTGAAGCCGTCCTGTTGCAAGCCGAAGTTCTGGAACTGAAAGCGACCCCGTCCGCTCCTGGTCGTGGTGTCGTGGTTGAATCGCGTCTCGACAAAGGTCGTGGTCCGGTTGCAACCGTTCTGGTTCAAGACGGTACGCTGCGCCAAGGCGACATGGTGTTGGTCGGCTCGAACTATGGCCGCATCCGCGCCATGCTCGACGAGAACGGCAAGTCGATCAAGGAAGCCGGTCCTTCCATCCCTGTCGAGATTCTCGGCCTGGACGGTACTCCGGATGCTGGCGATGAGCTGAGCGTACTGACTGACGAGAAGAAAGCCCGTGAAGTGGCTCTGTTCCGTCAGGGCAAGTTCCGCGAAGTCAAACTGGCTCGTGCTCACGCTGGCAAGCTGGAAAACATCTTCGAGAACATGGGTCAGGAAGAGAAGAAGACGCTTAACATCGTCCTCAAATCTGACGTCCGTGGTTCGTTGGAAGCCTTGAATGGCGCTTTGAATGGCCTGGGCAACGACGAAGTGCAAGTGCGCGTGGTCGGCGGCGGTGTCGGTGGTATCACCGAGAGCGACGCCAACCTGGCACTGGCCTCCAACGCTGTACTGTTCGGCTTCAACGTGCGTGCCGATGCCGGCGCTCGCAAGATCGTCGAGCAGGAAGGTCTGGATATGCGTTACTACAACGTAATCTACGACATCATCGAAGACGTCAAGAAAGCCCTCACCGGTATGCTTGGCAGCGACGTCCGGGAGAACATCCTGGGTATCGCTGAAGTCCGCGACGTGTTCCGTTCGCCGAAGTTTGGCGCGATCGCCGGTTGCATGGTTACCGAAGGTGTTGTTCACCGTAACCGTCCAATCCGTGTACTGCGTGAAGACATCGTTATCTTCGAAGGCGAGCTGGAATCCCTGCGCCGCTTCAAGGATGACGCTTCCGAAGTACGTGCCGGCATGGAATGCGGTATCGGCGTGAAGAGCTACAACGACGTTAAAGTCGGTGACAAGATCGAAGTGTTCGAGAAAGTCCAAGTGGCTCGCAGCCTCTAAGTCGCGAGCTGTAAGAGCCATGGCGGGTCGTCGCATGCAAATGCATCACGATCCGTCATGGGCTCTAAACGCAACGCCCGGTCCGGCATTTTGTCAGGCCGGGCGTTTGCCGCTTTCAGACCGTGCGGGTTTCGCCCCAGGTCAGTGACAGGTAGTAATACATGGCAAAAGAATATAGCCGTACCCAACGTATTGGCGATCAGATGCAGCGCGAGCTGGCACAGCTGATCCGCCGTGAAATCAAAGACCCGCGCGTCGGCCTGGTCACCATCACCGCTGTCGACGTCAGCCGTGACGTCGGTCATGCGAAGATTTTCATGACCGTGATGGGCCAGGACAGCGCTGAAGACATCGCGCAGACCATCAAGGTGCTCAACTCGGCGGCAGGTTTCCTGCGCATGCAGCTGGCCCGCGAAATGAAACTGCGCAGTGTGCCGCAGCTGCACTTCCACTACGACGAAAGCGTCGTGCGTGGCGCTCATCTTTCGGCTCTGATCGAGCGTGCGGTGGCCGAGGATGGTAATCACCCGGAAGACGCTCAGTCAGAAAACACGCCAGAAAGCTCTTTGCCAGAAAACAGCAAGGAGTAGCGCGGGTGGCTCAGGTCAAGCGTATACGCCGCAACGTCAGCGGGATCATCCTGCTCGACAAACCGCTGGGCTTTACATCCAACGCGGCCTTGCAGAAGGTGCGTTGGTTGCTCAATGCGGAAAAGGCCGGGCATACCGGCAGCCTCGATCCGCTCGCGACGGGTGTCTTGCCGTTGTGCTTCGGTGAAGCGACAAAGTTTTCCCAGTACTTGCTCGATTCGGACAAGGCGTACGAAACCAAGATGCAATTGGGTAAAACCACCACCACGGCGGACGCCGAAGGTGAAGTTTTACAGACGCGCCCGGTGACCGTTGGTCGTGCCGATATCGAAGCGGTTTTGCCGGCTTTTCGCGGTGAAATCAGTCAGATACCGCCAATGTACTCAGCGCTCAAGCGTGATGGCCAGCCGCTGTACAAGCTGGCCCGAGCGGGGGAAGTGGTGGAGCGTGAACCGCGTTCTGTTACTATTGCGCGCCTGGAATTGCTGGAGTGCGAAGCCGATACAGCGCGCCTGGCGGTTGACTGCAGCAAAGGCACCTATATTCGTACCCTGGTCGAAGATATCGGTGAAAAGCTCGGTTGTGGCGCCTACGTTGCTGAGTTGCGCCGCACCCAGGCCGGACCTTTCAGCCTGGCCCAGACGGTTACGCTGGAAGAGTTGGAGCAGGTACACGCCGACGGCGGCAACGAAGCGGTAGATCGCTTCCTGATGCCATCGGACAGCGGTTTGCTGCACTGGCCGCTGTTGCAGTTCTCGGAACACAGTTCGTTCTACTGGTTGCATGGTCAACCAGTCAGAGCACCGGACGCGCCGCAGTTCGGCATGGTTCGAGTGCAAGATCATGAAGGCCGCTTCATCGGTATCGGTGAAGTGAGTGAAGACGGGCGGATCGCGCCACGTCGATTGATTCGGTCAGAATGATCGAACGAGGGTGGCTGTCAGTAGGCACGGTCACTACTCATTTTAAAATACGAGGGTTTGCCCTCGGCCTATTGAAGCTGTCTCTTCGGAGCGGTTTCCTGAAAAAAGGATTGCCCACATGGCACTCAGCGTTGAAGAAAAAGCTCAAATCGTAACCGACTACCAGCAAGCTGTTGGTGATACTGGTTCTCCAGAAGTGCAAGTTGCACTGCTGACCCACAACATCAACAAACTGCAAGGCCACTTCAAGGCCAACGGTAAAGATCACCACTCGCGTCGTGGTCTGATCCGTATGGTAAACCAGCGTCGCAAGCTGCTGGATTACCTGAAAGGTAAGGACGTTAGCCGTTACAGCGCTCTGATCGCTCGTCTGGGTCTGCGTCGCTAATAACGATGTGCTAGAGGTTGGTTGTTTGTCACGACTCGTCGGGTTTACTCGACGGATCGGGGCAGGCTTCCAGCCTCAAGTTTTATCTGGACGGTCGATGGGTCCGAACCCTGTCACTGCCCAAGAATTCGCAAGAAACCAGTTCCCCAAGAGCCACAAAGAAGGTAGGAAACCGTGAACCCGGTAATCAAGAAATTTCAGTTCGGTCAATCGACCGTCACCCTCGAGACAGGCCGTATCGCCCGTCAAGCTTCCGGCGCAGTATTGGTCACCGTTGACGACGATGTCAGCGTATTAGTGACTGTGGTCGGTGCCAAGCAAGCTGACGCAGGTAAAGGCTTCTTCCCACTTTCCGTTCACTACCAGGAAAAAACCTACGCTGCGGGCAAGATCCCCGGTGGTTTCTTCAAGCGTGAAGGCCGTCCTTCCGAAAAAGAAACCCTGACTTCGCGTCTGATCGACCGTCCGATCCGTCCGTTGTTTCCAGAAGGTTTCATGAACGAAGTGCAGGTTGTCTGCACCGTTCTGTCCACCAGCAAAAAGACTGATCCAGACGTCGCTGCCATGATCGGTACTTCGGCTGCATTGGCGATCTCCGGTATTCCTTTCGACGGCCCTATCGGTGCCGCGCGCGTTGCTTTCCACGAAAGCACCGGCTACCTGTTGAACCCGACTTACGAACAACTCAAGGCTTCGAGCCTGGACATGGTTGTTGCCGGTACTTCGGAAGCCGTATTGATGGTTGAATCGGAAGCCAAAGAGCTGACCGAAGACCAGATGTTGGGCGCTGTTCTGTTCGCTCACGACGAATTCCAGGTTGTGATCCAGGCTATCAAAGAGCTGGCCGCCGAAACCGCCAAGCCTACTTGGGACTGGCAGCCAAAGGCTGAAGCCACCGCTCTGCTGGGTGCTATCCGCTCCGAGTTCGGCGACGCGATTTCCCAGGCTTACACCATCACCGTCAAGCACGAGCGTTATGCCCGTCTGGGTGAATTGCGCGACCAGATCGTTGCCAAGCTGTCCGGTGAAGAAGGCCAGCCGTCTTCGTCCGAAGTCAAAGCTGCTTTCGGCGAAATCGAATACCGCACCGTGCGCGAGAACATCGTCAACGGCAAGCCGCGTATCGATGGCCGTGACACCCGTACCGTACGTCCTCTGAACATCGAAGTCGGTGTTCTGCCGAAGACTCACGGTTCGGCGCTGTTCACCCGTGGCGAGACTCAGGCTCTGGTTGTAGCTACCCTGGGTACCGCGCGTGACGCACAACTGCTCGACACCCTTGAAGGCGAACGCAAAGACCCGTTCATGCTGCACTACAACTTCCCTCCGTTCTCGGTAGGTGAGTGTGGTCGCATGGGTGGCGCTGGTCGTCGCGAAATCGGTCACGGCCGTCTGGCTCGTCGCAGCGTACAGGCCATGCTGCCTGCTGCTGACGTGTTCCCGTACACCATCCGTGTCGTATCGGAAATCACCGAGTCCAACGGCTCCAGCTCCATGGCTTCGGTCTGCGGCGCTTCCCTGGCTCTGATGGACGCTGGTGTTCCGATGAAGGCGCCAGTTGCCGGTATCGCCATGGGTCTGGTTAAAGAAGGCGAGAAGTTCGCCATCCTGACCGACATCCTCGGTGACGAAGATCACCTGGGCGACATGGACTTCAAAGTAGCCGGTACCGCCAAAGGTGTTACCGCGCTGCAGATGGACATCAAGATCAAAGGCATCACCGAAGAAATCATGGAAATCGCTCTGGGCCAAGCCCTGGAAGCGCGCCTGAACATCCTCGGTCAGATGAACAAGATCATTGGCCAGTCGCGTACCGAGCTGTCGGAAAACGCTCCGACCATGATCGCGATGAAAATCGACACCGACAAAATCCGTGATGTCATCGGTAAAGGCGGCGCGACCATCCGTGCGATCTGTGAAGAGACCAAGGCTTCGATCGATATCGAAGACGACGGCACGATCAAGATCTTCGGCGAAACCAAGGAAGCGGCTGAAGCAGCACGTCAGCGCGTTCTGGGTATCACCGCTGAAGCAGAGATCGGCAAGATCTATGTCGGTAAGGTTGAGCGCATCGTCGACTTCGGCGCATTCGTCAACATCCTGCCTGGCAAAGACGGCCTGGTTCACATCTCCATGCTGAGCGATGCACGCGTTGAGAAAGTGACCGACGTTCTGCAAGAAGGTCAGGAAGTTGAAGTTCTGGTATTGGACGTGGACAACCGCGGCCGTATCAAGCTGTCGATCAAAGACGTCGCAGCAGCAAAAGCATCCGGCGTGTAATTCGCCCGATTGCTGAACGCGGAATGAAAGGACCCTTCGGGGTCCTTTTTTATGAGTGCTTTTAAGGGTTTATGCGTTCAGCCAATAATTTAGCTGCGCAAAACATGCATCTTGCATGTGGTGGACAGGGTCGAACGTGCAATCTGCACGAAGCGCAATAGTTCATTAATATCTAACTAATTGTTTTATAAGAATTTTATTGTGTAGCGGCGATTGGCACAGCACTTGCGATATCACCTGTAACCCTGCCGCCATGACACCGGCGCAGATTTTGAGAAAAACAGGAGTGACCCGTATGAATATGAATAAGTTCGCTATTGCCGCTGCTACTGCCACTGCACTGACGTTCACCATGGCCAACGCGGCATTCGCTCAACAATCCACTCAAGCGCCGATGGTTGTTGCTGCTGGCGAAATGACTCAAGTCGAAGGCGCCACCTCTGATACCTGGATCACCAGCAAGGTCAAAGCCGATCTGCTCACTGAAAAAGGCATCCCTGCCACCAAGATCAAGGTAGAAACCAACAAAGGCGTGGTTTCCCTGTCTTCGACCGTCGCTGTGACCGCTGCCCAGAAAAAAATGGCAGTCGATATCGCCACGAAAATCAAAGGCGTTAAAGCAGTTTCGGCCGATGGCCTGAGGTCTGAGTAACGCTTGACCCACGCGCTATGAGTGTTGATAAGCACCCAGCTGGGCACTACGGAAGGTTTCGGCTGACTCATTGAAGGTTCATGCGAAAGACCATAAGGATGTGGTCATTACAGGCCCCCGGCGTTTGAGTCGGGGGCCTGTTCTATTGTGGACACAGGTTTTATTTGAGGAGGTGGGGCGAGGCGCCGCGGTTACTTGCCGCGCTTGCTGTCGATCCCAATCAGACGGCCGCCTTCGAAACGCAGGTATTGATACATGCCGTTATTGGGTCCGTAGATCCACTCGTCGATCTGCACTTCTTCGCGTCTGTTAGCGCTGCGTTTGTAGCCGATAAGGTTTCGAGCTATTGGCTCACCGCATTTCTGCTGCACCTCAAACTCCCGATCACCCACGCTGATCAATTGACTGCCGCAACGCAAGGTGTCGGCCTGCACCTGGCTCGTCAGGCAAGCCAATACCAGTACTACCAAGCCACTCGTTCGCATGGATTATTCACTGTCCAGATGCAGTGGACTGACGACACGGCCATCAGCTTCAGCCTGACCCAGGCTGGCATCGATGAAATACACCCGATCATCAGTCAGGTGGCCTTTGTCGACCAGATAATCCTTGATGCTACTGGCGCGCGCCTGGCCCAGTTGGCGCAGCAACGGCTCGTTGGAGCTCCAGGATTTGATCACCTCTGCACGCATCTTCGCGGCCCGTTCTTCCTTACTCAGATTGGCCCATTCGGCCGGCGGTTGTTGTTTCAGGCGGTCGCGATAGATGCCTTCGAGCATCGGATTTTTTTCGGTTTCCGGTACTTGCAGCAGTGAAGCCTGTGCAGGGACTTTGTCGCCACGGCGCTGCAGAATCTTGTAGTAAGTGCTCTGGTATTCACGATCCAGGCGCTGCTGGGCAATCAATCCCCCGTCACTGCTTTCGGCGGCGGTGCCTTCGATCTCCAGACGTAACGCCGGACGCGCCTTGAGGGCGGCTGAGAGCTTGTCAAGGGAGGATTGGGCGTTACTGCTCAAGTCACTCGAGCCTGGGGCGAACGCCACGCTGCCGAGGTCCTGGGCGTCGCCGCCGCTGATCAAACCACCGATGAATTTGAAGGGCGCTTCAGCCGCGCGCAACACCAAATTGCGGAGCGTCTGCCAGATAATCGGCATCACACTGAATTGCGGGCTGTTCAAGTCGCCGGATACCGGCAGTTCGATGGAAATCTTGCCATCGGTGTCCTTGAGCAAGGCAACGGCCAGACGAATCGGCAAATCGACTGCATTCGGGCTGTCGACTTTTTCACCCAGTTGCAGTTGCTCGATCACCACTTTGTTTTCAGCCTTGAGCTGGCCCTTGGTGATCAGGTAATGCAGATCGAGATTGAGGCGCCCTTTGCGAATGCGAAAGCCTGCAAACTTACCGGAGTAGGGCGTCAGTGTGGTCAGCTCGACGCGTTTGAAGCTGGTGGCGATGTCGAGGCTGGCCAGCGGGTCGAAGGGGTTAAGGCTGCCCTTGATGGTCACCGGTGCATAACGATCGACCTTGCCGTTGATATCGACCGTCGCAGGTTTTGGTTGACGGTTGTCGAGGGTGCCGATTTTGCCGTTGAGCTGCTGAATCGCGGTGGAGAAGTGGGGCGTGAGGCTGAGGTCGGCGAAGTTGGCTGAGCCGTCATTGATATCCACTTCACCGATGCGAATTCCCATCGGTTTTCCACCGTTTGCAGAGGCCTTGCCAGCCGCCGGTTTAGTCGTTGGCTTACTGCTGTCGGCAGATTGCGGAATCAACAGGTCATCGATGTTGGTGGTGCGGTCATCGTTGATGATGAAACGGGCGTACGGCTTTTGCAGATTGACCTTGGCAATCGTCAGGCTGTTGCCGTGCTCGTAGTCCAGCCCTTCGAGTACCAACTGCTGCCACTTGAGGAAGTCGCGCTGCTTGAGGGTGTCGAGGGTATCCAGTTGGTCGACCTGCGCCTTGCCGGTGACGCTGAACGCCAGCGGCTCGGTACTTTTCAGGTTGACCGCCAGATCGCTGCCCAGCATGCCGCTGCGCATTTCAAGGCGGATAAACGGGCTGATATAAGACTGGGCCAGGCGCAGGTCGATGTCTTTGGTGGTGACCTGCAATTTGGCGCTGACCGGGCTTAGATTGACGTCGCCGGCGGCTGTGATATGCCCTTGTTTGCCCAGCCCGGTGTCGAGCTTGAGGCTGAAAGGTGACTGGTTGAGGCTGTCGAAATTCTGCAGATCCAGGTTCAGCGGGCCGATGTCCAGTTTCACCGGCTCCTCGGGTACCCGGTCAGCCAGATGGACCTGATAATCACGCAACTGCACATCACTCAGCAGCACCTGCCACGGTTTACTTGGGGCGATGGGTTGTTGGGCGACTTCAGGCGCATTGCCTGCCGCGGCCGCCGGCGCTTTGATGGCAGCGGCGGGGACCGGTTTTTTCGGCTGGCTGGCGAAGAGCTTCTGCCAGTCAAGCTGGCCATCCGCTTCACGCGCAGCCCAGGTTTCCAGTTTGGTGCTACGGATCTTGCCCACGGTCACCCGTTGTTTGGCCATATCGACCGAGGTCTCGCTCACGTCCAGGCGTTCGAGGCGGACCAGCGGTCGACCATCCGGGGCATTGATCGAGAGGGGCGCAACGCTCAACGACGTATTGGTCAGTTGCAGTTCTGTTCCGTTGGTCAGACTGAACTGGTAGTCGGTGCTTAAGTTCAGAACGCCGTCTTGCAGTACCAACGGCAGTGCATCGCGTACGTAGGGCCACCAGACCTTCATCTTGCCGTCAGTGACTTTGATCTTGCCTACGGAGGCGATGGGAACCAGGCTGATCCGCCCGACCCAATCGAGCTGGCCACCTTCAGGGCCCACCGCGATAAGGGTCATGTCGGCATTGTCTTGGGGCAGGGTGCTGAGGTTTTTCAGTTCGAAATTGAGCTCGTTATAAAGAAACTCGATCGGCTCACTGGGGCGTAGGTCCTGGAAATGGACATACCCGTCGGCCAGTTTGATCTGATCGATACGCAGCGGGAACGGCTTGCTGGGCGGCACATCCTTGGCGGGCTCGCTGGGCGGCAGCTTGAACAACTGCGCCAGGTTCAGCGCGCCGTCCTTGCTGAACAGCAGCTCGGTCTTGGGTTTGTCCAACTCCACAGCGGCCAGATGCAGGGCGCCGGTCCACAGGCTGTCAATCTGCAGCTTGGTGTACAACCGCTCGAAGCCGACCTGTTCTTGACCCGGCGTGCCGATGTTCAGGCCCCACAAGGTGACTTCCAGGCTGTAGGGGTTGAGCTCCAGGCGATCAAGCTTTGCCGGGACCGTGGAGTAGTTGGCCAGTTGTTGATTGACGATACGCAATGCGATGCCGGGCAGAATCAAGAACCCCAGCAAGCTATAAAGTGCGATGACGGTCAGCAAGGCGCCAATAGCGCGTTTCAATCCTTTGGGCATGTGAGGCGTCGTCTCTCTATTGGAGGTGCTTGGAGTATGGCACGCGAATCTAGTTCAGAAAAAATAGCCTCAATACGTGTGGGAGATTTCCTTGGTTGTGAGGGGCTTCAGAGTTGCAAAATCAGCGTTTTGAGTGGTGGTTGTTGATCCTGGGACGGGAAGTCGCTCCCCGGCGTCAGTACCTGCCAGTCGCGCACCGGGCGCCCGGCCTTGGTGGCGCAGCGCAGTACCTGTTCGCGCCAATCATCCATGCTGACCTTCGCCAGATTGTTGCAGCAGATCAGCACGCCGTCGGGGGCGGTGGCGAGCACGGCAGGCTTGAGCAGACTCTGATAGTCGCGCAGCAAATCGACGGTGCCGAATGCACTTTTCGCCCAAGCGGGTGGATCAAGGAACACCAGATCGTATTGCCGTTGTTCCAGGCGCACGTAATCCGGCAGTTTATTCCCGCGACGTGGGGCGATGGGCAGGCCTGCCAGTTGACGGATTGCCGGGAAGTAATCGGATTGCACAAACTTCATGGGCTTCAATTGAGGGTTGAGGAGGCCATTCTCGCGACCGACCGCCAGATTGCCTTCGGCAAAGTCCAGGTTGCACACTTCCCGCGCGCCACCCGCCGCTGCGCTTAAGCCAACCCCACAGGTATAGGAGAACAGGTTCAGCACGCTTTTGCCGGCGCTGTGTTGTTTTATCCAGCCGCGGGTGTTGCGCAAGTCGAGAAACAGCAGCGGATCCTGCCCGGCATGACGCCCGCGTACCCGGTAGTTCAAGCCCCACTCATGGCCGATCAGATCGTCCAGAGCGGCCTCTTCGGCTTTGTATACCGAGTCGTTACGGTCTATGCGCGAGTTGCCTTGAGAGCGGTCGTTGTAGACCAGCAGCGTATCGAGCCCCAGACGAGCATTGACGGCGGCGTGCAGCTCCAGCAACACCTCGCGTTCCAGTGCGTGATGGAAGCTTTGCACCAGTAATTGCGGGCCGTAACGGTCGATGGTCAGGCCGCTGGCGCCTTCCTGGCTGCCATGGAACAGCCGATAGCAATCCGTACCTTGCTGATGCAGCTCGGCGAGCAGTTGCTGACGGTTATCGAGGGCGACGCTTAGCGCCTGATTCAAGGAAGACATGCACAGCGCCTTGGGTTGGAAATGGGCGCGGCAGTTTATCAGTTAAGTGAAAGTGCTTCCCGAGCGATCATAGGTAACGCGCAGTTCAGTTGTAGGAGCTGCCGAAGGCTGCGATCGACCGGGAACCGGTCGCGATCTTTAAATCATTGAAGGTCGTTCCGACCTTATCGCAGCCTTCGGCAGCTCCTACAGGTGTGAATGTTGCAAGTTTGTGATCAGCGCGAAATAGCCAACGCCACACCCTGACCACCACCAATGCACAAGGTCGCCAGGCCTTTTTTCGCATCGCGCTTGATCATCTCGTGCAGCAGGGTCACCAGTATGCGGCAACCTGAGGCGCCAATCGGGTGGCCAAGGGCGATGGCGCCGCCGTTGACGTTGACTTTGCTGGCATCCCAACCCAATTCCTTACCTACCGACAACGCTTGAGCGGCAAAGGCTTCGTTGGCTTCGATCAGGTCGAGTTGCTCCAGCGACCAGCCGGCTTTGGCCAGGCAGCGGCGAGTAGCGCTGACCGGACCAATGCCCATGATCGCCGGGTCGACACCGGCGTTGGCGTAAGCGGCGATGCGTGCGAGAACCGGCAGCCCGAGCTTCTGGGCTTTGGCTGCGCTCATCAGGATCACGGCGGCGGCGCCGTCATTGAGCGACGAAGCGTTGCCAGCGGTGACCGTACCGTCCTTCTTGAACGCAGGTTTGAGTTTGCTCAGGGATTCGGCGGTGGTGCCGGCACGCGGTTGTTCGTCAGTGGCGAACGACAGTGGATCACCTTTGCGTTGCGGGATCAGGATCGGGGTGATTTCGTCGACAAAACGCCCGGCTTCAATGGCCGCAACGGCTTTCTGTTGCGACGCGGCGGCGAAAGTATCTTGTGCTTCGCGGGTGATGCCGTATTTATCCACCAGATTTTCGGCAGTGATGCCCATGTGGTAGTCGTTGAACGCATCCCACAGGCCGTCGCTGATCATGGTGTCGATCAGGGTGCTGTGGCCCATGCGCAGGCCGGTACGTGCGCCGGGCATGACGTAATTGGACAGGCTCATGTTTTCCTGGCCGCCAGCGATGATGACTTCCGCGTCACCGCAACGAATCGCTTGAGTCGCCAAATGCAGTGCCTTCAAGCCCGAGCCGCAGACCTTGTTCAGGGTCATTGCCGGGACTGCGTATGGCAGGCCAGCCTTGATCGCGGCTTGACGGGCAGGGTTCTGCCCGGCTCCAGCGGTCAGCACCTGGCCCATGATCACTTCATCGACTTCGGTGACATCCAGGCCGGTCTGAGCCAGCAATTGGCGAATGACCGCAGCACCAAGATCGACTGCGGAAATATTCGCCAGGGCACCCTGGAATGTACCGACAGCGGTACGGGTGGCGGCAACGATAACGACGTCTTGCATGGCGAAGGTCCTCACTATTATTGGGTTTTGCGGCGGGCCACATTCAGTTGGCCCAATTCGCTGCGGCAGTGGCTATGACAAAGGGGCACATGTTGTCACACATAGCGGCACGGGTTCCAACTGCGAACCGACCAGGCGCATTTTTGTCACGACAGGCCCATCCGTCGGTGGGCGCGCTGGGCTGAGCCGTCGCGCACCGCCCAGCGCAACAATGGCGTGCTGCGTTTGATACCGGCGCGAATCAATGTGCGTTGCAGCGGGCTCTGATACACCTCGAACAGGTCGCAGGCCCAGCTGGGCAACAGGTCGATACCGGCCTTCATCATCAACGCACCGAACGGTTTGGCCAGCCGACTCGGGGCGGGGGCATTCAGTAATAAGCGCAGCACTTCGCGGCTGCGTTCATCGCAGATCAGCTGCGGGCGCATCCGTTCGAGGTAATCACTGATCGCTTGCCGCGAGCGCGGCACATCACGGGCACCGAGCCGTTCGGCGATGGTGGCGACTTCCGCGTAATACGCATCCTGCGCCGCCCCCGACAAACCTGGATTGCGATAACGCAGATGGGCCGCCAGAAAGCTGCTGACCTCGGCCACATGCACCCATGTCAGCAAGTCCGGGTCACTGGCGGCATAGGGCCGCCCATCGGGTGCGGTGCCGGTCACTTGCAGGTGGATGGTGCGCACCTTTTCGATCAACCAGTTGGCGTCCCGGGTCGAGCCGAAGGTGGTGCCGGAAATAAACTGTCCGGTACGACGCAGGCGCCCGAGCATGTCCTGACGAAAGGTCGAATGATCCCAAACCCCGGCCAGTGCCAACGGGTGCAACGCCTGCAGCATCAGCGCGCTGATACCTCCGATCAGCATGCTGCCGAAGTCGGCATGCACTTGCCAGCAGATGGCCTGTGGACCGAACAGGCCGGGATCGCCTTTGGGGTTCTCCAGGTCCAGCTGACCCAAAGACAGCCCGGTCAGGCTCATGACTTGGGTTTCGATACGGCTACGAATGAATTCCATGGGCTCTCACGTTCGGGTCGGGCGCAGGGATGGCTGCGCCCGGTGCTTTTAACGGTTCAGACGCTTATCGATCAGGCCCTCGACCACGCTCGGGTCTGCCAGGGTCGAAGTATCGCCCAGGCTGTCCAGTTCATTGCAGGCAATCTTGCGCAAAATCCGCCGCATGATCTTGCCTGAGCGGGTTTTTGGCAGCGCGGGCGCCCATTGGATCAATTCAGGTTTGGCGAAGCTGCCGATTTCCTTGGTGACGTGAGCCAGGAGTTCCTTCTTCAAGGCTTCATCCGGCTCTACGCCATTCATGGGTGTGACGAATGCATAAATGCCCATGCCTTTGACGTCATGGGGGTAACCGACCACCGCCGCTTCGGCGATGCTATCGTGCAGCACCAGCGCGCTTTCAACTTCAGCGGTACCGATACGGTGCCCGGAAACGTTAAGTACGTCGTCCACACGGCCAGTGATCCAGTAGTCGCCATCTTCGTCGCGGCGGGCACCGTCGCCGGTGAAGTAGTAGCCAGGGTAGGGCTTGAAATAGGTGTCGACCATGCGCTGCTGATCGCCATACACGCTGCGGATCTGCCCCGGCCAGCTGGCCTTGATCGCCAGAATGCCGCTGCCGGCACCGCTGATTTCCTTACCATGTTCGTCCAGCAACACCGGCTGTACGCCGAACAACGGACGCGTCGCGCAGCCTGGCTTGAGATGGCTGGCGCTGACCAGTGGGGAGAGCATGATGCCGCCGGTTTCGGTCTGCCACCAGGTATCGACAATGGGGCAGCGCTCCTTGCCGACTTGATGGAAATACCATTCCCAGGCTTCAGGGTTGATCGGCTCGCCGACGCTGCCGAGCAGGCGCAGACTGTCGCGTGACGTGCTTTGTAGCGGCCCCGGTCCCTCACGCATCAGAGCGCGCAAGGCGGTGGGCGCGGTGTAGAAAATGTTGACCTGATGCTTGTCGATCACCTGCCAGAAGCGCGAAGCATCCGGGTAGTTCGGTACGCCCTCGAAGATCAACGTAGTCGCGCCATTCGCCAACGGGCCGTAGACGATATAACTGTGACCGGTGACCCAGCCGACATCGGCGGTGCACCAGAAAATTTCGCCATCGCGGTAATCGAACACGTGCTTGAAGGTCATCGCCGCTTGAAGCAGATAACCGCCTGTGGTGTGCAACACGCCTTTAGGTTTGCCAGTGCTGCCTGAGGTGTAGAGGATGAACAGCGGGTCTTCAGCGTCCATCGGTTCGGGAGGGCAGTCAGCACTCATGCCACGCACGGCCTCGTGGTACCACATATCGCGGCCTTCGACCCATTCGATATCGCCCTGAGTGCGTTCCACCACCAGTACGGTGTTGACGTCCGGGCAACTTTGCAGCGCCTTGTCGACGTTCTGTTTGAGCGCGATATATTTGCCGCCGCGCACCCCTTCATTGGCAGTGATCACGGTGCGGCAGTCGGCATCGAGAATGCGATCACGCAGCGCATCCGGCGAGAAACCACCAAACACCACCGAGTGCACGGCACCGATCCGGGTGCAGGCGAGCATCGCGTAGGCAGCCTCGGGGATCATCGGCATATAGATGCAGACCCGATCACCTTTTTTCACGCCGCGACTCTTCAATACGTTAGCCAGGCGGGCGACGTTGTTATGCAGTTTTTTGTAGGTGATCTCGGCGGATTCGGATGGGTTGTCACCTTCCCAGAGGATCGCGACCTGATCGCCTCGGTCTTTCAGGTGGCGATCGATGCAGTTGTAGCTGACATTCAATTCGCCGCCCTTGAACCAGCTGGCTTGCCCGGTGCTCAGGTCTGCTTGCTGCACCTGCTGCCAGGGTTTTGACCAGTCCAGAAAGGCCTTGGCCTGCTCGGCCCAGAAAGTGTCAGGTTGCTCCACCGATTGCTGATACATGCGCTGATAGTCGGCGGGGCTTAATTGCGCAGCTTTGCGCACGGCGTCGGCTATGGGGAAGCGGCTGATATCGAACATGAACGGGTCCTTATTCTTGTTGATGCAACAAGTCATAAGGGTGCGCTTTGGTGGTGATGGGTTCAAGTGTGCAAAACCCGCCACCTCTTGCAAGGGGGCGGGTCTGGAGATGCAGCTAAAGACCAATCAGCCGCGGTGACGACCACGGAAATAATTGATCAGGCCCTGAGTGGACGCATCGTCGGCAGGCTCTTCAATGCCGCCTGTGAGGCGCTGGTAGACGCCCTTGCCCAGTTCCTTGCCCAGCTCCACGCCCCATTGGTCGAAGGCGTTGATGCCCCAGATGACGCTCTGGACGAAGACCTTGTGCTCATACATGGCCACCAGCGCGCCAAGACGGCGTGGGCTGATGCGTTCGACCACCAGGGTGTTGCTCGGGCGGTTGCCAGGAATGACCTTGTGCGGCGCGAGTTTCTGGATGTCTTCTTCGGCCATGCCCTTGTCGCGCAGTTCGGCTTCGGCTTCGGCGCGGGTCTTGCCGAGCATCAGCGCCTGGCTTTGCGACAGGCAGTTGGCGTACAGCCACTGGTGGTGGTCGGCTACCGGGTTGAAGCTGACGATCGGCACGATGAAGTCAGCCGGAATCAGCTGGGTGCCTTGGTGTAGCAGCTGGTGGTAAGCGTGCTGACCGTTGCAACCCACGCCGCCCCAGATGACCGGGCCGGTGTCGGTGGAGACCGGCGAACCGTCCTGGCGCACGCTCTTGCCGTTGGATTCCATGTCCAGTTGCTGCAAGTGCTTGGTGATGTTGCGCAGGTAGTGGTCGTACGGCAGGATCGCGTGGCTTTGCGCGCCCCAGAAGTTGCCATACCAGACGCCGAGCAGGGCCAGCAGCACGGGCATGTTCTGTTCGAACGGTGCGCTCTGGAAGTGCTGGTCCATGGTGTAGGCACCGGACAGCAGTTCCTTGAAGTTGGACATGCCGATGGCCAAGGCAATTGGCAGGCCAATGGCCGACCACAGCGAGTAACGACCGCCGACCCAGTCCCACATCGGGAAGATGTTTTCTTCGCGGATCCCGAAGGCCACCGCTGCAGCGTTGTTGCTGGAAACAGCGATGAAGTGGCGATACAGCTCGGCTTCCGAACCACCCTGCGCCAGGTACCAGCTGCGGGCGGCTTGAGCGTTCTTCAGGGTTTCCAGGGTATTGAAGGACTTCGAGGACACAATGAACAGTGTGGTTTCCGCGCGGATTTTCGCCGACAGCTCATGGAACTCACTGCCATCGATGTTGGCCAGGTAGTGGCAGCGCACGCCTTTCTGCGCGTAGGACAACAGCGCTTCGGACACCAGCTCAGGGCCAAGGAAGGAGCCACCGATACCGATATTCACCACGTCGGTGATCGGCTTCTCGGTGTAGCCGCGCCACAAGCCATCGTGAATGCGCCCGACCAACTCGGTGATCTGATTGAGCACCTTGTGCACTTCAGGCATCACGTTGACGCCATTGACCGACAGCTTGTCGCCCACCGGACGGCGCAGCGCCGTATGCAAGGCAGGGCGACCTTCGGAGGCGTTCACCAGTTCGCCGGAGAACAATGCCTTGATCGCGTCCTTCAGGCCTGCTTCGTTCGCCAGATTTACCAGCAAATTACGGGTTTCAGGGGTGATCAGGTTTTTTGAGTAGTCGAGGAACAGCCCGCAACTGCTGAGGGTGAATTGATTGAATCGCTGCGGATCTGCATTGAACGCTTCGCGCATGCTGAAATCCTGCATGGCTTCGCGGTGTTGGTTCAGCGCCTGCCAGGCGGGCAGAGTGGTCACGTCGAGAGGGGTGCGGTAGTACGCCATCGCTGCGGGTTTCCTTGTACTTGAACTGCCTTTTGAGGCACTAAAAAAGCCCGGACGGTGCATGAACAGTCAAAGCTTGATCATTCAGCGTAGTCAGGGAGCCGAACACTAACCCCAGTCTGCTCGCCTGTCTGCGCCTTGTTTGACCTTTGCTCGGTACTATTTCACACATCGGTGGCCGGGCTTTCCAGTGGGTCGATATCTTTTGCTTGTTCCGGGAACGTTCAGGCTACCTGTACCGGTATGGCATTGCTGGTGTGGCTAAGTTCATTGCCAGCGGCCATGTACAGCATGCTCGGCTTGAAATTGAGCAACTCCGCTTCGCTGTAATGAGCATAAGCGCAGATGATAACGCGATCACCGACTTTCGCTTTATGCGCCGCAGCGCCGTTGACCGAGATCATCCGCGACCCTTCTTCGCCACGAATGGCGTAGGTGGTAAAACGCTCGCCATTGTCGACGTTGTAAATCTGGATTTGTTCGTATTCACGAATCCCGGCAAGGTCCAGCCATTCGCCGTCGATGGCGCAAGAGCCTTCGTAGTCGAGTACAGCGTGGGTAACCTCGGCACGGTGCAGCTTGGCCTTGAGCATGATTGCGTGCATTTTTTTATTCCTTGGTCAGGTGCAGATTGTCGATCAATCGGGTTGAGCCCTGATAGGCCGCCGCCAGAATTACCAGGTCGTGATCCTCCGCTGTGGCTGGGCGCAGGGTGGTTGCATCGCGGACTTCCAGATAGTCGGGGCGAAACCCCGCCGCCTTGATCTGTACCAGACCGTCGGCGAGCAAGCGGCTGAAATCGCGCTCGCCGTTGTGAATCGCTTCGGCGATCTGGGTAATCGCACGGTATAGCGCGGGAGCCGCAGCACGTTGCTCGTCGCTGAGGTAGCTGTTGCGCGATGACAGCGCCAGACCATCAGCGGCGCGTACGGTCGGTTCGCCGATGATCTGGATCGGCATGTTCAGGTCACGAACCAGCGCGCGAATCACCGCCAGTTGCTGGTAATCCTTCTGGCCGAAAATCGCCAGGTCCGGCTGGACAATATTGAACAACTTGCTGACCACCGTGGCCACGCCTTCGAAATGACCGGGGCGACTGGCGCCGCACAGCCCTTCAGACAAGTGCGGAACACTGACCCGGGTCTGGTCGTCCATGCCATGGGGGTACATTTCATCGACCGAAGGCGCGAACAACAGATGGCAGCCGGCCTGGAGCAATTTTTCCTGATCGGCGGGCAGTGTTCTCGGGTAGGTCGCCAGGTCTTCGTTCGGGCCGAATTGCAGCGGGTTGACGAAAATGCTTGCCACCACGAAGTCGGTGCGTTGGGCGGCTTTGACCACCAACGCAGAGTGCCCGCTGTGCAGGTTGCCCATGGTCGGCACCAGGCCGATACGTTTGCCTTCACTGCGTGCCCGGGCGACGGCGGCGCGTAATTCGCGTACGGTTTTTACTGTGTTCATGACGAGAATCCGTGTTCGGTTGCCGGGAAGCTCACATCTTTGACTGCGGCGACATAGGCCTGCAATGCCGACTGGATATCAGGCTGGCCGATCATGAAGTTTTTCACGAACTTGGGCACTCGGCCGCTGATGGATAGGCCGAGCATGTCATGCAACACCAGCACCTGACCGTCGGTCGCACTGCCGGCGCCGATCCCGATCACCGGGATTTTTACCGCATGGGTAATTTCCTGAGCCAGTTCGCTCGGTACGCATTCGAGCAGGATCATGGCTGCCCCCGCCTGTTCCAGCGCAATGGCGTCGGCACGCATCTGACGCGCTTGAGCCTCTTGACGGCCCTGCACTTTATAACCACCGAGGATGTTCACCGATTGTGGCGTCAGCCCCATGTGTGCACACACCGGGATGCCCCGCTCGGCCAGCAGCCGGATCGACTCGGCCAGCCAGGCAGCGCCTTCGACCTTGATCATATGCGCACCGGCTTGCATCAATTGCGCGCTGTTGGCAAAGGTCTGTTCGAGGGTCGCATAGGCCATGAAAGGCAGGTCGGCGAGAATCAAGGCCCCCTGATTGCCGCGTTTGACGCAGGCTACGTGGTAAGCCATCTCGGCGTTGGTGACTGGCAGGGTGCTGTCATGACCCTGCAGGACCATGCCCAGAGAGTCACCGACCAGAAGAACTTCGACACCGGCCTGGCTGGCTGCGTGAGCAAAGGTCGCGTCATAGCAGGTCAGCATGGTGATTTTTTCACCTTTCTGCTTGAGACTCTGCAGGGTCGTCAGGGTTGTGTCTGGCATTGAAAAGGTCCTCGTTCACAGGCTGTGCGAGCAACGCGTGATCATCTGAAAAAACAGGCACACCGTCTTAGGCGGTGTTATCCATGGCCTGATTTGCGCCCTTTGTGCCCGGTAGGGTACAGCGGGACGCCTATCTTCGTGAGGAGGGGGCGTGAAGTCAATTACGGGTGTTACCGTTCTGTGTACCTGTTACCTGAGGGGACTGATTTATTTTTTGCGCTCTTTGAAAAATCAATCTGTCCCCGGCCTGGCCAGCGGGGACAGATTGATTTTCGATGAAGCGCTGAAAATAAATCAGTCCCCTCCCTGCTCCCACAGTATTAGAGGCGTTCAAGGCCGATGAAGGGGCAATCTGCCAGCAACTGGCTGAGGGAACGACCATCGGCCAGTTGCAACTGTGGCGCAAGTTCGGCCAGGGGGTACAGGACAAACGGACGAGCGTGCAGGTGATAGTGCGGCACCTTCAGTCGTGGCTCATCAATCAGGCGGTCGCCGAACAGCAGGATGTCCAGGTCAAGCGTGCGTGGACCCCAGCGCTCGTGCCGTTCGCGGCCTTGACCGAGTTCGATGGCTTGCAACGCATCGAGCAGGGTCAAAGGCTCAAGTTCGCTGTTCAGCAGGGCGACCGCGTTGGTAAAGCGCGGCTGGCCAGGAAGCAGCGAATCGCTGGCATAAAACGAAGACACGCCCATCAGTTCGGATTGTGCCAATTGCGCCAAGGCTTTGAGGGCGTTGCGCAGTTGCTCGGCCGGGTCAGCCAGATTGCTTCCCAGACCGATATAGATACGTTCCATGATCAGGCGCGGCCTCTATCAATCACCAGAGGCGCTCGGTGCATCGGCGGCACTGCGTTTGCGTTTGCTGCCAGCGCTGCGACGGCGTTTGCGCGGTGCGGCGCCGGTACCATCAGGCTTGTTACCCAAGTCGCGAATCATGTTGCGCCGTTCGCTGTCGTTGCCTTCCTGGTAGTCGGTCCACCAATCGCCCAGGCCTTCGGTCTCCTCGCCAGCGGTTTCGCGCAGCAGCAGGAAGTCGTAGCCGGCACGAAAGCGCGGGTTGTCGAGCAACAGATCGGCACGCTTGCCGGAGCGACGTGGCAGACGTTCCTGCATATCCCAGATTTCGCGGATCGGCATGGTGAAGCGCTTTGGAATGGCAATGCGCTGGCATTGTTCGGCGATCAGTTCGTGTGCCGCTTCCTGCATGGCCGGGATCGGTGGCATGCCGCGCTCCAGCAGGCGGATCACTTTGGCCGGCAGTGCAGGCCAAAGCAATGCAGCGAACAGGAAAGCTGGTGTGACCGGCTTGTTCTGGGAAATGCGCAGGTCGGTATTGGCCAGTGCTTCGCTGATCAGCGTGTGGGTGTATGTCGGGTTCAATTCCAGAGACTTGGCGCTGGCCGGGAACAGCGGCTCGAACAGTTCGAGATCGACCAGCATTTCGAAGGTGGATTCGGCATAACCGGACAGGAACAGCTTCAGCACTTCTTCGAACAGGCGCGCGGAAGGGATGTCCCGCAGCATCGGCGCTAACTGCCGGATCGGCGTGGCACTGTGTTTTTCAATGCCGAAATCCAGCTTGGCCGCGAAACGCACGGCGCGCAGCATCCGCACCGGATCTTCTTTATAGCGCTGCTCTGGATCGCCAATCAGCCGGATCAAGCGATTGCGAATGTCGTGTACGCCGTTGGCGTAATCGAGAATGCGCTCGCTGACCGGATCGTAATACAGCGCGTTGATGGTGAAGTCGCGGCGTTGGGCGTCTTCTTCAAGGGTGCCGTAAACGTTGTCGCGCAGGATGCGTCCGCTTTCATTGCGAGAAGACTGGTTGCTGTCCTCTTCTTCATCATCTTGCGGGTGGTTGGCGCGAAAGGTCGCGACCTCAATGATTTCCCGACCGAAATGGACGTGAACCAGTTTGAAGCGCCGGCCGATGACGCGGGCATTACGGAATTCGGCGCGCACCTGCTCTGGCGTAGCGCTGGTGGCGACGTCGAAGTCCTTGGGCGTGATGTGCAGCATCAGGTCGCGCACGCAGCCGCCGACCAGATAGGCCTGATAGCCGGCGTTCTGCAGACGCTCGACAATACTGACAGCGTAGCGACTGAACTGGCTGCGTTGCAGCGAATGCTGGCCGCTGTTGAGCACTTCAGGCGTACTGCGTATGTGTTGCGTTTGTTGCGGCCGACGCAGTGGGGAACGGAATGACTGGAACAGCTTCTTCAGCATGGGATGCACTGTTTGAAGGAATATTCGGCCAAAAAAGAAGAATGACCGCATGATGGGCGGGGATTCTAGCATTTAGTCGAGGGATGGTGTAGGAAGCTGCGCACAGGGCTGTATGAGAGGTCGAAGCGTAAGGGGGAGGGACTGACAGAAGCTACTGGGGGAGCCGAAGCTCCCCCAAAGTGTTCGCGCTTTATTTTTATTATTGAGTCGGGCTTTTTGTTTTTGTTAAGTGCCCCATCCACAGGGCTTTTTGCCTGTGAAACCTCCCAATCGGGAGTCAAGAGCAAACGGATTGCTTTGGTCGCTGCGTTGCAATGATCATTCGATCCAACCAGTTCAGGCTCTACCTTAAGGTAGCTTTTTATTATTCTCGGCCTGGTTGTGGGGCAAGCCCCAAATACAACTCCTCTCCAAAAGAATCAGTTAGCTGCGCCTCCGCCGTGTTGTTTTTATTGTGCGTGAGTCGATTCGTCTTATTTTTATTGTCTGTTGCATTGCTTGTTATTGTTCTTGTACAAGACATATAGCAGGACCTGTGCCAACTTTTTAAATCCCTTTAAAACCGGGGGCTGTCGGGGAGTGGCAGTTTTTTGCAGGCATAAAAAAGCCGGGGTTTCGTTACCTTAAACCCCGGCTTTTGTTACGCGATACGTGTGAGGTAACAGTTGTTTGGAAGGCAGGAGCGCCGCGGGCCAGAGCCTCGCGCGCGCCTGGTGGTCTCAGCTTTCGCTGGCAACACTGGTTTTGCGCCGCGGGATGCCCAGGCGCTGACGGCGTTCCCACAGACATTTACGACTGACCCCAAGTTTGCGGGCCAATTCGGTTTCGGTCATGTGGTCCTGATGCTCGAGAACGAAGTGCTGGAAGTAGTCCTCCAGTGACAGGTCTTCAGTGGGCTCGTGGCTGGTAGAGCTGGAAGCGTTCTGCTGCGGGGCCAGGCCGATGAAATCGTCATCATCCAGATCGCTCAGCTCGATATCGATGCCCAGCAGTTCCGCGGAAATTTCCGGGCTCTCACACAGGATCACGGCGCGCTCGACCGCGTTTTCCAGTTCTCGAACGTTCCCTGGCCAAGTGTAATGACGAATGGCCTGCTCGGCATCGGGAGCGAATTTGAGGTCAGTGCGACCCACTTTCGCGCTTTGCCGGGCCAGAAACGAGTGGGCGATTTCATTGACGTCGGGACCCCGTTCGCGCAGAGCCGGTAATTTCAGCGCGATAACGTGCAGACGGTAGTACAAGTCCTCACGGAACTGCCCGATCTTGGCCAGACTCTTGAGATCGCGGTGAGTCGCAGCGATCAGACGCACATCGACCTTTTGCGATTGCACCGAACCGACGCGGCGGATCTCGCCTTCCTGGAGCACGCGCAGCAAACGCGCCTGCGCTTCGAGCGGCAACTCACCGATCTCATCGAGGAACAGGGTGCCGCCGTCAGCCGCTTCGACCAGGCCGGCACGACCCGCGCTGGCACCGGTGAATGCGCCTTTCTCGTGGCCGAACAGCTCGGACTCGATCAGCGATTCCGGGATCGCGGCACAGTTCACCGAAATCATCGGTGCCTTGGCCCGCTTGGATAGATTGTGCAGTGCTCGGGCGACCAGCTCTTTGCCGGTGCCGGACTCGCCCTGGATCAGTACGTTGGAATCGGTCGGCGCGACTTTGCGGATCTTGACGTACAGATCCTGCATCGGCGGGCACGAGCCAATAATGCCGATTTCGCCGTTGCTGTTATCAATCACGCCCTTGTCATTGCCGGCAGGTTTGGACGCCCCTGCACTGAGTTCGGCTTGCAGGCTTTGAATCGATTGCCGGTCACGCAGAATGCGCGCGACGGCCTGGAGCATTTCGTCGTGGTCAAAGGGTTTGGCGATGTAGTCCACCGCGCCCATTTTCATCGAGTCCACGGCTGAACGCAGGCTGGCATAGCTGGTCATGATCAAGACAGGTTTGCCCTGACCCAGTTTGATCAGCTCGGTACCGGGCGCGCCAGGCAGGCGCAGGTCACTGACTATTAAATCAAATGAGGGGATGCTGAAACGTTCCTGTGCCTCCTGCACTGAACCTGCTTCGCTGACCTGGTACTGATTTCGTTCCAGCAGGCGGCGCAGGGCCGAACGGATAATTGTTTCGTCTTCGACGATCAGAATGTGCGGCATTGATTCGATACTCTCGACGGTCTCAGTTCACAGCGGACGTCGCTTCGACATGACGCGGTAGTGTTACCCGGATACGGGTACCGCGTTGGTGCTCGGGGTCGGCCGGGCTGTCGATGGTGATTTGTCCATAATGCTCTTCAACGATGGAATAGACCAGTGCGAGGCCCAGTCCGGTACCTTCCCCCGGATCCTTGGTCGTGAAGAATGGTTCGAACAATCTGTCCATGATTGCTTTGGGGATCCCACTGCCTTCGTCTTCTACGATCAGATCGACAGTGTGTTCGGATACTTCGCTTTTGACCCGTACCGCGCTGCCTGCGGGGGAGGCGTCACGGGCGTTGGTGAGCAGGTTTATCAAGACTTGCGCCAACCTTTGCGGGTCGCCATCGACCCAGTGCTCGGGGTTGCACAGGTTGAAGAACTGCACCTCGTAATTGCGCCGATTCAGCGCCAACAGACCGATGGCATCCTGGGCCACTTCGGCCAGACAAACCGCTTCGTCGGAATGTTGATGACTGCCGGCATGGGCGAAGCTCATCAGTGATTGCACAATGCGCGAAACACGTTTGGTCTGCTCGAGGATCTGGCTGCTGATTTCGGTCAGTTCGCCGTCGTCCTCGCGCTCTTCGCGCAGGTTCTGCGCCAGGCAGGCGATGCCGGTGATCGGGTTGCCGATTTCGTGGGCGACGCCGGCCGCCAGACGGCCAATGCTGGCCAGGCGCTCGGAGTGCACCAGTTTGTCTTCGAGCATTTGGGTGTCAGTCAAATCTTCGACCAGCAATACCAGACCGCTGTTGCCGGGGGCGAGCGGTTCGTCGATGGCGGCTTTGTGCAGGTTCAGCCAGCGCGTCTGACCGTCGAGCCCCAGGCGTTGTTTGTGCAAGTGTTCGTCGGGTAGGTCGATAAAACCCTGCAGCAATTCCTTCCACGGATCGGCGATGGTTTCCAGCCGGGAACCGACCACTCGCTGAGCGGCGATACCGGTCAACTCCTCCATGGCCTTGTTCCACATCAGGATCTCCTGATCCTTGGCCAGTGAGCACACGCCCATGGGCAGCTCTTGCAAGGTCTGGCGGTGATAGCGGCGCAAGGCGTCGAGTTCAGCGGCAAGGCCGGTCAACCGTGAGTGGTAATCCTCAAGACGACTTTCGATGAAGTGAATGTCTTCGGTCACGTAGTTTTCGCTGCCGGATTTATACGGCAGAAAGGTTTCGACCATGTCCTGGGCGACGCTGGGGCCCATCAGCCCTGACAGGTTGGCTTCGATCCGGTCACGCAGGCGGCGCAGGGCATAAGGTCGTCGCTCATCGAAGGGCAGATAAAGATCACGCAGCGCTTGTTCGACTTCTTTTTGTGCGGCTTTGGCGCCCAAGGGTTTGGCCAACTGTGTGGCGAACTCCTGGGGCGAGGCCGCGTGCAATTCGCGCCGTTGCGGGCGACGCACGTTGTCGACGGCGCAGGCTTCAGCGGCGCTGGCCTCTTCCGGGCTGGCATTGCTGAACAGCGAAATCAGGGTGAACATCAGGACGTTGGCGGCCAGCGAGGCGATGGCCGCCATGTGCCAACTGGTGTCGTCGAGCACGTAAATCATGTTCAGCAGCGGGATATAAATGCCCTGCAGATTGCCGATCAACGGCAAGAGCATGCTCACCACCCACACGCAGATCCCGGCCAGCAACCCGGCGATAAAACCGCGACGGTTGGCGGCCGGCCAATACAGGACCGCCAGTACGCCTGGCAAGAACTGCAAGGTGGCGACGAAGGCGACGATACCCAGATTCACCAGATCCTGTTGCTTGCCGAGCAACAGGTAGAACCCGTAGCCAGCCATGATGATCGCGACGATCAGGGCGCGACGGGTCCACTTCAGCCAGCGGTAGATATTACCTTCAGCGGGTGGCTGATACAGCGGTAACACCAGATGGTTGAGTGCCATCCCGGACAGTGCGAGGGTGGTAACGATGATCAGTCCGCTGGCCGCCGATAACCCGCCCACATATGCCAGCAGCGCCAGCGCTTTGTTGTTGGCGGCAATGCCGATGCCCAGGGTGAAGTATTCAGGGCTGGTGGTGGCGCCGAGTTTAAGACCGGCCCACAGAATCAGTGGCACGGCCAGGCTCATCAACAGCAGGAACAGCGGCAACCCCCAACTGGCGCTGACCAACGAGCGCGGGTTGAGGTTTTCGGTGAAGGTCATGTGGTACATGTGCGGCATGACAATCGCCGAGGCGAAGAACACCAGCAACAGCGTGCGCCAAGGGCCTTCTTGCAGCGGCGTGTGCAGGGCAGCCAGGGCGGTCTGATTTTGCAGCAGCCACTGTTCAAGCTGCTGCGGGCCGTCGAACACACCGTACAACGCATACACGCCAACGCCGCCCATCGCGATCAGCTTGATCACAGATTCGAAGGCTATCGCGAACACCAGCCCCTCATGCTTCTCCCGCGTCGCGATATGCCGCGAACCGAAGAAAATGGTGAACAGCGTGATCAAGGCGCAAAAAGCCAGAGCGACGCGATTCTGGATCGGCTCGCGGGTCAGGATACCGATGGAGTCGGCCACCGCCTGAATCTGCAACGCCAATAACGGCAGCACGCCGACCAGCATGAAAATGGTGGTCAACGCACCGGCCCAGGTGCTGCGAAAGCGAAAGGCGAACAAGTCGGCCAGGGATGACAGCTGGTACGTGCGGGTGATCTTGAGAATCGGGTACAGCAACACTGGCGCCAGCAGAAAGGCTCCAGACACGCCGAGATAACTGGAAAGAAAACCGTAGCCGTACTGATAGGCCAGACCGACCGTGCCATAAAAAGCCCAGGCGCTGGCATACACCCCGAGCGACAAGGTGTAGGTCAGTGGGTGACGAATGATCCAGCGCGGGATCAGGCCACGCTCACTGATCCAGGCGACACCGAACAGCACCAGCAAATAGGCGGCACTGATCAAGATCATCTGGGTCAGGCTAAAGCTCATCGGCATCTCGTTGACTCTGCAGGATAAAGGTCACGACGATCAGAATCAGCCAGAGCAAATACGGGCGATACCACGCGCCTGTCGGTTCAATCCACCAGTCCATGATGGCTGGGGAAAAAAGGTATATCCCTACCACCAGGAGCAGGACCAATCGATAGATATACATGCTGGCCTCACTAAAAAGGTGCGGCGATGGTACTGGATGGAGCCCAAGCTGCAAGTGGCGTTTTGATTACCGCTGATACTCGCCTGCGCCGATGGCTCTAACTCAGCTTAACTCAGCCTCGGCCAGGCTTCGCACGCGTGGAATTAAGGTCGCATCCCAGTGCTGAATTCCCCAATCAAGCAACTCTCGGGGACTCGCATATTCAAGCTCATCGCTGACGGGTTGGCCCAGTGCGCGCAGGGCTCGCAGCAGGAGCGGGGTGGCTTGATCGCTCGGCAGCGGCGGTGAGCGATACGACTTGCCCAACTTGTGGCCGTCAGGCTGGATGATCAGTGGCACATGCAGATAGCGAGGTTGCGGCAGACCGAGCAGTTCCTGCAAGTAAAGCTGGCGGGGCGTGGAGTCGAGCAGATCGGCACCGCGCACGATATCGGTCACATCTTGCCAGGCATCATCGATCACTACGGCCAGTTGATAAGCGTACAGCCCATCTCGGCGACGAATGATGAAATCGCCGACGTCGCGTCCCAGATGCTGGGCAAACGTACCCTGCACACGGTCTTCAAAGCGATATTCCAACTCTGGCACGCGAATGCGTATCGCCGCGTTTTCAGGGGCATGCCCGGCATTGCGGCACAACCCCGGGTAAACGCCGTGACAGTCTTCCAGTTGCTTGCGCGAGCAGGTGCAGGCGTAGGCCAGGCCCTGGCTGAACCAGCGATTCACCACCTGTGCATAAGCCTCATGCCGCTGGCTTTGATTGATCAGCTCGCCGTCCCACTCGAAGCCGTAGCTTTCCAGGGTCTGCAGAATCGCCCCCTGTGCGCCGGCGACTTCGCGCGGTGGGTCAAGATCTTCCATGCGCATCAACCATTGCCCGCTCACCGCGCGCGCGTCGAGATACGAGGCCAGGGCCGCGACCAATGAGCCGAAGTGCAGGTAACCGCTGGGGGTTGGCGCAAAGCGCCCGATATAGGAGGGGGATTTCATGGGGGCGATGTTACTGGAACTCTTTGATCCCGATCTACTGGAAATCAATTGCGCCAGAAACAACAAGGGGCGCCTGAGCGCCCCCTCTGCAGGTCATTTACCGACCTGTTTTTCCTTGATTTCCGCCAAGGTTTTGCAATCGATGCAAAGGTCGGCGGTAGGGCGGGCTTCGAGTCGGCGGATACCGATTTCTACGCCGCAGGATTCGCACCAGCCATACTCATTGTCACCGATCAGTTCCAATGTCTTGTCGATTTTCTTGATCAACTTGCGCTCACGATCTCGAGCGCGAAGTTCCAGGTTGAATTCCTCTTCCTGGCTTGCACGGTCTGCCGGATCGGGGAAGTTGGCCGCTTCGTCCTTCATGTGATCCATGGTCCGATCGACCTCTTGCATCAGCTGCAACTTCCACTTATTGAGGATGCTGATGAAGTGGGCGCGCATGGGGTCGCTCATGTACTCCTCACCCTTACTTATTGCGTAAGGTTCGAAGTCGCGGACTAGCTGGCTGCTTTGCTGCTTTTCTTGGGTGGGCATGAATGGACCGCCTCTCACTCTTCTATCCATTGCGCAGGATTGATCGATCACCGACACCTGCCGGCCCTGCGGCTGCAAGCGGGCGAACTTACCAGATCGAATCGGAGTGCGCTACTCCCGGTTATCGAGCGTATTGCTGCCGTTCGCCTTTCAAGGCCGTGGCGCTTGAGCATGGTGTGTAAAAACACGTTTGAAAAGATGATTTTAGTACCCAGCAAGAGCGCTCGGCAGTTTTATTTTGATCTGAGCGCTGAATCGCTTAATAGTCCGCACGTCATTAAACAGACTCTTGAGCGGGTGGTTGGGTAGAATCAGGCGATTAGTATTTTGACTCTCTTTATCCGAAGGAAGGCTCATGGCTCAGCCCTACAGTGCGCGCAGTCGCGCTATCGAACCTTTTCATGTGATGGCCTTGCTGGCGCGTGCGAATGAACTGCAGGCGGCGGGCCACGATGTCATCCATCTGGAGATCGGTGAGCCGGATTTCACTACAGCTGAGCCGATCATCGCAGCAGGTCAGGCGGCATTGGCGGCTGGCAAAACCCGCTACACCGCGGCCCGAGGCTTGCCCGAATTGCGTGAAGCCATCGCCGGCTTCTACGCCCAGCGCTATCAGGTCACTGTCGATCCGCAACGGATTCTCGTGACCCCTGGTGGCTCTGGCGCGTTGCTGCTCGCCAGCAGTCTGCTGGTCGATCCCGGCAAACACTGGCTGTTGGCTGATCCGGGTTACCCGTGCAACCGGCATTTCCTCAGGCTGGTTGAAGGGGCGGCGCAACTGGTACCGGTAGGACCGGATGTTCGTTACCAACTGACGCCGGATCTGGTGGCGCGGCACTGGGATCAGGACAGCGTCGGCGCGTTGGTCGCATCGCCTGCCAACCCGACCGGCACTTTGCTGCAACGTGATGAGCTGGCGGCCCTGTCAGCGGCGCTGAAAGCGCGTAATGGCCATTTGGTGGTTGACGAGATCTATCACGGGCTGACTTACGGCTGCGATGCGGCCAGCGTGCTTGAAGTCGATGACGATGCGTTCGTCCTTAACAGCTTTTCCAAATACTTCGGCATGACCGGCTGGCGCCTGGGCTGGCTGGTCGCGCCGGAAGATGCCGTGGCGGATCTGGAAAAACTCGCGCAAAACCTCTACATCAGTGCACCGAGCATGGCTCAGTACGCAGCTCTGGCCTGTTTCGAGCCGCAGACCCTGGCGATTCTCGAAGAGCGGCGTGCCGAGTTCGGGCGTCGGCGTGATTTCCTGTTACCGGCCTTGCGCGAATTGGGTTTCGGCATCGCGGTGGAGCCGGAAGGCGCTTTTTATCTATACGCGGACATCAGCGCTTTTGGCGGTGATGCCTTTGCGTTCTGCCGGCATTTTCTGGAAACCGAGCACGTCGCGATAACCCCGGGACTGGACTTTGGCCGTTTTCAGGCCGGCCATCACGTGCGGTTTGCCTACACCCAGAGCCTGCCGCGCCTGCAGGAAGCGGTAGAGCGGATTGCCTGTGGCTTGCGGAGTTGGCAGGGCTGATGCGTTTTTCTCCTGAGCTTGAACACGGCCGTCTGTTGATTCGCTACAAGCGCTTTCTCGCCGACATTGAAACCGACAGCGGCGAAAAACTGACCATTCACTGCCCCAATACCGGTTCGATGTTCAATTGCATGGCGCCGGGCGGGCGTGTCTGGTTCAGTCGTTCAAACGATCCCAAACGCAAGCTGCCGGGCACTTGGGAAATCAGCGAAACCCCACAAGGACGCTTTGCTTGCGTCAACACCGGTCGGGCGAACAACGTGGTGGAGGAGGCCTTGCGCGCCGGGGTGATCAGCGAGCTGAACGGCTTTACCGCGCTCAAGCGCGAAGTGGCTTATGGACAGGAAAACAGTCGGGTTGATTTCCGTCTGGACTACCCGAGCGGGCCGGCCTTCGTGGAAGTCAAAAGCGTGACCCTGGGTTTTGACGACTCGCCGATTGCGGCCTTTCCTGATGCCGTGACCCAGCGGGGTGCGCGTCATCTACGCGAGTTGGCGAGTCTGGCTCGAGAGGGCGTGCGCGCAGTGCTGTTGTATTGTGTCAACCTGACCGGGATTGACGCGGTGCGCCCGGCCGAAGAGATCGACCCGGCTTACGCAGCGGCCTTGCGTGACGCCATTGCGGCAGGTGTCGAGGTGCTGGCCTATGGCGTGCAACTGACCCCGGAAGAGGTCCGTATCGACCGTCGGCTTGAGGTGCATTTGGCGCAGTGAGGGCAGTTGTCTCACGGAACCTGGTCGGTGCGGGGCGGACTGACCCAGATCCCGCTCGGGTCTTCGCGACAGGCAATCGCGCTCAATGATTGCCCGGCGCAAGGCCCGGCCACACATTCTCCGCTTTCAATGAGAAACAGCGCGCCATGGGTCGCGCACTGGATCAGGCTCCCGCTCGCATCCAGAAATTGATCCGCCTGCCACTCCAATGGCACACCGCGATGCGGGCAGCGGTTGCGATAAACGAAGACTTGCCCGTCCCGGCGTACCGCCACTAGTTTGAGTCCATCCAGGTCAAAGCCTCGACTTTGGGCTTCGGTCAGAGACTCTGCGTCGCAGAGAAATTTCATGGTTGGCTCCCATCGCCAATAAGTCCGGCCAGCCCTCTAGTCACCCGTAAAGTGATCGAGCTTGATGCGTAAGTGCAAATGGTTATCAAATGCCTCTCTTGTTCAGAGCGCGGTAGTGTCGCAGCTCCGGTATTCACTGGACAGCCCGGCCGTCATTCTGCAGTCTGAACCGCTCAACGCGGTCTGCGGTCTGCGGTCTGCGGCCTGGAGGTGTTGGTACAACATCACCCGACGCGTGGGTATGCTCTGATCATCGCCCGATAAAAGGCAGGCTCTATGCGTCGTTTGCTCTCGATAGTGGTGCTGACGGTGGTACTGGGTGCGCTGAACGCTTGCCAAGCGACACCTCCGTTGCGGAATATACCGGCTTGGCAAAGCCCTCTTGGGCATGAGCATGTGGATTTAGGCATGATTCGTGATTTAAACAGTGGGCGGAAACTGACAGCGCAGCAACTGGCGGAACGTTTGGCGCAGGCCTCACGGGTTCTGGTGGGCGAACAGCACGACAACCCGGACCACCACGCTTTGCAGCTATGGCTCTTGCAGGTGCTGGCTGATCGGCGCGCGCAAGGCAGCCTGCTGCTGGAAATGCTCAACCCGGACCAGCAGGCGAAGGTTGATGCGCTTCAGGCGGACTTCAAAAAGTCGAATGCCCCCGCTGATCTGCCGGCCGCTCTGGCGTGGCAAAAGGGTTGGGACTGGGCGTTATACGGTCCGATCGTGCGGTATGCCCTGGGGCAGCCCTATCCGTTGTTGTCGGCGAACCTGGACCCCGACGAAATCATGGCGATCTACACGCAACCACCGTTGTTGACTGGCGCGCATTCGACCGCCCCTGCGGTGCGTGAGCAATTGCTGGATCAGATTCGCGAATCCCATTGTGGCTTGATGCCGGAAGAGCACATGCCGGCGATGCTCGCGGTCCAGCAGCAACGAGACCGGCGTATGGCCCAACGGGTGCTCGCAGCTCCTGTGCCCGCGCTGCTGTTTGCCGGCACTTACCATGTGCGCAAGGACATCGGCGTGCCCACACATCTTCTTGATCTGGGCGCCGGCGAGGGCACCGTTGTGCTGCTGTTGGCGCAAGTCGGTGCGCAGGTGGCGCCAGGCTCTGCCGACTACGTGTGGTACACCGCAGCTTTACCTGAGCAGGATTACTGCGCGCAATGGCGTGATCAGCCTAAAAAGCCTTGATCAAAGCCGTCGCCGCCCGCGTTCCCGCGTATTGATTCGGATTTGTCTTTTAGTTCTGTAGTCCCGTTCCCTGTTCAGGGGGCGATCAAGTCTGGAGCATCGGTCTCGTTTATTGTCCCGGCTGGTATGAAAGGGACTGAACAGGATGAAAGAAATGACTTCGCAAGAGGAGCAACTGGCTCGTCAAATGATCGGATTGCTGGATCTGACCTCACTCAACTTCGATGACAACGAAGAGCGCATCATCGGCCTTTGCCAGCGAGCTGTGACGCCCTTGGGAGCCGCGGCGGCGGTGTGCGTCTATCCGCGCTTCGTGCAGTTGGCGCGCCGCACCTTGAATGACCTGCACGCGGATAACGTGCATGTCGCCTCCGTCGTCAACTATCCGTATGGAGGGTCGAACATCCAGTCAGCCATTGCTGAAACCAGGGTTGCCCTGGTCTCCGGTGCCGATGAGATCGATCTGATGTACCCGTACCGCACGCTGCTCACCGGTGATCGGCAAGCGGCGATGGATCTGGTGGCGGCCTGCAAAGCGACCTGCGGTGAACGGGCGATACTCAAGGTCATTCTGGAAACAGGTGAATTGAAAGACCCACAGATCATCCGCAAGGCCTGCATGGACGTCATAGCGGCGGGCGCGGATTTCATCGAGACCAGTTCCGGCAAAGTCAGCGTCAATGCCACGCCACAAGCTGCGCGGATCATTTTGGAGGTGATTGCCGATGTGGGCGGACAGGCTGGTTTCAAGGCGACGGGAGGGATTCGTACCTTTGAGGATGCGCGGATTTATCTCGACCTGGCACGAGCACGCTTCGGCCCTTGTTGGGTCAACGTCAACCGCGTGCGGCTGGGCGCTTCAAGTGTGCTCGATGACTTGCTGACCCGCTTGGGCGTGCTGGCGCCGGGGCGCTAGTGGTGTGGGTTGCCGGGTCTTTTTCACAGGCAAAAAAAGACCCGGCAAAAAGCCGGGTCAATAACCGTGATAAGCCTGATGAGGAGATAATCTGAGGTTCCGAACCAGTGGTCTGTCAAATCATCGACCGGTCTCGCGACCAGCTGGCGATAATCATAACGATTCTCATTTGTATGTCAGCGCCTGCTTTCAAACTATTTTCAACTGCCGGATCCGGTGCTCGAATTTAGTGTCTCTGGCGCGACGAAAGCGCGTCCAACTGCTTGTTCAGAGCTTCTTTGCGCTCGACCGGGATGTCATTCCAATGCATGTCCAGTAGCGCTCCTTCAATGGCATAGAGCAGCACTTTCGACGCCCGAAAACCTCGAGTGCGTACCGCCCTGTAAGCATCCACCGCACCCAGTCGACGTAAATCCGAGGCGCTGTGGATACCCACGGCATGTAGCCATTGGGCAGAGGTCTTGCCGAGGTTTTTCAAATGTTGCAGTTCATCGTTCATCATGCCTCCTTGCGATGGCTGAGCACTGCACTGCGTTTGCCTTGTTGGCAAATCTGAAAGGAGTGTAGCGGGCAGCGGGAAAAAGCGGGGGGCTACTGATTTCGTAGGTGAAACCGCACATAAGCAGGCGTCGCTCATGGAGGATTCAAACCAGGCGGGGAGGGCGCGTCGCAGATCTGTCGAGGGCGTGAATGCCGAGCGACCAAGCCCGCACAGAGCGTGCGGGGCTGAACTATTTATCGATCATTTGGTTCTGTAGCGCAGCCGGGTGCCGAAATTGACTGACATCAGAATTTCATCCGCCGTCAGCTCCACGGGGAAGAATGCCCCGGAGATCTGTGCTTGGCCAAGGCTGGCGCCTTCCATTGCGGTGTGGCGCAAGTCCAGACCTCGCAGGTCCGCCGCACGGAAATACGCGTCCGTGAAGTCAATACCAGTGGCATCCAGTTGACGTAGATCCAACCCGCGGAAATCACCGCCGATAAGATCGATGGTGCCGGTTTTGGGTTTCTCTTGATTGAAGCCAGTGATGTTTTCGTGGTGCAGAAGAGCATACAGCGGGGAGTCGAGCTGCTTGGGCTGGCTCATTGGGCGCCTCCTGTTGGAATCATGACGCCATTATAGTGCCACTATTTTTGAACCGTGAAGCGTTAACTGCTTCACGGTTCAAACAATCGCTTACAGGCCCGGCAAACGCTGACGGATATTGGCCACCAGACTGTCCAGATCGCCGCTGTTATTGGTCTCTACGCGTTTGCTGCGCAGAATCTCATCAGCGCCCAGCGCTTCACGATTGGCTTGCTGCGCTTCGATCACTTGCATGGTTGCGTCGGACGGATCGATATTCTGCGCCTGACGTTGCGCCAACCAGCCTGCGATCACGGCGTGTGGAGCGTTGCAGTCGAGGATCAGGAACGGCGCACCAGAGGCTTCGGCAACCTTTGCGGCGGCGTCACGCTGTTCGCGCTTGAGATAGGTCGCATCGATTACCACCGGGAAGCCTGCGCGCAATACGCTGTCGGCCAGTTGATGCAGATGGGTGTAAGTGGCGACGCTGGCGTCAGCGCTATAGAGGCCACCGTTCTCACTGTTCTCACCGAAAAGGCGTTTGCGTTCGACATCCGAGCGCAAACGAATAGCGCCAAGCGCTTCCACCAGACGCATGGCTACGTGGCTTTTGCCCACGGCTGAAACGCCGTGGGTGATCACCAGAAAACGCGATGGGATGGCGCTGTAGCTTTCCGCCAGATTGGCGTAATTGCGATATTGACGCAGGGTGCTGGCACGCTGCACCGGATCGGCGTCAGCTGGCAGGCTGAACAGCGCAACTTTGGCGCGAACCAGTGCGCGATAAGCTTTGTAGAAATTCAGCAGTTCCAGGCCCTGATAGTCGCCGGTCAGCTCCAGATACTGGCTGATGAAGCGGCGTGACAAGGATTTCAGCCCACGGTCTTCCAGGTCCATTGCGAGGAACGCGATGTCGGCATAGACATCGGTGAACCGGAAGGGCTCGTTGAACTCGATGCAGTCGAAAATCACGACCTTGCCGTCGATCAGTGTGGCGTTGCCCAAATGGATGTCGCCGTGGCATTCGCGAATGAAACCATCTGCCTTGCGCTGGGCGAACAGACCTTTAAGCCGTTCGAAGCTGGATTGTGCCCAGGCTTGCAAGGCTTCCAATTGCTGCAAATCGGCCTTGTCGCTGATCAGCGGGCGGATTTGTTCGAAGTTTTGCAGGACCGGCGCCATCACACTGTCAGGCGTGCCTTGTGCATGTTCCAGTGGAACGTGTGGGGCGCTGATGTGGAACTCGGCAATCTGTTTGGCCATCTCGTCGATATGCGACGTGGTCAATTCGCCATTGGCCTGCAAGGTGCTGAGCAGCTGGCTTTGCGGGAATTGGCGCATCTTCAGTGCGTACTCGATTACTTCACCATCGCCGCCCAATTGCGGCGCCTCGGCACTACCGGTAATCGGCAAAACGTCGAGATACAAATCGTTAGTCAGGCGTTGGTTCAAACGCAGCTCTTCGCCACAAAAGTGTTCGCGTGCCGGCAGGGTGGTGAAATCGAGGAAACCGAAATTCATCGGCTTCTTGATTTTGTAGGCGTAGGGGCCGGTGAGCAGCACCCACGAGATATGCGTCTCAATGACCTGAAAACTGTCGACCGGGTGCGGATAGAGGGCCGGGTTTTGCAGGGCGGCAATCAGGGATTGGCTCACAGGCGATCCTTTAAGGGGTTGAAAATCGAGGCGGCCATTATGGCGGCTGATGGCTGTGCTGCAAACCGCCAGAAGGGTGTCTGCCGATGAGCGATAAAGTGCGTATAATCCGCCGCCATGACTCGTACCCGCACTCCTCGTACTCCCCCAAAACGCGCCTCTGGCGGTCTTCGCACCTGGTTTGGCTGGGCTTTGAAGCTCGGACTGGTCGGCCTGGTGGTGTTGGCTGGCTTTGCGGTTTATCTCGATGCCGTGGTCCAGGAAAAGTTTTCTGGCAAGCGCTGGACGATTCCGGCCAAGGTTTATGCGCGCCCGCTGGAGCTGTTCGTCGGACAAAAACTTTCTCAGGTAGATTTCCTGACGGAGCTCGATGCCTTGGGGTATCGCCGTGAAAGCGTGGCCAACGGTCCCGGTGCGGCAGCGGTGAGTGGTACCAGCGTCGATCTCAATACCCGCGGCTTCCAGTTCTATGAAGGGACAGACCCTGCGCAGAAAGTGCATGTGCGTTTTTCCGGCGATTATGTGGCGGAATTGTCGGCGACCAATGGTTCGAAATTGTCGGTCGCACGTCTTGAACCCCTGTTGATCGGCGGACTTTACCCGGCGAATCTCGAAGATCGCATCTTGATCAAGCTCGATCAGGCACCGCCTTATTTGCTTGATACGCTGGTCACGGTCGAAGACCGGGACTTCTATCACCACTTCGGCGTGTCGCCCAAGTCGATTGCTCGGGCGTTCTGGGTCAATGCGTCTGCCGGACAGATGCGCCAGGGTGGCAGTACGCTGACGCAGCAGTTGGTCAAGAACTTCTACCTGACCAGCGAACGCAGCCTTAGTCGTAAACTGACCGAGGCCATGATGGCAATGCTGCTGGAGGTGCACTACAGCAAACAGGAAATTCTCGAGGCGTACCTCAACGAGGTTTTCCTCGGCCAGGACGGACAACGCGCGGTGCATGGTTTCGGTCTCGCCAGCCAGTATTTCTTCAGTCAGCCGCTGTCCGAACTGAAGTTGCATCAGGTGGCGCTGCTGGTTGGCCTGGTCAAGGGGCCATCCTATTACAACCCGCGGCGTAACCCTGAACGCGCAATGGAGCGCCGCAATCTGGTGCTCGATCTTCTGGAACAGCAAGGCGTGGCGACGCCGGAAGTCGTCGCTGCGGCCAAAAAGATGCCGCTGGGCGTGACCAAGACCGGCAGTCTGGCGGACAGCTCGTTCCCCGGCTTCCTTGATCTGGTCAAGCGTCAGTTACGTGAAGACTACCGTAACGAAGACTTGACCGAAGAAGGGCTGCGCATCTTCACCAGTTTCGATCCAATCCTGCAGGTGAAGTCTGAAGCAGCGGTCAGCGAGACGTTCAAGAAGCTGGCCGGTCGCAAGGGTGGCGAGGATGTGGAAGCGGCGATGGTCGTGACCAACCCGGAAACCGGCGAAGTCCAGGCTTTGGTCGGTAGCCGCCAAGCCGGGTATGCCGGGTTCAACCGGGCGATCGATGCCGTACGTCCGATCGGATCTCTGGTCAAGCCAGCCATCTACCTCACGGCCCTCGAGCGTCCAAAGCAGTACACCCTGACCAGTTGGGTGGCCGATGAGCCGTTCTCGGTCAAAGGCGCCGATGGTCAGGTGTGGACACCTCAGAACTACGACCGCAAATCCCACGGGAACATTTTCCTGTACCAAGGGCTGGCGCATTCCTACAACTTATCCACGGCGAAGCTGGGGCTTGAGCTGGGTGTGCCGAATGTGTTCAAGACCCTGGCGAAGTTGGGCGTGACCCGCGAATGGCCAGCGTATCCGTCGATGTTGCTGGGTGCGGGCGGACTCAGTCCGATGGAAGTGGCGACCATGTACCAAACCATCGCCAATGGTGGCTTCAATACGCCGATGCGCGGTATCCGCAGCGTACTGACCGCCGAGGGCGAACCGCTCAAGCGTTATCCGTTCCAGATTCAGCAGCGCTTCGATCCGGGCTCGATTTACCTGGTACAAAATGCGATGCAGCGCGTCATGCGCGAAGGTACTGGCAAGTCGGTTTATAGCCAACTGCCGAGTTCACTGAATCTGGCGGGTAAAACCGGCACCAGTAACGATTCGCGTGACAGCTGGTTCGCGGGTTTCAGTCAGGATTTGCTGGCTGTTGTCTGGGTAGGCCGCGACGATAACGGCAAGACACCGTTCACCGGTGCCACCGGCGCGTTGCAGATATGGACCAGCTTCATGCGCAAGGCCGACCCACTTCCGTTGGATACGCCGATGCCGGACAATGTGGTTCAGGTCTGGATCAATGCCAGTACTGGTCAAGGTTCCGATTCGACCTGCCCGAACGCGGTCCAGATGCCGTATATTCGCGGCAGCGAACCGGCACCCGGCACAGCATGTGGCGGTACCCCGGCACCGGCTGATTCTGTGATGGATTGGGTCAAGGGCTGGTTGAACTAAGCAAAGAGGATGTGAAGTGAATAAGTGGTGGATTCCTGCTTTAACGGCTCTGGCTTTGCTTAATGGTTGTGCCAGCGTGCAGCGTGGCTCAATTCCGGTGGAGGATTCCGGTAGCAAGGTTTCTAACAGTGAGCGTCTCCAGAGCAAATCTAAAAATGCTTATCGGCCGAACACTGCTCAGCAACCGCAGGTCGTTCCGCAAGATTCCGGCGTGACGGTGATGGTGCCTGGAGGCGGCAGCTCGGCTCCGATTCAGAGTTACCCGGCGCCGACTGGGGCACCTCAATTCAATACCAGTCCGATCGATACGTCGCCGATCAACACGGCGCCGATCAATTCTGTACCGATGAATAGCGCTCCCATGAACTCTGCGCCGATGAATACTGACAGTTACAACGCTCCAGCGCCGGTAATGCCGAGTGGTATTCCAAGTGGCGGCGGCTTGTCTGCGGACGAAGAGCTCGATGGTCCGGTCCTGTCATTGCTTACGACCGCTCAGCAGCAGCAGTCCAGCGGCGACCTCAATGGTGCGTCGTCGAGCCTGGAGCGCGCCCAGCGCGTGGCGCCGCGTGAGCCACAAGTGCTTTATCGTCTGGCGCAAGTGCGTCTGGCTCAGGGCGATGCGGCACAAGCCGAACAACTCGCTCGTCGTGCTCTGACTTACGCCAATGGTCGGCCAAGTCTGCAGACCAGCCTGTGGGGTTTGATCGCCCAATCGCGTGAAAAACAGGGCGATGCGGCAGGCGCGGCACTGGCGCGGCAAAGAGCCGGGGCCAGCTCCTGATGGATAAACGCTTTCCTCAAGTGGCTGAGCAACTGCTGCTGATCGAGCGTGAATTGCGTGTGCAGGGTTGGTGGAGTGAGTCGCCACCCAGCGCGCAGGACTTGGCCAGTCGTGAGCCGTTTTGTGTTGATACGCTGGCGTTCGATCAGTGGTTACAGTGGGTTTTTCTGCCGCGGATGAAAGTCATCCTCGAGCAGAATCTGCCACTGCCCAATGCATCAGGCATTCTGGAAATGGCCGAGATGGTCTACGCGAGCCGCCAGCATGAGGCCCGTTTTCTTCAGCAACTGCTGGCTCAGTTCGACCGATTGATTACCGAGGCCACTTAAGAGACGCTGGCGCCCGGCGTCTCTATTGGCAGTTGTCCTTAATGGTTTTTTCGGTTTCGGCAATGCGCGCTTGGCGCTCCTCCTCGGTCAAGCGCCTCACTTCCCCCTTCACTTCCTCGTGTATGCGCGGATTGTTCTGATACTGGGCGAGATTGGTCCTCACGTCTTCGCAATATTTCGCGCGTTTGGCCTCTTGATCCGCAATCAGTATTTTGACTTTGGCGTTTATCGCCTTCTGGTTGCCTTGTGCGTTACCTTTCGGCGGAGATATCGCGGGCGATGGTGGCGATGGTGGCGCCTGCTGGACACTTATCTGTTGCGCTGACTGGCCTGTGGGCGGCTGCGCATCAAAATGAGTCTGACCTTGGGCGTCGACCCATTTGTAGATCTGGCCGGCCTGGCTGGCGGGGCTCAATGAGAGCAGCAGAGCGGCCGCTAAAATCCTGCAACGCATGGTGCTTCCTTTAATGGCTGTGCACCCGGCAACCTACCATAAGTGTGTCGCTGGAGCCGTCATCCAGTGATTTTTCATGCAGTTAGTCAGAAGAAAGCGCACGGATGACTTGACTTAGCGAGGTCGAATCACAACAATCCAAAGTTCGCTGTAGACGGACTGCCAGAAGCAGGCCATCTCGGTAGATCATGAGGCGCACATCCGCGTCGACCTGTAACACCCGCAACGCGTTACCTCGCGCTGGGTGGGAAAGCCCCGCAACACTTTGGGGACCTCCCAATACTTGCTCAGTCAGTGCTGACGTAGTCGGCGACCACCGTCGCTCATGCTCTGCTAGCAGTAAACCTATTAAGACCCGTCCCTTTGGTGGGCGGTATTCTGGCGTTTTAGAGGTGGACAACGTGGAGCTTTTATCTGGCGGGGAAATGATCGTCCGCTTTTTGCGTGACGAAGGCGTCAAGTATATCTATGGGTACCCGGGTGGTGCCGCATTGCATATCTACGATGCGCTGTTCAAAGAGCCGGCTGTTCAACATATTCTTGTTCGTCATGAGCAGGCTGCCACGCATATGGCCGACGGCTATGCGCGGGCGACCGGCAAGGCTGGCGTCGTACTGGTGACCTCCGGTCCTGGCGCGACCAACGTCATTACCGGTATCGCCACGGCGTACATGGACTCGATCCCGATGGTGATCCTGACCGCTCAGGTGCCAAGCAATATGGTCGGTACCGATGCATTCCAGGAAACCGACATGATCGGTATCTCCCGGCCGATCGTGAAGCACAGCTTCATGATCAAGCACGCGTCGGAAATCCCTGAAGTGCTGAAAAAAGCCTTCTATCTGGCGCAGTCCGGCCGGCCTGGTCCGGTCGTGGTCGATATCCCGAAAGATATGACCAACCCGGCCGAGAAGTTCGAATACGTCTTTCCGAAAAAAGCCAAGCTGCGTTCCTACAGCCCGGCGGTTCGTGGTCACTCGGGCCAGATCCGCAAAGCCGTGGAAATGCTGTTGGCGGCCAAGCGGCCGATCATTTATGCCGGTGGCGGCGTCATTCTGGGTAACGGCTCCGCACCGTTGACCGAGCTGGCGCAACTGCTGAACGTGCCGGTCACCAATACCTTGATGGGCCTTGGCGCTTATCCGGGCACCGATCGCCAGTTCCTCGGCATGCTCGGTATGCACGGTAGCTACACCGCCAACCTGGCCATGCACCATGCCGACGTGATCCTGGCAGTCGGGGCGCGTTTCGATGACCGTGTGATCAACGGCCCGGCGAAGTTCTGCCCGACCGCCAAGATTATCCACATCGATATCGACCCGGCTTCGATCTCCAAAACCATCAAGGCCGACGTACCAATCGTAGGTCCGGTGGAAAGCGTGTTGACCGAGATGGTCGCCACCCTCAAGGACATCGGCGAAACCCCTAACAAGGAATCGGTCGCCAGTTGGTGGAAGCAGGTCGAAGAATGGCGCGGTGGTCGCGACATGTTCCCTTACAATAAGGGTGACGGCAGCATCATCAAACCGCAGACCGTGATCGAGACGCTCAGCGAAGTCACTCATGGCGACGCGTTCGTCACCTCCGACGTGGGTCAGCACCAGATGTTCGCGGCGCAGTACTACCGCTTCAACAAGCCGAATCGCTGGATCAACTCCGGTGGTCTGGGCACGATGGGCTTCGGTTTCCCGGCAGCCATGGGCGTCAAGCTCAGCTTCCCGGATGCGGACGTCGCTTGTGTGACCGGTGAAGGCAGCATCCAGATGAACATTCAGGAGCTGTCGACCTGCCTGCAGCATGATCTGCCGGTGAAGATCATCCTGCTCAACAATGGCGTGCTCGGCATGGTTCGTCAGTGGCAGGACATGAGCTACGGTGCGCGTCACTCGCATTCCTACATGGAATCGTTGCCGGACTTCGTCAAACTGGCTGAAGCCTACGGTCACGTCGGTATGCGCATCACCGATCTGAAAGATTTGAAGCCGATGATGGAGCAAGCGTTCGCCATGAAGGATCGCCTGGTGTTCATCGACATCAAGGTCGACGCCAGCGAGCACGTCTATCCCATGCAGATCAAAGACGGCGCCATGCGCGATATGTGGCTGAGCAAGACGGAGCGGACCTAACATGCGGCACATCATTTCCCTACTGCTGGAAAACGAACCGGGTGCATTGTCGCGGGTTGTAGGTCTGTTCTCGCAACGTAACTACAACATCGAAAGCCTGACGGTGGCGCCGACCGAAGACCCGACCTTGTCGCGTCTGACGCTGACCACGGTCGGACACGACGAAGTCATCGAGCAGATCACCAAAAACCTCAATAAACTGATTGAGGTGGTCAAACTGGTCGATTTGTCCGAAAGCGCACACATCGAACGCGAACTGATGCTGGTCAAGGTCAAGGCCACGGGTGCCCAGCGCGCCGAGATCAAGCGCACCACGGATATTTTCCGTGGGCAGATCGTTGACGTAACCAGTAGCGTCTTTACCGTGCAACTGGCAGGGACAAGCGACAAACTGGACAGCTTCATTCAGGCCATTGGCACTTCTGCCATCCTGGAAACAGTACGCAGTGGCGTGACGGGTATTGCCCGTGGCGACAAAGTGCTGAGCATCTAACTCATTTTGACAATGGCCTGAACGGCCAAGATAACAGGGGAATTTCATGAAAGTTTATTACGATAAAGACTGCGACCTTTCGATCATCCAAGGCAAGAAAGTGGCCATCATCGGTTACGGTTCTCAAGGTCACGCTCAAGCGTGCAACCTGAAAGACTCCGGCGTAGATGTCACTGTTGGTCTGCGCAAGGGTTCGGCTACTGTCGCCAAGGCTGAAGCTCATGGCTTGAAAGTAACTGACGTTGCTTCCGCTGTGGCCGCTGCTGACCTGGTCATGATCCTGACTCCGGATGAATTCCAGTCCCAGCTGTACAAGAACGAAGTCGAGCCTAACCTGAAGCAGGGCGCAACCCTGGCCTTCTCCCACGGCTTTGCGATCCACTACAACCAGGTTGTACCTCGCGCTGACCTCGACGTGATCATGATCGCGCCAAAAGCACCGGGCCACACTGTGCGCTCCGAGTTCGTCAAAGGCGCTGGTATCCCTGATCTGATCGCTATCTATCAGGATGCATCCGGCAACGCCAAAAACGTTGCGCTGTCCTACGCTTCGGGCGTTGGCGGCGGCCGTACCGGTATCATCGAAACCACGTTCAAAGACGAAACCGAAACCGACCTGTTTGGCGAACAAGCCGTACTGTGCGGCGGTACCGTTGAACTGGTCAAAGCTGGCTTCGAAACCCTGGTTGAAGCAGGCTACGCGCCAGAAATGGCTTACTTCGAGTGCTTGCACGAATTGAAGTTGATCGTTGACCTCATGTACGAAGGCGGTATCGCCAACATGAACTACTCGATCTCCAACAATGCTGAATACGGCGAATACGTGACTGGCCCGGAAGTCATCAACGCCGAATCGCGTCAGGCCATGCGCAATGCCCTGAAACGCATTCAGGACGGTGAGTACGCCAAGATGTTCATCAGCGAAGGTGCTACTGGCTATCCTTCGATGACTGCCAAGCGTCGTAACAACGCTAACCACGGCATCGAAATCATCGGTGAAAAACTGCGTTCCATGATGCCTTGGATTGCAGCGAACAAGATCGTCGACAAAACCAAGAACTGATTTCAGCTTCTAAGGTTTTTGTTGTAGGAAAACGCGGCTTCGGCCGCGTTTTTTCGTTATGGCAGCACGCTTCTGGTATAAAGCTGCATCGTTTGATAACGAACCCTCGTTGCAAACATCTGTCGAAACTCTCCACCCCGTTGCAAGGTATTGTCCATGAGCGAACGTCCCGAAGAGCCAAACCAGGCCTCTGACGCCGAAAGCCTGCTACCGATCGATGAGCATATTGAAGAAGGGCATGATGCCGAGGGACGCAAAGTCCGGCATCGCGGTATCTACCTGCTGCCTAATCTGTTCACCACCGCGAATCTCTTTGCTGGCTTTTACTCGATCATCAGCTCGATGAGTGCTCAGAGTGCGTTGAGTGCGGGAGACCCGGTGGGGGCGAGCAAGTATTTTGCTTTCGCTGCGATCGCTATTTTCGTCGCCATGGTGCTTGACGGTCTTGATGGTCGCGTCGCACGCATGACCAACACTCAGAGCGCTTTCGGTGCCGAGTACGATTCGCTGTCCGACATGGTCGCTTTTGGCGTCGCGCCGGCCTTATTGGCGTTCGGCTGGGCATTGGGTGATATGGGTAAGGTCGGCTGGATGGTTGCCTTCATCTATGTTGCAGGCGCGGCACTGCGTCTCGCCCGCTTCAATACTCAGGTAGGCACGGCCGACAAACGCTACTTCATTGGTCTGGCCAGTCCGGCTGCGGCGGGCGTTGTGGCAGGAACCGTCTGGGCTTTCAGTGACTACGGCATCCAGGGTTCGAAAATGTCGTTCCTGGTCGCCTTGCTGGTTGCGGCCGCAGGCATGCTGATGGTCAGCAATATCAAGTACAACAGCTTCAAGGAGCTGGATCTCAAGGGGCGCGTGCCCTTTGTTGCCATCCTTGCTGTTGTGTTGGTATTCGCGGTCGTCTTCAGTGATCCGCCGCGTATTTTGCTGCTGATTTTCCTCGCATATGCGGCTTCCGGGCCGGTGCAATACCTGTTGCTGCTGCGTCGTCACAAATCGGCCGAGTGATGTAATTTCCCCCATACTGCGCAGTCTATTGGTGCACTAGTCCCCATAGCTGCGGAGTCTTCATGTTAATCAAGCTGCCTTCGGCATCCGGCTGCAAAGAGTCGGATGTCACGCCTGAGTCCTTTTATCTCTCCCGTCGTGCACTGCTCGGCAGCTCTCTTGCCAGTCTGGCCGTCAGCGCTCTGCCGCGCTGGGCCAGTGCCGCTGATCCTTCGCCTTATACTGATGTTGAACACGGTGCGGCACCTGCCTGGTTCACAGAAAAACTGCCCGATACGAAATGGCAGGCGGTCATCGTCAAGGGTGAAGCGATCACACCGTTCAAGGATGCGACCCACTACAACAACTTTTATGAGTTCGGGACCGACAAGGGTGATCCTGCGCAAAATGCAGGCGCTTTTAAAACCGAGCCGTGGAGTGTGGTGATCGATGGTGAGGTTGGAAAGCCGGGGCGTTATGCACTCGAAGACTTCATGAAGCCCTATCAACTGGAAGAGCGGATCTATCGACTGCGCTGTGTCGAAGCCTGGTCGATGGTCATCCCCTGGATGGGCTTTCCTATTTCGGCGTTGCTTAAACAAGTGGAGCCGACGGCCAAGGCAAAATACATCCGCTTTGAAACGCTTCAGGACCCCAAGTCGATGCCGGGTCAGCGTTCCAGTTTTGCTCTGATCGATTGGCCTTATGTAGAGGGGCTGCGTCTGGATGAGGCGATGAATCCCTTGGCGATTCTCGCGGTGGGGATGTACGGGCGGGAGTTGGCCAATCAGAACGGCGCACCGTTGCGCCTGGTGGTGCCGTGGAAGTACGGCTTTAAAAGCGTGAAGTCCATTGTGCGGATCAGTCTGGTCAGCGAACAGCCGAAAACCACCTGGCAGAGTATTGCGGTGAGCGAGTACGGTTTTTACGCCAACGTGAACCCCACTGTGGATCATCCGCGCTGGACACAAGCGCATGAGCGTCGTCTGCCCAGTGGGCTGTTCAGTCCGCACATTCGGCAGACGGAGATGTTCAATGGGTACGGGGAGGAGGTTGCCTCCTTATATACCGGTCTGGACCTGCGGAAGAACTACTGATGCGTTATCCATTCTGGCGCGTTGGCGTGTTTCTCGCGGCGTGCGTTGCGCCCATCTTGTGGTTGTATCAGGCCTGGATTTTTGCCTTGGGGCCTGATCCCGGCAAGGTCCTTGTCGATCGTCTCGGGCTCGCTACCTTGATTCTGCTTCTGATCACCTTGGCGATGACCCCTTTGCAGAAGTTGAGCGGATGGCCGGGCTGGATTGCGGTCCGTCGGCAGCTGGGGTTGTGGTGTTTTGCTTATGTAGTCCTGCACGTGGGCGCTTATGCGGTGTTCATCCTGGGATTGGATTGGTCCCAATTGGGTGTAGAGCTGGTCAAGCGGCCCTATATCATCGTTGGCAGTCTGGCATTTCTTTGTCTGTTGTCGTTGGCTGTTACCTCGAATCGCTACAGTCAGCGTCGATTGGGTGCGCGCTGGAAGAAGCTTCACCGTCTGGTTTACGTGATTCTTGGGCTGGGATTGTTGCACATGCTTTGGATCGTTCGGGCTGACCTTAAAGAGTGGTCTCTCTATGCGGCGATCGGGGCGGTGCTATTAACCCTGCGAATCCCGGCCATTGCGCGGCGGATTCCACGTCTAAAGGCTCAAAAAGTACTTTCTGTAACAAAAGCCTGAATTAACCCTTGACGTAAGTTTCGTTGCGCCTATAATTCGCCCCACTTCCGGAGCAGATGAAGCGGAAAACTCCTTGGTAATCAAAGAGTTAGTCGAAGTAAAGGGCGAGGAAGAGCTTCGATCAAGTAGATCGGAAGCGGTGAAAAAGGTGGTTGACAGTGGTTTGAAACGCTGTAGAATTCGCCTCCCGC
>NZ_CM155281.1:4287500-4597500 GCF_056680425.1 Pseudomonas sp. ASL3 | reverse complement strand
ATAGGTGTATGGAGCGAACCAGGGGAACTGAAACATCTAAGTACCCTGAGGAAAAGAAATCAACCGAGATTCCCTTAGTAGTGGCGAGCGAACGGGGACCAGCCCTTAAGTGGCATTGAGATTAGCGGAACGCTCTGGAAAGGGCGGCCATAGTGGGTGATAGCCCTGTACGCGAAAATCTCTTTGCCATGAAATCGAGTAGGACGGGGCACGAGAAACCTTGTCTGAATATGGGGGGACCATCCTCCAAGGCTAAATACTACTGACTGACCGATAGTGAACTAGTACCGTGAGGGAAAGGCGAAAAGAACCCCGGAGAGGGGAGTGAAATAGATCCTGAAACCGTATGCGTACAAGCAGTGGGAGCCCACTTTGTTGGGTGACTGCGTACCTTTTGTATAATGGGTCAGCGACTTATTTTCAGTGGCGAGCTTAACCGAATAGGGGAGGCGTAGCGAAAGCGAGTCTTAATAGGGCGTCTAGTCGCTGGGAATAGACCCGAAACCGGGCGATCTATCCATGGGCAGGTTGAAGGTTGGGTAACACTAACTGGAGGACCGAACCGACTACCGTTGAAAAGTTAGCGGATGACCTGTGGATCGGAGTGAAAGGCTAATCAAGCTCGGAGATAGCTGGTTCTCCTCGAAAGCTATTTAGGTAGCGCCTCATGTATCACTGTAGGGGGTAGAGCACTGTTTCGGCTAGGGGATCATCCCGATTTACCAAACCGATGCAAACTCCGAATACCTACAAGTGCCGAGCATGGGAGACACACGGCGGGTGCTAACGTCCGTCGTGAAAAGGGAAACAACCCAGACCGTCAGCTAAGGTCCCAAAGTCATGGTTAAGTGGGAAACGATGTGGGAAGGCTTAGACAGCTAGGAGGTTGGCTTAGAAGCAGCCACCCTTTAAAGAAAGCGTAATAGCTCACTAGTCGAGTCGGCCTGCGCGGAAGATGTAACGGGGCTCAAACCATGCACCGAAGCTACGGGTATCACTTAGGTGATGCGGTAGAGGAGCGTTCTGTAAGCCTGTGAAGGTGAGTTGAGAAGCTTGCTGGAGGTATCAGAAGTGCGAATGCTGACATGAGTAACGACAATGGGTGTGAAAAACACCCACGCCGAAAGACCAAGGTTTCCTGCGCAACGTTAATCGACGCAGGGTTAGTCGGTCCCTAAGGCGAGGCTGAAAAGCGTAGTCGATGGAAAACAGGTTAATATTCCTGTACTTCTGGTTATTGCGATGGAGGGACGGAGAAGGCTAGGCCAGCTTGGCGTTGGTTGTCCAAGTTTAAGGTGGTAGGCTGAGATCTTAGGTAAATCCGGGATCTTAAGGCCGAGAGCTGATGACGAGTGTCCTTTGGGACACGAAGTGGTTGATGCCATGCTTCCAAGAAAAGCTTCTAAGCTTCAGGTAACCAGGAACCGTACCCCAAACCGACACAGGTGGTTGGGTAGAGAATACCAAGGCGCTTGAGAGAACTCGGGTGAAGGAACTAGGCAAAATGGCACCGTAACTTCGGGAGAAGGTGCGCCGGTGAGGGTGAAGCATTTACTGCGTAAGCCCACGCCGGTCGAAGATACCAGGCCGCTGCGACTGTTTATTAAAAACACAGCACTCTGCAAACACGAAAGTGGACGTATAGGGTGTGACGCCTGCCCGGTGCCGGAAGGTTAATTGATGGGGTTAGCTAACGCGAAGCTCTTGATCGAAGCCCCGGTAAACGGCGGCCGTAACTATAACGGTCCTAAGGTAGCGAAATTCCTTGTCGGGTAAGTTCCGACCTGCACGAATGGCGTAACGATGGCGGCGCTGTCTCCACCCGAGACTCAGTGAAATTGAAATCGCTGTGAAGATGCAGTGTATCCGCGGCTAGACGGAAAGACCCCGTGAACCTTTACTATAGCTTTGCACTGGACTTTGAATTTGCTTGTGTAGGATAGGTGGGAGGCTTTGAAGCGTGGACGCCAGTCTGCGTGGAGCCAACCTTGAAATACCACCCTGGCAACTTTGAGGTTCTAACTCAGGTCCGTTATCCGGATCGAGGACAGTGTATGGTGGGTAGTTTGACTGGGGCGGTCTCCTCCTAAAGAGTAACGGAGGAGTACGAAGGTGCGCTCAGACCGGTCGGAAATCGGTCGTAGAGTATAAAGGCAAAAGCGCGCTTGACTGCGAGACAGACACGTCGAGCAGGTACGAAAGTAGGTCTTAGTGATCCGGTGGTTCTGTATGGAAGGGCCATCGCTCAACGGATAAAAGGTACTCCGGGGATAACAGGCTGATACCGCCCAAGAGTTCATATCGACGGCGGTGTTTGGCACCTCGATGTCGGCTCATCACATCCTGGGGCTGAAGCCGGTCCCAAGGGTATGGCTGTTCGCCATTTAAAGTGGTACGCGAGCTGGGTTTAGAACGTCGTGAGACAGTTCGGTCCCTATCTGCCGTGGACGTTTGAGATTTGAGAGGGGCTGCTCCTAGTACGAGAGGACCGGAGTGGACGAACCTCTGGTGTTCCGGTTGTCACGCCAGTGGCATTGCCGGGTAGCTATGTTCGGAATAGATAACCGCTGAAAGCATCTAAGCGGGAAACTAGCCTCAAGATGAGATCTCACTGGGACCTTGAGTCCCCTGAAGGGCCGTCGAAGACTACGACGTTGATAGGTTGGGTGTGTAAGCGCTGTGAGGCGTTGAGCTAACCAATACTAATTGCCCGTGAGGCTTGACCATATAACACCCAAGCAATCTGCTTGCTTCGAAAGAAGGGCCAGATTGCGGTGTGTGAAGACGACACACGTCGAAAATTGGCAACACCCACAAATCTATCACATCCCCATTCGCTGGCGCGTGAACCCGCAAGGGCCCACGCGCTGGCTACCGAATTTCTTGACGACCATAGAGCATTGGAACCACCTGATCCCATCCCGAACTCAGCAGTGAAACGATGCATCGCCGATGGTAGTGTGGGGTTTCCCCATGTGAGAGTAGGTCATCGTCAAGATTAAATTCCGAAACCCCTGTCTGCTTACGCAGACAGGGGTTTTGTTTTTGCGCGCGATAAATTCCTCCAGAGCACCCGGTCATCTGTGGGAGCAGGCTTGCCTGCGAAGGGGCTTGCCGCCACACGCAGTGCCAAATTTGGGCGGCTATTCCATGTCCAGACCATTAGAATAGCCAGCTATCTTTTCGACCTGAGCTCCTCACTCTATGCCCGATCAAGTCGACTCCAGTGGCCTGTCCCAAGTGCCGCTGGATGAGTTGGTGGCATGTCATGAATGCGACCTTCTCATGCGTAAGCCCGTATTGTCCCGTGGCGAAAAGGCACAGTGCGTACGTTGCGGCTACGAGCTCTATGCCTATCGACATAATGTCGTCCAACGCAGTCTGGCATTAGTGATCGCTGCATTGTTGCTGTACGTGCCCGCGAATTTTTTGCCCATCATGCATCTCAATATGTTGGGTCAGTCTTCTCAAGACACGGTCTGGACGGGCGTACTGGGATTGTTCGACACCGGTATGCAAGGCGTCTCCGTGGTGGTGTTTCTATGCAGCATGGGCATCCCGCTTCTCAAACTGCTGTGTCAGCTGATTGTGCTACTAAGCATTCGCTTGAACGTCGGCCGCAGTTTTGGTTTGTTGCTGTACCGCATTTACCATCACCTGCGTGACTGGGGCATGCTTGAGGTGTACCTCATGGGGGTGCTGGTCGCGCTGGTCAAACTCGCGGATCTGGCTGAATTGAGCCTGGGATTGGGGCTGCTGTGTTTTATCGGCATGCTATTGATTCAGGTCTGGCTGGAAGTAGTCATGTCGCCTCACCAGATTTGGCAAGCGCTATCAGGGGAGGATGCATATGCGGGCGATTGATGCAGGCATTCTGATTTGCGCTGAATGCCATGAACTCAATAAGGTTGATCCGGACAGTGACAACCCGACCTGCATTCGCTGTGGCGCGCAAATTCATCCCCGTCGCCCCAACAGCATGAAGCGCACCTGGGCGCTGCTGATCACCGCTGCCATTCTGTACATTCCTGCCAATGTGTTGCCGATCATGACGGTCAGAACATTAGGGAAGGGGGATCCCTCAACCATCATGTCCGGCGTCATTCAACTGATGCAGCATGGGATGTACCCCATTGCTGGCGTAGTGTTCGTGGCCAGCATCCTGGTCCCCACGTTCAAGTTGATCGGCCTGAGTCTGCTGCTGTTCTCGGTGCAGCGACGCCAACCCTTGTCTGCGAGACAGCGCATGGTCATGTATCGCTTTATTGAATTCATCGGGCGCTGGTCGATGCTGGACATATTCGTGATTGCCATTCTGGTGGCCGTTGTGAATTTTGGCCGGCTCGCCAGTATCGAGGCCAATTTTGGCGCGGTCGCTTTTGCCAGTGTGGTGATTTTGACGATGCTCGCCGCGGTAACTTTTGATCCCCGACTTATTTGGGATAACACGGAGTCGGACGACGACAATGAGTGATTTGCCTACCGCTAAAACCCGCCCGGCGTCTAATTGGTCCGCCATCTGGGTATTGCCCCTGATTGCTTTAATCATCGGCGGATGGCTCGGCTGGCGAGCGTATAGCGAGGCGGGTATCGAGATCCAGGTGCGCTTTGACAGCGGCGAAGGCATTCAGGCCAACAAGACCGAAGTGGTCTACAAGGGTATGTCGATCGGCAAGGTAAAAGCCTTGACGCTGGATGATGAGGGCAATACCAGAGGCGTTATTGCAACCATCGAAATGAACAAGGACGTCGAACCCTCCCTGCGCACCAATACTCGCTTCTGGCTGGTCAAGCCGAGCGTGACGTTGGCCGGGATCACTGGTCTGGAAACCCTGGTGTCGGGTAACTATATCGCCGCGAGCCCCGGCGAGGGGGAGCCGACACGCAAATTCAAGGCGCTGTCCGAGGCGCCGCCGTTATCGGACCGATTGCCCGGCCTGCACTTGACCCTCAAGGCAGACCGTCTGGGGTCGCTGAATCGGGGCAGTCCAGTGTTCTATAAGCAGATTCAGGTCGGGCAGGTGAAAAGTTATGTCCTGTCTGAGGACCAAAGTAAGGTCGAGATCAAAATTTACATCGAGCCGACTTACGCTAGCCTGGTGCGCAAACACACACGCTTCTGGAACGCCAGCGGCATCAGCATTGACGCCAACCTGTCTGGGGTGAAGGTGCGCAGTGAGTCGCTGGCCAGTATCGTTGCCGGCGGCATTGCCTTTGCGACACCCGAGTATCGCAAGGACAGCCCGCCCACCAACCCCAGCCTGCCGTTCCGTCTTTATGAAAACTTCGATGCGGCTCAAGCCGGGATTCGGGTCGTGGTCAAACTCAGCGATTTCGAAGGTTTGCAGGCCGGTCGCACACCCGTGATGTACAAAGGCATTCAGGTCGGCAACATGAAGACCCTCAAGGTTGACCCCGATCTTTCCAGCGCTACAGTCGAATTGGCCCTCGACCCGTTGGCTGAAGATTATCTCGTGGAGGGCACCCAGTTCTGGGTCGTCAAACCGTCGATTTCTCTCGCGGGCATTACGGGGCTGGAGGCATTGGTCAAAGGGAACTACATCGCTGTTCGCCCCGGTGACAAAGGTGCGACGCCAAGACGTGACTTCGTGGCCAGAGCCAAGGCGCCCCCACTGGATCTGCGTTCCCCGGGTCTGCATATGGTGCTGTTCAGCGATACGCTTGGTTCGCTGGATGTCGGCAGCCCCGTGCTTTACAAGCAGGTGAAGGTCGGTTCAATCCAGAGCTACCAGTTCTCCCGCGATCAAAAGCAGGTCGTGCTTGGCGTGCACATCGAGAAGGAATACGAAAACCTGGTCAATGGTTCTACGCGCTTCTGGAATGCCAGCGGTATCACGCTGACCGGAGGCTTGTCGGGTATTCAGGTCAAAAGCGAATCACTGCAGAGCCTGATGGCAGGTGGTATCTCCTTTGAGACGCCACAGCCGAAAGTCCCGTTGATGAAACGCATCCCTCGCTTCCGGCTGTTTGCCAATCATGACGAGGCTACACAGCGAGGGACCGAAATTACGATTAAAGTCGACCGCGCAGACGGCTTGCGCCCGGGTACGCCGATTCGCTTCAAAGGTCTGGATGTCGGCAAGATTGAAGACGTCGATCTGACCAATGATTTACAGGCCGTGATGCTGACGGCGCGGATCACCGAAGCGCCTGACAAAATTGCCCGTGCCGGCTCTGAGTTCTGGGTGGTCAAGCCGGAGCTTGGGCTGATCAAGACATCGAACCTTGAAACCCTGGTCACCGGCCAATACCTGGAAGTACTGCCGGCCGCTAAAAGCACGACTCCGCAGAAAAGCTTTGTCGCGTTGAAAGAACCGCCGAATGCCGCAGCGCGTGATGAGGGTCTGAGTCTGGTCCTGAGCGCGTCGCGTCGTGGCTCACTCAAGCCGGGTGTGCCGGTTACTTACCGTGAAGTGACCGTGGGCAAGGTGATGAGCTATGAATTGGGCGAGACGGCGGATCGCGTGCTGATCCACATCTTGATCGAGCCGCGCTATGCGTCGCTGGTTCGGGGTGGCAGCCGTTTCTGGAACAGCAGTGGTTTTGGCGTCGACTTCGGCTTGCTCAAAGGCGCGACCATCCGTACCGAATCGCTGGAGACGTTGATCGACGGCGGCATCGCGTTCGCGACGCCGGATGGGGAGCGCATGGGCAATCAGGCGCGACCTGAACAAACCTTCCCGTTGTTCGACAAGGCCGAGGATGAATGGCTGCAGTGGGCACCGAAGATTTCCCTCGGGAAATAAACGATAAAAAAGGGCCGCATCACTGTGCGGCCCTTTTTTATTGCGCGTTTGCTAGTGGTCAGGCCAGCTCGACCTCGGATTCAGGATCAGGCTCCACCGCTTTCACCTCATCATGGCGACGGATGTATTTCCAGTCGGCCTCGTCGATGTAGATACCGTTGGGTCCGCTGCCGCCCTCCAGGTCGATGGCCACGTGCGCGGAGACCTGCGGCTTGACGCTGGCCAGGATCGGCACAAAGCCCAGCTGCAAGCTGGTTTCCAGCAAGGCAGCCTGGTTTTTCTCGTCGATGTCGGCCGCTTCGTCCAGGTAGTAAGGCAGACGGATGCGCCCAGCCTGGTCGCGATCCATCAGGTGCAGCAATAAATACATATTGGTCAGCGCTTTGATGGTCATGGTGGTGCCGTTGGACGCCGCGCCATCGATGTCGGTATGGATCACCGGTTGGCCGTTGACCTTGGTGATCTCGAACGCCAGTTCGAACAGATCCTTCAAGCCAAGCTGGTTATGGTTCGCTGCCACCAGCCGCGCTAGATACTCCTTGGCTTCTTCGTTCTTGTTGTCCTGATCGGCACTCTGGCTCAGGTCGAACACCGACAATGTCTCGCCTTCTTCGTACTGGCCAGCACTGTGGATGATCTGGTCAATGTGCTTGAGCGCTTCTTTGTTCGGTGCCAGAACGATGCGGAAGCTTGCCAGGTTGGACACCTGCCGTTTGTTGATCTCGCGGTTGAACAGCGCCAGTTGATGTTCGAGGCTGTCGTAATCGCTGCGGATATTGCGCAGGGTGCGGGCGATGTCGGTCACCGCCGCACGCCGCGCCTTGCCCAAGGTCAATGCTTCGTCCTGGCGATGCGCGTAAGCGTTGATCAGCAAGTGCAAGCGCCGCTCCATGTCATCTTCACTGTCGAACTTGGCCACGCCCTTGAGGCGAACCTGAGCGTACAGCGCTTCGATCTGACCATCACTGCGCTGCAAGCCCTGCCAACTGTCCTGATAATCGTTGAGCAATGGCAGCAAGTTCTCCAGTGAGTCATCCACTGGCTCCATGAACGGCGTGCCGAACGGCATATCTGCAGGCAGCAACTGGCGACGACGCAATGCATCATCCAGCGTGCGTTGCTTGGCTTCCATGTCACCAATCTGCCGACCGACCAGTTGTAGCTTGGCCGACAGTTGTTGGACGCGTTCGGTGAAGGCATCGCTGGAGCGTTTGAGCTCGTCTTGCGCAGCTTCCATTTGCGCCAGTTGTTCGAGTTTTTCCGGCTCTTCCGCGCTCAGGGTCTGGCTGCGACGGAAGTCTTCCAGCGCCTTTTGCGCGTCCAATACCTGCTGATACAAAGCCTCGGTCTGCGTTTTGCTCGCGGCGCGATCGGAGGCGACGGCCTGCTGGGTTTTCAGTTGTTTGAGTTCTTTTTCCAGACGCTCTTTCTGATCACGCAATGCCGCGCGGTCGGCCAGGGCTTGCAGCGCTGGTGGTTCGATGTGGGACAAATTGATCGTCAAACCCGGGACTTCAAAGCGCTCGCCTTTGAAGCCGTCGAGGATCAGCTCCAGCGACTTGACCCACGCATCGCCGTCATCCAGCGCAATGCCTTGCTCGCCGAGCGGCAAGCTGAACAACGCACTGTTGAACAGGCGCATCAGACGCTCGACATCCGGCTGTGAGAACTCTTCGCGCAGGCGGGCGTAGCTGTTGTTGTCTGCGTGATCGAGTTGTTGTTTGACCGACTTCAGGCGTTTTTCCAGATCGCGCAGACGCTCGTCCAGATCCTCGGCGCTGAACTGCCGGGACTGGGCCAGCGCACCGGCCAGCTCATCGTGAGCGTCCTTGGCGGCCAGCAATTGCTGCTCCAGCACCTTGACGTCATCGACCAGTGCAAAGCGATTCTTGAGGACCGACAGTTCGCCGATCCAGCGCTGGATACCGCTGATTTCACGTTCCAGGCGCATCAGCTCCTGAGTGCCGCCGCGCTGATCGTTTTGCAGCGAATCCTGTTCGTTGCGGTAATGCTCGGCCTGGATCACCAACTCTTCTTTGCGCGCGTTGGAGTAGTCCTGCCAGGTGCCTAGCAGCGAGTCGAGCAGCGGGGACAGGCGGTGCAATTTACCGCGCAGCACTTCCCGCTGTTTGACCCCGGCAGACAGGGCTTCGACCAGTGGACCGGCGAGCACCAATGAGTTGTAGTCCTGTTCCATGCGGCGAACGTCGCGGAAAGCTTCTTCGCACGCAGCAATGTAATCGACGCTGCCGGACCGCAGGCTGTGTTCGAAGGCATCGAGGAACAACTGCTTGAGTTTCGCTGCCGTGATTTCGCGCATGTGCAGCAGGTTGATGAACAAGGCGCGGAAGGTTTTCAGGCTCTGTTCGCTGGTGGAGCGCAGCGGGATCAAGGTCAGGTCCAGCGGGATCGACGTGTGGCCACCCACCAGCAAGCGACGCAGCTCGTCGGGTTTTAATTCGTAAGCTTTCAGGCCCTGGCTTTCCAGGTTGCTGAACAGCTCTTTCTGCCGCAGGCAAGTGTCGTTTTTCTGGTAGTGCGCCAGATCCAGCTTGCCGGCATACGCGAAGAACTGGTGACCAAAGCCGCCACCTGGCCCGCGCCCGACCACGCCAATCACATGCGGGCCGTGGGGTAGCGCGACTTCCACCAGGATGTAGCTGGTGTCGGAGGCGAAATAGAAGCGTCGTGATTGTTCCAGGCTGTATTTGCCGAAACTCATGTCTGACATACGCGCCAGAATCGGGAATTGCAGGGCGTTGATCGAGGCGCTTTTACCCAGGTTGTTTGCGCCGTACACCGACAATGGGTGTTCCAGCGGGAACAGGCCGAGGCTGTAACCGGCCGTGTTCAGCAGGGCAAAACGGCGTATGCCATAGCGTTCCTGGCTCATGCGTCGATCTCCTGTTGCTCGGCGGCAATGGCGCGGGCCAGCGCCTGCGCTTCGGTTTCTTCTGGCTCGTCGAATTCGGCGAGATCCAGCGGATCATCGGTTTCCAACAGTTTCTCGTCGCTGTCATCGTCGATCAGGATCGGCGTCGGCAAGGGCAGGACGCTGTGCAGGCTGGCCGCCAGATCGCGGTCCTGCTGCACCGACAAGCAGACGTCGAGGAAGCGGTGCATCGGCGGCAGGAAACGGTAGATGCCGTTTTCTTCGCTGGCGAAACCGAGCTGGGTCATGCGGCGCATGATTTTCTCTTCCAGCTCTTCCTGGGTCTGCACCTCGGCCTGCAGAAACAGGTCACGGTATTTTTCCAGCAATGAGGGCAGTTCATCACGCCCCAGACTGCCACCATCGAGCACGGCGACCGGATCACGACCCTGATCGGCCAGGTGCTCGACGATGATGAAGGTGAACAGCGCCAGACGTTGCGCGGTCTTGTTGACCTGCGTGGCGGCCAGTTCCGGGACGAAGTAATAGAAGCCACGGGTGTCGCAGACCAGCTCGAAACCCAAGGCCTTGAACAGCGTGCGGTACTGGTCCTGGAAATTCGACAGTTGCGCGTACAGCTCAGGGTCGCGGCGGCTGACGTGGTACCCCTTGAACAGCTCACGAAAGATCGGCGCCAGCTGGGACAGTTCGGATAGATCAAGATGCATGAGGTGTACTCGCAGAAGTCTCTAGAGGTTCGTCTCGGCTAGAGAGCAGGGCGAAGGAGCGCAGGCTGACCTGATGCTCCTGAGTGTGATAATCGCGACGTTCGAGGCGTTCGCGGGCAAAACGTTTGTCCCGCGACAGGCGCGAGAACCAGTACAGCAATTCGTCGGTAGCGCCGTCCGGTTCCTGCTCCAGCAGCCAAATCATCAAATCCGGCATCGGCAGGGCGTCTTCGCAGCGCTCCAGCATCTCTTTGACCGTGCGCGGCGCTCGCGGTGGCTCGCCCTTGCGCGTGGTGCTGGCCTTGGGGAATTTCGCCGGTTTCGGTTCGAAACGAGCCAGTGCATAGACATAGGCTTCGACCTGGCTGGCGCTGCCCAGGAAGGTGCTTTGCGGGCGGGTGAACATCGGCATTGCCGCTTGTGGCACGGCATCGAGTCCTTTCCGACGGATGGCGGACAAGGCTAGCGCCGCGCCACGGGTCACGGCGTTATGCCGGCGGGCTTCTTCGCGCAACGGCAGCAGCAACTCGCGGGCGTGACGCAGGGTCAGTTGGGCACTGGTCTGCATCTCCAGGATGCGCGCGTGGGTACGCAGCAGCATGTCGTCATCGACCAGATGGCCCAGGCGCTGTTGTTCAGTGAGCAAGCGCAGCAGGACATTTTCGACCTTGCGCACGCCCTGCTCGAACGCGCCGTCGGCGTTGACCAGCTGGATCATCGGTTCGATGTATTCGTCCCAGGTCGCCAGCACTTCGGCATAGCGCTGACGCAGCGGAATCTGCCGGTCACTGGTCTTGGCCCGGTCGGCCACGGCGACCAGTGCCTGCTCATCGTTGGCCAGTTTTTTCAGGACATCACGCACGCGCATGTCCAGTAGGCGCAGTTGCCGCGCCAGATCGTGGGCATCGCGGACGTCGAAAGCGTCCTGGATGTAACCTGCCAGGCGCTCCAGATGGCGCAGATAGGCTTCAATCTCCAGGCACAGGCCGAGACGATGCTCGCGCCGGAGGTAAGAAAGGAAGTCATGGATCTGCGCATTCAGTTCAAAACGGTTCGGGCTTTTGGCCACTGGAACCAGAATGTCCAGACGAATCCACACGTCCAGCAGGCTGGTGATGTCCTGTGGCGTGCTGTCCAGTTGTTGAGCGGCCAGTTGCAGGCGCAGCTCGCTCAGGCTCAAGGTGCCCTGGTCGAAGTGTTCGCACAGTGGCTCAAGTAACGCCCAGTGTTCGGCAAGGGCGCGCAAGACGCGCTTAGGTTCGATCATTGGAAGGCCGGCTGGTTAGCAAATAAAAGCAGCGATTGTACTGCATCGGCTACCCAAGATTTCATCACCAGGCGATCAACTGCGGCGGGAATCGGCGAAGGGCGGTAGAATCTCCCTCTTTACTTATCCACAGGTGGCCGACCTTTGCTTAACGAGTCCCGCCGCCGCGCTTATCTGACCGCCATGCAGGTGGTCAATTGGCTGCCGCGCACAGAACTGCCCTTTGCAGCGCCCTCGCGCCCGGAATTGCTGGCGCCTCTACCGCTGCCGGTCGAGCCGAGCGTAGCTGCGCCCGTCGCTGCTGTTGTTACGCCAGCAGCAGTCTCCCCGATAACGCCGCGCCCTGTGGTCGAACGTCCAAAAATCGAAGTGCCGCGTCCATCGCTTGCCAGCACTCGAAGTGGCGCCGTGGCCGAAGTAGAGGCCGCTCCTGCACCGATCAAGGCCGCCGTTGTCCCTCCACCACGCTTTGCCCTGCAATTGCTACGGGCCGGGCGTTGCCTGTTGCTGGTCGAGTTACCCACAGGCGAGGCGTTTCAGAGCCGCGATCCGTCGTATTTGTTACTCAAAGACATGCTGCGTGCCGCCGGTCTGCCCGACAGCCCGCAAGTCATCGGCGAACCGGTGCGCTGGCCATTGCTGGTGCGCGGGCAACTTGATCAAGGCCCTGAAGCGGCACGTGATTTCGTCCAGGGGTTTGTCCTGGCCCGGCTGGAGGATGAGCCTTGCGCGTGTCTGTGGCTGATCGGCTTGCCTTCGGTGCGATTTTCCGGCGAAGCCGATGCCGAGTCCTATAATCGAGAACTGCAGGTCGAAGGCCTGGGTTGTGCCTGGGCGCTGCCGGGCCTGGAATTATTAATGGATGAGCCACAGCGCAAGGCCGATGTCTGGCAAGCCATGCGTCGGCTGATGACGCGCTGGAAAACGATCGATGACTGACGCCTTGAAAAAGAATGCCCCAATGAACGACGCCGTAACCTTCCGTCCGATGACCGAGGCGGACCTGGAAGCTGTACTGAAAGTCGAATACGCAGCGTTCAGCCACCCCTGGACCCGAGGCATTTTCCTCGACGGGCTCAAGTCCTACGAAATCTGGCTGATGTTCGAAGGCGCCCAGCAAGTCGGGCACGGCGTGATCAACGTCATCATCGACGAAGCGCATCTGCTCAACATCACCGTCAAGCCGGAGAGCCAGGGCCGTGGTCTGGGCCTGCGCTTGCTGGAGCAACTGATGTCGCGCGCCTACCAGTTGAACGCGCGCGAATGCTTCCTGGAACTGCGCGCCAGCAATCAGTCAGCCTATCGTTTGTATGAGCGCTATGGCTTCAACGAGATAGGCCGCCGACGTGATTACTATCCGGCGGTGGGCGGGCGCGAAGATGCGCTGGTCATGGCCTGTACGCTGTTAGAGGAGTAGCGTCTACTCGGGGCTGGAATAGCCTTTACTCTGGCTTGCCGTCGAGCGGATCGAGGTTAGCCAGTTCGGCTTCATCCAGACCGTCACCACCCCCAATGTCATTTTCATCGACAATACTCAAATCCCAATCGGCAGGGTGGTCTTCGCCAGCTTCGTCAGCCGAGCGTGCGCCATCTTCGTCGATCATGGTTTCCTGGTTCAGATCATCGTCGGTGTAATGGTGATCCGAAGTCGAGGCGCCGGTCATTCCCGCTTCGCGCACACGTTTATCGGGGATCTCACGGGCGAGTTCGTCTTCGGGCACAAGGTCACCGATGCGACCGGTTGGCTCGTCTTCATCGAAGTCCAGCTCTTCTATTGAGCCCATCCGGTCTTCGTTGTCGTCGATGGGTTCAGGCTGCGGAGCCCCGTAAGGGCGGCGTGATTCAGTCATGGCAATTCCTCACTTTTTGGGGCCTTATAGAAGGTGGACCGGCCATAACCCTGAAGATTCCTTTTGTTCCTCAGCCAAAGTAGTGGCACATCAGCGTGACCCAGACAGCCGGGCGCCAGTCAAAGCTGGGCATCCTCTTCGAGGCATCAAAACATGAACGAACTGCAAGATCTGATTGATAACAATGAGCGCTGGGCCGATGCGATCAAGCAGAAGGACCCGGAGTTTTTCGCCAAACTGGCCCGCCAGCAGGCGCCGGAGTACCTGTGGATCGGTTGTTCGGACGCGCGCGTGCCGGCCAACGAGATCGTCGGCATGCTGCCGGGCGATCTGTTCGTACACCGCAACGTCGCCAACGTTGTGCTGCACACCGACCTCAATTGTCTGTCGGTGATTCAGTACGCGGTGGACGTACTCAAGGTCAAACACATCCTGGTCACGGGCCACTATGGCTGTGGCGGCGTGCGTGCGTCGATGCAGGATCGTCAGTTGGGTTTGATCGACGGCTGGTTGCGTTCGATCCGCGACCTTTACTACGAAAACCGTGCACTTTTGGCGAAGTTGCCGACTGAAGAAGAGCGCGTCGATCGACTGTGCGAGCTGAACGTCATCCAGCAAGTGACCAATGTCGGCCACACCAGCATTGTGCAAAACGCCTGGCACCGAGGGCAGAGCCTGTCGATCCATGGCTGCATCTATGGCATCAAGGATGGCCGCTGGAAAAGCCTGAACGCGACGATCAGCGGTTTCGAGCAACTGCCGCCGCAATACCGGCTGCGTCCGCTGGGCGAATGATCCCAGCCAACACACAGAACACCTGTAGGAGATTTCGCCCCGTCTTCGACGCGGCGCTGTCGCGCAGCAAACTGGGGCCCTGTAGGAGCTGCCGAAGGCTGCGATAAGGTCGGTACGACCTTCAGCGATCTCAAGAAAGCGACCGGTTCCCGCTCGATCGCAGCCTTCGGCAGCTCCTACAGGGGGATTTTTCGTTTACAGATACGGCTGAACCAGCTCCGGGCCAATCGGTTGCTGCAATTGTTTCAGTGAGCGTGACACGCCGCTGGTGCTGCACTTGGCCTTGGCCTGCTCGGGCGTCAGCTCGCGGATCGAGGTATAGAACAGCTCGCAAGTCTGCGCCTTGTTCGTTACCTGCCAGTTCTGCGTGCATTGGCCCAACGTGGCCTCAGGGTTGGCGCCAGGCGTCTTGCCCATCCCCGCCTGCCAGCACGCGGCACTCAAATCCTGGCCCATGACTTTCAACCCCGCGGCATCGGCTTTCGCTTCGTCACCGCCATAGTTGTCTTTGTTGGCGGCGTACCAGATATAGCTTGGATGGTTTGAGCCCAGCACCGCAACTTTTTCCCCTCCACTCGGGCTGATGCTGCCCAGACCCAGCACCGGCACATCGACGCCGTATTGCTGTTTGACCCAGTTCCGCACCGGCGCACCGAACGCCACCATTGGCAACGAAGCGCCCTTGGCGGTCTGGCTGACCTGCTTGACCATCGTGGTCTGATAGTCGGTGAAGTAGCTGTAGACCCCTTCCAGCTCCTTGCCGGCCGAGGCGGGTGCGGCAATCGGCGCGATATCGATGATGGTCTGATAGCCCGGCGTTTCTTTGGCGGGGATGCCGTTGTCGGTCAACAGCGTGGCCCAGCGATCAGTGGTGGCCGAGCGCAGATAATCCTGCGCCTGGGTCAGTGAATAGTCCGGCGGGAAATGCAGCAGTTCGACGCTTTTGCGATTTTCCAGGGCCATGCCCAGCGGCAGGAACAGATACCAGCTGTATTGCCACTTGGCATCGGCGTCGAGTTTGCTTGCGCCCTTGTAAGCCAGATCCCCGGCGTCGAGCAGCGCGTTGAGCGGTTTGCCATAACTATCAGGCACGCCACTGATCATCGCGTAAAGATCGTGACCTTGGGTCTGCACGCGCACCTTGGCTGTGCTGTAGCCATCGCGCTCCACGCTCTGGGTCAAGTAATGCGCGACCGTCTGCTCCAGCGTCCAGTTACGGAAGCAGATGACATTGCAGTTGTTGGGATAAGAGAAGAGTTGCGTCACCCGTTCCTGACTGCCCAGTTTGACCTGGACGTCAGCCTGCGCAGCAACGCTGAGCGTCAGTGCTGCAAGGGTGGTGGAGAAAACAGAGAGTTTTGACATAGCCTTTCCTTGACTGCGTTATTGGCCCGAGGGCGTTTGTTGGCGCAGATACTCAAGCAGGAGTTCGAGCGTTAGGAAAGTCAAAAATGAAGGCTTTCTGATATTGCTGTCTGAAATAGCAGATGAAGTCAGAGATAGGTGAGGAGGGCGCTCATCATTTGGTATCGAACGGGTTGGGTTCAGCCTTCGTGCGGAAGTGATTGCCGCCATTCTTTTTCGCGAAATACATGGCTTCATCGGCGTGTTTGAGCAGCTGTTTCTCCTCCATACCATGTTCGGGATAGAGCGCGATCCCGATGCTCAGCAGCGTGCGCAAACTGTGGCCTTCCATGTCCAGAGGGTGATTGAGCGCGCAATGGATTTTTTCAGCCACCCGTAACGCGTCCTCCGGAAACTGGATGTTGTGTAGCAGCACCAGGAACTCGTCACCGCCGATGCGCGCAACCGTATCGGTTTCGCGCACACACTGTTTGAGGCGTTGAGCCACTTCTTGCAGCAGCAAGTCGCCCATGGCATGACCCAAGGTATCGTTGACCTGTTTGAATTTGTCCAGATCGAGGTATAGCAGGGCGAACTGACCTTGTTCGCGCCGCGCCATGGCGAGCGCGGTTTGCAGCCGATCATGGAACAGTCCGCGATTAGGTAGTTGGGTCAGTTGGTCGTATTGCGCCATGTATTGCAGTCGGGCTTGCAACTGTTTGCGCTCGATGGCGGTGGCGACCTGAGTCGAGACGAATTGCAAGAGCTCCTGGTCCTTCTCGGTGTAGCGCGCACCGCCTGAATAGCTCTTGACCATCAATGCCCCGATGGTGCCCCTGTGTGAATGCAGCGGCACGCCCAACCAGCACAACGAATCGGTGGCGACCACGGCACGTAGCGATTCAGGGAGGGTCGTCACCGTCTCGGGGGTTAATAGCAGTGGCTGACCGCTGCGGATCACTTCGGCACTCAAGGTGTACGCGACCGCTTGTGGGGGAGGCACCTGCTCCTGCTCATCGACATGGTAAGCAAAGCTCAGTTGGTCATTCTTTTCGTCGTACAGCGCCACGGAAAAATTCAGCGCGGGCAGCAGTTCGCCAATGATCTGATGAATGCGTTGAAACAGGGCGAGTAAATCCTCGGCGGCGTGCGCGGCTTCAGAAATGGAGTACAGCGCAGCCTGCATCGACTCGGCTTGCTTGCGTTCAGTGATATCGCGCGCCACGCCGACCCTCAGTTGATCGACCTCCGACCAACGGGCCGACCACATGATGTGGACGACTTGCCCGTCCTTGCGCACATAGCGATTTTCGAAATGAGGTTTGGACTGCCCCGCGATAACTTCTTTGGCTGCCTGCAAGGTCCGCTCTCGATCCTCGGGCAGCACCATGTCGAGCATGACCTGGCCGATCATCTCTTCAGCGGTGTAGCCGAAAATGCGTTCACACGCCGCACTCACAAATAAAAAGCGGCCCTGAGTATCGACAACGCACACAGCGTCGAGCATCAGGTCCACGAAATTGCTCAGCGGTGCATAGGTATTTTCCATGAGGGAAGCGATCGCCTGGAAAAATTAATGGGCAATTTCCGACATCCAGAAGGGTAGGCTGCAACAGATACTGGCCAAAGCATAGCGCGATTTTTAATTCAAATTTGGATCCAGTTGTCGAGTGCGTCACAAGATTGATAATGGATGACAGAGGGCGTCGGGCTTGAACGTTTCGAGGTGTTAGCCCTCCTGACTATTGGAGGGCTGAAGGGGAGCAAATGACGGGTCAAGGCAGAAACAGATAGCACATTAGTTACGTTGATACTGCCGTGCTATTTCCGAGGGCGGAATTAATGCAATGCGATTTTGTAGATGACTTGACTGGCATCCAGTGGGTCTCGGTGGCATTCAAAACCCAACAGTTTGGTGAGTTGATGCATATGCGTATTGCTCGACGAGTCAATGGAGATCATCTGCCGAAAGCCGTTCCGTCGTGCCGCGTCGATCAAATGCCGCATGAGTAAATTGCCCATGCCAAGGTGTTGCCAGGCATCGGCAATGGCTACCGCACATTCGCATTGCCCCTCTTCATCCAGAGCGGCATAGCGACTCACGCCTATTTCGGTCAACTCGCCGTCTTGATGAGCCAGCGCCACATAAGCCATTCGCTGTTTGCTATCTATGTCCATCAATTGGTCGAGCAGCGCGGCACTGGGTTCGCTCATCGAACCGAGAAAGCGAAAGTGTCGCGACTCTGGGGAGAGTTTTTTGATGAAATCAAACTCTCTGTCCCTGTCATAAGGCGCCAAGGGTCTGATCAGGATATGGGTGCCGTTACTTAGCAAATCGATCCAATGTTCGCCTTTTACGCTGGGAAATGCCGCACTGGCGCTGACAGGGTTTGTTGGAGTTATGGTCATGTTTATTTCTCCATCGCAAGGAACGGGTGGCCTCTAAGCGTGGCACCTTTGAGTTTGTTTTACGCCTCGGAGGGTGCCGCTGACTGATCCAGATCAAAGGTCGATGCTGAAGAGCGACCAAAGGGATCAGTGGTGTTGATGCGCCTAAGAGGATAGACGCAGATCGCCGTGGGAGGCGTACCCACGCCAAGCTGATCGTCGAACAGCCTGGCGGCAGGATGACCGTGCAGAGGGGTGAGCACTCGGACACTTGCGTGACGTTCGCTCAGAAAGTCCCGGGGACTAGACCAGTCCCCGACCCGTCAACCGCTCAAGAACGCGGAGCGGTGCTTGCCCTGGGTTGTGCATATACTCGACCGGCAGCAGAAAAGTTTGCTCCAGTACGCACTGGCCGCTCATGGCGGCATGGGAAACCTGATCGGTGAAGACCATCCAGGTCGTTCCTGCCGGGAACCGCTGCTCGTGTTGTGCAGCTTGCTTCTGATACGTCTGATCGGCCTTCATTTGGTCGTGCAGGCGCAGCATGTAGTGGTCATAAGCACTACGTCGGCATTTGGTAATACCCAGCGCATTCAGTACCTGGCTCGATCCCCAAAGCGGTTTTGGCAACGACGAGAGATAGCGTTTCGCGACCGCCTCGAAGGGTTCGCCGAGCCGCCAGACGCGAGGCTGGTCTTGCTGATTGATATTGCTGAATACCCTCAGGATTCGCTTGCCCAAGGTAGGCGAGGAGGGAAAGTTATCAACGTGTAAGCGGGTGTCGTCTTTGCGCCAAGAGGTTGGGCGCCCAGCAATTTCCACAGGACGGAAGCTGGCGCGAGCTTGTTGCAACCCCTCTTGATAGGTGCTGAGCAGGTTGTTGGCCAGGGTTTTAGTTGACGTAGCGAAGCGCATCATCATGGCTTGCAGTTGCTGTAATTCAGCACTGTTGCCCTTGCTGCCTTTAAACGTCCCGTTAGCGGGAACCAGGCTGACATTCTTGATGCCCTGAATCATGTTGGACTCAAGCAATGGACGTTCATCGTCGTGGATTGCGAAAGGCAGATGAGGGAGCAGGACAACGTTGCCCGATTCCAGTGCCTCGATGGCTAGCGTCTGATCGGCACTACTGGCTGGCTGGTCCCACGACGTGATAGGTAGACTGACAATTTCAGTCATGTTACTTGTCTCCGGTGTGACGCTTACTGTGTGCACAGTGACAAGGACTGGCTATCAAGTTAGTGCGCCGAAAAAGTTGTCATCTGCGCTTGGCGAGGATGTAACGGGCTGTGTATCAAGAGGTATAGCCTACAAACTCATGGTCTAAAGGGCAATTTTTTTGGCGGAAATCAAGCGGGTGTTCCAGCAAGGTTGGGGGCGCGTGCGCCTTGGCAGGATTGGATCCTGGATACCGCACCCCCTTCGTTGGCCCGCTTCGGAGGTGGGAGCGCGCTGGTGTTTCTTTGGAGTACCGAAGTGCGGTCAGCCGTTGATCATGTATTCTGTGTAACGGCAAAGGTACCTATGGACTACTGCGTTAAATTGTCCATAAGCCGATAGAGTAATGGAACTGTTCGGGAGGGGGTGGTATATGCACGGATATGGACTGATCAGGGATCTGCTCCATCTCAGTTTGTACCTGGTGACGATTGTGATCTGGATGCACCTGTGGCTGATTTGTATATTCAATGCCAAGGGTTCATTGAAGCGATTTTTAGGCGCTCATGCCCTGATGATTTGTGCACTGGGAGTGCCTGCGCTGGCAGCGATACTGTTTGGTGGTGCATTTGGTATTTTTGGCCGTGAAGGCATGGTGGGCAGCTCGATTGTTCTGGGATTGGGATTTCCGATGATTGCGCTTCTTTTTCTTCGCCGGCAGGCTTCACGCGCTTCTTGATGGCAAAGTGTTGGTCCTGTTGCGTGGTGTTTTGTGTCCGCAGGCGGGCTGGGCCATAATCGCTCCTTTTGCCCGTATCGGTAACTTCATATGAAACAGATCACCCCCGCCGACCTGGGCGCTCTCGCGGCCCAAGCCCAGCAATCACCCCGCCTGCGTGCTAACCGCAACCTGCACGTCGAGCTGGCCGACCCCATCCAGCGCCTGGCGATTGCCATGGAGCCAGGTACTTACGTCCGTGCACAGCGTCATCCCCATACCTGGGAATTGCTCTATCCGCTGAGCGGTCGGTTTGTCGTGTTGAATTTCGATGACGCCGGTAACGTCATCCAGCGCACCGTGCTGGGCGAAGACTGCGCGGTTCTGGAAATCCCTGCCGGCTGCTGGCACGCCGTACTCTCCCTGGATGTGGGAGGCGTGATCTTCGAGGTGAAGCATGGACCCTATATGCCGGTCGCCGAAGAGGACTTTACCCCTTGGTCCGGAGCGGAAGGCAGTCCCTTGGCTTCCACGATCCTGGATTGGTACGCCACGGCGCAAATCGGTCAGCGTCTGCCCGGTCTTTAGGCGCAGGAGCCGGGTGCGGAAAAGCCTGTTTTCCTGTGGGGCTCGTCTCGGTTTTGGGTCATGTTTCTAACATGATCCATGTCAGTGACGACGGTTGCCGGTTCAGGTATTCTGCGCGGCTTCGGCGCCCCCCACCCCCAAGTAGGGAGCGCCCGTCAGCCGACGGACAGGAGCAACTGCATGACCGATAGCCCCGCCCCTGTTCCGGCTGAAGCCGCCAGCTCGTCGGCGAGTCTGCGCGAGCGGATCAACTATGGCGTCGCTGTTCTGGACCTGAAAGGCCGCGGCCTGGCGCTGATCGGCGGGCTCATTGTGTTGGCCTGGGTCACAGCTGGCATCTACAAAGTGCAGCCGGACGAGCAAGGCGTAGTACTGCGTTTTGGCCGCTGGGTGGATACCACTGAGTCCGGGTTGCATTATCACCTGCCCTATCCCTTTGAAACCGTGCTGCTGCCGAAGGTGACTCAGGTCAACCAATTGCAGCTGGGTACTGCCAGCACTGCCCTGACGACGGGTAACAGCGGTTCGCGCGACAAGCAAATGCTGACCGGCGATGAGAACATCGTCGAGGCCGACTGCACCGTATTCTGGCGAATCAAGGACGCCGGACTTTACCTGTTCAAGATTAGCGATCCAGAGCGCTCGGTGAAGATCGCAGCCGAAAGCGCCCTGCGCGAAGTCATCGGCCGCACGCCGATTCAATCTGCCATGTCCGACAAACGAGCGCAGATCGCCGATGAAACCCGCGAGCTGCTGCAACAGCTGCTGGACAGCGAGCAGGCCGGGATCCTTATTACCCAGGTTCAGTTGCAACGGGTAGACCCGCCGCCGCAGGTTATCGATGCCTTCAACGACGTGCAGCGCGCTCGCGCTGACCAGGAGCGCGCCCGCAACGAAGCAGAAGCCTACGCCAACGATGTCATTCCCCGTGCGCGTGGCGATGCGGCGCGCATCACGCAGGACGCCGAAGCCTACAAATCGCAGGTCGGCAACCTGGCCGAGGGTGAGGCCAAGCGTTTTCTGTCTGTTTACTACAGCTACGTGCAATCCAAGGACGTCACCGCCTGGCGCTTATACATGGAGAGCATGGACGAGGTGCTGAAGAAGGCCTCCAAGGTCATTATCGATTCTTCTGGAAAGGGCATGTCCGGCGTGGTGCCCTACATGCCTCTATCCGACCCAGGCAAGACTGTTCAGAAGGACGCCAGACCATGAACCCCACGCTCAAATGGCTGGCCGCCGGAATCGGCATCGCTGCGCTATGGACGTTGGCATCGTCGGTCTACGTTGTCGATGAAACCCAGCAGGCGTTGATCATCCGATTTGGCGCTCCTATGGGCGTGGCCGGTGAACCTGGCCTGAAGTTCAAGGTTCCGTTCAGCGACTCGCTGGTGTTCTACGACAGTCGCCTGCAGATGCTGACCTCACCGGCTGAACAGGTGATCCTTGGCGATCAGAAACGCATTGAGGTCGAGACCTATACACGTTTTCGTATCAGCGACCCGCTGCGCTTCTACCAGGCGGTGGGTACGCTGGACCAGGCCAACGCCCAACTGACGCAGATGGTCAGTTCTTCGTTGCGGCGTGAGCTGGGTCAAGTAGCGCTGCGCTCGTTGCTGTCGCCGGACCGTCGGCCAGAAGTCGCTACCATCGAAAAAGACGTGGCGGACAAAGCTCGGGCACTTGGGGTCGAAGTGACCGAAGTACGCCTGCACCGTGCCGATCTGCCGTTCGAGGCCAGTCAGGCGATCTATGACCGAATGAAATCCGAGCGCCAACGCGAGGCCAAGGAGCTGCGCGCGCAGGGCTTTGAATGGGCTCAACAGATCCAGGGCAAGGCCGACCGGGACCGTACGGTCCTGTTGTCAGAAGTTCAGCGCCAGGCGGCGATCACCCACGGTGAAGCGGATGCCGAGGCCAACCAGATACTCTCGGCCGCTTTCAGCAAGGATCCGGAGTTCTACAAGCTATACCGTTCGTTGCAGACTTACCGGCAGTCGCTGGCAGAGAGCCAGCCGACGCTGGTGCTGACGCCAGACGCCGAGTTCCTGAAGCAGTTTCGCACGGGTCCTGCTGCGACCACCTCGAAGTAAACGATGCACATCATCGACCGTACTCCAGACAGCAAAGCATTTCGGCGGCGGTTGGCACGCCTGTTCGCCGTCATCGGACCAGGCCTGGTCGTGATGCTGGCCGACACCGAGGCCGGCAGCGTGATTACCGCCGCGCAGAGCGGGGCGCAGTGGGGCTACCGCTTGCTGTTGCTACAGTTCCTGCTGGTCCCGCTGATGTTCATGACGCAGGAGCTGACCGTGCGGCTGGGGTTGTGCACCGGCAAGGGTTATATCGAGCTGGTTCGGCAACGCTTCGGTAAAGCGGTAGCGATCATATCCGTCGCGGTGTTGCTGCTGAGCTGCTTCGGTGCACTGGTCACTCAGATGAGCGGTTTGGTGGGCGCGGGCAGCCTGTTTGACATTCCAGCCTGGCAAGTCCTTGGGGTGCTGGTGGTCTTGATCCTCGGCATGGTGCTGACCGGCTCCTACCGCTCGGTCGAGCGCGTGACCATTGTCATCGGGATGTTCGGGCTGGCCTTTCTGGTGATGGCGTTCAAGGCGCACCCGGACGGTCAACAGATCCTGCGCGAGATCACTCAGATGCCACTCGGCGATCATGATTACCTGTATTTGGTGGCGGCCAACCTCGGAACCAGCGTAATGCCGTGGACCGTGTTCTACCAACAGTCGGCGCTGATCAACAAAGGACTGAACGTGAGCCAGCTGCGGCTGGCGCGCATTGATACGCTGGTCGGTGCGGTGCTTTGTCAGGTGCTGACCGCCGCGTTGGTGATCGCCGCTGGCGCCACGTTGGGCGCCCATGACCATGGCACGAGCCTGGATAGCATCGCCCAGATAGGGGAAGCATTCGGAGACCTGATTGGCCCGACCTGGGGCCGAGCCGTGTTCGCCATCGGGCTGTCCGGCGGAGCCCTGGTGGCGACCATTGTGGTCTGCCTGACCGCAGCCTGGGCGCTGGGCGAGGTGATTGGGGTACGCCATTCGCTGGAACGACGCGCTCTGGATGCACCGTGGTTCTATGGTCCTTTCGCCGTATTGCTGATTGCCGGTGCGGTACTGGTTGCCTCCGGCGTCAACCTTGTTCAGATGTCGATCGCCGTCGGTGTGGCCAATGCGCTCCTGCTCCCGCTGGTGCTCCTGTTGCTGTTCTTACTGGCGCGCAGTGCCTTGCCGGCAGCGCATCGATTGCGTGGGCGTTACGCGCTGGTCGTCGGCGTGATCTTCGCGTTTACCTCAATACTCGGTCTGTATGCCGGGCTGACCGGTTCGCTAGGGTGATGTTCATATGAAGTATCTCCTTGCCTGGAAGCAGTTCTAATGATGTTTGAAGGTTTACTGCACGCGCTCGGCATGATCTTTCAGATAGGCCTGCTGGACCTGATCCTGTCCGGCGATAACGCGCTGGTGATCGCTCTGGCCTGCCGCGGGCTGCCTCCGGATCAGGTCAAGAAGGCGGTGATGATCGGCACCAGCGTCGCCATCGTGCTGCGCGTGTTGCTGACCACACTGGCCGGCTGGTTGCTGCTCGTACCCTTTCTCAAGCTTATCGGCGCGGGGCTGTTGATCGTCATCGCAATCAAGCTGCTGATCGAAGAGGACGTGGACGACGAAAGTGGCCCGGCTGAAACCTCCCCGTCCACTCTGTCGGGTGCCGTGACCACCGTATTGATCGCCGATTTGGTCATGAGCATGGACAACGTGGTCGGGTTGGCTGCCGTTGCTCAAGGCAGCATTTTCTATCTGGTGCTGGGATTGTTGCTGAGTGTGCCGCTGTTGATGTTCGGTAGCCTGCAGATCACGCGGCTGCTTCAGCACAACCCGTTGTTGGTCTCGGTGGGCAGCGCGCTACTCGGCTATGTCGCGGGCGATCTCGCCGTCTCCGATCCGGCTGTGGAGGGCTGGGTGAATACCCAATCGCCTGGGCTGAACGTGATGGTACCGCTCCTGTGTGCGGCATTCGTGGTCCTGCAAGCGCGCATCATCCGTCGGCAGCGCACTCGGGTTCCCAGACCGGCACCAAGGATTCGAAAGACACCTCCGGCATTGGCGTCTGTACAGTCGCGGGTTGTCGCTGAAGCCGCCCTCGACAGCGTGTTGACTGTCGCCGCTGTTGCTCCCAGCGCGACGCTGCGTACCGGCGCGTCGCAATCTGCGGAGTCGGCCGCATCCGCATCCGCCGCCGCGGGCAGCGTCCCGGATCCCGTGCCCGAGCGTACACGTCGAACCCTCGGTGGGCCTGTGCAGATTCTGGTGGGGCTGGGGGGCATCTTCGGGGTGAGCTGGCTTTTGTACAACTTCATTGGCGGTCTCGCTGGCGGCCTGTTGCCGAAGCCCGTGGCAGACAGCGCCTATGTGTGCCCAGGTGCCATTGCCACCGTTTACTACCGCCCAGGTGGCAGTTCGATACGCATCGTCACCGGGAACGGAGAAGCATCAGGTTACGTGAGCCTTAAAAAGATTCTCTGGGAGAACCCGTCCGCCGCAATCATTGAGCTTCACCTCACGCCGCCCAGCGAAATAGAGAAGACCAACAGCAATGTGGTGACGCTCAGCGGCGGCAGCTTCTCGCAAATCCAGTGTGTACGCGCTCACTAGGGTCTGTACGAAAAGTCGCCGAGCGAAGGTCAGGCAAGGCAAAAACAGGCGAGGAAGCGGAGTTTACGTGTTGTAAATGAGCATTCCGAGCCTGTTTTTAACGCAGCATCACCGAGCGCAGGCACTTTTCGTACAGAGCCTAGTCGTCGTGCGGCTTTGGCCAGGGATAGAGGCCCTGCGCGACTTTGACCGCATCATCCACGCTTAGCGCACACAGTGTCTCGATGGGCAAACCTGGAATCGCTGCGCGAACCAAGAGCTGTTGCACCGGCGTTTTCAAGCGAGCGAACAACAAATGCTTGTTCTGGCCGATGACCGCTTTGCAAAAATCTTGTAACGCTTCCACGCTCGAGCTATCCATGTCCGGCGACTCTTCCAGGCTGACGATAACGGTATGCACATCATCGCCAGCGGTCGTGATGTAGTTTCGTATCTGGGCCAGGACCCGTTCGGCATTCGCAAAGAAAAGGGCGGTGTCCGGGCGAAGGATCAGAAGGCCAGTCACCGCCTGCGCTTCTGGATGGAGGGTTTTGCTGACGAAATCATGGCCATGATTGAGCTGGCCAAGAATGGTCACCGACGACTCCGACAACCGTCTTAACAGCATCACCAGGCTGACCGCGATGGCGGCCAGCAAGCCGTCCAATACACCCAAAGCCAGTACCGCCAAAACAGCGGCGATGATAACCAGCCGGTCGCGGTGCAAGGTGAAATAAGGCTTGAAAACCGCTGGGCGCAGCGTATGGCTGACGGCGTGTATGACGACAGCCGCCAATACCGGTTCCGGTGTCATCGCGATGTTTGGCAATAACGTCAACACAATGATCAGCAGAGTAAACGCAGCAGCCCAGCCTGCCAGTCGCGATACCGCGCCGGATGCCTCGTTTGCCGATGTCGCTGAATAACCCGCGCCCACCGGCATGCCATGAAACAGCCCAGACACCAGGTTGGCGGCGCCCAGTGCAAGCAAATCCCGGTTGGGTGACACGCTGTCGCCGTGCTTCATCGCAAAACTTCGGATCGAACTGTAGGACTCTGCGTAGAGGATCAACACCATGGCGATACTGACTTCTCCTACGCGTAGCCACTCTGCATACGACAGAGACGGCAGCGTCGGCGCTGCCAGTTGCAAGTCGATGGAGCCGACCAGGCCGATGCCATACTGCGACAGATTCAGCCATTCACCGGCAGCGATGCCGATGACGATGACCAGCAGCCCTCCCGGCAGGTGTGGCACGCGGGCAAACAAGAACAGTAGCCCACACGCGATGAGGGCCACTGCGGCGGCGGCCCAATTCCACGCGCCTATATGACTGAGTAATTCGGCCACGAATCGGACCAGGTCACTGTGCTGTGGGTGAACACCCACCACGCTGGCGACCTGCTTGAGAATAATCACTATGGCCAGGCCAAAGGCAAAACCGCGCAAAACCGGTTTCGCGATAAAGGCCGACACACTGCCTATTCGTGCAAGCCCCGCGACCGTAAAAAACAGACCGGTCAGCATGACCAAGGCGATTGCAATGACCAGCCTGAGGGCATTGTCTGCACCGGCCATCGTGGCAGAGGCGGCGGCCAGTACAGCGGCAGACGATGACGTCGCGGAGACAATGGCGAAGCGGCTGGTGCCGAGCAGCCCGTAACAAACCAGCCCGGCGAACAGGGCAATGACCCCGGCCTGAGGGGCCAGATTGGCGATGCTCGAGTAAGCGACTGCCTCCGGCAGCAGCAAGCCAGCCAGCGACAGGCCGGCAATGATATCCGGCAATGACAGACGGTCGATCAGGTTTGTTTTGCCAGGTTCGGACAGTGGGTTGGGTGCTGACATCTATGTCGCCTCGATCACGCCGCACCAGCCTGGCAGGTAACGTGCCTGCTGGGTGCCCGCAAGCTTTTTTGCCTTCATCAGTGCCGTGCTGAAGTCCTCCTTGATCAGGCTGACGGGGATAAGATTTCGAAAAAAGTCAGCCCATAAAAATTCACTGAATGGCGTGACATCCTTGGAAAATCCCCCGGCTCGGCGCAGCTCACCTGCAAGACTGCGGTACGGGTCGTCATGCATATGCGTCAGGTGATCAGGGACTGCGTGAAAATCACGCCGCACACCTTCGCTGTCGTAGGGATGTACCCACTGATGGTTATCCATGACCCTCCAAAATACAGGAAGAGCCAGGTAGGACAGATCTTTGAGCAGCATCACGCTGACCCTTTTGACCTCTTCCTCCAGCAACGCGAGGCCAAAATGGTGGTGGTCAACGATGTAATACTTTTCCTCGGGTCCGGAAACTGCAGGAAACCAGTGACTGCCCAACGCTGCTTTCCGGGCTTTTTTGCCAAGCCCCTCCCATTCTTTTCGTTTTAGCGACACTTCCAGCTTGCCGACGGTAATTTGGGTCGGATGAAGGTTTTCGAGCTTTACATCGATAAGTTGGGGTTGAGGACGAAGCATCGGGTTCTCCCATAAGCGATGTGAACAGTGTGGGTCATGTCGCATAACGCAGTATGGACAGGAATCAGTATTGAATACTCCGCGCCGCTTCATAACGGGGTCCCAGCAGTCAAAACAGTCGGTTTGAGCCGTCTTAAACAATGGCGCCGAATGATGTGCCCACTATCGCGGTTACCGCCATCGCCAGGGCTCCCCAAAGCGTTACCCGCCATGCGCCCACTAGAAGTTTGGCGCCGCCAGCCTTGGCTGCGATACCGCCCAGCGCGGCTAGAAATATAAGGGACATCCCGGATATCCATGGGATAACACTGGCCGTCGGGGCCAGGAAAGTAACGCCCAGTGGCAGTGCTGCTCCGACAAAAAAACTGGCTGCTGACGCGGATGCCGCCTGCAGAGGTTTTGCGCTGAGCGCGTCAGAAATTCCAAGCTCGTCGCGAGCATGTGAGCCCAGCGCGTCGTGTGTCATTAACTGTGTCGCAACTTTCCTTGCGAGATCAGGCTCAACTCCGCGGTCCATGTAAATGGACGCCAATTCGTAATGCTCAGCAAGCGGCTCAGTCTCAAGTTCTGTTTGCTCACGCAACAGATCTGCACGTTCGGTATCTGCCTGGGAGTGCACCGAGACATATTCACCTGCCGCCATAGACATTGCACCCGCCACCAGCCCTGAAATACCCGTCACGAGTAAAGTACTGTGCGTCGAGTGGGCAGCCGCAACACCGATTAGAAGACTGGCAGTCGACACGATGCCGTCGTTGGCACCCAACACTGCGGCTCTGAGCCAACCAATCCGGTCACTTCTATGGGTTTCAGAGTGTTTGCGTAGAAATTTCATAGTTGAAATACACCTGCGATCATTGAATCATTGCTGGTTATAAATCAGTTTATTCGCCCGTTTGACAGGTGTAAGTCCAAAGGCTGGACGCCGTTTCCGTGAAAACCGTTCAGCGGTCTTTCAAAAGGATGGATTATGCGGTAGTGGCAATTTAATATCCCTTCTACTGCTGCACGGCAAGCTCATCATGGACGTATTCATGCTCCCCAACAGTTACAACGAAGTTCTTGTCGTCTTCTCCATAGTCGTAGCTGTTCTGGCCTCATACACGGCCCTCGACATGACTGGACGAGTATCTATTGCCAAGGGGCGAGCAGCCTCTCTATGGCTGACGGGCGGAGCCTTTGCCATGGGTTTCGGCATCTGGTCGATGCATTTCATCGGGATGCTTGCGTTCAACCTGCCAATCTCCGTCGGCTACGACCTGGAGCTAACTGTTGCCTCGTTGTTGATCGCCATTGCCTCTTCGGCCTTTGCTCTCTGGCTGGTCTGTCAAGAAGAGCTCCCCTGGCTACGTTTGTGTCTAGGTGCCCTTCTGATGGGGTTGGGTATTGCCGCAATGCATTACACCGGTATGGAAGCCATGCGCATGATGCCTGGCATTGTTTATATTCCCGGTCGCTTTGCGTTATCCATCATCATCGCTGTGCTAGCTTCAGGAGCGGCACTGTGGATCGCCTTCCGTTTGCGTCGGCATTCTGAGAAGGTCGCCTTCACCCGCGCTGGAGCGGCACTGGTGATGGGGTGCGCCATCGTTGGTATGCACTACACCGGCATGGCTGCCGCGCAATTCCCCATTGGCAGTTATTGCGGTGCCGTGAACAATGGAATCGACACAAAATGGTTAGCTGTACTGGTTCTTGTGGTCACCCTGGCGGTGATTGCCATTGCGCTGATCGTTTCGATGCTGGACGCACGCACCACGATCCTCGCCACTTCACTCGCTCATGCGAACAGCGAACTGATCCAGTTGGCGTTGCACGATAACTTGACCAGGTTACCCAATCGCATACTGCTGGATGACCGACTGGAGCAGACGATTCAGAAAGCGGCTCGAGAGAAACGGCACTTTGCTGTGCTATTCATGGATCTGGATGGGTTCAAGGCAGTCAACGATGCCTGTGGCCACCACATCGGCGACCTCTTACTTATCGATGTAGCTCAACGCATTCAGAACGTCACGCGTATACAGGACACCGTTGCGCGGTTGGGGGGAGACGAGTTCGTCTTGCTGATTGAGGTTGAAGAGCCCGCGGATGCTGCGTTTTTTGCGGAAAAGTTGGCGAAACAAATCAGTAACCGCTATCAAATTGCTCGCCATGATTTACACGTCTCAGCAAGCATAGGCATTGCCATCTACCCTGACGATGGACGCACTCGGCATGAGTTAATGGTCAATGCTGATGCGGCCATGTACCACGCAAAGGAAAAGGGCCGGAATGGTTACTGCTTCTTCGAAAAAGCGATGAACACCAATGCGCACGAGCAGTTGCAACTACAACAGGATCTTCGGCAAGCCCTGGACCGGGGAGAGTTTCTGTTGCACTACCAGCCGAAAATGCTGGCCCCCAATGGTCCGATGATTGGCGTCGAGGCATTGTTGCGCTGGCAACATCCGGAGCGAGGGCTTATCCCGCCCGACCAGTTTCTGCCCCAGGCGGAGAAGACCGGGTTGATTATTCCGATTGGTAACTGGGTGATCGATGACGCGTGCAGGCAGATGCGTCAATGGCACGATCAGGGGCACGATTGGAGCATTGCGGTGAACCTGTCTGCTTTACAGCTTGCCCATCCCGGACTGGTTGATTTCGTGGGTGCTGCTCTGCAACGACACTCGCTAGAGGCCCGTTACCTGACCCTGGAAATCACCGAGTCCACGGCCATGCGTGATGCTGACGCCAGTCTGGTGGTCCTGGAACGGCTGGCTGAAATAGGCGTGAGCATTTCCATCGATGACTTCGGTACGGGTTACTCCAGCCTGCTCTACCTCAAGCGCCTCCCCGCCAATGAGCTGAAGATCGATCGCGGTTTCATTAATGAGCTGGCCCATGGCAGCGATGATGCTGCGATTGTCTCGGCCATTATCGCGCTCGGCTTGACGCTGAACTTGAAAGTTGTTGCTGAGGGGGTAGAAACCGTCGAACAACAGGAACTTCTTACGCGCCTTGGTTGCGACACTCTGCAAGGCTTCCTTCTTGGGCGTCCCATGCCGGCGGAACAACTACTCAATAGTGTGGCTAACGTAGCCGCACGCTCTCTGTTTCGACATGCCGAGGGCAGTGTCGGGGCCGATGGCGTCTGCCGCTAAATCGGCTGCACCGCCCAAACCGCAAACCCGGGCAGATTCAAAGCCTGGTCAGCGCGATTAGACCATCGGTTGAAAAAGTGCTGAAAGCGCCAGGTTCCTTGGCGAGTGACCAGCGATATCGAACAGGCTCGTTTGATGACGGCTGAAACCTTGCTCTAGCGTCATCAGCCCCCTTCACGGTTCAGGCCAGCTCCTCGTGACTCACATCGGGAGGGGCGAGCGCGGTTTTAGATATCCGAGCGTTCGACGTATCCGGCTGGCGAGGAGGCTGCTGGCATGCACGTTGTGGTAGTGAAAGACGGCGGTCGCACGCACGGTGTCCGGGTCAGCCGGCAGATTCGTGTGCAGCGAACGGTAACCCCAGAACAGGTAGAGGTTGCCCGGTCGCATTCGGACCCGCGTGAACCCGTCGGCATGAGTGGCGAAGTCCTTTGCCAACCGGCGCTGTATCCAGCGGTTGTCGACCCGCAACTTGTCGATCAGGTTCAAGGCGTAGGTCCGCCGGAGCGGTCGGTGGTTCGGCAGTATGAGCAAATCGCCGGGTTCGCCCTTGTCTGGCATACAGACCGGCATGATCGTGGTCAGCACGAAGGAGTCGTAGTGGAAAATCAGCGACTCACGTTGGCCGCGTTCACCGGTCAGGCAACGCAGCACCTGGTGCAGGCCCTGCTCGGTTGGACGTCGCCCCGTCGCAGTCGCAACGATACGCCGGCATAAGTCGATGAAGACCGGGGAGCAGCCCCACTCGTGCAAGAGTGAGCCGGCAACGGCTTGGTGTCCGGTCAGGGCAACGTAGTCGTTGCCCGCCGCTGCGACCGCGTCGAGGACCAGGGTCTGTAAGTCGGTCAGCTGTTCGCGGGTGGCCCATCCGGGCAGCACAGCGTAGCCGTCGATGTTTATCGCCTCGATCAGGGTCTTGATCTGTTCGTCTGAAAATGTTGTGTATTGCATGGCTTCATCCCTGACCCCTGTTAAAAATAACAGGGACGTTTGTTAACGCTGATCAAAACGTCCGGGAAGGCGTTGGGTGGTCGCCCGATCTAGCGCTGGTGGCACATATTGATAATGCCGAGGGGCACGCTTGAGAGTACGTCGAGTTGTTCAACGCTTTCGAAATGTCCTGGCAGCCCGTGCAACAAGGCTTCGTTCGTGGAGGCAGATGCCACAACTAGTTTCCACGTGGCTCGAAGGTCCGTCGAATTGATGCGGGGTTTCCTGCGGCATTGTCGATGGCTCCATTGTCGGTTACTCCATGAGATAGCCGACAATGCATAGCCGTTTTGAGGCGGTCTAAGAAGGCAATAATCAGCGTAGCAGCTATCTCGCATTACGCCCGTTGAATGGATATATTCTCTTTTGAAAACCGAGCGGGCGTTTATTTCTATGGATATCGAGCGAGTGCAGGGTGCCTATCAGGGGCGGAACAAATCTTCGGCATATGCGGATCTCGTTTGGACGGTAGCAACTGCTAGTGACGTAGGTCTGGGTATGAGAGGGCAAACACTTCAAACGCTAGAAACGATCCAGCGCAATCTTGAGGAGCTAGGTTCCGGCAAACATCACATCGTCTCAGCGCAGGTATACATCGCCAACATGGATGACAAACCTTTGATGGATGATATTTGGTGTCAATGGATTGGGAGTAACCCTAGGCACTGGCCGCAGCGCGCCTGTCTTGGGGGCGCTCTTGAGGGGAAAGTCCTTATTGAGGTGACGGTAACCGCAATACGGAACTTGACGTAAAAATGGCCGCCGCGGCGTCCAAATGAAGCCTGCTGTCAGGCTGCCAATAGGCTGGCCAGATACCTTGACGGGCTGTCTTGGATTCTTGACGGGCACAGGATAGATGCCGGTGCCCCAAGCGGCTGCAAACCGTTCTGACCCCGGATTAAAAAAATCAGCTCGGGACTTGGTCTTTCAGTAGAGCTAAACAACCATGTTGACAAGCAGCCAGAATATCTTCAGCTAGTTCTATGTCCTCTACGGCTCTAGCCAGCGCTACTCCGCCAATCATTCCTACGGCAATCTGTATTGCGTGCTGCCTGGAATTAACGCCTTCCGGCTCTGACGCAAGTACGCCCTCCAGGCGGGCAATGAATGCCGCGACAATTTGAGAGTAGTTGCTTCGAATCGCGTCGTCCTGCCGAGCGACATCGGAAACCATGAACGCCAAAGGACAGTGCATCTGACTACCGTCACGATGGTCCATTCGCAGATAGCTCTTAATTACTTGCTGCAAACCTCCTGCACCTGCGCGCTCAAGGAGCAAGCCGCCCGTTCGGGCTGCGTTCCGAATCGCCTCGTTGTACAGATCGGTCTTGGATGCGAAATGGTGATAGAAGGCTCCTCGGGTCAAGCCTGCATTCTTCATGATCGTGTCGATGCTGATCTGCTCGAAACCCTCCAGAGAAAATAACCGCGTGGCACTTTCAATGATTCGCTGGCGGGTAGTTGCACGCTGTGTGGCCGGCCATGGCATGAGTTTTTCTTCTCGGAGTTGGGCACTGAGGGGGGCAAGTATGCCAAGACTAAAGTTTATGTTCTTGAACATAAGGTCATCGCTGTCAGTATTTCAGCCACATTCCCTGCTCGGAAATTATCGATGAGCCTGCACATAGTTGGCCCGGGTTTCAGCACTTTCGTCCGCAGCGTCCGGCTGTACTGTGAAGAAAAGTCGCTCCTATACACTTACGGCCTTGAGCATGATGGCTACACAATCGCCCTGCGTAGCGCTGAGCATTTAGCTCTGCATCCTTTCGCAAAGATGCCCGTGCTGCTACACGGCGAACGGCGGATTTTTGAAACCACCAGTATCTGCCGCTACCTCGACAGTGCCTTTCCTCAATCATCTCTGCAACCGCAAGACCCGGTACTACGAGCAGAGGTGGATCAATGGTCCGCCGCGCTTGCCATGTATGTCGACGACCGGCTGATTCGCCGTTACCTTCTGCTCATCGTTTCACCTACCCAACCGGCCCGGCCCCTTGATCCATTGGCCATCGCTGCGGCGGAGCCGGCGGCCATTCAAACCCTCAATCATCTCGAGCAGCAACTGGGTAGTCGTGAGTTTTTCTGCGGCGAGCACTACAGCATGGCTGACGCAATTCTCACGCCGATGCTCGATTATTTGCAGGCGCTACCGAATTTGGCGGCATGGTTTGAGCAGTCTCCAACCGTATATGAATATTTGCGCCGCATGCGCTTGCGTCTGTCGGGACGTACAGTCTTGGGGGACGGAAATTGCACGGACGTCAAACGGTGAAAAGACGCTTCTCCATCCATGCGGAGCTAATGTAGCGATCGTCTTTCATACCGTATTCGTTGAAGACACCGACCTCAGCAAATCCGAATTTTCTATGCAGGGCGATCGAGGCCTCATTGGGCAAAACGATGCCAGCCAGCGCCCGGTGCAGATCATGCTTCGCCACTTCTCTAAACAGCCTCTCGTACAGCGCCGAACCGACCCCCTTCGACACGCTGCGAGGTGAGGTATAGATACTGGTTTCGATGGTTTTCCGATAGGCCTGCTCTGGACGGTAGGGCTGCGAGCAGCAAAAACCAGTAATGACGCTGTCCTGCTCCGAAACGAGTAGTTGGTGCGGACTGTCCTTGTCGAATCGCAGTAGCCAGGGCGTGCGCAACTCAAGGCTGACAGGCTCCGATTCAAAATAGCGCGCATCGCTATTGAGGATGTAGTGATTCAGGATGCCGGTGATTTCCAGAAAGTCTTCTGCGACGGCGTGACGAATGAGCATGTTGGTTCCTGATACCGAGTGAGGTGTAACGATTATTCGCTTCTTGCGAAGCCGATTTCTCAGGCTTTCACGCGTTGTTGCTCGATTTGCTCCTTGAACGTTTCCAGCGCGGAAACGATGAGGGGGCGAATCGATAGATCCGCTGCAATGCTCTCGGCATCTAATCCTTTGGCCAGCAAATTCACAGTGATCGATGCTTGTTCGATAATAGACGCTGACATTGTTTCAAGAACCAGCCGCAGTGCTGCCTGGGCGTGTGAGGCGCGTGGAGAGGCGTTGAAAAGCGCAACCGGTTTACCTGGGAAATCCTCGCAGCTGACTAGCCAGTCCAGCGCATTTTTGAATGATCCGGGAATGCCACGGGCGTACTCAGGGCAACAGATCAAAATGCCGTCTGCCTGGGCAATGATCGAGCGTAAATCAACGATTAGCGCGGGTGGATCGTCAGCTAGATCCGGGTCGAAGTGAGGTAACTGACCGACCCCATGATAGTGCTTGATCGACATGCCTTCAGGGCTGAGCATTTCAGCAGCGCGCAACAGCGCGGAGTTGGATGAGGCTTCACGAAGACTCCCTGACACTGCAAGCAATCGCACCATATTCACGCGCTCTTCGACTTAGGTAGAGGGGGGCAGTGTCGCATGGCGCCGAGCTCTCGTGTGTAGTGGTCAACTCATCCCGGACACGACGTTAAGTTTTTCTTTCGCTCTTCACAGATTTTCTTAAGAGACGTTCTTAATCTTTATGAGGGGGCGTATTTTCCGTACCGTCGATTGAAATAGACGTGCTCGTAGATCAATAAATCAATAAGAGGCAGACATGCACACAGACTTTCCAACGCACGCCAGTTACCGCACACAACGCGAACAATTTCTGGCTGCGGCGACTGCGGCTGGCGCGAGCCTGACCGAGTACCCGCATCCACTCCCGGGGCCGTTCGGCGAGCCTCTGAGCACTGATGTGGCGGTACTTGGCGATCCTGGCGCAAAGCGTTTGTTGGTTGCTCTTACTGGCACCCATGGGGTTGAAGGGTTCTATGGTTCGAGTTGCCAGATCAAATGGCTGCAAGAATTCGGCAAACGCCCACTGCCCGCGGATGTCGCGGTCGTGATGATCCACTTGATCAATCCCTGGGGCACTGCTTGGTTGCGCCGCGTCAACGAAGACAATATCGACCTGAATCGTAACCACCTGAACTTCGATCGCCCGCTGCCGAACAATGAGCCCTACGCGGCGCTTCATGAAATCTATGGCTGCACTCAATTGCAGGGGCCGCAGCGAGACCGAGCCGATGCCCTGCTCAGCGAGCAGGTTCGCGAGCATGGTTGGCCTACCGTGATGTCGATTGTCGAGGGTGGCCAGCACAGCCATCCCGATGGTCTGTTTTACGGTGGGCTGGCGCCCAGTTGGTCGAACAGAACACTGCACCGCATCATTCAGGAGCATGTGTCGCAGGCCGAGGTGGCCATGTGCTTTGACTTGCATACCGGCGCGGGGGACTACGGTCATCCGATGCTGTTGACGATTGCCCAGACGGCCTATCCGGCATTGGCGGATGCCAGCGCAGTCTATGGTCCCTGGCTGTACACCCTGCTGACTGGAGCGCAGAGCCTGAGTGACACCGGCGTTGCAGCGACGGCCACCGGCTACACGTCACAGGCCCTGATCGATGCACTGCCAAATGTGCACCTGATGCCTTTCGTCATTGAGTGCGGTACCTACCCAGGGGAAGAGGTTCACCGCCATCTGCGCGATGATCACTGGCTGCACCTGCACGGTGACCCCAGCGATAAGATTGGGCGGCAAATCAAACTGGACCTTCTTGAGCAGTTCTATCCGGCCGACAGTGACTGGCAGGAAATGGTCTGGGTCCGCACTCGGCAGATATGGGAGCGGGCATTGTCAGCGCTGCCGACGATTTGCCAAGGGGATCATGGACAGGCCGGCAGCCTGTAAGAGGGGTGACGTTGTGTGGGCGCGACATGTTTTGCGATTCGCTGAAGGGTGTCGCGTACCCGTAGCCAGGAAGTTTCCGGTTATCTTCCCTCCGCGGGGAATGACGCATCGATCATAACCACGACTCCACAACGCGGCGGTCCAGCTCTTCCAAATCCGCCATGCCCAACACTCTTGTGGTGTTGAGGCCGCGCAGGTAGCCCCTGAGCTGATTTGCCGATGCGCGCAGGTCGTCAGAGCGGGCATTCTCGTCGTGCAGAGTTTCTTCGTAGAAGCACAGGTATTCCGCCACCCGGTCACGGAACTCCGGCAACACTGCGTGGCGGATCAGGTCAAAGGTTCGCAGCTTCTGAGTGGTGTTCACGGAGTCATCCCTGGTGCGCTTGAGGGCTGTTGCGATGATTGGAGGATCATACCCCAACACCAGCACCCTGAAAGTGGGTAGATCTATCTTGTAGAGCCCTCATGCCAAAATGATCTAAAACCAACAAGTGAGGCGTAACATCAAAAAAGTAATGCCCCGCCAAGCAAGAGGCTATCGGCAGCGTCGCCATTAATTGAAAAGCAGCGCTTCATTCTCGCAGGCATTGAGGGGCGAAACTTAGGTTCTATACGAACCGAGGAGTACTCATCATGACGCCTACCCATTCACTTACACTGTCAGGTGCTGTCTTTGCCACGCTGTTGGCGTTGTTGCCTGCAGTGGGGCTGGCGGCTAGCGGAGAGCCGATCGACATGTCGGTCGTACAGTTGGTGCCACACGAGGAAAACGGAATTACCTATCTAACAGGCGGCATTGGCGAGGACGAGTCGCGGGCCATCCAACAGACCAAGGGCTACAACCTGCACATGACCTTTTCCAAGGGAAAGGACAATAAGTATATCGCCGATGCTGACGTTGTGATCAAGACCACAAACGGGAATACCTTACTGTCATTGAGTCAGGTAGGTCCTATTGTTTACGTTAAATTGCCGGCAGCCGAATACGTTATCGCCGGCAGCAGGGGTGGTCAGGTAAAACAACAAAAAGTCAAACTCGGCGGAACGACCGCCAGTAGTGTGATTTTCCACTGGGGTGAAGGACAGCCTTGAGCCTCGCCTGGACACAAAGTTGTATAAGACTCATTAAGCAGCGCGATGCGCTGCTTAATGTTTACTGGTCTGGCAATTTCTTTCGAGGGATGATCAGGACCAGGATTACCCTCTCATCAAACAACCTATAAATCATTGAAAAATAAAGCATAAATTTTCAGCTTAACGCCGATCCCCTGTAGGAGCTGCCGAAGGCTGCGATCGACCGGGAACCGGTCGCTTTCTTGAGACCGCTGAAGGTCGTGCCGGTCGAGCGCGACCCCGGCCTTTCGCAGCCTTCGGCAGCTCCTACAGGGGGACCGAGTTTGCTGCGCGACAGCGCGGTGGCGTAGACGGGGCGGAATCTCCCATGAATAATCAAACTACGTGACCGATCTCACTGACCGCTCTTCACGCCCACTTCTTCCCAAGCTCCTCCAGACCGGCCTTTTGCAGATCCTGCGGGCTCATCACAATGCGGAATTTGCAGTTGGCCTGGAAATTAAGAAAAAAGGGTTCCGCAAAAGCCGGGACGTCAGATGAGTTTTGTACATTGATCAAGAAGAGCCCACCGCGCATTCCGTCCTGCTCGGTAAAGTACGCCGCCTCTGGCTTGATGCTTTCAAGGATGCGCCCAATAATCTCGCCCGCCTTCCCGGCTCTGACGAGGGCATTGAAGGGTTCATGAGGAAATTCGACCGTAAGTAGCATCTTCATCATTCAATTCTCCTATCAACTTGCTGCCCTGTAGCCAGACGCTTGCCGCTGGCTCTCATGCCGCCTGACAGGCATTCAACTGTCCCGGCGGTCCGTGTCGTTAAGAATAGCGAAGCGTGAGCTAACGCTCATGTAGGGTTACGGACGGTCATGAAGCACGACAACCTCGTGCCTTGCGACCTGTTCTCAACGCTTTGGCAAGCGCGCCGGAACAGGTCACGACCCGGTTTTTACGTGGCTACCCGATAGCAGGGCACATAGGCCGCGCCGCCTGGCAGCTTCATGCGGTGCTGCGCGACGAACGCTTGCAGCAAGTGGTCCAGAGGCTGCATGACGGCCGCGTCGCCATGGATCTCGTAGGGGCCATGCTGCTCGATCAGGCGGATGCCCTTGTCTTTCACATTGCCGGCAACGATACCGGAAAAGGCGCACCGCAGATTGGCCGCCAGCTCGTGAGGAGGCAGGTCGCGGCTCAGCTGGAGGCTGGCCATGTTGGCGTGGGTGGGGTCGAACGGGCGCTGAAAGCTTTCCTCGATCCTTAGCAGCCAGTTGAAATGGAAGGCGTCGTTGCGCTCCCGGCGGAACTGCTTGACCGTCTTTAACCCCTCGGTCATTTGTCTTGCCACTTCGGCGGGATCATCGATGATGATCTGGTAGTGAGCCTGTGCGGCCTCTCCCAGCGTAGCGCCGACGAAAGCGTGCAACTGCTGCAAGTAGGGCGCCGCACTTTTTGGCCCGGTCAGGATGACGGGGAACGGCAGGTCCCTGTTGTCCGGGTGCATCAGGATACCGAGCAGGTAGAGGAACTCCTCGGCGGTGCCGGCACCACCGGGAAAAATGATGATGCCGTGACCAACACGCACGAAGGCCTCCAGGCGCTTCTCTATGTCCGGAAGGATCACCAGCTCGTTGACGATCGGATTCGGCGCCTCGGCAGCGATGATTCCCGGTTCAGTCAGGCCCAGGTAGCGGCCGCCGCTCATCCGCTGCTTGGCGTGGGAGATGGTGGCGCCCTTCATTGGCCCTTTCATCACCCCAGGCCCGCAACCGGTGCAGATATCCAGGCGGCGCAGGCCGAGTTCGTGACCGACCTTCTTGGTGTACTTGTACTCCTCGGTGTTGATCGAATGGCCGCCCCAGCACACCACCATCTTCGGCTCCACCCCAGGACGCAGGGTGCGCGCGTTACGCAGCAGGTGGAAAACGTAGTCGGTGATTCCCTGGGAACTGTTCAGGTCAATGTGCGGGCTGTCCAGCTCGTTCTGGGTGTAGACGATGTCGCGCAGGGCGCTGAACAGCATCTCGCGGGTGCTGGCGATCATCTCGCCGTCGACGAAGGCATCCCCTGGCGCGTTGAGCAGTTCCAGGCGGACACCACGATCCTGCTGGTGGATGCGAACCTCGAAGTCCTGGTAGGCCTCAAGAATCGTCTTGGCATTGTCAATGTGGGCGCCAGTGTTGAGGATCGCCAGGACGCACTGGCGAAACAGCGTGTAGAGGCTGCCCGAGCCGGCTTCGCTTAGTTGCTGCACTTCGCGTTGGGACAGTGTCTCCAGGCTGCCCTTGGGGCTTATCGAAGCGTTGATTACATGTCTTTGGGCCATTCTAGGTTCCCTGTTAGCGATGCCCCGAGCCAGGGAGGGCCAGTTGCATCAGGATGGTAAGCACCGAACGCCTCCACTAATAAAGGAGGAAGCGGTCGCTAAAGATCAGTGCCCACATCTTACCCCGGCCTTGTATGGATCGGCGCGAAAAGCGCTACAGATGGGCCTCGGCGACCGCCTGGCTCATGAAGCCGCTTCCCCTCCTGCGACAGGCTTCCAGTTAGCCAATGGGGTCAGGAAGTGCAAATCGAAACGTCGCTCAACGAAGGCCCAGCGGCCCAGGCGGCGTTCGAATTTATCGTGATACAAGCCGCTGATCTGGATCGGCCCCATGTCGATATGGGTACAAAGGCAGTCAACGGCTGCTCGTGCGGTAGCGGTATCGCCGTCGATGTCGATCAACGTGTTAGCCATCCAGTGGTGCATGTGTGGCAGTAATTCCATGCAGATTACTTACGATCCAGCCAAAGACGCCCGCAACACCGGGGAGCGCGGTCTTCCATTCGCCCAGGTGGTGGACTTCGAATGGTCTACAGCCCTGATCAAAAAAGGACGATCGATTCGAATACGGCGAGAGCCGGTATCAAGCGATGGGGTTCATAGGTGATCGACTGCATGTCGTGGTGTTCACCCCTCGCGGCGATGCGGTTCACGTCATCAGTTTTCGAAAAGCCAATAAACGGGAGGTCAAAAGCTATGAGCAAGCAGCCAAAAGTAAGGGGCCGGCGAACACACCTTCCGAGCCCGGCCGATAAGGGCGATTGTGTCCGCGTATTTTTAAGCGGACGCAATTACCCTTAACGCCAGGATCGCCATGCGCCAACGTAAGTCCTACCCGAAATCCTTCAAAACCCAAGTCGTCCAAGAGTGCGAACAACCCGGTGTTTCCGTGGCGGCTATTGCGATGAGGCACGGTATCAACGCCAATGTCGTTCGCCGGTGGATACCGCTTTATCGTGATCAACAGGCAGTCGCGCTGCCAGCCTTCATTGCTTTGAAAGTCGAACCAAAACGAAAGACCGAAGCGTCGGCGATCATTGAATTACCGCTCGGTCAGCAAACGCTCACAGTGAAATGGCCAACTTGCGATCCCGAAGGGTGCGCCCGCTTCATCCGGGGGCTTGCCCTGTGATCCGCATCGATGCCATCTGGCTCGCCACCGAACCGATGGATATGCGAGCGGGTACCGAGACTGCGCTGGCCAGAGTGATCGCGGTGTTTGGTGCGGCGAAGCCGCACTGTGCTTATCTGTTCGCCAATCGCCGCGCCACTCGCATGAAAGTGCTGGTGCATGACGGCTTCGGAATCTGGCTGGCTGCTCGCCGGTTGAACCAAGGCAAGTTTCACTGGCCAGGCATTCGCCATGGCTCTGAGATGGAGTTGGATGCCGAGCAACTTCAAGCCTTGGTGCTGGGCCTGCCATGGCAACGCGTGGGTTCCGGCAGCGCGATCACACTGCTTTAAAGGCCACCATTAGCCTATCGGTCTATCGCTGTGAATTGCCCGCTCTGGCAAAATCCGCAGCATGACTTCTTCGCCCAATCTCGACCAAATGTCTCCCGACCAACTGCGTGCCTTGGCAGCGCAGTTGCTGTCGCAGGTCGACACTATGGGCAAGAAGATCAACCGCGACCAAACGGTGATCGAGAAGCTGACCCACGAGATCGCACAACTCAAGCGCTTGAAGTTTGCCAAGCGCAGCGAGCAGTTGAATCCGCAGCAGGCCAGCTTGCTCGATGACTTGATCGATACCGATATCGCGGCGATTGAAGCAGAGCTTCAGGCCTTGCAAGCAGTGCCAGCGGCGACCGAAAAAAAGCAAAAACCTAAGCGCACTGCGTTGCCGGCAGAGTTTCCACGCACGTTGATCCATCACGAGCCCGACAATACTCACTGCCCATGTGGCTGCGCACTGAAACGCATCGGTGAAGACGTCAGCGAGAAGCTGGACTACACGCCCGGCGTGTTTACCGTTGAACGCCATGTCCGTGGCAAGTGGGTGTGCGATGACTGCGAAACGCTGATCCAGGCCCCCGTTCCGGCGCAGGTCATCGACAAGGGCATCCCGACCGCCGGGTTGCTGGCCCATGTCATGATCGCCAAGTTTGCTGACCATCTGCCTCTTTACCGCCAGGAATCGATTTTCGGTCGGGCTGGCTTGGCAATTCCGCGTTCAACCTTGGCTCAATGGGTTGGCGTTACTGGCGTGCAGTTGCAGCCTCTGGTCGATGCGCTGCGCGACGTAGTGCTCGGGCAGCTGGTCATCCACGCCGATGAAACACCGGTTCAGATGCTCGCTCCGGGCTCAAAGAAAACCCATCGCTCTTATGTCTGGGCCTACGCCACCAGCCAATTCTGCGAAACAGCGGCAGTCGTTTACGACTTCAGCCCCAGCCGCGCCGGTGAGCATGCTCGCAACTTCCTGCAAGGCTGGAAGGGCAAGCTGGTCTGCGATGATTTTGGTGGTTACAAGGCCAGCTTCGAACTCGGTGTGACCGAGATCGGCTGCATGGCCCATGCGCGGCGCAAGTTCTTCGAACTGCATGCCACCAACAAGAGCATGCTCGCCGAGCAAGCCCTGCGCTACATCCAGTTGCTTTACGAAATCGAAAGTGAAGTCCGCGACCTGGAACCGGATTTACGCCGTCGAATACGGCAAGAAAAGGCTGTGCCTGTGATGGATGCACTGCATGCCTGGATGATCGCCCAGCGCGATCTCGTGCCCGAAGGTTCAGCTATCAGCAGAGCACTGGATTACAGCCTGAAACGCTGGGCAGCTCTGTCGCGCTACCTCGATGACGGGGCCGTACCCATAGACAACAATTGGGCCGAGAACCAGATCCGACCATGGGCTCTTGGACGCAAGAATTGGCTCTTCGCAGGGTCGTTACGCAGCGGCAAGCGGGCGGCAGCGATCATGAGCTTGATCCAGTCTGCGCGGCTGAATGGCCATGATCCGTATGCCTATCTGAAGGACGTTCTCACGCGACTGCCGACGCAGCGGGCGAGTGAGATTGACGAGTTGCTGCCGCATAAGTGGCAGCCGGTCTAATTACGCAAGGCGTGATGCCCGGACGCATACAGCCAAAATCTGAAATGGTCGATGAGACCAACCCTGAGTGGTCGCCCAAGGACTTCGCCAAGGCCAGACCGGCCAGCGACGTGTTGCCGGGATTGTTCGGCAAGGCTCAGGCCAAGGAAATGCTCCAGCCCAAGCGCGGGCGCCCGAAAGCGGACGCGACCAAAGAGCATGTCAGCCTGCGACTTGATGCGGAAGTTTTGGAGCAATTCAGAGCATCGGGCCCAGGCTGGCAAACGCGCATGAACGCCGCTTTGGCCGACTGGCTCAAGACGCACACGCCGAAAGAATTGCAGGTATGACCCTCAAGCTGACTAGGCGGGATGAGTCTCCGGCTTCGGTCGGCTGGAATCTGGCTCCCTTCTGGGTTGAGCCAGTTAAGCCGTAGCCTCGCGCTGTTTATTGGTAACCGCTCCATTAACCCCACATCCAACGCCGACAGCTTAGGCTGGAGCGAGAACTGTGTTCCAGCATCATCAGCCGAGCCATCCACCGTACCGAGATTTGCTACTCATGACTTAGCTAGTAGCCAGTGGACTGCCAGGCACATGTGGCACATAAATAGTCCACTTCCTATTTAGCTGGCACAAGAATGCCAAGCCCAGCTATTTCAGTGGCACAAGAATAGAGACACGGCCTATTTAGGTGACAGAAAAATAGAAAATCGGCCCATTTCTATGCCACATAAATACAGAATTGCGCCCTATCTCTGCCTATGGGAGCCACTTCAGTTCTGTACCAGCGGTAGGACGTTTCTTGTACCGGGGGTGGGACGCTCAGTTTTACCGGAGCTTGGAAGCTCTAAAAGTGTCCGCAGTCTATTACCTGTTGGTGGATTTGGCGGTACACCAAAGGATGTCGAGGCTTCCCTAGCGTACGATTCGATCCACTCACCCCACGTTAGGGTTCAGGTTTAACGTGATATCTCTGGCGAGCAGTTCCAAGGCAACAGTGCTTCATAGTCTGCCACCGACTTCGCAAGTGGCACATGCTCCAGTACATAGCGTAGCCACGTATAAGGCTCTCGGCCGTTGACCTTGGCGGTCTCGACCAAGCTGTAGATCTGGGCACTGGCGGTAGCGCCTTTGGGTGTATCGCTGAACAGCCATGCCTTACGTCCGATCACAAACGGCTTTATCGCGCGCTCCGCCGCGTTGTTGTCGATCGGTAAAAAACCGGCCTCCACGTAACGCTCCAGCCGGCTCCAGTTGTTGGCAAGATAGTTAACCGCCTTGCCCAGCACACTTTGCGGCGTCACTTGGGACTGCGTTTTATCCAGCCAGCTTTTCAACTGGGCCAGGATCGGCAGGCTCTTTTCCTGTCTGCCGATAAATCGTTGCTCGTCACTGACGTCCTTCAGTTCACGCTCGATGCCGTACAGCTTGTTGATCATCGTCAGGGCGATATCGGCACGTCCCGCCTTGCCCTTGGGCTGTACCTTTTGAGCATCGACAAACTTGCGCCGCACATGGGCCATGCACGCCAGACGTTCCACTCCGGGCTGTAATGCCAAGGCGTTGTAACCCGCGTAATCATCGGTCATGACGTAGCCACGATAACTTTCCAGCAGGCGCAACGGCACTTCCTGCGCACGGCTGGAGGTGTAGTCAAACAGCACGACTTTTCGATCCGGCGGCCCGCTGGCTTGCACCCACATCCAGGATTGGCTGGTTGGGTCTCGATCCGGTTCTTTAAGTACCTGGACGCGGGTTTCATCACAGTGGATGACCGGGCTTTCCAGCAACCGATCCCGCATCAGATTTAATAACGGTTGCAAGTGCTCGCCGCACTGGATGACCCAGCGCGCCAAGGTTTGGCGAGGGATGTCCACACCATGCCGGGCAAGTACCGTTTCGAAACGGTGGAGCGGCAGGCCGTCGACGTATTTAGTGGTCAACAACATCGCCAAGACACTCGGACTGGCCATGCTCTTTTCGATCAACTGAGCCGGTTTGTCAGCAGTGACCGGCGCCGCTTCACAACCACGACACCCGTAGACTTTGCGGATGTGTTTGATCACGCGGATTTGCATCGGCACGATATCCAGCTGCTCGCTGGTTTCTTCGCTGACGACATGCTTGCGGCAACCACAGGCACACGTCAGTTCGTGCTCGGGAAGTTCGTGGATGACTTCGATGCGCGGCAGATCAGCAGACAGAGGCTTGCGCTTGCCACGACGTGAAGTCGGAGCAACAACTTCTTCGTCAGCGTCGCCGATTGAGGGCATCGGCTCGCTTTCGGGCTCGTTGAACAACGCCAGTTGAGGGGTATTGGGTTCAACGGTCTGCTCGGATTTGCGACCGAACAAACGGTCGCGCAGCAGCTTGATCTGTTCTTTCAGATCGACGATATGAGTCTGGTATGCCTCAGCCGTTACCTGTTGACGACTGAGTGCCTCAAGCAACATTTGCTTGAGCAGAACAGGGTCGTCAGGGAGGTCTTCGGGCATCAAATTCATGCCCGGATTATACCCGTCAGGCGACGAATCTTGGCGTTAAAACCTTGTGTGGACGGTTGCGCCAGAGATCAAATCCATCCAGTAGCCAGTTCAGTTCTTGGACGGTCAGCACGATAGCCTCGTCCACCTCATCGGGTGAAGTTTTGAAACGCTCGGACTCCAGGCGCTTGAGCCAAAGGCAGAAGCCGTTACGCTCCCAGTACAACACTTTGACCCGGTTACGGTGGCGATTCAGAAAAACAAAGAGCACGGGGTCAAACACCGCGACCTTGATATCCAGTTCGACCAGCGCAGCTAGGCCATCAATGGACTTTCGAAAATCTACCGGCTTTGGGTAGAGGTACACTTTTTCAACGCTGGCATTGGGACGCATCATGGTGATGGGCTCCTGATGGAAATCGGGAGCACAGCATCAGCCGTCAGCTATCCGCTTGGAATGTGGGGTTCATGGAGCGGATACGTTTATTGAGTGCGATCATGTTGCAATCCTCCGCTGATGCTTGCTTTGCTGGTCACGGACATAGCGCAGCAGTACGGCCTTGCGCGTTGCGAAGTCCTTGCCTTGGCCGATCAGCAACACGTCACGGATCTCGATCAGCGATACCCGCACCAACTCGTTGGCGTCGAGTTGATCGCGGTTGTCCGTCAGGCTTTACCCGAAAGTACAGGCCATTGCCGTCATGCTCCCGATATTCTTTGGCGTCGGGCTCTAAGTCAGCCAGGGAGGTGTCCGAGAGGAGGCTGCGCTTCATTTCTGAGCGCTTCACAGCTTGTATCCCCCGGTGCAATTATTGTCGAAGGATCCACTGGAATATGCGAAGGGAAGGTATAGGGGGATGCAAGAAGAGATAACCAGAAACAATTCGTCGTGAGGTGGGTTTCATTCTTTTGATTTCCGGGCCGTGGGCTGATCGTCTATGCAATCAGGTGCGTTCGTGCCGATGGGGATCATTCCGGCAAATACTTCTCCCGATCCACCCCCCCAAGACATTCGCCCGCCTGCCGATTCTAAGTCGTAGATTTTGGTCTCTGAAATTATCTCACCGCTACGATGATCATAAAGTCGAAAAAAACCTGGATAGCCCCACCAGGGAAACCATTGCGGTTTATCTAGTTCATCGTATCCGCTCCATGAACCCCACATTCCAAGCGGATAGCTGACGGCTGATGCTGTGCTCCCGATTTCCATCAGGAGCCCATCACCATGATGCGTCCCAATGCCAGCGTTGAAAAAGTGTACCTCTACCCAAAGCCGGTAGATTTTCGAAAGTCCATTGATGGCCTAGCTGCGCTGGTCGAACTGGATATCAAGGTCGCGGTGTTTGACCCCGTGCTCTTTGTTTTTCTGAATCGCCACCGTAACCGGGTCAAAGTGTTGTACTGGGAGCGTAACGGCTTCTGCCTTTGGCTCAAGCGCCTGGAGTCCGAGCGTTTCAAAACTTCACCCGATGAGGTGGACGAGGCTATCGTGCTGACCGTCCAAGAACTGAACTGGCTACTGGATGGATTTGATCTCTGGCGCAACCGTCCACACAAGGTTTTAACGCCAAGATTCGTCGCCTGACGGGTATAATCCGGGCATGAATTTGATGCCCGAAGACCTCCCTGACGACCCTGTTCTGCTCAAGCAAATGTTGCTTGAGGCACTCAGTCGTCAACAGGTAACGGCTGAGGCATACCAGACTCATATCGTCGATCTGAAAGAACAGATCAAGCTGCTGCGCGACCGTTTGTTCGGTCGCAAATCCGAGCAGACCGTTGAACCCAATACCCCTCAACTGGCGTTGTTCAACGAGCCCGAAAGCGAGCCGATGCCCTCAATCGGCGACGCTGACGAAGAAGTTGTTGCTCCGACTTCACGTCGTGGCAAGCGCAAGCCTCTGTCTGCTGATCTGCCGCGCATCGAAGTCATCCACGAACTTCCCGAGCACGAACTGACGTGTGCCTGTGGTTGCCGCAAGCATGTCGTCAGCGAAGAAACCAGCGAGCAGCTGGATATCGTGCCGATGCAAATCCGCGTGATCAAACACATCCGCAAAGTCTACGGGTGTCGTGGTTGTGAAGCGGCGCCGGTCACTGCTGACAAACCGGCTCAGTTGATCGAAAAGAGCATGGCCAGTCCGAGTGTCTTGGCGATGTTGTTGACCACTAAATACGTCGACGGCCTGCCGCTCCACCGTTTCGAAACGGTACTTGCCCGGCATGGTGTGGACATCCCTCGCCAAACCTTGGCGCGCTGGGTCATCCAGTGCGGCGAGCACTTGCAACCGTTATTAAATCTGATGCGGGATCGGTTGCTGGAAAGCCCGGTCATCCACTGTGATGAAACCCGCGTCCAGGTACTTAAAGAACCGGATCGAGACCCAACCAGCCAATCCTGGATGTGGGTGCAAGCCAGCGGGCCGCCGGATCGAAAAGTCGTGCTGTTTGACTACACCTCCAGCCGTGCGCAGGAAGTGCCGTTGCGCCTGCTGGAAAGTTATCGTGGCTACGTCATGACCGATGATTACGCGGGTTACAACGCCTTGGCATTACAGCCCGGAGTGGAACGTCTGGCGTGCATGGCCCATGTGCGGCGCAAGTTTGTCGATGCTCAAAAGGTACAGCCCAAGGGCAAGGCGGGACGTGCCGATATCGCCCTGACGATGATCAACAAGCTGTACGGCATCGAGCGTGAACTGAAGGACGTCAGTGACGAGCAACGATTTATCGGCAGACAGGAAAAGAGCCTGCCGATCCTGGCCCAGTTGAAAAGCTGGCTGGATAAAACGCAGTCCCAAGTGACGCCGCAAAGTGTGCTGGGCAAGGCGGTTAACTATCTTGCCAACAACTGGAGCCGGCTGGAGCGTTACGTGGAGGCCGGTTTTTTACCGATCGACAACAACGCGGCGGAGCGCGCGATAAAGCCGTTTGTGATCGGACGTAAGGCATGGCTGTTCAGCGATACACCCAAAGGCGCTACCGCCAGTGCCCAGATCTACAGCTTGGTCGAGACCGCCAAGGTCAACGGCCGAGAGCCTTATACGTGGCTACGCTATGTACTGGAGCATGTGCCACTTGCGAAGTCGGTGGCAGACTATGAAGCACTGTTGCCTTGGAACTGCTCGCCAGAGATATCACGTTAAACCTGAACCCTAACGTGGGGTGAGTGGATCGAATCGTACGCTAGGGAAGCCTCGACATCCTTTGGTGTACCGCCAAATCCACCAACAGGTAATAGACTGCGGACACTTTTAGAGCTTCCAAGCTCCGGTAAAACTGAGCGTCCCACCCCCGGTACAAGAAACGTCCTACCGCTGGTACAGAACTGAAGTGGCTCCCATAGGCAGAGATAGGGCGCAATTCTGTATTTATGTGGCATAGAAATGGGCCGATTTTCTATTTTTCTGTCACCTAAATAGGCCGTGTCTCTATTCTTGTGCCACTGAAATAGCTGGGCTTGGCATTCTTGTGCCAGCTAAATAGGAAGTGGACTATTTATGTGCCACATGTGCCTGGCAGTCCACTGGCTACTAGCTAAGTCATGAGTAGCAAATCTCGGTACGGTGGATGGCTCGGCTGATGATGCTGGAACACAGTTCTCGCTCCAGCCTAAGCTGTCGGCGTTGGATGTGGGGTTAATGGAGCGGTTACAGTTCATCGGGATGCACCCGTGGGTGAAAGATATTAGGTAGCACCCAAAACGGCTTAAACGTCTCAACTCGATAGCAACCACCGGGGCTGATGTCCGGTTCGCCCAATCTGGTCGCCAAGCCTTTTTCCCACCATTGCGAAGCGGTCCAGAGACCGCCTGCAATAGTGATGTAGGCCACGACAAAAGCGATTCGTCGTGAGGATGCCTTCATTATTTAGAATTCGGGCCAGTGGGGCGGTCGCCTATACAGTCGGGTACATTTGGACCAATATATATTGCTCCGGCAGATACTTCCGGAAAGGTTCTGCTGCCCCAATATAATGGCCCGCTTGTGTATTCCAAGTCATAGACTTTACTCTCTCCAATCAATTCACCACTGCGATGATTGTATAACCGATAAAAGCCAGGGTAGCCCCACACCTGAAACCACTTTGTTGGTACGTCCTTGTTCGGATCAGGATCAAGTTGAAGCATGCTAGGCAGGACCCAAAATGGTTTAAACGTCTCAACTCGATAACAACCACCGGGACTGATAACGGGATCGCTTAAGCTGGTCGCCAAAGATTTTTCCCACCAATGCGAAGCGGTCCAGAGACCGCCTGCGATGGTGATATAGGCCACGACAAAGGCGATTCGTCGTGAGACGGGTTTCAAGTTATCTCTCCAAGATCAATAATCTTGTCGACTTTTTTCCAGAACACATCCGAATAAAGAATAAAGTCCCCGCCTTTGCCGATTTTATCGCGGTACTCTCGGAAGTCTCCATTGGTGACAGCAGCAAACGGCCCGTCCTTCAAGCGCAAGACAAGCTGCCCATAGGGACTAAGGGTAAATGCGGTTTCGGCCTTGGTCAGGACCCGGTCTTCAGTCCAAGTGCCCAAGTATTGCATGCCATTGAAATCGTAGTTGTCGCGAATATAGAAGCCCAGATGGTCTGCACGGAAATAATGGTGCGGGCGTCGAGTAATAGCGTCTTCCTCGGTAACAGCTTTTCCCACTATGCCGAATTTTAGGGTTGCCTTGCCTAAGGCGCCATACATATCATCCAGTACATCTAAAGTGTCGCCAAATGGAGCATAGTTTACTTGAGATATCGCGTCGATTTGCAGAGCAGACATATTGTAAAATCCTAAATCAAACGAACCTTTTTGCTTCCAGCCGGCTTTCTTTAGTCGCGATTGCAGTTGTTTCACCGCGTTAGGCGTGGCCATCCTGGACTCCGCGACCTCCACTGCTTTTCGGCAGCGCTCAAACTTCATCGCCCAGTCCATCTTTACAATGCTGTCATCGCACTGCGCCGCCGTCAGGCTCATTGGGTCCGGTTGGGTCTTATCCTCTTTCCAGCTCTCCGGCATCTGCCAAGCCGGGCTATCAAACCACCTCTGCATCAAGGCCGCTGCCGTGTCCCAACCTATATTACGCATGGCAGCGGGCAGGCGGGATAGGGCCAGGGGTTCGATGATGACCTGCTTGGGTGGTGTGTCGGTGGGGGCATAGGTTTCTGAGCTGCCTTGCGGCAAGGTGAATAAGGTATCCGGGCCTACGGCATTGGTGCGCTGGAAATCATTCAGGGACATCGTATTTACTCCATAACAGGCGACGGAGCGCCGGTAGCAATTTTCAGGCTGGCGGGGCTTGTGCTGCTGTGGGCGCTGCTGTGACCTCGGTCGTCCAGCTTGCCGTAAGCAATGCACTGGTCGTTTTGCAGCAAGGCGTAATTCAGCGAGCCAAAGGGCAGGCGTCGGTGATTGAGGAGTTGAAAACGCTCGTCGCAAGCGGCAGGGTTTGGAGTGTATGTTGATGACGCGCTGGCGTAGTCCGAGGTTGGAGCGGTCTGATGGGACGTTGCGAACGTGTTGTCCGGCGGGGGCACCGGTTGAGCGGTAACCCTGATAGCTTGCGGCGCCGGGCTTGGCTCCCCTTCATAAGTAGCCGTGAATACGGAGGGGATCAGTTGCGCCCGGCATGGGCAACCGCTGAAGCTGTCCAGCGTACCAGCCACGCGCCTGCCGTTATTGGTAAAGCTCGAAACGCCACCGCAGATCTGATAAGTCTTACCGTCCTTGCCACAGGAGACCAGATGATCTTCGAGCGCATGAATCAAGCCATTCCAGGAAATGGTCTCGTCGCCTTCCAAGACCTGGCCGCCACAGTCGGTTTTGTCACCTAAGCCAATGTAATATCCGATAGCCATTGAATTCCCTGTGTACTGATGCGGCGCCCCAGCCCAGGAAGCGCACGCTGTTGATTACGAAGGATTGCGCCGATCACCAAGTAGGAATCGAGCAACGTAACCAGTCAGAGCTTGAATAGAATGGCGTCGGAAGTAAGTAGGAAAGGTCCGAAAGTTATTCGGATTCAGGTCGGAGTTATGTGAGCAGTGGGCTACCGATGCTCACGCACGTCGCTGCACGAAGTAATGAGCGTTCCGTTTCTATTGGCAGTCCGTGGCGAACGCTGTCAGCGATGTGACGTGCTCGCCCAAGCGTAGTTTTGCGTAGTTCAAGACAGTCTCCCTCCAGCGGCACGATGCGCACATACACGCCCGCTGTTTCGCTCCAGCGCCGACGAAACACGCCGTCGGTGGTCTGCACGTCGTCCTTCCACACCACGCCGTTGCAGGCGTCACACACGGCCTTCAGCACGTTGTCTGTGTCCGGTTTTCTTATGCGCGAAATCTGTCCGGCCAACGCCATGGCCTTGCGCTTTTTCGACATGGATCGAGGCACGGTATGGAAGATGCGCAGCTCAATCAGGACCGGGTCTGTAGAAACAAGAAAGCCCGCACTAGGCGGGCTTCTTGAATGTTTCGTAGGCATCGAACGACGTCACGAAACAGGTACTTGGTGGCTACACAGGGACTTGAACCCCGGACCCCAGCATTATGAATGCTATGCTCTAACCAACTGAGCTATGTAGCCAAGTGGCGCGCATTATTCGCGGATAACGGAAATGTGTCAAGCGTTGTTCGTGAAAATTCATGCGTGTGATCAAGCGGTTAGCCCGGAATGCCGGTGAACCCCGTGTTTCCGGGGCGCCGCGTTACGCTAGATCGTCAGAACTGTTCGGCATCCAGACCATATAACGACGCGCTGCCCGCTCGAATGCTCTGTTCCAGGCTCAAGGTACGAGGCAGCAGGCGGCTGAAGTAAAACTGGGCGGTGGCGATTTTTGCGCCATAAAACCCTTCGTCTTCACCGCGCTTGCTTTCGGCGACCTGAGCCATGCGCGCCCAGAGGTAGGCGTAGGCGATGTAGCCGAACAGGTGTAGATATTCGACCGACGCTGCGCCGATTTCGTTGGGATTGGTTTTTGCCTGTTCTTGCAGCCAGTCGCTCAGGTTTTCCAGACGCTGCGCGGCATGGAGCAATTGTGTGGCGTACGGAGCTTCGGGTTGGTTGGCGAACGCGCGAATTTCTCCGGTGAATTGACGCAGGGCGCCGCCGCCGTTAGCTATTACTTTGCGCCCGAGCAGGTCCAAAGCCTGGATGCCATTGGTGCCTTCGTAGATCTGTGCAATGCGTACATCGCGCACCAGTTGTTCCTGACCCCACTCGCGGATATAGCCGTGGCCGCCGAATACCTGCTGACCCAACACGCAGCTGTCCAGGCCGCTGTCGGTGAAGAACGCTTTGGCCACGGGGGTGAGCAGGGCGACCAGGGTTTGGGCATCGTGCCGTTCTTGCGCATCGTCGGAAAACTTGGCCAGGTCCAGTTGTTGCCCGACATAGCTGGCAAAGGCTCGGCCACCTTCGGTCATGGCTTTCATGCTGAGCAGCATGCGGCGCACGTCGGGGTGGACGATGATCGGGTCGGCTATTTTATCATTCGCCACTGGCCCGCCCGGTGCACGGCTCTGAATACGTTCGCGCGCATAAGTGACGGCGCTCTGGTAGGACGCCTCGGCGCAACCAATGCCCTGTATGCCGATGGACAGGCGTTCGTAGTTCATCATGGTGAACATCGCCGCCAGCCCTTTGTTGGCTTCGCCGATCAGCCAGCCGCTGGCGCCGTCGAAGTTCATCACGCAGGTGGCCGAGGCCTTGATGCCCATCTTGTGTTCGATTGAGCCGCAACTGACCGCATTGAGCTGACCGAGCGAACCGTCGGCATTGATCAACACCTTGGGCACCAGAAACAGCGAGATGCCTTTGGGGCCGGCCGGTGCATCCGGCAATTTGGCCAGGACCAGATGGATGATGTTTTCGGTCAGGTCCTGATCGCCACCGGTGATGAAGATTTTGCTACCGGTGATGCTGTAGCTGCCGTCGGCCTGAGGTTCGGCACGGGTGCGGATAATGCCCAGATCAGTGCCAGCATGGGCTTCGGTCAGGCACATGGAGCCCGCCCAGCGACCTTCATACATCGCGGGCAAATACAGGCTTTTCAGGGTTTCGCTGGCGTGGGCATCAATGGCCAGGCAAGCACCCGAGCTAAGGGCCGAGTACAGCGCGAAGCTGGAGTTGGCGCCGTAGAGCATTTCTTCGAACTGCACCGCGAGCATTTTCGGCATGCCCATGCCGCCGAACGCCGGGTTGCCGGAAAGACCGACCCAGCCGCCTTCGATGTAGGTCGTGTAGGCGTGCTTGAAACCGCTGGGCGTGCTGACTTGGCCGTCGTGCCATTGCGCGCCTTCCTCGTCGCCGCTGCGGTTCAGCGGCGCGATCAGTTGCCCAGTGACTTTGGCCGCCTCTTCGAGAATGGCGTCAGCAGTGGCGGCGTCGACGGTATCGGTCAGGGCCGGCAGGCGCGCCCACAGGGCTGGGGCGTCGAATACTTCATGCAGGACAAAGCGCATGTCGCGCAGTGGGGCGTTGAATTCAGGCATAACGTGAACCTCGTGATGATGGGTTAAAGGTTCTTGGCCATGTCCCGCAGGACGAATTTCTGGATCTTGCCGGTGGAGGTTTTCGGCAGCAGGCTGAAAACCACCGTGCGCGGCACTTTGAAGCCCGCCATATGTTCGCGGCAGAAGCTGATGATGTCGGCTTCGCAAACGTTCTGGTGATCGGCCTTGAGGGTGATGAACGCGCAGGGCGTTTCTCCCCACTTCTCATCGGGGCGTGCAACCACGGCGGCCTCCAGCACGGCCGGGTGGCGATAGAGCACGCCCTCAAGCTCAATGGTGGAGATGTTCTCGCCGCCGGAAATGATGATGTCCTTGAGCCGGTCCTTGATCTCGACATAACCGTCCGGGTGGCACACCGCCAGGTCACCGGTGTGGAACCATCCGCCGTCAAAGGCTTCAGCGGTGGCGGTGGGGTTCTTCAGATAGCCTTTCATCACGGTGTTGCCGCGCATGAATATCTCGCCGATGGTCTGGCCGTCGCGCGGGGTGGGCTCCAGGGTTATCGGGTCCGCAACCATCAGACCTTCCAGTGTGGGGTAGCGCACGCCTTGGCGGGACTTGATCTGGGCGCGCTCTTCGAGTGGCAGTTCATCCCACTCGGCATGCCAGGCGCAGATAGTCACCGGGCCGTAGACCTCGGTCAGACCGTAGACATGCGTGACCTTGATACCCATCTCTTCCACGGCGCCAATCACTTTGGCCGGTGGTGCTGCGCCAGCGACCATGGCGTTTACGGGATGATCGATCGCCGCTTTGGCCGAGTCCGGCATGTTGATCAGCGCGTTGAGCACGATCGGTGCACCGGAGAAGTGGGTGACCTGATGCTCGCGGATCAGGGTCAGAATCTTTTGCGGGTCGACCCGGCGCAAAAACACATGCACTCCGGCCATCGCGGTGATGGTCCACGGATGGCACCAACCGTTGCAGTGAAACATCGGCAAGGTCCACAGATAAACCGGGTGGTTGCCAATGCCCCAGATCATCTGGTTGCCCAGTGAATTCAAATAGGCGCCACGATGGTGGTAGACCACGCCTTTGGGGTTGCCGGTGGTGCCTGAGGTGTAACTCAGCGAAATCGCCTGCCACTCATCCTCCGGCCACTGCCAAGCGAATTGCGGGTCACCTTCGGCCAGTAGGGCTTCGTAATCGAGATCGCTCACAGCCTGCCCTTCGCCGTATTCCGGGTCATCGACATCAATCACCAGCGGCGGATTGTCCAGCATGCTGATCGCGGCACGGACCACGTCATGAAACTCGCGGTCGGCGATCAATACTTTGGCCTCGCCATGGCCCAGCATGAAGGCAATCGCCTCGGCATCCAGGCGCACGTTGAGCGGATTGAGCACGGCGCCAATCATCGGTACAGCGAAGTGCGCTTCGAGCATGGCCGGGATGTTCGGCAGCATCAGCGCGACCGTGTCGTTCTTGCCAATGCCGCGACCTGCCAGCGCTGAGGCCAGACGGCGACAGCGGGCGTAGGTTTGCGCCCAGGTACGACGGATCGAACCGTGGATCACGGCGGGGTAATTCGGGTAAACGCTGGCGGTGCGCTCGATGAAGCTGAGCGGCGACAAGGCAATGTGATTGACAGCCGTAGGGGCTAGCCCTTGTTCGAAGATCGACATGTGAGGGGTACTCGGTGGCTGATTGTTAGCTCTGTAGGTGACCTTGTGGCGTGAGCCGCTGAGGTCAACTCTATGTCCGGCGTGTTTTATATAACAATTGTCGCTTTATATGGAAGTAATACCTTAATCATATAGTATATATACTGTATGTGATTCTCGAATGGCTGAATTGATGCCGCTGCCGTGGTGCAGCGGATATATGCTAGCTCCCCCTCACGACAGGATCTGTGATGACTTCCCCCCAGGTTCGACTGCCGCGAAGCTCGCCGCTGCTGGGTCTCGACCCGCAACCGAGCCTGCTGCTTGATATTCAGGCGCAACCCCTTGAGCTCAATCCCGCGATGCGCGAGCTGCTCGCGCGCCGGGGGCTGACCGAGGCGGCGCCGTTGTTGCCGGTTAATCAGCTCGCGCTCGTTCGTGCCTGCCTGGAACAGCAACGTGCTATCGAGGATGTCGAAGCGCGGTGGGAAGATCAGATTTTGCTCTGGACCTTCATCCCTGACCCGCAACAAAACCGTGTGTTGGCGCGCTGTCGTGAAGCCACGGCGCAGGTGCTGGCCGAGCGTGAAGCGGCTAAAGCGCGGCGGTTGTATCGGTTGATTATCGAGAACACTACCGACCTGATTTCCCGGCACACACCCGATGGCCGCTTTCTCGACGCCTCGCCAGCGTCCTGGACGTTGCTCGGCTATTGGCCGCAGGAGCTGCAAGGGCAGCTGGCGCAAAGCCTGTTTCACGAGCAGGGTCTGGCCGGATTGATAAACCGTGCACGCGATGCGTTGGCGCAGGATGGCTATCACACCATGACCTACCGCATTCGCCACCGTGCCGGGAATTACCTCTGGTTCGAGACCGCCAGCCGCGCTATTCGCGAGACCTACACCGGCGCTGTGGTCGAAGTGGTCAGTGTGTCGCGCGATATCACTGCTCGGGTACAGGCCGAAGAGGGCAAGCGGCGTCTGGAGGACGAACTGGCGCACACCGCGCGGCTGGTGACCTTGGGCGAACTGGCCTCAGGCATCGCCCATGAAATCAATCAGCCGCTGGCGGCGGTGGTCAACTATGCCAGCGCCAGCCAGCGCTACTTGCAGGCGCTGGGCACCCATCCGCAGGCGGCCGAGCGGGTCGCTCAAGGCCTGGAGCGCATTACCCTGCACGCCAATCATGCTTCGGAAGTGATCAAGCGTTTGCGCGCGTTCCTGCGCAAAGGTCGGCGGCAGATGCAGGCGCTGGATGTAAGTGATGTGGCGCGTCAGGCGGTGCGTCTTTGCGCCTGGGAAGCGAGTGATTGTCAGGTGACTATCGAGGAGCGACTGCCGGATAATCTGCCGCCCATTTATGCCGACCGGGTGCTGTTGGAGCAGGTGTTGCTCAATCTGTTGCGCAATGCCATCGAGGCCAATCGTGACGCTCATCCGGGGCAGCCGTCGATGATTGAGCTCGTGGCGGGGCAGGCCAGTGATGGGCGCATGGTGATCAGCGTGCATGACCAGGGCCCAGGTGTGAGCGAGTCTGAACTGGAAAAAATATTCACGCCTTTTTACACCAGTAAAGCTGATGGGTTGGGATTGGGGTTGTCCATGAGTCGCAGCATTATCGAAGGCTTTGGCGGTGAATTGCAGGCTCAGCGCGTGCCAGTCGGGCTGCTGATGCGCTGCTTTTTGCCGCTAATAGGCCCCCTAACAAAAACATCAGGAGTGATTGAATGACGAGTGTCGCGGAGCAGGTGGTCTATGTGGTCGACGACGATCAGGGCATGCTCGACTCGACCGTCTGGTTGCTGGAGTCGGTGGGCCTCAAAGCATTGCCGTTCACCACTGGACGGGCCTTCCTCGACGCATGTGATGCTCAGCTCAATGCCTGCGTGCTACTGGACGTGCGCATGCCCGGCATGGGTGGATTGAATGTGCAGGAAGAGATGCGCGCGCGTGAGCTGCACATGCCGGTCATCTTCGTCAGCGGGCACGCGGATGTGCCGATTGTGGTGCGCGCCTTCAAGGCCGGCGCCCATGACTTCATCGAAAAACCTTATAACGAACAACTGTTGCTTGACAGCGTGCAGCAGGCGCTGGGCAGCTTCGATGCAAAACGCTCCGGCAGCCAGGGACACGCAGAGTTGCAGGCACGCCTGTTGACGCTAACGCCACGCGAACGCGATGTGTTGCTGCCGCTGGTGCAGGGCTACACCACCCGCGAAATCGCCGAGCAATTGGGGGTTAGCGCAAAAACCGTGGATCTTTATCGGTCGCGGGTGATGAAGCGCATGCAAGCTGATCACCTGCCTGAACTGGTGGGTATGGCAATAGTGGCAGGGATGGTGGATCCGCTGAAGCTGCGTTGAGGTGATACGGCGTATGCGGCGCTGAAGCCTTCTTCTGCGCAAATGTCTGCGCGTTACGCCTGCGGTCCAAATCTTGCTTCCATAATCGAATATAAAACGGCGATCTGTCGGTTTTTTTGCATAGACACCTTCCATGGCCACAAGCGGTGGGACGGTGTCCAGATGAGAGGTTGGACATGCAGGCTCTTTTGTCACCGGGGATTCGCCTGCTTGGGCGTTTTGGATTTGCTCGCAAATTTCAGCTTCTTTTTCTTCTGTTCATGCTGCCGTTGGTGGGCAGTCTATGGATGATTGGCCAGGATTATCGCGACAAGCTGGCCTTGATATCGGGCGAGCGGGCGGGGGTGCGCCAGTTATTGGCGCTGGAAACGCTGGACGATTTGCTGGCTGCTCAGCGCGACCGTGCTGCCCGTTGGAAAGCTGCCGATATTCTTCATGAGCCGACGTCTGCTGCCCGTGAAGCCATGACTGCGCTGGACGCCGCTAACCCGGCTGTCGGTCAGGCGCTCACTCTTTTGGGCACCGTTTTGCACAGCGATGGGGCGACAGCCGAAACGCAGAATCGTTACCAGACGCTACAAGCTGCCGTCACAGGACTGGATTCTGCGGCCCTGCGCACGGTTGGTTGGTGGCCGGATGGTTACGAGCGCTTCACGGCCGCCTTGAGCGCGCTGCAAAACTTGCGTGAACAAATCGCCCAAGACAGTGGATTGATCATCGACCCTTGGCGGGAAACTTATCTGTTGATGCAGATATCCACACAGCAGGCACCCGATCTGATCGAGCGTGTCGGGCGTCTGGCCAGTGTGGGTCAAACCTCGGTGACGTCCGGCCAGTTCAGCTTGCAAAGCCGTTTGCAGATGCGTGATCTGCGCGGCCGGCTCGGCGACGCCCGGGAGCAACTAAACAAAACCGGGGCCTCACTGGAAGCCAAGCTGCCGCACGAAATGCAACCTTGGGCCGATCAGTACCGTAAAAGCCAGCAACACCTGGACAGTGAGTTCAAGGTGCTCGATGACGGGTTGTTCGGTGGCAGCATCAGCCTCAAGCCCGAGGGTTTCGAGCGTAGCGTGGATGCCTTGCTCGATGATTTGGCTGCGTTGCGCCATCAATCGCTGGCCTCGTTGGATGGTCGCCTGGGCTACTACCACGATCAGGCTATTCGGCAGTTCATCCCGGTGGCGGCGATTTTCAGTTGCTTGTTGTTGGCGGCGCTTTACCTGTTCGTGTGTTTGCAGGCTTCAATCCGGCGCAGTGCCAGTGGCATCACAACTCTGGCCCAGTCTTTACGCGACGGCAATCTGTGTGTTCAGGTACCAGTGGAGGGGCGCGACGAGCTGGCGGCGATCAGCACGGCACTGAATGCCGCTGTGGTGCAGCTACGCACGAGCCTGCTCGGTGTCGATCACGAAACCCTGCAGCTGAGTGGCGCGGTTTTGACCCTCAACACGCAGTCCAATCGCACGCTCGATGAAGTCGAGGAGCAGCAGCTACAAATCAGCCAGATCGCAACGGCAGCAACCCAATTGGCCGCGACCTCTCAGGGCGTGGCGAAAAGCTGTGAGCAGGCGTCGACCAGCGCCCAGCACACTCGTCACGTGGCTGAAGAGAGCAGCCGCGACAGTCAGCGGACCACGGCGAGCATTCAGCAGCTTAACCAGCGCTTGACCGACACTGCAGCGGCGCTGGGACGCGTCAGCGAACAGGGGCAGCAGATCCAGTCGGTCGTGGATGCGATTCGTGGCATTGCCGAGCAGACCAACTTGCTGGCGCTCAATGCTGCCATCGAGGCGGCGAGGGCGGGCGAGCAGGGCAGGGGGTTTGCGGTCGTCGCCGATGAGGTACGCAGCCTGTCGCAACGCACGCAAGCTTCCACTGCGCAGATCGCGGGCACTGTGGACAGCTTGCGCAGCACGGTAAGCCAGGCCGTCAGTCTGATGGACGCTGCGTGTGGCCAGGCTGAGACCGATGCAACTGCGGTGACTGGGTTGGGCCTGCGTCTGGGGGAAATCGCCAGTGCCGTGCAAGGGGTGACCGATACCCTGGCGCAGATCGCCACAGCCGTCGAGGAGCAGGCGGCAACGGCTGACGAGGTGAGCGGTAATATCCAGCAGGTCGATCAGGCGGCCGGGCGATTGCTGGACGGCGCGCGAGCGGTGAACCAGGCGGTCGATACGCTGAGCAAGGGCAGTGAGGCGCTAAGCAACAACACGGCACGCTTTCAGTTGAGCTGAGGATTGAGGATATTCAATCCATTCTGTGGGAGGGGCCACCCTGTCTTCGACGCCGCGCTGTCGCGCAGCAAACACGGTCTCGATTCTGCCCGGAGGGCGTAGGAGCTGACTTGTCTGCGATAAGGGCCGAAGGACCTTCCAGCGGTGGTGAATTCACTATTTTTGCCAGCGCTTCGGTCGGACGCGACCCCGGACGGATCGCAGACAAGTCAGCTCCTACATGGGGTCGGTGCAGGACTTAAAATTTATGCCTATTTTCAATGACTTATAGGTTGTTTGATGGGAGCAGGCTTGCCTGCGAATGCTTTTATGCGGTGTGTCTGACACGCCCCTTTCGCAGGCAAGCCTGCTCCCAGTGTGCCCGGCATGGGCCAAAACCAGCCATCTGAAAGCGATGGCCAGAGTAAGTGACGACAACTGTAGTGAAACGCAAGGTGGACGCCGTGAGGCCAAGCTGAAAGAAGCGCGTAGCAAAGGCACGACCGTAGGAACACGAACAGGCAGCGAGGCTGGATGCGGGCGATTAGTGTGCTGGGAACCACGAAATCCGACTGTCACCGAAAGACGCATTCAGTAGAGCCTGACGGCACGGGCCGATGGTTTTGGCACCTTACCCGGGGAGATCTCGCACACGTCAGTGAGCGAGAAGTCAGCAGAGGCCGTAGTAGCGAAGATGAGCGGTAATGCGCTTGGAGCAAAGGGCCGAAGGATAAACAACACCCGTAATGGACTTCTTACATTGAGCCAGAGCTCTTTGAAACCGAACCCGGAAAAGTGCAGTGACACCGACGGGTTGGCCGGACATGAATGCCCGGGTGGATCCCGGAGAACTAATGAAAGGAAAGAGCGAGTGATGTGTCAGACGGAACAGGAAACTGGAGACGTGTTGAGCGAAATCAGCGTGGAGCAGGTTGTCGAGGCTGACAACATGCGCCGTGCGTTCAAGAAAGTCCGGGCCAACAAAGGTGCGCCCGGGGTTGACGGTATTAGCACTGAAGACCTCGAAGCGCACTTGGTCAAGCATTGGCCGGGCATCAAGGAAAAGCTTCTGGCCGGGAGCTACCAGCCCGGTCCGATCAGGGGTAAAACGATCGGCAAACCCCAAGGCGGAGAACGGCTGCTGGGGATTCCCAACACGCAGGATCGAGTGATCCAGCAAGCGGTAAGCCAGCAACTGACGAAGCTTTGGGACGGTGGTTTCAGTGAGCACAGCTACGGGTTCAGGCCCGGGCGCAGCAACCTTGACGCGATCAGGGCGGCGAAAGACTTCGTGCTCAGCGGCAAGACCTGGGTTGTCGATGTGGACATTGAAGCGTTCTTTGACGAGGTCAATCACGACCGACTCATGACGCGCATCACCCGCGACATCCGGGACAAGCGGCTGAACAAGTATCTGGCGTCGAACCTGCGCGCGGACATGGTCCTGAACGGCCAGCGGCACAAACGCACGGCGGGCGTACCGCAAGGTGGTCCGCTGAGTCCGCTGCTGGCCAATCTGTATCTGGACCCGCTGGACAAGGAGCTGGAAGCTCGAGGGCTGAGCTTCTGTCGCTATGCAGACGACCTGATGATATTTGTCGAAAGCGAGCGCAGCGCAGAGCGAATACTGGAAAGCATCGTGGCGTGGATCGAGAAACATCTGAAGCTGAAGGTCAATGCCAGCAAGAGCGGCACGGGTCGTCCTTGGGAACGCGATTTTCTGGGTTATCTGATCGACGAGGAAGGCAACAATCACCTGTCGGGCAGGACGGTCAAACGATACCGCAAACGCGTTCGTGAATGTTGGTCAGCCAGACAGGGACTCACCTCCCGGGAACTGGTTGAGCAATGGAGAGGTTATCTTCTTGGCTGGTTTGGTTATTTCCGGCTGGCCACGGAGCGAAACTTCACGCAGCTCTCACAATGGACGCGGCGCCACATGCGCAAGTGCTTTTGGCAGCGGTGGCATAACCGCAAGGGTCGTATGGCCCAACTGCTGAAGATGGGCATCTCGAAACGAGGGCTTGCGCGAGTGAGTTTTCACGACGGAGCTTGGAAAGCGGCGGCACATCCGGCCATGCACCAAGCCTTGAACAACAAACGCTTGAAGCAATATGGCCTGATCACCGCGCAGGATCTCGCCTCAGCGCAATGCTGAGCAGTCCAACCGCCGGATGCGGAAAACCGCACGTCCGGTGGTGTGGGAGGGGTAACGGGCTAGTCCCGTTACCTCGACCCGATCAGAGTGTCATATCCGGCTTAGCGCCCGGTTTGGAAGCTGCGTATGACTTTACTTTCACTGCGGTTGCGTTGGTCATCGTGATAGCCGCCGTCGCACGGCCCTGACCATCCATGGCCTTGATCACCCAGTGACAGCTGATGGTGTCGCCAGCATAGACCGGTTTCTTGAAGTGGAAAGTCATGCCGGCTGCCAGCCAGCCGATCTGCCCGCCGATCTCGGTGACCAGACTTGCCGTCAGCAGGCCTTGGGAAATGGGCGTTGTTGCCGAGAGTCAATCCGGTCATCGGTCACCCACAAACGTACAAGCCAAGCGATAAGTTGCCTGCGTAGACTCCGACGACTCCTTCGCTGGACGGGGGGCGCAATTAAAGAGTGCCCCTTCCAGGCAATACCGTTATTCCTTGGGTATCTAAAGGCAAGTCATGGAAATCTTTCTCTACGCCTTCAGCGTGATGTACAGCCCAGGCCCGGTCAATTTCATGGCTCTGAATGCCGGGCTGACCGGAAGGTTTCGCCGTTCGTTGGGTTTCTTCGTCGGCGTGGGATGCGCGCTGTTGGTTCTGTTCATCCTCTTTGGCTATACCGGCGAGGCAATTATTTCCCAGGCGGCGCTGCCTTATATTTCCCTGGTAGGCGGCATCTATACGCTCTATCTCGCTTACCAGGTCTACACCGCGACGACCGCAGTGCCGGGGGAGGCCAACGATTCATCAACAGCACCGCAGAAGACCCTGACCTTCTGGAACGGTTTCCTGATCCAGGTGCTCAATCCCAAGGGCATCATGGTGGTGCTACCGATCACCAGCGTCATGCTGCCGGCAGCGCATATCACCGGCGCCTCAATTGCCATGGTCTCCGCACTGCTGGCGATTGCAGGTGGCGGGGCGCCGGGGGTCTACTCGCTGCTGGGCGCCATCCTCGGTCGACGTATCACCCGTGAGTCCTGCTTCACGGTGTTCAATCGTCTGATGGGGCTCGCGCTGGTGGTTTGTGCTTACTTCATGTTCCATGAGTTCTACCTGCACTTTAAGGCTTTATAAGTGAGTGCCATGGCGAGCGTTTGCGAAGGCAACTTGAACAGGTTTGAGCCAGTTGCCAATCGACCGTGCTATCGTTCCGAGCGTTCAAATCTGCAATCGCACCGGTGCGCCAACATGCAGGATCGAAATTCGGAACGGGATTGGGTCAGACATGCGCCCCCGACCTCGAAATTAGAGCGCTTCGAAGCGTTCTTCGGCGCCCATGCCTTCGACCCTCATCGGCATGACACGTACGCCATCGGGCGAACTGTCTCCGGCGTGCACCGTTTCCATTACCGGGGCGAAGCGAAACTGTGCCTGCCCGGAGAAACCATGATTGTGCATCCGGACGAACAGCATGACGGTTGCGCCGGTTCCGAGGCGGGTTTCCGTTATCGCGGGGTGTACCTACCCCCGTCCCTTGTTCAGCAAATCATCAAGGGCAAACCGCTGCCATTTTTCAAGGCGGGCGTTACCCGTGATCCGCGCTTGGCCGCTGCGGCCGATGCGCTGCTGAATACGCTGGACGCCGAGCTGGATCCGCTGGCGGAAGATGACGCTCTCTACACTTTCGTCATCACCCTGGCAGAACTCGCGGGCCAGCCCCTGATCAGGACAACCCATCACTTCTCCGCCGCGGCGCGAGCCCGCGAGTATATCGACGACAACATGGACAAGCCGATTACCCTGGACGACCTCGCCGACTGCGTCGGACGGGATCGCTGGAGCCTGTCGAATGACTTCCGCCTGTTCTTCGGCACCAGCCCGCACCGCTATCTCACCCTGCGTCGCCTCGATCGGGTGAAGACGCTCGCCCAGGCAGGGCAGGCGTTGTCGGATGCCGCGATCGAGGCGGGCTTTTTCGACCAGAGCCACATGTCCAGGCACTTCAAGAAGACCTTCGGCCTTTCGCCTTCGCGTTGGTGCAACCCCTCGAAATCGTTCGACCACTGACCGACCCCGTCACGCCTCCGACACTCGTATTCGCTCAGGTTTCATCGCAGGTCCGTGCCCAGTCCTGGGCCATCCCTAATCCCCCAAGCGCTAAGCCAAGGCGAGGAGCCTCATCATGTCCAACATCACCCTGACCACCTTGCAGGGACTCAAACAGCGAGGCGAAAAAATCGTCATGCTGACCTGTTATGACGCCACGTTCGCCCAGGCGGCAAGTACTGCTGGCGTCGAGATGCTTCTGGTGGGAGACACTTTGGGCATGGTTTTGCACGGTCACGACAGCACCCTGCCAGTAGAAGTGGATGACGTGGCTTACCACACCGCCTGCGTCAAACGCGGCAACAGCGGCGCCTTCATTGTCGCCGACATGCCATTCATGAGTTACGCCAGCATCGAGCAGGCCTTGCAGAGCGCCGGCCGCCTGATGAAGGCCGGCGCGCACATGGTCAAGCTGGAAGGTGACCTCTGGCTGGCCGAGACCATTCGCCGGCTGACCGAAAACGGCGTGCCAGTGTGCGCACACCTGGGTTTGACGCCGCAGTCGGTGAATGTCCTCGGCGGTTTCAAGGTTCAGGGGCGTGACCCGGTTCGTGCGCGTCAGCTGGTTGAGGCCGCCAGAACTCTGGAGGAGGCAGGGGCCGCGATGTTGTTGGTGGAATGCCTGCCCAGTCCTTTGGCCGAACAAATCAGCCAAGCGGTGCGAATCCCGGTCATTGGCATCGGCGCCGGATCGGGGACTGACGGCCAGGTGCTGGTTCTCCATGACATGCTCGGCCTGTCCCTGACCGGTCGCACACCCAAATTCGTGCGCAACTTTATGGCGGGGCAAGACAGCATCCAGTCCGCGCTGGAAGCGTATGTGGCGGCGGTGAAGGGCGGGGCGTTCCCGGCTGTGGAACATGGGTATTCGACTTGATGTGAAATTTCCCGAACGAGGTGGAAGCCGATCTCACCTCGTCGAGCGTTACTTTTTCCGCGGAATAAACCCAGGCACACCGGTTTCCACTACCGAGTTGAATCGTACCCTGGTCGTAATCTCTTCCTGAATTTCACGCATGGCCGTTTGAGGCAGGCTAGAAATCTCAAAGTTTTCCTGGATATGGCTCGGTGTTGCAGAAGTGGTCAGGAAAGCGACGCCGCGCTGTACAGACCAGGCCAATGCAACTTGAGCCGGGGTCTTCTGTACGCGCTGAGCGATCCGCGTAATCACGGAGTCTTCCAGTACGTTCGGCTCCATGCCATGTCCGAGTGGCGCAAACGCAAGGACGATGATTCCATGCTGCTGACAGAATTCAAGCAGTTCCCATTCAGGCAGATAAGGGTGGGATTCGACCTGCACGACGGCGGGTTTTATCCGGGCCGCTGCCACAATCTCTTGTAAAGCCTCCAACGTGATATCAGACAAGCCGATGGACTTACACCGACCTTCATCCATGAGGCGCTCAAGTGCCCTCCAGGTTTCTATTAACGTCACGCCTGAGTCATAGATGACTCGACCCTGCTCGTCTCTTGGATCCTGATTCTCACCGGGCTGAAAGGCAAACGGAGTATGGATGAGATAGCAATCGATATAATCAACTTGAAGTCGTCGGCAGCTTGCCTCAAAAGCAGGTTCGACTCGCTCGGGACGATGATTGGTGTTCCACAGTTTCGTGGTAATGAACACGTCCTCTCGCCGGACCTTTCCCGCCGCCAGAACTTCCTGTAGAGCAACGCCGACCATATCCTCATTTCGATAGCGCTCTGCACAATCGAAATGGCGAAATCCTGTTTCCAACGCGTGCTTAACCGCTTGTGTGGTGACGGTGAGATCTCGGAACAGCGTGCCAAATCCAACGGCCGGCATCTCCCCAGATCCGTGTATAAGAGGAAATCTTGTATCGCGAAGTGCATCGTAATAGGTCATGTCTTTACTCCATTGTCTGGGGCCAGCGTTCTTAGCGATAGGCAACTCTTTGCTCAAACACACCGACGGCATTACCGCCGAGTGCCACATACAGCCGCACCGTGTCGAGATACTGCGCCGTCTTCACACTGATTCGACCCAGTAACGCCTGCTCATAGGCACGTTCCGCTTCCAGCACCTGGAGAATGCTGTTCTCGCCTTGCGCGTAGGCTTGTTGGTTCAACCGAAAACTCGTTTCAGCCGCTCGTAACGCGTCCTCCTGCGCCAGGTTTTGCTCTGCGTCATGGTTTATTGCCTGCAGCGTGTCTGCGACCTGACCGAACGATGTAATGACGGTCTGCTGGTAGCCGGCGAGAGTCGCCTTGTAGCCGTCGACTGCAGCCTGACGTTCAGCCCTGAGCGTTCCACCATCGAAGATCGGACCCGCCAGCCCCGCAGCTAAGCCCCAGAGTGCGGCGCCGCCATTGCCTGAAGCGGCCTGTGCAAGAGACGCGGACAGCGTTACATGGGGATAGAGGTTCGCTGTCGCGACTCCAACAGCGGCGCTGGCCATGTGCAGCTCAGCCTCTGCTTGCAGTACATCCGGCCGGTCGTGGGCCATTTCCGAGGGCAAGCTGACCGGCACGTTTGGCGGCAAGACAAACTCGTCAAGAGCGAAGTCAGGCGGGAGCCAATCACCAGGACCTTTCCCCGTCAGAATCGACAGTGCGTGCCGGGCCGAATCACGCTGCTGAGCGAGGGGCGGCAACAGCGTGCGGTCCTGAGCGAGCCGCGTCTCGGCCAGCGAAACATCGATCTGGGTGGTCGCACCACTCGCATGAGCCTTGCGCACCAGGTCGAGATTCTTGGCGTCATTGGCGAGCAGCTTCTCGACGGCAACCATCTGCGCGTTTGCAGAGGCCACCAGTATCGCCTGGCTGGCGACATCGCCCGTCAGCGTCAGGTACGCCGCTTCGTATCGATGCTTCTGCAGATCGGTAAAAGCCTGTTGCTGTTCGACCTGGCGCTTGATACCGCCGAAAGCGTCAAGGTCGAAGCCGACCCGCGGCCCAATCGTATAGAAATTGGAGACGGAGGCCTCGGGCGCGTTGTGTGTGCGTTGACGGCCAGCCTGAGCGCCAAAATCGACCTGCGGAGAAAGTGCACCCTCCGCCGCGGCGACGGAGGAAGCCGCTTGGCGGATCGTTGCGTCGGCAGCCACCAGCTCAAGATTGCCGTCGATGGCCCGATGTACCACCTTGTCGAGCTTCGGCGAATGAAAGGCAGACCACCAGTCACCGTTGACCTTCTTGCCAAGGTCGATGTGTTGGTCACCGAGCCTGTTAGCCTTCTCGCCGAGATGTTGCTCGGCCTGTTGATCATAGTGCTGCGACGTACTCGCCGCAGGCGTTTCAAAGTCAGGGCCGACGGTACAGGCAGACAGAAACATAAGAGCCGACACCGCCCCGAGCTTCGTTCGGAACAGATGTCTGTTGATTTCGAGCGTATTAACTTTCATTTGGCAGACTCCACGAAAACTAGTTGGTCGGAACGGGTTTGCGAAGAAACACAACCAGCGGGCTCACCACCACCATCGCCAACATCAAAATCTTGAACTGGTCGATAATTGCGATAAACGCGGCCTGGCCGGTGATCATTTCGTTAAGTCCCCCAAGTGCTTGCAGGGACATCGACGCCGAATGCGTAGCGGCGTGATAGGGCGTCAGATTACTTACCAGCGCCATGTGCATCGCTTGCGTATTGTTGAAGAAGAAGATTTGCACGACCGCAACGCCGATCGTGCTCCCATAAACACGTGCCAGATTGAACAAACCGGTACCTTCCGGGCGGAACTTGGGGTCGAGCGTGTTGAACGCCACCTTGCTGATCGACGGCATCAAGACACCGAGGCCGACACCCTGGATTGCACCGGCAACCGCTACGAGCCACCCGTCCATCAAAGGCGAATAGCCGAGCATCAGCCAGTTGGCATAAACCACCACCACTACGCCCGCCGCAACGAAGAGTCGCTGGTCGATACGATCGGAAACACGGCTCATCAGCATGAATGCGCCGACCAGTCCCACACCTCGCGGTATCGTCATCAAGCCTGTACTGACAGGTGGGTATCCGAGAATCTCATCCAACATCGGGGACGTCAGCGCCATCGTCGGCAACAGCACGAAACCGAGTGCGAAAAAGATGATCGTCGACAGCACGAAGTTGCGGTCTTTGAACAAACTCTTGTTGAGGAAATGCACCTTCGCGGTCAGCACATGGACAACAAACAGGTAGAGCCCCAATGCACCTGCCACCGCCTCCACCCAGATCTCCGGCGAGTCAAACCAGTCCAGGCGCTCACCACGGTCGAGCAACATTTGCAGCCCGATCATTCCCAGCGTGAAGGTGCCGACGCCGAAGAAGTCAAAAGGCGGACTTTTCTCGGCCTTTCTCTCCTGAAGCAAAAGCGTCACCACGAGGAAGATAAACGCCGATACCGGAAGGCTGATGTAGAAGATCGAGCGCCATCCATAATGTTCGCTGACCCAACCACCGATACTCGGGCCGCTGACGATGCCGAAGAGCACAATGGCCGTCCACACCGAGCCAAATTTCGCACGCCGTGCAGGTGGCAATGTTTCCATTGAAATCGCCATCGAGAGGGGCGCCAGCACGCCACTCGCGGCGCCTTGAATAATGCGTGCGCCTACGAATTCCAGCGGGGTCGTTGCAAACGTAGCGAGCAGCAAGCCAAGGACGAAGAATGCTATCGCGGCTTGATACACAACCTTCAAGCCATAGCGTCCGGCGAGCCACTGCGCAATCGGCATGGTGATGGCGCTCGCAGCGAGGTATGAAGTGAATACCCAGCCAGCCTCGTCGTCGGTCATCGACAAGGCGCCCTGAATAAACCTGAGTGCCGCATTCGGCATAGGCAGGTTCACAGACTGCATGTAGGTCGCGAGCAGAGCGGCGAACCTGAGCGTGCGCGCGTTGGTGTTCATCGCTCGTTACCTGCGGTCAACAGCGTTTTGAACGACTGCCACCAAGGGCTGCGATACCCGGTATCGACCTTGACCGTGGCGCTGATGCCGGAGTAAAGCGGCAGCTCAGGATCCACCTTATCCAGTTCGAGTCGCACCGGTACCCGCTGAACAACCTTGACCCAATTGCCGGTCGCATTTTCAGGCGGAAGCAGTGAGAAGTCCGATCCGGCGCCAGGGCTCATGCTGACCACGTGGGCCTTGAATACGTGATCAGGATAGGTATCGATCTTGATGGTAGCTGCCTGGCCCGGATGCATATGGGTCACTTCCGTTTCGCGGAAGTTGGCCTCAATCCAAGTCCGTTGATCGGACAGCAAAGCAAAGGCTGGCGCACCGTTGTTTACATAGTTGCCCACCTGCAAATCGTCGACCTTGGCCACGATGCCATCGTCAGGCGCATACACCGTCGCGTACGAGAGGTAAAGCTGCGCCTCGTCGAGCTGAGTCTTGGCCTCGCGAACCGCCGGGTGGCTATCGACTTCGATGTTTGGATTACCGTTCAAGGCAACCACCGTACTGGCGATCTGCTGTTCGATAGACGCTATTCGTTGCCGTGACACTTTGAGGTCGGTGTCTGCGCGGTCGTAAGTGGCGCGCGAGACGAACTCGGTCGCGACCAGCGCCTTCTTGCGGCCAAACTCCTTTTGGTCGAAATCGGCCGACTCTTTGGCCGATTGCAGCTCAGCCTGCTGCTGCCGGTAGCTGGCCTTGAGGCCGTCGATGCGAAGTCGCGCCACGCTCAGTTGTGCTTGTGCACGGCTAACCGCGACCTGGAAGGGTTCCGGGTTGATCCGAAACAGAACCTGGCCCTTGTGAACAAGCTGATTGTCCTCGACCGCGATTTCGACGACTTGTCCGGAAACGCGCGCGTTGATCGATGCCTTCGCCACCCGGGCGTAGGCGTTATCGGTCGAAACATAGGGCTCGCCCGCCAGATAGTATGCGGTCCCAACCGCCGCAAAGAGGACAGGCACACCCAGCATAAGGACTGGCCGCAATTTCTCTTTAAACGGTTTCTTGATGGGTGTGTCAGCCTGGTTCGGCCCTGGATGCTCGAAGGCTGGTGTAGCTGTGTTGTCGAACTGTTTAGTCATGATCGAATCCACCTTTAACCGGGAAATCGGGCCAACACCCGCAAAAATCGTCTGCGGCCCTGATGTCAATAGTTGCTATGAGAAAGCAAGCCCGTGTGCGGTCTGGAGGATCGCTCCGCCGCACCTGTTTCGTCGCCGTAACACCCAGTTCGAGCTCCGCTACAACAAACCTGAAATTCAGGAACTTCTGGTTCCTTAATTTTGTGCGATGGTGTAAGAATATCCCCTCACAAACCCGTATTCAAGGATTTTGTACAACATGGCACAAAAAAAGATTACTGAGGGAAAAGGTCGAGGCCGCCCCCGCGCGTATGACCCGCAGGCAGCACTGCAGCAAGCGCTTGGTGTGTTCTGGAGCACCGGATATTCCGGCGCTTCTCTGGACAGCATCGCCACTGCGGCCGGAATGAATCGCCCAAGCCTCTATGCAGCCTTCGGTGACAAGCACGCGCTCTATATCAAGGCGCTTGAGATGTATTGGGAGTCTGCCGCTGCGGCCATGCATGAGGCGCTGGCGGACCACGACCTGCCAGTGGCCGAGGCGTTGATGCGTTTCTACGAGGGGCAGTTGTCGATCTACTTCTCGGGTGACAGCCAACCGCGAGGCTGCTTTGCGATCGGCACAGCGACGACCGAGGCCGTTGAGGATGCTGAAATACGAGACGCTCTTTCGGGGCTGATCAGTAAGCTCGATGCCGACCTCGAAACGCGCCTGCGAGCGGCCATCAATTCCGGCGAGTTGAAAGACGATGTCGACCCAGTGGCCCTGGCGGCACTCGCGTCAGCCATGCTGCATAGCATTGCGATACGTGCGCGGGCGGGAAAATCCCGCGCTGAATTGACGCAGCTTGCACGCCATGCGGTCAGTGTGATCTGCGGATGAGCGAGGGACTCGACGATATTCTTACTGAGCGTCTCGCCGTGATTTTTTGTGGCATTAATCCGGGAGTGACGGCTGCCGCCCAAGGGCATCATTTTGCGGGCAGAGGCAATCGCTTCTGGCGCACGCTCCATCTTGCCGGTTTTACGCCGGAGGAGGTGCGCCCGGAAAACGATCGGACGATCTTGCAATATCAGTATGGATTAACGGCCGTGGTTGAACGGCCTACGGCGCGAGCGGATCAGCTGTCTGTACATGAATTCATCGCTGCCGCTGCGGATTTTGAACAAAAGATCGCGCGCTATGCGCCACGCTTTGTGGCTTTTCTCGGTAAAGCTGCGTATTCCGCGTTATCCGGCCAACGAGAAGTTACGTGGGGGCTTCAGGCAAAGACCTTTGGTAATGCCTCGGTATGGGTGCTGCCCAATCCTAGTGGGCGAAATCGCGCGTTCACGCTTGATCAACTGGTTGGCGCGTACCGCCAACTCTGTTTAGCAGCAGGCGAGAGTCGGTTTTAGATTAATAGCCCAGGAAGGGCACCTGGGGGACGGGCTTAAAAGGTGCAGCCCCTTTCCATCGGTGAGCTTGTATGGTTTTTCCTTGGGCTTTGCAGTGCGGCTTTGGGTGTCGGTCAGCATGGCCGGATCTCCGCCGTACCCGGTAGCGTACCCATCAACATCCCGGATCACGATGGAGGAGGGTGGCGATCCCAAGACGCAAAATCCCCGTATCAGCGAGTGATTACGGGGATTTTGTGTCTATCGAGATCCGTGTAAATCCACGGTTCCTGTTACACGTTGAAGCGGAAGTGCATCACGTCGCCGTCTTTAACGATGTATTCCTTGCCTTCCAGACGCCATTTACCCGCTTCTTTGGTGCCGGCTTCACCTTTGTACTGGATGAAATCGTTGTAGGCGATGACTTCAGCGCGGATGAAGCCTTTTTCGAAGTCGGTGTGAATCACGCCTGCGGCCTGTGGTGCGGTGGCACCGACACGTACGGTCCAGGCGCGAACTTCTTCGACACCGGCGGTGAAGTAGGTCTGCAGGTGAAGCATCTCGTAACCGGCGCGGATCACGCGGTTCAGGCCGGGTTCTTCCAGGCCCAGGGCTTCGAGGAACATGTCTTTCTCTTCGCCGTCGTCGAGCTCGGCGATTTCCGCTTCGATCTTGTTGCACACCGGGACGACGATTGCGCCTTCTTCTTCGGCGATGGCTCTGACCACATCCAGCAGCGGATTGTTTTCAAAGCCGTCTTCGGCAACGTTGGCGATGTACATGACCGGTTTGCTGGTCAGCAAGTGGAAGCCGCGAACGGCCGCCTTCTCATCGACGCTCATGTTCTTCATCAGGGTGCGTGCAGGCTTGCCTTCTGTGAAGTGAGCAATGAGTTGCTCCAGCAGGCCTTTCTGGACCACTGCGTCCTTGTCACCACCTTTGGCATTGCGCGTGACTTTTTGCAGTTGCTTCTCGCAGCTGTCGAGGTCGGCGAAGATCAATTCCAGGTCGATGATTTCGATGTCGCGCTTAGGGTCGACGCTATTGGAGACGTGGATCACGTTCTCGTCTTCGAAGCAGCGTACGACGTGGGCAATGGCATCGGTCTCGCGGATGTTGGCGAGGAATTTGTTGCCCAGACCTTCACCTTTCGAGGCGCCCGCCACGAGGCCGGCGATATCGACGAACTCCATGGTGGTCGGCAGAACGCGCTTTGGATTGACGATAGCTGCCAGCGCGTCAAGGCGCGCATCAGGCATCGGCACGATGCCGGTGTTCGGCTCGATGGTGCAGAAGGGAAAGTTCTCCGCCGCAATACCGGACTTGGTCAGGGCGTTGAATAGGGTGGACTTGCCGACGTTGGGTAGGCCGACGATGCCGCAATTGAATCCCATGATGTTTCCCCTCGGAGTTAGTCAGGCCTTCTGGCTGTGCAGGTGTTTCATCGCTCGGTTCCATTCACCGGCGAAGATATCCGGCAGCACGCCGAGGGCAAAATCGATACTGGCGTCCAGTTTTTCCTGTTCGGCGCGTGGCGCTCGACTCAGGACAAAACCAGAGACCTTGCTGGCGTCGCCTGGGTGGCCAATGCCAAGCCGCAAGCGGTGGAACGTATTCTGATTGCCGAGCTGCGCGATGATGTCGCGCAGCCCGTTATGACCGCCATGGCCGCCGCCTACTTTGAGCTTGGCAACGCCGGGAGGCAGATCGAGTTCGTCATGCGCCACCAGTATGGCGTCTACCGGGATGCGATAGAAACCGGCAAGCGCCGCCACGGCTTGGCCGCTGCGGTTCATGTACGTGTTGGGGATCAGCAGACGAACATCCTGACCCAGGTGACTGAAGCGCCCGGTCAGGCCAAAAAATTTGCGCTCGACGATGAGATTGACTCGTTGCGCCGCAGCAATACGCTCAACAAAAAGAGCCCCTGCGTTATGCCGGGTCTGTTCGTATTCGGCGCCTGGATTTCCCAGACCAACGATCAGTTGTATGGCAGTCACGACAGGGGCTCTTCCTTGGAGTTGTGGATAACACCGCTATAGGTAGCGGCAACAGTGGACGAAATAAGCTCATTTACCATGATGTAAACTCCGCGATCTCGCCCGCCTTGCCTGACTATCGCTCGCGATGTTTCCTGAGCAACTCCGACGTTACCAAGTAATTAATTACTCGGCAGCGGCTTCAGGTGCTACACGTGGAGCGTGAACGTTGGCAACAGCCAGGTCGTTACCGTGCGCCAGTGCCACGAACTCAACACCTTTAGGTGCTGTGAGGTCGGACAGGTGAACGATCGAACCGACTTCGGCGTTCTCCAGATCGACTTCGATGAACTCAGGCAGATCTTTCGGCAGGCAGGTCACTTCAACTTCAGCAACTACGTGCGAAATTTCGCCGCCTTTCTTGATCGGTGCTTCTTCGTTGATGAAGTGCACAGGTACGTGAGCGATCAGTTTCTGACCAGCGATAACACGTACGAAGTCAGCGTGCAGCACGTGGCCTTTAGCTGGGTGGCGTTGCAGCGCCTTGATAACGACGTCCTGCTTGGTGCCGCCAACGTTCAGTTCGATAACGTGGCTGAAAGCAGCTTCGTTTTCCAACAGCTTGGCAACTTCTTTAGCCAGCATGCTGATGGATTCAGGGGCTTTTTCGCCACCGTAAACTACAGCTGGAACCAGGCTTGCGAGACGACGCAGGCGGCGGCTCGCACCTTTCCCCAGGTCGGAACGCACTTCAGCATTCAGAGTAAATTCATTCATGTTGTTTCTCCAAAATAACCACATTCGCCCAGCGGTTGCGACCAGCGCTCAGGCGATATGGGCAAAAAAGCCCCGCCCCAACAATAGGTTGGGGCGGGGCGCTTTTCGACAACGAGATGTGGCGTTGGGCAGAGCCCTTAGCGGAACATCGCGCTGATCGATTCTTCGTTGCTGATGCGGCGGACCGCTTCGGCGACTACCGGTGCGATATCCAGTTGACGGATACGTGCACAGGCTTGTGCTGCGGCTGACAACGGGATGGTGTTAGTCACCACCAGTTCGTCCAGCACGGAATTTTCAATGTTCTCGATAGCCCGACCCGACAGCACAGGGTGTGTGCAGTAGGCAAAGACCTTGGAAGCGCCATGCTCTTTCAGGGCCTTCGCCGCGTGGCACAGAGTGCCGGCGGTATCGACCATGTCATCGACCAGAATACAGGTACGCCCTTCGACATCACCGATGATATGCATCACTTCAGAGTGATTGGCTTTCTCACGGCGTTTGTCGATGATCCCGAGATCGACGCCCAGGGATTTGGCAACAGCCCGTGCACGCACGACGCCGCCGATATCCGGGGAAACAATCATCAGGTTTTCGAAGCGTTGATCTTCGATGTCATCCACCAAAACGGGGGAGCCGTAGATGTTATCTACCGGAATATCGAAGAAGCCCTGAATTTGGTCAGCATGCAAATCAACCGTGAGAACACGATCGATCCCCACCACGGTAAGCATGTCAGCGACGACTTTCGCGCTGATAGCCACACGTGCGGAACGCGGACGGCGATCCTGACGGGCATAACCAAAGTATGGGATTACCGCAGTGATACGAGAAGCTGAAGAGCGGCGGAAGGCATCTGCCATCACAACCAGTTCCATCAGGTTATCGTTCGTTGGGGCACAAGTCGGCTGGATAATGAAAACGTCTTTACCGCGAACGTTTTCGTTGATCTCAGCACTGATTTCGCCATCGGAGAACTTACCGACGGAGATATCACCTAGAGGGATATGTAGCTGACGTACGACACGTCGAGCTAGATCGGGGTTAGCGTTCCCCGTAAAGACCATCATCTTGGACACGCGCAGTACCTGCCGGCTGAGGGTATACCTGGATGAGTATAGAAAATGGCAGGGGCGGCTGGATTCGAACCAACGCATGGCAGGATCAAAACCTGCTGCCTTACCGCTTGGCGACGCCCCTGTAGTGAACAACCTGAGTGCCCAGCACTCAATACCTCAGAACAACTCTTGCAGCTTGCGATGCAACATCGAAACGTTGCTTCCCTTTGCTACAAACCCCGTAAGGGTCTCTGTAAGAAGGGCCGAGACTTTATCAGCTTCAGCTTTGTTTGGGAAGGCCCCAAACACACAACTTCCAGTTCCGGTTAATTTTGCTTCGACAAAATTGCCTAACAATTTCAACGCGTTACGTACAGCTGGGTAACGCCTCTCTACCACCGGTTGGCAGTCATTTCGACTGTTTCCCTTGAGAACGGGGCGCACTTTAATGGGAGGAGTGTCACGTGTCAACAGTGGATCTGAAAAAATTTCTGCTGTACTTACAGATACTTGCGGCACAAGCACCAGATACCACGGTTCTTCGGGGTCTACAGGGGTCAAAATTTCTCCGACGCCTTCGGCAAAAGCCGCGTGGCCACGGACGAAAACCGGGACGTCAGCCCCTAAAGTCAGGCCTAGAGCGGCCAGGCGATCTTCATCCCAGCCAAGTTTCCACAGGTGATTGAGGCCGAGCAAGGTGGTGGCCGCATCGGAGCTTCCGCCACCGATTCCTCCACCCATGGGCAAATGTTTTTCCAGCCAGATGTCGATGCCGAGGGGGCAGTCGGACTGTTTTTGCAATGCTCGAGCAGCCTTGACGATCAGATTGCTGTCGTGGGGCACGCCGGGAATGTCAGTCTGAAGACGAATTTCTCCGTCATCGCGCACGGCAAAACTGAGTTCGTCCCCGTAGTCGAGAAACTGAAACAGCGTCTGCAACTCGTGATAGCCGTCTTCGCGGCGACCAAGAATATGCAGCATCAAATTGAGTTTGGCGGGTGCGGGAAGCGTCAGCCGATCAGCGCTCATGCTCATTGCCCCAGTTTGCGTGGTTGCCAATCCTTGATCACCAGCGTGACGTCGAGGTCCTGTCCGTGCAGCTTGATGCGCTCCGGCAGCCAATAGCCGTTCTGTTGCGTATAGCTCAGGTATTCGACTTGCCAATCGTCTTGTTCGAGGCTGGCGAGGTTGCTGTCGCTATCCAGGGTCAGGCGACTCTTGGTGTCAGGGGCGGGTAGGCCGCGTACCCACCAGACGAGGTGCGAGACCGGCAATTTCCAGCCCAACTGTGCCTTGAGCAGTTCTTCTGGATTGGTTGCCTCATAGCGGCCCTGATTGGCGACTTCCAGCGCCACGCTACCCGGACGTCCGGTCAGGCGTGCTGCGCCGCGCCCCAGGGGGCCTGAGAGGCGAATATCGTAGTAATCCTGGCGTTGCAGCCAGAACAGAGTGCCGCTCCCCGAGTCCTGAGGCGCGCGAATGCCGACCTTGCCGCTGATCTGCCAGCCGTCGAGGCTGGTCAGTTGGGTTTTATGTTCGCGCCACTTTGCTGGATCCCCCTGGCCCTGCAGGGCCTCGCGAGAAGTGAAACCGGCGCAGCCGGCGAGCAGGGCAATCAGGCTAAAAACGATAACGTGGCGCAAAAACATAAAATTAAAGAGTCTCGGATCCGGTCAGGCGCCGCAGAGTGCTGCGCAAAATAGGGCTGTCAGGTTGTTGCTCAAGGGCTTTTCCCCAGACTTTGCGGGCTTCGCGCTGATTGCCTTTGGCCCACAATACTTCGCCCAGGTGAGCGGCGACTTCGTGGTCAGGAAAGCGTTCCAGCGCCAGGCGCAGCAAACGTTCGGCTTCATCGAGGTTGCCAAGGCGGTAATTCACCCAGCCCAGGCTGTCGAGTACGGCCGGATCTTCCGGGTTCAGGCGATGCGCTTGCTCGATCAAGACCTTGGCTTCGGCGTAGCGTGTCGTACGGTCTGACAAGGTGTAGCCCAAGGCGTTCAAGGCCATGGCATTGTCAGGCTCGCGCTTGAGGATCGCGCGCAGGTCTTTTTCCATCTGCGACAGGTCGTCGCGTTTTTCCGCGAGCATGGCGCGGGTGTACAGCAGGTTCAGGTCGTCGGGATATTGCTTCAACGCCTGCTCCAGCACTTGCCATGCACGATCACCCTGCTTGTTGTTCTCCAGGGTCTCGGCTTCGATCAAGTACAGCTGAATCGCATAGTCGGGCTGACTATCGCGAGCCGCGGCCAGACGTTTCGTCGCTTCGGCCGTGCGGCCATGGCTCATCAGAATGTCGCTTTGGCGCAGTTGTGCCGCCAGGTAGTCATTGCCGGGGCCGACCTCGGCGTATTCGGTGAGGGCGTTTTGCGGATCGTTGCGTTCTTCGTAGACCCGGCCGAGGTTCAGGTGTGCCGAATCGACATGGCTGCCACGAGCGATCAAGTCTTCCAGATAGCCAACGGCTTCATCCCAGGCTTTGGCTTCAAGGCAGACCAGCGCCAGCGAATAGCGCAATTCGTCATCGTCCGGGAACTGCTGAACCAGGCTGGAGAACTCGACTTTGGCGTCGGCCATGCGGTTTTGCTCGACCAGCATTCGGGCATAGGTCAGGCGCAGGCGTTTGTCGTCCGGGTATTTGTGAATGCTTTTTTCCAGCAGCGGCAAGGCTTCCTTACCTCGGGCCATCCCTTGCAACAGGCGGGCGCGCAGCAGGATCGGGGCGACCTCGCCCTCGTTGGGCGGGTTGTCTTCGAGCAGTTTCAGGGCGCTTTGGGAGTCGCCGCTCTGCTGCAGCAGCAAGGCTTTGCCGAAGATCAATTGACCGTTTTTCGGGTATTTTTTGAGCAGGCGATCAAAGCTCTTCAGCAGACCGTTGCGGGTATCGGCATCGGACTCGGCGGCAGACAGCGCCAGGAAGTCGAAATGGGTATCGCCCTGACCTTGCAGCACCTTCTCCATGTACACCATGGAGTCGTCATAGCGACCGGCGCGGGCCAACTGGATTGCTGCGGCACGCTGCGCATCAAGATTGCTCGGGTCGTTCTTCGCCCAGATCATGGAGGTGTCCAGAGCAGCCTGGTCGGCGCCCAGGTATTCGGCAATGCGGAAAGCGCGCTCGGAAATTCCCGGATCCTGGGTGTTGATCGCCTGGGTGACGTAGTTATCCAGAGCAATGTCGAAACGGTTGCGCTGACCAGCCAGCTCCGCACTCAACAGGCTGAACACGGTGTCTTGAGTGAATGAGCTGTAGACCTTCGGCTTGGGAGCAGGCGCGGGCGTCGTGTCTACGACCGGAGGCGTACTCTCCGGTGAGGCAGGGGTCAGGGCCTGGCAGCCGCTCAGAAAGACAAAGGCGAGAAATAACGCGGAGGATCTATTCATATATAGGAAATGGGCGACTTACCTGCGGTCGGATCATCATGACACAAGCCCAGTAGCAAACCCACAGCCCATGCGAAAACTACTCGGCCGGCCTTTGCAGCGCCGAAAACACACTGGATAAACGGCTTCAAGTGGGCCACCAGATTGGGACAATAGTCAGCGGTGGTTGTTCTGGATCTGGCGAAGTAGGACAATTGCCGGCTTATCGTCACCATCAGCGACCTTGAATGGCCTTCCTTGCACTGGGTATTAACCATAAGACTGCTTCAGTAGACGTCCGCGAGCGCGTGGCATTTACGCCTGAGCAGTTGGTTGAGGCCTTGCAGCAGCTCTGCCGTCTCACCGACAGCCGCGAAGCTGCGATCCTCTCGACCTGTAACCGCAGCGAGTTGTACATCGAACAGGATCATCTGGCGTCCGAGTCCATCCTGCGCTGGCTGGCCGATTATCACCATTTGAACCTGGAAGAGCTGCGCGCCAGTGCTTATGTGCACGAAGATGATGCGGCCGTTCGTCACATGATGCGTGTCGCCTCGGGGCTTGATTCGCTGGTCCTGGGCGAACCGCAGATTCTCGGCCAGATGAAGTCGGCGTACGCCGTTGCGCGGGAAGCGGGGACCATCGGCCCATTGCTGGGTCGACTGTTCCAGGCCACCTTCAACGCCGCCAAGCAGGTGCGCACTGATACCGCGATTGGCGAAAACCCGGTGTCGGTGGCGTTCGCGGCCGTCAGTCTGGCCAAACAGATTTTCAGTGATTTGCAGCGCAGCCAGGCATTGCTGATCGGTGCGGGCGAAACCATCACGCTGGTCGCCCGGCATCTGCATGATCTGGGCGTGAAGCGTATCGTGGTGGCCAACCGCACGCTGGAGCGCGCCAGCATCCTGGCCGCGGAGTTCGGCGCTCATGCGGTTTTGCTTTCTGATATCCCGGCCGAGTTGGTCAACAGCGACATCGTGATCAGCTCCACCGCCAGCCAGTTGCCGATCCTGGGCAAGGGCGCGGTGGAAAGCGCCCTGAAGCTGCGCAAACACAAACCGATCTTCATGGTCGATATCGCTGTTCCTCGGGATATCGAGCCCGAAGTCGGTGAGTTGGACGACGTTTACCTCTACAGCGTCGATGACCTGCACGAAGTGGTCGCCGAAAACCTCAAGAGTCGCCAGGGCGCTGCGCAAGCGGCTGAAGAGCTGGTGGCCCTGGGCGCTGACGATTTCATGCTGCGCCTGCGCGAGCTGGCGGCGGTGGATGTACTCAAGGCTTATCGCCAACAAAGCGAGCGCCTGCGTGACGATGAATTGCTCAAGGCACAACGCATGTTGGCCAACGGCAGCAGCGCCGAAGAGGTGTTGGTGCAATTGGCGCGTGGCCTGACCAACAAACTGATGCATGCCCCGAGTGTGCAGTTGAAAAAACTGTCTGCCGAAGGTCGCCTCGATGCGCTGGCCATGGCCCAAGAACTTTTTGCCCTCGGTGAGGGCTCGACGGAAAAACCCCCGCAATGAAAGCTTCACTGCTCAATAAGCTGGACATCCTCAATGACCGTTTCGAGGAATTGACCGCACTGCTTGGTGATGCCGAAGTCATTTCCGAGCAGAACAAGTTCCGCGCCTACTCCCGTGAATACGCCGAAGTAGAGCCAATTGTCGGCGCTTATAACAAGCTGCTCAAAGTGTTGGGCGATCTCGAAGGTGCGCAGGCACTGCTCAAGGACAGCGACCCGGACATGCGTGAAATGGCCGTCGAGGAAGTCCGCGAAGCCAAGGAACAACTGATCGAGCTGGAAAGTCAGCTGCAACGCATGCTGCTGCCCAAGGATCCGAATGACGGGCGCAATGTGTTCCTGGAAATTCGTGCCGGCACCGGTGGTGACGAGGCGGCAATTTTCTCCGGCGATCTGTTCCGCATGTATTCGCGTTACGCCGAACGTCGCGGCTGGCGCGTGGAAATTCTTTCGGAAAACGAAGGCGAGCATGGCGGTTATAAAGAAGTCATCGCCCGGGTCGAAGGCGATAACGTCTACGGCAAATTGAAATTCGAGTCCGGCGCACACCGGGTTCAGCGCGTCCCCGAAACCGAATCCCAGGGCCGCATTCACACCTCCGCCTGCACCGTAGCGGTGTTGCCTGAACCCGATGAGCAGCAGGCGATCGAGATCAACCCGTCGGACCTGCGCGTAGACACCTATCGCTCCTCCGGTGCCGGTGGTCAGCATGTGAACAAGACCGACTCGGCGATCCGCATTACCCACCTTCCTTCAGGGATCGTGGTCGAATGTCAGGAAGAGCGTTCCCAACACAAAAACCGTGCGCGGGCCATGTCCTGGCTCGCGGCGAAATTGAATGATCAGCAAACCAGCGCGGCAGCCAACGCCATCGCCAGCGAGCGTAAACTACTGGTGGGATCGGGTGACCGTTCTGAACGAATTCGTACCTACAACTTCCCACAAGGGCGAGTGACGGACCATCGGGTCAACTTGACGCTGTATTCCCTTGATGAAGTTTTGGCCGGTGGAGTCGATGCAGTGATAGAGCCGTTGCTAGCCGAATATCAGGCTGACCAACTTGCGGCACTGGGTGAGTAAATGACCATTATTGCCAGTGTGTTAAGAGGCGCCGAGCTTCCGGATTCGCCGACCGCGCGTCTGGACGTGGAGTTACTGTTGGCCGCAGCATTGGGCAAGCCCCGCAGTTACCTGCACACCTGGCCCGAGCGGATTGTCAGCAGCGAAGCGGCGCAGGTGTTTGCGTCCTACCTGCTACGCCGTCGCTCCGGTGAACCGGTGGCTTATATTCTGGGCCAGCAAGGCTTCTGGAAGCTGGACCTGGAAGTGGCGCCACATACGCTGATCCCGCGTCCCGACACCGAACTGTTGGTTGAAGCTGCGCTGGAACTGCATGCTGCGACGCCTTCCCAGGCGCCCGTCACCGTGCTCGACCTCGGCACCGGCACCGGCGCGATAGCCCTGGCGCTGGCCAGTGAGCGTCCTGCGTGGAACGTGACGGCGGTGGATCGCGTGCCTGAAGCCGTGGCACTGGCCGAGCGCAATCGGCAGCGACTGCACTTGAGCAACGCAAGCGTGCTGAGCAGCCATTGGTTCAGTGCCCTCGAAGGCCAGCGCTTCGACCTGATTATCAGCAATCCTCCTTATATTGCTTCCGCCGATCCGCATCTGGTGGAGGGCGACGTGCGTTTCGAACCGAGCAGCGCCCTGGTCTCTGGCCTCGATGGGCTGGATGACCTGCGGCTGATCATCGAGCAGGCGCCTGGGTATCTGGACGCGGGCGGCTGGTTGTTGCTCGAACACGGTTACGATCAATCTGCCGCCGTGCGCGATTTGATGGCGGGCCGAGGCTTTGAGCGTGTGCACAGCCGCAAGGATCTTGGCGACCACGAACGCATTACCCTCGGGCGTCTACCGTGCTGACCGATTCGGAGCTGTTGCGTTACAGCCGGCAGATTCTTTTGCAACACGTCGATATCGACGGTCAGTTGCGCCTCAAACACAGCCGGGCATTGATCGTCGGTCTTGGCGGCCTCGGTTCGCCGGTGGCGCTGTATCTGGCAGCTGCCGGTGTCGGCGAGTTGCATCTGGCCGACTTCGACACGGTGGACCTGACCAATCTGCAACGGCAGATCATTCATGACAGCCACAGCATCGGAAAGAGCAAAGTCGATTCAGCCATCGAACGCCTGACCGCGATCAATCCCGAAGTGAAGCTGATTACCCATCGCAGCGCACTGGATGCCGACACCCTGGCTGCTGCGGTAGCTGCTGTGGATCTGGTACTCGATTGCTCGGACAACTTCGGTACCCGTGAAGCGGTGAACGCCGCCTGTGTCGCAGCGCGCAAGCCGCTGGTCAGTGGTGCAGCGATTCGTCTGGAAGGACAGTTGTCGGTGTTTGATCCACGGCGCGATGAAAGCCCGTGCTATCACTGTTTGTACGGTCATGGCAGCGAAGCTGAACTGACCTGTAGCGAAGCCGGTGTCATCGGCCCCTTGGTGGGATTGGTCGGCAGTCTGCAAGCGCTCGAAGCACTGAAGTTGCTGGCCGGTTTTGGCGAGCCGTTGGTGGGGCGATTGTTGTTGGTCGATGCCTTGACCAGCCGCTTCCGTGAACTGAGGGTCAAGCGCGATCCAGCGTGCAGTGTGTGTGGGATCACCCATGACTAAAACGAATGAAGCGCCGATTGGGGTCTTCGATTCCGGGGTTGGTGGTTTATCCGTGCTGAGTGAGATTCGCAGCCTGTTGCCCAGCGAGTCACTGCTGTACGTGGCCGATTGCGGCAACATTCCCTATGGCGAGAAAACCCCCGCGTTCATTGGCCAACGCTGTGCGGTGATGGCTGACTTCTTCCACACGCAGGGCGCCAAAGCCCTGGTACTGGCCTGCAATACAGCCACGGTGGCGGGCGTCGCTGATCTGCGCGAGCGCTATCCCGACTGGCCCATCGTCGGTATGGAGCCTGCGGTCAAACCGGCAGCAGCGGCAACCCGTAGCGGTGTGGTCGGCGTGCTGGCGACCACCGGCACCTTGCAGAGTGCCAAGTTCGCGGCCTTGCTCGACCGATTTGCGCTTGATGTGCAGGTCGTTACCCAGCCGTGTCCGGGTCTGGTCGAGTTGATCGAGACCGGCGATCTGGTCAGCCCGACTATCCGCAACTTGCTGCGCAGTTATGTAGAGCCTTTGCTGGCTGCTGGCTGCGACACCATTATTCTCGGCTGTACGCACTATCCCTTCCTTAAGCCGCTGCTGCGCCAAATGGTGCCGGAGTCGATCAGCCTGATCGATACGGGCGGCGCTGTAGCCCGGCAGCTTGAGCGATTACTGAGCCAGCGCGAGCTGTTGGCGAGCGGCCCCCCTCTGGAAACACAGTTCTGGACCAGTGCGGATCCGGAAATATTCAGAAACATTTTGCCATTGCTCTGGAAAAAAACTGGCAGTGTGCGATTCTTCTCAATGTAAAGACTGTGTCAAGTCCACGGGTTTGAGCTGAGCTTACGCCTGCCCCCCGGATTTCTATAAAAAGCCTGTTGAAAATTAAAAATTCCTAAAACGGTTTACGCAAATAGGATATTTCCGATGAAGCGACTGTTTTGTTTGGCTGCGATTGCAGCCGCATTAATGGGGCAAAGTGTTATTGCTCAAGCAGATGGCGTCGAGTTCTCGGTCGGGGAGACCGGCGAATCGACGATGACCTACCGCTTGGGCCTGCAGTTTGATTGGGATAAAAGCTGGTTTCAGAGCGATGTGGGGCGCCTGACGGGCTACTGGAGTGGGGCTTACACCTATTGGCAAGGCCACAAGTCTTCCAACAACAACAGCCTGTCGTTCTCTCCGGTATTGGTTTATGAGTTCGGTAGCGGAAGTATCAAGCCGTACTTGGAAGCTGGCCTCGGCGGGGCTGTGTTTTCCAGTACTCGGGTGGAAGAGCAACGATTGGGTTCGGCCTTTTTGTTCGAAGACCGGATCGGGGCGGGTCTGCGCTTTGCGGGAGGACATGAGATCGGGATCCGTGCGACTCACTATTCCAACGCCGGGCTTAAAGAGCCGAATGGCGGTGTAGAAAGTTACGCACTGCACTACACCATGCCTTTCTAAAGAGCAGGGTACTGCTTAAGGCATCGTCATCAGCGATACGCCGTGGCAATTCCACGGCGTTCGTTCAGGCAATCCGCCTCCCCCATCTCGAACTCGCGGCAGATCAGCGGGCGCTTTTCGTAGATGGTGCACATCATAGTGTTGCGATCCAGTGCCGCACACCAGCCGTCATCCAGCCGCAGCATGACCTCGCCACCCCAATCGTCGGTATCGATGTAACGTTCAGGCACACCGGTGTCGGTGATCAGCATCACTTCCAGCTGGCAGCAACAGGCTGCACAGGTCGAGCAGGTGACGGTCGGCTCTGTGGGGATTTGCGTCAATGGGATGTTGGTGTTTGTCATAGGCGCGCAGTGTATGCCGTTGCGTGGCGCCCGTGTGAATGCCCTGACAGAACACCGTCCTAACTGCCCCTTGCGGGCTGGCGATGGGCCAGGCTTTTGAAGGCGGCCAGCGCACGTTCGCGACTCTTGACCAAATCGACCATCGGTTTCGGGTAATCGGCCACGCCGAACAGGGCGCCCATGGCCGCCGGGTTGTGGATATCTTTTTGGTTCAGGTCGACCAGTTCCGGCAGCCAGTGCTTGAGGAAGCGACCTTCAGCGTCGAATTTTTCCGATTGGCTGAGTGGATTGAAGATCCGGAAGTAAGGCGCCGAATCGGTGCCGGTGGACGAACTCCACTGCCAGCCGCCGTTGTTGGCCGCCAGATCTCCGTCGATCAAATGCTGCATGAAAAACCGCTCTCCGAGGCGCCAGTCGATCAGCAGGTTTTTGCTCAGGAACATGGCGACGACCATCCGCAGCCGGTTGTGCATCCAACCGGTGTCCAGCAGTTGGCGCATGGCGGCATCGTTATGGGCATGCCATTGGCCGGCGCTGATCAGGTACACCGCCACAGTCGGGCCACGCTCCATGGCGCTGGTCAAGGCCTTGTTGTCCTGCAGGCGCAGGTCGCTGCGCAGCCATATCAGTTGCATGTTCGTTGCGTCGTTCAAGGGTCAGATCGCATTTCGCAGGCTGAGATTTTCCGGGTGCGGTTGCAGGTAAACCTGCCGGGACAGGTACGAGTCGGGGTGCTGGCGCAAGTGATGTTTGAGCAGGGTTAACGGCACCACCAACGGCACTACACCCCGGCGGTATTGGCCGATCAGGCCCTGCATTTCCTGGCGGTCTTCGGGGTTCATGGTTTTTTTGAAATAACCACTGAGGTGTTGCAGGACATTGGTGTGGGTACCACGGGTGGCGCATTTTTTCAGTGCGCTCATCAGCTCGCTGAAATAGCGCGGGCCGATGTCATCGGGATTGGTTTTGGCCATGGAGCCGAGCATTTTTCCCAGCACCTTGTAGTGGGCGGGATGGTTGGCCATCAGTTGGTATTTGTAGCGCGAGTGGAACTCGGTCAGCCCGCGACGGCTCAGCCCGTTTTTCAGCAGGGCTTGCCAGTCGGCGTAGGCGAATACACGAGTGATGAAGTTCTCCCGCAGCACCGGGTCGTTGAGGCGGCCGTCCTCTTCCACTGGTAGGTTCGGATGCAGAGTGCAAAAGGTCTGCGCATAAATCCCGCGGCCGCCGCCAGCTGCAGGTACGCCATTGTCCTGGTAGACCTTGACCCGTTCGAGGCCGCATGACGGCGATTTCTGCATAAAGATGTAGCCGCAGATATCGTCCATTTGCGCCGCCATGTGCGTGCCGTAATCGGCCAGCGCCTGGGTCACGTTCAATTCGCTATGGACGCTGCCGATGGCCTGCGGATCAGCGGGATCGCCGACCAGGCGAATGGCTTCACGGGGAATGCCCATGCCGATGGCGACTTCCGGGCAGGCCGGAACGAAGTCGAAATGCTCATTCAGGGTTTGGGTGCACAGGTGTGATTCCTTGTGCCCGCCGTTGTAACGCACCTCGACGCCCATCAAGCAAGCGCTGATACCGAGCTTCGGTTTGTGGATGGCTGGGGGGCTGGGCATGACAAACCTCTACGTTATACTTGTACAAATACAAAAGTATGTACAACTTTCCTTTATTATAGGTTTAATGGTGTACAAGTCAAACTATTTGTATAAGGGCTGTCACGGTTTTTGTGGATTGTGCGGGGAGGCGACGTAAGGGGCAGGGCGATGTCGAGGATGGGCTGCTGTCTACATCGACAGCAGCAATTGACGCAGAACGAAGCGGTTTATTCCAGATGTTCAAGCAGGCGGCGGGCGGCTTCCTGGCCGCTGAGCCATGCGCCTTCGACACGGCCCGACAGGCACCAGTCGCCGCACACATACACGCCCAGACCTGAGTCAGACAATGCGCCCCATTCATGAGCACTGGCCGGACGCGCATACAGCCAGCGATGGGCCAGAGTGAAAGCCGGAGCGGGCATGGCGCAGCCAACCAGTTCGGCGAAGGCGCCGTGCAACTGCTCGATCACTGTTTCTTTCGGCAGGTCCAGATGATGCTTGCTCCAGGTGCTGGTGGCATGCAGCACCCAGGTGTCGAGGGTGCTGACGCGCCCCGGTTTACTGCGGTTTCGGGCCAGCCAGTCGAGCGGACTGTCCTGCACGAAGCAGCCTTCCATCGGCGTTTGCAGCGGGGTGTCGAATGCCAGCGCAACGGCCCAGGTCGGCTCCATCTGCACACCGGCGGCGACGCTGGCGAGTTTCGGCGCGGCGGCCAGCAAGGTGGTTGCTTGCGGCGCGGGCGTAGCAATCACTACATGACTGAAGGGGCCGTGGGTGAGGCCTTCAACGTCCTGCAAAGTCCAGTGTTGTTCGCCCCGAAAGACTTCGGTGATCCGGCAAGAGAAGGTGACGGGCAGATCGCCGCGCATGGCACGGGTGATCGCACTCATGCGCGGGCTGCCGACCCAGCGTACCTGTTCGTCGGGCGACTGGCTGAGTTGGCCTGCGTGGTAGTTGTAGAGCAGGGGTGTCCATTCAGCCACATAGCCTTTGGTTTGCCATTGCTGAACGACTTCGACGAAGCGGCGGTCGCGCGCAGTGAAGTACTGTGCGCCCATGTCCAGAGCGCCTGCATCGCTGCGCGTGCTCGACATTCTGCCGCCACTGCCGTGACTTTTTTCGAAAAGATGAACGGGATGCCCGGCGGCGTGCAGCGCCTGGGCAGCAGAGAGTCCGGCGATGCCGGTACCGATGATTGCGATAGGTACAGTCATAGGGGCCTCGTTACCTTGTCTGTACAGACTACGCCGTAGTTAAAACCTGTACAATAATGTTCTTCGGTATAACTTGCTGTCTGTTGCTGATCGTACGGCCCGATAGCTTGAGTGTGGTGCCTGAATGGGTTTATTCAACTACTCGAACGGGTCGGGTAACGTCACCTTCTTCAGGCGTGGCCTATTGTTTAGTGAACACGGGTTAAGCAACACCCGGGGTCAACTCACAGCAGCGGCTGAAAAGCCGCAGGCTGTAATCAATAGACTAACGATTTGCGACGAACGCCACGCGAGGAGGATGTCATGCACATATTGCTGACCGGCGGTACTGGTCTGATAGGACGTGAGCTCTGCAAGCACTGGCGGGCGCAAGGTCATCAGCTCACGGTCTGGAGTCGCAGACCCCAAGAGGTCAGCAAACTGTGCGGCGATTCGGTTCGGGGTATCGCTCGACTTGAGGATGTGGGTCCCGAGCCGATCGATGCGGTGATCAATCTGGCGGGTGCGCCAATTGCCGATCGGCCCTGGACCCGCAGACGCAAAACACTGCTCTGGGACAGCCGCATCGGCCTCACTGAACAATTGCTCGCTTGGCTGGAGCGCCGCGAACAGAAACCCTCGGTGCTGATTTCCGGCTCGGCCGTGGGCTGGTATGGCGATGGCGGCGAGCGCGAGTTGAGTGAAGGCGCGCAACCGGTCAACGAAGACTTTGCCAGCCATCTATGCGAAGCCTGGGAGGAGACCGCGCAACGCGCCGAGGCTTTGGGCATTCGCGTAGTGATTGTGCGGACGGGCCTGGTATTGGCCAATCAGGGCGGATTTTTGCAGCGCCTGTTACTGCCATTCAAACTCGGCCTCGGCGGGCCGATTGGCAATGGTCGGCAATGGATGCCGTGGATTCATTTGCAGGATCAAATCGCGTTGATTGATTTTCTGTTGAACCAGCGTGACGCCCAAGGTCTTTATAATGCCTGCGCGCCACACCCGGTACGCAATCGCGAATTCGCCAAAACCCTGGCCGGCGTTCTGCACCGTCCAGCGTTCATGCCGTTGCCGGCCTCGGCTTTGCGGGCGCTGATGGGCGAGTTGTCGGTGCTGATGCTGGGTGGCCAGCGCGCGCGACCGGCTCGATTACAGGCGGCAGGTTTTACCTTCCGCTTCACCGAACTGCACGCGGCCCTGGATGATTTGCTGGGTCGCCACTGACATAGGATGTTGCATGACCGATCACGCGCTGTTGCTGGTCAACCTGGGTTCGCCGGCTTCAACCAAGGTGGCGGATGTCCGCAGCTACCTCAATCAATTTTTGATGGACCCTTACGTCATCGACCTGCCGTGGCCTATTCGGCGTTTGCTGGTGTCGCTGATCCTGGTCAGGCGCCCCGAGCAATCGGCGCATGCCTACGCCTCGATCTGGTGGGACGAAGGTTCGCCGCTGGTGGTGTTGAGCCAGCGCTTGCAACAGGCCATGCTCAAGGAGTGGGCGCAGGGCCCGGTCGAGCTGGCGATGCGTTATGGCGAGCCGTCTATCGAGACAATGCTGACGCGCCTGGCTGCGCAAGGCATCCACAAGGTGACACTGGCGCCTCTGTATCCGCAGTTCGCCGACAGCACCGTGACCACGGTGATTGAAGAAGCCAGGCGGGTGGTGCGCACGAAACAGCTGAACATGCAGTTTTCGCTGCTGCAACCCTTCTACGATCAGCCCGAATACCTCGATGCACTGGTGGAAAATGCCCGGCCGCATTTGCAGCAGGAACATGACCATCTGTTGTTGAGCTTTCATGGCCTGCCGGAACGGCATCTGCACAAACTCGACCTCACCGGCAATCACTGCTTCAAGGGCGCTGACTGTTGCCAGACGGCATCCCCGGAAGTGCTCGCCACCTGCTATCGCGCTCAGTGCCTGCGTACGGCGGCGCTGTTCGCTCAACGCCTGGGCTTGCCCGAGAGCAAGTGGTCGGTGTCATTCCAGTCGCGTCTGGGTCGGGCCAAGTGGATCGAACCCTACACCGAGGCGCGCCTTGAAGCCTTGGCGCAGCAGGGCGTGAAAAAGATCCTGGTGATGTGTCCGGCCTTCGTTGCTGACTGCATCGAGACCCTGGAAGAAATCGGCGATCGCGGCCGTGAACAATTTCGCGAAGCCGGAGGCGAGGAGTTGGTGCTGGTACCGTGCCTGAACGACGATCCGAACTGGGCGGCGGCATTGAGTACGCTGTGTGAGCGGGCGCCGTTGATGCTTTGAAGGGCTGACGCCGATAAATTGTAGGAGCTGCCGAAGGCTGCGATTAAGGTCGGAACGACCTTCCATACCTTGAACCGCGGCGCCCGCTCTGCGGTCGATCGCAGCCTTCGGCAGCTCCTACATGAGATCTGCGAAAACTAAAGCAGCTCTTCCAGCCTCTTCTTGTGCTTCCAGCTGTCATTGCCTGGCAGCAGCAGGTTCAGGCCAATCGCGACCACTGCACACAGGGCAATGCCCTTGAGGCCGAAATCGTGTGGGCCGGTGCCCGTGCCGATCAACATGCCACCAATACCGAACACCAGCGTCACCGACACAATCACCAGATTGCGCGCTTCGGCGAGGTCGACTTTGTGCCGGATCAAGGTGTTCATCCCCACCGCTGCGATCGAGCCGAACAACAGGCAGAGAATCCCGCCCATCACCGGAATCGGGATGCTTTGCAGCAAGGCGCCGAACTTGCCGATGAACGCCAGGCTGATGGCGAATATCGCTGCCCAGGTCATGATCTTCGGGTTGTAGTTCTTGGTCAGCATCACCGCGCCGGTTACTTCGGCGTAGGTGGTGTTGGGTGGGCCGCCAAACAGACCGGCCGCCGTGGTGGCGATACCGTCACCGAGCAGGGTGCGATGCAGGCCTGGCTTTTTCAGGTAGTCACGCCCGGTTACGCTGCCGACCGCAATCACTCCACCGATATGCTCGATGGCTGGCGCCAACGCGACCGGGACGATGAACAGAATCGCCTGCCAGTTGAGTTCCGGCGCAGTGAAGTGCGGCAACGCCAGCCATGGGGCGGCGGCGATTTTCGCGGTATCGACCACACCGAAGTAGAACGCCAAAGCAAAGCCAACCAGTACACCGGAAATGATCGGCACCAGACGGAAAATCCCTTTGCCGAACACCGCAACGATCAAGGTGGTCAGCAAGGCAGGCATCGAGATCAGCATCGCGACGTGATAAGGAATCAGCTCCGCGCCGTCACCGCCTTTACCCATGGCCATGTTGGCGGCAATCGGCGCCATCGCCAGACCAATCGAGATGATCACCGGACCAATCACCACGGGCGGCAGCAGACGGTCGATAAAACCGATGCCTTTGATCTTCACCGCAAGGCCGAGGAAGGTGTAAACGAAACCGGCCGCCATCACCCCGCCCATGGTCGCGGCCAGGCCGAACTGGCCCTTGGCGAGGATAATCGGGGTGATGAAGGCGAAGCTCGATGCCAGGAATACGGGCACCTGACGCCCGGTGACAACCTGGAACAGCAGCGTGCCAAGCCCGGCGGTGAACAGTGCGACATTAGGATCGAGCCCAGTGATCAGCGGCATCAAGACCAGGGCGCCGAAGGCCACGAACAGCATCTGCGCACCGGAAAGAATCGTACGCCACAGTGGATCGTTGAACTCATCCGGCTTCATCAGGCGTCCTTCTGCTTGGTGCCGAATATCTTGTCGCCGGCATCGCCCAGGCCTGGAATGATGTAGCCGTGTTCGTTCAGGCACTGATCGATGGACGCGGTGTAGATCATCACATCAGGGTGAGCTTTTTCCACCGCGGCGATGCCTTCGGGGGCTGCGACCAGGACCATCGCGCGGATTTCCTTGCAGCCGGCCTTTTTCAGCAAGTTGATGGCGGCGACCATGGAGTTGCCGGTCGCCAGCATCGGGTCGATGATCATCGCCAGACGCTCATTGATTTCCGGGACCAGTTTTTCCAGGTAGGTATGTGCTTGCAGGGTTTCTTCGTTGCGGGCCAGGCCCACCGCGCTGACCTTGGCGCCCGGGATCAGGCTGAGCACACCGTCGAGCATGCCGATGCCGGCGCGCAGGATAGGCACTACAGTGATTTTCTTGCCGGCGATTTTCTCGACTTGCACAGTACCGGCCCAGCCCTGGATTTCGTAGCTTTCCAGCGGCAGGTCTGCGGTCGCCTCGTAGGTGAGCAGGGCACCGACTTCCTGAGCGAGCTCACGGAAATTCTTGGTGCTAATGTCGGCCCGGCGCATAAGGCCGAGTTTGTGACGGATCAGCGGGTGGCGGATCTCACGGATAGGCATAAGTAAAGGCTCCGGCGTGGGGCAAAAAAACGGCTTAGATTAATCTATTCCAACTGTTACTGTCTTAGGTCATCCGGAACGTTAGTCCAGAAATGCTTGCTCTGACCGGAGCGGATGCGTACCTTTGCCGGCTTTTCTTCCCCCGCACCCCTTGGAGAGCGTCATGTCTGCTGATCTCGAGCATATCCGTCAAATCATGCGCGAGGCTGACTGCCTGTACACAGAGGCTGAAGTCGAGGTGGCGATCGCCCGTATCGGCGCGCAGATCAATGCCGAACTGGCCGAAAGCAATCCTGTGGTTTTCTGCGTGATGAACGGCGGTCTGATTTTCTCTGGCAAGCTATTGACCCATCTGAATTTCCCGCTGGAAGCGTCCTACCTGCACGCCACCCGCTATCGCAACGAAACCACGGGCGGCGATCTGTTCTGGAAAGCCAAGCCGGAAGTCTCGTTCATCGACCGCGACGTGCTGATCATCGATGACATCCTCGACGAAGGTCACACCCTCGGCGCGATCATCGACTTCTGCAAACACGCAGGTGCCCGCGCTGTGCACACTGCCGTACTGATCGACAAAGATCATGACCGCAAGGCTCGCCCGGACCTGAAAGCCGATTTCGTCGGCCTGCCGTGCATCGACCGTTACATCTTCGGTTACGGCATGGATTACAAAGGTTACTGGCGCAACGCGGCCGGCATTTATGCGGTTAAAGGGATGTAATGATGAGCGGCCCCCGTTTTCTCGACCAGTCGCTGTTTGCCGATCTCGCCGAGAAAGCCGCTACCAGTCCGCGCGGTCGTCAGCACCACAGCTTCCATCAGATGGAAGAGTCGTGTCACCGCATGGTCGTAGGCATGCAGCCGGGCACCTATATTTCGCCGCACCGTCACCTGAGTGCCGACAAGGCCGAATGCCTGCTGGTGCTCAGGGGGGCGTTGGGCGTGTTGGTGTTTGACGACAACGGCCAATTGTTGAGCAAGCGGGTGATGCAGGCGGGCGGCGATTGTCTGGGCGTGGACCTGCCACCGGGTGTGTTTCACAGCCTGGTCGTGCTGGCGCCGGACACGCTGATGTTCGAATGTAAATCCGGGCCGTATCACCCGGTCAGCGGTGCCGAACTCGCCCATTGGGCTCCGGGTGAAGGCGAGGCCGGAGTGGCTGAGTATCACGCCTGGATGCGCGCGCAGTTCGATTAAGATCAAGTCGCATTCTTGCGAATGGCTTGAAGCTGCTAGAGTGCTCGCCAGTTTTTCCAGGGAGCCGACATGACGTTATTGATCCGCACCGCTGCCGCATTGCTGCTTGTGTTCAGTCTGCCATTGGCCGCCGCCACGTCGACACCGATGCATGCGCAATATTTGCCACCCGACGATCTGGCTTTGCGCGAGGGCAACCCGGCGCAACAACAATTGCTGCAAATCACCGAGTACTCGGTGGTGATCGGCAGTCAGCGCGAATCCACTCAGCAACCGATACCGGTGACATCGCCGTTATTGCTGCGTTTGAGAGGCAAGCCGATGAATAAGGGCGCTACGGTGTCCGAGGTGCTGATCCACTTCGACGGCGAAAGCAAAAGCCTGAAAAAGCCGACTTTCGATGACAAGACCCGCACCTTGACCCTGTATTACCCCATCACTCACTACCGGGTGGTACTCGATCTGCTGCGTAACGAGAAGGTGTATTGCCAGTTCTTGAGCTATGCCAACGGGCATGTCTGGGCTGATCTGCACACCACCGAATTACACGCGCGTTGAGCACCGGGGCGGGCGAGGGGTAAACTGCCCGCCCGTGAAATGTCCGCAAGTCAGTTGGAGTCAGCAGCAATGCGTAAAGATAAGAAGCAGGTGATTGGTGATGAGATCGGCGATGCGCAGATCAAATTGTTCCTCGACTTCGAGCCGGTCGATGCCACTTCACCGTCGCTGCACAAGCTGATCAAGGCGTACCGAGGCCTGCGGATCAATGATTTCGAACGTTTTCTGGTGTTCTTCCTCGAAGCTGGTTACGACCTCGATGGCAAGGACGAGCACGGCAAGGATTTCATCGCGCTCATTACTGACCAGCGTCATGCCGATGAATACATCGAGTTGATCGAAAACGCCCGGGGCTGAGACTGGCCAGTCAGCGTCCATAAAAAAACGCCCCGAAGGGCGTTTTTTTATGGCAGTAGAAACGGACTATGACCTCAAGCGATGCTTTCGGTCTCGCTGCTTCTCTCTACCAACTCCAGGCTTTCGTTGGTCTCGGTGTTGATGCGCTGATACAACTGCGCGTCGGTTTCCAGAGCCTTTTCCCGAGCCGGGAAGATTTCGTGGAGCTTGGCGGCCCACTCGCCGCGAGCCTTGTCCGGGAAGCAGCGTTCGATCAGGTCCAGCATGATCGATACTGTTACCGATGCGCCCGGGGATGCACCGAGCAATGCAGCCAGAGAACCGTCCTTGGCCGAAACCAGTTCGGTACCAAATTGCAGCACGCCGCCTTTTTTCGGGTCTTTCTTGATGATCTGGACCCGCTGGCCAGCCACTTCCAGACGCCAGTCTTCAGCCTTGGCTTCAGGGTAGAAACGGCGCAGCGACTCAAGACGTTGCTCCATTGACTGCATCACTTCGCTGACCAGGTACTTGGTCAGGTCCATGTTGTCGCGGGCCACGGCCAGCATCGGGCCAATGTTGGCGGCGCGTACCGACAGAGGCAGGTCCATGAACGAACCGTGCTTGAGGAACTTGGTGGTGAAACCGGCGTACGGCCCGAACAGCAAAGAAGTCTGGCCGTCGACGACGCGGGTGTCCAGGTGCGGCACTGACATCGGCGGCGAGCCCACTGCGGCCTGGCTGTAAACCTTGGCCTGGTGATGCTTGACCACTTCCGGGTTGTCGCAACGCAGCCATTGGCCGCTGACCGGAAAACCACCGAACCCTTTGCTCTCTTCGACGCCCGACATCTGCAGCAACGGCAATGCCGCGCCACCTGCGCCGAGGAACACGAATTTGGCATCGACTTCGCGGGTATTGCCGGTGTTGACGTCCTTGATGCTCACGCTCCAGCCCTGACCCTTGCGGCTCAGACCGGTGACGCGCTTGCAGTATTTGACCTGCGCGTCCGGCGTGCTGGACAGGTGCTTGAGCAACTGATTGGTCAGGGCGCCGAAGTTGACGTCGGTACCTTTCATCACGCGCGTGGCAGCGACCGGCTCATCGGCAGGCCGCCCTGGCATCATCAAAGGCATCCACTCGGCCAGTTTGGCCTTGTCTTCGGTGTATTCCATCGCCGAGAACGCATGATGCTTGTGCATGGCTTCAAAGCGTTTTTTCAGGAACGAAATGCCGTCTTCACCCTGGACGAAGCTCAGGTGCGGGACCGGGCTTATAAACGACTTCGAGGAACCGAACGTGCCTTTCTTGGTCATGTAGGACCAAAACTGTTTCGAAACCTCGAACTGGGTGTTGATGTGCACCGCTTTTTTGATGTCGATGGAGCCGTCGGCCGCTTGCGGCGTGTAGTTCAGCTCACACAACCCGGCGTGGCCGGTACCGGCGTTGTTCCACGGGTTGGAACTTTCCGCAGCGCCAGAATCCATCAGCTCAACGACTTCCAGCGTGAGGCTGGGGTCGAGCTCTTTGAGCAGTACGGCAAGGGTGGCACTCATGATGCCTGCCCCAACCAATACCACGTCGACTGCTTCGTTATGCGCCATTAACGCGTCTCCAAAATCTGCAGCACCAAATTGACGGCATACGATCCCGAGGTCAGCTGCCATGGGTTGGCGGGGCGTGAATCCGAAAGTGCCCCAGGTAACTCATGGCCAGGATCGCCATGTCCGATTCTTCGCAATTTTTTGCATCTTCAGCGGACGCTGCCAATCGGGCTTTGAGTCCGTATGAACTCACTTTCAGGCTCGGCTGGCAATTCGACTATCGTCAAGGCATCCGTTTGTGCAACCAAATCCGTAGTGGACAGGCTTCAGACTCCGGTCATGGAGACTGCGCAGCAGCGGTCAGCCCTGTTCAAGAGGGCTGGGACAGACGTTAATGGTGCATGTTCACACGCAAAACTATTCATTTGCTCGCCACACTCTTGTGAAGTAGTGAAAACCCGTTTTTCTCACGCTCTTTTGGAGACGTGAACCTCAAAAAAGAACTGACGCAATGGCAGCTCCGGCAGATCCGATGCAAGCAAGAGTAAGAGGCTGGCAGGTGAGAAAGGTTCGAAACGATTCGAGCTGTTCGGCACCGGACCAGCAAGCACTGACGCTTGCACATGGTCTGTGTGGGCGGCTCTCTGTGGGCGGTGCGGGGAGCTAATACAGAGCATTAGCGATGCTGCGAGGCCCGATCAGGAGACGTCCTTATAATCGGGGGGAGATTATAGCGATGAAACGGGTGGAATTGATCTTATTAACTGACTTTTATTAGCCGTTCAGTCAGTTTGCGAGGGAGTTGTGGTTCCTGGAGGGGGTGTCAGGCAGGGTGACACGGGCGCTGTCGGGCAACGGCTGTTGTAACCAGATGAGGCGGACCTCGTTGATTTCTACCCATCCAGTACCGATGGGGGGCGTGGCGCAATGCAGGAAGGCCTGGCACAGCCCGGATTTATCCAGCAGGGCGTAATGACGACGTTTCGGGCGCAAGACCAACATTGACCAGAGAGCGCTCACGACAGGGCTCCTTTTGAGTGACTGGGGAAAGCTTGCCCGAGGTCCATGACATCCCGGTGACGCTCTTCTGGCGGGCTGCTTTGTGATGAACCTTAGCAGGCTTTGGCCTGTCTGATTTTGCGCTAGTGAGCGGGTCGTCGGCACCGCTATACTGCCACTATTCATTGTGTGTGGCCCCTGGAGAGACGAGTATGTTGCATCGCCTGTTGTTCGGTTTGCTTGCTGTAAGCAGTTTGACCCTGGTCGGCTGTGCCCACAGCCCGCAACAACTTAGCCCGCAACCCAAGCTCACGAGTCAACTCGCTGCGGTGGGTCATGGGCAGCCGGTCGTGGTTCGCGTCGTCGATGGTCGCCGGTCGCCAACCTTGGGAACCCGCGGTGGTCTGTACCCGGAAACCAGCGCCATCAGCGTGCAAGGTGCTGATCTGCTGCCCAAGCTGCAAGCTCAGGCCGAAGCCGCCGTACGTTTGCTGGGCTACACCCCGATGCCCAACGCTGGCAACGCGCCGCAGCTGACCGTGACGTTGGCGGATTTGAAGTACCAATCGCCCAAAGAAGGCCTGTATGTGACCGAAGCGACCATCAGCGCGACGTTCCGTGCTGATGTGCTAAACAACGGCCGCAGCTATAACGGTCGTTATGCCGCCTCGCTGGATCAGCGCTTCGGCATGGCGCCGAACGAGGAAACCAACACCAAGCTGGTCAGTGATGTGCTCAGCGATGCCTTGACCCGATTGTTCCAGGATCCGACCATCGGCCAGGTTCTGGGTCAGTAATTCAGCCTGATCGCGGCAAACAAAAAGCCCGATTTCTTTAGCGAGAAATCGGGCTTTTTGTTTTTCTGGTGGTCTCCCAGTGATGCGCAATTCACTGTAGGAGCGCGCTTGCCCGCGATGCAGTGCGAAGCGCTGCCAAAAATGGTGATTCCACAGTTGCCGGAAGGTCGTGCCGACCTTATCGCGGGCAAGCGCGCTCCTACAAAAGCTCTGCGGCATTCACGCGGCTTCTTGATAGAAACCCAGAAAGCTCACGCCGGTCTGCAGGTCCAGGTCTGGCAGGTCGTGATGCTGATGCCCGCCCAGGGCGCAGTAGACCAGCCAGTGGCGGTCTTGCACGTTGAAGGACAGCGCATCGATCAGCGCTTCCTGTTCATCGCTTTGGGCGATCAGATACAACCGATCCTGGTTCTCTGCATGCAGCATGACTGGCTCACTTTGGGTGTCGAGGTGCAACACAGTGGCTGGTTCAGGTTACGTTGCTGTGACGGAGGGGAAGAAAGCTTCAAGCTGCAAGCCTCAAGTTTAGTGCTTGCGGCTTGCGGCTTGCAGCTTGTGGCTTAGAGCGCCAGCCGGGCCTTGACCCGATACTGGTTACGCACCGGCGTTGCGTATTGCAACACCAGATACGGACGGTGCTCGACCGGACAGCCTTCCAGGCGACGCTGCCATTCTTCCTGGGCACGGGCCAGTTCGTCGGCGGGGAACACCTCGGCGGCGGCCGGTACATTCAGCGTCGGGTCGGCCTCCGCCCATTGGGCGTAGGCCAGATAGTGCGCCGGAAACAAGCGATAGCCGCCGAGGATCTGCCGATCCATTTCGATGGCCAGTTGCTTGGTGTCCTCGAACAGTTCGCTGATCGGCGCCGCGAAGTTCACATGCACCCGGCCTTTGTAGCCAGTGATACCCAGCGCGATGCTGACATCGTCCTCGCCCGGCGCCTTGGTGTAGCTGCCGGTGGTGGCGCGGACAAACAACTCGCGGGCCTTGGCGTGGTCACAAGGGTCGTATTCGTAGCTGATCGATACCGGGGTCAGCTTCAGCGAGTTGATCACTTCGGCGAACGGCTCGTCCTTGCGGCTCATGTGGAACATCTTGAGGATTGCCGACTCGGTGCGGTCGTCGCCGTCTTTGGCGCGACCTTCGGCCTGGGCGATCCAGATCGATTGGCAGTCATTGCGGATCGAATGATTGATATACGCCGACAGCAGCTGATACGCCGCCATCTTTTCCCGGCGCCCGGCAATGGAACGGTGCACGATGAAGCTCTTGTTCAGGCGCATCAGGTCGCTGACAAAAGGCTTTTGCAGCAGGTTGTCACCAATAGCGATGCGTGGCGTCGGCAGGCCGGCGTGATAGATCGCGTAGTTGACGAAGGCCGGGTCCATCACAATGTCGCGGTGGTTGGCCAGGAACAGGTAGGCACTGCCGGACTTGAACTGCTCGACGCCGGTGTAGGTCACACCATCGGTAGCCCGCTCAATGGTATGGTCGACGTAAACCTCGACTTTGTCCTGCAACGTGGCCACCGAATGGACCCCGGCGAACTCGCGACGTAGCCGATGAGCTATAAGAGGCTTGAGCACCCAGCTGAGTGCACTGGCCAGACGAGGGAAGCGAAAGTGGGTGAGAGTTTCAAGAAGTGCCTTGTCGCCAAGCAGGCGCGCGATTACGGCCGGGACTTCGGCGTCGTCGTAGGGTCGGATGGCATCGAATTCGCCCATCATGCTCTCTTGTTGGAAACGGCTAGGGTAAAGGTAGGCTGGGTCTGAAAAATGATTTCAAACCTACTGATTAAAAGAGTCAGCCTTCAAATTGACGGCGATTATACGCACAACTCATCCCGGAGGCCGCGATGCAGGAAATACAGCGTTATGACTGCCCTTATTGCGGCGAATCGGTCGAAGCCGTGCTGGATTTGTCTGGCGGCGACCAGTGCTACATCGAGGATTGCCCAGTGTGTTGCCGACCGATCGTGTTCGATCTGCAGACCGATGGCCAAGAATGGAATCTTGACGTGCGCAGCGAGAATGAGTGATGCAAAGAATCTACGAGCCGGAAAATTTGATGGAGGGCGAGCTGCTGCAAGGCATGCTCGCCAGTGAGGGCGTCGAAGCCCATTTGACTGGCCGTGATTTGCTCGGCGGCGTTGGTGAACTGCCGGTTTTCGGTCTGTTGGGGTTGTCGGTGGACAATGATCAGGCCGAACAGGCACGGCTGCTGATCGCCGCGTACAATGCCGCACTGCCGCTGTCAGGTGATGAGCCTGACAACTATCCTGACGTGCTGGTTTGCTAACGTGCGTTTGGTCCTGCTTTTAATGCAGGCCTTGTAAAAAGAGAGTTTGTTGCCCCCATGTGTGGACGTTATGCCCTGTTTCGCTGGACGCCCGCGTTTGCGGCCTTGCCCGGTTTCCCTGCTGACCAAAAGGCACAGTGGAATATCTCTCCGGCCGACTCGGTGCTGATGTTGCGTGGCGTGGACACCCAGCGCGAACTGGCGCGTGCGCGTTGGGGGCTGACACCGCCGTGGTTGACCGACCTTTCCCGAACGCCTGCCCATGCCCGTGCCGAAACCCTGGCCGAGCAGCCGATGTTCCGCGAGGCTTTCCGGCTGCGCCGCTGCCTGCTGCCGGCCAATGGGTTTTATGAGTGGCGCGGTACCACCCGCAAACGACCGTTCTGGCTGACGCCGGGGGAGGGCTCGGCGCTGTTTTTCGCCGCTATCTGGGAGGCTTATCCGGTAGAGGGTCACACCTACCTGAGTGTCGCAGTGGTGACGCAGGCGGCGGCCAGTCAGCGGCGTCCGCTGATTCTCGATGCGGATGGGCAGGAAGCCTGGCTGACCGCCGATACACCGACCCCCACCTTGCAGGCGCTGCTCGCCAGCCCGCAGGCCGCGTTGCGCGAGCGGCCGCTGGCCAATCTGGTGAACGATCCGAAATTGAATGCGCCGGAGTGCCTGACGCCGCTTTGATCTGAGGGCCTTTGCGAGCAAGTTTGCTCACAGCGGATCTGTGTCGGACACAAAAACGGTGGGAGCAGGCTTGCCTGCGAATTGAGCGACGCGGTGAATCAGATACACCGCGCTGAATCATTCGCAGCGGGACGCGTAGTTGCAAGCCTGCTCTCATCAAACAATGCATAACCAGTTGAAATAAAATATTATTTTGTAGGAGCGCGCTTGCCCGCGATCGGCTGCGCAGCAGTCGCAAAATCAGCGAACTCGATTCTGGCGATAGAACTGTGCTCAGCATTTTCGGGACCGCTTCGCGGTCCATCGCGGGCAAGCGCGCTCCTACATTGACCGTGTTTGCTGCGCGGCAGCGCGGCGTCGAAGACGGGGCGGGCCCTCCCACAGGTCTGTGTCTGACTCAGTCTCTTGGATCTGACTCCATTCAGTGGGAGCGAACTTGTTCGCGAATGGCTTGACGCGGTGTGGCTGGCACACCGCTTTTACGCCGTTTAAACCCAGCCGCTCACTTGCATCGCCTTGTAGACCGCGACGATTGCCAGGATGAAAAACGCGCAGGCCGCCAGACGACGAATCAACGTGAGCGGGAGTTTTTCTGCGGCGAAGTTGCCGGCCAGTACCACTGGGACGTTGGCGATCAGCATGCCCAGCGTGGTGCCGAGAACCACCAGCCACAGGTAGGAATACTGCGCGGCGAGCATTACGGTGGCGATCTGGGTTTTGTCGCCGATTTCAGCGATGAAGAACGCAATCAGCGTGGTCATGAATGGCCCGAACTTGCGTGCGGTGCTGCCTTCGTCGTCGTCCATCTTGTCCGGTACCAGAGTCCACAGCGCAGTGGCGGTGAAGCTGGCGGCCAGAATCCAGTGCAGGGTGGCGTCCGAGAAGAAACTGCCGAACCAGCTCCCTACGGCACCGGCGGCGGCGTGGTTGGCCAGGGTGGCGGCGATGATACCGGCGATGATCGGCCAGGGTTTGCGAAAGCGCGCGGCAAGAATCAGGGCGAGCAGTTGGGTCTTGTCACCGATTTCGGCCAAGGCGACAACCGCGGTGGGGACCAGCAGGGATTCCAGCATCAGGTTTTTCCTAAGGGGCGGGTCGACACGGCTATGACACGTACAGCCTCCCCGCCCCGGGTAAGGTGTTCGTGTCATAGGTCTTGTCAAACCACCGGCCCGCCTGAGCAGACCTGGGTCGCACGCACCATGGTCTGTTGACCAAGTATGTTGATGCGTGCCGGACGAGCATGGCGCTCGTGGGAGACTACTCCCCTAGGACGGAGCGGATTCTGCCGCCCTCGACAACTTTCGGCAAGCGCTTATTCAGGCGCGCTTCGCGCGGTAGATGCGGAAACCCTGGCCTTCAGCCTTCACAGCGCATACCCCGAACTGCTCTTCGATCAGCGGCTGATAGCGCAGGAAACTGTTGGCAACCAAGCGCAGTTCCCCACCTTTTTTCAGATGTTGACGCGCTTTTCGCAGCAGGTTTTCGGTGGCCTGATAGTCGGTATGCACGCCGACGTGAAAAGGCGGGTTGCTCAGAATGGTGTTCAACTCCATCGGTGCGGCGTCGATTCCATCCCCGATCAATACTTTGCCTTCCAGGCCGTTGGCAGCCAGTGTCAGCCGGCTGCTGGCCGCGGCAAACGCATCGACATCCAGCAGGATGACGCTGTTATGCGGATAGCGACGCTTGACCGCGGCGCCCAACACGCCAGCGCCACAGCCGAAATCAAGTACGTTGCCGCTAGGCAGCTTGTCGATATGTTGCAGCAGCAGTGCAGAGCCGCGATCCAGTCGGCCGTGACTGAATACACCCGGCAGGCTGACGACCTTGAGCGGACCGTCTTCCATCTCGACTTCATAGTGGTGGGCCAGGCTTTCCAGCGCCACCGCTTGCGGTGCGTTGTCCACGGTGACCAGCCACAGCTGACAGTGGCGGGCGCTGTCGAGCTTGCGTGGTTTGCCGAAGGGACTCAGTTGTTTGGCGGCTGCTTCGATGCCGCTGCGTTTTTCGCCGACCAGGTACAGCTCACGCCCGGCCAGGCGGGACGCCAGGGCGTTCAACACGTAGTCGGTCAGGTCGCGGGCTTTGGGCAGAAACAGCACGGCGGCTTCGAACGCCTGCTCCGGCGCGTTGACGCCAAAATGGCTGCGGCCCTCGAAACGCGCGTCCAGTGCCGCCTGATCGCCGGCATGCCAGCACCAGCCGTGGGCGTTCGGCAGTTTCCCGAGCAGATCGTCGGCAGGCAATCCGGCCAGGAGCAGAGGGCCCTGGAACAACTCGGACTGACGGAGTAACACTTCACTGCGCGGGTCCATCTTTAGGCTCCTGAAAAAGTGGCGAAGTCTAACAGAGCTTGATCAGCTAACGACCCGTCGTGGTGTGCCGGCAAAAAAAGCCTGGGTGTTTTCGATCAGTTGGCCAACGATGCGCTGCCGGGCTTCGCGGCTGCCCCAGGCGTTGTGCGGGGTGACGATCAAGCGAGGAATGTCACCGGCCAGCAGCGGGTTGCCATTGACGGGGGGCTCGACGGTCAGCACATCGGTCGCTGCGCCGCCCAGATGGCCGTTGCGCAACGCATCGGCCAACGCCTGTTCGTTAATCAAGCCGCCGCGTGCGGTATTGATCACAAACGCGTGGGGCTTGAGCAGGCTCAGCTCGTGAGCGCCGATCATGTCGCGGGTGTGTTCGTTGAGCGGACAGTGCAGGGTCAGTGCGTCGACTTGCGGCAGCAGCTCGTGCAGCGGCACGCGATCAGCGCGGGCCGGGCGGCCAGGTATTTGTCCCGGCAGCACACGCATGCCAAAGGCTTCGGCCAGTTTCGCCACTGCGCCGCCGAGTTCGCCATGGCCCAACAGGCCCAGGGTTTTGCCTTCCAGTTCGACGATGGGGAAATCCAGCAGGCAGAACTGTTTGGAGTGCTGCCAACGACCGTGCTGCACGGCGTTCTGGTAGTCCGGCAGGCGAGTCGCCAGGGCGAGCAGCAGCATCAGCGTGTGTTGCGCCACGGAAGGGGTACCGTACCCCTGACAATTGCTGACGCTAACGCCGTGTTCACGGGCTGCGACCAGGTCGACATTATTGGTACCCGTGGCGGTAATCAGTACCAGCTTCAGATCTGGACACGCAGCGAATGTACTGGCATCGATCATGGTCTTGTTGGTAATCGCCACCTGTGCGCCCTGTAGGCGCTCGATCACTTGTTGTGGCGTACTGCTGCTGTGCAACTGCAAGTCGCTGAAGTTCTCACGCAGCACGCTAAGGTCGAGGTCGCCCAGGTCGAGGGATGTATGGTCGAGGAAAACGGCTTTGCAATCGCTGCTCATCTGTCAGGGCTCCGAGGTAATGGGGGTAAAAATAGAGGGACGATGGAAAAAAACAAAACGTTTTACGTGCTCGCTCTCTGTGTCAACGCCAGCAGCTCATCCGTCCGTTTCTGTTGATCCCTGCCACGGGCGACCAGCCATCGATGAAAATCGCGGCATTGCGGCTTATGCAATGTATTAGGGTTCCAGCAGAGTTGGTAAGGCAACGACAGTTGAATTGCATGGTAATAAGGAATGATCAATCGGCCTGCGGCCAGGTCTTTTTCGATCATCGAGTAGTGGGCGAGGACCACGCCCTGATGATCAATGGCCGCCTGAATAGCCATGCTTGAAGCGGAATAGCTACGCAGCACGTTGATCGGCTGATCGATCCGCGCGCCAGCTGATTCGAACCACTCATGCCAGGAGGGCGGCGAGTCGAATTTTGGCCTGGAATCAATCGTGATGAGGGGCAGCTGTAATAACGCTCGCGCCTCCGTGAAGGTCGCCCTGGATTCAGTGAGCTTGGGAGAGCAGGCGGGTACGATGCAGTCTTGGAACAGCTCCAGGGAATGCGCTCCGGCTTCCAGGTTTACTCCGTAGCTGATTAAAAAATCCACGCCTTCTTCGTCCAGCGTTTCAGTGAGGGTGCTGTCCAGATACAGCGTGGGCGATCCCAATTCCTTTTCCCACTCATAGGTCAGGGGGGCCAGCCATTTGGACAGCAGCGAGGGCAGGGCGCTGACATATAAGTTGTGCGGATTCTTTGAGCGCTCGACTTCGGCAGCGGCGAGTCTGAGTTCCTCGAAGGCCGAGGTGCAGCGCGAGTGAAACCGCTGGCCGCTGGCATTCAGGCGTAAACGCTGTCCGTCCTTGTGGGTCAAGCTCAGCCCGAGCGCTTCTTCCAGGATTTTCATTTGCTGGCTGACCGCTCCGGTCGAAATCCCCAGGTGCTTGGCTGCTTGAGAAATCCCGCCACAGTGGCCTACGGCTTCGAAGACCTGCAGTGATCGGAGTGGCGGTAAAAGACTCATGGTTCTCTCAGTGACAGAGTTTAGAAAAACTAAATAACAAGACAGATTTTGCCATATTTTCTTCAGGTGTAAACCTCCATAGACTGCCGGGCAAGGAGTTATCTCCTGGCTCCACTGTTTCCCCGCCTCAATCAATCTCCCCCTAACCCCGGCTTGACTGCTACCGGTCGACGAACCGTGCGCGCAGAAAAAGCACACTTTTGGTTCGGAAAGTAACGCCGGAACACCTCATTGGTGCGTAATCCCCACATAGCTGGGGGCGAGCTACAGCCAGAACCTGCCCGAAAACCCGTCGGGCTGTGGCTCGATTCACTTTTTTATGCGGGATTATCGAGTTGGCTTTTAAATTGCTAGTACTTGTATGTACAAGCATAGGTGACCGCATTTGTGGTCTTTGAATACACTCACGCACTCATTTGACTGGGCAGGAAGGATCACGATGTCGAAGAAAATCAGTTGGTTTGGATGTGTAGCTGTTGGCGCAGCGGTACTGGCTTTCATGCCAGTCGTGCAGGCCAAAGACTGGAAGTCTGTAAACATCGCCACTGAAGGCGCTTACGAACCCTGGAACTTGACGTTGCCAGGCGGAAAAATCGGCGGCTTCGAACCCGAGCTGATGGAGATCCTCTGCCAACGCATGAAGATGCAGTGCAACGTGGTTGTGCAGAACTGGGACGGGATGATCGCAAGTCTTAACTCAGGCAAATTCGATGTCCTCATGGACGCGATCGTGATCACGCCAGAGCGTCAGCAGGTCATGACCTTCTCCGTTCCTTATGCGCGTACCCCGGCCAGCTTCGTGGCACTCGACGCGAAGTTGCTTCCGGGTAAAACCGGTCAGGCAGCGGCGGTCACCTTGGGCACCGACTCGAAACAAGTTCGGGCAAGTGTCGAGGATCTGCGCAAGGCTCTGAAAGGCAAGACCATCGGTATCGCCTCCGGCACGGTCTACACCCCGTTTATCGATGAGCAATTTAAAGACGTCGCCACCGTTCGTGAGTACAGCAGTTCGGCGGAAGCTATTCTGGACTTACAGGCCGGTCGAATCGATGTGGCTTTCGATGACGTGACCTTTTTGAACTCGCTGATGGACAAGCCTGAAAACAAAAACCTTGCTTACACCGGTCCACAGATCGCTGGTCCGATTTGGGGCGAGGGTGAAGCCTTGGGCTTCCGTCAAAAAGATGCGGACTTGAAAGCCAAGTTCGATGCGGCTCTGAAAGAAGCACAGGCTGACGGTACAGTCAAAAAGCTCAGCGAAAAGTGGTTCAAGCTGGATTTGACTCCTAAGTCTTGATGTTGGCGTACCCGGCGCCATTGCGGCGCCGGGCTTCAAACGGGTTATTCGCAGGAACGTGTATATGAATCTCTTGCAGATGCTGAGCTTCGGTGAAACAGGTTGGGGGATGGCGCTGCTCAAAGCAGCAGCCACTACCCTTCTGTTGACGCTGGCGGCTTTGTTGATTGGCGCATTATTTGGAAGCTTGGTTGCAGCTGCGAAGCTGTCACGCCGACGCGCTCTGCGAGGCCTTGGGGATCTGTATTCGATTCTATTTCGAGGCATTCCCGAGCTTCTGGTGATTTACCTGTTCTATTTTGGTGGCGCCACCGTTGTTTCAGCCGTCGGTCATTGGTTTGGGGCTGAGGGCTATATCGATGTTCCTCCTTTCCTGGTCGGTGCCATTGCGGTGGGACTGATCTCCGCTTCGTACCAGGCTGAAGTTTATCGTGGTGCTTTCATCGCCGTGCCGAAGGGGGAGCTGGAAGCCGCACTCGCCATCGGGATGTCGCGCGCCATGCGAATCAGGCGCGTCCTGATTCCGCAAATCATGCGTTACGCACTACCGGGCCTGGGCAACGTCATGCAGATGAGCCTGAAAGACTCGGCGCTTATTTCGGTGATTGGATTGGTCGAGTTGATGCGCGCCAGTCAGGTCGCCGCAGGCTCTACCCGGCAATACTTCACGTTCTACATCGTTGGAGGCACCCTCTACTTGATCCTGACAGGACTCTCGGGTCGTATTTTCAACATTGCCGAAGCTCGCGTGCGCCGCACGCAGCGTCGCAACCCTACCCAGTCCTGAGACGGGAGCGTATTCAATGATCGACTTCGCCTTTCTCGCCGATACCATGCTCAAGCTGATGGCCGCATTGCCGACCACGCTGACCCTGTTTTTCTGCTCGCTTGTACTCGGATTGACCCTCTCACTGGGCATCGTTGCAATGCGTGTCAGTAGCTGGCGAATCCTGAGCTACCCGGCGCGTTTCTACATCATGATCTTTCGTGGCACGCCGCTGTTGATCCAGATGTTTTTGATCTATTACGGCCTGGGACAGTTTCCGGCGATCAGAGACAGCTTCGCCTGGGTGGTACTGAAATCACCGTACGGGTGCGCCGTCGTTTCCCTCGCGCTGTGTACGGCTGGCTACACTGCAGAAATCATTCGTGGCGGTCTGCTCAGTGTGCCCCACGGACAGATCGAAGCAGGCCAGGCCATCGGCATGTCGCCCTGGACATTGCTGTATCGGATCATCGCCCCCGTCACGCTGCGCCAGGCGCTGCCAGCCTATTCCACGGAAGCCATCCTGCTTGTCAAATCGACGGCACTGGCCAGCCTGGTGACCGTTTGGGACGTTACCGGGGTCGCTCAGCAGATCATCCAGCGCACTTATCGCACCATGGAAGTGTTCATCTGCGCCGCGCTGATCTACCTGGTCCTCAACTTCCTGGTCGTGCGCGCTGTCGCCTGGATCGAACATCGCCTGTCGCCCCATCTTCGTGAAAGACCTGCCGGGGTTTCGCCGAAAACCAAAGCGCCGGTTACGTCACCTTCTAATCCCTGATTTGCTGCGGAGCTTGTTATGAGCACTCAATCACTCACCGCCCTGTCGGTTAGCAATATTCAAAAGTCTTACGGTCCGGCGCATGTGCTCAAGGGCATTTCCCTGGATGCACACAAAGGCGATGTTATTTCGATTCTTGGCGCCAGCGGTTCAGGCAAAAGTACCTTTCTGCGCTGTATCAATCTTTTGGAAACACCGGACGAGGGCACCATCAGTCTGGATGGCGAGACCATCGAGATGGCGCGTCATCGGGATGGTCGGCTGCTACCGAGCAACGCCCGTCAAGTCGAACGCATGCGCAGCCGACTGGGCATGGTGTTTCAAAACTTCAACCTCTGGTCGCACATGACTGTTCTGCAGAATGTGATCGAAGGCCCGTTGAGAGTGCTCAAGCGTCCACGTGCCGAGTGCATTGAAGACGCTGAGCAGTTGCTACACAAAGTCGGCTTGTATGAGCACCGTAATCATTACCCTGCTCACTTGTCTGGCGGGCAGCAGCAACGCGTGGCGATCGCCCGGGCGCTGGCGATGAATCCGCAGGTGATGCTGTTCGACGAACCTACCTCGGCATTGGACCCTGAGTTGGTTGGTGAAGTACTACGGGTTATGCGCTCGCTGGCAGAAGAGGGTCGCACCATGTTGGTCGTGACCCATGAGATGGGCTTTGCCCGTCACGTGTCCAATCGGGTCATCTACATGCATGGCGGCCTGGTCGACGCACAGGGCTCTCCGGCGGAATTGTTCGAAGGCCTGCCGACCGAGCGCTTTCGTCAGTTCGTCTCAAGCCACCAGCAGAGAAATACCGACTGAGTCATTCCGAGCCAGCGTGGGTGTGAGTCACCCACGCCACCTTTGGCTCGATGGCCTGTTCATTTGTCCTCAACTGTACCTTTTGCAGGGATGAGCGAAGGCGTAATGTGGCGGGCCTGTAGCGCTCATGCTCATCTCTACGCCCGAGGCGGAGGCCCCCATGTACTGGACGGAATTTCTTACCGTTGCCCTGATTCACTTGCTCGCTGTTGCCAGCCCTGGCCCGGATTTCGCCGTGGTCGTGCGCGAAAGCGTGACCCACGGTCGCAAGGCCGGCACCTGGACGGCGATGGGCGTCGGCACGGCGATTTTCCTGCATGTGGGCTATTCGTTATTGGGCATCGGCCTGATCGTTTCGCAATCGATCGTGCTGTTCAACGCGTTGAAATGGGCGGCTGCGGCGTACCTGCTGTTCATCGGCATCAAGGCCCTGCGCGCCAAGCCGGCCAGCGCCAGCGACGCCCCCGTCGAGTTGCCGGTGGGCGAACGCACCGCACGCGGCGCCTTCACCAGCGGTTTCGTCACCAACGGCTTGAACCCCAAGGCGACGCTGTTCTTCCTGTCGCTGTTCACCGTCGTCATCAATCCGCACACGCCACTATGGGTGCAGGCCGGTTATGGCGTGTACCTGGCGGTCGCCACCGGCATCTGGTTCTGCCTCGTCGCCCGGCTGTTCAGCCAGGAACGCGTGCGCGCCGGTTTTGCGCGGATGGGCCACTGGTTCGATCGGGCGATGGGCGCGGTATTGGTCGCGCTGGGCGTGAAGTTGGCGTTTACGTCGATTCATTGATTCAGGGCGGGGGCTCTTCGCAGCGGACGCGTAGTTGCAAGCCTGCTCCCGCAATTGATCATCTACTCTGTGGGAGATCACCCCCCGTCTTCGACGCCGCGCTGTCGCGCAGCAAACTGGGTCTCGATTCTGCCCGGAGGGCGTAGGAGCTGACTTGTCTGCGAAAAGGGCCGAAGGACCTTCCAGCGATATCGTGTCCAGCCATTTTGCGACTGCTTCGCAGCCGATCGCAGACAAGTCAGCTCCTACATGGGATCGGTGCAGGCCTTAAAATTTATACCCATTTTCAACGACTTATAGGTTGTTTGATAAGAGCAGGCTTGCAACTACGCGTCCCGCTGCGAATTCAATGTCACGGCACTCAACCGCCCCAACGCATTCACATACTCCCGCGGATTTTCCCCCAGCAAACGGCTGAACATGGCGCTGAACGCCCGAGCGCTGCCGTAACCCAGGCTTTGCGCCACGCTTTGCACGCTGTCCCCGGCGAGCAGGCGTGGCAAAGCTTCCACCAGGCGCAATTGTTGGCGCCAGGCATTAAAACTCATCGCCAATTCCTGATTGAACAGCCGGGCCAATGTCCGCGAGCTGGCGCCTACCTGTTGCGCCCAATCTTCTAGCGTATTGGCATGATCCGGGGTTTTTAGCAGTGCCATACAAATGGCCAGCAGGCGCCGGTCGTGGGGCATGGGGATGTGCAGCGGCACGTTTTCCAGCGCGGCGATTTCCTCGAGCATCAGTTGCTGAATCAGCGGATTCGTGGCGTGTTGTGGCCCTTGCGCCGCGCGCAGAATCAGCTCGCGCAGCAATGGCGTCACAGCCAGTACACAGCAGGTGTCGAGGTCGGCGGGGCAATGTTCTGCGGCGATAAACAGCGAACGCATGCGTACTTCACCGGACATGAAAATCTCATGTTCGATCATCGGCGGAATCCATACCGCTCGCGTCGGCGGAATCACCCAGGCACCGTCGGCCGTGACCAGACGCATCAGGCCCGTTATCGCGTACAGCAATTGTGCTTCGCGGTGCAGGTGCGGTTCTTGATGGGCGCCATCGGGATAGTCACGGGGATGGGCGCTGACCGGCGCATAGTGCAGATGGTTAACTAACATGTCTGATTCGATGAGTTTATTGTCAGGAATGCGTTTTTTGGCCAACTTAGCATAAGCGCACACAACAACGACAAGCGTGCTGCCATGAACTCTCCTCGAACCGTCATCCGATTTATTAACGCCGCCCATGTGATCGATCACATGTTCATGCTGATTTTCCCCGCTGCCGTGCTGGGTATGACCCAGGCCTTCGGGCTGGATTACGCCCGGTTGATCGGTCTGTCGCTGGGCGGTTTCATAGCTTTTGGCGCCTGTTCGCTGCCGGCCGGATGGCTGGGCGATCACTGGAGCCGGCGGCAGATGATGCTGCTGTTTTTTTTGGGGATCGGTGCTGCTTCGATCTTCACCGGGTTGAGCAATAGCACCGCAATGCTGACCACGGGGATGACGCTGGTGGGGGTCTTCGCCGCGATTTATCACCCGGTTGGTACGGCCATGCTGGTGGCGTATGCGCAAAACCGCGGGCGCGAAATCGGCATTAACGGTATGTGGGGCAACTTTGGCATAGCGTTCTCGGCACTCCTTACCGGCCTGCTGGTGGCGCATTTCGGCTGGCGTGCTGCGTTCATTTTGCCCGGCGGCATGGCGATCATCGTGGGTCTGCTGTTTGCCTGGAAGGTCAAGGATGAGCCCATTCCGGTGCGTGTTCATACCGCGCCCAAAGGCAAGGCGGGGCAGCGGATCTCCATGGTCATGGTGTTCAGTACATTGGCGCTGGCCACTGCGACCGGGGGCGTGGTGTTCAACTCGACCACCATGACCTATCCGAAATTGTTTCAGGACCGTTTGCACGACCTGTTAGCCTCGCCGCAAACCCTCGGGATTATTGTCAGTCTGGCGTATGCCTTCGGCGCGGTAGCGCAATTGATCATTGGCCGTCTGCTTGATCGCTGCAGCCTGAAACTGCCGTTTGTCGTACTGACATTGTGTCAGGCACCGTTTCTCTTCGGCCTGGCGTACGCCGAGGGCTGGCCACTGATTCTGCTGGGCGCAGGCTTTATGTTCGTGGCGTTCGGCCAGGTCACAGTGAACGACGCAATGGTTGCCAGCTTCGTCGCGCCGCAGTGGCAATCGAGAGTGTTCGCCCTGCGTTACTTCTTGTCCTTTGGCGCCAGTGCGGCAGCGATTCCGCTGATTGCGTTTGTCGAGCCGCGTCAGGGCTTTGCAGGCTTGTACCTGATCCTTGCTGGATTCGCGGCATTGACCTTCACCGCTGCGCTGATTTTCCCACGGACTCCGGCGCAGATTCCGACAGGGCAGGCGGCTTGATTCCGATGCGCCAATAAAAGTGCCAATCAGTGTGCTGGTAGGGTGGCGAAAAGCCTGCATGCCCGCTCGCCTGCAAATCATCCCTTTGGCTGATTTAGCTGGCGGGTAAGGTCTCTAAAGTGCATATTTTTCAGCCAAGACCGTGCACTCAGAAAAGGGACTCTTATGTTGCAGACTCGCGTCATTCCGCCAGCTGATGGCGCCTACCAATACCCTCTGTTGATCAAGCGGTTATTGATGTCCGGCAGCCGCTACGAAAAAACTCGCGAGATCGTCTACCGGGACAAATTGCGTTACAGCTATCCGACCCTCAATGAACGCATTGCTCGTCTGGCCAATGTCTTGACCGCTGCCGGGGTCAAGGCCGGAGATACCGTGGCGGTGATGGACTGGGACAGCCATCGTTACCTGGAATGCATGTTTGCGATCCCGATGATTGGCGCGGTGATCCACACCATCAACGTGCGCCTGTCACCGGAACAGATTCTCTACACCATGAACCACGCCGAAGATAAGTTCGTGCTGGTCAACTGTGAGTTCGTGGGGCTCTATCAAGCGATTGCGGGGCAGCTGACCACGGTCGAGAAAACCATCCTGCTTACCGATGCCCCGGAAAAAACCGCTGATTTGCCCAACCTGGTCGGCGAATACGAGGAGCTGCTGGCAGCGGCAAGCACTCAGTACGAGTTCGAGGATTTCGACGAAAACTCGGTAGCCACCACCTTTTACACCACCGGTACCACCGGTAATCCGAAGGGCGTGTATTTCTCCCATCGGCAATTGGTACTGCACACCATGGGCGTGGCGACGATCATGGGCTGTGTCGACAGCGTGCGTCTGCTCGGCACCAACGACGTGTATATGCCCATCACCCCGATGTTCCATGTGCATGCCTGGGGCGTGCCCTATGCCGCGACCATGCTCGGACTCAAGCAGGTCTATCCCGGTCGTTACGATCCGGAATTTCTGGTGGAGTTGTGGCGTAAGGAAAAGGTCACGTTCTCCCACTGTGTGCCGACCATCATGCAGATGGTGCTCAATGCCAAAGCGGCGCAGGGGGTGGATTTCTCCGGCTGGAAAATCATCATTGGCGGCAGCTCGCTCAACCGGGCGTTGTATGAAGCCGCCAAGTCCCGGGGCATCCAACTGACCGCAGCTTACGGTATGTCGGAAACCGGGCCGTTGATCTCTGTGGCGCACCTGAACGAAGAGATGCTTGCGGGCAATGAAGACGAATGCATCACCTATCGGATCAAGGCCGGTGTACCGGGAGTCCTGGTGGATGCGGCGATCATTGACCTTGAAGGTAACTTCCTGCCGGCGGATGGCGAGTCCCAGGGCGAGCTGGTATTGCGTGCACCGTGGCTGAGTGAGGGCTATTTCCGTGAGCCGGAAAAAGGTGCCGAGCTGTGGGCAGGCGGCTGGTTGCATACCGGCGATGTGGCGACGCTGGACAGCATGGGCGTGATCGATATTCGTGACCGGATCAAGGACGTGATCAAGACCGGTGGCGAATGGGTGTCCTCACTGGCACTCGAAGATCTGGTCAGTCGCCACCCGGCGGTACGTGAGGTAGCCGTTGTTGGTATCGCTGATCCGCAATGGGGTGAAAGACCTTTCGCGTTATTGGTGATCCGCGAAGGGCACAGCATCGGCGCCAAGGAGCTGAAGGAACACTTGAAGCCTTTTGTCGAACTTGGGCACATCAATAAGTGGGCGATTCCAAGTCAGATCGCTCTTGTTACTGAAATTCCCAAGACCAGTGTCGGCAAGCTCGACAAGAAGCGTATCCGTCTGGATATCCTCGAGTGGCAGAAGACTAACAGCACCTTCCTCTCGACACTTTAAGTGTCTTTTTGCCGTGCTCCCTGAGCACGGCAAGCCCCCAAGCAAGCGCTTGGCTTGCCAATTCCTTAATTTAAGTCATTCTCCCCGGCACCCGTTTCAACGGGCGGTTCGAAATACCCGTGCCAGAGGGTTTGATGCTGTAAATCACACTTTAGAGGGATCAAGCGGTACTCCCTGCTGGCTATAGTCGGCCCCGGGTTCTTGGCAAGAGCGGCTGTAAACGCAATCTCGTATCGCAGCCTTCTGGGTTGCCCGATGAGCGTGACACTCAAGAGCACTTGAGTCGTTCCTGGAAGTGCCCACTGGCATAACAATAAAAGCACATGGAGTAGCGTCGATGACATCAGTAAACCAGTTCTGGCGCCGGGCGAAACTGCCTCTGGCCGTCAGTCTTGCTTCCACGCTCGCCGGTCCGGCATTTGGCGTCAGTTTCAACGTCGGTGAAATCGAAGGTCAGTTTGACTCGTCTCTTTCCATAGGCGCCAGTTGGTCTACGGCGAACCCTGACAAGAACCTCATCGGTGCCAACAACGGCGGCCGCGGCCTGTCCCAGACGTCCGATGACGGCCATTTGAATTTCAAGAAAGGGGAAACGTTCTCAAAGATCTTCAAGGGTATTCACGACCTTGAGCTGAAATACGGTGACACCGGCGTGTTTCTCCGGGGCAAGTACTGGTACGACTTCAAACTCAAAGATGACGACCTTAACTTCAAGAATATCAGCGACAACCACCGTGACGAGGCAGCAAAAGCGTCCGGCGCAGAGCTCCTCGATGCCTTCGTTTACCACAACTACTCCATCGGCAATGAGCCGGGTTCCGTGCGGTTGGGTAAGCAAGTTGTCAGTTGGGGTGAAAGTACCTTCATCGGCGGCGGTATCAACTCGATCAACCCGATCGACGTATCGGCCTTCCGCCGTCCTGGCGCGGAAGTCAAGGAAGGCTTGATTCCGGTCAACATGTTCTACCTCTCGCAAAACATCACCGAGAACCTGTCGGCCGAGGGCTTCTATCAGATTGGATGGGACAAGACGGTCACCGATAACTGCGGCACCTTCTTCTCGCAGCCGGACGTGATCTCCAAGGGCTGCGACACTAACCTGGCCGTGCTGAGTACTCAGAGTGGCCTTAATAACGCCCTTACGCGAGCGGGCCTGCCGGCTCCGGCGCGCGGCGCAATATTCAATTCGTTGGCCCAACAGGGCGTCAACTTTGGTAGTCCGGACGAGGGCGCCATTGTCGCCCGTGGCCGTGACCGTGAGCCGCGCAACGGCGGTCAATTTGGTTTTGCCACGCACTATAACTTCGAGCCACTGGACACCGAGTTCGGTGCCTATTTCATGAACTACCACAGCCGCAACCCGATCTTCAGCGGCAAAGGCGCACCGGCCAGCGTTTACAACCCTGCCAACCTGGTTGGCTCGCTGGTCCGCAATGGTGTTCCGCTGTCGGTTGCTAGAGGCTTGGCGCCGACTCTGCTGCCAGCGGTCGTGGCGGCCAACTCCAGTTACTACGTCGAGTACCCGGAAGATATCCGTCTGTATGGTCTGAGCTTCTCAACTACGCTGCCTACCGGTACCGCGTGGGCCGGCGAGCTCAGCTACCGTCCTAACGCGCCGGTGCAAGTCAACACCACCGACATCCTGTTCTCCGGTCTGACACCATTGAACCCCAGCGTATCGCCGTTGAAAGGTACTCCGGGGGCTGATCAGCCGGGTTATCGTCGCAAGGAAATCACTCAGTTCCAGACCACCTTCACCCAGTTCTTCGATCAGGTGATGGGCGCCGAGCGACTGACCGTCGTGGGTGAAGTGGGCTGGACCCACATGGGTGGGTTGGATAGCCCGGACAAGGTCCGTTATGGCCGCGATCCGAGCTACGGCCCGGGCCCTCTGCCTAACGGTCAGTGCGTCGCGCTCAACACCAGCACCCTGGCGGGCGCGTCTCAGGACAACGTGTCGAAGTATTGCGAAAACGACGGCTTTGCGACCGCTGACTCCTGGGGTTATCGCGCTCGTGCCATCTGGGACTACCCCAGCGTGTTCTCCGGTATCAACCTCAAGCCAAGCGTCGCCTGGTCGCATGACGTCAAAGGCTACTCACCTGGCCCTGGCGGCAACTTCGAAGAAGGGCGCAAGGCCGTCAGCCTGGCCCTGGACGCCGAATACCAGAACACCTACACCGCCGGTCTTTCATACACCGACTTCTTCGGCGGCAAATACACCACTGTGGATGACCGCGATTTCATTGCGCTCACCTTCGGCGTGAACTTTTAAGACGACAGTTTTTCAGGACGACTATGAAAATGAAGATAACAAAGGGTCTGTTGCAAGTCGGTGTACTGGGTCTGTCTTTGCTGGCGACCGGGGTGATGGCTGCAGTGTCTGAATCCGAAGCTGCCAAGCTGGGTACAACGTTGACGCCGATGGGGGCTGAAAAAGCGGGCAATGCTGCCGGTACAATTCCCGCCTGGAGCCCGCAGCCGAAAAACGCGGGCGCGGTGGACGGCAAGGGGTTTCTGTCTGACCCGTATGCCAGTGAACAACCGCTATTCGTCATCACCGCGCAAAACCTCGATCAGTACAAGGACAAGCTGGCGCCAGGGCAAATAGCAATGTTCAAGCGCTATCCGGACACCTTCAAGATGAAGGTCTTCCCCTCCCATCGCGGCGCGACCGTGCCGGATGATGTGTTCGCGGCGATTAAAGCCAACGCCACCAAGACCACCTTGGTTTCCGGTGGTAACGGTCTGGAAAACTTCAAAACGTCGATTCCGTTCCCGGTCCCGCAAAATGGTGTCGAAGTCATCTGGAACCACATCACGCGCTACCGCGGCGGCAGCGTGCAGCGTCTGGTGACCCAAGCCACGCCGCAGGCCAATGGCTCGTTCAATCTGGTTTACTTCAAGGACCAGTTCGTCTTTCGCGATAACGTAAAAAAATCGACGGCAGACGATGCAAAAGCCAAGGCGTCTGACGAGGACGAAAAGGCGGGCGATGCGAGCAACATCCTTTTTTACTTCAAGCAGGAAGTAACCGCTCCCGCGCGTCTGGCGGGTGGTGTGCTGCTGGTCCACGAAACCCTCGATCAGGTTAAAGAGCCGCGCCTGGCCTGGGTCTACAACGCCGGACAACGTCGCGTACGCCGCGCGCCGCAAGTGTCGTATGACGGTCCGGGTACCGCAGCCGATGGTCTGCGCACCTCGGACAACCTCGACATGTACAACGGCGCGCCTGATCGTTACGACTGGAAACTGATCGGCAAGCAGGAAATGTACATCGCCTCCGACAGCTACAAGCTTGACGATCCGGCACTCAAATATGCTGACATCATCAAGGCCGGCCATATCAACCAGGATCTGGCGCGCTATGAGCTGCGTCGTGTCTGGCACGTGACCGGAACCTTGAAGGACGGCCAGCGCCATATTTATGCCAAACGTGACTTCTACATTGATGAAGACACCTGGCAGGCAGCGGTGATCGATCACTACGACGGTCGTGGTCAGCTGTGGCGCGTAGCTGAGGCTCACTCCCAGAGCTACTACAACGTGCAAGTGCCGTGGTACACCTTGGAAACCCTTTACGATCTGCAATCGGGCCGCTACCTGGCGCTCGGTATGAAGAACGAAGAGAAGTCCGCCTATAACTTCAAATTCGAGGCCAGCGCCAGCGATTTCTCGCCTTCGGCTCTTCGTCAAATGGGTGTGCGCTAACCTGCTGTAGTCAAGCCGTACCGAAGCGCCCCGACTGGTTCGGGGCGCTGTCTATTGGGGGCACGTATTCACGGGAGGGCTTTGAGCTTTGTTGCGGCTTTTTTCCGAATGTGCGCCAAATTTCTTCAAAACGGCCGACATACCCGCTAGTCTGCGGACATCTGCAATGCCGATAACAGCACTTTAATAAGAGCCGGCTATGACTGATTTGTCCCGTCTGCAAGCATTTGCCGACCACGCTGTTCCAGCGTTGGAGGGCCGTTTTTTTCGACCACCGTTGCCCGAAGGTTATGTACTGCGTCCACGTTTGTGTGAGCGTTTGAGTGCAGGTCTGACGGGGCGGTTGTTGTTGGTCAGCGCCCCGGCGGGTTTCGGCAAGAGTTCGCTGGCAGTGGAGTTTTGCCAGAGCCTGCCCGGCCAATGGCAAAGTCTATGGTTGGGGTTGAGCCGTCGCGACAATGATCCCGGGCGGTTTCTGGAACGTCTGCTCGCGGGCCTGCAACAGTTTTTCCCGCAGTTGGGTACTCAGGCGCTGGGCTTGTTGAAGATGCGCCAACGGCATCAACCTTTTGCATTCGAAGAATGGCTCGACGGCCTGCTCGATGAATTGACCACCCACTTGATACTCAGCAAGCCACTGTTGCTAGTGTTGGACGACTACCATCTGGCACAAGGGCCGGTGCTGGATCGCTGCCTGCAATTTTTCCTCAATCACTTGCCCGCCGGGCTGATCGTGATGGTCACCAGCCGTCAGCGGCCGGGCTGGCATCTGGCGCGGTTGCGGTTGTCGCGCCAATTGCTTGAGCTCAGTGAGCAGGACTTGCGCCTGACCCACGCCGAGTCGCTGGCCGTGCTCGACCAGCACCGCAGTTCGTTGAACAGTGAGGCACTGCAAAACCTGATTCAGCGCAGTGAAGGCTGGGTCGCGGGGCTGCGCTTCTGGTTATTGGCAGCGTCTGAAGCGGGCAGTGACAACGCTTTGCCCCAAGCGCTGCATGGCGGGGAAGGGCTGATTCGCGAATACCTGCTCGAAGAAGTGATCGATTGTCTGCCAGCGGATGTTCAGGCGTTCTTGTACGACACCGCCTGCCTGGAGCGATTTTGCGCTGAGCTGTGCAACGCCGCCCGCGACAGCCATGACAGCGCCGAAATGCTGCGTTATCTGCAAGCGCATCAGGTGTTTCTGGTGCCGTTGGATGAGCATGGCCACTGGTTTCGCTATCACCATTTGTTTTCCGATCTACTGCGCACGCGACCCAGCGCTGGGGCAGGTCCGTTGCAGACCCGTTTGCACCTGAATGCCTGTCGTTGGTTCAGCGATCAGGGCTTGCTCGATGAAGCCGTCGAACAAGCCTTGCGTGCCGGGCATCTGGATGTCGCCGCGAATCTGGTGCAGAACCTGTCCGAAGAGCAACTGCTGGCCGAGCAGAACGTCGGCATGTTGCTGCGCTGGAAAATGGATTTGCCCGACAGTCTGCTGGTCAGCACGCCGCGCTTGATCGTGCTGTACAGCTGGGCGCTGGGCCTGGCCTGCCAACTGGACGCGGCTGAAGAGCTGGCCAGCCACTTGAGTCGTTTTCTGCCTGCGCCTTCGGCGACCGCGCAAAAATCCATGCTTGCCCAGTGGTTGGCGCTCCGCGGGATCATCGCCCGGGGGCGTGGCGACAGTGCCGGGACCCAACTCTATTGCAGTGAAGCGCTGCTCAGTCTGCCGCGCAAACGTTATGGCCAACGGCTAATGTGCTTGTCGACCTTAGCCAATCTGGCCATTGTCGATGGCGACCCGTGGCGCGCCCGGGTGCTCAATCGCGAGGCACTTGAACTGGCGCAGCGGGTTGCCAATCCGCTGTTCGAAGCCCTGGCCCATTACGATCGGGCGCGGGTGCTGCAGGCACGCGGTGAAACATTGCGCGCTCTGGACGAAGTTCGTCAGGGGCTGGAGCGGCTCAAGGGTTTGTCCGGGCAACGGTTATATGCCATTCGTGGGCGGCTGACGTTGTACGAAGGCTTTCTGCTGACCGTGCGCATGCAACCTGAGGCTGGCCGTGCGCGGTTGGCGGTGGGGTTGGCGGAAGCGCGGGCCTGTCGTGATATCAGCGTGTTGATCGGCCATTGCGTGATCGCCGGCCTGGAGGGGCGCAACGGCCGTTTTGCCGAGGCCTTCGCAGCGTTGGGCGAGGCAGAGCGGCTGATGCACATCTGGGACGTGCCGCCGATCTATTACCTGGCCATGATCACCCTGGTCAAATGCGAACTGTGGCTGGTGCAGGGGCGCATCGACCTGGCGGAAGCCTGGCTGGTGCGACTGGCGCAAACCTATGGCGGCGATCAGGCCGCCGCCGCACCGGAATATCATCCGCAATTGCCGCAGCACATCGAATTGCAACGCGCTGCGCTCGAACGCATTCAAGGGCTGTTGCCCGCGTCAGAGCAACGTTTGCTCGCGCTCGAACAGCACGCGCAAAAGGTCGGTGCCCAGGGGCTGTATGTGGTCGCACTGATCCAGCAAATCCTGCCGCTGTTGGGCACCGCTCGAGAAGCCCAGGCGAGTTCATTGTTCACCCGCAGCCTGCAAGCGGCCACCGGTGGTGCGCTTCTGCCTTTCCACTGGCTGGTGAGCGAGCATCCCGAATGGTTGCGTGAACAACTGCAACAAGCCGCTCCGGGTGCGACTCGCGACTCGCTGCTGGATCTGTTGCCGCCCTTAGTCGCCCTGCGTGAACCCTGTGAACCCCTGCATGCAGCAGAACAGCTCAGCGCCCGCGAACTCGCGGTGCTGCAGCTCATTGCACAAGGTTGTTCCAATCAGGAAATCAGCGAACAGTTGTTCATCTCTCTGCATACCGTGAAAACCCACGCCAGCCACATCAACAGCAAACTGGGGGTCGAGCGCCGCACCCAGGCTGTTGCACGGGCGCAGGAGTTGGGGTTGTTGGGGTGATTGCTCAGGCTAATAGGCATTTTAGTGCCTGTTTTTGCCGACTCTAAGGATTTAAAGGCATTAAATTGCCTTTTTTTACCATTAAGCCTAGGATTTAGGCATTAAAATGCCGAGCAGTCCTAAATGTACAACCTGACCCTTCAGCTTTTTTTGCAAGGCCAGTGGCATGACGCGATGCGTCTGGGCTTCGACAAGCCGGAAGCCGGTCAAGCCAGTCCGTGCAGCTTTGCTTATGAGCATGCTTACCTGCTTGAGCAATTGCCTTACCTGGAGGGTCGCACCGCTCAGTCTGTCAGCGCCACGATACCGTTGGGGTGGGATTTGCACCGCTCGGCCCAGTGCCCTGCATTTCTCCTGGATATTTTGCCTTCAGGCGCAGCACGTCGTTTTCTGCTGGAACGCATGGCCGTGCCGGAAGGTGAAACCACGCAAGCCGATTTGCTTTTGCTCGGGCGGTGTACGCCAGCGCCCGTCGGACATTTGCGGATCAAGGAATCGGTCGAGGTTTTGGTTTCTGGCCCTGGTATCGGTTTTAGTCGCGACGAGGTGATAGCACGCGATACGCGTTTTCTCGAATACGCCTATGAGCAGGGGGCCGCCATCGGTGGCGCAACCGGGGCAGGTGGTGAAGCGCCGAAATTGTTGTTGGTCGAAGATCGACAAGGTCTGCTGCATCCTGATGCAACCTTGGCTGACGAGCAGGCTCAGCAGCACTGGTTTGTAAAATTCCCTCGCAATAAAGCGAGCAAAACCGACCGCACCATTCTGCGCAGTGAGTATTGCTACTACCAGGCTCTTAACCGGCTGGGCATTGACACTATTACCAGCGACGGGATGAGCCTGGAAGAAGCGCACAAACCCAGCCTGTGGATGAAGCGCTTTGATCGGCAGATCGTTGGTGGCGTTGTCATTCGTCTCGCAGTCGAATCAATTTATTCATTGGCAGGCGTCACTCGTCCCGGCAGTTACATGTCACATATCGATGCCGTTGCGGCCTTGAGCGATGCCTGGATTGGCGCAGGTCAGCAAGACGAAGTCGAGTCGTTGCTCAGTGATTACCTGCGTCGCGATCTGATCAATCAGATACTGGGCAACAGTGACAATCATGGACGTAATACCGCCATCCTGCGTGATGAGCAGCGCCTGACCCTGGCCCCGATCTATGATCTGGCGCCGATGGTCATGGACGAAGAGGGGGTCACCCGCACGACAAAGTGGCCGGGTGAAACCGAGCGTGCGGGGGAGGTCGACTGGCTGGCGGCCTGTCAGTTACTGGCGACATGGGCGGCACCTGAACACCTGTTTGAGACATTGAAACAGGATGCGCAGCAACTGCGCGCCCTACCTGACTTATTGAGTGAGTTGGGCTTGCCCGAGCAGACGATGAATCATCCGCGCATTGCGCTCAATCGCCTGGACGCAACCTTGAAAGCATGGAGGCTGCTATGAATGACGAAATCCAGCGGCGCGGCATCATCCTTGATGAGTTGCAGGAGCAATTGCTCGCAGGCAGCATCAGCATAGGTATGGCGGTGAAACGCTTGCGGACTGACATCACGGGCCTGCGTCAGGAGCAGTTTGCCGGGATGTGCAAAATCTCTCTGCGTACCCTCAGGCAGCTTGAACAGGATGAAGGTAATCCAACGCTGCAGACACTCAATGGGGTGTTCAAGCCATTCGGGATGCGCGTTGGAATCGTGCCATTGCGCAGGCGCCAGGCCCCTCATTAGCAATGGCTTGATGGGCGACTTTGTTTTTCTGTCGGCTCACGTGTAAACAAGATTAAAAGCATCACTATTAAGCACATGTATTTTCAATACATTCGCCAGCTCTTTGCGTACAAATTTATTGTCGATATTTTCCAGGCTGTCTTTAATTTTATTGATCACCCAGCGTTGACCTCGATCAATGAAATATAACCGGTCAGTAATGTCCTCGATCTTCATCGCCTTTTCATAGAAATTGCCGAGGTTCACACTCGGTTCGCCGCCCAAATACTTGATGCAATCCCGAATGCGCCGACAGCTCTCGGCTTCACCGATATGGATTTGGTTCAACAGGCTTTTCTGGCCGTCGTCATCGGTTTCCTTGAGTGTGTCCAGGGCCAGGCGGGCACCAGCGCGCTCTGCCTCAAGAAGCTCCTGCAGCAGTTTTATCATGTCGTTCAGCAGCAGGGTTGTCATAACAAATTTCCTCGCGACCACGACCGATATGATGAAACATCTATATTAGTCGCCCGGCGTTTAAAACATTCAATGAATATTAGTGAGTCCGGATATCAATAATTTTGCATTTAAGGTGCATCGCTTTCCCCCACGCTCTGCCAAAATCGCGTCATCAAATGATTTTGGAGCACCCAATGTCCTCGCAACCCACCCTCATTCGCGAAACCTTCCCCGTCGGTCCTTTGCGCTGCAACTGCACGATCATCGGTGACCCTATTACCAAGCAGGCCATCGTGGTCGATCCGGGTGGCGATCATGAATTGATTCTGGCGCGGCTGGAGGCGTTGGGGTTGCGGGTGGTGAGCATTGTTCATACCCATGCGCATCTTGATCATTTTCTGGCGTCGGGGTTGTTGAAGGAGAAGACCGGAGCAACGTTGCACTTGCATAAGGAGGATCAGTTCCTCTGGGACAATCTGGAGATGCAATGCCAGATGTTCGGCGTGCCCTATACGCCGGTGCCGCCGCCGGATCGCTGGTTAGCCGATGACGAGGCATTGGCCTGTGGTTGTGGCGTGGCGTTGCATACGCCGGGGCATACACCGGGGTCGATGAGTTTCTGGTTTGCGGATGCCAAGCTGTTGATCGCGGGTGACACGCTGTTCAAACGTGGGATCGGGCGCACGGATTTGTGGGGTGGGGATCAGGCGACGATCGTTCGTTCCATCAAGCAGCGTCTGTACAGTCTGGACGAAGAGGCGACGGTGGTTACCGGTCATGGCCCGGATACGCGATTGGGCGACGAGATGCGCGAGAACCCGTTCGTTCGGGCGTGAAATTTGTTCAGAGGCGGTTAAGGAATTTTTTCCTAAAGTAATGTTCCAATCGCGGCAAAGGCCCTCGGCCTCACGTTCATTGAGCCGTAAAAAAGTAAAACAGGAGTTTCCCAATGTTCACCACGCCTCGTTTGATGATTGTCGCTACTGCGGTTGCCTTGTTGGCCGGTTGCGCATCACCTAATCCTTACAGTGATCAGGGACAGGCCGATAACTCGGGTGGCATCAGCAAGACCGCCAAGTACGGCGGTCTGGGCGCGTTGGCGGGTGCGGTGGCCGGTGCTGCCATCGACCACGGCAACCGTGGCAAGGGCGCGCTGATTGGTGCAGCGGTGGTGGGTGCCGGTGCTGCCGGTTACGGTTATTACGCCGACAAGCAAGAGGCCGCATTGCGCAAGAGCATGGCCAATACCGGCGTTGAGGTGCAGCGTAATGGCGATCAGATCAAGCTGATCATGCCGGGCAACATCACCTTCGGCACCAACTCGTCGGCCATTGCCCCCAGCTTCTATTCGCCGCTGAACAACCTGGCGGGCTCGTTGAAGCAGTACAACCAGAACATGATTGAGATCGTCGGCTACACCGATAGCACCGGCAGCCGTCAGCACAATATGGACCTGTCCCAGCAGCGTGCGCAAAGTGTCGCCACTTACCTGACCTCGCAAGGTATCGATCCTTCCCATCTGGCCGTGGCTGGCATGGGGCCGGATCAGCCGATTGCCAGCAACGCCGACGTCAATGGCCGGGCGCAGAATCGTCGGGTTGAAGTCAACCTGAAGCCTATTCCTGGTCAGCAGTATCAGCAGCAGTAAGTCAGCACTCTTGCGTTGATCGCTAAACCTGTGGGAGCGAATTTATTCGCGAATGGGCCGTTAAGTCCGACATCATTGGTGTCTGACCTGACGCTTTCGCGAATGAGACTACGCGTCCCGATTGCTCCCACAATTAGTCTGCGCTTAAGGCTTCGGCGGATACTCCCGATGCAGTCGATCCAGCAGTAAATCCTTCTCTTCCCACAGTCGGTTGATCCACTGCTGGAATTCCAGGCGGTATTCACCGTCCTGGTCATAGTTGTTGCCGATGAACTGCGGCGGAATTTTGATTTCTTCGAAATGCGCGACCACGTCCTTGATGTTGCCGCACAGCAGATCCCAATAGCCCAGGCGCCCGCCAGGGTAGTGAATGGTGACGTTGACGATGGCTTCCAACTGATCGCCCATCGCATCTAGCACAAAGGCGATGCCGCCCGCTTTGGGTTTGAGCAGGTGGCGGAAGGGCGAGTTTTGCCCGGCGTGCTTGCTCTCGGTGAATCGCGTGCCCTCGACGAAGTTGAAGATGCCCACCGGGTTATTGCGGAATTTGTCGCAGGTGCGCCGGGTGGTTTCCAGGTCCTTGCCCTTTTTCTCCGGGTGCTTGGCCAGGTAGGCCTTGGAGTAGCGCTTCATGAACGGGAAGCCCAACGCCCACCAGGCTACGCCAATCACCGGCACCCAGATCAACTCTTGTTTGAGAAAGAACTTCAGTGGGCGGATGCGCCGGTTCAGCACGTATTGCAGGACCATGATGTCGACCCAGCTTTGATGGTTGCTGGTGATCAGGTACGAGTGCTGGTAATCCAGTTCTTCAAGCCCGCTCAGGTGCCAGCCGGTGTTGCGCAGCAGGTTCATCCAGGCTTTGTTGTTGCTAATCCAGGCTTCGTGAATGTGGCTCATCAGCCAGTCGGTGCAGCGCTGGGCGGCCGGGAAGGGCAGGCACAGCTTTACGACAGTGACGATGAATAAAGGCGTGCAGCAAACGAGGGTGTTCAGCGCCAGCAGCAGTGAGGCAATCACCCCGCGAAATGGAGCAGGCAAAAAATCCAGCATGTGGGCCAAGGCCTCCGCGAAAAGATATCGGATGCCGCCGGGGTGTCCGGCGGCAGTCAGGTCAAGGGTAGGGACGTTTGATGTCAGGACAGGGTGTCGGCCTGAATCGCCGTCAGGGCGATGGTGTAGACGATGTCATCGACCTGAGCGCCGCGTGGCAGATCGTTCACCGGTTTGCGCAGGCCTTGCAGCATTGGCCCGAGGCTGACGCAATCAGCACTGCGCTGTACGGCTTTGTAGGTGGTGTTGCCGGTGTTGAGATCCGGGAACACGAACACCGTGGCACGGCCAGCAACCGAGCTATTGGGCGCCAGTTGGCGGGCGACGCTTTCATTGGCGGCGGCATCGTACTGCAGCGGGCCGTCGATCTGCAGATCGCTTTGCGCCCGGTGCGCCAGTTGCGTGGCTTCACGGACTTTTTCCACTTCCTCGCCACTGGCCGAATCGCCGCTGGAATAGCTGATCATCGCCACCCTCGGCGCAATGCCGAAAGCCACGGCCGAATCGGCGCTTTGCAGAGCGATTTCCGCCAGCTCGCTGGCGCTTGGGTGCGGGTTCATGATGCAGTCGCCGTAGACCAGCACCTGTTCCGGGAACAGCATGAAAAACACCGACGACACCAGGGTGCAGCCCGGCGCGGTCTTGATCAGTTGCAGGGCCGGGCGGATGGTATTGGCGGTTGAGTGAATGACCCCGGAAACCAGCCCGTCGACCTCGTCCAGCGCCAGCATCATGGTGCCAATCACCACGGTGTCTTCCAGTTGCTGCTCGGCCATCGGCGCGTTGAGGCTTTTGCTTTTGCGCAGCTCGACCATTGGCGCGATATAGCGCTCGCGGATCAGGTCAGGGTCGAGAATTTCCAGCCCTGACGGCAGCTCGATACCCTGGGCCTGGGCTACGGCATACACTTCTTCAGGCTTGGCCAGCAGCACGCAACGGGCGATACCGCGCGCCTGACAGATCGCAGCGGCCTGGATGGTCAACGGTTCGCTGCCTTCCGGGAGGACGATGCGTTTGTTGGCGGACTGTGCGCGCTGAATCAATTGATAACGGAAGACCGCTGGCGACAGGCGCATTTCCCGTGGCGTACCGCAACGCTGGTGCAGCCATTTTGCGTCCAGATGCCCGGCGACAAAATCGGTAATGATTTCCGCGCGCTCGCGGTCATCGATAGGGATCTCTTTGTTCAGCTGGTTCAACTGGTTCGCGGTGTCGTAGGAACCGGTGCTCACGGACAACACCGGCAAGCCGGCCTGAAGCGCGCCGCGGCACAGCTCCATGATCCGAGGATCAGGCACCGTGTCGCTAGTCAGCAGCAGGCCGGCCAGCGGCACGCCATTCATGGCCGCGAGGCTGACAGCGAGGATGATGTCGTCGCGATCGCCGGGAGTCACCACTAGTACGCCGGGCTTGAGCAGCGACACAGTGTTGAGCACGGTGCGCGCACAGATGATGACTTTCGACATGCGTCGTTGTTCGTAGTCGCCGGCATTGAGTACCTGCGCACCGAGCAAATCAGCTACATCGCGGGTGCGCGGAGCGTTCAGATCAGCCTGGAACGGAATGCAGCCCAGCAGGCGGAAATCACCGCTGCGCAACAAGGGGGAGTGTTCTTTGAGGCGGGCGGCAAAGGCCTCCATGCTTTCGTCGGTGCGCACTTTGTTCAAAATCACACCGAGGACTTTCGGGTCTTTCGGGCCGCCGAACAGTTGTGCCTGCAATTCGACCCGGCCAGACAGCTCGGTCAGCACTTCGTTTTCCGGCGCGGAGACCAGAATCACTTCGGCATCCAGGCTTTTCGCCAGATGCAGGTTGACCCGCGCGGCGTAGCTGGCGTGGCGGGTGGGGACCATGCCTTCAACGATCAGCACGTCTTTGCCGACCGCCGCTTCTTGATAAAGGCTGATGATTTCTTCCAGCAACTCGTCCAGCTGGCCGTCACCGAGCATCCGTTCGACATGGGCCAGGCCCAGCGGTTTGGGCGGTTTGAGGCCGTGGGTGCGGGCGACCAGTTCGGTGGAGCGCTCCGGCCCCAGATCACCCGGGTGCGGTTGGGCGATGGGTTTGAAAAAGCCGACCTTGAGCCCTGCGCGTTCGAGCGTGCGTACCAGGCCCAGGCTGATGGAGGTCAAACCCACGCCGAAGTCGGTGGGGGCGATAAAAAAAGTTTGCATGCGGGCTTCTCGATTGAGCAGTGCAAGGGCGGCGCAGAGCTGCCAGCCAAAAATAGTGTGTTACGTCACTTACTCTTATTTTTGCAGATTACCGGGCGCTGTCGATCCGCGGCACCTCAATGGGGCACAAGGTTATCGTTATCCGGGCGCTGCGCACACCAGCCACAGTTAAAGCTTTTGCCTATTTGTTGTTGCCGTTGCGCCGGATCAAGTACCCAGGCCCGCGATTGCCATGGCGGTTGGTGGCGCAGATGCTGGGTATGACCGCAGGAAAGCACGGCAATCCAGTGGCCATCCTCGTCCTGACGAAATTCAACAAGTGTCGGGTTTTCCAATCCGGGCCGTCCGTCAGAGTTGCGTTCGCTTTCGGGCGATTGCTTGGTTAAACTTGTTCGTTCTTCAATCTTAAGCAAAGGTCTTGCCCCCATGCCGATCGCCGCCAACAAGGCTGTCTCCATTGACTATACCCTGACCAACGACGCTGGTGAGGTCATCGACAGTTCCGCCGGCGGCGCGCCGCTGGTCTACCTGCAAGGCGCAGGTAACATCATTCCGGGCCTGGAGAAGGCTTTGGACGGCAAAAATGTCGGCGACGAGCTGAAAGTCTCCGTCGAGCCGGAAGACGCTTACGGCGAATACTCCGCCGAACTGGTCAGCACCCTGAGCCGCAGCATGTTCGAAGGTGTCGACGAACTCGAAGTTGGCATGCAGTTCCACGCCTCGGGTCCCGACGGCAGCATGCAGATCGTGACCATCCGTGATCTGGACGGCGACGAAGTCACCGTTGACGGCAACCACCCATTGGCTGGTCAGCGCCTGAATTTCGACGTCAAGATCATTGCGATCCGTGATGCCAGCCAGGAAGAAGTCGCTCACGGTCATGTGCATGGCGAAGGCGGCCATCACCACTGATTTGTGCTGCTAAGCTAAGTTAGCCGGCGAGGCGCCCAGGCAGGATTGTGAAAACGACAGGTTCGTTTGCACAGCCTGATACGGGCGCCTTTTTAGTCCGCTAGTTATTTGGGAGTTCGTCATGAGTGCTTTTCACGACACTAAATTAAAAGCTCTGGATGGCCAGGAACTGCCTCTCGCGCCCCTCAAGGGCAAAGTTGTGCTAGTGGTCAACGTCGCCTCCAGGTGTGGTCTGACACCGCAATATGCGGAACTGGAACATCTCTATCAGACGTACAAGGATCAAGGTTTCAGTGTGCTGGGACTGCCTTGCAATCAGTTTGCCGGTCAGGAGCCTGGGTCTGAGGCAGAGATTCAAGAGTTCTGCAGCGTCAATTACGGCGTGACCTTTCCGCTGGGCAGTAAACTTGAAGTGAACGGCGACCATCGTCATTCGCTGTACCGTTTGCTGGCCGGTGAAGGTGCGGAGTTTCCGGGGGACATCACCTGGAACTTCGAAAAATTTCTGGTGGGTAAAGACGGACGCGTGCTGGCGCGGTTCTCGCCCCGCACTACACCCGACGACCCCGCTGTGGTTCACGCTATCGAAAAAGCCTTGAGTTGATCGAAAGGCTTTGTCCGCCGGGTTGCTTATCAAGCAAGCCCGGCAAGCTTTTCCCTCCCGTCGTCCTGTTATTGCCCCCGCGCTGTTCGTGTTGATATCTCCCTGACTTTTATCCCTGAATCACCCAAATCAATAGTGCTGGCAGAAGCGAGACGACCGGTCATATGCTCGGCGCCATGAGCACATCCATTCGACTCGACAAACGCGATCTGATCCTCGCCAAAGGCGCCCACCTGATGACCCGTCGTGGTTATCACGGTACCGGCGTACTGGAGATCGTCCAGGCTGCGGGCATTCCCAAGGGCTCGTTCTATCACTACTTCGCCAGCAAGGAAGACTTCGCCGTGCAGGCGCTGGAGCACCTGTACGAGCCGCGATTGCTGCGTTATGCCGCTGCGTTGACCGAGCCTGCGTATAGCCCGCGTGAACGGATCCTGGGCTATTACCGCGACCTGCTCGGGCATTTTTCCCGTCAGGAGAAACCCGAATATCACTGCTTTATCGGCAGCCTGAGTTTCGAGATGGCAGACGATTGCCTACCCATCGCCAGTCAGGTGGAAAGCATCCTTGAGCGTTCGGTGGCGATTCTTGCCCAATGCCTGATGGACGCACGCCAGGCCGATGAGTTGCCGCGTAATACCGATTGCGCCGCACTCGCCGAATTTATCGCCAATGCCTGGGAAGGGGCGTTGATGCGCATGAAAGTGGGGGGCAGCGTCGCCTCCCTGGAAATTTTTCTGAACCAGCTTGAGCGCCTGTTGGCGCCAGGCGCCACTGACAACGATTGATCCCGAGGAGCGTCACATGCCAGTCAAAGCCTTGTTCAAACCTTTTCATCTGGGCAGCTTGCAGTTGCCATCGCGCGTGGTCATGGCCCCGATGACACGCTCGTTCTCCCCAGGTGGGGTTCCCAATTCCAAGGTCATTGAGTATTACCGTCGGCGTGCCGCCGCAGGCGTAGGTCTGATCATCACCGAAGGTACGACGGTCGATCACAAGGCTTCCAACGGTTACGCCAACGTGCCGCAGTTTTTCGGCGAAGCGCCGTTGGCTGGCTGGAAAAAAGTGGTCGATGCGGTGCATGCCGAAGGCGGCAAAATTGTCCCGCAACTGTGGCATGTGGGCAGTGTTCGGCGCACCGGCACCGAGCCTGATGCCAGCGTGCCAGGTTATGGGCCAACGGAAAAACTCAAGGACGGCCAGGTCGTGGTGCACGGCATGTCCAGGCAAGATATCCAGGACGTGATTGGCGCGTTCGCTCAGGCGGCGAAAGACGCACAAGCGATCGGCATGGACGGCGTGGAAATCCACGGCGCCCACGGTTACATCGTCGATCAGTTTTTCTGGGAAGGTAGCAATCAGCGTACTGACGAATATGGTGGCGACCTGGCTAACCGTTCGCGTTTTGCCATCGAATTAATCGAGGCGGTGCGTGCAGCTGTCGGGCCTGATTTCCCGATCATCTTCCGTTTCTCGCAGTGGAAGCAGCAGGATTACAGCGCACGTCTGGTGCAGACGCCGGAAGCGCTGGGCGAATTCCTCAAGCCGCTGTCGGACGCAGGCGTGGATATCTTCCATTGCTCAACACGCCGCTTCTGGGAACCCGAGTTCGAAGGCTCCGACCTGAACCTGGCTGGCTGGACGCGCAAGCTGACCGGCAAACCGACCATTACCGTGGGCAGCGTCGGTCTGGATGGCGAGTTCCTGCAATTCATGGTCAATACCGACAAGATCGCGCAACCCGCGAGCCTGGAGAACCTGCTGCAACGCTTGAACGACGACGAGTTCGACCTGGTGGCCGTAGGCCGCGCATTGTTGGTGGACCCGGATTGGGCAGTGAAGGTACGTGATGGCCGCGAACAGGACATCCTGCCGTTCAGCCGCGACGCCTTGATGACGTTGGTCTAAAACCTGTAGGAGCGCGCTTGCCCGCGATCAACTTGACGCGGTGTGTCAGGCCTGACGCTATCGCGGGCAAGAACTAGGCGTCCCCCACGCTCCTACAATAATTGCCCCATGGGCAACGCCTTGTTGCCTATCTCACACGCACTGCGCAGTTGCCTTTCAAACAGATCGATAATCGCATCCCATCCCTGACGACTGGCGTGTTGCCGCGCATTCAAGCGGACTCTGCGCAGGGTTTCGCTGTCTTCCAGCACCCAGCGTGCCGCATCGATAAACGCCTCTTCGTCCCCCGGCATCGCCAGCGCGCCATTGTGGCCGTGGCGGATATGCTGGGCAGCGGCGGCTTCGTCATACGCGATGACACCCAGCCCGGATGCCAGGGCCTCTAGCACCACGTTGCCAAAGGTTTCGGTCAGGCTCGGGAATACAAACAGATCCGCTGACGCATAGTGCACCGCCAGCGTTTCACCGCGTTGCGTTCCGCAGAAAATCGCGCCCGGCAATTGTTGCTCCAGCGTTGCGCGTTGCGGGCCGTCACCCACGACGATCAGCTTTAACGTTTGTCGAGGATAAGCCGCTTGCAGGGCTTCAAAACTGGTTTTGAGCAGACCCAGATTTTTCTCCGGCGCGAGCCTGCCGACATGCAGCACGGCGATATCGCCGACGTTCAGTCCCCAACTTTCACGCAGTTCCGCCGAGCGTTTCGAAGGATGAAACAACTGGCTGTCGACGCCCCGCGAAAGCAACTCAACGCGCTCGAAACCACGACGCCCCAGCTCCAGTTTCTGACTGACGCTGGGTACGACGGTCATCTGTGAGCGGTTGTGAAACCAGCGCAAATAATGGGTCAGCACGCGGGCGAAAACCCCGAGCCCGTACTGGTTGGTGTATTGCTGGAAGTTGGTGTGAAAACCGCTGATCACGCTAATCCCAAGGCGTCTGGCTGCGCGCAACGCGGACAATCCGAGCGGGCCTTCGGTGGCGATATACAGCACGTCCGGCCGCTGCCGCGTCCAGCGCCGCAGCAGTTTATGCATCGACGATTGCCCCCATTGCAAACCGGGATAACCGGGAATCGGCCAGCCCCGGCACAACAACAGATTGTCATCGGCGGTTGGATCTTGATCATCGATTTGGCGCGGTCGCACCAGCTCGACACGATGGCCGCGCAGACGCAAACCGTCACACAGCCGACCAAGGGTATTGGCCACGCCGTTGATTTCGGGGGGAAAGGTTTCGGTAATCAGGGTGACATGCAGGATCGTACTCATGACGCCAGTTTCGACTGATGTCATGGCGCTTCTATGGCGATTGGATGATGGATTTGTGACGGTAGTGATTGGGCGGTAAGTCAGGTGAAGCACCCCCTATATTTGTAGGGGGTGAAATGTCGCTATTAAAGATAAGTAGGATGGTTCTTACTTTTTTCCAAGTTATTTTGTAAGGCGTTTCCTTAAATATTAGTGAGGTTAAGTAATTCGTTGACGCGCATTTTTCTGTATGTAACGTGAGCTTTGCCTTCCGCATTTATAAGTTCCAACGATTAGAACTTAGCACTCAGGCACTCCCGGATATGCAGCATTGAGCTTCAGGGATACTGCTGTCCAAAAAATAATATTTGTAAGGATTTTCCTATGCGTAACAAAATGAAGTTTACAAAAGGTCGCTGCGCTGTTTGGGGCATGGTCTCGGCACTGGTCATGTTTTCGCAGGTGTCGATGGCGGGGTCGTATCATTCGACGGTGACGCTTCCGACGGTTCATTCCAAGGGGCATACCTATATGGCTCATTTGCCTGTTACGGCTGTGTCGCAACCTGGGGCGAGGGTTTCCAGTGTGAGTTGGAACTGGAATTATGTTGGGTTTCCAAGGGGGCTCGTGGTTCTCCTCTGTCAGGGAACGGTCAACAATTGCGAAGACGTGTCTCGCCGGCGTACTGGCTCCACAAATAGGTTCGTCGGTAGTAACCCGTCGCAGCCGTTGTTCTTCAGGATTCATGTGGCCAATAATCGGAGCAGCTCTCCGGTCCCTATTGGTGGTTTGGGAGGCGCCGTGACCGTATCGTGGTAAGTTGAGGTGGCCGTCTCGGGGAGGGCAACTCCCTGAGACGGCCATTTGACCTGCTCACCAATCCGCTATTCTCCTGAACTCCTCCGGGAGCGCATCGTTGTAGGCGAATACCTTCTCCAGAATTTTTACGGCTGGCGTACCTTTGGCTATTTCAGATTCATAGAGTACTGAGCGGTCACCCTGCATGGCTTGCCATACCTGCCCATAGTAACTTTGCATCCCCTTCGTATAAATTTCCCCAGTTGCGCTAAGCCTCAATATTGGAAGGTCAGTGGTGTCTAGCAAAGGTCCGCTCAGCGAATTGTAGGCATACAAATGAGCCCACATCTCCGCTTTTTCTGGATCCTCAGCGGCTGTCTTCAGCACCCATTCACGTACCTCAGTAACCTTGGCACTTCGCGTGTACTTGCCGGTCTCGCTTGGGGGCGATATGTCGGGTGTCAGCTTTTCCATGACCTGAGTAAAAGAAGGCGCATTCAGATTCTGCGAGTTCGCCGGTGGCGATATTTTGGGCGCAGAAATAGATTGAGATGCAGTGGGAAACAATAACGGTGTATTGGATACTATAGCCATGTCAGTCCTCCGTAGTGACTGGGTGACTACGCAATATGAATGCCAGCTACGAAGAGTGAAGTGTTACGGAAGGAGGAGGGGTAAAGAAATGGGGGGGTATTGTCTATTTATAAAAAGGTACACGCCACTGCGCTTTTGATGTGGGTGGCACGGTTTTGCCAGCAAAGGGAAGAAGTTGCCGATATGTATCTTTTAATGTCGGTGTGAAGCAGGTTTCTGCTATTTGCTTTCGAAGTAGGCGCTATCAAACACACCCGCACCTTATGGCGCGGGCATGTAGGGTATGACGATCAACCCAGTGTGCGAACCAGTTTGGTAATGATACCGCTCAGGGTTTCCGCATCGGGCCCGTCCACGCGATGTTCATCGGCGAACGAGTAAGCAACCGAAAACAGACCTGCGGCCCTAAAGGAGTACGACGGTTCATCTTTTTCGAGAATGCGTTGTACCGCTTCTTCGGTCAGCGAGCTGGAACCGATGACCAGGCGTTCGGTCAGGTTGTTGACACCGTTGATATAGACGGCGTCAGCGTTGAGGTTCCAGCTTTCAAGTGCCGCGTTTAGCGCGCTGCGTGCTTTTTCGCGAATGATTTCAGTGTTCATGGTGATCTTCCTTTATCTAGCGTCCATGCTTATCGAGCTTCATGCTCCGTTGGGTATTGCTAATGGACTGGTGTGTTGGAAGCGCTATTAGAAGGGATCTGGCGAGGCGGCCGCACATACATAGTTATGACGGCTAAATTAATGCTTCGTCGTCACCAACGCCTCGGCCCCACGCTCTCTCACCCAGAACAACGTCGCCCCGGCCACGGCCGCTGGCATCATCAGGATGTTGACCACCGGAATCAGCAGCGCCAGATAAACGATGCCGCCGAAGCTCAGGCTCTGCCAGCGCTTGGCGCGCAGCCAGGCGAGCATTTCCGGGAAGCCGAGTTTGTGGTTGTCCGCCGGGTAGTCGATGTACTGAATGGCCATCATCCAGATGCCGAACAATAACCACAGCGGCGCGACGACCAGGTTGACCACCGGGATGAAGGACAGAATCAGCAACCCGATGGCCCGCGGCAAGAAGTAGCCAAGCTTGCGCATCTCGCGGCTGAAGGTACGCGGCACCATGGCGATCAATTCGCCCCAGCTGAAGGTTGGGAAGTCATCGCTGCCGCGCACCACCACTTCGACCTTTTCCGCCAGAAAGCCGTTGAAGGGCGCGGCGATGACGTTGGCGATCAGGGTGAAGGTGAAAAACACCATCAACAGCACCAGAATCACGAATAGCGGCCAAATGATGTAGCTGAGGAAGCTCAGCCAGGTCGGCAGCGCTGGCATGAAGGTGTCGACCCACATGCCGAACTGATGCATGGCGAGGTAAATCAAGCCACTAAACAGCAGCAAGTTGATGGTCAGCGGCAGCAGGACGAACAGGCGCAAGCCGGGGCTCAGGACCAGTTTCAGGCCCTCGCGCAGGTATTGCGGGCCAGTGAGGGCAGGAGCAGGCATGGCAGCCTCCGAACAGTGGAAAACGCGCCGACCTTACCGGCTTTGTGGGACGGGCGAAAGTGGAGACATTCGCGGTAACAAACCTGAGGGCGTAAAGTCTATCGTCAGGCGTTGATATAAAGGTTGTCGGCATAGAGGATGCCTATAAGGTGGATTATGAAACGATATTTCCTTAATCTTCACCACCTCGATAAGCTTCTCGGCAACTTATCAATCTCTCCCTAAAACTTTAATCTCCAAGGAGTCATCATGAGCGTACTGGTAAACAAGCAAGCCCCGGATTTCGACGCAGCTGCGGTATTGGGTGACGGTTCCATCGTCGACAGCTTCAAGCTGTCCTCCCTGCGCGGCAAATACGTGGTTCTGTTTTTCTGGCCTCTGGATTTCACCTTCGTCTGCCCATCTGAAATCATCGCCCACAACAATCGCATCGCTAAATTCCGCGAGCTGGGTGTGGAAGTGGTTGGCGTTTCCATCGATTCGCAATTCACTCACCACGCATGGCGCAGCACTCCGGTGGAAAAAGGCGGCATCGGTGAAGTCGAATTCACCATGGTGGCTGACGTCAAACACGACATCACTCGCGCTTACGGCATCGAGCATGAAGCCGGCGTCGCTCTGCGCGCCTCGTTCCTGATCGACAAGCAAGGCGTGGTTCAGCATCAGGTGGTGAATAACCTGCCGCTGGGTCGTGACGTTGACGACATGGTGCGTCTGGTCGAAGCACTGCAATTCACCGAAGAGCACGGCGAAGTCTGCCCAGCCGGCTGGCGCCCAGGTCAAAAAGGCATGAAGGCTGACGCTCAGGGCGTTGCCGATTACCTGGCCGAAAACGCCAAGAACCTGTAACTGGAACCTGTAATACCCTGGCTGCGGCCCCGGTCGCAGCCTCAGATTTTCAGGACTGCCGTGTTGTAAGCCTTCCCCAAGTGCTTGTGCGGTCCTCTTTTATTCCCGCCGGTACGCCGGCGTTCCGACCACGCGTAACGATGGCCGGTCAATAGGAGTGTGTCATGTCAGATGTACGTCATTCCCGAGTGATTATTCTCGGCTCCGGCCCTGCCGGTTACAGCGCAGCGGTCTACGCGGCACGTGCCAACCTCAAGCCATTGCTGATTACCGGCATGCAGGCTGGCGGTCAATTGACCACCACCACCGAAGTCGATAACTGGCCTGGCGACGTCCACGGCCTGACTGGCCCGGTGTTGATGGAGCGGATGCGTGAACACGCCGAGCGTTTCGAGACCGAAGTGGTGTTCGACCACATCAATGCGGTGGATCTGGCCGGCAAGCCGTTCAGCCTCAAAGGCGACAACGCGACTTACACCTGTGACGCCCTGATCATCGCCACCGGTGCCAGCGCCCGTTACCTGGGCCTGCCGTCGGAAGAAGCCTTCATGGGCAAAGGCGTGTCTGCCTGCGCAACCTGCGACGGTTTCTTCTATCGCAATCGCGAAGTCGCAGTGGTTGGCGGTGGTAACACTGCAGTGGAAGAGGCGCTGTACCTGGCCAACATCGCCAGCAAAGTGACCCTGGTTCACCGTCGCGAAATTTTCCGCGCCGAGAAGATCCTGATCGACAAGCTGCATGCTCGCGTTGCCGAAGGCAAAATCGTGCTCAAGCTCAACGCGACTCTGGAAGAAGTGCTGGGCGACGACATGGGCGTGACCGGCGCTCGCCTGAAAAACAACGACGGCAGCAGCGATGAGCTGAAAGTCGATGGCGTGTTCATCGCTATCGGCCACACGCCGAACACTTCGTTGTTCGAAGGGCAGCTGACGTTGAAGGATGGCTACATGGTGGTTAAGGGCGGTAGCGAAGGTAATGCTACGGCGACCAGCGTTGAAGGTGTCTTCGCGGCAGGTGACGTGGCTGACCACGTCTACCGTCAGGCGATTACCTCGGCCGGTGCCGGTTGCATGGCGGCACTGGACGTCGAGCGTTACCTCGACGACCTGCAGAACGCTTCGCTCTAAACGTCGGTTTAGCGCTGCAAAAAAACCGGCCTCGGCCGGTTTTTTCATACCATCAGAAACGTCACGCCTTGCGTTTCAGCGGCTCGGCGGTGAATTTCACACCCGCCAGCCCATGGGCGATCAGCGCGCGGATATTGCCGTGATCGTTGCCATCAGGAGTGGCCTGCACCGAGCGATAGTGTTCGCCGAACGCGAGCAGGGTTTCTTCATCGCTCAGCCCTTCCAGCAGGGCCAGGCCCAGCGTCTTGCAGGAGCCTTCGTTCTGCCCGGCGGCGTTCTCCACAGCGCCGTTGCTGAACGCTTGCGGCTGGTAGTCGTAGCTCGCCGCGATGAACCCCAGGGTGTCGGCGAAGGCGTGCTGGCCGCTGCGCAGGCTGGTGCGAAGGGTGTTCAGATCAGTCATGCTTTTTTTCCTTGGCGAACGCGGCTTGCTGCTCGGCGTTGGCTTCTTGCTGGTATTGGTTTTTCCACTCGTTGTACGGCATGCCGTAAACCACTTCGCGGGCCTGGTCGAGGCTGACGTCGATCTGCTTTTCGTCGGCGGCGGCCTTGTACCACTTGGACAGGCAGTTGCGGCAGAAGCCGGCGAGGTTCATCAGGTCGATATTCTGGACGTCCTTGCGGCTATCCAGGTGCGCGACCAGTCGGCGGAAGGCGGCGGCTTCGAGTTCGAGGCGTTCTTGCTCGGTCATGATGGGGCTCTAGCAGGCAATGAATGGTGTGGATGATAAGAGGGGCAAGCTATTGGCGGCAATGCTTGTGGCGTGTCTGACGCAGCGCGTCGCTCTCTTCGCAGGCTTGCCTGCGAAAGAGGTAGCGGTCAGCGCTGACCCGCCAAGGTAATCGATACCGATTCAGCAAACCGCAGGGCGTGGGGTTTGTCGACTTCGACTTCGGCATACAGCACGGCATCGTGGCTCATGACCAGATCGAGCACTTCCTGGGTCAGCCGTTCGAGCAACGCAAAACGATTGCCTTCAACATGCTGGATGATGGCCTTGGTAATGGTGCGGTAATTGAGCGCATGGTCGATGTCGTTATCACGCACCGCATCCTGGGCAGCGTACAGAATCGTCAGGTTAATCAGCACGTCCTGCTTGTTAAGGATTTCGTCCTCATTGATGCCGATAAAGGTGCGCAGACACAGGTCTTTGACTCGAATACGGGCCATTCCTGGTTCCAGTCTTGACATGGCTACTTGCTCCGTCCGATCAATTGCAGGAACTCCTGACGGGTCGTGCTTGAGTCCCTGAATGCGCCGAGCATCACTGAGGTCATCATGATCGAGTTCTGTTTCTCGACGCCGCGCATCATCATGCACATGTGTTGAGCTTCGATCACCACGGCAACGCCGGCGGCGCTGGTCACTTCTTTAATGGTGTCGGCGATCTGCCGGGTGAGGTTTTCCTGAATCTGCAGGCGTCGGGCGAACATGTCGACGATGCGGGCAATTTTTGACAAGCCAAGGACTTTCCCGGTCGGAATGTAAGCCACATGTGCCTTGCCAATAAAAGGCAGTAAATGGTGCTCGCACAGCGAGTACAACTCGATGTCCTTGACGATCACCATCTCATCGTTATCGGAGGCGAACAGCGCGCCGTTGACGATCTCTTCAACGCTCTGCGCGTAGCCATGACACAGGTATTGCATCGCCTTGGCGGCACGTTTTGGCGTATCCAGTAGACCTTCGCGATCAGGGTCTTCACCCACACCAACGAGGATCTCACGGTAATGCTGTGGCAGGGAAAAGGTCATCAAAGTTCCTCACGGGGCGGCTTACTTAATGTGCCGACCACCGTTTACGGTCAAGGTTGTGCCGGTAACGTAGGGGTTGTCCAGCAGATAGCGCAGGCTCTGATAGATCACTTCGGGACCAGGCTCGATGCCCATGGCGGATTTTGCCAGGGTCTTGGCGCGGTACGCCGCGTCGTCGTCGGGTTGAAACATCAACAGCGCCGGGGCGATGCCGTTGACCTTGATCCGGGGCGCGAACTTGGCCGCGAATGACAAGGTCAGGCTCTCCAGCCCGGCTTTGCTGGCGCAATAGGCAATATGCTTGCTGCTGCCTTTGCGGGTGACATCATCGCTGATATGAATAATGTCGGCCGGGGTCGAGCGTTGCAACATCTCGGCGCAATGCAAATTGATCAGGTACGGCGCCAACATGTGCACATTGAACATTCGGCTAAAGGCCGCGGTTTCGTCGCCGGGTGTTTCGGCCAGCCATTGCGAGGCGTTGTGGACAATGGCACGCAGGCTGTCGGTATGGGTTTTGAGTTCGTCGATGAACGCCAGAATGCTCGTTTCAGAAGATAAATCGGCCTGGATCGCCACTGCGCCCAGATCACGCAACTCCTGCACACCGGGGCGTTCGTTACGATAACTGACGATAACCGGCTGACCGTCTGCCAACAGGCGCTTTGCACAATGCAGCCCGATTCGCTGGCTGGCGCCAGTGATCAGGATAGGTGCAGAAGCAAAGACCATTGGGAACTCGCGCATCACCGTGAAGGCTCAAGCGGGCCTTGAAAAGCGGGCCGCGGCTTGGTCCAGCGAAGCCATCAACTGGCTATTGTGTGTTGCAAAGTTATACCAATGAACCTTTCGTAACAACCTGGGGCCGAACAACCCGCGCGGCCCAGGGCATTTAACCTGGCGGCTGACTAGCGGCTGGGTGCCGACTCTGATGTGCAGGTCGGTGCTCGGGGTGTGCTGTGCAACCAGGATGCGAGCAGGTGGGTGGACAGCGGAATGAACAGGAAAACCATCAGCGGGGTCAGCGCCAGCGTGCTGACCAGCACTCGGGTCAGTAGATTCAATTCGCTGAGCAGCGGACCCAGCAGGAAGTTGAACAGCAGCGAGACCGGAAAGAACGCCAGCCAGATGGCTACAGCCTGTTTCCAGCGCGGCGGACGCTGCCCGGCGGCGCCGAACCAGCCATCAATGCCGCTGACCCGATGCTCCGAAGGTTGTGCAAACAGGCCGCTGCCGCGCACCAGCCAGGTGCTTCGCGAGGCGGAATGCTCCCAGGCGTGCAGTGTGCGTTCGTCAGCGAAGCGAAAAATGATCTGGAATTCATCGTCGTCAGGCGGCGGTGCCAGAACACCGGAGCCCAGATAGCCGGGAAAGTCAGTGGCCAGTTGTTCACCTTCACGCAGCCAGGCAATCAGTTCGTGGTAGCGGCCATGGGCGACGCGGCGCGCAACCATCAGGGTGACGGGTGAGGTAGACATTATGTATCTCCGTAAGACGGGTGAGCTTCCCGGGTAGGGAGTTCACATAACGCAGCGCCGGGGTGTTGGCCTGCGTTCAAAAGGCGTGCAAGGATTATTCCCGAACTCCGGAAATAAGCCAGAGGGCGTCGTTGCGCCGCCCTGTTCGTGAACGGCTGCCTTGGGCGTACAATACCGCCATTGTTTTCGAGCGATGCCTGTCATGACTGAACCTGTTATTGGCCCCGCTCTTGGCAGCGGCCTCAAACAAGAAGAGCTGTTCCCCATTCGTGAAGTGTCGCGCATTACCGGGATCAATCCGGTCACACTGCGCGCATGGGAGCGGCGTTACGGGCTGATCCAGCCAACCCGCACCGACAGCGGCCATCGTCTGTATTCCCAGGCCGATATCGACGAGGTCCGCAGCATTCTGGGCTGGATCGAGCGCGGTGTGGCGGTCAGTAAAGTGGGCAAGATTCTCGCCAAGGCCAGCGTCGCCAAACACGTGTCCAGTGTTATTCAAGAAGACGGCTCGCTGAGCGAGTGGAGCGAATGGCAAGCACAGTTGCGCCGCGCGACCAATGTTTTCGATGAGCGACGTCTGGAGCAGTTATACGGCCAGATATTTTCCAGTTACCCGCTGACCGTGGTGTTCCAGGATATTCTCATGCCGTTATGGCAGGAGTTGCTGTTGCATCAGGATCGGTTCGGTCAGGCCAGCGAATGGCTGTTTCTCGACAGTTTTCTGCGTGCACGGACCCTGCAACGCTTGCAGATGCTACGTAGCACGACAGAGTCGCGGGTCGTGCTGGCGGCCATTCCGGGACAATGCCGCGAGCTGGAGTTATGGGTGGCGGGATTGATGTTGGGCACGACCGATACGTCGATCAGTGTCCTGGCACTCGGTCAGCCGCTGGAAGAATTGAGCCTGGTGTGCGAAAAAATCCAGCCTCAGGCCCTGGTGCTGTATTCAAACCATCCGCCGGCGGCTGATCTGTCTCGACGTCTGCAACGGCTGGTGCTGGCGTTGGATTGTCCCGTGTTGCTGGCGGGGGAGGCGGCGGATCTGGCGCAAGACAGCCTGGACGGTTCGCCTATAGCCTGTCTGGGAAGTGATGGACGTTTGATGCAGCAGCGTTTGCAACAGTTTCTGGCGGGGCATCTGGACACGTAATACGTCAGCACGCTCAGTTCGCTTTCTCCGCTAAAGCGTTGCTTTGGCCTGTGTCGCTCAGTCGTGCGGCGCGGGGTGAACCAGTTGATGTTGTTGCAGGATGTACTGACGCAGGCGCTCAGTGTCCTCCTTGCTTCGCTGACTCAGGCGGTACGCTGCCAGGCCCTGCTCGGTGAGCCGCTCGAAAGTGCCGCGCAACGCGATGGGGGCATGACCGATGGGGGAAAACCACAGTGCGAAGTGTTTTGGCGGTTTGGTCGCCTTGCGGTTTTCCAGCAAGATGCCCTTGAACGAGATTTCGTGTACCCACAGTGCGCTCAGTGAACCTTTTTCGGTTTCCAGCGGCAGCGGCTCTGGCAGGTTCAGACGCCATGGGCGAACCATGGGGCCTGTTTCTTCAAAAATACTCGGTGCGCCCAGCCGTAGGTGCAGGGCGTGGAATTCGTCTTCCACCAGATGCAGTGGAAAGGTCATTTGCTGGTTTTCGAACTGCGCCTGAATCGTCACCTGCTCATGAGCAGCCAGGCGAGTCAGCAACTCCTGAATCTGCGCGCCACCGTTGACCAGCAGGTTGCGCGACGCATCACCCACGTTCAGCTTTGGGTTGTGCTGCATGTTCTGAATGAAATCCAGCTCATCCTGAGTGAGTAGGGTATCGCGCTGCATGATATAGCTCGAAATATCCGGTTATTGAAGATGCAGACAACTAATTCAGTCGATTGTTAGCACCGCTTGTCATTTTTTAACAGTTCTATTTCAACCCGTGCCAGCGCCAGCTCGGCTTCCGACACGTTTACCAGGCAGGTATTCTGAGGCATCGTAGCCGCTTGAGGCATAATGCCCGACGTTTTTACTGTGCTACAGGATCTATTTATGAGAGTCGCCATTCTTTCCGGGTCAGTCTATGGTTCAGCCGAAGAAGTCGCCCGGCACGCGGAGAAAATCCTTCGCGACGCTGGCCACGAAGTCCGGCACAACCCTCGCTTCACCCTTGCTGAGCTGCAAGCCTTCGCGCCCGAAGCGTTTCTGGTGGTGACCTCGACCACGGGGCTGGGCGAATTGCCTGATAACTTCCAGCCTCTCTATTCGCAGATCCGCGATGTGTTGCCAGCAGCCTGGCGCGGCTTGCCCGGCGCGGTGATCGGCCTGGGCGACGCCAGTTATGGCGATACCTTCTGCGGCGGCGGCGAGCAAGTGCGTGAATTGTTTGCCGAGCTGGGCGTTCGTGAGGTGCAGCCCATGCTGCGTCTGGATGCCAGCGAGACCGTCACGCCCGAGTCCGATGCGGAACCGTGGCTGGCGGATTTTATTCAGCAGCTTGATGCCTGATTCGGCTGCTCACGCAACGCTTGAGCGGGCTGCTCGCGCAGCAGCGCCAGCCAAGCCTGCGCCGCTTTTGACAGGTACGCCCCCTGGCGCCAGATAAAAGCGATGTCCCAGCGCAGGTCAGCCGGTGCGATCAACGTCAACCGCACCACGCCCGGCCGCACCAGCCCGCGTGCCACGATGCTGGGCAACAGCACCACGCCCTGGCCGGCGGCCACCAGCGCCGCGAGGAAGTCGGCCTGCCCGCTGCGACCCCCTTCCTTTGGGGTGAAACCCGCTTGTTGGCAGGCTTGCAGCAAGCGGTCGTTGAGCATAAAGCTGCGTTGATAGAGCAGGAACGGCGTATCGACCAATTGCGCCAGTTGGATCTGCCCGGCGCTGGCCAATGGATGATCGGCCGCTAACAACGCATCCAACGGTTCGTTGCAAAACGGTTGGTAAGCGAAGTCTGGATTATTCGGTGTCAGGCTGCCGCCCAGTTCCAGTTCACCATTCAATACCGCCTGCTCGATGCTGAGGCTGCCGCCTTCGAGCAACTGAATGGCGATGTTCGGGTAGCGCCGCCGATACTCGGCAAACGGCCGGGCGAACAGTGCGTCGCTTCCCAGCAGCGGCAAGCCCAGCCTCAGCTCACCCCGAGCGAGTTGGCTCAAATCATCCAGCTCGCTGAGCAACTCATTGCGTAACAGCAGCATCTCTTCAGCGCGTTGCAGCACCACGTCACCGGCTGCGGTCAGGCGGATCTGCGAGCCCAGCCTGTCGAGCAATGGCACGCCGAGGCTCTGTTCCAGCTGTGCCACTTGTTTGCTCACGGCAGACTGACTGATATGCAGGGTCTTCGCTGCCTGAGTGAAACCGCCCTGACGCATGACCTCTATAAAGCTGCGCAGTTGTTTGAATTCCATGGTCAACCCGTCCTTAGTGAATTCCAATATGGAATGGCTTCAAGTCTAACAATTCGCTTTTGGGATGATAGCGGGCTACTTAAAATGCACGCCAGAGAGGATTGAAAGAATATGAAACGCTCCACCTTGCAGCATCTAGGTCGCCTTTTATCCGAGCTGGGTGTTTTGCTCGCGCTTTATCTGTTCGGCTGCCAATTGGCGATCTGCTGGCACTGGCCCATTCCCGGCGGTGTGATCGGCCTTGCCTTGCTGTTGCTGGCGTTCGCCTTTGGCTGGGTGAAGCCGGCGGCGTTGCAATTGGGCGCGGGCCTGTTGCTGGCCGAGATGTTGTTGTTCTTTATCCCCGCGTTGATGAGCTTGCTCGATTACGGCGCGCTGATGCGTGATGAGGGCTGGCGGATCATGCTGGTGATCGGTGTCAGCACCTTGATGGTGATGCTGGTCACTGCCGTTACCGTCGAGGCGGTATGCCGCTGGAAGATGCGCCTGGAGGGTGCGCCATGACGCTTGAACCGATGCCGATGTTCTGGCTGGTCCTGACGTTGTCAGCCTACGCGTTCAGTCGCTGGATCTATCGGCGCACGGGTCGTTATCTGTTGTCGCCGCTGATTCTCGCGCCAGCCATGTTGTTCGCGGTCGCCGTGCCTTTGCACACCGCCTACGCCGAATACTCGAGTAATACCCACTGGTTGATGCGGGTCCTGGGCCCGGTCACTGTCGCCTTTGCCGTACCGATCTGGCAGCAGCGCCAACTGTTGATGCGTCATTGGTCTGCGTTGTTGATGGGCATGTTCGCCGGTAGCGCTGCGTCCATTGGCAGTTCGTTCTGGCTGGCCAAAGCGCTGGCGCTGGATACCTCGGTGACGATGTCGTTGGTGCCGCGTTCGATCACCACGCCGTTCGCTATGCCGTTGGCCCATGACCTGGGCGGCGTGCCGGAACTGACGGCGGTGTTCGTGATGTTCACCGGGATTTTTGGCGCCTTGTTGGGCGGGGTGCTGCTCAAGTGGCTGCCATTGCGCAGCGCGCTGGCGCGTGGCGCCTTGTTTGGCGTGGGCGCGCATGGTGCGGGCGTCAGTCGGGCGCATGAAGTCGGCGGCGAGGAAGGCTCGGTGGCCGGGTTGGTCATGGTCCTGACCGGGCTGCTCAATCTGTTCGCTGCGCCGCTATTGTCGGCTTTGCTCTGATATGACTCGCTCGGCCAGTAAGCTGGCTGCCAATGCAACTACGGGAGACTCAGGTCTGACTAGACTAATCGGCACATCAACATAATAAAAATGCCGAGGTAAACACCGTGAATGTTGCCCAAGTTTCGTCCGCTCGTAATGTGAAGGATCAAGTCAGTGCCGCCGAATGGCAGGCCCGGGTCGATCTGGCGGCCTGTTATCGGCTGGTTGCGATGCACGGTTGGGACGACCTGATTTTTACCCACATTTCGGCCAAGGTGCCGGGTACTGAAGATTTTCTGATCAACCCCTTCGGCCTGATGTTTCACGAAATCACTGCGTCCAGCCTGGTCAAGGTCGATCAGGCGGGTAACAAACTGATGGACAGCCCGTACGAGATCAACCCGGCCGGCTACACCATCCACAGCGCGGTTCACGAAGTTCGCCATGATGTGGCCTGTGTGCTGCACACCCATACGGCGGCGGGGGTTGCGGTTTCTGCGCAGAAGCAGGGAATTCTGCCGATCAGTCAGCAGTCGATTTTCATCCTGTCGAGCCTGGCTTATCACGCCTATGAAGGCGTTGCCCTCAATCACGAAGAGAAAGCCCGCCTGCAAGCCGATCTGGGTGAAAACAACTTCTTGATGCTCAACAATCATGGGCTGTTGACCTGCTCCAGCAGCATTGCCGACACCTTCCTGATGATGTTCACCTTCCAGCGTGCCTGTGAAATCCAGGTGCTGGCGCAAAACGGTGGCGCCGAATTGATCCCTATCGGCGGGGAGATCCTGGCCGGCGCCAAAGCGATGATCGCCGGGGTCACCAAAAGTGCGCAGGGCATGGGCGGGGCGTTGGCCTGGCCGGCGCTGCTGCGCAAACTCGATAAACAAGACCCGAGTTACAAAGAATAATGCGACTGGCAGAGATCCCTCTATGTGTCTGGCGCACCCGCGGGCAAGATTTTTTGTTCCGCGGCCAGACCATTCGCTACTGGGTAGCGGGGCAGGGCGAGCCATTGCTGTTGATTCATGGCTTCCCCACAGCCAGTTGGGATTGGCATTACCTGTGGCAACCCTTGACCCAGCATTACCGGGTGATCGCCTGCGACATGCTGGGTTTTGGCGATTCGTCCAAGCCGCAGGATCATGATTACAGCCTGCTCGAACAGGCGGACCTGCAGCAGGCGTTGCTCAAGCATCTGCAAGTCGAGCCGCCGGTGCATGTGTTGGCCCATGACTACGGTGACAGCGTCGCTCAGGAGTTACTGGCCCGGCATTGCGAGGGCAGATTCGCCATGGCCAGTTGCGTATTCCTCAATGGCGGGCTGTTCCCGGAGGCTCATCGTCAGGTGTTGATCCAGACGTTGCTGCTCAGCCCGATGGGTTGGCTGGTGGGCCGGATGTTCAGCCGGGAAGGTCTGGTCAAGAGTTTCATGCAGATTTTTGGCCCTGATAGCCGACCCAGTGAGAGTGAGCTGGATGACTTCTGGAACCTGATTGAAACCAACCAGGGACCACGGATTATTCACCGCTTGGTCAATTACATTCCTGAGCGCATCGTGCAACGTGATCGCTGGGTGGCCGCCATGCAGCGCGGCGATGTGCCTATGCGCATGATTGACGGCGCGGTGGACCCGATCTCCGGTGTACACATGGTCGAGCGCTATCGGGAGTTGATCCCCGGTGCTGACACAGTGCTGTTGCAAGGTATCGGTCATTACCCGCAAACCGAGGCGCCTGCGTTGGTCCTGCGGCATTACATGGCATTTCGCGCTGCATTAGGTGCTCAGAGCCGCGAGATGGCCTGCTCCTGAACGGCAGCCACCGTATCGAACCATTTTCAGGCGGTCCTGCTCCCATCAAACAATGGGTAGGCCGTTTCCTATCCCGCTGCCTTATTGCGCACTATTCAGCACTGAACGTGTTGATTGTGACTGCAGGTCGAGTGATCGACACTGGAACCCATCGTCCACCTTTGCTGGAGCTGTCCATGAGTGAGCCTGTGCGTTTTGAAGATAAGGTCGTGATCGTTACCGGTGCCGGCGGTGGTCTGGGCCGCGCCCATGCGCTGCTGTTCGCCAAACATGGCGCTCGGGTAGTGGTCAACGATCTGGGCGGCTCGGCTCATGGTGAAGGCGCCAACGCATCGGCGGCGGATCGTGTGGTCGCCGAGATTCGCGAGGCGGGCGGTACAGCGGTTGCCAACCATGACTCGGTCACCGATGGCGACAAGATCGTGCAAAACGCACTGGATGCATTCGGCCGTATCGACGTCGTGGTCAACAACGCCGGGATCCTGCGCGACAAAACTTTCGCCAAAATGGAAGATGCCGACTGGGATCTGGTGTATCGCGTGCACGTGGAAGGCGCTTACAAAGTCACCCACGCCGCCTGGCCGCACATGCGTGAGCAGAACTATGGACGCGTGATCTTCACCGCGTCGACGTCTGGCATCTACGGCAACTTTGGTCAATCCAACTACGGCATGGCCAAACTGGGCCTTTATGGCCTGACCCGCACCCTGGCGCTGGAAGGGCGCAAGAACAACATCCTGGTCAACGCCATCGCCCCTACTGGCGGTACGCGCATGACCGAGGGCTTGATTCCGGCCGATGTGTTCGAACTGCTCAAACCTGAACTGATCAGCCCGCTGGTGGTGTTCCTCGGCAGCGAACAGTGCCAGGAAACGTCAGGCCTGTTCGAAGTCGGCGGTGGTTGGATCGGCAAAACCCGCTGGGAACGCAGCCTCGGTGCGGGCTTTGACCCACGCGCCGGCTTTAGCCCTGAAGATGTCGCCGCCAGCTGGCAGAAGATTTGTGACTTCGAAGGCGCTGCACATCCAAAAGACACGATCGAGGCGTTGAAAGAGATGATGGAGAATTTGCAGCAATATACAAAGTAAGCATAAGCGTTTAATGGTTAACTCGGCCGATCACTTGATCGGCTGAGTTGTTTTTGTAGGACGATTATTATTGTGTTTGTAGGAGTGATCTCTAAATCTCCCTTTGACTCTGTTCTGAGTCCATATCGTATAAAGCTTTCTTGATGCCTTCCGATACGACAGGAACAACGACGTCGATTGTGGAGGTTTGTATGTGGGGAAATTTTGATCTTGTGCAGGATCGAATCAGCAGCTACTTGTGCGTGCCAGATAAGCAGTTCAGAACCTCCAGAGGTCTGCCTGTGCAGGAAGCGAATGTCGAACAGAAAATGAGGCAGTATTGGGCCGATAAAAGTATTCCCGATGAAGTGAAGCTGAAAGGGTTTGATCTTGATTTATCCAAGTTCGATCCCGAGAACACCAGTAACAAGGAAATGAGGAGAATAACGATTTTACTTCAGGATCTAGGTATTTTGGATGGAAGTACCTGCGGTTGGTTACATGGAGTTGATCTCGAGTTTAATAGTTTGGGTAATGAAATTAATATCGGGAAAAAGACGAATCTTTTCGCCTATTTCGATAGGCACCTTGAATACTATAAACGCGAAATATCTGCTGGGAAGGTTATTCTGAAAGATGCGCAGACGAGTTTGTATACCGCCATTTCGGTAGTATTAGCTTTGCAGGAGCGTGCAAAGGCGTCGCAGAGTGCGTTGTTAGTCGATACCAAGGTTTGATCGGAGAGAATGCCTATCCCAAGCAGAGTGAGATTTTTTGTAGGGTGATTAGTGGTGCGTATGTAGGATTGTTCTCTATATCTATCATTGACCAGGTTTTGAGTTGATATCCCATAAAGATTTTTAAATGGCTTCCGATACGACGGGAACAACGACGTCGATTGTGGAGGTTTGTATGTGGGAAAATTTTGATGTTATACGAGACCGAATCAGTAGTTACTCCTATGTGCCGGACAGGCAATTCAGAACGTCCGTAGGTCTGCCTGTGCAGGAAGCGAATGTCGAGCAAAAAATGAGACAGTATTGGGCCGATAAAAGTATTTCTAATGAAGTGAAGTTGGAGGGGTTTGAGTTCGACTTGACCAATTTCGATCCCGAGAATACCAGTAATAGGGAAATGGGGAAAATAACGACGATGCTTGCAGAACTAGGTATCTTGGACAAAAGCACCTGTGGTTGGCTACACGGGGTTGATCTCGAATTTAATAGCTTGGGGAATGAAATCAATATAGGAAAAAAGACGAATCTTTTCGCCTATTTCGATAGGCATCTTGATTACTATAAAAATGAAATATCTGCGGGGCGCGTTATTGTAAAAGACGCACAGACAAGTTTATATACCGCCATTTCGGTCGTGTTGGCCTTGCAGGAACGTGCGCAATCGTTGCGTACAACCTCATTGGTTGATACTAAGGTTTAATTTTAATCGACGATTAAAACCTGAGCCGATGCGGACAGCCATACGGCTCAGGTCCCTTCATTTTAGAAGGATGTCAGAGCGGAACCGAGAATGTCCCCTTGTAGTGGACAGGCGTTTGATTGCCCCGATTATCCAGCATAATCCGGAACGTCCCAGCACCAAATTGCTCGGTGGGGTCGGATACGTTTTTCCTGATTTGGGTCCATGTTCCACCGTCCAATCTTTCCACAACCACCGGCGCCATGAGACCTAAGGCATTGCGCACCTGAAACTTGTGGTACGAGGTAGCGCACTTGCCCGTATACGGCCCATATACCGTTTTGTATTCGCCCGGACCTGCCACGCTGGGATAAATGGTACCGTTATGCAGAAAACACATCTTATTCAACGGCGTCCACACATTCTGCGCAGGCTCTGCCACCGCCGCTCCAGCAAACTGCGACAACCCCAAAGCCAGCACCAGAGTGCATATTTTCTTGTTCATGGTGAATCTCCTTCGATCTATTCAGATTGTTCGGGCAATTGCCCTGTGCCAAGCCCGTTCAAGCGATCTTGAATTCCGACTTGGCAATCTGAGGTTAATCACACCTCCATGTAGGTTTGTGCCAATAGTGATGTGGGAATCTTCTGTATGTAATTTATTGGTAAATATGCTGTGTGAATTTTCTTTTTGTGCTGTAGGGGTATTGTCGGATTAAAGCAGTGTGGAGGAACGATGGCCCAAAGCCATGCCTGTTAAATCGCAGGCATAAAAAAGGCCGCTGTATAACAGCGGCCAAGTGAGACGTTTGATCGAGGAGCTTCAAAATCAACGTCGGTAAACCAGGGGCGTATAACTCCGCAGAGGCCTGGATATCCAAGCCGCTACCGATGTGCAATGAGTGGGCTGATCACGTAAACAAATAACGGCGTTTTTAATGATTCTGGCCGGCTGCTGTGAAAGCATGCCAAGAATAAAGCGTTTATGACAAATGAAACATAGCGGTTTGCGACATTGACTGTTACATCTCCGGCAATAGCTGCTGTTTTCAGTCGATCTGACCCGCTGCGGTCTGGTCGGTGTCCGGTAAGGGGATCAAAGGTTCAATCCATTTTCCTCATCATCGGTCATCCACGCCGTCGATGATGGCGTGCAGAGCCGTGCCAGATGGGGGATTCACTCCTTCGAGGTACAGGGTGAATACCTCCTTGGTGCGCTTATCGCTCCTGATGGCGGTGAGTAGGGTGGCTTCTTCTGCAATCAACGGGGGGAAGACGCATGACAACAACAATAATGCGCGCCATCTTCAAGCCACAGGCGCTGGCTATCGCTGTGGCGCTGGGCTGCACGGCTCAGGCGCACGCCGTTTCATTCAATATCGGCGAAATCGAAGGGCAATTCGATTCCTCGCTGTCGCTCGGCGCGAGCTGGGGCATGCGTAACGCAGACCCGAGTCTGGTCGGCATAGTGAACGGCGGCAAAGGGCAAGCCTCCACAGGCGATGACAACCGTTTGAACTTCAAGAAAGGCGACGCCTTCTCGGAGATCTTCAAAGGCGTCCATGACCTGCAACTGAAGTACGGCGACAGTGGCCTGTTCCTGCGGGGCAAATATTGGTATGACTTCGCGCTTGAAAACGAAACTCAAGACTTCAAGAACGTCAGCGATAGCGGGCGCAAAGAAGCCGCCAAATCTGCGGGTTATCAGCTGCTCGACGCTTTCGTCTATCACAACTACACCATCGCCGACCTGCCTGGCACTGTGCGCGCAGGTAAGCAGGTGGTCAGTTGGGGTGAAAGTACCTTTATCGGTAACTCGATCAACTCGATCAACCCCATCGACGTATCAGCGTTCCGCCGCCCAGGCGCCGAGATCAAGGAAGGCCTGATTCCGGTCAACATGCTCTTCGGTTCCCAAGGGCTGACCGACAAGCTTAGCGTCGAGGGTTTCTACCAGTTGCAATGGCAGGAGACAGTCGTCGACAACTGCGGCACCTTCTTCGGCAACGACGTGGTCGCCGAAGGTTGCAACAATAATTACACCGTGGGCAGTCCGGCAATCAAGCCGTTGCAGCCGATTGCGGCTGCGTTTGGCCAGGGCTTCCAGGTCACGTCTGAAGGCGTAGTCGTCCCCCGCGGCAGTCCCCATGATCCAAAAAACGCCGGGCAATTCGGTATCGCGTTACGCTGGTTGGGCGACGACACCGAGTACGGCCTGTATTTCGAGAACCTGCATAGTCGTGTGCCAGTCCTGAGTACCAAGACGGCCGGTCTGGCAACCTTGGGTGCCATTCCGAGCATTGTCGGTGCGGCCAACGCCGTTGCACCTGGCAGCGGTGCGGGCCTTGCGCAGAGCACCATGCTCGGTAACGGCCAGTACTTCCTCGAATACCCGGAAAACGTTCGGTTGTTCGGCGCCAGCTTCGCCACCACCCTGCCAGAAGGTACGGCCTGGAACGGCGAAATCAGCTATCGGCCGAATGCGCCGCTACAACTCAACACCACTGACTTGACCCTGGCGATGCTCAACCCGATTGCCGGCGGCAGAGCGTCACCGATAGCTTCAAGCCCTGGCGCGGACAACACCGGTTACAGGCGCAAGGAAATCACCCAAGTGCAGTCGACCTTGACTCACTTCTTCGATCAGGTGCTGGGTGCCGAGCGGCTGACCGTGGTCGGTGAAGCGGCGGTCGTCCATGTCGGTGGTCTGGAGCCGACCAGCCAGCTGCGTTATGGCCGTGACTCGGTCTACGGAGCCTACGGCTTCAATGGCGACACCGGCGGTTTTGTGACGTCGATGTCGTGGGGGTATCGCGCTCGGGCGATTCTCGATTACGCCAACGTTATCGCGGGGATCAACCTCAAGCCCAACCTGTCCTGGTCCCATGACGTGCACGGTTACGGCCCCAACGGCTTGTTCAACCAAGGCGCCAAAGCGGCCAGCATCGGGGTCGATGCCGACTACCGCAACACCTACACCGCCAGCCTCAGTTACACCGATTTCTTCGGTGGTAATTACAACACTCTGACCGATCGCGACTTCGTTTCGTTGAGCGTCGGCGTGAACTTCTGATCGGCTTGAAAAGGACATGACTATGCGCAAGATGATCCTGCAATGTGGCGTCCTGGCGTTGAGCCTGCTGGCGGCCAACGTAATGGCCGCAGTGTCGGCGGACGAAGCCGCCAAACTGGGCAAAAGCCTGACCCCGCTGGGTGCGGAAATGGCCGGTAATGCCGACGGTTCGATCCCGGCTTACACCGGCGGTCTTCCGACCAATGCCGGCGCGGTCGACAGCAAGGGCTTTCTGGCCGACCCGTTTGCCAACGAGAAGCCACTGTTCATCATTACCGCCACCAACGTCGCCCAGTACAAGGACAAGTTGTCCGATGGGCAGCAGGCGATGCTCCAGCGTTACCCCACGACCTACCGGATTCCGGTCTATCCGACTCACCGCACCGTCGCCATGCCGCAAAAGGTCTATGACGCGGTGAAGAGAGGCGCCACCGCCGTTACCACCATCAACGATGGCAACGGCCTGTCCAATAATTTTGTCGATAGCCGTTACTTCGCTTTCCCGATCCCGAAAAGCGGTGTCGAAGTACTGTGGAACCACATCACCCGTTACCACGGCGGCAACCTGCATCGGACCATCACCCAGGTCACCCCTCAAACCAACGGCGCGTTTGACCCGGTCACCTTCGAAGAGGATGCCGGCGCCCCCGAGGACATTCCGGACCTGGACAAGGAAAAAGGCTCCAACATCCTGACGTTCTTCAAGCAGGAAGTGACCAAACCTGCACGTCTGGCCGGTAACGTGCTGCTGGTGCACGAAACCCTTGATCAGGTGAAAGAGCCTCGTCAGGCCTGGATCTACAACGCCGGTCAGCGCCGTGTGCGCCGTGCGCCGCAAGTCGCGTATGACGGCCCGGGTACTGCGTCGGACGGTCTGCGCACCTCGGATAACTTCGATATGTTCTCCGGCGCCCCGGATCGCTATGACTGGAAGTTGATCGGCAAGAAAGAAATGTACATCCCGTACAACAGCTACAAACTCGATTCGCCAAGCCTCAAGTACAGCGATGTCATCAAGGCCGGGCATATCAACCAGGATTTGACCCGTTATGAGCTGCACCGGGTCTGGGAAGTGGTCGGTACGCTCAAACCTACCGAACGGCATATCTACGCCAAACGCCACATGTACATCGACGAGGACAGCTGGCAGATCGCCCTGGTTGACCACTACGACGGTCGCGGCGCGCTCTGGCGTGTGGCCGAAGGTCACGCTGAGTTCTACTACGATCATCAAGTGCCGTTTTACACCCTTGAAGCGCTGTACGACTTGAACGCCGGTCGTTACATCGCATTGGGCATGAAGAACGAAGAGAAACACAGCTACCAGTTCGGTCAAACGTTCCATGTGGCTGACTTCACTCCAAATGCCCTGCGTAACGCAGGCATCCGCTAAGCGTTTGCGACACCCGCTTCAGCACAACCTGAAAAGCCGCTCACAGCCGATGTGAGTGGCTTTTTTTATGGGAGATGATCACTGCGCTGAATACTCCTACATCCAGAGGTGATGAACGGCTTAGTGTGAGCACGCAGGTGAGAACAATAAAAAGGGACACTCCCATGACTGCCTTTCCCGTTCATTTGGGTCGCTCGGACTACTGGCCGCGATTGTCTCCTCAACACCTGATGCGCAGCCGTTTGACCGTGCCTTTACTGACCTCCAGCGCCCGGGTAAAGCTGTTGTGCGCGCCCGCGGGCAGTGGCAAGAGCGCATTGCTCGGCGAGTGTCTGCGCCAGGCGCCGCAGGATTGCCGCATCACCTGGCTGCCGCTGGCTGGAGAGAAGCAAACCCCGGTCGGCTTCTGCGCGTTGTTGGCCACCGCTTTGGGCCTCGAACAGGCTGACGAGGCCAGCGTCTTGAATCAATTGGCGCAATGGCAAACGTCGTGCTGGATCGTGCTGGACGACTATTGCCGAGTCCCCGCGCCTGAGCTGGATCATTGCCTTGATCGCTTTATGGCAATCAGCAGTCCGGCAGTGACCTGGTGGATAGGTGGGCGCAGACGCCCGCTGTGTAACTGGCCGCGGCTGCTACTCAGTGGCGAACTGCTCGAACGCGAAGGTTCGGCGCTGGCGTTCAATCTGGCGGAAATCGAGCAACTATTGGCCAACGAGTCCGTCGTCTGGCCAGCTGAAGCAGGCGCTGCGATCTTTGCGCAAAGTGCCGGTTGGTGCGTTGGCGTGCGTGTCGCATTACTTAACCCCGGCGAATGGGGCGCTCCTGACGTCCTCAACGTACAGCACCTCAACCGGCAACACCGTTCGACGACGTTGGTCGACTACCTTGAGCATGAACTGTTTGCCGGGCTTGAACCTGAGCTGGCCGAGGCCTGGCGCGTGCTGGCGCATTTGCCGCGCTTCAATCCAGGCCTGTGCGAGCACCTGTTCGGCGCAGGCGAGGGCGGGCAATGGCTCAAAGCGTTGCAGGACATGGGCAGCTTTATCGAGCCTTGGGAGCATGACAGCGACTGGTTGCAGGTATTTCCGCTGCTGGCTCAATGCCTGCGCAATGAAGACTGGCCCACAAGGCGCTCCTGGCATCGTCGCGCCTGTCAGTGGTTCAGCGCCGAGGGTGATTGGCAATTGGCAGTCGAACACGCCGTGCAGGCCGAGCAATATGAAATCGCCGTCAGTCTGTTGCAGAATTTCGATTTATCACACCTGTTGCAGGGCCAGAACGTGGCGTTGCTGCTGGACCTGCATGAGCGCTTCGCAGACTTGATGCGGGGTACACCGCACCTGATCAGGCTGACCAGTACGGCGTTGATATACGCCGGCCGTTTCGATCAGGCTGCCGCTTGCCTGGAAAATCTGCGGCATTTCTCACCACAACCTTCAGCCGCGCAACAGCGTGACTTGATCGCGCTGTGGCAGACACTACAAGGTTGGCTGCACCACCTGTGGGGCAACGCGGAAATTGCTGTCGGGCATTTTCAGGACGCCTGTTGGGATCTTTCGCAAAGTGCTTGGCAAGGCCGTGTGTTTTGCCTGTCCGGGCTGACGCAACAGGCGCTGCTCAATGGCCAGTTCGATCAGGCTCTGGCGCACAATCGCACGGCGTTATGCCTGGCGCGGGCCGAGGGATCGCTGCTGTTCGAAGCCGTGCTCGAACTCGATCACGCGCAGCTACTGGAACAGCGCGGAGCCTTGCAGCGCAGCGAAAGCACGTTGCAGAAAATACATGATTTGCTGGTGTCCCAGCACTCTCCGGCGGGCCTGCTGCTGGGCCGAATTGCCTTGCGTCGTGGCCGTCTGGCGCTGCGCCAGGGCCTTGATCAGCAAGCGCGACAACACTTTCGAAGCGGTCTTGAGCAATGTTTGCGCAGCAAGGACAAACTGGCGCTGTTCGGTTTTTTGGGGTTGGCGACGCTGGACGCCAACCAGGGTGACTACGCACGGGCATTTGTCTGGTTGCGCGATGCCGAACGCTTGATGCAACAAAACCATATACCGGAATATGTCTGGCGGGGTGTGCTGCTGCAATTCAGCAGCCACTTCTGGTTGCAGCAAGGCCGTGCGGGTCTGGTCCAGGAGGCCCTGGTCCGAGTGCTGCGCCGTCTTCGTAGCGATCCGGCGAAACATGCGCCGCCGTGCACGCTGGAGTTGATCCCGCATATCGAATACCTGCTGGTGCTGGCCGAGGTCTATCTGCACCAGGCCGAGCAGCCTTTGCTACGCCTGCAAACCCTGCAACAGCACGCCAATCAACACGGCATGCACAGTCTGGAAACCGAGCTGTACCTGGCCATGGCTGAAGTGGCGTATTTGCAAGCCGACATGCTGACCGCGCATGCCTGTCTGTCGGAGGGGCTGATCTTGATCGGTCGTTTCAATCTGCAGCAGCCGTTACGCGAATTGAGGCTGCGTCAGCCGACGTTGTTGCGCGATCTGGGGGTAGAGGATGAACTGATCGCCGCCGCCGACAATCCGCTCAGCCATCGTGAACTCGAAGTGCTCAAGCTGATCGCCCAAGGCAGTTCCAATTTGCAAATCGCCGAGCAGTTGTTCATTTCCCTGCACACCGTGAAAACCCATGCCCGGCGTATCCACAGCAAGCTCGGGGTCGAACGCCGTACTCAGGCGGTGGCCAAAGCCAAGGCGTTGGGGTTGATGGCGTGAATTTCGGGAGAGGGTCAACGACAACGATTGAAGGGCATTTTCCTACTTCATATCCCTGGCATGCCCTGCGTTAGCCGTCGGCCGCCGGTATGAAACAAAGCAATATTTACCGTAATGCAGTGCACCGAGGGGCATTAGCTACACGCTCTTTCGAACTGTCCGCGTGAGTACTCATTGGGCCGGATGCCCCATGGGCGTGGACGTTCACCCTTGGAGCCACCGCATGATTGATATTTCCCCCGTATCCTTTTTATCCCCTTCGAACACTGATGTTACCGATTCCAAATCGACTGACGCTTCCCGGCATCGGGCCTCTATCGGCGAACTGTTCGCGCTGTGCATGGCGCAAATCAGCAAGGCACCCTCGTTGCGCGACGTCGCACGTACTCATTTGAGCCAGCGTTTGAAAGGCGTTGTCGCAACGCCCAATCCCGACATCTTCTTCATCAATACCCGAGCCATGGACGGCTCGATATCTCGCTCGTTATCGCTGACCGATGCGTTGTTGCAGGCATTGATCCATGGTGTTTCAAGCCTCGATGATGGCCCAGTGGGCATTTATGCCCATCATGATTCGGTTCACGAGGCACACCGTGTGCTGAACCTCCCCTTGGCGGAGGCCTGGCGAGTGTTTGGCGAATTAGTCTTGAGTTTGCCTTCGGCTTATAAAGACCTCCTCGATGAATTTTGGGCGAAAAACCCGCAAAAATTTTTAGGCTTGCCAGGGGCTCCACACGGTGTGACCAACACTTACCACAGCGTGGTGAGCGCTTTGCAATCGATGGCGCTGTACCACGAGGTAGAGCTCAAGCTGGCCGAAGGTGTTTACACTGCTGAGGAGGAAGACCGGTTAAGCAACGTTATTCATGAAGTGTCCCTCTCTGGCATTTACACACTCTCACTCGGGTTACCCAGCGGCCTGTCAGTGCCACTGACCTCGGCATTCGTGATCACTCAAATGCCACAGACTGTTGATCCGCTGCGTTCGGAAAACAGTAGCGGGACTGTCTTTCTCCTGACGCCTGCCCGCGGCTTCGAGAAATTCGATTCCTTGACGCTACTGGAAGGGGCATTGATAGAGCGTCTGGCCAACGTCGAGGAACGAGAACCTCTGCTGCAAGATTTGTTGTACCGCGACCGAGCCCTGCTGGTCGAAAACGATGCCGCCCTGTCTGGCCTGCGCCCCGGATATTCGGCCCTTGATAGGCGCCTTTTACATTCCCGCACGCTCAACTTGCGGCATAAGCAGATACAGGATTTCGAGTTCACGCTGACTCGCGCTCGACAGAACAAAGAGGATGTTTCGATTTTTCTGCAAAAAGTCAGCGATATCCAGTACCTGAAGTCGTTCGATGCGGCGCTACAGCACCAATTCATGACGTTCTCAAACCATGAACAGCAAAAGGCGATGCCGCATTGGTTGAAATACGCACCCGAAGCGGAGAAAACGTCGTATCTGGCACTCCAGGCCGAGTGCTTGCGTCGTGAACAGGCGCTCAGCCAATTACTGGCCGGGCTGGAGTCTCTGGAGACTTATGCCGAGAGTGAAATCGATGAGTATGTCCGTCAGCACCTGGGTTATTCGGTCGATCCCGCACAGCTGTTCATTACGTTCTCGGATAAATCTCAGCTACGGATGGGCGATTTTCATGCCCCGCTCAGAAAGTCGTTATTAGCGTTCGCAATAGACGGGTTGCCCGCGCGTGTCGGCTTGCTTGCACCTGAGCTGGAGATCCCGGAAGACAGCTGTCACCCGGCATGGAACGTTGAATTTGTCGAAACCATGTTTGCCGAACTGGACGTACGCCACCGGTACGCGCAGGCGTTGCGAGCGCGATACCGTGATCCGAAGACCCATAAGGCAATGGTTCATCTTGGCGACAGTACCCTCGCGCTGAGCGCTTTGGCTGCAAAACTCCAGAGCACCATTACCGAGGACGATCTTGAACTGATCACACTGTTGCGTGAAGGCACACCCAAAGTAGGCGCTCAACTGACGATTGGCGGGGTCATGTTGGGTGTGACAGGTACTCTTTTGAACGATCTGGTGGTGTTCCACGAAAAGAACGAAACCGGTGAACGCTATGTCCTTTACGCACCGGGAGCCCCCAAGGGTCGTGACATGTTCAGCTTCGACAGTTGGCACCAGGTGTCTTGGACAATAGGGGGATGGTTAAAAACCTCCGCTGGCGTGCGCTATCTGGCGGACCGGACGCCGGCAGATTTCCGGGAGAAGGCTGCTTCGTTTCTTTTGTCTATTCAAGAAAAGCCCGCCCAATGGCAGGAACAGAGTGTCATCTTCGCCCGTCTTCCTCAGACGCTGAAGACTGAGGGTTTTTGGCGGCAGTCGGTTGATAAAAAAGTTGAGAATTACCTGGCCGACGTGGCGACTGCTGCGCCATTCGATGACAACGCAGGCAGCTATGGCGATCGCAGAACACTCGCAGCACTGGATGCACAAATAGCCGCTGTCGAGGCGGCCTATGCCTCTGTCACCCCGCTGAAGTCGTACCGTGAATATGCCCGAGACGAAGGCAAGCGGTTGCTGACCCTTTATTTGGCACGGCAGGGGGTCCATCAGACGGTAGATCCCGAGACGGTCTACGTCGATCTGGAGAAGGACGCGAATCACTCGGTTCCGGACTTCAGTGAGTACACCTCTCTGCAACCGCTGACCCGGTTTTTCATGCAGGGGCGATCCAGTCGTAACGCCTTCCACGAAGCCGCAGCGTTGCATTCGTCTGTTGGGCAGGATCTGTCGATTTTACCCCCGCACGTTATTACGGACGCGTTGAAACATGAGGTCGGCGAAACCTACATTGCGCTGTTGCAAAATAACTTACTGAATCCACAAGACAGTCGCTACGCGCGTCGACGCACGCTGTATGCCAAGCGCCTGGAACTTCAGATGCGCCGCGCCGCGCTGATCGAGCTCATGCACGGTCGTCTGGACCCTGATCAATATCGATGGCTGAGTCATTTGATTCTGGGCGTCAGTAAATCGGGCTCGGCGGATGAAGCGCCCAGCCCGGAACTGATAGGCAGTAGTTCCATGAGTACGCTGCATTTCAAGAGGCTGCCGGTCGAGGGTATTTTCAGGTTCAAGGACTTCAAAGGAGTGCTCCCCGCGTACGACCTGATATATACCCCGAATGCTCCCGATGGGGTTTTGTTCCGGGAAGCTCAGTCCATTGCTCGTTCGATGCAGTCACCGGGTATGGCTCAGTATTACTACGGGCGCGTTCGCTATCAGGATCAGCCTCATGCGATCGCAATGATCGACGCCATAAACCAGACGTCCGATATCCGAGACCCACTGCCCATCGTCGACAACCTGTTAGTCGGCACCGAGATTGGACCGAAGGATCGCATTACCGACCTGGAAACGCTCTATGTCGAGATGCTTGAACGCATGATGACCGATGTTGACAATCAGTCCGTCAGTGGCATGGAGGTGCTTGCGGATCGCATTTATACCGCAATGAAGTGGATAGGCACTATTTTGTTTATTCCATTTCCTCCCGCCGCTCTGGCATGGAGTTATCTGCATACGATGATTGATTTTGCACGCGGGGTTGTCGCGTACGCGACGGGGGATCGGGCCACCGCAACCAATTTTTTCGCCTGGGGAATGTTTGGCATGTGGTTCGGGCTATCAGGCGTCGGCAACGGTTTCAAAAACCAGCCCAGCCTGTTGTGGAAGGCCATACTTTCCGCCAAAGGAAGAGTCGGCAAATATACGGTCAGGTCGTTTTAAAAAGGTCCTGTGGACGTCAATGAAACGCGCCATGGGGCGGCAAATGGCTCAAGCGCTCTGTCAGGCGCAGACGCTGAATCGGATCGTCGCTCAATAGCAACGCATGCTCCAGGTCGAAACGCTCGGCCTGAGGGCATTCGAGTGACTGATACAGGCTTGCACGAGCCAGGTGATCGCTGGTGGTCGCCTGGCCCAGTTCCACAACGCGGTCGGCATCCTTGAGTGATGCCAGAAAATCGTCGTTCATCTGATGCAGATGCCTGAGGTTGCGCGACAGCCGTTGCAACATGTCCATATCGGTGGCGCGAACCATGTGCTCGGACGTGAGCTGCATCTCCGGACCGAACTGGCGAATCAGCAGTTCCCGGCAATCATTTGGATAAAGCCTGCGTCCGCCGCACGGGTCGAGCAGGTGATCGGCACCCGGCACCCGCAGCAGAAAATGCCCCGGAAAGTTGACACCCTCCAGTGGAATCTCCAAACGTCTGGCCAGCTCCAGCGCAATGATCGCCAGACCCAACGGTTGCCCGCGGCGGCGTTGCAGAATCCTGTGTAACAGTGCCGACTGCGGTTTTGGATGACTCCAGTCGTCCTGCTGAAACCCCAGCGAGTTCAACCGGCGTAACAGGGGTTGCGCCAATTCGCCAGCCGGTAACATCGGCAGGGTGGCGCTGATCTGGCGTCTCAGATCTTCGATAATCTCAAGGCCTGTTTGCGGCAAAAACTCCGGGTCGTGTTCGGCCGAAACCCACAAGGCCGCTTCAAAAACTGAGGGCGGTGTGCGTTGCAGGCAGGCAAGGCAGGCTTGACGTGGGGTCATCGACCGCTCCGGGTGGATCAGGCGTGTGGGTCCAGGCCGCGTGAAAACTACTGCGCTCGGCAATACTGCGTTAAAAACAGGCTCGGAATGCTCATTTACAATCCGTAGACTCCGCTTCCTCGCCTGTTTTTGCCTTGTCTTGCCTTCGCTCGCTACGTTTTCACACGGCCTGATAAGGCGAAATATTCATCTGGCCTGGGTTCTCCCGTTTTAGCCCCAGCGGTAGATTTCGTCCAGTGCCATATCCATTGTTCAGCGCAGGCCTTCAGGGTTATGCCCTGAACCTTTCAGCGTTCACTTACTTATGCCTGACCGATCAGTCGTTTTTTTTCCCAGCGCCTATACTCGCTGTAGAAAAAAGAACCGGGAGCATTGCCGATGTTCGCTCTCATGCAAAGTTCACAAGTCGAAACGCTGCACTTCATCGTCGATCCGGAAACAGGCCTCAAAGCGCTGATCGCTATTCACAACAGCCAAAAAGGTCCCGCCCTCGGCGGTTGTCGTTACCTTGCCTATGTGGATGAAGAAAGCGCCGTCGAAGACGCCATTCGCCTGGCGCAAAACATGAGTTACAAAGCGGTGCTGGCTGGCTTGCCTTTTGGCGGCGGCAAAGCGGTGATCATGCGCCCGGCGCATGTTCCCAATCGTGCCGCGCTGTTCGAGTCCTTCGGACGCTTTATCGAAACCCTGGACGGGCGCTACATCACCGCCGTCGACAGCGGTACCTCCAGCGCCGACATGGATTGCATCGCCCAGCACACCCAGCATGTCACCAGCACCACCGAAGCTGGCGATCCTTCTTCGCATACCGCCATGGGCGTGTTCGCCGGTATTCGTACTACGGCGATGGCGCGTCTGGGCAGCGACAATCTCGAAGGTCTGCGCGTGGCGATTCAGGGGCTTGGGCATGTCGGTTATGCCTTGGCCGAACAGCTGCATGCGGCGGGTGCCGACTTGCTGGTCAGCGATCTGGACAGTGGCAAAGTGCAGTTGGCCATGGAGCAATTCGGCGCGCATCCGATTGCCTGCGAAGCCTTGCTCAGTACCCCTTGCGATATTCTTGCGCCCTGCGGGCTCGGCGCCATCCTTAATAGCAAGAGCGTCGCACAATTGCGCTGCGCGGCCGTGGCAGGTGCGGCCAATAACCAGCTGAGCAGCTTGCAGATCGCTGATCAACTGGAAGGCCGCGGCATTCTCTACGCACCGGATTACGTGATCAATTCTGGAGGTCTGATCTATGTCGCACTGCAACATCAGGGGGAAACACTGGGCACCATTACCGCTCATCTATCGCGAATCGGAGTGCGATTGACCGAGGTTTTCGCCCATGCCCAGGCGGAGAAGCGCTCACCCGCGCACGTCGCCGATGCATTGGCAGAACGCTTGCTGAGCGGCTAGCACCTGATCGGTGCCAGCCGACTGACCTCGCTGCCACAAGCCGCGAGTTTGACCACCACGCCTCTTCGTTTGTCAGAGAGTGTCGCGTGTCAGGAGTGTGCAATGTCCCATAACAAGATCGATCTTGCGTATACCCGTTATCTTGCCCCTGATGGCCACCTGACCGGCGAACTTCCCGATTGGGCTGATGACTTCAACCTGCTGACCCGTCTCTACCGGCAAATGGTCCTGACCCGACTGTTCGACCAGAAAGCTGTCGCACTGCAACGCACCGGACGCATTGGCACTTATGCGCCGACCCTCGGCCAGGAAGCCATCGGCGTCGCCATTGGCAGCCTGATGCAGCCCGAAGATGTGCTGGTTCCTTATTACCGCGACACGGCCGTGCAACTGATGCGCGGCGTGCGCATGGAAGAAATTCTCCTCTATTGGGGCGGTGACGAGCGTGGCAGCGATTATGCCGAGCTGGCTGCGGCCCAGGATTTTCCGTTGAGCATCCCGATCGCGACCCAAGCCTTACACGCTTGCGGTATCGCCACCGCGTTCAAGATTCGTGGCGAGCATCGGGTGGCCGTGACCACCTGCGGCGACGGTGCCACCAGCAAGGGCGATTTTCTCGAAGCGCTCAACGTCGCAGGTGCCTGGCAACTACCTGTGGTGTTTGTGATCAATAACAACCAGTGGGCGATTTCCGTGCCCCGGCGCATCCAGTGCGGCGCGCCAACGCTGGCGCAGAAAGCCATCGGCGCCGGCTTTCACGGCGAACAGGTCGATGGCAATGACATGCTGGCGGTCTACGACAGGATGCAGATCGCCCTCGAACGCGCTCGTAAAGGCAAAGGCCCAGTGTTGCTGGAGTGCCTGAGCTATCGTCTCTGCGACCACACCACGGCAGACGACGCCTCCCGTTATCGACCTGCTGAGGAGGTCAAGCATGCCTGGCTGGAAGAACCGGTCAAACGCCTGCAATCCTTCATGGTCAGGCAGGGTGTCTGGGACGAGGGCCGCGAGCAGGCACTGATCAGCGAGTGTCAGGTATTGGTGCAGAAATCAGTGGATATCTTCGAAAACGCGGGCATACAAGCGCCTGAATCGGTCATCGACCATGTCTACGCTAAATGGCCATCGGCCTTGGCCGAGCAGCGCGAATGGCTCCTTGAGCGGGTAGCCCGTCATGGGGGGAGTGACGCTCATGGCGAATGAAAAGGTCACCTTGCTGGAGGCGGTCAATCTGGCGATGCACCGGGCCATGGCCGAAGACGAAAATGTGGTGATCCTCGGCGAAGACGTCGGTGTCAACGGTGGGGTATTCCGCGCGACCCAAGGCTTGCGCGACAGCTTCGGTTTCAAGCGGGTGATCGATTCACCACTGGCCGAAACCATGCTTGGCGGTCTGGTGGTCGGCATGGCGGCGCAGGGTTTGAAGCCGGTCATGGAAATCCAGTTCATGGGCTTTATCTACGCCGCCATGGAGCAACTGGTGTCCCATGCCAGCCGCTTGCGCAATCGTACCCGCGGCCGCTTGAGTTGCCCGATGGTGTTACGCGCGCCCATGGGCGCCGGGATTCGCGCACCGGAGCATCACAGCGAAAGTACCGAAGCGCTGTTCGCGCATATTCCCGGCTTGCGTGTGGTCATCCCCTCCTCACCGGCACGGGCCTATGGGTTGTTGCTGGCGGCCATCGACGATCCCGATCCGGTGATCTTCCTTGAGCCGACGAGGCTCTATCGAATGAACCCGCAGCCGCTGGTCAATGATGGCAAACGGCTGCCGCTGGATACCTGTTTTACCCTGCGTGAAGGCAGTGACATTACCCTGATCAGTTGGGGCGCCAGCGTGCTTGAAACCCTGCAAGCGGCCAGCGCGCTGGCGGAGCAGGGCGTGTCCGCCGAGGTGATCGATGTCGCCTGCGTCAAACCACTGGATCTCGACACGCTGGAAGCCTCGGTGCGCAAAACCGGACGCTGCGTGATCGTCCACGAAGCGCCGCGCTCCTGCGGCGTGGGGGCGGAAATCGCGGCCAGCCTCTATGAGCGGGCGTTCCTGGATTTGCAGGCGCCGATCCAGCGGGTAACCGCACCGGACATTCCGCCGCCGCTGTATCGGTTGGAGCACCTCTACATCCCCAGCGTCGAAGACATTCTTCACGCGTGCGACAACGCCCTGAATTTTGCCTGAGGACGCCGCTCATGAAATATTTCAAATTGCCCGATCTGGGCGAAGGTCTGCAGGAAGCCGAGATCGTCCAATGGCACGTCAAGGCCGGTGATACGGTCAAGGCTGATCAATTGCTGGTGTCGGTGGAGACTGCGAAAGCCTTGGTCGATATCCCTGCGCCCTATGATGGCGTCGTTGAGAAAACCTATGGCGGCGATGGCGATATCCTTCACGTCGGTGAGCCGCTGATGGCCTACGTAGGCGAGGGCGATGCGGGCACGGTGGTCGGGCGGCTTGAAGGGGGCGGCAACAATCAGGACGACCAATTTTTCATCGGCGCGGCGCCGTCGACTCGCGAACACATGTCCGCTCGTGCCACGCCGGCGGTGCGCTATCTGGCCCGACAGCTGGGTGTTGATCTCAGCGCACTGAGCGGTTCCGGCAGCGATGGCCTGATCACCCGCACCGATGTCGAAGACGCGGCGCAAGCCGAGCGCGATAGATTTGGCGGAGAAAAACTACGGGGGGTGCGCCGCAGCATGGCGCTGAACATGGCCCGCTCCCATGCCGAAGTGGTGCCGGTGACGATCTTTGCTGACGCCGATCTGCATCGCTGGGGCCTGGCCCGTGATCCGCTGATTCGTCTGGGCAAAGCCATGGCAGCCGCCTGCGCGGTAGAGCCGGTGCTCAACAGTTGGTTCGACGGTAAATCCCTGTCGATCAAGCAGCATGAAAAACTCGACCTCGGGATTGCCATCGATACGCCTGACGGCTTGTTTGTGCCGGTGCTGCGTGATGTCGGCAACCGTGACGCGGTGGATTTGAAAGAGGGTATGAACCGACTGCGTGAGGACGTCCAGGCGCGTTCGATTCCACCTAAAGAAATGATGGGCGCGACCATCACCCTGTCCAACTTCGGCACCTTGTTCGGTCGCTACGCCAATCCGGTGGTCGTGCCGCCACAAGTGGCGATCATGGGTGCCGGTGGCATCCGCGAAGAGCCGGTGGCCGTGGACGGCCAGGTGGTGATACATCCGATACTGCCGCTGTCGCTGACCTTCGACCACCGAGCGGTGGCCGGCGGTGAAGCAGCGCGGTTTTTCAAAGCGTTGGTGATGGAGTTGGAAAAGCCTGAGTGATGGGTGTCAGGCGAACCGTATCAAGCTATTCGCAGGCAAGCCTGCTCCCACAGTAGATTGAGGATCTGTGGGAGCAGGCTTGCCTGCGAATGGGGGGCAAAAACTATTCCTCCAACGGCGCACTGAGCAATTCGGACAATGCGTCCGGCTGGCTCTTGAACGCCTTGGCGAAGACATCACGGTTCTTCGCCATGTAAATCCCGGCTTCTTCCACTTGAGCTTCCGTCAACGACGGCACAGCCCGTTGCAATACTTCGGCCAGCAACTCTGCCAGCTCAAGCATTTTGTCATGACGGTCAGCTTCGGCTTTATCCATGAACAAACGCTCCAGATCTCGGCTGCTGCGGTATACCACTTCGACGGCCATTCACCACCTCACATGCCTTCACGATAATGTGTCTTTAGCGACTACTGTATTTTTATACAGCTAAAAGCATAAGCGAACCGAACCGATTTGGATAGTGGCATTTTTGCCTCCATGCGTATCACGTGGGCGTCGAGATGTGCCTTGCGACAATACACCACGCTCTCAACCATAGACTGTGGCCCCATTCCTGCTGAAAAAGCTGCTAAAAAAGCTGCTGAAAAGCTGCTGCAAAAAAACCGCGCAACGAAAAGTGGTCACGTTGGCACGGCATCATCCGATCGAATTATCCAAGGAAGTACATCGTGAAAATCAGCTGGGCTGAGTCCCTCCGTCAGAACGTTCATGGATTGGCCGAGTCACTGGGTAATCTGTTGGTCGAGACTTTCCACTACCTGGCGTTGTTCGCCATTGGTGCGGTAACGGCCTGGGCGGCGGTGATGGCGTTTATGGAGATGCTGGAAAAGGGCCACATCACGGTCGATGACATTCTGTTGCTGTTCATCTACCTGGAATTAGGCGCCATGGTCGGGATCTATTTCAAGACCAACCACATGCCGGTGCGTTTTCTGATCTATGTGGCGATCACGGCCCTGACACGGCTGCTGATTTCCGACGTGTCGCACCACAATCCGCCAGATCTGGGTGTGGTTTATCTTTCCGGGGCCATTCTACTGCTGGCGTTCGCCATTCTTGTGGTGCGCTATGCGTCCTCGCAGTTCCCGTCAGCGAAGGTCCCTGACCCGGACAGTAAAACCAAGGGTGCGCTGACCGAAGAGAAAGGCGAGCTCTGACTTTAGATGCTGTTATGCGGCGCTGATCATGCGTTTGGCGACGACGCCCATTGCGTTGGACAAGGTCATGAAAAAGGGCGGGTCTGTCTGCACAGGCCCGCCCTTCTTTTGGAGTGTTTCAAATGTGATGGTTATGAAAATAAGTCGTGCCGCCGATCAGCCAAGTCGGGCTTCTTTTACGAATTCTTTTTCGAGAAATTCTTCCTGGAGCAGGGCGTCCGGGTTTTCCGACTCCTGATCCACTACGCCTTCGATGACAGGCGCGCCCGTGCGTTTGTCGCGCAATTTACCGAAGAGATGCTCAAGGGCGTGATTGAGTTTTTCTGCCGCGCCTTCCACTGCCTGATCCAGTGTGTCGGCTTTGTGAGTGACCGAAATCGGTTGGTGTCCTTTTGGCCGGGCTTCCATCTGGCAGCGCATGTCATGCGGGCCGGGCTTGTCGCCATTTTCGTCGCGAATATGGACTTCGACGCGAGTCAGATCCTCTTCGTAGCGTTCGAGCGTGGCTTCAACGGTGGTACGTACCCACTCCTCCAGTCGGATGCTGCTTTCGATGTGGTTATCGCTATTGACCTGGATTTGCATAGTTTTTCCCTTACTTTGGCTTGCTCACATGAGATTGGACGGTTTCGCTCGGTTGAGGTCTAACCCTTCGCCTCTCACTCTCAGTGTTGGCGCCGATGAGGAAACAATTCAACCCCTTATGCGCAGAAATATTTTGAGGCGAAAAAATTGGCCCTGATCGCTGGAGGTGGGTTTGCCTGTGAAAGATGCGACGTAGAGCGCAGCACGCAATCGATCAGTCAGCAACAAACGCCAACCGATACTCCCCCGGCGTAGCCCCCATCGCCTGACGAAACCGATTGTTGAAGTGACTGGCACTGGCAAAACCGCAGGCCATGGCGATATCGCCGAAAGGTTGCTGGCTGGTGCGCAGGAGATGCCGGGCGTGGTTCAGACGGCGGGCGAGGAGGTATTGGTGGGGCGGCAGGCCGAAGCTTTCGCGGAACATGCGGGCGAAGTGATACTCGGAGAGCGCGCATTGTCCTGCCAGTTGCCCAAGGCTGAGGGGGTCAGCCAGACGGTTTTCGATGTAGTCGACCAGTTGCCGCCGCAAGTGCGGGGCCAGGCCACCTTTGAGCCGCAAGCCTTCGCGCAGGCCGACTTGGCTGAGCAGGGCGTGGCTGAGCATTTCATGGGCCAGGCTGCTGGTCAGCAGGCGTTCGCCGGGTTCGTTCCAGTTCAGTTGGATCAACCGCCGAAAACGCCGCGCTTGTTCGGGGTCGTCGATAAAGGTGCTTTCCCGCAGTTGCAGCTCGCGGGGTTCGCGGTCCAGCAGGGCGATGCAACCCAGCGCAAACTGTTCGGGGCTGACATACAAGTGCGCGAGGCGGAGCTCACCATTGATCACCCAGGCCGACTCATGGCCGGCAGGCAACACGCACAATTTGTCAGGCCCACCTTTGTCGCCGGGCCGATCGCGACGAAAGGTGCCGGTGCCGCCTGCGAGGTAGCAGGACAATGTGTGGTGACTCGGCGCCTGATACTCCTGCGCATCGCGCCGGTTGTTCCACAGGGCTGCGACCATACCGTCACCCAGGCCCGCGCTTTGTTCCAGACGAGCGTTGGGCGAGCTGTTCAAGGCTTGAAAGACTTGGATGGTGTCCAGTGGCGGCATGGCTAATCCTCTACAATCGGCATCCTACTCCGTAGCGCCCGCGCTGCCAGCCTGCCAGACATGCAAAAGCGCAAGTTTGTGCAAGTCGGCCCTGAAGCAAAACGCCAGACTGAGGCTTCATTCAGGAGTCCGTCATGAACCTCTCTTTGTATCTACTCACCGTATTGATCTGGGGTACGACCTGGATCGCCCTGAAATTGCAGCTCGGCGACGTGGCGATCCCGGTGTCGATCGTTTATCGCTTCGGCTTCGCGGCGTTGGTGTTGTTCGCGATGCTGCTGTTGAGCGGGCGTCTGCAAAAGGTCAATCGGCGTGGGCAGCTTATTTGTCTGGCTCAGGGTCTGTGCCTGTTCTGCATCAACTTCATGTGCTTCTACACTGCCAGTCAGTGGATCCCCAGCGGCCTGATCGCTGTAGTGTTCTCCACCTCGACCCTGTGGAACGCGCTGAATGCACGGATCTTCTTCCGTCAGAAAGTCGCCCGCAATGTGTTGGCGGGTGGCGCGCTAGGGTTGATGGGGCTGGCGTGTCTGTTCTGGCCAGAACTCTCCAGTCATAGCGCCAGCCGCGAAACCCTGATCGGTCTGGGCCTGGCCTTGCTCGGCACCCTGTGTTTCTCCGCCGGCAACATGCTGTCCAGCCTGCAACAGAAAGCCGGCCTGCGGCCCCTGACCACCAACGCCTGGGGCATGCTCTATGGCGCGGCGATGCTCAGCGTCTATTGCCTGCTCAGCGGCACCCCGTTCAGTTTCGAATGGAACACGCGCTACATCGGCTCACTGGCGTATCTGGTGATTGCCGGCTCGGTGATTGGCTTCACCGCTTACTTGACTCTGGTCGGGCGCATGGGACCGGAACGCGCGGCGTATTGCACCGTACTCTTTCCGGTGGTTGCGTTGAATATTTCGGCGTTCGCCGAAGGCTATCAATGGACAGCGCCGGCGCTGATGGGGTTGGTACTGGTGATGCTGGGGAATGTGTTGGTGTTTCGTAAGCCGAAGGAGGTGGCACTAGAATCGGGCAAGTTAGCCTGAGGCTTTCTGTAGGAGCTGACTTGTCTGCGATCGGCTGCGAAGCAGTCGCAAAATGTCTGGACACGATATTGCTGGAAGGTCCTTCGTGTCGGACGCGACCCCGGCCTATCGCAGACAAGTCAGCTCCTACAGATATTTGTGTCAGATCAGCCCTTCCACACCTGCGGATTGACCAGATCCTGCGGCTTCTCACCCAACAACGCGCTGCGCAGGTTGTGGTAAGCGCGATCGGCCATGGCCTGGCGGGTTTCGTGGGTGGCAGAGCCGATGTGCGGCAGGGTGACGGCGTTGCTCAGTTGAAACAGCGGCGATTCGGCCAGCGGTTCTTTTTCGTACACATCCAGACCGGCGCCACGGATCGTGCCTTTTTGCAGGGCTTCGATCAACGCCGGTTCGTCGACCACCGGGCCGCGAGAGATGTTGATCAGGATCGCGCAGGGCTTCATCAGCGCCAGTTCGCGGGTGCCGATCAGGTGTTTGGTCTTTTCGCTCAACGGCACCACCAGACAGACGAAGTCTGATTCGGCCAGCAGTTGATCAAGGCTGCGGTACTGCGCGTCCAGTTCCTGTTCCAGTTCGACCTTGCGGCTGTTGCCGCTGTACAGGATTGGCATGTTGAAACCGAAATGGCCACGCCGGGCGATGGCGGCGCCGATGTTGCCCATGCCGACGATGCCCAGGGTCTTGTTATGCACGTCGGTGCCGAAATGCGCAGCTTCGACCGTGCGTTTCCACTGGCCGGCCTTGGTCCAGGCGTCCAGTTCGGCGACGCGTCGGGCGCTGCTCATCAGCAGAGCGAAGGCCAGGTCGGCGGTGCTTTCGGTCAGCACATCGGGGGTGTTGGTCAGCATGATGCCGCGTTCGTTGAAATAACCCAGCTCGTAATTGTCGTAGCCCACTGAAATGCTCGACACCACTTCCAGCTTGCCGGCACTTTGCAGTTGCTCGCGCCCCAACTTGCGACCCGCGCCGATCAGACCATGGGCGTGCGGCAACGCGTCATTGAACTGTGCATTCATATCGCCCAGCTTCGGGTCGGGCACGATCACGTTGAAGTCTTGCTGCAGGCGCTCGGCCATTTCGGGGGACACGCGGCTGAAGGCAAGTACGGTCTTTTTCATCAGGCAGATACTCTCGGACGGTTCGAATGGACAGTGCGTAGCACGCTAACATTCTTGCCCGTCCCTGGGCATCAGGTTCTTTCGAGGGTGTTCTTTTTGTGGCGGGTGGTGCGGGTCAGGCGATGCAGGTCAAATCGTGGGTTTTCAAGTCAGCTTCGTGAGCGGCCAGAATTTCCGGCAGCGAGCCGCGCAGGTACTCGACCCACGTCCTGATCTTCGCATCCAGGTATTGGCGCGACGGGTAGATGGCGTACAGGTTCAGCTCCTGTGAGCGGTATTCGGGCAAGACCCGAACCAGCGTGCCATCGCGCAGTCCTTCGATGGCCGAGTAAATCGGCAAAATGCCGACACCCATACCGCTGCTGATCGCGGTTTTCATCGCGTCGGCCGAGTTGACCAGAAAAGGCGAGGTGGCGATGGTGACCATCTCCTGACCTTCAGGACCGTCAAATGCCCATTTCTCCAACGGAATCACCGGGCTTACCAGACGCAAGCAGGCATGGTTGAGCAGGTCTTGAGGTTTTTGTGCGACACCGAAGGCTTTGACGTAGGCCGGTGAGGCGCAAACGATGCTGTAGGTGATGCCCAGGCGCTGCGAAACAAAGCCTGAATCCGGCAACTCGCTGGCCAGCACGATGGACACGTCATAGCCCTCGTTGAGCAGATCCGGCACGCGGTTGGCCATGGTCAGGTCGAAGCTCACGTCCGGGTGATGCTTGCGATAGCGGGCGATGGCATCGATCACGTAGTGCTGGCCGACACCGGTCATCGAATGGACCTTCAACTGACCTGCCGGACGCGCGTGCGCATCACTGGCTTCGGCTTCGGCTTCTTCGACGTAGCCGAGGATCTGTTCGCAGCGCAACAAGTAGCGTTTGCCCGCTTCGGTGAGGGCAATGCGCCGCGTGGTGCGGTTGAGCAGGCGGGTTTGCAGGTGAGCTTCAAGGTTGGAGACTGCACGCGATACGTTGGCGGTTGTGGTATCGAGCTGTACTGCGGCGGCAGTAAAGCTGCCCGCTTGCGCCACGCAACTGAAAGCGCGCATGTTTTGCAGGGTATCCATTGGCAGTTCTCTGGTGAGATTGACAAATTGTGACATGAAGTAACAGTTGCATGTGAGCCAGACCAACGGATTATCGCCCGTTCGGTAACAAAGAATCACACTTCCTCCGGCTTATCGCCGCTTTGACCGCCCTCTAGAATTGCTGCCTTCACGCTATTTCACCAAAGTCGGGAATTTGCAGCAGTGCCGCGTCGCATGATCAGAGGGCTGAAGCCCCTTAGTGTTTTTGCTTTATCGCTGGCAATCGGCGGCTGCATCGGAACCGCAGGGATCGCCCCTCAAGGCCAGTCCCTGTCGGCCAACGCCCTGGCTACTGACGAAGCAATCCAGAGTGCCGCCAAAGAAGCGCACTGGCCGGCCGCTCAGTGGTGGCGGGCCTATGGCGATGAGCAACTCGACCGCTGGATCGAGCTGGCCGCGCAAGGCAACCCGAGCCTGGCAATGGCGGCGGCCCGCGTGCGTCAGGCCAAGGCCATGGCCGGTGTCGCCGAGTCCGCTGAGTCGCTGCACGTCAATGGCGACTCCACCCTCAAGCGCCATAACTGGCCTACCGACCAGTTCTACGGCCCCGGCGCACTGTCGAACACCAACACTTGGGACAACAATGCCTCTCTGGGGCTGAGCTATTCCCTCGACTTGTGGGGCCGGGAAAGCAATGCCAGCGAACAGGCGCTGGATCTGGCGCACATGAGTGCCGCCGAAGCGCGCCTGGCGCAGCTCGAACTGCAAAACAACATCATCCGCGCCTATATCCAGCTGTCGTTGAATTACGCCCAGCGCGATATCGTTCAGGCGACGCTGGCCCAGCAGGAGCAGATCCTCGAACTGGCGCAACGACGCCTGAAGGGCGGGATCGGCACCCATTTCGAAGTCAGTCAGGCTGAAACCCCGTTGCCGGAAACCCATCGGCAAGTCGATTCGCTGGACGAGGCCATCGCCCTGAGCCGCAATCAGCTCGCGGCATTGGCAGGCAAAGGGCCGGGGGAGGGCGCACGTTTGCAGCGCCCGACGCTGTCCTTGCTAACTGCGTTGAAGTTACCGTCGGCGCTGCCGGCTGAACTGCTCGGACAGCGTCCGGATGTGGTCGCCAGCCGCTGGCGGGTCGCAGCTCAGGCGCGTGGCATCGACGTCGCGCACGCCGGTTTCTATCCCAATGTCGATCTGGTCGGCAGCCTCGGCTACATGGCGACCGGCGGCACTATGCTGTCGTTTCTGGCTGGCCAGAAATTCAACTATAGCGTCGGTCCGGCGATCACCCTGCCGATCTTCGATGGCGGGCGTTTGCGCTCGGAGCTGGGTGAAGCGGCGGCCGGTTATGACCTGGCCGTTGCGCAATACAACCAGATCTTGATCAATGCGCTGAAAGATATCTCCGACCAATTGATTCGCCGCGCCTCGATGGACAAGCAGCAAACGCTCGCCGCCGAGTCGGTGGCGTCGGCGCAGAGGACCTACGACATCGCGCTGGTTGCCTACAAGCGCGGGCTGACCGATTACCTGAATGTGCTCAATGCCCAGACGTTGTTGTTCCATCAGCAGCAGATTCAACAGCAGGTCCAGGCCGCGCGCCTGACCGCTCATGCCGAGCTGGTGGTCGCACTGGGTGGCGGCTTGTCGGCGGGTGCCGATGCGCCGGCCGAGAGCAAGACCGTGCCGACGAAAACACCGGCAGCGCTTGCGGTGTTTGATCATTGAACGCCTTCGCAGGCAAGCCTGCTCCCACAGAGGTAAGGCGTTCACAGAATCCGGGCTGGATTGAGGGCCTCTTCGCGAATGAATTCGCTCCCACGGGGCCGATGCTCCACTGTGGGAGCGAATTTATTCGCGAAGGCGATCTGGTGGGCACAGGAGCTATGCAATCCATTGTAGGAGCAGGTTTGTCTGCGAAGGCGATCTCTCAGGCGCTGAAGAAATGAGCAGCTTTCTGCGGTGGCTCGACTCACTGGAATGGCGTCGCGAGTTCTTTGCCTGGGCGCGCAGTGATGGTGTGACCTGGATTTACATCTTCAAGGTGCTGATCGCTGCCTTCCTGACCTATTGGGTGGCGCTGCGTCTGGAGTTGCCCCAGCCGCGTACGGCAATGATCACTGTATTCATCGTCATGCAGCCGCAAAGCGGACATGTGTTTGCCAAGAGTTTCTATCGCTTCCTCGGCACCTTGGCCGGTTCGGCAATGATGGTCCTGCTGATGGCCTTGTTCGCCCAGAACACCGAGCTGTTTCTGGGCAGCCTGGCGATCTGGGTCGGTGTCTGTTCGGCCGGTGCGGCGCGTTACCGCAACTTGCGCGCCTATGGTTTTGTCCTCGCCGGCTACACCGCGGCGATGATCGGCTTGCCTGCCTTGGCGCATCCGGAAAGCTCGTTCATGGCTGCGGTGTGGCGGGTGCTGGAGATATCCCTCGGGATTGTCTGCTCGACCGTGATCAGCGCTGCGGTCCTGCCGCAAACCTCCAGTGCCGCCATGCGCAACGCGTTATATCAGCGCTTCGGCGTGTTCGCCCGATTTGTCGCGGATGGCTTGCGCGGCGTCAGTGAGCGGGAGGCCTTCGAGTCCGGCAACATGCGTTTCATCGTCGAGGCCGTGGGGCTGGAAGGGCTGCGCAGCGTCACGGTGTTCGAAGACCCGCACATGCGCCGACGCAATGGCAGGCTCAATCGCCTGAACAGCGAGTTCATGGCCATCACTACCCGCTTCAATGCCCTGCATCAATTGCTTGAACGCCTGCGCGGTCGGGGTTTTACCCAAGTGGTGTCGGTCATCGAACCGGGTCTGACGGCATTGGCTGAACTGCTCGACACCTTCGCCGGACGGGCCTTGACCACTGCCGACGCCGTGTTGCTGGAACAGCGACTGGCCGTCTATAAAGCCGGCTTGCCGGAGCGGGTGCGCAGTCTGCGGGCGGCGTTGCTCGAGACTGATCCGAGCAATGCCGACCTGCTGGATTTCCATACCGCGTATGAACTGCTGTACCGCTTCGTCGACGAGATGCACAACTACGCCCAGACCCACGCGTCATTGGCCGATCACCGTCACGTTCGCGAGCAGTGGGACGAGTCGTTTGTTTCGACGACCAACTGGATGGCGTCTGCGGCATCGGGCATTCGTGCAATGTTCATTGTGGCGGCGCTGGGCACCTATTGGGTGGCCACGGCCTGGCCAAGCGGCGTGACAATGACCCTGGTTGCCGCCGCGACCGTCGCGCTGTCCGGCACGTCGCCTAACCCCAAGCGCATGGCGTTCCAGATGGCTTGCGGCACGATGCTGGGTGCGGTGCTGGGTTTCGTCGAAACGTTCTTCATCTTTCCGTTCATTGACGGCTTTCCCTTGCTCTGTTTGTGCATGGCACCGGTTTTCGTCATCGGTGCTTTCCTGGCCTCACGCCCACAATGGGCCGGATACGGGCTGGGCTTGCTGATATTTTTCAGCATCGGTTCGGTGCCGGACAACCTGACGGTCTACAACCCTTACGTGTTCATCAATGACTACATCGCCATGGTCATCGGGATGCTGGTCTGCGCGGCGGCGGGGGCTATCATTCTGCCGCCCAACGCCCGCTGGTTGTGGCGTCGACTGGAAGATGACCTGCGGCGGCAAGTGGTGTTCGCCGTCAGTGCACCGCTGCGTGGCCTGGGTTCGAGCTTCGAAAGCAGCACCCGCGATTTGCTGCATCAGGCGTACGGCCTGGCGGCCGGTCAGCCGCAGGTGCAACGCAGTCTATTGCGCTGGATGTTCGTGGTGCTGGAAGTCGGTCACGCGATTATCGAGCTGCGCCGCGAGCAGTCGATCCTGCCGGTGCATCCGTGCTATGCCGAGTCGCAGTCCTGGCGTCTGGCGATCCGGGTGATGGGGCGGTCGCTGATCCGCTTATTCCTGCAGCCCAACCAAAGCAACCTGGAACGCAGCCTGATTGCCGTCGACCATGCCATCAGTCGCGTGCAGGGTACCGATGAACCCTTTGCCCGGCATTTCGATACTTCGGCGCTGCGCCGGGTCCAGAGCTATCTGCACTTTATCCGAACTTCATTGCTGGACCCGCAATCACCACTGGCCGCCCACGCTCCCGGGCGTGAGCCGCAAGGACTTCTGCATGCCGCGTGAAATCGCTTTCCATGGCCTTTATATGCCGACCGTGACCGTGATGTTTCTCATCGCGGCGGTGCTTGCCTGGGGGCTCGACCGGATTCTGTCCGGGCTCGACCTGTTCCGTTTTTTCTGGCACCCGGCGCTGCTGCGTCTGAGCCTGTTCAGCTGTATTTTCGGCGCGCTGGCGCTCACTGTTTACCGTTGAGAACCCTAGGATGAAAAAGCTTTTTAGTCTGATCGCCACCTTGTTGGTTCTGGCGCTGGCCATCTGGATTGGTCGCACCCTGTGGGTTCACTACATGGATACGCCGTGGACCCGCGACGGCCGAGTGCGCGCCGATGTGATCAACGTGGCTGCCGACGTGACCGGTACGGTGGTCGACGTGCCGGTGCGCGATAACCAACAGGTGAAAAAGGGTGACCTGCTGATGCAGATCGACCCTGAGCATTACCAGCTCGCCGTCAAGCAGGCCCAGGCGACAGTGGCTTCACGCAAGGCCACGTGGGAGATGCGCAAGCTCAACGCGAACCGCCGCGCCGACATGGATAGCCTGGTGATTTCCCGCGAAAGCCGCGACGACTCCAGCAACATCGCCATGTCCGCCCAGGCCGATTACCAGTTGGCCCAGGCACAACTGGAGGCCGCCGAACTCAATCTCCAACGCACCCGCGTATTGGCCGCGGTGGACGGCTACGTCACCAACCTCAATGTGCATCGCGGCGACTACGCGCGTATCGGCGAAGCGAAAATGGCGGTGGTCGACATGAACTCGTTCTGGGTTTACGGCTTCTTCGAAGAGACCAAACTCCCGCACATTCGCGTCGGTGATCTGGCCGATATGCAGTTGATGAGCGGCGAAGTGCTCAAGGGCCACGTCGAAAGCATCGCCCGCGCCATCTATGACCGTGACAACCCGGAAAGCCGCGAACTGATCGCCGACGTCAACCCGACCTTCAACTGGGTCCGCCTGGCCCAGCGCGTGCCGGTACGCATCCATCTGGACACGGTACCGGACGGCGTGGTGTTGGCGGCGGGGAGTACCTGTACGGTGATTGTGAATCCGCAGGTCAACTGATCATCAGCGGTGCTTGATAGATGTTCGCAGCGGGACGCGTAGTTGCAAGCCTGCTCCCACAGGATTTGTGGGTGGCGCTGGACTTGTGGAGCAGGCTGGCCGCGACCGGCTCGGTGGCGCGGATCACAGGCTTGCGTCCAGGCCAAAACGCTTGCGCAGTTGTTTCTCCAGCAGCCCCTTGGGCAACAGACAGGACATCAATGGCATGGCACGGCTGCCGTTGCCCAGACGCAACAAGCGCGGCGGTTTGTCTTTTTTCACCGCCTTGAGCAGGTCGCGGGCGAAGTCGATGGCAGGGGTCGGGTTGCCTTGCGAGGCTTTGGCCCGTGCGCGAATCGCCCCACGCAACGGCCACCAGGGCGAAGACTCGCCGATCAACTGTTCGGCTTCGCGGGTGGCGTTGTCGGCAAAACTGGAGGCGATGGCGCCGGGCTGGACTTCCATCAGGCCGATGCCGAACGGTGCCAGTTCCAGGCGCAAGGCATCGCTAAGCGCATGCACCGCAGCTTTCGACGCGCAGTACGCGCCCGCGAACGGCGTGACCAGCACTCCCGAAACGCTGCCGATGTTCACCACCAATCCTTTGCTGCGGCGTAACAGCGGGAACAGCGCGCGAGTCACCCCGACCACGGCGAACACATTGGTTTCGAACTGCCGCCGCATGGCCTCCACGCCGCCATCGAGCAGCGGCCCCATGGCACCGTAGCCGGCATTATTGATCAGCAGATCGAGGCCGCCTTGCTGCTCGAGTTGTCCGGCCAATCGCTCAAGGGCTGCGCCATCGTTGACGTCCAGCTCCACAGCGGAAAAACCGGCGGCGTGCAACGCAGCGACGTCTTCGGTTTTGCGGGCAGTGGCCCAGACCTGATAGCCAGCGGCTTTGAAAACATCTGCCAGCGCGCGGCCAATGCCGCTGGAGCAACCAGTGATAAGAGCGATGGGCATATATTTTCCTTAATTGATGACACACCCTAGTCCGAGAAACTGCCTTGTAAGCGCTCGGCACGGAATTCCACGCTTTGCGCACGGTACCCCGGACGCAGTGGCGGCAGCGGTAAGCAGTCTTGCCAATCACCGCCGGCCTGCAACTCGCCAGGGCCGCTATAGCGAGGTGCAGCGTAGACGTTGTCCGCCAGATTGACCGTGTCCCCAGGCCGATAAGCAGCAACGCGCCAACGCAGGGACAGCAGCGGCACATCGTTGCCGTTGTGCAGCTGGATCAGCAACGGGCGATCGGACGGGCATTGTTGGGGCGAATAGCTCAGGCGCAGTTCCAGACGCTCCAGTTGCCGAGTCTCCTGGCTGTCCTGCCACAACACCCACATCGTCACCAGGCCCAAACCCAATACCGCCGCCAACGACACCGACAACGCCTTGGCCGGGTAGCGCAACAGCAGAACCAGCCAAGTAAGAATAAGCAGAATGCCGATCAGCATGGACGAATACCCGGAAAGCACAGATGCAGGCATCGTACAGAAGTGGGAACGGGATTGACTATTGCCGGGCCGGCGTTGAGAACCACGGCGGCGGGCACGCCTGCGAACGGACGTGCCGTTCGGAGGCCCTTTACTCGGCAGGCATCTCTCTGAGGAACACCAATGTGTCGGCCTTCGAGTGTGCGGCGCTGTAGTGGTAACCCTGTTCGTCGAACTGTTTCAGTGCCTCGGGATTGTCGATCTGCTCTTTGATGACGAAGCGGCTCATCATCCCTCGGGCTTTTTTCGCGTAGAAACTGATGATTTTGTACTGGCCGTTCTTCAGATCGCGAAATTCGGTGTTGATGATTCGCGCATTGAGGGCCGAGCGTTTCACCGCCGAGAAGTATTCGGTGGAGGCCAGGTTGAGCAGCACGTCATCGCCCTGGTCGGCCAGTGCCTGATTCAGCCACTCGCTGATTTGCGTGCCCCAGAAGGCGTAGAGATCCTTGCCGCGGGCATTAGCCAGCCGGGTGCCCATTTCCAGCCGGTAGGGTTGCATCAGATCCAGGGGGCGCAGAAGACCGTAAAGCCCGGAGAGCATGCGCAGGTGATCCTGGGCATAGGTGAAATCGGCGTCGGTGAAGTTTTCCGCCTGCAACCCGGTGTACACATCCCCTTTGAACGCCAACAGCGCCTGCTTGGCGTTGTCCGGCGTGAAAGCCGGGGTCCAGCTGCCGAAACGCGCGGCGTTGAGCCCGGAGAGCTTGTCCGACAGGTGCATCAGTTCGCTGATCTGTGCGGGAGTCAATTCACGCAGCTGAACGATCAGTTCCTGAGAATGATCCAGGTACTGCGGCTGGGTGAAGCGCGTTGTCACCGGCGGGGTGTCGAAATCGAGGGTTTTGGCCGGGGAAATCACCATCAGCATAAAATCGTCTCCTTTAATCGTGGGCGCGATTCTAGGGGCTGCGAGGGGAGGACTCCAGCTATTGGCGTTGATAGCGGTTTTCAATGGGGGTTGCGTCAAGCCATTCGCAGGCAAGCCTGCTCCCACGGAGTGTGTGGGAGCAGGCTTGCCTGCGAATTAGACACCACGACTGCTATAGTGCGCCGCGAGGTTTTTCTGGGGATCTGATTGTGCGCATCGTTTTATTCATCTCGGCCTGTCTTTTTTGGCTCAACGCTCAAGCCGCGGTTCCGGTCGATGTCGCCACGCTGGATCGCGGGGTGTGGCCCGAGCAGTTGACCACCCCGGTGTTGTTCGATGTCGCCTCGCGCGCCGAGATCCTGGCTTTTGCCCACGCCTTATTGGCCAGCGAAAGCCTGGATGAAGCGGGCCTCAAAGCGCGGCTTGGGCTGAGGAAGATCAACATCGTTTCATTGAACCTGATCCGCCAGCGCCTGTGGAAGCGCTTGCTGGAGAACTACCAGTTCGCTCAACAAAGCTGTGAGCAGGACGCCTCGTTCTGTGTACTGGTCGAAGACATGCAGATGTTGCGCGAGCAGGCCGCCAAGTTTCAGGTCGCCGACGATTCCTTCTACGCCGCCTGGGCGCAACCGGGCCAGGCGTTTCACGAGCGCTATCTGACCGAACTGCTGCACATGGCAGCCCTGTTTCCGCTAACCAGCAGCGAAATCGAGCGCTATAACTCCGATGAACTGACCGGCGATGAACTCAATGACCGCTCGTTCTTGCTCAGCTTCGACAGTGGCCCGACCGTGGTCGGTGGCACCACGGATTGGCTGACCGACTACCTGCGTCAGCGAAAACTCAACGCTGCGTTTTTTGTCTTGGGCAAAAATCTACAAACGCGCGAAGGGAAAAGTTCGGTGGCCGAGGTGCAGGGTCTCTATAAGCAGCAATGCGTGGGCTTGCAGGGCTGGGAATACCGTTCACACAGCCAGTGGCTCGACTGGCAGAACTCGGTTCAACGCAGCGCCGTGCTGTTGCAACAGGTGCTGCCGGACAACTACGTGCCGTTGTTCCGTCCACCGTATGGTCAACGGCGGGCCGACAGCGCCGAATATTTTCGCGCCCAGGGCCTGAAGGTATCGCTGTGGAATATCGATTCCCAGGATTGGAACCGCAACATCTCCGCGGAACAGGCCGGCCAGCGGGTTTTAACCCTGATGTTGCTGTGGCGGCGCGGGATCATCGTGTTCCATGACATTCACAATAAAGTCGAGACGGCATTGCCCTGGTTGCTCACCAGTACGGCGCAAAGTGGACTGCAATGGCAGGATTGTCACAGCTATCCCTGAAAGGCCCGTGGGGCAAGGGAATGCACGTGTTTGAGGGGCAGCGGGAGGTGAATTTATCGGACAATTCGGGTCAGGCGGACTTCTGACTTTAACGGTGCTTTTCGATGCCGCCAAGCGCTATTCGTCATACTGAAAAATAAACTTCAAAAAAGCGTCAAAGTGCTTTTTTCTGTCATGAGTTTTGCGGTATTACCATTACAGACCGCCGAAACCTGCAACACAGGTGGCGTCATCCCAGACCCACCATGAGCATGTCCCTTCTGCCTCAAGAGGGGTACTCGACGGCCTTTCCGTGGCGCAGAACTGTTGTGGTATTGCGTTGCTTGGCTTCTAAAAAGGTGAGCGAGTATGGATGATCACGGACGCACCCCTTCTTCTAACCAGCCAATCCTTTACGTGCTCGATACCAACGTATTGATCCACGATCCAAACGCATTGCTGAACTTCGAAGAACACCACGTCACCATCCCCATGACCGTCCTTGAAGAGCTGGACAAGCTCAAGGCCGGCAAGCATTCGGTCGCTGCCGAGTGCCGTCAGGCAATTCGTTTGATCGACAAGACACTGGGCGGCGCCACACCCGAGGAAGTTGAACAGGGCGTACCGATCGACCGTGGCACAGGCATCTGCAAAGGCTTCCTGTCGATCCTGATGAACAAGCGGGCCGAGCCCAACAGCTTGTTGCCCGAGCACCTGAACGACAACATCATCATCAACCAACTGATCGACCTGCACGCGCGTGACAAGGAGTTGCGCGTGGTGCTGGTGACCAAAGACATCAATATGCGCCTCAAAGCGCGGGCGTGTGGGATCGCCGCCGAGGATTACAGCACCGACCAACTGGTCGACGACGTTTCCATGTTGTCGCGCGGTTACCACAACATGACCGGCTCCTTCTGGGACCGTGTCAGCAAGGTCGAAACCCGCCAGGACCATGGCCGCACCTGGCATCGCGTGCAGCTCATCGACAACCTGCCGGCGGTGCACATCAATGAATTCATCATTGATGAGCAAGGTTTTGTCGGCTGGATCAAAGGCATCAAGGCCGATGAGCTGCTGATTCTCGACATGCATCAGGAACCCTTGTTGCACCAGGAAGCCTGGGGCCTGAAACCACGGGATATCTATCAGGGCCTGGCGTTGTTCGCCTTGCTCGATCCGGATATCCATCTGGTCAACCTGTCGGGCGCAGCGGGTTCGGGTAAAACCATCCTGGCGTTGGCGGCAGCCATCGAGCAGACCATGGTCAGCAAGCGCTATCGGCGCATCATCGCTACCCGTAGCGTGCAAGGTCTGGATCAGGAAATCGGTTTCCTGCCCGGTACCGAGGCCGAGAAAATGGAACCATGGCTCGGCGCTATCACCGATAACCTGGAAGCGCTGCACATGGATGACGAAAACACCCATGGCAGTGTCGATTACATCCTCAGCAAAGTGCCGTTGCAGTTCAAATCCCTCAACTACATCCGTGGACGCAGTTTCCAGCAAAGCCTGATCCTGATCGATGAATGCCAGAACCTTACGCCGCACCAGATGAAAACCATCATCACCCGTGCCGGTACCGGTTCCAAAGTGGTGTGCCTGGGTAACCTGGCGCAGATCGACACCCCGTACCTGTCGGCCACCAGTTCTGGCCTCACTTACCTGACGGAGCGCTTCAAGGACTTCCCGAATGGCGTGCACATCTCCCTGCAAGGGGTGCCGCGCTCAATCCTGGCTGAATACGCCGAGAGCCATTTGTAACTTTTAGCGGAGGACTCACTGTAGGAGCTGCCGCAGGCTGCGATCGACCGAGAATCGGTCGCAGTCTTTAGATCCTGTGAAGGCCGTTCCGGCCTTATCGCAGCCTTCGGCAGCTCCTACAGTTGGGTGTTTTTGACTCGCGGGTTTACAATCGCCACTCCTGCTCAGGAGTAAGGCTGTGCTGACTCATCTCGATTCCCAAGGTCGCGCCAATATGGTCGACGTCACCGACAAAGACGTGACGTTCCGTGAAGCTGTGGCCCAAGCGTTTGTGCGTATGCGCCCTGAAACCCTGCAAATGATCGTCAGTGGCGGGCATCCCAAAGGGGATGTGTTTGCCGTGGCGCGAATTGCCGGTATCCAGGCGGCGAAAAAAACCTCGGATCTGATTCCGCTGTGCCATCCGTTGATGTTGACCAGCGTCAAGGTCGAGCTGAACGCGGAAGGCGAAGATGCCGTGCGCATCGTCGCCCGTTGCAAGCTGTCCGGGCAGACCGGGGTGGAAATGGAAGCCCTGACTGCCGCCAGTGTCGCCGCGCTGACGATCTATGACATGTGCAAGGCGGTGGATCGCGGCATGACCATCGAAAACGTACGCCTGCTGGAAAAGCTTGGCGGCAAGAGTGGTCACTTCATGGCGGACCAGGAGGAGGGCGCGCAATGACTGTTCAAGTGCTGTATTTCGCCCGGTTTCGCGAAACCCTGGGGCTGGACAGTGAGACGGTGGAAGGGGCTTTCGCCACCGTCGACGCACTGCGCGAGCATCTGGCCTTGCGAGGTGGTGTCTGGGAGGTATTGGCCGAGCAGAACCTGATGTGCGCACGCAATGAAGAGCTGTGCAAGCCAGATGAGCCACTGACAGCAGGTGATGAAGTGGCTTTCTTCCCCCCTGTAACCGGAGGCTGAACATGGCGATTCGGGTGCAAACGGCGGCGTTCGATCCAGGCGTGGAAGTAAATGCCTTGCACGCGGCCAATGTGGGCATTGGGGCGGTGGTCAGCTTCATTGGCTACGTGCGCGACTTCAACGAAGGGCGGGAAGTGGCGGGGATGTTTCTGGAGCATTACCCAGGGATGACCGAAAAGGCCCTTGGCAAGATCGCTGCCGAAGCCGAACAACGCTGGCCCTTGCTCAAACTGGAGGTGCTGCACCGGATCGGCGCTCTGGAGCCAGGTGAGCCGATCGTCTTCGTCGGCGTCGCCAGTGCTCATCGGCAAGCGGCGTTCGATGCCTGCGCGTTCGTGATGGACTACCTGAAAACCCGTGCGCCGTTCTGGAAGAAAGAAAACACCAGCGACGGCCCGCGCTGGGTCGAAGGCCGCGACAGTGATCACGCGGCGGCAGGGCGCTGGATCGACAAGGCCTGACACCGTGCTGGCCCCTTCGCGAACAAGTTCGCTCCACACACCTTCGCCGACCGGCTTGCAGTCGCCAAAACGGCCCGCTGCCAGCCGACTTATTCGTGAAGTATTCGTGAAGTGGCCCTGACTCTGGCGAACGGTCCTTGAGACGTTCGTGCCACTCTTGATAAAGGTCGCGGCCGGTATCGGTCAGGTAGTGAGCAATTTCGTGCATGAGCAAATATCGTAGGACTTTGCTCATGCAGTCCTGGTGTCACTCTCTTGTTGCCCTTCCCCGCGCCAAGCGCCTACAGATGACGCTTCATCAGGGCCAGCCTGCTGATATCTTCGAATGATTCAGAGTCGACAAAGCCGTGGGCAATCTGCGAAATCAGGGGGGGCGCAATGGATAGTACCGCCATGACAGCTATGCTCGCTGCTTGGGTCAGGTCAAAACACTGCAGATGCACGAGCTGAGAACAGGGTTGCGAAAAGCGCAGCTACAAGCGGGTTCCCCCCTGTTCCAGGCCAGCCTATGCCAAGAATGCCATCTGGCATGGGCTTACGCGTTGACTTCCATTCAAAAAAATGAGGCAACAATGAGCGACTTCATGCAGTGGGCCATGACGGGAATCGAACACAACTCCAAAGCGCTGGCCAAAGCAGCCCTGATCGGCGGGGTCGCTTGGGTCATTGAAGTGTGTCGTCCAGCCGCGACTGATCCAGGTCTTAGTGGAAGGTGGCATAACTTCAGGATTTTCATTTATTTGTTAGTTGGACTAGCCATCACCGCACCTTTTATGGATTGGTGCGCCCGACTGCTGCCAACGATATCGTTAATTGAACGCGTTCTACCTGACTGGAAGAGAGACGGCATAGTGGGCGCCGTCGTTGGCACTGCGATATACGCTCTAATATGGGACTTCTTCCAATATTGGACGCATCGATTTGAGCATAAATTTTCAGCGCTCTGGGTATTTCATAGGGTTCACCATAGCGACACGGAAGTGAACTCCTCAACCGCGCTTCGACAGAGTGTGGGGTCTGTGCTGATCAGCTTTTTATTTACTCATATCCCAACCACAATACTATGCGGAGGGAATATGATCCCATACTTAGGGTTGACCTTACTTTTCAATGGCTGGGGTTGTTTCACGCATACCAATAGCCGTATTTCGCTAGGCCCCATGACGTGGGTACTTTCAGGCCCACAATGGCACCGATTGCATCACGCAAAAGATAGCCGATATCACGGCTATAATTTTGCCGCTTTTTTTCCTTTTCTGGACCTGATATTTGGAACGCTGAAAGTCCCCGAAAAAGATGAATGGGTAGAAACAGGTATTGAGAACGACACCTTGCCACGGACACCCTTTACACAAGCGTTCTTTCCATGGCGAAACGAACTGCCGGCCACTTCAAACACCGCTCACCCATGTAACCCTGCAGCGCTTCAAAGCGGCTCGGTCGGCGATGATCCCACGTCGGATTGAAAGAGCAGTTGGTCCAGTTGCTGGAGAGCGTTCGAGGGTTGCTGATTCGCTGTTGCAAAGAGATCGCCCCCTTCAGGCAAGCAGCTCCTTGGGCTATGAGTGGACGCTACATTTGCCGCGGCCCGCTGGAGCGCGCTTGCCCGCGAAGCGGTCCCAAAAATACGGAGCTGTCTGATGCGAATTCGGCGGCGATTGAAACCTGTGGGCAGGCTTGCCTGGGAAGCCCCTTCGACCCAGACTCGAGCAGCCTTCGCCCCGATGAAAAATCAGAGCGAATATCTGGTCAAAGGTCGCGTTATGGCTTGTCCACAACCATAGAATCTCCCACAGAGTTTCAGTCAGCTCAGGATTTGTGCCAGACACAAATCCTGTGGGAGCGGCTCCCACAAAATATCGTTCCACACCTAGACGTTGTTGACGTTATGTACAATAAAGTCCAGCATGGACTTATAAGTACAATAACTGTCGAGGCGTTCTTGATGACCGGTCCTCCTGCTTCTCTCCTTTCTTCTGTCTTTCAACATTTCCAGAATTCCTCATTTGGCATGTGCCGGGTGGGGCCTGATAACGAGCGGGAGTCATAGCATGAAAAAACTTACCTTGATAAGCGGTCTGGCTCTGGGCCTTTTGGCTTGCAGCAGTTTGTTCGCGGCAGAAAAAACCTTGCGTATCGGCATTGAGGCCGCTTACCCACCGTTTGCCTTCAAGACTCCGGAAGGCACTATCAGCGGCTTCGATTACGACATCGGCAATGCGTTGTGCGCGCAGATGAAGGTCAAGTGCGATTGGACCGAACAGGAATTCGATGGCCTGATTCCGTCACTGAAAGTGAAGAAAATCGATGCGGCCTTGTCCTCGATCACCATCACCGCCGAGCGCAAAAACTCAGTCGATTTCACCCACAAGTACTACTTCACCTCGTCCCGTTTTGTGATGAAGGAAGGCTCAGTGATCGATGACAACTACGCGAACCTCAAAGGCAAGCACATTGGCGTGCAACGGGCGACGACCACAGACCGCTTTGCCACGGAAGTGCTCGCGCCGAAGGGTGTTGACGTGGTGCGCTACACCAGCAACGAAGAGATTTACATGGACCTCAAGTCCGGTCGTCTCGATGGCATGTTCGCCGACACCATCCCGCTGGAACAGGGCTTTTTGCTGACACCGAACGGTAAGGGGTACGCCTTTGTCGGTCCTGAATTGAAGGACCCGAAATACGTCGGTGAAGGCGCAGGTATCGCGGTACGCAAGGGTAATACCGAGCTGGTCAGCCAGTTGAACCAGGCCATCGATGCGATACGTGCCAACGGTGAGTACCAGAAGATCGAGTCCAAGTACTTCAAGTCCGATATCTACGGCGACTGATCACCGCATGCGGGCGCAGTGCCAAGGTATTGCGCCCGCTTCAGGCTTTAAGCTCCTTGAGGTGTTTGTACACCGTCGCCCGGCCCATATTCAGCACGTTCGCCACGTAATTGGCTGCGCTCTTGCCACGGAACGCGCCTTCGGCGTGCAGGGCCAGCACCAGTTCGCGTTTGTGTTCACGGGTCAGCAGGTTGAGACCCAGTTGGCGCTGACGCAGCCAGCTATGCAGGAAGGTATTGATCCGCTCCTGCCAATCATCGCGAAACAACGCATCCGGTTGCGGAATCAGTTTGCTCGGCGAGAGAAACAGATCCAGCGCGGCCTTAGCGTTTTCGAACAGCGAAATATTCAGATTGATGCAGAGCACGGCCATGGGCACGCCTTGGGCGTCGCGCAGTACGGAGCTGAGCGAACGGATCTTCTGACCATCCCAATTGAGCTTCTCGTAAGGGCCGATATTGCGTTCGCTGACCTCTTCACTGAGCAAGTCTTCCAGGGCGGCGTCGTCACCGATTTCGCGCTTGGAAATATTGTTGGCGATGTAGGCGACCTTTTGCGTGCGCAAATCATGCAGGACCACTTCGGCGTGGGGGAACAGCAACGTCGCGATGGCATCGGCGATGGCCTGGTAATTGTCCATCTGAGAGCTCTCCAGCGCTGAGGCTTTCAGGACAGCGGGGTGTCGGGGTGGCGTCATGGGGCATTTCTCCGGGCGACTTCAGCACCCCGTAACACAGGGCGCTGCGAGTGTGCCGCAAACCATACCGGTCGTCACCCGTCAGCCTTGGGTGGCGACCGGCGCTGGTCAGCGAAGGCGGGCCGGGGACAGCATCTGGGCTGTGAGACCGAATTGCTTGAGGTGTTCCGGCAAATCCTGACCTTGGGCCAGCGCCGCACTGGCCTGGCCCATGGCGGCAGAGGTCTGAATGCCGTAGCCGCCTTGCGCTGCCACCCAGAATAATCCCGGCACCTGCGGATCGAAGCCTGCCACCAGGTCTCCATCGCTGACAAAACTGCGCAGCCCGGCCCAGGTACGGGTCGGTCGGCGAATGGTCAAGGTGGTGGCTTCCTCGATCTGATAGATACCCATGGCGATATCCAGCTCTTCGGGCTGTACGTCATGGGGCGCTACCGGATCGGCGTTGGCCGGTGAGCCGAGGAACATCCCCGCGTCCGGTTTCATGTAGAACGACTCATCGAGGCTGACCAGCATCGGCCAGGCATGAATGTCCAGTCCTTCAGGGGGCGCAAAGATAAAGGCCGCGCGGCGCTTGGGTTGCAGGCCCAAAGGCGCCGCGCCCGCCATCTCGCCCAGCGTGTCGGCCCAGGCGCCGGCGGCGTTGATCACCACGGCGGCGCTATATAAGTTCTCTGCGGTGTGGACGTGCCAGAGGCCCTGTGGGTCCTGTTCCAGGCGTAGCACTTCGCTGTCGGTAAGGATCTGGCCCTGATTGCGCCGAATACCGCGCAGGTAGCCCTGGTGCAGCGCATCAGTGTCGATATCGCTGGCGCTGGGGTCATAAATGGCGCTATGGACCCGTTCCGGGCGCAGGATCGGCAACCGTGCACAGGCTTGTTCGGCGCTGAGCAACTGCATCTCTGGCACGCTGGCCTTGGCGCTCAGGTACTGACGTTGCAGCTCCTCGGGGTCGCCGGTGAAGTCCACGGTCATTTCCCCGCGCGGTGTCAGCAGCGGATGCTCGGCGAAACCGGGTGGCGGCGCATCGAGAAAGTCGCGGCTGGCCAGGGTCAAGGCGCGGACCTGTGCTGTGCCATAGGCCGCGGTGTACAAGGCCGCCGAGCGGCCGGTGGAGTGATAGGCCGGGTGTGATTCGCGTTCCAGCACAATCACTCGGGCGTGTTGCGACAGCCAATAGCCGGTGGAAGCACCGGCGATACCGCCGCCGATGATGATGAAGTCTACCTGGTTCATAGAGGTCTCCTGATGGCCTGAGATTAACCGGCTTGCTGCAGATGATAGAGCGCGTTGGCCAGAGCGATGTCTTCGAGCCCCAGACCGATGGAGCGGAAGAACACGTGACGGTGATAATCCGGGCGCGGTGTCTGTCCGCTGAGCAACTCGGCGAGATCGCCACGGATAGCGGTTGGCGTCCAGTCGTGTTGTTCGCTGGCGATCAGCATTTCCCCGGCAGAGCCTGGGGTGGTCACGCGGTAGTCGCAGTAAACCGCCATCTCATTGAGCGTCTCGGGCGGTACTTCATGGGCGCGCGGGGCATTGGTGCTGATCGAGGTGATCAACGCCGGTTTGCCTAGACTGCGTGGATCGAGCACTGGAGAAGCGCAAGAGGTGCACAGCATGATGACGTCGGCATCGGCAACGGCCTCCTCACGGCTGGCGGCGATGTGCAGGCGCGGGTCCAGCGCGGTCAGGTTGGTGCGCACCTGCGGGCTTTTCCCCGCCAGGTTCGGTGAGTACAGGCTGATGCTTTGCCAGTCGCGCAGGTGTTTCACGTAATGCAGGTGGGCCTGGGCAATCGGGCCGCTGCCGATGATGGCCAGCCGTTTGGCCTGGGGCGAGGCGAGTGCGTCCACGGCAACGGCGGTGGTGGCGGCGGTGCGTGCGGTGGTCAGTTCACCGGCATCGCACAGCAGCAGCGGTTGGCCGCTGTCCATCGACATCAACAAAGTCCAGGCGGTGACCAGAGCACCTTCGGCGCGTGCGATATAGGGCGATGTCTTGACCCCGTAAACGCGATCCTCAGCCAGCACACCAAGGTAGTTGATGAAGTCCCCGGCGCCATGGGGAAACTCGACCAGCTGTTGTGCGGGTTGCACGGCATTGCCGGCTGCCAGGTCAAGGAACAGTTTGCGCAGGATCTGCGGCACATCGAGACCTTCGAGTAGCTGATGGGCTTGCGGCGCGGTAATGACAAAAGGCATGGACATGCGGAGGCTCCGATTAAACTATTTTGTCTATTATGGACTTTTAGTTTATTTCGGCAACCCTTGGCGCACCGCGTCAAGCAATTCGCAGGCAAGCCTGCTCCCACGGATTTCGCGGTGTGCGCATAATTTGTGGGACAAACAGGCAAAAAAAAACGCATCTCCGAAACCGGGATGCGCTTTTTTTCACGATGCTGCGGTTTTTTACTGAGGCTGAGCGCTCTTGCGCACCACCGGTTTCAACAACTCGGTCGGCGGTGTTTCGCAGCTGATCTTGCGCCCCAGCAGCGCTTCGATCGAAGGCAGCTGATACGAGTCATCTTCACCGGCAAAGCTGATCGACACACCGCTGGCGCCCGCACGACCGGTGCGGCCGATGCGGTGCACATAATCGTCCGGCACTTCCGGCAGGGTGAAGTTGATCACGTGGCTGATGCCATCGATGTGAATCCCGCGGCCTGCCACATCAGTGGCCACCAACACGCGGATCTTGCCTTCGCGGAAGCCTTCGAGGGTCTTGATGCGTTTGTGCTGCGGCACATCGCCGGACAACTGTGCGGCATTCACGCCATCACGTACCAGGCGTTCTTCGATACGTCGCACTTCATCCTTGCGGTTGGCGAAGACCATCACCCGTTCCCAGTTGTTCTCGGTCACCAGGTTGTAGAGCAGCTTGTATTTATCGGCGGCGGCCACGGCATAGATATGCTGTTCGACCATTTCGCTGGCAACGTTCAAGGCTTCGATCTCGACGATGGACGGGTCCGTGGTCCACTGCTTGGCGAGGTTCATCACGTCTTCGGTGAAGGTCGCGGAGAACAACAGGGTCTGGCGTTCGCCCTTGTGCGGAGTCTGGCGGATGATCTGCCGAACCTGCGGGATGAAGCCCATGTCGAGCATGCGATCGGCTTCGTCCAGCACCATCACTTCGACCATGTCCAGATGCACTTCGCCGCGCTGGTTGAAGTCCAGCAAACGACCCGGTGTGGCGACCAGAATGTCGCAGTGGCGCGCTTCCAGCTGCTTGAGCTGTTTGTCGAAGTCCATCCCGCCGACGAACGTCATGACGTTGAGGTCGGTGTATTTGGTCAGGGTCGCCGCATCCTTGGCAATCTGCACCACCAGTTCACGGGTCGGGGCGATGATCAGCGCACGCGGTTCACCCATGTAGCGCTCTTTGGGCGGCGGGGTCTGCTGCAGTTGCGTGATGATCGAAATCAGGAACGCGGCAGTTTTACCGGTACCGGTCTGAGCGCGGCCGATGGCGTCTTTGCCCGCAAGGGTGAAGCCCAGTACTTCGGCCTGGATCGGCGTGCAGTACGGGAAGCCCAGGTCGTGGATGGCATGCATCAGTTCTGGCGACAGGTTGAAGTCGTGAAAGCGGGTTTTGCCTTCTTGTGGCTCGACGACAAAGTCTTCGGGCTTCCAGGTACTGACCGGCGGTTTTGGCGCGCGTTCACGACGAGGCCGTTCGGCTTTAGCGGGTTGGAGGTCGTGCTGTTCGACTTTCGGCGATTCGACGTGCGTGTTCTGACCCTGGGCAGGCATGCTGCCAGGTGCCGGATTCTGTGCGTTGCGTAGCCGTTTGTCGCCTTCGGAAGAGCCGATGGCAACAGGCAAAGGTGCAATGGGACTGGGCGCGAGCTGCTCAGCCTCGCTTTTACCAAACATTTTTTTGAGTGCTTTGAGCACGGTCATCTCGTCAATTGATTAAGGAATGTACGCCGGGCAGTGTAAAGCAAGAACCCGGCGCGGCGTAGTGCCATGCCAAAAGCGCTACAGGAAGTGTCAAATCAGGGCTTTTCAGCGCGGTTGCAGGGTATCTCCAACAGCCATGTCAAAACTATCAACGCAGCTTTTGCGCCAACCAGACACCAATATCGGAAATTTCCTGCGGTAACACTTCGTGGCCCATTGGGTATTCCTGCCATGTTGCGGTTACGCCCAAGGCCTTGAGGTACTCATAGGCGGTGCGTCCCATGGCGTTCTGTACCACGTCGTCATAGTGGCCATGCAAGCAATACACCGGGATACGTTGTTGGCTCGCCGAAAGGCTCAGTTCGTCACTGAAGGTCGGTGCGTAAGTGGAGAGTGCAAGCACGCCACCCAAGGGGCCCTGCCAACGCAGGAACGCAGTATGCAATACCACCGCGCCACCTTGGGAAAAGCCTGCCAGGAAGATCCGTGCGGGGTCGATGCCGCTGTTGCGTTGCGCTTCGATCAGGTCCATCAGTTTCTGCGCTGAAGACTCAAGCTGCTCGCGATCAATGGCCCGGGCCGGACTCATGGCCAGAATGTCGTACCAGCTGGGCATCTCGTAGCCACCATTGATGGTGACTGCGCGGGTCGGCGCCTGGGGTAAAACGAAGCGTGTCGTCAGCAAGGTTTCTTGCAACGCTTCGGCCACTGGCAGGAAGTCGTAGCGGTCGGCTCCCAAGCCATGCAGCCAGATGACGCAGGCATCGGCGGTCTTGACGGGTTGGAGGATCAAAGTGTCGCTCATGGCTGCTCCATTAGTGTGCGTGCGCTCCTTCGCTGTGCGTTAGCGCCGGACGCATTCAAAAAATCAGTTAACAATATGTCGCAAGGTTACAAGTTTTGGGCTTGACCTGTCGCTAATTCGACTTTGCCAGCATGCTGGTACGGGCTTTGCTATGGAACCCTCGGAGTGAATGCGCTCACCCTCGGCGGTAACACTATCAGGAGACTGATGGCAGCAGGGGGACAGTGAATCCATGCATCAGGATTCTGCGTACGGTCCGTTCTGTACCGGATTGGTTCAGCGGACATCATGGGGCTTCAGTCCATTCGACCGATTGACGAGCTATGGTGATTGGGTGTCGGGTACATCTCGCACCAGATCCTTAGCTCAGGTCTTACGTCGCATGACCCAAAAATAAGCCAGCACGGGTCAATAATGCCTCACAAGGGTGCGACGGGACTCAAGCTCCTAAACAACAAAGAGCAAACTGGAGGTTTGAATGAAGATGTTGAAATCCACCCTGGCAGTACTGACGGCGGCTACGGTTCTCGGTGTTAGCAGTTTCGCTCAGGCGGGTGCCACCCTTGATGCTATCCAAAAAAAGGGTTTTATTCAGTGCGGCGTCAGTGATGGCCTGCCAGGTTTTTCGGTTCCTGATGCCAAAGGCACTATCCAGGGTATCGACGCCGACGTTTGCCGTGCAGTCGCTGCTGCAGTATTCGGTGACGCGACCAAGGTCAAGTTCAGCCAGTTGAACGCCAAAGAGCGTTTCACTGCCCTGCAATCGGGTGAAATCGACATTCTGTCGCGTAACACCACCTGGACCAGCTCCCGTGACGCAGGCATGGGCCTGAAGTTTCCTGGCTTCGTGACCTACTACGACGGCGTGGGCTTCCTGGCCAACACTAAACTGGGCGTGAAAAGTGCCAAGGAACTGGACGGCGCAACCATCTGTATTCAAGCCGGTACCACGACCGAGCTGAACGTTTCCGACTTCTTCCGCGCCAACAACCTGAAGTACACCCCGATCACGTTCGACACCTCTGACGAAAGCGCCAAGTCACTGGAAAGCGGTCGTTGCGACGTGTTGACCTCCGACAAATCGCAGCTGTACGCACAGCGCAGCAAACTGGCCTCGCCAAAAGACTACGTTGTACTGCCAGAAACCATCTCCAAAGAACCTTTGGGGCCGGTTGTACGTAACGGCGACGACGAGTGGCTGGCTATCGTGCGTTGGGTTGGCTACGCCCTGCTCAACACTGAAGAAGCTGGTATCACTTCGAAGAACGTGGTCGAAGAAGCCAAGTCCACCAAAAACCCGGACGTGGCTCGTCTGTTGGGTGGTGACGGTGAATACGGCAAAGACTTGAAACTGCCGAAAGATTGGGTCGTCAAGATCGTTTCGCAAGTGGGCAACTACGGCGAGATCTTCGAGAAAAACCTTGGCAAGAATACCCCTCTGGCCATCGACCGTGGCATGAACGCTCTGTGGACCAACGGCGGCATTCAATACGCCCCTCCAGTGCGCTGATAGGCCCTGCGCTCGGTAACCTTTAACGGTTATCGAGCGCTGTTCTGTTCCAATTTTCATGGGGCACTTCATGCAAAATCAAATCGGCGCACCAAAGCAGAGGCTCACCCTCAGCGACCCTAAAGTGCGTGCGTGGCTATTCCAGATCATCACGATTGTCGCGGTGCTCTTCATGGGTTGGTATCTGTTCGATAACACCCAAACAAACCTTCAACATCGCGGTATTACCTCCGGTTTCGGTTTTCTTGAGCGCAGTGCCGGTTTCGGCATTGCTCAGCACTTGATTCCTTATGTCGAATCGGACAGTTATTCGCGGGTGTTCGTCATTGGCTTGCTCAACACCTTGTTGGTGACCTTCATCGGGGTTGTGCTCGCGACGCTGCTGGGCTTCATCGTCGGTGTCTCCCGTTTGTCGTCGAACTGGATGATCAACAAACTGGCGACGGTCTACGTCGAGGTTTTCCGTAACATTCCACCTTTGCTGCAGATTCTGTTCTGGTACTTCGCCGTGTTCCTGACCATGCCAGGGCCTCGCAACAGTCATAGCATTGGCGGTATGTTCTTTTTCAGCAACCGCGGCTTGAACATGCCGGGCGCGTCCTTGACCGACGCCTTCTGGCCGTTCGTGGGCAGTGTGGTCGTGGCGATCATCGCCATCGTGCTTATGGCGCGCTGGGCGACCAAACGCTTCGAAGCCACCGGTGTACCTTTTCACAAGGTTTATGTCGGCATCGCATTGTTCTTTGTGATTCCTGCGCTGGACGTGCTGATCTTCGGCAATCCGCTGCACTGGGAAATGCCGGAACTCAAGGGCTTCAACTTCGTCGGTGGCTGGGTGATGATCCCGGAACTGCTGGCACTGCTCATTGCCTTGACCGTGTACACCGCGGCGTTCATCGCCGAGATCGTGCGTTCCGGGATCAAGTCGGTGAGCCATGGCCAGACCGAGGCTGCTCGCTCGCTGGGCCTGCGTCCTGGTCCGACCCTGAACAAGGTGATCATTCCTCAAGCGCTGCGGGTGATCATTCCACCGCTGACCAGCCAATACCTGAACCTGGCGAAGAACTCTTCGCTCGCAGCCGGTATCGGTTACCCGGAAATGGTGTCGTTGTTTGCCGGTACGGTGCTCAATCAGACCGGGCAGGCCATCGAAGTCATTGCCATCACCATGAGCGTGTACCTGGCGATCAGTATCAGCATTTCGCTGCTGATGAACTGGTACAACAAGCGCATTGCGCTGATCGAGCGGTGAGGAAATGCACATGACGACTCATACTTTCAAACCCGACATGGCGCCACCCAAGTTAAGCGTGGGCGCTGTGGCGTGGATGCGGACCAACCTGTTCTCCAGTTGGATCAATACCCTCCTGACGCTGTTTGCTATCTATCTGGTCTGGCTGATCGTCCCTCCGTTGCTGCATTGGGCGATCTTCGATGCCAACTGGGTCGGTACTACCCGCCAGGACTGCACCAAGGCCGGCGCGTGCTGGGTGTTCATCGAGCAGCGTTTTGGCCAGTTCATGTATGGCTATTACCCGTCCGAATTGCGCTGGCGCGTAGACCTGACCGTGATCCTGGCGGTCATCGGTGTGGCCCCCTTGTTCATCAAGAAGGTCCCGCGCAAGGCCATCTACGGGCTGAGCTTTTTGGTGATCTACCCGATCGTGACGTACTTCCTGCTGCGCGGCGGCGTTTTCGGCATGACCAGCGTGGCGACCAGCGAATGGGGCGGGCTGATGTTGACCCTGGTGATCGCCATCGTGGGCATCGCCGGTGCATTGCCTTTAGGCATCGTGCTGGCGCTTGGACGGCGCTCGAACCTGCCGGCGATTCGGGTCGTTTGCGTGACCTTCATCGAGTTCTGGCGCGGTGTGCCATTGATCACCGTGCTGTTTATGTCCTCGGTGATGTTGCCGTTGTTCCTGCCTGAAGGCATGAGCTTCGACAAGTTGCTGCGGGCGCTGATCGGGGTGATTCTGTTCCAGTCGGCCTACGTCGCCGAAGTGGTGCGTGGCGGTCTGCAGGCGATTCCCAAAGGTCAGTACGAAGCGGCCGCGGCGATGGGCCTGGGTTACTGGCGCAGCATGGGCCTGGTGATCCTGCCGCAGGCGTTGAAGCTAGTGATCCCGGGGATCGTCAACACCCTGATCGCGCTGTTCAAGGACACTTCCCTGGTGATCATCATCGGCTTGTTCGACCTGCTCAACAGCGTCAAACAAGCGGCCGCCGACCCGAAATGGTTGGGTATGGCCACCGAAGGCTATGTCTTCGCGGCACTGGTGTTCTGGATCTTCTGTTTCGGCATGTCCCGCTACTCCATGCATTTGGAGCGTAGATTGGACACAGGCCACAAGCGTTAGGAGTTTTGTGATGAGTGAAGCGATCAAACAGCCTCTGGGCGCCGAAGGCATGATCCAGATGCAGGGCGTACACAAGTGGTACGGCCAGTTCCATGTATTGAAAGACATCAACCTGAACGTACGTCAGGGCGAGCGTATCGTCCTGTGCGGGCCGTCGGGTTCGGGCAAGTCGACCACCATTCGCTGCCTCAACCGTCTGGAAGAGCACCAGCAGGGTCGTATCATCGTCGACGGCACCGAGTTGACCAGCGATCTCAAGCAGATCGAAGCGATCCGTCGTGAAGTGGGCATGGTGTTCCAGCACTTCAATCTGTTCCCGCACCTGACCATCTTGCAAAACTGCACGCTGGCGCCGATGTGGGTGCGCAAGATGCCCAAGCGCCAGGCCGAAGAAATCGCCATGCACTACCTTGAGCGTGTGCGGATTCCAGAACAGGCAAACAAATTCCCGGGCCAGCTTTCCGGTGGTCAGCAACAACGGGTGGCGATTGCCCGCGCGCTGTGCATGAAGCCGAAAATCATGCTGTTCGATGAGCCGACCTCGGCCCTCGACCCGGAGATGGTCAAAGAAGTACTCGACACCATGGTCGGCCTCGCCGAAGACGGCATGACCATGCTCTGTGTCACCCACGAAATGGGCTTTGCCCGTACCGTGGCGAACCGGGTGATCTTCATGGACAAGGGTGAAATCGTCGAAGAAGCCGCGCCAAACGACTTCTTCGACAACCCGCAAAGCGACCGCACCAAGCTGTTCCTGAGCCAGATTTTGCATTGATTCAGCGGCAGGTTGCATAAAGAACCCGGGCTTAGGTCCGGGTTTTTTATGGGTCGTGAGGGGACTGATTTATTTTCAGCGCTTCATCGAAAATTAATCTGCTTTTGATTGCTTTCGTGAAAACCATCGTTTGCTTTTCCACGGAAAAGGAATTGCATAGGTATAAGCAAAGGTCATAAAAAATGATAGCCATCCCATCACTGAGTTGTCTTTTATGCCTATGAATGGGATGTATTCTTTTTCAATAAATTTCATGTGCATAAACATAAAGATAGAATTGTATATGACGACTCCCCAAAATTTAGGAGTGGAAAAATTGCTGCCGGAAAATGCAAATTTAGCCCACAATGATGGCAGGTAAAAAAGGATGCTGAGGAACGTGAATCCGGTATAGAACATAATGTTGTTCATTGTTTATCTTTTCATTCTTTCCGCATCCTATCTGCTATTACTACTTCCGTGTTCTTGCTGGACGAATACTAATGGTCATCGACGACAGTTATTTTCGCGAAAGCCACCATTTGACGTTCCTTTTGACAGGGAGCGCGAAGGCATGAGCAAATATGCAAAAAAATGCAACCCACCCAATAAGTGGATATTCTGAAATTATGTCGGGACGATGCCCCAAGAACAAAAAATCATTATTTTTAACGATATCTATGTAAGGAATGGCGAAGAGCGCATTGAATGCCAGGCAGAAATAAAGCTTGATATGGTTTAAGTCGTCCCCGGATATACGTATTTTTAGATAGTAGGCAGCGGCAATACCACCAGCAGCCAGTAAAGGGAAAAGCCAAGAAATCATTTGTCAATCTCTTGATGTATTTGCATTACTGTTTGGGCGTCGATAAATACCTCTAGGCCCATTGCGGGAGCTCCCATCTGTGTATATGACCGGACGAAGTCTGTTCGAACATATCTAAACAAGCGCCAGGCATCCGGTTTTAATACCAACCGACCAAGACTATATGCGGCCAATCCTAGATCGGTTATACCGTAGACGACATTCCCTTCGCGAACGCCGTACCCAAAGAGTTTTGCTGCTCCTTGATAGCCCTTCCTAACTAGTCCCTCTGTATCCGTACGACGCTCCTTAAGATTAATTCCGCTTTCATACACGTTATTGGCACCATGTAACATCAGCGGAACACCGACGAATGCGCACAAAGTTCCCAAAGAGGCATAGCAAATCCCACCACCTGTGACGACTTGCACAGTACCAGCGATAATTCCAGCCCCTTTTTGCGCTATATCCCAAGACTGACCTATCAAGCTGTCCTGCTCTTTCTTTATCTCCTTAAGCCCCTGCTCAGGACTTTTCACCCCCTGCTCAACATCCCTGACAATACTCCGCGCATAATAAGCAACCTCACGGTTGAATTGCAGCCGAAGTGTTCCATCCTGTAGGTATCGCGCCCCGAGCGTGCAGGCTTGGTTCATCAAGTAACTGGCCGCGTGGCTGACTTGCCAAAAATCAAAGCTGCTGGGTGTTTGGTGTTTACTTAACTGTCCCATTCGGTATCGCTCCATATACTCCACCCACTGGTTTTTGCCAGATGGTGTGTCCAGGTAATATCACGGTAGCGAATAGCAATATGCTCTTGAGCCTCCGCGTCGTTTTGCAAGATGGCATGGGGGATGTCCATGGTCAGATCAGCAATCAGGCCACCATTTATTTTGACCGTATAGAATTTTTCATAAGTGCCAGACGAAGCAATTCGGTAGAAGTTAATCTCGCAGGTGACAATTTCTCGGGTTGCTAGAGCCTGAGCCAGCAAAGGAGATGATTTGTCAATATTCTTGGTGATGACTATCGGTCGGTGTGTGGTGTGATTGACATTTCCAATGTTAGACATGTTGTGGCTGAAAGACAGCACCATTATTTCGTCCAGGTGCCCAATCTGGCACTTGTTACCAATAGAGTCCTGGCTTGAGCAGCCTGCTGAAATAAGACCTTGAGTCTTGCCCGTGATAGTCATGTAACCGTGATTAGCCATAAAGCGATTATCCTGATGAGTTTGCCGACTATTCTATTGCGAATAGTTTTGGGGGGTATGTAGGAGGTTTCCGAATTTCTTGCGCTTATTTGGGAAAACTTATGAAACGTGCATACCCCCGTTTTTTCGTCATGGACAAGGGTGAAATAGTCGAAGAAGCCGCGCCAGACGACTTCTTCGACAACCCGCAAAGCGCCCATACCAAGCTGTTCCTACGCCTGGACACAAGCGGGCTTGTAACTACGCGTCCCGCCGTGAAGGCGGTCTATCAGGCACGCCGCGTCAAGGGATTCGCAGGCAAGCCTGCTCTCATCAAGTAACCTGTAAGTCATTGGTTTTAATTAATTATCTTCGGATATTCTGGATCGACTGTGGGAGCAGGCTTGCCTGCGAAGAGGCCAGTCGTGCAAAGAAGAGCGTCATGACTTGCGGAATATTTGAGCCTGATCCAATGCATTCGCAGCGGGACGCGTAGTTGCAAGCCTGCTCTCACACAGACTGTGTGAAAACCTGGCAATTCTTGCAACGGTCTAAGAAAATGCCTTCATCGGAAGATTGGGGGCATTTTTGTGGCATACATCCAAGGCATAGCGCGCGATCAGAGCAGTCTTTTTCCGGTGTCGCTGGAAGAATCCATTCCGGTAGACCACTTGGTCAGAGTCATTGATGCCTATGTCACCCAGCTCAATCTGCGGGAGCTGGGATTCGACAAGGCTGTCCTCAAGGGCAACGGGCGCCCGCCCTATGATCCGGCAGACCTGCTCAAACTTTATCTCTACGGCTATTTCCTCAGCATCCGTTCGTCACGCCGCCTCGAAGCCGAATGCCTGCGCAACATCGAAGTCATGTGGCTGCTCAATCAGCTCGCACCTGACTTCAAAACCATCGCCGATTTCCGCAGAGACAACGGTGCCGCATTCGCCGCCATCTGCCGACTCTTCATTCTTTTTTGCCGTGAAGTGGGGCTAATCGCCGGCAAGCTGGTTGCTATCGACGGCAGCAAATTCAAAGCCGTGGCCTCCAAGCGCCGTCATATGAGCCTCAAGCACCTTAAGCGCGATGAGGAAATACTGAACAAGAAGATTACCCAGTACCTGGCGGAGCTTGATCGGGCGGACAAAGACGACGCCGATCAGCCTGTGGATAAGCAGAAAGTCAAAGCCGCTTTGGCCCGTCTGAGCAACAAACGAGACAACAACCTGACCCGTCAGCAGGTGATGAAGGCGCTGGAAGTCGAGCAGTTCATCAGCACCGAAAGCGAGGCGCGGATGATGCGGGCGCCGCAAGGCATGGCCGTGGCGTACAACGTGCAGACGGCGGTGGATGCCGAGAACGGCTTGATCCTGCACCACGAAGTGACTCAGGACGGCGATGACCGCAAACAGCTTGAACCCATGGCCAAAGCGGCTAAAGAAGTACTGCAACAGTCAGAGCTGACGGTAGTGGCCGATGCCGGATATTCCCACGGCAAACAATTCCAGGCCTGTGAAGACGCGGGTATCACGGCGTATGTGCCGCTGAATCGAACGATCAACACGCGGGGCGGGGACGTAAAATTCTTTGACCGCACCCAGTTTACGTATGAGGCCCTGGACGATCAGTACCGGTGCCCGAATGGCAAGCTACTGACGCTGACGCAACTGAATCGCGGCACGCGTATTTACCACGCACTGCCCAGTGACTGCGCCCACTGCCCGCTGAAAAGTCAGTGCACCAAGACCTCCCGCCGGAAAGTAACGCGGCATGCGCATGAGGCCGCTTTTGAGCGAATGGAGCAGCGCATGCAGGCGCATCCGGAGAAGATGGTTGAACGAAGGTCCATCGTTGAACACCCCTTCGGCAACCTCAAGCAATGGATCATGGGCAATGGACGGTTCTTGCTACGCCAACTGAAAGGCGCGCGAATAGAGATGTCGCTGGCGGTGCTTGCCTATAACTTTAAAAGGGCGATCAATGTGCTGGGTGCGCGTGAAATGATGGCGAAGATGGGCTAAGCAGCCTTTTTTTGCGCCTGACAAACGTCCCAGGACTGGCCATGGAGCGCTCAAAACGCTTTGTCCCGGCGACGTGAAAACGAACAGCGATGATTTCGGGATCAAAGGCCAAAAACCAACGCCCCGACAAGTCGGGGCGTTGGTTTGAAACATGATCGTCAGGTTTTCACACAGCCTGCACAGATTCAGAGCGAACCCAACACCGTGTTTGCTGCGCGACAGCGCAGCGTCGAAAACGCGGCGAGGCCTCTCATCAAACAACCTGTAACTGATTGAAACATAAGGGTGGGTTTTCTACAGTCTGTAGGAGCTGACTTGAACTGCGATAGGCCGGGGTCGCGTCCGACACGAAGGACCTTCCAGCGATATCGTGTCCACCCTATTTGCGACTGCTTCGCAGCCGATCGCAGACAAGTCAGCTCCTACGCCCTCCCGGGCAGAAGCGGGACCGAGTTTGCTGCGCGACAGCGCGGCGTCGAAGACGGGGCGGGGCCTCCCACAGACAGTTGAAAGTGTGTGTGCAATCCCGCCCCAAACTTGTGTTCTCTGCCGATCTACAACAGGATGCCCAGCCAGCCTATAAATCCTGACCAGATAATCAAATGACGACCCAGTTGCCTCAGGCGAGCACCCTCCAAGCCAATGCTTCCTTGCCTCACGAGCTCGATGAGTTGCTGATCGATGCCGAGGCCGACGATGAACAGGTGCAACAAAGCCACCCGGTATTGAAGCGTCCCTGGTTGCTGCTACTGGGTCTGGTGCTGGTGGCCTTGAACCTGCGTCCGGCGCTGTCGAGCATGGCGCCGCTGCTCAGCGACGTGTCGAAAAGCCTCGGGTTGTCGGCGGCCAAAGCCGGGTTGCTGACCACCTTGCCGGTGCTGTGTCTGGGCTTGTTCGCGCCGATGGCACCGCTGCTGGCACGGCGCTTTGGCAGTGAGCGTGTGGTGCTGGGCATTCTGCTGACCCTGGCGGGCGGCATCATCCTGCGCAGCTCATTCGGGGAAGCCGGACTGTTCGCCGGCAGCATTCTGGCCGGGGCCAGCATCGGCATCATCGGCGTGTTGCTGCCGGGCATCGTCAAACGCGATTTCGCCAAACAGGCCGGGACCATGACCGGCGTTTACACCATGGCCCTGTGTCTGGGTGCAGCGATGGCGTCGGGCTCGACCGTGCCGTTGAGTCAGCACTTCGATGACAGCTGGTCCATGGGCCTCGGTTTCTGGGTGATCCCGGCGCTGGTCGCGGCGGTATTCTGGTTGCCCCAGGCGCATCAGGGGCACGGCTTGCATCAAGTCGCCTACCGTGTGCGCGGATTGCTGCGTGATCCGCTGGCCTGGCACGTCACCTTTTATATGGGCCTGCAATCATCGCTGGCCTATATCGTGTTCGGTTGGTTGCCATCGATTCTGATCGGTCGTGGCCTGTCGCCGACCCAGGCAGGTCTGGTGCTGTCCGGTTCGATCATGGTGCAACTGATCAGTGCCCTGACTGCGCCTTGGCTGGCGACACGCGGCAAGGACCAGCGTCTGGCGATTTTGATCGTGATGCTGCTGACGCTCGGCGGCTGTTTCGGTTGCCTGTACGCGCCGCTCGACGGTCTGTGGGGCTGGGCCATTGTGCTGGGCCTGGGGCAGGGTGGCACCTTCAGCCTGGCGCTGACTTTGATCGTGCTGCGCTCGCGGGATGCCCATGTCGCGGCCAATCTGTCGAGCATGGCTCAAGGTTTCGGTTACACACTGGCCTCCCTGGGACCGTTCGCGGTGGGCATCATCCATGACCTGACGGGGGGCTGGAATGCCGTGGGCTGGGTCTTCGGTGTGCTCGGTCTGGGGGCCACCGTCTTCGGGCTGGGTGCCGGGCGCGCACGGTATGTACAGGTCACCAGCGAGAAAGTCTGACTGCCGGTATTCCCGAGGCTAATGCCGATGGTCAGGTACTGGATTGCCGACTATCGTGCACGCATCTTTCTTTCCTATAGGGCTGCTACATGAGCGATGCCAACAGCGCGGTGATCACTGAGTTCTACCAGGCCTTCAACCGGCTGGATGCCGAGGCCATGAGTGCCTGTTACACCGAGGATGTAGTGTTCAGTGATCCCGTGTTTGGCGAGCTGCGCAGTCGGCAAGCCGGTGATATGTGGCGCATGTTGACCTCGCGGGCCAAGGACTTTTCCGTGACCTTCGACAACGTGCGCGCCGATGAACGAACCGGCGGTGCCCATTGGGTCGCGACCTACCTGTTCACCCAGACCGGCAACACCGTGGTCAACGATATCCAGGCGCGCTTTGTGTTTCGCGACGGCAAGATCTGCGAGCACCACGACCACTTCGACCTGTGGCGCTGGTCGCGTCAGGCGCTGGGCACCAAAGGCCTGCTGCTGGGTTGGACGCCGCTGGTGCAGAACGCGATCCGGGCGCAGGCGCAGAAGGGATTGAAAGTCTTTCAGGCCGGACGAGGGGACTGATTTATTTTCAGCGCTTCATCGAAAATCAATCTGTCCCCGTCCTGGCTCCTGATCTCAAAAGCGTTGGGGACAGATTGGTTTTTAAAAAAGCGCAAAAACAAATCAGTCCCCTCACGTAGTACTGCACACGTAGTATTTATCTAAGCTTTTTTGTGCGCCGCTATCGATACCGTCACTTCCTTATTGTTCAGCAGTAAGGAAAGTGCGACATGACCATCACCCCGATTTCACCGACGCTCGAACGGCTACAGCAACAATTCAAGCAAGACCCGGTGCTTGAACTCATCCAGAAAAACCTGCCTCCCGCCTTCGTCCAGGCTTCGCCTCAAGCGCAACAAGACTACTGCCGCGCGCTGTTGGCCAGTCGGCTGGCCAAGGCCAAACTGAAACAGCTACTCAAACCGCTCAAGGGCCTGACCGAGTTTGCCGCGCCACTGCTGAGCAAGGCGCTGGACGACCGATTCGGGCCAGGCCTCGACATCACGAACGACACGCTGGCGACCAAAGCTCTTCGCTTTAAGGAGTTGTCACTCTTGGAAGCGGCCCTGCATAACTTTGAGGCGAAAGAGTCCGTGGCAGGCGGCTTGCGGGCTGACTTGGTTCTCCGGGGCGGGATGGACCAGCCGAAAAAGATCACCCCCGAACAATTCGCCGATGTATGCCGCCATGTGAATCTGGGTCGCCAATACCAGGACCACCTCGCCAGCGTGCTCGAACCCGACGCTGCGCCGGGGGACGCTTCGGATGCCGCCCGTTTTAATGCCCGGTCGGTATTCATCCTCAACGACAAAGCCGAAATGGAGGTTTGCGCGCGCGCGGCCCTGATCAAAAAGACCATTAGCGAGGCGGCATGCTCGGCGGTGGTGGCGGTCGCCAGGCAGCAACCTGAGCCCCGGTTCAACGGCGAACTTATTCTCCTGGAGCGTCTGACGCTGTTCGACTTCGATATCCCGAGGGTAGTGCTGATCAGGCCGCAGCGTACATGGACATTTACCCAAGTGCCGCTGGTGCTGTACATACCGCAGGACCCGGTCAACCCGCTGAAGGAGTACGCCAACCTCACTGAACTGGAGGACGATCTTCGAAGCCGATTGATGGACGCGTCTTATCGTTCGTTTTTTGCGCGCTTTATCGGTGAACGAAAACGCGTCGAATTCTTCAGTCGACTAGAGCGGCATCTGTTCCCCCTCACTCCCCTCGATGGCAATCGCTGGACCACGGGCCTCTGGGAACGTTTACCGGATTACAAGGCTGATCTGGTCCTCGATACCGAGGTGATTGAAGGCAACCTGTTCAGATGGATGTACACCTATCAAATGTTCTTGCTCAAGGACAATGCTCGGTTCCTGGCCGTGCCGACCGAAGACGAAGACGCAAAAAGCCGTCAGGAACGACTCAAGTCCTGGTTGGCTATGGGCATGAATATCGCCAATGTCGCCGCCTTTTTTGTGCCGGGTCTGGGTCAGATCATGTTGGCCCTTGCGGCAGTGGATCTGGTCAGCGAGGTGTACCACGGCCTCGAAGACCTGAGCCACGGTGACCTTGAAGAGGGTCTCGATCATTTGATGGGGGCTGCCGCGAATCTTGCGTTCATGGTCGCGTTGGGCAAAGCCGCGGGTGCGGCAGAACTGCCTGAACCTGCGCCGCTGACCAGCAATCAGTTCGTGGGTCAGGTGATCCCCATCAAACTGCTTAATGGCAAGACTCGACTCTGGAAACCGGAGCTGACGCCGTTTCAGTCCTCGATGAAACTTCCCGAAGGGGCGACGCCGGATATCGAGGGTGTGTTCGAGCAGGAGGGGAAAAAGTACCTGTCGATCGATGATCAACTCTACGAAGTCCAGCACCGGCGTGACCTGAACAAATGGTCGATAAAACACCCGGACAATGGCTATCTTTTTTCTCCCGAGCTGGAGAGCAACGGCGTCGGAGCCTTCCGGCACGCAGGCGAGAAGCCGGAGCAATGGGCCAGGGACAGGCTGTTCAAGCGCCTGGGGCATTCCGTGTCGGGGCTGTCCAACGCCACCGCCGAGCAGATTCTTGCGGTGACGGAGGCCGACGAGTCGTTACTGGTCCAGGTTCATGCACAAAGTGCAGTGACGCCCGGCCAACTGAGCGACACGATCAAGCGTTTCCAACTGGATCTCCAGCTGGAGACCTTGGCAACATCGTCGACCAAGACTCGCGCTGAGCTGTTTGAACAACGCTACCGCGCCAGCGAGGTGTCCAGCGACCCCTTGGTGCAATTGCTGCAGCGCGACTTCCCTACACTGCCGTTGTCGGCGGCCGAAGATCTGCTGGCCACCTCTCTTCCTGCTGAAAGACAACAGATGCTGGAGATGGCGCGCGTTCCGCTGCGTTACGCCGAAGCCGCTGCCTGGCATGTGCGACAAACGCGACTGAACCGTGCCCTTGAAGGCTTTTACCTGAAGTCAGTCGTGAGCCCCGACACCGAAACCCTCAGCCTGCACTTATTGGAGTCCCTGCCGGGTTGGTCCGATCAGGTGCGGCTTGAAGTTCGTCAGGGTTCTGTTCATGGAGTAGTGCTCGACAGCATTGGCAGCGAACACGCCGCGGAGTTCAAGACGCTGGTCAAATTCGAGGGCGGTTATCAGGCCTTCGACGCACAGGGCCATGCACTGAACAACCTGGCTCGCGAAGGCAACAACCTGTATGACTCCATTCTGCATGCTTTGCCGGACGGGCCTCGTCGGGCGATGGGGTTCCCTCATGTCGCCCAGGGTCCGGCGCTGGCCGAAGCGCTTGCAAAGCTCGCGACCAGTGATCGCATCCGAACGGCTGGTCTGCTCGGGCAACGCGAGGAACTGCTGAAGTTCAACGCGCCCAAGCGCATGAAAGAGGGGCGTCTGGGTTATGACCTGAGCGGCAGGGGCAGGCTTTCGGGGGATATTCTCGAAGAGCACTTGCTGGACAAGATCCGTCTACTCGACCTGCAATGGCTGACCCCGGAGCAGGTTCTCGCCGACATGCGCAGCACCGGCCTGTCCAACGCGGACATCAATGCCCGATTGTCTGTGCTGATGGACGAGCGGCATGCGTTACGCAACAGCCTGTCGAACTGGGCCGAGGCCACCAGCACGTTCCCGAGCATGAGCGAAGCGCGAGTGGCAGGCAGAACCCGAATCGGTAACACGATCGAGTCCTTTTGGCAGCTCTCCAGTGTACCCATGACACCGGCGTCTTCAACGTTGAGCCTGAACGGCGTGGCCTTGTCGGATTTTCCGACGCAACTGCCGGATTTTTTCTACTCGCGTATTCAACGTCTGCAACTCGTTGATACGGTTCGCACTGTCGATCCGGTTGCTTTTCCGGCGCGTAGCCAGGCTCATCCGCACCTGTTGGAACAATTCCTGAGTCGTTTTCCACACATCACATCACTGGAGATCACACGGTCGGGGTCCGCTATTTATCGGCTGCCCAACTACTATGACCTCCCGCGCGTGATTTCAACCAGCCTGCCGCGGTTGAGAACGTTAAGCCTGATCAACCAGAATGCGTTGCTCAGCCCCAGGGATATCAACCTGTTCGGCGGATTATCCGACCTTGAGCGCCTGGATCTGAGCGGTAATTTCGTTTCGACAGAGCCCGGTGATGTCCATCTGAACCTTCAGCAGTTGAGTCTGGACCGAGCAGGCATGGCAAATTGGCCCGCGTGGCTCGACACGCTAGTGCCCGGGCAGATACGGGAGCTGTCACTTGTCGACAATCACATCACCCACTTGCCTGATCATCTATTGAGCAATCCGCTCAACCCGCAACACACGACGGCTGTCTCGCTCCAGGGCAATCGATTACCCCGCAGTACCATCATTGAAGCTCGCCTTCGCGAAGCGGGGCCCAATCGCTCATTCCGGTTCAGTCTGGATATTCCTGCCGACCTCCAGTCGCAGTTGGAGACATTGCTGGACGAGCAGGCCGCATTAGACGATGCATTGCGTGATTGGCCAGCTGCCTCGAGCTCGACGGCGCCTTTGAGCGAGGCGACAGTGCAGTCCAGAAGACAGATCGGTGACACCGTGATGAGGCATTGGCGTAATACCGTTACAGGGCAAGCGTCGCTGCCGGTACGCCTGGAGTCCATCGAGCTGGCCGACTTTCCGCGGCTATTGCCCGAAACCTTTTATCGCAACGTCAACGGCATCGAACTGCGCAATGTGGCGGCCAGTGTGGAGCAGCTCAGTCAGTTCCTTCGACAGTTTCAGCAGCTCACCAGTCTCGACATCGTGGGCCATGTTCCGCCGTTAGTTACGCCTCCCCAAGTATTGGCCGAGCTGCCCAACCTCAGGGAATTGGGGCTGGTGAATCAGGGCATGCTGTTGGACCAACAGGCCATGGAATTCGTCAGTCGCTTGAGCAGGGTGGTGCATCTTGATCTGAGCGGCAATCGAATGGGGCAGGTTGTAGATTCGCCGGTGTTGAGAGACCACTTTTGGCAGTCACTGGCGCTGGACAATACCGGATTGCAACACTGGCCTGAATGGCTCACCGAATTGCTGCCGGGAAACATCAGTTCGTTGTCACTGGCGCGGAATCAAATCACTGAACTACCGACGGAAATCCTCGATAACCCCTATAACGATTGGTCGCATACTGAGATATCGTTGGAAGGTAATCCATTGTCAGGGGAAACGATGATAGCGGCTCATGTCTCTGACTACGGGAACCGTAGATCCTTCAGTTTCTATATGGATTTACCGGACGATATCCTGAGCATGCCGACTGAAAGGACCTCCTCGGAATCGGATGCTTCGGAACATGGACATGCCGCTGTCAGTCCGGTCGCTGTCAACCCGGCGCTATGGATCGTGGGTTCAAGCGAACAAGTCGTCGCGCGACGGGCCTTGTGGGACCAGCTCGAAACGGCTGACGATGCGCCCTTCTTCATGGCATTGATCGGTCGTCTGCAGGAGTCAGCCGATTTTCAGAGGGCGCGTGACGCACTGACTCATCGGGTCTGGCACATTCTCGGCGCCGCAGCCCAAGACGCGGAGCTGCGTGCGCTGCTCAACGCCATGGCCGAAGAAGCCATTGCCAGCCGAACCTGCGGCGACGGTGTCAGGCTGGAGTTCAATCAGATGGAAGTGCAGGTATTCACCCGTGATTCGCTGCGTGACGTGGTGCCTGCCGAGCGAGGCTCAACGCTTTATCGACTCATGCGACGGTTGTTCCGCCTGGATGAAGTCGATCGTTTCGCACGCCGCAATACGCGTAACCGAGATGAAGCAGAGGTGCGGCTGTCCTACCGTCTGGGCCTGGCAGAGCGGCTGGATTTACCGCTTCCTCCCGGAAACATGCTTTATCGAACGTTGGCCGGCGTTACCAACGAAGAGCTGCTCGACGTTCAGGCCAGTGTGTTGGAGAGCCAGAATGGCGAAGCATTTCTGAGCGCCGCCGCGAACCGCGACTTCTGGACTGTCTATCTCCGAGAAGAATACTCCCTGGAGTTCACGCAGCTGCAGGCCGGCTTTGAGCTGAAGCGAGTACAGCTGGAAGACCAGTTCCCCGAGATCAACGATGAATATCTGGAGTGGGCCAAGGCCCTGGATACTCAACAAAAAGAGAAGGAGTTGAACCTGATCAAACAACTGACTCATCGCGAGGGTGTCAGGTACAACGAATAAGGTTTGGGTGCCCTTGAAGCCTGCTTCCACAAAAGTGGGAGCAGGCTTGCCTGCGAATGGCCTGATGGGATGTGTCTGTTAGAATCGCCCAGCCCATTTTTGTCGACAGGCGCCATGCCAGAATCACTCTCTACTGCCCGCTGCGAAATACCCATAGCGACCAGCGCCGCAAAGCCCTGGTTCGTCTACCTGGTGCGCGCGGCCAACGGTTCGTTGTACTGCGGGATCAGCGATGATCCCCAGCGCCGCTTCGCCGCCCATCAACGCGGCAAGGGGGCACGGTTTTTTTATTCAAGCCCTGCCGTAGCGCTGGTGTATGTCGAGGCTTGCGTGGACAAAGGCGAGGCGTTGCGTCAGGAGCGGTTGATCAAAAAACTGAAGAAAAGCGCCAAGGAAGCACTGGCCCTGAGCATGGTTCATCTACCTCGGTGATAAGCAGGTATCAGGTGTATCGGGTAGGCTGCCAAGGGTTTGCGCGCTAAGCTGGGGTTTCCATCTCGCTTGGCGGAGTCCAGCATGTCCGAATTGATCCTGCACCATTACTCCACGTCGCCGTTCTCCGAAAAAGCCCGCTTGATGCTGGGTTTCAAAGGGTTGTCGTGGCGGTCGGTGGTGATCTCGCCGATCATGCCCAAGCCTGATCTGACAACGCTGACCGGCGGCTATCGCAAGACACCGGTGCTGCAAGTGGGCGCGGATATCTATTGCGACACGGCGATCATCGCTCGCCGTCTGGAGCAGGAAAAAGCTTCGCCAGCGTTATTTCCCGAAGGCCAGGAATTCACGGTCGCAAGCTTCGCGGCCTGGGCCGACTCAGTGATCTTCATGCATTCCATCAGCCTGGCCTTTCAGCCAGCGTCCGTTGCTCAACGTTTCGCCAGGCTGCCACCTGAAGGCGTCAAAGCCTTCGTCACCGACCGTGCCGGGTTGTTTACGGGGGGCAACGCCGTGCGCGTTCCTCTGGAGCAGGCACAACACCAATGGCCGACATTGATGGCGCGCCTGGAGCAACAGCTCGAGCGCAACGGCGACTTCCTGTTCGGGGAGCCGTCACTGGCTGACTTCTCCATGGCCCATGGCCTGTGGTTCCTCAAGCAAGCCTCGGTTACCGCACCGTTGGTCGATGACTACCCGGCCATCGCTGCGTGGTACAAGCGCGTGGAAGGTCTGGGGCATGGCGCGTTCAAAGCGCTGGACTCGGCCGAAGCGCTGGACATCGCACGTAACGCCACACCGGCACCGCTGCCGGATGAAGACTTCACCGACCCGAACGGCTTCACCGTCGGCCAGAAAGTCGCCATCAGCGCGACGGACTATGGCGTCGACCCGGTAGAAGGCGAGTTGGTGTTCAACGGCAGCGAAGAACTGATCCTGCGTCGCGAAGACGAGCGTGCCGGTGTGGTGCATGTGCACTTTCCGCGGTTTGGGTTTCGGATCGAGGCGCGCTGAGTCCATCTTCTGTAGGAGCGGGGGGGACGCCTAGTTCTTGCCCGCGATGGACCGCGCAGCGGTCCTGGAATCAGCGAGCGCGATTCTGGCAGTAGAACTGTGTTCAGCATTTTGGGGATCGCTTCGCAATCCATCGCGGGCAAGCGCGCTCCTACACAGGCTGTGTGAAAACCCCAACAGAAAACTGAACTGCGCGTTCGTACGTCAATTCAGAAATAGATCGGCTGCTGGACAGACCTGGATTTCACGTAGGAACGCGATTTTCAGGTCGGTTTTTAATCAGTTAATCGGTCGCGGAGGTTTTCACACAGCCTGTACAGGTGAAGCTTTTACTTCAATGCCGCCAATATCGCCTCTTCACTGAATCCCCTGATCAACGTGCCATTCACATCGATCAGCGGGATGCCACGTCCACCCAACGCTTCGTAGGTCTTGCGGCCCTCAGCTGATTTCTCGATATCGAACTCTTTGTACGGGATGCCCTTGCTGTCGAGGAAGCGTCGGGTCTGTTTGCAGTAGCCGCACCAGTCGGTGGCGTACAGGGTGACCCTGGCCTGCGCCTGGCTTTGCGTCGCCACGGCGGAGGATGGGTTGAAGAAGTGTTCGATCTTGCCCCAGTTCTGGTAGGCCACAACCACCAGCATGATCAAGACGAACTTCTTCAGCGTGCGCATGAGCATGGGGGCTTACCGCCGTTTCAACTGGTCGGTCAATTGGGTCGGCAGGCCCTTGATGATCAAGGTGCCCGCTTCTTCGTCGTATTCGATCTTGTCGCCCAGCAGATGGGCTTCAAAGCTGATCGACAGGCCCTCTGCGCGGCCGGTGAAGCGCCGGAACTGGTTGAGGGTGCGCTTGTCCGCCGGGATCTCCGGCGACAGGCCGTAGTCCTTGTTGCGGATGTGTTCGTAGAACGCCCGTGGCCGCTCTTCGTCGATCAACCCGGAAAGTTCTTCCAGGCCCATAGGCTCACCCATCTTGCTCTGGCTGCTGGCGTAGTCCACCAGGGTCTTGGTTTTTTCGCGGGCGGACTCTTCCGGCAGGTCTTCGCTTTCGACGAAGTCGCTGAACGCTTTGAGCAGGGTGCGGGTTTCACCCGGGCCGTCGACACCTTCCTGGCAACCAATGAAGTCGCGGAAGTATTCAGAAACCTTTTTCCCGTTCTTACCCTTGATGAAGGAAATGTACTGCCTGGACTGCTTGTTGTTCTGCCATTCGGAAATATTGACCCGTGCGGCCAGATGCAATTGGCCCAGGTCCAGATGGCGCGAGGGCGTCACATCCAGGTCGGCATTCACCGCCACGCCTTCGCTGTGGTGCAGCAGGGCGATGGCCAGGTAGTCGGTCATGCCTTGCTGATAGTGGGCGAACAAGACGTGACCACCGACCGAGAGGTTGGATTCTTCCATCAGCTTTTGCAGATGCTCGACCGCGATCCGGCTGAACGCGGTGAAGTCCTTGCCGCCATCCAGGTACTCCTTCAGCCAGCCGCTGAACGGGTGCGCGCCGGATTCGGCGTGGAAAAAGCCCCAGGCCTTGCCTTGCTTGGCGTTGTAGCTCTCGTTGAGGTCGGCGAGCATGTTCTCGATGGCCTGGGACTCGGCGAGTTCGGAGTCGCGTGCGTGGAGGACTGCTGGCGTACCGTCGGGTTTTTTGTCGATCAGGTGGACGATGCAATGACGGATCGGCATGGGCTTCTCGGCTGGGGTAATCGGAGTATGAAGAGCGGCGTGGGAGCCTGCGCTCAATTCAAAGTCGGCAAGTGTAACGCACCTTGGGCACTGCAGATGTGTCCCGCAAGCCCCGGTTTTTCGCCTGAATCGGGCATTTCCCCGGCATTTTTCACGCGATAGCACTCTAAAGCTGACCAAATGGGTAGGTAGGTGCGGATATTTGATCGTCTCTGTGCTAGTTTTGCCCGGTCTTGCGCATCTGAAGAGCGCTGAGCATGCAGTTTGTACGCGTCAGGTCGAACCAAAGTCCGATTTCAGTATCTACATTTCGCGATTAATCGTGGCTGCAACTGGAGGGCCAGGTACATTGCCTGGCCCCAGGCCGACGCCTCATTCTGCAATCCACATGAATTTGATAGGGAAGGAACACCACCATGGCAATGACTAAAGACCAACTGATCTCCGATATCGCTGAAGCCATCGACGCGCCGAAAACCACCGCGCGCAACGCTCTCGATCAACTGGGTCAAATCGTTGCTGATCAATTGGAAAATGGCGGCGAAATCACTTTGCCAGGTATCGGCAAACTGAAAATCACCGAGCGTCCAGCTCGCACTGGCCGTAACCCATCGACTGGCGCAGCCATCGAAATCGCTGCCAAGAAAGTCGTCAAGTTCGTACCGGCCAAAAGCCTGAGCGACTCGGTTAACAAGTAAGCATCTGCTTGCTGTAAAAAAGCCGTGCTCCGGATCACTCCGGGCACGGCTTTTTTGTGTCCGCTATTCGCAGGCAAGCCTGCTCCCACAGGGTATGTGATCTTCTGTGGGAGCAGGCTTGCCTGCGAATGGCTCGACGCGGTGCGTCAGCCTTTCGCCGCCGCCCAGCGCGTCTCACGCCAGATCCGCTGCTGCGTGTTGTCGAGAAAAGTCCAGGCCACGAAGCGGCTTTGCTTCTGACCCTGCGACATCTCAACCACGCGACTGTCGAAAACCCCGGCTTTCTTCAGCGTGCTCCGAATCGTCGGCAAGTTCGAAGCCTTCGACACCAGGGTGCTGAACCAGAACACCTGACGCGCCACCTGTTTGCTTTCGTTGATCAGTTGCGTGACGAAGCCGATCTCGCCGCCTTCGCACCACAACTCCTGCGACTGCCCACCGAAATTCAGCACCGGCAATTTACGCTTGGGATCAGCTTTGCCCAGGGCGCGCCATTTGCGTTGGCTGCCACGTTGCGCTTCGTCCAGGGACGAGTGGAACGGCGGGTTGCACAGGCTCACGTCAAAGCGTTCGTCGCTGTGTAGCAGGTCCAGCAGGATCTGCTGGCGATTGCCCTGCAGGCGCAGGCTGATGGCCTTCTGCAGGCCATTGGACTTGACGATAGCGGTCGCGGCGGCAACGGCGGTGGGATCAATCTCCGAGCCGAGGAACTGCCAGCCGTAATCGCTGTGGCCGATCAGGGGATAGACGCAGTTGGCGCCCATGCCGATGTCCAGCGCCTTGATCGAAGCGCCACGGGGAATCACACCCTCATTCTTCTCAGCCAACAGGTCGGCGAGGAAGTGCAGGTAATCAGCACGGCCCGGGATCGGCGGGCACAGATAGTCTGCCGGAATGTCCCAATGGGCGATGCCGTAGAACGACTTGAGCAGCGCGCGGTTGAACACGCGGACGGCGGTCGGGTTGGCAAAGTCGATACTTTCCTTGCCGTATGGGTTGATCACCACGAACTGCGCCAGCTCCGGGCTGCTTTTGATCAGTTTCGGAAAGTCGTAACGGCCCTGGTGGCGGTTGCGCGGGTGCAGCGTGGCTTTGGGTTTGTCTGGGGTTGTCATGGCATTCGATTCTGTGGGTGCAGGTGCATCACGCTGTAGGAGCGCGCTTGCCCGCGATTGCTATAGATCAGGCACCGCGTTTTATGATCAAAACCTTCGGTGTCAGGGCTGGCCATATCGCGGGCAAGCGCGCTCCTACAGAGAAGCTGGCCCGCGAACGAGCCAGCGTTGATGTCGCCCTTACAAACTGGCGATGCGTGCGTGTTGCTCAGCCAGTTTGCCCAGCGCCTGTTCGGCTTCGGTCAGCTTGCTGCGTTCCTTGGCGATGACGTCAGGCGGTGCCTTGTCAACGAAGGCGGCGTTGGACAGCTTGCCGCCCACACGTTGCACTTCGCCCTGCAGACGCTGGATTTCCTTGTCCAGACGCGCCAGTTCAGCAGCCTTGTCGATCAGGCCCGCCATCGGCACCAGCACTTCCATCTCACCCACCAGCGCCGTGGCGGACAGCGGCGCTTCTGCGCCAGCAGCCAATACGGTGATGGATTCGAGCTTGGCCAGTTTTTTCAATAGGTGGTCGTTTTCGTCCAGGCGACGCTGATCTTCGGCGTTGACGTTCTTGAGGAACAATTGCAGCGGCTTGCCTGGGCCGATGTTCATTTCCCCACGAATGTTGCGGGTGCCGAGCATCAGGCCCTTGAGCCATTCGATGTCGTCTTCGGCGGCCTGATCGATGCGCGTTTCGTTGGCCACGGGCCACGGTTGCAGCATGATCGTCTTGCCGCTCACGCCAGCCAATGGTGCCAGGCGCTGCCAGATTTCTTCGGTGATGAAGGGCATGAACGGATGAGCCAGACGCAGCGCCACTTCCAGTACGCGAACCAGCGTGCGACGGGTGCCGCGCTGACGCTCGATCGGTGCGGTTTCGTCCCACAGCACAGGTTTGGACAGTTCCAGGTACCAGTCGCAATACTGGTTCCAGATGAACTCGTACAAGGCCTGGGCGGCGAGGTCGAAACGGAACTGGTCGAGTTGACGGGTCACTTCGGCTTCGGTGCGTTGCAGCTGCGAGATGATCCAACGATCCGCCAGCGACAGCTCCACGGCTTCGCCGTTCTGGCCACAGTCTTCGCCCTTGTCCAGAACGTAGCGTGCCGCGTTCCAGATCTTGTTGCAGAAGTTGCGATGGCCTTCGACGCGGCCCATGTCGAACTTGATGTCGCGGCCGGTGGAGGCCAGCGAGCAGAAGGTGAAGCGCAGGGCGTCGGTGCCATAGCTGGCGATACCGTCGGCAAACTCCTGACGGGTCTGCTTCTCGATTTTCTTTGCCAGTTGCGGCTGCATCATGCCAGTGGTGCGTTTCTGCACCAGTTCTTCCAGCTCGATGCCGTCGATGATGTCCAGCGGGTCAAGAACGTTGCCCTTGGACTTGGACATCTTCTGACCCTGGCCGTCGCGCACCAGACCGTGCACGTAGACGGTCTTGAACGGAACCTGCGGCGTGCCGTCTTCGTTTTTCACCAAGTGCATGGTGAGCATGATCATCCGGGCGACCCAGAAGAAAATGATGTCAAAGCCGGTGACCAGCACGTCGGTGGAGTGGAACTTCTTCAGGAACTCGGTCTGTTGTGGCCAGCCCAGGGTGGAGAAGGTCCACAGGCCCGAGCTGAACCAGGTGTCGAGAACGTCGTTGTCCTGTTGCAGCGCAACGTCCGGCCCCAGATCGTGCTTGGCACGGACTTCGGCTTCATCGCGACCGACGTAGACTTTGCCCGACTCGTCGTACCAGGCCGGAATGCGGTGGCCCCACCAGAGCTGACGGCTGATGCACCAGTCCTGAATGTCGCGCATCCAGGAGAAGTACATGTTTTCGTATTGCTTGGGCACAAAGGCGATGCGGCCATCTTCCACGGCGGCGATGGCGGGTTCCGCCAGCGGCTTGGTGGAGACGTACCACTGATCGGTGAGCCACGGCTCGATGATGGTCCCGGAGCGGTCGCCCTTGGGCACTTTCAGTGCGTGATCATCGACGCTCACCAGCAAACCGAGGGCATCGAACTCAGCGACGATCTGCTTGCGCGCTGCGAAGCGATCGAGGCCGGCATAAAAGGCGGGCAGGGTGCCATCGACCTGCTCATTGAGCGTGCCGTCGATGTTGAACACTTGCGCGACAGGCAATACGGCGGCGTTCTTGTCGAAAATATTCAGCAGCGGCAGGTTGTGGCGCTTGCCGACTTCATAGTCGTTGAAGTCGTGGGCCGGGGTGATTTTTACGCAGCCGGTGCCGAATTCGGGGTCGCAGTAATCGTCAGCGATGATCGGGATGCGCCGGCCTACCAGCGGCAGCTCGACAAACTTACCGATCAGGGCCTTGTAGCGCCCGTCTTCCGGGTTCACCGCAACGGCGGCGTCGCCGAGCATGGTTTCCGGGCGCGTGGTGGCGACGATCAGGTAATCCAGGCCATCAGCGGTTTTGACGCCGTCGGCCAGTGGATAACGCAGGTTCCACAGGTGACCTTTCTCGTCGTGGTTTTCCACTTCCAGATCGGAAATCGCTGTGTGCAGCTTGGTGTCCCAGTTGACCAGACGCTTGCCGCGATAGATCAGACCGTCTTCATGCAGGCGCACGAACGCTTCTTTCACCGCTTCCGACAGGCCGTCGTCCATGGTGAAGCGCTCGCGGCTCCAGTCCACGGATGAACCCAGGCGACGGATCTGCCGGCTGATGTTGCCGCCAGACTGGTCCTTCCATTCCCAGACTTTCTCGAGGAATTTCTCACGACCCAGGTCGTGACGGTTCAAGCCCTGGGCTTCGATCTGACGCTCCACCAGCATTTGCGTGGCGATACCGGCGTGGTCGGTGCCCGGCTGCCACAGGGTGTTGCGACCCTGCATGCGGCGGAAGCGGATCAAGGCGTCCATGATCGCGTTGTTGAAGCCGTGACCCATGTGCAGGCTGCCGGTGACGTTCGGCGGCGGAATCATGATGGTGTACGAGTCACCCGCGCCTTGCGGAGCGAAATAGTTCTCGGACTCCCAGGTCTGGTACCAGGAAGTTTCAATGGCGTGCGGCTGGTAGGTCTTATCCATGCGCGGCGGGACCCTAATAGGCATTAATTCAGGAAAGCCGGCAAGTATAGCGGGAGGGGCAGTTGCAAGCCATAAGCGGCAAGCCGCAAGCTACCAGCGGTGGGCCGGTGGCACGGAATCCTCTTGCAGCTTGAGGCTTGCAGCTTTTAGCTCAGCCCTGATATTGACTCAACAACCGCTCCATCCGTGCATCGAGGCGGCGTTTGATTTCGGTTTCGATATGCGGGGCGAAGTCGTCGATCACGTCTTGCATGATCAATTGCGCGGCGGCGCGCAGTTCGTCGTCCAGATGCAGCAGAGTGTCCGGATTGGAATTGGCTTGCTCGGATTGCACCGCTTCGGGTTCGGGCGTCAGGGTCGGAATGTCCGCCTCGTCGTCTTCGAAGTCTAAAGCCTCTACGGCAACAGGCTCAGTTTCAACATGCCTGGTTTCAACGACGTCGGCCCGGGCAGCAGCGGCCGCCTGAGCACCCACCACGTCGAACAACAGCGGAATTTGCACCTCGGTGGCGACGGTGTCGGTCAGCAATGGAGGTTGCAGTGAATCATCGCCGAGCAGTTGGCGGATCGACTCGAGGTCATCCAGCAGATGCGCGGAGTCTTTCAGGTGTTTTGAAGTATCCATCATGTGCTCAGAAACGCTGTAAACGGTGATCTTGCGGAGGATAACCCTGTTCACGATAGAAACGGAAACTCTCTCGTGCGGCCTGACGAATTGCAGGATCTTCTACGACGACTTCCGCCACGCGGGCAAAACGCTTGAAAAAATCGGGGATGCGCAGGTCCAGATTGATCAGCAAATCCTGATGTTGCCCTGGGTCATCACCCAGGCCCAGCACGATGGGGGCGTCCTGATCGTCTTCCGCGGCGCCATGGGGCACGAAACTTTCGCCTTTGAAGCGCCACAGTCGTGCGTCAAGGTCCTCGCGCTGGGCGGCATCGCTGCAATGCACGTACACCTGATGCCCCAGGCGCCAGGCTTTTTCGCTGAGTTTGCAGGCGAAGTCCAGGCGCGCCAGAGGATCGGCGCTGGGCAGGATATAAAAGTCGACTTGGGTCATGTCAGTTGTCAGTTCCAAAGCGCAGGGCGCAGGGCGCATCAGCCAGGCGGCCAACACGCCCACAGGCGCTTTACGCGCCGACGCGGTCGAGCAGGTATTGAGTCAGCAACGGAACCGGACGGCCAGTGGCGCCCTTCTCCTTGCCGCCGCTCAGCCACGCGGTGCCAGCGATGTCCAGGTGCGCCCAGTTGTAAGCCTTGGCGAAGCGTGACAGGAAGCAACCCGCCGTGATGGTGCCACCTTTGGGGCCGCCAATGTTGGCAACGTCGGCGAACGGGCTATCAAGCTGCTCCTGGTACTCATCGAACAACGGTAATTGCCAGGCGCGGTCGTCGGCCTGTTTGCCGGCGTCGAGCAGTTGCCCGATCAACGCATCGTTGTTGCCCATCAGGCCGGAGGTGTGGCCGCCCAGCGCGACGATGCAGGCGCCGGTCAGGGTCGCGATGTCGATCACTGCTTGTGGCTTGAAGCGTTCGGCATAGGTCAGGGTGTCGCACAGCACCAGACGGCCTTCGGCGTCGGTGTTGAGGATTTCGACGGTCTGGCCGCTCATGGTGCTGACGATATCGCCCGGGCGCGTGGCGCGGCCGCTCGGCATGTTCTCGGCGCAGGCCAGCAGGCACACCAGGTTGATCGGCAATTGCAGCTCGAGCACAGCACGCAGGGTACCGAACACACTGGCGGCGCCGCACATGTCGTACTTCATTTCGTCCATGCTGGGGGCAGGCTTGATGCTGATGCCGCCGGTGTCAAAGGTGATGCCTTTGCCGACCAGCACGTACGGCTGTTCGCTTTTCTTGCCGCCCTGGTAGTTCATCACGATCAGGCGCGGTGGTTGTTCGCTGCCCTGAGCCACAGCCAGGAACGCGCCCATGCCCAGTTCCTTGAGCTTCTTCTCGTCGTGGATCTCGACTTTGAGGTTCTTGTGTTCTTTACCCAGAGCCTTCGCTTCTTCGGCCAGATAGCTCGGGTGGCAGAGGTTAGGCGGCAGGTTGCCCAGGTCACGGGTGAAGGCCATGCCCGTGGCGATGGCGGCTGCGTGAGTCGCGGCGCGCTCAGTGTCAGCCTGTGCTGCTTTGGTGGTCAGCAGGGTGATTTTTTTCAGGGCGCGAGGGTCGGCTTTCTGGCTCTTGAAACGATCGAACACGTATTCACCGTCGGCCAGGGTTTCTACCAGCAGGCGCGCTTTGCCATAGGCATCGCGATTCTTGACGACCAGTTCATCGAGGGCCAACACCGCATCGCTGCCACCCAGGCCTTTGAGTACGGACAACACGCCGCTGACGACTTTGCGGAACTGACGGTCAGACAACTCGTCTTCTTTACCCACGCCAACCAGCAGCACGCGCTCGGCTTTCAGGTTGGGCAGGCTGTGCAGCAACAGGCTTTGACCGACTTTGCCAGCCAGATCGCCACGCTTGAGAACGGCGGCAATTGCGCCACCACTGAGGGTGTCGAGGCTTTTTGCGACGACGCCGAGTTTACGACCTTCTGCGACGGCGACCACCAATGTGGCGGTTTTCAAGGTTTCTGGACTTGCACTTTTTACAACGAATTCCATGTCGGGGTCCCCGAATAAACTGTGAGTTTTCGCAGAATAAATGACGCGCGCAGTCACAGAGAGGTATCTCGTATCTGTGAAACTTGCGGCAAGGCCCGCAGTTTGACCCTGACGCACGGACCCTGACAACCCTTCGCTCGCTACGTTACACACTGTCAGGATATTGCTGTATCGAGCGTCTATAGAGAGTGCGCAGTGACATACACCCCCAATCACAGGATAATGCCGCATATTTTTTAGGTGGTTCGCCTTTGCGAACCTGTAATCATCGTGGCTGATTGGTTTTTTTGTTTGGCCGCCTGAGCCTGACAACCCTGGAGTGTCTGGTTTGATTGTTTTTCGTTATCTGTCCCGAGAAGTGCTGGTTACCTTGAGCGCTGTCAGCGCTGTGTTGTTGGTAATCATCATGAGCGGACGTTTCATTAAATACCTGGCGCAAGCCGCATCGGGCATGCTCGACCCCGGCGTGCTGTTCATGATCATGGGCTTTCGTATGCCCGGTTTTTTGCAACTGATCCTGCCACTGGGTCTGTTTTTGGGCATTCTTCTGGCGTATGGGCGGCTGTATCTGGAAAGCGAGATGACCGTACTGGCCGCCACCGGCATGAGCCAGCGACGCCTGCTGTGGATGACCCTGGCGCCAGCGACATTGGTTGCGTTGTTGGTGGCCTGGTTGAGTCTGGGGTTGGCACCGCAAGGATCCGCGCGGGTTGCGCTGATCGCCAATCAGCAGGATGCGCTGACTGAATTCGACACGCTGGTCCCCGGCCGATTCCAGGCGCTGCGCGACGGCTCACGGATAACCTACACCGAGACGCTTTCCGAGGACCGCGCGCGTTTGGGCGGGGTATTCATCTCGGAAAAACGCATGTCCCAGGACAAGACCAAGCAGCAGGGGATCTCTGTGCTGGTCGCCGAGAAGGGGCACCAGGAGGTCCGGCCTGACGGTACCCGCTACCTGATTCTGGAAAACGGTTATCGCTATGACGGCAACCCTGGTGAGGCCAATTACCGCGCCATCAAATACGACACCTACGGTGCGCTGTTGCCCAAACCGGAGATCAGCGAGGAAGTCACCGACCGCGAGGCAATTCCTACCCGCGATCTGTTCGGCAATGACAACCCTCGCTACAAGGCCGAATTGCAGTGGCGACTGTCACTGCCGTTGCTGGTGTTCATCGTGACATTGATGGCGGTCCCGCTGTCCCGGGCCAACCCGCGTCAGGGACGTTTCCTCAAGCTGCTTCCGGCGATTCTTCTGTATATGGCTTATCTGACCATTTTGATTGCCGCTCGAGGCGCGATGGATCGCGGCAAAATTCCGTTCGGTCTGGGGCTGTGGTGGGTGCATCTGCTGTTTCTGGGTATCGGACTGATGTTGCTGTACTGGGAACCTCTGCGGCTGACGATGGCGAGTCGTCGCAGCCTGAAGGAGGTGGCCCATGGTTAAAATCGATCGCTACATAGGCAAGAGTGTTTTAGTCTCGATTCTTGGGGTACTGGGCGTCATTCTGGCGCTGGCCTCGCTGTTCTCGTTCATCGATGAAGTGAACGATATCAGCGAAAACTACACCTTGGCCGACGTTTGCTCCTTCGTGCTGTTGACCGCGCCTCGGCGTGTCTACGATATGTTGCCGATGGCTGCTCTGATCGGCTGTCTGGTCGGCCTGGGCAGTCTGGCCAGCAACAGCGAACTGACCATCATGCGCGCAGCGGGTGTCTCCATCGGGCGCATCGTCTGGGCCGTGATGAAGCCTATGCTGGTGCTGATGCTTGCTGGCGTGCTGATTGGCGAGTATGTCGCCCCGGTCAGTGAAAACAAGGCTCAGGCCAACCGTTCCTATGCTCAGGGTATCGGTGACGCACAAACCGGCAGATACGGCCTGTGGCACCGTCAGGGCGAAGAATTCATTCACATCAACACCGTGCAGCCCAACGGGTTGCTGTATGGCGTGACACGCTATGGCTTCGACGATCAACGCCATATGCAGTTCGCAAGCTTTGCCAAAAAGGGCACGTTCCACAACGACTACTGGGAACTGAACGACGTGACGACGACGTTCTTCCACGACGGCAGTACCGAAGTCATCACTGCCCCGTCCCTGCGCTGGGACGTCGCCCTCAGCCCGCAATTGCTTGACACCGTGGTCCTGCCGCCGGATGCGCTGTCGATCAGCGGCTTGTGGAGTTACGTGCATTACCTCGCTGATCAGGGCCTGAACAACAGCAGTTACTGGCTGGCATTCTGGACCAAGGTCTTGCAACCGCTGGTCACGACGGCGCTGGTGTTGATGGCGATTTCGTTCATCTTCGGTCCATTGCGCTCGGTGACCCTGGGTCAGCGAGTGTTTACCGGGGTGCTGGTCGGGTTCACGTTCCGCATCGGCCAGGACCTGCTCGGGCCGTCGAGCCTGGTGTTCGGTTTCTCGCCACTGTTCGCGGTGCTGGTTCCTTCCGGGATCTGTGCCGTGGTCGGGATCTGGCTGCTGCGTAGAGCTGGTTGAGGTCAAGGGGACTGATTTATTTTTCGCGCTCTTTGAAAAATCAATCTGTCCCCGGCGGCACCAGGGACAGATTGATTTTCGATGAGGCGCTGAAAATAAATCAGTCCCCTCACGACTGATTTCCCCTTCTTACTTCTTCTGCTTGGGTATCTGCACCAACTGGCTGTTGGAATAGATGTCATGCCAGCTGCGCTTCTGCTTGTCGACCAGCACCCAGACAAAACCCAGTCCCCCACACAGCCATGAGCCGATGGCGACAACGAAGCGCAACAGTGCCTGCCACAGGCTGATGCCGGTACCGTCTGCGTTCTGCACGCGAATGCCCCACACCTGCATGCCGAGGGTCTGACCTGAGTGGGTCCAGAACTTGGCGAAGAAGCCGAACAGCACAAACAGTAGAATCGTCGAAAGCAGCGGATCGCCATCCATTGAGCCGGATTCGGACAAGGCGCGCAATTTGGCTTCGCCCATAAAGGCCATCAGGATCAGCTTGTAAATGAAGGTCGTGACCATGAGCAGGGCGATGCACAGCAGGGCGTCATAAAACATCGCTGCCAGGCGACGGCCCAGGCCCGCAATGGGGAAGTCGCCTTGTGGGCGGAGCAGGTGTGTCGACATGGCGGACTCTCGGCAGCAAAAGAATTCATTTTACGGAATCCCGGCCATAAAAAAGCCCCTAATGTCACCATAAGGGGCTTTTTCGCTTCTGCTATTTAGTCTGCGGCTTGCACTTCATCTGCCTGCAGGCCTTTCTGGCCCTGAACCGAAATGAAGGTCACTTTCTGGCCTTCTTTCAGGCTCTTGAAGCCGCTGCCCTGAATAGCGCGGAAATGGACGAACAGATCCGGACCGCTCTCTGGAGTGATAAAACCAAAACCCTTTTCGTCGTTAAACCACTTGACGGTACCGCTCTGACGATTCGACATTTTCTTATTTCCCTGGAGCTTGAATTAATGACAGCCCCTTTCACCTGAAAGAGTACTGGGCTGGTTGCAGGAAGTAAGAAGCGTAGAGCGGGATGTAGCAAATATTGGCGCTACTGCCCAGGTCACGATTCAAGCGACCCATGCAAACACAGTTCAGAAACTCTACGCTAACTTCGGCCGAAAAAACAACCCCTGCCCAGGCCCGGTTTCAGGCGCTCTCAGGGGGTGTTTGAAAAGTTTTACCGATGGGAGAGGATCGATAGTTTTTGACCCATTTCCGCCGTTATAAGCAAAAAGCGCTGTGGACTAACAGCGCTCTTGAATCGCCCTTAACCGCGATAGTAACGCTGCGCCACGAACGGCATTTTGCTGACTTTCATCGGCACTTTCTTGCCCCGTACGATGGCCCAGACTTCGCTGTCTAGAGCGGTGTGAGCAGTGTCCAGGTAGGCCATGACCAACGGCCCGCCGAGGCTCGGACCGAAGCCGCCGCTGCTGACGGTGCCGATGACTTTGTCATGGGCATCGACGATTTCCGCGCCTTCACGTACCGGCGTGCGCTCTTGTGGCAACAGGCCGACGCGCTTGCGGCTCACACCGGTTTGCTGTTGGGCGAAGATCTTTTCTGCACCGGGGAAACCGCCGGCACGCGCGCCATCGGCACGTCGAACCTTGGAGATCGCCCACAACAGGCTGGCCTCAATCGGCGTGGTCTCGGTATTCATGTCGTGGCCATACAGGCACAGGCCGGCTTCCAGACGCAGAGAGTCCCGGGCACCTAGGCCGATGGGCTCGACTTCCGGCTCAGCCAGCAGATGGCGGGCCAGGTTTTCTGCTTGATCGGCCGGAACCGAGATTTCAAAACCGTCTTCACCGGTGTAGCCGGAGCGGCTGACGTAGCAGTCGGTGCCCAGCAAGCTGACACGGGCAAACTGCATGAAGGTCATCTGAGCCACTTCCGGGGCCAGACGCGCGAGGACGGTCACCGCTTCCGGACCTTGCAGAGCCAGCAGGGCGCGCTCTTCGAACAGTGACTGGATCTCGCACTGGCCAGCCAGATGCTTTTGCAAGTGCGCCAGATCGTCATCCTTGCAGGCTGCGTTGACCACCAGGATCAACTCGTTGTTGCCGAGGTTGGCGACCATCAGGTCATCGAGGATGCCACCGCTCTCGTTGGTGAACATTGCGTAGCGCTGCATGCCCCTGGGCAAGTCGATGATGTCCACCGGTACCAGGGTTTCCAGCGCCTTGGCGGCGTCGGCGCCGGTCAGGCGAATCTGGCCCATGTGCGACACATCGAACAGTCCGGCCTGGGCGCGGGTGTACAGGTGTTCCTTGAGTACGCCAGCGGGGTATTGCACGGGCATGTCGTAACCGGCGAACGGCACCATTTTGGCACCGAGTTCGCGGTGCAGGGCATGAAGTGGCGTGGTTAACAGTTGTTCGGTGGACATTGAAGGACTCCTTGGATTTTTCCCGGACTCGCCTGCAGAAAAGACGAATCCAGTCGATGTCATGAGGCTGTTTTCAGCACTCGATAATATTCACGGCCAGCCCGCCTCGGGCGGTTTCCTTGTACTTGCTTTTCATATCGGCGCCGGTCTGGCGCATGGTGCGGATCACTTTGTCGAGGGAGACATAGTGCTGACCGTCGCCACGCAACGCCATGCGCACGGCATTGATGGCTTTGACCGAACCCATGGCATTGCGCTCGATGCAGGGCACCTGCACCAATCCACCAATCGGGTCGCAGGTCAGGCCCAGGTTATGCTCCATGCCGATTTCGGCAGCGTTTTCCACCTGCTGGACATTGCCGCCCAATACTTCGCATAACGCCCCGGCCGCCATCGAGCAGGCCACGCCCACCTCGCCCTGACAGCCGACTTCGGCGCCAGAAATCGAGGCGTTTTCTTTGTAGAGGATGCCAATCGCCGCCGCCGTGAGCAGAAAGCGCACGACGCCGTCTTCGTTGGCGCCGGTAATAAAGCGCATGTAGTAATGCAGCACCGCCGGGATGATGCCCGCCGCGCCGTTGGTGGGTGCGGTGACAACCCGGCCGCCATTGGCGTTTTCTTCATTGACCGCCAGGGCGTACAGGTTGACCCAGTCGAGCACCGACAGCGCATCGCGCAAGGCCGCTTCCGGGTTTTGGCACAGCTGACGGTGCAGCGCTGCGGCCCGGCGTTTGACCTTCAAGCCGCCTGGCAAGATGCCTTCATTGCGGCATCCCGCTTTCACGCAATCCTGCATGACCTGCCAGATGTGCAGCAGGCCCTGGCGGGTTTCCGCTTCCGGGCGCCAGGCGGCTTCGTTGGCCAGCATTAACTGACTGATGGACAAGCCATGAGTGGTGCAATGGCTGAGCAAATCCTTGGCGCTTTTGAACGGGTAGGTCAGCGGCGTGCTGTCTTCGACGATCCGGTCAGCGCCGGCGGCGTCTTCATCGACGACAAAACCGCCACCGACCGAGTAATACTCGCGGCTGCGAATCTGCAAGCCGGCGCCATCGAAGGCACGAAAGATCATGCCGTTGGGATGGTATGCCAAGGGTTTGCGGATCATGGCCAGGTGTTGTTTTTCGACGAATTCGATGCTGTGTTCGCCGAGCAGGTTCAAGCGTCCGCTGCTGCGAATCTGATGCAGGCGTTCGGCGATGGTCTCGGTATCGACCGTGTCGGGGTGCTCGCCTTCAAGGCCCAGCAGCACCGCTTTGTCACTGCCATGGCCCTTGCCGGTAGCACCCAGCGAGCCATACAGCTCGACCTTGATGCAGGTCGTTACCGCCAGCAAGTCGTCGCGGCGCAGACCTTCGGCGAACCGGGCTGCAGCCCGCATCGGGCCCACGGTATGCGAGCTGGAGGGGCCGATGCCAATCTTGAACAGGTCAAACACGCTCAGTGACATGGTTGCACTCCGGTTTTTTGTTGTTGTGAGTGAGGTGTATCTGACACACCGCGTGAAGCCATTCGCGAATAAATTCGCTCCCACAGGATCCGGCTCTCCGGATGATTTGTGGCAGGCGCAGAACCTGTGGGAGCGAATTTATTCGCGAAGGCGGCGTGTCAGGCACACCGCATAAACAGGGGCCACTGCTTGCACAGTAGCCCCATCCCGATCAGGCGTCTTGATAGCTCTCGATGGACGGGCAGGCGCAGACCAGGTTGCGATCGCCAAACACGTTGTCGACGCGACCCACCGGTGGCCAGTATTTGCCTTCGATCAACGAGGCAACCGGGTAAACCGCTTGCTCACGGCTGTACGGATGCGTCCACTCACCGACGATTTCGGCAGCGGTGTGTGGCGCGTTTTTCAACGGGTTGTCTTCCTTGTCCAGCGCACCGTTTTCCACTGCGCGAATCTCTTCGCGAATGCGGATCATGGCTTCGCAGAAGCGGTCCAGTTCTTCCTTGGATTCGCTTTCGGTCGGCTCGATCATCAAGGTGCCAGCTACCGGGAACGACATGGTCGGGGCGTGGAAGCCAAAGTCGATCAGGCGCTTGGCCACGTCATCGACGCTGATGCCGCTGCTGTCCTTGAGCGGGCGCAGGTCGAGGATGCATTCGTGAGCCACCAGACCATTGCTGCCGGTGTACAACACGGGGTAATGCTCTTCCAGACGACGGGAAATGTAGTTGGCATTGAGGATTGCCAATTGCGAAGCGCGTTTGAGGCCTTCGCCACCCATCATGCGGATGTACATCCAGGTGATCGGCAGAATGCTTGCGCTGCCGAACGGTGCTGCGCTGACCGCGCCTTCCTTGCGCTCCATGTGGCCGTGGCCAGGCAGGAACGGGGTCAGGTGCGATTTGACGCCGATCGGGCCAACGCCCGGGCCGCCACCACCGTGGGGGATGCAGAAAGTCTTGTGCAGGTTCAAGTGCGACACGTCGCCGCCGAACTTGCCCGGTGCGCAGAGTCCGACCATCGCGTTCATGTTGGCGCCATCGATGTACACCTGGCCGCCGTTGTCATGGATGATCCCGCAGATTTCGCGGATGCCTTCCTCGAACACGCCGTGGGTCGACGGGTAAGTGATCATCAGCGCCGCCAAATGTTCGCGGTGCTCGATGGCCTTGGCGCGCAGGTCTTCGATATCGACGTTGCCGCGTGCGTCGCAAGCGGTCACGACAACACGCATGCCAGCCATGTTGGCGGTGGCCGGGTTAGTGCCGTGGGCCGAAGACGGGATCAGGCAGATGTCGCGACGGTCTTCGCCACGGCTTTGGTGGAAGGCACGAATCGCCAGAAGGCCAGCGTATTCACCCTGGGAACCGGCGTTAGGCTGCAACGAAATGGCGTCGTAACCGGTGGCGGCGCAGAGCATCGCCTCCAGTTCGTCAGTCAGTTGCTGGTAGCCCTGGCTCTGCTCGGCAGGCGCGAATGGGTGCAGGTTGCCGAACTCGGCCCAGGTCACCGGGATCATTTCGCTGGCGGCGTTGAGCTTCATGGTGCACGAGCCCAGCGGGATCATGGTGCGGTCCAGCGCCAGGTCCTTGTCAGCCAGACGACGCAAGTAGCGCATCAGCTCGGTTTCGGAGTGGTAGCGGTTGAATACCGGATGGCTGAGGATCGGCGATTGACGCAACAGCGCGGCAGGCAGGCGCGATTCGACGCTGGAGGCCAAGGCGGCGAAGTCCGGCAGGCTCTGGCCATCAGCCGCGAACACTTGCCACAAGGCTTCGACGTCGGCCTGTTGGATGGTTTCGTCGAACGACAGGCCGAGGCGCTGGGCGTCGATTTCACGCAGGTTGATCTGTTGTGCGCGAGCCTTGGCATGCAGCGCGGCCGTGTCGGCACCGGTGACCAGGGTCAGGCTGTCGAAGAAGAACGTCTGTTCGACGCTCAACCCCAACTGGCTCAGGCCCTGGGCGAAGATCGCGGTCAGTTGATGGGTGCGTTTGGCGATTTTCGTCAAGCCGCGTGGGCCGTGGTAGACCGCATACATGCTGGCGATGTTGGCCAACAGAACCTGCGCGGTGCAGATGTTGCTGGTGGCCTTTTCGCGACGGATATGTTGCTCGCGGGTTTGCATGGCCAGGCGCAAGGCTGGCTTGCCGTGACGATCGACCGACACGCCGACCAGGCGGCCCGGCATGTCGCGCTTGAACGCATCGCGCGTCGAGAAGTAAGCGGCGTGCGGGCCACCGAAGCCCAGTGGCACGCCAAAGCGTTGCGCGCTGCCGATGGCCACGTCTGCGCCGAACTCACCCGGTGGGGTCAGTAAGGTCAGGGCCAGCAGGTCAGCAGCAACGGCTACCAGTGCATGAACCGCGTGGAAGCGCTCGACCAGCTCGCGGTAGTCGAACAGATCACCGTTGCTTGCCGGGTATTGCAGCAGTGCACCGAAATATTCGCTGACATCGCTCAATTCGCTTTCATCAGCGACCACGACAGTGATGCCCAGAGGTTCGGCACGCGTGCGCAACACGTCGAGGGTTTGCGGGTGGCAATGGCTGGAGGCGAAGAACAGGTGGCTGCTCTTGTTCTTGCTCAAGCGTTTGCAGAAGGTCATGGCTTCAGCGGCAGCCGTGGCTTCATCGAGCAACGAGGCGTTGGCGATGGGCAGGCCGGTCAGGTCGCTGATCAGGGTCTGGAAATTCAGCAGCGATTCCAGACGGCCCTGGGAAATCTCTGGCTGGTAGGGCGTGTAGGCGGTGTACCAGGCCGGGTTTTCCAGCAGGTTGCGCAGGATCGGTGCCGGGGTGTGGCAGTTGTAATAGCCTTGGCCGATGTAGGTCTTGAACAGCTGGTTTTTGCTGGCGATGGCCTTGATCGACGCCAGGGCGTCGGCTTCGCTTTGCCCGGCAGGCAGGTCGAGCACGCTGGTGCCCTTAATGCTGTCGGGGATGACGCTGGCGCTCAACGCTTCCAGGGAGTCGAAGCCCAGGGTGGCGAGCATGGCTGTTTCGTCAGCCTGGCGCGGGCCGATGTGGCGCGCGATGAATTCGTTGGCGGTGCTCAACTCGATACGGTCAGTCATGTCTGTTCCTCAGGCGTCGGCGTTGGCTTTGATCAGGCGGTCGTAGGCGTCTTGATCGAGCAAGGCGTTGATGGTATTGGCGTCTTCCGGGATGAAGCGGAAGAACCAGCCGGCGCCCAGTGCGTCTTCGTTGACCAGTTCAGGGGTTGCATCGAGCGCGGCGTTGACTTCGACCACTTCGCCATTGAGCGGCATGTTGATGCTGCTGGCGGCCTTCACTGATTCAACCACCGAGGCTTCGGCGTGTTGCGTGTAAGCCTGCAGTTCCGGGAGTTGCACGAACACCACATCACCCAGCGACTCTTGCGCGTAAGGGGTAATGCCAACAGTGATGCTGCCATCCGCTTCGGCACGCAGCCATTCGTGATCGACCGTGAATCGCAACTCGCTCATAAAAACTCCTCAAGGGGCAAAAGCTCGTGACCTGCACGAGTGTCATGGGCAAGTACATAGCAAGTTTGCGGCCAATGTTGGTTAATCGTTATAAATCAACAAGTTACTGTGTTTGTCGAAGGAGGGTATGCTTGTGCTGTAGCGAAATCGCTACAGTTGATAGGCGATATAAAGCCCTTACAGAATCAAAGCCTTACTGAGCACGGGCAAGGGGGCTCTGTAGCGAAATCGTTCCGCTGTAGTGGTTTCAGTACAGATTTGAGGCGGCTTTTCGCAGGCAAGCCTGGCTCCCACAGGGTGCGCGTGATTTTTGTGGGCAGGCTTGCCTGCGAATATCAACCTTTCCCCGGTATCCCATACTTGCGCAGCCGATGGGCGATGGCGGTGTGGGAGGTTTGCAGGCGGCTGGCGAGTTGGCGGGTCGAGGGGTAGTTGACGTAGAGCTTTTCCAGCAGGGTTTTCTCGAAGTCCTCGACGGCCTGTTCGAGGCTGGCGACTTCGCCGTCGCTTTGTCGGGCCACGGAGGTGCCGGCGATATCCAGATCGCCGATATCCACCAGCGAGCTTTCGCAAATGGCCGCTGCGCGGAAGATCACGTTCTGCAACTGGCGCACATTACCCGGCCAGCGATTACCCAGCAGCGCCGGATAAGTGCCTGGCGTCAGGCGGCACACCGGTCGTTGAATCTGCGCACAGGCCTGCTCCATGAAGTAACGCGCCAGCAGCAGGATGTCCTGTCCGCGTTCACGCAGTGGTGGCACTTCCAGGTTGAGCACGTTCAAGCGATAGAACAAGTCTTCGCGGAAGGTACCTTCGCTGACCATCTTTTCCAGATCGCGATGGGTGGCACTGAGAATCCGCACGTTGACCTTCACTTCACGATCGCCCCCGACGCGGCGAAAACTGCCGTCATTCAGAAAGCGCAGCAGTTTGGCTTGCAGGTACGGCGACATTTCACCGATCTCGTCGAGAAACACTGTGCCTTGGTTGGCCAGCTCCATCAGCCCCGGTTTGCCACCTCGTTGCGCTCCCGTGAAGGCGCCGGGGGCGTAACCGAAGAGTTCGCTTTCGGCGAGGTTTTCCGGGAGTGCCGCGCAGTTTAGGGCAAGAAAGGGGGCGCTATGACGGGTACTGATGGCATGGCAGGCGCGGGCCACCAGCTCTTTACCCGTACCGGTTTCGCCCTGAATCAACAAAGGCGCGTCGAGGGCTGCCACTCGCTGCGCGCGGGTCTTGAGCGTACGGATCGGTGGCGATTCGCCCAGCAGTGAGTCGAAACCATCCGTGTGATCATGGTGCAGCGCGGCCAGACGCTCGCCGATCCGGCTGGGTAGATACAACGTCAGCAGCGCGCCGGCATCGGTTATTGGCGTGGCATCAAGCAGCAACGCCTCGCCATTGAGCGTGACTTCGCGCAAGGGCAGGCGAAAGCCGTTTTCCAACAGCGCGGTTTGCAGGCTGGGGTCAGCGAACAATTCGGCGACGGATTCACCGGCAGGTTCGCGTCCGCACAGCGCAATCAGCGCCGGGTTGGCCAGCAGCACATGGCCGGCGCTGTCCAGTGCCAGCACCGGGTCGGCCATGGCGGCGAGCAGGGCATCCAGTTGCAGGTGGCGACGCTGGCCGGGAAGGATGTCCACCACGGTAATCGCTTCGACACCACGCACCCGGAACAACGCATCCTTCAACTCTTCGAGCACCTCTGGGCTGAGGGTCGGGGCATCGATGTAAACGTTGGGTGGTACCATCTCCACCGCGTCCAGATTCAGATTCCGTCCACCCAGAATGGCCAGTACTTCCTGGGTGATACCAACGCGGTCGATAAAGCAGACATGGATACGCATGGGGCGAATAAGGTTCTGGACAGCAGGGGCGGCAAGTATGCCAGCAAATTGATGGGTGGCGCGTCAGGCACTCTGCGCTGGATCATTCGCAGCGGGACGCGTAGTTGCAAGCCTGCTCCCACAGATTCTGTGGGCGACGCTAATCCTGTGCAGGCTGTGTGAAAACCCCAACAGAAAACTGAACTGCATGTTCGTACGTCAATTCTGAAATAGATCGGCTGTTGGACAGACCTGAATTTCACGTAGGAACGCGATTTTCAGGTCAGTTTTTAATCAGTTAATCGGTCGCGGAGGTTTTCACACAGCCTGTGTGGGAGCAGGCTTGCCTGCGAAGCGGTCACTCCAAATGCTCGGGCTTCACCGGGTCGCCTGACTTGATGTTGAGCTTCTCGCGGATGTCTTCGAACATCGCATCGTATTGACCGTGCATCGTGCGCAGGTCTGCGCCCTTCGGCATACCATGCTTGACGGCGATGTGGAACGCTTCGCTGGCAAAATTGAAGGCCATATCCTTGGGCAATTCAAACTCGTCCTTGAACGCGTTGCCTTTGATCTCGCCCTCCATGACGAAATGCATCGAAGCACCTTCCTTGGGGTCCTGTCGCACTTCGTAGTGGATGTGGATGTCGTAGCCAAAATCGTGGGGCTGCATCGGAGCGCGAGTGATATGCAAATGACCAGGCTCGAACACGTGCGTTGCTCCTTTACGGGACATAAGTGAGGGGTAGACCTTGCGGTCTACCCCGGGTTCACTGGTGGGTAGCGCTCAGCGGTAGGTAATGCCGTGGGTGGCGCTGCTGATCCGGGTCCCGGCGTTACCGTTGACGATGTCTTCGATATCCGCCAGTGAGCCGATTACCGCTACTTTGCCGGTGTTGCGTGCGAACTCGCAGGCTGCCTGCACTTTAGGCCCCATGGAGCCGGCGGCAAAGCCCAGTTTTTCCATTTCATCGGGGTGGGCGTGGGCGATGGCTTTCTGCGTAGGCTTGCCCCAGTCGATAAAGGCGGCATCGACGTCGGTGGCGATCACCAGCAAATCACTCTCCAGCTGCTCCGCGAGCAAGGCCGAGCACAGGTCTTTGTCGATCACCGCTTCCACGCCCTGCAGCTTGCCGTCCTCACCATACATCGTCGGGATGCCGCCGCCACCGGCGCAGATCACGATGCAGCCTTTCTCCAGCAGCCACTTGATCGGGCGGATCTCGAAGATGCGCTGGGGTCTCGGACTGGCCACCACGCGTCGATATTTGTCGCCATCCGGGGCGATGGTCCAGCTTTTTTCCTCGGCCAGGCGCTCAGCATCCTGCTTTGAATAGACCGGGCCGATGGGCTTGCTCGGGCGCTGAAAGGCCGGGTCTTTGCCGTCCACTTCGACTTGTGTCAGCAGGGTGGCGAAGGGCACTTCGATCGGCAGTATATTGCCCAACTCCTGTTCGATCATGTAGCCGATCATGCCTTCGGTTTCGGCGCCCAACACGTCCAGCGGGTAAGGGGAGACCGACGTATAGGCCGCTGCCTGCAAAGACAACAGACCCACTTGCGGACCATTGCCATGGGCCACCACCAGTTCGTTACCGGGGACAATGTTGGCGATTTGTTCGGCGGCGATGCGGATATTCAGCCGTTGATTGTCCGCAGTCATCGGCTCGCCACGGCGGAGCAGGGCGTTACCGCCCAGTGCAACGACGATACGCATGGTGTTTTTCCTTTATGAGGGAGTAGCGCAAAACCGTGTAGGAGCTGCCGAAGGCTGCGATAAGGTCGGCACGACCTTCGCGATTTCAATAACACGACCGCTTCGCGCTGGAGCGCCAGCCCGGTCGATCGCAGCCTGCGGCAGCTCCTACAAGTTTTGCGGCGTATCAACCGGCCAACGCCGACACCAGAATCGCCTTGATCGTGTGCATGCGGTTTTCCGCCTGCTCGAAGGCAATGTTGGCCGGTGACTCGAAGACCTCTTCGGTGACTTCAACCCCGTTGGCCAGATGCGGATAACGGCTGGCGATGTCTTTACCGACCTTGGTCTCGCTGTTGTGGAACGCCGGCAGGCAGTGCATGAATTTCACCCGGGGATTGCCTGATGCTTTCATCATCTTGGCGTTGACCTGATACGCCAGCAGTTGCTCGATGCGCTCGTCCCAGGCTTCCACCGGTTCGCCCATGGAAACCCAGATGTCGGTGTGAATGAAATCCACGCCCTTGACCGCTTCCCTGGGATCTTCGGTGATTGTGATGCGCGCGCCGCTTTCCTCGGCGAAGGCTTTGCACTGGGCAATGAAGTCAGGATGAGGCCAGAGTGCCTTGGGGGCGCCGATGCGTACGTCCATGCCCAGTTTGGCACCGATCATCAGCAGCGAATTGCCCATGTTGTAGCGCGCATCGCCGAGATAGGCGTAGCTGATGTCATGCAGCGGCTTGTCGCTGTGTTCGCGCATGGTCAGGGTGTCGGCAATCATTTGCGTCGGGTGGAATTCGGCGGTCAGGCCGTTGAACACCGGCACGCCAGCGAATTTGGCCAGCTCCTCGACGATTTCCTGTTCAAAACCACGGTACTCGATGGCATCGAACATCCGGCCGAGCACGCGAGCGGTGTCTTTCATGCTCTCTTTGTGGCCGATCTGCGACGACACCGGGTCGATGTAGGTGACGTGGGCGCCTTGGTCATGGGCCGCGACTTCGAAGGCGCAGCGGGTGCGGGTCGAGGTTTTTTCGAAGATCAGTGCGATGTTCTTGCCTTTGAGGTGCTGCTGCTCGGTACCGGTGTACTTGGCGCGCTTGAGGTCGCGGGACAGATCGAGCAGGTAGTGCAGCTCACGGTTGGTGTGGTGCATCAAACTCAGCAGGCTGCGGTTGCGCATATTAAAAGCCATCGTAAATCTCCCTTAAATAAACGATTAGTAATCGATCGGATCGCGAATGATCGGGCAGGTCATGCAGTGACCGCCGCCGCGACCGCGGCCCAGTTCGCTGGCGCTGATGGTGATGACTTCGACGCCGGCTTTGCGCAGCAGGGTGTTGGTGTAGGTGTTGCGGTCGTAGCCGATGACCACGCCTGGTTCCAGCGCGACCACATTGTTGCCGTCATCCCATTGCTCGCGTTCGGCGGCGAAGCTGTTGCCGCCGGTTTCAACCACGCGCAGGGCTTTGAGATTGAGCGCCGCGGCCACGGTGCAGAGGAAAGAGGTCTCTTCGCGACGGATGTCGATGCCGCCTGGCTTGCTGTCATCGGGGCGCAGGCTGAACGCGACAATCTGGTTGACCACTTCCGGGAAGATCGTCACCAGGTCGCGGTCGCAGAAGCTGAACACGGTGTCCAGGTGCATCGCGGCGCGAGATTTCGGCAGGCCGGCGACGATCACCCGCTCAACCGCTTTGTTCTTGAACAGGTTCTGCGCCAGTTGGCCGATGGCCTGGCGTGACGTACGTTCGCCCATGCCGATCAACACCACACCGTTGCCGATGGGCATGACGTCACCGCCTTCGAGGGTGGCGCTGCCGTGATCCTGGTCCGGGTCGCCGTACCAGATCTGGAAATCGGCGTTGACGAAATCCGGGTGGAATTTGTAGATGGCGCTCGCCAGCAGGGTTTCCTGACGACGCGCAGGCCAGTGCATGGGGTTGAGCGTGACGCCGCTGTAGATCCAGCACGTGGTGTCGCGGGTGAACTGGGTATTGGGCAGCGGCGGCAGAATGAAGCTTGAATGGCCGAGAAAGTCGCGGAACATCTCGATGGTCTTGCCACCAAAACTGTTTGGCAGATCGTCGGCGGACACACCGCCAATCAGAAATTCGGCGATCTTGCGCGGCTCCAGGCTACGCAGCCAGCCACTGACTTCATTGACCAGGCCGATGCCGACTGTATTCGGTGAAATCTTGCGTTCGAGAATCCAGTCCAGCGCTTCGGGAATGGCGACGATGTCGGTCAGCAGGTTGTGCATTTCCAGCACGTCGACACCGCGCTCACGCATTTTGGTGACAAAGTCGAAGTGGTCGCGCTTGGCCTGATTGACCCATATCACATCATCGAACAGCAGCTCGTCACAGTTGTTTGGGGTCAGGCGTTGATGGGCCAGGCCGGGTGAGCAGACCATGACTTTTTGGAGTTTGCCGACTTCAGAGTGGACGCCGAGTTTGACTTTATCCGTGGACATATCAGTGCTCCTCCATTGACTTAAGCAGGGGGGTTACAGGGTCAGGAAGCCGTCGTAGAGACCATAGGCGGCGACCAGCGCGCCAATGACTACGGCGGCAAAGATCAATTTCTCCAGGTGGGTGAAAACGGGTTGGCCAGTCTCATGTTTGGCCTTGGCGAACAGAATCACGCCGGGGGCGTAGAGCAGGGCCGACAGCAGCAGGTATTTCACCCCGCCGGCATACAGCAGCCACAGTGCGTAGATCAGCGAGACGGCGCCGATGATCAGGTCTTTCTTGCGCTCGGCCAGCGCTTTTTCGTAGGTCTCGCCGCGCACCGCCAACAGCAGGGCATAGGCCGCCGACCACAGGTACGGCACCAGAATCATTGAGGTGGCGAGGTAGATCAGCGACAGGTAGGTGCTGGCCGAGAACAGGGTGATGATCAGGAACACCTGAACCATGGCATTGGTCAGCCACAGGGCATTGGCGGGCACCTGATTGGCGTTTTCCTTTTTTAGGAAAGCCGGCATGGTGTGGTCTTTGGCCGCGGCGAACATGATCTCGGCGCACAGCAGCACCCATGACAGCAGCGCCCCGAGCAGGGAAATGACCAAGCCAACGCTGATCAGCACCGCGCCCCAATGCCCGACCACGTGCTCAAGTACCGCGGCCATGGACGGGTTTTGCAGTTTGGCCAGTTCGGGCTGGGTCATGATCCCCAGCGACAACACGTTCACCAGCACCAGAAACAGCAGCACGGTGATAAAGCCGATGATCGTAGCTTTACCCACATCCGAACGTTTTTCGGCGCGGGCCGAGAAGATGCTCGCGCCTTCGATGCCAATGAACACCCAGACGGTGACCAGCATCATGTTGCGCACCTGATTCATCACACTGCCCAGATCCGGGTTACCTATGCCCCAGATGTCAGCGGTGAAGATGTTCAGCTTAAAGGCGAAGAAGGCAATCAATACGAACAACAGCAGCGGCACGACTTTGGCGACGGTGGTCACCAGGTTGATCAACGCCGCTTCCTTGATCCCGCGCAACACCAGAAAATGCACGGCCCAGAGCAAAACCGAAGCGCCGATGATCGCGGCCGGTGTGTTGCCCTGACCGAAAATCGGGAAGAAATAACCGAGGGTGCTGAACAGCAGGACGAAGTAGCCGACGTTGCCCAGCCAGGCACTGATCCAGTAACCCCAGGCGGACGAGAAACCCATGTAATCGCCGAACCCTGCTTTAGCGTAGGCGTAGACCCCGCCATCAAGATTGGGCTTGCGATTGGCCAGCGTCTGAAACACGAACGCCAGGGTCAACATGCCCACTGCGGTAATGGCCCAGCCAATTAAAATCGCCCCTGCGTCAGCACTGGCTGCCATGTTCTGCGGCAGCGAGAAAATGCCCCCGCCAATCATTGAACCCACGACCAGGGCGACTAATGCGCCGAGTCGAAGTTTGCCGGGAGATTCAGACATTGCGCAGCTCCATCCAGGAGAAGTAATGCTGAAAAGGTAGGTCCGATAGCCGCGCTGAACGATGACCCAGATCAACTAACTGCCTTGTTTTTCGTGACAGTTAATGATCCAGTGAGTTTTCCGATTGAAAATGTCGCATGACGATAAAAGCCCTGCACAGCGCTATTTCATTGGGCATTCCAGTACCGCGGCATAATAAAAAAGTTCAAATTTTATTCAGGTTAGTTATGAGCGTAGTGTGAGTGTGTGTGCGCTATTAAACGTTCGACTGATTGACATAGTTAACCCGGTTGAGGGTTGTAATCTATCCGTGTGTCAAAACGTGGGCTTGTGCCTGGGGTGCTTGTTTTCGGGCAATTTGCGCCAAAAGCCCTTGTAACGCTGCAACGCAATCTACGGGTACCGGCCTGCTCGAGCGGACCTGTGACAAGGCCCGGTCGATCGCTTTGTCCACGATAGTCCAATCGGACGTGTTAAGGCTGCGCAGGTTTTCCTCGGCCAGATCCCATTCGTCTTCAAGCTGTTCCATGCGCATCCTGGCACCCGTCATATCGCCTTTCTGGACCAGGATCAGAGAATCGCGGGCGATTTTCGCAAAGGCGGAAAGATCGCCCAGGCTGGTGTTTTTATCCTGACTGGTGCCAGAGGGGGTGGCTGGCGGAATGAGTACCCAGCCGGTGGCGCCGACGGCAACGAGGACCATGATCGATGACAGCAGCAGGATTGAAGCCTTGCGTGAGTCGCCTTCTGCCGCACGCTGGGTAGCCGGTTGCAGCGCCAGCCACAGGTAGCTGGAGATAAACAGTGAGGAGCAGGTGCCGCACATCAACCCGATCAACAGGGCAATCGAGAACATTTGCAGCGGCGCGCAGGCGAAAAAGTACAGACTGGCAGAGGTTATCAAGACGGTCAGCAAGGTATATATCGAACGTCCAAGTGTCTGCTCGATACTGCGATTGACCAGTCCCGACAGCGGCGTCTGGCTGTCGGGTCCCTCTAAACGCAGGTTTTCACTGATACGGCTGAACATCACGACTTTGTCATTGAGTGAATAGCCGATCACCGTGAGGATCGCTGCGAAGTAGGTGATGTCCACCTCGAGTTTGCCCAGGGCGAAGATGGCTGACACCAACAGAATATCGAGAATCATCGGCACGATGGTCGCCACAGCGATACGCCAGGTGAAGCGTGCGCTGATGAACGCGGTGATGCTCGCCAATGCGATCAAAATGGCCAGGACGGCATGACGGGTGAAATCGCGAGCGATCATCGGATCGATGACGCTTTCTTCAAACACAGCCTTCGGATGCTTGACCTGGAAAGCGCTGATCACATTCTTCAGTTGCTCAGGCTGCAAGACTTCATCGAAGCGCGCGGCAATATGAGTGTTCTGCACGCCGCCTATCGCGAGGGCAGAGGGCACGACCCCGGCGTCGCTGAAGATTTGCGAGGCATGCTGTGGACCGATACGGTGAGGCAAATCGATATCCAGCGCTGTGCCTGCCGTGGAGTCGATCTCCATGTTCAAGCCATGGGCGCGGTAGTACAGGCTGCCGCTGATGATGGTCAGCAGCGCCACCAGGATAGCCACCTTGCCGATGCCGGCGAAATCGAAGGGACTGGCGTTTTTTTCCGTCGTTGGCTTGGGTTTGCCGATCAACCTCCGGGAGGTCAGCCAACCGCTGTCTGCCAGCCACAGCGCCAGTTGTCGGACCAGCAGGAAGTGGGTGGTGATGCCGACCACGATGCTCGCCAGTATCGTCAGGGAAAAGCCCTGAATGGGTCCGATACTGGCGGCAAAAAGCACGATCATTGCCAGAACGGTCACCAGATTGGCGTCGCGGATGGTGAGCAGCGACTGATCGAAGCCGCGCATCACCGCTTCTTTAAGGTCGTCGGTATGGTTCAGCTCTTCGCGGATCCGTTCGAAGCAGATGATGCTGGCGTCTACGGCAATACCAATGCCGAGAACGAACGCCACGACCGCCGAGAGTGAGAAGGTGGCATGGGCGGAGTTGAACAGGATCAACAATCCCCACACATAGACGATGGTCGCCAGCGAGGCGATCAGCCCCGCTGTCCGGTAGAGACCGATCAGCAGCAGGAAGACGGCGCCAATCGCGATCAGACCGGCGAGTACGGTTTGTTCGAATGCGGTAGGGCCGAGTACGCTGCCGACGGTTTGCGTGTATTTCTCGGTCAGCTGCGTCGGCAACCCTTGAGGATCACTCAGGCTGGAGCGTGATTCCTCGGCGGATGTCAGCCCGGCCAACCTGAGGCGTATATGATTTTGTCCTTCGATTTTTATCTCTGGCTCAGGCATGCCAAGGCTGTCAGCCCGTTTGCGCAGCGTATCCACCGTATCCTGCAAGTCTTGCTGGATGAGCGGCCTGTGCCCGGCCAGGGGATCGACGACGTAATAAATTTCATAACCGCCGCGAAACTCCAGCCCCATGCGGACCTGTTGCACCACCGAGGTAAACGTCAGGCCAACCAATGCGACCAGAACGGTCATCACGAGGGTAAACAAGAGCCTGCTTTGCAGCGTGCGGGTCATGGGGTGAGCTCTGGCAATTTCTGAAGTCAATTCGCAGGAACAGATGATCCCCGAGAACGTTTTTCCCCGAGCTTATACAGTGAGTGGTCAACGTTGCGTTAAAAACCTTGGTAAACGATCTGACGGTGAGATGCGAATTTCCCTTCACACCACTCAGGCGGGATCCGATAGTCCGGCCGGGGGAACCGGCTCTGGCCGCGACCAGATCCACAGATTGCCCAGGCTCATGCCGAAGAGGGCGAGGTAGACCGGCCAGCCATGATCGAGCAGGGTCAACATGACCCCGGCGCACAGCAGCATACTGATCGTGGCGCTGATTTTGGCGCGGCGGGCGACTAGGCGGCCATTGCGCCAATTGCTCAGGATCGGCCCGAACAGACGATGGTTTTCCAGCCAGGCGCTCAGGCGCGGCGAGCTTTTAGTCGCTGCCCAGGCGGCCAGCAGGATGAATTCCGTAGTGGGCAAACCGGGCACGACGATAGCGATCAAGCCTATCCCCAGGCTGACGTAAGCCAGGATGCCGAACAACAGGCGTGAAAGCCTGGACCCTGGAGGTTTGCCGGTCTTGGTCTCGATGGTCATGAGGCGTCTGTCCATTTAACAACCCGGCAAGTTTAACAGGGCTGGCCGGGCTTGATGCATTCAGGCCAGTCAGGGCTTGGGCGTGCATAACTCCCCAAGGTGTCGAACGGGGCGTTGGCTTTGACCGCCTTGTCGAGTCGCTCGTGAGGTGCGTGGGTGATCTGGTTCAGGCGTTGCGAGCGCAGGGCAGGGCGATTCTGTTGAGTGGTCATCATGTCTTCCTTGCAAAAAAATGCGCCACGATAAGCGGCGCAGCGAACGGGCCTAGATATTCCACACCACATTGACGCCGAAGTTGCGACCCGGTTGGGTCAGGCGATCGAGGCTGGCCGGGCTGGTGGCACCCGCTTCACCAGTGCTGTCGTAACCGCGCACGTCATCCCAACGCCAGTATTTCTTGTCGGTCAGGTTGTACAGGCCGGCATTGACGGTCACGTCGTCGGTAACTTTGTAGTACCCGGTCAGGTCGAGTACGCCGAAGCCCGGCGACTTGAATTGATTGGAGGTGCCATCCGGTGCTTTGAACACGGCTTTGCTGTCGTCGACCCGGTCCTTGCGCTTGACCAGGGTCCAGCTCAGCAAACCGCCGTAGCGGTTCTGGTCATAGCCCAGACCAAAGACGCCGGTCAGCGGGTTGACACTGTTGATCGGCTTGCCGGTGTCGTCGTTGCGACCATAGGCATAAGCCACCGAACCCTGGGTGTACAGACCTTCTGGTGCGCCAAAGGCGTCGAGGTTCAAGCGGCCCTTGACCTCGGCGCCCTTGATGGTGGCGTGCTTGATGTTGTTGGCCTCGAACGCCGTTTGAGCGTCCCCCGGTTTGATCGCGTCCTCGTTGATGAAATCGCGGTAGGTGTTGTAGAACACTGCGACGTCAAAGGACCCGGATTCGAAATTGCCCCGTAGGCCGGTTTCGTAACTTTTGCTTTTTTCCGGTTCCAGGTTCGGGTTGGGTTCGACGGTGTAGCCCTGAGGGAGGTTTTCAAAACGGCCATACAGCGCTTTGGCGGTCGGCGTGCGGAAACCCTCGGCGTATTGGCCATACCAGGTGTATTGGTCAGTGATCGCGTAGGTCACGCCAAGCTTGGGCGACAGGCGATGCCAGGTCTTGTTTTTGTCGCTGACCTGGCCTTTACCATCCGAGGCGACGGTGTTGAGAAATTCCTGGGTGATGTGCGGATCGAGTCGAGTGTAGTCGTAGCGCACGCCTGGCAGGAAGGTCCAGTCATTCCAGCGAATCTCGTCCTGAGCAAAGAGCCCGTAACTGTTGATGGTTGGGTTGGGGAAGTCACTGGAGGGCTTCAAGCGATCCGCCGGGCTGTCCGCACCGATCGCCCGGCAACTGCCCAACACTGCTGCGCAGGCACCACTGCCGGTGCGCAAACCGGTGACTTTTTGCTGCTTGATGGTGGTGCCGTAAGTCAGCACATGGTCGGTGTCGGCAATCGCAAAGGCCTTGTCCAGTTGGGCGTCGAAGACCCACTGTTTTTCGTTGTAAGCGCTGTTGCGGTCTCGCCAAACGAGGCGCGGCGGAGCGCCACGTGGCGGTACGTTATTGAGCTCACGAGTACTTTGATCGGTCTTGGCGATCTGATAGTTCAGGCTCCATTTGACGTGATCGGCCAGCAGGCTATCGAGGGTAAAGTTGTGCTCAAGACCGAAGCGCTCACGGGTAATGGTGTCGTTACCGTTGCGCGATTGGTACATGCCGGCAGGCATGCCGTTGCGAAACGGCCCACCCACCGCGCTTTTCTGCTGGGTGTCGCGATCATCCTTGTAGTGTTCGTAGATCAGGCCCAGGCGTGAAGCTTCGCCATAGTTCCAGCCCAATTTGGCCAGTACGTTGGTGGTGCGCACGTCTTCGGGGTTGGCTTCGGTGCGTTGCAGGCCCAGAGCATTGTTGCTGCCGTAGGATTCGGTTTCGTGACCGTTGCGCTGGCTCAGGTGCAGCAGGCCGTCGACCTCTTCATGGCGACCCGCGACCGTGGCTGAGGTCAGCCAGCTGTCATCGGCCGAGCTGTAGCCGGTTTTCAAACGGGCGCCGACGTCTTTGCCGGGCTTGATAATGTCGTCCGGGTCCAGGGTGAAGTAACTGACCGCACCGCCGATGGCGCTGCTGCCGTACAACACCGAGGCCGGGCCACGGAGGATTTCCACGCGCTTGACGATTTCCGGGTCGACGTAATTGCGCCGAGTCTGGGCGTAGGGGCCGCTGAAGAAACCGTCCGGGACCTCGACGCCATCGACCTGAGTCAGCACCCGGTCACCGTCGATGCCACGGATGTTGTAACCGGTAGTGCCGGCACGCTGGCCTGCGCCGCCCACCGAAACACCGGGCTCATAACGCACCAGGTCGCGGATATTGTTCACGTTCTGGCGGTCGAGTTCCGCTCGGTCATGAACGGTGACGGTGCTCGGTACCGAATTCACCGCCTGTTCCTGACGCGTTGCGCTGACCGTCATCTGCTGCAAGGCCACTACGCCCGCGGTAGGTTTTTCCAGCACGACGTTGTCGTTGTCCATGCTGCTCGCTGGCTGCTCGCCCGTTGTTGCAGCGATGACAGAGGGGCTGTACGTAGCCGCCGCAAAGACCGCGACGGTGAGCAAAGAGAGGGTGAACGTCTGGCTTTTGTTGAAGGTTTTGTTAACGGCTGTGGCGGGGGAATTGAACGGTGACGGCATCGATAACGTTCCCTGTCGTGCGGGGTTTATAGTTGAGAACTGATCAGTAATGAAAATCAGTTGCATTGGCTATAACTAAACGAACGACAAACGGCTATCGCGTAAAAAAAACTTCTGCTCAGTTCAGGGTTATCAGTGTGGGCAATCTCTGCTCATGCTCCTTCAAATAACCTGTAAGCAATTGATAAATAATATTTTTATTTTCTGATATTTTCGGCTAGGCGCCGATCTCCTGTAGGAGCTGACTTGTCTGCGATCGGCTGCGAAGCAGTCGCAAATAGGCTGGACACGATATCGCTGGAAGGTCCTTCGGCCCTTTTCGCAGACAAGTCAGCTCCTACAAGGGACCGTGTTTGCTGCGCGACAGAGCGGCGTCGAAGACAGCCCGGGAGCCTCTACACATGGTCCAGCCGGGTTGCCACGGCGACACAGATTGCCATGATCAGCTTGAGTTCCTTTTGCACCGTGCTGGGGGAAATATTCAGCTGCTCGGCGATCTCCAGATAGCTGCAACCGTGCAGGCGGCTCAGGGTGAAAATCTTTTGCTGCCGGGCGCTCAGTTGGCTGAGGCTGGCAGCCAAACGCTCCAGCAGGCGCTTGGCATGGGTCGCCTCTTCGGCGGTGCTGTGCTGTTCAACGACTTTCTGGACCACGTCCAGCGGCACGTCCTCGACCAGGGTTCGGGCCTGAATCCGTTGCGCGCGCAAATGGTCCAGCGCCAGATTACGTGCGGTCTGGTAGACGAAGGGTTCCAGATGATCGATCGGCCGTTCGCTCAAGGCTCGAGTAACGCGCAGGTAGGTGTCCTGCAACAAATCCTCAGCGGTACAGTGGTTGCTCACCATCCGGTGCAAGGTGCGCAGCAGAACCACCCGCTGGGCGAGAAAGACTTCGTTGAAGCGTGATTGACTCACGAGAGTACCCGACCAGAAATGCAAAGGACAATAATGATTATCATCCGCAAAACTGATCAAGCACTTATCTGTGACCGTTTATGAACGAGGGCCGGGCGCTGTGTTACCGGGCGTTATGCAGCGCCAGGCAGTTATCCAGCATGCGGTTGGAGAACGCCCATTCGTTGTCATACCAAGCCAGCACTTTGAGCAGCTTGCCGCTGACTTTGGTGTGGTTGGCATCGAAAATTGACGACAGCGGGTTGTGGTTGAAGTCGTGGGAAACCAGCGGCAGGGTGTTGTAGCCGAGGATTTTCGAGTGGCGGCTGGCTTCCTTGAAGATCGCGTTGACCTCATCGGCGGTGGTTTCGCGCTTGAGCTGCACGGTCAGGTCCACCAGTGACACGTTGATCACCGGCACCCGTACCGACATGCCGGTGAGTTTGCCCGCCAGTTCCGGCAGCACCAGGCCAACCGCTTCAGCCGCGCCGGTCTTGCTCGGGATCATGTTATGGGTGGCCGAACGCGCGCGGTATGGGTCGGTATGGTAGACGTCGGTCAGGTTCTGGTCGTTGGTGTAGGCGTGAATGGTGGTCATCAAACCGCTTTCAATGCCCAATTCACGGTTCAGCACCTGCGCAATCGGCGCCAGGCAGTTGGTGGTGCAGGAGGCGTTGGAAATGATCTGGTGCGATTGACGCAACACGTCATGGTTGACGCCGTAGACGACGGTGGCGTCCGCGCCCTTGGCCGGGGCCGAGATAATCACTTTGCGCGCGCCGGCGGTAATGTGCGCCACCGCTTTGTTGCGGTCGGTGAACAGGCCGGTGCATTCGAACACCACATCGATGTTTTCCGCTTTCCACGGCAGTTCGGCCGGGTTGCGAATCGCGCTGACTGCAATCCGGTCGCCATTGACCGTCAGGCTTTCGCTGTCAAACTCGACGGTGCCGCCGAAGGGGCCGTGAACGGTATCGAATTGCAGCAGATGCGCATTGATCGCGCTGTCGCCCAGATCGTTGATGGCGACGACCTGCAGGTCCTGTCGGTAGCCTTGGGTATAGAGTGCTCGTAGGACATTGCGGCCGATGCGGCCAAAACCATTGATTGCGATACGAAGGGTCATACAGCCGTCCTCTTTTGAATTTGTTGTTGGAATTACAAGATTATTCGCATAAAAATAGAAAACAAGCCTTTTTAATGGCAATATTTTGTTTTATCTACAACGAGTAGCCCGTAAGCCCAGTCCAGTTGTTCAAAATTCAGCCTTTGCTCAGCCTAGGCCGGACCGTCGATAATTGGAATAATCTGAACGGGTCACCTATCCGCTAACCTGGAGTTCATCACATGCATCCCCGCGTTCTTGAGGTAACTGAGCGACTGATCGCCCGTAGTCGTGCGACACGCGAGCGCTATCTGCAAATGATTCACGGCGCTGCCAGTGATGGCCCGATGCGCGGCAAGCTGCAATGCGCCAACTTCGCCCATGGCGTGGCCGGCTGCGGTACCGAAGACAAGCAAAGCCTGAAGATGATGAATGCGGCCAACGTGGCCATTGTTTCGTCATATAACGACATGTTGTCGGCGCATCAGCCGTACGAGCATTACCCGGAACAGCTCAAGCAGGCCCTGCGCGATATCGGCTCGGTCGGCCAGTTTGCCGGTGGTGTACCGGCGATGTGTGATGGTGTGACCCAAGGCGAGCCGGGCATGGAGCTGGGCATCGCCAGCCGTGAAGTGATCGCCATGTCCACTGCCATCGCGCTGTCGCACAACATGTTCGACGCGACCTTGTGCCTGGGAATCTGCGACAAGATCGTACCGGGCCTGCTGATGGGCGCCTTGCGTTTTGGTCACCTGCCGACATTGTTCGTCCCGGGTGGGCCGATGCCGTCGGGGATCTCCAACAAGGAAAAAGCCGACGTCCGTCAGCGCTACGCCGAAGGCAAGGCCAGCCGCGAAGAGCTGCTGGAAACGGAGATGAAGTCTTACCACAGCCCTGGCACCTGCACGTTTTACGGTACCGCCAACACCAACCAGTTGCTGATGGAAGTGATGGGCCTGCATTTGCCGGGTGCTTCGTTCGTCAACCCGTACACCCCGCTGCGCGATGCCCTGACTCGCGAAGCGGCGCACCAGGTCACGCGTTTGACCAAGCAGAGTGGGCAATTCATGCCGCTGGGCGAAATCGTCGATGAGCGCTCGCTGGTCAACTCGATCGTCGCCCTGCACGCCACGGGCGGTTCGACCAACCACACCCTGCACATGCCGGCGATTGCCATGGCTGCTGGCATTCAGCTGACCTGGCAGGACATGGCTGATCTGTCCGACGTGGTACCGACCCTGACCCACGTCTATCCGAACGGCAAGGCCGACATCAACCACTTCCAGGCGGCCGGCGGTATGTCGTTCCTGATTCGTGAATTGCTTGAAGCCGGGCTGTTGCACGAAAACGTCAACACCGTCGCCGGTTTCGGCCTGAGCCGTTACACCCGCGAGCCGTTCCTCGAAGACGGCAAACTGGTCTGGCGCGAAGGCCCGATCGAAAGCCTGGATCAAGACATCCTGCGCCCCGTTGCGCGGCCATTCTCGCCCGAAGGCGGTTTGCGCGTGATGGAAGGCAACCTCGGCCGGGGCGTGATGAAGGTCTCCGCTGTCGCGCATGAACATCAGATCGTGCAGGCTCCGGCGCGGGTGTTCCAGGATCAACAAGAGCTGGCTGACGCGTTCAAGGCTGGCGAGCTGGAACACGACATGGTGGCGGTGATGCGCTTCCAGGGGCCGCGCTCCAACGGCATGCCCGAATTGCACAAAATGACGCCGTTCCTCGGCGTGCTGCAGGATCGCGGGTTCAAAGTCGCACTGGTCACCGATGGACGGATGTCCGGCGCGTCCGGCAAGATCCCGGCAGCGATTCATGTCTGCCCCGAAGCGTTCGACGGTGGCGCTTTGGCGCTGATTCGTGATGGAGACATCATTCGCGTCGACGGCGTTAAGGGTACATTGCAAGTTCTGGTCGAACCGGCAGAATTGGCGTCCAGAGAGCCAGCGGTCGGTCTGCTCGACAACGGTGTCGGTTGCGGACGCGAGCTGTTTGGCTTCATGCGCATGGCTTTCAGCTCGGCAGAGCAGGGCGCCAGCGCCTTTACCTCAGGTCTGGAGACGCTTAAGTGAAATTGGCTTTGGTCGGTGATATTGGCGGTACCAATGCGCGTTTTGCCATCTGGGAAGACGATCAATTGCATTCAGTCCGGGTCTTCCCGACCATCGATTACGCCAGCCCGGAAAAAGCCCTCGAGGTCTATCTCGAAGACCTCGACCTGCACCCGGGCGAAGTCGGCTCGGTCTGCCTGGCAGTTGCCGGGCCGGTGGGCGGCGATGAATTTCACTTTACCAACAGCCACTGGCGCATCAACCGCTCCGAGTTCTGTGCGCATCTGAAGCTGGATAACCTGCTGTTGGTCAATGACTTCACGGCGATGGCGTTGGGCATGACCCGTCTGCGTGACGATGAATACCTCACGGTGTGCCACGGCATTCCCGATAAGGAGTGCGCTCGGGTGGTGATCGGGCCGGGTACCGGGCTGGGCGTGGGCACGTTGATAGGCCTCGCCGATAACCATTGGCGGGCCTTGCCGGGTGAGGGCGGGCACGTCGATTTGCCGCTTGGCACGGCGCGGGAAGCGCAGATCTGGGCGCGACTGATGATCGAGCACGAGCACGTCAGTGCTGAAACCATCCTCAGTGGCGCCGGTTTGCTGCTGCTGTACCAGACTATCTGCGCACTGGACAACATCGAGCCTGCGCTAAAATCACCGGCGGCCATTACGTCGGCGGCGGTGGCGGGCGATCCGGTGGCGGCAGCAGTGCTCGAGCAATTTTGCTGCTGGCTCGGACGTGTAGCAGGCAATAACGTGCTGACCGTCGGGGGGCGTGGAGGCGTCTACATTTGTGGTGGTGTCGTGCCGCGTTTCAGCGACTTTTTCATGGCCAGCGGTTTTGCCCGGGCCTTTGCCGAAAAGGGCTTGATGAAGGATTATTTCAAGGGCATACCGGTGTGGCTGGTTACGGCGGAGTACCCGGGATTGATGGGCGCCGGGGTGGCGTTGCAGCAGGCATTCGGCTGACCGTGTACCCTGCGCGACCTCGATCATGAGAAGCATGTTTCATTCAGAACAAGGACGGCGGATGTGAGCTCAGTCAGTAAGTCGATTTTGTTGGTCGATGATGACCAGGAAATTCGTGAATTGCTGCAAACCTACCTGAGTCGTTGCGGCTTTGTGGTGCGTACGGTGGGCGATGGTGCCGGTTTTCGCCAGGCGCTCAATGACGAGCCCAGCGATCTGGTCATCCTCGATGTCATGCTGCCCGACGAAGATGGCTTCAGCCTGTGTCGTTGGGTGCGCCAGCATCCGCGTCAGTCTCAAGTGCCGATCATCATGCTCACCGCCAGTTCCGACGAGGCTGATCGAGTGATCGGCCTGGAGCTGGGCGCCGATGATTATCTTGGCAAACCCTTCAGCCCCCGTGAGTTGCAGGCACGAATCAAGGCCCTGTTGCGGCGTGCGCAATTTGGTCAGGAGCGGGTGAACGGTGAAGTGCTGGTTTTCGATGAGTGGCGTCTGGATATGGTCAGTCACCGGCTCTTCCATCGCGATGGCGAGGAGGTGATCCTCTCCGGCGCCGACTTCGCCTTGCTCAAATTGTTTCTTGATCACCCACAGCAAATTCTCGATCGCGACACCATCGGCAACGCCACCCGAGGCCGTGAGCTGATGCCTCTGGAACGTATCGTCGACATGGCCGTTAGCCGTCTGCGTCAACGTCTGCGTGATACGGGCAAGGCGCCGCGCCTGATCCGTACTGTGCGAGGCAGTGGTTATCTGTTGGCGGCGAATGTCACGTCTCAGACCAGCAATGGCTACTGAAAGAACCTGGCGCCTGCCGGTGCCGCGCTCGTTGTTGGGCCGCATGTTATTGCTGACACTGCTGGTGGTGCTGTTGGCGCAGGCGTTGTCCAGCGTGATCTGGCTGTCGCAATTGCACGCTACGCAAATGGAAGGTCTGGTCACCAGCGCCCGCAGTCTCGCGCACTCCATGGCCGCCAGCGTCAGTTACTTCCGCTCGCTGCCAGTGGCGTATCGCCCACTGGTGCTTGACCAGTTGCGCAGCATGGGCGGTACCCGCTTCGTGGTGTCGCTGAATGACAAGCCACTGGAAATGCAGGTGTTGCCCGAGACGCCGCGCAAGCAGGCGGTACTGACCGCTGTCGACGAAGTGTTGCGCCAGAATGTGGGCAGCCAACCCAATATTCTGGTCAATTTTGTCAGCCCCGAAGAGCTGCGGATTTTTAACAGCGGCATCAAGCTCGATGAACTGCCTCGCTCCTGGGCGCACTACGCCTTGAGCCTTGAGCCGATCAATCCGCCGGTGCTGGTGACGCAAATCGAACTGGCGCCCGGCGAATGGCTATATATCGCCTCGCTGCTGCCCGAACCCTACACCACCCTCGAAGAAGAGAATCTGCCGGCGCAGCAAGTGTGGTTTATCGTGCTGACCAGCGGTTTTCTGCTGTTGTTCATTGGCCTTCTGGTGCATTGGCAGAGCCGGCCACTCAAGCGTCTGGCTCGCGCGGCGCGGGAAATGTCACTGGGTACGGTGGTCGAACCCGTGGTCGAAGGCGGTGGCAGCGAAGTGGTCGAGGTCAGCCGCGCCTTCAACGCCATGCGTGAGCGCATCAGTCGCTACCTCACCGAACGCAGCCAACTGTTCAGCGCGATTTCCCACGATTTGCGCACGCCCATCACTCGCCTGCGGTTGCGCGTCGAGCTGCTGGAAGATGAAGCGGTGCAAGCCAAGTTCAGTCGCGACCTCGATGAGTTGGAGTTGCTGGTCAAAGGCGCGCTGCAATGCGTGAAAGACACCGACATCCACGAAAACATTGAGCCGGTGGACCTCAATCATGTGCTGCATTGCCTGGTCGAGCCCTACCTGTCACCGGCCGGCAATGGCCGCGTCACTCAGCAGGGGCAGGCTGCTGCGCTGTATCCGGGCAAGCCGCTGGCGCTCAAGCGCTGCATGGGCAACCTGATCGACAACGCCCTCAAGTATGGGCAGAACGCCCATCTGCATATCGATGACGACGCTCAGGCGTTCGTGCTGCATGTTGATGACGAAGGCCCCGGCGTGCCCGAGCAGCGTCTGGAACAGGTGTTCGAGCCGCATTTCCGCCTGGCCGGCAAGCAACAGCAGGGCTACGGTCTGGGCCTGGGAATTGCGCGCAATATCGCCCACAGCCATGGCGGCGAAGTGAGCCTGCAGAACCTGCGCGAGGGCGGGCTGCGCGTGACCTTGCGCCTGCCGCGAACCAGCGACTGACAGTGCGCTGAAGCACTGTTTCCTCAATGTAACCAAGCTGTGACCTTTGCGCGTCCCTTCGTTACCGTGACGGCAAAAAGCTTTGGCTAGAATCCTATGCAGCGCAAGCACCAGACTTGCTCATGCATAACAACAAGAAAAGGTAATCAGATGAATTCAATCTCCCGCCTCGCCGCCGTCATTTCTCTCGCCTCGTTGTTCCCTCTGAGCGTTCTTGCTGCCGATGCGCCTGCCGGTCCAAAAGGTACTGTGGAAGTAGTGCACTGGTGGACGTCCGGCGGTGAAGCAAAAGCCATCGGCGTTCTGAAACAGTTGGTCGAGAAAGACGGCTACACCTGGCAAGACAGCGCTGTCGCCGGTGGCGGCGGTGCCGCTGCAATGACCGTATTGAAAACCCGCGCCGTGTCCGGCAACCCGCCTTCTGCTGCACAGATCAAAGGTCCCGACCTGCAAGAGTGGGGCGCTCTGGGTCTGCTGACCAACGTCGACGATGTGGCGAAGGCCAACAACTGGGACAAACTGCTGTCCAAAAAAGTCGCCGACACCATGAAGTACGACGGTCACTACGTGGCTGTGCCGGTGAACATCCACCGCGTCAACTGGCTGTGGATCAATCCGGAAGTCTTCAAGAAAGCCGGTATCGTCAAAGCGCCAACCACCCTCGAAGAATTCTACGCTGCGGGTGACAAACTCAAAGCCGCCGGCTTCATTCCTCTGGCCCATGGTGGTCAACCGTGGCAGGACAGTACCGTTTTTGAAGATCTGGTGCTGAGCATCATGGGGACCGACGGCTACAAGAAAGCCTTCATCGATCTGGATGAAAAGACCCTGACCGGCGCCAAAATGGTCGAAGTGTTCACCGCGCTGAAGAAACTGCAAGGCTACATGGACCCGGACGGCACTGGCCAGGACTGGAACCTGGAAGCTGCCAAGGTCATCAATGGCAAAGCCGGCATGCAAATCATGGGCGACTGGGCGAAGAGCGAGTGGACCGCTGCAGGCAAGGTTGCCGGCAAGGACTACCAATGCGTTCCGTTCCCAGGCACTCAAGGCAGCTTCACCTACAACATCGACTCCCTGGCGATGTTCAAATTGTCTGCCAAGAACAACACGCCGGGTAACCTCGCTGCTCAGAATGACGTCGCCAAGATCATCCTCGAGCCTCAGTTCCAGTATGTCTTCAACCAGAACAAAGGCTCCATCCCGGTTCGTAGCGACCTGGATATGACCAAGTTCGACAGCTGTGCTCAGGACTCGGCGAAGGACTTCGCGGAAGCCGACAAGAACGGCAAGCTTGAGCCAAGCATGGCGCACAACATGGCGACCTCGCTCGCTGTGCAAGGCGCAATCTTCGATGTTGTGACCAACTTTATGAGCGACAAGAAAGCTGACCCGGCCAAGGCCGGCAAGCAAATGTTCTCGGCGATCAAGTCGGCTCAGTAACGTTCATTTGAATGACCGCTGGTACGCCAGCGGTACACCCCAGCCGTAGTTCGTGCTGCTGAAACCATAGTTGGTTTCACGCTCTCGTTCGGTCTGGATTCCTTGTCCTCGAACTGGATTTTTCCGATGAGCTCTGTCGCTGTGTTTAGCAAAGCCTCGCCATTCGATGCGCTGCAACGCTGGTTACCCAAGTTGGTGCTGGCGCCAAGTATGTTGATCGTGCTGGTCGGCTTTTATGGCTACATCCTTTGGACGTTCGTTCTTTCGTTCACCAACTCAAGCTTTATGCCCAGTTACCAATGGGCGGGCCTGCAGCAATACGCGCGTCTGCTCGATAACGACCGATGGTGGGTGGCGAGCAAGAATCTGGCGGTGTTCGGTGGCATGTTCATCGGTATCAGCCTGGTGGTAGGTGTTGTCCTGGCGGTGCTGCTGGATCAACGCATCCGTCGCGAAGGTGTTATCCGTACCATTTATCTGTACCCGATGGCGTTGTCGATGATCGTCACCGGCACGGCCTGGAAATGGCTGCTCAACCCAGGCCTGGGCCTGGACAAAATGCTGCGTGACTGGGGCTGGGAGGGCTTTAGCCTGGACTGGCTGATCGATCCGAATCGGGTTGTTTACTGCCTGGTCATTGCTGCGGTCTGGCAGTCGTCCGGCTTCGTCATGGCGCTGTTTCTCGCCGGCCTGCGAGGTGTCGACCAGTCGATCATCCGCGCTGCGCAGATCGACGGTGCAAGCCTACCGACCATTTACCTGCGCGTGGTGTTGCCAAGCCTGCGTCCCGTGTTTTTCAGCGCGGTGATGATCCTTGCGCACATCGCCATCAAGAGTTTCGACCTGGTGGCGGCGATGACGGCGGGTGGCCCCGGCTACTCCTCGGACCTGCCAGCGATGTTCATGTATTCGTTCACTTTCAGCCGCGGCCAGATGGGCATGGGTTCGGCCAGTGCGATCCTGATGCTCGGCGCGATTCTCGCCATCCTCGTCCCGTATCTGTACTCCGAGCTGAGGACCAAGCGCCATGAATAATCAGGTGGGTAAACCTTCCATCAGCTTCAGTCGGGTCGTGATCTACGCCGTGTTGCTGCTGGCAGCTGCGGTGTATCTGGTGCCGCTGATCGTGATGCTGCTGACCAGCTTCAAAACCCCGGAAGACATCAGCAACGGTAACCTGTTGAGCTGGCCGAAAGTGGTCTCTGGCATCGGCTGGATCAAGGCCTGGGCAACCGTCGATGGTTACTTCTGGAACTCGGTGAAAATCACCGTGCCAGCGGTGCTGATCTCCACTGCCATTGGCGCGATCAACGGCTATGTGTTGTCGATGTGGCGCTTCCGTGGTTCGCAGTTGTTCTTCGGTTTGTTGCTGTTCGGCTGCTTCCTGCCGTTCCAGACAGTGCTGCTGCCAGCGTCGTTCACGGTCGGCAAGATGGGTCTGGCCGCTACCACCACCGGCCTGGTGTTCGTGCATGTGGTCTACGGTCTGGCGTTCACCACGCTGTTCTTCCGCAACTACTACGTGAGCATTCCGGATGCGCTGGTCAAGGCCGCGCGGTTGGACGGTGCCGGATTTTTCACCATCTTCGGTCGGATCATTCTGCCGATGTCGACGCCGATCATCATGGTCTGCCTGATCTGGCAGTTCACTCAGATCTGGAACGACTTCCTGTTCGGTGTGGTGTTCTCCAGCGGCGACTCGCAGCCCATCACCGTGGCACTGAACAACCTGGTCAACACCAGCACCGGTGCCAAGGAATACAACGTTGATATGGCGGCGGCGATGATCGCCGGGCTGCCGACACTGCTGGTCTATGTGCTGGCTGGTAAGTATTTCCTGCGTGGCCTGACGGCTGGCGCGGTCAAGGGGTAATCACATGGCAACTCTCGAATTGCGCAACGTCAACAAGACCTACGGCAGCGGTTTGCCGGACACCTTGAAAAACATCGAACTGAAGATCAATGACGGTGAGTTTTTGATTCTGGTCGGCCCTTCAGGCTGCGGTAAATCGACCTTGATGAACTGCATCGCCGGGCTGGAAAGCATCAGCGGCGGCTCGATCCTGATCGACGACGCTGACATCAGCGGCATGAGCCCCAAGGATCGCGACATTGCCATGGTGTTTCAGTCCTACGCCTTGTACCCGACCATGAGCGTGCGCGAGAACATCTCCTTCGGTTTGAAAATCCGCAAGATGGCCCCGGCGGCCATCGAAGAAGAAGTCGCGCGGGTCGCCAAGCTGTTGCAGATCGAACACCTGCTCAGCCGCAAACCCGGCCAGCTTTCCGGTGGTCAACAACAGCGGGTGGCCATGGGCCGGGCACTGGCACGGCGGCCGAAAATCTACCTGTTCGACGAGCCGCTTTCCAACCTCGACGCCAAGCTGCGCGTCGAGATGCGCACTGAAATGAAGCTGATGCATCAGCGGCTGAAGACCACCACCGTTTACGTGACCCACGACCAGATCGAAGCCATGACCCTGGGCGACAAAGTGGCCGTGATGAAGGACGGGATCATTCAGCAGTTCGGCACGCCAAAGCAGATCTACAACGATCCAGCCAACCTGTTCGTTGCCAGCTTCATCGGTTCGCCGCCGATGAACTTCATCCCCCTGCGTCTGCAACGCAAGGACGGGCGTCTGGTGGCCCTGCTGGACAGCGGTCAGGCGCGTTGCGAGCTGCCGTTGGGCATGCTCGATGCCGGCCTGGAAGACCGTGAAGTGATTCTCGGCATGCGTCCTGAACAGATCGTTCTGGCCCCCATCGAACCCAATGGATTGCCGACCATTCGTGCCGAGGTTCAGGTGACCGAGCCGACCGGACCGGACACGCTGGTGTTCGTCACGCTCAACGAAAGCAAGGTCTGCTGCCGCCTGGCGCCGGATGTCGCGCCGCAGGTGGGCGAAACCCTGAACTTGCAGTTCGATCCCGCCAAGGTGCTGCTGTTCGACGCCAAGAGCGGCGAGCGGCTGGGGGTTCTGGGGAAGTCGCAGCCTGCCGAGCGTGTGGGCAAGGTCACGCAGATCAATCGCAGCCTGTAAACGCTACGCCGAGCACTGTTGGTTGATCGACCCTGCCTGAGCGGGCGGTCAGCCAGCGACACGATGTAAAGAATGAAGACCAAGTACGAAAGCTAATAACAATAAAACGAGGATCTAGGGATGAAAAAGCAACACAACAACACCCGTTTGCTCTGCCAAGTGTCGGCGGTTGCAGCGCTGGTTCTTTCTGCCAATGCGATGGCAGACGACGCTTTTAGCGCCGATTCCAAATGGATGACCGGCGACTGGGGTGGCGAGCGGACCAAGCTGATCGAGATGGGTATCGACATTAAGGCGGACTATGTCGGTGAAGTAGGCGGCAACCTGAGTGGTGGCTACAACCACGACAAGACTGCGCGTTACTCCGACCAGTTTGGTCTGGGCGCGGCGCTTGACCTGCAAAAGCTGGTGGGCTGGGATAACACCCAGGCCAAGATCCAGCTCACCAATCGTAATGGTCAAAACATCTCCAATGACCGTGTCGGCGACCCGCGTGCAGGCACCTTGAGTTCTTCCCAAGAAGTTTACGGCCGTGGCCACATGGTGCGTCTGACCCAATTGTGGGTTCAGCATCAGTTCCTCGACAACAAGCTGGACGTTAAAGCCGGTTACTTCGGCGAAGGCGAAGACTTCAACACCTTCCCCTGCGAATTCCAGAACCTGGCGTTCTGCGGCTCCCAAGCGGGTAACTGGGCGACGAACATCTGGTACAACTGGCCGGTCATGCAGGCAGCTTTGCGCGTGAAGTACAACATCACGCCTGAGTTGTATACGCAAATCGGTGTGTACGACCAGAACCCATCGCAACTGGAGCACGGCAACGGCTTCAAGCTCAGCGGCAGTGGGACCAAGGGTGCCCTGATACCGGTCGAACTGGTCTGGTCGCCGCACCCCAACGGTCTTCCAGGCGAATACCGTGTGGGTTACTACAAGAGCTCGGCCAACGCCAATGACGTTCTCGAGGACGATAACGGCAATAACGCAGCGACCACCGGTAACAGCTACCGCGTTCACAGCAGCAAGCACGGCTACTGGGGCGTGGTGCAACAGCAACTTACCACCCATAACGGCGACGCCTCCCGCGGTCTGCACGTCGCGGCCAACGTAACGTTCCACGACAAGGCCACCAACATCGTCGACAACTATCAGTCGCTGATGTTTGTGTACAAAGGCCCGTTCGATATGCGTCCGAAGGATGACATGGGAATCGGTTTTGCCCGTATCCATGTCAACGATGACGTGAAGAAAAACGCCGAGTTGCTCAACGCCAGCAATGGTGTCACCGACTACGACAATCCGGCGTTCACACCGCTGCGCGACACCGAGTACAACTACGAAATCAACTACGGCTTCCACGTTACCAACTGGCTGACCGTACGTCCTAACCTGCAATACATCACCCACCCCGGTGGCGTGGACCAAGTAGACAACGCTCTGGTGGCCGGCCTGAAAATTCAGACGGTGTTCTAACTTGCAATACGTTAAGAGCCCAGGCGGTGTTGATCAGGTTGACAACGCACTCGTTGCTGGCTTGAAAGTGCAGTCCAAGTTCTAAGAAGCGTTTAACAAAGGGACTTGAGCGCTTTTACAAATCAAGGGTCGTGTGTGCTTTGCGGGCAGCCTTGGCTGCCCGTTTTTTTGTTCTTTTTTCTGTGTGCTTCGTTTTTAAGAGACGATGATTCGCCTTTATTTCAAGCGATATCAGGACGGCGACGATGATCAGCGACACGCTTGAACATCCACTACAGCGATTTTTCATGTCGTCACGGCCCCGGCCGACCTTTGAGTGGGAACGCTTCCAGCAGCGGGATGTGCTGCTGATAGATCACCCGCAATGCCAAGCGGTGTTCAGTCGTCAGGGTGGTCAGTTGCTGCACTTCCAGCCGCGTGGGCAACATCCGTGGTTATGGTGTGCCGCGCAATGGCCGCAAGTCGGCGCGATTCGCGGTGGCGTGCCGGTGTGCTGGCCGTGGTATGGCCGTCATCCCAGCGAAGGCGTCTGGCCGTCCCACGGTTGGGCGCGTTTGCTCGACTGGAAACTGATCGACAGCCGTGAAGATGAACAGGGCGTCAGTTTGCACTGGCGCCTGAAGCTGTGGGATTGGCAGGTCGATCTACACGCGCAACTGGGGCAGGGCATGGAGCTGCGCTTGAGCACCCAGCATGAAGACAGCGAACCCTGCCACTTCAGTCATGCGCTGCATGCTTACTGGCGCATCAGCGATGTCGCGGACGTGGCTCTGGACGGACTGGATGGCGCCAAAGGTTACGACCAGCTCAATCGCCAGGCTTGTCAGCAAGAAGGTGAGTTACGGGTCGAGGGTGGCTGTCAGCGGGTGTTCAACCATGTTGGTCAGCTGCAGCTTCAAGACGAGGCGTGGCAGCGCAGCTTGTGCATCGATACCAGCGACAGCACCAACACGGTGGTCTGGCATCCGGGCAGTCGTCCGTTGATGGGCGTGGCCGGTAACGAAGCCATGGGTTTCATCTGTGTCGAAGCCGCGTCAGGTGGCTCGAATTGCCTGAGCCTGGCGCCCGGAGAACAGGCGCATCTGAGTCTGCAGGCGCATTTGTTGCATTGAGGGGACTGATTTATTTTCAGAGCTTCACCGAAAATTAATCTGTCCCCGTTTTGTTGTTAAGTCGGGGACAGATTGATTTTTCAAAGAGCGTGAAAAATAAATCAGTCCCCTGTGGCGGGGCTTCAAATCAACTCATCATCAATCGGATACCGGCTGGCGTTGAGGCTTTCCTTGATCTTGCGCAAATGCGGCTGGAAATCCACGCCCCGACGCAGGGTCATGCCGGTGGCCAATACGTCGAGTACAGTGAGCTGGATGATCCGTGACGTCATCGGCATATAGATGTCGGTGTCTTCGGGCAGCGGAATATTCAGGCTCAGGGTGCTGGCCTTGGCCAGCGGCGAACCCTCGGCGGTCAGGCCCAGGACCGAGGCGCCGTTCTCCCGGGCGATGCGCGCTACTTCCACCAGTTCGCGGGTGCGACCCGTGTAGGAAATGATCACGAACAACTCACCGGTGTGCGCCACGGAAGCGATCATGCGTTGCATCAGCACATCGGCATGCGCTGTTACCGCCAGGTTGAAGCGGAAGAACTTATGCTGGGCATCCAGCGCCACCGGGGCCGAGGCGCCGAGGCCGAAAAAATGGATCTGTCGTGCCTGAATCAACAGATCCACGGCTTTGCTGATCAGGTTCGGATCGAGTTGTTGAAGGGCACTGTCCAGCGAGGCGATGGCGCTGCCGAAGATTTTTCGGGTATAGGCCTCCGGGTTATCGTCGGCTTCCACTGCGCGGCTGACATAAGCGGCACCACTGGCCAGGCTTTGCGCCAGCTGTAATTTCAGCTCGGGATAACCACTGACACCGAACGAGCGACAGAAACGATTGACCGTAGGCTCGCTGACTTTGGCAGTCTGGGCCAGCGCGGCGATGCTCAAGCGAGTGGCTTGTTGCGGGTTGAGCAAAATCACCTCGGCGACCTTGCGCTCAGCCTTGTTCAATTCGTCGAGACGGCCCTGGATCTGCTCCAGGAGGTTACGCATGCGGTCCATTTTATGTCCTTGTCGTGCAGGCAGCAGACTGTTCTGCCAGTGCCTGTCATCGAGAGTCTTCCAGGTGTTGGCAAAGGTGGCCTATCGTACTGATGGGCCTCGTCTATCACCATCGGAATCTAGTTTTGGACGAAATGTTGTGATTATTACTACATTTGGTCTTGAGTCCTGCCTTTAAAAAGGGTATTTGTAGCCTAACTTGATAAAAGAACAAACATTATGCCTCTGATAACGGTTGAACCGTGCACCTTTGCCTTGTTTGGCGCCTTGGGCGATCTGGCGTTGCGCAAGCTGTTTCCTGCCTTGTATCAACTCGATCACGCGGGGCTGCTGCACGCCGATACCCGCATTCTGGCACTGGCGCGCGAATCCGGCGATGAACAGGAACATCTGGCGAACATCGATACCCACTTGCGCCGCTTCGTGCCGGCCGCAGAGATCGATGAAGTCGTGGTCCGCCGTTTTCAGGCGCGCCTGAGTTACCTGCATGTGGACTTTCTCAAGGCCGACGATTATGTCGCGCTGGCTGAACGAGTGGGTGACGCGGCGTCGTTGATCGCGTATTTCGCCACACCTGCCTCGGTGTATGGCGCGATTTGCGAGAACCTGGCATCGGTGAACCTGACCGGGCGCACCCGTGCGGTACTGGAAAAACCCATCGGCCATGATCTGGCCTCTTCACGTCGGGTCAACGACGCGGTCGCGCAGTTTTTCCCGGAAAACCGCGTCTATCGGATCGACCACTATCTGGGCAAGGAAACGGTACAGAACCTCATCGCGCTGCGGTTTGCCAACAGCCTGTTCGAGACCCAGTGGAATCAGAACCACATTTCCCACGTCGAAATTACGGTTGCGGAACAGGTCGGCATCGAAGGCCGTTGGGGCTACTTCGATCAGGCCGGGCAACTGCGCGACATGATCCAGAACCACTTGCTGCAACTGCTTTGCCTGATCGCCATGGACCCGCCGAGCGACCTGTCCGCCGACAGTATTCGTGACGAGAAGGTCAAGGTACTCAAGGCCCTGGTGCCGTTCACCCCGGAACGCCTCGCGACTCAGGTAGTGCGTGGCCAATACATCGCCGGTTACAGCGAAGGCAAACCGGTACCGGGTTATCTGGAGGAAGAAAACTCCAATACCCAGAGCGACACCGAAACCTTCGTCGCCCTGCGTGCCGACATCCGCAACTGGCGTTGGTCCGGCGTGCCGTTCTACCTGCGTACCGGCAAGCGCATGCCGCAAAAGCTGTCGCAGATCGTGATCCATTTCAAAGAGCCGCCGCACTACATCTTCGCCCCGGAGCAGCGCTTGCAGATCAGCAACCGGCTGATCATCCGCCTGCAGCCGGATGAAGGTATTTCCTTGCAGGTGATGACCAAGGATCAGGGCCTGGACAAAGGCATGCAGTTGCGCAGCGGCCCCTTGCAGTTGAATTTTTCCGATACCTATCACAGCGCACGGACTCCCGATGCCTACGAGCGATTGTTGCTGGAAGTGATGCGCGGCAATCAGAACCTGTTTGTCCGTAAAGATGAAATTGAGTACGCATGGCAGTGGTGCGACCAACTGATCGCCGGCTGGAAAAAGGCTGGCGATGCGCCCAAGCCTTACGCGGCAGGGTCGTGGGGGCCGATGAGCTCCATTGCACTGATTACTCGAGATGGGAGGTCATGGTATGGCGATATATGAACTTGAACTGCCAGAGGGCGTAGTCGCCCACGAATTCGCCAATCCGGCGCTGCTGGCCAACGAACTGGCGGCCGCTGTGGCCGAGCAGTTGCTCACAGCGATCAACGCTAACGGCGTGGCGACCCTGGTGGTGTCCGGTGGGCGTAGCCCGGTGGCATTTTTCCAAAGCCTGGCCCAGCAAGCGCTGGACTGGTCGAAGGTGGTGGTCAGCCTCGCGGATGAACGCTGGGTACCGGTTGAGCATCCTGACAGCAATGCCGGCCTGTTGAAGCGCTACCTGCTGCAAGGCCCGGCGGCCGAAGCCCGCTTTATCGGTCTGTACCGTGCAACGTCAAGCCTGGCAGAAGCGGCGCAGGACGCCGATCAAGCCCTGGCTGAACTGCCACCGATCGATGTGCTGGTGCTGGGGATGGGGGATGACGGTCACACCGCATCGCTGTTTCCCGGCAGCCCGAACCTGAGCGAGGCATTGCGCCTCGATGGTCAGCGTCGTTGCTTGCCGATGCTGGCGCCTACCGTGCCACGTCAGCGTTTGACCATGACACGCCAGTTGCTGGCGTCGGCCCGTCTGCCGATCCTGTCCATTTCCGGGCAGGCCAAACTCGACACATTGCGCACGGCCCTGGCCGGGGATGACCTCGCCCAGATGCCGATCCGCGCCTTCCTCAATTCCTCGTTAGAGATTTACTGGTGCCCATGAGCCAAGGATCAGCCGCCATGAAAACAATCGAAAAAGATCTGCCGCTGAACAGCATGGCGAACAAAATTGCCCAGATCGACGAACTCTGCGCCAAGGCGAAGATTTTGCCGGTGATTACCATCGCCCGCGAAGAAGACATTCTGCCCATGGCTGATGCGCTGGCCGCAGGCGGATTGACCACACTGGAAGTGACCCTGCGCTCGGCGTTCGGCCTGACCGCGATTCGCGTCCTGCGTGAGCAGCGTCCAGAGCTGTGCGTCGGTGCGGGGACTATCCTCGATCGGAAAATGCTGGCAGACGCGGAAGCTGCCGGTGCGCAATTCATCGTGACACCCGGTTGCACCCAGGACCTGCTTGAGGCCGGTGTCGAAAGCCCGTTGCCGATGTTGCCCGGGATCAGCAGCGCCTCGGAAATCATGGTCGGTTATGCCCTGGGCTATCGTCGTTTCAAACTGTTCCCGGCGGAAATCAGCGGCGGCGTCGCGGCGATCAAAGCCCTCGGCGGCCCGTTCGGCGAAGTGCGCTTCTGCCCGACTGGCGGCGTCGGTCCGGCCAACCTGAAAAGCTACATGGCGCTGCCAAACGTGATGTGCGTGGGCGGCTCGTGGATGCTCGACAGCGCCTGGATCAAGAATGGCGAGTGGGCAAAAGTTCAAGCCGCCAGTGCTGAAGCGGTGGCGCTGTTCGATCAGAAATAAGTGGTTTGTTGTTGCTGTAAGTGCTGTTGCTGTCGTTGTTTGTAGTTATTGTGAAACGGCTTTTTACGGTACACCTTGGTCGGGTGTGCCGTGTTTTTTCTCTCGATATACCCCTCCTGCTTACCCCATCTCTGTTTCCGACGTAAGCGTTCGCCGTTTGGCTAAAGCTTGTTCTATCCTCTTTTTGCTACCCGCCAGACGGGTTCAATTTAAGGAAGAAAGGGACATTTTATGAGCAAGGAAAAACCTGATGACAACCAACCGGCCTCGAGCGAACGACGGGATTTGATGAGCGCTGCATTGTGGACGGCTGGCGGACTGGGCCTGGCGTCACTGTTCCCAGCGTCACACGCGGTCGCTGACAAGGGTAAAGGGGCCGCGGATTCGAAGGTCTGTGTGCTGACCCCCGAACAGATCGCAGGCCCTTATTTCAGAAACACCAAACTGATCAGGCGCAATATCAGCGAAGGCGAAAATGGCATTCCGCTGTTGCTGAAACTCAAAATCGTCGACACCGTGAAATGCACGCCAGTGAGCAATGCGTTCGTGGATATCTGGCATTGCAATGCACGGGGCGGCTATTCCGGTTGGGCAAAAATCAGCCCGGACCTAGAGGCGGTGTCGGGCGAAGTGGGCTCGATACAGCGCACCGATGACGAAACCTATTTGCGCGGCTCGCAGTATTCCGACGCCGAGGGGATTGTCAGGTTCACCACCATTTTTCCGGGCTTCTACGCCGGCCGGGCGACCCACATCCACGTGGCTGTTCGCGAACTCGGGCCGACAACTCTTGAGGACCGGCATGTGGTCTTTGTCGGCCAGATGTATTTCCCTGAGCGGGCGTCCAGCGAAATCAATCAGCTGGCGCACTACGCGGGTCGCGAGATCGGGCGCCTGACCAACGACAAGGACGAGTTATACACGCAGATGCGCGGCGCCGCCTCGACCCTGACCGTCAAGCGCATTGCCGAAGACTCAATCGAAGACGGGCTGTTTGCCGAGCTGGTGATTGGCGTGGACATGAGCGCCACCTCGATGCAGATTCAGCCATCGGATTTCAATAAGCACACCGTTTGATGAAGAGAGGGCACCGAGTGAATCGGTACCCTTTGCATCTGTCATCGGCGTGGGGCCTGACGCTTGCGCAATGGGTCAAGCAGCGCACCCAGGCCGTTATGGTCGATCTCATGCATCAATGCCAGCAGGGCGCCCAGCTCGCCGGAAGGAAAGCCTTCCCGGGCGAACCAGTTCAAATACTGCCCGGGCAAATCGGCGATGAGTCGCCCCTTGTACTTGCCATACGGCATTTCGCGGGTGACCAGCAATTCAAGTTTTTCGGGATTCATGTCGACGCCATTCAATGTGGAGGTGCCATCTGCTGTGCACGAAACGACAGCCCTCAAGATACGTGCATTCTGCATGCAGGCCAAACGACAGTTCTTGCAGAAAGAACGATGGGTCTGTCTATTGAAAATATTAACTATTTGAAACTAAAGGATAATTTGTCTAAGCGGAAGCTGGCATGAAGAATGCTGTTTCTACTGTTATCGATCAACACAATGAAGGAGTTGGAAAATGACAGACATTAATAAAGAAGCAATTTCACTGCTCAATGATCTGATCGAAACCAGCAAGGATGGCGAGAAAGGCTTTAGCACCAGCGCTGAGGACGTCACGAACCCGGAAGTGAAGCGCTTTTTTCACAGCCGTGCGCAACAGTGCTCCACAGCCGTTGTTGAGCTTCAGACTGAAGTTCGGGTATTGGGCGGCGATCCAGCTAATTCCTCCAGTGTGGGGGCTTCCCTGCATCGGGTTTGGGTCAATCTGAAATCGGCGGTGACCGGAAAAAGCGATGAGGCGGTTCTTAATGAGGTCGAACGTGGTGAAGACCACGCGCTCAAGGCCTACAAAGAAGCCCTGGAAAAAGCCCGTGCCAAAAATCTGCCAACTGATGTTATTGCATTGATTCAAAAACAACTGGACGGTGTTCAACACAATCACGATCAGATCAAAGTCCTGCGTGACAGCGCTCGCGCCCAGAACTGATCGAAAGCTTGAAAAAGAACGCCAGCCTGTCTGGCGTTCTTTTATGTCTGAAGCAAAACGCAAACTACGTGACAAGTGGGGCAGGGGACGAGGCAGTCAACGCATGTTCCACGCGATTACGGCCTTTGCGTTTGGCTTGATACAGCGCCTTGTCCGCCACCTTGGTCAGGACTGCCGGCGTATCGTCGGGGTGGATGAGCTGAGAGGCGATGCCGATGCTGACCGTAATGGGCTGTTCGTCATTGGCAAAAGGCGGTAGCGCCTCTATTGCTGCCCTGATGGCTTCGGCAATGACCTGTGCGCCCTCGAGAGGTGTCTCGGCCAGGACCACTGAAAACTCTTCACCGCCGTAACGCGCTGCAAGGTCTCCAGGGCGACGAATGCGGCCCAGAATGGTCGCGGCCACTCTGCGCAAGGCCTCGTCCCCACCATTGTGACCGTGGCGGTCGTTGAACGCCTTGAAGTGGTCGACGTCGATCATCAACAGCGAGAGCGGCTTACCTGAGCGCAAACCCCGGGCCCATTCGGTATTCAGCACCTCATCGAGCTTGCGGCGATTGGCCAGACCGGTCAAACCGTCGGTCGCGGCCAGTTCGGCCAGCTCTTCTTCGGCGTTCTGACGCAGACGCAATTCACGGCATAGCAGAAACGTCAGCCACAAAATGCCGATACACAGGACGCTGGTAGCGCTGCCCACTAACCAGGTGTTGCGCTTCCAGACGCCGTACACCTCATCTGCGGATTGGCCCACGACCACGATCAGCGGCAAATCGCCGACGCGCGAAAAGGTGTACAGCCGCTCTTTGTTGTCGCGGCTGGAAACGCTGGTAAAACTGCCGTCGCGTTCTTTGAGGACGCGCTTGAAGTTCTCTTTCTGACTGAAATTCTCGCCAGTCATGTCCTTGCCATCCAACTCCGGTTGCCGTGCCAGCAGAATGCCGTTGGTATTGATCAGGTTGACGTTGCTGTCCGTGCCGATATTCAGGCCCTTGAACAGCTCATTGAAATACACCAGTCGCATTGCCCCCGACGCTACGCCGAGAAACTCGCCCTGAGGCGAGGACACACGGCGACTAAAGCTGATGCACCAATCGAGGTAGCCCGCGCGCAATTTGAACGGATCGCTGATCAGCAGGCCCAGCGCCGGATTGTCCCGGTGCGCCTTGAAATGAGCACGGTCGGAGAAATTGGCGGTTCTGGATTTGACCGACATGGAGTCGGCGAGAACGTCGCCGTTCTTGTCCAGTAGCAGCAAATCACCCTTGTAGGGCGCAGCAGTGGAGCGGTCGAACAGCACCAGCTGACGGATCTGCGGCGAGAGGCTCATGATCTCCGGACGCTGCCACGCGGCAATCATGCCCTGCAGGGACGTGTCGTACAGCTCGGCGTTACGCAGCACATCGGCATCGATCAATTGCACGATATTGGACGCCGAACGGGCGGCAAAATCCTTCGCGCTGTCGCGTTCGCGAAACAGCAACGAGGTGACGATGACAAGAATAGCGAGCACTGCCAGGCTGCTGCCGAAAATCAAAATAATTTCCGGTCTGGACCTTTTGCCTGGCGTTGCATGAACGGTAAACGTTGAATTCATTTCTGAGGTCTGTTTGAAATAACCAGCAATAAAAAGTGTAACTATATGATTTAAAACAAATTAGTGTCGTTAACTAAGCAATTTTGAAGCGCATATCAGGGTTATTTAAAACCTGATATTTCGCGGGGGTGAATCAAAGTGCTTTTTGATAATAATTGCAAGTCGGACGTGTCTTGATATTGCGTATGAAGGCGTGAGCCAGAGGCTAATCCTGCGGGAGATCAGAGCCTATGCAGGCGCTGCCGAAGGCTGCGATAGGCCGGGGTCGCGCTCGACCGGGACGACCTTCATACGGTAGTGAATTCAACCCTTTCACCGGCGTTTGGCACTTGAGTGCAGAGAAGCCAGTTCCAGGCCATCCATCAGTGTTTTGTCTGACTCAACGCATCTGAAACATCTGCGCCGCTCTTTTCCACCACTGCCCCTCGGGCGGGTCTTGCTCCTGTCCACCCAAGGGCATCACATCCGGCATGTCGCGCAATCTGATCCATGGTTCGCTCTGCCAATACAGCAAGCTGAAAGACACTCCAGGCCAGCGCACGATGCTGCTTCGGGATATTAGCGGCCGAGAACTGCTGGGAATCCCGTAGGGTTGGTAGCACTTCATTACTGAGCCATTGCCGCAGGCTGCGGTTTTCCGGGATGTAGTGAAACACCAGCATCGCAAATACACCTGACTCGCTGATCATTGCTGTTTCTTGCAACTCGCCAGCACTTCTCAGCCAGATTTTTCGACGTTGATCCGGGTCAAGCTTTTGCGTCATGCGCTCATTCAGCGGATGTCCCATCAAGCGCCCCAGGTCCCGTATGCAAAACCAGGCCTGCGATTCCAGCATCAAGGTCTGCAAACTGCGTCCGTGCCGAATGAAAAGCATGGCTTCGAAGTAATCGGTCATGGCCTGCCTCCGATGTGAAGGAGGGCGAGTGAAGGGGTGTGGAGTTTTGCTGGATTGAAGGCGTGCATGGGGATCGCTCCTTGATTTGGGGCTGCCACGGACCTTCTCACAAGTTTGGGTGGCAGCTGTGCGCAGGGTGAGAAACCGGAAATCAAGGCACCCGGTAGACCCGAAGGTCTCCCACGCACAGCCGCCATAAAACGCTATTGCGGGCGCAAAAAAAGCGCCTGCAATAGTGTTTGGGGGCGCTGTTGCGCCTTGATTTTTTCGGGTTCTCACGCCCGGTCGTTGATTTTGCAACGACGGTGCGAAGCCTATCGCGCACGCCTCGGTCCTGCAAGGGCGTCATGGACATGCGTTCAAACAGCGGGCTGCGGGCTGCCCAGTCGGTTAGCAACGTCTGATATCGAAATCGGACACTAGAGAATAGTCCGACATGACTCAGGGATTCATCTGATATCTAGATAGTTTGAATCTTTAATACGCTGGGGTTCCCTTCAGGACAGGCCCTCCCCATGCCCCGTCACAGCGACCTGCGTTACACCTTCGAACCCGCCTCGGGTACCACGTTCGAGGTGGTTGCCTTCACCTTGAAGGAAGGCCTGTCCCGGCCGTTTCATCTGGACATCCAGCTGTCTAGCAGCAACCCCAAGGTGGACTTTGGCGCGGTGCTCGACCGGCCTGCGTTGTTCACCCTCTGGCGTGGCGAGCAGGCCGTGCGCCGGGTGCATGGGCTGATCAGCCTGTTTAGTCAAGGCGACACCGGCTTTCGCCGTACCCGTTACCGGGCGGTGGTGGAACCGACCCTGGCCCGCGCCGGTTTGCGTTCGAACTGGCGGATCTTCCAGCAGCAAAGCGTGCCGCAGATCATCGACGCGGTGCTCAAGGCTCAGTCCCTGACCGACCGTGAGCAATTCGTTGGCGCCGCGCACGAGCCTCGTGAGTATTGCGTACAGGTCGGCGAAACCGACCTGGCGTTTCTCGCCCGTCTGGCCGCCGAAGAAGGCCTGCTGTACCGCTTCGACCATCGCGCCGATGGCCATTGCCTGATCTACACCGACAAGGTGCAACACCTCGGCGCCATCGGCCGCAAGGAACAGTGCCAGGTGCTGTACCAGCCCACCCCCGGCGGCGATCAGCCGGAACCGGCACTGTGGCGTTTCGACTATACCGAGCAAGTGCGCACCGCGCGCCAGGTGCAGCGCGACTACACCTTCAAGCACTCGAGCTACGCCCAGGAGCACGTCGCCGAAGGCCGTGACCATGAGCACCAGCAACGTGACTACGAGCGCTTCGATTACCCCGGCCGCTACAAGCGCGATGAAGCCGGCAAACCCTTCACCAAAACCCGCCTGGCCGCCTTACGCCGCGATGCGCGCATCGCCACAGTCGAGGGCGACGACCCGCGCCTGCAACCCGGTTTGGCGTTCGACCTGATCGACCATCCGCGTGAAGAGCTGAATATCCGCTGGCGCCCGGTGTCCATCGAGCATCACGGCACCCAGCACACCAGCCTGGAAGAAGAGGCGGCGGGCAGCGAGCAGGGCACCACCTACCGCCAGACCGCCGAGCTGGTCACCGGCCTGACCGACTGGAAAGCCGAACTGCACGACAAACCGCGCATCGACGGCCCGCAGATGGCCACCGTGGTCGGCCCACCGGGAGAGGAGATTTACTGCGACGAATGGGGCCGGATCAAGGTCAGTTTTCCCTGGGATCGCGCCAGCCAACGCGATGAGCACAGCTCCTGCTGGATCCGCGTATCCCAAGGCTGGGCCGGCACCACCTGGGGCGCGATGGCCATCCCGCGCATTGGCCAGGAAGTGCTTGTCGAATACCTGGACGGCGACGGCGACCAACCGATTGTCACCGGCCGTACCTACCGCGCCGACAACCTGCCGCCGTACCCGCTACCGCAGCACAAAACCCGCATGACGATCAAAAGCCAGACCCACAAGGGCGAGGGCTTCAACGAACTGCGCTTCGAGGACGAAAAGGACCAGGAAGAAATCTACCTTCACGCGCAGAAAGACCAGAACACCGAGATCAAGAATAACCAAACCACCTTCGTTGGCAACGACCGCAGCGAAGAGATCAAGCACGACGAACGCATCGAGATTGGTAACGATCGCAGCGAAAACGTCGGTCATGACGAGCAGGTCACTGTCGGCCACGACCGTCGCCATGAGGTTGGTCAGGACGCCTCACTGAGCGTGGGCCGGAATCAGACTATCCAGATCGACCAGGACCGCATCGAAAACGTGGGCAACAACCGCCAGGACAAGACGGCTGCCAATCATGTGATCGAGACCGGTGGCCATGTCGAGCACACAGTTCGCGGTCATTACCATCTGGAGGCCGGCCAAGCCATCGAGCAAAAAACCACCGTCCATAAAGTGCAGGTCGGACAAAGCCTCGTGCTGCAAGGCCCCGGCGGTGGCATCACGCTGAACGATGCCGGGATCACGCTGGAAGGCGTGGCGGTTTGGTTCAAGGGGCCGGTGACGGTGCAAGAGGGTGGCGTGGGCAATGTGTTCAGCGCGCTGCAAGCCTTCTCGGAAGCGCCACCTGACGCTGCCTTTCTAGGTCGCTACCTGATGGTGAAAAACGATGAACGCTCGTTCGCCGGTTACCGCTACCGCATCACCGACGGCGCAGCCTTGCTCGCCGAAGGGTTGACGCATGCCTCGGGTGAAACCGAGTGGGTTACGACCGATAGCGCGCAAGGCGTGCAAGCTCAGAAAGCGCTTATGCGTGATGACCAGCAAATCACCGAAGCGTGGCAAACCGATGTAGCGAGAGCCGACGACCGGCTTTCAAGTCCCGAACACCATGTCCTCTTCCCTGACGACTTTCTTGATCAACACACTGGAGACCTCGCCTGATGGTCGTACCTGCCGCAGTCGCCGTTGTGATGGGTGCGTACCGTGCCTATCGCGCGTACCAAACTTACGAAGCCAGCATGACCGCCAGCGAACTGGCCCAACTGGCCAGCGACATCGCCCAGCGCAAGGCGCAGATCCAACAAGTCTTGCGTGAGGCCCTTGAAGCGCTGACCCATGAAATCGACGTCAAGAGTTCGACCTTTGCCGTGGTCGATCCGGGAGGCCGCAGCACCGTTTCCCGACGCGGCGATGAGAATGTGAAGTTCAAGGTTTATATCGAACGCAAAATCCCCTTCCGCCCGGCCATCAGCCAGGTGTGCGCCATGGCGTTGAAAGCGCCAATCAAGGTGCCGCGCCGCATCCGCAAGAAAATCCCCGGTGACGTGATAGAGACAACCATCGACATCGCCCTCAAACAAACCACCGCATCGTTGATGTTCGAAGCCGTGGAGGAAGTGCTGGACTGGCGCAGCCCGCTGAAAGCCGAACCCAATTACAACAAACACAGCAATAAAGCGCTGCTGGGCGAACCGCCGACCCGGCCGCATCGACTGGGCAAGGTCTTCCCGTTCTGGCCGCGCCCCAGACAAAGCCTCGCGCCGGATCTGGTGATCGTCGAGTACCGCCAGGAGCCGTTTGAGACCGAAAACGTGTTTGCGGCGGTGGAGATCAAGTTTCCGGGGGATTGGGTGAAGAATAGGCAACTGGAGGACTACGTCCGATTGATGATGCCGAATTCAGGACGGAACCGAGAAAACATAGGAAAGGAAAAAGTTGCGCTGTTGCGCGTGCCGGAAGATTGCACCGTCTACGAACCGGACGAAAAAAAGTCATTCCCCAAAAAGGGTACAGGTGGAAAAAAATAACCATGAGTACAACCCACGAAATGTTTAGCACAGAAGAACGTGATGAGTTTGTCGAGCTGCTCAAGGAGTGGCCTAACTCAGAATGGGGCACGGAAGACGCCATGCACAGCGTCAGCCCTTTTATCAGTTTCTACTTTCCTTACGACCCCAAAAAGCATGTCGAAATATCGCTATTGATGGTGGATATTCACGAAGCCTTTGAAGCGCTGGCCGGCAAGCCTTACACCATGGCCGAGCATCCTGATTCGAAGCGACCCTATCCCTACGGGTCCGAGCGCTTGTCGGATCTGCGTGAGCTAGCCAGGAGTTATTTTTTATCTGACACCTTTGATTTCAATTATACGGATGAAACAAATCATGCGACCTCGCCTGCTACTGCCGGCTATTTTTGGCGCAGTTCGGTTTGGAATGATAAGGAAAAAAAAGTTTATTCCACCATTGAGTTTTATTACCGATGGCAGTGGTGGCAGGACAATCGCGATGCCTGGCGCCGCTTTGTCCTGCAGACCATTGAGTTGCTAAAGGCGGAACAAGTCTACAGCGGCTTCGCCATGGCCAATCCCTTGGAGTACGGCACCCGAGCGGAAGTGACCGTCTGGGAGCGTTCGTTGGCATCACGTTTCTATGGGCTGGATATCAACGATGCGTCTGCGATGAAAGACGAATTGATGAACGGCATTCGCCCCCCCACCTGGGCCTTTCTACTCTCCAACAACTGGCGCAACAAACTAGGTCTGCAACGCGAAGCCGTGCGCACCGCGCTGGCTCATCCGCGGATTACGGTCACCGAACTGGAAAGCGGCCAATGGATCGAACTGGGTGAGCAACCCGAGTTGTACCCGGTCGAGCAGGGTGTCCCTGAACTGCCGATGCTGCTGAACAAGCTGATCAAACCGATCCGTTTCGATGACTTGGGGCTGTTGGGGTTCGGGCAGTGGGACGGCGACCCCAACGAGCGCTTCACTGCTGCCGACAGCCGACGCTGGATGGCCCGTTTCGACGACGACAGCGATTGGCCGGAGCCGACGGTACGTTTCAATGCGCCGCCCGCAACCTCATCCACCGAACCTGCTCTTATCAGCGCCGTCGCGGGCATGCCTTGCCTGCAAGCCGGCTGGTGGTTCGCCGTGGGCCAAGCTGACTCGCGCCGGGAGTTCAAACACGGTGAGACGCTGCCCGCCCTCGACCGCGACGGCACTCACGTCTTCACCCTTTGGCAGCGAGACCCCGACCAGACGCCACCGGAGCCTGCCCGCCACGCTAACAGCGCAGAAGCCGCCCCACGCGAAGGTCGCTGGGAAATGGAGCGCGATCCCTGCGTGGCGTGCGAAGTCAAGTTGAACCAACCCCTGCCACGCCATCAGGGTGAGATCGTCCGCTGGCGCTGGACCCAGTACGGCATGCGCGCCCGCAGCGGCGAGCCTTGCCCGTATCCAGGGTATTGGGTCTGCGACTACCGGCCAGTCAACGAGCAATTCATGGAGTTCGAAGCGCCAATGCCGAAGGTAGACGGTGACGTGGTGGTCTGGCGTTGGGACGGGTTTAGACGATAAGTGCCCGGTAATGGCATTGAAAGCACCGATCAAGATGCCGAGCGCATCCGCAAGAAAATCGCTGGCGAAATGGTCGTGACCGAAACAAATGGGACGGATTACTTATTAGCGAAGTTGACGCTTCAAATTAACCGATCCCTCCCGACTCTCTTCTATATGCATTAAGACCTGCCTATGACAAAACACCCCATCCTGGACCGTACCGAGAAAATACGAGCCGTCACCACCCGCCTGCAACTGGACTGTCTGGACATCGTCTGGCAGGGCTGGCGTGCACGGTATCGATTTGTATGCCCGAAGGGCCATATTGCGTTGAGGCGTCTATCGGCGATCGTCAGTACCGCCGGAAGCTGCTACGAGTGCCGTGTGGATCAACGCACCGAACGGTTTCGGGCTGCTGTGGAGAAGGCCGGCATCACCTGGCTGGACGAGCGGTGGTCAGGCCGCAACGTTGATTATCATTTTCGTTGCAAGCAGGGGCATGAGTGGCAACGGACGAATGTGACCGCTGCCGCACGGTTTGCTTGCCCGACCTGTCCTCCTGTCGTCTGGAGTGACGGGCTTGAGCTGTTGCAACAAGCGGCGGCTCGGCGTGGCGGAGAATGTTTGGCAGAGACTTTCGGTGGGATGTATCAGAACTACCGCTTTCGCTGTGCGGCGGGCCATGTCTTTCAGGTCAAAGGCCGAGCAATATTGTGGGAGGGTTGGTGCATACGATGTTCCAGTTCCTCCAAAGGCAAAGCCACCCTGTTAAAAGATGGGTTGCAACGGCTAAACGAGTGCGCTGAACGACAGGGCGGTGTTTGCCTGAACATCCTTTATCGAGGCATGACACGCCAATACCGGTTCCGATGTCGAGCCCTGCATGAATGGGAAGCCACCGGAAACGCCATTATGGAGGGGAGCTGGTGTCTTAAGTGCCGCCACATAAAGCAAATGATCAGGTCTAGCCTGGACGTCAGGACGTTCGATAGGCGGGTGAATTGATCGGTCGCTCTTTTTTGTGCCCTGCGCGAACAGGTTCGCGCTTACAGCGTTGGTTGTCATACACACAGGCAAAAAAAAGCCACTGATGACAGTGGCTTTTAAAAACAATCGATCAGGTGAAGTACCTGGCCGACTGTCGAGGGAAACTGTGTTTAATAGCGATCAGCTCTTTTCAGTCGTATCGGAAGTACCACGATTCACTGATTTCTCCAGCGTTTTTTCGTTGTTCGGTGTCTTGGCAGTCATCTCAGTCTGCGCTTGTTCTACAGAGGCCTGACGTGAGGCTTTTTGCGAGACAAAGGACTGCGACTCTTCGGCGGAGGCCTGACCGGACAACAGAAATGAAGACAAGACGAAAACGCTGGCGATACCCATACCGGAGGACATTTTTAAAACCTTCTTGCTAGGCAAGTGCTGATTAAGTGCGACAAAAATATAGGTCGGGCGGGGTTTGAAACAGCCGCTTGTGGATAAAGCACTGTTGCGGTTTTGGTAACAAAGGGCGGCCCGTCACAAATACCTGTAGGAGCTGCCGAAGGCTGCGATAGACCGCAAAGCGGTCGCTGTGGATTAAACGCAAAGGTCGTTCCGACCTTATCGCAGCCTTCGGCAGCTCCTACAGGAGATCGGGGGCGACGCGATGCTTCAGAACGGCAGGTTGATGCCGAAGGTATTGATGCCTTTTTGGCTTCGCACGAATACGGTGCCGCCGTGCATCAGGGCGATGGCTTTGACGATGGCCAGGCCCAGCCCGTGGTTGGCGCCGCTGTTGCTGCGTGAGGCGTCGACGCGATAGAAGCGTTCGAACAGCATTGGCAGATGTTCGCTGGGGATTTCGGCGCCGGGGTTGGCGACGCCGATGCTGACGTGATCGTCTTGGGTCTGGATATCGACCCGGATCACTTGCCCAGGCGCGGTGTGTTGCACGGCGTTGTGCAGCAGGTTGATGAGGGCCCGACGCAGGTGGGCTTTTTCGATGCGCACGCTGGCGTCACCCTGGACCTCGACCCGCACATGCGCGTCTTCGAGGATGAAGTCCAGGTAGTCCAGGGTCGTGGCGACCTCTTCGGCGAGTGAGGTGGACGTCAGTTCGGTGGCCTTGCTGCCTTGGTCGGCGCTGGCCAGAAACAGCATGTCGTTGATGATCGTGCGCAGCCGCTCAAGCTCTTCGAGGTTCGATTGCAGCACTTCGAAGTAATGCTCGGCCGAGCGTCCACGGGTCAACGCCACTTGGGTCTGACCGATCAGGTTGGTCAGCGGCGAGCGCAATTCATGGGCGACGTCGGCGTTGAAGGATTCGAGCCTCGAATAAGCTTGCTCGACCCGCTCCAGGGTGGAGTTGAACGAGGTGACAAACTGGTCCAGCTCAGGCGGCAGCGGCGACAGTTGCAGGCGCCCGGACAAGTGTGGGGGTGACAGTTTTCGGGCCTCCAGGGAGAGGCTGGCCAAAGGTTTCAAGCCAATCCGCGCGACCCAGTAACCCAGCACGGAGGCGAACACGATGCCGATGGCTGCCAGGCTGATCAACGCGATCAGCAGCGAGTGCTGGGTCTGCGAGAAGGTTTCGGTGTCGATCGCAGTCAAAAAGCGCAGCGGCGGGCGCTGATCCAGTGCCGGGAATTGGCTGACCCGCACTTTGAACGGAAACTCATGGCCGGCCAGGGTCATATCACGCATGCCCAGCGGACCCTTGGCAAACGCGCGAGTCGCTGCATCCGGGTCACCGAACTCATAGGTCGGGTTGTCGCTGACGACCCAGAATCGAATGCGCTTGTCTTCTTCGCTGAGCTGTTTGAGTTTGGCGTTGATCTTCGCCCAATGCTCCGGCGTGCCAAACCGGGTGACGGCGGACGCGAGCACGCTGTAGCGCGCATCCACCTCGGCTTCGGGTAGCAGACCCAGGCCCTTTTCGACTTGCAGGTATAGGGCCCAGCCGATCAGCATAAATACCAGCAGTGCGACCAGCGCGAACATGCTGCTCAGGCGCAGGGCAATGGAGTTAGTCGGCACTGCGGCTCTCCAGCACATAGCCCATGCCGCGAATGGTGTGCAGTAATTTTTGTTCGAATGGACCATCCAGCTTGGCGCGCAGGCGTTTGATCGCGACTTCGACGACGTTGGCATCACTGTCGAAATTGATGTCCCAGACCATCTCGGCAATCGAGGTCTTCGAGAGGATTTCGCCTTGGCGACGGGCCAGTACGCTGAGCAGGGAAAACTCTTTGGCGGTCAGGTCCAGACGCGTTCCGGCGCGGCTGGCCTTGCGGCTGATCAGATCGATCCAGAGGTCGGCGATGCTGATCTGCACCGGTTCATGACCGCTACTGCGTCGGGTCAACGCCTGTAGGCGCGCGACCAGTTCGAGAAACGAGAAGGGCTTGCCGAGGTAATCGTCTGCGCCTTCGCGCAAGCCGCGGATGCGGTCGTCGACGTTTTCGCGGGCGGTGAGCATGATCACCGGCGTCTGCTTTCTGGCCCGCAGAGCGCGTAAAACCCCGAAGCCGTCCAGGCCCGGCAGCATGACGTCGAGGATGATCACCTCGTAGTCACTTTCCAAGCTCAGATGCAGGCCCTCGATACCGTCACGGGCCACGTCTACCGTGTAGCCCTGCTCGGTCAAGCCGCGATGCAGGTAGTCGGCGGTTTTCTCTTCATCTTCGATAATCAGCACACGCATGGCGCCACACTCACTTGTCTATGACCACAATCGGCGCGGGGTCAGCCGCTGGTTGTGGAGGGCGCCGATGGAACAGCCGTTCCAGCTGCAGGTAGATCACCGGCGTGGTGAACAGGGTCAACGCCTGGCTGACCAGCAGCCCTCCGACCACGGCGATCCCCAAAGGCTGGCGCAATTCCGCGCCGACCCCGTAACCGAGCATCAGCGGCAAGGCACCGAACAGGGCCGCCAGCGTCGTCATCATGATCGGGCGAAAACGCGTCAGGCAGGCTTCATAAATGGCGTCTTGCGGGCTGAGTCCCCGATTGCGCTGCGCGTCCAGGGCGAAATCGACCAGCAGGATACCGTTTTTCTTGACGATGCCGATCAGCAGCACGATGCCGATCAAGGCCATGATCGAGAAGTCCTGACCGAGCATCCAGAGCAGTAACAGTGCGCCGATCCCCGCGGAGGGCAGGGTCGAGATAATGGTCAGCGGATGGACGAAGCTTTCATAAAGCACGCCAAGGATGATGTACACCGCCACCAGTGCCGCCAGTACCAGCCACGGCTGGTTGGCCAATGAACTCTGGAACGCCTGCGCCGCACCCTGGAACGAACCGATGATGGCCGCCGGCATGCCGATATCGCTCTTGGTCTTGTTGAGCATCAGCACCGCATCGCCCAACGCCACGCCCGGGGCGAGGTTGAAGGACAGGTTGGCGGCCGGGAACATGCCGTCATGACTGATGGACAGCGGCCCTTCGCTCGGCGCATCGACTTTGGCCAGGGCCGACAGCGGAACCATTTCGCCACTGAGCGGTGAGCGCAGATAGAAGTAACTCAGGCTCTCAGCCTTGCCGCGTTGCTCAGCGTCGAGTTCAAGGATCACTTTGTACTGGTTGATGTCGGTCTGGAACTCATTGATCTGCCGTTGGCCGAAGGCATCGTAAAGCGCCTGATCGACGTCGCTGGTGGTCAGGCCAAAACGGGCGGCCGCGATGCGGTCGATGCTGATGTGGGTGATGCTGCCACCCAGTTGCAAATCGTTGGACAGGTCACGGAAGGCCGGGTTTTCCCGTAGTTTTTCGGTCAGGCGCTGGGTCCAGGTGTTGAGCAACTGGCCATCATTGCTCTTGAGTACGTACTGGTATTGAGCGCGACTCGGGCCGGCGCTGAGGTTGATGTCTTGCCCGGCGCGCAGGTACAACACGATGCCCGGCACTTTCGCCACCTTCGGCCGCAGACGGTCGATGAATTCGCTGACCGATACGTCGCGGTCGCCACGGTCCTTCAGGGCAATCCAGAAGCGTCCGTTGGCGATGGTCTGGTTGCTGCCGGTCACGCCCACCGAGTGGGAAAAAGCCTGGACCGCCGGATCGTCGCCGACGATTTTGGCCAAAGCCAAGTGTTTTTCGACCATGGCGGGGTAGGAAATATCAGCAGCGGCTTCGCTGGTGCCCAGTACGAAGGCGGTGTCTTGCACCGGGAAAAAACCTTTGGGGATGTAGATATAACCGGCCACTGCGAGCAGCAGGGTCGTGCAGAAAATACCCAGCATCAACCGCTGATGAGCCAGTGCCTTGCGCAGGGCGCGTTCGTACAGTGCCAACAAGCGTTCGCCAAAACCGGGTTTGGCGTTGGCATCATGCTTGGGCGCGCGCATGAACATGGCGGCGAGGGTGGGCGCCAGCGTCAGCGATACCACCACCGAAATCAGAATGGTCGAGGTGGCGGTCAGGGCGAACTCCTTGAATAGCCGACCGACCACGCCGCCCATGAACAGCAACGGGATGAACGCTGCCACCAGCGAGAAACTGATCGAGACCACGGTGAAGCCGATTTCTCCGGCGCCCTTGATCGCGGCTTCGCGCATACCGTCGCCCGCCTCGAGGTGGCGGTGAATGTTCTCCACCACCACGATCGCATCGTCGACCACGAACCCCACCGACACGACAATCGCCACCAGCGTCAGGTTGTTCAGGCTGAAGCCGAATACGTACATCATCGCGAGGCTGGCGATCAACGACACGCCCAGCACGGCGCTGACGATCAGGGTCGCGGACAACTGGCGCAAGAACAGGGCCATGACCGCGACCACCAGCAGCACGGCGATCAGCAGGGTGATTTCCACTTCATGCAAGGATGCGCGAATGGTTTTGGTCCGGTCGATGAGTACCGACACTTCCACCGATGCCGGCAGCATTTCCTGCAGCCGCGGCAGCTCGCGCTGGATGCGGTCCACGGTGTCGACGATGTTCGCTCCTGGTTGACGGAAGACCACCAGGTTGACGCCCTGTTGATCGCCGGACCAGGCCCGGACGTAGGCGTTTTCCGAGCCGTTGATCACCCGCGCGACGTCTTTGAGGTGCACCGGTGCGCCGTTTTTATAAGAGACGATCAGTTGATCGTAATCCTCGGGTTGGAACAGTTGATCGTTGGAGGACAGGGTCGAGACGCTGTCTTTGCCGTAGAGCGCCCCTTTGGCCAGGTTCAAGCTGGTTTGTTGCAGCGCCACGCGAATGTCGGCCAGGGTCAGACTCAGGGCCGCCAGTTTCTCCGGCGCGGCCTGAACCCGGATCGCCGGGCGTTGCTGACCGGTGATGAAGATCTGGCCAACGCCTTCGACCTGGCTGAGCTGGCGAGCGAGCAGGGATTCGGTGATGTCACTGAGTTCGGTGCCGGGCATCAGGTTCGAGCTGACACTGAGGATCAGCACCGGGCTGTCGGCCGGGTTGACCTTGCGCCAGGTGGGCAAGCTTGGCAGATCAGCCGGCAGCCTGCCCGCAGCGGTGTTGATCGCCGCCTGTACTTCCTGGGCTGCGGTGTCGATGCTTTTGTTAAGCGTGAATTGCAGCGTCAGGTTGGTTGAACCCAGTGCGCTGCTGGAGATCATTTGCGTCATGCCGGGGATAGCGCTGAATTGTACTTCCAGCGGGGTCGCGACCGAGGACGCCATGGTTTCCGGGCTGGCGCCGGGGAGGGTGGCGGAGACCTGAATGGTCGGGAACTCAGCTTCCGGCAGAGGCGCAACCGGCAGGCGCGGGAAGGCGATCAGGCCCAGCAACACCATCGCGAACGTCAGCAGCAAGGTTGCGACCGGATGATCGATACACCACGCTGATATAGAGCCCCTGCCTTTCATCGAGCGGTTTCCAGAGTAGTGTCTTGTCCGCCCGCAGGCGGGGTATTGAGTACCTCGATACGCGAGCCGGGCTTGAGCCGGGACTGGCCGTCACTGACCAGTACATCACCGGCGTTGGGGCCTTTGATCAGGGTCAGGTTGCTGTCTTGATACAACACCTGAACCGGGACCACTTCGACCTTGTCGCCGTTGACCCTGTAGGCGAAGTGCTGATCCATACCGCGCTGCACCACTTGCGGCGGTACTTTCAAGGCATCGCGATCGATAGTGGTCTGGATCTTGATGGTCACCAGCTGGCCGGGCCAGAGCTTCTCGCCGGGGTTGTTGAATTCGGCTTTCGCGCGAATGGTACCGGTGTTGGCGGCTACCTGGTTGTCGATCAGGGTCAATTTACCTTCGCCCAACAACGTGCCGTTGTCACCATCGCCAATGTAGGCTTTGACGACCGCCGGTGTACTGGCATGGACCAGCGCCTGCAAGGTTGGCAGCATTTGTTGCGGCAGGGAAAACTCGACGGAAACCGGGTCGATCTGGGTGACGGAAAACAGACCTGCGACGTCGCTGACGCGCAGGAAGTTGCCTTCATCGACATTGCGAATACCGACGCGGCCGGTTACTGGTGAGCGGATCTGCGTGTAAGACAGTTGCACCTGGGAGGCATTGATCGAGGCCTGATTGCCTTGCACCGTGGCTTGAAGCTGATGGACCAGCGCCTGTTGCTGGTCAAACGTCTGTTTGGAAATGCCGTTGTCAGTGGTCAGCAGGCGATAGCGTTTCAGGTCGACCTGCGCCACGTCCAGTTGTGCCTGGCTTTGCGCCAACTGCGCCTGGGCCTGCTCCAGCGTCGCACGAATCGAACGGTCATCGATGGTCGCCAACAGATCGCCACTCTTGACTTGCTGCCCTTCCTTGACCAGCAGTTTGGTCAGAATGCCATCGACCTGAGGCCGGACAATGACGCTGTGCAGCGATAGCACTGAGCCGATGCCGGTGACATAACGCGGCACATCCTCCTTGACCACGCTGATGACCCGTACCGGAATCGCCGCCGGCGCAGGCAATTTTGCCGTCGCGGGTCGGGTCAGGTTCCAACTGATGAGCGAGATGAGCGCAACAATGGAGACGGCGGCGATGAGGGTTTTGGTCTGTTTACGCATGCTGGAAAGGCGCCGGGCAAGTCAACTAGAGAGAGGGTATGAGTGAAAGCATAGAGGGAGGGGCTTTCAATCATCGTGAGTGTCAGCTCTTCCTTTATAGACTGCCAACCCGGTCAGCAGAATGACGGCTAACTGTCAGGATTGTCAGCAAGAGCCGAAGACTGTTTCAGACGTGTCTTGCCTGTGCCGGAGAGAGGCGGGCCGCTGAAAAAATGATGATTTCTGACGATAAAAAACAGGAGTCGTCAGTCGCGTTTTCGAGGTGATTGCCTGAAAGGTTGCTGAAATAAATCTCGGGAAAGTTCCTACGTGTATTTTTGAGTTATCTGGCGAGCGATCTTTTCCTGAGCTTTACTTCTTTGTAAGAGATAGCCACCTATGAGATAGCCATGCGGAATATTGCAATGAAAGGCAAAGCGGTCAGCTTCATGCTGTTTTCGGTCGTGCTCTTCACCTTTAGCGCGGGAGTATCGGCCGGCGGTGGCGTCATCAACTTCAAAGGACAGGTCGTCAATACGGGGTGTGAAGTTCGGCTACGTTCTGACGATCAATCGCTCGAAGATATGCAACAAGTTCAGGTTTCATCACAGATTACTCTCGTCGTGAATACTTATCGCAACGCCTGCAGTGACGATGTCATCCCTTTCAATACGACGTTCACCGCGCTGCCCTCTTCGGAAACGACTGCGGTTACCGGGTTTTCCACGGGCCAGAAATCCAATGTCGGCATTGTCACGCTGACCTATGAGTAGGGGGGAAACGTTCATTCAGCAGCCCTGATCAGCGTCAGGGTTGTTGTGTCGAAGGGCTTCGGACGATGCTCGGGGAGCAATCTGGAAACCTTCGGAAACAACTGTTTTTATTTTCGTCAGTCAAGGTGGAGGAAATGGTTTCAGATCAATACAGTCGATATGTTGTGAAATACGTAAAACCTACCTTTGCTCATGTTGTGCACTTGAACTGTCCGCTGAAAGCCCCGGTTTCCGGGCACCCATCAATAATTCTGAATATCCCTACAGAAAGTTCCTGCTTTGCCTGTTGCAAAATCGCTGTGTTCAATATGGTTTTCCTGACAGCGGGCGATAGGGTCGTGTCGTTATAGTTCTGGCCGTCCAATGATGGGCATACACGAACGAAAGCAAGGAATGTCGTTAGCATGAAAAAGCTCTCTCTTACATTGGCTGTACTGGGTGCTATGGGTTTAGGTGCAGTAGGTACCGCCAATGCTGCAAATAACGGAAAGCTGGTGTTCAACGGGACGTTGACCAACATTTCCTGTGACGTCGGTCCCGGCGCTGGGGTCGGTGCTGGCCCTAATGGCGATATCAACGTCGATCTGGGCAACGTTTCGTTCTCCGATATCGGTGCTTCGAGCGAAAGCAAGTTGGCAACCGCGACGCCTATCCAGCTGCTGGTCAATTGCAGTGCCGGTGTCGAGCAATACGACACAGTGAAAATGCGCTTCGTCGCACGTTCCGGCAGTGGTCTGGATAACAACGACTCCACACTGCTGCGCACAACGGGTGCAGCGGATGGTGTCGGTATCGGCATGATCAACGCTCAGAATAACCTCATGGACTTGAGTGGCACTGAGACCATCGACAAGCCGCTGATCAAGGATGGCGCGGGCGGCGCTACAGCCGAGCTGAACTTTGGAGCGGTCTATGTGCTTAACGGCACCACGACCAACCCAGGCAACGCTGATGGGTTCATGCCTTTCGTACTGGACTACGAGTAAATCCACCGGCGGGGTGAGGTGACTCACCCCGCCGCACCTTGGCTCAAGGCGAATGCCATCATGTTCTACACCGCAATTCGTTATGCCTGCTTCTCGCTGGCGATGGCGCTGGCCGTCAATGTCCACGCGGGCATCGTGCTCAACACCACACGAATCATTTATCCGGCCAAAGACAAGGAAGTCAGTTTCGGCGTACATAACCGAGGCGGCGGAGAAATTCTGCTGCAGTCCTGGCTTGAATCCGACACAGAGGGCACTGTCGATTTGCCGTTTGTGATTACTCCGGCCCTGGCTCGCATGCCGGGCGATGGTAAACAACTGCTGCGCATCATGTATGCCGGCGCGGATATGCCGCAGGACCGCGAATCAGTGTTCTGGCTCAACGTCCAGGAGATCCCGCAGGTCGCTGGCGAGAACGCTTTGCAGATCGCTATCCGTCAGCGCATCAAGGTGTTCTTTCGTCCGCAGGGGCTCAAGGAGGAACCGGCTCAGGCGCCGGATGAGCTTCAATGGCGTCTGCTTGGGGGCGACGTGCTGCAAGTGAGCAATCCGGGGCCGTATTACGTGTCCATGGTCAGAATCGAGGTCCAGGACGGTGCGACTCAAGTGATGAAAAAGGACAGCCAGATGCTGGCCCCGAAACAATCCTTGAACCTGACGCTTGCCAGGTTGGCAGAGGGGCGTCCATTAAACCTGAGCTTCGTCAGCATCAATGATTTTGGTGCGCAGGTGCCTTATCGGGCCACGTTGACTAAACGTGAAGCGAGCAAGGCGATCAGGGTCGCCAAGACCGATATCGTTCCCAGGTAACGATCTCTCCAGAACTTCTTTATTTACCGATCAATCCGGGCTGCGACATCCGCGCAGGCTCGGCAGTTTTGCGCCTGCGCGAAAGGACTCTGCGGCGCGAGAGATCTCCAAGGATTGAGTGAAGCAGCTAATGGAACGGCTAAACCGAAGTACGAAGGGATTTTTCTCAGGTCATCTGCTGTGCGCCGATAAAAGACTCCCCAGTTTCTATGGGGGCGCATCGGTCAGGCTTGGCGCTCTTGGTATGAGTGTCGGCATGGCGTTGACGATGCCGGGCATGGCATCAGCCAATCAAGCCAGCGAAGCCGGGACGAACCCCCCGGTAAAATTCAACACGGCGTTTATCCAGGGCACCGATGAGCCTGCGGACCTCAAGGAGTTTTTGCGGGGTAACAGCGTTGTGCCGGGTACGTACAGCGTCGACGTGTACGTCAATCGCGTTTTGAGTGGGCGCCGCGATATCAAATTCGCTCAAAGCCCGGGTTCAGGATTGATCGAGCCCTGCCTGACGCTGGAAATGCTTCAGGGATTCGGTCTGGACACGGAGCGTTTGCAACCAGACGCAAGTGTTGCCGGCGATCAGCAACCGACGGCGTGTTTCGACTTGGCGGCACAGGTCGAATTTGCCCGTGTCGACTACCAGCCCAACAGCCTGCGCTTGAATATCAGCGTACCGCAGGCCGCCATGGCGCGAAATGCCCGGGGTTACGTTTCCCCCGAGCTCTGGGATCAAGGTGAGACTGCCGCTTTCATCAATTACAACTTCAACGGGGTTCGTCGGCGCATTCATCAAGAGAGCACGGACCAATATTTCCTGGGGCTGCGCAACGGTCTGAACCTGGGAGCCTGGCGTCTGCGCAACGAGTCTTCACTGACCGACGGCGACAATCAGCCTTATCGCTTCAGCAGTAACCGCACATACGCCCAACGCGACCTCACGGGCCTCAAGAGTCAACTGACACTCGGTGAGATTTACTCCAACTCGCTGATCTTCGACAGTGTGCGTTTCAGGGGGGCCGAGATCGGCTCCGATGACGGCATGTTGCCTGACAGCGAGCGTGTTTACGCCCCGACGATTCGAGGCATCGCCGAGACCAATGCCACGGTGGAAGTTCGCCAGAACGGCTTTCTGCTGTACAGCGGCAACGTCTCTCCGGGTCCGTTCGAGATCACCGATATTTATCCCAGTGGCTCCAATGGTGATCTGTTAGTCACGGTGGTGGAGGCGGATGGGCGCACGCGTTCGTTTACCCAGGCGTTCACCTCGTTGCCGATCATGGTGCCGCAAGGGGCGTTGCGTTACAGCCTGGCGGTCGGTCAATACGACAGCAATGCCGATCATCAGGCGTCACCGGCCTTCACCAGTGGCACGCTGGTTTATGGCGTGTCCGAGCGGCTTACCGGCTTCGGTGGTCTGCAATGGGCCGAGGATTATCAGGCGGGTAATGTCGGCGCTGGGATCAATACCGGCCTGGGCGCGTTCTCGGCCGACCTGACACAGTCGATCAGTCAGGTTCGACATCAGAGCCATCAGGGACAAAGCTCGCGGCTGCGCTACGCCAACACTCTCGATGCGACGAGCACCACCTTTGCCGTCGCCGGCTACCGTTATTCCACCGACCGATACCGCACGCTGGAAGAGCACGTCGATGAACTCGATGCTCGCGTCAGCCAAACAGTCATCGGCCGGGCAAAGGATCGACTGGAACTCAATGTCACCCAGTCGTTGCCCACGCATTACGGCTCAGTGAGCCTGACCGCCAGCGATCAGCGTTATTGGAATTTGCCGGGCAAAACCCGTCAGCTTTATCTGGCTTACAACGGTGCGTGGAGGACCGTCAACGACTGGAACTCAATGTCACCCAGTCGTTGCCCACGCATTACGGCTCAGTGAGCCTGACCGCCAGCGATCAGCGTTATTGGAATTTGCCGGGCAAAACCCGTCAGCTTTATCTGGCTTACAACGGTGCGTGGAGGACCGTCAACTACAGCCTTTCGATCGAGCGTAATGAGCAATTGGACGCCGACGGACAGGCCGACACCGATCACCGCGTCTCCTTGAGCCTGACGGTGCCGCTGGGCTCGAGTTCCACATCGTCTCGGGCTTCGTTCAATCTGGTGCGCGATAGCGGCGGTGACTACAACGCCCAGACCGGCCTCCATGGCCAGGTTCTGGACAACAGAAACGCCTTCTATTCGCTACAGGCCGGGCATGACAGCAGTTCCGGCTCGTTCGGCTCCGGCAAGCTCAATACCACCACGACCTATGGTCGTTTCGAGGCCGGGTACAGCCAGGGCCGCGACTACGATGCCATGAGCCTGGGGGCGTCCGGTTCATTGGTCGCCCACGGCGGCGGAGTGAATTTCGGCCAGCCTTTGGGTGAGACTTTTGCCTTGGTTGAAGTGCCCGAGGTCCGCGGCGCGAAATTGACCACCTATAACCACGTCGAAACATCGGCCAATGGTTACGCGATATTGCCGTATGCCCAGCCTTATCGAACCAACTGGATCAGCCTGGATACCCGGAATTTGGGGGCGGATGTCGACGTAGATAACGCCATCGTTCAAGTGGTGCCACGGCGCGGCGCGGTGAGTGTCGTTCACTTCAAGGCGTCGGTCGGCCGCCGCGTGCAATTCGAGCTGATGCGCGCCGACGGCAGCAAGGTGCCATTGGGTGCCAGCGTCGAGGATGAGCACGGCAAGTCATTGGCGGTGGTCGACCCCACCAGCCGTGCCCTGGTGTTGAGCGATCAGGATCAAGGTGTGTTGCGGGTGAAGTGGTCCGATCAAGGCTGTCAGGTGTCCTACAGCCTGCCGCCGAAAGATCCACAGCGCGCCTATGAGCGACTGAAGGTCATCTGCCAATGAACCTGTTGAACAGACTCAATGGGCTGCTGATCTGCGTGGCGCTGACGTTCTTATCCAGCGCAGGTGCTCAGGCCGCTGTTTCCCTTACCGGGACGCGGTTGATCTTCGACGGGGCGTTTCGCGAAGTCAGCATCGAGGCGATCAATCGAAGCAGTCGCGAGGTCTTGCTCCAGGCCTGGTTGGGTGATACGGCGGATGCGGACGGTGGTGTGCCCGATGATCTGCCCTTTGCCGTCACGCCGCATCTGTCGCAACTTCTCCCGAACGGCAAACAGGCGCTGCGGATTCTGTATGAGGGTGTCGGCATGCCGCAGGGGCAGGAGTCGCTGTTGCATCTGTATGTGATGGAAATCCCCCGGCGTGCGGACGGTGAAAACCAGCTGAGCATTGCCATCCGCCAACGTATCAACGTGTTCTATCGGCCTCCGGGTTTGCCTGGAGATCCAGCCGATACCGCACAGGCGCTGCATTGGCATCTGGCCCGCGATGCGGCGGGCGCAACTTCGTTGCAGGTCAATAACCAGACGGTCTATCACGCCTCGCTCCAGCATCTGCAACTCGAGGGCATCTCTGGAAAACAGGAGGTCAGCGATTACCTGTTGCTGCCACCGGGGGCGACCCGAAGCTTGCCTCTGAAGCAGGCCTATACCGATGGGCAGCGCCTGACCTTCACCGCGCTGACCGATTATGGCGGCCAACGCCAGTACCTCGCCGAGGTGAATGGACATGCGCCGTTCAACGCGCGATTGCTGCCGGACTCTGCCCCTTTCAAGGACGTTCTCCCATGACCGATTTTCGCTGGATTCGACTTTTACTGCTGGCGCTGTCGCTCGGCCCTGCGACGTGCTTCGCCCTGGTGTGCAAGGAGCAGAACAGCGGTTCTGCCGTGATTCAGGCCGATCTGGGCAGCACCGTCGCCATTCCGGCCTCGGCGCCTGAAGGGACCATTATCTGGCGCTCCGACCGATTCAACGTTCAGGTCGAGTGCTTCAAGGACGGTCTGCAAGGGCAACAGGAAGAGGTATTTATTTACCTGAACCCGGACAGTCTGCTGATCGGCCAGGGCATTCGTGCGGGTCTGACCGTCGACGGTGTCGATTATCTGCAGGGCAGTGGCCGGATCAGTACGCGTCAGAGCCTCCCGGCTTGCCATGAAGGCAACTCGAACATCGGGGCCTGTCCGCGTATCACGTTCAACCTGGCATTCTCGGTGTTCATTCAGAAATTCGGTCCGACGCCGCCGTCAGGCGTGGGCAGTCATCTGCTGAACTATCGGCTGTTTCAACTCGATAGCGCTGCGGGTTTGAACCCGTTGCCGGGTCATAACCTGAGCTATGTCATCAATAACCTTAACGGCCTGCGGTTTATTGCCTGCGACGCCGAATTGCAGGTTATCCCGGAGACGGTCGAGTTTGGCTTGATAGGGATTCAGCAAGTGGCGATCGGCCGGGTGATCGATCGTCGTCCGTTTTCGCTGGTGACCAGCCGCACCTGCGACACACCGTTCAGCCTCTCCGCGCAGTTCAAGCCAGTGTCGGGTGTGTTGTCCGGCGACTTTTTGCTACCGGTGGCCAACAATGGCATCGGCATTCGCATCGTCAATGCGCGCAACGGCGCGACGCTGCCTTACAACCAGCCTTTCCATCTGGCCGATCTGCTGGAGCAGAGCCAGTCGGCAAAGGCTGATTTCGAGGCCGAATTGGTCTGGCAGAGCACAACACCCAAGGCGGGAGCGTTCGAGGCCGAGGTGATTGTTGACCTGTTTTACAAATAGCAGGCGATAGGAGGCTGTCGGTGATGGCGGCAGGTCGTCGGCGATTCAGGTATGCTGCCCGGCCTTGGGCGACTGCCCATTTAGCCAGACGACCGACTCGACACCTTTGGAGCTTCCATGACTACCCCCGAACACACGCCAGCTCCTGAAGCCGCCACCACCGAAGAGGTGACTGTCGTCGAGTCAGGTACAGAGATCACCGACAAGAAAGCCGCTATTCCGGCGTTCAGTTTTCCGTTCAAGCCGGGCGAGCTGTTGCAAGCCAAGACTCAAGACTCGCTGTATTACAAGAAGTCGGGCAAATCCAGCCACCACAAGATCCCTGGCGCAGCGCCACACGGCACCCGCAAGTCCATGGGCAAACGCTGATTCTCAAGGCGTGCGTTGTAAGGGAATGAAGGTGTAGTTCAGCGGATCGGTTGTCACCACCTGAGCGCCAGCCAATTGCAGCGTATTGGCGATCTCCGTGCCTGATACATGAAAAGCCCAACCCGATTCGACGGACAGCTCGGGCAGTGTGCGGGTCTCGGCGATCTGTTGCGCTGCCGCTGCAAAGGCGTGGATATCCGGCAGATAAGCGGTGAAGCCATCGCCCTTGAGGGCGGCGGCGCGAATCCCCAGCAGGTTGCAGATAGCCTCTTTGGCGGCGATCTCATCGCGATCGGCCTGGCGCGATTGTTCGATCAGCGCCATCAGCTGGGTGTCGACCAGGTTGCCGCCGACGATCAAGTCAGGCCCTTGTTCCCAGGCGTTTGGCGGGCAGCCCTTGGCTTCAGGTTGCAGTGGGATGTGAGGGTTGATCTCCATCGGGTAAATCCGACAGACCAGCGGGCGGCGTTCATAAATGCGGCACAGGTTCTCTGCGTCAAGATTCCGGCAAGGGCCGACGTTATAGGCGGCGAAGGTGATGGCGACATAGACCTGTGTGCTGCCGCTGGGTACCCGGCACGAACGGCGTTGGGCATGACTGCGTTGCAGTGCCGAAACGCCATAGCCATCTTCAAGAAAAGCCTCGGCGAGGACAATCACCGCACCGCCGTCAGCCGCCCACTGCCTGGCCTCCGGCAGTGTCAGGGGAACGTGATGATCGGTGCAACACTTGCCGCAACCTACGCAGGAAAACTGTGTGTTCATTGAGGGGATGGACCGGACGAGACGTGCATTGAGGGTGACAGGTTGCGAACGCTGTCACTGCCGAGACGAGTCTCGAAGCAAGTTATACGCCAGAGACAAGGATAATAGGCATACCCCCTGTAGGAGCTGCCGAAGGCTGCGATCGACCGGGAACCGGTCGCTTTCTTGAGACCGCTGAAGGTCGTGCCGACCTTTTCGCAGCCTTCGGCAGCTCCTACAGGGACCCCGTTTGCTGCGCGACAGTGCGGCGTCGAAGACGGGGCGGAATCTCCTACAGGGTAATCGGTGGCGGCCTTATTTAGGCAACGTAGTCACAGCATCCCACTCGGTCACGGTGGCTTTTTTGCTTTGGCGTTGATACAGGCACAGTTCGGTGCCGGCTTTGTTCTTCATGTGGGGTTGCGGGTAGTGACCTTTGAGCAGGAGCGCGCTGTAACCGACGCTGTCATCGAACAAAGCAGCGGTGCCTGCCGGTTTCACATTTTTTAGTTGGCTGGCTTTCACGCAGCTGTCGATCAGTGCTTTGTCCAGGTCGCTCCAGGCCTGGCCAGTGGATGCAGTGGCCAGGCTCGCAACAGTCGTCAGGCCAATGAACAGCAGAAGGGATGCTTTCATGTCGGTTTCCTTTTCGGGGGCATCGTTTTCGAACGGCGGATTATGCCGGCAGGATCGACAGGAAGCGTTTCAATCGGTCTCAAAACGCTGTACGTAACTCATACCGGATGTTTCATACAGACGCCGAGCGCCATGATTGTCTTCCAGTACTTTAAGGTCGACACAGGCTTCGCCACGCAAGCGAAATGCCTCGAAGGCATGGGTCAACAGAGCGATCGCCAGGCCCTGGCGCCGGGCGCGGGGATGAACCACCAGATCTTTGATAAAGGCGCTGGTCCAACACTGAGTCACACCGATCAGCCCCTGTGCGTCGCGAGCGATAAAGCACAGGGAAGGGTCGAATTCGGGGTCGGTTGCGAACGCGTTGTGCCACGACTCGTAGCCCGGCACGCTGCCCCCTCCTTGTTGATAACCGAGTACCAACAACTCATGCACTTGAGGCGCGAGTTCAGGGCTGAACTCGATCAGGCAGCTGGTGCCTGGCCATTGTACGGGAGGGCTGGCCTGACGCAGATCCCGCCGCATCAGCCAGCACCAGGGAGCCGAGCTCTCTATTAAATGGTTCTTTATTAAAGGCCCTGGGCTTCGACCGTGCGGGCCGCCTGAATCAAGCATTTGGTCAACTCGGGTGAAGAAAACTTGGTCAATACAGCGTTCGCGCCCGCTGCCTTGGCTTTTTCGCTGTTCATCTTGCTGTCCAGAGACGTGTGCAGCAGCACGTACAAGTCCTGGAAGTCCGGTGTTTCGCGCAGGGTACGAGTAAAGGCATAGCCGTCCATTTCCGACATTTCAATGTCGGACACCACCACATTGATCTGCTCGACCGTGCCTTGCAGTTCGAGCAGTTGGTCGATGGCCTCTTTGGCGCTGCGGGCAGTATGGCAATGAACGCCAAGGTTGCGCAGGGTGATCAATGATTGCTGCAAGGCGACCTGGCTGTCGTCGACCACCAGGATCTTGGCCTTGGCCAGCACTTGAGCGTCTTCTTCACTCAGGTGCGCAGGCTCTTGGATGATTTTCACCGGGGCGATGCCGTGAATGACTTTTTCGATGTCCAGCACCTGCACCAGCACGCCATCGACCTGGGTCACGCCGGTGATGAACGACTTGTTGCCGGCGCCGAAGGGCGGCGGACGGATGTCGGTGGTCAAGCAATGCACGATCTTGCTCACTGCCTGCACGTGCAGGCCCTGCTTGGAGCGGCTGACGTCGGTGACGATCAGGCAGCCACCGGACGGATCGACCAGCGGTTGCTCACCAATCGCGCGACTCAGATCGATCACCGACAACGACGCGCCGCGCAAGGTGGCGACGCCTTTGACGTGGGGATGGGACTCGGGCAGGCGGGTCAGGGTAGGGCAGGGGATGATTTCGCTGACTTTGAGCAAGTTGATTGCCATCAGCTTGCCGCTGCGCAAGGTAAACAGCAGGAGTGAGAGGGAGTCTGCGCGGGCATTATTCGAGGACATATCAACCTTCTGGAAGTTAAAGGCGTCGCTACATGGGAGCGGCAAACAGCTTTCGATGACGGGTTATCGACTTGCAAAGGGCTGGCTTTAGGGCATTTGTGTCGCCAGCTCGTAAACAGCCCAGCAAGCAGTTAAGCAGCCTGGAGCCGGTAACGGCTGATTAAGATGAAAACAGGCTTGTGTCCTGGTAGTCATAAAGACGCCAACGGGTCTTTATGACCGCGATCCGCGGTGTGTCATTTTGACTGCTTGATTATAACTTATTGATTTTAAACATAAAAATAATTGGCACGAAACCTGATATGCATAGGGTAACCAGATAGAAGCCTTGCGGCTCAGGAGTCTACCCCGATGTTGAATGCCCACGATCGTGCCATTGTTAAATCCACCGTGCCACTGCTCGAAAGCGGCGGCGAAGCCTTGACCACTTATTTTTATCAAATGATGTTCAGGGAATACCCGGAAGTGCGTCCATTTTTCAATCAGGCGCACCAGGCCAGCGGTGATCAGCCTCGCGCTTTGGCCAATGGCGTGCTGATGTATGCACGGCACATCGACGAACTGGAGCAACTGGGCGATCTGGTGGCGAAGATCATTAACAAGCACGTCGCCTTGCAGATCCTGCCTGAACATTACCCTATTGTCGGCAGCTGCCTGATTCGCGCCATCAAGGAAGTACTGGGTAGCGAAATCGCCACTGACGAAGTACTGCAAGCCTGGGGCAATGCGTACCAGCAATTGGCCGACATCCTGATCGGTGCCGAGGGTGCGATTTACGACGAGAAAGCCGAAGCCGTTGGCGGCTGGCGCGGTGCGCGTGAATTCAAACTGGTGAACCGGGTCGACGAAAGTGCCGAGATCACTTCGTTCTACATGAAGCCAGCCGATGGCGGGCCGATCCTCGCCTTCACCGCGGGCCAGTACATCGGTTTGCAGCTGTTCATCGGCGGCGAAGAAATGCGCCGCAACTATTCGCTGTCCGCAGTGGCCGATGGCAACCAGTACCGCATCAGCGTCAAGCGCGAACCCAATGGCGTGGCGTCCAACTACCTGCATGACCAACTGCAGATCGGCGACAGCATTCAGTTGTTCACGCCATCAGGGGAGTTCACCTTGGCCGATAGCCACAAGCCGCTGGTGCTGATCAGCGGTGGCGTCGGGATCACTCCAACGCTGGCCATGCTTGAGACAGCGCTGGAGACCTCGCGTCCGGTGCATTTCATTCACTGTGCGCGTAATGGCGCGGTGCATGCGTTCCGCGATTGGGTCGATGGTCTGGCCGGTCGTCACCCGCAGCTCAAGCACTTCTATTGCTACGCTGAAGACGATGGCGTGAGCCCTGCGGCCCACGCGGTTGGCCTTCTCGATCAGCAACAGTTGGAGCAATGGCTGCCCGAAGATCGGGATCTGGATGCTTACTTCCTCGGTCCAAAAGGCTTCATGGCCGCAGTCAAACGCCAATTGAAGGCGGCTGGCGTGCCAGAGAAACAAAGCCGCTACGAGTTCTTTGGCCCGGCTTCTGCGCTGGAATAAACAGAGCTGAGTAAAAAGATGCTGCCAGTCACTGAGAAGGGACTGGCAGCATTGTCGTGTCCGCTATTCGCAGGCAAGCCTGCTCCCACAGGTGATCGCATTCTCTGTGGGAGCAGGCTTGCCTGCGATTGACTTGACTCGGTGTGTCAGATACACCGCCTTTGGGCAGCCTAATCCTTCCGTACGGCGGTTTTGCACTTGAGTTGGCAACGTCTGCCCACGATTATCGCGGGCGATCGAATCGTTGTGCATTTACACTCTGGGCCACACCATTTCAAAAGGTAAGGGAATGAGCGACAACACGATGTACCTAAGACGTGAGAAGCGCTTTCTGGTCTTGCTCGGGGTGATCTGCCTCGCGTTGATCGGCGGCGCCCTGTACATGCAAGTGGTGCTGGGGGAGGCGCCGTGTCCGCTGTGCATCCTGCAGCGCTATGCGTTGCTGTTCATCGCCATCTTTGCCTTCATCGGTGCCGCGATGCCTGGCCGCCGTAGCACCACGGTATTCGAGGGGCTGGTCATGCTCAGTGCCATCGGCGGCGTCCTCGCTGCTGGCCGTCATGCGTACATCCTCGCGAACCCGACCGAGAGTTGCGGTCTGGACGTGTTGCAGCCAATCGTCGATGGTCTGCCGCTGGCGTCCTGGTTCCCGCTGGGCTTCCAGGTCGATGGTTTCTGCACGACGCCGTATCCACCGATCCTCGGCTTGTCATTGGCGCAGTGGGCCTTGGTGGCTTTCGTGCTGACCGTGATATTGGTGCCGCTGGGGATCCTGCGTAATCGCCGCAACGCCCGCTGAATTCAACGGATACAGCGCAAAACGCCCTGCTTTTCCTGATGGAAAACGGGGCGTTTTTTTGGCCTGAAATCTCCCATGCGTTTGATTTTTACAGAATTTGAGAAAAACTGTTGCTGAATAAGTCATAGTCAGTAAAAGGTTACATATCTACAATCGCCGGCATTAATCGGTCAGCGCCGCTCGCAATTGGCAAGAAACGAGGTCGAGGGGTCTCTACACACTCTCTGTAGACAGCTCCGGGCCTCAGGCACTGACACCCTTTCAGAATATCCGCACCAAATGGAATTGGTCTGCAAAACAGGCCGTTGCCACCAATCGAATAAGAAATTACAGGTAACTCCGGATTTGTCGACCAGCTGTTGAGCTGCTCTGGCAGGCCCTTATTCAAATCAAAATATATGCCAACACCGGCAGGGTGAAGTGTTGGCGTTCGAAACCCAACTGCACTGCGCAAGCTGCTTTAGAGGTCGTGAGATGAGTAGAAAAAGGTACCCCAGATTGTTTGGCTTCTTGGCCCTTTTGAGCACGCTTGCGCTCAGTGGTTGCAACATGACCCTGCTTGATCCGAAAGGGCAGGTAGGGATCGACGAGAAAAACCTGATCATCACCGCGACGCTGCTGATGCTGCTGGTTGTCGTCCCCGTGATCATCATGACGTTCGTTTTCGCCTGGAAATACCGCGCTTCGAACACTCAGGCGACCTACGCGCCGAACTGGTCGCACTCCACCAAGATTGAAGTCGTGGTGTGGGGCGTTCCGACCTTGATCGTGATCGCGCTGGGCGTCCTGATCTGGAAATCAAGTCACGAGCTCGACCCGTACAAGCCGCTGGAATCCAGCGTCAAGCCGGTGACCATCGAAGTGGTGATGATCGACTGGAAATGGCTGTTCATCTATCCGGAGCAAGGCATCGCGACTGTCAACGAGATCAAGTTCCCGGCGAACGTCCCGGTCAACTTCAAGATCACCTCCGACACCTCCATGGGTTCGTTCTTCATTCCGGGCCTGGGCGGTCAGATCTATGCCATGGGCGGTATGGAAACCCAGCTGCACCTGATCTCCAACGAGGAGCATGTGTACGACGGTATGGCCGCCAACCTGACCGGTGAAGGCTTCTCTGACCAGAAATTCAAGGCGTATGCCACCTCGCAGGCAGATTTCGATGCTTGGGTCGCAGCCGCGAAAAAAGTACCACACCCGCTTGAACTGGCTGATTTCAATGAGCTGGCCAAGCCTAGCGTGAAAAATCCTGTCGAGTACTTCGCCACCGTTCAGCCCAACCTGTTCCAGACCATCATCGATAAGTATGAAGGCATGAACAAAGGCACCGGCATGCACCACGAGGCGGGTGAAGCGAAAGAGATGACGGGCATGGACATGAATATGCATTCGGCTGCCGGGGCAGAGGAGTAAGAGATGTTCGGTAAATTAACTCTGGAAGCGATTCCCTTCCACGTACCGATCGTGATGGTGACGCTGTGCGTCATTATGCTGGTCGGCGCGGGATTGCTCGCTGCTATCACGTACTACAAACAATGGTCCTACCTGTGGTCCGAGTGGCTGACTACGGTCGATCACAAAAAAATCGGCGTGATGTACATCGTCGTTGCGCTGGTCATGCTGCTGCGCGGTTTTGCCGACGCCATCATGATGCGCTCACAGCTGGCCCTGGCCAGCGCCGGTTCCGAAGGCTACCTGCCGCCGGAACACTATGACCAGATCTTCACCGCTCACGGCGTGATCATGATCTTCTTCATGGCGATGCCTTTTGTGGTCGGCCTGATGAACATCGTCGTACCGCTGCAGATTGGTGCGCGTGACGTTGCCTTCCCGTTCCTCAACTCGTTGAGCTTCTGGTTGTTCGTGGTCGGCGCGGTACTGGTCAACCTGTCGCTGGGTCTGGGCGAATTCGCCCGTACCGGTTGGGTTGCTTATCCACCGCTCTCCGGCTTGGCGTACAGCCCTGGGGTAGGGGTTGATTACTACATCTGGGCTTTGCAGCTATCGGGATTGGGTACGTTGCTGACAGGGGTGAACTTCGTTGTCACCATCCTGAAAATGCGCGCTCCTGGCATGACCCTGATGAAAATGCCGGTGTTCACCTGGAACTGCCTGTGCACCGCGATCCTGATCGCCGCCTCGTTCCCGATCCTCACCGCAACTCTGATTCTGCTGACGCTTGATCGTTACCTGGGCATGCACTTCTTCACCAACGAGCTTGGTGGCAACCCGATGATGTATGTAAACCTCATCTGGGCCTGGGGCCATCCTGAGGTGTACATCCTGATTCTGCCGGCCTTCGGCGTGTTCTCGGAAGTGACCTCGACCTTCGCCAAGAAAGCGCTGTTCGGCTACAAATCGCTGGTCTACGCGACCATCGCGATTACTGTTCTGTCCTTCGTCGTTTGGCTGCACCACTTCTTCACCATGGGGTCGGGTGCCAACGTCAACGCCTTCTTCGGGATCATGACGATCATTATTTCCGTCCCCACGGGCGTGAAGATCTTCACCTGGCTGTTCACCATGTTCCGCGGTCGTATCCAGTTCACCACGCCGATTCTGTGGACACTGGGCTTTATCGTGACCTTCAGCATCGGCGGCATGACCGGCGTACTGCTGGCGGTACCGGGCGCTGACTTTGTATTGCACAACAGCCTGTTCCTGATCGCGCACTTCCATAACGTGATCATCGGCGGTGCGGTCTTCGGTTACCTGGCGGGCTTCGCCTACTGGTTCCCGAAAGCCTTCGGCTTCACGCTGAACGAGCGTCTGGGCAAGTACTCCTTCTGGTGCTGGATCGTCGGCTTCTACCTGGCCTTCATGCCGCTCTACGTACTGGGCTTCATGGGCATGACCCGTCGTCTGAACCACTACGACAACCCGGCCTGGACACCTTGGCTGATCGCCGCCTTCGCCGGCGCCGTGATCATCATGTTCGGCATCATCTTCCAGATCGCACAGCTGGTCGTCAGCATCCGTGATCGCGAGAAGAACCGTGATGTGACCGGTGACCCGTGGGATGGCCGTACCCTGGAATGGGCTACTTCGTCGCCACCACCGTTCTACAACTTCGCTGAAGTGCCGCACGTCGATCATCTGGACCACCACTGGGAAACCAAAGTGGGCGCTCCACAGAAGGTCAAAACCGCTGCCGATTACAAAAAGATCCACATGCCGCGCAACACCGGTGTGGGCTTGTACATCGCCTTCGGCAGCCTGATCTTCGGCTTCGCCTTGATCTGGCACATCTGGTGGATGGCAGCAGTCGGTCTGGTCGGCATGGTCGTTACCTTCATCATCCGCAGTAACGATGATGACATTGACTACTACGTCCCTGCCGAAGAAGTGGCGCGGATCGAAAATGCACGCCTTCAAACTTTGGCTAAGCAGGCTTAAACCATGTCGAACTTAGTATTAGAAGAACGTCAGATTGCCCATGCCGAGGAGCATGGGCACGAAGATGCCGGGGCGATGACCGTCTTCGGCTTCTGGATCTACCTGATGACTGACTGCATCCTGTTCGCGACGATCTTCGCCGCGTACTCGGTGCTGAGTAACAACATCGCAGGTGGCCCGTCGGGCAAAGACATCTTCGAACTGCCTTACGTGTTGGTAGAAACCTTCTGCCTGCTGTTCAGTAGTATCACCTACGGCTTCGCCATGCTGGCGATGCACAAGGGCAACAAGAAAGGGGTTCTCTCCTGGTTGTTCGTGACCTTCTTGCTGGGTCTGGGCTTCATCGGTATGGAAATCAACGAATTCCATCACCTGATCGCCGAAGGCTTCGGTCCTGATCGCAGCGGCTTCCTGTCCGGTTTCTTCACGCTGGTCGGTACCCACGGTCTGCACGTGACATCCGGTCTGATCTGGATGGCGGTGTTGATGTTCCAGATCAAGAAGAAAGGTCTGACTGCAACCAACAGCACCCGTCTGAGCTGCCTGAGTCTGTTCTGGCACTTCCTGGACGTGGTCTGGATCTGCGTCTTCACCGTTGTCTATCTGATGGGGACCCTGTAAATGGATCACGCACATATCAGCCATTCCGGTGCCAGTCACGTAAACGTCCACGGTGACGGCGCCGACCACGGCAGCCTGAAGTCTTACGCAATCGGCTTCTTCCTGTCCGTGATCCTGACCGTGATTCCTTTCGGTCTGTTGATGCACCCGATCTTCGCGCAACCGGTCACGCTGGCCATTGTCGTGGCGTTCGCCGTGGTGCAGATCTTCGTGCACCTGGTGTTCTTCCTGCACATGAACAGGTCGTCCGAACAGCGCTGGAACGTCGTCGCTTTTGCCTTCACCGCCCTGATCATCGTGATTGTGGTCGGCCTGTCGTTGTGGGTGATGTACAGCATCCACACGAACATGATGGCGCACTGAGGAACTCCGCATGTCCCTTAAGCACTTTATCCAAATCACCAAACCGGGGATCATTTTCGGTAACGTGCTTTCGGTGGCGGGTGGCTTTTTCCTGGCCTCTAAAGGGCATGTCGACTTCGGCCTGTTCCTGGCGGCGGCGATAGGCACTTCACTGGTGGTGGCGTCCGGTTGCGTGTTTAACAACTGCATCGATCGCGACATCGACGTGAAGATGGAACGGACCAAGAATCGGGTGTTGGTGCAGGGTCTGGTTTCGTTGAAACTGGCCCTGATGTACGCCAGTTTGCTCGGTATCGCCGGGGTCGGCCTGCTGTACACCAAGGCCAACCCGCTGGCCGCGTTGTTCGCCGTGATCGGTTTTGTGATTTACGTCGGCTTCTACAGCCTGTACCTGAAACGCAAATCGGTGCACGGCACACTGGTCGGTAGCCTGTCGGGGGCCATGCCGCCCGTGATCGGTTACGTCGCGGTGAGCAACAGCTTCGACCTGGCGGCACTGACCTTGCTGGTGATGTTCAGTCTGTGGCAAATGCCCCATTCTTACGCCATCGCGATCTTCCGCTTCAACGACTACCTGGCTGCGTCGATTCCGGTCCTGCCGGTGAAGCGTGGCATCGTCGTCGCCAAACGGCACATCCTGATCTACATCCTGGCGTTCCTGGTGGCCACCTTGATGTTGACCATCGGTGGCTACGCCGGCTTCAGCTACCTGGCCGTCGCGGCAGCCATGGGCATGTACTGGTTGTACATGGCCTGGAGCGGCTACAAAGCGGTGGATGACACGGTCTGGGCACGCAAGCTGTTCGTCTTCTCGATCCTCACCATCACGGCCTTGAGCGTGATGATGTCGCTGGATTTCAAGGTGCCTACTGAGTTGCTGCTGACTTACGCACATTGAGCTGAATAGCACGGTTGAATAGAAACGCCCCGTTCTTCGGATGAAGAGCGGGGCGTTTTTTGTTGTGGGTCAATAGTGGTAGCGACATCGTCGTTATGATGAACCAGAGAGAGTCTTCCCAGGCTCCTGAAGTGAACGGCGCCCTCACTCTTCAATCAGACTCCTGACTTGCGCTTTACCTTTGTGAAGGCTATTGATCGATTTGATCAGGCGTTCCGCGTTGGCGGGTGAGCGGAGCAGGTAGGCGGTTTCTTCCAGAGCGTTGAAGTCGGCCAGAGACATCATCACTACTGGCTCGCCCTTCTGGCGAGTTACCAGCAGCGGGGCGCGATCTTCGTTGACTCGGTCCATCATTTCGGACAAGTGCGCACGGGCGGTGGTGTAGTTGATTGTCTGCATGTTGAGGTCCTTCTGAATGCAAAAAAACGTACATAAACACGTACATATTTTCAAGGGTAACGACAAAGCCATTATCGAGATCATGGCAAATTCGCTGTAGCACTGGCGAACGAAGCGCAAATTCTGCTCTCATGCAGGCCTGAGTTGCGCTGATTAGAGGTTGGATTGGGTATGACGCTGGCAGAGTTCTCTCAGTACGGAGGCATTACCGTCATGCTTCCCGCGGCTGTGGTCGTCGGAATCTGGCTTTGGTATTCCAGGTCAAGACGATCATTATTGCTATGGATAGCGACTTTGCTGATCGTCTATTCCATTGTCCTGATCAGCAAAATCATCTTCAAGGGCTGGGGTATTGGGCTGGAGAGCCTGGACATCTCGGTCATCAGCGGCCACGCCATGAACACCTGCCTGGTTCTGACGGTGGCCCTGAGCTTGCTTGCACGACAGATCAGTCATCACCTCCGCTGGCCGGCAGCCGGCTTGGGGCTGTTGATGGGATGGTGGTTCAGTCTCAACTGCGTGGCGCCCTATCTACATCCGCTGTCGGAAGCTATTGCCGGGGCGCTTCTGGGCACTGTAGCCGCCTGTGTGTTCCTGTATTGCCTGGAAGACACAGAGGTCAGAAAAGTCCCTCCTACCGCGCTGGTGCTCGGGATCCTGTTCATGGCCTTCAATACCGCCACGCCAAAACACACAGCCGAGCGGGTGCTGAATCGTATTGCGGTATCGATTTCAGGAGGGCAGAAAGCCTTCAAGCAGCCTGAGTGGCGAACGCCAGAAGAACAATTGCAGATAAGGCCGTCGATCTGATCACCAGCCCGCCTGTGCGGGCTTTTTCAGGTATGAAAGGGCGAACCAGCGCCGAGAAAACGCCTGTGTGTCATTGCATCGACTTGACCACCGTTTAGCTTTTGCGCTCTGGGGTGCAACAGGTAAACGTCCAATCCTCATGCTTAATTATGTTCTGAAGGATGAGCGGGCCGCCTCCGCAGGGAGCGCTACTGCATATATCTGCGGTTCACGCGACAACCTCTCTTCCGGGCCCCGCGGGTCGATAAATGCTGTCCCTCGGGTATACTCCCAAGATGCTAAAAAATTATTATGTGCGCATAAGTCTCTCTCGTATTTTCAATAGCATTGTTACTCGACTGCTGGTACTGGCGCTATGCATTGTCATTTCTGGTTCTGTCATGCGCTATTACGTGTTAACCCAATTTCTTCGGGAGGATTTGAGCTCGGTAGTGGAGAACCACCAATTAGCGTTGGCTACTTATGTCGCCCACGATATTGATGGAAAGATTGTTCAACGTCAGGTCCTGCTTGAGCGCCTTGCTGCCTCCCTGCCGATTCGTTTGCTGGCGCAGCCTGAGCAGCTACGTGCGTGGCTGAAAGAGCGTTTCGAATATCAGCCGTTGTTTTCTGCGGGATTTTTCGTGGTGAGTTCCAATGGGGTTCCAATCGCGGATTATCCCGTTCTGCGGGATTCGGTGAATAGCAATTACGCTGACCGTGACTACATTCAGGCTGGAGTAGCCGGTGCTTCATTTATCGGTCGCCCGGTGGTTGGCGCAGCCGTAAAAGAACCGGTTCTGCCAATGTCTGCTCCGATAAAGAATGAAAACGGTGAGGTTCAAGCTGTTCTGGTTGGCGTCACGGCACTGGCCGCCCCTGGATTTCTTGATTCGTTGCTCCAGAGTCGAATGGGTAATGCAACGGGCGGGCTCTTGCTTGTTTCCCCACGAGATAAATTATTTGTCGCATCCTCGCAGCCTGATATGGTGCTCAAACCAACACCACCCCCCGGCGTAAATGCACTTCATGATCGGGCCATGGCGGGGTTTCGCGGCGCAGGGATAACGGTCAACGCCCAAGGTGTTGAAGAGGTCGCTGCAATGGTGTCTGTCCCAAGCGCTGGTTGGTTCGTCGTCGGCCGTTTGCCGAGTAGCGAAGCGTTTTCCACCGTGGGGCGGATGCAGCAGTTTTTGATTAAACATGCAGTTTTCGCTATTTTGGTATTCGCTGTTCTCTCCTCCGTTGGGCTGTACTTTGTCCTCCGCCATTTGTTTTATGCCGCAGAGCACGCCGACCGCATGACGCGGGATGAGCTGCCGCTCGAACCCTTACCTGTCATTCGTCATGATGAAGTCGGTCATTTGATCTCGGCGTTTAATCGTTTATTGGTCAAACTCAATGACAATCAAGCTGAACTTACCCGCATCGCTCATCACGATACGCTGACGGGTTTACCCAATAGGGCGCATCTTTCTGATCGGCTTCGCCAGGTATTGGCACTCGCACGCCGACAGGAAACACAGGTCGGCCTATTGTTTATGGATCTTGATGGCTTCAAGAGTATCAATGACACTCTTGGGCACGAGGCCGGTGACGAGGTTTTGCGGCAGGTAGCGAAGCGCTTCGCCAAGATCATACGGGAGTCTGATACCTTGGCGCGCATCGGTGGCGACGAGTTTGTTCTCCTGCTAAGTGACCTTGGGGACAATGCCGAAGAGACAGTACACACCGTCGCAGCTAAATGTATCGACGCACTGAGAGTTCCATTTTTTATTTTCGGTACAGCTTGCATCGTGGGCGTTTCGATAGGGATAGCGCTGGGGGACGGGAATAGTTCTTCGGATAATCTCCTGCGGGCCGCAGATCGAGTGATGTATCAAGTTAAAAAGACTGGACGAGGTAGGTATATGGCCTACAAGCTTTAACCAATAACAATCCATTAAAGGGGAGCTCTTGACGGGGCGACATCCTTCTTTGGGTCGCGCCACCGCAACCCAAGGAAGGGGCAGATATCGCTATGTATTGGTTTTCAGTTTGGTCCATAGGCGAGTACTCAGCCGTGCGATTGCGGCGGGGAGGTCCTCTACGGTGAACAGCTTGTCCATGACATTTTTTGGCGGATAAATCGCCGGATCTTGTTTTACGGACGGAGTGACATAGGCATCCGCTGCAATGTTGGGGTTGGCGTAATGGATACTGTTGCTGATATTGGCAATGACTTGAGGAGTCAACAGGTAATTCATGTAGGCATAGCCGTTCTTCTCGTGCGGCGCGCTTTTTGGCATGACCACCATGTCGAGCCATAGGGTAGATCCTTCCTTAGGGATCGAATAGGCGATTTCGATCCCGTTTTTTGCGTCCTTGGCGCTGGCGGCGGCCTGAACAACGTCGCCATTGAAGCCTATCACGGCGCAGATATTGCCATTGGCCAAGTCGCTGACGTACTTGGATGTGTGGAAATACTGGATGTAAGGTCTGATCTTAGGCAGCGCCTGCTCGGCTTTAGCATAATCTGCCGGCTCGTGGCTATGGTGCGGCAGCCCCAGGTAATTGAGGGTGATCGGCAGGACCTGCGTGGGGTTATCGATAATCGCCACACCGCACTGACTCAACTTCTTGATGTTGTTCTCATCAAAAAACATACTCCAGGAACGGGTGATCTCGGTGCTGCCGAATATCGCCTTGATTTTCTCAACGTTGTAGCCAATACCCACTGTGCCCCACATGTAGGGATAGCCGTACTGGTTGCCTGGATCATTGGCCTCCAGTTTCTTCATCAACTCTGGGTCAAGGTTTTTCCAGTTGGGCAACTGACTTTTATCGAGTTTCTGAATAGCCCCTGCTCCCATCGAACTAGATTCAACCCACTGATAAATAAAATATAAATCTTAAGTCCGGCACCGATCCAATGTGGAGCTGACTTGTCTGCGAAGACCATACGCTGCGGTCTTTCAGGCATACCGAGTCACGGCTTTCGCAGACAAGTCAGCTCCTACGCCCTTCGGGCAGAATCGCGACCCAGTTTGCTGCGCGACAGCGCGGCGTCGAAGACGGGGCGGGCCCTCTCATCCAGCGTGCTCGCTGATCATGCAATGGTTCGCACAGCAGGCCGAACAGGGCGAAGGCGGAAGTTGACCCACAAGCGCCGGCCCCATGCGCCAAGTGCCCAGAGGGTGAGCCGGCAACTTTAATCATCGTTACATTAGCCCCTCAGTCCCAGCTAAGTTTGTCAGGGTAGTCTCTCCCTCGCGCCAATTGCAGCGCTGTTATGGAGATGCAACCCACATGAAGCCGCTTACAAAAGCTGACTGGCTCAACAAAGTCCCCGAAGTGACGCTGTCATTCTGGGTCATCAAGATCATGTCCACCACCGTGGGTGAAACCGGCGCCGACTTTCTCTCCGTCGATGCCGGTCTGGGACAGAGTGTGACCAGTATCGGCATGGCCGTACTGCTGGCGATCGCACTCTTCGGCCAACTTCGCACACGCGCCTACACACCCTGGATTTACTGGCTTACGGTGGTGCTGGTGAGCGTCGTCGGAACGCAGATTACCGATGTGCTCACCGACAAGTTGGGCATCAGCCTGTATGCCAGCACGGCAGTATTTTCCGTACTGCTGGCGATCAATTTCATAGTCTGGTACAGGTTGGAGCGCAGCCTGTCCATCAATGAAATCGTCACGCCGCGCCGGGAGTTGTTCTATTGGACGACGGTGCTCTGCACCTTTGCGCTGGGCACGGCGGCCGGCGATCTGGCCACCGAGGCGCTGGGCCTTGGCTTTACACTGGGCGCTATGATTTTCGGCGCGCTGATAGCTATGTCCTTCGCCGTCTGGCGCCTGGGCGGCAATACGGTCCTGACCTTCTGGATCGCCTACATCCTGACCCGTCCTTTCGGCGCCTCCCTGGGAGACTTGCTGACTCAAGCCAAGACCTATGGCGGCCTCGGCATGGGCGCCATGTGGACCAGCGCCATTTTCCTCAGCGTCATCCTGATTCTGGTGGTCGTCGCGCAGATCAGCCTCGGCAATCGCAAATTCGTCACTCAATAACACGTTCAAAAGCTCATCAAGGAATCATCATGGTCTACGTTAAAACCGCCATTCGTAAAGCCGCCATCTTTTCAGCCATCGTCGTGTTTGGCCTGGCCGCTGGGTGTTCCAAACCTGCCGACGCCCCTAAAACGAGCGCTACTTCGGGCGCGGCCAGCGTTCAGGCCGACGCGGTCCCGAGCTCGGCCTCGAAACTGGGCGACCTGTCAGCTTTCCAGAGCATTGCGGTAAACGTCGCCGGCCTCGTCGACAAGAACGACTTGCCGGGTGCGAAAACGCGAATCAAAGACCTGGAATTGTCCTGGGACTCCGCGGAAGCCGGCCTTAAGCCCCGTGCTGCCAGCGACTGGCATGTACTGGACAAGGCCATCGACCTTGCGCTTGAGGACTTGCGCGCCAGCAGCCCGAAACAGAGCGACAGCAAGGCGGCAATGGATGATTTGCTGAAAACCTTCAATTCGCTGCAAGGAAAAAAATGACAGCAAGAAGCGAAGGGGACGGTTTTCAATACCAATAAATCGCTTCGCGCACGCTTGAACAGGTGATTCAATGCAGGCTCGACACTCATCGCGCAGGTGTATACCCGCGTGAGTGTCGAGCCTCACTTATCACCGGAGAGGGACATGCGGATATTGCTGGTCGAAGACGACCCCATGATCGGGGATGCGATCCAGGGCGCACTGAAGGATGCCAGTTACGCCGCCGACTGGGTCACGGATGGTCTGACCGCCCTTACTGCGTTGGACACTCAACATTATGACCTGGTGCTGCTTGACCTCGGCCTGCCCGGCAAGGACGGACTGGAGGTATTGAGCAGCATTCGTGCCCGCAACAACGGCGTTCCACTGCTGATCATCACTGCCCGCGACAGCCTCGACGATCGCTTGCGCGGTCTCGATGGTGGCGCTGACGACTACCTGCTCAAACCCTTTGAAATGGCGGAATTGCTGGCCCGCATGCGTGCCGTTCTGCGCCGCAAAGGTGGCAGCGCGCTGCCCGTGTTCAGCAACGGCGTGGTGTCGCTGGACCCGATCTCGAAACAAGCCTGCACCGAAGAAAATCCTGGCGTCCAGCTCTCCAGCCGCGAGTTCTCGCTACTGCAGGCGCTGTTGATCAGGCCGGGCGCGATTCTTTCGCGCAGCGATCTCGAAGACCGTATCTATGGCTGGGGCAATGAAGTGGAAAGCAATGCGGTGGAGTTCCTGATCCATGCGCTGCGTCGCAAGCTGGGTAGCCACGTCATCAAGAATGTCAGGGGTATGGGATGGATGGTTTCAAAAAGCGACTGAGCGAGTCGGTCCAATTCAGGCTGTCCGTTTCCCTGTCGCTGGCCATCCTGATCGTCGCTATCGTGGCCGGTATTTTCGCCTTCGTCTCTGCATTCGATGAAGCCCTCGAAATGCAGGACAATACCTTGCGTCAGGTGGCCGCGCTGTTCGAGCGTCAGCAGATGACGCTGGCTCATCCGGAGCACGGCAGGGGTATCGAGGGCGACGATGAAGAATCCAGGGTCATCGTTCAGTACCTGACCGATGGCAACAAGGCGTCGGGCAACGTTGATGCAGGAGCACCGCTGCCACTGCCGACCACGCTGGCCGATGGCCTGTCGACGCTGGAGGTCGGTGGCGAACCGTTTCGTGTGCTGGTCAAGACCATGACAAGTGGCGAACGCATAGCTGTCGCGCAGGAAACCGGCGCGCGCGACAAGGGCGCCCGCGAGAGCGCCTGGCGCGGCCTGCTGCCGTTTTTCATCTTGTTTCCCGTGCTCTTGCTGGTGGTTGCCGATCTGGTGCGCAAGCTATTTCGACCCATCGCGGCACTGGCTTCTGAAATCGACCGGCGCGGCGAGCAGGAACTGCACCCCATCGACGAAAACCATCTGCCCGCCGAAATCCGCTCCTTCGTGCTGGCCATCAATCGATTACTCAACCGTGTGGCTCAGTCGATGGAAACCCAGCGCCGCTTCGTCGCCGACGCCGCCCACGAACTCCGATCGCCCCTGACGGCCCTGTCCCTGCAAGCCGAACGCCTGGCCGCGGCAGACATGTCGACATTGGCCCTGGAGCGACTGTTTCCGTTGCGACGGGGGATCGAGCGCAGCAAGAAGCTCATTGATCAACTGTTGGCATTGGCCACCGCACAATCGACCTCGACGCTGCCCACATCGCCGGTTTCCGTGCATGACGTCTATCGTCGCGTGTTGGAGGACCTGCTGCCGCTGGCCGAGATCAAGCAGATCGACATCGGCGTCGAGGATGAACAGGATGTGCAGGTGCTGATCAACGAGATCGACCTGCTCGCCATGGTCAAGAACCTGGTCGATAACGCCATTCGCTATACACCTCCGGGCGGGCGGGTGGATCTTTCGGTGGGCATGGAGGCGGGCGGGGCGCTGTTGCACATCAAGGACTCCGGCCCCGGGATTGCAACTGAGGAACGGGAGCGTGTGTTCGATCCGTTTTATCGCAGCCTGGGGAGCCATGAGCTGGGGTCCGGGCTGGGGCTGTCCATCGTCAAGGCGATAGCGGATCGCACCGGGGCACGGATTCGCCTGGGGTATTGCGATGAGGTGGGAAGAAGCGGGTTGTGTGTCTCGATGTGGTTGCCGTTAGCGATTTCCCGCCGCCCGTCTGTAGGGGCGGATTCATCCGCGAAAAGAACATATAGCCGGCCCATACACCCCCGTCGGCAGCCTTAGATACTCATACAAGGATCAAACCCATGCTTTTAAGCAAACGTGATCAGGCGCGAATCGAGCGTCGCCTGGTGGCTACCCTGACCGAGTCTTGTGAGACGGCCAAAGCGGAAATTGCAGGGTTCTCCTGGCTGACCCACGAGGTGGATTACACGGTATTCCCCTCCAGCCTGATGGTCACCTGGATCTTCGACACGCTGGCCAATAAGGACCAGGCCCTGGCCAGTGGGCAAGGTGAACGCATGGTCGGACTGACTGCCGTGGCGTTAAGTGAAGCGGATATTCTCGTCAGTCCGGTCTCGGCCCATGTGCATTTTGATACTGAAGAGCAATGTCAGCGCGCCAATGCCGGAAACTGGCAGCAACGCTTGGCGCGCAAGCGCTCGACTCGAGGTTGAACCAGGGCTAAGGATATCGAAAACCCTTACAAACGGTTGGTCAGCACGAATGCAGTTGACGGGGCAGTGACAAGCGATACTTCTGTCGCAACGGTAAGACCTCGGTTTCGAGTGTCTCAGACCAGCAGACGCAGCGTTTCGAAGAGTTGGCGGTCCTCTTTTTTTGCGGAACGCGCATGCCGTCGAATCACATCCAGTAAGCAATCGGTAAAGCACACCGCAGGATTGCTGAGCGCCCCATTGCGACGTTTGACGATGCTCAATTGCCTGGGTTCGAACTGTTCGGTCAGTTGCAAGGACGTCAGTCGGCCAAAAAATGACGGGGCCGTACTCAGAATGGACGGCCCCCAGGTGCACATGTCTGCCCGCTCGACCAAGATTTGCAGTATCGCCAGCGAATGGGCCCGAACGATTCGATTCTCATCGATGTGAGCGCCATGTCTCCAGAACATATCCTGCATGAGCGCATCGTGCCCGTCCGGCGCGTAGTTCAATGTCCAGTTTTGGTCGAGCAGATCGTGGATCGATCGACACCCCTGTCGCGGATGGCCTTGGCGCACCAGTACCGAGGTCTGGTAATCGAGCAATGTTTCGCTGGAAAACTCCTGAGTGGCCTGCGAAGGGTGAAGCTGACCAATCGCAAAATCCATGCTGCCATCACGTAGCAGAGGCTGGGCAACGGCCATCAAACTCTCGAACAACTCAAGTTTGACCTCCGGCATTCGCTCTCGAAACAGCATCACCACCTCGGGCAGGAACGTCAGTGCAACCCATGGCGTGACGCCAACGCAGAGTCGCCCGTGGGCCCTTCCACGAAGGTGGTCGAGCTCCGTCTGGGCATGCTCAAGTTGTTTGATAACGAGCCTGGAGTGAGTCAGTAACACCTTTCCATATTCAGTGAAGTTCAGGCCACTGGGCGTCCTGATGAACAGTGGCAATTGCTGCGACGTTTCAAGCTCGCTAAGGCACGGGTCACGGCGGCCTGGGAAATGCCGAGCGAGCGTGCAGCGGCACGAATGCTTCCAGTTTCCGCACTGGCAATCAATGCTTGTAATTGGTGCAGTTTCATCTGTTTACCCAGGTGACAACATTCAGTTGTCATCATAACCAAACTGGGCCTGCCCGGCACGCTGTGGACTCCCTAAGATCGGCACCAGACAGCACGTTGAAGGCGGCCCTGAGGGGCCGGATTTGCTGATTTGGTCGCTTGAGGAGTATCACCATGAACGCCCGCCACGTGCTGCCCGAGATTGCAGTAATAAAAGACGAAATGATCGCGCTGCGTCGGAGTATCCACGCCCATCCGGAGCTTGGCTTTGAAGAAGTCGTCACCAGCGAATTGGTTGCAGAGTGTCTGACACGGTGGGGATTCGAGGTCACCCGTGGGGTGGGCAAGACCGGTGTGGTTGCCACCCTGAAAAACGGCGAGGGGCGCTCACTTGGGTTGCGGGCGGACATGGATGCGCTGCCGATTCAGGAGGCTACCGGTCTGCCCTACGCCAGCCGCGTTGATGGTGTCATGCATGCTTGCGGCCATGATGGTCATACGGCAATGCTGCTGGCGGCAGGTAAACATCTGGCTCAATCACGGACATTCAACGGCACGCTTCACCTGGTCTTCCAGCCGGCAGAAGAAGGGCTCGGCGGTGCCAGGAAGATGCTCGAAGATGGCCTGCTCGAACGCTTTCCCTGCGACGCTATTTTCGCCATGCACAACATACCGGGCTATCCGATGGGGCATTTGGGATTCCTTAGTGGCCCGTTCATGGCGTCTGCCGATACGGTGACCATCAAAGTCAGAGGCAAAGGCGGCCACGGTGCCGTGCCGCACAAGGCGATCGATCCGGTCGTGGTCTGTTCTTCGATCGTGATTGCGCTGCAAAGTATCGTCTCGCGCAACGTCAACCCTCAAGAGATGGCAATCATCACCGTGGGTTCGATCCACTCAGGTGTTGCGTCCAACGTGATTCCTGACGCTGCTGAAATGAGTTTGAGCGTGCGAGCGCTCACGCCTGAAATTCGCCAACTGCTCGAAGTCAGAATTACCGAATTGGTGAAGGGCCAGGCCGCCAGTTTCGGTGCGCATGCCGATATCGACTATCAGCATTGCCACCCGGTCTTGATCAATCACCCCGATGAAACCGCTTTTGCCCGCCAAGTGGCAGTGGACTGGGCCGGGGAAGAGCAGATTATCGACGACCTGCGCCCCTTTACCGCGAGTGAGGATTTCGCATTTATCCTGGAGAAATGCGCCGGCAGTTACCTGGTGATCGGTAATGGGCAGAAGGATAGCAGCTGCCTCCTGCACAACCCCGGTTATGACTTCAATGATGCCTGCCTGCCCGTCGGTGCGAGCTACTGGGTCAAATTGGTTGAGCGTTTTCTGAGCTGAAGCAACAGGTTTCGAGCATCGAGCGTCTGTACACCATTCACCCGGCAACTGGGTTCTGCGGCCATAGAGGGAAGAGAAAACATGAATAAAAAGATCCTTGCAGCTTCACTGGCTTTCTTGACGGCATCATCCATGGCAGGGGCTGCCGACTGGTCTGGAAAAGTATTGAGGCTGGGCGTCGATCCGACCTACCCACCGCTGGAATACAAAACCCCGGAGGGTCAATTGACCGGGTTTGGCATCGACATCGCCAATGCACTTTGCGAAGAATTGCATGCACGATGCGTCTGGGTCGAAAGCAGCTGGGACGGCATGATTCCCGGATTGTTGGCCCGTAAGTTCGACGCGATTGCATCCTCAATGACCATTACCCCAAAACGCATGGAACAGATTGCGTTCACGGACAAGGTGTCCAACGCGCCGGCGCGATTGGTGGTCAAACGGGGATCTGCGTTACTGCCTACAGTCGAGTCATTGCAAGGCAAGCGTGTCGGCGTGGAGCAGGGCTCTACCCAAGAAGCCTATGCCAAAGCCGTTTGGGGCTCGAAAGGTGTCAACATTCTCTCCTATCAGAACCAGGATCAGGTTTACGCCGATCTGGTGGTGGGGCGCCTTGATGCCACGCTGCAAGCCTCTATCCAGGCCAACTACGGCTTCTTGAACAAACCGGTGGGCAAGGACTTCGAGTTCGCCGGTGCCACCCTGAATGATCCGGGATTTTTCGGCGTCGGTGACGGGGTCGGCTTGCGCAAAAATGATGTCGCCCTGCGCGAGGATTTGAATAAGGTACTCGCGACTATTCTTGCCAATGGCACCTACGCGCGCATCAACAAGAAATATTTCGATTTCGACGTCTATGGCGCTCAGTAAAATCAGTTGATCCCTGAGTGACCGATATAGGGGGCAGACCACGATTAAATGATGGCGGCTCGTGGTTTGACCTCTATATGACGTTTAAGACGCTACGCTGCTCGGGCTCCTACGGCCCTGAAAAAGACTTTGCCAAGCAAAGCCCCCTTCAATGCTGGTGTCGTGAGCAAGGAGCTGACCTCGGCTGAGCACCTCAAGCAGCCCTGACTGCCCCCCGGACCAGGCGCAATCGGTACAGCCCCAGAATGAACAAAACCCAGACCGGCATGATGTAGACCGAGATACTGATCCCCGGAATCATCAGCATCATGCCCAGGATCAGCGCCACGAAGGCCAGGCACAGGTAGTTGCTGAAGGGTGTCCAGAAGGCCTTGAAGCCAGGCACGACACCTTGTTGCGTCATGGCCTTGCGAAACTTCAGGTGGGTCAGGCTGATCACTATCCAGTTGATGATCAGCGAAGCGACGACCAGTGCCATCAGTAGTTCCAGCGCTTCATGGGGCGCCACGTAGTTGACCACCACGCACAGCAGGGTGACCAGCGCCGAGACACCAATGGCCAGCACGGGTACGCCTTGTTTGTTCAGTTTCATCAGCGCCTTGGGGGCGTCGCCTTGTTCGGCTAGGCCGAAGAGCATGCGACTGTTGCAGTAGACGCCGCTGTTGTAGACCGACAGCGCTGCCGTCAGTACCACGACGTTGAGGATTTGTGCTGCCGTGTCGTTGCCGATCAAGGCGAAGATCTGCACGAAAGGGCTGCCGCTATAAGCATCGCCGGAAGCGCCGAGGGTTTGCAGCAAGTGATCCCATGGATAGAGCGACAGCAGCACGGTGAGTGCGCCGACATAGAAGATCAGGATGCGGAAAACCAGCTGGTTGATCGCCTTGGGAATGACTTTCCTCGGCTCGCTGGCTTCGGCGGCCGTGATGCCGACCAACTCCAGTCCGCCGAATGAAAACATGATGAAACACAACGACATCAGCAAACCACTGACTCCGTTGGGGAAGAAACCGCCGTGGCTCCACAGATTGCTGACAGACGCCTGCGGGCCGCCGGTGCCGCTGATCAACAGATAACCACCCAGCACGATCATGCCGATGATGGCGACCACCTTGATGATCGCGAACCAGAACTCCGTCTCGCCGAACACCTTGACGTTGGTCAGGTTGATCAGATTGACCAGGACGAAAAATACCGCCGCACTGACCCACGACGGCACCTCGGGCCACCAGAACTGCACGTATTTACCAACGGCCGTGAGCTCGGCCATGCCGACCAGCACATACAGCACCCAATAGTTCCAGCCGCACAAAAAGCCCGCATAGCCGCCCCAGTACTTGTGGGCAAAGTGACTGAACGAGCCGGCCACCGGTTCCTCGACAATCATCTCGCCCAGTTGACGCATGATCAGGAAAGCGATGAAGCCACAGATGGCATAACCGAGGATCATCGCCGGCCCGGCCGACTTGAGGACGCCGGCAGAGCCGAGGAACAGCCCGGTACCAATCGCACCGCCCAGCGAAATCAGCTGGATATGGCGGTTCTTCAAGCCGCGCTTGAGCAAACCCGGCGTCAGGTCTTCACCCGTCATTACTTTACCTTTCTGATGGTTATGTTGAGTCGAGTTGAATCGGGTAGAGGTCGAACCGATACCAAAATCCGCCGCTATTCTAAAACGTGGCTTGCGTAGGAAGTATCTCTAAATTGCGGATGATAGATAGAAACACGTCCAGCAAACTCGGTCTTTGTAGGCGCTGCCAGGCTGCGATAGGCCGGGGTCGCGTCCGACACGAAGGGCCTTCCAGCGGCATGAAGTCTTGCCGGAAAGGGAGTAAGGGCAGGCCGCGCTAGAGTGGCTTCAGTTTCGACCTCAGATCTGCACAATGACGCATAAGCGCTGGGTCTTGTCATCTCGCTACTTATCGGTAACCGTCCGGCAACACATCCGTCACTTTGAAGTCTGCGTTGGTACGTGAAATCTGTAGCCGCCCCGCTTGGTAAGCGGATACCTAAAATTTGCGTAGGGACGAATTTTGACGCTATTTGCGTCCGCCTCAGCTGCTTGAAAATGGTTTACACAGCCTTGGCCGAAAGCTGTCATTCCCGTGAGGCCTGCTACACCTTGGGGGGCAAGCTATTTGCTACTTCCCTTGGCGCGACATTCCACACAGCGTTCAAGCACCGAATGCTTCTCCATTCCACGCCTCCATATGCTCGGAAAGTGAATGGCATCCACCATCCTTCCCTATAGGCCAGTCCCTGGGAGGCTAGGCACCGCAGGGCGCTAAAAACCCGCCAAAGTGGGCGTTTTTTGACGGTTGTCCTTAAATAATGTCCCGTCATTCGAAGATCCAGTGCCGGGTTTTTCATATGGCGTGGGTTCTCGCCGAAGAAAACGGGCTTACCGGCAGAACCA
>NZ_CM155281.1:1530000-4282500 GCF_056680425.1 Pseudomonas sp. ASL3 | reverse complement strand
ATATCGACGGCGGTGTTTGGCACCTCGATGTCGGCTCATCACATCCTGGGGCTGAAGCCGGTCCCAAGGGTATGGCTGTTCGCCATTTAAAGTGGTACGCGAGCTGGGTTTAGAACGTCGTGAGACAGTTCGGTCCCTATCTGCCGTGGACGTTTGAGATTTGAGAGGGGCTGCTCCTAGTACGAGAGGACCGGAGTGGACGAACCTCTGGTGTTCCGGTTGTCACGCCAGTGGCATTGCCGGGTAGCTATGTTCGGAATAGATAACCGCTGAAAGCATCTAAGCGGGAAACTAGCCTCAAGATGAGATCTCACTGGGACCTTGAGTCCCCTGAAGGGCCGTCGAAGACTACGACGTTGATAGGTGGGGTGTGTAAGCGCTGTGAGGCGTTGAGCTAACCCATACTAATTGCCCGTGAGGCTTGACCATATAACACCCAAGCAATCTGCTTGCTTCGAAAGAAGGGCCAGATTGCGGTGTGTGAAGACGACACACGTCGAAAATTGGCAACACCCACAAATCTATCACATCCCCATTCGCTGGAACGTGAACCCGCAAGGGCCCACGCGCTGGCTACCGAATTTCTTGACGACCATAGAGCATTGGAACCACCTGATCCCATCCCGAACTCAGCAGTGAAACGATGCATCGCCGATGGTAGTGTGGGGTTTCCCCATGTGAGAGTAGGTCATCGTCAAGATTAAATTCCGAAACCCCTGTCTGCCTATGCAGACAGGGGTTTTGTTTTTACGGACGTAAATGCGCCAATTATGCGCAAGCGGCTGGCGAACCGTAAGCGGCTGGGCATCACAGGTTGCGCAACGGCACCCAGTCAATCGTTAGCGCTCCATGAACCCCACCTATTCAAAAATAGGCGGCGCGTTCAGCGTGTGAGATCTACAAAGCGCGGGGTGTGGAATCAAATCATGGTGGCGCGGAGGCCATTCGAAACGGCATTACTTTACTTTTTGTGGCCTGATATCCACCACCGTCCCCACCTGTACGTCTTTGATCGGTGAGAGCAAGTGCGGCGAGATATTCCAGCGTTGGCCGTTATCGGTTACCACTGTGACGGTCTTGCGGTTGAACTTCATGACGGTACCGGACAGGCGTCCGCCGTGTGGTGAGTCGAAGCTTACCCGTGCACCCGGATGGAACTGCATCATCGATTTGTGAGCGTCCAACGACTCCAGCATCTTCAGGCGCTCGATGATGTGGTGATTCAACGTCACTAATTCATCGACACTCAGGTGATCAATATTGATACTCATGCTGCCTCCAATTCCACGGTAGTAGCGCTTCGTAGTCCTCAACCGACTTCGCGTGCGGCAGCCGCTCCAGTACGTGGCGCAGCCACGTATAGGGCTCCTGGCCGTTGACCTTGGCGGTCTCGACCAAGCTGTAGATCTGCGCACTGGCGGTAGCGCCTTTGGGCGTATCGCTGAACAGCCATGCTTTGCGTTTATGCCGAGCTTGGCATAAGCGCAATTATGCGAGGTCGGAAATTATGTCCACTTCGCTTGCACTTTGTTTCATGGCGCATAGGAGGCAGGCTTTCCGGGGCTCCTTACGCATTTTCGACACACCATAATATTTGGTGGTTTTCTGTAGGGTCCATCCACCTCTACAGGAGCGCACCATGTCTGCGGATCAACACCTGGCGAGACTTGCTTGCCACAAAAGTCCTGTCACCACCCACGGCTACGTCGAAGCTGACCTGACTATGAAGGAACATGCGCTTGTCTCCATCGACCCACCAGGAACCCCACGCGCTATTACCCGACTGACGCCCTGCTCAAGCTTCTGGAAAGTCTCTGAAATTATGCAAAGCCGACATCGTAGGCAGCGAGGTGCACTGACCTCCGGTGCCGAATACCTGACATAATTTCCGACCTCGCATAATTTCGCCCCAGCGCCCACGGCCTCAACCCGGTGACGGCAGCCGTCGTGTTTTGGAACACGGTTTTACCTGGAGCGGGCTGCACAGGCGCTGCGTGGCCACGGCGTTGATGATGCTCTGTTGCAGTACCTGTCGCCACTCGGCTGAGAGCACATCAACCTGAGCGGCGATTACCTCTGGCGCTGCAGCGCCAAGATCGGTGCGGGCAAGTTCAGACCGCTACGATCGCTGCAACCGGCTTAGCGCGCTTTATTTTCTGTTTTCTGAGACGACCCCAATAACTCACTTCGGCAATTCCGCCCGTACGGATCGGCTAGGAGAAGTAACTTCCGTTCCTATTGCAACCGAACCAATGTGGACAAAATCGAGAAAAATATAAGAGAAACGTTTCAGCAAACAAATATTGCGCCGATACAGGTCATGAACAATCACAGCAGGTCCCTAGGAACAGCTTTCCAGCTACCTGAAAACCAAGAACAGAATGCCCTGTGAGGGATTGAATGAATAATTGGCTCGGCAATATTAGCGTCAACCTCAAACTGGCCTTGGGCTTCGGCCTAGTATTGACACTTACCGCTCTCCTTGCTCTGACCGGCTGGACCGGCCTGGACAGCCTGATCTTGCGCAGCGACCGAATGGGTGAATTCACCCAGTTAAAGGAGTTGCTGACCAAAGTACGCGTGGCCCGCCTGCAATACATTCTGAGCGATGGCGATGAAACCGCTGCACAGAACGTGCAGGTCAACCTGGATGCCTTCGTCGCCCAACAGCAAAAACTAATCGGTAGTGCGAAGAACCCGGAAACCTTAAAGCTTCTCAAAGAACAAGTAACCGTCAGCACCAACTTCCAGCAATTGCAGAATAAAATGCGCGACGGTTATCGCGCCCGCAACAGTGCACGCCAAGGCTTCGGAGTCAACGGCGAAGCAGCCGGCAAGCTGATCGACGCGATCCACAGTAGCGTGCTGCAAATGACCCCTGGCGACGCGGAGCGTTTCGAACGCTTGCAGGCCATAACCCGCACCAAGGAACAGCTCCTGCTGACCCGTTTAGACGTTCGCGGTAGCACCCCGGATACCGGGCAGATGGCTGTCAACCAACTGAATGAAACCATCAATGGTCTGAAACAGCTTGGTGAGTACTTCAGCGCTACCCAGCAGGACGCACTGCGTCAGTTGGAAAGTGCCCTGGGCAACTACCGCACTGCCTTGCAGGCCTACAAAACGGCTACCGACGTCGTTACCCTGACGCGCGAGGAACTGACCGACCAGGGGGGCAAGATATTGGCCAGCGGCGACGCCCTCTACCAGATTCAACTGGACCAGCGCACCAGCGAACGCGCCCAGGCACGCACCCTGCAACTGGTCAGCACCCTTTTGGCCTTGCTGTTCGGCATCCTGGCCGCCGTCATCATCACCCGCCAGATTACCCGACCGATCCGCGAAACCCTCGGCGTCGTCGAACGCATTGCTGCCGGCGACCTCACCCAGAACCTGGTGGTCACCCGCCGCGATGAACTGGGCGTGCTGCAACAAGGCATCCAGCACATGGGCGAGACCCTGCGCAACCTGATCAGCGGTATTCGCGATGGCGTCACGCAGATCGCCAGTGCCGCCGAAGAGCTATCGGCTGTGACCGAACAGACCAGCGCCGGGGTCAACAACCAGAAAGTCGAGACCGATCAGGTCGCCACCGCTATGCACGAAATGACCGCCACCGTGCAGGAAGTCGCGCGCAACGCCGAGCAAGCCTCGCAAGCCGCTGCAGACGCCGACGACCAAGCCCGTGAAGGTGACAAGGTGGTTGCCGAAGCCATCGCGCAGATCGAGCACCTGGCTGCGGAAGTGGTGCATTCCACCGAGGCCATGACCCTCTTGCAGCAGGAAAGCAACAAGATCGGCAGCGTCATGGACGTGATCAAGGCTGTGGCGGAACAGACCAACCTGCTGGCCCTCAACGCCGCCATCGAAGCCGCCCGTGCCGGTGAAGCCGGTCGTGGTTTTGCCGTGGTCGCCGACGAAGTTCGCGGCCTGGCCCAGCGTACCCAGAAATCCACCGAGGAAATCGAAGGGCTGGTCGCCGGTTTGCAGAGCGGCACCGAGCAGGTGGCCAACGTCATGAATAACAGCCGCAGACTGACCGACAACAGCGTCGAATTGACTCGCAAGGCCGGTGTGTCACTGGGGAACATCACCCGCACGGTGTCGAACATCCAGTCGATGAATCAGCAAATCGCGGCCGCCGCCGAGCAACAAAGCGCCGTGGCCGAAGAGATCAGCCGCAGCATCATCAACGTACGCGACGTCTCCGAACAGACCGCTGCCGCCAGTGACGAAACTGCGGCCTCCAGCGTCGAGCTGGCACGGCTGGGCAACCAGTTACAGATGATGGTCAGCCATTTCAAGGTTTGACGAAGCGAGGTCGCTCCCAAGCTTTGAATGGGAGCGACCATCTGATTAGTCATCAGTGGTGGAATGGTAGAAATGATCTATTGCCGAATGGATCTCTAAGAGCCATAACCTGGCTGCCCCACTGGCTTGGATCTCTTGTTGTGCAAGCGGTAGTACCTGGCTTTCAACTGCTGGAACCGTTCGCAATGAGAAAACCAACTTGGACATGATCTCGGCATGTCCAATACCTGAGCAAAAGAATATCCGACATGAGCATCTCCCGAATGCAACAACCTCTCGGCGTAGCGCCGGATGAGGCATCCTTCGTCAATCTGCACCCCCTCTCTACTTCGCTGATATTAATCATTCTCTTTGGCATCATGGTAGTCGCTACCTTGTGCATTTATTTGTGCAGACCTCGCTTCTCCATTGAACGGTCTGTCGAGGTAGAACCCAATGATCAGGCGCAACTCAAACGTAACATGGTTGAGCGACTCAGTTGCGTACGCAGCGGCATGGAAAGTGTCAGCAAAACCATCCTGGAGATCAGTCAGGAAACGGGTCTGGATATAACCACTACATCAGCCCTGCCGTTTCCCTCCGGACACCGCAGCGAGGCTAACAAGGGGTCGATAACAACAGAGAACATCGTCGGTAGGGGAGAAACGGGACATCAGGCCAACTTGCTGACACCTAGGTCCACCAACGAAGTGTCGGGTACGGACAATAGCGAACAAGATCTCGCCGAGGTAGCGGTCAAGATGCGCGAGCTGGTCGGACTTTCCCAGCGCCTGCAGGTAGCAACGCAGACTTTTGATCGCTACAACATAGCTCCGTCGCTGAAGATGGAAAATGTAGATAGCTCATCACAAACCATACGATACCTTCCCTTTTTACTAGGTGATGAACTGTTCGCGGTGAGTATTCGTACCGTCAAAGAGGTCGTAGAAGCCAATAGGCTCATCATCGAATCGGACAGGCCGTGGAGGACCCGCAGGGCGATCAATCTACGCGGTTCGGTGGTACCGGTGATCGACCTGAGTACACATTTCGGTGGGGAACCAACCGAAGTCAATCAGAGTACCGTCATCGTCATTCTAGTGTTGAGCCACGATGAGCATCTGCAAATGATCGGCGTTAAGGTGGATGCTATCTGCAAGATATTGAACATTGCCCCGTCGAGCATCGAGCCGCCACTAATTCAGCAAGCGGATATTCGCAGCAGCTACACCATCGGTACAATCAAGGTGGACAACTGCTCTATCACCTTGCTCGACATCAGCCGGGGACTATCGATGGGTATATTTCCCAAGTCGAACTCTGCATCCAGAATGCTGGAGTAGAGGAACATCCCGACATCATGAGCGTCTACCCCCTGCTGAGCGTTCGGCCCAGCTAGATTTCCTCGGAGCGGGATCCGCACCAGCCCTGCCTTTTGAAGTGGTGGTTGCGATGATCGGGATCGACGCGAACTGGCTCGCCGTCAAACCCATGGACATGCGCACCGGCACTGAAACTGCGCTGGCGCGGATCGTGGCGGTGTTCGGTGCGGCGCAGCCGCACTGTGCTTATCTGTTCGCCAATCGCCGCGCCAACCGAATGAAAGTGCTGGTGCACGACGGCGTGGGTATCTGGCTGGCTGCTCGCCGCTTGAGCCAGGGCCGCTTCATCTGGCCTGGTCATCGCCATGGCTCTCAAGTCGAACTGGATACCGAGCAACTTCAGGCGCGGGTGTTGGGGTTGCAGTGGCAACGCGTCGGCGCCAGCGGAACAATCACGGTTCTCTAAGCCGCGCAATTGTCCGATCAGTCTATCGTCGCTGATTACCTGTTCTGGCAAAATCAACGACATGACTTCTGCCCATTCTTTCGATCATCTCAACGCTGATCGACTGCGCGCTCTGGCGGCACAGCTGTGGTGAAGGTAATTTCATTAGGACCCTGGCACTTGCTTGGTTATCAGCCGCAAAGCCCGTCATCGTAGTTACATGTCTGCAAGCTCTTGGAGCTCACCGTCGCAGGTCAGGTGGTGATGGGGGCGGTTTTATTGGCCTGGGCAGACCCGCGACGCCATAGCTCCTAGCTATTTCTCCCCACGCCAAAGGATCACTGTCCGCTGGCCTGGAATAGCAACAGGTTTTCGAAATCCTCCTGCGGCATGGGTTTTCCATACAGCCAGCCCTGTGCGCTGTGGCAGCCGTAGCATTGCAGGAACGCTTGCTGGGAGACCTCTTCGACGCCTTCGGCTACCAGCGACAAGCGCAGACTATGGGCCATGGAGATGATCGCCTTGACCAATTCGGCGCTGTCGCTGTTGTGTTCGATGTCGTGGATGAAAGAACGGTCAATCTTCAGAGTTTCGATGGGGAAGCGACTCAGGTAGCCAAGTGCCGAATAGCCGGTACCGAAATCGTCGATGGCGATGGAAAGGCCCATGGCATTCAGCTGTTCGAGGGTTTCGCGTACGGCGATGCTGTTGTCCAGCAACAAGCCTTCGGTGATTTCCAGTTCCAGCCAGCCCGGCTCGCATCCGGTGACCTGCAGGATGGCGCAGATCGAGGCGAACAGGTCGTTCATCTGGAACTGCCGTGCCGACAGGTTGACGGCTATTTTTAGCGGCGGGTAGCGGTCGCCACGGTTCCAGGCGGCGGCACAGCGGCAGGCTTTATCTAGGATCCATTCGCCGATGCCCACAATTAGCCCAGTTTCCTCGGCGATCGGAATGAACTTGTCCGGAGGTACCTGCCCGTGCTGCGGGTGGTTCCAGCGCAACAGGGCTTCGGCGCCGATCAGGCGCCCGCTGGCCAAGTCAATCTGCGGCTGAAAGTGCAGCGTCAGCTCGCTGTTGTGTTGCGCATGGCGCAAGCTGGCTGCCAGGGCTAGGCGCTCTATGGCCTGTTGGGTCAGACGTGGCGAATAGAGCTGCACGCTGTTCCGTCCGCGCGCCTTGGCGTGGTACATGGCCAAATCGGCGTACTGCAAGAGTTCGCTGATGTTTTCGGCATCTGTCGGGCTGTGGGCGATGCCGAGGCTGCCGGATACGAAGACTTCCCGGCCTTGGATCCGGTAGATACCCGTGATGGCCTGCAGGATTTTTCTGCCCAAGTTGTCCAAATCGATTGTGGTGATGAGCTGGGTCAGGATCAGGGCGAACTCGTCACCTCCGAGGCGCGCTACGGTATCGTTGCTGCGCACGAAACCTCGCAAGCGTTTAGCGGTTTCCCGCAACAACTCATCGCCGGCCCCATGGCCCAGGGTATCGTTTATCACCTTGAAGTTGTCGAGGTCGAGAATCGCCACCGTGACCTGGCGGCCGCTGCGTCCGGCCTGGAGCAGCGCTTGCTGCAGGCGCTCTTTGAACAGTTCGCGGTTGGGTAGTTCGGTCAGCGCGTCATAGAAGGCCAGAGCATGCAGTCGCTTCTGATAGGCTTTCAGTTCACTGATGTCCTGGGCGGTACCGAGCATTTGCAGGGGTGTGCCATCGGCGGCGTATTCGATACTCAGGTAGGAATGCAGATGCAGGTGCTGCTCGCCCACCGTTATGCAGTACTCCAGCGCCAGGGATGTGCTGCGCTCGGTGAAGGCTTGGCGGATACGCCCGAGAACCAGCCCGCGATCCTCCGGCACGAGTATGGCGAGGACTTCATTCAGGGACGGTGACCAACCGCGGGGCTTGTCGACCATGCGACAGAGTTCCGCCGACAGCCGCAAGGTGCCGAGTCGATAATCCAGTTGCCAGTGGCCGAGGCGGGCCATGGCCTCGGCCTGCTCGAGACGCCGTTCGGTTGCCTTGAGAGCAGATATGTCGCGGGCGATGGTGAGCACGCTGGCGACCTGGCCGTGCTGGTCGAATTCGGGTACCGCCTGGACATGCTGGACGATCTGCTCGCCGTTGGCCTTGATCCAGGTGGCCTCCACTGCGTCGGGCTGGGCACCATGCAGGATGTTCAGGATGCCCTTGTGATAGCGCCTCGTCACTTCTTCCGGCAGGGGGCTTCTGTGGGTAATGGGGGTGCCCATGACCTCGCCGATCGGAATGTCGTATAACCGCTCGTAGGCGGGGTTGATGTAGATGCGCCGGCCTTCGCGGTCGTGGCGCACTATGACGTCCGGCGAGTTTTCCACCAGGGTGCGGAACTCCTGTTCCCTGATCCGCAGCTCTTGCTCGGTGCGACGCAATTGGGTGATATCGCGGCCCACGGCCAGCACGCTGACCACCTCACCGTCGGCCGCTCGCTCCGGGACGATGCGGATGTGGCTAGTGATCACGCGACCGTCGGCACCAGCCCAAACCAGTTCGTATTCGTCGGGCTGGCCGCTACGCAGTACCTCCAGCAACGTGGCCTCGTAGGCGGATATCTCGGGGGCGTTGCTGAGGTGACTGGGTTTCTTGCCGAGCAGGGCCGTCGCGGATACCCCGGCCATGCGTGCAAAGGCGGGGTTGGCGTAGGTGCGCAGGCCGTCGTGGTCGTAGCGGGCGATGGTATCCGGGGCGTGCTCGGCGAGGGTACGGAATGTCTGTTCGTCGCTCAACAGTTGCTGTTCATAGCGCTTGCTCGCAGTGACGTCGCGCGCGATATGCAGGAGGCGTGCAATGCCCCCGGCACCCTCGCGAAGGGGGATCAGGCTGTGCAGGAAGTAGCGCTGGCCGATGGCCAGGTCGAGTTCGTACTCGGTGTTGAGCGGCGCGCGGGTAGCGACGCAGGTGTGGCTGTCGGCCGCTATTCGGCGGGCGATGGCCTCAGGCAGTAACTCATCCAGGTACCGTCCGAGCAGTTGAGCTCTGTCCAGGCCGAGCAGCCATTCAAACGCCGGATTGGCTTCGTGGATGCGTAAGCGGTTGTCTTCGCCGAGTTCATAAAAGGCCAAGCAATCCGTGTTGCTCTCGAATGCCTCACGGTAGAGCCAGGCGCAAGTAGCCGCTTGCTCGGCGGGCGGGATGTCGTCGAGCGGGCTGGGGAGGGGTAGCTTTTCGTTCATGCTTGCCGCCTTGTTTTGCCGGTGGAGGAGTCGTCGCGCTTCATGGGAACTTTCCGGACTGGGTCTGGACGATCGGGGTGCCAGGGCTCGTCGACGCATATAGGGGCTGGGTGGGTGGCCATGTTCAACGCCTGCCGGTCATGCTGGCGAGGATCGCTGCGGGGATTTCGCCGAGGGGTAGCACACGCTCCACCGCACCCAGCTTGAGCGCCTCCTTGGGCATGCCGAAGACCACGCAGCTGTCTTCATCCTGGGCCAGGGTCCGTGCGCCGGCCTCGCGCATTTCCTTCAGGCCGCGCGCACCGTCGTCGCCCATGCCGGTCATGATGATGCCCAGGGCATTGCCGCCGGCAGCTCGGGCGGTAGAGCGGAACAGCACGTCGACCGAAGGGCGGTGCCGGCTGACCGGCGGGCCGTCGCGAACCTCCACCTGGTACTGGGCGCCGCTGCGCGTGAGCAGCATGTGCCGGCCGCCGGGAGCGATCAGCGCGCGCCCTGGCATTACCCGGTCGCCGTTGCGTGCCTCGAGCACCTCGATCTGGCACAGCTGATTCAGCCGCTCGGCGAAGGCCGCGGTGAAGCGCTCCGGCATATGCTGGACGATGACCAGGCCAGGACAAACCCGCGGCAGGCGAGTGAGTATCGCCTCCAGGGCCTGGGTGCCGCCGGTGGAGGTGCCGATGGCCACCAGCGTCTCGGTGGTCTGTGCCATGGCCTGGCTGGCGGCCGGCAGGATGGCGTCGGCGGACAGCTTGGCTGCGGCCTGGGGCACCAGGCGGCGCAGGTTGGCCCGCGCCGCGCTCTGGATTGCCTGGACCAATTCGTCGGCGGCATCGTGGAGGAATTGCTTGAGCCCCAGCTTAGGCTTACTGATCACGCCGACCGCCCCTTCCGCCAGCGCCTGCAGGGTGGTCTGTGCACCGGCTTCGGTGAGGGTGGAGCAGATCACTACCGGGGTCGGTCGTTCGGCCATCAGCTTCTTCAGGAAGGTGATGCCGTCCATGCGCGGCATTTCCACGTCCAGCACCAGCACGTCGGGCCACTGGCGCTGCATCTTTTCCAGGGCGAATAGCGGGTCGACGGCAACCCCGATCACCTCGATCCCCGGGTACTCGGCGAGCATTACCGAGAGCACCTGGCGCACCACGGCGGAGTCGTCGACGATCATCACCTTGATTGGCTTCATGCGCGTTTACCCTGGCGTGCGTCCAGCGTGGGCGGAATGTGCTTGAGCGAGATCTGGCCGCTCCACAGGTCGAAGATCAGATTTCGGTGGCCGACGCCCTCCACATGGGCGCCGCTGCAGGTCAGGCCGTGGGCCTGGAGCAGTTGCTTGGCGGCGTCGACGTTCTTCTTGCCCACGTGGTTGTCCTTTTGTCTGCCAATAGCGGGGAACATGTTGCCGCCGCCGAACAGCTGAATACGAAACTCCGTGGGCGAGATGCCATGGATGCGGGCTTCCCGCAGCATCAGCTCGATGGCTTCGTCGCCATAGCGGCCGTCCAGTTCACCCGTCGGCAGCTGAGGCCGCGTCGGTAGCATAAAGTGGCACATACCGCCGATCAGCAGCTTGGGATGCCAGCACACTAGGGACACGCAGGAGCCCAGCAGGGTGCGGATGCGCGTGTAGCGATCGCCGAAATACAACTCTCCCGGCTGCAGGAAAATCTCGATGATGCCGTCGGGTCTACGCATAAGGCTTCCGGTAGATGGAAGGGGCGACGACTTTCAGCTCGTCGGAGACGCCGTTCAGGCTCTCCGAGTGGCTGACGATGAAGTAGCCCCCCGGCCTCAGCAGCGGCAGCATGCGCCGCACCACCTGGCGCTTTGTCTCGAGGTCGAAATAGATCATCACGTTGCGCAGAAATATCACCTCGAACTCGCCCAGGTCGGGCAGCACTGCGTTCAGGTTGATCTGTTGGAAGCGCATGCGGTTGCGCAGGGCTGGATCGATCAGCAGGGTGCCAGCGTGATCGCCGACCCCCTTGAGGCAGTACTTGGCCAGCAGTGGCCGCGGGATGTCTTCGGCGTCGGCCATGCGGTACAGGCCGACGCGGGCCTTTTCCAGCACCCGCGTGCTGAGGTCTGAGGCGAGCAGCTCCCAGGGCCGATTGCCAAGGGCTTCGGCCAGGGTCATGGCGATGCTGTAGGGTTCCTCGCCGGTGGAGCAGGCGCCGCTCCAGATACGCAGCGTGGAGCGATTGACCAGTTCCGGCAGGATCCGCTCGCGGAGGAAGTCGAAATGCTTGGACTCTCGGAAAAAGTAGGTTTCGTTGGTGGTCAACAGGTCCACCGCCATTTGCAGCTCCTCGCGCTCGCGCATCAGCAGGCGAAAGTAGTCGCCATAGCTGGGCAGGCCGTGCTGGCGGATGCGTTTGGCCAGACGACCGCTGACCAGCGGTTTCTTGGCGTCTGACATGCTGATTCCGGCGATCTCGAAGATCAGGCTGCGGAACTGCTGGAACTCCTTATCGGAGAGCACCAGGTTATTCATTCTGTAGGGTTCCTTGCAGGTGTCTCATGATGCGGCGTATCTCCGTCAGACGATGAAGTGTTTAACCATGGCATTCAGCTCGCCACCCGTAGCGCGGGCGACATCCAGTGTTTCCTGGGTTTTACCGTTACCGCTTTGCATGGCGCTGACGGTGCCCCGACTGCCTTCTTGCACCCAGCCGGTGGCGTCCTCGATCTGCTTGGTCGATTCCTGGGTCGTCTGGCGGCCATGATCCAGGGCGCCAAGCACGTACAGCGCGGTCGGCGCAGCAATAAGCGCCAGGCACAGCAAAGCCAGCGGTGACAATTTGCCAGGCAAAGATAAACGCTCGATCACATGCATTTGGTTGCTGCCTTGTTCGGTGTGTCCATATGTGTTAATCCCGAAAACGGATGACGTCCAATACGTGCGGGGGGCGGTATGCCGTCGATAACGCTTCCAGCGAAGCTGGACATTCTTCGTGCATATCCGGCTCGTTCGCACAATAGATCCGGTTGCCGCCACGGCGTTTGGCCGCATAAAGCGCCTGGTCGGCCGCGGCTGTCCATTGCTCGGTAGATGTGCAGAACTCGGCTATGCCGACGCTGATGGTGAAACGGATGCCGACGCCGCCTTCACTGACGATGCAGTGCTGCTCGGCTTGCTGGCGGATGCGCTCGGCGATCAAGGCGGCCTGGTCGACCGAGGCATTGGGCAGCACGATCGCGATCTCGTCGCCACCTAGCCGGGCCACCAAGTCGTCTTCTCTCAGCACGTTGCGACAGGCCTCGGCCAGCAGGCACAGCACCCGGTCTCCAGCCGGATGGCCGAATACATCGTTGATGAGCTTGAACCGATCGATATCCAGCATGAGCAGCGATAGGGGTTGGTCGGCGGCTAGCGTCGCCTGTGTGCTCGCGTCGAGGGTTTCGCTGAAGAGGCGGCGGTTGGCCAACCCGGTCAAGGGGTCGGTACGGGCGACCCGTTCGAGACTTTTCTGCTGCTTCCAGTTAGAGAGGTGGAGGCGGGAGAGTGTAAACAGCGAACCCAGGCAGATAGCCGCGGCAGGCAGTATCAGCGCCATATAGCTATCCATCATCAATCCGGGGGCTATGCCCAGCGCGGCATAACCCATGGGCAGCAGCACGATGAGCAGCATCAATAGGGAGTTGGCGGCAAAACTGAAGCCGCGGGTCATGGCCAGCGGCATCAGCATGAAGAACATGAAGCCCGTGAGACCATAATCCATGCCATTGTGCAGGCGCCCCAGTATCTCCATATAACCGGCTTCCCAGCCGATGATGGTGATGAGCGCAGCGAAGAAGGCCAAGCGGTAGTCACATTTCAAGGCCAGGGCGGCCAGATAGGGCAAAGCGGTAGGCAATATCGCCATGCGCAGCCAGAACGTGTCGTATGCCCCGGCAGGGTCATGGATATGATCCCAGCACCATAGCGACATGCCGACGCCGGCCGTCAAGGCCGTTATCAGAGTGGAGCTCGAACGGTGATAGGCAAGTTGCGCTTCGATGCGCTCCGTCTTTGCTCGCCTTACCACGCTCAGCTTTCGTAGCCATGTACGGACTGCCTGGATCAGGCTCATACCCAAGTGTCCTCTTCCGCTGGCCGCCGGGTGGTAGCCGTTGAGGCGCCGGTTCGATCACAGCCGCCAGGGTGCCGCGCAGGTTGGTCATTGCGCGGATGCTCGTCAGAATCATTGGCGCTTGTCATCTCGATTGGCTGGTCCATGGCGTCACCTCCGGAAGCGCACGAGGCTGGCCGGTGCGGTTACGCCCTGGGCAGCGTTAGGCTCGGGTCGGGTGGTTGCAGCACTGCCGCGCTCACTTTCGCCGTGGTTCGTGAGGCTGAAGAAGCTCATCAGTTGTTGCAGTTGCTGGGCCTGACCGCTCATTTCCTCGGCGGTGGCGGCCAACTCCTCGGAGGCCGAGGCGTTCTGCTGGGTGATCTGGTTGAGCTGGTTCATCGCCGTGTTGATCTGGCCGACGCCGGAGGACTGTTCTTCGGAGGCGGCGGCGATCTCCTGGACCAGGTCGCTGGTCTTGGCGATACCGGGGACGATCTCGTCGAGCAGGCTGCCGGCGCGTTCGGCCAGGGCCACTGAGCTCTTGGCCACCTCGCCGATTTCCTGGGCGGCGACCTGGCTGCGCTCAGCCAGCTTCCGCACTTCGGCGGCGACCACGGCGAAGCCCTTGCCGTGCTCACCGGCACGGGCGGCCTCGATGGCGGCGTTGAGGGCCAGCAGGTTGGTCTGGTAGGCGATGTCGTCGATGATGCCGATCTTCTCGGCGATGCTTTTCATCGCGCTGACCGTGTCCTTGACCGCCTCGCCGCCTTCGCGGGCCTGCTTGGTGGCATTGCCGGCCATGCCGTCGGTGACCCGGGCGTTCTCGGTGTTCTGTGCGATGGAGGCGGACATCTGCTCGACCGAGGCAGAGGTTTGTTCGACGCTGGCGGCCTGTTCGCTGGAGGCCTGACTTATCGATTGGGCGGTGGACGAAACCTCCTCCGAGGCGCTGGACAGGGAGTCCGCCGCACCGCGCACTTCGCTGATAATGCGATTGAGCTGCCCGGCTGTGTCCTGCATGGACTGCAGCAGCTCTCCTAGCTCATCGTTGGCCTGGTACTCCACCTGGAAGCCCAGCTTGCCAGCGGCCAGATGCCGAGCGCTGTTCATAGCGGCCCGCAGGCCCTTGCTCAGGCTGCGGATGACCCCTATGGAGAGGGCTATGACGCTGAGCAGACCGGCAAGCACCAGCGCCAAGGAGATGTTGCGCATACCAACGAAGCGAGCCTCGGCGGCAGCGACTTCCTGGGCAGCCCGCTGTTGCGCATGAGTTTCGATTTCCGCGACGAGGGTCTGAAACGCATCGCTGGTCGAGCGGTCGATGCCCTGCACCTGGCGGTCGACGATTTGCCCAGAACTCATCGCCTGCGCATCGAAGCTGTCCAGGGCTGTGTGATAACGCCGCCCCAGTTCGGCATGGTGCTCGATCAGGCTCGCGACCTCGCTGCTATCGTGACCGTGCGTTTGCAACTGTTCCCGCACCTTGCCCAGCAGCGCTTGCACCCTGCCTTCTTCGTCGTCGAAGCGTGCCCGGTATTTTTCGAAACTTTGCGGGTTCTGACCGCGCAGGAGGATGTTCTTCCACTCCTGCACCTGAGTCTTGAAATGGCTGTGGGCCGTTTCGATGTCGATCAGTATGTGGATCTGCTTGTCGAACTCGTCGAGGCCGTCGACCAGAGCGTTCTTGAGCGTTTGCATCTGGTACAGAGCTGTGGCACCGAAAAGCAGCAACAGCAGGCTGCTGACGCTGGCTAGCAGGAGAAGGCGTAGGCGAATGCTCATATCGAGATGTTTTCCTGTGCCACCGATTGGGCTGCCGAACGCAGCACGACGAATTCATTCGCCAATAATCCTCGTCCGATGTCCAGCAAGGTGACCGTATGGTTGTTGACCGTGACCGTGCCGAGGGTGAAGTCGTTGCGGATCTTGCTGTCGGAGGCCGCTGGCGGTTCGATTTCCCCCGGGGGGATTTCCAGTATTTTGCCGACCGCATCGACAACCACACCGATCATTTGCATACGATCGTCGATGGTCACTTCTAGGACGACGATACTGGTGCTCCAGCCGATCTCGATGGGCTGTCCACCAAGATGCGCGCCCAGGTCGATCACCGGCACCAGCGCACCGCGCAACCTGATCGCCCTGCGGAGCTTCGGCGGCATGCTCGGCTCGGTGATGAGTTGAGCGGCCTCGACGACGCCGTAGACGCTCAACGTGCTCACCGTGAACTGCTCGTCGCCGAGAGTGAAGGAGAGGTAGCGCCTGTTTGGTGTTGTGTTGTCGGCGGCCAACAGCGGGCCGATGGCCGTATGGTCAAGGGTCTGCCTTTTGTCATGTAGCCGGGAGGTAAGCTCGGCCAACTTGTGCATCTCGGCGGCGAGTTCGGCGAAGTTCTTGTCAAGAGGGACGTTACGTGTCGCTTCGATGGCGGAGCTGAGCACCAGCAGATTTGTCTGGGAGCCAGTTTCTTCGTGTGTATCGACCGGCTTGTCGAAGTGCTCTGTCGCGGTCGCCGAGTCCCAACTTCCATCGCAATCCTGTAAGGACGGAAGCACTCGCCCCGTTGCGCTGGAAGCCGCTTGGCCAGGTGCCTGTCCGGCCTTCAGCGTGGTAGTCGTGGAGCTGTGGAGAACCGCGGAGATGACGTTGAGCTGCTCGATCGTATTTCGCTTGAACCGCTCCAGCTCGTCGGGTTCAACCTCGGCAAGCGGCTCGATGGGAGCGCTCGGCTTGGCGTTGATCCGCGGGTTGCCCCGGTAGTGAATGCCCAAGGCGACAAGCACCACGATGCCGGGGGCTACGGTCAGCAACAGCCAGAACGATAGGTCACGCATATCGATTGAGGAAACCTCGCCAGCTGCTACGCCGAGAGACAGCAGCAATACCAGGAGCAGGACGATATTCATGCCGAGCTACTCCCCTGTTCCGCTGCTGGAGGGGCCGAGTTTGCGACTTCATCTACCGCAAGACCTGAGCCTGTATTGCTAGGGATACAGGTCCAGGCGCGCGCAAGGATCAACACTCCGGCGAAACCGAGGGGCAGGCGGACACTGACACGAATATTTCTGAACATGGGCCTGCCATTTTTTTTCAGTTGTAGGTAACGCTCGTGAGGCCAATGCTCGCTAACTTCAGCGAGTGGCTTGATTGCTTTCCTCACATTACGTCGTCTTATTCGCTGGGTGCCAGGCTCGTTGTGGCCTGGGTCAGCGCGGCGAGTTCGTCCACCGAGAGTACCCGGCCGATGTTCAGCAGGATGATGAAACGGCCGCCGACCTTGCCCATGCCCTGGATGAAGTCGGTGCGGATATGCGCGCCGAAGGCCGGCGGCGGCTCGATGTCCGTCGGGGCGATTTCCAGCACCTCGTTCACCGCATCGACCAGCACACCGATCACCTGTTGCTCGTCGGCGTGGTCCACCTCGAGGATGACGATGCAGGTGCGTCGGCCGACCTCGGTCTGCCGGCCGCCGAAGCGCGCGCCGAGGTCGATCACCGGCACCACCGCGCCGCGCAGGTTGATCACCCCGCGAATGCTCGGGGGCATCATCGGCACGCTGGTGAGCTGGCCGTATTCGATGATTTCCTTGACGCTGAGCGTACCCACGGCGAACTGTTCGCCAGCGAGGGTGAAGGTCAGGTATTGCCGGGTTTCCGGCGCGCTGCGGGGGCTTTCCACCCTGATCAACTGGCCCATGGCATCACTCCTGGAAGCGCACGAAGCCGGCGGGTACGGTCGAGTCGCGGCTGCTGCTGAGCATCTTGCCTGGAGTGGGCGCGGACGGGGTCGGCTTGGCCCGGGGGGTGGCCGTATTGCGTTCGCTTTCACCATTGCTGGTGAGGGTGAAGAAGCCCATCAGTTGCTGCAGCTGTTCGGCCTGACCGCTCATTTCCTCGGCGGTGGCGGCCAACTCCTCGGAGGCCGAGGCGTTCTGCTGGGTGATCTGGTTGAGCTGGTTCATCGCCGTGTTGATCTGGCCGACACCGGAGGACTGTTCTTCGGAGGCAGCTGCGATCTCCTGCACCAGGTCGCTGGTCTTGGCGATGCCGGGGACGATCTCGTCAAGCAGGCTGCCGGCGCGTTCGGCCAAGGCCACCGAGCCCTTGGCCACCGAGCCGATTTCCTGGGCGGCGACCTGGCTGCGCTCGGCGAGTTTGCGCACTTCGGCGGCGACCACGGCGAAGCCCTTGCCGTGCTCACCGGCACGGGCGGCCTCGATGGCGGCGTTGAGGGCGAGCAGGTTGGTCTGGTAGGCGATGTCGTCGATGATGCCGATCTTCTCGGCGATGCTCTTCATCGCGGCGACCGTGTCCTTGACTGCCGCGCCGCCTTCGACAGCTTGCTTGGCGGCATTGCCGGCCATGCCGTCGGTGACCCGGGCATTCTCGGTGTTCTGCTCGATGGAAGCGGACATCTGCTCGATCGAGGCGGAAGTCTGCTCGACGCTGGCGGCCTGCTCGCTGGAGGCCTGGCTCATCGACTGGGCAGTGGCGGAGATTTCCTCCGAGGCGCTGGACAGGGAGTTTGCCGAACCGCGCACCTCGCCGATGATCTGCGCCAGCTTGGTCACCATGCCTTGCAGGGCGTTTTTCAGCTCGCCGGTCTCATCGCGACTGTCGACTTCAATGCTGACGCCCAGATCGCCCGCCGCCAGGCGGTTGGCGACCTGCACCGACTCTTTCAGCGGACGGGTGATCGAGCGGGTAATGAAGAGGGCACTCAGCCCGACCAGTAAAATGGCTACACCCAGTAGGGCGATGGAAAGGACGCGATTGCGATCGTATTCAGTCTGTTCCAGTGTGTTGTTGTCGTCGAAGGATACTTCCTGCAAACGGGTCATTTCGTTGAGCTGCTTTACGTATTCCGCCTTTGCCCGTTCCAGGTCGCCGTAGAGCATTTCGATGGCCTGATCGTTCAGGTTTGCGGACACCAGTTCGACCATGCGATCAAGGGCTTGGCTATAGCTCGCCTGGGTGCTTCGCATGTTCGCGAGCAAGACTCTCTCCTCCGGCTCGTTCACCAGCTTCTCCATGGCGTCCACCTGTGCAGTCAGCCCCTGGCGGATTGTCTGGAGTTGTTTCAACGGTTGCTTGTCGGTTTTGATCACCAGGTCGTGGGCCAAGGCGTTGATCTCGCCCAGGTCTTTTTCGAGTTTATTGCCGATATGAATCTTCGGATAAGCGTTGTCGGTGATGTCGTTTACGATCAGGTGCACGTTCGTGTGAGCTATCGTGCTTTGGATGCCCAGAGCCAGCATCAGCAGAAGCGCGACCGCATACCCCAAGCCGATCTTGTTGCCGATTTTCATGTTGGCGAAAGTATTCATTTTCGAGTCTTCTTTTGTAGATCGAATAGTTGGGAACCGGTTGGTGCAATCAACGGTGGTTGATTGCTTTCCTCACGTGACGGCAACTTATTCGCTGGGTGCCAGGCTCGTTGTGGCCTGGGTCAGCGCGGCGAGTTCGTCCACCGACAGCACCCGGCCGATGTTCAGGAGGATGATGAAACGGCCGCCGACCTTGCCCATGCCCTGGATGAAGTCGGTGCGGATATGCGCGCCGAAGGCCGGCGGCGGCTCGATGTCCGCCGGGGCGATTTCCAGCACCTCGTTCACCGCATCGACCAGCACACCGATCACCTGTTGCTCGTCGGCGTGGTCCACCTCGAGGATGACGATGCAGGTGCGTCGGCCGACCTCGGTCTGCCGGCCGCCGAAGCGTGCGCCGAGGTCGATCACCGGCACCACTGCGCCGCGCAGGTTGATCACCCCGCGAATGCTTGGCGGCATCATTGGTACGCCGGTGAGCTGGCCGTATTCGATGATCTCCTTGACGCTCAGGGTACCGACGGCGAACTGTTCGCCAGCGAGGGTGAAGGTCAGGTATTGCCGGGTTTCCGGCGCGCTGCCGGGGCTTTCCACCTTGATCAACTGGCCCATGGCATCACTCCTGGAAGCGCACGAAACCGGCGGGTACGGCCGAGTCGCGGCTGCTGCCGAGCATCTTGCCTGGAGTGGGCGCGGATGGGGTCGGCTTGGCCCGGACGGCAACGGTGTTGCGTTCGCTTTCACCATGGCTGGCGAGGGTGAAGAAGCCCATCAGTAGCTGCAGCTGTTCGGCCTGACCGCTCATTTCCTCGGCGGTGGCGGCCAACTCCTCGGAGGCCGAGGCGTTCTGCTGGGTGATCTGGTTGAGCTGGTTCATCGCCGTGTTGATCTGGCCGACACCGGAGGACTGCTCCTCGGAGGCAGCTGCGATCTCCTGCACCAGGTCGCTGGTCTTGGCAATACCGGGGACGATCTCGTCAAGCAGGCTGCCGGCGCGTTCGGCCAAGGCCACCGAGCCCTTGGCCACCGCGCCGATTTCCTGGGCGGCGACCTGGCTGCGCTCGGCGAGTTTGCGCACTTCGGCGGCGACCACGGCGAAGCCCTTGCCGTGCTCACCGGCACGGGCGGCCTCGATGGCGGCGTTGAGGGCCAGCAGGTTGGTCTGGTAGGCGATGTCGTCGATGATGCCGATCTTCTCGGCGATGCTCTTCATCGCGCTGACCGTGTCCTTGACCGCCTCGCCGCCTTCGCGGGCCTGCTTGGTGGCATTGCCGGCCATGCCGTCGGTGACCCGGGCGTTCTCGGTGTTCTGTGCGATGGAGGCGGACATCTGCTCCACCGAGGCGGAGGTCTGTTCGACGCTGGCGGCCTGTTCGCTGGAGGCCTGGCTCATCGATTGGGCGGTGGCGGAGACTTCCTCCGAGGCGCTGCTCAGGGCATTGGCCGAACCGCGCACCTCGCCGATGATCTGCGTCAGGCGCGCGGTCATCGCCTTCACCGCTGCGAGCAGGCTGGTCGTGTCACCGTTTCGCGTGTGCACGTTCACAGCAAGATTACCCGCCGCAACCATGGACAGCACCTCGGCCGCGTACACCGGCTCGCCACCTAATTGCTTGAGCAAGCCACGGATAATGGCCAAAGCGATCACCGTTGACATCAACATTGCCGCAATCAGCATGCCGATGAGAAGCTGTTGCCCCTTGCTCACGGTCTTCTCGCTTTCACTGTAATTCTGGTCACTCAACTCGGCGTTGAAGTTGACGATATCCGTCAGTATATCGTCGACTACCTGAAACAACTGAGTGGTCTCATTATTCATAAGATCCTTGGCTTTTAGATTGTCCGTATTTGCAAATGCCACGACTTTTTTGGCGGACTCTTCATAGGGTGGCCATGCGGCATCAAACTTCTTCAGCAATTCCTTTTCGCGGTCGGTCAGAAAGGTTTTACGGTATTTGTCGAGCAACTCGACCATCTTCGTTTTTTCTTTTGCCATGTCTTCAACGATCTTGTTCAGCTCGACTTTATCCGAGATGAGGTAGTCGTAAAGAGCGCGGTTATGATAAATAGCCTGCATGTTGGCGTTCGCCACATCTTTAATCGGCACCAGGTTGTTCGCATACATGTCATCGAGCAGGGCATTGATTTTATTACCGAGCGAGAGGCCACTCATTGCGATGACCAGCGTGATCAATATAACGGAGGCAAAACCTAAGCCCAGCTTCATTTTTACGGTCAAACTCTTCATTATTTAATCCCCTTGAATATTGTTAAGTACCCGAACAAAAAATATCCACTCACAATGACCGCTCTGCCTCAATGGCCCTTGGCACGCCATTCATGAGCGCGCTGTCACCTCTTGACGGTTTGCGCCGCGAGTGGGAAACATTTGAAATAACTTGCTCTGCGTGAACGATTGGAACTCTGGTTTTTATGGCTTTATCAGGTCGTAGCCTGGTGTATTTAAAAACAGCGCACTAACGCAATAACAACGTGCCTCATGGATTACGAACCGACGCTCGAAGCGTCGTTCCTGCTTGATGCCAATCGGCTACTGCTGCTTTGCGGCCGCCGAATAGCGACCTGACGTACCAGCCCCGCCACATCGAGTATCAACGCCACTTCCCCGCTGCCGAGGATGGTGAAGCCACCAACCCCGCCGATCTGGCCGAAGACCTTGCCGACCGGCTTGATCACGGTCTGGAATTCCCCCAGCAGGCGATCCACCACCAGACCGGCGCGTTGCCCGGCGAATTGCACCACCACCACGTTTTCCCGGCGCGGTGGGGTGCCTTCGAAGCCGAACAGCTCGCGCAGACGGATAAACGGCAGCACCTCGCCACGCAGATTGAGATAGTCGCGCCCCTCGTTCGCGGACAGCTCGATGCATTCCACCACCATGTTCTGGGGAATCACGAAACTTGCGCTGCGGACGCCGACCATAAAGCCGTCGATGATCGCCAGAGTCAGCGGCAGACGGATGCGCAGGGCGGTGCCCTGGCCCTCGACGCTGTCCAACTCAACGCTGCCGCGCAGGGCGGTGATGTTGCGCTTGACCACGTCCATGCCGACACCGCGGCCCGAGAGATTGCTGACCTGCTCTGCGGTGGAGAAACCGGGTTCGAAGATCAAATTGAAGATGTCCTGGTCGGTGAGGTTCTGCCCCTCGTTGACCAGGCTGCGCTCGATGGCCTTGCGCAGGATCTTCTCCTTGTTCAAGCCGCCACCGTCGTCAGCGACCTCGATGACGATGCTGCCGGCGTCGTGGTGGGCGTTCAGACGCAGCCGGCCTTGGGCCGGTTTGCCCTGGGCAAGGCGCACTTCGGCGGGTTCGATGCCGTGATCCATGGCGTTGCGCACCAGGTGGGTGAGCGGATCGCCGATCCGTTCCACCACAGTCTTGTCCAGCTCGGTCTCGCCGCCGCTGATTTCCAGGCGGATGTCCTTGCCTAGCTCCTTGGCAACGTCGCGTACCACGCGCTGAAAGCGGTTGAAAGTGGAGCCGATCTGAACCATGCGCAGGGTCAGCGCCGAGTCGCGCACTTCTTCCACCAGGCGCGCGAGGACCGCCGTGGCCTCCACCAGCTCACTGGCGCCGGCGTTCTGGGCAGCGAGGTTGGCGCCGGCGCCGGCGATGATCAACTCGCCGATCAGGTTGATCAGTTGGTCGAGCTTGCCGGCATCGACGCGGATCAGGCTGTTCTCCGTCTTGCGGCTGTCTTTGGCCTGCTGTTGCTTTTTCAGCGCATCTTCGATCTTCGGAGCGTGAACGATCTGCTGTTCGACCAGCACCTGGCCGATGGGCTGTTGCTGTTGCTGCTGGGTGGGCTGGTTGCGCAGTACATCGTTCTGTTCCGGGGTGGTGAGGGTGCCGCAGCGTATGAGGAGGATTTCGCCCAGACGTAGACTCTCTTCCGGCAGCTCCTGAATCAGTTGCCGGTATTCATCGGTCTTGCTGTGTGGCGGAAGGATGTGCACCTGGCTGTCTTCGCGAATGAACTCAAAGGCACCCTCGATGGTGGCCTTGTCGGCATCGCTGTGAAAGCCGATCTCGAAGCCCAGGTAGCAGCTTTCCGGGTCCATCTCCGTCCCTCGTGGCAGGCTGTCGCTGAGGGCGACGATGTTGCAGATACGCCCCAGGGTGGACAGGTAACGAATGAACGCCAGCGGGTCCATGCCGTTGCGCAGCAGGTCACGGCCGAAGCGCAGGGAAATGTGCCAGTGATCGGTCTCCATCGTGTCGCCGCTGCGTTCGATGCTTGGCTCATGTTCGACGGGCAGAGTGCTTCGCTCCGCAGTAGTGCTGTCCTGCGCCGATTCGGGAGCGTCGTCCAGCAGTCCACGCAGCAAGTTGAGTAGATTGGCACCACTGCTCTGCACGGATTTCTCCGCTTGCTTATTGTCGGCAGCCAGTTTCACCAGTACGCCGATGTGGTCGCAGACCTGCAGGAACAGCGCGGTCAACTCTTCATCGAAGTGCAAATGCTTACCGCGAACGCGGTCCAGCACGCTTTCCGCCACATGGGTGAAGGCGACGATGTCGTCCAGGCCGAACAGGCCGGCGGAGCCTTTGATGGTGTGGGCGGCACGGAAAATCGCGTTGATCGTATCGGGGTCGTCCGGGGCCAACTCGATATACAGCAGGGCATCCTCCATCTGCTGCAGCAAATCGAGGCTCTCGACGATGAAGGTCTGTTGTGCGTCATCCAGGTTCATGTTCGCTGCCTTTTCATGAGTGGTTCGGTTACAGCAGGATGGGGTCGCCGAAGAAGGCGGCTATGTCACATAGTTCGAACACCTCCAGTACCGCTTGGCTGTGATTGCTTAGCAGCAATTGTTGGCTGCGGGCGGTCGCTTCTTTCTTGGCCATAATCAGCAGTTGCAGCCCGGCCGTGTCCAGCTCCTGTACTGCGCCCAGATCCAGTTCGAGGTTGCCGCCCTGGCTGATCAGGTCATCCAGGCGCCTTTTCCATTCGGCTGCGGTGTAGATGCTCAGCTCGCCTTCGATGGCGATGCGCTGATGAGCGTCGGTGTTCATTGGCTTCTCTCCAGTCGATATCTGTGGCTGCCGCATCTGGCACAACTCAGGGTGTGCAGGCGTTCGCCGCCGAGGCACTACCTGCCCGTGCTTCTCCTGGCTGCGGCCGAATAGGCAGCGCAGCAGCCCGAGCAGGTTGCTCATCGGGCCCCGGTGTTTACGGCAGAATGAGTTTGGAAACCGCAGTGAGCATCTGTGCCGGCTGGAAGGGTTTGACCACCCAGGCTTTGGCCCCGGCCGCCTGGCCTTCCTGCTTCTTGGCGTCGCTAACTTCGGTTGTGAGCATGATCACCGGGGTGAACTTGTAGGCCGGCAACTGCTTGGCCGCGCGGACGAAGGAGAGGCCGTCCATGTTCGGCATATTTACGTCGCTGATGATCAGGTGCAGCTTGCGGCCGTTGAGCTTGCTCAAGGCATCCTTGCCGTCGCAGGCTTCGACGGTCTCGTAGCCGGCACTTTTCAGGGCGATGCTGACGACTTGGCGCAGGGACGCGGAGTCGTCGACGATCATGATGGTCTTGGCCATTGGGGGCTCCTAGAAGAAGGTGATTTCGGATTCGCTGCTGGGTGCGCCTTGGGCGTTGCCCCGGTGCACGTCATGCAGCTCGGGCATGGTGTAGGTGTGGGCCAGTTGCTCGAGCCAGGCGTCGGCGTCAAGCGGTGTCGGTATATGGCCGGCGACGCTGTCCCGTTGCCCTTGGGCAAGGCTCTGGTGCAGCTTTTCCAGGTCGTTGCGGACTAGGCCCAGCATCTGGCTGACGCGGTCCTGAAACTGCAGGCCGACCAGCACCTGGGCGATTTCCTGGCCAACGGACTGGCTTTCCTTGCGCAACTCGTGGGAGGAATCGAGGAGAGTGTTGGTGGCACCGCGAAAGCGTTGGATAACCTGCTCGATCACCCGGCCGGAATTGTTCACCGTGGCTTCGTCCTGCTCTGCATACTGGCGGGAGATCGCCAGGGTGCTGGCGATGGCCGCATTCACTGTGTCCACGGTCTCGCCGATGCGCTTGCCGGTTTCGCCGGAGAGGCTGGAGAGCTTGCGGATTTCATCCGCCACCACAGCGAAGCCGCGACCCACCTCGCCGGCGCGGGCGGCCTCGATGGCGGCATTGAGGGCGACCAGGTTGGTCTGCTTGGCGATATTGCCGACATCCTGGGCCATCCTCTGCAGTTGCTCGGTGAGACTGGAGAGCTCCATCACCTCATGCAGCAGCAACTCCTTGGTAGCCAGGGCGGAACGTAGCGAGGCGACGATGGCATCCAGTTCGTGCTGGCTGGTGCCGAACAGCGCGACTAGTCCGCCGTCCGCAGCGGTGCCGTCCTGTGTGGTCGAGACGGCGCGCTCGACACGCTGGGATATATCGGCGAAGCGCACGGCCAGCGCGGTAATGGCTTCTTCGGTGTGGCTGCGGGCGACTTCGATCTGTCCCGCCCAGACTGGCAGCACGCCGCGGCACACCGATTCCAGGCCGCAGCGACAAATGGGCTGGTTGTCCCGTTCCCTGACCGTTTGCAGTTTTTCGCCGGCTGATTGCTGGGCGTGGCGCAGGGCACGGTTGCGCGAGTGATAGTAGAGGGCTGCAACCGTGCCTAGTGCCTGGAGCAAAGCGGCAAGCCCTATAGGCTGGATGTGCAGCCCTCCCGTCCCCAGTACGCAGGTGGCGCCTAGAACTGCCAGGGCCAGGAAAGCCACTGGTGCTCCTGCTGAGGATGGGCTAGGGGGGTCGATTGTTACGCTCAATGCGGATTCTCCATCCGGTGACCGGACCTGCTGGCGGATGCCGGAGCCGGTAGTCCTGCGTCGAAAAAAGTGCCAGCAGAATGCCAGCAGCAACACATGATGCAGGCCATGCGCAGCGGCTGGCCATCGGGCTATGCTGGTTTTTTGGTAGGCATGCTGGAGGTCTGGGTAGGCATCGCCCTACATCGTGTCGCGCGAAGTTTCACTTTCGCGGGTGCCCGCGGGCTGATTCTGCGCGGCTCCTGGCTACATCCGGCATGCAACGTTGCTGCCGGGGACGCATCAAGGGGTGAGGCGGTGTGCTTGGTCGTACCGCAGTTGCCGAAGACAAACAGAGATGTCGCGCCGGGCATAAATCACGCTTTGTCCGGCGCTTGCAGGCCATAGGTCACGGTTTTCGAGCCGCTGGCGATAGCGGTGCCCCAGATACTCGCGGTTTATTGGCAGGTGTCGGGCCTCGACGGCTCGGGCGGCGCATGGTCATGCTGGAGTGTCCCGCGGCTCCGCTACTCGGGCGGTCGCTGCCAGCACCGTGAGTTCGTCCACCGAGAGCACCCGGCCGATGTTCAGCAGGATGATGAAACGGCCGCCGACCTTGCCCATGCCCTGGATGAAGTCGGTGCGGATATGCGCGCCGAAGGCCGGCGGCGGCTCGATGTCCGTCGGGGCGATTTCCAGCACCTCGTTCACCGCATCGACCAGCACACCGATCACCTGTTGCTCGTCGGCGTGGTCCACCTCGAGAATGACGATGCAGGTGCGTCGGCCGACCTCGGTCTGCCGGGCGCCGAAGCGCGCGCCGAGGTCGATCACCGGCACCACCGCGCCGCGCAGGTTGATCACCCCGCGAATGCTTGGCGGCATCATTGGTACGCCGGTGAGCTGGCCGTATTCGATGATCTCCTTGACGCTCAGGGTACCGACGGCGAACTGTTCGCCAGCGAGGGTGAAGGTCAGGTATTGCCGGGTTTCCGGCGCGCTGCCGGGGCTTTCCACCTTGATCAACTGGCCCCCCCTGCTCTTAGTAGAGGGATACTTCCTTCGATAGGTTGGCCGTAGGCTGTTTCGGATCATCTACGCCTCTGTAGGGGCCTAGGCTGTGCCCGGCATGCAGGGGCTGCGTTTACAGCCGGTTTCGATTGGCGTAGGGGGATGCAACGGGCCTGGTTGTGCGCGGTTGCTAGCATTTGGGTGGTGCGTGGTGCCAGGCATAGGTCACGGTTTGCTCGGCAGAGGCAGGCCATAGGTCACGGTTTTTCGAACAGGTGGCGATAGCGTCGACCCAGGTGCTCGCGGCTTATGTGCAGATGCCGGGCCACGGCGCTCAGGCTGACGCGTTGCCCGGATTTGCGCAACGCCGCAATGCTGGCACGGATGCGCGCCTCGGTGGCTTCGACCCGGACTCTATGGGTGTGGTAGGCGCCTTCGCGCATGCTGTCGATGAAGGGAGCGGACTCCTGGCGTGCGGCAGCCAGTGTCCGCGGCGACAGCCAGAGGCTTTCCAGACGGCGGCCACGTTGCGGGGAGATATAGGCAGGTACGTTGTAATCGATACGCTGCCAGCCGACCTCTTCCAGGGGCTGGTAGATGTCGCACTGGTAACCGGACAGCACCACCATGCCTTTGACCTCGAGGATGGTCTCTACCAGGCGCTGGTGTTCACCAGGCGCCAGTTCATGCCGGTAACCGCCGCCGACCCGGGTAGCGGCGACATAGGGTGGGTCGAGATAGAACAGTGTCCGGCTGGTATCGTAACGGGCTATCACATGGGACCAGTCGTCGGCTTCGATCTGCACGCTACGCAGTCGCTGGTGAATGGCCGGCAGGCGCTCGACACCGGACAGCCAGCGACGCACCGCCGACGACATGCCGCTTTGGGCATCCTCAATGCAGTAGCTCCAGCGTCGGCCCATGCCGCTATGGGATTGGCGTTGGCGGACGATGAAGCGCCGCGCCGCCTCCACCGGCTCGGCGGTAGCTTGCTGGGCCAGCTCGAACTCCGCGCGGGAGTAGAGCGTGGCTTCGCAGGCCGCTTTCAGGCGTTGGTAGGTGGCCGGCTCGCGCAGAATAGAAAAGAGATTTAGCAGTTCGCGATCGATATCGTTGTAGACCTCGACCTTCGCCGCAGGCTTGCCCAGCAGTACTGCGGCGCTGCCGCCGAAAGGCTCGACATAGGTATGGTGATAGGGGAAATGGCGGATGATCCGGGCGGCCAGCTTGGCCTTGCCGCCGAACCAGGTGATGGGTGGGGAGATGCTCATACTATGGGGCTATCACTAGAGAGAGTGCAGTGGTGTGGGGCATCTCGCGCCAGCCGATTCGTGGATATGATCGCGAGTGCTTGTATCGGGGGCGAGGCCTTGTCACTCGATAAGCCGTTGGCTCACGGCGTAGCGGACGATCTCGGCATTGCTGGAAAAGCCCATCTTCTCCATCAGCCGTGCCTTGTGGGTGCTGACGGTCTTGCTGCTGATGGTCAGCGTCTCGGCGATCCGGGTCACGCTGGCGCCACGGGCGAACAGGCGCAGAATCTGGAACTCGCGCTCGGTGAGCGTGTCGTGATGGATCTGCTGTTTCAGTCCGCTGGTTTCGAGGGCTATGCGTTCGGCTATTTGCGGGTCGATGAATCGCGCTCCTGAGGCCACGCGGCGGATCGCGCTAAGCAGGGTCTCGAGTGAGCACATCTTGCACAGGTAGCCGGCGGCTCCGGCCCTGAGCGTGCGCAGGGCGATCTGCGGCTCGTTATGCATGCTCAGCACTAGTATTTTCTGGTTGGGATGCTGGGCGTGGATGCATGCCACCAGATCTTCGCCGCTGAGTCCGGGCATGTTCATATCGAGCAGCAGCAGGTCGATATCGCCCTGGCGCAACTGCTCCAGCGCTATGACGCCGTTCTCGGCCTCGGCAACTACCTGTAGGTCGTTGGCCAGGGCGAACAGCTGTTTCAACCCCTCGCGCATGATGGCGTGGTCATCGGCGATCAGCAGGCGGATTTTTTTGGGCATAGGTTAGGAATGCATTGGCTGAGCGAACTGGGTGAGCTCAGGTAGCCAAGCCTGGCCTGAAGCTAGGGTCAGGGTGGCATGCTGCCGGTAGGCGGGCCATCGGGGATTGCTGATTTTTCGGTAGGGTCTTACTGCTAATTGGTAGGCGAATGACTACTGATGCGCCTGCGACGGGATAGGTGGAAAGACGCCGCATGGCTCGCCGCGTGTTAGCGACGAGGCTTGCGTCAGCAGGCCACTAGCTGTGCATTGCGTCTTTGGGGACTGTGCCTGGGCCAGGCGTCCGGCAGCCTTGTGCAGGTCGAGAATCAACTGCTTCAACGCTAGTGCGGCACGCTGCGTCCTTTGGGCCGCCGTCTCGCTCTGGTCGGCACCGTTGCTGGCGGCCTCGACGAACGCTTTTTCTCTCTTGATAGTTGGGTAAAAAAATCGCCATCCCCGCAAGACGCGGGGATCCGTGTTCGGCCGAGCTATGTCGGGGCACATAAACAACAGACCACGGGCTCCCTTCCTGAGAGCGGCATACACATGTCGAACGCGCTGCAGGGCTTGCGTGAGCGAGCCCATGCCTTTGAGTCAACACAGGCTCAATGATGTAGCCGCGCAGATTCTGCAGCCATCAGCGGGCGCTGATTTTTGAGTAGGGGAATAACCCTGGCGCCTAGGGAGTGGCTGGCATGATCCGTGGCCCTGATGGTCAGAGCAGCCGTTGCGTCATCGCATAGCGGACGATATCGGCCGTGCTGGTGAAGCCCATCTTTTCCATCAGGCGAGCCTTGTGGGTGCTGACGGTCTTGTGGCTGATGGCCAGTTCCGTGGCGATCCGCGAGACACTGAGGCCATGGGCGAGCTGGCGCATGACCTGCAGTTCCCGGTCGGTGAGCGCGTCGTGCTGGCTGTATGGGCCCAGGCCGCTGGCGGCGAAGGCAATCTGTTCGGCCAGTCCGGCGTCGATGTAGCGCCCGCCCGCAGCCACTCGGCGGATGGCCGCGAGCAGGGTCTCGGGGTCGCGGTCCTTGGTCAGGTAGCCGGAGGCACCCGACCTGAGCGCACGCTGGGCGATCTGCACTTCATTGTGCATGCTCAGCACCAGGATCGGCAGTTGCGGATAGTGGGTGTGGATACGCGCAACCAGATCTTCGCCGCTGATGCCTGGCATGCTCATGTCGAGCAGCAGCAGGTCGATGTCGCCCTGGCGCAGCTGTTCGAGCAGCATGACGCCGTTTTCCGCTTCAGCTGCGACTTCCAGGTCGCCGGCCAGGGCGAACAGCTGTTTCAGACCTTCGCGCATGATGGCGTGATCATCGGCGATCATAAGTTGGATCATGGGGCCTCTGGGTCTACCTGAAAGGGGATGTTCACCCGCACACAAGCACCCTGTCCGGGGGTGCTGTCTATGGTAACTGTTCCGCCGAGCATGTGCCCGCGCTCGCGCATGCCGAGCATCCCAAGCGTGCCTTTGGGCAGTTGCTCTGGATCGAAGCCCTTGCCGTTGTCACGCACCTCGATCAGGACGTGTTCGGAACTACGCTCCAGGTGGATATCCACCCGACTGGCCTGGGCATGGCGGGCGACATTGGTCAGGGACTCCTGGATCACTCGGAAGGTCGCGGTGGCGCGCTCGTCGTCGAGCTCCAATCGAGCCGATGGCGCTCTCAATCGGCAGTAAATGTCAGTGTTTTCCGAAAACTCGGAAACCAGCCATTCGAGCGCCGAGGTCAGGCCCATGTCGAGCGCGGAGGGGCGCAGGCTGGTGGCGACATTGCGAACAACCTGAATGGTTTCGTCGACCCGCACCATCAGTGCCTGGACTCGCTCCACCAGCAGCGGATGGTCGTTGCCGAATTGTAGGCGCAGCAGTGAAATGCCCATGCGTAGGGCTGTAAGCTGCTGCCCCAGTTCGTCGTGGATTTCCCGGGCGATGCGCTTGCGCTCCTCTTCCCGCGTGGCTTCTCGGTGGCTGGATAGCTGGCGCAGTTGCGCATGGGACTCCTTCAGGCGCCGCTCGGCTGCGCGCATGGCACTGATGTTGCGACCGACCGCGAGAATGCTGACGAGCCGCCCATGCTGATCGCGCTCGGGCACCAGGCGAACCTGATAGCAGGCGGCCTCTGCGCCTTGTGCTAGCGGGGCGTCCAGGGCGAATTCCTCTTCGGTGGCTTCGCCGGTTCGGACGATGTGTTCGAGCCTGACTTGGAAGGATCGCGCCGCTTTCGAGCGGGGCGATGCCTCGCTGGAGGTCTTGCCGAGCAGATAGGCCAGCGGTCGGTCGAGCAAGCTTTGCGCCGCTGGGTTGGCATACAGGAAGCGGCACTGCGGGTCGAAGCGGGCGATGACGTCCGGGGTGTTCTCCACCAGGGCGCGGAACTCCTGTTCTCGGGCGTGCAGGGCACGTTCCGCGTGTTTGCGCTCGGTGATGTCGCGGGTGATACCGACGATCCGCTGGATACGCCCGTAAGCGCTGCGTACCGGGATCAGCGTCGAGTGAAAGGTCATGTGCCCGGTAGGCAGCTCGAGTTCCACTTCCTCGTCCACCGGAGAACCGCTGTCCACGCAGCGTTGATACTTGTCGATGGAAGCAGCAGCGACATATGGCGGTAGCGTTTCCTCAATTGTCTTGCCGATCAGATCGTCGCGCCCTATGCCTAAGCTGCGTTCGAGGGCCGGGTTGACCTCGATGGTGCGGAAGCGTCCCTCCTCGGTCACCTCCAGTAAGCACAGGGAGTCCAGGGAGTTATCGAAGATTTCCCGGTAACGTTGTTCGCTCTCGAGCCGCAATGTCTCGGCACGTTTTCGCTCAATGGCGATGGCGGCCAGGTGGCTGGCCTGATGAACCAGTTTGAGGTCGTCGTCCGTCGGCAGCCCCGGTTGGCGCAAATAGATGCAGAAGGTACCCAGGACCTTGCTGGCGGAGTCCTTGATCGGCTCCGACCAGCAGGCCCGCAGCCCGGCCCTGATGGCCAGTTCGCGGAAAGCATCGCAGTAGGGATGCGAAGCCAGATCCTCGGCGATGACCGTGGTGCCGCGCCAGGCAGCGGTGCCGCAAATGCCGATGCCTTCGCCGATCTCGATGCGACCAAGGGCTTCCGAGTAGTCGGGCGGCAGGCGGGGCGCCGAGCCGAGGAGCAGGTAGCGGCCATCGTCGTCCACCAGCATGATGCTGGCCAGGAAGTCCGGGCGTGCCTGCTCAATATATTTCGTCACCAGCGCTAAAACTTCCGGTAGCGGGGCGCCCCGTGCCAGCCGCTCGAAAATACACAGTCGGGCCTCTTCCAGGCGTTCGTGGCGTTTCAGGGCGGTGATGTTGTGTCCCTTGGCCAGGACGCTGACCACCGTGCCATCCACACCGCGTTCGGCGATCATCTGTATGGCGTGCGCGACGATCTCTCCGCTTTCCGGGCATGGCCATTCCACGACGGTTTCCAGCGGCTCTCCGGTGACTATCACCTGGCGCAGTTGCTCGATGTATTCAGTAACCGGGACATTCGCACTCCAGCTGTCTTCGAGCCGGAGCTGCAGCGCCCGAGTGGCAGGGATACCGGTATCCCGTTCGAACGCCGGGTTGACATAGGTTCGCTGGCAGTTCAGGTCGTAGCGGATGATCAGATTCAGCGAGTTTTCCGCCAGGGCGCGGAACTGCTGCTCGCTGGTCAGCAGCCGGGTTTCCATCTGTTTGCGTTCGTTGATGTCGCGGCTGATCCCTACGATGCGGTAGATGTCCCCCTGTTCGTCGCGTACGGGAATAAAGGTCGAGTGGATGGCGATGAGCCCTGCAGGTAGCTCAAGTTCACCTTCCCATTCGATATTTTTCCCGCTCGCGAGGCAGTGGCCGAGTTGAGCGAGTATCTCGCGCGACGCTTCCGCTCCGGCCGACTCTCCGAGGTGGCGGCCAATCAGCTGTTCGCGGCAGAGCCCCGACGATCGTTCGAACGCGGTATTGATCTCGATATAGCGAAACTGATGATCCGCAGTCACTTCCAACAGATAGAGGCAGTCCGACGAGTAGTCGAAGACTTCCCGGTAGCGCCTTTCGCTGTTCCACTGGGCAGCTTGCAGACGCCTGCGTTCAGTGATGTCACGGGCCAGCCCCAAGCTGTAGCTCTGACCACCGAGTTCGATGTAAGTGATGCTGATTTCGACCGGGAAGATGCGGCCGCCCCTGGTTCGGTGACGGCTCTCGATGATCTCGGAAGGGCGCTCTGGAATGTTGTGCCAATCTTCCAGTATCTGCTCGTTGGTCCAGTCAGGATCTATTTCGGCTACCGTCATGCGCAGCATTTCTTCACGGCTGTAACCCAAGCTTCGGCAGGCTTCGTCATTGACGTAGCGGAAGCAGGCCTGGCTGTCGATCAGGTAAGCGGCCTCATGCACATGACTGAGGGCGAAATCCATCAGGGAGAGGCGCTCCTCGGCCTCGAGGAGGCGGCTGAGGTCTTCGATCTGGACGACGAAATACAGTGGGGCACAGTCTCTGGAGCGTATCGCGCTGGCGGTCAGTTGCACCCAAAGGTACTGGCCGTCGCGGTGCCTGTAGCGCTTTTCCAGACGCAGGTAGGGAGCCTCCCCCATCACCAGGCGTTGGCCGCAGGCGATCTCTCTGGACAGATCGTCCGGGTGGGTCAGGGCCTGGCTGAAGGTCTGCAGCAATTCGTCCTCACTTCGGCCGAGCATCTCGCAGAGGTAACGGTTGACGCGCAGCCAGCGACCGTCGAGAGCAAGCACGGCCATGCCGATGGCGGCGGATTCGAAGACCAGGCGGAACCGCTCCTCGCTTTCCTGCAGTGCCTGTTCGATGCGTTTGCGCTCGCTGATGTCGTGCAGGAAACCGAACCAGAGAACCGCGCCGTCCGCCTCTAGAGTCGGCTTGGATCGACCCTCGAGCCAGATCTCGCCCTTTAGCGGATGGTGTACCCGGTATTCGCATTGCCAGGGGCATAGTGTGCGTGCCGATTCGGCGATCGATTCTTGAACCCGTGCGACATCCTCGGGGTGGATGCGCTCGAATAGAATGCTGCTGTCCCGCTTCAGTTCGTCCGCAGTTACACCGTAGTATTCTTCGTAACCAGGCGAGGCCCAGGGCATGGAGACCTTGCCGTCGTTGTCCCGGCGAAAGGTGCCGATGATGCCGGGTGCGGTTTCGACAATCCGTTGCAGCCACTGATCCTGCTCCAAGCGCTTGTCCAGTCTCTGGGGAGCTTCGAGCGGAACGATTTCGCCGAGCAATAGTGTGCCGACGGCAGCCAGCTTGCTGCGCGCGTGCAGCAGACTGCCATCCTTGCGCCGATAGCACAGTTCAAGTGGCCGGTCAGCGAGGTAAACCGGCAAGACTTGACCATGCAAGGCCTGCAGGCCCTCGCGGTCGGTGCAATGGAGCAACTCTAGAAAGAGGATGCCGAGCAGTTCCGGCAGGCTGTAGCCGAACAACTCGGCAAAAGCGCCATTGACCTTCAATATCTGGCCCTGGCCATCGAGCAGAACTAGGGCGGAGGACACCAAACCGAAGGTGGCCTCGAACAGCTGGGATTGCGCCGTCGGCGTGGTTAAAGCGTCCGATTCCACAGAGAACATCATCTGTACTTCGCTCAATAGTCACTCAGGAGAGGGGCTTGCCTGATGCCGAGTGACTTGTTCTCGACATTAGGCAGTTAGCGCGGCACAGGCACCAAATAAACGTTAGCTACCGCTCATGGTAAGAGGCCCTCGTCCTGATTGACAATGCCGTCAAGCTAAATGCACCCCGGCATAGCCTGCGTCGGGACCGGCATCATTCGCGAAACCACGGAAAAGCACTATCGCTATAGCTTTAGACTCTTCACACCGGTCTGCCTCTCAGCCATAAACAAGTGGGGTGAAGCATGCACTGAGACGCAGAGACCTCGCTGTGCATGTCGAACTCCCAGCCAGGAAGCCGAGAGCTTCTTCCAGCTTCTGAAACGGGAACGGATCAAACGGAAACACTAAGTGATGGGCCCAGGACATCCTGGCCGTGCGTGGGGCGCCGAAGCGTAAGAACAAGCCTGGATTTGAAGATGAAAACCTCATCCAGCGTTTTTACACACTCTGAGTCGATTGCGGACGATCACCAACGGAGGCAGACGCGAGCACAAATCGAGTATCACGGCTACGGGGCTTAGCGATTGGTTTGGTTCTGTAAACCCCTGAAATCTGACTATTTTTGCGTGGGGCGTACTGACGCTTTGCGCTTGGGTGTGTGGGTTCTCCGCGCCCTCGAATGGTCGGCTTTAAAAACCTCTGGAACGCCCCTTGGCCTGTCTCAACAGGCCAAGGGGCAATCCCAAGAGATCGTGTGAACCTAAGCCTCCCAGCCCGCCCCACTTACCGCCGCCTGCGCGATTGGGTGCAAGTCTGCCCCCTGATGCGCCGTCTGCCAGGCCAGCAACTCCTTGCGCATGCTGGGCGTCCAGAACATTTGCAGATGATTACGCACGCTGAGCACGGCCTGTTGCTGGTCCGGTTCGCCGGCGAAGTACTGGGCGATCTGGTTGGCCATTTTGATCAGGTTGGCAGTGCTCATCGGCGTACCTCGGCTTTCGTTCCGGCGGTGCGTGCCTGGCGGCGTTCGTCGAGCAGGCGTTGTTGATTGTCGCTGAATTCCTGGTAGCGTTTTTGCCACTCGGAAGGGTGGTAGACGCGGCTGACTTCCACGGCGGTGACCTTGTACTCCGGACAGTTGGTGGCCCAGTCGGAGTTGTCGGTGGTGATGACGTTGGCCCCCGATTCAGGGAAGTGGAAAGTGGTGTACACCACGCCTGGGGCTACCCGTTCGGTGACCCGCGCACGCAGTACGGTCTGTCCGGCGCGGCTGCCGATGCCGACCCAGTCACCTTCGTTGATGCCACGGCTCTCGGCGTCGGTCGGGTGGATTTCCAGGCGGTCTTCGGCGTGCCAGGCGACGTTGTCGGTACGCCGGGTCTGGGCGCCGACGTTGTACTGGCTGAGGATGCGCCCGGTGGTCAGCAGAAGGGGATAGCGATTGTTGACCTTTTCCTCGGTGGGCACGTAGCCGGTGAGCATGAAGCGCCCCTTGCCGCGCACGAATTCATCGATGTGCATGGTCGGTGTGCCGTCCGGTGCCGCGGCGTTGCACGGCCATTGCAGGCTGCCGTGGCTGTCCAGTGCGGCGTAGCTGACGTTAGTGAAGGTCGGTGTCAGGCTGGCGATTTCATCCATGATTTCTGACGGGTGCTGGTAGCTCATCGGGTAACCCAGGGCGTTGGCCAGGGCCACTGTGCCTTCCCAGTCGGCCTTGCCGCCCAGAGGCTCCATGACCTTGCGCACCCGGGAGATGCGCCGCTCGGCGTTGGTGAAGGTGCCGTCTTTTTCCAGGAACGAGCTGCCCGGCAGGAACACGTGGGCGAACTTGGCGGTTTCGTTGAGGAAAATGTCCTGCACCACCACGCATTCCATGGCCGACAGAGCTGCGGTGACGTGCTGGGTATTGGGGTCGCTCTGGGCGATGTCTTCGCCCTGGCAATACAGGCCCTTAAAGCTGCCGCCCAGGGCTGCCTCGAACATGTTGGGGATGCGCAGGCCCGGGTCTGGTTGCAGGGTGACGTTCCAGGCCTGTTCGAACTGCGCCCGTACCACCTCGTTGGAGATGTGCCGGTAGCCGGGCAGCTCGTGGGGGAAGGAGCCCATGTCGCAGGAGCCCTGAACGTTGTTCTGCCCACGCAGCGGGTTCACGCCCACGCCTTCGCGGCCGATGTTGCCAGTGGCCATGGCCAGGTTGGCGATGCCCATGACCGCGGTGCTGCCCTGGCTGTGCTCGGTGACGCCCAGGCCGTAGTAGATCGCCGCATTGCCGCCGGTGGCATACAGACGGGCGGCGGCACGGATGTCGGCAGCGGCTACGCCGCAGATAGGGCCAATGACTTCCGGCGAGTTTTCCGCGCGGCTGACGGACTCGCTCCAGCGGGCGAAATCGCTGCCCTCGCAACGGGCGTCGATAAAGGCCTGGTTGAGCAGGCCTTCGGTGACGATGACGTGGGCCAGGGCGTTGAGCATGGCGACGTTGGTGCCCGGGCGCAGGGCCAGGTGCAGTTCGGCGCGGGCATGCACCGAGTCCACCAGATCAATGCGTCGTGGGTCGATGACGATCAGCCGCGCACCTTCACGCAGGCGGCGTTTGAGCTGGGAGGCGAACACCGGGTGGGCGTCGCTGGGGTTGGCGCCCATCACCAGGATCACGTCGGCCTGCATCACCGAGTCGAAACTCTGGGTGCCAGCGGACTCGCCAAGGGTTTGTTTCAGGCCATAGCCGGTAGGCGAGTGGCAGACCCGCGCACAGGTGTCGACGTTGTTGTTGCCGAAGGCGGCGCGCACCAGTTTTTGCACCAGGTAGGTTTCTTCGTTGGTGCAGCGGCTGGAGGTGATGCCACCAATGGAGTCGCGGCCGTATTGTTGCTGCAACCGACGGAATTCGCTGGCGGCGTAGGTCACCGCTTCATCCCAGCTGACTTCCTGCCAAGGGTCGTTGATGTGCTTGCGGATCATCGGCTTGGTGATGCGATCCGGGTGGGTGGCGTAGCCCCAGGCAAAGCGCCCTTTGACGCAGGAGTGGCCGTGGTTGGCCTGGCCGTTCTTGTCTGGAACCATGCGCACCAGCTGGTCGCCTTTCATCTCGGCGCGGAACGAGCAGCCCACGCCGCAATAGGCACAGGTGGTGATCACGCTGCGTTCGGGCTGACCCAGTTCGACGACGCTTTTTTCCATCAGGGTCGCGGTGGGGCAGGCTTGCACACAGGCGCCGCAGGACACGCATTCCGAGTCGAGGAAGTTCTCGCCACCGGCGGCCGCGACCCGGGATTCGAAACCGCGCCCGGTAATGGTCAGGGCAAAGGTGCCCTGGGTTTCTTCGCAGGCGCGCACGCAGCGGTTGCAGACGATGCACTTGCTCGGGTCGTAGTCGAAGTAGGGGTTGGAGGTGTCCTTCAGGTCGGCCAGATGGTTGTCGCCTTCATAGCCGTAACGCACCTCCCGCAGGCCGACCTGGCCGGCTACGGTTTGCAGCTCGCAGTTGCCGTTGGCCGAGCAGGTCAGGCAGTCCAGCGGGTGATCGGAGATGTACAGCTCCATGACGTTGCGGCGCAGGGTTGCGAGCTTCGGCGTCTGGGTGTGCACGCTCATGCCTTCGCTGACTGGCGTGGTGCAGGACGCCGGGTAGCCGCGCATGCCGTCGATCTCCACCAGGCACATGCGGCAGGAGCCGAAGGCTTCCAGGCTGTCGGTGGCACACAGTTTGGGAATGGTGGTGCCCAGCAGCGCGGCGGCGCGCATCACCGAAGTACCTTCGGGCACGCTGATGCTGCGGCCGTCGATGTTCAGGGTGACCTGCACCTGGCTGTCGCGGGCCGGGGTGCCGAAGTCAACATCGGGGTCGATATCTGTTTTCGGGTCGAAGAGAGTGATCATTGGTCGGCCTCCGAGGCCAGCAGACCGAAGTCGGCGGGGAAGTACTTGAGGGCGCTGGCCACCGGATAGGAGGTCATGCCGCCCAACGCGCACAGCGAACCGTACTGCAGGGTGTCGCACAGATCCTTGAGGATGATCACCTGCTGATCACGAGCGCTCTGGTCAGGCGCGGCCAGCAGGCGGTCGATCACCTCCACGCCGCGGGTCGAGCCGATGCGGCAGGGGGTGCATTTGCCACAGGATTCCTCGGCGCAGAACTGCAGGGCGAAGCGCGCCATGCGGGCCATGTCCAGGCTGTCGTCAGCCACCACCACACCACCGTGACCGAGCATGGCGCCGATGGCGGCGAAGGCTTCGTAATCCAGCGGAGTGTCGAATTGCCCTGGTGGCACCCAGGCGCCGAGGGGGCCGCCAACCTGGGCGGCCTTCAGCGGCCGGCCACTGGCGGTACCACCGCCGTAGTCTTCCACCAGTTCCCGCAGGGTCAGGCCAAAGGCCCGTTCCACCAGGCCGCCGTGACGAATATTGCCCGCCAGCTGGAAGGGCATGGTGCCCAGGGAGCGGCCCATGCCGTAATCGCGATAGAACTGCGCGCCCTTGGCCAGAATCAGCGGCACCGAGGCCAGGGTCAGCACGTTGTGCACCAGGGTCGGCAGGCCGAACAGGCCCTGCAAGGCGGGGATGGGTGGCTTGGCGCGGACGATCCCGCGCTTGCCTTCGAGAGAGTCCAGCAGCGCGGTTTCCTCACCGCAGATGTAAGCGCCGGCACCGACTCGCACTTCCATATCGAAGGCCTGGCCGCTGCCGCCGACATTGGCGCCGAGGTAACCGGCGGACCGGGCGATTTCCAGCGCCTCGCGCAGTGTGGCCACGGCCTGTGGATATTCCGAGCGCACATAGATGTAGCCGTAGCTGGCCCCGACGGTGAGACCGGCAATGGCCATGCCTTCAATCAGCAGGAAGGGGTCGCCTTCCATCAGCATGCGGTCGGCGAAAGTGCCGGAGTCGCCTTCGTCGGCGTTGCACACAATGTACTTCTGCGCCGCCTGGGTGCCGCGCACCGTGCGCCATTTGATCCCGGCCGGGAAGGCCGCGCCGCCACGGCCACGCAGACCCGAATCGAACACTGCGGTCGCGGTCTGCTCGCCGCCCAGGGCGATGGCCTGGGTCAAGCCCTCGAAGCCGCCGTGGGCCCGGTAATCCTCCAGGGACAGCGGCCGGGTTATGCCGGCGCGGGCGAACAGCAGGCGTTGTTGAGTCTTCAAATAAGGCAACTGCTCAACCAGGCCCAAGGCCAGTGGATGGGCGGACGAGTCGCCTTGCAGCGCTTCGAGCAGGGACGGCACATCGGCAGCGGTCAGCGGGCCGAAGCCGATACGGCCTTGCGGGCTGTCCATTTCCAGCAGTGGTTCCAGCCAGTACAGGCCGCGAGAGCTGGTGCGTTGCAGGTCCAGCGGCAGATTGCGTTCCCGGGCCTGGGTGGCAAGGGCCACGGCCACCTCATCGGCACCCACGGCACGGGCAAGAGAATCACCGGGCAGATAGAGACACGGCATCATGCGTCCTCCTGGCAAGCGTCGAGCAGGGCATCCAGGCGCTCGGGGCTGAGCCGCGCATGCACCTGGCCATCCAGCTCCAGGGCTGGCGAGCAGGCGCAGGCTCCGAGGCAATACACCGGACGCAGACTGATGTTGCCATCGGCGCTGCTGCCGTGGTCGTCCAGTTGCAGGCGTTCGCGCAACTGCGCTGCGAGCTGCTCGGCGCCGCGGCTCTGGCAGGACTCGGCCCGGCACAGACGCAGGATATGCCGGGCCGGGGGCGCGGTGCGGAAGTCATGGTAGAAGCTGATCACCCCGCGAACCTCGGCCTGACTCTGGTTAAGGGCGTGGGCAATCTCGGGGATGGCGGCATCAGGGATGTAACCGATGCCCTCCTGAATCTCATGAAGGATCGGCAACAGTGCGCCGGGGGAGCCCTTGTGGCGCTCCAGCAGGCTATTGACCATAGGCAGGTGCAACAACTCATCAGGCATACAGCATTTCCTCACGGTAACGGACAAACCAGGCGGTAGTCGGTTGTCCGAAAGTGTCGGCTGCGGCACTCACACCACGTCACGGTATCGTGGCATTTCAGGCCGTTGGCCAGGCACCCTGAACGGGTATCTTGTTGGGCCCCAGTGCGGTCTTTGCCGCACCTCTAATAAGGGCATAACAGGCAGCTTGCCACGCTGCCTTTGATTCATCTGCACCAAAGCGACGTGTTCGGTTCTCTCTGCGACCACCCATTGAGTCTAGAAGAGCGCAGCCCAAGGCGTCGTTTCTGAATGGTCGTTATGCCCTTTCGCTTCAGCAACAACAGGAGACCCCGATTTAATTCTGCGACAGGGATAACCTCGCGCAACCCGGTGACATCCGACGTGGAGAGTGGAGCCCCGTATCGTTATGCCCTTGCTGCCTGATCCACGCACGGACCTCTCGGATAAATATTTACCTAACAAGTGTTAGATAGGTGTTGACTCGAGGCAATGCATTCGCTATGGTTTGGCTACCTAACGTTAGTTATGTAATTCAACCACCAACCTCCAGGATCGACCATGACTTCTAAACTTCAACTCTTCACCTCGCCTTCGGCCTTTCCCAACCCGCAGCGCCTGCGCCTGTTCATGCACGAAAAGGGCATCGCTGATCAGTTCGACGAGACCGTCTATGACATGGCCCCAGGGGGCGAGCAGCGTGGCTGGCGTCACCTCAACATGAATCCGTGGGGCGAGACGCCCACGCTCCAACTGGCGGATGGAAGCTTCATTTCCGAGACGGCTGCCATCGTTCGTTATCTCGACCAGTCCTATCCCGGTCGCAAGATCATGGGCGAGAACGCACTGGAACAGGGGCTCGATAACATGTGGGACAACCGGGTCTGGGTGCACATCCTGTACCGGATCGTCACGGCATTTCACGTGTTGCACACCGGGCTCGGATTCAAGCTCGAACTTACCAAGAACGAGGCTTGGGGCGAGCACTGCCGCAAGGAAGCGTTGGCCCATGCTGCGCTGGTCAATCGTCATCTGTCCGACGGTCGCGAATGGCTGCTGGGCGGGGATGCTCCCACCTTCGCGGACATAACGCTGGCAACAGCGATCGCGTTCTCCAAATTCCCGGTCAACGCCACCCCTCTGGACGAACGTTTTGAGTTCCTGGACGCCTACTGGAAGCGCTGGCAGAAGCGCCCTAGCTTCCAGGCTGCCTACGCCGATCGCAGTAGTGGCATTCCTGAGCTGGACTCGCCGGCCGAATAACGGCTCTAGTGGGTAGCTCCGGAACCGTCGGGATCGCCGTCGCATGGCGTTCTCGGCGGCCGCTGGCGACGACCAAGCCGTCGGCGCTCAGAAAGCGATAGGTTCCACATTCCCGACATGGCAGAGAAAGGAAGCTCGCTATCTCCCTTCTAGCGACGCAAGGTCTACCTAACTAAAGGTAGGCTTTTGATATAGCATGGTTGTACACCCTCTGAGACATCGTCCTTTGGACGAAAGGCACCACAATGAACACCAACGCCCGAGAGGCCATCCTATTGGCCGCCACGAAAATTGCCCAATCACAGGGCTACAACGGCTTGAATTTTCGCGACCTTGCCCAAGAGGTAGGGATCAAAGCGGCGAGCATTTACTACCACTTTCCTAGCAAAGCCGATCTTGGTGTTGCTGTTGCCAAGCGATATTGGGAGGACGGCGCGGCCGCACTTGAGACGATCTCCGAAGAAGACCCGAACCCGATAGACGCTCTGCGTCGCTTTCCTGAGATTTTTCGTCGATCACTTGAAGCCGATAATCGTCTTTGCCTAGGCAGCTTCATGGGCGCGGAGACAGATAACCTGCCAAGCGAGATGACGAAGGAAATCCAGGCTTTTGCTGATGTCAACGTCGCTTGGCTAACCAAGCTTCTTTCGGCCGCGAAGGTTTGCAAACCGGAGAACAGTGAGGTTCGGGCACGTGCCATTTTTGCAGCCGTCGCCGGCGCTCAGCTCCTCGCAAGAAGTCGGTCGGACATCTCGCTTTTCGACACTTTGATCGAAGCCTACCGCGCGTCCGGGCCTCTGCCAGCATAGGTAACTGAAGACGGTTCTTTGCCGGTCGTCACTACGAAATTTGCCGGTCGATGGCAACGCAGCAGGCCAAGTGCGATGCGATTACGAATCACGATAAGAGATTTCGCTCCGTCTTCGGCGCTGCGATGTCGTCCGGCGAACTCGGTGCGGTGGTGGAACTGGATTGCTTGGGGCAAGGTCGGCACGACCTTACAGTGGTGTTGAATTCATTATTTTGCCAGCGCTTCGGTCGGACGCGACCCCGGACGGTTCGCAGACAAGTCAGCTCCCATCAAACAACCTATAAGCCGTTGAAAAATAAAGAGTATATTTTATGGAATTTTCAGCCTGACGCTAATTCCTTGTAGGAGCTGACTTGTCTGCGATCCAGTGCGAAGCGCTGGCAAAAATAGTGAATTCACCACCGCTGGAAGGTCCTTCGGCCCTTATCGCAGACAAGTCAGCTCCTACGCCCTCCGGGCAGAATCGAGCCCGTGTTTGCTGCGCGACAGCGCGGCGTCGAAGACGGGGCGAGCCCTCCCACAGATTTGCGAAAATCCGCTTTCCATATTTCAGATAAAGGAAGAATTTCAGGCACAAAAAAACCGGCTCAAATGGCCGGTTTCTTTGGGTTTGTGAGTCGGTAGAAACTCACAATGTGTAGCTATTTGGTGCCCCGAGGGAGACTCGAACTCCCACTCCTTTCGAAAACGGATTTTGAATCCGCCGCGTCTACCGATTCCGCCATCAGGGCTCAATGGCGGCGAAGTATAGAGATGAGATTACCGTTCGTCAACCACGTTTCAAGCAGGTTTCGTGGTGAATGTTGATTAATTCCGCTAAACTTTCCGGCCCTGCTAGACGAACCCCATCATGCGCGTTGCTGACTTTACCTTCGAGCTCCCTGATTCCTTGATTGCTCGCCACCCTTTGGCTGAGCGTTGTGGCAGTCGCTTGTTGACCCTGGATGGGGTTACCGGTGCACTGGCCCACCGTCAATTCACCGATTTGCTGGAGCATTTGCGCCCTGGCGACTTGATGGTGTTCAACAATACCCGGGTGATTCCGGCGCGGCTATTCGGCCAGAAGGCGTCCGGCGGCAAGCTGGAGATTCTGGTCGAGCGCGTGCTCGACAGTCATCGGGTGCTGGCGCATGTGCGTTCGAGCAAGTCGCCCAAGCCGGGCTCGACGATTCTGATCGATGGCGGTGGCGAGGCTGAAATGGTCGTTCGCCACGACACGCTGTTCGAGCTGCGGTTTGCCGAAGAGGTGTTGCCGTTGCTGGAGCGGGTCGGCCATATGCCGCTGCCTCCTTATATAGATCGCCCTGACGACAGCGCCGACCGCGAGCGTTATCAGACGGTTTACGCCCAGCGCGCCGGGGCGGTGGCCGCGCCGACGGCGGGGCTGCATTTCGATCAGCCGTTGCTCGATGCGATTGCGCAGAAGGGCGTCTCGACGGCGTTTGTGACCTTGCACGTCGGCGCCGGTACTTTCCAGCCGGTGCGCGTCGAGCGGATCGAAGATCACCACATGCACAACGAGTGGCTGGAAGTCGGCCAGGACGTGGTCGATGCGGTGGCGGCGTGTCGTGCGCGGGGTGGTCGAGTGATTGCCGTGGGCACTACCAGCGTACGTTCGCTGGAAAGCGCGGCGCGCGACGGTCAGCTCAAGGCGTTCAGCGGCGACACCGACATCTTTATTTATCCAGGGCGTCCGTTCCATGTGGTCGATGCGCTGGTGACCAACTTTCATTTGCCTGAATCCACATTGTTAATGCTGGTTTCGGCGTTCGCCGGTTACCCCGAAGCCATGGCTGCCTATGCAGCGGCCGTGGAGCATGGGTACCGCTTCTTTAGTTACGGTGATGCCATGTTCATCACCCGTAATCCTGCGCCGACAGCTCCCAAGGAATCGGCCCCAGAGGATCAAGCATGAGTCGCACCAGTCGTATGTCTTTCGAGTTGCTGGCCACTGATGGAAAAGCACGTCGCGGTCGCCTGACCTTTCCACGAGGCGTGGTCGAAACGCCTGCGTTCATGCCGGTCGGCACCTACGGCACGGTGAAAGGCATGCTGCCTCGGGATATCGAAGCGACCGGCGCGCAGATCATCCTCGGCAATACCTTCCATTTGTGGCTGCGTCCCGGTACCGAAGTGATCAAGCGTCACGGCGACCTGCATGATTTCATGCAGTGGAGCGGGCCGATTCTGACCGACTCCGGTGGTTTTCAGGTGTTCAGCCTGGGCGCCATGCGCAAGATCAAGGAGGAGGGCGTGACCTTCGCCTCGCCGGTGGATGGCGCCAAGGTCTTCATGGGCCCGGAAGAGTCGATGCAGGTCCAGCGTGATCTGGGCTCGGACATCGTGATGATTTTTGACGAGTGCACGCCATACCCGGCCGACGAAGATGTCGCGCGGGTTTCCATGGAGCTGTCGTTGCGTTGGGCCAAGCGCTCGAAAGTCGCTCACGGCGAAAACACAGCTGCGCTGTTCGGCATCGTTCAGGGCGGCATGCATCAGGACCTGCGGATGCGCTCGCTCGAAGGTCTGGATCAGATCGGTTTCGACGGTCTGGCCATCGGTGGTCTGTCGGTGGGTGAGCCCAAGCACGAGATGATCAAGGTGCTGGACTACCTGCCCGGGCAGATGCCGGCTGACAAACCTCGTTACCTTATGGGCGTGGGCAAGCCTGAGGATCTGGTTGAAGGTGTGCGCCGCGGTATCGATATGTTCGATTGCGTGATGCCTACCCGCAACGCGCGCAATGGCCATTTGTTCATCGACACGGGCGTATTGAAAATCCGCAATGCGTTCCACCGTCATGACGATTCATCACTGGATCCGACCTGCGATTGCTATACCTGCAAGAACTTCTCTCGCGCCTATCTGCATCATCTGGATAAGTGCGGGGAAATGCTGGGGAGTATGCTCAATACCATTCACAATTTGCGGCATTACCAAGTGCTTATGGCTGGTTTGCGCGAGTCTATTCAACAAGGTACATTGGCCGCCTTTGTTGATGCCTTCTATGCCAAGCGTGGGCTGCCAACGCCGCCTTTGGATTGATTGAGTACTGAGCTTTCTGCCGTTTTATCAAAATTTTGCAACTGGAGTGCTAAATGAGCTTTTTTATCCCTGCCGCTTTCGCGGACGCTGGTGCACCTGCCGCTGGTCCTGCTGGTTCGGGCTTTGAATGGATTTTCCTGGTCGGCTTCCTGGTCATCTTCTACCTGATGATCTGGCGTCCACAGGCCAAGCGTGCAAAAGAACAGAAAAACCTGCTGGGCAACTTGCAAAAAGGTGACGAAGTGGTCACTTCCGGCGGCATCGCTGGCAAGATCAACAAAGTGACTGACGACTTCGTGGTTATCGAAGTGTCTGACACCGTTGAACTGAAAATCCAGAAGGCCGCTATCGCAGCCACGCTGCCCAAGGGCACGTTGAAAGCGATCTAAGTTTCAGTCTTTTACCAATCGACGGGGCGCGCAAGGCGCCCCGCGTTATAAGCGGGCGGCGTGATGCTGAACAAATACCCTCTGTGGAAATACGTACTGATCCTGGCGGTGCTGGCGATCGGTTTCATTTATTCCGCACCCAATCTCTACCCTGACGATCCGGCCATTCAAATCAGTGGCGCGAGCACTGCGCTGCAGGTGAATCAGGCTGACCTGGATCGTGTGAGCAAAGCGCTTGCCGACGCAGGTATTACGGTCAAAGGCTCCTCCCTGGCTGAGAAGGGCAAGGGCGGTTTGTTGCGTCTGACCAAGCAAGAAGACCAGTTGCCAGCCAAGGATGTCGTACGCAAGGCGTTGGGTGATGATTATGTCGTCGCGTTGAACCTGGCCCCGACCACGCCCAAGTGGTTGCGCGGCATGGGTGCCAACCCGATGAAGATGGGTCTGGACTTGTCTGGTGGTGTGCACTTCCTGTTGGAAGTGGATATGGACAAGGCACTGGATGCGCGCCTGAAGGTGTATGACGGCGAAGTCAAAACCCTGTTGCGCAAGGAGCGTATTCACTATCGCAGCCTGCCTCAGGACGGTGGTATCCAGCTGGGCTTCACTGATTCCGACACTCGCGAGCAAGCGCGTGCCCTGATTCGCAAGAACAACAACGATTTCGCGCTGACCACCAGCGAGCGCAACGACATGTTCGTGCTGCGTCTGGCGATGACACCGGCCAAGATCGCCGAAATTCGTGAATACTCGATCAAGCAGAACTTGACCACGGTGCGTAACCGGGTCAACGAACTGGGTGTCGCCGAGCCTCTGGTTCAGCGTCAGGGCGCCAACCGTATCGTGGTTGAGCTGCCGGGCGTGCAGGACACCGCTGAAGCCAAGCGTATTCTGGGCAAGACCGCCAACCTGGAATTCCGTCTGGGCGCAGGTCCCGATGATACGAAAGCCACTACCGAGGTGTTCGAGTTCCGTGAGGGCGGTCGTCCTGCGGCACCGGTCGAGCGTGGTCTGATCATCACCGGTGACCAGGTGACCGACGCCAAGGCTGGCTTCGATGAGCACGGTCGTCCGCAGGTGAATATCCGTCTCGACGGTCACGGCGGCGATCTGATGAGCCGTGCGACTCGCAGCAACGTGGGTCGCAGCATGGCGGTGATCTTCATCGAGCAGAAGCCGCAGACCACTTACGTCAAGCAGACGGTCGACGGCGTCGAGAAAGACGTTCCGGTACAGACCTTCAAGGAAGAGAAGAAAATCATCAGCCTGGCGACCATCCAGTCGCCGCTGGGCAGCCAGTTCCGTATCACTGGCCTGAACGGTCAGGGTGAGGCGTCCGAGCTTGCGCTGCTGTTGCGTGCCGGTGGTCTGGCTGCGCCGATGTACTTCGCTGAAGAGCGCACAATCGGCCCGAGCCTGGGGGCGGACAACATCACCAAAGGTATCGATGCATCGCTGTGGGGCATGCTGTTCGTGTCGCTGTTCATCATGGCGATCTACCGTTTCTTCGGCCTCGTCGCCACCGCTGCACTGGCGGTGAACATGGTTCTGCTGCTGGCACTGATGTCCTTGCTGGGTGCAACGCTGACCCTGCCGGGTATCGCCGGTATCGTCCTGACCATGGGTATGGCGGTCGACGCCAACGTACTGATCTTCTCGCGGATACGTGAAGAGATCGCTGCTGGCATGACCGTGCAGCGGGCCATCAATGAAGGCTTCGGCCGGGCATTCACCGCGATCCTCGACGCCAACCTGACAACACTGTTGGTCGGCGGCATTCTCTTTGCGATGGGCACAGGCCCGGTCAAAGGCTTTGCGGTGACCATGTCGCTCGGGATCTTTACCTCGATGTTCACGGCCATCATGGTGACCCGCGCAATGGTCAACCTGATCTTCGGCGGACGTGACTTCAAGAAGTTGTGGATTTAAGGGGCTGCCATGTTACGTACCATTAACTTCATGGGCGTTCGCAATGTTGCGTTCGCCTTTACCATGTTCCTTACTGCACTGGCGTTGTTCAGCTGCTTTCATAAAGGGCTCAACTACGGTCTGGACTTTACCGGCGGTACGTTGATCGAGCTGACCTATGAGCATCCGGCCGAACTTGGCAAGGTGCGTCAGGAACTGGTTGCTGCCGGCTACCACGAAGCTGTAGTACAAAGCTTTGGCGCGACCACCGATTTGCTGGTGCGCATGCCAGGTTCAGACCCGCAGCTGGGTAACCAGGTTGCCGAAGTCTTGCGCAAGACAGGTGCGGATAACCCGGTCACCGTCAAGCGCGTTGAGTTCGTCGGCCCGCAGGTTGGCGAAGAGCTGCGCGATCAGGGCGGCCTCGGCATGCTGATGGCGCTGGGTGGGGTTCTGATTTACCTGGCCTTCCGCTTCCAGTGGAAATTCGCCGTCGGTGCCATCGTCTCCCTGATTCATGACGTGGTTGTCACCGTGGGTATCCTCTCGTTCTTCCAGGTGACCTTCGACCTCACGGTGCTCGCTGCCGTGTTGGCGATCATCGGTTACTCGCTGAACGACACCATCGTGGTCTTTGACCGGGTTCGGGAAAACTTCCGGATTCTGCGCAAGGCGTCGTTGATTGAAAACATCAACATCTCCACCACGCAAACCCTGTTGCGGACCATGGCGACCTCGATCTCCACCTTGCTGGCCATCGGGGCGCTGTGGATCTTCGGCGGCGACAGCCTGCACGGCTTCTCCGTCGCACTGTTCATTGGTGTATTGGCGGGTACTTACTCGTCGATCTACATCGCCAACGTGGTGTTGATCTGGCTGAGCCTGAGCACCGAGGATCTGATTCCTCCCGTGGTGGCTGACAAGGTTGACGACCGTCCGTAAAGCTCCAGCGCTTTAGCGGTTTTGACCCAAAAGGGCGTGAGTGTTGAACTCACGCCCTTTTTTGTACTCCAAGGCTGGGACTAGCGTGGGAAATTTCGCGCATGAAGGCCAGGAGGTTCAATTGAACAAGTCGTTGCTAGTGGGTGCTGTATTGGGTGCTGTCGGTGTGACTGCCGGGGGTGCTTTTGCAACCTATAGCCTTGTTAAAGGCGGCGCCCCTGAGTATGCGCAGGTGCTGGGTGTGCAGCCGATCAACGAGCAGATCAAGACCCCACGTCAAGTATGTAAAGATGTGGCGGTGACTCGTGAGAAGCCGGTCAAGGACGAGCACCAGATATTGGGTAGCGTCATTGGCGCTGTCGCAGGTGGTTTGCTCGGTAATCAGGTTGGCGGCGGCAATGGCAAGAAGCTCGCCACAGTCGCTGGCGCTGTCGGCGGCGGTTATGCCGGTAACCGAGTGCAAGAGCACATGCAGAACAACGATACCTACACCACGAACCAGACGCGGTGTAATACCGTCAACGACATCAGCAATAAAGTCGTGGGTTATGACGTGAAGTATCAGCTGGATGGCAAGGTTGGGCAGGTACGGATGGATCGTGATCCTGGCAACCAGATTCCGGTCGACAAGCAGGGTCAACTGGTATTGGGTCAAGCCACCCAAGGTCAAGCCGCTCAGTAAAACGTGGCTGAATGAGCATGAAAGAAAAGCACCTTCGGGTGCTTTTCTTGTTTCTGCACCACGTTATTCATAAGGTGCGCGGTCATCTGTGGGAGCAGGCTTGCCTGCGAATCAGGCGACGCGATATGCCTGATACACCGCATCGCGGCCTTCGCAGGCGAGCCTGCTCCCATCAGGAATGCGCGATTCTCTGTTTCGCGGCGCAAAAAAACCGGCCTGAGCCGGTTTTTTATCGAGCGTGAAGCTTAGCGCTTCAGTGACGGCGGCAAATGCGGTGCGATCGAGGTCAGCACGGCTTTGAAGCACTTGGTGTTACCTGCAACGATGTGGCCCTTCTCCAGGAAGTCGTGACCGCCTGTGAAGTCGCTCACCAGACCGCCCGCTTCCTGAATCAGCAGCGCGCCTGCAGCCATGTCCCATTCGGACAGGCCCGATTCCCAGAACGCATCGAAACGACCGGCCGCTACATAGGCAAGGTCGAGGCTGGCAGCGCCTGCGCGGCGAATACCGGCAGTCTGGCCAACCAGGCTGCGGAACATGCCCAGATAGTTTTCCAGGTTGTCCATTTGACCGTCGCGGAACGGGAAGCCGGTGCCCAGCAGGGCGCCTTCGAGGCTTTTACGCTGGCTGACGCGCAGACGGCGGCCGTTGAGGGCAGCGCCACGGCCACGGCTGGCGGTGAATTCTTCCTGGCGGACCGGGTCCAGAACCACGGCGTGCTCAAGGCGGCCGCGGTATTTGCAGGCGATGCTCACAGCGAAGTGCGGTACACCGCGGACGAAGTTGGTGGTGCCATCAAGGGGGTCGATGATCCAAAGATAATCGGTGCCTTCGCCGCTGCCTTCGTGCAGGCCGCTTTCTTCGCCAAGGATGCCGTGAGTCGGGTAAGCCTTGCGCAGGGCGGTGATGATGCTCTGCTCGGCAGCACGATCGATTTCAGTGACGTAATCCTTCGCGTCTTTTTCGTCGACCTTGATGGTGTCCAAGCGCTCGATGGAGCGGAAAATCAATTCACTGGCGCTGCGGGCGGCGCGCAGCGCGATATTCAGCATGGGCTGCATGGACGTTTCACCTAGGTCGTTAAAGAAAGCCGAACATTGTAGGGGTTGCGACTAATTATTTCCAGCGCGCATAAGCGTCCATAGCGTTAATGAGGGGGGGGCTGTAAGATTTGCTCCCCTTTCTCCCGTCTGTGAGAACTCGCATTGCTGCAAAATATTCGTGTTGTCCTGGTCGGTACCAGTCATCCCGGTAACATCGGTGGGGCTGCGCGCGCCATGAAAAACATGGGGCTTTCACGTTTGGTGCTGGTCGATCCGCTGGTGTTCCCTAATCATGAAGCGGATGCTCGGGCGTCTGGCGCAAGCGACATCCTGGAAAACGCGCAGGTCGTGGCAACGCTCGAAGACGCCTTGGTCGGCTGCAACCTGGTGCTAGGCACCAGTGCCCGTGACCGGCGCATCCCGTGGCCGCTGCTCGATCCGCGTGAATGTGGGGTGATGGCGGCCGAGCAAGCGGCTCAGGGCGCGGAAATCGCGCTGGTGTTCGGTCGTGAGTACGCCGGCCTGACCAACGAAGAGCTGCAGCGATGTCACTATCACGTCCACATCCCTTCGGACCCTGACTTCAGCTCGCTCAATCTGGCAGCGGCGGTGCAAGTGCTCGCCTACGAAGTGCGGATGTCGTGGTTGGCTGCTCAGGGGCAACCGACCAAGGTCGAGAAGTTCGAAGTGACCTCCACCCGCAGCACGGAGGAGGTCACCATGGATGAGATGGAGCTGTTCTATGGCCACCTCCAGGCGACCATGGTCGATATCGGTTTTCTCGACCCGGAAAACCCGCGCCACCTGATGGCGCGTCTGCGTCGATTGTTCGGGCGCAGTGCGGTGTACCGGTCGGAAATGAATATTTTGCGTGGCATCCTCACCGAAACGCAGAAAGTTGCGCGCGGCGAACCCCATAAGCGGAAGGATCAGTGATGTTCGAGCGTCTGCGGGAAGATATTCAGAGCGTATTCCACCGTGATCCGGCGGCACGCAACGCCTTTGAGGTGTTGACCTGCTATCCGGGCATGCATGCCATCTGGCTGCACCGGGCGGCGCACGGTCTTTGGGTTCGGGACTGGAAGTGGCTGGCGCGCGTGGTGTCCAACTTCGGGCGCTGGATGACCGGGATCGAGATCCATCCGGGCGCCACCATCGGGCGTCGTTTCTTTATCGACCACGGGATGGGCATCGTGATCGGCGAAACCGCTGAAATCGGTGACGACGTTACGCTCTATCAGGGCGTGACCCTGGGCGGTACCAGTTGGAACAAAGGCAAGCGCCATCCAACTCTGGAGGCTGGTGTGGTCGTAGGGGCGGGGGCCAAGGTGTTGGGGCCGTTCACGGTGGGTGCGGGGGCCAAGGTCGGCTCCAACGCGGTGGTCACCAAGGCGGTGCCGGCGGGAGCTACGGTGGTGGGGATTCCGGGGCGGATCATCATCAAGTCCGACGACGAAGTGGAAGCCAAGCGCAAAGCCATCGCTGAGAAGCTCGGTTTCGACGCCTACGGCATCAGTGAAGACATGCCAGATCCGGTGGCGCGTGCGATCGGTCAGTTACTTGACCATTTGCAGGCTGTGGATGCGCGGCTCGAAGGCATGTGTGGCGCGCTCAAGGGCTTGGGCAGCGACTATTGCGCCAAAGAGCTACCGGCATTGCGCGATGAGGTTTTCGCCTGCGTGAAAGACAGTAGCGAGAGCAAAGCCGGCTGAAGGGGTGGTCTGGCGCAAGGGTGTCAGACATAAGGGGCGTGCCAATGCGCCCCGGGATTTGCTATGATGCCGCCGCTGTTTTGCGGGTAATTCCGACTAAATTACTAGGTCTTATAGTTGACTTAAATACTCGGGAATAGCATACTCGCCCCCATTCCGAACCTCCGTGGTACATGCCATGCGACTGACTACAAAAGGCCGATACGCTGTAACCGCCATGCTTGATCTGGCGTTACATGCGCAGCACGGGCCAGTGTCTCTGGCCGATATCTCAGAGCGGCAAGGTATATCCCTGTCCTATCTTGAGCAACTGTTCGCCAAACTGCGCCGCAGTAATCTGGTGTCGAGCGTGCGTGGTCCTGGTGGTGGTTACCAGCTGTCACGTGACATGCAAAGCATTCAGGTCGCACAGGTGATCGACGCGGTCAACGAGTCCGTCGATGCGACGCGTTGCCAGGGTCTGGGTGATTGCCATGCCGGCGATACCTGCCTGACGCACCACTTGTGGTGCGACCTCAGTTCGCAGATTCACGAATTCCTTAGCGGTATTAGCCTGGCTGACCTTGTTACTCGCCGTGAGGTGCAAGAAGTCGCTCAGCGCCAGGATCTGCGTCGCAGTACATGCAGAACACCGCAGCTGGATAAGATTGAAACGTCCGCCGTCGAATGAACGCAGATGAATGAGCGGCGCGCCTGCCTGATAGGAGATATTCAATGAAATTGCCGATTTACCTCGATTACTCCGCGACTACCCCGGTCGATCCGCGCGTCGCGCAGAAAATGAGTGAATGCCTGCTGGTTGACGGAAACTTCGGTAACCCGGCATCGCGTTCCCACGTCTTCGGCTGGAAAGCTGAAGAGTCGGTTGAGAATGCTCGCCGTCAGGTCGCTGATCTGGTGAACGCCGACCCGCGTGAAATTGTCTGGACTTCCGGTGCTACCGAGTCCGACAACCTGGCGATCAAGGGTGTTGCGCATTTCTATGCCAGCAAAGGTAAACACCTGATCACCACCAAGATCGAACACAAAGCGGTCCTGGACACCACGCGCCAACTGGAGCGTGAAGGTTTTGAAGTCACTTATATCGAGCCCGGCGCTGACGGCCTGATTACTCCAGCGATGATCGAAGCGGCTCTGCGCGACGACACCATTCTGGTCTCGGTCATGCACGTCAACAACGAAATCGGCACCATCAACGACATCGCAGCCATCGGTGAATTGACCCGTTCGCGCGGTGTGTTGTTCCACGTCGATGCGGCACAGTCCACCGGTAAAGTCGAGATTGACCTGGCCAGCCTCAAGGTTGACCTGATGTCTTTCTCCGCGCATAAAACCTATGGTCCTAAAGGTATCGGCGCGCTCTATGTGAGCCGCAAGCCGCGCGTTCGCCTTGAAGCAACCATGCACGGTGGCGGTCACGAACGTGGCATGCGTTCGGGTACTTTGGCGACCCACCAGATTGTTGGCATGGGCGAAGCGTTCCGCGTTGCCAAAGAAGACATGGTCACCGAAAACGTGCGTATCAAAGCCTTGAGCGAGCGTTTCTTCAAGCAGGTTGAAGGCCTGGAAGAGCTGTACGTCAACGGCAGCCTGACTTCCCGTGTACCGCACAACCTGAACCTGAGTTTCAACTACGTAGAAGGCGAGTCGCTGATCATGGCGCTCAAGGATCTGGCGGTTTCGTCCGGCTCCGCGTGCACCTCGGCCTCCCTTGAGCCGTCCTACGTGTTGCGTGCTCTGGGCCGCAACGACGAGTTGGCACACAGCTCGATTCGCTTCACCTTCGGCCGTTTCACCACCGAAGAAGAAATCGACTACGCCGCGCAGAAAGTCTGCGAGGCCGTTACCAAGCTGCGCACTCTGTCGCCGCTGTGGGACATGTACAAAGATGGTGTCGACATCTCCAAGATCGAGTGGGCTGCGCACTAATACGTCGCCTCCAAGAGCGGCTACCTGATGAGAGAGGATTAACACCATGGCTTACAGCGAAAAGGTCATTGACCACTACGAGAACCCGCGCAACGTCGGCAAGATGGACGCGGAAGATCCTGATGTTGGTACCGGTATGGTCGGCGCGCCGGCTTGCGGCGACGTAATGCGCCTGCAAATCAAGGTCAACGAACACGGCATCATCGAAGACGCCAAGTTCAAGACCTACGGTTGCGGTTCGGCTATCGCTTCCAGCTCCCTGGCGACCGAGTGGATGAAAGGCAAGACTCTGGATGAAGCAGAGACCATCAAGAACACTCAGCTGGCTGAAGAGCTGGCATTGCCGCCGGTGAAAATCCACTGCTCGGTACTTGCGGAAGACGCCATCAAGGCGGCCGTTCGCGATTACAAGCAGAAGAAAGGCTTGCTCTGATCCCGGTTTTGGGACGGGCCTTTTTTTAACGAAGCTTGATTCAAGTAAGGAGTTTCGATGGCTATCAGCATGACAGAAGCTGCCGCTCAACACGTACGTCGCTCCCTCGATGGTCGCGGCAAAGGTGACGGGGTTCGTCTGGGTGTTCGCACCACGGGCTGTTCCGGTCTGGCCTATGTGTTGGAGTTCGTCGATGAGGCGGGCAGTGAAGATACTGTGTACGAATTGCACGGTGTCAAAGTGATCATCGATCCGAAAAGCCTGGTCTATCTCGATGGTACTGAGCTCGATTTCGTCAAGGAAGGGTTGAACGAAGGCTTCAAGTTCAACAACCCCAACTCGCGCGGTGAATGTGGCTGCGGCGAAAGCTTCAATATCTGAGGCTGATTGTGGGTACTCCTTGTCATTTCGCCTTATTCGAGCTCAAGCCTGGTTTCCGTTTGGATCTCGATCAGTTGGCGACGCGCTACCGTGAGTTGGCGCGCAGCGTACATCCAGACCGTTTTGCTGATGCTTCCGAGCGTGAGCAACGGCTGGCGCTAGAACATTCTGCCAGTCTCAACGAGGCCTACCAGACGCTCAAGAATGCTCCGAAACGGGCGCGTTACTTGTTGACGCTGGGAGGGCACGAGTTGCCGTTGGAAGTCACCGTGCAGGACCCCGGGTTTCTTTTGCAGCAGATGCAGTGGCGCGAAGAGCTTGAGGATTTGCAGGATGAAGCCGACCTGGCGGGTATTGCGGTATTCAAGCGTCGGCTCAAGGTCGCTCAGGATGAACTGAACGAAAGCTTCGCTGCCTGTTGGGATGATGTTGCACAACGCGAGCAGGCCGAACGGCTGATGCGGCGTATGCAGTTCCTCGACAAGCTCACCTACGAAGTGCGCCAGCTGGAAGAGCGCCTCGACGATTAACCCCGTGCTGCCCTGGCCGCACGCCTGTGAATTTCGATAAGCATGGCCCTACTGCAGATCGCCGAACCCGGCCAAAGTCCCCAACCACATCAGCGTCGTCTGGCGGTTGGGATCGACTTGGGCACTACCAATTCGCTGGTCGCTGCGTTACGCAGTGGTCTTTCCGAGCCGCTGGCCGATGCTGACGGGCAGGTCATTCTGCCGTCCGCCGTGCGCTACCACGCTGATCGGGTCGAAGTAGGGCAGAGCGCCAAAAGCGCCGCCGCTATTGATCCGCTCAATACCGTGCTGTCAGTCAAGCGACTGATGGGTCGTGGCCTGTCCGACGTCAAGCAGCTTGGCGAACAACTGCCTTACCGCTTCGTCGACGGCGAGTCGCACATGCCGTTCATCGACACCATCCAGGGCCCGAAAAGCCCGGTGGAAGTGTCGGCTGACATTCTCAAGGTGCTGCGTCAGCGCGCTGAAGCGACCTTGGGTGGCGAGCTGGTCGGCGCGGTGATTACCGTTCCCGCCTATTTCGATGACGCTCAGCGTCAAGCCACCAAAGACGCGGCTCGTCTGGCCGGGCTCAATGTCCTGCGCCTGCTCAACGAGCCCACGGCTGCGGCAGTCGCTTATGGTCTGGATCAACATGCTGAAGGCGTGGTCGCCATCTACGACCTGGGCGGCGGTACATTCGACATTTCCATTCTGCGTTTGACTGGCGGTGTCTTTGAAGTCCTGGCGACCGGCGGCGATACCGCGCTGGGTGGCGACGACTTCGATCACGCGATTGCCAGTTGGATCGTGAGCGAAGCCGGCCTTTCCGCCGACCTCGATCCGTCCACACAACGTAGCCTGTTGCAAACTGCTTGCGTGGCCAAAGAAGCGCTGACCAAGGTCGATTCGGTCGAGGTCGTGCATGGCGATTGGCATTCGGTGCTGACGCGGCAAGCCTTTGAAGTGCTGCTCGAACCCATGTTGGCGCGTAGCCTGAAGGCCTGCCGACGTGCGGTTCGTGACGCCGGTATCGAGCTTGAAGAGGTCGAAGCCGTGGTCATGGTCGGCGGTTCGACACGTGTGCCGCGAGTGCGTGAGGCCGTCGCTGAACTGTTCGGTCGTCAGCCATTGACTGAAATCGACCCGGATCAAGTGGTGGCCATTGGTGCCGCGATCCAGGCCGATACGCTGGCAGGCAACAAGCGTGATGGCGAAGAGCTCTTGCTGCTTGATGTGATCCCGTTGTCCCTGGGGCTGGAAACCATGGGTGGGCTGATGGAGAAGGTGATTCCACGCAACACCACCATCCCTGTCGCGCGTGCCCAGGACTTCACCACTTATAAAGACGGCCAGTCAGCCATGATGATTCATGTGCTGCAGGGTGAGCGTGAACTGATCAGTGATTGCCGCTCCCTGGCGCGCTTCGAACTGCGCGGCATTCCGGCGATGGTGGCTGGTTCTGCGAAAATCCGCGTCACGTTCCAGGTCGATGCCGATGGCTTGCTCAGCGTTGCGGCCCGCGAACTGGGGTCGGGTATCGAGTCCAGCATCCAGGTCAAGCCGTCCTATGGCCTGACCGACGGCGAAATCGCCCGCATGCTCAAGGATTCGTTCCAGTACGCCAGTGATGACAAGGTCGCTCGCGTGCTGCGTGAACAGCAAGTCGACGCCCAGCGCCTGCTCGAAGCAGTGCAGGGCGCGCTGGATGCGGACGGTGATCGTTTGCTCGACGCTGACGAGCGGTTAGTCATCGAGCTGCAAATGCAGGAACTGAGTGAATTGATGCAGGGCACCAATGGTTTGGCCATTGAGCAACAGACCAAGCGTCTGTCGCAGGTGACCGATGCCTTTGCTGCCCGACGCCTGGACTCGACGGTGAAAGCCGCGTTGGCGGGGCGCAATCTGAATGAAATCGAGGAATAACTGATGCCGCAGATCATTTTTCTGCCACACGCCGAGCATTGCCCGGACGGTATGGTTGTAGAGGCTGAGACCGGTCAGTCCATTCTCGATGTGGCCCATGACAACCATATCGAGCTCGAAAGCGCCTGTGGCGGCGTCTGTGCCTGCACCACGTGTCACTGCATCATTCGCGAAGGCTTTGATTCGTTGAATGAGGCCGATGAACTGGAAGAGGACTATCTCGACCGGGCTTGGGGGCTGGAGCCGCATTCGCGCCTGACTTGTCAGGCAAAAGTCGGGACAGATGACCTGACCATCGAAATTCCGAAATACTCGCTCAACCACGCGGCCGAAGCGGCGCACTGATTCAAGGAATTGTCATGAGCCTTAAATGGGTTGATGTGCTGGAAATCGCTATCCAACTGGCTGAAAGCAAGCCGGATGTGGACCCGCTGTCGGTTAACTTCGTCGATCTGCACCGCTGGGTCCTGGAATTGTCGGATTTCAGCGATGATCCTCGGCATGGTGGCGAGAAGGTTCTCGAGGCCATTCAGGCTGCCTGGATCGAAGAGGCTGACTGAGCCGCTGTTGCAGGTTAGGCAATCCCCCTAAACCCGCGTATAATTCGCGGGTTTAATTTTTCGCTTTAATCACCGTTTCTGGAGTTACACCATGGCTGTTCAACGTACTTTCTCCATCATCAAGCCTGATGCCGTTGCTAAAAACGTAATTGGCGAGATCGTCACTCGTTTTGAAAAGGCTGGTCTGCAAGTCGTCGCTTCGAAAATGAAGCAGCTGTCCAAGGCTGAAGCTGAAGGTTTCTACGCTGAGCACAGCGCTCGTGGTTTCTTCGGCGACCTGGTTGCTTTCATGATCTCCGGCCCGGTTGTGGTTCAGGTTCTGGAAGGTGAAAACGCCATCGCTAAAAACCGCGAACTGATGGGCGCTACCAACCCTAAAGAAGCAGCTGCCGGCACCATCCGTGCTGACTTCGCTGATTCCATCGACGCCAACGCTGTACACGGTTCCGATTCCGAAGCCGCTGCTGCACGTGAAATCGCTTACTTCTTCGCTGCTACCGAAGTAACCGCTCGTCAGGCCTGAGGCCAATGAGTGAGGGTGAAAACATGACAACATCGACTGGCAAGACCAACCTGTTGGGTCTGACTCAACCGGAAATGGAGAAATTCTTCGACTCGATCGGGGAGAAGCGTTTCCGTGCCGGTCAGGTAATGAAATGGATTCACCACTTTGGCGTCGATGATTTCGACGCCATGACGAACGTCAGCAAGGCCTTGCGTGAAAAACTCAAGGTCTGTGCTGAAATTCGGGGTCCCGAAGTCGTCAGCGAGGACATTTCCACCGATGGCACCCGTAAATGGGTGGTGCGTGTGGAGTCCGGCAGCTGCGTCGAGACCGTTTACATCCCCCAGGGCAAACGCGGCACGCTGTGCGTTTCGTCCCAGGCGGGCTGTGCCCTGGATTGCAGTTTCTGCTCCACCGGCAAACAAGGCTTCAACAGCAACCTCACTGCCGCCGAAGTGATCGGCCAGGTGTGGATTGCCAATAAATCCTTTGGCAGCGTCCCGGCGACCGTCGACCGTGCCATCACCAACGTGGTGATGATGGGCATGGGTGAGCCGCTGCTGAACTTCGATAATGTCGTGGCCGCCATGCATCTGATGATGGATGACCTGGGCTATGGCATTTCAAAACGTCGGGTGACCCTGTCCACCTCCGGCGTGGTACCGATGATCGATGAGCTGTCCAAACACATCGACGTCTCGCTGGCCTTGTCGCTGCATGCGCCCAACGATGCATTGCGCAACCAGTTGGTACCGATCAACAAGAAGTACCCGCTCAAGGTCCTGCTCGAGTCGTGCCAGCGTTATATGTCGTCGCTGGGCGAAAAACGCGTATTGACCGTCGAGTACACCTTGCTCAAAGACATCAATGACAAGGTCGAGCACGCGGTCGAAATGGCCGAGCTGCTCAAGGACATTCCTTGCAAGATCAACCTGATCCCGTTCAACCCGTTCCCTCATTCGGGTTACGAGCGTCCAAGTAACAATGCGATTCGTCGTTTTCAGGATCAGTTGCATCAGGCCGGTTTCAACGTCACTGTGCGCACCACGCGCGGCGAAGACATCGATGCGGCTTGCGGTCAGTTGGTTGGCCAGGTCATGGATCGCACTCGCCGCAGCGAACGTTACATTGCTGTGCGAGAGTTGAGTGCCGAGGCCGATCTGGCCCAAAGCGCTGCGACTCCCACCTGACTGAGAGGACCTCCATGACCCTGCGCGCTGCGCTATTGCTGTGTTTCGTCAACTTGCTGGTTGGCTGCGTTTCATCGGGCAGCGTCGATCCGTTGAGTACCAGCAAGGGCCGGGACGAGGCGCGCGCCGCGTATGTGCAACTGGGGCTTGGCTATCTGCAGCAGGGTTCGACCGAGCGCGCCAAGGTTCCGCTGAAAAAAGCCCTCGAGATGGACAGTTCCGACCCTGACGCCAATGCTGCGCTGGCGCTGGTTTTCCAGGCTGAGATGGAGCCGGAGCTGGCGGACAAGCAATTCATCAAGGCGCTGTCGACACGTTCTGGTGATGCACGGACCCTGAATAATTACGGCAGCTTCCTGTACGAGCAGAAGCGTTACAAGGAGGCTTACGAGCGCTTTCAGCAGGCCGCCGCTGACACCCTTTACCCGGAGCGGTCGCGGGTTTTCGAGAGTCTGGGGATGACCTCGCTGAAGCTCGATCAGCGTGACGAAGCCCGTAACTACTTCATCAAAGCCTTGCAGCTGGATCGTCGACAACCGCGAGCGTTGCTGGAAATGGCTGAGTTGTCGTACGAAGACAGGCATTATGTGCCGTCACGTGACTACTACGACCGTTTTAGCCAACTGAGCGATCAAAATGCACGTAGTCTATTGCTCGGTACGCGGTTGGCAAAACTCTATGACGATCGTGACAAGGCAGCCAGTTTTGGCTTGCAACTAAAAAGACTCTATCCCGGTACGCCGGAATATCAGCAATACCAGTCGGAGCAATGATGAAAGCGGCGCATCCCGAAGTTGTAGCAGCCACTCGCGTGAACCCTGGTGAAACCTTGCGCCAGGGCCGTGAGAGTCAAAACTGGTCGCTGCCTGATGTGGCTTTGAGGCTGAACCTCACCGTGACGTCCTTAAGCAACCTCGAGGGCGGCAATTTTGAAAAGTTGCCTGGCCATACCTTCGCCCGGGGCTATATCCGTGCCTATGCCAAACTGCTGGGTCTGGATCAGACCCTGCTGGTTCAGCAGTTCGATCAATACACCGGTACCGACGCCCACGGCAGCAATGTACACAGCCTGGGCCGTATCGAAGAACCGGTGCGTCTGTCGCACAACATTCTGCGCATCGTCAGTCTGTTGTTGCTGGTGGTGCTGGTCGGTGGCGGCTTCTTCTGGTGGCAAGACCAGGCGTCGATGCGCGGCAAGGAACTGGCCGTCAATCTTGAGCACGTTGAAGTCGAGAGTGCTGATGGCACGACCCAGATTCATCCGCTGGATGAGCCTGAAGATCAAGCCGTGATCGAATCCCAAGGCACCAATGCCGCGCCGCAGCCGCTTGCGTCTGGTGCTCCTGCGGCTGAAACTTCGATAACGGCACCTGTCACGCCGTCAGCACCTTCGGCTGTTGCGCCTGCCCCTGTCGTGCCTGCTGCTCCAGCGCACGTCGTGCCTGTCGCCCCGACAACGACAGTTGCACCGGTCCCGGCCACCACCGCACCAGTGACGACGCCAACGGCGCCATCGGTCGCGGGTTCTGGCCAGATCAATCTGCACTACGTGTCCGATTGCTGGACTCAAGTGACCGATGGCAACGGTAAAGTGTTGCTCAGCGGTTTGAAGCACAAGGGCGATAGCCTGGATGTCAACGGCAAGCCGCCTTTTATCTTGCGGCTGGGCTTCGCTCGTGGCGTTCAAGTGAGCTACAACGGCCAGCCCGTAGACGTAGCACCTTTTACCAGTGGCGAAACCGCTCGCCTGAAACTAGGGCAATAAGTCATGCACGGCGAATCACCGATCAAGCGTCGCGAATCTCGTAAAATCTGGGTCGGCTCCGTCCCGGTGGGTGGTGATGCGCCCATTGCAGTGCAGAGCATGACCAACAGCGATACCAACGATGTTGCGGCTACCGTCGCCCAGATCAATCGTCTGGAAGCGGCTGGCGTCGACATCGTGCGGATTTCGGTCCCGGACATGGATGCGGCCGAGGCGTTTGGCCGGATCAAGCAGCTGGTCAAGGTGCCTCTGGTTGCCGATATCCACTTTGACTACAAGATCGCTTTGCGTGTAGCCGAGCTGGGCGTCGACTGCCTGCGGATCAATCCGGGCAACATCGGTCGTGAAGATCGCGTGCGTGCGGTGGTCAGCGCGGCGCGTGATCGTGGCATTCCGATCCGTATCGGGGTCAACGCCGGCTCGCTGGAAAAAGACCTGCAGAAGAAATACGGCGAGCCGACGCCGGCCGCGTTGGTCGAGTCCGCATTGCGTCATGTCGAACATCTGGATCGCCTGGATTTCCAGGACTTCAAGGTCAGCGTCAAGGCCAGCGATGTGTTCATGGCAGTGGCAGCCTACCGTTTGTTGGCCACGCAAATCATTCAGCCGTTGCACCTGGGCATCACCGAAGCCGGTGGACTGCGTTCAGGCACAGTGAAATCGGCCGTGGGCCTAGGTATGCTGCTCGCCGAAGGGATTGGCGATACTATCCGCATCTCGTTGGCCGCTGACCCGGTCGAAGAGGTGAAAGTCGGTTACGACATTCTCAAATCGCTGCACCTTCGTTCCCGTGGCATCAACTTCATCGCCTGCCCGAGCTGCTCGCGGCAGAACTTCGATGTGGTCAAGACCATGAACGAGCTGGAAGGGCGCCTTGAGGATTTGTTGGTGCCGCTGGATGTCGCGGTGATCGGTTGTGTGGTCAACGGTCCGGGCGAAGCCAAAGAAGCGCATATCGGCCTCACCGGTGGCACGCCGAACCTGATCTACATCGACGGCAAGCCAGCTCGGAAGCTGACCAATGACAATCTGGTGGATGAGCTTGAACGCTTGATCCGTCAGAAAGCGGCCGAAAAGGTCGAAGCCGACGCAGCGCTCATCGCGCGCGGCTAATCAAGATTTCGCTAAGGATCTTTTGTGAGTAAGTCTCTGCAAGCCATTCGTGGCATGAACGACATCCTGCCCGATCAGACGCCGCTGTGGCGCTATTTCGAGGGCGCGGTGACGCGTTTGCTGGATAACTACGGTTATCGCCAGATCCGCATGCCGATCGTCGAGTTCACCGAGCTGTTCAAGCGCTCCATCGGTGAAGTGACCGACATCGTCGAAAAAGAGATGTACACCTTCGCCGATCGCAACGGTGATTCCCTGACCCTGCGCCCGGAAGGCACCGCTGCGTGTGTGCGCGCAGTGCTCGAACACGGGATTACCGGTGGTGGTCAGGTCCAGAAACTGTGGTATATCGGCCCTATGTTCCGCCACGAGCGGCCACAGAAAGGGCGTTATCGCCAGTTTCACCAGATCGGTGTGGAGGTTTTCAACCTCGACGGCCCGGATATCGATGCCGAGCTGATCGTCCTGACCTGGCGCCTGTGGGGCCTGCTGGGCATTCGCAACGCGGTCAAACTGGAACTCAACAGCCTGGGCACCAGCGAAGCGCGTGCGCGTTATCGCGATGCACTGGTGGAGTTCTTGTCGGCACGCTTGAGCGAGCTTGATGAGGACAGTCAGCGTCGTCTGAAAACCAACCCGCTGCGCGTCCTCGACACCAAACACCCCGAAACCCAAGCGTTGTTGGTGGATGCGCCGAAGCTGGCGGATTACCTGGACGATGAGTCACGCATCCACTTCGAAGGCCTCAAGGCGCGTCTGGATGCAGCCGGTATCCCGTACGTGATCAATCCCAAGCTGGTGCGCGGGCTCGACTACTACAGCAAAACCGTTTTCGAATGGGTCACCGATCAGCTTGGCGCCCAAGGTACCGTGTGTGCCGGTGGTCGTTATGACGGCCTGGTCGAGCAGATGGGCGGCAAGCCTACGACCGGCGTCGGTTTCGCGATGGGTATCGAGCGTCTGGTGCTGTTGCTGGAAACCCTGGGGCAGATCCCGGAAGAAATCTCGCGTCAGGTTGACGTCTACCTGTGTGCCTTTGGTGAACCTGCCGAGCTGGCTGCGTTGACGCTCACCGAGCGTTTGCGCGACCAGCTGCCGAACCTGCGTTTGCAGGTCAACGCCGGCGCTGGCAGTTTCAAAAGCCAGTTCAAAAAGGCCGACAAGAGTGGTGCACCGTACGCGCTGATCCTGGGTGACGATGAATTGGCTCAGCAAGTGGTAGGTTTCAAACCCCTGCGTGGCCAGGGCGAACAACAAAATATTGCCTGGGATGCTCTGTCCGAGCACCTGGCCGCCTGCGTCGTGCAGGGTTGAAGCTGATAAACAGCCGATTTAGCGAATAGGAGTATTGGGGTGTCGCGTACCGAAGATGAAGAGCTGGCGGTGATGAAAGACTGGTGGCAACGCAACGGCAAACCCCTGGTCACTGGTGGTTTGCTGGCATTGATCGTGGTATTTGGCTGGCAGGCCTGGCACAGATATCAGAGCAATCAGTCGCAAGGCGCCTCGATGCTCTATCAGCAATTGCTGGAAACGACCCTGACCCCGAATGGTCAGCCCGATGCCGCACGCGTCGCGGATATCGCCGGCAAGCTGAAAAGCGAGTTCGGTGGCACGGCTTACGCCCAGTACGGCAGCCTGTTCGTGGCCAAAGTAGCGGTCGATACCGGTAAGCTCGATGACGCGGTGGCTGAACTCAAAGCCGTGACCGACAAGCCGGCGAGCGACACCCTCGGTGAAATCGCTCGTCAGCGTCTGGCTCGGGTATTGGCTGCACAGAACAAGACCGACGACGCGCTCAAGCTGCTTGAAGGCGATGCTGACAAGGCCTTCCTGGCCAGCCGTGAAGAACTCAAGGGTGACCTGCTGGTACAGCTGGGCCGCACCGACGAGGCGCACGCCGCCTACCAAAAAGCCAAATCCGCGCTGTCTGAAGAAGCAGCAGTGGGTGGCCTACAAATGAAGCTCGACGACCTGGCGAAAGGGGATGCGTGACGTGATGCGTTGGAAACATGCAGCATTGCTGGCCCTGGCCATTTTGGCCGCGGGTTGCAGCAGCAACGGTAAAAAGGAATTACCACCGGCCGAGCTGACCGACTTCAAAGAAGAAGTGGTTCTGCACAAGGAATGGAGCCGCTCCATCGGTGACGGTCAGGGCAAGACTTACAACATGTTGGTTCCGGCCATCGAAGGCGAGCATATCTATGCCGCGGACGTGACGGGTGTGGTGATGTCGCTGGATCGCATGACCGGCGACGTGGTCTGGAAGAAGGACCTTGAACTGCCTGTTTCCGGTGCCGTTGGCTCGGGTTACGGTCTGATCATACTCGGTACGCTCAAAGGCGAAGTCGTTGCACTGGACTCCGCCACCGGTGAAATAAAATGGCGTGCTCACGTCACCAGTGAGGTGTTGGCTCCGCCAGCCACCAATGGTGACGTGGTTGTGGTCCAGACTCAGGATGACCGTGTGATCGGCCTTGATGCCGCCACTGGTACCCAGCGCTGGATCTACGAAAGCACCCCGGCGGTACTGACATTGCGCGGTACTGGCGCGCCGATCGTGACCAACCACCTCGCGCTGGCAGGTCTGTCGACCGGTAAAGTCGTCGCGCTGGACACGACTAATGGTGTGCCGATCTGGGAGCAGCGTATTGCTATTCCACAAGGTCGCTCGGAGCTGGACCGCGTCGTCGATATCGACGGCGGCCTGCTGTTGTCCGGCGGCAAGTTGTATGTCGCCAGCTATCAGGGGCGTGTCTCCGCTCTGGATCTGGAAAGCGGTCGTGTGCTTTGGCAGCGTGATGCGTCAAGCTATGCGGGTGTCGCCCAAGGTTTTGGCAGCGTTTACATAAGCCTGGCCAATGGCACCGTCCAAGGGATCGACGAGCGTTCGACGACTGCCTTGTGGAGCAACGATTCGTTGGCCCGTCGCCAGTTGGGTGCGCCGGAAGTGTTTTCCAGCTATGTAGCTGTTGGCGATATGGAAGGCTATCTGCATCTGCTGAGTCAGGTCGATGGTCGTTTTGTCGGTCGTGAGAAAATCGACGGCGATGGCCTGCGTGCCCGTCCGCTGGTTGATGGCAGCATGATTTATGTGTTTGGCAACAGCGGTAAGCTGGAAGCCCTGACGATCAAGTAGTCGCTGTCTATGCTTGAGGTTGCTGTCTATGTTTGAAACATGGGACCTCTCGCAACCTTGCTCCGGCAAGGCCCGCGGCACTTAAAGTGCCGCTCCGAACTCCGGCCGCTGCCCTGCAGCGGCTTTTGTATTTTCTGAAATAACGAAGTGGAGAGCCGCATGGTTCCCGTAATCGCCCTGGTGGGTCGACCGAACGTCGGCAAGTCCACCTTATTCAACCGCCTGACCAGGACCCGCGACGCCATTGTCGGCGATCTGTCCGGTCTGACCCGTGATCGCCAATACGGAGAGGCAAAGTGGCAAGGGCGCTCCTACATTCTGGTTGACACCGGCGGTATCTCCGGTGATGAACATGGCATGGACGAAAAGATGGCCGAGCAGTCGCTGCTGGCCATCGAAGAAGCCGATGTCGTGCTGTTCCTGGTAGACGCCCGCGCCGGTTTCACCGCTGCCGACCAAATGATCGGCGAGCACCTGCGCAAGCGTGGCAAGCGTTCCTACGTGGTCGCCAACAAGGTCGACAATATCGATCCGGAAATGGCGCGCGCCGAATTCAGCCCGTTGGGCATGGGCGATGCGATCCCGGTTGCCGGTGCGCACGGTCGTGGCATCAGCCAGATGCTGGAAATCGCCCTGAGCGATTTCCCGAAAGACCCGGATGAAGATGAAGGCGAACCTGAAGAAGTTGCAGAAGGTCAGGAAGCCAAGCGCATTCCCGGTCCGAGCGAAAAAGACGGGATCAAGATCGCGATCATCGGTCGTCCTAACGTCGGCAAATCGACGCTGGTCAACCGTATGCTCGGTGAAGACCGGGTTATCGTCTATGACGAGCCAGGCACCACCCGCGACAGTATCTACATCCCGTTCGAACGTAACGACGAGAAGTACACGCTGATCGACACCGCCGGTGTGCGCAAGCGCGGCAAGATCCACGAGGAAGTCGAAAAGTTCTCGGTGGTGAAAACCCTGCAGGCGATCAAAGACGCCAACGTGGTGATTTTTGTGATGGACGCGCGTGAAGGCGTAGTCGATCACGACCTCAACCTGCTGGGCTTTGCGCTGGAAGCCGGTCGTGCGTTGGTTATCGCGTTGAACAAGTGGGATGGCATGGAGCCGAGTGAGCGCGAGTACGTGAAGGTCGAGCTGCAACGTCGGCTGTTCTTCGTCGACTTCGCCGACATCCACTTCATCTCGGCCTTGCACGGCACGGGCGTGGGCAACCTCTACCAGTCGGTTCAGAACTCGTTCAAGTCCGCGGTCACCCGCTGGCCGACCAACCGTCTGACCCAGATCCTTGAAGACGCAGTCAGCGAGCACGCACCTCCGATGGTCGGCAGCCGCCGCATCAAGCTGCGTTATGCCCACTTGGGTGGTGCCAACCCGCCGTTGATCGTCATTCACGGCAACCAGGTCGAGAAAGTACCCAAGTCCTATGTCCGTTATCTGGAGAACACCTACCGCCGCGTGTTGAAACTGGTCGGTACGCCAATCCGGATCGAGTTCAAGGGCGGCGAGAACCCGTACGAAGGCAACAAGAACACGCTCACAGACCGCCAGGTCAACAAGAAGCGTCGCATGATGTCGCACCACAAGAAAGCCGACAAAAAGCGCAAGGATAAGCGTTGATTTTGTAACGGACTTTCTCAAGAAGGGCGCCAATGGCGCCTTTTTTTATGCGCGTGGTATGGGCTATCCTGCTTGTCTTCCGTGCCGCCGTAGAGCCGGGTGCCAGCAAGAGAATGGCCCATGATCATCAGTAAGTTGCCGAACGTCGGCACCACCATTTTCACCGTTATGTCTCAGCTTGCCGCGCAGACTGGCGCGATCAACCTGTCTCAGGGTTTCCCTGATTTCGATGGTCCGCAGGCGCTGCGTGATGCCGTGGGTCGTCATATTGCTGACGGTCACAACCAATACTCGCCGATGACTGGCCTGCCCGCGCTGCGCCAACAAGTTGCGGCCAAAATTGCCCGCAGCTATGGCCGTCAGGTCGATGCCGACAGTGAAGTTACCATTACCCCCGGTGCGACTCAGGCGATTTTTTGCGCGATCCAGACGGTGATTCAGCCTGGCGACGAAGTCATCGTGTTCGACCCGTGCTACGACAGCTATGAGCCGTCCGTTGAGCTGGCCGGTGGCCGTTGCGTGCATGTGCAGCTTGGGCTGAACGATTTCACCATTGATTGGCAGAAGCTCGCCGATGCCATTAGCCCGCGCACCCGGATGATCATTCTCAATAGCCCGCACAACCCCAGCGGTGCGTTGATTACCCGCAACGATCTCGATCAATTGGCCGCCTTGATCGCCAACCGTGATATCTACCTGATCAGTGATGAAGTGTATGAGCATCTGGTGTTCGACGGTGTGCAGCACGCCAGCGTCCTGGCCCATGAAGAACTCTACCAGCGGGCGTTCGTGGTCAGTTCGTTTGGCAAGACCTATCACGTCACCGGCTGGAAAACCGGCTACGTCGTCGCACCGCCGGCACTGACTGCCGAGTTGCGCAAGATCCACCAGTACGTGAGCTTTTGTGGCGTGACACCGCTGCAATATGCCCTGGCCGACTTCATGGCCGAGCATCCCGAGCATGTCGAAGAGCTGCCCGCGTTCTATCAGGCCAAGCGCGATCTGTTCTGCGACCTGCTTGAACCCTCGTGCTTCAGCTTCAGTCGCGTGGCGGGTACCTACTTTCAATTGGTGGATTACTCGAACATCCGCCCGGATCTGAACGATGTCGACATGTCGCTGTGGATGACCCGCGAACATGGGGTGGCCACTATCCCTATCTCGGTCTTCTATCAGAGCCCACCGCCAGGGCAACGACTGGTTCGTCTGTGCTTTGCCAAGCGTGAGGAGACGTTGCGTCAGGCAGCGGAAAGACTATGTATGATCAAAAACCATGCGTGATCTAAGCGAACTGCCCAACCTCAACATAGCGTTGGTCCAGACCACGCTGGTTTGGCACGACCGCCAGGCCAACCATGAGCATTTCGGGCTGCTACTGGATCAGGCTCTGGGCGCTGATCTGATTGTCCTGCCGGAGATGTTCACCACTGGCTTTACGATGGAATCCGAAACCCTGGCCGAACCGGAGCATGGGCCTACCGCCAAGTGGATGCTGGCCCAGGCCAAACGACTCAATGCGGTGGTGACGGGTAGTTTGATCGTCCGGGCCGCTGATGGCAGTCATCGTAACCGCCTGCTGTGGGCGCGTCCCGATGGCGAGTTGTTGCATTACGACAAGCGTCACCTGTTTCGCATGGCGGGGGAGCACAAGCACTTCACCCCGGGCGAGCGGCAGGTTCAGTTTGAGTTGAAAGGCTGGCGGATTCGGCCGCTGATTTGCTACGACCTGCGTTTCCCGGTGTGGAGCCGTGACGCACAGGACACCGATCTCCTGCTGTATACCGCCAACTGGCCCGGCGCACGGCGTCTGCACTGGAATCGCCTGCTACCTGCGCGTGCGATCGAAAACCTCTGCTACGTTGCCGCGGTTAACCGGGTTGGCATCGACGGCAAGGGCTTCACCTACACGGGTGACAGCCACGTTTTCGATTTCCAGGGTGAAAGCCTGTTGAGCGCCGGTGAGGCCGATGGTGTGTTCCACGTCTGCCTGAGTGCCGCCGACCTGGCTGCCTACCGTAAACGGTTCCCGGCCAATCTGGATGCGGATGTGTTCGAATTGCACTAATCCCTGTGGGAGCGAATTCATTCGCGAAAGGGCCAGCACATCCAACCTATTGGGTGCCTGACCTGACGCATTCGCGAATGAATTCGCTCCCACAGTAGATCTTCATCAGGCACAGATTCCTTGAATACAAAACGGCCCCGAAGCTTTCACTTCGGGGCCGTTTTTGTTTCAGGCGTCAGATCAGGCCGCTTTGGCTTCAGCCTGGCTCAGTGAGCGGTTCAGCGCACTGAACAGTGCACGGAAGCTGGCGGTGGTGATGTTTTCATCGATGCCCACGCCGTGGACCGCACGATCGCCATTGACCCGTAGCTCGATGTAAGCGGCTGCCTTGGCCGTTGTGCCTGCACCAATGGCGTGCTCGTTGTAGTCCATGATTTCCACGGAAACCGGCAGGCCGGCGACCAGTGCTTCCAGAGCGCCTTTGCCCTTGCCGCGCCAGTGTTGGGTTTCACCATCGCAATGAACTTCGGCATCGACTGCGCTGTTGCCGTTTTCTTCCTGCAGTCTGTGACTGAGCAAGGCGTACGGCACGTTGGCTTGCAGGTATTCACGATGCAGCAGGCTGTGAATCTGCTGGGCAGTCATTTCCAGGCCAAGGCGATCGGTTTCACCCTGAACCACCTGGCTGAACTCGATCTGCATCCGACGTGGCAGGCAGATGCCGTATTCCTGTTCCAGCAAGTAAGCGATGCCGCCTTTGCCCGATTGGCTGTTGACCCGAATCACCGCCTCGTAGCTGCGGCCGATATCGGCCGGGTCGATTGGCAGGTAAGGCACTTCCCACAAGGTGTCAGGCTGTTGTTGGCTGAAGCCCTTGCGGATAGCGTCCTGGTGCGAGCCAGAGAACGCGGTGTGCACCAGATCGCCGACATACGGATGACGTGGGTGAACCGGAATCTGGTTGCACTCCTCAACGACCTTGCGCACGCCGTCGATGTCGGAGAAGTCCAGTTCAGGGTTGATGCCCTGGGTGTAGAGGTTCAGTGCAACGGTCACCAGGTCGACGTTACCGGTGCGCTCGCCGTTACCGAACAGGCAGCCTTCAACGCGATCGGCACCGGCCATCAGGCCCAGTTCAGTGGCGGCAACACCGGTGCCACGGTCGTTGTGGGTGTGCAGGCTGATCAACACGCTGTCGCGGCGGTTGATATGGCGGCCAAACCACTCGATCTGGTCGGCGTATACATTTGGTGTAGCCACTTCAACCGTCGCGGGCAGGTTGAGAATGACTTTGTTCTGAGGCGTCGGGTTCCACACCTCGATTACCGCATCACACACTTCCTTGGCGAACTCGAGTTCGGTAGCGCTGAAGGTTTCCGGCGAGTATTCGAAGGTCCACTGGGTCTCTGGTTGCTGGGCTGCGAACTTGACGAACAGCTTGGCAGCGCTGACAGCAATCTCTTTCACGCCTTCTTTGTCTTGGTTGAAGACAATGCGGCGGAACGACGGCGAGGTGGCGTTGTACAGGTGAACAATGGCTTTTTTTGCCCCACGCAGGGATTCGAAGGTGCGTTCGATCAGGTCTTCACGGCCCTGGGTCAGCACCTGAATGGTGGTGTCATCCGGGATGTGGTTGCCTTCAATCAGGGTACGGACGAAGTCAAAGTCGGTCTGCGACGCGGCCGGGAACGAGGCTTCGATTTCCTTGACGCCGACGGCGACCAGGGTCTTCCAGAAACGCAGTTTCTTGACCGCATCCATGGGCTCGATCAGCGATTGGTTACCGTCGCGAAGGTCGGAGCTGCACCAGATCGGTGCCGCAGTGATGGCTTTCGAAGGCCAGGTGCGGTCAGGCAGATCGATGGTTGGAAACGCGCGGTACTTTGTCGAGGGATCGTTGAGCATGGTCATGATGGAAATCCTTGTTGTACGGGCCAGATAAAGGCGGCCTACCGTTAAAACGAAAAAAAGGATGGGGCACCGCGATTAGCGTGGCAGTCGTGCACTGACCAGGCTGAGGCAGCGATGCTGGCGCATCAATATGAGGGTTTGAGAGGTTTTCATGCTGTCAACCGTAACCATTGAGGTGAAAGTTGGCAAGTAGTGCTGAAAAATTGAGAGAAGTTCTCGGATTCAGATTTTTTTGAGGATTTAATAGCGGAATTTCGGTGGATATTGCGCTGTTATTGCGCGGTATCAAGGCTCGCTGAGATTCGCACCATTCTTCGACATTTGATAAAAGACACCGTTGATTGATTCGAATAGGGAGTGAATATGAAAGAGTCAGACTGGAAGTTGCTCAGTAAGCTCAGACCATTAGCCGTCGAGCGGATTTACGACCGCATTTTTCGTGATGTTCAGGAGGCAATGACTGGTCAGGATAAAACCACTCGCGAACGGGTTCTTGATACAAAAGACGCGGTAGACGCCGGTCTCAAGGATGTTTATCGAATTTTCGATTCCATGAATTTCTCGCGAAACAATATTGGTTTCAATTTGATGTACATGTGTCGAGCAGAGCTTCTTACCGAGGAGGAGGTTTCTGGTTTCAGCGACGAGCTCAGGTTGGAAGCTCTCCGTTGGCTCGCACCCGATGATGATGAATGAATGAAATAGCGTCATTTATAGGTTTCACAGGGGCAGGGACATTGATGGGGGCGCGTTCGACCAGTCGACAGAGGAGGAAAAAAGATATTTGCTTCATCGGATGGCTGCCCCAGAAGAGGAAATAACAGAAATTTCGCTATTTTTGATGATTTTTCTAAAGCTGAAACGATTCTTCACGATAGGTTATATATCTATCTCTGAATGGTGCGGCTCATCCATGAACCTTAGAAAATTGAATATCGCCCCACGTGCAGTGCTGTGTTTTGGCTTCTTCGCTTTACTGGTCGTGGTTCAAGGGCTGTTTTCGCTCAAGTATTCGTCAGCGATGGCGGATGCGGAAAAGCTGATCGAGACCAATGTAGTCCCTAGTGTTCGCCTGATCGACCAGATGCAACTCGCGCTGAGGCAAATCCGGCTGGACAACGCGTTGCTGCGATTGCACAAGGATGCTGCGGAGAAACGTGATCCGGTGTTGGCTGATGTGAAGGCGGCACGTAGTGCGTTGCAAGGGTACGTCGATAAAATGCAGGCGTTGGTGATCACCGACCAAGGCAAGGTTATCTACGCCCAGTTGCGCTCGGCGCTGCAAAATTACGTTGGTATGCACCAGCGCTTCCTCGATGCATTGGGACAGGGCCTCTACGATCAGGCAGAGGATCTTACTGCACCCTCGGGCGGGTTGACCCTGTCTGCTGGCAAGCTAAATGACTCCCTCGATCAGTTGAGCGCAAGGGCTGACAAGAAAGCTGTCGATGCCGGGAACCGTGCGAATGAGACCTACAGCATCAGTCAGATCACCACGACGGTTGCCATTTTCGTTGCGCTGGTGGCTACGGTGCTGCTGGCCTGGCTTTTCACTCGCAGCCTCAGTGGGCCGATTGCGCGAGCACTGAACGTCGCGGAGCGAATCGCCGCTAATGATTTCAGCAAGAGCATCGAACTCGACTATAGGGATGAAGCAGGACGCCTGCTTGCAGCCTTGGCACTGATGCAAGAGAACCTGCGCACGGCAATCAAACAAATCAATGATTCATCCACCCAGTTGGCGTCGACCTCGGAAGAGATGACCGCCGTGACCGCGGATGCCTTGCGCGGAATGCAGCGCCAGAACGATGAAATCGAGCAGGCTGCCACCGCTGTGAATCAAATGAGCGCAGCGGTCGAGGAGGTTGCTCGCAATGCGGTCATGGCCTCCACAGCTGCGCAGGAGTCCAGTAAGTCCGCTGTGATCGGAAAACAACGCGTCGAAGAAACCGTCAAGGTTATCGGCGAGTTGTTTGAGGATGTTCAGTACACCACCCAGGAGATCAATGGGCTGGCCGAACAAATCCAGAACATTACGCAAGTCCTCGATGTAATCCGAGGCGTTGCTGAGCAGACTAATCTGCTGGCCCTGAACGCTGCCATCGAGGCTGCCCGAGCTGGAGAGGCCGGTCGTGGCTTCGCAGTGGTTGCCGACGAAGTCCGTGCCTTGGCTCATCGCACACAGCAGTCCACCAGCGAAATCGAGGGCATGGTCAGTGCGGTGCAAGGCGGGGCTGCGAAGGCCGTGAGTGCCATGCAACAAAGTAGTCAACGCTCTCAGCAAAGCCTGAAAATAGCCGAATCAGCCGGGATTGCGTTGAACGAAATCACCGCTTCGGTGCTGCAAATCAACGAGCGCAACGTCAGCATTGCCGCGGCTTCGGAAGAACAGGCCCAAGTGGCACGTGAAGTCGACCGCAATCTCACCAGCATTCGAGACCTTTCACTGCAAACGGCTACGGGTGCGAATCAGACTTCCGCAGCCAGCAGCGATCTCTCGCGTCTGGCGGTAGACCTCAACCAGATGGTGCTGCGTTTTAGCCTGTAGCAGCTGCCCCGATCATACGGCGTGAAGGGAGCGCAGGTCAGGGTTGAAACGCGCCAATGAAAATCGCCGGGTCGACCCGCGCATCATTCAGGCTGACATTCCAGTGCATATGCGGGCCTGTGGCGCGGCCGGTCGAGCCGACTCGTCCGACTACGCCACCGCGCGGTATCGCATCCCCGACCTTCACGTCGATCTTCGACATGTGGCAGAACATGCTGATGAAGCCCTGGCCGTGGTCGACGAACACCGTGTTGCCGTTGAAGAAGTAATTGCCGATCAGGATTACCTTGCCAGCGGCCGGGGATTTGATCGGTGTGCCAGCGGGTACCGCGAAATCCAGGCCTGCGTGAGGGTTGCGTTCTTCGCCATTAAAGAAGCGCCGCACCCCGAACCTGCTGGAAATCGGCCCGTTCACCGGTTTGTCCAGCAGCAGGTTACTCGGCGTTCCCGGCGTAAAGCTGCGGTAAGCACGAATCTGTTCTGCCAACTCGGCATCGATGCGTTTCAGGTCGTCGGGGTTCGGATTGACCTGACGCTGATTCTTCAAGGTGATGTGTTGTTCAGGGTAGGCCTTGCTGCCAACCGTGAACGGCAAGGTGCGCGAGCCAGCCGCGGTCTTCGCAGTGATTTGCTGGCTGCCGGGCTTGATGGTCAACGGCACGCCGACAATCGCCACCCAGCGCGCATCCTGTTGTTTGACCACCAGCACTGGTTTGCCTTGGTAGCTGGCTTGTGGCGCCTGTGTGCTCGGGCCAAGGTCGACCACCGCGACGCCACCGGGCACCGGCTTGTTCAGCAGGCGGGCGATGTAGCTGTCGGAGGCCGCGTGGGCAGGCAGGGCAAGGCAAAGGCCAAGCAATGCCCCGGTAAAAAGTGGCGCAATAAAACGCAGCATCAATAAATCAATCCAAAAGGGAGAGGGTGACAGGCGTCAGATGGTTATCTTCAACACGCACCTGCAATTCGCCTTCGCCGAGCCGGGCCTTCAGGCGCTGGCCGTTATGGGTTTGTTCCGCGCTGCGAATCGCCTGACCGCGCTCGTCGAGCAGGATGCTGTAGCCACGACTCAGTGTCGCCAGCGGGCTGACCACGTGCAGGGTCTGCATCTGGCTTTGCAGCTGCAAACGACGGGTCTTGAGGTTTTCACGGATTGCCCGTGGCAGGCGTTCGGCCAAGCCGTCCAGCCGTTGCTTCAAGAACGCCAGGGTGCGTCCCGGATGCTGCGCGGCGAGGCGCGTTTCCAGATGGGCCAGGCGTACCACGCGTTTATGCGCGTGTTGCTCGAATGCGCGGCGCAGGCGCATGTCCAGATCATCCAGACGCTGTGCCTGTTGACGTAGACGCTCGCCGGGGTGGCGCAAGCGTCGAGAGACGCCGTCCAGACGCAGGCGCTCGCGCATCAGGCGATCCTGGATACGTGTTACCAAGCGTCGCTTCAAGTTCTCGACCCGCCGATGCAGGTCGCTGGAGTCCGGGGCGAGTAATTCTGCTGCCGCCGAAGGTGTCGGGGCGCGCACGTCGGCGACGAAATCGCTGATCGAGACGTCGGTCTCATGCCCGACCGCGCTGACAATGGGTGTCACGCAGGCGTCAATCGCCCGGGCGACGGCTTCTTCGTTGAAACACCACAAATCTTCCAGCGAGCCGCCGCCTCGGGCCAGGATCAAGGCGTCGAAACCGCGGGCATCGGCCAGCTTCAGAGCCCGCACGATCTGCGCGATGGCATCGCGGCCTTGGACGGCGGTGGGGATCAATGTCAGTTGGATCTGCGGCGCTCGGCGGCGGAACACGCTGATGATGTCGCGAATCACCGCGCCGGTGGGCGAGCTGATGATGCCGATGCGTTGCGGGTGCAAAGGCAACGGCACTTTGCGTTCAGCGCTGAACAGACCTTCGGCGTTGAGCTTTTCTTTCAGGGCGTCGAATGCCAGGCGCAGGGCACCTTCACCGGCGGGCTCGACGGTGTCGAGAATCAACTGATAGTCGCCACGGCCTTCAAACAGCGAAACCTTGCCACGCACTTTCACCGCCAGGCCGTCTTTCAAGACCTGGCGAACCCGTGCGGCGCTTTGCCGGAACAGCGCGCAACGCACCTGGGCGCCGCTGTCCTTGAGGGTGAAATATACGTGGCCGGAAGCGGGGCGAGACAGGTTGGAGATTTCGCCTTCAACCCAGATATTGCTGAACACATCCTCCAGTAGCACGCGCGCGCGGCCGTTGAGCTGGCTGACGGTGAGGACTTCCCGGTCGAGGCCGAGTCTTGCGAAGGGGTCTTTGATCATGGCGGGCATGATACACGGGCACGCGGTCTCCTTGTAGGAGCGGGCTTGCCCGCGATGGACCGCGAAGCGGTCCCATAAATGCTGGGCACAGTTCTACTGCCAGAATCGAGTTCGCTGATTTTGCGCCTGCTCCGCAGCCGATCGCGGGCAAGCCCGCTCCTACAATTGACCGAGTTTGCTGCGCGACAGCGCGGCGTCGAAGACGGGGCGGGATCTCCTGCAGAACCTCATTCGCTTTTGCTACAGTCAGCGCCCATGCACTCATGGAAGCGAGCCAATGACCCTCACCGAGCTGTTCAATCAATTGGCATTCACGCCGCTGGACTGGGTGTTGATTGAACTGGGCGTGATGGCGGCGTATGTCGTGTTCGGCATCGCCGGGTTTGGCACGGCGTTGATCGCAGGGCCGGTGTTGATCAACTTCATGGCGTTGTCGCGGATCATCCCGCTGCTGGTGCTGCTGGACTTCATCGCCGCGTTCGGCAACCTGCTGCCTTCCCGGCAATCTGTGGTCAAGCCTGAACTCCTGCGTTTGCTGCCCTGCATGGCGGTGGGCTGTTCTTTGGGTGTGGTGTTTCTGCTCAATCTCAAGTCCGATGTATTGCTGCTGTTGATGGGGCTGTTCATCACCACTTACGCGCTGTACAGCCTGTTGATAAAGGTCCGCCCGGCACAGCTCGCGGCGGGTTGGGCGGTACCGATGGGCACCGTTGGCGGCCTGTTCGGTGCGTTATTCGGCAGCGGTGGTTTTTTATATGCGATCTACCTCAACAGCCGCTTGTCGTCCAAGGAGCAGGTGCGGGCCACTCAGGCGGCATTGATCAGTTGCAGCACCATCGTTCGGTTGAGCCTGTTTCTAGTGGCGGGGGTGTACGCCGAAATGCCGTTGCTGATGTTGGCAGCGTGTCTGTTTCCGGCGATGGCGGTTGGCTCATGGATTGGTCGCTCGTTGACGATGAAACTGTCGCGTGAGGCTTTCGTGCGCCTGGTCACCTGGCTGGTGCTGGCCAGTGGCATTGCGCTGATCGGGCGCTACCTCAGCACTTGACCTGCAAGATCGGGGGATTAAGCTGCCTTTATTATCCGGTAGCAGTAACAGGCGTCTCCCATGAACACCCAAAGCATCATCGTCCCGCAGATTTCCGACTTTCCCGGACATGAGGCCAAGGCCCGATTGATTCTGCGCTGGCTGGTGAACAAGAACATCATCGAGCCGCAGCTGACCACCTGCGGCCGTGGCTTCAACAAAATGGCCTACGCGGTTGCGCCCGGCGCCCGAGATATCGTTGAAAACCCGGAGGCATTGCCGTTCGGGGAAGCGATCAACGGTCTGGAGCTGGTTACCAAGCGCTGCATCTTCACCCCGCTGACCGATTTCGCCGAGGAAGCCGGTTGCCCCGAGTGCAGGAAAGAAGTGGGTGAGGCGCTGTTCGACAGTCTGGAAGACTGGATGCCAGGCAACACTGACAACTTCATCTGCCCGGAATGCGGGCATGAAGACGACATCAATGGCTTTCTGTTCCTGCAGGCCTGTGGCTTTTCCAACCTGGGTTTCATCTTCAATAACTGGCTGGACGCCTCGTTCACGCAGAGTTTTCTCGACGAATTCGCTGAGCGTCTGGATCGTCCGGTTTCATTCGTCAAAGTGCATTTATAAGCAGCGTGATAATAGGCTGAGGTTTACATTGAGCCGACGGGCCGGTCTGGGTATAATGGCGCGCTTCCAATTTCCCGCTCGGGAGCCCCCGCATGCTGCGTATCAGCCAAGAAGCTCTAACCTTCGACGACATTCTCCTAGTGCCCGGTTATTCCGAGGTGCTTCCTAACGAAGTTAGTTTGAAGACACGTTTGACACGTGGCATCGAGCTGAACATTCCGCTGGTTTCTGCCGCAATGGATACCGTCACTGAAGCCCGTCTGGCCATTGCCATGGCTCAGGAAGGTGGTATCGGCATTATTCACAAGAACATGACCATCGAGCAGCAAGCTGCCGAAGTGCGTAAGGTCAAGAAGTTCGAAGCCGGCGTGGTCAAGGACCCGATCACCATCGAGGCAGATGCCACGGTGCGTGACTTGTTCGAACTGACGCGTCTGCACAACATTTCCGGCGTACCGGTGCTGCATGATGGCGACCTGGTCGGCATCGTGACGTCCCGCGACGTGCGTTTCGAAACCCGTCTGGATGCCACCGTTCGTGAAGTGATGACGCCTAAAGAGCGTCTGGTCACGGTTCGCGAAGGCGCCGACAAGTTCGAAGTGCGTGAGTTGCTGCACAAGCACCGCCTGGAAAAGGTCCTGATCGTCGACGGCAAGTTCGCGCTCAAGGGCATGATGACCGTCAAGGACATCGAAAAAGCCAAGGCTTACCCGTTGGCGAGCAAGGACGATCAAGGTCGTCTGCGTGTCGGCGCGGCAGTCGGCACCGGCAAGGACACCGGCGAACGCGTCGCTGCCCTGGTCGCGGCCGGCGTTGACGTGGTGGTGGTCGACACCGCTCATGGCCATTCCAAAGGCGTGATCGATCGCGTCCGTTGGGTCAAAGAGAATTTCCCTGAAGTGCAGGTCGTTGGCGGCAACATCGCCACGGGCGCTGCTGCCAAGGCGTTGGTTGAAGCTGGCGCCGATGCGGTCAAGGTCGGTATCGGTCCTGGCTCCATCTGCACCACGCGCATCGTCGCGGGCGTCGGCGTGCCGCAAATCAGCGCCATCGCCAACGTTGCCGCTGCCCTCGAAGGCACAGGCGTTCCGTTGATCGCCGATGGCGGCATCCGTTTCTCGGGTGACCTGTCCAAGGCCATCGTAGCCGGTGCATCCTGCGTGATGATGGGCTCGATGTTCGCAGGGACCGAAGAGGCTCCAGGCGAGATCGAATTGTTCCAGGGTCGCTCCTACAAGGCTTACCGCGGCATGGGTTCGCTGGGTGCGATGTCCCAGGCGCAAGGTTCTTCCGATCGCTACTTCCAGGATTCTTCGGAAGGTGCCGAGAAGCTGGTGCCGGAAGGCATCGAAGGTCGCGTTGCTTACAAAGGCTCGCTGACGGCTATCGTTCACCAACTGATGGGTGGCCTGCGTTCCTCGATGGGTTACACCGGCAGCGCCGACATCGAAGAGATGCGCACCAAGCCTGAGTTCGTACGCATCACCGGCGCCGGCATGGCTGAGTCCCACGTCCATGACGTGCAGATCACCAAAGAAGCGCCGAACTATCGCGTAGGCTAAAAGCGGTATTCAGCGTCATCCAAGTAATCGGGGCTGCTAGCAGCCCCGTGTTGTTTCTGATTTCCACTGACGAGAATGAGTCATGGCCCTCGACATTCACGCCCACCGCATCCTGATCCTCGACTTCGGTTCCCAGTACACCCAACTGATCGCCCGCCGCGTGCGTGAGATCGGCGTGTATTGCGAACTGCATCCGTTCGACATGGACGACGAAGCGATTCGCGAATTCAACCCACGCGGGATCATTCTCGCCGGTGGCCCCGAGTCCGTTCACGAAGCCAATAGCCCACGCGCGCCACAGGCAGTGTTTGACCTGAACGTGCCGGTCTTCGGTATTTGCTACGGCATGCAGACCATGGCTGAACAGCTGGGCGGTCGCGTGCAGGGTTCCGAGCTGCGTGAATTCGGTTATGCCCGCGTTGATGTGGTTGGCAAAAGCCGCGTTCTCGATGGTATCGAAGACCACGTCGATCCTGACGGCGTCTTCGGCCTCGACGTGTGGATGAGCCACGGCGACAAAGTGACTGAAATCCCGGCAGGCTTCCACGTGCTGGCCAGCACCCCGAGCTGCCCGATCGCCGGTATGGCCGACGACAAGCGCGGCTACTATGGCGTGCAGTTCCACCCGGAAGTGACCCACACCAAGCAGGGCGGCCGCATCCTGTCGCGCTTCATCCTCGACATCTGTGGTTGCGAAGCCCTGTGGACGCCGTCGCACATCGCTGACGACGCCATCGCGCAGATCCGTGCCCAGGTCGGTACCGACAACGTACTGCTCGGCCTGTCCGGCGGTGTCGATTCTTCGGTGGTTGCGGCGCTGCTGCACAAGGCCATCGGCGATCAACTGACCTGCGTCTTCGTCGACAACGGCCTGCTGCGTCTGCATGAAGGCGAGCAAGTGATGGCCATGTTCGCCGAGAACATGGGGGTCAAAGTGATCCGCGCCAACGCCGCCGATCAGTTCCTCGACAATCTGGCGGGCGAGAGCGATCCAGAGAAAAAACGCAAGATCATCGGTCGTACGTTCATCGACGTGTTCGACGCCGAGTCCTGCAAGCTGGACAACATCAAGTACCTGGCCCAGGGCACTATCTACCCGGACGTGATCGAGTCGGCTGGCGCGAAAAGCGGCAAGGCCCACGTGATCAAGTCGCACCACAACGTGGGTGGCTTGCCGGAAGAGATGAACCTCAAACTGGTCGAGCCGCTGCGTGAGCTGTTCAAGGATGAAGTGCGTCGTCTGGGTCTTGAACTCGGTCTGCCGTACGACATGGTTTACCGTCACCCATTCCCGGGCCCGGGCCTGGGCGTACGGATCCTCGGTGAAGTGAAAAAGGAATACGCCGACCTGTTGCGTCGTGCTGACCACATCTTCATCGAAGAGCTGCGCAAGGCCGACTGGTATCACAAAGTCAGCCAAGCGTTCGTGGTGTTCCAGCCGGTGAAATCGGTAGGCGTGGTCGGCGATGGCCGTCGTTACGCATGGGTTGTGGCCCTGCGTGCCGTGGAAACCGTGGACTTCATGACTGCACGTTGGGCACACCTGCCTTACGAACTGCTGGAAACCGTCAGCGGTCGCATCATCAATGAAATCGAAGGCATCTCCCGCGTCACCTACGACGTGTCGAGCAAGCCGCCAGCGACCATTGAGTGGGAATGATGTGAGCTGAGTTGTAAAAAAGCCGCTGAGCGATCAGCGGTTTTTTTATGTCTGCCACAAAACCTTTGTAGGAGCGCGCTTGCCCGCGATAAAGTCCGAAGGACTTTCTGCGTCTGACACACCGTCATCGCGGGCAAGCGCGCTCCTACAGAATTGTCATTCGTCGAGCCTGCAATGTGTTGAATCAAATCGGCAGCAGTCCCTCGCTTGTTCGATTGGCCAAGGCGCGCAAACGATTGTGTCAATCGGGCTACTCAACGCTCATTCGTCGGACTGGACGGCGTTGATGAGATTGCTACGCAGCTGCACGATTACCTTTTGCACTTTCTTGAACTCGTCCGGCGCGAGCCCGGTCTCCACGGTGCGGGACATCTCCAGGGCCTTTTCGCGCAGCTGTCGGCCGGTTTTCGTGAGACTGACCCGTACCTGCCGCTCGTCTTCGGGATCGCGGTGCCTTTCCAGATAACCCATGGCCTCGAGCTTCTTCAGGATCGGCGTAAGCGTGTTGGATTCCAGAAACAGCTTCTGGCCAAGACCGCTGACGGTCTGCTGGTCTTCCTCCCACAGGGCAATGACGGTGATGTATTGCGTATAAGTGAGCCCAAGCTCTTTGAGGATCGGCTTGTACGCCTTACCGAACGCCAGGTTCGCGGAATAGACCGCAAAGCACAGGTAGTCTGAGAGCGGCACGACCGCAGCGGGCGCTTGGTTCGTAGTTTTCATTTGTATCCTCTTTGGCTAAAGACCCACGTCTTGCAAAGGCACAATAATACATTGCATGCGATTTTCTCGCATTGGAGTGAAACCTCGACTGCCACCGCGTAGTGAGCAGCCCCTGTCGCGCGGCGTCGCGGCGGCATGGCTCCTTGCTTGGGACCGTCCGGAGAGGCACGTGTATCAGCGAGATGCACGTGCCTCGGCGGATCACGCCGTGACGATGTTCGTGCGGACTTCAATGTTGCCGTTCACAGACTTCGAGTACGGGCAGATCTGATGGGCCAGGTGCGCGATTTTCTCGACGACTTCCGTTGCCAGGCCCGGCACGCGGATGGTGAACTCGGCACCGAGGAACCACGCGGTACCGGTCTGCCCAACGTTTACCTGGAGGTCCACGGAATAGTCAGGCGGCAGCGTGACTTTCTTCAGCGAGGCCGCCATCCCGAACACGGTGATGTAACAGGCCGACCACGCGCCCGCAAACGACTGCTCGGCTATTGGGTGTGGCTCGGTGCCGATGTACTCGAGGGTTTCAAGACCGGGCGCTGACAGCGTGAGGTCGAAGACGCCAAACTCACCGCGCTGGAGTTTAGGGTCGCGATTGACCGTGGCGTGGGTGTTGCCGGAAGCGAGGATTGTTTCGATCTTGTCCATGGTGAATTCCTTGGTGAGTAAGGGTGTTAAACGGGTTAAAATCTTATGCGATTAAATCGCGTGCGATATATATAGTGGTAAAAAAGGATATTTGGCAAGACTCGCATGCCTTATCCGATCACGCCGTGACGACGTTTAGGCCGACCTCGATGTTGCCGTGCACAGCCTTCGAGTACGGGCAGATCTGGTGGGCCATGTGCGCGACTGCCTCGACGACTGCCGGTGCCAGACCCGGCGCGCGGATGGTGAACTGGGCGCCGATGCACCACCCGGCACCGACCGTCCCAATGCTCACCTGGATGTTCACGGAGTAGTCTGACGGCAGCTTGACCTTCTTCAACGAGGCCGCAATCTCGAACGCGCTGATGTAGCAGGCCGACCACGCGCCCGAAAACAACTGCTCGGCTCTCGGGTGCAGCTCGGTGCCGATAAACTCGCGGCTTTCAACGCCGGGCGCTGACAGCTTGAGGTCGAGGACGCCGTACTCACCGCGCTGGGCATTGGGGTCGCGATTGACCGTGGCGTGGCTGTTGCCTGAGTGGAGGACTTGTTCGATCTTGGTCATGATGAATTCCTTTGTGAATAAGGGTGTTGAACACATTTAAGTCGTATGCGATGTAGTCGCATGAGTTGAATGATGAAGATGAAGATCGACGATGTCAATAGCGTGCGATTAAATCGTATGCGATTTATTTAAGCCGAAGTCGCGCGGTCGCACGTTCATCGACGTGATCGAGTCGGCTGGTGCTGTCGAGCAAGCCGCCGGCGACCATTGAGGGTCTTCATTGGCTGAACCTGCAATGTGTTGAATCAAATCGGCAGCAGTCCCTCGCTTGTTCGATTGGCCAAGGCGCGCAAACGAAGCGACCGTCAGCGTCGCGCCACATCCGAGAAGTAGAACTTGTCCAATGTATGTCGCGACTCGGTGTACTCGAACTGGCGGCCGTCCTGGAGAAAGGTCTGGTTCTTGACCACGATCACATGACTCTGCCCGTCGAGGTCCAGATACTGCTGATCTTCCTTGCTGCAGCGCGCCGCTTCGATGGTGCGTTGGGCGAAGCTGATGTTCAGTTGCAGGGTCTGTTCGATGTAGGCGTAGATCGAGTGTTCGGCAATCTCCCGGTCCAGCCCCGGAATCAGATCGGCGACAAAATGGTTGATGTCGAGAATGATCCGCTTGCCGTCGATTCGCCGTACCCGCTTGATGCGAATGATCGGGCTACCGGGTTCGGCCTGCAGGCGTTCCTGGAGCGCCCCTTCGAGGGGAAACTGACAGAACTCGACCACTTCAGTACTGATCATGTCGCCCAGGCCCGGATGGGTTTCCTGGAAGCTGACGATCCCGCCCAGCTGGAATTCGATCGGGCTGCGTGAGAGTACGAACGTCCCCTTGCCATGGATCTTCTGCGCGAAGCCGCGTTCCTGTAGTTGCTCAATAGCCTTGCGCACGGTGCCACGACTGGCCTGGTAGCTTTCCATCAGCTCGGTTTCCGAGGGCAGCCGCGTACCTTTTTCCAACTGTTCCGTGGTGATGCTGGCAAGCAGATCGCTATAGATCTGGTTGTACTTACTCATGGGGTATCGCCTTGAATCGGAGGTCGGCCTTCAATGCTGGCGGCCGCAGTGTCCTTAAGGTTTGGAACCTTAAGGGCAGGTCAGGTGTTTGTCCATTTGTCGGGTCCTGCAAAAATAATTTTAAACTCGTCTGTACGAGTTGTTGCTTTAACTCGTCTGTACGAGTATTTTTCGTCTCGGCGCACTGCCAATAACGCTCTCCAATAACGCTTTCCAATAACAAGAAATAACGGAAGAAAAGCATGAGCCACGATTATCCGAATATTGCCCGCGAGATTCTCCAGAGTCTCGGTGGGGCTGAAAATCTCGAGCAGGCCGCTCATTGTGTCACCCGTCTGCGTCTGGCGCTGAAAGACCAGAGCCTGGTCAACAACGCCACGCTTTCCCAGATCGATCTGGTCAAAGGCTCGTTCTTCACCGGTGGTTTGTTGCAGGTCGTCATCGGTCCCGGCGAAGTCGAGAAGGTTTATGCCGCTCTGCGCGAGCTGACCGGCCTGGCTGCCTCCACCATTGCCGATGTCAAGCGCAAGGGCGTCGACAAGACCAACGCCATGCAGCGGCTGGTACGGGTGTTCTCCGATGTGTTCATGCCGATCCTGCCAGCGTTGATCATTGCCGGTCTGCTAATGGGCATCAACAACCTGATCGGCGCCAAAGGCATGTTCATTGAGGGCAAGACCCTGCTCGAGGCCTACCCGATGCTGGATGGCGTCTGGAGCCTGATCAACCTGATGGCCAACACCTCTTTCGTGTTTCTTCCTGCGCTGGTCGGTTGGTCGGCGGCCAAGCGCTTTGGTGGCAGCGAGATCCTCGGTATCGTCCTCGGCCTGATGCTGGTCCATCCCGATCTGCTCAATGCCTGGAACTACGGTAAGGCGGTTGCCGGGCTGGACGGGCAGAGCCTGCCGTATTTCGACATCCTTGGGCTGTTCCGCATCGAAAAGGTCGGTTACCAGGGGCAGATCCTGCCGATCCTGTTGGCGGCCTGGGTCATGAGCACTATCGAAAAATGGCTGCGGGCGCGAGTGCCGAATGCGATTCAACTGTTGGTGGTGCCGATCACCACCATCGTGGTCACCGGTGTTCTGGCGTTGGCGGTGATTGGCCCGGTCACCCGGCACCTGGGGATTCTGATCACCGAAGGCGTAGTGATGCTGTTCGATCTGGCACCCATGGTCGGCGGGGCAATTTTCGGCCTGCTTTATGCGCCGCTGGTGATCACTGGTATGCACCACATGTTTCTCGCGGTGGACCTGCAACTGATTGCCACCCAGGGCGGGACCTTTATCTGGCCGATGATCGTCATGTCCAACCTCGCTCAGGGCAGTGCGGCACTGGCAGTGTTTTACATGAGTCGCAATGCACGGGATCGCAGCATGGCCTCGACCTCGGCGATTTCCGCTTACTTCGGTATCACTGAGCCGGCGATGTTCGGCGTCAACCTGCGCTACAAGTTTCCGTTCTACGCCGCGCTGACCGGCTCGGCGCTGGGCAGCATTTTCCTCTCGTTGAACAAGGTTCAGGCCTCGGCCATCGGGGTTGGCGGCCTGCCGGGTTTCATCTCGATCATTCCGCAGTACATCCCGATGTTCGTGGTCGGCATGTTGATTGCGATTGTGGTGCCGTTCGTTCTGACCTGCGGGCTGAGCATGAAGATCATTAGGCCCGGTTATCGCGTGGCCTGAACGATCTATTCGCCGGGACACCGCAGAACACATTGAAGCAATAAGGAGTACGCCATGAAAGACTGGCAGCGTTCGGTGATCTACCAGATCTATCCGAAGAGTTTCTACAGCCACGCCGGCCAGCCGACGGGCGATCTGCTCGGTGTCGTCGACAAGCTCGACTACCTGCACTGGCTGGGCGTTGATTACCTGTGGATCACGCCGTTCCTGCGCTCGCCGCAACGCGACAACGGCTATGACATCAGCGATTACTACGCGATCGACCCAAGCTATGGCTCGATGGCCGACTTCGACCTATTGATAACCGAAGCCGGTAAGCGCGGCATCCAGTTGATGCTCGATATCGTGGTCAGCCACACCTCCATTGAGCACGCCTGGTTTCAGCAGGCGCGCAGCAGCCTCGACGACCCGTATCGGGACTTCTACATCTGGCGCGATCAGCCGAACAACTGGCAGTCGAAGTTCGGTGGTTCGGCATGGGAGTACGAGGCGCAGACCGGTCAGTACTATTTGCACCTGTTCGACCACACCCAGGCCGACCTGAACTGGGATAACCCGCAGGTGCGCGAAGAAGTGTTCGCGATGATGCGCTTCTGGCGCGACAAGGGGGTCGGTGGTTTCCGGCTGGACGTGATCAACCTGATTTCCAAACCGGCGGACTTCCCCGAGGATGAGACTGACGGTCGACGTTTCTACACCGACGGTCCGAACGCTCACCAGTACTTGCAGGAAATGCACCGTGAGGTGTTTGCCGGCCACGACCTGATCAATGTCGGGGAAATGTCTTCGACCAGTCTTGAACACTGCATTCGTTACTCCCGTCCCGACTCGAAAGAGCTGTCGATGACCTTCAACTTCCACCATCTGAAGGTCGATTACCCAAACCTGCAGAAGTGGGTGTGCGCCGATTTCGACTTCCTCGAACTCAAGCGCATCCTTTCCGACTGGCAGACCGGCATGCAGGCGGGTGGCGGCTGGAATGCGCTGTTCTGGTGTAACCACGATCAGCCGCGAGTGGTGTCGCGTTTTGGTGATGACGGCGAGTACCGGGAAGTGTCTGCAAAGATGCTCGCGACTGCACTGCACTGTCTTCAGGGCACACCCTACATTTACCAGGGTGAAGAGTTGGGCATGACCAATCCGGGTTTTACTGCCATCGAGCAGTACCGCGATGTCGAGACCCTGAACATCTATCGCATCAAGCGCGAGGCGGGTGAGTCCGAAACGCAAAGCATGGCGGCGATCATGCAAAAGTCGCGGGACAATGGGCGCACGCCGATGCAGTGGAGCGCTGAGGCGAACGGCGGTTTCAGCAGCGCAGAGCCCTGGATCGGTATGCCGGAAAACGTTGCGCGAATCAATGTCGAGCAGCAACGCGGTGATCAGGACTCCGTGCTGCATCACTATCGCCAACTGATTGCCCTGCGTCGCACTAATGATCTGATTCAGCATGGCGTGTATCGACAATTACTGCCCGAGCACACCCGGATTTGGGCTTACCTGCGTGACGGAGTGGGTGAACGATTACTGGTGCTGAACAACTTCTATGCAACCGCCTGCGAGGTCAACTTGCCGGCTGGGGTGATCACCGACTCGATGTATCAGCGCGTACTGATCAGTAACTACAGCGATTGCCCGCCGCGCGGCCGGCAGTTGTTCTTGCGGCCATACGAGTCATTCGTGCTGTACCTCTCGGATCAATAAGAAAAATCATTCTCTTGAACACGCTCGCATGACACGTGCGCGGGACAACTGCGCTCAAGTATTGGCAGGGCGAACACAATAAAAATAATGGGTGACTAATGAGAACAACACTTAATCGGAGCCTTGCCGCGTGCTGCGTGTGCCTGGCATTGCCACTATCGGCTCAAGCTCTGGAGTTCGCCGGGTATTTGCGTAGCGGTCTGGGGACTTCGCTGAACGGCAGCTCGCAAACCTGTTTTCAGTTGCCCGGAGCGCTGTCGAAATATCGGCTTGGCAACGAATGCGAACAGTACGCCGAACTGGAGTTGAGTCAGGATCTGCTCACCCTCGACGATGGTTCGGTACTCAGTGTCGATGGCATGGCATCTCTGTATAACCACTATGACCGTAGCCTGACCTTTCAAGGCGATGATGGTTCGGTACGGATGCCGCAGTTGTATGCGCAATGGTCGAAGCTGCCTGCTCTGAACGGTGGCTCGTTGTGGGCCGGTCGGCGTTACTACAAGCGTAACGATATCCATATTTCCGACTTCTACTACTGGAACCAGAGCGGAACCGGCGCAGGTATCGAGGACGTGAAGATTGGCGACCTGAAGTACAGCTACGCCTTTTCTCGCAAGGACAATCTGTACCAGAAGGACTACATCAACCGTCACGACTTCAACGTCTCGGGCTTCAAGACCAACCCCGGCGGTGAGCTGGAGTTCGGCCTGAGCTACATCGATGCGCCGGACCGCCGCGACACTCACCAAGGCTGGGCAATCACTGGCCAGCATGTACAGACCGGGTTTCTCGGCGGCAAGAACAAACTGGCTTTGCAATACGGTGAAGGCCCCGGCACCGGCCTGGGCTACACCGGCGATGTCGGCCTTGATGCGGGCAATAAAAGCTATCGGGTAGTGGAATTCTTCGACTGGCAGGTGACACCCCGTTTTGGCGGGCAGGTCGAGGCGGTCTATCAGAAAGACATCCGCCCGGATGGCAATGGGCAGAACTGGATCTCTCTCGGTATTCGCCCGTCCTATGCCATTACCGACCAGTTCAAGCTGGTCACCGAACTGGGTCATGATCAGGTCGAAGCGGCAGGCGGGACGCGCAAGCTGAGCAAGTTCACCTTCGCGCCGACCTGGTCACCCAAGGGGCCGGATTTCTGGGATCGCCCGGAAGTCCGTCTCTACTACACCTACGCCAGTTGGAACGCGGCGGCCCAGCGTGCGGCCAGCGAGTTGGCGGCGGGTTCGGCGTTGTCCGACAGCGGCGCTTTCGGCAATGCGTTGCATGGGTCGAATGTCGGTTTGCAGGTCGAGTATTGGTGGAAATAGGCGATGCTGGCGGGGCAGTCGCTGCGCCAGCGCTTTAAACAGCTCTTCAAATAGCTCTTAAAACCAGAGCAGCAGGTAACGTCATGACCGCAACCCAACGCTTGGAACTACTCGCGCCCCTGTCCGGGGTTCTGATGCCGCTCGAACAGGTGCCTGATCCGGTGTTTTCCAGCCGTCTGATCGGCGATGGCGTGTGCATCGATCCCACGTCCAACGTCCTTCGGGCGCCGTTGGCCGGCGTGATCAGCAATGTGCAGGACAGTGGTCATGCCATCAGCATTACCGACGAGCGTGGCGTCCAGGTGTTGATGCACATCGGCCTGGACACTGTGAACCTGGCGGGCAAGGGCTTCATACGGTTGGTCAAGGAGGGCGAGCGGGTCGAGGTCGGGCAGGGGCTGATCGAGTTCGATGCGGACTACATCGCCTTGCACGCGCGTAGTCTGTTGACGCTGATGCTGGTGGTCAGTGGGGAAAAGATCCGTGCCTTGGCTCCGGCCACCGGTTTGATCGAGTGCGGGCAGCCGTTATTGGGGCTGAGCCTGGGCGATGAGTCTGTGAGTGGCAAGGCACAAGGGGCTGGTCCTGGGGACGTGCAAGCGCAGGCGGTGTTCTCCGCGCCGGTATCGCTACCCAACCACAACGGTCTGCACGCGCGTCCGGCAGCGGTGTTTGCCCATGCCGCCAAGGATTTCGTCGCGACCATCAGCCTGCACAAGGGAGAGGCCAGTGCCAACGCCAAATCCCTGGTGGCGATCATGGCGTTGCAGACCGTTCAGGGCGATGCGCTACGGGTCAGTGCTACGGGAGTCGATGCCGAGTTGGCGCTCGAGACGCTGGTCGAACTGATTGCCGCTGGATGTGGCGAAACGGCTGACGTAGCCTCAGTCAGCGAGCCGATGGCTGTGGTCATCCCTGCTGAGGCGTTGTTGACGAACCTGCTGCGTGGCGTGTGCGCGTCACCGGGGTCGGCGTTGGGTCGAGTGGTCCAGGTCGCCGAACAGGCACTTATGGTCAGTGAAGCCGGTGCTGGCGAAACCGTCGAACAGCAGCGTCTGCATCAGGCGTTGAGCCAGGCTCGGCTGGCCTTGCAAGATTTGCAGGATGCGTCGGTCGGCAGTCCACAAGCGGCGATCTTCCTTGCGCACCAGCAACTGTTGGACGACCCGACCTTGCTCGAACAGGCTCAGGTGCTGATTGTTCAGGGCAAGAGTGCTGCCTTCGCCTGGAAAAGCGCGACCGAAGCGACCTCCAGCCTTTTTCAAAGCCTGGGCAGCCAGCTGCTGGCCGAGCGCGCGCTGGATCTGGCGGATGTTGGCCAACGGGTGCTCAAGCTGCTGCTCGGTGTGCAGGACAGCGTATGGGAGTTGCCGGAGAACGCCATTCTGATTGCCGATCAACTCACCCCATCGCAGACTGCCGGGCTGGACACCAGCAAGGTACTGGGTTTCGCCACGGTCGGCGGCGGAGCTACCAGTCATGTCGCGATTCTTGCCCGGGCTTTCGGCTTGCCGGCCTTGTGCGGGCTGCCGATCCAAGTACTGACAGTCCCCAGTGGTACGCACGTGTTACTCGATGCCGATCAGGGCCAATTGCACCTTGATCCGTCCCAGGGCGATATCGAGCAGCTGCAGCGCAAGCGTCAGCAGCAACGACTACAGCGTCAACGGGAGACCGAGCAAGCGTCACAGGCCGCGTGCACCCGCGATGGTCACCACTTCGAAGTGACCGCCAACGTGGCGTCGCTGCAAGAGGTGCAGCAGGCGCTGGAACTCGGCGGTGAAGGCGTGGGCCTGCTGCGCTCCGAGTTCCTCTATCTGGATCGCAGCAGTGCACCGGGTCATGCGGAGCAGAGCGCCACTTACTCCGCCATCGCTCAGGCGCTGGGGGCGGAACGCAATCTAGTGGTGCGCACGCTGGATGTCGGCGGCGACAAACCGCTGGCCTACGTGCCGATGGACAGCGAGGCCAACCCCTTCCTCGGCATGCGCGGTATTCGCCTGTGTCTGCAGCGTCCCGAATTGTTGCGCCAGCAGTTACGGGCAATTCTTGCCTGCGCCGGGCAGACTCGTTTGCACATCATGCTGCCGATGGTCACCCAGCTTTCCGAGCTGCGGCAGGCTCGTCAGTTATTGGAAGAGGAAGCGCTAGCGCTGGGGCTCAATGCGTTGCCGAAACTCGGCATCATGATCGAAGTCCCGGCTGCAGCCTTGATGGCTGATCTGTTTGCGCCTGAAGTGGATTTCTTTTCCATCGGTACCAACGACCTGACTCAGTACACCTTGGCCATGGATCGCGACCACCCGCAGTTGGCGAGCCAGGCCGACAGCTTTCACCCAGCGGTGCTGCGCTTGATTGCCGGCACCGTGAAAGCCGCTCATGCTCACGGCAAATGGGTCGGCGTCTGTGGTGCACTGGCCTCTGAGACCCTGGCAGTGCCGGTATTGCTCGGGCTAGGGGTCGATGAATTGTCGGTCAGCGTGCCGCTGATTCCGGCCATCAAAGCGGCGATCCGCGAAGTCAGTCTGAGCGACTGCCAGGCCATCGCCCAACAGGTGCTGGGCCTGGAAAGCGCCGCACAGGTGCGTGAGGTGTTGCACCACCACCATCAACAGACAGCGGTGATTACCCCGTTGGTATTGGAGAGCTGAGCATGTTCGAAAAATTGCATCGGATGTTCTGGAGAGCGCTGACGCCGGATTTGGTGCCGGATCAGGTTAAGGTTACGGCTCCATCGGATAACGCGTTGGCTGTTCAGCCGGAGGTGATTGCTGCGTTGGGTGGTTTGAACAACCTCAAGTCCCGGCAACGGGTCGCCCTGACGCGCTTACGGGTGGAATTGCACGATGCCGCGCAGATGGATCGAACGGCTCTGTCTGCTGCTGGCGTCGCGGGCGTGATGACGTTGTCGGAAGGTGTCTTTCATTTACTGGTGGGGTTGGAGGCCGCTGACGCTCCGTAAATGACGGTCTGTCGCCTCCCAACCCGCGGCCAGTCGCCGCGCAGCCCTTACTGTTGCTCAACTGCGGGTGTATCGTATTCGCCTTTTGCGGGCGCTGGTCTGCTTCTGATACGTGAGGTGACTACGTTTATGAGACAACCGCAGATTATTGATCGCAGTCAGGATCAACACTTCATGCGTGAAGCCTTGGTGCTGGCTGCGCAGGGTGCCATCCTGGGTGAAGTGCCGGTGGGCGCGGTCGTGGTGCAGGACGGTGAAATCATTGGGCGCGGCTTCAACTGCCCGATCAGTGGTAGCGACCCCAGCGCCCACGCCGAAATGGTCGCCATCCGCGCTGCCGCCCAGGCACTCAGCAACTATCGGCTGCCGGGCAGCACCCTCTATGTCACCCTCGAACCGTGCAGCATGTGCGCGGGCTTGATCGTGCATTCCCGCATCGCCCGCGTGGTCTACGGCGCGCTCGAACCCAAGGCAGGCATCGTCCAGAGTCAGGGACAGTTCTTCAGTCAGGGTTTTCTCAACCATCGCGTGTTGTTCGAAGGGGGTGTACTGGCAGAGGAGTGCGGGACGATGCTGAGTGAGTTCTTCAGGGCGCGGCGGGCGAAAGTCTGACGCGTGATCAACGTGGAGATCCCGCCCCGTCTTCGACGCCGCGCTGTCGCGCAGCAAGCTCGGTCGGGTGTAGGAGCTGACTTGTCTGCGATAAGGGCCGAAGGACCTTCCGACGATGGTGGGTTCACCATTTTTGCCAGCGCTTCGCACTGGATCGCAGACAAGTCAGCTCCTACAATCGATCAGCGCCTAGTCGAAAAATATCGGAAATAAAATATTATTTATCAATGATTTATAGGTTGTTTGATAGGAGATCCCGCCCCGTCTTCGACGCCGCGCTGTCGCGCAGCAAGCTCGGTCTGGGTGTAGGAGCTGACTTGTCTGCGATAAGGGCCGAAGGACCTTCCGACGATGGTGGGTTCACCATTTTTGCCAGCGCTTTGAACTGGATCGCAGACAAGTCAGCTCCTACAATTGATCAGCGCCTAGTCGAAAAATATCGGAAATAAAATATTATTTATCAATGATTTATAGGTTGTTTGATAGGAGATCCCGCCCCGTCTTCGACGCCGCGCTGTCGCGCAGCAAACACGGTCAATGTAGGAGCGCGCTTGCCCGCGATCGGCTGCGGAGCAGTCGCAAAGTCGGCGAACTCGATTCTGGCAGTAGAACTGTGCTCCGCATTTTCGGGACCGCTTCGCGGTCCATCGCGGGCAAGCGCGCTCCTACAAAATAATCTTTTTATTTCAAATGGTTATGCATTGTTTGATAGGAGCTGGCTTGCCGCATCAAACTCAAAGCGCCGGATTCTCTTCGGTCGGTTTGGTCTTGTCCACGCCCGGCACGTGCAGGTTGCCGTCGGCGACCTGGCTGCCTTCGAGCTGTGGCTGTGTGACCCACGTGAGGATGTCGTAATAACGCCGGATGTTGGCGACAAAATGCACCGGTTCGCCGCCTCGGGCATAGCCGTAGCGGGTTTTTCGGTACCACTGTTTTTGTGCCAGACGCGGCAGCATTTTTTTAACGTCGAGCCATTTATTTGGATTCAGGCCCTCGTTTTCGGCCAATTTGCGCGCATCGTCCAGATGACCGCTACCGACGTTGTAGGCAGCGAGAGCCAGCCATGTACGATCGGGCTCTTCAATTTTGTCATCCAGCTGATCCTTCATGTAGGCATAGTACTTTGCCCCACCCTCGATGCTCTGCTTGGCGTCCAACCGGTTGGCAACACCCATGGCCTGAGCCGTGTTTTGGGTCAGCATCATCATGCCGCGCACACCGGTTTTCGAGGTGACGTCGGCTTGCCATAACGATTCCTGATAGCCGATAGCGGCCAGCAGTCGCCAATCCACCTGTTCTTCCTTGGCCGATGTGCGGAAGTGTTTTTCATAACGCGGCAAACGCTGCTGAAGATGCTGGGCGAAGGTGTAGGCACCGACATAGCCGAGTACGTCGACATGCCCGTAATAGCGATCTTTCAAGTGTTGTAGCGTGCCGTTCTTCTCGACCTTGTCGAGGAAACTGTTGATCTCGTTCAGCAGGCTGTTGTCTTCGCCCGGCGCGACGGCCCAGCGCTGATCACGGCCATCACCGAGGTCGAAGGCGACGCGCACGTTGGGGAAGTACACCTGATTCATCGCCAATTCATTGGAATCGACCAGGGTCAGATCGATCTGCCCCTCATCCACCATGCGCAGCAGGTCGACCACCTCCACCGCGTCGGATTCTTCGTATTCCAGTTTCGGCATTTTCAGTTTCAGTGTGGCCAGCTGTTCGGCATGACTGCTGCCCTTGAGCACCATAATCTTTTTGCCGACCAGATCGGCGGCGGAGGTTGGGCGGGACTGGCCGTTGCGGTAGATAACCTGGGGGGTGACTTGCAGGTACGGATGGGAAAAACGCACCTGCTGTTTGCGTTTATCAGTGGCGACCAGGCCCGCAGCGGCCAGTACCGGGCCGCCGGGCTTATGTATTTGGTCGAATAAATCATCGAGGTTATCGGCGGTTTCGATCTTCAACTTGACGCCAAGGTCCTCGGCGAAGCGCTTGACCAGCTCGTATTCGAAGCCGGTTTCACCGTTGCGATCCTGGAAATAAGTGGCCGGGCTGTTACGAGTGACAACGCGCAGAACGCCATCCTCCTTGACTCGCTCCAATGTGTTGGGTTTCTCAACACAGGCGCCGAGTATCAGGAAGAGTCCGGTTGCGATGAGCCATTTGACACAGCGCGGGCGGAAAGCGGATTGGGAAAACATGGGTGCAGTATACGCAAAGGACCCCCACCGCCATATCTCGACAGTGACGACCTTGTCTGATAGGGCGAGGTCGTTCTCGGGCCGCCGACATTCGGCCACGTTAGAAACCACCGTTTTGGGTGCTGAAAGGGCCGGTTTAGGCTAGAATGCACGGCCTCAAAGCACACCCCTTCCCGAGGCTGTCCCGAAGATGTTGATCCTGCGCGGTGCTCCTGCCCTTTCTGCCTTCCGCCACAGCAAATTACTTGAGCAACTGAAACAGAAAGTTTCAGCTGTCAGTGGCTTGTATGCTGAATTCGCCCACTTCGCTGAGGTCGCTGGCGTTCTGACCGGTGAAGAACAGCAGGTCCTTGCCCGCCTTCTGAAATACGGCCCCAAGGTGCCGGTTCAAGAACCAGGCGGCCGACTGTTTCTGGTGCTGCCGCGTTTCGGCACCATTTCGCCATGGTCGAGCAAGGCCAGCGATATTGCCCGCAACTGCGGTCTGGCAAAAATCCAGCGCCTTGAGCGCGGTATCGCTTTCTACGTAGAAGGCCAGTTCAGCGAGGCAGAGGCCGAGCTGATCGCCAGCGGCCTGCATGACCGTATGACGCAGTTGGTGTTGGGCTCGCTGGAACAGGCCGCCGGTCTGTTCAGCCACGCCGAACCCAAGCCGCTGACAGCCATCGATGTGCTGGGTGGCGGTCGCGCCGCGCTGGAGAAAGCCAACGTCGAGTTGGGCCTGGCCCTGGCAGATGACGAAATCGATTACCTGGTGACCAGCTTTGCCGCTCTGGGGCGCAACCCCCACGACATCGAGCTGATGATGTTCGCTCAGGCCAACTCCGAGCACTGCCGACACAAGATCTTCAATGCCAGCTGGGATATCGACGGCGAGAATCAGGAAAAAAGCCTGTTCGGCATGATCAAGAACACCTTCCAGATGCACGGCGAAGGTGTCCTCTCTGCGTACAAGGACAACGCCGCGGTCATCGTCGGCCCGGTCGCCGGTCGTTTCTTCCCGGACCCTGAAACCCGCCAGTACGGCGCGGTGCAGGAGCCGGTGCATATTTTGATGAAGGTCGAGACCCACAACCACCCGACCGCGATTGCCCCGTTTCCGGGTGCTTCCACCGGTTCCGGTGGTGAGATTCGCGACGAAGGTGCAACCGGTCGCGGTGCCAAGCCGAAAGCCGGCCTGACCGGTTTTACCGTGTCGAACCTGCAAATCCCCGGTTTCGAGCAGCCTTGGGAAGTGCCGTACGGCAAACCAGAGCGCATCGTGACGGCGCTGGACATCATGCTCGAAGGCCCGCTGGGTGGCGCGGCGTTCAACAACGAGTTCGGACGTCCGGCCCTGACCGGTTACTTCCGGACCTTCGAACAATCGATCAGCACCCCGCACGGTGATGAAGTCCGTGGTTACCACAAGCCGATCATGCTGGCCGGTGGTATGGGCAACATCCGTGACGAACACGTACAGAAGGCTGAAATCACTGTCGGCTCCAAGCTGATCGTGCTCGGCGGTCCGGCGATGTTGATCGGTCTGGGTGGTGGTGCAGCGTCGTCGATGGCGACCGGCACCAGCTCGGCGGATCTGGATTTCGCTTCGGTTCAGCGTGAAAACCCTGAGATGGAGCGTCGCTGCCAGGAAGTGATCGACCGTTGCTGGCAACTGGGCGATCAAAACCCGATCAGCTTTATTCACGACGTCGGCGCGGGCGGTCTGTCCAACGCCTTCCCGGAACTGGTCAACGATGGTGGTCGCGGCGGCCGTTTCGAGCTGCGCAACATCCCGAATGACGAGCCGGGCATGGCCCCGCTGGAAATCTGGAGCAACGAGTCCCAGGAACGTTACGTGATGGCCGTTGGCGCTGCGGATTTCGAGCGCTTCAAAGCCATTTGCGAACGTGAGCGTTGCCCGTTTGCCGTCGTCGGTGAAGCCACCGCCGAGCCGCAATTGACGGTCACTGACAGTCACTTCGGCAACAGCCCGGTGGATATGCCGCTGGAAGTGCTGTTGGGCAAAGCGCCGCGCATGCACCGTTCGGCCGTTCGCGAAGACGAACTGGGTGATGACTTCGACCCGAGCACCCTCGACATCGAAGAGAGCGTCACCCGCGTTCTGCATCACCCGGCAGTTGCCAGCAAAAGCTTCCTGATCACCATCGGCGACCGCACCATTACCGGTCTGGTCGCTCGCGATCAAATGGTTGGCCGGTGGCAAGTGCCAGTGGCTGACTGTGCCGTGACGGCGACCAGCTTCGACGTGAACACTGGTGAAGCCATGGCCATGGGCGAGCGCACACCGCTGGCCCTGCTGGACGCTCCGGCGTCTGGACGGATGGCGATTGGTGAAACCCTGACCAACATCGTTGCTTCACGCATCGCGAAAATTTCCGATATCAAACTGTCGGCCAACTGGATGTCCGCTGCCGGTCACCCCGGTGAAGACGCCCGTTTGTACGACACCGTGAAAGCGGTCGGCATGGAGCTGTGCCCTGAGCTGGGCATCACGATTCCGGTGGGCAAGGACTCCATGTCCATGAAAACCCAATGGCGTGATGAAGGCACCGACAAGAGCGTGACCTCGCCGCTGTCGCTGATCGTGACCGGCTTCGCGCCAGTGACCGATATCCGCAAGACCATGACCCCTGCACTGCGCATGGACAAGGGCGAAACCGACCTGATCCTGATCGATCTGGGCCGTGGTCAGAACCGCATGGGCGCCTCGATTCTTGCCCAGGTGCACGGCAAGTTGGGTCGCGTCGCGCCAGACGTGGACGATGCTGAAGACCTCAAAGCCTTCTTCGCCGTGATCCAGGGCCTGAACGCCGACGGTCACTTGTTGGCCTATCACGACCGTTCCGATGGTGGCCTGTTGGTCACCACGCTGGAAATGGCCTTCGCCGGTCACTGCGGTTTGAACCTGTACCTCGACGGTCTGGCAGAAACCTCGGCCGAACTGGCTGCGATTCTGTTCAACGAAGAGTTGGGCGCAGTGATTCAGGTTCGCCAGGACGACACGCCGGACGTGCTTGCGCAGTTCAGCGCGGCCGGTCTTGAGGATTGCGTCGCGGTCATCGGTCAGCCGGTGAACAACGACGAAGTGGCCATCAGCTTCAATGGTGAGCCGGTGTTCGGTGGTCAACGTCATCTGCTGCAACGTCAATGGGCCGAGACCAGCTATCAGATCCAGCGTCTGCGTGACAACGTCGAATGCGCCGAACAAGAGTTCGACGTGTTGCTCGAAGAAGACAACCCCGGCCTGAGCGTCAAGGTTGGCTTCGATGTGAACGACAACATCAGCGCGCCGTACATCAAGAAAGGCATTCGTCCACAAGTAGCGGTCCTGCGTGAGCAGGGCGTCAACGGTCAGGTCGAGATGGCGGCTGCGTTCGATCGCGCCGGCTTCAACGCCATCGATGTGCACATGAGCGATATCCTCGCCGGTCGCGTCGATCTGGACGAGTTCAAAGGGCTGGTAGCCTGCGGTGGTTTCTCCTACGGCGACGTACTCGGCGCGGGCGAAGGCTGGGCCAAGTCAGCGTTGTTCAACAGCCGCGCCCGGGATGCCTTCCAGGGCTTCTTCGAGCGTCAGGACAGCTTCACCCTCGGCGTGTGCAACGGTTGCCAGATGTTGTCCAACCTGCGCGAACTGATTCCGGGCAGCGAGTTCTGGCCACACTTCGTACGCAACCGCTCCGAGCAGTTCGAAGCGCGGGTAGCGATGGTTCAGGTGCAGGAGTCGCCATCGATCTTCCTGCAAGGCATGGCCGGTTCGCGCATGCCAATCGCCATCGCCCACGGTGAAGGTCATGCCGAGTTCTCGAGCGCAGAAGCCTTGCTCGAAGCCGATCTGTCTGGCTCCGTGGCAATGCGTTTTGTCGACAACCACGGCAAGGTTACCGAAAAGTATCCAGCCAACCCGAACGGTTCGCCGCGCGGGATCACCGGCCTCACCAACCGCGACGGTCGCGTCACCATCATGATGCCGCACCCTGAGCGTGTATTCCGTGCCGTGCAGAACTCCTGGCGTCCGGAAGAGTGGAACGAAGACGGTGCCTGGATGCGCATGTTCCGCAATGCGCGTGTATGGGTGAACTGACAGGCGAAGATCGAGCCATGTACAAACTCAGCTTTTTCGTTCCGCCGAGCCATGTTGAAGAGGTCAAGAACGCTGTATTCGCCGCAGGTGCCGGGCGAATCGGCGCTTATGACAGCTGCTCGTGGCAGGTGCTGGGTCAAGGCCAGTTTCGCCCGTTGGATGGCAGCCAGCCGTTCATAGGGCAGACTGGCGAGATCGAGCAGGTGCAGGAATGGAAGGTCGAGCTGGTAGTGACTGACGATTTGATCGCTCAAGTAGTGATGGCTCTGAAACAGAGCCATCCCTATGAAACACCGGCTTATGAAGTGTGGAAGCTGGCTGATTTATGAATCAGTGACACCGTCATCGCTTTTACAACCTCAAGCTTCCCCACCATCGGCCGCAACACCTCGCTCAACCCTTGGGCGCGACTGCCGATCAGCACATGCCACACGCCATTCTCCAGTGGGCTCAAACCCTGACTACCCAACGCCTTCAACCGACTTTCGGCAATCTGCTGGCCCTCGCTCAGCTGTACCCGTAGACGCGTCATTGCGATGCAGTCCAGTTGCATAACCTTGCTGCCGCCCAGCGCTGCGAACCATTGTTGCGCTTCATGAGCATTCACGACCTGCGCCTGCGGTTCGATCTCGATCCCGGTCAGGGCGGTGGTTTCAGTGCTAGGTAGCTGTTCGCGACCCGGGGTTTTCAATTGGAAGCGACGGATGCAGTAATCGAACACCAAGTAGTACACCACCGCATAGACCAGGCCTAGCGGGAAGATCATCCAGCCGTTGGAGGACTTGCCCCAGCCCAGCACCATATCGATAGCGCCACCGGAGAAGGTGAAGCCCAGATGAATATCGAGCAGGTCGGTCAGCGCCATGGACAACCCGGTCAACACCGCGTGGATCAGGTACAGCAGCGGCGCGAGGAACATGAAGGCGAACTCCACCGGTTCGCTCACTCCGGTCAGAAACGAGGTCAGCGCCATGCACAGCAGAACCCCGCCGATCAGTTTGCGTTGGCAGGGCAGGGCGTTGCGGTACATCGCCAGACACGCCGCCGGCAGCCCGAACATCATCATGGGGAACATGCCGGCCATGAACTGCCCGGCATTCGGGTCCCCCGCGAAATAGCGCGCCAGATCGCCGGTCACCCTGCGCCCGGTGTCCGGATCGGTGAAGGTACCGAACACGAACCACACCAGATTATTCAGGATGTGATGCAGGCCGGTGACGATCAGGAGGCGGTTCATCACGCCAAAGGCGAAGGCGCCGACGCTGCCGCTTTCCAGCATCAGCTTACCGAGGCCGTTGATGCCTTCTTGCAAGGGCGGCCAGATCAGGCCGAATATCAGGCCCAGACCGACTGCCACCAGCCCGGTGGCAATGGGCACAAAGTGTCGTCCGCCGAAGAACGCCAGATACTCCGGTAGCGTGATGTCCATGAAGCGGTTGTACAGGGCGCCGCCTATCAGGCCGCTGATGATCCCCGCGAGCATGCCCATGTCGATCTTCGGGTCGAGTACCTTGAGCGTGGAAATCATCACCAGGTATCCGATGGCTCCGGCCAGCCCGGCAATGCCGTTGTTGTCGCGGGCGAAACCCACGGCGATGCCGATGGCGAAAATCAGCGCCAGGTTGGCAAAGATCGCATTGCCGGCGGCGTGAGCGATCGCGATGTTCAGCAGGTCGGTATCACCCAGACGCAGCAGCAGGCCAGCGATCGGCAAGATGGCGATGGGCAGCATCAGCGCGCGGCCAAGCTGCTGCAAACCTTCGAGCAGGCGCTGGTACATGGCGTTTCTCCTTATTGTTGTGAGTCCGGCGTTCGGTGTTGTTGGCAGCCTGGCGCACCGCATGAACGCTGCTCAGGTGATGTGCAGCAACGGCTCACCGACCTTGACCGACAGCAGGTCGGCGACGGGCACGATTTTGAAGCGGTCACTGTTGATCAGAATCAAGGGGCTGATCAGGCTGGTGCAGCGCCGCGCGACGCTGTCGAGATCGAAGTACAGCAATGCCTGGCCCTCGCGGACACGCACGCCTTCTTCGACCAGCGCAGTAAAACCCTTGCCAGCCAGGGCGACGGTGTCGAGGCCGATATGCAGCAAAAATTCGGCGCCATTGTCACTGCGCAAGATCACGGCGTGCAGGGTACGAGCGACATGCACGATCACCCCGGCACAGGGCGCGTACAGACAATCATTGGGGGGGTCGATGGCGATGCCGTCGCCCATGGCGCCGCTGGCAAATACCGGGTCGGGCACCTGCGCCAGCGCGATCACCAGGCCGCTGAGTGGGGCGCTGAGGGTCACATCCTTATTGCTATGCATGGTGCTGTCCGCATTCAGTGAACGATCAGGCACCACGCAATCAGCCCAGCTCCAGGATTGCAAGCGTCCGCGCTATTCCGGACCCCAATAATCGGCAGGGATTGTGACAAACGTTACGACGGTTCGGTCAGCGGTAGGCCGATCTTTACCCGACTGCGCAGGGTTTGATCCGTGGTCGGGGATCAATCAGCCGGGTTCAATCAGGGGCGAATCTCGATCATGGTGCCGTCTTTGACCATGTTCCAGACTTCGCGCATGTCGGCGTTTTTCATGGCGATGCAGCCGTCGGTCCAGTCCAGGGTCTGGAAATACCATTCCGGGTAGCCATCATCGACCGGGGTGCCATGGATCATGATCATGCCGCCTGGATCGACGCCTTCGCGGCGGGCACGGACCGAGTCGCTGATATTGGGGTAGGAGATATGCATCGACAGGTTGTAGCTGTCGCTGACCTTGCGCCAGTCCACCCAGTAAAAACCTTCAGGGGTGCGTTTGTCGCCTTCGCGGAGTTTTTGCCCCTTGGGAAATTTACCCAGTGAAATGCGATACGTCTTGAGCGGTTTACCGTGGCTGATCAACTGCAATTGGTGCGCGGACTTCAGAACCAGCACTTTCTCGATGTCGCTCTCGGCGATGTTCTGCGTGTCGATGACTTTGTGACCCAGAAACGCCTGCTCGCTGCCCTTGGGGACGATGGTCTGGGTGAACTCGGCCTGGGACAGCGAGATGAAGCAAAGGCAGAAAAGGGCGAGCAACCAACGCATTGAAACGGTATCCCTGAGCAAGGTATGGGCAGCGCTTGTGGGCGTGGTGCCAGTGGTGTCATTAGGTTTTCTGGATCTGCCGCGACGGCGGTATGGATTCCGTTCGCACAGGATAAACCTGCTGGATCCGGTCGGCAAAGAAGCATTCTAAAGTACGGCTTACTGTCGGGAAAGCCAGCTCTGACCACGGAATGTCGGCCTCATCGAAAAGCCGCACCTCCAGGCTTTCGGCACCGGCGGAAAATTCCAGATTCACCAGGTCGGCGCGATAAAACACGTGAACCTGACTGATGTGCGGCACGTCGATCAGCATGTACAGGCTCAGGTTGTGCAGCGTCGCACAGGCTTCCTCAACGGTTTCGCGTCGGGCGGCCTGTTCGACGGTTTCGCCGTTCTCCATGAAACCGGCCGGCAAGGTCCAGAACCCGAGGCGTGGCTCGATGGCCCGGCGGCACAAAAGCACCTGCGTGCCCCACACAGGCAGGCAGCCGGCGACGATATTCGGGTTCTGATAATGGATGGTCTGGCACTGCTCACAGACATAGCGCAAGCGGCTATCGCCCTCGGGGATGCGCTGAATGACCGGGTTGCCGCACTGGCTGCAGAATTTCATGCTGAAGTTGGATTCCTGAAAGCAGCGACTATCTTGGCGTGCCGCATCGGGGTCGGCAAGCTGAGGTTGTATTGGAAGAGTCAAATGATCTGCGGAGTTGTCCAGCAAGGGGTTGGGCACTTCGTTGCTTTGGTGCATGATGCCAAGTAGGCAACAGATCGAGATTCCCCATGCTGGACGAGCTACTTCGCCGTGTAAGCAGTCATACGCCGAGCACTCTTGCGACGGATCGACGTTTCCCCGAGGCCGCTGTGCTAGTGCCGATTACCCGCAGTGACGAACCGGAGTTGATTCTGACCCTGCGCGCCAGCGGTCTGTCGACCCATGGCGGCGAAGTCGCTTTCCCCGGTGGACGCCGTGACCCAGAAGACCCGGACCTGATCTTTACCGCTCTGCGTGAGGCTGAGGAAGAGATCGGTTTGCCGCCGGGGCTGGTCGAAGTGATCGGCCCGCTCAGCCCGCTGATCTCCAAGCACGGGATCCAGGTCACGCCCTACGTGGGGCTGATTCCCGATTTCGTCGAGTACCGGCCCAACGATGGTGAAATCGCCGCCGTCTTCAGTGTGCCGCTGGAGTTCTTTCGCCAGGACCCGCGCGAACATACTCACCGCATCGATTATCAGGGCCACAGTTGGTATGTACCGAGCTACCGTTACGGCGAATACAAGATCTGGGGTTTGACCGCGATCATGATCGTCGAGCTGGTCAATGTGTTGTACGACACCAACATCAGCCTGCACCAGCCGCCTGAACGCTTCATCAATATCTAAGCTTTAGCCAAGGCCGTAGCGCCTTGAGGACAATAATATGAAGTACCGCCTGGGGGATTCCCGTGTCGAAACCCATCCGCAAAGCTGGGTCGCGCCCACCGCCACACTGATCGGCAAGGTCAAACTCGAAGCCGGCGCCAGCGTCTGGTTCGGCGCCGTGTTGCGCGGTGACAACGAACTGATTCATATCGGCGAGAACAGCAACGTGCAGGACGGCACCGTGATGCACACCGACATGGGATGGCCGCTGAACATTGGCAAAAACGTCACCATTGGTCATAACGTCATGCTGCACGGCTGCACCATCGGCGATAACAGCCTGATCGGCATCAATGCAGTGATCCTCAACGGCGCGAAGATTGGCAAATATTGCATCATCGGCGCCAACTCGCTGATCGGCGAAGGCAAGGAAATTCCCGATGGCTCGCTGGTCATGGGCTCGCCTGGCAAAGTTGTGCGTGAACTCACCGACGTGCAGAAGAAAATGCTCGAAGCCGGCGCCGCGCATTACGTGCACAACGCCCAGCGCTATGCGCGCGATCTCGCGCCACAGGAAGACTAATGAACGCTGAACGACCGGTAGCCTCGCCCTGTGTGAATATCTGCGCGCTGGATGAGGCGGACATCTGTATCGGCTGCCAGCGCACTGTCGAGGAAATCACCCGTTGGAGTCGCATGGACAACACCGAGCGCCGCGTGGTGCTCGGGCGTTGTCATGAGCGGGCGCGAGACAGCGGCGTGCTGTGGACGGTGGGCGTGAATAGCGCCTCCTGATTTGGCTGGCTCGCTTGTCGGGGGAGAGGCGGCTCGCTTTTCCGGGTCTGCCTGCTTCGTGTTAAATTGCGCGCCTTTCTTCTCCCCATGAGTTGCACGCCTACGGTGGGCTGACTCAATGATCTGCTCCACGAGGACCTGAAATGACTCAAATCGGAACGCCACTGTCGCCTACCGCGACGCGCGTATTGCTCTGCGGTTGCGGCGAGCTTGGCAAGGAAGTGGTGATCGAGCTGCAACGCCTGGGCGTCGAAGTGATCGCCGTTGACCGTTACGCCAACGCGCCGGCCATGCAGGTCGCGCATCGCAGTCATGTGATCAACATGCTCGACGGTGCTGCTCTGCGTGCAGTGATCGAGGCCGAAAAGCCGCACTACATCGTGCCGGAAATCGAAGCCATCGCCACCGCGACCCTGGTTGAACTGGAGTCCGAAGGTTTCACCGTAATCCCCACCGCTCGCGCCGCACAGTTGACCATGAACCGCGAAGGCATCCGTCGTCTGGCCGCTGAAGAGCTGGACCTGCCGACCTCGCCGTATCACTTCGCCGACACCTTCGAAGACTACCGCAAGGCCGTCGAAGACCTCGGCTTTCCGTGCGTGGTTAAGCCGGTCATGAGTTCGTCGGGTAAAGGCCAAAGCCTGCTGAAAAGCACTGACGAAGTACAGAGCGCCTGGGATTACGCGCAAGAAGGCGGCCGTGCCGGCAAAGGCCGGGTGATCATCGAAGGTTTCATCGATTTCGATTACGAAATCACCCTGCTGACCGTGCGTCATATTGGCGGTACCACCTTCTGCGCGCCGGTCGGGCATCGTCAGGAGAAGGGCGATTATCAGGAGTCCTGGCAGCCGCAGGTCATGAGCCCGATTGCGTTGGCGGAGTCGGAGCGGGTTGCCAGATCCGTGACCGAAGCCCTGGGTGGCCGTGGCCTGTTTGGTGTCGAGCTGTTCATCAAGGGGGATCAGGTGTGGTTCAGCGAAGTCTCGCCGCGTCCGCATGACACCGGTCTGGTGACCTTGATTTCTCAGGACCTGTCGCAGTTCGCGCTGCATGCGCGGGCGATTCTCGGTCTACCGATCCCGTTGATCCGTCAGTTCGGGCCCTCGGCTTCGGCGGTGATCCTGGTTGAAGGGCAGTCCACCCAGACCGCTTTCGCCAATCTGGGCCAGGCCCTGAGCGAGCCTGACACGGCACTGCGCCTGTTCGGCAAGCCGGAAGTCAATGGCCAGCGCCGCATGGGCGTGGCCCTGGCTCGCGACGAATCCATCGAAGCCGCCCGCGCCAAAGCGATGCGTGCGTCCAGAGCGGTCAAGGTTCAGCTGTAAAGAAATCGCCGGACCCTGTAGGAGCTGCCGAAGGCTGCGATAAGGCCCGAAGGGGCTTCATGCAATGCTGAATTCTGCGACCGATTCTCGGTCGATCGCAGCCTTCGGCAGCTCCTACAGATGTCGGTAATCCCTATGGGAGCAGCGCTCAGTTGGCTAGCCGGGTGTTTTCGCGGATGTACGCGGTGACGTCCCCCGGCTCGTTCCACATCAGTACATCGAGGATCGAAAGATTCTCGATCAAGTCGTAAGGCTCGGTGCAGTAGACGAAAGTCGACAGATCGAGAAAACGCAGTTCTATCCCGCGCTCCTGCCATTCGCTGGCAACGAATATCTCTCGGCCGCCAGGCGCATTGATGTACCTGCGTGCGCCCAGCTGGCTGCTGATCTCCAGTGCCCATTGGCCGGCGTGCTTGATGGGCGGCAGTTGCAGGTTCATTGCGGAGTGGGGCGTCCAGCCGAAGGCCAGGCCCAGGTAATCGCATACGGCTTTCAGCGATTGCGTGTTCAGGTCGCCGATCCCGCTGCCGGTGACTGAGGCGAACGCGCATCTGACCAGCTCACGAACCTGTTGATAGAAGGGTGCCTTGCCGCGATAGTGCTCCAACTGGCCGAGGATGCGTTGCAGCGCGGCTGAGTGATCGATCACGGTGGTGGCCTGGATCGAGGTGCCCAGCGTGCTGCTCACGGGCACATTGATGTATTGCCAGCCGCCTTTGCCATCAAGGATCCGGTTGCGGTTCATCCAGCTCTTGCGCACGTACTGTGCAGTATCGAAGATCACCCCGCGTTCCACGGCCGCGATCAGTTGGAAGTAGCCCAGATAAGGGAAGAAGTAAGGCTGCATGATGCCCAGCGTGTTGTTCATGCTCCGCTTCCTGGCAGTTGGACGGTAAATCCTTGAAGTCCTTATAATAGTAGTCGAAACGGCGTTGGTTTTCGGCGCCGCATTTGCCGGTTCAGGCAATCTTGTCCAGATCACGCTCCCGCGTTTCTTTCAGGCACAGCACAGCGATCAGGCTGAGCAAGGCTGCTGCCGACACATACCCGCCGACCCAGCTCAAACCGCCCATCGCCACCAGTTTCTGGGCGACGAAGGGTGCCACCGAGGCGCCTACGATGCCGCCCAGGTTATACGCCGCAGAGGCGCCGGTATAACGCACGCGCGTGGGAAACAGCTCAGGCAGCAGTGCGCCCATCGGGGCGAAGGTCACCCCCATCAGGAACAATTCGATGCACAGGAATAGCGCGACGCCCCAGGTGGTGCCGAGGGTCAGCAAGGGCTCCATGGTGAAACCGGACAGGATCGCCAGCACACCGCCGATGATCAGCACCGGTTTGCGCCCGAAGCGATCACTGGCCCAGGCAGACAGCGGTGTGGCCGCTGCCATGAACAACACGGCGAAGCACAGCAGACCCAGGAAGGCCTGGCGGCTGTAACCGAGAGAGGCGACGCCGTAACTCAGGGAGAACACGGTCGAGATGTAGAACAGCGCGTAGCAGACCACCATCGATGCCGCGCCCAATAGCATAGGGCGCCAGTATTGGCTGAGCAGTTCCACCAGTGGCATCTTGACCCGCTCATGCCGGGCAATGGCGTTGGCGAAGATTGGTGTTTCTTCAAGCTTGAGCCGTACATACAGGCCGACCATCACCAGCAGTGCGCTGAGCAGGAACGGAATGCGCCAGCCCCAGGAACGGAACTGCTCGTCATTCAGCGTCATGGCCAGGGTCAGAAACAGTCCGTTAGCCGCCAGAAAGCCAATCGATGGGCCCAGCTGCGGGAACATGCCGAACCAGGCGCGCTTGCCCTTGGGTGCATTCTCGGTGGCGAGCAAAGCTGCGCCGCCCCACTCCCCGCCCAGCCCCAGTCCCTGGCCGAAGCGCAGCAGGCACAGCAGCGTCGGGGCCCAAAAGCCAATCGTTGCATAGCCGGGCAATACACCAATCAGTGTGGTGCAGATGCCCATCAGCAGCAGCGAGGCAACCAGCGTCGATTTGCGGCCGATGCGATCACCGAAGTGGCCGAACAGCGCAGAGCCCAGCGGGCGGGCGATAAAGGCGATGCCGAACGTCAGGAAAGACAAGAGCATCTGCGCCGAGCCGTCGGTCTGCGGGAAGAACACCGGACCGATCACCAGCGCCGCAGCGGTGGCGTACACGTAGAAGTCGTAGAACTCGATGGCGGTGCCAATGAAGCTGGCAGCGGCAACACGTCGGGCAGAGTTAGCCGGTTTGGCGGTTGTGGTGTCGTCGTCGAACGTCGTGCTGGTCATGCAAGTGTCCCCAGTCATTATTGTTTTTCTTTTTTTCTTTTTTGGTTTACAGGTGCAGCGCCGAGCAGACTAGCTCGAATTGGCAAGTGTCTATACGACTGCGCGAGTCATGCTGTGATGCCACATCATGACCCGGGTGACCCGATTGTCTTCGGTTTCGAGAATTTCCAGGCGGTACGGCCCGATTTTCAGGCATACCGAGCTGTCCGGAATGGTTTCCAACGCCTCGGTGACCAGGCCATTGAGGGTTTTCGGACCGTCGGAAGGCAGATGCCAGCCCAGGCTCTTGTTCAGCTCGCGAATCGACGCGGCGCCGTCGACCACCAGGCGGCCATCGGCTTGCGGGTGGATGTGCGGATTATCGAGGCTCTGCTCGTTTTCGAACTCGCCGACGATTTCGTCGAGAATGTCTTCCAGGCTGACGATGCCTTGCACCTCGCCGTACTCGTCGACGACCACACCCAGGCGGCGCTGTTGTTTGTGGAAGTTCAGCAATTGCAGTTGCAGTGGGGTGCTTTCTGGCACGAAGTAAGGTTCGTAGCAGGCGGCTTTCAAGTCTTCTTTGGTCAGCTCGGCGCGCGGCAGCAGATGGCTGATCTGGCGCGTGTTGAGTACGCCTTCGACCTGATTGATGTCGTTGTGATACACCGGCAGTCGGGTGTGGCGGGAGATGATCAGTTGCTCGATGATGCGCTTGATCGGGTCATCCAGGTTGATGCCATCGACCTCGCTGCGCGGCACTAGAATGTCATTCACGGTAATGCTGTCCAGCGCGTGAATGCCTGATAGCACGTGGGAACGGGGTTGATAGTCCTGCGCGCCGTCATGGAGCATGACCGCCAGCGGTATTTCGTTATCGTTTTGTCGGACTTTCGGTTTGTCGGTGACGCCGAAAGGTCGTAGCAGCGTGCTGGCGATGGCGGAGAACAGCCAGGTCAGAGGAAAAAGCAGTTTCATGGGCAGACGCAGGATGCTGTTGCCCAGCATCAGAATGGCTTCCGGGTAGCGCGCGGCCAGGGTCCGGGGAATGAACTCAGCGAAGATCAGTAGCGCACTGCTGACGCCGATCCAGGCCAGCGTTGGTCCTTTGTGGTGCCAGAAGCTCAGGGCCAGCAGGGTACTGATGATGGCGACCAGAACTTTGATCAGGGTATTGCCCAGGATCAGGCTGTTCAGTTTGAACGCCAGCATTGGTGCGGCGGCGTCCGTGGCTCGGCCGTTCGGGCGCGCAGCCTTGAGGTGCTGGTGCGCGGCTTCGACCGCTGTGAGCAAGCCAGACCACAGGATCAGCAAGGCCAATACACCAAGCATCGGGCCGATGGGCAAGTTATCCATGATCAACGCCCGTCAGATGTGCAGAATGAATTCGCGTACCAGCTTGCTGCCGAAGAAGGCCAGCATCAGCAGGCAAAAGCCGCCCAGGGTCCAGCGAATGGCTTTATGTCCGCGCCAGCCGAGACGGTTGCGTCCCCACAGCAGCACGCTGAACACCACCCAGGCCAGGCACGCGAGCAGCGTTTTGTGCACCAGATGCTGGGCGAACAGGTTTTCGACGAACAGCCAGCCCGAGATCAGTGACAGCGAAAGCAGGGCCCAGCCGGCCCAGAGGAAACCGAACAACAGGCTTTCCATGGTCTGCAGCGGAGGGAAGTTCTTGATCAGCCCGGACGGATGTTTGTGTTTGAGCTGGTGGTCCTGCACCAGCAGCAGCAAGGCCTGGAACACCGCGATGGTGAACATGCCGTACGCCAGAATCGACAACAGGATATGGCTCAGGATGCCCGGTTCTTCATCGATGGCCTGGACAGTGCCCGTTGGCGCGAACTGCGCCAGCAACACAGTCGCCAGTCCCAGCGGGAACAGCAGCACCAGCAGGTTCTCCACCGGAATTCGCGCGCAGGCCAGCATGGTCAAGGAGATCACGGCGACGGCGATCAGGCTCGCGGCGCTGAAAAAGTCCAGACCAAGGCCGACCGGCCGGATCAATTGGGAATACAGGCCGACAGCGTGGGCGAGCACCGCGAAGGTGCCGAGCAGGCAAAGCAGCCGTTTATCGGCCTTGGCGCCCTGGCCCAGGCGGATAGCTTGATAGAGGGTCGCAGCGGCATATAGGCAGGCGGCGGCGAGGCTGGGTAGCAAACTGGGTGACAAGGGGAGCATAAATCCTGTTAGGCAAGCCCGAAAGGCGCTGAGTTTGGCATAGAACCGACATTTGACGAAAGACCACAGAAGCAGACTCGATGGTGTCCGTCCAGCAGAGTCTTCGCTATAATCCGCCACCTGCTCAAGTCGCAGGCTCGTTGACCGCTATTTAAAAGCAGGGCTATCACGAGCCGGACCGCACCAACCGGGGTTCAACAAGAGCCTGTAAAGGATCGCGCATGTTTGAAAATCTTACCGACCGTCTCTCGCAGACGCTGCGCCATGTCACTGGCAAGGCCAAGCTGAACGAGGACAACATCAAAGATACTTTGCGCGAAGTGCGTATGGCTTTGCTCGAAGCCGACGTCGCCTTGCCGGTGGTCAAAGACTTCGTCAACAAGGTCAAGGACCGCGCTGTCGGCACCGAGGTGTCGCGCAGCCTGACGCCGGGTCAGGCGTTCGTGAAGATCGTCCAGGCCGAACTCGAAGCGTTGATGGGCGACGCCAACGAAGATCTGGTGCTCAACGTCACGCCACCGGCTGTCGTATTGATGGCGGGTCTGCAGGGGGCGGGTAAAACCACCACAGCCGGCAAGCTGGCGCGCTTCCTTAAAGAGCGCCGGAAAAAAAGCGTCATGGTGGTCTCGGTGGACGTTTACCGTCCTGCGGCCATCAAACAGCTGGAAACCCTGGCTAACGACATCGGCGTCACCTTCTTCGCCTCCGATATCAGCCAGAAGCCGGTAGAGATCGCTCTGGCGGCTATTAAAGAAGCCACGCTCAAATTCATCGATGTGGTCATCGTCGATACCGCCGGGCGCTTGCACATCGATGTCGAGATGATGGGCGAGATCCAGGCACTGCACGCAGCGGTGAAGCCGGCAGAGACGCTGTTCGTGGTCGATGCCATGACCGGTCAGGATGCTGCCAACACCGCCAAGGCGTTTGGCGATGCGTTGCCATTGACCGGTGTGATCCTGACCAAAGTCGACGGTGATGCCCGCGGTGGTGCTGCGCTGTCTGTGCGTGCGATCACTGGCAAGCCGATCAAGTTCATCGGTATGGGCGAGAAGAGCGACGCGCTCGAGCCCTTCCACCCGGACCGGATCGCCTCGCGCATCCTCGGCATGGGCGATGTGCTCAGCCTGATCGAGCAGGCCGAACAGACCCTCGATAAAGACAAAGCCGACAAACTGGCGAAAAAGCTGAAGAAAGGTAAAGGCTTCGATCTCGAAGACTTCCGCGATCAGCTGCAACAAATGAAGAACATGGGTGGCCTCGGCGGGCTCATGGACAAGCTGCCGAACATGCCTGGGATGAATGTGGCGCAAATGGGCAATGCCCAGGGCGCGGCTGAAAAGCAGTTCAAGCAGATGGAAGCCATCATCAACTCGATGACCCCGGCCGAACGCCGCGACCCGGAGCTGATCAGTGGCTCGCGTAAGCGCCGGATCGCCATGGGTTCCGGGACTCAGGTGCAGGACATCGGGCGTTTGATCAAGCAGCACAAACAAATGCAAAAGATGATGAAAAAATTCTCCGCCAAAGGCGGTATGGCAAAAATGATGCGCGGCATGGGCGGAATGATGCCTGGCCGTGGCATGCCAAAAATGTAATTCACGCCGCGCAAGAGATCATCTTGCGCACCACGACATGGAGGGCGACCTCCAGTAACCCCGTGTTTTGCGGGGTTGATAGGCCGCTGTTCGCAGCGGCTCCATAGCAGATCTGGATGGCATGCCGATAGGCGCCGGAAAAAGACATTTGCAAAAGTCCGGATATTCCTTAGAATATGCGGCCTTTCGGGCACCTATGCCCGCTGTGCATCTTAGATTTGCAGCACCGACTACAGGAACGATGCTTATATGCTTACCATCCGTCTTGCCCTTGGCGGCTCCAAAAAGCGCCCGTTTTACCACTTGACCGTGACCGACAGCCGCAACCCGCGCGACGGTTCGCACAAAGAACAAGTGGGTTTCTTCAACCCGGTTGCTCGTGGTCAGGAAATCCGTCTGTCCGTGAACCAAGAGCGCGTAGCCTACTGGCTGAGCGTTGGTGCACAACCTTCTGAGCGCGTTGCTCAGTTGTTGAAGGACTCTGCTAAGGCTGCGGCCTGAGCAATATGAACGCGACGCCTGCCATTGCCGATGATTTGATCGTTATCGGTAAGATTTATTCTGTTCACGGCGTTCGCGGCGAAGTGAAGGTGTTTTCCTTCACTGATCCGATTGGAAACCTGTTGGATTACAAAACCCTGACGCTTCGGCGCGAAGGTGATGTACGGCAGGTAGAGCTGGCCAGCGGACGCTTGCAAAACAAGTTCCTGGTCGCAAAGCTCAAAGGTCTCGATGACCGTGAAGAAGCTCGTCTTCTGGCCGGTTATGAAATCTGCGTGCCGCGTAACCTGTTCCCTGATCTGACCGACGGCGAGTACTACTGGTACCAGCTGGAAGGTCTGAAGGTCATCGACCACCTCGGGCAATTGCTCGGGAAGATCGATCACCTGCTGGAAACCGGCTCGAACGATGTAATGGTGGTCAAGCCTTGCGCAGGCAGCCTGGATGATCGCGAACGCTTGTTGCCCTATACGGAGCAATGCGTGTTGGCAGTCGACCTCGGTGCTGGCGAGATGAAGGTGGATTGGGATGCGGACTTCTAAGCGACATGCCTAGCCTGCGCGTAGAAGTGATCAGTCTGTTCCCCGAGATGTTTTCCGCCATCAGCGATTACGGCATTACCAGCCGTGCGGTGAAACAAGGGCTTTTACAGCTGACTTGTTGGAATCCGCGGGACTACACCACCGATCGACATCACACTGTGGACGATCGCCCATTTGGCGGTGGCCCGGGCATGGTGATGAAGATCAAGCCTCTGGAAGACGCTTTGGTTCAGGCCAAACTGGCAGCAGGGGATGCGGCGAAGGTTATTTACCTGTCGCCACAAGGCCGTCAACTGACTCAGTCGGCGGTACGCGAACTGGCGCAAGAGGAAGCATTGATCCTCATCGCTGGTCGTTATGAAGGCATTGACGAGCGTTTCATTGAAGCTCATGTCGATGAAGAGTGGTCGATTGGCGACTATGTACTTTCCGGTGGCGAGCTGCCGGCGATGGTCCTGATAGATGCGGTTACGCGGCTGCTGCCTGGAGCTTTAGGGCATGCGGACTCTGCGGAGGAAGATTCCTTCACGGATGGTCTGCTGGATTGCCCGCATTACACCCGACCGGAGGTGTATGCGGATCAGCGTGTTCCCGACGTGTTGCTAAGTGGCAACCACGCACACATCCGGCGTTGGCGTTTACAGCAGTCCCTTGGGCGGACCTATGAACGACGCGTCGATCTTCTGGAAAGCCGCTCGCTTTCTGGAGAAGAGAAGAAGCTGCTGACGGAGTACCTCCGTGAGCGGGACGATAGTTAACGTATCGATGGTAAATCCTGATGATTTACCTTAGGAGCACAGCATGACTAACAAAATCATTCTGCAACTCGAAGCTGAGCAGATGACTAAAGAGATCCCTCCCTTTGCCCCGGGCGACACTGTTGTCGTTCAGGTGAAAGTGAAGGAAGGCGACCGCGCGCGTCTGCAAGCGTTCGAAGGCGTTGTAATTGCCAAGCGTAACCGTGGCGTGAACAGTGCTTTCACTGTTCGTAAAATCTCCAACGGTGTTGGCGTTGAGCGTACTTTCCAGACCTACAGCCCGCAAATCGACAGCCTGGCTGTGAAACGTCGCGGTGACGTTCGCAAAGCCAAACTGTACTACCTGCGTGACCTGTCCGGTAAAGCAGCTCGCATCAAAGAAAAACTGTCCTGATTTCAGTTTTTTACGATGTAAAAAAAGCAGCCTAAGGGCTGCTTTTTTATTGCCCGCGATTCAGGAAAACCCCGAATCCTGTGGGAGGCCTCGCCGCGTCTTCGACGCCGCGCTGTCACGCAGCAAACTCGGTCTCGATTCTGCCCTGAGGGCGTAGGAGCTGACTTGTCTGCGAAAAGGGCCGAAGGACCTTCCAGCGGTGGTGAATTCACCATTTTTGCCAGCGCTTCGGTCGAGCGCGACCCCGGACGGATCGCAGACAAGTCAGCTCCTACAAATTTCAAAATATTCACTTCATATATTTCAATCGCTTACAGGTTGTTTGATAAGAGTAAGCTTGCCTGCGAAGAGGCCATCAAATCCATATCCGCTGTGCCTGACTCACCGCGTTCGCAGCGGGACGCGTAGTTGCAAGCCTGCTCCCACATCTATGGTTACCCCGCACGACCGCATTTGTGAAAAACTCCCGCCGTCTTTTTTGCAGAAGTATTGAATCCTTATGCCCGCTATCGACCATCCGCTGATCGACCGTTTTCTGGACGCGTTATGGCTGGAAAAAGGCCTGTCGGACAACACTCGCGATGCTTATCGCAGCGACTTGGCGCTGTTCAATGGCTGGTTGCAGGAGCAGGGGGTCGAGCTGGACAAGGCCGGTCGCGAGCTGATTCTTGATCACTTGGCCTGGCGCGTGGACAAGGCCTACAAGCCGCGTTCGACCGCGCGCTTCCTGTCCGGCGCTAGAGGGTTCTATCGCTTCCTGTTACGAGAAAAACTGATCCAGGTCGATCCGACCCTGCAAGTGGACATGCCGCAACTGGGCAGGCCCTTGCCCAAGTCCCTGTCCGAGGCTGATGTCGAAGCGCTGTTGGCCGCGCCGGATCTGAGCGAGGCCATCGGTCAGCGCGATCGGGCCATGCTCGAGGTGCTGTATGCCTGCGGCTTGCGCGTCACCGAGCTGATCGGTCTGACCCTTGAGCAAGTCAATTTGCGTCAGGGCGTAGTGCGGGTCATGGGCAAGGGCAGCAAGGAGCGGCTGGTGCCCATGGGCGAGGAGGCGATTGTCTGGGTCGAGCGCTATATGCGCGATGCCCGCTCTGAGCTGCTGAACGGCCGCCCCAGCGATGTGCTGTTCCCCAGTCTGCGCGGTGAGCAGATGACCCGGCAGACCTTCTGGCATCGCATCAAACATCAGGCTGCAGTCGCTGGAATCGGCAAGTCCCTGTCGCCGCATACCTTGCGCCACGCCTTCGCCACCCATCTGCTCAACCATGGCGCCGACCTGCGCGTGGTGCAGATGTTGTTGGGGCATAGTGATTTGTCCACCACGCAGATCTACACTCATGTAGCGCGTGCGAGATTGCAGGAGATGCATGCCAGGCATCACCCTCGCGGTTAACTCAACGGTCGGTTTCCGATACGTCTTACATCAGTCCGGGTCGGCCTCGCAGGGCTTATGTGATAGGCTTTGCCGGTTTCGCAAATTGGGCACCACTAAAACGCCTTCGGTCCTCGGCGACCGCCGTTTTTAGCATCACCCATCTGTCCACCGCCCAAGGAGTCCCCATGCGCGTGACCCAGATTTTCGCCGCCGCAGCTATTGTGCTGGCGAGTACGTTCAGTATGTTTGCTCAGGCTGATGCCGCCGCCGATAAAGCAATCCGCAAGACCCTTGAAACGTTGAACCTCGACGTGCCGATCGACAGCATCGCCGCGAGCCCGTTGAGCGGCTTGTACGAAGTCAAACTCAAGGGCGGTCGCGTGCTGTATGCCAGTGCCGACGGTCAGTTCGTGATGCAGGGTTACCTGTTCCAGATGCAGGACGGCAAACCGGTCAACCTGACCGAGAAGGCTGAGCGTCTGGCAATTTCGAAAACCATCAACGGTATTCCTGCGGGTGACATGGTGGTCTACCCGGCCATCGGCGAAACCAAATCGCACATCACCGTGTTTACCGACACCACCTGCCCGTATTGCCACAAACTGCACGCTGAGGTCCCGGAGTTGAATCGTCTGGGGATTGAAGTGCGTTATCTGGCCTTCCCGCGTCAGGGTCTGGGTTCGCCGGGTGATGAGCAACTGCAGGCGGTCTGGTGTTCCAAGGATCGTAAAAGCGCCATGGACCGTATGGTCAACGGCAAGAATATCGAAGCGCCAAAGTGCGCCAATCCGGTGACCAAGCAATTTGCCATTGGCCAGTCGATTGGTGTCAACGGCACGCCGGCCATCGTGCTGGCGGACGGTCAGGTGATACCGGGCTATCAGCCAGCCCCGCAAGTGGCCAAGCTGGCGTTGAGCGCCAAGTAATCCATTTCATCAAACAGAGAGCCGCCTCGTAGCAGGCGGCTGTTTTCCACGGCCGGCCTCGCGTCGGCCGTTTTATGGGGAGTTCATAGTGAAACCGGTCAAAGTAGGCATCTGTGGGCTAGGTACTGTCGGTGGCGGTACCTTCAACGTACTTCAACGTAACGCCGAGGAGATTGCTCGCCGTGCCGGGCGTGGAATCGAGGTGGCACAAATTGCCATGCGTACGCCAAACCCCAACTGCCAGATTACCGGTACCCCCACTACAGCCGACGTTTTCGCTGTAGCGACCAACCCTGAAATCGATATCGTCATCGAGCTGATCGGTGGCTACACCGTTGCCCGGGAACTGGTGCTCAAAGCCATCGAGAACGGCAAGCACGTGGTCACCGCCAACAAGGCGCTGATCGCTGTGCACGGCAATGAAATTTTCGCCAAGGCCCGCGAGAAGGGCGTGATCGTCGCGTTCGAAGCCGCTGTGGCCGGCGGCATTCCGGTGATCAAGGCAATTCGTGAAGGTCTGTCGGCCAACCGCATCAACTGGGTGGCCGGGATCATCAACGGCACCGGCAACTTCATCCTTACCGAAATGCGCGAGAAGGGTCGCACCTTCCCTGACGTGCTGGCCGAAGCCCAGGCACTGGGTTACGCCGAAGCCGATCCGACCTTCGACGTCGAAGGCATCGATGCTGCGCACAAACTGACGATTCTCGCGTCGATTGCCTTCGGCATTCCGCTGCAATTCGACAAGGCCTACACCGAAGGCATCACCAAGCTGACCACAGCTGACGTGAACTACGCCGAAGCGCTGGGCTACCGCATCAAGCATCTGGGCGTGGCGCGCAGCACTGCTGCGGGCATCGAGCTGCGGGTTCACCCGACGCTGATCCCGGCCGACCGCCTGATCGCCAACGTCAATGGCGTGATGAACGCGGTGATGGTCAATGGTGATGCCGCGGGTTCGACCCTGTTCTACGGTGCCGGTGCCGGCATGGAGCCCACTGCTTCGTCAGTGATCGCCGATCTGGTCGACGTGGTTCGCGCCATGACCTCCGATCCAGAGAACCGTGTGCCGCACCTGGCCTTCCAGCCGGACTCGTTGTCCGCTCACCCGATCCTGCCGATCGAAGCCTGCGAAAGCGCTTACTACCTGCGCATCCAGGCCAAGGACCACCCTGGCGTGCTGGCACAGGTGGCGAGCATTCTGTCGGAGCGCGGGATCAACATCGAATCGATCATGCAGAAGGAAGTCGAAGAACACGACGGCCTGGTGCCGATGATCTTGTTGACCCACCGCGTGCTGGAACAGCGCATGAACGATGCCATTGAGGCCCTGGAAGCTTTGCAGGACGTGGTTGGACCGGTAGTTCGTATCCGCGTAGAACATTTGAATTAATTCAGCTGCAAGCGCCAAGCTGCAAGCTGCAAGTAGAAGCCGAGTCGCTTTTAACTTGCAGCTTGCAGCTTGAAGCTTGAAGCTCAAACCAAAGGTTTGATCCCATGCGCTACATCAGTACCCGCGGCCAAGCGCCGGCCCTGAATTTCGAAGACGTGCTGCTCACCGGTCTTGCCAGTGATGGCGGCCTGTATGTGCCGGAAAACCTGCCGCGCTTCACTCAGGAAGAAATCGCCTCCTGGGCTGGCCTGCCGTATCACGAGCTGGCTTTCCGGGTTATGCGTCCCTTCGTCACCGACAGCATTCCGGATGCCGATTTCAAAAAGATTCTTGAGGAAACCTATTCATCGGGAGAGGACGGCGTCTTCGCCCACAGCGCCATCGCGCCGCTGCGCCCGTTGAATGGCAATGAGTGGGTCCTTGAACTGTTCCATGGTCCGACCCTGGCCTTCAAGGACTTCGCCTTGCAACTGCTCGGGCGTCTGCTCGACTACGTGCTGGCCAAGCGTGGCGAGCGGGTAGTGATTCTGGGCGCGACCTCCGGTGATACCGGTTCGGCCGCCATTGAAGGCTGCCGTCGTTGCGACAACGTCGACATCTTCATCCTGCACCCGAACAACCGCGTCTCGGAAGTTCAGCGTCGGCAGATGACCACCATTTTCGGCGAGAACATCCACAACATCGCCATCGAAGGCAACTTCGATGACTGCCAGGAGATGGTCAAAGCCAGCTTCGCCGATCAGGATTTCCTCAACGGCACGCGTCTGGTTGCGGTCAACTCGATCAACTGGGCGCGGATCATGGCCCAGATCGTCTACTACTTCCATGCAGCCCTGCAGCTCGGCGGCCCGGCACGTTCGATAGCGTTCTCGGTTCCGACCGGCAACTTCGGCGATATTTTCGCCGGTTACCTGGCACGCAACATGGGTTTGCCGATCAGCCAACTGATCGTCGCCACCAACCGCAACGACATCCTGCACCGCTTCATGAGCGGTAATCAGTACACCAAGGAAACCCTGCACGCGACCCTGTCGCCGTCCATGGACATCATGGTGTCGTCGAACTTCGAACGCTTGCTGTTCGATATGCACGGGCGCAACGGCGCGGCCATCGCTGGCTTGATGGACACCTTCAAGCAGGGTGGTGCTTTCAGCGTCGACGCGGACCGCTGGACCGAAACCCGCAAGCTGTTCGATTCCCTGGCCGTCAGCGACGAAGAAACCTGCGCGACCATCGCCGAGGTGTTCGCGCAAACGGGTGAAGTGCTTGATCCGCATACCGCCATTGGTGTCAAGGCCGCCCGCGATTGCCGTCGCAGCCTGGATACACCCATGGTCATTCTGGGGACCGCACATCCGGTCAAATTCCCGGAAGCAGTGGAAAAAGCCGGTGTAGGAAAGGCCCTTGAGCTGCCTGCACACTTGTCTGATTTGTTTGAGCGAAAAGAGAAGTGCACGGTCCTGCCAAATGACCTCAAAGCCATACAGGCCTTTGTCAGCCAGCATGGTAATCGCGGCAAACCTCTCTGACGGTATCGTTGTGTAACAACATAAGGCCCGCCTCTTGGCGGGCTTTCTTATTTTGGCGTGCGACACTTCGGGAGTTTTGGATCCATACGGACGAGAAGATTGCGGTGAAGGAGTCAGCATGCACGGTATGAGTGCCTCAATAAAAAGCGTTTTGCACACAGCCCTGCTGTCGATGCTGTTATGCCACAGTCAGGCCGTACCTGCGGCGCAAAGCTTGCCGTTCAGCCTGGTGGCGCCCTTTGTCAGCCTGCCGCCGTTGACCCTCGATGCTCTGGACCGGCAATGGCTGGATCAGCGCCGCACGCTTCGCGTCGGTATCTCGATTGCCGATTACGAGCCGATCGACATTACCAGCGATCGCAACCGCTATCAGGGCATCAGCGCCGACTACCTGAGCCTGATCAGCAGCAAACTCTCGGTGCCCATGCAGGTGGTTGGCTTTGCTCAACGCGATGAGGCCATCGACGCGCTGCGTAATGGCACCATTGATATTCTCACCAGCGCCAACGGCTTCGAGCGCGGAGTGGCGGAGCTGGCGTTTTCCGGCGATTACATGCCGGACCGCTCGGTGATCGTCGGGCGCGGCAATGACGTTACTCTGCCAGCGGGGTTGAAGAGCAAGAAACTGGTGTTGCTCGATGGCTACGCTGACGCGCAGGTGGTTCACGCGGTTTATCCCGACAGCGAAGTCATCCTCGCCCCCAACCTGTATAGCGCCCTGGAGGCCCTGAGTCAGGGTGACGCCGATGCGTTTATCGGCAACGAAGTCATCGTGCGCTCCTACAGCGCTTTGCGCCCTTACCTGGGCTTGCAGATCAAATCCGAAAGCGCGCTGCCACCCGTAGGATTTGCCTTCGCCACGCGCAAAGGGGACGCAGCGCTGGTCGCGATGATCGACCTCGCGCTCAACAGTCTCGATCAGTCAGTCAGGCGTGAAGTGCTCGCGCGCTGGACCACGGGCCTGGGTTCGGACATCGCCCGGCAGCGCATCAAGTTGAGCACGGCCGAGCAGGGCTGGATTCGCAAGCATCCCCACGTCACTGTGGTTTCGGGTTCGCATCCGCCGTTCTTGTACAAAGACAAGAATGGTCAATGGGTCGGTCTGAACGTGGACATGTTGGCGCGTATCTCACGCATGACCGGTTTGCAGTTCGTGCACAAGGAAGTGATTTCCACCGAGGAAAGCATCAACCTGCTGCGAACCGGTCAGGCCGACATGAGCACCACCCTGGCAGAAAACTCCGAGCGCAAAAAATTCCTCGATTTCACCTATTCGTTTGGTGACAACAGTTGGGTATTCGTCGTGCGCAACAATCGCCCGTCACCCATCACCCTGAATGATCTGTCGGGCCGAGTGCTGGCTCTGCCGGCCAAACATGCCCTGGAAGACCTCATCCGTCGCAATTATCCGGACATCAAGCTTCGCTCGGTCAAAACCTACGAACAAGCCCGCCAATTGGTCGAAGACGGTCAGGCCGATGCGACTATCCAGAATGAGGCCGGGGCCCATCTGTTTCCCCAAGGGTTGCTAAAGGTCGGTCGTAGCGTTGAGGGCCAATGGTCGCCTGATCGTTTTTCAGTGGTCGAGACTGAACCCGAACTGCTGAGCATTCTGAACAAGGCCCTCGAAGAGTTTCCGGTGGCTGAGTTACGCGCCATCCGACTGAAATGGCTGGGTGCAGTCGCGCCTCAACCGCCGGTCTGGCAACGTATTCCGCAGTGGGTTTTTTGGAGCCTTGCCGTCGCGTTGATGCTGGGTCTGGTCTCGCTCATCTGGAACAGCCGCCTGAACGTGCAGATTCGCCAGCGGCTCAGGGCGGAGGAGCAGCTCAACGACCAGTTGGCCTTCAAACGTGCCTTGCTCGACAGCATTCCCAACCCGATTTACGTGCGTGACCTCAATGGTCGGTTGATTTCGTGCAACCGCAGCTACGAAGAAAGCTTCGGCATCAGTTTCGAACAGATGAGCGGACGACGGCTGATCGATGTGGATTTGATCCCGCGCATGAGTGCTGAGCAGATGCATACCGACTACCTGAAATTGCTGGAAACCCGGCAGCCGGTGTTCGCCGATCGGCAGATGGCGTTGTTTGGTCGCTTGATCGATGCCTACCAGTGGACGGTGCCGTTTTATCGAGCCGATGGCCAATTGCAAGGGCTGCTGGGTGGCTGGATTGACATCACCGAACGCAAGCGATTGGAAACCCAGCTCACCGAAGCGCGACAGCAGGCAGAGCAGGCCAACGAGGCCAAAAGCGCGTTTCTGGCGACCATGAGCCATGAGATCCGCACGCCGATGGGCGCCATCATCGGTTTGCTCGAACTTGAGCGTGAACAGATGTTGCTTCGTGGCCAGACGCCATCAGAAGGACTGAATGTCGCTTACCAGTCCGCGCGGGAGTTGATCGCCCTGATGGGTGACAGTCTGGACCTGGCCAAGATCGAATCCGGCAGCCTGCAACTGACGTTGGCGGTCACTCCGTTGCGACCGTTTTTCGAAGGCATCTGCCGACTGTTCGAGGCCAAAGCGCGTGGGAAGGGCCTCGACCTGCGGCTGGATTTCGCCGAACAGGCCGAGGGCGACTACTGGCTCGACCCATTGCGCTTGCGTCAGGTGTTGCACAACCTGCTCGGCAACGCCTTGAAATTTACCTGCGAAGGCTCGGTGCTGATGAGCGTCAGGGCGACAGGCGCGCAGCACCGATCCTGCTTGCAGATCAGCGTCAAGGACAGCGGCATTGGCATCAGCGCCGAGCAGCAGAGTCAGTTGTTCCAGCCCTTTGCCCAAGCCAGCGGCGATATTGCGGCCGAATATGGTGGCACCGGGCTGGGGTTGAGTATCTGCAAGCAACTGGTGGAGTTGATGGGCGGACAAATCAGCCTTGAGAGCGAGCCGGGGGCCGGAACTCGAGTCATGGTCGAACTGGCATTGGCCCGTGTCGCGCAGACGCAAAGCAAAGCACCCGAGGCCCTTGAACAACGAGCGATCGGACCCTCGTTACGCTTGCTGGTGGTCGATGATTTGTCGGCCAATTGCCTGGTCCTGACCCAGCAGCTGGAATTCCTCGGGCATGAAGTGGTGCCGACTCACAGCGCGGAATCGGCCCTGCAACACTGGCGTGAGGGCAACTTCGACGGCGTTATCACCGACTGCAACATGCCCGGCATGAGCGGTTATGCCCTGGCCGAAAGCATTCGGCTGATCGAGACCGAAGAGCAGCTGCACCCTTGTCCGATCATCGGTTGCACGGCTAACGCCATGAGTGACGAACGTCAACGTTGTGAGCAGGCGGGCATGGACCAGCTGCTGGTCAAACCCGTGGCGCTGGAGCAGTTGGCGCAATTGCTCGCCGATATTGCGCTCGTGCAATCGTTCGATATCCAGACCCTGCGCAAAATGACTCAGGCCAACGAAGCTCAGATGCAGCGTCTGTTGTCGGAACTGTGGAAAAATCTGCGACAGGAATGGGAGGTCTTGCAGCCCGCGGTCAGCACGCTCGACTGGAAGGCCCTGAGCGCTTCGCTGCACCGTTTGAAGGGTGTTGCCTGCCTGATCGACGCTTTGCCATTGGCCAAGGCTTGCGCCAGCCTTGACGCCAGCGTGCGCCTGCAGTCGAACGCAATGCTGGCCGAGCAATGGCAGGCGCTGGACAGCGCCATCGAGCAACTGCGCGTCGATATCCAGCAACACTTGCCGGGGCTACCAGTTTAGGACGTGTCTTATGGGTGACAGAGGTCGGCGCCTTTAAAGTACAGATTAATATTGGCTAAAGACTGCTCCGACCCAGGAGGCATAACCGTGCGCTCACTTAATGTTCTGATCCTTGAAGACAATGCCTTTCAACTGATGGCACTGCATCAGATGCTCAACGCCAATCAGGTCTTTAATGTACTGACGGCGCACAGTGTGGAGGCTGCGCAACAATCGTTGGCCAATCGGGGAGGCGTCGATATCGCTATCTGCGATTTGCAGATGGACGGTCCGGACGGGCTCGAACTGATCCGCCACCTGGCCGAGACCCAGCAGGCCCGCGCGGTGATCATTCTTAGCAGTGCTGAGCGAAGCGTCATCGACGGCGTGGCGCATCTGGCGCGACAGCAGGGCGTCTGCGTGCTGGGTGGCCTGCAGAAGCCTGCGTCGGCCATGGCGCTGCGTGAATTGCTGGAGGCTTACCGCGAACGCATCCAGCATGACATCGAGCCCTCGCCGCCAGCGCAGGTGTCAGAACTGTTTTCACTGGAAGAGCTGCATCAGGTGGTTCCCGGTCAACCCATCGGCGATACCGCAGTGTTCGAGCAGTGGATCGCCCACTATCAACCGAAAGTCAGCCTCGAGGGCGAAGTGCTGGGCGTCGAGGCGCTGGTCCGTTGGCAGCATCCTCGGCATGGCGTGTTGTCGCCTGGCAGCTTCATGGCCGCCGTGGAATATGCCGGACTGATCGCACCGCTGACCTGGCGCATGCTGGAATTGGCGCTGAAATTATCATCCGAGGTGTTGCTGACGCGCGGTTACGCGCTGCCGGTGGCGGTGAATATTGCGCCAGTGATGCTCGATCAAGCGGATTTTGCCCAGCAGGTCCTGGCCCTGCTGGCGCGTTTCGGGCTACCGGCAGAGGTGCTCACCCTGGAAATCGTCGAGAGCTCGGCCTTGCAAACCTCGACCTGGCAATTGGAAAGCTTGCTGCGTCTGCGCATGCAAGGCTGCAAATTGTCGATCGACGACTTTGGCACTGGGGCTTCGAATATTCAGCGTCTACTGCAATTGCCGTTCTCTGAGTTGAAAATTCCTGCAGAGTTCGTGCTTGGCATGGCCGGAGACGGGCGCAAGTCGGCAGTGGTGGCCGGGGCGTTGTTCATGGCGCGGCGAATGGCGATGAACGTGGTGGTCGAGGGCGTGGAAACCGTCGAGGACTATCAAGCCTTGCAGGCGCTGGGCAAACCGGCAGTGCAGGGGTATTTCATTGCCCGGCCCATGAGCGAGGCTGACCTGCTGGACTGGATGAATGAACGTACGGACGCCGGTCTCAGGTCAGCCCGTGCTCTTGCAGATAAATGAACAAGGCGGCGTCGTTGGTCAGACCCAGCTTGCGCATGGCGCTGACTTTTTGAGCGCTGACCGTTTGTTTGCTGCGACTGAGGTGCGCGGCGATTTCCCCCACCGAGCGCCCGGCCGCCAGCAAGCGCAGGACTTCCGATTCCTTGGGCGAGAGCTGCTCGTGGGATATCAGCGTGTCCGAGCCATAATCGCCAGCTTCGAGCAGGACCTGGCCGACTGAGTCCGCAATGTAGTCTTTGTGGTGCCTGATGCTCTGGATCGCGGCGGGCAATTCGCCTGCCAGGCTGGCTTTGCTCAATAACGCATTGACGCCGAGTGCGAGAATCGAACGAAACAGTCCGGCGTTATTGAGCATGGTGACCACCACGATCGGCAGGTGTGGATGATCCCTACGCACTCGCTCCAACAGCCGCAGCCCGTCGTTCTGCTGATCGGCCGGCATCATGAAGTCGGTCACCAGCACATCACAGACGTGGGTCTTCAGCATTTCATTGAGCTCGGCCGGGCTACTGGCCTCAGCGACGACCTTCGTGTTGCTGTCCTGCTCGAGCACAACCCGCAACCCGATCAGGAAAATAGGATGATCGTCGGCCAGGATGACGCGCAGTGTTCGATCAGTGGCAGCGCTCAAGGTCGGGCTCCGTTGGTATGGACAAGGTTTTCTGGTCTGTCTTGAAGGTTATCGGCAGGTCGTCGTTCAGACTGACCGCGTATCGCTGACTGACACCGCCACTGTGAGGGGCCGCGTCCGGTTGTTTTTTATCTGTCATCTTCAACAGGCATGCTCAAGCTTCTGGTAGCGGGCAATCACCCAACTCGCGACGGGAAGAATTTTCTCCTCGAGCCAATGGTCATTGATAAGCACCTTTGCATTCAAACTGTTGAGTGGTGATCTAGATGGAAAATATCAGCTTACTGCTAAGCGAAGCCCTGACTCCCTATCATGCAACCCTGGGACCGGCGGGCGCTCAAGGTGAGCGCCTGATCACCCTGAAAAATGCAGCCGGTGCGATTGTGATCGAACGCATGCTGTGTGTAGCGCAGCTTTGCGACAAGCGCCAACTGACTGATGTGGTTGACGGCTTCCATCGGGATTTGTTGGTCGCCGAGGGGCGCATCGAACCCTGCGTGATCACGGCCATGCGTCATGTGGCTCAATCTCGGGTGTTTACGCCGGTTCAGGCTTTTAGTTGATTGCCTGGGGAACCTTCGTCGCATTCAGGGTTCACATTAAGTACGGCAGGTTCAAGCATTGTGCTCCGGTGATTGTTGCTTGCCGTACTGGTCCAATGGGCCACGGTTTGACCCCGAGTTGGTACCCCACTACTCGGGGTTTCTTTTGTCTGCGATTTGGCGGATACCGTCTTCGCGAATGAATTCGCTCCCACAGGAGAACGCGGTCTATCCGTGGGAGCGAATTCATTCGCGAATGGCTTGACGCTGTGGGTCAGGCATACCCCCGCCGACACTCACTCACTTTCAAAAAACGCCTTGGCGTCCTGCAGATATTCCGCGCGGGACTGCGGGTCCAGCCAGTCGGCATAGAAACCGATGAGTGTGCTCTGACGCAAAACGCGCATCTCGCGGTTGATGATTTCCATGGCTTGGCGGCCTTGGTCGGTGTTCGAGCAGCCGACATGGGCGAACTGGTATTTGGCCGTACCCTTGATCGGGTAAAACGCCAGGTCTTCAGGGTCGATGCTCTGTTGCACTGCCAGGTAGCGAGCTTCTGGCCAATAACTGATCAACGCCTGCAAGCGACCCAGTCGCTCCATCTGTAACAGGCTGCCGACGGCATCGTTGCCGTAATGCGGACTCAAGCCAGCGGCTGCGGCGTTATGCACAATCTGGTCGATGACCGGGCCGTAACTGCGTTCGGCAACCACCCCGAGTTTGACTGTCTGGCTCGCCAGCAGCGCCGCGAGGTCGACCTGGCCGTTTTCGATGAAAGGGCTGAAACGGCTGGCGTCTTCACGACGAATGACCATGCCATTGCTGATCACCGCGTAGGTCGGGATCGAGAAAATGATGGTTTTTGCGCGCTCTGCAGTCCAGAGCAACGTCGGGTCGCAGGTGAAGGAGGGCTCATTCAGCATTTGCATGCCCCGTGCGCGATTGACCCGTAATAGCTGGTGTTCGTACTCGGGCATACGGGCGATCAACAACGGCATCAGCCGATCGATGGCGCCCTGGCCCTGCTGCGGGCCGGAAGCGATGGTCAAGGGCGGAAAGTCACGTAGCAACCAGATCAGCGTGTCTTTCGCCATGCTGGTACGTGGCATGCCAAAGAGCATCAGCATGATCAGCATGAGCTTCAGGCAGGACCTGGCAGGCGGCAAGGAGCGATAGGCCATTCGCTGATTTCATCCCCGAAAAGTGGCTGAATTATAGCGTCATTTAGATGGCGCCTTGTTCGCGCAGACGAACAATCTGTTCAGTGTCGTAACCCAGAGCGTTCAGCAACTCTGCATTATGAGCCCCCAGTTCAGGTCCGACCCAGTCCGCTGACCCCGGCGTTTCCGAGAGTTTGGGGACGATTCCGGGCATCTGGAACGATTTTCCATCCGGTAATTTGGCCTGGAGAAACATCTCCCGGGCGAGAAATTGCGGATCGCTGAACATATCCTCGGCTGAGTAGATGCGACTGGCCGGCACCTGCGCTTCGTTCAGCTTGCCGAGCAATTCGTCCAGCGGCAGCGAACCGGCCCAGCGGTCGATCACACCGTACAACTCATCGCGGCGGCTGTCGCGCCCGTCATTGCTGCCCAGCACTGGATCGTTGGCCAGGTCTTCGCGGCCGATGATCAGCATGAAGCGCTTGAAGATCGCATCGCCATTGGCGCCGATCTGTACATGCTTACCGTCGGCGCTGGTGTGAATCGAAGAGGGCGTGATGCCGGGCATGATGTTGCCGGTGCGCTCGCGAATAAACCCGAACACATCGAACTCCGGCACCATGCTTTCCATCATCGCGAAAATCGCCTCGTACAACGCCACATCCACCACCTGGCCCTGGCCGCCGTTGACTTCCCGGTGACGCAGCGCCATCAAGGCGCCAATCACGCCCCACAGCGCGGCAATCGAATCGCCGATGGAAATCCCGGTGCGCACCGGTGGGCGGTCTTCGAAGCCGGTGATGTAGCGCAACCCACCCATGGATTCCCCCACTGCGCCGAACCCCGGCTGATCCTTCATTGGCCCGGTCTGGCCGAAACCGGACAGGCGCACCATCACCAGTTTCGGGTTCAGTGCATGCAAGGTCTCCCACCCCAAGCCAAGCTTTTCCAGCACGCCGGGGCGAAAGTTTTCAATGAGGATATCGGCCTCGCTCAGCAGTTGCTTGAGGATAGCCAAACCTTCGGGATGCTTGAGATTGAGCGTCAGCGACTTTTTATTACGCGACTGGACGAACCACCACAGTGACGTTCCCTCGTACAGCTTGCGCCACTTGCGCAACGGATCGCCGCCATCGGGCGACTCGACCTTGATCACATCGGCGCCGAATTCGGCACAGATGCGCGAAGCGAAAGGGCCGGCGATCAAGGTCCCCAGTTCAACGACTTTGAGACCGGCAAGGGGTTTGGCAGTGAGCGACATGGGGCATCCTGTGGGCAGCGAGTCGCCTTAGCCTATTCGATTCTGTCGACAGATTCTGCTCAAGCTGCGCCACAGCGTTGTTGTGGCCTCGCGCCAATGACTTATTTGCCCTGACCGCCGGGCAGATCGACCTGGTTCGGTCGTTCAACGAGTCAGCATCGGGTAGACTTGCCGCCTTTCTCCGCATCTAGAAGCCCGTTCATGGCCCAGCCGTCCACGACCTACAAATTCGAACTCAACCTCACTGATCTTGATCGTGGGGTGTATGAAAGTGTCAAACAGACGATCGCCCGGCATCCCTCCGAAACCGAAGAACGCATGACCGTGCGCTTACTGGGCTATGCCTTCTGGTACAACGAGCACCTGTCTTTTGGCCGTGGCCTGTCGGAAGTGGACGAGCCCGCGCTCTGGGAAAAAAGCCTGGATGATCGCGTTTTGCACTGGATCGAAGTCGGTCAACCGGACGCTGATCGCCTGACCTGGTGCTCACGCCGTACCGAACGCACCAGCCTGTTGGCTTACGGCAGCTTGCGTGTCTGGGAAACCAAAGTCATCCCGGTGGCGAAAAACCTGAAAAACGTCAACATCGCCGCCGTGCCGCAGGAGATTCTGGAAGTCCTGGCCAAGGACATGCCACGGGTCATCAAGTGGGACGTAATGATCAGCGAAGGGACGATTTTCGTCACCGACGACCGCGGTCAGCACGAAGTTCAGTTGCAATGGCTCACCGGCGAACGCGGCTGATACGCCCCGTCACTGATTGCTTGGCCAGCTCGGTCAGCTCAGTCAATAAAAGAAACGAAAAGAAAGAAAATCAGCGGAAACCGAATGCGCATCGAACCTCGCCTGTTGCCTGACACCTTGCCGTTTCTCGGCGATCTGCCACCTTTGCTGACGCGTCTGTATGCCGCACGCGGCGTGTTGTCCGAGGTCGAGCTGGATAAAAGTCTGGCCCGCCTGATTCCTTATCAGCAACTCAAGGGCATCGATGCGGCGGTGGACCTGCTGGTGACGGCATTGAAGGAGCGTCAGCGCATTTTGATCGTCGGCGATTTCGATGCCGATGGTGCGACCGCCAGTACGGTCGGTGTGCTGGGGTTGCGCCTGCTCGGTGCGGCGCATGTCGATTATCTGGTGCCGAACCGTTTCGAATTTGGCTACGGCCTGACCCCGGAAATCGTTGCTGTCGCCTTGCAGCGCGAGCCGCAATTGCTGATCACCGTGGACAACGGCATTTCCAGCGTCGACGGCGTGGCGGCGGCCAAGGCGGCGGGATTGCAGGTACTGGTCACCGATCACCACTTGCCCGGCCATGAACTGCCGGCAGCCGACGCCATCGTCAACCCGAATCAGCCCGGTTGTGAATTCCCCAGCAAAGCCTTGGCCGGCGTCGGGGTGATCTTCTACGTATTGATGGCGCTGCGCGCGCGTTTGCGCGATACCGGTTGGTTCGAGGCCAATCAACGGGCTCAGCCAAACCTCGGTGAATTACTCGATCTGGTTGCGCTGGGCAGCGTCGCCGACGTGGTGCCGCTGGACGCCAACAACCGCATTCTGGTCCATCAAGGTTTGATGCGCATTCGTGCCGGCAGGGCACGGCCGGGGCTCAAGGCGATTCTTGAAGTCGCGCGCCGGGAACCTGCACGCATCACCTCCACCGACCTGGGGTTTATCCTCGGGCCGCGCTTGAATGCCGCCGGTCGGCTGGATGACATGAGCCTGGGTATCGAATGCCTGCTCTGTGAAGACGAAACCCTGGCCCGCGAAATGGCCGTGCAACTCGACGAGTTGAACCAGGACCGCAAATCCATCGAGCAGGGCATGCAACGCGAAGCACTGGCCCAGCTCAAGGATTTACCGCTGGAGTCGATGCCGTTCGGCTTGTGTCTGTTCGAGGCTGACTGGCACCAGGGCGTGATCGGCATTCTTGCCTCGCGCATGAAAGAGCGCTATCACCGCCCGACTATCGCCTTCGCCAGTGCCGGGGAGGGCGTACTCAAAGGCTCGGCGCGTTCAGTGCCAGGCTTTCATATCCGCGATGCGCTGGACGCGGTGGCCGCCAAACATCCGGAACTGATCAGCAAGTTTGGCGGGCATGCGATGGCGGCTGGCCTGTCGTTGCCAGAGGCGAATTTTCCCGCATTTGCCGAAGCCTTTGATGCCGAAGTGCGTCGCCAGCTGTGTGAAGAAGACCTGACCGGGCGCCTGCTGTCCGACGGCACGCTGGCCGTGGAAGAGTTCCATCTGGAACTTGCCCGTGCGCTGCGGAATGCCGGCCCTTGGGGGCAGCACTTCCCCGAGCCGTTGTTTCATGGCGTGTTCCAGCTGGTCGAGCAGCGTATCGTCGGCGAACGTCATCTGAAGATGGTGCTGAAAAGCGAGTGCGGCTCGCTGAAGCTCGACGGCATCGCGTTCAGCGTCGACCGAGAAATCTGGCCGAACCCGACCATTCGTTGGGTGGAGCTGGCTTACAAGCTCGACTTGAATGAGTTCCGGGGCAATGAGACGGTTCAACTGATGGTTGCGCATATCGCGCCGCGCTAGAAAATCGGCACGAGCTCTCGTCAAGTCAGGTTGTCTACTAGGCTCTTAGCACTGTCCTACGTACGGTTAGACAGATCTTCAGAATCTGGAAGCCCTGACCCTTGACTTGAGAGGTGCCCATGAGCCTGCTGCTTGAACCCTTTACCCTACGCCAACTGACCCTGCTCAACCGAGTCGCGGTGTCGCCGATGTGTCAGTACTCGTGTGTCGATGGCCTGGCCAACGACTGGCATCTGGTCCATCTCGGCTGCCGCGCCGTGGGGGGCGCCGGCCTGATTTTTACCGAAGCCACAGCCGTGACCAAAGACGGTCGCATCACCCTTGAAGACCTGGGGTTGTGGAACGACGAACAGATCGAACCACTGCAACGCATCACTCGATTCATCTCCGCCCAAGGCGCGGTTGCCGGTATCCAACTGGCGCATGCCGGGCGCAAGGCCAGCACCTGGCGGCCATGGCTGGGCAAGCATGGCAGCGTACCGGCCAGCGAAGGCGGCTGGGTGCCGGTGGGTCCGTCACCGATTGCTTTCGATCCGCAACACACAGCGCCCACGCAACTGGATGAAGGTCAGATTCAGGACGTGATCGACGCCTTCGTCGAGGCTGCCAAACGTGCGCTGATCGCCGGCTTCAAAGTGGTCGAGATCCATGCGGCTCATGGTTATCTATTGCACCAATTCCTGTCGCCGATCAGCAATCAGCGCCGAGATCAATACGGTGGCTCGTTCGAAAACCGTATCCGCCTGACCCTGCAAGTCACCGAAGCCGTGCGCGCAATCTGGCCGGAAGAACTGCCGCTGTTCGTGCGCGTCTCTGCCACCGATTGGGTCGAAGATGGTTGGAACCCGGATGAAACCGTCGAGCTGGCGCGGCGGCTAAAAGCCGCGGGAGTGGATTTGATCGACGTGTCTTCCGGCGGTACGGCGGCCAATGCGGAAATTCCGGTCGGGCCGGGTTACCAGACTCGCTTCGCCGAACGGGTGCGCAAGGAATCCGGGATCGCCACCGGCACTGTCGGCCTGATCACCGAGCCCGCTCAGGCGGAACACATCCTGCGGACCGGCCAGGCGGATATGATCCTGCTGGCCCGCGAACTGCTGCGTGACCCGTATTGGGTGCTGCATGCCGATGATGACCTGGGCGGACACAAAGCCATCTGGCCCGCGCAATACCAACGCGCTACCCATCGTGAACAACCGATTCATGAATCGGATTTGCGTGAGTGACCCAACGGGCGGTGTGCCTGGCATACCGCCTTATTTAACCGCGTAGAACTTGCGAACATAAACGGTGCTTTTCCAGGCGCAGGGTGCGCCATGGGGGACGAATACCGTGTCACCGGCATTGACCGTCAGACTCGTCCCGTCTGGCGCCTGGAGCGTGACGCTGCCTTCGACCAGGTGCATTAGCTCATTCAGTTTGTGAGGCCGGCTCTGGCGGTTGTAAGGCGTCGAATCCCAGACCCCCGCGCGAAGGTCGCTTGTGCTGTCTTCGAATGCATTGTGGGACCGGCATTGGGGCGTAGGTCCGACCAGGATCTGTGCCTCCGGTGCCGCAGAAGGGGAGAGTCTGGACCGTGGGTCAAGCACGGTCAGTCCCGAGTGCTGTCCGGCGGCGGCAGGGGTGGCGGCGCAAAAGGCCCAGAGTGTGTTCGGCTGCGCTTCACCTTTGAGCGCTGTACCACGGCCGATCACCGCGCTTGCACCAGGGCTTAATTCGAACGACCGGCCCTCGGCGTGCAGTGTGACGTGCCCGCAGTGGACCACAATCATTTCGGCATAGGGGTACTCGTCGACACTGAATGGCCCGCTCGTGTGTACTAAGCCGGCTGCAATCCCGTCTGGCCCGATATAAGCGATTTTTCGCCCTTGACCAAAGGGATCGCCGGCCCCCAAAGGAGCTGACGTGAAGGGCGTTGCGACGGTGCTGCCATTGGCGCATGCCAACAGTAGAGGTTTCAACATGAAGGTGATTCTCCAGGGAAATGCATGGGTTCAGGGGCGAACTCGTCAGCCAATGGCCTGAGTCACGAGCGCAAATTGCCGAACACCACCGACAGCGAGCGGCGGTGTTCCACGAGCCATTTGTGCGACCTTGTCGACCTGCTTCAGACCTGCCTCTTCAAGCCACGCGGACAGAGCGCTGTCTGCCGGAATATCGATGCGTACGAACGCGTCCGGTACCTTGGCCAATAACACTGCTATCAAGTGTTTGGCTTGCTCGGGGTTTTCGGCGATGACCGGGCCAATGCAGCGGCCACGACCGAAGGGGCGCAGCATGGCGAAGGCTTGCAACTGACCCTCGCGCTCGATACCCACGGCGTGTTCGACGACGTCGAATAGCTCGTTGAGCACGGTTTTTCGGTCCAGACCGCTGCCCGCGTTGGCCAGCTCAAGTTGACGGCCCCGATCAGCTTCACGCAGTGAGCGGCACTGTTCAGCGGCTGGCAGGGCGGCAGGAGCGGGTGCTTGCGCCTGCCCTTGATGCTGTTGAACAAGTCCGAAGTCGATGAACCCTTGGCTTGCGTAAAGCGGAGCGCCCGCCAGCGTCGCGTTGAGCACGGCGGTACGTGGCGCACAGGCTTCAAGCGCCAGCTCCATCAGCTTGCGACCAATCCCTTGGCCCTGATAGTCGTCGCTGACAATCACCAGGCCGATGGTGGCGTAATTGCCCTGCGGACAGGCGAACGCGGTGCCGATCAAACGGCCTTCATCCTCCACGACGAAACCCTCACTGATGCGCTGCAACATGGCCCAGTCCTCCAGGCGATGTGGCCATTTCAACTGGACGGACAAGGCATGGGCCGCTGCGACATCAGTAGCAGTCATGGGGCGATAGAGATAAGCAGGACGTTGCGAGACGGGCATGGAGAGTCTCCGTTGATGGGTGAGCGCTATCGCCAGGTTTTCCCCGGCGATGGTGCCTGTATCCCATCTGCGCCGAGGTGTGACAAGAGGCTGCAGATGATTCGGCAGATTCCGTGAGCGACGAGCTGACAGACCACACTTACTACTTAAATGAGCCATAAGGTCGGCAGCAAATGCTTGGGGTTTTTTTCTAGGATGGAGGCCTGGCTCGTCACTCGCTGAACAAGCCCTTGCCACCTTTCTGGAGTGCTCCATGGATAGCTTTGATCCTCGTCTTGTCGCTGTGCGCAGCGCTCATTTCATTGCCGGGAAATATCGCGATGCTCAGCCGGGGATCGAGGTTTCGCGGCCGTCGGATGGCCAGGTCTATGCCCAATTGCCGATCGCCGATGCGGAGCTGGTGGATGAGGTGGTCAGCAACGCCTGGCAGGCATTTACCCGTAGCGACTGGGCCAGCCGCCCACCACGCGAGCGGGCTCGGGTGATGCGCCGCTGGGCTGATCTGATCGAGGCGGATGGGGCGATCCTGGCACCGCTGGAAGCCGTGGGCTCGACCCGTCCGCACAAAGATGTGCTGGCCTGGGACATCCCGTATGTGGCCGAAGGCATTCGCTTCTTTGCCGAGTTGGCGGACAAGCATGGCGGCCAGGTCGCGGCGACCCAGACCGATCGTTTGGGCATGCAGATCGCTGAGCCCTACGGCGTCATCGCGGCCATCGCTCCATGGAATTTCCCCCTGAGCATGGCCTCCTGGAAAGTGGCTCCAGCGTTGGCAGCAGGAAATGCCGTGGTCCTCAAACCCTCGGAGTTGACGCCGTTTTCCAGCCTGCGCTTTGCCGAGCTGGCGCTGCAAGCGGGGATTCCTGCGGGGATCTTCAACGTGGTCCAGGGCGATGGCCGCGTCACCGGCGATGCCTTGTGCCGCCATCCGCGCGTCGCCAAGGTGACCTTTACCGGATCCACTGCCACGGGTTCGAGCATCATGTCCACCTGCGCCTTGGTCGGCCCGAAGCCGGTCACCCTGGAGCTTGGCGGCAAGAGCCCGCAGTTGGTGTTCGCCGATGTCCCTGATTTGGCGCAGACCGCTCGTACCGTGGCTCTGGCCATCACCGGCAATGCCGGGCAGGTCTGCGTGTCGGGTTCACGGCTGATTATCCAGCGCTCGATCATGGAACCTTTTGTCGCGCATCTGCAGGCCTTTTTCCAGGAACTGCGCCCTGGCCCGACCTGGTCGTCCGAGAGCACCTTGTCGCCGATCATTTCCCGCCTGCAAGCCAGCCGCATCGACGGCATTGTCCAGCGCTCGCGCCAGGCCGGTGCCGAAGTATTGACCGGTGGCGGCTTGTTTGAAGGCTTGGGCGGTGCCTATTACCAACCGACCTTGCTGGGCGGACTGGACAACCAGAACCCGGCGGTTTGTGAAGAGATATTCGGCCCGGTGCTGACCGTTCAGGCATTCGATGATGAAGAGCAGGCGCTGAGCCTGGCCGAGCACGCCACCTACGGCCTGGCCGCAGGCGTACACACCGCCGACATCAACCGCGCCCTGCGCCTGATACGACGCCTGGAAGCCGGCACGGTGTGGGTCAACCGCTACGGTCGCAGTAACGACTACATCCTTCCGACCGGGGGCTATAAACGCTCAGGTATCGGCAAGGACCTGGGCCGCGAAGCGTTCGAAGCCAACTTGCGGTTCAAGAGTGTATTGATCGATATCGCGGGCATGTAGGCGATTCTGTGGGAGTCAAACAAGATGTAACTGATTGAAATATAAGGGTGGGTTTCTACAGTCTGTAGGAGCTGACTTGTCTGCGAAGACCATCCAGCGCGGTGTGTCAGACATACCTCGCCGCATGGCCTTCGCAGACAAGTCAGCTCCTACGCCCTCCGGGCAGAAGCGGGACCGTATTTGCTGCGCGACAGCGCGGAATCTCCCACGGAATTGCGGTGTACGTCAGACCGCGCAGCAGTTCCCGCGCCGAAAAAAACGGGCGCTTCCTCAGGGAAGCGCCCGTTTTCGTTACGCCCGGCGCAGGTTCTGCGGCACCAAGGCGCGCGCTTGAGCCTTATAGGGCTATAAGGGACCATAAAAGCGCACGAATACGGGGGTTGCCCAAGCCTGGAGCGCCCCGCAGCCTCTGCTGAGGCTGGCCTGCAAAACGGTGGTTTGTATCAAGCAGCCCGCGCTTTTAACGCCATCTGCTGATTTCACGGTGTTGTAATGACGGTGTGGTGCAGCGTTGTATCACGGCTCCCGGAACGGAGCGAATGCTCGTCACGCCATGACCTCAACGAACTTTCAGGACCGCACTCAATGAGCTTTCTTCGACCCAAATTCATTACGTTCGACTGCTACGGTACGCTGACCAACTTCCACATGGGGACGATGACACGCGAGCTATTCGCCGATCGCGTTGCTCCCGGGCAGATGGATCAGTTCGTCATGGATTTCTCCGCCTATCGTCTGGACCAAGTGATGGGCGACTGGATGCCTTATGACGAGATCCTCAAGACCGCACTGGCGCGGACCTGCAAGCGTTGGGGTGTCGAGTACCGCGACGAAGGCCAGCTCTACTATGACGCTGTGCCGACCTGGGGCCCACATGCCGATGTGCCCGCCGGCCTGTCGAAAATTGCCGACAAAATCCCGCTGGTGATTTTCTCCAACGCCAGCGACGACCAAATCATGTCCAACGTCGACAAGCTCGGCGCGCCGTTCCATAAAGTGTTCACCGCCCAACAGGCACAAGCCTACAAGCCTCGCCTGGCGGCTTTCGAGTACATGCTCGATAACCTCGGCTGCGGCCCGGACGACATCTTGCATGTGTCTTCGAGCTTCCGTTATGACCTGTTCCCCGCCCATGACATGAAGATCAAGAACAAGGCCTTCGTCGCCCGAGGTCACGAGCAGCCGGCCAACGCCTTCTATGGCTACCAGCAGATCCCGGATATAGGCGGGTTAGCCGCGTTGGTCGGTCTCTGAGTCACAACGGGCACTCTTCAAGGCATAAGGGGTTAGACATGCACAGTGAGTCCTACTGGCTCGATACCGCTCCGGCGTTCACCGGAGCGCAGAGCGGTGCGCTGCCAGATCAGGTGGATGTGGCCATCGTCGGTGGCGGTTTCACCGGTCTGTCGGCGGCCCGTGCGCTGGCCTTGAAGGGCGCCAGTGTGGTGGTGCTGGAAGCCGGTCGGGTGATCGGAGAAGCCTCGGGTCGCAACGGCGGCCAGTGCAACACCGGCGTTGCCCAGGACTATGCGGCTCTTAGTGCCAGCCTTGGTGCCGAGCAGGCGCGTGCTTATTACCTGGCCTACGAGCGCGCCGTGCAGAGCGTGGTCTCGCTGGTGGAGCAGGAGCAGATCGCCTGTGACCTCCAGCGCAACGGCAAGCTCAAGCTGGCGGCCAAGCCTCTGCATTACGAAGGGCTGGCGCTGACCTGCGAATTGATTCGCCGGGAAGTCGATGCCGATGTCGAGTTGCTGTCCGCCGAAGAAACTCGCGCCGAAGTCGACTCAGCCCAATTCCACGGAGGCTTGTTGCAGCGCAACGGTGTGCAAATGCATGTCGGACGTTTCGGCGTCGGGTTGGCAGAAGCGGCCGCCCGGCACGGGGCACTGATTTATCAGGAGACGCCGGTGACGGATTGGAAAGCCAACGCCAACGGCTATCAGGTCAACACCGCCAAAGGCTCGTTGCAAGCCAGGCAGATTCTGCTGGCAACCGGTGCCTGTCAGCACGGTGGGTTGGGTTGGTATCGGCGGCGGATCGTGCCGGTCGGCAGTTTCGTGGTGGTCACCGAAGTGCTGCCCCAGGCCCTGATCAATCAATTGCTGCCGGCCCGACGTTCTTATGTCACCAGCCGCATGATCGGTAACTACTTCCGCCTGACCCCGGATAACCGTCTGCTGTTCGGCGGGCGTGCGCGCTTTGCCATGTCCAACCGCAGCTCCGATGCCAAGAGCGGCAAGGTGCTGCAGGCGGCGATGGTGCAGATGTTCCCGCAGTTGGCCCACGTGAAGATCGATTACTGCTGGGGTGGGTTGGTGGACATGACGTCTGACCGGCTGCCGCGTGCAGGAGAGCATGAAGGGATTTACCACTCCATGGGCTACAGCGGCCATGGGGTGCAGATGTCAGTGCATATGGGCCAGGCCATGGCCGAGGTCATGGATGGCAACGCCGAGGCCAATCCGTGGCGCGAATTGAACTGGCCGGCGATACCCGGACATTTTGGCAAACCGTGGTTTTTGCCGCTGGTGGGGGCCTATTACCGACTCCAGGACCATTTGCACTGAGTTCACGTTGTTGCTTCACCGTCGTTTGTGTTTCCAGGACGCTCCGGACAACCGCGAGCACTGAGTGTCCGGTCTCACCAATAACTGTTCCATTTTGACGGCGTCTGTTGTCGCCATGCTGCGTTGCCGCTCCTCGCCATAGCCAGCTATGACTCGTCGCGGCGCCTTGCCTGACAACAACAGCCACTCGTCAAAATTGGAACGTATTGGTGAGACCGGACACGAACCTTCTTATTATCGACAGGTAGAACTGATATGACTGACAACAAGGTCGAACCCCAGCTGATCACAGGTGAAGAAAGCCTGCGCGTATTCGAAGGACTCAATCGCGGCATGTCGCGACGTAATGCACTGCGCATGCTGGGTGTTGCCGGGGTGGTCGCCACCGGGGCCGGTAACCTTTTCGGCGCGGCCGGCAAACTCTTCGCCGACGAGGCTGCAAGCCCCGGCAAAGGTAAGCCGGGCGGTCGTATCCGGGTCGCCGGCGTGTCCAGTTCCACCGCCGATACCCTTGACCCGGCCAAGGGCGCGTTGTCCACCGACTATGCGCGCCATTACATGTTTTATAACGGCCTGACCCGTTTCGACAGCCACCTGGTGCCGCAACTGGAGCTGGCCGAGCGCATCGACAATACCGACGCCACGCTGTGGATCATCACCCTGCGCAAAGACGTGACGTTCCACAACGGCAAGACCTTGAGCGCGGCCGATGTGGTGTTCTCCCTGTCGCGGCACAAGGACCCGGTCACTGGTTCCAAGGTCATGCCGCTGATGGAACAGTTCGCCGAGATCAAGGCCACCGGCCCCAACGAAGTGCAGATCCGCCTGAGCGCGCCAAACGCCGAATTGCCGTCGATCCTGGCCGTTTCTCACTTGTTGATCGTTCCCGAGGGCACCACCGATTTCAACCTGGGCGTCGGCACCGGGCCGTTCAAGGTCAAGGAGTTCAAGCCGGGCGTGCGTTCGATTGCGGTGCGCAACACTGGTTACTGGAAACCCGGCCTGCCGTACCTGGACGAGATCGAATTCATTGCGATTGCCGACGAACCGTCACGGATCAATGCGCTGTTGTCGGGCGACGTGCACATGATCAACGAGGTCAACCCGCGTTCGACCACCCGAATCAAGGCCAGCGCCAAGCACCGGGTCGTGGATGCGCCGTCGGGCAATTACACTGACCTGATCATTCGTCAGGAACAGATGCCTGGACAAAGCCCGGAATTCACCCAGGCGCTCAAGCACTTGATGGACCGCGAGCAGATCAAATCCGCAGTGTTTCGTGGCTATGCGGTGGTCGGTAACGACCATCCGATTGCCCCCGGTTCGCGCTACTACAACGCCGACCTGCCGCAGACGGTCTACGACCCGGAGAAGGCGCGTTTCCTGTTGAAGAAAGCCGGTCTGGACAACGTCACCCTGTCAGTGGCGGCGTCGCCGGCCGCAACCGGCTCGGTGGACATCGCCGTGCTGCTGCAGCAGTCGGCAAAACAGGCCGGGCTGAAGCTGGACGTCAACCGTCTGCCTAGCGACGGTTACTGGTCCAACCACTGGATGAAGCACCCGTTGAGCTTCGGCAACATCAACCCACGGCCGAATGCCGACGTGATCTTCTCGCAGTTCTTCCAATCGACTGCGCCGTGGAACGAGTCGGGCTGGAAAAACGATCAGTTCGACCAGTTGTTGATGCTGGCCCGAGGCGAAACCGACGACGCCAAGCGCAGCAAAATGTACGCCGACATGCAGACCCTGGTGCACGATCACTGCGGGATCGGCATCCCGGTGTTCATCAGCAACATCGATGGCGTTGACCAGCGTGTCAAAGGCTATGGCAGTAACCCGCTGGGCAGTTTCATGGGTTACATGTTCGCCGAGCAGGTTTGGCTGGACGCTTGATGGGCTGGTGTGGGTTCTTGCGGGAGTAGGGCTATGAATAGCAACACACTGTGGCTGATCGGTCAGCGCCTGGGCGCTGCGGTCGTGACCTTGTTGATCGTGTCCATGGTGGTCTTCGCCATTACGGCGGTGCTGCCCGGAGATGCGGCGCAACAGGCCTTGGGGCAATTCGCCACGCCGGAACAGGTGGCGGCATTGCGTCTGCAATTAGGTCTGGATCAGCCGGGTGTGGTGCGTTACCTGCATTGGTTGATAAATCTGCTCAGCGGCAACCTTGGGCAGTCAGTGTCCAACGCCATGCCCGTCAGCGAACTGATGGCCGGACGGGTGCCTAACACCCTGATGCTGGCGGCTGTCACAACGCTGGTCTCGGTGCCCGTGGCGTTGACCCTGGGCATCGGCTCGGCCATGGGCCGGGGCGGGAGGCTGGACAGTATCCTCAGCTTCACCACCCTGGCGCTGGTAGCGGTGCCGGAGTTTCTGGTGGCGACCCTGGCGGTGCTGATCTTCGCGGTCAATCTGGGCTGGTTGTCGGCGTTGTCCTACGCCAGCGATATCAGTTCGCCGCTGCAATTCATCCGCACCTACGCCTTGCCGGTCATGACCCTGTGCTGCGTGATTGTCGCGCAGATGGCACGCATGACCCGGGCGGCGGTGATCGATCAACTCGACAGCCCTTACGTGGAAATGGCCCGGCTCAAGGGCGTGGGTCCTGTACGGATTGTACTGAGCCATGCCTTGCCCAACGCCATCGGCCCGATTGCCAATGCCGTGGCACTGAGCCTGTCCTACCTGCTGGGCGGGGTGGTGATTGTCGAGACGATCTTCAACTATCCCGGTATCGCCAGCCTGATGGTCGATGCCGTGACCAATCGCGATATGGCGCTGGTCCAGGCCTGCACCATGCTCTTTTGTACGGCCTATCTGGGGTTGGTGTTGATCGCTGACCTGTGTGCGATTCTTTCCAATCCGAGGCTGAGAAACCAATGAACAACCTCATTGCCAAATCGACTCGAGGAGCAAGCGATCCGGCCCCGCGCAAGGCCCGTCGCGGACTGTCCTGGCTCGGCTTGTTGGGCGCGGCGGCCTGCCTTTTCTGGTTATTGATCGCGGTCTTCGGGCCATGGCTGGCACCGCACCCGGTGGGCGAAGTGATCTCCGACAATGTCTTCGACAGCCTCGGCGCGGCCTTTCCGTTTGGCACCGACTATCTGGGCCGCGACATGCTCAGCCGAATCCTCGTCGGGGCGCGTTTCACCGTCGGCCTGGCGTTGATTTCGGCGGTGCTGGCCAGCGGCCTGGGCACCGCCTGCGCATTGCTATCGGTGGTCTCGCCGCGTTGGCTTGATGAACTGATCAGCCGCTTCATGGACGCCTTTATCTCGATCCCGAGCAAGATGCTGGCGCTGATCATGGTCTCGGCGTTCGGCTCCTCGGTGGTGTTGCTGATCAGCACCGCAGTCTTGAGTTTCGCCCCCGGTGCCTTTCGCATTGCGCGCAGCCTGGCGGTCAATATCGAAGCCCTGGAGTACGTGCAGGTAGCACGCACCCGGGGTGAGCGCAGGCTATACATTGCCGCCGTGGAAATTCTGCCAAACATGCTCAACCCGGTCATGGCCGATATGGGCCTGCGGTTTGTTTTCATCGTGCTGCTGCTCAGCGGCATGAGCTTCCTCGGTCTGGGGGTGCAACCACCGGACGCCGACCTCGGCTCACTGGTGCGGGAAAATATCGGCGGCCTCAGTCAGGGCGCACCGGCCATCGTGATTCCGGCGTTGGCCATTGGCACCTTGACCATTGGCGTGAACCTGCTGATCGACAGCCTTTCGTCGCGGCGCAATCGACGTGCAGGAGGTCATTGAGATGAGTGAGTTGATTCGAGTTCAAGACCTGCGGGTGGTCGCCTGCGGTGAGCGCGGCGAGGTGGAAATCGTCAAGGGTGTGAGCTTTTCCCTGGAGAAGGGTGAAGTACTGGCGCTGATCGGTGAGTCCGGCTCTGGCAAAACCACCATCGCGCTCGCGCTGCTGGGCTATGCCCGGCGGGGTTGCCGATTGGCCGGCGGATCGGTGCAGGTCGGCGAACACGACATGCTCGGGTTGAGCGAAAGCCAGTTACAGGGGCTGCGCGGCAACCGGGTGTCCTATATCGCGCAAAGCGCAGCGGCGGCGTTCAACCCGGCGAAAAAACTCCTCGATCAAGTGGTGGAGGGCGCATTGATTCATGGCCTGGGCAGTCGGGCCACGCTTGAGGCCAAGGCGGTCGAGCTGTTCCGTGATTTGTCCCTGCCGGACCCCGAACACATTGGTCAACGCTATCCCCACCAAGTGTCCGGCGGACAACTGCAACGGGTCATGGCGGCCATGGCGCTGATCAGCGATCCGTTGCTGGTGGTGCTTGATGAGCCGACCACGGCCCTCGATGTGACGACCCAGATCGATGTGCTGCGGGCGTTCAAGCGGGTGGTCCGCGAACGCGGGGCGACTGCTGTTTACGTGTCCCATGACCTGGCGGTTGTGGCGCAGATGGCCGATCAGATCGTGGTGCTTAACGGCGGGCAGATACTTGAACAGAGCGCCACCGCGCCGTTGCTCAAGGGCCCGAGCCATGAGTACACCCGGAGTCTGCTGTCGGCGGCGCGGCCGGATGCGACGATGCGCCCGCCCAGCGAGGTGGCCGCAGAGGAACCGCTGCTGACCATCAAGGGCTTGACCGCCGGCTATGGCAAAAAAAACCTGCAAGGGATGCCGATGATCCGCGTCCTGGAAGACATCGACCTGACCGTACGCCGTGGCCAGGCGATTGGTGTGATCGGCGAGTCGGGTTCCGGCAAGTCGACCCTGGCGCGGGTGGTCGCCGGTCTGTTGGACCCGGCGTTGGGCAGCCTGACCTTTGACGGCAAACCCTTGGGTGGCAAGTTGTCCGAGCGCACTGACGAGCAGTTTCGGCGAATCCAGATGGTTTTCCAGAATGCCGACACCGCGCTCAATCCGATGCACAGCGTCAGTGCCATTCTCAGCCGGCCGTTGAAGATGTACCACGGCCTCAAGGGCGCCGCATTACGCCAGCGTATCGATGAACTGCTGGACCTGGTGCGCCTGCCACGGAGCATGGCCGAACGACGCCCCAACGAACTCTCCGGCGGGCAGAAACAGCGGATCAACCTGGCCCGGGCACTGGCGGCCAAACCGGACCTGATTCTCTGCGACGAGGTCACCTCGGCGCTGGATACCGTGGTCGGCGCGGCGATTCTCGAACTGCTGGGCGATCTGCGTCGGGAGCTAGGGGTCTCATACCTGTTTATCAGCCACGACATTTCAACGGTGCGAGCCCTGTGCGATGACATTGTGGTGATGTACAGCGGCCACAAGGTGGAGGCCGGCAGCCGCGAGTCGTTCGTCCAGGCGCCGTTTCATCCCTACACCGACCTGCTGATCCACTCGGTGCCGGAACTGCGCCAAGGCTGGCTGGAAAGCTGCGGCACGACCTGCGGCAAGCTGCCGCCGATCGGCGCGTCGGCCAATGTGCCGGAGCTCTGCACCTTTCTCAATCGCTGCCCGATGCGCGTCGACGGGCTCTGCAATCGCACCGCGCCGAACCGTCGGAACATCGTCGGCGGCAGTGAAATCCTCTGCCATCACGACAGCGCCGAGCTGCTACTGACTCAGCAGAATTTAAACGGCATGACCATGGGAGCCTATGCATGAAGGGGCGTTTCGTAAGGTTGGGTGAACGCGACCGGGCGACCGTCAGCCTGACAGTCGACGGTGCACCCATCGAGGCGTTGCAGGGCGATACGCTGATGGTCGCCTTGTTGACCCAGGGCACGGCGTTACGCCAATCGGAATTCGACTCGGGGCGGCGTGCTGGCTTCTGCCTGATGGGGGCCTGCCAGGACTGCTGGGTCTGGACGCGCAATGGCGAGCGCTTGCGTGCTTGCTCCAACGAGGTCCGCGAAGGCCTGGATATCGTCACCACACAACCGGAGGCGATATGGCCACTGCACGGATAGTTATCGTTGGCGCCGGGCCTGCCGGCGTCCGTTGCGCCGAAACCCTGCTGGCTGCGGGCATTAAACCGATTCTGATCGACGAAAACCGACGCGATGGCGGGCAGATCTATCGTCGCCAACCTGAAGGTTTTACCCGCGATTACGCCACTCTTTACGGCACCGAAGCCGGAAGGGCCAAGGCCCTGCACCAGAGCTTCGATCGCCTGCGCGGGCAGATCGATTACCGTCCGGACACCCTGGTGTGGAACCTGACGCCGGGGCAGCTGTGCTGCGTCAGTCAGGGGAAACACTCGACGGTGGATTACGACGCGCTGATCCTCTGCACGGGTGCCACCGACCGCTTGATGCCGATTGAGGGTTGGCAGTTGGCAGGTACTTACAGTTTGGGCGGGGCGCAGATCGCGCTTAAGGCGCAGTCGGTGTCCATCGGTCATAACGTGGTGTTCATGGGCAGCGGGCCGCTGTTGTACCTAGTGGCCAGCCAGTACCTCAAGGCCGGTGCCCAGGTGGCAGCGGTGCTCGACACCTCGCCGCTCAGCAAGCGGATTGGCGCCTTGCCAAAATTGCTCGCCCGGCCCGGTTTGCTGTTTACCGGGGTGAAATTATTGGCGCAACTCTACCGCGCGAAGATCCCGGTACACCTTGGGATCGAACCCTTGCAAGTGCTGGGGGATCCGGCCAGCGGCGTCAGTGGCGTGCGCGTGCGCACGGCCCGAGGAGACACCTTGCAGGTCGAATGCGATGCACTTGCCTTGGGTTATCACTTGCGCCCGGAAACCCAATTGGCGGATCTGGCGGGTTGTCGCTTGCGCTTCGATGAGGCGTCGAGCCAGTGGTTGCTGGAGACCGATGAAGAGGGCCGGACGTCGGTCAGCGGTGTGTATGCCGCTGGTGACGGTTCGAAAATTCGTGGGGCCGACGCGGCGGAACATGCCGGGCGCCTGGCCGCGCTGGCGCTGTTACAGGACCTGCAACAGCCAGTGGATGCCGGGCTGTACGCCGAGCAGCGTCGTGCCTTGGCAGTGATGGATCAGTTTCGCCTCGGCCTGGCCCAGGCCTTTCCCTGGCCATCTGCCCAAGCCAAAGCGTTGCCGGACGAGGCGATTGTCTGCCGCTGTGAAATGATCAGCGCCGGGGAGTTGCGCCGCACCGTCAGTGAGAAGGGCGCTTGCGAAGTCAATCGTGCCAAGGCGTTCAGCCGGGTCGGCATGGGCCGCTGCCAGGGCCGCTATTGCTCCCAGGCCGGGGCCGAGGTGATTGCTGCCGCCGCTGGCGTCAGCGTGCAACAGGTTGGTCGGCAACGCGGCCAGGCGCCAGTCAAGCCACTTTCGATGCTCACTGAGGAGGTGTCGCCATGACCCCGGAAAAAGCCGATGTATTGATTGTCGGCGGCGGCCTGATGGGCTCGGCGGCGGCGTTTTTCCTGCGCCAGCGCGGGCAGTCGGTGATCCTGCTTGAGCGCGACCAGATCGGTCAGTACGCCAGCGGCGTGAACTTCGGCAATGTACGGCGCCAGGGGCGTTTCCTGGGGCAGCTGGAATTGGCCAATCGCTCCTGGGGGCTATGGAAACGCCTGCCGGAATTGATCGATGACGACCTTGAATTTATTGCCAGCGGGCATATGCGCGTGTGTTACCGCGAGGATGAAATCGCCGAGCTGGAGGCCTACGCCGCTGCTCCCGAAGCCCGGCAACTGGACTTGCAGATCTATCGCGGCCAGGCATTGCACAAGCGCTTTCCGTTTCTCGGCCCGGACGTCAAAGGCGGCTCCTACGCGCCTCACGATGGACATGCCAATCCGCGTCTCGCGGCACCGGCATTTGCCCGTGCCGCGCGCCGCGCCGGGGCTCGAATCGAAGAGCAGACCGAAGTGGCCGAGGTGCAGAAGGTCGGTGGCGCGTTTGCAGTGACCACCACCGATGGTCGCCAATTCAACGCCGAGCGTTTGCTGATAACCGCCGGCGCCTGGGGCCAGAAACTCTCGGCGCAGTTCGGCGAACCGGTGCCGCTGGACACCCACGGCCCGCAGATGGCCGTGACCGAACCGGTGCCCTACGCCTTGCCGACGGTGATCGGCGTGTACACCAAGATTCCCGAAGAGGTGATCTATTTTCGTCAGATCCCGCGCGGCAACATCGTCATTGGTGGCGGCTATCGCAGCAAACCGGACATGACCACGCGCCGGGCCCAGGTCGAGCCGCGCAGCATCCTCAACCAGATGCAGCAGATGCGTCGCTTGCTGCCCGGCGTCGGTAACTTGAACATCATCCGGGTCTGGAGCGGTATCGAAGGTTACCTTCCTGACTCTCTGCCGATCATGGGCCCTAGCGGCACGGTCGATGGCCTGTTCTACGCCTTCGGTTTCTGCGGTCACGGCTTCCAGCTGGGCCCGGGCGTGGGGGATGTGATGGCCGAACTGATCAGTACCGGCAGTACCAGCACCGCCATTGAACCGTTCAGCATCCGCAGGTTCGCCACTTCATCCGAGCAACGGAGCAAAGCTTCATGAAACCCCGTGTACTAGAGATTCTCAAGCGACTGATCGCCTTTGACACCGTCTCTTCGGAGTCGAATCTGGCATTGATCGAGTACGTGCGCGAGCTGCTGCTGAGCAAGGGTATTGAGTCATTGATCGTCAAGGACGAGAGCGGGCGTAAGGCCAATCTGTTCGCCAGCACCGGCCCTCGTGAACTGCCAGGGATTCTGCTGTCCGGGCACACCGACGTGGTGCCCGCGGCCGGTCAGGCCTGGAGCGTTCCGGCGTTCCAGGCGACGGTGCAGGATGGGCGCATCTATGGTCGTGGCAGTTGCGACATGAAAGGCTTTATCGCGCTGGCCATCGACGCCATGCTTGACGCTGCCGATGGCCCGTTGAGCCGGCCGCTGCAACTGGCGTTGTCCCATGATGAAGAGACCGGTTGCGTCGGGGTGCGACGTTTGCTCGACGTGTTGCACCTGGCGCCGTTGCGGCCGTTCTTGTGTCTGATCGGCGAGCCGACACAGATGCAGTTCGTCCTCGGGCACAAGGGCAAGGGCTCTTACCGCACCTATTGTCGTGGTCAGGAAGCCCATTCCTCCCTGGCACCGCTGGCGGTCAACGCTATCCACGTGGCCTGCGACTTCATCGCCGCACTGCGTCAGAGCCAGCAGCACTTGAAAGAACAGGGCGCTCAGGATGCGGACTACGACATTCCCTATAGCACTGTGCATGTCGGGCGTATCGATGGCGGCAAGGCGCTGAACATCGTGCCGAACCTGTGCACCCTGGATTTCGAAGTGCGCAACCTGCCGGCTGACGATCTGGATCAGTTTCTGGAGCAGATGCGCGAGCGTGCAGAGGTCATCGTGCGCGAGGCCAAGCGTTTGTCCAGCGTCGCGGCCATTGAGATTGAAACCCTGAACGTCTACCCCGGCCTTGAAACTCACCCCAGCGTCGAAGCCGTACGCCTGCTCAAGAACTTCGCCGCCCCGGACACCGGCTACGCCAAAGTGTCCTTCGGCACCGAAGGCGGCTTGTTCACCCAGCGACTGGATGTTCCTGTAGTGGTCTGCGGGCCGGGCTCCATCGAGCAGGCGCACAAGCCTGACGAATTTATCGAGATCAGCCAGATGGTCGCCGGGCAGCGGTTTCTTGAAGGGCTGTTGGGGTCATTGAAACGGGTGTAGGAGCAATAGGTGATTGGCCGAGCCCTCTGTGGGAGATTCTATGTTCCCAGGCAATACGCCGAACCCATGTAGGAGCTGCCGAAGGCTGCGATAAGGCCGGAACGGCCTTCAAAAATATCTGCATCTACGACCGGTTCCGTCGGACGCGACCCCGGGGTGATCGCAGCCTTCGGCAGCTCCTACAAGGATTTGTGTTCGACACAGATCCGCTGGGAGCGAATTCAAGGGGAACCCAACACCGTGTTTGCTACAGGGGGCGGTGGCTAACCAGTAGAGCCTGCCGTCGCAGGGTGATTTTCAGCATCCCCCGCTGCTGGTTTGGCGCTTTCAGCATCCTCGCCTGCGGCAGCTGCTTAGACTGGCAGTTGTCTCGGATCAGGACTCGACCATGCTCAAGAATCGTTTGAAAGACCCTAGCCTGCTGGCAGAGCTTGCCTATGTCGACGGGCAGTGGATCGCCGCCGATAACGCAGCGACCCTGGAGGTTATCGACCCGGCCAGCGGTGAATGCCTGGCCCGGGTTCCGGCCATGCAAGGCGCGGAAACCCGACGTGCCATTGAGGCGGCCGAGCGGGCTTGGCCGGCCTGGCGGGCACGTCCCGCTGCCGAGCGCGCGGCGCTGCTGGAGCGCTGGTATCAGGCCATGCTCGATAACCTCGACGACCTGGCCTTGATCATGACCTGCGAGCAGGGCAAACCGCTGAGTGAAGCCAAGGGCGAAATTCGCTATGGCGCCGGGTTCGTCAAATGGTTCGCCGAAGAAGCCCGTCGGGTGTATGGCGAAACCATGCCGGCCCCCAGCGGCGACCGCCGTTTGCTGACCCTCAAGCAACCGGTCGGGGTCTGCGCAGCCATCACCCCGTGGAACTTTCCCAACGCGATGATCACCCGCAAATGCGCTCCGGCCCTGGCGGCCGGCTGCCCGATCATTGTCAAACCCTCGGACCTGACGCCGCTGTCGGCCCTCGCGCTGGCGGTGTTGGCCGAGCGGGTCGGAATCCCCGCTGGGGTGTTCAACGTCCTGACCGGTATGCCGGCCGGGATCGGCGAAGAGCTGACCAGCAACCCGACGGTGCGCAAGATTTCCTTCACCGGCTCGACCGCCGTCGGAAGGCTGCTGATGCGCCAGAGTGCCGAACATATCAAGCGCCTCAGCCTTGAACTGGGCGGTAACGCACCGTTTATCGTGTTTGACGATGCCGACCTGGAGCAGGCGGTGGCCGGGATCATGCTCAGCAAGTTTCGCAACGCCGGACAGACCTGTGTCTGCGCCAACCGTATTTTGGTTCAGGACGGCATCTACGAGCGCTTTGCCCAGCGGCTGGTGGAAGAAGTGGGCAAGCTCAAGGTCGGCAATGGCCTGGACGCCGACGTGACCATCGGCCCGCTGATCAATTCGGCGGCGGTCAGCAAAGTCGCCCGGCATATCGACGATGCCCTGAGCCAGGGTGCCCGTTTACTGTGTGGCGGTGTTCCCGAAGGCGACAGCCAGTTCGTCCAGCCGACGGTCCTTGGCGAGACCCACGCCGGCATGCTGCTGGCCAACGAAGAAACCTTCGGCCCGGTGGCACCGCTGATGCGCTTTACTGATGAAGCACAGGCACTGGCCTTGGCCAATGCCACGCCCTATGGCCTGGGTGCCTACTATTTCACCCAGGATCTGCGCCGCTCATGGCGGTTCGGTGAGGCCCTGGAGTTCGGCATGGTCGGCCTCAATACCGGGATCATTTCCATGGAAGTCGCGCCGTTCGGCGGCATCAAACAGTCGGGCCTGGGCCGTGAAGGCTCCAAGTACGGGCTGGATGAATACCTTGAGGTCAAGGCTTTCCATATCGGCGGGCTGTAACCCGGCTACTGCTTGAACAGACATTGAGGAGGCATGCCCCATGAGCAAAACATTCAGAATCGCTGCGATTGCCGGCGATGGTATCGGCAAGGAAGTATTGCCCGAAGGCCTACGAGTGCTGGAGCAGGCGGCGCAGAAGTGGGGACTGGATCTAAGCATCGAGATCCTCGATTGGGCCCACTGTGATTACTACCTGGAACACGGGCAGATGATGCCCGCTGACTGGTTCGAGCAACTGAAAGGCTTCGATGCTATCTACTTCGGTGCAGTGGGTTGGCCGGACAAGGTGCCGGATCATATTTCCCTGTGGGGCTCGCTGCTCAAGTTCCGCCGCGACTTCGACCAGTATGTGAATATCCGCCCGGTGCGGCTGTTTCCGGGGGTGCCATGCCCCCTGGCTGGACGCAAGCCCGGGGATATCGATTTCGTGGTGATCCGCGAAAACACCGAGGGTGAGTATTCCTCGGTGGGTGGCAAGATGTTCGAAGGCACCGAGCATGAGTTCGTGTTGCAAGAATCGGTCTTTACCCGGCGTGGGGTGGACCGGATTCTCAAGTACGCCTTCGAACTGGCCCAGACCCGGCCGCGCAAGCGCTTGACCGCGGCGACCAAGTCCAATGGCATATCCATCAGCATGCCGTACTGGGATGAGCGCACGGCGTTGATGGCCGAGCAGTACCCGGACATCACCTGGGACAAGCAGCACATCGACATTCTCTGTGCGCGCTTCGTGCTGCAACCGGACCGGTTCGATGTGGTGGTGGCGTCGAACCTGTTCGGCGATATTCTTTCCGATCTGGGACCGGCCTGCGCTGGCACGATCGGCATCGCCCCCTCGGCCAACCTTGACCCGGAACGTCGCTTCCCCTCGCTGTTCGAGCCGGTGCATGGTTCGGCGCCGGATATCTACGGTCGCAACATCGCCAACCCGATTGCCATGATCTGGTCCGGGGCCTTGATGCTGGACTTTCTCGGCAATGGCGATGAGCGCTACCGCGCAGCCCATGACGGGATTCTCAAGGCCATCGAGAACGTCATCGCACACGGCCCGACCACGCCCGATCTGGGCGGCCAGGGCTCGACTCAGGAAGTCGGCAAGGCGATCGCCGAGGCGCTTTGAACTTTTAGGGGGACTGCGTCGACCTCATCGCAGCCTTCGGCAGCTCCTTGGGTGACACGGTCGGAGTAGGAGCTGTCGCAGGCTGCGATCGAGCGCGTAGCGGTCGCAATTCCGATCAATAGCCCTGCTCTCGGTCAATCTGCCCGATCATGGTTTCACCATGCTCATGCCGACGGATGTTCTCCAGCAACCCCCCAAACGCACTGTCTGGTTGGGTCATCGCCGCGATATGCGGGGTCAGCAGAATCTGCGGGTGTTGCCAGAAAGGATGGTCTGGCGCGGCAGGTTCTTGTTGCAGTACATCGAGCACCGCCGCGCTGATTTGCCCACTGACCAGCGCGTCGAGCAAGTCACTCTCCACCAGATGCCCGCCACGTCCCATGTTGATCAGCGCCGCGCCGTGGGGCAGGTGCTGGAACAACTGCCGGTCGAGAATGCCTTGGGTCTGCTCGGTCAGTGGCAAGACACACAGCAGAATGTCGCACTGGCTAAGGAAGGCTGGAAGTTGCCCGGTGCCGGCAAAGCACTCCACGCCGGCGATTCGATGTTCGCTGCGGGCCCAGCCGGACATTGCGAAGCCGAACGTCTGCAAGGTGGCGAGTATCTGCTGCGCCTGCAAACCCAGGCCCATGACACCGACCCGGCGTTTTTGCGCGGGGAGCAACGGGTGCGCCTGCCAGCGCTGTTCAACCTGTTGTTGCCGATAGCGCAGCATGTCCCGGTGAAGGCCGAGCACGGCAAAACTGGCATATTCACACATGCCCTGGGTGATGCCCGGGTCCAGCAACCGCACCACGGGCAGGTTCACTGGCAAGCGTCCAAGGTCCAGTTGATCGACCCCCGCTGATAACGCAAACAACACCTGCAGATTGGGCAGCAGGACGTCGAGATCGTCCGGCGCCTGCCAGGCAGCCAGGTAGTGGATGTCCGCTGGGTCGCCGATATCCGGCCAGGCGCGCCATTCGATATCCGGGGCGTGTTCGGCGAACAGCGCTTTCCACTGTTCGCCGCGCACCGGGTCAGCTTTATAGAGCAGGGCCATGGCAATCTTCTGAGTTGAGTGAACTGAAAAGGGTGAGGTTCATCATGCCTCAACGCCAGAGCAGGATCTGTCGAAAGCCCCGGCGCAAACGCGTTGCGCTGCGCTGAATGGGGCGTTGCCCGGCAGATTCCATGGAGCTGCCCAGGGCTGAAGGATTCTGCCGTTTGTGAGGGTGAAAACAGTCGATCCGAATTTCTCAGGGGCCAAGTTCGGCTTAGATCGTTTCGCTGAAGGCTTAACCTGAACAGCATCGCAGCCGCCTCCAGGTTGCCAGGCTCACTATGGGGAACGCCATGAATAGCAAAGTCGACAAAACACCTCATTTGCTCCGTCAGCGCGATCAGTTCGTGCCTCGAGGCCTGGTCACGGCCCACCCGTTGGTCATCGACCGGGCCCAGGGTTCCGAGCTATGGGATGTGGACGGCAAACGCTACCTGGACTTTGTCGGCGGCATCGGCGTGCTGAATATCGGGCACAATCATCCGAAGGTGGTCGAGGCGGTGCAGGCCCAGTTGCAAAAGGTCTCCCATGCCTGCTTCCAGGTGGTCGCCTATCAGCCTTATCTCGACTTGGCTCAGCGCCTGTGCGAGCTGGTCGGTGGCGGCGAAGCCTATAAGGCGGCGCTGTTTACCTCGGGTGCAGAGGCGGTGGAAAACGCGGTGAAGATCGCCCGCGCCCACACCAATCGCTCGGCAGTCATTGCCTTTCGCGGCGGGTTTCATGGCCGCACCTTGCTCGGCACGACCCTGACCGGCATGAGCCAGCCCTATAAACAGAACTTCGGACCCTTCGCTCCCGAGGTGTTCCATACCCCGTATCCAAATGCCTATCGCGGTGTCAGCAGTGAGATGGCGCTGCAAAGCCTGCACGAATTGCTGGCGACCCAAGTGGCACCGGACCGCGTAGCGGCAATCATCATCGAGCCGGTGCAGGGTGACGGCGGCTTCCTGTCGGCGCCGGTGGAGTTTCTCCAGGCACTGCGGGCGCTGACTGAACAACACGGGATTGTGCTGATTCTCGATGAAATCCAGACGGGCTTCGGTCGCACCGGCAAATGGTTTGGTTTCCAGCACGCCGGGATCCAGCCCGACCTGGTCACTGTCGCCAAAAGCCTGGCCGGTGGCTTGCCGCTGTCGGGTGTCGTCGGCCGTGCCGAGATCATGGACGCACCCTTGCCCGGCGGCCTCGGCGGCACGTACGGTGGCAACGCCCTGGCGTGTGCGGCGGCGCTGGCGGTGATCGAGGCCTACGAGCAGGAACAACTGCTTGCGCGCGGCGAGAAGCTGGGTGAGCGTCTGCGCCAGGGGCTGCTGCGCTTGCAGGCGCGTAATCCGCGAATTGGCGACGTACGCGGTACTGGCTTTATGCTGGCGATCGAGTTGGTCAAGGACGACGCCGCTCGCAGCCCGGATGCCGAGCTGACGCAACAGTTGATCGATCAGGCCCGGGTCGGCGGCCTGCTGGTGATCAAGTGTGGGGTGTACCGTAACGTGCTGCGCTTCCTGGCTCCCCTGGTCACCCGGGAGGAGCAGATCGACGAAGCGCTCGAGATTCTCGAAGTGGCGCTGGCACGAGTCTTGAACTGAACTACGGCCACGGTCGGCGCAACGTAGCAAGGCGGCGACCGTGGGAACTTTTGGGGCATGAATCGATGAAATGCATCATTGGAGGCTGTACACGCCATGGGCCTGACTGATTATCGTGCACTGCTGATCGATTGCGATGAAGTCCTGGTCGATCGGGATTCTGGAGTCTGGACCGCCCTGCAACCGATGCTCGAAAACCGCCCGGCTGCACCGGGAAAGGAACAGGTACTGGCCGAGTACAACGAGGTGGTGCGCACGCTTTATCCACGTTTCGCTGAACTGGGTTTCAGCGGGCTGCTGTGCTTCGCCCATCGTCAGTTGGCCGAGCGCCTGGGGTTCAAGGCCAGTTGGGAGGAGGGCATGAGCTTTGCTCGTTCGGTGCCCAACTGGTCACTGTTCGAAGACGGGCCCGGTGCCATGTTGTACCTGCGCAAGTTTTATCGACTGTTGGTCTATGTTGATCGCGATGCCGAGGATCGAGGGCCGCTCTGTGAGCGTCTGGGGATCGTGCCGGACGACTTGTTGTCCCAGGCCAGCAGCCCTCTGGAGGATCGCGACTGGCTCTTGGCCAACGACCTCGAACCCAAGGATATCCTGCTGGTTTCCAGGCCTCCCGCCGAGCCGCCGATGTCGGCCGGCTTGTGTCTGATCTGCCGTAGTCGTGCCAGGCATGCCCAACCGTGCCCGGCGGATTTCTGCATCAACAGCATGGCTGACCTGGTCGCTCAACATCAGCTGTCTTTACGGCGCTGATTTTGCTAGAAAGACTGCATATCTGGACAGCAATCAAAAGGAACGTAATGGAAGGTTTAGTCAAACTGGACCGGATTGATATCAGCATCTTGGTTGAACTGCAAAAAGACGGTCGCATGACCAACGTCAGTCTGGCCGATGCTGTTGGCCTGTCGGCCAGCCCATGCCTGCAGCGGGTCAAACGGCTGGAATCGGCAGGCTATATTTCCAGCTACAAAGCTCACCTCAATCTGGCCAAAATCACCGACTCGGTCACGGTGTTTACCGAGGTCACGCTCAGCGACCACAAACGGGAAGACTTCGCCAAGTTCGAGTCCAATATTCGCTTGGTCGATGAGGTGCTCGAATGCCATTTGATCAGCGGCGGTTACGATTACCTGGTGCGTTTCATGACCCGAAGCATCCAGCACTATCAGGAAGTGATCGAAAGCCTTCTGGACAAGAACATCGGCATCTCCAAGTACTTCAGCTATATCGTCATCAAATCGCCGGTCATGAAAGATGGCGTACCGCTGCGTAAGCTGTTGCGTCACTGATCGCCACTGAAGGCCGGCGCCGTCGGCCTGTTGCCATCACCTCATCCCTCAAACCCGAGCCTCGCGATTGAGAAGATCGCTCACCCACTGATTGATGCTTTTGTGCGAAAGCTCGGCCTTGGAGGCAATCGTTGCATGTAACGCAGGCTCCAGACGCAGGCTGAGCTTGCCGGAGTAGGTCTTTTGAGGTTCACGCCCGAGTTTGGCGCAAGTGTCCAGGTAGTCGTTTACCGCCTCTTCAAATGCCGTACGCAACTCGGCCACAGATTCGCCGTGGAAGCCCACCACGTCACGAATACCCGCGATGTGGCCTATCAGTAAGCCGTCCTCATCGCTGTACTCAATTCGAGCCGCGTAGCCTTTGTAATTCATGACGTTCATAGGGTCACTCCTGCTTGTTCGAGGAACGCTCGCGCATCGCGGACCTGATAGGGTTTTGCCTCCTTGTCCGGATGAGGGCGATGGAACGTGGCCACCACTCCGTTGAGTTCAAAACGAACCCGAGACCCGTTACCCTCGATTGTTCGGGCACCGACAGCATTGAAAAGGGACTCGATTCGGACCCACTCCAGAGTGCTTGGCACGGGCCTGGAAAATATGGCATTCAGAGTACTTGATTGCTTGTTATTCATGGTATCAGATTATGATACCGTTTAATTTCGCTCAAGCCAGGATTTGTAGGAAAAAGGGACGTGATAACTACGACGAGTCGCTTCGATCTCCACGCGAATTTATTCGTGAATGGCTTGATACTGTGTGCATGACACCCTCAGCCCCTCATGCGCCACGCACCAATGGCTGCTGTTGCCAACGCCCGCTCCGGCTCGGAGAGCAGTTGTTCATAGTGTTCGCGCAACTCATTTTCCCAGCCCGCTACCTCATCCAGAATCGCCTCGGCGGCTCCTCGGCTGAGATCAAAATGTTCGGCATGGCTGAGCAGGTTGGCTCGGGTAATCAACGAACCTTCGCTACCTATCGCCATGGCCAGAGAGGTGGGTGATTCGCCGTCCAGCGTCGGGACCACGTCATACATGGGAGACAAGCGCCAGCCGCCCTCAATCCAAATAATGGCGTGGTTTTTTGGGTGGTCATCGTCGTTGCCTGCAAGGGCGTTAAAGCACATCCGCTTGTACAGTTCTTGCAAGTCACTCTGCGGCACACCGCGACGACGCATCTCGTCAGCCACCGCCGCGTATCGCCACCGGCCTCGGTCGGGCGCAAGCCAGTCACTGTCCAAGAGCGTCAGGGCGCTGAGCATCGGGATTCGTCGAAAGCCGCCTTCGTGTGCCTTACGGTCGAACCGGTCCACCAACAGCACGCTCTTGCTTCCCACATGCAGTTGAGTTCTCGCCACCCGCAACCCTTTGGCGGCGGCAAACGTCATACAGGCGTGCTCCATGGACGGCACGTCGAAGTCATCATGCCGGTCGCGTGGTTTGGCGAGAATCAGTCGCGATTCGTGGCGCAAGGTGCATTTAGGACGGGCGCCACCCAATGACGAGCGCTGGCGGGCTGCTTGCCGTGCGGGTGCATCGATGGGGCGAGGGACGTGCCCTTGAACGCCATCTGCAAAGGCAATGAAATCCTCCAGTGCGGTGATGTCGCCAATGCCAGACTGGCCCACGCCTCTAGGTGGCTTGCGTGTGCTACCCACCATCAACGTGCCGGAGCGATCCTGGTTCGTGGACTTGAGCAGATAGTCGATTGCCGCCAATTCCGCACCCGCTGCTTTAGCCAGCACTCGCTGGCCCCAGCCATCAGGTGTGGCGCCGCGGACAAAGCCAGGAATGCCAGCATTCGTCGTGATCCCCGAGTGAAACTCGCTTCGCAATGGGTAGTGAAAGGAGTCGGGAACCCAGCCACGTCCTTCGACAAACTCCGGGCTGTAAACGAACTCTCCTATGCCGTTCACGATCTCCAGCCGACCGAGAGTTACCACCTCACCGCTGTCAGGAAGCTGCATGTAGATGTAGGCACGTCCCATCAGAATTCCTCCTTTTTGGGTTTACGCAGCCGAACGCGTTGGGCTTCGGTTTCCAGCTTCGGCGGTGCCTTTACCCCCCCCAATGATTTCACCGAGAAGACCCAGCCGCCAAAGCACCAACATGAACGTGCCCAGTTCTACGCCACGCTCCCCAGCCTCGATTTTACCGATGGTCGGACTCGACACGCCGATGCTCTGGGCAAGGTCAGATTGCCGCATTTGCATCTCAAGGCGCTGCTGCTTCACGCGAAGCCCTATGTTCTGCAGGGTTTCGCGGCATTCGAGGGGAAAATAGGGTTGCATAAGATAAATAATCGGTTGTCTTAGACTGGTTTAGCTAAAACATAACAGAGTTTATTGGTTTAACAAGTTGGGTTTTTTCAAACAGCTTTGAAGCAGAGGAGAGGGGGCGCTTCGCAGGCGCGTAGTGTCAAACTGCGTGCCCACGCAGAGCGTGGGCACGATCCAGATTGAAACTTACTTCCCAACCTTCCACGCATCCCCAGCCGGCGCGGTCCCGTGGTCATACGGCTTACCAAGCCACATGTAGATCAACCCCAGGCCGATGACGATAGCGGTGGTCAGGACCATGGCGTAGTTGATGTACCAGGCCGCATCCGGGGTACGGGGCCAGGCCATGTTGATGATGGCCAGCACGCCGTAGACCAGCGCGCCGATGTTGATCGGCAGGCCCCATTTGCCCAGGCTGAATTGGCCGTTTGGCTTCCAGCCGCGAGCGCGGGCGTAGAGGGCGGCGAGGACGATCATCTGGAATGCCAGGTAAATGCCGATGGCGGCGAAGCTGACGATGGTCGCGACCGCATCCTGCAACACGAAGCCCAGACAGATGATCAACGCGGGCAGTACACCGGACACCAACAGTGCAGTGACGGGTACTTGGGTGTTGGGCGACAGGCGTTTGAGCGCGTTGCTGCCGATGATCATTTGGTCCCGTGCGTAGGCGTAGAGCAGGCGGCTGGCGGCGGCTTGCAGGCTGATCACGCAGGAGATGAACGACACCATGACCACGGCCATCACCACTTTCGAGCCCGTGACGCCGAAGGCGTTGTTGAGGATGGTGGTGACCGGGTCTTTGTCGGTGCCGTTGATCACGGCGTTCATGTCCGGTACCGAGAGGATCAGTGCCAGGCAGGCGAACATCGCTGCGATACCGCCGATGTAGATGGTCATGCGCATGGCACGCGGGATCATCTTGCTCGGGTTTGGGGTTTCTTCTGCGACGTCACCGCAGGCCTCGAAGCCGTAGTACAGGAACATCCCCGCCAGTGACGCGGTGAGGAACGCTGGCAGGTACGAGCCGTCGATGCGGATGTCGAAGGTATTGAACAGCACGCTGATCGGCTGATGACGTTCGAAGATCAGCAGGTAAAGGCCCACGATCACCGCACCGATCAGTTCGCAGAGAAAGCCGAACATGGCGATGCGCGCCAGCACTTTGGTGCCACTGAGGTTGACCAGGGTGGCGAACAACGTCAGCACCAGCGCAATCACGATATTGGTGTTGTTGCTGGGTTCGAAACCGAGCATGGCGGCCAGGTACGGCCCGGCACCCACGGCGACGGCGGCGATGGTTACGCACAGGGCGATGGCGTAGATCCAGCCCACCATCCATGCCCATTTCTTGCCCACCAAACGGCGGGCCCACGGGTACACGCCGCCGGAAATCGGGAACTGCGAAACCACTTCACCGAAGATCAGGCACACCAACAATTGCCCGATGCCCACTAGCAGGTAAGCCCAGAACATCGGTGGGCCGCCCGCTGCCAGGCACAGGCCGAACAGGGTGTAGACGCCTACTACGGGCGACAGGTAAGTGAAGCCCAGGGCGAAGTTTTCCCACAGGCTCATGGTGCGGTTGAAGTTGGAGGTGTATCCCAACTTGCGGAGTTGTTCGGCATCGCTGTCCGCGGCCGGTGATAGGGATGTAACGCTCATGTGTTTCTCCAGGAAATCGGCAGATTTTGGATGTTCGAATCCTGAGCTGCGCACTGATGCGCAACCCGATTCGGTCGTTATTGTTTTGATCTCGATTGCGGGTGAAACGGGTGAATCATTGAAGGTCGTACCGACCTTATCGCAGCCTTCGGCAGCTCCTACAGTTGAAACGCGATCCATGTAGGAGCTGCCGAAGGCTGCGATAGAGCGTGAAGCGCTCTCAGTGCTTAAACATCACATGGCGCACGGTGGTGTAATCCTCCAGGCCGTACATGGACAGGTCTTTGCCATAACCGGAAAGCTTCTGCCCACCATGGGGCATTTCGCTGACCAGCATGAAATGGGTGTTGACCCAGGTGCAGCCGTACTGCAAACGCGCCGCCAGCCGATGGGCGCGGCCTACGTCTTGAGTCCAGACCGACGAGGCCAGGCCGTAATCCGAATCGTTGGCCCAGGCCAGTACTTGCGCTTCATCGTCGAACTGCGTGACCGAGACCACCGGTCCGAACACTTCGCGACGGACGATTTCGTCGTCCTGTTGGGCGTCGGCAATTACCGTCGGTTCGAAGAAGAAGCCGTTGCCTTCAACCACCTTGCCACCGGTGATCAGGCGGATGTGCGATTGGGCGAGGGCGCGCTCGACGAAGCCCGCCACCCGGTCGCGGTGCTGTGCGGTGATCAGTGGGCCCAGCTCGGTTTCCGGATCGCCCTGCAAACCGTATTTGATGCTGCTGACCGCTTCACCCAGTTTGGTGACGAACTTTTCGTAGATGCCTTTCTGCGCGTAGACCCGGCACGCGGCGGTGCAATCCTGGCCGGCGTTGTAGAAGCCGAAGGTGCGAATACCCTGAACGGCGGCGTCGATATCGGCGTCGTCGAAAATGATCACCGGCGCCTTGCCGCCCAGTTCCATGTGCATGCGTTTGACGCTGTCGGCGGTGCTGGAAATGATGTGCGAGCCAGTAGCGATGGAGCCGGTCAGCGAGACCATGCGCACTTTCGGGTGGGTCACCAGCGGATTGCCCACGGTCTGCCCGCGACCGAACACCAGGTTGAGTACGCCGGCCGGGAAGATATCGGCCGCCAGTTCCACCAGGCGCAACGCGGTCAGCGGGGTTTGCTCGGAAGGCTTGAGCACCACGGTATTACCGGCCGCCAGCGCTGGCGCGATTTTCCAGGCGACCATCATCAACGGGTAGTTCCACGGTGCGATAGAAGCCACCACGCCCACCGGGTCGCGACGGATCATCGACGTATGCCCCGGCAGGTATTCACCGCCCGCCGAACCACTCATGCAACGGCTGGCGCCGGCGAAGAAACGGAACACATCGGCAATCGCCGGAATTTCATCGTTCAGCGCGGCGCTGTAGGGTTTGCCGCAGTTGTCCGACTCCAGTTTGGCCAGCTCTTCGCCGTGGGCTTCAATGGCGTCGGCCAGTTTGAGCAGAAGCAACGAGCGATCTTTAGGTGAGGTCTGTGACCAGCCTTCAAAGGCGGCATCGGCGGCGCGCACGGCGGCATCGACCTGGGCTTCGCTGGCTTCGTTGATTTCGATCAACACCCGACCCAAGGCTGGGTTGAAGACAGGCTGGCTGGGGCCTTCGCCGACGACCAATTGGCCATTGATCAACAGTTTGGTTTGCATGGTTGACTCCTCTTCAAGCGATTATTGTCGTCGCGCAAAAAACTGTAGGAGCCGCCGAAGGCCGTTCCGGCCTTATCGCAGCCTTCGGCAGCTCCTACATGGGATTGTTCGTGTTCTCTATTTGCCGCCACTGCCGGCCACGCTTTCGCCGCCGCGGGTCAGGTAATAGGCGCCGAGGATCGGCAGCATGGTCACCAGCATCACCAGCATGGCGACGACGTTGGTCACCGGCACATCGCGTGGGCGGCTGAGCTGGTTGAGCAGCCAGATCGGCAAGGTGCGTTCGTGGCCGGCGGTAAAGGTGGTGACGATGATTTCGTCGAACGACAGGGCGAACGCCAGCATCCCGCCCGCCAACAGGGCCGAGCCGAGGTTGGGCATGATGATGTAGCGAAAGGTCTGCCAACCGTCGGCGCCCAGGTCCATCGAGGCTTCGATCAGGCTGTGGGAGGTGCGGCGCAAGCGGGCGATGACGTTGTTGTAGACGATCACCACACAGAAGGTCGCGTGGCCGACGATGATGGTGAACATCCCCGGTTCGATTCCGAGTGTCTTGAAGGCCGAGAGCAGGGCGATACCGGTGATGATCCCTGGCAGGGCGATGGGCAGAATCAGCATCAGCGAGATACCGTCCTTGCCAAAGAAGTCTCGGCGGTACAGCGCGGCCGATGCCAGTGTGCCGAGGACCATGGCGATCAAGGTGGCGATGCAGGCGATCTCCAGCGAGAGCTTGATCGACTCCAGAACGTCGGGTCGCGAGAAGGCCACGCTGAACCACTTCAGGGTGAAGCCCCGGGGCGGAAAGCTGAAGGCGGCGTCTTCGGTGTTGAAGGCGTACATGAAGATGATGAAGATCGGGAAGTGCAAGAACACCAGCCCGCCCCATGCGGCCAACTTCAAGCCAAGGGAGGCTTTTTCCCCACCTATCGAAGGTTTAAAGCGCATCGAAGGCCCCCAGACGTTTGACGATGGACAGGTAAATAGCGATGAGTACGATGGGCACGAGGGTGAAGGCCGCTGCCATGGGCATGTTGCCGATAGCGCCTTGCTGGGCGTAGACCATGCTGCCGATGAAGTAGCCGGGCGGGCCGATCAGTTGTGGCACGATGAAATCACCCAGGGTCAGGGAGAAGGTGAAGATCGAACCGGCGGCAATCCCTGGCACCGTCAGCGGCAGAATCACTTGCATGAAGGTCTGTCGTGGCCGGGCGCCGAGGTCGGCAGAGGCTTGCAGCAGCGATGGCGGCAAACGTTCCAGCGAGGCCTGGATCGGCAGAATCATGAACGGCAGCCAGATGTAGACGAAGACCATGAAGCGCCCCAGCTGCGAGGTCGACAAGGTACTGCCGCCCACGCCGGGAATGCCGAGGATCAACTGCAACACCGGCTCAAGCCCCAGGTGCTGAACGAACCACTGCGCTACGCCGCCCTTGGCCAGCAGCAGGGTCCAGGCGTAAGCCTTGACGATGTAACTGGCCCACATCGGCATCATCACCGCAATGTAGAAAAACGCTTTGGTCTTGCCCGCGGTGTAGCGCGCCATGTAATAGGCGATAGGGAAGGCAACGATGCCACTGGCAATCGACACGGCGACCGCCATGCCCAGGGTGCGCGCGATGATGTCGAAGTTCGCCGGATTGAACAGCGCCGCGAAGTTGGCCAGGGTCAGGTCGGAGGTGACCGCCATGGTGAAGTCGTCGAAGGTGTAGAAACCCTGCCACAACAGGGTCAGCAGCGAGCCGAGGTAGACTGCGCCGAACCACAGCAGCGGCGGGATCAGCAGCAGCGACAGGTACAGATTTGGTCGACGATAGAGCAGGCTGGAGAAGCGCCGCAAGGGCGATTGTCCGGGTTGCGTTGCCGGGTGGTTGATGGCCTGGCTCATGTTACAGGCCCCCGCTCACAGCGGTTTCGTGCAGGGTGACCATCGCTTCACGGGCCCAGCGCGCGGTGATCCGCTGACCGGTCTGGTGCTGCGCTGTGGTGTCCAGCCACTGGTTGTTGGCCTGACTGATGTTCAAGGTCTGGCCGTTGTCGAGCTTGAGTTCATAGCGGGTGGCGCTGCCCTGATACTGAATATCGTGCAGCAGGCCGCTGACCTGAATCTCATGACTCGACGCCTGGCCTTCCGCAAAACGGATGTGTTCCGGGCGAATCGAAAAGGGCAGGGCGGTGCCGCTCAATTGCAGGGCCAGTTCGCCGCGTAGCACGTTGGAAGTGCCGACGAATTCGGCGACAAAGGTGGTGGCCGGTTTCATGTACAGATTGCGCGGGGTGTCGACCTGTTCGATGCGGCCTTTGTTGAACACCGCCACGCGGTCGGACATGGACAGCGCTTCGGTCTGATCGTGGGTGACGAAAATAAAAGTGATGCCCAGTTGGCGCTGCAGCTTCTTCAGCTCGCCCTGCATCTGTTCGCGCAGTTTCAAATCGAGGGCGCCCAGCGGCTCATCGAGCAACAGCACACGGGGGCGATTGACCAGGGCGCGAGCCAAGGCCACGCGTTGACGTTGGCCGCCGGAGAGTTGCACCGGTTTGCGCTCGCCGTAGCCATCCAGCGCGACCATGGCCAAGGCTTCTTCGGCACGCTTGAGGCGTTCGGTTTTGCCGACACCCTTGACCTTCAGGCCATAGGCGACGTTGTCCCGCACGTTCATGTGCGGGAACAGCGCGTAATCCTGAAACACGGTGTTCACATCACGTTCATAGGGCGGCAGGCCAGAGGCCTCTTCGCCGTGAATGCGGATCGAACCTGCGCTCGGCTGCTCGAAACCGGCAATCAAACGCAGACAGGTGGTTTTGCCCGAGCCCGAAGGGCCCAGCATGGAAAAAAACTCGCCGTCCTGGATGTCGATGGAAACCCGGTCAACGGCCTTAACTTCGCCGAACTGACGGGAAACGTGAGTGAATTGGACTGCAAGCGTCATGGTGTGTCGCTCCAAAAAGGCGATAAGGTCCGCAGGACCTTCAGGCGGACTTAGCGCCCGCCCATGATCGCGATGTAGTCTTGGGTCCAGCGGCTGTATGGCACGAACTTGCCGCCTTCAGCTTGCGGGGTTTTCCAGAAAGCGATCTTGTCGAACTGGTCGAAGCCATTGGTGGCGCACCCTTCGGCGCCCAGCAGTTCACTGCCTTTGCAGGCTGCCGGTACCGCTGGTAACGAACCGAACCAGGCCGCTACGTCGCCCTGGACCTTGGGTTGCAGTGACCAATCCATCCACTTGTAGGCACAGTTCGGGTGCTTGGCGTCGGCGTGGAGCATGGTGGTGTCAGCCCAACCGGTGGCGCCCTCTTTGGGAATGGTCGAGGCCACTGGCTGTTTGTCAGTCTGCAAGCCATTGACCATGTAGCCCCACGAACTTGACGCCACGACGCCTTCGTTCTTGACGTCACTCATCTGTACCGTGGCGTCGTGCCAATAGCGGTGGATCAACGGCTGCTGTGCGCGCAGCAGGTTGAGCACGGCCTTGTACTGGGTTTCGGTGAGTTCGTAGGGGTTCTGAATCCCCAGTTCTGGCTTGGTCGATTTCAGGTACAGCGCGGCGTCGGCAATGTAGATCGGGCCGTCATACGCTTGTACCCGGCCTTTGTTGGGTTTGCCATCTGGCAGGTTCTGCGCTTCGAAAACCACGCTCCAGCTGACGGGCGGCGTCTTGAACACGTTGGTGTTGTACAACAGAACGTTCGGGCCCCACTGGTAAGGCGTGCCGTAGGTTTGCTTGTTGACCACGTACCATGGGCCGTTCACCAGACGTGGGTCGATGTTCTTCCAGTTGGGGATCAGCGCGGTATTGATCGGCTGTACACGCTTGCCGCCGATCAGGCGCAGCGAGGCGTCGCCGGAGGCCGTGACCAGGTCATAACCGCCCTTGGCCATCAGACTGACCATCTCATCGGAGGTGGCAGCAGTCTTGACGCTGACCTTGCAGCCGGTCTCCTTCTCGAAGCCTGTCACCCAGTCATACGCCTTGTCGCTTTCACCCCGTTCGATATAGCCCGGCCACGCCACAATATCGAGCTGGCCTTCGCCGGCACCTACGGTTTTGAGCATTTCTGCTGCCGATACACCGCAGCTGGTGAACATACCGGTGACTACAGCGCTGAGTAATACGGTCTTGAGCACTGACATGGGATTCCCTCTTCTTTAATTATGGTCGGGGCAGTTTGGGAGCAGCTGCAAGCTTCAAGCTTCAAGCGGCAAGAGGTTCGTAGCTCTTGCTATTACTTGTAGTCTGAAGATTGCAGGGTGTAGCCATTCTTATTGCTTTTACTTGAAGCTTGCAGCTTGACGCTTAAAGCTGCGCGCCATGCCGCGCCATGACGTGGCGCACCACGCTGTAATCCTGTAACGAGTCGCTGGACAAATCCTTGCCATAACCCGAGCGCTTGAGGCCTCCATGGGGCATTTCGCTGACCAGCATGAAATGGCTGTTGATCCAGGTGCATCCGTATTGCAAGCGCGCGGCCACCTGCATGGCCTTGTCCAGGTTCTGCGTCCAGATTGACGACGCCAGGCCGTATTCCGAGTCGTTGGCCCAGTCCACCGCCTGTTCCAGCTGATCGAAGCGGGTCACGGTCACCACCGGGCCGAACACTTCGCGCTGGACGATCTCGTCGCTCTGTTTGCAACCGGCGAGCAGGGTGGGTTGGTAGAAGAAGCCCGCGCCGGAATGCACCGCCGCGCCGGTAATGCGCTCGATATGCGGCTGGCTCAACGCGCGCTCGACGAAACTGGCGACGCGATCACGCTGGCGGGTGCTGATCAGCGGGCCGATTTCATTGTCGGCATCGCGTTTGCCGGCAAAGCGCAGGCTGCTGACCGCCGCGCCGAGTTCGGCCACCAGACGGTCATGAATCCCCGCCTGGGCGTAAATCCGGCACGCGGCGGTGCAGTCCTGCCCGGCGTTGTAATAGCCGTAGGTGCGCACGCCTTCGACCACGGCCTGGATATCGGCGTCGTTGCAGACAATCACCGGGGCCTTGCCGCCCAATTCCAGATGCGTGCGCTTGAGGGTTTTGGCGGCGGCCTGAAGGATTTTCTGCCCGGTGACGATATCGCCGGTGAGCGACACCATGCGTACTTTTGGGTGGCTGACCAAGTGGCTGCCGACGCCTTCACCGCCACCGCAGACGATGTTGATCACACCGCGCGGTAACAGCTCGGCCAACGCCGGGGCCAACGCGAGAATCGACAGCGGGGTGTGCTCAGAAGGTTTGAACACCAGCGTGTTGCCCGCCGCCAGCGCCGGAGCGATTTTCCAGGCAGCCATCATGATCGGGTAATTCCACGGCGCGATGGACGCCACCACGCCGATCGGATCACGCCGGACCATGCTGGTGTAACCGGGCAGGTATTCACCGGACAGCTGACCAGTCTGGCAGCGTACGGCCCCGGCAAAAAAGCGGAACACATCGACCGTCGCGCTCAAGTCATCCTGACGCGCCAGATGCAGCGGCTTACCGCAGTTCAGCGATTCGAGACGGGCGAGCAGGTCGGCCTGTTTTTCAATGGCGTCGGCAATCGACAGCAGAATGTTCGAGCGTTGTTGCGGCGTGGTTCGTGACCAGCTGGCGAAAGCACGGTGAGCGGCGAGGATCGCTGTTTCGACTTGTTCGGTGCTGGCTTCGGCAATATGCGTCAGCACTTCACCCGTGGCCGGGTTGATGATGGGCTCGACGAAACCCTGGCCTGCGACCAATTCACCGTCGATCAACAGTGCCGTGAACAGTGGGGTCGGGTGCGCGCCAGCCATTTTCGATGTTCTCTTTTTATGTGTAGGCACATTATTGTTAGGCACAGGGTCCATAGGCATGCTCCGTGGCGCGCCCGGCCTTCTCTATAGCCACAGAGACTAGTGCGCGGGCAAGCGGTCGACAAATACTAAATACTGAAAGCAGCGTTCGATTAAATAGATAGCCGGCGTCCGGCGTGCGGTTGCTCGCGTGCGACGGTCAGGAAAGGGTCGACCAGCGCGGGTCTGGCCGTGCCTCGACGCCAGGCCAGGCCGACGTCCAGGGTCTGGCTGAGGTCGGCCAGCGGGCGTGCTTCGATGATGTCGCCTTCGAGTGACCACGGGCGATAGGTCATGTCTGGCTGGATCGAAACCCCAAGTCCGGCTGCTACCAGGCTTCGCACTGCTTCGGTCGAGGCCGTGCGCAGGGTGATGTGCGGTTGCAGCCCGGCGCGTGCCCACATGCGTTGGGCGTTCATGTCCATTTCATCGACATTGAGCTGAATCAAAGGCTCGCGGGCGACGTCCGCTAGATTGATGCTGTCGTGTTCCAGTAGGGGATGCTGGGCCGGCAGCCACAGTCGGTGCGGCGAATGGGTCAGCACTTCGGTTTGCAGGGCGTGACGGTCTTCGAGGTTGGACAGGATCAACACCCCGACATCGATCTCGCCGCTGACCAGCAAATGCTCGATATACGGGCGCTCGTCTTCCATCACGCGGATAGCGACATTGGGGTAGGCGCGCTGGAAGCGGGTCAGCAAATCCGCCAGATAGTAGCCGGCCACCAGGCTGGTCACGCCGATAATCAACTGGCCTGCCACCTGGTCAGTGCTTTGTTGCAGGCTGCGTTTGGCGTTGTCCACCGTGGCCAGAATCAAGTGCGCCTGACGCAAGAACTGGTGACCCTGGTGAGTCAGGGACATGCCCTTGGCGTGGCGGTTGAACAGGTTGACGCCAATTTCCTGCTCCAGTTGCTGGATCGCCAGGGTCAACGTGGATTGGGAAATGAACACCGCCTGCGCGGCTGCCGAGATTGAGCCGGTTTCCGCGACGGCAATGAAGTGACGTATCTGGCGCAGCGTCATCATGGGGGTGCAGTCCTTGCGGGCGCGTTTCCGGTTTTTCGATGTTTTGGAGTGTATATCGTTTTAATAGATGGCTGGGGGCAATCAGAACAGGCCCCTTCGCGAACGCATACGATCAGGCGACACTCAATCCAGCGGGTGCACATGAAAATGCGCCTGTTGCTTGCCCGCATGTTTCGCGCGATACAGCGCCTGATCCGCCAGCCCCAGGACTTCGCCGAGGTCGGGATTGTCCAGTGGCCATAGCGCGCCGCCGATGCTGCAACCGACCCGCGCCTGGCGATGGTCCAGGGTGACCGGCTGGGCCAAGGCTTTGAGTACCCGGTTGGCGATGACCTGCGCCTGCGCCGCCGCCTCGTTGTGGGCCACCTGCAACACCATCAGAAACTCATCGCCACCCAGACGCGCCACCATGTCGCCCTCACGCAGACAACCACGCAAGCGCGCGGCGACTTCGCGCAACAGTTCATCGCCACCGACGTGACCGAACTCATCATTGATCGGTTTGAAACCGTCCAGGTCGAGATACAACAGCGCCAGACAACTGCCCAGACTCTGACTGCGTTGCTGCGCCCGAGGCAGGTATTTTTCCAGTGCAGCACGATTGGGCAGACCGGTGAGGGCGTCATGGTGGGCGAGGGTTTCCATCACTCCGAGCGCTGTCTGTTGATTACTCAGGCTGACCACCAGATGACGAATCGACTGGCTCAGCTGGGCGATCTCCCGCGTACCCTTGATGTCCGGGATTTCCATGATTTCACCGGCGCTGAGGTGGTCGGCTGCCTGCGCGATGCGCCACAACGGCCGGGTAAACCAGGTTGCGAGCAGCCAGCCGATGAGTGCTGCAATCAATGCCAGCGCGATTCCCCAGGCAAGGATGTCGTGTTGCAGCTGCCGCGCCGGGGCGTAGGCCTCCTCCACTGATTGTCGTGCGACCACCGTCCAGCCGAGTCCCGGATATTTGCCATAACCCCGGCTCAGGGCAAGTCCGCTCAAGTATTCCTCGCCATCGGACCAGCGCTGCACGCCCCATTGCGGATGGTCTGTGGCGAGCTTGTCCAGTAAGGGCAGCTCCATCCGTTGCCCCAGCATCTGGTTTGGACCAAGTATTACGCGATGGTCGGAGTCCAGGACAAAGAATTCGACCTTGTGCCGCAGTTGCGTCGGATCGAGCAGGGCCTTGCGTATGCCATCGGCCCAGGTCCAGGACAGGTGTGCGGCCAGTACACCGACCAGTACGTTGTCGGCATTGACCACCGGCAGGCTGATGTCGACGAACTTCATGGTTTCGCCGCCAGGGTTGGGCAGCAGCGTGGACAGTAACTTGGCATCGTGCACATCGCCCACCGACAGGCGCTCGCGACCGTTCAGGAAAACCGGGCGCTGGGCAATGCTGACGCCTTCGAGTACGCCATTGCTGGAGGCCCTCACCAGCCCCCTCAGGTCGGTAAGCCCAATCCAGGAAATGTCCGGAAACTCTTGTTGCAGGTGATTGAGAAGCTGGCGTACCTGAGCGACGTCATCAGGCTGGTGCATCACCTGCAAGTGGCTGAGGACGGTGAGGATATTGGCTCGGTTCGCTATGCCGCGATCCAGTCGGTCGATCATCTGGTAGGAAATTTCAGCGAGATCCATACCGATTTCGCTGCGCATCCGCGTACTTGAGTCATGGCTGATCAGCGTGCCGAACCCCCAGCTGAGCAGACTCACCAGAAGCGCGATCAGTATGGCAAAACGACTGCGTAGACTGGGCAGGGTACGCATGTGGGTACTTCCGCAGATTAAAACAGTTCATGAGAGGGGCGACATATTGTCAGCTTCTTCTGATAAAACCTTAGCAAACTACGGAAAGTATGTCGGAAACATCCATATTTGGCGCAGGAGGCTGGGCTATACTCAGCCGGCTTTGGACCGTCTGTCGGTCCACTTCTTGAACTCGGCGGATACTGCCGATGTTGAACTCTTGAGGGCTGACTGTGAAGAATTGGACGTTGCATCAACGGATTCTGGCGAGTTTCGCTGTGATCATCGCCATTATGTTGTTGATGGTTGTCGTGTCGTACTCCCGGCTGCTTTCGATTGAGTCCAGCGAGGAACAGGTCCGCACCGATTCCCTTCCCGGCCTTTACTACAGTGGCAGGGTCCGCGGTGTGTGGGTCGACAGTTACACGGCCACTTTGCAATTGCTCAGCGAAGAAGGTCGACCGCTCACGGCCGCTGAGGAGGAGCAGTTCAAGGGTTACGAAGATCGCCTGAAAAGCGAGGAGGACAACTACAGGGCGACCATCTTCGATCCAGAAGATCAGGCCCGTTTCGATGCATTCGAAAAGGCGCATCAGGCTTATCAGAAGATACTGGGTGAGGTCCTCATCCTCTTTCAAACCAATGATTTCGTCCACGCTCGCACCCTGGTCAGCACGCAACTGTCTCCCGCCTGGAATGAAGGTCGCGTTCTGGTCACCAAGTTGATCACCGAAAACAAGACAATGGCCGACCAGGCTACCGCGTCGATCGTCGCCGCGGTGACCGCCGCGAAAATCAGCATGGGGATTTCCCTGCTGCTCGCGGTGATTGCCGCTGCGTGCTGCGGTTTGTTGTTGATGCGCGCGATCATGGCGCCAATGCGACTTATCGTGGAGATTCTCGACGTCATGCGCACCGGTGACTTGAGCAAACGCCTGAACCTGGACCGCAAGGACGAGTTTGGCGCAGTCCAGACCGGCTTCAACGACATGATGACTGAGTTGACCGGGCTGGTTTCACAGGCCCAGCGCTCGTCGGTGCAGGTCACCACCTCGGTGACCGAGATTGCCGCGACCTCCAAACAACAGCAGGCGACAGCCACTGAAACAGCGGCCACCACCACGGAAATCGGTGCGACCTCTCGGGAAATCGCTGCGACATCCCGTGATCTGGTGCGGACAATGATCGAGGTCACCACCGCCGCAGATCAGGCGTCTATCCTCGCCGGTTCCGGCCAGCAAGGCCTGGCGCGAATGGAAGAAACCATGAATCAGGTGATGGGCGCGGCCAATCTGGTCAACGCCAAGCTGGCGATCCTCAACGAGAAGGCTGGCAATATCAATCAAGTGGTGGTGACCATCGTCAAGGTGGCCGACCAGACCAACCTGTTGTCGCTCAACGCGGCCATCGAAGCGGAAAAAGCCGGCGAATACGGGCGTGGTTTTGCGGTGGTGGCGACCGAAGTTCGCCGCTTGGCTGATCAGACCGCTGTGGCGACTTACGACATCGAGCAAATGGTCCGTGAGATTCAGTCAGCAGTGTCCGCAGGCGTGATGGGCATGGACAAGTTCTCCGAAGAAGTCCGCCGTGGCATGTTCGAAGTGACCCAGGTCGGCGAACAGCTTTCGCAGATCATTCATCAGGTGCAGGCGCTGGCGCCACGCGTATTGATGGTCAACGAAGGCATGCAGGCGCAGGCCACCGGTGCCGAGCAGATCAATCAGGCGCTGGTGCAGTTGGGCGATGCCAGCAGCCAGACCGTGGAGTCGTTGCGTCAGGCCAGCTTTGCTATCGATGAGTTGAGTCAGGTGGCGGTGGGGCTGCGTAGCGGCGTCTCGCGCTTCAAAGTCTGAGACCGAACGATGATCGAGCTTTCGGCCAAGCGTGGCGCCCCGGCGTTGCCGCAGAACAAGCTGTTTTTGTTGTTTCGCATTGGTGATGAGCGATACGCCCTGGAGGCGGTCGACATCGCCGAAGTGCTGCCGCACTTGCAGCTCAAGCCCATCGCCCAGACGCCGCATTGGGTCGCGGGGGTCTTCGCTCATCGCGGCGTGATGGTGCCGGTGATCGACCTCAGCGCGCTGACGTTTGGCCATCCGGCACGGGCCCGGACCAGTACCCGTCTGGTGCTGGTTCACTATCGGCCCGATGCCGAACGGTCGGCCCAACTGCTCGGCCTGATCCTGGAACAGGCTACCGACACCCTGCGTTGCCTGCCCGCCGAGTTCAAGGAATACGGTCTGGACAACCGAGAGGCGCGCTACCTTGGCCCTGTGCGTGAATACGAACAGGGTTTGCTGCAATGGATTCGGGTGCAAGACCTGCTCAGCGATCCGGTGCGCGAGCTGCTTTATCCCGTGCAACCCTTGAGTGTCGAGCTGTTCGAGGACGCGCCATGAGCAGCGATGCGCGCTTCTTCGCGTTCCTCAAGGAGCGTATCGGTCTGGATGTCACCTCGGTTGGTGAAGCGATCATCGAGCGTGCTGTGCGCCAGCGTTGCACTGCGTCGATGGCGCAGGACAGTGACGACTATTGGCAGTTATTGCTGACCTCGGTCAGCGAGCACTGATCGAGGCGGTGATCGTCCCTGAGACCTGGTTTTTTCGTTATCCAGAATCGTTCGTGACCCTGGGCAAGCTGGCGTCGGCACGGTTGGCGCAGCTCATGGGCTCGCGGCCGTTGCGTATTCTCAGTCTGCCGTGTTCCACGGGGGAAGAACCCTATTCCATCGCCATGGCCCTGTTCGACGCGGGTATTGGCCCGCAGCAGTTTCAGGTCGATGCCGTCGATATCAGCCCTTTGTCCATCGAGCGGGCGAAGCGGGCGATTTACGGCAAAAATTCGTTTCGCGGTGATCAAGTCTCCTTTCGTGACCGGCATTTCAGCACCGACGCCGACGGATATTTACTGAATGAGCGGGTGCGCGATCAGATCAATTTCCAGCCGGGCAATGTGCTCGATCCTGGTCTGTTGGCGGCGCAACCGACCTATGACTTCGTGTTCTGCCGCAATCTGCTGATCTATTTCGATCAGGTAACCCAACAACAGGTCCTCAACGTGCTCAAGCGCCTGACCCGTGAAGAGGGCGTGTTGTTTATCGGCCCGGCCGAAGGCAGCCTGCTGGCGCGTTTGGGCATGCGCTCGATTGGCTTTGCGCAGTCGTTCGCCTTCAGCCGCCAGACGGAAAAAGTCGAAGAGCCACTTTCGAACACCCTTTTCCCGCGCCCCCTTTTTTCGAGCACACCGCTATTGGCTTCGACACGGCCAGTGGCTGATCTGCCGTCGGCTGCCAAGCCTCGGCCGTTTGCCCCAAGCCTGTTGGCCAGCGCAAGCGCCAGAGTGCTCTCCACTGACGCGGTGGCCTCCCATCACGATGTCATACAGCACGATGCCGCCAGCCTGTTGGCCAGCATCGCCAGCCTCGCCAATCAGGGCAAAAGCGCCGAAGCGCGTGCGGCCTGTGAGCGCTACCTGAAACTGTATGAGCCTGTGGCCCAGGTGTTTTATTGGCTGGGGCTGCTCAGTGAACTTGGTGGCCAGGCGGGAGAGGCGCAGGCCTTGTATCGCAAGGCGCTGTATCTGCAACCGCAGCATCCGGAAGCGTTGGCGCAGTTGGCAGCCTTGCTCGCTTCACTGGGCGATACCGCCGGTGCCCGGCGCTTACAGGAACGTGCCGCCCGTGGCCTGAGCAAGGAGGAAAGTAATCGATGAGCGCCTCGCTGAATGAACTGAGTGTGATCCAGCAAGATGCCCAGGCAATCGACGATTGCTGGAACCGTATCGGTATTCACGGCGAGCGCTCCTGCCCGTTGCTGGTTGAACATATTCATTGCCGTAACTGCTCGGTGTATTCCGCCGCCGCCACGCGCCTGCTCGATCGCTATTCCCTGGCTCAGGAACATCGCGTACAGGCTTATGGCAGCGAGGCGCACAGCGAGATTAAAACCCGCTCGATCCTGGTGTTTCGCCTGGGCGAGGAATGGCTGGGGTTGCCTACTCGCTGCCTGGTCGAAGTGGCACCGTTGCAGGTGGTTCACTCCTTGCCGCATCAGCGTTCGCGTGCGTTGCTGGGCGTTGCCAATGTGCGCGGCGCGCTGGTGGCCTGCATGTCGCTGGTCGAGTTGCTGGGCCTGGACAGCGCGCCAGCCGTGACCCAATCGGCGCGGATCATGCCGCGCATGTTGATTGTCGCCGCGCAAGATGGCCCGGTCGTGGTGCCGGTGGACGAGGTCGATGGCATTCATGCCATCGACGAGCGCGTACTGGATTCGGCATCGAGTTCCGGCGATCACGCCAATGCCAAATACACCCGGGGCGTCATGCAGTGGAAGGCGCGCAGCCTACGCCTGCTCGATGAAGATCAACTGCTGTTGGCGGTGACCCGGAGCTTCACATGACTCCAGAACAATTGCGCGATTCATCGCTATTCGAGCTGTTCACGCTGGAGGCCGAAGAGCAAACCCAAGTGCTCAGTGCTGGTCTGTTGGCGCTGGAGCGCAACCCGACGCAAGCCGATCATCTGGAAGCCTGCATGCGTGCCGCCCACTCGCTCAAGGGCGCGGCGCGGATTGTCGGGGTCGATGCCGGAGTCAGCGTGGCCCATGTGATGGAAGATTGCCTGGTCAGCGCCCAGGAATTCCGATTGTCCCTGCGGCCCGAGCATATCGATGCCTTGTTGCTCGGCACCGACTTGCTGATGCGTATCGCGACCCCCGGCAGCGCAGGCGTCAGCCCGGCGGATATCGACGCGTACGTGGTGCAAATGAACCTGTTGCTGGTGTCGGGGGCCGCCACTGTCCGCTCAGCACCGACAACACCGACGCAGCCGTCACTTGAGTCTCTTCTATCTGCGTCAGCGTCTGATCTGACGACTGCTGACTTGATCGCTGCCGCGTTGCGCCTGGATGCACCTGCGCCCGAAGCCGAACCGGAACCTGTTCCAGTCCCAGTCCCAGTCCCAGTCCCAGCCCCTGCAGTGCCCTATGCGCAACGCCGAAACCGGCGGGCCACCGATGGGGGGGAGCGCGTATTGCGGGTGACCGCCGAGCGCCTGAACAGCCTGCTCGACCTGTCGAGTAAAGCGTTGGTCGAAACCCAGCGGCTCAAGCCGTACCTGGCAACGATGCAGCGGGTCAAGCGCCTGCAAAACAACAGCGGTCGTGCTTTGGATAGCCTGGAGGCGAGCCTCAAGGAGGCTGGGGTCAACGTCGAGAGCCACGAGGCGCTGGAAGAGGCCCGGCGCTTGTTGTCCGAAGCCCAGGCGATGCTGACCCAACAGACCACCGAGCTGGACGAGTTCGGTTGGCACGCCAGCCGGCGGGCGCAACAGCTGTACGACACGGCGCTGGCCTGCCGGATGCGCCCCTTTGCCGATGTACTGGGGGGGCAGGCGCGCATGGTCCGCGATCTGGGACGCGAGTTGGGCAAACAAGTGCGCCTGGAGATTGAAGGTGAAAAGACCCAGGTCGATCGCGAGGTGCTGGAAAAACTCGAGGCGCCGCTGACGCATTTATTGCGCAACGCGGTGGATCATGGTGTCGAATCTCCTGAGCAGCGGCTGCTGGCGGGTAAGCCGGCAGAAGGGCTGATCCACCTCAAAGTGTCCCATCAGGCCGGCCTGCTGGTGCTGGAAGTCAGTGATGACGGTGGGGGTGTCGATCTTGACCGTTTGCGCCGCAGTATCGTCGAACGGCAGTTGTCGCCGGCCGAGACGGCCGGGCAATTGAGCGAAGAAGAGCTGCTGAGTTTCCTGTTTTTGCCCGGTTTCAGCCTGCGCGACAAGGTCACCGAAGTGTCCGGGCGTGGCGTCGGCCTGGACGCGGTGCAGCATATGGTCCGTCAACTGCGCGGGGCGATTGAAGTCGAACAGGGCGCGGGGCAGGGCAGCCGTTTCCATCTTGAAGTCCCGCTGACCCTGTCGGTGGTGCGCAGCCTGGTGGTCGAAGTCGGCGGCGAGGCCTACGCTTTCCCATTGGCGCATATCGAACGCATGCGTGACTTGCAGGCCGACGAAATCGTGCAACTGGAAGGTCGCCAGCATTTTTGGCACGAAGAGCGCCATGTCGGTCTGGTGGCCGCCAGTCAGTTACTCCAGCGCCCGCAAAGCCAGACAATCGGGGACGTGCTCAAGGTCGTGGTGATTCGTGAGCGTGATGCGGTGTATGGCGTGGCGGTCGAGCGGTTCATCGGTGAGCGCACGTTGGTGGTGTTGCCCCTTGATCCGCGTCTGGGCAAGGTTCAGGACATTACTGCTGGCGCGTTGCTTGACGACGGTTCGGCGGTGTTGATCATCGATGTCGAAGACATGCTGCGTTCGGTGGAGAAACTGCTCAACACCGGACGTCTGGAGCGCATCGACCGGCGTAGCCTGCACGTCGATACCGTGGCGCGAAAGCGCGTGCTGGTGGTCGACGACTCGTTGACGGTGCGTGAGTTGCAGCGCAAGTTGCTGCTCAATCGCGGTTATGAAGTGGCCGTGGCCGTGGATGGTATGGATGGCTGGAATGCCTTGCGTGCCGAAGACTTCGACTTGTTGATCACCGATATCGACATGCCGCGCATGGACGGTATCGAACTGGTCACGCTGTTGCGACAGGACAGTCGTTTGCAGTCACTGCCGGTGATGGTGGTGTCGTACAAAGATCGTGAAGAAGATCGTCGCCGCGGTCTGGATGCTGGTGCGGACTATTACTTGGCCAAAGCCAGCTTCCATGACGACGCTTTGCTGGATGCCGTGATGGATTTGATAGGGGATGCACAAGGATGAAGATCGCCATCGTCAACGATTTGCCCATGGCTGTGGAAGCCCTGCGTCGAGCCATTGCTTTCGAGCCCGCGCATCAGGTGGTCTGGGTCGCAGCCAATGGTGCCGAAGCGGTCGAGCGCTGCGCTGAGCTGACCCCGGACCTGATCCTGATGGACCTGATCATGCCGGTCATGGACGGTGTCGAGGCCACCCGGCGGATCATGGCGGAGACTCCATGCGCCATTGTCATCGTCACCGTGGATCGAGAGAAAAACGTCCATCGGGTGTTCGAGGCCATGGGTTACGGCGCGTTGGACGTGGTCGACACGCCCGCTCTGGGTGCGGGCAATCCCAAGGATGCGGCGGCACCGTTGTTACGCAAGATCCTCAATATCGGCTGGCTGATCGGTCAGCGTGACAGCCGCGTGAGTACCGTCGCCACGCCCCTGCGCGCGACCGTGCAACGTCACGGATTGGTGGCCATCGGCTCCTCCGCAGGCGGCCCGGCGGCCCTGGAAATACTACTGAAAGGCCTGCCCGCAACGTTTCCGGCGGCTATCGTGCTGGTACAGCATGTCGATCAGGTCTTCGCTGCGGGTATGGCTGAATGGCTGAGCACGGCCTCGGGCTTGCCTGTGCGGCTGGCCCGCGACGGTGAGCCGCCACAAAGCGGCACGGTCTTGCTGGCGGGGACCAATCACCATATTCGCTTAATGAAAAACGGCAATCTGGCGTATACCGCCGAGCCTGTAAACGAAATTTATCGGCCCTCTATCGACGTCTTTTTCGAGAGTGTGGCCCGCTACTGGAGTGGTGATGCGGTGGGTGTGTTGCTGACGGGTATGGGACGCGATGGTGCTCAAGGACTTAAATTGATGCGCCAGCAAGGATTTCTGACTATTGCTCAGGATCAGCACAGTAGTGCGGTGTACGGCATGCCCAAGGCTGCCGCGGCCATTGATGCCGCTGTCGAGATTCGACCGCTGGAAAAAATTGCGCCCAGATTGATGGAGGCGTTCGCCCAATGACTTTTCAGGTGAGTTCACGTCTAGCTGGCGAGCAGGAGGCCCGACATGCGTGATTTGCAGATGGATGATTTCAGGAAAGCCGACGAAAACTCAGCGATGGTGCTGCTGGTCGACGATCAGGCGATGATTGGTGAAGCGGTGCGCCGTGGTCTGGCCAAGGAAGACAACATCGACTTCCATTTTTGCGCTGATCCGCATCAGGCGATTGCCCAGGCCATCCTGATCAAGCCAACGGTGATTCTGCAGGATCTGGTGATGCCGGGTCTCGATGGTCTGACCCTGGTTCGCGAATACCGCAACAATCCGCAGACCCGCGATATCCCGATCATCGTGCTTTCGACCAAAGAAGACCCGCTGATCAAAAGCGCGGCGTTCGCGGCCGGGGCCAACGATTATCTGGTCAAGCTGCCGGACAATATCGAGCTGGTGGCACGCATTCGCTATCACTCACGTTCATACATGACCCTGTTGCAGCGCGACGAAGCCTACCGGGCGTTGCGCGTCAGCCAACAGCAGTTACTCGACACCAACCTGGTGTTGCAGCGCCTGATGAACTCCGATGGCTTGACCGGCTTGTCCAATCGCCGTCATTTCGATGAGTACCTGGAGCTGGAATGGCGCCGGGCGCTTCGTGAGCAAAACCAGTTATCGTTGCTGATGATCGATGTGGACTTCTTCAAGGCCTACAACGACAGTTTCGGTCATCTGGAGGGCGACGAAGCGCTGCGTCAGGTCGCCAACGCGATTCGCGAGAGTTGCAGTCGTCCTTCCGACCTGCCGGCGCGTTACGGCGGTGAAGAGTTCGCCCTGGTGCTGCCCACCACTTCGCCGGGCGGGGCGCGACTGCTGGCCGAGAAACTGCGTCAGACCGTGGCCGGCCTGACCATTCCGCACTCCTCCCCTGCGCCGGGTGCCACCCTGACCATCAGCATCGGCCTGGCCACCATGACCCCGCAGCCGGGTTCCAACAGCCGTCAACTGATTCTGGCCGCCGACAAGGGTTTGTACGCGGCCAAGAACAATGGGCGCAATCAGGTGGTGGTCGGCGTGAGTTAGATCTGTGTAGGAGCGCGCTTGCCCGCGATCGGGTGCGGAGCAGCCGCAAAATCAGCGAACTCGATTCTGACAGCTGAACTGCGCTCAGCATTTTGGGACCGCTTCGCAGTCCATCGCGGGCAAGCGCGCTCCTACAGATATATGCTGTTGATCGCACAAACTCCTGCAGCACCTGCCTTAGCGGTCTCCAGTGGGTTATACTCGTCGGCTTTCAAAAGTTCGCCTACGAGTGCTGCCCACCATGGAAATCAACCCGATCCTAAACAGCATCAAGGACCTGTCCGAGCGTTCCGAAACTATTCGGGGGTATCTTTGACTACGATCAAAAGCATGAGCGCCTGACCGAAGTCAATCGCGAGCTTGAAGATCCGAGTGTCTGGAACAACCCCGAATACGCACAGAACCTGGGCCGCGAGCGTTCCTTGCTGGCGCAGATCGTCGACACCCTGGACGAGATGTCCTCCGGTCTGGTCGACGCCAAAGACCTGCTGCTGATGTCCGCTGAAGAAGAAGATCAGGGCGCCGTGGATGACGTGGCGGCTGAAGTCGAGCGCCTGCGCGAGTCGCTGGAGAAGCTTGAATTCCGTCGGATGTTCAGCGGCGAGATGGACCCCAACAACGCTTATCTGGATATCCAGGCCGGCTCCGGCGGTACGGAGGCTCAGGACTGGGCCAACATCCTGCTGCGCATGTACCTGCGCTGGGCGGATAAACGGGGCTTCGAGGCCACCATCATGGAACTGTCCGCCGGTGAAGTTGCCGGGATCAAGGGCGCGACCGTGCACATCAAGGGTGAATACGCCTTTGGCTGGCTGCGTACCGAGATCGGCGTGCACCGTCTGGTGCGTAAAAGCCCGTTCGACTCCGGTAACCGTCGTCACACCTCGTTCTCGGCGGTGTTCGTGTCGCCGGAAATCGATGACAACATCGAAATCGACATCAACCCGTCGGATCTGCGGATCGATACCTATCGCTCCTCCGGTGCCGGTGGTCAGCACGTTAACACCACTGACTCGGCGGTACGGATCACCCACGTACCCACCAACACCGTGGTCTGCTGCCAGAACGAACGTTCGCAGCACGCGAACAAAGACACCGCGATGAAAATGTTGCGGGCACGCCTGTACGAGCAGGAAGTGCAGAAGCGCAACGCCGCTTCGCAGGCCCTGGAAGACACCAAGTCGGATATCGGCTGGGGTCATCAGATTCGCTCGTATGTGCTCGACCAGTCGCGGATCAAGGATCTGCGTACCAGTGTCGAGAGAAGCGACTGCGTCAACGTGCTCGACGGCGATATCGATGAGTACCTTGTGGCCAGCCTCAAGCAAGGGCTGTAACCCCAAGCCCTGATAAAGCAGCCCCGATTCAAGTCCCTCGTCCTGACGGCGAGGGCAACGAACCCGTGATGGAAAATTTAAAGACATGAGCGACCTACAACTCGACCCGCAAGACCTGCAACAGGAAGAAAACAGCCTGATCGCTCTGCGCAAGGAAAAACTTGCTGCCGAGCGCGCCAAGGGCCAGGCCTTCCCCAACGACTTCCGCCGCGACAGCTACTGCAATGATTTGCAGAAGCAGTATGTCGACAAGACCAAGGAAGAGCTGTTGGCTGCAGCGATTCCGGTCAAGGTCGCGGGTCGTCTCATGCTCAACCGTGGCTCGTTCATGGTGATCCAGGACATGACCGGTCGCATCCAGGTCTACGTCAACCGCAAGACGCTGTCGGAAGAAACCCTGGCCTCGGTCAAAACCTGGGACCTGGGCGACATCATCGCCGCCGAAGGTACCCTGGCGCGTTCCGGCAAGGGCGACCTGTACGTCGAAATGACCAACGTGCGTCTGTTGACCAAGTCCCTGCGTCCGCTGCCGGACAAGCACCACGGCCTGTCCGACACCGAGCAGCGCTACCGTCAGCGTTACGTTGACCTGATCGTCAACGAAGAAGTCCGCGACACCTTCCGCGTGCGTTCGCAAGTGATTGCGCACATCCGCAGCTTCCTGATGAAGCGTGACTTCCTGGAAGTCGAAACGCCGATGCTGCAAACCATTCCCGGTGGCGCGGCGGCCAAGCCGTTCGAAACGCACCACAATGCCCTCGACCTGGACATGTTCCTGCGCATCGCGCCCGAGTTGTTCCTAAAGCGTCTGGTTGTCGGTGGTTTCGAGAAAGTCTTCGAGATTAACCGCAACTTCCGTAACGAAGGTGTTTCGACCCGTCACAACCCTGAATTCACCATGTTGGAGTTCTACCAGGCTTACGCCGACTACGAAGACAACATGGACCTGACCGAAGAACTGTTCCGCGAACTGGCGCAGCTGGTTCTGGGCAGCACCGACGTGCCGTACGGCGACAAGGTATTCCACTTCGGCCAGCCGTTCGTGCGTCTGTCGGTGTTCGACTCGATCCTCAAGTACAACCCTGAGCTGACCGCTGACGACCTGCAAGACATCGACAAGGCCCGCACCATTGCCAAGAAGGCCGGCGCCAAGGTGCTGGGCTTCGAAGGTCTGGGCAAACTGCAGGTGATGATTTTCGAAGAGCTGGTCGAGCACAAGCTGGAGCAGCCGCACTTCATTACCCAGTACCCGTTCGAAGTGTCGCCGCTGGCGCGTCGCAACGACGACAACCCGAACGTCACCGACCGTTTCGAGCTGTTCATTGGTGGCCGTGAAATCGCCAACGCCTACTCCGAGTTGAACGACGCGGAAGACCAGGCCGAGCGTTTCATGGCGCAGGTGGCCGACAAGGACGCCGGCGACGACGAAGCCATGCACTACGACGCCGACTTCGTTCGCGCGCTGGAGTACGGCATGCCGCCGACCGCCGGTGAAGGCATCGGCATCGACCGTCTGGTGATGTTGCTGACGAACTCCCCGTCGATTCGCGACGTGATCCTGTTCCCGCATATGCGCCCACAAGCGTAAATGTTGTGAAAAAGCCGCCTCGTAAGGGCGGCTTTTTTATGTTGAGTTATTTAGCGTCTGGATTGGCCTCATCGCGGGCAAGCCCGCTCCTACAGGGGTACTCGATCAACTGTAGGAGCGGGCTTGCCCGCGATGGCGTCAGTCCAGACAACAACCATTCAAAAGGAAAACCTGTCGTGAACCGTACGATCGCTCAAAAGGGTGCTGCTGGTATTGCCACAGCAGTAGCGCAGAGTGTTCAGTATCAAGGCCGCAAGGCCAGCCGACAGGGCAGTGAACAGCGCCGGCAGGACATTCTCGATGCCGCCATGCGCATCGTCGTACGCGATGGCGTGCGGGGCGTGCGTCATCGTGCGGTGGCTGCCGAAGCGAACGTGCCGCTGGCAGCCACCACCTATTACTTCAAAGACATCGACGACTTGCTCACCGATGCCTTCGCCCAATACGTCGAACGCAGCGCTGCCTACATGGCCAAGCTGTGGGAAAACACCGAAGTGATCCTGCGCGAAATGGTCGCTCGCAGCGATGGCAGTCCCGGTGCCCGAGCCCAACTGGCCGATGAAATTGCCTTGATGGTCATGGAATACCTGCGCCGCCAATTGATGACGCGGCGCGAGCATTTGATCGCCGAACATGCCTTCCACCATGAAGCCTTGCTCAACCCGCGACTGGCCCAGTTGGTCAGCGCGCATCAGCAGATTTTGCTGCAGGGCACCTGTCAGTTTCTGCAGGTCATGGGTTCTTCTCAGTCGCATCAGGACGCTCAAGTGTTGACGGGGATTATCGGCCGGATGGAATATCAGGGCCTGCTCGACGGCCCGCAGCCACACGCAGACGAAGAAATGCTCGGCATCCTTACCCGTTACATGCATTTGGTGTTGGGTGCCGCGAAGCCCTGCGAGTGAGTATGCGTATTTTCAGGAGATCCCAATGAAAGCCTGGCGTGTGGTCATCGCCTTGTCGTTCGTGCTGTTGAGCGGCTGTCTGGTGACCTTCAAGGATCCGATTCCCGCCAACGACGCGGCGCCCGTGGGCCTGCTTGGCAAATGGACCAGCAAAAACGCCTGGGGTGAAGCGCTTGAGCTTGAAGTCACACGCTCGGGTGCCGATGAGTACAAAGCCGTCAGCTACCGTAAGGGTGATCGCAAGAACCGCGATGAGTACGCTTTCACAGTGTCGCGTCACGGCAGCCGCTGGTACCTGTCGGCGGGCTTGCCGAAGAAATACGGGGCCAATTTTGTCATCGCAGGCTTCGAGTTGACCGAAAACCACGAATTGGTGGTCTACAACCTCGACGTCGACCGGATCAATCAGTTGATCGAGCAGAACGTTCTGGCCGGCGACACGCTGGAAACCGAGAAGGGCGCCGGTGTATTGGTCACCAGTCCCCTGGCCCAAGTGTTTACCTGGCTCGACGATCCGGCGAACTCCGATGTTTTCCTCGAAATGGCGCGTTATCAGCGCCTGGCCAAATAGCGGCGCCTCATCCATGGTGAGTCGATAGCGCCGCCAATGGTGACCAGCAACCTTATCAAGGAGTACCGGGTGGACGATTACCAGCAGACTATCCGTGCATTGTCGGACCGCATTGTAGTGGCTCAAACGCCGATTCGTGTACTCGACGCGGTGAAGTGGGACGAGAGTATCCGCAAGGGCTTCCTCCAGGCCAAGGGCAAGGAAATGCCCGCCGTGGACCGTGCCTACTACGAGAATCGGCCGCTGTCTTTTGACTCCAACGCGGTGAAGCTGGAATTCCAGAACATCGAGCGTGACATCACCCGCCAATTGGGCCAGTTCAACCCGGTCGGGCAGATCATGCGGCGCATGTGCAAGGAATACCGCATGGTGATCCGCATGCTCGAAGCGCGGGGTACGCCGGACTTCGGTCTGATCTCTCAGGAACTGTATGGCGCCGCATCCGACGCCTTCCATGCTGGTGACCCGACCCTGTCCGATCTGGGCCTGATGCTTTCCGATTACCTGAACAACATCGCCGGGCGCGGCGATCTCAAGGACGAGCCGAAAATCCTCACCGCCAAAGAGGCGGTCAATATGCTCCAGGGCCGACTGAACAAGGTGTTTGGTGAGGCGGAAGAGACCATTCGTGTGTTCGAGTCCGACGGTATCGTTGCTGACGCGGCGGCGGGTGCCGATTACATCAAGATCCGCTCCGACGCGATGTTCAACGAGCGCGATGTGCGCGCACTGGAAGTGCACGAGGGGCTGGTGCATGTCGGCACCACGCTGAATGGCCAGAATCAGCCGATCTGCACCTTCCTGTCCAAGGGGCCGCCATCGTCCACGGTGACCCAGGAAGGGCTGGCGATCCTGATGGAAGTGATCGCCTTCGCGTCTTACCCAAGCCGTCTGCGCAAACTGACCAACCGCACCCGCGCCATCCACATGGCCGAGGAGGGCGCTGATTTCTTGCAGGTCTTCGAGTTCTATCGCGAACAGGGCTTCGGCATGCCTGAAAGCTACGGCAACGCCAGTCGCGTATTCCGTGGTTCGGTGCCCAATGGCCTGCCATTCACCAAAGACTTGTCCTACCTCAAGGGCTTCATCATGGTTTACAACTACATTCAGTTGGCCGTGCGCAAAGGCAAGCTTGAGCAGGTGCCCTTGTTGTTCTGTGGCAAAACCACCCTTGAAGACATGCGCACATTGCGCCAGTTGGTCGATGAAGGTCTGGTGGTACCGCCCAAATACCTGCCCGAACAATTTCGCGACATGAACGCTTTGTCCGCGTGGATGTGCTTCTCCAACTTCTTGAATCACCTGAGCCTGGATCGGATTGAGGCGGATTACTCGAACATCCTTTAGGCCCTCATCGCGGGCGAGCGCGCTCCTACAGTGATCGCGTTCCCTTGTAGGAGCGCGCTTGCCCGCGATGACGTCAGCCCAGCCACCACACATCAGAAGGAAAACAGGTGAAGATTTTCGGCGCGCTGGCCTTGCTCCTGACCCTCACCGGTTGCAGCTCGCTGCTGTTTTACCCGGAGCCAGGTCTGCCGTTTACCCCCGAAAAAGCGCACCTTCAGTACCGTGATGTCACGCTGACTGCCGCTGACGGCACTCAGTTACATGGCTGGTGGCTGCCAGCCAAGGCCGGGGTGCCGGTCAAGGGCACGGTGCTGCACCTGCACGGCAATGGCGGCAATCTGGCCTGGCATTTGGGCGGGAGTTGGTGGTTGCCCGAAGAGGGCTACCAGGTGCTGCTGCTGGACTATCGCGGTTACGGACTGTCGCAGGGCGAACCGAGCCTCCCGGCGATTTATCAGGACGTCGACGCGGCGTTCGACTGGTTGAGCAAGGCACCTGAAGTGCAGGGCAAGCCACTGGTGGTGCTCGGGCAAAGCCTAGGCGGCGCGATAGCGGTGCATTATCTGGCCGAACATCCGCAACAACGGGCCCGGCTCAAGGCGCTGGTACTCGACGGTGCACCGGCCAGCTACCGCGACGTCGCGCGTTATACCCTTGGCACCTCCTGGTTGACCTGGCCCTTGCAGACCCCGCTGTCGTGGCTGATTCCGGACGCGGACAGCGCAATCAAGGGCCTGCCGCAATTGGCGGGCACGCCGATGCTGATTTTCCAGAGCCTGGATGATTCGCTTGTGCCTCTTTCCAACGGTATCAGTCTGTATCAAGCTGCGCCCCCGCCGCGGGTGCTGCAATTGACGCGGGGCGGACATGTGCAGACCTTCTTTGACCCGACATGGCGTCAGGTGATGCTGCGCTACCTGGAGGATCCGCAGCACTTCAATGGCCTGCGACGTTTGGCCGAAGTGCCGAATTACCCCAGCGCCTCAGCTGCGCAGCCGGCACAACAGAATTCGGAAATTGAACCTTCAGAGAGTCCGCAATGAGCGAAGAACGTAACGCAATCCCCCTGATCATCACCGGCATCTGCTGCATTCTCGGCACCGTAGGCACCCTCTGGTACTACGGATATCTGCATTTCGCGAAGCCTGAAGATGCGCTGTTGCTCAACGAATTCACCATGCTCAAGACCACCCCCGGGCAGGACTACAAGATATCTCTGGATCCGGCCACTGAAGTGGCGCAGTGCATCGACGGTGTGTTGGTGCTGTTCGACACCGAGCAGAAAGGCCTCAGCGGTGTGCTGGTCAACGGCAGCAAACAGGCTGTGCATTGCATGGGCGAAGAGACGCCGCAGCAGTTGCAGCCGTAAAGGCTTTGATCATTCCCGCGTCGGGGCGCCGAACTGTCCGCGTGGGAACGATCAGATCAGTTTGTTACGCGTCAGCCTTTTCGGCCAGATCATGCAGATAACGTCGCGACAGGGCGAGGAAGCGTGGGGTAGGACCGATGTCTTCGTAGAGTGGATCACCCTCTTCGTCAGTGGCCACAACATGGTTCCCTTTGACATATGGGAAGCTGGCTTCGAGTTCTACCAATGCAGCACCAATCAATTCGCCGAGCAGCTCTTCGGGATGATGTTTGGGGTACATCTCGGTAATCGCGGCCAGACGTGCAGCAGATTCGACATCCAAATGAATCGCATAGCCAGTTTTGGTCAGGCGTCCTTTGGAATTCTGTTCCCAGTGTTTGGCGAGCTCACGGATTTTCATATGGACCTCATGGTTTGCCCACTCGTGGCGGGCACAATCGGAGTAGCGAGTCGTTGTACGACTCATTTATGAGATTAGCCCCATCTCCCTGGAATGTAAGCTCGGGACAACAGCAAACGGTTGCGCGCTTGTCAGAACCTGCCGCGCTGTGCACTCTTGATAGATCAGATTTTTGCGCGCTGGTTCAGTCTGGTCTGTGCCAAGGCTGAGCAGCATCCGTCCGGAAACGCTGGAGAGGAGGGTATATGGCCGACATTGATGTACGTTTGCGTGAGGACGTTCACCTGCTGGGTGAATTGCTGGGCAATACCATTCGTGAGCAACGGGGCCCGGAGTTTCTCGACAAGATCGAGCGTATTCGCAAGGGCGCCAAAGCCGGGCGCCGTGGTTCTGCGGCGGGCACCGAGCAGTTGAGTTCAAGCCTGGACGAGCTGGGTGAAGACGAGCTGCTGCCAGTGGCGCGAGCGTTCAACCAGTTTTTGAACCTGGCCAATATCGCCGAGCAGTATCAGCTCATTCACCGCCGCGAAGACCCTCAGCCGCAACCTTTTGAATCCCGCGTATTGCCTGAGTTGCTTGAGCGTCTGAAAAGCGCCGGTCACAGCCCCGAGGCCCTGGCCCGACAGTTGGGCAAGCTGGAAATCGAGCTGGTATTGACCGCTCACCCGACCGAAGTGGCGCGGCGAACCCTGATTCAGAAGTACGACGCCATCGCCGCACAGTTGGCCGCTCTGGATCATCGCGATTTGAGTGCTGCCGAGCGCGAACAAATCACCGTGCGCCTGCAACGGCTGATCGCCGAAGCCTGGCATACCGAAGAAATCCGCCGCACCCGCCCGACGCCTATCGATGAAGCGAAGTGGGGCTTTGCCGTGATCGAGCATTCGCTGTGGCATGCGATCCCCAATTACCTGCGCAAAGCTGATCACGCTTTGTATGCCGCGACCGGGCTGCACTTGCCGCTGGAGGCGGCGCCGATACGCTTTGCCTCGTGGATGGGCGGCGACCGGGATGGCAACCCGAACGTCACCGCCGCAGTTACTCGCGAAGTCTTGCTGCTGGCGCGCTGGATGGCCGCTGATCTTTACCTGCGTGATGTCGATCAATTGGCGGCTGCGCTCTCCATGCAGCAGGCCAGCGCCGAATTGCGTGCAGCGGCGGGTGACAGCGCCGAACCTTACCGAGCGGTACTCAAGCAACTGCGCGAACGCCTGCGAGCGACCCGCAACTGGGCGCAATCGTCGCTGACGATTACGCAACCGGCGCCCGATAACGTTCTGCAGAACAACCGTGACCTGCTGGAGCCGCTGCAACTGTGTTTTCAGTCGCTGCACGAATGCGGTATGGGCGTGATCGCCGACGGGCCGCTGCTGGATTGTCTGCGTCGTGCGGTCACGTTCGGTCTGTTTCTGGTGCGTCTGGACGTGCGTCAGGATTCCAGTCGCCACAGCGCGGCGATGACCGAAATCACCGACTATCTGGGCCTGGGTCGTTATGAGGAATGGGATGAAGAAACCCGCATCGCCTTCCTGCTGCGTGAGCTGAACAACCGTCGGCCATTGCTGCCTGGCCACTTCAAAGCCGCCGCTGACACCGCCGAAGTCCTTGCGACCTGCCGTGAAGTGGCGGCAGCGCCTGCTGCGTCGTTGGGCTCTTACGTGATCTCGATGGCGGGCGCGGCTTCCGATGTGCTGGCCGTTCAGCTACTGCTCAAAGAGGCCGGGCTGCAACGACCGATGCGTGTGGTGCCGCTGTTCGAAACCCTGGCCGATCTGGATAACGCGGGCCCGGCGATCGAACAGTTGCTTGGCCTGCCGGGGTACCGCTTGCGCCTTCAAGGCCCGCAGGAAGTGATGATCGGCTATTCCGACTCGGCCAAGGATGCAGGCACCACGGCGGCTGCCTGGGCCCAATACCGAGCGCAGGAAAAACTGGTGGAGATCTGCCGCGAGCAGCAAGTCGAATTGCTGTTGTTCCATGGTCGCGGCGGGACGGTCGGACGTGGCGGCGGTCCTGCGCACGCGGCGATTCTGTCGCAGCCGCCGGGTTCGGTGGCCGGGCGTTTCCGCACCACCGAGCAGGGCGAGATGATTCGCTTCAAATTCGGTCTGCCGGACATCGCCGAGCAAAATCTCAATCTGTATCTGGCGGCGGTGCTTGAAGCGACCCTGCAACCGCCTCCCATGCCGGAGCCTGCGTGGCGGCAGATGATGGATCAACTGGCCGCCGATGGCGTCAGTGCTTACCGCGCGGTGGTGCGTGAGAATCCGGAGTTCGTTGAGTATTTCCGCCAGGCCACACCGGAGCAGGAGTTGGGCCGCCTGCCATTGGGTAGCCGTCCGGCCAAGCGTCGCGAAGGTGGCGTGGAAAGCCTGCGCGCAATTCCCTGGATCTTCGCCTGGACCCAGACCCGCCTGATGCTGCCCGCCTGGCTCGGCTGGGAAGCGGCGCTGAGCAAGGCGCTGGAGCGAGGCGAGGGCGACCTGTTGGCGCAGATGCGCGAGCAGTGGCCGTTCTTCCGTACGCGCATCGATATGCTGGAAATGGTGCTGGCCAAGGCCGACAGCGATATTGCCCGGATGTACGACGAACGGCTGGTGGAGCCTCGTCTGCAACATTTAGGCGCGCATTTACGCGACCTATTGTCGCAGGCATGCAACGTGGTCCTGGGGCTGACCGGTCAGTCTCAACTACTGGCACATAGCCCTGAAACCCTGGAATTCATCAGTCTGCGTAATACCTATCTCGATCCGCTGCACTTGCTGCAAGCCGAGCTTCTTGCCCGTTCGCGCAAGCGTGAGGCAGCTTTGGATAGTCCTTTGGAACGGGCGCTACTGGTGTCTGTAGCGGGCATCGCCGCCGGGTTGCGCAATACTGGCTGAGGGATGCAGACACTGCCCGACGTGGGCAGCGTCTGTCATGAAATGGCACTATCTCGATCCTAAAAGACGCATCCTCATAAGGTTGCGCCAAGTCGTACCTGCAGACAGGTGTACTTTTGAACGGCGGTTGGCCATGGGTTACTGCTACTTTCGGCGGCTTGTGTGGGATTAGTCTGCTGTGTATCTTGATCAGCCTTTGGCCGATTGGCTAAAACCCTTTTTTGAGATTGGCCCCACGAGGCGAATCTGACGATATCCATATAAAAATTGAGGAGCACATCGATGCGCGTCATTCTGCTGGGAGCTCCCGGGGCCGGTAAAGGTACTCAGGCAAAATTCATCACCGAAAAATTCGGCATCCCGCAAATTTCCACGGGTGACATGCTGCGCGCAGCGGTCAAGGCCGGTACCGACCTTGGCTTGAAGGCCAAGAGCGTCATGGACAGCGGTGGTCTGGTCTCCGATGACTTGATTATCGGCTTGATCAAGGATCGTCTTGCACAGCCTGATTGCGCCAATGGCGTGCTGTTCGACGGCTTTCCCCGCACTATCCCCCAAGCTGAAGCCTTGCTCAAAGCTGGCCTGGAAATCGACAACGTGGTCGAAATCGCGGTCGACGACGAAGAGATCGTCAAACGCATTTCCGGTCGTCGTGTACACGAAGGCTCCGGCCGCGTTTACCACGTGATCTACAACCCGCCAAAGGTTGAAGGCGTGGACGACGTCACCGGCGAGCCACTGGTTCAGCGTAAAGACGACGTCGAAGCCACTGTGCGTCATCGTCTGGAGGTCTACCACGCTCAGACCAAGCCGCTGGTAGCGTTCTATAGCGAACTCAGCACCGAGAATGGCAAGCCAAAGTGCAGCCATATCGAAGGCGTCGGTTCAGTTGAAGAGATCACCGCCAAGGTGTTGGCTGCGTTCAGCTGATACGCTTTTCCGGTGATGAACTACGGCCCGCTTGCGGGCCGTAGTTGTTTATAATGCGGCACTTTTTTCACGCCACCTTTATTCAAAAAATGGAACCATCGATGACCACCTTGCTGGCCCTGGATACCGCCACTGAAGCCTGCTCCGTCGCCTTGCTGCACGATGGCAAGGTGCTGAGTCACTATGAGGTGATTCCGCGTCTGCATGCCCAGCGCCTGCTGCCGATGATCAAGGATCTGCTGGCCGAGGCGGGGATTGCGTTGTCTGCCGTCGATGCCATCGCCTTTGGTCGTGGTCCTGGCGCCTTTACCGGGGTGCGGATCGCGATTGGTGTGGTTCAGGGCTTGGCCTTCGCGCTGGATCGCCCGGTGTTGCCGGTGTCGAATCTGGCGGTGTTGGCGCAACGCGCTTTTCGTGAACACGGCGCCCGACAAGTCGCCGCCGCCATCGATGCGCGCATGGATGAAGTGTATTGGGGCTGCTATCGCGAAGCCGCCGGTGAAATGCGCCTGACCGGTGCTGAAGCGGTATTGCCGCCGGAGCAGGCCGCTTTGCCGGCGGATGCCACCGGCGAATGGTTTGGCGCCGGCACCGGTTGGGGGTATGCCGAGCGGATCAAGGTCAAGCTGGCAGGCCAGGACGCTGGAATGCTGCCCCACGCACAGGATTTACTGACGCTGGCGACCTTCGCCTGGCATCGCGGCGAAGCCATTGTCGCTGACGACGCGCAGCCGGTTTACTTGCGCGATAAAGTAGCGACGCCGAAAGCGCGGCCAGTCTGAAGCAAAGCTTCGCAGGCTTGCCTGCGAATAGATTGACGCTATTTGTCTGACGGAACGCTTCTATCAAATCGCAACATTCAATTGGTGTTTTAAAACCTTTTGTGGGATCTGTGGTCTAGTTAACATTCGGGCATTTGTTAAGTGTTGTCCGTACTGCTAAATTGCCACTACAAGACGCCGAGTACGCATCGATGCGCATAGACGGATCCTCATCACGCTCCTACCCCATAAAGCGCAAGCCTCGCAAAGGCCCTGCGACAGTTGAGGGTTCCTTCGAGGAAGTGGACAGCGAGATCGACGTTCCGTCCCAAGTGCCCGCCAATGCTTCCCGCGCGCAAAGTTCTCAGGCAGGTCCTACGGCCAATGTTCCGGCCCGTCAGCAGGACATGATTTTCCCCCGATCCGTCAGCAATCGCGTCGCCCATGCACTGGCCAGTTATCTCACCACGGCCAGTTTTGTCGATTGGGATATGGAAGTGCTGGGCCTCGACGTTCACATTTGAATTCTCACCGCCTCCCGTATTACCTCGGTTGTCCGTCCTGGAGTGAAAACGCCTGGCGTGAGTCGTTGTACCCCGAAAGTGCCCGGCCCAATGATTTTCTCGGTCTGTACGCGCAGGTGTTCAACGCTGTCGAAGGCAACACCACGTTTTATGCGCGGCCCTCGCCGGTCATCGTCCAGCGCTGGGCACAAAGCCTGCCTGAACACTTTCGCTTCACCGCCAAATTCCACCGCGATATCAGCCATGGCGGTGACCTGCGCCAACAGTTGCACGCCGCTGAAGACTTTATCCAGTTACTCGCGCCGCTGGGCCAGCGAGTAGCACCGCTGTGGTTGCAATTGCCCGCCAGTTTCGCGCCCCTGCGCCTGGCCGAGTTGGCCAGTTTTATCGATGCTCTTGAGCGCCCGCTGGCGGTCGAGGTCCGCCATCCAGCGTTTTTTGCCAAGGGCGATGAAGAGCGGATGCTCAATCGATTGCTTCTGGACCGGGGCGTGGAGCGCATCTGTCTTGATCCCCGGGCGCTGTTCAGTTGCGTCTCGACCGATCCGGCCGTACTGCACGCGCAATCGAAAAAGCCCAAAGTCCCGCCACGCCCGGCAGCCCTGACGCAGTTCCCCCAGGTGCGCTTCATTGGCCATCCACTGTTGGAAGCCAATGATCCGTTTCTCATGCCGTGGGTGGAAAAGGTCGCTGGCTGGATTGAGGAAGGGCGCACGCCTTATGTGTTTCTGCACACCCCCGACAATATCCAGGCCCCCGACCTGGCTCGGCGCTTTCACCAGCAATTGATGGCTCGCCTGCCGGGATTGCCTGAGTTGGCAACCTTGGAAAGAGCCCCTGTCGCGCAGCAACTGGGCTTGCTGTAAGGTCGACAGTCCTGACCGACAACAGGTCAATTTCCAAGGAGTGTGCAAATGGAATCGCAGTTACTTCGTGCCCAACTGTTCAAGTCCCTGCATGAGCGTGAGAGCGCGTTTGTCATCCCCAACCCTTGGGATGCAGGCTCGGCCAAAATGCTTGCCGCGCTGGGATTCGAAGCGTTGGCCACTACCAGCGCCGGTCTGGCCTTCGCGTTGGGTCGTGCCGATGGAGAAGGTGCAATCAGCCGTCAGGAAACATTGGATAACGTTGCCGCGATCGTCAACGCCACGGGATTGCCAGTGGCTGCCGACCTGGAAAATTGTTTTGCCGACAGTCCCGAAGGCTGCGCTGATACCATTCTCAAAGCCGCTGCATTGGGCATCGTCGGTGGCTCGATTGAAGACGCCACTGGCCGCGCTGATGATCCGATTTATGACTTCGAGTTGTCTGTGGAGCGGGTCAAGACCGCCGTCGCAGCAGCGCGCAGTCTGCCATTCCCCTTCATGCTCACCGCTCGCGCCGAGAATTTGCTGCACGGTCGTCTGGACTTTTCTGACACCCTGCGTCGCCTTGAAGCCTACGCCGAAGCCGGTGCCGACGTGTTATTCGCGCCGGGGCTACGTACACGAGAGGAAATCATCGCGGTGGTTCGCGCGGTGGCCCCGAGGCCGGTCAATGTGGTCATGGGGCTGAGCGGCGTGACGCTCTCGGTCGCTGATTTGAGCGCCTGTGGGGTCAAGCGGATCAGTGTCGGCGGGTCCCTGGCGCGTGCGGCCTTGGGTAGCTTTTATCGTGCAGCCGAAGAAATCAGCCGGCAAGGCACCTTCAGCTATAGCGAACAGGCGATGCCCTCGGCTCGACTCAACAATCTGTTCCGAGCGTAACGGTCCGACGAATCAGTGTGCTGGGTGATGGTCGGCGCTTAGGCCGCCATGCGCAGGTTTTGCAGAATCAATGGCCGCGCCCAGCCGTTTTCGTAGTCAAACTGGCGTTGCTGCGCGACGATGGTCGCCGACTCGAGGGGCAGGGCAGGTTTGTCTGCCAGCTCCCACTCGAACTCGGCGATCGGCAGATGCAGCGGACGCGGTTGTGGGCCTTGGTCAGGGTCTGCATTCGGTTGTGGGGGATGGAGCACCAGTGGACGGACCCAGCCGCTGTCGAAATTCAGCTGCCGCTGTTGCGCGATCATGTCGCCGACACTGAACGGCTCGGCCGGCTTGGGCAACAGGTCGAGTTCGAACTCGGCGATCGGCAGGTGCAAGGGCTCGGGCGGGGTGCGACTAACGCCTGCGACCGGTAACTGGCGCTGGTCGACGATCTGGCCAAGAGCGTTGGTGCCACCCAGCGGTTCACCGGTGGTGGGATCTGCCGCAACCGTGCTGAGCTCAGTCGAAGCACTGGGTTTGTCACCGATTTGCTCGGCCATTGCGCGAGCGAACGCATCCGACCAGAGCTGGGTGACGCCGCTCAAGGCTCGGGAGTTTTGAAGGCTGTAGTCGCCTGCGTGCGACAAATAGCCTATCGGTGAGGGTTCAATATCTGACATAGCGCTCAGTTGACCGTCCGGCTCTGGCAAAATGCCGGATATTCTCGTTATCGGCCAATGTCGCCGATCATTAAAAAATAGTTGAGCGTGTGGGCAAATGAGTGAGCAACAAACGGGCAGCCGTATCCGGGTCGAAACCCTGACGAGCAATGGACAAGCGCAAGCGGAGCACTGGGCGCAACGTCTTGGCCTGCCGTTACAGGACGCTGAAGCTGAATTCGCCCTGCAAGTGACTGACGACGGTTTGCAGTTGCAGCAACTGGGCGCCGACACTTCGGGCCCGGTGCGAGTCGATTTTGTCGAAGGCGCTACGGCTCATCGACGTTTGTTCGGCGGCGGTACCGGGCAGATGATCGCCAAAGCGGTCGGCATTCAGCCCGGCGTGCGGCCACGGGTGCTGGATGCGACGGCGGGGTTGGGCAAGGATGCGTTCGTGTTGGCGAGCCTTGGCTGCGAAATAAGCCTGATCGAACGTCAGCCGATCATCGCGGCCTTGCTCGAAGACGGCCTGGCCCGGGGCCTGCGGGATCGTGAGGTCGGGCAGATCATCGCGCAGATGCGCTTGCTCACTGGCAACTCCATCGACCTGATCCGCGCTTGGGAAGGCGAACCGCCGCAGGTGATCTACCTTGACCCGATGTTTCCACACCGGGAAAAAACCGCGCTGGTGAAAAAGGAAATGCGCCTGTTCCGACCGCTGGTGGGCGATGACATGGACGCACCGGCACTGCTCGAAGCCGCGCTGGCGCTTGCCACTCACCGTGTGGTGGTCAAACGCCCGCGCAAGGCACCGTGCATCGAAGGGCTGAAACCGAGCTATGCGCTGGATGGTAAATCCAGCCGCTACGATATCTACCCGAAGAAGGCGTTGAAGGGCTGATAGCGCTTTTCGCAGGCAAGCCTGCCACAAAGGGACTGATTTTATTTTTCGCGCTCTTTGAAAAATCAATCTGTCCCTGGCCTCAGCTCTCTACCTTAAAACCGGGGACGGATTAATTTTCGATGAAGCGCTGAAAACAAATCAGTCCCCTACACCCGATAAGCCCGCATAAAAAAACTCACCACTTCCTGAACGTGCTCCTGAGCGGCCTGTTCATCCGGCTGGGCGCCGCAGCCGATCAGCAGGCGAAAATTACAGGTGCCCTTGAGCAAGCACAAAAAGTGCTCGGCAGCGATGCGTGGGTTGTCGATGCTCAGGCTGCCGGCCTTGTCGATCTGGGTCAGAAAGCGCTCCATCTCTTGCAGGATTCGCTGGGGACCTGCCTCGAAAAAAATCTGCGCCAGCTTGGGATCCTGATTCCCCGACGCGACCATCAGCCGATGCAGCTCCAATGAATCGGGGCTATTGATCAATGCATAAAAGCCAAGGCCGATGTTCGTCAGCATGGCCTTCACGGGTGTGCCGTGGGGTATTTCGAAGAACAGCTCAGGCAGTTGCTCCTCACAGCGCGCCACCACGGCGGCGGAGAACAACGTCTCTTTGTCGTTGAAATGACTGTAAACCGTCAATTTCGAAACCCCGGCCTCAGCTGCTACGGCGTCCATGCTGGTAGTGGCATAGCCATTGCGCAGGAACAGGTTTTTTGCGGCGTCGAGAATGGCCTGGCGTTTTGCCAGATCTTTGGGGCGGCCAGGGCCGGAAGTACTTAATGCGGTGGGGGCTAATGAATTATCAGGCATCTTCGTTTTAATAGTGGACTGGTGAGTTTGGTATTTCTTACTATACGCGTCAGTACAACAATTAAAGCATCCTTTGCCAAAGGTCCATCACCATGTTTCGCGATGCCTTGTCCTTTACCCTGCCGATCAGCCTGGTGTTGTTACTGGCTGCCTGTGGTCATGAAGAGTCGGTTCAGACCAGCGTGCGCCCGGCAATGGTCGTCCAGCCGCAGCCTTCCTCACAGTCGATGGACAGTTATCCTGGTGAAGTGCGCGCGCGGTTCGAGCCGGATCTGGCGTTTCGTATTGCGGGCAAGGTGAGCAAACGGCTGGTGGAGGAGGGTGAGCGGGTCAAGGCCAACCAACCGTTGGCCGAACTGGACCCGCAGGATGTACGCCTGCAACTGGAGGCGACCCGCGCTCAAGTGGCTGCCGCCGAAGCGAATCTGCAAATGGTCCGCGCCGAACGTGATCGCTATAAGACCTTGATGGAACGGCAACTGGTCAGCCGTTCGCAGTTCGACAATGCCGAAAACCTGTTCCGCTCCGGTGAAGCGCGGCTCAAACAGATCAAGGCCGAATTCAGCGTCGCCGATAATCAGGCTGGCTACGCAGTGCTGCGTGCCCCGCAAGACGGCGTGATCGCCCGGCGTCTGGTGGAAGTCGGTCAAGTCGTGGCCGCAGGGCAGACCGTATTCACCTTGGCTGCCGATGGCGAGCGTGAAGTCTCGATTAGCCTGCCGGAACAGAACTTCGGACGTTTCAAGATCGGTCAGCCGGTCGCAGTCGAATTGTGGACGCAACCGGATCAGCGCTTCCCCGGTCGCATCCGCGAGTTGTCACCGTCAGCCGATCCGCGCTCGCGCACCTTCGCTGCGCGGATTGCCTTCGCGGGTGGCAAAGTGCCCGCCGAACTGGGCCAGAGCGCGCGAGTGTTCATTCAGACCGAGCAAACCGTGGCCTTGTCGGTGCCGCTGTCGGCGTTGAGTGCCGAGAACGGCGCCACCTATGTATGGCGGGTCGATGCCGACAACACGCTCAAGCGCACCCCGGTTCGAATCTCGGCCTATGGCCAGGACTCCGTGCCTGTTCTTGAAGGCCTCAAGGCCACGGATTGGGTGGTAGCCGCAGGTGTACATGTGCTGCACGAGGGCGAGAAGATCCGCCCGGTGGATCGCAGCAATCGGGAAGTGAAACTGGCGGCGAAGGAGTAGGCCCGGATGCGTTTCAACCTTTCCGAATGGGCACTGCGCAACCGCCAGATCGTCCTGTTTTTGATGTTGTTGCTGGCGGTTGTCGGCGCACTTTCCTACACCAAGCTCGGCCAGAGTGAAGATCCGCCGTTTACCTTCAAGGCGATGGTCGTTCGCACCCTTTGGCCCGGTGCCAGTGCCGAGGAAGTGGCGCGGCAGGTGACGGATCGCATCGAAAAGAAACTGATGGAAACCGGTGAGTACGAGCGCATCGTCTCGTTCTCGCGCCCCGGCGAGTCTCAGGTGACGTTTATGGCGCGCGACGCTATGCATTCAGCGCAGGTTCCCGATCTCTGGTATCAGGTGCGCAAGAAAATAGGCGACATCCGCCAGACTTTGCCGCCGGGTATTCAGGGGCCGTTCTTCAACGACGAGTTCGGTACCACCTACGGCAATATCTATGCGCTCACTGGCGAAGGCTTCGACTACGCGGTGCTCAAACACTACGCAGATCGCGTGCAGATTCAGCTGCAGCGGGTCAAGGACGTGGGCAAGATCGATCTGCTGGGGTTGCAGGACGAGAAGATCTGGATCGAGCTGTCGAACCTGAAACTGGCGACCCTCGGGCTGCCGTTGCAGGTGGTGCAGCAAGCCCTGGAAGATCAGAACGCGGTGTCCGCCGCAGGTTTTTTCGAGACGCCGAGTGAGCGCATTCAACTGCGCGTGACCGGTCGTTTCCAGTCCGTGGACGAGATCAAGAACTTCTCGATTCGTGTGGGTGATCGCACGTTCCGCATCAGCGACGTGGCCGAGGTTCATCGCGGCTTCAACGACCCGCCCGCGCCGCGTATGCGCTTTATGGGTGAGGATGCGATCGGTCTGGCGGTGGCGATGAAAGACGGCGGCGACATCCTGGTGTTGGGGCACGCTCTTGAAGAAGCGTTTGCCCATGTGCAGGAAAACCTGCCGGCCGGTATGCAGTTGCGCAAGGTGTCGGATCAACCGGCGGCAGTGAAAACCGGAGTCGGCGAGTTCGTTCAGGTACTGACAGAGGCGCTGGGCATCGTGCTGCTGGTGAGCTTTTTCTCCCTCGGCATGCGCACTGGGCTGGTCGTCGCCCTGACGATTCCGCTGGTGCTGGCCATGACCTTCGCCTGCATGTATTACCTGGGGATCGGCCTGCACAAGATCTCCCTCGGCGCGTTGGTGCTGGCGTTGGGCTTGTTGGTGGATGACGCGATCATTGCCGTGGAGATGATGGCGATCAAAATGGAGCAGGGTTATGACCGGTTCAAGGCCGCCAGTTTCGCCTGGACCAGCACCGCGTTCCCGATGCTCACAGGGACGCTGATCACGGCGGCGGGCTTTTTGCCGATTGCCACGGCGCAATCGAGCACTGGGGAATACACCCGCTCGATCTTCCAGGTGGTGACCATCGCCTTGCTGGCGTCCTGGGTCGCAGCGGTGGTGTTCGTGCCCTATCTGGGCGAGCGGCTGCTGCCGGATCTGGCGAAAATCCACGCCGCCAAACATGGCACGGGCGCGGGTGCACCGGACCCTTACGGCACGCCTTTCTATCAACGCGTGCGGCGTTTGGTAGGCTGGTGCGTACGTCGACGTAAAACCGTGCTGGTGCTGACCATTGGCCTGTTCGTGCTGTCGGTGGTGATGTTCCGTTTCGTGCCGCAACAGTTTTTCCCGGCTTCCGGGCGACTGGAGTTGATGGTGGATCTGAAACTGGCCGAAGGCGCATCGCTGAGCAACACCGCCGATCAGGTCAAACGGCTGGAGCAGATGCTCAAGGATCATCCGGGCATCGATAACTATGTGGCCTATGTCGGCACCGGTTCGCCGCGTTTCTACCTGCCGCTGGATCAACAGTTGCCTGCCGCCAGCTTCGCGCAGTTCGTGGTGCTGGCAAAAACCATCGAAGACCGCGAAGTCTTGCGCACCTGGTTGATCGACACCCTCAACGAGCAATTCCCGACCCTGCGCCCCCGGGTTACACGCTTGGAAAACGGCCCCCCCGTGGGCTATCCGGTGCAGTTCAGGGTCTCCGGCGAACACATCGAAGAAGTCCGCGCCCTGGCACGCAAGGTTGCGGACAAGGTTCGCGAAAACCCGCATGTGTCCAACGTTCATCTGGACTGGGAGGAGCCTAGCAAGGTCGTGCACCTCAACGTCGATCAGGATCGGGCGCGGGCGCTGGGTGTGAGTACGGCGGACTTGTCGCGATTCCTGCAAAGCTCGTTGACCGGTTCCAGCGTCAGCCAGTACCGCGAGGACGATGAACTGATCGAGATCCTGTTGCGTGGCACCCAGCAGGAGCGCAAGGATCTTGCGTCGCTGCCAAGCCTGGCGATCCCGACCAGCAACGGTACCAGCGTGGCGTTGTCCCAGGTGGCGACCCTGGAGTACGGCTTCGAAGAAGGCATTATCTGGCACCGCAACCGTCTGCCAAACGTCACCATCCGCGCTGATATCTATGGCAAGGAACAACCGGCGACACTGGTCCAGGAAATCCTGCCGACGCTGGACGGCGTACGCGCCGAATTGCCGGACGGCTATCTGCTGGAAGTCGGTGGTACGGTCGAAGACTCGGCGCGCGGGCAGAACTCGGTCAAAGCCGGCGTGCCGCTGTTCATCGTGGTAGTCCTGACCTTGTTGATGGTGCAACTGCGCAGCTTCTCGCGCACGGCCATGGTCTTCCTCACCGCACCGTTGGGCTTGATTGGCGTGACCTTGTTCCTGATCGTCTTCCGCCAGCCGTTCGGTTTCGTTGCCATGCTTGGCACCATCGCCTTGTCCGGGATGATCATGCGCAACTCGGTGATTCTGGTGGACCAGATCGAACAGGACATCGCCGCCGGGCTGGATCAATGGCAAGCGATCATCGAAGCCACCGTACGCCGCTTCAGACCCATTGTCCTCACCGCACTGGCGGCGGTGCTGGCGATGATCCCGTTGTCACGCAGCGTGTTTTTCGGCCCCATGGCCGTGGCGATCATGGGCGGCCTGATTGTGGCGACAGCGCTGACGCTGCTGTTCCTGCCAGCGCTGTATGCGGCGTGGTTCAGGGTGAAGAAGGTGGAAGGTTGAGTTGACTGTGTTAGGCAACTCTGTTCCGTCTGTTCAGCGACTTACAGCGCCCCAAACACCTTCTTCGCCAAACTGGTCGCGGCGGCTGCGGGGTTCTGGCGGATGTTGGCTTCTTGTTTACCAATCATTTCGAACAGGCCATTCAGAGCCTGTTCGGTCACGTAGCCTTCGATGTTGGCATCTTTGGTGTCGACGACGCCCAGCGAGGCGGCCTGGCCAGCGAAGGCGTTGTATTTTTGCGCGACGCCGACTTTATCGGTGGCTTGCTTGACGATGGGCAGAAATTTGAGACGGATCTGTTCGCGGCTGGTCTTGCTCAGGTATTGGGTGGCTGAATCATTACCGCCGCTGAGGATGCCTTTGGCATCGGCCACGCTCATCTTCTTCACGGCATCGACCAGCAGCGCCTGGGCTTGCGGCACGGCGGCTTCAGCGGCCTGGTTCATGCTGGCTTCCAACTGGTCAACCTGATCCCCCATGCCGAACTGCTTCATCTTCTTCGCGATTTTGCCGAGACTGCCCGGCAGTTCGATGCGCACATCCTTGTTATTGCTGAAGCCGCCTGGAGTGCCCAGTTGCTTGACGGCGATTTGCGCACCTTGGGTCAGTGCATCCTTGAGGCCTCCGGTGGCGTCCGATTGGGACAGATCGCTCAAGGACAGGGCGAACACGTTGGCCGACAACAACAGACCCGCGCACAGGCCGGCAAAGGTAACGGAAGGGCGGAGCATGGCAACATCCTTTTCAAAGAGTTCGGATTGGAAAAGCGGACGGCGCTGGCTGATAAGCCCGCGCCGGTTGATCACTGAACAGAGTCCACTCGAATGCGCAGCGGTTGCGGCTCCTGACCGTCCAACTGTACGCCGTGTTGGGTGGTGCTGATGAACAGGAGCTTGCCTTCCAGTTCGATGTGGGCACTGACCGCATAACGATGACCGGCCTGCACCTGTTTCGGATCGTATGCCAGGTTGAAGGGCAATGGCACCTGGCCTTTGACCGGACCGCTTTGTCTGGCCAGCACCACCACAGGCGCATCGGCGCGGGAGACGTCTTGCAGGCTGACCGTCAAGATCGCTGCGGGTGGCAGGGCCATGCGTTGCAGGTAGAACACTTCGCCGTCGAGGCTGGCTTGAGTGGTAGTGGGTGGGTGCCAGGCACTGCAGGCGCCGAGTAGCGCGGTCAGCAGCAGGAGTGGGAGGTTTTTCATCGGGATCTCCGTAGCGGTGGCGCCAGAAGAAGCCTGGCGCCAACGACGGGGAATTTAACGGATTTAGCCGACAGGGTCAGCCTCTGTTACATCTTCGTTGCGATGCAGGGCCACCTGACGGATCGACAAGCGGATCTCGGCCGGCAAAACACGCTTCGCCGCGCCCTCAGCCAATTCGCCGAGCAACTCGTGATAGCTGAGCTTGCCCGCCAGGTCTTTGCGCAACACGTCGAGGTCAAGCAAGGTCTGGATGAAGTGACGGAACAGGCTTTTATCGAAGAATTCCGGCGCGTTGAGGCCATGCAGAATCGACAGCCGTTGCGCCATGACCGTACACAAATCCTCCAGCTGTTCGGCGCTGATGCTGTTCTGGCCACTGTTGAGCAGCAGCGAGATCGCCATATAGAAGCGTTGCAGCGTCTGGGCGATGGCCCGCGACAGTAGGGTCAGCAAAACGAAGTGACGCGAACTCGGGGCCGGGCGCAGGTAGACATCGTTTTCAAAGCGCAGCAGGCCTTGCTCGACGAAGGCTTCGAGCCACTGATCGATCACCGCATCCAGCTCGTCCAGCGGCCAGCGAATGAACAGCTCCGATTGCAGGTACGGATACAGCGCACGGGTGTAGCGCAGGACCTGTTCACGGCTCATTCGTGATGAACTCTGGAAGAAACTGGCCAGCAGCGAGGGCAGGGCAAAAATGTGCAAGATATTGTTTCTGTAATAAGTCATCAGGACCGCGTTCTGCTCATCCAGAGAGAGGATTTTGCCCAACGCGTCCTTTTGCTCGGACAGCAGGTTCATGCTTTTCACGTACTCGATCAGCGCTTTGCCATCGCCTTCGGGCAGCGTGGTGTGCGGCGAATACGGCACACGGCGCAGCAGGGTCAGGTACAGGTCCAGAACCCGCGCCATGGCTTGATCGTCCAGCGCCAGCTTGTTGGTGGACAGCAAGGCCAGCGCCACCAGATTGACCGGGTTGATCGCCGCTGCTTCGTTCAGGTGCTGGGCCACGCGTTCGCCAAGGCGGTGAGTGGTTTCGTTCAGCCAGCCGGGACGGTATTGCGGGCCCAGCTCCTGCTCGCGCCAGTTCGGTTGTTCGTGGTCAAGGAACTCAGCCAGTTTGATCGGCTCGCCAAAGTTGACCGACACTTGGCCGAAGCGCTGTTTGAGTGCGCCTATCACTTTGAAAATATCGAAGATCGATTCTTTCTTTTTACTTGCGCCGCGCAGTTCGCCCAGATAGGTACGGCCTTCGAGTACCCGTTCGTAACCGATGTACACCGGCACGAATACGATCGGCATCCGCGAGTTGCGCAGGAAGCTGCGCAGGGTGATCGCCAGCATGCCGGTCTTGGGTTGTAGCATCCGCCCGGTGCGCGAGCGGCCGCCTTCGACGAAGTATTCGACCGGGAAACCCTTGGTGAACAGTGTGTGCAGGTACTCGTTGAACACGGCGCTGTACAGCGGGTTGCCCTTGAACGTGCGACGCATGAAGAAAGCGCCGCCGCGGCGCAGCAGGCTGCCGATCACCGGCATGTTCAAGTTGATGCCAGCGGCGACGTGTGGCGGTGTCAGGCCGTTGCGAAACAGCAGGTAGGACAGCAGCAGGTAATCGATGTGGCTGCGATGGCAGGGCACGTAAATCACTTCATGACCCTGGGCGACAGCCTGTACACCTTCGATATGGTTGACCTTGATGCCGTCGTAAATCTTGTTCCAGAACCAGCTCAACACCACTTCGAGAAAGCGGATCGCCGAATAGCTGTAGTCCGACGCGATTTCATTGCCGTAACGCAGGGCCTGAGCCTGGGCTTTGTTCTCCGAAATTTTCTCGCGCTCGGCCTCTTCGATAATCGCTTGCTTCACCAGAGGCTCGTCCAGCAGCCCCTTGACCAGAGTGCGACGGTGCGACAGGTCGGGACCGATCACTGCGGTTTTCAGGTTGCGGAAGTGCACGCGCAAGATGCGTTGGGTCATGCGCAGGGTGCGTTCGTGGCCTTTGTTTTCGTCGATCAGTTCGCGCAGATGCACTGGCGCGGAAAACTGCACGCGGGTCTTGCGGCCCAGAATCAGAATGCTGATCAAGCGGCGTAGGCGCCCGGTCACCGCCCAGCTGTCAGCGAACAACAGCTTCCACGGGCTCGATTCGCTGTCCGGCGACTGACCCCAGAACACGCTGACCGGGATGATCTGCGCATCTTCGCTGGCGTTCTGGCTGATAGCACTGACCAGCCGTTCCAGGGTGGGCGGCGCCCCGCGTTTGTCTTGCCGGCCCAGCCAGTCGGGCTCGGGCGTCAGGTAGAAGAACGCTGCAGGTTCGAGCAAGTTACCCACAGCAACCGGCAGGATCGGCCTTGGCAGCCCGGCTTTGCGGCACTCGGTATCGACCACCGCAAGGTCGCTCAATGAGGGTGATTGCAGTGCGTAGAACACCGGGCGGCTGCGGTCGAGGTTGAGGGTGAAGGACGACTGATTGATGGTTTCCGAACGAACCCAGAGATACAACAGTCGGCGCAAGGTGCCAAACACAAGACGGCGGAATGGAGAACGGGTCATACGGCTTCTGCTGAATAGGGAAAATGAGCGGCTGCCCGGGGCCGACAGTGTGCCGTATATGCTCAGGATCGGCAAAAAACGACGCCGTTTATGTGGATTTCGCAGTTTTTAATGCTGCCCTATACTCGGCCGTTCAATAATAAAACATGGGGCAACGATCCAATGTCAGCACGTGAGACGGGCAATGTGAAGTGGTTCAACGACGCGAAGGGCTACGGCTTCATCCAGCGTGAAAATGGTGGAGACGTATTCGTCCACTACCGCGCGATCCGTGGTGAAGGGCACCGCTCCCTGGCTGAAGGCCAGCAGGTTGAATATGGCCTGGTCGACGGCCAGAAAGGCTTGCAGGCTGAGGATGTGGTGGGGCTTTAAGGACCCACTGTAGGCGTTGGCGCGGTGTGTCAGGCACACCGTCATCGCGGGCAAGCCCGCTCCTACAGGACGGCGCGATTCCTGTGGGAGCGAATTTATTCGCGAATGGCTTGATGCGGTCTGCGACTCAGCTCGTATGCCAGACAATCTCTTCTTCGCCGTCGCTGCTGATGCGTATCCAGCGGTCAGCGGTTTCGTCACTTTCTTCTTCGACCCACGTGCCCGGTGCGCAGCGGACTTCCACGTTCAGCGCGGCAAAGGCGGCGCGGGCGCAGGCGATGTCGTCGTCCCACGGCGTCTTGTCGCTTTCCAGGTACAGGCTGTTCCATTTGCCGACGGCTTTGGGCAGCCAGGTCACGGCAACGCCACCTGCGGTGCATTTGTAGGTTTGACCTTTCTGAACCCAGTCGGTACACGGGCCTAGCGCTGCATTGAGCCAGGCGGCGACGGACTTGTAATCGACGTCGGCGTCTTTGAGGTAAATCTCGATATCAGGTTGGCGCATGGATGCCTCGTTATTCATTGGAAAATCCATTCGCGGATTCATTCGGCTGCTCTACACGGGCAAAGCAGCGTCGATTCGGGGTTTATTGAAGCACGAAATAATCGTAACGCATGGAGACCGTCACTTCGAAGGGCTCCGGCTGTTCGATGACATTGGCCCGCCGTTCGGCGCTGGCCCGCCAGCCGTGGGGTGTCATGGCCAGCAGGTTGGCGCGGGCCTGAGCGTCGATCAGATTGAGGGTGAAGCGCAGGGTCTCGCTGTGCTGCAACTGCATGCCTTCCGGCACCAACGCCAGGTGTTTGTCATCGGCATAATCGCGAACTTCGTCATACAGCCGCTCGCGCAGCTCCATCAAGTGTTCGCTGGTCGGACCGACGCGCATCAAGCCGCCGCCTTTGCTTAGCAGGCGTTTGGCTTCGTTCCAGTCCAACGGGCTGAACACGCTGGCAAGGAACTGGCAGCTGTCGTCGGGCAATGGCACGCGAGCCATGCTGGCGATCAACCAGGTCAGCTTCGGATCGCGCCGGCAGGCGCGTTTGACGGCTTCGCGGGAAATATCCAGCGCGTAGCCGTCAGCGTCGGGCAGGGCCTCGGCAATTTGTGCGGTGTAATAACCCTCGCCACAACCGATATCCAGCCAGCGTGCCGGGGCACGTTCTGCCGCCAGTTCGGCCAGCCGTTTGGCGACCGGTGCGTAATGGCCGGCGTTGAGAAAGTCGCGGCGGGCTTCGACCATGGCCTGATTGTCACCAGGGTCGCGGCTGTTTTTGTGTTGCACCGGCAGCAGGTTCAAATAGCCTTGGCGCGCTCGGTCGAAGCGGTGACCCACGGGGCAGACCACACCGTTATCGACCGCGCTGAGCGCCGCTGTGCAGATCGGGCAGGTCAGCATCATGCGAGCAGTTTGACCAGCGTCTGGTAGTAGATCTCGGTCAGTACATCGAGATCACTGGCCAGCACACGCTCATTGACCTGATGGATCGTGGCGTTGACCGGACCCAGTTCAACCACTTGCGTCCCCATCGTGGCGATAAACCGTCCATCCGAGGTGCCGCCGCTGGTCGATGCCTTGGTTTCGCGGCCGGTGACGGCCTTGATGCTGGCCGAGACCGCGTCCAGCAGATCGCCCGGTTCGGTCAAGAACGGCAGGCCGGACAAGGCCCATTCCACATGCCAGTCCAGGTCATGCTTGTCGAGGATGGTCGCGACCCGCTGCTGCAGGCCTTCGACGGTGGACTCGGTAGAGAAGCGAAAGTTGAACACTGCCAGCAACTCGCCAGGGATGACGTTGGTTGCGCCCGTGCCTGAATTGAGGTTGGAAATCTGAAAGCTGGTTGGCGGGAAGAACGCGTTGCCATCGTCCCAATGCTCGGCGGCCAGTTCGGCCAGCGCGGGGGTGGCCAGATGGATCGGGTTTTTCGCCAGGTGCGGGTAGGCGACATGGCCCTGGACACCGCGTACGGTGAGTTTGGCGCCCAACGAGCCGCGACGGCCATTTTTCACCACATCGCCCACCAGCGTGGTACTCGACGGCTCGCCGACGATGCACCAGTCCAGACGCTCTTTACGCGCGGCCAGACGCTCGACCACCGCCTTGGTGCCGTGATGTGCCGGACCTTCTTCGTCGCTGGTGATCAGGAACGCGACCTTGCCTTTGTGGTCCGGGTGATCGGCGACAAAGCGCTCAGCCGCCACCAGCATTGCCGCGAGGCTGCCTTTCATGTCCGCCGCGCCACGCCCGCAGAGCATGCCGTGTTCATCGATCAACGCATTGAACGGATCGTTCTGCCAGGCCTGTACCGGGCCGGTGGGCACCACGTCGGTGTGTCCGGCGAAGCACAGCACGGGGCCTTCGAGGTTGCCATGGGTGGCCCAGAAGTTATCCACATCCTCGATACGCATCGGCTCCAGAGCAAAGCCGGCATCGCCCAGGCGTTGCATCATCACCGCCTGGCAGTCGGCATCGACCGGCGTGACCGATGGACGACGGATCAAGTCGCAGGCGAGTTGGAGAGTGGGCGAAAGGTCGGCTGGGGCCGTCATGAATAGACTCCGGTAGTGGCGCGTACATACCTGTAGGAGCTGGCTTGCCTGCGATAAGGTCCAAAGGACCTTCCGGCGGAGCCAGCGCGTACAGATTTTTCAGGTGCGGAAAAGGCGCATAGCTTAAAGCAAAACGGCGACCCGAAGGCCGCCGTTTAACGTTATGCAGCAATAGATCAAGCGGCCGCGGGTTCTTCTATGGGCGCTGGTTTGGGCAGCGACGACAGGAAGGCCATGATCAACGCCGCCAGATACGGCAGCGATTGCACGAGCAGCATGGTCACCCAGAAGCGCATGTCCGCACTTGGCAGGCCCTGTACCAGGCAGATGCCCAACGCCGCACCCCATAGCAGCAGCATGATGAACATCTCTTCCCGGGCTTCCGAAATGGCCACCAGCAAACCGTGGCTGGCGGCATTCTTCGGCGTGCGGAAGAACGGAATGCTGCTGGTGAAGAAACCGTACAACACTGCTTTGGCAATGGTATGCGACAACGCCAGCCCGGCCAGCGCAGCGGCAAACGCATCCTTGAGGTTGACCCCCACCGCACGGCGGTACAGGAAGATGATCTTGCCGACCTTGAACACGAACAGCGCCAAAGGCGGGATAGCGAAGATCAACAGCGGCGGATCGACGCGTTGCGGCACGATGATCATCGCCCCCGACCAGAGCAGGGCACCGAGGGTGAAGAAGATATTCATGCCATCGGCGACCCACGGCAGCCAGCCCGCGAGGAAGTGATAACGCTGACCACGGGTCAGTTTAGTGTCCTTGCCACGCAACAGGCTCGAGGTGTGGCGTTTGATGATCTGGATCGCGCCATAGGCCCAGCGGAAACGCTGTTTCTTGAAGTCGATGAAGGTGTCCGGCATCAGACCCTTGCCGTAGCTGTTATGGGCATACGCAGCGGAAAGGCCTTTTTCGAACACGCGCAGACCCAATTCGGCGTCTTCACAGATGCACCAGTCGGCCCAGCCCAGCTCCTCAAGCACAGAACGACGGGTCATGGTCATGGTGCCGTGCTGGATGATCGCGTCACGGTCGTTGCGGGTAACCATGCCGATATGGAAGAAACCTTTGTATTCCGAGTAGCAGAGCTTCTTGAAGGTGCTTTCGTTCTGATCGCGGTAATCCTGCGGTGACTGCACCACAGCGATTTTCGGATCGGCGAAGTGCGGAACCATGTGCTTGAGCCAATTGCGATCGACACAGTAGTCCGAGTCGATCACGGCAATCACTTCGGCGTCTGGCGCGGTGTGCGGAATCAGGTAGTTCAGTGCGCCACCCTTGAAACCGGCCAACGGCGCGACGTGGAAGAACTTGAAGCGCGGGCCAAGCATTTCGCAATGCGCCTTGACCGGTTCCCAGACTGCCGGGTCCTTGGTGTTGTTGTCGATGAGCAGGACTTCGAAGTCCGGGTAATCGAGAGCAGCCAGTGCGTTGAGGGTCTGTTTGACCATCTCTGGCGGCTCGTTGTAGCAGGGCACGTGCACCGAGACTTTCGGTCGATAGGCGTCGTCGGTTTCCACCGGCAGGAATTGACGACGGCGCTTGTGGGTCCAGACTGCTTCGGCCAGTTCATGCGCCTCGGCCATCAGCACGATGAACACGCCCATTGCACCGAGTGCCAGCAAGAAGCCCACGGTCAGACTGAACCAAGTGCTGTATTGCTGACTGTAGTCGTAACCGATCCAGACCAGCACCGAGCCGCACAGGAATGCGGTAAAGGTCAGGAAGGTGCGGCCGCGCTGTCGTAGCGCCGAACCGTCGATCAGCAGCAGTGCAAGCGACAGCAATGCCAACACCCCCGAACCGACGGCCAGCACTCGCCACTGTGGAATCGCGACGACCGGTCCTTCGAAATTGAATTTCTGTTGGCGATCGGCGTTGTACACGCCCCAATAGGCGCCCACCGAGCCTTCATCGCTAGCTTTCCACGGCTGATCGAAGGCCTCGATCACGAAGTAGTTGAAACCCTGACGGTTAAGTTTGTTGACCAGCGTACGCAGGTAAATGGCCTGATCCGCCGGAGTCGCATCAGCACCACCACGCATGCGACCGTTGCTCGGCCAGCCCACTTCGGACAGCAGCAGCGGTTTTTTCGGGAACATTCTCTTCAGTTCGCGGGCGCGATCGAGTACGAACTGACCGGCCTTGTCGACTGGAATGAATTCCCAGTAAGGCAGAATGTGCGCAGCGACCAGGTCAACGTGCTTGGCCAGTTCAGGGTATTTTTCCCAGATGTGCCATTGCTCGGAGGTGGTCACCGGTACTTTCACGGCAGCGCGCACTCGGTCCAGCAGCACGCTCAGTTGCTTGACGGTGATTTCACGACGGAACAGCGCTTCGTTGCCCACTACCACGCGAACCACGCTGCGCGACGTATTGGCAAGCTCGATGGCGCGGGTAATCTCCCGCTCATTGCGCTCCTGGTCGGGGCTGATCCAGATACCCAGGGTCACTCGCAGGCCGAACTCTTCGGCCAGCTTCGGGATGTTCTCCAGAGAGCCGTCGACAGAGTAGGTACGAATGCTGTCGGTCTGCTTACTGATCAACTCCAGGTCCTGACGCATTTCATCGTCGGACGGATAGATACCTTCCTGTGGGCTTTGTCCCTGGCGGAAAGGTGAGTAAGAGAAGCCGGAGATCTGCTCGGGCCAGTCGGGTGCCGTAACCGGGCGATTGATCAGCGCCCAGAAGCCGGTGAATAGTGCGGCAATCGCCACAACGACCACCAGGTTGAGTCCAAATTTACGCGATGACATAAATGTTTCTGGTTCCAAAGGGTGGAACGGGGGATAGCCGACGAGCGCCGGTCGGCGCGCATCCTACTCTGGCCTTTGTATGGCTGTACAGCCAGCCGATTGGCTATTGGTCAACAACGATGCAACTAAGTTCTGTAACAAGATGTCCTGTGGTCGAATTTAAGCACCGGGTTGCCTGCGAATAACGGCTCATCAGGATAAAGATGCTCCAAACCCCACAGCGGCCTATAATGCGCGCCGGTTTTTGGGGTAATGGTCATGAGCACAGAAGATCCGCGGTTTGCTGGCGTCGCCCGTTTGTATGGCATCGAGGGCCTGGAACGGTTGCGCGCGGCGCATGTGGCGATCGTTGGCATCGGCGGTGTCGGCTCGTGGGCGGCGGAAGCGATTGCCCGCTGTGGCGTCGGTGAAATTTCCCTGTTCGATCTGGATGACGTCTGCGTCAGCAACAGCAACCGCCAGTTGCATGCGCTGGATGGCACCATCGGTAGGGCCAAAGTCGACGTGATGGCCGAGCGCCTGCGCGCCATCAACCCGGATTGCACGGTGCATGCGGTGGCTGATTTCGTCACTCGCGAGACCATGGCCGAGTACATCACGCCTGATATCGACTGCGTGCTCGACTGCATCGACAGCGTTAACGCCAAGGCTGCACTGATCGCCTGGTGCAAGCGGCGCAAAATCCAGATCATCACTACCGGTGGTGCCGGCGGGCAGATCGATCCGACGTTGATCCAGGTCTGCGACCTCAACCGCACCTTCAACGATCCGCTGGCCTCCAAGGTGCGCTCGACCCTGCGCCGCGACTACGGTTTCTCGCGCACGGTGACCCGCCATTACAGCGTGCCGTGCGTATTCTCTACCGAACAACTGCGCTATCCCAAGCCGGACGGTAGCATTTGCCTGCAGAAAAGCTTCGTCGGCGACGGGGTCAAGCTCGACTGTGCAGGTGGATTCGGCGCGGTAATGATGGTGACCGCTACCTTCGGTATGGTTGCGGCGACCAAAGCGGTGGACAAGATTGTCGCTGGCGTGAGACGCCCGTCGGATCGGCTCAAGCCTGCTCAGGCGTTGCCTGAGGCCAGCTGACGCATCCGTTGCAGCACCGCGTTCAAGCCGTTGCTGCGTGACGGCGAGAGGTGTCGGCTCAGGCCCAACTGATTGAACCAGTCCGGCAGATCAACCTGCTGCAAGTCTTCAGCCGACAAACCGTTGACCCGTGCCAACAGCAACGCCACCAGCCCACGAATCAAACGCGCGTCACTGGCCGCGCGAAATTGCCAGTGACCGTCCGTCACGCTGCCGAGCAGCCAGACCTGGCTTTCACAGCCATGCACCCGATGCTCTTCGGTTTTTTCGTCTTCACCCAACGTTGGCAGACGTTCGCCCCACTGCATTAGCAGGCGTGCGCGCTGTTCCCAGCTGTGGGACTGGTTGAAGGTTTCCAGCGCAGTTTGCGCATCGTCAGGCACGTTCATCGCAGCGCTACTCATCGCAACAGCTCCAATGCCTGATCCAGGGCGCTGAAAAAGCGCTCGAGATCGTCGGAGTCGTTGTACAGCGCCAGGGAAACCCGGATCGCGCCCGGTAGGCCGAGGCTTTTGAGCAGCGGCATGGCGCAATGATGCCCGGCGCGGACGGCGATGCCCTGTTCGGTCAGCAAGTGCGCCAGATCGGCGTTATGCACGCCTTCGACCACGAAGCTGACCAGCGCCAACTGCGGATCACCCAGTACGCGCACGCCTTCACGGGCCTTCAAGCCGCCCAGCAACAGCCGATGCAATGCCGTTTCATGCCCAAACACAGCCGCGTGGTCGAGACCCGCCAGATAATCGAGGGTCGCGCCCAGGCCGATCACACTGGCAATCGGTGGTGTGCCGGCTTCGAAGCCCAAGGGCGCGGGGCGAAATTTGGCGTTGTGATAATCGGTCGTCAGCACCATCTCGCCACCAAACTGCCAATGATGCAGCCGCGTCAGCGCTTCGTTGCGGCCATACAGCACACCCAGGCCGTCGGGGCCGTACAGTTTATGGCTGGAGAACACATAGAAGTCGCAGCCCAGAGCCTGCACGTCATGCCGACCATGGACCACCCCCTGGGCACCATCCACCACTGTCAGTGCACCGTGGGCCCTGGCCATGTTCAGCAACGCAGGCAGCGGCTGCCAGGCGCCCAGCACATTAGATAGCTGGCTGACTGCCAGCAAGCGGGTGCGTGGGCCGATCAGCTCGGCGGCGGCATCCAGGTCGATCAAGCCACTGGCATTGAATGGCAGGATCACCAACTTCAGATTGCGGCGTTGTGCAAGTTGCTGCCAGGGCAACAGATTGGCGTGGTGCTCCAGCGCACTGATGACGATTTCGTCACCGGCTGAAAACTCATGCTCCAGCCCATAGGCCAACAGGTTCAGCGCCGAGGTCGCGCCGTGGGTGAAGACGATCTGAGCGGATTCGCCCGCATTCAGCCATTGGGCAATCTTGCTGCGGCTGTTTTCGAACGCCTGAGTGGCATTGGCGCCCGGTAGATGCTGCGCCCGATGCACATTGGCCGCGCCGTTGACGTAGTAATGACTTAGCGCGTCGAGCAGTGCCTGGGGTTTTTGTGTTGTCGCGGCGTTGTCCAGATAGGTCTGGCCTTGCCGTTGAAGTACGGCGATGGCTGGAAAATCAGCGCGCCAGGGGGAGGGCAGAAGCATGGTATTCGGGCTCGGTTGAACGGGTGACCGGGTTCGACGCGACTAGCGCACCATCGAACCCGGACGCTGCATCAATCAGTTGTGAGCGTGCAGCGCTTCGTTCAACTCGATGGCCGACTTGTGGGATTTGCATTCCACAGCGCCGGTTTGCGAGTTGCGACGGAACAGCAAGTCTGGCTGACCTGCCAGCTCACGGGCCTTGACCACTTTCACCAGTTCGTTCTTCTCGTCGAGCAGCGCGACCTTGGTCCCGGCGGTCACGTACAGGCCGGCTTCCACGGTATTGCGATCACCCAATGGGAAACCGATGCCCGAGTTGGCGCCGATCAGGCAGCCTTCGCCGACCTTGATCACGATGTTGCCGCCGCCCGACAGGGTGCCCATGGTCGAGCAACCGCCGCCCAGGTCCGAACCCTTGCCAACGAACACGCCAGCCGACACGCGACCTTCGATCATGCCCGGGCCTTCGGTGCCACCATTGAAGTTGACGAAACCTTCGTGCATTACGGTGGTGCCTTCGCCGATGTAGGCGCCCAGACGTACGCGCGCGGTGTCAGCGATACGCACGCCGCTCGGCACAACGTAGTCGGTCATTTTCGGGAACTTGTCGACCGAGAACACTTCCAGCAATTCGCCCTTGAGGCGCGATTCCAGCTGACGCTCAGCCAGTTCGCTCAGGTCCACAGCGCCTTGGCTGGTCCAGGCGACGTTGGGTAGCAGCGGGAAGATGCCGGCCAGGCTCAGACCGTGTGGCTTGGCCAGGCGGTGGGACAACAGGTGCAGTTTCAGGTAGGCCTCAGGCGTAGAGGTCAGCGCGGTGTCTTCGGCGAGCAAGGTGGCGACCAACGGCTTGTGGCTTTCGGCCAGTCGGGTCAGCAAAGCAGCTTGACCGGCGTCGATGGTTTTCAGGGCATCCGCCAGTTGTGAAGCCTGAGTGGTGTTGAAAGCGATGGCCTGGTTGCCGCTGGTGTAACCCAGTGTCGGCGCGATGGCTGCGACCAGTTCGGCGGACGGGTTGATCAAGGGCTGTGCGTAGAACACTTCCAGCCATGCACCTTGACGGTTTTGAGTGCCGATACCAAACGCCAGGCTGAATAGGGTAGTAGACATGTAAATACCTCTTACGAATTCTGGTTAAAGGGGTTCAAGCAGCGCTCAGGCTTACTTGAAGGCCACCGCGTAAAGATCGGGCTTGAAGCCAATCAAGGTTCTATCACCGAGATCAAGCACCGGGCGTTTGATCATCGAAGGTTGCGCGAGCATCAGTTCTATTGCCTTGGCTTGATCGAGATCGGCTTTTTGTCCGTCATCGAGTTTGCGGAAGGTAGTCCCTGCCCGGTTTAAAACGATCTGCCAGCCATGTTCATCGCACCATTGAGTCAGATGCTCGCGGTCGATGCCGACCGTTTTGTAATCATGAAAATCGTAGCGCACGGCTTTTTCATCGAGCCAGGTGCGAGCTTTTTTCATGGTGTCACAGGCTTTGATCCCGTACAGACGCAAGCCCTTGTTTTTGCTGGAGGAATTTTCCATCCCCGAAACTCCCCACTCTGTCCAAAAAATTCAGCGAGTGATTATGCCACGTCCATCTATTTGGCGCTTCGGCTGTCTCTTTCGGGATCCGTTGGCGCTCTTAACGAAATTTCAATATCCGATCGGGTAATCTCTCCCATCGTTTCGGATCGGCGAGTTACCCACTCGCAGGTATCTCGATTTTGGCACACGACTCCGCTTTTTTTGGGACCTATCCTTCCCCTTTGGTGACTTGATGCGTATTCCTCTACCCACTCTTAGTTTGTTTGTCCTGGGTTGTCTGTTGTTTTTCTTCGCTTTGGGCAATCACCAGTTACAAGGTTCGGCTGAGCCTCGTATTGCCGGGATCGCGATGGAGATGCATCTCGATAACGACTGGATAACGCCCAAGCTGAATGGACAGCCATTTCTGGAGAAACCGCCTCTGAGTCTGTGGCTCGATGCCGGAGCCATTGGACTGTTCGGGGCGACGCCGCTGGCTGTGCGACTGGCGTCAGCATTCGCCGGTCTGTTCAGTCTGATGGCGCTTTTCGGCATGCTGCGCAAGCTCGGGCGGCCAGTAACAATTGCCTGGCTCGCCGCAATCCTGATGGCCACCACGGCCAGCTTTTTGAGCAATGCCCGACAGGTGGGCGAAGATACGTTGCTCGCCTTGGGGGTGACCCTGGCACTGCTGGCGTTTTTCCATGCCAGTCGCCAGCAGGCCGAGCATCGACGCCTGGCCATTGGTGCCTGGTTGCTGTTCGCGTCAGGCATTATGATCTCCACCCTCAGCAAGGGGGTACTCGGGCTGGCGATGCCGGGTGTGGTGATTTTTGTTTATCTGATTTGCGAGAGCTTGATCGAAAAACGTTTCAGTTTCTCGAACTGGTCGCGTCCCGCTCTTTTTACACTGCTCGGTTTGATACCGCTGATGGTGTGGTTGGGCCTGCTGTATCAGCAAGGCGGCCTGCAGGCGGTGGGTGAGGTGCTTTGGGCCAACAGTGTCGGCCGTTTCAGTGGCTCGTTCGAGGATGCCGGTCACTTCGAACCGTTCTATTACTATCTGTTGAAGTTGCCGCAAGCCTTCCTGCCATGGAACCTGCTGGTCTATTTCGGTCTCTGGCATTTCCGCAAGTCGCTGTCGAGCAATCGGTACTTGCTGTTCTTCAGCGTATGGATGCTGGCGCAGTTCTTCTTGCTGAGCATTGCCTCCAGTAAACGTATGGTCTATCTGATGTCGCTGACGCCCGCTGCGGCAGTGATTGCCACCGAGTATGGCGCCGTGTTGCTTCAAGGTTTGCGCGAACGTGCTCAGTCTTCGGCCTTCGCGGACAAGCTGTTCCGCAATCAGCGCGCAATAGTGTCTGGCGTGCTCGGTGTGGTGATCTGCGGTTATCTGGCAGCCGCCTTCTGGATAGCGCCACAAGCAGACCGTAAAGAGTCCTTCTTGCCGTTGACCTCGCGGATCGAGGCCATACAAGCCAGCGGACAGCATGTGGCGTTGTTCAACCCGAGTGAGCGGTTGGCAGGCGCCAGCGTGTTCTACAGCCAGAGCCGCCTCGATGCCTTGCGTTCTGAGGAACAGTTGACTCGTTTTCTCAGTGAGTCGCCCGGTAATGTGGCGATCATGGAAAGCGAGACCGAGCCGGCTGCACCGCTGAAGGTCGTGGAAAAATTGGCGGTCGGTAAGCGCGACTATTATTTCGTCGGGCAATAAACTGCGTTAGCGCATGCTTTGTGAGTGATCTTGTCAGGGCCTTCTAAAGGCCCTGTCTTTCTTTGGAGATACGCGTTGGCATCTATACCCTTAGTCCGGTCCTCAACGGTGTCTTTGATGACTGTGCGCCAGCAATCTATTGGCCTGGGAGTCCTGGCTCTACTGCTGTTCATCGCTGGGGGCTATCAGCAAGCGGTGATCGGTTTTGACTCGCGCTTCGTATTGTTTGCCCAGGAAATGTTGCGCCATGGACCCGGCTTCTTTCCTACGACCTATGGCCAGCCGTATGCGGACTATTCCGCAACCTCAACGTTTTTCGTCTATCTGCTCTCATTGCCTTTCGGACGGGTAGTCAGCCTGACGGCCTGGCTGCCCACCGCGATTGCTTCGGCAGTCCTGGTATCGCTTATCTATCGTCTGGTCGCTCCGTACTCTCGCCTATGGGCTTTGCTCAGCATTGCTCTGCTCCTGCTGAGCAATACCTTCATCACTGAAACGCGAGCGGTGTCGCTGGATCAGATGCTCGCGACGGTGTCTTTCGCCGTCTTTTATCTGGGTTATGCCGCGGATCATTTTGACTCGCGCAGACGCATGGGATGGGTCCTGGCTTTGCTGGCGCTGGGGTTTGCCATTCGCGGGCCGATTGGGTTGGTGGTACCGACAGGGATGCTGTGTAGCTACTACGTGCTTAATGGCCAGTGGCGACGAATGTTCATTTTTGGGCTGCAGGCATTGGCACTACTGGCGATCTGTATAGGGGTTCTGTTGCTGCTCGCTGATGTCAGTGGTGGCCCGGATTTCCTGCGTGAAGTGGTGCGTATGCAGTTCACCTCGCGCATGGATGGCACTGAGGGCTCTAGCGACGCGCTGTATTATTTCACCAGCTCTACAGGCAACTACGCGTTTGCCTACCCGCTGGCCATTTTGGTGCTGGCAGTGCTGTTGCTGGCTGGCCGCCAGCATCGAGGCCCCGCGCTGCGGCTGGTGCAGTTCTGCGCTACCGCAGGGCTGATCGTGATGATCGGGTTGTCGATACCGCAGGCTAAAAAAGCACGCTACATGCTACCGATGATACCGATGGCAGCGATTGTCGCGGCCTATCCTTTCCAGGTAGCCGAGGGGCGTCTGTTTGCCTGGTTACGCGGTCTGATGCTTGGGCTTTGGCTGCTGCTGCCGAGTTTGTTGATCGCTGGGTTGCTGGTGGCTCGCCACCGTTTTCCGGAGCAGTTACCGTCGATCGGTGCAATCCTGACTGTGCTGGGGGTGCTACAGGTCGTTGCGCTAGCCCTGTTGTTCAAATCGCAATGGCGGGCTGTCGGCCTGGCGTTTTGTGCAGTGCTGGCGGTGTGGTCGAGCTACATCCTGGTCTTCGAACCGGTGGAGCGTGCGCTGTATGACACTCGTAGTTTTACCCTGGCCGCGCATGATTTTATCCAGCATGATCCAGCGCCTGTGATTCTGTATGGGATGGGTAAGGACGCGAAGGCGATCAAGTTCATGGTCAATGTCCCTGAAGATCTGCGGCCGATTTTCAGCGAGCGTCTGGAGGAGCTGGTCGAGATGAAGGGGCCAGCCTATGTGGTGATGGACGAAACTGATTTCCAGGCCCTGCAAGGCACTCGGCTCGCGGCGTTGCCGATACTGCTAAGCGGTCGTTTTGACAAGAATGACTACGTCCTGTTGCGCCTGCCGCAAGCGCCAGCCAACGCGCCTTGACACCAGGCTTCGCAGGATCAGAGCCTGGCTAAGCCAGGCTCTGATCTTTGGATCATGCTGCGGAGTTATCGTCGGTCGCGCTTTGCCCATTCCATTGCTGGAAGGGGATCGGCAGATTACGAGAGTCGCCACGGCCCATCGGGAAGTAATGGAAACCCTTACGTGCCATACGCTCGGTATCGTAGAGGTTGCGTCCGTCGAAGATGACCGGCGCGTTGAGACGCTCCTGGATCAGTTTGAAGTCGGGAGCCTTGAACTGCTGCCATTCGGTGCAGATGATCAAGGCATCAGCGCCGCCCAATACGGACTCGGGCGTCCCCATGAGGGTCAGGCCAGGGTGGTTACCGTAAATGCGTTGGGTCTCTTGCATGGCTTCAGGGTCGTAGGCGCGGACAGTGGCGCCGGCTTCCCACAGGGCTTCCATCAGCACGCGGCTTGGCGCATCGCGCATGTCATCGGTGTTGGGTTTGAATGCCAGCCCCCACACTGCGAAGGTCTTGCCGCGCAGGTCGCCTTTGAAGAACGCGTTTACACGTTCGAACAGCTTGGTTTTCTGGCGCTGGTTGATCGCTTCCACCGCTTCCAGCAAATCGCTCGAGCAATGAGCTTCCTGCGCGCTGTGGATCAAGGCGCGCATGTCTTTGGGGAAGCACGAGCCGCCGTAACCGGCGCCAGGGTAGATGAAGTGATAGCCGATGCGTGAGTCGGCGCCGATACCCAGACGTATGGATTCAATATCGGCACCGAGGTGCTCGGCCAGTTCTGCAATCTGGTTGATAAAGCTGATCTTGGTCGCCAGCATGCAGTTGGCGGCGTACTTGGTCAGCTCGGCGCTGCGCAGGTCCATGAAAATGATGCGATCGTGGTTGCGGTTGAACGGAGCGTAGAGATCGCGCATGACGTCGCGCACTTCTTCGCGTTCGCAACCGATCACGATGCGATCCGGGCGGCGGCAGTCGGAAACGGCCGAACCTTCTTTAAGGAACTCGGGGTTGGAGACAATATCGAACTGCAACGGACGACCGGCCAGGGCCTTCTCGGTATGCAGACGCAGCGCGTCACCAGTGCCGACGGGCACGGTGGATTTCTCGACCAGAATCAGCGGCTCGACCCGATGGCGTGCGACCATTTCACCGACCGAGAACACCGCGCGCAGGTCTGCCGAACCGTCATCGCTGGAAGGTGTACCGACCGCGATGAACAATACCTGGCCGTGTTCGATGGCCAGCTTCTCGTCGCTGGTGAAGTGCAGGCGTCCGCTTTCCAGGTTTTCCCGCACCAGGGTCGCCAGGCCAGGTTCGAAGATGCTGACATGGCCCTGCTTGAGCTGTTTCACTTTCTCTTCGTCAATGTCCATGCAGATCACATCGTGGCCGACTTCAGCCAGAACGGTTGCTTGTACAAGGCCTACATAACCACTACCAAATACGCTGATTTTCATGCGGAATTCCTGGACCGTGTCACTGAATTGCGTTGTGAGTTGATTGTGATGACGCCCAGGATAACCAGGGTCACACCGATTGTTTTGGATAAGCTGAAATGTTCGTTGAAGAACGGCAGGCTGGCGGCCAGCAGATAGACCAACGCGTAACTGATGCTTAGCAACGAGTAGGCGCGGCCCAATGGCAGGTCTCGCAAGGCGAGAAGCCAGCAAAGCATGGAAAGGGCATAGGCAAGGATCGAGGCCGAGACAAGGCCCACGGCCAGCAAATCGATGCTGCCACTGCCCAGGGCGTCCAGCCACTGCGTGGGGGAGGGCAGGCGTGTCATGCTCCAGCGCATGCCCAGTTGTGCACCGCTGACCAGCAGCACACTGCCCATGGCAAAGGTGATACCGCGTTGCAGGTTCATGTTTGCTGTCCCAGCAGGACGACGCCTGCAATCACCAAGGCGACTCCCAGCCAGTGGCGGCGATCAATGGATTCTTTGAACAGGTAGTGCGCCACCAAGGTGATCAGCACGAAGTTCAAGCTCAGCATCGGGTACGCGATACCTACTTCCAGCCGTTGCAGAACCAGCAACCACAACAACAATCCAAGGCCGAGGCTGGCAAGCGCCAGCCATAACCATGCAGAGCGCACAGCGAGGGCAATACCAACGGTTTGCCCTCGCCAACTTTCCACGGCGAACTTCTGGGCAACCTGGCCCAGACAGCTCAACATGCAGGCAGAAAGCAAGAGTAACAGAGTCATGGCTGGGATTGCGCGAAGATCAGGATCACGATATCCCCTTCCTCGTAACGCTTGCCATCCTTGGGCAGCAACTCAACCTCATGCACTTCGTCGGCGCTTTTCACCCGCATGACGACCCCCACCGAGCCTTCGCGCCGAGCCTGGGTCATCCATTGCTCGATACTGGGAAGGTCGACGTCACGGCCATCGGCGTCAGGATAGGACAGGCCGTACTTGAGCTCGCCGATTGTGTTGTAGAGCACGATGTCGGGTCGCTGCACACGCCACGCCAGGGAGGAGGCAGCGCCCAGATCATTGCTGAGCAAGTGTTTGGATTGATTGAGTTCCTGCGCATGCCGGGCAATGAACGAGTCGGGTATTTTGTTGTAAACAATGCTGTTAGGCATGGCCGCCGGCAGTACTGCAATCAGCAGCCAAATGCCGAGCGCTGGTGTGGCCCACAAGGCCAGGGGTCTTAGCGCTTGCAAGGTGTTGGCAACGATCCAGCCAACCAGGACGATAACCCCCAGCCACAAATGTAGCGGTTCGTTTTCGTAGACGGGTCGTTTGAGTTGCAGGTACACCAAGGCAAGCAATCCGATCACACCGATCGTCAGATTGAGCAGACCATTGATACGGATGGCCCGAACCTTGGCCTGCTCCACCCGGTCTATCAGTGCATGCCCCATGAGCAGGGCCAGCGGTAACAGGCAGGGCATGATATAGGTCGGCAGCTTGCCTTTGCTCAGGCTTAAAAAGGCCAGCGGCAGTAACATCCAGAGCAGCAGGAAACCGGTTTTCGCCTGGCCTTTCGCTTGCCACGCCTGTTTGAAGGTTGTTGGCAGCAGCGCGGCCCAAGGAAGGCAGGCGGCGACCAGTATCGGTAGATAGAACCACCAGGGCTGAGGGTGCTGCGCATCTTCGCCGGCGAAACGGCGGATGTGCTCGTGCCAGAAGAAGAAACTCCAGAAATCCGGCTCGCGCGCTTGCACCGCCAGTATCCAGGGCAGGGACACCAGAATCGCTACTACAACGGCCAGCGGACCGTACTTCAACAGTTCGCGCAAGCGCTTTTGCCAGAGCATGTAGGGCAGGGCGATCAGCGCGGGCAGCGCCCAGGCGAGGAAACCTTTGGTCATGAACCCCATGCCACATGCGAGGCCAAGCAGGGTCCAGTAAGCCAGGCGCTCCCGGCCCGTGCTGTGGACTGCGAACCAGAACGCAACCATGGTCAGGTTGACCCATAGGGTGAATTGCGGATCGAGATTGGCATAGCCGGCTTGCCCGGCGATCAAACCAAAGCTCATGAAAAGCAGGGCGCAGGTAAAGCTCTTGCGCGGGTCGTTCCACAATCGGCGTGCGATCAGGTACGTCAGCACGACGCTAAGCCCGGTGCTGAGTGCCGAGGCAACGCGCACGCCAAATAAATTGTCACCAAATACGGCCTGACCAATAGCAATCAGCCAGTAACCGGCGATGGGTTTTTCAAAGTAACGGAGCCCCATGAAGTGAGGTGAAACCCAGTTACCGCTGAGGAGCATCTCCTGACTGATTTGCGCATAGCGGCTTTCGTCTGGAATCCACAGGCCGTGAGAGGTCAGTGGCAGCAGAAAAGCCAGGCAGAAGGCAAGCAGCAGGAGAGGTAGTGTCCAGCGTCCGGTCATGAACGTTGTACTCCAAGCCAGCCCTCACGGCCGCTCAGGGTGCCACGTACCAGTTGCCCTTCAGGCAGGGTATTGACCTGGGCTGGCAACAAGTTGCCAAGGGGTTGGAAGAGGATGTTGCGCAAGCGGGCCTGGGTCAGCAATTGACGAAAGTCATTAGCCATTAGAATCCCTTCTACTTCTGCATGAATGGTATAGACATTCAATTTCTCGGGGCTGAACCGATCGAGAATGAATGCATTGAAATCGCTGCTATTCAGGTCTGGACCGACCACTTCATCGAACGTGGGTAAGTCCACCGGGATTTGTGGCGTGCCCAGGCTGCCATCCGTAAGTCTGGGTTGAAAGACACTGTGCCCGCGACAATCACTGTTGTAGCGGAAGCCGAAACGCTGCTTGGCCTCCACCACACGCTCATCGGCGCGCCAGCCGGCCGTGGCCGAACATTCGACGCGCTGACCGGTGATGTCGCTGAGACAGTCCACTCCACGACGTATCTGCTCGATCAACTCGGCCTCGCTCCAACGCCCGGCATTGGCTTGCCAGCCATGGTGATCCCAGGCGTGCAAGCCGACTTCATGACCGGCATCGAGGGCTTGGCGCATCAAGTGACCCAGGTCGCGTCCGATGGGTTTCCCCGGCCACGCGGTACCGGCCAGGAGAATATCCCAACCGTACAGACTGGCCGCCTTCGAACGCAGCATTTTCCAGAAGAACTGAGGGCGGATGAGACGCCATAAATGGCGCCCCATGTTGTCCGGTCCCACGCTGAAAAAGAACGTCGCTTTTACCTGGGCTTCATCGAGCATCTCCAGTAACCGCGGCACCCCCTCCCGGGTGCCACGGTAGGTGTCAACATCGATTCGAAGTCCTGCCTGCATCAGCGTTTATCCGCGATTTCAGCCATGGCTTCGCGCAGGAAAAAGTCCAGGGTGTTGCCGATGGTTTCACTCATTTCTACCGTCGGTGTCCAATCCAGCAGGCGCTTGGCGTTCTCGATGCTTGGTTTGCGGTGAGACACATCCTGGTAGCCCGTGCCGTAGAACGCCTTGCTTTCAACGTCGCGGAAACCGGCGAACGGAGGGAAGTTGGCGCGCAGCGGGTGAGCTTCGAACTGACGCAGCAGCTCTTCGCCCAACTGACGGATGCTGGCTTCGTTGTCTGGGTTGCCGATGTTGATGACTTGACCGTTACAGGCGTTGTTATCGTTGTCGATAATGCGTGCCAGGGCTTCGATGCCGTCAGCAATGTCGGTGAAGCAGCGTTTTTGTTCGCCACCGTCGAACAGACGGATTGGCGTGCCTTCCACCAGGTTCAGGATCAGCTGGGTGATTGCACGGGAGCTGCCGATACGGGCCGAATCCAGACGGTCCAGGCGCGGGCCCATCCAGTTGAACGGACGGAACAGGGTGAAGTTCAGGCCTTTCTGGCCGTAAGCCCAGATCACGCGATCCAGCAGCTGCTTGGAAACCGAGTAGATCCAGCGTTGCTTGTTGATCGGACCGACGACCAGGTTAGAGGTGTCTTCATCGAAGTTCGCGTCCTGGCACATGCCGTAGACTTCGGAAGTCGACGGGAAGATCACGCGCTTGTTGTACTTCACGCAGTAACGAACCAGTTTCAGGTTCTCTTCGAAGTCCAGTTCGAATACGCGCAGAGGATTGCGGGTGTACTCGATTGGCGTGGCGATGGCCACCAGCGGCAGGACCACGTCGCACTTCTTGATGTGATATTCGATCCACTCGGAGTGAATGCTGATATCGCCTTCGACGAAGTGGAAGTTCGGATGGCTGCGCAGGCGTTCGACGGCGTCGGAACCGATGTCCAGGCCGTAGACGTCATATTTGTCGTCGCGCAGCAGGCGCTCGGACAGGTGGTTGCCGATGAAGCCGTTGACGCCGAGGATCAGCACGCGGGTGCGACGTGGGGCACGGCCCGACTCGGCACCGCGCAGTACGGAGCCGTCGACCAGGCCCAGTTCGTTGGCCAGTTGCGGGCCGCTCAGGTACAGGCCGTTTTCGTTACGCTGACCGGCGTTGATCACAAGGGAGTCTTCGCCACAGGCGATACGCAATGGATCGACGCTGATCACGCGGCCTGGCGCCAGGCCTTCGTTGCCCTTGGCGACTTCAGCGGTCCAGACGATCAGTTTGTGCTCGCCCACTGCGCAGAAAGCGCCCGGGTAAGGCTGGGTCACGGCGCGAACCAGGTTGAACAGCTCTTCAGCCGGGCGTTTCCAGACCAGCTTGCCATCTTCCGGGGTACGACGACCGAAATAAGTCGCCTTGGATTCATCCTGGGCGGTTTCGCTCAGTTTGCCCAGGGCCAGTTGAGGCAGAGTTTCGCTCAGCAGGTTGGCAGCGGATTCACGCAGTTTGCCGTGCAGGCTCAATGCGGTATCGGAACGTTCGATGGCAACGCGCTGCTGGGCCAGAATGCCACCGGCATCGGCGCGTTTGACCATGCGGTGCAGGGTGACGCCGGTTTCGGTTTCGCCGTTGACCAGCACCCAGTTGGCCGGTGCACGACCGCGGTAGCTCGGTAGCAGCGAGCCGTGCAGGTTGAACGCGCCCTTGCCGGCACAGGCCAGCAGGTCGTCGTTCAGCAGGTTGCGGTAGTAGAACGAGAAAATGTAGTCCGGGCTGAGCTTGGCGATGCGCTCGATCCACAGCGGGTGGTTGACATCTTCAGGCGCGTGAACCGGGATACCTTTGCGTGCACACAATTGCGCAACTGAACCGTAGAAGGTGTTTTCCTTCGGGTCGTCAGCGTGGGTAAACACGGCGGCGATTTCATAACCTGCGTTCAGCAAGGCTTCGATGCCAGTGCAGCCAATATCGTGGTAGGCAAAGACGACAGCTTTCGGATTCATAACGTAACCTGAGTAGAAGATGAAGACGGGTGTGAGCTGTTAGGGCTAACAGAAGACGACGCGGGTTGGCTGCGTAGCACTTTTTCGATGAAAAAACGTGGGCGGGCCCTTACATCGCTGTACATGCGACCCAGGTATTCGCCCAGTAGCCCCATACCAATGAACTGGCCACCGGTGAACACGAAAAGCACGGCAAACAACACGAAGGTGCCATGACCGGCCCACGTTGCCCCGAATAGCAGGCGCAAGCCGATCAACAGAACGGCGAACAGCACGCCCAGGAATGCCATGCTGAAGCCTAGGATGCTCAGCAAGCGCAATGGGGTGGTGGTCATGCAGGTGATCAAATCGAACATCAAGTTGATCAGGCGCATAGGGCTGTATTTCGAGTCGCCGTGTTCACGCTCGGCGTGTTGGACGACCACTTCGGTTGTGTGGCGCGCGAAGCTGTTGGCCAGAATCGGGATAAATGTACTGCGCTCGCGACAGGCGAGCATGGCGTCGACGATCGTGCGTCGATAAGCCCGCAGCATGCAACCATAGTCACTCATGGCAACGCCGGTGGAGCGCTGCACGGCCAGATTGATGAGCCGCGATGGCCAGCGACGCCAGGCAGAGTCCTGACGGTTGCTGCGTACCGTGCCCACTACGTCGTAGCCGAGTTCGGCCTGTTCTACCAGGCGCGGAATTTCTTCCGGCGGGTTTTGCAGGTCGGCGTCAAGGGTGATGATCACGTCGCCTTTGCACTGCTCGAAGCCCGCCATGATTGCGGCATGTTGGCCATAGTTGCGATTGAGAATCACCGCGACTATGGAGCTGCCTTCGCGTTCAGCGGCATCCTGGAGGATTTGCGCGGAGTCGTCGCGGCTGCCGTCGTCGACCAGTACGATCTCGAACTCATGATGCAACTTGGCGCAGGCTGCCTCGGTACGACGCAGCAGCTCAGGCAGGCTTTGCTCTTCGTTGTAGACCGGGATAACGATCGACACACAGTTAATCGGATAGGGTCTCAAAGGCTTCGTTCCAGAGTAGTTTCAATTGCGCTGGCGACCCGCTCGACATCGTCAAGGGTCATGTCAGGAAACAGCGGGATCGAGCACAGACGCGCGGAGTTCCACTCGGTATCAGGCAAGTGGACATCCGGGAAGCGTTGACGGTAATAGGTGTGCATGTGGGTGGCGACAAAGTGAATGCCGCTGCCGATATTCTGTTCCTGCAGGCCTTTCATGAAGGCTTCGCGATCGATACCGCACTGCTCGGCGTCGATACGTACGATGAACAGGTGCCAGGCGTGTTGCTGAGGATACCGGGGCAGGTGCAGCGGCTGTACCGGCAAGTGGGCCAGGCGCTTCAGATAGGCCTGCGCCAGGACTTCACGTTTGGCATTGATCTCGTCCAGGCGCTGAAGTTGAACCAGGGCAATCGCAGCGTTGATGTCGGCCAGGTTGTACTTGAAGCCCGGCTCAATGACCATCGCCTGCGGTTTGCGGCCATGGGTCATGCGGTCGTAGGCGTCTACGCCAAGCCCGTGAAACTTGAGCATCCGTACCCGGTTGGCAAGATTTTCATCATCGCTGACGAACATCGCACCTTCGGCGCAGGTCATGTTCTTGATCGCGTGGAACGAGAAAATGGCGGTGCCTTTCGCACCAACCGGGCGGCCACGGTAAAGCGTACCGGCGGCGTGGGCGGCATCTTCGATCACGGTGATGCCGTGACGTTCGGCCAACGCATACAGTGGGTCCAGATCAAAGGCGGCCCCTGCGTAATGCACCGGGATGATCGCTTTGGTCCGCGGTGTGATCGCCGCTTCTATGGCCGCGATGTCACTCATCAGCGTATCGCGATCAACATCGACGAAGACCGGCGTTGCACCGAGCAGGCAGATCATGTTTGCGGTGGATACCCACGTCTGCGACGGGGTGATCACCTCGTCGCCCGGGCCAATTCCCAGCGCGAGCAACGTGACATGCATGCCGCCCGTGGCAGAGGAGAGCGCCACGGCGTGACGACAGCCCACTCGTTCGGCAAACTGTTGTTCGAGTTCCTGACTTTTCGGGCCGGTGGTAATCCATCCAGAACGAAGAACCTGCTCTACGGCGGCTATTTCCTCATCACCAATACTCGGACGGGAAAAGGGAAGGAAACTTTGGTTCATGGGATCCTCTGGTGCAGGAAGGCATTGCGGCTTTAGAGTCATGCCGTGCGCAATACCCAGTGATCAACTGTCTATTTTTGAAAAAAAACGAGACCTGCGTTAACCGCAATCGGTAACGGGCCCTCGAAATGTGGCTATATTGAAGCATAGTTCAGCAAGAGTGAAAAATACGTTTACGTTCAACGTGATCGAGTGTGCCCGTTTACAGGATAGTTTTAGGGTGGGGCGGGTCAAGGCAAGGGGTTTGCAGCGGCCATGAACGCGCTAAGTTGCTGCTCGAGAGCCAGTTTGCCATTTAGCAGGCCCTGTCGTCGATATCTTGGGTATCCCGCATGTGCGTGCTGATTTGGTTAACAGGCTCGTTATTCCTCGTTATTCAATGAGGGAAAAGAGACTCGTTCTTATTTGATTCGTTTTGTTGTGTCTTCAGGCCAGGCCGCCCCATGACACGTTGCGGGTCATGGAGCGTGTAGCCGTGGCTTATCGGGCCTTGATGAAGTCGCGAATGCGCTCGGCTGCTTCGACACATTCGGCCAATGGCGCAACCAGGGCCATGCGCACGCGTCCGGCGCCGGGGTTGAAGCCGTCGACTTCTCGGGACAGATAAGAGCCTGGCACCACGGTCACGTGCTCGGCGACGTACAGGTCGCGGCAAAACTCAGTGTCGTCGGTTCCGACATTCGGCCACAGATAAAAGCCGCCATCCGGGCGTTGTACGTCGAGCACCGGGGCGAGGATCTTCAGCACTGCGTCGAACTTCTCCCGATACAGCGTGCGGTTGGCGCGGACATGCACTTCGTCGTTCCACGCGGCAATGCTCGCCAGTTGGGTTTGAACGGGCATCGCGCAGCCGTGGTAGGTGCGATACAGCAAGAACGCCTTGAGGATGTCGGCATCGCCGGCCACAAAACCGGAGCGCAAACCTGGCAGGTTCGAACGTTTGGACAGGCTGTGGAAGACTACGCAACGCTTGAAATCCTTGCGACCCAGCGCCACACAGGCACTGAGCAAGCCGGCTGGCGGTGTCGCCTCGTCGAAGTACAGCTCGCTGTAGCACTCGTCGGCGGCGATCACAAAATCATGTTCATCGGCCAGCGCGATCAGTTTTTTCAGAGTTTCCAGCGGCACTAGCGCGCCAGTCGGGTTGCCCGGCGAGCACAGGAACAGGATCTGGCAGCGCTTCCAGACGTCAGCCGGTACTGCATCGAAATCCGGGTTGAAGCCGTTTTCAGCCAGGCATGGCAGGTAGTGCGGTTGTGCGCCGGCCAGGAAGGCTGCACCTTCGTAGATTTGGTAGAACGGGTTGGGGCTGATCACCAGACCATCGTCGCTGCGGTTGACCACGGTCTGGGTAAACGCGAACAGCGCTTCGCGAGTGCCATTGACCGGCAACACGTTGCGCGCCGGGTCGAGCCATCCGGCGGGTACGCTGAAACGCCGCTCGCACCAGGCGGTGATGGCTTCGCGCAGGGCCGGGATGCCGAGCGTCGTCGGATAGACCGCCATCTGATCGAGATTGGCGGCCAGCGCTTCGGCAACGAAGGAGGGGGAGCGGTGTTTCGGCTCGCCGATGGACAACGCAACGGGGCGCTTGTCGGCATTGGGTGTCACGCTGCCGAGCAAGGCGCGGAGCTTTTCGAAAGGGTAAGGCTGGAGCTGTTGCAAGGCGTTATTCATGGGCATTGTGTCTCAATAAGCATGGCGCCCGGGAGGGCGCCGTTGAGTCGAATCGTAAGGGCGGCTGTGCCATGGTGTTATTCAGATGCTGAGCCGCATGTCACCGTTGGGTTCGTAATTGACGCTAAGTTGTTCGACGATGGCATCCCGAAGCCGACTGCACAGTTGCGGGTCGGACAGTGGCTGATTATGCGCATCGGTAATGAAGAACACGTCTTCTACCCGCTCGCCGAGGGTGGCAATTTTGGCGTTCTGTAGCGACAGGTCGAACTCCAGGAAGATCTTGCCGATTCGCGCCAGCAGGCCGGGGCGATCCGGTGCGCTCAGCTCCAGAATGGTCACCGGACGTTGTGCGTCGGTGAGGATGGTGACTTGGGGTGCGAAGGCAAAATGCTTGAGCTGGCGCGGTACCCGGCGCTGGATGATGGTCGGGTAGTCATCCGGGTTGCGTAGCGCTTCGGTCAGGCCCTCGCGGATCTGTTTGATCCGTTGAGGGTTATCGCCAATCGAGCCGCCATCGGTGTCGAGCACGATGTAGGTGTCGAGGGTGAACTGGCTGCTGGAAGTGATCACGCGGGCGTCGTGAATGTTCAGGTTGAGCTGATCCATGGCGGCTACGGTCACGGCAAAGAAATCATGCTGGTCGGGGGCGTAGATGAAGATTTGCGTGCCGCCTTCGAACTCGCGCTGAGTGGTTTCCTTGATCAGTACCAGTGGGCCGCCATCCATAGGTTGCTGCAGGATCGCATCGCTGTGCCAGGCCACGTCGCCGGCGGTGTGGCGCAGGAAATAATCATCCCCAAGTTGCGACCAGAGTTGCTCGACGTCATCCGGGTCGGTGCCGCTGCGAACCAGAATGTCCAGGGCCGCATTTTGCGTCCGACGTATCTGCTCTTCGCGATCGACCGGGTTTTCCAGGCCGCGACGAAGGGCGCGTTTGGTCTCGGTATACAGCTGGCGCAACAGGCTGGCGCGCCAGGAGTTCCAGAGGGTCGGATTGGTGGCGTTGATGTCGGCCACGGTCAGCACGTAGAGGTAATCCAGATGGGTTTCATCGCCAACGAATTGGGCGAAATCATGGATGACTTGCGGGTCGGACAGATCCTTGCGTTGGGCGGTGGTCGACATCACCAGGTGATTCTGCACCAGCCAGACGATCAGGCGTGTGTCCCAGATCGGCAGTTGGTGACGTTGAGCAAAGGCTTCGGCATCCATGGCGCCCAGTTCCGAGTGATCGCCACCACGGCCTTTGCCGATGTCGTGATACAGACCGGCCAGATAGATCAGCTCGGGCTTGGGTAGCTTGCCCATGAGCTTGCTTGCCAGCGGAAACTTGTCTGAAGCCTGGGTGTATTGCAGCTTACGCAGGTGCTTGATCAGGTTCAGGGTGTGCGCATCGACCGTATAGATGTGGAACAGGTCGTGTTGCATTTGCCCGATGATATGGCCGAATTCGGGTAGATACAGGCCGAGAATGCCGTAACGGTTCATCCGTCGCAGGTTGCGATGGATGCCGATCTCGCACTTGAACAGCTCGATAAACAGGCTGGTGTTGCGAATATCGTTACGGAAGTCGTCGTTGATCAGGTGTCGGTGTTCGCGCAGCAGGCGAATGGTGTCGGCGCGCACGCCTTTGATTTCCGGGTGCTGGGCCATCAGCACGAAAATCTCCAGCATCGCGAATGGCGTGCGTTTGAAAACGTTGGGGCGGGTGGCTTCGATGTAGCCATCGTGCAACTGGAAGCGCGAGTTGATCGGCTGGGTATTGCCGCTTTCATCTGCCGAGAGAATGACTTCCTCGAAGTGCTGAATGATCAGGTCGCTGAGTTCGGCGATGCTCATCACCACGCGATAATACTTCTGCATGAAGCGTTCGATGGCCAGTTTGGCATCGCTGTCTTCGTAGCCGAGCAAGCCGGCGATGCTGCTTTGATGATCGAACAGCAGGCGATCTTCCGAGCGGCCGGCGAGCATGTGCAGGGCATAGCGCACTTTCCACAGGAACTCCTGGGAAGAGGCCAGCAGATTGTTTTCGCTTTCCAGCAGAAAACCTTCGCCCGCCAGGGCATGCAGATTCAAGGTGCCGTACTGGCGGCGAGCGACCCAGAGAATGGTCTGGATATCGCGCAGGCCACCGGGGGAGCCTTTGACGTTGGGCTCCAGGTTGTATTCGGTGTCGTTGTACTTGTGATGACGTGCCTTCTGTTCAGCGCGTTTGGCCAGGAAAAACTCCTTGCTCGGCCACATCTTGTCGGTGCTGGTGACCTCAAGCATGCGCTGACGCAGGCGTTCAGGGCCGGCAATGGTGCGGCTTTCCATCAGGTTGGTGATGATGGTCAGATCGGCCAGAGCTTCCTGGGCACACTCGTCCACTGAGCGAACGCTCTGGCCGACTTCAAGGCCGATGTCCCACAGCAGTGTCAGAAAGCGCTCGATGGGCTCGCGAAAAACTTCATGGTCGGCGCTGTCCAGCAGGATCAGCAGGTCGATGTCCGAATACGGATGCAGCTCGCCACGACCGTAGCCACCGACCGCCAGCAGGGCGATATCGGCTTCTTCGCTCCAGTCGAACTGTTCCCAGGCCTGTTGCAGGATATTGTCGATGAACCAGGCACGGTCTTCGATCAGACGTCGGATTTCACGACCCGAGCGGAAACGCCCGTCGAGCACTTCGCGGGCCTGACGGATGGCTTTCTTGAAGGCGGCGATGGGGCTCGCTTTCAACGCCAGTTCGGCCTGGAACTGGCCGCGGTCGAATAATTCTGGATCCACCTGCGGCATTGAACAGCTTTCCTTCTATCTATCGGGCCAAATGTTTACCGACGTGCTTTTGCCGACGAACTTACGCCGATGTGCGCGCGATGGTGTCATCGCTGCGCAGGGTAAAGATTTCATACCCGTCGGCGGTGACCAGAATGGTGTGTTCCCACTGCGCGGACAGCTTGCGATCCTTGGTGATCGCGGTCCAGCCATCGCCCAGCAGGCGGGTTTCAGCGCGGCCCTGGTTGATCATCGGCTCAATGGTGAAGGTCATGCCTTCCTTGAGCTCCATGCCAGTGCCGGCACGGCCATAGTGCAGCACTTGCGGCTCTTCGTGGAAGACCTTGCCAATGCCGTGACCGCAGTATTCACGCACCACGGAAAAGCCGTTCTTTTCTGCGTGTTTCTGGATCACTTCGCCGATATCGCCAAGGCGGGTACCTGGACGGACCAGTTCGATGCCTTTATACATGCACTCTTGTGTGATTTTCGACAGGCGCTCAGCCCACTCTGGCACTTTGCCGACATGGAACATCTTGCTGGTGTCGCCGTGGTAGCCATCCTTGATCACCGTGACGTCGATGTTCAGCACGTCGCCATCCTTGAGTGGCTTCTCGTTTGGAATGCCGTGGCACACCACATGGTTGATCGAGGTGCAGATCGACTTGGGGAAGCCTTTGTAGTTCAGCGGGGCAGGGATTGCCTTTTGCTCGTTGACGATGAAGTCATGGCAGATCCGGTCCAGCTCGTCGGTGGTCACGCCAGGCTTGACGTAGGCACCGATCATTTCCAGCACGTCGGCAGCCAGACGGCCGGCGATACGCATCTTCTCGATGTCCTCGGGGGTTTTGATGGTGACAGTCATAAGGTTCTCTCGGCGCGGCGCGGCGCGGCTAAACACGGAAAAACGCGATTCTAACAGACCGTCAGGCCCCTGGTGATCATCGCGTCTTCATATATGGGCTGCAGGGCCCGGAACAGTCGTCGCAAAGCACGTTTGCACCGGTTCGTATTTCTGGTTTCGTTATCTGGTCGTTTGTGGTATAAAATGCGCCGCTTTCCGGGGTATGCCCCAGAAGCTTGAACCCACACACGTGTCGACACGATGACCTGGGTGCCCTCAGCTTGAAGCTGTTGGTTGGTCATTGGGATGCGTGGAGGCCTAACCCGACTTATCAAGGAACTATCATGTCCCAAGTCAACATGCGCGATATGCTGAAGGCCGGTGTCCACTTCGGTCACCAAACCCGTTACTGGAACCCGAAAATGGGTAAATACATTTTCGGCGCGCGTAACAAGATTCACATCATCAACCTTGAAAAAACCCTGCCTATGTTCAACGAAGCTCTGACTTTCGTTGAGAAACTGGCTTCGGGCAAAAACAAGATTCTGTTCGTCGGCACCAAGCGTTCCGCTGGCAAGATCGTCGCCGAAGAAGCTGCACGTTGCGGCTCGCCTTACGTCGATCACCGCTGGTTGGGCGGCATGCTGACCAACTTCAAAACCATCCGTGCATCGATCAAGCGTCTGCGTGAGCTTGAAATCCAGGCAGAAGACGGCACTTTCACCAAGCTGACCAAGAAAGAGGCGCTGATGCGTACTCGCGATCTGGAAAAGCTGGATCGTAGCCTGGGTGGTATCAAGGACATGGGCGGTCTGCCAGACGCACTGTTCGTTATCGACGTTGATCACGAGCGCATCGCGATCACCGAAGCCAACAAGCTGGGCATCCCGGTTATCGGCGTAGTCGATACCAACAGCAGTCCGGAAGGCGTTGACTACATCATCCCAGGCAACGATGACGCCATTCGCGCCATTCAGCTGTACATGGGTTCGATGGCTGACGCTGTTATCCGTGGTCGCAACAACGTTGCTGGCGGCACCGACGTATTCGTCGAAGAGGCTCCAGCAGCGGTAGTAGAAGGCTGAGTAGCTGACGCCTAGCGTTTACTCAGTACGCAAAAAGGGGGCTTAGCCCCCTTTTTGCCACCTCGAAAACCATGTTGGCGCCGCCTTGTAGTCATGTGCCGCAGCCAGCAGCGGTTTTCAAGAATTTGAACGCCCGTTCGGTCGGGTGGAATGGTTTAAGACCTATCCAAGAGGAATTTGAAATGGCAGAGATTACTGCAGCGTTGGTCAAAGAACTGCGTGAGCGCACTGGCGAAGGCATGATGGATTGCAAGAAGGCCTTGACCAAGGCTGACGGCGACATCGAAAAAGCAATCGACGATATGCGCGCCTCCGGTGCCATCAAAGCCGCCAAGAAAGCAGGCAACATTGCTGCTGAAGGCGCGATCAGCATCAAAGACGACGGCAAGGCTGCCGTGATCATCGAAGTGAACTCGCAGACCGACTTCCTGGCTCTGCAGGATGACTTCAAGAACTTCGTCGCCAGCAGCCTGGAAAAAGCATTCGCTGACAAACTGACAGATGTTGCTCCGCTGATCGCTGCGCAAGAACCGGCTCGTGAGACTCTGGTCGGTAAAGTGGGCGAAAACGTCAACATTCGTCGTCTGGCCCGTATCGAAGCTGACGTCGTAGGTTCTTACCTGCACGGCAACAAAATCGGCGTTGTTGTCGCTCTGAAGGGCGGTAATGTCGAGCTGGCTAAAGATATCGCCATGCATGTGGCTGCAAGCAACCCTGAATTCCTGCTGCCTGGCCAGGTTTCCGCTGAAGCCATTGAGCGCGAGAAAGGCGTGTTCATGAGCCTCAACGAAGACAAGATCAAAGGCAAGCCAGCTGAAATCGTTGAAAAAATGGTTGCTGGTCGCATCAGCAAGTTCCTCGCCGAAGCCAGTCTGGTTAACCAGCCATTCGTGAAGAACCCAGAAATTACAGTCGGCGACCTGGCCAAGAAAGGCGGCGCTGAAATCGTTTCCTTCACTCGCTTCCAGGTAGGCGAAGGCATCGAGAAGCCAGTCGACAACTTCGCAGAAGAAGTGGCTGCGCAGTTGGCTGCAAGCAAGCAATAAGACAGTTTTTACACTGTCGCCACGAAGAGGCTGCCCGCTCACGCGCGCAGCCTCTTCGTCAAATCGGTAGCAAAATTTGTTTTCCTTGGGGAAGTGGCTTACAAGGCTGCATTCTCCTGACGCTGTAGCAGCGTCAGCTAGAGTAACGGCAGGCTGAAAACAGCTCGCAGAGAATTTTTTAAAAACGCCGCAGGAGAGATTCGCAATGGCTCAGCAGGGCAGTGGTTATCAGGCTCGCTATAAACGCATTCTACTCAAGCTTAGCGGCGAGGCCCTGATGGGCTCGGAAGAGTTCGGCATCGACCCGAAGGTTCTGGATCGCATGGCCCTTGAAGTCGGCCAGCTGGTCGGTATCGGGGTTCAGGTCGGACTGGTCATTGGCGGTGGCAATCTGTTTCGTGGGGCAGCCTTGAGCGCTGCCGGCATGGATCGGGTAACAGGCGATCATATGGGTATGCTGGCCACTGTAATGAATGCCTTGGCCATGCGTGACGCGCTGGAACGTGCCAATATTTCGGCCATCGTGATGTCGGCGATCTCCATGGTGGGCGTGACCGATCACTACGATCGTCGCAAAGCCATGCGTCACCTCAATGCCAAGGAAGTGGTGATCTTTGCCGCGGGTACTGGCAATCCATTCTTTACCACGGATTCGGCCGCCTGCCTGCGAGCGATTGAAATCGACGCAGACGTGGTGCTCAAAGCAACCAAGGTCGATGGCGTTTACACTGCAGATCCATTCAAAGACCCGCATGCCGAGAAGTTCGATCATCTGACTTACGATGAAGTACTGGATCGCAAGCTGGGCGTGATGGATCTGACGGCCATCTGCTTGTGTCGCGATCACAAGATGCCATTGCGCGTATTTAACATGAACAAGCCCGGCGCCCTGCTGAATATCGTACACGGCGGCGCTGAAGGAACCCTGATCGAGGAAGGCGTACAATGATCAACGAAATCAAGAAAGACGCTCAGGTGCGTATGCAGAAAACTCTGGAGTCTCTGGCTCACGCATTCAGCCGAATCCGTACTGGCCAGGCCCATCCCAGCATTCTGGGTGGTGTGATGGTGCCTTATTATGGCAGCGACACCCCTCTGAATCAGGTCGCGAACGTGACCGTCAAGGACTCCCGTACCCTGCAAGTCGTGGCTTTCGAGCGGAACATGCTCGGGGCAGTCGACAAGGCGATTCAGAGTTCCGGCCTGGGGTTCAACCCAACGAACCTGGGTGAGCTTCTTCTTATATCGATGCCTGCTTTGACTGAAGAGACCCGCAAGGGCTTCACCAAACAGGCTCGTGACGCAGCGGAAGATGCTCGTGTGGCGGTGCGTAACATCCGTCGCGATGCGCTGAGTCAGTTCAAGGATCTGGTCAAAGAGAAAGAAGTCAGCGAAGACGAAGAACGTCGCGCCGCAGATGACATCCAGAAGCTGACGGATAAGTTCGTGGCGGATATCGAAGCGGCCGTGAAGCAAAAAGAAGCGGACCTGATGGCCGTATAAAGGGTCAGGGCGTTTTATGGATAAGACCAAGCAGGCTGTACCGTCGTCGGTGCCGCGACACGTCGCGATCATCATGGACGGTAATAATCGTTGGGCGAAGAAACGCCTTTTGCCCGGTATCGCCGGGCATAAAGCGGGCGTGGATGCTGTTCGTGCTGTTATTGAGGTGTGCGCCGAGGCGAAGGTCGAAGTATTGACCCTGTTCGCTTTTTCCAGTGAGAACTGGCAGCGCCCGGCCGAAGAGGTCGGGGCCTTGATGGAGTTGTTCTTCACCGCTCTGCGCCGTGAAACCCGACGCCTGAACGATAACTCCATCAGCTTGCGGATCATTGGTGACCGTTCGCGGTTCCATCCAGAGCTGCAGGCTGCCATGCGCGAAGCTGAAGTGCAGACTGCCGGCAACGATCGTTTCATCCTGCAGATTGCCGCCAACTATGGCGGGCAGTGGGATATCGCTCAGGCTGCACAGCGCCTGGCGCGGGAAGTTCAGGCAGGGCATCTGCGCCCTGAGGACATCACGCCAGAGCTGTTGCAGACGTGTCTGGCAACAGGCGATCTGCCCTTGCCGGACTTGTGCATTCGAACCGGTGGCGAGCATCGCATCAGTAACTTTCTGCTCTGGCAGTTAGCTTACGCTGAGCTGTACTTCTCCGACCTGTTCTGGCCGGACTTCAAACACGATGCCATGCGCACTGCGCTGGCCGATTTTGCTTCCCGCCAACGTCGCTTCGGTAAAACGAGTGCGCAGGTAGAAGCTGGAGCCCGGGTTTAATGCTGAAACAACGAATCATCACTGCACTGATCCTGCTGCCTATCGCCCTGTGCGGGTTCTTTCTATTGAATGGTGCAAGCTTCGCCCTGTTCATTGGCGTGGTGGTGACCCTGGGTGCCTGGGAGTGGGCGCGTCTGGCAGGTTTTTCTGCTCAGTTGGTGCGGGTTGCGTACGCTGCAGTGATTGCCGTGTTGTTGTTGCTGATGTACCTGCTACCTGGTCTGGCGCCCTGGGTTCTGGGTGCGGCGGTGCTGTGGTGGCTGCTGGCGACGTTTCTGGTGCTGACGTATCCGGACAGTAGTGATCATTGGTCGAACGCAACCAGCAAGCTGGTGATAGGTCTGGTGATTCTGCTACCAGCGTGGCAGGGGCTGATCCTGATCAAGCAATGGGAGCTGGGTAACTGGTTGATCCTTGCAGTCATGGCTCTGGTCTGGGTCGCCGATATCGGTGCTTATTTCTCAGGCAAGGCTTTTGGCAAGCGCAAGCTCGCGGCCAAGGTCAGTCCGGGCAAAAGCTGGGAAGGTATGTTTGGCGGTTTGGTCGCCAGCTTGCTGCTCACGGCCATCGTTGGCCTTTTTCGCAGTTGGTCGGGTTGGCAATTTATCCTCGGTTTGTTGGGCGCCGCAGTGGTGGTGCTGATTTCGGTTGTCGGTGATTTGACTGAAAGCATGTTCAAGCGTCAGTCCGGCATCAAAGACAGCAGCAATTTGCTACCCGGTCATGGCGGCGTGCTGGATCGTATCGACAGCCTGACCGCTGCCATTCCTGTGTTCGCAGTGCTGCTGTGGGCTGCCAATTGGGGTGCGCTGTGAATAAGCCTCAACAAATAACAGTCCTGGGCGCTACCGGCTCAGTCGGTCTGAGCACCCTCGATGTCATCGCTCGTCATCCCGAGCTGTATCAGGTCTTCGCGCTCACCGGTTTCAGTCGCCTGAAAGAGCTGCTGGCTCTATGTGTGCGTCACACGCCGCGTTTTGCCGTGGTGCCCGGGGTCGATCTGGCGCGCAGTCTGCAGGACGATCTGGCGGCCGCCGGCCTCGATACGCGGGTGCTGGTGGGTGAGGGCGGCTTGTGCGAAGTGGCGGCTCATCCGCAGGTCGATACCGTATTGGCGGCGATTGTCGGTGCGGCGGGGCTGCGTCCGACCCTGGCGGCGGTAGAGGCGGGCAAGAAGGTGTTGCTGGCCAATAAAGAAGCCCTGGTCATGTCCGGTGCGCTGTTCATGGAAGCGGTGCATCGCAGCGGCGCCGTGTTGTTGCCGATCGACAGCGAACACAACGCAATCTTCCAGTGCTTGCCCACTGACTACTCCCGTGGCTTGGGCGCGGTCGGCGTGCGCCGTATTATGTTGACTGCTTCCGGTGGTCCGTTTCGCGAGACACCGTTGGCTGAGTTGATGGGCGTTTCCCCTGAACAGGCGTGCGCTCATCCTAATTGGTCAATGGGGCGCAAGATTTCTGTAGACTCGGCCAGCATGATGAACAAGGGACTCGAGCTGATCGAGGCCTGCTGGTTGTTCGATGCCCGGCCCGATCAGGTTGAAGTGGTTATTCACCCGCAAAGCGTGATCCATTCCATGGTCGACTATGTGGATGGTTCGGTGTTGGCTCAGCTGGGTAATCCAGACATGCGGACACCGATCGCCCACGCACTGGCCTGGCCAAAGCGGATTGACTCGGGTGTCGCACCGCTGGATCTGTTCAGCATTGCACGCCTGGATTTCCAGGCCCCGGACGAAGAGCGGTTTCCTTGCTTGCGTCTGGCGCGTCAGGCAGCGGAGGCGGGCAATAGCGCGCCGGCCCTGCTCAATGCGGCCAATGAGGTGGCAGTGGCGGCGTTTCTCGATAGGCGCATCCGCTATCCAGAGATCGCGAGTATCATTGATGAGGTCTTGAATCTTGAGCCCGTCGTTGCGGTGCAAGAGCTCGATGCAGTATTCGAGATCGATTCAAAAGCGCGTGCTTTGGCTGAGCGATGGCTCGGTCGTAGCGGGCGGTAATGGCAACAAGCTGAAAGGTACAGGCGATTGTGCAGGTGTGAATATGCTGGATGATGTACGAAGCCGGCAATGGATCTCACGCTGTACAAAGGCAGGTACCCGGAGAAAGTTGATGAACGCGCTCTATATGATTGTTGGCACCCTGGTGGCATTGGGTGTGCTGGTGACCTTTCACGAATTTGGCCACTTCTGGGTGGCGCGGCGTTGTGGCGTCAAGGTTTTGCGTTTCTCGGTAGGGTTCGGCATGCCGCTGCTGCGCTGGCACGATCGGCGGGGTACTGAATATATGATCGCGGCCATTCCGTTGGGTGGCTACGTGAAAATGCTCGACGAACGTGAAGGCGAAGTGCCGCCTGATCAGCTCGATCAGTCCTTCAACCGTAAAACTGTGTATCAACGTATTGCCATCGTCATCGCCGGGCCGGTTGCCAACTTCTTGCTGGCCATTGTGTTTTTCTGGTTCCTGGCGATGCTTGGCAGTCAGCAGGTGCGTCCGGTCATTGGTGTGGTCGAGTCGGGTAGTCTTGCGGATAAAGCCGGCTTGAATGTTGGACAAGAGATTGTCGCCATCGATGGCGAACCGACTTCAGGCTGGGCGGCGGTGAATCTGCAGCTGATACGGCGTCTGGGCGAGAGCGGTACGGTTGTCTTGAAAGTACGCGAGCAAGGTTCTACGGTCGATTCTCCCCGAGAGTTGACGTTGGATAAATGGCTCAAGGGTGCTGATGAGCCGGACCCGATCCGCTCGCTGGGTATTCGCCCATGGCGTCCAGCCTTGCCGCCGGTGCTGGCCGAACTTGACCCGAAAGGCCCGGCGCAAGCTGCTGGGCTGAAGAAGGGTGACCGGCTGTTGGCACTCGATGGGCAATCACTGAGCGATTGGCAGCAGCTCGTCGATTCGGTTCGTCTGCGTCCGAATGCAAAAATTTCGCTGCGTATCGACCGTGAGGGCGCGCAGCTCGATGTGCCGTTGACGTTGGCGGTACGAGGTGAAGGGAAGGCAGCGACCGGTTACTTGGGCGCTGGCGTCAAAGGTGTCGATTGGCCACCTGAGATGTTGCGTGAGGTGAGTTTCGGGCCTCTGGCCGCAGTGGGCGAGGGCGCCAGGCGCACTTGGACCATGAGTGTGCTGACCCTTGATTCGCTAAAGAAAATGTTGTTCGGCGAGCTCTCGGTAAAAAACTTGAGCGGACCGATAACCATTGCTAAAGTGGCGGGCGCTTCGGCCCAGTCGGGGGTAGGTGATTTCCTGAATTTCCTCGCCTATCTGAGCATAAGCCTGGGGGTTCTCAATTTGCTGCCTATTCCAGTATTGGATGGGGGGCATCTGTTGTTCTACCTGATCGAGTGGGCGCGGGGTCGTCCGCTCTCGGATCGGGTGCAGGGTTGGGGGGTTCAGATCGGTATTAGCTTAGTGATCGGAGTGATGTTGCTGGCTCTGGTCAACGATCTGAGTCGACTGTAAAGCTTCGCTGAATTGCGAATCTGCCGCATTTTGCGGCAGTTTGTTTATTGCCAGTTGGAATAAGAAAGGACTTCATGAAACGTCTGCTGCTAACTGCGGTTCTCGCCGTACTGATGATCGCCGAAGTTCACGCCGAGTCCTTCACTATCTCCGATATCCGTGTCAATGGCCTCCAGCGGGTTTCCGCGGGTAGCGTCTTTGGTGCCTTGCCGTTGAATGTCGGCGAGTCTGCGGATGATCGTCGTCTGGTGGATGCCACTCGCGCGCTGTTCAAAACCGGGTTCTTTCAAGATATCCAACTAGGCCGTGATGGCAATGTCCTGGTCATCACTGTGGTCGAACGGCCTTCCGTTTCGAGTATCGAAATCGATGGCAACAAGGCGATTTCCACCGAAGACCTTATGAAGGGGCTCAAGCAGTCAGGTCTGGCTGAAGGTGAGATATTTCAGCGTGCGACCCTTGAAGGCGTGCGCAACGAGCTGCAACGTCAATACGTTGCGCAGGGTCGCTACTCGGCTGAAGTCTCCACTGAAGTCGTGCCTCAACCACGTAACCGCGTGGGCCTGAAGATCAACATCAATGAAGGCACCGTGGCAGCCATCCAGCACATCAACGTGGTGGGTAACAGCGTCTTCCCCGATGAAGATCTGATCGATCTGTTCGAGCTCAAGACCACCAACTGGCTTTCCTTCTTCAAGAACGACGACAAGTACGCCCGGGAAAAGCTTTCCGGCGACCTGGAACGTCTGCGTTCCTATTACCTCGATCGCGGCTATATCAATATGGATATCGCTTCGACCCAGGTGTCGATCACGCCTGACAAGAAAAACGTGTACATCACGGTCAACGTCAACGAAGGCGAGAAATACAGCGTCAAGTCGGTCAAGCTGAGCGGCGACTTGAAAGTACCTGAAGATCAGATCAAGGCCCTGTTGCTGGTCAAGCCCGGTCAAGTGTTCTCGCGCAAGATCATGACCACGACCTCTGAATTGATCACCCGTCGTCTGGGTAACGAAGGCTATACCTTCGCCAACGTCAACGGCGTGCCAACGCCGAACAATGAAGATCACACCGTCGATATCACCTTTGCGGTGGATCCGGGCAAGCGTGCGTACGTCGACCGTATCAACTTCCGCGGCAACACCAAGTCCGCGGACGAGGTATTGCGTCGTGAAATGCGCCAGATGGAAGGTGGTTGGGCTTCGACCTACCTGATCGACCAATCGAAAACCCGTCTTGAGCGTCTTGGCTTCTTTAAACAAGTGAACGTTGAAACGCCTGCGGTGCCAGGTACCGACGATCAGGTTGACGTCAATTACGCCGTTGAAGAACAAGCGTCCGGTTCGATTACCGCGAGCGTCGGTTTCGCTCAGAGCGCGGGTTTGATCCTTGGTGGCTCGATCAGTCAGAACAACTTCCTTGGTACCGGTAACAAGGTCAGCATTGGTCTGACGAAAAGCCAATACCAAAGCCGATACAACTTCGGTTACGTCAACCCCTACTTCACCCCTGATGGTGTGAGCCTGGGCTACAACGTGTTCTATCGCACCACTGACTACTCCGAGCTCTCTACCAGTATCGCCAGCTATGCGGTAGACAGCCTCGGTGCCGGTGTTAGCCTGGGCTACCCGATCAGTGAGACCTCGCGCCTGACCTACGGTCTTACCGTGCAACAGGACAAGATCAAGACTGGCGTTTACACGGTTGACGAAATTTTCAACTTCCTGAACAAGGAAGGCACCAGTTTCACCAACTTCAAGGCTTCGGTCGGCTGGTCTGACTCGACGCTGAACAAAGGTGTACTGGCTACTCGTGGTCATTCGCAAAGCCTGGTGTTCGAAACCACCACGCCGGGCAGCGACCTGTCGTTCTTCAAGCTTGATTACCGCGCTCAGTATTTCCACCCGCTGACCGACAATTACACCCTGCGTCTGCACACGGAACTGGGTTATGGCGATGGTTACGGTTCGACTTCAGGTCTGCCGTTCTACGAAAACTACTATGCCGGTGGTTTCAATTCGGTTCGTGGTTTCAAGGACAGCAGCCTGGGTCCGGGCAGTACCCCAAGTAAAGGTACTAACCCGGGCACGTCGCTGGATCCGGATCAGAACTCGCTACCCTTCGGTGGTAACGTGCTGATTCAGGGTGGTGTAGAAGTCATGTTCCCGTTGCCATTCATCAAGGATCAGCGTTCCCTGCGGACCTCTGTGTTCTGGGACGTAGGTAACGTGTTCGACAGTAACTGTGGGCCCGCCACCGTCACGACAACGGGCCAGAAGGTCACATGTAATAGTGTGGAACTCTCCCAATTGGCAAGTTCCGTCGGCGTGGGCGTAACGTGGGTTACTGCACTGGGTCCGTTGAGCTTCGCCGTGGCGATGCCAGTCAAAAAACCGGATAACGCGGACACCCAGATATTCCAATTTTCCCTCGGTCAGACCTTCTAATCGTCTGATCAATGATAACGACAACGGATTCTGTAGGAGTGCATCGTGCGTAAGTTGACTCAACTGGTTCTCTTGGCTACGGCCCTGATGGCAACCCCAGCATTTGCTGAAATGAAAATTGCTGTGCTGAACTATCAAATGGCGTTGCTCGAATCAGACGCTGCAAAGAAATACGCCGTGGATGCCGAGAAAAAATTTGGCCCACAACTGACCAAACTGAAAACCCTTGAAAGCAGTGCCAAGGGTATTCAGGATCGTCTGGTGAGCGGTGGCGACAAAATGGCGCAGCCTGAGCGCGAGCGCCTGGAACTTGAATTCAAGCAAAAGGCTCGCGACTTCCAGTTCCAATCCAAGGAGCTGAACGAAGCCAAAGCAGTTGCTGACCGTGAAATGCTTAAGCAACTCAAGCCAAAACTTGATCAGGCTGTAGAAGAAGTGATCAAGAAAGGCGCATATGACCTGGTGTTCGAGCGTGGTGCTGTGATTGATGTCAAGCCTCAGTACGACGTCACTCGCCAAGTCATCGAGCGCATGAATCAGCTGAAGTAATCATGGCCGTGACTATCAAGCTCGGCCAGCTGGCCGAGTTCCTCGGCGCCACGTTACGTGGCGCTGCGGATAAAGACATTACCGGGTTGGCCACTTTGCAAGAGGCAGGCCCTGGTCAGGTGAGTTTCCTGGCCAATCCCCAGTACCGTAAATTCCTCGCGGATAGTCATGCTGCTGCCGTGCTCCTCAAGCCGGCCGATGCAGAGAGCTTTGAAGGTGATGCGCTGTTGGTTGCTGATCCTTATCTTGCCTACGCGAAGATCTCCCATTTGTTCGATCCCAAACCCAAGGCATTGCCTGGGGTGCATCCGTCTGCCGTGATTGCAGCGGATGCTCAGGTCGATGCCGCTGCCAGCGTGGGGGCTTTTGCCGTTATCGAAAGCGGCGCGCGTATCGCGGCAGGTGTCACGGTGGGGGCTCATTGTTTTATCGGCGCTCGCTGTGAAATCGGCGAAGGTGGCTGGTTGGCCCCGCGAGTCACGCTTTACCACGATGTACGCATCGGTAAGCGGGTCGTGATTCAATCGGGAGCTGTGCTCGGTGGTGAAGGTTTTGGTTTCGCCAATGAAAAGGGTGTCTGGCAGAAAATTGCGCAGATTGGCGGTGTTCTGATCGGTGACGATGTGGAGATTGGCGTCAACACCGCCATCGACCGCGGCGCGTTGGCCGACACGTTGATCGGCAACGGCGTCAAACTGGATAACCAGATTCAGATCGCGCATAACGTGCAGGTCGGTGATCACACCGCCATGGCGGCGTGTGTCGGTATCTCGGGCAGCACCAAAATTGGCAAGCATTGCACCATCGCTGGCGGTGTCGGCATGGTTGGGCATATCGAAGTGTGTGATGGTGTATTCGTCACCGGTATGACCATGGTGACCCGTTCGATTACCGAGCCGGGGGCCTATTCTTCGGGTACTGCGATGCAGCCGGCTGCGGAATGGCGCAAGAGCGCGGCGCGCATTCGTCAGCTGGATGACATGTCGCGGCGCCTGCAACATTTGGAAAAGGTTGTCGAGGCAGTGACCTCGGGCGGTAATGCTTCATCTGATGGCTGATACCATTTTTATATCAAGCGTGCACAGCCGATAAACTGCCTCCTTGATTTGCAAGAGGAGTGCCGCGCGTTAGTCGCGCACTCCCAATCTTTACTACAGGCTTCCCCCCGAAAATGATGGACATCAACGAGATTCGCGAATACCTGCCTCACCGCTACCCGTTCCTGTTGGTGGACCGTGTAGTGGAGCTGAATGTCGAGAGCAAAAGCATTCGTGCCTACAAGAATGTCAGCATCAACGAGCCCTTCTTCAACGGTCACTTTCCCCAGCATCCAATCATGCCGGGCGTGCTGATCATTGAGGCGATGGCTCAGGCAGCTGGCATCCTCGGCTTTAAAATGCTCGACGTGAAGCCATCCGATGGCACGCTTTACTACTTCGTGGGCTCCGACAAGCTGCGCTTTCGTCAGCCAGTGCTGCCGGGCGATCAGTTGATCCTTGAAGCCAAATTCATCAGTTGCAAACGACAGATCTGGAAATTCGAATGCCAGGCTTCAGTCGACGGCAAACCGGTTTGCTCCGCAGAAATCATCTGCGCGGAACGTAAACTATGAGTTTGATTGACCCTCGCGCAATCATCGATCCGACGGCCATTCTGGCCGACGATGTTGAGGTCGGCCCATGGTCGATCGTCGGACCTGGTGTGGAAATCGGCGAGGGTACAGTCGTTGGGCCGCATGTGATTCTCAGAGGCCCGACGAAGATCGGTAAGCACAACCGCATCTACCAGTTTTCTTCGGTAGGTGAGGACACGCCCGATCTCAAATACAAAGGCGAAGAGACCCGCCTGGTCATCGGTGATCACAACATCATTCGTGAAGGTGTGACTATCCATCGCGGGACCATTCAGGATCGCGCGGAAACTACCTTGGGTGATCACAACCTGATCATGGCCTATGCGCACATCGGTCACGACAGCGTCATTGGCAACCACTGCATTCTGGTCAATAACACTGCGTTGGCCGGGCATGTGCACGTCAATGACTGGGCGATCCTGTCCGGTTTCACCCTGGTGCATCAGTTTTGCCATATCGGCGCTCACAGCTTTTCAGGCATGGGCACCGCGATTGGCAAGGATGTGCCGGCGTTCGTGACCGTGTTCGGCAACCCGGCTGAAGCGCGCAGCATGAACTTCGAAGGTATGCGCCGTCGTGGGTTCAGTGAAGAGGCTATTCACGCGCTGCGTCGGGCGTACAAGGTGGTCTATCGCCAAGGCTTGACCGTCGATCAAGCCATCGTTGAGCTGGCCGAGCCAGCTGCGCTGTTTCCTGAAGTCGCTGTGTTTCTTGAGTCCATTCAGACTTCGACCCGCGGCATCACTCGCTAATGAACTCTCGTTAATGAGCACTCGTTTATGAGTAGGGCACTGCGAATCGCACTGGTAGCAGGCGAAGCGTCGGGCGATATTCTCGGCGCGGGTTTGATGCGTGCGATCAAGGCTCGTCATCCCTCTGTCGAATTTATCGGTGTCGGTGGTCCGCTGATGGAAGCCGAAGGCATGACCTCCTACTTCCCGATGGAGCGTCTGTCGGTCATGGGGTTGGTCGAGGTCCTTGGCCGCCTCAGAGAGTTGCTGGCCAGGCGCAAAGAACTGATTCAGACGCTGATTGGCGAAAAGCCTGACGTGTTCATCGGTATCGACGCGCCGGACTTCACTCTCAACATCGAGCTCAAGCTGCGGCGGGCCGGCATCAAGACGGTGCATTACGTCAGCCCGTCGGTCTGGGCCTGGCGGCAGAAGCGCGTGCTGAAGATCCGCGAAGGCTGCGACCTGATGCTGACGCTGTTGCCCTTCGAAGCCCGGTTTTATGAAGAGCAGGGCGTGCCGGTGCGGTTTGTCGGCCATCCGCTCGCCGACACCATTCCCCTTGAGTCCGACCGCGCGGCGGCGCGCGACGAGCTGGGCCTGCTGGAAGGGCCAGTCGTCGCGCTGATGCCTGGTAGTCGGGGCGGTGAAGTCGGCCGCCTCGGGGCGCTGTTCTTCGATGCGGCGCAACGCCTGAGGGTGTCGCGTCCGGATATTCAGTTCGTATTGCCGTGCGCGAGCCCCCAGCGACGCGCGCAGATCGAGCTGCTGCTGCAAGGCCGCGATTTGCCGGTGACGCTGCTGGACGGTCAATCGCACCTGGCGCTCGCCGCGTGCGATGCGGTGCTGATCGCTTCCGGTACGGCGACCCTCGAAGCGCTGCTGTACAAACGACCAATGGTCGTTGCCTACCGTATGGCACCGATTACCTTTTGGATACTCAAGCGTCTGGTGAAAAGCCCTTACGTCTCTTTGCCGAATCTACTCGCTCAGCGTTTGCTGGTGCCGGAATTGTTGCAGGAAGCTGCGACCGCCGAGACCCTGGCACAAACGTTGCTGCCGCTGCTCGATGGCGGCGAAGCGCAGACCGCAGGTTTCGATGAGATTCACCGGACCTTACGCCGCGATGCATCCAATCAGGCCGCCGATGCAGTGCTTGGCCTGTTGGGTCATTCGCCTTCACAGTGAGTTCGCATTAAATGCAGATGGGTTTGGACTTCAATCTGGTCGAAGATCTGGTGGCCGGCGTCGACGAAGTAGGCCGCGGCCCGCTCTGCGGTGCGGTGGTGACTGCTGCTGTGATCCTCGATCCACGCCGGCCTATCCTCGGCCTCAATGATTCGAAAAAGCTGACTGAGGCTCGCCGCGAGAAGCTCTACGACGAGATCTGCGAAAAGGCCCTGTGCTGGTTCATCGCGCGGGCTGAAGTAGAAGAAATTGATGAGTTGAATATTCTTCACGCGACCATGCTGGCCATGAAACGTGCTGTTGAGGGCCTGAGTATTACCCCGAAGCTGGCGCTGATCGACGGCAACCGTTGCCCGCAATTGTCTGTGCCCAGCGCACCGGTGATCCAGGGCGATGCCAAGGTTCCGGCCATCGCCGCCGCGTCGATTCTGGCAAAAGTCAGTCGTGACCGCGAAATGGCTGCTTTCGAACTGATTTATCCGGGTTACGGGATTGGCGGCCATAAGGGCTATCCGACCCCCGTTCATCTCGAAGCGCTGGCTCGCCTGGGTCCGACGCCGATCCATCGACGCTCGTTCGCCCCGGTGCGAGCGGCGTACGAAGCCCGCGAGCTGCTCCTGCCAAGTCCGCTCACAATGTTCTCGCCGGGCTGATGTTTTGACCAAGGCCCGGTACAATCCGGGCCTTGGTTTTTTTGTATTTCGCGCTATAGGATCAACATGCCGGCTTCTTTCGTTCATCTACGCCTGCACACTGAATATTCTCTGGTCGATGGTCTGGTCCGGGTCAAACCGTTGGTCAAGACCTTGGCTGGCATGAATATGCCGGCTGTGGCCGTGACCGATCAGAACAACATGTGTTCGTTGGTCAAGTTCTACAAGGCCGCCATGGGCGCGGGTATCAAGCCCATTTGTGGTGCGGACCTATGGCTGTCGAACAAGGACGAAGATGGCGCGCTGAGCCGGATCAGCCTGTTGGTGATGAACGCCCGGGGCTATCGCAACCTGACTGAATTGATTTCTCGTGGCTTCATTGATGGCCAACGCAATGGTCAGGTGATCATCGAGCGTGAATGGGTCGCTGAGGCCAACGAAGGCTTGATCGCGCTGTCCGCAGCCAAAGAGGGCGAAATCGGCATGGCCCTGCTCGGTGGTAATCCGGGCGAGGCCGATCAATTGCTGCGTGAATGGATGGCGGTGTTTCCTGACCGTTTCTACCTGGAAGTGCAACGCACCAACCGTCCCAATGACGAAGAACATCTACACGCCGCCGTCGCCCTGGCTGATCGTCATGGCGCACCACTGGTGGCGACCAACGATGTGCGCTTTATCAAGCAAGAAGACTTCGAGGCCCATGAAACGCGGGTTTGCATCGGTGAAGGCCGGGCGCTGGATGACCCGCGCCGCTCGCATAACTACAGCGACCAGCAGTACCTCAAAAGCGCCGCGGAAATGGCCGAGCTGTTCAGCGACCTGCCCGAGGCGCTGGAAAATACCGTCGAAATTGCCAAGCGCTGCAACATCGATGTAAAGCTCGGCACGCACTTTTTGCCCAACTTTCCGATCCCCGATGGCATGACCATCGACGAATACTTCCGCAAGGTGTCTTTCGATGGTCTGGAGGATCGACTTTCGGTACTGCTGCCCAAGGACACTACCGAGGATTACGACGCCAGGCGTCAGGTGTATGTCGACCGGCTGAATTTCGAGCTGGATATCATCATTCAGATGGGCTTCCCCGGTTACTTCCTGATCGTGATGGACTTCATCCAGTGGGCCAAAAGCAATGGCGTCCCGGTGGGCCCGGGCCGTGGGTCGGGTGCTGGTTCGCTGGTGGCGTACGTACAGAAGATCACCGATCTCGACCCACTGGAATACGACCTGCTGTTCGAACGTTTCCTCAACCCGGAACGGGTTTCCATGCCCGACTTCGACGTCGACTTCTGCATGGATGGTCGCGACCGCGTCATCGATTACGTGGCCGAGAAATATGGCCGTAACGCGGTCAGCCAGATCATCACCTTCGGTTCCATGGCGGCCAAGGCGGTGGTGCGGGACGTGGCCCGGGTGCAGGGCAAGTCGTACGGCCTGGCTGACCGACTGTCGAAAATGATTCCGTTCGAAGTCGGCATGACGCTGGAGAAAGCTTACGAGCAGGAAGAAATCCTGCGCGACTTCCTCAAGGTCGATGAAGAGGCGGCGGAAATCTGGGAGATGGCCCGCAAGCTCGAGGGCATCGTGCGTAACGTCGGCAAGCACGCCGGCGGCGTGGTGATCGCACCGACCAAACTGACCGACTTCTCGCCGATTTATTGCGATGAAGCGGGCGATGGCCTGGTGACCCAGTTCGACAAGGATGATGTCGAGGCGGCAGGGCTGGTGAAGTTCGACTTCCTCGGTCTGCGGACCCTGACCATCATCGATTGGGCGCTCAAGACCATCAACCGCGACCGCGCCAAGGTCGACGAACCACCGCTGGATATCGCCTTTATCCCGCTGGACGACAAGGCGACTTACAGCCTGCTGCAAAAAGCGGAAACCACTGCGGTGTTCCAGCTCGAGTCGCGCGGCATGAAAGAGCTGATCAAAAAGCTCAAGCCCGACTGCCTGGAAGACTTGATCGCTCTGGTGGCGTTGTTCCGTCCCGGTCCGCTGCAATCGGGCATGGTGGACGACTTCATCAACCGTAAGCACGGCCGTGCCGAGCTGTCCTATCCTCACGTCGACTACCAGTACGAGGGCCTCAAGCCGGTACTGGCGCCGACCTACGGCATCATCCTGTATCAAGAGCAGGTGATGCAGATCGCTCAGGTCATGGCCGGCTATACCCTTGGTGGCGCCGACATGCTGCGTCGGGCCATGGGTAAGAAAAAGCCTGAAGAAATGGCCAAGCAGCGTGGCGGTTTCATCGAAGGCTGCACGAACAACAATATCGACCCGGATCTGGCTGGTAACATTTTCGACCTGGTGGAGAAATTCGCCGGTTATGGCTTCAACAAATCTCACTCGGCCGCTTATGGCCTGGTGTCGTACCAGACCGCCTGGCTGAAAACCCACTATCCGGCACCCTTCATGGCCGCGGTACTGTCGGCGGACATGCACAACACCGACAAGGTCGTGACGCTGATCGAGGAAGTGCGCAGCATGAAGCTGCGCCTCGATGCGCCGGACGTGAACACCTCCGAATTCAAATTCACGGTGAGCGAGGACGGCCGCATTCTTTATGGCCTCGGTGCCATCAAAGGCGTCGGTGAAGGGCCGGTAGAAGCGATTACCGAGTCGCGTCAGGCTGGGCCGTTCAAGGATCTGTTCGATTTCTGCGCGCGGGTGGACCTCAAACGCATCAACAAACGTACCCTCGATGGCTTGATCCGCAGCGGTGCGCTGGACCGTCTGGGGCCGTATTTCGAAGACGATCTCAAAGACTATAAGGCCAATATCGACCGTAACCGCGCAGTACTGCTGGCCGCTTTGGAAGAAGCCATTCAGGCAGCCGAGCAGACCGCTCGCAGTCATGACAGCGGTCACGCCGACCTGTTTGGTGGCTTGTTCGTTGAAGAGGATGCGGACGTCTACGCCAACCATCGCAAGGCCAAAGAGCTGAGCCTTAAAGACCGTTTGCGTGGAGAGAAGGAAACCCTGGGCCTGTACCTGACGGGGCATCCTATCGACGAATACGAAGGTGAAATTCGCCGTTTTGCTCGTCAACGCATCATCGATCTGAAGCCGGCGCGGGATACGCAGACGGTTGCCGGTTTGATCATCGCGTTGCGCGTCATGAAGAACAAGAAGGGCGACAAGATGGGTTTCATCACCCTCGACGACCGCTCTGGACGCATCGAAGCCTCGCTGTTTGCCGAAGCCTTCCATTCGGCGCAATCGCTGTTACAGACCGATGCGATGGTGGTGGTCGAAGGCGAGGTCAGTAATGACGACTTCTCCGGTGGCCTGCGTCTGCGCGCCAAGCGGGTGATGAGCCTGGAAGACGCGCGGACCAATCTTGCCGAAAGCCTGCGCTTGAAGGTGCACGCCGACGCGCTCAAGGGTGATCGTCTGCGTTGGTTGGGCGAATTGTGCAAACGCCACCGCGGTGCCTGCCCGATTACCCTGGACTACACCGGGATGGACGCAAAGGCGTTGCTGCAGTTTGGCGAGGCGTGGCGAATCGATCCGGCGGACAGCTTGATTCAAGCGCTGCGTGACCAGTTCGGACGTGAGAACGTCTTCCTGCAATACCGTTGATAGCTCACAGGTCTGTTACTACAGTCTGTACTCAACCATAATTTTTAATCTCGACCTGAATGCGCCTGTTCCCGTAAGGTAAGGCGTTTACAGATCAACCGGCCGGCCGCTTGGCCGTCGACCCAAGACGGATGCCTATGAACCCGAATTTTCTTGATTTCGAACAGCCGATCGCTGACCTGCAAGCCAAGATCGAAGAGCTGCGCTTGGTCGGTAATGACAACTCGCTGAACATCAGCGACGAAATCTCTCGTCTGCAAGAGAAGAGCAACACGCTCACCGAAAGCATTTTCGGCAACCTGACCAGTTGGCAGATTGCGCGCATGGCGCGTCATCCGCGTCGTCCTTATACCCTGGACTACATCGAACACATCTTCACCGAGTTCGACGAACTGCACGGTGACCGGCATTTCTCCGATGACGCCGCCATCGTCGGTGGTGTTGCGCGTCTGGAAGACCAGCCAGTGATGGTGATCGGTCACCAGAAAGGCCGCGAAGTGCGCGAGAAGGTTCGCCGCAACTTCGGCATGCCGCGCCCTGAAGGCTATCGCAAAGCCTGCCGTCTGATGGAAATGGCCGAACGCTTCAAAATGCCGATCCTGACCTTTATCGATACGCCGGGCGCCTACCCGGGTATCGACGCCGAAGAGCGCAACCAGAGCGAAGCGATTGCCTGGAACCTGCGGGTCATGGCTCGTTTGAAAACCCCGATCATCGCTACCGTTATCGGTGAAGGTGGTTCTGGCGGTGCATTGGCCATTGGTGTCTGCGATCAATTGAACATGCTGCAGTATTCGACCTACGCGGTTATTTCGCCGGAAGGCTGCGCATCGATCCTGTGGAAAACCGCCGAAAAAGCACCTGATGCGGCTGAAGCCATGGGCATCACGGCTGACCGGCTCAAAGGCTTGGGTATCGTTGATAAAGTCATTGGCGAACCGCTGGGCGGCGCTCATCGTGATCCGGTTACCGCAGCGGCTTCGATCCGCAAGGAACTGAGCAGTCAGCTGGCGATGCTCAAGAAGTTCGATAATGACGCGCTGCTGGCCCGTCGTTACGAGCGTCTGATGAGCTACGGCCTCTGATTCAGCACTGAAAACGCGGGCAAGTTCGCACCTATATCCGAACCCGTTTCTGCCCGAAGGGCGTAGGAGCTGACTTGTCTGCGATTGAGTGCGTAGCGCTCACAAAAAAGTTGGATTCGATTCCGCTGGAAGGTCCTGCGGCCCTTGTTCGCAGACAAGTCAGCTCCTACAGAGAGTCAGTGTCTGGCTGCCGTCCATGACTACGCTCAAGCGTGATAATGATTTAAATCTCAGATTGGTTTCTGCGCTGAAGCCCTGGCGCAACGCCCCGGCTTGGTACGTCGCATTCTCCGGTGGCCTCGATTCCACCGTCCTCCTGCACCTCCTGGCCGATCTCGCCAAGCGCGAGGCGCTGCCACCTCTCTCTGCGATTCACGTCCATCACGGCTTGCAGGCTGCGGCTGACGCGTGGCCGAGCCATTGTCAGTCTGTTTGCGACGCCCTGAACGTCCCACTGCGCGTCATCCATGTGCAGGTGAAGCCTGGCGCCAGTCTTGAGCGCGCTGCCCGTGAAGCGCGTTATACGGCGTTCAGTCAGGTATTGGCGCCGGGTGAAGTGCTATTGACCGCCCAGCATCGCGACGACCAGGCCGAAACCTTACTGTTTCGTCTGCTGCGTGGGGCAGGTGTTCGCGGCCTGGCGGCAATGCCTGATCAGCGTGCGCTAGGAAGAGGGCGGTTGCTGCGGCCCTTGCTTGATGTGTCGCGAGCCACGCTGGAAGCTTATGCCGGTGAACAACAATTGAGCTGGGTAGAAGATCCCAGCAACGCGGACAGCCAGTTTTCTCGAAATTACCTGCGCCAGCACATTCTGCCGGCACTGACGGTGCGCTGGCCGCAAGCCACCGCGAACATGGCGCGAACCGCCGCACATCTGGCCGAGGCGCAAGGGCTGCTCGACGAATTGGCCGAGCAGGATCTGGCGCAGGCATGTTCGATCACGCCGTTCGCCTGGCTCGGATTGCCTTCACTGGCGTTGCCGCCCCTCAAAGGCCTTTCTCCGGCACGTCAGCGCAACGCTTTGCGCCATTGGCTCGCACCGTTGACGCGCCTGCCGGACAGTGGGCATTGGGCGGGTTGGGACAGCCTGCGTGATGCGAGCAGCGAGGCTCAGCCGATCTGGCGGCTGGCCGACGGTGAGCTGCACCGCGCGGAGGGGCGTATCTGGTGGCTGTCGGGCGCCTGGTTACAAGCGGTGGACGCCTCGATAACCTGGCCAGACGCTCGGCAAACGTTGAATCTGCCAAACAATGGCCAGCTTGATTTTACGGCGGATGTTCCGACCGGTGAGCTGCAGGTGCGTTATCGCCACGGGGGGGAAGTCATGAATCTTCCTGGGCGTGGGCATCGTGATCTCAAGCGTTTGCTTAATGAGAGCGGTCTGCCGGTTTTTGCCCGTGGCCGATTGCCGCTGCTGTATCGCGGGGACCAGTTATTGGCGGTTGCCAACCTGCCGGGACTGGACGGAAAAGCCCATGGCGACTGGCGATTGCGCTGGCGAGCACCGACGAATGACCAAAGTTTGAGCTGAAAGGCCGTTTCCGGTAGACTACGCTCCCTTCTTGATACAGCTTCTGTGGATTCTTCTGAATCGACGGAAGTTGCCGATTACCAGGCCGTTTTTGCTGGGCGATTCTCAAAAATGTAGCGAGCAACAGGCAGGCTTTTTCAGTCTGCCAGTCTTAACGCAGCAATTTTCAGGAGTGCACTGTGAATTTTATCGGTAATCGGGGGCTTCGGCCTTCCTTCGCTTTCCCCGGCGGCTCCGACCGCTTTAACGCAGACTTCTAGGGTTTTTCATGACGCGCTACATCTTCGTCACGGGCGGTGTTGTTTCTTCATTGGGGAAAGGCATTGCCTCGGCTTCATTGGCGGCCATCCTGGAGGCGCGGGGACTTAAGGTCACCATGCTCAAGCTTGACCCCTATATCAACGTGGACCCGGGCACCATGAGCCCATTCCAGCACGGTGAAGTGTTCGTCACCCACGACGGCGCCGAAACCGACCTGGACCTGGGCCACTACGAGCGGTTCATCCGCACCACCATGACCCAGAACAACAACTTCACCACGGGGCGTGTGTACGAACACGTCCTGCGCAAAGAGCGCCGTGGTGATTATCTGGGCGCGACCATCCAGGTGATTCCGCACATCACCGACGAAATCAAACGCCGGATCATCAAAGGCGCAGGCGATGCTGATGTCGCCATGGTCGAGATCGGTGGCACCGTCGGTGACATCGAATCGCAACCGTTCCTTGAAGCTATCCGTCAATTGCGTATCGAGGTTGGCGCCAAGCGTGCCATGTTGATGCACCTGACGCTGGTGCCTTACATCGCTACCGCTGGCGAAACCAAGACCAAACCGACCCAGCATTCGGTGAAGGAACTGCGCTCCATCGGTTTGCAGCCAGATGTATTGATCTGCCGCTCCGACCATCATGTGGATATTTCTTCGCGGCGCAAGATTGCGTTGTTCACTAACGTTGAAGAACGTGCGGTCATCTCGCTGGAAGACGCCGACACCATCTACAAGATCCCGGGCATGCTCCACGCTCAGGGTCTCGATGATTTCGTCGTCGAGCGCTTCGGCCTGGAATGTGGCGGTGCTGACTTGTCCGAGTGGGAAAAAGTGGTCGACGCCAAGCTCAACCCAGAGCATGAAGTCACCATCGCCATGGTCGGCAAGTACATGGAGTTGCTCGATGCCTACAAATCGTTGATCGAAGCAATGAGCCACGCCGGTATTTCCAATCGCACCAAGGTCAACCTGCGTTATATCGATTCCGAAGACATCGAGAACCAGGGCACCGCCTTGCTCGAAGGTGTCGACGCGATTCTGGTGCCAGGCGGCTTCGGCTTGCGCGGCGTTGAAGGCAAGATCACCGCCGTGCAATTCGCTCGCGAGAACAAAGTACCGTACCTGGGTATCTGCCTGGGCATGCAAGTGGCGGTCATCGAGTTTTCTCGTAACGTACTGGGCTGGAAAGACGCCAACTCCACCGAGTTCGATCGCACCAGCGGCCATCCGGTCGTGGGTCTGATCACCGAGTGGGAAGATGCCACCGGCGCTGTTGAAACCCGTACCGAAGCCTCCGATCTGGGCGGCACCATGCGCCTGGGCGCGCAGGATTGCCAACTGGAACGCGGCTCGCTGGTTCACGATTGCTACGCCAAGGACGTGATCGTCGAGCGTCATCGCCATCGTTATGAAGTGAACAACAAGCTGCTGCCGAGCCTGATCGAAGCCGGTCTGAAAATCTCCGGTCGTTCCAGTGATGGCGCGTTGGTCGAAGTGATCGAAGCACCGGATCATCCGTGGTTCGTCGCCTGCCAGTTCCACCCTGAGTTCACTTCGACACCGCGTGACGGTCATCCGTTGTTCAGTGGCTTCGTGAAGGCGGCTTTGACCCAGCACCAGAAGAAGGCTTGACCCATGGCACAAAAGATCATTCGTGTAGGTGCGATCGAGATCGCCAACGACAAGCCTTTCGTGTTGTTCGGCGGCATGAACGTGCTGGAATCGCGGGATATGGCCATGCAGGTCTGCGAAGAATATGTACGGGTGACCGAGAAGCTCGGTATCCCGTATGTGTTCAAGGCCAGCTTCGACAAAGCCAATCGTTCGTCCGTGACCTCTTACCGCGGCCCTGGCCTGGAAGAGGGCATGCGGATTTTCGAAGAAATCAAAAAGACCTTCGGCGTGCCGTTGATCACTGACGTGCACGAGCCGGAGCAGGCTGCGGTTGTGGCTGAAGTCTGCGACATCATCCAACTGCCGGCGTTTCTCTCGCGGCAGACGGATCTGGTTGTGGCGATGGCCAGGACCGGTGCGGTGATCAACATCAAGAAAGCCCAGTTTCTCGCCCCGCAGGAAATGAAACACATCCTGACCAAGTGCGAAGAGGCCGGGAATGATCAACTGATCTTGTGCGAGCGTGGTTCCAGCTTCGGTTACAACAACCTGGTGGTGGACATGCTCGGCTTCGGCATCATGAAGCAGTTCGAGTATCCGGTGTTTTTCGACGTGACCCATGCCCTGCAAATGCCTGGCGGTCGCTCCGATTCTGCCGGTGGTCGTCGTGCGCAGGTCCTCGATCTGGCCAAGGCCGGCCTGAGCCAGAATCTGGCCGGGTTGTTCCTTGAAGCGCACCCGGATCCGGATAACGCCAAATGCGATGGCCCTTGCGCCTTGCGTCTGGACAAGCTCGAGCCGTTCCTGGCTCAGCTCAAGGCACTGGATGAACTTGTTAAAAGTTTTCCGACAGTAGAGACCGCATAAGAGCCTGCTTCTCCGGTAGAGTGCCTTCCGGTAAAGTGCCGCTCGGTATTTCTCTGACCGATGGGTCAGAGGCTTGTCGTCGTCAGTTCTGCCCGCTGCATAAAGCCTGACGGCGATAATCGATTTCCTCAGCTGCGTCGTTTTCGTCAATCCTGGAGTGTTTACAACAATGGCAAAAATCGTCGACATCAAAGGTCGTGAAGTTCTTGATTCCCGTGGCAATCCCACCGTGGAAGCCGATGTGCTCCTCGATAACGGCATCATCGGCAGTGCCTGCGCGCCGTCCGGTGCTTCCACCGGCTCGCGCGAGGCGCTTGAGCTGCGTGATGGCGACAAGAGCCGTTACCTGGGCAAGGGTGTTCTCAAGGCCGTGGCCAACATCAATGGCCCGATCCGCGACCTGTTGCTGGGCAAGGATCCGGTAGACCAGCAAGCGCTGGACCGTGCCATGATCGCGCTGGATGGAACCGAAAACAAAGCCAGCCTGGGCGCCAACGCGATCCTCGCTGTCTCCCTGGCCGCGGCCAAAGCTGCCGCTCATGATCAGGATCTGCCGCTTTACGCGCACATCGCCAACCTCAACGGCACACCGGGTGTGTACTCGATGCCGGTACCGATGATGAACATCATCAACGGTGGCGAGCATGCCGATAACAACATCGATATCCAGGAGTTCATGGTGCAGCCGGTTGGCGCCAAGACGTTCTCCGATGCACTGCGCATGGGCACCGAAATTTTCCACCACCTCAAGGCCGTGCTCAAAGCCCGTGGCTTGAACACTGCTGTTGGTGATGAAGGTGGTTTCGCACCGAACCTGGCTTCCAACGAAGACGCTTTGAAGGTCATCGCTGAAGCTGTGGCCAACGCCGGTTACAAATTGGGCACTGACGTGACCCTGGCGCTGGACTGCGCGGCCAGCGAATTCTACGAAGACGGCAAATACGATCTGGCTGGCGAAGGCCAGGTGTTCGATTCGGCTGGTTTCGCTGACTACCTGGCAGGTCTGACCCAGCGTTACCCGATCATCTCCGTCGAAGACGGCATGGACGAGTCTGACTGGGCTGGCTGGAAAGTGCTGACCGACAAGATCGGCGAAAAGGTGCAACTGGTTGGCGACGACCTGTTCGTGACCAACACCAAGATCCTCAAAGAAGGCATCGATAAAAAGATCGCCAACTCGATCCTGATCAAGTTCAACCAGATTGGCACCCTGACCGAAACCCTGGAAGCCATCCAGATGGCCAAGGCAGCCGGTTACACGGCCGTGATCTCGCACCGCTCCGGTGAAACCGAAGACTCGACCATTGCTGACCTGGCAGTCGGCACCGCCGCCGGTCAGATCAAAACCGGTTCGCTGAGCCGTTCCGATCGCATCTCCAAGTACAACCAACTGCTGCGTATCGAAGAGCAATTGGGTGCCAAGGCTATCTACAACGGTCGCAGCGAGTTTCGCGGCTGAGCCGGAGATGGTAAAAAGACAACGGGCGCTGTCAGAAAGGTCAGTTTAGCTGGCCGTTCTGATGGCTTCTGATGCGCACGCTCCTTGTCTTGAGAGCGATTGAGCCTGGTTCTGTCAGGCTCGATGCTCTCAGTCGCTTTTCAGCGTGTTGGCACCGCTGTCTTTTTCCACTGAGTACCTGATATTCAATGCGCAGTCCTAACTGGTTGTTCCTCATCTTGCTCCTGCTGCTGGCTGGCCTGCAGTATCGCCTGTGGGTGGGCAACGGAAGTCTGGCGCAAGTGGCCAGCCTGACCCAGCAGATCGCTGATCAGCATGCTGAAAACGACGCGTTGCTGGAACGTAACCGTGTCCTCGATGCAGAAGTGGCGGAGCTGAAAAAGGGCATGGAAACCGTTGAAGAGCGGGCTCGCCACGAATTGGGCATGGTCAAGGACGGCGAAACCCTCTATCAGTTGGCCCAATGACACCTGTTCTACCTGCCTTCTGGGCAGTGATTCCTGCCGCGGGTGTTGGCGCTCGTATGGCGGCTGACCGGCCCAAGCAATACCTGCAACTGGGCGGGCGCACTATTCTCGAACACAGCCTTGGTTGTTTTCTCGATCACCCCCAACTCAAGGGGCTGGTGATCAGTCTGGCTGTGGATGATCCTTACTGGCCGACCCTGGCCTGTGCCACTGATTCGCGGATTCAGCGTGCGGCGGGCGGGCGGGAGCGGGCAGACTCAGTACTCAATGCGTTGCTGCACCTCCACGCGCAAGGCGCCCGTGATGACGATTGGGTATTAGTTCACGATGCCGCTCGCCCGAACTTATCGCGTGGTGATCTGGACAAGCTGCTGCACGAACTGGCTGATGATCCTGTCGGCGGCCTGCTGGCCGTTCCGGCCCGCGACACGCTCAAGCGGGCGGATAGCAACGGACGTGTCACGGAAACCGTTGATCGCAGTTTGATTTGGCAGGCCTATACGCCGCAAATGTTCCGTCTCGGCGCATTGCACCGGGCTTTGGCCGACAGCCTGGTTTCGGATGTCAGCATCACCGATGAAGCCTCCGCCATTGAATGGTCCGGCCAGTCCCCCCGACTGATCGAAGGTCGCTCCGACAATATCAAGGTGACGCGCCCCGAGGACCTCGAATGGCTGCGTCAGCGCCGCCCATTCGAGGGCTGAGGCCAGCGCTGAAGCCAGCCTACTCGCAATATTCCTTACGCAACGCCAACCCGGCTTTCAGGTGTTCGACCAGTTTGCGCACCTTGGGCGACAGATGTCTTTGTTGCGGATAGAGCGCCCAGACAGCCGTGTTGGGAGGTTGATGAGCCTCCAGCAGAGAAATCAACGCGCCGCTGTTTAAATGTTCAAGCACGTAGTAGTCCGGTAGCTGACACAAACCGACTCCTTGCAGCGCCGCGTCGAGCACTGCCTGACCGCTGTTGCAGCGCCAGTTGCCTTGAACCCGTTGCGAGAATTCCCGGCCATTTTGTTGCAGCAGCCAGGTGTCGGTGCCACCGATCAGGCAGTTGTGGCGGCTCAGTTCGGACAGGCTGTGCGGTCGCCCATAGCGTTCAACGTATGAGGGTGATGCGCACAGGTACATGCGCCGGGGCGCCAGGCGTGTGGCGATCAACCGTGAGTCTTGCAGGCGGCCGAGACGAATCGCCAGATCGAGGCCCTCATGCACCAGATCCAGCGTGCGGTTGCTCAGCTCGATATCCACCCGCAATTGCGGGTAGAGCGCCATGAACCCGGTCACCAGCGGTGCAATAAAGCGTTCCCCATACGCCACGGCGCAGGTCATGCGCAGCAGGCCTTTGGGTTCGCTGGTCAAGTCGCCGACTGCGCGCAGCGCTTCTTCGCGACCATCTTGCAGGCGCTGACAATGTTGAAGAAATGTCTGCCCGGCTTCGGTCAAGGTCACACGCCGGGTACTGCGATACAGCAGCCGGGTTTGCAGGCGTTCCTCAAGTCGGGCGATCTGCCGGCTGATGTGCGATGACGACACACCCATGCGTTCAGCCGCAGCGGTGAACTGTCCGCATTCGGCGACTGCCACGAACTCATCCAGTCCTTCCCAGCGATTGGCGTTCATCGATTGTCCCTGTGCAGCAATAATGTTTTGCTTTTGGCCCGATTATTCATCAATCAGCACTGCTTTACACTCTTGGGCTTGTTTTTACTTCGCTGGAGAAGATTGATGATCAAGTCACGTGCTGCCGTTGCCTTTGAAGCCAAGAAACCGCTCGAAATCGTTGAAGTCGATGTCGCGATGCCCAAAGCCGGCGAAGTGCTGTTGCGGGTCGTTGCTTCCGGCGTTTGCCACACGGATGCTTTCACCCTGTCTGGCGCCGACCCGGAAGGCATCTTTCCATCGATCCTCGGTCATGAAGGTGGCGCTGTGGTCGAAGCCATCGGCGAAGGTGTGACGTCAGTCGCAGTGGGCGATCATGTGATCCCGCTCTACACACCGGAATGCCGCAAGTGCAAATTCTGCCTGTCGGGCAAGACCAACCTCTGCCAGGCCATTCGCGCCACTCAAGGTAAAGGCTTGATGCCTGACGGCACGTCACGCTTCTCTTATAAAGGCGAGACGATTTTCCATTACATGGGCACTTCGACCTTCTCCGAATACACCGTGCTGCCAGAAATATCGGTCGCGAAAATCTCCAAAGAAGCTCCTCTGGAAAAAGTCTGCCTGCTCGGTTGCGGCGTTACCACCGGGATTGGCGCAGTGCTGAACACAGCCAAGGTCAAGCCGGGCGACACCGTGGCGATCTTCGGTCTGGGCGGCATTGGCTTGTCAGCGGTGATTGGTGCGGTCAAGGCCAAGGCCGGGCGCATCATTGCCATCGACATCAACCCGGCAAAGTTCGAAATCGCCAAACAGCTGGGCGCCACCGATTGCATCAATCCGAAAGATTACGATCGCCCGATTCAGGACGTGATCGTTGACCTCACTGACGGCGGCGTGGACTTCTCTTTCGAATGCATTGGTAACGTGCAACTGATGCGTGCCGCTCTTGAGTGCTGCCACAAGGGCTGGGGCGAGTCGGTGATCATTGGTGTGGCGGGTGCCGGTCAAGAGATCTCGACCCGTCCGTTCCAGTTGGTCACCGGGCGCGTCTGGCGCGGATCGGCATTCGGCGGTGTACGTGGTCGCACTGAGTTGCCGAGCTATGTCGACATGGCGCAGGCGGGCGAAATTCCGCTGGACACATTCATCACCCACACCATGGGCCTGGAAGACATCAATAAGGCTTTCGATCTGATGCATGAAGGCAAGAGCATTCGCACCGTCATCCACTTTTAAGCAGCTGCAAGCGGCAAGCTACAAGCTGCAAGAGGTCATACGCGCCCCTCTTGCAGCTTGCGGCTTGAAGCTTGCCGCTAGGAGTTTGCTATGACCCTGGAAAACCTGTCCTGCCAGAAAAGCTTCGGTGGCTGGCACAAGCGCTACAAGCATCACTCCGACGTGCTCGGCTGCGACATGGTGTTTGCCGTTTATCTGCCGCCGCAAGCGGAGCAGGGCGGTAAGTTGCCGGTGGTGTATTGGTTGTCTGGATTGACCTGCACCGATGAAAACTTCATGCACAAGGCCGGGGCGCAACGGATCGCAGCCGAGTTGGGCTTGATCATCGTCGCCCCCGACACCAGCCCGCGTGGCCCGGAGGTGCCGGCTGATCCTGATGGCGCATGGGATTTCGGTCTCGGTGCTGGCTTTTATCTGAATGCCACCCAGCAACCGTGGGCGAAGAATTACCGCATGCATGATTACGTGGTGAACGAGTTGCCAGCACTGGTCGAGGCGCATTTCCCGGCCTCTGACCGGCGCGGGATCAGCGGTCACTCCATGGGCGGGCACGGCGCGTTGGTGTGCGCCTTGCGTAATCCGGGGCGCTACCGGTCGGTGTCAGCTTTTTCTCCGATCAGCAATCCGATGGACTGCCCATGGGGTCAGAAAGCTTTTTCCCGTTATCTGGGGGAAGAGCGTTCCCGTTGGCGCGAATGGGATGCGTGTGCCTTGATCGCGGAGGCCACGGAAAAATTGCCGATCCTCGTCGATCAGGGCGATCGGGATGACTTCCTCGCCAATCAGCTCAAGCCCGAGGCGTTGGTGCAGGCGGCAAAATCCGCCGAGCATCCGCTGACGGTGCGTATGCAACCGGGGTATGACCACAGCTATTTCTTCATCGCGAGCTTTATAGAAGACCACTTACGTCATCATGGGCTCGCTCTAAGCGGCTAATGTCGGACAAAGTAGGTAGAATCACGCCCTGACTTTTTCGGGGCGTTTTTTTATGCGTATTGGCCACGGCTACGATGTGCACCGTTTTGCTGAAGGCGATTTCATTACCTTGGGCGGCGTGCGGATCGCGCACGGCTTTGGGCTGCTTGCCCATTCCGATGGCGACGTGCTGCTGCATGCGCTCAGCGATGCGTTGCTCGGCGCAGCGGCGCTGGGTGATATTGGCAAGCATTTCCCGGATACCGATCCACAATTCAAGGGTGCCGACAGCCGGGTGTTGTTGCGTCACGTGATGGGATTGGTCAAGAGCAAGGGCTGGAAAGTCGGCAACGTTGACGCCACGATTGTTGCCCAGGCACCGAAAATGGCCCCGCATATCGAATCGATGCGCGCGCTGATTGCCGCGGATCTTCAGGTTGAGTTGGATCAAGTGAACGTAAAAGCTACCACCACCGAAAAACTTGGCTTCGTTGGCCGTGAAGAAGGCATTGCGGTCCATGCTGTCGCCTTGTTGCTCTCGGCATGACGGAATTCGAATTGCTCGGCCCGCGTGCCTACGGTGATGCGCTGGGTAGCGCAGTACTCAAAGCCACGGCTGAAGATTTCCAGGTCGATGAAGTGCTGGATATTCCTCTGTCCGGCGATGGTGAACATTTGTGGCTGTGGGTGGAAAAGCGCGGCCTGAACACTGAAGAAGCGGCCCGTCGTCTGGCGCGTGCTGCCGGTGTGCCGTTGCGGACGGTGAGCTATGCCGGTTTGAAGGATCGTCAGGCATTGACGCGGCAGTGGTTCAGCGTGCAATTGCCGGGCAAGGCCGACCCGGATATGTCGGCAGCCCAGGACGACACCCTTAAAATTCTGAAAAGCAGTCGCCATAAACGTAAATTGCAGCGTGGCGCTCACGCGGCCAATGGCTTCACTTTGCGTCTGACTCAATTGCAGGCCGATCAAGCGGCATTGCAAGCGCGCCTCGAATTGATCGCCAGCCATGGCATACCGAATTACTTCGGTGCCCAGCGCTTTGGTTGGCAGGGCGGCAATCTAGGCGAAGCTCGTGAGTACGCCGCGCGCCAAGCCCTTCCGGAACAGCGGGCCGTGCGCTCGCGGCTGCTATCTACCGCGCGCAGCTATCTATTCAATCAAGTGCTGGCGGCGCGGGTGGCTGATGGCAGTTGGCAGCGGGCGCAAGTGGGCGATTTGCTGGCGTTCACTGACAGCCGCAGCTTCTTTCCTGCGGGCGAGGCGGAATGCAGTGATCCGCGTCTGGCTATTCTCGACCTGCACCCGACCGGGCCGCAGTGGGGCGAGGGCGAGTCGCCCGCGACCGGTGCCACTGGCGTACTTGAACAAGAGGTCGCGGCTCGCGAGTCGGCGCTGCGTGATTGGCTGGTCAAAGCGGGTATGGAGCACGAGCGTCGTATCCTGCGACTGCCCATTGGCGGGTTGACGTGGCATTATCCCGAGTCTGACATTCTGCAATTGGAATTCGTCCTTCCGGCCGGATGCTTCGCCACCGTACTGGTGCGGGAGCTTGTCGATCTGGTACCGGTAGGGCAAACGGACAGCTCATGCGTATTCTGATTTCTAACGATGATGGGGTAACTGCACCCGGTCTCGCCGCGCTGCATGCTGCGCTGGCGGACTTTAGCGAGTGTGTGGTTATTGCCCCTGATCAAGATAAAAGCGGTGCAAGCAGCTCGCTGACCCTTGATCGTCCGCTTCATCCTCATACGTTGGCCAACGGCTTCATCAGTGTGAACGGAACGCCGACCGACTGCGTGCATCTCGGGCTCAATGGGCTTCTTGAGCACCCGCCAGAGATGGTTGTCTCGGGTATCAACCTGGGGGCCAACCTTGGCGATGACGTGCTGTATTCCGGCACGGTTGCCGCAGCGCTGGAGGGCCGTTTTCTCGAGCTTCCGTCGTTTGCGTTCTCGTTGTTGTCGCGTCAGGCAGACAACCTGCCGACCGCGGCGCACTTTGCTCGCCTGTTGGTAGAGGCCCATGAACAGCTCGACTTGCCGCCGCGCACCGTACTTAACGTCAATATCCCGAATCTTCCGCTCGAGCATATTCGCGGGATTCAACTGACCCGGCTGGGGCATCGCGCCCGAGCCGCCGCGCCAGTCAAGGTGGTCGACCCGCGTGGTAAGGTCGGGTATTGGATTGCGGTAGCGGGTGACGCTGAAGACGGCGGGCCGGGGACCGACTTTCACGCGGTCATGCAAGGTTACGTATCGATTACACCGCTGCAACTGGATCGCACGTATCAGGATGGTTTCAGCAGCCTCAATGGCTGGTTAGAGGGACTGCGTTGATGTCGCGCGAGCAAGATGATCTGTTACGAAGGGGAATCGGCATGACTTCTCAGCGTACCCGCGAGCGTTTGATTCAACGTTTGCATGACGAAGGCCTTTCCAACGCCCAGGTGTTGGAAGTGATCCGGCGAACCCCTCGGCATTTGTTTGTCGATGAAGCGTTGGCGCACCGTGCCTACGAGGACACCGCGTTACCGATTGGCCATAACCAGACCATTTCCCAGCCCTATATGGTGGCGCGCATGAGCGAGTTGCTGTTGGCGGCAGGCCCCTTGGACAAGGTGCTGGAGATAGGCACCGGTTCCGGCTATCAGACGGCGGTACTGGCACAACTGGTCGAACGGGTTTTTTCGGTGGAGCGGATCAAGGTCTTGCAGGACCGCGCCAAAGAGCGACTGGTCGAGCTTAACCTGCGCAACGTGGTCTTCCGTTGGGGTGACGGCTGGGAAGGCTGGCCGGCTTTGGCACCTTACAACGGCATCATCGTGACCGCCGCGGCGACCGATGTTCCGCAGGCGTTGCTCGATCAACTGGCGCCTGGCGGGCGACTGGTCATTCCGGTGGGCGCAGGCGAGGTTCAGCAACTGATGCTGATCATCCGCGAAGAGGATGGCTTTTCCCGTCAGGTACTTGGTGCCGTGCGATTCGTGCCCTTGCTCAACGGACCGCTGGTTTGAGGGTTCGTTTGGCGACGTAATGAATTCTGGCCGATGCCGTAGGTCATACAGCTTGTCATAAGGTCAGCGCAGAATTTTGATTCGGTGCTGCAACGCACGGTTTTGTAACCAGTTAAGCATTAGCTGCCTGCCGTTATTGCGGCACAATAGGCAACTTTAATTCAGTCACCAGTAAAGGGAGTGGCGGGTGAGTCTCACAGTCATTCGGCAGCGTATATCTACAACTAGCTTTCAGCGTCTGGTGATTGGCATTGCCCTCGGTTTCTTATTGGTAGGCTGCTCCAGCAAGTCTCCGAGCGGAGCGCCGGTTGTCGATCGAAATAAGGCCGCCCCCCAGCGTCAGCCGGTCACGACCGGCCAATACGTGGTGCGCCGTAGCGACACCCTGTTCTCTATTGCATTTCGTTACGGCTGGGATTGGAAAGCGCTGGCGGCACGCAACCAGATTCCTGAGCCTTACACCATTCATCCGGGTCAGGCGATTCGTTTTGATGGTCGTCCAAATTCAACACCGACGTCAGCCGTTTCCGCGCCGATGGCAGTTGCTTCCACACCTGCCGCAGTCCCTTCCAGCTCGTTCAAGACTACCGTGATGTCCCGCCCTGTAGGGGTTGTGCCGGTGGTTTTATCGCCTTCTGCTCAACCTCCAGAGCCGACTCCTGCGACAACGCCGATACAGCCTGTAGGACGTTCACCGGCGGGTTGGGCGTGGCCGTCTAATGGCATTTTGATCGGTAAATTTTCTTCAAACGGTAGTTTGAATAAAGGAATTGATATCGCTGGGGATTTGGGACAGCCTGTTTTGGCTGCGTCTGATGGTTCGGTTGTGTACGCCGGGAGTGGCTTGCGGGGCTACGGCGAGTTAGTAATCATCAAACACAGCGATACCTACGTCAGTGCTTACGGTCACAACCGTAGGCTGTTGGTTCGGGAGGGGCAGCAGGTCAAAGTCGGGCAGACTATTGCCGAGATGGGGTCAACGGGGACTGACCGGGTGAAATTGCATTTTGAGATTCGCCGCCAAGGTAAACCTGTAGATCCTCTGGAGTTCTTGCCACGTCGTTGATCGGTTACCAGCTTGTTCCTTGCGTAGAGGGAACAGGCTCAAGCGTTGCCATGGAGAATGAGGCGTCGCTAGAGCTTGAGGTCGAACTCACCAAAGGACTATAACAATGGCTCTCAGTAAAGAAGCGCCGGAGTTTGACATCGACGATGAGGTGCTCCTTATGGAACCCGGCATCGTTCTGGACCCGACGTCGAGCGAGGAAGCTACGGCACCTCCCGTTCGCGCCAAGGCCAAACACTCCACAACGCTCAAGCAACACAAGTACATTGACTACACCCGGGCGCTCGATGCGACCCAGTTGTACCTCAATGAAATAGGCTTCTCCCCTCTGCTTTCGCCGGAAGAGGAAGTCCACTTTGCGCGTTTGTCGCAAAGCGGTGACCCGGCAGGGCGCAAACGCATGATTGAAAGCAATCTGCGGCTGGTGGTGAAAATCGCCAGGCGTTACGTCAATCGTGGGCTTTCATTGCTTGATCTGATCGAAGAAGGCAACCTGGGCCTGATCCGGGCGGTCGAGAAATTCGATCCGGAACGCGGTTTCCGCTTCTCAACCTACGCGACATGGTGGATTCGCCAGACCATCGAGCGTGCCATCATGAATCAGACCCGAACTATCAGGTTGCCGATTCATGTGGTCAAAGAGCTCAACGTGTACTTGCGTGCCGCTCGTGAACTGACCCAAAAACTCGACCACGAACCTTCTCCCGAAGAAATCGCCAATCTGCTTGAAAAGCCGGTCGGTGAAGTCAAGCGCATGCTTGGGCTCAATGAGCGGGTTTCTTCTGTGGACGTTTCTCTTGGGCCAGACTCAGACAAGACATTGCTCGACACGCTGACCGATGATCGACCTACGGACCCCTGCGAACTACTGCAAGACGATGATCTTTCTCAGAGCATCGATCAGTGGCTTTCCGAGCTGACTGATAAGCAGCGTGAAGTGGTGGTACGGCGTTTCGGTCTGCGGGGACACGAAAGCAGTACGTTAGAAGACGTGGGTCTGGAGATAGGTTTGACGCGGGAACGTGTCAGGCAGATCCAGGTCGAGGGCCTCAAGCGCTTGCGTGAGATTCTTGAAAAGAACGGCCTGTCGAGTGAGTCCTTGTTTCAATAAGAGGACGTCGGCTCATTCTTGTGCGGCGTGTGAGTAATCCACTTTATAAAGACACCTCGACTTGCTCGGGGTGTTTTTATATTCGCCAGATGAATAGACATCTGAGTAAAAGGTGGCGGTTCTCCTTTTTAGATGATGTTTTTAATACTTTGGACATGCGGAGAAAAATGGGGTTTTTATGTAAGCCTTTGCTTACGCGTGGCGTAAGTTATCGTGGTTTTTAGCCTGGAATATTGGCTTCTTCAAGAGGCTAATCTATCTATGTTACTGATTTTTAAGTTGTTTTATTTTATTGATCAAGCAGTCAGGTATCTTTTTGAAAGCTTTGGCCGGTTGCTCTTGGCGGTTAAACCATTACTATTGGAACTGTGTCGAGGGATAGACGCAGGCCGTCAAGGATGACAGTCAAGGACATCGCAGGATGCGATTCATCAGGATGATGAAAGGGATTAAAGGGACTAAGGAAAAAATGTGGGCGGGTCATACCGCCCCTTTTTTTTGTCCGTAGAAAGCTGCCTGGCCTATTAACAGGCCAAAAACACAAAAGGCCCGCAGAGGGGCCTTTTGGGCGATCAGTGAAGCTTAGCGCTCCAGATCCTTGAGCTTGCTTTCAACAGTTTTGTTTATGACGCGATCAAATTCTTCGGCATTGGGCATGCCGTCTTTCTTCTCGGTGATATTGGGCCAGATTTCCGCCAGCTCTACGTTCAGCTGGATAAATTCCTGCATATCCTCAGGCACCTCATCTTCCGAGAAGATCGCCTGGGCAGGGCATTCAGGCTCGCAAAGCGCACAGTCGATGCACTCATCCGGGTGAATCACCAGGAAATTCGGGCCTTCGTAGAAGCAGTCCACCGGACACACTTCTACGCAGTCGGTGTACTTGCACTTGATGCAGTTGTCGGTGACGACGAAGGTCATTTCTAATTCTCTCCTCAGGCGGCGGTAGCAGAGCCCTTTAAGCAGGGTTGCCCGGATCGGGTAGTCTCCCGGGCCGTGTGAAAACCAATGCATTCAACAACAGGTAGACGTTCATATGACAGCGCGTCTTGTCCTGCCGTGGTTCGCTGTGTCTTCACGCGGCTCGGACAATCTGCGTAGTCAGGCTAAAACCCCGCAGCATCCCAAACCGCGCGGGATTCTAACAGCTTGCAACGATTCCCGTTAGATGCGCGTCTGCAAGGAATACAACAACTCTAGCGCCTGGCGGGGTGTCAGGTCGTCGACTTTGGTTTTTGACAACTCTTCCAGTACCGGATGGGGCAGGCTGGCGAACATGTCGCTTTGCTGTGGAATCGATGGTTTGCCAGGTGCTGAACGCGGTGTTTCGTGGGGCAGGCTCGTCGTTTCCAGGCGCTGCAAATGTTCCTTCGCGCGCAGGATGACTTTGGCTGGAACCCCCGCCAGCTGGGCCACTGCCAAGCCATAGCTCTGGCTGGCAGGGCCGGGGAGGACACGATGCAGGAAGACGATGCGTTCGTTGTGCTCTGTTGCATTGAGATGCACGTTTGCAACCAAAGGCTCGTTTTCCGGCAGTACCGTCAGCTCGAAATAGTGCGTGGCGAACAGCGTGTAGGCGCGCAACTGGGCGAGACATTCTGCCGCAGCCCAAGCCAGCGACAACCCATCGAATGTACTGGTGCCGCGTCCGACTTCATCCATCAGTACCAGGCTGCGGTCTGTAGCGTTATGCAGAATGTTCGCGGTTTCGCTCATTTCCACCATAAAAGTCGAACGGCCGCCCGCGAGGTCGTCACTGGAGCCGATTCGGGTAAAGATCCGGTCGACCAGCGACAGCTCGCAACTGGCCGCTGGCACGAAGCTGCCGATATGAGCCAGCAGAACGATCAGGGCAGTCTGACGCATGTAAGTCGACTTACCGCCCATGTTCGGGCCGGTAATGACCAGCATTCGTGTGTTGTCATCAAGCGCCAGATCGTTGGCGACGAATGGACTGGTCAGCACTTGCTCGACGACCGGGTGCCGCCCTTGCTCAATGCGCATGCAGGGCTCATCGACGAAGCGCGGGCAGTTCAAGTCCAGGTTCAGTGCGCGTTCGGCCAGGTTGCTCAGCACATCCAGCTCGGCCAGTGCCGCAGCGGTGTCCTGCAAGGGCGCCAAGTGGCCGATCAGGTCTTCGAGCAGTGCTTCGTAGAGCATCTTCTCGCGCGCCAGTGCACGGCTTTTGGCCGACAACGCCTTATCTTCGAATGCCTTTAACTCAGGCGTGATGAAGCGCTCGGCACCCTTGAGCGTCTGGCGCCGGATATAGTCAGCCGGTGCTTGTTCGGCCTGCTTGCTGGGCAACTCGATAAAGTAGCCGTGAATCCGGTTGTAGCCGACTTTCAGGTTGGCCAGCCCCGTGCGGGCTTTTTCCCGGGCTTCCAGATCGATCAGAAACTGCCCTGCGTTCTCGCTGAGCGACTGCAGGTCGTCCAGCTCGGCGTCGTAGCCGGTTTTCAACACGCCGCCATCACGGATGACTGCCGGCGGATTATCGATAACAGCCCGCTGCAGCAGGTCCGCCAACTCTGGATACGTGCTGGTGGTCTGCGCCAGTTGCTGGAGGTGCGGTGCTTCCAGCTCAGCCATGGCCAATTGCAGCTCGGGCAATGCGGCCAGGGCATCACGCAGGCGGGCCAAATCACGCGGACGCGCGTTGCGCAGGCCGATCCGGGCAAGAATCCGCTCTATATCGCCGATTTCTTTCAGTTGCGGCTGTAAGTGTTCGAAACGATAGCGTTCGAGCAGGCAAGCGATCGAGCTCTGTCGAGCTTGCAGCACGCTCAAGTCACGTAACGGACGATTCAGCCAGCGGGTCAGCAAGCGGCTGCCCATGGCGGTCTGGCAGCGGTCCATGACCGATTGCAGGGTGTTGTCGCGCCCGCCTGCCAGGTTGGTATCCAGTTCCAGGTTGCGTCGACTGGCACCGTCGAGCACGACGGTGTCATCCAGCCGCTCATGGCGCAGGCTGCGCAAGTGCGGCAAGGCCGTGCGCTGGGTTTCCTTGGCATAACCGAGCAGGCAACCGGCGGCACCGATGGCCAGCGTCAGGTTCTCGCAGCCGAAGCCTTTGAGGTCCTGGGTGGAGAATTGCTGGCACAGGCTTTTGAGCGCCGAATCGCGCTCGAAATCCCACGGCGCACGACGCCGGGTACCGCGACGCTTCTCCGCTGGCAAGCCTTGTGGCCAGTCGTCGGGGATCATCAGCTCGACCGGGTTGATCCGCTCCAGCTCCGCCAACAGGTTTTCCCAGCCCTTGATTTCAAGAACACTGAAATTGCCACTGGTGATGTCCAGAACCGCGAGGCCAAACAGGCGCTCGTCGCCCAGTACCGCAGCGATCAGGTTGTCCCGACGCTCGTCGAGCAATGCCTCGTCGCTGACCGTGCCAGGCGTGATGATCCGCACCACCTGACGATCCACCGGACCTTTACTGGTCGCGGGATCGCCGATCTGTTCGCAGATCACCACCGACTCGCCGAGCTTCACCAGCTTGGCGAGATAACCTTCAGCCGCGTGGTAAGGGATCCCACACATGGGGATCGCTTGTCCTGCCGACTGGCCACGCGCAGTCAGCGTGATATCCAGTAGCTTGGCGGCCTTTTTGGCGTCCTCGTAGAAGATCTCGTAGAAGTCGCCCATGCGATAGAACATCAGCTGGTCAGGGTGCTGATTTTTCAGCCGCCAGTATTGCTGCATCATGGGGGTGTGCGAGGACAGGTCGGTCAGTGCTTTATTCATCGGGTTTCAGGCGAATTCGTTCAAAGTGTGGGGCAGATGTCGGGCATTTTGCGGACCTCATCGGTGTGGATGAAGTCCTTGAGCCCATCTGTTTTGCATTGGGCGCAAGGTTACCACGCACGATCCGGCCTCGCAGAGCCGAGAGGGGAAAAGCCCGGTTACGACTTCAGGGTTGGGCTCTTGTACGGGGGTGGCTACGCTTGCAACGCGATTGCTTCATTCCAGAAAACACCATGAACAGGATGTTCTTATGCGAAATAAACGAGGTCGGGATTCAACCAATGGTCGCTTCATTCCCCTGGAAGAAGCCCGGAAGCGCCCACGAGAAACAACGATTGAAACCGTGAAAAAGCCGGTCAGGAAGGATCAGTGTCCGGCGAGTTGAGTTTTTGATGGCGGGGCGGGCGCGGATGCCTCGAGTCAGTCGCGTCGGCCCTTGCACGTATATAGCGCTCGTGTACGGTAGTCCCCTTCACGCACTGATAGTCGGAGAACGTCGTGGATGAATTGAGCCAACTTGCCGCTGCACTCGGCAAGCGTCTGCAATCGCTGAAGGCGCAGGTGACCACTGCCGAATCTTGTACCGGGGGCGGGATTGCCGAGGCGATCACCCGTATACCTGGTAGCTCTGCCTGGTTCGAGGCCGGTTATGTCACTTACTCCAACGCTCAAAAAACCAGTCAATTGAATGTGCCGACAGAGCTGTTCTCCAAGGTGGGAGCGGTCAGCCGCGAAGTGGTCGAGGCCATGGTGAGGGGCGCACAGGGAAAAAGTCGGGCGCATTTTGCCGTTGCGGTCAGTGGCGTTGCCGGACCTGATGGTGGCTCGGCAGACAAGCCGGTGGGAACGGTATGGCTTTCATGGGGAGGGGGAGAGCAGATTGTTTCCGAGCGCCGTCAGTTCGATGGCGACCGTGATGAGGTCCGCCGACAAACGGTGAAGGCCGCGCTAGAGGGGCTGATACAGCTTACGGCTGGAGAAATACCAAAACGGGGGTAGGCGAGCGCTCAACCCTGTGGAATAATACTGTCTACTTATACAGGTATTGTGGCCGTCAGGCCTTATTGATTACGTGAGGACTTCAATGGACGACAACAAGAAGAAAGCCTTGGCTGCGGCCTTGGGTCAGATCGAGCGTCAATTCGGCAAAGGTGCCGTAATGCGCATGGGTGACCATGATCGCCAGGCGATTCCTTCTATTTCCACCGGCTCCCTGGGGCTGGATATCGCCCTTGGTATCGGTGGCTTGCCAAGAGGTCGGATCGTTGAAATCTACGGTCCGGAATCTTCGGGTAAAACCACGCTGACGCTTTCGGTGATCGCTCAGGCCCAGAAACTGGGCGCGACGTGCGCATTCGTCGATGCTGAACACGCACTTGACCCGGAATACGCTGGCAAGTTGGGCGTCAATGTTGACGACCTGCTGGTTTCGCAGCCGGATACCGGTGAGCAAGCGCTGGAAATCACCGACATGCTGGTGCGCTCCAATGCCATCGACGTCATCGTGATCGACTCCGTGGCGGCGCTGGTACCCAAGGCCGAAATCGAAGGCGAGATGGGTGACATGCACGTGGGTCTCCAGGCACGTTTGATGTCTCAGGCACTGCGTAAAATCACCGGTAACATCAAAAACGCAAACTGCCTGGTCATCTTCATCAACCAGATCCGTATGAAGATTGGTGTGATGTTCGGTAGCCCGGAAACCACCACCGGTGGTAACGCGCTCAAGTTCTACGCTTCGGTACGTCTGGATATCCGTCGTACTGGCGCGGTGAAAGAAGGTGATGAAGTCGTGGGCAGTGAAACCCGCGTCAAAGTCGTGAAGAACAAAGTGGCTCCGCCGTTCCGTCAGGCAGAGTTCCAGATTCTCTACGGCAAGGGCATTTACCTTAACGGCGAGATCATCGATCTGGCTGTGCTGCATGGCTTCGTGGAAAAATCCGGTGCCTGGTACAGCTACCAGGGCAGCAAGATTGGTCAGGGCAAAGCCAACTCGGCGAAGTTCCTGGCGGATAATCCGGAAATCGGTGCAAACCTCGAGAAGCTGATTCGTGAAAAGCTGCTGACGCCGGGTGTTGACACCAAAGCAGCGGCATCCAGGGTGGCTGCCGATGATTTGGCCGAAGCTGACGTTGATATCTGATACTGCCCATGACTGTGGTGCTTGATACGCCTGTCGCCGTACGGCGTACTGCAATGGACCTGCTCGCACGCCGCGAGCATGGTCGAGTCGAGCTGACGCGTAAACTGCGTCAGCGCGGCGCCCCTCCTGAATTGATTGAGCCCGCTCTCGACCGTCTTATGGAAGAGGGGTTGTTGTCCGAGTCGCGATACCTCGAAAGTTTTGTTTCCTACCGTGCTCGTTCGGGTTACGGGCCTTTGCGCATCCGTGAAGAACTGGGCCAGCGTGGTTTGCAGCGAGCGGATATCGAGCAGGCGTTGAGAGAGAGTGGTTTCAACTGGCAGGCGCAACTGGAAGACACCTGGCGCCGCAAGTTTGCCGGACGATTGCCAGCGGACGCTCGCGAACGTGCGCAGCAAGGGCGCTTCCTGAGCTATCGGGGTTATCCGCTGGATATGATCGGCCGCTTGTTGAGCGGCCGGGGTGGGGATGACTGAACGGGGTGGGCAAGCCATTGAGCTTGCCGCAGGGTAGGGCGAGTTACGTGACCTTCAGAGGTTCGCGTGCTCGGGTTTGTTGCTGCAAAGGGGCTTGAGCCCAACTTTCCGGTAGGTTGATGTAGTCGACCAGCTCTCGCAGGCGTCCGTGGTCTCGACCATTGAAGGTAAAGGCCAGGCGGGCAAGGTGACTGAACTGTGCTTCGTCATGCTCTTCCCCCAGATAAGTGTGCTGGTGGAAGTTATCGCTCAGATACAAATCGGCGAAGGCCTCCTGCAGGTGCTCGATGGCCCGCTCGCTGAGTGGGTAATGCATGCGAATGACGAACTTGTTCTTTAGCCAGCGGCTGGAGTGGAAGTTGTTGTAGAACTGATTGATTTCTTCAACGGCCTCGTCAGCACTGTAAACCAGTCGCAGTAACTTCATGTCGCTTGGCAAAATGTAACGATTGGCCTCCAGTTGGTTCTTGATGAAGTTGAGCGCTTCCTGCCAGAAACTTCCGCCGGGAGCGTCGAGCAGAACGATAGGTACGAGCGGGCTTTTTCCGGTCTGGATCAGCGTCAATACTTCCAATGCTTCATCCAGCGTGCCAAAACCACCGGGGCAGAGCACCAGGGCATCGGCCTCTTTGACGAAAAACAGCTTGCGGGTGAAGAAGAAGTGGAACGGCAACAGGTTATCCGTGCCCTCCACAGTTGGGTTGGCATGTTGCTCGAAAGGCAGGGTGATGTTGAAGCCCAGGCTGTGTTCCAGTCCTGCGCCTTCATGGGCAGCTGCCATGATGCCGCCGCCAGCGCCCGTGATCACCATCAATTCGGAGCGGGCCAGCGTGGCCCCCAGTTCTCGTGCCAGTGCATACAGTGGATGTTCCACAGGCGTGCGAGCGGAGCCAAACACGGTGACTTTGCGACGGCCCTTGAACCGCTCCAGTACACGGAAGGCGTTCTCCAGTTCGCGCAATGCTTGCAGAGTGATTTTAGCGTTCCAGCGGTTGCGGTCGTCCTGAGCCATGCGCAGAACGGTCAACATCATGTCGCGGTAGAGCGGTAGGTTGGGGCTGTTGGGAGCAACCAAGCGGATTTGTTCTTCAACCTTGCTGGTGAGGTCGATGCCGTTGCTCTGGAAGTGACGAGACAAAAAATCATTCGGTTCATAGGGCATTCAGACTTTCTCCTTCTGCAGAACCATCGATCATGCCGAAACAGTCGACAGGATCACGACACGTCTTGTGTCGCTGGCTGCCCGGGCATTTGCCTGAGCGTCACAGCTGGCTCCGAAGTGCCAGCTTCGCATGGATATCGTTACCGATTGATCCTCACTGATTCTGCTTATGTCCTTGGGTTAAAAGAAAAACCTTGGCATTGCACAGCGATGCGGGCAACCCCCTTTTTTGCCCTGAAAATTTAAAACAGACCTCTAATGTATAGACGCTGCTCGCTGCTCATGCTGATTCGATAATGTGCTTATACCGTTAAAACTGGCAACGACTGTTTGCAGCCGGGCAGCGATGTTTTTTCCGCTCGTCAGGCCGGGCACGTAATGGCGCGATGTCTGATTTACTTAATAAAGGTAACAAGCGCAACGCCAATAAAATCTCGATAGCACGGAGGCAGGCTTTAACCCGTACAGCCTGATCAGCAGGGTTGTCATCGAGGTTCTATTGCATCGCCAGAGGTGATGTGGACGGGGCAGGGAGGCTGCACATGCACAGAATAAGTCTGGAGCTCGATCAGGATTTGTATCGGTTGCTTCAGGAGGCCGCGCGACTCAACCACCTGACGCTTGAACAGGAATGTGTGCGACGGCTAGAGGGTGGGGAACGGCGCTCGCGATATATGCAAGCGCTGGTAGCTGAACTGCGCGCCGATGATGAGCAGCGCCGCGCGTCCAACGGATAAGGGTGTTAACTGACGCTATTTTTTCAGTTTGCAATCAGAGGCTTTGAATACATGGGTCGCGACCGCGCGATTGGTTTTGTATTCAGTGAACTCGTACTTGAGCAATGCGCCCTTGGCCATGAGTTGGCGAAAGCCTTCATTGTTGCAAACACTGGAGCCCAATTGGTTGCGAACCGCGTCCGGGTTGGCGCGCATCTGTACCGCATGACCTTCGAGCACGCTCAGGTGATCGACCAGTTCTTTGCCTTCAACGGTGTAACCCTGATCCAGAATGTCTTCGTTGATCGCCCGAGGGGTGCCGACGCTGCTTTCAGCTGCGACTTTTTCCAGCATTTTGCTCAGTTCGTAATCCTGCTTTGAAGCCGCTTGGGCGCAGAAAGGCGTAACCAGCAAAAGCGTAAGGGTGGGGACGATAAGGCGCAGCATGAAACTCTCCTGATTCAGTGACTGGCCGTTGGACCAGCGACTTGAAAGTGCGTTCACTGCCTGATCCGATAACAACAAAACCGGTCACTGCAGCGCGTGTCTGCCCGGCAGGCGTGAGTGGTGGCGCGGCAGTATAAATGAAAGACCAAGGAAACAAAGACCAAGGAAGCAAAGGGAGTGGCCCCCGGCTCTGATAAACTGCGCCGACTTCTATCTGCCGAGTTCCCGCTGTGTCGATGCTTTCCGTTTGTCAGCGTAATCCACAATGAGCCATGCCGTTTCCCGTCTGCGCGCTCAACGTCTGGCCCGCAGCATCAAACCCTTTGTTGCCCGAGGCTCAAGGGCGCCACGTTGTCCCGGATGCAGGGTGATCGTCAGCTATTGCTTGTGCGCCTGGCGTCCGACCGTGGCGGCGAAATCGGCCATGTGTCTGTTGATGTACGACGTCGAGCCGTTGAAGCCGACCAATACCGGCTGGCTGATCGCCGATGTCATTGAAGATACCCATGCGTACGGTTGGTCGCGGACTGAAGTCGATGCTGAGTTGCCGGCATTGCTCAGTGATCCACAGTGGCAGCCTTATATCGTGTTTCCTGGCGAATTCGTGGCCAAAGAGCGCGTTGTCACCGAGGTAAAGCTCGAAGAAGGCAAGCGTCCGCTGTTTATTCTGCTGGATGCGACCTGGAGCGAGGCGCGCAAGATGTTCCGCAAGAGCCCGTATCTGGATCATTTGCCGGTGCTCAGCCTTGAGCCGGAGCAGATTTCCCGCTATCGGTTACGGCGTTCCAGACGTGATGATCATTTCTGCACCGCTGAAGTGGCAGCGCTTTGCCTGGAACTGGCCGAGGACCACACCGCGGGGGGCGTGCTGGATGCCTACCTGGATGTGTTCACCACTCATTATCTGGGGGCGAAGCATCTGCTTCCAGTCGACCTGGACGATGCCTCGCATACCCATCTGAAAGACTTCCTATAACGAGCTAGCTATTGGCAGCGGCAGCAGTCGCGATCAATGGTTCAGGTTTTTTCGGCCACAACTGCGCCAACAACATGCCGGCGAACATCAATGCGCAACCGAGGTAGCCCCTCAGGTGCAGCGACTCGTCGAGCAGCAGTGCGCCGGCAATGGCGGCAAATACCGCTTCCAGGGAAAGAATGATCGCTGCGTGGGAGGCGATAGCGTCTTTCTGCGCGATGACTTGCAGGGTGTAACCGATACCGACCGCCACGACACCGCCGTAAAGCAGAGCCGGGCCTGCGGCGATGATCGATTGCAACTGAATGTCTTCGAAAATCAGCGCCAGGATCAAGCTGACGACCGAACACGTCATAAATTGCAGGAAGGCCAGGCGTATCGGGTCGTGGCGGCTGGCGAACACACCGACCAGTATCACGTGTCCGCCCCAGACGAAGGCCCCGATCAATTGCAGCCAGTCGCCGGAGGCAACGTGGAAATTGTCCCCCACGCTGAGCAGGAACATACCGGCCACCGCCAGGCCTGCGCCCAGCCAGGTGCCCATTCCGGTTTTGTGGCCCAGTAGCAGGCCCAGAAGCGGAACTACAATGACGTAAAGACCGGTGATGAACCCGGCGTTGGTCACACTGGTAAACAGCAGGCCGACTTGTTGCAGGTTGATCCCGACGGCCAGCGCCAGCCCCATCAGCAGACCGCCGAGCAACAAGCCCGGGGTCAGAAAAGGTTCTGGCTTGATCGCTTTGACGGTGGCGGGACCACGCAGTATCAAGGGCAACAGGCACAGCGAGCCGAGGGCGAAGCGCAGACCGCTATAGAGATAAGGCCCGATATGGTCCATGCCTGAGGTTTGCGCGACAAAACCCGAGCCCCAGATCATTGCGGTGATCAGCATTAATATATCGGCACGCAGGGCTTGTCTTCGCATGATGGCACTCGAGTGGGTGGGGCGCAGACTTTGCCGCAAAGCGTTGCGCTTGACCACCCCGACTTCGCTCGTCATCCTTGTCGCCGCAATAACGCTTGAACGCTGGTTTTGTGGGGGCTTGGCGTTAAGTGTGCTCTGGTTGGCACCGTGAATTTGCTGGCATCGCTGGATGCCTTCGTGAGGGCTGAATCCATCAGCACTCACCTAAAAACAGGATCATTGATAAATGACATACGAAATCCTGATTGCCGATGACCACCCTTTATTTCGCAGTGCGCTGCATCAGGCCTTGAGTCTGGGCCTGGGCCCTGAGGCGAGATTGGTCGAAGCCGAAAGCATTGCCGAGCTTGAAAGCCGTCTGACCGAAAAAGCCGACTGGGATCTGGTGTTGCTGGATTTGAACATGCCTGGCGCTTACGGGTTTTCCGGTCTGGTCCTGCTGCGTGGACAGTACCCGCAAATCCCGGTGGTGATGGTGTCGGCGCAGGAGGAAGCGTCCATCGTAGTCCGTTCGCGAGAGTTCGGCGCCAGCGGCTTCATCCCCAAGTCCAGTTCCCTTGAAACCATCCAGCAAGCCGTGCGTACGGTCCTCGATGGTGATGTCTGGTGGCCACCGCAAGTCAATGAGGCCATCAGCGTTTCGGCGGATGCCAAAGCGGCCAGTGCCGGTCTGGCCAGTCTCACGCCACAACAGTTCCGGGTGTTGACCATGGTTTGTGAGGGTTTGCTGAACAAACAGATTGCTTACGAACTCAGTGTTTCGGAAGCCACGATCAAGGCTCATGTCACGGCGATTTTTCGCAAACTCAATGTGCGTACCCGCACTCAGGCCGCTTTGCTCTTGCAACAAATGGAATCAATCCCGGCCCACTGAAGCCGTTTCAGGGGTAGGATATTCACGCTTTTTTGACGCTGGTTAAATTAGCTTTTTCCGTCTTTTTTCATGCAGTTGCCTATTTATGTCGCCCTTCAAAGGCCAAACCGGCCTGAAACGTATCCTCAACGCCACGGGTTATTCGTTCGACGGTTTGCGCGCCGCCTTCAAAGGTGAAGCTGCATTTCGTCAGTTGGTGCTGCTCAACGTGATCCTGATACCACTGACCTTCATGTTCCATGTCACTCGGGGTGAACGCGCGGTTTTGGTTGCCGTGTGCCTGCTGGCGTTGATTGTCGAGTTGCTCAACTCTGCGGTTGAAGCGGCGATTGACCGGATCTCGCTGGATTTGCACCCTCTGTCGAAAAACGCCAAGGACATGGGCAGCGCGGCTCAGTTCATCGCGCTGGGCATGATCGGCTTGGTGTGGGGCCTGATCCTGCTGGGCTGATGGCTAGCGAATAGCTAGCGAATAACTGATGTCTCAAGCAATACTCGGCAGTACGATTTCGTCGCTGCGCTGAACCCCGGCGGTGAACGCGCGGCACAAGTCGAGAAACTCGCGAATGGCAGAAGTCTGGTACTTCTGTTTGTGCCAGATGAAATAGAACTGCCGCGACAAATCCAGCTCCGGGGTTTCCACCGCCACCAGGCTGCCTCGGCGAAAAGCATCGCGCAGTGCCAGGCGAGAAATACAACCGATACCCAGGCCAGACTCCACGGCGCGTTTGATGGCTTCGGTGTGCTCCAGCTCCAGACGCACGTTCAGGGCGTTGCGGTGGTGGCGCATGGCTTGATCGAAGGTCAGCCGGGTGCCCGAGCCCTGCTCGCGCAGAATCCAGGCTTCCCGGGTCAGTTCCTCCAGGCTGGCATGGCCGCGTTTGGCCAGCGGGTGTTGGGGGGCGCAGAACACCACCAGTTCATCCTCGACCCAGGCTTGCACTTCGATGTCCGGGTGGGTGCAATCGCCTTCAATCAGACCCAGATCAATTTCGTAGTGGGCCACCTGCTGCACAATGTTCGCAGTGTTTTGCACATGCAGCTTCACCTGGCTCTCCGGGTGGCGCTGCATGAAACTGCCGATCAGCAAGGTGGCCAGATAATTACCGATGGTCAGCGTAGCGCCGACTGCCAGTGAGCCGAAGCCGGATTTGCCATTGAGCAGGTCTTCGATTTCCTTGGCCTGATCAAGCAGTGCGACAGCTTGCGGCAGTAGCTGGCGGCCCGTGGCGTTCAGGCTCAGGCGTTTGCCGGCCCGATCGAATAATTGGCAGCTGGATTGGCGCTCCAGTTCGGTAATCGATGTGCTGGCAGCGGATTGCGACAGCGCCAGCAAGACAGCGGCACGCGAGACGCTTTCCTGCTGGGCGACGGCGACGAAGACTTGAAGTTGACGTAGAGTAAATCGCATATCTATATAACCGATAACCCATATCTTGATAATTCATTTAACAGATATTGTGTCTGCAACTAGAATGACGCGCAATGGCGCTCAATGTTAGCGCAGGCGAAACTTTCAGGAGCCCCACGTACATGAGCAACATGAACCACGAGCGTGTCCTTAGCGTCCATCACTGGAACGACACTCTCTTCAGTTTCAAGTGCACCCGTGATCCAGGTCTGCGCTTCGAGAACGGTCAGTTCGTCATGATCGGTCTGCAGCAGCCGAACGGGCGCCCGCTCATGCGCGCTTACTCGATCGCCAGCCCGAACTGGGAAGAGCATCTCGAGTTCTTCAGCATCAAGGTACCTGATGGTCCCCTGACTTCGCAGTTGCAGCACTTGAAGGAAGGCGACGAAATCATTATCAGCAAGAAACCGACCGGCACCCTGGTGCTGGACGATCTCAAGCCGGGTAAGCACCTGTATCTGCTTAGCACGGGTACCGGTCTGGCGCCGTTCATGAGCGTCATCCAGGATCCGGAAACCTATGAGCGCTTCGAGAAGGTGATTCTGTGCCACGGCGTACGCTATGTGAACGAGGTCGCCTATCGCGAGTTCATCACTGAGCATCTGCCGCAGAACGAGTTCTTCGGTGATGCACTGCGCGAAAAACTGATCTACTACCCAACCGTGACGCGCGAGCCGTTCGAGAACGAAGGCCGTCTGACCGACCTGATGCGCAGCGGCAAGCTGTTCAGCGATATCGGCCTGCCACCGATCAATCCTCAGGATGATCGTGCAATGCTGTGCGGCAGCCCGAGCATGCTCGATGAAACCAGCGAAGTCCTCAACAGTTTTGGCCTGAAGGTTTCCCCGCGGATGCGTGAGCCAGGCGATTACCTGATCGAGCGCGCCTTCGTCGAGAAGTAATGCTTCTCCCGTAGGAGCGGACTTGTCCGCGAAGACCATTCAACGCGGTGTGTCTAATCAACCGCGGCGTCTGGCCTTCGCAGACAAGTCAGCTCCTACGGAGATCTGTTGCGTCAAGCCGCAGCAGCAACCACCTCAAGCACCCGTATAAGCCCGACTTGCGGGTAATGCCAGCGAACATCCAGATCCCACAGTTGCGCGCCGTAGCGGCGTTCCGGGGTCGGTTTCTGGTAGGCCGGGCGCGGATCCTGCGCCAGACATTGCTCAATCAATTCCACCAGCGGTTCGCCCAGACGCTGCCCGTGTTCCCGCGCCTGCAGCAGTGCGCTGTCTTCCCATTCCACTGGAATCAGCCTCGGTGCTTCGTCAGCCATGCTGTTCGTTGCTTCGATGACGCTGTCCGCGTAAGGCACGTAGGGTTTGATGTCCAGCACCGGCGTGCCGTCCAGCAGGTCGATGCCTGACAGCCACAGACGCCCCGGCTCAACCTTGTCCAGCTTCACCACAGATTGACCGATGCCATTGGGGCGATGGGTCGCGCGCGTCGCGAAGACGCCCATGGACTGGTTGCCGCCAAGACGCGGCGGACGAACTTTCAGACGCGGCTTTTCTTCCAGCGCTTGATGAAAGAGGAACAGTAACCAGACATGGCTGACGTGTTCGAGTCCTTGCACGGCATCGCCCTGATCGAACGGTGCCACCAACTCAAGGACGCCACGCGCGGCAGGCGCCAATTGAGGCTGCCGCGGAATGGCGAATTTCTCTTTGAAGCACGAGCGCATGAAGCCAATGGGCGAAACGGTGTAAGTCATGGTCGCCATCAGCCTTGAGACAGAGAATCAGCCGCGAATGCGCAGGGTCAGACCCTTGAGGAAGTTGCGCAGCAGTTGGTCGCCGCAGGTCCGGTAGTTGCTGTGGCCGAACTTGCGGAACAGCGCGCTCAGTTCTGGCTTGGAAACCGGGAACTCGGATGCCTTGAGGATGGCGTGCATGTCGTCTTCCTTAAGCTCGAAGGCGACCCGTAGTTTTTTCAGCACGGTGTTGTTAGTCACCGGCAGTTCGATCTTTTGCGGTGCGCGGCTGTCGTCCTTTCCGCGTTTGAAGATCACCAGGCCGTCGAGAAAATGCGCCATGATTTCATCGCTGCAATCCAGATAGCCTTCTTCTTCCTCGTCCTTTTTCATAAAGGCGATTACGTCGGCCTTGGACACGTCGAAGCCGCCGAGCTTGACGATCTCCACGACTTTGCCATCGCTGATATCGAGCATGTAGCGAACGCTACGCAGTACGTCGTTGTTCATCATGGTTTACGGTCCTGATAAGTCTGGAGTGAGCGTCGCACGGAGAGCCGAGCGACGCTGAAATGTGGGGGGCGATTGAACCTAGAACTTTTCCTTGCCGGACAGGTAACGCCATTGGCCTTCCGGCAGCTTGCCCATGGAGACGCCGCCGATGCGGATGCGTCGAAGGGACACGACCTTGAGGCCGACGGCTTCACACAACTGGGCAATGACGCCGGGTTGCGGGTTCTTCATGGCGAAGCGCAAGCGGTTTTCGTTCTGCCAGCTGGCCTTCACTGCCGGCAGTTCCTTGCCCTTGTACGTCAAACCGTGGGTGAGGCGATTGAGCCCGTGGGCAGCCATTTCGCCGGAGATCTCGACCACGTATTCCTGTTCGATTTTACTGCGGTCATCGGTCAGCTTGCGCAGTACTTTCCAGTCCTGGCTGAACACCATCAAACCACTGGCGTTGGCCTGCAGGGTCGAGATAGGTGACAGGCGCATGAAGTGGCCCTTGAGCGGGCGTTTACCGTAACGATGTTCTTCGGACAGGGTGCCTGGGCTGATCAGTTGCAGCGCGCTTTCAGCGTCGAAGCTCGCGGGCTGATGCAGCAGAATGGTCACTGGCTCAGGCGCGGTAGCCTTGGCTTCAGGGTCCAGTTCGATTTTCTGCACATCGACCTTGAACTGCGGTTCTTCAATGACTTCACCATCCACCGTGACCCAGCCGCCTTCGATAAACAGTTCAGCCTCCCGGCGGGAGCAGCCGACCAGCTCGACAAGGCGTTTGGAAAGGCGAATGGGGTCTGTCATGACAAAGAGCCGTTACTAAGGGGAAAGGCCGCTATTGTACCCGCGCGAGCAAGGTTAATCGCGGCTACATTGAAAATGCCTTCGAGATAACCTTCTTTCCTGGAGTCTGGTTCATGTCCAAATGGCTTGCCGCCTTAATGATGAGCGCCAGTTTGCCTCTCCTTGCCGCCGAGGCACCGAGCAATGGCCCGCAGTTGCAAGGTTTTGATTACCCGTTTCCGGCAAAGAATTTTGCTTTCGAATCCCAAGGCCAACGCATACAGATGGGCTACATGGACATCAAACCGTCGGTCAAACCCAATGGGCAGACCATCGTGCTGTTGCACGGCAAGAACTTTTGCGGCGCGACCTGGGAAGGCACGATCAAGCCGCTGAGCGACGCTGGTCGAGTTCGCGAACCTGGGGCATGCGCCGCAAATCCAGGACCCGGCGCATTTCAACAAAGCCTTGATCGACGGCTTGCTGCATTGAGTCGACCTCGCTCCTGCCTTAGCGGGGCCTGCTGAGGCGCATATGCAGCAAGGGATATGGCTGACCCATACCGTCTATTTCTGAACGGCCGATCACTTCAAATCCCAGCTTGAGATAGAACCCCAGCGCCTGAGGATTTTGCTCGTTGACGTCCAGTTTGTCGGCGTGGAAGTGCTCGATGGCATGGTTGAGCAGCAGCTTGCCCAGCCCTTGGCCGCGGTGCTCGGGGTCGATGAACAGCATTTCGATCTTGCCACCAGCGATTCCGGCGAAACCGGTGATTCGTTGCTGAGTGTCTTTGCTGCAAATCAGCATCACTGCATCCAGGTACTGATTTAGCACCAGGTTCTTGAGCATCAAGATATAGGAGTCGGGCAAGAAGTCGTGGGTGGCCCGCACCGAGTCTTCCCAAATACGGGCGAGTTCCGGGTAGTCACTCTGTCTGGGCGTATGAATGACCGAATGATGGCGCATACAACCTGTCTCCTCAGGCAAAAAGCGTCGGTCCGTGACTCGACTGCTTTTAAAGTCGATTTTGAGGTGCGATGTCATCTCTAAATAATCTAGTCGCAAAAATGTATGGTCATCCCATTTCTCGCTATCTCACTGATCGTTTTCAACAAAGCAGGCTTGCGCCACTGTGTTTGGGCTCACCGCTCCCAACTGTCCTTAAAAAGCCTCCGTGTCTAAAGCTGATTTTTGTTAGAAGCGAGATGAAGAACGATCCGACATGACTCAGAGATTCATCCGATAGAGACTGAATAAATTTTTCCATATTGTTGGGCTCCCTTTCGGATAAACGAGCCCCCAATCCATGCTCCGTCACAGCGACCCGCGTTACACCGTTGAACCCGCCTCGGGCGCAGCATTCGACGCCTGGCCACGTAAAACCATTCGGACCACCGCAGAACCCGCCTGGCCCGATGTGTCCGAACACCACCCCTGGCTCTGGCTCAACGGCGCCAGCCTCGAGACCCTGGAAGACGATGTGCGGGCGATCACTCGTCGCTTCGATCATCGCTGGCTGTGGCGCGGCACCGATTGGGAATACACCGACCCCGGCTACCGTCACGGCCCGCTGCTGGTGCCATTGGACGCCGCGCTGCTCAAGACTTACCTCAGCACCTGGGCCCCCTCGGCAGATGGACTGATCCTGCTCGGCCCGGCCGATGGCGAAACCTTGGTCAGTCACTTGAAGACCCTGCGCGTGTTCACCGCCGCCGACGGCAACCTGGCATTTTTCAGTTTGGGCGCCTTACGCCAGCTTGAAGAGATGGCTGAGGGCTTGCCGGCCGGTCGCTTGGCTGAGCTGCTGGGGCCGATTCAAGCCGTGGTCTGGCGTGAGGGTGACGACGACAGCCTGTCGTGGTTGCGTGTCGACAATCCGTCGGTGGCTCCGTTGAGCCTGCGCGCCACTGCGGCTTTCACCTTGAGCGACGACGACGAGGCAGCCATCAATCAGGCCAGCCATGCGTGGTTGTTGCGTGATGCAGCCCGACATTTTGCCCGGCAACAGCCTGAGCGAGCCCATGCCTTGGGGCCGCAGGAACTGGCCCGGCAACTGAACATCTTTGTAAAAGAAGCCCAGGGTCTCGGACTGACCCGCGAATGCGCCATCAGCCACTACGTGCGGCTGCGCTTGAACAATCCACAGGACGCGTTCATCCACGACAAACCGCTCAGGGCCATCCTCAGTCAGCGCCAGCACGATGATCGCCTGCGTTTATTTGAAGCGGAACACCGCTTGCAACAACTTGCCGCCGCCTCGGCCTAAGGACAGACCATGTGCCACCTCCACAAAAAAGCCCTGCAACCGCCTCATCCCAGCGAGCCCAAGTTTGGTCGGTTCCTCAACGACCCGGCCTGCCAGCGCTGCGTGCCGATCTACCCGCTGCGCTATGCGACAGCCGACGTGCCGTACGAAAGCAGCGCCTTGCCCCAACTCGCCACCCGCGGCTATCCGGCCCTCAAGGGCGGCAAGCACTACGGCCTGCGCCTGTTGCGTCCCGGCAGCTATGTCTATCTGTTCTACTTCAAAGACGGGCGCATGTGGACCCAGCACTATCAGGTCACCGAAAACGCCCTGTTCGCTGCGCTGTGGTGGGGCGACAAGGACTATGACGATGTCACCCCCGGGCGCCATGCCAAGCCGCATGTCATCGGGGCGACGGCGTATATCCCGGCGCCCGTGGCCAGCACCGCCGACAGCGTCTGGCTGATGGTCAGCGACGCCCTGCTCAGCCATTGCACCCTGTGGCAGATCGAGCAGGACAGCTACCAACTGCGCAGCCTGCTGGCCACCCCAGTCAAGCCCTCAGGCGGTGCCGAACAACAGCACAGCTTGCCGGCCTCCCACCTGGTCGCGGTCGCCCCCGAGTTGAATGTTCCGCCGTCGCTGATGATTCGCCAGCGCTCGTTGCAGATCCCCAGCGCCAGCCCCTTTCAGTGGAGCGAAAGCCAGCCACGCTCGGTGAGCGCCGGGTACATCAATCAAGAGATGCGTCTGGCCCTGCGCCACGACACGGAGGTGGTGGCGCTGGTGCTGCAAGACCCCTTCGGCATCACCAGCGAACTCAACCATCTGGCGACCACGCTGGTGCAGGCCAAGGCTAAATTCGCCGCCGACAACGCGCACAAACTCAGCAGCGCGCAGTTGATCAACGGCTATTTCCAGCAGGCCAATACCCCGGCCCAGGCCCAGACGCTGGCCCGGCAACAAGCGCTGGTCAAGTTGAGCGCCGCCCAGAGCTTTCCGGCGCTCTACAAGGCGCAGCTCAACACCTTCGACACGCCCATCGAAAACGCCGTCGATGACGCCATCGCCTGGGTCGTCCTCTGCAACCCCGGCAAGCCGCTGGAATTGGCCCTGCGCTGCTTCGACCTGAACGTGATCCACAACGCCCGCGGCTACGAGGAGGCGGTGTTTCAGTGCCTCGGCGCCCTGGTGCACACCCAAGAGGGCCGACGCATCCTGGGTGCGCTGATCGACTCACCGGCTCAAGGCAGTCACTACTGGCGGGCCGTGACCCTGGGCAATCTGGGGCTGCTGGCACGCCTGAACAACACCCTGACCGTGAGCAAAGGCGTGTTTGAGGTCGTCAACAACTACCTCGAAGAACACGCCGCCACCCCGGCCACCAATGCCCTGATCAGTCTGCTGCAAGCCGTTCCGACCTCGCACAGTGCCGACGTCATGATCCGCCGCCTGCGGCATGTGCTGGAAGTGCGCTTCAACGCCACCCTGATCCAACACGAGGTCAGCGCCGCCCAGTACCTGCGCTTCGCCCGCGAGCTGCAAGGCTACCAAACGCTGGGACCGGAGCTGATCGCGCGCTGGAACCTGCCCGCCGCCGCGCCCATCGTGGAACAGACCTTCAGCATCCGGGTGCCGATCTACGAATGGGTCAAGGTCGGAGAAACCGACTACGCGGTGATCGATAAAGCCCCCGCAAGCCGCCCGGAGCTGCCACCGAAACGGGCGATGCCGCTGGAAGGGAATCCGTTGATCAGGAGTCTGGAGAAGTTGCGCGGGCCGGCGGGGTATTTGTTTACCGGGGTGGGTGGGGTTCTGGCGGTGATTGGGATAGTGCAAGGGATTCAGACCGGGATCAAAGAGCACTGGAGCAAATCAAGCCTCGCTAGTGTGATCGGAGCAAGTAGTGCACTCATAGGTGCCGGTATAGAGATAGGTGCAACGGGCATTGCCGTAGCTGCTGCCAATCGTGGGAATGCAATGCTGGCAACATCCCTCAAAGCATTGAGTGCCAAGATCGGCGTTGCCTACTTCGGTGCGGGCGGCGTTGCGTTAGCTGCTCTAGCTGACGGGATCAAAACCGTCAACGCAGTCAATGATCTCAACCTTGAGCAAGCGAAGCTGTATCTAGGCACCGCCTTGGCCGGTGGCACATTGACCCTGGCCATGTGGGCAGGCGGTACCGCGACTGCCGCGTCCATTGCGAGTATGGCCGCTGGCGGCGGAACAGTTGCCGTGCTGGGCCTGACCCCAGCAGGCTGGGCGGTGATTGCGTTGGTTACCCTTGGTTCCGTGATTTATCTTGGCATGCAGGCCGATGACATAAAGCATGGTCCAGTCGATATCTGGCTCAAACACAGTGCCTGGGGGCTGCATCAAAAACACTACACCCATAAACAAGAGCTGGAGGCCTTTTACAACCTGCTCTATCGCCCGCGGCTGAGTGCCCAGTGGGACAAATCCTTTGGCTATGACGTTGGCACCCTGACCATCCGTTGCCTACTGCCTGGCTCCATGAATGATGAAAGGTTCGTCTTGGAGATGCATGTCACTCTTGATGGCCAGCGCCTGTCTGGAGTCGAAGGTCCCATCATGCATGCCTCAGGCACTCATCCCATCGATTATCAACGTCAGTACCTGATCACGCGTGGTCCGACATTGGGAGCTGAGCGTGGCTGGACCATTTCCATGCATGAAGACGCCCAAGTCGCTGTGGAATACTTGTATCAACCCAATCCCCAAGAACAACCGGATCTAGCCCTCACCCAACCGGGTGCACCGGAGCCGCTGATATTTACCGCAGGCGGTTGGTTCAGTGACCCCATCGACGAAAACAAAGTCGCGCCTGTGGAGGCGCCAAAGTGAGCGCGGCCAATGTCAGGCGCCTGCCTAAAAGCTTTCGCTTTGGCGGCACACGGCTGTATCACAACTACTCCACCGGTGAAGTGCCGCAACCGGATGGTGTACGGAGGGTTAATGAGCAATGTATCGAGCTGGAGACGTTTGCCAACTTAACCCGAAGCGGGTCAGCCATTTTTATTGGTATGTCAATGGTGTCTGCTGTGGCAATTTCCATCTTCATTACATGTGCTATTCGATACTTAACACCTGATGTGGTCCTTGGAGTCAATGGATGGCTGGACGTCATTTTCCTCCCTTGGCTTCTCGTCATTTTTGCAGTGATAATCTATTTCCTTAACGGCACCCATCGCAACCGTGGCGCCTTCATCCGCATCCACCGTGGCACCCGCAAGCTCTATTACACCTTCCCAGGCAAAACGCATCTACACATACTGGATTGGGACCAACTCGAAGTACTGGCCGGCTATATACCCATCGTTTCCGGTAGCGGTTATGCCTCTCGGCATCCGTTGTATCTGATCGGGGTCGATTATGCTTTTCCGCAGCCCGGGGAAGTCTGCGTCGCGTGCGGCAATCTTGGCGCGCATGTCGGAGATCGTTCGGCCAAGTCGTTGTGGGAGTACTTGCAATTGTTTATGGCCCACGGCCCACAAGATCTTCCTCCACCCCCACCGCCACTCTCAAGCATGACACGCCAACAAGCAACATGGCGCCATTTCCACGAGTGGAAAGCCGCCTTGCGCACCAGCCTCGCCACCACGAAGGGCAAGCTATGGGCGCCCGTGGTGGTGCCGATTCGTGTGTTCTGGCTGTTTTTCTGGATCCTGCCGAACTGCCTGGAGGAATACATTCTCTACAACGTGCCTTACACACCGTTCCCGAAAGAAATCGACGGCCTGTGCGGCTTTACCGAAAAGCGCAAACCCGTTATCCGGGTCAATGGGAAGATCGTTGATGAATAAGCAACTTCCAAAAAGTGTAGAGGCAGTCCATCTCCTGCGACCCAATGGTTGTACTCCGTGACGGTGCAGGCGGATAGTTGCGCCAAGCCGCAGGGCAGAGAGATCCTCCGCCTGAAACGAGAAAAGCCCCACAAGCGTAAACCTGTGGGGCTTCTCGGTCAGGCTGACCCTCTCATTAAGCCCCGCCGGTTGAAAGGCAGGGCTTTTTGAGAGGAAAAACGATTAGATCGTTTCAGCCCACAGGTCGTATTCGTCAGCGGCGGTGACCCGGCACATGACTTTATCGCCCGGCTTGAAATCCTGGTCGCTGTCGATGTAGACGCTACCGTCGATTTCCGGGGCGTCGAAGAAGCAACGGCCGACCGCGCCGCCTTGTTCGTCGACTTCATCGATCAGCACTTCGATTTCTTTGCCGACTTTCAGTTGCAGGCGTGCGGCGCTGATTTCCTGCTGGTGCGCCATGAAGCGCTCCCAGCGATCCTGTTTGATCTCGTCCGGGACGTGATCGCCCAGGGCGTTGGCCGGTGCGCCTTCGACCGGGGAGTACTGGAAGCAGCCCACTCGGTCGAGTTGTGCTTCAGTCAGCCACTCGAGCAGGTACTGGAAGTCTTCTTCGGTTTCGCCGGGGAAGCCGACGATGAAGGTCGAACGGATGATCAGATCCGGGCAGATCTCGCGCCAGTTCTTGATCCGCGCCAGGGTCTTGTCTTCGAAGGCAGGACGCTTCATCGCCTTGAGGATTTTCGGGCTGGCGTGCTGGAAGGGGATGTCCAGGTACGGCAGGATTTTTCCGGCGGCCATCAGCGGAATCAGTTCATCGACGTGCGGGTAGGGGTAGACGTAGTGCAGACGGACCCAGACGCCGAGCGTGCTGAGCGCTTCGCACAGTTCGGTCATGCGTGTCTTGACCGGTTGGCCGTTCCAGAAACCGGTGCGGTATTTGATGTCGACACCATAGGCGCTGGTGTCCTGGGAGATCACCAACAGTTCCTTGACCCCGGCCTTGACCAGGCGCTGGGCCTCGTCGAGTACGTCACCGACCGGACGGCTGACCAGCTTGCCGCGCATGGACGGGATGATGCAGAAGCTGCAACTGTGGTTGCAGCCTTCGGATATCTTCAGGTATGCGTAGTGGCGTGGTGTCAGCTTGATGCCTTGAGGCGGCACCAGATCGATCAGTGGGTTGTGATTGAGGTTTGGCGGCACGGCGTCATGAACGGCGTTGACCACTTGCTCATACTGCTGCGGACCGGTAACGGCCAGCACGCTGGGGTGAACCAGGCGGATCGCGCTTTCTTCGACGCCCATGCAGCCAGTGACGATCACTTTGCCGTTTTCAGCGAGGGCTTCACCGATCACTTCCAGGGATTCGGCCTTGGCGCTGTCGATAAAGCCGCAAGTGTTGACTACCACGACGTCGGCGTCTTGATAGGTAGCCACGACTTCGTAGCCTTCCATGCGCAGTTGGGTGAGGATGCGCTCGGAATCGACCAGGGCTTTGGGGCAACCCAGGGAAACGAAGCCAACCTTTGGGGCGGACGGCGTGGTGACAGTGGACATGGCGAACCTCGGCATTGGGTGGCGCCCGGGCAAATGGCCGGGGCGCCGTCTGGGCGCTTGGCGCGCCGCTGATCAAAAAGTGCGCAATTCTAGCGGCGGGACTGTAGATTGACCAGCTTTATGCAGAGAATTACGACGAGTGCTGCGCTATGCTTCGCGGCGTTACGCCCGATCTCATCGATCGCGTTAATCGGTATCTGTAAAAACGGCGCTCGCTCAGGCACAGCGTTGTGCTTTTGGAGCCCAGTCTTGGTTGTAGGAGTGGTTAATGGGTCAGGCAATTAGTCAGGCAGATGCTGGACATCATTCGGCAAAACCGTTGAGTCTGCTGATCGCAGCCGTCGGTGTGGTTTACGGCGATATCGGCACCAGCCCGTTGTACACCCTCCAAACGGTGTTCTCTGGGGGGTATGGGGTAAAGGTTGACCACGACGGGGTGCTCGGCATTCTGGCGCTGATCTTCTGGTCGCTGATTTGGGTGGTTTCGCTTAAATACGTGCTGTTCATTTTGCGCGCCGACAACCAGGGCGAGGGCGGAATCATGGCGCTGACTGCGCAAGCGCGGCGGGCCGCCTCGCCGTACCCCAGATTACGCAGTGCGTTGGTGGTCTTTGGTTTGTTCGGGGCAGCGCTGTTTTATGGCGACAGCATGATCACCCCGGCCATCTCCGTGCTCTCGGCGGTGGAAGGCATGGAGCTGGCGTTCAAGGGCGTCGAACATTGGGTGGTACCCATTTCGCTGGTCGTTCTGGTAGGGCTGTTTCTGATTCAGCGTCACGGTACGGCACGGATCGGCATTCTGTTCGGTCCGGTGATGGTCATCTGGTTTCTGGTGCTGGCTGCTCTGGGGCTCAATGGGATCATGCAGCATCCAGAGGTGCTCAACGCGCTGAACCCTGCGTGGGGGGTGCGCTTCTTTGTCGTCCACCCGGGCATCGGCGTGACAATTCTCGGTGCCGTGGTCCTGTCACTGACCGGCGCTGAAGCGCTTTATGCCGACATGGGCCACTTCGGTCGCAAACCAATCGCCCGTGCCTGGTTCGCTTTGGTGCTGCCAGCGCTGGTGCTGAACTATTTTGGTCAGGGTGCGTTATTGCTCGATGACCCGGAAGCGGCGCGCAACCCGTTCTATCTGCTGGCGCCGAGCTGGGCGCTGATCCCGTTGGTCGGCCTGTCGACCCTGGCCACGGTGATCGCTTCACAAGCGGTGATTTCCGGGGCGTTCTCCATGACGTTGCAGGCGATCCAGCTGGGTTACATCCCGCGCATGCACGTCCAGCACACCTCCAGCTCTTCCCAGGGCCAGATTTACATCGGTGCGGTGAACTGGTCGCTGATGGTGGGTGTGATCTTGCTGGTACTGGGTTTCGAGTCTTCCAATGCACTGGCTTCTGCTTACGGCGTTGCCGTGACCGGCACCATGCTGATCACCACGATCCTGGTGTCGGCAGTGGTTTTGTTGTTGTGGAAATGGCCGCCGTTGTTGGCGGTACCGGTTCTGTTCTGCTTCCTGCTGGTCGACGGTCTGTTCTTTGCGGCTAACGTCCCGAAAATAGTGCAGGGCGGCGCGTTCCCGGTTTTGGCGGGGATTGTCCTGTTCATCTTGATGACCACCTGGAAGCGCGGTAAACAGTTGCTGGTAGACCGACTCGATGGAGGGGGGCTGCCGCTGCCCATTTTTATCAGCAGCATTCGCGTACAGCCACCGCATCGCGTGCAAGGTACGGCCGTGTTTTTGACCGCGCGGCCCGATGCGGTCCCGCATGCCTTGCTGCATAACCTGCTGCACAATCAGGTGTTGCACGATCAAGTGGTGCTGCTGACGGTGGTCTACGAAGATTCCCCGCGCGTCCCTGCGAGCCGACGTTTTGAAGTTGAGGCTTATGGCGAGGGTTTTTATCGGGTGATCCTGCACTTCGGTTTCATTGACGAGCCGGACGTGCCTGCGGCGCTGAAGCTGTGCCATCTGGAGGAACTGAGTTTCAGTCCGATGCGCACCACCTACTTCCTCAGCCGTGAAACGGTCATTGCCGCCAAACTGGAAGGCATGGCGCGTTGGCGTGAGGGGTTGTTCTCGTTCATGCTCAAGAACGCCAACGGCAACCTGCGCTTCTTCAATCTACCGTTCAATCGGGTGATTGAGCTGGGTACTCAGGTAGAGATGTAGAGGCCTTCGGCCAGCTTCAAGCTTCAAGCTTTAAGTTGCAAGTCTGGAGCTTGGAGCTTGGAGCTTGAGGCTTGCAGCTTCGGTCCACGGCCAATAAAAAAGTCCCCGAGCTGCAAAGCTACGGGGACTCTTTTTTTGCGGGGCGCTTTCGGTTTAGAGTCGCTTGCGCTGTGGATCAGCCTTGTTTGGCTTGGGTCTTACCTTGACGCTTTTCAATAGCATCGATCATGCGCTTGGCCAGGGCCGGGTAATCTTCATCGAAGTGGTGGCCGCCTGGCAGTCTGAGCTTCTCGCCTACGGCGGTGGCTTCGGTGCAGCCACTTTCAGCGTCCTCTTCAGCGCCATACACGCACAACACCTTCTCAGGAGGCAGCTTGGCCATCTCCGGGCCGGTAGGGGCTTCTTTGCCAGCAGTTCCCAGCCAGCCCTCTACCTGGATTTCGAAGCTGCCACTGCGGGCGAATGCCAGCAGGACGATGGTGTCGACACGTTTTTGCTCGTCAGGAGCCAGACGGTTATAGATCGCCGGCAGTACATCGGCGCCGAACGAATATCCCATCAGCACGAAGCGCTTGGTGCCCCACTTCTGCCGGTAATGCGCCATCAGCTCAGCCAGGTCCAGAGCGCTTTGCTCGGGAGACTTGTGCTGCCAGTAGTAACGCAGGGTGTCGATACCGACCACCGGGTAGCCAATTTTGGCCATCTCGCCCGCTACGTCGCGGTCGAGGTCACGCCAGCCACCGTCACCGGAAAGAAACAGGGTGACGGTGTCAGTCGTCTGGCCGGCCGGGACTTCGACCACCGGGATATTCAGGCCGCCGTCATTGTCATCGGCGACCAATTGGTGGCGCAGTTGGCTGTTGAGCAACTGTGGCAGGTGAACGTCATAGTCGCTGATGCTGTTTTCGGCATTAGGTTGATCGCGAACAAGTTTTGCGGCGTCGTCATCCGGGCCGTCGTTCCAGGCGGCATACCAGCGGCCGTGCGCTGCTGATTGCGGAATATTGTCTTTGCACGCGGGTGGTTCGAGGCTGAAACCGACCGAGATCGCTTTCGCCTGATCGTCGGTTTGCGTAGCCAGCCAGCGCCAGGCCAAAGTTGCGCCCGGGCCGACCCCGCCCACCAGGGTGGCAGGGCCGTCGAGTTTCTGCAGGGCGGCTGTCAGCGTTTTTTCCTGCAGCGCACAGTCGTTCTTGGGCAGGGTGACCTGCACAACCTGAGCGTCACCGTCCTGACTCAGCGCCAGCAGTTGCTTGTCTGTCAGCCCTTCATCGGCGAGGACGGCCAGGGCGACTTTGGCTGTTGGTGTGCTGCCCGGCGAAACCCGGGTCAGCGCCGTACCATCTTCCAGTGTCAGGTGTTCGAGACGCGCTTCAGGGGCAGGACGGTTCCACAGCCAAAAACCAAGTACCAGTGCGAGAACAATCAGGGCTGCGAGCAAAAATCGCCAGTAGCGTTGAATCATTAGCGTTTCACCAATCCAGTCAGGCCGCCTGCAATCAGGGCGGCGGTGTCAGCCAGTGCCACGAGCGGATCGAGTCCGGCGGGTACGGCCATATAGCGGGGCTCCCAGTCAGGCTGGAACTTGTCTTTGAAACGGCGCAAACCTTGGAAATTATACAGTTGCTCGCCACGACGGAAGACCATCGAGCCAAGGCGTTGGGTCAGGGGTGCGCCGCGACGCGGTTGCAGACCGGAAAGCGGCACCATACCCAGGCTGAAGCGTCCATACCCATGTTGTTTGTAGTGCAAAATCAGGCCGACCATCATGAATTCCATGGTCAGCTTCGGTGCATCTGGGTGAGCGCGCATCAAGTCGAGGCTAGCCAATTCATGGCTGGAGGTTTCCAGCAGGTTGGCGAACGCCACTGGCTTACCTTCGAAATGGATGATCGCTATACGGAAGTGTTGCAAGTACTCCGGGCTGAAGCGGCCGAGGGAGAAGCCTTTCTCTCGTACGTTCTTGCCGGTGAGCCAGGCATCGGAAATCACCTTCAGCTCGTCCAGTGGTGCCTGGCCGACCTCGTAGATCTCCAGCGACAAGCCGTCCCGACCACCCCGGTTCCAGGTGTAGCGCAGGTCCTTCATCTCCTTGCCTTTCGATTCTATGTCGAAGCGATGCAAGTCGACCCGGGCTTCCTCACCTAGTTTGATCGCGGTCAGGCCAATGTCCATGTAGAACGGCAGATTCTCCGCGCGGACCTGGTAAAACACTGGGCGGGCGTGGTGGACGTCGCACAGGTCGCGGAATTGCCAAATCAGCTCGGCGCGTTGCTGTGTCGGGCCAATCGGGTCGTACAACGCTACCAGGCTTCGGCCACGGCGGGCATACATCATAAAGGCCTTGCCGTCAGGATGTAGCAGGAGCGCCTTGTCACCGGTCAACACAAGCCCACCGTCAGGCTGGTCGGAAGCATTCACGATCTCGGCGGCCTTGGCCAGTTCGGTGGCATTAGGCAAGGTGATGACCGGGCGTGCGGTACGCAGCAACCAGGTCAAGGAGACGATCACCAGCAGTACTGCGCTGCCCAGGGCAGAGCGCAACGCGCGCGGGGCGTCGGAGTTGAGAGTGAACTGCCACCACAGTTGATGGCTGTAAGGTACGTCTTGGTAGGCGAACAACAGCAACCAGATGGACGCCGCGAGTACGCACACACTCGCCACCAGATAAAGCGGCGAAAACGGCAATTCAAGCAAGCGGCTGGGGCGATAAAACGAGCGTCGGAAGATCGCCAGCAGACCTGCGGTCAGGATCAGCAGGCTCGCCTCTTCCCAGTCGAAACCCTTGAGCAATGACAGCAGGGCGCCAACCAGCAGCAGCACGGTGGTCAGCATCCAGGCGGCTGACAGACGGCGACGCAGGCCTTGGGCCAGCAGCAGGCACAACACGCCGATCAGGCTTGCGCCAAAATGTGAGGCGTCGATCAAGCGGTGCGGGATCAAAAAACCAAGATCTTCCAGGCGTGTATCGATTTCCGGTGTGGCGCCGGAAAACAGCAGGACCACACCTGACAGGAATACCAGTAGTGCCAGGATCGGCGCGGCCAGACCTGAAGCCACGCGCATCGCTTGGCGTGTGGGCATCAGACGCTGTGCTTCGCTGAACAGCAACGCCAGGCAGGCCAGCAGCAGCGGAAGCACCACATAGATCAGGCGATAAAGCAGCAAGGCGGCCGCCAGCGGTGCGGCACCCAGTTGGTCGGCAAAGGCGGCCAGCAGAATCGCCTCGAACACGCCAACACCGCCTGGTACATGGCTGAGTACGCCTGCGGCCAGGGCCAGCAGGTAAACCAGTACGAAGGCACCGAAAGGCGGAGCGTCGGGGAGTAACAAATAAAGTACGACGGCTGCTGCGGCGACGTCCAGCGCAGTGATGACCAATTGCATCAAGGTCAGGCGCAGGCCAGGCAGGCGCAGCGTGCGACGCCCGACGCGCACCAACAGGTTGTGCGGGAGCGGTTGTTCAGGCAGGCGACGACGATAAATGCCTGCCGTCAGCAAGACGCTGAGTACCAGAATACCTACAGCAATCGAGGCCAGCAGCGAAATGGGCAAATGCAGCGCGACGGATGCGGACGGCAAGTCGCTCAACGTCGCCAAGGCAGCCAGCGGGGGCAGGGCGCAGCCCAGAGACAGGCTGGCAAACAAGGTCATCCGCGCCACTTCCGCGGCACCCAGACCATGACGAACGTACAACCGATAGCGAACGGAGCCGCCTGACAGCAGCGACAGTCCTACCGCATTGCCAATGGCAAACGCAGTAAAGCCGCCGAGGATCAATGTGCGCGTGGGCAACTGGACGTTGGCGTAGCGACTGGCCGACCATTCGTAGCCCAGCAGCACAACAAATCCTACGGCAGTCGCCGCAAGAGCCCCGCCCAGCGCAGGCATCGGAACGCTCAGCAACGAGTCGTGCAGTGCGTAGAGGTCGAGCTCGCTCAACAGATGACGACAGGCGATCAACGCAATAGTGAACAGCAGCAGTGTCACCGCCAGCCCCAGGGGTTGACGATATTTGCTCAGCAGTTCCAGCCAGTGCAGACGAGTAGGCGCAATCGGATGAGTACCCGTGACAGCTTCATTGGTTTCGGACGAGTTGGCGCGCATCAATCACTCCTTGGATCGTGCGCGACAGGATGGAGGTATACAGACAAGTTACCAATCCCTACGCAAAAAATATTTTCGAAATATTAGCGCGTCATAGTCTAACGAGCGAATGTAGCGGATTCGTTTCAGCCGACTCTTTAGTCGGTAGATACCTATCCTCGGGACCGACAGTTCTGACAAGCGTTTTGGGCTGCTGTTCCGGCGCTTTTCAGCCAGACACAAAAAAGGCCACTCTTTCGAGCAGCCTTTTTCGATGTTTGGTTGCGGGAGCCGGATTTGAACCGACGACCTTCGGGTTATGAGCCCGACGAGCTACCAGACTGCTCCATCCCGCGTCTGTGTGGCGGCATTCTACAGCCGAACGGCGGAGTGTCAACCGTTAATGCTGCGCGAGGGGAAATTAACCGAAAATAGAGCGGTCGATCGGCTAAGTGGTCGATGCGCAAAGACTTTTTCCCGACCAGGTACCTTTTGTCCCCGTCTGAGTGTTCCTTGCTTCTATAAGGAGGCGGAGGGGAGAGGGCGGAATTGCAGATACAAAAAAGGCCACTCTTTCGAGTAGCCTTTTTTGATGTTTGGTTGCGGGAGCCGGATTTGAACCGACGACCTTCGGGTTATGAGCCCGACGAGCTACCAGACTGCTCCATCCCGCGTCTGTGTGTCGGTATTCTACGCCGGAACGCTTGGCTGTCAATGGTTAATTTAAAAAAGTGCTTTTCCTTCAATCGCTTAGCTTCGCCACTTATAAGCCAGATTGGGCTCAAGGGCTTGCTGCGCGGACCTGTCAGGAGGATTCGAGCCTCTTCTTCAGGACCTTTCCTACGTAGCTTTCAGTATCGCGAGTGCCACAGCCCGGCGTGAGTGAGATACTGCTCGACCCACAGTATTCATAATCGCACCTCATGACGCAGCGCAAAATCATCCACGTCGACTGTGACTGCTTTTATGCCGCCATCGAAATGCGCGACGATCCGCGCCTGGCCGCCAAGCCGTTGGCGGTGGGCGGGTCTGCGGATCGTCGCGGAGTGATCGCCACCTGCAACTATGAAGCGCGGGCTTACGGCGTACGTTCGGCGATGTCATCCCGGCATGCCTTGAAACTGTGCCCCGACCTGACCATCGTCAAGCCGCGTATGGATGCTTATAAAGAAGCGTCCCGTGAGATTCAGACCATCTTTCGCGATTACACCGACCTGATCGAACCGCTGTCACTGGATGAGGCTTTTCTGGATGTCTCCGACAGCAGCCATTTTTCGGGGAGTGCCACTCGAATTGCTCAGGACATTCGTCGTCGGGTGTCCAATCAATTGCATATCACGGTGTCGGCTGGCGTTGCGCCTAACAAGTTTCTCGCCAAAATCGCCAGCGACTGGAGAAAGCCCAACGGTCTGTTTGTGATTACCCCGGGTCAGGTGGAGGAGTTTGTCGCCACATTGCCGGTGAGCAAGTTGCACGGCGTCGGCAAGGTGACCGCCGACAAATTGGGCCGACTGGGTATCGCCACCTGCACGGATCTGCGGGACTGGAACAAGTTGGCGTTGGTGCGTGAATTCGGCAGCTTTGGTGAGCGGCTGTGGAATCTGGCGCGTGGGATCGATGACCGGCCAGTGCAGAATGACAGTCGGCGTCAGTCGGTCAGTGTCGAAAATACCTATGATGCCGATCTGCCGGATCTGGCCAGTTGTCTGGAGAAGCTACCGGGCTTGCTCGAAACCCTCTCTGGACGAATGGCGCGCATGGACGATAGTTACCGAGCGGGCAAGCCCTTCGTCAAAGTGAAGTTTCATGACTTTACCCAGACAACCCTGGAGCAGTCCGGCGCGGGGCGTGATCTGGACAGCTTTGAGCAACTGCTGACCCAGGCCTTCGCCCGAGGTAGCAAACCAGTCCGTTTGTTGGGCATTGGCGTGCGCCTGCAGGATCTACGCGGCGCCCATGAGCAGTTGGAGCTGTTTACGCACTGATATTGCTTTCGCAGCGGGGCGCGTAGTTGCAAGCCTGCTCCCACCGTTAGATCGAGTACATCCGTGGGAGCAGGCTTGCCTGCGAAGAATTCAGCACGGTGTATCAGTCGTTCGCCTCAGGATCAGCCACCAAACGCCCTGCATCCCGAGTCAATGACTTGAGAAATTGCTGCTGAAGTTCCGGGTCGTTGCGCGTCAACTCGATCAGGCTTTGTTCCAGTTCGCTGGCCTCTTCTTCGAGGCCCAGCTCTGAGAGGCGTTTAACCCGATGAACCCATTGGCTGACTTCGTCCTCTTCAAGGTTGTCGTAGATTAGCGCATGTGCTTCGAGCAATTTGCCGCGCAATGAATTGCTGATTGGCAGAGTAGCGTCGGCGCGCACACTGTCCTGGTCATCCTCGACGTTGATCTGCAAGCGAGTGATGTGATTGAGGTCCTGTTCGGCAAAAGGGCTGTCGAGCAGGTTCAGGCGCAGTACGCCATTGCGATCGGTGGACAAATCGTAAGTCTGCGTGCCAGCCTTGACCTCAACCGGACGCTCGCTCCACGGCAGGCTGGAGTACTCAATGCGCTTGTCACGCTGAGTTTCTTCGATGCCGGAAAGGTTCTGTTGCGCCCGACCATGGGATTGCACGTTCATGAACGGATTGACCCCGGCAACGCCGTAGCTGATCCAGTCCTTGGTCACGCTGTCCGGCAAGCTGCCGAGCATGAACACATTGAGAATGTTGGCGCCGACACCGGCCACCAACGCAACGGCGCCCAGCGGAACTTCATACAGCTCGCGCCAGGGTTGGTATGGGGTATAGCGATCATAGTGACGGGTCACTTCAAATTCGGTGACTTCGAACGTCTTCTGCTCATGAATCCGCACACGACGCTGCGGCAACTCAAGCACCTTGGGCTCACCGATATCGACTTGCAGGGTGTGGTTGAGCAATTTGCGCTCGACGCGTTCTTCGTGCTCGCTGCGTTGTGACATGTGGTTGGCACAACCACTGACAAGCAGGGCACCGCAGAGTGCGGTACCGCCGAGACTTAAGGTGCTTCGCTTGAGCATGTGATCTCTTGATGCAGAAAGGGCGTGGCTCGCCTCGTCATAGGCCGTCAGGCGAGGGCGCGCACGTCATTCACGTGCGCGCCCCGGACATCAGCGGCGGATGCGGGCCTGAAGAAAGGACAGCACGTCGGCGACAGGCAGGGCTTGGGCCTGGGCTTCGGTACGGCTCTTGTACTCGAGGTTACCCTCGGCCAGACCGCGGTCGCTGACCACGATGCGGTGCGGGATGCCGATCAGTTCCATGTCGGCGAACTTGTTGCCGGGGCTGGTTTTTTTGTCGCGATCATCCAGCAGCACTTCAAAACCGGCTGCGGTCAGTTCGGCATACAGCTTGTCGGTTGCTTCGCGCACGGCGTCGGTTTCATAGCGCAATGGCACAAGGGCGATCTGGAAAGGTGCGAGCGCATCGTTCCAGATGATCCCGTTTTCATCGTTGTTCTGCTCAATGGCAGCCGCCACCACACGAGAAACACCAATGCCATAGCAACCCATGGTCAAGGTCACTGGCTTGCCGTTTTCGCCAAGCACCTGGCACTTCAAGGCTTCGCTGTACTTGGTGCCGAGCTGGAAGATATGCCCGACTTCAATACCACGTTTGATTTCCAGCGTGCCTTTGCCGTCCGGGCTTGGGTCGCCAGCCACCACGTTACGCAGGTCGGCCACGACTGGAACCGGCAGATCGCGCTCCCAGTTGACGCCGAAGTAATGCTTGTCGTCGATGTTGGCGCCAATGCCGAAGTCACTCATCAGTTCGACCGAGCGGTCGATGATGCAAGGCAGCGGCAGATTCAATGGGCCAAGCGAACCTGCGCCGGCGCCGATGGCGTCACGCAGTTCGGCATCGGATGCCATGACCAGCGGGCTGGCGACCTGCTGCAGATTGGCGGCCTTGATTTCGTTGAGTTCGTGATCGCCACGAATGATCAGCGCGATGAGTTTGCCTTCTTCCGCCGCGTGTACCACCAGGGTCTTGATGGTTCTTTCAATCGGCAGGTTGAAGCCTTCCACCAGTTGCGCAATGGTTTTGGCGTTCGGTGTATCGATCAGGCGCAGCTCTTCGGTCGGTGCCTGGCGCGACTGTTCGCGTGGAACGGCCTCGGCCTTCTCGATGTTCGCGGCGTAATCGGAGCTGTCGCTGAACACGATATCGTCTTCGCCCGACTCGGCCAGCACGTGGAACTCGTGGGAGCCGGCACCGCCGATGGAGCCGTTATCCGCTTCGACCGGGCGGAAATTCAGGCCCAGGCGAGTGAACACGTTGACGTACGCCTGATGCATGCGATCGTAGGTTTCTTGCAGCGAAGCCTGATCGACATGGAAGGAGTACGCGTCTTTCATGATGAATTCGCGACCACGCATCAAACCGAAACGTGGGCGGATCTCATCGCGGAATTTGGTCTGGATCTGGTACATGTTGATCGGCAACTGCTTGTAGCTGTTGAGCTCGTTGCGTGCCAGATCGGTGATGACTTCTTCGTGGGTCGGGCCTGCGCAGAACTCACGATCATGTCGATCTTTCATGCGCAGCAATTCAGGGCCGTATTGTTCCCAGCGCCCCGATTCCTGCCACAACTCTGCGGGCTGGATGCCGGGCATCAATACTTCGAGCGCACCCGCAGCGTTCATCTCTTCACGAACGACAGCTTCGACCTTGCGCAACACACGCAAGCCCATGGGGAGCCAGGTATAAAGGCCGGAAGCGAGTTTGCGGATCATGCCGGCACGCAGCATCAGCTGGTGGCTGACGACGACCGCATCGGAAGGGGTTTCTTTCTGTGTGGCGAGCAAATATTGACTGGTACGCATGGTAGGCCGTTGTCGGTTGCTGAGACTAGAAATGACCCGGCATTGTACGGTGGTGATCCAGTCGCGTACAGGGCAGGGCGGGTGCAACGAAATTGTGCAGAGGGCTGCCGGTGTCATGGATGTCGACCGCATAAAAAAACCCGGCCTAAGCCGGGTTTTCTATAGCGTGCGACTGACGTGCGATTACAGGACCGAAATCGGGTAGTCGACGATCAAACGGAACTCTTGGATAGTGCCTTCGCCATCGTCTGCGTTGCCAGTGTGCCAGGCTTGACGAATTTTGAAGGACAGGTCTTTTGCTGGACCCGTCTGAACAACGTATTTGGCTTCAACGTTGGTCTCGTGGTGCTTGCCGTCTTTACCGTACAGGCCGTCGTAGGCTTGGCCCACTGGAGCGCCAGTACCGTCGATATGGTCACCAGTAACGTAACGGGTCATGAAGCTCAGACCAGGTACGCCGTAGGATGCCATGTTCAGGTCGTAACGAGCCTGCCAGGATTTCTCACCAGGACCGTTAAAGTCGGAGTACTGGATGGAGTTGGCAAGGAAGATCGAGTCGCCGCCTTTGTTATCGTCACCCACACCGATGTAGTCGAACGGGGTGTTGCCGTTGACCTTCTGGAAGCTGAGGGTCAGGGTGTGCGCGGTCAGGAACGAATACGCAGCAGCCAGGGAGAAAGCGGTGTTGCTGATTTCGCCTGCTTTCGCTGCGCCGGTATCGGTCGTGCGATAGATGTTGAAGTCCCACGCCAGGGATTGAGTATCAGCCAATGGCATGACGTAGTTCACGTTGGCGTAGTACTGGTTCCAGATATCTTGCAGCTTGGCACCGTAAAGCGAAGCGCTCAGGCTGTCGTTGATGGCGTATTTGCCACCGACGAAATCTGCCGATTTTGCTGTGACGCCAGCGTAGGTGGCAAAAATCTCGCCATTATGCTTGGTCGTGTCCTGGCTGGTCGCGGAGGTGAAGTGACCCGCTTCAACGTCAAGACCCTTGATTTCGCTGCTCTGCAACAGGAAGCCGGTAGCGGTCTGTGGCAAAAGGCGAGAGCCGCCAACCGCGAAGACTGGGCTGGTAGCCGGCTGCATGTCGCCGTATTTCAGCTCTGTCTTGGAGATACGGACTTTAAGCGCGGCGCCGGCTTTGCCGTAGCTGTCCTGGTTGCTGGTAGTGCCGTCGGCATTATGCTCGAGCTGCAGGTTGCCCGAACCGGAATACTTGTCGGAACCGTCGAGTTTCACGCCAGCGTAGCCAAAGGCGTCAACACCGAAGCCGACAGTACCCTGAGTGAAACCCGAGTTGAAAACACCGTGGAAACCCTGGGTCCAGTCTTTCTGGTCCGTTGCACCATTTGTTTTGTTGCGGTTGAAGTAGTAGTTACGAAGCAGCAGATTCAGCGTGCTGTCTTCTACAAAGCCCTTGGTGTCGGCTTGATCACTGACGAAGGCTGCAGCCGTTGCCAGTTGGGTGCTGCCCGCAGTTACTGCTAGGGCGATTGCGCTCCACTTCATCACTCTCATCGTGATTTGCTCCTTTGGTTTTTTAAGAAGAGTTACTGCCATCCCACCTGTTTTTTTATCTGGGAGGCTCTTTCTTTTTGAGTCGGCGCAAACTTATATCACGCTGACCATGTTGGCGATAGTTGCAAACCTATCCTTTCGTTATCTTTACGGCCATGTCGCAAATGTAGGTTGTCCATGTCGCAATTGTGTAGATTTCACTATCAAGTCCTACCAATTACAACGGTATTTTTTGAAGGCTTAAGCATAGGTACAAACAGTCTATGAACAGCCTTTCAAACACTCCCTGCATCCTGCGCTTCCGTTTTTTTTCGTCCCCAAAGCACTTGCTTCGCAGCGAGCGTCCCTGCCGACTCTGGTGTGTGACAAAGCAACAACCGTGCACAAAGTTCAAAAGCGATCACATTTTTTTCACAAATCATCATTCTGTGCAAGAGGAAATATCTAACTATTTGTTTTTATTGATATTTTTTTGATCGTATTTGAATGAGTAAAATCCACAAAATTTGCTCGACAAAAAGGGAAAACCTCAAAGCGTTACCGGTCAGGCCCGCGTGTTGGGTAAATCAGGGGTGGGTAGCACTGTCCAAGTGGGGGATGTGACTCGTTTTGGTGCGTAGTGTTACGGGGTGCGTGATGATGGGTCTGTACGATCGACTCTAAAGCCTCTAGACGGCAGTTCAGTGGTATTTTTTTTTGCCGGGAAATGACTGGGTGGGGTTTCGGAGGCTCTGTGGCTGAAAAAATCACCGCTAAAAATGAAGCGCGGCAGGTTCTGCTCAGAGGCAAAAATTGTCTCAGATCAGTGCAAGTGAAGGCGGCGCGTTCCGCGTTTGTGCGTGTTCGGGTTTTTTGGCTGACATGACCGTCTGTCGGATTGTCTGACTGGAATACAGTGGCACTTGAATTGACCGCGGGCAGTGAACGACGACACATTCCCGAGTATCCTGCTCGGTATTGCTTGATGACTCCGAAATTCGCGGTGTCAAGCTAAAACCAACCAGTTGATCAGGAGTTTTGCGGTGTTCGTTTTAGATCCGCGTCTTGCGCAAGATACTGTACCCATCGGGGACTTTCCCCTGTGTCGTTTGTTGTTATCCAATGATTCGAATTACCCGTGGTTCATTCTTGTGCCTCGTCGGGCGGACATCAGCGAATTGTTCCAGCTAGACCCGGTGGATCAATTGCAGTTGTGGCAGGAGGCCACTGCGCTCTCGCAAATACTCAACGACTCATTTAATGCCGACAAACTCAATGTCGCAGCGTTGGGTAATATCGTTAGTCAGCTACATATGCACGTTATCGTTCGTCGTCGGGACGATGCGGCCTGGCCTGCTCCTGTTTGGGGTAAACATCCGGCACAGCCCTATACCGCCGAACAGCTATTGGTCATCCGCACCCGCTTACAGCAAGTGTTAACAGAAGATTTTCGTTTCGAGGAGGGGCAGGCATGAGCCTTGAACAGCGTATTACCGAGCTGGAAAGTCGATTGGCCTTTCAGGACGACACGATTCAGTCGCTCAATGATGTGCTGGTCGCCCAGCAGCGCGCAGTCGAGCGATTGCAGTTGCAGATGGCCGCACTGCTCAAACGTCAGGAAGAAATGGGCAGCCAGTTCGACACCTTCGAGGAGGAGGCGCCCCCGCCGCATTACTGATTCAGCTTTTCCGGCGCGATAAAAAACCCGCGATCTCCTAAAGAGAGGCGGGTTTTCTTTTTTGGGGGAGGCGCTGGATTTTAGCGGCGTGGCAGCGCTGCAATCACGTCTTCGGCTTGCAGGCCCTTATCGCGATTCATCACTGAGAACTCGACGCGCTGACCTTCCACCAATACGCGATGGCCTTCACCACGAATGGCCCGAAAGTGTACGAAAATATCATCGCCGGAGTCGCGGGAGATGAAGCCAAATCCCTTGGAGGTGTTGAACCACTTGACGGTCCCGGTATCGCGGTTGGTCATGTCATGGCTTTGTGTGGCGGGCGAGGGTGACGATTGATAGAAGCTGACGGCCAGATGCAGCAGCACTGCAACGAGGACGCTGATCAGGCTGACGATGATCGCCGGTTGGCCGGCAATGGTTTGCAGAGGAACAAGCAGAGTCAAGGTTTGAAGGACGACAGCCAGCACGAGAAGAGCGCTGACCAGATTTTGTAGCTGATGACGTGGGCCTCTGTTCCAGTAAGGGATCACTGGGGCAAGTACCAGGTTGAGCAAGCCGAAAAGCGCCAGGTAAAGCGCATCGGGTTGCAGGAGGTAAGAAGACAGGGCTTCACTACGCAGGCTAGGGATGAAGGAAAGCAGCAGGGCTGCTGCGCCCGTTAGCAGGTGGACGATTTTCAACATTTTAATAAACTCACATTAAGACGGATCACGAGGAAATAGCTGATGACGCTCGGTACGCTTCTGAATAATAGGAGGCGTGCTGCACGAGCATGGGGTCAGCCTATGCGCTACAGCCAGACGGCACGTCAGTAGCGACACGCGTGTATTTAACAGCAAAGCCGGGGGCTACTCAAATCAAGTGCTTGGCGCGGCTGTAGTGCTGACGCGCAGGCGCTTTGATACGGGGCGGTGGTTCGTTCGTCGAGACCTGTTCTAGAGCGGTCGCAGACCACTCAGATCGTGCAGGCGTCTGCCGGATGTTTCTGGAAGCGAGGCGGCTGCTCGTCGCTTCTGGAGTGATGGCACCGTTTGCCATCGGTTCGACGGTGTTTGCGGTTTATCGCCAGGAAGGGCTTTTTTGTCGCAGGGCGACAGCGCAATAGAAGGCTAGGTTACGGGTTCTCTTGGTGGGCGGTTTTTCTCGTCTATGGGTGGATACGCAGGTGTTTTATATGAAGTTCAATAACGTTCACTGGAGCGTCGGGGGGGGGGGGGGCGATGTTTCGTATCCTGCACTTAATGTTCGAAGAACAGTATGACGAGCTCGCATTGGCCATGGTTTTCGTGGCTGGGCGAATGCGTGCCTTGGGCTTTCTGGTGTCGGGTACTTATTTAGCCTGTGCGCGCCTTTCTTCAAACTGCCAATCCGTTGATCGTGCGTATGAAAGTGCATGAAAGAAATGGCGTGGATGGTTCGTTCGTTATAGAGGTCCGGTAATAGCGCTCTGCAAGTGTCACGTGTTTAACCGTTTCTGCCTCGCGTGTAGCAGGGGGTATTTTTCGCCTTGTCATCCCTCCGGTTTTTCTCGGCGTCTCCTCGCTCGGCGCGTGGCTTCACGGCCTCTGGCCTTGCGCTACGGCGATCGGCTGCGAGTGATATACATATTAAGGACCCCGGCATGAGTGGTTCAGGTTAACGATTTTTCCAGTTTCTATAATCCCCATTGAAATGTAGTGATGTCCTACAAACTTGAGGTGCGTGTTCTGCTGGCTAGAAATCTGTTGTTGGATTTATATGCAGGTGAGTTTTGCATTTATTTAGGTCTGACGTGGTTGTGTTAGATGACTAACAGAGGAGGAAGCAGAAATGGTTCGACGTGTTGGATGTTCTATTAAGGATCTCAGTCGGTACGGAAAGATACAAGACGATCCCTTTGTCGAGGATTTTAATATGAGTCTCGCGCGCCCTCATTCCAAGTCTGTTCGCTTGAACGGGCTGGCGACGTGCTTGCGCCTGGAGGAGGTGTATTGGAATATTTTGGCCGATATCGCTCGCTCCAATAGTTGTTCGGTCAATACCATTCTTTCTTATGTCGATCGTGAAGTGCACCTGCGCCATGGTGGCGTGAAGAATTTCAGCGGCCTGATCCGGGTGGTCTGCGTCGCTCATCTACTGAAAACCGAGTCGATGGCGCTTTCCCCGGCCTAGAGGCTCCACCAGGCTGAGCGGTCGTGGGCCTCTGGCGGGGCTCTCGTCAGATGGGGCGCACTTATGTTGTCGCGATCAGTTCGGGCGGCTGCACAGCGTCAATTAACCCTATATAATCCCCCGCCTTACTACGGGGCGCAGGCCGTCGGGTTGAACTGCACGCCAGGGTTCTTGCACTATTGAGCGCAAGCGAAGGGCGAGAGCTCCACCGAATTTCGAATTACGAGAAGTGAAAACACCATCATGATGCGCAGCCATTATTGCGGCCAACTGAACGAGAGCCTGGAAGGTCAGGAAATTACCCTTTGCGGATGGGTCCACCGCCGTCGTGATCATGGCGGGGTAATTTTCCTCGATATCCGTGATCGTGAAGGTCTGGCTCAGGTGGTGTTTGACCCTGATCGCGCTGACACCTTTGCTGCCGCCGATCGCGTGCGCAGCGAATATGTGATCAAGATCACCGGTAAGGTGCGTGCACGTCCCGCCGGCGCGGTAAACGCGAACATGGCGTCCGGCGCCATCGAAGTACTGGGCTACGAGCTCGAAGTGCTGAACGAGTCGGAAACGCCGCCGTTCCCGCTGAACGAATTCTCCGACGTCGGCGAAGAAACGCGCCTGCGTTATCGCTTCATCGATCTGCGCCGTCCGGAAATGGCTGAAAAGCTGCGTCTGCGTTCGCGCGTCACCACCAGCATCCGTCGTTACCTGGATGAAAACGGCTTCCTCGATGTCGAGACGCCGATTCTGACCCGTGCCACGCCTGAGGGCGCTCGCGACTACCTGGTGCCGAGCCGCACCCACCCAGGCAGTTTCTTCGCCTTACCGCAATCACCGCAGTTGTTCAAGCAGTTGCTGATGGTCGCTGGCTTCGATCGTTACTACCAGATTGCCAAGTGCTTCCGCGATGAAGACCTGCGTGCTGACCGCCAGCCGGAATTCACCCAGATCGACATCGAGACCAGCTTCCTGAATGAAGCAGACATCATCGGTATCACCGAGAAGATGATTCGTCAGTTGTTCAAGGAAGTGCTGGACCTGGAGTTCGGCGATTTCCCACACATGACCTTCGCCGAAGCCATGCGTCGTTATGGTTCCGACAAGCCGGACCTGCGTAACCCGCTGGAGCTGGTCGACGTTGCCGATCAACTCAACGCCGTGGAATTCAAGGTGTTCAGTGGTCCGGCCAACGACCCCAAAGGTCGTGTCGCAGCCCTGCGTGTACCGGGTGCGGCAAGCATGCCGCGTAGCCAGATCGACGACTACACCAAGTTCGTCAGCATCTACGGCGCCAAAGGCCTGGCTTACATCAAGGTCAACGAACGTGCCAAAGGCGCTGACGGCCTGCAGTCTCCGATCGTCAAGTTCATCCCTGAGGAAAACCTCAATGTGATCCTGGATCGCGTTGGCGCCGTCGATGGCGACATCGTGTTCTTTGGTGCGGACAAATCCAAGATCGTTAGCGAAGCCCTTGGCGCGCTGCGGATCAAGATTGGTAACGACCTGAAACTGCACACCTGCGAGTGGGCCCCGATGTGGGTCGTCGACTTCCCGATGTTCGAAGAAAACGACGACGGCAGCTTCAACGCGCTGCATCACCCGTTCACTGCACCCAAATGCAGCCCTGAAGAGCTCGAAGCCAGCCCGGCTACGGCGTTGTCCCGCGCTTACGACATGGTCCTCAATGGTACCGAGTTGGGCGGCGGTTCGATCCGTATCCACCGCAAGGAAATGCAACAAGCGGTCTTCCGTCTGTTGGGCATCAACGAAGACGAACAGCAAGAGAAGTTCGGCTTCCTGCTCGACGCCCTGAAGTACGGCGCACCACCGCATGGTGGTCTGGCTTTCGGTCTGGACCGTCTGGTGATGTTGATGACCGGCGCTCAATCGATCCGTGAAGTGATCGCGTTCCCGAAAACCCAGAGCGCTGCGGACGTCATGACCCAGGCTCCTGGCGTTGTCGATGCCAAGCAATTGCGTGAGCTGCACATCCGCCTGCGCGAACAGCCAAAGGCTGAGTAATAGCCGAGTAGGGCGCATCGGACTGTCGATGCGCCTTTATTCGTCAGGCCACAGATTAAGTTGAAGCTTTTTGCCCGCATTCGCAGGGCGGAAGGTGCAAGCGTTTCAGAAGAATTCGGAGTGAGTTATGGCAGGTCATTCTAAGTGGGCGAACATCAAGCACCGCAAAGAGCGTCAGGATGCCAAGAAAGGCAAGATCTTCACCAAGTGGATCCGTGAGCTGACCGTCGCCGCTCGTCAAGGCGGGGGCGATCCGGGCTCTAACCCGCGGTTGCGTCTGGCACTGGATAAGGCGTTGGGCGCCAACATGACGCGTGACACCATTGATCGCGCCGTCGCTCGTGGCGCCGGTGCGGCAGAGGGTGACGATGTTGAAGAGCTGGGTTACGAAGGTTACGGTCCGGGTGGTGTGGCGATCATGGTCGAAACCATGACCGACAACCGCAATCGTACTGCCGCCGCCGTTCGCCATGCCTTTACCAAGTGTGGCGGTAACCTCGGTACGGATGGTTCGGTCGCCTATCTGTTCGATCGAAAAGGGCAGATTTCCTTCGCGGCGGGTGTTGATGAGGACGCCATCATGGAGGCCGCGATGGAGGCGGACGCCGATGATGTGGTTACCCATGAAGATGGCTCCATCGACGTGTTCACGTCCTTTGCGGGTTTCTACGCGGTGCGTAATGCGCTGGACGCTGCGGGTTTTAAGGCAGTCGATGCGGAAATCGTCATGTTGCCGACGACCAGCGCCGTGCTCGATCTGGACACTGCTGAAAAGGTGCTCAAGCTGATCGACATGCTAGAAGACCTGGATGACGTGCAAAACGTCTATTCCAACGCGGAGATTCCCGACGAGGTCCTGGAACAGCTCGGCTGATTTCTTTCAGCTGGCGCATTACTTGAAGCCGGAAGTACGGAGCGGTGTCACTCACGTCGCTATCGGCCTCCGGCTTCTGCCTTTATGCTGCGTTCAATTGTGTGCGTCACTTCTTAAGCTGCAGGCGTTATGACTCTTATTCTTGGTATCGACCCCGGTTCGCGAATCACCGGCTATGGCGTGGTGCGGGACACCGGTCGCGGCTGTGTGTACGTGGCTTCGGGCTGCATTCGTACCGGCAGCGGTGAGCTACATGAGCGTTTGCAGATTGTGTATCGTGGTGTGCGAGAGGTCATTCAGACGTACGGTCCGGTGACCATGGGTATCGAAAAAGTGTTTATGGCGCGTAACGCCGACTCCGCGCTCAAGCTCGGTCAAGCGCGTGGCGCGGCCATCGTGGCTGGCGCTGAAGAGAGTCTGGAAATCGCCGAGTACACCGCGACCCAGGTCAAGCAGGCCGTGGCCGGGACCGGCGGCGCCAATAAAGAGCAGGTGATGATGATGGTCATGCATTTGCTCAAGCTGACCCAGAAACCTCAGGTCGATGCCTCCGACGCCCTGGCTATCGCCTTGTGTCACGCACACACGCGCTCCAGCCTGATACCGCACGGCTTGAATACCGCACGCAGTCGCGGTGGTCGGCTGCGTCTCTGATAGCATCATCCGCTTCAACTTTTTAGCTTGCAGGTCTCGTCACTCCTGTAATGATGGCGACCATTATTTGTGCCAGCGTCATGCGTGTGACTGGCCACGAGAAAGGATTTGATACGTGATTGGACGGTTACGCGGCTTTTTGGCTGAAAAACATCCGCCGCACCTGATTCTGGATGTCAACGGTATCGGCTATGAGCTGGAAGTGCCCATGACCACCCTGTATCGGCTGCCTCATGTGGGCGAACCGGTGACCTTGCACACCCATCTGGTGGTTCGTGAGGATGCGCACCTGCTTTACGGTTTTTTCGAAAAACGCGAGCGCGAGCTGTTTCGTGAGCTGATCCGCCTCAACGGTGTCGGTCCGAAACTGGCATTGGCGCTGATGTCCGGCCTTGAAGTGGATGAATTGGTCCGCTGTGTTCAGGCGCAGGACACCTCGGCCTTGACCCGGATTCCGGGGGTTGGCAAGAAAACCGCCGAGCGCTTGCTGGTCGAACTCAAGGATCGCTTCAAGGCCTGGGAGTCCTTGCCAGGCACCTTCACCCTGGTCTCCAGCGGGCCGAACTCCGCTGCGCCCGTGGCGACGGCTGAAACCGATGCGGTCAGTGCGCTGATTTCCCTGGGCTACAAACCTCAGGAGGCCAGTAAAGCGGTTTCCGCGATCAAGGAAAAAGACTTGAGCAGTGAAGACCTGATTCGACGTGCTTTGAAGGGAATGGCTTAAGTGATCGACGCTGACCGCCTGATAACCGCCACTGGCCGCGACCGTGACGAGCAACTGGATCGTGCGATCCGTCCGCTGAGCCTGGCCGATTATATTGGCCAGCCCATCGTGCGCGAGCAGATGGAGTTGTTCATCCAGGCTGCGCGCGGACGTAGCGAAGCGCTGGACCACACCTTGATTTTCGGGCCGCCAGGCTTGGGCAAGACCACGCTGGCCCATATCATCGCCCAGGAAATGGGGGTCTCCATCAAGAGCACGTCAGGCCCGGTGCTGGAGCGCCCCGGTGATCTGGCGGCGATATTGACCAATCTTGAACCCAACGACGTGCTGTTCATCGATGAGATTCACCGGCTTTCGCCCATCGTCGAAGAAGTGCTGTACCCGGCGATGGAGGATTTCCAGCTCGACATCATGATCGGCGAAGGCCCTGCGGCACGCTCGATCAAGCTTGATCTGCCACCGTTTACGCTGGTGGGCGCGACCACGCGCGCGGGGATGTTGACCAACCCGCTGCGTGATCGGTTCGGCATCGTTCAGCGTCTGGAGTTCTACAACACCGCTGACCTGACCACCATCGTCACGCGTTCGGCCGGTATTCTGGGGCTGCCGATCGAGGGTGAAGGCGCTTTTGAAATCGCCCGTCGCGCTCGGGGCACACCACGTATCGCCAACCGTCTGCTGCGCCGGGTGCGCGACTTTGCAGAAGTTCGCGCAAACGGCCATATCACCAAGCCGATTGCCGATCTGGCGCTGAATCTACTGGACGTCGATGAGCGTGGTTTCGACCATCAGGACCGACGTCTGCTGCTGACCATGATCGAGAAATTCGACGGCGGCCCGGTGGGTGTTGACAGTCTCGCTGCGGCGATCAGCGAAGAGCGACACACCATTGAAGACGTACTCGAGCCCTATTTGATTCAACAAGGCTATATCATGCGTACCCCTCGTGGACGTGTCGTGACCCGGCACGCCTACCTGCATTTTGGTTTGAACATTCCGTCGAGAATGGGGGAAATGCCGGTCGCCAGCGATTTTGTCGATGACGCGGACGATTAATTAAAAGCACAAGGCACTGATTTATTCGGGGTTTTGGTGGTCTGACAGGCTAACGCGCCGATCTGACCGGCAATAAGCGGTAAAACAAATGAAAAACAGTTGCCTGGCGGATTGGCAACCTGAGGAGTAAGCACTAGAGTATGCGCGCGCAAAACGGGGTTCAGTCGTTCGCACATCGCTGTCGCGTTTATTACGAGGACACCGATGCTGGCGGCATCGTTTACTACGTTAATTATTTGAAATTCATGGAGCGGGCTCGAACCGAGCGGCTACGGGAGTTGGGCTTTGCCCAGTCGCAGCTTGCAGGGGAGAACCTGTTGTTCGTCGTGCATTCCAGCGAGGCGCGCTATCACAAGCCGGCGCGATTGGATGACGAGCTATTGATAAGCGCTGAAGTCATTGAATTGAACCGCGCCAGCCTGCGATTCCATCAACAGATCAGGCGGGCTGCGGATGAAACGCTGCTTTGTGAGGGGCAGTTCTTGGTGGCGTGTGTGCGCGCCGATAGTTTGAAACCCCGGGCCATTCCCGAAGCTTTGCGTGCGGCCTTTGCCGGCCAGAGCGGCGCGGGTACACATTTAGAGCAGGAGATAAAGCGTGGAAGCTAACGTCGTCGACCATTCCTCCATGTGGAGCATGGTCAGCAATGCCAGCGTCGTTGTTCAGTTGGTAATGCTGATCCTGGTGGCTGCTTCAGTCACTTCATGGATCATGATTTTTCAGCGCAGCAATCTGCTGCGCGCAGGTCGTCGTGCGCTGGAGAGCTTTGAAGAGCGCTTCTGGTCAGGTATCGATCTGTCCAAACTGTACCGTCAGGCCGGGAGCAATCCAGACCCTGATGCGGGCGTTGAGCAAATCTTCCGCGCGGGCTTCAAGGAGTTCTCCCGTCTGCGTCAGCAGGCAGGTGTCGATCCTGATGCGGTCATGGAAGGTGTGGCTCGGGCCATGCGTGTGGCGATTTCCCGTGAGGAAGAAAAGCTGGAGCAAAGCTTGCCCTTCCTGGCGACTGTTGGCTCTACCAGCCCCTACATCGGTTTGTTCGGTACTGTGTGGGGGATCATGAACTCCTTCCGTGGTCTGGCTACCTCTCAGCAAGCCACCCTGGCATCTGTTGCACCAGGTATTTCCGAAGCCCTGGTTGCGACCGCTATTGGTCTGTTCGCCGCTATCCCGGCAGTAATCGCCTACAACCGTTTCGCTGCTCGCGGCGAACTGTTGATCAGCCGTTACTACACGTTCGCCGATGAGTTCCAGGCGATCCTGCACCGTAAAGTGCACACCAGCGAAGAGTGAGCAGGTAATCCTTAATGGCTTTAATCGCTCGAGTTCGCCGCAAACGCAAGCCGGTTGCCGAAATGAACGTGGTGCCTTACATCGACGTGATGCTGGTACTGCTGGTCATTTTCATGGTCACCGCGCCGATGCTCAATCAGGGCGTGAAAGTCGACCTGCCCAAAGTCTCCAGCGAGGCTTTGCCGCAGGACAACAACACCCAGGTCCTGACCATTTCGATCAAGTCTGACAAGACCTATTACTGGAACCTTGGCAGCGAAGTCGATACCGACAAACAGCAGGACAAGGCCATGACCTTGCCCCAGATGACCAGCGCGGTGAGCAAAATCATCGCTGCCGGTCGTGAGGGTGGCAAGCAGACCCAGGTCTTTATCCGTGGCGACAAAACCGTGGATTACGGCTCTGTAATGGGCGCAATGGGCGGGCTGCAGAAAGCAGGGGTCGGTAATGTTGGCTTGATTACCGAGGCGCCCTGATGCACCAACAGCGAGAGCCGTCCGCCTCGGAAAGCTACTTCTGGCCCAGTGTCTGGGCTGTGTCGTTGCACCTCCTGATATTTGGCATGCTCTTCGTCAGCTTTGCCATGACCCCGGATCTGCCGGAAGCCAAGCCGATCGTTCAGGCCACCCTGTACCAGCTGAAGTCTAAAAGCCGGGCGACGACCCAGACCAATCAGAAAATTGCCGGTGAGGCACAAAAAACCGCTGCGCGACAGACTGAAGTCGAGCAGATGGAACAGAAAAAAATCGAGCAGCAAAAACAGGAAGCTGTGAAAGCTGCGGAACAAAAGAAAGAAGATGCGGCTCAAAAGGCCGAAGAGCAAAAAGCTGAAGAAGCGACGAAGGCAGACCAGGCCAAAAAAGCCGATGACGCCAAGAAAGCTGACGATGCCAAAAAAGCTGCTGACGCCAAAAAGGTCGAAGAGAAACAATTGGCTGATATAGCCAAGAAGAAAGCCGAAGAAGACGCGAAGAAAAAGGCTGAAGAGGACGCGAAGAAAGCCGCGGCCGAAGATGCCAAGAAGCAGGCTGCCGACGACGCGAAGAAGAAAGCCGTGGAAGATGCGAAGAAGCAGGCTGTTGACGACGCGAAGAAGAAAGCCACCGACGACGCCAAGAAAAAAGCGACTGCCGATGCCGCTAAAAAGGCAACAGAAGCTGCACGTAAATCTGCTGACGACAAGAAGGCGCAAGCTTTGGCCGAATTGCTTTCCGATAAAACGGAACGGCAGCAGGCGCTGGCAGAGGAGCAGGGCGATCAAACGGCGGGCAACTTCGATGATCTGATTCGTGCGCGTGCTGCCGAAGGTTGGGCTCGTCCACCGTCGGCGCGCAAGGGCATGAAAGTGGTACTACAGATCAATATGTTGCCGGATGGTACGGTGACTTCGGTCAGTGTCGCCAAGTCCAGTGGCGACGGGTCTTACGACAGTTCGGCAGTGGCGGCCGTTAAAAACATTGGTCGTTTGACCGAAATGCAGGGTCTGAAGCCGAGCGATTTCCAACCCTATCGTTCATTCAAGATGACATTCACACCAGAGGATCTAGCCTTGTGATTAACATTCTTCGAGGACTGCTTATTGTTCTCTGCTGTGCAGCGGGAATGGTTGCTGCAGAGGAAAAAAACATCATGGTCACAAGTGGCAGTGACCGTGCCACTCCGATTGCCGTTGTACCTTTCGGGTTGCAGGGCGGCAACGTCTTGCCGGAGGACATGGCGGACATCATCAGCAATGACCTGCGTAACTCGGGCTATTACTCGCCGATCCCCAAGCAGAACATGATCAGCTTGCCGACCCAGGCCAGTGAGGTCATCTACCGCGACTGGAAAGCACTCGGTGCGCAGTACTTGATGGTGGGCAGTATCGTTCCTTCGGGCGGTCGTCTGCAGATCCAGTACGCCTTGTTCAACGTGGCGACCGAGCAGCAAGTGCTGACCGGTAACGTGTCTGGCACGACCGATCAACTGCGGGACATGGCGCACTACATCGCCGACCAGGCGTTCGAGAAACTCACCGGTATCAAGGGTGCCTTCTCCACGCGCATGTTGTACGTCACCGCCGAACGCTTCTCGGTCAATAACACTCGCTTCACCCTGCAACGCTCGGATTACGACGGCGCGCGTGCAGTGACCCTGTTGCAATCGCGCGAGCCGATCCTGTCGCCGCGTTTTGCACCGGATGGCAAGCGCATCGCTTATGTGTCGTTCGAGCAGAAGCGTCCGCGTATCTTCATCCAGCATATCGACACCGGTCGCCGTGAGCAGATCACCAACTTTGAAGGCCTCAATGGCGCGCCTGCATGGTCTCCAGATGGCAACAAGCTGGCATTCGTGCTTTCCAAAGATGGCAGCCCGGAAATCTACGTGATGAACCTGGCCTCGCGTCAATTGAGTCGGGTAACCAATGATTCGTCGATCAATACCGAACCGTTCTTCGGCAAGGATGGTTCGACCATCTATTTCACATCTGACCGTGGTGGCAAGCCGCAGGTCTACAAAACCAGCATCAACGGTGGCAACGCCGAGCGTGTGACCTTTATCGGTAACTACAACGCCAACCCTAAATTGTCGGCCGATGAAAAGACGTTGGTAATGGTTCACCGTCAGGACGGCTTCACAAACTTCAAGGTGGCAGTGCAGGATTTACAACGCGGTACCGTAAAAATCCTCACAGACAGCAACCTTGATGAGTCGCCTACTGTCGCGCCCAACGGCACCATGGTAATCTACGCCACCCGCCAGCAGGGCCGGGGAGTCTTGATGCTCGTGTCCATCAATGGACGCGTAAGGCTCCCGCTTCCTACCGCTCAAGGCGAAGTCAGAGAACCTTCCTGGTCCCCTTACCTGAACTGACGCGGCGCTACACGTTTTGCTTAATACACTTGGGGTTCATTAGGAGTTTCACGATGGAAATGCTGAAGTTTGGTAAATTTGCTGCATTGGCTCTGGCCATGGCTGTAGCTGTAGGTTGCTCGTCCAAGGGCGGCGATAACGCTGGTCAAGGCGCTGCTGTAGATCCAAACGCTGGTTACGGCGCCAACACTGGTGCTGTTGATGGCAGCATGGGCGAAGAAGCTGCTCTGCGCGCAATCACTACTTTCTACTTCGAATACGACAGTTCGGACCTGAAGCCAGAAGCCATGCGCTCCCTGGACGTTCACGCGAAGGACCTGAAAGCTAACGGCGCTAAAGTCGTTCTGGAAGGCAACACCGACGAACGTGGTACTCGTGAGTACAACATGGCACTGGGCGAGCGTCGTGCGAAAGCCGTTCAGCGCTACCTGGTACTGCAAGGCGTTTCCCCAGCTCAGCTGGAACTGGTTTCCTACGGTGAAGAGCGTCCAGTTGCTACCGGCAACGACGAGCAATCCTGGGCTCAAAACCGTCGCGTCGAACTGCGTAAGTAATTTGACATGCGAACGTGCCGTCGTGCTTTAACCGTTTTGGCTCTCACCCTTCCGCTTGTAGCGTGGGGTGCGGTTCCTGTGGTCGATGACAATTCTGGCTCTGGTAGCAGCAACAGTTATCCGCCAGCGGGTTATGGCACGTCCGGCGCCTATGCCGGGGGAGGGGTTGCGACCCCTGCCTCGGCACAGGGTCAGCTGTTCATGCAGTTGCAACAGATGCAGGACGAAATCGCGCGCTTGCGCGGTATGGTCGAGGTTCAGCAAAACGATATCCAGCAAATGAAACAGGAAGCGCTGGAGCGTTATCAAGAACTCGACAAACGCATTGGAGCTGGCGGCGCACCTGCTGCGGCAGCTACCGACAATTCTCAACCCAGCGGCGATATAAACGCCGGTGGTACGCCTACGGCACCTGCAGCGCAGGCTCCGGCGGCAAACGCGGAACCTGGCGATCCGGCGAAGGAAAAGGTCTATTACGACGCTGCCTTCGACCTGATTAAAGCCAAGGATTTCGACAGAGCCAGTCAGGCCTTCACGGCTTTCCTGCGCAAGTACCCGAACAGCCAATACGCGGGCAATGCCCAGTACTGGTTGGGTGAAGTGAATCTGGCCAAAGGTGACCTGCAAGGTGCTGGTCAGGCTTTCGCCAAAGTGAGTCAGCTGTACCCTAAGCACGCCAAGGTGCCGGACTCGCTGTACAAGCTTGCAGATGTTGAACGCCGTCTTGGTCATATGGACAAGGTCAAAGGCATCTTGCAACAGGTTGTCTCCCAATACCCGGGCACTTCCGCTGCGCAGTTGGCACAACGGGATCTGCAGCACATGTAATGCGCGGGCCGCTGGGTCAATTTGACAACCGATTAAAGAAAGCCGCGCTTGTCGCGGCTTTTTTCGTTAGAATCTGGCACCCGAAATTCCGGTAATACATACGCTTCTCTGGATCATGCGAATGCAGGTTCGTTGAAGTGCCTAACGGAGGCGGATGGCCTGTTTAGCTATTACGCCCGTGGCTCATATGCAAGACACACTACGAATCACCGAAGTTTTTTACTCCTTGCAGGGTGAAACGCGCACAGCGGGCTTGCCCACTGTATTTGTGCGTCTCACAGGCTGCCCCTTGCGCTGTCAGTATTGCGACAGCGCTTACGCATTCAGCGGCGGCAGCATTCAGGCCCTGGACGCGATCCTTGAACAAGTGGCCAGTTACCGTCCGCGTTATGTTTGCGTGACCGGGGGTGAGCCCTTGGCTCAGCCCAACGCGATCCCTCTGCTTAAGCGTCTGTGTGATGCCGGTTATCAAGTGTCATTGGAAACCAGTGGTGCTTTGGATATCTCGGCGGTTGATCCGCGGGTCAGTCGTGTTGTCGATCTGAAAACGCCTGGCTCCAAAGAAGCCGCGCGTAATCGTTACGAAAACATCGAGCTGTTGACACCTAACGATCAGGTCAAGTTTGTGATTTGCTCGCGTGAAGACTATGACTGGGCGGTGTCCAAGCTGATTCAGTACGGTCTGGATCGACGCGCTGGCGAAGTATTGTTCTCGCCGAGCCATCATGATTTGAAAGCGCGGGATCTGGCTGACTGGATCGTTGCCGACAACTTGCCGGTCCGCCTGCAAATGCAGCTGCATAAAATCCTCTGGGACGATGAGCCGGGGCGCTGAAATGAGTGAGCTTATATGAGTGAAAAAGCGATGACAGAGAAAAGAGCGGTAATTCTGCTGTCCGGTGGCCTGGATTCGGCCACTGTGGTGGCGATGGCGCGTGCCGATGGCTATGCCTGCTACACCATGAGCTTCGACTATGGCCAGCGGCACCGCGCCGAGCTGGATGCAGCGGCGCGCGTCGCTCGCGATCTGGGCGTGGTCGAGCATAAGGTGATCGGGATTAATCTGAACGGCATCGGTGGTTCGGCGTTGACGGACAGCTCCATCGCCGTCCCGGAGTCTCCGAGCGAAGGCATACCGGTGACCTACGTGCCGGCGCGCAATACCGTCTTTCTCTCGCTGGCATTGGGCTGGGCAGAAGTATTGGGCGCGCGGGATATCTTTATCGGCGTCAATGCGGTGGATTACTCCGGTTATCCAGACTGCCGCCCTGAGTTCATCGAAGCGTTCGAGCGCATGGCCAATCTGGCGACCAAGGCCGGTGTGGAGGGGGAGGGTTTCAGAATTCAGGCGCCCCTGCAGAACCTGAGCAAGGCCGATATCGTCAAGGCGGGTATGCGGCTCGGGGTTGATTACGGGCTGACGGTATCGTGCTATCAGGCTGATGATCAGGGCCGTGCATGCGGCAAATGTGACAGCTGTCGTTTGCGCGCAGAAGGCTTTGCAGCGGCCGCTGTAGCCGACCCAACGCACTATTTTTGAAATAATTTCAGTTAGGTGTTGAATTACTCATAGAAATCAGTAATATACGCGCCACGTCGGGTCGTTAGCTCAGTTGGTAGAGCAGTTGGCTTTTAACCAATTGGTCGTAGGTTCGAATCCCACACGACCCACCACTTTTTATGTCGACGTATTTATAAAGCTGTAAGGCCCATGCAAATGAGGCTTTACGGCTTTTTTTTTGCGTCCACGTTTTGTTATCGATCTGTTCCAATTGTTCTTGGAACGATTGGCAATGATCTTTCGCACCGTGCGTGACATTGAGCGCGTCAGGCCTCGAGACGACGCAGCAGGCTGTCGACTACCTCTGACAGTTCTTCATCCAGTGCCAGCGCTGCTACAGGCACTTCGCTGCGGCGCGCCAGTCGGTATTCGCTGGGTGTGCAGCCGGCGAGTTGCTTGAAGGCTCGGGCGAAGTAGGATGGGTCCTTGAAACCGACCTCGTATCCGATGCTGGTGATGGGCATCTGGCTGTTGTCGAGCAGCTCCTTGGCGTAGTCCATGCGCTTGCCCAGGATGTAGTCCATGAAGCCAAGGCCGTTCACCTCCTTGAACAGACGGCTGAAGCGAAATGCTGTCATGCCGCAGCGCTGCGCCAGTTCCTTCTGATCGATGCTGTCCCGAAAATGGTGGTCGATGTACAGCATCACCTTACTGAGCGCCTGGTGCTTCTGGTGTTCTGCAGTCAGCCGGATACTGTCCGGCAGGGTCGGGCTGTGCTCGATCAGCTGTTTCTTGCCGTGGCCATCAGTGCTACGACGCAGCTCGCAAAGCTGCTTCAGGGTATGTAGAAAACGGCTCTTCTCGGCGGTCGAGAGCGGCAACACTATGTACTCCCAGACACGAGAGCGCATCGCCCACACGGCCAGTTCTTCCGAGTGCTGTACGGTGAACATGGCGATCGGGATGGAGGGGGTGGTCCGTTTGATCTCCAGCAACAGGCTGAGGCCCGGCATGTCGGGGCGATCAAAATGCATGCAGATCATGTCCGGTTGTGGGTCATGATCCCGCTTGGACAGGGTGGCGTCTTTCGCCAGTCGGCAATCGCAGTCTGAGCGGAATTGTGCGATCAGTTCTTCAGACGATCGATCACGGGTGAGGTCTAGCCATAAAAGGGATGGTTTTCTAACCAAGTCTGGCTTCATTTCCTTATCTCTGTGCCCTGTGCGCGCTCATGAGTTCAGCAGTATTGTCACTGTGCTATCAGTACGAAGGATCAAATCCTGATAAGAAACCCTGTCGATAGTCAGTTACGTTCTATACCTTGCTGAGAGGCCATAATTTCGTGTACGTCCTTACTTTTTTCGATGTGCCTGGAGTCGACCGCTCGTCGCTTGCGAGTTAGTTGCAAAGCTATTCGTAAGTTATTCCTTTTCTTACGTTTCCCGCTGCCGTTTCAGGCGGTGCTCCTGCTGTTTTTGTTGTCGTGGTAATGACAGGGCGGTTGCAGGAGCTGAGTGCAACACGGTTATTGAATTGAAGCCGGGGCATCATGCCGCCTAACCATGGCCTCTTGCATCACTTGGCCCATGACTTCAATTGGACATTTGAAATCGAAGCGCTAGCCCTGCCGGCAATGCCGTAGTCGAACGTTACATCGCATTTGGCGGGATCAGTCGCGGTTTTGTCAGCGCGTATGAGATGGTTTTGAATGCCGTATTCAGGTTGACGTTCCCCCCGGCTGCGTTCGGGCAAGTGTCAGAGAAAAAATAGGAGGGGCCTGTTGCGATCTGTTGCATGGTGTTGCAAGGCGTCAAATCGCTACTACCGTCACTGCACGGCGCCGAAGTGGAACCGCCACCGATATAGGCCACGCTATAAATCAGCGTACTGGTCTGCTTGACGGTATTTGCTGCAGTAACGGCCGCCTTGCATTCCGATCCATATTGGCTTTTGTAGGTGTTGCCTAGTTGACTTTGCGATGAAGATGCGTCGCCGTCGCTCAACAGGACGATCACGTTTTGCCCGGGCGGCGACTGCCCTTGTGACATGCTCAGCAAGGCTGCCTGCGCGGAAAAAATCGCCTGAGTAAAATACGTGCCTAAACCGCCAATTGCCTGGATGCCGCTGCAGCCGCCTATCCCTAGCGCCTGCGCGATGCTTGAAGTCGTGTTGACTTGGCCGTTTTTGAGAAAGCCGGAACTGAGCCCGGATACTTGATAGGTGGCGCCGTTCGTTACAACTCCCTGCGCCACAGCCGAGTAACTGCTGGCTATAGATTGCTTCGAGCCGCATGAAAAGTTGGTATTTGTTCCGCTTCCTGCGAGCGGTGGGTATGTCATCAAACCAACGTTATCGCCAGCGTTCGTCAAGTTGTTTATGAGTGTGATTGCCGCCTGCTGGGCACATTGGAGTCGGGTCATTGGCTTATTATTTGCCCCCAGGCAATTAGCGTCGGTGGTATTCATCGATCCTGTCGTGTCGAGCAAAATAATGACATTGTATTTGGTTGGCACGGCTCCGCCGCCGACTACAGCCTTCGAGGTAGCGGTAATTTGCATTGAAGCGACACCAAGTACTTGGGCAAAGTAGAGCTGCACCGTGGCTTGCTGTACTACCTGGATACCATTGAATTTCGAGACTGCTCCGGCTGCGGGCAACTGAGCATTTACCAATTGCAGACCTGTGATGCTGGCCGGCGACACTGTGACGTTGGAAGGCAACGTGTTATTCCCCTGTCCGGCGGAGTACGCTGCGGCATTCGTTTGCGCCGTTGCAAACGGACTGTTCCAAAGGTCGGCGGCTCCGGCCAGCGCGGCAGCATCAGTGGCGGCCTGTAGGCGCTTCTGATTGTAGAGAACGTAGCCAGCATCGACGCTCAGGGCGACAAACCCCAGCAGGACGGCCATCGAGAGGGCTACCAAGATAACCACGGCGCCACGTTGGTGGCCCATGGTCTGCTGCCGGTCAGAAATTCTTGACATGATGGTGTACTCCTTGAGTTGAGGGATTTGATAAGGAGTGTTCACTGCGCTCGCTCTACGACTGTGAAGCTCAGTGACGAAGGGAGCAGGTTCGTAATACCGGGAAAAGACCATACGAGAAGGGGCTTATAAGGGGAGTACGTCACCGTTACCGTGGCATTAGTGACTGCCCCTTTCAGCACTGCATTGTTCAGGCCGACCGCGCAAGTATCGTCAGCGCTGCATGAGGCGTTCCCCACGGAAGTCGAGTACGACAGATTCGCTACGGTCAAGTAGGCCGCCGATTTCTGTATCTGCGTTTTGGTGTCCGTGTATGGGGTGGTTGTCCCGCGCTGGCTTGCGAAGAAGCGCGCGCCTGACGACGCGACATTCATGACCATCACGCTGTTAACGAGCAACCAGCCAAACTCCGCAAGACAGATGAGTAATAAAATGAGCAATGGGGCCACGATGGAGAACTCGACGGCGGCTATGCCTTTTTGCATCTTTCGCATCATGATCGTCCCCAACTTGGCATGGTGTTCGTCACCGATGCCCTCATAGCTCAAACGTCACACCGTTTTTGCTAGGTGTGGCCCAGTGTGGCGGTTACGACTCAAAGACTGCCGGTTATTGCACAAGCTCCGACATTGTCGCATTCAAGCTCGAGGGCACGATTAACGCGAGGCTGCCTAATGAGCCACCAAGTATCGGAGCGAACAGGTAACTAAGAGAAATACTGGCTTGTGTGCCGACAGCGGGGGCCTGGCTGGCCGTGCCCAGAGCGGTGGCGCAGGCGGCGTCGCTCTGGCACAACGCTCCATTCACGGATACGTTGATAGTCAACGTCTTATTCAGGCTTGCTAAAGGCGCGATGACTCCCGCAGCCGAAAGTACCGCGTCTTTAGTGTCTGAGTACGGGGTGGCATAACCACGCTGGGTGGCCAATAGACGTGCCCCAGTCGACGCTGCACTTGTTAACACGGCGTAGTTGTAGAACAGCCAGCCAAACTGGATGATCCCAAAGAGGAGCATCAGCAGCAACGGGAGTACGAGTGTGAACTCCACAACCGTCGTACCGGTTTCGTGCTTGGTATTCATCATGTCCCCTCCCCACGTCACTGTCCGCCGTGAAAAACTTCATTAGCCCACGCTATTCGCTTGAACATCTGCACGGAATCATTGTTCATCAATGACTTCCTCATGTAATCAGGGAGTTTGCTTCATGCACTGCTTGTCTGAACCCTAGTCAACGGGCAACAGATGGGTTAGGACTTTTTTGCCGATCACTAAAACTTTTTTGCGGCCATAACCAGGACAGGCGAGTGAGATTGCTGAGTTGCTGCCGCATAAATGGACGCGAAACTCGGACACGCTATGCCAAATCGAGGTAATAGATGTAATAGCCAGTATCTCGAACGTAGCCTTGAGCCTCATAAAGTCGCTGAGCGCCCTCATTACGCTTGTTGGCCTCGTAGAAACTGGATCGGCTGATACCCAGCAACCGACAGACATGCGCCACCGAATACGCCCGAAGCGCCATTTCGTCATCAACCGCGCAGCCATCGTCCCACTGGTGTTGCTCTGCCGTTTCGCAGCTCGCGTCCTTCGATGCTGAGTTCGTGATAGGACATAGGGGCAACACCGTACCGAAATGGTCAGGTGTTGCACTCAGTTTTTGCGGCCGCCCAGCAAAAAAGTCCTGATGATCGACAAAAAACTCCTAACCCTTCTATGACCCTCCCAACTAAGGTTTGAACCAGGCAGTGCACTACGCACCGTCTTTGAGGAACAACACTCAACACTCAAATGAGGTGGGCAAAATGAATCTGCAAACAATCAAGACTTCGGTGCTTAAGTTCGTCAAAGACGAAGATGGCCTGACCATCGTGGAATACGCCGTGGCGGGCGGGTTGATTACGGCATTAGTTGTCGCAGCGTTCACTGCTCTTGGAGGCGCCGTGAATCTCAAGGTCAGGGCGCTGTGTACCGCAATTGGTGGTGCTGCGTGCTGATAACGATAACTCACGGCAGGCCGATACGGTGATGTTCAGGCGCAGCTGGTTGCTACTGTTTTGTTGCTAGGGCTACTTGGCACCTTGATCAGTTGCGCGCTGTTTCTGCCGATGTACGTTTTGGGCGGTATGGCTGCAGGAAGTGAGCGAAATGACTCTCCAAGCAATCAATACTTCGGTACTGAAGTTCGTCAAAGACGAAGATGGCCTGACTATTGTGGAATACGCGGTGGCGGGTGGGTTGATTACGGCAGTCGTTGTCACGGCATTCACGCTTCTTGGAGGAGCAGTGGATACCAGGGTCAGGGGGCTGTGTAATGCCATTGTTGCTGGCGCGTGCTGATAACGATAACTCACGGTAGGGAGATGATGCGATGTCCACGGAGCAGCTGGTGGGTACTGTTTTGCTACTAGGGCTGCTGGGAGTGGCGGTGGTGAGTGATCTGCGTCGCCACCGCATTCCTAACTTATTGGTTTTGTTGGGTCTGGGTTTGGGGGTGGCCGGTCAGGTTTACTCCTCAGGAATAACCGGGCTGGGTGATGGATTGCTGGGCATGCTGGCCGGTTTCGCCGTATTTCTCCCGATGTACGCCCTGGGGGGGATGGCCGCCGGAGATGTCAAGCTGATGGCCATGGCAGGCGCCTTTCTCACTCCGCACGACGCACTCTGGGCTGCGCTTTTCAGCCTGATAGCCGGTGGTCTGTGCGGGTTATTGATTGTATTGGTGCGTGGCCAGCTGCAGCAGACCTTCGGGCGCTACTGGCTGATGTTAAGAGCTCAGGCCTATTTTGCGCCGGCAGCGGATGAAGTGGCAGGCAAGCCTTTCCCCTATTCGGTCGCGATCCTGCTCGGCACTTTGATCAGCGTCTTCTGGCTGTCCTAAGGTCAGTAGTTCGGGAGAACACTATGTACACCATCGGCGACAGCAACGCCTACCCCAACGAGCGGGAAGCGGTGCAGCAGTTGGCTCCGCAGCCGCGCACTATCAGTGAGACCGGCCTGGCGGACAACTTTCTCGGTGATCTGGTCTGCAAGCATCTGCACGATGCCGGTGTGCTGGACCTGTCGCGACTGGTGGAGCGCCTGGCGCTGACTGGCGCGGTACTGGAAGAAATTCTGGCCTTCTTGCGCAAGGATGGTCGTGTCGAGGTACTCGGCCAGACTGGTGGCCAGGCACTGCGCTACGGCCTGACGGAGCGCGGTCGCAGCGCTGCCCGCGATGCCCTGTCGCGCAGCGGCTATATCGGTGCGGCACCCTATCCGGTGAGTGCCTACCGCTCCCTGCTCAAAGTGCAAACCATCCACCATGGTCGCATCACCTCGCGCGACATGCATGGCGCTTTCGGCGCCGTGGTACTCGCCGATAGCATGCTCGATCAGCTGGGTGTGGCGCTGAACTCCGGGCGCGCGATCATGATTTACGGGCCGGCGGGTACCGGCAAGACTTATGTCAGCAGCCGGCTGATCCGCCTGTTTGCCGATGCCATCTGGGTGCCCTACGCCATCGCGATCAACGACGCGGTGATCGAGATCTTCGATCCCCAGATACACCAGCGCCTGGATGATGTCGAACAGCAGAACAGTCTGCTGCTCAACGAAGGGATTGATCGTCGACTAGTCTGCTGTAAACGACCGATCGTCATCACCGGCGGTGAATTGAGCATGGAACAGCTGGACGTTCGCTACGACCCCTTCACTCGCCAGTACCAGGCACCTTTGCAGCTCAAGGCCAGTAATGGCCTGTTCATCATCGACGACATGGGCCGCCAGCGTGTGGCCCCGGCGGAACTGTTGAATCGCTGGATCGTGCCGATGGAGGAGAAGCGTGACTTCCTCAACCTCGGCGGTGGGCGGCACTGTGAGCTGCCGTTCGATCTGATCCTGGTGTTCTCCACCAACCTCAACCCGTTGGAGCTGGCCGATGAGGCGTTTCTGCGGCGGATTGGCTACAAACTGCAATTCGGCTACCTGCATCCCGATGATTACGAACGAATCTGGCGTCAGGAAACCGAGCGGCTGGGTGTCCCTTTTGACCCGGTGCTGTTGCGCTATGTGCTGAAGGAACTCTACGAAACGGAAAACATGCCTCTGGTGCCTTGCCATCCCCGCGACCTGTTGAGCATGGCGCTCGACCGCCAGCGTTACCTGGGTGGCTCCGGGCCGCTGTCGCCGCCTGAGCTGGAGTGGGCATGGCACAACTACTTCGTCCAACTCGACTTTCTTGGATAAGGAGATACCAACATGAGTTCTCGTACTTTCACCCTGATTGCCTTGTCCCTGATCCTGGGCCTGGGCGCAGCATGGATGGCCAACATCTGGTTGAGCAACCGGCTCAATGCCCGTCCGGACGACAACCAGCAGAATGTGGTGGTGGCCACGGTGGAGATTTCTTTCGGGCAGATGGTCGAGGCCCAGCAGGTCACGCTGGTGCGGATGCCCAAGGACACGGTGCCTGACGATGCTTTCGATGCCACCGACAAGGTGGTGGGCAAGATCGCCACTTTCTCCATGCTGCGCGGCGACATCCTGCGCGGCGCGCGCCTGGCCGAACACCTCGGTGGCAGCACCCTGGCCTCGCTGATCGAACCTAATATGCGTGCCATTTCGGTGCGGGTGGACGATGTGGTCGGTGTGGGGGGGTTCCTGTTGCCGGGTAATCGGGTCGACGTGCTGGCCACCAAACAGACGGGTAGCAACAGTACTGCCCAGGCCGAAACCATTCTGGAAGATCTGCGCGTACTGGCGGTGGACCAGACTGCCAGCACCGACAAGACCCAGCCGGTGGTGGTACGCGCGGTGACACTGGAGATGACTCCAGAGCAAACGGTCATTCTGGTCAAGGGGATGACTGAAGGAAAGCTGCAACTGGCCCTGCGCAACCCGCTGGATAATCAGAAAAAACCGGTGATCGCTGAAACGGTTGCAGTGCTCAAGAAACTGCCGCCACCTCCAAAACTCGTACTGCACCGCAGCGGCAGTGCTGGCATCACCGTCATTCGCGGTACCGAGGTCACTGTGGTGAAAGCCCTATAAGTTGTAGGAAACCATGCCCTGGTGGCCGAATGCACCTTATGAAAGCCTCGGCCGTCAACCCGAAACGGCAGTAACTCCGGAGATTACGCCATGTTGAATACCAGGGACGCCCCCATCGCCACCGCTACCCACAAGCAGGGCATGCGCCTGCTGATCAGTAGTCGTGACGCTGCCGCCTTGAACCATCTGAAAACGTTGAGCCAACGTCTGCCCAGCCTGCTGGTGAGTACGCGGCTGGTGAGCAATGGCCATACCGATCCGTTGTATGGGCTGGAGCAGATGCCTGATTTCCTCTTGCTGCGTGTCAGCCACTTGTGGCGCGAGGAATTGGCGGCTCTGTTGCTGCGTCCTGCGAAGGAGCGCCCACCTCTACTGATTTGTGGACCTCTGGATGAGCTCGAGGGTATGCGCCTGGCGATGCAGGCCGGGGCCCGGGACTTTTTGCCCGAGCCGGTGGCGCCAGACGAGTTGCTGGCGGCACTCGGCCGTATGTTCATGGAGGCTCAGGCGGGGCAAAAGACAGATGGAAAACTGATTGCGGTGATGAATGCCAAGGGTGGCTCCGGTGCCACCATGCTGGCCTGTAATCTGGCCCATCAGCTCAGTATCCGTGGCGGCAGAACCCTGTTACTGGATCTGGACCTTCAGTTCGGCAGCGTGGCCCACTGTCTTGATGTGCTGCCGGCCCACTGCCACGTGGACGTTCTGCAGCAGGTCGAGGAGTTGGACAGCGTCGCCTTGCGCGGCTTTTGCAGTCATTTCAGTCCGACCCTGCATGTGCTCGGGGGGCGTGCCGGAGAGCTGTTCCTGTCGCAGGACGTGCTCCTGGAACAGTTGGAAACCCTGCTGCGTCTGGCACGCAGCACCTATGACTGGGTGGTGGTGGATTTGCCGCGGCAAATCGACCACCTCACCGGCGTCCCCCTGGAGCAAGCCGACCAGATCTACATCGTGGTGCAGCAGAGTCTCAGCCATTTGAAGGACGGCACCCGTCTGACGCGCATCCTGCGTGACGACCTGGGGGTGCAGGGTGATCGCCTGCAGGTGGTGGTCAACCGCTATAACAAGGCCTCGCCGGTCAGCCTCAAGGATATTGCCGAGGCACTGCGCTGCACTGATCCGCAGAAACTGCCAAATGACTATGCAGTGGTCAGTGAAAGTCAGAACACCGGAGTGCCACTGGAGTTCCATGCGCCACGCGCCTCTGTCACCGTCGCCCTACGTGAGTTGAGCCAGGATCTTATCGGGATCGAAGCCCGCGGGCAGGGCTTGCTGAAACGTACCTTTAGCCGTCTGTTCGGAGGGTAAGCCATGCCTAGCGAATTTCGTAATCGCCTGCGTCAGCAGTCCGGCAAGAATGTTCCGACAGACCAGCAGGAAGCACAACTCAACGGCGCGGACTGTGTCAGCGAGCTCATGGCCTGGGAGGCCAGTGTGCCGGACGTACTCTACGAGACCAGAACCAAGCTCAACCCGATGGAGATCGAATGGCGGGAGAAGATCTACCAGCAGTTGCTCAAGGTCATGGACCTGTCATTGCTCGATACCCTGGAACCGGCCGAGGCAGCGCGGCAGATCCGGGAGATCAGCCAGCGCTTGCTTGACGAGCATTCGGCGCCGGTGAGTGCCACCAGCCGCCAGTTGATCATCAAACAGATCACCGACGAGGTGCTCGGCCTCGGGCCACTGGAGCCGCTGCTGGCAGACCCCAGTGTGTCCGACATTCTGGTCAACGGGCATGCCTCGGTGTATGTCGAACGCTTCGGCAAGCTACAGAGAACCGACGTGCGCTTTCGCGACGACCAGCATCTGCTGAATATCATCGACCGCATCGTCTCCAGCCTGGGGCGGCGCATCGACGAATCCTCGCCGCTGGTGGACGCACGCCTGAAGGACGGCTCGCGGGTCAACGCCATCATCCCGCCCCTGGCCATCGACGGTCCGAGCCTGTCGATCCGCCGCTTCGCAGTGGACTTGCTCAACACTGAGAGTCTGGTGCAGATGGGCACCTTGACTCCGGCCATCGCGCTGATGCTCAAGGGTATCGTCCGTGGGCGGCTGAACGTGCTGATCTCCGGTGGTACCGGCAGCGGCAAGACCACCATGCTCAATGTGCTGTCCAGCTTTATTCCGCATAACGAGCGGATCGTCACCATCGAAGACTCGGCCGAGTTGCAGCTGCAGCAGCCCCATGTGGTGCGCCTGGAAACCCGTCCGTCGAATATTGAAGGCCGTGGCGAAGTGAGTCAGCGCGAGCTGGTGCGCAACAGTCTGCGTATGCGCCCGGACCGTATCGTGATCGGTGAGGTGCGCGGCGCCGAGGCACTGGATATGTTGACGGCGATGAACACTGGCCACGATGGCTCGCTGACCACTATCCACGCCAATACCTCACGCGATGCCCTGGGGCGGATCGAGAACATGGTATCGATGACCGGTGCGACCTTTCCGATCAAGGCCATGCGCCAGCAGATCGCCTCGGCCATCGGTGTGGTGATCCAGCTGGAACGTCAGGAGGATGGCAAGCGGCGGCTGGTCAGCGTGCAAGAGATCAACGGCATGGAGGGTGAAATCATCACCATGACCGAGATCTTCTCTTTCGTCCGCTCAGGCATGGGCGAACACGGTGAGGTAGTGGGTGAATTTCGCCCCACCGGCATGGTGCCGGCCTTTCGCGAGGTGCTGGCCAAACGCGGGATCGAGCTGCCGCTGAACCTGTTCCGGCCGGAATGGATGGAGGGGCAATCATGAGTGAGATCCCCGGTGAATTTATCCTGGCATTCCTCGGCATGGTGTTCACCGCCATGTTCCTTCTCAGTCAGGGGTTGGTGGTGCCGGTATTCGGAGAGGCAGGCCAGGTACGTAAACGTATCCGCAGTCGCCTTAATGTACTGGAACGGGCCAGCAACCTGCCGAATATGCAGACGGTGCTGCGGCAGAAATACCTGCGGCGCCTGTCACCACTGGAAGCCCGCCTGGAGCAGTTACCGGCCATGGAGGCCCTGGCGCAGATGATTGAGCAAGCCGGGCATGACTATCGTGCCTATCGGGTGCTTTTACTCGGGCTGATCCTGGCGGCAGTGGGGGGGATTGCATTTTGGTTGCTCACGCAACATTGGTGGTTGGGTGTCCCGGCAGCTTTTGCAATGTTCTGGCTGCCCATACTGAAGATATCCAGCGCCCGCAGCAGGCGCTTCGCCAAATTCGAGGAGGGGCTGCCGGACGCGCTGGATTCCATATGCCGTGCTCTGCGTGCCGGACACCCGTTCAACGAGACCCTGCAGTTGGTGGCCGAGGAGCATCAGGGGCCGGTGGCCGTTGAGTTCGGCTTGACCTTCGCCGATATCAACTACGGCAACGATGTTCGCCGGGCCATGCTTGGCCTGCTGGAACGCATGCCAAGCATGACAGTGATGATGCTGGTGACCTCGGTACTGATTCACCGTGAGACCGGTGGCAACCTGACCGAGGTGCTGGAGCGGTTGAGCAGCCTGATTCGCGGACGCTTCCGCTTTCAGCGTAAGGTCAAAACCCTTTCGGCCGAGGGGCGCATGTCGGGCTGGATACTGGTGTCCATACCCTTTGTGCTGGCCGTAGTGATTTTGGTCACAAGCCCTAATTACTTGCCTTTGCTCGTCTATGAGCCCATAGGCCAGAAGCTGGTTATCGGTGCTTTTGTTGCCATGCTGATCGGGATTTTCTGGATACGTAAAATCATTCGGATTCAGGTTTAAGCGTTGATGACCGTAAAGGAGTGCTTGTTATGGACTATCTGCTAAGTCTGCTCAACCGAGTGGTGGGCAATGAACAACTGGCGCGCCTGCTGTTCGTCGGGGCCGTCGGCCTGAGCGTGGTGTTCGCTGTGGCTACCTTGACATTGCTGGCGTTGGGGTCACAAGACCCGTTGAAGCGTCGTCTTGTGTTGATCAAACGCAGTCAGGGGGGGGCAAACCACGGGCAGGATGCGCCAAGTAATTTGCAGTTGATGTTGGAGCAGGTGGGCCAACGCTTTATCTCCGGTGAGGAGGGGCAGGCCTCGCCTACCCGAACGCTGCTGACGCATGCGGGATATCGCTCGGCCACGGCGGTGCAGATGTACTGGGCGGTTCGCCTGCTCGCGCCCCTGATATTGCTGGGCCTCACGATTCTGGCTTTGCCGCTCATCCCGAAGCTATCCCTGATTTTGGGCGTTATGCTGGTGGTTGTGGCACTCGGTGTGGGCTGGCTGGCGCCGGCAGTCTATGTCGGCAAGCGCAAGCAGGCACGGATGACTCGTTTGCTTGTCGCCTTCCCGGATGCCCTGGACCTGATGGTGGTCTGTGTGGAGTCAGGCCTGGCCTTGCCCCAGGCCATTGAGCGGGTGGCCGAAGAAATGGCGGTCAGCCAACCGGAGTTAGCCGTGGAGCTGGCTCTGGTCAACTCTGAAATCCGTGCTGGCATTCCCAGTACCGAAGCGCTCAAACACCTGGCCGGGCGCACTGGCCTTGAGGACATTCGCGGGCTGGTCAGCTTGCTGGCGCAAAGCATTCGCTTCGGCACAAGTGTCGGCTCCACCCTGCGTATCTATGCCGAAGAGTTTCGCGACCGGCGTACCCAGATTGCCGAGGAGAAGGCCGCAAAAATCGGCACCAAGCTGGTATTTCCACTGATTTTCTGCCTGTGGCCGAGCTTTTTTCTGGTGGCCATCGGGCCCGCAATCATTGGCGTGCTTAAAGCCTTCGGGAAGGTATGACGTGAGCGGGAGCCGGAACAGTCTGCTGGTGGCTATGACGTCCTGACAGCCATGATGGGTGTGCTGTCAGGAACTCAGCGGCTATCGCCGCATCCTCTGCCCATCAAGCCATTGCGCCGTCGAACGCTTCGCTGCAACCCCAAGATCGGCCTCCTGGTGCTGTGCGATCTGCACATGCCCGAACTCAGTAGTATCCAGTGGGTGGACTGGATTCTGTGGGAGATTCTATGTTCCCAGGCAATACGCCGAACCCATACATAGGAGCTGCCGAAGGCTGTAATAAGGCCGGAACAGCCTTCAAAAATATCTGCATCTACGACCGGTTCCGTCGGACGCGACCCCGGGGTGATCGCAGCCTTCGGCAGCTCCTACAAGGATTTGTGCCCGGCATGAATCTGTGGGAGCAGGCTTGCCTGCGAAAACGCTGGATCAGGCTCAAATATTCCGCAAGTCATGACGCTCTTCTTTGCACGACGGGCCTCTTCGCAGGCAAGCCTGCTCTTATCAAACAGCCTGTAAACCGCTGAAAAATAAAATATAAATTTTAAGTCAAGCACCGATCTGTAGGAGCTGACTTGTCTGCGAAGACCATTCAACGCGGTGGGTCTGACAGATCGGGCCGTATGGTCTTCGCAGACAAGACTGCGCGTCCCGGTCTCTCCTACGCCCTCCGGGCAGAATCGGGACCCAGTTTGCTGCGCGACAGCGCGGCGTCGAAGACGGGGCGGGCCCTCCCACAGCTGATCCGGAATGTCAGAAAATAATATTTTAAACCAATGACTTAAAGAGTGTTTGATAGGGGTAGTGAAAGCGCCTGCGAGTCAGGTTCTGCGCCTAGGCCCGATGCATGACCGCACCCAATGGTCGCCGGCCTTGTCGCCGAACAACTCCGGGGCACGTCAGCGGCTGACGGCGCATTTAGTGCCGTGGTTCCCTGGCTGGATTAACTCTTCCCGCCTGATTCCTGCTTGTAACTCGCCGGAATCGGTTGTTTGTAGCTGTCCAGCCAGCGTTGCAGGCTCTGTTCCCGTTCACTTGGCGAAGCGGATTGCGGGATGGGCGAAACCGCCTGTCCGCGACTCTGCAACAGCAACCAGGCTTCGGTTCCCTGCTGTTGCTCGGATGCCGGGCCGGGTTCTATGGCCTGGGCCGCGAGCGGGATAAGCAATAATCCCAGGCAACTGAGGATGTTCAGTTTCATCACTACCTCTGCGTCGTTGGCTTATGGATATTCGGTTGCAACGGATTGAGCACGGCCGCCACTTGATCACCGGACGTCGAGGCGGTCTTGGTCCGGTGTTTGAGTTTTTCCGCTCGCACCTTAGCCTCGGTGACTTGTTCAGGGCTCAAGCTGATACGGCTGACCAACTCTGCCGCTTGCTTCCAGTTGTTCTGGTAAATCAGCAAGGTCACCAGGTTGACGGCCGCCAGATGATCGGACGGTTTCAACTCCATGGCCGTGATGAATTCGAAACGCGCATCTTCCAGCTGCAACTGGTTGAGCTGGACCACCCCTAGATCGTTGCGGACTTTCTCGTCGGTGGGCGACAGCCGTGCCGCCCGCTGCAAATGAGCCAGGGCCTGATCGTTATCGTTGTTCGCTGCAGCCAATTGCCCGAGACCGTGCTCACCTTCAGCGACCAGGCAAGTACCGAGCAAACTGCGATACAACGGTTCGGCATCGTTACTACGCCCTAGCAAGCGGTAGACCCTGGCCTTGCGCAAGCGCACGGCTCCCAGATTGTCCGGCAGGTTTTGCAGATTGGCCAGGCTGGCATGCAGCTTGCCCTCATTGATCATATCGTCCGCCAGACTCAACGAAAGGTCCTGATCGGAACTCAACTTGGCGCAACTCCCGACCGACCAGGGCGCTCCACCGTTCGTTGCGCAACCGCCGAGCATCAATAGCCCTAATGCAGCAATCATTGCCTTCATTTTTTACTCCAGGGAAGCGCTCAATGCCCGGGCAACGGCCGTAAAGCCAGGTCCGGCCTGCTGGGTCTGGCCCAAGGGTGCCAGCGCCCCTTGCAACCGCTCACGGTCGGTGCTGTTGCGCGTGATCGCCAGAAAAATCTGACTGACGTTCTGACCCTGGCTCATTGCGATAACCCACTGCGACGGTCGAAGTTGCCGTTTTCCAGAAAATACATGCGGAACCAGTTCGGGTCGTAATTGCGCAGTTGCTCGCCGGGCAATGACGGCAACTGAGCATTGACCGCCAGCGGTTGCACCAGATGCGGAGTCACGATCATCAGCAACTCACGTTCTTCACGATTGATCGAGGAATCGCGGAAAAATGCGCCAAGGATCGGGATATCGCCAAGACCAGGCAGCTTGCTCACCGCAGAGGCGTTGCGTGTACTGATCAGGCCGCTGATCACGAAACTCTCACCGTCAGCCAGGGAAATACTGGTGTCAGTACGCCGCACCGTCAGCGCCGGCACGGTGGTGCCGTTGATGGTCACGGCATTGGTGAAATCGAGCTCACTGACTTCCGGCGCCACCTTCAAGGCGATACGGCCGCGTCCCACCACAGTTGGCGTCAGGTTCAGACGAATGCCGAACTCCTTGTATTCGATGGAGATGTTGTTGCTGCCACCGCTCGGCACCGGGATCGGCACTTCACCACCGGCGAGGAAGCTCGCAGTCTGCCCGCTCAGCGCCACCAGGCTTGGCCGTGCCAGGGTGTAGGCAAAGCCACTGCTTTCCAGCGCATTGATCAGGCCCAGTACTTTGCCACCACCCAGACCGATGTTGAAACTGCCATTATTCAGCGGGATGTTTGCCACTGCGCTGCCGAGGTGATTGGGCGTCACTGACAATCCGGGTACGGTGCCCGGCGAGCCGAACAGAAAACTGCCGCCTTTGCCGAAGATCGAAGTGCTGGCCTCTTTCAATTTGGTGCGGCTGACTTCGACAAAGCGAATATCGGTCTGGACCTGGCTGGGCAGCAGCGGATCTTCCGACGGCGGCAATAACGACCCTCCCAGTGCTGCGGTGGCCTTGCCCTGGACGAACACCATGCTCTGCCGAGGTAAATTGGAACAAGCGGTCCAGACCATGAGGCTGGTCGCTCCGGGCGTCATGCCCGTCAGTAGAAACTCGTTTTTGCCATTGAGATGCACATCAGCGATTTTCGGGTCGCCCACGGCCAGTCGGGTGATCGCCACGGGGGAGCGCAGCTCCTGCTGCTGCTGCTGCCCGACTTCTATCGCGGCGGGCAGTTGGCTCAATTGGGCACAACCGCCCGGGACGGCCAGTGCCATGTCTACCGGCGAGGCCGTAATAATCAAAGCCCACGCCACTCGCTTGAACACCTGCACGGAATCACTGTTCATGAACAACTTCCTTGCTTGATCAGGTAGTTTGCCGGGAGGCTTGGTTGTCATGGATTACTTCCGTCCAGGCCGACCCGTACAACGCTGCCTGCCATCCGTTTGTCCATTCTGAAATGGGATTACGCCACTGATCCCAAGTAACCGTTTCGCTACTTGAAGGTAGCGCACACCGGCCAAACTGCCATCAGTCGTCAAAAAGATTTTCTTCCAATGGTTGACTGCCCCAAAAACATCACAAGGCTCGCAATCTTTCTTGGAGATAAGCCCCTGATGAGGGCATTAGAGGCTGCTGAAACTGGTGTTAAATCACACCCATAGGAGATAGAATCGCCCCCGCTTTCAGCGGCAAGGACCTATTGGCTTTTAACTAATGGGTCGTAGGTTCGAATCTCACACGGCCTACTATTTTTTATAGTCGACGTATTTATAAAGCTGGAAGGCCCATGAAAATGTGGATTTCCGGCTTTTTTTTTGCGTCTTTTTCAGGTGTACACTCGACATACGCGCACATGCGTATTCAGGTCCAGCGAACATGACGCAGATTTCCGAACGCCTTCTGGTCCAGGCCCATCTTGATGCCAAGCAGCCCAAAGAGCTGAGCATGGCAGAGCAAGCCCATTACCGCGCTGCGATTGCTGCCGAGTTGAAGGCGCAAGACGCGGTGCTGGTTGCCCACTACTACTGTGATCCCGTTATCCAGGCATTGGCCGAGGAGACCGGCGGTTGCGTATCCGACTCGCTGGAAATGGCCCGCTTCAGTAACCAGCACTCGGCGAAGACGGTGCTGGTCGCGGGTGTGCGTTTCATGGGCGAGACGGCAAAAATCCTCAACCCGGAAAAACGAGTGTTGATGCCGACTCTGGAAGCGACGTGCTCTCTGGACCTGGGTTGCCCGGTCGATGAGTTTTCCGCCTTCTGCGATCAGCACCCCGAGCGTACGGTGGTGGTTTATGCCAATACCTCGGCGGCGGTCAAAGCCCGTGCAGATTGGGTCGTGACTTCGAGTTGCGCATTGGAAATCGTCGAAAGCCTGATGGATAACGGCGAAAAGATCATTTGGGCGCCGGACAAACATCTGGGGCGTTATATTCAGCGCGAAACCGGTGCCGACATGCTGCTGTGGGACGGTGCCTGCATCGTCCACGAGGAGTTCAAGTCCAAGCAATTGGAAGACATGAAGGCGTTGTACCCGGATGCCGCGATTCTGGTTCACCCCGAGTCGCCGGAGTCAGTAATCGATCTGGCTGATGCTGTCGGCTCGACCAGTCAATTGATCGCCGCCGCGCAAACCTTGCCGAACAAAACGTTTATCGTCGCGACTGATCGCGGCATCTTCTACAAGATGCAGCAGCTGTGTCCGGACAAAATCTTCATCGAGGCGCCAACCGCCGGTAACGGCGCTGCATGTCGTAGTTGCGCACATTGCCCCTGGATGGCGATGAATACCCTTGAGCGCACCTTGCAGTGCCTGCGAGAGGGCAGTAACGAGATTTTCGTCGACCCGGCGCTGATCCCTCATGCGATACGTCCATTGCAGCGCATGCTGGACTTCACGCAGGCGGCGCGCATGAAACTGGCGGGTAATGCCTGATTCAGATTTGAGCGCAAAAAAAGCCCGACCATTGAGTCGGGCTTTTTCATTAAGGACGGAAAGAATGCTTAATTCATCATTTCCTTCAGTAACCGCTCTTGTTCGCTGAGCTCCTTCTGCCGCGCGTCGATGCGCGAAGCCAGCTGGAAGTTGTTGTTCGAACGACGCTTGGCAAACTCGAGTTGCTGCTGAGCCTGTTTGTAATCACCGGTCAGCGCGAAGTACTCGGCGCGCGCCCGGTTGGAGCCAACCATATCGCCGGACAGGCCGCGGACATCTGCAACGAGGTTCCAGACATCCGGGTCGGCAGGTCGGCTTTTCAGTAGCTGATCAAGCCCTTTTTCCGCATCGGCAGGCCGATTCTGCTTGAGCAGCACATCCACGCGAGCTTGACTCAGCGGGTAGTTTTCCGGGAATTGTGCTTTTAATCGGTCAATGCGCTGCTGGGCGTCGGCCAATTTGTTGCTGGCGACATCAATCTCCGCCTGCGCCAGGTTGTAGGTGATGTTGTTGGGGTCTTTGGCCAGCAGCGGCTTCAGCGTCTCGCGCGCGTCATTGATCTGTGAGCCCTTGAGTTGGGCAATGGCAAGACCATAGCGCGAAGGATCGGACTTCGGATTCTCGTCGAGTTGAGCGCGGAAGCGTTTGGCGGCAAGCCCGGACGATTCTTCGTAGTACAGCGCAACACGTGCCCGAATCAACTGATACTGCAGGCTGTCTTCTTTACCGCCGGCTTTTTCCTGTTCGGCGCGGTTGCGAGTATCCGCGATTCGCGATTCGGTGACCGGGTGGTCCAGCAGGAATTCCGGCGGTTTGGCGTCAAAGCGGTACTGGCGCATCAGGCGTTCGAACATATTCGGCATTGCCCGAGGATCGTAGCCGGCTTTTTGCAGATTGATGATGCCGATACGGTCGGCCTCCTGCTCGTTCTGTCGCGAGAAGCGCGTTTGCTCCTGAATCGCTGCGGCCTGGGTGCCGGCGATCGTCGCGATGCCCGCGTCACCGGCACCTGCGGCCGCAATAACGATCCCGGCCAACATGGCGGCCAGCATGGGAACCTGCATGCGTTTTTGTGCTTCGATGCCTCGAGCGAAGTGGCGTTGAGACAAGTGAGCCAGTTCGTGAGCCAGAACCGCAGCGTACTCGGCTTCTGTCTGGGCGTTGAGGAACAGCCCGCCATTGACCCCGACAATCCCGCCGGGCGCGGCGAAGGCGTTCAGCTCCTTACTGTTGATCAGGATGAATTCCAGGCGAGGATTCTGCACCTGACTGGTTTCGGCCAGGCGATATACCGTGGTCTCGACGAAGTCCTTGAGTTGCGGATCAGACAATTGCGGGACCTGGCCGCGGAGCATGCCCAGCCAGGCGCGCCCCAGTTGATACTCTTGTTGCGGAGAGACGATGGCAGAACTGGCGTCGCCGAGTGACGGCAGATCGTCAGCAAAACTCGGTGAGGCGAGCAGGCAAGCGAGCGTCAGCAGGGTAGGGCGCAGAAATTTCATGCACAGGGCTCTAGGGCGATAAAGACCCCTTACTGTAGCTGGCTCAATGGCTTGCTGGCCAGAGTGGGGTATTCTTGTCGCCTGCTAGAGGCAGTCGCTGCGTCAATTCAGCGATTGCAACGAAATTCGATGTGCCTGCCTGGAGATAAACGATGTCTGACGCTGTAGAGCGGCCCGAGACCTGTGACGCCGAACTCGATGCCAGTGGCCTGAGTTGCCCGCTGCCGCTACTCAAGGCCAAGCTGGAACTCAATCGCCTGGCCAGTGGGGCTGTTCTCAAGGTCACGGCTACCGATGCTGGTTCCCAGCGCGATTTCCGAACTTTCGCCAGACTTGCTGGCCATACCTTGCTGCACGAAGAGGTTGAAGGGGGTGTTTATCGTTACTGGTTACGCAAAGTCTGATACTTCTGAGCGTTGATCGTTACCTGCTTTGATTGTTACCAATATTGACTGCTTGAAGGGTTCTTGATGTTCAAGGTGCTACGCGACTGGATACAGCGCTACTTCTCCGATGAGGAGGCAGTGGTGCTGGCGGTGTTGCTGTTTCTGGCCTTCACGATCGTCCTGACGCTCGGTGGCATGCTTGCGCCCGTATTGGCGGGGTTGGTGCTGGCGTTTCTCATGCAGGGCGTGGTCAGCTTCCTGGAGCGTCTACGCGTGCCGGAGGCGGGCGCGGTCGGGGTGGTGTTCGCCTTGTTCATGGGTGCACTGCTGGTGTTTTTGCTGGTGTTGGTGCCGCTGCTCTGGCATCAGTTGATCACCCTGTTCAACGAACTACCGGGCATGCTCGCCAAATGGCAATCGTTGTTGCTGCTACTGCCCGAGCGCTATCCGCATCTGATCTCCGATGAGCAGGTGCTGCAAGCCATCGAAGTTGCACGTGGGGAAATCGGCAAGTTCGGTCAATGGGTGCTGACCTTCTCGTTGTCCAGCCTGCCGTTGTTGGTCAACATCATGATCTATCTGGTGTTGGTGCCGATCCTGGTGTTCTTCTTCCTCAAGGACCGCGACATGATCGGGCGCTGGGTTCGCAGTTACCTGCCGCGAGAACGGACGTTGATCACTCGCGTGGCTGAGGAAATGAACCGACAGATAGCCAATTACATTCGCGGCAAAGTCATCGAGATCTTCATCTGCGGAGGCGTCACCTATGTGGCTTTCGCTGCCCTGGGGCTCAACTATGCTGCCCTGCTGGCGCTGTTGGTCGGCGTATCGGTGGTGGTGCCGTATGTCGGTGCGGTGGTGGTCACGGTTCCGGTGACATTGATCGCTCTGTTCCAGTGGGGTTGGAGTGATCAGTTCATCTACCTGATGGCGGTCTATGGTGTCATTCAGACGCTCGATGGCAACGTGCTGGTGCCTCTGCTGTTTTCCGGGGCGGTCAACCTGCACCCGGTCGCGATCATCTGCGCGGTGCTGTTGTTTGGCGGGCTGTGGGGCTTCTGGGGGGTGTTCTTCGCGATTCCTCTGGCTACCCTGTTCAAGGCCGTGCTCGACGCCTGGCCGCGCAACGAGCCCACTGTCGCGCCATTGTTGTAAGGCGATGGTGCCAGGGAGCGGAGATGTGGTGCTTTCGCTGCAAGCTACTTCAATGTGTGCCGGCAGCGAACTCCTTCTACGGCTATCAGCCGTTATTCAATGCCTGGGCGTGTTCAAGCACAGCCGTCACGTGGCCAGGCACTTTCACGCCGCGCCACTCTTGGCGTAACACGCCCTCTTTGTCGATCAGAAACGTACTGCGGTCAACGCCAAGGTATTCCTTGCCGTAGAGCTTTTTCAGTTTGATCACGTCGAACAACTGGCACAGGGCTTCGTCCTTGTCCGAAATCAACTCGAACGAAAATGCCTGCTTGGCTCTGAAGTTTTCGTGAGATTTCAAACTGTCGCGAGAGACGCCGAACACCACGGTGTTGGCCGCTTCGAACGCAGCATGTTGATCACGAAACCCCTGGCCCTCGGTGGTGCAGCCCGGCGTACTGTCTTTTGGGTAAAAATAGATCACCACCTGCTGGCCCTTGAGCCCGGCCAGACTGATTGTCTGTCCGCTGGTGGCCTGTGCCTGAAAGTCGGCGACAGGTTGGTTTAAGGCGACGGCCATTAATGTTTCCTTACATGGGAGCCTGTGGGCGCCAAGGTTCGATCAGCGCATCAAGGTTCAGCGCGTCGGCGAAATCAAGGAACTGATCGCGCAGCCAGCTGATCTGGATACCGGCAGGCAATGTGACGGTAAAGGTCGCATTGAGCATCGTGCCGCCTGTTTGAGGCGCCTGATAGGTATCGCAGATGAGGTTTTCCAGCTCGACGTTGTGGTCGATGAAGAACTGGCAAAGCTCATTGATGATGTCCGGGCGATAGGCCGAGCTGACGTAAGCCACATAAGGCAGGGCCTCAGGACGGCTTTCAAGGCTGGCACTACGCACGACGCTGACGGTAAAGGCGTGCTTCTTCGACAGGCTCGGCAAGCCCGTCTCCAGACGAGCCAGGGCATCCCAGCTGCCTGAAACCTGAAGAATCAGCGCACTGTATTCGCCGTGACGAGTCAGACGTGAACTCACCACTGAACAGCGGTTTTCATGACTGGCGCGGCACAGCACGTTGGTCAGCTCCATTGGGTTGGCGCCAAGGGCACTGATGACAAGGAATTGTTCGCGAACTGTGGGGGTGGACGACATGCAGCATTCCTAAGCGATGAGCGGTCAGTACATACATTGGCTTGTGCGGCTGATTCGATAGCCTCTTTGCCCCCAACTTCAACCCGAGCCCCGGCGCCGCTTGCCTTCATGACTGAGCCATGGTGGGTTGCGACGACGTTGGAGCATGGGTTCTGGCGGCAAAATCGACTGATTGAACGAGCAGCGCAGGTGACCAGTATCGACCAAAGACCGAAGGGTAGCGAAAAGCATCGCTTAGGGGAATGCTCGTAACATGGTACTTCGCTTGTACAAGCCTGATGGCGCCAGTACCATTACCGCTCTCTTTTTCCGGCAGGAGCGGTTGCATGATTGCGGGCAGTATGGTGGCACTGGTCACACCCATGGATGCAAAAGGTCGTCTTGACTGGGACAGCCTGAGCAAACTGGTGGACTTCCACCTGCAAGAGGGCACCAACGCCATTGTTGCGGTCGGCACCACTGGTGAGTCGGCCACACTCGACGTCAGCGAGCACATCGAAGTGATTCGCCGCGTGGTAGCCCAGGTTGCAGGCCGTATCCCGGTCATCGCGGGCACAGGCGCGAACTCCACTCGCGAAGCGATCGAGCTGACCACCAATGCGAAAACCGCCGGCGCCGACGCGTGCTTGCTGGTAACGCCTTATTACAATAAACCGACGCAGGAAGGGCTGTATCAGCACTTCAAACGCATCGCTGAAGCGGTCGACATTCCGCAGATTCTGTACAACGTGCCAGGCCGTACGGCATGCGACATGTTGGCGGACACCGTCGTGCGCTTGTCCACCGTGCCGAATATCATCGGCATCAAGGAAGCGACAGGCGATCTGCAACGTGCCCAAGACATTCTGGCGCGCGTCAGCAGCGACTTCCTGGTGTACTCCGGTGACGACGCGACTGCGGTTGAACTGATGCTGCTCGGCGGCAAAGGCAATATCTCGGTCACCGCCAACGTGGCCCCGCGTGCCATGAGCGAGCTGTGCGCAGCCGCCATGCGTGGCGATGCGGTCACTGCGCGGGCGATTCACGAAAAGCTGATGCCGCTCAATAAAACCCTGTTTATCGAATCCAACCCTATTCCCGTGAAGTGGGCGCTGCATGAGATGGGCTTGATGCCGGACGGTATCCGTCTGCCGCTCACCTGGCTCAGTGAGCCTTGCCACGAACCGCTGCGTCAGGCCCTGCGCCAGTCCGGCGTATTGGTTTAATGAGGAAGTATGACGCAATGAAGCGAATGGCCGGACTTTCCGCACTTGCCTTGATTATCTCCAGCACCAGCGGTTGCGGTTGGCTGTGGGGTCAAGATGGTTACTTCCGTGACCGCGGCAGTGATTATCTGGAGGCGACTCAGACGGCTCCCATGCAATTGCCACCTGATGTATCAGGTGTCAAGCGTCTGGACCCGCTGCTGCCGATTCCGCGCAACGTGGCTAGCGACACGCAAAAAGGCGAATACGTAGTACCTCGTCCGCAACAGTTGTCGGCTGCTGCGACTGCCAGCGATTTCAGCTTGCAAAAGAACGGTGACTCACACTGGATTCTGGCTCAGCGTGCGCCCGCCGAAGTCTGGCCTGTGGCGCATCAGTATTTCGAAGACAACGGTTTCCGCATGGCCGAAGAGCGCCCGCAGACAGGTGAGTTCAACACCGCCTGGCAGCGTATCGATGAACTCTCCGCGACCATGGCCAAACGCCTGAGCGGCAGCGGTGCATCCGCTGACGCGCAAACCCGTGTACGTGTTCGTATCGAGCCCGGGGTGCAACGCAACACCAGTGAAGTCTATGTCGTCAGCGTCGAGCGTCCTACCGGCAGCACGGCCAATGTCGATTTCCCTGCACACACCACCAACCTGGGCCTCGATTCAGCCCTGACCGATGACCTGCTCGCCAGCATGAGCCGCAGCGCCGAGAAGGGCGGTTCGGTTTCCCTGCTGGCCGCGCGTGATTTCGATACGCCGAGCCGCGCTGCCTTGAGCGTCGATGGCAATGGCAACCCGGTGCTCAACCTCGGCGCCGATCTGGACCGTGCATGGTCCAGTGTTGGCCGTGCGCTGGATCATGGCGAATGGCGCGTGGAAGACATCAACCGCAGCCTGGGCCTTTACTACATCAACCTGGCAGAGAAGGCGAAGAAGCCTGAAAACGAGCCTGGTTTCTTCAGCCGTCTGTTCGGCAGCGCGCCGAACAAGGAAGAAATCGAAGCCCGTGCCGAGCGTTATCAAGTCCGCTTGAGCAAGGTGGGTGACAACGTGCAGGTGACTGTCGAGAAGAACATCAATACCGTGGCGCCTGCTGATGTAGCGCGCCGCATATTGGGTGTCATTCAAGATAACCTCGGTTAAGTGCGTTTCGCTGTTCTGGGCAGTGGTAGCCGAGGCAATGGCACGCTGATCGCAAGCAACGACACGTATATGCTGGTGGATTGCGGTTTCTCCCTGCGAGAAACCGAGCGGCGCCTGGCTCGTCTGGGCGTCAGCCCGCATCAGCTGAGCGCGATTCTGGTAACCCACGAACATGCCGACCACGTGCATGGCGTGGGTTTGCTGTCGCGGCGCTACAATCTACCGGTCTACCTCAGTCGCGGAACCTTGCGCGGGATGCGCAAACCTGTGGAGGCCGCGGGGTTTCTGTCAGGCGGTCAGGATTTGCAGCTGGGAGCGTTGAGCATCAATGTGGTGTCGGTTGCGCACGACGCCCTTGAGCCGACGCAGTTTGTGTTCAGCGACGGTCAGCGCCGTTTTGGTTTGCTGACCGACCTTGGCTCTTACTGCCCCGCGGTGCTACAGCGTTATCATGGCCTGGATGCCTTGATGATCGAGGCGAACCACTGCCGCGATATGCTGGCCAGAGGTGGTTACCCCTACTTCTTGAAGGAGCGGGTTGGCGGCGAACTGGGACATTTGAACAATCATCAGGCTGCCAACCTGGTGAGCGAGTTGGGATGGCAAGATCTACAGCATCTGGTGTTGGCCCATCTCAGCAGCAAGAACAACCTGCCGCATCTGGCCCGGCAATGTTTTGTCGACACCCTCGGGTGCGACCCGGACTGGCTGCAATTGGCCGATCAAGATTCAGGGCTCGACTGGCGGCATATCGCCTAGTGTCCCAAACGGGGCGTCTGGCCCAACTACTTAGCAAGCGGAGCCCATCATGGAAAAACGTGAAGAACTCTACCGCGGCAAAGCCAAATCGGTGTACACCACCGACGACGCTGACCGCTTGATCCTGCTGTTTCGCAACGACACTTCGGCGTTCGACGGCAAGCGCATCGAACAGCTCGACCGCAAAGGTATGGTGAACAACAAGTTCAACGCCTTCATTATGCAAAAGCTCGAAGAAGCGGGTATCCCGACCCAATTCGACAAGCTGCTGGGCGATAACGAATGCCTGGTCAAAAAGCTCGACATGATCCCGGTCGAATGCGTCGTGCGTAACTACGCCGCCGGCAGCCTGGTCAAACGCCTGGGCGTGGAAGAGGGCATCAAGCTCAACCCTTACACGTTCGAACTGTTCCTCAAGGACGACGCCAAGGGCGACCCTTTCATCAACGAATCCCACGTCGTGGCGTTCGGTTGGGGTACGGCCGAGCAACTGGTTCGCATGAAAGAACTGTCGCTGAAGGTCAACGACGTCCTGGCCAAGTTGTTTGACGACGCCGGCTTGCTGCTGGTCGACTTCAAACTCGAATTCGGCGTATTCCACGGCCAGATCGTCCTCGGCGACGAATTCAGCCCGGACGGCTGCCGTCTGTGGGACAAAGAAACCCGCAAGAAAATGGACAAAGACCGCTTCCGCCAGGGCCTCGGTGACGTCATCGAAGCCTACGAAGAAGTCGCCAAACGCCTTGGCGTCCCGCTTTAACGTAAAAAGTTACGCAAGCGCCTGATAGCACGCGAAAATTTCTTCCGCAGGGGGTTCGCCTTCTGCACCTGAGCTGTTATCATGCGCGCCGTTGGAGAGATGCCAGAGTGGCCGAATGGGACGGATTCGAAATCCGTTGTACTGGCGACAGTACCTAGGGTTCGAATCCCTATCTCTCCGCCATTATTTGAAAAGCCCTGTAATTCAATGAGTTACGGGGCTTTTTCTTTTCTGATTGTACTACTCAGTTGTACTACTCCAAGACCCGTCTCAGAGCCCCCTATAGCTCGTTCCCGTCCCCGCCTGACTCAAGCCATCCCTTTCTCCTGTAACCCCCCCCTGACGCTCTGTAGCGCCCCCAGTGAAAACCCGTCACACGGCAGTCGCAGCCCATTGAAGGCAATGGTGGAGGCGCTACAACACATCAGTTTGAAACTACAGACCTGAGTGCCAGACAAGAAGCCTAGCTAGCGGCTTGGTCGTCAGACTAGTCCTTGACGTGGCGACCGCCTCTCTGTATAACGGGCCCCCTGCGAAACACGCCAGCGACACCCCACAAATCAGTTTCAAATTGTGTTGACATCCGCATAAAAGTAGTTCACTATTCGCCCCCTCTTCAGGAACGCCTTTACCGGGGCCAACTGAATCGAGAGACGCAGGCAACACTCCTCACCCACCTGACAAGTGAACTGAGGTACACAGGCAACAAAGAAGACTCACTGCAACTCCCACAGAAAATGGGTAGCATGCACTGGGTATTTTGCGTGCTCGATATTTAGAATACGAGAATGATTCCCATCAGAGGATTCAATACAACCATACAGATATTAGGAGATTTACATGAAAGCAGTAGCCCGTAACGTCCAGCAGAACACCCATCAGAACACCCTTCGCGGTGCCAGCAGCCCTAGCCTCGCCATGATCATGAACACCGCACTGAAGCAAGAGCGGCAAGCCACCGCCTCTCTCCGCTCAGAGCGTTCCAGAGCTGGCCATGCCACCCGTAAGGCGCGAGAGCTGGACACCTTTGGCAGACCCCTGACCACCCAAGAGAGACGCTTCAAGCGATTCATGCTGACCTATCTCAACGAGGTAGTGCTGCCACGGTGCGAGGCTGAGGGCATAGACCCAGTGTCGGTTGTGAATCACATCTCAGAACAGGTACGCGCCTCTGCTGGCGCCAGCACGCCTCACTGACCGCCTGGTAGATCACCGACGAAGCGATAGCCGCCCTTGAACAACGGGGCTGGCCAGCTTTCAACCGGCGTTGACATCTACCACACACAAGCTTCAATGTAATCCCGTTACAAATAGTCGTATCTAACAGACTCTCCCGCATTACTGCGGAGGCTGCTGGCTGGCTATCGTTTCAAAAACCAAACTGGCACTACCTATAAGGTACGCCCATATCCCGATCGAACAAGGAGACATCATATGCAAGAGCTTCACACTACAGCATCCGCACTTAACGAAATCGCCGAACTAATCGCCGACCTCCACGCTAAAGGCAAACATAATATTGCCGATAACATCCTCATCGGCACCGGTACTTTGGAGCTCCGCTCCGACCAGGACTACCACTATTTAGATGAGGAGCCTTCCATCTCCGAAATAAAAGAAGAGCAAGCCTTCATCCGACAACACATGATCCACCTAAAGACCCATCCTGAAGTAGTCACACCAGAAAAATCAGATGCGATTATTCGAGCCTTGTACCGTCTGCTAAACGACGCCCTTTATCATTTCGAGGGCCAATCACAGGCCTAGCCTGATGCAGACTGCTAACAGCCAGAGTTCTATGTCAGTGATCGGCGGACCCGCCTAACCAGCAATCCGCCAGGTATGACGCAGCAAAGCGGCAACAATATCAAAGCCGCAACAACAGAGGTGAAAACCAAACCATAATAAATAAGGAGCTTATAAAAGTGCCAAACTATCTCGTCATACACAAAGCATCCAACCTGATCGCAAAGCTGATCACATCGAGCTTCAAGCTGAAAGACTCTGCGGAACTTCGAGCAATTCGAGTGTCCAACGCCATGCTAGCCAAGTACGACAAGCTGCTAAATTTTAAGTCCCGCAACGGAACACAGGTAGATGCCGGAGAGCTGGCGAAAGTAAGTCCTGCATTCCTTGAGCTACTACAGGTTCGCAGCTAGAGTCACTATTTACTGGTCCAAATCCATATAAAAAGTCCTACCCCTAGCTACCCTACAGAGCGGGAGTTTTTACATGGGTTTCAGCCAATGAATACGGGGGTGTAAATATCGAAATCAGGCAAAGCACAGCCATCGACAAGACAATACAAACAAGTTTGCATAACCGGCACTACCCGAGAGGAATTGCCTATTGAACAGAACTAACCAAGGAGCCCCACTATGCATGACGTACACCCTCCGATTACCGGAACCACTTTCATCAGCGTCGATGGCCTGATCATCGATGAACGCACTGGTGAAATCCATGGACACGATAGCAAGCCATCACTATTCACTGGATCAGCCAGCTATCAAGGTGAACTTGGCAAGTGTCGAAGTGCAGACGACCTCCAGGACTATCTGGGCTTCGTTGATCGACGTAAACTACCAGCTCACGAGCTGCACTCGTTATATGATGAAGTGGACTATACCCATGGAGAGTGGCGACGCACTGGAGTTGACTGCCGCATTACAATTCCACAGCTACGCTTGCTGGAGAAGCTGCACGGTATTGTTCTCTACCGTAACGTCATCGTTATGACTCAGGCTAACTTGGCAAAGTCACTGGGCACTGTTGAATCAAACCTGATGAAGAAGCTGAGGGTCTTGGTGGATTCCAATATGCTCAGAGTCTGCACGTCACGGGATGGCAACATCCGTAAGGGCGAGATTAAACTATCCTTGAATCCACGATTGGTCTTTCGAGGCCATGACACGACACAGGCAAGGTATATCCGAGAGTGGTATCGTCCAGAGAGTGTGAGGGCACTCGCCCTGCATATTGAAGCAGGTAGCACGATTGATGCAGGCGAGTGCCTCGCCATAGCTGCGTAACTTCCCGTAGTTCTCCCGTAGGTATTTATAAAAAGTTACGCAAGAATCTGGCTGCAAGCCACGTAATACAAGGGGGTCGAGAAAGTCCTATTATAATAAGGAGTTTCTTCGGCGACATTCGTCGAAGGAATTGCACGGTAAGCGACAGCTTATAGTAGTACTCCAGTGAAGGATACTTCACGACTGAATACCTTGTAAGAGAAGCGATAGCCTGAAGTAGTAAGGCAGATATAATTGATGATAATCAATCTGCCCATTAAGACCTTGATCCTCCCTACAAGGAGTTTGCACATAGGCTGGCCTATGAACAGATATCCCTTCAGGGAGAATGATAATGATTATATCAAATAATAATCAACTTTATAATAAGCACTACTTCAGTAAGGCACTGTTCTCACGCCAGCGTGAGGGGCTTGCACGAAGAAGAGGATCAAGGGCAACAGCGAAGCTGGATTGTATTTATATCTTATTGGTTATGCACAAGACCGCAAGGTCATAGGTAGTACTAACTTTGTATGGGCGGATTGATTATCATCAATATTATCCGCTACCCCTCAAGGCTATCGCCTCTTCACAGTGCTCAGCTTAGAACTACGTTCTGTGCTCAATATCAAGATGTGTGCAACCTTAGGGCGTGAGCCCTGATGGTAATCCTTCAAGATAGTACAATACAGATTTCTGATAATGATCATTCAAAATAAGAGATAGGTGCTATCTTTGACAGTGCCACCTTCAGAGCCAAGGCTCTGGTGAGTACTAACGAAAGCCTGGCATTCAGGAAACACTTAAGGGGCGAGACATATGCCCCCATGGTGCGACACTAGCGGCCCGCACGGATAGCTCGCCAATTCAAACACACAAATAAACTAAACAAACGGGCCACTAGCTATGACGTTTTCTTAGACAAAGAAAGCACCTCATCCCAATCTGCAAGATACTTATCACCTTGCTTAGCCACATACGGCCTAAACCTATGATGATAGTCTTGCATCACGGGCCCAAGCGACCGATTAAATAACCCGGCATCAATCCGCCCGGTTTTTTCCGAAACTCTTATTTGATCAAAGTAATTCAAAACCAAAATTATGGACTGCTTTAACTCTTGATCGTTTTCTATCTTCTCAACCAAACTATCATCACTCAGCTTTGATTTCTCCGCCTTAAGCTCCCTTGTAAATTTCCTCGCCGCAAACATCAGCGGATCATCCCACTTTTCTATCAGTCGAAAAGTATTTTCAAGTATCTGCGTACTCCTCGCCTCAATAGCATTAAACGCACTTATGTAAGTCGGTAGAATTACACCAAGTCCCCCAAGGGAAAGAAACACTATTTTCGCCAACTCAATTAGCTTAGTGCTGCCTGTTGGGGGGTCAGACGTAAATGCTATATACCCAAGAGCAATGGTTCCAAGTATCCAAAGCACATTTATCCAAACAAATATACTCCATTTCGACCTTATAATTCTTTCATTCATTAATCATACGCTCTTAAGTTATGAGTTAAACCAACAATGCAAGCCTGTAATAGTCGAGGACATTATCCCTGTAGGGCAGTGGCAAGGATGAGGCACTACACCTGTCTAGGGCGAAAGCCTCGATACACCCACCTATAAGTAATCAAGATCAGATAGGCGATAAGGTTTAATCCAGCCCAGAGGACCACCGCTGTTGTAACATACAAACCTTGTCTGGCTAGCAGTGTATCGAGACTGTTTTTATACTTCGCTTCTCGTTCCCCTAGGTACTTTGCAACGTATTCTGTCGGATACCCTTCACAGTAACTCGGTTGGGCTTCCTTGTTATCGTGGAACATCTCACAAACCCTCCAGTTCTGAGTGCTCTGTTTTAGTTCATAGTCAGCCTGTTGCTGTGTTGGGAATGATTGAACTTTGAATGCGGCGATTACCAATGCAAGCAATACACTCAAAACAACCCGTAGTCGTTGCCATCCGTTCATACCCATCGTTCCCGTTCTTATAGTAGTGATTGTGGCCATTATCCATGATGGCAGCCAATCTAGACAGTGCCCACGGAAACATACGGATATCCCCGTATTAACTCAGGTAAACCATTAGGCCCATCACTCGTTCAACTTGGCCCCGGCGCCGCACACACCGTCAAAGCCCAGTATTTACAGGGGGTTATGGTGAATTCTGCCAAGCTTAACGCTGTAGGAGCGTTGAACAGTACGTTTCAGCACCAGATTGGCAGGTTTCACCCTCCAGACTCGATTTCGTGCAAGACGTGAGCAGCCCACCACCCTGAGCCGATGTCAACCTCCATACGACAGTAAACATCCAGAGTAGAGCGCTCCTTCGTCTCGACTCTGATTACGCGGAACTTTCTTTTCTCGGTCAGGGTCATCCGACACGCTAGGCAACGATGTTCTTGGAAAACTTGAGAGAGGCACCTAGCGTGGACGATCAAGAAAAGCGTCATTACGCGCTGCTGAAGAAGATTTCAGCGGGAGCCGTGACTGTTACAAAAACTGGGGATGTCGCCTTGATGGATGAGCTGATCCGTTGCGGTTATGTCGTGGCGCTGGAAAGCACCTCTTTTGGCGAGCGCCATTTCTTGGATGTGCAGATCATGCCGTCCGGTGATTATCGACTCCGCTGCCTGTCCGCACTCTTAAATCCACTATCAAAGAAGTAAACAAGTCTGGCGCCGCAGAAGGATGAATTTCCATACCGATATGGGTATACCCCAGAGAGTACCGTCTATCGGCCTCCTAGGCTGTACCGAAAATACAGCTTTACTAACCCTAACCAGCACACCTATCATGAGTACATCCAAAACGGTACAGAGGGATTGGCAATGTACATCCGGGGCTATTTGAGAGCATCGACCACAGAGCAGGACGCAACCCGTGCAAAAGACCAGTTGAAGGCTTTCGCTACCGAGCATGGTCAACGGGTGGCATCGTGGTACGTAGAGAACGAGTCCGGCGCCAAGCTTCAGCGTCCAGAGCTGTTCCGCCTGCTGGATGATTGCGAGCCGGGCGACATTCTCTTGGTTGAACAGGTGGACCGTCTGGCTCGCCTGAATGAATCCGATTGGCTGAAGCTTCGTGCCCAGCTACAGGCCAGAGGTGTGTTGGTCGTAGCGCTGGACCTGCCCACCAGCCATACCGCTATGAAGCCCGCCATCGCTGGTGACGACTTCACTGGCCGTATGCTTGGTGCGATCAATGCCATGCTGTTAGATATGCTGGCTGCTGTCGCTCGTAAAGACTATGAGGATCGTCGACGCCGTCAGGAACAGGGCATTGAGAAGGCCAAGGACAATGGCGTGTATAAGGGACGTAAGACCGATGAGGTACTTCACGCTCGTATCAAACACTGCCTTGCCAGTGGTATGTCTCTTCGTAAGACTGCGACGACTGTTGGCTGCGCTGCCTCTACAGTGCAACGAGTGGCGAAGAGTGCTGAGACGGCCTGTAGTGACGCATAGGGCTGATTGAAAGGATATGTGTGGCATAAAAGGTTGCTGCACGCTATCGATGCTCTGGGCGCCTCATACAGCCTCTCAGATTACTTTGTATTTGCTTAGTCTTACACTGAGGGCCAGCGGATTTCACTCATCCCATCTTTGAGAACCGAGTGTTCCGTGCACAAGTGCCCCAGATTACTTTTCAGACCAGACAGTTTGATCGCCGATTACGCGCAGTCTGTTCCTGGGCGGCGGGACTGGTTTCGTGACCAGATATTACCTCCCGAAAATTTGGGAGGTGATCCATTCTCGCGCCCTGATGAGCGCCTTACCGTGGCAAAATATTTTGCTGCGATCTCTTCGCCCGGCTTCTCTGCTACGTGGCTGGCTTTGTGCTTCAGTGCCCATTCCTGATGTCGACACCAGACACGTAGTCTTTCGCACGATATGGAGCAAAATCATTACAATTGATAACGCCGTTCATTAGGCGTGCTGTTCCCCAACCATCCGCGTACAACTTGACTACGGAAACCCTCTTAATTTTGGAATACTTATCAACGGTAATTTGCATATTGTACCACTTGCTGAAGTCTCCATCATTCAGACCATTCTTGAAATCTGAACAGCCCGATGCCCATATAATCTGAGCATCTTGGTTAGCTTCATATACGCTATACTGCCGATTTGCCTGCTCAATCAGAGTGTAATAGTCAAGGAAATTGGAGGCGCTGCTGTTCTTCTTGACGTAATCAATCGACCTAAGGGCGTCCGCTTCCATTTTCCCAGAGCTAATATTATCGCACCCGTTACCACTGGTGAGGAATGTGGCCGTTCTACCACTCCATGCCACTGAACAGTTTGGATACTCGTATTTGTACCCTTCCATGAATTTCCAATGTTCTTCCGGCACACTGTAATCAGCAGCAGTACCAGACAGGCTTATTAGGGACAATACTGCTGCAATCATTTTCTTCATGCTGTACCCCTCTGAGTGAGCCGGCCATATTACCGGCGGTTGTGGCCCACCGCCATCACATCACTCGTTCGTCCTGGGACTAATCACTGTTCCCGTAGTTGTGAGCGCCAGCGTAGGCGTTCAGCTTCGATGTGGCGACCCTGCTCAGCTCAAGGTTGGCGTCTGACAGTTGCCACCGCACCCGATCCAGTTCCAGCTTCAGCCCGTCCCTTTCCTTGGTGGCGTCTGAGTGCATGGTGATCACCTTCGACATGTTCAACCGAGCCTGTCGCAACTCCCGCTCAAGGTCGTTCACCTCACCGATCAAGAGGTGGGTTTGCTGCCGGAACATTTCCAGAGGGCTAGGAATGCCTAGCTCGCCAAACCCATCATCGTCAATCAAATCGTTTTCCATTGCCACACCCACCATTCAGTCAGAGGCCTGTATGCATATACAGTACGTCTGGAGGTGGGATTCGCTCAAGGGCAGGACGATGGGCGGCTATGGGATAACGCTCAAAAGCCAATTGCCAAGTCTTTGCACCGATCAATCTGCTCAATGGACCCCTGAGCCTGTGAGTCATCCACCCAGTTAGGGCGATCATCGGCAGTCAGGGCGTTGCTTGCTTCCTGACATAAAGAGTCGAGATCAACACCCATGCTTGCAGCGGTGGATAGGACAATGACCAGTGCTTGTTTCAGTTGGTACGCTTTATCGTCGTTCATGACAGTCAGCCTCCTTGGTGATCAGCTAAGACTAGCTCCGTCATTGACGGGTAATCAGAACAGTTCGCTGTAAACCAGCTTTGATTAATTGCGAACACGACGCTGGCGATTAAGCCGACAGATTCAATAGGGGAAACTTCGAAATCGCGTCGAACTTCTGTTGGGCGCTCGCCCCTTTGCTGTACACGTCGAACGTCACCGTCCCAGTCTCATGGCCTACCAGTTCAGCAATCAGCGTACCCGGTACGTCAGCCCGGACAAGCTGCGTGATAACGGTTTTTCGGATGCTGTGGAATACGTGCAGCGGTCCGAAACCCTGTGTGGTCTTGAGTCTGCCAAATGCTTTGGAAAGTGCGTCTGACCGTATGCCGTACTTATTGTCGCTGGCAGTAGACACAAGGTAGCCATCTTTAGACTCGGCCTTGAGTCGGTTCACGAGACTAGCGAGGGCAGGGTGTGTTGGTACTTGTCTGATACCTGCGGTGGTTTTCGAGTCCACGATATCGAGACTTTGGACACCATCGACGGTGATCACGTTTTCAGTCCGTAGCTGGCAGATCTCTTCAATGCGGGCACCCGTGTACGTACCCAACAGAATCAAGTCCGCCAATACAGTGTGATCTTCTGCAAGTGCAGCGGAGTGGAGCTTGGCAATCTCTTCAAGCGTGAAATCTTTCCGTTGTGCGTCGTTCTTAGCCTTGCCCTTCGTTTGAGGCAGATCGTGGTTCTCAAACGGATTAACCTTGTCTTTGAAGTCCTGCCGCCAACGGGCGTCATGCTTCGTTGCCCATTTCCAAAACTGGCTCCCGGCCAGAAGATACTGGGTGAGGGTTTTGCTACTCAGTTTGAGCGAGTCCAGCCAAGACGACACTGCGTCGTAGTCAAGGACAAGGCCGTTGCTGGTGAGATACTTGGAAAGTTTATCGAGCTTCGATTCTTGCTGGTCAATGGTCTTCGGGGCAACGAGTCTGCCCACCCGGTAAGTCCTGAATGTCTCCAGACGGGCAGTGGTAATTGGAGATTTCTGTCTGTACCCCTTGGGATCAGTAACTACAGCGCTGACTTCCTGTTGCTGGCTGGCCGAGAGGTTGTGGCGACTGGCGAGGAGTTTCGGGATTATCGACGTCAGCCCTTGGCTGAGTTCGTCATAGAGCTTGAGTTTTCCCTCAAAACCATCGTTCAGCCGTTCCTTAGCAAACGCCTCAAAGGCTGCGACGAATCGTGGGTTGCCTCGCATCCTTGCCTCGATTTCAGGATTGATGGCCGGTAGCGGCGGGACCGATTCCCCAATCAGCCCTCTTTTATGGCTCTGAACCAGTGTCTCAACACCTTCAATGGCGGAGATAACGTCCTCCTGCCAGCCATCTGGGAGTGGCTTACCTGTTCTTGCAGCAGCAATCTGAGCTCTCCAGTCAGCGAGTACCCTCAGGCGACGTTCCATTGCCTCATGTCGTAAGCCAGTTTTCAGCGACTGGATCAAAACGGCCTTTCCGCCCATGGCTTTTCGCACGTCAGCAGGGACTGCCAGCCGGACGTACCAAGTGGATTCGCCTTTCTTTTGTATTAAATTGTCAGCCATTGGCACGCCACGGTAAGATGCGAGTGATACAATGAATTGTACTACTCAATTGTACTACTATTCGAGCTGAAAGCCCCGTATCTACGTGGTTAAAGGGGTTGGCGGTAATGTATGGTGAGTCCCTATCTCTCCGCCATTATTGAATAACGAAAAGCCCCCATCATCGTGAGATGACGGGGGCTTTTTCGTTTCTGCAGGGTGACCTGAGGTTGCCCCATCACCCGATAACCGTCCGAATATGCTCAATCAGCGCCTCGGCTGTCGGCGAGTGCAGGCCATTAGTACGGTAGATCAACCCTATCGGCCGACCCGTGTCGCCCAGCGGCACCGGCAATTGCTGAAATTCCCCCGAGGCAATTTCGTATTCCAGTTGGTGTTCAGATACCACCGCCAACATGTCCGAGCGCATGAGTAATCCACGGATGATCGCCAGGTCACCGGTTTCCACCATGGGTATTGGCGGTTCACTGCCTAATTGGTTGAAATGTGCATCCAGCAGAATCCGCGCAGGGCTGTTGGCGCGGGGTAGAACCCAGCGGGCCTGGATAAGGTCCTGAGTCGTCACCTCCTGACCCAGCAGGGGATGGCCACGCCGCACCAGAATCACCATCTCCTCGGTCATCAAGGCTTCGCCATGCAGGTCGCTGGCGTAGTCGGCTGGACGCAGTGCGCCAAATACAAAGTCGATGTCCCCGGCGCGCAGTTCCAGAGCCAGCAGGTTGAACGGGCTTTCATTGGTCGAGACCTGCACGCCGGGATGCTCTGCCAGCAAGCGTACGATCGCCTCGGGCAATATACGGGTGCGCCCCAGCGGCAGCGCGCCCACCCGGACGACGCCTTGCAGCGATCCCTTGAGTGCAGCGATATCGGCATCCAGATGGCGCAGTTCATTCAGTGCCCGACGAATCGGATAGAGGATTTCGTTGCTGGCGCGGGTGGGTATCAATCCACGCGCGGTGCGTTCGAACAGTACTTTTCCGGTGCCGCCCTCCAGTACCTTCAGCGCCGCACTGATTGCGGGTTGAGTCAGTTGGAAGGCATTGGCGACTGTCTGCATGTGCTGGGTTTCGCAGAGTTTTACGAAAACTTCCAGGCGCCGGGTATTCAGCAGATACAGCGGCTCGTGAAAAGGGTGCGACGGATGTCCAAGCAGGGCAGGGATGCCTTCCAGCTCCACCAGGACGCGCCGGGCTCTGGCCAGGATGCATTTACCGTAAGGCGTTAACAACATGCCGCTGGCGTGCCGCTCGAACAGAGGGTTATTCAGACGCAATTCAAGGTCGCGAATGGAACGGGTCACCACTGATTGAGCGCGCAGCAACACGTCGGATGCTTTGGAGACACTGCCATGCTCAGCCACCCGAACGAAGGCGCGGATCTGCATCAGATTAGGCAATTCAGACGATGACATTCAACTTCTCTCGTGCGCAGGCTGACGGCCGTTGATCAAGCGCCGATAAATAAAAAGTATACCAGCAGCAATTGAACGCATTACTCGCTCAAGGGCATCCATGCCAGCATCGATTTAAATAAAAGAGCGAGTCCGATCCAGCATGACTACCACTATTGCAAAAACCGCCCTCGTCGTGAGTGCCCACTCCGCCGACTTCGTTTGGCGTGCAGGAGGTTCAATTGCATTGCACGCCAGTCAAGGTTACGGGGTGCATATCGTCTGCCTTTCGTTCGGTGAGCGGGGCGAGTCGGCCAAGCTTTGGCGCAAGGGTGAAATGAACGAAGACAAGGTCAAAGCCGCTCGTCGTGAAGAAGCTCAGGCCGCCGCTGATATCCTCGGCGCGACGATCGAGTTTTTTGATATCGGCGATTACCCGATGCGTGCGGACAAGGAAACCTTGTTCCGTCTGGCCGATGTTTTTCGCAGGATTAAGCCGGAGTTCGTCCTCAGCCACTCCCTGAAAGATCCCTACAACTATGACCATCCGCTGGCGATGCAGCTGACCCAGGAAGCGCGGATTATCGCTCAGGCCGAAGGTTACAAGCCGGGCGAGAAAATCGTCGGCGCGCCGCCTGTGTATAGCTTTGAACCGCATCAGCCCGAGCAGTGCGACTGGAAGCCAGACGTGTTGCTGGACATCACCGATGTCTGGGACAAGAAATACGCGGCCATCCAGTGCATGGCGGGCCAGGAGCACCTTTGGGAGTACTACACACGCGTTGCTCTGCAGCGCGGCGTGCAGGCCAAACGCAATATCGGTATCACGTCGAGCAAGAACATTATTTACGCCGAGGGCTATCAGAGCATCTTCCCTCGGGTGACGGAGAATCTGGGATGAGCGCTGTAGGAAGAACCGGCGTAGTAGTCCGCAACATTCCCCGGGCTGACGCAGACTTGATCGACGAACTGCAGCGCTACGGCGTCGCCACCGTTCATGAAGCCCAAGGCCGAAAAGGTCTGCTGGCGCCCTTCATTCGTCCGATCCAGCAAGACCGCTGCATCAGCGGGACGGCGATCACGGTGTTGGTCGCTCCCGGCGATAACTGGATGTTTCATGTGGCGGTGGAGCAGTGTCAGCCCGGCGATATCCTGGTGGTCGCGCCCAGTTCGCCGTGCAGTGACGGCTATTTCGGCGACTTGCTCGCCACTTCATTGCAGGCCCGGGGCGTACACGGGCTGGTGCTCGATGCCGGGGTTCGTGACAGCAAAACCCTGCGTGAGATGGGGTTCTCGGTCTGGTCCAAGGCTGTTCATGCCCAAGGCACCATCAAAGAGACCCTGGGCTCGGTCAATATTCCCGTGGTGTGTGCCGGTCAGTTGGTCAATCCCGGCGACGTAGTGTTGGCTGACGACGACGGCGTGGTGATTGTTCGTCGTCAGGAGTTGCCGGCCGTTATCGCCAGCAGCCGTAAACGCGCCGAACTGGAGGAGCAGAAGCGTGTGCGACTGGCTAATGGCGAGTTGGGCCTGGACATCTACAACATGCGTCCTCGCTTGGCGGAGAAGGGCCTGATATACCTTGAGAGCCTCGATCAACTGGAAGACTGAACATGACTCAGACCCGCATTCCTTGCCTGATGATGCGCGGTGGTACGTCCAAAGGTGCGTATTTCCTGAGGGAGGATTTGCCCTCGGAGCGGGGGCTGCTCGATCAGGTGTTGCTGGCCGCCATGGGGTCGCCTGACGCTCGGCAAATTGATGGCTTGGGCGGCGCTGACAGCCTGACCAGCAAGGTCGCAATCATCGGTCGTTCGGTGCGTCCGGGTGTCGATGTCGATTATTTGTTCGCCCAGGTTGGCGTGGATCTGCCTCGGGTCGACTACGGTCAGAATTGCGGCAATATCCTGGCAGGCGTCGGCCCTTTTGCTTTGGAACGGGGGCTGGTCAGGGCGACAGGCGACGTCACCCGTGTCCGGATCTATATGGAAAACACCCGGCAAACCGCCACGGCTGTCGTCCAGACTCCCGGCGGTGAAGTCCGTTATGACGGTCAGGCTCATATCGACGGAGTACCCGGTAGCGCCGCGCCGATCGTGGTGGAGTTCGACGACATTGCCGGCTCCAGTTGCGGGGCTTTGTTGCCCACAGGTCATACACTGGATCGCTTCGATGGGATTGACGTGACCTGCATCGACAACGGCATGCCCGTGGTCCTGATACGTGCGGTGGACTTGGGCCTTACGGGGTATGAGCGGCGCGAGCAATTGGAGGCGGACGAGGAGCTCAAGGCCTCGATCGAATCCATTCGTCTGCAGGCAGGCCCCTTGATGAACCTGGGCGACGTTACCCATCGCAGCGTGCCGAAAATGTGCCTGATCGCCGAACCGGTTGCCGACGGCGCGATCAGCAGTCGCACCTTCATTCCTCATCGTTGCCATGCTTCCATCGGCGTCTTCGCGGCGGTGAGCGTGGCGTCTGCGTGCCTGATCAAAGGTTCTGTCGCCCACGGGCTGGTGCGTCTGCCGTCGAGTCAGCCTGTCCAATTATCGGTGGAGCATCCCATCGGCGAGTTCACCGTCGCCTTGACCATAGAGAACGGGTCCGTCACCCGTTGCGGGCTGCTGCGAACCGCGAGGCTGTTATTCGATGGTCAGGTTTGCATACCTCGGTCCGTATGGACGGGCCCGCTAGCCGATTGATGCGCGACGAATCGGCTAGATCTTCAACGGATGGATATAAATAAAAACGATACGTCGTTAAGTTTTTCGAGCCGAGCGAATCGCCTGTGACAGTTAGGATGAGCTGAAGATTCATACCCTATAAAAACAACACAGGTGATGTATGCGATTAGGCTGGTATTCGGATTTGACACCGAAAGAGAAGCGTACCTATTGGGCGTGCTTCGGTGGTTTCACCCTCGACTCCATGGACTCGACCATTTACGCACTGATGATGCCCGTACTGCTAACGGTGTTGAGTCTGAGCAAATCCGATGCAGGCATGCTCGGTTCGGTGGCGTTGATCGGCAGCGCTGTGGGCGGCTGGGGTGCCGGAATGCTGGCCGACCGCTATGGCCGGATCAAGGTGATGCAAGGTACGGTCTTGTGGGTCGCGACCTTTACCTTCATGGCTGCTTTTTGCAGCAGCTTCTGGGCCTTCCTGCCGGTGCGGTTTCTGCAGGGTGTGGGCTACGGCGGTGAAGCGGTGGTGGGCGCCGTCTTGATCAGCGAAGCGATCAAACCCGCGTTGCGCGGCCGTGTCGCGGCGTCAGTGCAAAGCGGTTACGCCGTAGGCTATGCCATCTCTCTGGCGGCGATGCCGGTGGTTTTCTACTTTCTGCCTGAAGACATCGCGTGGCGCGCCTTCTTCGCTATCGGTCTGTTGCCGGCGCTGCTGGTCTGGTTCATCCGTCGCCTGGTGCCAGAGTCCGAAGCGTTCACCAAGGTCAGCAGCCAATCCAGAAAAATAGATATCCGTAGTATTTTCACCGCGGAGCATCGCCGCGTGACGCTGATCAGCACTGTCTTGGCGAGTGGTATTTTTGGCGGGGCCTACATCATGATCACCTGGTTGCCGACCTACATGCGCATGACCCTGGGCCTGCCGATTGCCTCGACCTCAGGTTATTTGGCGGTGAACATTGCAGGTTCGCTGTTGGGGCCTTTTGTTTACGGTTTGATCAGCGACAAGATTGGACGTGGCAAGACCTTCATGCTGTTTCTCGTCTCTCAAGCAATCGTCGTTTCGATCTATATGTTCGCCCACATCGACCTGTCGATCCTTCTCGGTCTCGGGCTTTTGTTGGGGGCGTTCCAAGGTGGTCTGGCGTCCGGCCTGCCGCTGGCGTTTTCAGAGCTGTACCCCACCCGTATTCGTGCAAACGGCGCCGGTTTCTGCACCAGTTTTGGACGTGGATTCGGCTCGATCATGCCGGCGGCCGTCGGTTTCGCCTCCGGCCACATGGACCTCGGAATCGCCATGGGCTCGTTCGCCATTGGCTCGTATCTGATCGGCTTCCTCGCCGCGCTCTGCTTGCCTGACGCGACAGGTGTGGATCTGGAGGCGATGGATTCCAGCGCTGAATTGCTAAATGATTCGCCGTTGTCACTCCAGATTTCACCACCCCCAGCCACACATTAGTCGTATTCCAGTCGTACGATGAACGACAGGTGCCGCTTTGGGCCTCAGCGCGAGTAAGATAGCAACGCGATCTCGCTCGTCGAGGTCGCTGGGACGGGCCTGAATAGAGAACTGTCGATTACAACAACAAGTTCCGGCTGCCCGCCTCGGTTTCATCTCGAAATTTCAGAGTAAAACGAAAAAGGCGATCACTGAAAATGACCAAAACCTCGCGTCCTTTATATATTTCTTACGCTGGCCCTTCGCTGCTGGAGATGCCCCTGCTGAACAAGGGCAGCGCCTTCACGCCGCAGGAAAGGGTCGAGTTCAACCTGATCGGGTTGCTGCCACAGAACGTGGAAACGATCGAAGAGCAAGTGGAGCGGGTCTTTAGCCAGTACAAGCAATGCGCCAGCGATCTCGACAAACACATCTACCTGCGCTCGATTCAGGACAACAACGAGACGTTGTTCTTCCGTCTGCTCGATTCGCACCTCGACGAAATGCTGCCGATCATCTACACCCCCACGGTTGGTCAGGCTTGCCAGGAATTCTCGAAAATCTATCGCACCCATCGCGGATTGTTTATTTCGTATCCGGAACGCGATCGTATCGACGACATTCTGCGCAGTGCGACCAAGGACCAAATCAAGATCATCGTGGTCACCGATAGCGAACGCATCCTGGGGCTGGGTGACCAGGGCATCGGCGGCATGGGTATTCCGATCGGTAAATTGTCCCTCTACACCGCGTGCGGCGGGATCAGCCCGGCCTACACTCTGCCGATCGTGCTCGACGTCGGTACCAACAACCGCGAATTGCTCGATGACCCTATGTACATGGGCTGGCGTCATGAGCGTGTAACAGGCAAGGAGTACGAAGAATTCGTCGCCCTGTTCATCGACGCCGTACAGCGTCGTTGGCCTGAAGTGCTACTGCAGTTCGAAGACTTCGCTCAGTCCAATGCGATGCCTTTGCTGGAGAAGTACCGGGACGAGTTGTGCTGCTTCAACGACGATATCCAGGGTACCGCTTCGGTCGCGGTGGGCACGTTGCTTGCCGCTTGCAAGGCCAAGGATCAGACGCTTGGCGAGCAAGTGGTGGTGTTTGTCGGTGCCGGTTCTGCGGGCTGTGGCATCGCCGAGCACATCATCGCGGCGATGAAGATTGAAGGGCTGAGCGACAGCGAAGCGCGTAAGCGCATCTTCATGGTCGACCGCCATGGCTTGCTGACCGAGAACATGGACGGTCTGCTGGACTTCCAGCAACGTCTGGCGCAAAAAAACAGCGATGTAGCCGGTTGGAGTACTGAGACATTCCCGCAACTGCTGGATGTCGTCACCCATGCCAACGCCACCGTCATGATTGGTGTTTCCGGGCAACGTGGCCTGTTTACCGAGCAGGTTATCCGCGAGATGCACAAGCATTGCGCCAAGCCGTTGGTGATGCCAATGTCGAATCCAACCTCGAAGGTCGAAGCCACGCCAGAAGAAATTTTGCGCTGGACCGATGGCAATGCGTTGGTTGCCACCGGCAGTCCGTTCGCACCGGTAGAGATCAACGGTCGCACGGTCCATATCGCCCAGTGCAACAACTCTTATATTTTCCCGGGAATTGGCTTGGGCGTCATCGCCAGCAAAGCCACAAGAATCACCGATAAGATGCTGATGGCCGCGTCCAACGCATTGGCGGAATGTTCGCCAATGGTCACCGGTCTGGGCGATGCGGTGCTGCCGCCGCTCAAGGATATCCAGGTCGTCAGCAAGAAAATTGCCTTCGCCGTGGCCAGGCAGGCTCAGGCAGACGGCATGGCGCTGGAAACCTCGGACGAAATGCTGCTCACCGCTATCGAACGAAACTTCTGGATGCCTAACTACCGTGACTATCGTCGCAAGTCTGCCTGATCGTCGTCAGGCGTAAAAAGCCTCGATAAAAAGGCCGCTGCAAGGGATCTTGCAGCGGCCTTTCTTTTTGTTCGAAAAACACTTATAGCTTGGCCTCGGATAACAACAAAAAGACCAACGAGGGCAGCATGCAATCGACGAGTGTGCTCTACGACTATGTGATTGTCGGCGCCGGGCCCGCCGGCTGTTTGCTGGCCAATCGGCTTTCGCAAAACCCCGCACATCGTGTGCTGTTGCTTGAAGCCGGCGGGCAGGACAACTACCCCTGGATTCATATCCCGGTTGGCTATCTCTATTGCATCGGCAATCCACGTACCGACTGGTGCTTCAAAACCGAAGCCGAGCCTGGTCTGAACGGTCGCTCGCTCAACTACCCTCGGGGCAAAGTGCTGGGCGGCTGCTCGTCGATCAACGGCATGATTTATATGCGCGGCCAGGCCAGTGATTACGATGGCTGGGCCGCTCAAGGCAATGCCGGTTGGGGCTGGCAAGACGTATTACCCCAATTCAAACGTTCGGAAAATCACTACGCCGGTGATTCTGACGTGCATGGCGCGAGCGGTGAATGGCGGGTGGAACAGCAGCGGCTGTCGTGGGACATTCTTGATGCCTTTCGCCAGGCCGCGGCGCAGACCGGCATCGAGTCCACCGCGGATTTCAACGGCGGCGACAATGAAGGTTGCAGCTACTTCCAGGTCAACCAGCGGCGCGGGGTGCGCTGGAATGCCTCCAAGGCATTTTTACGACCTGTCGCGCAGCGCAAGAACCTGACGGTTTTGACGAGCGCGGAGGTGTCGCGCATTGAATTGGAAAACGGCCGCGCGAGTGCCGTCGTTGCGCGTGTCGAGCAGCAGGAGCAGCGCGTGCGCGCTCGCCGGGAGATCATCCTGTGTTGCGGCGCCATCGGTTCGCCGACGCTGCTGCAGCGCTCCGGTATAGGCCCGCGACCCTTGCTTGAGAAGCTGGGCATCGGCGTGCGCCATGAGTTGCCAGGCGTGGGGAGCAATCTGCAGGATCACCTGCAACTGCGGTTGATCTATAAAATCAGCAATGGTCAAACGCTGAACCAGATGGTCGGCAGCCTCTGGGGCAAGATGAACATGGGCCTGCGCTACGCGATCAATCGCAGCGGCCCGCTGGCAATGGCGCCGAGCCAATTGGGCGCTTTCGCTCGCTCGGGCCCCGAACAGCGCTCGGCCAACCTTGAATACCATGTACAACCCTTGTCGCTGGAGCGCTTCGGCGAACCGCTGCACTCGTTTCCCGCGTTCACCGCGTCGGTCTGCGATCTGCGTCCACAGAGTCGCGGCACGGTTGAAATTCGCTCTGCACTCATGGACGAGGCACCCTCGATTCGTCCGAATTATTTGAGCCACGACGCCGACCTCAAAGTGGCTGCCGACGCGATACGCCTGACCCGGCGCGTTGTCGCTGCACCGGCTTTGGCGAGTTTTCAGCCCGTGGAATATCTGCCCGGCGCGAGCCTGCAAAGCGAAGATGAGTTGCGTCAGGCCGCCCGTAGCATCGGCACGACGATTTTCCATCCGGTCGGCACCTGCAAAATGGGGCAGGGCAGCGATGCCGTCGTCGATGAGCGTCTGCGGGTGCGGGGGATTGCCGGCTTGCGCGTGGTGGATGCGTCGATCATGCCGACCATTACCTCGGGCAACACCTGCTCGCCGACGCTGATGATTGCCGAGAAGGCGGCTGAGATGATTCTTGCCGATGCGAGTGTGAGGCCTGCTCCAATCAAACAAGCAATAGCTCATTGAAAAAAGCATAAATTTTATGAAATTTTCAGCCGAGCGCTTATCCCCTGTAGGAGCTGCCGAAGGCTGCGATAAGGTCCGAAGGACCTTCATGAAGATCAAACACGACGACCGGTTCCCGGCCGATCGCAGCCTTCGGCAGCTCCTACGGGAGGATTTGTGCTTGGCCTCAATCTGTGGGGCTTTACAACCCCACCTCCGGCAGTGTTGGGCGGTTGGCCAGGGCTTTGCTCATCAGCGCTTCGACGAACTCGCGATCGATGTCTGGCAAGGCAAGGCGCGGCGGACGGGTGATCGAGCTACCACGGCCGGCCAGTTCTTCGCACAGCTTGATGCACTGCACCAGGTCGGGACGGGCATCGAGGTGCAGCAGCGGCATGAACCACTCATACAGCGGGAGGGCGTCCTTGAAACGACCATCACGTGCCAGGCGGAACAGCGTCTCACCTTCTTTCGGGAAGGCGTTGGACATCCCTGAGACCCAGCCTACAGCGCCGACTGCAATGCTTTCGAGCACCACGTCGTCGAGCCCGGCAAACAACACAAAGCGGTCACCCACCTGGTTGCGCACGTCGATGAAGCGGCGGGTGTCGCCAGAGGAATCCTTGAAGCAGACGATGTTTTCGCAGTCGGCCAGGGAAATCAGGATGTCCGGGGTAACGTCGTTCTTATAGATCGGTGGATTGTTGTAGACCATCACCGGCAGGTCGATGCTCGTAGCCACACTGCGAAAGTGCGCGGCCGCCTCGAACGGCTTGGACGAGTAGACCAGCGCAGGCATGAGCATGATGCCGTCGGCACCGACGCGCTGGACTTCCTTCGCCACCTTGGTGGCATTGGCGCTGGTGAACTCAGCGATACCGGACAACACCGGTACGCGACCGGCCGATGCGTCTTTGGCAACTTCCACCAGGCTGATTTTTTCCTCGGTGCTCAGGGAGGTGTTTTCACCTACGGTGCCGCAGATGATCAGGCCGGAAACGCCGTCGCGTACCAGGTTCTGAATGACTGTATGGGTGGCTTCAAAATCGATGCTGAAGTCACTGCGGAATTGGGTCGTAACGGCGGGAAATACACCGCTCCAATTGACTGTTCTGCTCATGATGCCTCCTGATGGATTTCATGGTGTTTCGTACGTCACGCGGCGTTGGCAGCGCCCATTCACGGGCGGATGCCCCAGGCGAAGGGGTCGTCGTCCTCCAGTAGCAACGTGGCTTCGGCGCTGATATGCGCGCGACCCCGAATGGTGGGAATGATCTGCGGCTCACCCTCCGTCTGCCATTGGTAGCTGCCTTCGAACTGACTGCCGATGACGCTGGCCTGACGCCAGACTTCACCCGGTTGCAGCTTGCCGTCGGCGGCCAGGCACGCGAGCTTGGCACTGGTGCCGGTGCCACAGGGCGAACGGTCATAGGCTTTGCCGGGACACAGGACGAAGTTGCGGCTATCGGCCTGGCTGTCCTCGGCAAACAGTTCGATATGGTCGATGACAGCGCCGTGTTCTCCGCTGATGCCCTGATCTTCCAACGCCTGACGTACGGCCCAGGAATAGGCGGTCAGCGCTTCCAGATTGTCGTTGGACACCTCCAGCCCATGATCGGCGATCAGGAAGAACCAGTTGCCGCCCCAAGCGATGTCCCCGCTGATCGGGGCATGCCCGGGTACCTTGACGCGCACCGCCTTGCGGTAGCGGTAAGCCGGGACGTTGCGCACGCTGACCGAGCGATCGTCATGCAAGGTGGCTTCCACCATGCCGACCGGTGTCTCGATCCGGTGCAGTCCCGGTTCGATACGACCCAGGTGGGCGAGGGAAATGATCAGGCCAATGGTGCCGTGGCTGCACATCCCCAGATAACCAGTGTTGTTGAAAAAAATCACACCGGCGCAGGCGCCGGGGTCCACGGGTGGGCAAAGCAGCGCCCCGACCAGCACATCGTTGCCCCGAGGTTCGAGCATCGTCGTGGCGCGCCAGTCGTCGAATTGCTCGGCCAGCACCTGCCGACGCTCGGCCATGCTGCCGCTGCCCAAGTCGGGGAAGCCGTCGATGACCAGTCGAGTTGGCTCGCCGCCGGTGTGTGAGTCGATGACACGGATACGTTTCATGGATGCCTACACCTGCACAGGAAATGCCTATGCAAGAGTGGCGCGTCAGCGGGAAAACGGCTTGAAGGATTTCGTGGGTCTGGATGACGAAATCAGCACAGCGTTCAGAGGCTGGCTTGACGGTATTGGCTCGGAGACAGACCCGTGAGTGCCTTGAACTGCCGACTGAAGGCGCTGTGGTCGGTATAGCCGCAGCGTAACGCGATGTCCGTGATCGCCAGCTCACCCGTTAGCAGCTGCGAGGCGGCACCGAGACGGGCCTTGTGAATCATCTGTCGCGGGGTGAGCTGAAAGATCCGTTTGCATTGGCGCTCCAGCTGCGCAACGGACATATCGGCGATAGCCGTCAGGTCCGCAAGACTGATCGGCCGGTCGTAGTGCGCGCGAATATGCGCATCCACGGCGGCCAGCTTCTGGTAGGCGGGATGGGTCGATTGCGCTGCTTGCAGGTCATGGGAGATGCCCGCCATGCCGATGATTTCACCCTCGCGGTCGCGCACCGCCAACTTGTGGGTCAGACACCAGCCCGGCTGGCGCCCAGGGTAAAGGTGCAACTCCAGTTGGTCGCTCAACGGGCTGCCGTCACTCAACACCTGCAGGTCCTGTTCGGTGTAGAAGGGGCCCAGGTTGGGGGGAAACACCTCCTCGGCCGTGCGTCCCACCAGCTCGTGCTTGTCCTTCAGGCCGCAGCGTTGGGCCAGGGTCTGGTTAGCCAACACATAACGCGCCTGAACATCCTTGATGAAAAACACCACGCCAGGCATGGCATCGAGCAAAGGGGCGATCTGCTGCAGCGCGACAATCAGGCTGGCGAGATCGTCTGTGGTGGGTAATTGATCAAGGCGCATGGGTGAATCCTGCAAGTGAAGCATCTGGAGTCGACGTTCGCTGGGCAACTTTTTCGTGATTCTCAAACCCTTCGGCAACAGTCTGGCCGAGGATTTCAGTGGCGCGTTTTAAGTTGCCCAACTGATTGGGGTGCACTAACCAGATGTCGAGGCTCAGGGAAAAGTCGTTGACGTTGACCACCGTCAGTTCGTTCCAGGAACTGCTTTGGCTTAGCACACTACGAGGCACCAATCCCAAACCCAGGCCGGCAGCAACCATGCGCAGTTGCATCTCGGTGCCATGGGTGTCGACGCTCAGGCGAATGGTTTTCCCCGTGCTCTCTATCGCCCTTTCCAACGCCGCCCGATAGCCACACCCCTCCGGGTTCAGAATCCATGGCTGGTTCGCGAGTATCTCCACGTCGGTGTCACTGTTAACCAGCGGTTTGCGTTTGCTTTGCACCACCAGCACTTCAAGGGTGGTGATAAATCGACCGGAAAACCCCTCCGGCAGTCTGCTGGGAGCGGCCAGCATCAAGGTCGCAGCGTCGAGACTGCCGTTGTGAATCTGTTGTTGCAGGCCTGAACTCCAATCGGTATGCAGCTGCACTTCCAGTTCCGGAAATTCCGCCTTCATTTTCATCACCACGTCGAACAGCACCGCATCCGCGACAACTTGGGTAAAACCCAAACGGAAGGGCCCGGTAGGGGCTGCGCCCTCACGTGGCACGTTCAGCAAGTGTTCGGCATCGCGCAGCAGCACAACCGCATGTTGATAGATCCGATGCGCCAGCGCGGTGGCTTTGGGCGGCCGGCTGGTGCGGTCAAACAAATTGGCATCGAGGGATTCTTCAAGATGCTGAATCCTGCGCGAGATGGCCGATTGCGTCAGGCACAGCGCCTGGGCGGCTCGCGTGAGGGAGTTGTGATCGATCACTGCGACGAACGCCTTCAGGTCTTCGATTAGCATGCGTAAATCTCATAATTAACTAAATAATTATGCGCTTGTGGAAAATTATCGTCGAGACTAGTTTTAGTCGGGTGCCACGCAGCCCTTTTTCCTGCCTCTATTTTAGAAAGGTCCCACCATGCCATTAGCCAGAATTGATGTAGCCGCAGACACGTCGCCTGAAGTCGTTCGGGCCATCAGCGATGTGATCTATGACGCCATGACCCGCATCGCCAACGTACCGGAGCATGACAAATTCCAGATCATCAACCGGCACGCGGCGGATGAGTTGGTGTACCCGGCAGCCGGTTATCTAGGCGTGACCTACACCCCTAAAATTGTGTTCATCCAGGTGACGTGGAATAGCGGACGCACCGTTGAGGTTAAAAAGGCCTTTTACAAAGCCGTCGCTGAAGGCATCAGCGAGAAAACCGGTATCAGCAAAAACGATGTCTGGATCAGCCTGGTCGATGTCAATCGCGAGGACTGGTCGTTCGGCGCTGGCGAGATGCAATACGCGCCGAAATAACACACGCGGATCGCTGTATGTAAAAGTCGCGGCGGTTTCGAAAGAGCCGCCGCTTCTCGTTGGACGCCACCGCGCTTTTTGAAACCGGGAGATACGGTTCGTATTGAAATCGCCGGGATTGAGGTTCTTGAGAATCGGATTGCTCAGGATTGAGTGTCGCCCCTCCTGATCCCACAGTGGATCAGTGTCAGGCACAAAAATTGTGGGAGCAGCCTTGCCTGCGAAGAGGCCGGTGCGGTCTACGGAAATATCTGTGACTGATCCATTGTCTTCGCAGGCAAGCCTGCTCATCAAACAACCTTTAACTCGTTGAAAAAAAATAATAAATTTTATTCAATTTTCAACCAGACGCTGATCCCCTGTAGGAGCTGACTTGTCTGCGATCGGTCCGGGGTCGCGTCCGACCGAAGCAGTCGCAAAATGGTTGGACACGATATCGCTGGAAGGTCCTTCGTGTCGGACGCGACCCCGGCCTTTCGCAGACAAGTCAGCTCCTACGCCCTCCGGGCAGAATCGAGACCGCGTCGCGCTGTTGCGTAGCAAACTGAAAAAACTGGGGCAGACCACGATTGATCCGGCGCATGCCCGATGACCCAATCAGAAGTCGTGGCTTACCTCTTAATGCTTCGCGATGTCTATATGCTGTAAACGATACGGAGCCCTTCATCCTCTGTTGGTCTTACGAAATACTTTGTAATCAAAGCAAAATCCGCATCGCTCGTATTGAAAGCGTGATTGCCCGACGCGTTCCGCTCTCGCAATCGGGTAAGACAGGTCGCATCATCGGCATCCAGAAAGTGAAGGCGATGATCCGCTTCAGCCTTCTCTGAAAGGTCGCGCAACCGTTGCCTGTCCGCGATGGTGTTCACCGGAAAATCCAATACCACCGTAACGCCGCAACGCAATAATTCAATGACGTGAGGTTCCATCGCTTCGCGCAGCCGCTTGCTGTAACAAACGTAGTCAGTCACCGTTTTGATCTCGTCCGGATAGAGAAGGGCTAACCAGCTGTCCTCCGAAATCAAGGTTGCGTTGTGCAAGCGGCACAGCTGTTTTGCAAGGGTGGATTTACCCGACGCGATCTTGCCGCATAGAAGGTGCAAAGTGCCTGTTTCCAGAGGTGCCTTGTTCATCTACTTCTCCTTGCGCACTCGGTTTGACATATAGGTGATCGAGCAGTAATTCCTTGGCGTGTGGCTTGGCTACAAAAAAACCAACCCGTTCACCGAAAATATCTATGTGGCGAGTGTGCGAGACAGAAAAACTATTGCGAAAGCGCTCTCGCGCACGCGCGGGATCAAACCGTCCTATGCGCTCCAGACTTTCGCGCATGGCCTCAATTCGAATGGCGACAAGCGTTCGACCGGGTGCGATCTACAGTTGGGCCGGTGAAACAGAGCAAACCAAGCCGATAGCTTGCAGCGCTTATTCGCCTTGAGGCCAGATAATGGCCTGCGCGACCACAACATGCTCACCGTTGAATGTTGCGGCGGGCGATCCGTACAAGCGATATCCCAGTGCAAGTGCTTCGGACACACGACGACAGAATGCAGCGTCATCCTTGCCTGTCAGTAGGCGATAGACGGGTAAGTCATCTGGAGGGGAACTCTGCATTGGAGGAATATCTCCGCGGGCCAAAACGATGAGTTAAAACATAACATGCTCAAGGGCGACGCTTACAACGAAACGTGGGACAGACCACGATTGATCCGGCGCATGCCCGATGATTCAACCGGAAATCGTGGTCTCTTAATGTTTCATCGTTGTGGGCATGTTCAGAAGCTGCTCAGCAAGAATAAAGACTCAAAGGAGTGTGTATGGACAAGCTGCTCGCATTGAAGATGTTCGTCCAGGCGGTGGATTCCAAGGGCTTTTCGTCCGCAGCACGACAACTAGGCCTGGCGACATCTTCTGTCACGCGGATGATCGACGGGCTTGAGGCAGAACTCGGCGCTGTACTGCTGAACCGATCAACCCGTCAAGTCACGCTGTCCGATGCCGGAGCCGCCTATTACCTGAAGGCTCGAGAGATTCTCGATGCCATGGCCGACGCTGATGCATCGGTCACGGACCGTGGCGAAGCCCCCGCAGGACAGCTGCGTATTTCTGTGCCGGTGGCGTTTGGGCGGCGCCTCATCGCCCCTCATATTGGCTCGCTTCTCGACCGCTACCCGAAACTCGAACTGGACATGACCCTTTCTGACGACATCGTCGATCTGCTCGGCGAGCGCGTTGATTTGTCGATCCGTCTGGGCTCGGCAGCGGCTATGGACGGCGTAGTCAGTCGTCCGATCGGTCATTTTCGGCGTCGGGTGGTCGCCAGTGCTGCGTATCTGAATGATCGAGGATTCCCCGAAGAGCCCATGGACCTCCTGCATCATGAGTGCATGCGCTTCAGTTATGGTCCGCAGCAACAGGTCTGGACCTTTATAAAGGGGCGCGACGAAACCCGAGTGCCGGTCGATGGGCGCTTCAAGAGCAACAACGCCGAGGTGTTGCGGGAAGTTGCTGTAGCAGATGGCGGGGTGGCGCTGCTCCCCGACTGGCTCGTCAATGATGACGTTGGCAGTGGCCACTTAACGGCTCTATTCGAGTCTTTCGTGGTCAATCCGAACAACGCGAGTTCGGCGATTTCTGCCTTGTATCTGCCAAATCATCGAGGCTCGAAACGTGTCAACGCATTTATCGATTTCCTCAGCGAGTTGCTCAAGCCTCAAAGCCTGCCTGGGGTCTAATCTCCCGACCGTTGCTTTCTGTGCAACGCAACGTTGCGCAGCGGGCGGATTCTCTGAAGGCTCGTCGGCGCCTATCTTGGGGGTGTGAAAACATTTAACCCCGGAGACCGCCATGAACCTGCAAGTATCCACTAGCGTCAGTTCCGATATTCAAGTGACTTACGACTTCATCTGCCCATGGTGCTGGATCGGCGGGGAAAAATTGGAGCGCGCCCTTGCTGCTTCGGACCTTTCAGCCGACAGGCATATCACCTTCCTGCCCTATCAATTGAACCCGGACATGCCTGTGCAGGGCATGGACCGCAAGGCCTATCGCTCAGCCAAGTTTGGCAGTTGGGCACGCAGCCAGGCCATGGACGCACAGGTCACTTACGCCGGCCAGGCTGTCGGCCTGACATTTGACTATGCGCGGGCCGAGAAAACGCCGAATACCATGGCGGGGCATCGGCTGGTATGGCGCCAACAGCAAGCTGGCAAAGATGCGACCTCCTTGGTGAAAGCGATTTTCAAGGCCTACTTCGGCGAGGGCCGGGACATCGGTGACCTCAACGTGCTGGCCGATATTGCTGCCGAAACCGGCCTGGAACGAGTAGACACCCTCGACTTCCTTAACTCCAGCGAAGGCACTGCTGAAGTGCTGGGGCTCGAAGCCGCGACCAAAGCGTCTGGTGTGCGGTCGGTGCCGAGCATCCAGATTGGTGACGAGGTGATCAATGGCGCGCAGCCCATTGAAGTGATGACTCAAGTACTACGGCGCCATCGGTCACACACGAGGAGAACGTAATGAAGGTTTCAACCGCTCCAAAAGCGTTGGTGATCGGCGGTTCCCTGGGCGGTTTGTTCGCGGCAACAGCGTTGCGCGCCATCGGCTGGCAGGTGGAGGTTTTCGAGCGCTCACCCGCGGCGATGGACAGCCGTGGCGGTGGCATCGTTTTACAACCGGACGTGTTGCAGCACCTGCGCTATACCGGTATCAAACCGACAAAAGCACTGGGTGTACGCTCCCATGACCGCCTGTACCTCGACCGGGTGGGCACCGTTGTGCATCAGCAGCACATGCCGCAAACCCAGACCTCCTGGAACACGATTTACAACACGTTGTTTGATGCGTTTCCTGCGGAGCACTATCACCGTGGCATGAAGCTGGTTGATCTCACTCAAAATGAGCAGCGAGTGACTGCGATTTTTGAAGACGGTAGCAGCGCCGAGGGAGACTTATTGATTGGTGCCGATGGCGCGGGTTCAACCGTGCGTAGCTTGCTGCTGCCGGGGGTGGGACCGTCGTATTCGGGCTATGTGGTCTGGCGCGGTTTGGTCGATGAAAGCCGCCTTCCCGAGTTTGCCAAGGCGCAGATCTTTGAAGACTTTGTGTTCCAGCAGGACCCTGAGTCGTTGATGCTGGAGTACATGGTGCCGGGTCTGAACGGTTCGGTTACCCCCGGCGAGCGCCGGTTCAACTGGCTCTGGTATTTGAAAGCCGCGCAAGGGCCGCAACTTGACACCGTACTCACCGACCGCGATGGCCGTCGGCGCAGCCACTCGATTCCACCAGGGGCTTTGGCTGCCGAGCAGGAAGCTTACATCCGTGACAGGGGCGAACAGCTTGCCAACCCGGCGTTCCGGGAGCTTATTCGCCAGACCGAGGACATTTTCGTGCAGGCAATCCTCGATTTCAAAGTCACGCAAATGGTTTTTGGCCGTGTGCTGTTGACCGGCGATGCTGCCTTCGTACCCCGCCCGCATACGGCCGGTAGCACCGCAAGGGCTGCCGCCAACGCACTCTCTCTGGCTCAGACCATTGACGACAGCGCCGACATCGACATAGCCCTGCTGGGTTGGCAACAACAGCAACTCGCCGAGGGTAAACGCATGGGGGACTGGGGCGTGAGTATGGGTAACCGGATCATGGGCATCGCCCAGCCCTGATTTTTTTCGATAACCTGCTTACATCAATAAAGCCCCGGAATCAGCCGCCATGTGTGCGCGCAGTAAGCCTCATATTCACTACCGAAATGCATGCGTAGCAGCGCCTCCTCGGCGCGTATGCGCGCGATGAGCGGAGGGAGTGTCAGCGCCGCCAGTAATACACCGACACCTGAACGAAAGGCGAGGGCCCACCCCAGCGAGTTGATGAGCATCCCCAGATAGCTGGGGTTGCGGAGGGTGCGGTACACACCGCTGGTGACCAGCGTATGCCCGGGCTGAATGGCGACAAGTCCGCTGAATCGCTTGCCGAGCACAAAGACTGGCCAGATCCGTAGCGCACCTCCGGCGATAAAGAGAACGACGCCAAACCAGCGCATGGCCTCACCGTCGAGCGTCCAGACGTCCATACGGTCCGTATAGGCGGGAAGAAAGGAGGACAGTAGGCCGATCACTCCAAAGACCGGAAGCACCCAGCGGTTGGCCCGGTCCTCACGTTCTCCAGAGCTCAAATTCCCTTCGGTAAAGAGCGACAGGCCAACCAGCGCAAAGGTCGTTAGCCCAATGACAACCAGGGCCGGGTGGGAGACGACGGCAGCAAATCCACCCGCGCCTAGAACGGTAAGCCCGAGATAGGCAAGGGTCGACACGATGTTAAAAAGCGCCAATCGGGGGGTGACTTTCATGGCTTCCTCGCGGGTCGAGCTCACTCTATTAGCGTAGAAGCGTTACTCGATGATTGTTTTGGGCCAATAGCTGCTCGTAGCGATTCAGCATGGCGAAAGGCTTACACGATAATGAGGAGGTTCGCTCTATTGCCAAGCAGGTGGAGGCAGTAATCTGACTCCATCAACTGCGGCGCAGGAAGCGCTGCAGGATCAAGGAGGATCGACCATTGCCTGGATGGCTACCGACAGGATGTTGGAATGGTCTTGGGAAACCCCGCCTCGGCGGGGTTTTTTTACAGAAAAAAAACGCGCCAATGACCTTGACCGGCAGCTGATATGAACGCTGAGCCTTTAGCCAATGCCGCCAGCCTGCGTCAGTGGCAAGAGGAATGTTCGTCATCGACCCGTTGCAGATACCTGTTGCTCAGCTCCGAGCGAATCAATATCTAAAAACCAATGGTAAAACAGGACGAAAATCCTGAAAACGGCCCCTTGCCGCATTATCGAAGGTGATTTCAAGAAGATGCTCGTCGCCTTCAACGAACCTGACGTCGGCAATGCGGCTGGCAGCAAGCGCAGGTTCTGAGAGCTTCTCGGTCTTGGGCATCGTCAATGTGAGTGAAGTCATTTCGACAAATCCAATTTCGTGCGCGAGAGGCTGTCGTCTTTCGCTTGGCAACGTATCGGGCCGGACGCCTTTTGAAAGAAAAAACCACATAGGTTCTGACAGCGGAACATGTTGGCCAATGTCCACTTTCATCCCCGCAGGCAAATAGGCCGGCGTGTAGTCCCAGCTGGGGAAGGGAATGAGTGGTTCGTTCATGCCGGGTCTAAAACAAACGCCAAACGGGGAAGCCTCTCCCATGCCCTCAGACAACCTCTCGAAAAGCATCGTTGGCCGCGTTTCTTCGCTTTGCGCTTCATCTCTGTCCGCTATCCAAATTAACTCGATAAACGCGTTGTGAAAGAAAAATCTTCGGTTTTCTGTACCCTGCCCAGGATGCTTGTTATTCGAGCCCTCTACCAAGCCAAACTTCCTTAAAAAATCAGCTTCTGGCGCTCCGGGACATGCACGGATAAAAACATGGTCTATCAGCATCAACTCAACTCCCTATTTGATTTATCAGTCCTTAAAAATTGAAACTGGGGGCGGACCACGATTGATCTGGTACCTGCCAACTTGCCCCTCCAACCCCAAAAGGTTTAACGTCCTGTCCACTTTTCCCCCGTCACGACCAGAGAATTCCCATGCCGCATTTAACGATGGAATACACCCCTAATCTACCGCAGCTTGATGTGAGCAAGGCGCTGTTGGTGCTGAATCAGGCGTTGCTGATCTCGGGGCATTTTGCGGCAGAGATGGATATCAAGAGCCGAGCGATTCCGCTGAGTGCTTTTCAGGTGGGGACGGTGTCGGCGTCGCGGGGGTTTGTGCATCTGAAGCTGGCGGTATTGAGTGGTCGATCGTCGGAGGTGAAAAAGTTGCTGTCGGAGAGCCTGTTGGCGGTGCTCAAGGATGTTTGTGCCTGGCCTGCGGATGTCGAAGTGCAGCTGAGTGTCGAGGTGGTGGATCTGGATCGTGAGTCTTATGCCAAGCAGACTGTGATCCGCGGCTGAATCCTGAGTCCTGAATAAAGCAGGCCCCCGCACCAGAGGTGAGGGGCCTGGAATTAGTCGAACCGTAGGGCTAATATTTAGTCCGCTTGTAACCCAGCATTGTCAAAACTGGATTTAACGATCTTTAGGCGCTGTGTGACGCTGCACCTCACCAATTGCCTGCGGCGTTTTTTATGGATGGTTTGGACGGCAGGATCAAGCACGGAGTTTCGGTTGAAGGAGCTTTGGCTGAAACAGCCGTGGCGTGGGTTTCACCGCGTCAGCATCCTTCCTCGATTTCGGTGCCTGGTCGTTCAACGTCAGCTATCTGCGCGCTCCCTTCTGAATTGGCTTTTTGGGCGTTGTGGCATTGCCGCCATGCGCGTCCACCGGATATCTCTTTTTCTGGTTAAACCCTCATCAGCATTTGCCTGACGCGTTTTGGCGTCCGGCGAAGTGTGTGTTTATCAGTTGGCAGGCGCTCGAATGCTTGCCGGCACGGAAAAGTGAATCGCCATGAGTTTTGCCTCCCCGCAAGAAGCCTTGAGTTTTCTTGAACTAAATTCCGATATCGAGATGTTCGAATTGTTCATCCTCGACAACAACGGCGTGCCGCGCGGCAAGTTGTTGCACCGCGATGAATTGCTCGCGGTGTATGAAAGCGGTCGGCCGTTGCCGAGTACGATTCTGGGTCTGACCATCAATGGCGACGATGTCGAAAACTCAGGGTTGGTCTGGGATGTGGGCGATATCGATTGCCGCGCCTATCCACTGCCCGGCAGTTTGCAGCGCATGCCCTGGCGGCAGATTCCCACCGCTGCGGTGCAGGTCAGCATGCACCCTGAACAAGGGATGCCGGCGTCGGTCGCGGACCCGCGCCGCCTGTTGGCCAGGGTCATCGATGGGCTCAAAGCCGACGGTTACTACCCGGTGATGGCGGCGGAACTGGAGTTTTATCTGCTTGATCGCCAGCGTGACAGCCATGGCCGCCCGCAGCCGCACCGTGATGTCGACGGCGGGCGACCCGTGGCGACTCAGGTGTATGGCTTGCGCGAGCTGGAGCAGATCGAGCCGTTTCTCGCCGACCTGTACAGCGCCTGCAAACTGCAAGGGATTCCGGCACGCACGGCGATTTCCGAATACGCACCGGGGCAAGTGGAGATCACCCTCGAGCACCGCGCCGATGCTTTACAGGCGATGGACGAAGCGGTGCGTTACAAGCGCTTGGTCAAAGGCGTGGCGCACAAACACGGGATGATTGCCTGCTTCATGGCCAAACCGTTCGATGAGCTGGCCGGCACCGGCATGCACATGCACGTCAGCCTCGCCGATGAGCACGGCAACAATCTGTTCGCCAGCGAGGCCCCCGACGGCACGCCGCTGTTGCGTCAGGCGGTGGGCGGGATGCTCACGACCTTGCTTGACTCCCTGTTGCTGTTCTGCCCGAACGCTAACTCTTATCGACGCTTTCAGAGCAACAGCTATGCGCCACTGGCCGCGACCTGGGGCGTGGACAATCGCACGGTCAGCCTGCGCGTGCCGGGTGGCCTGGCCTACACCCGACATATCGAACACCGCATCTGCGGCGCAGATGCCAACCCGTATCTCGCAGCGGCCGCGATCCTGGCGGGGATTCATGTGGGTATTCGCCAACAGCTCGACCCCGGCGCGCCAGTCAAGGGCAATGGGTATGCGCAAGCCACGGAACTGTTGCCTACCGACTGGCTGACGACCTTGCGCGCGCTGGAAGGCTCAGCGTGGGCCAGGGATGTTTTTGGCAGCGAGTTTTTGCAGGTCTATCTGGCGGTCAAGCGTGCGGAATACCGGCAGTTTATGGGGGCGGTGGGTGAGCAGGATTGGCGCTGGTATTTACAGCAGGCTTAGGGCGGAATCCAGTTGTCAGGTGTGCATATGAGAAGCCTGGCTTTTTTTTGGGGTCTGTTGTTCTACGGAAAAAGAAACCGCTCCAGGCCTTTTATTTGCACCCATTTCACAAAAAATTGATGCTGGATTGATTAAAGTTTGCTACGTCGGAGGAGTTTTTTGACTCGACCTGCTCTGGCGTTTTTTAATTTTATCTAGCAGGTATTCATGCTGAATGTAAAAGCTTTACGTCCTGAACTCGTTACCTTGCTCGCCAGCTGCTTTTTGTTGTTCGGGTTCAACGTCGCTTTGTGGCAGCATCTTTTTGCGATCACAGACTCCGACTGGAAAGGCATGGCCATGCGCATTGCCTTCGGCGTAATGGTATTCTGCATTTTTAATATCGTATTGACCTTGTTGGCGTTCAGTCGTGTATTAAAGCCGGTGCTGACATTATTATTTTTTATCAGCGCCGCGGTTGCTTATTTCATGAATCAATACGGCGTCATGATTGATGCCGGGATGTTTCGTAACTTTGCCGAGACCAACCCCGCTGAAGTAACAGGCTTGCTGTCGTTTAAGATGGGCTTCTATATCCTGTTGCTGGGGGTCTTGCCGTCTCTGATACTCTGGAAGACCCCGATCAAGTATCGTCGCTGGCACCATGAGCTGATCAGCAAGGGGTTGGTCAGCGTGGTGTGTGCCAGCCTCATCGGTGTTGTTGCGCTGGTAAACTATCAGGGCCTGTCGTCATTGTTTCGCAACCACCACGAACTGCGCTTGATGGTCGTGCCGAGTAACTATATCAGCGCGTCGGTGGGGTACATGCGTGAACAGGTCTCGTCGGCGCATCAGCCGTTCGTGGCGATTGGTGAAGATGCCAAGCGCTCGTCTGACTGGGAGCGGCATACACGTAAGTCGTTGACGGTATTGGTGGTAGGCGAGAGTGCGCGGGCCGAGAATTTCGGACTGTTGGGCTACGCTCGCGATACCACTCCGGAACTAAAGAAAGAGAAAGGCCTGATCGCTTTTTCCGATGTGTATTCCTGTGGCACCGAAACGGCCGTGTCAGTGCCTTGCATGTTTTCCGACATGGGGCGCAAGGCCTACAAGGCCGACAAGGCCAAGAATGAGGAGGGCGTGCTCGATGTGCTCAAGCATGCCGGGCTGGATGTGGTCTGGCGTGACAATCAGTCAGGCTGCAAGGGCACCTGCGATCGCGTGACCTTCCAGGACGTCAGCAATCTCACGGACCCGGTGCTGTGTGCCAATAATGAATGCCGCGACGAAATCCTGTTGCAGGGCCTGCAGAGTTTTATTGATAACCTGAATCGGGACACCGTTCTGGTACTGCATCAGATGGGCAGTCACGGTCCTGAATACTACAAGCGCTACCCAAAGGAATTTGAAAAATTCACCCCGGTGTGCAAAAGCAATGCCCTGAATGAGTGCAGTCGGGAAAGTATCGTCAATGGTTACGACAATACCTTGTTGTACACCGACCATGTGTTGGCTCGTTTGATCGATATATTGCGCAGCAAGCAGGATAAGGTCGATACCGCCATGATGTACTTGTCCGATCACGGCGAGTCGCTGGGCGAATACAACTTGTTTCTGCACGGCACACCTTACATGCTGGCGCCTGATCAACAAAAACATGTGCCCATGATGGTCTGGTTTTCCGAGGCTTATCAGAAAGCATTTTCGGTCAATACCCAGTGCTTACAGAAAACGCAAAATGCACCGCTGAGTCAGGACAACTTGTTTCATTCAATGATCGGTTTGTTGCAGGTTAACAGTAAAGTTTATAACCCCAGTCTGGATATGTTCGCTGGCTGTCGTGGAGCCCCGAGTGACGGTGTGTTGGTTCGCCAATAGCGCACAGACTTTCACCCGTATCGTTGGCTTTTAGTCGGTTATCTGATGATCATTCTATATAGAGTCTGTTGGCCATGTCCGCGCAACCACCCTCACCGATAGATCATGAATTTTCCAGGAAGCGCTCGCAGGCGAAGGCTCAGCGTTACCTGGAAAAGCACCCTTCAGGTTTTTCAGGGCGGCTGGCCCTCTGGCGTGATGAGCAATTGGCCCGTCAGGCCTTGAAAGTGGCGGGTGAGCCGGGGTTGGTCCTTGATTTGCCGAGTGGCGTTGGTCGTTTCTGGTCAGTGCTGACTGAACATACCAATCGGGTGGTTCTTGCGGCGGATCATTCGCCGGAGATGCTCGCTATCGCCGAGGCCGGTTTTCCCGCCGAGAAGCTCAAACGGATCAAGACGTTCCAGACCTCGCCGTTTTCCATTGACCTCTCTGCCAACGCCGTAGACTGCATTTTCTGCATGCGTCTGTTCCACCACGTCGCTGATGGTGATCGTCGTTCGGCTATCCTGCGCGAATTCCATCGAGTGACCCGTGACACCGTCATCGTTTCCCTGTGGGTCGATGGCAACATCAAGTCCTGGCGACGCAAGCGTCTGGAGCGTGTCCGGGCAAGCGCTGAGCCGGCGGCCTCCAGGATGAACCGCTTTGTGGTGAGCAAGGCGGCTATAGAGGCCGAATTCGAACAGGCCGGTTTCCAGATCCTCGGCCACAATGATTTTCTGCCCGGCTATGCGATGTGGCGGGTCTATGTGCTGCGCAAGGCATAGGTTTTAATCCGATAACCGGTCTGACTCGCACGGTGTATCGCAGGAAGTTGTTCAAGACTTGCAGTGCGAATGCGCGGTAATAGGTGAGGGCGATATATACTGCGCGCCATTCTTCAAGGGAGAGCCGTGTGGCCATCGATATTCACTGGATTCGCGACGACGCCAGCCTCGCCCAACATTGCGTCGAGTGGCAGTCATTGCCATTTGTCGCCCTCGACACCGAATTCATGCGGGTCGACACTTTTTATCCGATTGCCGCGTTACTGCAGATCGGTGACGGCTCTCGCGCCTATCTGATCGATCCGTTGCTGATCAACGATTGGCAGCCGCTGTCCGCATTGCTCGAAAACCCTGCCGTGATCAAAGTGGTCCACGCCTGCAGTGAAGACCTGGAAGTGCTACTGCGTTTGACCGGCAGTCTGCCCGCGCCACTGTTTGACACGCAGTTGGCTGCCGCGTACCTGAACCTCGGCTTTTCCATGGGCTACTCGCGTCTGGTTCAGGAGGTGCTGGGGATTGAGCTGCCCAAGGGCGAAACCCGCTCAGACTGGTTGCAGCGTCCGCTTTCCGAGACCCAGATCAGCTACGCCGCTGAAGACGCGGTGCATCTGGCCGAGGTCTACAGCATCCTGCAGCCCAAGCTGTCTGCAGAAAAACACGCCTGGCTGCTCGATGACGGTGCCGAGCTGGTTGCCAACCTTCGTCGCGAGACCGATCCCTACGAGCTTTATCGTGAAGCCAAGCTGGCGTGGAAACTGTCCCGCGCCCAGTTGGCGGTACTGCGCGAGTTGTGTGCCTGGCGCGAACGTGAAGCGCGGGCCCGTAACCTGCCGCGCAACCGGATTGTCCGTGAGCACTCACTTTGGCCCTTGGCGAGAACCCAGCCGGACAACCTTGCCGCATTGGCGAAGATCGACGACATTCACCCAAAAACCGTGCGTCAGGATGGTGAGTTCCTGCTCGACCTGATCAAGGCGTCCGCCAGTCTGCCGCCGGAACAGTGGCCGCCTGCGCTGCCCGAGCCTCTGCCGATCGAAGCGTCTGCGATCTTGAAGACGTTGCGCATGATTGGTCAGCAACACGCAGAGCAGCTGAACATGGCTCCCGAACTGATGTTGCGTAAAAAGACCCTCGAAGCCTTGCTTAAAAGTGGCTACCCCAACGGTCCCTATCAATTACCCGACTCGCTGCGTGGCTGGCGCCGCGAGCTGATGGGCCAGGCGCTGCTCGACAGCCTGGCCACTGCTGGAGAACAGTCTTGAAACGTATTTGTTCCATTTATAAAAGCCCGCGTAGAAACGAGATGTACCTCTATGTGCTCAAAAGCGATGCACTCAAGCGAGTGCCGGCAGACTTGCTGATCGCCTTCGGTCCGCCGACCCACACCTTCGATCTGGTCCTCAGCCCTGCGCGCAAGCTCTCTCGCGAGGACATCGATCAAGTACTTGAGAATCTCGACAAACAGGGTTATCACCTGCAGATGCCACCGGCAGAAGACGAGTACATCGAGCATCTGCCCGAAGAGCTGCTGCGACGCAACGATCCGTTGTAATGGGCGCTCGGCTAACGCGCTGGCGTTGCTGGGCGTGTCTGAACTGCTTCTTGAGTGCGACCGATATCGATGGGCTCGAACCCTGTCGACGGGCGCATGTTCTGTTTTTATAGGTTTTGAGCCATGCGCGTTCTGATCGCTGAACACGATTACCCCCTTTACACCCAATTGCTTGGCCAGGTTGCACCCGACATCCAGGTGATGAGCACGGGCGATTCGGCCGAGCTGTCGCGGTTGGCCGCGGACTGCCCGATCTGGCTGGGCCAGCCTGATCTGTTGGCCACCTTGTTGCGCCAGGGGCATACCCCCCAATGGCTGCAATCGACCTGGGCCGGGGTCACGCCGTTGCTGGCTGAAGGTCTGCCCCGGGAATACCGTCTGACCCGTGCCGTGGGCATCTTTGGTCAGGTCATGGCAGAGTTTGTGCTGACCTACTTGCTCGGTCATGAGCGTGAAGTGTTGGCGCGATTGGTCAGCCAAGTTGAGCGCAAATGGGACAACCGCCTGAGCCAGAGCCTGGCGGGGCGCAAGGCGTTGATCGTCGGTACCGGCGATATTGGCCTGAGCGTGGCGCAATTCCTGCTGCCATTCGGTGTGGAGCTGTACGGCATCGCCTCGACACCACGGACCCAGGTGCCGTTCGTCGAAGTGGGCGGTCTGGCGGATCTGGAGCGTCTGGTCGGTGAGGTGGATTACGTTATCAATCTGCTGCCCAACACCCCGGAAACCCACGACATCTACGACGCGAAGCTGTTCGCCAAATTCAAGCCGACGGGTTTGTTCATCAACGTCGGGCGCGGCGTGGCGGTGGTCGATGCCGATCTGGTCGAGGCTCTGAAGGAAGGGCACCTGGCAGGTGCGGTGATTGATGTCTGCCGTCAGGAGCCGTTGCCGCAGCGTCACCCGTTCTGGACCGCCTGGGGCTTGCTGCTGACCGGACACAGCTCGGCGCCTACTTCGCCAGCGGCGATGGTGCAGTTGTTTGTCGATAATTTGCGGGCGTTTCAGGCGGGAGAAGCGTTGCGCGGCGAAGTGGATTTTTCTCGGGGCTATTGAGTGGTGAGGGGACTGATTTTTTTTTCGCGCTCTTTGAAAAATCAATCTGTCCCCGACCTGACCAGCGGAGACAGATTGATTTTCGATAAGGCGCTGAAAATAAATCAGTCCCCTTACAACCGGCATTCTTTCGCAGGCAAGCCTGCTCCCACAGAGATCACATATACCCTGTGGGAGGGCCCGCCCCGTCTTCGACGCCGCGCTGTCGCGCAGCAAACACGGTCTCGATTCTGCCCGGAGGGCGTAGGAGCTGACTTGTCTGCGATAAGGGCCGAAGGACCTTCCAGCGGTGGTGAATTCACTATTTTTGCCAGCGCTTCGCACTGGATCGCAGACAAGTCAGCTCCTACAAGGAATTAGCGTCAGGCTGAAAATTCCATAAAATATACTCTTTATTTTTCAACGGCTTATAGGTTGTTTGATGGGAGCAGGCTTGCCTGCGAAGAGTCCAGCGCTTACAAACTGAAATCGCCTTCGGCTGCCAGCTCCGACAGCGGGCGACGTGGGCTCGGGGTTTCTCGGGCTTGCAGATAATCAGCCAGGGTCGACTTGTCGCCGAGTTTGCCAATCGCTACGGCTGCGTGCAGGGCATAGCCCTCAGGGATGTTCAATTCTTTGCGAGTCAGTTCCTGATCGAAACCAGCCATGCCATGGGTGTGCCAGCCGCTCAGGCTTGCTTGCAGGGCCAGGTGACCCCAGGCTGAACCGGTATCGAAGGTGTGCCACAAGGCTGGGGTTTCTTCCGCGGCGCCGGGCGCGGTGAAGGTGGTTTTCGAGATCACGATCACCAGTGCCGACGCGTGCTGCGCCCAACCGCGGTTGAACTCATTGAGCAGGCCGAGGAAGCGTTCCCAGTTTGGCGTGTCGCGACGCGCGTACAGAAAACGCCATGGCTGTGAGTTATAGGCCGACGGTGCCCAGCGTGCGGCCTCAAAAAAGCTCAGCAGGGTTTCCTCGGGGATGGCCTCGCCCGTGAAGGCGCGTGGCGACCAGCGATCGGTGAATTGCGGGTCTATCGGGTAATCGGCGATGCGGGAATTAATGCTCATTAATATCCTGACTGAATGATAAAAGGTAGGAAGTCCAGCAGGGCGCCCATCGGGCCTTGCCGCGCGCAGCGAGATGGGCCGTGGACGGCAGGCATCGTCGAAATCGGGCTCACAAAGCTACTTTGCCGCCTGCCATCTGACAAGCCCGACCTTACCGACAGTCGCCAGCACTTGGCCCGCGTCTCGCGTGCCACTAGACTGGCGGCCTTTTCATTCTTTGATGCTGATTGCCCAAACCCATGGCCGCTAAAGTCGAACCTTTCTGGATACGCAAAACCCTCGAACAACTCGATCAGGACGAGTGGGAGTCGCTGTGCGATGGCTGCGGTCTGTGCTGCCTGCAAAAACTCGAAGACGAAGAGGACAACAGCGTTTACTACACGCGCATTGCTTGCAAGTTGCTGGACCTGAAAACCTGCCAGTGCACCGATTACAGCAATCGTCGTGCGACCGTGCCGGACTGCATTCAATTGACGCCGGGCCAAGCCGACGAATTCAAGTGGCTGCCACCGACCTGCGGCTACCGACTGGTTAGTGAAGGCAAGGATCTGCCGCTCTGGCACCATCTGGTGTGCGGTGATCGCGAGGCGGTCCACCACGAGCGCATCTCTCAGTCCGGGCGCATGCTCAGCGAGAACAGCGTGTCCGAAGATGATTGGGAAGAGCACCTGATTTTCCGCGCGGGCTGAGGAGTCATGTTTACAAGGAGCCGTAAACCCGTGCGTTACACACTGCCGTTGTCCCTGGTGTTGCTGCTCATCAGTACACCGCTGTTGGCCGCGAAGAAAGTCGATCTGGATTATCACGTCAAGCTGTTACCCCAGAGTGATCAGGCCGAAGTACGCCTGACCCTGGCGCAGGGCTCGGCGGTGCGCAGTTTCGATTTCGATCTGGGCAGCAACGGCGACTACAGTGATTTCAAGGCGGATGGCCAGTGGCAGGCCGATGCCGGGCAGACGGCAGGCAGTCAACGCGGTATCTGGCGTCCGGCCAGCGGCAAGGCCAGCCTGACCTATCGCGTACGCATCAGTCATCCACGCGGCCCGGCAACAATGGCCGAAGACAAGGCCATGAGCTTCGACACGCGGATGACCCCGAACTGGGCGTTGATGCGCGGCGAGGATCTGGTGCCCCGAGCCCGTCTGGATCAGCATGATGGCACCGAGCTGGTCTCGCGCCTGGAGTTCGAGCTGCCGAGCGGCTGGAAAAGCGTCGAAACCCAGTGGCCGCGCATCGGCAAGAATCGCTTTCGGATCGACAACGTTTCGCGCCTGTTCGATCGTCCGACGGGCTGGATGCTGGCCGGCACCCTGGGCAGCCGTCGCACTCGCCTGGGGGAAACCGACGTTGCGGTGACCGCGCCAAAAGGTCAGGGCATGCGCCGCATGGATGTGCTGACGCTGCTGACGTTCGTCTGGCCACAGGTGCAGGCGGTGTTTCCGCGTAATCCGCCCAAGCTGCTGGTGGTTGGCGCAGCTAACCCTATGGGGCGCGGTGCCGTGGCGGCCAATAATTCGATTTACCTCCACAGCGGTCGACCGGTGGTCAACGAAAACGGCACCAGCCCGTTGGTGCGCGAACTGGTTCATGTGTTCGGTCGGATCAACGACAGTCGCCACGACTGGATCGGCGACGGCATCGCCGAGTATTACGCCATTGAACTGGTGCGCCGTGCCGGTGGCATGAGCGAGGAGCGTTATCAAAACGTGCAGATGAACCTGACCAGGTCCAGTCGCAAGGTGGCGACCCTGCGCGGTGAGCGGATCGATGCCGCGACCGTGGCTCGTGCAGTGCTGCTACTGCAGGAGCTGGACAGTGAAATCCGCCAGCAGACCCGCAATGAGAAGTCGCTCGATGATGTCAGTCAGGGCTTGATGCGACTCGATACCGTGAGCACCAAAGAATTCATCCAGCTCAGCGAAAGCGTCATCGGTGGGCCGTCGAAGGTGTTGGCGAGCACGTTGTTGCAGTAGGGCTGTTGCCGCCCCTTCACGTGAATAAATTTGCTCTCACAGTAGATCAGAACTTGGGGCCGGACCGGGTGTTGTTGCCCTTGGCCATGCGGTCGTACAACACGACATTGACGGTCGCGGCCAGGTTCATACAGCCGGTGGTGGGGATGTACACGACGTCTTCGCACCAGTCGCGGATGCTTTTGTCCAGCGAGCCGTCTTCAGGGCCGAAGATGTAGATCGCGCGATCCGGGTGGGTGTATTCGGGCAGGGAGCGGGCGCCCTCGACCAGTTCCACCGCCACCGGGACGCAACCCAGGGGAATGATTTTCTTCAGGTCGTCGATGCCGATCAGCGGGATGTCCTGATGGACTTTTTTGGTGTCGGTGACGAAGTCGCGGGCGCGTTCATAACGTTTGCCGGTGTAGAACACCGAAGCCACGCCATAGCAGCCAGCCGCACGCATCACCGAACCGACGTTCTCCGGGGATTTTGGGTTATACAAACCAATGCAGCTGTACCGTTTATTTGCCACGTGCCGACGCTCTTGAAGGAAAGGCGGCGATTATACGGCAGATTGCGGTGGGGCATTCGCAGGCAAGCCTGCTCTCATCAAACAAAAAATAACGCATTGTTTTTTATGCCTTTTATTTGGCCATAACTAACTGCATCCCAAGCTTGTGTGCCTTGCGTTCCAGGGCACGCAGTTGACGGTGTCGACTCTCGGCTTCATAGGCTTCCATACCTCGCTCCACGTAGGGTTGGCCTTTGGTCAACATGACGTAGATCAGGCGGGCCAGTTGATGCGCGGTGGCTTTGATGGCGCACGCGGTATCCATGCGCGCCAACCGGGCTCGATGGCTGGCGCCGATGAAGCTCTTGTCGTTGCGCGCGTTGGACGCGGCCTGCTTCAAGGCCTGCGCGGCTCGATTCGAGACCTTTGGCGGACTACCAGGCAGCTGCCTGCCGCCGGATATCCGGGTCGCAGGTGCCAGGCCGAGCCAGGAACAGAAGTGTTGTTGCGTGGGAAATCGCGATAAATCAGGCCCGATTTCGCTCGCCAGTGCCAAAGCGGTTTCGACGCCGATGGTGGGAATAGCGGTCAAATCAACGCCCATTATTTTTCCCAGCGCACGGTGCAAACGGGCTTGCTCGGCTGACGAGCGGTGCGGGCTGCGCAGTGTCTTGGCCGGCGGCAGAGGTTCATCGTTCAATACCGGCAGTCGATCAATGGCGTGAGCGATGGCCTGATCGCATTCGGCAATTTGCTGTTCCAGAAAATCATGCGTCGCCATTTCCTGAGCCAGGGCATGCAGATGCTCGGTTCGCCAGTTACCGCGCAGGCTGCGGGCAATGGTTTCATGATCGGCCTTGATGTGACCGTTTCGAAAACCGGCCAATACGTACGGATCACGCTCGCCGCCGATGATCGCGTTGAGGATTTTCTTGCCCGTCAGGCCGGTGATGTCACTGATGACAGTGGCTAGCTGGATGTTCATCTGGGTCAAGGCTTTCTGCATGCGATTGACGCTCTTGGCCTGATCGCGAACTTTCATTGCGCGCTGGCGAACCAGAGAGCGCATCGAGCAAATGTCGTCGGCGGGCCGAAAGGCGCCTCTGAGCAAGCCGTGGGTCATGAGCTGCCAAATCCACTGGCAGTCCAGCACATCGGATTTGCGCCCGGAGGTCTGGCGGGTGGCGCGGGAGTTCACCAAATACACCTCGAAGCCCCGTGCATCGAGGATTTCAAACAGCGGTATCCAGTAGACCCCGGTTGCCTCCATGGCCACGACATTGATCTTCAACGCTTCGAGCCAATCGGCTAATGCGAGCAACTCGTCGGTGAACGTTTTAAACGAGCGGACAGGGGTGTCGCTCTGGTCGGGGTTGACCCCCACCCAATGCTCGCGACTGCCAATATCGATACCCGCACAATGAGGGTGAACCACTTCAAAACGTTTCTGCTGGTTCTTGCGCGCCATGACAATTCCTCGCAGGATTGAGGGGCGCGCGGGGAGCACGGTGGCGAATGGATTCACTCTCTCATACGTGGTCACAGCTTGCTGTGCCGACAACGACTCCACGCCGATACCGTGCGGACCACTCTCCCATGCGGGTGCGTACACACCAGTGATGGCTACGGTCTTGGTCCCCGCGCGCACTTCGATTCTACGACGTGCCCCTGTTTGCTGCGCGACAGCGCGGCGTCGAAGACGCGGCGAGGCCTCCCATCAAACAACCTGTAAGTGATTGAAATATATGAAGTGAATATTTTGAAATTTGTAGGAGCTGACTTGTCTGCGATCGGCTGCGAAGCAGTCGCAAAATGGCTGGACACGATATCGCTGGAAGGTCCTTCGTGTCGGACGCGACCCCGGCCTTTCGCAGACAAGTCAGCTCCTACGCCCTCCGGGCAGAATCGAGACCGCGTTTGCTGCGCGACAGCGCGGCGTCGAAGACGGGGCGGAATCTCCCACAGGAATTGCGCATCTCTAATGTGGGAGCAGGCTTACCTGCGAAGAGTCGTTACTCGTCTTTCTTCATCAACCCGGCCAGTGCGGCAAACGGGTTGTGGGTCGCTTTGGCGATTTTGGGGCTGCTGGTCGAGCCTTCCGAGAAATACTGCTGATCGGTATAGCGTGAGTGTTCGTTGTCGTGGCAGTACAGGCACAGCAACTCCCAGTTGGAGCCATCCTGCGGATTGTTGTCGTGGTTGTGATCGCGGTGGTGCACGGTCAGTTCGCTCAGGCGCTTGCCGGCGAATTCACGGGCGCAGCGGCCGCAGACATGGGGATACATCTTCAACGCTTTGTCGCGATAGCCCATCTCACGGTCGCGCTGGGCGTCGGCCAGGATGCGGTCCAGCTTGGCAGTGTGAGAGGGTGGGTTGGCCGAGCTCATGGGTGTCACCTGTGTTCTGTTCAGTAATGAGTGCAAGTCTAGCGCTTTGCCGCGCGATCAGCCTTTGAGTTTTTCCGCGATCCAGATGGTATGCCGGGTGCCTTTGTTGCCGTGGGCGAACACCTGCACTTCTTCGGCCTTGAAACCGGCCTTGCGCAGCTTGTCGGAAAACTTCTGGTCGGCGCTGGCAGACCACACCGCGAGGATGCCTTTGGGGCGCAATGCCTGGGCGCAGGCACTGAGCCCACCGGACGAATACAGCCAGCTGTTGGACTTCTGCGTCAGCCCTTCAGGGCCGTTATCGACGTCAAGCATGATCGCGTCGAAGCCCTGCGGCTCGCTTTTGAGCACCTGCGCGACATCTTGAATGATAATTTTGGCTCTAGGGTCGAGCAGCGGATTGCCCGATTTTTCCCCCAGCGGTCCGCGATTCCACTCGACCACACCAGGCACCAGTTCGGCGACCACCACTTCAGCATTCTTCCCCATGTGCTTGAGCGCGGAGGCGAGGGTGAAGCCCATGCCCAAGCCGCCAATCAATACTCGCGGAAGTACGCGGTGCGTGACTTTTTTGCAGGGGATTTCCGCCAGTGCATCTTCGGAGCCGTGCATGCGCGTGTTCATCAACTGGCCGCCATCGCCGCCCTGAATCTTGATCACGAAATCTTCGCCGTACTCGAACAGGCACAAGGCACCGCCGTTATCGGGAATCGGAGTGGTGTCGAGTAGAACGAAACGTTTCATTGAGAACTCATCGAGAGGGTGATTTTCGGAGGGCAACTTTGTCGCGCAAGGAGTAGCCTGAGCCGGACCAAAATATGCCTGGCATCGGAGGCCATTGATGAAGCGCTCTATTCTAACGGCGATTGTCCTGGCGACGCTCTCGGTAACTGCCGTTCGCGCAGACAATCTGCAACCTGTTCCCAGTGCACCGGTCCCCGGTTCGCCAGGTACTGCAACGCCGACGCCGTACCCGCAAGTCATACCACCGAGTATCCCCAGAGCCGGTGGAAACGAAGGCAATCCGCCGCTGCTGCCGAAAATCGACATACCGGGCCCGCCAAAAGACCAGCCTTTGCCGGGGCTTCAAGACCCAGGGCAGCAAAACGACAAGCAACAAGACGATTCAGAGCAAAAGGACAGCACGCAAAAAGATCTGTAGCGATCAGACCTGCTGCGAGAGCAGTTGCCCATCGACCATCCGCAGACGCCGGGACAACGCGACGGCAATGGCGCGAATGATTTTCGCGGCGATCTTCGGCGTGTCGTTGAGCATTTTGTCCAGCGAGTCCTTGCCCAGATTCAACAGGTGGCAAGGTGTGGCGGCGATGCAGCTGGCTGAGCGGCGTTCGCCATCAAGCACCGCCATTTCACCGAACGCGCGGCCTTTACGCAGGGTGGCGATCTCGATCGGTTGCCCATCGTTGTTGAGCTTGCGCACCGAAACCGTGCCGGAATTGATGATGCACATGAAGCTGCCGACATCGCCCTCCTGAAAAATCGCCTCGCCCTGCTCGATCGAGCTGATGCTGAAATAGCCTGCGGCTGCCTGAAAGTCGGCGGGCAGCAAGGCGTTGAACAGACCACAGTCCATCAACAGGTCGCGGATTTCATTGTTCAGGGAGGTAGGTTCTGGCATGGCTCGGCAGTCTTGTTTTTTTGGTGGACGGGGGATGGAAAGGGGCCTGCAACGCAGACCCACTATTAAGACACGTCAATCGATGGGAGTTCCCTCAGCCCAGTTGCAGTACTTTAAAAACGAAAGCGTACTCCAGCGCCACGTCGCGTAAACCCTGATAACGCCCGCTCATGCCGCCATGCCCGGCGCCCAGTTCGGTCTTGAGTAGCAACAGATTGTCGTCAGTTTTGCTGGCGCGCAATTTTGCCACCCATTTGGCTGCTTCCCAATACTGCACGCGGCTGTCGTTGTAACCGGCAATCACCAGGGTTGCCGGGTAAGGCTGAGCGCTGACGTTTTCATACGGCGCGTAACCCTTGATGCGCTCGTACACGTCCGCTTCCTGCGGGTTACCCCATTCGTCGTACTCAGTGACGGTCAGCGGCAAATCGGGGTCGAGCATGGTGTTCAGCACATCGACAAACGGTACTTCGGCAATCGCCGCCTTGAACAACTCAGGGCGCTGATTGAGCACTGCGCCGATCAACAAACCACCCGCGCTGCCACCGCTGATCACCAGTTGCTCCGCCGTGGTCAGGCCGTTGCGAATCAGGTGTTCGGCGCAGGCAATGAAATCGCCGAAGGTGTTCTGTTTGTGTTCCTGCTTGCCATCGCGATACCAGGCTTCGCCCAATTCGCCGCCGCCACGCACATGGGCAATGGCAAAGGCGACGCCGCGATCGAGCAGGCTCAAGCGCGCGTGGGAGAACCAAGGGTCAAGGCTTTCGCCGTAAGCGCCGTAGCCGTAGAGGTACAGCGGTATTGCCTTGCCCTGTAGCTCGCGTTTGACCACCAGGCTGATCGGCACCTGCGTACCGTCGGCTGCGGTGGCCCACAGGCGTTGGCTGACATAGGCGTCGGCGTCGAACGGGCCGAGCACCGGAGTTTCCTTGAGCACCACTTGCTCGCCCGTGGCCAGCGCCAATTGGCGCACCTGAGGCGGACGATTGAGCGATTGATAGCGCAGGCGAATAGTGGTGCTGTCGAATTCCAGGCTGTCCTGCACATGCAGGCTGTAGGCGGCATCGGGCAGTTGCACGCGATAAGCGGGCAAACCTTGCGGATGCACTTCAATGATTGGCAGACCGCCTTCACGCAGGCTCAGGCTCATGCCTTTGGCATTCAGGCTCAACCCTTCGAGCATCACCGTGTCGCTGTGGGCGATCAGGGTTTGCCAGTCCTCACGGGATGGCACACCGTGGGTTTTTTCCGCGGCCTGATACAAGGCGAAGTTGATACCGCTCTGGTTGCTGCGGATAAACCAGCTCCAGACGCCGTCGAGCTGACCATGGTCCGGGGAGTAGTCATGGTCTTCGACCCGTGGTGCGAGGCAGATAAACGCTTGATCAGGTTTTTCCGCGTCCAGCACCCAGGCTTCGCTGGTGGTTTTGCTGTTAAGCAGCAACACCAGTTGCCGTTCCGAGCTGGTGCGATAGCAATGCAGGAAGAAGCGCCCGTCGGGTTCGTTGAACACCAGATCCGCCGAGTCATCGCCTAGCCGGTGGCGATACAGTTTGTGCGGGCGGTGGGTGTCGTCCAGTTCGCCGAAGAACAGCGTCTGGCTGTCATTGGCCCAGGTCATGCTGCCGTCGCAATCCTCGAAGGGCAGGCTGGTGACCTGGCCGTTGCTCAGCTCTTTGACGTAGAGCTGATAAACCTCTTCGCCACTGGTGTCGAGGCTGTAGGCCAGACGCTGATGGTCCGGGCTGATGCTGAACGCGCCCAGCGAGAAAAAGCCGCCAGCAGCCAGCGCGTTCGGGTCCAGCAGCAGCTCTTGCTGGCTTTCATCGACGTACAGCGAGTCGTCCGCCGGACGCGGGCAACGGTAGTGCCGCGCGTATTCGTCGCCCTCGGTGGTGCGGGTGTAATACAGAAACGGGCCCCACGGCGAGGGCAGCGACAGATCGGTTTCGAGAATGCGGCCCTTGATCTCCTGAAACAGAGTTTCGCGCAGGGCATCCTGATCGGCCAATTGCGCTTCCTGGTAGTCGTTCTCGGCCTTGAGGTAATCGAGCACCTCTTCAGTGTCGCGATTCTGCAGCCAGGCATAGGGGTCTGAACCGGCGTCCTGACGAGCGATTGGCGCGGTGGAACGGGTGGCGAATGAAGGCATGCTGGGCTCTCTATAAAAAGCTGGCTGGCAACCGATTACTGACGTTTGGGAAGCCGGGCTAACGAAAAGCCGTTATCATAAGCGCCTCTTTGCCTGGCTTACTACGAACGTCATGACCGAGAACGACTATCTGCTTGCCTGGGGCCTTTACGCCTTTGCTGCGCTTGGCTGCCTGTTGGTAGGGTTCAAGCTGACTGGCTGGATGTGGCGCTGGCTGCGTGAACCGCTGCGAGTGCTCGCTGCGGTCCTGCTGTTCAGCCCGACCATTATCGACCCGGTCAAGGAAAAATTCGCCCCGGCGGTGGCCATCACCGCACTGGATCTGGCCTTCAAGGTCGGCAGCAATGTCTGGCGGGCGGTTTCCGATCTGGCGATGTACACCATGATCGCCTTTGGCCTGTACTTGCTCTTCGCGCTGGTGCGCTGGCCTCTGGAAAGAAGCCGCAAAGCCCGTCAGCCGCAGACCGGGACTGAGCAGCCAACGCCTGCGCAGGTCGACGATGACCAACCTTTTGCCCCCGCTGACGACAATCGTTACGGACGCAAACCGGCAGCACCTCCCAGCCCCGGCAGCCGTACACGGGTTGAACCGCGCCTGTAGACTCCGCTTCGTGGTACCGCGCGCCCTGTCTTGACGGGTGTGTCCTGCACTGCTGAACGTATTGAAGCGAGAGTGTGAGCATGTGTGAATTACTGGGCATGAGCGCCAACGTACCGACCGATATCGTGTTCAGCTTTACCGGGCTGATGCAACGCGGTGGACGTACCGGCCCACATCGTGATGGCTGGGGCATCGCCTTCTATGAAGGGCGCGGCTTGCGCCTGTTTCAAGATCCGGCCGCCAGCAGCGAATCGGAAGTCGCGCAACTGGTGCAGCGCTACCCGATCAAAAGCGAAGTGGTGATTGGTCATATCCGGCAGGCCAATGTCGGCAAGGTCTGCCTGTCCAACACCCATCCTTTCGTCCGTGAACTGTGGGGCCGCAATTGGTGCTTTGCGCACAACGGCCAGTTGGCGGAGTTCGATCCCCGCGCGACCTTTTACCGACCGGTAGGCGATACCGACAGCGAGGCGGCCTTCTGTGATCTGCTCAATCGGGTCCGTGAAGCTTTCCCCGAACCGGTCGAGATCGAACAGTTGCTGCCTACGTTAGTCGAGGCCTGTGCCGAATATCGCAGCAAAGGCGTATTCAATTGCCTGCTGAGCGATGGCGATTGGCTGTTCTGTTTCTGTTCCAGCAAGCTGGCGCACATCACTCGTCGTGCGCCCTTCGGCCCGGCGCGCTTGAAAGATGTCGACGTGATCGTCGATTTTCAGGCAGAAACCACACCCAATGATGTGGTGACGGTGATTGCCACCGAACCGCTGACCGAAAACGAAACCTGGACGCGTTACGAGCCGGGAGAATGGAGCCTGTGGCGCCGCGGCGAGTGCGTGAATCAAGGCCGAACCTGAAGGAGAGGGACCTATGCTGCGAAGCTATCTGCGACTGGTGCTGTTCACTGCAGGTCTGTTGTTTGGGGTGCAGGTCCCAGGATTCATCAGCGATTACAGTAAGCGCGTCGAAGCGCACTTGATCGAGGCACAGCAAGGCCTCAAAGGCTACAACGACACCGCGGAGCATTTCTTCAAGGGCGACCTGCAGGCGTTGATCGCGCACTATCGCAGCAGTGACGACCCCGTGTTTCGCAGCGATGCCGACAGCCTCAACCAGTTGCTGACCCGCAACCAGTTGCTCAACCGCGAATGGCAAGCGCTGCAAGGCCCATGGTACGCCAGAGCCTGGCATGTGGTTTACGCCGCCAACCCGGACATTCGCCGGGAAACCTTCAATGCCTACACCTGGCAGGTGCAGCTGGTCCCTGAAGTCATGGCCTGGGGCATCGTCTGCGCCTTGCTGCTGGCGCTGGTGGTGGAAAGTTTCTTCCTGCTGATCGGCTGGGTGATCAATGGCGGACGCAAGAAGCCGGTGCTGGATCGGGATTGGCGTTGAGAACAGGGCTGCACAGAACTTGTAGGAGCTGCCGAAGGCTGCGATAGGCCGGGGTCGCGCTCGACCGGTACGACCCTTCATCAGTAAAGCGACCGCTTCGCGGTCGATCGCAGCCTTCGGCAGCTCCTACACTGGATACCCATTGACCCCATCACTTTTTCTCATCCCGCTCCCCCGGTTTTATTAGTTGGACGCAAAGTCCACTAACCTCAAATATACGTCCTACAAACACAATCTATTTCAACGCACACAGGAGATTCCCTTTGGGCCGCCTGTTATTGAATTGCGATATCGGTGAAAGCTACGGCGCCTGGACCATGGGCCTGGACGCTGAAGTCATGCCGTTTATCGACTGCGCCAACATCGCTTGCGGCTTTCACGCCGGTGATCCGAGCGTCATGCGTAAAACGGTCAGCCTGGCGTTGGCCAACAACGTGATGATCGGCGCCCACCCGGCGTACCCGGATCTGGTGGGTTTCGGTCGGCGTTCCATGGCCTGTACGCCGGCCGAGATTCAGGATTTGCTGCATTACCAGATCGGCGCGCTGGACGGCATTTGCCGTGCGCAGGGCAGCCGCGTGCGTTACGTCAAACCCCATGGTGCGATGTACAACGACATGATGGCCAACCCCGAGCAATTGCGTGCCGTGATCCAGGCCATCGCTCGCTACGACGCGCAATTGCCGCTGATGTTGCTGGCAACCCGCGACAACAGCGCTGCGCAAGCCTTGGGGGATGAGTTCGGTGTTCAACTGTGGTTCGAAGCCTTTGCCGACCGCGCTTATGACAGTGCTGGTCGCCTGGTTTCACGACAGCTGCCAGGGGCCGTCCACCATGACCCGGAAACCATCATCGCCCAGGCCCTGACGCTGGCCCGTGGCGAACCTTTGCGCGCCAGCGATGGCAGCGACCTGCATCTGACGGCCGATACCCTGTGCGTGCATGGCGATAACGCCAGCTCGGTGGCTGCGGTGCAGCGGATTCGTCAGGCGTTGGGTGAGCAGCCGACGTCATGAAATTGCGCATTGAAGTAGTGGCTATCGATTGTTTGATGGTGCGGCTGTTTGACGTTATCGACGAAACCAATATGCCGTGGATGCTGGCCGCCAGCGCGCGTTTGCGCGAAAGCTTTGGTGGTCATCTGATCGATCTGGTGCCGTCTTACACCACCTTGATGGTCCATTACGACTTGATGCAGTTGAACCCTGACCAGGCCCGCGAATTGATTCATCAGGCACTGGCCAATCTGGCACCTGATCCGCAGGTCACCGGCAAACGCCATGTGTTGCCGGTCTGGTACGACCTGAGCGTCGGTCCGGAATTGACCCTGTTGGCGAAACGCAGCGGCCTGAGCGTCAGCGAGGTCATCGCACGTCACAGTAAGCGGGAGTACCAAGTGTTCGCCCTGGGCTTCGCGCCGGGGTTCGCGTTTATGGGGCTGGTCGAAGAAATCCTCGCTGCACCCCGGCTGAATACACCCCGCAAACGTGTTGCCGCTGGCAGCGTGGGTATCGCCGAACGGCAAACAGCAGCGTATCCGGTGGTGTCGCCGGGTGGCTGGAACCTGATCGGCCGCACGCCCAGCAAACTGTTCGACCGCCAGCGCGAGGGTTACAGCCTGATGCAGCCGGGGGACAGCGTGTGCTTTGCGTCGGTCGACCATACCGAGTTCGTGCGTCTGGGCGGCGATGACACGCCGCTGGAGGTGCAGGCATGAGCGTCTTGTTGATTGAAGCCAGCACGCCGTTGTGCCTGCTGCAGGATGCCGGGCGGTTTGGCGTTCGTCACTTGGGCGTGACTCAGGGCGGGGCGGCGGATTGGGTCTCGATGTCCTGGGCCAATAAGCTGCTGGGTAACCCGCTGGACGCAGCGGTGATTGAGGTGACACTGGGTGGTCTGACCCTGCTTGCCGAACAGGATTGCTGCCTGGCGCTGGCGGGTGCCGACTTGGGCGCGATGCTGGACAGTCGGCCGTTGGCACCCTGGCGCAGTTTTTTCATGCGCAAAGGCCAGCGTTTGCGTTTCACCCAGCCGGCGCTGGGCGCGCGGGCCTATCTGGCGGCGCCAGGTGGTTTCGATGCACCGCAAGTGCTGGGCAGTTGCGCCAGTGTGGTTCGCGAAGAACTGGGTGGGCTCGATGGTTTGGGTAAACCCTTGGCCAAAGAGGATCGACTGACGTATTCAGGCGCGGCGTTTGTTCTTCACGCGCTGCCGGATCAGCAAATTCCCGACTTCAGCATCAGTGCGCCGCTGGAGGTAGTACTCGGTGCGCAGATCGGTCTGTTCAGCGGATTAAGCCTGTTCGATGCTTTCAACAGCGAATGGACCCTCGACAGCCGCGCCGATCGTATGGGCATTCGTTTATTGGGGCCTGAGCTGGTCTATCAGGGCATGCCGATGATTTCCGAGGGCATTCCGCTGGGCGCGATTCAGGTACCACCGGACGGACAACCCATCGTGCTGCTCAATGATCGGCAAACCATCGGTGGCTATCCACGGCTGGGGGCGTTGACGCCGTTGTCGCTGGCGCGACTGGCGCAATGCCTGCCGGGAGCGTCGGTACGCCTGAAGCCGATTTTGCAGACTACGGCGCATCAGCAGCATGTGCGGTATCTGCAGCGGTTTAACTGAAGTTATCTTGTGACCGCTTCGCGCTCAATCGAGTTCAAGCCCGTTCCTACAGGTCTGTGCAAAACGTGTAGGAGCGGGCTTGCCCGCGAAGCTTTTTATTTTCACATACTCAGTAGCTGCCCTTCGTAAGTTAATTCCTACATAGTTATCAGAAGTGCCCTTCATCATTATCAGGTCAACATTCTTCAGGCGTCGCCGTTAAGCACACTGAAGATCATTGATAGCGAGGAAGGCTGATGAATATTGACTTGATTGTTGATCAAAATCAAAACTACAGGCAGGCAGTTCAGGCTGCCTATGAAAAGGCCAAAAGAGAGGGCGGTGTGGATGAAGTAACTGAGAAGTGTTGCCAGCTTGTCATTAATCATCCCTATCCAGCAGCCGTCTATCATGAAGCGGATATGAAGCAGGTTTTTACGCCGTCAGGCGACGGTGGGGTGTTTTATAAGGAATGGACGCCACGTGAAATATACGAACAGGCGAGAATCAACGGTCGAAAAAATTATGCGGAATCGCTAGCCAAAGAAATGCATTCTGCAGGTGAAGATTTCAAGAAGGAATTAATCGCGTCGGGGTCAAGTCTAGGTGATAAGTTGGTGAGCTTCATGGTTGATGAGAGCGGTATGTTAAAAGCCATTTCACCCTTGAAACAATTGAGTTCCGATGAGGTGAGTCTAATTTCCAGGCTGGCGAACGAAAATAAAGAATTCAAAGCGCTGGCAATGGAGTACATAAGAGTGTTGGCCAGTTTGGTGGGTTGTACAATCGAAGGGCTGGGCGCAGAGTATGCCCGGCATTTCTCTCGTTCATCATAAATGCGATCGCCATGCTAACGAGTATTGATTTCCCGTTAGCATAGTTAGGTGTACCGGTGTCAGCGCGTGTGGTAGTTGGGTTTGCCAACTCACAGCTCGACCTAATCAACAGTAGGGAGTGTTGTCAATCCGACAGAGTGAATAAACGAGCTGTTTACTCACGGATCCTTACGCCGCATCAGCTTCTTCGCAGCGGGACGCGTAGTTGCAAGCCTGCTTCCCACAAAGGGACTGATTTTATTTTTCGCGCTCTTTGAAAAATCAATCTGTCCCTGGCCTCAGCTCTCTACCTTAGCTCCCGACCTCAACCTCGGGAGACGGATTAATTTTCGATGAAGCGCTGAAAACAAATCAGTCCCCTACACCCGATATCGACCGAGCCCTATGCTTGCGAGTTGCCCCGCAACATAGAATCTCCCATAGGTGTTCTCAATCTACTGTGGGAGCAGGCTTGCCTGCGAAGCTTCTAAACCTTACTTCGCCAAAAACCGCATCCCTTCCTCCAGCCCACGCAAGGTCAGCGGAAACATCTGATCGTCGATCAGGTCGCGCACGATGTTGGTCGATGAGGTGTAGGCCCAAGTGTCTTTCGGATAGGGGTTGATCCAGATGAGTTTCTTGTATTTCTCCCTGAAGCGCTGCATCCACAGATAGCCCGGTTCTTCGTTCCAATGCTCGACGCTACCGCCTGCCTGGGTGATCTCGTAGGGGGCCATGGCCGCGTCGCCGATAAAGATCACTTTGTAATCGGCGCCGTATTTGTTCAGCAAGTCCTGGGTAGCGGTGCGTTCCGAGCCGCGGCGCATGTTGTTCTTCCACACCGATTCATAAATGAAGTTGTGGAAGTAGAAATACTCCAGGTGCTTGAACTCGGTCTTGCACGCCGAAAACAGTTCTTCACAGGTTTTGACGTGAGCATCCATCGAGCCGCCGATATCGAACAGCAACAGTAACTTGATGGTGTTGCGGCGTTCCGGGCGCATCTGGATATTCAGCAGGCCGGCGTCGCGGGCGGTGTGGTCGATGGTACCGTCGATGTCCAGTTCTTCAGCCGCGCCCTGGCGCGCGAATTTGCGCAGACGGCGCAACGCGATCTTGATGTTGCGCGTGCCCAGTTCGACCTGATCGTCAAGGTTCTTGTACTCGCGTTGCTCCCAGACCTTGACCGCCTTGCCTTGACGCTTGCCGGCATCGCCGACGCGAATGCCTTCCGGGTTGAAACCACCGGAACCGAATGGGCTGGTGCCGCCGGTGCCGATCCATTTGTTGCCGCCAGCGTGACGTTCTTTTTGCTCTTCCAGGCGTTTCTTGAATTCCTCGATCAACTTGTCCAGACCGCCCAGGGTCTGGATCTGCGCGCGTTCCTCGTCGGTCAGCGAACGCTCGAATTCCTTGCGCAACCAGTCTTCAGGGATCAGCGCCTGCAGATGGTCATCGAGCTTTTCCAGGCCGTTGAAGTAGGCGCCGAACGCCCGATCGAACTTGTCGAAGTGGCGTTCATCCTTGACCAGAATGGTGCGGGCGAGAAAGTAGAACTCGTCCATGTCGGCGAAGGTGACCCGCTGTTTCAGCGCGTTGATCAGATCGAGCAACTCACGCACCGACACCGGCACCTTGGCTGCACGCATTTCATTGAACAGGTTGAGCAGCATGGCTGTCGTCCCTCTGGAAAATCAGCGGTTGCCACGACGGCTCATGAAGGCCAGACGCTCGAGCAGTTGCACGTCCTGCTCGTTCTTGACCAGGGCACCGGCCAGCGGCGGGATGGCCTTGGTTGGATCGCGCTCGCGCAGCACGGCTTCACCGATATTGTCGGCCATCAGCAGTTTCAGCCAATCGACCAGTTCGGACGTGGACGGCTTTTTCTTCAGACCGGGGACTTTGCGCACATCGAAGAACACGTCGAGGGCTTCGCTGACCAGATCCTTTTTGATGTTCGGATAATGCACATCGACAATCCTTTGCATCGTGACCCGATCCGGGAAGGCGATGTAATGGAAGAAGCAGCGGCGCAGGAACGCGTCCGGCAGCTCTTTTTCGTTGTTCGAGGTGATGATGATGATCGGGCGTTTCTTCGCTTTGATCGTTTCGTCGATCTCGTAAACGTAGAACTCCATCCGGTCGAGCTCTTGCAGCAGGTCGTTAGGGAATTCGATGTCGGCCTTGTCGATCTCGTCGATCAGCAGAATCACTCGCTCTTCAGCCTCGAAGGCTTCCCACAGCTTGCCCTTCTTCAGGTAATTGCGGACGTCGTGAACTTTATCCACACCCAACTGCGAATCACGCAAACGGCTGACCGCGTCGTACTCGTACAGCCCCTGATGGGCCTTGGTGGTGGATTTGATATGCCAGGTAATCAACCGGGCGCCGAAGGACTCGGCCAGTTGCTCGGCCAGCATGGTTTTGCCGGTGCCCGGCTCGCCTTTGACCAGCAGCGGACGCTCCAGAGTGATGGCCGCGTTGACTGCGAGTTTCAGGTCGTCAGTGGCGACGTATGCGCTGGTGCCTTCGAACTTCATCTAAAAATCCTCGAACGGTATCGCCTGAGAGGGCGCAATAAGGGGCTGCTCAATGTGTCGACTATAACGCGCACGCCGGGCGACTGTGAACGCAGACGCTCCATTCAGTCTCTGAATGGAGCGTCACACTTTGACTTGGTTTTAAAGTGTAACCACCCTTGATGTATCGCCAATTTGGCTATACGGTGACGGGCATGTCTACCAAACACCGATTTCGCGATAAATACCGCATCCAGTTACGCGAAAAGGATCATCTGCCACCCCATGTGCACCTGACCGGTGGCGGGGTGGACGTGCTGATCTGCCTGCACTTTATCGAGCCCATGCGTGGACACGCGCCGGCTGTAGTGCTCAAGGAAGCGCTGGAATGGGTGCGGGCTCACCGTGAACAACTGATGGAGGAGTGGAAGCGATGGCATCCATGAAACGCCCCCGGCTGCAGGCTGTGCAAGCACGTGGCAATAATCGGCTGGCGCTGACGTTTATCGATGGTCAGCAATTCATGCTGGACATGAGCGAAGACCTCGCCCGCTACCCCGGCCTGCATCCCTTGCAGGACGCTGATGCGTTCGCGCAGGCTCAAGTGGGCGACGATGGCTGGACCGTGGAATGGCCCGATCAGGATATCCAGCTCGGCGCCGACACATTGTACCTCGATGCTCAGGCGCAGGCCGCGACCGACGAGAACACCCGCATCTTCATAGGCTGGCGCGCCCGTACCGGTTTACCGCTGGCTCAGGCGGCAGAGGCGCTAGGCGTCAGCACCCGCAGCATCACGCGATACAGCAATGGACGTGAGGTCACTCCGCGCACTTTGGCATTGGCCTGCCTGGGTTGGGACGCGCTGCAAGATAAAGCGAGTCTCCCCCTTCAGGCGGCTGAAGAGGCGAGCCCCTATTCAGTCCATCCAAAAAATCCAGTGGACCCGAAAAGGCGTTAAACAACCTTCAGTCAAGTGTCTTTGCCATTGTCATACCGCGTATTGAATGCCTTGACGAAGGCATTGCGCAGGATCTGCAAAAACGCCTGGAAGGCGCTGACATCCTGCTGATGCACGCTGCCACTGAGTTCGACGCGGGTGGCGAACTGGTTTTTGTTCTGATTCTTCAATACGGTTTGGCTGGTGCCGACCACCGCTTCCCAGATCGAGCGGAAGAAACTCTTGTTCTGATTCTCGACGTCCTGATGCCAGTTGAACACCTCGACATCGTGCAGCAGCGGTTTGATATAGCCGCTGAGCTGGCCCTTCCTGGCTTTGGCTTCGATCACGATATCGCCGTTGCCAGCATTGAAATCGAACTTGGCGTAGGCCGATGAAAAGTTGTTGAGGCTTTTGAGTTTGATCCCGGTCGCGCGCAGGCGGAAGTCGAAGTCCTCGAAGTTACTGAACGGATCGAACGTGGCTGAGATTTCCAGTGGAGCGTGGCCCATCAGCAGGGCCTTGCCTTCGAAGCGGGCGTCGCGCTTGCCTTTTACATCCACGACGTTGGTCAGGTTGAATATGCTGGCGTTGATCTGATCGGCTTCTATTTTCACCTTCGGCGTCGAGTTGAAGTTGTTGAAGGTAATGAGCCCGTCATCGATTCGTACTTCGTTGAGGGTAATGGGCAATAGCTTATTCAACTGGGCACGCCAGTCGGTGCCTTGACCGGTCTGCGAAGCTTGTTTGTTGGCGCCGCCGTCGACGAAGTTCAGCTCGGGTTTGATGAACGCCACCTGGGCCACCACGGCATGGTCGTACCACAGCGAATGCCAGCTCACTGCCAGGTCGATGACCGGTACGTTGACGAAAGGCACGGGTACCTTGCCGGCTGCCTTGACGATATTTAGGCCATTGATTCGATACGCGCCGCGCCACAGGGCCAGATCGACATCCATGACTTGACCATGATAATCGCCCATGTCGGCGAGCTTCTCGTTCAGATAGTTGCGCACCAGATAGGGCAGGGCGATGTGCAGGGCAATCAGCAAGACGACGATTCCCGCAACAGCCCCCAGTAGCCAGCTATAGCGACTTTTCATCATGAAAGCCTCAGGTTCTATAGAGCTGTTGACTACCCGGCTCGGCATCCGTTCGCTACGACTGGACGCACACAAGCTGGCGGCATAGGCTTTGAGTTTTTCAAGCATGTGCACAAGGACACCGTCATGAGCCGTATTTATGCTGACAACGCCCATTCCATTGGTAATACACCATTGGTGCAGATCAATCGTATCGCGCCGCGCGGGGTCACTATTCTGGCCAAGATCGAAGGGCGTAACCCTGGTTACTCGGTGAAATGCCGAATCGGCGCCAGCATGATCTGGGATGCTGAAAGCAGCGGCAAACTCAAGCCGGGCATGACCATCATCGAGCCGACCTCAGGCAATACCGGGATCGGTCTGGCGTTTGTCGCGGCGGCCCGTGGTTACAAGCTTGTACTAACGATGCCCGCGTCGATGAGTATTGAACGTCGCAAGGTGCTCAAGGCGTTGGGTGCAGAGCTGGTACTGACCGAGCCGGCGAAAGGGATGAAAGGCGCTATCGAAAAAGCCGAAGAAATGGCTGCCAGCGATCCGTCCAGATATTTCATGCCTGGGCAGTTCGATAACCCGGCCAACCCGGCGATTCATGAGAAGACCACCGGCCCGGAAATCTGGAGCGACACCGATGGCGCCATTGATGTGCTGGTGGCGGGCGTCGGCACCGGCGGCACCATTACGGGTATTTCGCGCTACATCAAAAACACGATGAAAAAGCCGATCCTGTCGGTAGCCGTCGAGCCTATCGTTTCGCCGATCATTACCCAGGCAATGGCCGGTCAAGAAATCAAACCCAGCCCACACAAGATCCAGGGTATCGGTGCCGGTTTCATACCGAAGAACCTCGACTTGTCGCTCGTCGATCGGGTCGAGTTGGTCAGTGATGACGAGTCCAAGGCCATGGCGTTGCGCCTGATGCGGGAAGAGGGGATTCTGTCCGGTATTTCCTGCGGGGCGGCCATGGCGGCAGCGGTGCGTATGGCCGAAACTCCGGAAATGCAGGGCAAAACCATTGTGGTGATCCTGCCTGATTCGGGTGAACGCTATCTGTCGAGCATGTTGTTCAGTGACTTGTTCACCGACCAGGAAAATCAGCAGTAACGTATTTCGCTCACAGGCCACTTTTTACCCGGCCGACTAAGGCTTATGATGGCCGGCTTTTAACCCGCCAGGCGCGCATTTTGCACAGACGGAATGCGTCAGCGGCTGCTCATGGAGCAGCCGTTTTCAGGATCGTATAAACAAAACAGTGCCGCGGTGTGCAGTCAGTTGTCTATTTTCAAGGAGAGTTTCATGACCTTTTCTTTTGCTGCCAAGGCCTCGATTTTGATGCTTTTCCTGGGAAGCACGCTTTATGTGCACTTGCGAGGTCAAGCCCGGCTGCCATTGCTACGCCAGTTCGTGAACCATTCCGCGCTGTTTGCCCCCTATAACGCCCTGATGTACCTGTTTTCCGGCGTGCCGTCGAAGCCCTACCTGGATCGCAGCAAGTTTCCCGAGCTGGACGTGCTCAAAGACAACTGGGAAACCATTCGCGACGAAGCCATGCATTTGTTCGACGAGGGCTACATTCGTGCCGCCGCGAAGGACAACGACGCCGGTTTTGGTTCGTTCTTCAAAAAAGGCTGGAAGCGCTTCTACCTCAAGTGGTACGACAAAGCCTTGCCGTCCGCCGAGTTGCTGTGCCCCAAGACCGTCAAGCTGGTAAATAGCATTCCCAACGTCAAGGGCGCGATGTTTGCGCTGTTGCCGGGTGACAGTCACCTCAACCCGCATCGTGATCCGTTTGCCGGTTCCTTGCGTTATCACTTGGGTCTGTCGACGCCCAACTCCGATGACTGCCGCATTTACGTCGATGGGCAGGTTTATGCGTGGCGCGACGGCGAAGACGTGATGTTTGATGAAACCTACGTGCATTGGGTCAAGAACCAGACTGAAACAACCCGGGTGATTCTGTTCTGTGACATCGAGCGACCTTTGCGTTCACGGCTGATGACGCGCATCAATCGCTCGATCAGCGCCTTCCTCGGACGCGCCACCGCGCCGCAGAATCTGGATGATGAACGTGTCGGCGGTATCAACCAGGCGTATGCGTTCAGCAAACGTTTCAGCAATAGCCTCAGCGGCGGCATGAAACAGTTCAAGCGCCGTCATCGCACGGCTTACCGGGCTTTGCGCCCGATCATGGCTGTGATCGTTCTGACCCTGCTCGGTTATTGGCTGTTCGGTTGAGTCCGATCAAATATGGACATACGCCAGACGTATCTGATTGCGCCCGCCGCGCTTGGCCGCATATAGCGCCTGATCGGCCTTTTCCTGCAGGTCGGTGGCGTTGTACCTGCCATCATTGTTGGCGATGCCGCCGCTCAGGGTGACGCTGAATTCGGCGCCCTGGGCGAAGAAGCGAAGTTCAGCGAAGCTCTGGCGGATATCGTTCAGGGTCTTGAGCGCATCTTCGGGTGTGCAGCCAGGCAGCACCGCCAGAAACTCTTCGCCACCATAGCGCCCGAGGATGTCGACTTTTCGCAGGCGCTGGCGCAACAGATTGGCCAGCGCGCGAATGACCTTGTCGCCGGCGCTGTGACCGTAACGATCGTTGACATCCTTGAAGTTGTCGATGTCGATCATCACCACGCTGACCGGCTGCGCGTTGCGCACGGCTCGTTCAGCTTCCAGGGTCACCCGTTCCTTGATATCGGCGTGCTTGAGCAGCCCGGTCAGGCTGTCCCGAGACAAGGCGTTGCTGAGCATCCGGGCACGCTGGGCTCGGGCGAACACGGCGGTGATCAGCGCGTTGTCCCCGATGGGTTTTGTAATGAAGTCGTCGCCGGCCTTGAGCAAGGCTCGCATCTGCCGGGTCAGATTGGTTTCTGCCGAGAGATAGATAATCGGCACCCGCAACCAGTCGTCATGAAAGCGGATGATTTGCGCCAGTTCCGGCCCGCTGCAGTCGGGCATGCTGAGGTCCATGAGCACCACTTCGGGTTTGAAGTTGTGCATGAGTTCAAGCAGGAGGGACGGCTTGCTGAGCACCTCCACGGCCATGCCAGCGTTGCACAGAACCATGTTGTAGCGCTTGGCCAGGTCTTCGTCGTCATCGACGATCAATACCCGGTAGGGATTGGTCAGCGGATGCGCCAGGCAGCGCTCGAGGCAGTTTTCCAGACGGGTAACATCAACCGGCTTTTTCAAAAAACCGGTGGCGCCGATGCGCACGACGTCAAGCAACGTATCGAAATCATCGTCGGCGGTTATGACCAGGAGTGGTGTGTGCTTGAGAACCTCGCGCTTGATCGCTGCCGCATGGTGCAGACCTTGCGTCGGGTCGAGGGTCAGATCGTAGATCAGCACGTCCGGCATCGTGTTGGCGATTTGCGCGTCGAGCGCCTCGGCACTGGCGAAACATTTGACGTCATAGCCGAAGTTGCTCAGGGTCAGTTGCAGGCTACGCCCCAGATCGCCTTCGGCTTCGAGAATGAATATTTGCGGAGAAAGCGAAGGCACCTTTCGCATGTCGATATCGGCCGCGAGGCTGCGTTCGCCGAAATGAGTTTTGCGCTTATAGCTGCCCAGGTGTTGGACCTTGACGATAAAGTCGATCAGGCGTAAGTCGATGCTTCCGGGATTGTCCAGCCAGGTCGACGCTTGCAGGTCCAGTTCGCGGGCGAAATCACCGAGCTCGGACAGGCCGAATGTTCCTGCGGTGCCCGCCAGTTTGTGCAGCTGGTACTGGAGGGCACCAAGGCGGGTGAGCTGCAAATCAAGGTCGCTGGCGTCAAGCAAGTAAATGGCGTTACTCGCAAGCAGCGGCAGCTCATGCTCCAGTCGGGCGACGAAGGCCAGGCTTAATTCATGCAGGTCACTCTCAAGCGAAGCCCCCGATTGCGTCATTTCTTTCATTGGCTGGTTTCCCAAATCTTCTCGATTTGCCCCGCCAGGAGCATTGGGTCGAACGGTTTCACGATGACGTCGCGTGCGCCCAGGCTTCGATAGAACTCTATTTCCTTGAGTTGCACCTTGGCGGTCATGAAAACCACCGGAATATGTTGCAGATCAATGCGTTCCGCGAGCTTTTTCAATGTATCGGGGCCATCCATGTCGGGCATCATTACGTCTAGCAGGATGAGGTCGGGCGCGAAGGCCTCTACCTGTTCAAGTGCTTGTCGGCCGGATGAACAACTGAGTACCTGGAATCCTCCGACGGTTTCCAGCGCAACCTTTGCCACTGCCTGGATGCAATGGTCATCCTCTACATGCAGGATACGGGTCAATTTGTTCATGCTCTCAATGTCCTTTGGCCGGTAATAGGCGTCGAAGCAGGTTCACAAAGTGCTGTGCATCGGTGCGCGACTTGGCCATTGCCGCTTCCACCAGTACCAATTGCTCGATGGACAGCTCTTGTGCCGACAGCACCACAACGGGAAGCCCCGGGTGCCGTAAATGCAGCTCTTCGAGCAGTTCCAGGCCGTTACCATCGGGTAGACCCAGGTCCAATAGAATGAGATCGAAATGCATCTTGGCCAGATACAGCCTCGCCTCGGCGAGGCTGCTCGCGGGAATGAAGTCTGCGAGTTCTTTTCCCAAGTGGGAGATCACCTTGCAGAGGTCAGTATCATCTTCGATATGCAGTACTCTGGGTCTGCCGGCAAAGCCTTTGAGTGCTCGGCGCAATGCATCGGAAAGCAGCAGTGAATCAATCGGTTTGTCCAGCCAGTCGATTGCCTGAAACCCACCGTTAAGCCGTAGTTTGCCCTCATCGCAGGCAGCGGAAATGACGACCACCGGCAGCAACTGCGTGCGGGGCGAGTCGCGTAGTTCGCGAATCAGTTGCAAGCCATCGCCATCGGGCAGCTCAAGGTCCAGCGTGACCGCCTCAAAGTGCTGAGTGGACAGCAGCAAGCGCGCCTCGCGAAGATTTGCCGCTGAAGTGACGCTGTACCCGGCTCGGCTGATCAGCAGGTTCAGCAGGTAGGCGATGTCCGGCTCGTCCTCGACGATGAGTACCCGCGGCAAACCTGTCGCCGACTCTCTGGTCAGGCTCGCCTGGCTATTGCGCAATGATGTCAGGTCAGGGGTGGGTGCATCGGCGACCGCGATCGCGTGCGCCGGCAGTTCGAACCAGAACGTCGAGCCCTGAGCTTCCACCGAGGAAAAGCCGATCTGTCCGCCCATGCGTTCGACCAGTTCTTTGCTGATTGACAAGCCCAGGCCTGTACCATCTTTGCGCCGGCTGTCGCTGCCGTCAGCCTGTGAGAACTTTTTGAAAATGTGGTCGTGAAACTCTCTGGGGATACCGGTTCCGTGATCGACCACGTTGATCCGAACCCGTTCTTGCCTCCGCTCGCTGAATACGTAGACCTGGCTTTGAGGGGTTGAGAATTTGATCGCGTTGGAGAGAAAGTTGGCCAGCACCTGCTGGAAGCGAATGTCGTCGACGCGCACGGCACACCTCAGGTCGTCGAGTAGTACCAGCTCCACGTTGTGCTGCTCGGCATACGAGCGATTGCTTTCGATGCTGTTCTGCAGCAATGGGTACAGATCGTGGTTCTGCAGGTCGAACGCCATCTTGCCGGCGACCAGTTTGTCCATGTCCAGCAGGTCATTGATCAGGTGGCTCAAGCGCACGCTGTTTTGATAGGCGATGTCGAGCATCTGGGTCATGGGCTCGGGTACTTCGCCCAGCACGCCGCCTTTTATCAACCCCAGCGAGCCTGCGATGGAGGTGAGTGGTGTACGCAGTTCGTGACTGACGGTGGACACAAACTCGCGTTGCATCGACTCGATGCGTTTGCGCTCGGTGATGTCGTGCATCACCACCACCGCGCCCAGTAGTTCGCCCTCCGGTGTGTGCAGCGGATCAGCGTTGCACACCACGAAGCGTATCGATTGGCCGACCGCTGCGATGCTTATCTCAAAATCTCGAACGTGTTCTCCGCGCAACGCCCTGAGCAAGGGAATGCGGTCGTTGTTGATGGGCGTGACACCGTCGGCCTCGTAGAGATCGTAGAGCTTGCCCCAGTGCTCAATCGGGATCTGCCGAATGTCAGCGCCGTGCCACTCGCGGGCTGTATCGTTGAACAGGGTCAATTCGCCCTGAGCGTTGCAAGAGATCACCGCTTCGGACAACGCCTCGAGCAGCCGGCGATTCATTTCCTGGTGCTTGTCGAGCTCGGCCTGCTGTTGCTTGCGCTGGCTGACATCGGACAACACCCCATGCCACAACGTCGAGGTATCGTCCTGACGCTGCGGTCGGGCATTGCCGCCGACCCAGATCAGCCCCTTGACCGGATGGATGACGCGAAACTCGTGCTGCCAGCGTGACAGTTTTGCGGCCGATTGCTGGATCGAAGCGTTGAGGGCGTAGCGGTCGTCTTCATGGATCGTCCCCAGCAGGTCCTTGGTGTGCAGTTCGATGTCATTGGGATAGAGACCGAATATATCGGCGATGCCCTCGCTGGCATACGACAGGAACATCCGCCCCTTTTTCGGCATTTCCGCTTGAAAGAACATGCCAGGCACATGGTCGGCGATTTGCTGCAAGCGCTGCTGGCTGACGTCGGCGCTCAGGTTCTGCTGGCGGGCACTGCGCGCCTGATTCCATTGTGCTTCGCGACGAATGTCGAGCATCCGCAGGACTTCCTGGCCCAGACGAGCCAGGCCATCGTGCTGGCGCATGTTGAGCATCCGCGGCTGTGAGTCGATGACGCCAAGGACGCCAATTAACTGGCCGCCCACGGTGCAAAGCGGCAAGCCGGCGTAGAAGCGGAGTCTCGGGGCTCCGGTAACCAGTGCATGGTGTTTGAAGCGGGCATCTTTGAGGGCGTCAGGGATTTCAGCCCGGCCACCGTCGAACGCTTCGCAGGCAGCAAAGGCGAATGTGCCAAGACCTTCGCAGGATTCAACGCCCACGCAGGTTTCAAACGGCTGGTAATGAGGGTATCTCAGGGAAAGGAAGGCAACAGGAACGTCACAGAGGTCTTTGGCCAGATGCGTGAAATTGTCCAGCGCGTCTTCGACATTTTGGCCCAGTTCACCTTGCTCCAACGCTTGGACGGGGTCATATCCGACAGCATCCAGTGAGCTGTCAATGTCCATGATTACAATCTGCTCCAAGGCCATTGTCGTTTTCCACCCGTGGTCATCTCGGTTCCGTCCGGGGCCCGTCATCCGGCATTTCGCGATGAACGGTACCTTCACATCAACTGGACTAAAAAGACCTGCTGCCGAGCACCGCCCGAAGGCCATATCGGACCCGCATTGACAATGCATAGACAACGCGGTTTGAACTGTCAAATTTTTGAATCAAATGCTCTCTTTTACCGTCGAAAGGCGCCTTTTTAGACCCGGATGTGTAAGTTTTTTGAGTCAGTCTCGAATATAGCTGCAAAAACTGTGGGCCAGCCCCCGGTATCCGGAGCACGGAAAATTACGCTTCTCCTAAGTCAATCCACTGGCTAAGCTCGGGCATTCCGAATGCCCGCAGAGATCTCTTTATGCCGCAGCAATGGCCAGCCGCCGATATCGCCCAAATGATCCTGGATGGTTTCGACGATTATCGGGAGCATTTCCGGCAGATTGCCGATGGTGCTCAGGCGCGCTTCGAGCAGGCGCTATGGCAGGAGGCTCAACGAGCATCGGCGGCGCGGATCAACCTCTATGAAGAGAAAGTCAGCGAAGTGATCAAGCGGTTGCACACTGCGTTTGACGACGAGAGCCTGCTGGATGTGAACCGCTGGCCGCTGATCAAAAGCGCGTACATCAACCTCATTGACCTGCGGTTTGACGATGAGCTGGCGGAGACCTGGTTCAACTCGATTTTCTGCGGCCTGTTCAGTCATGACCTGATCAGCGATGGCTGCATGTTTATCCACACCACGCGCCCGTCCCTGCGCCGACGCGGAAAGGCGGTACAAACCCGCACCTATCGGCCCGAGGGCGAGCTGTCGAACATGCTTGAGCAGATTTTTGCCGAGTATAAATTCGATGTGCCATTTGCCGACTTGCCGGGGGATTTGCAGCGGCTGGAAGTGCAGTTGCGGGAAAACCTGCCAGATTGGGTGTGCAAGGACCCGGCGCTCAGCGTCGAGTTGTTCTCCTCGATTTTGTACCGCAACAAGGGTGCGTATCTGGTCGGACGGATTTTTACCCACGACGAACAATGGCCGCTGGTGATCCCGCTGTTACATCGTGAAGGCAGCGGCATCCAGGTCGATGCGCTGATCACAGATGAAGCCGATGTGTCGATCATCTTCTCGTTCACGCGCTCGTATTTCATGGTCGATGTGCCAGTGCCGGCGGAGTTCATCGGCTTTCTCAAGCGCATTCTGCCGGGCAAGCACATCGCCGAGCTGTACACCTCGATTGGCTTTTACAAGCACGGCAAGTCCGAGTTCTACCGGGCCCTGATCAACCATCTGGCCAACACCGATGACCGCTTCATCATGGCGCCTGGCGTGCGCGGCATGGTCATGAGCGTGTTCACGCTGCCCGGTTTCAATACCGTGTTCAAGATCATCAGGGACCGCTTTGCGCCCTCGAAAAATGTCGACCGCGCCACGGTCATCGAAAAGTACCGTCTGGTTAAAAGTGTCGACCGGGTAGGGCGCATGGCCGATACCCAGGAGTTCGCCGACTTCCGTTTCCCGCTGAGCAAGTTCGAACCTGAATGCCTTGCTGAGTTGCTGGACGTCGCGGCTTCGACCGTCGAGGTTGACGGCGACACCGTACTGATCCGTCACTGCTGGACCGAGCGGCGCATGACCCCGCTGAACCTCTATCTGGAAAATGCCAACGAAGCCCAGGTGCAGGAAGCGCTGGAAGACTATGGGTTGGCGATCAAGCAACTGGCAGCGGCGAACATTTTCCCCGGCGACATGTTGCTGAAGAACTTCGGCGTGACCCGCCACGGTCGTGTGGTGTTCTACGACTACGACGAAATCTGCTACCTGACCGAAGCCAATTTCCGCCGCATCCCGGCGCCGCGTACGCCCGAAGATGAAATGTCCTCGGAGCCCTGGTATTCCATTGGTCCGCTGGACGTTTTTCCTGAAGAGTTTCCGCCCTTCCTGTTTGCTGACATGAGCCAGCGTCGGCTATTCGACAAACTGCATGGAGAGTTGTACGACGCCGAGTACTGGAAAAGCCTGCAAGCAGCGATTCGTGCCGGCAAAGTGATCGACGTGTTCCCTTACCGGCGCAAAGGGCGCATGGATGAAGAGCTGACGTGATGCATCAAGCCATTCGCGAATAAATTCGCTCCCAGTGTGCCCGGCATGGGCCAAAACCAGCCATCTGAAAGCGATGGCCAGACTAAGTGACGACAACTGTAGCGAAACGCAAGATGGACGCCGCGAGGCCAAGCTGAAAGAAGCGCGTAGCAAAGGCACGACCGTAGGAACACGAACAGGCAGCGAGGCTGGATGCGGGCGATTAGTGTGCTGGGAACCACGAAATCCGACTGTCACCGAAAGACGCATCCAGTAGAGCCTGGCGGCACGGGCCGATGGTTTTGGCACCTTACCCGGGGAGATCTCAGGCACGTAAGTGAATGAGAAGTCAGCAGAGGCCGTAGTAGCGAAGATGAGCGGTAATGCGCTTGGAGCAAAGGGCCGAAGGATAGACAACACCCGTAATGGACTTCTTACATTGAGCCAGAGCTCTTTGAAACCGAACCCGGAAAAGTGCAGTGACACCGACGGGTTGGCCGGACATGAATGCCCGGGTGGATTCCCGGAGAACGCATGAAAGGAAAGAGCGAGTGATGTGTCAGACGGAACAGGAAACTGGAGACGTGTTGAGCGAAATCAGCGTGGAGCAGGTTGTCGAGGCTGACAACATGCGCCGTGCGTTCAAGAAAGTCCGGGCCAACAAAGGTGCGCCCGGGGTTGACGGTATTAGCACTGAAGACCTCGAAGCGCACTTGGTCAAGCATTGGCCGGGCATCAAGGAAAAGCTTCTGGCCGGGAGCTACCAGCCCGGTCCGATCAGGGGTAAAACGATCGGCAAACCCCAAGGCGGAGAACGGCTGCTGGGGATTCCCAACACGCAGGATCGAGTGATCCAGCAAGCGGTAAGCCAGCAACTGACGAAGCTTTGGGACGGTGGTTTCAGTGAGCACAGCTACGGGTTCAGGCCCGGGCGCAGCAACCTTGACGCGATCAGGGCGGCGAAAGACTTCGTGCTCAGCGGCAAGACCTGGGTTGTCGATGTGGACATTGAAGCGTTCTTTGACGAGGTCAATCACGACCGACTCATGACGCGCATCACCCGCGACATCCGGGACAAGCGGCTGAACAAGTATCTGGCGTCGAACCTGCGCGCGGACATGGTCCTGAACGGCCAGCGGCACAAACGCACGGCGGGCGTACCGCAAGGTGGTCCGCTGAGTCCGCTGCTGGCCAATCTGTATCTGGACCCGCTGGACAAGGAGCTGGAAGCTCGAGGGCTGAGCTTCTGTCGCTATGCAGACGACCTGATGATATTTGTCGAAAGCGAGCGCAGCGCAGAGCGAATACTGGAAAGCATCGTGGCGTGGATCGAGAAACATCTGAAGCTGAAGGTCAATGCCAGCAAGAGCGGCACGGGTCGTCCTTGGGAACGCGATTTTCTGGGTTATCTGATCGACGAGGAAGGCAACAATCACCTGTCGGGCAGGACGGTCAAACGATACCGCAAACGCGTTCGTGAATGTTGGTCAGCCAGACAGGGACTCACCTCCCGGGAACTGGTTGAGCAATGGAGAGGTTATCTTCTTGGCTGGTTTGGTTATTTCCGGCTGGCCACGGAGCGAAACTTCACGCAGCTCTCACAATGGACGCGGCGCCACATGCGCAAGTGCTTTTGGCAGCGGTGGCATAACCGCAAGGGTCGTATGGCCCAACTGCTGAAGATGGGCATCTCGAAACGAGGGCTTGCGCGAGTGAGTTTTCACGACGGAGCTTGGAAAGCGGCGGCACATCCGGCCATGCACCAAGCCTTGAACAACAAACGCTTGAAGCAATATGGCCTGATCACCGCGCAGGATCTCGCCTCAGCGCAATGCTGAGCAGTCCAACCGCCGGATGCGGAAAACCGCACGTCCGGTGGTGTGGGAGGGGTAACGGGCTAGTCCCGTTACCTCGACCCGATCGGGGACTGCGGTGATTCTGTGGGAGCGAATTCATTCGCGAAGGCGGCGACACGGTCTGACTGTCTAACTCAAACTCACATGCCGACTCAACAGCGCGCGCAGCGCCGCGGGTTTGACGGGTTTGGACAGGTAGTCGAGACCGGCGGCGTGGATCTGTGCGATCAGTTCGGGTCGACCGTCAGCGCTGATCACCACGCCAGGCACCGGCTCACCCAGACGCGTGCGCAACCAGGCCATCAGCGCAGTACCGGTTTCGCCCTCATCCAGGTGGTAGTCCACCAGCGCCAGTTGCGGGCGAACGCCGTCGCTCAACAGCGCCGCACATTCACTGCGATTGCGTGCTGTCCACACCTGACAACCCCAACGCGTCAGCAGGCTGTTCATGCCGATCAGGATGCTGTCTTCGTTGTCGACGCACAGCACTTGGGTACCGCTCAGTGGCTGGCACGGTGGGGCGGCCAGTGGTGCCGCCAGTGGTGTCTGACTGTTGGCCAAGGGCACGGTCACGCTGAACACGCTGCCTTTGCCCGGCCAGGAGCGTACTTGCAACCGATGGCCAAGCACGCGGCATAACCCATCGGCAATCGCCAGACCAAGCCCCAGGCCTTTTTCGGCACGGGTCTGGTGACTGTCCAGGCGTTTGAACTCTTCGAAAATTACCTGGCGTTTGTCTTCCGGGATGCCTGGCCCACGGTCCCAGACCTCAAGGCACAACTGCGCGCCTTGCCGCCGCACACCCAACAACACCGGGCCTTGGGCATAACGGAAGGCATTGGTCAGGAAGTTCTGCAGGATCCGCCGCAACAGCTTCACATCGCTGTCGACCCGTACCTGGCTGCCCCGCAAGCGGAATTTCAAGCCTTGCTCCTGGGCCAATGCCCTGAACTCGGCACCGAGGGTGTCAAACAGCGCATTGAGCGGAAACGGCTGGCGAACGGGCGTGATCTTGCCGTTTTCCAGACGGGAAATGTCCAGCAGGTCGCTGATCAGGTCTTCCGCTGAGCGCAGCGAAGTGTCCAGGTGTTGCACCAGTTGTTGGGTATCGCTGGAGATACCGTTTTCCTGATGGGACAGGGCCGCGGAGAACAGTCGCGCCGCATTGAGCGGCTGCATCAAGTCATGGCTGACGGCCGCGAGAAAACGGGTTTTCGATTGGTTGGCGGTTTCCGCCGTACCCTTGGCTTCGGTCAGCGCGACGTTCAACTGCGACAGTTCATGGGTACGTTCGGCGACGCGTTGCTCAAGGCTTTCATTGGCGCCTTTGAGGGCTTTCTCGGCTTCGCGGAACGCGGTGATGTCGGTGAAGCTCATGACGAAACCGCCGCCGGGCATCGGGTTACCGATCAGCTCGATCACTCGCCCGTTGGGGAACAGCCGCTCCGAGGTATGCGCCCGACCTTGACGCATCCAGTGCAATCGGCGCGCCACATGCACCTCCGCTTCGCCTGGGCCGCACAGGCCGCGTTCGGCGTTATAGCGGATGATGTCGGCAATCGGCCGGCCGACGCTGATCAGGCCGTCGGGGTAGTTGAACAGCTCCAGATAACGATGATTCCAGGCCACCAGCTTCAGCGATTGATCGACCACGCTGACGCCTTGGGTAATGTTTTCAATCGCTCCTTGCAGCAGCGCCCGATTGAATTGCAACACCTCGGAGGCTTCGTCGGCGATGCGCACCACATCTTCGAGCTGCATCTCCCGACCTTCGATAGCGGCCTTGACCACTGCACGGGTCGAGGACGCGCCGAGGACACCCGCCAGCAGCCGCTCGGTATGGGCGATCCACTCGCCGTCGGCGTTCTGGTTCGGGTTGAAGCCCTTGCCCTGACGATAGGCGAAGCGAATAAAGCTTTGTCGCGCGCGCTCTTCACCGACAAAGCGCGCCGATAGACTCAACAAATCCTCGATATGCACCGCCAGCAGTGAACGGTTGCTGGGTCGCGCACTGATTTCCTGGCCGATGAACCGTCCGGCCTGCCAGTGTTCGGAGACCCGCGTGCGCGACAGCATCGAAACCCAGGCAAACAGCGTGAAGTTACCCGCCAGGGACAGCACTACGCCCTGAGTCAGCGGGGTGATCGGCAAGTTCAGCGGGTTGCCGTGTAGCCAGGCGAGCCCCGGAAAAGCGCTCAGCGACCAGCCAAGACTGTTGGCGGTGATGGGCAGCACCAGGGTGTAGAACCAGAGAAAGGTACCCCCCGCCAGGCCCGCAAATACACCGCGACGGTTGGCTTGCTTCCAATACAGCGCGCCGAGCATGGCCGGGGCCAATTGGGTGATGGCGGCGAACGCGATCTGGCCGATGGTTGCCAGGCTGGCCGTTGAACCGAGCAATCGGTAACAGACGTAGGCCAGCAACAGGATGACCACGATGCTGATCCGGCGCACCGACAGCATCCAGTGACGGAACACCTCGAACGGACGCTCGGCGGTTTGGCGGCGCAGCAGCCATGGCAGCAACATATCGTTGGACACCATGGTCGACAGCGCGACGCTGGCGACGATCACCATGCCGGTGGCTGCCGAGGCGCCGCCGATGAAGGCCAGCAGGGCCAGCGCCGGATGCGCCTGAGCCAATGGCAGGCTGATCACGAACGAGTCGGGCAGCACCGAGCTGGGCAGCAACATTTGCCCGGCCAAGGCGATGGGTACCACAAACAGCGCTGCGAGGGCCAGATAGGCCGGGAACACCCACCTTGCCAACCGTAGATCCTGCGGCTCGATGTTCTCCACCACGATGACGTGAAACTGCCGTGGCAGACAAATCATCGCCATCATCGCTACGCCGGTCTGGACCACCATCGACGGCCAGTTGACGGTCTCCTTCCAATATTCTTCCAGGCGGGGGGCGAGCATCGCCTGATTGAACAGGTCATCGAAACCGTCGTACAGGCCGAAGGTCACGAAGGCACCCACTGCGAGAAACGCGAGCAGCTTGACCAATGCTTCGAAGGCAATCGCCAGCACCATGCCGCGGTGGTGTTCGGTGGCGTCGAGGTTGCGGGTGCCGAACAAAATGGTGAACAGCGCCAGGATCAGCGAGACGATCAGCGCCGTGTCCTGGGCGCGGGTGCCGGTGGATTCGGCGACAGCGCCGATCAGCAGGTTCACCCCCAACACGATGCCTTTGAGCTGCAAGGCGATGTAGGGCAAGACGCCGACCAGACAGATCAGCGCGACCACCACGGCCAGCGATTGTGATTTGCCATAACGTGCGGCGATGAAGTCGGCGATGGAGGTGATGTTCTCCTGTTTGCTGATCATCACCATTTTTTGCAGCACCCAGGGCGCCAGCATCAGCAATACTATGGGTCCCAGGTAGATCGGCAGGAACGACCAGAGTTGTTCGGCCGCCTGGCCTACTGCGCCGAAAAATGTCCAGCTGGTGCAGTACACCGCCAGCGACAGGCTATAGACCCAGGCCCGCAAGCGTGGAGACAGAGGCGTACTGCGTCGATCGCCATAAAAGGCGATGGCGAACATAACGGCCATATAGGCCAGGGCGACCGCAGCAATCAGCCCGCTGGACAGCGACATGTACACTCCAGATAACGCCAGTGCTCTGAACAGCTCCGGCTGGACAGTTTCGCATGATGTTTGGGCTTCGTCAGTGTCGACCAAGGTCGTGGCGCGATTTGTTGCCGCACTGACCTTATATAGGTAAAACAGATTACCTATAGAGAAAATACCCGTTATATAGATATATCGTAAGGCTATAAGATCATTCCACCTAGCCACAGGACAGGAAATGACCATGCCGTTCCTTGATTCAACACGCCCACTCAGACAACTGAGTCATCCGCGAGAAGTGATTCGCCAGTTCACTCCCAACTGGTTCGCCGCCACCATGGGCACCGGCATTCTGGCCCTGACGCTGGGGCAATTGCCCGTGCAGATTCCAGGCTTGCGCCTGCTTGCCGAGGCGTTGTGGCTGTTCAATATCGGCTTGTTCCTGCTGTTTAGTGTGTTGTACACGGCGCGTTGGGTGCTGTTCTTCGATGAGGCGCGGCGGGTGTTCGGTCACTCAACGGTCTCGATGTTTTTCGGCACCATCCCCATGGGGCTGGCGACCATCATCAACGGCTTCTTGCTGTTCGGCCTGCCACGTTGGGGGGACGCTGTAGTGCCCGTCGCCGAGCTGTTGTGGTGGCTGGACGTCGCCGTGGCGCTGGCATGCGGCGTGCTGATCCCGTTCATGATGTTCACCCGTCAGGAACACAGCATCGACCAGATGACCGCCGTGTGGCTGTTGCCCGTGGTCGCTGCGGAAGTGGCGGCAGCCAGCGGTGGTCTGCTGGCACCGCACCTGGCGGATGCCTCTGCGCAGTTCAGCGTGCTGATCACCAGCTATGTGTTGTGGGCGTTCTCGGTGCCCGTGGCGTTCAGCATCCTGAGCATTCTCCTGTTGCGCATGGCCCTGCATAAACTGCCCCACGAAAGCATGGCCGCGTCGAGCTGGCTGGCGCTGGGGCCGATTGGCACCGGGGCGTTGGGCATGTTGCTGATGGGGGCAGACGCGCCGGCGGTTTTTGCGGCCAACGGTTTGTCGGGCCTCGGCGAGATCGCTGACGGCATAGGTCTGGTGGCGGGTATCACGTTATGGGGCTTCGGTTTGTGGTGGATGCTGATCGCCGCGCTCATTACCTTGCGCTACCTGCGCACCGGCATTCCGTTCAACCTGGGCTGGTGGGGTTTCACTTTTCCGCTGGGGGTCTACGCATTGGCGACCTTGAAGCTTGCGGCCAGGCTGCACCTGACGTTCTTTTCCCTGGTCGGCATCGCGCTGGTGATCTGTCTGGCGATCCTGTGGCTGATCGTCATGACCCGCACCGTGCGGGGCGCCTATCGAGGAGAGTTGTTCGTTTCGCCCTGCATTGCCGGGTTGAACAAGCAGTCCGGGAAGACCTGAGCCGCGATCAAACCAGACACCTCCTATCGACATCTGCTCGTGTAACGTTTCCAATGTGGCTCGGATTGGACATCGACGTTCCAATTGAAAAGCCGGACACGGCGCCACTCGGGTACACGGACGATGAGTCAGTCGCAATTCAATCTGCTGGGAAAACGGCGGTTCCTGCCATTTTTCATTACCCAGTCCCTCGGGGCCTTCAACGACAACATCCTCAAGCAATCGCTGATCCTCGCCATTCTGTACAAGCTGAGCATCGACGGTGATCGCTCGATCTGGGTCAATCTGTGTGCGTTGTTGTTCATTCTGCCGTTCTTTCTGTTTTCGGCACTGGCCGGGCAGTTCGGTGAGAAATACGCCAAGGACGCGCTGATTCGCCTGATCAAGCTGGGCGAAATCGCGATCATGCTGGTGGGGGCGGCGGGTTTTATGTTCAACCATCTGTGGATGATGCTATTGGCGCTGTTCGCCATGGGCACCCACTCCGCGTTGTTCGGGCCGGTGAAGTATTCGATCCTGCCGCAGCATCTGCATGAGAATGAATTGGTCGGTGGCAACGGGCTGGTGGAGATGGGCACCTTTCTGGCGATTCTGGCCGGGACCATTGGCGCCGGGATCATGATGTCCTCCACGCATTACGCACCTATCGTCGCGACGGCCATTTTGCTCGTGGCATGCCTGGGGTATATCGCCAGTCGCAGCATCCCGCGTGCCGCGGCCGCCTCGCCGGAAATGCATCTGAACTGGAATATCTTCAGCCAGTCCTGGGCCACCTTGCGCCTTGGTCTTGGGCAGACCCCTGCGGTGTCGCGCTCGATTGTCGGCAACTCCTGGTTCTGGTTCGTCGGTGCGATTTACCTGACGCAGATTCCGGCCTACGCCAAAGAATGGCTGTATGGCGACGAGACGGTGGTCACCCTGATTCTCACGGTGTTCTCCATCGGCATCGCCCTGGGCTCAATGCTCTGCGAGCGTCTGTCGGGGCGCAAGGTCGAGATCGGTCTGGTGCCGTTCGGCTCGATGGGGCTGACGGTGTTCGGGCTGTTGCTGTGGTGGCATTCCGGCGGCTTCCCACAGAACGTTCAAGCCCATGACTGGCTGGCGGTGTTGTCTTACGGTCAGGCGTGGTGGGTGTTGACGGACGTGCTCGGCATCGGCATTTTTGGCGGCTTCTATATTGTGCCGCTGTACGCGCTGATTCAGTCCCGCACCGCCGAGAAGGAGCGTTCACGGGTCATCGCCTCGAACAACATTCTCAACGCGCTGTTCATGGTGGTGTCGGCCATCGTTTCGATCGTGCTTCTCAGCGTGGTCAAACTGTCGATTCCGCAGCTGTTTCTGGTGGTCTCGCTGATGAACATCGCTGTGAACCTCTACATCTTCAAGATCGTGCCCGAATTCACCATGCGTTTCATGATCTGGCTGCTCAGCCATTCAATGTACCGCGTCGAGCACCGCAACCTGGACCTGATCCCGGACGAAGGCGCGGCGCTGCTGGTCTGCAACCATGTGTCCTTCGTCGATGCGCTGTTGATCGGTGGTGCGGTGCGGCGGCCGATCCGTTTCGTGATGTATTACAAAATCTACAACCTGCCGGTGCTCAACTTCATCTTCCGCACCGCCGGCACCATCCCCATAGCCGGGCGCAATGAAGATTTGCTGATCTACGATCAGGCTTTCAAGAAAATTGCCGAATACCTGAAAGATGGCGAACTGGTGTGCATTTTCCCCGAAGGCAAACTGACGTCTGACGGGGAGATCAACGAGTTCAAGGGCGGCCTGAGCCGGATTTTGCAAGAAACCCCGGTGCCGGTGATTCCGCTGGCCTTGCAGGGGTTGTGGGGCAGCTTCTTCAGTCGCGACCCGAACAAGGGGATTTTCCGTCGGCTGTGGTCGCGGATTACTGTGGTGGCCGGGCCGGCGGTGGAAGTGGCGTTGCCAGCAGAATTGCAGGCTCGGGTGGCGGAATTGAGAGGCGCAGTGCGGTAATAATTTCCGCCAGACATAAATTCCCCTGTAGGAGCGGGCTTGCAACTACGCGTCCCGCCGCGATGGCGGCCTGTCTGATACACCGCGTCAAGCTAATCGCAGGCAAGCCTGCTCCTAGGACCGAGTCCGACAGGATTCAAGTACTCAGCTTCAACCCCACCAATCCACACAGAATCAACGCCACGCTGGCCAGGCGAAACAGCGCCATGGATTCGCCGAACAGGATGATCCCGGCGATAACCGTGCCAATCGCACCGACACCGGTCCAGATCGCATAAGCCGTGCCCAAGGGCAGCTCTTTCATGGCAACGCCCAGCAAGCCGAGGCTGACCAGCATCGCAGCAACGGTCAGGGCTGTGGGCAGGGGGCGGGAGAAGCCTTCGGTGTACTTCAGGCCGACGGCCCAGCCGACCTCGAACAGGCCGGCGAAAAACAGAATGATCCAGGACATGATGACCTCCTAAAAAAGGGGTCGTCCCCGAATCGCTTTCTTGACGCATCAGTCAGGTCGTCCTGACTGATGCGCAGTATTTTGCACAAAATCGATTCCGGGGCAAGTCCGGTGTTCTAGTCGGCAGTCGCCTGATTGGCCAGTTCGCGGTCGGCCTTTTCACTCATGCGCCGAAAATACGTCGAAAGCAAAGCACCGGAAATGTTGTGCCAGACGCTGAACAGCGCGCTTGGTACGGCCGCCAACGGCGAGAAATGCGCACTGGCCAATGCGGCACCCAGCCCGGAATTCTGCATGCCGACTTCCAGTGACAGGGATTTGCGCTGCGCCAGCGGCAGCTTGAAGAGTTTGCCGGTGAAGTAGCCCAGTACAAAGCCGAAGCTGTTGTGCAAAATTACCACCGCCATGATCAACAAGCCGGACTCGGCGATTTTCGCCTGACTGGCGGCAACCACCGCCGCGACGATCAACACGATGCTGACCACCGACACCAATGGCAATACGTCCACCGCTGTCTTCACCCGAGGACCGAGCACGCGTTGCGCGACGACACCCAGCACGATCGGCAGCAAGACCAATTGCAGAATCGACCAGAACATATCCATGAAAGACACCGGCAACCAGGCCGATGCCAGCAACCAGATCAGCGCCGGTGTCAGCAGTGGAGCGAGCAGGGTGGTTACCGCTGCGATCGCCACCGATAACGCCAGATCGCCGCGGGCCAGCCAGGTCATGACGTTGGACGACGTTCCGCTCGGGCAGCAACCCACGAGAATCACACCCACAGCGATTTCCGCGGGCAGATGAAAGGCCTGGCACAACAGCCAGGCCACGCCGGGCATGATCACGAAATGCGCGACCACCCCCAATGCCACACGCCAGGGATGGCGAGCGACTTCAGATAAATCATCGAGCTTGAGCGTCAGGCCCATACCGAACATGACCAGGCCCAATAGCGGCACGATGGCGCTTTTCAAACCGATAAACCATTCGGGCAGCACAAACGCCAACACCGCAAACAGCAGCACCCAATAGGCGAAGGTATTACCGACAAAGCGACTCAATGCAGCCAATGCGCGCATGGCCTGCTCCTGTTTATTAGAGGGGTGGGTGCGCTACCGCAGACGGTAGCGCACAAGAGCATTAACGCTGCTCGAGGGCTTAGATGCCCTGCGGCAGTTCTTCGCCGCCCAGCGCTTCGAACAACTCAGGCAGGAATTCGCCGAAGGTCAGCATCATCAGGGTGAAGCTGGCGTCCAGTTGGCCAAGGGCCTCTTCGCCGCCGTCCTGTTCAGCCTGATCCTGCAGCAGGTCTTCGAACTTCAGGCGTTTGACCACCATCTTGTCGTCCAGCACGAAGGACAGCTTGTCCTGCCAGGCCAGCGACAGCTGGGTAACGACTTTGCCAGTGCTCAAGTGCAGCTGGATTTCATCGCTGGTCAGGTCCTGACGTTTGCAACGGACGATGCCACCGTCTTCATGGGTGTCACGCAGCTCGCATTCATCGAGGACGAAGAAGTGGTCGGCGGCTTTCTGGGTCTTGACCCACTCGGTTATGATCGCGCTTGGGGCGACTTTCACGGTAAGAGGGCGGACTGGCAGCGAACCGATCACTTCACGCAGGGTGGAAAGCAGGTCTTCGGCGCGTTTCGGGCTGGAGGCGTTAACCAGAATCAGGCCCTGTTTCGGCGCGATGGCGGCAAAGGTCGCCGAACGACGAAGAAAGGCGCGGGGCAGGAAGGCCTGGATGATTTCATCCTTGAGCTGATCGCGCTCCTTCTTATAGACCTTGCGCATTTGTTCAGCTTCGATCTCTTCGACCTTTTCCTTTAATGCATCACGTACCACGCTGCCCGGCAGAATGCGTTCTTCTTTACGCGCGGCGATCAGCAGGAAGTCTCCGCTGACGTGGACCAGGGGAGCGTCCTCACCTTTACCGAACGGAGCGACGAAACCGTAAGTGGTCAACTCCTGGCTGGCACAAGGGCGCGCCGGTTTGGTCGCCAATGCGGTTTCCAGCGCCTCGGCATCAAAAGGCAGATCTTGGGTCAGGCGATAGATAAGCAGGTTTTTGAACCACATGGGGTGAATCTCTCCTTTGTACAAAGTGGGGCATTATTCGCTCCTCGGCCCCTGCGGCCAACCCTGTGCTAAGCCTTTGGAAGGATTATAAAAATTATTTAAAAAAGTGCTTGCCAGAGGTGGGGTCGCTACGTAGAATGCGCGCCACACCGAGAGTGAAGGGTGATTAGCTCAGCTGGGAGAGCATCTGCCTTACAAGCAGAGGGTCGGCGGTTCGATCCCGTCATCACCCACCAATCCTTCTCAGTGTTACGCGCAGCGGTAGTTCAGTCGGTTAGAATACCGGCCTGTCACGCCGGGGGTCGCGGGTTCGAGTCCCGTCCGCTGCGCCATATTCGCTTCAAGGCCCTTGAACTCCTTGAAGCACAGAAAAAGCGACCTTAGGGTCGTTTTTTTTTGCGCTGAATTCCATCAAGCGCCACCTCCAGGCGCTGGGCGAGCCATTGCCCGTCTAAATAAAAAAACGAGCCCCTACTGCAAACGCAAGTGCGACGGTTAAACTTCGTGCTTTCCTGAAGGAGTTCATATGAGTCACTACCAGCCAGGCATCCTTGCCGCACCCGTGCCATTGCAGGCACGCCATTTGTTCTTTGCCCTCAAATCCGCAGAGGCACTGCCGGCAGCGCTCGACAAACTGGCGCAACAGGTGGACGGGGAAAGCGCGGTGGTTGGTTTTGGTGAGTCGCTGGTGCAAGCACTGGGCAGTCGGATCGAGGGCCTGCGTGTGTTCCCTTCGCTGGGTGGCGTCGGCGTGGATAACCCCTCAACCCAGCACGCGCTCTGGTGCTGGCTGCACGGCGAGGACCGGGGTGAACTGCTGCACCGCAGTCGCGCATTGGAAGCCGCATTGGCTCCGGCCTTGAGCCTGGTACAGATGACGGAGGCGTTCCGCTACAAGACCGGCCACGACCTGACCGGCTACGAAGATGGCACCGAAAACCCGCACGATGAAGCGGCCGTGGCAGCCGCTTTAGTCAGCACTGGCGCCCCTGGACTGTATGGCGGCAGCTTCGCCGCGATTCAGCAATGGCAGCACGACCTGGATGGCTTTGCCGCCCTGCAGCAGCAGGAACAAGACAACATCATTGGCCGGCGCAAGAGCGACAACGAAGAACTTGAGGACGCCCCTGAGTCCGCTCACGTCAAGCGTACCGCTCAGGAAAGCTTCGCCCCCGAAGCCTTCATCGTGCGGCGCTCAATGCCCTGGTCAGAAGGTGGCCAAGCCGGTCTGGTATTCCTCGCCTTCGGTCACTCCTTCGACGCCTTCGAAGCTCAACTGCGCCGCATGAGTGGCCTGGACGATGGCATCGCCGATGCCCTCTATCGCTTCAGCCGTCCGATTACCGGGGGCTACTACTGGTGCCCGCCGTTGAAGGACGATCGTCTTGATCTGAGTGCGTTGAGGGTTGGGTGACCATACCTCTGATGCAGGGTTCACTCCTGGTGTGATTCTTCTTGTTGTCCGGTGAGCAATTTCAGACCAGCGCTTCCTCCACGAAGTCGAGCCGATCCTGACCAAAAAACATCTCGTCGCCCACGAACATGGTCGGGGCGCCGAATACGCCGCGTTCGAGTGCTTCGTCGGTGGTCGCCCTGAGTTGCGCTTTGACATCCACCTGATTGCTCAAGGTCAGGATGTCCTCAATTGCGAAGCCCGCCCGGATGAGCGTGCGGCCGACCAATGGCGGTTCATTGAGGTTCAACGCCTCGACCCACAGGGCGTTGAACAGCGCTGTCAGGAAGGACTCTAAGCGTTCCGGTTGGTGCATTTGCACGCCGGTTACGGCTCGCATCAGTTGCAGGGTGTTGATGGGGAAATGCGGGTTCATCACCATTGGCACCCCGTAGCGACGAGCGAAGCGCCCCAGGTCGATGGCCGAGTGACGGCCCTTGGCCGGCACCGCGGCAGGGGAGGCGTTACCGGTGGTTTGGAAAATCCCGCCCAGCAACATCGGCCGGAACACCAGTTCGGCACCTTTTGCAGCGCAGATCTTTGGCAGTTGCGTCCAGGCCAGATAGGACGCCGGACTGCCCACATCGAAGAAAAATTCCACCTTCATACGCACATGCTCCCCATAGAAAAACTATCGTTTACTGAACGGACGTTATGCTACCGTTTCAGCTCTGTCAAACCGCCGGTTCGGGGCCGCTCTATGCGCTATTCAAAAACACACAAAGACGAGACTCGTCTCAAATTGCTCAGCAGCAGCCGGGCGATCACCAAGAAAGGCGGCTTCAGCGTCACCAGTGTCGACACCTTGATGTCGGCGGTGGGCATGACCGGTGGTGCTTTCTACAATCATTTCCCGTCCAAGCAGGCGCTGTTCCAGGCCGTGATCGAAGAGGAGGTCGAGAACAGCCGGGAGATGCTGGCCGGCGATGAAAACTCCTCCGACGATCACGTGATCAAGTGGTTGCGCAAGTACCTGAGTGTCGCCCACGCGTTGCACCCCGATGAAGGCTGCGTGCTGCCGACCTTGGGTCCAGAGATTGCCCGCGCCGGTCCGGACGTGCGTCTGGTCGTGGAAAAAGGCGTCAAAAGCATTCAAAAAGCCTGGAGCGCACGCACCGAGGATTCCGATGCGGCATGGGCCATCCTCGCCCAGTGCATCGGTGCGCTGGCATTGTCACGTATGGTCGAGAGCGAAGAAACCCGCAAGGAAATCCTTCACGCCAACCTGCGAGTCATCGAAAAGCATCACCTGCGCACACCCGACGACCAATAACTGACCGAAAAATGAGTGCCTTGACCGTCGGCAGGGCTGAGCGTATGTTTTATAAAAAAACGATCGTTCACCAAAGGAGTTGCAATGTCCAATCCAACCGAAGCCAAGGTAGCGTTGATCATCGGCGCGGGCGATTCCACGGGCGGTGCCATCGCCAAAAAATTCGCCGCTGAGGGTTACATCGCCTGCGTCACTCGTCGCGATGCCGAAAAGCTACAACCACTGGTCGAGAGCATTCGCGAGCGGGGCGGCGTGGCCCACGGTTTTGCCTCTGATGCACGCAAGGAAGAGGAAGTGGTAGCGCTGGTCGAGCGCATTGAGGCGGAAATCGGGCCGATCGAAGTCCTGGTATTCAACATTGGCGCCAACGTGCCCTGCAGCATTCTCGAGGAGACGGCACGCAAATATTTCAAAATCTGGGAAATGGCGTGCTTCTCGGGCTTTCTCAACACGCGCGAAGTCGCCAAGCGCATGGTGGTTCGGCAGCGCGGGACCATCCTGTTCACCGGGGCCACCGCCGCCCTGCGTGGGGCGGCCAATTTCTCGGCCTTCGCCGGCGCCAAGCACGCACTGCGTGCCCTGGCACAAAGCGCTTCTCGGGAGCTGGCGCCGCAGAATATCCATGTCGCCCACGTCGTGGTCGACGGCGCGATTGACACCGACTTTATCCGCACCCAGTTCCCGGAGCGCTACGCCCTCAAGGATCAGGACGGCATCCTCAACCCGGAACACATCGCTGACAGCTACTGGTACCTGCACACGCAACCGCGTGATGCCTGGACCTTCGAGCTGGACCTGCGTCCGTGGATCGAGAAGTGGTAAAGCCCTGGGATTTGCCGAACCCCTTCGTTTTAGAACTCGACGTCGACAACGCGGATATCGATGAGTTGGGGCACGCCAACCACTCGGTGTACGTGAAGTGGCTGGAGCGTTGTGCCTGGTCGCATTCCTTGAGCCTGGGCGTGGGGTTGCCCGATTACCGTCGGCTGGATCGCGGCATGGCGGTGGTGCGCAATGAGGTCGACTACCTGGCGAGTGCCTATGAAGGGGAACGGCTACTGATCGCCACCTGGATTGTGAGCGTGCAACGGATCAAGTTGGTTCGTCACTTTCAGGTGGTTCGCGCGGCTGATGCGTGTGTTTTATTGCGCGCAATTACCACCTTCGCCTGCGTCGAGCTTTCCAGTGGCAAGCCAAAGCGGATGCCGGATGAGTTTGCCACGGGTTTTGGCGGGGCTTTGGTCGTAGATGCTTCAAGCGGTTGAGCAAAGTTTCAGGCGTTTGTGTCGCTCGCGGTAAATACCCCAGCGCTGATCAAGCCGGTGAGCAGTTTCATGAAGTCCAGTTCAGGCTCGGCTTCGAGCGCCTGATGGGCCGCCTGGTCAAGCGTCAGTCCAGCTGCGCAGGCATCGAGAAACGCACAGCCACCGACGCTAAGCGCCTGCCAGTCAACACGGCCGGTCGTTCGCACCAGCAGTGCGCCTTCGCCGACCCAGTCAAGAGCCTCCGGCATTTCCAGCTGTTCGCGATTGATGCGCCAGATGGTGTAGGCCGGCTGTTCGGGAAACCATAGCCAGCGTGCAGCGGCACGGGGTTTGAGTCGGATACGGCCCATTGCTTCAGGCGTGAGGCCGACAAACGACGTCAGGTCTATGCCAGGCTCGTCGGTTTCGCTGTGCACTTCGTTCCATAAGCGGTCGAGCCGCGCGACATTGCCCAGGTAGGGCATTTGTTGCGCATGTTCGAACCCGTCCAGAAAGTCGGGGAAATCGGCACCGTAATAGAGCAGTCGGGCATCCGTTGGCGGGGATTGATGGATGTGAATCGAGGCGGCTGCGCGAAACCACTCCGTTCCGACCAGTCGTTCAACCGTTGGAAAGTTGGCGAGCAAAGCATCGCTGGCGCCTTTCAACACCGTATTTCGATACACCAGAAAACCGGGCTGCTCGATGAGCTTCGCGATGTCTGGCGAGTCGGCACCGTACAGGGCATCGACAAACGCATTCTGAAACTCGCCCAGTGGCAGGGTCATTTCGCCGCCTCCAACACCGCTTGGGCGGTATCGCGTTCAGCCAGTAATACATCGAACTCAGGAATCTGGTCGTCTCGTTCGATCAACGTAGGCCGTGGGCCAATGCGCTCGATCACTCGTCGATACAGCGACCAGACATCCTCGACGATGGGTGCATCGTGGGAGTCGATCAGCAATGAAGAGGCGCCGGGATCGACGGTATGGCCCGCCAAATGGATTTCCATGATGGCTGCTGCGGGAAACGCGTCGAGATAGGTCACGGGGTCGAAGTCGAGATTGTGAGCACTGATGTACACGTTGTTCACGTCGAGCAGCAACCCGCACCCGGTTCTTTCGCTCAACTCCGCCAGGAAGTCGATTTCGCTCCAGTCGTGGCCGTCGAGTTGCAAGTAATGGGTCGGGTTTTCGATCGCGATGCGACGCTGGAGCCTGTCCTGGGTCTTTTGAATGTTGCTGACGATACGGGTAAGCGCCTCGCGGGTACGGGGAAAGGGCAGCAGGTCAGGATGGTATTGACCGCGCCATGCCGACCAGGCGAGATGTTCGGAAATAAGGGTGGGCTGAACGCGATCTGCGAGCGCCTTCAGCCGCTGTAAATGCATGTCGTCTGGCTGGCAATCAGCAGCAAGCGACAGTGAAACACCGTGAAGCGACAGCGGATGACGGCTGCCTATCGCTTCCAGCCAGGCGAGGCGCGGGCCACCACCGACCATGTAGTTTTCCGGATGGACTTCGAACCACAGGCCGCTGGCCGCGCATTCTGATGCGACCTCATAGTGATTCGGCTTAAGGCCCAGTCCGGCCCCCATTTCGAGGTGTGTCTTCATGATTGGTGTGCGCCCGGTGAGCCTGCAATTACATTGCTTTGAGAGTGCCCATGCCGTGTGGGGTCTTGATAGAGGTGCAAGTACCGGCAGGAACGTTTTTCCATGAGTTGGTTTGATAGTCCATCTTGGAAGTGCCTGCGCAAGTGGTACCTGCACCCGCCTTGCAATCATTTTTACCAGCCATGGCGACGCCGAAACATTTTTCCATTGCGCCTGCAGCGGCCGGAGTTTCGGCCGCGATGGCTGCGGTGGCAAGCGAAGAGAGGGCGATTGCGATGGCAGCAAGTTTGAGGTTGTTCATGATTCATACTCCAGAGCGTTGAGGTGTGGTCGAAGCGCCAGTGCAATCTGCTCTGTGCTTGCGATCCGTAAGGTAATTCGCCGGTCTGTTGCATTCGGTTACAGCGATGACAAAATATTTTTTAAATTTTTTTCCGGCTTGTTCCTGATGTGAGGCGCAGGGCATCATCAAAAAATACTTCTCCATTCGTGTAACCAGAGCGATCGATGGACCGAACTACACATAACGAGTCGTTGCGCAGTCGGGAGATTCATCTTCAGACGCTATTTCTCGCGGGTTTGGACGGAGATGAAACGGCCTATCGAGCATTCCTTTCAGAGCTGAGTCCGCATCTGCGGGGCTTTCTCAGAGGGCGGCTTCAGCGCCAGCCGAGTGAAATCGAGGATTTGTTGCAGGAAGTGCTATTGGCCGTGCATAACGGGCGGCAGACGTATCGTGCAGAACAGCCTTTGACTGCCTGGGTGTTCGCGATTGCGCGCTACAAACTCGCCGATTTTTTTCGGTCGCGTTCGCGTCATGACGTGCTCAACGATTCCCTCGACGATGCGGCAGAGCTGTTTGCCGAACCCCATCTCGAACCCGCGCAAGCGAGCCGCGATCTGGGCAAATTGCTCGATCAACTGCCTGAGCGTCAGCGCCTGCCGATCATGCATGTGAAGCTCGAAGGCTTGTCGGTCCTGGAAACGGCACGGATGACGGGATTGTCGGAGTCGGCAGTAAAGGTTGGCGTACACCGCGGGCTGAAGGCACTGGCGGCAAAGATTAGAGGCTCACGATGAAAACAGATGATCTTATTTCCCTGCTCGCCACCGGTGTTACGCCGATAGATCGCTGGGCGTTTGCCAAGCGCTTCAGCCTCGCGGTCCTGATTGGAATACTCGGCGCCAGCGTGCTGGTGATTGCCATTCTCGGCCTCCGTCCCGATCTTGTCCAAGTGGCGGCGACCCCCATTTTCTGGGTGAAAATTACCCTGCCGCTGAGCCTGATGATCGGCGCGTTGCTGATGGTGACTCGGTTAGCGAGGCCGGGTATGACGGGAGGGGCGGGCGGACTGTTGATTGTCGCGGCGGTCGTTGCAGTCTCGCTGGGCGGGGTTTATGTGCTGGCGCTGGCGGCTCCCGATACGCGGGTCGCGTTGCTGCTCGGCAAAACCTGGCGCGTGTGTCCGCTCAATATCACCCTGCTTTCCATTCCCGGATTCATCGCAGTGTTCTGGGCACTGCGCGGGCTGGCACCGACCCGCCTGGCGTTGACTGGCGCGTGTGGTGGCTTGCTCGCGGGGTCGATGGCGACCCTCGCGTATTGCCTGCATTGCCCTGAAATGGAGGTCCCGTTCTGGGGCATCTGGTACATGCTCGGGATACTCGTACCGACGCTGCTCGGCGCGCTGCTGGGCCCGCGTTGGTTGCGTTGGTAGGGGACTGATTTATTTTTCGCGCTTTTTGAAAAATCAATCTGTCCCCAGTCTCAAGGCGGGGACAGATTGGTTTTCGGTGAAGCGCTGAAAACAAATCAGTCCCCTTGTGGCCTCATTGCTCAGCATTCCGGCTATGCCGGTAATCGCTCACCGCCTCATAAACCGCCTTGCGCAGGCGGTTGATGCCGCCGATGGGACGGTGTTCGGCCACACCGAACCATGGGTTGAAGGACTGGTTGTCGCACGCGAGATTCAGCGCCGGGGTGTCGAAATCCTGTGGTGGAATCTTCACCCGGGCCACAGTCTCGAAAGGCGCATCGTTTTCTCGCCATTCAATGCTGGTGTCCTCGATGGGCATGTATTTGTCCGGGTCTTGTCGCTGGATCTGCAAGACGAAGCACGCAGGCACTCGATCCGTCGACAGTTGCTGGTTCAGCGCGTTGCGCAGGAAGTTCGGCAGCGCCTGATTCTGTGGCGGCAGGCTATAGTCTGGGCAGTTCTGCGGATCCGGCGCGACCCGGAACTTGGCATTGGCGGCACCGAACTTGTAGGGCGACACCGAGTAGTAGGTGACTTGCGTCGGGCTGTCGGGCGCAGGGGCCAAGGTGCCCAGGGCGATGAACAGATGGCGGACTTGCCAGGTCTGCGGCTCCCAGCTCGGGAAGAAGGCCAGACCGGTTTTTCCATCGGCCTGGGCGGCGATGTTCTGACGATATTCGGCGACATCGCTGACGAAAAAATTCGGGTGGCTGAACATCACGAAGTCCTGTTCGCCGCGGCCTTGCTGATCGGCTAATAACTGTTTTCCAGGCACATTGATCAATTTAATCGCCATGCCCCGAGCGTCGCGGATGCTGTCGAACTGTGGATAAGCATTGCCATTGGACAGACGCATCGACGCCTGCCAGGTCTTGCCCGCTTCGGCGAAGACGCCCTGACGCAGTGAGGGGGCAAGGTCGGCCAATACCTGAACCTCGGCCTTCACGCAGCCATGGGCCTTGGCATGGGCATCACGCAGATAACGGGTGCTCTCGCGGTGCTGATCGACGATGCGAATCGCAGTCTGAATGATGTCCTGGGACATAGCCGCTTCGTCAGGCGGGATCTGCTCCTGGTTCGAGACGGGACCACGGTGGTGCCAGGTCAGCCAGGTACTGGTCAGCAGCCACCCCGACAAGCCGAGCCCCAATAGAACGATAAGGGTGGTGCCAAGCAGAGCGCCGAGGCGGACCCAGAGGGTGGTCAGCATGAGAAGGTTCCCCTTTTGTCAGGTGCGGGTGTCGGGCGCGAGTGCCGGCTTATGGCAGTTGTGATTCGAGTGGGCCACCGAGCACTTTCAGGTACTCCAGCAAGGCCCATCGCTCGCCGGGTTGCAGCAGTCTGCCGATCACGCCGTTGCCTCGAGCCCCCGTGCGGAATTCGTGGCCGCTGTTATGGTTGCCGGTGATTCGCGTATCAAACAGAAATGCCCCGGTAAAGGCTTCGTCGCGGTACCCCAAATGGCGAGGGTCGTATTCAAAGGTGCCTCTGTAGAAGGTGGTGGCGCGTTCGTCCTGAGGCGAGAGCAATTGATAAATGCTGGGAACCGAACCGTTGTGCAGAAACGGCGGAGTGGCCCAGACGCCGGCCAACGGCCGTGCCTTGTAAGCGCGCAGTTCACGCACACCAATCGGTAGGCCGTAGCCATTCAGGCGCGGGCGTTCGGCAGGAGAAACATTAGCGTCGCGGTAGGCGCGGTCTTCGACAAAGGCGGTGATATACGCCAGTCCCTTGGCCACCGACAGCTGGCTCATGTCCAGCGGTGCGTCGGGTGTCGGATGCAATTCGACGTTCAGCTTCGCCAGTTCGGCCGGGTCCCATTTCAGCGCGCTCAGGTCGTAACGCTGGTCGGCGATGTTGTTGGCGGCGCCCGGATCGGTGCCGATCACCGCGACGGGCAGCATCTTCAATTTTCGTACCGGACGACCATTGCTCTCCGTGACGGGCGGGACGTGACAGCCTGCGCAGTTCTCGGCGAACAATGCACGGCCCTGGGCCGCACGCGGACGATCGATGCTGCCCAGCAATTCCTCGGGCCACGCGGGAGGCTTGAGTCGTTGCAAGGTTTCTTCGAGCCGGTTCAGGTCACGCACGCGAACGCTCGACGGGTAGCTGGCCTCGCCTGTGAGTGGTTGACCCGTGGTATCGAAAAGGTTCAGCGTGGCACCGACCCCGAGGGCTTCGCCGATATTGCGGGCCATGGGTTGCTGGGCCGAGCCGTTCCACTGGACCCAGTCGAATGACCATATGTCCCAGAGCGGGGGATAGTCCACGGGGGCGTTGGCGACTCGGTAGTTTTTCTCGGAAATGGCATCGCCGAAGCTGGCGTTGGCAATGCGTCCGAAGGCGTCGGTACGCCCGGGGCCTTCTTCGGTGGGGTACAGGCCTCGGTGGGTGTCATTCCAGGCGACGTGTAAAAAGGTGTCGAGGGACTGCTTGAAGTCGGTACGCAACTGCTGGTGCTGCGCGTCATAGTCCTGGCCGAGGACGTTGCGGGCGAAGCGCTCGAATTTCCACGGGTTGTAATACGTCGCGGCGATGCTCGCCACCAGTGCCTGGCCAAAGCTGCCGCCGCGCAGGGTGGGTACGCTGGAAGGCAGGACATGCTGAGCCGAGCCACCGTCGATCCGCAGCGCTTGACCCTTGAAGCGCAGTTCGCCGGTGTGGCAGGCGGCGCAGGTAATGTCCAGATACTGTTCGCTACTGCCGGGATTCTGGTGGCGGGCGAAGCCGACTGGCAGGTTGCCCGGATTGTTTGGGTTGGCTTGCTGTTTCGGGTCGACCAGAAAGCCGAAGCGCGCCAGGTACTCGGGAGCGGCGAAGCGCTGTTCGGAGAAGGGCAATTCCAGTGCGCTGAACCAGTCATAGCGCAGGCCTTTCACCTGAGTGCCTTGAGGCGTGTAGTAAAACGTCTGGCGATCGTCCGTGTTCCACTGTTCGAGGTAATGCACCTGTTCGGCGGGTACGTAGACGGGTAGTTTCGGGTTGGCGATGTAATAAAGGATCACGGCCAGACCCAGGCAGAGCAGGGCAGCAATCAGGAACAACGCACGGTAAAAAAGGCGCAAGTCAAAAACCTCCTTGTCTATTTATACCGACCTTATGCCTGAGCCTATGAGGGGTGGCAAGTAGCCATTTTATCAGTTTGGCAAGCCCTCTCGTCTCTGCCTTTCAAAGGAGCCTGCTCATGAGCTTAGACATTCACAAGGCAGGCGTCCTCAGGACAGTCGACTTTGACCGGTTACTCAATGGCCTCGTAAGGCAGCCCGACGTAATTTTCCGCAATCGTCTTGCGTCCGGCTTCCGAGCTTACGAAGTAATCGAGTTCGGTCTTCTGGACACGCTGGCTGAAGGCATCAGTGTCGGGAAACCGGTGGAGGATCGAGGTCATCCACCAAGAGAAGCGTTCGGCTTTCCAGACGCGGCGCAGGCAGATTTGCGAGTATTTCTCCAGCAGGTCGGTGCGACCTTCGCCATAGACCTTGAGCAGGATGCGATACAGCGTGCTGACATCGCTCGCCGCCAGGTTCAGGCCTTTGGCGCCGGTGGGCGGAACGATATGGGCAGCATCGCCCAGCAGGAACAGGCGGCCATATTGCATGGGCTCAACGACGAAGCTGCGCAAGGGGGCGATGCTCTTTTCAATAGAGGGGCCGGTGACCAATTGCTCGGCGATATTTGGCGGCAAACGGTGTTTGAGCTCCTCCCAGAAACGTTCGTCCGACCATTCCTCGACCTTTTCCTCTGCGCCCACTTGCACGTAATAACGGGTGCGCGTCGGTGAGCGCATGCTGCACAAGGCGAAGCCACGCTCATGATTGGCGTAGATCAGTTCGTGGTTAACCGGTGGGGTCTCGGCCAGAATACCCAACCAGCCAAAGGGGTAAACCCGTTCAAAAATGTTCAGCGTCTCTTGCGGTATCGCTTGTCGTGATACGCCGTGAAAGCCGTCGCAGCCGGCAATGTAATCGCAGTCCAGGCGGACGGTCTCGCCGTTACGCTCGAAGGTCACGTAAGGACTGTCGCTCTTCATGCCGTGGGGCTGCACATTTTCGGCGTCATAAATGGTCATCGCACCCACGGCGGCACGAGCGTCCATCAAGTCACGGGTGACTTCGGTCTGACCGTAGACCATGACCGTTTTGCCGTCGGTCAATGCTTTAAGGTCGATGCGTTCACAGCGTCCGTCGAAGGCGAGTTCGAAGCCGTCGTGCACCAGACCGTTGGCGTCCATACGCTCACTGACGCCAGCTTCGCGCAACAGATCGACCATGCCTTGTTCCAGCACACCGGCACGAATTCGGGAGAGGATGTAGTCGGGATTCTTGCGTTCGACGATGACGTTGTCGATGCCTGCGCGGTGCAGCAGTTGGCCGAGTAAAAGGCCGGACGGGCCGGAGCCGATGATGGCGACTTGGGTTTTCATGGTGATAGTCCTGTCTGGTGCGGCTGAAGGCGTGACGCCTTACAGGGCACTGTTATTTTTGTCTCCTGTATTTTTAGTGGATAAAGCAGGGATATGAAGGCACTATCTGATGCATTCCATGGACTTTTCATGGATCGTCGCAAGGGGGAGGGAGATGTCGAAATCATTCGCTACGCCTGTTCCGGTGTTCAAGCTCTACGGCGAGACCAGCGCTTGGCCGACGCCCGACCTGATTCATTGCGAGTCGATCCCCGAGCGCAGCAAGCTGCACGGCTGGGAAATAAAACCCCATCGGCACAGTGATCTGGTGCAGCTTTTATACGTGCAGGCGGGGCAGGCGACGCTGAAAGTCGAAGACGTGATCAACCACATCGATTCACCCTCGCTGCAAGTCGTTCCTGCGCTGAGCGTGCACACCTTCAAGTTCTCCGAGGATATTCAAGGCCACGTGCTCAGCCTGGCGCAGCCTCTGGCCGAACAGCTCGGCGCCTCGCTTAACAGTCCGGTGTTGACCACTGCTGCCTGTTACCCGATCGGTTCCGCGCATCTGTATCTGGACACGCTGTTTTCAGCCATCACTCAGGAATACAGCCAACACCAGCCCGGCCGTGATCCGATGCTGCAATCGTTGATCACGGTGCTGTCGATCTGGCTCAGCCGCCGTAATCTGGAACTGTCGTTACCGGACGCATTGCAGCTTGACCGTGGTCGCGAGTATTTGCAGGTATTCACCCGGACATTGGAACTGCGCTTTCGCGAGCATCTGCCCATCGAGCACTATGCGGCGACGTTGGGGATCAGTACTGCTCACCTCAATGCCCTGTGCCGACGCCTCTCAGGGCAATCCGCCTTGCAAATGATCAACCAGCGACTGTTGCTGGAGGCCAAGCGCGATCTGGTCTACACCACCATGACCATCAATCAGGTGTCCGACAGCCTGGGCTTTTCCGAACCGGCTTACTTCTCGCGCTTTTTCAAGCGCGGCACGGGGCAGTCACCGAAACAATTCCGTATCCAGCGTTAGCGGATGCCAGACCTCGAAGGCAGCGAACTGCGGTGAATATCGATACCCGAATCAAATTCCGCCATCTGGTGTGCTTTCTCGAAGTGGCGCGTCAGGGCAGCCTGGCGCGTGCCTCGGACAAACTGGCGATCAGCCAACCGGCGCTTTCCAAGACCCTCAAAGAGCTGGAAACCCTGCTGGCCGCCACCTTGTTTGTGCGCAGTAAAAGCGGCGCGGCGCTGACCGAGGCCGGGGTGGCCTTTTTGCGTTACGCCGGTCCGAGCGTCCAGGCGCTGCGCGAAGGGGTCAATAGTCTGCGTTCCGGCGAGCACGAGCCGATCACCGCGAGACTCGGTGTGCTGTCCACCGTGGAAAGTTTGCTGGTACCCGAAGTTGTCTGCCGTTTGCACGCCCGACATCCCGCGTTGGTCGTCAGCGTGGTGACCGGGCCGAGCGCGTACCTGCTATCCCGACTGCGCGTGGGTGAACTGGATCTGGTGGTCGGACGCATGACGGATAGCCCGCAGATTCTTGGGCTGACGTTCGAGCATCTGTACAGCGAGTCCATGACCCTGGTGGTGCGTAACGGCCATCCGCTGTTGGCCGATCCACTGGCGCATAAAAATCTCGAAGACTATCCGCTGGTGTTGCCGCTGGCGGGGACGACGATTCGCAAATTCGCCGACAGCCTGTTTGTGCAGCACGGCATCAGCCCACCGCGCCAGCGTCTGGAAACCCTGTCGTTGACCCTGAGTCGGCGTTACGTGCAGTGCAGTCAGGCGATCTGGGTCGCGCCTTTCGACGCGGTCAGACAGGACCTGAGTCGAGGTGAGCTGGTGGAACTGGAGTTAGGGATTCGCGAACCGGGTGGTTCTGTGGGGCTGTGCAGCAATCCTGCGCTGCCGATGCCACTGGCGGCTCAGTGGTGTGTGGACGTGCTGCGCGAGGTGGGGCAGGAGTATCGCGAGGGGCGTTATCCATAACCATTTGGATATGGATAGGATCGGTTTTTTCAATTTTGGATGGGGCTCTATCAGGGGAGACTGAGTTACAGACTGCTATCCACGCAGCTTTTACCTCTAGCTCTCTATCCATAGCTCTCTATCCATAAGAATAAGGAGACCGACATGTCTGATGCGGACAACAGCCGCTTCGTCATTCGTGACCGAAATTGGCACCCCAAAGCCCTGACGCCTGACTACAAAACCTCGATCCTGCGTTCCCCGCGTCAGGCCCTGGTGAGCATTCCCCAGTCCCTGTCGGAGACCAGCGGCCCGGACTTTTCCCACCTCAAGATGAGCCAGCACGATAACGATCTGCTGCTGAACTTCAACCAGGGTGGCCTGCCCATCGGCGAGCGCATCATCGTCGCCGGCCGGGTCTGTGACCAGTACGGCAAGCCGATCCCCCATACCCTGGTGGAGATGTGGCAAGCCAATGCCGGTGGTCGCTACCGGCACAAGAAAGACAGCTACCTGGCGCCCATCGACCCGAATTTCGGTGGCGTCGGCCGTGCCTTGACCGATCGCGACGGCAACTACAGTTTCCGCACGGTCAAACCCGGACCGTACCCGTGGCGCAATGGTCCCAACGACTGGCGTCCGGCGCACATCCACTTCTCCATCAGCGGCCCGTCGATTGCCACGCGTTTGATCACCCAGCTGTATTTCGAAGGTGACCCGCTCATCCCGATGTGCCCGATCGTCAAGTCGATCGCCAGTCAGGAAGCGGTGCAGAGCCTGATCGCCAGGCTCGATATGAGCATGGCCAATCCCATGGATTGCCTGGCTTATCGCTTTGATATCGTTCTGCGCGGTCAGCGCAAGACCCACTTCGAAAACTGCTGAGGAGGCACGCGCATGCCCGTTCAACTTCTGCCTGAAACCCCTTCGCAAACCGCCGGTCCTTACGTGCATATTGGCTTGGCGCTGGAGGCGGCCGGCAACCCGCCCCGCGAGCAGGAAATCTGGAACGAAATGGCCAAACCCGGTGCGCCGGGCGAGCACATTTTGCTGATGGGTCACGTCTACGACGGCAATGGTCACCTGATTCGCGATTCGTTCCTGGAGTTCTGGCAGGCCAATCACGAAGGCGTCTACGACAGCGATTACGATCTGGAAAAACCCTTCAACAGCTTTGGTCGTACCGCGACCACGGATGTCGGCGAGTGGACGCTCAAAACCGTCAAGCCCGGCACGGTGAACAACGCTGCGGGTGTTCCGATGGCGGCACACATCAATGTTTCGCTGTTTGCTCGGGGCATCAACATTCACTTGCAGACCCGCCTGTACTTCGACGACGAGGCCCAGGCCAATGCGGTCGATCCGGTACTGAATCTGATCGAACAGCCACAACGTCGTGAGACTCTGATTGCCAAGCGTTGCACGGTTGACGGCAAGCTGGCTTATCGCTTCGACATTCGTGTTCAAGGCGAATCGGAAACGGTGTTCTTCGACTTCTAACGCTGTGGCGTGCGTGTGGTTTTATGGCGTTTGCCGATGCAAGCGCCCCAATAAGAATAAGAAGGAAATGTTTGCATGTCGCTATTAGCCCCTGTGCCCTTGGTTGGCACGCTCGATGTTCAGGCGTTGATCAACGCCAAACCACTGTCTACCTATCAATGGCGGGTCGTGCTGCTGTGCTTTCTGATCGTGTTTCTCGACGGTCTGGACACGGCTGCCATGGGTTTCATCGCCCCGGCCTTGAGTCAGGAGTGGGGCATCGATCGGGCGAGTCTGGGACCGGTGATGAGTGCGGCGCTGATCGGCATGGTCTTCGGCGCCCTGGGTTCCGGACCATTGGCCGACCGTTTCGGGCGCAAGGTGGTGCTGGTGGTGGCGGTGTTTCTGTTCGGCGTGTTCAGTTTACTGTCGGCCTACAGCAGCAACATCGATCAACTGCTGGCCCTGCGCCTGCTGACCGGCCTGGGTCTGGGGGCGGCGATGCCCAACGCCACCACGCTGCTGTCCGAATACACCCCGGAGCGGCTCAAGTCGCTGCTGGTGACCAGCATGTTCTGCGGTTTCAATCTGGGCATGGCCTGCGGCGGGTTTGTCTCCGCGAAGATGATTCCTGTACTGGGCTGGCACAGCCTGCTGATGCTCGGCGGGATTCTGCCCTTGGTGCTGGCCGTGGTGCTGTTGTTCTGGCTGCCGGAGTCGGCACGCTTTCTGGTGGTACGTAATCGGGGCGTGGAGCGGATTCGCAAGGTGCTGGCACCGATTGCGCCGCTGGACGTCTCGGCAGCCACGGGCTTCAGCGTGCCGGAGCAGAAGTCGGTACAGAGCCGCAACGTGCTGAAGGTGATCTTCTCCGGCACTTATAGCGCCGGCACTTTATTGCTGTGGCTGACCTATTTCATGGGCCTGGTGATCGTTTACCTGCTGACCAGCTGGTTGCCGACCCTGATGCGTGACAGCGGCGCGAGCATGGAGCAGTCGGCGTTCATCGGCGCGCTGTTTCAGTTCGGCGGCGTGCTCAGCGCGGTGGGTGTGGGCTGGGCGATGGACAAATTCAATCCGCACAAGGTCATCGGCATCGCCTACCTGTTGGCTGGCGTATTCGCTTGGCTGGTCGGGCAGAGCCTGGGCAATGTCACTGTGTTGGCCACGTTGGTGCTGTTGGCAGGCATGTGCATCAACGGCGCGCAATCGGCGATGCCATCGCTGGCAGCGCGGTTTTACCCAACCCAGGGTCGCGCCACCGGCGTGTCGTGGATGCTCGGCATTGGCCGTTTCGGCGCGATCCTGGGTGCCTGGGCCGGGGCGACGTTATTGGGGCTAGGCTGGAATTTCGAGCAGGTGCTGACCGCTCTGGTGGTTCCGGCGGCGTTGGCGACCATCGCGGTAGTGATCAAAGGGCTGGTCAGCCATGCGGACGCTACCTGAGATCACCTCACTGATTTTTTCGAATCCTGGAGCAATGGCTTGAACAGACCGAGCAATCAACTTTTCGATGCCTATTTCACGCAGCCGGCAATGCGGGCGATTTTTTCCGATCAGGGTCGGTTACAGGGCATGCTCGATTTCGAAGCCGCCTTGGCACGCGCCGAAGCCAGCACCGGGCTGATTCCCAAGGAGGTGGTTGCCGATATCGAAGCGGCCTGTCGCGCGGAACTGTTCGATGTCGACGAGTTGGCAGTCGCCATTGGCAATGCAGGTAATTCGGCGATCCCGCTGGTCAAGGCGCTGGGCAAAAAGATTGCCGCGCGTAACGAAACCGCTGAGCGTTACGTGCACATGGGCGCCACCAGTCAGGACGTGATGGACAGCGGTCTGGTGCTGCAACTGCGTTCAGCCATCGACCTGCTGGAGCGCGATCTGGCGCGACTGGCCGATGCGCTCGCCGAGCAGGCCCAGCGCCACGCGAGCACGCCGCTGGCCGGGCGCACCTGGCTGCAACAGGCGACGCCAGTGACCTTGGGCATGAAAATCGCCGGCTGGCTGGGCGCTATTACTCGTCATCGCCAGCGCCTCGTTGAAGTCAAACCACGTTTGCTTTGCCTGCAATTCGGTGGTGCTTCCGGCAGCCTGGCAGCATTGGGTGATCAAGCTTTTGCGGTGGCCGAAGCCCTGGCCGGTGAATTGAATCTGAACCTGCCTGACCAGCCTTGGCACACCCAGCGTGATCGTCTGGTGGAGTTCGCCAGTCTGCTGGGAATGATCGCCGGCAGTCTGGGCAAAGTGGGGCGTGATCTCAGTTTGCTGATGCAGACCGAAGCGGGCGAGGTGTTCGAGCCTGCCGCGCCAGGCAAGGGCGGCTCGTCGACCATGCCGCACAAGCGCAATCCGGTAGGCGCAGCGGTAATGATCGGCGCTGCGACCCGAGCGCCAGGGCTGGTGGCGACGATGTTCGCCGCCATGCCGCAAGAACATGAACGCAGCCTCGGCCTCTGGCATGCCGAGTGGGAAACCCTGCCGGAGCTGTGCTGCCTGGTGTCCGGCTCGTTGCAGCAGGCGTTGCAGGTGGTGCCAGGGCTGGAAGTCGACGCCAGGCGCATGCTGCAAAACCTGGAGTTGACCAAAGGGCTGGTGCTGGCGGAAGCCGTGAGTATTGCCCTGGCCCAGCGTATCGGCCGTGATGCTGCCCACCATTTGATCGAACAATGCTGCCGCCGTGCAGTGGAGCAGGACGCTCACCTGCGTCAAGTGCTCGGCACCGAACCGCAAGTGGCCGCGCAACTGTCCGCCGAGGAACTGAATCGCTTGCTGGACCCGGCCCATTACCTGGGTCAGTCGCAGCGCTGGGTCCAGCGCGCGGTGGCCGAACATCACGCATTGAAACCTTAGAAAAGGATCCTGAAATGGACGAACAACAACGTTACGAAGCCGGCATGAAAGTGCGCCGCGAAGTGCTCGGTGATGCCCACGTAGATCGCAGCCTCGAAAAGCTGACGCCGTTCAATGGCGAGTTTCAGGAGATGATTACCCGGCATGCCTGGGGCGACATCTGGACCCGTCCCGGGTTGCCACGCCACACCCGCAGCCTGATCACCATCGCCATGCTGATCGGCATGAACCGCGAAGGTGAGTTGCGTCTGCACTTGCGCGCCGCGAAAAACAACGGCGTGACCCGCGACGAGATCAAGGAAGTGTTGATGCAGAGTGCGATCTATTGCGGCATTCCAGCGGCCAACGCCACCTTCCATCTGGCCGAAGAGGTGTGGGACGAGATGGGGGTGGAGTCGTTGTAAGCGCGTCGAGGTGCGCATGATCTTATCGATTAGAAGGGTATGGGAATAGTCCGACATGACTCAGGGATTCATCTGATATCTAGATAGTTTGAATCTTTAATACGCTGGGGTTCCCTTCGGACAGGCCCTCCCCATGCCCCGTCACAGCGACCTGCGTTACACCTTTGAACCCGCCTCGGGCACCGCTTTCGAGGTGGTGGCCTTCACCTTGAAGGAAGGCCTGTCCCGGCCGTTTCATCTGGACATCCAACTGTCCAGCAGCAACCCCAACGTCGATTTTGGCGCGGTGCTCGACCGGCCTGCGCTGTTCACGATCTGGCGGGGCGAGCAGGCCGTGCGGCGGGTGCATGGGCTGATCAGCCTGTTGAGTCAAGGCGACACCGGCTTTCGCCGTACCCGCTACCGGGCGGTGGTTGAACCGACCCTGGCCCGCGCCGACTTGCGCTCGAACTGGCGGATTTTCCAGCAGCAAAGCGTGCCGCAGATCATCGACGCAGTGCTCAAGGCCCAGCCCCTGACCGACCGCGAGCAACTCGTTGGCGCCGCGCATGAACCCCGTGAATATTGCGTGCAGGTCGGCGAAACCGATCTGGCGTTTCTCGCCCGTCTGGCCGCCGAAGAAGGCCTGCTGTACAACTTCGTCCATCGCGCCGATGGCCATCGCCTGATCTACACCGACAAGGTGCAAAACCTCGGAGCCATCGGCCGCAAGGAACAGTGCCAGGTGCTGTACCAGCCCACCCCCGGCGGCGATCAGCCGGAACCGGCGCTGTGGCGTTTCGACTACACCGAACAGGTGCGCACCGCGCGTCAGGTGCAGCGCGATTACACCTTCAAGCACTCGAGCTACGCCCAGGAGCACGTTGCCGAAGGCCGTGACCACGAGCACCAGCAACGCGACTACGAGCGCTTCGACTACCCCGGTCGTTACAAGCGCGATGAAGCCGGTAAACCCTTCACTAAAACCCGCCTGGCCGCCTTACGCCGTGATGCGCGCATCGCCACGGTCGAAGGCGACGACGCCCGTCTGCAACCCGGTTTGGCGTTCGACCTGATCGGCCATCCGCGGGAGGAGCTGAACATCCGCTGGCGCCCGGTGTTCATCGAACACCGCGGCACCCAGCTCACCAGCCTGGAAGAAGAAGCGGCGGGCAGCGAGCAGAGCACCACCTACCAGCAGACCGCCGAACTGGTCACCGGCCTGACCGACTGGAAAGCCGAACTGCGCGACAAGCCGCGTATCGACGGCCCGCAGATGGCCACCGTGGTCGGCCCACCGGGGGAAGAGATTTACTGCGACGAATGGGGCCGGATCAAGATCAGTTTCCCGTGGGATCGCACCAGCCAAAACAACGAACACAGCTCCTGCTGGATCCGTGTGTCCCAGGGCAGGGCCGGCACCACCTGGGGCGCAATGGCCGTCCCGCGCATCGGCCAGGAAGTACTGGTCGAATACCTGGACGGCGACGGTGACCAGCCGATTGTCACCGGCCGCACCTACCGCGCCGACAACCTGCCGCCGTACCCGCTGCCGCAACACAAAACCCGCATGACCCTCAAAAGCCAGACCCACAAGGGCGAGGGCTTCAACGAACTGCGTTTCGAAGACGAAAAAGACCAGGAAGAAATCTACCTTCATGCGCAGAAAGACCAGAACATCCAAATCAATAACAACCAGACCACCTTCGTTGGCAACGACCGCAGCGAAAAGGTCGAGCACGACGAGCGCATCGAGATTGGGCATGACCGTACGGAACAGGTCGGTCATGACGAGCAGGTCACTATCGGCCACGACCGTCGCCATGAGGTTGGCCAGGATGAGTTTCTTGCCATTGGCCGCAGCCAGACGATCCAGATCGACCAGGACCGCAGCGAAAACGTCGGCAACCACCGTCAGGACAAGACGGCTGCCAACCACTGGATCGAGACTGGGGGGAATGTCGAGCACACGGTGCGCGGTCATTACCATCTGGAGGCTGCTCAAGCTATCGAGCAAAAAACCACCGTCTACACCGTGCAGGCCGGACAAAGCCTCGTGCTGCAAGGCCCCGGCGGCAGCATCACCCTGAACGATGTCGGGATCACGCTGGAAGGCGTGGCGGTTTGGTTCAAGGGACCGGTGACGCAGAGGGCTGGCGATGGCCATACGGTAAATCTTTTCGGTATGCCAACGTCTGGCGTGCGGGAGGTTCAGCAACACAGCCAACTGCACAGTACCTTTGCCTTCGATCAGCTTACGGAAGTCGCAAATCGTTGCACGCCAGCGGAGTTTGTATTGATGCTCGCCCCGATCTTCGGTTTCGATATTCCGGCGCACACATACATCAAACTCTTTGGCGCACTGCGTAAGGGCACCTTGGCCCCCCCAGAGTATCGGGCGATGTCCTCCGGCGTAAACCCAGCCGACTATGACAATCAGGATCGCATTATCCGTATTCACTCGACGGCTCTGGAGCAAGCGGTTGAGGATCAGGACGCTTCATCCCGATTACTGATGGTGCTCTTGCATGAGTTCGGCCATCACATCGACAACGTCCTGCGCCAGGATCTGGCTGACAAACATCCTGATGGCTCATCGACCCTTGCAGCAGATGGGCCATTGGATGAAGGTGCCAAATATGCTTACCGCATCGCTTTTTTTGACCTGGAAAATACCAGCGAAGTCGAATACGCCCGCTACTCTTCGCCCAACTACAGTGGGCCGTTGAAAGTAGATTACTCCGCTGCGCAACTGACCATCCGCGAGGCTCAGGCTGGCAATGCTCAGCAACAGGAAGGTAAGCACGGCAACCGCGAAGCCTTTGGTGCCGGGCGCGGCGAGCACCATGAAGAACAACCCCACAGCTCGTTTGGGCATGAATCCATTGAAGACGCCTTGCTTGATGCTGGGTTTGTCGACAGCAACGAACGCCTAGCGATCTATTTTGGCAATTGGCTGCGCGATTACTCGCAATTGCTCGACCCGAAGATTGTGCGGGCCGCCACGATGCCGAAAAGCTTTCCGGAAGTGCTGTCACGGCAGGCCTTGACTGAGCTTGTGGACGTGCTGGCGGCGAAAAAATTCAACACGTTGAGAGCAAACAACCTGGCGTACAAAGTCACCCCGTCCATGCTCGGGGTGTACCGCCCCAGCCAGCACATCGACAACCCCAAAAACCTGAACCCGCAACCACCCGATCCACAAACCCGGGATCCAGGGTTCGAACCCTGGATACTGCCCGGCAGCAGCCTGTTGGAGATTGACTACGAAACTTCCATGAAACGCTATATCTGCCGCTCGGCCAACGTGATGAGTAACGAGCTTCTGGCTGCCGCAAGTCAGGGACGCACCCCTACTGGCCGACGTCTGTTGGGTGGGGCGCTGCATATTCTGGAGGATTATTTCGCCCATTCAAACTTTGTAGAGTTGAGCCTGATCAAGCTAGGCCACACAAAGATACTGCCCTGGACCTCGCGAGCCAAATGCAAACACGGTTTACCGATCGTTACCGGCATGTTCAATTCGACCGATGTTATTGCCAGTCTGGCCGAGCCTATGGCGCAAATGCTGTTCCCAGTGGATGACTGGGCTTTCACTGCCAGCGAAGTTGGATACCGTTCTGACAGTGAAAAAATGATGTTGATCCTGCTCAACGAGCATCGGGACGAACGCTTACTCCCGGCCTTCAAAAACTTTTTGCAATTGCGCGACAAATGGGCCGCAGTCCCCGGGCATCAGCACGTAGAAAAGGTCGGTTGGCTCGCTACAGCCCCTATGCGATTGGTGCTCAATAGCTACAGCATGGTATTCCAAGGCTTGTTGCAACTGCTGGGCAACAGTGTCGACGATGCACAAACCTTGTTTGACGATGATCCCAATACTAGCGGCTCTACCGACCCGTCTCACTCACAACTGGCCAAGGACCATGACAGTCACCCATTCCATACCCTGGCCACTATTTTAGCTAAACATGCAGTTAAGCAAGTCGCCAGCGCAATGATGGATCGCTGGTCAGGTGTGCCAGGATTTGCGCCTGAGAAGATTGCGCTCGGGTTTTTTACCCACCCTCAGGACAGCACTTGGCAAGACATATTAGTGGCTAGATGGGCTAGAAGTAATCCAACCCTTATCCAGCGGGGTGAGTCTCTAACGGAACTCCACTACCTACATGAAACGCACGGTAAGCAGGCGCTGGCTCGGGTCCGGAAAATGGGCGCACAGGGTAATGCTGGGTGGGAGTACATCCGTGAACACTATCAAACCCTGTTTGGGGAAAAGAATCAGGTCAAGCCATGAGAAAACGATCGTTGATCGCCGGACTGTTTATCGCCATTGGTGGATGCAGCCTTTATACGCACGCCGAGCCTCTATCCAAAACCGATATTACTTGGGATAACGCCAACGTCCAATTAAAGCGACTGGTCGATTGGTCAAGCGGTACGCGAGAGGTATCTCGTGGTGCAACGCCTGAAATTATCGTGACGGATGGCATCATTACCTTTAACGGCCAAATTTTGCGACTGGGTGATGACTTGGCGAGCTGGAAAAAAATAATAGGTGGCGTGCCACGGACCGACAAAAGAAATAATGTCTTGATATGGGATGAGTTTGGAATTCTTGTATCGCTTAGACCAAGTGATAGGTCGAAAGTTGGTTCTTTTAATGTTGAGCTCAACTACAAGGATCTTTATGTCGGTTATGGGGATCTTCGTCCTCCTGAAAGTGTTCCAGGCGTTGCCTATCATCCGAAAAACACTTTCAAAGGTTATTTGCAAGTTGGTCGTGCAGGCATTGATAATCAATCCACTGTGCGCGAGGTGAATGCAGTCATAGAGGGAGGGTATCGATATCAATGCACGAGTGGTACGAATATTTGTAGCGCTTATATTGAGCACGACAATAGAGGGCTTCTTAGTTTTATCGAAACCGACGGTAGAAGATATAAAAGCATCGTGTATGGGGTCTCTTTTTCAGACGGGAGTTTCTAATGAATTTTTCATTGTGGTGGAAAATTTTCGCGGTGGCCGCAGCCAAGCCTGATGAAGCGGGCAAACTCTTCACGCAGGCCCGATGGGCGAATCGCCACTACCGAAGGCGACGATGCTCGTATGCAAATCCGGCCTGTCCAACTGGAAGGCCGAGTTGCGCAATAAACCGCGTATCGACGCTTCGCCAATAGTCACTTTAATAAAGTATTCAAGAGGTCACATGAATAAATAGGGGCTTCACCGGATCAAGTGGGTGTTATGAGTTTTGGAGACGTTCCGGGTATAAATCCAAACCACCAAAATGAAAGTAAATGGCATTGCGAAAACGCTCCCGATTTCGAAACCCGCAAGAGCGTTGCTTGAGCCGTTGAATGCGTGCGTTCATGCTTTCTGCATGACCGTTATGCAGGTTCAACACGATGGCGTTGACGATGCCCCACAGTCGTCGCTTGATCGTTTTGGCGACTTTCCACATCGGTGGCAGCCCACTGTTCAAGGCCCATTCCAGCCAGTGGTTCCACTGTTGTTCGACCTCATCCCGATCCTTACCTCGCCACAACTGCATGGCCAGATCCTTGATCGCCCACGCTTTGGCTGTACGCAACGAACCCTCTCGCAACGACTCGAAGGTTGCCTGTTGTCGCTCAGTCATGTTCTCAGCCCGCTTGAGCCAGACGTATTTCGTGTTCTTGAGCACCGTGGAGCCGGCCTTTAGCAACTCGCGGTTCTCCATATGACGCACTCTGTCCAACGCCTCACTTAACAGCTTGGCCACATGGAACTTGTCGAACGCTATTTTGTGCATGGCATCCGGAATATGACGCTGGGTCGCGCTGATAAAGGCGGGCCACATATCCATCGAAACGCCCGTAATAGCTTGCTTCTGGTCGCTATTGAGCTTCGTATAAAACGCTTCCAGGCTCTGGGTGAGGTTGCCGTCTTCCACATGCAAGACCTGACCCGTTGCGGGGTCGGTCACCACGGTGACGTACTCGCGACGCTTTTGAAACGAAGTCTCGTCCACACATATCTGGGTCGGTGATAACGGTTTTCGACGCGCCAATCCGCGTCTGACGGCGCGAGCCATGATCCGGTCAATGCTGCCCCAGCTTGTCTGGAGTTGACGCGAGACCGCCTGAATACTGGCTTCCTGGATCCAGTTGATCACCAATGCTTCAAACATCAAGGTGAAACCTGAACCAGCGTCTGCCCACGGGACCTCGACAGTCACCACGCCATGCTCGGCGCAATGAACTCTGGGCACCTCAGCCTCTAGAATGGTCACGAACTGACACGTATCAAGATGCCGCCAACGACGTTTGCGTTTGTCATAACGCGAAGCGTGCAGGCCACATTGCGGACAGGTGAACGCAGCAGCATCAGATACTCCAACGCCGACAACGACTTGCCCCAACGCACGGTCAAGGTTAACTGCGACCACTTTCCACGGTGCCTGGAGCCCAAGGATTTGGGCGTATAAATCGATATCTTTCATGGGGAGGAGAATAGATTACCCACTCAAAACGGTGAAGCCCCAATAAATACATAAAAATATTCAGAAAAATCCTGTTCGTCGTCATTTTTATTTTCGGCAACATGGCAAGTGCAAATGACCCTGAAGAGTCTGCGGGCGGACTCCGAGAAGCAACTAAGTTGGTAGTTGAAAAAAGTGTTGCTGCCGGCAAAAACATACTGAATGGAATAACCGATGGCATTACGGGAGGGCGGCAATCAGCTGACAGCGCGGATGGTGCACTGGTTGTAAGTGATTTGGAGCAGTTGAGAGGAAAGGTTGTCATAAGTTTGCTAGATGTAAAACAAGAAAGTAATGCCGTGAGCATCTTGCTGGGCATTAAGAATACCATGGATACACCGGTAAGGCTGATCAATCTGACACAGCCAGGGGCCTTGTTAGCCATTGATGAGGAAGGTTATGCCAGCGGTCTAAGCCAGTCATCAACTAATCCGCATGAGTTGACGATCCCTAATAGTGCGGGGGTAAAGCAAGTGTTTTTATTCAAGGAGCCTCTGAAAAAAATCACATCCATAAGGCTTTGGGGTAAAGACTTAACGCTCTGATTCGATATCGATATCTGATCGAGTTTTATAGGCAACCAAAGGTCTTGCGAGGGAGAGAATCACACCGTGAACGATTTGTTAATTGGCCAGAGGTAACGCGGTAACCCTATGGGTCACCGAACACGGATTTAAGGAGTAGGAGCGTCAACGTCATGTGGAATATCTGGAGTTACATCAAACGCTGGGGCCTGCCGCTGTTGCGTCAGTTCAAAACGGTGACACCGGTTCTGGTGGTGCTGGGTGTGCTGTTTTTGCTGATCGGGATCTGGTGGTTGGGGCCGCACTGGACCTGGGACACCCATCAACCCTTGGCCGAATGGTCGATGCGGGTCTCGCTGAGCGTGGTGGTGTTGGTGGTTCCCATGGTGATCTGGTCGTTGCTGATCCGTCACCGCTACCGTCGGCTAAAAACCGAACGTGAGCATGAGGCGGCCCTTGAGACCGATCCTTGTTTACCTTATGTCGAAGCCCAGGAGCGGGCCTTGAATGAAAGCCTGGCCACCTTGCGCGAGCATACCCAGGGTCGCAACGCGCTTTATCAATTGCCGTGGTACCTGGTGCTGGGGCAGGAAAGCGCCGGTAAAACCAGTTTCATCAATCGTTCCAACCAAAACTTCTCGCTGACCCGCGTGGCCAAAGACGGCAAACGGATCTTCAAGGATGAACGGCTGGCCTACAACATCGATTGGTGGATGGGTGATGAAGCTATTTTGATTGATCCGCCCGGCGAGTTTATCAGTCAACCGGAGCCAGCCAGCCGTGGTCTGCAAAAGCCGTCGGAGGCCAGTGCTGATGACGTTGCTCAGGAGGAGGCTGCCCCCCAACCTTCGACTCACATGCCGCCGGGTGGCGATTTCCCGCTGGGAACGCACCCGCGCTTATGGGCGAATCTGTTGGATTGGTTGGGGCGCAACCGTAGCCGCCGGGCACTGAACGGGGTGGTGCTGATTGTCGATATCGCTGAGCTGCTGCGCCAAAGTCCTGATGGACGACAGGCACTGGCCGACTCGCTGCGTGTGCGACTGTATGAACTGTCCCAACAATTGGGTACCCGCTTACCCTTGTATGTGGTGCTGAGCAAGTTCGATCTGCTCGAAGGCTTTGAAGAGTTCTTCGCGGGTTTGCCACGTTCGGTGCGCGAGGATCTTTTCGGTTTTACCTTTACCCTGGACTCCGTCAATGACTTCGATGCCTGGCTGGAGGAGTTTTCCGGCCGCTATGACCATTTTGTCGCTCGGTTGCATGAGCAAATATTTGATGCACTGAGCGAGCCGCATTCGCCCAATCAGCGAGACCGTCTGTATTCGCTACTGCACCAAGTATCCGGCATGCGCAATACCTTGTTCGGTTTTCTCGGCAAAATCCTCGGCAGTGACCGCTATACCACGCCGGCGTTAGTACGGGGTGTGTATTTTTCCTCGGTGTATCAGCAAGGCGTTTTGGCTAACGCTTTTGTTGCCGCGGCGGCCCAGCCTTATGGCTTGGGCGAGCCGCCATTGGACGCTAAACCCGAAGGCCGTTCAGTCATCTATTTCGCGCAAAAGGTGTTCCAGCAGGTCATCTACCCCGAGGCCGGTCTGGCGGGGGACAACGTCAAGGTATTGGCCAGCAAGCGCCATGCCCTGATCGCCAGTTCCGCCGTCGCAGCGCTGGGCTGCCTGCTGGTGGTCGGTACCTGGCAGTATTATTTCGGCATCAACCGCGACAAGGCGGTCAGCGTCTTGGCCAAGAGCAAGGAATTCAGCGCGGGTGAGATTGATGCGCGGATAGAGGCGACCGGCCGCAACCTGTTGGCTCCGTTGAATCAGATCCGGGATGCGGTGTCCGTCTACGGTGACTATCGAAATGCCTGGCCGCTGGTGGCGGACACCGGCCTGTACCAGGGCCGGGCGATCGGGCCTAAAGTCGACGAAGCCTATCTGCGCTTGCTGTCGCGACGCTTCCTGCCGGCCATTGCCAGTGGCGTGCTCGATGCGATCAACGCTGCGCCCGCGGGCAGCAACCAACAACTGGCGGCGCTGCGGGTGTATCGGATGATCGAGGACCGGCAGAACCGTCGGCCCGCCATCGTGGAGGACTGGATGGCCAAGCAATGGCAAGCGGCCTATCCCGCCGAGGGCCAGGTCCAGAAAGCGCTGATGGCGCATCTGGCTTATGCGATGCAGTACGCGGATGTTGACCTGCCGCACGACCGTCCGTTGATCGCCAGCGTGCAACAGGAACTGCGCAAGATCCCCTTGCAGCAGCGTGTGTACATGACGCTGAAGCAGGACGCACTGGAAATCCTGCATGCGCCGCTGGACTTGCGTCACGAGATCGGTCCGGCGTTCGATATTGTCTATCACGCCGCCCACACCAAGACCGGTGGTGATTCGGCCACGACGGCCGGGCCGGGCATTACCCTTGCGCCGTTGCTGACCGCCAAGGGGTTCAAGGATTATTTCGAACCGAACAGCCAGAACGTCACCGAGCTGGCGATGATTGACCAATGGGTATTGGGCGAGCGCCGCAGCCTGGATTATTCGGCGCAGGACGCGAAAACCTTGGCCGAGCGTATCCGTTCGCTCTACACCGCCGATTACGTCGACAGCTGGCGGCGTGGTCTGAACCAACTGGTCGTCACCGACTTCAACGACCTTGCCCAGGCCGTGACGGTACTGGAACACGTCACGGGGCCGTCGGCACCCTTGCGCCGACTGCTGGAAACCGTGCGCGATAACACCGTGATCTACCCGCCCGTTGTGGCGGTCGAAGGCCAGGCCTTGATTGAGGTCAAGCGCAAACCAGGTGAGGACGTGGGGCGAGAACAGGCGGCCAACATTCGACGCGCTTTCGTTTCCTTGACTGACTTGCTCACTGCCAAGGGCGAAAATCCTTCGTATTTCGATGAAGCCCTGCGTGCGGTCAGCGCGGTTTATGACTACACCAAAGCGGTTCAGGATAATCCTGATCGTGGTAAAGCGGCCCTCACGGCAGTGCTTAAGCGCTTTTCACTGCAAGGGCCGGACCCCATTAGCAACCTCCAACGCGTCGCGGCAGGTTTGCCGGAGCCGCTCAATCGGCATGTGAAGACACTCGCGGACCAATCCTCACAGGTCTTGGTGATCGAAGCCTTGCGCGAACTGGAAAAACGTTGGGATGCGGATGTCTACAGCTTCTACAGCCAACGACTGGCCGGGCGCTACCCGTTCAACCCTGGCAGCAGCGCCGATGCGTCGCTGGAAGACTTCGAAGCCTTTTTCGGTCCACAGGGTCGCTTGCAGCAGTTCCATGATCAATACCTCAAGGTGTTCATCAAGGACAATCTGGACGCCCTGTACTCGGAAAGCCGTGGCGGCTACCTGGTGCGCACTGATGTGCTGACGCAGCTGGAAGCAGCTGACCGCATCCGCGAAACCTTCTTCAACAACCGTGGCGCGCTGAGCGTGCAGTTCACCGTCGAACCCTTGGGCTTGACCCCCAATCGGCTTAGCAGTGTGCTCGGCGTGGACGGTCAGTTGATCCCTTACAGCCATGGGCCGAGTAACAGTGTCGGTCTGATCTGGCCCAATAGCCTGGGCGAGGGCACCGGCAGCAAAATCACTCTGGTCAACAGTACCGGCAACAGCAACAGCCTTGCTTATCGCGGGCCATGGTCGCTGTTCCGCCTGCTCAGCCGTGGGTACCTCAACGGCAGTACCGTCACCAGTGTCGACCTTGGCTTCAAGATGGGTGATGGCGTCATGCGCTACCGGGTCAGTGCAGAGAAGGCCAATAACCCGTTTACCCAGCGCAGTTTCAGCGGATTTGTGTTGCCGCGAACCTTGTTGCAGGACGCGCTGAAAACGCCAGTGGCGAAGGTGGAACCGCAGCCGTTAAGCCCGTCGTGAGGACATGCCGGCTTTTTACTCGGTTTGACTGCGCAACCAGTCTCGCGGGCTGGTGCCGGTCTTGCGCCGAAAGCCCCAATCAAGGTGCCGCGCAGCATCCGCAAGAAAATCCCCGGTGACGTGATAGAGACGACCATCGACATCGCCCTCAAACAAACCACCGCGTCGTTGATGTTCGAAGCCGTGGACGAAGTGCTGGACTGGCGCAGCCCGCTGAAGGCCGAGCCCAATTACAACAGGCACAGCAAAAAAGCGCTGCTGGGCGAGCCACCGACCCGGCCGCATCGAGTGGGTAAGGTCTTCCCGTTCTGGCCGCGCCCCAGGCAAAGCCTCGCGCCGGATCTGGTGATCGTCGAGTACCGCCAGGAGCCGTTTGAGACCGAAAACGTGTTTGCGGCGGTGGAGATCAAGTTTCCGGGGGATTGGGTGAAGAATAGGCAACTGGAGGACTACGTCCGATTGATGATGCCGAATTCAGGACGGAACCGAGAAAACATAGGAAAGGAAAAAGTTGCGCTGTTGCGCGTGCCGGAAGATTGCACCGTCTACGAACCGGACGAAAAAAAGTCATTCCCCAAAAAGGGTACAGGTGGAAAAAAATAACCATGAGTACAACCCACGAAATGTTTAGCACAGAAGAACGTGATGAGTTTGTCGAGCTGCTCAAGGAGTGGCCTAACTCAGAATGGGGCACGGAAGACGCCATGCACAGCGTCAGCCCTTTTATCAGTTTCTACTTTCCTTACGACCCCAAAAAGCATGTCGAAATATCGCTATTGATGGTGGATATTCACGAAGCCTTTGAAGCGCTGGCCGGCAAGCCTTACACCATGGCCGAGCATCCTGATTCGAAGCGACCCTATCCCTACGGGTCCGAGCGCTTGTCGGATCTGCGTGAGCTAGCCAGGAGTTATTTTTTATCTGACACCTTTGATTTCAATTATACGGATGAAACAAATCATGCGACCTCGCCTGCTACTGCCGGCTATTTTTGGCGCAGTTCGGTTTGGAATGATAAGGAAAAAAAAGTTTATTCCACCATTGAGTTTTATTACCGATGGCAGTGGTGGCAGGACAATCGCGATGCCTGGCGCCGCTTTGTCCTGCAGACCATTGAGTTGCTAAAGGCGGAACAAGTCTACAGCGGCTTCGCCATGGCCAATCCCTTGGAGTACGGCACCCGAGCGGAAGTGACCGTCTGGGAGCGTTCGTTGGCATCACGTTTCTATGGGCTGGATATCAACGATGCGTCTGCGATGAAAGACGAATTGATGAACGGCATTCGCCCCCCCACCTGGGCCTTTCTACTCTCCAACAACTGGCGCAACAAACTAGGTCTGCAACGCGAAGCCGTGCGCACCGCGCTGGCTCATCCGCGGATTACGGTCACCGAACTGGAAAGCGGCCAATGGATCGAACTGGGTGAGCAACCCGAGTTGTACCCGGTCGAGCAGGGTGTCCCTGAACTGCCGATGCTGCTGAACAAGCTGATCAAACCGATCCGTTTCGATGACTTGGGGCTGTTGGGGTTCGGGCAGTGGGACGGCGACCCCAACGAGCGCTTCACTGCTGCCGACAGCCGACGCTGGATGGCCCGTTTCGACGACGACAGCGATTGGCCGGAGCCGACGGTACGTTTCAATGCGCCGCCCGCAACCTCATCCACCGAACCTGCTCTTATCAGCGCCGTCGCGGGCATGCCTTGCCTGCAAGCCGGCTGGTGGTTCGCCGTGGGCCAAGCTGACTCGCGCCGGGAGTTCAAGCACGGCGAGACGCTGCCCGCCCTCGACCGCGACGGCACTCACGTCTTCACCCTTTGGCAGCGAGACCCCGATCAGACGCCGCCGGAGCCGGCCCGCCACGCCATTAGCGCAGAACCCGCCCCACGCGAAGGTCGCTGGGAAATGGAGCGTGATCCCTGCGTGGCGTGCCAAGTCAAGTTGAACGAACGCCTGCCACGCCATCAGGGCGAGATCGTCCGCTGGCGCTGGACCCAGGGCGGCATGCGCGCCCGCAGCGGCGAGCCTTGCCCGTATCCGGGGTATTGGGTCTGCGACTACCGGCCAGCAAGCGAGCAATTCATGGAGTTCGAGGCGCCCATGCCAAAGATCGACGGCGACGTGGTGGTCTGGCGTTGGGACGGGTTTAGACGATAAGCGCCCTGCATCGACATCCAACGTTTGACCTTTGCCGTGCTCGATCCGGGAGGCCGAAGCACGGCGTCACTCATACCCGACAGCCTGCGCAATATGGCGGGCGGCGATATAGCCGAAGGTCATGGCCGGCCCCAGGTTGATGCCGCCTGACGGGTAATAACCGCCCATGATGCTGGCCATGTCGGTCCCGGCGGCGTACAGCCCCGTGATGGGTTGACCGCCGGCGTCCAGCACCTGGGCGTTGCTGTCGGTCTTGAGCCCTGCGAACGTGCCGAAGCTGCCCGGCTGTACTTTCACCGCATAAAAGGGGCCGTGTTCTATGGGCGCGACGCAGGGGTTGCTGCCTGGGTAAAGCGGGTCGCCTTGCTTGCGGTTGTAAGCCGTCGAGCCGCGGCCGAATGCCGGGTCTTCGCCCTGACGCGCATGCTGGTTGTACTCGGCAACGGTGTTGACCAACCTAAGCGGATCGATACCGCAGGCCATCGCCAGATGTTCGATGCTGTCGGCGCGCTGGAGGTAGCCTGAACGCACCAGCGGCCACACCGGCACCGGTGCCGGACGCGAAAAGCCCAGACCGTAACGACGCTGGAATCGATGATCGCAAATCAGCCATGACGTCACCTCCTGATCGGCCGGTACCTGTTCGATCATCGCCGCCACGTAATCGTAATAGCCGTGAGCTTCGTTGACGAAGCGCTTGCCATTCGCCAATACGCCGATCACGCCGGGTTTGGCGCGGTCGATGATGTGCGGGAAGTGGCCGACACTGCCGTCGCGGTAGGGCACTTTCGACACCGGGGCCCAGGCCGCTGGCGATTTGAGATCGTCCGCGACCTGACCGCCTGCAGACTCACCCAAACGCAAGCCGTCGCCGGAGCAGGAAACAGGAGGCAAAGCCAAATGTTCATGCCCGCTGGGGGTACGCGGAAACAGTGCCTTGCGCCGGGCGATGTCGTTGGGAAAGCCACCCGCGGCGAGAATCACCGCCTTGGCACGAATCGTCACTTCGCCATTGGCGGTCTTCAACACGGCGCCCCGCACCTGGCCGTCTTCAATGACCAGGCGTTGGGCCGGTGCCGATTCCAGCAACCGCACGCCCAAGTCCTGTGCCGACTTGGCAAGCCGTGCCACCAGCGCCACGCCATTGACCAGATGCATGGCGCGACCGTAGCGCAACAGGTGATAGACATGACGGCCAAACCGCTTGAAGACATACAGCGCCGAGCGGGGTGAACGGGTCATGCTCAGGAACGCGCCGAGGTCGTTGCCGGCCATGATGGGCATGCCCATGAACGAGGTTTCTCGCATCGTTTTGCGCAAGCGTGACAGCAGTGGACCGACCTCGTGAGCGTCGTAGGGGGCTGCGATGACTTGATGGCCCTGGGTTCCCGCGCCCGGCACGTCGCCATGGATATCGGGAATGCCGTTGCCATTGACGAATTGCAGCGCGGTATGGCGCTCGAAGAACGACACCATGTGCGGGCAGGCTTCAAGAAAGGCGTCGATTCGCGCCGGGTCATAGCGCTCACCCAGTTCGTTGCGCAGGTAAGTACGCGGCTGCTCGATGTCCTCGACGATGCCGGCACGCTGAGCGAGAGGATTGCGTGGCACCCACATCCAGCCGCCAGACCAGGCGGTGGCGCCGCCGAATACGGCTTCCTTTTCCGCTACCGTCACCTGTAAACCGTGCCAGGCACCAGTGACGGCAGCGGACAGCCCCGCCGCACCAGAGCCAATGATCAGCACATCGCATTCTTGGGATGGGGCGGGCATCGGTCAGTTCTCTTTAAAGTGGGGCGCAGGTGTCTGGCGTTACCGGTTTTCGTCGTCTTGTTACAGCAACGACAACGGATAGCTGATGATCAGCCGGTTCTCGTCGAACTCGTTGACGCTGTAGTCGCGGCGCATGGTTGAATTGCGCACTTTCAACGACAGGTTTTTGAACGTGCCTTCCTGGATCACGTAAGCCAGCTCCGATTCCCGCGCCCACTCCTGGCCGTTGGTGATGGCGCCGGAGTGCACGTTATCTCCGGTGATATAGCGGTTCATCATCGTCAGGCCGGGAATGCCGAGGGCGGCGAAGTTGTAGTCGTGGCGCAGTTGCCAGGACTTCTCACCGGCGTTGTCGAAGCTGGAGTTGTAGCTGTCGTTGGCCAGCGTGCCGCCGCTGGTGCCGTTGACTCGCATCCAGTTGTCGCCGTCGACCTTTTGCAGGCCGAGGTAAAAGGTGTTTGCGCCGTATTTGGCCGAAAACATCCCTGACCAGGTTTGGTTGTCCAGATTGCCTGCCAAATGGCTGCCATCTTCCTTGCCGGTGAAGAAGCCAAGGTTGGCGCCCAGCACCCAATTACCGATGGGCTGGCTGTGAGTCAGGTTGTAATACTGCTGCTGGTAGATGTTGTCCAGTTGCGAATACCACGCGCCAACTTGGGTGCGCTTGTCGTTGAACGTGTATTCCGCGCCGCCAAAGTTGAAGCGGTCAGACGTCACTGTCGGGCGGTTGAACATCGACATCTTTTCCATACTGGCGTCGTTGCGCGGGCTGTTGCCGCGGAACTGGCCGCCGTAAAGGGTCAGGCCATCGATTTCTTTGGAAGTGATCTGACCGCCACGAAAGGTTTGCGGCAGCGAGCGACCGTCATCGGAGCGCAGGATGGGCAGCACCGGCATCCACTCACCGACCTTCAGTTCAGTCTTGGAAACACGCATCTTGGCGGCCACCCCCGTCCGGCCAAAGTCATCTGCTGGATGGCCGTCACTATGGATCGGCAGCAATTGTGTGCCCCCCGTTCCTTTGCTGCCATCGAGCTTTACCGAATACAGCCCCAGCACATCGACGCCAAAGCCGACCGTGCCTTGGGTGAAGCCGGAGCGGGCATCGAGAATGAAGCTCTGGGTCCACTCCTGAGCAAGGTTTTGCGGGTTGGCGGGGTTGACGAAGTCGCGGTTGATGAAGAAGTTGCGAAGGTTCAAATCGACTTTTGCATCGTCGATGAAGCCAGCGGCCTGGGAGGTGAGTGGCACTAGGACGGTGGCGGCGATGGCCGTGGACAGCGCACTGATGACATGACGGTTTGAGGACATGGTAACGGACCTTTTTATAGTTATTTGTGCATCGAATCTGGAACCGATAGTGATAGTTGGGCGTGGACCTGCGCAATTCGTGAAATACGGATTTGGGCGATTATCGAACGTTAATTAACTAGTCCGAACATTTTTGTCAGTGATACGTCTGCACATTGATGCCAAGGTCATCGGGTTCCTGACAGAACCGATTGTCATTAGAATCCGCACACATTTCCGAGGACGACACCACCATGGCCGGCAGTCAGATCGAACGTGTTCTCAGCGTTCTCGAAAGCCTTACCCGCGAGCCCCATGGGCTGGGGTTGCAGACCCTCGCCGACGATTTGCAGATCCCCAAGAGCGCGACTCATCGTTTGCTCGCCGAACTGATTCGGCTGGGCTATGCGCGGCAAAACCCGGAAAACAATCGCTACCAACTGACCACCCGACTGGTCGCGCTGGGCTTTCGCTACCTGTCCAACGCCGGTGTCGACATCGTCCAGCCCATTCTCGATCGTCTGGCCCAGGAAAGCGGGGAGCTGGTGCGGCTGGGGGTGATCGATGACTTGCGCCTGATCTGGATTGCCAAATCCCAGGGGGCGCGTTCCGGTTTGCGCTATGACCCGGACATGGGCCGGGATGCGCCGTTGTTCTACACCGCTTCGGGCCATGCCTGGCTGGCCAGCCTGAGCGACAGCGATGCGCTGGAACTGGTCAGGCGACAGGGTATCGCTGATCCGGCGGCATTTGGCCCCAACGCGCCGCGCTCCACCGAAGATTTGCTCGCACGTCTGCGCCAGGCGCGCGAACGGGGTTACGCCTGGGTCGAGGAAAGCTCGGCAGTTGGCACCTCGGCGCTGGCGGCGGTGGTCCTCAGTCCCGTCGACCAACGCTGCATCGGCGTACTCAGCATCGCTGGGCCCAGCGTCCGAGTCTCCACCACACGCCTGCATGCATTGGCGCCGATGCTGTTGGCCGCCACCGAAGAACTGTCCGCCGCGAGCCTGGCGTCGGAGCTGTTCGCCTGAATTTCCCCTCCAGTTGACCGTTACGGCGGTCGCCCTCATCTGATTTTTCGCTGCAACCTGCTAGTCGACGATGCTTCGATGAAGGAATATTTGCCCTCTTGATTAAAAAGTGGAACTGAGTTCTAAATAATAAAAAGCGAAGGCTGACAGGCCATTCGGCTGTGTTCATTCGGCTGTGTTTATTCGCTTCGGCAACGGTCACCACAAAAACAATCACATGAGGGTTTTCGTTTGAACTCGCCACTGCGTGTAGCCCTGATCGGCGCTGGCATCATGGGCCGCCAGCATCTCCAGCACCTGAGCAAGGTACCTCAGGCGCAACTCTGCGCCGTGGCCGACCCAGGTCCTCAGGCCGAAGCCTTCGCGCTCGAATGCGGCGTTCCCTATTTCGCGGATCACCGGCAGATGCTCGATCAGATCCGGCCTCAGGCAGCGATCATCGCCAACCCCAATTCCCTGCATGTGCAGACTGCACTGGACTGCATTGCCGCCGGGGTGCCGGTGCTGTTGGAGAAACCCGTGGGCGTGGATCTGGATCAAGTGCGTGCGCTGGTCGCCGCGTCCAGGGCGCAGGGTGTGCCTGTGCTGGTAGGTCACCATCGTCGACACAACCCGCTGATCGTCAAGGCGCGTGAAGTGATTGCCAGTGGCGCGCTCGGACGGCTGACCACTGTCACGGGCCTGTGGCAATTGCAGAAACCGGACAGCTATTTCGATATCCCGTGGCGCCGTGAAGCCGGGGCGGGCATGTTGCTGACCAACTTGATCCATGACCTCGACCTGCTGCGTCATCTGTGCGGCGAAGTGCGTCAGGTGCAGGCGATCAGCAGCAATGGCGTGCGCGGTTTCGCCAACGAGGACAGCGTGGCCGTGCTGCTGCAGTTCGACAATGGCGCGTTGGGCACCATGACGGGTTCCGACGCGGTCGCTGCGCCCTGGAGCTGGGAGCTGGACTCTGGGGAAAACCCGGTCTACCCGCGTCAGCCGGATCAGCCGTGTTACCTGCTGGCCGGAACCCGTGGCGCCCTGAGTATTCCACAACTCAAACGCTGGCATTACGCCGAGCCTGGCGCGGGCTGGCACCAACCGTTGCATCAGGTGACCGAGACGTTCACCGCCGATGAAGCGCTGCGTTTGCAACTGAAGCATTTCGTTGCGGTCGCCCGTGGCGAAACTCAACCGCTGGTGGATGCCGCCGATGCCGGGCGCACATTGGCATTGGTCGAAGCCATCCGCGACGCCGCGCAAAGTGGGCGCGCCTGTACGCCCGCCACGGTGTGATGCCCATTGATAAGTTGAAGAGACGACCATGAGTGAACAGATTTTTTCCCTCGCTGCCCTGACTGTGCTGGAACTCTCGCCGCCAGAGATGGTGGACGTGGCCGCGCGTGCCGGTTACAGCCATGTCGGCCTGCGCCTGGAACCGGCAACGGCCCAAGAGCATCACTTTCCGCTGATGGCCGACGCCGGGTTGCGTAAACAGACCCGGCAACGACTGAGAAACAGCGGAGTCAAGGTGCTGGATATCGAGATACTGCGGCTCAAACCGCAGACCCGAGTGGCGGGTTTCGCGGCATTTTTCGACGTGGGGGCTGAGTTTGGCGCCACGGAACTGCTGATCGCCGGTAACGACCCGGACCAAACGCGCCTGACCGACAATTTCGCTGCACTGTGCGATCTGGCCAGGCCGTACGGCATTTATCCACACCTGGAATTCATGCCCTGGACGGATGCCCGTGACCTGTCTCAGGCGCTGCGTATTGTTGAAAATGCCGGCCGCAACAATGGCTGTGTGCTGGTCGATGCCTTTCACTTCAACCGTTCGAATTCGTCGCTGGACGATTTGGCCCGAGTTGCACCCAGCCGTCTGCGCTACGCCCAGCTCTGCGATGTCGCCGGTCCGCGTCCGGATGATATGGACGAGATTTTGCGTCAGGCGCGTAACGAGCGTCGATTCCCCGGAGACGGTGATTGCGACTTACTCGGGTTGCTCAGGACAATGCCGGCAAACATTCCCCTGAGTCTGGAAATCCCCACCCTGCGATTGCTGGAGCAGGGCGTCAGTGCTTTCGATCGCGCGCGGATGGCGCTCGACAAGGCGCGTGAGGTTCTGAGTCAGCGGTAAATAGATACTGAGGCCAATTAGAGGCTTCGCGATTTCTTACTCAAGGTCGGTGGGCACGTCAGCGCATGGGGTGCCGCCCGACCTTCTTTTATCCATTCAAGGAAGCCCCGATGAGTACCGTCAGTACACCGCTGTCTGGCGTCAATCAGCCACTCAAGGGCATTTCGCTCATTGTGCTGGCAACGCTTCTGTTTTCCACTCACGACACCCTGTCCAAATATCTGTCCGGCATCTACCCGATCATCATGGTGGTCTGGGTTCGTTATGTGCTGCACACCTTGCTAATGGCCGGCATCTTCATGCCATCGGCCGGGTTGCGTGTACTGCGCACCAAGCGTCCAGGTTTACAGGCACTGCGCGCTACGTGCCTGTTGGGCACCAGTCTGTTGTTCACCAGTGGTTTGATGTTCATTCCTCTGGCGGAAGCGACGGCGGTCAACTTTCTCGCGCCGCTGTTGGTCACCGCGTTGTCGGTGCCGTTGTTAGGTGAGCATGTCACGCGTGGACAATGGGTAGCGGTGCTGGTGGGCTTCGTTGGCGTGATGATTATCGTGCACCCGGGCGGCGAGCTATTCACCCCGGCGATCCTGCTGCCCCTGGGGTCGGCGATGTGCTTTGCCTGTTACCAGCTGCTGACGCGGCTGGTCAGCGCCCACGACAGCCCGACCACCAGCAACTTCTTCGCGGGCCTGTTCAACAGCGTGTTGATGAGTGCGCTGGTGCCGTTCTTCTGGCAGACCCCGCAGCTCAAGCACTTGCCGTTGATGCTGGCGCTGGGCACTTGCGGCATGGTCGCGCATTTGCTGTTGACCCAGGCGTTTCGCTTCGCGGCCCCGGCGCTGCTGGCGCCGTTCGGCTACTGTCAGATTGTTTTCGCCGGGTTGCTGGGCTTCGTGGTGTTCTCCCATGCGCCTTCTCTTGTGGCGCAGTTCGGCATCGCGGTGATCTGCCTCAGTGGCCTGGCTGCCGCGTGGCAGCAGCGCAGTAAAGGTTGATCGGGATTGGCTGGAGGGAGCGTTTGACGCAAAAAAAAGAGGCCTGGATTCAGGCCTCTTTTTTCAACGTTCAAGGGTGATGGATCAGTCCTGAACCCCTTCAACCTTGCGTGGCGCCATGAAGTACATCCAGATCAGGGCGATGAAGTACATGGCCGGGATCATGGTGAACAATACGTTGTAGTTGTTGTGGGTGGCGGTCAGCACTGCGCCGACGATCTGGGTCATGAACATGCCGCCAACGGCTGCGCACATGCCACCGAAGCCGAACACGGTGCTCATCAGGTGCTTGGGTGTGTAGTCCATCACCAGGCTCCAGATATTCGCCGTCCAGGCCTGATGTGCACCGACCGCCAGGGCGATGGCCAGCACCGCGACCCAAAGACCGCTGGCGTTGGCGGCGAAGATCACGCTGACGATGGTGATGGCGAACACCAGCATCGATAGCAGTCGCGACGTGGTTGGGCGCATGCCGCGACCGATCAGCCAAGACGACAGAATACCGCCACCGATGCTGCCGAAATCTGCGGTCAGCCAGATCAGGATCAGCGGGATACCCATTTGCGTGACGCTGATGCCCAGGTTGTATTGCTGGTTGAGGAACGGTGGCAACCAGTACAAGTAGAACCAGAAAACCGGTGCGGTGAGCGAGTAGGCAACGGCGAACGCCCAGGTGCCGCGCATGCGCAGGATCTGCGAGAAGGGCACTTTGACAGGCTCGGGATCGACTTCCTTGTTGATGTAGTCCAGCTCACTTTGACGCACGGTCGGGTGTTCTTCAGGGTTGTAATATTTCAAGCGCCACAACACGACCCAGGTCAGGCCCAGCAGCCCCATGCAGACGAACACGGCCTGCCAGCCCCATACGGTCAGGATCAGCGGCAGCAGGGCAGGGGTCAGCATCGCACCGACGTTGGTCCCGGCGTTGAAGATGCCCGTCGCCACGGCGCGCTCACCTGCGGGGAACCATAGTCGCGTGGTCTTCACGCAGGCCGGATAGTTGGCGGCTTCGGTCAGGCCGAGAATGAAACGGCAGACCATGAAGCCGACGGCAGAGGTCGCCAGACCATGAGCTCCCGTGGCGAAACTCCAGCACAACACGGCCAGGAAAAATGCACGCTTGACCCCGACCCGGTCGATGAAGCGGCCTTGCAGCACGAAGCCGATGGCATAGCCGACCTGGAACCAGAAGTTGATGTTGGCGTAGTCCATCGCCGTCCAGCTCATCTCTTTGGCAAGTATCGGCTGCATGACGCCCAGCGCGGCGCGGTCGATGTAGTTCAGAGTGGTGGCGAAGAACACCAGGGCGAGCATGGCCCAGCGGGTTTTACCGACGGCCAGGGCGCCGCGTATTTTTTCGCCGATTCCGTCGCGGGCGGTAGCGGCTAGGGAAGCTGTTTTAGTGTTAATCATGGGTAAGCCATCCGTCCAGAGACCGCGCTGCGAGAGAGGGGGCGAGCATGGAATGCCGGTACGGACAGGATGTGCGGGGAGGCGAAGCGATAAGAGAGTGCATGAGCATTGACCCTATTTTTGAAATTGTTATGAGCTTGCTGGGGTGACGCGACTGCAGAACGCTGCAATCCAAAGGCAATTTTTTTGTTTCAGGCTTGTCCTGCAATGTTGGGCAGATGTTGATGACTGATTGAAACAGGGTCAATTACCTAAACGGGCTTTTGTTCGATAATCGAACACAAAACTAACCAGTTAGTACACTTTGAGTTGCTGTGGTAATTTCACGGAAGAATAATCCCTGCAGCACCCCTTCATGGCTCCGAACAGCCTGATCAACCCGGTGCTCTAAAACTGCGACCCGCAGAGGTCGCGATCATCCAGGAGTTGAAGCATGCAGCGTTCGATTGCCACCGTCTCCTTGAGCGGTACCCTGCCGGAAAAACTCGAAGCCATTGCCGCCGCCGGTTTCGATGGCGTTGAAATCTTCGAAAACGATCTTCTTTATTATGACGGCAGCCCGCGTAATGTGCGCCAGATGTGCGCTGACCTGGGAATCGCTATTACCTTGTTTCAGCCGTTCCGGGATTTCGAAGGCTGCCGCCGTGACCGTCTGCAACGCAACGTCGACCGCGCCGAACGCAAATTCGATTTGATGCAGGAGCTGGGTACCGACCTGGTTCTGGTGTGCAGCAACACCGCCGCCGATTCGGTGGGCGATGAACAGATCCTTCTCGACGATTTGAGCCTGCTGGCCGAGCGAGCGGGGGCCCGCCACCTGCGTATCGGTTATGAAGCCCTGGCCTGGGGCCGCCATGTGAACACCTGGCAACAGGTGTGGAACCTGGTGCGCCAGATCAATCATCCGGCGCTCGGTGTGCTGCTCGACAGCTTTCATACCCTGTCGCTCAAGGGCGACCCCAGTGCCATTGCGCAAATCCCCGGCGACAAGATTTTCTTTGTGCAGATGGCCGATGCGCCGTTGCTGGCGATGGACGTGTTGGAGTGGAGTCGTCACTTCCGCTGCTTCCCCGGTCAGGGTGAATTCGATCTGGCGGGTTTTCTTGCGCCGATCCTGCGCAGCGGCTACACCGGGCCCTTGTCGCTGGAAATTTTCAACGATGGTTTCCGCGCCGCGCCGCCTCGGGCCAATGCTGCCGACGGTCTGCGTTCTCTGCTGTATCTGGAAGAAAAGACCCGTCGACTGATGGAGCAGGAAGCCACACCTATAGCTCCCGAGATTCTGTTCAACCCACCGCCGGCGAGCGCTTACAACGGTGTCGAGTTTCTTGAGTTTGCGGTTGATGAAGCTCAGGGTGCACGGCTTTCCGGCTGGCTGGAAAGCCTGGGGTTCTCTCGTCTAGGACAGCACCGTTCCAAAGCGGTGAGCCTGTTGCGTCAGGGCGATATCAAGATCGTGCTTAACGCCGAACCTTATTCCTTCGCCCACAGTTTTTTCGAAGCCCACGGTCCGTCGCTGTGCGCCACTGCGTTGCGGGTCGAGGACGGCAATCTCGCGCTGGAGCGGGCGCTGGTATTCAAAGGTCAGCCGTATCGCGGCCTGGTCGGACCCAACGAGCGCGAGATTCCCTCCGTGCGCGCACCGGATGGCAGCCTGATCTATCTGGTTGAGCCCGCCGAACCAGGCCAGTCGATTTACGACAGCGATTTTGAAATCGATCCACAGGCCCCTACCGGCGGTGGCTTGCAGCGCATCGACCACATGGCCATGGCACTTCCGGCAGACAGTCTGGACAGTTGGGTGCTGTTTTATAAAAGCGTGCTGGACTTCGAGGCTGACGACGAAGTGGTGCTGCCGGACCCTTATGGTCTGGTCAAGAGCCGGGCGCTGCGCAGCCGTTGCAGCACGGTGCGCCTGCCGTTGAACATTTCGGAAAACCGCAATACGGCGATTTCCCATGCGCTGTCCAGCTACCGTGGCTCTGGCGTACATCACATCGCGTTTTCCTGCGAAGACATTTTTGCCGAGGTCAGTCGGGCCAAGGAGGCCGGCGTTCCGCTGCTGGACATTCCGTTGAACTACTACGACGACCTGGCTGCCCGCTTCGACTTCGACGACGAGTTCCTCAGCGAACTGGCGTATTACAACGTGCTTTACGACCGTGATGCCCAAGGTGGCGAACTGTTCCACGTCTACACGGAGTCGTTCGACGATCGGTTCTTCTTCGAGATACTGCAACGCAAGAATGGTTACGTCGGCTACGGCGCGGCCAACGTGGCGGTGCGTCTGGCTGCCATGGCCAAGAGCCGTAGCGGCGCGACACGGCAGGCCCGGCTCTGACGCAGAGAGGCGCTGCGCGCTCGTATAAACGCGAGCCGCAGCTTCCTTGAAGCTGATGCGCAATCCATAATCGACGGATCCCACCGTGGTCTTGAGCCCATAATGAAAAATATCGACGACACTCTTGCCGCGGCGCCCGTCGAGGCAACGCGCAAGAGCCGAAAGAATAATCCGGAAAAAACCCGCGAAGGCATCCTCCAGGCTGCCGTCGCCGAATTCGTCTCTCAAGGCCTTTCTGGCGCCCGCGTCGATGCCATCGCCGAGCGCACGAACACTTCAAAGCGAATGATTTATTACTATTTTGGCAGCAAGGAGCAGCTGTACGTCGAGGTCCTGGAAAAGCTATACGGCGACATCCGGCGCACTGAAAGCGGGTTGCACCTGGCTGAACTGGAGCCGCAGGAAGCCATCCGTCGACTGGTGGAATTCACGTTCGACCACCATGACCTCAACAGCGATTTCGTGCGTATTGTCAGCATCGAAAACATCCATAACGGTGAAAATCTCAAGCACTCATCGGTGATCCGCGCCATGAGCCACAATATCCTCCATGCCTTGGACGACACGCTTCGTCGAGGCGCGGCCAGCGGGGTATTCCGTCAGGACTTGCTCGCCATCGATGTGCATCTGCTGCTCAGCTCTTTTTGTTTTTACCGGGTGTCTAACCGGCATACCTTCGGCGAGATCTTTCAAGTCGACCTTTCTGATGAAAAGGCCAAACAGCGGCAAAAGACCATGATCTGCGAGGCGATCCTGCGTTACCTGCAGGCGTGAGGTGTACAGGCCTGGCCGCGTTCCCGACCACGACGGCGGACGTCGCCGTGGCCGGTCAACCTTTCAGGCGTTCATACTGTGGAAATGGGCCTGCATACGCTCGGCGTTGGCCGGACAATCGCTGAACAGTTCGAAGGCCTTGACCGCCTGGAAAACCGCCATGGTGCCGCCGTCCAGTGTCCGGCAACCCAAGGTGCGGGCATGCTTGAGCAGCTCGGTTTCCAGCGGAAAGTAGATGATTTCCGCGACCCATAACTCAGGACGCAGCAACGCCACTGGCAGCGGTGTGCCAGGCAGCTTGGCCATGCCCACCGGTGTGGTGTTGACCAGGCCGTCGGCTTGCGCCATCGCGGCAGGCAAATCGAGACCGACCACGGCGCGTCCGGCACCGAAGTGAGCATTGAGGTTGTCCACCAGGCTTTGCGCACGGCTCGGATCGACTTCGAACACGGTCAGTTGCTCGACCTCTTCACGGAGTAGCGCATGCGCCACTGCCGCGCCGGCACCGCCTGCGCCCATCTGCACGACGCGGCGGCGTGCCGCCTGGCTCAAGCCCCGACGGAAACCTTCGGCAAAACCCAGGCAGTCGGTGTTGTGGCCGGTGCGCTTGCCGTCCTTGAACACCACGGTATTGACCGCGCCGATGCCCCGGGCTTCAGCAGAGAGTTCGTCGAGTAACGGGATGATTGCCTGCTTGCACGGGAAGGTGATGTTCAGGCCGGTGAAGCCCATGTGTTGGGCGCCGTCGAGCAGTTGGGGCAGGGCGGCGGTGTCCAGTTTCAGGGCGTCTAGATCGATCAGCCGATACAGGTAACGCATGCCTTGGGCGTCCCCCTCATGTTCGTGCAGCGCCGGGGTGCGTGAAGCCTGGATGCCGGCCCCGATCAGGCCCGCAAGGATGGAGTGCTTAGTGTTGTTGGTCATGGGAATCAGGCTTCTAATAAGTAAGCGAAATGATCAAGCGCCATGCGATAGCCATTGCTGCCCATCCCGCATATCACACCGACGGCAATCGATGAAACGAAGGAGATATGGCGGAAGGTTTCGCGCTTGTGGACATTGGATAGATGCACTTCGATGACAGGCTGTTCAGCAGCGATCAACGCATCGCGGATGGCCACCGAGGTATGGGTCCAGGCGGCAGGGTTGATCAAAATACCTGCGCAGCGGCCCCGAGCCTTATGAATCCAGTCAATCAGTTCGCCTTCGTTATTGGTCTGGCGAAACTCGATGATCAGACCGTGCTGCGCAGCGCTGCGCTGGCACAGGTCAGCGATATCCGCGAGGGTTTCGTTGCCATAGGTTTCCGGCTCCCGGGTCCCGAGCATATTTAGATTGGGCCCATTGAGCACCAGAATGGTCCGAGTCATTGCAATGACCTCCGTTGTTATTTGAATCGTCATTTGAGCCCCACCGAATGCGACAGAGCGGGTGCTGTAAAATGTACTAAATGGTTAGTTTAGTCAATGAGAGGCATCCGATTGACCTGCGTCACAGGTCACGAAATGGCCGGTCAAGGCAGATGGCCTCCTTTTGCCCAGCTGAACCAATGCTGTACGACATGCACATGGCGCAATAAAACGTTTGGATACCTGAACTTATCTGCCTTTTCTGCCTCTCATGCCGGTAGCCATTGATCGCGGCAGCCTGATAAGCTCGCGGCTTTACTCGTTTGCCCTATTGGCGCATGAACAAGGAATTAGTATGAAACAGCATCGGTTGGCGGCGGCGGTAGCCCTGGTAGGTCTGGTACTGGCGGGTTGTGACTCGCATACCAACGTAGAGCTGAAAACTCCGGCGCAAAAAGCTTCCTACGGCATTGGCCTGAACATGGGCAAAAGCCTGGCTCAAGAAGGCATGGATGATCTGGACTCCAAAGCCGTAGCCCAGGGCATCGAAGATGCCGTCGGCAAAAAAGAACAGAAGCTCAAGGATGATGAGCTGGTCGAAGCCTTTGCTGCCCTGCAAAAGCGCGCTGAAGAGCGTCTGGCCAAGATGAGCGAAGAGTCGGCAGCCGCCGGCAAGAAATTCCTCGAAGAAAACGGCAAGCGTAAAGACGTGACCACCACTGCTTCCGGCCTGCAATACGAAATCATCAAGAAAGCCGACGGCCCTCAGCCAAAACCGACCGACGTGGTGACTGTTCACTACGAAGGCAAACTGACTGACGGCAAAGTCTTCGACAGCTCCGTTGAACGCGGCAGCCCGATCGATCTGCCAGTCAGCGGCGTGATCCCGGGTTGGGTTGAAGGTCTGCAACTGATGCACGTAGGCGAGAAAGTCAAACTGTACATCCCGAGCGACCTGGCTTACGGCGCGCAAAGCCCAAGCCCGACCATCCCTGCCAACTCGGTGCTGGTGTTCGATCTTGAACTGCTTGCCATCAAGGACGCTACTACAGCAGAAGCTCCTGAAGCGCCAGCGGCCAAGACCAAGACCAAGTAATCGAGCACTACTGGTTTGAGCACAACGCCCCGTTTCGACGGGGCGTTGTTGTTTCTGGCGTTGGCCAGCGAAAGAGTGATATTTAATGCAGTTGTATTATCGTTAGAAGGCTGTTGATATTGGTCATATTGTAGGACGATTTATTGTCACCCCTGCGGAGCGGTGGGGGTAGCTTCAGTCAGGTCCCAAGTCAACGAATTTTATGGGATTTTTAATCTGAGTAAAAAACGCCCGATTTGATCCAAAGCCCTATACAGCGGGCGTCTCCGGCCTGAAAAATGGCTCTGTTCACAAGGTTATCCACAACTTGTGTGGATAACCTTTTGTGCTGCACAGTAGTGCTAGCTGTTGCCAGCCTCCGATGGGAGTGATCATGAGAACACCCTGGAATTTGATTCGATTTTTGCCCATGGCTCAACGCGTGATCAGCCGCGGGCGTTTGCCGGCGTTACTCTTCGCTGTCGCGCGCAAGGGCGCAGCGCAGGGCAACCGTTTGGGCAAACTCAAGGATGATCTGCGCTTGCTGCAGGCCTTGTGCCTGGCCTATTGGCGTGGGGAGTACCGAGACATAAGCCCCAAGGCGATGGTTTCGGTGGTGGCTGGGCTAATGTATTTTCTCAGTCCCGTAGGCATCATCCCGAACTGGATTCCCGTGATCGGTATACTCGATGACATCGTGGTACTGGGCTGGGTCATGAAAAGCCTTGAAAGTGAGCTGGATGCCTTCCGTGAATGGCGAGCCAAACAGACGCCCGAGAAGCTGGCCGTCGTCGAGCGGTTGCCCGATACGCCGGCATTGCTCGAATTGGAGCACCGCAAGGACTGAATCCGGCGCGGATTTATGTGAGCAGTCTGTGGGACGGAGTAAAAGCGTGTCGAATCAGAGCACGCAACCTTCCTCTATCCGCTGTTAAGATATCAACACAAGGAAAAAGCCTACTTGCAAAGTGTTGTAGTCCTACAGGGGGATGTATGGATCTTCAGATAATTTCACGTGATGGAGAGCCAGAGTACGCAGTGTTGCCATGGGCTCAGTATCAGGCTCTGCTCAAGGCAGCTGGCATCGCCCATGAGCCCGCCCAGCCCACATCGAACCCGTCTGTCGCCGCGTCTGCCGAGCTTCCCGGCTTCGATCAGCTGGGCGCCTTGCGCGCCGCCAAAGGCCTGGAAGTCGCGCAGTTGGCGCGCACTGTGGGGATCAGTCCCTCGTACCTGGATTTGATCGAGAGCGGCGAGCGATTGCCTGATGCCGCGATTCGACGAAGCCTGGCCTGGGAGTTGGGTGTCGCCGGTTGGCGAGGTGAGTCATGAGCGTTCGCATCAGCCGCCAGCACTGGGATGGGCTGCTGACTGAGCTGGACCAGGCTCGTCGGCAACGGCATCTATTGACCTACCGCGCTTTGCTCGAGCGCCTGCAACTTCCCAGCCCTGCGATGCAGACCCTGACCGCCGCACTTGAACACTTGGCAGTACTGGACGCTCGCGCAGAGCAGCCGTTGCGCAGCTCATTGGTGATCAGTCAGGGCGCGAGTCGTTTGCCGCGTACCGGCTTTTTTGAATGTGTCGAACGGCTTGGACGATTCTCCGGCCCTTCCGACGGCGTAGCCGCTGCGTCATGGCATGCTTCTGAAGTGGTGCGGGTCTTCGAATACAGCTATCCGGAACTCGCGTGAGTCCAACTCTGTGGCGTTTGCGGGCACGATTGACCTACCTTTTGGCTAGGCGGTTGTTCCATTGGTCGTGGTTCGTTCGGCAGCCTCGGGGTTGGCAGTGGCTCGAAGGCCAATTCTCGCGCATGGCCAACCTGGGTGATGTGGGTGCTCAGAGCTTCTATGGCCATATTCTGACGTTTCGCGGCCAGGGTTTGGGGGCTCGTGAGGAAGGCCTGCGTTTGTTGCGTCTGGCGGCCTTGGGTGGCGATGGCAAGTCGGCTTACCAGCTCGGCGTGTTGAGCCTGGCGGGCGACACGCGCAAGGGCCCTGACGCCGTTGATGCGGCCCAATGGTGGGCTTTGGCGGTCAAGGCCAGGCATCCACTGGCGGCTATCAAGCTGGTGCAGTTGTATCAACAGGGCGGCCCTGGGTTACCGCCTGATCTGGAACGCGCCAAAGCGTTTGAAGCCCAGACCAAACAGCTCGGTTTCTAGCTCTCCACACCGGCCTCACAGTCCTGTGTATCGATCACATGCACGCTGGCCCCGGCGATCTTCTTGGCGTAGTGCTTGGCTTGCGACGCCAGTTCCGCCAGTTGGCTGGCATCCAGATGCGCACAGGCTTCAGGGCGCAGATGAACCACGCCGATGGACAGCGACAGTAGGGGGAAGTCCTGGTGTTGGCCCTGGCGATTGAGGCCGGTGAAGCAGCCGGACTCCAGATGCTCGGCCCGGTAGAAGCGCCGGCACTGGTTCTGAAAGTCTTCGAGCAAAAGATTCAGGCGTTTACGCCAGTCCTCGGAACTGAGCACCATCAAAAAGTCATCACCACCGATATGTCCGACAAAGTCGCGGCTCGGGTCGATCCGGTCGTTCAGGCATTGCGCCAGACACAACAGCACCTCGTCGCCGCGCCCGTAACCGTAGATGTCATTGAACGGCTTGAAGCTGTCGATATCCACGTAACAAATCATCGACTCGCGGCCTTGTTGCAGTAACCGGGTGAGGCACTGCTGGATGGGCACGTTGCCTGGCAGCAGGGTCAGCGGGTTGGCATAGCGCGCCTGCTGGATTTTCAGTTCAGTGATCAGTTTTAGCACGTCAATCACCCGACCCAGCCCCAGATAGCGGCCGTTGAGGGTGATGATGAAGTCCTCTTCGATGCGCTGCCGGGCACGGCTGGTCAGTAAGCGGCTGACCTGCTGCAACGACTGGTTCAGCTCCACAGCAAGAAAATCATGGCTCATCAGGCGACTGATCGGTTTGCGGGCGAACAGGTCAGTGGCGAAAGGTTTTAGCAGGGCCTCGGACAGCGAGTGCCGATGCACGATGCCGCAGGGTTGCGATAGCTCGTCCAGCACCGCCAGGGAATTGAGGTTGGCTTGCTTGCGGAAGTACTCAAGCACGCCGGCGGTGGGGGTGCTCTGATTGACCGCCGGCTGTGCGTTGAGCAATGCGCTGAGGTCTGGAGCGTCCTCGTTCAACGTCGGGGCAGTCGGGTCGATCTTGGGCAGCAGCGCGCGGGCATCTCGCGGCGGATGTTCTTGCGGGCGGCAGAGCAGGTAGCCCTGAACCAGATCCACGCCCATGTCGATCAACACCGCGAGTTCTTCCGACAACTCGATACCTTCGGCGATCACGATCGCCTTGGAGGCCTTGGCCATTTGCAGCATGGAACCGACGAACTCACGCTTTACCGCATCTTGATGAATGCCGTCGATAAAATGTCGATCGATCTTCACATAGTCCGGGCGCAGCTCCGACCACAAACGCAGGCTGGAATACCCTGCACCCAAGTCGTCCAGCGCGATGGAAAAGCCCATGTCCCGATAATGATGCAGCGCGTTGTACAGCAGTTCGAAGTCTTCAGTGGGTGTCTGCTCAGTCAGCTCGATCACCACCTGGCTAGGGGCAATACCGTAGGTCTGTAGCAGTTCCAGCGTGCGGCCGGGCGGGTGAGTGACTTCCAGCAGGGATTCAGGCGAGACGTTGAGGAACAGCTTGCCTTCGAGTTTCTGTTCGCTGAAACGTCGGCAGGCACATTCGCGTGCCGCCAGTTCCAGTTCACTGAGTCGGCCCGCCTGACGGGCGACCGCGAACAGGCTGATGGGCGAATGCAGCGGGCTGTTGGACGGGCCTCGGGTCAAGGCTTCATAGCCGAGAATTCGACGGTCCGATAACGACAGTATCGGCTGGAACAAGCTGTGCAAATCGCGGTGAGCCAGGATCGAGCTCAGTGCGCTCAGCTGTTCAATGGCGGTCATGGCGATCTCTGCGCAAGAAAAAGGGGCTGAGCGTTATGGCGCTCAGCCCCTCTATTTCACGACAGATTGATGACTATTTGATGACCAAATGCTACTAAATAGAACTAAATGGCCATCGTTTCTCCGTCACCGGTTCTGCCTTTTTACTTTTTTGCGAGAGCAGCATTCAAACCCAGGTAGTCGATCAGGATGCGCCCGGTTTCTGCCAGGTAGGCGTCATCCTCGGGTTTGGTCTTGTCGTCTTCCACCGGCAGCGCGTCTTCATCCTCTTTCTTCAGCTCTTTGAGCGGCTCTTCACCTTTGGCCTTGCGGCGGGTGTTTTCCAGGGCCAGCTGTTTGCCTTCGATGTCGGTGTGTTGAGCGCGACGTTCGGCTTCGTTCAGGCTGACAGTTTTCTCCGCCATCAACTTCTGCGCCAGATCCAGACGGTTCTCGATGAAGACGAACTCTGGATCTTTCGATGAGCGCGCGTCATGCCGCGTCTTGAGTTGCGCCAGGAACGGTTTGAACGGGTCGACCACAGGTTTGATCGCCGGTTTGATGGTGTCGTACGACATGGCCTCGGGCAACGCGCTTTCGCCGATTTCCTTGGTGTCGATGATCGACGGGTAAGCGATGTCCGGCAGCACGCCCTGATGCTGGGTGCTCTGGCCGGAAACCCGGTAGAACTTGGCCAGAGTCAGTTTCAGTTCGCCATGGTTGAGCGGCTGAATGGTCTGCACGGTGCCTTTACCGAAGGTCTGGCCGCCGATGATCAGTGCGCGGTGGTAGTCCTGCATGGCGCCGGCGAAAATCTCCGAAGCCGAGGCCGACAGGCGGTTGACCAGCAGTGCCATTGGGCCTTTGTAGAAGGCGCCGGTGGCTTCATCTTCAAGCACATCGACCTTGCCGTCGGCGTTGCGCACCAGCACGGTAGGGCCTTTGTCGATGAACAGGCTGGTCAGTTCCGTGGCTTCCTGCAACGAGCCGCCGCCGTTGTTGCGCAAGTCGATGACCACGCCATCGACTTTTTCGGCTTGCAGTTCGGTCAGCAGTTTCTTCACGTCACGCGTGGTGCTCTTGTATTCCGGATCGCCAGCACGGTAGGCCTTGAAGTCCAGATAGAACGCCGGTATCTCGATGATGCCGAGTTTGTAGTCGTGGCCATCCTGCTTGAGGTTGAGGATCGACTTCTTCGCCGCCTGTTCCTCGAGCTTGACCGCTTCGCGGGTGATCGCGACGATTTTGCTGGTCTGGTCATTCGGCGCGTTGGTGGCCGGAATCACTTCCAGGCGCACGATCGAGCCTTTAGGTCCGCGAATCAGTTTGACCACTTCGTCCAGACGCCAGCCGATCACGTCGACCATCTCTTTGTCGCCCTGGGCGACGCCGATGATCTTGTCCGACGGCGCGACCTGCTTGGTTTTGGCGGCGGGGCCGGCCGGAACCAGGCGCACGATCTTGACGTTGTCGTTATCGCTCTGCAACACAGCGCCGATGCCTTCCAGCGACAGGCTCATGTTGATATCGAAGTTTTCCGCACTATCCGGTGACAGATAGTTGGTGTGCGGATCGTAGGACATGGCGAAGGTATTGATGTAAGCCTGGAACACGTCTTCGCTACGGGTCTGAGCCAGTCGCGACAGCTGATTCTTGTAGCGCTTGGTCAGCAGCTCCTGAATCGCTTTGGGTTCCTTGCCGGCAATCTTCAGCCGCAGGACTTCATCCTTGACGCGTTTGCGCCACAGATCGTCCAGTTCTGCATCGTTCTTGGCCCACGGGGAGTCCTTGCGATCAATGAGCAAGGTTTCCTTGGTGGTGAAATCGAGCTTGTCGACGCCTTTGTCCAGCTCTGCCAGCGTAAAGTCCAGACGCGCTTTGACGCGGTCCAGGTAGCGCTTGTAGATGGTGAACCCGGCGTTCAGGTCGCCACTTTTAAGAAAGTCGTCGAACTGCGTGCGCCATTTATCGAACTCAGTGATATCACTGGCCAGAAAATAGCTGCGCGACGGATCGAGCAGCTTCAGATAACTCTCGTAGATGATGACCGAGCGTTTGTCGTCCAGCGGCGGCTTGCTGTAGTGGTGCCTTTTGAGCAGCTCTACAACATTAAGGCTGGCAATGACTTCTTCGCGATCAGGCTGAAGGTTATCCCAGCTATTGGCTGCGAATATAGTGGCGGACAACGGCAAGACACTGAGACCGATAAAAAAGGCAAGTGCGGTGCTGGGGAAAAAATGCTTCATGCTGATTCGACGCGGGGGCAATTGATAACGCATATTAGGCCGTCTTTTAGATCGCCGGTTCCGTCGGATCCGGTCGCATAATGCAAAAAGCCCGTGCGTCGATAGCACCGGCTCAGTCCAGACTCACTATGGAGGCACTGTGAAGGCATTGCAAGGCGTTGACGGACATGTGGAATGGGTCGAACAACCCGGTTTGACGTGTGATGTAGGGCAAGTTCGCATTCGCATCGCTGCGGCGGGCCTCAATCGCGCGGATTTATTGCAGCGGGCCGGGTTGTATCCACCGCCTCCGGGAGCCAGTAAAACCCTCGGTATGGAGTGTTCCGGGGTGATCAGCGAAGTCGGTCCGGGTTCGTCCTGGCAGGTTGGTGATCGAGTCTGCGCGCTGTTGGCCGGCGGCGGCATGGCTGAGGAAGTGGTAGTCGATGGACGGCATGTGCTGCCGGTCCCGGAAGGTATGACATTGCCCGAAGCGGCAGGCATCCCCGAGGTGTACGCCACGGCATGGTTGAACCTGTTTCAGCTGGCGGCGTTGAAGCCCGGTGAAAAAGTGCTGCTGCACGCCGGGGCAAGTGGAGTTGGTTCAGCTGGCATTCAGCTTTGCAAAGCGTTCGGCAACCCGGTTTGGGTGAGCGTCGGTTCGACCGAGCGTCTGGCGTATTGCGAAGCGCTGGGTGCCCAGGGCGGGGTGGTGCGTAGCGACAACCTGGAAAGCCTGAAAGACCTCGGGCCGTTCGACGTCATCCTCGATCCGGTCGGCGCCAACTACACGGCCTTGAATGTCAAAGTGCTGAACCTTGATGGCCGGTTAGTCCTCATTGGCCTGATGGGCGGCCGCGAAGCGCAACTGGATCTGGCGCAAGTGCTGTCCAAGCGTGTGCAGATCCTGGGCTCGACCTTGCGTAGCCGTGATGATCAGTTCAAGGCGGACCTGCTCAGCGATCTGAACCAGCATGTGTGGCCATTGTTCACCGAAGGCCGCCTCAAGCCGCAACTGGCAAAAACGTTCCCGATCAAAGACGCCGAAGCGGCATTCGCCGAACTGGCGACCAATCAGGTGTCGGGGAAAGTGGTGCTGGTGGTGGATAGCAGTTTGGTCTGATACACCGCGTGAAGCCATTCGCAGGCTTGCCTGCGAATGGGGCTGATTACTTCCAGCGATGAATCGGCCACCCAGCCTTTTCCGCGTGTTCGCGCAGTGCCGGATCCGGGTTGACCACATGGGGATACTCGACTTTGAGCAGCAGCGCCATATCGTTGCGTGAGTCTGAATAGAAGCTCGCGCCGTCCAGCGTTTCGCCTTCGGTTTGCAGCCACTCCAGCAAGCGTGTGACCTTGCCTTCGCGGTAGGTCAGTACGCCGCTCGTGGCGCCGCTGTAGACGCCATGTTTGACCTCCAGTTCGATGCCCAATATCTCGTCGATACCCAGCCGTTCGGCGATGGGTTTGACCAGGTGCGTGCCTGACGCCGAGATCACCAGGATCCGGTCGCCCGCCGCACGATGGGCGGCGATAGCGGTGCAGGCTTCGCTGAAGATGATCGGCTCGATCACGTCCTCGACCCAGGGTTCCACCAAGTGCTCGACCTCTTCCGGGGTGCGGCCGGCCATGGGCTCCAGGCTGAAGGTCATGTAGTCCTCCATTGCCAGCAATCCGGCGCTATAGGCGGCCATCAATTCATCGTTTTTGCGCATGAACGACTCAGGATCGGCCCAGCCGAGTCTGACCATTTGTTCGCTCCACAAACTGGCGCAGTCGCCGTGGATCAAGGTCTCGTCCAGATCAAATATTGCTAAAGCCATGAAGCCCATCCTCTAAAAATTTGGTGCTGTACCTATGTAGGAGCGGGCTTGCCCGCGATGGGTGTGTCAGACGCAGAAGGTCCTTCGGCCCTTATCGCGGGCAAGCCCGCTCCTACAAGGGGTCTGTCAGGCTACCTCACAAAGCGCCGAGGGATCGATGGCCAGGGCGACGCGCCGACCGTTGGGGTGCAGGTCGGCGGCCGAACGGTTGAGCACGTCGACGACCAACTCCACGCCTCGGGCTTCGATCCGGTAACGGATGACGTTGCCCAACAGGCTGTGGCTGCGCACTTCGCCGTCCAGCTCGCCGGTCAGGCTCAGCTCGATGGCTTCCGGGCGGATCGCGAGGCGACTTTTTATCGGCCGCTGCAGCAAGCGGCTGGCACTGGCGGCATCCAGCACGTTGTAGTTGCCGATAAAACCGGCGGCAAACACGTCGACCGGTGCGGTGTACAAGGTTTCGGCATCGCCGCTTTGCACGATCCGGCCCTGGTTCATCAGGAAAATCCGGTCGGACATGGTCAGCGCTTCTTCCTGATCGTGGGTCACGAAAATCGTCGTCAGGCCCAGCTCTCGCTGGATCTGACGGATCTGTTCGCGCAGGTGTTTGCGAATCCGCGCATCCAATGCTGACAACGGTTCATCGAGCAGCAGCAAGCGGGGCTGGGTCACCAGCGATCGGGCCAATGCCACGCGCTGACACTGGCCGCCGGACATCTGATGCGGGTAGCGGTCGGCGAAATCGGTCAGCTCCACCAGTCTGAGGATGTCGGTGACGCGCTTGTGGCTGTCGTCGCTGTTGACCTTTTGCATGCGCAGGCCGAACGCAACGTTCTGCTCGACAGTCATGTTCGGAAACAGCGCATAGCTCTGGAACACCATGCCGATCCCGCGCTTCTGTGGGGAGACCGGTACCAGGTCCTGACCCTCCAGCAGAATGCGGCCGCTGGTGACGGAAGTCAGACCCGCGATACAGCGCAGCAAGGTAGATTTGCCGCAACCGGACGGGCCGAGCAGCGTCACGAACTCGCCTTTCTTGATTTCGCAGTTGATGTCGCTGAAAACCGCGGTGCTGGCGTAGTGTTTTTGCAGGTGTTCGACGCTGACGAAGCTCATTGGCTTTTGTCCTTGTTCAGTAAATTGGCAACCCAGGTCAGCACCAGCACGAAAAAGAAGTAGGAAATCACCAGGGCGCTGGTGAAGTGGCCGCTGCTGTTGCGCATGTTATTCAGGTAGACCTGCAGGGTTTCGTAGCGTGTACCGACCAGGATGTTAGCGAACACGAATTCGCCGAACAGGAAGGAGAACGACAGCAGCAACGCGATCATCAGGCCTTTGCGCAGGTTGGGCAGCACCACCAGAAACGCGGCTTGCCAAGTGCTGGCGCCGAGCAGCTGCGAGGCGTCCATCAGGTCGGTCAGGTTGATCGCTTGCAGGTTGTTGGTAATCGCCCGGTACATGAACGGTAGGGCCACGGTGAAGTAGCAGCCGATCAGAATCCACGGGGTGCCGACCATCGCGAAAGGCCCGGAACCGTAGAGCTGCAACAAGCCCACAGAGGACACCACCGGCGGCACGGCGAAGGGCAGCAGGATCAGGATGTTCATCAGCGCATCGAGCTTGGGAAAGTGGTAATGCACCACGAACAGCAGCGGCAGGATCAGTACAACCGAGAGGATCAGCGAGCCGACACACACCAGCAGCGATTGACCAAAAGCATGCAGAAAACGCGGATCGCTCCACAGTTGCTCATACCATTTAAACGTAAAGCCGCTGGGCAGAACGGTTGCCGACCAACTGCTGGCCAGGGAATAGATCAGCGTCCCGGCCAGCGGCAGCAGCAGAATGATGAACAGCAAGTACACCACGGCGCGGTGATAGAGGACGGCGGGGCCGCGTTTAGCGCGAGACATGGTAGCTCCTCTTCAACAGCCACTGGTGGATGATGGTGACCAGGGTCATCAGACCCACCAGCACCACCGCCAAGGCGCTGGCCATGTTCGGATTGAGGCTGATGTCGCCCGAGACCATGGCGGCAATACGGATCGGCAGCACGTTGAAGTTGCCGGTGGTCAGGGCGTATACGGTGGCGTAGGCGCCGAGGGCGTTGGCCAGCAAGATCACGAAGGTGCCGATCAGCGCCGGGGTCAAAACCGGGATGCCGATATGCCGCCAGAATTGCCAGCCGCTGGCCCCGAGCAGAGACGCGGACTCACGCCAGTCTTCGCGCAGGGCGTCGAAAGCCGGGTAGAGCAGCAGCACGCCCAGCGGAATCTGAAAGTAGGTGTAGAGAATGATCAGCCCGGTTTCGGAATACAGGTTGAAGTCCTGAATGACCCCGGCCTGCTTGAGCATGATAGTGATCGTGCCGTTGAATCCCAGCAGGATGATGAAAGCAAAGGCCAGCGGCACACCGGCGAAGTTGCTGGTCATATTGGCGAAGGCGTTGACGAAATCGCGCAGTCGCGAGTCGACCCGGCGCAGGGAGTAGCTGCCGAGCACGGCAATGATGATCCCGAACACGCTGGACCAGAAGCTGATCTCCAGGCTGTGCTGGATCGCCTGCATGTAGAACCGGGAGCTGAATATGTCTGTGAAATTGACCAGGCCCCAGCCGTTTTCTTCCGATTGCAGGCTATTGATCAGCACCCAGGCCAGCGGGGCAATCTGGAACACGATGAAAAACACGACGAAGGGCACCAGGCAGAGTGCCGCCAGCCATTTGCCTCGGACTGAGTTCACTTCAACAGCTCCCGGCATACAGGTTTGTCGTGAGGGACACCGAGCAATTCGCAGACCGTGCCGCATAGATCGGTCTGTTTCGGTTGGGCGTTGTTATCGAAACTGAAGGCGTCGCCGAGAACGAACAGCGGTACTTCGCGTTCTTCCGGGAGCAGGCCATTGTGCGAGCGGTCGTTGTTCATGCCATGGTCGGCGGTCACCAGTACCTGATAGCCGGCGTCGAGCCAGCCTTGCAGGTAGTCGGCGAGGATGATGTCGGCAGAGCGCGCGCTGTTGCGGTATTGCGCTGTATCGAGGCCGTGCTTGTGCCCGGCGTCGTCGATGTTCATGGGGTGTACCAGCAGGAAGTTCGGCGCATGGCGCAGGCGCAGGCTTTCGGCGTCGGCGAACAGGTGCGAATCCGGATAGTGATCGGCGTAGTAGAAGTGCCCGTGCTGGATCGGCAGCTGCGTATCGTCGGTGTGACGGTCGCGGGCCGCCAGGAACGGCGAGCGGTTATACAGTTCGCTGACCCAGTGATACGCCGCGGCGGCGGTGCTGAGTCCAGCTTCGGTGGCGTAGTGGAACACGCTGCGCTGATTCGACAGGCGCGAGACGTTGTTGTGCACGATGCCGCTGTCAATCGGCGTCACGCCGGTGAGGATGCATTCGTAGAGCGGCCTGGACAGAGCGGGCAGCTCACATTCCAGTTTGTACAGGGCTGCGCGTCCTGCGCCTGCGTAGGCCTGAAGGTGCCCCATGGCATGCCGGGCGACCTGATAACTCAGGCCATCGAGCACGACCAGGATGACGTTGTGCTTCATGAGGGAAAGGCTCCGGGTTCGCGGGTGTATAGGTGTAGGTCATTCGCAGGCAAGCCTGCTCCCACAGGAGTAGTTGATCCATTGTGGGAGCAGGCTTGCAACTACGCGTCCCGCTGCGAACAGCTGACTTATTTCATTTCGATAATGACTTGCTCGTTCCATTTTTGCGGCAGGCCCTTGGAGGTCTTTTCCCAGGCATCTGCGTCTTTGATTGGCTTCACGTGTTTGTACTGCTCATTGGGTATCAGCTTGGCTTGTACATCAGGCGGCAGCGTGAGGTGATCGGCGCGAATCGGACGGGCATTGCCACGAGCCAGATTGGTCTGGCCTGCATCGCTGAAGATGTATTCACGAGCCAGTTTGGCAGCGTTCGGGTGCTTGGCGTATTTGTTGATGATGGTGGTGTAGCCGGAAATCACCGAGCCATCGGATGGGATCAGCACTTCATAGTCGTCCTTGTTGACCATCTTGTCGCGGTAGCTCAGACCGTTGAAGTCCCAAACCACACCGACTTCGATTTCGCCTTTTTCCATCGTAGCGATAGTCGTGTTGGACAGCGACAGGCGACCTTGCTTGGCAATCTCGGCGAACATTTTCAGTGCCGGTTCAATGTTCTTTTCATCGCCACCTTTGGAAATGGCGGCAGCCAGTACGCCGTTGGCGGCCTGGGCAGCAGTGCTCACGTCACCGATGGAGACTTTGTATTTGCCTTTCTCCAGGTCAGCCCAGCTTTTTGGTGCGTCGGAACCATGGAGCAGCTTCTTGTTGATGATGAACGCGATAGTGCCGGTGTAGGCGAGTGCCCAGTTACCGTCTTTATCTTTCGCCCAATCCGGGACTTGAGCCCAGGTGGTCGGCTTGTAAGGCTGGGTCACGCCCTGTTTTACAGCGATAGGACCGAAGGCTGCACCAACATCGCCGATATCGGCGCTGGCGTTGTCTTTTTCCGCAGCGAATTTTGCGACTTCCTGAGCCGAGCTCATGTCGGTGTCGATGTGCTTGAGGCCGTACTTGGTGGACAGATCTTCCCAAGTGCCTTTCCAGTTGGCCCAGTCATCGGGCATGCCGACGCTATTGACCGCGCCTTCCGCCTTGGCAGCGGCTTCCAGGGTACTCAAATCGGTATCAGCGGCCATGGCTGCGGTGCACAAGGCGATGGTCGAACCTAACAGTGATGCCAGGAAAAGATGTTTCATCCGAAGCTCCTTTGGGCGTTTTCAACGCTGCGTTTTTATCGACGTTAGTGCGGTTGGGTTGGTCTAGGTCAGCAATACCTGAGCCAATTTAAGCTTGCCGGATGACACTTTGATGTCGGCATCACTCCTGCAAGGGTATTCGTCAGCTAATGTAGGGCATTGCGAGATAAGCGTAGACCATAGCTAATGAATTGATATTTATAGTTTTAATTTTTTTAAACGATCGCTTCAGAACGTCGTTCAGCAGCTTTGTCATCTATCAGTCATGTGCGTTGCCTAGGCTGACAGATACTTACAGGAGCGGTATTCAAGCTCGGTCCTGCCCATAAACAGCATTGGACTAGTCCAGATAGGTAACGTTGATGCGCGAAGATGCACCAAAGGCGGTGACAGCCATCGGTCTGGCCTTGCAGGAACAGATCGAGCACGGCTTGTTGCCGCCCAGCAGCAAACTGCCCGCCGAGCGCAAACTCAGCGAGTTGTTCGGCACCACGCGGATCACCGTGCGCGAAGCGTTATTGCAGTTGGAAGCCCAGGGGCTGGTTTATCGCGAGGAGCGACGTGGCTGGTTTATCTCGCCGCCGCGTCTGGCCTACGACTTGATGCGTCGCAGCCATTTTCACGCCATGGTCAGTGCTCAGGGACGAGTGCCGTCGACGGAGGTGATTTCAGCGCGACTGCAACCGGCGTCCGCCGCCATATGTGCCTGGTTGCAGTTGCCGGCGTTATCCAGCGTGATCCAGATCTGTCGCGCGCGGCGCATTGATCAAAGGCTGGTGCTGTACGTGGAGCACTACCTGAATCCGGATTACTTTCCGCGGATACTCGACTTCGATCTCAATCAATCGCTGACCGAGCTATACGCCAGCCACTACGGTCTACGGTATGGCCAGGTGCGTTTCGAGATGGTGCCGACGGCGTTGCAGGTAGATGCGGCAGCGGCGTTGAAGGTATCGGTGGGCAGTCCCGGCCTGCGCATTGCCCGGGTCAACTACGATCAGCAGGGCCGTTTGATCGACTGCGACCTTGAGTATTGGCGGCATGATGCGATTCATGTGAGTGCGGTGGTGACGGGGTAGGGGACTGATTTATTTTCAGCGCTTCATCGAAAATCAATCTGTCCCGAGGCCGGGGACAGATTGATTTTTCAAAGAGCGCGAAAAATAAATCAGTCCCCTCGCGATCAACCCACCTGCTGATCTTTCTCCGCCTCAACCCCACTCACGCCACCGGCACCGGTATTGACCTGAACACTCAAGCGCGGCGTCGCCAAATCGAGGCCGGCTTCATCCAGGTGGCGTTTGAGCGACAGGTTGAAGGCGCGGGAGACTTCCCATTGTTTGATCGGCGCGGTCTTGAAGCGGGCCCGCAGCACGGCGCTGCCGGACTCGAAACTTTCGACACCCTGAATCTCCAGCGGCGACCAGATATTGCGCCGCTGTAAGGGGTCGGCACGCATTTTCTGCCCGACTTCACGGACCATCTTGATCGCTTCATCGATGTTCATGTTGAACGGAATCGCGATGCGGAAAATCGCGTAACCGAATTCCCGCGAGTAGTTGTTGATGCTTTTGATTTCACTGAACGGAATGGTGTGGACGATGCCGTCGATGTCCCTCAGGCGCACAGTGCGGATGGTCAAACCTTCGACCGTACCCAAATGTCCGCCGACGTCCACGTAATCGTCGATGGCCAACGAGTCTTCGATGATGATGAACAGGCCGGTGATCAAGTCCGCCACCAACGACTGTGCGCCGAAACCAATGGCCAGACCGATCACGCCAGCACCGGCCAGCAGCGGGGTCACGTTCATGCCCATGTTCGCCAGCGCAACGATCAGGGCAATGATGAAAATCGCCACGAACAGCACGTTGCGAATCAACGGCATCATGGTTTGCGCACGGGCATTGGCCAGTCCTTTGCGCGAACGGGTCAATGCGTGATGGACCGCGGTGTCACTGAGAATCCAGATCAGCCAGGCGAACAGCAGAGTGGCGCTCAGACTGAACAGCTTGACGATGATTTCGTGGCCCTCACCCTCGGCGAAGCGAATCAGCGACATGCCCCAGGCGCGCAGGCCCAGTTCGATGAACAGCAACCAGACCAGTAGGTGCGCCAGGGTATAGAAGAAGTTCTTCAGCCGATCCGAATACAGCGCATGGCGTTTGTGCCCGTGGTGCGGTTTTAGCGCATGGCGGCGCACCAGACCGTTGATGACCATGCACAGCACCAGCAACACCGTACAGATCAAGGCCTGACGCAGGGCGGTACTGGTATCGCCGGCGGAGAAGAATGTGGCGAACAATGAGACCGCCACCAGCATCAATGCCGGCACAAACCAGAACGAACCGAGAATATCGATGGTGTCGCTCAAGGCGCGGCGGGTCAGGCGGCGCGAAAGTGGCTGGTTGCGGATCAAGTGGGCGATGGGCCGCCGGAATCGCAGGATGAACAGCCCGGTGGACAACGCAGCCAGCACGTTGGCCAGGGTCGCGGCGGTGTGCGCCAGATGCTCGCCGAGGCTGGCGATCAGGCGCGGGTCGTTCAGCCCCTCGCCAAAGGCGGCAAAACTGCCGATCAGCCACAGCGGCCGAAACGCCTGATGGCGCAGGATATACAGGGCGCGGTGGCGGTGAGGGCCATCGAGGACAGAAAAGGCAATCACGCAAATCGCCGAGAACAACGTGCCAACCACCAGGGCATAAGCCAGCACCATCGCCAGATCCTTGCCCAGCGAAGAGGGCAGGGAATAGCTCAGGTACACGGTGATGACCAGTGCCACCAGCCACGGCCCCAATTTACGCAGGGCAAAACGCAGCATGTCCCAGGTGCGTGGGTGTTGCGGCAGGTCTTCAGGCAGGCCAAAGCGTACGCGTACCCGATGGCTGAGCCAGATCAGGGCGGCCGCCAGCAGGCTCCAGATCAGCATCACCAGAGCGAAACCAAGGAGGACCGGCAGCCATTGATTGGCGGGCAGCATCTGCGATAGCAGTTCTTCTTGCGCCAGGTCCAGTTCCTCGGACCAGCGTTGGAGCGGGCTGTCATCGCCGGCGAACTGCTTCTCGAAACTGGACAGGGTGCTGCCGATCAACCCGAGTACGCCTTCTTCGGCGGCGGGTTGGGCTTTTTTGGTGGTATCGCGGAGTTTTTTCAGGTCGTCGAGCAGCTTGGTGCGCTGTTGATCGTTCTCCAGCGTCTTGATCACGTCATCCAGCGATTGCCCCAGGGGTTCCTGCGCTTGCGGCTGGTTTTTTTGCGAGCCGCTCAACAAACCCGGCAGGCTCACCGCTTGAGCCGCGGCAACTGGCAGCAGGGCCAGCAGACAGATCAGAAACAGGCGCGGCAGGACGAACAGACGGAAAAAAACAGGCACCAGGCATAAACCTCAAGTCGGCATCAACACGCCTGATCAGGCAATGACTGGCGAGTGTACGAGCGGGACCGAGGCTTGGCGAGCGCATTTTTATCGTCGACGTGGGGCTGCACGCCAGACGCTGGGCGGCTTACGCCAATTTTTCGAGGATTTTATAACCCACCGTACCGAGGATGCAGAGCATGCCCAGCCAGAGCAGAAACACACCCACCGCTCGCTCTTGATAAGTGAAGCCGACACACAGCAACAGCATACCGACGAGGATTGGTATCAGCATCGAATGGACCGGATCCATGAGCGCTACACCTTTCTGATTCGATAGATTCAGTTTAGGTCGGTTTTCACAGATCGTTCCGCTGATGATCATGCCACACGCGGAATGTGGGCATGATCAGTGCGAGAGCATCAAGGCAGATCGTGGCTGGCGTAGAACGCGCTGAGCACTTTCACCAAATGCGCCAGATCCTGGCTGCCCGCCAGTTCGCGGATCGAGTGCATGGCGAAGGTTGGCAGACCGATATCGACGGTGCGCACGCCCAGATGGCTGGCCGTGATCGGGCCGATGGTCGAGCCACAGGCCATATCGCTGCGTACCACGAAGCTCTGCACCGGGACTTCCTGGGCCATGCACAGATGACGGAAGAAACCGGCGGTTTCACTGCTGGTCGCGTAACGCTGGTTGCTGTTGACCTTGATCACCGGGCCGGCGTTGAGTTTTGGGCCATGGTTGGCGTCGTGCTTGTCGGCGTAGTTCGGATGGATGCCGTGGGCATTGTCGGCCGAGACCAGCAGCGACTTTTGAATGGTGCGCACATACTCATCACCTTCAGGCAGCAGGCGTTGAAGAATCTGCTCCAGCATCGGGCCGTCAGCGCCACAGGTGGAGGAAGAGCCGACCTCTTCGTGATCGGTGCAGATCAGCAGACAGGTTTCGTCGGTTTCGGCAGTGAGCAAGGCTTGCAGACCCGCGAAGCACGACAGCAGATTGTCCAGGCGCGCGCCGGCGATGAAATCACCGTGCAGGCCGACGACCGCCGCGCTTTGGGTATCGTAGAAGCTCAGCTCGAAATCGAGCACCACGTCAGCATTCAGGCCATGCTCGCGGGCCAGTTGATCGGTCAGCAAGGCGCGGAAATCCACACGCTCGTCACCCGCCACCTGCGCCAGAATCGGCGGCAATTCGGTCTGGGCGTTGATCGCCCAGCCTTCGTTGGCGGTCCGGTTGAGGTGAATTGCCAGATTCGGGATCACGGCGATGGGCAGTTTGAAATCGATCAGTTGGCTTTCGACCTTGCCGTCACGGCGGAAGGTAACGCGGCCGGCCAACGACAGATCGCGGTCGAACCAGGGGGCGAGCAGGGCGCCGCCGTAGACTTCGACACCCAACTGCCAGAAACCCTGACGTTGCAGTTCGGGTTGCGGCTTGACCCGCAGACACGGGCTGTCGGTGTGAGCACCGACCAGGCGGATGCCGCCGATCAGGGGCGAATGACGGCCCAGCTTGAAGGCGACGATGGATGAATCGTTGCGAGTGACGTAGTAGCGACCACCGGTCTCGGTGGCCCATGTTTCGCGTTCATTCAGACGCTGATAACCGGCCGCTTCCAGGCGTTGGACAAGGCTGGCGGTGGCATGAAAGGGGGTGGGAGAGGCCTTGAGAAAATCGATCAGACCTTGGTTCAACTCTTCGCGCATAAGTTACTCCAGACAGCAAGGGCGCAAGTTTACCGTATCTTGTGGCAGGCGCCGATTTGTTGATTGTTCCGCAGTGATAGGCGCTGCATTCCTGTAGGAGCGCGCTTGCCCGCGATCGAGGGCGAAGCACTCGCAGACCGGTATCCCATTTTCTCCAGGAAAACCGCGCTTGGGCATTCTGCGACTGCTTCGGTCGAGCGCGACTCCGAAGCGATCGCGGGCAAGCGCGCTCCTACAGGGGATTTGCGTCTGCCCCGGATACGCATAATCAAAACGGCGCCGGGCACTCGAAGCGCAGGCGTTCGCCGCTTTGCGGATGGGTGAAGCTCAGCATGCTGGCGTGCAGGCACAGGCGCGGGTAGGCGGCCAACGCTTGCGGATGTGCATACAGCCCGTCGCCCAGCAGTGGATGGCCGATAGACAGCATGTGCACGCGCAACTGGTGCGAGCGACCGGTAATCGGTGTCAGTTCGACGCGACAATAATCGCCACAGCGTTCCAGTACTTTCCAGAAGGTCAGCGCGTTCTTGCCGAATTCGTGATCGACCACATGCCGGGGTTTGGTAGGCGGGTCGTAGCGCAGCGGCAAATCGATGCTGCCGCTGTCCAGTTCCGGTTGGCCCCAGCACAGGGCGGTGTAGGCTTTTTCGGTTTCACGGTCATGAAACTGCCGCGACAGTTCGCGATGGGTGTCGGCGTCGCGGGCCAGCAAGATGATTCCCGACGTTTCCCAATCCAGACGGTGGACGATGCGGGCTTCGGGGTAACCGTTTTCCTGCAGGCGGGTAATCAGGCAATCCTTGTTGTCCTCGGCACGGCCGGGAACGGAAAGCAGCAGGGTCGGCTTATCGACCACCAGAACGCCAGCGTCCTGATGAATGATGCGGATGTTCGACAACGGCATGTGCAACGGGCCTCGAAACGCTAGAAACGCCCACGGCGGCATTTCGGACCCTTCAGTTCAGAAGGGCCGAAATGCCGCCGTGGGCACCTGCGGGATCAACGATCTGGCAGGGTGATATTGAGTTCCAGGATCGAGCAGCTGCCCTGGCTTTCCAGAGCGACCTGCACTTGGTCGGACTCGATGTTTACGTATTTACGGATGACTTCCACCAGCTCTTTTTGCAGGGCAGGCAGGTAATCCGGGGTGCTGCGCTGGCCGCGTTCATGCGCCACGATGATCTGTAGACGCTCTTTCGCTACCGAAGCTGTACTTTCCTTCTTGCGGTCACGAAAGAAGTCAAAAATATTCATTCACGACCTCCAAAGACTCGCTGAAACCATCCCTTTTTCTGTACATCGATGAAACGATGAGTCACTTCCTTGCCCAGCAAGCGGTCCACGGCATCGCTGTATGCCTGACCGGCGTCGCTCTGGTCGTCAAGGATGACCGGGATACCCTGGTTAGAGGCTTTCAATACCGCTTGCGACTCGGGAATCACGCCCAGCAGGCGGATAGCGAGGATTTCTTCGACGTCTTCGACGCCAAGCATTTCACCCTTGGTGACGCGCTCCGGGTTGTAGCGGGTCAGCAACAGGTGTTCCCTGATCGGCTCTTCGCCTCTCTCGGCGCGGCGGGATTTGCTCGCCAACAGCCCGAGCATGCGGTCCGAGTCACGTACCGAAGACACTTCCGGGTTGGTCACGACGATCGCTTCGTCGGCGAAATACATCGCCAGGTGCGCGCCTTTCTCGATGCCCGCAGGGGAATCGCAGACCACGTATTCGAAGGTCTCTTTCAATTCCATGAGGATTTTTTCAACGCCGTCCTGAGTCAGGGCGTCTTTATCGCGAGTCTGGCTTGCCGCCAGTACGTAAAGATTTTCCAGGCGTTTGTCTTTGATCAGCGCCTGAGTGAGGGTCGCTTCGCCGTTTACCACGTTGACGAAGTCGTACACCACGCGGCGTTCGCAGCCCATGATCAAATCGAGATTACGCAAGCCAACGTCGAAGTCGACAATCACTGTTTTGTGGCCGCGCAGAGCGAGACCGGTACCGATAGCGGCGCTGGTGGTGGTCTTACCCACACCACCCTTGCCGGATGTAACCACGAGAATCTTGGCCAAGGTGTTTCACCCCTAGAGGAAAAGGACAGTTAGTCCCTGAAGAGCATCCCGTGAAACGGCAACAGTCGAGCAATGCTGGAAATCGTGAACCCCTGAATCAGGCTTAACCGGCGGAAAACCCTGGTTTTTCCCGATTTCCTACTTCTTTTGCTACGTTTTCGCGACGAATCAGAGATGCTTTAAAAAAGCGGCAGTATCCGTTAAAGACGAATGATGTTCAACACGTCACCGGACAGACTGACCTGTACTCCGGCCCCCCACAGTGGATCTCGGCGCAGATCTTCGGAAACTTTGTATTGCCCGGCAATCGAGACCAGTTCGGCGCCCAACTGCTGGCAAAAAATCCGTGCCTTGGTGTCGCCTTTGATCCCGGCCAGCGCTCTTCCGCGCATAGGGCCATACACATGGATGTTGCCATCGGCCAGAAGTTCCGCGCCGGGACTGACCGGGGCGATGACCACCAGATCGCAGCCCTGGGCGTAAATCTGCTGACCGCCGCGCACCGGTGAGGTGATGATTTTGGTCGGTTTGATCGTCGGTTCAGGCGGCTTTTCCGGCTTTTTCTTGACGGCGTCACCTTCCGCGGGCTCCAGCGGACGTTCCCGCGCCCCCGAAGGCGGCAGGACTGGCAGATCGATGGCAATGGCCGCAGCGATATCTTCGATGCGGTTGGCGCGAATCGCCAGGGTGCGCAGGCCGTGTTGACGGCACACGCGCATCAGGCCGGGCAGATCGACCGCGCCTTCGCCGGCGGGCAATTTGTCCAGGGCCAGCACCAGTGGGGTGTTGCTGAAGAAGTTAGGCGCCAGGGCAACCTTCGCCGCCAACTGGCGATCGAGGCTTTCGAGGTTGTTTCGGGCCAGCTCAAGGACAGTGATGGCGAGCATGCTGCCCTTTAGCTGGAAAACAGGATCCTGGTCTTGCAATTCGATTTGGCTCATGGTTGGCATACAACAGCTTGTCACTAAAAGTGTCGAGACTTATAACGAGAACGCCCGCGAGTCGCAAGCCAAGCCGAACCGATGTTGCCGAACCGATGTAGAATGCGCGGCCATTGTCTTGACGGAAGCTGTAATGGATCGCCCGCGTTTTCGAGCTCGTTTTCTTCAACCGCGTTTCTGGCCGCTGTGGCTGGGTCTCGGCCTGCTCTGGTTGGTCGTTCAATTACCGTTTCGCGTGCTTGTCGCCGTCGGTCGGGTGCTGGGGCTGGTGATGTACCGGTTTGCCGATGACCGCCGCCACATTGCTTCGCGCAACCTGGAGCTGTGCTTCCCGCATTTGTCGTCGGCCGAGCGCAAACGCTTGCTCAAGGAAAACTTCGCTTCCACCGGTATCGCCTTTTTCGAAATGGCCATGAGCTGGTGGTGGTCTCGTAAGCGGCTGACGAAACTGGCGCACATCGAAGGCCTGGAGCACCTGAAACAGGCGCAGGTAGATGGGAAGGGTGTGATTCTCATGGCGTTGCACTTCACCACGCTGGAAATCGGCGCGGCGCTGCTGGGGCAGGAGCACACCATCGACGGCATGTACCGCGAGCATGACAACCCGCTGTTCGACTTCATTCAACGTCGTGGCCGTGAACGACACAACCTCGATTCCCTGGCCGTGGAGCGGGAAGACGTGCGCGGCATGCTCAAACTACTGCGCGCCGGGCGCGCCATCTGGTACGCACCGGATCAGGATTACGGCGCCAAACAGGGCATATTCATACCGTTTTTCGGGATTCCGGCAGCGACGGTGACCGCTACCAGCAAATTCGCCACGCTGGGCCGTGCTCAGGTTGTGCCGTTCACCCAGCAACGGTTGGCCGATGGCAGCGGTTATCGATTGGTGATCCATCCGCCGCTGGATGACTTTCCAGGCGTGAGTGATGAGGTCGACTGCCTGCGGATCAATCAATTCGTCGAGCGCGCCATCATCGAGTGCCCGGATCAGTATTTATGGACCCATCGACGCTTTAAAAGCCGACCACCGGGCGAGCCGAAGTTGTATAACAAGATCGGTGTGAAAAAGAAGAGTTAATAAAAGATGCCGACACGCGCCGTACGAGAACAGCCATGAACGTCAGCGAAGTCACGGGCGCCGTTGAATCCACCGTTGAATCCAGAATCGCCGCTGAATCGGTCACCGGGCTGATACTTTCCGGCGGCGGCGCGCGAGCCGCTTATCAGGTTGGGGTACTGGCCGGGATTGCCGATTTACTGCCCGCCGGAGCGTCGAATCCGTTTCCGGTGATCGTGGGCACCTCGGCCGGCGCCATCAACGCCGTCATACTGGCCAGTGGTGCGTCGCATTTCTGCGCTGCGGTTCATCAACTGGTCGAGTTCTGGCAGGGCTTTCGCAGCCATCAGGTGTTGCGCAGCGATTGGGCCGGGGTGATTCGTCAGGCCACTCGCTTCGTCGGCCACAGCCTGTTGGGGATTGGTTCGCAGGTGCCCGTGGCCTTGCTCAACAGCTCTCCGTTACGTGATCTGCTCAACGCGCGCCTGGATCTGCGCGGTATTGACCACGCCATCGAGGCTCGGCACTTGCGCGCCGTGGCGGTGACCGCATTCGGTTATGAGTCGGGGCAAGCGGTGACCTTCTATCAGGCCAGAGGCACCATCGATTCCTGGCTGCGCCATCGACGGATTGGCCTGCCGACGCAACTGACGGTCGATCATCTGCTCGCCAGCTCGGCGATCCCTCTGCTGTTCGCGCCGATCAAGATCGAGCAGGAATATTTCGGCGACGGCGCGGTGCGCCAATCCGCGCCGATCAGTCCGGCGCTGCATCTGGGGGCGAATCGGGTACTGGTGGTCGGGGTCAGCGGCAACCCGCGGGGTATCGAAGCGAACAATCCGTTGCAGCGGGTGAAGATGGGGGTGCAACCGACTCTGGCGCAGATCGGCGGGCACCTGCTCAACAGTACCTTCATCGACAGCCTGGAAGGCGATATCGAATTGTTGGAACGTCTTAACCTGCTGAGCCGGTTGCTGCCCGTGGAACAGCCCGTGCACACCTTGGGTCTGGCGCCGGTCGAAGTGTTAGTGATTGCCCCCAGCCAGCCGCTGGACGAAATCGCCGCGCGTCATCGACACGAATTACCGATCGCGTTACGCACGTTCCTGCGCGGACCGGGTGCGACCAAAACCAGCGGTGCCGGCGTGCTCAGTTATTTGCTGTTCGAGGCGGGGTATTGCAGCGAATTGATCGAGCTGGGCCGGCGCGATGCCATGGCCCAGAGCGATCAGTTGAAGAAGTTTTTAGGACTGGCTTGATCGATTTTTATGCGGTCAACTTATCATCGCGAAAATCCCGCAGCGCTTGTTCGATCTCTTCGCGGGTGTTCATGACGAAGGGGCCGTATTGCACGATAGGCTCGCGCAAGGGTTTGCCGGCGATCAACAGCACCTTCGCCCCAGAGGCGCTGTGCAGCTGCAGTTCGCCTTCTTCGGACAAGCGCGCCAAACGACGGGTGCTGATCGCTTGCGGCTGGTCGGCGAGCTCCAGGGTGCCTTCGTAGACGTACAGCAGCACGCGATGCCCTTGAGGAATACGCGGGCTGATGCTGGCGCCTGCCGGAATGTGCAGGTCGAAATAAAACGGTTCGGTATCCGGGCGCTGCACAGCGCCAGCCTGTTGCACCTGGCCGTCGTCGAACTGACCGGCGATCACGACCACTTCCACGCCCGCCTGAGTCGTCAGCCGGGGAATGTTCTGCGGTTGAATGTCCTGATAACTGGCGGGGTCGAGCTTGGTTTTGCCCGGCAGGTTCAGCCACAGTTGAAAACCGCGCATTACACCTTCTTCCTGCTCAGGCATTTCGCTGTGGATAATCCCGCGTGCCGCCGTCATCCACTGCACGCCACCGCCTTCAAGCAGGCCGACGTTGCCTAGATGATCCTCATGGCGCATGCGACCTTCAAGCATGTACGTGACGGTTTCGAAACCACGATGTGGGTGCGGCGGGAAGCCGGCGATGTAATCGTCTGGCTTGTCCGAGCCGAACTCATCGAGCATCAGGAAAGGGTCGAACAGCTCCACGCTCTGGCCGCCGAACACGCGCGTCAGGCGCACGCCGGCACCATCGGACGTAGGCTGGCCAGCTTGAATCGCCAGCACTTTACGAAATTGAGTCATCAAGGCACTCCTGATCGGGTGGGTATGGCAAATATGCTATGCCTATCAGACCGATCAATGGGTGCGTTTTTTGCGTGTTACCTATCAAACATCCTGATGTTGCAGAGCTCTTGTAGGAGCTGCCGAAGGCTGCGATCGACCGGGAACCGGTCGTCGTGTTTGATCTTTGTGAAGGTCGTGCCGGTCGAGCGCGACCCCGGCCTATCGCAGCCTTCGGCAGCTCCTACAGGCGGTTCATTCGGCAATCTGCAACTTGCGCGCTTCGGTGTAGACGTAGCGGACTTTTTCGTACTCGAACGGTGAGTTCAACTGTCCATAGCGGAAGCCAGTGGTGTAACGCCTGTCGATGGCACGCAGCAGGTAAATTTCCGGGTGGTTCTCGCTGACCTGGGCGACGTTGAGGAAGTTGATCTGCGATTCGGCGGTGAAGTCGAACACCAGGCCGCCGGTATCACGCAGGTTCGATGGCCCGAGCAAGGGCAGTACCAGATACGGTCCGGCCGGTACGCCATAGAAGCCCAGGGTCTGACCGAAGTCTTCGGTTTGGCGCGTCAGGCCCATCCTGGTCGCCGGATCCCACAGCCCGGCAACGCCGACGGTGGTGTTGAGCAACAGACGGCCTGTGGTTCGCAGCGAGCGCTGGCCCTTGAACTGGAGCAGGCTGTTCAACAGGTTCGAGATGTCACCCAAATTGCTGAAGAAGTTACTTACGCCCGTACGCAGGAAGCTCGGCGTGACGTAGCGATAGCCGTCGACCACCGGCAGGTACACCCATTCATCGAAACGATAGTTGAAGTGGTAGACCCGACGGTTCCACGACTCCAGCGGGTCATAAACGTTGAGGGCGTTGAGGGTGGCGCGTTCGAATTCGCGCTGGTCCAGGCCGGGGTTGAATTTCAATGACTTCAACGGCTCGGTGAAACCATCCGGATCAGAGGCTCTGGCGACCGTCGCGGGATGGGCGGCAGGAGGTACATCGGCCGCATGAGTCACACTTGCGCAAAGCAGGGCAGCGATAAACAAAAGACGTTTAGCCACGGAAGAACTCCAGCATGGCGTCGCTGTTGACGCGGTAATTGAGGTTGCCGCAATGGCCGCCGTACGGGTACACGGTCAGGCGATCGCCAAAGGTCTTGCGCAGAAAACCAAGGTCACCGGGGCCGAGAATCACATCGTCGGCGTTATGCATCACGGCAATTTTGGGGTTGTTGTGCAGGTAATCCTTGAGCGCATAGAGGCTCACTTGATCCACCAGTTGTAGCAGGCTGCCGCCATCGGTACGGGCACGCCACATCGGGATAACCTGCTCGGTCAGGTAACAGTCGAAATCGCATTGCAGTGCACGTTTGAGGAAGGACGTGAGGCTGGTGCCTTCGCTGATCGGGTATTTGGGCGGCGTGATCAGACCGCGGCGGTTGATCAGGTCCGAGGTGAATGCGATATCGGCCGCGGAAAAGCGGAACGAGGTACCGATCAGCATCGCCATCTGCTCGTTGGACAAGTGCTGGCGGGACTGTTGGAAGTCATAAAGCAGCGCATCGTTGAGGTCGATATAGCCTTTTTGCTTGAAGTAGCGGGTCAACTTGGCCAGAACCAGTTCATAGAACGTGGTGGTGTTGTTGATGCCCTTGACCTGGGTTTGCACCAGCTTGTCCAGATTACGGATTGAGGTGTAGAGATTGACCGGCGGATTGAGCAGCAGCACGCGCTTGAAGTTGAAACTGCGCCGGGTTTCGTCCAGATGGCTGACGAAGGCCGCATCCAGTGCACCCAGGCTGTAACCGGTCAGGTAGTAATCGGTGATCTGCAGTTGCGATTGTTGCGCACGCACCGCCTGCATCACCCGATACATGTCCTCGGCGTCGTCCTTGGAAACCCCGGGTGTGGCGAATCGAGAGGCGGCGGTCATGAAATCGAAACTGGTCGGTGACGACAATTGCACGACGTGATAACCGGCGCCGTAATACAGCTTTTTCAAGAACTCGTTGATGGTGCTGGTGTACGGCGCGCCGGTGCCGGCGATCAAAAAGATCAGCGGCGCCGGGTGATTCTGTTTGGCGAGACGATAACGCAGTTTTTTCACCGGCCAGAAATTGTCGGGCAGGGTGAATTCGCGCTCAGGACGCAGGTTGAGGGTGTAGTCCGTCTGGTCGATATCGGCATCGGCCGGTAGTTGCGGTCGCAGGTCCGGCGGGGTAGTGGCGATGGTCGCTTCGAAGGGGTTGGTCAGGGGATAGCCGTAGCTGGCCGGGTCGACATCGACCGCCAGAGCGGACGCACTCAAAATGAGGCCGCCGAGAATGGCAGCGAAGCGTAGAAAACGGAGCATGACTAAATCCCTTGGGAAAAATGCTGAATAGATACGCAGGCTATGACCACGGGTGTAGTACCGAAGTGCCGCACTTCCAAGCGAACGCCCTTAATACCGTCGAGACGATACACGTTCCCAGCGATTTATCGACAGAACAGGTTGCCATAATGTTGGTTCAGCCCCTTGCATACCGACGTCGGGCGATTATGCTGGGCGCCGTTTTCGCGCTCGTTCACGCTGGTTTCTGGAGTACTGCATGTCTCGCCGTTTGCCACTGATTGTGCTGCTTATCGTCCTGCCACTCTGGCTTGCCGCCAGTTATGGCGTACGTTATTCGTTGATGGAGGATGCCAAGTGGGTGGGTATTTGCGCCAACGAAGCGTTGGGCTGGGAGTGTCAGCTGCGTTCGGGCCTTGGGCTGATGATTCACTTTGGGGCGATCGCCTGGGCGGCATTGGTGACGTCGATCATCGCATTCTGTCTGCCGGGTCGCGCCGGTTGGGCGCTGGCAGTGCTGGCGGTGCTGTTGGGGATTCCAGCGTTGGTGCTCTACAGCGCGAGCCTTGCGGTGTTTGCGGTGGTGATTGCCGGGTTGCGGTTGGTCAGAGCTTAACGATCAGAACCCCAGACAGCACTGAGGGGAGCCTGGGCTCCCCTCTAATGGTGTTACGTGCTCTATTTTTATTGTTTTAGGGCGGTCTGTTCTTGTTTTTGGCGACCTGTCCCTTCACCGCTGTTTTGTGCGATCCCCATACGGGATCAAGAGCAAACGTATTTTTTTGAGCGCTGACTTGCTTCATCACCTGAGTGATCCAACCAGTTCGGGAGCTACCTGAGGGTAGTTTTATTGTTCTCTGCCCGGTTGCGGGATCGAAATCCCTGTAAAGCCCTTCCACTCCAAAAAAATCTGTTAGCTACGCCTCTGTCCGTGTTGTTCTTGTTATGTCAGAGCCGATACGTATTGTTTTTATTGGGATGCTGCTTTGTTTTTTTATTTTTGTTGTGCAAGAGATATAGCAGGAGCCGTGCCAGTTTTTAAAAATCCTTAAAAATCAAATACTTAAAAAATACTCATCGAAGCTGTCGATAAAAATCATCAGTATTTGTTTCCGTGTTACCCGCTTGAGCACCGGCGTTGGTGGGGCCGGTAACACAATTGACTTGCTCCGCCCCACGCACCCGCAAGCAGCGCCACAGCGCGGCGGTCATCAGCAGGCTGACGAGTGCCCAGCCCAACGCCTGCTGGCTGGCAAGCCCCTCGCGGAACAACTGCGGGGCGATACCGGCGCCGACGATAAAGGTCAGCAGCGCGACTTCCCGGCGTGGAACACGCACCGGCCGGAACAGGTAGAACAAGGCTGGCAGCAGCAGGGTCGGTGTGGGGAAGCTGCGATAGCGCGGGTCGAACACCAGCGCCAATATCATCACCGCGGCGGCGAAACCAGTGGCGGTCACCCACCAACTGGCACGGGCCTCGAACCAGAGGAACGCACGAGCGCGCCAACCCTCTTTGGCCGACAGCGCCAGCGCGGCATGAGTCAGCACTAGCAGGTTCAAACCGACCAACACGACAGCCCAGACCCACTCGCCCGCAAAGCGGGTGGTCACCCGCGCCAGCTCACCCCAGGTGCCGATACAGCCAGCGCCCAACGCGGCCAGCAGTGGCAAGACCAGCGCAGCGCGCGTGGTACTTACACGTCCGGCGACCACCAGTGTCATCGAGAACAACAGCCCGCTAGCCGCCAGCCAGAACGGCCAGTAAGACAGATTGGAAACGGGGCCGGCGAGTACGCCTTTCTCCTGACGATCGGCATCGAACAAGCCCCAGTAACCGCCGACAGCCCCTTCAGCCGCGCGTTTCCATGGCTGGTCAAAGGCCTCGATCAGGTTGTAATGCCAGCCGTTTTTTTCGGCCATGGCGACAAAACCACGGATGAACCGCGCCTCGTTGGCCCGGCTAGGCACCGCGGTTTCCCGCTGGCGACCTTCGCTGGGCCAGCCGGTCTCGCCGATCATGATGTCTTTGGGGGCGAAACGGCTGCCGAAAATCTGGCGGATCTGCGCCACATGCTCCAACGCATCGTCGATGCCTTTGGGGTCATCTTCCCAGTACGGCAACAAGTGGATGGTTAGGAAGTCCACCGTCGGAGCAATTTCCGGGTACTGCAGCCAGAATTCCCACACGTCGGCGTAGGTCACCGGTTGCTTGACCTGACTCTTGACCTGAAGGATCAGCTTGGCCAATTGCGGACCGGTCACTTCTTTGCGCAGCAGTGCCTCGTTACCGACGATCACCGCAGTGACCACGTCGGGGTTGGCGTTGGCCGAGGCAATCAGCGCGTCGACTTCCTTGGCCGTGTCCACCGGGTTGGCGTTGACCCAGGCGCCGATCATCAGCTTCAGGCCATGCTTGCGCGCCAGTGCGGGAATGTCTTCAAGACCGGTCATCGAATAGGTACGGATGCATTCGAAACGCGTGGCGAGCAGGGCCAGGTCGGCATCCATTCGTTCCGGCCGCAACTTGAAGGGCTGGTCGAACGGCGATTGGTCCTTGTCGAACGGGGTGTACGAGGCGCACTGCAATTTATGCGTAGGCGTGGCCGCGTCCGGCAGAATCACCGGTTTCCCCAGCCCATACCAGAAACCGCAAAGGGCGAGCAGGCCAAGCAGACAGGCGAATAGATAAGGTGCAACGGGGAAGCGGGAAATCGCAGGCATGATGGGGCCGAAGTGGGGCGAAGGCCGGCATGTTACCTGTATTTTTCTAAAGGCTGGAGAAGGGCTTTGTTTCTGATATGAATGGGGCATGCAAAGTTTGGGCGTTGTTTTTGCGCCTATGTCGTTGATAGCTCGATTTGTCGCTGATGGCTTAGTGATGTCGTTTATCGCTGTATTGAGGTCGCTAACAGAGCAGGAGGCATCCCGTGTCAGGTTGATTATCAGGACGCCAGTATGGCGCTGCTGACAGTGGCACTGAACAGGTGAGGCGTGAAGGGGCAGCAGCGCTCCAAAGCCGGGCATGAACTGCGGTCCCTTAAAAAACGTTCAAGATGCCCGACCGTCGTCGGGTGCAGCTCTTTCGGGGAAGTAACGATGAAGATGCGACTAATCCTTGGCGCTGGTGCCGCTCTTGCACTTGCGATCAGTTCTACCTTGGCCCTTGCAGATGCCAAACCCCAGTTGAGCATCGGCTATGTCGACGGTTGGTCCGACAGCGTTGCCACGACTAACGTGGCCGCTGAAGTGATCAAGCAAAAGCTGGGTTATGACGTCAAGCTGGAAGCGGTTGCGACCGGGATCATGTGGCAGGGCGTTGCCACCGGCAAACTCGACGCGATGCTGTCAGCCTGGCTGCCAGTGACCCATGGCGAGTATTGGGCCAAGAACAAGGACAAGGTTGTCGACTACGGTGCCAACTTCAAGGATGCGAAAATCGGTCTGATCGTTCCCGAGTACGTCAAAGCCAACACCATCGGCGACTTGAAAACCGATGAGTCCTTCAAAAATAAAATCGTCGGGATCGATGCCGGTTCAGGCGTGATGCTCAAGACCGACCAGGCGATCAAGGATTACGACCTGACCGGTTACAAACTGCAGGCCAGCTCTGGCGCTGCGATGATCTCCGAGCTGACCCGTGCCGAAAACAAGAAAGAGTCCATCGCGGTCACCGGTTGGGTGCCGCACTGGATGTTCGCCAAGTGGAAACTGAAATTCCTGGAAGATCCAAAAGGCGTCTACGGCGCGGCTGAAACCGTCGACAGCGTCGGCAGCCTGGGCCTGGAGAAGAAAGCACCGGAAGTCGTAGCTTTCCTGAAAAAATTCCAGTGGACCTCCAAGGATGAAATCGGCGAAGTCATGCTCGCTATCCAGGATGGCGCCAAGCCTGAAGCCGCAGCGAAAGATTGGGTTGCCAAACACCCTGAGCGTGTCGCCGAGTGGACCAAGTAAAACGCTTTAACAACCTCTAGTCAGCACCTCTCAAGGCCGTCTGGTATCAACGCCAGACGGCCTTTTGCATGGCTGTCGATGCATTAATCGGTTATTCCCTCTCTGATTCGTTCCAGACACTACGCTTAAAGGGTGCAGGAGCGTATTTCTACGACTAATGTCGTTCTAATACTAAGGTCGTCTGGAGTAGGTGCTGGAGCAGACTAAAGTGGAATACGTTCCAACTCATCTGTGCTGCGAGGACAAAAATAATGAACGACAGCATTTACCTCTCGATTCAAAACAGCCCCCGTTTCAAGGAGCTGGTTTCGAAGAGAGAACGTTTCGCCTGGATTCTCTCGGCGATCATGCTTGGGCTTTACGCGGGCTTCATCTTTTTGATTGCATATGGGCCGCATATTCTCGGGGCCAAGATAAGCCCTCAATCATCGATCACATGGGGGATTCCGATAGGAGTCGGGCTGATTCTTTCAGCTTTTATCCTGACTGCGATCTATGTACACCGGGCCAACGGTGAATTCGACGACCTGAACAATGCGATTCTCAAGGAGGCTCAGCAATGATCCGGCGTCTATTAACGGCCATTGGCCTTGCTGTATTCGCACCGACGCTGTGGGCGGCTGAAGCGCTGACGGGTGCTGTGCAGAAACAACCGCTGAACGTGTCGGCGATCATCATGTTCGTTGGCTTTGTTGGCTTGACCCTGTGCATTACCTACTGGGCGTCCAAACGCACCAAGTCGGCGGCGGATTATTACGCGGCGGGCGGTAAAATTACCGGTCTCCAGAACGGTCTGGCGATTGCCGGCGACTACATGTCGGCTGCCTCCTTCCTGGGGATTTCCGCGCTGGTGTTCACCTCCGGCTACGACGGCCTGATCTACTCGATCGGCTTCCTGGTGGGTTGGCCCATTATTCTGTTCCTGATCGCCGAACGCCTGCGCAACCTGGGCAAATACACCTTCGCTGACGTGGCGTCCTATCGCCTCAAGCAGAAAGAGATTCGCACCCTGTCTGCCTGCGGTTCGCTGGTGGTTGTAGCGTTTTACCTGATCGCGCAGATGGTCGGTGCCGGCAAGCTGATCCAGCTGCTGTTCGGCCTGGACTACTATGTTGCAGTGGTTCTGGTTGGCATCCTGATGTGCATGTATGTCCTGTTCGGCGGCATGCTGGCCACCACTTGGGTGCAGATCATCAAGGCTGTCATGCTGCTGTCTGGCGCGACCTTCATGGCAATCATGGTCATGAAGCACGTTAACTTCGACTTCAACACCCTGTTTTCCGAGGCGATCAAGGTCCACCCTAAAGGTGAGGCGATCATGAGCCCGGGCGGCCTGGTGAAAGACCCGGTGTCGGCATTCTCCCTGGGGCTGGCACTGATGTTCGGTACCGCTGGCCTGCCACACATTCTGATGCGCTTCTTCACCGTGAGTGACGCTAAAGAAGCCCGCAAATCGGTGCTCTACGCTACCGGCTTCATCGGCTACTTCTACATCCTGACTTTCATCATCGGCTTTGGCGCAATCCTGCTGGTCAGCACCAACCCGGCCTTCAAAGACGCTGCCGGCGCGCTGATAGGCGGTAACAACATGGCCGCGGTGCACTTGGCCGACGCGGTCGGTGGCAGCTTGTTCCTGGGCTTCATCTCGGCCGTGGCCTTTGCCACCATTCTGGCGGTGGTTGCCGGCCTGACCCTGGCCGGTGCAACGGCGGTGTCTCACGACTTGTATGCCAGCGTAATCAAGGCAGGCAAAGCCAACGAAAAAGATGAGATTCGTGTATCGAAGATCACCGTTATCTTATTGGCGATCCTGGCGATCGGCCTAGGCATTCTGTTCGAAAACCAGAACATCGCGTTCATGGTCGGCCTGGCGTTTTCCATCGCGGCAAGCTGCAACTTCCCGGTCCTGCTGCTCTCCATGTACTGGAAAAACCTGACCACCCGTGGCGCCATGATCGGCGGCTGGATGGGCTTGATCAGCGCCGTTGGTTTGATGGTCCTCGGTCCAACCATCTGGGTGCAGATCATGCATCACGAAAAAGCCATCTTCCCGTATGAATACCCGGCGCTGTTCTCTATCGCCATCGCCTTTGTCGGGATCTGGTTCTTCTCGATCACCGACAAGTCCAAAGCGGCAGAGGGCGAGCGCGCCTTGTTCTTCCCGCAATTCGTCCGTTCGCAGACTGGCCTGGGTGCCACCGGTGCGGTGTCTCACTAACACGCGTTGATGCAACGAAAAAAGCAGCCTACGGGCTGCTTTTTTATGGGGGTTGAGCCTAGATTTTGCCGAGCAGGACCAGAATCAACAGGATGATCAGGATAGTACCGATGATGCCCGATGGCCCGTAACCCCAACTTCTGGAGTGCGGGAATACCGGCAGACCGCCAACCAACAGCAGGATTAGGATAATGATAAGAATTGTGCCGATGCCCATGACGAGTTCCTTTTATGTTCTCGGTTAATGGCTTGGGCAGTTCACGGATTCAACGCTCGATGCGTAAAGTGCGTACTGCTTAAATAATCCGACTACTGCCGTTGTGAAAAAGTCCGTTTGTCGTGAAGTAAACCTTTAGATGGATAAGAAATATGCTTTATCGCGTCGCCGCCGATGCCGTGGTGTTCATGCATGTGCTGTTCATCGTCTTTGCCGTGTTCGGCGGCTTGCTGGTCGTGCGCTGGCGCTGGCTGATAGCGCTGCATATTCCTGCCGTTGTGTGGGGCGCGGTGGTCGAGTTCTTTCATTTGTACTGCCCGCTGACACCCCTGGAAAACGCGTTGCGCATGCGGGCCGGCGATCAGGGTTACAACGGTGACTTTGTCGAGCATTACCTGATCCCGCTGATCTATCCCGTGGGGCTGACATCCCGAACACAGCTGTGGTTGGGTGCTGTGGTGTTGCTGATCAACGGGCTGGTCTATGTCTGGCTGACGATCCGCTACTGGCGTCGACGCAAAGCCTTATAAGCCGTGGGTTTGCCTTTGGCATTCAGCAATCTGATGGTAGGTCGGTGCGGCGATGACCTTGGCTACACTGCGGCTCATCTTCCCCGGAACAACAAGGCAGTTCCCTATGCAAAACCGCATGATGATCACCGGCGCCGGGTCAGGCCTGGGTCGCGAAATCGCGCTGCGCTGGGCCCGTGAGGGCTGGCAGTTGGCGTTGTCGGATGTCAGCGAGCCCGGTCTGCTGGAAACCCTGAGGCTGGTGCGCGAGGTGGGCGGTGACGGTTTTATCCAGCGCTGTGACGTGCGCGATTACAGTCAACTGACGGCCTTCGCTCAGGCGTGCGAAGAAAAATTCGGCGGCATCGATGTGATCGTCAACAACGCCGGCGTTGCCTCCGGTGGCTTCTTCAGCGAGCTGTCGCTGGAGGATTGGGATTGGCAGATCGCGATCAACCTCATGGGCGTGGTCAAGGGCTGCAAGGCGTTTTTGCCGCTGCTGGAAGCCAGCAAGGGCAAGATCATCAATATCGCCTCGATGGCCGCCTTGATGCAGGGCCCGGCCATGAGCAACTACAACGTGGCCAAGGCTGGCGTGGTGGCGCTGTCGGAAAGCCTGCTGATCGAACTGCGTCAAGAGGAAGTCAGCGTACACGTGGTATGTCCGTCGTTTTTCCAGACCAATTTGCTCGATTCCTTCCGTGGCCCGACACCGGCGATGAAAGCCCAGGTTGGCAAACTGCTGGAAAGCTCGCCGATCAGCGCCAGCGACATCGCTGACTACATCTTCGAACAGGTGGCCAAGGGTGAATTCATGATCCTGCCCCACGAGCAGGGACGCATGGCCTGGAAGTTGAAACAGAAAAATCCACAGATGCTGTACGACGAAATGGCCTCCATGTCGGACAAAATGCGCGCCAAGGCCAAACAAAGCCGCGAGTAGGACAGAGTTGACTGGATCAACTGTAGGAGCTGCCGCAGGCTGCGATAAGGTCCGCAGGACCTTCTGCGTGTTTGATTGCAGCGACCGCTTCGGTCGGACGCGACCCCGGGGCGATCGCAGCCTGCGGCAGCTCCTACAGTTGGTGTGTGTCTGACGCGGCCAAACTTGCTCTTGAACACGCTCGCAGTTAGGGTTGCCGGCATCTGTTCCAGCAACCCTGACGAGATGCCGACGTGCTCAACTATCTGTGGTTTTTCCTCGCGGCGTTGTTCGAGATTGCCGGTTGTTACGCATTCTGGATGTGGTTGCGGTTGGGCAAGAGCATCTTGTGGCTGGTGCCAGCGCTGCTCAGCCTGACGCTGTTCGCCTTGTTGCTGACCCGAGTCGAAGCCACTTATGCCGGGCGTGCCTACGCCGCGTATGGCGGTATTTATATCGTCGCGTCCATTGGCTGGCTGGGGCTGATCGAGCGGATTCGACCGCTGAATTCCGATTGGCTGGGGGCCGCCTTCTGTGTGATTGGCGCCAGTATCATCTTGTTTGGTCCGCGATTCTCTAACACCTGATAAGCCAAAAACTTACCCCGCATGGCGACTTTTCCCATGCTTTTCATCGGTAAGTGGTCCCGTTCCGTAGGATAGGTCTGGCGGCATCGAAGGGCGTTACTGATTTACCGCAGGTGCATTGAAGGGGCCAGTTTCGCCGGGCAATCTTCGCTCTTTGTAACAAAAGAGGGCGGACAAAATGCTTGTACTGACGCGAGAAGTTGGAGAGATCTTTTCAATCGGCAATGACATCACCGTGCAGATACTGGGCGTGAACGGCAATCAGGTTCGGCTTGGGATTACAGCGCCCAAGCACATCAAGATCCATCGTGCTGAAGTCTACAGGCGCATTGCCAAACGCCTGGCGCAGCAAGAGCCGCAGCAACCCACTGCGTGATCGGCCTCAGTCGAACCATTCCTTGGGCACGTCGTGTTTGAGCATCAATTGGCACTGCTGACTTTCCGGTTCGAACACGATCACCGCCTGCCCTTTGCTCAGGGCATGGCGCACCCTGAGTACGCGGGTTTCCAGAGGCGTCTCATCACCATTGTCGGTACCGTCACGGGTGACGAAATCCTCGATCAGGCGGGTGAGGGTGTCGGCTTCAAGTTGGTCGTAGGGGATCAGCATGGGGTTCTCGCATGAATTCCCGGCGATGCTAGCGCGCTTGAGGTCAGCAGGCTACATCCCTTAAGGAAGTTTCAGTCAGGGCAGCGTGCGGTTCTCCCACGCTGCCCGAGACCTCAAACCTCCTCGGTGCGCTGTCCGATCAGACTGTCCACGGTTGGCACGCGGGTATCGGATTCCATCTGCGCGTCATGTTCGAGCTGATGGCTGAAGCGCTCCAACGACCCTTTTGCCGGTTGGGCATCGCTGGCGAACACGGGCGGGCTGAGCATATAGGCGCCCAGCAGACGACTCAGGGCGCTCAGGCTGTCGATGTGGGTACGTTCATAACCATGGGTCGCATCGCAACCGAAGGCGAGCAGGGCGGTACGGATGTCATGCCCGGCCGTGAGCGCCGAATGGGCGTCGCTGAAGTAGTAGCGAAACAAATCCCGACGCACCGGTAATTGGTTTTCGACTGCCAGACGCAACAGGTGCCGCGACAGGTGATAGTCGTAAGGCCCGCCGGAATCCTGCATGGCGACACTGACCGCATGCTCGCTGGAATGCTGGCCGGGGGCGACCGGCGCGATGTCGATCCCGACGAACTCACTGACATCCCACGGCAACACCCCCGCTGCACCGGTGCCGGTTTCTTCGGTGATGGTGAACAGCGGGTGGCAGTCGATCAACGGCTCGGCGCCGCTGTCGATAATCGCTTTGAGCGCTGCCAGCAGGGCTGCGACGCCGGCCTTGTCATCCAGATGCCGTGCGCTGATGTGGCCGCTGTCGGTGAATTCCGGGAGTGGGTCGAACGCGACGAAATCGCCGATGCTGATCCCCAGTGATTCGCAGTCGGCGCGGGTGCTGCTGTAGGCATCCAGGCGCAGCTCGACATGGTCCCAACTGATCGGCATTTCATCCACCGCCGTATTGAACGCATGCCCGGAGGCCATCAGGGGTAACACGCTGCCGCGGATCACGCCAGTGTCGGTGAACACACTGACCCGGCTGCCTTCAGCGAAGCGGCTGGACCAGCAGCCAATGGGTGCAAGGGACAGGCGGCCATTGTCCCGGACCGCTCGCACACTGGCGCCGATGGTGTCCAGATGCGCGGAGACGGCGCGGTCGGGGCTGTTCTGCTTACCCTTCAAGGTCGCGCGAATGGTTCCGCGTCGAGTCAGTTCAAAGGGGATGCCCAGCTCTTCGAGGCGCTCGGCGACGTAGCGCACGATGGTATCGGTGAACCCGGTGGGGCTGGGAATCGCGAGCATTTCCAGCAGGACTTTCTGCAGGTAATTCAGATCCGGTTCGGGGATTTTTGCAGTACTCATGGTGGGGCTCCAGACAAATGTAGGAGCGGGCTTGCCCGCGATAGCGGCGTTTCTGGCACACCGCGTCAAGCAAATCGCGGGCAAGCCCGGCTCCTACAAGGGTTGTGTCAACTGTGCGCCGGCAAACTGTGGGGAAACAACAAATCGACAAAACGTTCGGCGGTCGGTTGCGGTTCATGGTTGGCCAGGCCTACCCGTTCGTTGGCTTCGATAAACACGTACTCCGGCTGATCGGCGGCGGGCACCATCAGGTCTAGACCCACCACCGGAATATCCAGCGCCCGCGCCGCGTGTATCGCGGCATCGGCCAGTACCGGATGCAGAATGGCGGTCACATCTTCCAGGCAACCGCCGGTGTGCAGATTGGCCGTGCGTCGAACGGCCAGACGCTCACCCGGAGGCAACACGCTGTCGAAGTCGTACCCCGCATCTCGCACCGTGCGTTGGGTTTCTTCATCCTGCGGAATACGGCTTTCCCCTGACGTAGCAGCCTCACGGCGTCGGCTTTGCGCTTCGATCAGCGCACCGATGGCATGGTGACCGTCGCCGATAATTTCGGCCGGCCGGCGGATAGCGGCGGCGACCACCTCGAAGCCAATCACCACGATGCGCAGATCAAGCCCTTGGTGATAGCTCTCAAGCAACACACGGGTGTCGAACGCGCGAGCACGCTCGATGGCCCCCTGGACGTCTTCGAGGGTACGCAAATCCACGGCAACCCCCTGACCTTGCTCACCGTCCAGCGGCTTGACCACGATGTGCCCGTGTTCTTGCAGAAACACCAGATTGTCATCAGCGTTACCTGCCAATTGCTGGGCCGGCAATTTCAAGCCGGCCGCCTTGAGCACTCGGTGGGTCAGACTCTTGTCCTGACACAAGGTCATGCTGACGGCGCTGGTCAGGTCACTCAGGGATTCACGGCAGCGCACCCGACGTCCGCCATGACTGAGGGTAAACAGACCGGCATCGGCATCATCGACCTGCACGTCGATGCCCCGGCGAAAGGCTTCCTCGACGATGATCCGTGCATAAGGGTTGAACCCTGCTTGCGGGCCGGGGCCGAGAAACAGCGATTCGTTGATCCCGTTCTTGCGTTTGATGGCGAAGGTCGACAGGGTGCGGAAATCGAGCTTGGCGTACAGATCTTTCGCCTGTTGGTTGTCGTGCAGCACCGAGAGGTCGAGGTAACTCAAACCACGGCTCATGAAATGCTCGATCAAATGCCGCACCAACACTTCACCCACGCCGGGCCGTGTGCAGTTCGGGTCAACCGCCAGGCACCACAAGCTGCTGCCGTTTTCCGGGTCGTGGAAGGCTTTTTGGTGATTGAGGCCCATCACGCTGCCGATCACGCTATTGCTGCTTTCGTCTTCGGCCAACCAATACACCGGCCCACCTTGATGGCGCGGGGTCAGCAGGGCCGGGTCGATGGGCAGCATGCCGCGCGCCAGGTACAGGTTGTTGATCGACTGCCAATCCGCCTCGTTTTGCGCGCGGCGAATGCGAAAGCCGCGAAATACGCGCTGCGCCGGCCGGTAATCGCTGAACCACAGGCGCAAGGTGTCGGACGGGTCGAGGAACAACTGTTGCGGCGACTGCGCCAGCACTTGCTGGGGCGCCGCGACGTACAGCGCGATGTCGCGCTCGCCGGGCTTTTCGTTGAGTAAATCATTGGCCAGTGCCGCAGCGTCGGGATAGGTGTGGCCGATCAGCAATCGACCCCAGCCGCAATGCAGGGCCAGCGGTTGGGCGTCGGGCTCGCTGCCGTCTTCAGCGAAGCGCGCTTGCAGGCGTTCATAAGAAGGCGCCTGGCCGCGCAGTAGTCGTTGGCTGATAGCCGAAGCGTTGTGTTTCATCGATCAAAGTCCTTGTTCGCTGAGCCACAGGTTCAGCGCTGCGAGCTGCCACAGCTTAGAACCGCGCAATGGGGTCAATTGGCCGTCGGGATCGGTCAGCAGGCTGTCGAGCATGGCCGGGTTGAACAGGCCGCGGTCCTGACTCGGGTCGAGCAACAGGTCGCGCACCCAATTGAGCGTGTCGCCCTGCAAGTGCTTGAGCCCCGGCACCGGAAAATAGCCTTTTTTGCGGTCGATCACTTCGGACGGGATTACTAGCCGCGCGGCTTCTTTGAGCACCTGTTTGCCGCCGTCGGGCAACTTGAAGCGCCCCGGTACTCGCGCTGACAGCTCGACCAGTCGGTGGTCGAGAAACGGCGTACGCGCTTCCAGACCCCAGGCCATGGTCATGTTGTCGACGCGTTTCACCGGGTCATCGACCAGCATGATGGTGCTGTCCAGCCGCAGGGCTTTATCCACAGCGGCGTCAGCACCGGGCTGGGCAAAATGTTCGCGAACAAAATCACCCGCGGCGTCATTGGCGGTCAGCCACTGGGGTTGCACGGTGGCGACGTATTCGGCATGGCTGCGGTCGAAGAACGCATTGCGATACGCCGCATACGGGTCACTGGCGCCATCCACTTGCGGGTACCAGTGATACCCGGCGAACAGCTCGTCAGCGCCCTGGCCGCTCTGCACCACCTTGCAGTGCCTGGCGACTTCCCGCGACAGCAGATAGAACGCGATGCAATCGTGGCTGACCATCGGCTCGCTCATGGCGCGGAACGCCGCAGGCAGTTGTTCGATGATCTCGCTTTCGTTGATGCGCAATTGATGATGCTGGGTGCCGTAGTGCCTGGCGATCAGGTCCGAATAGTGAAATTCGTCGCCGCGTTCGCCGCCAGCATCCTGAAAGCCGATGGAAAAGGTCGACAGGTCCTTGACCCCGACTTCACGCAACAAGCCGACCAGCAGGCTCGAATCGACGCCGCCAGACAACAGAACGCCGACATCCACCGCGGCACGTTGACGAATCGCCACCGCCTCACGGGTGCTGTCCAGCACACGATCACGCCAGTCTTCCAGGGTCAGGTGCGCTTCATCGGCGCGCGGGCCATAGGGCAGGCGCCACCAGACTTTTTGCTCGGACTTGCCGCTGGCGTCGATGCGCATCCAACTGGCAGGCGGCAATTTTTCGATACCCGCCAACAAGGTGCGTGGCGCCGGGACCACGGCATGGAAGTTCAGGTAGTGGTTCAGCGCGACCGGGTCGAGCATCGGGCTGATATCGCCGCCCTTGAGCAACGCGGGCAACGTCGAGGCAAACCGCAGACGTTTGTCGGTGTGCGACAGGTAAAGCGGTTTGACCCCGAGTCGATCGCGAGCGATGAACAACGTCTGGGTGTCACGTTCCCAAATGGCGAAAGCGAACATGCCGTTGAGCTTAGGCAGCAGATCGGCGCCCCAGGCGTGGTAGCCCTTGAGCAGCACTTCGGTGTCGCCACCGGAATAGAACGAATAACCGAGTGCTTCCAGTTCAGCGCGTAATTCCGGAAAGTTGTAGATGGCACCATTGAACGCCAGAGACAGACCGAGTTGGTGGTCGACCATAGGCTGCGCCGAGCCCTCGGACAGGTCCATGATCTTCAGCCGACGGTGCCCCAGGGCAATCGGCCCTTGGCTATGAAAACCCCAGGCGTCAGGTCCGCGAGGGGCTAAATGATGGGTGATCCGTTCGACAGCGGCGAGGTCCGCCGGTTGATGGTCAAAGCGCAGTTCTCCAGCTAATCCGCACATAAATTCCTTACCGGGTTTCCGTTGGGGAGTGGTCGGCGATTGATCGCCTACACCAGAAACTGACCGGTGGGATTTACGAGAGTTTTAGATTGTTCGGTTATAAGGACGAAGGGCCGGGCCGCCGGATGACCGCGCCGAGCCCTTCGCAGCAGGACGCGTAGTTGCAAGCCTGCGCCCACAGATGTGGCGGCGTCCATGAAACCTGTGGGAGGCCTCGCCGCGTCTTCGACGCCGCGCTGTCGCGCAGCAAACTGGGGCTCGATTCTGCCCGGAGGGCGTAGGAGCTGACTTGTCTGCGAAAAGGGCCGAAGGACCTTCCAACGGTGGTGAGTTCACTACTTTTGCGAGCGCTTCGCACTCGATCGCAGACAAGTCAGCTCCTACAGGGGTTCAGCGTTTGGCTGAAAATTCAATAGATTTTATTACTTATTTATCAACGACTTATGCGTTGTTTGATAGGGGCAGGCTTGCCTGCGAACTGTCAATTTGCAAAGCGTTGACTAATACCCCGTCATCTCCAGATACCCCGTCCCAGAATGGCTGCCACTCACCTTCACCGGCCCTTCCCAGTACGGAATGCGCAGGTCCATCCACGCCTTTGGATTCAGGGCTATGGTGGTAATGTCGAGGTGTTTGCCAGGGACTTTTACCGACCAACGGGTCGGCATCTTGCGCCCGGCGACGTCGCTGGATGCCTCTGGAGTGAGCTGAATATCTGACCCCTTGAGCAACTGGGTCTGCCCATCAACGCCGATCCAGGTACCGGTCAGATAGGGTTCTCCCTCCTTCTGCCGCATCCGGTACAGCATCAGTTGCTCGCCGTTATCCAGATGCACGGAAAACCAGTCCCAGCCGGTTTGATTGGCGGTCAGTGGCTGGCTGCTCCACTCGCGGTCGAGCCAGGCGGGGCCGCTGACCTGATAACGTTTGCCAGCGATGTCGAGGGTGCCCGTGGCTTGAAAAAACGGCTGGCTGTAGTAATACGACGCCTGTCCTTGTTCGGATTTTTGACTGAAACCTTGCTCGCCTTGCAACACCAGTGGCTGCTTGGAAGTGAGTTGCAGCTGGTAGCTGAAATCCTGCCCGCGCGCGTGCAATTGCATGTCCGCCAACGGGTTTTCGATGCTTGACTGGCTGTCGAATGTCCAGTCATCGATCCATGCCTTGAACGGTGAAGCGCTGACCCCGGCTTGCTCGACACCGCCACGGGCGTAGCGCTCGGCGGCGTAGTGTTGGCTGGCAGAGGTCACGGCGGCATGGCCCATCCAGACCGTCTGATCGCTCCAGCCCGATTGATGGGGTCCGGCTTTCAGCGCGTTGCGAAACAAGGTCCATTGCACGCCGAAGTTGTGCCCCTGGTCGTCCTTGAGGTTGGCGGTGACGTACCACCATTCGATACGGAAACCGTCGTGGGGGCCGTGATCCTGCGGAAAACTGAACACTTTGCCGGGGACGACCTGAGCGAAGGCCGCAGCCTCATTGCCCAACCCGGCAAAACCTTCGGCAGGTTTTTTGTCGTTATCGCAGGCGCTCAATAGCAGAACGCCAAGCACGAGCACCCACACTCTAATTCTCATTGGCAAACGTCCTCAGCAGATCGGCCGGACGGCTGCGATACAGCTTGATCAACGGCCAGGTCGAAGCCAGCAAGGTCGCCAACAGGGCCAGCGCCATCAACTGCACCAGTTGTGTGGGGAACACCTGCAACGGCAAGCGCCAGCCGAAGGCCTGCACATTGATCACGGCGTCCAGGCACCACGCCAGCAGGAGCCCCAACGGCAGGGCGAGCACCAGGGTCAACACCGCCAGCAGCCAGGTTTGTCCCAGATTGAGCAGCATCAATTGGCGCCGCGTCACGCCCAACGCCCACAGCGGCGCCAGTTGCCCAAGGCGACTCTGGCTCTGGGTCAGCAGGCTGATGAACAGCGCGACACCCGCCACCCCCAGCGTCAGGCTGTTGAGCGCGGCCGTGGCGGCGAAGGTGCGTTCGAAGACCTGCGTGGACCAGCCTTTGAGTTGGCTTTGATCGACGATGCGGATGTCATCCAGGGCAAAGTGCGACTGAAGTTCGCGCACCAGCTGCGGCACGGACGCGCGGGCGATGCGCAGGTTGAAGCGAGTGGGTGACAGCTGCGGCCAGTAGCGCAACAGGTGCCGAGCGTTGACCAGCAAATGGCCCTTGGGATTGCCGTAGTCGGCATAGATCGCGACGATTCGTGGCGACCACTGGCCCTGCGGGACAGGAATCGTCAACTGATCGCCCACCCCGACTTTGAGCCGGCGTGCCAGTTGCTCGCTGAGCATCAGGGTGTCGTCCTGGGCCAGTTGATCCCAGGGATCGCCCGCCACCGATTGCAGCAGCGGCCAGTGTTGGCGATAGGTCGGGTGATCGATCACGCCGAACAGATCGGCGGGCCAGCCCTGCAACTGGATCGAGACCTGATAGCTCGGCAACACGGCGGTGACTGACGGTTGTTGGCTCAGCCAGGTCTGCATATCACGCGCCTGGGCCGGGTTTTCCGGGTTCAGATACAGCTCGGCCGTCAGCCGTTGTTCCAGCCAGTTGCTGAATGTCTGGCGAAATCCCGAGGTCATGCTGCCCGCGCCGATATTGGCGGCCAGCGCCAGCAACAGCGCCATCAACGCCAGGCTCAAGGCGGGTAATTGTTGGCGGCAATCAGCAAGAAACCACTGGCCCAGCACCGAGCGACTGCGACCCAACAGGGCGTCGAGCAGACCATTGAGCAACACCGGTAGAGCCAGCGCCGCGCCCAGCAGCAGGGCGGCCATCAGCACAAAACCGCTGGCCAGACTGTCGCCCAACACCAAGGCAAGCAACGCCACCACGCCTGCAATGGCCGCCACCCAGGCCTGTCGCCGCAGCCAGCGGGCATGGGCCTGATGCCAGGCTTGTGCGTTGGCCAGCGCCAGCAACGGCAGACGTGCCGCTCGCAATAGACTGTTGACGCCGGCCAGCAGCGCGCCGAGCAGGCTTAAACCGACGCCGCTGACCCACCACAGTGGGCTCAGGCTCAATTGTCCGGCCACTTCGGCGCCGTACAGCCCGCGCAGGCTGGCGGCGACATCGGGTAACAGCAGGCTGGCCAAAAAATAGCCGCTGGCGACCCCGGCAATACCCCCCAGCAACGCCAGGCAACCCAGCTCCACACTGAGGCTGATGATCAACATACGGGCGCTGACGCCGCAGGCACGCAAGGTTCTGAGCAGGCCGCGGCGTTGCTCAAGTGCCAGGCCAATGGCCGCATGCACAATGAACAAACCGACAACGAACGAGAGAAAACCCAACGCGTCGAGGTTCAGGTGAAAACTCTCGGTCAAGCGCGCCAGGTTGTTTTCTTCGCCACTGTTCTTCAGCACCAATTGGCCGACCAGTTCGGCGGGCAGCAGCGGATGCGTGGCGGCGAAATCCTTGGGCAGCAGTAACCGCGAGACTTGTTGCGGCATTCCCAGCAGCTGTTGCGCGAAGCCGATGTCCACCAGCAGCAAACCGGGCGCCATGTCTGCCTGGCTGTGCAACGGCGGCAATGGTTGTCCACTCTCGGTCAGCGGTTGCTCGCCTTCGTGATAACCCAAGGCCTGCAAGGTTTGCGGAGCGATCCAGGTGCTGCCCGGCGGGCTGAAAAAGCCGACCCTCTGTGCGATGTCCAGCGCTTGTCCGGCCACCGCCGAACCGCCCGGCAGCGACACCGGTTCGATGCCCATCAATTGCAGACGCAGGTCTTCGTGCCCTTTGAGCGACAGACGCGCTTGCAACACCGGGGACACTGGCCAACCGGCAAGGCGCAGGCTGACGAACAGATTCTGGGCGAAGGTTGCGCCGTTGGGCGCGGTCAGACTGGCCTGTGGTTCGCCGCCGATCAACTGGCTGGCCCGGGCGTAACTTTCCCGCGCCTGACTGTTCAGCGCCTGCACACCGGTCAGCAGACTGGTCGCCAGCCACAGCCCGGTCAGTACGCTGAAAAACTGCACCGGATGCTGGCGCCAATGGCTGAGCAGGGCCCTTAGCGTCCAATAAAACACGCGCATTTCAGCGCTCGCCTGCGTCGGCCACACGCCCGTTATGCAGCAGCACCTTTTTTTCCAGCCGAGCTGCGATTCGTGGGCTGTGGGTAACCATCAACAGGCTGGTCGGGCTGTCGTTCAGCAGATCCAGGAGCAACTGCAGGACTTCATCGCTGGTGGCTTCATCCAGGTTGCCGGTGGGTTCGTCGGCCAACAGCAGGCCGGGGCGCAACGCCAGAGCGCGGCCGAGGGCGACCCGTTGTTGCTGGCCGCCAGACAGTTGTTCCGGGTAACGCTTGAGCAGTGCGCCCAGTCCCAGCCGTTCGATCAATTGCGCTTGCCAGACCGGCTGATAGCGTCCGGCCAGCCGCGCCTGAAACGCCAGATTGTCTTCGACCCGCAGGCTGCTGATCAGGTTGAACTGCTGAAACACCAGGCCGATTTCAGTGCGCCTCCAGTTTGCAAGCTGCGCTTCGTTCATCTGATCCAGACGGCGCCCGCCGATGCGGATACTGCCGCGATCGACCTGATCCAGCCCGGCCACCAGATGCAGCAAGGTGCTTTTGCCGCTGCCCGATTCCCCCATCAGCGCCAGACTGCTGCCGTGTTCGAGCTGCAAGTCGACACCCTGCAACACCGCCAGCGGGCCTTGTGGTGTCGCATAACTCTTGAACACGCCTTGCACCTGAAGCATGGAATCACTCGCCTGACAAAGGGGTGGGGCAGAGGATAGCTGTTGTGTCAGGTGGACCGTGTTGAATTCTTCGCAGCGGGACGCGTAGTTGCAAGCCTGCTCCCACGGAGGATAAGTGCCAGACACACAATCTGTGCCTGACATCATCCTGTGGGAGCAGGCTTGCCTGCGAATAGTTTCAAATCTTCCCGCGAATCAACCCCCGCAACGCAAACCGATTCGGATGACAGGCCTCGGCCACACTTCGGGGCAATGGCAGGGGTTCGTTGTCCAGCCAGGCCGCCAGCAATTCGCCGGACAGCGGCGCGGTGATCAGGCCGCGCGAGCCGTGGCCGCTGTTGATGTACAGACCATCGAGCCACGGGCATTCAATATCCGGCACTTGGCGGGCGTCTTTGCCGAGCACGGCGTAGGCGTCGACGAAGGCGTCCTTGTCCGCCAGCGGGCCGACGATGGGCAGGTAATCCGGGCTGGTACAGCGGAACCCGGCGAAGCCCTGCAAGTGCTCTGGCGATAAGGTGTCGGCACCGAGACGTCCTACCAAGTCTGTAGATATTTCCTGTAGCAATTGCAGATTGTCCAAATGGTCGGCAGTGGTCGGCGTCAGGTCATCGCTCTTGAAATTGAAGCTGGCCCCCAGTGTGTGTTCGCCCAAACGGGCGGGCGCTACATAACCTTCGGCGCAGACCACGGTGCTCAAGGTTGCACTCGCTGCTGTTTGGGCGAGTCGGGTGATCTGCCCACGAATGCGTTTGAGCGGTAATTCGGCGCTGGCCGGGAAACGCTTGACCTCGGCCGCCCCGGCCAATACCACCACCGGTGCTTCGTCGAGCAGTCGCTCGCCATCCCAGGCCTGCCAGTGTTCACCGTTGCGGCGCAGTTCCAGCACATCGTGATGCGCCAACAGCTGAATGTTCGGGTGTGTGGCCTGAAACCGGCACAGCGTCGGCGGATGTACCCAACCACCCTCGGGGAAAAACAAACCACCGGAGGCCAGCTCGATTCCGGCACGGGCCTGAGCCGTAGACTGGTCCACGAGCTGCAACAGATCCGCAGGAAACGCTTGCGCCAACTGCGCCTGACGTTCGGCTTCCTTGTCATTGAAGGCCAGTTGCAACACGCCGCAGCCATCCCAATCGAGGCCACGTTGCAGGCGCTCGAGCAGGCGACGGGTGTGGCCGAAGCCGCTCAAAATAAGCTGCGACAACGCAGTGCCGTGGGCGGAGAGTTTCAGGTACAGCACGCCTTGCGGATTGCCCGAAGCTTCCTGCGCCAGATCGCTGCGGCGCTCCAGCAAACTGACTTGCCAACCCCGCGCCGCGAGGCTGGCGGCGGTCGCACAACCGGCCAGCCCGGCACCGATCACCAGCGCCTTGCGTTGAGTCGTGATCGGTGTCGGGCGGGCGAACCAGGGCTTGGCGACCGCGGGCTTGGGCAGGTCTTCAGGCCAGCCGAGAAACACCCCGCGCAGTACTTCCCATTTATGGCCGATTCCCGGCGTGCGCTTCATCTTGAAGCCTGCCGCATTCAGCGCGCGACGAACCCAGCCGGTGCTGGTGAAGGTGCTGAGGGTCGAACCCGGCGCCGCCAACCGCGCCAGTTCGGCGAACAGTTCGGGGGTCCACATCTCCGGGTTTTTCGCCGGCGCGAAACCGTCGAGAAACCACGCATCGATCTGCCCATCCAGCTGCGGCAACATCTGCAAGGCATCGCCGATCAGCAGGGTCAAGGTCACGCGTCCGCCTTCGAACACCAACCGCTGAAAGCCTTCATGCACGGCGATGTACTGATCGAGCAGTTGCTCGGCAAAGGGTGCCAGTTCAGGCCACAAGGCGAGGGCGCGTTGCAGGTCGCTGCGGGTCAGCGGGAATTTCTCGACGCTGACGAAATGCAGCCGCGCATCGGCTGCGGCGCATTGGGCAAACAGCTGCCAGGCGCAGAGAAAATTCAAGCCGGTGCCGAAGCCGGTCTCACCAATCATCAAGCGCCCGCCCGAAGGCAGCGCGGTGAAACGGTTTTCCAGATCATTCTGTTTCAGGAAGACGTGCCGGGTTTCGTCCAGACCGGATTCGGTGGAGAAATACACATCATCGAATGTTTGCGAGTGTGGTCGGCCCTGTTCATCCCAGTCGATCTGGGCGTGGGGTGTGAGGGTCATGTTCGGCTCGGCGGCGGCAGGAGCGTGACATCTTAACGCAATCGTCGAGCCGGCGAGGGCGCACGGGGGCAAGATGCGGCGCCTGAAACCCATTCAATTGACCCATCGCAATGATTGGCTGTCTTAGCCAGCACTGATCCATGCGATCCGCTAGGCTCTGTACGAAAAGTGCCTGCGCTCGGTGATGCTGCGTTAAAAACAGGCTCGGAATGCTCATTTACAACACGTAGACTCCGCTTCCTCGCCTGTTTTTGCCTTGCCTGACCTTCGCTCGGCGACTTTTCGTACAGAGCCTAGTCTTGGGCGATCTTGAAGGAGAGTTGTGCATGTTCGAATCCGCCGAAATCGGTCACGCCATCGACAAAGAAACCTACGACGCCGAGGTGCCCGCCCTGCGCGAGGCATTGCTCGACGCGCAATTTGAGCTCAAGCAACAGTCACGTTTTCCGGTGATCGTGTTGATCAACGGCATCGAAGGCGCGGGTAAGGGCGAGACAATCAAGCTGCTCAGCGAATGGATGGACCCGCGGCTGATCGAGGTACGCACGTTCGATCAGCAAACCGATGAAGAACTGGCCCGCCCGCCCGCCTGGCGTTATTGGCGGCAGTTGCCGGCCAAAGGACGCATGGGGATTTTCTTTGGCAATTGGTACAGCCAGATGATTCAGGGCCGGGTGCACGGCGAGTTCAAGGAGGCGGTGCTCGATCAGGCAATCAATGGTGCCGAACGTCTGGAAAAAATGCTCTGTGATGAGGGCGCATTGATCTTCAAGTTCTGGTTTCACCTGTCCAAGAAACAGATGAAAGCCCGGCTCAAGTTGCTTGAAGATGACCCGTTGCACAGCTGGCGCATCAGCCCGCTGGACTGGCAGCAATCAAAAACCTACGACAAATTCGTGCGCTACGGAGAGCGGGTACTGCGCCGCACCAGCCGTGAATACGCGCCCTGGCATGTGATTGAAGGCATGAACCCGCATTACCGCAGCCTGACCACTGGGCGACTGTTGCTCGAAGGAATGCAGGCAGCCTTGGCCAACAACAAGCCTGATCAAGGTCCGCAAACCGTCGGGCCGCTGCCGGCGCGATCGTTGATGGGCAGGGAGGGTGATGAACTCAGCCTGCTGAGCAGCCTCGACATGACTCAGCATCTGGAGAAAGAAGATTACGAGGAACAACTGATCACCGAACAGGCGCGCCTGTCGGGCAACATGCGTGATAAACGCATGCGTAAACATGCGCTGGTGGCGGTCTTCGAAGGCAACGATGCGGCCGGCAAAGGCGGGGCTATTCGCCGGGTCGCAGCGGCACTGGACCCTCGGCAGTACCGCATCGTGCCGATTGCCGCACCCTCCGAAGACGAACGCGCGCAGCCCTATCTGTGGCGTTTCTGGCGGCAGATTCCGGCGCGGGGCAAGTTCACCGTGTTCGACCGTTCGTGGTACGGCCGGGTGTTGGTGGAGCGGGTCGAAGGTTTTTGCAGCACGGCGGACTGGCTGCGGGCTTACAGCGAGATCAACGATTTCGAAGAACAACTGACCGATGCCGGCGTGGTGGTGGTGAAGTTCTGGCTGGCCATTGATGAGCAAACCCAACTGGAGCGCTTCGAGGCGCGGGAGAAGATTCCGTTCAAGCGCTTCAAAATCACCGAGGACGACTGGCGCAATCGCAAAAAATGGCCGCAATACCGCGAGGCCGTGATCGATATGGTCGACCGCACCAGCACCGAAATCGCCCCGTGGACGCTGGTCGAGGCCAATGACAAACGCTGGGCACGGGTCAAGGTATTGCGCACGATCAATAACGCTTTGGAAGCGGCCTTCGACAAGGACAAGAAGTCCAATTGAGCCGATGATTTTGCATACAGCCAGTGAATGATCATCGCGGAGTGGGAATGTCTGACCCTATGCTGAATGCCTTCTCATCAACAACAAGAACGGAGATGTGCCATGCGTGAAGTGGTGATTGTCGATAGCGTACGGACTGGTCTGGCCAAGTCTTTTCGCGGCAAGTTCAACCAGACCCGCCCTGATGACATGGCGGCTCATTGCGTCAACGCGCTGTTGACGCGCAATGGCCTGGACCCGGCGCTGGTCGAGGACTGCATTGTCGGTGCGGGCTCCAACGAAGGCGCACAGGGGTACAACATCGGGCGCAACGTGGCAGTGCTGTCGAAACTGGGCATCCACGTTCCCGGCATGACCCTCAACCGTTACTGCTCCTCGGGCTTGCAAGCCATCGCCATTGCCGCCAACCAGATTGCCTCCGGTTGCAGCGATATCATCGTGGCTGGCGGTGTCGAATCCATCAGCCTGACCATGAAGAGCGTCAACACCGACAACTTGATCAACCCGCTGCTCAAGGAGCAAGTGCCGGGGATCTATTTCCCCATGGGTCAGACTGCCGAGATCGTCGCGCGCCGCTACCACGTCAGCCGCGAGCAACAAGACCTGTATGCACTGCAGAGCCAGCAGCGCACGGCGGCGGCTCAGGCGGCCGGGCTGTTCGACGATGAAATCGTGCCAATGGCCGTGACTTATCGCGTCGAGGACAAAAACACCGGTGCGGTAAGCCTGGTTGAAGGCATCGTAGATCGTGACGATTGCAACCGTCCGGACACCACGCTGGAGAGCCTGGTGGGTCTGAAGCCGGTGTTCGCCGAAGACGGTTCGGTGACCGCAGGCAACTCGTCGCAGCTCTCCGATGGCGCCTCGATGACGCTGGTGATGAGCCTGGAGAAAGCCCTGGAACTGGGCCTGAAACCACGCGCGTTCTTCCGTGGCTTCACCGTGGCAGGTTGCGAACCGGACGAGATGGGCATTGGCCCGGTGTTTTCGGTGCCCAAACTGCTCAAGGCCAAGGGCCTGCAAGTCGCTGATATCGACCTGTGGGAACTCAACGAAGCCTTCGCTTCGCAGTGCCTGTACGCCCGCGACCGGCTGGAAATCGACAACGCCAAATACAACCTCAACGGCGGCTCGATCTCCATCGGCCACCCGTTCGGCATGACCGGCTCACGTCAGGTCGGTCATCTGGTCCGCGAACTGCAACGCCGCAACCTGCGCTACGGCATCGTGACCATGTGCGTGGGTGGTGGAATGGGTGCAACGGGGTTGTTTGAAGCGGTGAAGTAAAGCGGCGGCAAAGAGCCCGCTTTCGCAGCGGGACGCGTAGTTGCAAGCCTGCTCCCACAGACTGCTCTTTCACAAAGAACCGCGATCCCCTGTGGGAGCAGGCTTGCCTGCGAATGGTTAATGATGGCGAGGCTTGAGAATCGCCGGCTTCTCGTCTGGCGCCTGGCAGAGCAGGTACAGAGCGGTCAGCGCCTCAGGAATTTGCACGATCATATCGTCCATCAGATTGGCATCCTGGGCGATGTCGGAGAATTCCGGCTGCTCGTCGAACAGACCCGAACCGACCATGATCGGCAGCAGCATTTCGCTGACTTCTTCCTCGGCGCTTTCGAACCAGGCGTTTTCACGCAGGAACACGCCTTCCATGAAGCCGATGCACCAGCCGCGCAGTTCGGAATCGTCTGGATCGTCGCCCAGGTCCAGGTCGCACGGCAGCTCGAACTCTTCATCGGAAGCCAGTTGGCGCGCGATATGCGCCTGCAGCTGGATCAGCGTGGCTTCGATGTCTGCGCGCTGGGCGTCGTCGGTGTAATGCGGTGGCTCGGAGAACAGCGCGTCGATCCACTCACGTTCTGGTACCGACTCGGCACAGATCGACAGCGCGGTCAGGTAGCCGTTGGCGGCCACATAGTCCAGCGCTTCGTCGTGCAGCTCGTCAGCGTCGAGGAAGACTTGCAGGCGGGTTAGTTGCTCAGCGAAGGACATTGCGGACTACCTTGGGAATAAACGATGCTGAATTCTAGGCTGTGTATGGCCTGCGCGCCAGCAAAGAGGCTATTAGAAGCTGTTACATGTTTAATTTGGACCAGTGGTGCAGCCACTGTCCTTTGCCTGGAAACCCTCGGGTATAATGCCGCGCTTTGTGAAGCCGGTAGCGATCGCGACGGGCTTTAGCAGGGTTGTTTCTGCAATATTGTGGGGTTTCTATGCTCGAACAGGCTCAACGCGTACTTAAAGACATCTTCGGCTACGACAGTTTCCGTGGTCGCCAGGGTGCCATTATTGAACGCGTTGCCAGTGGCGGCGATGCCTTGGTGTTGATGCCCACCGGTGGTGGCAAGTCCTTGTGTTTTCAGGTGCCTGGCTTGTTGCGTGAAGGGCTGGCGGTGGTGGTTTCACCGCTGATTGCCTTGATGGACGATCAGGTCGCGACCCTGGAAGAACTGGGGGTTTCGGCGGCCGCCCTGAACTCGACGCTGAGCGCCGAGCAACAGCGGGATCTGGCCAACCGGATTCGCCTGGGTGAGATCAAAATGCTCTACCTGGCGCCCGAGCGTCTGGTCCAGCCGCGGATGCTGGCCTTCCTGCAGAATCTGCAAATCGCCCTGTTCGCCATCGATGAAGCCCACTGTGTGTCTCAATGGGGTCACGATTTCCGTCCCGAATACCTGAAATTGGGGCAACTCGCCGAGTTGTTCCCAGATGTGCCGCGCATCGCCCTGACCGCCACGGCTGATAAACGCACCCGCGAAGAGATCGTCGAGCGCCTGCATTTGCAGAACGCCGAGCGTTTTCTTTCCAGTTTCGACCGCCCCAACATCTTTTATCGCATCGTGCCCAAGGAACAGCCGCGCAAACAGCTGCTGGCGTTCCTCTCCGAGCGCCGTAGCGATGCGGGCATCGTTTATTGCCTGTCCCGCAAAAAGGTCGATGAAGTGGCGGCCTTTTTGTGTGAAAACGGCTACCCGGCGTTGCCGTACCATGCCGGATTGCCCAACGAAACCCGTGCCGCCAACCAGAAGCGCTTCCTCAATGAGGAAGGCCTGATCATGGTCGCGACCATCGCCTTTGGTATGGGCATCGACAAGCCCAACGTGCGGTTCGTCGCCCATATGGACTTGCCCAAGTCGCTGGAGGCGTACTACCAGGAGACCGGTCGTTCCGGTCGGGATGGCCTGCCCGCCGACGCCTGGATGGCCTACGGCCTGCAAGACGTGTTGATGCTCAAGCAGATGCTGCAGAACTCCGAAGGTGACGAGCGACACAAGCGCCTTGAGCAGCACAAGCTCGACGCCATGTTGTCGCTCTGCGAAGAAACCCGCTGCCGTCGGCAGACGTTGCTGGCCTATTTCGATGAAGACATGCCCCAGCCATGCGGCCATTGCGACAATTGCGTCGACGGCGTGCAGACCTGGGACGCCACCGAGCCTGCGCGTCAGGCGCTGTCGGCGATCTACCGCACAGGCCAGCGCTACGGCGTCGGGCATCTGGTGGACGTGTTGCTCGGTCGCGACAACGAAAAAGTGAAAGCGCCGGGGCATCAACACCTGGCGGTGTTCGGCGTCGGCAAGGCGCGTGCCGAAGGCGAATGGCGCTCGCTGTTCCGGCAATTGGTGGCGCGCGGCCTGGCCGATATCGATCTGGAAGGCTACGGCGGTCTGCGTCTGAGCGACACGTGCCGGCCACTGCTGCGCGGCGAAGTGACCCTGGAACTGCGCCGCGATTTGAAACCGCAAACCACCTCGAAAAGCAGTTCGGGCAGCCCGGCCAGCCAATTGGTACGCGGCGAAGAGCGCGAGCAGTGGGAAGCCTTGCGCGCTCTGCGGCGCAAGTTGGCCGAAGAGCATGGGGTGCCGCCTTACGTCATCTTCCCCGATTCGACCTTGCTCGAGATGCTGCGCAGCAAGCCCGGTTCGTTGTCGGAAATGGCCCAGGTCAGTGGCGTCGGTGCGCGCAAGCTGGAGCGTTACGGCGAGGCCTTCCTCGAAGTGCTCGGCGGCACGGCCGAGGCGCCGAGAGTCGTTGCTGACTTGCGTCATGAGTTGATCAGTCTGGCCCGCGCCGGCATGACCCCGATGCAGATCGCCGGTCAATTGCAGTGCTCGGAAAAGAACGTCTACACGATGCTGGCTGAGGCCATCGGCAAGCAGCAACTGTCACTGGAGCAGGCGCTGGATTTACCTGAAGATCTGCTCAGCGAGGTCCAGGACGCATTCCTTGATGGCGAAGGAGAACTGCCGCCGGTCGCCGCCGTGGCCGAACAATTCGCCGGTCGGGTGCCGGAAGGCGTGCTGTATTGCGTGCGCGCGGCGCTGCAATCGGAATTCGAAGTCTGACAAAGTCCTGTGGGAGGGCCCGCCCCGTCTTCGACGCCGCGCTGTCGCGCAGCAAACACGGGCTCGATTCTGCCCGGAGGGCGTAGGAGCTGACTTGTCTGCGATAAGGGCCGAAGGACCTTCCAGCGGTGGTGAATTCACTATTTTTGCCAGCGCTTCGCACTGGATCGCAGACAAGTCAGCTCCTACAAGGAATTAGCGTCAGGCTGAAAATTCCATAAAATATACTCTTTATTTTTCAACGGCTTATAGGTTGTTTGAGGGGCTTCACCGTTTTGAGTGGGTAATCTATTCTCCTCCCCATGAGAGATATTGATTTATATGCCCAAATTCTTGGGCTCCAGGCTCCGTGGAAAGTGGTCGCAGTTAACCTTGACCGTGCGTTGGGGCAAGTCGTTGTCGGCGTTGGAGTATCTGATGCTGCTGCGTTCACCTGTCCGCAATGTGGCCTGCACGCTTCGCGTTATGACAAACGCAAACGTCGTTGGCGGCATCTTGATACGTGTCAGTTCGTGACCATTCTAGAGGCTGAGGTGCCCAGAGTTCATTGCGCCGAGCATGGCGTGGTGACTGTCGAGGTCCCGTGGGCAGACGCTGGTTCAGATTTCACCTTGATGTTTGAAGCATTGGTGATCAACTGGATCCAGGAAGCCAGTATTCAGGCGGTCTCGCGTCAACTCCAGACGAGCTGGGGCAGCATTGACCGGATCATGGCTCGCGCCGTCAGACGCGGATTGGCGCGTCGAAAACCGTTATCACCGACCCAGATATGCGTGGACGAGACTTCGTTTCAAAAGCGTCGCGAGTACGTCACCGTGGTGACCGACCCCGCAACGGGTCAGGTCTTGCATGTGGAAGACGGCAACCTCACCCAGAGCCTGGAAGCGTTTTATACGAAGCTCAATAGTGACCAGAAGCAAGCAATTACAGGCGTTTCGATGGACATGTGGCCCGCCTTCATCAGCGCGACCCAACGTCATATTCCTGATGCCATGCACAAAATAGCGTTCGACAAGTTTCATGTGGCCAAGCTGTTGAGTGAGGCGCTGGACAGGGTGCGTCATATGGAGAACCGCGAGTTGCTAAAGGCAGGCTCCACGGTGCTCAAGAACACGAAATACGTCTGGCTTAAGCGGGCCGAAAACATGACCGAGCGGCAACAGGCAACCTTCGAGTCGTTGCGAGAGGGTTCGTTGCGTACAGCCAAAGCTTGGGCGATCAAGGATCTGGCCATGCAGTTGTGGCGAGGTAAGGATCGGGATGAGGTCGAACAACAGTGGAACCACTGGCTGGAATGGGCCTTGAACAGTGGGCTGCCACCGATGTGGAAAGTCGCCAAAACGATCAAGCGACGACTGTGGGGCATCGTCAACGCCATCGTGTTGAACCTGCATAACGGCCATGCAGAAAGCATGAACGCACGCATTCAACGGCTCAAGCAACGCTCTTGCGGGTTTCGAAATCGGGAGCGTTTTCGCAATGCCATTTACTTTCATTTTGGTGGTTTGGATTTATACCCGGAACGTCTCCAAAACTCATAACACCCACTTGATCCGGTGAAGCCCCTTGTTTGATGAGAGCAGGCTTGCCTGCGAATGGCTTGACGCGGTCTATCTGACAGACCGCGTGTACTTCTTCGCAGCGGGACTGCAAGCCTGCTCCCACAAAATGCCCCCTGCGACGATTCGCTACAGGGCGACGCTTGCCTCCGTGCAGGCGTCATGGTTAGCTGGCTAATAATTAGTACAAGCCTTTAATCATGAGTTTCCTATGCCTTTAACTGATCAACACCGCTTCGGTATGCAACTGGCGCACATGTCCCGTGGCTGGCGAGCCGAACTGGACCGGCGCCTGGCTGACCTGGGCCTGTCGCAGGCGCGCTGGCTGGTATTGCTGCACCTGGCCCGCTTCGATGAGCCGCCGACCCAGCGTGAGTTGGCGCAGAGTGTCGGCGTAGAAGGGCCGACACTCGCGCGGTTGCTCGATAGCCTGGAAACACAGGGTCTGGTTCGGCGTCAGGCGGTGGTCGAGGATCGGCGGGCGAAAAAAATTCTGTTGAGTGCTACGGCGCGTCCGCTGATCGACAAGATCGAGACGATCGCCACGGCCTTGCGTCATGAACTGTTCGTCGGCATCGATGAAGAAGAGCTGCGAGTCTGCATGCGGGTTCACGCTCGGATTCTGGCGAACCTGGAAAAATCCTGAGGTACGACGGTCAGCAACGCAGGCGATTTATATAAGCTTGAGCATTGTTGAAAGCAGGCGAGCAACATGCTTGATTTGCACCCATACTGCGCTATCTGTGAGTCGATGTTGAATGTGCTGAGAAGCCTGCTGTGGTTTTCATAAGGATTTTCATGCTGAAGAGTTCTCAGGCCGTGCTAGAGCGCGCCGGTCGCCCCTTGGGGCAGATCGTTCGTCGGTGGTGTGTGGCTGCGGCCGCGACTTCGTTGTTTTATTCGGCGCTGGCCCCGGCATTGGGGCTGGGCGATATCACCCTGCATTCGGCATTGGATCAACCGTTCAATGCCGATATCGAGCTGGTGGATACCGCCGGCCTGAGCGCGGATGACATTCGGCTGAGCCTTGCCTCGCCGGAAGCCTTTAGCCGTGCCGGCATCGACCGCCTGTTTTTTTTCAATGACCTGCGCTTCACCACTGCCATCCATGGCAACAGTGGTGTGGTGCACGTGGTGTCGAGAAAGCCGGTCACTGAGCCTTATCTGAATTTTCTGGTGCGATTGGCTCGCCCTAATGGCGATCTGATGCATGCGTATACGGTGTTGATCGATCCACCGGATTCGGCGATAGGCGCAGCCGCGACGCGTTCCAGATGGGTTGAGCCTGCCGCTCAGCACATCGCTGAATCACAGATGCCGGTCGCGCCGCCGCAAGCGGTGCAGGGTAATCACTACACGGTTGTCAGCGGCGATAACCTGGGCTCGATTGCCAGGCGTCTGCAAGGGCCGGGCAGTAAAACCTCCGCCAGTGAACTGACCCGAGGCATTCAGGCGCTCAATCCCCAGGCTTTTTCCAGCGGTAGCAGCACTCGGTTGAAAGTCGGACAGAGCCTGTTGCTGCCCGACACCGCGGTACTGCCTCGTTCCACGCCAGCTCCTGCGACGGCTGCTGTCCCTCAAGCCACACAGCCGACCTCCAAGGCGGCTGCAATTCCAACTGCAACTACGGTTGCGGCATCACTGAGCGACGAGCAGCAAAACGCCGAGAAACTGGCCGCCAGCGCTATTGAAAATCAGCAGTTGGTCAAAACCGTGGACGATCTGAAAGGGCAGCTGCAAGGCCTTAAGGATCAGGTCTCGGGTAAGGACAAACAAGTCATTGCGCTGCAAACCGCGCTGGCTGAGCTCAAATCATCCACTGGCAAAACCGTTGCACCGGTCGCGCCTGCACCTGTCGTTGTCCCTGCGCTGGCGACTGCGCCGATAACCGGGGCGGAAGAGGAGGATTCGTTCGGCTTCATGACCCTGTTGTTGGGGGCGCTGCTGGTGCTGCTGTTGTTGTTGGCACTGGCTTATTCGGTGCGGCGCAATCGGCTGAAAAACGCGCTGTCAGTGCAGGCTGTCCACGACACGCCAGCGCCCAGAGCCCCGATGGCCAGGGCGGAACCTGGGTTTGAAACCCCGGCGGTTGTGGTTGCCCCCATAGCGGCTGTCGTCGCGGCTTCGCCATCAAATGGGCAGCGTCTTGCCGGTGCCGCCACCGATGCGCTGGATGGTGCAAGCATGTATATCGCCTACGGCCGGTTCGCCGAGGCGCTGGGTATTTTGCGCGCCGCGCTGGAAAAGCAGCCGCAACGTACCGATCTGCGCCTGAGAATTCTCGAATTGCTGGCCGAGCAGGGTGATGCCGACGGTTTTGACCGCGAGGAGCAGGCATTGCTCGATCAAGGCGTGAGTGCGGATGAGTTGCAGGAAATACGCGCCCGTTATCCGCAATTGCTGACGAAGCCGGCGCCAGCACCAACGCGGATGCCATTAGCAGAGTCGGAACCTGAATCTGAATCTCAGCTAGAGCCAACACCTGAGCTGTCTGACGCCCGATTCGATGAGTCGCCTGCGGTGAGCCCACAACCCGCCGACGAGTTCCAGTTGAACCTGGATGACTTGTCGATGGACGCGGATTGGGATCTGGTCGACCCTTTCGAAACCACGCCGGCCAAGCGTAGCAAAGAACAGCCGAAACAACCGCCGACAATGGACCCGGACTTCGCGTCCAACCTGACGGAGTTTCCGGAAGTCTTCGAAATGCCTGATGAGCAGTTCCTCAGCGACTTCGCCGAGCCCGAACCGATGGTTCAATCCGGCAGCGACACCCTGGATGACGCATTTCTCGATGGCTTCATGGATGATTCGGCAGACTTCGATGTGCTCGACCTGACCGATGAGCCATTGGGCAAAATCAACCAGGCTCAGGTGCTGATTGATGAAGGCGAGCTGGATAACGCGCGTGAGCTGCTGCTGGAAGTCATGAAGGAAGCCGATGAAGGCCACCAGCGGACGGCCAGGGATTTGTTGGCGGGGATCAGTTAAATGCTGCCTGTTACCAAACCTGAAATTGTCATCACCTACTGCACGCAATGTCAGTGGCTATTGCGCGCAGCCTGGCTCGCTCAAGAGTTGCTCAGTACGTTTTCCGACGATCTGGGCAAGGTTTCCCTGGAGCCGGCCACCGGCGGGGCGTTTCGCATCACCTGCGATGGCGTGCAGATCTGGGAGCGTAAGGCCGATGGCGGTTTCCCGGAAGCCAAGGTACTCAAGCAACGGGTGCGTGACCAGATCGACCCGCAGCGCGACCTTGGGCATAACGATCGCCCGACGGCGTAAGCATTCAGTGCGCTGAAGCGGCGGAGGTTTTTGGCTTGACCGTTTTAGCGCCCAGTCGGCTCGAGACTACGATAGCGACGACGATCAACGCACCGCCCAGCAACATGCGCATCGTGGGTTGTTCGGCGAACAGCAACCAGGCGAAGGTAATGCCGTACACCGGCTCAAGGGCAAACACCACCGCAGCGGTGCGTGCCTTGATCACCGCCAGGCTGGCGACGAACAGGCTATGCGCCACGCCAGTACAGAACACCCCGAGCAGGCCGATCCACAGCCAATCAATGGTCGCCACGCTGCCCAACGCCGGCGCTGCCGCTGGCAACAGGCACGCTGCGACCACCACGTTCTGACACAGCGCCGCTTGCACGGCCGGTATTCGCCCGGAGCTGGCACGATTGGTCAGTGACAACAGCGAGAACAGCAAGCCGGACAATACCGCCCACAGCAGGCCGCTGGTGGCCTGGCTGGCGAGGTCGAAGTCCGGGGTGACCAACACCAGCCCGACGCTGACCAGCAGCACCAGGATGATTTCATTGCTGCGAATCCGCTCGCGGAAGATCAGCCCTTCGAGGATCACGGTAAAGGCAGGGAAGCTGGCAAAACCCAGGGTCGCTACGGCCACGCCGGCGACTTTCACGGCGATGAAAAAACTCACCCAGTGCCCGGCCAGCAGCAACCCCCCCAGAATCAGTCGGCGCCAATCACTGCCGCGCAGCGATTGCCAGGCGGTGTTGCTGGCGAAACGGGCGAAAAAGGCCAGGGCGATCACTGCAAAGGCCGCACGGCCAAACACGATGATCGACGGCGAGGCGGCGGCCAGTTTACCGAACACTCCGGTCAGGCCGAACATCAGTGCACCAATATGCAGAGCGCCAAGGGCGGAGCGGTGGTTCATTGCAGTCCTTATCAGTCAGGCTTTTACAGCGCGGGAAAAGTCAGCGAAGTGTAGAGCGCCTGTCTGACCGCTGTCTGTCGCGGTTCTTGCGTTATTTGTCGCCAGACTCGCGGCGCAGCGTGCGGGGTGTTGCGCCGAATGAACGCAACATCGCTGCGCTGAACGCGCTTTGCGAGCTATAACCGACACGGCTGGCGACTTCGCCGATGGCCAGCGAGGTTTCGCGCAGCAGGCTCAGGGCCAGTTGCAGGCGTCGATCACGGATGTAATCCATCGGCGTTTGCCCGCACTCGGCGAGGAACCGCGCATGCAGGCGGGCTGTGGATAACCCGGTCAGATGCGCCAGGTCAGCCACTTGTAGCGGATAAGCCGCATATCGGTCGATATGCGCGTCCAGCGCCGCCATCGGTAGACGCCGCATGACCGGGGCTGGAGTCGTGGTATTGAGACTGGCCAGCAGCAGGATCGCGCCTTGTTGAGCGATCAACGGGTCGCTGACCGGGCTGGCGGCCAGCCAGCTCACCAGTTGGCTCTGGGGTGTATTGAGCTGCAGCCGGCCCGGATTGTCGAGCAAACGTCGACTGGCATCAGCATGAGCGCCAAGAGTTTGCCCGAGCCAGTCCTGGTCCGGTACATCGAGCACCAGACAATCGCTGCCCAGCAGACTGCCGCAGGCGTGATGGGCCCCGCTGGGGATCACCACCAGATGCTGTCGCGACACTTGGCTGCCACGCCCATCCACCTCGAAATCCAATTGTCCGGACAGGCCAAACACCAATTGCGGGTGGTCGTGACAGTGGGATATCAGGTCGTGGCTGTAATGGCGCAGGGAGAGAATCGAACTCATCGCAGCCTCCTTAAACGTTTGGAGCAGTCTACACCGACGCCGCCTGTGGGTTTGTGTGACCTTTCATGTCTTGTCACCAAATCGCCACACCGATGTCATGCTCGATTAACCAGACCCGGGCAAGCTCGTCAAAACCCTGCCGGAGGTTGTCCATGAGCAGTGCTCAGCTCGCTAAACCCAGCCGCAAACAACGCGTGCGAACGCTGTGGATTTCTGATGTACATCTGGGGACGCGTGATTGCCAGGCCGAACATCTGTCGAGTTTCCTCAAGCAGTATCACGTCGATAAGGTGTATCTGGTTGGCGACATCATCGATGGCTGGAAACTGCGCAGTGGCATGTACTGGCCCCAGGCGCACACCAATGTGATCCGTCGCCTGCTGACCATGAGCAAGCGCGGCACCGAAGTGATCTATATCACCGGCAACCACGATGAGTTCCTGCGGCGGTACTCGAAGCTGATCCTGGGCAATATCCATCTGGTGGACGAGGCCGAACACGTCACCGCCGACGGTCGGCGTCTGCTGGTGGTGCATGGCGATCAGTTCGATGTGATTACTCGCTATCACCGTTGGCTGGCCTTTCTTGGCGATTCGGCCTACGAGTTCACCTTGACCCTCAATCGTTGGCTGAACCATTGGCGTGCGCGCTATGGCTACGGCTATTGGTCACTGTCTGCGTACCTCAAGCACAAGGTTAAAACAGCGGTCAGTTTCATCAGCGACTTTGAAGAGGCTATTGCTCACGAATGCGTGAAACGTGGCTTTGACGGGGTGGTCTGCGGGCATATCCACCACGCCGAAATTCGCAAGGTTGGCGAGGTGGAATACCTCAATTGCGGCGATTGGGTCGAATCCTGTACCGCACTGATCGAGCATTGGGATGGCTCGATCGAACTGTTCCGGCTGGCCGATGCTCATCTACGCGAGGCGCAGCGCCAGGTTGAGAAAGAACAGGTCGGGGTCAGCGAACCTGTCCTTGGCGCGAGCCATCAAGCCATCGAATAATTCTGCTCGATGGCGTCTTTATAAATGGAGCTTTTCGGGTGGGCGAAAATCCGCTCCAGCATGGGCTCGAAGAAGCTCAGCGGCAGGGTGTTGTAGGCCGGATCGAACGCGGCGGCATCGTACTTGGCGCAGAACTCGATGGTCTGCAGATACTGCGGATGCTCCTGGAATTGCTCACGCAGCAGCCGGTCCATACCCAGGTGATGGAAGAAGTAGTAGCCCTGAAAGATTCCGTGTTTCTCCACCATCCACAGGTTTTCCGCGCTGACGAAAGGCTTGAGGATGGCCGCCGCGATATCCGCGTGGTTATACGAACCCAAGGTGTCGCCGATGTCGTGGAGCAGGGCGCAGACGATATATTCCTCGTCGCGACCGTCGTGATAGGCACGCGTGGCGGTTTGCAGGGAGTGGGTCAGGCGATCTACGGGAAAGCCGCCGAAGTCACCGTCGAGCAGTCGCAGATGGGTCAGAATCCGTCCCGGCAACTGCTTGGCATAGGCGCTGAAGTCTTGGGCAATGAGCGCCCAGTCTTCCTGAGTACCATCTTTCATATGGGTGAAACGGGCTTGGCTGTTCATACACGGTCCTGTCTTTATTGTTTAGATTGTTTAGGGACCGGTCCAGTCTATGCCTTACAGGATTTGGGGCAGTGGCCGTAAAAGACGGCTTACTGACCCAGCGCGCCGTGCGTCGTCTAGAACGGAGATTTTCTAAAAGGGTACCTTGCCTACCAACATGTCGCGGTACATGACGAAATCGCCCAACAGGCTATAAAACGGATGCTTGAACGTGGCGGGGCGATTCTTCTCGAAAAAGAAGTGCCCGACCCAGGCAAAGCCGTACCCGGCGACGGGAACGGCCCATAGCAGCGGCCAATGGGCGCCGCCCACCGCTAAAGCCGCTATAAAGATCACCAGGCTGGTGCCGATGAAATGTAAGCGGCGACAGGTGCTGTTGCTGTGCTCCAGCAAGTAATAGGGGTAAAAGTCAGCGAAGCGCGTGAATGACTTGATGTTGTTCACATTTGGCACCCTTGGTTTTTTATTCCATGAATCCGGTTTCTATGAACTCAGTCTAAAGCGCCCTGCAAATACAGCCAGTGACATTAAGCGCCAGGATAGTATTCTTGGGCCAGTAGCGGCTGGACGCGGCTTATCCTGATTAAGAAAACGCCATGAGCGAAAGAACGACTTCTGCAAGTTGGGCGATGGGGATCGTCAAGTCATTGGAAATGGACGGCCTGGACTGCCGCTCGTTATTCAAGGAGCTGGGGCTTGATTATGCCGATCTGGACAATCCCGATGCGCGCTTCCCACAGGATTGCATGACGCGTCTGTGGCAGCGTGCGGTGGAGATTTCGGGCAATCCCGCGATTGGTTTGAACATGGCCAAGGTCGTGCGCCCGGCGTCTTTCAATGTTGCAGGTTATGCGCTGATGTCCAGCCAGACCCTCAAGGAAGGCTTCATGCGGCTGGTGCGTTATCAGCGGATCATCGCCGAAAGCGCCGACTTGAGTTTTCGTCTGTTGCCTGAAGGCTACGCGCTGATCCTGACTGTGCATGGCGATCATCTGCCACCGACCCGGCAAAGCGCCGAAGCTTCACTGGCTTCGGCTCTGACCTTCTGTGGCTGGTTGACCGGCAGGCCCTTGCAGCCGCGGCAGGTGTTGATCCAGGGCGACCAGCCCAGGGATCTGGAACCCTACAAGAAAGCCTTTCATGCACCGATGACGTTCAACGCGCCGTATGACGCGTTGGTGTTCGAGCGGGCTGATATGGAGGCACCGCTGCCGACTGCCAATGAAGCCATGGCGCAGTTGCACGATCGTTTTGCCGGGGAATACCTGGCGCGCTTCTCGGGAAGCCGCGTGACCCATCAGGCACGTCAGGTGTTGTGCCGGTTACTGCCTCAGGGCGAACCCAAGCGTGAGATGGTCGCGCAAACCCTGCACCTGTCCCAGCGCACCTTGCAGCGACGTTTGCAGGATGAGGGCACCAGTTTCCAGACACTGCTCGACGACACCCGCCGTGAGCTGGCCGAGCAATACCTGGCGCAGCCGCAGATGACCTTGCTGGAAATTGCCTATCTGCTGGGGTTTGCCGACCCCAGCAACTTCTTCCGCGCCTTCCGCCGCTGGTTCGATGAAACGCCGGGGGAATACCGCGCGCGGATGTAATTAAATGGTCGGCGCTCTCGTTATTGATGGCGAACACATCCTAGAATGGCCGACCATTTTTAGAGGAGACAGCCCGATGGAGGCGCTCGACGCTTTGCTCAACCGGGTATCGGTACCACGGTTGATCGACCCTGCACCCAACGCGGCGCAACGGGAAATACTGTTCGGTGCAGCCCTGCGTGCGCCCGATCATGGTCAGTTGCGGCCATTCCGGTTCCTGACTGTCGAAGGCGCGGCCCGCGAGGGGATGGGTGAGTTGCTGGTGCAGGCGCTGCAATTCAGCGACACCGAGGCGACACCGCAAATGTTGGACAAGGCGCGTCTGGGGCCGATGCGCGCACCCTTGGTCGTGGTGGTGATCGCCAAATTGCAGGACCATTTCAAAGTGCCGAAGCAAGAGCAGCGGATCGCCGCCGGTTGCGCCGCCCACGCGATATTGATCGCGGCGTTTGCACAGGGTGTCGGTGCCGTTTGGCGCACGGGTGAGTTGTCGTACTCGGCCCATGTCGCCAAAGGTCTGGGGCTGGCAGCGAACGAAGAGGTCGTCGCTTTCCTCTACCTGGGCACCCCGCAACACGAGCCGCGCACTGCGCCTAAGCTGAACACGGCTGATTTTGTCAGTGAGTGGCAGGGCTGAGTTGGCATAAAAATCTGTAGGAGATCCCGCCCCGTCTTCAATGTCGCGCTGTCGCGCAGCAAACTCGGTCGACTGTAGGAGCTGACTTGTCTGCGATAAGGGCCGGAGGACCTTCATGCGGTGAATTCAGCCATTTTGCGACTGCTTCGCAGCCGATCGCAGACAAGTCAGCTCCTACAGTAGATCTGACTGTGGGAGCCAATTCATTCGCGAAGAGGTCAATTCAAACGCTGGGGATTATCGGCTCCAACGGCAAATCCATACTGGCGACGAAGCCACCCTCTGGATGATTTCCCAGGGTCAGGTTGCCGCCGTGGCGTTCCGCGGCGCGTTTGGCGATCGCCAGGCCCAGGCCGTAGCCCGGTGTAGTCTGGCCGGGCGCGCGGTAGAAGGGCTCGCCTAACTGCGGCAGATGTTCGGGTGCCACGCCGGGGCCATGGTCACGCACCCGGATGAGCAATCGATCACCCTCGCGTTGTGCCTGAAAGTCGATGGTTTGCCCGGCCGGATTGAAGCGCAGGGCATTGCGCAGCAGATTGTCCAGCGCCCGCTCGAGCATGTCTGGCCAGCCTTGCAGGTCGATATCGTCGTGTACCTCGACCCGTACCTGCTGTTCGGCGGCGCCGAGCTGAGCGTCAGCTTGTAAATGATGCAGCATCGCGTTCAGATCCACGGGCTCGGCGCTGCCAAAATCCGCGTCCAGGCGGGCCAGCACGAGAATCTCGCTGATCAACGCTTCCAGCCGGTCACATTCGCGGGCCAGGCGCGGCCACAGCTTTTCGCGTTCAGCGGGTTCGGCTCGTTCGGCCAACGCCAACGCGATACGCAGCCGCGCCAGCGGTGAACGCAGTTCGTGGGACACATCGCGCAGTAGCTGACGCTGGCTGCCAATCAGGCTTTGCAGGCGCGCACCCATGCGGTTGAAATCAGTGGCCAGCACGCCGAACTCGTCACGCCGGTTGGATAGCTGCGCCAGACTGTTCTGTTGATAAGTGGTTTGCCCCAGGTCATGCACGGCACCGCGCAAGCGGCTGAGCGGGCGGGTGATGGACAGCGTCACCAGCAGACTGAATAACGTCAGCACCACCAAGGCAATGCCAAGGGCACTGAGGGGCCAAATCAGACTTTCCCGATGCCAGGCATTCAGCTCCGGGTGTGGAATTCGGTAGATCAGCAAATAGGTTTCGCCCGATTTCGGGCTGGTGTACTCGGTGGTCAGACGACGCCATGGTAATTGGCTTGGGTCGTTGTGTTGGCGCGCTTCAAGCGCCGCCGCGCGGGGCGGAAAGGTGCCGCGCACCAAGGGCTCGCCGCTTTCGTTGAGCACCTGGACGTCAATGTGATAGCGCCGTTTGCGCTGTTGCAGGTATTCCTGTGAGGCGTCTTCACCCTTATCTTCGTAGAGTTCGGTCCAGTCCTGCGCCAGATTGGCCAGGCCTGGATGGCGGCTGAGGATCCAGGCGTCCTGATTGAGCATATGTCCGAGCAAAATCGACAGGCCCGCGACCAGGGCGATGGCTAACCAGAAACTGGCCAGAACTCGCCAGAACAATGAACGCACGTGAATACCTCAAACGATAAAAGCCCGACACACATCAGCGTGTCGGGCGGGTAAGGGGCAGGCTCGCCGTTATTGGGCCGGCTGAGCAGGTTGAGCTGGCTGGTCCTTTTGGGCTTTCCAGGTCTGGAACTCGGCATGCTCGGCGCGACGTTTGGCCTCTTTTTCCTGTATCACGTCGAACTGCTTTTGCTGATCGGGTTTGAGCAGGGCGCGAACGTCGCTCTGAGCTTTCAGGTGTTTGGCTTCGAGCTCGTCCTTCAGGTTTTTCTGGGCCGCTGGCGGCAGCATTTGCAGATAGCGCTGAACGATTTCCTCACGGCTACGCTTTTGCTCAAACATCAGTTTGCCGATCTGTTGACGTTGCTCTTTGGTCAGGTTCAGCTGGCTATATGGGCTATGGTGATGCATCTCAGAACCCCCGTGACCCATGCCTTCTTCTGGTGGCATGGCCATCGCGACGGTAGGCAGCGCAGCAGCGAGCATCAGGGCGATTAAAGTCTTACGCATGGTGTATCTCCTTATCTCGAATCCGGTTCGTTACCGGTTGAGACTAGTGTACGGAGATAAAGGTCAATAGCGGTCAGGTGACAGTAAAGCTTGAGTAAAGAGGCAGAACACTTGTAGGCGCTGCCGCAGGCTGCGATCGCCCCGGGGGCGCGTCCGACGGGACCGGTTTGAAGGCCTACCGGCCTCATCGCAGCCTGCGGCAGCTCCTACAGTCGATCCATGCGCCCACTCAAACACTGTAGTAATAACCGCGACTGCGCAGGGCGACGATCCGCGGACGACCGTCTGGGTGAGGGCCGATTTTCTTGCGCAGGTTGCTGACGTGCATGTCCAGGCTGCGGTCGTAGAGCGTCAATTTGCGACCCAAGGCCAGTTGCGCCAGCTCTTGTTTGTCCAGCGGTTCGCCGGGTTGGCGCAGCAGGGCTTCGAGCAGGCGGCTTTCGGAGACGGTCAAGGTGAACTCATGCTCGTCGACAATCACCACGCCGCGCACCGGGCTGAAGCATAAATCGCCCAGTTCGAGCTGGCTGGACACCGCCGTTGGATGGCTGCGACGCAGGACCGCCCGCAGCCGAGCGGTCAATTCCCGAGGGTCGCAGGGTTTGGCCAGGTAATCGTCGGCGCCCAGTTCCAGGCCGAGAATCCGGTCCAGGGGTTCGCCGCGTGCCGACAGCATCAACACCGGCAGATCAGGGTGATCGGTGCGCAGCTGCTTGAGCAGCTCCAGGCCGCTGCCATCAGGCAGCATTACATCCAGCACCACGGCGGCGGGAGGCGATTGCGCCAATGCGCGCCGGGCGCTGCTGCCATCGTGGCAAGACTGCACCTGAAAGCCTTCCTGGCTCAGCCAACTGCTCAGAAGCTCGCAGAGCTCCTCATCATCATCAATTAATAACAGTTCGCTCATGACTCACTCAATTTAGCCACTGCCGACGTTGTCGACGCCAGCTACTGGCAAAGATACCGCAGAGAAGGGCAATCATCGCAACGCCACCGCCCACGACGAACCATTGTTGCTGCTCCGTCAACATGCGCTGAGGCGAGATAGACTGCGCTTCTTTGAGTTGCAACTTGAGGCGTTGGTTCTCTTGACGCAAGCGACTCAGTTGCGCGCTCTCGCGTTCGGTGTCGCCTCCCTGCACTTGTTTACTCAGCTCTTCGCGTTGGCGCTCGCTTTCTTTGAGGCGCTGTTGCAATTCGGTGATCTGGCTACTGGCACTCAGCGATAACGGCGTAGAGCTACCAGAGCCTGATGACTCTTCGGCCTGGGCGCTGAGCCCAATGGTCAATACAGCCAACAGCAGACACAACGGACCTGAACGCATCTGAACTCCTATATTTTTATTGAGTATTCAGCATGTTGTCGGCAGGTTGACGAGAATAGTGAGCACGCGAAGAGGGCAAGCTGCCAGTGCCGCGGTGATTGACCGCGGCGCCTGCACAAGCCGGTTACGGCAGAACTTGTTTGAACGGCTTGACCAGCACGTTGGCGTACACGCCAGCTTCGATGTACGGATCGGCATCGGCCCAGGCCTGGGCTGCGCCCAAGGACTCGAACTCGGCCACGATCAGGCTGCCAGTGAAACCCGCCGCGCCTGGGTCATTGCTGTCGATGGCGGGGTTCGGCCCTGCCAGCACGATCCGGCCTTGATCCTTGAGTACGACCAGGCGCTCAAGATGTGCAGGCCGCGCAGCCAGGCGTTTTTCCAGCGAATTGGCGACGTCTGTAGCAATGATTGCGTAGAGCATGGTCAGTCCTTGGGTTTGGGAGTGGATGTTTCAGCGTCGTGCAGGTGGCGGGCAAGGAATATCCCTTGGCCGACCAGAAACAGCAGGGTCATGCCCAGGCTGCCGAAGACTTTGAAGTCCACCCAGTAATCCTGATAAGTGAAGGCCACATACAGATTGGCCGCTCCGCAGAACAGGAAAAAGATGATCCAGGCGATGTTCAGTCGGGTCCAGATCGCCTGTGGCAAGGACAATGCGTGGCCCATGATGCGTTGGATCAACGGGCGATCACCGATGAAGTGACTGCCGGCGAAAGCCAGGGCGAACACCCAGTTGACCACCGGCGCCTTCCATTTAAGGACGGCTTCGCTATGGAAGGCCAGGGTCAGGCTGCCGAACACCAGGCAGGCGATCAGGGTCAGCAATTGGCTTTTTTCCAGTTTGCGCTGGGTAATGAACAAAATGCCGTAAACCACCACTGAACTTAGGATCAACATCGCGGTGGCGCTGAAAATTCCGCCTACCATGAAGCTGTGACCCAGAATGTCGACGGCACGAGGTTCGATCTTGTAAACGATGAAAAACAGGAGCAGCGGGATGAAGTCGATGAATTGTTTCACAATGGCAGCCAGAAGCAGGATGTGACGGGCATAATAACAAACATCAATGACAGCGAAAGCGCCACCTATGAATGTTGACTTGCACTGCCACAGCACCGCTTCCGATGGCGCCCTCGCGCCTGCGGTCCTCGTTGCGCGTGCTCATGAAAACGGTGTGAGGGTCCTCGCCCTGACCGATCACGATACCCTCGAAGGCCTCGAAGAGGCCCGTACGGCGGCGCTTGCGCTGGATATGCAACTGGTCAATGGGGTGGAATTATCCTGCACCTGGGGTGGGGCAACCATCCACGTTCTGGGCTACGGTTTCGACGTAAAAGCCCCTGCATTGGTCGATGCCATCGAACGATTGCACCATGGGCGCTGGTTGCGCGCCGAAGAAATAAGTCGAAAATTGGCGATCAAAGGTATGCCGGGTGCTCTGGAAGGTGCCCGCGCGGTCCAGCAAGAGCTGGGTGACAGCGGTAATGCTCCGGCGCGACCGCACTTCGCTGACTTCATGGTGCGTGCAGGTTTTGTCAAAGATCGCGCCGAGGCATTCCGTAAATGGCTGGGTGCTGGCAAGCTTGGCGACGTCAAACAGCATTGGCCAACCCTGGAAGAAACTGTCGCGACCTTACGCGAAGCCGGGGCCTGGGTCAGTCTGGCGCACCCTTGGCACTATGATTTCACCCGCAGTAAACGTCGTAAGCTGATCGCCGACTATATTCAAGCCGGCGGCCACGCTATCGAGGTGGTCAATGGTCTGCAACCTGCCGAGCAGGTGGGCAGCCTGGCTATCCTGGCTCGCGAGTTCGGTCTGCTGGTAACTGCCGGCAGTGACTTTCATGCCCCTGGCGCCTGGTCCGAGATTGGCGTTTATCGCCCGTTACCGGAGGATCTTCCGCCGCTTTGGTGTCGATTCAAACATGATCAGCCTACTGCCGTCTGAACAGGAAGATACAGTGAGTCAATTTTTCCAGGTCCACCCGGAAAACCCGCAGGCGCGCCTGATTAAACAGGCGGCGGAGATCATCAGGGCCGGTGGTCTGGTGGTGTATCCCACGGATTCGTCCTACGCCCTGGGCTGCCAGATCGGCGATAAGAACGCTATCGAGCGTATCCGCCGCTTGCGCCAGCTGGATGACAAGCACAACTTCACCCTGATGTGTTGCGACCTGTCGCAGCTGGGGACCTATGCCAAGGTCGACACCGGTGCGTTCCGTGCGCTCAAGACCTACACGCCGGGGCCTTACACCTTTATTCTCAATGCGACGCGTGAAGTGCCGCGGCTGATCCTGCACCCCAAGCGCCGGACCATCGGCCTGCGGGTGCCCAGCCACCCCATCGCTCAGGCGTTGCTTGAGGAACTCGGCGAGCCGCTGATGAGCGTGAGCCTGATCATGCCAGGCGAAACCATACCCATGAGCGACCCATACGAAATGCGTCAGGTGCTGGAGCATCAGGTCGATCTGATCATCGACGGCGGCATCGGCGGCATCGCGGCCTCCACCGTGATCAATCTGGCCGATGGCGAGGCGCAAGTGATACGGGTAGGTTGCGGCGATCCGCGACCGTTCGGCGTCGAAGCCTAGATGACCATGGTAGAGACGGTCGACAGCCAGGCGGACGCTCAGCAGGAGTTGCCATTCGCCATGGTCTATGGCCAGGCGGTCATGCAGATGCCGCTGGATTTGTACATCCCGCCGGATGCGCTGGAAGTCTTCCTCGAAGCGTTCGAAGGTCCTCTGGACTTGCTGCTGTACCTGATTCGCAAACAGAACATCAACATCCTCGACATTCCAGTGGCGGAAATCACCCGTCAGTACATGGGCTACGTCGAGCTGATGAAAACCGTGCGTCTGGAACTGGCGGCTGAGTATCTGGTGATGGCGGCCATGCTCGCCGAGATCAAATCGCGGATGCTGCTGCCGCGTTCGGCGGAGATCGAACAGGAAGAAGACGATCCGCGCGCCGAGTTGATCCGGCGTCTGCAAGAATACGAACGCTTCAAGGCCGCGGCCGAAGGCATCGATGGACTGAGTCGGGTCGGGCGCGATGTGGTTGTGCCCAGACTGGACGCCCCCGAAGCACGGGCGCGTCGGCTGCTGCCGGATGTCAGTCTCGAAGAGCTGTTGATGTCCATGGCTGAAGTCTTGCATCGGGGCGATATGTTCGAAAGCCATCAGGTCAGTCGTGAAGCGCTGTCGACCCGTGAGCGCATGAGCGATGTGCTTGAACGCCTCAAGGGCGGTGGCTTCGTGCCGTTCTCAGAGCTGTTTACGGCAGAAGAAGGGCGCCTCGGCGTGGTGGTGACATTTATGGCGATTCTGGAGCTGGTCAAGGAATCCTTGGTCGAACTGGTGCAGAACGAGCCCTTTGCGGCGATTCATGTCCGGGCGAGAGCCGAATAAAAGACGCGCACGATTGAAACGCCGCGAGCCTGATAAAGCGCCCCGAGCCAAATAAAGAGTCAAAAAAAATGAATTTGAACGAGCCGCGCGAGCTGGCACCCCTGCTCGAAGCCTTCCTGTTGGCTTCGGGTAAACCGCAATCGCTGGAACGCCTGTTCGAATTGTTCGAGGAGGGCGAACGTCCCGAGCCACCTGTGTTCAAGAAAGCCCTGCAATTGCTGGGCAAGTCTTGCGAAGGTCGCGCCTTCGAACTCAAGGAAGTCGCCTCCGGGTATCGCTTGCAGATCCGCGAACGGTTTGCGCCGTGGGTCGGGCGGTTGTGGGAAGAACGGCCGCAGCGTTATTCCCGGGCGATGCTGGAAACCATGGCGTTGATCGCCTATCGCCAGCCGATCACTCGGGGCGAGATCGAGGATGTGCGCGGCGTGGCGGTCAACAGCCATATCGTCAAAACCCTGTTGGAGCGCGAGTGGATCAGAGTCGTCGGTTACCGTGACGTGCCCGGCAAACCGGCGATGTTCGCCACCACCAAGGCGTTTCTCGATCACTTCAACCTGAAGAACCTCGACGACCTGCCTCCATTGGCGGATCTGCGTGAACTGGAGCCGGAACCGATTCTCGATTTCGATGACGCCCCCGTACCCGCCAGCTTGCAAGCCCTGGCCGACGCCAGCCTCGACCCGGACGCCGAACCGGAGCCACCGCGGGATGAAACCAGCTTCCGTAGTTTGCTGGTCGAGCTGGATTCGATGGAGTTGGGTCTGAAGACTGACTTTGATGATTTGTTGCGGCAGGAAGATGTGGATGAGCCTGAGGAAGATAAGGGCACTGATCCCCTGTAGGAGCTGCCGAAGGCTGCGATTGGCTGCGAAGCAGCCGTGTTTTTGAGGTCGCTGAAAATCGTGCCGATTTTATCGCAGCCTTCGGCAGCTCCTACAGGGATTGCATACACCAGGGCCATCCCCCATGAGTTGCCCAAAGCCCACTGCATCAGCGTCTGCACGTTCGATAAGGCCGACAAACGCAGCCACCGGTCGGCGGAAAAAGAAGTGAGGCGCTGCTTTTGCACTAGTCTCTGATGCGCAGCAAGCGCCTTGAGCGTATCATTCGCGACCTTTTGGCGATTCATCCTCGCCATCAGCTTTAAATCGACACACCGGGAGGTGCCCAGATGAGTGAACAAGACAAGCAAGACAGCCAGGAAGTTGGCCCAGCAGGCGAAAAACTGCAAAAGGTTCTGGCGCGCATTGGCGTAGGTTCTCGCCGTGACGTAGAAGCCTGGATCAGCCAAGGCCGGATCAAGGTCAATGGCAAAGACGCGACCCTCGGTCAACGCGTCGATCTGCACGATGCCATCAGCGTCGATGGTCGTGTGATCAAGCGCGAAGAAGCGGCCGAAACGGTCCGCCGCGTCATCATGTACAACAAACCGGACGGTGAAATCTGCACCCGTGACGACCCTGAAGGTCGCCCGACGGTGTTCGATCGCCTGCCGCGCCCCAAAGAAGGCCGTTGGGTCAACATCGGTCGTCTGGACATCAACACCACCGGCCTGCTGATGTTCACCACTGATGGTGAGCTGGCCAACCGCCTGATGCACCCGTCTTTCGAGATGGACCGTGAATACGCGGTCCGTGTGCGTGGCGAAGTCGATGACGACATGCTGCTGCGCCTCAAGAACGGCGTGCTTCTGGAAGATGGTCCGGCCCGTTTCACCGACATCCAGCAAGCGCCGGGCGGTGAAGGCTTCAACCACTGGTATCACTGCGTGGTGATGGAAGGCCGTAACCGCGAAGTGCGTCGTCTGTGGGAATCCCAGGGTCTGGTGGTCAGCCGTCTGAAGCGCGTGCGTTACGGTCCGGTGTTCCTCAACTCCGACCTGCCGATGGGCCGCTGGCGCGAAATGAGCCAGTACGAAGTCGACGTCCTCAGCGCCGAAGTCGGCCTGACGCCTGTCGCTCAGCCGCAGATGAATGCCAAGACCAAAGACAAACTCGAACGCTTGCAGCGTCAATCGTCCCGCCCACTGGGCAAGGGCGAGCGCGTGCGTACGTTGCGTCCGGCCAATCCGGCTCCGGCGGGCGAGCGTGCGAACCGTCAACCGCAAGTGACCGGCAGCGAGCGTGATCGTCCGCGCTCGGAAGGCAATCGCGATCAGCGTCCTGCAGCACCGCGTTCGGATTCGTCGAGCCGTGGTCCGCGTCCTGCTACCGGGCGTTCCGGCGCTGCTGGCGAGACCAACCGTCCGTTGCGTGGTCGTAGCGAAGGTGCCGATCGTCCAGCGCGCAAGCCGCGTGAAGACGGCGACAGCGCTCCGCGTACCCCGCGCAGTGATTCTGCCGAGCGGTCTCCGCGTGCACCGCGTGGTGATTCTCCACGCACGCCGCGCCCTGCTGCCGGTCGTTCCGACAGCCGTGGCACGCCAGTGGCCGAGCGTCCAAGTGATGTGAGCAAGCGTCCGAACAAGCCTAAGCAGCAGCGTCCGGGCATTGTTCTGGTGGATAACGACAAGCCTTCGGGCAAGCGTAATGGTCCACCGGCAGGCTCTGGCCAGCGTCCTGGCTTTGGTCGTCGCAAGCCGCAGTAATCGTCCGGCTTTCAGCTAGCGGACACTAAAAAAGCGCCAACCGAGAGGTTGGCGCTTTTTTTATGGGCGGCAGAAAACGACTTCAGCCGTTGACTCACCCTCGACACCACCGACTTGCGATGGAAACTTTATGATCCGCCTCGTAAATAAAACGTTACATATTCGACGCGGAAAACCTCGGGAATAGAGCTGCGTGCAGGAGTGTAAGGAAAAGCTGCCGGGTGCGTCGTGTCGGACGAGGTTTTGCCCGAAGCAGCAGCTTGTTCCGCCCGACCGGGAAGGGTGTGATGCACCCAATCGCTGTACCCATAACAAAGGAGGCGCAATGAACGCCGTGATAAAAATAGAGCAGCACAACCCGATTGGAACTGATGGTTTCGAGTTCGTTGAATACACCGCGCCGACAGCCGAGGGTATTCAGCAACTGCGCGAATTGTTCGTCGCCATGGGGTTTACCGAAACCGCCAAGCACCGCAGCAAAGAAGTCTTTCTGTTCCAGCAGAACGACATCAATTTCGTCCTCAATGGCAGCCCTGTCGGCCATGTGCACGAGTTCGGTCTCAAGCACGGGCCAAGCGCCTGTGCCATGGCGTTTAGGGTCAAAAATGCCAGTCAGGCCGCCGCCTACGTCGAGTCCCAGGGCGCGAAACTGGTGGGCAGCCACGCCAACTTCGGTGAGCTGAATATCCCCTGCGTCGAGGGTATCGGCGGCTCGTTGCTGTATCTGGTCGATCGCTATGGCGACAAGAGTATCTACGACGTGGACTTCGAGTTCATCGAAGGTCGTTCGGCCACCGACAACGCCGTCGGCTTGCGTTTTATCGATCACCTGACGCACAACGTTCAGCGCGGCCAGATGGATGTCTGGTCGGGTTTCTATGAGCGTATCGCCAACTTCCGCGAAATCCGGTACTTCGATATCGAAGGCAAACTCACCGGGCTGGTGTCCAGGGCCATGACCGCCCCTTGTGGCAAGATTCGGATTCCGATCAATGAATCGGCCGACGATAAATCGCAGATCGAAGAATTCATCCGTGAATACCATGGCGAAGGCATCCAGCATATTGCCCTGGCCAGCGACGACATCTACGCCACCGTGCGCCAGTTACGGGCCAACGGCGTGGACTTCTTGTCGACGCCCGATACCTATTACGCCAAGGTCGATCAACGGGTTGCCGGCCATGGTGAGCCCACCGCAGTCCTGCAAGAGCTGAAGATTCTGATCGACGGATCGCCGACCGAAGACGGCATTCTGCTGCAGATTTTCACTCACACAGTGATTGGTCCGATTTTCTTCGAAATCATCCAGCGCAAAGGTAATCAAGGTTTCGGTGAGGGCAATTTCAAAGCCTTATTCGAATCCATCGAGGAAGACCAGATCAAGCGTGGCGTGCTGTCAGCCGATTGATTGACCGACGCAGCTGACCGAACGCACAGGTTTGCAGCGAGCCCGGTCGGGCTCACAGGTGTACAATGCGCGGCGTTTTAACTGTGGCTCAACTGCGTACCCGCGCATTCCTGCGGTATCGCGCCTTGCCTGGTTCTACCGGTGCACAGGTGGGGACCCAACAAACTCAGGGCCATACGCCTTGTTAAGCTCCGTTGCGTCACGAGCGCAACGGGTTCGATTTCGTCACAGATAAGAATAACCAGGTGACCTTTCCTATGAGTGGACAAAACTCGCATTCGGGCGAGCTGAAACGCGGCCTGAAAAATCGTCATATCCAGCTGATCGCGCTGGGTGGCGCCATTGGCACAGGCTTGTTCCTGGGTTCGGCAGGCGTGCTTAAATCTGCTGGCCCGTCGATGATTCTCGGCTACGCCATTTGCGGTTTCATCGCCTTCATGATCATGCGCCAGCTCGGCGAAATGATCGTCGAAGAGCCGGTGGCCGGTTCCTTCAGCCACTTCGCTCACAAATACTGGGGCGGCTTTGCGGGCTTCCTTTCCGGTTGGAACTGCTGGGTGCTGTACATCCTGGTGGGGATGTCGGAGCTGACGGCCGTCGGCAAATACGTGCACTACTGGTGGCCGGAGATCCCGACCTGGGCATCGGCAGCCGTGTTCTTCGTGATGATCAATGCGATCAACCTGGCCAACGTCAAAGTGTTCGGTGAGGCGGAATTCTGGTTCGCGATTATCAAGGTGGTGGCGATTGTCGGCATGATCGCCCTGGGTAGCTACCTGCTGGTCAGCGGCCATGGCGGCCCGCAAGCGGCGGTCAGCAACCTGTGGGAACACGGTGGCTTCTTCCCCAATGGCGTCAAAGGTCTGGTGATGGCATTGGCGATCATCATGTTTTCCTTCGGCGGTCTGGAAATGCTCGGTTTCACTGCGGCCGAAGCCGACCAGCCAAAAACCGTGATCCCCAAGGCGATCAATCAGGTGATCTACCGGATCCTGATTTTCTACATCGGCGCTTTGGTGGTGCTGTTGTCGTTGACCCCATGGGACAGCCTGCTCACCAGCCTTAATGCGTCCGGCGATGCCTACAGCGGCAGCCCTTTCGTGCAAGTGTTCTCAATGCTGGGCAGCAACACCGCGGCGCACATCCTCAACTTCGTGGTCCTGACCGCAGCGTTGTCGGTGTACAACAGCGGCACCTACTGCAACAGCCGCATGCTGGTCGGCATGGCCGAGCAGGGCGATGCACCCAAATCGCTGGCGCAGGTTGATAAACGTGGTGTGCCGGTTCGGGCGATCGCGGTCTCGGCACTGGTGACCTTCGTTGCTGTGGTGCTCAACTACCTGGTTCCGCAAAATGCGCTGGAACTGCTGATGTCGCTGGTCGTGGCCACGCTGGTGATCAACTGGGCGATGATCAGTTACTCGCACCTGAAATTCCGTCAGCACATGCTACGTACGAAGCAGACGCCACTGTTCAAGGCGCTGTGGTATCCGTACGGCAACTATCTGTGCCTGGCCTTTGTGGTGTTTATCCTTGGCATCATGTTGCTGATTCCGGGCATTCAGGTGTCGGTCTACGCGATTCCGGTCTGGTTGCTGGTGATGTGGGTCTTCTACAACGTGAAAAACAAACGCAGCGCTGCCGCCAACCTGGGGCAGGCGAGTTCGGTCTTGAAATAAAGGCTGTGGCGTGACGAAAAACCCGGCCCTCACCAAGGCCGGGTTTTTTGTGCGGCAAGCAAAACCCGGTTGGGGGGATGTATCAACCGGGTAAAAGCGCTTATGCCATCCTGACTTCGCTCAACAACTCGGGGTGACGATCAAGCACCTTGAGCAGCTTCACCAGCGCCAATGGCGGCTTGGTCTTGCCATTCTCGTACCGCGAGAACGCATTGACGCCACCGCCGAAAATCTCCGCCGCCTCACGCTGGTCGAGCGCGAGTTTTTTACGGACCGTGGTGATAAAGCCCGGATCGACAATGGAGGCGTTTATCTGCTTGTTGAACGCCAGCATCGCCGTGCTGACTCGGGTCGATTCGACGACATCAAGAACGGTCTCGCCGCAGGCCGGGCAATAGTCGCCGGTGACGGACGGAATCACTGTCGATTCATTTTTGTAGGTGTATGGCATATCGCGGGTGTCATGCACCAGTTCAGCCGCTGCACACGATGGACATTTCATGTTCATAACTCCTTGAAGGACACGATGAGTACATCATCAATGACCGTGAGTTTTAGGTAGACCTCTCCGGCAACGCTGGTGTGCCGGTACACGTCCTGCCAAATCTTATGGTCGGCGTGCGTGGTCATGCTCTTGTAGAAGTCTGCCGGGGCCAGTGCCATGACAACGCCGACAATGCCTTCAAAGTCGAAGCCGAGCGCCGCTCCGCCAGCCAGCGCTGATCCGGTTGACCGTACCTTGCCGGCTTCGATCAAGGCTTTGACAAGGGGTAGCTTGCAGTGAGGTGTTTTTTTCTCCATGGATCGAAACTAACCTACTTGGTTTATTTTGGCAAGTTGGTTAATGGGCTGTTGGGCGATTTGAGCCCGTGGAACAGGCAAAGAAAAGCCGGACAAATAAGGCCGGGTTTTTTGTGCGGCAAGCAAAGGCGAGCCTCAGCGGTTATCCTGAGCGCCTTCGATTGTGTGTAGTGCTTTTATGCTGGTGATTTCCAATAATGTGCATCTGCCCGATGCCGAGATCGAGTTGACCGCCATCCGCGCCCAGGGTGCCGGAGGGCAGAACGTCAACAAGGTCTCGAGTGCGGTGCACCTGCGCTTCGACATCAATGCCTCGTCTTTGCCGCCGTTCTACAAGGAGCGTTTGCTGGCGCTGCGTGACAGCCGTATTACCAGCGACGGCGTGATCGTGATCAAGGCCCAGCAATATCGCACTCAGGAACAGAACCGTGCCGATGCGCTGGAACGCCTGAGCGAACTGATCATCAACGCGGCCAAGGTCGAAAAGAAACGACGCCCGACCAAGCCGACCCTGGGCTCGAAGAAGCGTCGCCTGGAAAGCAAAAGCCAGCGCGGCAGCATCAAGGCCGGGCGCGGGAAGGTGGATTTCTAGTCAGACTGTGGGAGCAGGCTTGCCTGCGAACAGCGATGTCATGTCCTCTGTGCGTGCATATGCCTGGCCTGTCGGTACAGATAAACGCTGAGCACCAACCCTGTCATGGCCGCCAGGGCGGCGAACAGGAAGATCGAGGCAAAGCCGAAGCCGGCAGCAATCGCGCCAGCGACCGGCCCGGTGATGCCAAGGGACAGGTCGATGAACAGCGAATACGCGCCCACTGCTGCTCCACGATTGGAGGCTGGCACCAGATTCACCGCCTCGACACCCAGCGCCGGGAACACCAGCGAGAAGCCGAAACCGGTGAGCGCGGCCCCCGCCAGAGCCAAGGCCGGGGTGGGTGCGAGCCATAACAGCAGCAAGCCCAGGCTTTCCACCGACAGGCAGGCAATCGCCACCCGAAAGCCGCCCAGACGGTTGATCAAGTTGCCGAACAGCAAGCGTGCACCGATAAAACAGGCGCCGAACAGGCTCAGGCACAGCACCGCGTTCGACCAGCTGTGGCTGGCGTAATACAGGGTGATGAAGGTGGCGATGGTGCCAAAACCAATCGAGCCCAGTGCCAGTCCCGTACCGTGCGGCAGCACTCGGCCCAGCACGTGCAGAAAAGGCAGGCGCTCGCCATGGACAATCGGCGCGGCCTGCTTGGGCCAGGCCAGCGCCAGACCCAGGCCGGCCAGCAATATGATGCTTACCCCCATGCTCCATAAACCGAACTGATGCACCAGCAACACGCCCAGCGGTGCGCCAATCGCCAGTGCGCCATAACTGGCGATGCCGTTCCAGGAAATGACTTTGGCGGTGTTTTGCGCGCCGACCCGGCCGATCCCCCAGCCAATCGAGCCGGACCCCACCAGACTTTCCGCGCTGCCCAACACCAGTCGACCGACGAACAGGCAAATCAGGCTAAGCATCGGCAGGCTTTGCAGCCAGGCCGAAATCAGCATGAACACGCCACTGAGTCCGCAACCGGCCAAACCGTACAACACGGCTTTTTTACTGCCGCGGTTATCGATAATGCGGCTCGAATAAGGACGGCTGAGCAGGGTGGCCAGGTATTGCACACTGATCACCAGGCCGGCGGCTACGGCGCCAAATCCCAGGTCGCTGTGCACGTAGCCAGGCAAGACGGCCAGCGGAATGCCGATGTTCAGGTAACCGATAAAGGTGAACAGGACGATAGAAACGACCTGCAGCGTGACCGTCATAGGTCGTTGCAAGTCGTCGCGCTGGGTGTCTGGCATGGGTAAAAGTCCACGGTTGCGGCAGGATTGGGTGATGCGCAAGGTGTTTTGCAAGAGACGTTTCAGCTTGAGGCGCGCTCAAGGCTGCCTATGATAGCGGCGGTTGAAGCAATGCTGTGGGGCGTGATGAAAAAACTCTGCAATAAACGCTCTATGACGTGCTGCTACTGAAAAGTGAGGCGTTATTTTCTGTCGTTCCGGTCAGCTAAGGAGTTGCTCCTTACGGGCGTTGCCGTTGTGCGCTCGATCAACTGAGCAACTTTGATCGCGGCGACTGCCGAATGGATCTTTTCGTCATGGATGGCGATGATCAGCGCCTCGTGGGTGAGGGCCATCAAACAGCCCTTGCGCCCACACTGGCCGTAGATAAAGGTCGAATAACAGCGCTGCACCCGATATTGCTCATCGGCGATGCCGAGGCTGATTTGCGGGCCGGTCTTGATTTGTCTGAAGTGGGTGATGATGCACAACGCCTGTTCGCGGGTGATGGCGAACTCAGGGGTTGCAGCCAGCACTTGGCCATTGAGGTCATGGATCGAGGCTTGTCTGAGGCCTTCGGCCAACAGAGCGTTTCTCAGGTAAGAATCCCATTTATCGAACATTATTCAGCCCTCGCGCAGAGGACGGCTGAACGCTCGACACGGCCGTAGGAGTTGGGGGCAGTCCCTGCCATGGTGAACCCTTGCGAGCATCCCTCTCGGTAAATACAGAGAATAATTCGTCCGGGAAAACAGGCGATGTCATCTGTCGGAATTCATATTCCTGGCTTTTTTTCAGGGGCAATCGAGGGGTGGTTCAAGGGTAAAGCGGACGCGGCTCGGGACAGGTTCAGTCTTTGGCGGGGGCGATCAGTTGGGTGGTGACAAGAGCTGCCAGCGCGTTTTCCTGAGTGCCGAAGCGCTTGAGCAATGCAGCCTGTTTTTCCGGGCTGAGGCGGATCCAGATGTCGATCATTTTCTCAGTGGTGTCCATAACGACGCTGGCTTGGGTGTCGGTGAGGTCGGTCATGGCAGTTTCACTTGTTTTGTTCAGGTGCGCGCTGCAATGCGCAGCCGGGGAGGGGGCGTTGAGTGGGCATAACAGACCGTATGGAAACAGGCGCAGAACACTGGTTTGGCATACGGCCTGAATAGTTGCCGTCAGTCTTGGCGTTTGGCGCTACGTCTGTCTTCGGGCTTGCTGGTGCTGGCCTTCAACTCGGCTTGTTGGCCGCGCTCTTGTTGGGCCGTGGTGGTCTGCTCTGGTTCATGCAGGCTTGGGTAGGGGAAGTTTGGGATTTCATGCATCGTCGTCGCTCCTCGCAAGATCTGATTGAAGGTTGCTGGAAAGATCAGTGCTTTAAAAAAGCTTGGGCAGGATACAGCACTGGAAATGGCAAACAGACTTTTTATAACGTCCATTGGTCATTTAGCGACAACCTGCTATGGGTGGAAAACCCTGATAGCAGAAAGCTATCGCGCCCATTAAGGGCGCGATGCTCGAAGCAGTAAGCGATCAGTTTCAGCAAACGGCGGCGATGGCCTGAGCCAGCAGGTCGAGGCGCGAGGCGTCGATACCGGCGATGTTGGCGCGGCCAGCGCTGACCAGATACACGCTGTGTTCGTGGCGCAGCCGCGCAACTTGATCATCGTTCAAGCCGGTGTAGGAGAACATGCCGCGCTGCACGCCGATATGGGCGAAACGCTGACCCAGACCCAGCGGTGTCAACGCCTCGACCAAGCCGGCGCGCAGTTGCGCAATGCGCCCGCGCATCTCTTCCACTTCGTCGACCCACAGGCTTTTCAGCTCGGGATCACCGAGGATCTCGGCAACGATGGCTGCACCATGATCAGGTGGATTCGACCACAGGTTGCGCGCGGTCGCGGAGAGTTGGCTGCGCACGTCCAGTAGTTTCTCGGCAGTGCTGGCGCACACCAGCAGGGCGCCAGTGCGTTCGCGGTAGAGGCCGAAGTTCTTCGAGCAGGAGCTGGTGATCAGCAGCTCGGGCAATGCATCTGCGAACAGCCGCACTGCCCAGGCGTCCTGTTCCAGGCCGTCGCCAAAACCCTGATACGCGAAATCGATCAATGGCAGCAGATTGCGGCTGCGCACCACGTCCAACACATGCCGCCAATCATCCTTGGACAAGTCGAAGCCGGTGGGGTTATGGCAGCAGGCATGCAACAGCACGACGTCGCCATGGGGCACCTGATTCAAGGTGGCGAGCATGGCGTCGACATTCAGGCGGTTATCGCTACCCACATAAGGGTAGTGACTGACCTTGAGCCCGGCTGCGGCAAAGATGGTTTCATGGATCGGCCAGGTCGGGTCGCTCAGCCAGATGCCGCGCCCAGGCAGGCAGTCAGCAATAAAGTCAGCACACAAACGCAAGGCGCCAGTGCCGCCCGGGGCCTGGGTCGCGCCGACGCGCTGGCTTGCCAGCAACGGCGAATCCTTGCCCAGCACCAGCTCGCTGATCAGCGCGCCGAAGCGAGACTGGCCATGACCGCCGATGTAGGTTTTGGTGGTCTGCTTGTCCACCAGGCGCTGCTCGGCCAGCTTGACCGAGCGCAGGATCGGCGTCAGGCCCAAGGCGTCTTTATAGACGCCCACGCCGAGGTCGAATTTGTTCGGGTTCGGATCAACCGCGTAAGCCTCGATCAACCCGAGAATCGGGTCGCCAGGCACTCGCTGGATGTCGTTGAAATGCATTACTTGCGGCCCTCGGCGCCTTTGGCCACTTCGTCAGTTCGCGCGGCCATAATGAAGTCGTTGCGGTGCAGCCCTTTGATCGAGTGGCTCCACCAGGTCACGGTCACTTTGCCCCATTCGGTGAGCAAGCCAGGGTGATGGCCCTCGGCTTCGGCAATTTCGCCGACAGCGTTGGTGAACGCAAGCGCGAACTTGAAATTCTTGAACAGGAAGACTTTTTCCAGCTGCATCGCGCTGTCGCGTACTTCGATGTTCCAGTCCGGGATCTGCTTGATCAGAACAGGCAATTCTTCATCGCTGACGTGTGGGGCGTCGGCGCGGCAGGCTTCGCAATGGGCTTGGTTAAGAGTGCTCATAAAAGGGTTCCTGATCAGGCAGCTTTGGTTTTCGGTGGGAATTTGGGTGCATGCAGGCCCAGCTGCATACCTTGCTGGACCATGCCCATGATGTCTTCGTGGGCCAGGTCGAATAGCCGTTTCAGGTCCGGCAGGACAAAATACAGCGGTTGCAGAATGTCGATCCGATACGGCGTGCGCATCGCATCCAGCGGGTCGAACGCCTGATGTTCAGGGGCGGACGACAGGCTGTAAACCGTTTCTTTGGGAGAAGAGAGGATGCCGCCGCCGTAGATCCGACGGCCCTGTGGCGTGTCCACCAGGCCGAACTCGATGGTCATCCAATACAGGCGTGCCAGGTAGACCCGCTGTTCCTTGGTCGCGCTCAGGCCGAGCTTGCCGTAGGTGTGGGTGAATTCGGCAAACCACGGGTTGGTCAGCAACGGGCAATGGCCGAAGATCTCGTGAAAGATGTCTGGCTCTTGCAGGTAATCAAGCTCTTCTTCGCTGCGAATAAAGGTCGCTACCGGGAACTGTTTGTTCGCCAGCAATTCGAAAAAGGTCTGGAAGGGAATCAGTGCCGGGACGCGGGCGACTTGCCAGCCAGTGGCCGCCGCGAGCACTTTGTTGACCTCGCCCAGTTGCGGGATGCGGTCATGGGGCAGACCCAACTGCTCGATGCCATCGAGGTATTCCTGACAGGCACGGCCTTCGATCACCTTCAATTGGCGGGTGATCAGAGTATTCCACACCGCATGCTCGGCAGGCGGGTAGTCGATAAAGCCGTTCGCGTCGGGCTCGCGAGCCACGTATTGCGTATGCGACATGCTGCTCTCCTGTGGGATTCGTTGTTTTTATCTAGAGCGGTTATGGCTCTAGAAATAACTCAAACGATCGGTCTCGACAGCAGGTGGAATAGACTGTTTCCTACAGAATAGCTCGTATTTCGTAACGATAACTTTACGAAATGCCGGCAGCGCCGTAATTCTTGAGCCGGGATGATGGGATTTGTTCGCTGGCTGTCACATAATCGTGACGATTAACTGAGGCACACCACAAAAAAACAGCCCGGCAAATAGGATCGAACCGTTCATGCGCATCAAAGTGCACTGCCAAAACCGCATCGGCATCCTTCGCGACATTCTTAATCTGTTGGTCGAATACGGCATCAACGTGGCGCGCGGTGAAGTGGGGGGCGAGCATGGCAACGCGATTTATCTGCATTGCCCGAACCTGATCAATCTGCAGTTTCAGACCATGCGTCCCAAGTTCGAGGCGATTGCCGGGGTGTTTGGGGTCAAGCGGGTAGGGCTGATGCCTAGCGAGCGGCGGCACATGGAGCTCAACGCGCTACTCGGGGCGCTGGAGTTTCCGGTGCTGTCCATCGATATGGGCGGTTCCATCGTCGCGGCCAACCGCGCGGCCGCGCAGCTGCTGGGCGTGCGTGTCGATGAAGTGCCAGGGATTCCGCTGTCGCGTTACGCCGAAGATTTCGACTTGCCGGAGTTGGTCCGCGCCAACAAATCGCGGATCAACGGGCTGCGGGTCAAGGTCAAGGGTGATGTGTTTCTCGCCGATATCGCGCCGTTGCAATCCGAACACGATGACAGCGAAGCCATGGCAGGCGCTGTATTGACCTTGCATCGGGCAGACCGGGTTGGCGAGCGTATCTACCATGTGCGTAAACAGGAATTGCGCGGCTTCGACAGCATCTTCCAGAGCTCGAAAGTCATGGCCGCCGTGGTTCGTGAAGCCCGACGCATGGCGCCGCTGGACGCGCCCTTGCTGATCGAAGGTGAGACCGGCACCGGCAAAGAGCTGCTGGCGCGCGCCTGCCACCTGGCCAGCCCGCGTGGGCAATCGCCGTTGATGGCGCTCAACTGCGCCGGGCTGCCGGAATCCATGGCTGAAACCGAGTTATTCGGCTACGGTCCTGGTGCGTTCGAAGGCGCGAGGGCCGAGGGCAAGCTTGGGTTGCTTGAACTGACCGCAGGCGGCACGTTGTTTCTCGATGGCGTGGGCGAGATGAGCCCGCGCTTGCAGGTGAAATTGCTGCGCTTTCTCCAGGACGGTTGTTTCCGTCGGGTCGGCAGCGACGAAGAGGTTTACCTGGATGTGCGGGTGATCTGTGCCACTCAGGTCGATTTGTCCGAACTGTGCGCCAAGGGCGAATTCCGTCAGGACCTTTACCATCGGCTCAACGTGCTGTCGCTGCATATCCCGCCACTGCGCGAATGCCTGGACGGCTTGCCGCCGCTGGTGGATCACTTCCTCGACCAGGCCAGTCGCCAGATTGGCTGCCCTTTACCGAAACTGGCCCCCGCCGCCATGGAGCGTCTGAGCCACTACCACTGGCCCGGCAACGTGCGGCAACTGGAGAACGTGCTGTTCCAGGCGGTTTCCTTGTGCGAGGGCGGTATCGTCAAAGCCGAACATATTCGCCTGCCTGATTACGGCGTGCGCCAACCGCTGGGCGACTTTTCATTGGAGGGCGGGCTGGATGAGATTGTCGGGCGATTCGAAAAGGCGGTGCTGGAGCAGCTTTATTCGCAGCACCCGAGCAGTCGCCAATTAGGTAAGCGGTTGGGGGTTTCGCATACAACGATTGCGAACAAATTGCGCGATTATCAGGTGGGCAAAAATGAGAAAGATCAGAACGCTTTGTCGCCCGCCGAGTCCATTTCGAGGGGGATGCTTTAAAGGTTGTTAACAGAAAAAATGTTAAACGGCACGTCTCGAAAAAAACGGGTCGATAGTGGAATTGGTTAAAGAATGAATGCGTATAAGAACATGCGCTGAAAGAGGGGGTTGTTCTATTAAGAACAAGGGCTGAGGTGTTCGATTGAATAATCAAGCGTCTATAGCGAAATTCAAAAAAGTTACGCCTCGCTGGAGGGCTCCACGAGGCGTTGGCTTGCTTCGGAGACGGCCTGATCAGCCATCGATGCAACCGTTACCCAAAACGCGATACTCAAGCACATGCTCTTTTCCTTTGGAGTCTTCGTAAGTCATGCGCGCAGGCACCACTTCACACACGTTGGGAATGGTGCTCATCGAAATGACTTTGGCGATATCCAGGTGCATCGAGTAAGTGTATTGCTCTACCGGTAGGTTGGCGTTTGTTACCGCTTCAGGTGTTTCAGCAGCTATGGCCGAGGCGCAAAAACCACTCATGGCCAATATCAAGAGTGCAGCTTTCATGACTCACTTCCTTATTGCAGTCGTGAGGGGAAACCTGGCTCTTGTGAAGCCAGGTGTGTCACGAAGTTTACAAGTGGATTAACAGGCCTTTGTGGGGGCGATTACGTGTTAATCATTTGCCGGTTGGCGAGGTTGATTCTAGGCCGCTTTAGCGGTTTTATATATGAACAGAACGGATAAACACTATTGATGAAACCTGCAACAATCGCAGGGAACAAAAGGGTGTCGTGAGTGCCCTGAGCGGTGTTCATCGCCGCGAGTCTCGGAACCTGCTGTCAGGGAGCGGTTGAAGGCGTATGGTATTGGGTCCCCTTTGACCCGGTAAGACCATCGTCGAATTGTCTGAACGGGGTGGGACCTATACAACTGGACCATAAAACAACAACTGTCCACCGAGGTAACAAAGATGAGTGCGGCTTCCGTATATCCCGTTCGTCCTGAGGTTGCGGCCACAACGCTGACCGATGAGGCGACCTACAAAGCCATGTATCAGCAGTCGGTGGTCAACCCCGATGGTTTCTGGCGCGAGCAAGCCCAGCGTCTGGATTGGATCAAGCCCTTCACCGTGGTCAAGCAGACCTCCTTCGACGATCACCATGTCGATATCAAATGGTTCGCTGACGGCACGTTGAACGTTTCCTACAACTGCCTGGACCGTCATCTGGCCGAGCGCGGTGATCAGATCGCAATTATTTGGGAGGGGGACGATCCTTCCGAGCATCGCAACATCACCTACCGCGAGCTGCATGCAGAAGTCTGCAAGTTCGCCAACGCCCTGCGTGGCCAGGATGTGCACCGCGGTGATGTGGTCACTATCTACATGCCGATGATCCCCGAAGCTGTGGTCGCCATGTTGGCTTGTACCCGGATCGGCGCGATTCATTCGGTGGTGTTCGGTGGCTTCTCTCCCGAAGCGCTGGCCGGGCGGATCATCGATTGCAAATCGAAAATCATCATCACCGCCGACGAAGGTCTGCGTGGTGGCAAGCGCACAGCGTTGAAGGCTAACGTCGACCTTGCGCTGACCAACCCGGAAACCGCCAGCGTGCAGAAGATCATTGTCTGCAAGCGCACGGGCGGCGATATCGCCTGGCACCAGCATCGCGACATCTGGTACGAAGACCTGATGAAGGTCGCGTCCAGCCATTGCGCACCGAAAGAAATGGGCGCCGAAGAAGCGCTGTTCATTCTTTACACCTCCGGCTCTACCGGCAAGCCGAAGGGCGTGCAGCACACCACGGGCGGCTATCTGGTTTACGCCGCTATGACTCACGAGCGCGTGTTCGACTACCGTCCGGGCGAAGTCTACTGGTGCACCGCGGACGTGGGCTGGGTGACCGGTCACAGTTACATCGTCTATGGTCCGCTGGCCAACGGCGCTACCACCTTGTTGTTCGAAGGGGTGCCTAACTATCCGGACATTACCCGCTTGTCGAAGATCATCGACAAGCACAAGGTCAATATCCTCTACACCGCACCGACCGCGATTCGCGCCATGATGGCCGAAGGCACGAAAGCTGTAGAGGGTGCAGACGGTTCGAGCCTGCGTCTGCTGGGTTCGGTCGGCGAGCCGATCAATCCGGAAGCCTGGAACTGGTACTACAAAACGGTTGGCAAAGAGCGCTGCCCGATTGTCGATACCTGGTGGCAAACCGAAACCGGTGGTGTGCTGATCAGCCCATTGCCGGGCGCGACCGCTCTCAAACCCGGTTCGGCGACACGTCCTTTCTTCGGCGTGGTGCCAGCACTTGTGGATAACCTGGGCAACCTGATCGAAGGCGCTGCTGAAGGCAATCTGGTGATTCTCGATTCCTGGCCGGGTCAGGCTCGCACGCTGTTCGGCGACCACGACCGTTTCGTCGACACCTATTTCAAGACCTTCCGTGGCATGTACTTCACGGGCGACGGCGCGCGCCGTGACGAAGATGGCTACTACTGGATCACCGGGCGTGTGGATGACGTGCTTAACGTTTCCGGGCACCGCATGGGCACCGCTGAAATCGAAAGCGCCATGGTCGCCCACCCGAAAGTCGCTGAAGCGGCTGTGGTCGGCGTCCCTCATGACCTCAAGGGCCAGGGCATTTATGTCTACGTTACCCTCAACGGTGGCGAAGAGCCGAGCGAAGCACTGCGTCTGGAATTGAGGAACTGGGTGCGCAAGGAAATCGGCCCGATCGCCTCGCCGGATGTTATCCAGTGGGCGCCGGGGCTGCCGAAAACCCGTTCGGGCAAAATCATGCGTCGTATCCTGCGCAAGATCGCCACCGGCGAATACGGTGCCTTGGGTGATATCTCAACCCTGGCCGATCCGGGAGTGGTGCAACACCTGATCGATACCCACAAGACCATGAACGCCGCCTGACCCCAGGCTGACACACGCCCCGCCCGGTGCATGCCGAGCGGGGCGTTTTTGTATGTGATGTCGTGTGATGTGGATCTACCTTAAACCTGTGGGCAGGCTTGCAACTACGCGTCCCGCTGCGAAAGCGGCGTACCAGACACACCGCGTCAGGCCATTCGCAGGCAAGCCTGCTCCCACAGAGGGTTGGTCAGAATGAGATATATATCGGCTTCGCCGTGAGAACCTTCCCTTTGTTACCGAGGCCCGGTCTGGTAACCAAATGTGTAACCGCCTGCTTTTCTTTCGGGGCCATGAGGAACGTTTTCTCTTGGTTTGGTACTTTTTTTCAACGTCTAAAAACATGCCGACACGCCAGGCTTGCCGGAATAGAGGCCTTTGCCAATAATGGGCCCGTTATTTGCTTTATGGATAGGTTTTATGTCTTTTGGCTCTGCATAGTCTGCAAGGGCTGTCAATATTTCCGGTCAGCTTTCTCGGTGCTTCTGTAACTAGTTGTCGCATTGAAGAAATATCGACTTCGGGCCTCTCGTTAAAATGCCGACCACTCGCTAAAGACTTCTCGTGTGGCTTTTTTGTGTGAAAGGTCCGACACGACCAGCCTGGCGTCGCTACCCTTGTTTACCCTTCGCATATTGGGCCGTTGCTCACTCTGCCATTTGTCGGCCTATACCGATGGAGTCCTAATAATGAAGAAACTCATGCTTCTCGGCGCCCTGGCGCTGTCCGTGTTGGCGCAGCCGACGTTTGCCGATGAAAAGCCAATGAAAATTGGTATCGAGGCTGCTTACCCTCCATTCGCCTCCAAAGCACCGGACGGCAGCATCGTTGGTTTCGACTACGACATCGGCAATGCGCTGTGTGATGAAATGAAGGTCAAGTGCACATGGGTCGAGCAGGAGTTCGATGGTCTGATCCCAGCACTGAAAGTACGCAAGATCGACGCCATCCTGTCTTCGATGTCCATCACGGACGATCGCAAGAAGTCAGTTGATTTCAGCAACAAGTACTACAACACCCCCGCACGTCTGGTCATGAAAGACGGTACGGTCGTCAGCGCCAGTCTTGCTGAGCTCAAAGGCAAGAAGATCGGTGTGCAACGCGGTTCGATCCACGACCGTTTCGCTCAAGAAGTACTGAAGCCGCTGGGCGCTGAAATCAAACCTTATGGCTCGCAGAACGAGATTTACCTGGACGTCGCCGCTGGTCGTCTCGATGGCACCCTGGCTGACGCGACCCTGTTGCAGGACGGTTTCCTCAACACCGACGCGGGCAAAGGGTATGCCTTCGCAGGCCCGGCGTTCACCGATGCCAAATACTTCGGCGACGGCATTGGTATCGCTGTACGCAAAGGCGATAGCGCAGATCTGGACAAGATCAATGCTGCCATCGTTGCCATTCGTGCCAACGGCAAGTACAAGCAGATCCAGGACAAATACTTCAACTTCGATATCTACGGCGAGTAAATACGCCGCGTAACGCCCGCAATGGCGCAAGCAGCAGTGTCTCTGGACTGTCTGATTTGCGCCATTTTTCATTCTCACGCTTGAGGACCTGAATCATGTTGAAAGGCTACGGGGCTGTCATCCTCGATGGCGCATGGCTGACGCTACAGCTCGCCTTGTTGTCCATGGCCCTGGCTATCGTCCTCGGGTTGATTGGTGTGGCATTGCGTATGTCGTCAGTGCGTTGGCTGGCCTGGCTGGGCGATCTGTATTCCACGGTGATTCGCGGGATTCCCGATCTGGTGTTGATCCTGCTGATTTTCTACGGCGGTCAGGACCTGCTCAATCGGGTCGCACCGGTAGTCGGCTACGACGACTACATTGATTTGAATCCGCTGCTGGCGGGTATCGGCACACTGGGTTTCATCTTCGGTGCGTACCTGTCGGAAACCTTTCGCGGGGCGTTCATGGCCATCCCCAAAGGCCAGGCTGAAGCCGGCATGGCGTACGGGATGAGCAGTTTCAAAGTGTTCTTCCGGATTTTGGTGCCGCAGATGATTCGCCTGGCGATCCCCGGGTTTACCAATAACTGGCTGGTATTGACCAAGGCCACCGCGTTGATTTCCGTGGTCGGTCTGCAAGACATGATGTTTAAGGCCAAGCAGGCGGCAGATGCCACCCGCGAGCCATTCACTTTCTTCCTTGCAGTGGCTGCGATGTATCTGGTTATCACCAGCGTGTCGTTGCTCGCTCTGCGTCACCTTGATAAGCGCTACTCCGTAGGCGTAAGGGCGGCTGATCTATGATCTTCGACTACAACGTCATTTGGGCAAGCTTGCCGCTGTACGCGGGTGGTCTGCTGATCACCCTCAAGCTGTTGGCCATCTCGCTGCTGTTCGGTCTGCTCGCCGCCTTGCCGTTGGGCTTGATGCGCGTGTCGCAGAACTCTTGGGTCAATATGCCTGCCTGGCTGTACACCTACGTGATCCGGGGCACACCGATGCTGGTGCAGCTGTTTTTGATCTACTACGGACTGGCCCAGTTCCAGGCGGTGCGCGAGAGCTTCCTTTGGCCATGGCTGTCCAGCGCGACGTTCTGCGCCTGCCTGGCGTTCGCCATCAACACCAGCGCCTACACCGCCGAAATCATTGCCGGTAGCCTCAAGGCGACACCGGCGGGCGAGATCGAAGCGGCCAAGGCCATGGGCATGTCCCGGGCGAAAATGTACCGGCGGATTCTGCTGCCATCGGCCTTGCGCCGGGCGCTGCCGCAATACAGTAACGAAGTGATCATGATGCTGCAGACCACCAGTCTGGCGTCCATCGTGACCTTGATCGATATCACCGGCGCAGCGCGTACGGTCAACGCCCAGTTTTATCTGCCGTTCGAGGCGTATATCACCGCTGGCGTGTTCTATCTGTGCCTGACCTTCATTCTGGTGCGACTGTTCAAGATGGCCGAACTCCGCTGGCTGGGCTACCTCGCCCCGCGCAAGGCTTGAGTCATGAACCGCACCGATCATTTGACTGACTGCTTTGTGAGAACCGAAAGCATGAACAAACTGGAAGTCCAAGACCTGCATAAACGCTATGGCAGTCATGAAGTGCTCAAGGGCGTGTCCCTGACGGCCAAGGCTGGGGATGTGATCAGCATCATCGGCTCTAGCGGCTCAGGCAAAAGCACCTTTTTGCGCTGCATCAACCTACTCGAACAGCCCCACGCAGGCAAAATCCTGCTGAACAACGAAGAGCTGAAGCTGGTGGCAAACAAGGACGGCGGGCTGAAGGCCGCCGACCCGAAACAGCTGCAGCGCATGCGTTCGCGCCTGTCCATGGTGTTCCAGCACTTCAATCTCTGGTCGCACATGACGGCCATGGAAAACATCATCGAAGCGCCAATCCATGTGCTCGGTATGTCGAAAAAAGATGCGCTGGAAAAGGCCGAGCATTACCTGGCCAAAGTCGGCGTGTCGCACCGCAAGGACGCCTATCCTGGGCACATGTCCGGCGGCGAGCAGCAGCGTGTCGCGATTGCCCGCGCGTTGGCGATGGAGCCGGAGGTCATGCTATTCGATGAGCCGACTTCGGCGCTTGACCCGGAACTGGTCGGCGATGTACTCAAGGTGATGCAGGCGCTGGCACAGGAAGGGCGGACCATGGTGGTGGTCACTCACGAAATGGGCTTTGCTCGTGAAGTGTCGAACCAATTGATCTTCTTGCACAAGGGCATGGTCGAAGAGCGCGGCGATCCTCGTGAAGTGTTGGTCAACCCGCAGTCGGAACGCCTTCAGCAGTTCTTGTCCGGCAGCTTGAAGTAATCGAAGCGTTTTTGACGATGCCTTTCGCACCAAAACAGGTCATGCTCCGCGTCGCTTGATGCATGACCTGGTTTCACCTGATACAGATCGAGCACACTGATGCTCGACCCACAACCGCGATACGTTTCGGACTGCACGCTATGACTGCCCATCGAATTGGTTTCCTTATTTGGCCCAGCACCAAAGCCTTGACTCTGGCGCTGGCCGAGGAAGCCTTGCGTGTTGCACAGCGCGTCCATCCAGAAGTGGTTTACGAATTGCTGTTCTTGCACGCCGAAGCGCCAGCTGAAGGCGCCTGGCAGTTGCCCGGCGAACCCTGGGTCGGGCGGCTGGAAGGTTGCCAAAAGCTGTTCCTGGTGGCTGATGAGCCGCCCGCGCAAATGGCCTCGTCGCTAAGCAGTGCGCTCAAGCAGTTGGTGCGCGCCGGTTGTGTGATCGGTGGTTTGTCCGCGGGGGTTTATCCACTGGCCCAGCTCGGCCTGCTCGACGGTTATCGCGCGGCCGTGCACTGGCGTTGGCAGGATGATTTTGCCGAGCGTTTTCCGAAAGTGATCGCCACCAGTCATCTGTTTGATTGGGATCGTGATCGTCTGACCGCGTGCGGCGGCCTGTCGGTACTTGATCTGTTGTTGGCGTTGCTGGCCCGTGATCATGGCGCCGAGCTGGCTGGTGCGGTGTCGGAAGAGCTGGTGGTGGAGCGAATTCGCGAGGGCGGCGAGCGCCAGCGCATTCCGTTGCAAAACCGTTTGGGCTCCAGCCATCCGAAGCTGACTCAAGCTGTACTGCTGATGGAAGCGAACATCGAAGAACCGCTGACCACCGACGAAATTGCCCAGCATGTCTGCGTGTCGCGTCGGCAACTGGAGCGGATTTTCAAGCAATACCTGAATCGAGTGCCAAGCCAGTATTACCTGGAACTGCGCCTGAACAAGGCCCGGCAAATGCTGATGCAGACCAGTAAATCGATCATTCAGATCGGCTTGTCCTGCGGATTTTCATCGGGGCCGCATTTCTCCAGTGCCTACCGCAACTTCTTCGGCGCCACGCCGCGCGAAGACCGCAACCAGCGCCGCAGCAGCAGCCCGTTCGAATTGTCGTCAGTGCCTTCCGAGCGCGGCTGAAGCCGTCATAAAGGCCCCCCCCAGATCCAAATCAACTGTAGGAGCGGGCTTGCAACTACGCGTCCCGCCGATGGCGGCGTGTCTGACACACCGCATCAAGCTGATCGCAGGCAAGCCAGCTCCTATGAATTGAGGTTCGCCGCAGAGTTTGCGCCAGGCGAAAGCTGCCTGTCAGGCACGCCGATAAAAAGTTTAAACTGCTCTTTTCCGACGCTATATGTCGCATTGCCGAAAACCGCGGAAAAACACGGTTTGGCGCTGTAACAAGTTGTCGCTTGGCGGCAAGGCTGGACCGAAATCAGTCCTTACAATCCTCCCATCGCTGGCCAGTTTCAGGCAGGCGTTCCTCTTCAGGAGACTCCGATGTCCGTTGAGCATGCTCAGGTGCAACGCACCGATTTCGACCAGGTAATGGTCCCTAACTACGCCCCTGCAGGTTTTATCCCTGTACGTGGTGCGGGTTCCCGAGTCTGGGATCAATCGGGTCGCGAACTGGTCGACTTTGCCGGCGGGATTGCCGTGAATGTGCTTGGCCACGCCCACCCGGCACTGGTCGGCGCCTTGACCGAGCAAGCCAATAAGCTGTGGCACGTATCCAACGTCTTCACTAACGAGCCGGCCCTGCGTCTGGCGAGGAAGTTGGTCGACGCTACCTTCGCTGACCGTGCGTTCTTCTGTAACTCTGGCGCCGAAGCCAACGAAGCCGCTTTCAAGCTGGCGCGTCGGGTGTCCCATGACCTGTATGGCCCGGAAAAATACGAGATCATCGCCGCGATCAACAGCTTCCACGGTCGCACGCTGTTCACTGTGAACGTAGGCGGCCAGTCCAAGTATTCCGATGGATTCGGTCCGAAAATCACCGGCATCACTCACGTACCGTACAACGATCTGGACGCGCTGAAAGCGGCGATTTCCGACAAGACCTGCGCCGTGGTGCTGGAGCCGGTTCAAGGCGAGAGCGGCGTCATCCCTGCCGAGCTGGCTTACTTGCAAGGCGCTCGCCAACTGTGCGACGAGCACAAGGCACTGTTGGTCTTCGACGAAGTGCAGACCGGCATGGGCCGTACCGGCGAACTGTTTGCCTATATGCATTACGGCGTGATCCCGGACATCCTCACCAGCGCCAAGAGCCTGGGCGGCGGTTTCCCGATCGCAGCAATGATGACCACCGACGCGCTGGCCAAGCACTTGACCGTCGGCACCCACGGCACCACTTACGGCGGTAACCCGCTGGCCTGTGCGGTGGCTGAAGCGGTGATCGATATCGTCAATACCCCGGAAACATTGGCTGGCGTGAAGGCCAGGCACGACCTGTTCAAGACGCGTCTGGAAAAAATCGGTGAGCAATACGGCATATTCACCCAGGTGCGTGGCCTGGGTCTGCTGATCGGTTGCGTACTCAGCGATGCCTGGAAGGGCAAGGCCAAAGACATCTTCAACGCCGCTGAAAAAGAAGGCGTGATGATCCTGCAGGCCGGTCCTGACGTGGTGCGTTTCGCGCCGAGTCTGGTCGTGACCGAGGCTGATATCGAAGAAGGGCTGAACCGTTTCGAACGCGCCATCGCCAAGTTGACTCAGGCTTGATGAGCCTCTGAAACCTAGAGCTGTATCCCTCGGCGTTGGCCATGAAGGCCGGCGCCGGGCTTTTTTCTTGTACTGGGTGGGCTGTAGGCCACGTGGTGCTTTTTTTTTCTGTGTCGGCCGATGCCGGCCTGTATTTTTGGTAAGGAGTGACACCATGCTGGTGATGCGCCCCGCGCAAATGGCTGATCTGGGCGAGGTACAGCGTCTGGCTGCGGATAGCCCGATTGGTGTCACTTCACTGCCGGATGATGTTGGCCGTTTGACTGACAAGATCGCGGCTTCGGAAGCGTCGTTCGCGGCCGAAGTCAGTTTCAACGGCGAAGAGAGCTATTTCTTTGTCCTCGAAGACAGCGAAAGCGGACGTCTGGTCGGCTGTTCCGGAATTGTCGCTTCGGCGGGTTATTCCGAACCCTTCTACAGCTTCCGTAATGAGACCTTCGTTCACGCCTCGCGCGAACTGAAGATCCATAACAAGATTCATGTGCTGTCCCAGTGTCACGACTTGACCGGCAACAGCTTGCTGACCAGCTTCTATGTGGTGCCAGAGCTGGTGGGCACCCACTGGTCGGAACTCAACTCTCGCGGACGCCTGCTGTTCGTTGCCAGCCACCCGGAGCGTTTTGCCGATTCGGTGGTGACGGAAATCGTCGGCTACAGCGATGAGAATGGCGACTCGCCGTTCTGGGATGCCATCGGGCGTAACTTCTTCGACCTGAACTACGCCGAGGCCGAGCGTCTGTGCGGCCTGAAAAGCCGGACCTTCCTCGCTGAACTGATGCCGCATTACCCGATCTACGTGCCGTTGCTGCCCGACGCCGCGCAAGAGGCCATGGGCCAGGTTCATCCGCGTGCGCAGATCACCTTCGACATCCTGATGCGCGAAGGCTTCGAGACCGATCACTACATCGATATTTTCGACGGCGGTCCGACCCTGCATGCGCGGGTGTCCGGGATTCGTTCGATTGCCCAAAGCCGAGTGGCGCCCGTGAAAATGGGTGACATGGGCAAGGGCGGGCGTCTGTATCTGGTCGCCAATGGTCAGTTGCAGGATTACCGCGCCGTCATGCTGGAGCTCGACTGGGTGCCGGGCAAACCGGTCAACCTGAGTCTGGAAGCAGCCGAAGCTCTGGGCGTCGGCGAAGGTGCCAGCGTACGCGTTGTGGCGGTTTAACAGACTCGACCGTTTAGTGTCTGGTTTGCAGGTTTAGCGAGATTCGCGGGCTCCCGAGGGAGTCCGGTTGAGGAGATAGCATGATCGTTCGTCCCGTACGCAGCAGCGACTTACCGAAGCTGATCGAGCTGGCGCGCACCACAGGCCCCGGCCTGACGACGCTGCCGGCCAATGAAGAGCGCCTGGCGCATCGGGTCGGTTGGGCCGAGAAGACCTTTCGTGGCGAAGCCGAGCGCGCCGATGCGGACTATCTGTTCGTTCTCGAAGATGACGACGGTCAGGTGGTGGGGATTTCTGCCATCGCCGGCGCCGTAGGTCTGCGTGAGCCCTGGTACAACTACCGGGTCGGCCTGACGGTCAGCGCCTCTCAGGAGCTGAATATCTATCGTGAGATCCCGACGCTGTTTCTGGCCAACGACCTGACCGGCAATTCGGAGCTGTGCTCACTGTTCTTGCGCAGCGACAGTCGCACCGGTCTTAACGGTCGGTTGCTGGCCAAGGCGCGGATGCTGTTCATTGCCGAGTTCCCGAAACTGTTCGGCAACAAGATCATCGCCGAGATGCGCGGCATGTCCGATGCAGCGGGGCGTTCACCGTTCTGGGAAAGCCTGGGGCGGCACTTCTTCAAAATGGAATTCAGCCAGGCCGATTACCTGACCGGTGTCGGCAACAAGGCGTTCATCGCCGAACTGATGCCCAAGTTCCCGCTGTACAGCTGCTTCCTTTCCGAAGATGCGCGCAACATCATCGGTCGCGTACACACCGACACCGAGCCTGCGCTGGCGATGCTCAAAAGCGAAGGTTTCAGCTATCAGGGTTACGTCGACATCTTCGACGCCGGTCCGGCCGTGGAATGTGAAACCTCGAAAATCCGCGCCGTGCGCGACAGTCAGGCATTGGTTCTGGCAATCGGTACGCCGGGCGATGACGCTACACCGTTCCTGATCCACAACCGCAAGCGCGAAGATTGCCGCATCACCGCCGCACCTGCGCGGCTGGCTGCCGGCACGCTGGTAGTGGACCCCATGACCGCAAAACGTCTGCAACTGAGCGCAGGTGATCAAGTGCGCGCGGTACCTTTATCCGCCGCGAGGGAGGCTGTTTGATGAGCACACTTTATATTGCAGGTGCCTGGCAAGCCGGGCAGGGCGAAGCTCTGGAATCGTTGAATCCGGTCACCCAGCGCGTGCTGTGGACGGGCAAGGGCGCGTCTGCCGCGCAAGTCGAGACCGCCGTGCAAGCGGCGCGTCAGGCATTTCCGGCCTGGGCCAAGCGCTCGCTGGATGATCGCATTGCAGTGCTCGAAGCGTTCGCCGCGAGCCTGAAAAGCCATGCGGACGAACTGTCCCGTTGCATCGGTGAAGAAACCGGCAAGCCGGTCTGGGAGTCGGCCACCGAAGTCACCAGCATGATCAACAAAGTGGCCATTTCGGTGCAAAGCTACCGCGAACGTACCGGCGAGAAGAGCGGCCCACTGGGCGACGCCACCGCTGTGCTGCGCCACAAGCCCCATGGCGTGGTCGCGGTATTTGGCCCCTACAACTTTCCTGGGCATTTGCCGAACGGGCATATCGTCCCGGCACTGCTGGCGGGCAACGCCGTTTTGTTCAAGCCTAGCGAGCTGACGCCGAAAGTCGCCGAGCTGACGGTCAAGTGCTGGATCGAAGCCGGGCTGCCAGCCGGTGTGCTGAACCTGTTGCAAGGTGCTCGCGAAACCGGCATTGCGTTGGCGGCCAATCCTGGGATCGACGGTTTGTTTTTCACCGGCTCCAGCCGCACCGGCAACTTGCTGCATCAACAGTTCTCCGGGCGCCCGGACAAGATCCTTGCGCTGGAAATGGGTGGCAACAACCCGCTGATTGTCGATCAGGTCGAAGATGTCGACGCGGCGGTCTACACCGTAATTCAGTCGGCATTCATCTCCGCCGGGCAGCGTTGCACCTGCGCTCGTCGTTTGCTGGTGCCTGAAGGCGCGTGGGGCGATGCGTTGCTCGCACGTCTGGTGGCAGTCACCGCGACTATCGAGGTCGGCGCGTTCGATCAGCAACCAGCACCGTTCATGGGCTCGGTGATTTCCCTGGGCGCTGCGCGTGCATTGCTCGATGCTCAGGAGCATCTGCTGGCCAATGGCGCCGTGGCGTTGCTGGAAATGACCCAGCCGCAGGCACAGGCGGCCTTGCTGACGCCGGGAATTCTGGATGTCAGCGACGTTGCTGATCGGCCGGATGAAGAGCTATTCGGGCCGCTGCTGCAAGTGATCCGCTATGCTGATTTTGACGCAGCCATCGCTGAAGCCAACGCCACTCAATATGGTCTGGCGGCCGGTTTGCTCTCGGATTCCGAAGAGCGTTATCAGCAGTTCTGGCTGGAAAGCCGTGCCGGTATCGTCAACTGGAACAAACAATTGACCGGTGCCGCCAGCAGCGCGCCGTTTGGTGGCGTGGGTGCTTCGGGCAACCATCGCGCCAGTGCGTATTACGCAGCTGATTACTGCGCCTACCCGGTGGCCTCACTGGAAGCGCCGCGGATCAGTCTGCCGGCTACTTTGACCCCGGGTGTAAAGCTTTCCTGAGCTCCTACAGAAATCCAGGAACCCACGCCATAACAACAGATCCACGGAGCCTCGCCGATGAAATCATATGAAGTCAATTTTGACGGTTTAGTGGGGCCGACCCATAACTACGGCGGTCTGTCTTACGGCAACGTCGCGTCCCAGAGCAACAGTCAGCAGTCTTCCAACCCACGGGAAGCTGCGCTGCAAGGCCTGGCGAAGATGAAATCGCTGATGGAAATGGGCTTCACCCAAGGCGTGCTGGCCCCGCAAGAGCGCCCGGACGTGGCTGCACTGCGTTCTCTGGGTTTCAGTGGCACCGACGCGCAAGTGATCGAGCAAGCCGCGAAAGACGCCATGCCGTTGTTGGTCGCCAGTTGCTCGGCATCGAGTATGTGGGTAGCCAACGCTGCCACGGTCAGCCCGAGCGCCGATACTGCGGATGGCCGCGTGCATTTCACCGCCGCCAACCTCAACTGCAAATACCACCGCAGCATCGAACACCCGACGACCAGTCGCGTGTTGGGTGCGATGTTCGCCAACCAACAGCACTTTGCCCATCACGCGGCGTTGCCGGCGGTGGCGCAGTTTGGTGATGAAGGCGCGGCCAACCACACCCGTTTCTGCCACGACTACGGTCAAGCGGGCGTTGAGTTTTTCGTGTTCGGGCGCAGTGCGTTCGACACGCGTTACCCGGCGCCGCAGAAGTATCCGGCCCGGCAAACCCTCGAAGCTTCGCAGGCCGTTGCCCGCCTGCACGGTCTGAGCGACGACGGTGTGGTCTTTGCCCAGCAAAACCCGGCGGTGATCGATCAAGGGGTGTTCCACAACGACGTGATCGCGGTGGGTAACGGCGAGCTGCTGTTCTATCACGAGGATGCGTTCCTCAATACCGAACACATGCTGGCCGAGTTGCACGACAAGCTGGGCCGCCGTGGCGGACGTTTCCGTGCGATCTGCGTGCCGCGCGCCGAAGTCGCGGTCGAAGACGCCGTGCGTTCCTACCTGTTCAACAGCCAGTTGTTGTCTCGTGCCGATGGTTCGATGCTGCTCATCGTGCCAGAAGAGTGCCGCAGCAACGAGCGCGTCTGGCAGTATTTGCAGCGCCTGATCGCCGACGATGGCCCGGTCGCTGAAGTGAAAGTTTTCGATCTCAAGCAAAGCATGCAGAACGGCGGCGGCCCGGCGTGCCTGCGGTTACGGGTCGCGCTCAATGAAACTGAGCTGGCGGCGGTCAATCAAGGGGTTATCATGACGGCGCCCTTGTACGACACGCTGACCCAATGGGTCGACAAGCACTATCGCGATCGCATGAGCGAAAACGATCTGGCCGATCCAAAATTATTGCTTGAATGCCGTACGGCACTGGATGAACTGACGCAAATCCTTAAACTGGGCTCGGTTTATCCTTTCCAAATCAATTGAAAGTCAGCGCCCTGAAATTCGTCGATGCAGTGGGTAACCCGGCACTCGACATCAGGGCGCGAGATTTTACTCTCTATAGAGCACCCGATTATGAGCGACACCCTGCAGTTGATCCTTGAAGACACCGACGGCACTCAGCTGGAAACCTCTTGCACTCGCGTTGCCGTGATGTGGCAAGGCAAGGAATTGTGGATTCAGCACGATGGCCGTGGCCAGTTGCTGATCGGCGTCGATGTCGAAGAGGGTGACGCCGAATACGCTAATCTGTTGTTACGTCCATTGGCGACCAACCTGGTCAGCCTGCAGCTGGAAATGGAGCTGGCAGAGGTCGGTGACGATGACGAACACGTTCACGGTCCTGACTGCAACCACGATCACTAAGTCCGATCATGGTGCCATTGCTATTTAGCTCGTTCAATTAGGTGCATGACTTATGCTCGCTCTAGGCAAGCTGCTTGAACTGACCCTGGCTGGTCGCGAACCAGCGGAAAAGACTCAACTGACTGTCGAAGGCGTGCGTATGCGCTGGCTGAGCGAAGGGGCGCTTGAAGTCCGTCCGCCTGAAGCGCGCGACAACGGCATGGACCTGCTGTTGTCTGCCGGCATCCACGGCAACGAAACGGCCCCTATCGAGTTGTTGGATCGGTTGATCCACGACATTGCGCGCGGTGATTTGAAGCCGCGTGCACGTATTCTGTTTTTGTTCGGCAACCCTGAGGCCATGCGCCGCGGGGAGCGTTATATCGAGCAGGATGTGAACCGGCTGTTCAACGGCCGTCATGAGCAGACCAGCGGCTTCGAGGCTTTGCGAGCTTGCGAACTGGAGCGTCTGGCGGACAGTTTCTTCAGTCTGCCGGATCGTTATCGGTTGCACTACGACCTGCATACGGCGATCCGTGGCTCGAAGATCGAGCAATTCGCGTTGTACCCCTGGAAGGAAGGTCGCCAGCATTCACGCCGTGAACTGGCGCGCTTGCGTGCGGCGGGCATGGAGGCGGTGCTGCTGCAGAACAAGTCCTCGATTGTCTTCAGCTCGTACACCTACGACAAACTGGGTGCTGAAGCTTTCACCCTGGAGCTGGGCAAGGCGCGGCCGTTCGGGCAGAACCAGGAGGTCAATCTGGAGCTGCTCGAACAGCGCCTCAAGCAAATGATCGAAGGCACCGAGCCACCGCTTGAAGATCAGCCGCTCGATGGTTTGCAGTTATTCAGCGTGGCCCGGGAAATCATCAAGCACAGCGACGCGTTCAAATTGAACCTGCCCGCTGATATCGAGAATTTTTCGGAACTGGACCAGGGCTTTCTGCTGGCCAATGACCTGGCCGATACCCGCTGGATTGTCGAAGAGCAGGGTGCGCGCATTATCTTCCCGAACCCCAAGGTCAAGAATGGCCTGCGCGCCGGTATTCTGATCGTGCCGACCACGGGCGACGAGCTGGCCTGATGTAACGGCCTGAGAGGGGACTGATTTATTTTTCGCGCTCTTTGAAAAATCAATCTGTCCCCGGCCTTGATCAAAAACGGGGACAGATTAATTTTCGATGAAGCGCTGAAAATAAATCAGTCCCCTGGGGATTAAACCGCTACCCGCTGCGGCAGTTCGTTGCGGCGCAGACTGCGGATTTTATTCAGGGTATCCGCGCAGGTTTTCGCCGCTTCCGCGCCTTTGTGCACGAAATGATCGAAGAAGAACTTCTGGTGTTCATCACCCGCGTGGAAGTTATGCGGTGTGAGGACCACGGAAAATACCGGGATTTCCGTTTCCATTTGCACTTGCATCAACGCGCTGATCACCGACTGGGCGACGAACTCATGACGATAAAGACCGCCGTCGACCACCAGGCCGGCTGCGACTACGCCTGCGTAACGACCGGTCTTGGCCAACAGTTTGGCGTGCAGAGGGATTTCAAAAGCACCGCCGACTTCGAAGAAATCGATATCGCTTTCTGCGTAGCCATGGTTGGCCATTTCAGCGACAAAACCTTTACGGCTCTGATCGACGATATCCTTGTGCCAGCAGGCCTGGATAAACGCGATGCGCTCGTTGGGGTGGCTTTTGCTTTTGCTATCGATTGCAGTGGGTTGCATCAGTTCTGACTCCTGTTTATGAAAAAAACAGGGCGTTTTGGATCGAATGGGATGCCAGGGTGCGTCGAGATCACGGCCTGAACGCAACAATGTTCACGGCGATGCGCACGATACGGTCCTGTGGTGCCAATCCCGTTCTCTCTTCATCCGGACTATGACCGTCGGCCCCGGAATCACACCGGGTCTGCTGACCTTGTCAGTGCCAAAACCGAAGCTTCAGCACCACAAGCGCTCGCGGGCTAAACGCATTGCGCGTCATTACCGCCGGTGGGGAATCGCACCCCGCCCTGAGAACGTTGCCGACAGCATTTTCTGCCGGCGCGGAGTTTTTATCATAGTTTTCTCGAATATGCATGGGGACTTTCGTACGGTTGTCCTGACTTTTTCTTATATCGAAGCGCCCGGTTCATGGTTCGGCTGCCTTGAATAAAGCGCTCAACGGCCTCAGTAATGGGCTATTGCAGGACCGTTCCTGCGCTTACTATCGACGTTCAGACTTTTCAGGGAGTTTTACCGTGACGGTTATTGATCTGCGCAGCGACACCGTGACCCAGCCCACGGCAGGGATGCTCCACGCCATGTCCCGCGCGCCATTGGGCGATGATGTGTATGGCGAAGATCCGACGGTGAACCGTCTTGAGGCTTACCTGGCCGAGCGCCTGGGGTTTGCCGCAGGGCTGTTCGTGCCCACTGGCACCATGAGCAACCTGTTGGGGTTGATGGCCCATTGCGCACGCGGCGATGAATATATCGTCGGTCAACAGGCGCACACCTATAAATATGAAGGCGGCGGGGCCGCGGTACTGGGTTCGATCCAGCCACAACCGCTGGAAGTCCAGGCAGATGGTTCGCTGGACTTGAATCAGGTGTTGGCCGCGATCAAACCGGATGACTTTCACTTCGCCCGCACCCGTTTGCTGGCGCTGGAAAACACCATGCAGGGCAAGGTTCTACCTCAGGCGTACCTGGCGGCCGCGCGAAAGCTGTGCGATGAACAGGGACTGGCACTGCATCTGGACGGTGCACGCTTGTACAACGCGGCGGTGAAGCTGGGTGTCGATGCCAAAGACATTACGCAGTACTTTGATTCGGTCTCCGTGTGCCTGTCCAAAGGCTTGGGCGCACCGATCGGTTCAGTGTTGTGCGGCACTGCCGAGTTGATCGGAAAGGCCCGACGTTTGCGCAAAATGGTCGGCGGCGGCATGCGTCAGGCCGGTATTCTCGCCGCTGCCGGGCTGTATGCACTGGAGCATCAAGTCGAGCGACTGGCCGACGATCACGCCAACGCGCAATGTCTGGCCGAAAGCTTGCGCGGGCTGGGTTATCAGGTCGAACCGGTACAGACCAACATGGTGTATGTGCAGGTCGACGAACGGGCCGAAGCACTGAAAAACTTCTGCGCCGAGCGCGGGATCAAGCTCAGCGCTGCCGCCCGCCTGCGGATGGTGACGCATTTGGATGTTTCCCGGGCCCAGATCGAACAGGTCGTGGCGGCTTTTGCCGAATTTGCCCGTCACTGAGAGGTGCCGACAGTCCAAATGCTGGTTTGCAACGTACAAACACACTGTACCGAGAACGCAACGCCTATATAATGCGGCCCTTTGCCGTCGCTACGTCCTTTTGACGTTTTGCACTTGCCTCTGGCCGCCGTCTCCGTGGAAGAACCTATGAAAAGCGCAGAAATCCGTGAAGCCTTCCTTCGCTTCTTCGAAGAGCAAGGTCACACCCGTGTCGCCTCCAGCTCTTTGATTCCGGGCAATGACCCCACCCTGCTGTTTACCAACGCGGGCATGAACCAGTTCAAGGATTGCTTCCTGGGCCAGGAAAAGCGCGCCTACACCCGTGCCGTCAGTAGCCAGAAATGTGTGCGTGCCGGTGGTAAACACAACGACCTGGAAAACGTCGGTTACACCGCGCGTCACCACACTTTCTTCGAAATGCTGGGTAACTTCAGTTTCGGTGATTATTTCAAGCGCGATGCCATCACCTACGCCTGGACCTTCCTGACCTCGGTGTTGAAGCTGCCCGAGGAAAAACTCTGGGTTACGGTCTACGCCAGCGATGACGAAGCCTACGATATCTGGACCAAGGAAATCGGCGTACCGGCCGAGCGTATGGTTCGTATTGGCGACAACAAAGGCGCGCCGTACGCTTCCGACAACTTCTGGACCATGGGCGATACCGGCCCGTGCGGCCCGTGCACCGAGATTTTCTACGATCACGGCGCCGACATCTGGGGCGGCCCACCGGGTTCGCCGGAAGAAGACGGCGATCGTTACATCGAAATCTGGAACAACGTGTTCATGCAGTTCAACCGCACCGCCGATGGCGTGCTGCACCCGCTGCCTGCCCCGTCGGTGGATACCGGCATGGGCCTGGAGCGGGTCAGTGCCGTGCTGCAGCACGTGCATTCGAACTACGAGATCGACCTGTTCCAGAGCCTTCTGGCCGCTTCGGCCAAGGCCATTGGTTGCAGCAACGACGCGCAGCCTTCGCTCAAAGTCGTGGCTGACCACATTCGTTCCTGTGGTTTCCTGATTGCCGACGGCGTACTGCCGTCCAACGAAGGTCGCGGTTATGTACTGCGCCGGATCATTCGTCGCGCCTGCCGCCACGGTAACAAGCTGGGCGCCACGGGCAGCTTCTTCTATCAGATCGTTGCCGCACTGGTTGCGGAAATGGGCAGTGCCTTCCCGGAACTGACTCAACAGCAAGCGCACATTGAGCGCGTGCTGAAGGCCGAAGAAGAGCAATTTGCCAAGACCCTGGAGCAGGGCCTGAAAATCCTCGAGCAGGATCTGGCTGAACTCAAAGGCAGCGTGGTGCCTGGTGACGTGGTGTTCAAGCTGTATGACACCTACGGTTTCCCGATGGACCTGACCGGTGACATCGCCCGCGAACGTAACCTGACCCTCGACGAGGAAGGTTTTGAGCGCGAGATGAATGCCCAGCGTGTGCGTGCCCGTTCGGCCAGTTCGTTCGGCATGGACTACAACAGCCTGGTCAAGGTTGATGTCGCCACGAATTTCATCGGTTACACCGCCTCTCGCGGTGCCGCCAAAGTGGTTGGTCTTTATAAGGACGGCCAGGCGGTCGAGCAGTTGAACGAAGGCGACGAGGGCGTCGTGATCCTTGATCAGACGCCGTTCTATGCCGAGTCCGGTGGTCAGATCGGCGATTGTGGCTATCTGAGTGCGGGGGTTGTGCGTTTCGACGTGCGTGACACTACCAAAACCGGCGGTGCGTTCCTGCACCATGGTGTGCAGGCGTCAGGCAGCCTTAAAGTCGGTGCCGAGCTCAATGCAGAGGTCGATGCCGAGGTTCGCCACGCCACGTCCCTGAACCACTCGGCGACGCACTTGCTGCACGCCGCGTTGCGTCAGGTGCTCGGTGAGCACGTGCAGCAGAAAGGTTCGTTGGTCGACAGTCAGCGCCTGCGCTTTGACTTCAGCCACTTCGAAGCGATCAAACCAGAACAGTTGAAAGCCCTGGAAGACATCGTCAACCGCGAAGTGCGCAAGAACACCCCGGTCGAAACCGAAGAAACCGATATCGAGACCGCCAAGCAGAAAGGCGCCATGGCGCTGTTCGGCGAGAAATACGGCGACAGCGTGCGCGTACTGAGCATGGGCGGCGATTTCTCCGTCGAGTTGTGCGGTGGCATTCATGCCAACCGCACAGGCGACATCGCCTTGCTGAAAATCATCAGTGAAGGTGGCATTGCCTCAGGCGTGCGGCGTATCGAGGCAGTCACTGGCGCTGCGGCGTTGGCCTACCTCAACGCGGCCGAAGAACAACTCAAGGAAGCGGCGGCGCTGGTCAAAGGCAATCGCGACAACGTACTGGACAAGCTCTTTGCTGTTCTGGAGCGTAACCGTCAGTTGGAAAAGCAACTCGAACAATTGCAGGCCAAGGCAGCGAGTGCCGCAGGTGACGATTTGTCCTCTGCCGCGCTGGATGTCAAAGGGGTCAACGTCCTTGCCGTGCGTCTGGATGGTCAGGATGGCAAAGCCCTGTTGGCGCTGGTTGATCAGTTGAAGAACAAGCTCGGCCGCGCAGTGATCCTGCTCGGCAGTGTCCATGAAGATAAGGTCGTACTGGTTGCAGGCGTAACCAAGGACCTGACTGGCCAACTCAAAGCCGGTGATTTGATGAAGCAAGCGGCCGCCGCTGTTGGAGGTAAAGGTGGTGGTCGTCCTGATATGGCTCAGGGTGGTGGTGTGGATGCCGGTGCACTGGATGCAGCGCTGGCGTTGGCCGTGCCTTTTGTCGAGCAGGGTATCTAGTCGACCTCCAGGCCTGCCGTCTGACGGCAGGCTTTGGCGCTTTGCAGGGTTTGAATGTTTAATGGGCGCCCTTCACGGGCTGAGGCGGCTTTGAGATGGCTTTGATCGTACAGAAATTTGGAGGCACCTCCGTGGGCTCTGTCGAGCGCATCGAGCAGGTAGCCGACAAGGTTAAGAAATTCCACGATGCCGGCACCGACCTGGTGGTTGTGCTGTCGGCCATGAGTGGCGAGACCAACCGCCTGATCGCATTGGCCAAGCAGATCAACGATCAGCCGGTTCCTCGCGAGCTGGATGTGATCGTGTCCACGGGCGAGCAGGTGACCATCGCCTTGTTGGCCATGGCCTTGATCAAGCGTGGCGTGCCAGCGGTGTCCTACACTGGTAATCAGGTGCGCATCCTGACCGACAGCGCGCACAACAAGGCGCGTATTCTACAGATCGACGATCAGAAGATTCGTGCCGATCTGAAGGCGGGCAGGGTAGTCGTCGTCGCCGGTTTCCAGGGCGTCGACGAACACGGCAATATCACCACCCTCGGTCGTGGTGGCTCGGACACGACCGGCGTAGCCCTGGCGGCTGCGTTGAAAGCTGACGAGTGCCAGATCTATACCGACGTCGATGGCGTCTACACCACTGACCCGCGTGTGGTGTCGCAAGCTCAACGCCTGGACAAGATCACCTTTGAAGAGATGCTGGAAATGGCCAGCCTCGGTTCCAAGGTGCTGCAAATCCGTGCTGTCGAGTTCGCCGGCAAGTACAACGTCCCGCTGCGCGTATTGCACAGCTTCCAGGAGGGTCCGGGCACCCTCATTACCATTGATGAAGAGGAATCCATGGAACAGCCGATCATTTCCGGCATCGCCTTCAACCGCGACGAAGCCAAGCTGACCATCCGTGGTGTGCCAGACAACCCCGGCGTGGCCTTCAAGATCCTGGGCCCGATCAGTGCCGCGAACATCGAAGTGGACATGATCGTGCAGAACGTTGCGCACGATGACACCACCGATTTCACGTTCACCGTGCATCGCAACGACTACCAGGCGGCCTTGCTGGTGCTGGAAAACACCGCGCGCGAAATTGGCGCTCGGGAAGTCGTCGGCGATACCAAGATTGCTAAGGTGTCGATCGTGGGTGTGGGCATGCGCTCTCATGCCGGTGTTGCCAGCCGCATGTTCGAATCGCTGGCCAAGGAAAGCATCAATATCCAGATGATCTCGACCTCTGAAATCAAGGTTTCAGTGGTCATCGAAGAGAAGTATCTGGAGCTGGCGGTGCGTGCTCTGCACACTGCTTTCGAATTGGACGCACCGGCCCGACAGGGCGAGTAATGCGTTGCCCGAAAGGCGCGGATGATCCGCGCCTTTTGTTTTTTTGATCGGTGTAGGAAGGCTGTTCTTTTCTTTACACTAGTCAATACTCAGGTGTAGGACTTTGGCTCGTCTTGCTGTAGGCCTATGCCCTTTTAGTTTTGCAGACTGTTGTCCCTGAATGTAATGCGTGAGGAGAAAGGTATGCTGATTCTGACTCGTCGGTGCGCAGAAAGCCTAATCATTGGTGATGGCGAAATCACCGTGACCGTGCTCGGCGTTAAAGGTAATCAAGTACGAATTGGTGTCAACGCCCCGAAGGAGGTCGCTGTTCACCGTGAAGAGATTTACCTGCGTATCAAGAAAGAGAAGGACCAAGAACCAAGCCATTAATTTTTATTGAAATTTTGGTTTGCAAACGGGGAAAGAGCTGGTTATTATACGCCCCGTCGCGGAGAGGTGGCCGAGTGGCCGAAGGCGCTCCCCTGCTAAGGGAGTACACCTCAAAAGGGTGTCGGGGGTTCGAATCCCCCCTTCTCCGCCATTATTTATGTAGTGCGTTGAAATCTGGCTTGAGCGGTAAGTGTTTGAAATTACTAGCAAAAGCGCTTTACAAAATGATTTAACGATCTATAATGCGCGGCAACAAATGCACTCGTAGCTCAGCTGGATAGAGTACTCGGCTACGAACCGAGCGGTCACAGGTTCGAATCCTGTCGAGTGCACCATTTCAAAGGTTGTTTGCAGTAATGTAAGCGGCTTGTTTCAACCAGCGGTGGTCTGGTTTATCAAACGCCAATTGCACTCGTAGCTCAGCTGGATAGAGTACTCGGCTACGAACCGAGCGGTCACAGGTTCGAATCCTGTCGAGTGCACCAAACACCAAAAAGCCCGCATCTAATGCGGGCTTTTTGCTTTGTGGCCTGCCCCCACAGGGAATCTGCATATTGGCTCTTTTTATGTGCCTGCCTCAATCCTGGCGTTTGCCCTTTACGCATCCGTTCTCGTCGAAAACAACCTGACTGCTGCGGCCTTTCTTTTCGCTGTAGTGATAACGGGTTTCTCCATTTCTGGTAGTGATCTTGTCCGGCTTGCCCAGTGAGCTTTCCACGTCCCGCAGATTCATGCCGGCCCGGGTTTGCTGATTGATGATTGCCCGGCGGCGTTGCTCGCTACTCACTTGATTGCCGCAACTATCGTCACGCTGGCCGACGACGACCAGCTCTTTGCTCGTTCGGCGATTGTCCGGTGGTGCTGCGGTCTCTCTTCTGAATGGAGCCGCTTGGGGCAGTAGGTTGATCGCACTGCTGCTGCCAGGTGGGGCGTTATAAGCCCTTTGCAATTGCATGCTGTGATCGCTTAGACAGCCCAGGGACGTGAAGGTGATGTTGCCTTGGGCGTCCTCGCAGCGCTGTACGGTCGCTGTGATCGCTGAAACAGGAAAGCAGAACAGGGTGATCAATAAAGTCGTTCGGGCAGTGGCGGGCATTTGGCGTCCTCCATAAAGGGCTGTCTTGAAGCCTAGCCGGTGCCCTTTTTGTAAGGTTCGTGTTTTCTTCGCAGGATGTTACGTCGTAGCGCTATCGATTTGGGTGTGTGCTGCAAGCGCTTGCTCTTGTCGGGATTTTGTAGCGTGCAGTGGTCTGGGGCGGTGTATCATTGCGCCCGTCAGCCCCGCCGGGGCTTGTGGAAAACCTCCATGGACTTACCCAGTAGTAACTCGGAATCTTGTTTTCCCCATCACGGATTGACTGATTGATCTCCCTGGCGTGCTCCGCTGCTGGGGGTGGAGTTCGCCTATGACCGAAATAGAAGTAAAAAAAACGCAAGAAAGCCTGCAGGACCGTCTCGCTCAAGTCGTTGAGCTGCTGCATCGTCAGCGTCTGGTCGAAGACCTGACACATCGTCAGGAAGGTCACCATCATGACCGCGTAGAAAATCTCGTTCACCGGCAGAATCTCGTCGAGTTGCAGCGCAAGCTCGATGACCTGCACTCCGCCGACGTCGCCCATATCCTTGAAGCCTTGCCCCTCGCAGAGCGTCTGACGGTCTGGCAGTTGGTCAAGGTCGAGCGCGACGGCGACATTCTTCTCGAAGTGTCTGACTCTGTCCGTGAAACACTGATCGCCGACATGGATGATCAGGAGCTCCTGGCCGCCGCCAAGGAGATGGACGCCGACGAGTTGGCGGACCTTGCCCCTGAGCTGCCACGTGACGTCGTCCACGAGCTGATGGAGGCTCTCGACAGCCAACAGCGTGAGCGCGTGCGGTCCGCGTTGTCGTACGACGAAGAGCAGGTTGGGGCGCTGATGGACTTCGAGATGGTGACTATCCGTGAGGATGTCAGTCTTGAGGTGGTATTGCGTTACTTGCGCCGGCTCAAAGAGTTGCCAGGGCATACCGATAAACTATTCGTGGTCGATTACGACGGTGTGCTCAAGGGCGTGCTGCCGATCAAGCGTCTGCTGGTCAATGATCCCGATAAGCGAGTAGCGGCGGTCATGGCCAGTGATCCGGTGAGTTTTCACCCGGATGAAGATGGCTACGAGGCCGCTCAGGCGTTCGAGCGATATGACCTTATTTCCGCGCCAGTGGTGGACAGGAACGGCAAGCTGATCGGCCGTCTGACCATCGATGAAATGGTCGACCTGATTCGTGAAGAAAGCGAAAACGAAGTCCTCAACATGGCGGGTCTGCGCGAAGAAGAAGACATCTTCGCCTCCGTCTGGAAATCCTTGCGTAACCGTTGGGCCTGGCTTGCAATCAATTTGATCACCGCGTTTATCGCCTCGCGGGTCATTGGCTTGTTCGAAGGTTCGATTGAGAAGCTGGTAGCGCTGGCAGCCTTGATGCCGATCGTTGCCGGGATCGGCGGCAACTCCGGCAACCAGACCATCACCATGATCGTCCGGGCCATGGCGCTGGACCAGGTCAGTACCGGCAACACATCGCGCCTGATGCGCAAAGAACTGGCCGTTTCGCTGATCAATGGCGTGGTCTGGGGTGGAGTGATTGGTGTGGTGGCCTACATGCTTTATGGCAGTTGGTCGCTGGGCGTGGTCATGACCGCCGCCATGACGCTAAACCTGCTGCTTGCGGCGTTGATGGGCGTGTTGATCCCGATGACGCTGACGCGTCTGGGGCGGGATCCGGCCATGGGCGCCAGCGTGATGATCACCGCCGTGACGGACAGCGGCGGGTTCTTCATCTTCCTGGGACTGGCCACAGTATTCCTGCTTTGAATACGCCTGGATAAAAAAACCGCCTCAAGGGGCGGTTTTTTTAGCTTGAAAAAAGAGTGGTCTTACAGAAATCCGCTACTAAAGCCACGAACAAAAAAAGCCAGCTAAATACTGGCCTGAATAGGTTGGCCTTGCTGTCAGGACTCGTCGTCCGCAGCGTGCTCGGTATCGTGAGCAATCAGCGAAACAAGCGCATTTTGCTGGCGATGAGAGAGTTGACGGAAGCGTTGCAATAATTCGCGTTCGTGCATGGACAGCTCCGGGCTGTCAAGGCGCAGGCTTGGTTCGTCGCCCAAGGCACCCTCTTGAATCAGGCTCTGTTCAAGGCGAGCGATGATCTCGGAATTCATGCTGCGGTGATGATTCTTGGCTACCTCATAGACACGATTGCGCATGCCATCAGGAAGTCGTACGACAAACTTGTCAGCCGTGCGGCTGGAATAAGTAGCCTGTTTCATAGGGCTCATATATTTAACCGGTTAGTTCAGGGGAGCGGTTCTAGCAAGTGGCCGCCAGCATGTCATGCTATGACAGTCATTTTGGCCAAATGTTCAACCTGAATTGTTTAAGAGGCCAGTATCATGCCTCACATTAGCCGGTTCCTTGGCGTCAATTCTGTGACAAATATTGAACCTGGTAAAGGCGATTTGCCAGCAGCAATTATCAGAATTGTGGGCTTTTTTGCAAATTATTCCTATCTCCATCTATCCGAATGTCGCTTTAACGTCGGTCGGGGAGTCAGGCAATGCATAGCAGGCCTGTCTTGAGCGTAGAGTGGTTTGATCGATTTGCTAGCGAGGATTGATAAATGAAGCCGGAGGAGGGTCAGGTTAGCGAAGCACCGGGTCAAATTTGATTTTGCGGCCAACGACCAGCGCCACAACGAACAGGGTGACAAACAACCCTGTGGCGACTTTCAGCGATGAACTCGTGGCGTTTGCGTTCAGAGGAAGCAACATATCGATGACGATTGCCATCAACGCCAGAACCAGAAATGACAGTGCGGATTTTGACATGGCTGTTCTCGTTCTCGTAATAATCAGGTCGGGGGAAATCGAGGGTTAAAACACCCAACGTTCGGAACGATCAATCGGCAATGGCTTGGCTTCGTCGGTGTCCTTGGCGAGTATGGCTTCGTTGAACCGCGGATTAGCCATGATCACGAGTTGCGGAGCCTGACGCAGCAAATGCCGGGGTTGCGCCTGAGCATTGACCTGTTCAGTTTCATTGCCGCCACCCTGAAAGTGAAACGTCACCAGCGCGACCAGAGCTGCGGCATTGAGTAAAGAAAGGGCAATGTTCATATCGAGTACCTGCGCATGGAACTTTTTTGTAGGAGGTTTCTGTACAAGCAGATACTGCACGCCCTATGCCAAGCGAAAATATAGAAAAAAACCATATAAATCAATAGGTTATATCGTTTTGTACAGAGAGTGATCTTGCACTTTGCAATGATGGCCTTTTGGAGTAGTGCAAATTGCACGATGGCAGGTGAGTCAGCCACTCAAAATTGCCTCGCAGGCGCGGTACTACGGCTTAAAAAGCAACGGACGACATGACAAACCCATGCCTTGCCGTTAACATGCTCGCCGTCCTCGCTGACACCTTCTCTGTGTGTCGGCACATGTGTCTCAGTAGCTCAATTGGATAGAGCATCCCCCTCCTAAGGGGAAGGTTGGCAGTTCGAACCTGCCCTGGGACACCAACATAATCAAGCGGTTAGCGTATTTCTGTCTGGCCGTATTGGCCGAGTCTGAGATTAAGTCCCCACGTCTCCAAGTGTTCAAGCGTTGAATACCCTTATAAGGGTTCTCCAGGCAGTCCTCGTGTAGGCAATACATGACTGAGCCATACCATTCGCATAAGGCGTTATGCCCGGTATGTCCCGCGATTAACGCGGGACATAATGTCGGGGACGCTGGATGACGCCCTTGAAATCACCTGCGTTACTTAGCGTACCGGGCCGGGTGGTGTAGCCGGGACCATGTGCCAAGGTTCCGAGCATGAGCGCACGTTAGGGTAGTAGCCCTTGGACGAAGGACAGTAGTACCAATTTGGCGCTGACTGAGCGCTGGGTGGAGGTGCCGCCGCCGTCGGCGCGGGCATCGGCTGCGGGGACGGGGCGTAAGGGTAGCCATAAGCAGGGTAGTAATAAGCAGGGGCAGGGTAGTAGTAGGCCGGATAAGCAGGGTAGTAGTACGGACTGCTAATTACCGCAGCGGTATAGCCCAGGCCTAAACCAAGACCCAGGCCCCACCAGGCGCCACCACCATGCCAACCTCCGCCGCCATGCCAGCCACCACCTCCATGCCATCCTCCGCCTCCGTGTGAGTCGGCGACGGCCGGTAATGAAAGACCCGTGCCGATCAGAAGCGCACCAACAAGAACGCAACGTTTTATCGAGTCAATGTTCATGATATCCACCCGCTATGTTCAATACGGCTTACTGTTCATCTGTCCGGTTCTGGTTCTCTCCCGGCTGGGGTCTGGACATGTGCATGCCGCTCAGTCGCCGTCGTGACCGAGAATTCTGTGGTAGATCCCCTTTAAGAATAGATCGAATAGGGTCTTTTGGTGGCTGCCCCTCCCAACGGTGGTATTGGCATCAGGTATGGTTCTTTGTCAGCAGCACGCTCAGCCCCAGGCTGTGTGAAAACTACTGCGCTCGGCAATACTGCGTTAAAAACAGGCTCGGAATGCTCATTTACAACCCGTAGACTCCGCTTCCTCGCCTGTTTTTGCCTTGTCTTGCCTTCGCTCGCTACGTTTTCACACAGCCTGGCCCGGATCCCGCTGCAGGGATCAATAATCAGCATCCCGTCGGCCTGACGGCCCTATTTCCCTGGCAAGAGGTGAAAATCAGGAAGTGGGTGGTCGTCCAGGCTGCGATTTAGGGCTCGAATAAAGTATTGTTGCTTCCATCAGAACGATACGAAAAGCCTGGAGTGTTCAGGCGGTCTTTAAAGGTAGAGGACGTCATGGGTTACGAAAGCATAAATTGGGACAAGCTGGGTTTCGATTACATCAAGACAGACCTGCGTTATCTGTCCCACTGGCGTGACGGCGCCTGGCAGGAAGGCACGCTGACTGAGGACAACGTCCTGCACATCAGCGAAGGCTCGACAGCGCTTCACTACGGGCAGCAGTGCTTCGAAGGGCTGAAGGCGTATCGCTGCAAGGATGGCTCGATCAACCTGTTCCGCCCTGACCAGAATGCAATGCGCATGCAACGCAGTTGCGCCCGGTTGCTGATGCCACCTGTCCCGGTCGACGATTTCATTGAAGCCTGCAAAAAAGTCGTGCGTGCCAACGAGCGTTTCATTCCGCCTTATGGCACCGGCGGCGCGCTGTACCTGCGTCCATTCATCATCGGGGTTGGCGATAACATTGGGGTGCGCACCGCACCTGAGTTCATTTTCTCGATTTTCTGCATGCCGGTTGGCGCCTATTTCAAAGGTGGCTTGAAGCCGAACAACTTCGTGATTTCCAGCTACGACCGTGCCGCGCCCAACGGTACCGGTGCCGCCAAGGTAGGTGGTAACTATGCAGCCAGCCTGATGCCGGGTTCGGAAGCCAAGAAGCGGAACTTCGCCGACTGCATCTACCTGGATCCGCAAACCCATTCGAAGATTGAAGAGGTGGGCTCTGCCAACTTCTTCGCCATCACTCACAACAATGAGTTCGTGACGCCGAAGTCGCCTTCAGTGTTGCCGGGTATCACGCGTCTGTCGTTGATCGAGCTGGCGCAGTCCCGCTTGAACCTCAAGGTCATCGAAGGCGATGTGTTTATCGACCGTCTGAGTGATTTCAAGGAAGCGGGCGCCTGTGGCACCGCCGCTGTGATCACGCCAATTGGCGGTATCGAATACAACGATCAGCTCCATGTGTTCTACAGCGAGAAAGAAGTAGGGCCGATTACCCAGAAGCTCTACAACGAACTCACTGGCGTGCAATCGGGCGATATCGAAGCGCCCGATGGCTGGATCGTGAAGGTCTGATCTCAAGTCCCCCACCCTCAAGGGATTTGCCGGTTCCGTGTGCAGTTACTCTGCGGAGTGACTGCAGACGCGTCTCCATGTCGGATGGCATGCGCTAGGCTCCGTACGAAAAGTGCCTGCGGGCTTCGCGCGTGATGCTGCGTTAAAAACAGGCTCGTGCGCGAGTCCGATCGGAATGCTCATTTACAACACGTAGACTCGAGTGCGAGCCCAGTCCTCTTCCTCGCCTGTTTTTGCCTTGCCTGACCTTCGCTCGGCGACTTCTCGTACAGAGCCTGGTTTTGATTTCCTGATTCTTTGATTGAGCAAACGGTCGCTGGAGCGCGCTTCGTCGTGTCCTGGAAAAGATGTGGACCCCGAATTGAAAAGTTATGTAATACTATAACAAATCGTTTCAGGTTCTCGTCCTGTGAAAGCTCCCCGCACACCCACTATCGTCAGTTCAGTGCTGGCCCAATCTGCCTGGAAACGGGTTCTTCTGGCTTTGGCGATGCTAGGGCTGTTGTGGCTGGCCATCGTATGGGCGGTGGCCATTCCATGAGTGCAGCCATCGCCCTGGATAATCTCACCGTCGCTTACGAGCGTCGCCCCGCGGTCCACCACATCAGTGGTCGCTTCGAGGCGGGCAGCCTGACGGCTATCGTCGGTCCTAACGGTGCCGGCAAGTCGACCTTGATCAAAACCATTGCCGGCACCATGAAGCCTGCTGCTGGTCGGGTGGATCTCGGCAAGCTGGCGACACGGACGCTGGGTTATTTGCCCCAGGCTGCCGAGATCGACCGCAGTTTTCCGTTAAGTGTCGCTGACACCGTGGCGATGGGCGCCTGGCGCAGCATCGGTGCCTTTCGTGGACTGAGTCGCGATCAGGCCAAACGCACTCACGATGCTCTGTCGGCTGTCGGCCTCGACGGTTTCGAAGGGCGCAGCATTGGTTCGCTGTCGTCGGGGCAGTTTCAGCGCGTGCTGTTCGCCCGTCTCTTGCTGCAGGACGCGGCGGTGATTCTGCTGGACGAACCTTTCACCGCCATCGATGCCCGCACTACCCGGGATCTGCTGGCATTGGTGCGGGTCTGGCACGGGCAAGGCCGCACAGTGATCGCTGTACTGCACGATCTCGAGCAGGTCCGCCAGCACTTCCCGCAAACACTGTTGATGGCTCGCGAGACGATTGCCTGGGGCGAAACCGCTGAGGTGTTGAGCGTCGAAAACCTGCGCCGGGCGCGGAATATGGCCGAGTTCTGGAGTGCCGACGCCGAGTTGTGCGCTGCCAATGGCGACGATATGAATGGGAACAAGTCATGATCCTCTACGACACCATCATCCAGCCCTTCGTCGAGTTCGGCTTCATGCGCCGGGCCTTGGTGGCGTGCCTGGCCTTGGGCATCGGTTCCGGGCCGGTGGGCGTGTTATTGATGCTGCGGCGCATGAGTCTGGTCGGCGACGCCATGAGTCACGCCGTGCTGCCGGGGGCGGCGGTCGGGTTTCTATTCGCCGGTCTGTCGCTGCCGGCAATGGGGTTTGGTGGCCTGATCGCGGGTCTGGCGGTGGCGTTGCTTTCGGGACTGGTCAGCCGACTCACGGCGCTGCGAGAAGACGCGAGCTTTGCCAGCTTTTATCTGACTTCCCTGGCGGCTGGCGTACTGATCGTGTCATTGCACGGTTCAAACGTAGACCTGCTGCATGTGCTGTTTGGCACCATTCTCGCCATCGATGCCAGCGCTATTTACATGGTGGGCGGGATCGCCTCGTTCACCCTGATCTTGCTGGCGCTGATTTATCGACCGCTGGTGTTGGAGTGTTTCGATCCTGGTTTCCTTCGGGCGGTAGGCGGACGCGGCTCGCTGTATCACGTGCTGTTTCTGTTGCTGGTGGTGCTTAACCTGGTCGCGGGTTTCCAGGCTCTGGGCACTTTAATGGCCGTCGGCATGATGATGCTCCCGGCCACGGCAGCACGCTTCTGGGCGACCTCCCTCAGCGCACTGATGCTGATTTCGACGCTGGTGGCCACGCTTTCCGGCCTGATCGGCCTGATCGTTTCCTATCACTTGGGGGTCGCTTCCGGTCCAGCCATCGTCCTGACCGCCAGCGCTTTCTATGGCTTTTCGTTGTTATTCGGACGCACTGGAATTCTCCGTCGACTGTTTCCCAAACCCCACCTGGCCCACTGAAGGCCAACAAGGAAAGTCATGAAACGAACAATGCTATTGGGCACCATGGCGGCTTTCGCGCTGTGCGCGTTTACCACTCTGGCTCAGGCCAAGCCACTGGAAGCCGTGGCCTCGTTCACCGTCATCGCCGACATGGTCCATACCGTGGGCGGCGACCGTGTTCACGTGACCTCGCTGATCGGCCCCAATGGCGACCCCCACGTCTACGAGCCGACGCCGGCCGACGCCCAGGCCTTGAAAAAGGCTGACGTGACGTTCGTCAGTGGTCTGCATCTGGAAGGTTGGCTGGATCGTTTGATCAAGGCCTCCGGTTATCGCGGCGAACCGGTGGTCCTGTCCAATGGCATCAAGGCCCGAAGCATGGAAGAGGATGGCAAACGCATCACCGATCCCCATGCCTGGAACAGCGCCGCCAACGGCGTGATCTACGTGCGCAATATCATCACTGCGTTGAAAAAAGCCGACCCGGAGGGTGCGAGTGTTTATCAGGCCAATGGCGAACGCTATATCGCCCAATTGCAAGCACTCGACAGCTATGCCCGCGCGCAAGTCCAGGCGATCCCCGCTGCGCAGCGTAAAGTCCTCACCTCCCATGATGCATTCGGTTATTTCGGCGATGACTACGGCGTAACCTTTCTGTCACCTTTGGGGTTATCCACCGAATCAGAAGCATCGGCCGCTGATGTATCCACATTGATTCGTCAAATCAAGAATGAACACGTCAGCGCCTACTTCTTCGAAAACTCCGGCGACCCGCGCCTGGTCAAGCAAATCGCCGCCGCCAGCGGTGCGCAACCGGGTGGCGAGTTGTACGTCGAAGCGCTGTCCCCAGCCGATGGCCCGGCTGCGACTTATGCACAGATGTTTCGCTACAACGTCGACAAACTGACGGCGGCGATGCAGGGGAAAGTGCCTGTGGCTGATAAGTAACTCAGGTCCACACGCCCCTGTAGGAGCTGCCGAAGGCTGCGATAAGGCCGGAACGGCCTTCATGAACATCAACCGCGCGACCGGTCCCCGGTCGATCGCAGCCTTCGGCAGCTCCTACAAGGAATTCATTCGCGAATGAATCTCCCACAGGCATATGGGAGCCGTATTTCCCGAGTCAGGTAAAAATCCGCGCCCTCATCAACGATGTGGGTAGAGTCTCGACCCTGCCTTCGTCGGACGAACGTCCTGCAAGCATCAGGAGACGTTTATATTGTCGGCGCTCTGGCGTCGGCGCCCTTCAGTTTGGCTTTTGGCTGCCGACAATTAAACCAGTCAAAGTATTCAAGGGGGGGGAATCGTGGATTTGTATATCAACCAGCTTCAGAAGAAGAATGACTTCAGAAGTGCGATCTATTCAGGCGATATTTTCCTGAACACTGATTTGAATGCCCCCAAGGACCTCTGTGCATTCGCCAAGGAAAGCATCACCGCAGCCTTCGACGGTGAAACCAATCACCAGGCGCTGCATACGATGATGCCGGTGACAGAGTTCGTCGAGCGGGTGACGCGGCTAAAGGGCCAGTTCACCAACTGCCTGCCGGTCAAACAGATGATTCGCGATTTTGTGCTGGAGATCGGCGCCAATCCCGATGAGTTTCTCTTCGATGTGCCACGGATCCGGGTCGTCCCAAACTACAACTACCTGCATGCTGGCGTCAGCTATGCCTACAAGCCACATCGCGATACCTGGTATGGGAGCGTGGATTGTCAGATCAACACCTGGATGCCGGTTTATACGATCCAGCCAGATCAAACGATGATGATCAACCCAGGCTACTTTTCGACTCCGGTGAAAAACTCCTCGGCGGACTGGAGCCTGGACAATTGGATCAATGTGCAGCGTTCGATGGCCAAAGAGAACGTGACCGAAGAAGTGCGCGTTCACCCGGTTCCTCTTGAAGACATTTCGACGGCTTCTGAAATCCGGATTGCCGGCAATGCGGGCGAGATTCTGACATTTTCAGGCGCGCACCTGCATGGCACGGTGGCCAATTTCACCGAGCAAACCCGTTTCAGTATTGATTTCCGGCTGGTGCATATCGCTGATCTGCTGAGCAAGCGCGGCGCTGTCAATGTCGACAGCGGTGTTGCGGATGCCGAAGCCGGGTATAAAGATTTTTTCCATGTCAGCGACTTTTCGCATTTCCAGGGAGCCAAATAATGACCAAGCGCCGCCTTACCGACGCCGAGATCCAGTACAACGAAACGCGTGCCAGCGTCCTCGGGCGCGTTGACTCCACCTATGTCGCTGACGCGCCGTTCGTGTTTGCCAATCGGATTACAGTGACTGCGGCCTTGTCGCGTATCGAACTGTTCAAGATGGTTCAGGATATTCCTGGCGCCATCATTGAATGCGGCGTGTACAAGGGTAACTCCCTGATGTTGTACATGCAGTTGTCGATGATTCTTGAACCGTATGCGATCAATCGTTCGATCATTGGCTTCGATACGTTCTCCGGTTTTACCAGCATTGATGCTAAAGAAGATCCAACCGATATCAATGAGAACATGTTCTCGGACACTGACGAGACATTGATTCAGGACATGATCGATGCCAACGACTTGGTGCGTCCGGTGAATCGCATCCCGCGTTGCGAGATCGTCAAAGGCGATATCCTCGAAACCGTGCCGGCCTTCGTCAAGACTCGGCCGGATCTGGTGGTGGCGATGCTGATTCTGGATACCGACCTGTATTCGTCGACCAAAGTCGCGCTGGAAACCTTTTTACCTTACATGCCTAAAGGCGCAATCGTGGTGTTGGACGAAGTCGCTTACCGCAACTTCCCTGGCGAAACCGCTGCTCTGCGCGACGTGCTGGACCTGAACAAGGTCGAGCTCAAGCGCCTCCCGTTCGATTCAAGCGTGGGTTATTTCCGCGTTTGATTTAGTGCCTCAGACTGTCAAAAAACCCACTGTTGATCGGTGGGTTTTTTCGTTATGGGCACTACGATTTGTAAAGGTGGAAGGGTGTCCACACGCAGCGCTTGAAATGTCGAACGGGTGATGCGTATTTTGTACGGGGCGCGGGGTCCAGCCTCTCGACGCGTGTTCAGCATCTGGCAATTGCCGTGAGCCTTGCAGCGGGTCTTTATGGTAAAGAGTTTATCGAAGGCTACATCGCTTCGAAGGTCATGGAGCTGACCCGCTTTTTTGATGACTTTTTTTGATGAGATTACCCCCTGAGAGAGGCGCGTGTTGGCTGCTCAGGCTTAAATTGTTGTGTTGGAGCGGCCCGTCCGGGTAGCTCCATTTCTTTTATGCGGAATGCCTGGAACGTCGATGCGCCAAATCTGGAAGTCTTTTCGAGCGCTTTATTTCGCTTCGCTGATGATGCTCATCGGCTCGGGTCTGTTAAGTACCTACCTCGGTTTACGTCTGGCGGCCGATCATGTCGACAGCCTGTGGGTCGGCGCGCTGATGGCGGCCAACTACTTCGGTCTGGTACTGGGCGGAAAGATCGGCCACCGTCTGATTGGCCGGGTCGGGCACATTCGTGCCTACGCCACCTGCGCAGGTATTGTTGGTGCAGCGGTGCTGGGGCACGGGTTGATCGATTGGCTGCCGGCGTGGCTGTTCCTGCGGATGATCGTGGGCCTGGGCATGATGTGTCAGTACATGGTGATCGAAAGCTGGCTCAACGAGCAGGCACAGGCCAAGCAGCGCGGCGTGGTGTTCAGCGGTTACATGATCGCGTCTTACCTGGGGCTGGTGCTGGGTCAGTTGATTCTGGTGATCCACCCGTCGCTGGGGCTTGAGCTGCTGATGCTGGTCGCGCTGTGCTTCGCGCTGTGTCTGGTGCCGGTGGCGATGACCCGCAGTATTCACCCGGCGCCCATGCATCCGGCACCACTGGAACCCCGGTTTTTCCTCAAGCGCGTGCCGCAATCGCTCAGTACGGTATTGGCAGCAGGGCTGATTATCGGTTCGTTCTATGGCCTGGCGCCGCTTTATGCCTCCCAGCAGGGCCTGCCCACCGAGGAGGTGGGTTTGTTCATGGGTAGCTGCATTCTCGCCGGGTTGTTGGTGCAGTGGCCGTTGGGGCGCTTGTCGGATCGCTATGATCGGGCCGTCTTGATTCGTGGTTTTGCCGTGGCGCTGGCCTTGATCTCCTTTCCCTTGGCGATCATGCCGCAGGTGCCGCTGGAAGTGTTGTTCGCGGTCGGCTTCTTCGCATCCTTGATGCAATTCTGTCTTTATCCCTTGGCGGTGGCCTTTTCCAACGACCACGTTGAAGGCGAGCGTCGCGTGTCGCTGACCGCCATGCTGCTGATGACCTATGGCATTGGCGCCAGCATCGGCCCGCTCGCAGCGGGCGTGTTGATGAAGATGTTTGGCAGCAACATGCTCTACGCTTTTGTCTGTTCAGCAGCAGTGATTTTGGCCCTGCGAATCCGGCCTAAGGCTGTGACCAATCTGCACCAGGTCGAGGATGCGCCGCTGCACCACGTTGCCATGCCAGACAGCATGTCCAGTTCGCCGTTGGTGGTCGCGCTGGATCCGCGTGTGGATGAGCAGGTGGTCCATGATCAGATGCAGGCGACGGTCGAACCTGAAGTGCAGGGCGAGCCAGACCTGGAAGTCGCTGCGGATGAGAAGGCTGACAAGACTGTTTGAGGAAGGTGGTGTCAGGTGGGCGGTGTGTAGGGCACACCGCCTTTAAGCGATGATCAGAAGTCGTCGTCTTTATCGAATCGCCGCGCTTCACGCTGCAATTGGTACACGAAGCGCTCGACTTGGCGCTGCACCAGCCCGCTCATGTTATGAAAGCGGATACCGGCGAAGGTGGTGTTGATCCTTTCTTCGAAATGCAGATAACGCAGCTCGACCGGCGCGGTCATGTTGCCAAAAGGCAGGGCTGCGATAAAGCGCTCATAGACCTGACCCAATTGCAGCCGCTCGGAAATGTCGCCTTCAAATCGCAATTTGCAACCTGTGGCGGAAATATCCAGCAACTTGCCGTTCAGGGGAGCTTTGAGTTTTTCGCCGCCGATTTCAACACTGACCAGTTGAGCCAGTTTCAGCGCAGCGCGGAAGGCGTTGCGGCGCTGGTGATACACCACTTCCGTAGGCATGGCGCCACGGTAGCAACGGTGACCTTCGGCGTCCTCGATGGTCAGCGTCTCTTCGCATTCCCAGGCGATTCGCACACCGTCATGAAAACCTTCGACGCGAAACGCTTCGCCGCTGGCCAGGAAGCGTTCGCCATCGCGAGGGATCATCTCATCAAGGGCAATTCTGTTGCTGTCGCGATCGACTTCGATCAGATAGCTCTGAAAACGCTGACTGCGCTCATGAAAGGTAATGATCAGAGGGTCATGGCTGTCGAGCAATAGCCGCAGATTGGCGGCAATTTCCAAGGGCGTGGTGAGTACTTTCGGGGGTTGCGGAGCATCTTCCGCGCTTAAGGCATTGAACACGGTTCATCCATCTCCAGGCAAAATACGACAGCACTCAATCTCCGGCATTTTGCCAGCATGTTTGACGCCTTGATACAGGAAATTTACGCCTGGCTCAGTGGGCGTGGCTTGGTAAACCTGGAAGTCGATCCACGATTGTCATACAGCGTCGGCGCATCGCCGCCGGTAAGAATTTTCATCTGATTGGCCGTGGTCGCCTGCTGGAGCTGAATCGAAAGACCATTGAGTTCGTTGGTCGCCCGGCATGCGGTCATCACGGCGGTCAATGCGTCGCCCTGACTGAGCAGCGCTTCACCGATCGACGAATGGCGTGCCAGTTCTTCGAGGCCCTGGCGATCCTGGCTCAAATTGAGGCTGGCAAGAATCTGACTGCGTTTGCGACCGCGCTGCTCAAGCATGATCACCAGCGATTGTTTTTGCGCCAGGATACCCTCGAGCAAGAACATGTCGCGGCCGTGCAAGGCGAGGGATTCGGCTTGCAGTAGCTCCAGCAGCTGTTGTGCCGGGGCGATATCATCGGTGATCAGTTGCAACAGAGTAGTGTCGTGCATGGCTGGCTCTGGGTTTTAGGCGTCCAAAAGCCCGGGCGCAAGCCTACGGCTAGCGCTGGGCTTCGAAATTAAGCAGTTTGCTGGCGACGCGGTTGCTGTCGACTTTATAGCTACCGTCGGCAACGGCCTGCTTCAACTCGGCCACACGGGCATTATTGACAACTGGCTGGTTGCGCACATTGTCGCTGATCGTTTGCAGCCGCTGAGCCTCGTCACTGAGGTGCACTGTATCTCCATTGGATTGGCTGACCGCTTCGGTCGCAGGCTTTGCGCTGGAGGAGGTCGCGGCGCTGCCGGTCTCCTTGATGGCGCTGGTGCGCGAACCGGTCGAGACGGATGTAGAACTGCTTAACCGACTAAAGTCGATAACCATGATTGAAAACCTCTAGGTGTTTGGACGCTTGCCATGTTTTCGGCCAAACACAAAAAAACTTTAGGCGCTTTAATTGAAGTGAAGAAAAAGCCGCCGCAGGCACCTGCCAGTTGCCAGTCTAGGAAACTCTGCGCCATCACGCCAGCGATCACAAGGCTACTTCAACTTGCCCCGGTGCTGTGACGCGAGCTTTGATCACCCGTTGCGAGTTCAGGTTCCGTACTCTGATCTGCTCGCTCAAACCTCCGTCGGACAGCGCTTCGCCGGGCATACGGACCTGCAGTGTACCGCTCTTGGCGGTGATCACGACCTGGTCGCCCTTGCGTACCACTTCTGCCTGCTCCATCTGCAATGGGGAAATGATCTGGCCGTTGATCATTTGTCGGGTCACTTTTTGTCCGACGGCCTCGTCGATCGACGTCAGGTAGCCCTGGGGCATCTGGCTGATGTCGCGCTCGCTGAGGGCAATATCGTCTTCGCCGATGATGCTCGCGTATTTGAGGGGGCGTTTGACAATCACGACCTGGCGAAATAAATGTACCTGGGCGGGCACGTACACCGTCCAGGGTAACGACCCTTCGCAACGAACCTTGACGGTTACGCGGCCGATGGGCTGGGCGGGGCTCTCAAGGCTGGCTGTCAATTCCTTGTCGCATTGTGTCAATGTCATCCGCGGATCAAGCGGGTTGACCTGAATCTGGTAGCGGCCTTCGGTTTGGGTTGTGGTCAGATAGTCTTCTACCGAGAATTCAAGAAACCCCTGGGTCACGCCGATAAGTTGATCAGGCAAGCTTAAAAGCTGGGCCTGTGCGGGTTGGCAGCAACTGAAAAGCCACAAGGCGGCTACCGCGCAGTGTAAGCTGCCGGAAATAGATGCCATGCGTCGGGAAAATGTCGTTTTTGCGTTCATAACCGTTAAAAAGCAAGCCCCGTGCCGCTTCGTGATTTGAGTGAGCATCGGTTCGAAGCTTTTGATTTAGGAGTCATGGCATGGCTGGTGTAATGGATTCGGTGAACCAGCGCACTCAACTGGTAGGGCAGAATCGCCTCGAGTTGTTGTTGTTTCGTCTCAACGGCCGACAACTCTATGGGATCAACGTGTTCAAGGTCAGGGAGGTGCTGCAGTGCCCCAAACTGACCGTGATGCCCAAGTCCAGCCCGGTGGTGCGCGGCGTTGCAAATATTCGTGGGGCGACCATTCCGATCATCGATCTGGCGATGGCCACCGGCGCGCAGGCGCTGCAAGGCGTGAATGACACCTTTGTAATCATCACCGAGTACAACACCAAGATTCAGGGTTTCCTGGTGCATTCGGTGGAGCGCATCGTCAACATGAACTGGGAGGAGATCCATCCGCCACCCAAGGGGACCGGGCGCGATCACTATCTGACGGCAGTGACTCGAGTCGACAATCAACTGGTCGAAATCATCGACGTCGAGAAAATTCTCGCGGAAGTGGCGCCAACCTCGGAGAGCATTTCGGTCGGCGTCGTCGATGTCGAAACTCAGGCCAAAGCGGTGTCACTGCGGGTACTGACGGTCGACGATTCGTCGGTTGCACGCAAGCAGGTATCGCGCTGTCTGCAGACGATCGGGGTCGAAGTGGTGGCCTTGAATGACGGTCGTCAGGCCCTGGACTACTTGCGGCGCATGGTCGAAGAGGGCAAGAAGCCCGAAGAAGAGTTTCTGATGATGATTTCGGACATCGAAATGCCCGAGATGGATGGGTATACCTTGACTGCCGAAATCCGCAGCGACCCGCGCATGCAAAAGTTACATATCATCCTGCATACTTCGTTGTCGGGAGTATTCAATCAGGCGATGGTCAAGAAAGTCGGCGCAGATGATTTTCTCGCCAAGTTTCGACCTGATGACCTGGCATCCCGGGTAGTTGACCGGATCAACGCAGCAGAATAATCGCCGGAGGGCGTTGCCCTCTGGCGGTACACACGATTTAAAGAGGCGGTTTCTTTGTCGACAGGTAATTTGGATTTCGAACAGTTCCGGGTCTTCCTGGAAAAAGCCTGTGGCATTTTGCTCGGTGAGAATAAGCAGTACCTGGTTTCCAGCCGTCTCAACAAGCTTATGGATCAGCAAGGCATCAAGACCCTGGGCGAGCTGATCCAGCGCATCCAGGCGCAGCCACGCAGTGGTTTGCGTGAGCAGGTGGTGGATGCGATGACCACCAACGAAACCCTGTGGTTTCGCGATACCTATCCGTTTGAAGTGCTCAAGAACAAGGTGTTGCCTGAGCAGATCAAGGCAAGCCCGGGTCAGCGTCTGCGGATCTGGTCGGCTGCCTGCTCGTCAGGGCAGGAACCCTATTCGCTGTCGATGTCGATCGATGAGTTCGAGCGGGTCAACATCGGTCAGCTCAAAAGCGGCGCGCAAATCGTTGCCACGGATCTGTCCGGGACCATGCTCACCAACTGCAAGTCTGGCGAGTACGACAGCCTGGCGATCGGTCGTGGTCTTTCGCCTGAGCGCTTGCAACGGTTTTTCGACGTTAAAGCGCCGGGTCGCTGGGCAATCAAGGCACCGATCAAGAGTCGTGTCGAGTTTCGTTCGTTCAACCTGCTCGACAGCTACGCCAGCCTGGGCAAGTTCGACATCGTGTTCTGTCGCAACGTGCTGATCTATTTCTCGGCGGAAGTGAAGAAAGACATTCTGCTGCGTATCCACAGCACGCTGAAGCCGGGTGGCTATCTGTTCCTGGGCGCTTCCGAAGCGCTCAATGGTTTGCCTGACCATTATCAAATGGTTCAGTGCAGTCCGGGGATCATCTATCAGGCGAAGTAAGTTCCACTGCGCGCTAAAAATGCCTCTGTCGAAAGACAGGGGCATTTTTGTTTGACTGATGTGACACCACCGGCAATTCCTATTGCCGCTTTACTGGCGTACAGCGGAAATCCATTGCCGCTATTTTGGCTTGCCGCCCGGCAAACCTCGCCAGAACCCTTGATTTATGGGCCTGGCGAAGCTGGCACGTTGATTGCTATGTCTCAGATACGAAAATCAGGTCAGCCGCTAAAGGTTTCCCGACATGAGCATCAGCTTCGATAAAGCGCTAGGCATTCATGAGCAAGCCCTCGGCTTTCGCGCTCAGCGTGCTGAAGTGCTGGCCAACAACATTGCCAACGCCGACACACCGAACTACAAGGCGCGAGATCTCGATTTCTCTGCCGTGCTTGCCGCGCAAAGCGATAAAACCAAGAACGGTACCTTCGCCCTCAACACGACCAACAGCCGGCATATCGAAGCCGAGGGTCTGGGTGGCACTGACGGGACGCTGCTGTACCGCACGCCGAGCCAGCCATCACTGGACCAGAACACCGTCGATGCGCAGGTCGAGCAGTCCAACTATGCGCAGAACGCCGTGGGCTTCCAGGCCAGCTTTACCCTTCTCAACAACAAATTCAAAGGGCTGGTGTCAGCCCTGCGTGGAGAGTAATCCATGTCTCTTTCCAGTGTTTTCAACATTGCCGGTACCGGCATGAGTGCTCAGACCACTCGCTTGAACACCGTGGCCAGTAACATCGCCAACGCCGAGACCGTCTCGTCGAGCATGGACCAGACCTATCGCGCTCGTCACCCGGTGTTTGCCACCGTACTCCAGGGGCAGGGCAGCGGCGACAGCGGTTCGCTGTTCGGTAGCCAGGACGAAGCGGGCCAGGGTGTTCAGGTCGCCGGTATCGTCCAGGATCAGGGCAACCTTGAAGCGCGCTACGAGCCCAATCATCCGTCGGCTGACAAGAATGGTTACGTCTACTACCCCAACGTCAACGTTGTACAAGAGATGGCCGACATGATCTCTGCCAGTCGCTCGTTTCAGACCAACGCGGACATAATGAACACCGCTAAAACCATGATGCAGAAGGTCCTGACCCTCGGTCAGTGATAAGAGGCGCAGTCGATGACAACCACCAACAACGTCTCCAACACCACCTCGACGGTTCTGAGCCAGCTCTCGCAGCAGGCGGCGTCAGCCAGCACCAATCCAACGGGTACCTCTGCGCTGGGCAAGGATGCATTCCTGCAACTCCTCGTCACGCAGATGAAGAACCAGGATCCCCTGAATCCGCAGGACAATACGCAATTCGTGTCCCAGCTGGCTCAGTTCAGCAGCCTCGAAAGCATGCAGAACCTGAGCACCACGGTCGATACGATTGCCAGCACGTTCCAGTCGTCCCAGGCCTTGCAGGCTTCTTCTCTGGTCGGGCGGTCAGTCATTGTCGCCAGCGGTTCGGCCGTGGTCGATACCACCAAAGGCCTGACCGGTTCCGTGGTCGTGCCAGCCTCGAACACATCGACCACAGTCAAGATCAACGACTCGAACGGGAACCTGGTCGACACCCTCAATCTGGGCGGACAGTCGGCGGGCACTACCAGCTTTACCTGGAACGGCAAGGACAGTAGCGGCAATGTGGCTACCGCCGGCAGCTACAGCTTTGTCGCAACCGGTACCGTCAACGGTACGGGCACTGCACTGACCACCTACCTGCCGGCCACCGTCAACAGTGTGACGATGGGTGTCAGTGGTGCGGAAATGACACTCAACCTGGCAGGCGGTACCACTGTCGGGTTATCCAAAGTACAAACGATCGGATTATAGAGCCGACTAGACGGCAAAGGAGCGGAAGATGTCATTCAATATCGGCCTTAGCGGGCTCTATGCGGCCAACAAAAGTCTCGACGTTACCGGCAACAACATTGCCAACGTTGCGACCACGGGTTTCAAATCCTCCCGTACCGAATTCCAGGACCAGTACTCGGCGTCGATTCGCGGTACGTCCGGGGCGACAAACGTCGGCAGCGGTGTGACGGTTGCCAACGTGTCCCAGCAGTTCACCCAGGGCACGCTGACCACCGGCACCGGTCGCAGCCTCGATTTGGCGATCAACGGCAACGGCTTCTTCTCGGTCAGTAACAACGGCGAAAAACTCTACACCCGTGCCGGTGTGTTCCATACCGATAGTTCAGGCAACGTTATCGATGACAGTGGTAACAACCTGCAAGGTTATAGTGTCAATGCGGCCGGTACGGTCGTCACCGGTGTTCTGACCAACCTGAAAATCGACTCGTCGAACCAGCCGCCGAACCCGACTGGCTTGATCACCATTGCGTCCAACCTGAACTCCACGGCGACCGTTCCGACCGTTACTCCGTTCGATCCGGCCAACGTGAACAGCTACACCACCACCCAAAGCACGCCGATCTATGACAGCCAGGGCAACTCGCACACCATGAGTCAGTACTTCGCCAAGACGGGTACTAACGCCTGGACGATGTACACCCTGGTCGATGGTCGTAATGTATCCAGCCCGGCGACGTCGCCGGTGGTGGCTGACTCAACGAACCTGACCTTCAATTCCGATGGTTCGCTGAACACTGCGGCGCTAGCCACGAGCGGCAACGTGGCGGTTAACGCTGACGGTACCTTTACCCTGAACAACTGGGTACCGGCTGCGCAAGTCGGTACGACCGGCGTCTGGGCGAGCAACGGTGCCTCGGCCAAGGTCGGCGGTATCAAGCTGGACATGCTCGCGACCACCCAGACCAACTCGGTGTCAGGTGTGATCACCCAGAAGCAGGACGGTTTTGCGACCGGTCAGATGGCCAGCATGTCGGTGGATGCTACCGGCAACTTGTTCGCCACCTACACCAATGGCACGTCCAAGACCATCGGCCAGGTGGCTCTGACCAACTTTGCCAACGTGCAGGGATTGATTCCGATTGGTGGTACTAACTGGCAAGAGTCCTACGCATCAGGTGTGCCGGTTACTGGCGTTCCTGAGTCGGGCACCCTGGGCTCCATCACGGGCAATGCTCTGGAAAACTCCAACGTCGACCTGACCGGTGAGCTGGTCAACCTGATCAAGGCGCAGAGTAATTACCAGGCGAATGCGAAAACCATTTCGACTCAAAGTACTATTATGACGACCCTGATTCAGATGGTCTGATAAGCGTGTATTGAACAAGCCTTGAATGAAGCCCCTTTTCGAAGGGGCTTTTTATTAGCTGCGTTTTAGTCTTTATCAAAACCGTGTTGAAAGTTTGGTCATTAAGTTCTAGCCGATTCCTACAATGTATATAGAAAATTCCTACTTTCGTTAATGCGAGAATCAATAACGCAGAAAACAGTCGATATCGGCATCCGAGAGATGCCTTGTCGCACTGTTTGACTGCGAAAAATGAAATGCATTAACGAGAGCGCCGTTCAAGACGGCACAGGAGTTTTTATGTCATTCAGTATTTCCCTGGGTGGGCTGCATGCCGCCCATAAAAGACTTGAGATCGCCGGCAACAATATCGCCAATGTCGGTACTCATGGGTTCAAATCATCTCGCGCGGAATTCGCAGCCCTTTATTCGGGCGCGATGCTCGGTAATAACCGTAATGCCGTCGGTGACGGTGTGCGTCTGGCCAATGTCTCGCAGAACTTCAATCAGGGCGAAGTCAACCCCAACTCCGAGCGGGATCTGGACTTGCGGATACAGGGCAAAGGTTTCTTCGTGGTAAGTGATAACGGTGCCCTCAGCTATACCCGCGCTGGCGCGTTCATAAAAGACAAGAACGATTATATTGTCGACAACGAAGGTAATCGATTGCAGGGTTATGGCGTCAATGGCAAAGGTAACGTCATCAATGGCGTGCGCACGGATCTAAAAATCGACACGAGCAATATGCTGCCCAAAGCCACATCCGAAATCATTGAAACGATTAACCTGGACTCTTCCCAAGCCGCGCTTTCAACGCTTCCGGTTTTTAATCCGGCTGACCCCGGTACCTATACGAAAGTGATCAGTAGAACCATTAAAGATGGCGGGGCTGAGGCTGTCGCGGAGGTCAAAGGCAAAGACTTTAACGGCAATGAGACGATACGGGTCCAGGCCCGGCCTGCCATTCCGCCTGCGGAACATGAACTCAAGCAATATTTCGTTAAAGTCGACGCCCACCAATGAGCGATGTACACGCTGATCGATGGCCGTCATCCGACAGATCACACCACTACAACACCGTTAAAGGCAATGATCACGCAAAAGCCCGACGGTGGCTTTTCATTGGCCGGCGACGGCGAACATATCAAAGTAACATCGGATAAAGAATTTACGCTGAATGGCTGGAAGCCCACCCGGCAAGTCAATGGTCTCTGGGCGGCCAGCCCGGCAGCCAATAACGGGCCGATTGTGCTTTCTTTATATGAGGGGCCAGCCAATGGAGTAGACGAGAGCGACGCGGTCATGGGTCGACGGCTCCCGATCTTCAACTCCTCCGATGTCACAACCTTCAATAGGTCGTTCTCTATCCCGGTATACGACAGCCTGGGTAACCAGCACGAGTTGAATCAATACTTCGTCAAGGACGACACTAACAGCTGGAAGATGCATGTTCTGATCAATGGCCGAAACCCGACGGACCCTGAAAAGACTGATCCAGCTTCCGCGAGCCTAACGTTTGATGCCTATGGCGCTGTGCAGTCAATGGCTGGCAGTGACGGGCTGCTGGTGGCAAACAGAACGCTGACCCTGAAAAACTGGGTACCTGCCAAGGTCATTGATGCGGGCAAGAACAGCGAAAAGTGGATGTCCAACGGTGCTCGGGGCGGTTCAGCCGGTATTGCCATTGACTTGAACAAACTCAGTCAACATAACGCAGTGACTGCTCGAACCGCGGCACAGCAGGACGGGCATACAGCAGGGGAGCTCAATGCTATTTCTATCGACATGAATGGCATCCTGAGGGCGGGGTTCAGTAATGGACTGAACAAAAATATCGGCCAGGTCATGCTCGCCAGCTTTGCCAATGAACAAGGGTTGAAGCCGGGGAGTAATACCCATTGGAAAGAAACGAGTGCCTCGGGCATCGCCAACATGGATGCGCCCAAAGTCGGGACATTGGGCAGCATTGTCTCGGGCTCACTTGAAGGCTCCAATGTGAAGTTGACCGATCAACTTGTGGAGTTAATCCAGGCGCAGACGGCCTATCAGGCCAGCTCTAAAGCCCTGTCCACAGAAGCGACGTTGATGCAGACGTTGATACAGGCGACGTAAGCCGCCGCGCCCACTTTGGGAACTCTAGTGTCTGGACTTGCGCCTTCGCGGACAAGTCCGCTCTTATCAAGCAGCCTGTAAATCGCTGAAAAATAAAATATAAATTTTAAGTCAGGCACCGATCGACTGTAGGAGCTGACTTGTCTGCGAAGGCCATTCAACGCGGTGGGTCTGGCAGATCGCGCCGTATGTTCTTCGCAGACAAGTCAGCTCCTACGCCCTCCGGGCAGAATCGGGACCGTGTTTGCTGCGCGACAGCGCGGCGTCGAAGACGGGGCGGGATCTCCTACGATTCCGGGGGTTTAACCTGGGCGGCCTCGATACTGGCAACCAGCGTCTCTGTAGGGGCCGTCAATCAGCTTGAATGCCCATTTAGGGTTGACATGCTGCAGGCAGACGACCCGTGTCGCGCCTTGCCATGTGTACCAAGGGGCCTGGGAGGCCAGAGCCTGGGTTGGAATGATGATCAGGCCGGCAACAAGCGAAATAAGAAAGCGGGTTCGAAAGGTCATATAAACCTCATTACGTAGTGCGTCGATGTTATCGCGCTCTGTCTTTTTGTCTCTGATATTTATGGCCTCGCCGGCAAACGAAGTTTTTTTGGCGGCAAGGTCTGCGCCGTTTGGCCAAATGCGGCAGTCCGCCGCCGCCTTCCCTCGGTCTGTGTTCTTGGGTGGCCGGCTTTTCCCTGTTAATGCTGGCGAATCAAGGCTTTGTATCAGTCTTGATAAGTTGGTTCGAATATTGCTTCAGCGTGTTTAGAACAGCTACAGGCGGCAAACGTCTGTCAGAGGAGGAAGACTGTGGACAAGTTGCTTTACGTGGCCATGAGCGGTGCGTCTGAGAACGCTATAGCGCAGAAGGCCCATGCCAACAACCTGGCGAACGTCTCTACCAACGGTTTCCAGCGTGACCTCGAACAGGCGCGCTCGATGCCGGTATACGGTGATGTCATGCCTTCGCGTGCCTACGCCATGAGCGAGCGTCCAGGAACTGACTTCTCTGGTGGCGCGATGATCGATACCGGCCGGGATCTGGACGTTGCCGTGAAGGGCGATGGCTGGATCGCGGTGCAGACTGCCAACGGTGGCGAAGCTTATGCGCGTACCGCCAGCATGAATATCGATGCCCTCGGTGTGTTGCGCACTGGCAATGGTTTGCCGGTCATGGGCAATGGTGGGCCGATTGCCGTGCCGCCGCAGCAACAAATCGAGATCGGTGCCGACGGTACCATCAGCGTTCGCTCGATGGGCGAAGGCCCGCAGGTCGTCGCGCAGATCGATCGGATCAAATTGGTCAAGCCGGACTTGAAGAACATGGAGAAGGGCGCTGATGGCCTGATCCACACCAAGGACGGCAAGCCTGCCGCCGCTGATGGCAGCGTACAGGTCGAGTCGGGGTTTCTGCAGGCGAGCAACGTCAGTGCCGTCGAGGAAATGACCTCGGTTCTGACACTGTCCCGTCAATTCGAATTGCACATCAAGATGATGAAAACCGCCGAAGACGACGATGTGTCCATGGCGCGAGTCTTGCAGAGCTAACCATTGATAGCTTGCGCCGATAATCGGGCGCTCGAGGAGAGAAAGAATGCTTCCGGCACTATATGTCAGCAAGACCGGTCTCGCCGCTCAGGACACCAACCTGACGACCATTTCCAACAACCTGGCGAACGTATCGACCACCGGTTTCAAGCGTGATCGCGCCGAGTTTCAAGATTTGCTCTATCAAATCAAGCGTCAACCAGGCGCCCAATCGACCCAGAACAGCGAGCTGCCATCCGGTCTGCAATTGGGTACCGGTGTGCGCATTGTCGGCACCCAGAAAAACTTCACTGCAGGCAGCTTGCAAACCACTGATCAGCCGCTCGATCTGGCAATCAACGGTCGCGGTTTTTTCCAGATCCGACAGCCCGATGGCACGGTGGCTTACAGTCGTGACGGTACGTTCCACCTGGACACCAACGGCCAGATCGTGACCGCCAACGGCTATGCCCTGGATCCGGCGATTGTCGTGCCGGCGCAAGCTCAGACCTTCACGGTCGGCCAGGACGGTACGGTGTCGGTGACCCTGGCAGGCGCCAACGCCACTTCGCAAATTATCGGCAACCTGCAGACCGCCGACTTCATCAACCCGGCCGGTCTGCAGGCTGTGGGCAGTAACCTGTTCCTGGAAACCGCTTCGAGCGGCGCGCCGCAGGTTGGCACGCCGGGGCTGAACGGCTTCGGCACCACACAGCAGAACACCCTGGAAGGCTCCAACGTGAGCACTGTCGAGGAAATGGTCAACATGATCACTACTCAGCGCGCCTACGAGATGAACTCCAAAGTGATTTCGACTGCTGACCAGATGCTGCAGTACGTTACGCAAAATCTGTAAGACCCTGACGGGCCTGTTTGGCCTGTCGATAGACCTGATCAATTTGATGACAAGCTCCTGCTGCACCGCGAGGTTTTAAGTGTCATGAAACGGCTTTCTGTTCTGCGGCTTTCCCTGCTGATCGCTCCGTTGATAGCCCAGTTTTGCGCAATCGCATTACTGGCTGGCTGTGTTGCGCCTTCGGCCAAGCCCAATGACCCTTATTACGCGCCGGTGTTGCCGCGAACGCCGTTGCCCTCCGCAGCGAACAACGGTTCGATCTATCAGGCCGGGTTTGAGCAGAACCTTTACGACGACCGCAAGGCTTATCGGGTTGGCGACATCATCACCATCACGCTTTCCGAGAGAACCGACGCGAGCAAGGCGGCCAGTAACGGGATCACCAAAAACAGTAGCAATAGCATCGGCCTGACCTCGTTTTTCGGTGGCGGCCTGACCACCAGCAATCCGGCGGGTGGCGGTAATCTGAGTTTGAACGCCGGCTACAACGGCGCGCGCACCACCAAGGGTGACGGCAAGGCGGCACAAAGCAACAGCCTGACCGGTTCGGTGACCGTGACGGTGGCTGAAGTGCTGCCCAACGGCATCCTCGCGGTTCGCGGCGAGAAGTGGATGACCCTCAACACCGGTGATGAACTGGTGCGTATCGCCGGCCTGATCCGTGCCGATGACATCGCCACTGACAACACCGTGTCGTCCACTCGGGTTGCCGATGCACGCATTACGTATTCAGGGACCGGTTCGTTCGCCGATTCCAGTCAGCCGGGGTGGTTCGATCGTTTCTTCCTCAGCCCGTTGTTCCCTTTCTGATAGCGGGATAGACATGATCAAGTTCAAGCAACTGATGGCGGCGGTACTGCTGTTGTCCACGGCGCTCGGTGTGCATGCCGAGCGGTTGAAGGACATCGCCAGTATTTCTGGCGTACGGACTAACCAATTGATCGGTTACGGTCTGGTGGTCGGTCTCAACGGGACGGGCGACCAGACCACTCAGACCCCGTTCACGCTGCAGACCTTCAACAACATGCTGGCCCAGTTCGGCATCAAGGTGCCGGCGGGCACGGGCACCGCACAGTTGAAGAACGTCGCGGCGGTGGCGGTGTATACCGATCTGCCTGCGTTCTCCAAGCCGGGGCAGATGGTCGACGTCACCGTGTCGTCCATCGGTAACTCGAAAAGCCTGCGCGGTGGCAGCCTGTTGATGACACCTCTGAAAGGTGTCGACGGCAACGTTTACGCCATTGCTCAAGGCAACCTGGTGGTCGGTGGTTTCGACGCCGAGGGTCGTGACGGCTCGAAGATCACCGTCAACGTTCCGTCGTCCGGGCGCATCCCGGGGGGGGCTTCGGTCGAGCGTTCAGTGCCGAGCGGTTTCAATCAGGGCAACAGCCTGACCCTCAATCTCAACCGCTCCGATTTCACCACTGCCAAGCGTGTGGTCGACAAGATCAACGACATGCTTGGCCCTGGCGTGGCCCAAGCCCTGGACGGCGGGTCGGTACGGGTGACTGCGCCGCTGGATCCGAGTCAGCGGGTCGACTACCTGTCGATTCTCGAGAACCTGGAAATCGATCCGGGTCAGGCGGCCGCCAAAGTCATCATCAACTCGCGCACCGGCACTATCGTGATCGGCCAGAACGTCAAGGTATCGCCAGCCGCCGTGACCCACGGCAGTCTGACCGTGACCATTACCGAAGACCCGATCGTCAGCCAGCCAGGCCCGTTGTCCAACGGCACGACGAAGGTCGTGCCGCGCTCGAAAATCAACGCGGCGCAGGAACTGCACCCGATGTTCAAGTTCGGTCCCGGCACCACGCTGGATGAGATCGTGCGGGCGGTCAATCAGGTGGGCGCTGCGCCCAGTGACTTGATGGCGATTCTCGAAGCGTTGAAGCAGGCCGGCGCGCTGCAAGCCGACCTGATCGTGATCTGAGGACCTGAGCATGGACATGCCCAAGAGCGGAGTTTCCTCGGCTAGCGATTCGGGGGCCTATACCGACCTCAGTCGTCTGAATGCCCTGAAAACGGGGAACAGGGACAGCGATGCCAACCTGAAGAAGGTTGCCCAGGAATTCGAGTCATTGTTCGTCAGTCAGATGCTCAAGTCGGCGCGTTCGGCCAACGAAGTGCTGGCCAAGGACAACCCGATGAACACCTCGGAGACGCGGCAGTATCAGGAAATGTACGACCAGCAACTGGCGGTGACGATGTCCAGGCAGGGTGGTGGTATCGGCCTGCAGGACGTGTTGATGCGACAGTTGTCGAAAATCAAGGGCAACCAGGCGCCTGCGTCCACCACCGGTAACCTGACGGCGGCGTCGACCAGCAAGAACACGGACCTGAAGCGCTCGGGCCTGACGAGCCCGGATTCCAAAGTCGCGGATATGAAAAACACAGGCCTGGCGACCCAAATCGCACAGCGGCCGCTGTGGGCGACGCGTTCGGTTGCTGCGGATCACAGGTTGGCTGCCGCCTCTGGCGCTGGCGGCGTACGCAATGACGTGGCAATGCTCAACCAGCGCCGGCTCTCGCTGCCAAGCAGGCTCGCCGACCGACTGCTCGCCGGCATCGTCCCGGCCACCGCAACCACGCTCAGTCAGGCGGCGAGCGAGAGTGGCGCGAACAACCGTATCACTGTGCCGGGTAATGCCGGTGCTCACAGCGGCGCCACGTTCGCCGGTAATGGCGACTGGACCCAGGCGCCGAATCTTTCCACCTCGAGTGGCTCGACCAGGGTCCAGGGCCGCGGCATGGCTCAGATACCGCTCTCGCCGGGCAACAAAACCTTCAGCAGTGCCGACGATTTCGTCGCGACCATGTTGCCGCTGGCCAAGGATGCCGCCGCGCGCATTGGCGTCGACCCGACCGTGCTGGTGGCTCAGGCGGCCCTGGAAACAGGTTGGGGCAAATCGATCATGCGCCAGCAGGACGGCAGCAACAGTCACAACCTGTTCGGCATCAAGGCTCAGGGTGACTGGCAGGGGCCTGAGGCGCGAGCGATCACTAGCGAATTTCGTGATGGGCAGATGGTCAAGGAGACGGCGAACTTCCGCTCTTACCCTTCCTATTCCGATAGCTTTCATGATTTGGTCACCGTGCTGCAGAACAACAATCGCTATCAAGGTGTGTTGAAGTCGGCCGATAACCCTGAACAGTTTGTGAAAGAGCTGCAGAAGGCCGGTTACGCGACGGACCCGGACTACGCCAGCAAGATTTCGCAAATCGCCAAGCAGATGAAGAGTTACCAGAACTACGCCGCAGTGGGCTCTTCCACGACTTTATAAGGCTTGAACAATGTCACTGATTTCAATTGGGCTTTCGGGGCTGACTGCGAGTTCTGCAGCGCTTAACACCATCGGTAACAACATGGCAAACGTTGATACCGCGGGTTATTCGCGTCAGCAGGTCATGACCACCGCATCGGCGCAGCAGAGCATCGGGGTCGGCTACGTCGGTACCGGTACGACCCTGTCTGACGTGCGACGGATTTATAACAGTTACCTCGACAGCCAATTGCAAAGCAGCACCGCGCTCGATTCCGATACGACGGCCTTCCTGGGCCAGGCCACTTCCACCGATACCCTGCTGTCCGGCAGCACTAGCGGCGTTTCGAGCACGTTGGCAAGCTTTTTCAGCCAGTTGCAGTCGGTCTCGACGACGGCGACGAATTCTAGTACGCGGTCGCAGTTTCTGACGACAGCGAATGGGCTGAGTAGCCGGTTCAATTCGATCTCCTCGCAATTGAGCGACCAAAACACCACCATCAATACCCGACTGAGCAGCCTGTCCAGTCAGGTCAATACGTTGACTTCCTCGATTGCGCAGTTGAACCAGCAGATCACTCAGGCGTCGGCGGGTGGCACGACCCCGAACACCATGCTCGATTCGCGTAACGAAGCGGTGCGCCAACTCAACACGTTGGTCGGTGCCAAGGTGGTGAATAACAACGGCAGTTACGATGTGTACCTCGGTACCGGCCAGCCGCTGGTCAGTGGCACCACCGCCAATACCCTGTCCGCAGGTCCGAGCTCCAGCGACCCTTCGCAGTACAGCTTGCAAGTGAAATATGGGTCGGGCAGCTCGGACGTGACTTCGGTCGTGACCGGCGGGACCATCGGCGGTCTGTTGCGCTTTCGCAGCGACGTGCTGACACCGGCCACCAACGAGTTGGGGCGTGTTGCTCTGGTTGTCTCTGATCAGGTCAACAGCCAGTTGAATCAAGGCATCGACAGCAACGGCCAGTTCGGCAGCAACCTGTTCAACAGTATTAACAGTCCGGCGCAGCTCAGCCAGCGCAGCATTGCCTCGTCGGGCAACAGCGCAGGTTCCGGCAACCTCGATGTGACCATCGCCGATACCAGCAAGCTGACCACCAACGATTATCAGGTCACCTTCAGCAGCGCGACAGCCTACGATGTAAAACGGCTGCCCGATGGTACGGACATGGGGGCCTATGACCTCAGCACCACACCCGCTCCGGTCATCGACGGTTTTTCTCTGGCGCTCAATGGCGGCGGGCTCAGTGCCGGCGACAGTTTCAAGGTCACCCCGACCCGCAATGCGGCGGCGGGTATCGCGACCGTGATGACCGACTCCAACACCATTGCGGCTGCCGCTCCACTGACTGGGGCCGCCGGTTCGAGCAATAGCGGTTCAGGCTCGATCACTCAGCCGGTGCTGACTAGCCAGCTGAATATTTACAACGCGGCCACCAGCGCGGACCTGCGCACCGGCCTGCAGAATTCTACCCCGGTCAAGTTGGTCTTCGGTGCCGTTACGGCGGGCACTCAGGGCTACACAATGTACGACGCCAAGGGTACCTCGATTGGCACGGGCACCATCGTTCCCGGGCAGAGCAACACGCTGAACCTGTCGGTGCCGATGGTCGATGCCAGCGGCAACCCAATCAACGATGCCTCCGGCACGCAAGAGACCTACAGCTTCCAGATGGGGGTTTCCGGCACTCCGAGCCAGAACGACAGCTTCAGCGTTTCATTGACGGGCGCAGGGTCCGCCGACAACCGCAATGCTCTGGCCACGCTGGCGCTACAGACCAAGCAGACGGTGGCTGTGTCGGCCGGCAATAGTGGCGTGAGCATGACCGATGCCTACGGCAAACTAGTGGAGACGGTGGGGGCCCAGGCCAGTCAGGCCAAGAGCGACAGCACCGCAACCACGGCAATCCTGACGCAAGCCAAAAGCGCCCGTGATGCCGTGTCCGGTGTCAACCTCGATGAGGAAACGGCGAACCTGGTCAAGTATCAGCAGTACTACACAGCCTCTTCGCAGATCATCAAGGCTGCGCAGGAAATGTTCACCACTCTGCTCAACTCTCTTTAAGGAGTCGTAAATCATGCGAATTTCTACTTCTCAGTATTACGAAGCCAGTGCCGCGAACTACCAACGTGTCTACAGCAATGTGGTCACGACCGGCCAAGAGGTCAGCAGTGGGGTTCGGGTCAATACCGCAGCCGATGATCCGGTTGGTGCGGCACGCCTGCTTCAGCTTGGGCAACAAAGCTCGATGCTAGGTCAGTACGCGTCCAACATCAGCACGCTGAAAACCACGCTGACGCAATCCGAGACGGCGATGAACAGCATTCAAACCGCATTGACGACTGCCAAGGAGTTGGTGATCCAGGGAAGCAACGGCACCTATACCAATCTCGACCGCCAAGCCAATGCCGCTCAACTGACCCAGATCCAGGGCCAGGTGTTGTCGCTGATGAACAGCCAGGACGCCAACGGTCAATACATTTTCTCCGGTTCGAAGACTTCGACGCCGCCGTACTCGCAGAACGCTGACGGCACCTACAGCTACAACGGTGACCAGAGTTCGATCAGTCTGCCCATCGGCAATTCGCTGTCGGTCGCGAGCAATACCACGGGCTGGGCTGCTTTCGAACAAGCGACCAATACCACGCGGACCTCCAGCACCATGACCTCGCCCGCGGTAGACGATGGGCGGGTGAGCCTGTCCGGCGGCCAGGTGTCGAACAGCGCGACATTCAACAGTACATTCGCCAGCGGTCAGCCGTATACGGTGAGTTTCCTCAGCAGCACGCAGTTCAAGATCACCGATGGTGCGGGCACCGATGTGACGTCTGAGACCAGTCAGAACGGCACCTTCAGCTCGGCCAATGCCGCGTCTCAGAGCATCGCCTTCCGTGGTGTTTCGGTTGGTTTGAATATCAACCTGAGCACAGCCGATCGCACGTCGACAGCCACTGCGGATGCCGCTGTCGCCGGCCACAGTTTCCAACTAAGCGCCACGCCGGATACCTTCTCTACCTCGCGCAGTCCAGGCAACCCGTCGGCGACAGTGATCACCGCTGCTACCGAGAGCAACGCCGCCGCTTATGCCAGCAGCTTTCCACCGGGCGGGGCGGTCCTCAAATTCAGCAGCGCCACCGCGTTTGACCTCTATGCTGCACCGGTCACGGCCAGCAGCCAGCCGGTTTCCAGTGGTGCCCTGGTGGGTTCTACCGCGACTGCGGCCGGGGTCTCTTTCACCCTGAGTGGCGCGCCAGCGACAGGTGACCAGTTCTCGGTTCAGGCCAACACCCACCAGACGCAGAACGTTTTGAATACATTGGCTGCTGCTGCGGCGGCGTTGAATGCGCCAGCCGATGGCAACCCGGTTGCCTTGCAAAAGCTGAACGCCGCGATGGATTCGGCGCTGGGCAATCTGAACAGTGCCTCCGATCAGGTCAGCAGTGCTACCAGTAATTCAGGTGCGCGTGGGGCGATCGTGGACACTCAAAGCGCCAGCAATGACACCCAGGTGGCGGCCAACACCACGGCCCAGGGTGCGATTCGCGACGCCGACCCGGTAGCGTCCTACACCAACCTGACCTTGCAGCAGACCATGTTGCAGGCCGCCCAACTGGCGTTCAGCAAAATCTCCCAACTGGGTCTGTTCAACAAGCTCTAAGCGTCCTCGGTCGGGTGGTTGACCGACCGCTGTAACCGCCGAGTCCAGGTCGAAGCCCAAGCCGTCTTTTTTCAGCGGTTCAGGGCGCTCACTCGCCAGAGGGAGCGCCCGCCGCTCGAGAGTTCCCCGCCGTGAATCCAGTCCCTCTCGTCAGTATCGTCATCCCCGCATTCACCCCGCGCTTTTTTAACCGGGCATTGGCTGGCGCCTTGAGCCAAAGCTACAGCAACCTGGAAATCATTGTCTGCGACGACAGCCGCAGTGATGAGATCAAGGATATCGTCGAGTCATTCGCGGGACGCAGTACTACCCCCTTGCGCTACGTCCGAAATCCGCAGCATTTGGGTTTTGTCGGTAATCTGCAGGCGTGCCTGGACCTGGCAGAAGGCGAGTACATCAAGTTTCTCTGTGATGACGATCAGCTGTTTCCAGCATGTATTACGAAACAGGCGCAAGTGTTGACCGAGCATTCAGATGTCAACCTGGTGACCGGCCAACGGATGTTCTGGGACGCCGACGATTGTCAACTGCCGCCCCGCCTGGAGAACAGCGCGCTGTCGCCCGTGAGTGGGGTGTTCAAAGGCGATGATCTACTGGCGATTTTCGAGAACTTTCCGGTCAATTTCCTCGGCGGACTCAGCAGTGCCCTGTTCCGGCGCGGGGATGTGCAGGCGTTGTTGCCTGCGTTGACCCAGCCAGGGCATTGCTTCGTCGCAACGCTGGATTTCGCCTTGTACATCTGCTTGTTGCGGCGCGGCAATATGGTGGTGTTGAACAATGTGCTGAGTGTCGAGCGCTTGCATCTCGAGCGATTGAGTCGCCAGCAGCCGATGATCGACGCGGCAGTGACGGAAAAACAATGGCTGGTGCAGATGCTCAAGGCCCGCACGGGCGAGTCCGCACCGGCACCCGGTTGGGTTCGCTATTTGCCGTTGACGCAAGCGGACGAGTCGCCGCGAATCTGGTCTGAGCTGCCCCTGAGTCGAACCCTGGGGACCAAGCAGTCCACCCAGAAATGGCGAGTTGGCATCGAGAGTGAGAACTTCTCCGAGCTTTACGTCGAATGGCTGGCTTGCCGCACACTTTCCGAGCCCCAGCGCAAATTGCTGCCGGACACGCTTGCCGGTTGGTCGCGGCAGCCGAAAATTGTTCCGGTCATTATTGATGAACAGGCCAGCAGTGCCGGCTTGCAGGTCACCCTGCAGAGTCTCGCGGGGCAGCTCTATGCGCCTGAGTTGGTGCTGGTATTGTCCTGCGCCTGCACAGAGGCCGCACTGGATGAGCGTGTCTTCAGCCTGCCGCTACAGGAGGACTGGCAACAGCAGCTCAATGAGGTGTTGGCGCAACTCGAAGGGGTGGAGTGGTTCTATTTGTTGCGTGCTGGAGATCGTCTGGTCGAGCCGGCGTTGCTGGTGCTGGCCGAGCGCATCGTCAGCTCTGCGAATGCGCTGTGCATCTACAGCGACGAAGGCGGCTTGTGTGAAGGTGAGTCGGCGGAGCCGGCCTTCAAGCCGGACTTCAACCTGGACCTCATGCGCAGCTACCCCTACGTAGGACGATCACTGGCGTTTCAGCGTGAGCGCTTCCTCGAGTCGGGCGGTTTCAATTCGCGCTATGGCGAACTCGCACCTCACGATGTGCTTTGGCGTCTTGTGGAGAGTGAGGGTACTCAGGTCGTCGAGCATGTCGCCGAAATTCTGCTGGAGTCACAGTTTGCGCTGTCCAAGTGGCTGTCTCTGCCTGATGTGATCGAGCAAAATCCCCTTGTGCTGGAGGCGCATCTGCAGCGCATGGGCATTGCCCACGAGATTCGCTGCGGCAGTTTTGCATTGCTCAATCGTATCGATTATGTGCATGGGGATCGCCCGCTGGTGTCGATCATCATCGCCAGCAAGGATCAGTTGGCGGCCCTGCAACGCTGCGTCGAGAGTGTGTTGGAGAAAACCGCTTACAGCGACTATGAGCTGTTGCTGGTCGACAATGGCAGTGAGGATGCCGACACCCTTGGCTGGCTGGCCGGCATGGCGCAGTTGGGCAGCGACAAATTGCGGGTGCTGGAATATCCGCAGCAGGGCAATGTCGCCGCGATGCGCAACTTCGCAGCGCAGCAGGCGCGCGGAGAATACCTGCTGATGCTCAATCCTTGTACCGTGATCACCAACGCTGACTGGCTGGATGAACTGCTCAACCATGGACAGCGTCCAGAAGTCGGTGTGGTGGGCGCCAAACTGTTCAATCCCAATGGCCAGGTGGTGCATGCAGGTCTGATTCTCGGGCTGCAAGGCCCGGCCGGTGTACCGTTTTCCGGGGAGAGCCTGTACGCCGCGGGCTATATGCATCGGCTGCAGGTGGCCCACGATTTGAGTGCGGTCGGTGGCGATTGCCTGATGGTGCGCAAGCAGGTTTTCGACGATGTGGGAGGCCTGGACGAGTTGGACTTCGCGCAAACCCTCAATGAAGTGGACCTGTGCCTGCGTGTCCAGCAACGCGGGCATCTGGTGGTGTGGACACCTCATGCCCAGCTTGCGCTAGGGAAGCAGCCTGCAGTGAATCAGGACGTCGCTCAGCAGGAGCTTCGGGCCAAGGAACAGGAAACCTTTTACCAGCGTTGGTTGCCGATCATTGCCCGTGATCCGGCCTATAACCCGAACCTGGCACTGAATACCCTGGGTGGCTCCAGTTTCAGTCTGGAATCAGGTTTGCGCACCGGCTGGAGTCCTTTTTCCCATAGCCCGTTACCAAACGTTCTGGCGGTGCCCATCAACGCCTCGGCCGTTGGACATTATCGCGTGACGCAGCCGCTGATCGAGCTGGAAGCGGCGGGCAGGGTGGTCGGGCAGATTTGTTATAACCTGCCGACGATCATTGAGCTCGAGCGCCAGTCTCCCGATGTCATTATTTTGCAGGGGCGTTATAACGAAGGGCCGATCAATGAGATTGTCGGCTTGAAAAACTACTCCAATGCCCGGCGAATTTTCGAGCTGGATGACTATGTCATCAGCGCTCCGATAAAAAATGCGCACACTCGCAATAAGCCGCAAAACTCGGAGATGGAGCGTCAGGTCCGGCGCGGTATCAGCCTGTGTGATCGGGTAGTGGTTTCGACCCAACCCCTGGCTGATGCGTTGTCGAGCATGCATCACGATATTCGTGTGGTGCCGAACATGCTCGCCCCCCATATGTGGAACGGTCTGCGGAGTCAGCGTCGGGCTTCGGGCAAGCCACGGGTGGGTTGGGGCGGCGGTACCAGTCACACTGGGGATCTGGCAATCATTGTCGACGTCGTCCGCGAGTTGGCCAACGAAGTTGAATGGGTGTTTTTCGGCATGTGTCCGGAGGAGTTGCGGCCTTATCTGCACGAGTTCCATGGTGTGATCGACCTCGATATCTACCCGGCCAAGTTGGCCAGCCTGAATCTGGACCTCGCCCTGGCGCCTCTGGAATTCCATATCTTCAACGACTGCAAAAGTAACCTGCGCTTGCTCGAGTACGGCGCTTGCGGCTACCCCGTGATATGTACCGACACTGCTGCCTATCGGGGTTACCTGCCGTGCACTCGGGTCATCAGCAACACGACTGACGAATGGCTACAGGCCATTCGCATGCACCTGGCCGACCCGGAGGCCAGCTACCGCATGGGCGATGACCTGCGCGAAGCGGTGTTGCGCGACTTCATGTTGCAAGGGGATAACTTGCAGTATTGGGAAAATGGCTGGTTGGCGGATTGATGTGAAGGGACTGATTTATTTTCAGCGTTTCATCGAAAATTAATCTGTCCCTGCGTTCAGACCGGGGACAGATTGATTTTTCAAAAAGCGCGAAAAATAAATCAGTCCCCTATGAATACAAATCCTCTATAGGGGCTCAGCTTCCGTAATACCAGCTCGGGCAATCCGAGCTGGCGCGCTTCCTGCAAGTTCCCTGTATATCGCCATAAATCGCGCATTTCCGGCGCGGCTCCAGTGGGTATGAGCCCGATTTCCAGCGATTTATCCAGACGGCCTGCCAAGTTCGACAACGGCTTGGCGCAGCCCTGTGAAGAACAAGAGGGAACAGGATGAAAGCAGTAATTTTGGCGGGTGGTCTGGGCACGCGAATCAGTGAAGAGTCGCACCTCAAGCCCAAGCCGATGATCGAGATTGGCGGCAAGCCAATTCTTTGGCACATCATGAAGCAATACTCGGCACACGGGATTCATGACTTCGTGATTTGCCTCGGCTACAAGGGCTACGCGATCAAGGATTTCTTCGCCAATTACTTCCTGCATACCTCTGACGTCACCTTCGACATGCGCAACAACCGCATGGACGTTCACCAGAATTACAGCGAGCCCTGGCGCGTAACCCTGATCGACACCGGTGAGGACACCATGACCGGTGGCCGCCTGCGTCGCGCGAGCCGTTACGTGGAAGATGAACAAGCGTTCTGCTTCACCTACGGCGACGGTGTCTCCGACCTGAATATTGGCGCGCTGGTGGACTTCCACCTCGGGCACGGCAAGTTGGCCACGGTCACGGCTGTACAACCACCAGGCCGGTACGGTGCGCTGGAGCGCGACGGCGACATGGTCCGCGGCTTCACCGAAAAACCGCGTGGCGACGGTGGCTGGATCAATGGCGGTTTCTTTGTGCTGTCACCCAAGGTCCTGCCGTACATTCAGGATGACGGTGTTTCATGGGAGTCCGAGCCTTTGGGACGCCTGGCTCACGACGAGCAGTTGGCGGCCTATCAGCACGATGGTTTCTGGCACCCGATGGACACCCTGCGCGACAAGAACCATCTGGAAGAACTGTGGCAGAGCGGGGAGGCCCCATGGAAGCAGTGGGACTAAGCCCGGCGTTCTGGCGCGGCAAGCGGGTCCTGCTGACCGGCCATACCGGCTTCAAGGGCAGTTGGCTGGCACTCTGGCTCAAGAGCCTCGGCGCAAACGTCACTGGCTTTGCCCTGGAGCCTTCCACTGAGCCGAGCCTGTTTGAACTGGCTCGTGTCGGCGATGGCATCAACGATCAACGCGGTGATCTGCGAGACCTTGGCGCGTTGCTTGAAGTATTGGCCGACGTTGAACCGGAAATCGTTCTGCACCTGGCCGCTCAACCGCTGGTGCGCGAAGGTTATCGTGATCCGCTGGGCACTTACTCCAGCAACGTCATGGGCACCCTCAATCTGCTCGAAGCGATTCGTCAGGTGGGTTGCGTGCGGGCCTGCGTGTTGGTCACCACCGACAAGGTTTACGCCAATCAGGAATGGTTGTGGCCGTACCGCGAAAACGAACCGTTGGGCGGCCATGACCCCTATAGCAGCAGCAAGGCGTGTTGCGAGTTGCTGGCGCAATCCTATGCCGCGTCGTTCTTTGCTGCCGATCGCTACGACGAGCACGGCCTGGCCCTGGCCACGGCGCGGGCCGGCAATGTCCTCGGTGGCGGTGACTTCGCCCCCGAGCGATTGATTCCCGATGTCCTCAACGCCTGGTCGGCCGAGGAACCGGTGACCTTGCGTTATCCACAGGCCGTGCGGCCTTGGCAGCATGCGCTGGAACCCTTGGCGGGCTATCTGCAACTGGCTGCAGCTTTGTACGAGAAAGGTCCTGATTTTGCCGGCGCCTGGAACTTCGGTCCCGGCGAAGGCGACATGTGCAGCGTCGGCGAAGTGGTGGCGCTGCTTGCCAAACGCTGGCCGCAAGCGCCGGGGTTGCGCGTCGAACCGAGCGATCTGCATGAAGCCGGCTTGTTGCGTCTGGACAGCAGTCGCGCCCGCCAGTTGTTGGCGTGGCAGCCGCGCTGGTCGTTGCAGCAGTGCCTGGAGCACACCCTTGATTGGCACCTGGCCTGGAAGAATGGCGAGGACATGCGTGCCGTGACCCTGGACCAGTTGGCGCTATACCGAGGTCAATTGTGAGCGATTTCCTATTGAATCCGTTGCCGCTGGCCGGGCTGTTCAGCGTGCAGCACAAACGCCACCGAGACCCGCGCGGACACTTTTCCCGGCTGTTCTGTGAGGGCAGCCTGGATGCGTCCGGTCAGCCGTTCCACATCCGCCAGATCAACCATTCCTGCACCCGCGAGCGCGCCAGTGTGCGTGGCCTGCATTACCAGACGGCCCAGGCACCGGAAGCCAAGCTGATCAGTTGCCTGCGCGGTGAAGTCTGGGATGTCGCGGTGGACCTGCGCCCGGATTCGGCGACCTTCCTGTGCTGGCACGCCGAGTACCTGCGCGAAGGCGATGGTCGCAGTGTGTTGATTCCGGCGGGCTTCGCCCATGGTTTCCAGGCACTGACCGAAGATGCCGAATTGCTTTATCTGCACAGCGCCGACTACGCCCCGGATCATGAGGCCGGCTTGTTGGTGCATGACCCGCGACTGGCGATTGCCTGGCCGTTGCCTGTCAAAAATCTGTCGGCACGGGATAGCGCTCATCCCTTGCTCGATCATCAGTTCGCTGGAGTGCGTCTATGAACTGCCGAGGTTGCGGCACCCCACTGGCTTTGCCGTTGATTGACCTGGGCACGGCACCGCCTTCCAATGCGTACTTGCGTGCCGAGCAGTTGGAGCAGGCCGAGCAATGGGTGCCGCTCAAAGTGCTGGTCTGCCAGGAGTGCTGGTTGGTCCAGACCGAGGACTACACCCGTGCCGACAGCCTGTTCGACGCCGACTACGCATACTTCAGTTCCTATTCCAGCACCTGGCTGGCCCATGCCGAGCGTTATGTCGAGGAGATGGTCGAGCGCTTCGGTCTGACCGAAGATAGCCGAGTGGTGGAAATCGCCGCCAACGACGGCTACATGCTGCAATACGTGGCCAAACGTGGCATCGCCTGCCTCGGTGTCGAGCCGACTCGTAGCACGGCCCAGGCTGCGCGTGAGAAAGGTCTGGACATCCGCGAGTTGTTCTTTGGTCGCGATACTGCCTTGCAACTGCTTGAAGAAGGCTGGGCGGCGGATCTGATGACGGCCAACAATGTGTTGGCGCATGTGCCGGACATTAACGATTTTCTTGGCGGTTTTGCCGCGCTGTTGAAGCCGACCGGGGTGGCGACCTTCGAGTTTCCGCACCTGCTGACGCTGATGGCCGAGCATCAGTTCGACACCCTTTACCACGAGCATTATTCCTACCTGTCGCTGACAGCGGTGCAGCGTTTGTGCAAACGCAATGGCCTGGAAATCTTCGACGTCAGCGAACTGCCGACCCATGGTGGTTCGCTACGAGTCTTTGTCCGGCGCGCCGACGGCGTAGGTCGTGTGCGGCAACCGGCTGTGCAGTATCTGCTGGATATCGAGTTGGCCGCCGGGATGGAAACCCCAGCGTTTTATTCCACCCTGGCCCCGGCGGCTGAACAGATCAAACACGAACTGCTGCGCTTTCTATTGCAAGCCAAAGCCAACGGCAAGCGCGTGGTCGGTTACGGCGCCGCGGCCAAAGGCAACACGTTGCTCAACTATGCCGGGGTCAAACCTGACCTGCTGGCCTGGGTCGCGGATGCTAACCCGCACAAGCAAGGCAAGTTCCTGCCTGGTAGTCGCATTCCCGTGGTTTCTCCCGATCGCATCGCGAAAGAAACACCGGATTACGTATTGGTATTGCCATGGAATCTGCTGCACGAAGTCAGCCAGCAGCAAGCACAGGTTCGCGAATGGGGTGGGCGCTTTGTCATCGCCGTACCTGAGTTGACCATCCTGTGAAGGGGTTGCAGGTGCTGGTCACCGGTGCGACAGGCTTTGTCGGTCGTCATCTGGTCAGCGCGTTGCTGGAGCGGGGCTGTCGGGTCCGCGCCGTGGCACGCAATGCCGACGTGGCTCAATGCATGCCGTGGATCAATGCGGTGGAGTTTGTTTGCGCCGATATTCACGCTGCCGACCTGGATGTTGTCGCGTTGACCGAGGGCATCGATGCCTTGGCGCACCTGGCCTGGCCGGGCTTGCCAAACTATCAGGCGCTGTTTCATTTCGAGCGCAACCTGTTTGCCGATTACGCGTTTATCAAGCGAGTGGTCAAGGCGGGTGTGCCTCAGGTGCTGGTCACCGGCACCTGCTTCGAGTACGGCCTGCAAAGCGGTCCGCTCAGTGAAGAGACTGCGCCGCAGCCGAGCAATCCTTACGGGTTGGCGAAAAATACCCTGCGTCTGTTCCTGGAAAGCTTGCAGCGTGAGCAACCATTCACCCTGCAGTGGGCACGCTTGTTTTACCTGCATGGCGCCGGGCAAAACCCCAACAGTTTGTTGGCCAGTCTGGATCGGGCCATCGAAGCGGGTGACAGGTCTTTCAATATGTCGGCGGGCGAACAGCTGCGTGACTATCTGGCCATCGATGTAGCCGCCGGTTATCTCGCGGCGTTGCTGCACCGACGCGATTTTTCCGGGGTGGTCAATTGTTGCAGCGGTCAGCCGATATCGGTAAGAGCGTTGGTCGAGCAGCGACTGCGCGAGCGTGGTGCTCCGATCACATTGAATCTTGGCCATTACGGCTATTCGGTCCATGAACCGATGGCGTTCTGGGGCGTAGCCGATCGACTGCAGCAACTTTTGAGTGTAGAGCCGGGTGAGGGAACTGAGCATGGTGCATGAGTTATATCGGGTCACCGATCTGCCGGTGTTGCAGAATCGCACCTTTGCCGATGCGGCCGCCGCCCGAGCGTCATCCAGCGCTGACATCGTGCTGGTGCAGGACACGGTCAGTGGGTTGATCTTCAATCAGGCGTTCGATGCCGATAAGTTGAGCTACGACAGCGACTATCAAAACGAACAGGCGCACTCGGCCGAGTTCCAGAAGCATCTGGGCGACGTCGAACGCATCATCGCCCGCCACTTCAAGGGCCAGCAACTGATCGAAGTCGGTTGCGGCAAAGGTTACTTTCTCGAACTGTTGAGCAGCCTCGGTTACGCCATCACCGGTATTGACCCGGCTTACGAAGGCGACAACACCGAGGTGATCAAGGCGCCATTCACCCGTGGCCTGGGTCTGGCAGCCGACGCCGTGGTGCTGCGCCATGTGCTGGAACACATTGCTGATCCCGTCGCCTTTCTGGCTGAGATCGCCGAAGCCAATCAGGGTGGGCAGATCTACATCGAGGTGCCGTGTTTCGACTGGATCGTCGATCACCGCGCCTGGTTCGATGTGTTCTATGAGCACGTCAACTATTTCCGTCTTGAAGACCTGCGTCGGTTGTTCGGCACGGTGCATGAGGCCGGGCATTTGTTTGGCGGCCAATACCTGTACATCGTTGCCGACCTTGGCAGCTTGCAACTGACGTCCGCCGACCCCGTGCCACGGCTTGAGATGCCCGCGGATTTCACCCGCAGCATCGAGCGCGCGGTGCAGATTATTCAAGCCACTCCCGAGCAGGGTTCGGCGATCTGGGGCGCGTCTTCCAAAGGGGTGATCTATTCGTTGTTCCTACAACGCGCGGGGGTAGCGGTCGATCAGGTGGTGGATATCAACCCGGCCAAGCAGGGTCGTTATCTGCCCGTGAGCGGTGTGCGTGTGTCCTCGCCACAAGAGGTGCAGGACGCTTTGCCCGAAGGCGCCAATCTGTTTGTGATGAATTCGAATTATCTGGAAGAAATCAAGCGAATGACCGATGGGCGCTACGTCTATCACGCGGTCGACAGCGCTTCGTTCAAATGACTTTTTATTGAGACTGGAAAATGACCAAGACAGTGATGCAAGTGTTCGACGCTGAGTGCCAGGCTGAAATCACCGCCCAGGGCCAGGACGAAAAACTCAAGGGCCTGGCCCGCGACTTTTTCAATGAGTCGGCCAAGCACAAGTACAGCTACCACTTCTCCTGGATGGGCCGGCCGATCATTCAGCTGCCTCAGGACATGATGGCGATGCAGGAAATCATCTGGCAGGTCAAACCCGATTTGGTGATCGAGTGCGGCATCGCCCACGGTGGTTCGATCATTTACTACGCCTCGCTGCTGGAACTGCAAGGCCACGGCGAAGTACTGGGTATCGACCGCGACATTCGTGCGCACAACCGCGAAGCGATCGAAAGCCATCCGATGAGCAAGCGCATCAGCATGATCGAAGGCTCCAGCGTCGATCTGTCGGTGGTCGAGCAGGTGCGTGCTGCTGCGGCGGGCAAGAAAGTCATTCTGGTTCTCGACTCCAACCACACCCACGACCACGTGCTCGAAGAGCTGCGCCTGTATGCACCGTTGGTGTCGGTCGACAGCTACTGCGTGGTGATGGACACCGTGGTCGAGGACATGCCGCCAGAGTTCTTCCCCGAGCGTCCATGGGGCCCGGGCGACAACCCGAAAACTGCGGTCTGGGCGTACCTGGAAGAGAGCAACAGTTTCGAGATCGATTACCAGATGCAGAACAAGCTGCTGGTCACGGTCGCGCCGGATGGTTACTTGCGTCGGGTTCGTTAAGCAGCAACTTCATCGTTGAGTTTTCTTGGGCGATTCGCCGGTTGTGGGGAAAGGTTATGCAAGGCAAGTACGGTTCTGAACACGCGTTACCCCTGAATGAACTATTGACTGTGGTGCTGATTACCCACAACCGGCCGGCTTTTCTGCGCAGAGCGGTGCAGTTCTACAGCACGTTGCCTTGCACGCTTCTGGTACTGGACTCGTCGACTCAACCTATCGAGGGCGTGGACGGTTTTTACCCGTCGGTCGACTATCGGCACCTTCCACAGCTCGGCTACTGGGGGCTTCAGACCAAACTGGCCTATGGCGTGGAGCACGTGACCACACCTTATATGGTGTTCGCCGCCGACGACGACTTCATCGTGCATGAAGCGCTGGCCGAGTCGGTCGGGTTCCTGGAAGCGAACCAGGACTATGGACTGTGTCATGGCTACTGCCTGATGTACCTGACCATGGCCAATAGCGTGAGCTACTACCGACGCGACAAGAAAGTCTGTGAAGACTACTCGTCCGAGCGCGCCCAGGACCGTGTGCTTGATTACATGCACCAGTACATCCCGCCTTTCTACGCCGTTCACCGCACTGCGCTGTTGCGCGACTGGTATGCCGTCATGCCGGAAGACACCCTCTTCCAGTGGCAGGAAATTGGTCATGTGTACTACATGCTGGCCCGCGCCAAGGCGCGGATTCTGCCGATTCCGTATGTGGTACGAGAGATCAACTACATCGCCTCGGAACACAAAACCGAGGTGTACCACTCCCTGACCTTTAGCGATGCCAAATCGGTGGCTGAGCGGGAAGCGTTTGCCGGGTTTTTGGCATCGCTGCCGACCGGCATCACCGGTCTCGACCAGGATCAGACCAAGCAGTTCGTGCTGGAGAGTTTCCAGGCGATGATCGACAGTCTGCAAACAGGTCGGGCGTTGTGTGCCGAGCTGATTTTCGAGTCCGCCTGGAACACGACGCTCATGCAGGCGCAACGTCGGTTCGGGCCTAGGCAATACGTCGAAATGCCGTTCTACAATCAGGCATTCTTCGATCAGCTGAGTCACTTCGAGTTTTTGCTCCACGCCATGCCGGCAGGTCGTGTTCAGCTCGACGGGCTGGAAGGCGCGTGGACTCGGCAGGAAGCCCTTCTGTGTCCGCGCAACAACGATACCGCCGAGAGTGTTGTCGACCGTTTGTGGCAGGCGTACGACTGCAATATGTTCAACCGGGTGGTGGTCGGACGTTTGGCACAACAGCTGGAAGACCTGGGTGAACACGACGAAGCCGAGAAGATGTTCGCCTGGGACCAGCGCCTGAATGCGCTGCCCACGCCGAACAATGGTCAAACATTCGAGGCCATGCTGTCCGGTCGTTTGCTCAAATGGCTGGAGGCGCGCGGTCCGAAGGCTGAAGAGCTTGAGACGATTGCCCGGCATCTTGAGGCCCATGAGGATGGACCGCAGTTTGGTCTTCTGGTGCTGGATCTGGACGATGATCTGGACAAGTTGCAGATCACCCTCGACAGTCTGCTTGAAGGGCACTGCAAGGCATTCAAGATCGTGGTGTTTACCACTGGCGAGCCACCAGCGGCGACCTTGGCGAGTAACACTCTGCACTTCGTCAAAGTCACCCAAAGCAACTATATCGACAAGCTGAATCAGATCGTGCGTCAGTCGACCTGCGACTGGATGCTGCTGGCTGAGGCGGGGGACCAGTTCACCGCCAGCGGCTTGTTGCGCGCCAGCCTGGAGTTGTTGGCGGCTCCCGAATGCCGCGCCGTGACGACGGATGAGATCCAGCGTCAGGCCAATGGCGCCCTGGTCGATGTTTTCCGTCCGGGCTTCAACCTCGACCTGTTGCAAAGCCTGCCGACGTTGATGGCACGGCATTGGTTGATCCGTCGCGATGTGCTCGTCGACGCGGGTGGTTACTCCGCTGACTTCAGCAAGGCACTTGAATTCGATTTGCTGCTGCGGGTTATCGAGCAGGGCGGTATGGCCTGGCTGGCTCATCTGGATGAGCCGTTGCTGATCTGCCAGGCGCCGGTGCTGGCGGAAAATCCCCATGAGCGTCTGGCATTGATCCGACACCTTGCGACCCGTGGTTACAAGGCGCAAATCAATTCGGCGGCGCCGGGTACCTGGCAGATCGATTATCGCCATACCGAGCGCCCGCTGGTGTCGATCATTGTGCCGAGTCAGGACAACCTGCCATTGCTGGAGCGTTGCCTGGACAGCGTCCTGCAAAGAACACGCTACCTGCGCTACGAAGTGTTGGTCATCGACAATCAGAGTCAGTCGTCCGCGGTCGCGGCCTGGCTGGACGACAGGGAACACAAGGCCGGTAAAGTACGGGTGCTGAGGTCCGGGCAGCGCCTCAGCTCTTCCGCGCTGTACAACGCGGCCTGTCAGCAAGCGCAGGGTGAATACCTGATCCTGCTGGCGGCCGACAGTGAAATCGTCAACCCGAACTGGATCGAGAGCCTGCTCAACCAGGCACAGCGTCCGGAAGTCGGGGTAGTTGGGCCCAAATTGGTCAAGCGCGATGGCAGCATCACTCAGGCCGGCCTGATTCTTGGCTTGAATGAGGGGGTTGGCTCGGCCTTTGTCGGTGAGCCCGCAGAGACGAAAGGCTACCTTCAGCGTTTGGCGGTGGAGCAAAACTATTCGGCAGTCTCCGCTGCGTGCCTGATGGTCCGCAAGGTGCTGTTTGACACGGTCGGTGGGCTCGACGAAGGCGCTTTCGCCGAGGCGTATAGCGATGTCGATCTGTGTCTGAAAGTGGCCGGTGCCGGCTACCTGACGGTCTGGACGCCGCAGGTGCAGGTCATTCATCCGGGCAGCCTGCCTGAGTCGTTGCCAGCCCTTGAGGCGTTGCGCGACAAGTGGAGCGGGCCGTTCCAGCACGATCTGGCTTACAACAAGAACCTCGCTTTGACCGGCAAGGGCTTTACCCTCGGCAGCCCGTCCAGTGTGAACTGGGCGCAGTTGCTCGCTTAAACCTGACGCAGGTCAAAGGACTCACGGCATGTTCAACGGCAAATCGATTTTCATCTCAGGCGGCACCGGTTCGTTCGGTCGCAACTTTATCCGCCGTTTGCTGGAGCAGTACCAGCCCAAACGGGTGGTGGTGTTTTCCCGCGATGAGCTCAAGCAGTACGAGATGCAGCAGACCTTCAACGCGCCGTGCATGCGCTACTTCCTTGGCGACGTACGCGATGCCGAGCGCTTGCGTGTGGCCATGCGCGGGATCGATTACGTGGTGCATGCCGCTGCCTTGAAGCAGGTGCCAGCGGCGGAATACAACCCGACGGAATTCATCCGTACCAACGTCAACGGCGCGGAAAACATCATTGCCGCCGCCATCGACAACGGGGTGAAGAAGGTCATTGCCTTGTCCACCGACAAGGCCGCCAGCCCGATCAATTTGTACGGTGCGACCAAGCTGCTGTCGGACAAGCTGTTCGTTGCCGCGAACAACATCGCCGGTGACCAGCAGACGCGTTTCTCCGTGGTGCGCTATGGCAACGTCGCTGGCTCGCGGGGCTCGGTGGTGCCGTTCTTCAGCAAGCTGATCAGCGAAGGCGCGCGGGAGTTGCCGATTACCGACGCACGTATGACGCGCTTCTGGATCACCCTCGATCACGGTGTGCAGTTCGTGCTCGACAGTTTTGCGCGCATGCACGGCGGTGAAGTGTTCGTGCCGAAAATTCCTTCGGTGCGGATTGTCGATCTGGCCAAGGGTATGGCCAGGGATCTGCCGCATAAACATGTCGGCATTCGTCCGGGTGAAAAACTCCACGAATTGATGGTGCCGCTGGACGATGCGCGGATGACCATCGAATTCAAGGACCACTACACCATTCAGCCGTCGATCCGTTTTACCAGCGTTGACCTCGATTTTTCGGTCGATGGGCTGGGCGAGCGGGGCGAAGCGGTGGACGAAGCCTTCGAGTACCGCTCCGACAACAACCCCGCGTTTTTGAGCGTGAGCCAGATCGCTGACCTACATGAAGAACAGCGTGAAGAGCAGCATAAAGAGCAGCATAAAGAGCAGCGCGCCGAGCTGTCGACATGATCCCCTACGGTCGGCAGAGCGTGAACCAGGCGGATATCGATGCGGTGGTGGAGGTGCTCAAGTCGCGGATGCTGACTCAAGGGCCCACCATCGAACGCTTCGAAGCCGCCATGGCCGAACGCTGTCAGGCCGGTTTTGCCGTCGCGGTGTGCAACGCCACGGCGGCTTTGCACATTGCCTGCCTGGCGGCTGACCTGGGACCGGGTGACCGGTTGTGGACCAGCCCGAATACCTTTGTCGCGTCCGCCAACTGCGGGCGCTACTGCGGCGCCGAAGTGGACTTCGTCGACATTGACCCGCTGACCTGGAACCTCGACGCCGGGTTGCTGGCGCAAAAACTCGAAGCGGCCGAACGCGTTGGGCAACTGCCTAAAGTGGTGGTGGCAGTGGCATTCTCTGGTCAGAGCTGTGACATGGAAGCCATCGCCGGGCTCGCCGAGCGTTACGGATTTACCTTGATCGAAGACGCGGCTCACGCTGTCGGCGCGTCCTATGACGGGCGTCCGGTGGGGTGTGGCCAATACGCGGCGATGACGGTGTTCAGCTTTCATCCGGTCAAGATCATTACCTCGGCCGAAGGCGGCATGGTCCTGACCAACCGCCCTGAGTTGGCGGCGCGTTTGCGCCGCTTGCGCAGCCATGGCATTACCAACGACCCGGAGCAGATGACCGAACCCAGTCATGGCCCTTGGTATTACCAGCAGCAGGCGTTGGGCTTCAATTACCGGATGACCGACCTGCAAGCCGCATTGGGCCTGTCGCAGATGACCAGGCTCGATGAGTTCATCGCCCGTCGGCGCGAACTCGCGGCCCGTTATGACCGACTGCTGGCAGACCTGCCGCTGACCTTGCCGACTGCCCAGCCAGGTGCCGAGTCGGCCTTGCATCTGTACGTCATTCGTTTGCAGCTGACGAAGATTGCCAGAAGCCACCGCGAGGTGTTCGAAGGGTTGCGTGACGCCGGACTGGGGGTGAATCTGCACTACATTCCGGTCCACCTGCAGCCCTATTACCAGCAGCAGGGTTTTGCTGTTGGCGACTTCCCTCAGGCAGAAGCCTATTACGGCGAAGCGTTCAGCTTGCCGTTGTACCCGGACCTGACTGAAGAACAACAGGATTATGTGATCGCGCAATTGCGACGACTGGTTGCCTGAGCGATCGCTTACTAACCGCTGACGAGAGTGATAGATGCGTGAATTGAGCGAGCAGGAAACGTTCTGGAGCGGTGAGTTTGGCGACCAGTACGTAGCCCGCAATCAGGGCAGTGAATTGATTGCCACTAACCTGGCTCTGTTCGGCAAGGCGTTGGCGCGCACTGGGCGGATCGATAGCCTGCTGGAGCTTGGCACCAATACCGGCAACAACTTGCGTGCTTTGCATCAGCTGTTGCCAGGCTGTGCCTTGTACGGCGTCGAAATCAATGCCAAGGCCCATGGCGAGGCACAAGCCCTGGGTATCGCCAAGGTCTGGCACGGCTCGTTGTTCGATTACCCGAGCGAGCAGACGTTCCAACTGACCTTGAGCAAAGGGGTACTGATTCATCTGGCACCTGAGTTGTTGCCAGCCGCCTATGCTCAGCTCTATGAATTAAGCCAGCGCTATATCCTGATTTGCGAGTACTACAACCCGGTGCCGGTTGAGGTGTCCTATCGTGGCAACAGCGGCAAGTTGTTCAAGCGCGATTTTGCCGGGGAAATGCTTGAGCGTTTTAGCGATCTGGAGTTGCTTGATTACGGCTTCTGCTATCACCGTGACCGGCAGTTTCCCGCTGACGATATCAACTGGTTTCTGTTGGAAAAGCGTCCTTGAAGGCTATCGCGATCATTCCGGCGCGGGGTGGCAGCAAACGTATCCCGCGCAAGAACCTCAAGCTGTTCAACGGCGAGCCAATGATCGTCGGTACGATTCGTACGGCGCTGAAGTCGGGTGTGTTCGATCAGGTACTGGTCAGTACCGATGATGATGAGATTGCTGCGGTCGCTCGGGCCCACGGCGCGCAGGTCCCCTTTATGCGCCCGGCGGCATTGGCGGATGACTTCACCGGCACGGCGGCGGTCATCGAACATGCCCTGCGCGCCGTGCAGGCAAGTGGGCAGCATTACGACTTCGCCTGTTGCCTCTATGCGACGGCGCCTTTGCTGCAAGTGCGCTATTTGCGTGAAGGGTTGCAGGTCCTTGAGCAACATCCCGCCAAGTCGTTCGCCTTTTCAGTGTGCGGCTTTGCCTTCCCCGTACAGCGCGCCTTGACCCTCGACGGCCAGGGCGCATTGACGCCGCTGTATCCGCAATTCCGCGAAACCCGCTCTCAGGACTTGCCCGCTGCCTATCAGGATGCCGGGCAGTTTTACTGGGGACGAAGTGACGCGTGGCTGCGGGGTGATGTGCTGTTCTCCGAGCGGAGCTTGCCGGTGATCCTGCCCCGGCATCTGGTACAGGATATCGACACCGAGGAGGACTGGATTCGTGCCGGGTTTCTCTATGCGGCCCTGAAAGCCGCAGGGGAGTTGGAGTCGTGAGAGTCCTGATTCGCGCCGATGCCTCTTTGGCGATAGGCAGCGGCCATATAGCCCGATGCCTGACCCTGGCCAAGGTGTTGCGCGATGGCGGGGCCGACGTGGTCTTTGCCTGCCACTTATTGCCGGGACATTTGCTGGCCAGCCTCGAGGCTCAGGGGTGGCGGACTTACCGGTTACCTGCCACCTATGGTGAGGAAAAAGCAGTTCAGGACATCGAAGCCGCCTTGCCCTGGCAGGTGGACATCGCCGCTCTGCAGGTGCTGTTGACGGCAGAGGAGGCGTTCGACTGGATCATCGTCGATCACTATGGCCTCGACCACCACTGGCAGACCGCCGCTCGGCAATGGGCACCACGGATCGCCGCGATCGACGATCTGGCCAACCGTCGCCACGCCGTCGATCTGTTGCTCGACCAGAATTTGAGTGGCACCCCAAGCGCCTACGCACCCTGGGTCGAACCGGAGTGCCAGACCTTGCTCGGTCCACGCTTCGCCCTGATTCGCGATGAGTTCAAGCGCGACCCAGTGCCCATTCAGGCGCAGGCGCGTCGGGTGCTGGTGAATTTCGGCGGCTTCGATGCCGCTGGTGAAACGTATAAAGCCATGTTGGCGCTGGCCGGGTTCGAGGGGTTGGAGGTCGATTTCATTGCTGGCACCGGCAATCCTGAGTGGGAACGGATGCAGGCGATGGTAGTCAGTCGTCCCACCTGGCGGTTGCAAACCCACACTGACCAATTCGCCCGCTTGATGGCTCAAGCGGACCTGTTCGTCGGTGCCGGCGGTGGCACCAGTTGGGAGCGTGCCGCGTTGGGGCTGCCGACCCTCTGCATCGCGGTTGCGGCGAATCAACAGGCCAACGCCGAACACCTGGCAGCGGCTGGCGCGCACCTGTATCTGGGCCCCCGCGAGACGGTTTCTGTCGCGTCGTTGCGCCAAGCCATCAGCGTGTTGCTGGCGAACCAAGGGCTGCGCCAGAGCTTCGCCGAGCGCTCTCGTCAGTTGGTCGACGGCCAAGGCGCCCGGCGCGTGGCGGTGGCATTGGCAGGGGCGGCTCTGCAACTGCGCAAGGCGACGATGGCCGATGCACGCCTGCTGTTCGAGGGGCGCAACGCTGCGGCGGTCCGGCGCTGGTCCGTGCAGCCGGAAGCAATCGATTGGGCCAGCCACCTGACCTGGTTGGCTGCCACATTGGCCAACGCGCAGCGCCTGCTGTTGATTGCCGAAGCGGTCGACGGGCCGATCGGTGTGCTGCGCTATGACCGGGTGGAAACGCGGGCCGAGGTTTCGATCTACCTGTTCGAAGGACGCTTCGGTCTGGGCTGGGGCAAGGCGCTGCTGGCCAGGGGCGAGAGCCTCGTCCGGGATTACTGGCCAACGCTACGACTGATCGATGCTCAGGTACTGCCGGCAAACCAGGCGTCGATCAACCTGTTTCGAGAGGCGGGATACGTTCAAGCCGACTGCCGGTTCGAACGCGCACTAAAGGATCATGCGAATGACTAGTTTCAAGATTGGCGACCGCTCGATTGGTGCGGGTTCACCGCCTTTTATCATTGCCGAGATGAGCGGTAACCATAACCAGTCCCTGGACGTCGCCTTGCAGATCGTCGAGGCGGCTGCGCGGGCTGGCGCTCATGCGCTCAAGCTGCAGACCTATACCGCGGACACCATGACCCTGAACCTGGATCACGGGGCGTTCTTCATCAAGGACCCGAAAAGTCTGTGGGCGGGCTCTTCGCTGTACGCGCTCTACGAAAAAGCCCATACCCCATGGGAGTGGCACGCACCAATCTTCGAACGCGCCAGAGAGTTGGGCATGCTGGCGTTCTCAACGCCCTTCGATGAGAGCTCGGTGGATTTTCTCGAAAGCCTGAATGTGCCGGCCTACAAAATCGCCAGCTTCGAAAACACCGATTTGCCGTTGATTCGTCGGGTGGCTGCCACCGGAAAACCGCTGATCATTTCCACCGGCATGGCCAGCGTCGCAGAGCTGGATGAAACTGTGCGCGCGGCTCGGGCTGCCGGCTGCAAGGACCTGGTGCTGCTAAAGTGCACCAGCACCTACCCGGCCTCGCCGGAAAACAGTCATCTGCGAACCATTCCCCATCTGCGCGAGATGTTCGGCTGTGAAGTCGGTTTGTCCGATCATTCCATGGGCGTGGGTGTTTCAGTGGCAGCGGTGGTGCTTGGCGCCAGTGTCGTGGAGAAGCATTTCACCCTGGATCGGGCCGCTGGAGGGGTGGATGCAAGTTTCTCGCTGGAGCCTTCCGAACTGGCCAGTCTGGTGGTCGAGACCGAGCGCGCCTGGCAAGCCCTTGGTCAGGTTCACTACGGCCCTACCGAAGCCGAGCAGAAGTCGTTGGTCTATCGCCGTTCGTTGTACGTCGTGCGCGACATGGCGGCTGGCGAGGCATTCAGCGCCGAGAACGTCCGCGCCATCCGCCCCGGTCTGGGCCTCGCGCCCAAACACATCGATGCACTTTTGGGCCGCAAAGCCCGCCAGGCACTGACGCGGGGTACTGCGCTGGATTGGGCGTTGGTCGAGTAGCATCAGACACATCGCATCGGCCCCCCCGCCAACAAGTTGGCTCCACAGAGAGTATGCGATCCTTTGTGGGAGCGAATTCATTCGCGAAGGCAGTGGCGACACCGAGGTGTTTTGGCCAAACCACGTCCGCTTTCGCGCGAACCCATTGGCTCTCGCACGGTCTGATTACGTCGGTGTTAGATACAAGGTCGCTACGTGAGTGCGGGTTTTGCTGGCTCGTTCAGGAAGGTGACGGGCAAAACACGCGACAAAAGCGTATAAAACTTAGTGACCTGTGAGTCATAACGCGCATCTTCACTGTATCGTATTGAGCGGGAATGATGGCGCCAAGCCTCTAATAGGCCTTGTGATAGCCTCTGACATCTCCCGCTGTCGCCCTGTATGGCGACGGAAAATTCCTGTTTGTCGGCGCCCCTCGATCCAGCGAGCGGTGATATTCAGCTGTCTATTATTGGGAAGCCATGATGATTGGCATCAAAAGCATAGCGAGTTACGTGCCCGCAGCCGGCGTAGACAATTACGCGCAGGGTGTCAAATTCGGCAAGGATGACGAGTTCATTCTTGGCAAGATCGGTTCTGCTTTTCTGCCGCGTAAAGATGATGGCCAAGAAACTTCCGATTTGTGCGTCGAGGCCGTCAATGCCTTGTTTGCAAAGAATCCTCACCTCACGCGCGAGTCCATCGACGCGCTGATCGTCGTCACACAGAACGGCGACGACGACGGGCTGCCCCACACCGCCGCCATCGTGCAGGACAAGCTCGGCCTGTCGACTCACGTGGCCGCGTTCGACATTTCCCTCGGTTGCTCGGGCTACGTCTATGGCATCTATGCGCTCAAGGGCTTCATGGAAGCCACAGGGCTGAAGAATGGCCTGTTGGTGACCGCCGACCCATACTCGAAAATCGTCGACCCCGAAGATCGCAACACCACCATGCTGTTCGGCGATGCCGCAACCGCCACGTGGATGGGTGAAGACGCGACCTGGCAGTTGGGCAAGGCCAAGTTCGGCACCGACGGTTCCGGTGCGCCGCATTTGAAGGTCAACGACGGCGTGTTCTACATGAATGGCCGTCAGGTCTTCAACTTCGCTCTGATCAAAGTACCTGCACACCTGCACGAGTTGCTGGATGAGTCCGGCTTGCAGTCGGCCGATATCGACGCCTTCTGCATCCACCAGGGCAGCGCGGCGATTGTCGACGCGGTCGCCCGGCGTTTCGAAGGCGAGCCGGAGAAGTTCCTCAAGGACATGCTGGAAACCGGTAACACCGTGTCTTCAAGCATCCCCTTGCTGCTGGAAAAGCACGTGATGGACACCACCTGGAAACGGGTGGCCCTGAGCGGTTTTGGCGTCGGCTTGTCCTGGGGCTCGGCGATCCTCCACCGACCGTGATTGTATAAAGCATCCAAAATAGCGCTTCAGGTGAGTTAACCTTGAGCGCTATTTTTTTGCGTACGTTTTGAGCGAGGCAGCATGAGCGAAAGCTTTCAGCGAAATGCCGAGGTGCTACAGAGCCGCTGGCCGGAGTTGCTCTCACGGTTGCTGGCTGAAGACAGCGAATCAGTGCAGGCCGAACTGGTGGAAGGGCTGGGCTCGACCCTGAGTGTCGCCGGCATTCAGCTGACCAGTCGCCATGACCGCACCGCCGAAGCGCGCCTGCAAGCGGCCAGTCTGCCACCTGAAAGCCCGACTCTGCATGTCTACGGCACCGGTCTGGGCGATTTGCAGCAGGTGTTGCTGGAAAGCCCCGTGCTTCAGCGTTTACAGGTACACATCCTCAATGGCGGGTTGTTTGCGTTAGTCCTCAAACTGCTCGATCAAACGCCCTGGCTCAGCGATCCACGGGTCGAACTGCGCTATGCCGCCGACTACCGGGACATCCAGTTGCCGTTCTTTGCACTGCCGTCCGAGCTGGAGCTGGCGGATGAGTTGAATGCCAGGATCCGTGATCGACTGGTCAGTGAAGTGCACCTGAACTTCAACAATCGCGAATTCGATACGCAGTCCCCGGAGATTGTCCAGCGCTTGCAGGACAGTCTTGAGCTGGTGCGCAGTGATCGCGATGTCGCCGAGCTGTTCGGCTCGCAGGCAGGCCAGGACATCTACGTAATCGGTACCGGGCCGAGTCTGGAACAGCACTTCGACAAACTGCTGGCCATTCGCGCGCAGGCACAGCGGCCGCTGTTCATCAGTGTCGACACCGCCTACCGGCCTTTGACTGAACACGGCATCAAGCCGGACCTGGTGGTGAGTATCGATCAGCGGATCACCGCCCGGCACTTGCCGCCGTTGGACTCCGACAATATCCCCTTGGTGTATATGCCGCTGAGTGACCCGCAGGTGCTACTGGCCTGGAAGGGCGTGCGCTACGGCGGGTACTCAGCCAGCCCGATCTATGCCGCGCTGCGCCAGCAGATCGCCAGAGGGCAGCTGTACGTCGGCGGCAGTGTGATTCATCCGGCGGTGGATTTGGCAGTGAAGATGGGCGCGGCGCGGATCACCTTGTTCGGTGCCGACTTTGCCTTTCCGATGAACAAGACCCACGCCAGTTGGAAGGATGGCGATCTAGGGCCTGGCGTTAACCTTGCCCGACACTGGGTGCTCGATGGTCATGGGCAGCGGGTCAAGACCCAGCTCAACTTCCGTCGCTACCTGAGCGAACTGGAGCGTTACATTGCCAGGCATCCGCAGGTGCGTTTTTTCAACAGCAGCCGGGCAGGCGCAATCATCGCCGGTACGGCGTTTAACCCGGATTTCAGCCAATGAGCAGCGCAATCGAACTGACGCAAGCCGCACGCCATTGCGCCGGTCTGTTCCGACTGGGACGCGACGTCGAAGGGGCCTTGGACATGGTTGAACTGTTCACCGCTCTCATGCCGCTGTTTGCCGAAGGACCCGCAGCGAAACAGCAGCAGTGGCTATTGTTGTTGCAGGCCATGCTGAGCTGTCAGGAAGCGCGGGACGGGTTGGGATTGGCGGATTATCTGGAGTATGAGTTGGTGGAGTTGTTGGGGAGCGAGGCCTAGTTCGAGCAAATTCAGGGTGCCTGGCCTGGGCTCTGTGGGAGCGAATTCATTCGCGAATAGGCCATCAGCGACATGCATCAACGCCTGATACAACCCGTCGCGGGAAAGATCTGGACATCCTCGTCTTCAACGCCGCTCTGCAAGCGAGAGAGCTCCAAATCAGGAGCTCTATTCTGGTCAGATATTTCATCTCGCTTTAGTCGTCAATAATAATCAGCCGCCGCCCATATGGAGGGTCAATTTGTAATTGTAGGGAGCGGAATATTTTTCTATGACTTGCATCGCTGCGCAATAAGCATTTACCGGCCCCGTGCTAGTGGCGGATTTTGTCCACTCTCCTGCCGTTTGATACGATCTTGGTTTGACTGTATGTGACCCTTGGAATCTGCATGTTTTTCCCGAAGCAGTGCGATAGGTAACATCTATTTCACTGCCATTGTCGCCGTTAAAGTTGACGGTAAAGTCCCTTGCTTCTCCGGGGCGAAGCGTGCTTGGGAATTCATAAGTTCCGGTAAAAAAGGTGAAGGGTTCAGCAGAAAAGTTTTGAATTTGTATAGTTACGACGGTAGCGCTGGCCGCATTCGCATAAGCTGCTAGCGATACTATTGCTAAGGTAGGAAGTGCTTTCTTGATAGTCCATTTCATGATGGTCACCAAATTTTTAGCTTTAGATATGATCCAAGGCGAAGTTGTTTTGATGGTTCTATTTTCGATGTTGTCTGCTCTAGATCATTGCCGTTCTCCAGATAAATAAAGTTTGCGGGAGCGGTAACAGTAGGGGGCCGAATTCCTGAGCACAACTATCCGGTCGGGTAGTTGACAAGATTTAAGCTTGGCAGGCTTGGATCGTTTTGGACGAGGTGAGGAGGGGCTCGCAGCTTTGATAAGCCATAAATCTCATGGAGGAACTGCCGAAGGCTGCGATTCATTGAGCCCGCGATGCAGGTCGGGCAAGCCTCGCCCTATCACAGCCTTCAGCAGCTCCTATATGCAGTCGTATTGGTCTTTGCTGTCAGCTGTCAGGTTCATTGAGTTGTGTCCTGGATGTTTGAGAAGTGGTTGGATTTTTTTACCTTTTTTTAAAAAAAATTCCGAAAAAAATAATTCTTTTAATAATCACCGCTTACAATCGAAATACCCTACAAGTGTCGGGTATTAATATCCCGATATCCCTGTTGGGCACGTTAAAGCCACTTCTAATCTCTCCGATAAACATTGTGTAGGTTTTCAAGGTGTGCGGGATTGTCGCCTGTTTTTGAAAGCCAGCAGTTTTTATTTTGCGAGGAATTTCATTATGGCTTTAACCGTAAATACCAACGTCGCTTCGCTGTCGGTTCAGAATAATTTGAATCGTGCTTCCGAGTCTGTGAGTACTACTATGTCGCGTTTGTCCTCGGGCTTGAGGATTAACAGTGCCAAGGACGATGCTGCCGGTATGCAGATTGCGAGTCGTCTGACTACGCAAATCAAGGGGATGACAGTGGCAGCCAGAAATGCCAATGACGGAATATCCATTATTCAAACGGCCGAAGGTGCTTTAAAAGAGTCTGCTAGTATCTTGCAGCGTATGCGCGAAATTGCCGTTCAGGCGAAAAGCAGCAGTAACAGCCAAGATGACCGTGACGCACTCAACTCTGAATTTCAGGAATTGACTGACGAACTGACCCGTAAAGCTCAAAGCACAACCTTTGGTACGGGCCTCAAGTTGCTGGATGGTAGTGCGGGTATTCTGACATTTCACGTAGGTGCGAATACGGGGCCGGCGGAGCAAATCGATGTGTCGCTTTCGGGGGATTTCACTGCGAACTCATTGTTCAAAGCGACGAAGGCAGTTCCTGCGGTAGCGGCGGATGCTACAACCACTGGCTTGCAGGAAACCAAGGTCGGCGAGTACTCCCGCCTCACGATTGACGGCACCGGTAAGCGGAATATTTTGGTACTGGCGGACACCAAGCAAGAAGCGAAGGTGATGAAGGACGCTGATGCGAAATTGAAAGTGGCTCAGGCGGCTCTTAAAAATGTCGATAAAAACGATGGTGTCGCCGTTACGGCCGCAGCAGATGCAGTCGCAAAGGCTCGATCCGACTTTGACACCGCAACTGCCGCCTACAGCACCAAAATCGACGCCAACGCCGCTACCAAAGCCCTGAACGATACCGCGATGGGTGACAACATCGGGGCATCGATGGACGCCATCGACAAAGCATTGCAAACCATCAACTCTGCCGTCGCCGATCTGGGCGCCAAGCAAAACCGGTTGGCGAGCACGGTTTCCAATCTGAGAAATACCATCCAGAACGCAATCGCCTCCCGCGGCCAAATCCAGGACGTTGATTACGCCGCTGAAACCTCCGAGCTCACCAAAAACCAAACCCTGCAACAAGCCTCAACAGCCATCCTGGCCCAAGCCAACCAACTACCAGCTGCCATCCTCAAGCTGCTGCAATAAAGAAGACGCCCTCGGGCGAATGTCGAAACCTGACGTCCCGACAAAGGACGTCATTCCTCAAAAGGTTGGAAATGAAGGTGTTAACCAGACGTTACAGGTGAAGCGAGATGCTCTGCAGCCCCCGACATCTGTAGGGATGTCAGAGTAGTGGCAATTTTTTTATAAAAAGCCCTCAAGCTCCTTGCACTCTCGACGATAACCATTACGAAGGTTCTCTAGGCCATACCCGGCGGTTGCCAGGGCCGGAAGCCGCAGTACCCAACCAGTGAGGAATTCATCATGTTAGGCGTAAACACAAATATTGCATCCCTGGCCGTTCAGGCAAACCTGAACAGAGCGTCTGATGCTCTGACCACATCGATGACTCGTCTTTCTTCCGGCCTGAAAATCAACAGCGCTAAAGACGACGCCGCTGGCCTGCAGATCGCTACTCGCGAAAGCAGCCAGATCCGTGGACAGACCGTGGCCGTGAAAAACGCCAACGACGGTATCTCGATGGCGCAGACCGCTGAAGGCGCGCTGCAAGAATCGACCAACATTCTGCAACGTATGCGTGAACTGGCTGTTCAGGCACGTAACGGCACCAACGGCACCGCTGACCAGACTGCAACCAACTCTGAATTCAGCCAGATGTCCGACGAACTGACCCGTATCTCGGCTGCGACCAACTTGAACGGCAAGGTCCTGCTGGACGGTTCTGCGGGCATCATGACCCTGCAAGTGGGTTCCAACACCGGTACTGCTAACCAAATCGACTTGACGCTGAGCGGCAAGTTCGACGCCGTCAGCCTCTCGGTAGACAGCGGTACCGTTGCACTGACCGGCGCCACCAGCGCTGCCGCAGCTTCCGCAATCGATAACGCAATCACTGCAATCGACGCGGCTCTGGCAGCCATCGGCAGCACTCGTGCAAACCTGGGTGCGTCGCAAAACCGTCTGTCCAGCACCATAAGCAACCTGCAAAACGTTACCCAGAACGCCACTGCGGCAATGGGTCGCATTCAAGATACCGACTTCGCTGCTGAAACGGCTAACATGACCAAACAGCAAACTCTGCAACAAGCTTCCACCGCTGTTCTGGCTCAAGCTAACCAACTGCCTTCCGCTGTACTGAAGCTGATTCAGTAATTTCGGAATGAGTTTTAGCGGGGGAGTGCGTTTATCGTGCTCTCTCGCTTTTTTAGTTTAGAGGTGATGGACATGGATATGAGCGTCAAGCTGAACTTGTCTTACCCAGCTCCGGCACCGGTAAGCACTGCTGCTGATAAAACGGCTGCGGCGCCTCAGGTTCAAAGCACTGCGCCGACGACCGGAAGTAAGGACACGGACAAGGATGCGGATTCGAGCAAGCTGAAAGCCGCCGTGCAAGATATCGAGAAGTTCGTCCAATCGGTCAAGCGCAACCTGGCGTTCTCGATTGATGAGGCGTCCGGCAAGGTGGTGGTAAAAGTGATCGCCAGCGAAACAGGTGAGGTGATCCGGCAGATCCCATCGGAAGAAGCGCTGAAGCTGGCGGACAGCTTGAGCACTGCAGGCAGTGTGTTGTTCAACGCAAAAGCCTGAAGCTGGCATGGATTGTGTTGTTGAGTTCTTTTGGCAGCATTGTGGGTCAAAAGACTGTCGTAAAACTGAAAGGAGATGCACATGGCAAGTCCAATAAGCACGAGTACGGGGCTCGGCTCGGGCCTTGATATCGGTGCGATCGTCAGCGCGCTGGTCGGCTCTGACACGGCGGCCGAAAAGTCCCAAATCAGCAAACAGAACACCGCTGTCGCGACCAAGCTTTCTGGCGTTAGTCAATTGCAAAGCGCGATGGCGACCTACCAGGCGGCCCTGACCACTCTGGGCAGTACCACCAGTCCGGCGTTTGCGGGCTTCGCTGCAACCTCGTCCACCCCGGCGACCTTGACCACGACCTCTGATAACACGGCGGTTCCTGGTACCTACAGCATTGTCGTGCAAAACCTGGCCACTTCGTCCAAGGTCGCCAGTGCTTCGTTTGCTGGCGGTGCGAGCAGTGCCATTCCGACTGGTACTTTGACCATCAGTCAAAATGGCACTGCGTACCCTGTTTCTATCCCGAGCGGCTCGACGTTGCAGACGGTGCGTGATGCGATCAACACCTCGCTGAGCGGCAACGGCATCACGGCCAACATTGTCACTGACAGCAACGGCTCCCGCCTGGTGTTGGGGTCGACCACCACGGGTGCTGGTTCGGACATCAGCGCCAGTGGTATTGCGGGTCTGGCAATCAGCGGCAGCACCCTGATGGATGGAACAGCGGGCAGTGCTGGTTATATCGGCGCTCAGGCCCAAAATGCCAATTTCACGGTCGATGGCCTGGCGATAAGTAGCAAGACCAATACCGTCAATCCTATCGGCGGAATAAGCATGACGCTGTTGGCGGGCGCCAACGCCACCTCGACGGTAACGGTCGCGCAAAATACCAGCGGTCTGCAAACGTCGTTGCAAACGTTCGTAACGGCCTTCAACTCGTTGATGAAGACGATGAACACCCTGACCGCGCCAGGTACCCAGGACCCGACTACCAAAAATATAAGCGGGGGCGGCGCGATGTCCGGTGATTCACTGCCGCGTACGTTGATCTCATCCTTGCGTGCACAATTGGTGACCCCGGGTCCTGGCAGCCAGTTGTCGGTGTTGTCACAGTTGGGCATCCAGACGGCGCAGGTGGACGGGACGCTTAGTTTCGACAGCACCAAGTTCACCGCGGCGATGGCCAAACCGGCGTTGGGCAGTCAGGTGCAGACTCTGTTTTCCGGCACCAATAGTACCAATGGTTTGTTGGCGCGCATGGGTGCGGTCCTCACGCCTTACACTCAGACCGGTGGGATTCTCGCCGCGCGCACCTCCAATTTGACCAAGCAGCAAAGTGATCTTACCAATCAGCAGGCTGCTCTGGATCTGCGGACCACCAACCTGACGGCGCAGCTGACAGCCAAGTACAACGCCATGGACCTGGTGGTCGGCCAGTTGAAGGCGACCTCCACCAGTATCACAGCCTTCTTCACCTCGTTGTCCGCGTCGAAGACCGGCTAATCACCGAGTCAGCGCCAAAAGCCCGGCTGCGTTTCACTGCATGCCGGGTTTTTGGCTTTTTAGCTAAAGCTTTTTGACTCTGCGTCGATACCTTGGTTATACGAACTCTTGAGTTGTGATGAGGTAGAACATGAACCCGATGTTAGCTCTACGGCAGTATCAGAAGGTTGGAGCGCAGGCTCAGACGTCTGAAGCCAGCCCCCATCGTCTGGTGCAGATGCTGATGGAAGGCGGCCTGGATCGCATCGCCCAGGCCAAAGGTGCCATGGAGCGCAAGGACATCCCCAGTAAGGGCATTTTGATCGGCAAGGCTATCGAGATTGTGGGTGGCCTGCGCGAAGGTCTGGATATGCAAAACCCGGCCCACCCTCTGGGCGATCTGGACAATCTCTACGTCTATATGATGAAACGCCTGGCTGAGGCCAACATCAAAAGCGATCCGAAAATTCTCGACGAAGTCAGCGGCTTGTTGAGCACGGTCAAAGAAGGCTGGGATGCCATTGCTGTTTAATAGCCCGCAGGTTTGAGGAATTCATCATGAGTCTTGTGCTGCAGCGTATCGAACAAACCCGTGAAGCTCTGGTAGGTGCATTGGCCGAGCGTGACTGGGAGGCTATCAGCCAGCTGGATCTGGCTTGTCGCGCCTGTGTCGACGACGTTATCAGCGAGACTCCCCTCGACGAAACGGCAGTTCGCAGTAATCTGGAGGAGTTGTTGGGGGTCTACCGCCAGCTACTTGATGTTGCGATGGGCGAGCGTCAGGCGATAGTCGATGAGATGACGCAGATCCAGCATGCCAAAAACGCAGCAAAGGTTTACCATCTGTTCGGTTAAAAACGTGGTTGATCGAAAAGTAGTGCGCCATAAATTTGACTGTGTACGGTTTTTTGACTTAACTAGTGTTGTTTACTATTTTCTGGCGTCTAAAAAGTCGTATTGGCCATAGACGCCAAGCTTGCCCCATTCATGGGCATTGAGTTGACTAGGGAAGTTGCTATTGCATGTGGCGTGAAATCAAGATTCTGCTGATCGATGACGATAGCCAGCGCCGCCGGGATATGGCGGTCATTCTGAATTTTCTTGGCGAAGAAAATTTGTCCTGCTCGAGCCTGGACTGGCAGCAGGTGGTCGCTCCATTGGGGTCTACCCGTGAAGTGCTTTGTGTGCTGGTTGGCACCGTGAGCGCTCCGGGCAGTGTCCAAGGACTGCTTAAGACCATCGCTGCATGGGATGAGTTCCTTCCGGTCATGTTAATGGGCGATTTTTCTTCCGTTGACCTGCCGGATGACCTGCGCCGGCGTGTGCTGTCTTCCCTGGAAATGCCGCCGAGCTACAGCAAATTGCTCGACTCCCTGCACCGTGCCCAGGTCTATCGTGAAATGTACGATCAGGCCCGCGAGCGTGGTCGTCATCGTGAGCCGAACCTGTTTCGCAGTCTGGTGGGTACCAGTCGGGCGATTCAGCATGTCCGGCAAATGATGCAGCAGGTCGCCGACACCGATGCCAGCGTGCTGATCCTCGGTGAGTCCGGTACCGGCAAGGAGGTGGTTGCGCGCAATCTGCACTACCACTCCAAGCGTCGGGACGCGCCGTTCGTGCCCGTCAACTGCGGCGCAATACCCGCCGAGTTGCTGGAAAGCGAATTGTTCGGTCATGAAAAGGGCGCGTTCACCGGGGCGATCACCAGCCGTGCCGGGCGCTTCGAACTGGCCAACGGTGGCACGCTGTTCCTCGACGAAATCGGCGACATGCCGTTGCCCATGCAGGTCAAGCTGTTGCGCGTACTGCAGGAGCGAACCTTCGAGCGCGTCGGCAGCAACAAGACCCAGAGTGTCGACGTGCGGATCATCGCTGCGACGCACAAGAATCTCGAGAGCATGATCGAGGTTGGCACGTTCCGTGAAGACCTGTACTACCGCCTGAACGTATTCCCGATCGAAATGGCCCCGCTGCGCGAGCGTGTGGAAGACATTCCGCTGTTGATGAACGAATTGATTTCGCGCATGGAGCATGAGAAGCGTGGCTCGATCCGCTTCAATTCGGCGGCCATCATGTCGCTTTGCCGCCACGGCTGGCCGGGCAACGTCCGCGAACTGGCCAACCTGGTCGAGCGCATGGCGATCATGCATCCCTATGGGGTGATCGGCGTCGTCGAGTTGCCGAAGAAATTCCGCTACGTCGATGACGAAGATGAGCAACTGGTCGACAGCTTGCGCAGCGATCTGGAAGAGCGCGTGGCCATCAACGGTCACACCACCAGCTTCGGCTCCGGCGCCCTGTTGCCACCTGAAGGTCTCGACCTCAAGGACTATCTGGGCGGGCTCGAACAGGGCTTGATCCAGCAGGCTTTGGACGATGCCAATGGTATCGTGGCTCGCGCCGCCGAACGGCTGCGCATCCGTCGTACCACGCTGGTGGAAAAAATGCGTAAGTACGGCATGAGCCGTCGTGATGGCGATGAGCAGGCGGAGGATTGACGCCTGTTTTTTTGCCAGATAACTAAACCCCTGAAAATTCAGGGGTTTTTTTTAGGCACGGGTATTGCTATGTCTCTTGCTACATACCGTTTAATGACGGTTCGCCATGCGAGAGATCACTATGCCCCAGGCTGCCCAGATGTCTTCTGCCCTTCCTGTCGAAGCGCAGCTGTCCCTCGAGCAAGAGAGTCGGGCAGGGCTTGAGCAGGCGTTCGCGCTGTTCAATCAGATGTCGAACCAGTTGAGCGACTCCTACAGCTTGCTCGAAGCGCGGGTGACAGAGCTCAAGGGTGAGTTGGCTGTTGTCAGCGCCCAGCGTATGCAAGAGCTGGCTGAAAAAGAGCTTCTGGCTAATCGCCTGCAAAACCTGTTGGCCCTGTTGCCCGGCGGCGTCATTGTCATCGATGGCCACGGCGTGGTGCGTGAGGCCAACCCGGCGGCGTGCGATCTGTTGGGAGAGCCGTTGCTGGGCATGCTGTGGCGGCATGTGATCAGTCGTTGTTTCGCTCCGCGCGAAGATGATGGTCACGAGGTCTCCCTTAAAGATGGGCGGCGCCTGTCGATCGCCACCCGCTCGCTGGATGCCGAACCCGGTCAATTGGTACTGCTCACCGACTTGACCGAAACCCGCCATTTACAGGATCAACTGGCCCGTCACGAGCGCTTGTCTTCCCTGGGGCGAATGGTCGCTTCCCTGGCGCATCAGATTCGTACCCCGCTGTCTGCTGCGTTGATTTACGCCAGCCATTTGACCGAGCAGGAACTGCCGGTGGCGACACAGCAGCGTTTCGCCGGACGCTTGAAAGAGCGTTTGCACGAGCTGGAACATCAAGTGCGCGACATGCTGGTGTTTGCCCGCGGCGAGTTGCCGTTGACCGATCGCCTTGCGCCAGACCTATTGTTCCAGGCGTTGCAGGCGGCGGCGCAAACCCATGTGCAGGAAATACCGGTGCGTTGGCAGTGCGACAGTCACGACGGCGAGTTGTTGTGCAATCGCGACACGCTGGTCGGTGCGCTGCTCAATCTGGTTGAAAACGCCGTGCAAGCCAGTGCGGGTAAAGCGCGCCTGAAAATCCATCTCTACAGCCGCGGTAACGACCTTCGCTTGTGCATCAGCGATAACGGCAGTGGGATCGACGCTGCGGCGTTGGCGAGAATCGGCGAGCCCTTTTTTACCACCAGGGCCACCGGCACCGGGTTGGGGCTGGCGGTGGTCAATGCCGTGACGCGCGCGCACCAGGGGCGGTTGCAGTTTCGTTCCCGTCCCGGTCGCGGTACCTGCGCGATCGTCACCTTGCCATTGATTCCAGCCGCCAGTCGCGCAGGTATGAACTGATGGCGATCAAGGTTTTGCTGGTCGAGGATGACCCATCGTTGCGTGAGGCGCTGGGTGAAACCTTGTTATTGGCCGGTCACGACTACCGTGCCGTCGGCTCTGCCGAAGAGGCGCTTGAGGCTGCGGCCGAAGAGCCTTTCAGTCTGGTGATCAGTGACGTCAACATGCCGGGCATGGACGGCCATCAATTATTGAGTGTACTGCGCAGCCGTCATGCGCACTTGCCGGTGCTGCTGATGACCGCGCACGGGGCGGTGGAGCGCGCGGTGGATGCGATGCGTCAGGGTGCGGCGGATTATCTGGTCAAACCTTTCGAGCCCAAGGCGCTGATGGCGCTGGTGGCGCGACACGCGCTGGGTCGTCTCGGGCCTGCCGACAGTGAAGGGCCAGTGGCTTTCGAGCCGGCCAGTGCCCAATTGCTGGACCTGGCCAGTCGAGTTGCCCGAAGCGATTCGACCGTGCTGATTTCCGGTGAGTCGGGCACGGGCAAAGAGGTGCTCGCACGTTTCATTCACCAGCAGTCGACTCGGGCCAGCAAGCCGTTTATTGCCATCAATTGCGCGGCGATCCCGGACAACATGCTCGAAGCGACATTGTTCGGCCATGAAAAAGGTTCTTTCACCGGCGCTATCGCGGCGCAGGCGGGCAAGTTCGAGCAGGCGGATGGCGGCACCATTCTGCTCGATGAAATTTCGGAAATGCCTTTAGGTCTGCAAGCCAAATTGCTGCGGGTGCTTCAGGAAAGGGAGGTAGAGCGCGTCGGTGCGCGCAAACCCATCGCCCTGGATATCCGTGTGCTGGCGACCACCAACCGCGATCTGGCCGGTGAAGTGGCGGCAGGGCGTTTTCGCGAAGACCTTTATTACCGTATTTCGGTGTTCCCGCTGGCTTGGCGGCCGTTACGCGAGCGTACTGCCGATATTCTGCCGTTGGCCGAGCGATTGCTGTCCAAACACGTCAATAAAATGAAGCACGCTGCCGTTCATTTGTCGGCGGATGCACAGGCCTGTTTGGTGGGTTATCCATGGCCGGGCAATGTGCGCGAGCTGGATAACGCGATTCAGCGGGCATTGATCCTGCAGCAGGGTGGCGTGATTCAGGCGCAGGATTTCTGTCTGGCGGGCCCGGTGGCGGCCTCGCCATTGCCAGCGCTCGGCGTGCCGACGCAGCCGCGGATCGTCGTGCCCGTTCGGGCTTCTTCGGTGGAAGTTGCCGTGCCTGAGACCCAGGCCAGTGAATCCGCCGGGGCCTTGGGCGACGATCTGCGGCGCCGCGAATTCCAGATGATTATCGACACCCTGCGTGCCGAGCGCGGTCGCCGTAAAGAAGCGGCAGAGCGCTTGGGTATCAGCCCCAGAACCCTGCGTTACAAACTGGCGCAGATGCGCGACGCGGGGATGGATGTCGAGGCGTACCTGTTCGCAACGTAAATTGATGCGATGCCCCTTTGTAGGAGCGCGCTTGCCCGCGATAAGGGCCGAAGGACCTTCCGACGATGGTGGATTCACCATTTTTGCCAGCGCTTCGCACTCGATCGCAGCCTTCGGCAGCTCCTACAGGTCATCATTGCCTGAAAGAAGGCTAAGTGCCACTACTTTGCTGGCACTCTTGTTGCTACGACATCCGTAACCGCTTAACGAGCGTCAAAAAACTGCGGCCCCTAGTGAGAGAGATGTCATGAGCCAAGGTGTTGAATTTAATCGCTTGATATTGGACATGCGCTCCATGCAAATGGACGCCATGGCCAAGCCCAAGGCTATCGGCACCCCGGAAGTTGGCACCAGCAGCTTTTCCGACATGCTGGGTCAGGCGGTCAACAAGGTCAACGATACCCAGCAGGCTTCCAATCAGTTGTCGAACGCGTTCGAAATCGGCAAAAGCGGCGTTGATCTCACCGACGTGATGATTTCCTCGCAGAAAGCCAGCGTTTCGTTCCAGGCCTTGACCCAGGTTCGCAATAAACTGGTTCAGGCTTATCAAGACATCATGCAGATGCCGGTTTAAGGACGATTTGAGTCATGGCTGAAGCAGTCGCCGATAACTTGCCGGCCAAGGCGGGTGCCGCCCCAGGCAAACCGCCGTTGTTCGGTTTGTCCTTTCTGGAAAACCTCTCCGAGATGACCATGCTGCGTCAGGTTGGCCTCATGGTCGGTCTGGCGGCGAGCGTGGCGATTGGTTTTGCCGTGGTGCTCTGGTCCCAGCAGCCCGATTACAAGCCGCTGTACGGCAGCCTTGCGGGTATGGACACCAAGCAGGTCATGGAAACGCTGGCGTCAGCGGACATCCCTTATACCGTCGAGCCAAGCTCCGGTGCCTTGCTGGTCAAGTCCGAGGATTTGCAGCGCGCCCGGATCAAATTGGCGGGCGCGGGTGTGGCGCCAAGCGACGGCAATGTCGGCTTCGAAATTCTCGACAAGGACCAGGGTCTGGGGACTAGCCAGTTCATGGAGGCCACGCGCTATCGTCGCGGCCTGGAAGGTGAACTGGCGCGGACCATCTCCAGCCTCAACAACGTCAAGGGTGCGCGGGTGCATCTGGCGATTCCGAAAAGTTCGGTGTTCGTGCGTGATGAACGCAAGCCAAGCGCTTCGGTACTGATCGAGTTGTATGCTGGCCGTTCATTGGAGCCGGGTCAGGTTCTGGCGATCATCAACCTGGTCGCCACCGCCGTTCCCGAACTGAGCAAGTCGCAGATTACCGTGGTCGATCAGAAGGGCGCTCTGCTGTCCGACCAGCATGAAAATTCCGAATTGACCATGGCCGGCAAGCAGTTCGATTACAGCCGACGCATGGAAGGCATGCTGACCCAGCGTGTGCAGAACATCTTGCAACCGATCCTGGGTAATGATCGCTACAAGGCTGAAGTGTCGGCCGATGTGGATTTCAGCGCCGTTGAATCGACTGCCGAAAGCTTCAACCCTGATCAGCCTGCGCTACGCAGCGAACAGTCGGTCAACGAACAGCGTTCGTCCGGTTCTGGCCCGTCGGGCGTTCCAGGCGCGTTGAGCAATCAACCACCAGGGCCGGCCACCGCGCCGCAGCAACCCGCTCAGGCCGGTGCCGCCTCAGGCTCCGTGCAGCCGGGTCAACCGCTGCTTGATGCCAACGGTCAGCAGATCATGGATTCGGCGACCGGTCAGCCGATGCTGGCACCTTATCCGGCGGACAAGCGCCAACAGTCGACCAAGAATTTCGAGCTGGATCGTTCCATCAGTCACACCAAGCAGCAGCAAGGTCGTGTGACCCGGTTGTCTGTGGCCGTGGTCGTGGATGATAAGGCCAAAGTCGATGCCAAGACGGGCGAGACCACTCGCTCGCCATGGAATGCCGATGAACTGGCGCGCTTCACTCGTCTGGTGCAGGACGCCGTCGGTTTCGACGCCAGCCGTGGCGACAGCGTCAGCGTGGTCAACGTGCCATTCGCTGCCGATCGCGGTGAAGTGATCCCTGAGATCCCGTTCTATTCCCAGCCATGGTTCTGGGACATCGTCAAACAAGCACTGGGAGTGTTGTTCATTCTGGTGCTGGTCTTCGGTGTTCTGCGGCCGGTACTGAACAACATCACCAGCGGCAAGAGCCGGCAGCTGGCCGGTATCGATGGCGATGTCGAACTCGGCGGCATGGGCGGTCTGGATGGCGAACTGGCCAACGATCGCGTCAGCCTTGGCGGTCCGCAAAGCATTCTGCTGCCAAGCCCGACCGAGGGTTATGACGCACAGTTGAACGCAATCAAGAGTCTGGTGGCTGAAGACCCGGGTCGTGTGGCCCAGGTCGTAAAAGAGTGGATCAACGCAGATGAGTGATAATCGGGCTCTTGCCGCCAAAATGACCAAGGTCGATAAGGCCGCCATTCTCCTGCTCTCCCTCGGTGAAACCGATGCGGCACAGGTGCTTCGACACATGGGCCCCAAAGAGGTCCAGCGGGTGGGTGTTGCCATGGCGCAGATGCGCAATGTGCACCGTGAGGAAGTCGAGCGGGTGATGAGCGAGTTCGTCGAGATCGTCGGCGACCAGACCAGTCTCGGCGTCGGCTCCGATGGGTACATTCGCAAAATGCTCACGCAGGCATTGGGCGAAGACAAAGCCAACGGCCTCATCGACCGGATTCTGCTGGGGGGTAACACCAGCGGTCTGGACAGCCTGAAATGGATGGAACCGCGTGCAGTCGCTGATGTGATCCGCTATGAGCACCCACAGATCCAGGCGATCGTGGTGGCTTATCTGGACCCTGACCAGGCCGGTGAGGTGCTGGGGCATTTCGATCACAAGGTACGTCTGGACATCATTCTGCGTGTCTCTTCGCTCAACACCGTGCAGCCGGCGGCGTTGAAAGAGTTGAACCAGATTCTGGAAAAGCAGTTCTCCGGCAACTCCAATACGTCGCGCACCACCCTGGGTGGTATCAAGCGCGCAGCCGATATCATGAACTTCCTCGACAGCTCCATCGAAGGCCAGTTGATGGATTCGATCCGCGAAGTCGACGAAGACCTGTCCGGTCAGATCGAAGACCTGATGTTCGTCTTCAACAACCTGTCCGATGTCGACGACCGTGGCATCCAGGCGTTGCTGCGCGAAGTGTCTTCCGACGTGCTGGTGTTGGCGCTCAAGGGCTCCGACGAAGCGATCAAGGAAAAGATCTTCAAGAACATGTCCAAGCGTGCTGCCGAGTTGTTGCGCGACGATCTCGAGGCCAAAGGCCCGGTGCGCGTCAGCGATGTGGAAACCGCGCAGAAAGAAATCCTCACTATTGCTCGCCGTATGGCCGAAGCCGGAGAAATCGTTCTCGGTGGCAAGGGCGGCGAAGAGATGATCTGAGGATCCATACATGTTTAGCTCCAACAAAGAGCCGCCCAGCGAGCTGATCCGCGCCAAGGATGTCGGCGGCTTCGATGTCTGGTCGTTGCCCAGTTTCGACCCGCATCACGACGAACCGCCAGAACCGGAGCCGGAGCCAGTAGAAGAACCGGCCGAGATGGAAGAAGTGCCGTTGGACGAAGTCCAGCCGCTGACCCTCGAAGAGCTGGAGAGCATTCGTCAGGAAGCCTACAACGAAGGGTTTGCCACTGGCGAGAGAGAGGGCTTCCACAGTACTCAGCTCAAAGTCCGGCAAGAGGCTGAAGTGGCCTTGAACGCCAGGCTCGCCAACCTCGAACAATTGATGAGTCATCTGTTCGAGCCTATCGCCGAGCAAGACACGCAGATTGAAAAGTCATTGATCGAACTGGTCGGGCATATCACCCGGCAAGTCATCCAGCGTGACCTGATCACCGACTCCAGCCTCATCGGCCGTGTATTGCGTGACGCGTTGAAGTTGCTGCCGATGGGCGCGCAGAACGTGCGCATCTTCATCAATCCTCAGGATTTTGCCCAGGTCAAAGCCTTGCGCGAACGCCATGAGGAAACCTGGCGCATTGTTGAGGACGATGCCTTGCAGGCCGGTGGCTGCCGAGTCGAAACCGAACACAGTCGGATCGACGCGACCATCGAAACCCGTATCTCCCAAGCGCTGGCGAAAATGTTCGATCAGTTGCACGAGCAGGCTCTGCATCCTGCCCCTGCGGATTTGAGCCTTGATCTTGGTGCTGAGGCTGTTGAAAAAGCGACTGCTGAAAAAGCGACTGTTGAAAAAGCGCTCCCCGATGCGCCTTGACCGGACCAGCTTCGGCAAGCGCCTGGGCTCTTACGCCGAAGCCATCGAGCTTGCCGGGCAACCGGTGGTGGAAGGGCGCCTGTTGCGTATGGTCGGTTTGACCCTGGAAGCCGAAGGCCTGCGTGCGGCGATGGGCAGCCGCTGCGTAGTGATCAACGATGACAGCCACCATCCGGTGCAGGTCGAAGCTGAAGTCATGGGCTTCTCCGGCTCCAGGGTATTTCTGATGCCGGTGGGCAGCGTTGCCGGTATCGCGCCGGGCGCGCGGGTCGTGCCGTTGGCCGATACCGGTCGTTTGCCGATGGGCATGAGCATGCTGGGTCGAGTGCTTGACGGTGCCGGGCGCGCGCTCGATGGCAAAGGCGGAATGAAGGCCGAAGACTGGGTGCCCATGGATGGCCCGACCATCAACCCGCTCAAACGCAACCCCATCAGCCAGCCGCTGGACGTGGGCATTCGCAGCATCAATGGATTATTGACGGTTGGCCGTGGCCAGCGTCTGGGCCTGTTCGCCGGTACCGGCGTGGGCAAGAGCGTGTTGCTGGGGATGATGACGCGCTTCACCGAAGCCGACATCATTGTGGTCGGCCTGATCGGCGAGCGGGGGCGGGAGGTCAAGGAATTCATCGAGCATATCCTCGGTGAAGAGGGTCTCAAGCGCTCGGTGGTGGTCGCCTCGCCAGCCGATGACGCGCCCTTGATGCGTCTGCGGGCCGCCATGTATTGCACGCGCATCGCCGAATACTTCCGCGACAAGGGCAAGAATGTCCTGTTGCTGATGGACTCGTTGACTCGATTCGCTCAGGCCCAGCGGGAAATCGCTCTGGCCATCGGCGAGCCACCCGCCACCAAAGGCTATCCGCCGTCGGTCTTTGCCAAGCTGCCCAAACTGGTGGAGCGCGCCGGCAATGCCGAGGCCGGTGGCGGCTCGATTACCGCGTTCTACACCGTGTTATCCGAAGGCGACGATCAACAGGACCCGATTGCCGATGCGGCGCGGGGTGTGCTCGATGGGCATATCGTATTGTCCCGCCGTCTGGCCGAGGAGGGGCATTACCCGGCCATCGACATCGAGGCCTCCATCAGCCGGGTCATGCCTTCGGTGGTCAGTCCCGAACACATGGGCCAGGCGCAGCATTTCAAGCAGCTGTGGTCGCGCTACCAGCAGAGCCGCGATCTGATCAGCGTCGGCGCCTATGTGGCCGGTGGCGATCGGGAAACCGACATGGCGATCTCCTTGCAGCCCACGCTGGTGCGCTACTTGCGCCAAGGGCTCAATGACAACGAAAGCCTGCAAGAGAGCGGTGCGCGCCTGGCTGCGGTGTTCAACCCGATAGCGAGCGGCTGATAAGCCATGGCCCAGAATCGTGCGGCGCGCTTGACGCCAGTGGTAGACATGGCGGAAAGCGCCGAGCGTGCAGCGGCTCAGCGCCTTGGCCACTTCCAGGGGCAGGTCAGGCTGGCTGAAAGCAAACTCGGCGAACTCGAACGTTTTCGCCATGATTACCAGCAGCAGTGGATCGAAAAGGGCGGGCGCGGGGTATCCGGGCAGTGGCTGATGAACTATCAGAGCTTCCTCAATCAACTGGAAACCGCCGTTTCCCAGCAGCGGCAGAGCCTGGTTTGGCATAAGGAAAACCTCAACAAGGCCCAGGGTGTCTGGCAGCAGTGTTACGCGCGGGTCGAAGGCTTGCGCAAGCTGGTGCAGCGTTACATCGATGAGGCGCGGCAGCTGGAAGACAAGCGCGAACAGAAACTGCTGGATGAACTTTCCCAGCGCTTGCCGCGACATGATTATTTTTGAGGTAGCTGAACCTGTAGGAGCGCGCTTGCCCGCGATGGACCGCGAAGCGGTCCCGAAAATGCTGAATACCGTTCTATTGCCAGGTTCGAGTTCGCTGATTTTGCGACTGCTGCGCAGCCGATCGCGGGCAAGCGCGCTCCTACAGTGGAATGGCGTTCGGTAATGTCCGACCAAAGCCGGGTTTGCTGCTGAGCCCGTAGAGTGCTAAACCTTGTTGCATTGTGCTTGTGGCTAACCCAAGGAACTTCAAACATGACCGTAAATGCCGAGCTCTCCCATGACGGGCAAGAACTGACCATCTTCATCAAGGGGCGCTTTGATTTCGCGGCACATCAAGATTTTCGCGATGCCTATGAGAGCGCTGACGGCACTCCCCAACGCTTCGTCGTCGATCTCAAAGGCACGAGTTATCTGGACAGCTCCGCGCTAGGTATGTTGCTGTTGCTGCGCGATCATGCTGGCGGTGAAAATGCGAAGATCCGACTGATCAACTGCAATACCGACGTCCACACCATCCTGACCATCTCCAATTTCTCGAAACTGTTCCGGATCGGCTGACCGGTGCCGGCCATGCCTGAAAGCCTGTGTGTGCTTATTGCCGACGATAACGCCAGCGATCGCCTGTTGCTCACCACTATCGTCCGACGTCAGGGCCATACAGTGCTCAGTGCCAGTAATGGTCTGGAGGCGGTGGCTCTCTTCGAAAAAGAGCGTCCGCAACTGGTGCTGATGGACGCCCTGATGCCGGTCATGGACGGTTTTGAAGCGGCGCGCCGGATCAAGCAGATAGCTGGCGAAGCGCTGGTGCCCATCATTTTCCTGACCTCGCTGAGCGAAAACGAAGCGCTGGTTCGTTGTCTGGACGCCGGTGGCGACGACTTTATCGCCAAGCCGTACAACCAGGTGATCCTGGCGGCAAAGATCAAGGCCATGGATCGCTTGCGGCGGTTGCAGGAAACCGTCTTGCAGCAACGTGATCAGATCGCGCAGCACCACGGCTACCTGCTCAACGAGCAGCGGGTGGCTAAAGCAGTGTTCGATCAGGTTGCCCATTCCGGTTGCCTGAGCGCGCCGAACATCCGTTACCTGCAATCGCCCTACGCTTTGTTCAACGGTGATCTGTTGTTGGCGGCTTACACGCCTGCCGGCAACATGCATATTCTGTTGGGCGATTTTACCGGTCACGGCTTGCCGGCTGCAGTGGGCGCCATGCCCCTGGCTGAGGTGTTCTATGGCATGACCGCCAAGGGCTACGCTCTGGCCGAAATCCTGCGGGAAATGAACGCCAAGCTCAAACGCATTTTGCCGGTGGACATGTTCTGCTGTGCGACGCTGATGTGTGTCAATTTCAATGTGCGGCAAGTGGAAGTGTGGAACGGTGGCTTGCCTGACGGCTATCTGCATCATGTCGCTACGGGTGAGCGTACGCCGCTGGTGTCGCGGCATTTGCCGTTGGGTGTACTGGACCCGAGCCGTTTCGATGACAAGACCGAAGTGCATCCCCTGGCCTTGGGTGACCGGATCTTCCTGCTGTCGGACGGTGTGCTCGACACTAGTGACAATGAGGATCAGTTGTTCGGCGTCGCGCGATTGCACGCTGTATTTGCTGCCAATCGTCAGCCCGACGCGCTGATCGATGAGATCCAGCGCGCCTTGAACGACTTCCGCGGTCAGGCCCGGGATGATGTGAGCATGGTCGAGGTCAGTCTGGTCGAACCGTCCCTGCTGGGCTCGCCGACGGTGACTTACTCGGACAGTGGCGAATCCAGCCCGCTGGACTGGTCGGTGAGTTTCGAGTTCCGCGCCGCAACGCTAAAGCGCTTCAATCCACTGCCGTATCTGTTGCAACTGCTGTTGGAAGTTCATGGTTTGCGCAGTCAGGGCGGGGCGCTCTACAGCGTGCTCGCCGAGTTGTATAGCAACGCCCTGGAGCATGGTGTTCTGGGTCTCGACTCACGGCTCAAGCGCGATGCTCTGGGTTTTGCCCAGTATTACCGGGAGCGCAGTGCTCGCCTGGCAGGCCTTGAAGACGGTTATGTGCGCCTGCATTTGCAGATTGTGCCGCGCGGCAAGGGCGGTCATTTGACGATACGCGTCGAAGACAGTGGTGCCGGGTTTGACGTCGACCGTGCTCTGGCGCTGCCGACGGCGGCCAATGAACTATCGGGTCGCGGCCTCAGTCTGATACGCGAATTGAGCCAGCATTGCCATTGGTCGCAGGGCGGGCGTACAGCGTGCGTGGAATTTTCCTGGGGGGCTCTGGCATAATCCCGAGATTCTTGATCAAGGAGCGAACAAGTGTCAGTGATTCATCTGGACTACGGCGTGTTGAGTGCCCTGCGGGAAGTAATGGAGGATGAATATCCCACCTTGCTCGATACGTTCCTGAAAGACTCTGAGCAACGTTTGGCGCAACTGCACCATGCGCTCGCTACGCAGGTCCTCGACCTGCAAGAGTTAGGCATGGCTGCTCACAGCTTCAAGGGCAGCAGTGGCAACATGGGAGCCATTCGTCTGGCTGATCTGTGTCGGCAGCTCGAAGAGCGCGCTCAGCGCAATGAGTTCGCTGGTATTGATGAGTTGCTCTGGAAGATTGACGTTGAGTTCGCAACGGTCCACCGTTTATTCAGCGCCGAACGTCAGCGTTTCAACGGATAGGGCTCAGGCATGCAGAAGCTGGCCCGTCCTTTGCTACAGGTCTTTGTAATTGTGCCCGTACGGAGACTGACATGCCCCTTGCCCCCACCCCTCTTCTTCAGGCTACTTCCGTAGCCAAGACCCAGTCAGCGGTCGCCAGCAATCCGGCGAAACCTGCGGAGACCGGCAAGGACAACGCTCCCAGCTTCGCTCGTGTGTATTCCAGACAGGCTGAATCCAAGCCTGCGGTGAGCCATGACAAGCGCGCAAAAACGGTTAACGACAAATCCGTGGCCGTCAGTGGCAAGCCTGCTGCGGACAACAAAGCTGCCGCCTCCAAGCCAGCGGTTGCCGATAGCGGCAAATCCTTGCCTGCCGACACGGTCAGCAAAAAAAGTGATGATGCCGATGGTAATGCTGCCGATGATGCTGCAACGGACGGCAAGGCGACCGATCCGACAGTCAGCGCCGCTGCGCCTGTCGATCCGACCCTCGACCCGGCGGCGTTGCAGGCATTGGCTCCGCAGCAGACTCCCGAACCTCCGGCACCTGTCGCTGCTGCTCCTGTGCCGCCCGTCGATGTACCGGTGGCCGTGGCTGCCGCAGTGGCCCCGCAACAACCGGTGGCCCCTGCGACTGACACGGCTTTCGATCCTGCGTCTGACCCGCTGGCAGGCTTGTCCGCGGTGCAGGTGGCACTGGAGCAAAACGCCAAGGGCTCAGCGCCTGGCTCTGCGTCACAGGCATCGTCACAGACGTCGGCATCCGCATCGGGTGACTCGAAAGCGTCAACGGCTCAGTCTGATGTCGATCCCTTGCTGACGGTCGTCAATAACCTGACAGTGCCTGTCGATCAGCCGCCGACTGACAATGCAAGCGCCGGTGGTGGCGACAAAGCCTTCAAGGGCCTTATCGAAGAGGGTTTGAAGGACACCAAAAGCGTGGCCGCCGATACCCGAATCGATGATTTCGCCAATCGCCTCGCGGCAATGAGCGAGGCGGTACAGCCCAAAGCGGCAGCAGTCACGACGGCCTCGCCGTTGACCCAGCCACTGGCCATGCACCAGAGCGGATGGAGCGAAGGGGTGGTGGATCGGGTCATGTATTTATCCAGTCAGAACCTGAAATCGGCGGACATCCAGTTGGAGCCGGTCGAATTGGGTCGTCTGGATATTCGCGTCAACATGGCGGCTGATCAGCAGACACAGGTCACTTTCATGAGCGCCCATCCCGGTGTGCGTGAAGCGCTGGAAGGGCAGATGTCCAAGTTGCGCGACTCGTTCACTCAGCAGGGCCTGGGTCAGGTCGATGTCAGCGTGTCCGACCAGTCCCGAGGCTGGCAGGGGCAAGGGCAGAATCAGCAACAGGCTAATCAGGGTCAGCGAAGTGGCGGCGCGACGGGGGGTGGTTCAGGTCAGGTCGATGGCCTTGACGACGGGTCCATCCGTGAAGTGGCACAGGTCAGCCAGCCAATGACAGTCATCGGCTCCAGCCAGGTCGATTATTACGCCTGATAGTGAGCACTCCCTGTAGGAGCTGACTTGTCTGCGATCCAGTGCGAAGCGCTGGCAAAAATGGTGAATTCACCACCGCAGGAAGGTCCTTCGGCCCTTATCGCAGACAAGTCAGCTCCTACAGACCGAGTTTGCTGCGCGACAGCGTGGCGTCGAAGATTGGGGCGGGATCTCCTGTAGGGGATTCGTGTTTTGCCATGCGGCACAGAATTCCCCAGTTGATTGGCATTTGGCCTCACCCCTTCCTGAAAATTTTCTTACCTATCTGGCATAACACTTGCTCTGCCTCTGTCACTCATTGATGAACCCCCGAATAGTGACGGATTATTGGCATGGCGACGAGTGATGCAGTGAAAGACCCCGCCGGGAAAGGCAAACTCAAGCTCATTCTTTTGGTGGTTTTGGTGCTGTTGCTGGCGATCGGTCTGTCGGTCGGTGCCACCTGGTTCTTCTTGCACAAATCTCAAAACAAGCCTGAGGAAGCGGCTCAGACGACCAGCAACGTCAAGGCTCCAGCCATTTTCGAGCCGATGGCACCGGCGTTCGTTGTCAACTTCAACCAGAACGGTCGTCAGCGTTATATGCAGGTCAGCATTACTTTGCTGGCGCGTAACCAGGGTGATCTGGATGCATTGAAAGTCCATATGCCGGTTATTCGCAACAACCTGGTAATGCTCTTCTCCGGACAGACGTTCGACTCTCTGGCGACTCCGATCGGTCAAGAAATGCTGCGTCAGAAGGCTACCGCCAGCGTGCAGGAAGTCGCGCAGAAAGAGGTCGGTAAAGTGGTGGTCGAACAGTTGCTCTTCACTAATTTCGTATTGCAGTAGGACCACGACATGGCCGTGCAAGACCTGCTGTCCCAGGATGAGATCGATGCGCTGTTGCATGGCGTCGATGATGGTCTGGTCCAGACCGAAAGCGCTGCCGAACCCGGCAGTGTCAAAAGTTATGACCTGACCAGTCAGGATCGCATCGTCCGTGGACGGATGCCGACCCTGGAAATGATCAACGAACGTTTCGCCCGTTATACCCGCATCAGCATGTTCAACATGCTGCGCCGTTCCGCAGATGTGGCGGTGGGCGGTGTACAGGTCATGAAGTTCGGTGAGTACGTGCACTCGCTGTACGTACCGACCAGCCTCAATCTGGTCAAGATCAAGCCGTTGCGCGGCACTGCGTTGTTCATTCTGGACGCCAAGCTGGTGTTCAAGCTGGTGGACAACTTTTTCGGTGGCGACGGGCGACACGCCAAGATCGAAGGTCGTGAGTTCACGCCGACCGAATTGCGCGTCGTACGTATGGTGCTCGAGCAAGCGTTTATCGACTTGAAAGAAGCCTGGCAGGCGATCATGGAAGTGAACTTCGAGTACATCAACTCCGAAGTGAACCCGGCCATGGCCAACATCGTCGGCCCCAGCGAAGCGATTGTGGTCTCGACCTTCCATATCGAACTTGATGGCGGCGGCGGCGATCTGCACGTGACCATGCCTTACTCGATGATCGAGCCGGTGCGCGAAATGCTTGATGCCGGCTTCCAGTCCGACCTGGATGATCAGGACGAACGCTGGAGCAAGGCCCTGCGCGAAGACCTGCTGGACGTCTCCGTGCCACTGACTGCTGTCGTCGCCCGCCGTCAATTGCGTCTGCGCGACATCCTGCACATGCAGCCCGGTGATGTTATTCCCGTGGACTTGCCTGAAGAGCTGATCATGCGTGCCAATGGCGTGCCTTCGTTCAAGGTCAAGCTCGGCTCGCACAAGGGGCATCTGGCTCTGCAAGTCGTCGAACCGATCGAACGTCGCTGACCTCAACCGTCAGCTTGAAAAAAATTGCTGTGTTAACGAATCAATGCCCGCCGAGGACAACCGATGGCCAATGAAAACGAAATTACTTCTGCCGAAGATCAGGCATTGGCCGATGAATGGGCAGCGGCGCTGGGTGAATCCGGCGATGCCAGCCAGGACGACATCGATGCCTTGCTCGCAGCCGATACCGGTCATTCGTCAGCGTCCAATCGCTTGCCGATGGAAGAGTTCGGCAGCGTGCCGAAGAACAACTCGCCTGTAACCCTGGACGGTCCGAACCTGGACGTGATTCTGGATATTCCCGTATCAATCTCCATGGAAGTGGGCAGCACCGATATCAACATTCGTAACCTGTTGCAGCTCAACCAGGGCTCGGTGATCGAACTCGACCGATTGGCCGGTGAGCCACTGGACGTGTTGGTCAACGGCACTCTGATCGCTCACGGTGAAGTGGTGGTGGTCAACGAGAAGTTCGGCATCCGCCTGACCGACGTGATCAGCCCTAGCGAACGCATCAAGAAGTTGCGCTGAGTGAACAAGCTTCTCGGTGTGATCCTCACTTTGCCGCTAGCTGTGACGGCGTTGGGCGTGATGGCTGCGGAGCCTGCCGTACAGGCTGCCGCGCCGCCAGTCAGCAGTGCACTGGGCAGTGGGGTGGGTGGCCAACTGACGCAGTTGGTCCTCGGTCTGTTGCTGGTGATTGGCCTGATCTTCGCGTTGGCCTGGTTGTTGCGCCGGGTCCAGAGTGCAGGTCCGCGTAATGGTCAGCTCATCGAGTTGCTGGGTTCCCGCGCACTGGGTCCGCGTGATCGGCTGGTGCTGGTGCAGGTCGGCAATGAGCAGATTCTGCTCGGGATCACGCCGGGGCGGATCACGCCCTTGCATGTACTCAAAGAGCCGCTGCAGGTGCCGGCCACCGAGCAGGCTACGCCGGAGTTTGCCCAGCGCCTGATGGAGCTGTTGGGCAAGGACCATAAGGATAAGAAGTGATGGGCGCGTTGCGCATAGTGTTGACGCTGCTGCTGGTGCTGGCAGCGCCTGTGGCGTTCGCTGCCGATCCGCTGTCGATTCCGGCGATCACCTTGTCCAGCGGTGCCAACGGTCAGCAGGAGTATTCGGTCAGCCTGCAGATTCTGCTGATCATGACGGCGCTGAGTTTTATCCCGGCGTTCGTCATGCTGATGACCAGCTTTACCCGGATCATCATCGTCTTCTCGATTCTGCGTCAGGCCCTTGGCTTGCAGCAGACGCCTTCGAACCAGATTCTCACCGGCATGGCGCTGTTCCTGACCATGTTCATCATGGCGCCGGTGTTCGACCGGGTGAATCAGGATGCGTTGCAGCCTTACCTGAGTGAAAAACTCACCGCGCAGGACGCAGTGCTCAAGGCCGAAGTGCCGATCAAGGATTTCATGCTGGCGCAGACTCGCCAGAGCGATCTGGATCTGTTCATGCGCCTGTCCAAGCGCACCGATATCGCCGGCCCGGATCAGGCGCCATTGACCATTCTGGTCCCGGCGTTCGTGACCTCGGAGCTTAAAACCGCGTTTCAGATTGGCTTCATGATCTTCATCCCGTTCCTGATCATCGACCTAGTGGTGGCCAGTGTGCTGATGGCCATGGGTATGATGATGCTGTCGCCGCTGATTATTTCCCTGCCGTTCAAGATCATGCTGTTCGTGCTGGTGGATGGTTGGGCCTTGATCATCGGCACACTGGCCAGCAGTTTCGGTGGGGTATCACCATGATTGACGGAGCGCGCGCGCAATGACGCCAGAAGTTGCCGTTGACCTGTTTCGCGAAGCGTTATGGCTGACCACGATGATGGTCGCCGTGCTGGTGGTGCCGAGCCTGATCGTGGGGTTGCTGGTGGCCATGTTTCAGGCTGCGACCCAGATCAACGAACAGACCTTGGGCTTTCTGCCGCGCCTGCTGGTGATGTTGATCACCCTGATTGTCGCCGGGCCGTGGCTGGTTCGAGTGTTCATGGAGTACATCACGTCGCTGTACAGCAGCATTCCGCAGTTGATCGGTTAGCGTCATGCCCTCCGTGCTAGCCCTGACTGACGCGCAGATCGGGACCTGGGTAGCGAGTTTCATGCTGCCGCTGTTCCGGGTTGCGGCGGTGCTGATGACCATGCCGATCTTCGGCACGACGCTGGTGCCGGCGCGTGTGCGCCTGTATTTCTCGCTGGCGATCACGGTGGTGATTGCGCCCAGCCTGCCGCCGATGCCGGAAGTCCACGCGCTGGATCTGAGCGCACTGTTACTGATCGCCGAGCAAATTGTCATCGGTGCCATGCTCGGCTTATCCCTGCAATTGTTTTTTCAGTCCTTCGTCATCGCCGGGCAGATTATCTCGACGCAGATGGGTATGGGCTTCGCCTCGATGGTCGATCCCACCAATGGCGTCTCGGTGGCGGTGATCGGGCAGTTTTTCACCATGTTGGTGACCTTGCTGTTCCTGGGTATGAACGGCCATCTGGTGGTGTTCGAAGTGCTGGTGGAAAGCTTTACCACGCTACCGGTCGGCAGTGGCCTGAACCTGACGCACGTATGGGAGCTGGTCGGTCGTATGGGCTGGGTGCTAGGTGCTGGCTTGTTGCTGGTGTTACCGGCTATCACGGCGTTGCTGGTGGTCAACATTGCCTTTGGTGTCATGACCCGCGCGGCACCGCAGTTGAACATGTTTTCTATCGGCTTTCCGCTGACGCTGGTGCTGGGCATGGTCATTTTGTGGCTCACCATGGGCGATATTCTCAATCAGTACCAGCCGCTGGCCGTGCAGGCCTTGGAGCTGTTACGCGGTCTGGTAAAGGCGACCTGATATGGCCGAGAACGAGAATGGTCAGGACAAAACAGAAGACCCCACGGACAAACGGGTCAGGGACTCCCGGGAAAAGGGCGAGACGGCCCGCTCCAAAGAACTCAATACCCTGGTCGTGACGATGGCGGGCGCTGGCGGCTTGCTGATATTTGGCGGCCAGTTGGCGCAAATGATGCTCGACCTGATGCGCGTCAACTTCACGCTCTCGCGGGAAGTGATCATGGATGATCATTACATGGGCCTGTATTTCCTCAACGCAGGCAAGGCAGCGCTGATAGCGATTCAGCCGATGTTGATCACCATGGTATTGGCAGCCGTCATCGGTCCTATCTCGCTGGGGGGGTGGATATTCTCCGCCAGTAGCATGGCGCCCAAGTTCAGTCGGATGAACCCGACGGGGGGGCTCAAACGCATGTTTTCCACGCATGCGCTGGTTGAGCTGCTCAAGGCCCTGGCCAAGTTTTCCATCATTCTGCTGGTGGCGTTGGTGGTGCTGTCCAAGGACAAGGGGGCTCTGGTCGCCATCGCCCACGAACCGTTGGAGCTGGCTATCCTTCACAGCGTGCAGGTGGTGGGCTGGAGTGCGTGGTGGATGGCCTGCGGACTGATCATCATTGCTGCGGTGGATGTGCCGTTCCAGCTATGGGAAGCCCATAAAAAGCTGTTGATGACCAAGCAGGAAGTGCGTGACGAGCACAAGGACAACGACGGACGTCCCGAGGTCAAACAGCGGATTCGCCAGTTGCAGCGCGAGATGTCCCAGCGACGTATGTTGTCGTCGATTCCCAAAGCTGACGTGATCATCACCAACCCGACGCACTTCGCCGTCGCGCTCAAATACGATCCCGAGCAGGGTGGGGCGCCGATGTTGGTGGCCAAGGGGACTGACTTCCTGGCGCTGAAAATTCGCGAAATCGCCGCTGAACACAAAATTCTCCTGTTGGAGTCGCCAGCCTTGGCGCGTTCGATCTATTACTCCACCGAGCTGGATCAGGAAATTCCCGCCGGGCTGTACCTGGCAGTGGCTCAGGTGCTGGCGTACGTCTATCAGATCCGCCAGCACCGCGCAGGCAGGGGCAAGCGCCCGGATCCGCTGGGCGACCTGCCGATCCCGAACGACTTGCGGCGCGATTCGTAGAGGCTCGGTCTTACAGAGAACGCACGATCCCTGTAGGAAATGCCCCGTCTTCGACGCCGCGCTGTCGAGCAGCAAACACGGTGCTGGCTTCACCCCGAATCTGTGGGAGCAGGCTTGCCTGCGAAGAGGCCAGTCGTGCAAAAAGGGGCGTTTTGACTTGCGAAATATTGTGGCTGATCCAAGGCTTTCGCAGGCAAGCCTGCTCCCACAGTGGGTAATCGTTGACCCTGCGCCGTGCACAAACTCTGGGGGAGCGGGCTTGTCCGCGAAGGATGCGACGCGGTGTACCTGACGCACCGCCTTCGCGAACACGTTCGGCCCCGCTGATCAATAATTATCCCCCCGGGGACTCTGTTCATCCTGTTCGGCTTCGTCGTCTTTCAAGCCTTCACCGACTCCAGACTCGTAAAAACAACCGGCGTACTTATCGTGCTGCATGGCGTGGGAAGCCTGTGTCAGGTGAGGGGTTTGGGCTTTATCAGCATTTGAACTACGGGGCTTCGGTGATTTGGGTTACAGGGCTGGCATGAGTGCTTGGCATCGAAACAAGGTCTGAAAGGTACGAGCAAGCTTTCCTTTTCTATCCCAGGCCCACCGCCGAGAGGGGGATCACGGCGGCGGCAGGTTCGGGGTGTTCGCGCGCGCCTTAGCGCTGTTCTTCTTCAAGCCGACCCGCCTGCTCGATGGCACGGGGAAACCTCGGCTCGTAGCACAGCAGCAGAGAGATCCAGTGACCGGTGGCATGGATCAGGATCACTGGTAGCAACATCAGGTTGATCAGCACGAACACCCACAGGGCGGGGTTGTGTAGAAAGCTGCTGTCCAGCCGCCAGGCGGCCTTGAGCGAGTGCCAGGGCCAGGGGAATTTGCTGATCAGCCGGGCAGGCCGTGGCGCGGCTTCGGGACCTACTTCCATATAGCGCCGGATGTATTCCCAGAAGGCCAACAGTTCACTGGCGTTGCGGGTGGGTTTGCCGACGAAGATCAGCTCTACATCTTCGGTGGGACGACCTTGCAAGTCCGTCCCACCTGCCTTGTCCCAGCCAAGGATGACGAAACCGCCAGTACCGTCCAGCTCGCTCATGCCCTTGTCGATGACGATCTGGATCTTGTCCCAGTCCATGATCAAGGTGCCGCCGATATGCCGGGGACGCAGCAGGTAGACTTTTCGCGTGATGCGGTTGAAGCGGATGATCAGACGACGGGCGGTGAAGGCTTCCAGACGGAGGTGGGGGAAGACATGTTTGAAGTAAAGCCACAGCGATAGGGTTGAAACAGGAGGTACTACTAGAAAATAGAAGTAGGCATCCCATGGCAATGGATTGGTTTCGGTTCTGACCTCAATGAAAAACGTATTTATAAAATCAAAAACCATGAATAAAAACATGAAAGTAAGTAGCGCTCCTCCGCTACCCGCAATCAACGTGATCAGTCCGCGCTTTTCATCATTGGGTGTGCGCAAGTCAATGTAGGTTGCGTTGTGCCGATAGAGCGAGTGGTTGTCGCTCACCCTTGAAGACACCGATTCTTTTACGCTGCTTGGGTTGTCCAGAATCTCCTGACCCGGTTTGCGTTGTCGGTTGCGTGCCCGCTCCGCTCTTTCTTCGTAGCTGGATTGACCCTTGCCCCAGTGCATGCCCCATTCGAAGAGATACATCAGAAGGTCCCCTCGATGGCCTTGCGCAGGTTCTTCAGCTCTTGTTCTTCAGATTCGGGGGTACCGGTCTCCCGGTTTTTCCGAAAGGTGCTGTGCTCCAGATACTGTTGCAGCGCGTTGGGCAGCAATAACTCCAGGGCCACGGTCAGCACAAAAATCGACACGTTGATGCGGATGCACCAGCGCAACATAAAGGCCATGCGCAGGGACAATGCTGTGGATACGGAAAGTGCTGGTTCCAATAGTTTGATCAGGATGACATTGCTGGCGTGTTTCTTGATCAAGTATTCAAGGAAAGGACCAGCAACGGCCAAGCCGATGGCTGCGGAGAAATATGCCGATCCGACTTGGGCAGAAGCGCGGAGGGAATAGATCGCAGCAAGCGAGCGTTTATCGGTCTTGACCGCTTCGACCGCATCCTTAACATCCAACACCGCCCCCACCAGCGCCACCCCACCGGCCAGCACCCCCGCACTCAACCGCAACCCACTCCCCATCACCCGCCCGGCTTGTTGCACGGCCTGAGTCTTATTGCTCTCGGCCCGGCTGACCGCCACCGTACCCAGTTCCAGGACTGCCGCGATGACGGCGACCAGGGCGGCGCCGAGTTCGAGTTTTTCGCGCCCGCCTTGTCGGCTTTTTCGTACTTGACCTTGAGGTTCCACAGTTGCAGCAAGCCCAGGGTGGCGCCGAGGCGGAGTTCCAGCCGGTGAGCGTTGGCCCCCGGGCCGATCCCGACGGTGAAGCTCTTGGCGACAGACGCGTCGATCTTGGCTTTGACGCCGCGGCTCAGGGGGATGCCGCCACGAGACTCCAGATGAAACTGCTGGCCCATCTTGCCCAGGCGCGCCTTGAACAGCCACGCCAGCAGGTTGTTGATCGGTGCGTCGACCAGCGGGACCTTGTCGCTTTGCAGCAGGCGGCTGCCGAAGGTGTTGATCAGCATGGCCGCGCCGCTGAGGTGGAAGACCGTGGGCGGCGCGTCGAAGTGGGTCTCGGTGACCAGTGCATGGCTTTTGTCGAAGATGTCGGTCAGGCCCTGGGTCAGGCCCAGCAGGGCTTCGCGGCTGAGGGTGGGCAGCCGGTTGTGTTGGGCCAGCAACGCGTCGACCTCCTTCTGCGTTTCGCTTTGGTTCTGCGTCAGGCCTCGCCAGAACAGGTTGCTCAGGTCGACGTTGTCGGCCGCGCTCCAGGTGGCGAGCAGCGTGTCTCCGGCCTGGGTGGCGTTCATGCCGCTCACGGCGCCGCCGAGCTGCGCTTCGAACAGCAAGCCGTTGGCGCTGTCGCGGCGGTCGTAGTGGGCGAAGGCGTCGAGCAGGGCCGGGCTTTTGAGCCAGAGCAGGTGGTCGGCGGCGCGGGCGTCCTTGAGTGCATCGGCGTGGGCCACGACCGCCTGGTATTTGTCGAGGAAGGCCTGGCGTCGGGATTCGTCGAGGTATTTGCCGTATTTACCGTCCCAGCTGTGCTGGTGGGCCTGTTCGATGGCGAGTTGTTCCTGGCGTTGCTGGTCGGCGGGGTTGCGGTAGCTGCGATAGTTGCCGGCTGAGGCGCTGACCATATGGGCATTGTGGGCCGCATATTCGGGATCGGTGTAGCGCACGCCGACGCTGTTGTTGTGGGCGATGTAGTGCTGCTGTGTCTGCTCGGCCAGGGTGGTCTTGAGGTTGTCGATGGCGAAGGCGATGGTGTGTTTGCGCTGGTTGTCGACCCCTTCGCTGTCTATTTGCTGCATGAAATCGACGAGCACGGTGGCGCTTTGGTTGCGCCAGGCATTGAGTTCCTGGGTGATGCCAATCGGATCGTCGAGCACCACGGCAAAACCCTGCGCGTGGCTCTGGCTGAGGGCCAGACGGCGGGTGCTGCCGGCCAGTGCGTCGTAACCCCTGGGCGCCGCAAAGAGCTGCTCGGCGAGTACCGCGTCCAGTTCGGGGTCGGTCCGGGCGATGGCTTCGGCGATGACGCTGTCGAACCGCTCGGGGTCAATGACGTGTTCGCTGTGGGTGCAGGCTTGCAGCAGTCGGCGGATGTCCAGGCGTCGCAGGGTGTTGCGCAGCCGGCTGTCGCTGCGGATTTTCTCCAGCATGCGCGGGGTCAGCTGGTCGGGGGTGAACAGCAGACGGGCTTCGCTGACGTCTTCGGGGTCGGTGATCTCGATCACCCGCTCGCCGAAGCCGAGGCGTGCGCGGTAACTCGCGGCGAAGTCCGGGTCCAGCGGCGGCGCGAGCGGTTTGCACAGACCGCTGTCATAGGTGCGGTAGGCCCCTTCGCAGCGCCACTCATCCTCCAAGCGTTGCGTCCACAGGTACAGATAGCCTTCGCGCAAGGTGCGCACGGCGTAGCGCGCGTCGCTCAGGGGCAGGTGGGCGTCTTGCAGGCGCAGGCCGAGGTTGTCGGACCAGTCCGGCGCCAACTGACTCGCGGCCTCCGGGTTGGTGCTGCCGATCACGCCGTAGCGCAACGGCAGGATGGCGACAGCGCGCTTGCAGGTGACGCAGGCGCCTGTGCCCTCGTTGTTGCGGATCTGGTTGGCGATGCGATCGTACAGCTCGAAGGGGTTGGATGAGGTCGTCATGGGGTTCAACTCCGGGTGGGCGTGTGGGGCTGAGGGGCGCCGAGATAGAGCCGGGTCAGTCGCCCCCGACCTGAGGCGGCTTGTTGCACGGCGGCCTGCCATCGCCGGTCATTGGCCAGGCGAGCCAGCGAATGTTGCAGGCCCAGCAACACGTAGGCGGACAGGTCGTGATGATCGGTCAGACCGCTGGCACGCGCGGTCTTGAGCAGTGCCTCGACCTGAGCCAGGCGTACGCCATGGCAGTCGTTGTTGAACAAGGAGGGGGTTTGCTGGCTCAGGCTCTGCACCAGTTGCTGGGGCAAGGGATCATTGCCCAGCGCTCGTTCAAGGGGTTCGTGCAGGATCAGCGGCGGGGCCGTACGGGGCGGGCGGTCAAGCGCAAGGCCGGGCAGACGGTGCCATTGTTCCTGCGCGGTCGTGGCCCTGGGGCACCACCAGGAAACCACCGGCGCGAAGAACCACTGACGCCATGCCTCTGCGGCCTGACGATGGAGGATCGGCATCACCCGAGGGTCGTAGTAACGCAACAGGTAGCGCTCACCCGCGAGGCCGGTGGCAAAAGTGGCCTGGGCGAAATGCTGTGCTAACGCGGCGGGGGGCAAGGTACTGGTGATCCAGGCGCTGATGATCGAGCTGTCGTAAGAGTGGAAGCGGCTGAGCAGCGAGTCATGCCCCCTGAAATCTGCCGTGAGGGCCGCCAGCAGCATGGCCCCCAGGGGTTGCAGGACGGCAAAGGCCGGGTCTAGCAACAGCGGATGCAACCGGTCACTGAATTGGCTCGTCAGCTCGGTACGGGTCTGCGCAGGCAGGGCGGCCATGTCGATCAGGGCCATCAAGTGGCGTGGCGCGTGGCCACGGGGTGGGTGCAGGTCTTCGGACAGGGTCTGGACCATTGAGCTGGAGATCATGGGTTCACCTAAGTGAAAGGGAGCCCCTACCGTATGCAAATATCAAATCGCCGGTAAATCAGATGAATCTCTGAGTTGTGTCGGATTATTCTCTGCGTCCCTCCAGTCGATAGTGAGCGCCGCCGAATTCGCTTCCTGTCTTCGGCGTCAGAAGCTTGATTTAGCGTGCAGGTAAGGCGTTGGTGGATCGTTCTTAATTAATCAATGCGGCGCGCGAAGACAGGGTGGAATCTCCTGCGCCGAGTATTTTCTGCTTGTTTGCAACGACTGCATCAGAGTTGGAAAGCTTCTTGCAATGCCCTCGCTACGTCACTTATGGCGTCAAAAGTTTGATTTAGCGTGCAGGTAAAGAATCGGTGGACCGCTCTCAATTAATCAACGCGGCGCGCAGCAATCTGGTTGGCCTGGGTCGTGGCCATTTGGGTGTGCCGTTGCTGCTGTTGGTCATGCTGGCAATGATGATGTTGCCAATGCCGCCGTTCCTGCTGGACGTGTTCTTCACGTTCAATATTGCGCTGTCGATCGTTGTCCTGCTGGTCTGTGTGTACGCCCTGCGGCCGCTGGATTTTTCGGTATTCCCGACCATTTTGCTGGTCGCCACGTTGCTGCGCCTGGCGCTGAACGTCGCGTCCACGCGAGTGGTCATGCTCCACGGTCAAGACGGCCACGCCTCTGCCGGTAAGGTGATTCAGGCCTTCGGTGAGGTGGTGATCGGCGGTAACTACGTGGTCGGTATCGTGGTCTTCGCGATTTTGATGATCATCAACTTCGTCGTAGTGACCAAAGGTGCCGGGCGGATTTCCGAGGTGAGCGCGCGGTTCACCCTCGACGCGATGCCCGGTAAACAGATGGCCATCGACGCCGACCTCAACGCCGGTTTGATCGATCAGCCTCAGGCCAAGCATCGTCGTCTGGAAGTGGCCCAGGAGGCCGAGTTCTACGGTTCGATGGACGGTGCCAGCAAATTCGTGCGCGGTGACGCCATCGCCGGTCTGTTGATTCTGTTCATCAACCTGATTGGCGGCATGGCCGTCGGTATCTTCCAGCACGGCATGTCCTTCGCCGATGCCGGCAAGGTTTACGCGCTGTTGACCATCGGTGACGGTTTGGTGGCGCAATTGCCATCACTGCTGTTGTCCACCGCTGCGGCAATCATGGTGACCCGTGCTTCCGGTTCGGAAGAAATGGGCAAGCTGATCAACCGGCAGATGTTCACCTCGCCCAAGGCGCTGGCAGTGGCAGCGGGCTTGATGGTGGTCATGGGCCTGGTGCCGGGCATGCCGCACATCTCCTTTATCAGCCTGGGGGCTATGGCCGCCGGTTTTGCTTATCTGGTCTGGAAGAAGCAGAACATGGTCAAGGTGCATGCGTTGCAAGAGGTCCAGCGCCAGCAGGAGTTGTTGCCTTCGCCATCGCGTGCGCAAGACTCAAAGGAATTGGGTTGGGATGACGTCACACCGATCGACATGATCGGTCTGGAAGTGGGTTACCGCCTGATCCCGCTGGTGGACCGCAATCAGGGTGGTCAATTGCTGGCGCGGATCAAGGGGGTGCGCAAGAAGCTCTCTCAGGAACTGGGCTTTTTGATGCCGACCGTGCATATCCGCGACAACCTCGATCTGGCGCCCAGCGCTTATCGCCTGACGTTGATGGGTGTCACGCTTGCCGAGGCCGAGATTTATCCGGATCGCGAGCTGGCGATCAACCCAGGGCAAGTCTTCGGTACGCTCAATGGCATCACTGCCAAGGACCCGGCGTTTGGTCTGGAGGCAGTGTGGATCGAAGTCAGCCAGCGTAGCCAGGCACAGTCCCTCGGTTACACGGTGGTGGACGCCAGCACGGTGGTCGCGACCCACCTCAACCAGATCCTGCACAAACACTCCCATGAGCTGATCGGTCATGAAGAAGTGCAGCAACTGATGCAGTTGCTGGCCAAAGGCTCGCCAAAACTGGCCGAAGAGCTGGTGCCCGGCATCCTGTCACTCTCGGCACTGCTCAAAGTATTGCAGGCATTGCTGGCCGAACAGGTTCCGGTCAGGGATATCCGCAGCATCGCCGAGGCGATCGCCAACGCGGCACCTCGGAGTCAAGATACCGCCGCGTTGGTCGCTGCGGTGCGGATCGGATTGTGCCGCGCTATTGTCCAAAGCATTGTGGGGGTTGAGTCGGAGCTGCCTGTTATCACTCTTGAGCCAAGGTTGGAACAGATATTGCTCAATAGTCTTCAGAAGGCGGGTCAGGGACAGGAAGAGGGCGTTCTTCTTGAGCCAAGCATGGCTGAAAAGCTCCAGCGTTCGTTGATTGATGCTGCCCAGCGCCAGGAAATGCAGGGTCAGCCAGTGATTTTGTTGGTCGCAGGACCGGTTCGCGCCATGCTGTCACGATTTGGACGGTTGGCTGTACCGAACATGCATGTTCTGGCGTATCAGGAAATTCCCGACACCAAACAGGTCACGATCGTCGCGACTGTCGGGCCCAACGGCTGAGGTAGTGAGTCATGCAAGTTAAGCGTTTTTTCGCCGCCGACATGCGTCAAGCCATGAAACTGGTTCGTGATGAGTTGGGCGCCGATGCAGCCATCATTGGTAACCGGCGGATTGCCGGCGGCGTAGAGCTGACTGCTGCTCTGGATTACAAGCTTTCCGCGCTGGCGCCGCGGGTGCCGAACATCGAACTCGAAGACGAGCTGCGCAAGACGCAATCGCGCATTGTCTCTGCACAGGCCGAACTCGGCACCCGTGGCGACAGCGACTCATCGATCAATCGCCAATTGTTCTCTGGCATGCCGCTGAGCGCTGCCGATACGCACATCGAGCCGACGTTCGATGAGCCGCCACGACCTGTCGCTCCGGCCCCTGCCGTTGAGCCAGTCGCCGGGCAGCGCGCTTACGAGTCCATGCGTTTCGAATTGAACGGCCTGCGCGAACTGCTCGAAGTGCAGCTCGGCTCTCTGGCCTGGAATCAACTGCAAGGTAGCCGTCCGCAGCAGGCCAACCTGTGGCGCCGCTTGCAACGCATCGGCCTGTCGGGTCCGCTGTCGCGGGACCTGCTGGCGATGATCACCGATATTGAAGAGCCCCGTCAGGCGTGGCGTATGTTGTTGGCCCACCTGGCGCGGATGATCGCGACCCCCGACGTCGAGCCTCTGGAAGAGGGTGGCGTGATCGCCATGGTCGGCCCGGCTGGCATGGGCAAAACCACGACCCTGGCAAAACTGGCGGCGCGGTATGTATTGAAATATGGTCCGCAAAACATCGCGCTGGTGAGCATGGACAGCTATCGGATCGGCGCCCAGGAACAGCTTAGAACGCTGGGTCGCATCCTCAATGTGTCCGTCACCCACGTTGATCCGGGTCAGTCATTGGCGCAGGCGCTGGAGCCGTTGCTGCGCAAGCGAGTGGTCTTGATCGACACCGCCGGCCTGCAAGCCAGCGATCCGGCATTGCGTATGCAGTTGGAAAGCCTTGCCGGTCGCGGAATCAAGGCGCGTAATTATCTGGTGTTGGCAACTACCAGCCAGAAACAGGTTCTAACCGCTGCATACCACAGCTACAAACGCTGCGGTCTGGCGGGCTGCATTCTCACCAAGCTGGATGAAACCGCCAGCCTGGGCGAGGTATTGAGCCTGGCAATCAGTCATGAGTTACCGGTGGCTTACCTCACGGATGGGCCGCGAATACCGGACGATTTGCATTTGCCGCGTCGGCACCAATTGGTGAGTCGTGCGGTCAGTGTGCAAATGCAGGAAGAGCCAAGCGAGGAAGCTATGGCGGATATGTTCGCGGATCTTTATCACAGCCCGAACAAGCGGGTTGGGTAAGGCATGACATTGGAATGTACCTACATACAGGGTCTGCCGAGCATTGTTCATTCAACGTACGCGCAGCCAGTAATGTGGCCTCGGTCTAAGCAAGACAAGGTAAAGAACTAACATGGGCAGCATGCATCCCGTACAGGTTATCGCGGTGACTGGCGGCAAAGGTGGCGTCGGTAAGACTAACGTGTCAGTGAATTTGTCACTGGCTCTGGCTGAGCTCGGCCGGCGGGTCATGCTGCTGGATGCCGACCTGGGTCTGGCAAATGTCGATGTCTTACTCGGCCTGACCCCCAAACGCACCCTCGCCGATGTGATTGAAGGACGTTGTGAGCTGCGCGACGTGCTGCTTCAGGGGCCGGGCGGGATTCGTATCGTACCGGCCGCCTCTGGCACCCAGAGCATGGTCCATCTGACACCTGCGCAACATTCCGGGCTGATCCAGGCCTTCAGCGACATTGGTGACAACCTCGATGTGCTGGTGATCGACACGGCTGCCGGTATTGGCGACTCGGTCGTCAGCTTCGTGCGCGCCGCCCAGGAAGTGTTGTTGGTGGTGTGCGATGAACCGACCTCGATCACTGACGCCTACGCGCTGATCAAACTGCTCAACCGCGATTACGGCATGAACCGCTTCCGGGTGCTTGCCAACATGGCGCAAAGCCCGCAGGAAGGCCGCAATCTGTTCGCCAAGTTGACCAAGGTCACGGATCGCTTCCTGGATGTCGCCTTACAATACGTCGGCGCCGTGCCTTACGACGAATGCGTGCGCAAGGCTGTACAGAAGCAGCGCGCCGTGTACGAAGCGTTCCCGCGCTCCAAATGCGCCCTGGCCTTCAAGGCCATCGCGCAGAAAGTCGACACCTGGCCGTTGCCGGCCAACCCGCGTGGGCATCTGGAGTTTTTCGTCGAGCGGCTCGTACATCAGACGAGTGCGGGACCGGTGCTATGACAGCCAGCGGCTATCGCATGTACAGCAAGGCGTCCAAGGACTCCCAGTACGAGCTGATCGAGCGCTATGCGCCGCTGGTCAAACGCATCGCCTATCACCTGCTGGCGCGTTTGCCGGCCAGTGTACAGGTCGAGGATCTGATTCAGGCGGGCATGATTGGTCTGCTCGAAGTCTCGACCAAATACGACGCCACCAAAGGCGCGAGTTTCGAGACCTACGCCGGGATCCGCATTCGTGGCGCCATGCTCGATGAAGTGCGCAAGGGCGATTGGGCCCCGCGTTCGGTGCATCGAAATACGCGCATGGTCAGTGACGCAATTCGGGCAATTGAAGCTAAAACCGGTCGTGACGCTAAAGATCACGAGGTTGCGGCCGAACTCCAATTGAGTCTCGATGATTATTACGGGATTTTGAACGATACCTTGGGCAGTCGGTTGTTCAGTTTCGACGATCTGTTGCAGGACGGCGAACATGAGGGACTGCATGAGGATGGCGCAAGCGCTCAGCTTGAGCCATCGCGCGACCTGGAGGATGAACGCTTCCAGGCAGCGCTAGCGGATGCGATTGCCAATTTGCCAGAGCGTGAGCGACTGGTCTTGGCGCTGTACTACGACGAGGAGCTGAACCTCAAGGAAATTGGTGAGGTGTTGGGGGTCAGCGAATCACGGGTCAGCCAGTTACACAGCCAGTGCGCAGCTCGTTTGCGAGGGCGTTTGGGGGAATGGCGAGCGCGTTGACAGGCAGTGCGCGACCCTTGGTGGTTTCGCGCTGACTGTAAGCCGGCTGTGCAAAGCGTTGCGTGCGAAGAAGATAAGACTAGGCAGGAGCCGGTCAGTCAAGGTCCTTCAGGGCCTGCTGTGCCAGTTTCCCGACCTGTTGATTTACCAAGCCCGTCGTCGTTTTCGTGCAGCCGTTGTGTGCTGTGCCGGTTTTGATTGAACAGCGTATTCAGGTGCTGAGTGCGTTAAAGACTGCTTGGAGGTCGAATTGGACAAGAACATGAAAATCCTCATCGTTGATGACTTCTCAACGATGCGGCGGATCATAAAAAACCTGTTGCGTGATCTGGGGTTCACCAACACGGCTGAAGCGGATGACGGGACGACCGCGCTGCCGATGCTGCAAAGCGGTAGCTTCGACTTTCTGGTGACTGACTGGAACATGCCTGGCATGTCCGGCATCGATCTGTTGCGCCACGTGCGTGCCGATGATCGCCTCAAGCACCTGCCAGTGTTGATGGTAACGGCTGAAGCCAAGCGTGATCAGATCATCGAAGCCGCTCAGGCCGGTGTGAACGGTTATGTGGTCAAGCCCTTCACGGCCCAAGTGCTGAAAGAAAAGATCGAAAAGATCTTCGAGCGCGTCAATAGCTGATGTTCGCCGCGAGGGCTCTATGGAGCAGACAGAATCATCAATGGGAGACTTCGAGTCGACCCTGAAGCAACACGCACACGAGTTGGTCAAAAGCCTTGAAAATGGCCGGTTTGGCGACGCTGTGCAAATGATCCACGAGCTGAACCAGACCCGCGACCGTGGCCTGTATCAGGAAGTCGGCAAACTGACTCGCGAACTGCACAGTGCGATCGTCAATTTTCAAATTGACCCGAACATGCCGCAAGCCAAGGAAGTCTCGCAGATCACCGATGCCACCGAGCGCCTGTCTTATGTGGTCAGGCTGACCGAGAACGCGGCCAATCGGACCATGGATCTGGTGGAGCAAAGCACGCCTTTGATGGGTGGGCTCAGCACCGATGCTGCTGCCTTGAGTGCCGATTGGGCGCGCTTCATGCGTCGCGAAATCGGTGCCGAAGAGTTTCGTGAGCTGGCTCGGCGTGTCGAAGGTTTCCTGTCGCGCAGCGAAAAGGAAACCCGGGAAGTGTCCGGCCATCTCAACGATATTCTGCTGGCTCAGGATTACCAGGACCTTACCGGTCAGGTGATCAAGCGCGTGACCCAACTGGTCACGGAAGTGGAAAGCAACCTGCTCAAACTGGTGCTGATGGCCAGCCAGGTCGATCGCTTTGCCGGGATCGAACATGACCATCAATCGATCCGAACAGAAAAAGATCAAGAAAAACATCTGTCTCAGGGTGAAGGTCCGCAGATTCATGCCGATAAGCGTGAAGACGTCGTATCCGGTCAGGATGATGTTGACGATCTGCTATCCAGCCTGGGCTTCTAGGTCGGTTGACGGTTAATTTTAGGGAGCACCCCAATGAGCTTCGGCGCCGATGAAGAAATCCTTCAGGATTTCCTGGTAGAGGCCGGCGAGATTCTCGAGCAATTGTCCGAGCAGCTGGTCGAGCTGGAAAGCCGACCTGATGATGCGGACTTGCTCAATGCAATTTTTCGCGGTTTTCACACTGTAAAAGGGGGCGCCGGCTTCCTCCAGCTCCATGAGCTGGTGGAGTGCTGTCACATCGCCGAGAACGTCTTCGACATCCTGCGCAAGGGTGAGCGTCGCGTCGACTCGGAATTGATGGACGTGGTCCTGGAAGCATTGGATGCGGTCAACGGCATGTTCTCTGAAGTGCGTGAGCGCACCGACGTGACCCCGGCCACGCCAGAGCTGCTTGCAGCATTGGCGCGTCTGGCCGAGCCGGCGTCTGCTGTTGAGATCGCTGCGGCTGCGCCGGTCAGCGTTGAGCCGGAGCCGGTGTCCGAAGACATTACCGATAACGAATTCGAACAATTGCTGGACTCGCTCAACGCGGTCAAGGCGCAGGCTGCGGCCTCCGCGGTAACGCCAGCCTCGGCTGCGCCGGTTTCGGCGTATGCCGGAGGCCCTGACACCGGTGACGAGATCAGCGATGCCGAGTTCGAATCGCTGCTCGATCAACTGCACGGCAAAGGCCAGTTCGCCGTTGAGGCAGCACCTGCTGCGCCGGTCGCGGCCGCCGCAGCTCCTGCCAGCAATGAAATTACCGACGATGAATTCGAAGCACTGCTCGATCAGTTGCACGGCAAAGGCACGTTCGCCGCTGAGACTGTCGCGCCAGTAGCCGCTGTCGCTGCTGTGCCGCAAGGTGCTGCGGTTGCCGCGAATGGCGATCACATCTCCGACAACGAATTTGAAGCGCTGCTCGACGAGCTGCACGGCAAAGGCAAGTTCGAGCCCGAAGCTATTGCAGCTGTTGCAGCACCTGCACCCGTGGCCGCCAAGGCTGCTGTGGTGAAAGCGCCTGAACCGGCGCGGGCTGCTGCAGCCCCGGCCCCGGCTCCGGCCAGAGCGCCAGCACCGGATAAACCGGATAAACCAGCGGCGTCGGAAGCTGAAACCACCGTACGGGTCGATACCGCACGCCTCGACGAAATCATGAACATGGTCGGCGAGTTGGTGTTGGTGCGTAACCGCCTGGTCCGCCTGGGCCTCAACAGCGGCGATGAAGCCATGTCCAAGGCGGTGTCGAACCTTGACGTGGTGACAGCTGATCTGCAGACCGCGGTGATGAAAACCCGCATGCAGCCGATCAAGAAAGTCTTCGGCCGCTTCCCGCGTCTGGTCCGCGACCTTGCGCGTCAGTTGAAGAAAGAGATCAATCTGGAACTGGTCGGCGAAGAAACCGACCTGGACAAGAACCTGGTCGAGGCGCTGGCCGATCCGCTGGTCCACTTGGTGCGCAACGCGGTGGACCACGGGATCGAATCCCCGGAAGAACGCGAAGCGTCAGGCAAGTCCCGTGGCGGTCGAGTGATTCTTTCGGCGGAACAGGAAGGTGACCACATCCTGCTGTCGATTTCCGATGACGGCAAAGGCATGGACCCTAACGTCCTGCGTGCCATCGCCGTGAAACGAGGCGTGATGGACAAGGATGCCGCCGACCGCCTGAGCGACACCGACTGCTACAACCTGATCTTCGCCCCAGGGTTCTCGACCAAAACCGAGATCTCCGATGTGTCCGGGCGTGGCGTGGGCATGGACGTGGTGAAAACCAAGATTGCCCAGCTCAACGGTTCGATCAACATCCACTCGACCAAGGGCCTGGGCTCGAAAATCATCATCAAGGTGCCGTTGACCCTGGCGATCATGCCGACCCTGATGGTGATGCTCGGCAATCAGGCGTTTGCCTTCCCGCTGGTCAACGTCAACGAGATCTTCCACCTTGACCTGTCGCGGACCAACGTCGTCGATGGCCAGGAAGTGGTCATCGTGCGCGACAAGGCCTTGCCACTGTTCTATCTCAAGCGTTGGCTGGTCGCATCGGCTGCTCACGAGGAACAGCGTGAGGGTCATGTGGTGATCCTGTCGGTCGGCACCCAGCGCATCGGCTTCGTTGTCGATCAACTGGTGGGTCAGGAAGAAGTGGTCATCAAGCCGCTGGGCAAAATGCTGCAGGGAACGCCGGGTATGTCGGGCGCCACCATTACCGGTGACGGTCGGATTGCCTTGATTCTCGATGTACCGAGCATGCTCAAGCGTTACGCCGCGCGGCGTATTTGATTCCGGTGCTGCGGGTCGCGCCAAGCGTCCGCAGCGCCTATTGGAGTGTTTATGGTAGTTAAGGTCCTGGTGGTGGACGATTCAGGTTTCTTCCGCCGCCGCGTCTCTGAAATTCTTTCTGCGGACCCGAATATCCAGGTAGTCGGCACGGCGACTAACGGCAAGGAAGCCATAGAACAAGCGCTGGCGCTCAAGCCTGACGTGATTACCATGGACTATGAGATGCCGATGATGGACGGCATCACGGCGGTGCGGCACATCATGCAGCGCATCCCGACACCGGTCCTGATGTTCTCCTCACTGACCCATGAAGGCGCCCGTGTCACGCTGGACGCGCTGGATGCCGGTGCAGTCGATTTCCTGCCGAAAAACTTCGAAGATATCTCGCGTAACCCGGAGAAGGTCAAGCAACTGCTGTGCGAAAAGATCCACACCATCTCGCGCAGCAATCGTCGTTTCAGCGGCTATACCGCTTCGGCGCCGCAAGTCGCGGCGCCGTCTGTAACCAGCGCTGCGCCGTCTGCCACCAGCACCTTCAGTACCGGATCGACGATTCCCCGCAGCCTGCCGGTCCGTCCGGCGTCCGCGCCTGTACCGGCGGCCTCGACCTACTCACCGGCACCCAAGCGCAAAGCCTATAAGCTGGTGGCGATTGGTACGTCAACCGGTGGCCCGGTGGCGCTGCAGCGAGTGCTGACGCAGCTGCCGGCCAACTTTCCGGCGCCTATCGTGCTGATCCAGCACATGCCGGCGGCGTTCACCAAGGCGTTTGCCGAGCGTCTGGACAAGCTGTGCCAGATCAGCGTCAAAGAAGCCGAAGACGGTGATATTTTGCGTCCGGGTCTGGCATTGCTGGCCCCTGGCGGTAAACAAATGATGATCGACGGTCGCGGCGCGGTGAAAATCCTGCCCGGCGACGAGCGTCTGAATTACAAGCCTTGCGTGGACATCACCTTCGGTTCGGCGGCCAAGTCCTACGGCGACAAGGTTTTGGCGGTGGTGCTCACCGGCATGGGCGCCGATGGTCGCGAAGGCGCGCGTCTGCTCAAGCAGGGCGGCAGCCATATCTGGGCGCAGGACGAGGCGAGCTGTGTGATTTACGGCATGCCCATGGCGATCGTCAAAGCCAACCTCGCTGATGCGGTATACGGCCTGGACGAGATCGGCAAGCATTTGGTCGAGGCCTGTCTCTGATGGATGTACTGAGCCTGATCGGGATCATCCTGGCTTTTGTCGCCATCATTGGCGGCAACTTCCTGGAAGGCGGACACCTGACTGCGCTGCTCAACGGTCCGGCGGCGTTGATCGTATTGGGCGGCACCCTGGCGGCTTCGCTGTTGCAGGCACCGATGAGTGCCTTCATGCGCGCCATGCAGATCGTGGGATGGATTCTGTTCCCGCCGCGCATCGATCTGGCTGGCGGCATCGACCGCGTCGTCAACTGGAGCCTGACCGCGCGCAAGGAAGGCTTGCTCGGGCTTGAATCGATAGCGGACGCGGAGAGCGATAGCTACTCCCGAAAAGGCTTGCAACTGTTGGTCGACGGCGCTGAGCCCGAGGCCATTCGGAGCATTCTGGAAGTGGATTTCATCACCCAGGAAACCCGCGACATCCAGGCCGCCAAGGTGTTCGAAAGCATGGGCGGCTACGCGCCGACCATCGGCATTATCGGTGCGGTCATGGGCCTGATCCATGTGATGGGCAACCTGGCAGACCCGAGCCAGTTGGGTAACGGGATTGCCGTGGCATTCGTCGCCACCATCTACGGTGTGGCGTCGGCCAACCTGATACTGCTGCCGATCGCCAACAAGCTCAAAGCCGTTGCCATGCGTCAGTCGCGTTACCGCGAGATGCTGCTCGAAGGCATTTTGTCCATCGCAGAAGGCGAGAACCCGCGCTCGATCGAATTGAAGCTGCAAGGCTTTATGGAGTGATGCACTAGCCATGGCCCGTCGTCGCCCGCCCGAAGAGCATGAAAATCACGAACGTTGGCTGGTGTCCTACGCCGACTTCATCACCTTGCTGTTCGCTTTTTTTGTGGTGATGTATTCGATTTCATCGCTCAACGAGGGCAAGTACAAGGTGCTCTCGCAGGCCTTGATCGGTGCTTTCAACGAGCCTGACCGCAGCCTCAGGCCGATCCCTATCGGTGACGAAAAGCCGCTGACGGTCAAGCCAGCCGAGCCGTTGATCAAGGACAGCGAGCAGGTCGACGCAGGTCTCGCACAGAACTCGGTCAATCCTTTGCAGGCGATTGCCGATGACGTGCGCGATGCCTTTGGCGATTTGATCAAATCCAATCAATTGACGGTCCGTGGCAACGAACTGTGGATTGAAATCGAACTCAACTCCAGCCTGTTGTTCGGCAGCGGCGACGCCATGCCCAGCGACATCGCATTCAACATCATCGAGAAGGTCGCGAAGATTCTGCATCCCTTCGACAACCCGGTGCATGTCGAAGGCTTCACCGATGACCAGCCGATCCGCACGGCGCAGTACCCAACCAATTGGGAATTGTCCTCGGCACGGGCTGCGAGCATCGTGCGCATGCTGGCTATCGACGGAATCAACCCGGCACGCATGGCGTCGGTCGGCTACGGCGAGTTCCAGCCGGTCGCCTCCAACACGACTGCCGAGGGCCGTGCCCACAACCGTCGCGTGGTGCTGGTGATTTCACGCAATCTGGAAGTGCGCCGCAGCATCACGGGCGCGGGCAGTGCCAATGTAAAACCCGATGCCGCGTTGAGGCGTGCTGGCACACAAACTGCACCGACCCATGTTACACAGCCGGTACGCGGGAACGCCGTCAATTCTCCGTCACCTGCCTTATAGTCAATTCTCGGTTAGGCCAACGCCTTGCCGGGAGGAAAAAGCACAATGAGAGTCTGGGCAGTAGCCAACCAAAAAGGTGGTGTCGGTAAGACCACTTCTTCCATCGCTCTAGCCGGTCTGCTGGCAGAGGCGGGCAAGCGCGTGGTCGTTGTCGACCTCGACCCCCACGGCTCCATGACCAGCTACTTCGGGCACAACCCCGACACGCTTGAGCACAGCTGCTACGACCTGTTCCTGCACAAGGGCGTGGTGCCTGAAGGCCTGCCGGGTCAGTTGCTGTTGCCCACCAGTGATGAGCATATTTCCCTGCTGCCATCGAGCACGGCGCTGGCGGTGCTGGAGCGTCAATCGCCGGGACAAAGCGGCCTGGGCCTGGTGATTGCCAAAAGCCTGGCGCAGCTCTGGCAGGACTTCGATTACGCGATCATCGACAGTCCGCCGTTGCTCGGCGTGTTGATGGTCAATGCCTTGGCGGCCAGCCAGCAGTTGGTGATCCCGGTGCAAACCGAATTCCTCGCGGTCAAGGGCCTGGAACGTATGGTCAGTACGCTGGCGATGATCAATCGTTCACGAAAAGTGGCGCTGCCGTACACCATCGTCCCGACCTTGTTCGACCGCCGCACGCAGGCGTCCATGGGCACCTTGAAGGTATTGCGCGACAGCTACCCGGACAACATCTGGAAGGCTTATGTGCCGGTGGATACGCGTCTGCGCGATGCCAGCAGGGTAGGGTTGACGCCTTCGCAGTTCGACAACAAAAGCCGGGGTGTGCTGGCCTATCGAGCGTTGCTCAAAGACCTGCTTTCCCAGCAACTCGTTGCACAGGTCGCTTGAGGTGTTTGCGCATGACTCGCCGACAGGTTCAAGTCGGGCGCCAGTGCAGCCGATAACCAGTGAAGGCTATTTCTACGGATCTCATGTATGGGCACCTTTATGAGCCGCCCTGTCGATATCGCAACACGGCCACAATTGGCGCTGCAGTCTTATCTGGATGCCTTGCTTCAGGACGCCACTGAAGAGCTGGACATCAACTCCAGCCTGGACGAATTCCAGGCCGCGGTGCTTGAAGAGCAGGCGCGTGATGCTGTGGTTCGCGTGGCGCTGGCTTCGTTGCCGGTTGTCGCGCCTGAACCGGTGGTGGTGCCGGTTGCCGTGATCGCTGAAGTGGTTGTGCCGGTACCTGTCGCGCTGGCACCCACAGTGGTTGAAGCGCAACCGGTTGCAACGCCGACCATGGCGCTGGTCGAACCGGTGGTGGACGTGCACCTTCCGGGCAACCGCGGTACGCCACCGCCGTTGTCCACGGATGGCAGACCGGCGTGGGCCGCCGAGCCGTTCGAGTGCCTGCTGTTCGATGTCGCGGGGCTGACGCTGGCCGTACCGCTGGTTTGCCTGGGGTCGATCTATTCATTGGCCGGGCATGAATTGACACCGCTGTTCGGTCAGCCGGACTGGTTTCTCGGCATTTTGCCCAGCCAGGGCGGCAACCTGAAGGTGCTCGATACTGCGCGCTGGGTCATGCCGGACCGCTACCGCGACGATTTCCGTCAGGGCCTGCAATACGTGATCTCGGTTCAGGGCTATGAGTGGGGGCTGGCTGTGCATCACGTCAGCCGCTCGTTGCGCCTGGACCCGAACGAAATCAAATGGCGCACCCAGCGCGGCCAGCGTCCCTGGCTCGCGGGCACAGTGATCGAACACATGTGCGCGCTGCTGGATGTTTCCGAATTGGCCGAGCTGATAGCCAGTGGCGCGGTCAAGCAGATGGGCATCATCAAATAATCATAGGGCGGCATCCAGTGCCGTCTGTACAGCACACACTTGAGGGGTTAGGGGTATGAATAAGTCGTCTGCACAAGGTTCCGAAGATCCTATCCTGCAGTGGGTTACCTTCCGCCTGGACAACGAGTCTTACGGCATCAACGTGATGCAGGTTCAGGAAGTGCTGCGCTACACAGAAATCGCGCCAGTGCCGGGTGCGCCGAGCTACGTGCTGGGCATCATCAACCTGCGCGGTAACGTCGTGACCGTGATCGACACCCGCCAGCGCTTTGGCCTGGCCCCGGTTGAAGTCAGCGACAACACGCGAGTCGTGATCATCGAAGCCGACAAGCAAGTGGTCGGGATTCTGGTCGATAGCGTGGCTGAAGTGGTTTACCTGCGTCAGTCGGAAGTCGAAACCGCGCCGAACGTGGGCAATGACGAATCGGCCAAGTTCATCCAGGGCGTGTGCAATAAGAACGGTGAATTGCTGATCCTCGTCGAGCTGGACAAGATGATGTCCGAAGAAGAGTGGTCCGAGCTGGAGAATATCTGATTGATCGTTGAGGCTGCTGTCGTTTTTTTGGGCATTCTTTGGGTGCTGTCGCTGGCGTTGTTCCTGTCATACAGCAAGCGCCAGCGGCTGTTGGTTGCGCAGCAGGCCGAAGGCAATGCGCTGCGCGATCAACGGCTCAAGGAGCTGGCCAAACGTCTGGACGACTACCAGAGCGGCACCATTCGCATGGGCGAAGACCTGCACGAACTGCGCGCGGTGGTCGGGCCTTTGCCTGACAAACTGACTCAGCTCGAACAGCGCGACCCTACCAGCCTGTCCTTCGCCCAGGCTGCCCGCTTGGTCGGCATGGGCGCCACTGCCGATGAACTGACCCAATCCTGCGGCCTGACCCAGGCAGAAGCTCAGTTGATGAGCAAAATGCATGAGTCGCCACGGCGGGGGTAAGCCTCTGGAACTGGCGTGTATATCCGGCATTTGTGTGTACCGGGATTATGGTTCCGCTCTTACAGCGGGTCACTTTTGGCAAAACGCCCCAAAAGTAACCAAAAACGCTTGCCCCTTCATACGGCGCGTCGCCTAGGCTCCGCGTACCCTCACTCCGGTCCTGTTCCGGGGGCCCGCCACGACCCGCCATCCATGGCGGGAGTCGTGGCTGGCTCGGCGTCCTGCCTCGCCACCCCCGGAACAGGACCTGCGTTCGGCCTGCTGTCACGGGGCCTGTCCCAGCCTGTGACATTGGATCTTGTCAGATAGATTTTAGAGGTGGGTGCGAGAGAGATTGTGTTGGATTCTTCGCAGGCAAGCCTGCTTCCATCAAACAACGCATAACCAATTGAAATAAAAAGATTATTTTGTAGGAGCGCGCTTGCCCGCGATGGACCGCGAAGCGGTCCCGAAAATATGGAGCACAGTTCTATTGCCAGAATCGAGTTCGCCGATTTTGCGACTGCTCCGCAGCCGATCGCGGGCAAGCGCGCTCCTACAATTGACCGTGTTTGCTGCGCGACAGCGCGGCGTCGAAGACGGGGCGGGCCCTCCCACAGGATTTGTGATTGACGCAAAATCTTGGACTTCCCTCGATCTGTGAGAGCAGGCTTGCCTGCGAAGACTGAATGTCAGGTGCAACAGTTTTTCCAGTCGATAGCCATTCTCAAAGCCCTGTTTTTTTGCTTTTGCCATTGTCTTGCTTTTTACATCAGCACTGCCCAAAACCCAATCTCACAGGCCAGGACCAGGCCCCGTTTTCAGAAGGCTGAACGCAGGCGCTGTTCCGGGGGAGGCGAGGCATGGACGCCGAGCCAGCCACGACTCCCGCCATGGATGGCGGGTCGTGGCGGCCCCCGGAACGGTGCCGGAGTGAAGGCACCCGGAGCCTAGGCGACGGGCCGTATGAAGGGGCAAAGCGTTTTGGTTACTTTTTGGCGTTTGAAAAAGTGACCCGCTGTAAGAGCGGAACCGTAATTCCAGCACACACAAATGCCGGATATACACCCAATCCAAGAGTACAAAGCGGAGTTACTGCCACTCAGGCCGTCGGCGTTATATCCCGCTCCACCGGCTCTGCATCCGGATCCCTTCCCTCGGGAAATTTCCCCTTCAGGTGCCAGGCAAACGCGATGATTTCTGCGATGGTGCGGTACAGCGCCTCGGGAATACTGTCGCCCAGTTCCATGCGCGCCAGCAATTTGACCAGCTCGGCATTCTCGTAGATCGGTACTTCGTATTCCCGAGCAATGGCCAGAATCGCTTCAGCCAGTTGGTCGTCGCCTTTGGCAGTGAGCGTGGGGGCCTGTTGGCCGTCGTAGGTAAGGGCGATGGCCTGGCGCGGGGTGTGTTCGGGATGGGTCATCAGGCGGTCTCGTCGATCCAGCGTTGTTCGAGGGCCGTGCGCTGGCCTTGTGGTGGGGTGCCCCGGTGGCAGGCCAGTTCGTTGACGGTAATGCCCGAAGCAATCAATCGTTCGCGCAGGTGCCCCAATTCGTTGGCGATCAGGCTGGCGCTTTCCGGCCGTTCAGCCCACAGCTGGCCGGACAAGGCGCCGCGAATCAATTGCGCCTGAACCTGCAACGGCCCCAGCGGCTCCAGATTGAATGCCAGTTCAACCCGCCACAGTTTTTCCTTCGCCGGTTTGACCAGGTCGTCGTCCTTTCCGGCGTCGTCGTCCTTGTTCGGCGTGTCTTCGCGCTGCACTTTGACCTGCAAGGGCACGATGTCCTGCAGGTTGCGCATGGGGATTTCCAGCTGCCAGGTGGTCAACTGAGTGCCGTCAGCAGCCGTGCGCGTCTGTTCCAGCCCCGAGAGTTGATGGCTTTGCAGGCGTGAGACGGCGGCGGCGGCAAGTTTCAGCAGCGTCTCCAGGTCCTCGGCGTTTTCCGCATTCAGGTTGCGCGACATCAGCGGGAAGCTGCTGGGTTGCGTCTTGGCGCTCACCAGGCCCAGGGTGCCCAAGGCGCTGCGGATGACACTGGGCATCATCCGGGCCATGGTATTGGCGGCAGCCGCAGCGTTGTAAGTACTGTCGGGCAGGCCAGGGAGGATTTGTGCGATCAGCCGCAGCAAGTTGGCTTTCATGTCCGGGGCGGCGACGGGGTTCTGACCGCTTAACAGCTTGGCTTCAAGGAACGGCCCGCTGCTGTTCAGTGCCAGTGCCAGCGCCTTGGGATCGGCCATTTGCCGGATGTCCGGCAGGTCGTCCAGCAACGTATCAATGCTGGCGCGCAGGGCCGGCGGCAGGCTGTCGTCTTGCTGAACGTTTTGCAGCACCTTGATCAGCCCCTCCAGCGAGCCCTGGCGGCTCTGTTGAGTGTTGAGTTGCTGGGTCACCACCAGTTGGTCGAGCCGGTTGCTCAGTTGCACGAAGCTCAACGACTGGGAGCCTTGCACCTGCGCACTCAGCAGGCTACCCACGGTCAACGGTTGTGGGCTATCAACGGTCAGGCTAGTGCCGGCGAGCAGGGTGTTGAGCAGCGTGATCACGCTGCGATACAGCGTCGGCTGGCCCGCGGCTTGGGCGAGCGGCAGGCTGGTCTGCACCGTGCCCTGCAGCAACGTGCCCACCGGCAATTGTTTGGTGTCGATGCTCAGCAGGCTGGCGACCGCGTTGCTCAAGGCTTGCTGCACGGTAATGGCCAGGCTGCCCGGCGTTGGCTGGCTGACGAGCAGGTTGGTGCCCACAGGCAACGACTGCTGGCTACTGGTCTGCACCAAGGGTTGTTGACCGTTACCCAGGTTCAGTCGCAGCAGCAACTGAAACGCCTGGTCCGTCGGTTTCTGTTCGACGACCTGAGCCGTAGCGATACCGCCCGCAGGGATCAGGTCTTGGGCCGGTTGCAGCAGTTTGAGGATATCGTTTGGGGTCACGCCCGCCTTGACCAACACAGCGGCGGCGGAGGAGAGCGGAGCAAGGCTGCTGATGTCGCCTGTCATGGGGGTTACAACCTGTCGAAATTGCCCTCTTGGTATCAGGACATGACATGTATAATGCCGCCCCGTCTTCGATGGCACGCATAAAAGTATCTGCGACCCACCGTTTCAGGCCGGATGTTCATTCAATCGTCGTCAGTATAACGGCCGCTGTTTAACCGACTTGAACCGCTCCGCTCTTGATCAAAAGAAAAGGTCAGCCATGCCCAGCCCTGTTCTAGAAGCCGTGGCGCTTGCTTGCGAGCGTGACTGGCGGATGCTCTTCGAGAATCTCGAACTGCGTCTGGCCGCCGGCGACATGCTGCAAATCAGCGGCCCGAACGGGAGCGGCAAGACCAGCCTGCTGCGCTTGCTGGCCGGGCTGATGCAGCCGACCGCGGGTCAGGTGCGGCTCAACGGTCACCCCCTGGCGGAGCAACGGACCGAGCTGGTACGCAATCTGTTGTGGATCGGGCATGCTGCGGGTATCAAGGATCTGTTGAGCGCTGAAGAAAACCTGGCCTGGCTCTGTGCCTTGCACCGTCCCGCCGAGCGCGACAAGATCCGGCAGGCGCTGGAATCGGTGGGCTTGCGTGGTTTTGAAGACGTGCCGTGTCACACCTTGTCGGCCGGGCAGCAGCGACGGGTAGCGCTGGCGCGTCTGTATCTCGAAGGTCCGCCTTTGTGGATTCTCGATGAACCGTTCACGGCCCTCGACAAACAAGGAGTGGCCCAGCTCGAAGAGCACTTGGCCGTACATTGCGAGCAGGGCGGGATGGTCGTGTTGACTACCCACCACACACTGACCCGCATTCCTGCCGGTTATCGGGATCTTGATCTGGGGCATTGGGTTGTATGAGTCATGTCTTTACCCTGTTGGTTGCCCGTGAAGCGCGTTTGTTGTTTCGCCGTCCGGCAGAATTGATCAACCCGCTGGTGTTTTTTTCGATCGTGATTGCTTTGTTTCCGCTGGCCGTCGGCCCGGAGACTCAATTGTTGCAAACCTTGTCGCCGGGATTAGTCTGGGTGGCGGCGTTATTGTCAGTCCTGCTCTCGCTTGACGGGCTGTTTCGCAGTGATTTTGAAGACGGCTCACTGGAGCAGTGGGTCCTTTCGCCGCACCCCCTGGCCCTTCTTGTTCTGGCCAAGGTGCTGGCACACTGGGCGTTTTCCGGACTGGCTCTGGTGCTGTTGGCGCCGTTGCTGGCGCTGATGCTGGGTTTGCCCGGTAACTGCCTGCCGGTGCTGCTGATCTCGCTGCTGCTGGGCACGCCGATCCTGAGCCTGCTCGGCGCGGTAGGCGCGGCCCTGACGGTGGGTTTGAAGCGCGGCGGATTGTTGTTGGCGTTGTTGATTCTGCCGTTGTACATCCCGGTATTGATCCTCGGCAGTGGCGCGTTGCAAGCGGCCCTGCAAGGCATGCCGGCAACCGGTTACCTGCTCTGGCTTGGCAGCCTGACCGCCCTGGCGGTAACCCTGACACCTTTTGCAATAGCGGCTGGCCTGAAGATCAGCGTCGGCGAATAATTGAGGTTCCGATACGCCAGTGTGTAAAGGCTGCGATCGGCAAAAACCCAGGATGCACCGTGATGAAAGGCAACGTGATGAAAGGCAGCATCAGTTGGACCTGGTTCCACAAACTGGGCTCACCTAAATGGTTTTATGGTATCAGCGGGCGCATGCTGCCCTGGCTGAGCATCGCCGCCGTGCTGCTGATCGCCATCGGCCTGGTCTGGGGCCTGGCCTTCGCGCCGCCGGACTATCAACAGGGCAACAGCTTTCGCATCATCTATATCCACGTCCCGGCGGCCATGCTCGCCCAGTCCTGCTACATCATGCTGGCAGTGGCCGGTGTGGTCGGGCTGGTCTGGAAGATGAAGGTTGCCGACATCGCGCTGCAATGCGCCGCGCCCATTGGCGCCTGGATGACCGCCGTAGCGCTGGTCACTGGCGCGATCTGGGGTAAACCGACCTGGGGCTCGTGGTGGGTCTGGGATGCGCGACTAACGTCGATGCTGATCCTGCTGTTCCTGTACTTCGGTCTTATTGCGCTCGGCAACGCTATCAGCAATCGTGAGAGTGCCGCCAAGGCCTGCGCGGTACTGGCCATTGTCGGGGTGATCAATATCCCGATCATCAAGTATTCGGTGGAGTGGTGGAACACCCTGCACCAGGGCGCGACCTTCAGCCTCACCGAGAAACCGGCGATGCCTGCCGAAATGTGGCTGCCGTTGCTGTTCATGGTGCTGGGTTTCTACTGTTTCTTTGGCGCGGTGCTGTTGCTGCGCATGCGCCTTGAAGTGCTCAAACGCGAAGCGCGCAGCAGTTGGGTCAAGGACGAGGTCCTGAAAAGCCTGGGCCTGGTGCCCGTGAAAGGAGCCGTGTTGTGAATTTTGCCTCCTTCAGTGAATTTCTGGCCATGGGTCACCATGGCTTATATGTCTGGTCGGCCTATGGCATCTGCCTGTCGGTCCTGGCCCTCAACGTGGCGGTGCCGGTGCTGGCGCGTCGGCGTTACCTGCAACAAGAGGCGCGACGTTTGCGCTGGGAGAGTCAGAAGTGAATCCGCTGCGTAAAAAGCGTCTGTTGATCATCGTGGGGATTCTGGCGGGAGTCGGTGTTGCCGTGGCTCTGGCCTTGAGCGCCTTGCAGCAGAACATCAACCTGTTCTACACCCCGAGCCAGATCGCTAATGGCGAAGCGCCGCATGACACCCGCATTCGCGCCGGTGGCATGGTCGAGAAGGGCTCGCTGCAACGCTCCAACGATTCGCTGGACGTCAAATTTATCGTCACCGATTTCAACAAGTCGGTCACCATCACCTATCGCGGGATTCTCCCGGACCTGTTCCGGGAAGGGCAGGGCATCGTCGCGCTGGGCAAGCTCAATGCCGATGGCGTGGTCGTCGCCGATGAAGTGCTGGCCAAGCACGACGAGAAATACATGCCGCCGGAAGTCACCAAAGCGCTGAAAGACAGCGGCCAGTTGGCACCGATGCAGTCCTCCACACCATCGAAGCAGGGGTGAAACCATGATTCCCGAACTCGGCCATCTGGCCATGATTCTGGCGCTGTGCTTTGCCATCGTCCAGGCCAGCGTGCCGTTGATCGGTGCCTGGCGTGGCGATCGCCTGTGGATGAGCCTGGCCCAGCCGGCCGCCTGGGGGCAATTTGCCTTCCTCGTGTTCGCCTTTGGCAGCCTGACCTACTCGTTCATGACCGATGATTTCTCGGTCGGTTACGTGGCCAACAACTCCAACAGCTCCTTGCCCTGGTACTTCAAGTTCAGTGCGGTGTGGGGCGCTCACGAAGGCTCGTTGTTGCTGTGGGCACTGATTCTCGGTGGCTGGACCTTCGCCGTGTCGATCTTCTCCCGACAATTGCCGCAAGTGATGCTGGCGCGTGTACTGGCCGTGATGGGCATGATCAGCGTTGGCTTCCTGCTGTTCCTGACCCTTACGTCCAACCCGTTTTCGCGCATCCTGCCGCAGATCCCGGCCGATGGTCACGACCTTAATCCCTTGCTGCAGGACATCGGCCTGATCGTGCATCCGCCGATGCTGTACATGGGCTATGTCGGTTTCTCGGTGGCCTTCGCCTTTGCCATTGCGGCCTTGCTCGGCGGACGTCTGGACGCCGCCTGGGCGCGCTGGTCGCGGCCATGGACCATCGTCGCCTGGGCTTTCCTCGGCATCGGCATCACCCTCGGCTCCTGGTGGGCTTACTACGAACTCGGCTGGGGCGGCTGGTGGTTCTGGGACCCGGTGGAAAACGCCTCCTTCATGCCATGGCTGGTCGGCACCGCGCTGATTCACTCCCTGGCAGTCACCGAAAAACGTGGCGTGTTCAAAAGCTGGACCGTGTTGCTGGCGATTGCCGCATTCTCGCTGAGCTTGCTGGGCACCTTCCTGGTTCGTTCCGGCGTGCTGACGTCAGTGCATGCGTTTGCGTCCGACCCGGCCCGTGGCGTGTTCATCCTGATCTTCCTGCTGCTGGTGGTCGGTGGCTCGCTGACGTTGTTCGCGTTCCGCGCGCCGGTGGTGAAAAGCCACGTTGGCTTCGCCTTGTGGTCGCGTGAAACCCTGTTGCTGGGCAATAACCTGGTGCTGGTGGTCGCCGCGTCGATGATTCTGTTGGGCACCCTGTATCCGTTAGTGGTCGATGCGCTGAGCGGCGCGAAAATGTCGGTCGGCCCGCCTTACTTCAATGCGTTGTTCGTGCCATTGATGGCGCTGCTGATGATCGTGATGGCGGTCGGTGTGCTGGTGCGCTGGAAAGACACGCCGGTCAAATGGCTGGTGAGCATGCTGGCGCCGGTGTTGGTCGGCAGTGCGCTGTTGGCAGTGGTTGCCGGCTTCGTCCTCGGCGATTTCCAATGGGCGGTGCTGGCGACCTTCATGCTCGCGGCCTGGGTGCTCCTGGCTGGCGTACGCGACCTGTTGGACAAGACCCGCCACAAAGGTCTGGTCAAAGGCGCTCGCGGCTTGACCCGCAGCTACTGGGGCATGCAAATCGCGCACATCGGCATCGCCATCTGCGCTTTGGGTGTGGTCCTGTCCAGCCAGAACAGCGCTGAGCGTGACCTGCGCATGGCGCCGGGCGAATCCATGGAACTGGGCGGCTATATGTTCGTCTTTGACGGTGCCAAGCACTTCCAGGGCCCGAACTTCACCTCCGATAAAGGCACCATCCGTGTGCTGGTAGACGGCAAGGAGGTCACCGTTCTGCACCCGGAAAAACGTCTGTACACCGTGCAGCAGTCGATGATGACTGAAGCCGGTATCGACGCCGGTTTCAGCCGCGATCTGTACGTTGCGCTCGGCGAACCGCTGGGTGATGGCGCCTGGGCGGTACGGGTTCACGTCAAGCCGTTCGTGCGCTGGATCTGGTTTGGCGGTTTGTTCACCGGCCTGGGCGGATTGTTGGCAGCAATGGACAGACGTTACCGGGTCAAGGTCAAAAGCAAAGTACGTGATGCATTGGGCCTGTCGGGAGCCGCGGTATGAAGCGTTGGATTCTGTTAGTACCGCTGGTGTTGTTTCTGGGCGTGGCGGCGTTTCTCTACCGTGGTCTGTACCTTGACCCGGCCGAGCTGCCGTCAGCGATGATCGGCAAACAGTTTCCGGCGTTTTCCCTGCCGGATGTGCAAGGCGGCAAGGTCATCACCCAGGCCGATCTGCTGGGCAAACCGGCATTGGTCAACGTCTGGGGCACCTGGTGCATTTCCTGCCGCGTAGAACATCCGGTGCTAAACAAGCTGGCTCAGCAAGGCGTGGTGATCTACGGCATCAACTACAAGGACGTGAACGCCGACGCGCTGAAATGGCTGAAGGAGTTCCACAACCCTTATCAGATGACCATCAACGATGAGGCCGGCAACCTCGGTCTGAACCTGGGGGTGTACGGCGCGCCGGAAACCTTCCTGATCGACGGCAAAGGCGTGATTCGTTACAAGCACGTGGGTGTGATCGACGAGACCGTCTGGCGTGAACAACTGGCGGGCTTGTATCAAGGACTGGTCGACGAGGCCAAGCCATGAAGCGTTGGTTAGCCGCGGCTGTATTGAGCCTTGGCCTGGCCGGCGTGGCTCAGGCGGCCATTGATTCCTACGAGTTTCGGGATGAAGCCGAGCGCGCGCGTTACGCCGAATTGACCAAGGAACTGCGCTGCCCAAAATGCCAGAACCAGGACATCGCCGACTCCAATGCACCGATTGCCGCCGACCTGCGCAAAGAGATCTACCGCATGCTCGGCGAAGGCCAGAGTAATCAACAGATCATCGACTTCATGGTCGATCGCTACGGCGAATTCGTGCGCTACAAACCGGCACTCAATTCGCGCACCTGGCTGCTCTGGTTCGGCCCGGCAGGCTTGCTGATCGGTGGCGTGCTGGTGATGGGTGTGATTGTGTCGCGTCGGCGCGGCAAGCGTACCGAGGATGCGGACGTTCTTTCCGACGAGGAGCGTCAGCGCCTCGCCCAACTGTTGGATAAAAACCACGAATGATTGATTTCTGGCTAGCTGCCGGCCTGCTGTTGCTGGTGGCCCTGAGTTTCTTGTTGATCCCTGTTCTGCGTGGCCGTCGCGCCCAAAGCGAAGAGGATCGTACCGCGCTCAATGTTGCCCTGTATCAGGAGCGTCTGGCCGAACTGCAAGGCCAGCTGGAGGAGGGCGTACTCTCTTCGGCGCAGATGGACGCCGGCCGTGCCGAAGCTGCTCGTGAACTGCTGGCTGACACTGAGGGCGCCGACACCCTGCGTACTTCGCGTCTGGGCAAGCCGTTGCCATTGCTGGCGGCGCTGTTGGTGCCGGTGTTGGGTCTGGCGCTGTACCTGCATTATGGCGCCAGCGACAAAGTCGAACTGAGCCGCGAATTCGCTCAGGCACCGAAATCCCTGGATGAAATGTCCAGCCGCCTGGAGCGTGCGGTAAAAGCCCAGCCGGACTCGGCGGAAGGTCTGTACTTCCTCGCCCGCACCTACATGGCTCAAGACCGCCCGGCCGATGCGGCGAGGATGTTCGAACGCTCCGTGGTCTTGGCTGGACGTCAGCCGGAACTACTTGGGCAGTGGGCGCAGGCGCTGTATTTCGCGGGCGACAAGAAGTTTACACCGCAGGTTCAGGCGTTGACCGATGAAGCCCTCAAGGCCGACCCGAACGAAGTCACCAGCCTGGGTCTGTTGGGGATCGCGGCCTTCGAAAGCGAGCGTTATCAACAGGCTATGGATTACTGGAAACGCTTGTTGGCGGTACTGCCTCCCGAAGACCCTTCCCGCTCCGCACTCGAAGGTGGTATCGCCCGTGCTGGCGAGAAGCTGGTAGCGGGCGGTGGCAAGGTGACTGAGGCGCCAGTGGCTGCTGCCAGGCCGCCTGCGGTTGAGAACAAGGTGGCGGCTTTGCTCAAGGTCCGTGTCGATCTGGCTGATTCGCTCAAAGCCAGTGTCAAACCGGGCGACAGCGTGTTCATCTTTGCCCGCGCCACCTCAGGTCCGCCGATGCCGTTGGCGGTCAAACGCCTGACTGTGGCCGACCTGCCGGCTGAAGTCGAACTGGCCGATGCCGACGCAATGATGCCGCAACTGAAACTGTCGAACTTTCCTGAAGTCCAATTGGTTGCGCGCATCTCCCGTGCCGGCCAGCCGACTGCCGGCGAATGGGTAGGCCGCAGCCAGCCGCTGGCCAGCAGCACTACGGCGCAGCAGGCACTGACCATCGACAGTCCGGATCACTAGAGAGCACGCTATGAGTATCGTCGCACGCATCACCTTGTTGAGTCTGGTCCTGGGCTTGAGTGCGTGTGCGGTCCAGCACCCCACGGGACCGCAAAGCAGCGAGCCGATTCCGACGTTGCCCAACAAACCGCAACACGCAACGCCACACGCCGCGCCGCAGACCTCTCCACAACGTCCGGCGCCAGCAACCGGACCGCAAACCTCCGCCCACTTCGCCCCGCCGCCGGGTGGCAACTGCCACTGGGATTCAAAACTTGGCGTGTATGCACTGGACGACGAACCCAACACCTTCTACCGCCAGCGCACCTACTACCGCTGGAACAACGGCTGGAGCTGGTCGACAGCACGCAGCGGGCCTTGGCAAGAGACCGACGCCACCGGTGTACCACCGGGGTTGAGCCGGCATTTTGGCAACTGAGTAAACGAAAAAACGGCGACCCTGGGTTCGCCGTTTTTTATTACCTAAATTTCAGTCTTTTCCTACATTTTTTTTCTGTACTTATAAGCAAGCCTATAGGAAATTATTGCTGATTAATTTTCGGTATGAATATATGTCCAGGCGTCTTGTATGTTGGCAGCGAGCGGGTCTGCAGCTGGAGAGAACAGTGAGATGTTGGATTGTAATGGGGCTTCTGCTAGTGACTGCAACTCATGCTTTTGCTGAGTCCTGCGATTATACATGGCCGCCTACGGTTGACTTGCCCTATCAGGAGGGTGCCTACACACCTGTCTATTTTTCAAGGTATCAATTTAATCTGCCCAGCAAACCTGATGTATTGTTGAGTGGAGACGGATTTATCGCAAGTTATCCGAATCGAGATTATATAGGTCAGCAGTATGTAGAGCCGCAACCATGGGTCGATCAACTCAACAAGTTTACGTCTCGGCCAGTCAGTGTGGTGGAGTTTTATCGTTTGATATATGGCGTCTCGTCTACTGGGAATCTAAATGTGGATGAGCTGAAAGAAATACAGTTCCAACGTTCACTGCTGAAACTGGATTGCAATGCGAACGTTACAGTGTACCGAGTGGGGGGGGCCGTTGACGTCGTTTTTCAGGCCATGCAGCCAAGGACTAGCTTCCATAAGATTTTGATTTTAAGTGACGAGGGCGTTGAACTTATTACATTGCGGCTCCCCATGGAAGAAGTTATGCACGTGATTGCCAGTATCAAGAGAAGGAGGTAATTAAATGATGGACCTTCAGGATGAAGACGCGCTTCGCGATATATTGATAAGTTGGTACGGTCCTCAGGCGCAGCGTTGGCCGATGAGCGAGTCAATGTTGGATATCGTGATGAAAATTATTGATGAAATACATAATTGTACTGCTACGATGCATTTTGTACCTCACCCAGTCGGGCCGGGGAGTGCAATATCTCAATTGACTAAGTCATACGTCAAAAAGTTCCTGGCAGACGCAAGAGATAATTCGAAGGTTTATCTTATCTGTGCTGGATCAACCATTCTTGATTATAAAACCGTCGTGCATATGGCTGCGGAGGGGTTGTGACTGCGTAAGTAAATGAAAAACGGCGATCCGAAGGTCGCCGTTGTTGTTTGCACGAACTGGCTTATTTCACCTGATAAATCTGATCAAAAACCCCACCGTCACTGAAGTGGGTTTTTTGCACAGTGCGCCAGTCGCCGAAAGTTTTCTCTACCGAGAGGAAGTCGACTTTCGGGAAGCGGTCGGTGTATTTGGCCAATATGGCCGGGTCACGCGGGCGCAGGTAGTTGGCGGCTGCGATTTCCTGACCTTCCGGGGACCACAGGTATTTCAGGTATTCCTCGGCGAGGGCCCGGCTGCCTTTCTTGTCGACCACTTTATCCACCACGCTCACCGGCGGCTCGGCTTCGGCCGACACACTCGGGTAGATCACTTCGAACTGATCGCGGCCAAACTCGCGGGCGATCATTTCGGCTTCGTTTTCGAAGGTCACCAGCACGTCGCCCATCTGGTTGGTCATGAAGGTGGTCGTGGCGGCACGGCCACCCGTGTCTAGCAAAGGAACATGGCTGAACAGTTCACCGACGAATTTTTTCGCCGCGGCTTCATCGCCGCCGTTCTTCAGCGTATAGCCCCAGGCTGAGAGGTAGGTGTAGCGGCCGTTGCCCGAGGTTTTCGGGTTGGGGACGATCACTTCGACGCCAGGCTTGACCAGGTCCGGCCAGTCTTTCAGCGCTTTTGGATTGCCTTTGCGCACGATGAAAACGGTGGCCGAGGTGAATGGCGCGCTGTTGTCCGGCAAACGGGTGACCCAGTTATCGGGCACCAGCTTGCCGTTATCGGCCAGGGCGTTGATGTCGGTGGCCATGTTCATGGTGATCACGTCAGCGGGCAGGCCATCGATCACTGAGCGGGCTTGTTTGCTCGAACCGCCGAAGGACATCTGCAGGGTGAGGTTTTCACTGTGCTCGGCTTGCCAGTGTTTCTGGAAAGCCACGTTGTAGTCTTTGTAGAAATCGCGCATCACGTCGTAGGAAACGTTGAGCAAGGTCGGGGCGGCATGGGCCGCGCTGCCGAAAGCCAGGCCCAAGGCCAGAAGTGAGGCGCCAAAGAGTTTGTTCACTGCGCATTCCCTGTTCGAGTGGTGTAAGGCTGCTATTTGCCGGCGACTATAGCCGGATGCCTATAGTCATTTAAATACTTAAAAGGGATTTGCTTATGCCTTGTCTTCGAATTTGGGAAACAAGGCATTACCGCAGCGCGAGCAGAAAGACGCGTCGGTTTCATGGTCGTTTTTCGTGCACACCGGGCACTCGTGCTCCAGTTGCCCGCTGCGCATGGCGTTGGCCAACTCAGCGGTGAAGATGCCGGTGGGCACGGCGATGATCGAGTAACCGGTAATCATCACCAGCGCCGAGAGGATCTGCCCCAGCGCGGTCTTGGGCACAATGTCGCCGTAACCCACGGTGGTCAGGGTGACGATCGCCCAGTAGATCCCTTTGGGGATGCTGGTGAAGCCGTGTTCCGGCCCTTCGATCACATACATCAGCGTGCCGAACACAATCACCAGGGTCGAGACAGTGGCGAGGAAGACGATGATCTTCTGCTTGCTACCCTGCAACGCCGAGAGCAGGTAGTTGGCTTGCTTTAGGTAAGGGCTGAGCTTGAGCACCCGGAAGATCCGCAGCATCCGAATGATACGAATGATCAGCAGGTACTGAGCATCGGCGTAATACAGCGCGAGGACGCCGGGCACGATTGCCAGCAGGTCGACCAGACCGTAAAAGCTGAAGGCGTAGCGTAGGGGCCTGGGTGAGCAGTACAGACGCAGGGCGTATTCGACGGCAAACACCAGGGTGAAACCCCATTCGATATACGCCAGCATGTCGACATAGTTACTGTGAATGCTTTCGATGCTGTCGATGATGACTACAAACAGGCTGCTCAAAATGATCAGCAGTAAAATTGTGTCGAAGCGCCGGCCCGCTACCGTATCGGTCTGGAAAATGATGATGCGTAGCTGTTCCCGCCAGCTTGTGTTGCTGTCCATGGGCGATTTCCGAATTGAAGATCCGGAGAGCCTAGAAGTTTTCCGGTCACCAGCGCAACCGGTGATCGAGCGCGGACTGGCGCAGCAGGCGGGCACTGGCGTGAACCAGCCAGCAGGCGAGGATAAAAGGCGCGGTTAAAGTGGGTAGGCCCAGCTCGGCAAAACCCGGTTGCAAGACAATGGCCAGCGCAATGGCGAGCAACGGAAGCCAGGGTTTGTTGTGCTGTTGGCTGAACGCCAGACCGGCCAGTGCCGGGTTATAACCGGCCAGCCCGAACAGCGCGGTGGCGGGTTCATGCTGCAGCAGAGCCATCGCGATCCCGCCGGAGCAACCCAGCATGGCCCAACAGACGGCTCGGCAATTGGCGATGAGCAGACCGGCACCGATCATCATCCCGGCCAAGGGGTTATCGAGAAAAAACACTTGGCCCAAACCCTGGGGCAGGGCGTTCAGCAATGTGTTGCCAGCGATGTCAGGGACCGCAGTGTGAGGCTTGGCGAAGATGAGCAACAGCCAGCTGAATAGTACGAAGGGCGCGGTGTAGGCTTTCAGGCAATGGGCCTGACGGGTGCGTTCCAGCCAACCGTGCATCAGCATCGCGCTCAAGCCACCGCTGGCGATGATCAACAACGGCAGCATCGGTGACCAGGGAAACTGACGGCACAGCAGCAAGCCCAGCAGCACGCCGTTGTAGCTGTAAAGCCCGGCCTGGCGATCGGTCTTGTCGTAACCGCGTCGCTGGGCGGTGAGCAAACCCGCCAGCGCGCCCAGTAGTGCGCCGCCGAGCAGGGAAGGTGCGCTCAGCAGAATCGCCAGCAGGCACAACAATCCGCAGAGTGGGTGGCGTTGCAACAGGACTTGGCTGAAGCCGTTGAGCATGGCTTCGGCCCAGTCGGGGCAATTGGGGTGCATGGTGGGTCTCTAGTGCAGCGGAAGGCCGATTCGCAGGCAAGCCTGTTCCCACAGTGGATCTGTGTCTGGCACAGAACTGTAGGAGCTGCCGAAGGCTGCGATTGGCCAGAGAGATCGCAGCCTTCGGCAGCTCCTACAGGTGTTCTATGTATCGCCCACCTACCTGTGAGCAGGCTTGCCTGCGAAGCTTTTTTACTTATCGCGAATCGAGAAATTCGCCATGTGTTCAAGGCCCTTGATCAGCGCCGAGTGGTCCCAATTGCTGCCGCCGATGGCCGCACAGGTGCTGAACACTTGTTGGGCGTTGGCGGTGTTGGGCAGGTTGATACCCAGTTCGCGCGCGCCATTGAGGGCCAGGTTGAGGTCCTTTTGGTGCAGGCTGATGCGGAAGCCTGGATCGAAGGTGCCCTTGATCATGCGATCGCCATGCACTTCCAGAATCTTCGACGACGCAAAGCCACCCATCAGCGCTTCACGGACCTTGGCTGGATCGGCACCGTTCTTCGCGGCGAACAGCAATGCCTCGGCCACGGCCTGAATGTTCAGGGCCACGATGATCTGGTTCGCGACCTTGGCGGTCTGGCCATCGCCATTGCCGCCGACCAGCGTGATGTTCTTGCCCATGCTCTGGAACAGCGGCAGTGCGCGCTGGAACGTCGCTTCTTCACCACCGACCATGATGCTCAAACTCGCGGCCTTGGCCCCAACTTCACCACCGGAAACCGGTGCATCCAGGTATTGCGCACCTGTGGCGTTGACCTTGGCGGCGAAACCCTTGGTGGCGGTCGGCGAGATCGAACTCATGTCGATCACCACCTTGTTCGGGCCCAGGCCTGCGGCAACACCGTCGGCGCGGAACAGCACGTCGTCGACCTGCGGGGTATCGGGCACCATGACGATGATGAATTCTACTTCCTGAGCCACTTCTTTCGGGTTGGCCAGCGCAATTGCGCCCGCAGCGATCAACTCAGGCGGGGCCGGGTCGTGGTGTGCGGAAAGGAACAGACTGTGACCGGCTTTTTGCAGGTTCTGCGCCATTGGCAGGCCCATGATGCCAGTGCCGATAAATCCGATTTTTGCCATGAAGAAAATCCTCTTGTTGTCAGGTATTTCTGTAGGAGCGCGCTTGCCCGCGATAGCGGTATACCTGACACACCGCGTCAAACTGATCGCGGGCAAGCGCGCTCCTACAAGGTTTTGTGTCAAATCACGTTATGGGTTTTCAGCCAGCCAAGACCCGCTTCGGTAGTGGTCAGCGGCTTGTATTCACAGCCGACCCAGCCCTGATAGCCGATGCGGTCCAGGTGTTCGAACAAAAAGCGGTAGTTGATCTCGCCAGTGCCCGGTTCGTTACGCCCAGGGTTGTCGGCCAACTGGATGTGGTTGATCACCGGCAGGTTGCTGGCCATGGTCCGGGCCAGATCGCCTTCCATGATTTGCATGTGATAGATGTCGTATTGCAGGAACAGGTTGCTGCTGGCGACTTTGTCGCGGATCGCCAGGGCCTGAGCGGTGGTGTTCAGGTAGAAGCCGGGGATGTCGCGGGTGTTGATCATTTCCATGACCAGCTTGATACCCGCGGCTTGCAGCTTGTCGGCGGCGTATTTGAGGTTGTCGACAAACGTCGCTTCCACGGTGGCGTCATCGACGCCTTGCGGACGAATCCCCGCCAGGCAGTTGATCTGGGTATTGCCCAGTACCTGTGCGTAAGCGATGGCTAGATTGACCCCGGCGCGGAACTCCTCGACTCGATCAGGGTGGCAAGCCAGACCGCGCTCACCTTTGCCCCAATCGCCGGCCGGCAGGTTGAACAACACCTGAGTCAGGCGATGGGCATCGAGCTGCGCCTTGATCTCGGCGGAGCTGAACTCATAAGGGAACAGGTACTCGACACCGCTGAAACCTGCATCGGCGGCTGCCTTGAAGCGGGCAAGAAAGTCCTGCTCGGTAAACAGCATGGACAGGTTGGCTGCGAAACGCGGCATGGTGGTCTCCGGTAAAAATAGTGGCGGTCAGTCCAACAACGAAATGGCGGTGGGTGCGTCGTCGCCGACCAGGGCCAGGTCTTCGAATTCGTTGATCGCATTGATCTCGGTGCCCATGGAAATATTGGTCACGCGCTCGAGAATGATCTCGACGATCACCGGCACCTTGAACTCTTCGAGCATTTTTTCGGCCTGACGCAGGGCGTCCTGAATCTTGCCCGGCTCGAACACCCGCAGCGCTTTGCATCCCAGACCCTCGGCCACCGCTACATGGTCAACGCCATAGCCTTTGAGCTCTGGCGCGTTGATGTTTTCAAAGGCCAGTTGCACGCAGTAATCCATCTCGAAGCCACGCTGGGACTGACGAATCAGCCCCAGGTACGAGTTGTTCACCACCACATGGATGTACGGCAGATTGAACTGCGCGCCGACCGCCAGCTCTTCGATCATGAACTGGAAATCGTAATCGCCGGACAGGGCCACGACCTTGCGCGTCGGATCAGCTTTGACCACACCCAGCGCAGCCGGGATGGTCCAGCCCAAGGGGCCCGCCTGACCGCAGTTGATCCAGTGCCGCGGTTTGTACACATGCAGGAACTGTGCGCCGGCAATCTGCGACAGACCGATGGTGCTGACGTAGCAAGTGTCCTTACCGAACACCTGATTCATCTCCTCGTACACCCGTTGCGGCTTGACCGGCACGTTGTCGAAGTGGGTCTTGCGTTGCAGGGTGCGCTTGCGTTCCTGGCAGTCTGCAAGCCAGGCGCTGCGGTCTTTGAGTTTGCCGGCGGCTTTCCATTCGCGGGCGACCTCAAGGAACATTTTCAGCGCTAAACCAGCATCGGAAACGATGCCCAGATCCGGGTTGAATACGCGGCCGATCTGGGTCGGTTCGATGTCCACATGAATGAAGCGTCGACCTTCGGTGTAGACCTCAACCGAACCGGTGTGGCGGTTGGCCCAGCGGTTGCCGACGCCCAGTACCACATCGGACTTGAGCATTGTCGCGTTGCCATAGCGGTGGGACGTTTGCAGGCCGACCATGCCAACCATCAACGGGTGATCATCGGCAATGCAGCCCCAGCCCATCAGGGTCGGGATGACCGGGATACCGGTCAGTTCGGCGAACTCCACCAACAGCTCGCTGGCATCGGCGTTGATTACGCCACCGCCGCACACCAGCAATGGGCGTTCAGCCTGATCGAGCAGGGCCAGGGCCTTCTCGATCTGCACCCGGTTGGCCGCCGGTTTGTTGACCGGCAACGGTTGGTAGGCTTCGATATCGAATTCGATTTCAGCCATCTGCACATCGAACGGCAGGTCGATCAGCACCGGGCCGGGGCGGCCGGAGCGCATTTCGTAGAAGGCTTTCTGGAAGGCGTAGGGCACCTGACCCGGTTCGAGCACGGTGGTCGCCCATTTGGTCACGGGCTTGACGATGCTGGTGATGTCCACCGCCTGGAAGTCTTCTTTGTGCATCCGCGCCCGTGGTGCCTGGCCGGTGATGCAGAGAATCGGGATCGAGTCGGCCGAGGCGCTGTAGAGGCCGGTGACCATGTCCGTGCCGGCCGGGCCGGAGGTGCCGATGCACACGCCAATGTTGCCGGCTTTGGTGCGGGTGTAGCCCTCGGCCATGTGCGAGGCGCCTTCGACGTGACGGGCGAGGACGTGATCAATGCCACCGATTTTATTCAGGGCGGCGTAGAGCGGGTTGATCGCTGCACCCGGAATGCCAAACGCGGTTTCGACACCTTCGCGGCGCATCACCAGAACGGCGGCTTCGATTGCTCTCATTTTGCTCATGGTTTTGTGCCTCTTTGTTTTTGTAATTGTATACAAGTTGCTTTCGGCGAAGTGTATTCACGGTAAGGTGGATCGGTCAATCCATTTTTTTGGCGGATTTTTCTTGGCTTGAATCGCTCGTAAGCAGGAGGAATGTGGTGCTTTGGTGGTGATGATCGAATTTATTGTATACAAAAATATTTTGTATTGTGTTCTATTGTTCCTCGTTCGATATTCTCCATCACCTCAGGACGGCACACATGAACGCTTTAACCTTGAAGGTCGCAGTCAATCTGGTTAACCGGGCCATGGCGGCAGGGCGGGAGATTTCCGCTGCACCGCTGACCATTGCGGTACTCGATAGCGGCGGTCACTTGATTACGTTGCAACGCGAGGACGGCGCCAGCCTGCTGCGCCCACAGATTGCCATCGGCAAGGCCTGGGGCGCGGTGGCACTGGGCAAGGGCTCGCGCTTATTGGCGCTGGATGCTCAGACACGACCGAGCTTCATTGCCTCGCTCAATGGTCTGGGGCAGGGCGCATTGGTCCCGGTGCCGGGTGGCGTGTTGATTCGCGATAAACAGGGGGCCGTGATCGGCGCCATCGGCATCAGCGGTGATACCTCGGACATCGACGAGCAATGCGCGATCAGTGCGATAGAGGCATTGGGGTTGGCGGCGGATGCGGGGGTGAGTGCTTGATAGATATCTGAGGGGCACAAAGACCAACTGTAGGAGCTGCCGAAGGCTGCGATCGCCTGCGGAGCGGGCGCTGTGATCCCCCGGGCCTATCGCAGCCTTCGGCAGCTCCTACAGGGTGTGTATGTCGCTGGTGTCACTGATCCAGCTCACACCCTTTGAGCACCAGCCGGATGATGGTCTGCGCGGCGGCTTCGTAGTCGCTGTCGTCGAGTTTGGCTTTGCCAGTGACCGTGGAGATCTGCCAGTCGAAGTCGGCGTAGGTCTGGGTCGCGGCCCAGATGGTGAACATCAAGTGATGCGGGTCGAGCGGTGCGATTTTCCCGTTGTCGATCCAGCCCTGGATACAGTCGATGTTGTGCCGGGCCTGTTCGTTGAGCTGCTCGACCTGCTCGGCGGTCAGGTGCGGTGCGCCGTGCATGATCTCGCTGGCGAACACTTTCGAGGCGAAGGGCAAGTCGCGGGAGATGCGGATTTTCGAGCGAATGTAGCCACTCAGCACGTCAGCCGGCACGCCGTCGCGATTGAAGGGTGTCGACGCCTGCAGGATCGGCTCGATGATGCTTTCGAGCACCTCGCGGTAGAGGTTTTCCTTGGACTTGAAGTAGTAGTAGACGTTGGGTTTGGGCAGCCCGGCCTTGGCGGCGATATCGCTGGTTTTGCTGGCTGCGAAACCCTTGTCGGCAAACTCTTCACTGGCTGCGCGCAGGATCAGTTCTTTGTTGCGCTCGCGGATACTGCTCATAAACCAGAGAATTCCTTGCCTGTGCTGGCGGTTGCGCATGGTAGCACCGGCCTTGCGACAGGCTCAAGAATGCCCGGTAGTACCCTTGGCGCTTGATGCCGGCCAGCCGAGCTGAACAAACACGCCGATGAACCGGTGTCTGACGGTAGCACTGCTAAAGTTCTAGTCAGTATTTCGGCCATTGGCCATTTCCGATGTTCACGCAGCCTGACGTTCGCCCACCGTTGCGGGATGTCGATGTTGACCTGTTGTGAGTGAAAGCATTGATGGAAAACAGACGAAGGAAATTCGGTCTGGTAGTCGGTGTTTTATTGTTTTTGCTATTGGCTATCGCGCTGTTTTTCTACCTGTTCGCCGCCAGGCCCAAACCAAAACCTCCCGTCGCGGGCGAGCCGGTGGCTGCGGTGGCGGTCAAGTTGCAGGACGTACCGGTGTACATCGATGCCTTGGGTACGGTGACGCCGACTCGCAGCGTCACGGTGATCACGCAGGTCAACGGGATTCTCGCCTCAGTCGAGTTCAAGGAAGGCCAGCGCGTCAACAAAGGCCAGGTCATCGCCCGCATCGATGACCGCGCACTCAAGGCCCAACTGGCACAAGCCAAGGGCGTCCTGGCCCACGATCAGGCGGTGCTGACCAATGCTCAGCATGATCTGGCGCGTTTTCGCCAACTGGTCAAGATCGGCTCCACCAGCCAACAGACGCTGGATACTCAGGCTTCTCTGGTGCAGCAACAACAGGGCACCGTCGCCGCGGATTTGGGTAGCGTGCAAAACCTCGAGGTTCAGCTCAGCTATTGCACCATCAGGCTGATGATCAGAATCGGCGCATCCGCCGGGTTGACCTTGCGATAGGTCGGATTACCCGCCAGGTCGCTTGGCAGGTTGGTCCGTGCCGCGTTGATGGCCGCCTGAACATCGCGAGCCGCGCCGTCGATATTGCGATCCAGCTCGAATTGCAGGGTGATCCGGGTCGAGCCCAGGGTGCTGACCGAGGTCATCTGCGTGACCCCGGCGATCTGTCCGAACTGGCGTTCCAGCGGCGTCGCCACTGAGGTGGCCACGGTGTTTGGGTCGGCACCGGGCAACGAGGCGCGGACACTAATGGACGGGAAGTCCACCTCAGGTAAAGGCGCCACCGGCAGCAACAGGAACGCCAGCGTGCCAAACAGCGCCAACCCTACCGCCAGCAGCGTGGTGGCGATGGGACGCTGGATAAACGGCGCGCTGAGGTTCATTGCCGCTCGTCCGTCGCAACAGGACGCCTACTGAAGCGCTGTTCCAATTGATGCATGGCGAGAAAGATCACCGGCGTGGAAAACAACGTCAGCAACTGGCTCAGCAACAGACCGCCGATGATACCCAAGGGTTGCTCAGCCAGGGCAGCGTGGCGCTGGTGCAAAGCCTGGGCGGTGGTTGGCAGGTGGATGAGAAGTCTTTGTCGGATCGCTGAAGGTCCTGCCGGTCGCCCGCGCGCCCCGTCTCGACGCCGCGCTGTCGCGCAGCAAACTCGGTCTTGATTCTGCCCGGAGGGCGGAGCTGACTTTGCTTACATGCTGTTTGGGGCTACCTCGTCGTTGGGGAGTGCTGTCTACCATCAGCCATTTAGAACGTTTATGTATTTCAGTTATTTATATAGACCCGTTCCGCATATCTATAGCGCCCTATAAGTGGCGATGTCATCCAGAAAATATTGGATAGCGTAATTTATGGCGTTATCACAGAAATAGGTTCTGTGTTGACTCCTGTGTGGCGTGGTTTAGCGCTCGCCAGCACTGCTCGACTGACATCTTGTCGGTCCATGTCATCTGGATAGAATCGGCCCATGAGTTTTAAACATCCCTTTCTATTTCGGAGCTTTGACCATGATGAACGCTATGCAGATGCCAATGAACACCGCCATGCCGATGATGCCAATGATGGGCATGCCGATGATGATGGCGACCATGACCTGCGACATGCAGAGCGACAGCATGATGTGCACCATGATGCCCGCTGCCGGCATGGACATGGCGATGTTCAAGAACAGCGCTGAAATGATGTCGATGATGATGACCTGCGGCATGCCGATGATGATGCATTGCAGCAACATGTCGATGATGTGCATGTCGGAAGCTGGCATGGAAATGATGCCGACCATGAACATGATGATGCCGATGGGCATGCCCATGCCGGTCATGAAGTGCGTGATGGAGTGCACCGTTGAAGCCGATTGCATGAAGTGCACACTCATGCCGATGCCGGGGATGAGCATGGACATGATGAAAAACTGCTGTGCCTTGCTGATGAAAATGATGAACGAGTGCAGCATGCCGATGATGATGAGCTGCAATGGCATGCCGGTTATGTGCTGCACCTGCTGATACATCAGTAGCGGTATCAAACACAAAAGCCCGACAGATATCCCTGCCGGGCTTTTGTATTTTGCGTTCTATCAATCCAGCCGTTCGGGATAGATCGTCACCAGAAAGGCGATGGCCTCGCGGTCGGCGGGGTTACGGTAGCGGTGCGGCTGGTCGGCGTAGAACAGAATTGAATCCCCTGTCGACAGCAGGTAGCGCTCATCGTTGACGCTGATCTCCAGTACGCCTTGAGACACCACCAGATTTTCTTGTACCCCCGGCCCGTGACCGTCCGATGCCTCTTCACCCAAGGCGCTCAGGCGGATCTCATAAAACTCTACCTGGCGGGTCCTGTCGTAAGGGAACAGCGCACGACTGACGAACACACCGCTGGCGCTGACCAGACGTTTACTCTGTTGCGCCGGAAGCAGTTCGACACCTTCGCAAGCGCGGTCTTCCAAAAAAGCCGCGACTGAAACCTTCAAGCCCTTGGCAATCTTGCACAGTACTTTGATCGACGGCACGCTGCGGCCGGACTCAATTTGCGCGAGCATGGCGCGACTTACACCGCAGAGCCGCGCCAAGGCGTCCAGAGACAAGTACCGCTTGCTGCGCAACCGTTGCAGGTTTTGAGCGACTTGCTGACCGATCAGATCATCGTCGAACGTTCCGCTATCGTTCGTTTGTGCCGATGACACTTCCTTGTTTATCACGGTATGCAAAGCGCTCATGACCTCAAGCCTGCCGGGTATCACTGGACTTGACCGCCTGCACACTTTGAGCTGCGGCATAGCTGGCTCTGACGGCGTACATCGTCCACATCAGCTCTGCCAAGCGGCGCGCCTGACGGCGTTTACGGTAGCTGGTGAAGTCGATGACGTTATCAGATGGGCTCATGGGGCTGCTCTCAGAAGGGTGAATAGCTAACTGAGGCCCACAGTACTGCGTGGCGACTTAGATCTATAAATACTTAATTTTTATTTGTTAATGCTATTTAGTAATTAACGGGTTCGACGCCTAACGCAACCGTTGATAGGCCAATAAATGATGCGACGGTGATTTATTTAGGCGAGATATCGAAGTCGAAATATTTTTTGGCGATGCGTTCATACGTGCCGTTTTGGTGAATTCGCTGCAGCGCCTGGTTGATCTCGCCAGCCAAGGCGGTATCGCTTTTGCGTAAGCCGACCCCCGTACCGGGGCCGAATATTTCAGGTGATTTGACGACGCTCCCTGCATAACCAAAACCTTTTCCGATCGGCTTTTTGAGCAGACCTTCGGAGATGGCTATCGCATCGTCGAACGCGGCGTCCAACCGACCATTGATCAAGTCCGAATAGGTCAAGTCACTGCTTTGATAAGGCACGATCTCCACACCTTTCGAGCCCCACATCCGCTTGGCGTAGACTTCGAACACACTGCCTTGCTGCACACCGATGCGCTTGCCGCGCAAGGATTCGGCGGTGGGTTGCAAGACACTCCCTTCAAGTGCCACCAGGCGCGCCGGTGTGTCGTACAAGGTGTCGGAAAAGGCTATTACCGTTTTGCGCTCTTCAGTGATCGACAGGGCAGAAAGAATCCCGTCGAACTTCTTGCCTTCAAGCGCGGAGACCATGCCATCGAAGGCGTTTTCCACCCACACGCAATGACGCTTCAACTCGCTGCAGAGGCTTTCACCCAATTCAATGTCGAAACCCGTCAGCGAGCCATCCGCTCGCTTGGACTCGAAGGGTGGATAGGTGGGGTCAACGCCAAAGCGCAGATCCTCACTGGCTCCCCACGTCACAAGTGGAACAGCCACCAGCAGCAAACCGACCAGACATTTTTTCATCGACAGGGTATCCACGACAGGTTGATAGAACAGCCCCGGGCTTTTGCCAAAGGCACCACGCATCAGCCTTGAGTTTTCAAGGCCAGTTTCAATTGACGAGAACGTGCAGCGTCTACTGCTTGACCATGGCCAAAACCACCCTCCCAGGCACACACCCGGGCAGCAAATTCGACACCGTGCAGCAGACAATTCGCAAGGCTGTGCCCGGCTTGCCACTCCAGCAGGAACGCAGCGATGAAGCCATCGCCGGCGCCCATGCTGTCGACGAAGGTGCAGGGCATGCTCGGCTGCTGATGGACGCCATCAGCAGCGAATGCCAGCGCTCCCTGAGCGCCGCGAGTGATCACCACGATCGCGGGCCCCATGTCGCGCATCGATGCCGCAAGCGCATAGGCCTCATTTGAGTCCAGATTGGCGGCAGAGAAGAACGCGATATCGACATGCTTGATCAGGGCGGCCCAATCGAACTCGGTCCAGTTGTCGGAGAAGTCGAAGGACAGATAACCGCTGGACTGGCGAATCTGCGCCAGTTGGTCTTCGAGACCGCTGTAGAGACTGCTGTGCGCCAATGGGTAGTTCGCGATATGCGCCAGATCATCGGCATCCAGGCGCAGTTGGCGACAAACACCAGGATCGCTGCCGAGAAATACTCGCTCGCCGTCGAGACTGTCGACACACGCCCAACCATTGGCACCCGGCAGCGTTCGGCAGCGCGATGACTCAACCTCCTCCTGTTGCAGGCAATCGAGCAAGCGTTGGCCGTAACGGTCATCACCGACGCAGCCCAGGTAAGCGCTGCGAGCGCCCAAGCGGGAAGCGAAGACCGCAACATTGAGGGCATTCCCGCCCGGATATTCAACGTTCCGGTCCAGGTACACATCGATGGTGTTGTCCCCAATCGCGATCATGCCGGCCATGCTCAATACTCCGTTTTCCACATGTAACGGCGAGTCGTCAGCGGCTGCTGATGCCAGACGGCCAGATGCGCGGCGATGCGTTCAGCGGCAATACCGACGATGTAGGGGGCGACAAGAGGGCGGATTTCCGGGTCGATACCGACCATGGGAAAATCTTTGGAGTCGTAGACCATGACCCGTTCGGTATACCGCTGGCAGAAACTCACGACCCGTTCCATCTGGGCTCTGCTCGGGTCTTCTCCGACCAGCAGAAGCAGCGGGGTGGTGGCATCGATGGCCTCGAATGGACCATGGAAAAACTCGGCGGCCTCCACCGGCAGGCAATGCAGCCATTGGCTTTCCATGACCACACAGACGCCGAACACATAAGCTGTGGTGAACATCGGGCCCGACGCCAGGAAGTACATGACGCGGTCATCTTTGTAGAGCCGGGCTTCTTCGGTGGCGCGCTGGTTATTGTTGATCGCCGCATCGGCCAGTGCCTGCGGCAAGGCTTTGAGCGAGCGCGTGAGCTTGTCGAGAAGCGGCCAGTCTTCACGCTCGGCCAGAATCCCGCCGATCAGCGCCTGAAGGATCATGAAGCAGCCGAAGTACGCCTCATCTGTGCGCCCCAGCAGAAAACAGTGTTGAACGGCCTGCGCCAACGGCAGTTCGGCGGTCTGGGTAACCCCCACGGTGAGGCATGGTTTGTCTTGCAGAAAACGTGCGGCGGCGATGGTTTCCTGGGTCGTTCCGGACTTGGAGGCGAGGATGACCAAGGTGCGCTCATCCAGACGCGGCGGATCGATATCCATGAAATCGGCGGGGAAGTAGCGGCGAACTTCCAGTGAGTGGCTGTAACGCTCCAGCCAGTATTGCAGGCCGAGCATGATGCGGTTGGGTGCTCCGCAGCTGACGAAATAGATGCGGTCAATCCGCGTCGCCAACTGCCGGCCAAACTGCTGGGCATCGTCCACGGTTTGAACTGATTGTTTCAAGGAGGAGATGAAGCCTTCCCGGTTGAACTCGATCGCCATGTTGACTCCTTCAGGTCTTGTTGCGGCGGTGCATGTTGCGCTTGTTTACCACCAGTTAGACCAAAATCTATACCATGAAAAATACCATTACAAGGGTTTTGTCCCGTGGTCTAATACGGTTAATAAGCGGTTTCGAGGGGTTTTCTGAGCCAGGTGCGCTTGATAGTTCTCAAGTCAGCGGATTTTCTTCAGTTTTTCTTGTTTATTAGCGCAATAAATCCCAACGGATCGCCGAAAAAATAAACCAGGATGTAGACCATGAAAACTGTCAATCCAAAACCGTCTGAGGCGGCATACCCAACGCCTCAACGCAAGCAGGTCGCCTGGCAGGCCGTACAAACGCTGCTTGAGATGTTGGAGCGTCCTGAGTTCGGACCGACTGAACGTATCCCGGCAGAAAGGGATCTGGCTGAGCATCTGGGCATTAGCCGAATGACCTTGCGCAAGGCACTTCAAACGCTGATCGGGCGGGGGATTCTGGAGCGCAGGGGGAATCGAGGGACGTTCGTGACCGCCCCGGGGGTCGAGAGACCCCTCAATACCGTGGCGCGCAAAGGCATCGCTGAAGTGATCGAGCAGGCAGGCTCCCGGCCGGGCAGCAAGTTGTTGTATTTCGAGCAAACCCAAGCCAGTGGCCGAGTCGCCAAATTATTGAAGATAAGTGAAGGCGATGCATTGTTGACGATTCGCCGTCTGCGCACGGTCGATCAAAAGCCGTTTTGTATCGAGACCAGTTATATCCCGGCCGCGCGTGCTCCTGACCTGGTGGCGGGGGATCTGATCGAGGGTGCATCGCTCTATGCATTGCTGCTGACGCGGTATCAGATCGAAATCGAAAGCGACGAGGGCACGTTGAGCATTGCCAGCATCAACGATCAGGAGGCGCGCTTGCTGGAAGTCGAACCAGGCACCTCAGCGCTGGTTTACCGGGGCGTGATCTACGATACGCAAGGTCAGCCCCTGGAATACCTCGTGTCGATCAACCACCCTCAGCGTGTCGTGTTCAAGTTGGAAAACAGCCGAGTTGACGCCTTCAATTCAAGTGAGTCTCACGCCTGATCAATTGAACCTGAACGACGCTCCATAGGCTGATTAGACTTGTTCGGGAAGTTGAAAAAGCGACTGTGCTTGTTCAATATCGAGGTGTGCAACATTGATGCGCAACCACGGACTAGACTGGCCGTCGGCACTGAAGAGAGTGCTAGGCGCAAGCAGAATATCGCGCTGAAAGGCGGCTTTGATAAATGCATCTAGACTATTGAGCCGAGGGTGACGAATCCAGACAAACATGCCCTCTTTTACTGGATGGAATAGTTCCCAGCCCCATCTCAGGAAACTGGCTTGAGCGACTGCTTGGGCAGTCTGTAAGTTTCGCCGCACTGCCTGCAGGTGCCTGTCATAACTGCCCTCAACTAGAATAGCGCTCAGGAAACGTTCGCAGAAGCTGGGCAATGATACGCTGGTCAGAAGTTTGAGGTCAGCCAGTTCGGCAATCAGCGTTGGTTGCGCGGCAATGTAGCCGACCCTCAGGTTGGCTGACAGGGTCTTGGAAAAACTGCCTACATAAACCACTTTACGCAAACCATCCAGCGTGACTAGACGATTGTCCTGTTCGGAGCAGAAGTCACCATAGACATCATCTTCAATAATCACAACGTCATGTTCGTACGCCAGTTGCAGCAGTTTGAAGGCATTGTGCGGACTCAGGGAGGTCCCCGTAGGATTGTGCAGTCGCGAGTTTATAAAGAACGCCTTGACCTTGCGAGTATCTAGCACCGAGGCAAGGATCTCGATGTCCGGTCCGTCGCAGCGACGGGGGATACCAGTCACCCTGGCGCCTCGCAAGCGCAGCAATTGCACCAGGTTGCTGTTGCAGGGATCATCGATCAGCACTTCATCGCCCGGCTCTATGAGCTGTCGAATGACTAAATCCAAGGCCTGCGTGGCGCCTAGGGTCGTTAGTAAGTGGTCGGTGTCAAGTGCCACGCCGAGCTTGGGCGAAAGGTGCTCTACCAGGTTATGCCGTAGCGGCAGATAGCCGGCAGGGTCACCATACTCGACCAGCGAACTGTGAGCGAAATTAGCGGTACGCCGAATCACCCGTGCCAGCGCCTGTGTGTCACGCCAGTCTGCTGGGAGCCAGCCGCAGCCCAGTTTCATGCACTGGTCATTGCCGTGGAACATCTGCCAGAAAGCCTTGAGCCCATGGGGGTCGTGGGTGCGTATCTGCGGTTGTCGGTCGCTGGGTAACTGTGCGCCGGCCCGGGCCATGACGAAGTAGCCGCGTCCTGGTTGGGCACTGATCAAACCGTTGGCGCCAAGGCGCTCGTAAGCGCTGACCACGGTATGGAAACTGAGTCCCTGAATCGCCGCCATCCGGCGTATCGATGCAAGCCTCTGACCAGACTTGAGCTGACCATGCTCTATCGCGCGCTTGATTGCCGCGACCAACTGCTCCGTTGCAGGCAGCTGCTGACTATCATCTAGGGTGAATTCCATGTCATTCCCGGGCAACTGTTAGAAAAACTGTATGACAGTTAGTCGTAACAGCTAGCCACTGTTTTTGCAAACTATTGGATCCAGCCGTAGCGTGCTTTCCATTCACCACGCCGGAATGATACGGATGCTGGACACTGCAAACTCAGAGCTTTTGATGGACTATTACGCCTCTTACTCAAGTCAGTGGGTCGAGCTGGGAGCCTGTGTAACAGCGGCACAAACACACGGACAATGCCTGTGGGTCGGCAGTTACCTGAGCCTTGTGCATTCGCTGCGCACTCCCCCGACTGTCATTGTTGACCTCGATGCCGGTGTCCTTTCTCACGTCCTCCAAGATTTCAAGGGCATTTTCGCGGTACAGGGCGATATCCGCAGCTTACCGTTTAAAAATTGCTTCGAGCGGGTATTGGTGCCCGGTTGCGTTAGTGCCTACCTGCTTGATGATGTCGACATCGAGCGTACGGCAGCGTCCATCGCCAGCGTCCTCGACAGGCGTTGTGCCGCCACGTTATGGCTGGACGCCTACGACAGCGAACGCATCCTTGAGACTGATTATTTTAATGGCGAACGCGAGGTGATGCTGCTTGGTCAACCTTGGAGGTTGAGCGCCCGAAGCACACGGGTGAGGGTGCAACCATTCCTCTTCGACGTGCACTTGTGCTTTACCCCCCGCCATGCAACTGGCACGTCGGTCAGGCTTAAGTTCCGTCAACGGGCGTTTCGCATATCCGAGCTGCAGGACATCTTCCAGGCCCGAGGTTTCGAGTGCCGTAGCCACGAAACTCATTTCGCCACGGGCCGACATGGTCTGAGATTTTCTCTGAAAGCGACATAAACGCTTTGTCCCACAATGCTCAACTGTTAGATCGCAGCGTCTAACAGTTATTTGGTTTGCACCTGTCCTGTTAGGTAATTGGCAAGGTGATTCGTTTTATGATCCTGCATGCACTTTGGTTTCTAAAATTACCACGCGCCGATTATCGGCTTACTCCTCGGAATTGACGGAATGGGAATGGTCTTATGTATGGTCGGAACATTGTAACTGATGCACATTTGCTGGAAAGCGATTGGAAGTGGCAGCAGAAGAATCTCATCAACTCCATCGATGAACTTCTTCTTTTTTTTCCGGGGCTGTCGGGTACAGCACAATATTTCAATATTCTAAATAATATCACCACTCGCAAGTTGGGTCTGACCCCCTATCTGGCCAGTCTGATAAAGACCAACGAACAACAATGCCCGGTTTCCAATGATCCTATGGCTGCAAGTGGCGCCGGTATGGTCGACCAACGAGAAAAGCCAGTTCGAATACGATGGTGAATCTGAAAACTGGGAGCTGCCCCATGAGATGGTGACGGATATTTGCCAACACAAGTATGATAACCGGGTGATTATCAGGACCGCCAATGTCTGCCATGCTTATTGTCAATTCTGTTATGAGGCGTTACGAACACTGGAACAGGACACGCAGAAAAAAGCCTTCAAGAAAAGTGAATGGCAACAGACGATCGAATATATCGCAGTCCGTCCTGAGGTCGAGGAAGTGATCCTTAGCGGTGGCGAACCCTTCATGCTTTCGGACGAACGCATCGACACGCTACTATCTTCCCTGCGAGCGGCGCGCCCCGACATTATCATTCGCATTCATACTCGCGCACTGACGTTCAACCCATTCCGAATTACCGAAGACCTCGTCAATATATTACGGAAGTGGAAGGTTAATGCCGTTGGGATTCATATCAGCCACCAGCAGGAAATCAGCGCGGACTTTCTTGACGCAGTACTGAAGTTGCAAGCTGCCGTGCCGCTACTATTTGCAAACATCCCTCTTCTGGCGGGGATCAACGATAGCTACGGTGAAATGAAGGCGTTGTGCCTGAAAATGTATTCGATCGGTGTGCTACCGCATTACCTGTATCAATTCATGCCGTTCTCACCCGGCAGCGAGCAATATCGTGCGCACATCAGTACTGGTATTGCAATTATTTCACACATGAAACGTCGCATTTCGAATATGGCTGTTCCAGAGTTCGTGCTGCCTCATCGCACAGGTAAATACACCGTACCCCTGGATATTCAAAAGTCCCCGGCACAACTGCAAGTGGATCTCTCCGGCGTCGAGTCAATGTCCTTCATTAACTGGCAAGGCGAGTCCTGCGTTTTCCCTCAGTAACAACCCTTCACTGGCATCAAGGTTTTTACGATGAAAATTATTATCTTGGACTCACGAAAAAACTCCTATGTCAGCACGCCTGACATTGAACTGGCCTGCCTTGCCGAATACGCACAAGTCCAACTTTATCATGTCGATTGTGTGGAACAGTTACCCATAGAGGCCCTCGATTGCGACGGCATCATCTCTTGGCATCTGGTACCACTGGGCAAAGAGTCACTGGAGCGTTTTACTCAGTGCAAGGCAATCGTTCGGTCGGCTGTCGGTTTTGACAACATCGACCTGGAATTTGCCCGCAGCCGCGACATTCATGTCGCGAACGTACCGGATTATGGCACTGAGGAAGTGGCAGACCATACCTTGGCGCTTTCATTGGCATTGGTGCGAAAGCTTAAAGGCTCCGACCGCATTGTCCGCCATGGCAGTTGGGATTGGCGCGAAGTCGGCGCCATCCCGAGGATGAGCGACATGCAAATTGGCATCATCGGCATGGGGCGAATCGGTTCTGCCGCTGCTCTGCGATTCAAAGCGTTCGGTTGCCGGGTGGGTTTCTACGACCCTGTTCGGGCCAGTGGTTGGGAAAAGGCTGTTGGTGTCGAACGCTTTGAAACACTCAACGAACTGCTGGCGTTTGGCGAGCTGATTTCCATCCATGCTCCGCTCAACGCCGATACTCGCCACATGATCAGCCATGACAGCTTCAGCAGGATGCGGGGCAAGTTTTTGGTCAATACCGCGCGAGGCGCGATCATCGACTCAGATGCACTGGTGAACGCAATGGAACAGGGCACCCTACGCGGCCTGGGACTGGACGTGTATGAAGACGAAGCCCGCCTTCCCTCCTCACTGCTGATGGGCGAGGAAGTGATCTGGACCCCTCATGTTGCCTTTTACTCGGACAGTGCCCTCAGCGAACTCAGAACCAAGGCCGCCCAGTGCATGCTCCGGATCCTGCAAAGTGGCTGGCACAGAAACGTCGTCAATTGACCAATAGGCATGCACTTTCGGGCGCCTGGTCGCACGACCTAGCGTCCGACTTGTAGCCCCTGAAGAGAAGCGCCATGCTCACGCCCGCCAAACAATTCATCGACCACCGCTTCGAAAACCCGTTTCCCGGAATGCCTGCTCTTGAGCGAACGCTCGGCTATCCGATTCAAAGCCGTCTCAGCGGTAACGAGGCCTTGGAACTGTACCCAGCCCAATGGGTTCGTACCTATGGCGAGGACTTCCTGACCCTATGCAGGCAATATCAGGATCCTTCGGCCCACTCATTACGCATCGCACTTGCTCAACGACACGGTCTGGACCTGCAAGACCTGCTAGTGGACGCAGGGGCCGATAGCCTTATCTGCTTGGTTCTCAGAACTTTTACCAACCTAGGCGACAAAGTACTGAGCGCTTCGGGTACTTACCCAACCTTCGAGTACTTTTCCAGGTCATTGGGCCTGGATATCTCCCACGTGCCCTACGCCGGTGAGGGTGCCGACATCAAGGTCGATCTTGAGGGCCTGCTGGCTGCTGCTTCAATCCTGAAACCAAAGGTCCTATATCTGGCCAACCCGGACAATCCTACCGGCAGTTTCCACGACTTGGTGACTGTGCGGGATTTTGCCCGAGCCCTGCCTGACGAAACACTGTTGCTGCTGGACGAGGCCTATCTGGAATATGCCGTTCATGAAAGTGCCCCCGGTCTTTTGCCAAACACAGTCAGAGTCCGCAGCTTTTCCAAGGCCTACGGCTTGGCGGGCTTGCGCATCGGTTATGCCATGGCGCCGCAGACGCTGCTCGCGTACGCCCAACAGGCGCGTATTCATTACGCGGTCTCGTCCATCGCGCAAATGCTGGCCGAACAAGCCCTTGCTGACCACGACCACGCTGCGACGTTGCGACGCGAAACCCTGAAATTGCGTCGGCTCTTCTATCAGGTCGCCGAGAAAAATGACGTCGTGTTTATCCCATCCTCGACCAATTTCGTTTCACTACCGTTCGATGATCCGCAGGCCATCGTCAACTTGCACAAGGATCTGCTTGCGCTTGGAGCCTGCGTCAGCAAACCCGCGCCGCTGGATGGCCGTCACCTGTTGCGAGTGACCTTACATCCAGATGTATTCAAACCAGAAATCGCTTCTTTGATCTTCGCCTCTGGAAGACGGACTTGATAATGAAAAAACTACTGATCATCGGCATTGGCAGCGTTCCGCTCAAATACTTGGTCCAGGCGCTCGGGCAATTTGGCTACAGCCCCTTGTTGCTGGGACGCAGGAACTCATTCTCGGAACAAATACAGAGCTGCCTCCAAGACCTGGAGTTTCATGAGTTGGATACCTCATCCGCCCAGTCTGTCATCGCGTTTGTGCATCAGCATCCAGAGGATTTTGGGGAGATCTTCGCCATCACCAGCCTGTTCGACGAAATGTTTCCGTTGATCGAAACGGTTGCCCAGCACTTCGGTTGGCTCTCCCCTGGATCGGTAGTGGCCTCGCTGAGCGACAAGAAAACCGTACTGTCATTGGTCCCGGAATTCAGCCCGCCGAGTCTGTGCTTCACTGCCGATCAATTGGCCGCCATGGATGTCGATGCATTGAGTCAATTGGGTGACCGGCTCGTGATCAAGCCTGTGCTGTCTTCCGGGGGGCTGGGCCTCAAGCACTTGAGTTGGCACAAGGACCTTGCAGGTTGCCTCGCGGAACATATCGAGCGGAGCGGCTTTGCTGCTGCCACCGAATGGGTGTTGCAGCAGGAACTGACTGGCCGCCTGCTGAGTTTCGAGGGCTATGTCGAGGCCGGCATCGTGCGTCGTCTTGGGGTTTCGAGCCGTTCGAGAATCGGCTTCACCGAAGTCGCCAATAAATACCCGGCAGGCGACGACCTTGATCGAACCGTCACAGAAAGGGGCTGGGATTGCATCGAGTCACTGGTGCACCGCTCCAGCTACAAATATGGCTATTACCATTGCGAATTTATTCAAACCCCCGCCGGCGTTTATCTGGTGGATGCCAATGTTGGCCGTATAGGCGGTGCAACCATCGTGGAGCAGATCGCCTTGGCCCATGACATCAACATCACAGACTTGCTGGCCCACGTCCTGTTGATGCCCTTGCTTAAGAACCTCACCCCTATCGAAATTTTTACCAGTGTACGGTTGGTGCCCCACAAGACCTTGGGCATTTGGTATGGCATCCCGGTGTCGGGCAGGCTCGAGCACTTGCAGTTAGGGCCTATCCGGGGTCGCCATACACAGTTCGCCGCGAACGGGACGGAGGTGCCATGCATCGGCGAGTCGGACTATGCGTGGGTAGGCATGCTCAGCGGTCATGAGGACGAGGTGCTGTCCGATATCCATAGCATCACGCTACTGACCGACAAAGGCACGTTCGAACCGGCCTTCTCCCTGGACTGATCGAGAACCCACTCTGCTCAGGATTTCACGATGATCATCTACATCATAAGATTTTTCAGTTGGGGTGCCTGGAGCATCTTGTTTTCATTCTTCGCGGTATGGATGGCGTCATCAGCCAACTTCAGCGCTGCCGATATCAGCCTTATCGCAGGCACCTTGGCGCTGACTAACCGGGCAGGTTCACTGTTGTTCACGCACTGGATAGCGATCATCAACTTCAAGAAACTGATGATCGCCATGCAGTTGCTTATCGCGACGGCGATCGTGGCGCTGCAGTGCCTGTATCGACTAGAGATCCATGACCTGATTCCATGGATGGCGAGTGTGGCACTTTTCGGAGTCGCTAATTCAGTGTCTACCCTGGCGCAATTGACCTTTATTGCCAGCGGTAACACCCGTGCCAGCCAAGTGTCGGCCTTCTCCAAGGAAAACGTTGCACTAAACCTGAGTGCGGGGATCACCCCCTATGCCTCCGCCTTGGTGCTGACGCACTTCCCCCAATGGTACCTGTCATTTTCCCTGCTCTATTGCCTACCCACCATGGTGCTGTGCCTGCTTATCGAACCGGCGTCCCATCCAGCCGCAGCCAGACAGGTTGTGACCACCGCTGACACCGCCGCTTCGGACACATACAGCCGACTGTCTTTCCTTGCCATCAACTTTCTGTCGTTCTTTGCCTTTAGCCAGTTTTATAACGTCTTTCCCTTCTATGCCGAAACTGCCATGGGGGCGGAGAATATCGGGCTGCTCTTCGCCTCTAGCAGCCTGTTAATCGTTCTACTGCAGCTTCCCCTTACCAAACTCTGCACACGGCTCAGGCGCCAGGAACTAATTATTGGTGCAAACGTCTTCATGGCGGTAGGGGTGTATGCCCTGTTCCATGCCACCAACAACCTGAGCGCAATGGTCGCTGCTGTCTTGTTCCTGACTCTAGCTGAAATGATATTCGGACCAATTTACCAGTCCATGTCGATTAAGATTTTCCCAGGCAATCCAGCTTTTGCAATGGCCATACTGACTTTCACGTGGGCTTTGGCAGAAACCATTGCCACGGTCGTCGGCTTGTTTCTTGTTGGTCGAGGACATGCATGGGCAGTGTTCGCTATAGCTGCGGTGACTGGCCTGGTAGCTTCTGCAATCACCCTTGGTAGACGACCCGCGAAGTCCAAAAATCTCCTTCGACAGCTTCTTTTCAAAACGCCCTGAACGACGCCCCATAGGCTGATTCAGGCAACTGGTCGGCACCGTCGGAGCGAAGGCGTGACCTGAACGTGCCGCTTTGCGGTTCGGTACGGTAGAGGCCTCTTTTCTGCAACGCTGGAACGATCAGTTCGACAAAATCATTGAGCGTTCCGGGGCTGATCAGCGGGTTAAGCATGTAGCCGCTGGTGCCGGAAATTTTTGCGTGCTCTTCAATCTTCTCGGCGACCTGCTCCGGGGTGCCGACCAGGATCAGGTCACTGCCTCGGGTGACCTTGGCAAATCGCTGCTTCACGTCCCCTGCGGTCAACGGCTTGCCACTGCCATCGGGCTTCATTACGTAAGAGGTCAGTCCCTCGGTGTGGGTCGAAAGCGCCTCGCTGTCAGCGTAACGGCTGATATCGATCCCCGTGTCACCGGCGTAACTGACCAGCTGTGCTTGCAGGTGATAGTTGCTTTGCAGTTCTTCGTATTTTTTCTGCGCTTCGATGGCGGTAGGCGCGGTGACGATGCGCAAGACGGTCAGAGACTTCACATCCTCGCGCTGACGACCCCGCGCCAGGGCCTGGCCCCAAATGTCCTCAAGACCCTCGCGAATCTCATGCGGGTTCGACTTGGCGATGAAAATCAGCTCGGCGTGCTTGGCCGCGAATTGCCGACCTCGGGCTGACCAACCGGCCTGAATCAACAGCGGTGTTCGTTGCGGCGAAGGTGAGCTCAGGTGCGGGCCGGCAACGCGATAGTGCTGACCGGCATGATTGATCGGCCTGACCCGATCACCTCGGGCATACCGTTGCCGAGCCTTGTCGCCGACCACCGCATCGTCAGCCCAGCTGCCTTCCCACAGCTTGTAGACCACATCGAGAAACTCTTCGGCGCGCTCATAACGATCATCATGCTTGATCATTTCCTCAAGCCCGAAGTTGCGCGCTGCGCTGGACAAATACGAGGTCACGATATTCCAGCCCACCCGTCCATTGGTGAGGTGGTCGAGGGTGCTGAAGCGACGGGCATGGGTGAACGGATGCTCGTAGGTCGTGGTCACAGTGACGCCGAATGCCAGACGCTCAGTCATGGCCGCCAATGCCGGAATAATCATCAGCGGATCATTCGCAGGGGCTTCGACTGCCCATTTCAGGGCCGCCGCTTCGGAGCCGCCATAGACATCGTAGAAACCCAGAACGTCGCCGAAAAACAGCATGTCGAGGTTCGCTTGATCGGCGGTGCGGGCCAGGTCCGACCAATAATTCAGTGTGTTGATTCCCAGTCGTTTATCAGAAGGGTGAGTCCACAGGCTCGGCGCACCGCCGCAGCCGACGCTGGCTTGCTCATAGAGGGCGAACAACAGGGGTTTTGGATCGGACATCGTGGTTCCTGCTTGAAGTGATTAGACACGTGATTTCGAGGCGTCAGCCATGGACATAAAGTCGCTTAGCGTTGGTTCTTGAAGGCTTTGCCATAGTGCCGTTCCAGTCGCGCCTGGATCAGTTCCAGGCCGATGGAGAGCAACCAGTAAATGACGGCGGCCGTGGTCAACATCTCGATGTAACGGTAGGACGATCGCCCGTAGGATTGCGCCAGGAACATCACTTCCCAGACGCCCATCACAGACACCAGCGATGAGTCCTTGAGCATCGAGATGAACTGGCTGGTGGTCGGCGGGATGATCGTGCGCATGGCTTGCGGCAGGATGATGTGCCAGAAGGTGGCGGCCGGTCTGAGGCCCAGCGCGGCAGCCGCTTCACGCTGGCCAGGTGCGACGCCGATGATCCCGGCGCGAAAAATCTCGCTCAGGTAGGCACCGTAGTTCAGTGACAGGGCGATGATGCCGGCACTGATCGCACCGGGCACCACCCCGAGTTGTGGCAGCCCCAGGTAGATCAACAAGATCTGGATCAACAGTGGGGTGCCACGGAAAAACGAGGCGTAGAAACTGGCGATACCAAAGGCGACCGCGCTCTTGGACAAGCGCGCCAGCGCTGTGATGAAGCCCAGCGCCAGCGACAGCCAGATCGAGCAAAAGCACAGAAACAACGTCAGTGCCGCGCCTTGAAGAAAACCATCGGGCCCCAGGTGCAAGCCAACCAGGTTTTGCCATTTGTCCTGGACGATCGAGAACTTCAGATCGAAGCTCATGAAGAACGCCGCGCACAGGCCGAGCATCACCGCCCAGGTCAGATACAGACGGGTGCGGAAGCCGAACAGACGGTCCCGAAGTGATTCAGGCGTTGCGGCTTCTGCGCGGCGTGGAGGTTGTTGGAAAGCACTCATTTGCTGATGTCAGCGCCGATCCATTTCCGCGAAATCTTGCCCAGTGTCCCGTCGGTCTTGAGCTGGGCAAGCACCTGAGTGACCTTGGCATCCCACTCGGGATCGCCTTTTTCAGTCGCCACGACGTTGGGCTCAGCGTACAGCGCCTCACCGGCAATCTTGAATCTCGGATCCTGTGCAATACGTTCGCGAGCGGTAATCAGGTTGGTCACCATCGCATTCAGGCGCACGCCGCTGCCCAAGGCAAGATCCTGAAAGGCCACGGTCTCGTTGTCGTAAGGCGCGACCTGCACCTGATCAAAGGGGTAGCTCAGGGGTTTGTTTTCCGCGCCTTCAATGACCAGATCCTTGTTCAGGTAACTTTCGTAGGTAGAGGCACTGATCACCCCGACTTTTTTGCCTGACAGATCTTTGCCAGACGTGATGCTGTTGTCCTTGGCGTTGACCACGATTACCGCCGGCGACTCGTAGTACTCAACCGGGAAATTGAACACCTGCGCGCGGGCCTGACTTGGGGTCATCGAGCAGACGCAAATGTCATAGCGACCACTCCAATGGCCTGCGGCGATCACATCCCAGGACGGCGTTTCCAGGTGCAGCTTCACCCCAAGACGGTCAGCGACGGCCTTTGCGACGTCAACGTCGAAACCATCCAGTTGATTCTGTGCATTGAGGAACGAGAACGGAGGGTAGTTTTCCATCAACACCCCCACCAGCTCACCCTTTTTGTTGACGCGGTCCAGAGTGGGCCCGGCCAGGGCGGCAGAGCAGGCGGTTAGCAGGGCGAGGCCAAGCGGCAAGAGGGCAGTTTTTTTCAATCGAATCACCAGTGGGTAGAGAGGGTTTTATAGGGGACTGAGTATATTCAAACGCAATATAAAACTTATTGGTAATTCTTTTTATGAATAACAAAAGCTTGAATCGCTATATGATTCGGACTGCACGCGTAGCTGTTTGCCTGGCAACAGACGATGAACACCTATGACTAATCTCAGCCGTGCTCCCAGGTTTCCCTCCGAGTTGCGGTCGGAAAAAAAGCTCTAAGGTAATGACTAAAAATTATTTTTTTAATTCCTAAATGGAATATATCGTCGGCTTCCAGGAACGGTGACTCTACCTTGAGGGCTTCATGATGCGGCGTCTTACGACTTTGGCAATGGCTATGGCAATCAGCGGTTCGGCATGGGCGCTGACTCCGCCGGATACGCTGGTGGTGGCGCGTTCGATTGACGATATCGTCAGTCTCGATCCCGCCGAGAGTTTCGAAATTACCGCGACCAACACCTTGGTCAACGTATACCAGCGTTTGCTTGAGCCTGATCGACACGAGCCGTCCAGGCTGGTCCCGGCATTGGCGACGGGGTGGCAGGCCGGTAGCGACGACAAAAGCCTGACGTTCGAGTTACGCGCCGGGGCCACTTTTGCCTCGGGTGACCCGGTGCGTCCAGAGGACGTGATCTATTCGTTGAACCGCGTCGTCAAGCTGAACAAAACCCCTGCATTCATCCTCGGTGAGCTGGGCTGGACGGCGGAAAATATCGATGGTTTGCTGACCAAGGTGGATGAGCATCACGTCCGAATCGCCTGGCCAGCAGCGGTGGGTAGCGTCTTCGCCTTGAGTATCCTGTCGGCCACGCCCGTCGGTTTCATTGTCGATGCCGTGGAAGTCGAAAAACACACCCAGGGCGGCGACCTCGGCAATGGCTGGTTGAAAAATCACTCGGCCGGCACCGGGGCTTATGCCTTGCGCACCTATACACCGCATGAGGCCGTGGTGCTGCAGGCCAATCCACATGCCGCCACAGCGCCGAAGTTGAAGACCGTGGTGATCAAGAACGTCACCGACCCGGCGACTCGCCGGTTGCTGGTGGTGCAGGGTGACGCGGACCTCGCGTTTGATTTGGGTGCCGATCAGTTCAGTGCCCTGGAGCAGCAAAAGGGTCTGAAGGTCCAGCGTTTCCCTTCGTCGATGATCTACTACCTGGGTATCAACAGTGGCAACACGCAGGTGCCCGCCTTGAAGAACCCGGCGTTCTGGGAGGCCGCACGCTGGCTGGTGGATTATCAGAGCATTTCCAAAGATCTGCTCAAGGGCCAGTACAGCGTTCACCAGGCGTTCCTGCCCACGGGACTGGCCGGCTCACTGAGCAATACACCGTTCAAGCTGGATGTGGACAAAGCCAAGGCCATCCTGAAAAAAGCCGGTATTGCCGAAGGAACGAAGGTCGAGCTGAGTGTGTTCAACCAACCGCCTTACACCGATATCGCCCAGGCACTGCAAGCCAGTTTCGCCAAAGCCGGCATCGACATCGCGGTACGTCCGCTGGTGGAAAGCGAACTGTGGGCGAAAATGCGCAGCCGTGACTATCAACTGATCTTTACCTATTGGGGCACCGATTACCTGGACCCTAACTCCAATGCCAGCACCTTCACTTACAACGTCCCTAATGGGCCGAAAACCCTGGCCTGGCGTACCCAGTGGGACATCCCGCAGCTGAGCGAAGAGACCCGCGCCGCAGCGGCTGAACGTGATCCGCAGAAACGCAGCATCTTGTATGGCCAGTTGCAGCAGGCGGTGCAAAAGAGCTCGCCGTTCGTCGTGGCCTTGCAAGGGCAGAATCAGGTCGCCGTGCGCGATGGGGTTCAGGGCGTGCTGCAGAACATCGCCGTTTCGCTGCCGTATTTCGATCTGGTGAGCAAGGCTAAGTGAGGGTAGGCGCCTCACGCCGGGTGCAGGTAGCGGGCACGGGATTGTTGACCTTGTTGGTCACGCTGATCGGCCTGCTGTTCTTTACCTTTATGTTGACCACGCTGTCGCCGGTCGATCCGGCGTTACGGATTGCCGGGGATCGTGCCAGCGAGTCGTCGCTGGCTCAGGTACGCACCGAACTGGGGCTCGACCAGCCTTGGCCGGTGCGTTTCGGCCGCTACCTTAACGGCTTGGCACAAGGTGATTTGGGCATTTCCAATACCTCCAGCCAGCCGGTGCTTGAAGATCTGCAGCGTGCGTTGCCGGCCACTCTGGAACTCGCCACCCTGGCGATTTTGCTGGGGGCCGGTCTCGGCTTGTCCTTGGGCCTGCTCGCCGCTTGGCGACCGGGTGGCTGGGTGGATGCCTTGGTACGGTTGTTCTCGCTGATCGGTTATTCGGTGCCGGTGTTCTGGCTCGGCCTGCTGATGTTGTTGCTGTTCTACGCGAAATTGCAGTGGGCGGGTGGGCCGGGGCGCCTGGACGATTCGTTGCTATACAGCATCGAGCTGCCCAGCGGCTGGATGCTGTGGGACACCTGGCGCTCCGGCGAGGTGGGTGCTTTGGCCAATGCCTTCGCGCACTTGGTGTTGCCGGTGCTGGTGCTGGCGTTTTATGCCATGGCCGGGATCTGCCGACTCACCCGTTCCGCCTTGCTCGGCGAGATGGGCAAAGAGTATGTGGTCACCGCGCTGGCCAAAGGTGCCGGGCGCGGTCGTGTGCTTTTGCGGCACGTCTTGCCGAACGTCGCGGGCACGCTAGTGGTTGTGGTTGCCCTGGCTTATGCCAGCTTGCTGGAAGGTTCGATTCTCACCGAAACCGTCTTCGCCTGGCCGGGCATCGGCCGTTATCTGACCACCGCTTTATTTGCCGGCGATGTCCCGGCGATCCTCGGTAGCACCTTGCTGATCGGACTTTGTTTCGTGGTGATCAATGGTGTCGCCGATGTGCTCGCCGGCATCATCGACCCGCGTACCCGGGAGTTGTTATGAGCCTTTCTGTGACCTTCGACAGTGTGTCCGCGCGACGACTGTGGCGTCGCTCGCCGGCATTGACCCTGGGCGTATCATTGATCGCGCTGTTGGTGCTGGTGGCGGTGTTCGCACCCTGGTTGAGCGGTTTCAATCCGAATCTACAAAACATTCCTCAGCGCCTGTTGCCACCGTCGGCCAGTCATTGGCTGGGCACCGACGGTTTTGGCCGAGACCTGTTCACACGGCTGCTCTTTGGGGCGCGCCCGACCTTGCTGTTGGTGTTGCTGGTATTGCTGCTGACCTTGCCCATCGGTGTGTTGGTCGGTGTCACCGCTGGCTTCTATGGCGGTTGGCCCGAGCGGATCCTGATGCGTTTGACCGATGTGGTCATGGCGTTCCCGCAATTGGTGTTGGCGCTGGCGTTCGTCGCCATCCTCGGCCCCGGTCTGCTCAACGGCGCGCTGGCGCTTTCCCTCACCGCGTGGCCGGCGTATGCCCGTCAGGCGCGGGCCGAGACCAGTGTGCTGCGTGACAGCGACTACCTCGCCGCCGCTCATCTGCAAGGTATACGCGGCGCGCGGCTGCTACTCGGCCATGTGTTGCCGCTGTGCCTGCCGTCAGTGATTGTGCGGGTGGCGTTGAATCTGGGCGGCATCATTCTGGCCGCTGCCGGGCTCGGTTTCCTCGGGCTTGGCGTGCAGCCGCCAACGGCCGAATGGGGCTCGATGGTCGCCGATGGCAGCCGTGTCATCTTCGATCAATGGTGGGTCGCCGCTGCACCGGGTATCGCTATTCTGCTGGCGAGCCTGTCCTTCAATCTGCTGGGCGACGGCCTGCGCGATGTTCTGGATCCCCGCCATGGCGCTTGATGATTCCCTGCTTGATGTACGCGGCCTGCGGGTGCGGTTTCCGGGGCGAGACGCTGAACCGATCGAGGTGGTCAAGGGTATCGACTTCCGTGTCGGTACCGAAAAGGTTGCCTTGGTCGGTGAGTCCGGCTCAGGCAAGTCACTGACCGCGCGAGCGTTGCTCGGTCTTATTCCGCACCCTGGTCAGGTCACAGCCGAGCATCTGCGCCTGGGGGGCAACGAGCTGCTCGGGCTGAGCGCCAGGCAGTGGCAGGCCCTGCGCGGTACGCGGCTGTCGCTGGTGCTGCAAGATCCTAAATATTCCCTCAATCCGGTGCTCAAGGTCGGCACCCAGGTCGAGGAGGTGCTGGTATTGCACACACGGCTGGGGCGTCGCGAGCGCCGCGAGAAGGTGTTGGACATGCTCGAAGCGGTGGGTTTGCCTGACCCGACGGCACTCTTTGACCGCTACCCCCACGAACTGTCCGGCGGCATGGGCCAACGCGTGATGCTGGCGGCGATGCTGATCAACGACCCTCGCTTGTTAATCGCCGACGAACCCACCTCGGCGCTGGACAGCGAACTGCGGGAGCAGATGCTCGAACTGATCATGGGGCTGGTGGAACAGCGGGGCATGGGTCTGTTGCTGATCAGCCATGACTTGCCCTTGGTGGCGAAGTACTGCGACCGGGTGCTGGTGATGTACCGCGGGCAGATTATCGATCAATGTCGCGCAGCCGAACTGGCTGCTGCCAGCCATCCCTACACGCGCACCTTGTGGAGTTGCCGGCCCTCGGCGCTGAGTTATGGCCACGCGTTGCCGACCCTGAACCGAAGCGTGCTTGAGGAGCGGCCATGAGCCTGGTGGACATCAGCACCTTGACGGTGAACTTCAAGCACGGTTTGAGTCATTTCACCGCGCTGCAGGTGGAAGACCTGCATATCGAGGCCGGCGAATGCTTTGGCTTGATTGGCGGCTCCGGTTCCGGCAAGTCGACTTTGTTGCGGGTACTCGCAGGACTGCACCGCGATTGGCAGGGCGGGATACAGTTGCTCGGCCGGTCACTTAAGGCGCAACACGCTTTCACTGGCAGCTTGCGGCGGGATGTACAGATGGTCTTCCAGGATCCTTACGCCTCGTTGCACCCTTTGCACCGAATCCGTCGTAGCCTGCGCGAGCCTCGGCAGATCAATCGCCTGCCTTTCGATGAGGCCAGTCTGGTGGCGTCATTGGAGCAAGTGGGACTGCCCGGCGAGGTCCTGGAGCGTTACCCGCATCAATTGTCCGGTGGCCAGCGCCAGCGTGTCGCCATCGTCCGCGCGTTGCAATTGCAACCCAGGTTGCTGTTGCTCGACGAACCCACCTCGGCGCTGGACATGACTGTCCAGGCGGAAATCCTCAACCTTCTCCAGGCGCTGCGCCGAGATACCGGCATGACCATGATCCTGGTCAGTCACGACATCAACACCGTCGCGCACCTCTGCGACAGGGCCTTGCTGATCAAGCGGGGATGTATTGAGCAACGCCTTGATCGCGCCGCGTTGATTGAACGGGCGGGTGCCTCGGCTGAGGCTTTCGGGCAAGTATGGCGGGCGGTGAGGGGGACGGCTGATAGACAAAAGGCCTGAATTTCAGGCCTTTTCTCCGTCGTTCGCTCCCACCGATCGAGGGCAGTCATTGACCCTGCGCCGTGCAGCGATCTCAGCCCTTACGGAAAATCGGCGCCCCAAAGGGTGCCCCGGTCGTGCCGCCATCCACGACGATTTCCGCCGCGGTAATGCCTGAAGACAAGTCCGACGCAAAGAACAACACCGCATTGGCCAGTTCTTCGGCCTCGGCGATCCGGCCCAGCGGCGCACGCGGGGCGAACACGGCTTCGGCGGCATCGATGGTCGCGCCTTCGCGGGCGCCGCGGGTCCAGATCGGTGTGCGGGTTGCGCCAGGGATCACGGTGTTCACCCGAATGTTACGCGGTGCCAGCTCCGAAGCCATGACCTTCGCCATCCCGGTGATACCGGCTTTGGTGGCCGAATACGCGGACGACCCCGGCGAACCCAACTCACGCATGACCGAACCATTGAGCACGATGGAGCTGCCGTCTTTGAGCAGCGGCAGTACCCCTTGCACGGTGAAGAACACCGAGGTCAGGTTGGTGCGCAGAATCAGTTCGAACGCTTGCAGGGTGGTACCGCCCAACGGTGTCGGACCTGATACGCCGGCATTGGCGAACACGATATCCAGGCTGCCGAACGCGTCACTCAATTGCTTGACCATCGCCTCGATGTCGGCCACTTCATTCAAATCAGCCTTGATCGCCAGCACATCGTCGCCCAACTCGGCGACTGCTGCATCCAGTTTGACCTGGTCCCGGCCAGTGATCGCAACGCGTGCACCATGGGCCAATAACACGCGCGCGGTAGCCAGGCCTATGCCACTGTTGCCGCCGGTGATCAGTGCGGTTTTGTCTTTCAGGTTCATGATGCATTCCTCTCAATCGGGGTGACTCAATCGGCATTGTGTTTGTAACTTCAAAATATGAAGCCTATCGTGCTCTTGGTCAAGGCGACTTCAAAAAAAGAAGCTTTTGGTGCTATAAATGCGCCGGACAGTCACAAAGTGTGGCTCAGCTTTTTCAGGCAGGAGATTTTTATGAGTTGGGACGACGTCTGCGACAGCGTGTGCCCTATAGCGCGAGCGCTTTCGGTCGTGGGTGATCGCTGGACGCTGCTGATCCTGCGCGAACTGTCCATGGGGTCGCGGCGCTTTGACGAGATGCAGGCGCAGACCGGCATGTCCTCGCACCTGCTTTCCACCCGGCTCAAGCGTCTGGAAAAAGACCAGGTGGTCGAACGCCGCCTCTACAGCGAACGGCCGCCTCGGTATGAGTATTACGTCACGCCCAAGGGCAAGGAACTCGATCCGCTGCTGCTAATGCTGCGGTCTTGGGGCATGAAATGGGGAGGGTACGAGGTGAATGGGGAGCCGGCGGTCAAACTCGTCTACCGGCCCACGGGCGAGATTGCCGATGCTGCCTGGCGCCCGCCGGTCAGCGACAAGCCCATTACCCTGGATGATTTCGATGGCACCTTGGGCGCTGCTTTCCGGGCGGAGCGCGAGGCCAACCGTGCCGCTTTCCATGCAGCGAAAAAGCCGGCCAAGGAAGAACACTAACCCCTGTAGGAGCCGGCTTGCCCGCGATAGCGGTATAGCTGACACACCGCGTCAAGCTGATCGCAGACAAGTCAGCTCCTACATGGGTTGCCGGATATAGGCGTTGAATCAGAACATCACTTTGACCAACAAGCTGGCGGTGTTCTGGTCGGTATCGAAACCGGTGGTGCTTTCGATGCCGTATTTGTTTTTCCAGTAGTCGTATTCGACACCCACGTAGAGCTGCTTCTCACCCATGTTCATCGCTTTGCCCAGGTCGTATTTGATCTGCGGGTTGAAGTGGAGGTTGGCATGGTAGGTGCCTTGCGCGTTTTTAGCGTTGTCCACTACCCAGTCCATGTAGCCGTCGATCAGGATGTCCGAGCCGCGCACGGGGATGGTGTAAGACCAGACCGGCGTGATCTGCCAGACGTTATTACCCGGGCGACTGCCGTCGGGATGGCGCTGGTAGAAGTTCAGCTGGAAGTAGTCGAAACCGGGGATCGCCAGGTCGAAGCCCGGACCGATCAGGTAAGACTCGACATCGCCCTTGCCGAACTCATAGGTCAACGCCAGCAGCACATCTTTGACCGGGCCGAACTCGAACTTGCGATCAAGGATTTTGCCCATCGAGAGGCGGGGGCTGAACTCCCCGTAAACGCCGTATTTACCATTTTGCGGGTCGCCCTTGCCGCTGTAGTAGGTGTTGTCGACAAACAGGAAGTTGTCACCGTACTTCCAGCCATCGGCGTGCTCGAAGGTAATGGTCTGTTGTATTTGCGGGTTGACGGTGTAGTTCTGGCCATAGAGATACGTCAGGCTGTTGCTCTGCCATTGCACAAGGTCGCCGGCCATGGTTGGGCCGGCTGCCAGCAGACTGCTAGCGGCTATCAGGCTGCCAGCGGCTAACAGGCTAGAAAAAGTACGGGTCATGCGGGTTGCTCCCAGGGTTGAATTGCTTTGTTTTTTTGGAGGATGGGCGCTCTGTCATGGCGCCTTTTGGGTAAATTTTTGGCATGGCGAAGCCGTCGACCGATGGACAGACAACTGTCTATTCGGTCAGGCGGATCTGGCGAGTGGAGTGACCCCTGATTCGAGCGGCGGCGGAGGTTACTGACTCGCGCCGCGCTGTTTCAGTGCCGTGGGGCTTGCAAGGTGAAGTGCAGCTGATCAGTGCAGATGCGCGGCCCTGGTCATGGCCTCGCGCTCGGCACCCCCCAATACGTTGAACAACAGGTTCAACAGCAGCGCACTGAGCGTGGCCAGGGCAATCCCGCTATGGGTGATCGGCCCCATCCATTGCGGCAAATGGGCGAAGAACTCCGGACGCACCACCGGGATCAATCCCATGCCGATGCTGACCGCCACCAGCAGCTGATTGCGCCGGTCACCGATGTCGGCTTCTTGCAGGATCTTGATCCCGGTCGCGGCGACCATGCCGAACATGGCGATGGCCGCGCCGCCGAGGACTGCGGGCGGGATCGATGCGACCAGAAAGGCCGCTTTGGGCAGCAGGCTCAAGCTGATCAGGAAGCCCCCGGCGACCACCGTGACGTAACGGCAGCGCACGCCGGTCATCTGTACCAGACCGATGTTCTGCGCGAAGGAGGAGTGGGTGAAGGTGTTGAGGAACCCGGCGAGGAATGACGCGGCCGCATCGCACAACAGACCGCGTCGCAGCATGCCCGGCGTGACTTCGCGGTCAGTGATCTTGCCCAGGGCGAGGAACATGCCGGTGGACTCGACGAAGATGATCACCACCACCAGACACATGGACAGGATCGGCGCGAGTTGAAACTGCGGCATGCCGAAGTGCAGCGGCGTGACCACTCTGACCCACGGCGCCTGAGCCAGGCCGCTGAGATCGACCATGCCGATCAGGCCCGAGAGCACGTACCCCAGGCCCATGCCGATCAGCACTGAGATGTTGACCCAGAAACCGCGCATGAAGCGGTTGATCAGCAGGATGGTTGCCAGCACCAGCGCCGCCACCGCGAGATAGATCGGGTCACCGAAACTGACCGCTTTGCTGCCGCCGCCGGCCCAGTTCACCGCGACCGGGAACAACGACAAACCGATGGAGGTGATCACTGTGCCGGTCACCAGAGGCGGGAAGAAGCGCACGATTTTCGACATGAACGGCGCGATCAGCATGCCGAAGAATCCGGCGGCGATGGTCGCGCCGAAAATCCCGGTCATACCGACGCCAGGCATGCCGGCCATCGCCACCATGCTGCCAACCGCGGCGAAGCTGGCGCCCATCATGATCGGCATACGGATGCCCAAGGGGCCGATGCCCAGCGATTGCACGACAGTGGCAATGCCGGCGACCAGCAGGTCGGCGTTGATCAAAAAGGCGATTTCTTCACGGGACAATCCAGCGGCCTGACCGATGATCAGGGGTACCGCAACGGCACCACCGTACATCAGCAAGACGTGTTGCAGGCCCACCAGAATCATTTGCAGCAGTGGCAGGGGCTGTCGTGGCGGCGCAGCAGGGATGCGCGCTTGAGTTGACTCGGACATGCAACACCTCGGATTTTGTTTTTATTTTTGGGTTGGAGCAATGCAGCTAAAACCTGGCGCCGATCCCCTGTAGGAGCTGCCGAAGGCTGCGATAAGGTCCGAAGGACCTTCATCAATTAAGATCCTGTGACCGCTTCGCAGTCGATCGCAGCCTTCGGCAGCTCCTACAGGGAATGTGTTTCTTCAGTTGGTCTGCGCCCCCTTGTCGATCCAGGCGCCGATCAGGTCACGTTCCTGTTGGGTCATCTGGGTGATGTTGCCCAGCGGCATAATCTGCGACGCCACGGCCTGGGCCTGGATGCGCGGTGCCAGTTGCTGGATCTGTTGCGGGGTATCGAACATCACACCGGCAGGCGCGACGCTGAACAATGGGCTGGTCGGTTTGGCCGAGTGACACACGGCACAACGTTCCTGGATCACGCTGTGAACCTTGCTGAAATCGGGTCCGCCGGCCTGGGCAACAGCGGGCGCTGCTGGAGCGGTGGCAGGCGCCGTTTCCGTCGCTGCAGGCAGCGCCTTGTGACCACCCAATGCCGTTTCTGGAAGCGGCTGGTATTCGATTTTTGCCGGGCCGGCAACGTCAGGCGCTTTCGATACTTGTGTGGGGCCAGTGACGTAGGCCAGGCAGATCATGCCCAGTGCGGCGACGGGCAGGGTCCAGGCGAACTTGTTGCTGCTGTGGCGCGTGTTGAAGTAGTGACGAACCAACACCGCCAGCACCGCGATCCCGGCCAGGATCAGCCAGTTGTACTGGCTGCCATAGGTGCTCGGGAAGTGGTTGCTGATCATGATGAACAACACTGGCAGGGTGAAGTAGTTGTTGTGCCGTGAACGCAGCAAGCCTTTGGCGGGCAGGCTCGGGTCTGGCGTGCGGTTTGCAGCGATGGCTGCGACCAGTGCACGTTGCGCCGGCATGATGATGCGGAACACGTTACCGACCATGATCGTGCCGATGATGGCGCCGACATGCAGGTACGCGCCGCGACCGCTGAACACTTTGCTGAAACCGAACGCGGCGGCAATCAGCAACACGAACAGAATCAGGCCAAGCAGGGCAGGGCGTTTGCCCAGTGGCGAGTCGCACAGCAGGTCATAGATGAACCAGCCAGCGATCAGCGAACCGATACCTATGGCCACGCCTTCTGCGCCGGTGAGGCCGCTGCCGGGGGCGATCAGGTACAGCGTCGGGTTGGAGTAGAACACCACGCACAGCAGCGCGATCCCGGACATCCAAGTGAAGTACGCCTCCCATTTGAACCAGTGTAGGTTGTCCGGCATGGTCGGCGGTGCGAGTTTGTATTTTTCCAGGTGGTAGATACCGCCACCATGGATTGCCCATAAATCGCCCGCCAGCCCGTCACGCGGGTTGACCCGGTTGAGGTTGTTTTCCAGCCAGACGAAATAGAACGAAGCCCCGATCCAGGCCACGCCCGTAATCATATGAACCCAGCGCACGCTCAGGTTCAGCCATTCCATCAGATGTGCTTCCACAGTCTTTACCTCTCACCTGTCACCACTTGCGGGTGTTCAGGCCTCTCTTATTGGTGGGCGAGGATCAGCTTCTGATCCTCCTCGAAAAAATGCTCGTCGCAGTTATTGCCAGTTCCACTGCGATCAACCACCAGGAAGTCATCCCGCTTTTCGATCGTCAGCACCGGATGGTGCCAAACGCCGCGATGGTAATTAACGCCCTGCCTGCCATTGGAAATGAAGGCACGGGCCAACTCTGATTCAGGTACATCGCCAAGTGGCGCGACCACGATCAGAAAAGGGTTGCCGAGCAGCGGTATGAAGGCCTGGCTGCCCAACGGATGTCGTTCCAGCATGCGCAAGGTCAACGGCATCGGCAGCGCTTCGGCGCGAAAGATGCTGATGATCGCTTTGTCATCCGGCGTGGCGGTTTCAACCTCGGCCAGACGATGGAAGCGCATGGTCGAGCCGTTGTTGATCATGAAGTGGTCGCTGCCATCGGTTTCGATCACGTCACCGAAGGGGGCGAAGGCTTCTTTGGTCAGGGGCTCGATCACTAGTGTGCGCATGGTGGTTCTTCTGTTCTCAAATTCAATGATGACCTGTAGGAGCTGCCGAAGGCTGCGATCGAGCGCGAAGCGGTCGCAAAATCTGAAGGCCGTTCCGGCCTTATCGCAGCCTGCGGCAGCTCCTACAGGAATTGCATTACTTCGCGACCTTACCCAACACCCGCAACCGACTCACGCCACCATCCGGGAACACATTCAAACGGATGTGGGTGATCGGGCCGAGGGCTTTGATCTGCTCGGCGAAGCTGTGTTCGGCGTGCATTTCCAGTTTCTGCGCCGGCAGCAGTTCGCGCCAGAACAAGCTCTGGGTTTCGATCTGGCTGTCAGTGCCGCCTTTGACGAACGCGCCCTGAATCGAGCAAGTGTCCGGGTAGTTGCCCTTGAAGTGCAGGGTGTCGACGATGACTTTTTCGATCTCGCCGGCATGGCCCAACGCGACGATCACCCAGTCATTGCCCGGTGTCCGCCGACGCGCGGTTTCCCAGCCGTCGCCCATGTTGACGCCACGGCCCGGGTTGAGGATGTTGCTCATGCGCCCGAAGTGTTCGTCGGAACAGGCCAGTGCCCGACCGCCATTCAGTGCGGCAGCGAGGTCGATCTGCTCGTTGTCGCCCACTGCCGACCAGTCGCGGAACGGCACGCCATACACCCGCAGACGCGCGACGCCGCCGTCCGGGTAGATGTTGAAGCGCAGGTGGCTGAACGCCTGACCGTTGCTGATCTCGTGGAAGTGGTGGCTGTTGCCTTGCAACTCGACGGCCGACAGCACTTCAGTCCACGGGGTGTTTTCGTCCGGCTCGCCCGACGTCAGGAAGCAGGCTTCCAGCGAGGCCGATGGCGGAAAGTTGCCGGTGAAGAATGAGGTGTCGATGTCCACGCCCTTGATCGAGCCGGGCACACCCAGGCGAATCACTGCGCTGTCGTAACCTTCGAAGCGCTTGCGACGTGATTCCCAACCGTCCATCCACTTGCCGTTGTCATCGAACACGCCTTCCTTCCACACCGCAGGGGTAGGCTGGAACAGGCGGTTGGCGTCGGCGAACCAATCATCGGTGACCGAGATGATTTTGGTGCCCAGACGGGCGTCGGCCAGGTTGACGAACTTCTCGAACGGTGCGGCGTAAGCTTTCATTGATCTTGTCTGCCTTATCAAAAATTGGCGTGGGAGATGGACGATTAGAGAGTCTGTAACCGGAACATCGCGATCTTGTTGATCTCGGCCAGTGCGCAGTCGAACTCGGTGTCCACCGGGTTGTGAATACGTGTTTCGAAGGCGGCGAGGATCTGATGCCGGTCGCTGCCTTTCACCGCCATGATGAAGGGGAATGCGAACTTGGCTTTATAAGCGTCGTTCAGCTCGGTGAAGCGCTGGAACTCTTCGGCCGTGCATTGGTGGATACCGGCGCCTGCTTGCTCGTTAGTGCTGGCTTCGGTCAGTTGGCCTTGCACGGCGGCTTTGCCGGCAAGGTCCGGGTGGGCGTTGATCAAGGCCAGTTGCCGGGCATGATCAGCGCTCAACAGAATGTCGCTCATGCGCGCATGCAGGGTCTCGATCCGGTCCAGATCGGCAGCCGTGCCGAGGTCGTAGGCTATTTCGGCGACCCATGGCGAGTGCTCGTAGATGTCGGCGAAGGCTGCAACGAAAGCTTCTCGGCTCAGGCATGAGGGCGTCAGTGTCTGAAAGCGGCTCATTTCGTGTTCCCCGCTTTCTGCTCAGGATGTTCGGCGTGCCAGTGGCGGGCGATATCGACACGACGGCTGAACCAGACCTGCTCATGACCTTTGGCGTATTCGATAAAACGCTTGAGCGCCGCCAGCCGCGCCGGACGACCGATCAACCGGCAGTGCAGGCCGATGGAGAGCATTTTCGGCGCCTCGGCACCTTCGGCGTACAGCACGTCGAACGCATCTTTGAGGTACTGGAAAAACTGCTCGCCGTTGTTGAAGCCCTGCACCTGGGTGAAGCGCATGTCGTTGGTGTCCAGGGTATACGGGATCACCAGATGTGGCTTGCCGGTGGGGTTGTTCGGTTCCCAGTAGGGCAGGTCGTCGTCGTAGGTGTCCGAGTCATACAGAAAGCCGCCTTCCTCCATTACCAACCGTCGGGTGTTCGGCCCGGTGCGACCGGTGTACCAGCCCAGCGGACGTTCGCCGCTGATCTCGGTGAGGATGCGAATGGCCTCGAGCATGTGTTCGCGCTCTTGGGCTTCATCCATGTACTGGTAGTCGATCCAGCGATAACCGTGGCTGCAGATCTCATGACCGGCATCGACCATGGCGCGGATCAGCTCGGGGTTACGCTGGGCGGCCATGGCCACGGCGAAGACCGTCAGCGGAATATCGAATTGCTTGAACAGCTTGAGCACGCGCCACACGCCGGCGCGGCTGCCGTATTCGTAAAGCGATTCCATGCTCATGTTGCGCTCGCCCTGCAGCGGCTGGGCAGAGACCATTTCTGACAGGAAGGCTTCGGATTCTTTATCGCCGTGCAGAATGTTGCGCTCGCCGCCTTCTTCGTAATTGAGTACGAAAGACAAAGCGATGCGGGCATTTCCCGGCCAATGGGGGTGGGGCGGATTGCTGCCGTAACCGATCAGGTCGCGTGGATAGTCAGCACTCACTACGGTCTTCCTTCTGTGCTTGTTGTCAGTGGCAGTGGTGGCCGGGTCGATCCAGGCTGGCGCCACTGCGATGGATCGATTGTATACAACTTTGCAATCACTTTGTAAGCCTGTTTTTTCGCCTTTTTCAGGATATTGCTCCTGCAAGAAACTTGCCCGAGTGATCAGCTTATAACCGTAAGAAGGCTTTATCACCTGATTGATAGACGAAATGGCTGCTTTGACTGAGCCACTACCGTGCTGCCCTGAAAAGCGATTTTTATTGTGTACAATTTTTTTGAAAAGTGTCTTAATCGCTTATCGCCGCGCTCCTTCGCTGCACTGAAAGGGGGCGGCCTGACCTTTCAACTGGCTTTTTCAACTTGCGCGAGGCGCTGACGAGCAATGGGACGATTGACGACGCATGTATTGGACGCCGCACATGGCTGCCCTGGCAGTGGAATCAGGATCGAGCTGTACCGGGTCGAAGGCGAACGCCTGGAGCGGGTCGCCAGCGCGGTGACCAACAGCGACGGCCGCTGCGAGGCACCCTTGCTACAGGGTGATGATTACCGGTCGGGTGTCTATCAATTGCAATTCCATGCCGGTGACTACTACCGCGCACGGGGTGTGGAACTGCCGCAACAGGCGTTCCTCGACGTGGTAGTGCTGCGTTTTGGCATCGATGCCGGGCAGGATCATTACCATGTGCCGCTGTTGATTTCGCCGTACAGCTACTCGACGTATCGCGGTAGTTAAATCGATTGCCGACGCAGATCTACTGTGGGAGCGAATTCATTCGCGAAAGCGGTGTGTCAGGCACTGATGATGTTGGATGTGCCGACGTCTTCGCGAATGAATTCGCTCCCAGTGTGCCCGTCATGGGCCAAAACCAGCCATCTGAAAGCGATGGCCAGAGTAAGTGACGACAACTGTAGTGAAACGCAAGGTGGACGCCGTGAGGCCAAGCTGAAAGAAGCGCGTAGCAAAGGCACGACCGTAGGAACACGAACAGGCAGCGAGGCTGGATGCGGGCGATTAGTGTGCTGGGAACCACGAAATCCGACTGTCACCGAAAGACGCATCCAGTAGAGCCTGGCGGCACGGGCCGATGGTTTTGGCACCTTACCCGGGGAGATCTCAGGCACGTAAGTGAATGAGAAGTCAGCAGAGGCCGTAGTAGCGAAGATGGGCGGTAATGCGCTCGGAGCAAAGGGCCGAAGGACAAACAACACCCATGATGGACTTCTGTACATTGAGCCAGAGCTCTTTGAAACTGAACCCTGAAAAAAAATGCTGCGGCATCAAAGGGTTGGCCGGACATGAATGCCCGGGTGGATCCCGGAGAACTAATGAAAGGAAAGAGCGAGTGATGTGTCAGACGGAACAGGAAACTGGAGACGTGTTGAGCGAAATCAGCGTGGAGCAGGTTGTCGAGGCTGACAACATGCGCCGTGCGTTCAAGAAAGTCCGGGCCAACAAAGGTGCGCCCGGGGTTGACGGTATTAGCACTGAAGACCTCGAAGCGCACTTGGTCAAGCATTGGCCGGGCATCAAGGAAAAGCTTCTGGCCGGGAGCTACCAGCCCGGTCCGATCAGGGGTAAAACGATCGGCAAACCCCAAGGCGGAGAACGGCTGCTGGGGATTCCCAACACGCAGGATCGAGTGATCCAGCAAGCGGTAAGCCAGCAACTGACGAAGCTTTGGGACGGTGGTTTCAGTGAGCACAGCTACGGGTTTAGGCCCGGGCGCAGCAACCTTGACGCGATCAGGGCGGCGAAAGACTTCGTGCTCAGCGGCAAGACCTGGGTTGTCGATGTGGACATTGAAGCGTTCTTTGACGAGGTCAATCACGACCGACTCATGACGCGCATCACCCGCGACATCCGGGACAAGCGGCTGAACAAGTATCTGGCGTCGAACCTGCGCGCGGACATGGTCCTGAACGGCCAGCGGCACAAACGCACGGCGGGCGTACCGCAAGGTGGTCCGCTGAGTCCGCTGCTGGCCAATCTGTATCTGGACCCGCTGGACAAGGAGCTGGAAACTCGAGGGCTGAGCTTCTGTCGCTATGCAGACGACCTGATGATCTTTGTCGAAAGCGAGCGCAGCGCAGAGCGAATACTGGAAAGCATCGTGGCGTGGATCGAGAAACACCTGAAGCTGAAGGTCAATGCCAGCAAGAGCGGCACGGGTCGTCCTTGGGAACGCGATTTTCTGGGTTATCTGATCGACGAGGAAGGCAACAATCACCTGTCGGGCAGGACGGTCAAGCGATACCGCAAACGCGTTCGTGAATGTTGGTCAGCCAGACAGGGACTCACCTCCCGGGAACTGGTTGAGCAATGGAGAGGTTATCTTCTTGGCTGGTTTGGTTATTTCCGGCTGGCCACGGAGCGAAACTTCACGCAGCTCTCACAATGGACGCGGCGCCACATGCGCAAGTGCTTTTGGCAGCGGTGGCATAACCGCAAGGGTCGTATGGCCCAACTGCTGAAGATGGGCATCTCGAAACGAGGGCTTGCGCGAGTGAGTTTTCACGACGGAGCTTGGAAAGCGGCGGCACATCCGGCCATGCACCAAGCCTTGAACAACAAACGCTTGAAGCAATATGGCCTGATCACCGCGCAGGATCTCGCCTCAGCGCAATGCTGAGCAGTCCAACCGCCGGATGCGGAAAACCGCACGTCCGGTGGTGTGGGAGGGGTAACGGGCTAGTCCCGTTACCTCGACCCGATCAGGATTGCGGTCTATCTGACAGACCGCCCCGAACCCTCCCGCTTTCCTCCTCCTTGCCCGCCCCACACTGCGGGCTTTTTTCGTTAGCGGCTCAGCAATGACGCCGCGCCTGCCGCACCGAACAACCCGGCACTGACCCGATTGAACCAGCTCTGGCCCTTGCCGCTGCGCAGGTAGCGGGCGGCGCCATGGGCACTGAGGCCGTAGGTCACTTTGCACAGCAGGTCGAGCAAGGTCCAAGTGGCGATCATGATCAGCAACTGGCTAAGGAATGGTTGTTGGGCGTTGAGAAACTGCGGCAGGAAAGCGGCGAAAAACAGGATGTCCTTCGGGTTGCTCGCGCCCAATGCAAAAGCCCGCCAGAACAGTGCGCTGAAGCGTGGCTGACGGGCGGCAACGGGTACTTCGGCTGCGATGGCCGGTTGCCGGGATTGCTGCCAGCTTTGCCAGGCGAGATAAAACAGGTACAGCGCGCCGACGATCTTCAGTGCGCTGAACACCTGTTCCGAGGCCAGCAACAAGGCGCCAAGGCCCAATGCCGACGCACTGAGCAAACACACCGAAGCGACCACGCCGCCAAGGAACGCCGGATAAGAACGCAATAGGCCGACATTCAAACTGTTGCTGATCATCAGCAGGGACAAAGGCCCCGGTATCACAATCACCACCAACGCCGCGCCGCTGAACAGCAGCCAGGTTTCCAATGTCATTGATTTTCTCCTTCATAGGAAACGCCCCAATAAAGGGGCGCAGTTTGTTTTGTTTTTGTTGGAGCAGGCTTACAGGAAGATAAACTTGGCGATGAAAATCACGCACAACGCATACACGCTGACCGAGATTTCCTTGTACTTGCCGGTACCCGCCTTGAGCACCACGTAGGTGATGAAGCCCAGGGCAATCCCATCGGCGACCGAGAAGGTCAGCGGCATCATGATCGCGGTGATGATCGCCGGAATGCTGTCGGTAGCTTCATCCCAGTTGATATGGGCCATGCCGCCCATCATCAGCATCGCCACGTAAATCAGCGCACCTGCCGTGGCATAAGCGGGGATCATGCCAGCCAGCGGGGCGAAAAACATCGCCGCGATAAACAGCACGCCCACCGTTACCGCCGTCAGCCCGGTACGACCGCCCGCAGCGACACCTGCGGCACTTTCTACGTAGCTGGTCACCGGAGGCACGCCGAGCATCGCGCCGAACACGCTGGACGCGCTGTCGGCCTTCAAGGCTTTGGAGAGGTTTTCAATCTTGCCATCGGCCTTCACCAGGCCGGCGCGCTGGGCGACGCCCATCAAGGTGCCGGCGGTGTCGAACATGTGCACGAACAGGAAGGCCAGCACCACGCTGATCATGCTGACGTTGAACACGCCCTTGATGTCCATCGCCATCCAGGTCGGTGCCAGGCTTGGCGGGGTGGAGAAGATGCCGTTGTATTGCACCAGGCCCAGACCCCAACCGGCCAGGGTCACGGTGATGATGCTGATCAGAATCGCGCCGAACACCTTGTGATAGCTGAGCACGGCAATCATCAGGAAGCAGACGGCGGCCAGCAATGGGCCGGGTTCGCGCAACGAGCCGAGCTTGATCAGAGTGGACGGGCTGGCGACCACGATGCCTGCTGTCTTGAGGCCGATGATCCCGAGGAACAATCCCACCCCGGCGCCCATGGCAAAACGCAGGCTGACCGGGATGCTGTTGAGCAGCCATTCACGGATGCGTGACAGGGTCAGCACCATGAAAATCAGCCCGGAAATGAACACCGCGCCCAGCGCGGTCTGCCAGCTGTAGCCCATGGTGCCGACCACGGTGTAGGTGAAGAAGGCGTTCAGGCCCATGCCCGGCGCCAGACCCACCGGCCAGTTGGCGTACAGCCCCATCAACAGGCAACCGAGTGCGGCGGCGATGCAGGTGGCGACGAAGGCCGCACCGTGATCGATGCCGGCGTCGGCCATGATGTTCGGGTTGACGAAAATGATGTACGCCATGGTGATGAACGTAGTCAGTCCGGCCAGTACTTCTGTTTTCACGGTCGTGCGGTGCAGGCTGAGCTTGAACACGCGTTCGAGCAGGCCTATTCGCGGCGGTGTGAGATCCAGCAACGTTGCTTCGGATTTGCGACTTTCCACAGCGGGTACTCCTCAAGACTTTTATTGTTTTTTCCCGCGCCAGTGTTGGCGCAGTGAGGCGGTGCGAGGAAATGTCTTTTCTGACCATTAAGTCAGGAACTCGCACGCAACGGATTATGCTTTTGTATACAAAAAAAGCAAATAATGTTTTTTAATTTGTTTTGTAAATAAGCGTAATTGTGTGCATAACGCCGCAGTCAAGGTTCCACCTATTCACAACCCATGCACTGTGTACAATGTGTCAGTACTTTTCTGTGACATCCCACGAGCGCCCATGAACGAACAGTTGCCCCTCAAGAAACAGCCGCGAACCGTCAAGGCCGGCCGCATCGGAACGCAGGACGATATTGTCTACGCGCATATTTTCGAGGCGATTCTCGAACAGCGTCTGGCGCCCGGTACCAAACTGAGCGAGGAAGCCCTGGGGGAAATTTTCGGGGTCAGTCGCACGATCATTCGCCGAGCCTTGTCACGCCTGGCCCATGAAGGGGTCGTGCTGCTGCGGCCCAACCGTGGCGCGGTGGTTGCCAGCCCAAGTGTCGAGGAAGCCCGTCAGGTGTTCTTTGCGCGACGCATGGTGGAGAAAGCCATTACCGAACTGGCGGTCGAACACGCCACGCCTGAGCAGCTCGCCGAGCTGCGCCAAATGGTCAGCGACGAGCGCGACAGTTTTTCTCATGGGGATCGGGGGGCCGGGATTCGCTTGTCGGGCGAGTTTCACCTCAAGCTGGCGGTGGCCGCGAAGAACGCGCCGCTGATCAGCTTCCAGCGCAGCCTGGTGTCGCAGACTTCATTGATCATCGCCCAGTACGAAAGCGGCAATCGCTCGCACTGTTCCTACGATGAGCACACCCAGCTGATCGACGCCATCGAAGCCCGTGACGCCGAGCTGGCGGTGAGCCTGATGATGCACCACATGGACCACATCGACAGCAAACTCAACCTCGACGAAGACAGCGCGTCGGATGACTTGCACGCGGTGTTCTCGCACCTGCTGCACACCAAGAAAAAGCCGGGGCGCAGTCCGGCGGTTTGAACCGTAGACACAAAATTCCTGTAGGAGCGCGCTTGCCCGCGATGGACCGCGAAGCGGTCCCAAATCAGCAAACTCGGTTCCGTCAGTAAAACTGTGCTCAGCCTTTGTGGGACTGCTGCGCAGTCCATCGCGGGCAAGCGCGCTCCTACATTTGACCGAGGTTGCTGCGTGCCGGCCTTATCACCCGCGCCGATGCACCAACTGCCCCGCCGAATACGTCTCCAGCACGGTCCGGTCATCCCCTAGCGTGGTCAATACGAACAACGTCTCTTCGATGTCTTTGGCCTGTTTCAGGCGATAGGCGAGGAGCGGGGTGGCGTTGTAGTCGAGGACCAGGAAGTCCGCCTCGTTGCCGGGGTGCAGGCTGCCGATTTTTTCTTCCAGACGCAATGCCCGCGCGCCACCCAATGTCGCCAGGTACAGCGACTTGAACGGACTCAGCTTCGCCCCCTGCAACTGCATCACTTTGTACGCTTCGTTCAGCGTGTGCAGGATCGAAAAACTGGTGCCAGCCCCGACGTCGGTGCCCAAACCGATATTGAGTTTGTGTTTCTCGGCCATCGGCAGATTGAACAGCCCGCTGCCCAGAAACAGGTTCGACGTCGGGCAGAACGCCACAGCTGAACCGGTCTCTGCCAATCGCGCACATTCGGCGTCGCACAGGTGCACACCATGGGCGAAGACCGAGCGCTCGCCGAGCAACTTGAAGTGATCGTAAACGTCGAGGTAATTGCTGCGATCCGGGAACAGTTCCTTGACCCATTCGACTTCTTTCAGGTTCTCGCTGATGTGGGTCTGCATATACACATCGGGGTACTCGCTCAGCAATTGCCCGGCCAATGTCAGCTGTTCCGGGGTACTGGTCGGGGCGAAGCGTGGCGTCACCGCATAGTGCAGGCGACCCTTGCCATGCCAGCGTTCGATCAGCGCCTTGCTGTCGACATAACTGGATTCAGCGGTGTCGGTCAGGTAATCCGGCGCGTGGCGATCCATCATCACCTTGCCGGCGATCATGCGCAGGTCGAGCTTCTCGGCCGCGGCGAAAAACGCCTCCACCGATTCCTTGTGCACGCTGCCAAATACCAGCGCCGTGGTGGTGCCGTTACGCAGCAATTCCTTGAGGAAAATGTCCGCGACTTCAGCCGAATGGGCCGGATCGGCAAACTGCTTTTCGCAGGGGAACACGTAGGTGTTCAGCCAATCCAGCAACTGCTCGCCGTAGGAGCCCACCATGCCGGTCTGCGGCAAATGGATATGGGTGTCGATGAAACCGGGAGTGATCAGCGCGTCAGGGTATTCGGTCACCTCGACATCGCTGCCGAGCTTGCCCAGCAAGTCGGCAGCATGGCCGAGCGCCGTGATTTTGCCGTCTTCGACCACCAGCAAACCGTCCGGGAAATACTCGTACGAGGCTTCGATCACCACTTCAGCAGGATCGGCGATGCTGTGCAGGATGGCGGCGCGGTAGGCTTTCTTGTTACTGGAAAACGTCATAAAAATCTCATTGTGCTTGGCTGCGGCGCGAGACCGGCAGCAGTTGGGCGATAGGTTCAGCGTTACTGCTGTGCTGGCCGAAGTTGGCGTTGTAGGTGGCGATCACTTCGGCGGCGATGGACACAGCGATCTCGATGGGCAATTTGCCTTTGACTTCGGCCAGGCCCATGGGGCAGCGCATGCGTTGCACCAGCGCGGCGTCGAAGCCGCGTTCACGCAGGCGATGCTCGAATTTGACCCGTTTGGTCTTCGAGCCGATCAAGCCGAAGTAGGTGAACTCGTTGCGTTTGAGAATCGCCGCCGTCAGCTCCAGGTCCAACTGATGGTTGTGGGTCATGACGATGCAATAACTGCCCTTGGGTAATTCCTCGACTTCATCGACTGGTTCTTCGTTGACGATCCGCGTGACGCCGTCGGGGATCAGCGCGGGGAATTCCTGTTCGCGCGAATCGATCCAGCGCACCCGGCAGGGCAGGCTGGCGAGCAGCGGCACCAGTGCGCGGCCGACATGGCCCGCACCGAACACCGCAATCTGCGCCTGAGGCTGGCCCATGGGTTCGAACAACAGCACGTTAACGCCGCCGCAGCACTGGCCGAGGCTGGCACCCAGGGTGAAGCGCTCCAGACGTGTGTCCTGACTGCCGCTGGCGAGCATTTCGCGAGCGATTTCCATGGCTTTGTATTCCAGATGTCCGCCACCGACGGTGTCGAAGATACGCTCGGCACAGACCACCATCTTCGAACCGGCATTGCGCGGCGTCGAACCGCGCTCGTCGATGATGGTCACCAGCACGCAGGGTTCGCCTCGGTTTTGCAGCTCGGCGAGAGCGCTGATCCAGTTGTTCATGTGCGATCCTCCGCTAAACCACTGTGGGAGCAGGCTTGCCTGCGAACGATTCGGCGTCGAGCCCGACCGCAGCAGTCGCACTGTTCAACTTACGCATCTGCTCACAGCCCCACAGCACCCGTTCCGGAGTCGCAGGCGCATCGATCTTCGGCTGATGTTTGTAATCACCGACACTGGCCACCGCGTCCTTGATCGCGCACCAGGCAGCGATGCCGAGCATGAACGGCGGTTCGCCCACGGCCTTGGAATGGAACACCGTGTCTTCCGGGTTCTTGCGGTTCTCCACCAGCTTGACCCGCAGGTCCAGCGGCATGTCGCAGACCGCCGGGATCTTGTAGCTGGCCGGGCCGTTGGTCATCAATTTGCCTTTGGCGTTCCACACCAGCTCTTCCATGGTCAACCAGCCCATGCCCTGAATGAAGCCGCCTTCGACCTGGCCCATATCGATGGCCGGGTTCAGCGAGGCACCGACGTCATGCAGGATGTCGGTGCGCAGCATCTTGTATTCGCCGGTCAGGGTATCGACGATCACTTCGACGCAGGCCGCGCCGTAAGCGAAGTAGTAGAAGGGGTGGCCGCGCGCCTGGCTGCGGTCGTAGTAGATCTTCGGTGTCTTGTAATAGCCGGTACTCGACAGCGACACCTGACCGACCCACGCCTGTTGCGCCAGGGATTCGAACGACAGGACCAACTCGCCCACCCGCACATGGCCGTTGCGGAACTGCACCTGGTCTTCGCTGACCTTGTAGTGTTTGGCGGCGAACTCCACCAAACGCTGCTTGAGGATTTCAGCAGCATTCTGTGCCGCCTTGCCGTTCAGGTCGGCACCGCTGGAAGCTGCGGTCGGCGACGTGTTCGGCACTTTGTCGGTATTGGTCGCGGTGATCTGGATCCGGTCGATATCGACCTGGAACACCTCGGCCACCACCTGCGCGACCTTGATGTTCAGGCCCTGGCCCATCTCGGTGCCGCCATGGTTCAGGTGGATGCTGCCATCGGTGTAGATATGAATCAGCGCACCGGCCTGATTGAGGAAGCTGGCGGTGAAGGAAATGCCGAACTTCACCGGGGTCAGCGCCAGGCCTTTTTTCAGCACCGGACTGTGGGCGTTGTAGGCGCGAATCGATTTACGCCGTTCGGCGTATTGGCTGCTTTCTTCCAGTTCGGCAGTCATTTCCTCGAGCATGTTGTGCTCGACGGTCTGGTAGTAGTGGGTGACGTTGCGCTCGGTCTTGCCGTAGTAGTTGACCTTGCGCACGTCCAGCGGATCTTTGCCGAGGTAGCGGGCGATGTTGTCCATCACTTCTTCGATGGCGACCATGCCTTGCGGGCCGCCGAAGCCGCGATAGGCGGTGTTCGAGGCGGTGTTGGTCTTGCAGCGATGGCCATTGATGGTGGCATCGCCGAGGTAGTACGAGTTGTCGGCATGGAACATCGCTCGGTCGACGATGGAGTTGGACAAGTCCGGCGAGCAGCCGCAGTTACCGGCCAGCTCCAGCTGAATCCCGTGCAGACGGCCGGTGTTATCGAAGCCGACGTCGTACTCGATATAGAAGGGATGGCGCTTGCCGGTCATCAGCATGTCTTCGACCCGTGGCAGACGCATCTTGGTCGGCTGTCCGGTCAGGTGCGCCACCACCGCGCACAGGCACGCAGGGCTGGCCGCCTGGGTTTCCTTGCCGCCAAAACCGCCGCCCATCCGGCGCATGTCGACCACGATCTTGTTCATCGATACGCCGAGCACTTCGGCCACCAGCTTTTGCACTTCGGTGGGGTTCTGCGTCGAGCAGTAAACAATCATGCCGCCGTCTTCGGTGGGCATCACCGACGAAATCTGGGTTTCCAGATAAAAGTGTTCCTGCCCGCCGATGTGCAAATTGCCTTGCAGACGATGTTCGGCACTGGCCAACGCACCGACGGAATCACCGCGTTTGTGGGTGTGGCTGTCGAGCACAAAGTGCTTGTTGCGGAAGGCTTCGACGACATCCAATACCGGTTCCAGATCCTCGTATTCGATGATCGCGGCCATCGCTGCCTGGCGCGCGGTTTCCAGATCCCGTGCGGCGACAGCGACCACGGGTTGGCCAACAAATTCGACCTTGTCGATGGCCAACAATGGGTCGCCAGGCATCAGCGGGCCAATGTCCTTGAGACCGGGAATATCTTCATGGGTGATCGCGATACGCACGCCCTCGAAGGCGTAGCACGGTGCGGTGTCGACACTGATGATCCGCGCGTGGGCGCGGTCGGACAGGCGTGCATACACATGCAGCTGATTAGGGAATTCCAGGCGGTCATCGATATACACCGCTTCGCCGGACACATGCTTGTCGGCGCTGTCGTGTTTGACGCTGCGACCTACACCCGTGGTCAGATCCTGCTGAAACAGCACGGTCATCTCGGCTTGGGTTTTTTCGGGAGCATGATTAGACATAAGAGGTCACCCGCGTTTCGATGTGTGGCGTTTGCAGCTCGATGAAGTATTTACGCAGCAGGTTCTGTGCGCTGAGTAGGCGGTATTCCTTACTTGCGCGGAAGTCCGACAGCGGGGTGAAGTCGTCAGCCAGCGCAGCGCAGGCGCGCTCCATCGTGGCCGAGGTCCAGGGGGCACCGATTAGCGCTTGTTCGCAGGCAGCAGCCCGTTTCGGGATCGCCGCCATGCCGCCAAAGGCGACACGCGCTTCGACGATGGCGCCGTTTTCGACCTGCAGCCGGAACGCTGCACACACCGCAGAAATATCGTCATCCAGGCGTTTCGACACTTTGTAGGCGCGGAACACCTGCCGGGCGTTGGCCCGAGGCACGATGATTTTCTCGATGAATTCGCTTTCCTGGCGGGCCGTCACCCGGTAATCGATGAAGTAATCCTCAAGCGCCAGGGTGCGGCGAGTCTCGCCTTTGCGCAGCACGATCTGCGCGCCGAGGGCGATCAGCAGGGGCGGCGAGTCACCGATGGGCGAGGCGTTGCCGATATTGCCACCGAGGGTGCCCTGATTACGGATCTGCAACGAGGCGAAACGCTGCAACAGTTCGCCGAAGTCCGGGTATTCAGCGGTCAATGCCGCGTAGCAATCGGTCAGCGAGGTCGCGGCGCCGATTTCCAGACGGTCGTCGAAGACCTCGACGCGTTTCATTTCAGCGACATTGCCGACGTAGATCATCACCGGCAGCGGGCGATGGAACTGGGTGACTTCCAACGCCAGATCGGTACCGCCCGCCAGCAAGCGCGCTTGCGGATACGCGTCATACAGTTCAGCCAGATCGCTTACGGTCAGCGGCACCAGGCAGCGTTTGTCGCCGCTGTTGAGTTCGCCGGTTTCTTTCGGGGCGATGGCGCGCAAGCGCGTGATGGTTTCGGCCTGACGTTGATCGAATTGATCCGGCTGGCGTTGAGTGCAGGCTTGTTCGGCGGCGGCAAGGATCGGGCGATAGCCGGTGCAGCGGCACAGGTTGCCGGCCAGCGCTTCGTGGGCTTGATGGGCATTCGCTTCGCTGCTGTTCTTCTGCAAGGCGAACAGCGACATGACGAAGCCGGGGGTGCAGAAGCCGCATTGCGAACCGTGACACTCGACCATGGCCTTTTGCACGCTGTGCAGTTGGCCCTGGTGCTTGAGGTCTTCGACACTGATCAATTGTTTGCCGTGCAGTGAGGCGACGAAGGTCAGGCAGGAATTGAGGCTGCGATAGCGCAATTGCTCGCGGCCTTCGCTGTCGATGTTCAATTCGCCGACCACCACGGTGCAGGCGCCACAATCGCCGCTGGCACAGCCTTCTTTAGTACCGGGTTTGCCCAGATGCTCGCGTAGATAATTGAGCACGGTCAGATTCGGGTCCAGGGCGTGCTCGGTTCGCAGCTCCTGGTTGAGTAAGAATTGGATCACGGAAGGCCTCTCTGCACGTTATTTTTGTAATCGACTATGAGCTAAATTTATCAGCTCTGACTTTTCGGTCAATAAATATCTGACCTTTAAGTCAGGAAAATTAACTTTTCCCGGTTTTGCCGATTAACGGTGTGCCGGATCAGCAACAAAATCACTGACCATTACTCAAAGAATTGCTTATTTCGTGCCAGATTCCACTCCGATGGCCCCGCGCCGTGCGATACACTGCGCGGCTTGTATGATTTAGCTGAAGTTGAAGGAAAACCATGACGTTCAAGGCGCCGGATAGCCTCGCCGAGCAAATCGCTCACCACCTCGCAGAACGGATCATCCGTGGCGAACTCAAGCCCGGGGAGCGCATTCAAGAGCAAAAAGTCACTACATCACTGAACGTCAGCCGCGGTTCGGTGCGTGAAGCCTTGTTGATTCTTGAACGCCGCCACCTGGTCGTCATCCTGCCGCGCCGTGGTGCCCAGGTCACCGAACTCACCGCGCACAACGTCGAAAGCCTGTGCACGCTGATGAGCGAGCTGTACATCCTGCTCGCCATTTCCGTGGCCAATCGTTGGGAAGCTCAGACTGATCTTGCGCCGTTTGTGCAGATTCAGCAGCGCCTGCTCGTTAGTTACAACGGTCAGGACGTGAAGACCTTCGTTGAAGACAGCTTCAACGTGATGCGTGCCGCTTATCCGTTCGCCAACAACCCGTACCTGCAAGAAACCGTCGAAAACCTGCAACCGTCCATGAGCCGTGCCTATTACCTGGCACTGGACCAACGCAAGGCGGAAATGAGCGAATACCTGACCCTGTTCGAGCAATTGCTCGACGCAGTGAAGGCGCGCGACCCTGTGCAGATTCGTGTCGTACTGAACCGCTACACCGAGCGCAGTTGCCAGTTGGTATTGTCTGCCCTGGCGGCAGGCTAAGCCCATGCGGCTCAAGTGCATCAGGCTGGCCGGGTTCAAGTCGTTCGTCGACCCGACCACCGTCAACTTCCCGAGCAACATGGCGGCGGTCGTGGGCCCTAACGGCTGCGGCAAGTCCAACATCATCGACGCCGTGCGTTGGGTGATGGGCGAAAGCTCGGCGAAGAACCTGCGCGGCGAGTCGATGACCGACGTCATCTTCAACGGCTCCACCAGCCGCAAGCCGGTCAGTCAGGCCAGCATCGAGCTGGTGTTCGACAACTCTGATGGCACCCTGCTCGGCGAATACGCCAGTTACGCGGAAATTTCCATTCGCCGCAAAGTGACCCGCGACAGCCAGACCAGCTATTACCTCAACGGCACCAAATGCCGTCGTCGTGACATCACCGACATCTTCCTCGGCACCGGCCTGGGCCCGCGCAGCTACTCGATCATCGAGCAGGGGATGATCTCCAAGCTGATCGAATCCAAGCCCGAAGACCTGCGCAACTTTATCGAAGAAGCCGCGGGTATCTCCAAGTACAAAGAACGTCGGCGCGAGACCGAAAACCGCATCCGTCGCACCCATGAAAACCTTGCCCGACTGACTGACCTGCGCGACGAACTGGAGCGCCAGCTCGACCGTCTGCATCGTCAGGCTCAGGCCGCCGAGAAGTATCAGGAATACAAAGGCGAAGAGCGTCAGCTCAAGGCGCAACTGTCGGCCCTGCGCTGGCAGGCGTTGAATGAGCAAGTCGGCCAGCGCGAAGCAGTGATCGGCACTCAGGAGGTCGGTTTCGAAGCGCTGGTGGCTGAGCAACGCAACGCCGACGCCGGTATCGAACGCCTGCGCGACGGTCATCACGACCTGTCCGAGCGCTTCAACCTGGTGCAGGGGCGTTTCTACTCCGTGGGCGGCGACATCGCCCGTATCGAGCAAAGCATCCAGCACGGTCAGCAACGTCTGCGCCAGTTGCAGGACGACCTGCGTGAAGCCGAACGTTCGCGGCAGGAAACCGAATCGCATCTGGGTCACGACCGCACCTTGCTCGCGACCCTCGGCGAAGAGCTGGAAATGCTCGGGCCGGAACAGGAAATCACCAGCGCCGCCGCCGAAGAGTCCGCCGCCGCGCTGGAAGACTCTGAAAGCACCATGCACGGCTGGCAGGAAAAATGGGACGCCTTCAACCTGCAATCCGCCGAGCCGCGCCGTCAGTCTGAAGTGCAGCAGTCGCGGATCCAGCAGCTGGAAAGCAGCATGGAGCGTCTGGGCGAACGGCAACGGCGTCTGGGCGAGGAGCGCCAACTGCTCGCCGCCGACCCGGAAGACGCCGCGATCCTGGAACTCAGCGAAGAACTCGCCACCCGCGAAATGACCCTGGAAGAACTGCACGCCAGTGAAGAACAGTTGGTCGAGCGCCTGGAGCAACTGCGCAGCGAGCTGCATCAGGCCAATCAGGCGCAGCAACAGGCCCAGGGCGAGCTGCAACGCTTGAACGGTCGACTGGCCTCGCTGGAAGCCCTGCAACAAGCGGCACTCGATCCCGGCACCGGCACCGCGGAGTGGCTGCGTGAGCAACAACTGGCCGAGCGCCCGCGTCTGGCTGAAGGGCTGCGGGTCGAATCGGGTTGGGAGCTGGCGGTGGAAACCGTCCTCGGCGCCGACCTGCAAGCGGTGCTGGTGGATGACTTCGCCGGGTTGGATCTGGCCGGTTTCGCGCAGGGCGATCTGCGCTTGATCAGCCCGTCGGCCGAGGCCGCGCGCATTCCCGGCAGCTTGCTGGACAAGGTTGAGGCGTCGGTCGATCTGTCGGCCTGGCTGGGTCAGGTCAGGCCGGTAGAGACCCTTGAAGACGCCCTGGCCTTGCGCGGTCAGCTGGGGGCAGGGCAGAGCCTGATCAGCCGCGACGGTTATTGGGTCGGTAGGCACTTTTTACGCGTGCGCCGTGCCAGTGCAGCGGAAAGCGGTGTGCTGGCCCGTGGTCAGGAATTGCAGCGTCTGGGCCTGGAGCGCGACGAGCGCGAAGCCACCCTGGCTGCCCTTGAAGAGCAACTCATCACCCTGCGCGAACAACAACTGCAACAGGAAGACGCCCGCGAGCAACTGCGTCGCCGCTTGCAAGACGAAGCGCGCCAGCAAGGCGAACTCAAGGCCCAGCTGTCTGCCAGCAAAGCCAAGGTCGAGCAACTGACCTTGCGCCGCAAGCGTCTGGACGAAGAGCTGGGTGAGTTGGGCGAGCAGCGTGCCATCGAACACGAACAGCTTGGCGAGTCCCGCCTGCAATTGCAGGACGCGCTGGACAGCATGGCCATCGACACCGAACAACGCGAATTGCTCCTGGCCCAACGCGACAGCCTGCGCGAACGCCTCGACCGGGTGCGCCAGGAAGCCCGTCAGCACAAGGACCATGCGCATCAATTGGCGGTGCGTCTGGGCTCGCTCAAGGCGCAGCACGATTCCACCCGTCAGGCCCTTGAGCGGCTGGAACTGCAGTCCGAGCGCCTCAACGAAAAACGCGAACAGCTGAACCTCAATCTGGAAGAGGGCGAAGCGCCGCTGGAAGAACTGCGTCTCAAGCTCGAAGAATTGCTGGAAAAACGCATGGCGGTCGATGACGAGATGCGTCAGGCCAAGATGGCGCTGGAAGACGCTGACCGCGAATTGCGCGATGTCGAGAAACGCCGGAGCCAGGCCGAGCAGCAATCGCAACTGCTGCGCGGCCAGCTTGAGCAACAACGCATGGAATGGCAGTCGCTCACCGTGCGGCGCAAAACCTTGCAGGACCAGCTACTTGAAGACGGCTACGACCTGCACGGCGTGCTCGCTACGCTGACCAGCGAAGCCAACGAAAAGGACGCTGAAGAAGAGTTGGAGCGCATTGCCGGGCGTATTCAACGCCTCGGCGCGATCAACCTCGCGGCCATCGACGAATATCAGCAGCAATCCGAACGCAAACGCTATCTGGATGCGCAGAATGCCGATCTGGTGGAAGCGCTGGACACCCTGGAAAACGTTATCCGCAAGATCGACAAAGAAACCCGCAATCGTTTCAAAGAGACCTTCGATCAGATAAATAGCGGTTTACAGGCTCTTTTCCCAAAAGTTTTCGGTGGCGGCAGCGCTTATTTGGAACTGACGGGCGAAGATCTACTCGATACAGGGGTGACAATCATGGCGCGTCCACCGGGCAAGAAGAACAGCACCATCCATTTGCTCTCCGGTGGCGAAAAAGCCCTGACGGCTTTGGCACTGGTGTTTGCCATTTTCAAATTGAACCCGGCGCCGTTTTGCATGCTCGACGAAGTTGACGCACCGCTGGATGACGCTAACGTAGGACGCTACGCCCGACTCGTGAAGGAGATGTCGCAGACGGTGCAATTTATCTACATCACCCACAATAAAATTGCCATGGAGATGGCTGACCAATTGATGGGTGTGACCATGCACGAGCCAGGATGCTCGCGACTGGTTGCCGTAGACGTGGAGGAAGCGATGGCGATGGTGGATGCCTAGTGCAGGCCTTGTGCCGCACGGGAAATGGCTTTTTGATGGCTACTGTTGCGCGCTGAGCCCTTTGCGACGGTCAACCCGATGCAACAGACGGTGTAAAGTTAGCTATGGTCGTGCTAGTTTAATGACCACTTTTTCTTTTCGCGTGGGTAAAACGCCTGTCAGAACATAGAGTTGGCGCCACGTTTTAAAGGGGTTTCGGCCCTTATTTTTCAGCATTTTTATTAGAGGCACTGGATTACATGGAAATCGGTCTGCGCGAGTGGCTGATCGTCATCGGCATTATTGTCATTGCCGGTATTCTTTTTGATGGCTGGCGCCGGATGCGCGGCGGCAAAGGAAAATTGAAATTCAGGCTGGACCGAAGTTTCTCAAACGTGCCGGATGACGAGGAGCACACCTCCGCCGAAGTGCTGGGGCCGCCGCGCGTGCTGGATAACCAGAAAGAGCCGCAACTGGACGAGCACGACCTGCCGTCGGTGAACATTGCCCCGCGTGATGCCAAGCGCAAACGCAAGGACGAGCCGCATCAGGGCGATCTTAATCTCAGCCTCGATCTGGACGGGCCAAGCCTGTTCACCGGTCGTGATGACGATTTCCCGGACGAGAACAAGGCAGGTCGACGTTCAGACGATACGGCGCGCCGTACCGAAGATCTGCCACCGGTTGAAGAAGTGCTGGTGATCAGCGTGATCTGCCGTGACGAAAGCGGCTTCAAAGGCCCGGCGTTGTTGCAGAACATTTTGGAAAGCGGTTTGCGTTTCGGCGAGATGGACATTTTCCATCGCCACGAAAGCATGGCAGGCAACGGTGAAGTACTGTTCTCCATGGCCAACGCGGTCAAGCCGGGTGTGTTCGATCTCGATGACATCGACCACTTCAGCACCCGCGCCGTGAGCTTCTTCCTCGGCTTGCCGGGCCCGCGTCATCCGAAACAAGCGTTCGACGTCATGGTGGCTGCAGCTCGCAAACTGGCCCACGAACTCAACGGCGAATTGAAAGATGACCAGCGCAGCGTCATGACCGCGCAAACCATCGAGCACTACCGCCAGCGTATCGTCGAATTCGAACGTCGCGCATTGACCCAGCGCCGCTAAGCGCTTCGCGCATCGCAGCCTTCGGCAGCTCCTACAATGGGGCTGCGATTTTCCTGTAGGAGCTGCCGAAGGCTGCGATGGGCCTGAAAGGCCCCACCAAGCCGAACCAACATTGAGCAGCTTCGGCTGCTCTTTTGCTTTTCGAGAGAACACACGTATGACCGCCGCCGACACCCGCATCCTGGAACTGCGTGCAGAACTGGATCAGCACAACTACCGCTACCACGTCCTCGATGAGCCGAGTATCCCAGACGTCGAGTACGATCGCCTGTTCCACGAACTCAAAGCGCTGGAAGCCGAGAACCCGCATCTGGTGACCCCGGACTCGCCGACTCAGCGGGTCGGTAGCGCAGCGCTGTCGGCGTTCACCCAGGTGCGTCACGAAATCCCCATGCTCAGCCTCGGCAACGCCTTCGAAGAAAACGACATGCGCGAATTCGATCGCCGTGTCGTCGAAGGTCTGGACCTGCCAGTGGGCGACCTGTTCGGCGACGGCGCACAGGTGCAGTACAGCTGCGAACCGAAACTCGATGGCCTGGCGGTCAGCCTGTTGTACCGCGACGGCGCGCTGGTCCGTGGTGCCACCCGTGGCGATGGCACCACCGGCGAAGACATCAGCGTCAACGTGCGTACCGTGCGTAACATCCCGCTCAAGCTCCACGGCAGCGGCTGGCCGCAAGTGCTGGAGGTGCGTGGCGAAGTGTTCATGTCCAAAGCCGGCTTCGAACGGCTCAATGCCAGCCAACTGGAAGTCGGCGGCAAAACCTTCGCCAACCCACGCAACGCGGCGGCCGGCAGCCTGCGTCAGCTGGATTCGAAGATCACCGCCAACCGTCCGCTGGAATTCTGCTGCTATGGCCTGGGCCAGGTCTCGGAAGAGTTCGCCGACACCCATATTGGCAACCTGCAACAGCTCAAGCAGTGGGGCATGCCGGTCAGCCGCGAGCTGAAACTGGCCAACGGCATCGGCGAATGCCTGGAGTACTACCGCGACATTGGCGAGCGGCGCCTGTCGCTGCCTTATGAAATCGACGGCGTGGTGTTCAAGGTCAACAACCTGGCGTCCCAGCGCGAACTGGGTTTTCGCGCCCGCGAACCGCGCTGGGCCATCGCCCACAAATTCCCGGCCATGGAAGAACTCACCGAACTGCTGGACGTGGAATTCCAGGTCGGCCGCACGGGCGCGGTCACTCCGGTCGCGCGTCTGAAGCCGGTCAAGGTCGCAGGCGTCACCGTAGCCAATGCCACCCTGCACAACATGGACGAAGTTGCGCGGCTGGGCTTGATGATCGGCGATACCGTGATCATCCGCCGTGCCGGTGACGTTATTCCACAAGTGGTGCAGGTCGTCAGCGAACGCCGCCCGGAAAATGCCCGCCCGGTGCAGATCCCGGAAAACTGCCCGGTCTGCGGTTCCCACGTCGAGCGCACGCAACTGATCAAGCGCAGCAAGGGCAAGGAAACCATCAGCGAAGGCGCGGTGTACCGCTGCGTCGGACGGCTGGCCTGTGGCGCCCAGCTCAAGCAGGCGATCATCCACTACGTGTCCCGTCGTGCCATGGACATCGAAGGGCTGGGCGACAAGAGCGTCGAGCAGCTGGTGGATGAAGGGCTGGTGGCGTCCCCGGCGGACCTCTACACCCTCAAGTTCGAGCAAATCGTCGACCTTGAAGGGTTTGCCGAGGTCTCCAGCAACAAACTGCTCAAGGCCATCCTCGACAGCAAGCGACCGACCCTGGCGCGCTTTATCTATGCCTTGGGCATTCCCGATGTCGGCGAAGAGACGGCCAAGGTGCTGGCGCGTTCGCTGGCCTCGCTTGAGCGCGTCAAGCAGGCGCTGCCGGAAGTGCTGACGTATTTGCCGGATGTCGGCCTGGAAGTCGCCTACGAGATCCACAGCTTCTTCAAGGATGACCACAACATCACGGTCATCGAACAACTGCTGGAACGCGGTCTGGAATTGCAGGATCAGGGCGATCTGGGCGCGGAGTTCGCCGCCAGCGCCACCCTGGGCGGCATGATCGATAAACTGCACATTCCTGCGGTCGGGCCGGGTGCGGCGCAGAAGCTGGCCGATAAGTTCGGTTCGCTGCAAGGCATCATCGATGCCGACTGGCTGGACATGCGTCAGGCGCTGGCCGAGAAACAGGCCAAAGCCGTGCGTGACTTCTTCGACATCAAGGAACACGCCGAGCGCGCGCTGCAGATCGAAGCGCAGCTGAAAGACTTCGGCATGCATTGGCAGAGCGAGAAAAAAGTCGTCGAAGGCCTGCCACTGGCCGGGCAAACCTGGGTCCTGACCGGCTCGCTGGAACTGATGAGCCGCGACATCGCCAAGGAAAAACTCGAAAGCCTCGGCGCCAAAGTCTCCGGCTCCGTATCAGCGAAAACCCACACCATCGTCGCCGGCCCCGGCGCAGGGTCGAAACTGACCAAAGCCAACGAACTGGGCCTGAAAGTGCTGGATGAAGAAGCGTTTGTGGTGTTTTTGAAGAAGCACAATATTGAAGTGAACTGATTTCGATCTTGTAGGAGCTGCCGAAGGCTGCGATCGAGCGGGAACCGGTCGCCGCTGTCGAATCGAATGAAGGTCGTCCCTGTCGAGCGCGACCCCGGCCTATCGCAGCCTTTGGCAGCTCCTACATTTGTCTTGCAAGCACGCCACAAGGAGATCGTCATGTACCGCTTCTTCGAACAACTCAGCTCCCGCATCGCCGCGCCGTTCGTGGGGGAGGCCAAGCGCAACAGCAAGGTCTGGCAGTGCCACTGCGGACAGTCGATCTTCTTCGCCAACACCCAATGCCTGGCCTGCTCGGCCGCATTGGGCTACCTGCCGCAGCAGGGCGGGCTGGCCGCTCTGGAGCCGGGGCCGCAGGCCGACCTCTGGCGCCTGACCGACAAGCCCGAGGCGGGGCTTTACCGGCGCTGCGCCAACCTCGACACACCCGCCGCCTGCAACTGGCTGTTCCCGGCGCTCAACACCGGCGAGTTCTGCGTTGCGTGCAGCCTTAACCGAACCATCCCCGACCTCTCGATCCCGGAAAACGCCGCCCGCTGGTGCAAGGTCGAAACCGCCAAACGGCGCCTGGTTGCGCAATTGATAGCGCTGGGTTTGCAGGTCATTGCGAAAGACCAGGACGAAGACACCGGCCTGGCCTTCGATTTCGTCGGCATCGACCTGAAAGGCAAGCTGCCCACCACCGGCCACGCCAACGGCCTGATCACCCTCGACATCGCAGAAGCCGACGACGCCCACCGCGAAACCATTCGGGTGCAGATGCACGAACCGTATCGCACCTTGCTCGGGCATTTTCGCCATGAAGTGGGCCACTATTATTGGGATCGCCTGATCGCCAACAGCGACTGGCAGGATGGTTTTCGCGACCTGTTCGGCGACGAGCGCGCCAGTTACGCCGATGCTCTTGAGCACCACTATCAGAACGGCGCCCCGGCCGACTGGCAACAAGGCTTCGTCAGCGCCTACGCCACCATGCACCCGTGGGAAGACTGGGCCGAAACCTGGGCCCACTACCTGCACATGATGGACGCGGTCGACACCGCGCTGGGCTTCGGCATGAGCGCCCGGGACATGGACCTCGACTACCAGCCATTCCCCTTCGAAACCCTCTACGACCCGCAACACCCCGGCGCCCCGGCTTTCCTCTCATTCGTCAATGCCTGGATCGAACTGGCCGGCATGCTCAACGAACTGTCCCGGAGCATGGGCCAACCGGACTTCTACCCCTTCGTCCTGTCACCGGCGGTCATCACCAAATTGCACTTCATCCACCTCGTCATCCAACAGGCTGGCGGCAAGGCAGACGAGGTGTTGCAGGCGCAGTAGGCGAGCCTCACCCCCTCAAATCCAACACCAACCGCCGCTCATAGCCAATCCGCCCACGATACGCTTCACCTGTATCTACCCAGCCCTGAGCAATATAAAGCCCCCGCGCCGCCTGATTATCCGCATCAACCGACAACATCAACTGCGCGATATCAGGCCACACCAAACGCACCATGGCCGGAAGAGCCTGCAAACAGTCTTTCCCCAAACCACGCCCCTGCACCCGATGATCGATCTGCAACGAATGCAACGTCGCGGTATCCTTATCCGCCCACGGAGGCAAAACCAGCCCACGCTTGAGCAGCAAAAAGCCCACCGGCTCACCACCGGCAAGCAAGGCAAATCCTTTGATATCAGGGGTAGGTCTATCCAACAGCGTACTCAGCGCACTGTGGATATCCCCGGAAAACACCTTCTGCGCGGTCAGCACTTCAATGTGCTCCACCTGCTGGCGTTGATCGTCCGTCAGGTCTTCATAACAGACCAATTCAGTTCGCATGATTGAACCCTCCAAGGACGCGTCACGTCACGGCAGGGTACACGTCTGTCTCCAGCTGACCAACATCCCGTGCAGCCTCTATGTCTTGGGACACATACCCCCTGTAGGAGCTGCCGAAGGCTGCGATCGACTGGGAACCGGTCGTCGTGGTTGAGCGCCATGAAGGTCGTCCCGACCTTATCGCAGCCTTCGGCAGCTCCTACAAGTGATCGGCGGTCGGCTCACAATCTTCGGCTAGCTCCAATTTCGGTGGGAGCGAACTTGTTCGCGAAGGCGGCAGACCTGACACGCCGCATCAACCGCCAGGAACGCCTCCCGACTGCACCCGCCGAAACACATGCTTCTCCACCACGCTCAACGCATCACAGCCGTCCACCAACAACAGCCGGGCGACATTGGTCATATGACGAAGATCGCCGTCATCCACCGTCTCGGTGCATTCCAAAAGACAACGCGCCATCCTGATCTTGCGATCAGCACAGGCGAACAGATAATCCAGCGGCGCCTCGGTATCGATGTGCAGCACAGGCTGGTCAGAATTGTTACTGGTTAAAGGCAGAAACCGATCCATGCTTCACCTCCCGCACGCATGAGTGAGGAGAGAAAGACGGGCAGGGGGGTTAGGTGTGATTTTGAACATGTTGAAGCTCCCTAGAATTGATGGAGCTGCCAAATTTCACTTCCACATGAAAGGGTGGCAGCTGTGCGAAGGTGTGGAAGACCGGGGATCTAGGAACCCGGCGCACCCGAAAGTGCCCCGCGCACAGCCACCATAACGTCAATGCACGGACGCAAGAACACGTCGGCATTCGTATATAGAGCTGGTGCATCTAGATTTGTCCCGGGCTTCCACACCCCATCGCTGATGTGCAGCGACGGGCGGGACTATAAACGCCACACAGGAATCCATGCAACCCGGACAACCCCATCCACCCGCCAGCCCCCGCCACACAAGTGCTTGAGCCTCCTCGGATTTTTAATCCAAACCAACGGTTGTAACTTATCGCCAGACCGGTACAATGGCGCCGTTCGCCGTCAGGTGAACGTCGTTATGGTGACCCCATCGGTCCCCCCGCAACGATCAACCGTGAACCCGGTCAGGCCTGGAAGGGAGCAGCCGCAGCGGTGACATTGTGTGCCGGGGTGTGGCTGGTGGGGTTGCCTCCATAACGCAACTCATTGGTCCTCAGTGAGTTTTTCTGAAAAACCCAAAATTGTTTGCTGTGCTGGATTGCCTGTGAAGGTTATGGCGCGGTTTCGTGTGCGTTCGTTTTTGTCCTCTACAAAACTGCGGTGTTTCCGGAAAACATTTTGGAAATGTTCCGTCTTTTTTGCCTCAAGCCCCGCATAAAGTGGCTTGCTTTGGGTCTTGACGTAGGACCGGCTAATGGGGGTCCCTTATTTCTAAGGCATTACTTACTGTTCGAACTCAACGCTTTACTTCCAACGCATCAAACCCTTGTATACGGTAGAACATCACCGAAATGGCCCAACTGGCGATAAAGATACCGATGATGATGTAGCCGAGCATGCCAAAGTTATCGTTGAGCTTGCCGATCACATCCCATACCGGGCCCTGCATGGCCAGCTTGTTCGAGATCAGACCCAGCGCTTCAATACTTCCGATCACCACGGCGACCACAACCGATACCAGAGTGATCGTCATGTTGTAGTAGATCTTGCGAATCGGCTTCATATAAGCCCAGCCGTACGCGCCCAACATCAGATGACCGTCCAGCGTGTCAACCAGCGACATGCCCGCGCTGAAAAGAACCGGGAACACCATGATTGCCCATGGCGACAATCCTTGGGAGGCCTGGCTAGCGGAGATTCCCAACAGAGCTATTTCAGTGGCGGTATCGAACCCCAATCCGAACAGGAAGCCCAAGGGAAACATGTGCCAGCTGCGGGTAATCAAGCGAAACAATGGCCGAAAAATCCTTGCGAGAAAACCACGGTCCGCCAACAGCATGTCAAAGTCGTCCTCGACATAAGCTCCACCCTGCCTGACGTGGCGCCACGCCTTATAAATCGACCTCAAAATAATCAGGTTCATCAGCGCGATGACGAAAAGAAACAAGGCGGAAACCGAGGTACTGATAACGCCCCCCATCGCCCTATAGCCCTCAAAGTTGTCTTCCATCGCTGAGGTGGCAAGGGCGACACCAATGGAGGCGAGCACAACAACGGCAGAGTGGCCGAGGGAGAAGTAAAAACCCAAGGTGACCGGACGTTTCTTTTCCTGCATCAGCTTGCGAGTGACGTTGTCGATAGCGGCAATATGGTCAGCATCTACCGCATGCCTGAGCCCGAAGCCATAGGCCAGCAGAGCGGTGCCGAGCAATATCGGGTGGTCGTGGAAAGCCACTAGCGCCCACACCCAGGCAAGAACGTTAATACCGATCAATACGCCGTAGATACCAAAAAGCCTGGCTCGTACCTGGTTGTTGGAGTCGCTGAAAATCTGAGCGAGACGAAGAATCATCAGACATTACCTTTAGGGAACACGCGCCCCGTTTGGAGTGAGGAAAGCACAAAGCGAGGTCTGACTCCTGGACTCATTCGGCTCAAAGCCTGCGATCCAGATACAGTGGCGCGACCGTGCCGGGATTGAACCGGCTTCTCGCTTTGTAACGTACAGATGCGTTTACCTGAGCAGAGACTCAATGCGCTGTCAGTAATGGCGTCACGAGTTTATCCAGCAAAGGCAGATCGATTTTCGGTTCTCCTACGCTGCCGTCCTTGCGCACCACACCTTGTCTGTCGATGACGTAAGTCATCGGCATGCGCCAGATTCGGCCAAACCCCTTGAAGTCTGCGTCGCGCTGGAACACCGCAGGATAGCTGTAGTGGGCCATGACTTTGTGCACCATAGCGTCGTCTTCTGGCTCATCCATGCTGATCGCAATGATCTTTAGCCCTTCGCTTTTGTGCTGCTGGTAATAGGTTTCCATAGCTGGCATTTCTTCACGACACGGCTCGCACCAAGACGCCCAGAAATTCACGATCACCACCTGACCAGCCTGTTTCTGCAAATCAAACGTCTCTCCATTTAGCGTTTTTGCCGTCAGGTTCGGAGCGTGCTCGCCTACATCAATAGCCCATGCGGGCAGACAAACCAGGCTGCAACAGAACGCGAACAATGGCAGTAGTCTTTTTGCGGACATCAGGTTTTCCTCGGCTTCATTGGCTCAGCACAACAGGCTCAGTCGGTTTCCGATAATCAAAATACAGTGACGAGGCGTCGGGGAATGTCACCGACGCCCGACATCATCAGTCCGTGATCTTGAACGTGTAGCTGCCTTCGCTCTTGTGGGTGTCGACTGAAACGGCATGCCACTCGACTTTGTACGATCCTGGCTTCAATGGCTGTTCTGGGGTAACGATCAACAGTTTCTTGTCGTTCGGATCCGTGTCGATACCTTTGATGGCAACCGGTTTCCCGTCGTCAGTGATGGTCACTTTCGTGAACTTTGCTTCGACGCCTTCGGAGAAGTTCAAACGCAGCTCTTTGGGCCCGGTAACGCTGCTGTCGGCGGCAGGTATTTCGCTTTTCAGGTGAGCATGGGCAAAGGCATTGCTGATCGACGCGAGAGAGGCAATCAGGGCTACAGCAGTCAAGGCTTTCTTGGTGAAATGAGCAGACATCTTCAAGTACCTTCGGCAGTGGGATATGTGGTGTACCAACTCGGCATTTTCGAGACCGTTCACGGCTGTATGCGCCTTGTCTCGAATCAGAAGCTCAGGGTAGTACCGGGAGGGTGTGTTCACCCGTCACCCGGTGAAAGTCGGCGGCGAACCGCCGACAGCCTGCGAACTAGAACGCGTAGCGAGCCCCCATGGTTGCCGTATAGCGCGGAGCAAGCTGCACGCCGTTGACGTTTTGATACACCGGCACCTGCACGAAACTGTACAGCGAGACCTTTTTACCGAGCGGTACCGTCACGCCTGGACTGAGGTAGGCCAGCGTTCCACCGGTACTGATGGTGTCAGCATTGGCGCCTTCATCGCGTTCAACGTGTCGCACGTTCAACTGGATTTGCGGCATGACGTAGGCGTTGCTCATATAACGCAGGCCCACATTCAGATTGACGCCGTCGCCGGGGCGATAGTGATCGCTTGAATTCAGAGCTTTCTGCACCAAGCCCTGGGCGAAGTAATCCCAGTTCTTGTTGAGCGTATCCATGTAATAGACACCGAGGATGCCATCGGTGGTGCCGGAGCCGGGTTGCAGACCGCGATCGATCGCCACCGGGCCTGGGGCGGTAGGGTCGGTGGACTGTGCGGTATCGTCGTGGCTGCCGGTGGGCAGTTTGACGCCAAACAAGACGCCGAAGTTATGTTGTGGCGTAAACCCCTGGTAACGGCCGATGATCTTGACATCGCCCAGGCTGGACGTCCTGGAGCCATACTGACCGCCGCCATCGCCCGGCGTGACGCCGTCCGACGCCGTTCCCAGCGTGCTATGGCTGCGAAAAATATAAGGCACTTGCAGATCCACGCCCCAGCTCGGATTGAAGCTGTAATCCAGACCTAGTGTCAGATAATCATTGCGCGTGTACTTCTCCACTTCCTGCGCATTGCCGTTGTTGGAAATCTGACTGGCAGCGGCGGGGGAAATGGTACTGGTGCCGCTCCGGAGCTGATTCTGATTCAGGTAGTCGTAGCGCAGATCCAGCTTCAGACCGGATGAGCTGCTGATGCCAAGGTTATCCCAGTCGGAACTGAGGGTGCAGCCGCAGCTGGCGCAAGCCAATGCAAGGTGCGGAAACAAAGCCGCGAGCGGCAATACGGTACGCAGGGTACGGCGACGTGATGGCATGACCATGGGGCTGGCATTCCTGGTTTCGGTTGCAACGGATAAAGGCAAACATCCCGAGAAGACTGGGGATGATGAGTCATCGCAAAAAAATCAAGAAAGGGCAGGTGGGCCGCGTGGCTCCGCGACCAGCCAGACTGCACTGGCGTAGGGTTTGTATACCGGTTGCGCAAGGGTTATGTCTGCGCGGCCGGATAGCTGCCACTGGATGATGCTGGGCGGTAAGCCGATGTCTACCGCATGCACGACGCACAGCAGGCAATGACATTCGTGATACTGATCCGGCGCGGCGGGGTTGCCGGTGCCGGGGGGCTGGACGTGTCCGGCCATGTTGCAGTGTTCGCCCATCTCCATCGGCTGCCCATGGGCAGCAGGTAGCGACAGCATCACGCTTGGCAGCAGGGCTGCGAACATGGCCAGGCAAATGGCAAGCTGACGCAATGAGCGGGGCAGGCGGTACATGGATACGGGCAGGCATCGCGAGTTGGCGTTTCGCCGACATGGCAAAAGCGGCCGGATGGTAGCGCTTCAACAGTAAGGCGGCAATACACTGCGCCACACGGAGGGCGCAGTGGGTGTCATCCCCGTTCGCGCTATCGCATAAAGCTTTCCGGCATGTCCATGTCCATGTCCATATCCATATCCATATCCAGCCAGTCGCTAAAGTCCGCTATTTCCTGTTGTTCTTTGAGCCATCTTTTCAAGGTTTTCGTGTCTGAGAGACTCATGAGTTGTTCTTTCATATCCAAGAGATCGTCACGTAGCCCACGGAGCTTTTGTTTGCATTTACGTGCCATGTTGGTGGGCTTGACGTCCTCAAACGGCTCCAGCAGGAACTGTGTATTGAACGATATCTTCAGGTCCTGGATTTCATTCTGTAACTCCTGCAACTGGTTCGCCAATACCCGGTTGTAATGTTTAAGGCGTTCTTCTGGCAGGCTGTTGATGTGGCTTTGGTCGATCTGCTCGACTTCGAGCTGCAGATGCAAAAGAGCGAGCAGGTCGCTGTCGGCATACGCCTGGTTGGCTCGTTGCATCAGTGCCGTTTTACGGTCGCGTTCGGTGATGTCGGTTTCGCGGTCAGGGTGTAGTGCGCTGGCGAGCTTGCGATATATATCGCGTACGGACTGACTGCCTTTTGCGTGCTCCTCTTCCTGGCGGATTTCTTGTGCTGATTTTTTTTGAGGCTTGCGGCTCTGTTTCAATTTTTCAGCGGCATCGACCAGCTTTTCGCGGATTCGTTGAGAGATCTCCTCGGTAGAGTCCAGGTCAACGTCATCGCCGACCTCAACGCCGTATGCTTTCTCCAGCGACGTCCTGAAAAGCTCTTTCTCCTGACGCAGAACGGTGTCGAAATCGCTGCCTGATTGCTTGGCGTAGATAAGCTTCAGAGCCGCGTCCTGCTCGCCCCCCATCAAGGACATCACCAGTTCGCAAATGATCTCTTGTAGGGTCTGGCGGTCTTTTTTGCTGAACTTGATTCGATCGCTGGCATCGTCGAGAAAATGCAGCAGGTCCATATCGTGTTGGCGGCATTCATCCAGTAGCGGTTTGAAATCTGTGCTCCAGAGTTGCTGGTAGGCAGGAAGGGCGGTTTGCCAGGCTTCGAGTAATTGCCGCTGTGTCTCGATTTTTTTGAGCAGGCTGTTGAATTTCTTTTGTCCGGCGCTTGGTGGCGCTTTGTCGGGCTGTGCAGAAATACTCAGCAGGGGAGATTTATTCGCCATGAAGTCCTCTCAGGGAAAAGTAAGGACGCCATATTAACGGAGGCGAATGGTATTTTTATAGGCCGCGGAAGCGATTCGGAACCCCCTTACGTCAGCTCAGTTGCCCCCCCATCATTTGTAGTCTCCTTGAGCCTTCCAGTGGATCGAATCCGACGGCCCGCTGGCATCGAATTCGGCCAGCCCCTGCGCGCCGGCCCGCAACTGCTCTATTCGAGACTTCGAGTGCAGATCGCCGAATGCTTGCAGCGAATCGCCAACTAACGATGGGTATTCATCTTCCAGCGTGGGGTGTGTGGCGAGGTACCAGCGTTGATAGAGCTGTTCTTCCAAAGACAGAGGCCCCAATTCGCTGGCATTGGTGACCGCCCAAAATGCCAGCGACTCGGTGTCGCTGGGGTCGAGTTCGAACAGTGTGTGGTCGATGCCGGCCTGTTTGAACAGGTTGTGCGCCTTGTGCATCATCCGAAAGTACTCGGGAGGCGCGAGGGTGTTGTCTCCTTGGGCCAAGGTGTTCTTGAGAATAGTCGCCGCTGCACCCACGAGGGTGTGCACCGCAACCGGATCGGCACCGGCGAACAGCAAGCGAATGGCAAGGTTCAGTTGCCTGTGCGCAGCCTCAAGTGTTGATACGCGTAGCGGGTCGGTCATGGCGGTAGTGACTTCTCATGGGTAAGCGAGCCGGCCATCGGCGCTTGATCACATCAGTCTAGGCGAGGCCTTGTGTGGCGAAGGTCTTATTCGACTTATGGTGGGTGCGCTGTCAGGTCCGCGGATCGCTCCCGGGTACGTTCCATTGCGCCCGGAACTCCATCAGGAAGTCGACAAAGGCCCTGAGTCGCAAAGGGGTATGGCGTCCGCCAGGGTAGAGCAAGGTAAACGGCCGGGACCTTCCGTTGAAGGCTTCAAGGACTTCGATCAAAGAGCCTTCTGCCAACTCCTTTTCAACGATGAATTTATAGGTTTGAAAGAGGCCTGCGCTGTGCTTGGCCAGCGTTACGCCACCCAGGACATCGTCCGAACAGCTATAGCCTCCTTCGGTAAGAATCTCTTTGTCCTTGGCGTTTTCCTTGAACAACCAAGCGATGTGTCTACCGCTGCTGGGCAGCACGAATTGAATGCACTCATGGTTGTGCAAGTCATCCAGCGTGTGCGGCGTACCCGCGCGCTGCAAGTATTCAGGACTTGCTACCGTGACCAGTTGCGCGTCTTCCAGGTGCCGGGCGATCAACCCGGAGTCGGGCAAGACCCGAACCCTGATCGCCATGTCGTAGCCTTCTTCAATGAAGTCGACGTTACGATTGCTGATGTGTACCTCGACCTTTACCGCCGGGAAACGCGCTCGAAAGGCGGGCAACAACGGCAAAATGCGGTGATGGCCGTAGGTAGTGGGCACGCTGATCCGCAAGGTCCCGGAGGGCGTTTGCTGCTTACCCATCACTTCACGTTGAGCTTCGACCAACTGGGCCAAGGCTTGGCGGCACTGTTCGAAATACGCTCGACCACTTTCCGTCAGTTTGACGCTGCGGGTGGTTCGGGTGAAAAGGCGCACGCCCATGCGCTCCTCCATACGCGACACGGAGCGACTGACGGCTGCGGGCGTTACACCGGCTACCGCTGCCGCTGTGGTGAAGCTTCCTGATTCCGCCGCCAGGCAAAACAACTCGATGCTGCCCAGCAGAATATCGTCGAACTGTCGCTTCATGATTTATTACGCCATGGATAAAATGAAGTGCTGTTGGCTGTATTTATCAAGCAAAGGTAAAGAAATACGATAAGGGGGACTGATTTATTTCTTTTGTAGAAATTAAATCAGTCCCTTTTTCGACAGGTGCTGTTGCGATGGTAAGGATGGTTAGCTACTGGCCGCAGCCAGCAGTGCCTCGGAGTGTCGCTGCGTCCACTCCCGTAGTGTCAGCCCCGGTCGACCCAACAGGTCCTGCACGGTTGACGTCGTAACGGCGGAATAGTCCATCCGGCCATCAAAATTCTGCTGCACCCATTCGAGCGTGCTCTTCGCATAGTTCTCTTCCATTCCGGCGGGGGGCTTGACTGCTCCCGAAGCGAACGCCGCGATCACGTCGCTCGGCGTCATCACGATGGGCGCAATATGGCGCCCTAGGGCATCGGACAGAATGGTGGCCGCTTCTACCCCATTGAGCACTTCGGTCGAGAGGAAGTAATTCTTGCTGGCATGCGCTGCCGGGCCTTCGGCGAGCACCGCTGCGGCAACGGCCGCCAAATCCTCCCCAGCGATCCATCCGACCCGTTTATCGCCGATGGGCCAACGCAATTGACCGTTCGGGAGCCCCAGGTTGGTGAGGATGTTCTGCATGAAGAAATGCGGATGCAGGTGCGACCATGCGACGCCGCTGCCTTCGATATAGCGTTCCACCATCTCGTGCCAGGCAAAGTGTGGATCGGTCGACCGCCCGTTGCCGAAAATCCCTTGATGAACGATGAAGCTCACGCCTGAATCCGCAGCTGCGTCCACGAGCGTTTTGCTCTGATGAAGCATGGCGACCGTGTACCCGGTCAGCAGGAACAGTCGATCGATACCCTGCAGTGCAGCGGGAAAGGTTCGTGGATCGTCCAGATCGAGATAGACCGCCTGCTTGCCTTCGCGTTTCCACGCTTCGACTTGTTCCTTGCTTCGGGCCGCGCGCACGACCTCGATGTCTGCCGTCCTGTTGTCCAGATCCGCCGCGATGGCGCCGCCCGTCAGCCCGGTCGCACCTAGCACCAGCACCCGATACTTTCTATTGCCCTTAACCATTTGGATCACCTTTATGCATACGACAGCGGTCGCTGTCGTTTTATGCGACAGTGATCGCTGTCGTGTAAGATGTCAAGTCAGACAATTTGTGGAAATGAACGACAATGGCGAAAACCTGGCTGGACGACGATCCAAAAGCTGCGCTGATGACCCGCAAACGTGCGGTCATCGTCGAGGCGGCGCGACGGGCTTTCCTCAACACCGGGTATGGCGAAAGTTCGGTCAATCGCATCGCAGCCGATGCGGGTGTGTCGATCAAGACGCTCTATCGTCATTTCGAGAACAAGGACGATCTTTTCACCGCAGTGATGAAAGCGGCGTGCTCCCCCTCGGGGCAGGAGCCGGCCGACCTCGCGCAACAGGATTCCCTTGAAGAGCCGGGCTGGTTCGCCGAGCCTCCGCCTATTGGACTACCCCTCGCGGGGCAGGAATACCTGCAACACGCCCTTTCCGAGGAGCAGCTGGCGCTCTATCGCGTGGTGGCTCGTGATGGTCTTCGTTTTCCTGAGCTCGGGCATAGGTACCAAGAGGAGGTAATCGGGCAGCAAAAGGCCTTGTTCGTTCGCTACCTCGACCGTTGGCTGCCAACCTTGACGTGGAACGTCGACGACAAGGACGGCGCAGCGGCGACTTTCATGGCTCTTCTGCGGGCGGGTGTGTTCGACGATGCCCTGCACGGTTGTCGTCTGCCGGACGAGGAAGAAATCTCTCGCCGGGCTGAGGAGGCCGCCGCCAGGATGTTGATCCTGCTCAAGGCTGGGAGCTTCTAGAGCGTGGTCACGAGTCCACCCTCAACGACGAAATCCAGGTTGGGAACGTGCAGGAGGAAATGGCAAGTCCGGCCAGAACAGATGACGCTTACATTGGGGCGGTCAGGATGCATAGGCTCTCACGCCAAGCCTGCTAATCGTCTAAGTCTTTCCAGATTTGCGGCAGGCTCACCATTGTTGGTCGCTGCGGCAAGTCGCATGACCAACTGTTCGCGTCGTACCCGCACGGCAGGCAATATATAGGCGGCACCGATCACTTCGCGCAACGCCATGGGTAGCCCCAACGTTGCTTTCAAAGAAATCGCAAAAGGCCCCGAGAAATCATGTATGACATGCATTAAGGCCTCATCCTCGATGATGTTTCCTTGGTTCTCCCACCCCTGTACGTGGTAGAGCACGCATAGCTCGCCTATCCGGTGCAGTAGCGCGGCGCTATGTAGCGAGGCAGGCTCCAGGCCGCATTGCCGGGCCAGGGAAACTGCTCTTTTAGATAAACGCTCAGCTTCATCTAAAAGAGTCTGCGCGTAGATCAGTAGCAACGTGTTGGTGAGGTCATAGGCCTGCCGCAGGGCCAAGGTCGTGGCCAGGTTCACACTCGTAGGGCCTCCCAATCTGTTCAGGGCCTCATTCAGGCTGGAACAAGGCGGGCCATTCAAGAGATAGGCTGAGCTGTTTGCTGCCGCAATCAGTTGCAAACAGAGCGCCGGGTCGTGCTGCCAATCACCGGCGAGTTCACGGAAGTCCAGCTGACTCCCCTCATAACCTAGATGGAGTTTTTCTTTTACCTCAGCGAGCAAGGGCAACGTCAGCTCACTCGCTGCCAGGCCATTGAGGTACGTAACCAAATCCTGATTAAGGGTGGTGGCGGTTCGATAGGGCTGCTCAGTGGGGAGGAGCGTCTCCAGGCATTGCACAACGCGCGGTATTTGAAACGGCTTAGAGAAAAACGCAGAGACACCCAATGACCGTACGGCCAGTACGCTTTCACGGTCAGCGCGGCCGGTGATCATCACCAGAGGGATGTTGTGGTCCGTCTTGCGAATGATCTGCAACAAACTCACACCGGAAGCATCGGGTAGATTCCAGTCGGCCACGACTAGCCGATAGGTGTTTTTTTGCCAGGCTTCGAGAGCGCTATATACCTCGCCAAAGCAATCAACCTGAGCCGTCGGGCGGATGCTTAACACGAGTTGTTTCAAAAGATCCGCTATCCACGGATCATCATCCAGAATCATCACTCTCATACGGCAACCTTCACTGGTTGGATGCTCAACTTCGCAACGTAACTACTTGTAAGAGCTGGTGTAAGAACCGGTGTGAGAGCCAGGCCATACAGTACCGACGTAGCATTTCCTTATAGGGAGCAAAGAGAAAGGTGATCGGAGTCGTCCCGATAGAGCCCTATTTGCTGCTGGAAACAGTGTAGCCAAAAAAAATCGAAGCCCAGAAATCAAATCAACCCAATCAACGGCAGGCTCTCGACTCGAAGCCGCGGCAGAACTAGCGGTGGCAACAGGGGCGTCACTCCGCGATCAAAGGTCTGCGAGTCGGGTGCTGATCGCTTCGAGAAAGGTCCTGGTCTTGGTCGGAATATGGCGTCTGGAAGGGAGCAGTGCGTAGATGGGGGCGGGCGCACTGTGCCAGTCGCGCAGGATATGTATCAGGCGGCCAGCGGCAAGATCGGCCGCAACGTCGACCCTGGATTTGAGCATCACGCCGTGGCCGCCGATCGCCCAGTCCCGCACGGCATCGCCGCTATTGGCCTGAAGCCGGGAGCGCGGCTGAAAATCGATGGCCTCGTTTTGCGGACCCTCCAGGTGCCATGGCAGGGAGCGATCGTCGTAGCGCAGACACCAATGACGATCAAGGTCGCGGACGCATTCGGGCTCGCCGTGACGTTCGAGATACGCGGGTGCGGCAAGCAGGATTCGGTGATTGTCAGCAAGCTTGCGCAGGATGGCGCTGCTGTCTCGCGGTTGGCCAATGCGCACCGCGACATCAATCCGCTCATGGGTCAAATCGACAAGCCGGTCGTCGAGTCTGAGTTCGATATCAAGCTTCGGATAGCGCTCGACCAGTTCAGTCACCAGCGGTACCAGGTGAATGCCCCCGAACGAAACGGGCGAGCTGACCCGCAGCAGGCCGAACGGCTCTTCACCGCCTACGCTCATTCGTGACTCCGCAGCGTCCAACTCCTCAAGTATGCGATCGACATGAGCAGCGAGGGCAAGTCCCTCGTCGGTCGCGGACAGTGTGCGCGTGGTCCGATTGATCAGCCGCTGTCCGGCCCGCCGTTCCAGGGCCATGAGCCGCTTGCTGACCACGGCGAGTCCCACGCCTAAATCGCGCGCGGCCGCTGACAGGCTGCCGCACACCAGAATCCGCTGAAAGGTGCGAAGCTCGTTGAGATCGTTCAGCATATTATCAACCCCAATTAGATAATCTATCTACTGACAGCCATATTCTCACGTCAAAGGCAATAGGCAACACTGTCCGCGTCCGATCAGTAAACCTCTGATCGATTACGCCGAGCCTCGTAGTCCTCGCGTGCATCGTTCACCTTGAGTCGAGGTTGGATAACGCACTGACACTCGGCCAAATCACCTGGATTTGACCGGCTCGTCCGCACACATCTACTACAAAGGTCTGCATCATGTTTACCTATTGCAATGCCTTTGCTCTCGTCACTGGAGCGTCCATGGGGCTTGGCGAAGCCTTCGCCGAAGCGCTCGCCGCACGGGGTACCAACCTCGTTCTCGTAGCACGTTCATTCGATGCGTTGAATGCTCTGGCGAAACGACTTAACGATCAGTATGGCGTCCAGGCCATCGTGTTGGCGGCCGATCTGGCCGAGCGCGATGCCGCGACGCGTATCAGCGAAGAGCTTCAGCGGCAGCACATCGAGGTGGACCTGCTTGTCAACAACGCCGGGTTCGGACTCACCGGCGACTTTCTATCGCACCCACTGGCCCGGGAGGAGGACCAGGTCCAGGTGAATATCCAGGCCTTGGTGGGTCTCTCGCACACGCTGGGTGCGGCGATGGTTGCTCGGAGAAAGGGCGGCATTATCAACGTGGCCTCGAATGCGTCCTTTCAGCCCATTCCGTACATGGCAACCTACGCAGCGAGCAAGGCATTCGTGCTGCATTTCACCGAGGCACTGGGCTATGAACTGTCGCCGAGCAATGTCCATGTGATGGCGACCTGTCCCGGGCCCACGACGACCCAATTCTTCGCTGCAACATCGGCCAGCCAGCCATCGATTAAAATGGACACGGCAGAGGTCGTCGTCAGCAGGACACTTGAAGCTTTTGACCGCCAGCAGCGTGTGGTGTATCCGGGGCGGTCCAGAGTGCGCATCACCTCATGGCTGCCCCGTATCATTTCGCGCGGGCTTGCGGTTCGCGCCGCCGCCGCTGCGTCGCGTGGCATGGGTCTTCATTGAGTTGTTTCTTTACTGGCCGTTCACAATTGCGATTCCATCGCCTTTAATTTCGGCAGCGATTCGATCTGCACTTGCCCATATCGTAATTTCAATACACCGGAAGCCGCCATTGCCTTGAGTTCCAGCGCAAGTGTTTGCCGGGTGATACCCAGCATCATGGCCAGGTCATCCTGAGTGACGTTGAGTTGGCATCGCTCGTTCAACGATTGGGTCGCGTCGCCTCCTATCAAACAACCTTTAAAGTATTGGTTTTAAATGATTATTTTCGATAATTCCGAATCAACTGTGGGAGAACCCGCCCTGTCTTCGACGCCGCGCTGTCGCGCAGCAAACACGGTGCTGGGTTCACCCTGAATCCCCGTGGGAGCGAATTCATTCGCGAAGGCGTCGGCACATCCAGCATCGTGGGCGCCTGACAGACCGTATTCGCGAATAAATTCGCTCCCACAGTTGATCCCGGATTCCAAAAAATAATCTTTTAAACCCAATGGTTTACAGGTTGTTTGATGAGAGCAGGCTTGCCTGCGAAGAGGCCCGTCGTGCAAAGAAGAGCGTCATGACTTGCGGAATATTTGAGCCTGATCCAACGCTTTCGCAGCGGGACGCGTAGCTGGCTGAACAGCGCCATCAGTTGTCCCCCAACGAACGCTTTGAAAGCCAATCGGCCACATCGAACGACGGACACGCCTTGATGAATTCGTTGGACGTGATTTTTCCATCGCCGTTGCGGTCCGGTGAAAGATCGCGATGGCCGAGAATTCGGGCGTTCGGGTAGCGTGCCTTGAGCTGACTCAACACCGTTGCAAGCGTCGCGAACTGTTGCGTGCTGAAGTTGTTTTCGGGTTTGCCCTTGGCGTCCACGCCACCGACCATGCACACCCCAATCGAATTGAGGTTATGCCCGGCAACATGGGCGCCGATCTCGGTTTCACGGCGGCCGGTTTCAACATTGCCATTCCTGCGAATGACATAGTGATAGCCGATGGTGTCGAAACCGCGCTGGCGGTGCCATTGGGTGATTTCGCGTGTACCGATGTCGGCCTGGGGGCCGGTGGCGGAACAATGCACCACGATCAGTTCGGTGCGGTCCCGGTCTTTGAGGTGTGGAGAGGAGGTTTCTGTCGATTGTTTTTCGGTCATCGATCTTGCTTCCTTGCAAGGTGTAGGAGCCTTGCAAGAAATACCAGGACGCCTCTCGCGTCAACGTCGTGACCGTTACAGAACATCTTCCCGATGCTCTGCAACGGACGGCAAGTTACCGCTACTTCATCACGTTCTACGACTTGCGGTTGAACAGCTTCCGGAAGAAGCTCGCCACCACCAGCAATCCAACGACGATGAATTTTTTAGCCGCGAGCAACAGCAAACCCAGTTTGGCGAACAGACCGGCCTTACTGGCAATCCCGCCGGCAACCAAAGCAGCAAGCCCGTATTTGGCCAGTTTGTCGGTGCCTGGCTCGTAATCGGCATAGCGGTTGCCGTCGGTGAAGTTAGTGAACTCCAGTACGTTGGGCAGTTCCCTCTGGATGGTCGGCAGGTCGCTCATCGACGCCACGGCATTGAGTTCCAGTACGCCCTGACGACCGAGTACGCGGATGCTGTAGTTGAGGGTGTTTTCTTCCGCGTTGTCGGCTTTCAGTTCCCGCGCCCAGTACATTTTGTGGGTCTGTTCGTCGTAGCGTGGCGGTTCGGCCCAACCCAGCAATTGCAGGCCTGCATAGCCCTGTTTACGGCGCTCTTTATTGTTTTCCGCGTCTTCGTCCTGCATTTGTTTCAGCAGTTCGGTGTAGTCGATTTTGGCCGCATCCTCGTCCGAGATGTGGCCGTCGTCCTTGTAGCTCACAAGCACGCCCCAGCCCCCGCGTGACATGGGGCTGGTCGCTTGCGGAATGATCATGCCCAGGGTCTTGTGGCCTGGAGGATTGCCCCAACCATCGACGATCAAACGCTCGGTATCGCTCGGCGTCAGGTAATAGAAGTCGTCGTTGAGGTTGAGGCTGGCAATGCCGCCGGGCAGGTCGATGTTGCCGTGTTGCGGCTTCAAGGTCGCCAGAAACTGTTCGGCGGTCTGCCGGGGCGTATCGGCATCGCTGGGCGCGGGGGTGGTTGCAGCATCGGCATGAGTGTTTGCGGCACACAGCACGATGGCCGCCAGTAAGAAGCGTAGGCGTTTCATCGTAGTCCCTTACATTTTGAATTAATTTGGCTGGCAGCTTATCCGAAGCGGCCAGGGGATCACTAGTAGTCGCCATGACCGAGCACAAGACCGTGGTTAGGTTATTCTCGACTATCTACGCCGCTGCATAGCTGTAACTGTTACAGCGGCCCGCCCCCTGCCACGCTGTGCGCTGCCTAAACTTCAGTTGAGTATTGGAATTTGAACGCGTTTGCCCTGTTGCTCTGAGCAGGGCGTGGAGGTGCATCATGCGTATGGCAAAAACAGTACAACGTAGCCTTGAGCAGGCGCATTGCGATTACGATATCGTGGCCCACCCGCATTCCTCGACGAGCCTGGAGTCCGCTCGGGTGGCCAGCGTTCCGGCAGAGCGCCTGGCCAAATCGGTGATCCTCGATGACCGGCACGGGCATTACATGATGGCCGTGCTCCCCGCCAATCGGCATCTGGACATGAGTAAAATACCAACCGACGGGAATTGGCAACTCACCCGCGAAAGTGGCTTGCCGCACTTGTTCGGCGACTGTGAGCGGGGCGCCATTCCAGCTTTGGGTGACGCATACGGAATGAAAATGCTCATCGATCCGATGCTGACCCGCCAAAGCGAAGTTTATCTGGAAGCCGGTAATCATCACTATCTGGTCCACATGAGCATGGACCAATACCTGAAGCTGGTGCCGCACGCCGAAGTGCGTGAGGTCAGTCATTCATAAGCGTCAATCACTGCACCAGGTTGTGGCCGCTTGCGCCCAACCTGGGCCAAGGAGTAACCCATGGAATCACCTGTGCATAGCCTGCCGTCTCTGTTCCGACAACTGGGGCTTGCGGCAGACCCGGCCGGCATCGAGGCCTTCATATCCACCCACTCACCGCTCAGGTCAAGCATGCCATTAGCGGACGCCTTTTTCTGGACGCCCGCACAGGCCGCGTTCCTGCGCGAGGAAATTCTCGAAGACGCCGACTGGGCCGAGGTGATCGATCAACTCAGCCTGATGCTGCGAACGAAGCGCTAAACACTGCCGTTCGTTCGTCTCAAGCGTTGCCCTATAAAAACCGCAACGCCTTGGTCAAATCCCCCATCGGCTCCTGCCCTCGGGTCAGCATTTCTTCATCCCGTTCTTTCAACCCATCCAGCTTCTCCAGCCCAAATACCCTCGTAATCAAGCGCAATATCGACGCCGTGTCATACGTGGTGTGGTCAACAGTCCCTTTGCGCGCGAAGGGCGAGACGACCAGTGCCGGGATGCGTGTACCGGGACCCCAGCGGTCGCCTTTGGGCGGGGCGACGTGGTCCCACCAGCCGCCGTTTTCGTCGACGGCGATGACGATGACCATGTTTTCCCATTGCGGACTGTTGCGCAGGACTTTGATGGCGCGGGTGATGTGGCGATCGCCTGAGGCAACGTCGGCGTAACCGGCGTGCATGTTCAAGTTGCCTTGGGGTTTGTAGAACGTGACGGCGGGTAGCTTTCCGGCTTCGGCGTCGGCGAAGAATTTGTTGGTGCTGGACTCATCACCCAAACCACCGTCGCGCAGGCGTTTGCTGCGTTCGGCGGGGTTTTCCGGGCCTAGTTTTTTGAAGTAGTTGAACGGCTGGTGGTGGTATTGAAAATTGGGGATTTTCGGGATGCCGGCGGAGTCTTTGAATTGGTCGATGGTGGCCTGCCACCCGCCGGCGTACCACGCCCAATCGATGTTCTTCTTCGACAGCTTGTCGCCGATGTGGTCGTGGGTCTGCGGCACCAGCACGTTGGGCAGATCCGGTTTCGAATAGTCCGGGCGGGCAGGGTCGCGCAGCCAGGTCGGCCAGTATGGCGGGGCCATGGTGTTGACGGCATAACCGTCAGGCGTCAAGGCGCTGGGGCCGAATTGCGGTGGGCCGGTCATGGCGCTGGCGGGGGATTTTTCCAGGGGCTTGAGCCGCGTATCGTGCGGGTTGTCGCTCTGGAGCGTGGCGATTTGCTGTTTGGCCGGTGAGTTGGCGGCGTCCGGGTAAAACGGCACAGTGGCGGACACCAGATATTGGTGATTGAGGAACGAGCCGCCGAAAGCGCCCTGAAAGAAGTTGTCACACAGCACGAAGTCGGTCGCCACATCCCACAGGCGCAAAGAGTATTGGGTTTGCGGGTAGTGGCCCATGGTCAGGCCGCCCGAATCCGCCCAGGCGACGAAGCTGTCGTTTTTACCGCCGTTGATCTGCATCTGGTTTTGATAAAACACGTGCCACAGATCGCGGGTGACCAGTCCCAGAGGCAGGTCTTCGCCATTGGGGCCTTCGAGGGCGTAAGGCGCGTTGATCAGGTGTTCTTGAAATTGGGTTTCGGCGGGGTAGGTCACGCCGTCCACGGTTTGCGGCCCTGTCTGCAATACACCGCCCCACACCGGAGGCAGGGTTTCCAGCAGGCTGCCGTCGCGGTCGCGCTGTTGATAGTGTTCCGAAGTGAGCGCCGCCAGCGGTTTTTCGACACCGGGGAAGTTGCCGAACAAGTTGTTGAAACTACGGTTTTCGGCGTAGATCACCACCACCGTTTTCACCTTGTCGCGCAGGGCCTGATCCAGCGCGGCACCGGTTAAAGGCTTGTCGTCGGGCGTCGACGGCAGTTCGTCACCGGACACGTAAGCGCTGAGGGTTGCACCCACGCCAAGCGCCGCGATGCCGCCGAGGAAGTGTCGTCTGCCAGCATCGGGAAGATTATCGTCAGCAAGTGGGTGCGATGCGTCGTCTTCTTTGTCACTCATGGCGGTTCCTTGCTTGCGTGGCTGAAGTCGTAACAAATGATTTTGGAGGAGGGTAGCCAGTGAATGTGACGGTAATGCTACAGCTTGGTTGTGAGGTTTTTAAGCGGTGAAAGGGCGGGAGGCCTTGCTCAAAACCACTAGGGTCTGTTGACGTTTGGTGGCGGTCGTCACCAAACGTCAACAGACCCTAGGCATTAGCGGCCCGCAGGCGAACTCTGCCCGCTGGGCAACTGCGCCTCTGCGCCATAGCGCTCAATGATTTGCTCAATCTCCCCCGACATTTTCATGTTCAGCAAGGTGCGCAGAATCTTCTGCACCGGCAGGTTTGGGTCATTGCGCACGACGCAGCCCACCGCTTGTTCTTCGATCACGGAGACGCCGCGCAATTGTTTATCCGGAGGAAGATGGCGGTTGAACCAGCTCAGTGCCCATTGGTTGGTCACCACGTAGTGGTAGCGACCGGCAACCAGCTTTTGCAGGACTTGCTCCTGGCTGCGGGCGTCTTCGCGTTGCAATTGGTGGTTGTCAAACAGGTTTTGCAGGTGCGGGTAGGTATACCCCAACACGGTGCCGATGCTCTGATTATTGAGCTGATCGGCGCGGATCGGGATGGCGTTATCGGCGGTGCTGATCAGTAGATCGCGTTGGGTCATCAGTGGCAGGCTCCAGAGATAGTCGCCGGAGAGGTTGGCCATCCAGGGCTGCGCGGCGTAGCAGCGAACGTCGACTTCACCGCGTTCCAGGGCGGACTGCACGCGCATGCGGGCCAGCACATGGTATTCAGCCGGGCGGCCGACTTGGCGGGCCAGGCTTTGCATAATGTCGAACAGAAAGCCGTCAGTGGGCTTTTCGCCGTCGGTCTGTATCAAGGGCATTGACCAGCTGTCGGCGACCGAAAAGCGCAATGGCGCCTCAGCAGCGAAGCTGGAACAGGTCAGTAGCAACAAAGCGCTCAGTAGCAGCCGCATTCGGTACCTCGCCATGAGCAAGACGATGCCATTCAGGTTGGATCCAATATAAAGATTCATCCATTTGAGGAGCGTAGCCACATTAGAGCAGGACATCGGATGCAATTTTGCCCTTGCTCCGCTAGCATTGGCGGTCTTCCGCTTTCAGTTGCGACGGTTTTCGATGAGTTATCAGGTTCTTGCACGTAAATGGCGTCCGCGCTCGTTCCGCGAAATGGTCGGCCAGACCCATGTGCTCAAGGCTCTGATCAATGCGCTGGACAGTCAACGGCTGCACCATGCCTATTTATTCACGGGCACCCGTGGTGTGGGTAAAACCACGATTGCGCGGATTATTGCCAAGTGCCTGAACTGTGAAACAGGCATCACGTCGACGCCTTGCGGGACCTGTTCGGTCTGCCGCGAGATCGATGAAGGGCGTTTCGTCGACCTGATCGAGATCGACGCCGCGAGCCGGACCAAGGTCGAAGATACCCGCGAGTTGCTCGATAACGTGCAGTACGCACCGAGCCGCGGGCGCTTCAAGGTCTACCTGATCGACGAAGTGCATATGCTGTCCACTCACTCGTTCAACGCTCTGTTGAAGACCCTGGAAGAGCCGCCGCCCTACGTCAAATTCATCCTGGCGACTACTGATCCGCAGAAATTGCCGGCGACCATTCTGTCACGCTGCTTGCAGTTCTCCCTGAAAAACATGACGCCGGAGCGGGTGGTCGAGCATTTGACCCACGTGCTGGGGGTCGAGAATGTGCCGTTCGAAGACGACGCCCTGTGGCTGTTGGGCCGCGCGGCCGATGGTTCGATGCGCGATGCCATGAGCCTGACTGATCAGGCGATTGCGTTCGGCGAAGGCAAGGTCATGGCCGCGGATGTCCGCGCGATGCTGGGCACGCTGGATCACGGTCAGGTGTATGACGTGCTGCACGCGTTGCTCGACGGCGATGCGCGCGGGTTGCTTGAAGCGGTGCGTCATCTGGCCGAGCAAGGGCCGGACTGGAGTGGCGTGCTCTCGGAAATTCTCAATGTGTTGCATCGCGTGGCGATCGCCCAGGCGCTGCCAGAAGGCGTCGATAACGGTCATGGCGACCGGGAGCGCGTTCTGGCGCTGGCCCAGGCGTTGCCTGCCGAAGACGTACAGTTTTACTACCAGATGGGCCTGATCGGCCGCCGCGATTTGCCGCTGGCGCCAGACCCGCGTGGTGGCTTCGAGATGGTCCTGTTGCGAATGCTGGCCTTCCGCCCCGCTGACAGCAGTGATGCACCGAGGCAGTCGCTAAAGCCAGTGGGGATCAATCAAGCCACAATTGATTCCAGACAACCAGTGGCCGGCACGACCTCCATTGCGCCGGTAGTGGCAGCCGCTTCAGTTGCAGCCGTTGCGCCTGTGGAACCCGTTGCTCAAGGTCCGGCGCCGGTTTCAATGCCTGTTGAGCTGCCAGTCGTTCCTGAGCCTGCTCCGGTGCAAGAAGTCGATCTGCCCTGGAACGAACCCAAGGCTGCGCGGCCGACGACCGAGTCTGCGCCCGTTCTTGAGCCAGCCCCTGAGCCGCAGGCCGAAGCCGAGCTGACGACCGAATTTGAATCTGAGCTTGAGCCTGTCGCCGAATCCGTTCCCGAGCCCATGCTCGATACCGTCGCCGAACAGCCTGACCTGACGCCAATGCCGACACCGGCGCCGGCCAGCCCGGTTCCGGATGCGCCCGAGGCCATGCTTGAACCGACTCCAGACGCGATGGCGTTCGTGCCCGCACCTATGGAGCGCGACGACGAACCGCCTGACGACGACGAGTTCTTCGATGTGGATGTGGACATCGATCCCGCGTCTTACAGCTATCTGGATGAACTGGCCCACGACAGTGTGACCGAGACCGTTGCGCCTGAACCGTTGCCGGCCTTGAAGCCTGCGACCGGGCTCGCGTTGGAGTGGCTGGATCTGTTTTTGAAACTGCCGGTGTCGGGCATGACCGGCAGCATCGCCGCCAACTGCACATTGATGGCCGTGGACGGCGATGACTGGCTGTTGCACCTGGACCCGGCCCACAGCGCGCTGTTCAATGCGACGCAGCAACGCCGACTCAACGATGCCCTGAATCAATACCACGGGCGGACCCTGAACCTGAGCATCGAGCTGATCAAGCCCGAGCAGGAAACCCCGGCTCAGGCTGCCTCGCGCCGCCGTGCCGATCGCCAGAGCGAAGCAGAAGCGTCGATCCATGCCGATCCGTTCATCCAACAAATGCTGCAACAGTTTGGCGCGGTGATCCGAGAGGATACGATTGAACCTGTGGATGCCCCGGTGGCTCAGACTCTTTAACTAACGTGCGGGGCGTCTGTGTGGCGCTGCGCAATAAAGACCCATCAACGTTCGAGGTGAATTCCCATGATGAAAGGTGGCATGGCCGGCCTGATGAAGCAGGCACAGCAGATGCAAGAAAAAATGGCCAAGGCGCAGGAAGAACTGGCCAACGCCGAAGTCACTGGCCAATCGGGCGCAGGCCTGGTCAGCGTGGTGATGACTGGTCGTCACGACGTCAAGCGCATCAGCCTGGATGACAGCCTGATGCAGGAAGACAAAGAAGTCCTCGAAGACTTGATCGCCGCAGCGGTGAACGATGCCGTGCGCAAGATCGAGCAGAACAGCCAGGAAAAAATGTCTGGCATGACCGCGGGCATGCAATTGCCACCGGGTATGAAGCTGCCGTTCTAAATCGCGTCAGCGGTACAAAAAGCCAGGCCCGGAGCCTGGCTTTTTGGTCTCTGCAAGAGGTGCTATGCGCCAACTCGCTGATCGTGCCCATGCTCCGCATGAATTGACGCTGACCGGAGGCGCGGGTATAAACCGCGTCTCGTTGTTTTGTCGGACCTTTCTCATGAGCTTCAGCCCCCTGATTCGCCAATTGATCGATGCCTTGCGCATATTGCCCGGCGTTGGTCAAAAAACCGCCCAGCGCATGGCGCTGCAATTGCTTGAGCGCGATCGCAGTGGCGGCTCGCGTCTGGCGCTGGCATTGAGTCAGGCGATGGACGGCGTTGGCCATTGCCGGCTCTGTCGCACCCTCACCGAAGACGACCTGTGCCCGCAATGCTCTGATGTCCGTCGCGACGACACGCTGCTGTGCGTGGTCGAAGGGCCGATGGATGTCTATGCGGTAGAGCAAACCGGCTACCGTGGCCGTTACTTCGTACTCAAGGGGCACCTGTCGCCGCTGGACGGTCTCGGTCCGGAAGCCATCGGCATCCCGCAACTGGTCACGCGTATCGAAGAGCAAGGCACGTTCACCGAAATCATCCTCGCCACCAACCCCACGGTCGAAGGCGAAGCCACCGCGCACTACATCGCCCAGTTGCTCAGCAACAAGGGCCTGATCACCTCCCGCATCGCCCACGGCGTCCCGCTGGGTGGCGAGCTTGAGTTGGTAGACGGCGGCACCCTGGCGCATTCGTTTGCCGGGCGTAAGCCGATTGCGTTGTAGCTGATGGTTCCTCAAGCACCTGTAAGTAATTGATAAATAATATTTTTAATTTCTTATATTTTCGACCAGACGCCGATCTACTGTAGGAGCTGACTTGTCTGCGATCGGTCCGGGGTCGCGTCCGACCGAAGCGCTCGTAAAAGTAGTGAATTCACTATCGCAGGAAGGTCCTTCGTGTCGGACGCGACCCCGGCCTATCGCAGACAAGTCAGCTCCTACACGGGGACCGAGTTTGGATGTCAGCCCTATTTATCCGTCAACGCAAAGCTGGTCAGGCAGAAGGTCGGGATGGACATGTCTTCCAGGCGCTGTGAGCCGCCGAGTTCGGGCAGGTCGATGATCGCCGCGGCTTCGTAGACATGGGCGCCCATGCGGCGCACCAGATTGGCCGCAGCGATCAACGTACCACCGGTGGCAATCAGGTCATCGAACATCACGATGGAGTCGCCGTCACACAGGCTGTCGGCGTGCACTTCCAGCCAGGCTTCGCCGTACTCGGTCTGGTAGGCCTCGGACAGCACGTCCGCCGGCAGCTTGCCTTGCTTGCGGAACAGAATCAGCGGCTTGTTCAGCTCATAAGCGACTATCGAGCCAATCAAAAAGCCGCGCGCGTCCATCGCACCGATATGGTTGAATTCGGCTTCTATATAGCGCTGCACGAAGCTGTCGATCACCAGGCGCAGAGCCTTGGGCGACTGAAACAGGGGCGTGATATCGCGAAAGATAACGCCCGGCTTGGGGAAGTCCACCACCGGCCGAATAAGGGATTTGAAGCTGAATTCGTCGAAAGTCATCAAGAAAATCCTGAGGCATGTTGGCTGGCGCTAGTCTACAGCTCAGCCGCCATGGATCGCACGTTTCAGCCGTCGAGTGAGCCACCGGCCAGGGCGCATAACTGGATCGGATCGAGGATCTGGATTTCCTTGCCTTCGGCTGCGATCAGTTCGCTGGTCTGGAAGCGTGTGAATACCCGCGACACGGTTTCCACCGCAAGGCCCAGATAGTTGCCGATTTCGTTGCGCGACATGCTCAGGCGAAACTGATTGGCCGAGAACCCGCGAGCGCGGAAACGGGCCGACAGGTTGACCAGGAAGGTGGCGATGCGTTCGTCAGCGGTCTTTTTCGAGAGCAACAGCATCATTTGCTGATCGTCGCGAATTTCTCGGCTCATGGCGCGCATCAGTTGCCGACGCAGCTGTGGCAGTTGCACCGACAGGTCATCAAGGCGTTCGAAAGGGATTTCACACACTGACGTGGTTTCCAGCGCTTGAGCGGACACCGGATAGGCTTCGGTGTCCATGCCGGACAGGCCGACCAGCTCGCTCGGCAGGTGGAAACCGGTGAGCTGTTCTTCGCCGCCATCGCTCAGGCTAAAGGTTTTCAGCGCACCGGAGCGCACGGCATAGACCGAACCAAATACGTCGCCCTGTCGAAACAGAAATTCGCCTTTCTTCAGCGGACGGCCGCGTTTGACGATTTCATCGAGCGCATCCATGTCTTCCAGATTCAAAGAAAGTGGCAAGCACAGGGGGGCCAGGCTGCAATCCTTGCAATGGGCCTGGTTAGGGGCGCGCAGTTTGACTGGCTCGGACATGGCTTCAATCCTTGTGGGAAAACACACATAAGTTGTGAGGGTAACTCAGTGCAAGTAGTTCCGGCCAGCGCCGTCGGTGTCAGCGGCCAACGCAGTAAAAAACAGACATTTTCCCTGAATGCCTTCAAGTTCTTCGTGAAATGGTCGATAGCCAGTGATCGCACACCTCACTTCGGAGCGTCGCCCATGTTGTCTGTAAGTCTTAATTCCGCCAACACTACTGGTCTGCAAGCCACCACGTCGGCGACCAAGGCCGCCGCTTCCACTGCTTCCACCGACGCAAGCACTACTGGCACCGCACCGGAAGGCGTAAAGGTCAGTCTGTCCAGCGCTGGCGTGGCGAAGTCTGCCCAAGCTTCTGGCACTAGCAGCTCCGATAGCACCACAACCCTGCAAAAGCAGATCAAAGACCTGCAAAAACAGATCGCCAAGAAACAGGCAGAGTTGCAGCAAGTGATGGCGAGCAAGACCCTGACCGCGGATCAGAAGCGGGCACGGGCGAGCTCTGTCCAGTCGCAACTGGCGCAATTGACCTCCGCGCTGTCTACTGCCAATGCCAGCCTGGCAAAACTCACCAAGACCTCAACCAGCTCGTCGAGCAGCACCACTACCGCGGGCTAAGATCCTGCGTGATGCGTAGCACTGCCCCCGTCAAGCGGGGGCATCAAATTACCCGTGAAAACCGTTGGCGATTGTGCTGGTTCAAGTAGGCATCGAACACCATGCACACCGAGCGCACCAGCAGGCGACCCGCAGGCAGCACCGTTATTCCCGCCTCATCGATTTCGATCAGACCATCCCCGATCATCGCCACCAGCTGCGGCCATACATCCTTGAAATAGCCCCTGAAGTCGATATTGAACGCGTATTCGATACCGGCGAAGTTCAGGCTGAAATGGCAGATCAATTGCTGGATCACCGCCCGGCGCAGGCGATCATCGGCATTGCACAGCAGGCCGCGCTTGGTCGCCAGTTGGTCGCTCGACAGTAGCGTCTGGTAGTCATTCAGGTCATTGCTGTTCTGACTGTACAGGTCGCCAATCTGACTGATGGCTGAGACGCCAAGACCGATCAGGTCGCAGTGACCATGGGTGGTGTAGCCCTGGAAGTTGCGTTGCAGTGTTGATTCTTCCTGAGCGATGGCCAATTCGTCGTCGGGCATGGCGAAGTGGTCCATGCCGATGTAGCGATAGCCGGCACCCGTCAGTTGTTCAATCGTGCGCTGGAGCATCTCCAGCTTTTGCCCGGCTGCTGGCAGGTCCGCACTGTTGATCCGCCGCTGGGGCATGAAGCGCTCCGGCAGGTGGGCATAGTTGAACACGGAAAGCCGATCCGGTTGCAGTGCGATGATCTCGTCGACGGTGTGGGCGAAGGACTCGGGCGTCTGTTTGGGCAGGCCGTAGATCAGATCGATGTTCACTGAGCGAAACTGCAGGGTGCGCGCCGCTTCGACGATGGCGCGGGTTTCTTCCAGGCTTTGCAGGCGATTGACCGCACGCTGGACCTGCGGGTCGAGATCCTGCACGCCGAGGCTGACCCGATTGAAGCCCAGCTCGCGCAGCAGGCCCATGGTCGCCCAGTCGGCTTCGCGCGGGTCGATTTCGATGCCGTAGTCACCGGAATCGTCATCGAGCAGATTGAAATGCTTGCGCAGGTGCGCCATCAGCTGGCGTAACTCGTCATGACTGAGGAACGTCGGGGTGCCGCCGCCAAGGTGCAGCTGTTCGACCTTTTGCCGGGGGTCGAGGTGGCAGGCAATCATCTGGATTTCCTGTTCCAGGCGTTGCAGATAGGGCAGGGCGCGTCCGCGATCCTTGGTGATGACTTTGTTACAGGCGCAGTAATAGCAGACGTTGGCGCAGAACGGCACGTGCACATACAGCGACAGAGGGCGCAGGGCCTTGCGGCTGTCGCGCAGGGCGTGCAGCAGATCGAAGGCCCCGATCCGGGTGTGGAATTGCACCGCAGTGGGGTATGAGGTGTAGCGTGGACCCGCCAGGTCATAACGGCGGATCAGATCGGAATCCCAACGAATGGCGTCGAGCATGCGGGCATCTCCCCGAATTGGACTGGCAAGTCCTTGAGTCTAGGGAGATGTGGCTCAGGCGATGTTGATTTGCATCAAGGGCTCGCGCTCTGGAGGCAAGTCCTTGAGGACGCGTCAGCTTTTTCTGTGCTGTGCGGAGCGCTTAATGGCCCATCAACCAGTGCTGGTGTGGCCCAGGCAGGGTCCAGACTCCGAACAGGATAACCAGCAGACCGCCCGCCATGCGCACGCCGCGTTTGCGCAGCAGGGCAGTGGTGCGTTCGGCAGCCAGCCCGGTGGCGAGCAGCACGGGCCAGGTGCCCAGGCCGAAGGCGAGCATCAGCAGTGCGCTGTCGAGGGCGTTGCCTTGGCTGGCCGACCACAGCAGGGTGCTGTAGACCAGGCCACACGGCAACCAACCCCAGAGCGCGCCCAGCAGCAAGGCGCGTGGCAGGCTGGACACCGGCAGTAAACGGCTGGCGACGGGCTGGATATGCCGCCAGAGGCCGCGTCCGAGGCTTTCGATACGGGTCAGGCCGCTCCACCACCCGGCGAGGTACAGGCCCATGGCGATCAACAGCAAGGCGGCGATCACGCGCATGATCATCGCGCCCGGGCTGTTGGCCACTGCCCAGCCGGCGAGGCCGATCAGCAATCCGGCCGTGGCATAGCTGAGAATTCGCCCCAGGTTGTACGCAAGCAGCAGACGAAAGCGTCGGCTGCGTTGTTCTTTGGGGATCGCCAGGGTCAGTGCGCCCATCAGGCCACCACACATGCCCAGGCAATGACCGCCGCCGAGCAGGCCGAGGATCAGCGCCGACACCAGCAGGGGTGCCAGCTCAAACATGGGGCGGCGCCTGGTCTTTCTTTTCCGCCTGAGGTGCGGATTGGTGGCCGGGGGCTTCTTCCATAGCGGCCAGGTGCTGCGGGTCCTGATCGTCGAACAGGACGCTGTGCGCCGGGCCGTCGAGGTCGTCGTACTGGCCGCTGTCCACCGCCCAGAAGAAGATGTAAATGGCGACAGCGACGATCAGCAGCGCCGCTGGGATCATCACGTATAGAGCCGGCATGGAGCCTCCGAAGCCGGTTGCCGAATCATGTCGGCAGCGGGCGGGTGTGGAGAGGGGTGGTCTGGTCTTGCAAGCCTTTCATGCGCGTCAGGCGCAAGGCATTCAGCACCACCGTCAACGAACTGATGGACATGCCGATCGCCGCCCAGATGGGGGTGATCCAGCCGAGGGCGGCAAACGGCAACATGAGGCCATTGTACAGGCCTGCCCACAGCAGGTTCTCAATGATTACCCGACGGGTGCGCCGCGCCAGGCTGAACGCCTGCACCAACGCTTGCAGGCGGTTGGATAGCAGCACCGCATCGGCGCTGGTCTTGGCCAGATCGGTGGCCGAGCCCATGGCAACACTGATGTCCGCTGCAGCCAGCACCGGCACGTCGTTGACCCCGTCACCGAGCATCAGCACTTTGCGACCTTGTTGATGCAGCGCTTGCAGCACCTGCAATTTGTCGTCCGGGCGCAGACCGCCGTGGGCTTCGTCGATTCCCAGCTCGGCGGCGACGCTGGCCACCATCGGCGAGCTGTCGCCGGACAGTAGCAAGGTCTTCCAGCCGCGTGCCTTGCAGGCTTGCAGCAAGGCGAAGGCATCGGCGCGCAGGCGATCATCGAGGACGAACCACGCCAGTGCGCCTTGGGTGTCACCGAGCAGCAGCCATTGACCGGCTTCATCGGGCATCGGCGGAATGGCGCAGGCGCTGAGTTCGCAGACGAACGCCGGCTGTCCGATGCGCAAGCGCTGTTCGCCTACGACGCCTTCCAGACCCAGGCCAGGGGTGCTGTGCACGTCTTCAGCAGCCACAGGCGCGCGGCCGAATGCTCGGGCAATCGGGTGTTCGGAGCGGTTTTCCAGCGCGGCGGCCAGGCTCAGGCAACTATCGGCATCCAGCCCTCCGAGCGGACGGATGGTGCGCAGGGCCAATCGACCCTCGGTGAGGGTGCCGGTCTTGTCGAAAATGACCGTGTCGATCTGATTCAAGCCTTCCAGCACATGGCCGCGGGTTAACAAAAGACCTAGCTTGTGCAGGGTGCCGGTGGCGGCCGTCAGGGCGGTGGGCGTGGCCAGTGACAAGGCGCAGGGGCAGGTCGCGACCAGCATCGCCAGCACGATCCAGAACGCCCGCGACGGGTCGAGCTGCCACCAGACCAGGCCGATGACTGCAGCGAAGATCAGCGACAACAGCAGGAACCATTGCGCCGCGCGGTCGGCGATCTCTGCCAGACGCGGTTTTTCGGCCTGGGCGCGCTCCAGCAGACGGACGATGGCCGACAGACGGGTGTCGTGGCCCAGAGCCAGAACCTGCACGGTCAACGCACCTTCGACGTTGAGTGTGCCGGCGGTGACTGCATCGCCCGCGCTACGCGGCTGCGGCAGGTATTCGCCGGTCAGCAGTGACTCATCGATGCTGGACTGACCTTCGAGAATTTTGCCATCGGCTGGCAACACCGCGCCGGGATGCACCAGCACCCGGTCGCCCAGGCGCAGCTCGCTGAGCAGGATGCGCTCGCTTTGACCGTCGGCGCTGAGCCTCAAGCAAGACGCGGGCAGCAGGTTGACCAACTGTGCCGTGGCCGCCGCAGTGCGCTCGCGCGCGCGACGCTCCAGATAGCGGCCAGCCAGCAGAAACAGGGCGAACATACCGACTGCATCGAAGTACAGCTCGCCAACACCCGTGATCGCGGTCCAGATCCCGGCGACGTAGGCGCTGCCGATGGCCAGCGACACCGAGACGTCCATGGTCAGGTGGCGCGTGCGCAAATCGCGCATGGCGCCGCGAAAGAACGGTGTGCAGCTGTAAAACACGATAGGCGTGGTGAGAAACAGCGCGACCCAGCGCAGGATGGTGTGCATCTGTGGGCTGAGGTCGATATTGAATTCCGGCCAGGTGGCCATGGTCGCCATCATCGCCTGGAACCACAACAGCCCGGCCACGCCGAGTTGGCGCAAGGCCAGGCGGTTTTCGCTGGCCAGTTGCTCGGCCGCACGGTCGGACTGATAGGGGTGCGCGGCATAACCGATGCTGCGCAGTTCGCTGAGTACCTGGCTCAGCGCCAACTGGCTGTCGGTCCAACGCACGTGCAGGCGGTGGTTGGACAGGTTCAGTCGGGCTTCGGCCACGGCGGGCAAGCTGCGCAGATGACGCTCGATCAACCAGCCGCACGCGGCGCAGCTGATGCCTTCCATGAGCAGGGTTGCTTCAGCCAGTTCGCCTTCATGACGCACGAACGGCGCCTGTACGTCGGCGCGGTCATACAGGGCCAACTCGTCGACCAATTGCACCGGCAGTGCTTGCGGGTTGGCCGAGGCTTCACTGCGATGGCTGTAATAGCTTTCCAGACCACCGGCGACGATGGCCTCTGCCACCGCCTGACACCCCGGGCAGCACAGTTCGCGGGTTTCCCCGAGCACAACGGCGGTGAAGCGATTGCCGGCAGGAACCGGCAGGGCGCAGTGGTAGCAGGGGATTGGTGAGGTCATGGGGTCTTAATTCAGGTGTACGCGTTTCCTGTAGGAGATCCCGCCCCGTTTTCGACGCCGCGCTGTCGCGCAGTAAACTCGGTCGAGTGTAGGAGCTGACTTGTCTGCGATAGGCCGGGGTCGCGTCCGACACGGAGGACCTTCATTCGGTGGTGAGTCCAGCCATTTTGCGACTGCTTCGCAGCCGATCGCAGACAAGTCAGCTCCTACAGGGGGGGGCGGGTGCCAATCAGTTTTTCATGTCTTCCGCGCCTTGCAGCGGCTCGTCGCCCAGTTTCAGGTCTTTGTCGTGGCTGATTTGCTCTTCTTCGAACAGGCGCCAGGTCTGGCCATTCTGCTCGCCGAGCACTTCGACGAAACGCCGGCCTTCGATCTTGTCGGCCAACTGACCGATGTAGCGGCCCGGTTCGGATGCGCTGCGGGTCAGGGCGATCTTGCGATCCTTTTGCGGCTGGGTCGGCGAAATCAGGTTCAGCTCCAGGGTTTCCGGTTGGCTGTCGCCCGTCAGTCGCAGCTCGGTTTCGCCGGTCAGCTCATCCAGATGCACCGTGGCGTGCATTTTCAGGCCCTGCGCCAACAGCTCACGGTCCAGCGAGCGGTTGATGCCTTTGCCGGCCTCGTAATAGTTGTCGTTGACCAGGTTGTCCGGGTTTTTGACGGCGATGGTCACCATCGACAAGGTCAGCGTCACCGAACAGGCGAGGATGCCAATGATGATCCACGGCCAGAGGTGCTTGTACCAAGGGCTGGAGGAAGTTGCTACGGGCATGGCTAACGTCTCTTAACGAATTTGTGGGCCGATGAAGCGGCTCTTGGCTTGAACCTGGGTGCCAACGTTATCGGCATCCTTGAGCGTGAAAGTCACCTCGTTGGTGCTCGATGGCAGTTGCTCTGGCGCGCTCGACAACTCGACCGGCATGGTGAAGATCTCACCCGCCTGCACCTTGAACTCGCGACGACCCTGCAGTTTCAGGTCAGGCAAACCGGAGGCATCGAGGACATAACTGTGATCGACCTGGTCCTTGTTCATGACCTTGAGGCTGTAGACGTTTTCGATCCGTCCCTCGGCGTTTTCACGATACAGCACGCGGTCCTTGCTGACGTCGAAACCCACCAGCGAACGCATGAAGAAGGCGGTGGTCAGTAGCCCCATCATCACCAGCAGCACCAGTGCATAACCGATCAGACGTGGACGCAGTTTGTTGGTCTTCTGCCCCGACAGGTTGTGTTCGGTGGTGTAGCTGATCAATCCGCGTGGGTAATTCATCTTGTCCATGATGGTGTCGCAGGCATCGATGCAGGCCGCGCAACCAATGCATTCGACTTGCAGGCCGTCGCGGATATCGATGCCGGTCGGGCAGACTTGTACGCACATCGTACATTCGATGCAATCACCCAGGCCCAGAGCCTTGTAATCGACGTCCTTTTTCCGCGTGCCGCGTTTTTCGCCGCGACGGGGGTCATAGGAAACGATCAGGGTGTCTTTGTCGAACATCACGCTCTGGAAGCGCGCGTATGGGCACATATAGATGCACACTTGCTCGCGCAGCCAGCCGGCGTTGCCGTACGTGGCAAGGGTAAAGAAACCCGCCCAGAAATACGCCCAGCCCTCGGCTTGTCCGGTGAAGAACTCGATGGTCAGGTCGCGGATCGGGGAGAAGTAGCCGACGAAGGTCAGGCCGGTGACGAATCCGATGATCAGCCACAGGCTGTGCTTGCTCAGTTTGCGCAGGAACTTGTTGGCGGTCATCGGCGCTTTATCGAGCTTGATGCGCTGGTTGCGATCGCCTTCGGTGACCTTCTCGCACCACATGAATATCCAGGTCCAGACGCTTTGCGGGCAGGTGTACCCGCACCAGACGCGCCCGGCGAACACGGTGATGAAGAACAGGCCAAAAGCGCTGACGATCAAAATGCCCGAGAGCAGGATGAAATCCTGCGGCCAGAAGGTCGCGCCGAAGATGTAAAACTTGCGCTCCGGCAGGTTCCACCAGACAGCCTGATGGCCACCCCAGTTCAGCCAGACCGTGCCGAAATACAGCAGAAACAAACCAGCGCCGCCAGCCATCCGCAAGTTGCGAAATATGCCGGTGAAAGCACGGGTGTAGATTTTTTCACGTGACGCGTAGAGATCGACAGTGTTGTTATCGTTTTTAGGGGGCGGGGTGATGTTGTGTACCGGAATCTGATTGCTCATTAGTGCATCCCACGGCAGTGGAAAAATGCCTCAGCCAGTACGTGCCGACTGCGGTCAAAAGAGTGTCATCAAGGCGCCAATGATACGCCTGTCGCTCTAGTCCAAGGGTGCGACCTTTGGTCGCGTTGGGCTCAAGCGAATGTTGGTGTAGTGATCTTGTCGGTGTAGTGATCTGGATCAATTGACTTATGAATTATGGACGGTTTTGGTGGGGGTGGTAACCATCGATGTAGGAGCTGCCGAAGGCTGCGATCACCCCGGGGTCGCGTCCGACTGAAGCGGTCGCTTTCTTGAAATCGCTGAAGGTCCTGCGGACCTTATCGCAGCCTTCGGCAGCTCCTACAGGATCAGGTAGCACAATTGAGGTGGCAGCCCCAAAACCAAAACGGCCCCGCCAATTCTCACTGGCGGGGCCGTTGTGTGTTGCGTTCACGCGTTCCTTTTACTCAGCAGCCTTGTTTCCGTGGGAGAGGCTGTAGACGTAAGCGGCCAGCAGGTGAACCTTGTCGTTGCCTTGCAGCAATTCCTGAGCAGGCATCTGGCCCTGACGGCCGTAACGGATGGTCTGCTGCAGTTGCGCGAAGCTCGAACCGTAGATGAATGCCGCCGGGTGAGTCAGGTTAGGTGCGCCCATTGCAGCGGTACCCTTGCCTTCCGGACCGTGACACGCCACGCAGTTGGCAGCGAAGATTTTCTGGCCGGCAACCGGGTCGGCGTTAGCATCTGCAGGCAGTTTGCGGCCGTCCAGTTGCGTCGTTACGAATGCCGCGACGTCACGTACGCCTTGATCGCCAATCACAGGGCCCCATGCTGGCATGACCGCATGGCGGCCACCCATGATGGTGGTCTTGATGGTTTGTGGCTCGCCGCCCCAACGCCAGTCTTGGTCGGTCAGGTCAGGGAAGCCGTAGGCGCCCTTGGCATCGGAACCGTGGCAGACCGAGCAGTTGGAGGCGAACAGGCGGCCACCCATCTTCAAGGCTTGCGGGTCTTTGGCGACTTCTTCAATCGGCATGGACGCGAATTTGGCGAAGATCGGACCGAATCGGGCGTCCGATTTAGCCATTTCCTTTTCCCATTCGTGAACGCCAGTCCAACCGGTTTGGCCATTGGCGAATTCGGTTTTCTTGTCGTTGTCCAGGTAACCGTAGCCCGGCAGCAGGCCTTTCCAGTTGCCCAGGCCCGGGTACAGCGCCAGATAGCCCAGCGCGAAGATGATGGTGCCCACGAACAGCATGAACCACCATTTTGGCAGTGGGTTGTCGTATTCCTCGATACCGTCGAAGGAATGGCCCACTGTTTCTTCCGTTGATTCGCTACGCTGGCCCTTGCGGGTGGACAGCAGCAGCCAGGTCAGGGTGAAGATGGTACCCAAGCTGAGGACTGTGACGTACAGACTCCAGAAAGTAGTCATTCTTTGTTACTCCTAGAAGCTTGCGCTTGCTCGACGTGCTTGATGGCTTCGGGATCATCCGCGAAGGGCAACAAGGTCGCCTCGTCGAACTCTGCCTTGCGTCTTCCGCTGAATACCCACAGTGCCAGACCGATAAAGGCGACCATCACAACGACAGTGCCCAGGCCTCGAATCATCCCGATATCCATCAATATCACCGTTTGCTTTTGATGATGGTGCCCAGACCCTGAAGGTAGGCAACCAACGCATCCATTTCAGTTTTGCCTTTCACGGCAGCGCTTGCACCGGCGATGTCTTCGTCGGTGTAAGGGACGCCGAGAGTGCGCAAGACTTCCATTTTTTTCGCGGTGTCCTTGCCGTCGAGCTTGTTTTCCACCAAGAACGGGTAGGCCGGCATTTTCGACTCAGGCACTACGTTGCGCGGGTTGTACAAGTGCGCGCGGTGCCAGTCATCGGAGTAACGATTGCCAACGCGGGCCAGGTCAGGACCGGTACGCTTGGAACCCCACAGGAACGGGTGGTCCCAGACGCTTTCACCCGCGACCGAGTAGTGGCCGTAGCGTTCGGTTTCAGCACGGAACGGACGAATCATCTGCGAGTGGCAGCCGACACAGCCGTTGGCGATGAAAACATCGCGGCCTTCGAGTTCCAGCGCCGGGCGTGGCTTCATGCCCTCGACCGGCTTGTTGGTCACGTCCTGGAAGAACAGTGGAACGATCTGGGTCAGGCCGCCGACACTGACGGCGATGACCATGAAGAAGGCCAGCAGGCCGATATTCTTCTCGAGTACTTCGTGTCTCATCAGTGAGCTCCAACTACAGCGATCTGAGCGGCGGCTTCAGCTTGAGCCGGGTCCGAGGCGCGTACGGTGCGGAACACGTTGTAAGCCATGAACAGCATGCCGCTGGCGAAGAACGCACCGCCAATGGCGCGGACGATGTAGCCCGGGTGGCTGGCTTGCAGCGCTTCGACGAAGGAGTAGGTGAGGGTGCCGTCATCGTTGATCGCACGCCACATCAGGCCCTGGGTGATGCCGTTGACCCACATCGAAGCGATGTACAGAACGGTACCGATGGTAGCCAGCCAGAAGTGGGTGTTGATCAGGCCGACACTGTGCATCTGAGGACGACCGAAGATTTTCGGGATCATGTGGTACAGCGCGCCGATCGAGATCATCGCTACCCAGCCAAGAGCGCCGGCGTGTACGTGGCCGATGGTCCAGTCCGTGTAGTGAGACAGCGAGTTGACGGTCTTGATGGCCATCATCGGGCCTTCGAACGTCGACATGCCGTAGAACGCCAGGGACACGACCAGGAAGCGCAGGATCGGGTCGGTACGCAGTTTGTGCCATGCACCCGACAGGGTCATCATGCCGTTGATCATGCCGCCCCAGCTTGGCGCCAGCAGGATGATCGACATCGCCATGCCCAGCGACTGAGCCCAGTCCGGCAATGCGGTGTAGTGCAAGTGGTGCGGGCCGGCCCAGATGTACAGGGTGATCAGTGCCCAGAAGTGCACGATCGACAGGCGATAGGAGTAGATCGGACGCTCGGCCTGCTTCGGCACGAAGTAGTACATCATCCCCAGGAAGCCGGTGGTCAGGAAGAAACCTACCGCGTTGTGGCCGTACCACCACTGGATCATGGCGTCAGTCGCACCGGCGTAGGCCGAGTAGGACTTGAAGAGGGACACAGGCAAGGACGCGTGGTTGACGATATGCAGCATCGCCGTCACGACGATGAAGGCACCGTAGAACCAGTTACCGACATAGATGTGCTTGGTTTTGCGCTTGACGATGGTGCCAAAGAACACCGCACCGTAGGTTATCCAGACGATGGCCAGCAAAATGGCGAGAGGCCATTCCAGTTCGGCGTATTCCTTGGTTGTTGTGTAGCCCAGCGGCAATGTGATGATTGCGCCGACGATCACTGCTTGCCATCCCCAGAAGTGGAAGGCAGCCATCTTGTCGGAGATCAGTCGCGTTTGGCAGGTACGCTGTACGACGTAGTAGGAAGTGGCAAACAACGCACAACCACCAAAGGCGAAAATCACCAGGTTTGTGTGCAATGGGCGTAAGCGTCCAAAAGTCGTCCACGGCAGGCCAAGGTTCAGATCGGGCCATACAAGCTGTGAGGCGATAAAGACACCAAGCCCCATGCCAAGGATCCCCCAGACCACCGTCATGATGGCGAACTGGCGGACTACCTTATAGTTATAAGCAGTCGGACTGATTGCTGTGCTCATTCTAAGGTTCCACGGTTTGGGTGTTTTTTAGGAATAAAAAAGCGGCCGCAAGTATGGAGAAAGCGGGTAGCCATTGCAACGCGATCAACGCCTTGCAACTGCTTCCTGAAGCTGATTCTGCGGCGGTTTCAGCATGGTCAGGGGCAGTTACGCCTTGTGACAAAATGCTGCGGCGGACGAAAAAAGTAAGGCTTTCAGGCAAGTGAAATGTAGCGGGCAAAAGACAGGACTACATGCAAAATCGAAAGGCAGCGGGCGTGAGCCGTTGTAAATGAGCCTTTTGCGCAAATTGTCGAGCACAATTGCCGAACACATCCCTATCCATTTACCTGTGGCCCACTGTCGCCAGTCCACTAAGCGAGGAAGCTTAGTCCCGAATGTCTGGAGTGGGAAGCCGTACCAAGGGCGGGTGCGACACTTGGTCGCGGAAAAGAAGGGAACTGCCGCTCCCGTAGCGGAAGTGGCAGTCAAGCAGCGTTTGAGGAGAATTCAAGGGGTAGCCAAGGGGCAGCCAAGCTGTAGCCATGTTGCTGAATCGTTATTGCACTTTGACGACTTGTCCCTCAGGTTGAGCATTGTCCTGTGACAGGCTGTAAACATACGCGGCCAACAACTGCACCTTGTCATTGCCCAGCAGGTCGGTCTGCGCCGGCATATGGCCCTGGCGACCATAGCGGATGGTTTGCTGCAATTGGGCCAGGCTGCTGCCGTAGATGAAGCCGCTCGGTTGTGTCAGGTCCGGCGCACCCATCGCTTGCGTGCCATGACCTGCTGCGCCGTGACAGGCTATGCACGTGGTGCTGAACACTTGCTGTCCGGCCTCTATATTGGCGCTGTCATCGGCTGGCAGTGGCAGTCCGGCGAGGGAGTGACGCACATACGCGGCGACATTCTTCACTCCGTCCTCCCCGAGAATCGGGCCCCAGGCTGGCATTGCCGCTATACGGCCGCCCATGATGGTGGTCTTGATGGTGTCGGGGCTGCCGCCCCAGCGCCAGATAGTGTCCGTCAAATTGGGGAAGCCATAGGCGCCCCTGGCATCCGAGCCGTGGCAGACTGCGCAGTTGGAGGCGAACAAACGTCCGCCCATTTTCAGCGCCTGCGGATCTTTGGCGACGTCTTCCAGCGGCATGGCGGCGAATTTGGCGAAAATCGGCCCGAACTTGGCATTGGCCTTGTCCATTTCCTTCTGCCATTCATTGACCCCGGTCCAGCCGTTTTCATAACCCGGGAGGATGCCTTTCCAGTTGCCCAGGCCCGGATACAGGATCAGATAGCCGACCGCGAACACCAGGGTCCCGGCAAACAGCATGAACCACCACTGGGGTAGAGGGTTGTCGTACTCCTCGATGCCGTCGAAGCTGTGGCCCATGGTCTGGTCCGTGCTGCCTTTGGTTTCACCCTTGCGAGTGCTGATCAGCAGCCAGGTCAGGCCGATCAGGGTGCCAATGGTCAGTACGCAGATGTAGGTACTCCAAAACGTGGTCATGGTTGGGTGCTCCGCTCGACAGGTTGTTCTACGACACGTTGTTCTTCAGCGGGGCATGGCAGCGGTTCGTCCGCGAACGGCGCCATGCTTGCTTCGGCGAAGTCCGGGTTGCGTCTGCTGCTGAAGACCCAAAAGGCCAGCCCGATAAATGCGATCGCCACCAACAGCGTGCCAAGACCGCGCAAATCTCCGATATCCATGGCTTACCTCTTATTCTTGATCGCGGTGCCGAGTACCTGCAGGTAGGCAATCAGTGCATCCATCTGGGTTTTGCCCTTGACCGATGCAACTGCCCCGGCGATGTCGTCGTCGGTGTAAGGCACGCCGAGGGTGCGCATGGTTCTGAGCTTGATTTCGGTGTGGCTGCTGTCGACCGGCTCCGTCACCAGCCACGGGTAGCCCGGCATCTTCGATTCCGGCACCACGTTGCGCGGGTTGTACAAATGCGCGCGGTGCCAGTCATCCGAGTAACGCGTGCCGACCCGCGCCAGATCCGGTCCGGTGCGCTTGGAACCCCACAGGAACGGGTGATCCCAGACGCTTTCACCCGCAACCGAGTAGTGGCCGTAGCGCTCGGTTTCAGCACGGAACGGACGGATCATCTGCGAGTGACAGCCGACACATCCGTTGGCGATATAGATGTCGCGGCCTTCGAGTTGCAGCGCGGTGTAGGGCTTCATGCCTTCGACCGGTTTGTTGGTCACGTCCTGAAAGAACAGCGGCACGATTTGCGTCAGACCACCGACGCTCACGGCCAGGACCATCAACAGCATCAGTAGGCCGACGTTTTTTTCGATCACTTCATGTTTCATGGCGAACTCCTCAGGCCATCTGCGCAGCGGCGGCGGCTTCGGCAGGCTCGGAGGCCAGCACGGTACGCCAGGTGTTGTAGGCCATCAGCAACATGCCGCTGAAGAAGATCGCGCCGCCTATCAACCGCACGACATAGCCGGGATGGCTGGCCACCAGGGTTTCGACGAACGAGTAAGTCAGCGTGCCGTCCTCGTTGATTGCGCGCCACATCAGGCCCTGGGCAATGCCGTTGACCCACATCGAGGCGATGTACAACACGGTGCCAATCGTCGCCAGCCAAAAGTGCGCGTTGATCAGGCCCATGCTGTGCATCTGCAGACGACCGAAGATTCTCGGGATCATGTGGTACAGCGCGCCGATGGAAATCATCGCCACCCAGCCAAGCGCGCCGGCGTGGACATGGCCGATGGTCCAATCGGTGTAGTGGGAGAGGGCGTTGACGGTCTTGATCGCCATCATCGGACCTTCGAAGGTCGACATGCCGTAGAACGCCAGGGACACCACCAGGAATCGCAGGATCGGATCGCTGCGCAACTTATGCCAGGCCCCCGAGAGGGTCATCATGCCGTTGATCATGCCGCCCCAGCTCGGTGCCAGCAGAATCAGTGACATCACCATGCCCAGCGACTGCGCCCAGTCCGGCAGCGCGGTGTAGTGCAAGTGGTGCGGGCCGGCCCAGATATACAGGGTAATCAGTGCCCAGAAGTGCACGATCGACAGCCGATAGGAATACACCGGACGTTCGGCTTGCTTGGGCACGAAGTAGTACATCATCCCCAGGAACCCCGCCGTGAGGAAAAAGCCCACCGCGTTGTGCCCATACCACCACTGCACCATGGCGTCGGTCGCCCCGGAATACACCGAGTAGGACTTGGTCAGACTGATCGGGATTTCGAGGTTGTTGACGATATGCAGAACCGCCACGGTGAGGATGAAGGCACCGAAGAACCAGTTGCCGACGTAGATATGCTTGGTGGTGCGCTTCTTCAGCGTGCCGAAGAACACCACGGCGTAAGCGACCCAGACAATGGTGATCAGAATGTCGATCGGCCATTCCAGCTCGGCGTATTCCTTGGAACTGGTGTAGCCCAGCGGCAAGGTGATGGCAGCCAACACAATCACCAATTGCCAGGCCCAGAAGGTGAAGGCCGCCAGTCTTGGCGCGAACAACCGGGTCTGGCAGGTGCGCTGCACCGAGTAGTAGGAGGCGGCGAACAGCGCGCAGCCGCCGAAAGCGAAGATCACCGCATTGGTGTGCAGTGGACGCAAACGACCGAACGAGGTCCAGGGTAAGTTGAAGTTGAGTTCAGGCCAAACCAATTGCGCGGCGATGAAAACACCGAGCCCCATTCCGACGATGCCCCACACCACCGTCATAATGGCGAATTGGCGGACCACCTTATAGTTGTAGGCGGTACTGTTTGTTGAGTTCATTTAAGTGTGTTCCCATCTTGCCTGGCCCGGATGAGCTCCGGGTCATAGCGCCGAGTTATAGGCAGACTGATCAAAAGCGAGGCAAGCATGAGCAAAGGGCAAGGGGCCGGTATTGACGGGGATCAATGTGCGCAATTGGCACACACCCACGGCTGGATATGGAATCCGACGCAGAAACGGGGTGAAGGCACTCCGCCGACTCTGATTCTGGCCCATGGCGCGGGCGCCCCCATGGACAGCGACTTCATGAACGACATGGCTGCACGCCTTACCGCACGGGGTGTCAACATCCTGCGCTTCGAATTCCCCTACATGGCCCAACGCCGCATCGACGGCACCAGACGTCCGCCCAATCCGCAAGCTCAACTGCTTGACTGCTGGCGGCAGGTCTACGCCCAGGTGCGACCACAGGTCGCTGGGCGCCTGGCCATCGGCGGAAAATCCATGGGTGGGCGGATGGCCAGTCAGTTAGCCGATGAGTTGGAAGTGGATGCGCTGGTCTGCCTCGGCTATCCGTTCTATGCCATCGGCAAACCGCATAAGGCACGGGTGGCGCATCTGGTTGAGTTGAAGACGCCGACGTTGATCGTGCAGGGGGAATGGGATCCGATGGGGAATCGCCTGACGGTGGACGGTTACACGCTATCTGCGGCGATAGAGGTGTGTTGGCTGGCGTCGGGTAACCATGATTTGAAGCCGCTGAAAGCGTCTGGGTTGACCCATGCGCAGCATCTGGATACTGCGGTGGAAAAGATAATTGAGTTTGTTTCCTGAATGAGGAGCGTCGATATTTGAAAGAAGTAGGACATTACCCTTATGGGTAATGTCCTACCAAACGGGTTTATGAAGTTTTACTTCCGGATGCCCAGGCAGTGGTGATGCATGGTTTTGAGGTTGATGACGTCTCCTCCGTTATGCATGACAAACACGTAGGCATTACCGAATGAGTCGCTGTTGCCGGGTTTGACCTCTCGATTCGTCCAGAAGCTGGAGTTCCAGCCCAATACCGCATCGACAGCAGGGTTTTCACCCGCGTAAGTGTTGTAGACAGTGCGCATGTCCTCAGGGCTTACGGAGTGGGCATTGCTGGCGTTGCAAAAGTTTATGTAGCCTCTGTAGTTCCGAGGCGAGTTATCCAATTGGAAAAACACCCGCGCGCCAGAAGTAACAAGTGTATAGCTGGCTGTCGCCCCCTTCGAATCCGTGACGCTGATGGTCGTGGTGCCATTGCCCGCCATAGTCACCTGGCCGCTGGCTTCCTCAACCACTGCACAAGCCTTGTTGCTGGAACTGTAGGTATAAGGCGGAACACCCCCCGTCGCCACACGGGTATACACCGCATTGGCAGGTGGTGACTTCGGTGGTCGCCCTTCAGCAACCACATAACCCGGCACTGCAAGCGAATGATCGCCGCCAAAATCCAACGGTGGGGTGAGTGCTTGCACGTTGAACCTGTTCGCAGCGGATTCGACAGGCGCAGCGTTCCCACGTGTGACCGCATAAGTGACCGCAGCCGAGCCGCCAGCGCTGCCCACTGCGACTGAATTGGGCACCGTGAAGTCGATAGGCTCGGCGGCGCTGACCACCTGCGGCGCTGTGGTATGCGCCTGTCCGCCCGCCCATTTCACGATAATGCTGTCCTTGCCAGCCATGCCGGTGTAACGCGGGACGGTGACGGTTACGCCGGTTTCGGGGACGGTTTCAGGGACTAAAACGTCGTCGATAACACCCAGGACTAGCGGCTTTTCCAGATTGGATAGACCGGCGGTGACCAGGAGTTCGAGTACGCCTGAACTTTGATCGCCGCCCGTGGCGCGTTTTACGTCATAGGAGATGCTGACCTTATTCCCGACATTCGCAGTGACCAATGCGCTGGCAAAGATCACCGTCAGCTCTTTACCCGCTTGGTCGCCAGCGATGTTTTTCTCTTTGGTATCGCTCCCGCCTGCGCCCTTCCAGAAAACAGAAACGACATCGCTTGCTTTCAAGTTGGCGCTGGCACCGATCACCACTGTTGCGCCATTTGTGGTGTCGGCAGGGTCAAGTGTGCCGTCGGGCTTGGCTTCCTTGACGGTGGGGTCGGGTAGGGGAGTGATCACCGACTCTCCGATCTTGAGCGGCAATTTGTTCGAAGTGAACGTGCGATTTCCCCGTTCGACTTCGTACCAAACATCGACGCTGCCATTGAGGTTAGCGTCGACGTATTGCTTTTTGACTCGGAAGACTACTTCTTTGTCTACGTTGCCGCTGTTGAGCGTGGTGTGTGTGCTGTACACCCCGTCAGGTGCTCGGCCATCCCAGTGCAGCGTCACTTTATCCAGCGGAGCCATACCGGTATAAGGCTGGATGCGAACCACCGCTTCAAGCACGATATCGGCTGGGTCGAGGACACCATCGGCGTTCGCATGATCGACAGCGGGCGCGGGCAACAAGGTTCCGCCGCCAGTGCTCACCGGCACATGCAAAGAAGGTGATTTGAAGAACGCCCGGGCAAAAGTAGTGACCGTGTAATACAGCTCAAGTGAGCCGCCAGCCAGGGCGCTGACTTTATCGTCCGGGATCAAGAACTCCAGCGTTTGCCCAACGTCATCATGGTTGAGATTCTTCACCTCCTCATGAATCACGTTGGCGCCGCCGGCTGTTTTGCCCATCCACACAAGTGTTACGTCGTTGCCGTCTGCCATGAAGTAATAGGCTGGCACCTGCGCAACGACATTGTGCGAGGCTGGGTCGAGCACGCCGTTGTTCTGCTCGGCGGCAGGCAGTTTCGGTGGCGCAAGGACTTGGGCTTCACCCACGATTTTCAGAGGCAGGCTCTTGGAACGTTGCTCTTCACCGGATGCTTTTTTTACGGTGTATTTGAGCCGCGCCCGGCCTTGAGCAATCGGCTCGAATTGCTCGTTGGGAATCAAGAACTCCACAAATCCAATCGATGTGCCTACTGGTTTCGTAGTGACATAGGGTTCCAGCCCCATCCCTTCAGCAGTATTGCGCTCTACGGTGAGGGTGATGTCGTCGGTGGAGTCAATATCCGTGTACGACAGCACCAGTGCCTGAACATCTGCGCCGGCGAGCGTTTCCAGATTCAGCTCCATATTGGCGGCTTGGGGTACGACGGGAGCGGGCAGGGTCGAGTTACCGGCTTCGACTTCGACATAGGTCGGGAGAGACCAACGTGACCAATTGTTGACGACGTCGCGGATCTCATAGCGTACTTCCAGCATATCGGAGTCGCCAGCGGCGTCGATCACTTCTTTAGGCACAGGCAGTACGACCGGGTGGCCAACTTCATCTTGCGTTTTTAATTCGTACCGGATGAATTCACCGTGCCACGAGAGGGTGATCTTGTCGCCGACTTCCATGTTTTTATAAGGATCGATGGTGACGCTGACACCTTCAGGGGAACTGATAATGCCTGGAGGCATGATGGTGGCGTTGGCCAACGCTTCGTTTTCCCACGGCGTTGAAGGGTTGGTGTCCGTTCCGCCTGGGAGTGTCAGTTTGACCCTGATCGTTGCCAGCGACGATTCATTTTGTCCACCACCAATAGGTTCGGTGACTTTATAAAACAGCGTTATCTGTTCGGGATGAATGTATTGTTGATCCAGTGCCAGCACGATGTATGACGGCGTTTCGGGGGGTAAGTCATCTTCTTTAATCGTGTAGCTGACGACACGAATATCATCGCAATACAAATCGATAATATCGCCCACGGCCATGAGGGTATATGGGCCAACTCGGACGGATAATGGGACTTTAGGGTCCAGTGTGTCTGCATAGCCAATACCGCTGGGGTCATGCAGGTTTTGCATGGCGGGTGCGGGAAGAAGTGCCTTAGTGAGATTGTTCATGTTGGATGTCCTGTTTGTTATTGTCTGGATGGCGAGCCTATAAAGACTCGCCTGTTTCATTTATTAACAACCTTCGCCGGGAATGGCCATGCGAATAAGAACGTCGGTGGTTCGAGAGTTAACCGGGCCCTGCGGACCGTCTACTTTGTAATAGGCTTCAGCACGACCCGTACAAATAAGGCGCAACTTATTGTTTGGAACACGGAAGCTATAGCCGTTAACCATTTCGCCCTCATCCAACGTATGGGTTTCTTCAATGCTGGCTCCCGGTACGGGAGTGCTGCCGTTGGCCGCGTTATAGCCATGGAAGACCACTGTGACTCGCGGGTATTTATCGATATTTTCATAAGGGGCAATGAAAATAGGCGTGCCATCCGGGTTCTGAATGGGACCAATGGCGTTGTATTCATTTGCGTTGGTAAATACTGGCCCGGTCAATCCATCCTCGCCACCGGGTAAGTCACCTTCAGATCTGACGGCAACGGACTGCGAAAACGACTTCGAGGTATTGGGATTACCCGCGTGGGTAACGGTGTAGTAAACCTTGATGTCTTCACCCGATCCTTCGTCTTTCATCAAATCATTGGGAATCGTCAGTATCAGGTCTTTATCCAAGTCAACGGATCTGATCGAGAAATCGATCGGTGTGGGTTGAGAACCCCAAAACAAATGAATCTCATCACTGATAACGAACTCATCTTTCCAGCCAATAATGGCCTTGGCCTCAAGCAGGAAGTCATCTTCATCAATGACGTTATCGTCGTTATTTGGATTGCCGCTGGTGCCGCGGATAATAGGTAGATCAAGGCCCTCGTTTTCTGGAGTTTCCGGATCAGGATCCTGTGGCCCCGGCAATTTCAGGTTGACGTTGACGGAAAGCTCCAGTGAACTGCCGATCAACACATTATTGCGTCGTACTTCATAGCGTAGCGCCACTTCACCATCCTCAGACAGTGCAATAGTCGAGTAACGGACGTTGATACTGAAAATCGGATTCTCGGTTTCATCCCCGTCCTTGACCTCCGCCTCGGGCAGCGCAATGGCGCCCCAATACAACGTGATTTTGTCCCCCACCTGCACATCATTGGAGTACTGCGGGATATCCACGGCAACGGAGGCGCGCGCATCGGCATCATCAATGAGCCCGTCATCGGCTTGAGCGCAGATCGGTGCCGGGAAGTCTTCTGGAATGGGCTGCAAGAACAGACGGAAAGTCTTCGTTTGCGACTTGATCGATATGTTGCCAGCACGGTCGGTAACAATGAAGTGAACAGGTTCGGTGACATCGCCGACCTCTTCCAGAAAGGCACGGGTAAAGTCGATCATTACTCGATCCAGGGTCACTTCGGTTTCAACGACTGTATGTTCCGGCCCTGTTTTGGTACCCCAGAATGTCTGGATATGATCGCCCCACGCCATACCGGCATAGCCAGGAACTTCAGCGGTGAGCACATCACCCAGTTCGGTCAGCTCGGCCGAGGTCAGTACGCCGTCGTTAACGACAGACGGGAAAATCATCGCGGCCAAGAGGCTTCCACCGGGAGGTGTTCTATCAACGATAAGAGGGTTGCTGTCCGATTTATTACCTGCGCCACCACTGACGTTGGTGGCCAGATAAGCGACTTTATAGGTGCCATCGTTTAGCAACAGAGCCGCAGGGATGTCGAGGGTCAGTGGAGTGCCTGGTCCATCGTCGGTGCCAATGGTTTTTTCTGTTCCGACAAGCACGTCATTCCAGAGCAATTGGTAGGTATCGCCCGGCAAGGCTTCGTCCCACGCCACCAAAGTGGCAATGATCGGTTGTTCAAGGTCTTCGAGTGTCAGCAATCCATCGATTGGATCGGCCAAGGGCATTACCGGTGCAGCCAGGGCGCGAGGGCCACTTCCTTTACGACGAGTGACCAATGAGCGTTTGCGTGAATTACACATAAGGTGATTCTCCATAATGAAGGCGACATGAACGGTCTATGTGTCTGCCGCCTTTGTAAAAGGCAATAAGAAGCCGGCAACTTTTTTGACTGAAAAAGTTGATGTATTGGCTGCAAATGCCGTGTGTGGGTGCAATGTGGATAGGGCGTTAGCTCTATCTTTTATCGAACTAATCGCAAACGCGATTGGGTGTCAATAGGGTGGTAGATAAATATTTTGTTTGTGGGAAACGTATTACAAGAGTGGCGCCTCGATAGGAATTATTTCGTTTCAAGAAATAATAGGTGTCAGCAATAGAACCTGAAAGGGACGTTGCTGACGCTGATTACTCGACAGAGCATTTGCCCCATCTGCAAACGACCTAATCGTGGTGCAGATGCGGTGTCAAGGGTGGTGGTTAATAAATATTGTTTTTTACATGTCCGCCGTTAGATGGTCCGTGCCATGTAAAGCGTCTGTAGGAAAAGAAGTCATTTTATTGGGAAATTGCCTACGCCACGAAAGGAGCGTGGGGGATAGGACGAGGAAAGCGGTTTTGGAGAATAGCCATTCTGATTTTCAGCATGGAGTATGGATATTGAAAGCTAAGAGTAATACGCCCCGAAATCGCCTCGCTTTAAACGTAATAGGGGTTTCGGTTGGAATATCGTTGAGCGGGGTAGCAAGTGCGGATCTTGTAACGATTATTGGTGGGGTAACGGATGTAAATGAATCGACCGGCCATAATTATGAGGTGAGTGGTAACGCTACGTTAAATATCAATAATGCTGATGTTGGAAGGATCGTCGCACGTGAATCTACGATCAATATTGATGGTGGATCTGTAAGTGCTGGTATATCGGGTGAGACTGGACTCAATCTATCTGCTAGCGTGCTAAAGGCGGATAGAATAATCATCAGTTCGGCGGGTACCGGATTGGCTCTTCAGTCAAGTGGAGTGGGACCGACTATTGCCGGGTCTGCCGCTGAACTCAGCAATAGCAAAATTTTTGGCGTTGGCATCGGAGTGTTGGTTGGTAATTCAAGTACCGCGATGATGAGCAATACCGAAGTTGTAAGTGAGTCTAATGCCAATGGTAAAGGCATTGGGCTTGATATAAGGGAGGCAGATGTGATTGTCACGAACGGCAGTGTTGTCCGCGGCGATAGTGTGGGTGTATCGATCTCATCGACTGGATATATTCCACGGAGCGTTGGTGAGTTTGATGCAAGCACATTCATACTTGATGGCTCTACTGTTGAGAGTGTCAACGGGCCGGCTATTCAGGTCGTTCCTTATTCGAAGTGGGACGACGCCATCGCCAATATCACCGTACAAAACAACTCAACCCTCCTGACCGGTAACGGCAACTTGCTGGAGGTCCAAGGGCATAGCATCGCCAACTTCACCGTCGACCACAGCACCCTCAACGGCAACCTCGTCGCCGATGACACCAGCACGATGAATGTCACGCTGCAGAACGGCGCGCAGCTGACTGGCAACATCGTCAATGGAAACAATCTGACGATCAACTCCGGCGCGCAGTGGCAGATGGTTGGTGATAGCGCGGTCAAGACGCTGAACCTCAACGGCGGCGGGGTGAGCTTTGGTGCGGACGGGTTTCATACGTTGTCGCTGGGGGAGTTGTCCGGTCGCGGTACATTTGCCATGAACATCGATCTGGACGTCGGTGCCGGCGACCTGCTGGAGGTCAACGGGCAGGCCAATGGTGACTTCACGCTGGATATTCAAAACACGGGCGTTGAGACCGTGTCGCCGGATATTCAGCCATTACAGGTGGTGCATACCGAGGGCGGGGATGCGCAGTTCAGTCTGCTGGGTAGCCGGGTGGATTTGGGGGCGTACTCCTATCTGCTGGAACAGCAGGGCAATGACTGGTTCATCGTCGGCGATGGCAAAACCACCAGCCCCTCGACGAACAGTGCGCTGGCCTTGTTCAACGCAGCGCCGAATATCTGGATGAGCGAGCTGTCGACCCTGCGCAGTCGTATGGGCGAAGTGCGTGGTAGCGGTCAGGGCGGGGGCTGGATTCGTGCTTATGGCAATCGCTTCAATGCGACCACGGGGGCGGGAATCGATTACAAGCAGCGGCAAAACGGCTTTTCGTTCGGTGCGGATGCTCCGGTTCCGGTGAGTAACGGTCAGTTGCTGGTCGGTATGCTCGGCGGCTATAGCAAGTCTGATCTGGATTTGAGTCGCGGTACGTCGGGCGACGTTGACAGTTACTACGTTGGTTTGTACAGCACCTGGTTGTCAGAGGAGGGTTACTACCTCGATGGTGTGCTCAAGCTCAACAAGTTCCACAACGAGTCCAAGGTGGCCATGAGCGACGACACCAAGGCCAAGGGAAATTACAAAAATACCGGGGTCGGTGGTTCGGTGGAGTTCGGCAAACACATCAAACTGGCCGATGACTACTTCGTCGAGCCCTTCGCGCAGATGGCCGCCGTGCTGGTTCAGGGCGACCATTACACCCTGGACAACGGGCTGGAGGCGAAGAACGACCGTACTCAGTCAGTACTGGGCAAGGTCGGTACTTCGGTCGGCCGCAATATCGCGCTCAAGGACGGCGGAGTGCTCCAGCCTTACCTGCGTGCGGCAGTTGCTCACGAGTTCGCCCGCAGCAACGAGGTGAGGGTTAACGACACTCGTTTCAATAACGACCTGTTCGGGTCGCGTGCCGAGTTGGGGGCTGGTGTGGCGGTGTCGCTGTCGAAGAACCTGCAGGTTCACGCCGACTTCGATTACATGAAGGGTGATAACGTCGAGCAGCCGTGGGGGGCGAATGTTGGCGTGCGGTTTGCGTTTTGATGGGTTGAAACCAACCGCTTCGCTGTTCTGAAGCCGCACCCTAAAAACCCCCGGTGATCGCTCGCCGGGGGCTTTCCTTATGTCGTCAAAGTGGCGCGCGCCGCTGCTGCTTGCGCCTGATGGATCGTCTCCGCTTACGCTGTTTTTCACTGGAGGTGTAACAGTTAGGTACATTGGCATGTAGGATCGCTGAAGTACCGATCCGTTGACCATTGCGATACACGTCGTAACACACTTTGACGTTGCCTTGCGGAAGATGTGCTTCAGGGGTGTGTACGGCCCATTCTGTCCCGATTATCGGCTGGTTGATATTTTCCTCATTCACGGTTTGGGCTGGATAGACTCTGCTGCCCCAAAGCAGTTTGAATTCATCGCCGAGATTCAACTGGGAAGAGCCAGGTATCAGTACCTTCATGCCGGCGATCACCTGCTCCCGGGTAATCGACGCAGGATCGACCGCTTCTAATGAGGGCGCTTCCAGAGGATCAGAAATCAGGGCCGGGAGCGTGCCCTCGACGAGATTTTCAGCCGGGAAGGGGTGGGCGTACTTAAGCGCCAGCTCCTCGGTTGATGAGTTCTCTTTGGCGCAACCCGGAGGCTCTGCCGGTAACTGGGGGCCAGTGGGTGCGCCGGGTTTGCTTGGACTGTCTCGCCGAGCCGGACGATTACCCTTCGTCGTAAGCTTTTTCGGCTTGAAGGGAGGAGAGCCAGGCGGATGCTGATCATCCATATTCAATACTCCTTACTGTTCGGACGTAAATGTTGATAGTGCTGCAACATCAAATTTATAAGCTGCAATGGTGATTTATGCCTGAAAAATTACATTGCTGTGTGTGACCGGGCGATGGCCCTTGCTGTAAGGTTACACTGTTGTTGCGGGATTTTCGCCATGGATATTGTAGTAAGAAAAATTGATGCGGTTTGTGAGTAGTTGGTTTTAGGTGGAGGCGAGGTTACGTAATAGTATGTGCGTGGGCTTGTCAAGGCTGACTGTTTCGTTGGGTAGGTCGCTAAGGTGTGAGTGTAAGTGTTGTAGGAGTTAACTTACAAATATTGGTTAATTCCTACGAGCATAAAGGAAGGTGCTTATGGCAGGTGAAAAACAAAGCCCCGGCGAGTGAGTCGCCAGGGCTTTGTTAGGTGGGGTTACAAGGAGCTGTCTTATAGTTGCAGTGTTAAGTTCACGCGCTGCGATGGGATCGATGTGTTGCCTGCACGGTCGGTGACCAAGTAACCAATTGTTACTTCATCGCTATCCAGCGTTTGCAGGAATGAGCGCTCGAACTGGATGTGTACGGGTGAGGTCGTCAGGTTCTCCGCTTGTACGGTGAGGGTTGGGCCCTGAGTGTCGTTGCACAGGGTTTGGATGATGTCGCCTGCTTGCATGCCGGCGTAGCCAGGAACCATGCCCGTCAGGGTTTCGCCCAAGGTGACGTTCGGGAACATCATGGGGGCGAGCAGGGTTGCGCCGGGTGGGGTGCGGTCTACGTGGATTGTCGTCATCGCGGAGTCAGTTGGCATGTTACCGGGAAAGGTCGTCGTACGATAACCGACAGTGTAAGCGCCATCCACTTTGAGCTGAGTGGCCACGGAAATTACCAAACTTAGTTCGGTCCCTTCTTCAGGCACTGGATTCGGCAAGCTTTCCAAGTTGCCAACGAGTTGGCCGTTCAGTAGCAATTGATAAGTGTCGCGTTCTTTTGCCCCATACCAGACAGGAAGGTGGATGACGACATCGCTCTCAAGGTCTACGGTTTTAATAAGACCGTCGGCATCTGCGATGGGTACGGTGGGTGCAATCAATCCGAATTGACGTTCATTGTTCATTTTTCGATTTCCTTCTGACATAGGTAAGCCAATTTCATGTGGCGTGGGTCCTAGGTCGTTAATGGTTGATTTTGTCAGGCAGAAGAATCTGATAGCCACTGTTGAGGTGGCTGTCAGGTATTTCCCTACCTTTAAATCAACTAATAGAATCGAGAGAAAACCGTCAACTATCCGAAAGTGACTATCCGTTTGTGTAGGCGGTCGGCGCCTGCTCGAATGTTACAAAACTTATCCAATAAAAAACCCCAACAAACCAAGTCTGTCGGGGTCTCTTTTAAAACTAACACCTGTTACCGATTAAACCGCTCCACCAACGAGTACTGAGTATGCGCAGTGCTGGTCAGTTCTTCGCTCAGCAGCGCCGAGCGGCGGGCTTCGTCGGAGGTTTTATCGGCCAGTTGAGCGATGGTGCTGATGTTGCGGCTGATTTCCTCGGCGACGGCGCTTTGCTCTTCGGTGGCGGCGGCGATTTGGGTGGTCATGTCGGTGATGTTGGCTACCGCTTCGCTGATGCCCACCAGTGCTTTGTCAGCCTCCAGAACCCGGGCGACGCCTTCTTCTGCCTGGCGGTGGCCGGCGTCCATGGTTTGCACGGCGCTGTTGGCGGTTTGTTGCAGTTTGGCGATCAGGCCGTGGATCTGCCCGGTGGATTCAGTGGTGCGTTGCGCCAGTTGGCGAACTTCATCGGCAACCACCGCAAAGCCCCGGCCCATTTCCCCGGCGCGTGCCGCTTCGATGGCGGCATTGAGCGCCAGCAGGTTGGTCTGGTCGGCGATGCCCTTGATCACGTCGACCACGCTACCGATTTCGTTGCTGTCCTTGGCCAGTTGGGTCACGGTCAGGCCGGTTTCGCCAACGGCGGCGGACAGGCGCTGAATTGCTTCGCGGGTTTCGCCGGCGATATCACGACCGCGACGGGTCAATTGGTTGGCTTGTTGGGTGGCATCGGCGGTGCGCTGCACGTGGCTGGCGACTTCCTGAGTGGTGGCGGCCATTTGATTGACGGCGGTGGCCACTTGCTCGGTCTCGACGCGCTGACGCTCAAGCCCGGAGGAGCTGGCGTGGGCGAGGGTGTCGGATTGCCGGGCCTGATCGTTCAGGTGTTCGGCGGTGTCCTGCAAGCGAGTCAGGCAGGTTTTCAGGCGTGCTTCCTGGCTGAGGATCGACATCTCCAGACGCGCTTGCGGCCCGCGGCTGTCGGTGTACATCTGGGCGATCAGTGGGTCCGAGGTGGTTTGCCCGGCCAACTGCAATAGGCGCTTGGTGCCGCGCTGCTGCCAGCTCAAACCGAGCAGCCCCAGTGGCACCGACAGTGCGGCGGCCAGGGCGAAACCCCAGTTGGAGTTCAACCAGGCACCGATCATGAAGCTCAATTGGCTGACCATGATGAACGGCAGCCAATCCTGCAGCACCGGCAACCACTGGTTCCGACGAGGAACCGCTGATTTGCCTTGGTTCACGCGCAGGTACAAGGCTTCCGCGCGACGGATCTGTTCGGTGGTGGGTTTGACCCGCACCGATTCATAGCCCACCACCTGATTCTTCTCGAACATCGGCGTTACATAGGCGTTGACCCAGTAGTGGTCGCCGTTTTTGCAACGATTCTTGACGATCCCCATCCATGGCTGACCCTGCTTGAGGGTGTTCCACATGTGCTCGAAAACCGCTGAGGGCACATCCGGGTGACGGACTGTATTGTGCGGTGCTCGAACCAGTTCCTCCTTGGAGAACCCACAGATCTCGGCGAAGGCCTCGTTGCAATAGGTGATTACACCTTTGGCGTCAGTGGTGGAGATCAACCGCTGATGCGCGGGAAACGTCCGTTCGCGTTGGGTGACAGGCTGGTTATTACGCATGGGCTTTTCGATCCGCAGGAGGCTTTTGCAGGTTATCGGCCGCAAGGTCGATAGGTTGAGCGGGTTTTAAAAATGACTGATGAGTCGATTCATTCGCAGCGGGACGCGTAGTTGCAAGCCTGATCCCACAGATTGCGCTGCTGTCTGATAATTTCTGCGCCTGATTTAGCGTCTCGCCAACAAGTTGGCTTCTGTCAAAAAAGGGGCTTCACCGGATCAAGTGGGTGTTATGAGTTTTGGAGACGTTCCGGGTATAAATCCAAACCACCAAAATGAAAGTAAATGGCATTGCGAAAACGCTCCCGATTTCGAAACCCGCAAGAGCGTTGCTTGAGCCGTTGAATGCGTGCGTTCATGCTTTCTGCATGGCCGTTATGCAGGTTCAACACGATGGCGTTGACGATGCCCCACAGTCGTCGCTTGATCGTTTTGGCGACTTTCCACATCGGTGGCAGCCCACTGTTCAAGGCCCATTCCAGCCAGTGGTTCCACTGTTGTTCGACCTCATCCCGATCCTTACCTCGCCACAACTGCATGGCCAGATCCTTGATCGCCCAAGCTTTGGCTGTACGCAACGAACCCTCTCGCAACGACTCGAAGGTTGCCTGTTGCCGCTCGGTCATGTTTTCGGCCCGCTTAAGCCAGACGTATTTCGTGTTCTTGAGCACCGTGGAGCCTGCCTTTAGCAACTCGCGGTTCTCCATATGACGCACCCTGTCCAGCGCCTCACTCAACAGCTTGGCCACATGAAACTTGTCGAACGCTATTTTGTGCATGGCATCCGGAATATGACGTTGGGTCGCGCTGATGAAGGCGGGCCACATGTCCATCGAAACGCCTGTAATTGCTTGCTTCTGGTCACTATTGAGCTTCGTATAAAACGCTTCCAGGCTCTGGGTGAGGTTGCCGTCTTCCACATGCAAGACCTGACCCGTTGCGGGGTCGGTCACCACGGTGACGTACTCGCGACGCTTTTGAAACGAAGTCTCGTCCACGCATATCTGGGTCGGTGATAACGGTTTTCGACGCGCCAATCCGCGTCTGACGGCGCGAGCCATGATCCGGTCAATGCTGCCCCAGCTCGTCTGGAGTTGACGCGAGACCGCCTGAATACTGGCTTCCTGGATCCAGTTGATCACCAATGCTTCAAACATCAAGGTGAAACCTGAACCAGCGTCTGCCCACGGGACCTCGACAGTCACCACGCCATGCTCGGCGCAATGAACTCTGGGCACCTCAGCCTCTAGAATGGTCACGAACTGACACGTATCAAGATGCCGCCAACGACGTTTGCGTTTGTCATAACGCGAAGCGTGCAGGCCACATTGCGGACAGGTGAACGCAGCAGCATCAGATACTCCAACGCCGACAACGACTTGCCCCAACGCACGGTCAAGGTTAACTGCGACCACTTTCCACGGAGCCTGGAGCCCAAGAATTTGGGCATATAAATCAATATCTCTCATGGGGAGGAGAATAGATTACCCACTCAAAACGGTGAAGCCCCTCAAAAAAGGGGCTTCACCGGATCAAGTGGGTGTTATGAGTTTTGGAGACGTTCCGGGTATAAATCCAAACCACCAAAATGAAAGTAAATGGCATTGCGAAAACGCTCCCGATTTCGAAACCCGCAAGAGCGTTGCTTGAGCCGTTGAATGCGTGCGTTCATGCTTTCTGCATGACCGTTATGCAGGTTCAACACGATGGCGTTGACGATGCCCCACAGTCGTCGCTTGATCGTTTTGGCGACTTTCCACATCGGTGGCAGCCCACTGTTCAAGGCCCATTCCAGCCAGTGGTTCCACTGTTGTTCGACCTCATCCCGATCCTTACCTCGCCACAACTGCATGGCCAGATCCTTGATCGCCCACGCTTTGGCTGTACGCAACGAACCCTCTCGCAACGACTCGAAGGTTGCCTGTTGTCGCTCAGTCATGTTCTCAGCCCGCTTGAGCCAGACGTATTTCGTGTTCTTGAGCACCGTGGAGCCGGCCTTTAGCAACTCGCGGTTCTCCATATGACGCACTCTGTCCAACGCCTCACTCAACAGCTTGGCCACATGGAACTTGTCGAACGCTATTTTGTGCATGGCATCCGGAATATGACGCTGGGTCGCGCTGATAAAGGCGGGCCACATATCCATCGAAACGCCCGTAATAGCTTGCTTCTGGTCGCTATTGAGCTTCGTATAAAACGCTTCCAGGCTCTGGGTGAGATTGCCGTCTTCCACATGCAAGACCTGACCCGTTGCGGGGTCGGTCACCACGGTGACGTACTCGCGACGCTTTTGAAACGAAGTCTCGTCCACACATATCTGGGTCGGTGATAACGGTTTTCGACGCGCCAATCCGCGTCTGACGGCGCGAGCCATGATCCGGTCAATGCTGCCCCAGCTTGTCTGGAAACATCAAGGTGAAACCTGAACCAGCGTCTGCCCACGGGACCTCGACAGTCACCACGCCATGCTCGGCGCAATGAACTCTGGGCACCTCAGCCTCTAGAATGGTCACGAACTGACACGTATCAAGATGCCGCCAACGACGTTTGCGTTTGTCATAACGCGAAGCGTGCAGGCCACATTGCGGACAGGTGAACGCAGCAGCATCAGATACTCCAACGCCGACAACGACTTGCCCCAACGCACGGTCAAGGTTAACTGCGACCACTTTCCACGGTGCCTGGAGCCCAAGAATTTGGGCATATAAATCAATATCTCTCATGGGGAGGAGAATAGATTACCCACTCAAAACGGTGAAGCCCCTCAAAAAACCTGTAAGTGATTGAAATATATGAAGTGAATATTTTTAAATTTGTAGGAGCTGACTTGTCTGCGATCGGCTGCGAAGCAGTCGCAAAATGGCTGGACACGATATCGCTGGAAGGTCCTGCGGCCCTTATCGCAGACAAGTCAGCTCCTACGCCCTCCGGGCAGAATCGAGCCCCAGTTTGCTGCGCGACAGCGCGGCGTCGAAGACGCGGCGGGATCTCCCACAGGATTGCGGTGTGTCAGACATACCTCGCCGCATGGCCTTCGCAGACAAGTCAGCTCCTACGCCCTCCGGGCAGAATCGAGCCCCAGTTTGCTGCGCAACAGCGCGGCGTCGAAGACGGGGCGGGCCCTCCTACCGATAATCGCATTCCACTGAGCCAACGTGTTGGCGAAGGGCCTTTTCAGCTACGACGCAATCAACTGCCGCAGCACGTAGTGCAGAATCCCGCCCGCCTTGAAGTACTCGACTTCATTGAGGGTATCGATCCGGCACAGCACATCAAGGGTCTCCTGGCTGCCGTCTTTACGGGTGATGTTCAGTTTCAGCGTCATTCCCGGCTGCAGTTCGGCGTGGGTGAGGCCGGTGATGTCGATTTTTTCGCTGCCGGTCAGCTTCAGGGTCTTGCGGTTCTGACCACCCTTGAACTGCAGCGGCAACACGCCCATGCCCACCAGATTGGAGCGGTGAATCCGCTCGAAACTTTCGGCGATCACCGCTTTGACCCCCAGCAGGTTGGTGCCCTTGGCGGCCCAGTCACGGCTTGAACCAGTGCCGTATTCCTGACCGGCGATCACCACCAGGGGCGTGCCTTCTTTTTGATAACGCATGGCGGCATCGTAAATCGCCAACTTCGTGCCGCTCGGTACATGAAGGGTGTTACCGCCTTCTTCACCCCCGAGCATTTCGTTGCGGATGCGGATGTTGGCGAAGGTGCCACGCATCATCACCTCATGGTTGCCGCGACGCGAGCCATAGGAGTTGAAGTCCCGTGGCTCTACGCCTTTTTCGCTCAGGTAATGGCCCGCCGGGCTGTCGACCTTGATATTGCCGGCGGGGGAGATGTGGTCGGTGGTCACCGAGTCGCCCAATAACGCCAGGATGTGGGCGCCAGATACATTCTCGACCACAGGCGGAGGGCCGCCTATGCCGTCAAAAAATGGCGGGTGCTTGATGTAGGTGGAGTCGTCCTGCCAGACATAGGTCGCCGCCTGCGGCACTTCAATGGCTTGCCATTGCGCGTCACCGGCGAATACCTCGGCGTACTCTTTATGGAACATGCTGGTGTTGACGCTTTCCACCGACTCGGCGATTTCCTTCTGGCTTGGCCAGATATCGCGCAAGTACACCGGCTTGCCGTCCGCGCCTTCACCCAGCGGTTCGCTGCTGATATCGATGCGCACGGTGCCGGCCAAGGCGTAAGCCACTACCAGCGGCGGCGAGGCCAGCCAGTTGGTCTTGACCAGTGGATGCACGCGGCCTTCGAAGTTGCGGTTGCCGGACAGCACTGACGCGACGGTCAGGTCCGATTGTTGAATGGCTTTTTCAATCGGCGCCTGCAGCGGTCCCGAGTTACCGATACAGGTGGTGCAGCCGTAACCCACCAGATCAAAGCCCAGCGCGTCGAGGTACTGGGTCAGGCCGGCGGCTTTGTAGTAGTCAGTGACCACTTTCGAGCCGGGTGCCAGTGAACTCTTGACCCAGGGTTTGCGTTTCAACCCGCGCTCGACCGCCTTTTTCGCCACCAGCCCGGCGGCCATCATCACGCTAGGGTTGGAGGTGTTGGTGCAGGAGGTGATCGCGGCGATCACCACGGCGCCGTTTTTCAGGCGATAGGTCTGGCCTTCGTACTCGTAGTCCGCTTCGCCGATCAGGTCCGCGTTGCCCACGGCGACACCGCCGCCGCCTTCGCTTTCCAGACGACTTTCTTCCTTGCTGGAGGGTTTGAATTGCTGGCCCAGGAAATCGCTGAATGCCTGAGCGACATTCGGCAGCGAGACGCGATCCTGCGGGCGTTTCGGTCCGGCGAGGCTAGCTTCGACGCTGCTCATGTTCAGTTCCAGGCTGTCGGTGAACACCGGTTCCTGACCGGCCAGGCGCCACAACCCCTGGGCTTTGCAGTAGGCCTCCACCAGTTTCACGGTCTCGGCCGGGCGCCCGGACAGGCGCAGGTAATCCAGGGTTACGTCGTCAACCGGGAAGAAGCCGCAGGTGGCGCCATATTCCGGGGCCATGTTGGCGATGGTGGCGCGGTCCGCCAGTGGCAGGTCCGCCAGTCCGTCGCCATAAAACTCGACGAATTTGCCGACCACGCCTTTTTTGCGCAGCATTTGCGTGACGGTCAGCACCAGATCGGTGGCGGTGATGCCTTCCTTGAGTTTGCCGCTCAGCTTGAAGCCGATCACTTCAGGAATCAGCATCGACACCGGTTGGCCGAGCATCGCGGCTTCCGCCTCGATCCCGCCGACGCCCCAGCCGAGTACGCCCAGGCCGTTGATCATGGTGGTGTGGGAGTCGGTGCCGACCAGGGTGTCTGGGAAGGCGTAGGTGCGACCATCTTCCTCCTTGGTCCAGACCGTGCGCCCCAGGTATTCGAGGTTGACCTGGTGACAGATCCCGGTGCCCGGCGGCACCACGCTGAAGTTGTCGAAGGCGCTCTGGCCCCAGCGCAGAAAGGCATAGCGCTCGCCGTTGCGCTGCATTTCGATGTCGACGTTCTGGCTGAATGCGCTGGCATTACCGGATTTGTCGACCATCACCGAGTGGTCGATCACCAGGTCCACCGGGGACAGTGGGTTGATGCGCTGTGGGTCGCCGCCCGCTTTGGCGACGGCCGCGCGCATGGCGGCCAGATCGACCACCGCAGGCACACCGGTAAAGTCTTGCATCAGCACCCGCGCCGGGCGGTATTGAATTTCGCGGTCCGAGCGTCGCTGGGTGAGCCACGCGGCCATGGCCTTGAGGTCGGTGCCGGTGACGGTCTTGTTGTCTTCCCAGCGCAGCAGGTTCTCCAGCAGCACCTTGAGCGACATTGGCAGCTTGTTCAGGTCGCCCAGTGATTTGGCGGCTTCCGGCAGGCTGAAGTAGTGGTAGGTCTTATTGTCGATTTCTAATGTTTTGAGGCTTTTCAGGCTATCGAGGGAGGGCATGAAATAACTCCTTGGCGAGTCCGCACGGCACGGACCAGGGAATCGAACAGAGTCTTAAACTAGCTCTGATTGGTGAATCTGGCGAATGACATGAGTATTACTGGACCGCCGAGCGGAGCCAGTGGTTCCTGATTCCGTTATCATGCGCCGGTTTTAAGCCTTGGGGCTGACCCCAAGCGCCGCGCAGCGGCTGAATGTCTCGCCGCTGCCCAGGAGAAATGAATGAACACCCTGTTTATGCACTGCCGGCCTGGCTTCGAAGGCGAAGTCTGTTCTGAAATCGCCGAGCACGCAGCTCGTCTGAACGTGGCGGGTTACGCCAAAGCCAAAACCAATGCCGCCTGTGCCGAGTTCGTCTGCACCGAAGAGGATGGCGCCGAGCGCTTGATGCACGGGCAGCGCTTTGCTCAGTTGATTTTCCCTCGGCAATGGGCGCGCGGGGTTTTTCTCGATTTGCCGGAAACTGACCGTATCAGCGTGATCCTGGCTCAGCTCGCAGGTTTCCCGACCTGCGGCAGTCTGTGGCTGGAAGTGGTCGATACCAACGACGGCAAAGAGTTGTCGAACTTCTGTCGCAAATTCGAAGCACCGTTGCGCAAGGCGTTGACCCAGGCCGGCAAGTTGGTGGAGGACGCAAACAAACCGCGTCTGCTGCTGACTTTTAAAAGCGGGCGCGAAGTGTTTCTCGGGCTGGCTGAAGCCGATAATTCGGCCATGTGGCCCATGGGCATTCCCCGCTTGAAGTTCCCCCGCGAGGCGCCAAGCCGTTCGACCTTGAAGCTGGAAGAGGCCTGGCACCACTTCATCCCCCGCGATCAATGGGATGAGCGCTTGTCTGGCGAGATGACCGGGGTCGATCTCGGTGCTGCGCCGGGTGGCTGGACTTACCAGTTGGTCAAACGCGGCATGCTGGTGACCGCCATCGACAACGGTCCCATGGCCGAAAGCTTGATGGACACCGGACTGGTGCAGCACTTGATGGCCGACGGTTTTACCTACAAACCGCGTCAGCCGGTGGACTGGATGGTCTGCGATATCGTCGAAAAGCCCGCACGCAACGCTGCGTTGCTGGAAACCTGGCTGGGCGAAGGGTTGTGTCGCGAGGCGGTGGTCAACCTGAAGTTGCCGATGAAACAGCGTTATGCCGAAGTGCGTCGTCTGTTGCTGCGCATCGAAGAAGGCTTTATCGACCGGGGGATCAAGGTCAGCATCGGCTGCAAGCAGCTGTATCACGATCGCGAAGAAGTGACCTGCCATCTGCGGCGGCTGGATGCCAAGCGGCGTTGAACCCGTAAAACGGTGCTGACTTCTTCGCAGGCAAGCCTGCTCCCACAGGCATTTGGACCTGTGGGAGCAGGCTTGCCTGCGAATGGCGTACGATCAAACTCAAATGCAGGCTTCAACTTATCCACCGCTTTGAGCGACAATGCCCGCCAGTTTTTGGAGTGTCTTATGTCTGAACTCATCGATACCTTGCCTGTTGACGCCATCCTCGACGCCAGCGGCCTTAACTGCCCTGAACCGGTGATGATGTTGCACCAGAAGGTTCGGGACCTGCATGCGGGCGGTTTGCTCAAGGTCATTGCCACGGATCCTTCGACCCGTCGCGATATCCCCAAGTTTTGCGTGTTCCTTGGGCATGAACTGGTCGAACAGCAGGCAGACGGTGGTACTTACCTGTACTGGATTCGCAAAAAGCTCGATTGACCCGGTCTACTAATGTAGGAGCGGGGGGACGCCTAGTTCTTGCCCGCGATCCGTTTGATACGGTGTGTCACACCGCTATCGCAGGCAAGCCAGCTCCTATTAAACAGCCTATAACTCGTTGAAAAACAAAGAATAAAAATTATGCAATTTTCAGCCAAACGCTGATCCCTGTAGGAGCTGACTTGTCTGCGATCGGTCCGGGGTCGCGTCCGACCGAAGCAGTCGCAAAATGGCTGGACACGATATCGCTGGAAGGTCCTTCGTGTCGGACGCGACCCCGGCCTTTCGCAGACAAGTCAGCTCCTACGCCCTCCGGGCAGAATCGAGCCCCAGTTTGCTGCGCGACAGCGCGGCGTCGAAGACGGGGCGGGATCTCCTACAAATATCGGTCGGCCGCTAGGCTTGTGAACTGACCCGAATTCGCCTGCGCGCGCTGCGGGTCAAGCGAATCGAGAGCATCAGTGCCGCGCTGGTCAGGCCGACGATCAGCCCTTGCCACAGCCCGGCGGGTCCGTTGGCGGGGCCGAGCAGGTCGGTCAGACCGAGGGCATAACCGACCGGTAAACCAATGCCCCAGTAGGCGAACAAGGTCAGGATCATCGTCACGCGCGTATCCTGATAACCGCGCAGGGCGCCGGCAGCGGTGACCTGGATCGCATCTGAAAACTGGAACAATGCCGCAAACACGATCAGCGAAGCGGCCATCTTGATCACCGCCGGGTCAGTGGTATAGATAGTCGCGATGTGTTCACGCAGCAGCATCATCAGACTGGCCGAAAAGCACGCATACGCCAAGGCTGTCGCCATCCCGACCCCCGCAGTAAAACGCGCTTCCCGTGGTGCATTGCGCCCCAGTGCCTGACCGACGCGCACGGTCACGGCCATGCCCAGCGAGAAGGGGATCATGAACACCAGCGAGCTGAAATTCAGGGCGATTTGATGTCCGGCCACCACGTTGGAGCCGAGGCTGCCGATCAGCAGGGCAATCACCGCAAAGATGCTCGACTCGGCGAACACGGCAATGCCGATGGGCAGGCCAATATTGATCAGACGCTTGATCACCGCCCATTGCGGCCACTCGAAGTGGCTGAGCACCTCGCTTGCTTTATAAACTGTCGCGCGCCGCACCCAACCGGTCATGCCCAGCAAAATCGCCCACATCACGATGGCGGTGGCCCAACCGCAGCCGACGCCGCCCATGGCCGGCATGCCGAAATGGCCGTAGATGAAGATGTAATTGAGCGGAATATTCAGCGCCAGACCACACAAACCCAGCACCATGCTCGGCCGGGTACGGCCCAGACCGTCGCTGAAGCAGCGCAGCACATAGAACAGCGCCGTGGCCGGCAGGCCGCAGGCAATCCCGCGCAGGTATTGCATGCAGGGCTCGATCAACACCGGGTCGACCTTCATCAGGTGCAGTACGGGTTCGGCGTTCAACAGCAAGGTGGCCGCGATCAGCCCGACAGCCAGTGCCAGCCACAATGCCTGACGCACCAACGTGCCGATTTCCGAGGTCTGTCCGGCGCCATAGCGTTGCGCGACTTTGGGCGTGGTCGCCAGCAGAATCCCGGTCATTAACAGGTAAATCGGCACCCAGATCGAGTTGCCCAGCGCCACGGCTGCCAGGTCCCGTGGGCCGACACTGCCAGCCATCACTGCGTCGACAAAACCCATGGCGGTGTAGGCCAACTGCCCGATCATGATCGGCAGCGCCAACGCCAGCAGGGTGCGCAGTTCGAGGCGCACGCGTGCAGGGCGGGTCAGGGCGGTTGAAAGCGTTGTTGCAAAATTCACAGTAAGTCCAAAAGCGGGCGCAGAAAGCCGACTATTCTACGCTCTTGACACAAGAGTCAGGAATCGAAGTTGTGCAAGTGGTTGATCCCATGCACGATGGCTGGCTCAGTCAGAGGCTTGCGCCTACACTGCCGCCGAGCCCATGGAGCCCCATCATGCGAATTGTTGCTGACGAAAATATACCGCTGCTCGATGCTTTTTTTGCCCATTTCGGTGAAATCCGCCGTCTGCCTGGACGCTCCATCGACCGCGCCGCCGTGGCGGATGCCGATGTGTTGCTGGTGCGCTCGGTGACCCGGGTCGATCGGAAGCTGCTCGACGGCAGCCCGGTGCGTTTCGTCGGGACGTGCACCATTGGTACCGATCACCTGGATCTGGATTACTTTCAGCAGACCGGTATTCAATGGTCCAGCGCCCCCGGCTGCAATGCGCGTGGGGTGGTGGATTACGTGTTGGGCAGCCTGCTGACACTGGCGGAGATCGAAGGGGTTGATCTGGCTCAGCGTACCTATGGCGTGGTCGGCGCTGGTGAGGTCGGTGGGCGGCTGGTCAAGGTGTTGCGCGGGTTGGGCTGGAACGTGCTGGTCTGTGATCCGCCACGGCAGGCGGCGCAAGGCGGTGATTTCGTCAGCCTGGACGTGATTCTGCAACAGTGCGATGTCATCAGCCTGCACACACCGCTGAGCAAGACCGGTGACCAGCCGACCTGGCATCTGTTCGACGACTCGCGCTTGCGGCAGCTAAAACGTGGCAGTTGGTTGATCAACGCCAGCCGCGGCGCAGTGGTGGACAATGCCGCGTTGCATGGCGTGCTGCTGGATCGCGAAGACCTGCAAGCGGTGCTCGACGTGTGGGAAGGCGAGCCGCAAGTGAATGTGCCGCTGGCGGAGTTGTGCGTGATTGCCACACCGCATATTGCCGGCTACAGCCTGGATGGCAGGCAGCGCGGCACGGCGCAAATCTATCAGGCGTTGTGTGCGTATCTCGATCAGCCGCCGCAGATCAGTCTCGCCGACTTGCTGCCCAAGCCCTGGCTGGCTGAAGTCAGTCTCGATGCGCAAACCGATCCGACCTGGGCACTGAACATGCTGTGTCGCGGCGTGTACGACCCGCGTCGGGATGACGCGGATTTCCGTCGCAGTCTGGTCGGCGACACCGCCAGCCAGCGCCTGGCCTTCGATGCTCTGCGCAAGCATTACCCGCCACGTCGTGAGATCGAAGGGTTGGCGGTGCGTATCCAGGGTGAGTCGGCGGCGTTGCGGCAACTGGTCCTCGCATTAGGCGCCGCAGTGATCTGAATACAAGCCTGCTCTCAGCAAACAATGCATAACTAGCTGAAGTAAAGAGATTATTTTGTAGGAGCGGGCTTGCCCGCGATGGACCGCGAAGCGGTCCCAAAAATGCTGGGCACAGTTCTACTGCCAGAATCGAGTTCGCTGATTTTGCGACTGCTCCGCAGCCGATCGCGGGCAAGCCCGCTCCTACACTTGACCCAGGTTGCTGCGCGACAGCGCAGCGTCGAAGGCGCGGCGAGGCCTCCCACGGTTGGTGCTGCGCTTAAAAGAAAAAACCCGGCATCAAGGCCGGGTTCGAAAGATTCTGTGCAGCATCAATCTTGTTTTTCGGGTTTGACCCAGTTTTTATCGCATTCCTGACACGCGCTCTGAACCATCTCTTCAGTGATCAGAGTCTCGCGTCCGTCCTTGTCGAGAATGGCGCCACCGACAGGTAAGGCCGGGGTGGTTCGAACGACCTCTACGTGATTGGTGCTGTTTTGCAAGCTCATGGCCTGGCTCCTCATCAGGTTGTGCGCTTAAAGGTAATCCCGCTTGATGACCGCGCTGTGACATCCCCTCAGCGCCATCCAAACGGCAACCCAAGTCCACCAGAAACGTTGCAAAACCGCCAGCAGAACGTTAGACCAATACTCTCTAACACTCATTCAGTGCGGTCATATCAAAGCTGTCTAAGACTTATAGCCATCGTTCATTTCGCCTGGTGTAACGTTAACGGGCGATTCGGCCGTGTCAGAGGTGTAGGCTCTCTGGCTCAAGTCTTTCCCGGCAGGCAGGTCACCTTCATGGTTTCAGTGTTTTCCAGTCGTCAGCGCCAGGCCGTTCGTCTGGCCTTGCGTTTTATCGCGCCTTATCGCTGGCAGTCGTTAGGTGCTTTGCTGGCCTTGATCATTACCGCAGGTATCACCTTGTCCATGGGGCAGGGCATTCGCTTGATGGTGGACCAGGGGTTCATGACCCAGTCGCCGCAGCTGCTCAACCGCTCGATCGGCTTGTTCCTGATATTGGTGGTCGGACTCGCCATGGGCACCTTTGCGCGGTTTTATCTGGTGTCGTGGATTGGCGAGCGGGTGGTCGCCGATATTCGCAAGCAGGTGTTCAACCATTTGATCAACCTGCATCCGGGCTTTTATGAAAACAACCGCAGCTCGGAAATCCAGTCGCGGCTGACCGCTGACACCACGTTATTGCAGTCGGTGATCGGTTCGTCGTTATCGCTGTTCTTGCGCAACCTGCTGATGGTCATCGGCGGTATTGTCTTGCTGTTTTTCACCAACCCCAAGCTCACCAGCATCGTGGTCGTGGCCTTGCCGTTGGTGGTCGCGCCGATTCTGATTTTCGGTCGTCGGGTGCGCAGCCTGTCGCGCCTTAGCCAGGACCGGATTGCCGATATTGGCAGTTATGTCGCCGAGGCCTTGGGCCAGATCAAAACCGTGCAGGCCTACAACCACCAGCAACAGGACAAACAACGCTTTGCGGTGACCGCCGAAGAGGCGTTCGACACCGCCCGCAAACGTATTTTGCAGCGCTCATGGCTGATCACCCTGGTCATCGTGCTGGTACTCGGTGCCGTGGGGGTGATGCTCTGGGTGGGCGGCATGGACGTGATCGCCGGGCGTATTTCCGCAGGGGAACTGGCGGCATTCGTGTTCTATAGCCTGATCGTCGGCAGCGCCTTCGGCACCCTGAGCGAAGTCATTGGCGAGTTGCAGCGCGCGGCCGGCGCGGCAGAACGGATTGGCGAACTGCTTCAGGCCCCCAGCGAAATCGAGCCTCCGGTCAGTGATTTGCTGCGCCTGCCTGAGCGGGTCAGTGGGCGCCTGACCCTGGAAGACGTGAGTTTTGCGTACCCGTCACGGCCTGAACGTAACGCCATCGACGGTTTTAGCCTGAACATCGAAGCCGGTGAAACCCTGGCGCTGGTCGGGCCTTCCGGTGCGGGCAAGTCGACATTATTCGATCTGCTGCTGCGCTTTTACGACCCGCAGCAGGGGCGCGTTCTGGTGGAAGGGCTGCCGATTACCCAGCTTGATCCGCTGGACCTGCGGCGCTGTTTCGCCATGGTTTCGCAGTCGCCAGCGCTGTTTTTTGGCAGCGTCGAAGAGAACATCCGCTACGGAAATCCCGACGCGACCATCGAGCAAGTCGAGGCTGCGGCACGGATCGCCCATGCCCATGAGTTCATTTTGCAGATGCCTGACGGCTATCAGACCCATCTGGGTGATGGCGGCCTTGGGTTGTCCGGTGGTCAACGTCAGCGTCTGGCAATTGCCCGGGCGTTATTGGTCGATGCGCCGATACTGTTGCTGGATGAGGCGACCAGCGCGCTGGATGCCCAGAGCGAACACCTGATTCAACAGGCCCTGCCGAGCTTGATGAAAGGCCGCACAACGCTGGTGATCGCCCATCGCCTGGCCACGGTGCAGAACGCCGACCGGATTGCCGTGATCGATCAGGGACGTTTGATTGCAGTGGGCACCCATCAACAACTGATCGCCAGCAACCCGCTGTATGCGCGGCTGGCGGCGTTGCAGTTCAATATGCATCAGGGAGAGGTGGTTTAGGGGGGCTTCTTCGCAGGCAAGCCTGCTCCCACAGTGTGGGAGCAGGCTTGCCTGCGAAGACGATGCGGAGCATCACTCGATCAGCAGTGACTCAGCGGTACTCACACAGATAAGCAGTATCCACAGCCACTTTCAGTTGGAACTTGCTGTTGGCCGGTACGTTGAACTGGCTGCCCGTGGCAAAGTTTTCCCAGTCGGTGCTGTCCGGCAGTTTGACGCTCAGGGCGCCGGAGATGACGTGCATGATTTCGCGTTGGCTGGTGCCGAATTCGTATTCGCCCTTTGCCATGACGCCGATAGTGGCCTGACCCTCGGCTTGGCCGAAGGCAATCGATTTGACGGTGCCGTCGAAGTATTCGTTGACTTTAAACATGGGCGATTCCTTGAAAAAAGGGCTGAAAAAGGTCGCTCAGTATGCCGAACGTATAAAAGGCCGTCATCCGCTTTAAAAACTGCGTCACGTCGGCAGTATCAGCGGCAGCAGTCGCGCGGTATTGCGCGCATCCACCAGCGCCCGGTGCTGTTGCCCGTTGAATTGCATGCCCGCCAGTTGCAGGGCGCCGTTCAAACCCAGTGGGCGTTGCAGTTGGCGGGCCTCGATGAAGCGCTGTTTGAGGTTAACGTGGGGCAGGGTACTCAAGGCGCTGGTCAGTTGCTGTTGCTGCCATTCCTGCTCCAGCTGCCGCCGATCATATTCACCCCAACTGGCCCAGCCTGCCAGTCGTGGGAGGTGGTGGCTGAGCCAGCGTTCGAACTGCGGCCAGACGGTGGTCAAGGGCGCGGCGTTGTCGATATTGGCCTGAGTGATATGCGTCAGCTCACGGCAAAAATTGGTCAATAGCGGCCGGCGCAAAGGCCGTACGAATCGTTCGAAGTGATCCAGTTCGCGGCCGTCCTGATTGACCAGGGTTACACCGATCTCGATGATCTCCATCTCGGCCAATGGCCAGCCGCCTTCCTCTGTTGTGGCTTCCAGATCAATCACCAGCCAGTGCGGCATATCAAACTCCGATTAAACAGCGGTAAGGTGAATTGAGGGTAGACACAATCAACCTGATACGTCCAATGGTGCAACCTCCAGCAATACCTATTGCTTTGCGTACCACCCGAGCGCTTGCCTGGTAAACCGCACAGGCATAAATTGCGCGCGCTATCTGCCTATTTCCAAGAGGAATCTCACCGTGGACGAGCAAAAAGCCCTGAGGGTGATGCGCGAGTTGGTGGACGGTGGACACATCACCGATCCTGACAGCGCCCGCGGCAAGCTGTTGCAGGTGGCTGCTCACTTGTTTCGCCACAAAGGCTACGAACGCACCACGGTGCGGGACTTGGCCGGCGCGGTGGGGATTCAGTCCGGGAGTATTTTTCATCACTTCAAAAGCAAGGACGAAATCCTGCGTTCGGTGATGGAGGAAACCATCCGCTACAACACGGCATTGATGTACGCAGCGCTCGTTGACGCCGACAGTGTGCGCGAGCGGGTATTGGCGCTTATTCGCTGTGAGCTGCAATCGATCATGGGTGGCAGCGGCGAGGCCATGGCGGTGCTGGTCTACGAGTGGCGGTCGCTGTCGGCAGAGGGGCAGCTTCAGGTGCTGGCCTTGCGCGATATCTACGAGCAGTTGTGGTTGCAGGTGCTGGGAGAGGCGAAAGAGGCGGGCTACATCAAGGGCGATGTGTTCATCACGCGACGCTTTTTGACGGGCGCCTTATCATGGACCACCACCTGGTTCCGCGACCAAGGCAGCATGACCCCGGACCAATTGGCGGACGAAGCGTTGATGATGGTTTTAAAAGAAATTTGAAACCGGCTAATTAGTACGAATTGACATCGTTTTGACATTGTCTAACGGATCGAAAACGCATAGCTTAGCGGGATCCAGTTATGCAGAGGTGTGCTGTCTTGATGTCTTCGCCTTTACGGACGGCTTCCCGAATTTTGCTGTTGGTTTCCTGCACGTTTTGGGCGTGCCAGGCCAGTGCTGCGCAGGTGGTTCGCGTTGGCGCTGCGCACTTTCCGCCGTACACCATCCGCCCGGAAAAAGGCGAAGACACCGGCTTACTGCCGCAGTTGGTCGAGGCCTTGAATGCCGTGCAAAGCGACTTTCAGTTTTTGCTCGTACCGACCTCCATTCCGCGTCGCTTTCGTGATTTCCAGCAGGGCCGGATCGACATGGCGATCTTCGAAAACCCGGACTGGGGCTGGAAGGACATCCCGCATGTCAACGTCGACATGGGCCTTGAAGACGCCGAAATTTTCGTCGCCCAGCGCGCCGAGGGCCGCACTCAAGCGTATTTCGATGACCTGCAAGGCAAGCGCCTGGCCTTGTTCAGCGGTTATCACTATGAGTTTGCCAACTTCAATGCCGACCCTAAATACCTGGCCGAGCACTACAACGCCACGCTGACCTACTCCCATGACTCCAACCTGCTGATGATATTGCGCGGGCGAGCCGACATTGCCTTGGTCACGCGCTCGTACCTGAGCGATTTCATGGCACGCAACCGTGAGGAGGCCAGTCAGTTGTTGGTGTCCGAGCGCATCGATCAGATTTATCGGCATTTCGCCTTGCTGAGTCCACAGGCGGCCATCACGGGCGAGCAGTTCAGTCAGTTGCTGCAGAAGCTTCGTGATAACGGGCAGATGTTCAAGATCTTCCAGCCGTATCGAATTGCGATCACGCCGATACAGACTCGTCGTGCGGTGGCAGCGGACGGGACGGATCAGGCAGGGTTTTGAGGTCTGCCTTGGTTCAACGATCCTTCGCCTCTTTGGCATCCATTTCTGCGTTGCGCTCATGGACGCGTTTGAGTTGCTCCTCGGTCAAGTCCACCTTTGTCGCGGTATCGCGCAACATCAACAGACCGCCGACGATCGAGCCAATTGCAACGACCAGAATTAACCAGGCATACCAGGGCATGGGGCTCTCCTTGTAGTGATACCACTTCAGACTGTGTGAAAACTACTGCGCTCGGCAATACTGCGTTAAAAACAGGCTCGGAATGCTCATTTACAACCCGTAGACTCCGCTTCCTCGCCTGTTTTTGCCTTGTCTTGCCTTCGCTCGCTACGTTTTCACACAGTCTGATTTAGAGCAATCTGCATTGCCAGTGGTTCAATTCTAGGCGCCCTGTGCCCTGTTTGTTAGCGATATGTTCTTTGTTAATAACTTATGAGCCGGTCAACATTGCATCTGCCGGCGCATCGGCACGCAGCTTCCCGGTGAGCAGGAAGTAGATGAAGCCTACAACCATGAAGCCAAGGAAGATCAAGCCGATCAGCGCGTTGAACCAGGCCATCGCCACCAGGCACACCACTGCCAGAAACAGGGCGATACCGGGCACGATGGGGTAGCCGGGCGCGCGGAAGGTGCGTTCCAGCAGCGGTTCGGTTTTGCGCAGTTTGAACAGGCTGAGCATGCTGATGATGTACATCACGATGGCGCCGAACACCGACATGGTGATCATGGCCGCCGTCAGGGTCATGCCTTGCAGATTGACCAGACTGTCGCTGTAGATCGCCGCGATGCCGATCACACCGCCGGCCAGGATGGCCCGGTGCGGTGTCTGGAAACGCGAAAGCTTGGCCAGGCTTTTTGGCAGGTAACCGGCGCGAGCCAGGGCGAAGAACTGCCGCGAGTAGCCGAGAATGATGCCGTGGAAGCTCGCCACCAGACCGAACAGCCCGATCCACACCAGCATGTGCATCCAGCTGGAGTTAGTGCCGACCACGGCTTTCATCGCCTGTGGCAGCGGATCGTTGATGTTCGACAGTTGCCGCCAGTCGCCCACCCCGCCGGCCATCACCATCACACCGATCGCCAGAACCACCAGGGTCAGAATGCCGCTGACGTAGGCTTTAGGGATGGTGCGTTTCGGGTCTTTGGCTTCTTCAGCAGCCATGGCTGCGCCTTCGATGGCGAGGAAGAACCAGATGGCAAACGGGATGGCGGCGAAGATTCCGGGCACCGAGGCGATGCTGAAGGTTTCGGCGCCGGACCAGCCGTTCAGTGCGAAGTTACTGAAGCTGAAGCCGGGCGCGACCACACCCATGAACACCAGCAACTCGATGACCGCCAGCACGGTCACCACCAGTTCGAAGGTGGCCGCGATGCTGACGCCGAGGATATTCAGGCCCATGAACACGAAATAGGCGGCCACCGCCGCATGCCTCGGATCCAGCTCCGGGAACTGAACGTTGAGGTACGCGCCGATGGCCATGGCAATGGCAGGGGGCGCGAAGACGAACTCGATCAGTGTGGCGATCCCGGCGATCAAGCCGGCCTTTTCACCAAATGCCCGTCGACTATAGGCAAAAGGCCCGCCGGCGTGAGGAATGGCGGTGGTCAGCTCGGTAAAACTGAAGATGAAACAGGTGTACATCGTCGCCACGATCAACGTGGTGATCAGGAAGCCCAGCGTACCCGCCGCGCCCCAGCCGTAACTCCAGCCGAAGTATTCGCCGGAAATCACCAAGCCAACCGCGATACCCCATAAGTGCAGCGTGCCCAATGTGGGCTTGAGTTGCGTATTCATTTGCCTTCTCCCTAAACCCATAAGAACCAACGGACTGGCGATTGCAGCGGTCATGCCAGTGCTGCCGGGGCAGGTCGTAAAGGCCGGAAAGATGTCGTGCAGAGGATGTTTGTCGTTGCTTGGGGCGGATATGCGGGTGGATTTGGTGCGCAGACTGCTCGGGGTGGGTGCAATACGCTACGATCATGTCTGAGATCAATTACCGATCACCGGGTCCCGATATTCGACCGGTTCGGCTACAATGCGCGCCGATTTCGACTTGCCTGAGAGCCTCCCCATGTCCGTCTGCCAGACTCCTATCATCGTCGCCCTGGATTTCCCCACCCGTGAAGCCGCGTTGAAACTGGCCGATCAGTTGGACCCGAAGCTGTGCCGGGTCAAAGTCGGTAAGGAATTGTTCACCAGCTGTGCCGCGGACATCGTCGGAACCTTGCGTGACAAGGGCTTCGAGGTGTTTCTCGATCTGAAATTCCACGACATTCCCAACACCACGGCGATGGCTGTGAAGGCGGCGGCGGAAATGGGCGTGTGGATGGTCAACGTCCATTGCTCCGGTGGCTTGCGCATGATGGCCGCTTGCCGTGAAGTACTCGACCAGCGCAGCGGCCCCAAGCCCTTGCTGATCGGCGTCACTGTACTGACCAGCATGGAACGTGAGGACCTGGCGGGTATCGGCCTGGACATCGAACCGCAGGTACAGGTACTGCGTCTGGCAGCCCTGGCCGAAAAAGCCGGTATGGACGGTTTGGTCTGCTCAGCGCTGGAAGCCCCGGCCCTGAAGGCAGCCCATCCATCCCTGCAACTGGTCACGCCCGGCATCCGCCCGGCAGGCAGCGCCCAGGACGACCAACGTCGCATCCTGACCCCGCGTCAGGCGCTGGAGGCCGGTTCCGATTATCTGGTCATCGGCCGCCCAATCAGCCAGGCCGCCGACCCGGCAAAAGCGCTGGCAGCGGTGGTGGCTGAGTTGGTGTAAATCTTCTTCGCCTGAAAAATTGTTTTCGCCAATGAATTCGCTCCCACAGGGTTTGTGACCCTCCAAAGATCACCAAGCGAATTCATTCGCGAAGGCGTCAGCCCTGACGCCGACGCTGCTGGATCAAACCTTCAACACCAGCTTCCCAAAATTCTCGCCATTGAACAGTTTCATCAGGGTTTCAGGGAAGGTCTCCAGACCCTCGACGACATCTTCCTTGCTTTTGAGTTGGCCTGTGGCCAGCCAGCCGGCCATTTCCTGACCCGCTGCGGCAAATTTCGGGGCGTGGTCCATGACCACGAAACCTTCCATCCGCGCGCGGTTGACCAGCAGCGACATGTAGTTGGCCGGGCCTTTGATCGCGTCCTTGTTGTTGTACTGGCTGATGGCGCCGCAGATGATCACCCTGGCTTTGGGTGCCAACCGGGAAAGAACGGCATCAAGGATATCGCCGCCGACGTTGTCGAAATACACGTCGACGCCTTTCGGACATTCGCGTTTGAGGCCGGCGTGGACGTCTTCACTCTTGTAATCGATGGCGCCGTCGAACCCCAACTCATCGATCAGCAGTTGGCATTTTTCCTTGCCGCCCGCGATACCGACCACGCGGCAGCCCTTGATTTTGGCGATTTGCCCGGCAACGCTGCCTACCGCACCCGCCGCCCCGGAAATCACCACGGTCTCGCCGCTTTTCGGCGCGCCGATATCCAACAGGGCGAAGTAAGCGGTCATGCCGGTCATGCCCAGTGCTGACAGATAGCGCGGCAGCGGCGCCAGCTCAGGATCGATCTTGTAGAAGCCCGTTGGCGTACCCAGGAAATAGTCCTGCACACCCACTGCGCCTTGCACGTAATCGCCCACGGCAAATGTCGGGTCCTGCGAGGCGATCACTTTGCCCACGCCCAAGGCACGCATCACATCACCCAGCTTGACGGGCGCGATGTAGGATTTGCCCTCGTTCATCCAGCCGCGCATGGCCGGGTCCAGTGATAGGTATTGGTTCTTGACCAGGATTTGACCCGCCGCTACTTCGCCGACAGGCACTTGCTGGAAGATGAAGTCATCTCGGCTCGCCGCGCCGGTCGGGCGTTTGGCGAGCAGGAATTGGCGATTGGTCTGGGCGGTCATGGCAGGTACTCATCAATGAGAAGAAGCCTACGTGATAGCCCTTGACCGGCGTTCCGGCAAGTTTTGTCCGTCTGGCGAATGCAGGCTGATCCATCGGAATGATGAACCTCCCACCGGCTTAATCACTCGCACGCATAAGCCCATAACCGGGCCTCTGATAGTGCTGACGCGCGCCCTCGGGCACTGGCTAGACTGCTGCACTATTCAACCGTCAGAGGACAATGACATGAGCATGACTTTTTCCGGCCAGGTGGCGATGGTCACAGGCGCTGCGGCAGGCATCGGTCGCGCGACCGCTCTGGCGTTCGCCAACGAAGGCCTGAAAGTGGTGGTGGCGGACCTCGACAGCGAGGGCGGCGAAGGTACGGTGGAATTGATTCGTGCCGCAGGCGGTGACGCGGTGTTCGTGCGCTGCAATGTCACTAAAGACGCTGAAGTCCAGCACTTGATGCAGCAAGCGATCAGCACCTACGGCCGTCTCGACTATGCCTTCAACAACGCTGGCATCGAGATCGAGAAGGGCCGGTTGCCCGAGGGCAGCGAAGCCGAGTTCGATGCGATCATGGGCGTCAACGTCAAAGGTGTCTGGTTGTGCATGAAGTACCAATTGCCGTTGATGCTGGCGCAGGGTGGCGGTGCCATCGTCAACACCGCATCAGTGGCCGGCCTTGGCGCAGCGCCTAAGATGAGCATCTACAGCGCCTCGAAACATGCGGTGATCGGCCTCACCAAATCCGCCGCTATCGAATATGCGAAAAAGAAAATCCGCGTCAACGCTGTCTGCCCGGCAGTGATCGATACCGACATGTACCGCCGCGCGTATGAGGCCGACCCGAAAAAAGCCGAATTCGTTGCCGTCATGCACCCGGTTGGACGCATCGGCACCGTCAATGAAATCGCCAGCGCCGTGCTTTACCTGTGCAGCGATGGCGCCAGCTTCACCACCGGCCACTCGCTGGCCGTGGACGGCGGCGTAACGGCAATGTGATGCTATTCGCAGGCAAGCCTGCTCCCACAAAAGGCGTGATCCTCTGTGGGAGCAGGCTTGCCTGCGAAGCTTTTGATATTGCCCGCGAAGATAAAACCCTCCCGGACTATGATGGTGGCGAAGCAGGGCTCCAGGCCTGCCTGCTGTCTCCCCATAATAAAAACTGTCCAGAGAACCCGTTATGGATCGCCTGCTGTGTATCGAAGCGTTTGTTCGCGTTGCCGAAACCGGTAACTTTGCGAAGGCGGCTCTTCAGTTAAGTGTCACCCGCTCGGTAATCACCCATCGAATTCAGCAACTGGAGCAGTTCATCAATGCCCCGTTGTTCCATCGAAGCACCCGCCATGTAAGACTTTCGGACGTCGGCGAAACCTATTTCAAAGAATGCGTGGACATGGTCGCCAGTTTCAACTCGTTGACCGAACACATGCGCGAGTTGCGCGCCAAACCGACCGGCAAGTTGCGCATTCAGATGCTGCCGGGGTTCGCCATCGGTCATTTCGGCATTCTGCTGGGGGAATTCAACCGGTTATACCCGGACATCGAGGTCGATATTATCGTCAACGATCGAGTGGTGGATCCGATTGAAGAGGGCTTTGACGTGGCCTTTCAGATGTTCCCGCCGCTGGCCGAAACCCTGATCGAACGCAAACTGTTCAGCGTCCGACGATTGTTCTGCCTGTCCCCCGATTACGCCGCCGAGTTCGGCGTGCCGCAGCATCCGGACGAATTGCTCAACCACAAAATCGCCTTGTATCAGGGTTATCCGTCGCGCAATCGCTGGATTTTCAATAATGGCGGCGAGCAGTTGGAGTTGAGTCTGCCGGGGCAGATTCGATCCAACTCCGTGCATTTACTGCGTGACTACGCGGTGTCTGGTGTGGGGATTGTTTGCCTGCCGACGCTGGTGGCGTCTGACGATTTGCTCGCCGGCAAACTGATTCCGGTCCTCACCGATTTCCCGCTGTCGTCGTTCAACTTCTCGGCGGTGTTCCCGGCCACCCAGCGGCGGGCGTTGAAGGTTCGCAGCCTGATCGACTTCCTCAGCGAACGCATCGGCGAGATTCCCGCGTGGGATGAGCCGTTGCTGGAGCGCGGTTGGGTGGTTTGAGGGGACTGATTTGTTTTTCGCGCTCTTTGAAAAACCAATCTGTCCCCGGCCTCAACACTGGGGACAGATTGATTTTCGATGAAGCGCTGAAAATAAAATCAGTCCCCTGCGCACCCTTTGTTCTGAATTCACAAACACTGTAATCGCCGAGAATGGAATTGTTGGTGCAGGGGCAGGCTTGTAGCCTCCCTTACGCCGAACACGACGATCCAATCAGGATTGCGTGGGGTCCAGGCCAGGACCCGTCAAGTCATACCTTGCTTTCGGACTTTGCCCTTTCGGGGGTGTGGCTCGCAAATAACAATAAGGAAGGCAGGTATGAATCTCCGTGCATGGGCATGTGCAGCAACCCTGTTCGCCCCCATTTTGGGTGGCAACATGTTATTCCCTTCGGTGGCTTCGGCTGCGGATGATCCCCTCGGTTCGTTGGCCCGCAGCGTATTCGGCGACAGCCTGGAGCGCGACCACGGGATCAAGATCTATGGCTGGGCCCAGGCCGGTCTGATCTACAACGACAACAGCAGCCACGACGTCAGCAAACAATCGTTCTTCAACACCGAAGAAGGTTTCAATCTCAATCAATTCGCCCTGGCCGTGGAAAAAGCGCCCAAGAGCAACGTGATTGGACGGGTAGGGCCGTTCCCCGGTCCGATGCCGCAGGAAGCCGATTGGGGCTTCAACGTGACCACGGTGTATGGCAAGGACGCGCGCTTCTTCAAGACCTACGGTTGGGATGAAGACCTCAGCATCAACCGCCACAAGGACCCCGAAGCCAAAGCCTTCACCGTCGCTCAGGCGTACCTGGATTTCTATTTTCCGGTGCTCGGCGGCTCCGACCTGATGATCGGGATTTTCCACACGCCGCTGGAAAACGAGATCGGCTTTGCCTTGCCGTCGCCGGCACCGACCGACTTCTACTCGCACACCTATTCCTTCATGCACGGCCCGGCCAAGCACGCGGGGGTGCTGTATTCCTTCAAGCTGCCGTCGGCGCCGGGGGAAAGCATGCTCGGCTTCGAGCTGGGCCTGGTGCAAGGCTGGAACAACCTGGAAAACCCCAACCACGACCCGCACCTGATCGCCAACGTGCGTTGGCGTTCGGCGGACTTCGGGACCTGGGTCGACTGGGAAAACATCGTCGGCAACGGCGCCGGCGACAGCATCGCCGATTGCGCCTGCGGGACGCCGATTGCTGCCGCCGGGACCAAGCAGGATCACGACAAAGTCTACTCGTCGTACCTGACCATCTCCCATGTGCTCGACCCTAATAATCGGGTGGCGCTGGAGATGAACTACGGCAAGCAGGACAACGGCGCCTTCGCCGCATTCGCCAACAAGACCGATGCGACCTGGTACGGCGCGGACTTCAACCTGTACCACCGGCTCACTGAAAAGTTGATGTGGAACAGCCGCGCCGAGTGGTTCTACACCGATGCGCCGGCCCATGTGTTGATGGCGAACATCGACTCCAGCACCGGGATTCCCGATCCGACCTGGGGCAGTTTCTACGCCGTGACCACCAACCTGGCCTGGTCACCGAAACCCAACGTGCGCCTGCGTCCCGAGTTGCGTTACGACATCCATAGCGGCCCCGGTCGCGATGCCTACGCCGACGGCGAGAAAGACAAACAACTGGTTGCCTCGTTCGACGTCAGTTTCTTTTTCTAAGCGATCAATGCACTTCCCGCTGTAGGTAATCCCCACTGTGGGAGCGAATTCATTCGCGAATGCGGTGGGTCAGGCACTGATGCTGCTGGATGTGCCGGCCCCTTCGCGAATGAATTCGCTCCCACAGGATTGCGGTGTATCAGGCAGGCCGCGCTCATTTTTTGGAGTTACACCCATGACAGATAACAACGACAAAACACTGTTCACCACCGGCTTTTCCCGCCGTGATTTCCTGCGCACCACCGGTGTTGCCGCCGGCGGGGCGATGCTGGCCAGCCTGCCGTTTGCCCCGGCGTTCGGTAAGGAACGGGTGATCAAGCTCGGTTACGTCAGCCCGCAGACCGGGCCCTTGGCGCTGTTCGCGGCCGCTGACAACTACATCATCGAATCGCTGCAAAGCGTGCTCAAACATTCGATCACCATCGGCGGCACGGCGTATCGACTGGAGGTGATCGTCAAGGACAGCCAGTCCAACCCCAACCGTGCAGCGGAGGTGGCGAGCGAGCTGATTCTGTCCGATCAGGTGGACTTGATGCTGGTGTCCTCGACGCCGGAAACCACCAACCCGGTCTCGGACCAATGCGAAATCAACGAGGTGCCGTGTATCTCCACCGTCGCACCGTGGCAGCCGTGGTTCTTCACCCGTGGCGGCAAACCGGATCAAGGTTTCGAGTGGACGTACCATTTCTTCTGGGGCCTGGAAGACGTCATCGGCACTTACACCTCGATGTGGGGCGCGATGCAGACCAACAAAGTGGTCGGCGGTCTGTTTCCCAACGACGGCGACGGCAACGCCTGGGGCGATCCGAAGCTCGGCTTCCCGCCAGTGCTGGCGCAGAAGGGCTTCAAACTGGTCGATCCGGGGCGTTTCCAAAGCCTGACCGATGACTTCTCGGCGCAGATCGCCGCGTTCAAAAAGGCCGAGGCGGAGATCGTCACCGGCGTGGTGATTCCGCCCGACCTGACCACCTTCTGGACCCAAGCCCGGCAGCAAGGCTTCAAGCCCAAAGCAGTGTCGGTGGGCAAGGCGCTGCTGTTCCCGACGGCAGTGGAAGCGCTGGGCAAGGCTGGGCACAACCTGTCGACCGAGATCTGGTGGAGCCCGACGCACCCGTTCAATTCGTCGTTGACCGGCGACAGCGCCGGCCAGTTGGCCAAAGGTTTCACCCAGGCCACCGGCAAGCAATGGACTCAGCCGCTGGGCTTCGTCCACGCGTTGTTCGAGTTGGCGATAGACATCCTCAAACGCACCGAAGAAATCGGCAACTCGCACGCAGTCCGTGATGCGCTGCTGAAAACCAACCTGAACACCGTCGTCGGCCCGATCAACTGGAACCACGGCCCAGTCAAGAACGTCGCCAAGACTCCGCTGGTCAGCGGCCAATGGCGCCTGGGCAACAACGGCAAGTACGACCTGGTGATCACCAGCAACGCCACCGCGCCGCAGATTCCGTTGGGTGGCGAGATGCAGGCCATTACGTATTGATCGCATATCCCTGTAGGAGCTGCCGAAGGCTGCGATAAGGCCGGGACGGCCTTCATGGATATCAATCGCGGCGACCGGTTCCGTCGGACGCGACCCCGGGGTGATCGCAGCCTTCGGCAGCTCCTACAGGGGTTCGGCGTTCCTTTCATGTTTCGCGACTTAAGCAGGTGCACCATGCAACAACCCCTTCTGGTCATGAACGATGTGCACAAAAGCTACGGCTCGGTGAAGGTCACGGACGCCATGAGCCTGACCCTGGAACCGGGTGAGGCCTTGGGCATCATTGGCCCCAACGGCGCGGGCAAAAGCACGCTGTTCAACCTGATCGCCGGCGGCGTGGCGGCGGACAGCGGCAGCATCCATTTCGAAGGCCGCAACGTCACCCGCGAGCCGGTGTTCAAGCGCTGTCAGCAAGGCATCGGCCGCTCCCATCAGATCCCGCACCCGTTCGTGAAAATGACCGTGTTCGAGAACCTGTTGGTCGGTGCGACTTTCGGTGCGCGCTTGCGTGACAAGGAGGCCAACGAATGGTGCGCGCAGACCCTGGAACTGACTGGCTTGATGCGCAAAGCCAACGTCCTCGCCGGCTCGCTGACCTTGCTCGATCGCAAGCGCCTCGAGATGGCTCGTGCCTTATCGACCCAGCCACGCCTGTTACTGCTCGACGAAATTGCTGGCGGCCTGACCGAGCCGGAATGCCTGGCCCTGGTGGAAACCATTCAGGGCATCCACAAGGCGGGCACCGCGATCATCTGGATCGAACACATCGTGCACGCCTTGCTGGCGGTGGTCAGCCGCCTGACGGTGATCAACTTCGGCGCCAAATTGGCTGAAGGCGAGCCGCGCAGCGTGATGGCCGACCCTCGGGTGCAAGCCATTTATATGGGCATCGGGAGCTGAACATGCCAAACGACCACCTGTTATCCATCGACCAATTGTTATCTATCGACAAGCTGTGCGCCGGCTACGGCGATTTTCAGGCGCTGTTCGATATCAGCCTGACCTTATCGAAGGGCGAAACCGTGGCGATCATCGGCTCCAACGGCGCCGGGAAATCGACCTTTTTGCGCTCGCTCGCGGGGTTGATCAAGAACCAGCCGGGCGCTATCACCTTCAAGGGCCAGGCGATTGGCGACCTGGCGGCGAATCAGGTGTTGGAGCGCGGCATCGCCTTGGTCCCCGAAGGCAGAAAGCTGTTTCCGTCGCTGAGCGTCGAGGAAAACCTGCTGATCGGCGCCTACAGCAAACGCCCCGGCCCCTGGAGCCTGGAACGGATCTACCAGCTGTTTCCGGTGCTGGAAAAACTGCGCAAGCGACCGGGCACCGCGCTGTCCGGCGGCCAGCAGCAAATGGTCGCGATAGGCCGCGGGCTGATGGCCAATCCGCAGTTGCTGCTGTGCGATGAAATCAGCCTCGGGCTGGCGCCGACGACGATCAAGGACATCTATGCGGCGTTGCCTTCGATCAAGGCTGACGGCACCACGGTGATTCTCGTCGAGCAAGACATCAACCAGGCCCTGAGTGTCTGCGACCGTTTCTACTGCTTTCAGGAAGGGCGCGTGTCCCTGACCGGTCGGCCAGGCGAAGCGGACAAAGCGCAAATCAAAGCCGCGTACTTCGGAATCTAGTTATGGAATGGGTCAATACTCTGCTGCAAGGCATGTTGCTCGGTGGCCTCTATGCGATGTTCGCGGTGGGGCTGTCGCTGATGTTCGGCATCATGCGCCTGGTCAACATCGCTCACGGCGACTTTATCGTGCTGGCGTCGTACCTGGCACTGATGGTGGTCAATCATCTGGGGTTCAGCCCGCTCGCCAGTCTGTTGCTGGTGGTGCCAGTGATGTTCGCTTTCGGCTACCTGCTGCAACGCCATCTGCTGAACCGAACCTTGGGTCAGGACATCCTGCCGCCGCTGCTGGTGACCTTCGGCCTGTCGATCATTGTGCAAAACGTGCTGCTGGAATTCTTCAGCGCTGACAGCCAAAAACTGTCGCAGGGCGATCTGGAAGTGGCGAGCGTCGGCGCCACTGTTGGCAGCCTCAGCCTGAGCGTCGGCGTCATGCCCTTGATCGTGTTTGGCAGCGCGCTGTTGATCATCGGTGGCCTGCAACTGCTGTTCTACAAGACCTCGTTGGGCCGGGCGTTTCGCGCCACGTCTGACGACCAGCACACCGCACGCCTGATGGGCGTCAACAACGCGCACATCTTTGGTCTGGCGATGGCGTTGGCCATGGCGGTGGTGTCGATTGCCGGGGTGTTTCTGGCGATTCGCACCAGCTTCGACCCCACCGTCGGCCCGGCACGGCTGTTGTACGGTTTCGAGGCGGTGATCATCGGCGGTCTCGGCAGCCTGTGGGGCACGCTGGCGGGCGGGGTGATTCTTGGCATCGCCCAGGCGGTGGGCGCGAAGATTGATCCCGGCTGGCAGATCCTCGCCGGCCACCTTGTGTTTCTGCTGATCCTGGTCGTGCGCCCGCGTGGCCTGTTTCCCCGGAGTGTCGACTGATGAATGCCATGAATAATCCCGCGCCGACCTATCGGGTGCAGCGGACCACTACCAGCAGCCTGATCGGCCTGTCGGTACTGGGTGTTTGCGTATTGCTGCTGATCAGCGCGCCGTTCTGGGCTGACCGCGCTAACTTGCGGCTGGTGGTGGAGTTCGCTTACTACCTGGCGTTGGCGCAGATGTGGAACCTGCTGGCTGGTTACGCGGGCATGGTCTCGGTAGGGCAGCAGGCGTTCGTCGGGTTGGGCGGCTATCTGTTGTTCATGCTGGCGACTAAATTCGGCATTCCGCCGTTGTTCGCAGTCTTGCTCTCGGGCGTGTTGGTGGCGCTGTTGGCGATCCCTGTGGCGTTGATCGTCTTTCGTTTGCGCGGCGCGTATTTCGCGATTGGCACCTGGGTGGTCGCCGAGGTGTTCCGCCTCGGCTTGGCGCAGATGAGCAGTCTGGGCGGTGGCTCGGGGCAGAGCTTGCCAGCGGCGATTGTTCGGCAGATCGGCACGGACCGTGACGAGCGGGAGATGCTGATCTATTTCACCGCGCTGGCGATTGCGATTGCGGCGGTGGCGGTGGTGTTCTTTGTACTGCGTTCGCGGCAGGGATTGGCACTCGCCTCGATTCGCGATTCGGAACCGGCGTCGGGCAGTCTGGGGGTGAACACCTTCCGCACCAAGTTGATGGTCTACGTGCTGGCAGCCGGTTGCACCGGCGTGGTGGGCGCGCTGATCTTCCTGCAGAAACTGCGGATCTCGCCGGATGCGGCGTTCAACCTGCAGGACTGGACGGCGGTGGTGATCTTCATCGTGATCATCGGCGGCATCGGCACCCTGGAAGGACCATTGATTGGCACCCTGATCTACTTCGTGCTGCGCGGCTGCCTCGCCCAATACGGCGCGGTGTACATGATCATCCTCGGCGTGGTCGCGGTAGTGATGATGCTCAAGGCACCTCAGGGTGTGTGGGGATTGATCAGCGAACGCTTGGGCTGGCAGGTGTTCCCGATGCAAAGGCGGTTGGTCCGTTAATGATGAGGGGACTGATTTTATTTTTCGCGCTCTTTGAAAAATCAATCTGTCCCCGGTCCTGAGTCAAGCCGGGGACAGATTGGTTTTCGGTGAAGCGTTGAAAACAAATCAGTCCCCTCGCCAGTCAATGTTCGCGTTTCACAAACACTGTTGTCGCCCGCTCTGTAATTGTTCCGGGGCGCTTCGGGACGTAACTTGAACTCACTGCATCACAACAATAAAACGGTGAAAACCATGAGTAACGCTGCAATCGAAACTGTCTTCGGCTCGCTGGACAACTACAGCAAAGGGTCGGTCGAAATCATCAGCGGCGAAGCCCGCCATTACGCCTTCTCGAATATTTTCGAAGTGGCGGAAAAATCTCTCCCTTACGAAAAAGTCATCGTCGGCCTGAACCTGGGTTACGTCATCGAAACCCTGCGTGCCGAAGGTCAGTCACCTTGGTATACCGCAGCCCACGATGAGTTCGCGATTGTGATGGACGGCGAAGTGCGCGTGGACTTCCTCAAGCTCGACGCGCCATTGAAAGACGGCGAGGGCACTCAGTTGGCCGGTGAAATGCCTGCGGGAAAACCGATGGGTTACGTGCTGCTCAAGCGCGGTCACCAATGCCTGCTGCCAACCGGCAGCGCTTATCGCTTCGAAGCCAGCCGTCCTGGCGTACTGCTGCAGCAGACCATCAAAGGTCCGCTGTCGGTGGAGAAGTGGGCAGACATCTGCCTCAAGTGATCAGCCCCGTCCTTCACAACAGTCCTTCCCAAGAATAAGAGGAATTCTGACATGGCCATGCTTGAAACCGCTGCCGACACCGCATCGTTCGCTGACGAAGACGTGCAAGCCAGCGCCCCCCATGCCGTCACCGGCTACCGCTCATTCAAACTCGGCGCCTTCGAACTGATGCGCGATGAGTATTTCGCCCGTATCACCTGGCCCGCCAAAGGCGACACCCGTTCGCACCTGATTCCGGTCGATGCCTTTCTGCGCGCCATGATGCGCGATGTGGCCTGGGGCTTCTTCTACGGCTGGGTCAACTTCGACCAGGTGATCGGTACCCGCAACTACTACGGCAAGGTCGACCTGTACGCCGGCACCTTCAACGGTGTTCTCAAGGCCGCAGGCGTCAACTACACCGAAAACTTCGAAACACCGCTGATCATGGCGACCTTCAAAGCCATCCTGCGTGATTGGACGAACGCCACCTTTGACCCGTTCGCAGCCCCGGAAGAAACCGGCTCGGCGTTCGGTCGTAAAAATGGCGACAACATCGAGGCCATCGAGCGCTTCCGCATCGCCACCAAGCGCATGCCGGGCCTTAAGGGCGATTCACCCTTGCGTGACGAATTGCCGATCAACCGCCAGTTCGTCGACGTTGTCCAGGATGAGCCAGAGGTTCACGCCGCCGAAGGCTTCGAAGGTGAGTTGCATGCCTTCAGCCTGTTCAAGTACCTGTCGCGCTCCGACGTGACCTGGAACCCCTCGGTGACTTCGGTGTGCAAGGCCAGCCTGTTCTGCCCGACCACTGAAGAGTTCATCCTGCCGGTGTTCCATGGCAACGACCGGGTTGAGTGGTTCTTGCAGCTGTCCGATGAAATCCTCTGGGATGTCGGCGACAAGGACGACGGCAACCCGCGTGCGCGTATCACCATGCGTGCCGGTGACATTTGCGCCATGCCCGCCGATATCCGCCATCAAGGCTACTCGACCAAACGCTCGATGCTGCTGGTCTGGGAAAACGCCACGCCGAACCTGCCACAACGTTATGAAAGCGGTGAGCTCAAGCCTTACCCGATCGAGTTCTAAGACCTGTGTCTTGCCCGGCATTGCTCCGGGCCGTGCTCTCCAGTCAAGTCGTCAGACGCTGTGCCTTTGGCGCGGCGCGAGGAAAATATCATGCAAAATCAGCTTTATATCGATGGCCGCTTCGTGGATGCGGTAGCCGGTGGCACCATCGATGTCGTCTCGCCCCATGACGGCTCGTTGATCACCCGGATCGCCGCGGCAGAAGCGGCTGACATTGACCTGGCTGTCGCCGCAGCCAAACGTGCGTTCCCTGCCTGGGCCGCGCTGGGCGCTGCCGAGCGTGGCCGCTTGTTGCTCAAACTGGCAGACAAGATCGAAGAATGCGGCGAAGAACTGGCGCAACTCGAATCCCTTGACACCGGGCATCCGATCCGTGATTCCCGCGGCCTCGACGTACCTCGCACGGCGGCCTGCTTTCGTTATTTCGGCGGCATGGCCGACAAGATCGAAGGCTCGGTGATCCCCGTCGATGTCGGTTTCCTCAACTACGTACAGCGCAAACCGATTGGTGTGGTCGGGCAGATCGTGCCCTGGAACTTCCCCCTGATGTTCACCAGCTGGAAAATGGGCCCGGCGCTCGCGGCGGGTAACACCGTGGTCCTCAAGCCCTCGGAAATCACGCCGCTGTCGACCCTGCGCATCGTTGAGCTGATGACTGAAGTTGGCTTCCCCGCCGGCGTGGTCAACGTCGTCCCTGGCTATGGTCATACCGCAGGCCAGCGCCTGGCCGAACACCTCGACGTCGGCAAGATCGCTTTCACCGGTTCGACCGCGACCGGTCGGCGGATCGTCGAAGCGTCCCAGGGCAATCTCAAGCGCATTCAGCTGGAACTGGGCGGCAAGGGCGCCAATATTGTTTTCGCCGATGCCAATATCGAGGCCGCCGTTAACGGTGCAGCCTGGGCCATTTTCCACAACCAGGGCCAGGCGTGTATCGCCGGCTCGCGGTTGATTCTGCATAGAGACATCGCAGATGAGTTCCTCGAGCGCTTTATCACGCTGGCCAAATCCATTCGCCTCGGCGATCCGATGGACCCGCAGACCGAAATGGGGCCGCTGACCTCAGCGCTGCACCGCGACCGCGTGCTGGCGTATGTCGATATCTGCCGGGAGCAGGGCGGTAAAGTCCTCACTGGCGGTAAAGCGCCAAGCGACAAGGCGTTGGCCAACGGTTTTTATGTCGAGCCTACGATTGTCGAAGCGTCGCCCGGTGATCGCGTTTCCCAGGAAGAAGTCTTCGGTCCGTTCGTTACTGTGCTGCGCTTCAGCACTGATGAAGAAGCCCTGGCTATCGCCAACGGCAGCCAATACGGACTGGGCAGCGGCCTGTGGACGCAGAACCTGACACGCGCACATAAAATGGCCGATGCCATTCATGCTGGCATGTGCTGGGTCAACTGCTACAAACGCGTCAGTCCTGGCAGCCCGTTCGGCGGCGTCGGTCAGTCGGGCTATGGCCGGGAAATGGGCTTTGAAGCGATCCATGACTACACCGAAGCCCGTTCGGTCTGGCTCAATGTGGACGCCAACATCGCTCCGCACTTCAAGCGCTGAGGTCAGCCATGAACCCTTTTGTTTATCAGAGTCTGCCGACCCGTGTGGTGTTCGGCTGGGGCAAACTGTCAGCGCTGGCTGAAGAGATCGAGCGCCTGGGCGCCCAGCGTGCGTTGATTCTCACCACGCCTGAGCAACAGGCGTTGGGCGAGCAGGTTGCGTCCTTGCTGGGCGAGCGTGCGGCCGGTGTCTACCCCCACGCGGTGATGCATGTTCCGCTGGAAGTGGCTCAGGCCGCCCGCATCGAAGCGGCGCGGCTGAATGCTGATTGCTGTGTGGCTATCGGTGGTGGCTCGACCATCGGTCTGGGCAAGGCAATTGCCATGGATTCGGGCTTGCCGATTGTGGCGATCCCGACTACCTACGCCGGTTCGGAAATGACCCCGATTTATGGGTTGACCGAAAACCGCCTGAAGAAAACTGGACGTGATATTCGGGTGCTGCCCAAAACCGTGATCTACGATCCGCAGTTGACGCTGACCTTGCCGGCGCAGATTTCCGCCTGTTCGGGGATGAACGCCATGGCGCATGCGGTCGAAGCGCTGTATGCCCAGGACGCCAACCCGATCATCGGTTTCATGGCCGAAGACTCGATTCGCTCCCTGGCGCAGGCGCTTCCGGGTGTGGTCAATGATCCCAATGACCCTGAAGCGCGCAGCCAGGCGCTGTACGGCGCGTGGCTGGCGGGTATCTGCCTGGGTTCGGTGGGCATGGCGTTGCACCACAAGCTTTGCCACACCCTGGGCGGCACGTTCAACCTGCCTCATGCCCAGGCCCACGCCATCGTTCTGCCTCACGCGGCGCATTACAACCGCGAGGCCGCCGCAGGCCCTCTGCAACGCGCCGCGCGTGCGTTGGGTGGTCGCGAAGCGGGGGAGGTCGGTGCACTGTTGTATGCGCTGAACCAGAAACTGGGCATCCCGTTGGCATTGGCGGATATTGGCTTGCCTGAACACGGACCGGCCGAAGCGGCGCAAATTGCCTGCTCCAGCCCGTACTACAACCCACGGCCTTTTGAACAAGCGCCGATCGAGGCCCTATTGACCCGCGCCTGGAGAGGCCTGGCGCCAGCCTGACAAGCAGCGCCGGGGCGCCCGTCGCCCCGGCCTCAGACGTTAATCAGCGAGACTCCCCATCATCGGAATAACAACAATGACCGATCAAGACAAAGCCATCGAAGCGCTCATTTCCGAGCAGGCGGTGAACAGTTTCAGCGCCAGCCCCAATCCGCGTTACAAACAGATCATGCAGAGCCTGGTTCGCCACCTGCATGCGTTCGTCAGTGACGTCGAGTTGACGGAGCAGGAGTGGTTTGAAGGTATCCGCTTTCTCACCGACACCGGGCACACCTGCGATGGACTGGTACGCCAGGAATTCATCCTGCTGTCGGACACACTCGGCGTCTCGATGCTGGTCGATGCGATCAATCATCGGCACAGCGCAAGCGCCACTGAAACCACCGTATTCGGGCCGTTTTATATCGACGGTATGCCGGATCGCGGCTACGGCGAAAACATGGCGCTGACCGACGGTGTTCCGGCGCTGGTGCGTGGTCGTGTGCTGGATACCCAAGGCGGCCCACTGGCCGGTGCAGTACTGGATGTTTGGCAAACCGCTGAGAACGGCATGTACTCCGGTCAAGATACCGAGCAACCTTTGGGCAACCTGCGTGGTCGTTATCGCACCGATGCCGACGGCTATTTTGCGATCCGTACGATTGTGCCAGTGTGCTATCCGATCCCCACCGATGGCCCGGTCGGGCGCATGTTAAATGCTGCCAATCGCCATCCCTGGCGCCCGGCGCACCTGCATTTCATGATCGAAGTGCCGGGGTACCGCAAGTTGGTGACGCATCTGTTCAACAGTGATGACCCGTACCTGGATTCCGATGCTGTATTCGGCGTCAAACAATCGCTGCAAGTGACCTACGAAGATCGGCCTGCCCACGATGAGCTGGCCGGGGGCGTGGATATCGAGGTGCCGTTCAAAAGCGCGTATTACGAATTTGTCATGGAAACTGAGTGAAGCATGGGACAGTTTTTTGCGGTTTTCGCGACGGATCACCCTGACTCGCTGGCGTTGCGCCAGCGTTTGCGGCCCACTCATCAGGCTCACTTGCGAGCGTCCGAGGCACATCGGGTGGTGGTCCGGCTCGGCGGCCCGACCCTGGATGATGCAGGCGCTACGATGAATGGCACCTTGCTGGTCATCGAGGCGGCCAGCTTGCTTGAGGTGGAGGCGTTCATGCAGGACGACCCCTACGTTCAAGCGGGTCTGTTTGCCACCCTCGAGATCCGGCCGTGGAACTGGAGCCTCGGCAACCCGGCGCTGCGCGGTTAGTCATGGCCACCATCACCTTATGCCAACTGGACGACATCGCCGACGGCGGCGCCCTGGGCCTGCCCGAACACCGGCAGCTGCATCCTGCCGGGTTGCTCGCAGTGCGTCGGGGGGAGCAAGCCTGGGTCTACGTCAATCGTTGCCCGCACTTTTCCGTGCCCCTGAACTACCAGCCACAAACGTTCTGTACCTATCGCGGTAAGGTGTTGATGTGTGCCCATCACAGCGCGATGTTTCGTTTTGAGGATGGGTATTGCATTGATGGGCCGTGTAAGGGGGCGGGGTTGGAACAGGTCCCGGTGCGGGTTGCCGATGGGTATCTGCTGATGGACGAACCCAATTCCCAGTAGGAGCTGACTTGTCTGCGAAGGCCATTCAACGCGGTGGGTCTGCCAGATCGCGCCGTATGGTCTTCGCAGACAAGTCAGCTCCTACTGGGGACCGTGTTTGCTACACGACAGCGCGGTGCTCCTACAGATGACCCCAATCGGCTAAGCTCGCGTCTTGTAGCTGCCGATGTGTCTGGAGTGTGTCGATGGATTTCCCGTGGTTCGCTTATCCGCTGGCCAGTGCTGCGCTATTTTTGATTGCCGATCTGACTCTTTGGCAGTGGATCGATCCACGGCATTTGCGTTGGAAGATGGTGGTTCGGCTCGGCCTGTTTCTGCTGTTCAGCGTGGCGTTGCTGGATGCTGGCTTGAGTCCGCTGTTTCCCGTGCCGGATAGCTTCCCGGCGCCGCGACACACCTTGGCGACCGTGCTGGCCATTACCTGGTGGCTGTTCGGCGCACGCGCTCTGACCGCGCTGGCGGTGGTGGTGCTGGAGCCGCGCATCGGCGGCAAAGGCCATCTGCTGCAGGACCTGATGGGCGCTGTCATCTTTCTGGTCGCGACGGTCGGCGCTGCGGCCTACATCCTCGATATTCCGGTCAAAGGCCTGCTCGCGACCTCGGGCGCGGTAGCGATCATCCTCGGTCTGGCGGTGCAGAGCACCCTGGGCGATGTGTTTTCCGGGATCGTGCTTAACGCGACCAAACCCTTTCGCGTCGATGACGTGATTCGGGTCGACGACATCGAGGGCAAGGTGATCGAAATTGATTGGCGCTCGACCTATCTGCTCACCTCTGACGGCAGCATGGTGGTGATCCCCAATGCGATGGCGGCCAAGACCCGGATCGTCAATCTCAGCCGCCCTGATCATTTCCATTCCGTCGTCTTGACCGTCGAGCTGCCTGTGCGCTTGCGTCCCAGCCAGGTATTGGACTCGCTGGAGAAAGCCTTGCAGGGCTGCCGCGAACTGTTGTCGAAGCCCAAGGCCGGGGCCGTGGTCAAGAGATCTGGCTTGCGCTCCGTGGAATATGAGATCACCGGCTACGTTAAATCCCGAGACCGCCGCGGCGCTGTGCGCAATCAGCTGCATGACTTGATCTATCGCCAACTGGCGGCATCCGAAACCCGGCGTCAGGATCAGGTCAGACCCGCGACACGGCAGTCGGCAGTGCTTAATACCGTGGGCGCGCTGCACATGCTCAGCGATGACGACCGTGCCGAGCTTGAGCGCCACATGCACTTGAGTCTGTTTCCTCCCGGTGGGGAAATTCTCGCTCAGGGAGTGGTCCCCGATGCGCTGTTTATCATCGAGTCGGGGGTGGTGACGGCGGCTGTCGAGCGGCCGGACGGCTGGCTTGAAATCGGGCGCATGGGGCCGGGCGAACTGATGGGTGAAACCGGGATTGTCGATCAGTCGCCTAGCCTGGCACGTTTCAGTGCGATGACCGATTGCATGGTCTATCGCATCGACCGCAAAGACCTCGAACCCTGGCTCGACGAGCATGGCGAGTTGCGCGGTGCACTGGCGGGGTTGGTACGTTATCGCACCCAGGCGCGGGCGACGATGATGCAGCAAAAACCGGTCGATCTCGCACAGAACGGCTTCCTGCACTGGTTGCGCAAGCGCGTGACCCGGTTACAACCCCGCAGTGAACGCGGGCCGACTGACAAACTCAGCTGAATCGAAAAGCTCAGTTGTCGGCCCGCTCTTAGGTGCCCCGTCTTCAGTTGGCAGCGGCCGACGCCGAATCGCGAGACAAATAGCGTTCCAGCTCGGAGATCCCGGTTGGCAGGTCCAGAACAGCGCCGGCATGACGCATGCTCGACCCCAGGGCGTGCAAGGTCCGGAACAGGTTGTGGACCCGGCTTTGCTCGCCCATCTGACCGATACGCACGATGTTCAGACCGAACGACCCAGAGATTTCGACGCGGTGTACCGAGGACATATGGTGTCTGACCTGGTCGGCGGAAACGCCTTTTGGAACGTTGATCCCGATCACTGAGTTCAGACGCACTTCCTCCGGAACCAGCAGTTCCAGGCCCATGGCTTCCATCCCGGCTTGCAACGCTTTCGAGCACAACTCGTGACGACGGAAGCGGCGGGGCAGGGTTTCTTCGCACACCAGGTGCAGCGCTTCATGCAAGGCCAGAATCCCGGAGACCGGCGCGGTGTAGTGATACGAGCGCTTATTCCAGAACTTGTCCGCCAGCACTGCGTCCAGGCACCAGTGGGCGATGGGCTGTTTACGCGCTTCGATGCGCGCCCATGCGTAATCGGAGAAGGCCAGTAGCGAGACGCCGGGGATCGACGACAAGCCCTTTTGTCCGCCAGTGATGACCGCGTCGACTTGCCACTCATCCATGTCGAACGGCATGGTGCTCAAGGTGCAAACCGCATCGACAATCACTGCGCAGTCGTAGGAGTGCGCCAGTCGGGAAATCGTTTCCAGTTCGCGGTTGTAGACGGTATTCGACGTTTCACCCTGAACAATGGTCAGCGTCCGAAAGTCGCCCTGCTTCAGGTACTGTTCAACCACATTCGGGTCGGCGGCTTGATTGTCCGGGACCTCGAGGATGGTCACTGCACCGCCAACACGGGACGCCATCTCGGCCATGCGCCGACTGAAGTAACCGTTGCAGATCGACAGCACCTTGCTGTCGGGCGTCACCAGGTTGACGATCGCCATTTCCATCGCCGCTGAACCGGGGCCGGCCACACCCAGTACATGTTTGGACGCAGTCTGAAAGACATAGGCGCCCATGTCCTTGACCTGGTCGATGACCTGGTTCATGACATCGCCCAGGTGATTGATGACGATCGAGTTCGCGTAGGCAACTTTGTGCGGCAGGGGCACGGGGCCCGCGCCCATCATCAACAACGGTTCCTGAGGCAAAATCTGATCGAGCGCGATGATAGAAGCCGGGATTTTAATGTTCATGAACGTTCTTTTATTGATCGACGAAAGAGGATGAGCCACTCAACCGAGCGCTTTATTCAGCACTCCTGAGAATATCGTAACCATCTGCTCAATTTCACTTTCTGTCACGATAAAGGGTGGCGCGAATAAAACATGATCGCCGTGCTTGCCGTCAATGGTGCCGCCAAGGGGATAGGTCATCATGCCCGCTTCCATCGCCAATGGCCTGATCCGGGCGGCGATGTTGTGGGTCTGGGGAAGCGGTTGTTTAGTCACGCGATCGGCCACCAACTCCACGCCAACGAACAAACCACGGCCACGGATATCACCGACATTGGGATGCTCGGCGAAGGTTTCGCGCAGCAGGGTCCGCAGTTGCTCACCGCGTCGCTGGACGTTGGCCAGCAGGTTTTCCTCTTCAAGAATGCGCTGTACCGCCAACGCCGTCGCACAGGCGGTGGCGTGAAAGGCGAAGGTTTGCCCGTTTCTGAGCATCCCCGAGCCGGATGCAATGGCCTCGTGAATATGCGCGCCGACCAACATGGCCGAGATCGGCTGATAGCCCGCGGCCAACCCTTTACCTATGGTGAGGATATCCGGCACTACCTGATCTTCTGAGCAGGCGAACAAATGCCCGGTGCGGCCCATGCCGCACATGACTTCGTCGAGGATCAGCAACACGCCGTACTTGTCGCAGACTTTGCGAATGCACTGGAAATAACCCTTCACCGGCGGTACCGCGCCTGACGTCGAGCCGACCACGGTCTCGGCGACAAACGCAGCCACATTGTCCGCGCCCAGTTCGAGAATCTTGGCTTCCAGTTCATCCGCCAGACGCTGCGCGTACTCGGCTTCCGTTTCATTGGCGGCCTGATTGCGATAGGCGTAGCAGGGCGATACATACTGCGGGCTGGCCAGCACCGGGTCGAAGATATCGCGGCGTTGAATATTCCCGGACACGGCCAGTACCCCGAGGGTACTGCCGTGATAGTTCTGGCGCCGGGAGATGACGAAGCGGCGCTCGGGTTTGCCGCTTTCGACGAAATACTGGAAGGCCGTTTTCAAGGCGATTTCCATGATCTCCGAGCCACTGGACAGAAAATAGGCGTGGCTCATCTGCGGCGACCGTGCGATCAGGAAGTCAGCCAGGTCTTCGGCCGCCTGATTCCTGAAAACGCCACCGTACGCGTACGCCAGGGTCGACGCTTGCTGCGTCAGGGCGGCGATGGCGCCTCGATGGTTGTAACCGAGGCTGGAAACGGCAACGCCGCTGCAAGAGTCCAGATAGCGGCGTCCCGTTTCATCAATCACATAAATCCCTTCGCCACCCACGGCCAAGGGCATCTTTACATTCGGCGCACGATAAAAAACATGGGTCATGAAACAGTCCTTTTAAAATGAACGTCGGTGTGGCGAGCGAAGGGCAGCCACGCCTTACTGTCAGTTGGCGATCTTGGCTTCCACGCTTTTCACAGCCCAGGGTTTGTGCAAAACCAGATAGGCCACACCGCCGATCACCAGACTCCAGAACGCCGCGCCCAATCCCAGGAAGCTCAAGCCGGACGCTGCAACCAGAAAGGTGACGACGCTGGCGTCGCGATGACCTTCATGGGTGACCAGACCCACCAGACCGTTGGTGATCGAACCGATCAACGCCAGGCCGGCCAACGCTACGATCAACTCTTTGGGCCAGGCACCCAGCAGCTGTGCCAGGGCGCCGCCGAACAGGCCGACCACGATGTAAATGATCCCCGCCGCGATGCCGGCGACATAACGTTTGCTCGGGTCTTCGTTGGACTCGCTGCCGGTGCAGATGGAAGCGGCTACCACCGACGGGTTGATGGCGTGGGCACCGAACGGGGCAAAAATCAGCGAGATCAAGCCATTCAGCGAAACGATGGGGTTGGCCGAGGGGTTGAATCCCGACGTCTTCAGGACCGCCAGCCCCGGCACATGTTGGCCGGTGAGGGTGACTAGCGCCAACGGGAAGCCCAGGCTCAATACCGAATACCAGGACCACTCGGGCATGATGAACACCGGCTTGGCCAGGCTCAGGGACACGGTATCGAGGTGCGAATCACCAGTGACCAACACGTAGGCCATCCCGACCACCATGGCGATGGCGGTGGAATAGCGTGGGGCAAGACGTTTGGCCACGAAGAAGGCCAGGATCATGCCGAGGACCAGCACCGGGCTGCCATGAATCGAGGCAAAGGCCTCGATGCCGAAGTTGAACAGAATCCCGGCCAGCATCGCGGCGATGATTCCTTTGGGGATACGCCCGATCAACGCGTTGAACGCACCGGACAGCCCCAGGCCCAGGACCAGCAAGCCGGAGATGATATAGGCGCCGACCGCCTGATTGATGCCGACCACCGGCAAGGAAACCACCAGCAGCGCGGCCCCCGGCGTCGACCAGGCGGAAATGATCGGCATTTTCAGGCGGTAGCTCAGCACCAGCCCGGAAATCCCGCTGCCGAATGAAATCGCCCAAATCCACGACGACGTCAGTTCGCTCGAAAGACCGGCCAGATTGGCGGCCTGGAAGACGATCGCTAATGGACCTGCAAAGCCGACAAACACCGCTAGAAAGCCGGCGATGACGGCTGACAGGGAAAAATCCTTCATTCTCATGTTCTTATTCCTTTGCTTGTAAACATTCCTGGACGCGACATCACGCTGCTACCGTTGCCACTTTGAAAAAATCGTCGTATTCCAGATCGATGACGGAACGAAACAGTCGTTCATCCGCGGTTTTGACAAACGCGATGCCAAACAACGGTGAGGTGGTGTGATCCAGCGCTTGGTAATGCAGTAACTCAGACGCCAGAAACGCTTGAAACTTCGCATGGTCCGGCACGGCTTTATTCAAGTCGGTGGTTTGCCCGTTATAACCAACGATGCAGCCGTAATTGTCTGATTTGCTTTTCCAGATAGACGCCCAGTCGGGCCGTTCATTATTGAAATAGACCTGATAGGGATTGATCCCGCCCACGTAATGCATGAGGTCGGCCAGGCCATAACCGCCAAAACGGTAAGGGTTGACCTCAATCGGAATCAGCGCGCCGTTGTGTACCTTGAATTCGGCATGTACCGGAAAGGAGCGAAGGTTCATGCCCAGCGTTTGCAGGTCATTGAAGAACTGCAGAACCCGCTCCGAGAACAGCTCGAAAATCTTCGCGTTGGTGTAATACAGCGTATGGAAGTAACGGTCGTGTGTCGGGTGCGGGTGGTGATACAGCCCGACGATTACCGGCACACCGGTGTTGTCGTAAAACAGGTCGACCGCCAGTTCCGCGCCTTCCAGCGACATGGAGTTTTTAATATTGGTGCCGATGAATTCTTCAACGATGACTTCGTCTTCGGAGAGCATGCCGCCCGGATAGAACTTCGCCCGCTCGGCCAGTTCAGCCTTGATGTCCCGTTGTACGGCGGCCAGATTGCTGTGGGCATCAAGGGTCTTGACCGCCGTTGCGTAATAACCACGCTTTGGTTTGATCACGTATTTTTTGCCGTGAGAGAAATCCAGTGTCAACGTGCCAATGTCGTCGGTTCTGCATTCCTCGAAATAAAACGTCGGGAACAACGCTGAAATCTTCTTGCGAAAGGCGCACTTGTCCTTGAACAAATGAATGGCCTGGGTGATGTCTTTATTCCGGGTGCGCTGTGCGACCAGATTCAGGCCGTCCTCTGACGGCACGTACAAGACATCGTCTTCAGCGAACTCCAGACCGCTGTCGATGACGGTTTCGATCTGGAGGTGTGTGGCGATATCAGCAACGGAATGCAGAAGCGAACTGGCATAACCGTTACTCAGGATGGCGTATTTTTTCATAATGAATGCATCACTGTCAGGAAGAGAAAAGGGCGGAAATCGATAACACTCATCGCAGCGGATAAATGGAGCTGGCTTTCTTTTTCTTCTTGCCGAAAATCCGTTTCAGCAGCAGTGCAAACAGGCTGGCCTGTTTGGCAGGCGGCGGGGTGATCAGGTGTTGATGGGCGCTGTTGTTCCGGTTCATTGGTCTATCCCTTAGTCAATGATGTGAGCTCACGGGGGTGAAAGATCACGCAAGCACTTTTTCAGAAATGATTCGGGCGATTTCGGCGTAGCCTGCGTCGTTGCAATGAACACGATCGACAAACAAATCCTGGTCTTGCAGTGGTGATTCGCGCAGCAGCACATTCATGTCTTGAAAGGGAATGCCATGTTTCGTGCAGCCTTGCTTCACGGCGTGGGCAAAGGGGGCATGGACTTCTGTGGCCAATATTTTTGCGAACAAACGCCAGAAGTTGTTTGGGCAACTGTCGATGGCGTTGAATATTTCCTGCTCGGCGAGGGTCAGCGAAGGTTTGGCCCAGTAGGACAGGGGCTGCAGTACGAACGTGAGCCGGGCGTTGAACGGCTGTAACAACTGCTGCCACAAACGCAGCGCGTTGACGATTTCATCGGCTGCTCGACCTACCCGCTCATGGGTCTGGACGCTGTCATCGGTGATGATTTTGGCTGTCGGGTTTACCTCTTCGTCAGCGTCGGTCAACAGTTCGCGAAGACGATTCAAGGGGCCGGTTTTTTTCGCTTTTGCATCGCTGGAGCGTGCTCGCAAATCATCCGAGTACTTGCTCATGTAGTGATCGTATTCATAGGAGTAGTAATAACGACCATGGTCAGTCGCCATGCTGTCCGGCAGGCCCTCCAGCGTGAGGGTGTTCATGCCGCTGAGTACGACGACGTTGTTGATGCGATGGAGCTTGTCCTGGTGCATCAAAAACAATAAAGCTTCCTGCAATGAGTTGTAGCCACGGCTGCCGAAGTTCAGCCAGGGCTCGCCGGTAATGCTCGAAAGGTACGCAGAGGTGGTGTGCGCATCGGTGGTGGCGCCGGTACCCACCACATTGGAGCCACCGACCAACAGGTTGATCGGGCCATCATTGGGCAGTTCACCAACGCTTGCATTGACGCCATTGCGCGAGCTTTTGCGAAAACCATAGCGGTCGGTGTTGACCACGTCGGAACGGTAGTCCTTCGGATGGAAGAACATGGTGTAGGGCAGCCACCTCAGTTCAGAGATGAACTTGTCGTACTCGGCCATTTGCGGCGTAAGACGATAAACTTCCTGTAGTGCTTCGTCGGCTGTGAGTATTTTCACGTCACTCATCCTCTATTGCTTGTTTTACGCGTTGGCATTGTTATTGGGTGTATTACTGTACTAAGCACGGTACTAAGCGCTGTACTAAGCACTGTACCAAGCGCTGTACCAAGCGCTTTACTGAGCACTTTCACTGAAGCTTTCAGTGACGGTGCGCTGCGACCTTGCAGGTGTTGGCAGCCTATTGAAGTAACTGGCCGACGCTTTCTGGCGTGCCAGGCGGTGGGGGTCTGCCACTGTGCGCAGTAAATATCCAAGGGGCAGGACCACACAAAAAAACAGCACAGTGAACAGGACCCACTCAAGGGGCTTGCTGATGAATCTCATGCGGCGCTCCGGGTATTGATGAAACCTGAGGGTTATGCGTGGCAACTTGAGTTAATCGAGAGCGAACTCCTCGCGCCAATTGGCATCTTTCAACAGCGCGGGCTGGTCGGTTTTACGCAAGGTGTAGGCGCCAAGAATCAGGTAATCCATTTCCGTGCGCATGAAACACAAGTAAGCGTTGTGTGGACTTTCCACGATGGGTTCGCCCCTGACGTTGAACGAGGTGTTCACCAGCACGGGGCAACCGGTCTTTCTATGGAACGCTTCAAGTAACCTGCGAAAGCGGGGATTGGCGTCCTGGCCGACCGTCTGGACGCGAGCCGAGAAGTCCACATGCGTCACGGCGGGGATCGAGGACCGTACGCATTTAAGCAAGTCGATGCCCTCCAGTACCGTTTCCGTGGGGAGCACGGGGGTCCGTTGATCATCCTGCACGCCAACCACGAACAGCATGTAGGGGCTCGGCTTGTCGAGTTTGAACCAGTGCTGGGCATGTTCTTCCAGCACTGCGGGGGCAAACGGGCGGAACGACTCCCGGTTCTTGATCTTGAGGTTCATCGCGCTCTGCATCGTTTCGCTGCGCGCGTCACCCAGGATCGATCGGGCGCCCAGGGAACGGGGGCCGAACTCCATGCGGCCCTGGAACCAGCCGACCACATTGCCTTGCGCCAGCAGATCGGCCACTTCGTCGCTCAGTGCGGTGTCGTCGGTGCGGGTGAACACGGCACCGAGTGTCTTCAATGCTGCTTCGATCTCGGCATCGCTGTACGAAGAGCCCAACAACGTCGAGCACATGTCATCGCCCTTGCGCGGTTGCCTGGAGGCTTGTTTGCGCAGATGCCAACCGGCCAACGCCGCCCCCAGCGCGGCGCCGCTGTCTCCGGCAGCGGGCTGAACCCAGATATCGTCGAAGATCCCTGCCTCCATCAGTTTGCCGTTGGCGACACAGTTGAGTGCCACGCCCCCGGCCAGGCACAGATTCTTCTGCCCGGTTTCACGCCGCAGGCTTTTTCCCAGACGCAACAGTGTTTCTTCGAGCACCTGTTGAATCGACGCCGCCAGATCGAACTCGCGCTGGGTGATCAGGCTTTCCGGCGCCCGTCGCGGCCCTCCGAACAGTTGCTCGAAGCGTTCGTTGATCATGCTGTCGCCTACCGCATAATCGAAATAATCCATGTTTAGCCAGAAGCTGCCGTCAGGCTTTACATCGATCAGATGGTCAACAATGGTCTGGTAGTAGGTGGGGTTGCCATAGGGTGCCAGCCCCATCACCTTGTATTCACCGGAATCGACTTTAAAGCCACAGAACCAGGTAATGGCCGAATACAACAAACCCAGGGAGTGGGGGAAGCGGATATCCCACACGGGCGTTAGCGTGTTGCTGTCTCCGACCCACGCCGAGGTGGTGGCCCATTCGCCCACACCGTCCAGGCACAGCACGGCCGCCTGGGAGAACGGGCTGGGGAAAAAAGCCGAGGCGGCATGGGATTCATGGTGGTCGATGTATTCAATGGGCGGCAGTTGCGCACGTTTCCCGAACAGCCGGCGCAATTCCTGGGTCAGGTTTTTTTTAACCCCTACTTTCCGGGTCAACCAGTCCGGCATATCGCTGACAAACGACTGATAACCGCGCAGGCCAAAGTTCAGATAAGTGGAGGCAATGCGTTGCAACTTCTTGCGGGGATTTTCGTAATAATAAAACGCCTCTACCTCATCGATAGTGATACCGGCCTTGTTCAGGCAGAACATCAGCGCTTGTGCAGGGAAACGTTTGTCTTGCTTGACTCGACTAAAGCGCTCTTCCTGAACAGCGGCAATAATTTTACCGTCGGCCAGCAGGGCAACAGCGCTGTCGTGATAATACGCGGATAAACCCACAATATAGGACGTCATGGACTCTCATCTAACAGTAATGGGTGAGGAAGTAACGGTTCAGTAAGGATACGCAAGGCGTTTGAATCGCTCGCGCCAACGCTTGGGCCGAGGTGACAAAGAGCGGAAGCCGATCCATATGCGCTTCCATCTTTCTGCGATACGAGTGACGTCGCCGCTTTGCACGACCTCATCCATATACTGTTCGATGGCGTCGAGTGCGAGGGCACAGTGGCCCGTCGAGGCGTTATCAATGGTGTTGTGCAGGTCGACAAATAAGGTGCTGAAACCGTAATGGCGTAGTTCGTCGTGTGCTGTTCTGTAAGCGCCTCCCACACCGGAAAGTTCCATGGCCAGATTAAGCCCCAATGTTTCGGGTAAAAAACGACGCGGAAATTGCGACAGGCTTAGCCAGAAGGCCGGGACGTCAAAGGCTTCGTCCGCGAAACCGTCCCATTGGGAAAACTCGCGAGAGCGGAACTCAGGCAGCTCCACACCCATTTGGGCCATGAGTTTTCGATAGATATTGGGGTGATTAAGCTGCGGGTCACCATTGCCCAGCTCATCGGAAAAGATCTTGAACAGCAGCGTTCCCAGGCGGGTCTCGACTAAACCGGCATTGCCCCACTTTTGCAGCCAGGCGCCATCCACCAGAATCATCGGGCACAACTGGACCGCTTCGGCGATTACTTCTTCGCGGGTCTTTTCGACGTTCTCTTCGGGCCCGACATAGGCGCGGGCCTGATTCCGTGCCTTCTCGTCAAACCAGTGCCGCAGTTGCTGGTGTGAATAGTGGGTGAACGCAATGGCTTGATCGCCCTTGTGCAACCCGATGGCGCTGCGGGCCAGCCAGATCTCGGCGAACTCGCTGGCGTCATGGCGTGCATCGGGGTAACGCTCGCTGTTCAGCAGCTTGAAATACAAGGTGCGGGCAGCGATCGGTTCTCTGCGTTGGCGGATGTTTTGTGCCGTGATGCTTTTGTTGGCGGTGACGCCTTCGGGCGAAAAAGACATCGCGGCAGGTTGCGTCGGGGCGCTGATGTCCTGAAGGGGGGCCGAAGTGCCGGCGCTTACTCTATTTGCAGTTGGGGTTGTAGTTGGGTTTGTGGTCGGCAAAGAGGCGATCCAGTTGCGGATAACCGTAATTTCAGAATCGGAAAAAATCCTGAACATCGGGCCGCCAAAGGCAATCAGTTTCGACAACAGCAGACTGGTATCCGGGCTGCCCGGTGTGACCCAGCGCGACTGGGCCAAATGTTCTACGAAGGTATGAGCGTCGCCGACAATCGCTTCATCGAAAGGCTGCTGAGCCAAGGTGAGCCGTGGGTGATAACCGACGGCGTATTGCCCCTTGCGTCTGACCAGCCGCACCATTTCGTTGACCGGGTCCAGGTAACCTTGGGCGATCAATGCACTTAACTCGGTGGACCACTGCAGGTGCAGGCGGGCCGAGGTCATGAAACCGTCGAGTACCCGCGAATAAGCAATGGAAATATCCGCGCGATTTATCAATGAGCTGGACATGCTGGCTTCGTGCAGGTAAGCCACAATCGCCAGACCCGCTTTTTCGATCAGGGCGTTTTGGCTCGAAGCCTGCTCTTTGAAAAACTTTGTTGTTCCACCGCTGGCAGCAATATGCGCTTGAGTGGCGCGAACCGCGAAGGGGAGCCCGGCAGCCACCTCAAACAGCATGGCACCTAATATTTCCGCGTCGAATTGCTGGGCAAACAACGACAGGCTCAGGCGAAACGCCGTCAGGTTGTATGACGAGGCGAGAAGGTCCGGGTGTCGCGAAAACTGTTCAGAGCCGATGCTTGGAAAGCGCAATCCCATGCTCTCGGCCAACTGCCTGAACAGCCGGCTGTGGTTGTGCTCGAGATCGCCATTGCCAACTTGGGTCGCGTGAATGGTGTGCACGATGCCGGCAACTTTTTCGTGGGCATTCGACGGATTGCAGAAGTTTTGCAGGAGTGAACCGATCAACAGCCCCTGTGGCGCGTATTGGGTCAAAATCAATTTGGCGACGGCAGCGTCGTTGATCTCGATGGCCGCCCGACGTTCACTGTCAAAAGCGTCGATCTGGTCCAGCAGACTGGCGACAAAACCCTCGGGCCGGAAAATAAAGAAATCAAAATCGCTGACTTGGTAAAACGAACTCGCTCGCGTTTCACAGTGCTGTTGCAGGGCGTAGTGTTTTGCCTGCTCTATGCTGGTAAAAAAATCATGTTCGATATTTAACAGGCGCCAGCACAGGTCGTGAGACGAGGTTGCCAGGTGGGCATGTTCTGTTCTTCTCGCAGGGCATGATGAAAACTGTTTGGGTTCTGCCAGATGAATGTTCATAGAGTCCGACTGCGCTAGCTGTTTCTCAGGAAGTTCTACATCAGCCCCGACGTTCTCAGCCAAGTCACCATTGCCCTTCTGAGGGAGGCAGCTTGACTATCTATCGACGGGCATCGGCCCACAAGGAACAGCTGTTCGATTTTGTGGTTAACTGTTTCATTGAAATCAGCGAACAGTGAGTGTTGGTCGTGAGGGACTTGAGAATTGATCGCCAGGTGCCGGAGCCGGTGGCACAGCAGATCGTCAATGGCGTTCTTGACTGGATTCGGCAAAGCCGGATTCGACCCGGGACCCGACTGCCTTCTATCCGACAACTAGCGCGTGACAACCAGGTCAGCCACTCAAGAGTGATAGAGGCCTATGACCGTCTGGTGGCGGTCGGCATATTGGAGTCGCGTCCCGGCTCGGGCTTTTTCGTCGCGGAACAGTCAGTGACGGACCCGACGGCGGTGGACAAGGAATGGTTCGACGGCGCGCAAAGCGGCTGGGAGCAGTTCACCGACAAAAGCTCGAGTGAACTCAATCTGGGCTGCGGCTGGATTCCGGAAAGCTGGCGGGAGGCTGAAGACATCGGTTTTGCGATTCGCCAGGTGACCCGCACCGAGATGAACAGCCTGTTCAGCTACAGCACGCCGTTGGGCTTGCCGCTGTTGCGCCAACATATTCAGAAGCGTCTGGAGCTGATTGATATCCACGCCGATCAGGGCCAGATATTGACCACCCAAGGCGCGAGCCATGCCATTGATCTGCTGGTGCGGACCCTGCTCAAACCCGGTGACTCGGTGCTGGTCGAGTCGCCAGGTTATTACAACCTGTTCAACTTGCTAAGGTTCCACGGCGTGAAGATGCTCGCCGTGCCCAGGACCCGCAGCGGCCCGGACATTAATGCCCTCGAGCAGTTGCTGGGCGAGCACAAGCCTGTGTGTCTGTTCATCAACAGCATGTATCACAATCCAACGGGGACCAGCCTGAAGCCGACGGTCGCTCATCGTTTGCTGCAATTGGCAGAGATTCATGATTTCCAGATCGTCGAGGACGACACCTATGCTGACCTGCAAAACGGTCCCAGCACCCGGCTCGCGACGCTGGATTCGCGCAATCGCGTGATCTACATTGCCAGCTTTTCGAAAACCCTCAGTTGTTCGCTGCGGGTGGGTTATATCGTTGCCAGCGCAAAGGTCATTGGCCAACTGGCTGAGGTGAAAATGATCACCAGTATGGGGGCGTCGCGATTTGGCGAAAGTGTGGTCGCTTCGTTGTTGGCCAATGGTGCCTACCGCAAGTTGATTCAACGGTTGCGTGAACGCCTGAGCAAACACATGGCCAGTACCCTGCGTTTATTGGAGCAAGTGGGCTGGGAAGTGTTCGCCGAACCTACGGGTGGCATGTTCATCTGGGCGCGCAGCGGTCGACACAGTTTTGAACAGATGCAGGAAGTGGCGGTCAAGTCAGGTGTGCTGTTATCGCCGGGTTCGGGCTATAACCCTGGTCGGGAGGACAGTGACTGGTTGCGCATCAATGTCGCTTACGCCAGTGACCAGCGTGCTTCTGCGTTTTTCAATGCGCTGGCCCTGAAGCCTCAGGGGGTGAGCCTGGCTCTGCCCGAGGTCATCAACCTGCAACCCAGTGCAGCATCGCGCATCTGAAAGGATTCTTTGTCTCGCGTTGAGCTTAAGTTATTGCAGCGTCTGGCTGAGGTCCAACAACGGAATCTGCATGAGGTAATGATGGATTTTTATCACACTCAAGAACGCAGTGGCTTACCGGCGCTGCATCCGACACTGCACCCCAGGCGGCTACAGGTCGGGGACGCGGTCGCGCTGGTATCGCCTGCCGGCCCGGTGGCCCAGACGCGTGTCGAAGCCGCAGTCAAGGTGCTGACCGATTGGGGCCTGCGACCGCGCGTCTATCCCCATGCGCTGGGTAAATATTCGTTTTACGCGGGCAGCGACGAGCAGCGTACGGCGGACCTGAACGACGCCTTGGCCGATCCCGAGATTCGTGCGGTGATCTGCAACCGCGGTGGCTACGGCGTGCAACGCATCATCGAACACCTGGACTTCGAAGCCGTAAGGCGCGATCCCAAGCTGGTGCTGGGCTTTTCCGACATCACGGCCCTGCATGCGGCGTTGTGGCGTAATGCGCGCCTGGCCAGCATCCATGGCCCGGTGGGCGCGCAACTTGAGCGTGGCGGCCTGACCAACAGCAGCGTGAAGCACACATTGATGAGCACTGAACCGGTGCTGGTCAAGCCCGATCCCGCTGAGGCCACGGTGAGTGTGCGCAGCAAAGGCGTTGCCCAAGGCATTCTGTTGGGCGGCAACTTGAGCATGCTTAGTACCTCCATCGGCACGCCATTCATGCCTGACTTGAGCGGCGCAATTCTGCTGATTGAGGACGTGGCCGAATCGGCGTACCGGGTCGATCGAATGCTCACCCATCTGCGTAATTGCGGGATCCTCCAGGGTCTGGCCGGCGTGGCGGTGGGGCAGTTCAGCGAACCGGCGGGCGCGGTCGGGCAGGTCAGTCTGGTGGACGTGCTTAACGAACGCCTGGGCGATCTCGGGATTCCGTTGCTGGGTGGCTTGTCCATTGGCCATGGCGACCCCAATATCGCGGTGCCGCTGGGCACGCTGGCCACTTTAGATGCGGATGCGGGCACCTTGCTGGTAGCTCCGGCCTGTTGTTGATCTATCGGCCGACAACGTTCAATTCCCAGCCGACATTTAGCATTCTAAAAACGACCTCGGCGTAGCTTTTTGCCATTATTCCGGCGCCAGAGGCTTGTGCTGGATCGGGCCCGTTGCGAATCTGCATGCCTATAGAATGGCTTGATGAATGGCCTGAGCACCTTTGGTATTCGAACGGGGATTGAGCGCAATGATTTGGGCCGTGCAAGGACGTTTCGCCAACCTCGGGATGGCGAAGAAATTAGGGGTGGGCTTCACCCTCGTGTTGCTGCTGACCGTTCTGGTTGCAGCGATTGGCGTCTGGTCGTTGCAGACCATCAGCCTGCGTTTCAACGGCCTCAAGCAAATGTCGACGCTCAATAGCGACCTGCTCAAGGTACGCTTGCAAGAGCAGGACTACGCCCTGCACAGCGACCCGAAAGTGGTCGAGAGCCTGCACGCGGGGGTCGATGCACTGCAGGCCCTGGCTGAACAGCTCAAGGGCCAGTCGGCGGCTAAGCAGGCCATGATGGGTCAGGTGCAGAGCGCGCTCACGGCGTACCGCAAATCCTTCGATCAATTCGTCGAGATCAGCCAGAGCAAGGACCTTGCCCTGGACATGGCCAGTTGGTCGGTGTCCAGCGTGGCCAATAACCTCGACGTACTGCAAGCCGGGCTGGCCGACGACGGCGCCTATGCCCTGAAAGACTCCCAGGGCCAGCAGGGGTCTGAGTTCATCACACAAGCCAATCAGGTCAGCCAGGTATCGCGTCTGATGCTGCAGGCGATGGATGAAGCGCGCATACGTCTGGACCAGAGCCGCAAACAAGGCTCGGGCGAGGCGCCCAAAGAAGGCAAAATCGAACAGGCGGCTCAGGCCCTGGCGTTGGCCGAGCAGCTGAAAAGCACCGTCAAGGATGCCGGTTACCTGACTGTGCTGGGTGAAGTCGGTACCCATATCAGCAACTTCACCGACAAACTCACTGAATACACCGGACTGCTCGCCAGTGAAGCGCAGGTCAATCAGCAGCTCGCCGACAATGCCAGGCAGGTGGTTCAGCGGGTCAACGAGGCCTACGACGCCGACGATCAGGCGATGCAGGCAGAGCTCAAAGCCAACTCGCTGCAAATTATCGGCTCTTCGGTACTGGCGTTATTGGTCGGCCTGATCGCGGCCTGGGTCATCACGCGGCTGATCGTGGCCCCGCTGCGCAGCGTAATCAGTGTTGCGCAACAGATTGCTTCCGGCGATTTGAGCGCCACGGTGGAGGTCACGCGTCGCGATGAAATCGGCCAGTTGATGCTGGCCATGCAGCAGATGGGCGCCGGTCTGAGTAGTATTGTCAGCGGTCTGCAAGCGGGTATCGAGCAGCTTGCGACGTCGGCGCATTCGCTGTCGGCAGTTACCGAACAGACCAATCTGGAGGTCAATAGCCAGCGGGAAGAAACCGAGCAAGTCGCCACGGCCATGAACCAGATGACTGCGACCGTGCATGACGTGGCCCGCAACGCCGAAGAAGCCGCACAGGCCGCGCAGACCGCTGACGACAAGGTAGAGAGTGGTCAGCAGGTGGTCCGGCAGAGCATGCAGCGAATCGAAGCGCTCGCCAGTTCAGCCAGCTCCGCCAGCCAGAGCATCGAGAACCTCAGCGCCGAGATCCAGAACATCGGCAAGGTGCTGGGGGTGATCAAGAGCGTCGCCGAGCAAACCAACTTGTTGGCGCTCAATGCCGCCATTGAGGCAGCGCGTGCCGGTGAGCAGGGACGCGGTTTTGCGGTGGTTGCCGATGAAGTGCGGGCCCTGGCCAAGCGAACTCAGCAATCGACCGAAGAAATCGAACGGCTGGTCGGCCGCCTGCAAAGCGGGGCGCAGTCGTCCGTAACGCAGATTCAGAGCAGCGGCGAACTGGTGAAAATGGCCGTCAGCGATGCGTTGCAGACTGAAAGCGCGCTGGGCAGCATCGCCGCGGCGGTGTCCTTGATCCAGCAGATGAACCAGCAGATTGCCGCTGCCGCCGAACAGCAAAGCTCGGTCGCCGAAGAGATCAACCGCAGCGTTACCAGCATCCGCGCCAGCGCCGATCAATCAGCCCTGGCGATGCAGGGTAACGCGGCGTCGAGTATCGAACTGGCGCAGTTGGGGACTGAACTCAAAGGCATGGTCGGGCATTTCAGGCTCTAAAAGCTTCGCAGGCATGCTCCCACTGGTCGCCCTTGTAGGAGCGCGCTTGCCCGCGACCGGCCGGGGTCGCGTCCGACACGCAGGACCTTCCTGCGATGGTGAATTCACTATTTTTGCTGGCGCTACGCACCAGATCGCGGGCAAGCGCGCTCCTACACAGGCTGTGTGAAAACCCCAACAGAAAACTGAACTGCATGTTCGTACGTCAATTCTGAAATATATCGGCTGTTGGACAGACCTGAATTTCACGTAGGAACGCGATTTTCAGGTCAGTTTTTAATCAGTTAATCGGTCGCGGAGGTTTTCACACAGCCTGCACAGATGACTGTGTGTGCTCTGTCAGTCCCTACGACTATTCAGAATCATCAACGTCAGCACCCCGGCCACAATCCCCCAGAACGCCGAACCAATCGAGAACAGCGTCAAGCCTGACGCGGTGACCATGAAGGTGATCAATGCCGCCTCACGCTCTTTGGGTTGGTTCATGGCCACGGTCAGGCCATTGATGATCGAGCCGAACAGCGCCAGCGCGGCAATCGACAACACCAGTTCCTTGGGCAAGGCTGCAAACAACGCGGCCAGGGTTGCGCCGAAGACGCCAGCGACGCCGTAGAAAATTCCGCACCAGACCGCAGCGGTGTAGCGTTTGTCACGGTCTTCGTGGGCATGCGGGCCGGTGCAGATCGCCGCACTGATCGCAGCCAGGTTGATGCCGTGAGAACCGAATGGCGCCAGCAGCAGTGAAGCAATGCCGGTGGCCGAGATCAGCGGGGAGGCCGGTACGGTGTAGCCATCGGCGCGAAGAACGGCGATGCCGGGCATGTTCTGCGAGGTCATCGCCACCACGAACAGCGGGATGCCAATGCTGATGGTCGCCGCCAGCGAGAACGACGGGGTGGTCCACACAGGCGTCGCCACTTCCAGGGCAAAGCCGCTGAAATCCAGTAGCCCGAGCAAGCCCGAGACCACTGTGCCGACAATCAGGGCTGCCAGAACTGCATAGCGCGGTGACAGGCGTTTGATCAGCAGATAGCTGAAAAACATGCACAGCACCAGGCCGGTGCGATGCTGCGCCGCGACGAAAATTTCGCTGCCGATCTTGAACAGAATCCCCGCCAGCAACGCCGCCGCCAGCGAGGCCGGTATGCGCTTGACCAGCCGCTCGAAACTGCCAGTGACGCCGCACAGGGTGATCAGCACGGCGCAGGTGATGAAGGCGCCAATTGCTTCGCCATACGACACACCGCCAAGGCTGGTGATCAACAGCGCAGCCCCGGGCGTTGACCAGGCGACGGTGATGGGGGTGCGATAACGCAGAGACAGGCCGATGCTGCAAATCGCCATGCCGATGAACAGGGCCCAGATCCATGACGAAATCTGCGCGCTGGTCAAACCGGCAGCTTGCCCTGCCTGAAACATCAGCACCAATGAACTGGTGCAGCCGGTCATCATCGCGATAAAGCCGGCGACCACCGCAGAAGGGGAGGTGTCGGCCAATGGCTTCAAGCGGGGGTGGGTGGTGGCGTCGGTCATGCGAATTTCCTTAACAACATCCGGTCAAGCCCTAAGACTAAACGTAGTCGCTACAGGGTGTTGCAATACAGCGATCCACACAATGAGCCGTACAGTCGTAATCAATAGTGCTCGACGCGTCAGCTGTGTCAGTCGGCTGGTCGTGGCTCGACAGGGGGAGCCGAGCCTGGTTGACGAGTTTTCCCCAGCGCCTGATTCACCGCCAGCCAGCCATTCACGGCCGCTTCGCCGGCTTCGGCGAATACCCGTTGCAGCAGTTTTACCTGTTCATGGCGCAAGGCCTGTTCGAAGGTAATGCCTTCAGCCGTCAGACCCAACAGGCGTTTGCGCTTATCGGCATCAGGCGCGACGCTGTGGACCAGGTTCATTTCCATCAATTGGCGCAACGGCGTATTAAGCGCCTGCTTGCTGACGCCGAGCACGGTGAGCAGCTCTTTCACGCTCAACTCCGGATAACGGGCGATGAAAAATACGATGCGCTGATGCACACGGCTGAGGCCGCGACGCGCGAGCATTTCGTCGGCTTTGGCGGTGAACGCCTGGTAGCCGAAGAAGAAGGCTTCCATCGCCGCCTGCTGAGTGATTTTATTTTTAAGGTCAATCATATTGACGTATCTAGGTTCGGCATCGTAATTTCGGTCAAGCAGTTTGACTTATTTCCATTTATTTCTGCTACGGGTGATCTCCATGGCCTTCTCCGAACGTGTCTCGCGCCTTAAAAGTTCTTTGATTCGTGAAATCCTGGCAGCGGCGCAGCGGCCGGAGGTGATGTCGTTCGCTGGCGGGCTGCCCGCAGAAGCCATGCTGCCGCGCGTCGAATGGGCCGACATGCCGCTGGCCATGGGTCAGTACGGGATGAGCGAAGGTGAGCCGGCCCTGCGTGAAGCGCTGGCCGCTGAAGCTCGCGCCTTGGGCGTACCTTGCGAGGCCAGCCAGGTGCTGATCGTCAGCGGCTCGCAACAAACCCTCGACCTGGCGTCCAAGCTGTATATCGACAAGGGCACCGAGATCCTGCTCGAAGCGCCAACCTATCTGGCTGCACTGCAAATTTTCCAACTGTTCGGTGCCGATTGCGTCACCGTGCCGTTGCAGGCCGATGGCCCTGACCTGATTGCCCTGCGCCAGCGTCTGGAGCAGCACACGCCGGCATTCGCCTATTTGATCCCGACTTTCCAGAACCCGTCGGCTGTACGCTACAGCGAAGCCCATCGTGATGCCGTGGCCGCCTTGCTCGATGAATTCGGCGTGACCCTGATCGAAGACGAACCCTATCGCGAACTGAATTTCGACGGTGGCAGCGCGACGCCTATCGTCAGTCGCTTGAAAAAGGCCAGTTGGATCTATACTGGCACGGTGTCCAAAACCTTGCTGCCGGGGCTGCGCGTGGGTTACCTGATCGCCACGCCGGACCTGTTTCCGCACCTGCTGCGGCTGAAGCAATCGGCAGACCTGCACACTAACCGGGTTGGCCAATGGCAGGCCCTGCAATGGATTGGCACCGAGCATTACCGTCAGCATCTGCTGGAGTTGCGCGATTTTTATCGTCTGCGCCGTGATGCTTTCGAGGCCGCTTTGCAAGAGCACTTCAGTGACCTGGCCGAGTGGAACTGTCCGCAAGGGGGGCTGTTTTTCTGGCTGACCCTCAAGCAGCCGCTGGACACTCGCACCCTGCTTAAGTCGGCGTTGGAGCAGAACGTCGCTTTCATGCCGGGTGAGCCGTTCTTCGCCGATCCGGATGCCAACCCTGGTTATCTGCGACTGAACTTCAGCCACATCGACCCGCTGCGTCTGGGCGAAGGTCTCAAGCGACTGGCCGCTGTGGTTCGCCAGGCACAGATCGCCCAGGCGGCGTGATGCTGGTTTTAAATAATAAGGGCTGAATATTTAGGCATGAATACTCAGGCATGAATACGTAGTGGGGGAGAAGGGTGATGTACAAGGTTTACGGCGACTACAACTCAGGCAACTGCTACAAGATCAAATTGATGCTCAATCTGTTGGGCATCGAGTATCAATGGGTGGCTGTGGATATCCTCGGCGGTGAAACCGAGACCCCCGAGTTTCTGGCGAAGAATCCCAACGGCAAGATCCCGGTGCTGGAGCTTGAAGACGGCACCTTCCTGTGGGAATCCAATGCCATCCTGAACTTCCTGGCCGACGGCAGCCAATACCTGCCCGGCGAACCGCGCCTGCGCACGCAGGTATTGCAGTGGCAGTTCTTCGAACAGTACAGCCACGAGCCTTACATCGCAGTTGCCCGGTTTATCCAGTTCTACCTCGGGATGCCAGAAGAGCGGATGAAGGAATACCGCACCCTGCACAAAGCCGGTTACCGGGCGCTTAAGGTCATGGAGCAACAACTCCAGCGTACGCCGTTCCTGGTGGGGGATACGTGCTCCATCGCCGACATCGCGCTCTACGCCTATACCCATGTCGCCCATCAAGGCGGCTTCGATCTTGAGTCCTACCCTGCGATCCAGCAGTGGCTGGAACGGGTGACGCAGCAGCCGGGGTATGTCGGGATGCTGGACTGATCCAGGGCGCACAAAAAAAACCGGTCTGGCACGAACAGACCGGTTTTTTTATGTCTGGAATTTTCTGTAACGAGATAGGCCTTTGTTGGCGCATAGAGGTTGTTTTAGTCTGCGCGCCCGTTTGGCCTGGGCTGAATGTTATTTCTGGAGGAAGGAGTATCCACCATGCGTTATTTGATGATGGTCTTGATCGCGATGGGCATTGGTTGGGCGGACATGCAAGTCGCCCTGGCTGACGACTGCGACGCTGACCAGACGGCCATGAACGCCTGTGCAGGCGGTGATCTGTCCAAGCTGGATGCTGACCTGAACAAGCAATATCAGACGCAGATGACCTATCTGAAGAACCCCGATCAAAAGCAGGCATTGAAAAATGCGCAGCTCAAGTGGATCGCGTTTCGTGACGCCGATTGTTTGTATCAGGTGGGCAAGCCAGAGGAATCCGGTTCGATCTGGCCGTTGCTGCATGCCCAGTGCCTGGCTTCACTCACCCAGCAGCGGGTGGAGCAGTTGAAAGCCTACGTAGCCTGTCGGGCGGAGGGATGTCCGAACTGAGTCTTCGTAGGCAAACCCCATGTAGGAGCTGACTTGTCTGCGAAAAGGGCCGAAGGACCTTCATACGGTGGTGAATCCAGCCATTTTACGACTGCTTCGCAGCCGATCGCAGACAAGTCAGCTCCTACGCCCTCCGGGCAGAATCGGGCTCCAGTTTGCTGCGCGACAGCGCCGCGTCGAAGACGGGGCGGAATCTCCTACAGGTGATTTATGATTCAGACCGCCGCGAAGCGCTGTTGCAGGTAGTCGATGATGACCTTGGATTCATACATCCATACGGTCTTCCCGGCTTCTTCGATGCGCAGGCAAGGTACTTTGATCTTGCCGCCTTCGCTGAGCAGGGTCTGGCGATCCAGCTCATTGTTTTTCGCATCACGCAAAGCCACGGGAACGTTCAGGCGGCGCAGGGCGCGACGGGTCTTCACGCAGAACGGGCAGGCGTGGAACTGGTACAGCGTCAGGTCTTTGGCCGATCGCTCGACGCCGGCCTGGGCCGCGGGTGCACGCTGTTTCTTGCCCGGACGGGTGATGAAATCGATAAAGAGGACGAGCTGGCCCAGGCCAACCCTTAATGCCTTCATGAACACAATAAAGCCTCGCGGTAGGGGGTAAACGGGCGTGAAATCGTTCAGGCGCAGCAGACAGGCGTCTGGGTCGCGCCTGAACCGCGGATCACTTGATCAGGCTGAGGAATTCACTGCGGGTTGCGGCGTTTTCGCGGAATTCACCGAGCATCACCGACGTGATCATCGACGAGTTCTGCTTCTCGACGCCACGCATCATCATGCACATGTGCTGGGCTTCGATGACCACGGCCACACCCAGTGCACCGGTGACCTGCTGGATCGCTTCGGCGATCTGGCGGCTGAGGTTTTCCTGGATTTGCAGGCGGCGGGCGTACATATCGACGATCCGCGCGACTTTCGACAGGCCGAGCACTTTACCGTTTGGAATGTAGGCGACGTGAGCCTTGCCGATAAATGGCAGCAAATGGTGTTCGCACAACGAGTACAACTCGATGTGCTTGACCAGCACCATCTCGCTATTGTCGGAGCTGAAGAGGGCGCCGTTGGTGACTTCTTCCAGGGATTGTTCATAGCCGCGACAGAGATACTGCATGGCTTTGGCTGCACGCTTTGGCGTGTCGAGCAGGCCTTCCCGGGAGACGTCCTCGCCGAGTTTGCCCAGTATCGCGGTGTAATTCTGTTCCAGTGTCACAGGGCTGTGTTCCGTGTGGGTTTCAATAATGGGGCACATAGTAGCGTACGCGTGCGGGCAGGTGTATGGCTGCGGGCCTACAAACAGATCAGTGACGGCAACGAGAGGGAATTATGTGCAACGAATTCATATCTTTACCCAACCTTTACAGTCGTCGGTTGGCGATACGCACGCATTCGATGTCTGAAGTATCAGGTAACAAATACCTGTCGTGAAGAGAGTGAATCTGATGAGTCGAATAGTAAAAGTGGCGATTGTGGTTGCGATATTGTCGTCCATGTCGGGCTGTTTCTTTGGACCTTGGCATGATGGTGGTCGTTGGCACGATCATCGTTACTTTGACGGCCCTCGGCGCTGAGTGCAGTTGATTCAGTCAGGCTTGGACGCTCGAAGAGCCTGACTGACCCGAAACCATAGAAGGCCGCGACCTGGAGGGACTACTCGTCGCGGCCTTCCATCATTGTCCGTTTGAGGATGACGTAGACCGCGCCGGCGCCACCGTGTTTAGCCAGGCATGAGGTAAAACCCAGTACTTGCGGGTGCTGGCGCAGCCAGGTGTTGACGTGGCTTTTGATCATCGGACGTTTACCATCCAGGCGCACAGCCTTGCCATGAGTTACCCGCACGCAGCGGATTTCCAGCCTGGTCGCTTCGGCCAGGAACTCCCACAGCGTTTCCCGCGCCATCTCGACGCTCATACCGTGCAAATCCAGGCTGCCTTCGAAGCTGATCTGACCCAGCTTGAGCTTGCGCATCTGACCTTCCTGAACCCCGTCACGGGCCCAGCTCAAATCATCTTCCGGGCCGACATCAATCACGAACTGATCTGACAGGCCATCGACCGTCACCGAATCGGTGCGCACGGTTGCGGCCTGGCGCAATTTGGCCAGGTGTTTACGGTCGGTTTTGGGTTTACCGATATCGGCGTGATCGTGCTTGATCGGCTTTACGCCGCGGATCTCGTTCTTGAACAGGGAAAAATCGTCGTCTTGCATGTGAGCCTCCGCGCAGGAGGGCTAGTTTACCCAAGTCACGCCTTGCTCGGCGCGACTAAAACGTTATTGATCTGCCGCGCGGTGGTTTGACGCTGCGGTCCGAAGAGGGAGGCGGGCTCAGTCGTGCTTTTTCATCAGGTGCGGGGCCATGTTCAGTGCGCTGGGTTGACGCATGCGACGACGGCAGCGACGCCACATCCAGACACCGATATATACCAGGAATAATCCGACCACCACGACCAGGCTGGCACCGGCCGGGCTGGCGTTGAGTTCGCCCAGTGCTGGCGGGTGGCCAATCAGACTGGCAATACCGGCCATCACCAGCAAGACGCCGAAGGTGGCTAACAGTGCAGCAAATGCAGCGCCGAAGCGCATCCGCCAGTTGCTTGGGCCTTTTGGGCGCAGGCGACGAGCATCGAAACCACCGGATTTCTTCATTCCGATTTCCTCTCAGGGTATCGGCGCTCTGACCAGTATATGACCGGCTGGTTCCCGCTTTAGGGAATTCAAAGGCAAATGCGAGGGATTAATGGATGGGCGGCTATATGGACGCAGTCATCTGCGGATGGTCAGCCTCGATGTCTTTTGCAGGAACTGCCGGAGCGGTGAGGGTCCACACGGCTGGTCAGCTCCTGATGAATCTGGCTGGACTCAGATCAAATCTTCGGTCAACGCGAGCGTGGCAAAGTTGTCGGCCATGATCGCCATCTCGGTCTGGTGAACCACTTCGGCCCTGATCACGCCGCGCTTGCTGGGCAGGTCGCGGGTCGCGCAGGCGTCTTCCACCAGTGTGCAGCGATAGCCATAGTCTTTGGCCGCGCGCACGGTGGTGCTGATGCTCGAATGGCTCATGAAGCCACACACGATCAGGTCCAGATGGCCGAGGCCTTGCAGCAGGTTATCCAGCCCCGTGCCGTTGAAGGCGTTTGGCAGGCGCTTCTCGATCACAGGCTCTGCGCCCTGAGGCAAGAGTTGCGGGAGGAACTCACCGCGCTCACCTTGCGGATCGAACAGGCCGCCCACGGTGCCAAGATGGCGAATATGAACAATGGGTCGATTCGCCGCACGGGCAGCCTCTACCAGTTTGCCGATATTGGCGACGGCCTCATCGATGCCGGAGAGCGCCAGCGGACCACTGACGTACTCCTTTTGCGCATCGATAATGATCAGGGTGGCATGGCTCAAATTGGCCGGTGCATAACCACGGCCACTGAGTTGAAACATCGTTTTTGGATCGGACATCTGGGGCTCCTTTGTGTGGGGCTATTGCGGCATTGTCCCCCGCCTGAGCGGTTCTGTGAATGGCAATACTTGCAAGCGGCGTGGTTGCTGGTCTGCGAGCGGATCATCGAAGCGCGGCAAGCGGCATTTTGCGGGTAAAACGGCTGCGTCGGGCAAAAAAACGTCAACGCGGCGTGTCAGTTCAATCGCCCCTCAATCTCGGCTTCAACCATCGTTTGTTCGGGCCATGGCTGTTAGAATCGCCCGTCGTTTTTTAAGGAGTCTGCCTGTGATCACTTCCCGCCTGCGCACCCTGCGCGACCACATCCGTTGGGCCGTCAGCCGTTTCCACGGGGAGGATCTGTTTTTCGGCCACGGCGCCGACAATGCCTGGGATGAAGCTCGGCAACTGGTGCTCGGTGCTGTGCATCTGCCCTGGGAAATTGCCGACAGCTACCTGGATTGCCGTCTGGAAGACGACGAGCTGGTCAATTTGCAACGCTTGCTCAAGCGTCGCATCGACGACCGCATTCCGACCGCCTATCTGCTGGGCGAGGCGTGGTTTTGTGGCTTGTCGTTCATCGTTGACGAGCGGGTGCTGATCCCTCGTTCGCCGATTGGCGAGCAGATCGACAAACACTTCGAGCCGTGGCTGGCAGCAGACCCGGCACGGATTCTCGACCTGTGTACGGGCTCCGGTTGTATCGGTATTGCCTGTGCGTTCGAGTTCCCCGACGCTGAAGTGGTACTGGCCGACCTTTCCTTCGAAGCGCTGGAAGTGGCCAACCAGAACATCGAACGCCATGGTCTGGATGAGCGCGTCTATACCGTGCAGGGCGATGGTTTCGACGGTTTGCCGGGGCAGCGATTCGACCTGATCGTGTCCAACCCACCGTATGTCGATGCTGAAGATTTCGCCGACATGCCTGACGAATATCAGCATGAGCCGGAACTGGCGCTGGCCTGCGGCGATGACGGTCTGAATCTGGTGCGGCGCATGCTCAGTCAGGCGGCGGAGCATTTGACCGAGAAGGGGTTGTTGATCGTCGAAGTCGGCAACAGCCAGATTCACGTCGAGGCGCTGTACCCGGAAGTCGACTTCGCCTGGCTGGAGTTCGAGCGTGGCGGCCACGGCGTGTTCATGCTGACGGCCGAGCAGTGCCGCCAGCATCAAGCGTTGTTTGCGTCGCGGGTCTGACCGTCTGATGCACGATCACCTGTAGGAGAACCCGCCCCGTCTTCGACGCTGCGCTGTCGCGCAGCAAACTTGGTCTGTAGGAGCTGACTTGTCTGCGATCCAGTGCGAAGCGCTGGCAAAAATGGTGAATCCACCATCGTCGGAAGGTCCTTCGGCCCTTATTCGCAGACAAGTCAGCTCCTACGCCCTCCGGGCAGAATCGAGACCCAGTTTGCTGCGCGACAGCGCAGCGTCGAAGACGGGCGGCATCTCCTACAGAGGATCTGCGAAGCTTCAGCGGTGGGTAGCAATCCAGATCAATAGCCCGGCCTGGAACACCGCGAAAGCCACCAGGCAGGCGATGGTGAAGCGCAAACCGGTGTCTTCGCGTTTGAACCGGGTGACTTTCTCATCCTGCGCGCGCAATTTGACTTCTTGTTCCAGCAAGTTCTGTTCGGCCTGCTGGAGCATGTTGGCGGCGTCGAGAATCTCCACCTTCTGGACCTTTTCACTGTTCCAGGTGCTGTGCAGTTCGGCGACCCGCACCTCTTTGACGGTGCCCTTCATGTGCTGGGCATCGGCGTAGGCAACGTCGAAACCCTGGCTGCGCAAGAAATGATCGCGACGCAGGCGAGTGTCTTCGTTAAGCGCATCTTTGCTGGCAAGTGCGACCTCGTCGACCTGGTAATTCGCCCACTTTTTCTGCGCCCAGTGAATGCCCTGGGCCATCAGATAACGCCCGATCCCACGATTCCATGGCTCGATCTGCAACCCCGATTCAGGGCCGAACCTGACCTGGTGGGTGCTGTGGTCGACCCATACGTCAAGATGGTTCTGCTCCTTGCGCACCCGTTGCCCAGGCAATTGGATGTCCATGCGCAACAGGCTGTGTTCTTTACTGTGGCGCTCGACGCGACCGAATTGCACGAAGCGCAACGGGCGCGCGCCGGTGGCCCGGTCAGTCTGGAGTGGCGCAAGACGCAGCATTTGAAAATGCTCCGGCTGAACGTCCGCCCAGGGCAAGCTGGCTGGATCCGGTGCAACGGCTTCCGTTTCCGTTTCCGTTTTCGTTTCGGCGTCGGGTGAGGCTTGAATGTCGGTCATGGCGGCAATCCTGTGGCCAGGCATTAGTTAGCACACGGAGCAAACTCGGTGCCAGCATTGCGCTATCGGCCGTTTCTTTCAGGACTGAAGGGTGTTGGCCGGTTTGTGCACCGGCCAATGCCTGTTACGCGGCGGGCAAGGCGTCAATAAAGCGCAGGATGCGGGTTGAAAGCTCACTGGCGAGCGGGAGTTGCGGGTCTTTGTAGGACGCCAACTGGCGCTTGATGTCATTGGGTACGATGCGCATAACGTGGTTCATGCCGTCGATCAGCGCCATTTCTGCGTCAGGTTTGGCCGCGTGGAGCAGCTCGGCGTCGCCGACACCCACCTGAATGTCATGACTGCCTTGAATGATCAGGGCCGGGACTTGCAGTTTGCCAAAGGCGGCGGCCGGGTCCTGACGGAACAGCGAAATCAGATACGGCTGCACGCTTGGACGGAACACCACTGTCAGGGCGGGTGGCACGTTGTCGTCGGTGTGGCCAGCCTTGAGCGACTCGATCAACTGTTCGCTACGCAGAAGCAGGGGTGGCGGCAGACGGTATTGCAGCTGCTCGCGCAAAATCTGATCGACCGGGCGCCCGGTGCCCGCGATGGAAATCACCGCCGCAGCCCCGGCTTGCTTGGCGGCGAGGGAGGCGACCAGCGCGCCTTCGCTGTGCCCCAGCAGAATCAGTTGCCCCAAGCGTGGGTCGGTCTTGAGCTTCTGTCCCCAGGCCGCCGCGTCGGCCACATAGGCTTCGATGCTCAGGTTGCGCTCATCGGGCGTCGCCGCTGTACTCGCGGCCACGCCGCGTTTGTCATAGCGGACGCTGGCGATGTTGTGCTTGGCGAGGATTTTCGCCAGACGCTTCATGCTGTCGTTTCGACCGCCGTCGACGTTGTTGCCATCGCGGTCAGTGGGGCCGGAGCCGGCGATGATCAATACCACGGGCACCGGGACGTCGGACTTGGGCAGCACCAGCGTGCCAAACAGCTCACCGGTTCCGGTGTCCAGACTGATGGGGCGTTGCAACACGACCGTCGGAGGGGCGGCGGCCTGTGGGGCGGCCTGTGCCAGGCCGGTCAGCAGCGGAAGGATCACGATAGCAGCTCGGATTAAGGCGGTGACTCGTAACATCTAGAAGGCCACGTTCAGTAGAAGTGCCGATTGGACGCGTCCATACGCATAAGGTTCGGTAATACGCTTGAAGGATGAACTACTCAGGCAGCCTGCGTATACTGGCGCACTTGCGATTTTGCTTTATAGCTTGATTGATAACTTGACTGATTGTTTTGGCTGATTTTTCGCGGAGCGCCCTGCATGTCCGGCAATACCTACGGCAAGCTGTTCACTGTAACCACTGCTGGCGAAAGCCACGGTCCAGCACTGGTTGCTATCGTTGACGGCTGCCCGCCCGGGCTTGAACTGTCGCTGGAAGACTTGCAGCGCGATCTGGATCGTCGCAAACCCGGCACCAGCCGCCACACCACTCAACGCCAGGAAGCCGATGAAGTCGAGATTCTTTCGGGTGTCTTCGAAGGCAAGACCACCGGTTGCCCCATCGGCCTGCTGATTCGCAATACCGATCAGAAGTCCAAGGATTACTCGGCGATTCAGGACCTGTTCCGTCCGGCCCACGCCGATTACACCTACCACCACAAATACGGCCTGCGCGATTACCGCGGCGGCGGTCGCAGCTCGGCTCGTGAAACGGCCATGCGCGTAGCGGCCGGTGCCATCGCCAAGAAGTACCTGGCCAGCCAGGGCATCCAGATTCGCGGTTACATGAGCCAGTTGGGGCCGATCGAAATCCCGTTCAAGACCTGGGCGTCGGTGGAGCAGAACGCTTTCTTCTGCCCGGACCCGGACAAAGTGCCGGAGCTTGAGGCCTACATGGATCAATTGCGTCGGGATCAGGACTCGGTCGGGGCCAAGATCACCGTGGTGGCCGAAGGCGTCAAGCCGGGGCTGGGCGAGCCGATCTTCGACCGTCTGGATGCCGAACTGGCTCACGCGCTGATGAGCATCAACGCGGTCAAGGGCGTGGAGATCGGTGCCGGTTTCGCCAGCGTCGCCCAGCGTGGCACCGAACATCGCGACGAGATGACGCCGCAGGGTTTCCTGTCGAACAACTCGGGCGGCATTCTGGGCGGGATTTCTTCGGGGCAGCCGATTGTCGCTCATCTGGCGCTCAAGCCGACCTCAAGCATCACGACGTCGGGGCGTTCCATCGACGTCCATGGCAACCCGGTCGAGGTCATTACCAAAGGCCGCCACGATCCGTGCGTCGGCATTCGTGCCACGCCGATTGCCGAGGCGATGATGGCCATCGTGTTGATGGATCATTTTCTGCGCAATCGCGGGCAGAACGCCGATGTGCAGGTGTCGACTCCCGTTCTGGACCAACTGTAATGCCCGATGGCGGTGACGCTGCCACGGCGCTTTAGTCGTGGCTTCGATCCCTTACTGGCGGCTGTCCAGCTTCTATCTGTTCTACTTTGCTTTGCTCGGTTCGACGGCACCGTTTCTGGCGCTGTACTTCGATCACCTGGGGTTTTCCAGCGCGCGCATTGGTGAACTGGTGGCCATCCCCATGTTGATGCGCTGTGTCGCACCCAATATCTGGGGCTGGCTGGGGGACTACACCGGGCGCCGTCTGGCGATCGTGCGTTTTGGGGCGATCTGCACGCTGCTGACCTTTTCCCTGATCCTGTTCAGCAAGAGTTACGCCTGGCTGGCGATGGTCATGGCTTTGCACGCCTTCTTCTGGCATGCCGTGTTGCCACAATTCGAAGTCATTACCCTCGCGCATCTGCAAGGGCAGACCGCCCGCTATAGTCAGGTTCGGCTCTGGGGTTCCATCGGCTTCATCCTCACCGTCGTGGCGCTGGGGCGGCTGTTCGAGTGGTTCAGCCTGGACATATATCCGCAGGCGCTGCTGTTGATCATGGCCGGCATCGTCGCCAGCAGTTGGTGGGTGCCCAATGCGCAACCTGCACCCTCGGTGCAGCCATTGACTGCTGGCGGATTTCTCAAGCAGCTTGCCCGCCCCGGCGTTCTGGCGTTTTATGCCAGCGTTGCGCTGATGCAACTGAGCCACGGCCCTTATTACACCTTCCTGACCCTGCATCTTGAGCATTTGGGCTACAGTCGAAGTGTCATCGGTCTGCTCTGGGCGTTGGGCGTGGTGGCCGAAGTACTGATGTTCCTGTCGATGAGCCGTATTTTGCAGCGGTTTCCCGTGCGCCATGTGCTGCTGGCGAGCTTTTTGTTGGCGGCGTTGCGTTGGTTGTTGTTGGGCAGTTTCGCCGAATATTTTCCCGTATTGATAGTTGCCCAGATCCTGCACGCCGCCACGTTTGGCAGTTTTCACGCGTCTGCCATCCATTTCGTGCAGCGTAGCTTTGGCCCTCGGCAGCAAGGTCAGGGCCAGGCCCTATATGCCGCGCTGGCCGGGACGGGCGGTGCCTTGGGTGCGTTGTATTCCGGTTACAGCTGGAATGTACTGGGACCGAACTGGACGTTCAGTATTGCCAGCCTTGCGGCGTTGGCCGCTGCCGCCATGATTGCTACACGAATGAAAGAGGACAGGGCATGACCCACGAACAACTCGCCCAGGAAATCATCGACGCCGGACGCTTTTTATATGGCCGTGGCTGGTCGCCGGCCACCAGCAGCAATTACTCGACCCGCTTGTCGGCGACCGCGGCATTGTTAACGGTGTCGGGCAAACATAAAGGTCAGTTGGGCCTTGATGATGTGCTGGTCACCGACCTGTCCGGGAACAGCCTGGAACCGGGTAAAAAACCGTCGGCCGAGACCTTGCTGCACACCCAGCTGTACCGCTGCAAACCGCAGGTCGGCGCCGTGCTGCACACCCACTCGGTCAACGCTACGGTGTTGTCACGCCTGACACCGGCCGATCATCTGGTGTTCGAGGGTTACGAGCTGCAGAAAGCGTTTACTGATGTGGTGACCCATGAGTCCCGGGTCGTTGTGCCGATTTTCGACAATGACCAGGACATTGCCCGCCTGGCGGCAAAGGTGCAGCCTTGGCTTGACGCCCATCCCGAATGCCCTGGGTACCTGATTCGCGGTCATGGCCTTTACACCTGGGGCGCGCGAATGAGCGACGCCTTGCGCCAGATCGAAGCGTTCGAATTTTTGTTCGAGTGTGAGCTCAAGACCCGCTCGCTACTGAACCGTTGAGGAATTGCCGCTATGAGCAGCCTGTCCGTTTATCACGTTTCCACCCCTGATTTGCCGAACAAGGTGTTGACCCACCTGGACGACATCGCCTCGACCCTGGCCGAACACGGCGTCGGCTTCGACCGTTGGCAAGCCGCGGCACCAATCACCCCGGGCGCGTCCCAGGAAGAAGTGATCGCTGCCTATCAAGTGCAGATCGATAAGTTGATGACCGAGCGTGGTTACATCACGGTAGATGTGATCAGCCTTGACCGCGACCACCCGCAGAAAGCCGAATTGCGCGCCAAGTTTCTGGATGAACACCAGCATGGCGAAGACGAAGTCCGTTTTTTCGTGGCCGGTCGTGGTTTGTTCACGCTGCACATCGACGATTACGTGTATGCCGTGCTGTGCGAAAAAAATGACCTGATCTCGGTCCCGGCCGGCACTCGTCACTGGTTCGACATGGGCGAAAACCCGCATTTTGTGGCGATCAGGTTGTTCAACAACCCTGAAGGTTGGGTGGCAAAGTTCACCGGCGAAGAAATCGCCAGTTATTTTCCAAGGCTTGAAGACTAAAAAGACGCGGGGGTTTACATGTCCATCACAGCTGTCCTTACCGACATTGAAGGCACCACCAGCGCGGTGAGTTTCGTGTTCGAGGTGTTGTTCCCTTACGCGGCACAGCATCTGCCGGACTTTGTTCGCCAGGAAGCCACGCAACCTGCGGTGGCCTTGCAGCTGCAGGCGGTGCGCCAGGACGCCGCCGAGCCCCATGCTGACATCGATCGAGTGATCGAAATCCTGATCGAGTGGATTGCCGAAGACCGCAAGGCCACGCCGCTCAAGGCCCTGCAAGGTATGGTCTGGGAGCAGGGCTATCGCGCAGGTCAATTGAGGGGACATGTCTACCCGGATGCGGTCGAGGCGCTCAAGCGCTGGCATCTGGAAGGCTATGAGCTGTATGTCTACTCTTCGGGTTCGATTCAAGCCCAACAGCTGATTTTTGGCTGCTCCGTGGCGGGAGATCTATCGCCCTTGTTCAGCGGTTACTTCGATACCACCTCGGGCCCCAAGCGCGAGCCGCAGTCGTATCGCAGCATTACCGCAGCGATAGGTTGTCCGGCAGAGCAGATCCTGTTTCTGTCCGATATCGTCGAAGAGCTCGATGCTGCGCAACAAGCGGGCATGGCTACCTGTGGATTGGTGCGCAACGGCGGCGAGTTGGTTGGGCACGCCAATGTCGCCAGTTTTGCGGTGATTGACCTGTCGGCGTTCTAGAAGCTTTTGCGCTTCACATCTTGAAGGCAGCACCTTGACGGCAGCCACCCTTGATAGACGGGGGTTGCCGTGGGTCATTGCTCACGTATCAAACCTCCAATATGCGAACTGTACGTAGGTTTTGTTTTGTTGTTTTGTAGGAAAAGGCTTGTTAGTAAGTAAGTAATGCCTGTTTATTATTTATTTTATTCGTTAGGCGCTTTTACTGTGCAACTCTTCGTGGGTCGATGATTTATTTATCGAGACAGATTAGAGCGACATATGTCGGGGGTAAAAGGGAGCTATATAGATGGGAAGTGTCGAAACATTGAACGCCGATCTGACCCAGCTTGTTCAACAGATGGTGGTCAGCATCACCGAACGCAACGGCGACAAGGCCATTGAAAATGCGCTGGATTGGCTAAGGTACCAATGCTGTTGTGAGCGGGCCATGTTTTATCAGTACAAGGGCGCGGTATTGCTGACCTGCATTACCTCGAATGTGGACAGTATCTGGAGTGATATCTACCGGCATCGGCGATTGATGATGGACGATCCGGTTGTCCGCAGTTACCGCGAGCAATTGGGTTTTCTGGACTGGGACATTGCTTTCGCGTGTCATCCACCCACACCGACCTACAAAGAGGTGGTCGAGGATTATCACCTGATGCCGGGCGCGTCCTACGGCTACTCCAATGAAAAACGCGCCCATCAAGGGGTGATTACCGTCTGTTCACTCAACTCGATGAGACGTGCGCTCAACGACGAAGACAAGTACCTGTTGAGCAACCTTGTGCCCATCCTGCATATGGCCGGCAAAGGTCGAAAACTTCATGCCAAGGCGCTGACCGAAAAAGAGCTGGAAGTCCTCAAGTGGGCCCGCGCGGGAAAGACGGCATGGGAAATCGGCATCATCCGCAATATTTCGGAAGCGACGGTCAAGTATCACTTTAAAAGTATCTATTCCAAGCTCGGCGTTTCCAATCGAGCGCAGGCGGTGGGTGAGGCGCTTTGCCAAGGCATTATCAAATGACTTGGCGTAGCGGCAGGGTTCCAAAATAAATAGGTTTCACCGCTATTTGAGTACTTCTGAAACGATCAAGTGTATCGGGCTTATACCGCTAAATGTTCGAGGCGATACCCGTAGCCGTAGATCGTCATGAGCTGCCAGCCTCGCTCAGCTGTGCAGACTGTGTGAAAACCTGGCAATTCTTGCAACGGTCTAAGAAAATGCCTTCATCGGAAGATTGGGGGCATTTTTGTGGCATACATCCAAGGCATAGCGCGCGATCAGAGCAGTCTTTTTCCGGTGTCGCTGGAAGAATCCATTCCGGTAGACCACTTGGTCAGAGTCATTGATGCCTATGTCACCCAGCTCAATCTGCGGGAGCTGGGATTCGACAAGGCTGTCCTCAAGGGCAACGGGCGCCCGCCCTATGATCCGGCAGACCTGCTCAAACTTTATCTCTACGGCTATTTCCTCAGCATCCGTTCGTCACGCCGCCTCGAAGCCGAATGCCTGCGCAACATCGAAGTCATGTGGCTGCTCAATCAGCTCGCACCTGACTTCAAAACCATCGCCGATTTCCGCAGAGACAACGGTGCCGCATTCGCCGCCATCTGCCGACTCTTCATTCTTTTTTGCCGTGAAGTGGGGCTAATCGCCGGCAAGCTGGTTGCTATCGACGGCAGCAAATTCAAAGCCGTGGCCTCCAAGCGCCGTCATATGAGCCTCAAGCACCTTAAGCGCGATGAGGAAATACTGAACAAGAAGATTACCCAGTACCTGGCGGAGCTTGATCGGGCGGACAAAGACGACGCCGATCAGCCTGTGGATAAGCAGAAAGTCAAAGCCGCTTTGGCCCGTCTGAGCAACAAACGAGACAACAACCTGACCCGTCAGCAGGTGATGAAGGCGCTGGAAGTCGAGCAGTTCATCAGCACCGAAAGCGAGGCGCGGATGATGCGGGCGCCGCAAGGCATGGCCGTGGCGTACAACGTGCAGACGGCGGTGGATGCCGAGAACGGCTTGATCCTGCACCACGAAGTGACTCAGGACGGCGATGACCGCAAACAGCTTGAACCCATGGCCAAAGCGGCTAAAGAAGTACTGCAACAGTCAGAGCTGACGGTAGTGGCCGATGCCGGATATTCCCACGGCAAACAATTCCAGGCCTGTGAAGACGCGGGTATCACGGCGTATGTGCCGCTGAATCGAACGATCAACACGCGGGGCGGGGACGTAAAATTCTTTGACCGCACCCAGTTTACGTATGAGGCCCTGGACGATCAGTACCGGTGCCCGAATGGCAAGCTACTGACGCTGACGCAACTGAATCGCGGCACGCGTATTTACCACGCACTGCCCAGTGACTGCGCCCACTGCCCGCTGAAAAGTCAGTGCACCAAGACCTCCCGCCGGAAAGTAACGCGGCATGCGCATGAGGCCGCTTTTGAGCGAATGGAGCAGCGCATGCAGGCGCATCCGGAGAAGATGGTTGAACGAAGGTCCATCGTTGAACACCCCTTCGGCAACCTCAAGCAATGGATCATGGGCAATGGACGGTTCTTGCTACGCCAACTGAAAGGCGCGCGAATAGAGATGTCGCTGGCGGTGCTTGCCTATAACTTTAAAAGGGCGATCAATGTGCTGGGTGCGCGTGAAATGATGGCGAAGATGGGCTAAGCAGCCTTTTTTTGCGCCTGACAAACGTCCCAGGACTGGCCATGGAGCGCTCAAAACGCTTTGTCCCGGCGACGTGAAAACGAACAGCGATGATTTCGGGATCAAAGGCCAAAAACCAACGCCCCGACAAGTCGGGGCGTTGGTTTGAAACATGATCGTCAGGTTTTCACACAGCCTGTGTGAGTCCGAGTTTGTTGCGCAGTCGATAGATGTGAGTATCAAGGGGGCGCGATGACTGCACTTCTTCATGGGGCCAAAAACGCTCGTACAGGTATTCGCGAGATAATGGCCGTCCCAGATTGCTGAACAGACAGCGTGCCAGACGGTACTCTCGCTCGGTCAGGCTGATCGGTAAACCGGAACGGGTGACGGTCAGTTCCGAATCATCGAAACAAAGGTCGTTGAAACTCAATAACTCTGAGGCTGTAGCGCGAGTGATGACATGGCGACGCAATACCGCAATGACCCTGGCCTTGAGCTCATTGGCGCGGAAGGGCTTGCTCACGTAGTCGTCGGCACCACAGTTCAAGGCCTGGACGATATCGCTTTCGGTATCACGACTCGTCAGCATGATTGCCGCCGGAGGGACCTCCATGTGCTCGCGGCTCCAACGCAAGAGTGCCAGCCCGCTCATGTCGGGCAGCTGCCAATCAATAATCATCAGATCAAAGGTTTCGCGCTTGAGTTGCCGTAACAAGTCTTCGCCACGCTCAAAAAAATGCAAGGCCCACGGTGGTTCATTTGATCCGGGGATCCCTTGCAGTGCCTGCTCGACCCGGCGTAACTCAGCAGGTTCGTCGTCCAATATCGCAATACGCATGCGTTAGTCCTTTGCCCTCACGGAGGTATAGCGCTTCGCGGCTGACCCAAGAGGCCACATGGTCAGCCCTGACACATTATTTAATATTTGAACAATTGTGGCGATTTTCTATGTAAGCAAGTCGCGCCGAACAGGCTGAATTCAAATAATTATTAGGTGGGCAGGTGGGTAGGTGGGCAGGTAGGGTTGGTCAGCGACTCAATGCGGCAGGGTAACGCTTCGCACATTCAAGGAAAAGAGCCATGGCGATGACCGTGTGAAAAGACAATCTGAACAAATATGACAAATCAGTCAGCGACGTGGGTGCAGCTGGTAAATTTCCACCCGTTGAGAAAGATAGGGGCGCTGGAGCAACACTGACGCAAGGATGTGTCCACCTGCCTGACTCAAGGCGGGAGACGGAGGGGCGAGTTCCTGGCCGTCGTCGGGACATGGTCAGGATGATTTTTTCTCGATAGACAAGGCGGACATATCCTATGAACCGGCTTGGACACAGGGATGTGTCATCCCTTGCCTGGCGGCCATATCTGGAGCCTATAGGTGTGTGACACTAACAGTCCGATCATCCACTCGGTTATGTTGCGCATAGTGCAAGATGCGCACTCGATTGATTAGAGGCGCTGAACGTTGTTCTCCTGACACGTACGACAAGCGAATCCAATGAGTGAACTGCCTCGTTCTTTTTTTGCAAACTTCCTCCGTCCGCAAATTCTGCCAGCGTTTTCTCTTGCTCATTTACAGCCGTCAGGGCGGTACCTGAGTACCCGGCTATTATGGCTTGGTGGTTTGTTTTGTCTGTCTGTTCAGGCGACTCTGGCGGCGCCGGGCAATCAACCCGCGGACTTTATAGATCGCGAGCAGCAGTGTCGGGCGCAACCGCTGCCGGCGATTGTCATGCACCTGACCGGCGAAGCCTGGAAGCTGGACAGTAAAGGTAACCAGACGCCATTGGAGGAGGGTATGACGCTTGACGAGCAGGAAGGCGTGAGGACTTTGCCTGATGCATTCGTCAGTCTGTCACTGGGGGATGGATCCCGGATTGTCCTGCCCTCCAGCTCACAGGTCAGACTGCATCTGGTTGATGACCTGAAAATTCCACAAGTCATCCTTGAGCAAGGGCAGGTCGAGTCATACGTGATCAAGCGCTGGAGCGATCGCGACCGCTTCCAGATTGTTACGCCGGTGGGCGTGCTGGGTGTGCGCGGGACGCACTTTCGCGTGCGCAGTGAAAGTGCGCAGGCATTGGTCGAAGTGCTCAATGGCCAGGTAGCGGTCAACCGTGACCAGGTCGATCACCCTGCGGTCGAGTCTGCCGGGACTCGCGACAGTGATGTTCGTGTCGGCGCCCGGCAAGGCATGCGGGTGCAGAAACAAGGTGAGCTGAAGGCGGTGGAGTTGTTGCCGGCGCCGCTGTTGCTGGGGCAAGGCGGCCAGAAGGGCCCGTCGCCGGTCTGGCAGCTGTTCCTCAAGCCCCTGACCGGCGCCTCACGCTATCGCGCACAGGTCGCCATTGACCGGGACTTCATGGATATCAAACAGGAGCGTTTCTCCAGTACGCCGACGTTCAATTTCAGTGGCCTGAAAGCGGCGTTCTACCATGTGCGCTTATCCGCCTTTGACGCGCAAGGGTTGGAGGGTGAGACCAGCGGATATGACATTTTCTATTATCCGGCGCGCGCCATGGCAAACAGTGCTTCAGTGTCTAACCCATGACTTTTTGGCGGCGTGCCGAAGGTCGTGAGCCGAGTCAGGCACAGCGGCTGTTTCGCGGATTAGTGCGCGAATGGTTGTGGGTGATCCTGACGCTGCTGCCTTTGACTGCTGCCTTGTCGTTCAGCCATGGATTGGCCTTGGACAATCTTCTTTATGATCGCCTGCGTAGCCTGAGCCCGTTGCCTGTTGACCCACGGATTCTCATTGTCACTATCGATGACTTGAGCTTGCAGAGTCTTGGTCGCTGGCCCTGGCCTCGAAACCTGCATGCGCAATTGCTCGACAGGCTGGCTGACGCGGGTGCCAAGGCGGTGCTGTTCGATGTGATTTTCAGCGAGCCGGAGCCTGTGCCCGCCAATGATCAGTTGCTCGCCCAAGCCCTCTGCCGTTCAGGCAATGTGGTGCTGCCGTTGTTGCGCGAAGGGCTGCCACGCTATGGCAAGAGCCTGGTAGAAATAGAACCGGTAGAGCCGTTGCGCAGCTGCGCCAGGGCCATTGGTCACATCAACATGCAAGCCGATACTGACGGCGTTGTGCGCAACATCTATCTGAGCGAAGGGCCTGTGCAACATCTGCGACCACAGCTGGCCTGGCAGGTCTACGCGCTGACCCAGGCGGGCAAGGCGCTGCAAATGCCAGGTAGCCCGGACGCGTTGCAGATGGCCGGTTGGCAACGTGAGCACGCGATCCTCGTGCCTTTTATCGCAGCCGACTCAGGCTTTCCCAGTGTGCCCTACCTCAGTGTATTGCGCGGTGAAGTCCCGCCGGAGTTGTTGCGCGATCGAATTATTTTGATCGGTGCCACGGCCCCTGGCCTGGGTGACCGCTATGTCACATCACTGTCGGTGCAAACCGGTACCACCTCAGGGGTCGAGATTCAGGCGAATATTCTCAATGGCCTGCTGCAACAGCGCAGCATTGTGACGCTTGCTCAATGGCTTTCGACCTGGCTATCCATGGCCGTGGTGACGGTATTGCTGGGTTTACTGCTGCTGCGGGCACGCTACGCCTTGTTGCTGACCCTGGCCTGCGTGACGGTCACCCTACTCGGCACATGGGGGTTATTGCGCGCTGGTTGGTGGTGGCCTCCTGGCGCAAGTCTCGCCGGGCTACTGCTGGCCTATCTGATCTGGAGCTGGCGCCGCTTGAGTGTGGTACTGGCGTATTTCGGCTGGGAGCTGGCGCGCCTGGACAGCGAGCCCAAGGTTTTGCCTGAGCGCCGCAGTGCCATCGTCCCGCGGGGTGATGTCTTGCAGGGGCGGATAGCGGCCTTGGAGCAGGCCGTGAGCCGCACCCGCGACACTCGCCGTTTTATGGCCGACGGCCTTGAATGCCTGCCGATTGCGACGCTGATCAGTGATCCAGGCGGGTGCATTCTGCTGGCCAACAGCAGGGCGCGCGCACTGCTGGGTAGTGAACTGGTCGGTGAAACGCTGCTCGGTTGTCTGACCCGTCTCGGTTACCCCGGCTTGCTTGACGGTGTCCCGACCCAGCTTGCGGCACTTGAGAGCCTTGAATTTCGTGATCACCGCGATCGCAGTCTGCGCCTGGATCTGGCGCCGTTGCTGCCGGTGGAGGGTGAGGTTGCCTTGGGCTGGTTATTCAGCTTCACCGACTTAAGTATCGAGCGCGATGCCGAACAGCAGAGGGCAACCTTGCTGCGCTTTTTATCCCATGATTTGCGCGCACCGCATTCGGCGATTCTGGCGTTGCTCGATCTACAGCGTCATCAGCGTGCAGGCAACACCCAGGTCTTCCAGCAGATAGAGCAGCAGGTGCGCAAGGCCCTGGGGCTGACCGACGCTTTCGTGCTGTTGGCCAGGGCCGAGTCAGAGATGTATCAGTTCCAGCCGTGTCTGTTCGCGATGCTGGTCCTTGACGCCTTCGATCAGGCCATGACCCACGCACAACTGAAAAACATCCATCTGCTGCATGACCTGGATGAAGATGAAAGCATCGTCTCGGCTGACCCGGCGTTGCTGACGCGTGCGTTGTTCAACCTGCTGGAAAACGCCATCAAATACAGCCCGTCAGGGTCGACCGTAAGGGTCCGCGTCAGGGGCGACGAGGACGCGCTGACCTGCCTGATCATCGACCAGGGCAAAGGGATCGCCGCCGACGAATTGCCCGAGTTGTTCAGCCAATATCGCCGCTTCGCTTCGGCCGAACTCAGCGACGGACTCGGCCTTGGCCTGGCGATGGTCAAGGCGGTGGTTGATCGACATCACGGTCGCATCGATTGTGAGAGTGTCGTCGACCAAGGCACGACCTTCGCCCTTCGCATGCCTCTCATGAAGGATTGACGCCTGCGCAACAGCGGGGAAGGGCGGCGCCCTGTGCGGGTCTGGCTTCGCTGGACCACTACAGGTTCACTCGAATCGGAAGGCCCTCTCACTTCAATTCTGAAGAAATATGGCGATTTGCCTTATCGCTGCAAATTCCATGGAAAACTCGCTGTCTAGATCAGGACTGGCGTGTGTTCACGGGCCAAATGAAGAGAAGATTTTCCCCTATGCGTGATCTGGATCAAATTGCAAACAATGCCACCCACCGCACGCTCTTCAGCCTCCCACCGATCCGCAAGAACGCCAACACAATCCCTGGCATTCAGGTCCTGCCGTCATGGCAGGTTGTCACGGGGGACACAGACATCGATATGTTGCTTTGGCTGCATAGCGTGATTGCCACCGGACAACCGGACTCAATCGCAACGGCGAAAAAAGCAGCGAAAAAGATGCGGATACCGGTCGACGTGCTGGAGGAGCGCTCCGGTGAATTTAATTGCGAAGAAACACCGGCTGAGCTGTTTTGCGCCAAGATGCTGCACCGAGTAAAGGGTGGCAGCCGTTCAATCCTCAATTACGACAGACAAGCTGCTGCAAAGCGCTTCAAGGCCAAACCGGGCTTGATGCCTAATACCTTGGCAGACTGCCTGCATGAACTGAATTACTGGAATGAGCTTTACCTGCTGCGCAAGGCCTGCGGGGAATGTGGGGAGAGCCGCCCTGTCGCGACGATCCGCGATTGGTTTGTATTCACAATGATGGCTGAAATCAAGCCGCGCAGCCGAGAGGAAGCGCTGGCGGTCTATCAATACATGATTGATCACGACATGGAAGACCAAAGCGATAGCCAAGCCATCATCAAAAACCTGATCGGGTGATCTTACGTAGCTCGTTCTTGCTGTTCGTCAAGCGCACCGGGGAAAAAATATGTGATCTCCACCCGCGAACGACGGGTCGAATTGGGTCTCCGCACCAAACACTGCGCTGAGCGGTGATCCTTAGCGTTCAAAAAATTACGCGAAATTCATGCCGCTGTAACATTTTGATAAGTATAATCCGCCCCGGAAAAGCTATGCATTTGCGTCTGGTTCGATAGTACCTGCCGCCATACGCTGATGGCGTGATGGCATTACCGCTAGGGTTTCATTCCGCTTTTCCAGCCCGAATTCCAATTTCAACCCCACCAACGGAGACTTCAGCCATGGATCCTGCCCATTCTCGGTGGGTCATGCATTGGGATGCCAAACGGGATGTAGTCGGTGCGCGGTATTATTCAGCAGTCTGCATCTCTGAGTAACTCGGCCGTTTCCCCTGCATTTATCCTGTAGCGTTCGTTTGCGTGGCCTCCCTCCGTCGTTTTACCGCCCCACTAGAGTGTGCTTTGCTTTGACTGCCTGCTGCGCAGTATCGTGCGCTGGCGCTCTAGACGGTGTAGACCCGTGGTCAGGGACCACACTCAGAAAGCTGCTGGAATCACTGAACATGAATAAAGTATTCCGTCATTACATCCCGGCGACGGCAAGACGGCTGCTTCCCAATCGCTGGGATCTGGTAGCCATGCCGTTGGTTATCGGGTTTTTGCTGTTTTTCTCAATTGGCGCAGAGCAGACATGGGCGCCGATTTCAACCTTGCAGACCCAGGCTATTTCGCTCGATCCGGCCAATCTGCCTGAATATGCAGTACGCACCACATTGCGCATGCTCGCGGCGATGGTTGCATCCCTGATATTCACCCTGGTTTACGGTACGTTGGCTGCCAAAAGCCGACGGGCAGAGAAATTGCTGGTGCCGGTTCTGGATATCCTGCAATCGGTGCCCGTTTTGGGATACATCTCGTTTACGGTGACGTTTTTTCTGTTGCTGTTTCCAGGGCGTGTACTGGGTGCGGAATGCGCCGCCATTTTCGCCATCTTCACCGCCCAGGCCTGGAACATGACCTTCAGCTTCTATCAGTCACTGCGTATGCTGCCCCGTGACCTGGAAGAAGTGGCCAGTAACCTTCAGCTTTCCGGCTGGCAAAAATTCTGGAAGCTGGACGTTCCGTTTGCCATGCCAGGGCTGATCTGGAACATGATGATGAGCATGTCCGGGGGCTGGTTCTTTGTGGTTGCCTCTGAAGCCATCACCGTGGGTGACAAGACCATCACCTTGCCAGGCGTGGGCTCCTATCTGGCGCTCGCCATTGAGCAACGCGACCTGCACGCCGTGGGCTACGTTATTCTGGCGATGATCGCGGTCATTCTTATCTATGACCAGTTCCTGTTCCGGCCGTTGGTGGCATGGGCGGATAAATTCCGCATGGAAGACACTGCCTCCCAAGCCCGCGCGCCTGAGTCTTGGGTGCTGAACCTGATCCAGCGGACCAGGGTTATTCAGCGTCTGTTGCGGCCTTTTGCCCGGGCCATTACCCGCATCGGCCATATGCGCCTGAGCTTGCCGCGATCAAAAGCGGTGGCGTTAAAAGAGACCCGCACCGTTTCACGCGTTATCGATTGGGTCTGGGGCGCGTTGATTGCAGGGCTCACCCTTTACATCCTGTACCGCGTAACGCACTACATCGGTAGCGAGGTGACGCTCTCAGAGCTCTGGCATGTGCTCGGTTTGGGTTTAATTACCCTGTTGCGTGTGGTTCTGTTGATTGTGGTCGCGTCAGTGATTTGGGTACCGCTTGGAGTGCTGATTGGTTTGCGTCCGCACCTTGCGGAGAAAATCCAGCCGTTGGCCCAGTTCCTTGCTGCCTTCCCCGCCAATTTGTTGTTTCCGGTGTTTGTCATCGTGATTCTGCGCTATCAGTTGAACCCGGATATCTGGCTGAGCCCGCTGATCGTGCTGGGTACACAGTGGTACATCCTGTTCAACGTAATTGCCGGCGCCAGCGCGTTCCCGAATGACTTCAGGGAGGCTGCTGCCAATTTCCGCATCCGCGGCTGGCAGTGGTGGCGCAAGATAATGCTACCCGGCATCTTCCCGTATTACGTGACAGGGGCGATTACAGCCTCTGGCGGGGCCTGGAATGCCAGTATCGTTTCCGAATTTGTCTCATGGGGACAAGACAAGGTAGTGGCGCACGGTTTGGGTGCCTATATCGCCCAGACCACTGCTGCCGGCGACTTTCCGAAAATCACGCTGGGCGTGGTGGTGATGTCGCTCTTTGTCGTGGCCTTCAATCGCTTGGTGTGGCGGCCGATGTACGCCATTGCTGAAAACAAACTCCGCCTGAATTAATTGGAGTCGATGCATGAATACCTATACCGAACGCACAAGCGTATCACCCGAAATCTACTCACTTAGTAAGGTGAGCCGGGCTTTTGGCAAGGGCAAGGATGAGTTGCAGGTTCTCAGCGATGTTGATCTGTCGCTGCGCGAAGGCGAAATTGTTGGCCTGTTGGGCCGCTCCGGATCGGGCAAGTCGACACTGCTGCGCATCATCGCCGGCCTGATAGAGCCCTCTTCTGGCGAGGTCCGATACAACGGCTCATTGTTGAACGGGCCCGCCGAAGGTGTGGCCATGGTCTTTCAGACCTTTGCGCTGTTTCCTTGGCTGACCGTGCTCGAAAACGTGGAGGCGGGTCTTCAAGCGCTGCAGGTAGAGCCAAAAGCGGCGCGTAAGCGCGCGCTGGCCGCGATCGACCTGATCGGCCTCGATGGATTCGAAAACGCCTATCCGCGTGAATTGTCTGGCGGGATGCGTCAACGCGTGGGCTTTGCCCGAGGCTTGGTGGTCAACCCAACCTTGTTATTGATGGACGAGCCTTTCTCTGCCCTGGATGTCTTGACGGCAGAAACACTGCGATCCGATTTGCTGGATTTGTGGAGTGGAGAGCAGCTACCGATCAAATCCATCTTGATCGTGACTCACAATATCGAAGAAGCGATATTGATGTGCGACCGCGTTCTGGTCTTGTCGTCAAATCCCGGGCGGGTTGTGGCGGAAATCAAGGTGCCATTTGCTCATCCGCGCAACAGGCTGGATCCGACCTTTCGCAAGATGGTTGATGACACTTATGCATTGATGACCAACCGACGCAGTGCTGACGCCAGCACCGGCAAGGCCGAACTGCAGATGGGCAGTCCGCTGCCACAGGTCTCCACCAACCTGATGGCTGGTCTGATCGAGGCGCTGGCGGCCGAGCCCTATCACGGGCATGCCGGCTTGTCGAAAGTCTCGGAGCGACTGTTGCTGGAAGTCGACGATTTGTTCCCGGTGGCGGAGATGCTGGAGCACTTGGGCTTCGCTGAGCTCAAGGGGGCCGATATCACGCTCACCGAGGCGGGCAAGTTGTTCGCCGATTACGGCACTCAGGAACGCAAAGCCATTTTTGCCGAGCGCCTGGTCAGATATGTGCCATTGGCCGCCCGTATCCGCCAGGTGTTGCAGGAGCGGAACGGGCACTGGGCGCCGCGTGTGCGCTTCGAGCAGGAATTGGAAGACTCGCTCACCGAAGCTTTCGTGGAGAAAACCCTGGAGAGCGTGATCAGTTGGGGGCGATACGCTGAAATCTTCTCCTACAACGACCATACCGAGACGTTCAGCCTGGAAGATGTCGAAGGCAGCCAATAGCACTCCCGGCGTCATGGGGTGGCAGTCCAGAGCCGGGCACGATCCTGTGCCGTGCTGATGGCGTGTAGGGGCGAGGAGTCGAGTGAGCTACATCAAATTACTCAACGCAGCGGTGCAGCGACCACGCCCGGCATCAGCATGTCGAGGTGATAGCCGCGACGACCGTCACCTACCGCAACATGCAGGCCCTCGATGCCTTCGTTGAGTTGGGAATTGATGCGGTAATCGATCTTGTCGGCAATGCTGGCGTTGACCCCGAAAGCGCACTCGGTCAAGTGCAGGCCGCGCGGTCCGGTGGCTTCGTTCAGCAGCGCGCAATAGTCGCGGTCGCCCACCTTGAACGATCGGACCTGGCTGTCCTTGATGATCGCCGTGGCGCCGTGAGTCGCGACATCATGGGACAAGCTGGCCAATGACTCGATCAGCCGGGGTGGAATGGATGGATCATGGTAACCACGCGCGGACAGGATGCCGGCGACCTTGAACTCGCCGTTCAGAGTGAAGGATCGCGGTTCGTCAGGGTTCATGTGGGTGTAATGGACTTCCAGCAATTCAGCCAGCGGGAATATATAAGTACCTTCCGACGCCTGGATATCCTCCTCAATCATGGCGTAAGGCGCCACCTCCTCGCGGATGTCCAGGCAGCCCCGGCTGTTCGGTCCGGTGAGCAGCAACTGGTTGTGGTCATCGAGCAATGTCAGCAATTGCTCCTGTTTGCGCATGGCCAGGCGATAGTCGCTGGCGCAGATCAGGTCCAGGGCGTAGATCGCACTTTTCAGCGTCGGGTCGAATGCATGGGCCTGGGTGTAGAGGGCGCGTCCCGATTTGCAGCGGGCTGAGAGGCGCAGCAATGACTCGGTGGCCTCTCTGCTGAGGGTGATGCACACACTGTTGGCCGGCATGCTGCTCAGCTCATTGATCAATAGCGCATCGATTGCCCTGTTGCGGGCATGGGTAACCAGTTCTTTGGAGTCGGTCAGCAAACTGATGTCGCTTGAGCCGAAAAAGCTTTCGAGGTGTTTCAAGTTGTTCATTGGCATGTTCTCGATGTTTAGAACATGCCACCGCATAGAACAGTGGCATGCCTAACCAGGTTAATCGGATATAACACTCACCATTTGGTCAGAGGGTAAAAACCAAAGGTGTGTTGTTGGCTGGGTTTGACTCGATTGAGGGTTGGCTTATTCATCGTGTTCGTTCTCCGTTGATGTTGATCAGACGGTGTGTCTGACGGGAAAACGTTATGACGAACTCGGTCCGAATAAAACTATCCGGTCGGGTAGGTGTGGATAGTCGAGGACGGGTATTAACTGTTGCGGTGGGTATTCAACGGGCTGTCTATTAAAAAGCAGGATGTAAGAAGGCCGTAGATGCTGAGTCAGCGTCTACGGCCTTTTTGATGCTGCTGATGTTTAATACTAAGGGTGCGGTTCGAAATCGACTCAACGCGTGTGGTAGGTTGGCAAATCGAAGCGATGCTGGCTTTGCAGCATGGAGATTGCCGGCAATTCGCTGGCCTGAGCTGCCAGGTCGCGGCGAATGGCGCTGATCACCCAGTCCAGTTGCACCGGCGTGTGCAGTTGGGCGTAGGTCACCGAGCGGCGAATCTGTTTGCCTTCGCTATTGCGCAAACTCAGCAACACACTGCCATCCGGACGGAGTTGAGTCGTGACTTCAAATTCGGAAAATACGGACGAAAATTTTTCTTGGATGAAAGTCATATCTGGCGGCTCCATTGCTCATGGGATAACAAGCGTGGAGTAACTGCTGCAGTGTCTGTGCCAGTACGGATATTTTAATAATTCAAAGTAAAATCAATAACTTATAAGAATTGTATTTTTTTGGTTTCGTGCAAAATGCATGAATTGCCATCGGGCATCCTGCATTTTGCGGGGCGCGAACAGGTTATTTGAGCCGCGCTATTGAGCTCCGCGCCGTGCAGGGGGAGATACAAAACTTTTCAAATCGCTCGTGTACAGCTGTTGAACGGCTGACGTACTTTCCTTGCAGCGGCGGCAAGGACTGCACCGCGACCGTAGCGCCTAAAACAAGAACCAGAATCAAGTGGCCACGAGGGAGCAACCATGAGTCATAGCGACATGATCACCTGGGCCGTGATGGCCCGTAAGCTTCCTTCCATCGCCAGGGCGCTGCCGCGGGTGATCAAAGGAATGAAGCTTTCCAACGTCACCAAGGCTGATCAGCCCTGCGGTCTGGGCTGGACCTTCGAGCAGGCGGTGCTGCGCAACCCGCAGGGCCCGGCACTGCTTTATAAGGACTGCGTGTTCACCTACGAGCAGGTCAACCAGTGGGCCAACCGCATCGCGCATTATCTGATTGCTCAGGGCATCAACAAGGGTGATGTGGTCGGGATCTTCGTCGAGAACCGCCCCGAACTGTTGGTGCATGTGCTGGCCGTGGCAAAAATCGGCGGGGTCTGTGCGATGCTCAATACCTCGCAAACCCAAGGCGTGCTGGTGCACAGCCTGAATCTGGTGAAGCCGGTGGCGATTATCGTCGGCGAGGAGTTGGTCAGCGTTTTCAGCGCCGTGCGTGGCGAGGTTGCCATCGACGCAAGCAAAACGTTCTTTGTCGCCGATCAGGACACCAGCAAAGATGCGGGGCAAGCCCCCGAAGGCTATATCAATCTGGCTCTTTCCAGCGCTGACGGCTCCTCGAAAAACCCGATCACTACGCAGCGCATTCACTTCGATGATGCGTGCTTCTATATCTACACCTCAGGCACCACCGGTTTGCCCAAGGCTGGCGTTTTCAAGCATGGCCGCTGGATGAAAACTTACAGCGGTTTCGGCATGATCGCTCTGGATATGCGCCCTGAGGATGTCGTCTATTGCACCTTGCCGCTGTATCACGGTACGGGCCTGAGCGTGTGCTGGGGCTCGGCGGTGTGCGGTGCGTCGGGCTTTGCGATTCGGCGCAAGTTCAGTGCCAGCCAATTCTGGAGCGATACCCGCAAATTCAAGGCGACCACCGTTGGCTATGTCGGCGAGCTGTGCCGCTATCTGATCGATCAGCCGGTGCAGGGCGACGACGCCGACAATCCGGTGCGCAAGATGATCGGCAACGGTCTGCGTCCGGGTGTCTGGATGGACTTCAAAAAGCGCTTCGCTGTCGACCATGTCTGCGAGTTGTACGCTGCCAGCGACGGCAATATCGGCTTCACCAATGTCCTCAACTTCGACAACACGGTCGGCTTTTCCCTGCAGGCCTGGTCGCTGGTGGCATACGCCCCCGATACCGGCGCGCCGATCCGCAACCCGAATGGTTTCATGCAGAAGGTCGAGAAGGGCGGGCAGGGCCTGTTGCTGGCGAAAATCGATGAAAAAGCGCCACTCGATGGCTACACCGAGCCTGATAAAAATCAGAAAGTGATTCTCTGCGACGTGTTCGAAAAGGGCGATCGGTACTTCAATACCGGGGATTTGCTGCGCGATATCGGCTTTGGTCATGCGCAGTTCGTCGACCGATTGGGCGACACCTATCGCTGGAAGGGCGAAAACGTATCGACCACCGAAGTCGAGAACATCATGCTGCAGCACCCGAAAATCTCGGAAGCGGTGGCGTACGGCGTCGAGATCAGAAACACCAACGGCCGCGCCGGCATGGCAGCGATTACCCCGGCCGAGTCGCTGGCGACCCTGGATTTCAAAGAGTTGCTGCAGTTCGCGAAAAATCAGATGCCCTCATACGCAGTGCCCGTGTTTCTGCGAGTGAAGGTCAAGATGGAGACCACCGGAACCTTCAAATACCAGAAGACCCGGCTCAAGGACGAGGCCTTTGACCCCAGCAAAACCGGGGATGATCCGGTCTATGCTTGGCTGCCGGGTTCAGATACGTATGTGCCGGTCACTCCTGATGTGCTGTTGGATATCCATGCCGGCAAGTTTCGGTATTGAGAGCCTAGATATTAAGAGCTCCGGTATTAAGAGCCCAGCTATTAAGAGCGCCGTTATTGAGTTTTCCTATGGACCACATACCTTGACCCTGGACGGGCTGCTCTGGAAACTGCTGGGCAACCCGTTCATTCCAACTGGCTGTTTTTGCCTGCGGCGCTCAAGGAGTAATACATGTCAGACGATTCCAAACCGACCACCGATGCCAAGCTAATGACTGATGACGAGGCGCTGGAGTTTGCCGAGCAGGTTTTTGATCTCGCGCGTAAAGGCGATGCACAGATGCTCGGCCGTCTGCTGGAAAAAGGCCTGACGCCCAATTTGCGCAACCACAAGGGTGACACCTTGTTGATGCTGGCCAGCTATCACGGCCATCTGGACGCCGTGCAGGTGTTGCTGGACTTCAAGGCTGATCCTGAAATCCGCAACGACAACGGCCAGAGCCCGATTGCCGGCGCGGCGTTCAAGGGCGATCTGCCAGTGGTCAAACTGCTGGTGGAAAAGGGTGCTGAAGTTGAGGGTGCCTCAGCGGACGGGCGTACGGCATTAATGATGGCAGCCATGTTCAACCGTACCGAAATCGTGGATTACCTGCTGTCCAAAGGCGCCAATCCCCACGTCAGGGATGCCAAGGGCGTTACCCCGTTGGCGGCCGCGCAGACCATGGGCGCTGTGGACACCGCCGAGCAACTGAGCAAGCTCAACGGTTGAGCGTTTTCGCCAGTCGTTTTGCCAGGTGGTGGGGCGTTGGTAGCTTGCATCGAAACTCTGCATTGAAAATCTCTGCCAATAGAGCCTCGGTTGATTTCCAGCTATCCTTCGCGCCTCTATTGGCACCTGTCAGGACAACCCATGAAAAACCAACTCATAGAGTTAATCAGCAAAATCAGTTCGGGTTGCATGGGCGAGGAAGAAATCGCACACATCGCCGACGAGGCCGCTCAAGCCTACGCCGATCCGCAGGCGTTTCTCGCGGCCAATCCAGACATCAACTACGACGACAGCTTTCCGATTCCGCTGGGTGAATGGGTGGTGCTCGGCAGCTTGCCAGAGACGGTGTTGTTCCAGGCCGATAGCTACATGGACCTGTTCGCGCAGATCGTCGATTCCTTCGGCAGGGAGGTGGCCTTCAACATCAAACCCAAGCAATTGGCCAAGGTCGAGGCACTGACTGCCCTCAACCGGATTCAGATCCAGCTGAGCAGCATGCATAAGGAAATGGGCGGTTATGTGCTGATGAACCTCAGCCAGCCGCTGGACGACGAACTGCAAGCAGTGCTGGTCTACGGTAATGATCAGGACCGCGTGCTGGAACTGTGTGCCGCCGTGGGCATCGCAGCAGCGCCTTCACTGGAAGCGCTGCGGTTGGCGTTGTATCAGTAGTTATGGATTTGCGCTGCTCCCCCGGAGATAGATCCGGCGCTGAAATAAGATGCTGGCGAAATGGAACCCTCGATGCGCGCAACTATCCTAAGCAGGCAAGCATTCAATCAGGAGCATTACCATGGGTTCTACCTTTAATGGTCTGGTCGGGCTGATCATCCTTGCCCTGGATATCTGGGCAATCATCAATGTGTTGAAAAGCGGCGTCGAAACCGGGATGAAGATCCTCTGGGTATTGCTGATTGTGCTGTTGCCGGTATTGGGCCTCGTCATCTGGGCGATTGCCGGGCCGCGCGGCAACCTGCGAGTCTGAGCGCACGGCTGACCAATAGAGGTTCGACCTGTCATCGTCTGCGACGTAGAATGCGCGACTTTCTTAGGGGCGGCGCTTTTTCTAAAAGCGACGCGCTGTCCGTTGCCACCAGCATTCACCGGGGACTTACCCATGAGCGATTATCAAGAAACGTTGTACGAAGGCTACGGCCAGCGCTTTCGCATGGAAAAACTGCTGCACGAAGTGCGCACCGAGCATCAACATCTGGTGATCTTCGAGAACCCGCGCATGGGCCGCGTCATGGCACTCGACGGCGTGATCCAGACCACCGAAGCCGACGAGTTCATCTACCACGAGATGCTCACTCACGTACCGATCCTCGCCCACGGCAGCGCCAGGCGCGTGCTGATCATCGGCGGCGGCGACGGCGGCATGCTGCGCGAAGTCGCCAAGCATCGCAGCATCGAACACATCACCATGGTCGAGATCGACGGCACCGTGGTCGAGATGTGCAAGCAGTTTTTGCCGGACCACTCCAAAGGTGCCTTCGACGATTCGCGGCTGAATCTGGTGATCGACGACGGCATGCGCTTCGTCTCCACCACCGAAGAAAAATTCGACATCATCATTTCCGACTCCACCGACCCGATCGGTCCGGGCGAAGTGCTGTTCTCCGAAAACTTCTATCAGGCTTGCCGTCGCTGCCTGAACGAAGGCGGCATCCTGGTCACGCAGAACGGTACGCCCTTCATGCAGTTGACCGAAGTGCAGACCACTGCCGGCCGCCTGCGCAGCCTGTTCCCGGACTGGCACTTCTATCAGGCCGCGATCCCGACTTATATCGGCGGTGCCATGACCTTCGCTTGGGGCGCGACCAACACTGCCTACCGCAAACTGCCATTGGAGACCCTGCGTCAGCGCTTCGCCGGCAGCGGTATCGTTACGCGCTACTACAATCCTGAGATCCATATCGGCGCGTTTGCATTGCCGCAGTATGTTTTGCAGGCGGTGAACAAGCCGAGTAACGACTGATTGGTGATCCAAAGGCCACTTTTACCGGTGGCTAATGTTTCGTATGGGTAACATTTAAATCAAAATGTTATCTTTGCGTAACATTGTCTTGCTCGGGCGATTTGTTACGTATACATTCCATGTTTACGGTCATGTCATGCAGGCGTAACAAATGGACGCTCTTTTGTTAATCGAACGGCTCGGTGACCAGATCGAAGCCATGCGCAAAGCCCGAGGAATGACATTGATCGAGTTGGCAGCTCGCGCAGGGGTGACCCGACAAAAGCTGGCAGAAATTGAAAAGGGCAGACCGACTGTATCGATCCTGCTTTATGCCAAGGTGCTCGCCTCGTTGAGTGCTGAACTCAGTGTCATACCTGCGCGCCGCCCCACCTTTGAAGAGCTACATCAGACTTTCCAGTAGGCAAACTCCCGACATAGCGCCTTACATTTCAGGGGCCGTGCGAGACGAAATTTTCACAGCCCATTCCAGAAAATCATGCGCGGTTATTTCGCCCTGTGGTGGCTTCGACCCTTGCTCTAGAGCAGCGGGCCGCCTTGTTTTAGCTACACCGTCATTGACGATTTGGCGCGCATCCTTGGTAAACGCCGCGCGATCATGAAAAAATTGCCCTCCGCGCCGACCTCGCTGTCTCGAACAGTGCAGGGCGCACATGCATTTGAACTTCAACCTGAATCCAACGGATCCTAGAACACCATGGCCCAAACGGACGCCCTGAGTCATCAGCACGCCTCGTCGCGCTCGCTGCAACCCACCGTCAAATCGCATCTGGCTTACACGCTGCTGAGCGGTCTGGTCTTGATGGTGATGTACTCCCTGCTGCGAGTCGCGCTGCTGGTCTATAACCGCGAAATGATTGGCAGCACTCCGGCGTCGACCTTTTTCGAGGCGATGGGCAATGGCCTGCGTTTCGACTTGCGCCTGACGGTCTACCTGATCATTCCTCTGCTGCTGGCGCTGTTCAGCGCCCGAGCCATGGCTGCGCGTGGGTTTTTCCGGTTTTGGTTGACGCTTGTCGCCAGCATCACGCTGTTCCTCGGCCTGATGGAGATGGACTTTTACCGCGAGTTCCATCAACGCTTGAACGGGCTGGTGTTCCAGTACGTCAAGGAGGACCCGAAAACCGTGCTGAGCATGCTCTGGTACGGCTTCCCGGTGGCGCGCTATCTGCTGGCCTGGGCGGCGGTTACCTGGATCCTGAGCCTGCTCTTCAAGGGCGTGGACCGTCTGACCCGGCCGCGTCGCGGATTTGGCACCACCAGCAACCGTTCGGTCGCCCCGTGGTACCTGCGCATCGGCGTGTTTGTGGTCTGTCTGATGATTGCCGTCGTCGCCGCTCGTGGCACCCTGCGTCAGGGCCCGCCGCTGCGTTGGGGGGATGCTTACACCACCGATTCGAACTTCGCCAACCAGTTGGGCCTCAATGGCACTTTATCGCTGATCTCTGCAGCCGAAAACCTGACCTCCGACCAGCGCGCCAACATCTGGAAGGCCACGCTGCCGCAACCTGAGGCGCAACAAATCGTGCGCGACATGTTATTGACCGCCAACGACAAGCTGGTCGATCCCGACACCGCTGCCGTGCGTCGTGACTCCTTCCCGCCTGCGGAAAAAACGCTGCCGATTCGCAACGTGGTTGTGATCCTGATGGAAAGCTTCGCCGGTCATTCGGTGGGGGCCCTGGGCAGCGATGCCAACATCACGCCTTACTTCGACAAGCTGTCCAAAGAAGGTCTGCTGTTCGACCGCTTCTTCTCCAACGGTACTCATACCCACCAGGGTATGTTCGCCACCATGGGCTGTTTCCCTAACTTGCCAGGTTTCGAATACCTGATGCAGACACCGGAAGGCAGTAACAAACTGTCCGGTCTGCCGCAGCTGCTCGACGCCCGCGGCTATGATGATGTCTACGTCTACAACGGCGACTTCGCCTGGGACAACCAGTCAGGTTTCTTCAGCAACCAGGGGATGACCACCTTCATCGGCCGCAATGACTTCGTCAATCCGGTGTTCTCCGACCCGACCTGGGGTGTCTCCGACCAGGACATGTTCGACCGTGGCGCTCAAGAACTGAAAGCCCGCGAAGGCAAAAAGCCGTTCTATGCGCTGCTGCAGACCCTGTCCAACCACACGCCGTATGCGCTGCCGGCAAACTTGCCGGTCGAGCGCGTCACCGGGCACGGTGCGCTGGATGAGCATTTGACCGCCATGCGGTATGCCGACTGGGCGTTGGGGCAGTTCTTCGAGAAGGCGCGTAAAGAACCTTACTTCAAGGAAACCCTGTTCATCGTCGTCGGTGATCATGGCTTCGGCAACGATCAGCAAATCACCGAGATGGACCTTGGGCGCTTTAACGTGCCGATGCTGATGATCGGCCCTGGTATCCAGGAAAAATTCGGTAAGCGCAGCAGTATTGTCGGCACCCAGATCGATATCGTGCCGACCATCATGGGTCGTCTGGGCGGTGAATCGCGTAACCAATGCTGGGGTCGTGACTTGCTGAACCTGCCTGAAGGCGATAAGGGTTTTGGCGTGATCAAGCCATCCGGGGGCGAGCTGACCGTCGCCCTGGTGACCGGTGACCGCATCCTGATCGAGCCCAAGGATATGGAGCCCCGCGTGTACCAATATGAGTTGGGCGCCAAACCCCACGCAGAGCTGATGCCTGATCAACCGGATCTGGCACAACTAAGGCAGAAGCTGGAAAGCTTTCTGCAAACCGCGACCACGAGCCTGATGGATAACACCGCGGGTGTGACCGAGGGCAAGCATCGCTGATCGGGGACAATGCACTGAAAAAAAGGCCTTTATCGGCCTCTTTTTTTTGCGCGCCCGGCAGCGGAAACCTGGTGGAACGAATGGCTGATTTTCAGGGTCCAGATTAAGTAAGCCGCTTTCTTCGGCTTCGCTGAGGAGACATTGATGAAACAGTGGATCATTACTTACCTCGATAAAGACGGTGTGCAGCAACGCCTTGAGTTTGCGAGCGAGCAGCGCCCGAGTAATGAGGACGCAGCGGATCACCTGCGTGAGGTTTTGTATCCTGTCGCCGATAAGCTTGATTTGAACGATCTTGACGGTCGGGCGCCCGAGCCAACCGTAAAATCCCTGAAGGCACTGTACAGCGTGCAAATCATCTCCGTCACCGAGACCCCTTGAATCAGACCTTCGGCTAATACCTGTTCTGCCATTTGGCACAGGCGGTCGATAGGGTTACTCTGCAAATGAGGCCGGTGCAGCATTGCTCTGGCCTCTCCATGTCGATGCCCGGTCTGGCTGCATAGACCTGGCCTTGTCAGCTACATGCTTGACTCCCTGGCGGCAGATTATCTGTCGCCGAGCGGCCACTGTTCGGTGGGTCGCGTTGGGAGTGTTGAAACTCTATCTATCGTTGCATAGGAGGACGTTTCATGAGCACAGCCTATCAAGAGGACATCAGCAGTAACGTACTGCGCCGCATGAAAGAGGGCGGTTTTGATTTCGCGCGTATCCATCCCATCGAGTTTTATGCCGTTTTCCCGGATGAGGAACGGGCGCGGCAGGCTGCAGGGCAGTTCCGTGGAGAGTCCTTGAACGCACAGGTCAGCGCCCGCGACGACGGGGCTTGGGATCTGCTGTTGAGCAAGGTGATGTACGCGACTTATGACGGTATCGATGATTTCGAGCAGGACTTTCAAACGGTGATCACGCCGCTGGACGGTGAGGTCGAGGGTTGGGGTGTCACTCAAGAGGTCAAGCGCTTTCACGCCTGACCTGATAGCACGTTGAACAGCTCCGTTTATTAATCGCCCAGCGTTTTAAACCCCGTGCCGGCTGACCTTGCGTCAGCCGGCTTTAGTTTGTGCGTTCTAAATGTTGCGGGGACTATCAGGCTTGTCGTGAAACAAAATCCACCCTTGAAATCAACTCTGGCTATGCTGGTGATAGATATTGAGTTTGAAGGACGCTTCCCAATGGAGCGTAGGAGATTCAGTTGGGGCGGTTACTGCACAGGAATGGTGCGGGTAGCGTCAAGGATTTACCTAACTTATTGATAGTTAAGCGTTTATGCCGATGGCACGGGCCTTGCGAAGGCCCTTGGTGTCCGTGGTGACAAGGAGTACGGCATGATCCGCACCTTTTATGATGAGATGTACGATGCTGGCGGTCTGGTCCGTCCGCATTATCGGGAGTTCGCTCGTTGGCTGGGCGAAACACCGCCCGAGCTGTTGGCTCAGCGCAGGCGTGAAGCCGATCTTTTGTTTCATCGCGCCGGGATCACTTTCACGTTGTACGGGGACGAGCAGGGCACCGAGCGGCTGATCCCCTTCGATACGATCCCGCGCAGTATCCCGGCCAGCGAATGGCGGGTTGTCGAGCGCGGCTGCATTCAGCGGGTCAAGGCGCTGAACATGTTTCTCGCCGACCTTTATCACGATCAGCGGATTATCAAGGCCGGGATCATCCCTGCCGAACAGGTGCTGGCCAACGAGCAATATCAGTTGGCGATGCAGGGCCTGAATCTGCACCGTGATCTGTATTCGCACGTTTCCGGTGTTGACCTGGTGCGTGACGGTGACGGCACCTACTACGTGCTCGAAGACAATCTGCGCACGCCCAGCGGCGTCAGTTACATGCTCGAAGATCGCAAGATGATGATGCGCCTGTTCCCGGAGTTGTTCGCCGCTCAGCGCATTGCCCCCATCGATCATTACCCGAACATGCTCCTCGATACCCTGAAAAGCTCCAGCCCCATCGACAACCCTAGCGTGGTGGTTCTAACCCCCGGTCGCTTCAACAGTGCCTTTTTCGAACACGCCTTTCTGGCGCGGGAAATGGGTGTCGAACTGGTGGAAGGGGCGGATCTGTTCGTGCGTGACGATCGCGTTTTCATGCGCACCACCGACGGTCCCAAAGCCGTCGATGTGATCTACCGCCGCCTGGACGACGCGTTCCTCGATCCGTTGGCGTTCAACCCCGATTCGATGCTCGGTGTGCCTGGCCTGCTATCGGCCTATCGCTCCGGTAACGTCGTGTTGGCCAATGCCGTCGGGACCGGCGTGGCAGACGACAAATCGATCTACCCCTATGTGACGGACATGATTCGTTTCTATCTGGACGAAGAGCCGATCCTGCAAAACGTACCGACCTGGCAGTGCCGCAAACCGGAAGAGTTGTCCCACGTACTGGCGCATCTGCCGGAGCTGGTGGTCAAGGAAACCCAAGGTTCGGGCGGCTACGGCATGTTGGTCGGCCCGGCCGCTACGGCCGCGGAAATCGAATCGTTTCGCGCCCGACTCAAAGCCAAGCCCCACGCGTACATCGCGCAACCCACTTTATGCCTGTCGACCTGTCCGACGTTTGTCGAGAACGGCATCGCCCCGCGCCATATCGACTTGCGCCCGTTTGTTCTTTCCGGCCGTGAAACCCGGGTAGTACCCGGCGGCCTTACCCGAGTGGCGCTGCGCGAAGGCTCCCTCGTGGTGAACTCGTCCCAGGGCGGTGGAACCAAGGACACCTGGGTGGTTGAGGATTAAGGATGCCTGCCAATGCTAAGTAGAACTGCCTCGGATCTATATTGGATGTCGCGTTATCTGGAGCGAGCGGAAAACCTCGCGCGGATGCTCGACGTCAGTTATTCGCTGTCATTGATGCCCCAGGATGGACGCGGCGACGGCCTGGATGAAATCGCCATGCCGCTGCTGATCACCGGAACCCTGGACGACTATGTCGAGCGTCATGGCGAGCTGCATGCCGAACGTTTGCTGCACTTCTTTGCCCTGGACGCGACCAACCCCGCCAGTATCTATAGCTGCCTGGGTGCAGCGCGGGCCAGTGCCCATGCGGTACGTGGGCGGATCACCGCTGACATGTGGGAAAACATCAACGCCACGTGGCTGGAGATTCGCGGCATCGCCGATCAGGGCGTGAGCCGTTATGGCATAAGCCGGTTCTGCGAGTGGGTCAAGGAGCGTTCGCACCTGTTTCGGGGAGCCACCTACGGCACCATCATGCGCCATGACGCCTTTCGCTTCATTCGTCTTGGGACCTTCATCGAACGCGCCGACAATACGCTGCGCCTGCTCGATGCTCGTTACGAGATGCTTGAATTGCGTGGCAAAGACACCGAAGTGGTCGCCGACACATCGGCGCGCGGCTACTACCAGTGGAGTGCGTTGTTGCGCGCGCTGTCGTCGTTCGAGGCTTACACCGAGTTGTACCGGGATGCGCCGGGTGCGCGCCAGGTCGCCGAATTACTGCTGTTGCGTGCCGACATCCCGCGTTCGTTGCGTGCCTGTCTGGAGGAACTCGATCAGATCCTCGCCAGCCTGCCCGGCGCCAACGGTCGCCCGGCACAACGTCTGGCCGCCGAACTGGACGCACGCCTGCGCTACACCGGCATCGATGAAATCCTCGATGAAGGTCTGCATGAATGGTTGAACGAATTCATACCGTTAGTCGCCCAATTGGGTAACGCTATCCACACTTCATACCTGGAGGCTGCATGAGACTCTCAATTAGCCACGAGACCACTTATCACTATGAAGATCAGGTCCGCGCGAGCATCCAGTATCTGCGTCTGACGCCCCATGACAGCGAACGCCAGCATGTTCTCAGCTGGCAGCTCACCTTGCCGCGCCCGGTACGTGCGCAGGTCGATCCGTTCGGCAATATCCTTCACGTCCTGACCCTCGATGAGCCTCACGAGGCGATCATTATCGGCGCGCGTGGCCAGGTCGAGATCGATGAGAAGACCGAGTCCGAGCATGAAAGTCAGTCAGCATTGCCGTTCTTGCGCTTTACCCGCCTGACCGAAGCCGACGAAGCGATACGTGCTTTCGCGGCGCAACAGTGCCAGGCGCGCAAAAACCGCACGGCGTTGATCGACTTGATGCACGGCCTGAACCAATACATGACCTATACGCCGGGCTCGACGGAAGTCGACACCAGTGCTGCCGAAGCGTTTGCCGGTCGCGCCGGGGTGTGTCAGGACCATACCCATGCGTTCCTGGCCTGTGCCCGTAGCCTGGGTGTGCCAGCGCGTTATGTGTCGGGTTATCTCTACAGCGAAGACAGCGAACACCTGGCCAGTCATGCCTGGGCGGAAGCCTGGATCGATGACGCCTGGTACAGCTTCGATGTGACCAATCAACTGTCCCGGCCTGAGCGTCACCTCAAGCTGGCGGTCGGCCTGGATTACCTCGACGCCTGCCCGGTGCGAGGCATGCGTCGTGGCGGTGGCTGCGAACAGATGCACGCCAAAGTGCTGGTCTCGCCGATGCGGGCTGTGCAGGTTCAGTCGCAGTCGCAGTAGTCCTGAGGGGACTGATTTATTTTCAGCGCTTCACCGAAAATCAATCTGTCCCCGCTGTCGAGTCCAGGGACAGATTGATTTTTCAAAGAGCGCGAAAAATAAATCAGTCCCTTCATTCCGCCGATCTGCGCTGCGCCATATGCTTCAAATACCCAATCACCAACTCCATATCTCCGTCGGACAGCACGGCTGCCGAGAGGGCGGGCATTTTTGCCTGTGGCCATTGGCGCAGGCTTTGCGGATCGCGGATGTAGCGCTTGAGATAATCGCCTGCAAAATACTCGGTGGGGCTGCGGGGCTGATTCAGGTCCGGCCCCAACTGTGAGTCACCGGCACCGTTGAGGCGATGACACGCCAGGCAGCTCTTCTGGAACACCGCAAATCCCTGATTGACTGGATCATCGGCCGCCAGTTTTGGGTCCGGGCGCATGGCCGGGAAGCGTTCTGCAACGGACGCCAATACCTTCACGCTCGCCATTGCGTACGGCCATTCTTCCGGGCCGATATTGCTCGCCTGGGGGTTGGTCCAGACCAGATAAAAAGGCCCAGCGCTGTGATCGCCGTTGCCGAGCATCGGCCATGGATCAGCCGGGTCCTCGACCGCCAACCAGGCTTGCGCTCCCGTACGTTGAAGCAAGGGGGCGGCCGGAATTTCGGCGGCAAAGCCATCCGTTGCCACCGCCTGCACGTGCTGCTCGGCCGTCACGCCATTGAGCAGCGCAGCCATCGGTACCGCGCGATACGTCATGGGGCGCTTATAGGAAACGTCCTCGGCGATTTGAATCTGCTGCGCCTGCGGATGCGCGAGCAATTGCGCGGTGTTCCAGATGTGGACACCGTCGGGCAGTTCGAGCGTCAATTGCGCGGCGGTATGATCCACTGCTCCGGCGCTGACCGTCAGGCAGCAGACCAGAGGTATCCATGCTAACCACTGACGCATAAGACGCATAAGCCTGTCTCCATCAATTCAAGCTGGAAGACTGGCATAGTTGCGCTTCGCTCGATAGCGTATCGAGCGCCTTGCTCTGGCGTGGCGAACACGATCAACCGAACAAACGCGTCATATTCGGCAAAATCAATATAAGGGTAGTGGCGAATACAATAAGTCCCGCCTGACGAATTTTCGAATGCTTGAACATGGCTGATTGCCTTTTGTTGTTATTCCTGAGCGACTAAAGCTCACCGATTTCGTGCGACATCAATCGGGCAGCTGGCAAAGGTGGTGCAACCGAACAGGTGTCCCGGAAAACCCGGCAACTCAGACGCCTTAGCTGTATTTTTTTGGTGTCTGCCTGCTACATAAGTAACCTTAGAGCCCGCGTCACACTTGGTTTAGATCCATTTCGTATGAATTAATTAATAAAAACGCTAAAAAAGGCATGAGGCTCATCGCCACCTTACTAGTACTGCCCTTGCTAGACACGTTGGACGCTTCCGGTTCCGGATTAGTTCATCGGCTACCGTCCGTCTGAGTGAGGCAGTCAAGGCTAATGAGCGCTTCGGTCATTGAATCAGGTGGGGTGACGTCTAAGGTATCGGCATAGGGAATCCACTTTCCATCGCGTTCCGAGGACGTCATGACTGAAGCTTTGATTTTCGATGCGGTGCGCACGCCCCGTGGCAAAGGCAAGCCTGATGGCGCGCTGTACAGCGTCAAACCGGTAAATCTGATGGCCGGGTTGCTGGGCGCTTTGCAGCAGCGCAACCACTTGGACACGCGTCAGGTCGATGACATTGTCCTGGGTTGCGTGACACCCGTGGGCGATCAGGGCGCGGATATCGCCAAAACTGCGGCGCTGGTCGCCGAGTGGGACGTCAGTGTGGCTGGGGTGCAAATCAACCGTTTTTGTGCGTCAGGCCTGGAAGCGGTCAACCTGGGGGCGATGAAAATTCGCTCTGGCTTCGAAGATCTGGTGGTGGTGGGCGGGGTCGAGTCGATGTCACGCGTGCCCATGGGCAGCGACGGTGGCGCCTGGGTGCTGGACCCGCAGACCAACATGCACTGCCATTTCACTCCGCAAGGGATCGGCGCCGACTTGATCGCCACACTGGAGGGCTTCAGCCGCAGCGACGTCGATGCCTATGCCTTGTACTCACAGCAAAAAGCCGCGCGCGCCCGCGCCGATGGTTCGTTCAGCAAATCGCTGGTGCCGGTAAAAGACCAGAACGGCACGCTGCTGCTTGATCACGATGAGTTCATTCGCAGCGACTCGACCCTGGAGGGGTTGGGCAAACTCAGACCCAGTTTCGAAATGATCGGCCAGATGGGTTTCGACGCCACTGCGCTGCGGGTCTACAGCCATGTCGAACGCATCGATCATGTGCACACCCCCGGCAACAGCTCGGGGATCGTCGATGGTGCGGCGGCCATGCTCATTGGTTCGGCGGCCAAGGGGGCGGCGCTGGGCCTGCGCCCACGCGCGCGCATCGTCGCAACGGCGGTCACCAGTACCGATCCGACCATCATGCTCACCGGTCCGGCGCCGGCCACCCGCAAGGCGTTGAGTCGCGCCGGGTTGAAGGTGGAAGACATCGACCTGTTCGAAGTCAACGAAGCGTTCGCCTCGGTGGTGCTCAAGTTCATCAAGGACATGGGCATCAGTGTCGACAAGGTCAACGTCAACGGCGGCTCCATTGCCATGGGTCACCCGTTGGGCGCGACCGGGTGCGCGATCCTCGGCACCTTGCTCGATGAGCTGGAAACTCGCCAATTGCGCTATGGCCTGGCGACGTTATGCGTCGGTGGTGGCATGGGCATTGCCACCATCATTGAACGTTACTGAGCCTGTCTCCCGACTTCACCAGGATCTCTCTATGACCTCCGCCATGACCGACGCCATCCACTATGAAAAGGGCCAGGACCAGATAGTCGTCCTGACCATCGACATGCCCGGCCAGACCGCCAACACCATGAATGCGGTGTACCGCGATGCCATGGTCGACATCGTTACCCGACTGAAAACCGAAAAAGACACGATTGCCGGCGTGATCATCACCTCGGCGAAGAAAACCTTCTTCGCAGGCGGCGATCTCAACGAATTGATCCAGGTCGACAAAGCCCGTGCCCAGTGGTTCTACGAAATGGTGCTGAACCTCAAAGCCCAGCTGCGCGCCCTCGAAACCCTGGGCAAACCGGTGGTGGCCGCCATCAATGGTGCGGCGCTGGGCGGCGGTTGGGAGATTTGCCTGGCGTGCCATCATCGCATCGCGCTTGATAGCAACACTGTGCAAATTGGCTTGCCCGAAGTCACCCTCGGCTTGCTGCCGGGCGGCGGTGGAGTGGTGCGGATGGTACGCATGCTTGGCCTGGAGAAGGCCTTGCCGTATTTGCTCGAAGGCAAGAAGGTGAATCCACAGCAGGCGTTGCAAGCCGGTTTGATCGACCAGATCGCCAGCGATCGCGACGACATGCTCGCCAAGGCCCGTGCCTGGATTGTCGCCAACCCGGCTGCCAAACAGCGTTGGGATGTGGCCGGATACCAAATTCCCGGCGGCACGCCGTCGCAGCCAAAGGTCGCGCAAATGCTCGCCATTGCGCCATCGATCCTGCGTGCTCGAACCCAGGGTTGTTTCCCGGCACCGGAGAAAATTCTTTGCGCGGCGGTGGAAGGTGCGCAAGTGGATTTCGACACCGCGCAGATCATTGAAACGCGCTACTTCACCGAACTCACCACCGGCCAGGTGGCGAAAAACATGATTGGTACCTTCTGGTTCCAGCTCAATGAAATCAACGCCGGTGGCTCACGGCCCAAGGGTATTGCGCTCTATCAGACGAAAAAAGTCGGAGTGCTTGGTGCCGGCATGATGGGCGCCGGCATTGCTTTTGCGAGCGCTTCGGCGGGCATCGAGGTAGTGCTCAAAGACGTCAATCAGGCCGCGGCCGAGAAGGGCAAAAACCACTCCGCCAAACTGCTGGACAAGAAGGTCTCCAGTGGACGGATGAGCGCCGAACAGCGCGAGGCGATTCTGGCGCGGATCAGGCCCAGCGAGCAGGATGCCGATCTGCAAGGCTGCGATCTGATCATCGAAGCCGTGTTCGAAGACCGTGAACTCAAAGGCAAGGTCACTGCGGCGGCGGAACGGGTTGCCTTGCCTGACGCAGTGATCGCGTCCAACACCTCGACCTTGCCCATCGGCGGCCTGGCCACGGCGATTGCGCAGCAGGACCGGTTCATCGGCCTGCATTTTTTTAGTCCGGTTGACAAGATGCAGCTGGTGGAAATCATCAAAGGCGCCAATACCAGCGACGAAACCCTGGCCCGTGGTTTCGATTTCGTTCTGCAAATCAAGAAAACCCCGATTGTGGTCAATGACCGCCGTGGCTTCTTTACTTCGCGGGTGTTCGGTACCTTTACCAACGAAGGTATCGCCATGCTCGGCGAAGGCGTCAATGCGGCCATGATCGAAACCGAAGCGCGCAAGGCCGGTATGCCCGTCGGGCCGCTGGCGGTTTCCGACGAAGTGTCCCTGAGCCTGATGAGCCAGATCCGCCTGCAGGCACGCAAGGATCTGGAGACCGAGGGCAAACCTGCGCCGCAGCACCCGTCGTTTGCGGTGGTCGACGTGCTGCTCAATGAATACAAACGCCCCGGCAAGGCCGCTGGGGGCGGGTTCTATGAATACCCGGAAGGTGCGCCCAAGCATTTGTGGCCAGAACTGAAATCGCGTTTCGAAAAAGTCGATGGGCAGATTGCCGCGCAGGATGTGCGTGACCGCTTGTTGTTCATTCAGGCCATCGAAACCGTCCGCTGTCTGGAGGAGGGCGTGCTGTTGTCCACCGCCGACGCCAACATCGGTTCGATCTTCGGCATTGGCTTTGCCGCCTGGAGCGGTGGTGCGCTGCAATTCATCAATCAATATGGGCTCAAGGACTTCATCGCTCGCGCGCAATACCTGGCCGAGCAATACGGCGAGCGCTTCGACCCGCCAGCGCTGTTGCTGGATAAAGCGTCCAGGTGCCAATCGTTTTAAGGGGGGGCTTTAGGTATCGGGTGCGCTTGGATACTTGCCTTGAGGTGGTTATTCAAGGCAGGCTCTGTCTGTGCGCTATTGCCTTTACCGTTTCAGGTACTTTTTATGTCGTTACGCATCTGCATTCTGGAAACCGATGTCCTGCGTCCAGAATTGGTTGGTCAATATCAGGGTTATGGGCAGATGTTCGAGCGGTTGTTTTCGCGTCAGCCGATTCCCGCAGAGTTCAGTGTCTACAACGTGATGCAAGGTGTTTACCCGGCCGATGACGAGCCTTTCGACGCGTATCTGGTCACCGGCAGCAAGGCCGATTCATTCGGCAGCGATCCGTGGATTCAAACCCTGAAAACCTACTTGCTGCAACGTTTCGAGCGCGGCGACAAGCTGCTCGGCATCTGCTTCGGCCATCAACTGCTGGCGTTGCTGCTCGGCGGCAAAAGTGAACGTGCCCATCAGGGTTGGGGTGTCGGTACGCACCGCTACAAACTGGCCCAGGCGACGCCGTGGATGAGCCCGGTCATGGATGAACTGACGTTGCTGATCAGCCATCAGGATCAGGTTACCGCGCTCCCGGAAAACGCCACTGTGATCGCCTCCAGCGATTTTTGCCCGTTTGCTGCGTTCCACATCAACCATCAAGTGTTGTGCTTCCAGGGTCATCCCGAATTCATCCATGACTACTCCCGCGCCTTGCTGGATATCCGCCAGCAGACCCTTGGCGAGCAGATCTACAACAGCGGCATCGCGAGTCTGGAACATGAGCACCACGGCGCTACCGTTGCCGAATGGATGATGCGTTTTGTGTCGCACAAGCCTGACGCTGAAGTGCTCTGAGCATAAACCTGATTGATCGTTCCCCCGCTGGAGCATGGGAACGATCTGTAGATGGGGGCTACAACCACCCAGACCGTTTGAAACTCCAATACAACCCGGCGCAACCCACCATGATGAGCCCGATTACCGTGAAGTAGCCGTACTTCCAGCTCAGTTCCGGCATGTTCTGGAAGTTCATCCCGTAGATCCCCGCAATCGCCGTCGGCAACGCCAGAATCGCCGCCCAGGCGGCGAACTTGCGCTGCACGATGCTTTGTCTCGACGATTCCAGCAGCAGGCCGATTTCGATGGTCTGGCTCGCGATATCACGCAGGGTGGCCAAATCTTCCATTTGCCGGGTGACATGGATTTCCACGTCGCGGAAGTACGGACGCATGTTCTTGTCGATGAAGGGGAAACTCAGCTTTTGCAGCTCTTCGCCAATCTCCACCATTGGCGCTACGTACCGGCGTAAGCGCAGCAGATCGCGGCGCAAACTGTGGATGAGCAGGATATCGGATTCGTTCAGCACGCCCCCCAGTACGCGGGCCTCAAGGTCGTCGAGTTCGCCGTGAATGGCTTCGGTGACCGGTTGATAGGACTCGGTGACGAAGTCGAGCAGCGCGTACAGCACGAAATCCTCGCCATGCTCCAGCAACAACGGCCGCGCTTCGCAGCGCTGACGGACCTGTCCATACGATTTCGAATGGCCGTGGCGCGATGTGATGATATAGCCCTTGCCGGCGAAGATATGCGTCTCGACGAATTCGATTTTGCCGTTTTCGCGAATCGGTGAGTACGTGACGATGAACAACGCGTCGCCAAAGGTTTCGAGCTTTGGTCGACTGTGTTTCTCAAGGGCGTCTTCGATGGCCAATTCATGCAGGTGGAACTGGGTTTGCAGGTTGGCCAGTTCCTGGGCATTGGGTTGCTCCAGGCCAATCCAGACGAAATGTCCAGGTTTTGCAGCCCATGCGGCGCCTTCGTCGAGGGTGATATTGGTAACTTTTTTTCCGGCGCTGTAAACCGCGGCAGCAACGACTCGGCCCATAGTGGTATCGCTTCTTTTTTTAGGTAGCAGTGGCACGTAGCACGTAGCTTAACGTGGTCTGCCTGATCAGAGTCAGCAAAGTTTTGCGAGTTCACAGGCATTAAAAAGCCCGATTCAACGGGCTTCGGAGACGGGTGGCACGCGCCGTCAAGCGGCCAGTAATTGCTTGTCCATTGTATGGATACATGTTTGCATCTGCTCACGACACAGGGCGATCAGCATTGGCATGTCATCCAGGCTCAGGCCTGCGGTGGGGATGGCGGGCAATGAACGGATCATAATCCTGGCGCCGCGCCAGCGATTGAGATTCAGGTGTTTGATGTAGCTGCTGACGCACACCGGCACGATCGGCACCCCGGCGGCGATGGCCATTTGGAACGCGCCCTTTTTGAACGGCAACAGGTCTTCGCCAAGGTTACGCGTGCCCTCAGGGAAGACCCAGATCGAGGTGTCCCGGTGCTGCAAGGTATCAGTGGTGGTCAGCATCGATTGCCGAGCCTTGTGGCCGTTGCCCCGATCGATCAGGACGTTGCCTGCCAACCAGAACAGCTGGCCAAACAGGGGTACCCATCTCAGACTTTTCTTGCCGATACAAACAGTGCGAGGGGGGACCACATTGCCGAGGACGAACAAGTCGTAGTTGGACTGATGATTGGCAATGATCACGCACGGTTGGGATTGCTTGAACAGCGGCCCCATCTCAGCCTTCAGACGCAGACGTAAAATACACATCGCCGGCCAGGCGTAAAGACGCGCGCATAGACGGCTGTTGTCCGGATTAAACGGGCGGCATAGCCCCAACAATACGCCAAGCACACCCGCAACAATAAAATGCAGGCCCATCAGCAACATACGAAACACAAAGAGCATCAACCGGCCCGCCAGGATAAAAGGTCGCGCAGTGTAAAGATGCACACTGACGACAGCAATTGCCGGGTGGGTCTGTTTAATAGCGATTATTTAAGGGGATATTTCTTACAAGCGAAGAGACTTGCGCTAGAGCGGCTGGTAAAGAAGCCCGACAGAGAGTCAGGTTTCTTTACCCACAGTGAAAATGGCTCAGAGCGAGTGTTGCTGGTCCAGCACGATGGACTGATCGAGCGCGTCCAGCAGCGCCTTGCGCACTTTCAGCTTGGTGTTCCTGTGCGCAACCATGTTGATCTTTTTCAGCTGCACGGCAACCGTGCGCGCTGCGCTTTGCAGTTCTTCGGCGCTGACCACTTTATCGAGGAAACCCGCATCCACAGCACTTTTCGGGTCGAACATCTCACCATTGATCACCGAGCGATGGAAAGCGGATTTGCGCAGACGGTCGCGCGCCAATTCGATCCCGGCATGGTGCATGGTCATGCCGATTTGTACTTCGTTCAAGCCGATGCTGAACGGGCCTTCCACGCCAATACGGTAATCCACTGACAGCAGCAAAAACGCCCCCTTGGCCACCGCATGCCCAGGGCAGGCAACCACCACCGGGAAGGGATGTGCCAACAGTCGCCGCGCCAGGGTCGACCCGGCCGTGACCAGATTGATTGCATTCTGCGGGCCGGACGTCATCACCTTGAGGTCATAACCGCCCGAAAGAATCCCCGGCTGCCCGGTAATGATCACCACTGCGCGATCCTGTTCGGCCTGATCCAGCGCGGTGTTGAACGCAGCGATCACCTCCGGGGAAATAGCATTGACCTTGCCATTGCTCAAGGTCAGGGTGGCTATACCGTCTTCGAGGTGGTACGAGATTAGCTCACTCATGGCGCGATTCCTTGTGTTGAAGTGGGGCAGACGTTACCCACCCGCAACACCAAGGTAAAGCGCTATGAATGACTGGTGAGTCAGGGTTTGGACTGGTATCGGCTTCAAATCATTGGACAAATCGGGCTGCCGCAAGGCAAGTCCTGCAAGGGCAAGACAGGCACCGATTTTCCAAACGGGTAGCGCGCGCCAATCTGCTCGATCACTCCTGAATATCGTTGAGCTCGCAGTACTCCGCCCAATCCATCCCGAGTGCCTCGGCGACTTGTTTATGAGCTTCAAGGCGCATCGCTTTCAGTTCTTCAGGCGATTCGGCAACCAATTGCACTGCCAACTCCCAAGGCTCGATACCTTGAGATTCTGCCTCGTCCTCGAAGGCCCATTGAATCTGCTTTTTTTGTTCCTCCTGACTCAGATTCTGGATCTCTGCCTGCAGGGAAGGGTTGCTCGCGATGTATTTCGCCAGCGCGACTTCGTTCCACTCTAATGCGTTCATGCTTCATCACCTCCTGGATATTAACGTCGGGCTATGCGACAACCGGCGCTAGGTTACACCTGAAACCAAACCCCAGAAACGCAAAAACACCGACATCGGTTATGGGCTGGCGAACTGCTGCTCTGGCGTTCTGTTTTGGTCACGCTAGTTTATTAGTTAACCTGGCTTGCCGGTCGGCAGGACGCCGGGGCGAGAGTAAAGGAGTTTTCGGTTAATAGCCCCCTGAGGCCGGCACCGCGATAACATGCCGCCGTTCAAGGCTGCGCTGAGGACGCTAAATTCTATGACACCCCGGCCGATAGAGGTGTAGTCAGCGACGTGTGCGCCTTTTACCTGGTTAGCGGGAGGCCAGTCTGGCGAGCCGAGACGATATTTTGAGGGGCTGTAGAGATGGTATTTATTGGTTTCTTTGTCTTGCTGCTATCGGGAATCCTGATAACCCTCGCTGGATTGGTCAGTGTGCGGCGGACCGCTGCGACAGGTGTGGGAACTGATGAAAAAATATACGCATTCATAGTCCTCGGCCTGGGGCTGGGGCTGATCTATCTCGCCTGCAGGTTTTTCCCTCTATCTGCGTGAGTGAACTAAATGGCCTCCTGCATGTTCAGCGCCGATTCTTGTGGCGGATCGTAGACATTTGCAGTAATAGTCGGTTCTGGAACGCGGCTGAAGTCGGTGAAAATAAGAATCATTACATTCTGTAGGTCAAGTGTTTTATATGTCGAGCAGTCTGGCGACGTAAGAAGGCTGTTGGATCATTCCGTATGTAGCTTCCAGCCAAAGGAGACTGAAAAATGAAGTTGAGTTATGTCAAAGTTTTTTTAGTGGTAAGCACCTTGTTGTTGAGCGCCTGCTCTGGCATGACGACAGACACCTGCTTTTCAGAGAATTGCGGTCAACTTGACGCCCATAGCTCTAAACTGAATGGCTTTGGGTCTACGCCGCTGAGTAGAAGCTTTGGTGAATACAGTTCGGGACTTTTGCATGAGTGAAACGACTCTGCGGAGTGCCGATCAACAGGGCTTTATGAACTGTATCGGCGAAGCGCGGACAAGTGTCTGGCAATGGGCGCTTGATATCGAGTTCGTCTAATGCAAGGAAGGCATCGGCTGGGGCTGAACATAAAAAGGGCCTGAATTTGATTCCTGAAACACAAAATCCCTGACATTCGCCAGGAATATCAGGGGTTTTGCGTGTATCGAATAGGGCGGTGAGGGTGGGATTAGTTGACCACTACACGCGAGCAAAGAGAACGACCCAGCTAAACGACAAAGCCCGGCCCAGCGCCGGGCTTTGTATTTCTGGGAGGGGACCTTCTCACAGGTTTAAGGGCTGACTGCGGACACCGGATTTTTCGGCTGATACGGACCGGTTGAGTAGTACTCCCGAAGTTGGGTCTCAAGGCTGCGAAGGATCTCTATGTCAAGCCGAAGGCCGGTCTCCCCAGGTCGATTCTGAGTTAACCCCTGAGCGTAGCCCCCGGCTATGAGCGCATTAAGCGTTTCCCGAGCGTACTCGGCAGATTTATCAGTCATGTCCGGCCTCCAAAGCCTTTTCGGGGAGAACCAAAAAGTTACCACGGAAGCGTCGGACACTCACGGTCATTGAGTGACACAACGGCCGCTAGTCCGGGATCTGGTTAGAGGAAGCGCGCACCGATCACAGGGGGCAGCTTGATCAATCACTCAACCCCTGGCACCCCATGCTAGTGCGCTACCTGGGAGATGTCGGTGGGCAGGGGATGGGTCTGTGCGGGATTGACCGGCTAGTCCTGAGCAACTAAAATTAGTTGCAAATAAGGAGGCTCAATGTCAAGACATGAGAAGCTGCTCTCGCCAAACTGCTCAATAAGCAAGCCGGATTCGCTTGGCAGGAATTGGTAGCGCTGCTCAGCAGCATGGGATACCGCCAGTTGCAGGGCGATGGCAGTCGAGTGAAATTCGACAACGGCAATCCACAGGCGATGATCAACCTTCACAAGCCGCATCCAGGCAACGAACTGAAGGCCTATGTCAAACGCCAGGTAATCGAACACCTCAAGGCAGGAGGATTGATCTGATGAGAACAATGCTGCAACACCGGGGCTACTACGGCTCCATAGAAGCCAGTCCCGAGGACAACTGCCTGTTTGGCAAGCTTCAGTTCATTCGCGCGCTGGTCAGCTATGAGGGGGATACGGTTGCCGAGCTGAGCCAGGCATTCCGTGAAGCGGTTGATGATTACCTGAACACCTGTGGTTCGCTTGGCCAGGAGGCGGAGATTCCATGCAAGGGATCGTTCAACGTGAGGGTGGGGCACGATCTGCATCTGGCCGCCAGCGTGGCGGCTACCCGGCAAAGCATTTCCCTAAATGATCTGACCCGCAAGGCGCTGAGCGAGTATCTGGAGCATCACGCTTAAGACCAGCGGCAGAGACGAAAAGCCCGGCGCTGGGCCGGGCTAAACAGGCTGATGGAAACGTACAAATCCATGCCGCGCCAGACACTCAAGCCTTCAGTCCGTGGATCTAGCGAAGGGTAGGGCACTCGGCGATATCCCCGAGGTCGTGTTTCAAGATCTTGGTAGGGTTGTTGAGTTTCATGTTCGCTCTTGCAAATCCCTGGCTGGCCACCTGCTCGGCATTTACTCAGCATTCCCCCGACGGATAACCCGAGCCTTCACTTCATCGGCGTACGCAATCAGCCGATCCTCGCCGGCCTGGAATACCTGGCACATTCTCAGCACCGCCTGAGCGTCGGCTTCATTGCCGACCTCGCTCAATCGTTCGGCGATCTGCAGCAGCTCCACCGCCGACCACCTCAAATCAGACGCAACCTCCTGGAGATCGCGCCTTAGATCCTGCTCAGGTTTGTTGAGCCACATGATGACCTCCTATAAATCCCTGCGTGCGCCCAGAGGGTTCGATCTGAGCGTTCATGCTGCAATCGAGCCAAGTGTAGATCCACTATTGAGCATTCAGCTTTATCTACAGCTTGATCAAGGTCCGGATGACGCTCTGAAGATAGGCAACAGGTTCCGTTGTGTCACTCCTGTCAGCTCGCTACGGTCGGTCTGAAGAAAGGTAATTCGCTCAAGGTGAAGATGAAGGCGCTGTTGGCTGATCTCCGCCAGAGAATCGGCTATGAACGGGAGTTGAACGCAGCAGTTACGGCTTGTCGTTATCAGCCGGTCCAGCGTTACGCCGATCCGCACCAGAAGGGTTGCCGGTGTTCAGAAGCCTTCTCTCTACCAGCACATTTTGTAGTGCCTGGCGGGATGTGGGATCTAGCTGATGTTCTCTCTCCTTCAGCGCAAGCAGGATTGGGCTAGACCACCTGCGATAGGTCTGCTCGGCAATACTAATCGGGGTCATTTATCTCTACCTGACTTAGGTGCCAGCTAATAAATTGGCACGGTTCCATGTGGCGGAAATCCTAGTAGGGAAACTTGATTGTCGCCATTCGTCCGCACCGCAATGGTGCTTGCAGACGTGCTCAAGCGCGCTGACCAAAGAGCGGGAGAACCTGGCTACCGCTGCTGAATCCAGAATAAGGGGGCTGGCTTGCGAGGTGGCTTACGATGCTTTGCTGGCTGAACGTTGTCAGCGGATCGGCTATGAAGTTGGTGGCGGCGGTAACCAAGTCATTTAACACATGCTCAATTCGCAAACGTGGACGAGCGATGGCTCGATAATGCAGATCCACACGAACGACCACTGTACGGGAGTAACGATCGAGCACCCGACTGACGTACTCAGTGAGCGTGGCTTGCTTCTGGCTAGCTTCGTAGCGACGGTCATCCTCCTTGCGCTTGTACCGCTTGCTGCGGTTTGACTGGCTGCTTTCGGCTTACATCCACGACGGGCAGCTTCTGGCCGGTTCCGCCAATCGCATCGCGGGCCGATCCAGATTTGACGTGACACTTCATGTCAGGTCTAGTTTTAGATAGTACATATAAAATGTGATTTGATATGACATGATTTGTCCGAGAGTTACCCTCATGTTTCAACCTCAGTTTCTTCGTTAGGTTTAAGCAGCACTGGTGGCACAGGGAAAACCACCCGATCGTTGGTGGAAAGGATTACTTGCCTGCACATATGTGCATATTTTTCATCTGAGTTGGAGGTTAGATACTGCACTGGCTTAAGCAGGTCAGACTCGACGGCCGTACTTGCATCGCCATGATTTTGTCATGTGTTTAGACTACTATCGGTTGATAGCCGTTCCTACCATCTTGAAGGATTACACATGTACACTCGCCTAGGTCCGCCCCTTGTCACAAAATTCCTTGCACGCTTTATCGTTCTCGGATGCAGCCTGCTAGTGACCGCTTGTGACAGTATGAACGGGAGTTTACCTGGCGCCGGTTCAACCGCATCTGCTTCGTTCAAAACCCTTGACGGTGCGCCTCCCTTAATTATCGGGCATCGCGGCCTGCCGGGATTGTATCCAGAAGAAACCCGGGCTTCTTACGAGAATGCAGCCGATGCTGGCGCAGATTCGCTCGAACTGGATCTGCACATGACCAAAGACTGCGTGTTGGTGGCTCGACACAATCCTTGGTTGAGCGACAACACCAACATCAGCGAAGTCGCGAAGACGAACGCCAAAGTTGCAAGCCGTAAGCGCACTTCTCCAGGCGTATTAATCAATGTCAGATATTCCGCCACAACAGAAAATGGTCCAACACAGTACCTGAGTGACTTGACCGACCCCAACGATCCAAAATCAGTATTGAAATCATTGGTCGTTGATGGCGAAGACCATACCAACGACTGGTCAATAAGCGATTTCACAATGGCCGAACTTAGGCAATGGATAGGCGGCACCACTTACGATGCCCGCGACCAGCGCCCAACCGAACTTAACGGCAAGTTGCCGATTTTGAGTTTTCAGGAAGTGATCGACATTGCAAAAGCTAAAAGCGCAGCTACAGGCCGCGTCATTACGACCTATCCAGAAAGCAAAAATTCGATCTGGAACAATGCCCAAGCCATTGCCAATGGTTGCGGCGCACCGGGCAGTCATCCGTTTGAGGAGGCTTTCCTCAAAACCCTCAAAGACAACGATCTCAATCGCAAGGACGCCCCGGTCTTTGTGCAAAGCTTTGACCCAGCCAGCTTGAAATACCTGCGCTCTATCGGCCTGAAATCCAAAGCGGTTCAGTTAGTCGATGGAAACGGCATGAACTTCAAGACCGGCGAAACCATTTTCATCACTGACAAACCCAACACTTTCGTCAGCGGCCGCCCATATAGCTGGACCGTAGCGGGCGACCCACGCTCCTTCGGTGCGATGCTTACGCCGGCAGGATTGGCCGAGGTCAAAACCTACGCCGACGGCATCGGTCCGTGGAAGCCGCAGGCAATGTCGCTCACCGTCGCTCCAGCCCAAGATTCGTCGTCCCAAGCTAGCTTGGCCGAGGTCGACACCATCAAGCCAACCAGCCTGATTAGCGACGCCCACAAGGCCGGTTTGTTCGTTCATATATTCACCTTCCGCAACGAAGCGAAATACCTGGCAGGTGCCTATAAGGGGGATCCAACGGCAGAATACATGGCCTTTTACCGAGCCGGTGTTGACGGTGTATTTACAGATTTCACGCCTACCGCATTTGCTGCCCGCAATACCTATCTTAAAGAAGTAGCGCGCTAAACGACGGAATCCATACTCTGTTGATTTGTGCTCATTCTTGTCCCGTCTTCAAGGGGGCGTTTGGCGAAAGGGAAATTAAAGTACGCTAAGCCGGTTACAGCGGCCGTAGCAGCCTGAACTTTCCCGTCGCAATTCATGACGAGGCTTGGCTGCTGCCCGCGCTGCTCAGTCGCGGGCCTCACGCCTTCGCCCTAGTCAACTCCATCGCCTGATCTACGTTGTGTCCATCAAAGGCTGTATGTCTGAGCGTGAAGTCCCTTTGCTTTGACCTGCTCATCGCCCAGAGCATCCAGGGTGACTCGATAGGCCGGCCCGTTCGTGCGAGCGACGGTCTGCACCAGCCGACCGATGACGATTGCAGCGTGTAACTCAGATAAAGGAAATCGTGGATCGATGAAAGGAACGATCATGACAATGCCTGCTGAATAATGGATTGATTGAGTACAGGAGGGAGCTCAACAGCTCCTCCCTGGCGCGAAGCCCTGTAGAGCTGGTTCAACCTCTGCTGCAACCAAATGCCCGACATCGACTGCCGTAGTCCTTGGTAGCGGCCTTGCAGAGGTAGCTCACCCGATGGAAGTACCGATCCATCTCCGCTGAATCATCCTGAGAGAGGTGGAATGTGGCGTTATCAGGGATATGCACCAAGCCATCTGCCTCCTCGACAGGAATCCTCAGCGCACTGGCCCATGCGGCCTGAATGCGGCTGTATAGATTCTCCCTTTCAGATTGAAAGCGTCCCACCGTGTGGAACGCATCCCTGTTGACCAGTAGTACGCAGTGCCAGTGCGGCCTGCCTTCTTGCCCGAGCTCCCTAGCCCAGCACCAGCGCACCCGTGTTTGATGGGCAAAGCCATTCAGGCGCCTGGAGCGCTCACGTACTATTTGAATCCGCATCCTTTCCTTCAAGGAATCGACAAACCTGGAGATGACGGCGTTGCCTGATGCAGGTGGCAGATAGTCATCTGGAAAGCGCAGATCGAAACGTACCGCGAACACCTGGCGGTGATCGCTCAGCGCTAACTGAGTCGTTTCGTACAGTCGTTCGAGGTATTCGGTAATGAAGGGGGCGTGGGACGTCATTACGGGTAGACCGCGAAAGGTGTCCTCGTAATGCAGGTGAAGATTGCTGTTGCCGGCGTGACGCTTGGACTGGTGTGCCATGGGGGGGGTGATCCGCTGAGTGAATTCATAAACTCAGTGGGTTGAGTATTTATTTACGGCTCGATCTGCATGTGAGGACAGACCTCGGCTCAGCCTCTGGCGCTGATCCTGTTACTGGTTGCAATGGGGATGGGTGACTGAGCTCGTAGCGCTTAGGCCGCGCACGTCATGCACCTTGATGAGTTTTTCTTTGCCTGGCGATCACACTGCTACATCCATAACCCTTAACAGGCAGCAGAGTAAAATCACACAAAGAGAGAGTGGGGGAACAGATGGGGGAACAGAAACCGCAGAATGCAAAAAGGCCCCATAAAATGGGGCCTTTAGGTGTAAATGTGGCGGTGAGGGAGGGATTCGAACCCTCGATACAATTTCTTGTATACACACTTTCCAGGCGTGCTCCTTAAGCCTCTCGGACACCTCACCGTATCTCGTCAAACTTATTCAGTCTGTCGAGGCGCGCTAATGTAGTCGAAACCTTTGACGAAGGCAAAAGTTTTTTTCAGAATTTTCATGCGCTTAAGCAAATTACCCGGCCATGCGTGTCGTCATGGACATGGATACGACTCGGCCCCGGCTTCTGTTGGAAGTCCGGGGCCGAGTCAGTGGGGGATCCGCAGGTGGGATCAGGCGCCGAAGCCGCCGTCGATAGTCAGGCTTGCTCCAGTGATGTAACCGGCTTCCGGGCCTGCGAGGTAGGCGACGAAGCCGGCGATTTCTTCAGCCTTGCCGTAACGACCGACCGCGATCATTGGGATCAGGGTGTCGGCGAAGCCACCTTCGGCCGGGTTCATGTCGGTGTCGACCGGGCCGGGCTGGACGTTGTTGATGGTGATGCCGCGAGGGCCGAGGTCGCGGGCCAGGCCTTTGGTCAGGCCGACCAGTGCCGCTTTGCTCATGGCATAAGGGCCGCCACCGCCGAAGGGCATGCGGTCGGCGTTGGTGCTGCCGATGTTGATGATGCGACCGCCTTGCGTCATGTGCCGTGCTGCTTCCTGGGAGGCGATGAACACGCTGCGCACGTTGATGCTCAGGGTTCTGTCGAAGTCTTCGAGGCTGAAGTCTTCCAGCGGCGCAATGGCCAGGACGCCAGCGTTGTTGACCAGAATGTCCAGCCGGCCAAAGGTTTCGACGGTGGTGTTCACCGCATGGCGAATCGCTTCGGCATCAGCGCTGTCGGCATGGATGGCCAGCGCCTCGCCGCCGCTGGCAATAATGCTGTCTTGCAGCGCCTGGGCTTTGGCTTGCGAGCTGACGTAGGTAAACGCTACGGCTGCGCCTTGTGCGGCCAGGCGTTTGACGATGGCTGCGCCGATGCCGCGGGAGCCCCCTTGAATAAGGGCCACTTTGTTGGTGAGGGTCGCTTGAATGGTCATGCTGTTCTCCAAAGCTTGAGGGGTTAAGTGCTTGGTGGCCAGTATTGACGGCTGATTGCATTCTGAGTAGAGGGTAATTGCGATAGTCTGTGTAAACCAAAAGTTTAGAGTGCGGGTATGGAACACTTCAGCAGCATCGAATGCTTCGTCCGCAGTGCGGAGGTGGGAAGCTTCGCCGAGGCCGCGCGTCGTCTGAGTCTGACGCCAGCGGCGGTGGGCAAGAGTGTCGCCAAGCTGGAGGCCCGGCTCGGTGTGCGGCTGTTCCAGCGTAGCACCCGTAGTCTGACCCTGACCGAGGCCGGTCAGCGCTTCCTTGGTGAGGTCAGTGCGAGCCTCAATACCATCCAGAATGCCGTCGCCAACCTGGCCAGCGCCGAAGGTCAGCCGGCCGGTACGCTCAAGGTCAGCATGGGTACGGTCTTCGGCCGCCTTTATATCGTGCCGTTGCTGGGTGAGTTCTTGCGGCGCTTCCCGGCGATCACCCCCGACTGGCACTTCGATAATCGTCAGGTGGACCTGATTGGCCAAGGCTTCGACGCCGCTATCGGAGGCGGGTTCGAACTCCCTCAAGGTGTGGTCGCACGCAAACTGACACCCGCGCATCGGGTGCTGGTCGCGTCGCCGGCTTATCTGGCCGAACATCCGGCCTTGGTCAATCCACAAGACTTGGGGGGTTGCGCGGGGATTTTGATTCGTTCGCCGCAGACCGGGCGTGTGCGTTCCTGGCCGTTGACCAATGGTGCGCAGGAACACAGCCCGCTGAACTTGAAAATGCGGATGACCATGAGCGATTCGGAAGCCGCCTGCGCTGCCGCCGAACAAGGTCTGGGCATCGCCCTGGTCAGCATGCCGTTCGCCGCGCCGTACTTGCGCGACGGCACCTTGCTGCGGGTATTGCCGGAGTGGTACGTCGACGATGGCAATATCTCGCTGTACTACAGCGAACATAAACTGCTGCCGGGAAAGACCCGGGCGTTCGTCGATTTTGTGATCGAGCAGTTTGCCGAACAGAAACTGGCGCAGGTTTTTAGTGCGATCTAAAACGGAACCGGGAGCAACGATGAACATTCACGCCAACGCAGCGCTTGTCTTGATCGATATGCAGAAGGGCATCAACCACCCGAAGTTAGGCCGACGCAATAACCTGCAGGCGGAAGAGCAGATGTTGAATCTGTTGGATGCCTGGCGCACAACGGGGCGTCCAGTCATTCATGTGCGGCATTTTTCCCGCTCGCCCGATTCAGTGTTCTGGCCGGAGCAGTCCGGTGTCGAATTTCAACCGGCATTTTTGCCCCTTGAAGGAGAACGCCAGCTGGAAAAACAGGTACCCGATGCTTTTTGCGCGACCGCACTGGAACGCTGGCTGCGTGTGGAGTCGATTACCCAGATGGTGATCGTTGGGGTAGTCACTAACAATTCGGTGGAGTCGACGGCGCGCAGTGGCGGCAATCTGGGGTTCGAGGTGCTGGTGCCCCACGATGGCTGTTTCACCTTCGATCAGGCCGACTTCTTCGGCAATCCGCATACGGCAGAGGAGGTACACGCCATGTCGTTGGGAAACCTGCATGGCGAGTACGCAACGGTGCTATCGACCGCCGAAATTCTGGCGCTTACAACCTGAACCGCGCCATCTGCGAAGCGAGATGCTCGGCCTTGTCCGAGAGTTTCAGGCAATCTTCGCGGCAGGTTTGCACGTCTCTGGCGGTGGATTGAGCGAGGTCGGCGATGCCTTGTACATTGCGGTTGATCTCTTCGGTGACCGAACTTTGCTCTTCGGTGGCGGCGGCGACCTGCTGATTGCGGTCGGTGAGCTCTTCGACGTGGCCAGCAATCGTGTCGAGAGAGTCACCGGTACGGCGGCTGGCTTCGACCCCGGTGCCGGTGGCGGCCTGTCCGGCACGCATCGAGGCGACGGCCCGGTCGGCACCGCCTTTGAGTTCGCCGATCATCTGCTGGATCTCGCTGGTCGCGCTTTGGGTGCGGCCGGCGAGGGTGCGCACTTCATCGGCCACCACCGCAAAGCCACGGCCCAATTCGCCGGCGCGGGCTGCTTCGATGGCGGCGTTCAGGGCCAGCAAGTTGGTTTGTTCAGAGATACTGCGAATCACCGTCAGCACCTGATCGATGGTTGCGATCTTCGTGGCCAGTACTTCAACCGCACCCGCCGCACTGCTGACGCCATCGGACATCGTCTGAATGTGTGCAATGGACTGGCCGACGATGCGCTTGGCTGACACCGCTTCGTCCTGTGTACTGCGCGAGACTTCGGCGGCGGCTCCAGCGTTGCGGGCGATTTCCTGCACGGTCAGGCCCATTTCGTGAACCGCGGTGGCGACCATGTCGGTCATCTGTTGTTGCTGCACTGCCCGCGCCGAGGTGCTGTCCACCACCCGTGCGACATCCCCCACGCTGTGCCGCAGTTGTTCGCTGGTATGCAAGGCGTCGCCGATCAACTGGCGCAAGCTTTCGATGAAGCGGTTGAACCCTCGGGCCAAATCGCCCAGTTCGTTTTCCCGGTGATCATCCAGACGGCGAGTCAGGTCACCATCGCCGCCACCGATATCGATCAGCGCCGTGGTCACCTGACGAATCGGCCGCACGATGCCCCGTGCGATCCAGACCACAAAGCCGAGGAAGCACAGCACCACCGCCAGGCTGATGGCAGAAATGATGGTCAGCGCTTCCTTGGCCGGTCCATAGACTTCCGTGAGCGGTACTTCACTGACCAGGGTCCAGCCCAGCGAACTGACCGGCTCGGCCAGGGCGACATACGCCTGGCCATTGCGCTCGAACTCCACCGGGGTAGTGCCGGCGTCGAGGCTTAGCAGTGACTTGGCGGGCGCGGCACCGACCAATTGTTCCAGGGACTGTCGATCATTGAATTCGGCGTTGGGATGGACCTTGACCTTGCCGTCAGGGCTGACCAGATACACCTGACCTTGCTTGCCGAAATGGAAGTCGCGGACCATCTCCGACAAGGCACTCATGCTGAAGCCCAGGCCTGCCACGCCGACGACCTTGCCGTTGCTTTCAATGCGCTGGTTGATGAACAGCGTCGGCACCCGGGTACTGCTGTCGATGTCGATGTCCAGTGAGCGTTGTTTGCCGCTGTCGAGAAAGCTATAGAACCAGCCGTTCTCCGCCACGCCGCGTTGCAAGGTCCGATCGACACCCTTGTTGGTGAAGTAATGGCCGCTGTCCTTGGCGACGATAAAGGTGATCAGTGCCTTATGTTGCTGCTGGATGTTAGCCAGGTAGCGCACAAAGGATCCTTGCTGGGCGGGATCTTCGCCGGCGCTCAGCCAATCGGCGACCAGAGTGTTGTCGGCGATGTCACTGGCGGCGGTCAGGGGGGACGCGAGTAGCCGCTCCAGATCATTGCGGATCGCCTCGACGCTGGCGGGCATAGCCTGTTGCAGTAAATAACGATCGGTCAGCCGGTTCAAGGCGAAGGCGTAAATGGCGATCACGATCAGGCTACTGATCACCAACGCTGCGCCCATGCTCAAAGTGAGCTGCCACTGAATACTTTTTCGCCAGAACGGCATAGAAAACTCCACGTAAAACAAGCGGGCGCACAACCGCGATGGGCAAGTGCTTTGGGGGGACGCGTCCATAAGGCAATAACTGCGCCATAAAGTTGATTCATTGGTCAGCTTTATAGGTGGGGTGGTGCGTTAAGTGCCGAGTTAGAGACGTGCGGTGAGGGATGGCCGTGCTTTGGTTTCGCGCCTAGGAAGGGTAAGGCCGCGCCAACATTGTGTCGTTTTGGAGCAATTCGACAGGGGGTGGGTGGTTACGTGGCAGTCGGCCGAGGTACGTTTCGCCTTCATGTTCTATATGCTGGCAGCCTTTAACGGCGGCTGCGTTTTCAATCTGACGCCTGCCAGCAACCCAACTTGACCCAACGAGCGTAACTTTTCCTGATGAATGTCGTGTCCCCACTGGAGGCCTATCAACAGGCTATTGATGAGCAAGGATTCAAACCCGATGCCGCAGAGTTGAATGCCGCGCGGATGTTGCAGGAGTGCTTCGTGGCGCTGCATGAAGGCAAGGGCCGGCTACCGGTCAAGGGTGTTTATCTGTGGGGGCCAGTGGGGCGGGGCAAGACCTGGTTGATGGATCGCTTTTACGAGAGCTTGAACCTGCCGGCCCGGCGTCAGCATTTCCACCACTTCATGCGTTGGGTGCATGTTCGCCTGTTCCATCTGACCGGCACTGCCAATCCGTTAAGAGCGCTGGCCCGCGAGCTGAGTCAGGAAGTGCGGGTGTTGTGTTTCGATGAGCTGTTCGTCACTGACATTGGCGACGCGATCATTCTGGGCGGCTTGCTGCAGGTGATGTTCGAGGAGGGCATGGTGCTGGTGTCCACTTCCAATCAGCCGCCGGAGCAGCTATATGCCGATGGTTACAATCGCCAGCGTTTCGTTCCGGCTATTGCCGCCATCAACCGCTACATGGAGGTGGTGACGGTCGATGGCGGCGAGGATCATCGCCTGCATCCGGGGCAGTTGCATCAGCGTTATTGGGTCAATCAGCCGGATCGCCCCAGTGTTCTGGGCGACGTATTCAAGCACCTGAGCGAGGGCCAAACCGTGTCGAGCGAGCCGGTCGCTTTCGGCCATCGCAGCGTGAACGTGGTGCAGCAAAGCGAAAAGGTGCTTTGGTGCCGCTATGCCGATGTGTGCGAGCAACCGCTGGCGGCGATGGACTTCATTGATTTGTGCGATCGCTTCTCGGTGATCCTGATCAGCGAAGTGCCGGCGCTGAGCGCCAAACAGCGCGAAGGCAAGATCGCTCGCGGCACTGAAGACGCGGCCGAGCAGGTCGCCGCCGGTGATCGCGAGCTGCCGCAGCTGTCGGTGCATGACGATGGCGTGCGGCGCTTCATCGCGCTGGTGGACGAATGCTACGACCGTCACGTGCCGCTGTATGTGGAGGCGCAGGTGCCGCTTGATCAGTTGTACAACGAAGGCTATCTGGCCTTCGCCTTCCGCCGCACGCTGAGCCGTCTTCAGGAGATGCAGCTGGAGCGGTTCGCACCTCTCTAATCGGTGCAGCGCTATCCATATCTGGCATAAGTTGGCCGTTTCGCATGAAACGGATAGAGGTCTGCACTAAACGGATATTGCGTTGACCGCTGCGTTCCTACCCTTGGCAGGCCTTGATAACAACAATAAAAGAGTCCTGCCATGCGCAAAATAGACGTCCACACCCTGGTCGACGAGGCCAGGTAACACCCCATTGATTTCAGACTGACCGCTGCGGCGTTTTCAAACGCACGCCGCGGCATGGGGATCGTTTGTTCTAATAAAAACAAGAGTGACAGCATGAAAAATAATAAGAGTGTCATCGGCGTGATGGTTTCAGCCGCGGTGGGCGGTGGTTTTTACGATGTGGCCCATGCAGACGAAAGCGCATTCTTCAAGGACTCGACCGCAACCCTGCAAGCGCGCAACTATTACTTCAGCCGCGACTACTCCGGCATCATCGGCCCCAACAAACAGTCCAAGGCCGAGGAGTGGGCGCAGGGTTTCATTCTCACCATGAAGTCCGGATACACCGAGGGACCAGTGGGTTTCGGTGTCGATGCCCAGGGCGTGATGGGGATCAAACTCGACAGCAGTCCGGATCGGGTCAAGACTGGCTTGCTGCCCCTGCACAGCGACGGCAGTTCTGCCGACGAATACAGTCAGCTGGGTGGCACGTTGAAGATGAAAGTGGCCAAGACCGAGCTGCGGGTCGGCGAGCTGCAACCCAATCTGCCGGTGCTGACGTTCAGCGATATTCGCTTGCTGCCGCCGAGCTATCAGGGCGCTAGTGTGGTCTCCACCGACATTGATGGCTTGACCCTGAATGCCGGTCAGTTGCGCTCCACCAACCTGCGCGATTCCAGCAACGACCAGCCGATGTACGCGCTGATCAACGACCCGATCAACCCGCGGCGCATCGCCAATATCACGTCTGACCGCTTCAACTATGCCGGCGCCGATTACACCTTCAACGACAAGCGCACCACGGTCGGTATCTGGCAGGCGCAACTCAAGGACATCTACCAGCAGCGTTTCTACAACCTCAAGCACGTCGAGCCGTTCGGCAGCTGGAACCTGGGAGTGAACCTGGGGTTCTATGATTCGCAGGATGATGGTCAGAGCAAGGCCGGCAGCCTCGACAACCGCGCGTTCTACTCGTTGATGTCCGCCGCCCATGGGGGTAATACCCTTTACCTTGGCTATCAGGCGATCAATGGCAAAGACGGCTTTCTGCGCGTCGGCGACAACATCTCGCCGCTGGGTAACGAAGTACCGACTTACGAGTTCGCGGCCCCCAAGGAGCATTCCTGGCAATTGCGCGACGACTACAACTTCGCCGCCATCGGCCTGCCGGGTCTGGTCACGGGCGTGCGCTATATCAGGGGCGATAACGTCAACACCGGGCAGGGCTTCGAAGGCAAGGACTGGGAACGTGATCTCGATATCGGCTACGTCATCCAGAGCGGCCCGTTCAGAGATGTTGGCGTGCGCATCCGCAACGTCACCGCGCGCTCCAACTATCGCACGGACATCGACGAAAATCGTTTGATCCTGAGCTACACCATCAAGCTGTTCTGACGCGGATGCCGGAGCCGATCAGCGCTCCGGCAGTTACCCGTTACGAGACGTTCCTGCGGCGATGGGCCAACAGGTGCTTGCTGCCTTCAAACACCAGCACCAGCACTGCGGTCCAGATCGGCAGGTACGTCAGCCATTCATCGCGGCCGATGCTTTCCCCCAGCAGCAAGGCGACGCCGACCAGCAGCACCGGTTCGACGTAACTGAGCAGGCCGAACAGGCTGAAGGGCAGCAGGCGGCTGGCGAGGATGTAACTGACCAGTGCTGAAGCGCTGATCACGCCCAGCAGCGGAATCAACAGGTACAACCGTGGATGTTCGGCGACGGCGCTGGGGTCGCCGTTCTGGATGAACCAGATCGCGGCGGGCAGCAGCAGGGCCATGTCAAACCAGAGCCCGCCGAGGTTATCGTTGCCCAGCCTGCGCCGCAGTACGAAATAGATCGGATAACCGAGGGCCACCACCAGGGTTTCCCATGAAAAACTGCCGACCCGATACAGCTCGTTGGCGACCCCGATCAGGGCGCAAAAGGCGGCGATCTTTTGCAGGCGTGACAGGTGTTCGCCATAGGCGATGCGGCCAGTGATGACCATCGTCAGCGGCAACAGAAAGTACCCCAGCGACACTTCCAGGCTACGGCCATGCAGGGGCGCCCACATGAACAGCAAGAGCTGCGCGCCCAGCAGCACCGAAGACAGCAGCATGCCGATCAGCAGGGCCGGTTTTTGCCGCAGGCGTCGGCCGATCTGGCGAGTCAGTTGCCAATCGCCGCTGCTGAGCATGAACAGCGTCGCGCATGGCACGGTCAGGAGCATCCGCCAGCCGAAGATCTCCTCACCGCTCAAGGGCGTCAGCAGCGAGGTATAGAAATACATGACCCCGAACAGGATCGAGGCCAGAACCGACAGTACAACGCCTTTTGCCACAACACCCTCGCGTGGTTTCAAGTTTTTATAGGGAGCTTGTTGTATGAAGAGGCTCTCCGGTTTTGACCCTGAGAGAAGCGGCGCACAGTCTAGCCGATCCGTCATGGCAGGATATGACGGACGTTTGGCAGATAACGTGACACCGCGACGATTGCCAGGCTTCAAGCCGCTGAACTTTGTCGACATCATCCGCAAGTCGCCTTGGGTGGCTTGAATCTGCTCTGATGGCAGTCAGACCGCATCAAGCCATTCGCAGGCAAGCCTGCTCCCACAGAAGGTATGCGGTCCTCTGTGGGACCAGTTCAGCTTGCCTGCGAAAACGGTAGTTGATCCGACGCGAAACATTTGGTTAAGCCGCGAGCTTTGTTAGGCTACGTCGATTGCCAGGTCGGACCCGCCTGACGTTTTCGAAGGACGCTGCATGACTTCCATCAACATCGCTGCGCCGGTTATCCCTGGACGGCTGGAGCAGCTTTCCACGCGTATCGCGTTTTTTATCGCCGGTTTCGGCGTCGCCGCGTGGGCACCGTTGGTGCCTTATGCCAAGGCCCGTGTCGGGCTGGATGACGGCACCCTCGGTCTGTTGCTGCTGTGTCTTGGTGTTGGCTCGATCATCGCCATGCCGCTGGCGGGGGTACTCGCTGCCCGGTTCGGTTGTCGCCGTGTATTGGTCGTATCGAGCGTATTGGTCTGTCTGTGCCTGCCGTTGCTGGCGGCGGTCTCCAGCCTGCCGTTGCTGGTGGCGACGCTGTTTCTGTTTGGTGCAAGCATGGGCGCACTGGACTGCACGGTGAATATTCAGGCGATCATCGTTGAGCGGGCCAGCGGCAAGACCATGATGTCGGGCTTTCATGGCCTGTTCAGCCTGGGTGGAATCATCGGCGCAGGGGGCGTCAGCGGTTTGCTCAGTGCGGGCGCTTCGCCGTTGATCGCGATGTGGGTGGTGGTTGCGTTTATCGTCATTGCCCTGCTCAGGGCCTCGCCGCACTTCCTCACCTACGGCAGCGAAAGCGATGGCCCGGCGTTTGCCGTACCCCATGGCGTGGTGCTGTTTATCGGTCTGCTGTGCTTTACCGTGTTCCTGACTGAAGGCGCGATGCTCGACTGGAGCGCGGTGTTCCTCAGCTCCATGCGCGACGTCGATCCTTCTTATGCTGGTTTGGGCTATGCGCTGTTCGCCCTGACCATGACCCTCGGCCGGTTTTTTGGCGATGCCATCGTTCGCCGGGTCGGGGCCAATCGCGTGATCATTCTCGGTGGCCTGTGCGCCGCGGCGGGGCTGGCACTGGCCACGCTGGTCCCTGCCTGGGAAGCGGCGTTGCTGGGTTATGCGCTGGTCGGTGCCGGGTGTTCCAACATTGTTCCGGTGCTTTACAGTGCCGTCGGACGACAAAAGGTCATGCCAGAAAACGTTGCCGTCCCGGCCATCACCACGCTGGGTTACGCCGGTATCCTTGCCGGTCCGGCGCTCATTGGCTTCATCGCTCACGCCAGCAGCCTGAACCTGGCCTTCCTGATCGTTGCCGTGTTGCTGCTGGGTGTGGCGGTGAGTGGTCGCATCTTGAAGGTCTGAGCCTGTACAGCTTAAAGCGTGCGCGCCGTGCCAGAGACCCGGATCGAACTGCCGATGGTCGGCGAGATTTCAGCCCGCAGGCGTGAGCGACTGCCCATGTCTTCGCCCTGCACGATGTCGATAACGCCCGAGTGGGGCCAGCCGATATCCCTGAGATAACCGCCCAACGCTGCCGTTGCCGCGCCGGTGGCCGGGTCTTCGTAGATGCCGCCGAAGGCAAAGGGGTTGCGGGTATGGAAGCGTTGCTCGGTCTCGGCGTAAACCAGCAGGATCGTTACCAGACCGGCCCGAACCATCAATTCGCGACCGGTGTTGAAGTCGTAACGCATGTCGCGCAGTTTTTCCCGACTGTCGAGCGCGAGCACCAGGTGCTGCGCGCCGCCATTGATCAGCGCTGGTGGAATGCGCAGGTCAAGATCAGCCTCACTGTAGCCGAATAGCGCCAGCACCTCGTTCAGCAACGCCGGATTGACCGCTGCGCTGTGGGTCGGAGGGGATTGCAAGGCGGCTGAAACCAATGAACCCTGCTGGTGGCCTTCTACCGTGATCTGCGCGTCGTTGAGCGTCAGGTTGAACACGCCATCGCCCTGGATTCCGGCCAATGCTGCACCGAGGGCGATGGTGGCGTGACCGCAAAAGGCGACCTCCGCCTGTGGCGAGAAATAACGCACACGCCAACCGTTATCGATGGGTGCGGCGAATACCGTTTCGGAGAAGCCGACCTCGGCAGCGACCCGTTGCATGGTCGCTTCGTCCGGTAGCTCCGCGCCGATCCAGACACCGGCAGGGTTGCCGCCCTGATCGCCATCCGAAAAAGCCGCCAGTTTGAGAATGTCCGCTGTCATGTTCACTCGACCCTGTCCTTTGAGATGATGCGGACAGTGCCTGAAACAGTGACGGTCCGCGGAGGAGGGCAGTGTCATCGATTCTCGAGTCTGCCCGCCAACCAATAGTGCTTATGCGATACATCTGGGGAATTGATCAGTGATCGGCTTCCATCAAACACGAATTTCGGGGAAATTACCGGGTCCAATGCGCCGAAGACCATTCAATTCATCTGTATGAGAATGTCGCGCACGCCGTCCAGCGCCGGGTCGATGTCCAGCGTTTCAATGGCGCCGTAGCCAATCAGCAGGCCCTGAATCGGGTCGCTGTTGTGATAGCAGGGTGCGAGTGAATAGAGACCGATCCCGGCCCGTCGGGCGCGCTCCACCAGCAACGGAATATCGACGGTCACTTTACAACTCACGGCCAGATGAATCCCGGCGTTCGACGGCAACGGTTCGAACCACGGGCTCAAGTCGCCATTGAGGCGCGCCAGAATCCGCTCGCGTCGGTTGGCATAGACCTCATGGCAGCGGCGGATATGTTTGAGCAAATAGCCCTCGTTGATGAACTTGGCCAGCGCCCATTGGGTGAAGGTCGCGGTATGCCAGTCGGAAAGGCGCTTGGCAATGCTGACCGCTTTCAGGATCGCGGGGGGTAACACGGCGTAGCCCAGGCGCAACTCGGGCAGCAGCGATTTTGAAAAGGTCCCGATGTAGGCGACCACGCCTTGGCTGTCCATGCTTTGCAGGGAGTCGGTAGGGCGACCTTCATAGCGGAATTCGCTGTCGTAATCGTCTTCGATGATGATCGCACCCAGTTCCCGAGCCCGGGCCAGCAAGGCCTTGCGACGAGCAACGCTCATGGGCATGCCGAGCGGAAACTGATGAGACGGGGTGACATAAATCAACCGCGTGCCATCGGGGATAAGCTCACTGCGAATGCCTTGCTCGTCCACGGGCACCCCGGTGACCCGGGCGCCTTGAGCGGAGAACAACAGGCGTGCGGGTGGGTAGCCGGGTTCTTCCATGGCCACCAGGCAACCCGGTTCGATCAACACTCGCGAGATCAGGTCCAGCGCCTGCTGGGCACCGCTGGTGATCACCACATCGTCCTCCACACAACGCACACCCCGTGAGAACGCTACATGCCGGGCGATTCCTCTACGCAGTTCGAGCAAGCCTTCCGGCTGGTTGTACAGCCCGCGCGAACGGCTGGTCTGGCGCAGCGCAAACAGAATGCAGCGCCGCCATTCATCATGGGGAAACAGGTTGCTGGCGGGCGTACCGCCGAGGAACTCGAAACGCAGGGCGGGTTGCTCGCCGTGGTGAGTCAATGGCGAATACCGGCCGCGCCACTGTTCGACCACCGTTGCACTGGCCAGCTCCGACTCGCTCAGACCGGGTTGCTGCCGGGGGATCCTGGTGTTGATGAAGGTGCCGACGCCAACCCGGCCGGACAACAGATTGTCGTAGGTCAGGCGGTTGTACGCCTCGGCAACGGTCTTGCGCGAGACCCCCAATTGCTCGGCCAGCAGCCGTGTTGGCGGCAGTTGTATGCCAGGGCCCAGTTGTCCACTTTCAATCCCTTCACGCAGTTGCTGATAAAGCTGCTGGGCCAGCGCTTTCTTTCCCTCGATGACGATGTGTAGTTCCATGTGGGGCTCAGGCCTGCGATGAATGGCAGCTTATGTTCGGCAGAGTCGATCACCCTGATGTGGCTGACGAGCGTATTCGCCTGCTTGAGTGAAGTAGAGCCCATCGCATCATGTATCGCCTGCCGATAGGCGGTAATGCAGCCGGGGTTGCTGCTGGCCGAGGTTTTGCCTTTCCTGAGCTGAACCTGCGCGCCTATTTATCCTTTTTGACCTTGCCGGTACGGAGGAAATCAAAATAGAAATTGACGGCCCCGAGCACGGCAATGGAGATCAAGGCAAACATGCAGATTTGAATGTTGCTCATGATGAATCCCCACGCTATCTGAATGCGATTAATAATAATTAATCCAAAAAGCCGCAGAAGGGAACGAGCTTTACCCGAGCTTTACAGAGCCGATCGAGGTATTTATCCAGGTGTTACGCGGTGATCAAAGCCCAGATACCCACGGCACTGGCGATGCTGGTGGTCAATATCGTGCTGTTGTATGTATTGATGTGATGTTCTAAATCCCCTGCAGGAGCTGCCGAAGGCTGCGATCAACCGCGACGCGGTGCCGGAACCTTATCGCAGCCTTCGGCAGCTCCTGCAAATCGAGGCGGCTGTTGAGCCTGGTCCATAAAGCGTTAGGGCGCAGGTGCATCGGCTCCGCAGCAACCGGAATCGCTGTCGGCCGCTACGCCTTCATAGCGGTCGTGATGCCGCACCCAGTCCATGTTGCCTTCCTCGTTGCGACCTTTGGGCGTGAGGTCGAGGAAGTTGTAAGCGCCGACCAGCATGTCCAGGCCCCGGGCATAGGTTGAATAGGTGTGGAAAATCTCACCGGAGGCATCCTTGTAGAACACGCTCAGGCCGGGCATTTCCTCGCCGGGATCCTTGCTGGTCTCGTAGTTGTAGATGACGTTGCCAGCGTCGATCTGCTCGCGCGTGGGCGAGACCTGGAAGTCGTCATTGAAATCGCTACCTGCCGACGACACCCAGTTGAACGTCCAGCCCATGCGGCGTTTGAACGCCAGGAATTCAGGCCATGGTGCATGGGAAACTGCCACCAGCGAGACGTCGTGATGGGCCAGGTGCAGGTTGGCACCATCGAAGTGGTCGGCCAGGAATGAGCAGCCATGGCAACCTTCCTTCCAGCCAGGACCGAACATAAAGTGGTAGATGACCAGTTGGCTGTTGTGGCCAAACAGTTCGGCAAGGGGCTGTTTGCCATTCGGGCCTTCGAACCGATACACCTTGTCGACCTTGACCCAGGGCAGGGCGCGACGCTCGGCGCTGAGTTGGTCGCGCTGATGAGTGAAGGCTTTTTCGTGGAGCAGGTGCTGTTTGCGCGCCGCCAGCCATTCTTCGCGCGACACGACGTTAGGCTGTTCCACGTTCGCTTGTCTGACAGAACTGGTACTCATAAGGTGTTCTCCTTCTGCTTGACGTTGCCTTGTCGAGGGTGCGCGGGCGGTTGCCTGCGCCACGGCGGCAGTCATGTATCTACCTTGTAGTCGTTTGACCGACGTGTAGATCGACAGGTTGTGGTGACAAAGACAAGGAGTCGACGAGCGGTGCGCTACCCAGCCGCAGTGTTCTGGCTGGGCACTGAAGGTTTCGATATCGGGAGCGCAGCATTGACCGACGGGCTACCGGACTTCAGCAGCGCTTCAATCGCCTGGCTATACGCTTCGCGGCCGAGATTCATGCTGTTGTTATGCGTGCCGCCTGGGACCAGCAGCAAGCGTTTTGGCTCTTGCGCCGCCTGATACAGCTCTTCACTGAAGCGAGAGGGCACATAGGGATCGTCCGTGCCGTGCACGATCAGCAGCGGCATGTGAATGTCGGCGATTTTGTCGATGGAGTCGAACTTCTGCGACAACAGCCAGCGCACCGGCAACGACGTTTTGGCGACAGCCGTCGCCACATCGGCCAGGGTGGTGAAGGTCGATTCGATAATCAGGCCCCGCGCCTGCTTTTTGCCGCCATCACGTTCAGCGTCGCGACCCAGTTCGGCGGCGAGATCAATCGCCACTGCGCCGCCCAGCGAATGGCCATAGATCAGGCGTTTATTGGCCTCGGGTTGCAGGACCTTCAGGCGCGCCCAGGCGATGCGCGCATCTTCGTACACTGTGGTCTCCGACGGCAGCGGCCCCTGGCTCTGACCGAAGCCCCTGTAGTCGATGGCCAGCACCGAAAAGCCCATTGCGCGCAATTGCTCGATGCGGAAAAACTGGCCGGTCAGGTTCCAGCGTGTCCCGTGCAGGTACAACACCGCTGGCGCATCGGCTTGAGCCGCCGGCCACCACCAGGCATGAATGTTTTGCGAATCGCCGAACGTCGGCGCCTTGAGTTCGAACTCTTGAACGTCGGCGGGCAAGCCGTGGTACCAACTGGCGATGCCTGGCTCGATCTGGAACAGTAGCGTGCGTTCTTCGTGCTTGAGCGCTGCGCAGCTCACCGGTAGACCGACGATTACCAGCGCCATAAGCAGCAGGATTAACCGTCGGGCTTTGAGGCGCGAGAAAAGTAACGTCGGCATGGCAGTTCCGCGCCGGGGGGCGTCAGTCGATGGGTTGGTATTTTGCGCAAGCAGCTGTTCGACGTAAATCACAAAAACGCGAGCTTTGGCAAAGTAAATCAAGAACGTGTTATCAGTAGTGCCATTCGTACCTTCGATCCTGAGTCTTCACCATGGGTAAACACACAATCGGCGATTCATCCGTAGTGGCGGGAAAAGACTGGGTGCTGCGCGCCACACAGTCGCCAAAGCTGGAGCGGATTGAAGCTTTCTTTCACGGCCATGGCTATGAGATGCATCGGCACGATACCTACGCCATCGGCCGGACCTTGTCCGGTGTGCAAAGCTTCAATTACGGCAAAAGCCTGCAGCACAGCTTGCCTGGCCGGACCATGGTGTTGCATCCCGATGAGCCCCATGACGGACACGCCGGCACCAAGGATGGTTTTCACTACCGGATGTTTTATCTCGAGCCGGCCCACCTGCAGCAGGTGCTGGGGGGCAAACCGTTGCCCTTTATCAAGGGCGGGATCAGCGGCGATCCGGGTCTTTTCGCGGCGACTCAGGTCTTGCTTCAGGACATGGCCAGCGCGATCGATCCGCTGGAAATGGACGATGCCTTGTTCGACCTGGCCACGGCGCTGCAAGCCGCGTCGGGCGTGCGCACGGCCAGGCAAATCGCGGATTATCCGGCCGCGCAAAAGGCGCGTGAATTTCTTCTGGCTTCATGGCAACACAACGTCACCCTCAGCGAGTTGGAGGCAGTGAGCGGGCGGGATCGCTGGCGCCTGTCGCGGGATTTTCGTGCGCTGTTTGGCACCAGTCCCTACCGTTACCTGACCCTGCGCCGTCTCGATCAGGTTCGGCGCGTGATGACTCAGGGCCATTCGCTGACCGATGCAGCGGCGATAGCCGGGTTCTCCGATCAAAGCCATATGACTCGGCATTTCGTCAGGGCCTACGGCATTTCACCGGGGCGCTGGTTGAAGATGCTTGGTGCTCGATAGCGGGCGTCGCAATCGGCTCAAGGCTGCAAGATCGTACAAGACGAGGCCAATCTCGACCTCTTAGGCTCAGGGTTCATTGACCTTGGGAAGCATCGCCATGCACACGGAACCCTCCAGCCAGACCCCGTATAAAGCCATCAATCTTGCTGAAAAGCTCAGTCTGTTCAGTGAGCACTGGACGCCCAAAGTCGTTGCGCATATGAACGATTACCAATTCAAGGTGGTGAAAATTCAGGGCGATTTTGTTTGGCATTCTCACGCCGATACCGATGAGACATTCATCGTCCTGGACGGCCAGTTGCGTATCGATTTTCGTGATGGCGCGGTGCTGCTGTCGGCTGGCGAACTGTATGTCGTGCGCAAGGGTGTCGAGCACAAACCCTACGCCGAACATGAAGTGAAACTGATGCTGATCGAGCCAACCGGCGTGCTCAATACCGGGGCCGAGGGCGGCGACAGGACGGCGCAGAATGATGTGTGGATCTGAGGGTTGGTTGTGTCAGGCCGTTCGCAAAACAAATTCGCTCTCATCAAGAAGCCTGTAAATCATTGAAAAATAAGATATAAATTTTAAGTCGGGCACCGATCCCCTGTAGGAGCTGACTTGTCTGCGAAGGCCATTCAACGCGGTGTGCCTGACAGATCGCGCCGTATGGTCTTCGCAGACAAGTCAGCTCCTACAGACTCTGAGTGATCATTTACCCACAAGCACCGGATCAGCGCGATAAAGGGCTGGTTCCATCTGCTTGAGGTTCTCCACTTTCGGCAGGTCGTTGATGGCGATGTAGGGGCTGCTCGGGTGCAGGGTCAAGTAGTTCTGGTGGTAGTCCTCGGCGGGGTAGAAGCGCTTGTTGTCTTCAATCCGGGTGACAATCGGTGCGTTGAATACCTTGGACCCGTCGAGTTGCGCGATGTACGCCTTGGCGATTTTTTCCTGCAGTGGGTTCTGCGGGAAAATCGCCGACCGATATTGTGTGCCGCTGTCAGGTCCTTGCCTGTTCAGTTCGGTCGGGTTGTGGGCCACCGAGAAGAAGACTTGCAGCAGACGCCCGTAGCTGACTGTCGTCGGGTCGTAGGTGATCTGTACCGACTCCGCGTGCCCGGTGTCGCCAGATCCGACCTGTTCGTATTCTGCCGTGTTCGCCGCGCCGCCCGCGTAACCGGACACCGCGTTCTCTACGCCGCGCACATGCTGGAACACACCTTGAACCCCCCAGAAACACCCACCGGCGAATACGGCCACCTCGCTATGGGCGGTGCCGGCGGGCTCATCCAGGGTGGGCGGGGCGATGGCGACGGCCTTTTCGGCCGAGCACGCTGATTGGAGCGATAACCCCACCATCAACGCGACTGCGCCCGCGCAACTCAGCGCCAAGCTCAATTTAGGTTTACCAAATCTGTAGGTACTCATGTCTTTCATCCTCACTTTCAACTGCCTGAAGTGTCGTGATCAACCGAACGTGAACGCATAGGCCTGTACGCCGGGGTCCAGGAATTCAATATCAAAGGTGCGATCGGTAACGGGACCGGTCTGGCGCACCAACTGGTAAAGGCGCTGCGCTGTCACCGTACCGTCACCATTGGGGGATATGTCGGTGCCATGATCTTTGCCGGGTGCGGCGCCATCGATGCTGACCCGAAAGCGTACGGGTTTGCCGTTCGGTCCGGGGCCGAGGACCAGATGCAGGTCCCGCGCATGAAAGCGATAGACGATACGGCCGGGCGCATGTTCAAGGATCACCTGCTCGGGTTTGGCGGTCCATTGGCCGGCCAGGCCCCATTGGTTCAGGGTTGGTTGCACCGGGGCGGCGTAGGTGTGGGCCTTGTCGGTCACCTGATCGCCAGCCGACGCGAAGTTCTCCGCACGTTGGTAACCCAGATAGGTTTCAGGCGAGCCCACCTCGGCAGCATCCGCACTTTGCTGGACGCCTTGAGCGTCGGCGATGACCACGTCTTTGGAAACGTTGTTGTGGCCGGCTTCGCTCAGTAATTGCTGGATCACTTGCTCTGATTGCGCGTAATCGCCCTCGCCAAAGTGGTGGTAGCGAATCTGTCCCTGCGCGTCGATGAAGTAGTGCGCAGGCCAATATTGATTGTTGAAGGCGCGCCAGATGGCGAAGTCGTTGTCGAGGGCAACCGGGTAGTTGATGCCCAGATCATGTACCGCCTTGCGCACATTGTCGAAGTCCCGCTCAAAGGCAAACTCAGGCGCATGCACGCCGATCACCACCAGACCCTGATCATGGTATTTCTTCGCCCAGGCGTTGACGTAAGGCAGGCTGCGCAGGCAGTTGATGCATGAGTAGGTCCAGAAATCGACGAGCACGACCTTGCCCTTCAGGTCTGCGGCGGTCAGCGGTGCAGAGTTCAGCCATTTGACCGCGCCGGAGAGGTCGGGCAACGCGCCTTCGACGGGCAAGTTCAGCGGTGAACGGGCGACGTTGTTCAGGCCCACCTTCATCATGCTGTCGCTCGTTTCATGAGAGGGGGCTTGAGCCTCAGGCGCGACGACGGCGACTGGTGGTGCGGCGGGCGAGAACCTATCCAGCAGCCTTTGTTCAAGCCCGGCGGTTGCCACGGTGGAGACTTTGGTCAGCAGGCCCGTATCGAGGCCCAGTGCGATCGCCGCGACACCGCAGAGCATCGCCGCGCCCAGACCGCGACGCAGCCATTCGCCAGCGCCTAGCGAACGCTTCATCGCCGTGAACAATTTGCCGCCAATCAGCAGGGCAAGCGCCAGCGACGTAGCAGCCCCGGCGGCGTAGGCCAGCAGCAGCAAGGTCGTGCCGACACTGGCACCGTGCAAGGCCGCGCCGGTCAGCACCAGACCGAGGATCGGCCCGGCGCAGGGCGCCCACAACAGCCCCGTGGCAACCCCCAGCAAAAACGAGGACTTGACGCTGGACGTACCCTGCGCGGTGCGTGCCGAGTTGGACAGACGATCACCCATCGACACCAGCGGACGGGTCAAGCGATCAGCCAAATGCGGGAACAGCAGGGTCACGCCAAAGAACGCCATCAGCGCAATGGCCAGCCAGCGTCCATATTGGTTGGCCTGCACCACCCAGCCACCCCCGATGGCCGCCAGGGTGGCGACCGCAGCGAAGGTCAACGCCATGCCACACAACAGTGGCAACCCACTGCGCCGGAACGGTTCACCGGAGCGGGCGAAAACGAACGGCAGCACGGGCAGAATGCAGGGGCTGAGAATGGTCAGCACACCCCCCAGGTACGACAAAATGATCAATAACATGGCGGAGAATCCTTTTTCAGGCCTGACCTGGAGTGAACGTCAAGGCGACGCCGTTCATGCAGTAGCGCAGTCCGGTCGGTGCGGGACCGTCATCGAATACGTGGCCGAGATGGCCACCGCAACGCCGGCAGTGCACTTCGGTGCGGTCAACCCCAAGCGAAGTGTCACGGCTTTCCGCGACGGCATGCTCGAGCGGGGCGGTGAAGCTTGGCCAGCCCGTGTGACTGTCGAACTTGGTGCTGGAAGAAAACAACGGGAGCTGGCAACCGGCACAGGCAAAACGACCTGTGCGATGTTCATTGTTGAGCGGGCTGCTGCCGGGGCGTTCGGTACCACTTTCACGCAGCACCTCGAATTGGCTGGGCGTGAGCAGTACGCGCCACTCAGCTTCGGTGTGGGTCACCTCGAAGACTTCACCAGAGCCGGTCGGCATGGCAGGTGTCGCGGCCAGGGCGCGCCAGTTGAGCAGTCCTGTTGCCGCCAGGGCGGTGCAAGCACTGCCGTAAAAAACAAACCACCGTCTGGTTATCATAGTGTTCACTTGGAGGGAGTTAGCGTGCCGTCATTGTTTTGCGCAGACAGTCGCCAAGTCCTCACGCAAAGTTAAATTAATTGTGATGAATGGACTCGCTGGAATCTTGCACAATGAGCGTCCTGGTGCATCTTCCGTGCGCCGGAGCAACTCACTGCAGAAGGCTGATAATGGATGTGCCCAAGCGCGTATTGATCGTCGAAGATGACATGAACCTCGCGGGCTTGCTGCGCCTGCATCTGCAGGACGAGGGCTATGCCGTGACCCATTGCGCCGACGGCAATACGGGGCTGGCACAACTTGAGCAGGGCGGCTGGGATGCCCTGATTCTGGACTTGATGCTGCCGGGCGTGGACGGTCTGGAAATCTGCCGACAGGCGCGTGCCATGGCGCGCTACACGCCGATCATCATCACCAGCGCCCGTTCCAGCGAGATGCATCGAGTACTCGGGCTCGAACTTGGCGCCGACGATTATCTGGCCAAGCCGTTTTCGATGCTGGAGCTGGTGGCGCGGGTCAAGGCGCTGTTGCGCAGGGTGGATGCCCTGGAAAAAAACCTGAGAGCCGTCGCCGGCAAGATCGAGCTTAACGGGCTGTCCCTCGACCCGGTGACGCGCCAGGCAGAGGTCGATGGCAAATACCTCGAACTCACCCCGCGTGAGTTCGACCTGTTGTATTTCTTTGTCAAAAACCCCGGGAAGGTCTTTTCCCGCATGGATTTGCTCAACCAGGTGTGGGGCTACAAGCACGATGGCTATGAGCATACCGTCAACACCCACATCAATCGCCTGCGGGCCAAAGTCGAAGTCGATCCGGCGGAGCCGAGCCGCATCCTGACCGTTTGGGGGCTGGGCTATCGGTTTTCGCCGGGACCGCGTGAGGCACCCTGAATGAACCTGACGCTGTTACAGCGCCTGTCCGTGGCGTTCGCGATCTTGTTGCTCGCGTGTTGCGGGGCTTCGGCCTGGCTGCAGATCCGCGCTAACGACCTGCATGAAAAAGAGGTGGTGCAAGGCTTGTCGCTTGGGTTGGCCGAGAGTATCGCCCGGGATAACAACATGATCGGCGCCGGCAATCTCAAGATTGAGGACATCCGCGTGCTGTTCAGCAAGCTGATGAACGTCAACCCCAGCGTCGAAGTTTATCTGCTCGATAGCGCCGGGCACATCACCGGTGATGATGCGCCGGCCGGTCACTTGAAGCGCGATCGCGTCGACCTCAAACCCCTTCATAGCCTGCTGGAAGGACAGCCGCTGCCGATCCTCGGCGACGATCCGCGCAGTGTCGACGGGCAAAAGGTCTTCAGCGTCGCCGCGTTGCATGTTGGCGACCATGATCTCGGCTACATCTACGTGGTGCTGTTGGGCGAGGCGCACGACCGACTTGCTGCTCAGGTAGCCGCCAGTTCGGTGTTGCGCACGACGTTGTGGTCCATGGCGCTGGTCGCGCTGCTTGGCCTGGTGGCCGGGTTGATGGCTTTCCGGCTGATTACCCGGCCATTGCGGCGGCTGACCGACACCATGCGCGACTTCGATACCGAAGCCGAGCCGGTTACCTTGCCGCTGGTGCCGACAGCCGAGGCCAGTCGGCGCGACGAGATCGCCGTGCTGGAGGCCAGCTTTGCCCAGATGGCGGCCCGGATTGCCGAGCAATGGCGCACCCTGACGCAACTGGACCAGGACCGGCGCGAACTGGTGGCGAATATCTCCCATGACTTGCGCACGCCTCTGGCATCGCTGCATGGTTATCTGGAAACACTGTCGTTCAAGGGCGCGGCGCTCAGCGAAACCGAACGTCAGCGCTATCTCGCCGTGGCGCTGGCGCAGAGCAACACCGTGCGCCAACTGGCGCAGGCCTTGTTCGAGTTGGCCAGGCTTGAGCATGGCGCTGTTCAGTTGCTCATCGAAGACTTTTCGCTCACCGACCTGATACAGGACGTCTTTCAGAAGTTCGAACTGATGGCCGAGGAAAAACAGTCGCGGCTGGTGGCGGTATTGCCGCGCTCGTCGTCCATGGTCTCGGCCGACCTGGGCTTGATCGAGCGGGTGCTGACGAACCTGATCGACAATGCGATCCGGCATACGCCATCGGGCGGCACCATTGAGGTGGCGCTCAAGTATGAGGCTGACAAGGTGATCGTCACAGTGAGCGATACCGGGCCGGGTATTCCCGAGCAACTGTTGGAAAGCCTGTTCCGGCGTCCATTCAGCCAGGCGGGTGACCGTCGCTCCGGGGGGCTGGGTCTGCTGATCGTGCGCCGCATTCTGCAGCTGCATGGCTGCGAGATTCAGCTGGTATCAGCACCGGGTAAAGGCGCGACGTTCTGCTTCGAATTGCCGACGAGCCCCAGAACCCTGTAGGAGCTGACTTGTCTGCGATAAGGGCCGAAGGACCTTCCAGCGATATCGTGTCCAGCCCATTTACGACTGCTTCGCAGCCGATCGCAGACAAGTCAGCTCCTACAGAATGTGCTCCTCGGCCGTCTTCGGCATCAAGGTCGCAATCAATGCGCGCACGGTGCCCGGCAGAGCGTCCAGTTCGCGAACCAGAATACTGCGCTCGCGAATTGCCCAGGGTTCGTCAAGTTCGACGATTGCCAGCTCCATGGTGCGGCGGTGCCGAACGGCGGCAGACTCCGGGATGATGCCGATGCCCACGCCGGCTTCGACCATCCGGCAGATGGCCTCGAAGCTGGACATCTGAATCCGCAACGACAGGTTCAGCCCCAGCCGCTCCACATGATCACGAAGAAAACTCAGCAGCGTGCTGCCTTCGTGCAGGCCGATATGCTGGAAGGCCAGGGTCTGTTTGAGGGTCACCGGTTTCGGCCCGGCAAGTGCGTGCCCCACCGGTACAGCCAATACCAGACGGTCGGTGCTGAAGTGCATCACCTGCAAACCGGCGGCTTCCACCGGGCCGGCAATGATGCCCATATCGGTACTGCCATCGAGCACGCCCCGCACGATATCCCGCGACAGGCGCTCTTGCAGATCGACGGTCACCCCAGGCCGTTTCGCCAGAAAGCCTGCCAGCACTTCCGGCAGAAACTCGGTCACCGCCGTGGTGTTGGCGAAGATCCGGATGTGCCCGGCCGAATCGGTGCCGTAACTGGTGAATTCAGACTTCAGGTAATCCACCTGGCGCATGATCAGCCGCGCGTGCTTGAGCAAGCGCTGACCCGCAGGCGTCAACTCCACGCCACGGCTGTCGCGGTACAGCAGGCGGGTATCGAGTTGGCTTTCCAGGGCCTTGATCCGGGCGCTGGCGGCCGCCGGTGACAGAAACGCACGTCGGGCGCCCTGGGTCAGGCTCGGCGATTCGCCAATGTGGATGAACAGGCGCAAGTCGGCCAGATCGAAGTGCATAGTCGTCTCCAGAGATGCCGTGAGCGTTCAGCATATATGAACGCGGGCTTACGAAAATGCAAATTCTCAGAATGCCGAGCGCCTTGCATGATCCCCCCATAACAACAACTGGCAAGGGGGAACCCGCATGAGTGCTTCAGATTTCAGTGCCTGGCTTGGACGCACCGAAGAGGCCCAGGATCAACTGAGTCGTAACTTGATCAAGCGCATCGCTGCGACCTTCGGCGAAGAGGCTCCTGCTCACGGCGCGGCCCTGCCGCCGCTCTGGCAATGGTGCTTCTTTCAGGAGCCGCTGGCTGAATCCCTGCTTGGTACTGACGGTCATCCGGCACGCGGTGGCTTCTTGCCCCCGGCCGATAACCGCAACCGCATGTGGGCCGGTGGTCGTATCGAGTTCCTTGAACCGCTACGGGTCGGCGCCGATGCCCACCGGCTTTCGACCATCACCCATATAGAAGAAAAGATCGGCCGCACCGGCGCGTTGTTGTTCGTCACCGTGCGCCACGACTATTCCCAGGACGGTCGCCTGGCGATCCGCGAAGAGCAGGACATCGTTTACCGCGAGCCCAATCCACCCAAGCACAGCAGTGGCCAGGCGCTGGAGGAGGGCGAATGGAGCGAAACCATCGCACCGACGTCGACCCTGTTGTTCCGTTACTCCGCCGTGACCTTCAACGGCCACCGCATTCACTACGACTACCCCTACGTCACCGGCACCGAAGGCTATGCCGGGCTGGTGGTGCACGGCCCGATGATCGCCACGCTGAGCCTGCGCGCTTTTTGCCGGGCCAATCCGCAAGCGCGCCTGCGGCATTTCGCCTACCGCGGCGTACGACCGTTGATTGCCCCGCAACCGTTCAGCGTCGGTGGCCGCATTCTGCAACCGGGCAAAGCGCAATTGTGGGCTGGCAATGACGCCGGTATCGCCCAGAGCGCTGAAGTCCTGTTCGACTGAAAGCAGCGCCTCCCATCCTTGAGCAAACCATTTGCTAGACCCGCTGGCCGATTAAATCTGCTGGCGGACCCATGAGAGCCGATCGATGAACCCCAACGACAACGAAGAACTCAATGCCATCCGCGAAGGCGTGCGTGCCCTGTGCGCCGAATTCGATGCCGCTTACTGGCGCCAGATCGATGAACAAAAGGGTTTTCCTGAGGCCTTCGTCAAGGCCCTGACCGATGCCGGCTGGCTGGCGGCGATGATCCCCACTGAATACGGCGGCTCCGGCCTGGGTCTGGCCGAAGCGTCAGTAATCCTTGAAGAAGTGAACCGCTGTGGCGGCAACTCCGGCACCGTGCACGGCCAGATGTACAACATGTTCACCCTGCTGCGGCACGGCAGTGAAGCGCAGAAAAGCTATTACCTGCCGAAGATCGCCGCGGGCGAATTGCGCCTGCAATCGATGGCTGTGACCGAGCCCACCACCGGCACCGACACCACCAAGATCAAGACCACGGCGGTGAAGCAGGGCGACAAGTACGTGATCAATGGGCAGAAGGTGTGGATCTCGCGGATTCAGCATTCCGACCTGATGATCCTGCTGGCGCGCACCACACCATTGGCTGAGGTGCAGAAAAAATCCGAAGGCATGTCGATCTTCCTGGTCGACCTGCGCGAGGCCATCGGCAACGGCCTGACGGTCCAGCCCATCGCCAATATGGTCAATCACGAGACCAACGAGCTGTTCTTCGACAACCTGGAGCTGCCCGCCAGCAGCCTGATCGGTGAAGAGGGTAAAGGCTTCAAATACATCCTCGACGGCCTCAATGCCGAGCGCACGCTGATCGCCGCCGAATGCATCGGCGACGGCCGTTGGTTCATCGAAAAAGCCAGTGCCTACGCCCGTGATCGGGTGGTGTTCGGCCGGCCCATCGGGCAGAACCAGGGCGTGCAGTTCCCCATCGCCGAAGCCCATATCGAAATCGAGGCTGCTGACCTGATGCGCTGGCGCGCCTGCGAGGAATACGACAGCGGCAAGAACGCCGGGGCCAGCGCCAATATGGCGAAATACCTGGCGGCCAAGGCGTCCTGGGAAGCAGCCAATGCCTGCCTGCAAACCCATGGCGGTTTTGGCTTCGCCTGCGAATACGACATCGAGCGCAAGTTCCGCGAAACCCGTCTGTACCAGGTCGCGCCGATCTCCACCAACCTGATTCTTTCGTACGTCGCCGAGCACTTGCTCGAACTGCCACGCAGTTTCTGAGGAGCCGATCATGAGCCATACCCAAGCACTGGCCGGTTTCCTGGCCGACCTGAACTACGAACAGGTGCCGGACGCCGTTCTCGACCGCACTGAAGACCTGTTCCTCGACTGGCTCGGCTCGGCGCTGGCCAGCCAGGGGTCACATCCGATCCCGCTGTTCGAGCGTTATGCGCTGCGCATGGGGCCAGGTAATGGCCCGGCGAAGATCCTGGTCAATGGCCGTGGCACCTCGGCGTACTTCGCCGCGCTGGTCAACGCCGCGTCCTCGCATCTGGTGGAGCAGGATGACCTGCACAACAGCTCGGTGCTGCACCCGGCCACGGTGGTGTTTCCCGCCGTGCTGGCGGCGGCTCAGGATCTGGGAAAATCCGGTCGCGATCTGCTGCTGGCGTCGGTGGCGGGCTATGAAGCCGGGATTCGCATCGGCGAATTCATGGGCCGTTCTCACTATCGGATTTTCCATACCACGGCCACGGTCGGCACCCTCGCGGCAGCCGTCGCGGTCGGCAAATTGCTGGGCTTCGACAAAGAGCAATTCATCAACCTGCTCGGCAATGCCGGCACCCAGGCCGCCGGGCTCTGGGAGTTTTTGCGCGACGCGGCCGACTCGAAACAACTGCACACCGCCAAAGCCGCTGCCGATGGCCTGCTCGCGGCCTACATGACCCTCGACGGCCTGACCGGTGCACGCAATATCCTTGAAGGCGACCAAGGCATGGCCGCGGGCATGTCCAGCGATGCCGACCCGAGCAAGTTGTCCGACCGTTTGGGCAGCCGCTGGGCGCTGATCGAAACCTCGTTCAAGTTCCACGCTTCGTGCCGCCACACCCACCCGGCCGCCGATGCTTTGCTGCACCTGATGCAGCGCGAAGGCTTGACCCATGATCAGATCGCGCAGGTCACTACCCACGTGCATCAGGCGGCTATCGACGTTCTCGGTCGGGTCGTGGTGCCGCAGACCGTACATCAAGCCAAGTTTTCCATGGGCGCGGTGCTCGGTTTGATTGCGGTGCACGGCAGCGCGCAGTTGATCGAATTTCAGGAACTGGCCCTGACCGATCCGGCGGTGGCGGCGTTCCGCGAGAAAGTCAGCATGGTACTGGACAGCGAAGTCGACAGCGCTTATCCCGCGCGCTGGCTGGGCCGCGTGGTGGTCACCACCACCGACGGCCGCACGCTGACAGGGGCCATCGACGAACCCAAGGGCGATCCGGGCAACACCCTGTCGCGCCCTGAACTGGAAGACAAATTCCAGCGCCTGTTGGCGTTCTCCGGCGCACGCACGCCGGAACAGGGCAACGCGCTGATCGAAAAGGTCTGGCAACTGCGGGATGCCAGAGAACTGAACGATTTGATCTAGATCCTTGTAGGAGCGCGCTTGCCCGCGATAACGGCCGGAGGACGTTCATTCCGTCCCAACGATTACGACCGGTTCCCGGCCGATCGCGGGCAAGCGCGCTCCTACAGAACTGAGGTACACCGAACATGACAACCCGACAAAACCCACGTCCCCTGGACGGGATTACCGTGATCAGTCTCGAACACGCGATTGCCGCGCCTTTCTGCACCCGGCAACTGGCGGATCTGGGGGCACGGGTGGTGAAGATCGAGCGCCCTGGCAGCGGCGATTTCGCTCGCGGTTACGACGAGCGCGTGCGTGGCCTGGCCTCGCACTTCGTCTGGACCAATCGCTCCAAGGAAAGCCTGACCCTGGACCTCAAGCAGGACCAGGCAGGCGATATTCTTCTGGCCCTGCTCGGCAAGGCCGACGTCTTGGTGCAAAACCTCGCGCCCGGCGCTGCGGCGCGCATGGGCTTGTCCTTCGAAGCACTGCATGAGCGCTTCCCGCGGCTGATCATCTGCGACATCTCCGGTTATGGCGAGGGCGGTCCTTATGAAAAGAAAAAAGCCTACGACCTGCTGATCCAGAGCGAGGGCGGTTTTCTGTCGGTGACCGGTGGGCCGGATGAGGATCAGATGGCCAAGGCCGGCTGCTCCATCGCCGACATCTCGGCAGGCATGTACGCCTACAGCGGGATTTTGTCGGCGCTGATGCTGCGCGACAAAACCGGTGTGGGCAGTCGCATCGACGTGAGCATGCTGGAAAGTCTGGTGGAGTGGATGGGCTACCCGATGTACTACGCCTTCGACGGCGCCCAGCCGCCACCGCGCGCCGGGGCGTCGCACTCGACGATCTATCCCTACGGCCCGTTCCCGACCAAAGGCGGCGGCACGGTGATGCTGGGTTTGCAGAACGAACGCGAGTGGGCGTTGTTCTGCGAGAAGGTCCTGCTCGATGCGGCGCTGGCCACCGATGAGCGTTTTTCAGCGAACTTCAAGCGTTCGGAAAACCGCGACGTGCTGCGCCAGATCATTGTCGACGGCTTTGCGCAACTGACGGTGGAGGAGGTTGTCGCCCGGCTGGAAGTGGCGCAGATCGCCAACGCCCGGGTCAACGACATGCAAGGTGTCTGGGATCACCCGCAACTCAAGGCGCGCGACAGCTGGCGCGAAGTGGACAGCCCGTCCGGCAAGCTGCCGTCATTGCTGCCACCGGGGCGCAACGCCGCGTTCACCCCGCGCATGGACCCGGTGCCGGGCCTGGGTGAACACACCAACGGCATTCTCGGCGAGCTGGGATTTTCGGCTGAGGATCAGGCGCGGTTACAGGCGGCTGGGGTGGTTTGACGATCTCCTGTAGGAGCGGGCTTGCCCGCGATCAGCCTGATGAGGTGTGTCTGACACGCCGCCATCGCGGGCAAGCCCGCTCCTACAGATGACTGCGTCCCACTGCGAACACGGTATCTCAGCCCTCACAAATAAGAAGAGGAAATCAACCATGTCCGGTTCCATCGTCCGCTCCGCACTGTTTGTGCCCGGCAGCCGACCCGAGCGTTTCGCCAAGGCCATGGCCGCTGGCGCCGACGCAGTGATCGTCGATTTTGAAGATGCAGTAGAAGAGCCGCTCAAACGCCAGGCGCGAGAAAACCTGTCGGCCTTTTTCAACAGCACGCCACAGGCGTCGGTGTGGGTTCGGGTCAACGCCCCGGAACATGCCGAACACCTCGCCGATCTGGCGTTCTGCCAAAGCCATGCAGGGGTTGCCGGAGTGCTGCTGCCCAAGGTGGAAAGTGCTGCGCAGGTCGCTGCGGTGGCGGCCACCGGCAAGCCGATCTGGCCGATCATCGAGAGCGCTCGTGGCTTGTTGGCGCTGGCCGAAATTGCCGGCGCCACCGGTGTCGAGCGCTTGTCGTTCGGTGGTCTGGACCTGGCACTGGACCTGAACCTGAGCAACGGCTCTCAGGCGGCGCAGTGTGTGCTCGATCAGGCGCGTATATCGCTGATGCTCCATTCGCGTGGCGCTGGTCTGCTGCCGCCACTGGACGGCGTGCATCCTGCCATTGGCGATCCTGAAGGTTTGCATCGCTCCATCCGTCACGCCTATGAGATGGGCTTCGCGGGCGCCTTGTGTATCCACCCGAAACAGATTGCGGTGATCCACGAAGCGCTGGCGCCAAGCGCTGCAGACCTTGCCTGGGCGCAACGTGTGGTCGATGCCAGTGCCAGCGGCGCGGGTGCGTTCCAGATGGATGGGCAGATGGTGGACGCGCCGGTGTTGCTGCGCGCACAACGACTATTGGCACTGGCATTCAGCTAGGCCGAACGCTGGCTTACAAAAATGCAAATTCTCTAAACGCTTGGTCTTGTGCATCTTGAGTACACAGGCTTCGAACGCTCCAGATAGTTCTCTCCAGATAAAAGCAATCACAACAATAACAAGGTGAAATCGATGTTGAAGGTGACCCGGGCGCTCCTATGCGCCGCCGCAATGACCATGGCCAGCCTGGCTCAGGCAGCCGATCCGATTGTCATCAAATTCGCTCATGTCGTCGCTGAAAACACCCCTAAAGGGCAGGGCGCGCTGCTGTTCAAGAAACTCGCCGAAGAACGTCTGCCGGGCAAAGTGAAGGTCGAGGTTTACGCAAACTCGTCGCTGTTCGGTGACGGCAAGGAAATGGAAGCGCTGTTGTTGGGTGATGTTCAGATGTTGGCGCCGTCGTTGGCCAAATTCGAGCAGTACACCAAGCAGACTCAAATCTATGACCTGCCATTCCTGTTCAACGACATGGCCGCTGTCGATCGCTTCCAGGACGGTCCCGGTAAAGCGCTGCTGAGCTCCATGGACAGCAAGGGCATCCATGGTCTGGCTTACTGGCACAACGGTCTTAAAGAAATTTCGGCAAACAAACCACTGCGCGATCCGAAAGACGCTCGCGGCCTGAAGTTCCGTGTGCAGGCTTCCAGCGTACTGGAAGAGCAGTTCAAGGCCCTGCACGCCAACCCGCGCAAGATGAGCTTCGCCGAGGTCTATCAGGGCTTGCAGACCGGCACCGTCAACGGCACCGAGAACACCTGGTCCAACTATGAAAGCCAAAAGGTCAATGAAGTGCAGAAGTACTTCACTGAATCCAACCACGGCTTGATCGACTACATGGTGATCACCAACGCCAAATTCTGGAGCGGCCTGCCACCGGATATCCGTACCGAGCTGGAAAAGATCATGGTTGAAGTGACGGTCGAAGTGAACAAACAGGCCGAAGCGCTGAACCAGACAGCCAAGCAGAAAATCATTAACGCCAAAACCAGCGAAATCATCGAGCTGACGCCTGAACAGCGTGAAGCCTGGCGCGAAACCATGCGTCCGGTGTGGGCCAAGTTCTCGGATGAAATCGGTGCCGACCTGATCAAGGCCGCCGACGACGCCAACAAGCCGTCTTGATCTGTACAGACAGTGATGTCTGCGCGGCCGCTCTGATCTGAGCGGCCGTTCTCTCTACGTTCGGAGCACTTTTATGCAATCGCTGATGCGACTCTGGGAGCATCTGGAGGAGGCCTTTATTGCCTTCCTGCTGGCCGCCATGACGCTGGTGACATTCGTCTACGTGATGCTTAACAACATCTACACGCTGTTTTACACGTTGAGCGACAAGTGGGCGTTCAGCCGCGAGTTTTTCGCAGGCATTGGCGATCACCTGATGGGCTATGCCCAGGAAATGACCTGGAGCGTGGCACTGACCAAGGCGTTGTTTGGTTGGTTGATCTTCTTCGGCATGTCCTACGGTGTGCGCACCGCCGGCCACCTGGGGGTGGACGCGTTGGTCAAGCTGACGCCACGTCGGGTCCAGCGTCTGCTGGCAATGGTCGCGTGTGCGTGCTGCCTGGCGTATGCCGGGTTGTTCATGGTCGCCAGTTTCAAATGGCTGTTGGCCTTGTTCACGGCGCAGATCGGTGCCGAAGACCTCGATCAATTCGGCGTCAAGCTCTCCGACATCGCGCTGATCGTCCCCATCGGTTTCGCCATGGTGCTGATCCGCTATCTGGAAATCCTCTGGCGGCTATTCACCCATCGCCAGGTCGGCCTCGGGCTGGCCGATGAAGCGGCAGAAGCGAGCAAGCTGGCCAGTCATGACAAGGAGCAACACTGATGGCCGTTCTTTGTCTGTTCCTGCTGCTGTTCGTGTTCATGTTCCTGGGCGTGCCCATCGCGATTTCTCTGGGTTTGTCCGGTGCGTTATCGATTTTGATGTTCAGCCAGGACTCGCTGAGTTCGCTGGCGATCAAGCTGTTCGAAACCTCTGACGCCTATACCTTGCTGGCGATCCCGTTCTTCCTGCTCTCCGGTGCGTTCATGACCACTGGCGGCGTGGCGCAGCGGCTGATCGACTTCGCCAACGCCTGCGTCGGGCATATTCGCGGCGGCCTGGCGATCGCGGCGGTGCTGGCCTGCATGCTGTTCGCCGCCTTGTCCGGTTCGTCGCCAGCGACCGTGGCGGCCGTGGGGTCGATTGCAGTGGCAGGCATGGTGCGTTCCGGTTATCCGAAGGAGTTTGGCGCAGGGATCATCTGCAACGCCGGGACCCTGGGCATTCTGGTGCCGCCCTCGATCGTGATGGTGGTGTACGCGTCCGCGACCGAAACCTCGGTGGGCAAGCTGTTCATTGCCGGTATCGTCCCGGGCATCGTGCTGGGCCTGAGCCTGATGGTGGTGATCTACATCGTCGCCCGGATCAAGAAACTGCCAGCCCAGCCACGGGTCACCTTCCGCCAGTGGCTGCACACCGCGCAACGGGCGTTCTGGGGATTGCTGTTGCTGGTGATCATCCTCGGCGGGATCTACAGCGGCATGTTCACCCCGACCGAAGCGGCGGCGGTGGCGGCGGTGTACTCAGCCTTTGTCGCGCTGTTCATCTACAAGGACATGAAGATTCGGGACTGTCCCCGGGTGTTGATGGACTCAGGGCGCCTGTCGCTGATGCTGATGTTCATCATCGCCAATGCCATGCTCTTTGCCCACGTGCTGACCACCGAACAAATTCCCCAGCAAATCACCAACTGGGTGGTGTCTGAGGGGCTGACGCCGATCGGTTTCCTGATCATGGTCAACATCGTGTTGCTGGTAGCCGGCAGCTTCATGGAACCGTCGGCCATCGTGCTGATCCTGGCGCCGATCTTCTTCCCGATTGCGATGAAACTGGGCATCGATCCGATCCATCTGGGCATCGTCATGGTGGTGAACATGGAGATCGGCCTGGTGCACCCACCGGTGGGGCTCAACCTGTTCGTCACCTCGGCAGTGACCGGTCTGACCCTGGGGCAGACCATCCGTGCAGCCTTGCCGTGGCTATCGATCTTGCTGGTGTTTCTGATTCTGGTGACCTACGTGCCGTTCATCTCGCTGGCCCTGCCGAACTGGTTGGGTATGCCTTGAGGTTAAAGGAGTCAGCAAAAAGGCCGCTCCTGCGATGAGCAGAAGCGGCCTCGATCAACAGCCTTAACCTATCAGTGCACGAACAGGGCGATCAAAATGATGATCGGGATCGGTACACCGAGAAACAATAGAAGTAATGAGCGCATTGTTTTTCTCCTGGGTTATCAATAGTGCCCGGAACCGGCGGGTTAACGAACCGGTGGCAGGGTGGTGGAAGGGATGTAGGCGTCGTGCTCCAAAGATGAATCGCTCAGGTACACCACCGCATCCCGACGACGACCGCCAAAGGTAGCGGCCAGGCTGGCGATGAAGGCACCGCAGAGCAGGGCGACGAACATCCAGATAGACGCCCATGCCGCTAATTTACGGGCGGTGTCAGCGGCGTTTTTCGCAGCGACCTTGGCTTCGTCCACTGCCTGGTGAGCCTGACCGTACACCTGATCGATGCGACGTTCGGCATCGGCCTGGCTCAGGTTGGTGCGCTGGGCAACTATTTGCGCCAGGTAAGTACGGTCTTCAGCACTCAGCTGACCGTCTTTACTCAGGGTTCTGGTGAAGATCCTGAAGACCACGCCATGAGCCGCATCATCGCTGACGGCTGCCGGGCTCTCACCGCGGAACAGTGAGTCGACGAAGTAACCGAGGTCTTCACCGCTGGTGTTGCTGGCTGCCTGGGTCATTGCCCCGGCTGCACCAGACGTCATGCTCGCACCGGCTTGCACGCCACCACTGACTACGCTGCTGGCCGAGCTGACCACCAACGTCGCAGTGACTAATGTAGCCACCGCCCATGCCAGAAAACCGTGGGCCGTATCGCGAAAATACACTTCATCGCCATGCATGTTTGCCCACTTCACTCGCAGGCGCCCGGCGATATATCCGCCCAGGCCTGAAGCGACAACTTGGGTGAAGGCCAGCCAGACAATCGTCGAGATGCCCAGTCCTTTGGCACTGATGCCACTGTCTGACCATGGCGAGACGACCGAGAAGCCGAGACCGAAGCCCAGTACCACAAGAATCAGCGACAGCGCCGCCGCGCCCGCCGCCCCGGCAAATATTGCTCCCCAAGAGACTCCCGAGGCAGTTACCGACTCTTGTAAAACAGTTGAATAGTTACCCGAGGAAGAAGTCATTATTGTTCTGCTCCTTGTTTGAATAAGGGTGTTGCACGCGTTCATTCAAAACAGTGCAGTGGGCGTGCCACAGAGGTAGTTATATAAAGTCATTGTTTATCAATTACTTAAGGTTCATGCAGAACTTCAGGTCGTGCAATTTGCAATGGGTCGTGCCGTTACTACGGGCTTTATGCATTGCTCTGCATGAGCATTTCTTTATAGGGGGCACGGTTATCGATTGGACCTGCCTTGAATTCGTCGCCCTGAATCTTGTCCGATTTCAAGCGATGGACACGGGGCGGTTCCGATGGCGAGGCTTGCGCGTGCTGCTGTTTAGGGCTCTGCGCCGGCCAATCCTTCGCATATAGTGTCTTTACGCATCTGCTCCTGATTCTTCGAGAGGTTATCCGCACATGTTCCTTCATCGCCCCCTGGAAGAAAAAGACATCCCCGTTGTATGCGGCTTCCCCCAAAGCGCCGACGAACTGTTCTATATGTTTCCCAAAGCCACTTATCCCTTGACGCCGCCTCAGCTGCGCGACGCCATTGCCCAGCGCTCCGACTCCACCGTGATCGAAATGGATGGCGTGGTAGTGGGGTTCGCGAATTTTTATCGTTGGGTGTTTCGGGGTCGCTGCACGCTGGGCAATGTGATCATTTCCCCGAGCGCGCGCTCCAGGGGCGTAGGCCGTTATCTGATCGCCTACATGATTGACATCGCCTTTGACAAGCATGAAGCCAATGAAGTGACCGCGTCGTGCTTCAACCACAATGTCGCTGGCCTGTTGTTCTATCCCAAGCTCGGCTTTCAGCCTTACGCAGTCGAAGAGCGTCAGGACAAGCACGGGGCGCGGGTAGCGCTGATTCATTTGCGCCTGGCAAAAGATGAATCAAACCAGGCGTGAGCAACTGGCCGACGAGCGGCGATGGAAACGTTGAGAGACTTTTCCATCTTCCGTGAGCAAAACAGGGTCAGAAAGAGAGTTATCGTCGCTTTTATGCCCGGTCAGGGGCGATGAAACGTTTCTTCCATCAATTTTATGAATGACGGCGTTGGGCGTGATTAATAAAAGCCGTTATTAGCCGCCCGTTGCTACAACGTGGGGCGTGGGGTATAAAGTTTAAGATAACTCAAGTAAACGACGTCGTTTATTTGACGAATCACGACTGCGATCCTTATGCCTAATAATAGTTGTAGCAAGCGTCTGAAAATTGACCCGACTTGCTTCAAGGAGACTGTAAATGATTGCGTACAGGCTTTCCACATTGGAGTTACGCGGCATTATTGAGCGCGCTTTTCTGCCGATGCGCTGCAAGTGTACAGTGGCGCCTGATTATTCAATGACAGTTCAAATCTCTGACCCGCAATCCGATCGGGTTGATTTACTGGTGACGGGTATCTCTTTGGAAAGGCTCAATAACAGCAGAGATATATGCGATTTGGTGACTGAACTGCGTTATGACATGGTCAATAACAGCCAGCTGCACAGCCATCTCCATGCCAAGGCTGGCTGATGAGCGTGTTCCTGTTCTTGTGCTGGTGAAGGGAGCTGCGGTTGCTGGAAGAAAAGGGAGAAGGGGCGCTAAACGACTATTGTCGTGGTTGACCTTCCTCCGTTCTCCAGAGTCCGCAGCTTTTTTTATTCCGGCTTTTCACTCGCCACCCACCTCCAGCACCCAGCACTTCCGGGGATAGGCGCTGACGGCTGTGCATGATGCCTTTACTGTTTAAGACGATTTCAACAGGGTGTTTATAGCCTTTCGTTGTATCGCGTTAACACGGTGTGTTCGGCGCGAGCCTGTGACGGTTTTTCGGTGAGGTCATCGTCCTTTATTGTTATAACTTTAGAAGTACTGCGTAGACTAAGCACCGCCGCCTGCGTGAATACCTGACACTTCTTTATGCCGATACGGCCTATTCAACCGCCGCCAACAACCACTCGCGCAAGGCGCGAATTTTCGGTAGTTGTGCGCGTGGCGTGGGGTAGATCAAGTAGTAGGCTATGCCTTGATTGAGTTCTGTTTCGAACGGCGCCACCAGCACGCCGTCGTTCAGGCTTTCGCGCACCAGATTCAGATCGCCCAGGGCTACGCCTTGCCCACGGGTGGCTGCCGAGAGGGCGAGGTCCAGGGTGTCGAACGTTTGTCCGCGATGGAAGGCGACGCCACCGACCCCGGCGACCTCCAACCAGCGACTCCAGCCCTGTACCGGAATACAGTGCAGCAACGGCATCGCCTTCAAGTCAGCCGGTTTCGTCAGGCGTTTGGCCAACTCCGGTGAGCACACTGGCGTCAGCCGTTCCGCCATCAGTCGAATGGCCTCGACATCCTTCCAGTCACCGCGCCCATAAATGATCGCGGCATCCACATCGCTGTCCTCGAAGCGCGGTTCCCAGGCGTCGTAGGTGGTCACCCGCACGTCCACATCCGGCATGACCACCCGCAGGCTTGGCAGCAATGGCAAAAACCAGCGCGTCGCCAACGTAGGCGGCATGCGCAAGGTCAGCACCTGGCCGGCATTGCGCAGGCTGTTGCACATGTTGGTCAGTCGCGCGAAAGCATCCTCGACCACCGGCAGCAGCGCCTCGGCTTCGGGTGTCAGGCGCAGGCCGGTTTTATGGCGGATGAACAGGATCACGCCCAAGTGTTCTTCGAGCTGCTGAATTTGCCGGCTGATGGCGCTTTGGGTGACGAACAATTCCTTGGCCGCGCGACTGAACGTGCCACAACGGGCGGCCGTGGCGAACACCTCCAGTGCGCGTAACGGCGGTAAGCGTTGCAGGAAGCTCGGGCTGGTCAATACATGATCTGAAGGCATGGATGGCATGAGAATTTACCGCGTTTACGACTGGGTTCAGAGAGCTTAACGTAGTTCTGCCTGCTCGGATAAGTCCGTCTCATGCATGGATAGGTACTTGCTCGCAGCGGACGCAGAACCCCGAATTTACCTGGAGAAGCTGGATGAAGCGCGTAACCCTGGATCAACCGTTGGTGTGGTCGCAAGTCGTAGACGTGGCGGCGCAGGAGACGTTTCTCGATCTGTCGAGCGCCGCCAAAGCACGCATCGAGGCGGCCAACACCATTGTGCGCACGGTGGTGCAAAAGAACATCCGCGCCTATGGGGTCAATACCGGCGTTGGTGCGCTGTCCGACAGCGTGGTGCCGCCCGCGCAACAGAGCGCCTTGTCGCGCAATATTTTGATGAGCCACGCGGTGGGTGTCGGCAGACCGTTGGGAGTGACTGAGACGCGGGCGATCATGACCTGTGCAATCAACAATTTTGCTCACGGTTATTCCGGGCTGCGGCTGCGGGTGGTGGAGAGCCTGGTTGAGTTGCTCAATGCTCGCTGCACGCCTGAGGTTCCACGTCAGGGGTCGGTGGGCTATATCAGCCACATGGCGCACATTGGTCTGGTGCTGATTGGGCAGGGCTACTGTCGGCTCGATGGCGAGCGCCTGCCAGCCGCCGCAGCGCTTGAGCGCCTGGGCCTGGCGCCGCTATTGCTGGAAGCCAAAGAGGGCCTGTGCCTGGTCAACGGTTCGCCTTGCGTGACCGGCCTGGGTTGCCTGTTATTGGAGCGGGCCCGACGGTTGATGGACTGGGCGGATGCTATTTCGGCGATGAGTTTCGAAACCCAGCGTTGCCAGATCCGGGCGGTGAATGCGTCGGCCATGGCCTTGCGCGCGTCACCGGGATTGATGCAAGTCGCCGAGCGCTTGAGCGACCTGCTCGCCGGTTCGGGAATCCTCGCTGCCGCCACCGGGCGCCAGACTCAGGACGCCTTGAGTCTGCGCAGTATTCCCCATGTTCACGGGGCGGTGCGTGATGCCTGGGCGCAGGTGGCGTTGGTGGTCGACCGGGAGCTGGCAAGCGTCACCGATAACCCGGTGGTGTGCGGCACTCCCGAGGCGCCGGAAATTTATTCCCAGGCCCATGCAGTGGGAGCGGGTATCGGTCTGGCGATGGATCAGATTGGCATCGCCATGGCAGAGCTGGGCGCCATCTCCGAACGCAGAATCGATCGGATGGTCAATCCGCTGGTCAACGGGCTGCCGGCATTCCTGGCGGGCGAGAGCGGCGTTGAGTCAGGTTTCATGATCGCCCAGTACGCGGCGGTTTCTCTGGTGGCCCACAACCGGCGTCTGGCCGCCCCCGCCAGCCTCGACGGTGGTGTGACCTCGGGATTGCAGGAAGACATCCTCTGTCATGCGACACCTGCCGCACTCAAGGCGCAGGTGATTTTCGACAATCTGGAAAACATCTTCGCCATCGAACTGCTGGCGGCCAGCCAGAGCTACGACCTGTTGGACAAAGACCTGACCCCCGCACCGCGTACCGCGACACTGCACAGGGCCTTGCGCGAAGAGATCGCGGTATACGCCGATGACCGACCGTTGGGTGAAGACATTGCCTTGGCGGCGCGGTTCATTCAGCGCGAAAGTCCCAATGAGTTGTTGTCTCGTTCAGGCCTGGGTTGAAAACGCAGTGGCAACCGTAACTTTCGAGGGGATGAAAGTGATGAATAAGTGTGAGCATTTAAAGCAGAAGTACTTGCGTTAAAAGGTCTTTTCCCCGGTTTGGAGTTCATGGGCATTGCAATCCATTCCAGTGAATGAGTTGTTTAAGTCGATTGTTAAAAATAAACCCTTTCGTCATAAGTGCTGGAGTTTCGGCGTCAAAAAAACAATTTGATATTAATCAATGGTTTACAGTGTATATATGGCTTGGTGTGCTTATTCTCAAAAATTTGACACTGTGTGAAATTTTTGAAATTATCAAGTCAAGCCGTACGGTCGATAAGTCCAACACTTACACCGGGCTTGTTGTCTAGAAACCTGAGCCAGAGACCTTCACCAGGTCCGGCGGGGAGAGACCAGCACATTCATTGCTGGTGCCGCTCAGGTCGCGAACCGCTGAACGGGGCAGCGGTTCGTTTTTTTGCACGACCCCGGAATGTTTACTTAAAAGGGCATCCACAGTGGGTCGGAGCGGTAGCTTCGCCTGCGATAGGCAAGTGTCGGACAACGTTCTTAGCGACACTTCTGTTTGATGCCGCGCGCCTCTTCCTGTCTGCGTCTCGCTGTCCACAACTTCCAATAAGCCAAGGACTTCCCCAGCATTTCTGGGTGTGCCTCATCGCGCGCCCTCCCGAGAACAAGAAGTAGAAGTAACAGCCTCTATCCAAATACGGAGTCAACATCATGCATGGAGATCAACTGGAAGCCGTTTGTGGTTGTGTGGTAGGTGGTGCCGGCCCTGCGGGCATGGGGTTGATATTCAACGCCTTGAAGAGCGGTGCCTTGTCCGAAATGACACGCGATGGGCTGATCATCGTCGATGCCAGTCCTCAACCCGGGACCGGTCGGCTGGCGGAATATCAGATCACCGCCAACTCTGTCGGGGATGTATTTCTTGATTGCCTGCGCGATCCGGCGTTGCGCGAAGTGTTCGCGCCGCTGGAGCGAAGCGCGGCGTATTGGCGCATCCGTCATCAGGCTTTTGTCGCGCCGCCGTTGGCAGAGGTGGGGGAGCTGCTGGCGCAAGCGTCGAAGCTGGTGCTGGCTTATATCGTTCAGCACTATGACGTGCAGGTGTGGAGCCACACGACGATTACCGAAGTGGTCAGCGCCGATGATCAGTTTCAGGTCTGGGTCGAGCACGAGGGACGCCCTCAGGCGATTCGCTGCCGCACACTGGTGCTCAACCTCGGCGGCCATCAAGACCCTCGGCACCTGCTCAACGGGCTGGCTGATCAGGGGTTGTCATTGCCTCTGTCGGCCAGCATCCAGAGCGCCGATACCTTGCTGCGGATGAGTGCGGTCGAGCTGCGCGAACATTTTGCGCCGACCCTCGCCAAAGGTGGGCGGTTCACGGTGGTCGGCGGTTCGCACAGTGCCTTCTCGATCCTGGAAAACCTTGCCAGGGCGCTGCAAAGCGTCGGTCTGGAAGAGATGACATTGGTGCACCGTTCGCAGATCCGTTTGTTCTATGAAAGTGCCGAACAGGCATTGGCGAACGGTTATGTGTTTGATCCCATCGATGACGTTTGCCCGGTCTCGGGTCGGGTCAACCGTTCAGGGGGCTTGCGTTATAGCGCTCTGGAGGTGGGGCGGGGGATTCTCGAACATGGCCGGATCGGCAGTGACGGGGTTCGCGTCCATCTGCTGCAAACCAAAAATGGACCGGCGCAGCAGTATGAGCGCGCCAGCCGAGCCTTGGCAGAGTCGAGCGTGGTGGTGCAATGCACGGGTTATCAGCCTCGGTTGCCTGCGCTGAAATATGCCGACGGTAGCTCGATCACCCTGCGCGAGGTGAAGGGCGGTCTTGATTCCGATCCATCGGGCTGCCCTCTGGATCTGGCGGGCCAACGCGTGCACGGTCTGCATTTGTTCGGTCTGGGGTCAGGGCTTGGCGTTGACCCACGTCTGGGCAGTGAGCCCTCGTTCGATGGGCGAATCTACGGCGTCTGGCAATTTCATCACGACGCCAGTCGACCTGTGATCGAGGCGGTGTCGGCGCGGTTGAGAGCTCCTGTCTCCGAGAGGGCGGTATTCAGCCGTAGCCTGACTGAACGCCTTGAGGGCGGACGGCCATTTTTCTGGCCTGGCGTTGCCTCCATCGAAATTTGAGCAACTTCCAGCGTTGAGCTGATCCTCGTCCCGAGTGGCCTTTGGCTGCTCGGGATTTTTTTTGCCCGCGATTCGAGGCGTCGACTCTATGGATGATGGTACTCATCTATTATTGAATAGAGTGTGCGTGCCATCTATTTTCGGCGCTCATGCAAACGTCATAGGTAGGTAACGCGTCTGGTCTGTGAAGCATGTCAACGGCTCAACAGAGGTTCGACAGCAATGCACATTTTGATCGTTGGAGCGGGTGCGATAGGCGGTTATTTCGGCGGAAGGCTGTTGGAAGCTGCGCGAGATGTGACGTTTCTGGTCAGGCCCGGCCGAGCGCAGGAACTCGAACGTGACGGGCTGATCGTGCGAAGCCCGCTGGGCAACATCGATTATCCGGCGCCGCCGCATGTGCCGAGCCAGGAGCTGAGCACTCCCTACGACCTGATCATCCTGAGCTGCAAGGCCTACGATCTCGATGCGGCTATGGAATCCTTCGCCGCTGCGGTCGGCCCTGAAACGCTGATTCTGCCATTACTCAATGGCATGGCGCATCTCGACCGCCTGGCCGCACGCTTTGGCAGTGCCAATGTACTGGGTGGCCAGTGCCTGATTTCTCTGGATCGCGATGCTACGGGCACCATCGTGCATCTGAACGATACCAACCAACTGACCTTCGGCGAACTCGACGGACAAGCGACCGCGCGTATCCAGCGTGTGGCGAACGCCTTGGCCGGTGCGGGTTTCGAGGCCAATCTCAGTTCAAACATCCTTCAGGAAATGTGGGAGAAATGGTGCTTTATCGCCACGGGCGCCGGCATTACCGGTGCCATGCGCTCGGCAATCGGTGATGTGCTGGCCGCCGGTGGCGAATCGCTGGTGCTGAAATTGCTGGAGGAGTGCGCCGAGGTCGCGGCCAAAGCCGGTTACCCGCTACGTCCGAACGTCTACCAGCGCTTCGTGGAGATACTGACCCTGCCCGGCTCGACGATGACTGCCTCCATGTTGCGCGATATCGAGCGTGGTGCCGCCATCGAAGTCGAGCATGTGCTCGGTGATCTGGTCGCACGGCGCGACGCTGCTGGACTCGCTTCGGCGGATCCGTCGGTGCTTGGTTTTGTCTACACCCACCTTAAAGCCTACGAAGCGCGCCGCCTGCGCGAACAGTGATTTGCAACTTGGCGGTTTTTATGGTCATCGCGTCAGCCATTAACAGCCCCCTTCCATCGCGAATCGATCTGCTGGAGTATGTGAGTTGTGATCTGGTTGTAATGGCGTCGGGAAAGTGCTGTCTGGCTGGGCAAATAAGCCGAACCTTTTCCAGCAACCAGTACCATAATCTTACGACTTGCCGCAGGTTCAAGAGAGGTGACGACATGCCGGTCAAACATGATTTGTTCAAGGATTTGAATATTCCCAAGGAAGAAATCACCAAGCGCAGAGGCACCGACCCCAGGCTCAGCCAACTGCTCGACTCCTACGACTCGATCGACGCCAATGTGGTGGTTGCCGAATCCGGGTCCGCCGGAAACGTCACCGATGAAGAGCTCAGGAAACTCAAAGGAAAGCGCCTGAAAGTGAAGGACAAGATTGTCCGGCATCTGACTTCGGCGGGCTAAGCCTGCGTATCCGTCGTTCCAGGCTTGACGGCAGTGCGCTCCCAGCTCCCGGTCATCAGTGAGTAGGGGGAGTTGCCGTCAGGCTTGAGTGTCCAACGCAACGCCAATGCGTTCAAGCGCCTGATGATGCGCCGAGGGCTGAAATGCCATAGCCGCTCGGCACCTTCGAAGGCGACGCTGTTGAGTGAACCGAGAACAGCTGAGTCGAGAGTAATCTCCACATCGCCGGCCATTTGCAGCAGGTCGCCGGTGGCGAAATCGACGAACACCAGGCCTGCTTTTGGATTGAGGACAAAGTTGCCCAAGGTGTTGAAGAACAGATTGCCGGCGAAGTCCGGAATCGTCAGCGTTCCGTCCTCATTCAGTCGTACGAAACCCGGTTTTCCTCCGCGGTGGGACACATCGACCTGGCGCCCGCTCGCCGTATCGTTGACGTAAGACGCGACAAAAAACGAATCCGCGCCGCTGATCAGCTTGCGCGCGTCAGTATCCAGCTGCTCCATCCAATAAACTGCCGTTGAGCGTGAGTCACGGCTAAAGCTGAATTGCCGCTGTTGAATGTAGCGCGGGCAATTGCCGTAACTCTGCTCGACGGCAATATCGAAGCCGTGATCGTCGCTGCGCTCAAGGGTGCCATTGAGCCGGTTGCGGCGACGGGTCAGCAAATCGATCCCCAGCAGACCAATGGCCTGGCCGTGATCCATGCCGCCGTCCGCCGGGTCGCGGGCATCGCGTGGTAACTGCAAGTGCAGGCGGTAGGGGTCGACCGCCCGCATAAAACCTGGCTCACCGTCTCGAACGGTGGCCCATACATCACCCTCGGCATCGACCGCGCCCAGTACGACGAATGGCAACTGAGGATAGAACGTGCGGTGCTGCTCGATCAGTTGATCACGGATGACTCGGCTGCCTAGTTCAGCCATCCGTTCGGCCACGCCAGCGCTCTGCTGCAAGGCACGTTCACCGGCGTGCCAGGGTGAACCCGGGCCTTGGGATTGTTCGGTATTCATGGCTGATTACCTCCCGCCAAATAGATGATGCTAGTGATCGCTGTCGCTTGAATAAATGCTGGAAAAGGAAGATCTTTACTCCGAAATACGGAGTAGTAAGCGAGGTGAGCGATGGACACGGTTCAAGCGATGCGGGTGGTGTTGGCGATCATCGAACATGGCAGCCTCACCGCCGCCTCGGAAAAACTCGATGTTTCACTGCCGACCGTGGTCAGGGTGCTGGCGTCTACGGAGCAACATCTGGGGGTGCGCTTGTTCGAGCGCACCACGCGCCAAGTGCGCATCACTGAGGAGGGTAGACTCTATGCCGACGTCTGTCGCACGGTGATTCGGGAAATCGACGACATCGAGGATGTGTTCCGCGACAAGGCGAGTGAGCCCAGCGGTGCATTGTCGATCACGGCCCCCGTGCTGTTCGGCCGCCATCACGTCGCCCCGGTGCTCAACGGATTCATGACTCGTCACCCCAAGGTTACGGTGAACTTGAGCCTGATTGATCGGGTGATCGATCTGCTGGAGGAGGGGATCGACATTGCGGTGCGGATCGGTCATGTCACGGCGCCAGATCTGGTGGTGTCCCGTGTGGGTCAGGTACGCCGTTATCTGTGTGCCAGCCCGGCGCTGCTGGCTGAGATACGGACCATCAAGACTCCGGATGATCTCCGCGAGGCCCCCTTCATTCGCCTTGCCGGGGTGGTGACGGGGGCCCAGGTGATGTTGCAGGAGAACGGTAAACCGCTGTCGGTGAAAATGACCAACATCCGCATGACCACCAATAACGGTGACGCGGCCATTTCTGCCTGCCTTAGTGGCGTGGGGATCGGCTTTTTCCTGTCCTATCAGGTTCAGGAACTGCTCGACGAGGGCAAGCTGGAAAGGGTACTTGTCGCTCACCAGCCCGACCCTCTGCCGGTTTCATTGGTCTACCTGCCATCGCGTCGGGTGTCGATTCGTTCGCGAGCATTCATCGCCTGGGCAAAAGAAAAACTCGGCGAGCGTCTGCTTCGGTTTGCATGAAAAGCTCGCTCGGGTTAGCTGATATACCGGCGAAAGTGATGGGCGAGGCTATTTTTCAGCGCAAAAAAACGGCGTCATAAAGACGCCGGGCAGTTGATCTGACACAGAGACAGATTGCTCAGTGGGGGTGTGCAGTTACGAATTCATTGCGGGTCTTGATTAGGAGCAATCTCGGCCTGGATGCGTTTGTAAATTTCTTCACGATGTACAGAAACATTTTTCGGAGCGTTAATCCCTAGCCGGACCTGAAGGCCCTGAACGCCAAGAATCGTAACGGTGATCTCGTCACCAATGTTTATGCTTTCGCCTACTTTTCGGGTGAGTATCAACATAATCTTTTCCTTGATGGCCTCTTGAAGCGCCTCTATCAAGAGGCTGGCGTGTGCCGTGCGTGGTGATTGTTGCCGAGTACATCCAAACGCGTCCATCAATAAGACGTCACAAGTGCAAATTTAATTCCCTTGAAACGCTCATCTGTCATCAAATGGCGCCATATACGCTGAATGGCGCAATAATATCGTGCTTTTGGGCCATTCTGGATCCAAAGTACGGCGTTTGAGAGACTTGGTTCGCGGACTAGGCTATGTATAGTTTAGTCGCGATGGCGTCAGAACCGCAGCACAGAATCTGCGGTGAACGCTGGAGAGTTGGAGGCTGCATGCCCACGCCTGGCGTGGGCATGAGAGAGGAGTCAGACCAGCAGCGACAACAACAGGATAAACAGCAGACCTACCACAGACAGGATGGTTTCCATCGCCGTCCAGGTCTTGAAGGTTTCGGCGACGGTCATGTTGAAGTACTGCTTCACCAGCCAGAAGCCTGCATCGTTTACGTGCGACAGGATCAACGAACCGGCACCCGTTGCGAGCACCAGCAGTTCACGGTTCACTCCGGGGATCATGCCCACCACGGGTGCAACGATACCGGCACCGGTGATGGTCGCGACCGTTGCTGAACCCGTAGCAATGCGGACCACCGCAGCGACCAGCCAGGCCAGCAGGATCGGCGAAATTTCCGCTCTCACAGCCATGTGGCCGATCACATCGCCCACGCCGCTGGCGACCAGCATTTGTTTGAAACCACCGCCGGCGCCGACAATCATGACGATCGCCGCGACCGGTGCAAGGCTCTGATCGAGCAGCTTCATTATCTGTTGCCGGGAAAAACCGCGAGCTGCGCCAAAGGTGTAGAACGCCAGCAACAAGGCAGCGAGCAGGGCTGTGATCGGGTGACCGATCAAGTCCATCCAGACCCGGATTACGCTGCCGTCCGGCAGCGTAATGTCAGCCAGGGTTTTGAGCAGCATCAGGAACACCGGCAGCAGGATCGTCACCAGCGTGATGGCAAAGCCCGGCAGGTTTTCGGTGCTGGACTCATGAGCGATCTGGTCCATTAGCTCTTTCGACGGCGTGCCGGGAATGTAGCGTGAGATCCACTTGCCGTAGATCGGCCCGGCGATCATCGCCGTGGGCAACGCAACGATCAGACCGTAGAAAATGGTTTTGCCGATGTCGGCACCGAACACGCCAATCGCCAGCAGCGGACCCGGATGCGGCGGAACCAGTCCGTGTACCGCCGAAAGCCCGGCCAGCAGGGGAATACCGATCTTGACGATCGATAAACCCGTGCGTCGAGCCACGATGAACACCAGCGGGATCAGCAGGACGAAGCCGATCTCGAAAAACAGCGGGATGCCCACCAGGAACGCAGCAAACATCATCGCCCAGTGCACACGATCCTTGCCGAACACGCGGACCAGGGTACGAGCGATCTGATCGGCACCGCCGGAGTCCGCCATCAACTTGCCGAGCATGGTGCCCAGGGCCAAGAGGATGCCGACGAAGCCGAGGACGCCGCCGAAGCCGTCCTGAAACGACTTCATGACCTTATCCACCGGCATGCCGGACGTCAGGCCAAGAAAACCCGATGCCAGGGTCAGCGCGACAAAGGGGTGGACTTTAAAACGGGTGATCAGCAGCACAAGGCCGATGATGGTCACCAGTGCGTCGACGAGCAGGTACGTCTCTTGGGTCATACCAAACATGGGGTATCTCTCCAGTTGTCTTTGTTTTTTTGGAGCTACTGCTCAGGGAAGTATTCAATCTTCAGTGTAGATTGGAAGACAGCGCTATCTTTGGCGTTCACGGCTTTACTGCGGCCGTGAGGCTTTCCACCAGGCTGCGGCTTTTTCCCCCAGCGTGTCGATGGGCAGAGTCGCGTCGACCACCAGGGTCAAGGTTTCGCCGTACGGCGGTTCAAGAGTCGCGAACTGGCTGTCCACCAGACTGGCAGGCATGAAATGATCGGGACGATGTTGCATGCGTTCGAAGGCCACTTCCTTGGTCAACTCAAGAAAGACGAAGCCAAGCCCGGGCACGGCTTTTCGCAGTGTTTCGCGGTAGCGCAGTTTGAGGGCCGAGCAGGTCAGGACCGGGCGTTCCCCTTTTTGCAACGCGCTGGCCAGCTCTTCGCCCAAACGGGTAAGCCAACCGGCACGGTCGTCGTCATTGAGGGGGGTGCCGGCGCTCATCTTTTCGATGTTGGCGGCAGAGTGGAAGGCGTCACCTTCGATCAGGCGTCCACCAATGCGTTGGGCGATGGCAGCGCCGACAACACTTTTGCCGCAGCCGGCGACACCCATTACCACGAGGGCGGAAATAGCAGTATTCATAATCACCTCAGCTGGAGACAGCGCTGTCTTTGGCGGCTTGAACAAATGGCCAGCCAGGCTGTTTCCAGTTCTTGTCATTGTTATGGGCAAATCGGTCGATCATCAGACCCTGCATACAGTGCTCGTAACCATTAAGGCGCGAATAAGTAGCGAGGAAAGCATTGCGAGGGTCAGTGAGACAGCGCTACCTTAGAGCCCATTCGCCATCTTTGGCAACCCCTTTGAGTTATTGGCAGCACATGACACGCATTGGTTCCCGCTCCACTGGTCGTCCCACCCTCAATGAAGTTGCGCGACTTGCCGCGGTTTCACCGATCACTGCGTCGCGGGCGTTACGCGGTATTGCCACCGTCGCGCCGGAGCTGGTGGAAAAGGTCCGTGCCGCCGCGCAAAGCCTGGGTTATGTCGCCAACCCGGCCGCCCGCGCGTTGGCTTCATCGCAGAGCCAGACGGTGGTGGTATTGGTTCCGTCATTGTCCAACCAATTGTTCATCGAAACCCTGGAAGCGATTCAAGGCGTGTTGCGTACGCGCGGCCTGGAAGTGGTGATCGGCAACTATCACTACTCGCCCGTTGAGGAAGAAAATCTGTTGCGCAGCTATCTGGCCAATCGCCCGCGTGGCCTGCTGTTGACCGGTTTTGATCACACTCCTGCAGTGCGCCAGTTGCTCACCGCCAGCGGCGTACCCTGTGTGCACATGATGGAGCTGGACCCGGCGCGGGGTGCCTATTGCGTGGGGTTTTCCCAAGAGCAGGCCGGTGCCGAAGCGGCCAGGCATCTGCTGGGGCGCGGCCGGCGACGCCTGGGCTATATCGCGGCGCAACTCGATCCACGGGTGTTGCGGCGCGGCGAAGGCTTTCGTCGTGTTCTGCGCGAAGCCGGGCTGCATGATCCGGCGCTGGAGGTGATGTCGCCGCTGCCGTCGTCCATCGGCCTGGGCGGTGAATTGTTCGCGCAACTGCTGGAAACTCACCCGGACGTCGACGCCGTGTTTTTCTGCAACGACGACCTCGCTCAGGGCGCGACGCTTGAAGCGTTGCGACGTGGCATCGCCATCCCCGAACGCGTGGCGCTGATTGGCTTCAACGATCTGCCCGGTTCCGCACACATGGTGCCGCGCCTGACCTCGATCCGCACCCCGAGGGAAGCGGTCGGTCAGCGGGCCGCGCAGTTGTTGCTCGGGCTGATCGACGGGATTGCGCAGGTGCCGCAGGTAGACCTGGGCTTTGAATTGGTGGTGCGGGAAAGCACTTGAATGGACGTCTGCCGCGACCGGGAAATGTAGGAGCGCGCTTGCCCGCGATCGCTTCGGAGTCGCGCTCGACCGCAGCAGTCGAAAAATCAGCGAACTCGACTCTGGCAATAGAACTGAGCTCAGCATTTTTGGGACCGCTACGCGGTCCATCGCGGGCAAGCGCGCTCCTACAAAAGATTAACTCCGCTGTTTAAACGCCAAGCGGAACTCATGCAGCAACGGTTCGGTATAACCGCTCGGTTGCGCACAGCCCTTGAAGACCAGCGCGCACGCAGCCTGGAAGGCGACCGACGCGTTGAAGTCCGCTGCCATCGGCTGATACAGCGGGTCGCCGGCATTTTGCTGATCGACGACGGCGGCCATGCGCTTGAGGGTTTCCAGGGTCTGCTCTTCAGTGATCACGCCGTGGCGCAGCCAGTTGGCGATGTGTTGGCTGGAAATCCGCAGCGTTGCCCGGTCCTCCATCAGGCCGACGTTATGAATGTCCGGCACCTTGGAGCAGCCCACGCCCTGTTCGACCCAACGCACCACATATCCCAGCAGGCCTTGGGCGTTGTTTTCGATTTCCTCACGAATCTGCTCGGCAGACCACTTGGCATCCGGCGAGACCGGAATCGTTAGCAGGTCATCAAGGATTTGCTCGCTGACGCTGGCCAGATCGACCTTTTCAAGCGCCTCCTGAATCGCCCGCACCTCGACTTTGTGATAATGCAGCGCATGCAGCGTGGCAGCCGTCGGTGAGGGGACCCAGGCGGTGTTGGCGCCCGCTTGCGGATGGCCGATTTTCTGTTCGAGCATGTCGGCCATCAGGTCCGGCATCGCCCACATACCCTTGCCGATCTGTGCCCGGCCGCGCAAACCACACGACAGACCCACCAGCACGTTGCTGCGTTCATAGGCCTTGATCCATGGCGTGTTTTTCATCTCGCCCTTGCGCAGCATCGCGCCGGCTTCCATCGAACTGTGCATCTCGTCGCCGGTGCGATCGAGGAAGCCGGTGTTGATGAAGGCTACCCGCGCCGCCGCTGCGCCGATGCAGGCTTTGAGGTTGACGCTGGTGCGCCGCTCTTCGTCCATGATGCCCATTTTCAGGGTGTTGCGCGGCAGCTTGAGCAGGTCCTCGATACGGCTGAACAGCTGCTCGGCGAAGGCGACCTCGGCCGGGCCGTGCATTTTCGGTTTGACGATGTAAACGCTACCGGTGCGCGAGTTGCCGCGACGGGGCAGGTCATGCAAGGCGATCAGGCTGGTCATCACACCATCGAGAATACCTTCGGGAATTTGCTGGCCTTCACCATCGACAATCGCCGGGTTGGTCATCAGATGGCCAACGTTGCGCACAAACAGTAACGAACGGCCGTGAAGCTTGAGCCGGCTGCCATCGGCGGCGGTGTACTCACGGTCGGCGTTGAGGCGGCGGGTGATGGTTTTGCCGCCTTTCTCCAGGTCTTCAGTCAGGTTGCCCTTCATCAGGCCGAGCCAGTTGCGGTAGACCGAGACCTTGTCAGCCGCGTCGACAGCGGCCACTGAGTCCTCGCAGTCGATGATGGTCGAGAGTGCCGCTTCCAGCAGCAAATCTTTCACGCCGGCGGTATCGGTGCGGCCGATGGGGCTGTTGGCGTCGATCTGGATTTCGACGTGCAGGCCGTTGTTCTTCAGCAGAATGGCAGTCGGTTGCAGTGCCTGGCCCTGATAGCCGATGTATTTTTCCGGCTGTTTGAGTCGGGTCTGGCTACCGTCGGTCAGCGTGACCACGAGTTGGCCGGCGTCGACGCGGTAGCTCTGCGCATCGACATGCGAGCCGCTGGCCAGCGGCGCAGCTTCGTCGAGAAAGGCGCGGGCGAAGGCGACGACTCTGGCGCCGCGCACCGGGTTGTAACCACGGCCTTTTTCCGCGCCCTCGGTTTCAGCGATGGCATCGGTGCCGTACAGCGCGTCATACAGCGACCCCCAGCGGGCATTGGCGGCGTTCAGCGCGTAGCGAGCGTTCACCGCCGGCACCACCAATTGCGGTCCGGCCTGGCTGCTGATCTCGATATCGACGTTGGCGGTGCTGGCCTGTACCTGGGCCGGTTGCGGTTGCAGGTAACCGATCGATTTCAGGAATGTGCGGTAAGCCGGCATGTCGCTGATCGGACCGGGATGGGCCCGGTGCCAGGTGTCCAGTTCGGTCTGCAAACGATCGCGTTCGGCAAGCAGGGCACGGTTCAGCGGTGCCAGTTCATGCACCAGGGCATCGAAGCCGACCCAGAAGGCGTCACGGTCCAGACCGGTACCCGGCAGCACGTCTTCATCGACGAAACGTTGCAGGTTGGCCGCCACTTTCAGGCGCTGGCAGTTGACGAAATCGGTCATCACAGTTCTCCATTCAGTTCGTTAAGCGATCCCTATAGGAGCCAGACACAGATCCACTGTGGGAGCGAATTCATTCGCGAATGCGTTGGATCAGGCACGGATGATGTTGGATGTGCCGACGTCTTCGCGAATGAATTCGCTCCCACAGGATTGCGGTTTACCGGCTGCTCTCCTACAGTTTTTTGCGGCAATCAGTTCAAACAATCAGCCCCGGCCTTGGCCACCTGCGCATCCTGTTCAGCCTTCACCCCGGACACGCCCACCGCGCCAATCACTTGCCCGTCGACGATCACCGGTACGCCACCTTCGAGCGACGTCAGCAGAGGTGCGGACAGGAAGGCGGTGCGCCCGCCGTTGACCATTTCTTCGTAGCCCTTGGATTCGCGGCGACCCAGCGCCGAGGTGCGGGCTTTTTCGGTAGCGATGTAGGCGCTGGCGGCCGCGCAACCGTCCAGACGCTCAAGGGCCAGTGGATGGCCGCCGTCGTCAACGATGGCGATGGTCACGGCCCAGTTGTTCTTCTGCGCTTCAGCGCGGGCGGCGGCGAGGATCTGGGTGACTTCGGTCTGGCTCAATACGGATTTGGTTTTCATGCAACTCTCCAATAAGAAGGTGTGAATCAATTAGTGCAGCGCTTCTTCGACCAGTTCGATCCAGTGCCTGACCGGGGTTCGACCAGCGCTGTCCAGGTGGGTCTGGCAACCGATGTTGGCGGTGACGATCACCTGCGGCTTGCCGCTCTCCAGTGCGTTCATCTTGTTGTCGCGCAGTTGCAGCGATAGCTCGGGTTGGGTCAGTGAATAGGTGCCCGCCGAGCCGCAGCATAAATGAGCGTCGGGGACTGCGGTGAGGTTGAAGCCCAGGCGGCCCAGCACGCTTTCCACCGCGCCGCCGAGCTTTTGTGCGTGTTGCAGGGTGCAAGGGCAATGGAACGCCAGGCGCAGATCAGTGTCGATGCCCAGTTTCTCCAGCGGCTCATCGCGCAGCACTTCCACCAGATCGCGGGCCAAGGCGCTGACCCGTTGTGCCTTGACGGCATAGGCCGGATCGTCCTTGAGCAGATGCCCGTAATCCTTGACGAAAGCGCCGCACCCGCTGGCGGTCTGGACGATGGCTTCGGCACCGTTTTCAACGCTCGGCCACCAGGCATCGATATTGCGTCGGGCACGGTTCAGGCCGGCTTCCTGTGCGTTCAAGTGGTAATCCACCGCGCCGCAGCAACCGGCCTGACTGATCGGCGTGACGCTGATCCCCAGGCGATCCAGAACTCGCGCCGTGGCGGCATTGGTATTGGGTGACAGACTCGGCTGCACGCAGCCTTCGAGCATCAGCACGCGTCTGGCATGCAGCTGCGTCGGTCGCGCCTTGGCCGGGTGTATCACACGGGGCAGCTTGATCTTGAGGGTGTCCGGCAGCAATGGACGAAAGGCCTGGCCGAGCTGAATCAGCGACTTGAACAGCGCCGGGTTCGGCACCACCGTGCGTAAACCCTGGCGCATCAGGCGCTGCCCCAGCGGCCGTGGCACGGCGTCGTCGACCACGGCGCGACCGATATCCAGCAGGTTGTGGTAGTCGACGCCGGACGGGCAGGTGGTCTCGCAGTTGCGGCAGGACAGGCAGCGGTCCAGATGCAGTTGGGTCTTTTCGGTGACGGGGTTGCCTTCGAGTACTTGCTTGATCAGGTAGATGCGCCCGCGCGGGCCATCCAACTCATCACCCAGCAGTTGATAGGTCGGGCAGGTGGCGTTGCAGAAGCCGCAATGCACGCAGGTGCGCAGGATGCTCTCGGCCTCTTCGGCGCGCGGCAGGCGTTTGGCGTGTTCACTCAAGGTGGTCTGCATGGCTAGATCTCTGCGTACATTCGGCCCGGGTTGAATATCCCTTGCGGGTCGAGTTGTGCTTTCAATTGGCGGTGGTAGCGCAGCAGCGGGGTCGCCAGCGGATGGAAAGGGCTGTCGCTGACGCCGTGGCTGTAGCAGGTCGCGTGGCCGCCGACTTCGCTGACAATCGCACGAATGGTCTTGGCATCAGCATCGGATTTCAGCCAGCGCTGGGCGCCGCCCCAGTCGATCAATTGTTCGCCGGGCAGGACCAGGATGCCGGTGTTGTTGGGCAGCGACAGGCGCCACAGCGGTTGGCCCTCGTCGAAAAATCCCAGCTGTTGTTCATTCAATTCGCGCCAGTAAACGGGGTCGAGCAGTTCACCGCCGAGGCGATCATGGGCTGCGGTCACTGAACCTTCGCCGCCCTCCAGGCGCAGCCGCAGCACTCGGCCGTCATGGCTGGCGGCGCTGATCGGTATGGGTTGCTGGCCCCATTCGGCGAGTTTTTGCAGCGCCCGCTCAGTGTCCATCTCCAGGGCGATGCTGATGCATTGACGCGGTTTTGGCAGGACTTTGAGCGACACTTCAGTGAGCAGGCCGAGGCAACCGTAACTGCCGACCAACAACCGTGAAAGGTCGTAGCCCGCCACGTTCTTCATCACCTCGCCGCCGAAGCGCAGGTGCTTGCCCAGACCGGTGATGACCCGTGTGCCGAGGACGAAGTCACGCACCGAGCCAGACCAGGGCCGACGTGGCCCGGACAACCCGGCCGCAACCATGCCGCCGACGGTGGCGTCCTCTCCGAATGAGGGTGGCTCGCAGGCCAGCATTTGCCCGGCCGCTTCCAGCGCAGCGCACAGCTCACTGAGTGGCGTGCCGGCGCGGGCGGTGATCACCAGTTCGGTCGGGTCATAGGTGACGATACCGCGATGAGCGCGGGTATCGATGATTTCGCCAGCGACCTCGCGGCCCAGAAAAGCCTTGCTGTTACCGCCCTGAATCCGCAGCGGGGTGGCGTTTTGCAGCGCCTGATTGACCTGCTCCAGCAACGCGGCGCTGGCGTCGACATTCGGTTGGGCAAGCATCAGAAACGCTCCAGTTCAGGGAAGGGCAACTGCCCCAGGTGCACATGCATGGCACCGAATTCGGCGCAGCGATGCAGGGTAGGGATGTTCTTGCCGGGGTTGAGCAGGCCACGTGGATCGAAGGCCGCTTTCACCGCATGGAACAGGGTCAACTCATCGCTGTTGAACTGGGCGCACATCTGGTTGATTTTCTCGCGGCCGACACCGTGTTCGCCGGTGATGCTGCCACCCACCTTGACGCACAGTTCGAGGATTTTTCCGCCCAATGCTTCGGCGCGATCCAGTTCGCCGGGCTGATTGGCATCGAACAGAATCAGCGGGTGCATATTGCCGTCACCGGCATGGAACACGTTGGCCACCCGCAGCCCGTATTCCTCGGACAGGGCCGTGATGCTCTTGAGCACGCCTGGCAGTTCGCGGCGCGGGATGGTGCCGTCCATGCAGTAATAATCCGGCGACAGGCGCCCGACCGCCGGGAACGCGTTCTTGCGTCCGGCCCAGAACCTGACTCGCTCGGCTTCATCACGGGCCTGACGCACTTCGGTGGCGCCGGCTTTTTCCAGCACCGCGCGGACCCGGTCGCAATCGTCGTGGACATCGGCTTCGACGCCGTCCAGCTCGCACAGCAGGATGGCTTCGGCGTCCACCGGGTAACCGGCGTGAATGAAATCTTCGGCCGCGCGAATGGCCAGGTTATCCATCATCTCCAGACCACCGGGGATGATGCCTTCAGCAATGATGTCGCCCACTGCGCGTCCGGCTTTTTCCACCGAATCGAAAGCGGCCAACAGCACTTTGGCGACCTGCGGTTTGGGCAGCAGTTTGACCGTGACTTCAGTGATGATGCCAAGCATGCCTTCGGAACCGGTGAACAGCGCCAGCAAGTCAAAGCCAGGCGAGTCCAATGCGTCGGAGCCGAGGGTCATGCGCTCGCCTTCGACGGTGAGAATTTCCACCTTGAGCAGGTTGTGCACGGTCAGGCCGTATTTCAGGCAATGCACGCCACCTGCGTTTTCGGCAACGTTGCCGCCGATGGAGCAGGCAATCTGCGAGGACGGGTCCGGTGCGTAATAAAGGTCATACGGCGCGGCGGCCTGGGAAATCGCCAGATTGCGCACGCCGGGTTGCACACGGGCCAAGCGCGCGGCGGGGTCGATTTGCAGAATCTGGTTGAAACGCGCCATCACCAGCAGCACGCCTTTTTCCAGCGGCAGTGCGCCACCGGACAGGCCAGTGCCGGCGCCGCGGGCGACCACCGGTACCTGACGTTGGTGGCACAACTTGAGCAGGATCTCCACCTGCTCGATGTGCTCGGGCAACACCACCAGCATCGGGGTGGTGCGATAGGCGGAAAGGCCATCGCACTCGTAAGGCTTGAGTTCTTCCTCGCGATGGAGGATGTCCAGGTCAGGCAGGCGCTCGCGCAGGGTCAGGTAAAGATCGGCCTTATCAATGGCAGGCAATACACCGTCGACGCGCTCGTCGTAAAGAATGTTCATGGTGGGCTGACAACCCTGAGCTGTTTTTATAGGAGGCCGCTTCACGGGATCGGCTGACTTGCATGATTGGCCGCAAGGGCATTACTGTCCATGATTTATAAGTATGGTCGAACCAGTTTTTTTGAGGCGATAATCAAATAAAATTTAAAAAGTTGTTATTTATCAATTTGTTAAATATTTAGTTTGGTTTTCTTGTTTTGGCTTTCATAACTGGTCATACCAGTGGAGCGTGCATGAGTAACCCTTCTTCTTCGCCGCGTGCGCCGCAGGTCGCCGATGTGGTGTGTGAACGCATCGAGCGCTTGATCGTCGATGGCGTGTTGAAAACCGGACAGATTTTGCCGTCCGAGCGACGTCTCACGGAAAAACTCGGCGTGTCTCGTACTGCCTTGCGTGAAGGCCTGAAACTGCTGCGTGCCAGAGGCATCATCGAGACCGAACAAGGCAAGGGCTCGTTCGTCGCGCAACTGTCGAGCCACACCGCCACGTCGCCGTTGATGCACCTGTTTGGCTCACAACCGCGCACCCTTTACGATCTGTTCGAGGTGCGCAGCCTGCTGGAAGGGGAGTCCGCGCGACTGGCGGCATTGCGTGGCACCGATGCCGACTTTGTGTTGATCACGCGCAGCTATGAAGCGCTGATCGCCGCGCACGACCAACCGCTTGATGCGTCAGGCCATGCGCGACTGGACCATGCTTTTCACCTGGCGATCTGCGAGGCGTCGCACAACCCGGTGCTGGTGCAGACCCTGCGCTCGTTGACCGATCTGCTGCTCAATACGGTGTTCGCCTCGGTCAATAACCTGTATCACCGCGAGCCGCAAAAACGCCAGATCGACCGGCAACATGCCCGCCTGTACAACGCAGTCACCGGCCGCCTGCCTGAACAGGCGCGCAAGGCCGCCATCGCCCATATCCAGAGCATCAGCGAGAACCTCAAGGAAATCGAAAACGAAGAGCAGCGGCTGGTGAGATCGACGTTGCGGCTGGAGGGGTGGACTTGATTTGCGTTGTGTCAGTCAGGCCTCTTCGCAGGCAAGCCTGCCCACAGTTAATCTGCTTCGGGCACATAATTTGTGACTGGCTCCAATCCTGTGGGAGGGCCCGCCCCGTCTTCGACGCCGCGCTGTCGCGCAGCAAACACGGGCTCGATTCTGCCCGGAGGGCGTAGGAGCTGACTTGTCTGCGATAAGGGCCGAAGGACCTTCCAGCGGTGGTGAATTCACTATTTTTGCCAGCGCTTCGCACTGGATCGCAGACAAGTCAGCTCCTACAGGGGGTCAGCGTTAGGCTGAAAATTGCATAAAAATTATGCTTTATTTTCAATGATTTATGCGTTGTTTGATGGGAGGCCTCGCCGCGTCTTCGACGCCGCGCTGTCGCGCAGCAAACAGGGGCACGTCGTAGAATCGAAGTGCGCGCGGGGACCAAGACCGTAGCCATCACTGGTGTGTACGCACCCGCATGGGAGAGTGGTCCGCACGGTATCGGCGTGGAGTCGTTGTCGGCACAGCAAGCTGTGACCACGTATGAGAGAGTGAATCCATTCGCCACCGTGCTCCCCGCGCGCCCCTCAATCCTGCGAGGAATTGTCATGGCGCGCAAGAACCAGCAGAAACGTTTTGAAGTGGTTCACCCTCATTGTGCGGGTATCGATATTGGCAGTCGCGAGCATTGGGTGGGGGTCAACCCCGACCAGAGCGACACCCCTGTCCGCTCGTTTAAAACGTTCACCGACGAGTTGCTCGCATTAGCCGATTGGCTCGAAGCGTTGAAGATCAATGTCGTGGCCATGGAGGCAACCGGGGTCTACTGGATACCGCTGTTTGAAATCCTCGATGCACGGGGCTTCGAGGTGTATTTGGTGAACTCCCGCGCCACCCGCCAGACCTCCGGGCGCAAATCCGATGTGCTGGACTGCCAGTGGATTTGGCAGCTCATGACCCACGGCTTGCTCAGAGGCGCCTTTCGGCCCGCCGACGACATTTGCTCGATGCGCTCTCTGGTTCGCCAGCGCGCAATGAAAGTTCGCGATCAGGCCAAGAGCGTCAATCGCATGCAGAAAGCCTTGACCCAGATGAACATCCAGCTAGCCACTGTCATCAGTGACATCACCGGCCTGACGGGCAAGAAAATCCTCAACGCGATCATCGGCGGCGAGCGTGATCCGTACGTATTGGCCGGTTTTCGAAACGGTCACATCAAGGCCGATCATGAAACCATTGCCCGCAGCCTGCGCGGTAACTGGCGAACCGAGCATCTGCATGCCCTGGCTCAGGAAATGGCGACGCATGATTTTCTGGAACAGCAAATTGCCGAATGCGATCAGGCCATCGCTCACGCCATTGATCGACTGCCGGTATTGAACGATGAACCTATGCCGCCGGCCAAGACACTGCGCAGCCCGCACCGCTCGTCAGCCGAGCAAGCCCGTTTGCACCGTGCGCTGGGAAAAATAATGGGCGTTGATTTGACCGCTATTCCCACCATCGGCGTCGAAACCGCTTTGGCACTGGCGAGCGAAATCGGGCCTGATTTATCGCGATTTCCCACGCAACAACACTTCTGTTCCTGGCTCGGCCTGGCACCTGCGACCCGGATATCCGGCGGCAGGCAGCTGCCTGGTAGTCCGCCAAAGGTCTCGAATCGAGCCGCGCAGGCCTTGAAGCAGGCCGCGTCCAACGCGCGCAACGACAAGAGCTTCATCGGCGCCAGCCATCGAGCCCGGTTGGCGCGCATGGATACCGCGTGCGCCATCAAAGCCACCGCGCATCAACTGGCCCGCCTGATCTACGTCATGTTGACCAAAGGCCAACCCTACGTGGAGCGAGGTATGGAAGCCTATGAAGCCGAGAGTCGACACCGTCAACTGCGTGCCCTGGAACGCAAGGCACACAAGCTTGGGATGCAGTTAGTTATGGCCAAATAAAAGGCATAAAAAACAATGCGTTATTTTTTGTTTGATGAGAGCAGGCTTGCCTGCGAAGAGGCCTGTCCACGCAGCGCAAACTTGACATCCCACCTTATCTCCCGCAATTTACGCATTGCGTAACACGATTACGAACATAGTAAGCAGGCACGTCTCCCGTAGCTATCATTGATAGAGAACGTGCAACACAGCAGGCAGCCCCGTGGATCTATTTACCTATTACCGCTCGACCTCGAGTTACCGGGTACGCATCGCGCTGGCCTTGAAGGGGCTGGCGTTCAATGCGATCCCGGTGAACCTGATTCGCGACGGCGGCGAACAGCTCAAGCCCGAATACAAAGCCATCGATCCTCAGGGCAGGGTACCTGCGCTGCGACTCGAAACGGGTGAGGTGATCATCCAGTCGTCGGCGATCATCGAGTACCTGGAAGAGCGCTATCCGCAGCCGCCACTATTGCCTGCGGACCTGATCGAGCGGGCGCAGCAGCGTTCGGTGGCCGCGTTGATCGGTTGCGATATTCATCCGCTGCACAATGTGTCCGTGCTGAACCGGCTGCGTGGCCTCAACGTTGAAGAAACTGAAGTCGTTGCCTGGGTCGGCCACTGGATCACTGAAGGCTTCACTGCGGTCGAAGCGTTGATCGGCGATCAGGACTTCTGTTTCGGCCAGCCAGGCCTGGCGGATGTGTTCCTGTTGCCGCAAATCTACGCGGCCCGTCGCTTCAACGTCGACCTGACCGCCTATCCGAAGATTTGCCGGGTCGAGCACCTGGCGCTGCAACATCAGGCTTTCAAATGCGCGCATCCCGATGCGCAACCCGACAAGCCAGAGTGATCCATTCAACATGAAAATCCTGGGCTTACAACTGATCTTCGGAGACTTCCTGGCGCGCAGTGTGCGAGGGATTTCCTGTGCTCCGCCCGCTGGAGAGTGAACCCGGCAGTTGGTTTTTTCACTCTCTATTGCAAGGAGCCAGACCATGGCTGATCTCTACGAAAACCCGATGGGCCTGATGGGCTTTGAATTCATCGAATTCGCCTCGCCGATCCCGAACACCCTGGAACCTGTGTTCCAGATCATGGGTTTCACCAAAGTCGCTAATCACCGCTCCAAGAACGTATCGCTCTATCGTCAGGGTGATATCAATATCATCCTCAACAACGAACCCCACAGTGTTGCCTCCTACTTTGCCGCCGAGCACGGTCCTTCGGTGTGCGGCATGGCGTTCCGGGTCAAGGATGCGCAAAAAGCCTACAACCGCGCACTGGAACTGGGTGCGCAACCGGTTGAAATCGCCACCGGACCAATGGAGCTGCGTCTGCCTGCCATCAAAGGCATTGGCGGCGCGCCGTTGTACCTGATCGACCGATTTGGCGAAGGCACGTCGATTTATGACATCGACTTCAATTTCATCGAAGGCGTGGACCGTCACCCGGAAGGCGCGGGCCTGAAGTTCATCGACCATCTGACCCACAACGTCTATCGCGGTCGCATGGCGTATTGGGCGAACTTCTACGAGAAGCTGTTCAACTTCCGTGAAATCCGTTATTTCGACATCAAGGGCGAATACACCGGCCTGACCTCGAAAGCCATGACCGCGCCGGATGGCATGATCCGTATCCCGCTGAACGAGGAATCGTCCAAAGGCGCGGGTCAGATCGAAGAGTTCCTGATGCAGTTCAACGGCGAAGGCATCCAGCACGTCGCGTTCTTCACCGACGACCTGATCAAGACCTGGGATGCGTTGAAAGCCATCGGCATGCGCTTCATGACCGCGCCACCGGCGACTTATTACGAGATGCTCGAAGGGCGCCTGCCGAACCATGGCGAGCCGCAGGACGAATTGCAGGCTCGGGGTATTCTGCTGGACGGTTCATCGGATGGCGGCGAGCGTCGGCTGTTGCTGCAGATCTTCTCGGAAACCCTGATGGGGCCGGTGTTCTTCGAATTCATCCAGCGCAAGGGCGATGACGGCTTCGGCGAAGGCAACTTCAAGGCCCTGTTCGAATCCATCGAGCGCGATCAGGTTCGGCGTGGGGTGTTGAAGGCGGATTGATAGACCGCGTGATGCGGATCGCGGGCAAGCCCGCTCCTACAAGGGAATGCGATTAATTGTAGGAGCGGGCTTGCCCGCGATGGCGTCAGATCAGGCGCCCGAGATCGGCTGACTGCCCCCCATCCGCTCACTAATCGCCTGTGCCGTTTTCACCAACCGCTGCGCCGCCGAATTCTGCACCTCAGCCGTAAACACCGACGCCGAGCCCACCACCGTCAGCACGCCCGCCAGTTTGTTGCCCATGGCGAACACCGGTGACGACACGGCATTCACGCCCGCCATCAACATCCCGTGAATCTGATGCACACCGGTGCTGCGGATTTCCTTGAGGTGCCTGTCGATTTCTTTCAGTTGCCGGGCGTTCAACTGTGCGGACTCAAGCCCGCGCAGCTCGGCGGTTTCGCTGGCCGCAAGAAAGGCATTGAACACCAGTCCGGTGGATGAACTGAGCAGCGGCAACACCGAGCCGATCTGCGTCACCAGCGTCACTGCACCGATGGATTGCTCGACATACACCACGGTCGGCCCTTTATTGCCCCACACCGCGAGAAAGCAGGTTTCGTTGAGTTCATCGCGTAGCGTGACCAGATGTGGGGCGGCGATTTTCAACACGTCCAGTTGCCCCAGCGCGGCCAGGCCAACCTGCAGCGCCTCGCGTCCAAGACCATAATGATTGGTGGCGACGTTCTGTTCGGCGAACCCACTGGCGACCAGTGCTTGCAGATAGCGATGGACCTTGCTCGCGGGCATGCCCACGTGTTCGGCCAGTTTCGACAAGGAGGTAGCAGGGGCCAGCTCGGCCAGCGCCTTGAGAATGCCCACGCCGACCTCGGCCGCCTGAACTTTTTGCTGCCGTCCGCCTGCTGGGCTTTCGATTTCCGCTGTCATGAAGAGGTGTGCGCCGGTCTGAGAAGGCTGCTTTATAGCTTGACCTCATCACAAACTCAAATTACGTTATGCGTAATATGATTACGAAAATAAAACCTTCAGCGTCATAACAAGAGGTCGAGATGTTCACAGCCCATTCTCCTGAAGCCCTGGCCTATCAAAGTGGCTTTGGTAACGAGTTCAGCAGCGAGGCATTGCCTGGGGCATTGCCGGTCGGGCAGAACTCCCCGCAAAAACACCCACATGGCCTGTATACCGAACTGCTTTCGGGCACGGCCTTTACCGTGCCGCGCTCGGAAGCCCGCCGTACCTGGTTGTACCGGATCAAACCCTCGGCCACGCATCCTCGTTACGAGCGCCTGGCACGGCAGATCGTCGGTCAGGCTTCTGGCCCGATCACCCCGAACCGCCTGCGCTGGAACGCGTTCGATATCCCCGCTGAACGCACCGACTTCCTCGACGGTTTGATCTGCCTCGCCAGTACTTCTGCGGCGGATCAGGCTGAAGGCGTCAGCGTTTACGTCTACTGCGCCAACGCTTCCATGGACCGGGCTTTTTTCAATGCCGATGGCGAGTGGTTGATCGTGCCGCAGGCGGGTCGCTTGCGGATCGTCAGTGAGCTGGGTGTGCTGGACATCGAGCCACAGGAAATCGCCGTGTTGCCGCGCGGGCTCAAATTCAGCATCCAGCTGCTCGATGCCAGCGCTCGCGGCTATGTCTGCGAAAACCATGGCTGTGCCTTGCGCCTGCCGGAGCTGGGGCCGATTGGCAGCAACGGGCTGGCCAATCCGCGGGACTTCCTGGCGCCGGTGGCGCAGTTCGAAGACCGGGATGAGCCGGTGGTGCTGGTGCAGAAGTTCCTCGGTGAACTCTGGGCCACGCAACTCGATCATTCACCCTTCGATGTGGTCGCCTGGCATGGCAACAATGTCCCGTACAAATACGATCTGCGCCGTTTCAATACTATTGGCACCGTGAGTTTCGACCACCCGGACCCCTCGATTTTCACCGTGCTGACCGCGCCCAGCCCGGTACCGGGTCAGGCCAACGTCGATTTCGTGATTTTCCCGCCACGCTGGATGGTGGCCGAAAAGACCTTCCGGCCGCCGTGGTTCCATCGCAACCTGATGAACGAATTCATGGGCCTGATCGATGGCGTCTACGATGCCAAGGCGGAAGGCTTTGCCCCCGGCGGCGTTTCCCTGCATAACTGCATGAGCGCTCACGGGCCGGACAACACCACGGCAGAGAACGCTATCGCCGCCGACCTCAAACCGCACAAGATCGACAACACCATGGCGTTCATGTTCGAGACTGGCAAAGTGCTGCGCGTCAGCCGCCATGCCCTCGACTGCCCACAACTACAGACTGATTACGATGCCTGCTGGTCAGGCATGGCCAAGACCTTCGACTCGGGAACCCAAGAATGAGCACTTCATCGAACCCTCTTAGCTGGGTGACGTCCGCCAACGGCCACGCTGATTTTCCCTTGCAGAACCTGCCACTGGGGGTTTTCAGCCGTCCTGGCTTGAGCAAGCGCGGTGGCGTTGCCATTGGCGAGATGATTTTCGACCTGCGTGCTGCGCTGGATGTCGGCTTTTTCAACGGTGCAGCGCGTGATGCTGCCGAAGCGGCCAGCCGCGATCAGCTCAACGACTTTTTCGCCTTGGGCGCATCAGCCCGACAAGCCCTGCGCAACGAACTGCTGCACTTGCTCGATGAAAACAGCCCACAGCTGTCGCGCTTGCGACCATTGGCTGAAACCCTGTTGCAGCCAATGGCTGATTGCGAGATGCACGTGCCGGCGCGTATCGGTGACTACACCGACTTTTACGTCGGCATTCATCACGCGCTGAATGTCGGCAAACTGTTCCGCCCGGACAACCCCCTGTTGCCCAACTACAAATACGTACCGATCGGTTATCACGGTCGCGCCTCGACTATTTGCATTTCCGATACGCCGGTCAAACGCCCCAATGGCCAGACCTTGGCGCCGGGCGCGACCGTCCCGGAATTCGGCCCCAGCAAACGCCTCGATTACGAGTTGGAGATGGGCGTATGGATCGGTCCGGGGAATGCCATCGGCGACGCAATTGCCATTGGTGACGCGGCTGAGCATATCGCCGGCTTCTGCCTGCTCAATGACTGGTCGGCGCGGGATCTGCAAGCGTGGGAATACCAGCCGCTGGGGCCGTTTCTGTCGAAAAGCTTCGCCACCAGCATTTCTGCGTGGGTGGTGACGGCCGAGGCGCTGGCGCCATTCCGTACCGCGCAACCGGCCCGGCCAGAAGGTGATCCGCAGCCACTGGCGTATTTGTTCGATGCCGCCGATCAGCAGGGCGGGGCGCTGGATATCGAACTCGAAGTGTTGCTGCTCACCGAGCAAATGAAAGAGCAGGGCATGGCCCCCCATCGCCTGGCGTTGAGCAACACCCAGAACATGTACTGGACCGTCGCGCAAATGGTCGCGCACCACAGCGTCAATGGCTGCAAGCTGCAACCGGGTGACCTGTTCGGAACCGGCACCTTGTCCGGGCCGCAAGCCGGGCAGTTCGGCAGCCTGCTGGAAATCAGCGAAGGCGGCAAACAGGCCCTGACGTTGCCAAGCGGTGAAAGCCGGCGCTTCCTGGAAAATGGCGACGAAGTCATCTTCCGCGCGCGTTGCCATCGAGAGGGTTACGCCTCCATTGGCTTTGGTGAGTGCCGGGGCAAGTTACTCGGGAGTTGATATGGAACCTGTAGGAGCTGCCGAAGGCTGCGATCGACCGGGAACCGGTCGCTTTCTTGAGACCGCTGAAGGTCGTGCCGGTCGAGCGCGACCCCGGCCTTTCGCAGCCTTCGGCAGCTCCTACAGTTAATTCGTACCAGCCGCCCACTCAGGAGTAGGCATTGAAACCCTCAGCCAATCCACCACTACGCGGCAAAAAACGCCCCTTCCGCTGCCCTTGGGCCCGTCCTTCGGCGTAGCTCAGACGACCATTGACCCAGACGCCGTCGATCCCTTCGGCGGCGCGCTGGGGATTGCTGAAGTCGGCGACATCGCGGACCCGTTCCGGGTCGAATAACACCAGATCGGCCCAATACCCTTCGCGGATTTCCCCTCGTTCATGCAGGGCAAAACGTGCGGCGGACAGGCCCGTCATCTTGTGCACGGCGGTGTGCAGCGGGAACAAACCAAGGTCGCGGCTGAAATGCCCCAGCACCCGTGGAAACGCGCCCCATAAGCGCGGATGCGGGAAGGGATCTTCCGGCAAACCGTCGGAACCGATCATTGATAACGGGTGCGCCAGAATCCGCTGCACGTCCGTTTCGTCCATGCCGTAATACACCGCACCGGCCGGTTGTAGTGCGCGCGCGGTTTCCAGCAACGGCAGACCCCACTGCGCAGCGATGTCCATCAAGTCGCGTCCGCCTTGTTCTGGATGTGGCGTCGACCAGGTGATGGTGATGCGAAAGGCGTCGGTGACTTGCTTGAGGTCCAGCGTCGAGGAGCTGGCGGCATAGGGATAGCAATCGCAACCCACTGGATGGTTGAGCGCAGCCTGCTCCAGCGCGACGAGCAACTGCGGACTACGCCCCCAATTGCCGGCACCGGCGCATTTCAGATGGGAAATCACCACCGGCGCTTTGGCGTGGCGACCGATGCGAAACGCCTCGTCCATGGCTTCCAGCACCGGTTCGAACTCGCTGCGCAAATGCGTGGTATACACCGCGCCGAACGCTGTCAGCTCTTCGGTCAGTTGCAGCACTTCATCGGTGTCCGCCGAGAACGCCGAGGCGTAGGCCAGACCTGTGGACAGGCCCAGCGCACCGGCTTCGAGGCTGTCGCGCAGTTGGGCGCGCATGGCGGCGATTTCTGCCGGTTTGGCCGTGCGGTACAGGTCATCCAGATGATTGTTGCGCAGGGCGGTGTGGCCGATCAGCGCGGCGACATTCACTGCGGGGCGGGCGGCATCCACGGCAGCACGGTAATCGCTGAAGCGTGGATAAACGAAGGCGGCGGCAGAGCCCAGCAGGTTCATCGGGTCCGGCGGGTCACCCAGCAGACGTACGGGGGAGGCGCTGATTCCGCAATTACCGACAATCACCGTGGTCACGCCCTGGCTGAGCTTGGGCAACATTTCGGGCTGGCGGATCACCACGGTGTCATCGTGGGTGTGCACATCGATAAAGCCTGGCGCCAATACCCGGCCTCTGGCGTCGATTTCTTCGGTTGCCGATAAACCATCGATATCGCCGATACGCTGGATACGCCCATCCCGAACGGCCACGTCAGCGGGGTAGCCCGGGGTGTTGGTGCCGTCGATGATCAGGGCGTTGCGGATCAGTAAGTCATAGTTCATGTCAGTCTCCCGAGGGGGCAGCCGTGCCTGCGAATGGACCTGGGTCGCGTCCGACTGACGCAGTGTATCTGCCAGCGCGCAATAAAATACAAGACGCCCTCAGGCATCCGGGCTATATCTGAGGCGCCCTTCGTCCGCTGTTCTCAGGTCATGAGTCATGAAAGAGCTGGTCCATTACCATCGCGCGCCCAACATGCCAAGGCTGGTGCTGAGTGAGGCGCGATTCTCCGAGTTTCGGTTCGAGCCGCATTACCACCTTGATTACCACATTGGCCTGGTGCCGGATGGCGTTCAGCGCCAAAGGTTTAACGGTACGTCGGTGTTGCTCGGGCCAGGACGTATCTCGGTGATGCCGCCGGGGCAGATCCATGACGGTGCTGGCGCCGACGGCGAGTCTTACACCATGACCACCTTTCGTCTGTCGTCGAAACTGGTGGATCGCTTCAGCGAAGAAATCACGGGTATTCGGGGCGAAGCGCAATGGGCGGGTTCGATGATCGAGAACCCGCGCCTTTCCCAAGATTTGATGTGGCTACACCGGGCCATGCAGCAAGATTGCGCGCCACTGGCAGTCGATGAGCACTGGTTGCAGTTGCTTGAGCGTTTGCTCCGGCAGACGTCCGCGGCCCGACCGCAAGTTATCGAAGGTGGGCTTTCATCGCTGCACTGGTTACGCGTGCGTGATTACTGTCATGCGCACAGTCACGAGAGCATCACCCTGGAGCAATTGGCGCAGCTGTGTGATTTAAGCCGCTTTCAGTTTTTGCGCCGGTTCAAGCAAACCGTCGGCATGACCCCCCATGCCTGGCTGGTGCGGCTGCGGCTGGAGCGCGCCTGTTCGCTGCTGGCACAATCGGACGCCTCCATCGTTCAAGTGGCGCTGGAGGTGGGCTTCTACGACCAGAGCCACTTCAATCGCGCGTTCCGCCAAGCGTATGGCGTCGCCCCTTCGTCCTACTGATCAGACCGACATCCGTTTCACCGCCGCGATGAAATGATCCACATCGGCTGCAGTGGTGGCGAAGGAGGTGACCAGACGGACCACGCCTTGGCCCCAGCGGTCGTGATAAAAGCGAAAGCCCTGGGCGAGCAAACCGCCGATCACCGGCTGCGGCAATTGGCAGAAGAGGATGTTTGCCTGGGCAACCCCTTGCAGCGTGATGCCGTCGATCGCGCCGAGACCGGTCTCAAGGCGTTTGGCCATGGCGTTGGCCTGACGGGCGTTGTTCAGCCACAGTTCGTCGTCCAGATAGGCTTCTATTTGTGCCGACAACAGGCGCATTTTCGAGAACAGGTGGCCGCCGCGCTTGCGCCGGTAACCCATTTGCGTCGCCAGATCGCGGTCGAACAGGATGATCGCTTCGGCGGCCAGCACACCGTTCTTGGTGGCGCCGAACGAGAGGGCTTCGACCCCGGCTTTCCAGGTCATTTCTGCGGGGGAGCAACCCAGCGATACCAGTGCATTGGCAAACCGTGAGCCGTCCATGTGCAAGCGCAGCCCCGCATCCCGGCAGACCTGGCCAATGGCGGAGATTTCCGCGACCGAGTAGACGCTGCCGACTTCGGTGGCCTGAGTGATGCTGACGCACGCCGGCTGGGTCGAGTGAACGTCACCGACTTTGCGCCGCGCCTGTTGCGCCAGCAGTGAGGGATCGATCTTCGCTGAGTCGCCGTCGATCGTGACCAATTTCGCGCCATTGCTGAAAAATTCAGGGGCGCCACATTCGTCATTGTTGATGTGGCTGTCGGGGTGGCAGAACACGTGGCCCCAGGTTGGCGTCAGCACGCTCAGGCACAGGGCGTTGGCGGCGGAACCGGTGGGTACCAGAAATACACTCAGCTCTTTTTCGAAGAGGGCACTGAGTTTTTCTTCGACCCGCCGCGTCGTGTCATCCGCGCCATAGGGTTGCGCCTGACCGCTACCGCACGCGGCAATGGCGGCGATGACCTCAGGCGAAGCGCCAGCGATGTTGTCGCTGGTAAAGCCCAGTTGAAGGGGCGAGTGCTGTGCTGTATTCACAAAATGTCCTCCGTAAATGCGAAGCGGAGCGCTTGTGCAGAGGACTATGGCGAATCGGAAAGTGTGTGCCTTGTAGAAAATTGCAGCGCCCGGTTTCACGCCGGGTTGGATAAAACCTGGGGGGGTTAGCTCTGGAGCAGCGGCAGGATGACGATAAACTCACTGCCCTTGCCGTCGCCATCACTGGCACCGGTTACAGTGCCGCCATGGGCTTCGACCAGTTCGCGGACCACGGTCAGGCCGATACCCAGGCCTGCGCCGTTGAAGCCGACGGCGTGTACGTCCTGGACAAAGGGTTCAAAAATGAACGGCAGCGCTTTGGCGGTAATGCCGATGCCGTTGTCGGAAACACTCATCACCAACACATCGTCCTCGACGTTGACGGACAGTTCGACGATGCCGCCAGGTGGTGTGTACTTGGCCGCGTTGGCCAGCAGGTTACCGAGGATTTGGGTGAGGCGTACCGGGTCGCCGTTCACCGCCAGCGTGCAGCTGGGGAGGTGAGCGGCGAAATGCAGCAGACGCGTGTTCATCACCGGCGTGCACACGTCAATCGCCTCCTTGATGATCTGCACCATGTCCACTTCGCCGCAATCCAGGCGCAACTTGCCGGTGCTGGCGCGGGAGACGTCCAGCAGGTCGTCGACCAGACGTGACATGTGCTGCACCTGAGCTTCGATCAGGGCCTGCATGCGCGGCAATTCCTCACTGGGCACCCGCGCCAGACGTCCGGCGATCATGCTGATCGGCGTCAACGGGTTACGCAGTTCATGGGCGACCAGCGCGAGGATGTTCCTTTGTTGCCCCAGCGCGTGCTCGGCTGACGCCTGAAGACTTTGCGCGGTGAGCACCGCCGTGACCAGTCGCTTGTTGGCTTCACGCAGCTCCAGGTACAGACGTTGTTGTTCGACGCGATGGGGCGTCTTGGCGTCCGACTGAGCCAGCAGTATCGCCAACACCAATTGTTGATTGGCTTCGATCAGTTGCTCGACCTGCTGACTGTCGCCTAGACGATTGTTGGTCTCGATCAGGTCTTGTTGCAGCTCGGCCAGCACGCTACGCGCTTCCACGGTTTTTTGACCCAGCAGGAAAAGTTCGCGAGTGGCAGTGGCCTTCGCTTCATCATTCTTGCCAGTACTCTCGCTCATGAGGTTGACTCAATCATCTTCATCTCCAGGACGCGCCACACCTGAACTCCGTTGTGTGGGTCGGCCACCCAGCAAGCCTTCCTTGTCAGGCAGCATTTCGCCGATCTGCAGGCCTTTATCGTCGATGCGGTACAAGCGCAGCTCATCCGAATGGGCGCTGGCCCGAACCTTGACCACGGCCATGATGCGCAGCAAGCGGCTTTCTACTTCAATATAGCGCTGAACGATGATGGCGTCGGTCAGGAAGGCCGTGCCGTAAGGGCTGAAACGCAGATCGGTGTAACGGTCTTCAAGTTCGGAGGTCATCAACACGCTGACACCGGCGCTGGTCAGCGCGTTGACCATGCATGACAGCGATTCACGAAAGTCGTCGCGGAAGGTGGGCGCCAGCGCCAACTCGAAGCCTGACAGCGAATCGATGACCACCCGCGTGGCCTTCAGGCGATTGATCTCGCTCAACAGCAACTGGACGATTTCGTCGATGGACAGGTCTGGCGCACGACTGTCCACCAGGCCGACCTGGCCGCTCTGGATCAGGTTGGCCAGCGTGGCGTTTTGCGAATGATTGGGGCGTTGCTCGAACACCGCGATCACGCCGGTCTCGCCGTTGCGGGCGCCTTCGGCAAGGAAGGTCGACGCCAGAATGCTTTTCCCGGAACCGGAGGGCCCGGCAACCAGCAAGGAATACCCTCGCGGAAGACCGCCACCGAGCATCTCGTCCAGCCGCGGCACCCCCATCTTCAGGCGCGAACGCAGGGCACCCTTGGAGGGTTCGGACTGAATCCCGGTTTTCACCGCAGCAGGCGCGAAGACTTTGATGCCCGAAGTGCTGATGCGGAAGGTGTGCAGGCCGGGCAGGGTTGGCTGGCCGCGCATCTTCATGATTTCCATTTTGCGCACCATGGAATTGCGCTGCACACTCTGCCGCAGCCAGATCAAACCGTCGGCCACGGTGAAGATCGGGTTGGTGTCGGTCTCGGTGAAATATTCGCCAATCAGGAAGGTAGTGGCCTGCCAGGTGGTCATCAACATACCCAGTTGTTGAACGAACTGCGGCAGGTTGTTATTCGGATTGTCCTGGGTTCGGCTCGCCAGCACCACAGAACGGAAAGAATCGACAAACACCAGCGCCGGGCCATGGGTTTCGACTGCGGTCACGATACGCCGTAACACCTCATCCAGATCGCCCGCCAACGTGTCGTCGGCCAGATTGATGTAGCGGATCGAATGATTGATCGCTTCGCTGTCGAAAAAGTCGAACTGCTGCTGGTAACGCAGCATCTTCAGCGGCGGTTCGCCAAGCACGGTGAAAAAGAGGGCCGGGCGTTCGGGCGTTGCCAGGGCAAACATCATCTGATGGGCCAGCGTGGTCTTGCCGCAACCGGGCGGCCCGGCGATCAGGTTGAACGAAAACTCCGGCAATCCTCCGCCAAGCACCTCGTCCAGTCCTGGCACGCCGGTGGCCAGGCGGTTGATTGTCACTTTGGTGGTCATGGCGAAGTATCCTGCGCGGGGGTGCCGCTCAAAGAGTTTTCCCACACGGAACGAAGCAAGCGTGCGGTAAGCGAGGGCCCGACCAGCGTGGTCAGCAATTCGTAGAACGTCTTCAGCAGCTCTTCGCCGAACAGACTGGCGTCGGTGCTGCTTTGCAGGACGAGTACGGATTTGAGTTCAATCAGATCCATGGCGGTCTGCACGCTTGCATGCGTGCCGGCCAGGCGTGGATGGGTGGAGGTGGACAGGTAGAGACTGCGACGATAAAGCGCGGCAACTCCTTGCTGTCCGATGATGGGGGTCAGGGCGGCGTCCATTTCTTGCAATGTGGCAACGATCGCATCGGCGATGTGCGCCGCGTCGGCATCATTACCAGCTCGGTGCGCCAGAGAAGCTACGATCTGACGGCTCTCTTCGCTTTCCGTAGACATGGCTCACTGATTCTTAATGCAGAGTGGGTGATGGTACACCCTAATGGGTGGCATCCATTGGAATGATTGTGAAGTCTAGCAGGGCCGCGGTCTCCAGCAGCCACAGCCGTGTTTTGTGCGAAAGCGAAGGCCTGTCCAGCCTGTATCAGAGATGAATGCCGCCCGACGCCTCGATACGTTGGCCGTTGATCCAGCCGCTGCCCTCGGCCAACAGCATCGAGATGGCGCCGCCGATATCGTCCGGCAGACCCGCACGGCCCAGGGCGGTGTCGGCTGCGATGTATTGATTGATCTGTGGGTTGTCACGCACTACGCCGCCGCCGAAGTCGGTTTCGATCGCGCCCGGTGCCAAGGTGTTGACGCGGATGCCGCGCGGGCCCAACTCCTGAGCCTGATAACGGGTCAGGACTTCGAGGCCGCCTTTCATCATGGCGTAAGCACCGTGACCGCCCAGGGTGAAACGCGTCAGGCCAGTGGAAATATTGATGATCCGGCCTTGGTCGGCGATCAGCGGCAGCAGCCCTTGGGTCAAGAAGAAGGGGCCTTTGAGGTGGATGTTCATCAGTTGATCGAACAGCTCTTCGCTGGTGTCGGCGAAGCTGGCATAGAGGCCGATACCGGCGTTGTTGATCAGAAAGTCGAACGATTTTCGGGAAAAGCTCGTGCTCAAGGTTCTACTGACCTCAGCGCTAAACGCGGCGAACGTGCTGCTCTTGCCGACGTCCAGTTGCAGCATCACGGCGCGACTGCCGAGTTGTTCGATCTCGTGGGCAACGGCCTGTGATTCGGCGGCATTGCTGTGATAAGTACCGATGATATCGATCCCTTGTGCGGCAAGGTGCAGCGCTGCACTTTTGCCGAGACCCCGGCTGGCGCCGGTGATGAGTGCGATTTTACGGGTCATTGCCTGTTCCTCATGCTGGAGAGTGAAGCTGTTGAGGAGAGTTTATTTGTACGGTATTGCATGATAAACAGGAGTAATTCGGAATCACTGATCGGATAAGTCGAACAATAAAAGGCATGAAGATGAATAAGCTGGAGCTGCTGAAGACCTTTATCCGTGTCACCGAGCTGTCGAGTTTTACTCAGGCCGGGGAGAGTCTGGGTCTGCCTCGGTCGAGTGTTTCCGAGCATATTCAGGCGCTAGAGGCACTGCTGGGCACCCGATTGCTGCATCGCACCACGCGCAAGGTGCAAGTTACTCAGGACGGGCTGGTGCTGTATGAGCGCAGCAAGAATCTGCTGTCGCACATGGATGAGCTCGAAGGCTTGTTTCGTCACGATGGCGCCGTGCTGACCGGGCGTTTGCGGGTCGATATGCCCAGCGTGCTGGCGCGCACAGTGTTTATGCCTCGCTTGCCCGAATTCATTGCGCGCCATCCGCAGATAGAACTGGAGATCAGCAGCACCGACCGCCGAGTGGACCTGGTGCGCGAGGGATTTGATTGTGTGTTGAGAGTCGGTGCGCAGCCTGATCAGTCCATCGTCGCGCGGCTGATTGGTCGGGTGAGCATGATCAATTGCGTGAGCGCGGGCTATTTGCGCACGTATGGGGTGCCGCAGACCCTGGAGGACCTTGCCGGGCATCGGCTGATTCATTACGTCAGCGTGTTGGGCGCACGCTCCAATGGCTTTGAATTCATGCAAAACGGCAAGCTGCGCCAGGTACCGATGGCGGGCAGTGTCACGGTCAATAACACCGATACCTACGAGTCAGCCTGCCGCGCCGGACTCGGTCTGGTGCAGGTGCCGTATATGGGAGTGCGTGAGCTTCTGGCCAGCGGCGAGCTGGTGTCGGTGTTGCCCGACTACGTGCCCGCGCCGATGGAAGTGTTCTTGCTGTATGCCCAACAACAGCATGTGCCGGAGCGTTTGAGGGCCTTGATGCAATGGTTGGAGGAATTGTTTCAGCAGCATGCGCAGGAGTGATGTGCTGGCAGCGCTGGCCTCTTCGCGAATGAATTCGCTCCCACAGTTAGATCGTATTTCCCCTGTGGGAGCGAATTCATTCGCGAAAGCTGAGTGTCAGGCGCGGAAACTTTTCCAGACACACCTGCTAAACAGGAATTTCATACCAGCCCAGAAACAGGTCCAGTGTGGATTCGATCACCGACGCCTGGGCAGCTGGGGTCAGGGGCGGAGCGCCCTGGGTTATCTGCGGCCAGAAAGCAAAAGCCTTGAGCAATGCATGAATCTGGCTGGCGGCGAAACTCGGGTCGACCACCTTGAAACGACCGTCTGCCTGAGCGGCGCGGATCCAGGTGGTAAAGCCTTCTTCGCGCTCATTGAGGCGGGCGACCATGTTTTGCGCGCGCTCGGGAGAGTGAATCGCCGCGGCAATGGCCACTCGCGCCAGGTCGAGAAAGTTGCTGTCAGCCAGCGTCGTCATTTTCGACAGCAGCAGAGCTTGAAGCTGATCGCGCAGCGGGCGCTCAGGGTGATAGGTCAAGTCCAGCAGCTCGCTGCTGCTGGCCCATAATCGCTGGAGGATCTCGGAGAACAGCTCTTCTTTGCTCGGAAAGTGGTTGTACACCGTGCGCTTGGACACTTCAGCCAGGGCTGCGATTTTGTCCATGCTGGTGACTTCGAACCCATTGACGCGAAACTCGGCAATGGCCGCCTGAACAATGGCTTCGCGTTTACGGTCGGTCAGGCGTAGAGGAGCTTTCATGGGTTCGCTTCAGACAGGCGGATGGGGAAAATTTACACTCGGTAGTTTACTTGTCATCTGATGTGTTGCAAGCTTAAAACTACACTGTGTAGTGTAGTTGCTTCTCGCTCTTCGCTTTAGCTGTCATCCCCATTCGTCAAGACGCAGGAACCCGACCTGTTCCTTGGAGTCAGCCTTTCATGACCAAGACCACACGAAATTCAGACGACGCAACCCAACCACTGACTTCGCTGCAGCATGAAGGGCGGTATCGCAACCATGCCCCCATGAAGCGGATGGGCTTGCGGAAAACGTTGCGCATTTTCTGGAATGCCTTATTCAACAAGCCGACACATACCCGGCCAGTGGGCGCGATTCCGGTGCAGCCGCTGTCGCGTCAGCAATTGTTGGCGGCGCCCAATAACAGCGTGTTCCGTTTGGGGCATTCCACCGTGCTGCTCAAACTACGCAATCAGTTCTGGCTGACTGACCCGGTGTTCGCCGAGCGTGCCTCGCCGGTGCAATGGGCCGGGCCGCAGCGCTTCCATCAGCCGCCGATCAGTCTCGAGGACTTGCCGCCGATCAAGGCAGTGATTCTTTCGCACAACCATTACGACCACCTCGATCACATGGCGATCAAGGCACTGGTGCACAAGGCCGAGCACTTCCTCGCGCCCATCGGGGTGGGAGACACCTTGATTGAGTGGGGCGTACCTGCGGGAAAAGTGCGGCAGTTGGACTGGTGGCAATCCACCGAGATCGACGGCATGCGCTTTGTCGCGACGCCGTCGCAGCACTTCTCGGGTCGCACGCTGCTCGATGGCAATCGTTCGTTGTGGGCGTCGTGGGTAATGATCGACAACGACCAACGGATCTTTTTCAGCGGCGATACCGGCTACTTCAACGGCTTCAAACGGATTGGCGAGCAATACGGACCTTTCGACCTGACGTTGATGGAAACCGGTGCCTATAACGTCGATTGGCCGGACGTGCACATGCAACCCGAGCAAACCCTGCAGGCCCACATCGACTTGCGTGGTCGCTGGTTGTTGCCGATCCACAACGGCACGTTCGACCTGGCGATGCATGCCTGGCACGAACCCTTCGACCGGATTCTGGCCTTGGCCTGGGAAAAGAACATCGCTATCAGCACGCCGCAAATGGGGCAGCCGTTCTACCTGCAATACCCCAGTCGTGGAAGTGCCTGGTGGTTGGGCGTGGAGGGTGTGATTGAGACGCACGCTTCAGAAGTTGTCGAGCCTCAGGGGAGGCATCGGCATGTCTGAATGTTTGTCGGGTAAGGCATAGCGGTGTTTTTGCCTTGCCTGACCTTCGCTCGGCAACTTTTCCTACCGACCCTAGAACAGCGGTAAGGTGTAGCTGATGATCAAGCGATTTTCGTCGATATCGCGCTGGTAGTCTAAGGATCAAGAGGTGACCCGCTTGTGACCGGTCACCGATGTGCATTCATCGCATGAGAGGGACCCTGTCGCTGGGTGAGCAACAGGGCTTTCAGCGGTTGTCTCAGGCCAGCACACCGATCTGCCAGGGGCAGAATTCGTCCTCGCCCAGGCCATTCAATTCGCTTTTGGTTTTTTCACCGGACGCGTGGATCAGCAAGCGCTCGAAGATTTCCTGCCCCATCTGCTTGATGCTCTTGTCGCCATCGATGATCTGTCCGCAGTTGATGTCCATGTCATCGCTCATGCGCTTGAACATAGGCGAGTTGCTGGCCAGTTTGAAGGTGGGTGCCGGAACCGAGCCGAAGCACGAGCCACGTCCCGTGGTAAAGGCAATCATGTTGGCGCCACCGGCGATCTGCCCTGTGGCGGAAACCGGGTCATAGCCGGGGGTGTCCATGAACACCAGGCCATGAGTGGTGACCGGATAGGCGTACTCATAGACATCCATCAGTGGCGCGTTGCCGCCTTTCTTGGCGCCGCCCAGGGATTTCTCCAGCACATTGGCGAGGCCGCCGGCATTGTTGCCGGGGCTGACCCGGCCGTTGATCTGAGTGTCGCGGCCTTCGTTGTACTTGAGCCACCATTCGATGCGGTCGATCAGCTTGCGTCCGACTTCCGGGGTCACTGCTCGCGCGGTCAAAGTGTGCTCGACGCCAAAGATTTCCGAGGTCTCGGAGAGAATCGCCGTGCCGCCATGCCGCACCAATATGTCCACCGCAGCACCCAGGGCCGGGTTGGCCGACAGGCCGGAAAATCCATCCGAACCGCCGCATTGCATGCCGATGGTCAAATGCTCCGCCGACACCGGCTCGCGCTTGATCCGATTGGCCTGAGGCAACATGGCCTGAATGATCTTGATCCCCTGGTCCACCGCGCTTTTCACGCCGCCGACGTCCTGGATCACCAAGGTCTTGAGCATGTCGCCGAGCACCAGCTTTTCCTGCTCGATGAAGCCATAGATGTTGTTGCGCTCACAGCCCAGAGCGATCAGCAACCCGCCAGCGGTGTTGGCATGGCGAATGTGTCCAGCGATGGTACGACGCAGCAAGTCCATGGGTTCGCCGGTCATTTCCATGCCGCAGCCGATCTCATGCACGAACGGCACAACCCCGTCGATATTGGGAAAGTCGGCCAGACGTTGCTCATCAAAATAATTGGCGATTTTGCGTGCCACGGTGGCACCGCAGTTACCGACGACGAATACGCCCAGGTAATTGCGCGTTGCGACACGACCGTCGTCGCGCACGATGCCCTGGAAGGTGGCGCGTTGTTCTGCCGGCAACAGATCGGTGGGTACGTAGTCCAGGCCATAGCGATAGTCGCGGTCGGTTTCGCCGAAAGCGATGTTGTGGCTGTGCATCCAGGTGCCGGGCGGCAGGTCTTCGCTGGCGTAACCGATGACGGTGTTGTACTTGAGCACCGGCTGGCCTTTTTCGATCAGGCGCGCGGCGACCTTGTGGCCCAGCGGTACGTCTTGCAAGGTGGTCACGGCTTCGCTGGCAATCAACGTACCGGCGGATATTTCGACCCTGGCGACCACCACGTTATCGGCGGGATCGAGGCGGATCACAGGGCTGACTTCACGGGCAGTCTTGTTTGCAACAGGCATAGCGCCTCCTTCTTTTGTTATTCAACTGCCCGCCGCAGATAAACCACCGCGGGCCAACAGATCGGTCAGGCGACGACGGTCAGGCCGGGCCGTTGCACGCTGCGCGCCTTCTGTTTGGCGATGCCTTCCCACAAGCCTTGCAGGTACATGATGCCCAGCGCGCGGTCGTACAGGCCGTAACCCGGTACGCCGGTTTCGCCCCAGATCATCCGGCCGTGGTCCGGCCGGGCATAACCGGTGAAGTTGGCGTCATGCAGGGCTTTCATGATCTCGGCCATGTCCAGAGAACCGCATTCAGTAGGGTGTGCGCTTTCATAGAAGTCACCGTTTTCAGCGACTTTCACGTTGCGCAGGTGCACGTAATGCACGCGCTGGCGAGCTGCGAATTCATTGATGAACGCAGGCACGTCGTTGTTCAGGTCCGAACCGATGGTGCCGCTGCACAAGGTCAGGCCGTTGGCCGGTGAGTCGACGATGCTCAGCACGCGACGGTGATCGTCGATGTTCTTGATGATGCGCGGCAGACCGAACACCGACCGGGGTGGATCATCGGCGTGCAAGGCCAGTTTCAGGCCCAGTTGCTCGGCGACCGGCACCAGTTTGCCGAGGAAGTATTCCAGGTTGCTCCACATCTGTTCGGTGCTGATGTCTTTGTATTCCTCCAGCATCGCCTGGAGTTTTTCCGGCGGGTATTTGGTACCGATGCCCGGCAGCGGAATCACACCCTTGGACACGTCCAGCCGGTCAACCAGCGCCGCCTCGAAAGACAGGGTGTTGGAGCCGTCCGGCAATTGATATTCCATTTGCGTACGGGTCCAGTCGAACACCGGCATGAAGTTGTAGCAGACGATCTTGATGCCGCTGGCAGCCAGGTTTTTCAGGGTTTCGATGTACTGCGGAATCAACGCTTCACGGCCTGGTTTGCCGAGTTTGATTTCCTCGTGGACGCGAAAACTGTCGACCACCTCCATCTTCAAGTTGTGCACGGCGGCGGCGTCGCGCAGGCTTTTGATGCGGTCAACGGGCCAGACTTCGCCCAGTGGCATGTCGTACAGCGAAGAAACGATGCCGTACAGGCCTGGGATCTGGTTGATGTATTGCAGGCTGATGGGGTCTTTCGGACCGTGCCAGCGGAAGATCATTTTCATCAGGAGAGACCTCGTATACGTCTGGTTGTCAGGATGCGCTTTTGAGTTCGAAGCGCTGAATCTTGCCGACGATCAGCCAGTAGCTGAGCACCGCGATCAGGCCGTGGGCGCCGACGTAGATCAGGGCGCCATCGAACGAGCCAGTGGTTTGCAGGATGTAGCCGATCACTACAGGGGTGATGATCCCGGCCGTGTTGCCAAACGCGTTGAACACGCCGCCTGTGGTGCCGATCAATTCTCTGGGGGCGGTATCGGCCACAATCGTCCAGCCCATTGAGCCGAAACCCTTGCCGAAGAACGCCAGACTCATCAGCGCCACGACCATGGTTGCGCTGCTGGCGTAGTTGCAGAGGATGATGCTTGCGCTGAGCAGCAGGCCGATGGTGATCGGGGTTTTACGGGCAATGCTCAAGGAACCGGTCTTTTTCAGGATCAGGTCAGAAATGAACCCGCTGGACACCCCGCCTACCAGCCCGCACAGGGCCGGAATTGCCGCGACGAAGCCCGCCTGGAGAATGTCGAAACCACGCTCCTTGACCAGATAGATCGGAAACCAGGTCATGAAGAACCAGGTGATCGACGTGATGCAGTACTGCGCGAGGAAGATTCCCACCAGCATGCGGCTGCGGAACAATTGGCCGATTTCACCCAGACGCATGCCTTTGCCAGCCTGGGCGGCCTTGGTCTTGAGGCCTTCGAGATCGACCAGGCCGTCGCCGGCGCGGATGTACTCCAGTTCCTGGGCATTCATTTTCGGGTGGTCGACAGGCAGGTAATAGAGCTTCCACCAGACCGCGGCAATCACCAGGCCGATAACGCCCATGATGATGAACACGTATTCCCAACCGTAGGTGTAGCAAAGCCAGCCCATGATCGGCGTGAACAGCGCCAGTGACAGGTACTGCGCACTGTTGAAAATCGCTCCGGCCACGCCCCGTTCCGAAGACGGAAACCATGCCGCGATGATCCTCCCTGAAGCGGGTCCCACGGGTGACTCGGCAGCGCCGAGCAAAAACCGCAAGGCCAGCAACAGCGGGACAATCATGCCAATGAAGTGGACCATGCCCATCATCACGGTGAAGCAGGACCAGACTGCAACGGCCAGCATCATCGAGCGCTTGGAGCCGATCCAGTCCGTGAGCCAGCCGGACGGAATCAGGAAAATCACATACGCCCAGCTGAATGCCGAGAATAGATAGCCCATTTCCACCGAGCTGATGCCCAGTTCCTTGCCCATGTCGGTTCCGGCGACTGACAGTGCCGCGCGGTCGCCGGTGCTCAGTGCCAGCACAATCGTGATCAGGGCAAGAATCAGGAACCGATAGCGGGTCTTTTTTGCCACGGCAGGGCTCGCAGAGGCAGCGGTGCCGACGCTTGCGTCAGCGATGGCAGCAGCAGGCTGACCCGCCGCGCCAGCAAGCGCGTAACGCTCGTTGTTGTTCATCTTAGGCCTCATATAGTTATTGTTGTGACGAGTACGTCCCTGGCGACGGGAAATAAGCATCGTCGCCAGGTTTTCGGACTTTTGGGCTTTCAGGCGGCCTGGACGCTGCCCTCTGTGCGGCCTTCGGTGTAGTCCACGGCGACCCATTCGAAGTACTTCTTCAATTCGGTGACCAGCGCGACATGGGCGGGGTGTGGCAGGTAGCGATTCACCGCCTCGGCATCGTCGAACGTGGTTTCCAGCACGTAATCCCAGCAGATCGGTCGGTCCAGCTCATTGGCCGACATCTTCCAGCTACGGGCGAAGTCGATGTCCTTGTGCAGATCACGCATCCACTGCACCAGATGGCTTTCCAGCTCGGGTTGTTTGTCCACGCCAGGCAGGCGGCGGAACATCACGATGTGTTTCATCATGGCTCAGACTCCTTATTCGCCGAGCGCCCAGGCAGGCGCATCCTGCAAGGCCAGTGGGCGGAGGAAGCGTTGCAGTGCGGCGTAGCCGACGGAGGTTGATTGCGGCTGCGTCGAGGCGGGCCAAGGGCCGCCGTGTTGTTGCGCGTGGGTCACCGCGACACCGGTCGGCACGCCGCTGAACAGCACGCGCCCGGCAATGTTTCGGGCGGCGCGCAACAACGCGCGCGTGTCGTCGGTGGCCTGTTCGAATCCCCATAAGGTCGCGGTCAAGGTTCCGCCGATAGCGTCGAACACCGAAACGGCTTGCTCTACCGATTTCACCTTCAGCACCACGGCCGCAGGCCCGAAAATTTCTTCGCGCAACTCGGCGTTGTCGATAAACGCCTGAGCATCGATCTCGAACAGGTGCGGTGCCGGGCCATCGCTATCGGTATGGGATTGGAACAGTGGACGGGTTGCACTGGAGCGAGAGAGGCGGGTGACGCCGTCATCGAAACCGCGACGCATACTTGGTGTGAGCATCCTGTGGGTATTCAACGGTTGCAGGGTGTTGCTCAGCAAGTCGATGAAGCGCTCGCTGGCCGGGTGATCGAACAGCATGATCACCCCAGGGCTGGTGCAGAACTGACCACAGCCCATGGTGATGGACGCGGCCAAGGTCTTTGCCAGACTTTCACCGTCGCGTTCAAGGATTTCTGGGAGCGCCAGCAACGGGTTGATCGAGCCCAGCTCGCCGAAAAACGGAATGGGGCGAGCGCGCTCGTTGGCTACTTTCCACAACGCCGTACCGCCTTGAAAGGAGCCGGTGAAGGCCACCGCTGCAATCTGCGGATGGGCCACCAGATGCACGCCAGCCGCGCGGGAAGCGCCTTCGACCAGACCCAGTAACGCGGCAGGCAGGCCTTGTTCGGCCAATACGCCCTGCGCCACTTCGTGCACGGCGCGGGACAACTGCGGATGGCCGGAATGCGCCTTGACCACCACCGGGCAACCGGCGGCCAGGGCCGAAGCGGTATCGCCACCGAGTACCGAAAACGCGAACGGAAAGTTGCTGGCCGAAAACATGGCCACCGGCCCCAGCGGTTGGGATACCCGGGTCAAGCGCGGCCGGCCGGCAGGGGGAGCACCGGCGATGGCTGGGTCATCGACACGGAAAAAAGGTACGCCGGCTTCAACTTCCTCGGCAAAACCGCGCAGCTGGAACGCCGTGCGCGCCACTTCGCCAGTCAGGCGCACAACGCCCAGACCGGTTTCCTGATCGGCCAACGCGATCAAAGGTTGTTGCTGGTGTTCCAGCGCATCGGCCAGACCGCGCAGCAGGCCGGCTCGCACCGAGGCCGACGACTCGGCCCAGGCGCTGGCCGCTGCTGCGGCTTGGTCGACGGCCTGGTCGATCAACAAGGTATCGAGCGTACTCATTTCAAGCCTCCGTTCTTGGGTTCCAGGTCTTTCGGTTCCAGGTTGTAACCACGTCCGCTGTAATCGAAATCCACCAGTTCATTGATCGCCACGTCCTTATCCGCCGGCGAGGCGTAGTAGGCGCGGATCTCCTTGATCAGACCGCTTTGCTCGTCGAACACGTACCATTCGTCCCCGCGCAGGGCGGTGCCGAGTTTGCCTTTCCAGTGAGTCCACTCGATCACTGCTTCATGGCTGTCGTGGCTGACCAGGATTTTTTCGATGGTCCACCGCGAACCCAGGTTCTCCACGCACCAGACCCATTTGCTCGCGATAGTGTCGGCACTGCGCCATGGAATTTCAGGCAGACCAGCCGGGAAATAATGCACCGCATCCGGGGTGAAACAGGACACCAGCGCAGCATGGTCAGCCGCGTTGCAGGCGGCAAAGTAGCGGCGAATCAGGGCGGCGTATTGCTCTTGCTTGATCACGCTCATCAGTTCGTCTCCTTGCCGATAATGCTCGGGATGCGCGGGCGACCCGAAGCGACCCGAAGCGACCCACGCGTGATAGTCGGAAACCGCCGCCGGGCTGGGCGGGTACACACCCCACAAGGCCTCGCCAGAGGCAATGCGCATGGCCAGATAGTCTTCCAGGTCGTCCTGGATCGTGCAGGTATCGGCCAGCTCTTCGGCCAAGTGCGCCGGGACCACGGTCAGGCCATCGGCATCACCCACGATCACATCGCCCGGGTACACCGCCACACCGGCACAGCCGATCGGCACTTGCAAGTCGGCGACGTGGTGATAGGAAATTCGCGTGGTGGCGGTGATTTCCCGGGCATAGGCGGGCAGGGACAACGCAGCGATCTCACTGCCATCGCGCAGCGCACCGTCAGTGACGATAGCGCGGGCACCACGGGCCAGCAGACGGGTCACCAGAATGTTGCCGGCCGAGGCAGCACGCGGATCGTTCTGGCTGTCGATCACCAGCACATCACCGGGCTGAACCTGTTCGACGCCTTGCCATTGCAAGTTGTCGTGGTTCGGCTTGGTGGTCATGGTGCCGTAGGTGTCGATGTCTTCCCGGGCCGGGATGAAGCGCATGGTGAAGGCACGACCGGCGAACGGCTTGATGTTGCGGCTCATGGCGCGCAGGCCGACCAGTGCCGGTTGGCGGAAACCCAGCTTGAACAATTGGGTGGTCAACGAACCGCTGCTGCACAGGGCAAGCTTGGCTAATACTTCATCGCTGACGGTCACATGACGGTTGGCCGTGTTGTCGTAAGCATCAGTGTACTGGTGGATCTTCGTCATTGTTGTTCTCCTGGTCGTCGCGGCCCGGTGTAAAGCGGGTGTCTATTCAATTGAGCGGTTATTCCCGTAATGTGGGCCAAAAAACATAACTCGCTTGCTGGTATGGACTGATCCTAAGTCCCGATTGACGCAGAGGAAACAAGGTTTATGCTGCGGACTGAGTGATGTTCCAAATTATGGGAATTGGTGATGACTGCATCAGACGGTACCGGCGCACTGGAAAAAGCCATGGACGTACTCGAGGCCATAGGCTCAGCGCCCCAGGGGCTCAATCAGGCCGAATTGGCGAGCAAGGTCGGGCTACCGCGCACGACGCTATACCGGATCATTGCGAGTCTGGTGGAGCGCGGGATGATTCGTCGCGATCCGCTGCGCAAGGTCTACCGACTCGGCTTTCGTTATCTGGAGCTGGTGCGCAACGCTTACCTGATGCCGGACCTGGTGGCGGCCGCCAGTTTTGAACTGCGTGCCCTGCGTGACCTGACTGGCGAGACCTCCTATCTGGCCGTGCTCGATGGCAATCAGGTGATGTCGCTGGAGCGTTGCGACGGTGCCCATACCACGCGTTCCGCTGCCGCTTTGGGGCGGAGCAAACCGGTGTATTGCACAGGACAGGGCAAGGCGATTCTGGCGGCGATGGATGAAGCCAGCCGCGAGGAAATCATCAAGGGCCTGACCTTCACCCCGTTGACCCCGCTGACCATCACCGATCGACGCCGACTGCACACTGAATTGCAGATCACCCGGGCGCGGGGCTATGCCATCGACGATGAGGAAATCGTTATGGGCGTGCGCTGCGTAGCGGCCGCTATTCGCGACAACGCGGGGAAGGTCCGGGGTGCCCTGAGTGTCGCCGGCCCGGCCTATCGACTGACCCTGGAGCGCCTGGAGCTGCTGGGCCCGGAACTGACCGACGCCGCCCGCCGGGTCGGCGCGCAGTTGAGCGAGTCGCAAGTGCGGGTGGCCGACAGTGAAGTGGAACTGGTGGCGTGTCCGTGGGCCTTCAACGGTGCTTTTCCGCGGTGGTCCGATGACCGGCAATGCCTCTACTGGGTCGATACACTGGCCCCGGCGATTCGCGTGTTGGACGCTCAGGGCGAGCGGATTTTCGCCCGGCTCGATTCACCGGTCTGTGCGATGGAACTGCATCACGAGGGGCTGCTGATCTGCCACACCCAGGGTTGGTTGCTGCTGGATCGCGATGGCCAGGAGCACCCGCTGGGCGGTTGGCCGGGCAAGCATTTGCTGGGGTTGTGCAGCCATCCTGGCGGCAGTCTCTGGGCCTGCCTGGCCACGTCGAGCGGCTGCAAACTGGGCGAGCTCAGCGCCCAGGGCGAACTGCGCGCACCCTGGACCTTTCAGGAGCGCATCAGCGCGTTTTGCTGGGATGAAAAAGGCGACGCGTTGTACGCCATCGGCCCGGATTCCGGCAGCCTGTTCCTGCTGCATCCGGGCAGCAGCGCAGTGCGTCGTTTGGCGACCTTGCCCAAGGGTTCCGGCCGCCTCAGCGGCCTGGCCCTGGACCGCGAGGGCGGGGTCTGGACCACCCTGCGCGACGGTTGGAGTCTGGTGCGCTTCGGCGAAGATGGCAGCCTCGACCGTATGATCGGGCTGCCGATTCCCAGCCCGACCGACCTGGCATTTGGCGGCCAGAACAAGGACATCCTGTACATCACCAGCGCCCGCCATGACGTCCCCATGGAAGCCTTGGCCAACGCCCCGGCTTCGGGACATCTGTTCCGGACTCATCCGCAAATAGTCGGATTGACGGCCCATCGCAATGGGTGGGGGTTGGCATTTAATAGCGACGAAGCCAACGCCTCTTGAGCGTTCGCTAACGGATACTGAGGCACTTTGATTTTTCAATAAGCCGAACGAGTTTTTCATTTGCCCGGTCGGGCGGATGTCGGCCTAATCGGGCCCTGAAAATTCGAGGTTTGAATATGAAAAATCTTTGTCCGTCGAGCACCCGGGCCGGTTTTGCCGTAGCCCATTGGAGCATGTTGGTCTGGGCGATATTGCTCGCGTCATCCTTCCTGGCCGCCGGAGAGGTCAGCCCGTCGATCGATCCGATGTTGTTGACCGGGTTGCGTCTGTTTTTTTCTGCGCTGATGTTTTTGCCGATGCTGGTGCTGAACAACACCTCGCCGATCTCTGCCAGGGGGCTGCTGGCGCACGCGGGTCTGGGGTTGCTGTTGGCGGTGTACTTTGGGTCGTTGTTCGAAGCGTTGCGGTATACCTCGGCGGTCACCACCGCCACGCTCTATACCCTGGTGCCACTGATGACCTTGTTCTTTGAAGTGTTCCTGCTGCCGGGCAGCGCGCAGAAAAAACGACTCCTGCCCATGCTGGTGGCCGCGTTGGGTGCTTTGTTGCTGATCCTCAAAGGCGCCTCGGTCAACGAGTTGCCGTCACTCTACGCAGTGTCGATATACGGCACCGGGTGTCTGGCCATGGCCTTCTATTCGCCTTTGAGCCAACGCTTTAAGGCCAATGTCTTGAAGGGCCGCGATCCAGTAGCGATGACGTTCTGGAACATGCTGTTCGGCGCGCTGTTTCTGTTTACGGTCTGTGGGTTCAGCGGCGGCTGGCGCAGCGCTGCCGAACTGTCGAGACTCGATCTGGGCTGGCTGATGTATCTGGCAGTATTTGGCACCCTCGGCACATTCTGGTTGTTGCACCGAGCCATCGGTGTCCTTGCGCCGTCGACGGTGATTTCCTATGTGTACCTGAGCACGCTGTTTGTCACGCTGTTCCAGTGGTTCTGGCTGCGGCAGGCACCGCTGTCGCTGCAAATCGCCGGTGCGCTCCTGGTGGGCGTCGGTATGCTGGCGCTAGTCATCACCAGTCGTCACTACCAGGCCGCGACGGCGTGAGGTATCGGGGCGTCGTTGATGATATCGTCCTCGGGCACTGACCCCCCTGGGTTGCAGCGTCGATGAGATGGATTTCATGCTTAACAGTAATGGGCTTAGAAAGCTCGATATGCAGGATCTGATGGTGTTCGTGGCGGTGTACGAGCAGAGCAGCGCCACCGCGGTGGCCGAGGCCTTGAGTATCAGCCAGTCGACGGTCAGTTACAGCCTGAAGAAGCTGCGCACCAGCTTTGAAGACGAGCTGTTCATCAATACCCGCAACGGCATGCGCCCGACCAGCAAGTCAGTGGCCATGTACGGCCATGTGTTGCAGATTCTGCAGAGCATCAATCTGTGCCATTCAGGGCTTGAGCTGTTTGACCCGAGTCGGCGGCAAACCACCTTCAATGTCTGCGCCCCGGAATACTTCGAGCTGTTGCTGCTTCCCGCGTTATCGAGACGTTTCATCGCGAGTGGTTTTGCGGTGACGGTCAATGTGCGCAAGTTCGATAAACAGGTGCCGGTCGAGGAACTCAAGGATGGCAGCCTCGATCTGGTCATCTGTTTCGGCCCGGACTTCCATCGCCGCCCCATCGGTTTGAACTCACAGGTGCTGCTGGACGACGATCTGGTCTGCGTGATGGACAGGCATTCCGCGCCGCCGATTGCCGCCATCGACATCGATGCGTTCATCGACCGGCGCCATGTCTACCCGACACCCTGGACCTCCGACACCAATATGGTGGATGGCTGGCTGGGCCAACAGGGTCGCAACCGGCAGATCGTTGCCCGGACCAACACCTATGTCGCGGCGCTGAAGATGATCGCCGGAACGGATTTTGTCCTGACCTTGCCCCGGCGTATTCAACGCCTGATAGGCAATGAAACCTGGCTCGCCTGCTGCGAAGCGCCACCTGGCTTGCCGGGCTTTACGCTGGACATGCTGTGGAGCGAGCAGGCAGAGACGGATCAGGCCAATGTCTGGTTTCGCGAGCAAGTGATCAAGGTCTGCGCCGAACCGGATCTGCGCTGACGCCGGTCAATCTGCAGGTGCCCGGCGATCCTTAACGGCTCAAGTCGAGTCGCTTGTGCCATTGCTCGATGGATTCTTCCGGGTAGCCGTCAAACTGCTTGTCGTTGGGCTGCACGTCGACTTTGATCCACGAGGCTTTCGAATCGAGCATCATGTGAGTGTGCTCCGGCGGCCGCGGCAGTGGGGTGTCGATGGCCGATGCGAAAGGGTGAATCAGCTCCGGCCAGTCGGGGCTGAACAACCATAGCGCACTGCCACAGCGTTTGCAGAAATGCCGCTCGGCATTGCTGATATGCACCTCATGGCCATTTCTCATCCGCGCGTAGTAAATGCCGATAGGTTTACGGTTGTTGACCTTCAGGCTGCGCGCGTCGCCGCTCAGGTTGATCGAGTATCCGCCTCCGCCTTGGGTCTTGCGGCAGATCGAGCAGTAACAGCGTTGGTAGGGGTAGGGATAAGTGCTGTCGAGACTGAACTCGACCGCCCCGCAATGGCACGAACCTTCGAGATGCATGACAAGACCCTCTTGGCAACCGCGTTCTCAGACAATGAACCTCTAGACAAGGTTGCAGGGCTACGTTCGTCGGCTGGAAGCGTTTCTAGTGATGAAACCTCCTACAGCTAATGTTGGCATTTCGCTCAAAGTCGCCTCAAGAAGCCTCGGTGTCAGTCGATATCTCCTAATGTCGTACGACGACTTATCTCTTGTGCGTCCTGCCCCCATAAAAAAAGAGCCTACGGTCATGAACCTACGAAATTTGACCATCGCCCGCCGCGCGGGCCTTGGTTTTGCCTTGATTTCCCTGTTGGTCGCTCTGCTAGGCTGGTTCGCGTTGATACAGATGTCGACGATTCGCCAGAGCGAGGTGGCGGTCGAAAGCAAATGGATGCCAAGCATGCGCGTGGTCAACGATATTCGTGAACTGATGCTGCGCATCCGCACCATTTCCCTGCGTATGGCGCTGGACCCGGACCTGAGTCATCTCCACGAGTACCGAAGTCAGATGGACGTGCGGAATCAGGATCTGGCGAAAAAGCTCGAGACCTTCTCCACGTTCGTCAACACCCCTGAAGAGCGGCAGATGAATGATCAGTTCAAGGTGTCGCTGGCGGATTATCAGCGGGGCGTGACGCAGTCCTTCACCCTGGCCGAACAGAATAATCAGGCAGCCTTGATCAAATTGCTGCTGGTCGACATGAAACAGATTGTCGACGGCTCCGGCAAACAGCTCGGCGACATGGGCGACTTCTATGCCAGGCACGTCGATCAGGAAGGGACGAACGCCGAGGTGCAGTACGATCATTCGCGCAATATCGTGCTGGTGTTTGTAATCGTCGCCGCCCTGGGCACCGTCGCATTGGCGCTGTTGCTGACCAAAAGCATCGTCGGGCCTCTGGAAGATGCGGTCAACGCCGCCGAACACGTGGCCAAGGGTGATCTGACCCAGAACATCCGCATCGCCGGCAATGACGAAGTGACGCGCCTGCTGCGAGCACTGGAGCAGATGCAGGGCAATTTGCGCACGACCCTGCGCCAGATCGGCAGCTCGGCAACGCAACTGGCGTCGGCAGCCACCGAACTCAATGCAGTGACAGAAAACAGCAACCGCGGACTGCAGCAGCAAAACGCCGAGATCGAACAGGCGGCCACGGCGGTCAATGAAATGACCTCGGCCGTGGAGGAGGTGGCACGCAACGCGGTGTCGACGTCCGAAGCGTCCACCCAATCCAACAATTCCGCCAGGGCAGGGCAGGCACGCGTGGTCGACACGGTGCAGGCGATCGAGTCCCTGTCGGCGAATGTGCAGACCACCTCGACGCTGGTGCAGAACCTGGCCGATCAGTCCCAGGACATCGGCAAGGTGCTCGACGTGATCCGCTCGATTGCCGATCAGACGAACTTGTTGGCCCTGAACGCCGCCATCGAAGCGGCGCGCGCCGGTGAGTCCGGTCGTGGTTTCGCGGTGGTGGCCGATGAAGTGCGGGCACTGGCTCATCGCACTCAACAGTCGACCCTGGAAATCGACAAAATGGTCTCGGCCATGCGCAGCGGTTCCGCAGAAGCTCTGGAGTCAATGCACACCAGCCGCGACCGTGCCAGTTCAACCCTGCAACTGGCCCAGGGCGCAGGCGAATCGCTGACCGATATCACCGAGTCGATCAACCAGATATCCCAACGCAACATGGTGATCGCCAGTGCCGCCGAAGAACAGGCGCAGGTCGCCCGCGAAGTGGATCGCAACATCGTCAACATTCGTGACCTGTCGATGCAGTCCGCGTCGGGCGCGCAGCAAATCAGCGCGTCCAGCCATGAGCTTTCGCGCCTGGCCGCAGAGTTGAACCAGGTGGTGACGCGGTTTCGCGTTTGAGACGCTGATCCCGTAGGAGCTGCCGAAGGCTGCGATAAGGTCGGAACGACCTTCAGCGATATCAAGAAAACAACCGCTCTGCGGTTGATCGCAGCCTTCGGCAGCTCCTACAGGGATTAATGGTATGTGACGTTGCGTGACATTGCGCCCCTTGCCCCCGGCCAATGTCGGCAAGCATGATCTGGCCTCTAGATCCTGCTCATCGACAGAGGTAAAACAACAAATGGATGAGGTCAATCGCGGTTTCAGCAGTTGGTTACAGGCGCCGGGGCACGCGGCCTGGTTGTCGCTGGAAGGCAATCGGTTGCTGGCTTTCGCCAAGGCGGCGCAACTGCCGCAAGGCTTTGGCAATCTGGATGATCGGGGGCGTCTGCCTGAGCACGCCCGGGCCGAAACCATGAACACCGCGCGCATGACCCACAGCTTTGCCCTGGCGCATATTCGCGGCATCCCCGGCTGCGCTGCGCGGGTCGATCATGGCATTGCGGCGTTGAGCGGCCCATTGCGCGATGCCGAGCACGGTGGCTGGTTCGCGGCACCTTTGGGCGAAGGTGCCGACAGCGGTAAAGCGGCTTACCTGCATGCGTTCGTCGCGCTGGCAGCCAGTTCGGCGGTGGTGGCGGGGCGCCCTGGAGCGACCGAGTTGCTGGCCGACGCAATAGCGGTGCTGGAAACGCATTTCTGGAGCGTTGACGAAGGCGCGTTGCGCGAATCCTTCACCCGCGACTGGAGCGACGAGGAAGCCTATCGCGGCGCCAACAGCAACATGCACGGCACCGAAGCGTTTCTGGCGCTGGCCGATGTCACCGGCGACAGCAAATGGCTGGACCGCGCCCTGAGTATCGTCGAGCGGGTGATTCACACCCACGCGGCCGCCAATGGCTTTCAGGTGGTCGAGCATTTCAGCCTGCAATGGCAGGCGTTACCCGATTACAACCAGGACAACCCGGCAGACGGTTTCCGGCCATTCGGCACTACACCGGGCCACGCGTTTGAGTGGTCGCGCTTGCTGCTGCACCTTGAGGCGGCCCGCCAACGCGCGAAGCTGCCGACGCCATCCTGGCTGCTGGAGGATGCCAAGCATCTGTTCGACGGCGCCTGTCGCCATGGCTGGGACGTCGATGGCGAACCGGGCATCGTCTACACCCTGGACTGGGAAAACCGCCCGGTGGTGCGTCATCGTCTGCACTGGACCCACGCCGAGGCTTGCGCATCGGCCGCAGCGTTGCTGCGACGCACCGGTGAAAAGCAGTATGAAGACTGGTATCGACTCTTTTGGGAGTTCAACGAAACCTTTTTCATCGACCGCGAACACGGCAGCTGGCGCCACGAACTGAACCCACACAACCAGCCCAGCGCCGACATCTGGCCCGGCAAACCGGACCTGTATCACGCGTACCAAGCGACCTTGCTGCCAATGCTGGCCCTGGCGCCAAGCCTGGCCACTGCCCTTGCGCGCTTGGGTTAAGGAGCTCACATGATCAAGATTTCGGATTACATCAGTGCCTTTTCCGGCTCGGTGCTGTCGCGCTGGAGCGATCTGACGCCGTGGGAATTGGTGACCCGCGCCCCGGAAATCGTCCTCGAATTGCTGGCTGAACTGCCGGCTGACGAATACGAGATCCACGGCGACATCGCGGTGCATCGAACCACCATCGTCGAGCAGGGCGCCGTGCTCAAGGGGCCGCTGATTCTCGGGCCGCATGGTTTTGTCGCGGCCGGGGCGTATCTGCGCGGCGGTTGCTGGGTCGATGAACACTGCATTTTCGGGCCAGGTGCCGAGCTGAAGACCTCGTTCATGTTCAGCGGTAGCAAGCTGGCGCATTTCAACTTTGTCGGTGATTCGATCCTCGGCACGGGTGTGAACCTGGAGGCGGGCAGCGTCGTCTGCAACTACCGTAACGAGCGCGACGACAAGGAAATCATTGTGCGCATTGGCACTGAGTTGCAGCGTACGGGGTGCGACAAGTTCGGTGCGCTGCTTGGCGATCGGTCGCGGGTGGGAGGTAATGGCGTGGTGGCGCCGGGTGCGTTGCTGATGCCAGGGTCGATTGTGCGGCGGGGGCAGTTGTACGACGGCGAGATGCAGTAGGCGCCGCCATTCGCAGGCAAGCCTGCTCCTATCAAATAACCTATAAGTCGTTGAAAAATAAATAATAAAAGTTATGAAATTTTCAGCCAAACGCTGATTCCCTGTAGGAGCTGCCGAAGGCTGCGATCGACCGGGAACCGGTCGCTTTCTTGAGACCGCTGAAGGTCGTGCCGACCTTATCGCAGCCTTCGGCAGCTCCTACCGGGCCCCAGTTTGCTGCGCGACAGCGCGGCGTCGAAGACGGGGCGACATCTCCTACAGAGTGCTGCTGACGACCGATGCTTTTTTCTCGGTCAACCGAATGATCTGTCGGGCGAAGAAGCTGCCGGTGACGATCACCGCAAGCATACGCAGGGTCTGCATGGCGAGCACGAAGCCGATGTCCGAGTGAGTGTCGATGGCGATGATCGCCATGGCATCCAGGCCGCCAGGGCTGGTGGCGAGGTAGACCGAGAGGAAGTCCTTGCCCATCAGCTCGGCGATGAGCCAGGCGGACAGCGAACACAATAAGATCAGCAGCAGCGAGCCGCAGATCATTGCCGGCAAGCGTCGCCACACATAGCGGATGGTGGGGCGATCGAAGCGCAGGCCGATGTAGCAACCAATGGCGCCGTAGGCGACGGCCAACATCCAGTGCGGCAGGGTGATTTGCAGCAACCCGCTCAGTTGCAGAACGCCGCCAATCAGCAACGGCAGCAGCAACGCGCCCGCCGGGATCTTCGCGCTCAGCCAGACACCGATTACGATCGCCGCGACGCTCAGAGCAATGTTGAGCGCGTCCGAACCGTGTAACACCACGGCGCTGGCGTGCACCTCGGGGCCGCCGTTTTCCACGCCGAACAGGCGACTGACCAGCGCACCGATCATCACCACGCACACCACGCGCACGTACTGCATGGTCGCCACTACTCGCGAATCCGCACCGTAGTCTTCGGACATGCCCACCATCGCCGAGGCCGCGCCGGGGAGAGTGCCCCATGCGGCGGTACTGCCTTTTATGCCGGCGTAGCGCACCAGCCCAAGCCCGACCGCCGCACTGAGCAGGACGGTCAGCACTGTGGCGAACAGCATGACGTGCCAGGACTGAGCGACGGTGGCCAGCACCGAGATCGTCATGGCGTGCGCCACCAGCATTCCGACGAAGCCCTGACTCAGGCGAAAGGCCTGCTTGTGAATGCGGATCGATGCGCCGGACACGCCAAACAGGATCGCCACCAGCATCGGCCCGAGAAACAGTGCGGCCGGGATTTCCCAGTACGTGAGCCATTGGCCGAAGGTGCCAGCCAGCAGCATCAAACAGCACCATTGGGCGAGCGGGGGCAGGCTGTGCAGCGATAGACCTGAAGCGCGTGACAAAGAATTTCTCCAAAGCATCGGCGTTCCTCGTGGAATGTTTACCAACGCAACGCATGCAGTATCGACAGCCCAATCAATCAAGTCTATTTTCTAATAGTCATGAATCGATAACTTTGGTTGATCAATATGGATCTTCGCGATCTCACTTATTTCGAAACGATTGCCGAGCTCGGGCATCTGGGGCGTGCCGCGCAAAAGCTCAATCGCAGCCAGCCGGCATTGACCAAGAGCATTCAGCGGCTCGAAGAATCCTTCGGCACCAAACTGTTCCAGCGCGAGGGGCGGCGGATCAAGCTGACCCCGGTCGGGGAGTTGCTGCAGGCGCGGGGCAAGCAGCTGCAACAGAGCATCGCCGAGACCCAACGCGAAGTGCGCGACTTTGCCAGCGGGGTCGTGGGCAATATCCGACTGGGTTGTGCGGCGACCATGGCCGAATACCTGTTGCCGGAATTGACCACAGCGCTGCTGCAACGCGCGCCCGATATCACCCTGAAGCTGGTGATCGGTCAGGACGACCTGCTGCGGGAATTGCTCAGGTCTGGGCAACTGGACATGATCATTTGCCCGCTGATCACCAGCGACGAACAATTAATCAGTTACCCGGTGCTGGACGATGAAGCTGTGGTGGTCGCCAGCCACAATCACCCGATCTTCGCGTCACCTTTTCAAATGAGCGACCTGTGCAACTATCGCTGGATCTTGCCGCCGATCAGCGTGTCCTCGCGCCAATGGATGGACGAAGCCTTTCGTTCGAATCAGTTGCCGCTGCCGTCGGTGCAAATTGAAACCAACTCGATTTCGTTGCTGCCCCGGTTGATCGCCCAGACCAGCCTGCTGAGTTTCATTGCCCGGGAGACGCTGGAGTTCGGCGCGGGCATGAAGCACTTGCGCGAGGTGCCGTTGGAGCAAACCACAATGAAACGCACCATCGGCCTGACCCTGCGGATCGGCGGTTACCTGTCGCCTGCGGCGCAGGCGATGGTGCAGATGCTCAGGGACAGTGGCGGGCGTTTCTTCAGTGCAACCTGAGCCGATATCGATTGAGCCCTTCATTTTCGAAGTGCGAGTGAGTTAGCCTGTCATTCAGGCGTGGGCAGGCCACGCGAACCATTTGGATGCTGAACGGGAGATAGATTCGATGAATGTTTACACAGACGCTGCGCTGCTCACTTCTGTGCAATCAACCCCCATTGCGTTTTTCATGGTCGCTGACCACCACTATGGCGGTGATCAGTCGCCTTTGAACGACGCCGACGCCGATGATGACCTCGGCTCGATAGGTGAACTCGACCTTGACGACTTGGGGCTGGAAGAATTCATTGACTCGGACAAGCTCGACTCCACCATCAGTGGTGATGTGGGGTCTTCGTCGTTGAGTTGAGCGACCGAGTCGCCCCATTCGCCAATAAATTCGCTCCCACCGAAGATTGCGTATCCCTGTGGGAGATTCTATGTTTTCAGGCAAGTTGGTTGTGTCGTGACTGGATTCTAATGAAATGGTTACCCCCCGTCCCGCCCGGTGAAACGCCACTAAGCTTTCATCGGGCACCTAACGGAGACCATTGCCATGAATCGTGTAGAAGTCGTGAGTGTTGATCTGGGAAAACAGTGCTTCCACGCTATTGAGTTTGATAGTCGCGAGAAGGAGATTCTTCGCAAGAAGCTCACTCGCGTGACGCTGTTGCCATTCTTTGCCAACCTCGACCCTTGCACCGTGGTGATGGAGGCCTGTGGCGGTGCCCATTTTCTAGCGCGTGAGCTGATCAAACTCGGGCATACGCCCAAGCTGATTGCCGCCAAGCACGTGAAGCCAATGCTCAAAAGCAACAAAAATGACTTTGCCGATGCCGAAGCGATTTACGAAGCACGCAAGCGTCCGAATATTCATTTTGTCTCGCCAAAAACCGAAGTCCGGCAAGCGCAGGGCCTGTTGATTACGGTGCGCGATGCTTTCGTCAGAGACCGCATAGCGACGTCAAATCGGATTCACTGCATCCTTCTGGAGATCGGTATTGCGTTGAGTGCCAGCCACAAATCAATCAGAGAGCTCCCCGTCCTGCTTGATCAAAAGAGCATCCCGCCTGCTTTCAAAGCGCTGCTGTTAGAGCTGCATAGCCACTTCAATTACCTCGAGGTGAAGATCAAGGACATGGACCGGCAAATCAAACGCCAAGCCGCTGAAGATGATCTGGCTCGCCGTTTGATGACAATTCCGGGCGTCGGCCCGATCACCTCCAGCGTCCTGGCCTCGGAGCTGGGCGATGGCGAGCAGTACAAGTGTGGTCGCGACTACTCGGCGTCGATCGGGTTGGTGCCCAAGCAGTACACGACAGGCGGCAAGCCGAGACTTTTGGGGATCAGCAAGCGCGGCGATCCCAACCAGAGAAGGTTGTTAATCCAGTGTGCGCGGGTCTATTTGATCGCTCTGGATCGACAGAAAGGCGCGTTGGCAGACTGGGTCCGCCAACTGCTGAGCCGACACCACAGCAATCATGTGGTCTGCGCCCTGGCCAACAAATTAGGCCGCATTGCCTGGGCAATCGCGGCCAATCACAGCGAATTCGATGCAGGGCCAAGCGCGATGAGCGCCTGACCCTGCTGTCACCCGAGCACCACCCACCTGGTTTTGCGATGCTGGATAACAGATGACGTGAACGGCATACCGGCCTGACGAATACCCTGGGCTCCCACACGGCTGAAAAAGCCGTCATTCTATCAAGGGTCGTCGGGCGCGATTTTCATCGAGGCGCGGGGTGCGATATTCCCCAGACGCCGGATAGATTAAAGCAAGCCAAACACGCATCAAAAACAGTATTGCAGAAAAGGGGGTAACCATAGATGTGGGAGCAGGCTTGCCTGCGAAAGCCTTGGATCAGGCACAATATTTCGCAAGCCATAACGCTCTTCTTTGCCCGACTGGCCTCTTCGCAGGCAAGCCTGCTCCCACAGTTTTTGTGCCCGACACAGATCCTCTGTGGGAGCGAATTCATTCGCGAATACGGTCTATCAGGCGCCGCTGTCTACCGCCAGATACCGCGCCAGCCCCGCCACGCCTTCTTCAGCCGTGGCACTGAACCCCGCCCACGTACACGCCAGCATCAAATTGCGCGGCAGGCCGAAGTCTTCCACGACAAACCCCTGAGCATCGAACCCCTGAGCATCGTGGGCCACCAGTTCGCGCAGCGAGCCGACCGGGTCGAAATAGGCCCACACCGGTTTGCCCAGCGCCACCGCCATCCCGACTTCGAACGCGGTGCCGGAATCCGGCTCCAGGCCGCGAAACACATTCAGGTTGGCGAGTACCGCCGTGCAGCGCCGGAGCATGTCGATATTCATTGAACAGATCAGGCGTGCGGTGGCTTCGGGTGCAAGACCGGGCGTGGCCTCGTTATCGAACGGGTACAGACCCTCCATTGCGTGCGCCGTACACAACGCCTTGAGGTAGCGACCATATTCGATGGCGTCGGGCCTGAAGACATCGAAGCCGGCAAGGTAGATGAGAGGGGTAGGTTTTTCGCTCATGTCGACGTCCTGTGTTTTGCCATGCGTCGATTCTAGCTTGCCTGTGTGAGCGTGCGCTGGTATCTGTACGGATAACCAGTGTCCGATAACGTATTTTCAAGTAAGCCCTCCTGTGAACAGTGCTCCCCTCGACAATCCTTTTTATTACCTAGACAACTTTCAGCATGTACTGGAGTGGATCGTTGAGCGTTATGACGATCTGCTCGACACGTCTGAGCGGCAGTTCATCACCGACTTCATCAGCCTGCCGAAGGCTGCTCAAGGCTTGCTGGTGCGCATGGTCATGCGCAAGGGCACCTTGTTCCGTGAGAGCAAGCTGAGCTATGACGAAATTGGCGCGGTGCAGTCAGCGGTCAGGCCCTTGCTGGAAAAAGGCTGGGTCGATCCCCGGCCAGTCCTGAGCCTGGACGAACTGTTCGCGCTGCTGCGCAAGTCCGAACTACTGACCTGCTTCAAGGCCCATGGGCTAAAAGGCGCTGCAAAGAAAACCGAGATGCTGCTGAGCCTGCAAGAGCATTACCCGGAGCCTCGCTGTATTGATCAGTGGTATGGCGCCTTCGATGAGGCGGTGTATGGCCTGACGGTCATGCCGATCTGCGAGCGGCTGCGGCTGTTGTATTTCGGCAATCTGCATCAGGAATGGTCCGAGTTCGTGCTGGCCGATCTGGGTGTCTATCGCTACGAAAAGGTCGAGTTCTCTCGTGATTCCCGTGGCATCAGCGAGCGCGCGGACATTGATACCTGTTTACAACTGCATGCTTGTCGACAGGCGCTGGAGGTGGGTGAGCCACTGGAGGATCTGGCGCAGCAGGCCGTCGCTATCGAGAGTCGCAACCCTTGGCTGCACATGCGCCGGGCCAGGCTGTTGTTTCAGATCGGCCAGCAGGCCGAACGGGTGCAGGATTGGCCGCTGGCGTTGGCCGTGTATGGTCAAGGCGACTATCCGGGTGCCCGACTGCGACGGATTCGGGTCCTGGAGCGCAGCGCTCAATACCCGCAGGCCATGGCCTTGCTCGAAGCGGCGCAAGCGGCGCCTGAAAATGACGCCGAAGCGCAAAACCTGCTGCGGATCCTGCCGCGCTTGCAACGCAGGTTGGGTTTGCCCTCCGAGCGTCGTCGTAGCGCCGCCGCCTTGAGTCGCCTGGATGTAACGGTGAGCCAAGCGGCGGATTTCAGTGTTGAACAAATGATTCAAATGCATTTGGCCGATGACGCCGGGCCGGTGCATTACGTCGAGAACGCACTGATCAACTCATTGTTCGGCTTGCTGTGTTGGCCGGCGATTTTTGCGCCGCTGCCGGGGGCGTTTTTTCACCCGTTCCACACGGGCCCCAGCGATTTGTACAGCCCGGATTTCTATCAGCGGCGTGTCGGGTTGTTCGACGATTGCCTGAAACAACTGGATTCCGATGCGTACCAGACCACCATCCGCCAGCACTTCAGGATCAAGCACGGGCTGCAATCGCCCTTCGTGTTCTGGGGCAGCCTGTCAGAGGAACTGCTGGAACAAGCGCTGCATTGCTTGCCCGCCGAGCATCTGCGGCATTGGTTTCGACGCCTGCTGCTGGACATCAAGGCCAACCGCAGCGGGATGCCGGACCTGATCCAGTTTTACCCGGCTGAGCAGCGCTATCGCATGATCGAAGTCAAAGGGCCGGGCGACCGTCTACAGGACAACCAACTGCGCTGGCTGGACTTCTGCGCCGAGCATGGGATGCCGGTGGTGGTCTGTTATGTGCAATGGGCATAGGTGTCTGTAGGAGGGCCCGCCCCGTCTTCGACGCCGCGCTGTCGCGCAGCAAACACGGTCCCGCTTCTGCCCGGAGGGCGTAGGAGCTGACTTGTCTGCGATAAGGGCCGAAGGACCTTCCGGCGGCGGTGAATCCACCATTTTTGCCAGCGCTTCGCACTGGATCGCAGACAAGTCAGCTCCTACAGGGCCTCATAACTTCGGCAACGGAGTGAGGACCGGGTCTTTTTCGTCCAGCATCATGTACACCAACAGCTTGGCGGGTTTGGTCGCGCTGGCGTTTTTGGACACGTAGTGTTTCGAGCCAGCCGGTTCATACCAGGTCTGACCAGGCTTATAGGTGATTTCCTCACCGTCGTTGACCCTGGAAGTAATCTCGCCGTCGAGCACATAGGCGACGGTGGTGCCGGCGTGCGAATGCGGGATGGACTCCTGGCCGGGGAGGTAGTCGACGGTCAACACCAGGACCTTTTTGCCCGGTGCATTGAGCGCCGGGTGGTCTTCAAGGATGGTGATTTTTTCGTGAACAGCGTCATGCGCGAACGCGCCGAGGGAAACTGACAGGACCAGGCCAGCAAAGGTCGAAGCGATGAGGTTGAGTGTTTTCATGAGGGTTGTCCTTGTGAGTGTCAGTGCCTGACAAAACTAAGTCAGGCGTTGATCCGATGACACTCCCAATTCCGGGGAAGATCAGGGGGCCAATTCCACGGAGTACACATAATCTGTAGGAGATCCCACCCCGTCTTCGACGCGGGATCTCCTTTCGAGCGGGTCAGGCAGGAGGGTTTAATGTCGGCGTGAGGACCGCCATATCAGCTTTGTGCGCCTGTTGATCGGCATGGTACGACGAACGCACCAGTGGACCCGAAGCGACGTTCCTGAAGCCCATTCTGCTGCCTTCTTCGGCAAACCAGGCAAAGGTGTCCGGGTGGGCGAAACGTTGTACTGGCAGGTGGCTGCGTGAGGGTTGCAGGTACTGGCCGAGGGTGAGCATGTCGATGTCATGCTCACGCATGCGCTGCATGACTTCGAGTACTTCTTTGTCGGTTTCGCCAAGGCCGAGCATCAAGCCGGACTTGGTCGGTACGTGCGGGACCCTCTGTTTGAATTTCTGCAGCGAGTCCAGCGACCATTCGAAATCCGAGCCGGGACGCGCGGCTTTGTACAGGCGCGGTACGGTCTCCAGGTTGTGGTTGAACACATCGGGCGGCTCATTGGCGGTGATCGCCAAGGCGACGTCCATGCGCCCGCGGTAATCCGGCACCAGGGTTTCCAACTGCACCCCGGGTGAGAGCTTGCGAATCTGCCGCAGGCAGTCGACGAAATGTTGAGCGCCACCGTCGCGCAGGTCGTCGCGGTCAACGGAGGTAATCACCACGTATTTCAAACGCAGATCGGCGATAGCCACCGCCAGGTTCATGGGCTCGTCGACGTCCAACGGTTTCGGCCGGCCGTGGCCGACATCGCAGAACGGGCAACGGCGGGTGCAGATGTCGCCCATGATCATGAAGGTCGCAGTGCCAGCGGAAAAGCATTCGCCCAGGTTCGGGCAGGAGGCTTCTTCGCAGACACTGTGCAGCTTGTGCTTGCGCAGCAGTTGCTTGATGCGATCGACTTCCGGGGAGATCGGCAGACGCACGCGAATCCAGTCGGGTTTGCGTGGCAGCTCATCGCTTGGAATGATTTTCACCGGAATCCGCGCGACTTTTTCCGCACCGCGCAACTTGATGCCAGCTTCCATTTTCAACGGGCCTGGTTTCACTGGGTCTTGTTTTACTGGGTCTAAGCCAGCCGACTGCACAAGCGTGTCCATGGGATTTCCTTACGGGCGGATCAGTCGCGGTAGACGGGGAAATCAGCGCACAACGCCGCCGCTTGCGTGGCGACTCGTGCCTCGACATCGGCATCGCCGAGGTGATCGAGGATGTCGCAGATCCAGCCGGTGAGCTCGATGCTCTGAGCTTCCTTGAAACCGCGGCTGGTGATCGCTGGCGTGCCGATCCGCAGGCCAGAGGTCACGAACGGCGATTGCGGGTCGTTGGGTACCGCGTTCTTGTTCACGGTGATACCGGCACGCCCCAGGGCGGCATCGGCTTCTTTGCCGGTCAGGCCCTGGCGGATCAGGCTGACCAGGAACAGGTGATTGTCGGTACCGCCGGAGACCACATCGTAACCACGCTCGATAAAGACCTTGGCCATCGCCTGGGCGTTGCGGATCACTTGTGCCTGATACGCCTTGAACCCAGGCTCCAGTGCTTCCTTGAAACACACGGCCTTGGCGGCGATCACGTGCATCAGCGGGCCGCCCTGACCGCCAGGGAATACTGCCGCCTGGAGTTTTTTCTCCAGATCCGGATTGGCCTTGGCCAGAATCAAACCACCCCGTGGACCGCGCAAGGTTTTGTGCGTGGTGGTGGTGACCACATCGGCGTAGGGCAGCGGGTTCGGGTACAGGCCTGCTGCGACCAGACCGGCAACGTGGGCCATGTCGACAAAGAGGTACGCGCCCACCTTGTCGGCAATGGCACGGAAGCGTGGGAAGTCCAGGGTCTTGGAGTAGGCGGAGAAGCCCGCGATGAGCATTTTGGGTTTGTGCTCGACGGCCAGACGTTCGACTTCGTCGTAATCGATCAGCCCGGTGGCGGTGTCGATACCGTATTGCACGGCGTTATACAGCTTGCCGGAAAAACTGACTTTGGCGCCGTGGGTCAGGTGACCGCCGTGAGCCAGGCTCATGCCCAACACGGTGTCGCCGGCTTGCAGCAGGGCCAGATAGACCGCTGCGTTGGCCTGGCTACCGGAGTGCGGCTGAACGTTGGCGTAGTCGGCGCCGAACAGCTGTTTGGCGCGATCGATGGCCAACTGCTCGACTACATCGACGTGTTCGCAACCGCCGTAATAGCGCTTGCCCGGATAACCTTCAGCGTACTTGTTGGTCAGGCCACTGCCTTGGGCTTCCATCACCCGCTTGCTGGTGTAGTTCTCCGAAGCGATCAGCTCGATGTGATGCTCTTGCCGGGCTTCCTCGGCGTTCATCGCTGCCAGCAGTGAGTCGTCGTAACCTTTGATTTGGTCGTGCTTGCTGAACATGGCGCAATCCTCTGTGGTTTTGTTAGAGACCGCCGCCGTTGATGACGGAGGCGGGGGCATTGGGGAACCTATTGCTCAGGCTTCGGCGCTGTCTGTGGTCAGGCGCTGGTAAGCGGCTTGGTCGAGCAGATTGGCGATTGCGCCCGGGTCGCTGGGACGCAAACGGAAGAACCAGCCGCTGCCAAAAGCGTCTTCGTTGACCTGCTCGGGGGCGTCTTGCAGTGCGGCGTTCACATCGACCACTTCACCCGCCACCGGCATGCTGATGTTGCTGGCGGCTTTTACCGATTCCAGCACGGCAACTTCTTCGCCAGCGCTGTAGGTGCGTAGCTCGGGTAGCTGCACAAACACCACGTCACCCAGCGCCGACTGCGCGTATTCGGTGATGCCAACCGTGACCAGGCCATCACTGTCCAGACGCAACCATTCGTGGTCGGCAGTAAAACGCAATTCGCTCATGTGAACTCCTCAGTGGTCAGACTCATCCGCTGCGGGTGGCGGATGACGATGTTCAGGCTCGTGCGAGCAGCGAGCTGTACTGAGAGAGTTCTTTAGCAAGCCAAGTGCCAGTTATGTTTAATTGTTTTAAATCAATGATTTGTGGTTTTCATGGAGAAGATGCTCGCGTTCTTGTGTAGCGAATTCAATACGGTTTTTTTAGTCAAAGAGGGTTTGACGAGGGCAGGGTGGCGAAGGGGAAGCGCGACGCGGGACTGTCTTGAATTCCATACGCTGTCGCGATTTCGCTACAGCGTATGGGGCATCGCCAAAAGCTCAGGCTTTGCCGGGAATGCCGTACTTACGCAACCGATGGGCGATGGCGCTGTGGGAGGCCTGTAGCCGTGCGGCCAACAAACGGCAGGAGGGGTGACTGCTGTAGAGCTGTTGCAGCAGGTTCTTTTCGAAACCTTCGACGGCCTGTTCCAGGCTGCCAACTTCGCCGTCGTGTTGCCACGCCACCGCCGTACCGGCGATGTCCAGATCGTCGAGACCCACCAGTGGGCTTTCGCACATCGCCGCAGCGCGGAAAATGATGTTCTGCAATTGGCGCACATTGCCTGGCCAGCGGTTGCCGAGCAGCGCGGGGTATGTGCCGGGAGCCAGCCGACAGGTGGGGCGTTGAATCTGGGTACAGGCTTGCTCCAGGAAGTGCCGGGCCAACAACAGGATGTCGTGGCCGCGTTCGCGTAGCGGTGGCACCTCCAGGTTGAGCACATTCAGCCGGTAGAACAGGTCCTCACGAAAGCTGCCTTCGCTGACCATGTTTTCCAGATCGCGGTGAGTGGCGCTGAGGATGCGCACGTTGACCTGCACTTCGCGATCACCGCCGACCCGGCGAAAGCAGCCATCGCTCAAAAAACGCAGGAGCTTGGCTTGCAGGTAAGGCGACATTTCACCGATTTCGTCGAGGAACACCGTGCCGTGGTTGGCCAGTTCGAGCAGGCCGAGTTTGCCGCCGCGTTGGGCGCCAGTGAAGGCACCGGGGGCATAGCCGAACAGTTCACTTTCGGCCAGGCTCTCCGGGAGGGCCGCGCAGTTCAGGGCCAGGAACGGCGCGTCACACCGGGTGCTGATGGCGTGACAGGCACGAGCCACCAGCTCTTTGCCGGTGCCGGTTTCGCCCTGGATCAGCAGCGGTGCGTCGAGCGCGGCCACCCGCTGGGCGCGGGTTTTCAGGGCTTGCACCGGCAGCGAGTCGCCGAGTAACGCATCGAAGCCTTCGGCGTGGTCGTGATGCAGCGCGGCCAGGCGTTCACCGATACGGTTTGGCAAGTACAACGTCAGCAAGCCCCCCGCCAGCGGCTGACTGCTCGGGTCGCCGGCTTCGCTGATCGGCATCGCATCGAGGAGTAAGGTCTGGCCGTTGAGGGTCACTTCACGCATCGGCATGCGATAACCGTGCTCGATCAGTGTGGGTTGCAGGGTTTGATCGTCGAACAGCGCCGTCAGCGGCTCGCCGGTGGGTTCGCGGCCGCACAGGGCAATCAATGCCGGGTTCGCCAGCAGCACGTGGCCGCGGCCATCCACGGCCAATACCGGGTCGGCCATGGCCGCCAGCAAGGCGTCCAGTTGCAGGCGTCGACGTTGGCCGGGGAGGATGTCGACCACGGTTACGGTTTGCACGCCCTGCACCCGCAGAAAGGCATCGCGCAGCTCTTCCAGCACGTCGGCGTCGAGGGTCGGGGCGTCGATGTACACGTTCGGCGGCACCATCTCGACCGCATCCAGATTGAGGCTGCGCCCGCCGAGCAGAGCGAGCACTTCCTGGGTGATGCCGACGCGGTCGATGAAGGTGACGTGGATGCGCATAGAGGGCCTGAAAGAGTGCGAACGGGATCAATGAGGCGAACGAGTATGCCGGGCCTTGTTCGATTGTGGCGAGGGGGTTGTCACTGGGTTGTCGGAGGTTAGTTGCATGAACCGATAACTCGCCGATGCTCAGGCATGAGCCTCGTTTCGTGCAGTGGCCGCCAGGTCTTCGAGGAAGACCCGCAGAATCGGCGGCGGGGCCACGCCACGCCGAGTGATCAGATCGAACGGCGACAGCAGACGCATGCTCACCGGCGCCAGTTGCTGCATTTCGCCGGTTTTGACCCACTGGGCGGCGAAGTGCATGGGCAGAAAGCCGAGATAGGCTCCGGAGATGATGAGAATGGCCAGTGCCTCGATGTTGTCCACGGTGGCCGCGGCTTTGCTGACGCCCAGATGCTCAAGATCGTATTGCTGCATGTAGCCCCGAACGACGATACGGCTCTCGCCGATCTCCTCAAGCAGCTCGGCATTCTCGGCTTTGCAGCCGAATAGCGGATGGCGCCGACCGCAGTAAAGTCCGAGAGGCTCCTGGTAAAGCGATAAATATTCCAGGCCGGGGACGCGGTTTGGAAAGTGCCCGATGGCCAGATGCAGGCGGCTGTCGAGTACGCGTTCTTCCAGCTCGGCGGGGGCGCCGACATACACGCTGAGGTGGACATCGTGGCCTCTGGAAACGAAGCGCTGGGTGGTTTTCGGCAGGGGTGAGTCAGGGTCGGTGATGGTCGAATCGATGATGCCCAGGTTGAGCTTGCCGGTGATGTGCTGCTTGAGCACATCGGCATCCAGGCAGAAGTTGTCCACGGCCGATAGCAGGCGCTGGGTGGACTCGAAAATCGCCACGCCTTGCTCGGTCAGGCGAAAGCCACTGCGGCCACGCTGGCAGAGCTTCACGCCGAGCCGGGTTTCCAGGTGAGTCATCTGTTCGCTGATGGTCGACTGGCCGACATTCAAGGCCGCTTGCGCGGCGGAAAAGCCTCCACATTTGACGATGGCGGCGAAGACCCTGAGCAGTTTCAGGTCCACATCGTGCAGCTGGTTCACCCAAACCTCCTACCTGTCGATGCATCGGAAATGCCGATGTGAGTATCTGATGTTTAGCATTTTTTATATGAAATCCCGCGCTCATAGTCACTCCAACGGCGGTGACTTACCAGCTCCGCCCTCGCTAAAAAACAACCTCTTTAATAATAAAAACGGAGATGCAGCACCATGTCTAAACACGGTTATGAATCCGGTCGCTTGAACCTGCCATTCGTAGGTCACTGCACCTTTGCCAAGTCCCCGATCTGCACCGATTGGGATGCGCTGGATGCAGACGTGGCCATCCTCGGTGCCCCCAACGACATGGGGACTCAGTGGCGCTCTGGCGCTCGCTTTGGCCCGCGCGGAATTCGTGAGGCATCGACCTTGTTCTCCTTCGGTCATGCCGGTGCCTACGACCATGAAGATGACGTGCTCTACCTGACCGCGGATGACGTGCGCATGGTCGATGTGGGCGATGCCGATATCGTCCATACGGACATGAACGCGAGTAACGACAACATCGAATATGCGGTGCGCAAGACTCTCGATGCCGGTGCGATGCCGGTTGTTCTGGGTGGCGACCACTCGGTTCATGCGCCGGTGATCAAGGCGTTCGAGGGCCGTGGACCGATCCATATCGTGCACTTCGATGCCCACCTGGATTTCGTCGATGAGCGCCATGGCGTTCGTTATGGGCATGGCAACCCGCTGCGTCGGGCTTCGGAAATGGAGCACATCGTCGGCATGACGCAGATGGGCATTCGCAACGTATCGTCGTCCAATCGCGATGACTATGAAGCTGCCCACGCCGCCGGTTCGAAAATCCTCTCGGTGCGCGATGTGCGTCGCCTCGGCACCGAGGGCGTGATGGAACTGATCCCGCAAGGCGTCAACTACTACATCACGATCGACATCGACGGCTTCGACCCGTCGATCGCACCTGGTACGGGCACGCCCAGTCATGGCGGCTTCTTGTATTACGAAGTGCTGGAAATCATCCAGGCCCTGGCCAAGCGCAGCAAAGGCAACATCATCGGCATGGATCTGGTCGAGGTTGCGCCCGTCTATGACCCTGCCGGGGTCACCTCGATTCTCGCCGCGCAACTGCTGCTGAACAGCATCGGCTTCATCTACCACGAGCGGGCTAAAGCACGCGCCATGTGACTGAAGAGTCATCCCCGGGTTCAGTGCGCGCTCGGGTCGATCATCGAACCACAGTGGCTCGGCGTGACCGCAACCGTCGGCCAGAGAGAATAATAATGGACACGATCGTTAAGCATTACCTGCAGAAATTCGGCGTCTCAGAAGCCACCCAAACCTTCCTCGGCAAGGCTCAGAAGATGTTCATCGGTGGCGCCTGGGTCGAGGCCAGTGACGGACAGACTTCCGATGTCATCGAACCGTCGACCGAGGGGCTGATCACCCGTATTCCCATGGGCACTACCGACGATCTGGATCGCGCCGTGCAAGCCGCCCGCGCGCAGTTTGACGGCGGCGCCTGGCGTCTGGCCAAACCGCTCGAGCGTGAACGGATGATGCATCGACTGGCCGACCTGATTGAAAGCAACGCCGCTGAACTGGCCGAAATCGAATCCATTGATATGGGCAAGTCAGTCGCCAATGCTCGCGACGTCGATATTCAGGGCACGGTCGACACCCTGCGCTATTTCGCCGGTTGGGCGACGAAGATCCACGGGCGCACGGTCGAACCGTCCTTACCGGGCAACTATCTGGCCTATACCCGCAAGGAACCCGTGGGCGTGGTCGGCGCCATCGTGCCGTGGAATTTTCCGCTGCAGACCATGGCCTGGAAACTCGGCGCCGCACTGGCAACCGGTTGTACGGTGGTGGTCAAGCCTGCGGAGCTGACCTCGCTGTCGGCCTTGCGTTTCGCCGAACTGGTGCAGCAAGCGGGCATCCCCGACGGCGTGATCAACATCGTGACCGGGCGCGGTAGCGTGGTCGGCGCGGCGATGGCGACGCACCCCGGCATCGACAAGCTGACCTTCACCGGTTCGACGCCGGTCGGCCGTACTGTCGGGCGGGCCGCGCTGGACGATATGAAGCGACTCACCCTCGAACTTGGAGGAAAATCCCCGGTTATCGTGCTCGCCGATGCTGACGTACCCGCCGCGGCCAAAGCGGTCGCCAACGGGGTATTCTTCAACTCCGGCCAGGTCTGCGATGCCGGCACCCGCGCCTACATCCACCGCAGCATTTACGACGCGTTTCTGGGTGAACTGATCGCCTACACCCGGACGTTGAAGATCGCGCCGGGACTGGATCCCGACTGCTTCATCAGCCCATTGGTGTCGGCGTTGCAGAAGGAACGGGTGACGGACTACATCGAAATCGGTAAGCGCGAAGGTGCCGAATTGGTTTACGGTGGCCAGCCTGTCGCGGGCCCCGGCTACTTCGTCGAGCCTACGATCTTTGCCCATTGCCGTAACGACATGCGGATCGTCCAGGAAGAGATTTTCGGCCCGGTGCTGGTCACCGCGCCCTTCGACGATGAAGAGGAGGCCCTGGCCCTGGCCAACGACTCGCCCTATGGGTTGGCCGCTGCCCTCTACTCCAACGATCTCGGTCGCGTACACAGCCTGATTCCACGATTGCGGGCTGGCTCGGTGTACGTCAATGCCCACAGCACCATCGACCCTTCGATGCCGTTCGGTGGCTACAAACAGTCCGGGTTCGGCAAGGATCTGGGGTCTGAGCAGCTCGAATTCCTGCTGGAGACCAAGGCCGTGTGGATCACATTGCCCTGAGTATCGACTGAAGTTACCTCGTCATGATTTTCAATAACAATAAGAGTACATCATGAACACACAATCCAAGGTCGCCGTCAGTGCTCCTCCTCGCGATGACAAGCTGGCGGTCGAAGGGCATTCGATCGATTTCATCCCCGAAAACGAACGCACCGACAAACTGGCGAGCCAGGGGCCGTTCTGGTTCCTCGGCAACTTCACTTTCTTTACCATGACCATCGGCTTCGTCGGCCCCAGCGTTGGTTTGAGCGCGTTATGGACCACTCTGGCCGGCACGCTGGGCATCATGTTCGGCACGTTGTTCATGGCGTTCCACGGCTCACAGGGTCCACACCTGGGGCTGCCGCAGATGATCCAGTCGCGGGCGCAGTTCGGCTATCGCGGGGTGATTCTGGTACTGCTGGCGACACTGTTTGTGTTCGCCGGTTTCAACATCGTCAACCTGGTGTTGATGATGCAGGGGCTGAAAACACTCTTCGGTTTCAATCCGATAGTGGTGGCGGTGGCCGTGACGGTGCCGGCGACGGTACTGGCGATCCTCGGCCATGACTGGATGCACCGCAGCTTCAAGTGGGCGTTGTTCCTGTCGATTCCGCTTTACGGTCTGGTGACGTTGGCGGTGCTGATGCACTGGGTGCCCGATGCACCGATGCCGCTACTCGCCGCCGGCGAGGTCGCCCCGGCCCCTCTAGGGTTCAACTGGACCGGCTTTATCACCCAATTCGCCGCCGCAGCGAGTTACAACATTGCCTACGCGCCCTATGTTTCCGACTATTCGCGCTACCTGCCGAAGAACACCCCGAGCGGTAGATTGATCGCCGTGGTCTTTCTCGGTGCCTCACTGTCCGGCGCCTGGATGATCTCCGTAGGTGGCTGGTTGGCTGATCACCTGCATGCAACTGATGTATTGGTCGCCTTGGGGCAAGTGGGCAACACCGTGTCGCCGATCGTTGGTACCGCCGTGGTGGTCGTGACGATCCTCGCATTCCTGCCGGTCATCGCCATGAACATCTACAGCGCGAAGCTGACTACCCTGACCTGCGTCGATTCGATCAAGCACATCGAGCCGACACGCAAGGCGCGGATCCTCGCGATTGGTTTCGTGATCCTGCTGCAGCTTGGCGTGGCACTGAGCATTCAAGGTTCGGACACAGGCCTGTCGGTATTGGGCATCTACCTGGTGGTGATGCTGTACTTCCTGGTGCCCTGGACCGCGGTCAACCTGACCGACTACTTCTTCGTCCGCAAGGGCCGCTACGCCATCCCGCACTTCTTCACACCGCACAACACCATTTATGGCAGCTGGGGCGTGCGCGGTATCGCCTCGTATGCGATCGGCTTCGTCGCGATGATCCCGTTCTTTTACATCATCGACGGCGTGACGCAGAAGGAATTCTATGTCGGCCCGCTCGCCAGGGCACTTGGCAACATCGACGTCGCCTGGTTGGTCGGCTTGATTGTGTCGGGAGTCGCGTACTACTGGCTCAGTCGCTCAATCGACTTGAAACGCGAAGAAACCGTAATTCAGAGCATCGAGAAAACGAGCCCGCAATACACCACCGGGGACACCAAGACCTCGCGTGCTGCGCCGGTTCTCAGCGAAACGACGTTCGGGAGATAACCATGGCTATCCAACAATTCGACTACATCATCATCGGTGCGGGCTCTGCCGGATGCGTGCTGGCCAACCGTCTGACGGAAGATCCCGACACCAGCGTTCTGGTTCTGGAATACGGCGGCAGCGATCGCAGCGTGGTGATCCAGATGCCCAGTGCTTTTTCGATCCCGATGAACACCACGAAATACAACTGGCGTTACGAGACCGAGCCGGAGCCCTACCTCAACGGACGTCGCATCCACTGCCCGCGGGGCAAGGTCCTGGGTGGCTCGTCGTCGATCAATGGCCTGGTCTACATCCGTGGTCATGCCTTCGACTTTGACGAGTGGGAGTCGCTGGGTGCCAGTGGTTGGGGTTACCGCAATTGCCTGCCGTACTTCAAACGCGCCGAGAGCTGCGAGGCGGGCGGTGACGATTACCGAGGCGGCTCCGGCCCCTTGCACACCAGCAACGGCAACCACATGAAAAACCCGTTGTACGGGGCGTGGGTCGATGCAGGCGCCGAGGCGGGCTACATCAAGACCGACGACTGCAATGGTTTTATGCAGGAAGGCTTCGGCGCCATGCACATGACGGTAAAGAACGGCGTCCGTTGTTCTACCGCCAACGCCTATCTGCGACCTGCCATGACGAGACCCAATCTGACGGTCATCACCAAGGCGATGACACGTCAGGTCATTCTCGACGGCAAGCGGGCAGTGGGGATCATCTATGACCGCGACGGCCAAACCCATACCGTCCATTGCACCCGGGAAGTATTGATCTCGGCGGGCCCTATCGGCTCACCTCATTTGCTGCAACGCTCCGGTATCGGGCCGGCAGCGGTGCTCAAGAAAGCCGGAGTAGCAGTCAGGCATGACCTCCCGGGCGTAGGGGAAAACCTCCAGGATCACTCAGAGATCTACATCCAGTTCGCCTGCAAGGAGCCGGTGACGCTCAACAATAAAATGGACCCGCTGAGCAAGCTGTTGATCGGTCTGCGCTGGCTGCTGTGCAAGGACGGGCTCGGTGCAACCAATCACTTCGAGGCCGGGGGCTTCATCCGTTCCGAACAGGGGCTGCGCTGGCCCGACATCCAGTTTCACTTTCTACCGGCAGCGATGCGCTACGACGGCAAAAAGCCGACCAAGGGGCACGGCTTCATGGTGCTCACGGGGCCGAACAAACCGAAGAGCCGAGGCTATGTGCGGCTTCGCTCGGCAGACCCGTACGAATATCCGGAAATTCTCTTCAACTACCTGCAACGAGAAGAGGACCGCGAGGGCTTCCGCCGTTGTGTGCGCCTCACCCGGGAAATTATCGGTCAGCCGGCGATGGATCGCTTCCGTGAGTTCGAGATTGCGCCGGGGCCGCAGGTGACCAGCGACGAGGAGATCGATGCCTTCGTCCGCGAAAATCTGGAGAGCACCTATCACCCCTGCGGCTCGTGCCGCATGGGCGAGGACGACATGGCGGTGGTCGACTCGCAACTGCGCGTACGGGGTATCGAAGGGTTACGGGTGATCGACTCATCAGTGTTTCCGACCGAGCCCAACGGCAATCTCAACGCCCCGACCATCATGCTCGCCGAACGCGCTGCCGATCTGGTTCGCGGCCGCAAAATGTTGCCCGCATCCGATGCAGTCGTCGGCCTGGCCCACGCGTGGGAAACCCGTCAGCGCTCATCGTCGCCGGTACGCAAGGTCGCGGTTTGAATCGACCAAGCGTTGCGCCGTAAGAGATAACTGCACTTGATTGGATCGCTGCCCGCAATGGGCAGCGATATACCGGCATGCCCTTGCAGAGCAGGGGCATGATCGGCTTGAAAAAAATAAAAATACTTTTCTCACTAATGTCATAAAGACATCACGTAACAGCCTTATAACCGTCTCTCCGGTGTACCCGTTGATGAGGCTTTATTAGCCGTGAACAAGTTCTTGCCTCGATTTTTCCGTCAGCAATCCCAGACGACTGTGCTGCGCCGTTTCAAGATCACCCAGCGCTTGGTCGGCTGTTTCGGCATCACGGCGGTGCTGTTGGTGGCCGTAGGGGCGTTTTGTCTGTGGCAGATGCAGGGCATTCGCAGTCAGGGCGAAGCGGTTGAAAGTGGGGCGCTGCCGAGCATCGCCATGGCCGACGCCATCGCCATCGATCTGGTCAAGCTGCGCAGTGAGACCTCACACCTGATCGCCAATGCGGACGATCCCAGCGCGGTGGTTACCAGCAAGATCAACGTCGAACAATTGAAGAACGAAGTCGAAAAGGGTTTCAGCGATTACATCGCCCGCGTGACCGACAGCACCGAGCGCGATTCCATCACCGTCTTGCAGGACGCCTACAAGGCCTTCGCCCCCGGTTTGCAGGATGAAATAGTCCTGGTTGAACAACGAAAAATGGACGAGGCACGGGTCCTGGTCAACAGCACCTTGTCGATGCAGGGCGACCTGATGGACATGCAGGTGCAACTGCTGCGCGAACTCAATAAACAAAGCGCGGCAACGGCGGTCGAGGCGGCAGGCAACAGTTATCGTCAGGCGCGGATCATCGCCATGAGCGCAATCATTCTGGCGCTGGTACTCACCCTGCTTTTAGCCTGGCGCCTGAGCGTGAGCATCATCCGACCGGTACGCCACGCCCTGCACATCGCCAGCACCATTGCCGATGGCGACCTCAGCCCGCAACCCATCCCCGACGGCAAAGATGAAACCGCACAACTGCTCAGCATGCTGGGGCGGATGCGCGGCAACCTTCACGGTACCATCGGCCAGATAGGCGCAGCGGCGACGCAACTCGCACAGTCGGTGCAGGAGATGGGGTCCATCGCCCAAGCCAGTGCGCAGAACCTGCAACTGCAAAACGATGAAATCGAACAGGCAGCGGTGGCCGTCAACCAGATGAGTCAGGCCGCCGTGGAAGTGGCGGGCAACGCCAGCAACACCTCAGTCGAATCCCAGGCATCCAACCAGGCAGCGGCCCAGGGCCAGCTGCGACTGTCCGATACCATCGCCTCGATCAAGCAACTGACCGGCAACGTGCTGGATTCATCGCAGCAGGCCGAAGGGTTGGCTGAGCGCACCCTGAGTATCGGCAAGATCCTCGACGTGATCCGGGCGATCGCCAACCAGACCAACTTGCTGGCGCTCAACGCGGCCATCGAAGCGGCGAGGGCAGGTGAAGCAGGTCGTGGTTTTGCCGTCGTGGCCGACGAAGTGCGCTCCCTGGCGCAACGCACCAGCGCCTCCACCACCGAAATCGAAGGCCTGATCAACGGCGTACAAAAAAGCACCCAGGAAACCGCCGAAGCACTGCGCCTCACCGCCACCCAAGCCAACCTGACCCTGGAACAAGCGGCCGCCACCGGCGAAGCGCTGGCAGTGATCATCACTTCGACCTCGACCATCAGCGACCGCAACCTGCTCATCGCCAGCGCCGCCGAACAGCAAGCGCAAGTGGCTCATGAAGTGGATCGGAATTTGAGCAGCATTCGTGACCTGTCGACGCAAACGGCTTCAGGGGCGCAGCAGACGACCGTCGCCAGTGATGCATTGTCGATGTTGGCGACGGATTTGAATGCGATGGTGCAGCGGTTTGTGTTGTAGGGGATTGCGCCCCGTCTTCGACGCCGCGCTGTCGCGCAGCAAACGGGGTCTCGATTCTGCCCGGAGGGCGTAGGAGAGACCGGGACGCGTAGTTTTGTCTGCGAAAAGGGCCGAAGGACCTTCCAGCGATATAGTGTCCAGCCCATTTACGACTGCTTCGCAGCCGATCGCAGACAAGTCAGCTCCTACGGGGGGATCAGCGTTTTGCTGAAAATTTAATGACATTTATTCTTTATTTTTCAACGATTTATGCGTTGTTTGAGGGGCTTCACCGTTTTGAGTGGGTAATCTATTCTCCTCCCCATGAGAGATATCGATTTATACACCCAAATCCTTGGGCTCCAGGCACCGTGGAAAGTGGTCGCAGTTAACCTTGACCATGCGTTGGGGCAAGTCGTTGTCGGCGTTGGAGTATCTGATGCTGCTGCGTTCACCTGTCCGCAATGTGGCCTGCACGCTTCGCGTTATGACAAACGCAAACGTCGTTGGCGGCATCTTGATACGTGTCAGTTCGTGACCATTCTAGAGGCTGAGGTGCCCAGAGTTCATTGCGCCGAGCATGGCGTGGTGACTGTCGAGGTCCCGTGGGCAGACGCGGGTTCAGGTTTCACCTTGATGTTTGAAGCATTGGTGATCAACTGGATCCAGGAAGCCAGTATTCAGGCGGTCTCGCGTCAACTCCAGACGAGCTGGGGCAGCATTGACCGGATCATGGCTCGCGCCGTCAGACGCGGATTGGCGCGTCGAAAACCGTTATCGCCGACCCAGATATGTGTGGACGAGACTTCGTTTCAAAAGCGTCGCGAGTACGTCACCGTGGTGACCGACCCCGCAACGGGTCAGGTCTTGCATGTGGAAGACGGCAACCTCACCCAGAGCCTGGAAGCGTTTTATACGAAGCTCAATAGCGACCAGAAGCAAGCTATTACGGGCGTTTCGATGGACATGTGGCCCGCCTTTATCAGCGCGACCCAACGTCATATTCCGGATGCCATGCACAAAATAGCGTTCGACAAGTTTCATGTGGCCAAGCTGTTGAGTGAGGCGCTGGACAGGGTGCGTCATATGGAGAACCGCGAGTTGCTAAAGGCAGGCTCCACGGTGCTCAAGAACACGAAATACGTCTGGCTTAAGCGGGCCGAAAACATGACCGAGCGGCAACAGGCAACCTTCGAGTCGTTGCGAGAGGGTTCGTTGCGTACAGCCAAAGCGTGGGCGATCAAGGATCTGGCCATGCAGTTGTGGCGAGGTAAGGATCGGGATGAGGTCGAACAACAGTGGAACCACTGGCTGGAATGGGCCTTGAACAGTGGGCTGCCACCGATGTGGAAAGTCGCCAAAACGATCAAGCGACGACTGTGGGGCATCGTCAACGCCATCGTGTTGAACCTGCATAACGGTCATGCAGAAAGCATGAACGCACGCATTCAACGGCTCAAGCAACGCTCTTGCGGGTTTCGAAATCGGGAGCGTTTTCGCAATGCCATTTACTTTCATTTTGGTGGTTTGGATTTATACCCGGAACGTCTCCAAAACTCATAACACCCACTTGATCCGGTGAAGCCCCTTTTTTGAGGGGCTTCACCGTTTTGAGTGGGTAATCTATTCTCCTCCCCATGAGAGATATTGATTTATATGCCCAAATTCTTGGGCTCCAGGCACCGTGGAAAGTGGTCGCAGTTAACCTTGACCGTGCGTTGGGGCAAGTCGTTGTCGGCGTTGGAGTATCTGATGCTGCTGCGTTCACCTGTCCGCAATGTGGCCTGCACGCTTCGCGTTATGACAAACGCAAACGTCGTTGGCGGCATCTTGATACGTGTCAGTTCGTGACCATTCTAGAGGCTGAGGTGCCCAGAGTTCATTGCGCCGAGCATGGCGTGGTGACTGTCGAGGTCCCGTGGGCAGACGCTGGTTCAGGTTTCACCTTGATGTTTGAAGCATTGGTGATCAACTGGGTCCAGGAAGCCAGTATTCAGGCGGTCTCGCGTCAACTCCAGACGAGCTGGGGCAGCATTGACCGGATCATGGCTCGCGCCGTCAGACGCGGATTGGCGCGTCGAAAACTGTTATCACCGACCCAGATATGTGTGGACGAGACTTCGTTTCAAAAGCGTCGCGAGTACGTCACGGTGGTGACCGACCCCGCAACGGGTCAGGTCTTGCATGTGGAAGACGGCAACCTCACCCAGAGCCTGGAAGCGTTTTATACGAAGCTCAATAGCGACCAGAAGCAAGCTATTACGGGCGTTTCGATGGATATGTGGCCCGCCTTTATCAGCGCGACCCAGCGTCATATTCCGGATGCCATGCACAAAATAGCGTTCGACAAGTTCCATGTGGCCAAGCTGTTAAGTGAGGCGTTGGACAGAGTGCGTCATATGGAGAACCGCGAGTTGCTAAAGGCCGGCTCCACGGTGCTCAAGAACACGAAATACGTCTGGCTCAAGCGGGCTGAGAACATGACTGAGCGACAACAGGCAACCTTCGAGTCGTTGCGAGAGGGTTCGTTGCGTACAGCCAAAGCGTGGGCGATCAAGGATCTGGCCATGCAGTTGTGGCGAGGTAAGGATCGGGATGAGGTCGAACAACAGTGGAACCACTGGCTGGAATGGGCCTTGAACAGTGGGCTGCCACCGATGTGGAAAGTCGCCAAAACGATCAAGCGACGACTGTGGGGCATCGTCAACGCCATCGTGTTGAACCTGCATAACGGTCATGCAGAAAGCATGAACGCACGCATTCAACGGCTCAAACAACGCTCTTGCGGGTTTCGAAATCGGGAGCGTTTTCGCAATGCCATTTACTTTCATTTTGGTGGTTTGGATTTATACCCGGAACGTCTCCAAAACTCATAACACCCACTTGATCCGGTGAAGCCCCTTGTTTGATAGGAGGGGGGTGGCTTCGCTTTATACACCCCAATCCCCTACAACAACCCCCTCTCAGCCAAATTCCCAATCAACGCCCGAACCCCAAACACCCACGGCTTCGCCTCACTGCTATGCACCACCTGATTGTGCAACCCGCCCAACAACCCACTGCTGATACTCACTCGATCCCCCAGCTTGTGCGTAAACCCACCCCCCACATGATCCCGATCCGCCGTGGGCGCAAACAGTGTCCCGAGGAACAGTAAAAACCCATCCGGATATTGATGGTTGGCGTTCAGGGTCTGGGCCACCAGATCCTCGGGATCGCGGCTGATTTGGGCCATGGAGCTGGACCCGCGCATGACGTAGCCATCTTCACCCTGGACTTCCAGATCGACGACGCAGTTGCGCACGTCGTCGAGGGTGAAGTGTTCGTCGAACAGGCGGATGAAGGGGCCGATGGCGCAGGAGGCGTTGTTGTCTTTGGCTTTGCTCAGGAGTAAGGCGCTGCGCCCTTCGAAGTCGCGCAGGTTGACGTCGTTACCGAGGGTGACGCCGTGGATCTGGCCGCGGCTGTTGACCGCCAGGACTATTTCGGGCTCGGGGTTGTTCCATTCGGAATGCGGGTGGATGCCGATCTGGCTGCCGCTGCCGACCGAGGCCATGACCGGGGCTTTGGTGAAGATTTCGGCGTCGGGGCCGATGCCGACTTCCAGGTATTGCGACCACATGCCTTGCTTTATCAGTAGCGCTTTCAAGCGGGCGGCTTCTGGTGAGCCGGGTTTGATGCTGCGCAAGTTATCGCCGATGGCTTGCTGGACGATGCCGCGAATGCTGTCGGCTTTGGCCGCGTCGCCGCCGGCCTGCTCTTCGATGACGCGCTCGATCATGCTGGCGGCGAAGGTCACGCCAGCGGCTTTGATCACTTGCAGGTCGGCGGGCGGCAGCAGGTAGGGTTTGCTCGGATCGGCATGCGGGCCGGAGTTGGCCAGCAGTGCTTCAAGGCTGCCGATGGCGCGGCCTAGGGTCTGGCGCACGGCCTGCAGCGGCGACTGGTTTTCCAGCAGGTCGCTCAGGGTGGCGAAGTGCTCGGACAGGTCGAACACCCCGTCGCTACGCAATACAACCGGCGAAGGCCCGGCGATGTCGCCGGGAATCCAGGCGCGGCCGATCAAGGTGCCGGCCAGCCCATCGGAGGGCAGGGTGTTGGCTGGAGTGAGTTCCAGTGGGTTCATAAGGAAGGTACCTGGCGGTTCGACAAAGAAGCCACGCTAGAGTGGTGCCTTGATAAACTCCAATGACATATTCTCAATCTTCGATAACACTGGGTTATTGGTTCAGCGGGATGCGCATCGATGACGACGGACATTTCCTTCCCCACTTTTTGCAACTGGCTCCGGTTCAAGCATCTGGTGCTGATCGACACCCTGGCGCGCACGCGCAATATGCACGTCACTGCGCAGGAGATGAGCCTCAGTCAACCGGCAGTCAGCAAAATGCTCCGTGATATCGAGGAGATGCTCGGTTTTCCGCTGTTTCAGCGTTTGTCACGGAGCATGCCGCCGACGGAACTGGGCGAGTTTGTGGCCCGCTATGCGCAGATCGCGTTGAACGACGCGAGCAAGTTCGTCGAGCAGGTGAATCGCTTGCGTGTGGGCGGCCACGGTTTCCTCAAGGTCGGCGCTATCTTTGCCGCGACCTCGGTGGTGCTGCCCGAGGCCATCGTCAAGATCAAGACGCGTTGGCCGTTGTTGTCTATCGAAGTGGTGGAGCAGACCAGCGATCACCTGTTGGAAATGCTCGAACAGAAGAAGCTGGACCTGATCATCGGGCGCTTCACCGACGAACGTTATCAGCAGTTGTTCAACTTCCAGGCGCTGGGGCCGGAGCCGTTCTGTCTGGTGGTCAACAGTCAGCATCCTTTATGTGTGCAGGAGCAGACGCCGCTCTCGACGCTGGGCGATTGGCCGTGGGTGCTATACCCGGTGGGTACGCCGATTCGTCAACGCATGGAGAACGCCTTCGGCAAGGCGGGCATCCCGACGCCGGCCAATACCGTGGAAACCTTCTCGATGCAGATCTTTTTGCAGTTGCTGCAATCGGGTCCGATGATCGCCATGTTGCCCGAGACCATGGTCCGGCAGCAGGTGCAGAGCGGCTTGCTCAAGGTACTCGACACGCCGTTGCAGTTGACGCCGCAGGACTATGGAATTCTGACGCGCAAGCACGAACCGCTGATGGGACCGGCAGAGGAATTCGCCGACATTTTGCTGGAGGGTGCGCGGCTGCGTCAGGAAGGTCTGAGCGGGTAACGCCCACGGTATTTTGATAGCCACAGGTTATCGGTTAATCGAAACTTATCATTGGGCAAGTATCGGTTGCCTCTCTAAAGTGGTTGCCAGTTGCGCTGGCCCGGCCTCTCGCTTGTGGCAGCGCCCTCGAGAGGTAGGTATGGAACTCATCAGCAAAACGCAGGGCGTCGACAGTCGCGCCGCCGTTATCCGTCTGAACCTTCAGGACGATGTGCTGATTGCCCGCCAGGCGTTACCCGCAGGGCTGCGTCTGGAGCATGAGCAGCTCACGGTTGGTCAGCCGATTCCCGCAGGGCACAAGGTCGCGACTCGGTATATCGAGCAGGGTCAGCCAGTGCGCCGTTACGGGCAGATTATCGGTTTTGCGTCGCGCCCGATCGAGGCCGGCGAACATGTGCACGTGCATAACCTGGAGATGGGCGAGTTCCTGCGCGATTACGCCTTCGGTGTGGACGTGCACCCTACGCCCAAGACCGAGGCGACTTTCGCGGGTATCGTCCGTGCGGATGGGCGGGTCGCCACGCGCAATTACATTGGCATCCTCACGTCGGTTAACTGCTCGGCGACCGTGGCCCGAGCCATCGCCGATTACTTTCGCCGCGACATTCATCCCGAGGCGTTGCTGGCGTATCCGAACGTGGATGGCGTGGTGGCGCTGACCCACGGCCAGGGTTGCGCGGTGGACCCGAGCGGCGAGGGCTTGGCTTTATTGCGCCGCACCCTCGGTGGCTATGCGATCCATCCCAACTTCGCGGCGGTGTTGATGATCGGTCTTGGTTGCGAGACCAATCAGATCGATGGGTTGCTGGAAGCCCAGGGACTGCAGCGCAGCGACACACTGCGCACCTTCACCATTCAGGACAGCGGCGGTACGTCGAAAACCATCGCCAGCGGCATCGCTCAGGTCAAGTCGCTGCTGGCCGAGGCCAACACCATCGAGCGGGTGCCGGTCAGTGCCCGTCATCTGATCATCGGCTTGCAGTGCGGTGGCTCCGATGGCTACTCAGGCATCACCGCCAACCCGGCACTGGGTAATGCCGTGGATCGTTTGGTGGCTGCCGGGGGCACGGCAATCCTGTCTGAAACACCGGAAATCTACGGCGCCGAACACTTGCTGACCCGCCGAGCGGTGAGCCAGGTGGTGGGTGAGAAGCTGATTGCCCGGATTCATTGGTGGGAGGCGTATTGCGAGCGGATGAACGCCGCGCTGAATAACAATCCTTCGGCGGGCAACAAGGCGGGCGGCCTGACCACCATCCTCGAAAAATCCCTTGGCGCGGTGGCCAAGGCCGGCTCCAGCAATCTGGTGGATGTGTATGAATACGCCGAAACGGTGCGCGCCCAGGGGCTGGTGTTCATGGATACGCCCGGTTACGACCCGGTGTCTGCCACTGGCCAGGTCGCTGGGGGGGCCAACCTGATTGCCTTCACCACGGGCCGGGGTTCGGCCTACGGTTGTGCTCCGGCGCCGTCGATCAAGTTGGCGACCAACAACTGGCTGTTCGAGCATCAGGAGGAGGACATGGATGTGAACTGTGGCGGCATCGCCGAGGGCACGACCACTATCGAAGAGCGTGGCGAATACATCTTTCGCATGATGCTGCGTATCGCGTCCGGCGAACGCAGCAAGAGCGAGCAGCACGGCTATGGGCAGAACGAGTTCGTGCCTTGGCAGATTGGCGCAGTGACCTGAAACGGCGCATCGCCAGCCCCATTTTTCGGACGCCACGGTAAGTCCGCTGCGCGTCCCACAACTGAACACTCAAGGAGTACCGCATGTCCACGTTACTGGGTCACAACTATATCGGCGGCCGTCGCAGTGCCGCGGGCACGGTTGCGCTGCACACCCTGGATGCCACCACCGGTGAGGCGCTGCCCCATCGTTTCATCCAGGCCACGGTGGAGGAGGTGGACGCCGCTGCCCGTGCCGCCGCTCAGGCGTATACCGCTTACCGGGTGTTGTCTGCTGCCCGGCGTGCTGAGTTTCTCGAGGCGATTGCTGACGAACTGGATGCGCTGGATGACGATTTTGTAGCCTTGGTCACCCGCGAGACCGCGTTGCCTGCCGGTCGCATTCAGGGTGAGCGCGGCCGTACCAGTGGGCAGATGCGTCTGTTCGCTAAAGTGCTGCGTCGCGGTGATTTCTACGGTGCGCGGATTGATCGCGCGTTGCCGGATCGCAAGCCGTTGCCGCGAGTGGATCTGCGCCAGTGCAAAGTGGGCGTCGGCCCGGTGGCGGTGTTTGGTGCGAGCAATTTCCCGTTGGCGTTCTCCACCGCAGGAGGCGATACCGCTGCGGCGCTGGCGGCGGGCTGTCCGGTGGTGTTCAAGGCCCACAGCGGCCATATGGCCACCGCCGAATGCGTCGCCGATGCGATCATCCGTGCCGCCGAGAAAACCGGTATGCCAGCGGGTGTGTTCAACATGATCTTCGGTGCCGGCGTCGGTGAAGCGCTGGTCAAGCATCCGGCGATACAAGCCGTCGGCTTCACTGGTTCGCTCAAGGGCGGTCGCGCCCTGTGCGACATGGCCGCCGCACGTCCGCAGCCGATTCCGGTGTTTGCCGAAATGAGCAGCATCAACCCGGTCCTGCTGCTGCCCGAAGCCCTGAAGGCACGTGGCGAGACGATAGCGGCCGAACTGACCGCGTCGGTGGTGCTTGGCGCCGGGCAGTTCTGTACCAATCCCGGTCTGGTGATCGGCATTCGCTCGCCTGCGTTTTCGGGGTTTCTCCAGCACTTCGCCGCGCTGATGGACGATCAGCCGGCGCAGACCATGCTCAATGCCGGTGGCCTGAAGAGCTACTGCCATGGGCTCAATAACTTGCAGGCGCATCCGGGCATCACCCATTTGGCGGGGGCCACGCAGGCGGGGCATCAGGCTCGGCCGCAGTTGTTCAAGGCAGATGTGCGCTTGCTGCTCGACGGTGACGCACTGCTGCAAGAAGAAGTCTTCGGCCCGACCACCCTGGTGGTAGAGGTCGCCGACAAGGCTGAGCTGGTGCAGGCGCTGCACGGTTTGCACGGTCAGCTGACGGCGACCTTGATCGCCGAACCGGCTGATCTGGATCTGCACGCCGATCTGCTTGGCCTGCTGGAGCAGAAGGTCGGCCGCCTGCTGCTCAATGGCTACCCGACCGGTGTCGAGGTGTGCGAGGCGATGGTCCATGGCGGGCCTTACCCGGCGACCTCGGATCCACGCGGTACTTCGGTCGGCAGTCTGGCCATCGAGCGTTTCTTGCGTCCGCTGTGCTACCAGAACTACCCCGATGCGCTGCTGCCTGATGCGCTGAAAAATGCCAACCCGCTGGGCCTCACCCGCTTGGTGGATGGGGTGAACACGGGTGAATCGCTGGGCTGATTCGCCAGTCTTTATTTATAGGAGATCCCGCCCCGTCTTCGACGCCGCGCTGTCGCGCAGCAAACGCGGTCTGGTGTAGGAGCTGACTTGTCTGCGAAGGCCATGCGGCGCGGTGTGTCTGGTAGACCGTGTTGTAGGGTCTTCGCAGACAAGTCAGCTCCTACAGGGGGTCAGCGTTTGGTTGAGAATTTCATAAAATATATGATTTTTTTCAATGACTTACAGGTTTTATAGGTGCAAGCCTGCTTGCCGATGTTCTTCGTCGGCAGGCCAATCACCCCATAAGAAAAAGGTCCGGTATGAACAGCACATCCCCCGCAAGAAGATTCCATTACGCCGAGCTGCTGTCTTTCGTCCAGCTCCTGTTCAAGACGGCGGGCGCCGATGACGAGCTTGCAGAGATCGTCAGTACAACCCTGATCGAAGGTGATCTGCTGGGCCATTCCACCCATGGCGTCAATCTGGTGGATGGCTACGTTTCCAGCATCCTCGACGGTCACGCCAAGGTCGACACCCGCCTGTTCAAGACCCTGTCGAGCAGTGGAGTGTCGGCCCTGTACGACGGCAACTATGTACTCGGCCCGTATTGCGTGACCAAGGCGCTGGCGTTCGCCACAAAAGCCGCCGTCGAGCAGGGCATCGGTATTGCCGTGGTCCGTCGCTCGCACCATATCGGTTGCCTGGCCGCTTACCTGAAAGTCATCACCGACAAGGGCTTGGTACCTTTTATTTACTCTTCCGATCCCTCGGTGTCCTCGGTCTCGGCCCATGGCGGCATCGACCCGATGTTCACCCCCAATCCGATAGCGGTGGGCATACCGACTGAGGATGCGCCGATTCTGATCGACGTCAGCATGTCCACGCTCACCAACGGCTTCGTGGCCAAGTCCCGCAGCCTGGGGGAAAAGCTGCCGAACCCTGCGCTGATGTCCAACGAAGGAACAATCACGGACGATCCCGAAGCGTTTTTCTCGACGCCACCGGGCAGCATTCTGCCGTTGGGCGGCCTTGAGTTCGGCCATAAAGGCTTTGCGTTGGGCTTGATGGTCGAAGCGCTGACGTCAGCCTTGGGCGGGCATGGCCGCAAGGATTCGCCCACCGCGTGGGGCGCCTCGGTCTGCGTGATGGCGATCAACCCCGAGTTTTTTGCCGGGATCGACAGCTTCAAGCAAGAAACCTCCTTTCTGGCGGACAAGGTACTGCACAGCAAACCGGTGGATGCAGATCGTCCTGTACGGCTGCCCGGCGCCTCGGGCCTGTCCCGCAGAGAGGACAATGTGCGCAACGGCGTCGCCTTGCCCGAGTTCGTGATCGCGCAATTGAGCAAGGCTGCCGAGAAACTGGATGTCGGCAGTTTTCCCAAGAGTTTCAGTCTTTAAGCGAGTAGAGATCCCATGATAAAAATAAAAAAATACCAAACCGTTGCGGTGATCTTTTTGTTCCTGATAGGCGTCGTCAACTATCTGGACCGAAGCGCGCTGTCGATTGCCAACACCTCGATTCAAAAGGACCTGTTGATCAGCCCGTCGCAGATGGGTGTGTTGCTGTCGGCCTTCTCGATTGCCTACGCGTTTTCCCAACTGCCGATGGGGATCCTGATCGACCGCTTGGGCAGCAAGCTCGCCTTGGGCGGTTCGCTGATCGTCTGGTCCATTGCCCAGTCATTGTGCGGCATGGTGAGCAGTTTCTCTGGCTTCATGGGCCTCAGGGTTGTGCTGGGCATGGGTGAGGCGCCGATGTTTCCTTCGGCGGCCAAGGCATTGGCCGAGTGGTTCGATGCCGAGGAAAGAGGCACGCCGACCGGGCTAGTCTGGTCTTCGACCTGTATCGGACCTTGCCTGGCGCCGCCGTTGCTGACCTTGTTCATGGTCAATTTCGGCTGGCGGGGGATGTTTATCGTCACCGGTGCCCTCGGCCTCACGCTGGCCCTGTGCTGGTTTGCATTCTACAAAAGCAAAGCCCAGTACATGGCCCAGACAGGTCGCCGCGAACCGGTCAGAGCCGCGCCTGTTCAAGCGCCGGCGCGGGTAAGGATTTCGATGTTCTCGGAGTGGGCCGCGCTGTTCAAAAGTCGCAGCACCTGGGGCGCGTTTCTGGGCTTCATGGGAGTGATTTACATGCTCTGGTTGCACCTGACCTGGCTGCCTGGTTATTTCGAGCGCGAACACGGTCTGGACCTGTATAAAACCGCGTGGGTGGTGTCGCTGGCCTACCTGTTCGGGGCCGTGGGCACCATCGTCGCCGGCAGGATCTGCGACGCACTGGTGAAAAAAGGCATGAGTATCCTGGGCAGCAGAAAGGCCACGGTGATCACAGGCCTTCTACTGGCAGCGGCTTTTACGGTGATGGTGGCGTTTGTCAGCAACATCTATGGCTGCGTCATCCTGCTCTGTCTGACGTTGTTCTCGATCAATATGTCGAGCGCAACGGCCTGGATGATCGTCAATACCATCGTCTCTCCGGGGCGGGTCGCCTCCTTTGGTTCGATCCAGAACTTCGGTGGCTACCTGGCCGGTTCCGTCGCGCCGATCGTCACCGGGTTCAGCGTGCAGTACAGCGGATCGTTTTCCTCGGCCTTCCTGATCAGCGCGGGCGTAGCGGTGCTTTCCGCGCTGGCGTATTACTCCCTGCTGAGGGCGCCGATTGAGGATGCGGTTCCGGTGATGGCCTCGGTCTAACCCTCAGCGCTCGATGTTATGGCTGACGGTGTTGGGTGTTATCAGGCGTAGACCGCTGGCGACACTCCCCACCGCCGCAAAGCCGGCGCCGATGGTCAACGCGAGCACCGGCCCGTGCTCGCCGGATATCCCGTAACTCAGGGCGACCAGCGCCGCCCCGGTCGCCTGGCCGATCAACCTTGCCGTGGCAATGGTGCCGCTGGCGCCGCTGCTGCGTTCAGGCGGGGCGCTGGTGAGCAGGGCTTTTTGGTTTGGCGCCTGGAAGAAGCCGAACCCCAGGCCGCAGATCATCATGCGCACACCGATGTCCCAGGCGTCGGGATGGGTGGGCAGCATCGTCAGCGAAATCATTCCCCCACACAGTACGGCCAGACCGATGCCACCGAGCAGGCCGGGCGGATAGCGGTCAGAAAGCCTGCCGGCGAACGGCGCGATCAGCGCGACCACCACTGACCAGGGCGTCATCAGGAAACCCGTCTGCACCGGATCGCGGCCAAGGACGTTTTCAAAGAAGAACGGCAACGACACGAACGCCAACCCTTGGGTCGCGAACGAGCAGACCGCCGTGAGCGCGGACAGGGCGAACAGCGGGCGCTTGAGCAGGTCGAGGGGAAACATCGGTGCCGGATGGCCGGCCTCGCGACGCAGCATCAGGGCGCCGCCGACGATAAAGAGACACAGGGCGATCAGCACGCTGCTCATCGACCCGAGTTGCGCCGCCTGGCTGAGGGCGAAGATCAAGGCACCGAAGGTGATGACGTTCAACATCGCGGTCACCCGGTCGAATGGCTGGGCGCTGAGCCGAGTCGCTGGCAGGGAAGACCAGGCGAAAAACAACGCGAACAGACCGATCGGCAAGTTGATCGCAAACAACCAGGGCCAGTTGGCGACTGATAGCACCATGGAGGCCACCGTAGGGCCCGCGGCGAATGACACGCCCACCACCAGTGCGTTCATGCCCAGGCCTCGGCCCAAGCGTTGCGGCGAAAAAATCGAACTGATCAGCGCGGCATTGACGCTCATGATCGCACTGGCGCCAAGGCCCTGGAAAACCCGGGCGATGGTCAGGGTCGGCAATGACCAGGACAAGGTGCACAGCGCCGATGCGACGATGAACAGCATCAACCCGCCGAGAAAGACCCGGCGGTGCCCGATAATTCCGCCGAGCGCGGCAAACGGCAGCAGTGTTGCAACGGCGGCGAGTTGGTAGGCGTTGATCACCCACACGGACGCTGCCGGCGAGGCGTTCAGGTCGGCGGCGATGGCGGGCAGGGCGGTATTGGCGATGGCGGTATCGAGGGTAGCCAGTGCGATGGCAAGCAGGATGGCGGCCATGCCGCGCAGTTCGAGGGACGACAATTTAGTGCTGGCGCGGGGGGATTGCAGGGGGCTGGGGTGGTTCATTACCGACGACGCTCCGGGTACGACTGATCGGATCAAGCATTCGGGTTTACCTGTCAGGCAAACGGTCGAGTGATCCTGCCGGTTTATGGCCGCTCTGTGCAATGGTGTTTCAGTGTTCTTTTAGTCAGAGCAGCGCTGCAGTTGATCACCCGCGCGCTGCTCTGGCCTGCGGGTTACATGCGGAAGTGACTGACCAGCGTTTGCAACTGATTGCCCAGGCGCGCCAGCTCGACGCTGGAGGCTGCGGTTTCATCGCTGGCCGCAGCGGTCTGCTCGGAGACATCGCGAACATTGAGGATGCTGCGGCTGATCTCTTCGGCCACCGCGCTTTGCTGCTCGGCAGCGGCAGCGATCTGCTGGTTCATCGCCTGAATGTTCGACACCGTCTGGGTGATACTTTCCAGTGAGGTGCCGGCCTTGCGCGTCAGGGCCACGCTGCTGTCGGTCAGGTTGCGGCTGCTGAGCATGATGCTCGACACCTGTTGCGTACCGCTTTGCAGGCTGGCGACCAACCCTTCGATTTCCTCGGTGGACTTCTGCGTGCGTTGCGCCAGACCACGGACCTCGTCAGCGACCACGGCAAACCCACGACCGGCTTCACCGGCACGCGCGGCCTCGATGGCGGCGTTGAGCGCCAGCAGGTTGGTTTGTTCGGCCACGGCTTTGATCACGTCCATGACTTTGCCGATCTTGTCGCTTTCCTGTTGCAGCCCGTTCATGGCATCGCTCGAACGAACCACTTCTGCGGCCAGACGCTCGATCTGCACAATCGCTTCGCCCACCACTTTGTCGCCTTCGCGGGCTTCCTTGTCGGCGGTCGATGCTGCTCGCGAAGCCTCCTCGGCATTGCGCGCCACTTCCTGAACCGTGGCCGACATTTCGTGCATGGCGGTGGCGACCTGATCGGTTTCGACTTTTTGGCTGTTGACCCCAGCACTGGTTTGTTGGGTGACCGCGGAAAGCTCCTCGGCGGCGCTGGCGATTTGCGTCACACCATCGCGAATCCCGCTGATCAGCTCGCGCAAGGTTGTACCCATGCGCTGAATGCCTTGTTGCAAGACGCCCAGTTCGTCGCGGCGGGTGACGGTCATGGTGTGCGAAAGATCGCCGGAAGCGATGCGGTCGACCACCGCCAGTGTCTGTTGCAACGGACGGGTGATTTGACGGGTGATAATCACGGCAGCCAACACCCCGAAAATCAGTGCCAGCAGCGTGCTGCCTATTTGCAGCGTACGTGCCTGAGCGCTTTCCTGGTCACGGTGGGTGATCTGACGCGTGTATAGCTCTTCGTTCAGGTTGACGATCAGCGCGCCCAACTCGCCCAACGACTTGCGCGCGGCTGCGATGTCGCTGGCCGCCACCTTGAATGCCTGCACCGAACTCTGGTAGTTGAGCAACGCGGTTTCCAGTTGCTTGAGCTTATCGGCCTGGGTAGCGCCGAACACAACGGCGAGCGGTTTCAGGTCGCTGATGGCGCTTTCAAGCTGACTCATCGCCTTCTGCTCAGTCTCGGCAGTGACGTTGGCGGTGTAACCGCGGACTTCATAACGCACCAGCATCAAGTCTTCCTTGGCCTTGATAATGGCCTGGTATTGCTCGAAGCGGCCCTCGTCGGTCGGTGCCATCTGCAGCACCGTGGCCGTGATCGATCCGATCAGCTCAGCGCCTTTTACCGCATTGGTGCCCATGTCCGCGCGCACGGTGTTGGACACCTTGTAGGCATTGCGCATCTTGGCCAACGATTTCTCGTAGTCGGCGCTGGCGTCACTCAATTGGGTGAGCAGTTTCAGGTTCTCGGGGTTTTGCAGCGTCGTCCGCAGTTTCTGCTGTTGGGCTTTGTAGCCATCGAGCGCAACCTGCACGGTCTGACCCACGGTGTCATCACCGTTGGCCAACATGTACTGCAAGCGCGACACCCGTAGCGTGGTCAACTGATTGTTGAGCTCGGAGATATTGCTCATCCAGTTGCTGCGCTCGATCAGGCTGCCCAGACCGGTCCAGCCGACCAGTGCCAAGACCGCAGTCAGGACCAGAACCAGGCCGAAGCCCAGCGCCAGCTTAATGTTGACGCTGATATCTGCGAACCAGCTATTCATCAAATTTCTCCAGAAGTGTCGATCTTTCAAATGCGCGTGCAGCCGAGAATGAATGCGCTCAGGCAAGCAACCTGCGCGCAGAGACGCTATCGGCCAGAAAACGGATAGCTGAACGTCAATCTGCAGGCATTTGATGAGAGGTGTTTTTTGATCGGAACTGAGGATTCAGCGGCATCTGCGCAGGCGGACGAGCACTTGTCTGAAGGGCCTGGACGCAGGTATTGTCCGGCAGCTTGCAATCGCTTTAAAATCAACGGCCGGCGTACGGTCTTGAGCGTTGAAGGCTTGTGCATGCGGATTGGCCGCTATACCCGCAACCCCAAGGATCTTTTTTTTATGGATAAATTGCTGGTTTTCGCTGTGCTTCTTGCGGGGCCTTTTTCAGTCGCAAGTGCTGACGTTTATAAGTGCATGGGAACAGATGGCAGGGTCAGTTTTGCATCCATACCCTGCATGCCCGCTAAAGGTCTCTCGACCCGGGAAGCTGCCACCAAGCGCACGGTACTCACGAGCGTCTCGGCGGAAGATGCCAAGCCAGAGAACATCAATCAACGAGCCACTGACATACTGCGCTCCGGGTATCACACCCATTACCATTACAAGGTCGTCTATCTCCCCGCCGCCGACCATCGATGACGCACACCGAGTCTCCGGGCTTTAGCTGATGGGCATGCTTTTCAAAAGAATTAGGTCCTCACGCTGCTCAAAGCGCATCTCCTCTGACAAAAATGTCTGAAGCGCCTGGACCGCGTGGGAGTGCGCGTGTCGCTTCTGATCCATGAACAGGCCAAACTTCGCAACGGGCGGACTCGGTAGTCCATCGCTATCCCCAAGCACGCGCATCGCGTCATGTCGGATGTTGCCCCCCAGCAGTACTGCGACGCCCAAGCCTGCCTCGACGGCCGATTGAACCGCGCAAAGACTGGTGCTGGTACAGATGATCCGCCACGGTATGTTGGCTTCCTCCAGGATTTCTGTGACTTGTCGCTGCCACTGGCATGTGCCGCCGAAGGCTACCAGCGGCAACAACGCCCCATGGTCCAGGGTGAAGCCCCGTGACGCCGTCCAGTGAAGCGACTGAGTCCAGGTTGCCAGGGGCGGCGCTTTGACGAATGCAGGATCGCCGATGACCACGTCCAGCCCGCCTGCATTCAGCTTGTCAGAAAGCACGCCGCTCGCGTCGACATCGATCTCAAGGCTGATGTGCGGATAGTCGGAAGAAAAACGGCGCAATGCTTTCGGCAGACGTCCCACGGCGACATCTTCAAGCAGACCGAGCCGGACTGTTCCAGACAACTGACTTGCGCTCAATACTCTCTGAGCATCGGTGCCCGCGCTCAAGATGGTGTGGGCGTAGGGCAACAGCAGATACCCGGCCTCGGTCAGTTGCACACCGCGTGGCGAACGATCAAGCAAGCGGCGGCCCACAGCTTCTTCAAGTCTTTGCAGTTGCATACTGACCGCGGCCTGCGTTCGCGCCAGGCGGGTGGCTGCGTGACCGACGGCGCCTGTCTCAGCGACGGTAACGAACGCACGAAGTAGATTGCTGTCGAGATCCCGCATTATCAATTTCTCTGATGTGGCGATAAGAAATATTAGCTTACTTGATGGAAGGAGGGGCAACTACGATAGCTTCGGTTAAATCGGAGGCCCGTCATGCAGAAAAACTCGTCACACAACGCCCAACTCACAGCGTCGGCTGCGAACCCAACAACCTTGCGTCGCGCCTTGAGTTGGCGGAGCCAGACCCGGATGCTTACGGGCGCCGTGCTGTGCATGCTCTCGATGATCAGCATCCAATTTGGCGCGGCCATGTCGGCGTCGACGATGGACAGTTTCGGCTCTTTAAGCACGACGTGGCTGCGTCTCTGCTGGGCGGCCGTGCTTCTCGCGGTCATCGTTCGCCCCAAACTTCGTTCGTACTCCCGTTCCGAGTGGCTGGCTGCTGGCTGGCTTGGCGTTTCAATGGCGACGATGACGGTGTGTCTCTTTGCGTCCATCCAACGCATCCCTTTAGGTCTCGCGGTTGCGATCGACTTCCTGGGTCCGCTGATTGTCAGCACGATGGGCGCGCGTCGTGGGTGGGCCTATGTCTGGCCGACAGTGGCGGTCGTTGGGGTGCTACTGCTCGCACGTGATAACACAGGCGCGGTCGGGAGTCCGCTTGGGCTCTTGCTTGCATTCGGAGCGGCGGCCGGCTGGGGAAGTTATATTGTGTTGATGAAGAAGATTGGCAATACCTTCAACGGGTTCGAGGGATTGTCGGTGTCTCTGATAGTGGCGGCGGTGGTCACGACACCTTTAGGTTTACTCGACAGCAGTGCGCACGTTTCGCTCGCTCAGCTAACCGCGACGGCAGGGCTGGCATTATTAGTTCCGCTTTTACCTTACGGGCTCGAGTTGATCGCATTGCGGCGTATGCCGGCGGCATCGTTCGCTGTGTTGATGAGCGTGGAACCTGCCATCGGTGTACTTGCAGGGGCGATGATTCTGCATCAGGGAGCAACGTTGCTGCAGATATTCGGCACAGTACTGGTCATCGGCGCGAGCCTGGGGGCGTTGCTTTTAGGGTAGAAGAGCCACTTCAGTCGCAATGATGGAGATCTCCGTCAGCCCCCCGTATCCAGCCATTTGCGAATGAATTTCCCCCACAGAAAACTCAAGAACGGCTACCTTTATCCAACCTGAAAAAAGGCCGCCATTGCGATACCGGCCCTATCACGAATGCCTGTCATTAATCTGGAAACCACCATGACTGAACTTGATGCCTTCCCCATCACCGAAAAGTGGCCAGCGCAGCATCCCGACCGAATCCAGCTTTATTCATTACCGACCCCCAATGGGGTCAAGGTCTCGATCATGCTCGAAGAGACCGGCCTGCCTTACGAGCCCCATCGCGTCGGCTTCGACACCCATGACCAGATGTCCCCGGCGTTCTTGTCGCTGAGCCCCAACAACAAAATCCCGGCGATCATCGACCCCAATGGCCCAGGGGGAAAGCCACTGCCGTTGTTCGAATCCGGTGCGATTCTGATTTATCTCGCGGAGAAAAGCGGGCAGTTCATGTCTCAGGATCCCGCCCCTCGGTACCAGACGATCCAGTGGCTGATGTTCCAGATGGGGGGCATCGGTCCGATGTTTGGCCAGCTCGGTTTTTTCAATAAGTTCGCCGGCAAAGACTACGAAGACAAACGCCCGCGTGATCGCTACGTCGCAGAAGCGAAGCGTCTGTTGGCTGTACTGGATAAGCAACTCACTGACCGCCGCTGGATCATGGGCGAGGACTACAGCATCGCCGATATCGCCACGTTCCCTTGGGTGCGTAACTTGATCGGTTTTTACGAGGCCGGAGATATCGTCGGTATCGCGGACTTTCCGAATGTCTTGCGCACGCTGGATCTGTTTTTGCAGCGACCGGCGGTTGAGCGGGGGCTTACGATTCCCCAGTAAACACTCGGCCTGCTTTTACGCATGACGACTGCTTGAATCAAACAGTCGTCATGCATCGAATCACAGGACGGTGAAGGGGTATTCGGCGATCACACGTAATTCGCTCAGATCACCCTCGCCCTGAGCGGTGTTGGCAGTGTGGAACGCCTGGCGTACGCGCAAGGACAAGTTTTTGGCGGGACCTTCCTGAACAACGTATTTGGCTTCGACATCGGTTTCATGATGCTTTCCGTCTTTGCCATACATGCCCATGTAGGCGCTGTTGACAGGGGTGTGAGTGCCGTCGATATCGGAACCATTTATGTACCGAGTCATGAAACTCAGGCCAGGTACGCCGTAGGGGGTCATATCGAACCCCCCATGACTGCTCACCTGGGCCGTTGAAGTCGGAATATTGAACGGAGTTGGCCAGGAAAATCGAATCACCACCTTCGCCCGGGCCATTGTCGCCAGTGCCCACGTAATCGAACGGCGTATTGCCATGGTTTTTCTTCATCCAATGGCCATCCGCGTCACCGGATTAATTGCCGGATCCCCAATAACAGAATCACACTGCCGCACAGTCGATCGATCAATTTCTTTCCGCGGCGGTAAGCCGAGGCCACCCTTGGTTGCGAAAGAGCGATGGCGACAATCCCGTACCAGCCCATTGCGACTAACCCCACTACCGCCAGCATCGACACAAAGGTGCCTTGCGACATGTGGGCGGGTGCCGCCGAAGAAAAAATGGCCGCGAAGAACGCCATTGATTTTGGATTGCCGATGTTGGTAATCACACCTTGCATGAAGGGTTGCCGAAAGCTTCCATCACTACTCTCGGTATTGGGCAGAATCGGGCGGTTTCCTGCCTTGGCCAGCAATCGCAGGCCAAACCAGATCAGGTAGGCGGCCCCCAGAACCTTGACGACGAGCGCGGCCCAGGGAAACGCTGCAAACACGACACCGATGCCCAAAATGGCACAGGTGGCCCAGAAAAGATTGACCAATACAATTCCGGCTACCAGCGCCATGGCCTCTGATCGCGTGGAGGCTACTGCTTTGTGCACGACCGCGACGAAGTTAGGCCCCGGTATTACGACGCCCGGCACGTACACAAGGAAAACAGTCAGAACGGCCGGTCCATCGATCATGTTGGTTTTCCTGTTTGCGAGCTAAAGGGCTGTTGGGAATCATGCCGAGATGTCCACCGTGACGCTACTCTAAATGCCCTCAGAGTCTGGAGGTCTTCGAAGCTCGGTCCATTTCAATAACCCATCAAGAACCGTGGCTCTACGACCACCGTAGAGCCGGCGCTTTCAGTTTGACTGCGTGACGGACGATGCCGCCTGCGGTTGTACTGCCTTGAACAACTGGCTGACGCTCATGGTGAGCAAAGGGCTGAGCAGGGCGAAGTAGGAGCTGTCGATGCCGTAGGGGTTGCCTGCCAAAAACCATGAGATTGTCGAGATGACCGACAGAATCACGCCCGCCAGTGCGCCTCTTGGGGTGCCGAATTTCGGTGCGTAAAAACACATCAGGACGATGACGGCCAGCGTTGCGCGCAATGCTTTGCCCAGGAATGCGATCAGCAGGATTTTGTCGGCATACAGCGCCAATACCAAGGGCAGGAAGCCGATGACCACGATAGCGATCTTGATGAAAATCACCGATTTACGGTCGTTCTTTTCCTTGTTGAAGAAGGGATCGTAAAAATCCTTCATCGCCAGGGTGGCCGAGGCCAGGGTATTCGCGGAAATACCGCCGAACAGAGCGCCTGCCAAGCCGATCACCACCAGACTGGCGGAGAAGGTCGGCATATGCGCGATCAGGTTCGGGAAGGCATCGATAGACTTGATCCCGGGGTACAGCATCGCACTGCACATGCCGATGAGTGCCGCCATGATGCCAAACGGGATCATCAGGGACGAAACGTAAAAGCAGGATCGTTTGGCGGTTTTATTGTCTTTGGTACTGACGATGGCCTGAATCACGTATTGGGTCGCGAAGATTGAGCCGATACCGCCAATCATCCAGGCGAAGATCTGGCCCCAACCCACACCTGTCCAATCGAACATGTTGGTCGGCAATTGCGCCTGGAGAGCACCGATTCCACCGGTTGCGCTCAGGGCATACGCCAAGGCCAGGATGATGCCCACGTATTTAACAGTGGCGTGTACGAAGTTCGTGTAAACGACCGAACGCATACCTCCCAGGCTGACATAAAAGACCGTGACCACGCCGACGAGAAGTATGGCCAGGGTTCTGTCGATCTTTAATACCGCAGCCAGGACTGCGCCACCGCTGGCATACAGGGCGACGGAAACAATACTCAACGCGCAAATGGAAAGGATCGAGGCCGCGTAGCGAACACTTTCGCCATAGTTCTGTGCCAGGATGCCGGAGATGGTGTTGAGGCCGGTAGCCCGGTATTTCTTGACCAGTACCAGGGCCAATAGAAGGAAACCCATCGACAATGCAACAAGGTTCCACGCCGCGGAAATACCTGATTCGAACCCTTTTTGAGCGGTGCCGATGCTGACGGAACTGCCGATGAACTCAGACAGCAGCAGTGCGGCAATTAAAAAGGGAGGGAAGCTTCTACCTACACCGGTGAAACCATCACTGCTTTTGGCATGTTTTCGAACGCTGTATCCGATGTAGGACATAACAATGGGGCTTCACCGTTTTGAGTGGGTAATCTATTCTCCTCCCCATGAGAGATATTGATTTATATGCCCAAATTCTTGGGCTCCAGGCACCGTGGAAAGTGGTCGCAGTTAACCTTGACCGTGCGTTGGGGCAAGTCGTTGTCGGCGTTGGAGTATCTGATGCTGCTGCGTTCACCTGTCCGCAATGTGGCCTGCACGCTTCGCGTTATGACAAACGCAAACGTCGTTGGCGGCATCTTGATACGTGTCAGTTCGTGACCATTCTAGAGGCTGAGGTGCCCAGAGTTCATTGCGCCGAGCATGGCGTGGTGACTGTCGAGGTCCCGTGGGCAGACGCTGGTTCAGGTTTCACCTTGATGTTTGAAGCATTGGTGATCAACTGGATCCAGGAAGCCAGTATTCAGGCGGTCTCGCGTCAACTCCAGACAAGCTGGGGCAGCATTGACCGGATCATGGCTCGCGCCGTCAGACGCGGATTGGCGCGTCGAAAACTGTTATCACCGACCCAGATATGTGTGGACGAGACTTCGTTTCAAAAGCGTCGCGAGTACGTCACGGTGGTGACCGACCCCGCAACGGGTCAGGTCTTGCATGTGGAAGACGGCAACCTCACCCAGAGCCTGGAAGCGTTTTATACGAAGCTCAATAGCGACCAGAAGCAAGCTATTACGGGCGTTTCGATGGATATGTGGCCCGCCTTTATCAGCGCGACCCAGCGTCATATTCCGGATGCCATGCACAAAATAGCGTTCGACAAGTTCCATGTGGCCAAGCTGTTAAGTGAGGCGTTGGACAGAGTGCGTCATATGGAGAACCGCGAGTTGCTAAAGGCCGGCTCCACGGTGCTCAAGAACACGAAATACGTCTGGCTCAAGCGGGCTGAGAACATGACTGAGCGACAACAGGCAACCTTCGAGTCGTTGCGAGAGGGTTCGTTGCGTACAGCCAAAGCGTGGGCGATCAAGGATCTGGCCATGCAGTTGTGGCGAGGTAAGGATCGGGATGAGGTCGAACAACAGTGGAACCACTGGCTGGAATGGGCCTTGAACAGTGGGCTGCCACCGATGTGGAAAGTCGCCAAAACGATCAAGCGACGACTGTGGGGCATCGTCAACGCCATCGTGTTGAACCTGCATAACGGTCATGCAGAAAGCATGAACGCACGCATTCAACGGCTCAAGCAACGCTCTTGCGGGTTTCGAAATCGGGAGCGTTTTCGCAATGCCATTTACTTTCATTTTGGTGGTTTGGATTTATACCCGGAACGTCTCCAAAACTCATAACACCCACTTGATCCGGTGAAGCCCCATAACAATGAAGTAAGCGATTGTTATGCCAAGGATAATTATTATTCGGGTGTCCATATTTTCTCCGCAACCAGTTAATTGTAATTGTTTGGTTTTTTGGGGGGACTACGGGTGTCGTCCAAAGGCAGGTTGATGAAGTCACTCAACATGAAGCCTTAGTCATACGTTGTCGTACAACTGTGACGCCATCATAGCCTGATGAGACGATCATTCAAGCGTCATCGGTCAAGATCGTGAGGATTCTTGATCGTGCGAGGACAGAAGCGCTGGAGCGACCGATCAGGGCTGTACTTGGAAATGGCTATCGAGGATCACGACGAAATGTCCTCTCGCCGCAGCTCGGTCCACTTCAATAACCCATCAAGAACCGGACACAGGGCCTGACCCCACTCGGTCATCCGGTATTCCACTTTCGGCGGGACTTGCGGGTAAACGGTACGCTGAACGATGCCGTCGGCTTCCAGTTGACGTAACTGCTGAGCGAGCATCTTTTGCGATATCTCGGGGATCAGCTTTTCCAACCCGGAAAAGCGCTGCACTTGACCGCCGAACAGGTGGAAGAGGATCAATAGCTTCCAGCGTCCTTCAAGCAGTTTCAGCACGGCCTCCACCTCGCGCGCGGCAGTAGCGGGGGTATAAGACTTACTCATGGGTACTTGACTTACCTTTTCGTGCGTTCTTGTCATGTGTTAACCCTATAGCGCACATTCAGGTACACAACCACCCACGAATTATCGAGGATAGCCCCATGGATATCGTGCTGCCTGAACCCCTTGCCGACTATTTTCTGGGCGAAAAAACATCGGACTCTACAGTGATAGAGCGTTGCTTCGCCTCCGATGCCACGGTGCGCGATGAGGGCAAGGTGCACAAGGGACTGGAGGCTATCGGTGCCTGGAAACGAGCCGCGCAGGCCAAGTACCAGTACAGCGTCGAGCCGCTGAGCGTCACGCAACAAGGTGACTCCACACATCTGCGTGCCCGGCTCAGCGGAAATTTCCCTGGTAGTCCGATTGAGGTCACCTACGACTTCACTCTGCGCGATGGCAAGATCGCTTCGATGGGGATTGGTTCATGAGCCGTGAACTGGAATTGAACGGCCTGCGGGCGTTGGTCACAGGCGGGACCAAAGGTATCGGCGAAGCGGTTGTCAATCGTCTGCGAGAGGAGGGTGCAACCGTGCTGACGACAGCGCGCTCACGTCCTGAAAACCTTGCGGATGACACTTTCGTCACCGCCGATGTTTCCACCGCCGAAGGTTGCGCTACCGTCGCTGACGCGGTCCGCAATCAGCTCGGTGGGCTCGACATCATTGTCCATGTGGTTGGCGGTTCCTCTGCTCCGGCGGGTGGTTTCGAAGTGCTGGATGACCTGCAATGGCAGCGGGCGCTGAATCAGAATCTATTGCCGGCGGTTCGTCTTGACCGAGCACTGCTTCCCGGGATGCTGGCCCAGGGCTCCGGGGTCATCGTGCATGTTACGTCGATCCAGCATCAGCTTCCGCTGCCGGAGGCAACGACGGCGTATGCCGCCGCCAAAGCCGCGCTCAACACCTACAGTAAAAGCCTTTCCAAGGAAGTCAGTCCCAAGGGTGTTCGCGTTGTCAGGGTCGCGCCCGGATGGGTAGAGACGGATGCCGCCGTGGGGCTGGCCGAGGAGGTCGCACGCAAGAATGGCACCGATTATGAGGGTGGCCGTCAGATCATCATGAATTCGTTGGGAGGTATTCCTTTAGGTCGCCCGGCGAAACCGGCGGAAGTCGCAGACCTCATTGCATTCCTCGTCTCGCCGCGTGCCGCGTCCATTACCGGCACTGAATATGTGATCGATGGCGGCACCGTCCCCACGGCATAGGCCGAGCATTTCCTTGCAGGCAGCGGCGCCATGGAATGGTGCTGTATCCTTGATACCTTGTTTCGACGATGCACCGTCGTCAAAAGCTGAGGGGTGGGTTTGCCCACCCATCCCGGACCGGGCGACGTGCAACGCTGTATTCAACCTATCAATTGCCCCTCGGCGTGCGTCTTCCATGGCTATCAACTTCGACCTGAACGACCTCCAGGCCTTCCGCGCCGTGGTGGAGAAAGGCAGCTTCGGCAAGGCAGCCGAAGCAATCCATATTTCTCAGCCCGCCCTGAGCCGACGCATTGAAAAGCTCGAGGAGGCCTTGGGCGTCAAGCTGTTCGAGCGCACCACTCGCCGCGTCAGTCTGACCATGGTGGGACGGGCTTTCGCGCCGCGTGCCGAACGTCTGCTCGACGATCTCGACGATGCGCTATTGGGCATCAGCGATGTCGCTTCGACGCGGCTGGGTCATGTCACGATCGCTTGCGTGCCGTCGGCCGCCTATTACTTCATGCCGCGGGTGGTCGCTCGCTATCACCAGCTTTATCCGAAGATCAGAGTGAAGGTGTTGGACGCCAGCGCCCACGATGTACACGGCGCGGTGGTCAGTGGCGAAGCCGATCTGGGCCTCAGTTTCATGGGCAATCTGGATGCCGGGCTTGAGTTCGAGTTGCTGGTTCAGGAGGCGTACGTGCTGGCCTGCCGTCGCGACCACGCATTGGCAAGCCGGCAGAGTGTGACCTGGCGCGAGTTTTTCGAGCAGGACTATATTGCGGTGGACAAGACCTCAGGCAATCGTTTTCTGTTGGATCAGGCACTGATTCACATCACTCCCGCGCGGCCGAGCATCTGCGACACCCGGCATGTGGTGACGATGTTGGGTCTGGTCGAGGCCGGCCTGGGTGTTGCTGCTGCGCCAGCGATGGCAATGCCCACCGCTGGGCATCCGATTTTGATCAGCGTGCCGCTGACCGATCCGCAGGTGATACGCAGCGTTGGTTTGATCAAGCGCCGGGGGCGTACGTTGACCCCGGCGGCGTTGGAACTGGAGCGACTGATTGTCGAGATGAAAACCCAGCCACCGTCAGGCGAGGAGCCGACGGTTGTGCACTAAAACTCCGTGCCGTCAGTGAGGGCCGACTGAATCAAGCCCGGTTGCATTCACCTCTGCCTGGACCGCAGGCGATGCGAGGTAGTCGAGCAATGCTCTGGCTTCCTGTGGATGCTGGGCGCCCACCGGGATTCCGGCAGCGTAGCGCGTTACCGACTGTACCGACTCCGGAATTTTGCCGACGAAGGTTACGCCAGGAACCGGCAGCAGCTCGCTGACCTGCTGGAAGCCCAACTCGTAGTCGCCCGTTGCGACCACGGAGGCCACCGGGATCTTCGGAATCATCCTGGCCTTGGCCTGCAACTGGCTTTTGATTCCCAGACGCTGGAACAGTTGATCCTGGATGTATACGCCGCTGGCGCTGTCGGAGTAAGCGACTGATCGGGCCTTGAGCAAGGTCGCCTTGAGGTCGTCGACAGAAGCGATTTTTGGCTTGTCCGCTCCGGCGCGTACGACCATTCCGATGCGCGAATCAGCGAGCTCGACCCGCGAGCCGGGGATCACTTTGCCTTGCTTGATCAACTCGTCGAGTGCATACCCGACCATGATCAGCACGTCTGCCTGTTCGCCGCGCTCCAGCCGGTTGGGGATCGCTTCAGGCGCCTTGCCCATGGAGGGACCAAGAATAGTGTCCAGTGTATTGCCGGTGTCTGCGGCGAACCTGGGGCTGAGCGTCTTGTAGGCAGCGGTGAAGCCGCCGGACGTCATTACCCGGAGTTCGGCGGCTTGCACGGCTGCCGGTACCAAAGGGCTCAGACCCAGGCCGCCGATCAATACGAATGCGGTGAGTTTCCTCCACAGTGCTTTCATCGAACCTCTCTCCTGCTGCGGGGCGCAATGGTTATCACACTGCATGACGCAGCTGCACGGCCTTGCTACGGTACAGAAACAGGGTCGCACCCAGCGCGCAGACCGCCGCGAAACTCATCCAGTAACCGGGCGCGGCCTTGTCACCGGTGAGGTGAATGAGTGCCGTGGAAATGGCTGGGGTGAAACCGCCAAACACCGCAGTGGCGAGGCTATAGGCCAGAGAAAAGCCGGCGACGCGGACTTCGACGGGCATGATTTCGGTCAGGGCTGCGACCATCGCGCCGTTGTACATGCCATACAGGAACGACAGCCACAACAGGGTTTCCAGCATGTGGCCGAAGCTGGGCGCCTGGGCCAGTAGCGACAGGGCAGGGTAGGACGTTGCAATGGCCAGCGCGGTCATGGTCACCAACACCGGCCGACGACCGATGCGGTCGGACAGGGCGCCACCAATAGGCAACCAGATGAAATTGGATACCCCCACCAGCAAGGTGACCATCAGGGCGTCGGCGGTGCTCAGGTTGAGCACGGTCTTGCCGAAGGTCGGCGCATAGACGGTGATCAGGTAAAAAGCCGTTGTGGTCATCGCGACCATCAACATGCCCGCGACCACGATCACCCAGTTCTGCAGCAAGGTATTGAACACTTCACGCATGTTCGGGCGGTGCTTGCGTGCGGCGAACTCTTCGGTTTCCTCAAGCTTGCGACGCAGGAGGAAGATGAACGGGACGATGAGACAACCTATGAGGAAAGGCATGCGCCAGCCCCAATCGGCGATCATCGATGAAGGCATCCACTGATTCAACGCGAAACCCAGTCCTGCCGCGATGATGATTGCGACCTGCTGACTGGCCGACTGCCAACTGGTGAAGAAGCCTTTTTTGCCGGGAGTCGCCATCTCGGCCAGATAGACCGAAACGCCCCCCAGTTCCGCCCCTGCGGAAAATCCCTGGAGCAACCGCCCGATCAACACCAGGGCCGGTGCCAGCAGGCCGATGCTTTCGTAGCTGGGCACCAACACGATCAGGATGGTGCCGCTGGCCATGATCGCGAGGGTCACGATCAGCCCCTTGCGGCGGCCGACGTCATCGATGTAGGCGCCGAGAATGACCGCGCCCAACGGGCGCATGAGAAAGCCCGCGCCGAACACGGCAAAGGTCATCATCAATGAGGCGAATTCGCTGCTCGCCGGGAAAAATGCCGCGGCGATGTAGGTGGCATAAAACCCAAAGAGAAAGAAATCGAACTGTTCGAGAAAGTTTCCCGAAGTCACCCGGAAAACCGCACTTGCCTTGGAGCGGGCGGACGTCGCCACGCGTTGAGTTGAGCTCATCTGCTTATCTCCGACACTGTTATGGCATGCACTGGGCGGCATGATTTTTATAGGATCGGATAGTGGATGAGCGCGACTGAGTTGATAAGTGCATAGTTCGCATCCATTGATGCGTTATGATTATTAATCTGCGGTCAGATCAATGCTCAGGTTGTTGTTGAGGGCGTGGGCATTGTGTATTGGTCATGGCAATCGATTTCGATCTGGGTTTCTATTATGATTTGGCCCCCCCAAAGAAACTCGCCCCTTAAACCAGACGATACTGCCCGGTTCACAGGAGTTGATCTTCAATAAAGCTTATTCGAGCCTATGACCTCTTCCCCAGCCTGGATCATCTGTGAGCACTGCGACTCGGTGTACGAGTCGGTACCGCTGACCAAAGGTCAGACCGCAAGGTGTGTTCGTTGCGCGGCGATCCTGGGGCGTGGGGGTCAGCTCAGCCTTCAACAACTCCTGGCGCTGTCGATCGGCGCGGCGCTGCTGTTTGTGTTCGCCAACGCGTTTCCGGTCATTTCCATCAGCATGCAAGGCCTGAGTAATCAAGCGACGTTGTGGCAGTCCGTGCAAGCTCTGGCGCACGGGCAAATCAGTCCGATAGCGGCGGTGGCGGGTCTGGCGATCATCCTCGCACCGTTCCTGCAAATTACCTTGCTGTGCTGGGTGCTCAGCTTTGCCTTGGCCGGGCGGGCGGCTCCTGGCTTCAAGGCCTGTATGCGTGCCCTGGAACACCTGCGGCCCTGGAGCATGCTCGAAGTGTGTTTGCTGGGGATTCTGGTGGCCATCGTCAAATTGGCCGGCATGCTCGATGTGCATCCGGGTCTTGGACTGTGGGCGCTGGCCATGCTCACTGTGTTGATCGTCCTGATTTCGGGCAAAGGCATCCGCAGGCTGTGGACAGACCTGGAGGGCGTTATTTCATGACCATGCCGCCCTATGCCAGCGAAATGAATCTGACCTTGTGTCATACCTGCGGTCAGGTCTGCCCATCGGCGGATTCGCGCTGCTCTCGCTGCGACTCCACCCTGCATCGACGCAAACCCAATAGCCTGGCTCGTACCTGGGCACTTTTGCTGGCCAGCATGATCTGCTACATCCCGGCCAATGTGATGCCGGTGATGCACACCAACATCTTTGGCAGCGGCAGTGAAAACACCATTTTCAGCGGGATCATGGAGTTCTGGCACGGAGGAGAGTGGGACCTCGCTCTACTTATTTTCATTGCCAGCGTGGCGGTGCCGTGCATGAAATTTCTGGTGCTGGGTACGCTACTGATCACCTGTCAGCGTCGCAGTCGCTGGGCCATGCGTGAGCGGGCCAGGCTCTATCGGCTGATCGAAGTGGTCGGTTATTGGTCCATGCTCGACGTGCTGGTGGTGGCCCTGATAGCCGCCCTGGTGCAGTTCCGCTCGCTCAGTAGCATCGACCCACGGATGGGCATTCTTTTTTTTGGTTTGGTTGTGGTACTGACAATGTTCGCTGCCATGAGTTTTGATCCCCGGCTTATCTGGGACGCAGAGGTTGAAAATGCCTGATCACCCAAGTTCTGCCGTCACGCCGGTTCCAGGCAACCCTGAGGTCAAGCGCCGACGCTTCAACGTTTCTCTGGTGTGGCTGGTGCCGATTGTGGCGGCGCTGGTCGGGTTGTCGATGGTGGTGCATAACGCGAGGATGGCGGGCCCGCAGATTACCGTGAGCTTCTTGACTGCCGAAGGGCTGGAGGCGAACAAGACCCAGGTCAAATACAAGAACGTGGTGATCGGCAAGGTCACCTCGATTGCCTTGACAGAGGACCGCAGCCACGTCGATGCCACTATCGAACTGGACGCGTCCGCCAAGTCGTTTGCTTCTGAAGACTCGCGTTTCTGGGTCGTGCGGCCGCGCATCGGTGCCAATGGTATTTCGGGGATCGATACGCTGTTGTCCGGTGCCTTTATCGGTGCCGATGCCGGCGAATCGGATAACACCAAAGATGACTTTGTCGGCCTGGAAACCCCGCCGCCCATTACCTACGGTGAGAAGGGCAAGCGTTACACCCTGCACACCGATAACCTCGGCTCGCTGGATATTGGATCGAGCGTCTACTACCGCCGCATCCCGGTTGGCCAAGTGGTGTCCTATCAACTGTCCGACGATGGTAAAGGCGTCGACGTGCAGATATTTGTCCACGCCCCGAACGACAAGTTCGTGACTAGCGATACGCGCTTCTGGAACGCCAGTGGATTCGATGTCAGCCTGGGCGCCGAGGGCCTGAAGGTGAACACCGAGTCGGTGTCATCAATTCTGGCCGGGGGTATCGCTTTCCTTGAACCGAAGTACAGTCCCAATCCCCAGCAGGCTGAAGAAAAAGCTCAGTTTACGCTCTTTGCTGATCAGGAAACCGCCATGGCGCCGGCCGATGGCGAGCCACGCTATATCCGCATGCGCTTCAGTCAGCCGTTGCGTGGCCTGGTGGTCAATGCGCCGGTGGAATTTCACGGGGTGAACCTCGGCCGGGTGGTATCGATCGACCTGGACTATGACGAGGTCAAGAAAGACTTCCCGACCATAGTAGGCGCCGTCATCTACCCCAATAGACTGGGTAGGGCCCATGAAAAGCTGGTGAAGGAGCCGGGTAAGGAGGATGCAGCCAGGTCCGCACAAGTGATGGGCCAGTTAGTCGGGCAGGGGCTTAGGGCGCAGGCCCGAAACGGCAATCTGCTCACGGGACAACTCTACATCGCTCTGGATTTCATCCCTGGGGCAACATCGGTGAACTTCGACGCGGCGGCAAGCCCCCCGGAAATTCCGACGGTACCGGGCAGCCTGGACAAGCTTCAGGAGCAACTGCAAAGCGTAGTCGACAAGATCAGCAAACTGCCGATCGACCAGATTGCCAACAACCTCAATGGCAGCCTGGGCGAGTTGCAGAAAACCCTGAAGCAGGTCAATGGTGACGTGCTGCCGCAGATGCGCGACACCCTGGCGGAGACCAGGAAGACGCTGGCCTCGGCCAATAGTAGCTTTGCCGAGGACTCACCGCAGCGCCAGCAGTTGGGGCAGGCGATGGAGGAGGTCCAGCGTACCGCTCGTTCGGTACGGGTGCTGACAGATTTCCTCGGCCGGCATCCCGAGGCGCTGATTCGCGGGCGCCTCAAGGACAACCAGCCCGATGGCTATAAATCGACGCCCTCGTCTTCTCGAGACATTGACCAGGAATGACCGCCATGAATATTCGCTCCCTGGCCATTTTCGCGACACTGGGTCTGGCCGCGTGCAGCTCGGCGCCTACCCATTACTACACCCTGGTTCCGACGGCGGCTGACGTGGGTGTGCGTGCTAACGTAACCGCGCCGGCCTTCCAGTTCGAGATGCAGCCCGTTCGCATACCGGTTCAAGTCGACCAGCCGCAAGTGGTCGTCCGGCAGAGTAACGGAGCCTTGGCAATTCTCGAAACCGAACGCTGGAGTGCTCCGCTGGCCGACGAGTTCCATGACGCCTTGAGTAACCAGATGGAGCTTAAACTGGGCACTCGCGATCTGGCGGGCTTACCCAAAATCCCGGGCCGTCAGATACTCTCGCTGCAAACCGACGTCAGACGTTTCGACTCGCTGCCGGGCCATTACGCATTGATTGATGTGGTGTGGAGCATCAGCCAGCGCGCTGATGGCGAACAGCGTCGCAGCCTGACGTGCAGCAGCGTCATCCGCCAGCCTGCCGGGACACAGGTGCAGGATATGGTGTTGGCCCATCAACAGGCTATCGGGCAGTTGGCGACGATCATTGCGGGGACGGCGCGTCGCTGGTCACAACAACCGGGGATGGGGTGTCCTTAGGGTCTGTTGCCGTTTGGTGGCGAACCGCGTTGCGATGCCAACGTGTGCGAGGCAAGGCGCGGGATGCCGCTAATGGTTGTTCCCTTGGCAAATCCCGCAACGCAGCCTCGCGCACGTTGGCGCGCAACCCGAAGGGACGGGGCCCATTTGGCGCAGGGCTGCGTTGCTTGGAACTTATTTGGAACAACCAAACCGCGTTCCTCGCGCCTTGCCCTGCGCCAAATGGGCCTCCGTCGCGGTCGTCACCAAACGGCAACAGACCCTAGTCCGCCCAAAGTGAAGCACACTCCTCACATCGGTGGGGTGATGCCATTTTCGCCCGCCGAAATGGATAACGCGGTCAGGCTGTCATCGGCACCTTTCTGCGCGAACAACACGACTTTGACCCCGGGCTTGAGCAGACTGCGATCACCGGCTACCAGGTTGACGATGGGCACGTCGTCAGGCACGACAATGGTCTTTTCGCCGCCTTTGTATTTCACGGTCATGGTGCGCCCATTGCTGGTGACCAGATCACCGACGCTGCCATTGGTCATGGTGCTGTCTTTGGTCAGGTCGAAGGCGCGGTGGCCGTCACCCGTCCCGGCCATCGAGGGAGGGAATACGTGCACTTCCAGCGCCTTCAAGGTGCCGTCCGGCAGCGGTACCGCGGCAGTGCCAATGTAGCTTCCCGGCTTGATGTCTGAGATCTGCGCCAGGGTCACGCCGCGAACCTGGGTGTCTTTGGTCAGGTTGACGGTCAGGTCCTCGCCGCGGGTGGTGTGCACCTTCATCGAGTCACCCTCGAGGGTGGTGATCGCGCCGCGCACGCCGATACGCTGCGTAGGCGTTTCCTGCGCTTGAGCGGAGCCGATGGTCATAAGCGTCGCCGCGACGATCGCCGAAGCCAGTACGCCATTGCGTAACCGTTTGCCGAAAATAAACGCCATGTGAGTATTTTCCTGTGCTGGGGATCGGCGCTCGCTAACTCAGCGCTTCTGAACAGCGAGCTTATACCGATTGTTCGTCAGGCTCATGAGTCAACGCGCTTGTGATTTGCTCAAGCCGTCGCTTTCATCAGCGCCGAACACGCGGTTTTATAAGCCTCGTGCTGATATTTGTTGAGCGAGGCGGCGAATCCAAAGTCGTGTTTTTTATGCTGGGCGCTGACGGTCTGTGGTGACACCAGAGACACCTCGCACGGACTCAACAGCTGTAAAATCCCTTCGATTTTGAACGTGGTCGGCCCGCCGGCGAATTCGCCTTTTTTGCTGCGCTTCTTGATGACGATGTGCTCGATGCCGTTATCACGCACAAACGCTTTGACGAGGATCGCGAACGCTTTGACGTTCGACGACTCGTCATCATCCTCGAGGGCGATTTTTTTGGTGGTCAGAGGCAGGTGTTCAAGCACGTTATTGTGGAACGTGGCGACAGCGAAAATGGCTTCGCTGCCTTTGATTTCGATACCACAGATTTTCATGTGAGGGCCGTGCATAAAGAGAAAGGCGGTCATTTTCTTCTCTTTTACGGTTAATGGCTAACTGATAAAAAGTCCGCGCGCCATACCTGAGGCCGCGACGAGTATGACGATGATCAGTCCCACTTCGATATGGCTGATTGTGGAGTAGAGCTGGGCGCGGTGGGTATCGATCGAGGCGCCAATTTTAAATGCGTTGCGCCACTTGATCAGGGCAACCATGGGTGCGATCTCAAGCAACAGGATCGCCACGAACGCCGCCATCTTCAGATGGAACAGCGGTTGGTGCAGGTAATAAAACGTGCCCTTTTCAAACCCGCCAAATGCACGCAATGCCCCCGTGACCAGAAGTACCGCCGCGGCGATGCCCCAGAAGTTGTCCGCGACAAATACATCCCGAAGTTTGGAGGGGTTGGTTCTGTTCAGTCGCCGCAGAGAGCGCCCACGGCTTAATACCGCCCCCAGTGCAACGCCGTATGCCAAGAGATGCAGTGTGGCCAGGAACCATTTGAAGAGCATGGTTTTTAATCTCCAGTCTTGAACGAGAAGAACATCACCCATCGAAGAACGGGTAAATGAGTATTAGCTCACTGTGCCAGTTTTTGCTCGAACCCTGCAAAAGATCACGGGTAAATTTTTTGATACGATCCGATGACCGTTTATACGCGTCACTTGAAGTTTTGGGTAATCAAGCGAGCATAAGTGGTGTGTTTAAAAGTATGGATTTAATCGACAAAAGCCCTGAATGGCGGGGGAGGTGTTGGCTGGGTTGATCGTGCCCACGCTCTGCGTCGGCACGATCTGAGGCTTACTCTTTCGCTTGAACCCCGACCTGCTTCATGGTCAGGTTTTTCTGGTTTCTGTACGCCACGGCGGCTTCTGGGGCGGGGCCGCTTTTGCCGGATTCCATCCAGTTGCGCAAACGACCAGCGTCGGCGAAGTGTGTGTATTTACCGAAAGCATCGAGGATCACCACTGCTACCTGGCGATTGGCCATGGTGGTGAGCAACACCAGGCAGTGGCCCGCCTGGTTGGTGAAGCCGGTTTTGGTCAGTTTGATGTCCCAATTGGATTTTCTGATCAGGTGATCAGTATTATTGAAAACCAGGCTGTAGGTGGGTTTGCGGAAGGTCACGGTTTTTTCGGGGGTGGTGCTCAATTCGCTCAACATCGGGTATTGGCGCGCAGCGAGTACCAGCTTGGTCAGGTCGCGGGCGGTAGAAACGTTGAAGATGGACAAGCCCGTAGGCTCGACATAAACCGTGTGCTTCATGCCCAGCGACTTGGCCTTGGCGTTCATCGCCCTGATGAACGCGTTATAGCCACCTGGATAACTGTGGGCGAGGCTCGCCGCGGCACGGTTTTCCGAGGACATCAGGGCGATCAACATCATGTTCTTGCGGTCCAGTTCGCTGCCGAGCTTGACCCGGGAAAACACGCCTTTCATTTCCTTGGTGTCGGTAATCGATACCGGAATCATTTCATTCATTGGCAGTTTCGCGTCGAGCACCACCATGGCCGTCATCAGTTTGGTGACCGAGGCGATGGGAACGACGATATCCGGATTGTGGGCGTACAGCACTTTGTCGGTTTTCAGGTCGACGACCATGGCGCTGCCCGAGGCCAGGTGAAGGTGTGAAGGGTCGCGATTAAGAGGGTCAGGTTCAACTGCTGAGGCACTTTGTGAGAGTACGGCGCCTGTACATACAAATAATAGGCTCAGGATGGAATGACGAATTTTCACGACCATGGCTCACTAAGAATGGAATATGCCGTTTAGCACGGGGTTTCTGCGAAAAAAGCGCTGTATTTTATGAGGATGCTCCTCGCTCTGTCGATGGGTGTTGTCAGTTGAGTTTAGGTTAAGAGTAGCGGTGCGCTTTTACGGGCAAAAAAATAATTGCCGGCTAAAACCAGCAATAGCCATGGTGTCTATCGAGCACACCGATTAGCATCCTACGCAATTAATACCAAGTGCTCTCAAACGACTCAGGAGTCGCGCAATGCTCAAGGGTTTCATCAGCAAGGATTACGTCGCACTGGTGACAGTGGCAGCTGTTGTTGCGGCGCTCCTGCTTGGGGTTGGTTTGTTTCAGAAGCCCGCTGATTGGGCAGGCTGGATCCAGGCAATCGGCTTGATCGTCGGCTTGATGGTGGCGATCGCTGTTCCGGGCATCCAGAAAAAGCAGGACGCGGCGAGCCAACACAAGCAACTGCGTGAGCGGGAGGTGGGTTACGCTCGCCGGCTGCAGTACTTGTGCAGCGAACTCAATGAGCTGCTGACAAAAATCAGCGTGAACCTGATTCACCTTCGCGCAACCGATCGGCATCGATTGCAGCACACCCTTCAGGATTTCCTGCATCGTTTGTTCGAGTCGCATAAGCGTGATCTGAACGATGACCGCGTGGTGATCGCTCATGAACTGCGTCAGGCGGTTAACGAACTGGTCGATGAGCTGGAAAGCGGCCGTGCGGATCGGGTGGTGTTGATGAGTCTGGAAAAACGCCTGCAAAAACTGGCGCACCGAACTCAGGTCAACGCCGCGATGGCTGAGCGCCTCTGATCAACCCTGCTTTTTGCTGGGCAAAAAAAGCCCGCATCAAGGACGCGGGCAAGGGGGTGTGCGGAGCAACGCACGATGTCAGGGTGAAACTTGGTTGTAAAAAAACGGTGTTAAAACTGTTGAGCAGTATCAGGCACTCAGTTGACGGGTTTCGAACTTCTCGGACAGGGCCTGGGCCGCTGGCAGAGAGGCTAAAGGGCCGGAGACGGGCTCGCCGTTCTGTACCAGGTACCAGCAGGCCAACAGACCGAGCTCTCTGAGCTGGGCTGGGACTGCGCTACCGATTACCGACATGATTTGAACCTGGTTCATAAGTACCTCCATCAATCTATGAGGCTACTCTACGGCGCCATCCGAGCGAGCGATAATCACTGCTCTCGATAGTGGTCATTGACGGTAACGAGGTTTTTTCGTGTGCAGCCGGGGAGCTTATCGAGAGCGGATCAGTCGACGACCTGGTCGAGCATGGCCACCACTTCGTGATCGCTCAGAAGGCCTTTTTCAACCAGGTTCTGTGCCAGCAGGGACAAGAATTTTGCGCTGCGATGGCCTTCCAGACTTTTGAGTTCGGTCAGTGCGCAATACACTTTGTCCGATGTGCACAGACCCGCTGTTCGATAGGGATGCTGGGTTGGCATAGAGGCGTCCTTATTTTTATGGGTGTGAGGTTCTATCAAACGATAGCGGTCGGTCATTCATATCCAATGATGAAGGATGCAAACAAACACGCTGTCTTGCCAGCGACCTCCACCGAACTAATGTAACCGCCAAAAAAATAGCCCCGCCTTTTCGGGGCGGGGCTGTTTTCAAGCTGTTACCAGCGGCCGTCACCGCGACCATCGCGACCATAATAACCATGCTGATGACCGTAGTAGCCTGGTGGTGGGCCGTAATACCCCGGACGATAATAAACAGGGGCCGGAGCCACTACGACCGGTTGGTAGTAGACCGGTGGTGGCGGTGCCTGATAGTAGACCGGTTGTGGCGCATAGACCGGTTGCGGTTCGACATAAACTGTCCGGGGTTGGCTAGAGGCCACGGCGCTGCCCACAACGGCTCCGACCACGGCTCCTATCGCAAGACCTGGACCCCAACCGCCGCCGCCATGGGCCGACGCCTGCGTCGCGATAGCTAGGGCGCCTATCAACAAGGCAACCTTGGGGATTTGACGAATCATGACTATTCCTCGGCGTTCAATCCCGTTGTCGCGAGCCTGCATTACTCTCAAGCACTGCCACGGGATACTTCTAAGACAGCGGTTTCGGAGAAATCTGCGAAGCGCGTGAGTAAAGATTGTGTAAGTGTTTCTGACACCTATTATCGCGGCCCTATCGGCATTGGCAACGGAAAGCCGATAAGGCGCTTATTATGGCTCATTCCAGCTTCGCCAGTCGCTCTTCCAACGCAATTATCCGCGCTTCAAGTTCATCCATGCGTTCTGTCGAGGCCGATCCGCCTCCAGAGCGTTCCGGCTGGTTTTGTCGGGCCGCAAGAATTGCCTCGATATCGTCCGGGTCACCCAATGAGTGCATATAGCGATCTTCGCGTTGACCGGATTGGCGCGGTAGTAACATCGCCAGACCACGGGCGATCAGGCGTTCCAGTTGGTGGACGACCTGTTCGACGTCTTCGAAGTCATGCATGCGGTTGCTGCGGGTGAGCAGTTCGTTGACAGTTTGCGGACCACGCAGAAACAACAAACCGCTCAGAATGACCTGCGCGGGCACCAGTTCCAGGGTTTTATCAACGCGATGTTCCCAGCGATCAGCGCGACTGCCCATCACCAGACGCGTCAAGCCACGGCCTTCAAGGGCGCGCAGACTTTGGCCGACCAGGCCCGGAGTCAGGTTCATCACCGGTTCACGGCTGGTTTTTTGATTACAGGCGGTGACCAGCGCATTGAGGGTCAACGGATAGGTTTCGGGGCTGGTGGCCTTTTTTTCGATCAGGCAGCCAAGGATGCGAAGCTCTGCACTGGTCAGATGAAGCTTATCGGCAGAGTCAGTAGATACGGGCTCGGTAGACATTGGCGCTTTCCCTAAGCGTTCGAAGGCCAATAGCCTAGGGGTTCAGCGATATAAAAGACAAGCCGCTTTCGTTGGCCGCCATGGCTATAATCACGCCACCTTAAACCCAGGATCTGCCATGACTATTTCTCTGTATGCCACTTCTGTTCCGGTTTTCAAGCAAATGCTCTCTGCCTTGAGCGACGTGTTGACCAAGGCCGAAGCCCACGCCACCGCTAAAACCATCGAGCCTGACGCTTTGCTGCAAGCGCGTCTGTTCCCGGACATGTTTCAGCTGGTTCGTCAGGTGCAAATCGCTGTCGATTTCGCCAAAGGTGTATCGGCTCGTCTGGCCGGCATCACGCCACCCAGCTACGACGATTCCGAAAAAACCTTCGCCGACCTGCAAGCTCTGATCGCCAAGACCCTGGCCTTCATCGGCAGCATCAGCCCTGAACTGATCAACGGCCAGGAAGATCGCGAGATCATCACGCGTCCGGGCACGCCGAAAGAGAAGCGCTTCGACGCTCAGACCTACCTGTTGGGCTATGGCCTGCCGCAGTTCTTCTTCCACGTCACCACTACCTACGCGATCCTGCGTCACAACGGTGTTGACGTCGGCAAGCGTGACTACATGGGCGCGTATTGATTCGCTGAGCAACCTGTCTGATTGACATCCGGCCGCTGCATGAGAGGTTTCATGCGGCGGTTTTTCGTTGTTCTGGAGTTTTCATGTTGTTTCCCATTTTGCTGTTGTCGGCTGCCGGTTTCACGGTACTGACCACAGAGTTCGTCATCGTCGGTCTGTTACCCGCGATAGCCCGTGATCTGGATATCACGGTGTCGCAAGCGGGCCTGCTGGTGACGTTGTTCGCGTTCACCGTGGCCGCTTTCGGGCCGTTTCTGACGGCGTATTTTTCGCGTTTTGAACGCAAGCGGCTGTTTATCACTATTTTGCTCATGTTTGGCCTGTCCAACGTGCTAGCGGCCCTGGCGCCGAACATTGTCGTGATGGCGGTGGCACGACTGATTCCTGCCTTGGGACTACCGGTGTTTTGGGCGTTGGCCAGTGAAACGGCAGTGGACATCGTCGGTCCTGAATATGCCGGACGCGCTATTGCCAAGATTGGTTTCGGTATCGTCTGCGCGACGGTGTTCGGCATCCCGGTCGGCACGTTGATTTCCGATGCGTTGGGCTGGCGCAGTGCGTTTGCCATCCTGGCCGTTGTGGCGTTTGCCAAGGCGTTGCTGTTGTGGATCTACCTGCCTGCGACGCACAAGCATAAAGAGCCGGTTTCATTGCTGGGGCAGTTCAAGATTTTGCGCAGCCCATTGATGCTCGGTCATGTGTTGCTATCGGTGTTGGTGTTCAGCGGCATGTTCACGGCCTATACCTACCTTGCGGACATGCTCGAACGTCTGGCCGGTTTCAACGGTACGGTGGTGGGGTGGTGCCTGATGGGTTTTGGCGCGGTCGGCTTGCTCGGTAACTCGTTGGGCGGGCGTATGGTTGACCACCATCCACTGATTGCCAGTCTGGTCTTCAGCGCGTTCATGATTACCGGCATGGTGGCCGTGGTGCCAAGCATGCATTCGATGCCGGGTCTGGCATTGGCCCTGGCCGTCTGGGGGATTACTCAGGCGGCGTTGTTTCTGGTCAGCCACGTGCGGCTGATGAAGGCCGCTCCCCATGCGCCCGCCTTTGCCGCCTCTCTGAACATCGCCGGGGCCAATCTGGGCATCGGCATTGGCGCGATCATTGGTGGCCGGGTCATCGACAACCTTGGCCTGGGCAGCCTGGGGTTCGCGGCGGCGGGGATTATCTTGCTATCGATCCTGCTGGCGCTGCTGCTGATGTCCGTCAGGCCCGCACCGGTCTGCGCTTAATCGGGTGCGGTGAATAGCTCGCGTCGAGCGCCTTCGGTAATGGCGACAATACCGGGGTGCTTGACCTTGCGTTCGACGGAAATCGCGTAGAAAGACTCGGTAACGGCGTTAGTCTGGCCGATCATTTTCACCTTGTATTGCGCTTGAACCTCGTCGGCAATCACGCTCGGGGCGATGAAAATCCCACTACCGGACTTACCGAAAGCCTTCATCAATGCACTGTCGTCGAACTCGCCAACAATGCGCGGCTGAATTTTTTGCTCGGCGAACCAGCGCATCAGGCGGCTGCGGACCACAGTTTCCTGCCCTGGAACCAACAGTGGCGCACCTTGCAGGCCCAGAGGGAAGTCCGCTCCATAACGCTCGGCCAACGACTGGGTCGCGAAAAAACTGATACCGCATTCACCAAGCTTCTGGCTGTAGCCTTTGATGTCCAGATGCGAGGGCATCGGGCTGTCGGAAATCACCAGGTCCAGACGCTGGATTGCCAGATCGGCAAGCAACCGCTCCAGTTTGTCTTCACGGCAGGTGATGCGAATCGGCTCAGCCAGCTCCATGGTCGGCGCAATCAGCCGATACACAATCGACTTGGGCACCACATCCGCGACGCCGATGCGAAACAGAATTTGCTGTTCGTTGGGCTGGGTGCGAAGCAAGGCTTCCAGCTCGCCTCCGAGCTGAAACATTTGCTCGGCGTAAGGCAGGGCGAGCCGCCCCACTTCAGTCAATTCCAACTGTCGACCAACACGACGAAACAAATCCATGCCATAGGTTTGCTCCAGCAGGCTAATCTGCCCGCTGATGGTCTGCGCCGTCAGGTTCAACTGCTCAGAAGCCCGCACGATGCTGCCGGTTTTGGCCACGACCCAGAAGTAATGCAGCTGTCGATAATTGAGCATGGCGGTGCCGATTCGTAAAACCCGAAGTATACATGGCAAAAATACGAATTTTTCTGATGTATCTCTCTCCCTAGAATGCAACGCTATCGCCGGGGCTATTCGTGTTTCGGGCAATTTCAGGCTGAATCAGGGTTCAAACACACATGGAATATCTTTTACAACTGGCTGCAAGCCCCACCGCCTGGATCGCTCTGGCAACGTTGGTGGTGATGGAAATCGTGCTGGGCATCGATAACCTGATCTTTATCTCGATCCTGACCAATAAACTGCCGGAGCATCAACGCGCCAAGGCACGCCGTCTCGGGATCAGCATGGCGCTTCTGCTGCGTCTGGGCTTACTCAGCACCGTTGCTTATATCGTGCAATTGACTGAGCCGGTGATCGAGCTGTTCGACCAGATGTTTTCGTGGAAAGACATGATCCTGATTGCCGGTGGTCTGTTCCTGTTGTGGAAAGCCACCACGGAAATTCACCACAACGTCAATGCCAAAAACGAGGACGAGAAGGTGACGTCGTCGGGTGTAACGCTGGGATTCGCTGCCGCCATCGGGCAGATTTTGATGCTCGACATGGTGTTCTCTATCGATAGCATCATCACCGCTGTGGGTATGACCGAACACTTACCGATCATGGTCATTGCGGTGATCGCCGCCGTTGTCGTGATGCTGGTAGCGGCAGAACCGCTGGCGAAATTCATCAATGACAACCCGACCGTGGTCATGCTGGCGCTGGGCTTTTTGATCATGATCGGCATGACGCTGATCGCTGAAGGGTTTGGGGGGCATGTACCGAAGGGCTATATCTATGCGGCTATGACCTTTTCGGCAGTAATCGAAGGCTTGAACATGCTGTCGCGCAGGGCAAAGCAGGAGAAAGTGGCTGCCTGAGTGTGAGGGTAGGCAATCCGTGAAAATCCAACGGTCGGCGTGGAGTCATCCATTGCCGGCCCTTTTTCGGGATGGGCTAACAGGATGAGCTAGTGAGATGAGGCTGGGCGAATGTGCCGGGTTTTGGTTTTTGCAGGCTTGTCGTGCTCGGCTTCACGGTGATGATGCCCACGAGAAATGCGCATCACCCCCCAGAGCATGGCCGAAGCGACGGCCAGCCAGGCGGCGATCAGCATCACGATTGTCATTGCCAGGCTCATACGTGCCTCCATGGTTCTCACTGTCTTTGTCCATCTAATCGACAGTCTAGTTCAGCCCATGTTTCCGTCCGTTGACTAACGGTTAGCAGTGCATGATCGATTTGATCTATCCAGAGTAAGAAACTGCGCTAAATGAGGCTATACCGCAGGCTTGAGCCGTCCTATGATCAGGGTCCGAGCCGGGTCGCAGGTCGCCCGGTGCTTGTTGAAGTGAGTGAAAATGCTGCTGGAATTACCTCGATTGTGTGCCGCTCAATCAAAGCGGATAGGCCTGGCTCTGGCTTTCTTATTGACCCTGACGGCCTGCGCCAGTGGTGTTACGCCGGCAATGCAGCGCTTGCCGGACCGAGTGGAGCTCAATTCGGTACGGTTCTTCAAGGGCAACATCTATCAAAGCGGGCCGGGCACCCTGGCCAGCATGTTGTCGCAACAGGGCGTGATCATCACTCCGGGCTTGCTGGACAAACCCCTGCACTTGCCCGGCGGCGAAGCCCAGCTCGAGCAGAACATGCAAACCCTGGCGCGTGAGTACGGCTTTGTGGTCTACCCGCTGGACGGGGAGCTGGACGCACTATTGACCCAGGTTTCTGCGGGATACCCCGTCATGTTGCGCTTCACCGAAGGCTCAGCCTGGTGGGCGGAACCTCGTTATGCCGTGCTGGTGGGCTACAACCGCAACAAACAGACTGTCTTGTTGCATGCGGGCATGAATCATCATCTATCGATGAGTTTCAGCAGTTTCGCCTCCGCATGGAAAGACGCGGGCAGTTGGGCCGTGCTAGTACAGGGCGCGCGACAGATTCCAGCGCAAGTCGATCAGCAACGCTGGTTGAACGCGGTGAAGGATCTGGCCCAGGCAGGCCAGGAACAAGCGGCAGCCGAGGCGACCAAGGCACTGAACGCGCATTGAGCGCTTTAAACTGAAATGAAAACGGCGCTCTCGGCGCCGTTTTTATTGGCCTGCCATTAGACGCCAAACTTGTCCCGCAGTGTGTAGTACCACGCACCCAGAGCAGTGAACGGAGTGCGCAACAGTTGGCCACCCGGGAAGGGGTAGTGGGGGAGGTCGGCAAACGCATCAAAACGCTCAGCTTGCCCGCGCAACGCTTCGGCCAAGACTTTGCCGGCCAGATGCGTGTAGGTCACGCCATGCCCGCTACAGCCTTGCGAATAATAGATGTTGTTCCCCAAGCGCCCGACTTGTGGCAAGCGAGACAGGGTCAGCAGGAAGTTTCCGGTCCACGCGTAATCAATCTTCACGTCTTTGAGTTGCGGGAACGCCTTCAGCATCTTCGGACGGATGATCGCTTCGATGTTTGCCGGATCCCGCGCGCCATACACTACGCCACCGCCGAAAATCAGGCGCTTGTCAGCGGAGAGGCGGTAGTAGTCCAGCAGATAGTTACAGTCTTCGACGCAGTAGTCCTGCGGAAACAGGGAGTGCGCCAACTCGTCGCTCAGCGGCTCGGTGGTGATGACCTGAGTGCCGCACGGCATCGACTTGGCTGCCAGTTCCGGCACCAGATTACCCAGGTAAGCATTGCCGGCAACGATGACAAACCGGGCCCGGACTTTACCGCGTTCAGTGTGCACGACCGGATTGGCGCCGCGCTCGATTCGTACCGCAGCAGACTGTTCGTGAATCACACCGCCCAATGACTCCACCGCAGCAGCCTCACCCAGTGCCAGATTCAGCGGATGGATATGGCCACCACTCATGTCGAGCATGCCGCCGACGTATTCATCGCAGGCCACCACCTCACGGATACGGCGTTTATCCATCAACTCCAGCTGAGTGTGCCCGTATCGTTCCCAAAGTTTCTTCTGCGCTTCCAGGTGGCCCATCTGCTTACTGGTGATCGCCGCGAATACGCCACCATCCTTCAGATCGCATTGAATCTGATACTTGGCCACGCGCTCACGAATGATCGCGGCACCTTCGAATGCCATTTGCCCGAGCAACTGCGCCTGCTTCGGCCCGACGGTGCGTTCGATCACATCGATATCGCGGCTATAGCTGTTGACGATCTGCCCGCCATTTCGGCCCGACGCGCCAAAGCCAACCTTGGCCGCTTCAAGCACCGTCACACGAAATCCGTGCTCCAACAAAAACAGCGCACTGGAAAGCCCTGTATAGCCAGCGCCAATCACGCAGACATCGGTTTCCACCTCACCCTCCAACCGAGGGCGCTCGGGTACAGCGTTCGCGGATGCAGCGTAATAAGACTGTGGGTAAGGAGTGTTCGCCATCCTGTAACCTCTGTTTAATATTCTTTACGGATGCCCAGATCCTACCTGAGAAAAAAAACCTCCACCAGTGCGCCGTGAAAACAGGGCTGCGGAACAATTTTAAAAAAATACGCATATTCATGGAGTTAGCGCGAAAAAAGGTATTGACACACATCCAGATATCCGTAGAATGCCGACCCACAGCAGGCACGTAGCTCAGTTGGTTAGAGCACCACCTTGACATGGTGGGGGTCGTTGGTTCGAGTCCAATCGCGCCTACCAAACAAAATCCGCTCTGCTGGGCGGTCTAGAAGGGTCAACCGAAAGGTTGGCCCTTTTTTGTACTTGTCGTTTGGAAAAACTTTGGAAACGGTTTGGAAAAACGAACCACCGCACTACATCTTCAGGTCGGCTTTCACCTTCATATATACCACCGCATCTTCCCCGTGTAGATGAGCCAGGGCGTGTAGGCGAGGGCGGGGAGGATCATGGCGTCACCGGACGCCCCCACCAGCAGACCGGGCCGTCGTCGGTGTCGTGGATCGACAGGCAGAACCAGCCATCGCCATCCGGTTGACCTGATTGACATGCTCGGTGCGCTGCTGCTTCGTGGTGATTTGGTTTTCTTTGGGCATGGGGCGTCCTATGCCAGGTCATGCCTGGGCTGTTGATTCTTTGAAGTGGGGTTATTCCTTCGGGTAGGACGCGGCTAGAGAGTCTCGCTGATCCGCTCATATTCGGATTCCAGCCAGGCCGCGCAGTCCCGAGCCTCCTTGATGGTCGAGAATGAATCCACGTTCTTTCCGCACTCGGTATCGACCGAGAACTTCGCGGTGCCATTGATAGAGCGATCGACGACTTGGAATTTCATGATGGGACCCTCGGGGTTGGAGCCGGATGGTTAGATAGCGCAATGGTCGTTCGAGTCAGTGAGCGCAGAAAGCGGCTCTTCGACGTGCGCGACGCCGGACAGAAACGACATGATGATGGGGGCGATGGTTTCGGCCTGGGTGACCAGGAGCAGGTGCCCGTCGTGGATGACGTGCAATTCACCGTTAGGGATCCGCCTGGCCAGCTGGTGATGTTGACCAGCGGGATCAGTGGATCGTTCAAATGCGCTGATTATTCCGTCGAGTCCGGCGAACAAATCAATTGCAGTGGTCATGAGGATCCTCGCCGGCTGGCGTGATTCGTTGAAGTGGGGTATTTGAGTGCGCCCGGTAAATGGGCCATCAAAAAGGGAAGTCTTATGGTCAACGCAGGCGAATGTCGGGCTGCCATCAGCCCTTATCGCAAAGGAGAAATCCCACTGGCCCGTGATTTTGTCGACGTTATTCCTGGCAACTCGGTGACGTTGTTGGACAAAGGGTTTTTCAGTGCTGATTTGTTGTTGAGCATTCAAGACGAGCCGGACAATCGGCATTGGCTGATCCCTGAGCGTAAGGGGACGGTTCGTACGGAGCTTGAGTGCTACGGCGATGGTGACTGCCTGGTACAGATGAAAGTCTCGCCGCAGGCACGAAAAAAGAACCCACTACTGCCTGAACGCTGGCAAGTACGGGCCGTGACCTACGAAGTCGAAGGGAAAGAAAAGATCGTCTTCACTTCACTACCCGCCTCACAATTTAGCGCCGAACAGGTCGCCACCCTCTATCACGAGCGATGGGAAATCGAGCTGGGTTTCAGGGACATCAAAAGCTCAATGCAAGACAATGCCTTGACCCTTCGCAGCAAGACAGTTGATCTGGTTTATCAAAAACTGTGGGGGCTGTTGCTGGCTTATAACGTGGTCCGCCGAGAAGCCAGTCAAGCTGCTGTTGCGCATAAGCGGGTTTTTTATTGCGTTACCGATCGTCTCCAGCGTCGAACGAACACACAACCACCAACTCGAAATATCAGGACCTGCCTGTATTGGGTCCATTGAGAGGTGCCTATGAATGCTGATCCAAAACTCCAAGGCGGTATAAATCCGGACGATCCAAAGCCGACTGTGCCCGACCCCCTCGACCGTAGTCGCACCGACCTCTATCCGAGTTATGAGAATGGCATTGAAGAACTGCCGGACACTGAAGGTGAGCACCCGATCGAGTCCGAGGAAGAAGGTCTAGATCCGGATCGAATCCGAGAGAAAGTAGACAACCCGCTTGGTGATAGCCCCCTCGGTTCAAGATGAACAAGCAGCTCGGACCTTGTGCTGGGTTTTTACGTCAAACGGAAAACCACTGGAGCCAGGGTCGCCTCCTGGAAGGCTTGGATACTGATAAACCGGTAGTGCAGTTACGACACAAACACCGGCAGCACGCATTCTCTCACCTCTGATCCTTCAGGGTGGCGTGAGGCCAATAGGTGAGACTGCTGCAGATGAGTGCCGGCGCTGAAAAAGGCCTATAGCGGCCGGCGAGAGAAACCGTAAACCTATGCCCGGTTCCGGATCGGTGGTGCTGCCGTGGTATTTGAGGATGCGTTTTTGCAGCCGCTCCACGAGTGGGCGGTTAGCTGTAGCTCTGGGCATAGGGAAGTCTAGCATGCCATTCATCGGCAGGCGGCATAGGGAAGAGGTTAACCTGAGCGTGCCAGGGCGCCGCCCAAGTCGCTGGAACGGACGTAGGTTATGCATCTGTTTTCACGCATGATTCCGGTGTGGCGCTGTACTTCTTCCATGGCACCTTGATCCCGTCTACCAGAAATCCCCATGTGCCTTGGTACGGCCCGCTGATAAACAAGGTGAACACTCCGCCGTTACTGACCGAGTCGATTCTGTGGTATTCGCCGAAGCTCAAGCGTGCGGTGTCGCCTGGTCTGCGGTCGATGTATACAGTCGTCAGAGCGTTGGTTGGCACGGCCCCCGCTGAGTACGGAGTCGCCGTGTCCCAGTAGACGCTGCTCGGTGTAGCTGCCGCGAAGAGTGATCGTGATAATTCAGCCCCGGAGTATGGCGCAGAAGCTCAGGCTGTTCGGGCGTGATGTTGTTTTCTGTGGGCATGGGGATACCTCGCCGACTGGCGTGAATTGAAGTTGTGGGCTATTGATTGATGTCCCGGCGTGGAGCCGGATCAAGGAGAGAAAGTTATGTTCAGCAGACCAAGAGGTCCTTATTTGGAGCTGGATAATGGCCGAAAAATTCTCGCTGACTATCACTGGGATAAGCACGTTCCTGGTTACCCCGACAGGATTGACGTTTTGATTGATGAAGAATCAAACGAAAAGTACCTGACGCCGATAGCCAGCATCACTGGGCCATTCGAAAGCTGGGAAGAGATTCACAATCTCGCAGTACGATCCGGAAATAACCACTTCGGTAGAATCTAGGGGAGAGGTATGGCTGCGCCCACTGGCTTAGTGGGCGTGCAAGTCCGTCCGGATAGTCTTCTCCAGTCAGGCGCCGCCCTCCGTCATCGGTCGGGGTGGCATGATTCGTTGAAGTTGGGATTGGTCTACGCTTAACGCTCCACAGAGAGGCATGCGTCATGAGCGAAGATCGAGTGGTTGCGCTTGAGATAGCGCTGAAAACGGTAATGGCTATCGCCAGGAGTCAAGGCTTGGACGCCGATGAACTATGCAGGAAGTCAATTGGCGCAATAATTGGCGACCCCCAATTTAATTGGGTCAAGGCTGACCATGTTCAAGACGCCATCGCCGAGATTGAAATGGCCCAAGCTGCCATTGCGCGCCTGCCTCTGCCCTCAGCGTGATAGGTGAGGGTGCAGCGGACGGCGGTCATGCTGGCTCCTGATAATCGACAAGGATTAAGGCGTAAACGACGTTCATGCCCGGGTGTAACGCCAACTCAGAAAGGTCCTGCAAGGAGCGGCGAAAACTCTGACAGAAAGGATCGATTGCAACCTTGGCTCCGCGAATTACGAGTGGCCATCTTCGCCACTCGCCCCGGGGTGCAACCGCCTCCCGCATCAGGCAGAAACAGAAACAGGGTGTTCACCCCTTGCTCCTCGACAAAGGCCCGCGCCTCAGTGTGAATCCTCAACAACTGCAGGAACAGGCGCTCTTCATCCAGCGCAGTCTGCAGCCGCGTATCCGTATGCCGCCGCGCCCGACCCGACTCGTCCACCTCATCGTCGACAGCACTCAACTCGCCCAAGCTATCGAGTTCATGCAGCAGCAACTCATCAGTCGCTGCGTCCTGAGCCTCCGCGCCCTCTGGCTGCGCGGCCTTCGCCAATGCAGCCGACTTCTGCCCGTCACTTTATGGATAGACGTAATCGCCGAGAGAGCCTGATCCCCAGGGCCTAAACTTTGGGTGTTTAGTGGCTTATCGCCGTCTTGGTTACCTTGAAATCGCCCAACCTGACGAGCCACCTTCTAAGCTTTCATTGATGGTGATCGAAGGATATGGCGCATATCTCAGCCCATGGAAAAAGGAGCTTCCTATGTTCCCTGATAAACGGTTGACTGCCTGGAGTTCTCGCTGGATGCTCTTGGGCAATCACGTTGTATGCGGTGAATGCATGGCATCGCAAGCCGCCCGCGATGCAGGCCAGCCGTTTGTGCACATTGATTGCGACCTGGACAGTGGCTCTAGCGAATACCCGTGGCAGGATCTGCGTGAGATTTTGAACGAACTGCCGACGGTGCCGAATTGATAGAGGGGGATTGTGTTCGTTCGACAGGACGCCCGATAGGGTTATTTCTGTATGAAAGCACAGGGGCTAAGGAAGGTCTGAAGTAAGCAGCAGTTTTTAACGGCCTCGCTGTTTGAGGTTCAAAAAACGCCGACTTAATCGAAAATCAGACCTTTCCTCCTCTCCGTTCGCTGTTTTTTTGCGGAATAGCACCTTTTCAGGGCTCATTGTCCGCATCACAGGCGCACCTCGCCTGCATTCAACAGCCGTTTTCGCATCATCCACAGGTTCGACAACGCAAACAGTGTGGTCTGCTGCGCGGTGTTTTTAACCAACCCCCGGAAGCGGACTTTCGTATAACCAAACTGGCGCTTGATCACCCGAAATGGATGCTCAACCTTGGCTCGTACTTGTGCTTTCGCGTATTCGATTTTGCGGCGTATACGACCGATCAGGCTCTTTTTTGCATTCAAGGCGTAATATCAGATTTAAACCATTTTTCGGACAAGATTTTCACTGTCCCGTCCGCTAACGCAGCGCTCAGCGCACTGTTGAATTTCGCCTTGAGCTCAGGATCGCGGGTACGAAACGCAAACGCTTCACCCGGTCCCCAAATAGGACCACCAATCTTCGGGCCGACCATAGACAGCGATTTATTCTCAGGCTTGTCGAGTATTGAGTTGAAAAAAGTTACGTCGTCGAAGGAGTAATCGATACGGCCCGCCAGCAAGTCAAGAGCGTGCTCGCCGGACTTCTTGTACTCACGAATAGTCGCGATGTCTTTGAAATTGGTTTCGATAAACGCGGTGTATGCTGTACCTGAAGCGATGCCGATGGTCTTGCCGTTAACGAGTGCGCGGAGTCTGTCGATATAATGCTTGTCCGTTGCAGCATCGCCGGTAAGTTTGATCACTTCGTTAGACACACCTGCGCTCGCAATTAACTTAGGGTCTCCTGTAGCAAGCACGCCCGGGGTAGTCGCGTAAGGGATGGAGAAATCGATAACCTTCTGGCGTTCCGGGGTGATTACGATGGCGTCCATGAGCACGTCATACTTGTTGGTATTAAGGCCCTCAATCATTCCGTCCCAGTCCTGCGCTTGTAATTTGCATTCAAGCTTCATGCGGGCGCAAAGGTCTTTCATTAACTCCGGTTCAAATCCGGCGATTGCGCCGCCGGGGAGTGTCATGTTCCACGGCTCATAAGCAGCTTCTGTGGCGATGACCACCGAAGTCCATTCTTTAGCTTGAGAGGTTGATGCGAAGAATGAAACCGCGCCGATGAGCGCAAACGTTGCCAATTTAAACGATGCCTTACTTTTTATGACCATGGTTTTTTCCAATGTGTGAAGGGTGGATGGCATAGTAAGAACCTACGGCGGCGGCCCGAATAGATTATATAAAGCTGTTATTGTTTTGATGTGCGTCGCTCATGCGCGTCAGGAAGCGCGCCCATAAAATCCGATTTTCTCCTCGTCACTGAACATCACACCGGGTTTTTCATAGTAAGAGAACACAGCGATCATGCGCTCTTGTTGACCTTGCACGGGAGTGACACGATGCGCCGTATTTTTGCCGCGAAATACGTTCAGGGTACCCGCTTCAAGTTCCAGGGTTTGAACCTGTGGATCCCGTCCTTTGAGCAACTCAACCACACCGGCATAGTTTGGATCATTATCCGAGCGCAAGTTGCTGCGGTATTGGAAACTACCACCCGATTCCGGTGCTTGCAAAAGCAAAGTTGTCGTGAATTCTGCACGGTCAAAATGCCAATTGAGTTCTTCCCCTTCGCGATAACTCATTACATTGGCCCGCGCCAAGGGATCCTGCATCACGTGAAGGGCAGGCTTGCCCATGGTCGCCGCAAGGAACCGGACCAAGGGTTCATATTCGTAGATCGCCAACACTGTGCTATGCGGTATCTGGTCTGCGCATAGGGTGTGGCTGACGGTCTCGACCTTGCGCAAGGCAGGATGAGACGGGGCAAGTTCAGGAATATCCGGTTTAAAATAAATATTGTGTAAACGCTTATGGACGTGCGACTGAGTGTCCATGATGGGGCTGACTTCGGCCACTGCCTTTTGGGCGGCAGCTGGTTTGACCAGCTGATTCAGATTGAACATACCAGTAGTGTTCAACTCTAGGATTGCACGGTCAACCAAGGCTTGCCATTCAGGGCTTCCTTCCCGATCAAGCGGGTAGCGCTCCAGATCCAGAATGTTTCGCATGGGGGGCTCTCTGTTTTGGTGAAGCCAAAAAGTAACCCTAAAAAAACTGTGCAACAACGGCACAAATTGTTAGCCTCCCATAAGAAAATCTTTCGGACAAACCCTGATGAATAGACTTCCGCCGCTCAATGCAGTAAAGGCGTTCGAAGTGGCGGCTCGCTTGAACAGCTTCGTATTGGCAGCCAAGGAGCTGAACGTGTCATCTGCCGCTATCAGTCAACAGGTAAAGCACCTTGAAGATTTTCTGGGTCGACAGCTCTTTGTGCGGACAGGCAACCGCCTCACACTGACGGACGCTGGGCATGCCATTTATCCGCAGTCTTCTCGGGCATTAAATGACCTCTCTGCGATGACCGTGCGGATACTAGAAGGGGATTTAAATGCTCGTAGACTGATTATAAGTGTGCCGTATTCTCTTGCTGAAGCCTGGCTCGCGCCGAAGTTGAGTGTGTTGTTGCAATATTACCCGCAGTTATCGATCGAGATTCGCGTAGAGGACGATCCCGTGGATCTCATGCGTCATGATATCGATGTGCGAATCAGTTACGGCGCTTATCACTACCCGGGGCTCGAGGTGATACAGCTTGTACATGACGAGGTAACCCCAGTCTGCGCTCCCGAATTTTGGTACACCCATGGTAATGATGAGTTTAATCTCGCCAAAGTACCGCAGAATCTATTCATCCATACCCATTGGGGCGCCAGCTACGCATCGCATCCTACGTGGAGCGATTGGTTTACTCATATTGCCAGTCAATATCACCCCGACCCCACGCAAGGGCAGCGAGCCGGAGTGTCCACTCTTTCGATTTCACTAGCCCGTCTCGGTCTAGGCATAGCACTGGGCCAAAGAATCACCGCAAAAGCAGACCTGGAGGCGGGACGTCTGATTGCACTGTCACCGATATCGCTACAACTTGGGCATCCCTACTGCGCGTTTGTACCCACTCTGAAAACCGATCGTAAAGATATTAAACGGATGGTATCGCTGCTAAGGCAATAGCGCTAAAAATATGATTATTATCTAAATCTCCTGGTAGCAGCACTGGGTAACGTAGAACATGGGCGGTCTAGAAGGGCGATCCGAAAAGGTCGCCTTTTTTGCGTCTGCGGTTTGGGAAAACCTTGGGTAAATGACCAGCGAGGATGCCTTGGTCAGGTAATCCGGCGTGTGGGCCGACGGGGTTGTAGTAGCGGTAGTGGTCCTGGTCCTTTCTTTGGGATTTCCACGTGTGTACCTCGCCATACCGCTATAGCGGCTGACGTAGTACAGGGGGAGGGGTATATCACCTAAGCTAATTAGAGTTAGGACGAAACGTTACTAGACCCGTAAAACGTGCTTTGTTAGAAATATAACTGCTCGGCCTCCACCTTAAACTTGCAGGCAGGGAGCAGGGTGGTAGGCGGGCACCACAACTCCATTTGCCTAAATGGAAACAATCCAACATTGAGTTGGGTGATGATCAATGAGCCCGATTGCCAACCTTCGGGTATATCGCTGCGCATCTGGCCAACTGCTCGCGCACCTGTGCATAGGGCTCATTGATCTCTTTTTATTTCCTGCTGCGGGCGCTGTGCAGAAAGCGTCGAACGCTTCGGTAGCGTCTTCCTTTCGTAATATGCGTGCTTGAGTTCGTCCCGAATGGCCAACCTCTTTGGATCATCCACCGCAACCGGGGCAGCCTGCTCGGCGAACGTTCCGTTAGCCATGGGCGGCGGCCTCGCTAGCGTGATTTAGGTAGTAGGCCATCTCGCTTTCTACGACGTCGAGTTCATTTATCCCCCAGTTTGTAAGGGGTGTAGAAGCTTTACCACCCGACGCATGGCTCGCCGCCAACAGACGAATCATAAGCGTTCTCGCAAAGTCCAACTGCGCCTGTAGCTCATCCATCCCTCGATCGGCCTCGTTTAGGCGCTGGTGCAGGGCGTCGCGTTCGGCTGTGATCTGTCGGATATGCCTAAGTGCTCGGATGTAAGCGCTGCCATCGCTGGGCTCGCCCATCTCTTCATGCAAGTCGGCCATAAATGCCAACTTTTCTTCCAAAGGTTTATTACTCATTGTTGTACTCCCACGCATAGGTTGAAGGCCTAGCACGCACAAGCCCTGTTCACCTGATCTCTATCGGCACGAGAGCTGATTTCTACAATCTGCCATCGCCGCGCGGCGCTCATCAGGATGTAGGTGTCGCTGCCGCCCATGGCCAAGGCGTCAGCAAGTGGCGTGATTTAATTTCATGATCTATTTGTGTATCTCGGCGCGGGGCCGGAGCGAGGAGAAAACCATGCATTTGGTTGTGGAGAGAGCTTATCCCGTGGATTACGTCCATCCAAACGGAGAGCAAGCAGAAATCGATTTCATCTGGGGTGATTCGAAAAGCATGGCGCCTATCGGAATTACTATCTGGCTAAAGGCTGGCAATGAAAGGGTCAAGCTCGGCGAAGAAATAGGCGAATGGCGCACCTTTGGCGATGCCTTGCGGCGGGGTATTGATCTCGCCTTCAAATGGCTAAGTCGCTGAAGCTGAATGCCGATTTAGGGGGGCGCGATACCGCTCATAGCGGCTGACGTGTTCAATAGAGGAAAGGATGGAAGTGGCTCAAATGAGCCTGCGACGTGGCGTCAAACGCTGATCGCGCCGAAGTTGCTGCATTGCGAGATTCAATTTCTCTTATTCCATCGCTTGATATTAATGTGAGATCAAAACGCCCACATCAGCAACCAACGGAGTTCTGGGAGGGGGAAATGCATCACAGAGGAAATCAATATTGGGCATGGGCTGACTGCCAGCTTCACAGCCGGTCACATGACGAAGAGTTGAGCGACGGAACCCAGATCGATGTTCAGGTCAGGGTATCGCGTAACGACGTTACGCAAGTCTTCATCGGCGTCTATGGGAGCACGGGGAGCATGTTGTTCGAGGAATACCATGATTCTCTTTTGAGCGAGGCTACGAGCTGTGCGCTGGTATGGGGAGTTGATCGAGCGCGAGCACTTGCTACCGGCGCGATTGTTGGAGAACAGAGCCAAAGAGCGTCTTCCTGACTGAATGGGCACGGTCTGTTCTCCACGTTCAGGCTGGTCCCTCTCTTCTCAGGCGATTGCCGGTCTTTTGTTCGCCGCGGCGACAATGTCGTCAATGATGATATGGCTATCCCCTCTGGAGCATTTTTCGATCCGTGCGTTGACCTTGTACACCTCTTTCAGCATTTGCTCGGTGATCACCTCTTCGCTGGGCCCGCTGCCTTGCGTCGTGCCATCGGCGATGACCAGCACCTGATCGGCGAAGCGCAGTGCCTGGTTCAGATCGTGGATCGCGATGAACACGATGACCTCGCGGGTACGGGCCAGTGAGCGCATGAAGTCCAGCACCTGAACTTGCCGATGCATGTCCAGGGCGCTGGTCGGTTCGTCCATCAGCAGGATCTCCGGCTCGCGAACCAGGGTTTGCGCAATGGACACTAACTGCTGTTGACCTCCGCTGAGTTCACCGAGGTTGCGGAAGGACAGCTCGGTGATGCCCAGCGCACCGAGGATCTGTTCCACCCGTTTCAATTCATCGTCATGCACTACCCAGCCCGGGGCCAGTTGCTTGCGCGCCAACAGCACAGACTCGAAGACCGTCAACCGGGCACTGGCATTCATTCCCTGGGGCATGTAACAGATTCCCTGGAGTCCTTTCCTGGAGTTCTGCAAGATGACCTGGCCCGGCCCGTCGATCAGCCCGGCCATACGCTTGAATAAGGTAGATTTTCCGGCCGCATTGGGCCCGACCACGGCGACCACCTGGCCGCCGAAGAATGTCGCAGTGCTGACACCTGAAATGATCGGGCGCTGGCCATAGCGAGCGCCCAGGTTCTCCAACTGAATCTTCACCATGAGTTCTTTTTCCCGCTGAGGATCAGAGATATGAAGAACGGCACGCCGATCAGTGAGGTGACCACCCCGATCGGAAAAATAGCGCCTGGGATCAGGGTTTTGCTGACCACGGAACTGATCGAGAGAATCAGCGCGCCGGTGAGCAAAGAGGCGGGCAGGAAGAAACGTTGATCTTCACCGATCAGCATCCGGGCGATGTGCGGCCCAACCAGCCCGATAAAACCGATGGTCCCGACGAACGCCACCGGGAACGACGCCAGCAAGCTGACCATGATCAATGTTTGAAAGCGCAAACGCCGTACGTTGATGCCGAAGCTGGCGGCCTTGTCATCGCCCATGCGCAGGGCGGTCATGGCCCATGCGCGTTTGGCGAAGATTGGCAGGGTGATCAGAATCACCAGGCAGATGACCCCCAGTTTTGGCCAGGTGGCTTTGGTCAGGCTGCCCATGGTCCAGAACACCACGGCGGCGACGGCCTGTTCGGTGGCGAAGAATTGCACCAGTGCCAGCAGGGCATTGAAGGTGAACACCAGGGCAATGCCCAGCAGCACGATGGTTTCCGCGGTCACCCCACGGCGCATGCTGAGGACGTGAATCAACATCGCCGAGAGCATCGCCATGATGAAGGCATTGATGGGCACCATGTACTGTCCTATCAGCGGAAACAGCGCCACCCCAAAGGCCAGCCCAATGGCCGCGCCGAAACTCGCGGCGGCGGAGATGCCGAGGGTAAACGGGCTGGCCAATGGGTTGTTGAGGATGGTCTGCATCTGCGCGCCGGCCAGCGATAACGCGGCGCCGACCGCCACCGCCATCAGCGCCACCGGCAGACGAATGTCCCACATCACGACGCGCACCTGGGCCGGGGCGGTCTCCGGCGAAAACAATGCCGTGAGTACTTCGCCCACACTGTAATTGGCCGGCCCCAAGGCCAGGTCCAGTAGCACGCTGAGGATCAGCAGAAACGCGAGAACGCCCAGAATCAGGCGTTTACGAACGACGAGTGCGCGGTAGGTATTGCGCTGGGCGACCGGTGCGGCTTCCAGCGAACTCATGGCTTGGCCTCAGGTGTTTTCAGGCTGACGAAGTAACCGGGCTCGTACGGCACCGGTAAAAAGCGTTCATGCAGTTCACGGAGCGAGGCTTCAGGGTCGAGATCGGCAAACAGCGTCGGGTGAAACCATTTGGCCAATTGTTGAATCGCCACGAATTGGTAGGGGCTGTTATAGAACTGATGCCAAATGGCATGAAATGCCTGGCTGCGCTGAGCCTTTATGCCGGCATACGCCGGGCGCTGCGTGTACCAATTCAACTTGGCGCGAGCCTCGTTCAGGTCGGCCCCGGGTCCGACGCCGACCCAATGGCCTTTGGGCGCAAAGGCTTCCCAGTTGGCGCTGGTGACGACCACCTGATCGGGGTCGGCGACGATGACCTGTTCCTGGTTCAACTGACCGAACGTGCCGGGAATGATGGCTTTGGCAATGTTGTCGCCACCGGCCATTTCGACAAATCGACCAAAGTTCTCGTTGCCGAAACTAAGGCAGCAATCGTCGGTGTAACCGCCGATACGTTCGATGAACACTTTGGGTCGTGGTGGCTGGGCGGCGCCGATGACATCGGTGACGCGGCGGATCTGTAGCTTGCGAAAGTCGATGAATTCCTCGGCTCGCGCTTCTTTGCCAAAAAGTTTGCCGAACAGGCGCATGGTCGGTTCGGTGTTGTCCATCGGGTTGTTGCGAAAGTCGACGTAGACCACGGGAATCCCCAGCGCATCGAGCTTCTGGATGTACTGCGCGTCTTCGGTGGCGTGCTGGGCCTCGATGTTCAGGATGATCACATCTGGCTGTTGCGAGATCGCCTGCTCAATGTCGAACGTCCCCTCCTCGAAGCCGCCGAAGGTGGGAATTTTGGCGATTTGCGGGAATTTGTGCAGATAAGCGTTGTAGGTATCCGGATCGGACTGGATCAGATCCTTGCGCCAGCCGACGATGCGCTGCAGCGGATTTTTCGTATCCAGGGCGGCCACCAGATATAACTGGCGACCCTCGCCGAGGATGACCCGCCTGACAGGAACGTGGACCTTGACCTGACGCCCGAGCAGATCGGTCACCGTTATCGCGGCGGGATCCTGGTTTGCAGCGACAGCGGGTTGCGGATTGATCAAGGAGACGAGCGTGGCGCCAAGAAGCCCTGCGAATAGCAGTGCCGTCGCTGTGCGGCCGAGTCGACGTTGAGATGCCATGGTTCAAGCCTTAGCGTGGGTCATGCGCGTGCATCGGCTCAGGCCGCTGCACGCGCATGAGCGTTTCAGAAATCGACAGTGGCCGACAGTTGCAAGGTGCGCGGCGAGCCTTGGGAGAAGGCGCCGTAAGACGCTACGCCCGACCAGTATTCACGGTCGAAGACGTTCTGCACGGTGGCCCGGAACGTGGTCGGCCGACCTTCGATATGGGTGCTATATCGAGCGCCGACATCGACGCGGGTCCAGGGATCAAGCGCTTGCTGGTTGGACTGATTCACGTACTGTTTGCCGGTATAGATCAGGCCGCTGGTCAGGGTTACGCCCTGTATCCACGGGGTATCCCACTCGCCCCAGAGATTGGCCTGGACCTCAGGCACACCCACCGGTTTGTTGCCACGGTTGGCCGGCGTGCCGGACTTGGTCAGCTCGGCATCGAGGAGCGTCACACCACCCAACAGCCGCGTACCCTCGGCGATTTCGCCAAACATATTCAGCTCCACACCGCGGTTGCGTTGCTCACCCTGTACCGAGAACAGGCCTGCGGCCAATTCGCCGGTAGGCTTCTTGATTTGGAACAGACTCAGGGTCGAGGTGAAGGTGCCGTAGTCGACCTTGACTCCGACTTCCTGCTGCCGGGAAATGTAAGGCGCGAAGATCTCACCCGAGTTCGAAGCTGTGGCGGGCGCGATATCACCTTTGCTCAGGCCTTCGATGTAGTTGTAGTAGAGGGAAACGTGGTCCCAAGGTTTGACCACGACCCCAAAGAGTGGCGTGGTGGCGCTTTTATCGTAGGAAGAAGTCACCGCGCCTGTGGAGTTGTAGTTGTTGGATTCGACGTTCTGCTTGCGCACGCCGAGGGTCACATGCACGCGATCGTCGAGGACCGACAGCGTGTCGGCCAACGCCACGCCGGTGAGCTCGGTTTGGGAAACCTTCAACACATCCGGGGTCGCGATGGACGGTTCAGGGCGGTCCACGGGATGGTAGATGTTGGATAGCACCGCCGGACCGGAATTGATGCCTCTGGACAACTCGTCGCGGTACCGGGTGACTTGCAACGTGGTGGCGTGGCTGATCGGGCCGGTGTCGAAGCGGGCTCTCGCGCCGGCATCGACCGTGTAACGTTCCACCTCGAACTTGTAGTAGCCCGGAATCGAGGAGGTATCCCCTGCGTCATTCAGAATGGTCGGGGTCTGGTCGGACATTCGGTCGACATTTGACTTGCCGCCACCGGCATGGGCAAACACGGTCAGCGCGTCGCTCAGGTCGTATTCGCCGCTGAGTAATGCGGATTTGTCGCGAGTTTCTGACCAACCCCACTCCTGGGTCACATTCGTCCTGCCATTGGCCGCAGAGGGAATATCGACACCCGTGGCGATCAGGAATGGTCGGGATGGCGCATCGAATTTTTCTTTCTGGCTGATCAGGTCCAGTGAGGTTCTGAGTCGTTCCCCTCGGTAGTCCAGGGAGATCGCACCGATGTCGACATCACGCGATTGCTTGTCGATCGCTGTATCGCCTTGCTGGGTGCTGCCGTTGATGCGCACGCCAAACTGGCGTTCGTCACCGAAGCGGCGACTCAGGTCCATATGTCCACCGACCTGTGAATCCATCGCGTAACTGGCCGTGAACCGGGTCAGGTCTTCGTCGAGCGAACGCTTGGGGACCACATTGATGACACCCCCAACGCCACTGTTGGGTGACATGCCGTACAGCAGGGCGCCGGGCCCCTTGATCACTTCAATGCGCTCGGCATATTCGGTGAAGACGCGGTAGTTGGGTGCAACACCGTAGACACCATCGAACGCCAGTTCGCCGAGGTTACCTTCGCCTACCGGAAAGCCGCGGATAAAGAACGAATCGACGACGCCACCGGTCTGGCCAGTGGAACGTACTGACGAGTCGCGCTCAAGCACGTCGGCCACGGTCACGGCCTGCTGATCTTTGATCAGCGTTGAGGTGTAGTTACTGACGCTGAACGGTACATCCATCACGTCCTTGTTGCCCAACATACCCAGGCGTCCCCCGCGGGCAACCTGACCGCCAGCGTAGGCTTCTGGCAGCTCATCCGGATGACCTTTGGTGGCGCTGATGGTGGTCTCGGAAAGGGTCAAGCCGCTGGCGTTGTCGGCTGCACGTTTAGTCAGCGTATAACTGCCGTCGCCTCGTACGACCATCTCCAGACCGCTACCCGCAAGCAGGCGGGTGACGGCCTCCTGCGTCGGGTAGGTGCCCGATAGTCCCGGGCTGGTCAGGCCGTCGGTCATCGCGGGTTGAAACGACAGTGCAATCCCGACATCGACGGCAAAGCGTGACAGCGTCGCGCCCAAGGGGCCTGGCGCGATATCGTAGGTCCTGACGGCCACTGTATCCGCGGGCGCAGCCGTGGCGGCCCAGGCAGTGGGCGTGGTGGCGGTGGTCAGGGCAAGGCTTAGGATTGCGCTATGGATAGCCCGTTTCAATGAGCGATCCGAACGCAGAGGTCGTGCAACGAACATGGAGTGATGACCCTTTCGACGAGATTGAGAAGTTCTGTCTTCTTTGCCAGTCGAGATCAAAAAAAGTATCAGCCCTCCGGGATTTTTTTCTGGGAGATGTTCACGTGCGAACCATCGGCCAGGGTCAACTCACGACGCTCGCCAACGGCCGATCGGTAATCGGCGGTCCATTGTTGTGACTCGATCACATTCCAGCTCCCCCAGCCGACGGGAAGCACGGTCAGGATCATCGCCAGTTTGCCCAGCACGGTGCGGCGATCTTTGTTGGCGGGACGGTCCAGCGCAGGCATGGCCAAGGCGGGCGGCAGTCCGCCGAGTTTGCTCAGCAGCACTTGCGCCCGAGCCCAGGCGCGCTGACGCTCGTGGCTGCTGGCGCGCCAGCACTCCCATTCGGCACGCTGGGTCTCGGTGACGTCGCACTCGTTCAAGCGCATCAGCCATTCGGCCGCTTCATCGAGGGCCTGGGGGTCGAGGGTTGAATCACTGCGGTGGGCAGACATTAATCCACCAATGCCAGGCATTGCAGGAATGCCTGCTTCATGTAGCGTTTGATGGTAATCAGCGATACCCCGAGTTGTTCGGCAATATCTCCGTACTTCATGCCGCCGATCTGTGACAGCAGGAACGTACGTTTTACCAGGGAGGGCAGGGCATCCAGCATGGCGTCGATTTCATGCAGCGTTTCCATAATCATGAAACGCAGTTCGGGAGATGGGACTTCGGGTTCGGGCAGGACCGCCAAGGCATCCAGATAGGCGCGCTCGAGGGCCTTTCGCTGATACCAGTTAACGAGGATGCCTCTGGCCACGCAGCTCAGGTAAGCGCGCGGTTCATCGATGACCGCTACCTTGGACGCCAGAATGCGAGTGAAAGTATCTTGAGCCAGGTCAGCCGCATCCAGTGCATTACCCAATTTCTTGCGCAATCTGGCGTACAACCAATGATGGTGGCCGCTGTAAAGGGTCTCGATCATCCGCAGATAATTGTCGTTGGCCAGCGGCAGGGTAGTGCTCATGGATAGTTATTTGTTTGCGATTGAGAAGTATTAACAATACTAATTGAGTCAACGCTCGCCGTGCAAGGGGCGAGCGGAACACCCTTGTTGCCGGATCAATCGGCAGGCGGCACCTGATTGGGCTGCATGACCACCGGCCAAAAACGCAGGAGGACAATAGGAATCAGCGCAATGGCATAGGCCACGCACACAAACAGGTAGGTGTATTGCAAGCCGTACACCTGGGTTAGCAGCCCCCCCGCCGAGATCCCGGCGATGGACGCGAACTGCGCGGTGCTTTGGGCAACCCCCAGTACATAGCCTTGCTGTGAGTTGTCGGCGGTTTTCGAAATCAAGGCCATGAGCACCGGCGTCGTCGCGCCCAACAGCACACCCCAGATGAAATAGGCACTGACGAACACCGCCGGGTTATGGGTGATGCCCGCCACAGCGGTCAGGCCGACGCAGCCAATGACGATGTAGGTGATGCGGTTCAGGGTGTCCTGCTGCGTGCGGTGCTCGAAGTATCTGGACCAAGGGGCGGCGGAAATGATGAAGCCCAACGCCAGCAAGCCATAGCACAGACCCACGACCGAATTGCTGACCTTGAATACGGAGCTGACATACAGCGAGAACGAGGTCTGCGGCAGCATTCGCGCCAGCAACAGAATGCCCATGACACCCAGTAACGACAGCAGTGGCGAACGCTGCCAGACGCCTTGCGAACGGCTGGCCTTGGCCGTCGAGTCCACTGCGGAGGTTTTTTTCACGGGGGGCACATCCGGCAACGTCAACGCAGCCACCACGGTGCACACGGCGCACAGGGCCGAGGCGATGATGTTGATCCAAAAGAAGGTCGCGTAGTCGAGAATCAGGCCCCCGACCACCGCGCCCAGCAATGACCCGACATTGGTCGAGATTTGCAGTACGGCGAACAGGCGGGCTCGCCGTGACGGGGCCTCAATACTGACCCCGTAGGCCTGCGCCGGCGCGATATAGCCGGCAAAGGCCCCTTGAAGAAAGCGCAACACCAGGATCATCCAGATGTCGGTGCACAGTGCCAACCCAAGCTGGGTCAGTGATAAACCGGCCAGGGCGCGGATCATCATCAACTTATGACCGTATTGGTCGCCGATACGGCCCCAGAATGCGCTGGTCAGAATAATGCCGAGCATCGGACCGACGTAGACGGCGATGCTGGCGAAGCTGAACAGTGATTCGGAGGAGGTCAGCCCACGCAGGTGGACAGGCCAGAACGGCCCGCTCATTTCCATCGCGCCCATGGAAATGAGCTGGATCGCGAACAGAAGATAAATCAGGATTCTCACTCGCGAACCCTGGACGGCACCTGCATGGGACATGAGTCAGCCTCGGTTTTATGCTGCGTTAAGCGGATTGGTCAGAGTGTGCTGCAGGCGGTAATTGGAGTACTGCAACAAGTGCATGCGCAGTATCGACCGAGTGGGCCATGGGTCCTGAACAAAGGCTTTGCGTTCGATCGCCCAGAGCGTTGGAGAAACACGATCCTGGACGGCGGCAAACGCGCTTTCGGTTTCTTCGCGCAACACTTCCCACATCCGCGTGTTGTTGAGTTGGTACTCCTTCGTCAGCCACAGTGCCATCTCGTGCAGGTGAGTGATGAAGGCCGCATCGAGCACGAACATCCGCACCGGCTCGATATCGTCAACGAAGACCGTGGGCAGGATGCCTTTTTGTACGTGGGGTTGTAATTCATAACGACGCGCTTGCAGCAGCGGGGCATAGGTTCGTCCATCGCCGAAGTCGCGGATCAACAGGCTACGTGCTTTGCCGTCGGGGGAAAACAGCACCATGGTGTTCTGCTGATGGGCCTCGAGTCCGATGCCGTACAACAGATAGATCGCGACCACCGGATGAGTCACTACTTTGGCGTACTGTCTGAACCAGGTTTCGACGGTGGCCGCACTGGCGCGCACGCCAGCGCGCTCGATCAGATCGGTGAACAGCGGCCGGTCGCTGCCGGGCAATTGGGTGAACAAGGACGCGACCGTAATGGGTAGGCATTCGTCGTTGCGGTCGAACGCTTGCTGGCTGGCGCGATAGACCACTGACAAGTGCCGACCTGGTGCATCGTCCTCGGTGATGGCGTTTCTGTAGCGTACGCCGATCTCTTCCGGGAATATTTCCAGGCGCTGATCAAAGCCGTTTTCGGCGGCGAGAATCTGTGTGATCACCGTGCTGATTCGCGGCCCCATGTGAATTGACTTGGCTTGCAGGCTGCGCAGTTCGCTGGTCATCCACAAGGCAATCGGCAGTTTGATCAACGGTGCCGTTTCGCTCTGCGCCGGCATCATCGTTCGATAGGACATGGTCGGCAGCGTCTCGATATCCGGGCCGTCGGTAATCAGGATGCCTTCTTCGATCTCCGCGGCGAAGGTCTCGAGCACATAGGCCTGCAGATGCCAGGCGTGGATCGGCAACGGCAACCAGTTTTTTTCATCCAGGCCCTTGGCGTTGAGCGAGTCCTTCCATTGCTCCCATTGGGTGGCGAAGTGGCTGGCGAACCAGCTGTGATAACTCTTCACATGCGGCATGCTTTCGCTCTTGGCCATATCCGCACGCAGGGACGCGATCCGCAGCGGTACCTGAGCGTTGAACTCGGGCGACAATTGCGCGACCTCGGCGTCAGTCAGGCCAGGCCTGGATTTCCAGGTCGGGTAGTACGGATGGCCTTCGAGCGAACCCCATTGGTCCAGCAGGATGGCCGCGTCCTTGGTACGGGTGTGTTGGCGCAAGTAGTCGGTGAGGCTAATGAGCCCGGCGCTTTTGGTCTGGTCGGCCAGGCGCGCGTTCCAATCCTGGCGGAACAGGCGAGCACGGGCGTCATTGTTGATGCTGTTTTCAATGTCCGACTTGAGCCCCGCGACGCCCTCGTCACTGGGTTCGAAGTCGAAATTTTCCCGCAGCACATCGATCAAGTCCTGATGGCTGTGGATGACGCGATGCACGCCCTCCTCGGTGTGCAGCACCACGTCGCCGTCGTTCACCAGCGTGTCGGCCGGGGCAAGCTCGATATCCGAGAAGGACAGCCGGGCGCGGGAATTCTTCAGGGGCAGGGTGGCCTGTTTACCGTCAGTGGAAAAACTCAGCGTCGACCGGTCCAGAATGCTTTCGGCAAACAGGCAGCGAATCAGGCGGCGCATGGCGTTTTTGCGGGAAAAGGCGAACAGCGTGTTCAGGTCTTCCATATCAAATAAAGGCTCGTCGAGAAGTAAAAGAGAAGGTCAGTTGCCGTTCACGCATTGCGTGGCCAGGTGCTGGGAAAATAATCCAGCGCCGAATCGCGCAAGCCCTGCATATAGGAAACGCTCCAGCGCAGGACTTCCTCGATGTACGGGACTTTCAACTCGAAGCGTTTGGCCATTTCCACCAGCAACACCAGGCCATAGGCAACGTCTTCGTTGAAGGCGCGGCTTTCGCGCTCGATCACGTACCCAGGGCGGTTGCCGCCGGCCGGAACCATAGGCGCGAGGATGGCGTTGTAAGCCTGATTGGTGCGCAGGATCGACAGCATGCTGCTCTGATCGCGGATCTGTTCGCCGTAGGCTTCAACAATTTCCTGCTTCAGGGATTTCACCGAGGAAAGGTCCACCCCCAATTGCAGACTGATCACCGCGCACAGTTCCTGGCTCTCCTGATCCATGCGTTCAAGAAAGTAAGCGCCGAGTTCCGAACATTCGGTCCACCAGCACATGGGCTGCGGGAAAATCTTCTGATGCCACTGCCCGTAGGGCCCGATCAGCCCGTAGATGACCGAGCTGTGCATGATCGGGTTGCCTGGCGTCAGGGTGATTTCCAGGTAGTTATCCAGCAGCGTCACGCAGGGGCCGTACAGGGTCGTGAGGATGTCCAGCAGTTGCTGGCGAGAGGGGGCCGACTCTCTGGCGTGAGTCGCTACATACAGTTGGCTTTTACCCCCGCCCATCTTCACCGAGACTCCCGGTTGCAGATCAAACGCCGTGTGTGGGACATCTTTCATGCCCCAGATCACCAGATTAGGACGCTCGGCCAGCAGGGCCTGTGCCAGCCAGTCGAACCCGCAGAAACCGGGTATGGCGCCGATGTACACCGGTTTGCTGGTGCTCAAATAGGGCGCGATAGCACGCAGTGTTTGCGGCCGCCCATGGGCGGGCACGGTGATGATCACGATGTCCGCGTCCTCGACGGCGGCTTTGGCATCGGTCGTCACTCGATCCAGACGCGCGCTTTTTTGCGTGCCGTCGGGCAGCAATACGCTCATCGGGTTGTTGCGGGTATGTTGATCGACGACCTCCAGGTTGCTGGTGAGCAACGAGACCTGGACGTTGTCGAGCTGCTTGAACAGGATGGCGTTGAGATGCCCGGTCCTGCCACCGCCGCAGATAGCGATTTTCAACGGATCCATAGGGTGCCTGCTCCTTAGCTCGATGGGTTTCATGCGACGCTCAGTTGCAGAGCGGTCATCGGGGTGTCCAGCCACTGGGCTTTACCCAGCCAGATGTCCAGTTGCGGACCTACGCCTGGGCCGAGCAGGTTTCGCTCATCCAGCCATTTTTCGTTGAAGACGGTGTGCAGGTACTTCTCCCCGCCATCGGCAATCGGTACCACGACGTTGCCGCCGATGGTCCCGTTGTGGATCAGTTCCAGTGCCTTGAAGATCGTGCCCCCGGTCGATCCGCCCACCAGCAGCGCCATGTGGCGAGCGATGTACCTGGCCGTTTCGAACGCTTGGGAATCGGTCACCTGCAACCCCAGGTCGATGCAGCTGTAATCGAGCACCAATCCCACCGTGTCACCTTCAGGGGTGCCAGTGCCGGATTGGTAGTACGGATAACCGGGGTGACCGAAGACAATCGAGCCCGCTGGTTCGACGGCCACCGTCACGGTATTCGGGTTATGCAGCTTCAAGCCCCGGGCGATGCCAGTCATCGAGCCGCCAGTGCCGACGCAGCCGACGTAGGCATCCACGTGACCCTCGGCCTGGGCGATGGTTTCGCGGACAAACTCGGAGTAACCGCCGGCGTTGGCGGCGTTGTCCGATTGATTCATGAACACCGCCCCCGGGATCTGCTCGGCCAGTTTGGCGGCCAGACGCTGACGCTCGACGACCGCGACTTCGTCCTCTCGATAGGTTCCGGCGACATAGCGGATTTCGGCGCCAAAGGCCTTCATGACGGCGATCTTATCCTGGGCCGCGTGGTGATCCACCACCGCGATGAAGTGCAGGCCAAACTCAATGGCGGCCATGGCCAGACCGATGCCGGTGTTGCCGGAAGAGGATTCGACGACCACGCCACCGGGCTTCAGCCGCCCGGATTTGAGTGCGGCCAGCACCATGTTTCTCGCCATTCGGTCCTTCATGCTGCCGCCCGGATTGTTCTTTTCAATCTTGAGCAACAGCCTGGCGTTGGTGCCCGGAACCTCGATACCCAGCATGGGTGTATTGCCAATAAGGTCCGAAACTTTATTCAGTATCATCGTTGAAGTACTCCCTTAGTCGTCAGGTGAAAACGCGTAGTTACCTTCCTTACAACAGGTCGCCATCAACCGCTGTGGCAGGGGATGGCGATGAAACTGGTTTTCCAGCAAGTCCATCTGATAGCCAGCGGTATTGACATAAACCAGCAAGTCACCGGGCTTGGGTGCAACATGGAAATTAATCAGGCGGTGGGTAATGACATCGTCATCCAGGCAACTATGGCCTGCGATATAGGCTTGCGTTGGCATTGACGGCGCGGCGTCATCCGTTTTGCTGCTGATCAAAATCGGATCGACAAGGTATTCGGAAGAAAACCATGTTTCGCAGGCGCTGAAACTGCTGCCCTCGACAAACAGGACTGTCTTGCCCGCGTCCAGCTGTTTGGATCGGGTGACACGAAACAGTGATATCGCTGCCTGATCTACCAAACTACGGCCAGGCTCCAGAGCCAAGGTAATATGCTGGGTCTTCAAATACTGCGCGATGGTCAATCCCGCGACACAATCCGACTCAAGAAACTGCTGCAACCATTGGCAGGCGGTGAGGGCGGTGCCGTAGGGATAAAAAGAACCTGGCACTTTTTTAGCGTGGTAATCGCTGGGTTTATTGTTGTTTTGCAAGAAGGATTCATAGTCTTGCGGGTCGACGTAGCGCATCGGCAGCCCGCCACCGATATCTATCATTCTTGGGTTCAGTCCCATCTCCCGCGCCGCCTCGACGAAGCCTGTGAGTTCGCGGAAGGCTTGCACTCGGGTTTCGAATGCATAACCGCCGAGGTGGAAATGAAACCCCTCGAAAAGGATCAGAGGCTTGAGTTCGACCAAGCGCCGCAAGCAGCCGAGCACATCTGCAGCGCCCATCCCGAAGCGGCTGGCGGCGCAATTCCGGGGGCGATAACGCAACAGCACCCTGGCGTTTACCTTGGGTCCCGGCCGGTTGGCCAGCGCCAGCAAGTGCTCGAATTCTTCCACGGAATCGACACAGACCAGTGAGCCGCTACGCAGCAGCGCCTGATGAAACTCGACGGTCTTGGCTGGTCCCGTCGCACAAATTTGCTCCGGACGGACTCCGGCATGCAGGGCATCGTGCAGCTCATAAAGACTGGATACATCGACACCGACATTGGCCGTTGTAGTTGCGCTGATCAGGGCCCTGGATTTGTTGGCCTTGGCCCCGTAGAAGATTTCGTACTGAATTCCGTATCGATTCAATAATTGCTGCATGGCCGCCGCATTGGCCTGTAAAGCGTGGGGCCAGACCAGGTTGAGGGGTGAGCCATGTTCAGCCACCAGTGCCACTAGTTGCTCGGGTAATTGATAAATAAGTTGCTCGACAACAGCGTCAAGAAGCGGTTTCAGCAGTGCTGGAGCATGAGCACTCATCTGATGGCGCATGGGGGCTGCAATAACAGTAGGCATAGTTAACCCTTGGCATCGGATGGCTGCCATTCCGCAGGTTGGCAACATCAGGCGTTGCCGATTAATGTGATCGAGTTTTCGTGAGTGACGAAACTTCAGCACCGTGGAGGGGGGCGGCAGCCGACACTCAAAGGAATATCAATAGTGTGGGCAGTAATAAAACCGTCAAAAAAACGGTACATGAGGACCCAATCCTTGTGGTTCGCAGGGTTATGGCGATCCGCCATAAATCAATGCCATTAGATAGTTAAAGTGCCACCACACGAAACTCAAGTGACATCACTGTCAAGGCACTCATCTTCAGAGATACCAAACTCCGGGAAATTGTGACAATCCGCCTCGAACGGAGAGAACGATATTGCTAATGCAAATGATTATCAAGTAAGGCTTTCAAATATTTTGAAATATAGACCGGCGCAAGGATCAGTGAAACCCAGTCTCTGCCGCTGAATGTAAGGGTTGAGGCTCGATGAGCGTCCGCGAAAGCCGCCGATGTGGGCATGGGGATGGCCTCCCATTGGTATGGAGGGTGCTAGATTGGAAGAGGGCACAACCTCAGGGGAAAATAAGATGATCACTGACGCTCGGGATGCAGCAAAGTACGTTGAGTGCTATTCGTCCATCGAAAGCCCGCAAGTGCGGGAGGCGTTTTGCATGCTGGTTGGCGCGATTTCCGCAATGAAAGGGCATAACTGCGCCCCCAAGCCCCAGGGTGACCTGACGAGGTCCATTGGGATTTTTTCGGTATCGGGTGGCGATTGGCCCTTCAGCTTTGTGTCCTATCACAATTGGCTTCTCTTTTACTTCCGGCTGCCAGCTTTCAAGACTGAACACCATTCGGTAAAAACCCTGTCTGCAGAGTTTGGCGAGGTCAATGACAAGACTGATGGGGAGTGGACCATCAAGTTACGGTCAGTTGACGATGTTCGTCGCTTGCTGCGGATAATCAATATTTCCTAGCCGCCCATCCGATGGCAAGCAGCTGAAGTTAAAAGGAAACATTGTTGTAATAAGGTGCTCATCCGATTCATGAGGACACTCAAATGAGCCGACCAGTACGAAACCTGCGAAAAACCATGGACTCCGTGGCAGCCAACAACGAGGCCGCTGCCATTGATGTGATGCGCGCCATTGATCAACTGGGCGATGAGGTGCTGCGCCAGCGACTGCTGAGCGTCGTCCATCGTCTGAATCAGGATGCCACCGAGTTACGACATTCCAGGGATGAGGTCTCAGGAGCGTCGATCAAGCTGGCTTGATTCACGTGTGGGCGTCACCGTCGACCATGCCGTCGAGCTCGGTGATTTCCTGCCTGGTCAGGTTCTTCCATTTTGCGATCTACCAACTGCCTTGCGAAAGTGAACTACATTCACGGAATTGCTCAGTGAGGTGGTCGCTATGACAGTGAGAACGAGTTACGGCGTTGAGTGCATATGCGGACATCGCGGTTATATCCACAAGGCTGAAGACGATCAGTCGCATGGGAAGCCGTATGAGCATTATTGGCTGGAAGATCTTCGCGGTACCGGTTTCAATCTGGACGGCGCATCCAAGGGATGGGACGAGGTATTTGCAAAGCTTAAGCTTCGGTGCCCTGAATGCGACTCAGAGCTGACGCCCAAAAACCTCTCCAAATAATTTCAGTCAGCGCCGTTGAGCGACGGGTCAGTCGCTCAACGGCGTTACACGGATGATGGGACTTACTTCAGGTTGCCACTGAGGAACTGCTGCAGCCGCTCGCTCTGGGGGTTGCCCAGTACGTCCTCGGGTGCGCCTTGTTCTTCGACCAGTCCCTGATGCAGGAACAGCACCTGGTTTGACACTTTGCGAGCGAAGCTCATTTCGTGGGTGACCATGATCATAGTGCGGCCTTCTTCGGCCAGCCCCTGAATGACCTTGAGCACTTCGCCCACCAGTTCCGGGTCGAGTGCCGAGGTCGGTTCGTCGAACAGCATGACCTCCGGTTCCATGGTCAAGGCTCGGGCGATGGCGACGCGCTGTTGCTGACCGCCAGAGAGAAACGCCGGATATTGATCGGCGACGCGGGACGGCAGACCCACCTTGTCGAGATAGCGTCGAGCACGATCCTCTGCATCCTTCTTGCTGACACCCAGCACCCGGCGTGGGGCCATGGTGATGTTCTCCAGCACGGTCATGTGGCTCCACAGGTTGAAGTGCTGGAACACCATCGCCAGACGGGTGCGGATTCGTTGCAGTTCAGCGTCGTCGGCCACGCGCATGCCGTGCCGATCGTTGACCATGCGAATCTGTTGGTCATCGAGGCTCATGGCGCCGCTATTGGGTGTCTCGAGAAAGTTGATGCAGCGCAGAAAGGTACTCTTGCCCGAACCGCTGGCGCCGATCAGGCTGATCACATCACCGGTTTTGGCTTTCAGCGAGACGCCTTTGAGTACTTCGTGGCTGCCGTAACTTTTATGTAGATTTTCAATGGTCAGTTTGTACATGTGTGCAAATCCTGAATTAGTGAGCCGGGCCAAGAAAGGCCAGCCATCGGCGTTCGGCCAGGCGGAACAAACCGACCAGGCTGAAGGTGACTGCCAGGTAGATCACTGCGGCGATGCCGAACGACTGGAAGGTGAGGAACGTCGCCGAGTTGGCATCGCGAGCGACTTTCAGCACATCCGGAATCGTTGCGGTAAAGGCCACGGTGGTCGAATGCAGCATCAGGATCACTTCGTTGCTGTAGTAAGGTAGCGAACGACGCAGGGCCGACGGCATGATCACGTAGGCATAGAGTTTCCAGCCGGTCAGACCATAGGCCTTGGCCGCCTCGACTTCACCATGGGCCATGCTGCGGATTGCCCCAGCGAAAATCTCCGTGGTGTAGGCGCAGGTGTTCAGGGCAAAGGCGAGAATCGTGCAGTTCATCGCATCGCGAAAGAACGCGTCCAGTACTGGCTGCGCGCGAACTGCGGCGATGCCGTAGATCCCCGTGTAGCAAATCAGCAACTGGATATACAGCGGCGTACCGCGAAACAGATAGGTGTAAAACTGTACCGGCCAGCGTACCCATGCATTGGGTGAAACCCGGGCAATCGACAGTGGGATCGACATCAGGAAACCGATGAAGATCGAGGCGCTGAGCAGCCAGAGGGTCATGGCCAGCCCGGTGATGTGATAACCGTCGTTGTAAAGGAAAGGTTTCCAGTATTCCTGCAGAAGTTCGATCATCGTACGGCCTCCCTGGAGCCTGCGGCATAACGGCATTCCAGCCTGCGCAGGATGTAGTTCGAAGCGCTGGTAATCAGCAGATAGATCAAGGCGGCGAGTACCAGAAAGTAGAACAGTTGATAGGTGCTTTTACCGGCATCCTGAGCAGCCTTGACCAGATCGGCCAGGCCGATGATCGAGACCAGTGCGGTGGCCTTGAGGATCACCATCCAGTTATTGCCGATGCCTGGCAGGGCGAAGCGCATCATTTGCGGGAACACCACGAAGCGAAAACGCTGGCTGCGGCTCAAGCCGTAGGCTGTTGCGGCTTCCATCTGTCCGCGAGGCACGGCGAGGATCGCGCCGCGAAAGGTCTCGGTGAAATACGCGCCGTAGATGAACCCCAGGGTAATGATGCCGGCGCTGAACGGGTCGATCTCGATATAGTCCCAGTCCAGCGCCACGGTGAGATTGGTCAGCCAGGTTTGCAGGCTGTAGAAAATCAGCAGCATCAGCACCAGATCCGGTACCCCGCGAATCAACGTGGTGTAGACCTGCGCCGGAATGCGCAGCAGGGACGAGCTGGACAGCTTGGCACTGGCGCCGATCAGGCCGAGCACAATGCTCAACAACAGCGACAGTATCGATAATTTGACGGTCATCCAGCTGCCTTCCAGCAGCAGCGGGCCAAAGCCCTTCAGGCCGAAGGCGGAAAGCCCCAGAGTCTGTAACAGGTTTTCGAACATTGGTAAGGCCCTTGGCAATCAAAAAAAGCGCCCATCTTGAGGATGGGCGCCGGGGCGTTATTTGCCGCTGTACAGGTTCAGATCGTCAAAGTGCTTTTTCTGGAGGGTGGCGTAGGTACCGTCGTCGTGTAACGCTTTGATACCTTTATCCAGCAGTGCCTTGAGGTCGTTGTTACCTTTCACGATACCCACTGCGGTTTTTGCCGGCAGCAGCGGATCGATGATTGGCTTGCTGACTTCGTAATCAGCACCTTGTGGCGACTTCAAGAAGCTCAGTTGAGCTTGCAGCATGTCTTGTACGGAAGCATCAAGACGGCCGGAAGTCAGGTCAGCGTAAACCTGATCCTGGTTGGCGTAGGCTTTGGTAGTGACACCAGCCTTGTCCAGAATAGCTTTAGCGTAGGCTTCCTGAATGGTGCCTTGCTCATAGCCAACGGTTTTACCTTTGAGCGAAGCGGTGTCGGCGGAGATGCCCGAACCTTTCTTGAACACCAGCGCAGTCGGGCCGGAGAACAGTTCGCTGGAGAAGTCGATAACCTTCTCACGGGCCTCTGTTACGGTCATCGACGAGATAACACCGTCGAATTTGTTGGCTTTCAGGCCAGGAATCGTGCCGTCGAAATCGCTTTCGACCCATTTGCACTTGACCTTCAGTTCGGCGCAGATCGCATTGCCCAGATCGATATCGAAGCCCACCAGGCTGCCATCAGCGGCTTTGGACTCGAACGGTGCGTAGGACGGATCGACGCCGAAGCGCAATTCCTTGTACTCCTTGGCCAGCGCGGAACCGGCAGCCATGCATAAAGTCAGTGCGGAAAGGGTCAGTAATGTTTTTTTCATTATTCAATTCCTAAAACCAATATGAGCGCTTGTGGCGCATGAGTACTGTTACTGGAACGCGTATGACGCTATGAAAGTAGAAGCTTCCGAACCAAAGTCCCGAACAGGTGTTTTAAAAAGTCTGTGCGTCGACATGTCCTGTTGACGCTTACGCATATGCACACGAACTTACTTGTACGTACAGGCATATGCAACAAGGCGGCCAACTCGTTGATTGGGCGTTCAAGAAGGTTTTGAGAATGGCTGGAAGCCGTCTGGAACGAGGCTTGCGAGACGATAAAAAAATTATCGAGGGTGCTTGAGACGCGCTCGCGGCTGTTACCGGAGCAGGGTTCTACGCCACGCTGGGGCGTCTAGTAACAATTTGAGAGCGGGAAGACCCCTTGGTTGACAGCGCCTCTACTCGCTCGTCGGAAGCTTGTCGTCCAATTGTTGCCGCTGCCTGTCAGGGGTTGGGAGCCGTCTTCAGGCTTGCTGCGCCACGCCAGTGAATCATTGATCTGATTCATGGTCGTATCTACTGTTGATCGCTCACTGGACTAAAGTTCACGAGCAGCGACAACCCTTCGCAAGGGCTCTGTTCCTTGCTCCTCAGGACGATAAAATGAAACGAACAGCGATATTTATCTTGGTGATTTCAGGCTCCCTCTTGCTGGGAGGCTGCTGGCCGTACTGGGATGATGGTGGAGGTCGCGGTCATGGTCGCAATCATGATCGTGGCCACGAAGATCGCGGCAATGATCGTGGATACGATCGTGGAGATGACCGGGGACGTGATCACGAAGGCGGAGACCAGGAGTATCGCCGGTAAGCTGTTCCAACAGCGCGGGTAAAGGCCTTGTTCTGCTGTCCATTCCAAGGCACAGCAGAGTTCGCTAACGGCGCCTGGTCAGGTAACGCTAGCCAAGTTGCTGACATCGCTGGCGAAGGCCTGTCGGGCGGTTAGCGCTATCCTCAAATGGCAAAGTTGAACGCCACGGAAATCCTCGGTCGATCACCTTCGTAGCGACGTACTGAGTGCATCAGCCAGGAGGGGAACATCAGCAGAGTACCGCTTGAGGGCGTGACCGCACTGACGTGACCCGCAGTCAGGCAACCCTCGATACGCATGCGCAAGGCGGGATTGAGCAGCGTCGGAGTGATCCCGCGCGGGTCGATGAATTCCAGTTCACCACCGACTCCCGGGCTGTGTTCGCGGTCACCACTGTCCACCCAATAAACCGCCGACCAGAATGACCCAGGGTGCCCATGCACTGTATTGGAGTGACCCTTGCGGTTGATATTGGCCCATGCACTGTAGTGCCACTGCAAATGGGCTTCTATAAGGCCGTGTTCGGGTGAGCTGACGGCCGATAGCTGGTTGGCGAGCTCCTGAGCGAAGGCGATCAGTCTGGTGCCAGGCTCACCTGCCCAAGTGGCGAAATCATCCTGTGACTGCCAGCCGCCGTCGTTACTGTGGAGAACGCCGAGGTCGTCACTTGAGCGGTCCAGGATGATCGAGCGCAATTGCTCATTGAGTAGCTCGTACTCTGGGTAGACCAAGCTGGCGATAGGTGTGGCGAATAGGCGAGTGATCTTGATCAGGTTGGTGTCGACCTGATGTGGGCACGCGCTGCTGGCGTCCGGCATGGCGCGGATATCCTGGTTCAAGTGGGAATTTTATACACTGGGCGGCGCGGCCATCTCAATGTGCTTCGGGTAACGGCGCAGAGACTTAATCGTACATGGACCAGCCCTATCTAGATAGCCGGTGATCCCTACAGCAACACCGCTATAGCGGCTGATTTTGAATGGGGGGTTGCTGAGGGAATCCAGCAGAAATTTCTGAGAACGTATCGCTATCGGTCACGGCGAGAAGGCTGCGGCCATCCTTGAATTTTGCATAGAAGGTAACTTCTTTTTCTTTGTTGCATAGCAGCAAGCCCGCAATCAGCCCCGCCGGCCCTAAAAGCAAGGCGCCGGCCAATCCCCACCGGATGGCGCTGCCGCTGTTTTTTACCGACTGCTCAGACTCGAACTCCAGGGTTTCCAGTTGTGAAATCGGAACCTTCAAGCTGCGAGAAGGGTTGAGCACGGCTTTTAAGGTGAACGATCTGTCGCTACATTCGGCATCACCTGTCAGAAAGTCACCGGAGATCACTGTAATTTTCGACATGATTTTTCCTCATTAAAGAGGAACGGTTGATAAAAGAGGAATGGCGCACATTCGTGTCACTGAGCTCTGTCCATCCATGTTGCGTCAACAGTATTGCGACAGAGGGTCAGTTGGACGATCACCGGCTGTATGCAGGTCGACAACTTTTGCGGTGATTATGGTTTTTTGTGGGCATGGGGATGCCTTCGGACGCAGTTCGTCATGCTGAAAGTAAAGTGGCGAGGGTATGGGGGTATGCTGAGGCTTGATCAGATCCCGAAGGCAAAAGCCCTCAAGGTGGAATCATGACTCTTTATGTTGTAAGTGCAGTTCGCACGAACGCGGATGGTGATGTCGAGTTCCTCAAGTGGGCGCCATACACTGGAGATGAAACCCACGCCACTGGCGAGCAAGAGGTTGTGCCAATTTCGGCGGTTGTTGCATCCATCGATGACGGCGACATTATCGACACACTCTTTCCTTCCGAAGGACGACCGGTTCTCGGAGGGAGGCTATTGCTTAAGCCCCTTGCTGATGGCCACGTGACGGTCGAGATAGAAGTGCGTGACGGTCCGGTCAGAACCATCAAGGACCTGCCGAGCTTCTAGCCTCGGTCTGCCGAGGCGTTCAGCCCAGCCAGGCGCTGGCTTTTTCTTCCTGCCAGTCGTCTGCTGGATTGAACGAGCAAATATGCATACTCTCCAACTATCAGGATCATTACTTTTACGATCCATAGATCACAGATAGAGAGGTGCGTATGGGTACCGATCCAAAAAACCAGGGCGGCGCTCAATCTCCTGATCCATCGAGTCCGGTCCCCGACCCTGACGTTGAAGACTCAGCTACCGAAGGCGAAAATCCTCCTCCGCAAGACTGGAAGCATCCAGATGACGGGAAAAGCCTGTCAGAGCTGGATGAAGAGTTCCCGCTCAAGCCCTGAACGGCGGTCATCCAGGCCACATCATTGGACCCATGTTCAGCCTGGGAATCCTCGGTCATTCTCGGATGACCGGAGCCTGCGGCATCCACATTAAGCCTTACGATTTCAGCACGCCCGGGCCTGTCTGTGCCACGATGAAGTTGATCGGCGAAGGGAGGAGAGCGGCGTGAGCAAGTTCAAGCATTTTGAAAGAAACACGGACGGCTGCGACTTCGCCGTGGGTGATATCCATGGGCATTTCACTCGGCTGCAAGCTGCATTGGACAGTGCCGACTTTGATCCGACGGTCGATCGCCTGTTCAGCGTCGGTGACTTGGTTGATCGCGGGCCGGAAAGTAAGCTGTCACTCGATTGGCTGGCTAAACCGTGGTTTTTTGCGGTCCAGGGCAATCATGAGGCTTTGGCTATTCAGCATGTCCAGTACCAGAATCTTGATTATCAGATGTATAGGGCCAGCGGCGGCACCTGGTTTCTCAGGCTTGCCCCCAGTGATCAGCAGAGGTTCGCAGCTCATTTTGCGGAGATGCCCATAGCGATCGAGGTCGACACACTGCCTGGGCTGATCGGCATAGTGCATGCCGACTGTCCTCTACCCACCTGGGAATTGCTTCGTGAAACCTTGCTCGGGGATTTTCCGGGTTTGGAGGCGGTCAAGGAATATTGCCAATGGTCGCGTGAGCGCCTTCAGACCAGCGATTTCAGCGGTATCCCTGATGTGCGCGCCATGGTTGTTGGCCACACCCCTTTGCGCGAGCCTGCGCGGTTGGGCAATGTTTTTCACATCGATACCGGTGGCTGGCGCTCGGATGGCAGGGGGTATTTCACGCTGCTGAATCTGACAACGCTCGAAGCTATTGCACCAGTGGTGTCGAACCTTGACGGGGAAGGGGTATGAACTGCAGATCCCTCCCCGGCAAATTGCAGGCTACAGTTTAGAAGTTACGAATGAAGGGATGGGGTATGAACTGCTTGATTTGTAATGCCGGAGCGCAGCGCATCAAGACCATGGGTGATTGGGTGGAATTGCACTGCCCTGATTGCGGCCACTACCGGGTAAGCGGTGCGTTGTTCGCTGAAATGAAAACCAAAAGTCTGTCCTTTGATATCGAGAAAGCGCGGGCCTGGATTCGTGGGCAGCGGCAGACCGAACCTCATGAGGCACCGCTGATTGGCTGTCCTGATAGTGGTCTGGTCGTGTCTTGATGCCCACGTTCTGGGCATGAAAATGCCTTAGGACACCCTTTTTTGGGCGGCCGGGTCATGCCTCAAGGGCGGTGTTGCTGGGTAGTCAGGAGCTCTGTGAATGCCCGATGTCATGAATACGATGACGTCGCTGTTTCCCCTAACAGCGACGATTGCGATTTGTATTTTTATCGCCAAAGAGCTTATTGAGTTTGGCAAGCGTCGAAATGAAAAAATCCGCAAGATTGCCGCTTACAAGATGCTGGTGGCCGAGGAGATGCTGAAGAACGCATGGTCGATCAGATCGATGCGCGATGTGCTGGGGGCTCTGCAGGACCAATTCGAGAAGATTCTGCTAGAAAAATCCTTTAGTGGCTCGAGCTACATCGTGGTTGAGAGGATGAATGGAAAGCAAAGCACGCCGCTTTGGCCTTTTCATTTTTCGGTTTTTGACAGGGCGGTTATCGATCTGGCGGTGCTCGACAAGGACTTGTTCAACTCTGTGAAAGAGGCGTATCAGGCGCTGGCAAATGTTAAACATGCGCGTACTGTTTTAATGGATATGTGTAACGACGACTCGCTTTACGACCATATAAAGACATTTGTCGGCTACGCAATGGGCCAAATGGATGTGGCGGAAGAGAAGATCAACATCACGTACAGAGATTGCACCGGCAAGGCGCTTGATAAGCAGAAGCTGGTTTCATTTCTGTAGGTTCAACAGAAGCTGGCAGAGCAAGAACTGTCCGGGCTGAAGAACCTGCTGGGGGATCGAGAGCCAAAATTTGCCGTGATAGATGCCGAACGCAAGGGCAGATCTCGTTGTCCTAACACTACAGATAGCGGCCGATTTGGTCATTGATGCCACTATCGGTGGCAAGTGAAATTCTTCTACAAGGACGGCAGGTCAATATTGAGAACGATGCGTCGCAGAGAATGACTCTTCGCTCGGACTCGGCCCGTTGGTTTGGAGAGCGATCAAATGAAACGCACTGCGTTATTGCTTCTGGTCCTGTCAGGTTTGCTTTTATTGGGTGGTTGTTGGCCGTATTGGCATGACCACCATGAGCACGGCCGTTCCTTCGCCGGTGATCCTGGAGGCCAGGAATATCACCGCTGAGGTTTGTCTGGCGGGGCGGTCAGGTATTCCGTTCCGCTGCTTACCCTCTGAATGGGCTCAAGTGATGCCTCAGTTATGAAGAAGAATTCGCAGCTTTCGAGTCGGTTTGGTTGGCCAGAGGCTCTCCAGAAACGTGCCGACCACCCTGATTATTCAACGACGGAAGCAAAGTGAGCGTATGGTTATGAGTGACATTCCTCTTTAGGTGAATCCAAATGAATCATCTTGGTTCGCGGTTGAAAGAAGAGCGGAAGACCCTAGGGCTTTCTCAACAGGAATTTGCTGCCATTGGCGGTGTAGAGGCCAACGCGCAGGGTAAATACGAAAGCGGTGAGCGTACCCCGCGATCAGATTATCTGGCGGCACTGGGCTTCAAGGGGGTGGATGTGCTTTATCTTCTTTCCGGCCACCGCACACCGTTACGAATCGAAAGCCTCACTGACGCGGAAAGAACTGTCATCACTCATTACCGTGCTCTGACGGAAGTGGACCAGGAAGCGATCAGCCAGTTAGCACTCTCGTTGTCGGAATGCCTGACTGAATAACAGCATAACGGCGTGCTCTGTTTGCGGTCACCCTCGATTACCTCGCGATTCCTTTTCTCATCCCCCCCTCATTCTTGATCGCTGATATATGAAGCGTATATGCTTCGTATATCAATTGTGAGGTGAAATCGTGGGTCTGGTGAAAATTTCGGAACACATGCACGCCAATGCCCGGTCCGCCAGTGCAGCGCTGAGCCGCTCCATCAATGCTCAAGCCGAGCATTGGATGAAGGTTGGCATGCTGGCTGAGCTGCATCCGGCGCTGAATTACAGTGAAATCTGCCAATTGCTCATTCGTGCCGAGCATGCAGGTGGTACTGTTTTGACAGTGACTTCATTCGATATTTCACCCGCGACGGGTGATACGCAGGAGGCGTTGCAATGAGTGCGGGTGTCAGCATCAAGACTGAAGAGGATCTGGTCCAGCTGCGGATCGCCGGAAGGTTGGCCGCGGATGTGCTGGCCATGATCGGCAGCCATGTCAGCGCCGGGGTCAGCACCGAGGCTCTGGATGATATTTGTAACGCCTATATCGTTAATGAGTTGAAGGTCATTCCGGCGAACGTCGGCTACCACGGCTTCACCAAAACCACCTGTATTTCACCGAACACCGTGGTCTGTCACGGGATTCCGTCGTCATCGGACATTCTCAAGGACGGGGACATCGTCAATATTGATGTGGCCGTGATCAAAGATGGCTGGTTTGGTGATACCAGCAGGATGTATTTCGTGGGTGATGTCAGCCCTACCGCGAAGCGCCTGGTGCATACCACTTACGAGGCAACTCGTGCCGGTATTCATGCGGTTCGGCCCGGAGCGACCTTGGGCGATATCGGTCATGCCATTCAGACAGTGGCGCACAGGGAGGGCTTCAGTGTCGTGCGTGATTACTGCGGACACGGCATTGGCCGCAACTACCATGAAGAACCGCAGGTACTGCATTACGGTAGTCCACGGCAAGGGTTGAAGCTTCAGCCGGGCATGGTCTTCACCATTGAGCCGATGATCAATGCCGGCAAGCCTGGGACTAAAGTGTTGCCCGATGGCTGGACTGTGCTGACGCGCGATCAATCTCTTTCCGCGCAATGGGAGCACATGGTCGCGGTAACGTCGACCGGGTTTGAACTGCTGACGCCATGGCCTGACGGCACAGGCGAATACGCGCCCATCTGATCTGTCGTACGACGTCAGGCGCGGCGGCAGACTAATCAAGTCACAATTTCGGGGTGACGACGGTTCGACAGGGTCTGTAGTCTGCCGCACGTTCCCCTGATGCGATGCAGTCTTGACTGGCTCAAGGATGATCAAGGCGCGCATCGCGCAGGGAGAACACTATTATCTAGCTGGATTGTTTCCACTGAACTTTGGTGACGCCGAGTCCTTCGGCATGCTGAATTGCCAGTCGAACCGGGCCGGCGGCAACATGCCCGCTGATGCTGCCCACTCCAGCGTGCAGAGTCGCGAAGAGCAATGCATCGCTCTCACACAGATGCAGAGCCTGATGACAAAAGTGCCGATGCTCTCCCTTGAAGTGATAGTGGATCTCAAATGCTTTCAGATGACTCATCATTGCCCCTCCGCTCGCTGGATGTATTCCCGATGCCTTGGTTGGGACTTCTTGCCGCCAGAAGAATTGCACCGTTTTAAACTATTTTGGACACCTCTCCGATGAGTGGCCTTTTGCCTTCGACGTGCGGAAACGGGTGAGGTGCCTGGCGCTTTTGGCGTGACCGGAGCGTAAGTCAGACGGTGAAGCATGGCGTCTGGTGTTACAGTGCCGTCTCCATTCATACGAGGAAGTACGCATGTCACTGCTTGATGATGAACAAGACATTTGGGATATGTTTGCCGCCTCTGCTCTGACCGGGTTGATCAGTCGTGGCGCTATCGAGCCGCTTGATGCTGCCGAGCTGGCGGCCGATTACGCGTCTGAGTTGATGATCCAGCGTTCCTTGCGCATCCAGGCAGAAGAGGATGCGGCTGACGCGTCATAAGACGTTGTCTGGCCCAACAAAAAGCCCGTCACTTTTTCAAGTGCCGGGCTTTTTGTTTTTTGCGTCATCCAACGTTATGTACAGGTTTTCAAGTTCACGGCGCCGACGAAGTCATTGCCTCGACCCATCACGCACGCCACGCGTTGGTTGCGCTGACTCTCCCAGTTCTCGACCGGGTAAGTTTTGTTCCAGGCTTCATAGAGCTGACGATCCTGTTTCGACAAAGGCAGGCCGTATTGCTTGCTCATATAGAAATAGGTCCGGGCGATCATTCCTCGAATTGACGGACGCGGCATGACCTTCTTTGCCTTGAAGTCCACCTGGGTCAGGCAAGCGCCATATTGGCCCGTCTGAACCGGAAGCCAGCCAAAGCTGAAGTTATTCCGGTCACCATTCACCTCACCAATGCTTGGCACCAGATTATGCAGATCAGCTTCGGCGCGTTGGTAGATCGGGTCTTTTTTCGTGCAATTCTTTCGCCCGCCGTTTTGCCAACATTGGCGTAAATGGCCGATTTGCCAGGCAGGCACAATGTGCTCCCACTCAATGCGTTGGGCACGTTTGGCATTTTTACGCGGAACATAACCGCACGCGGAAAGATTGACCCGGTTGCCGCTGTATTTACAGCCGCAATAGAACTCCGTTGACTGTGGCGCATACAGGCCCCAGGCAACTTTTTTCGCTTCACTGAAGGTGCGGGGCGCATCGGCGTGTGCAGTGATCGAGAAGCTCAGGATCAGCAGGGCAATTATTCGAACAATCATGCCGTCAATCTTCCTTCGGCACGGTCCAGAATATTTGCACGCCACCGTCATCACGGTAGGCGAGGGTGACGTTGTCGTTCTCGGCTATTTCTTCGAGCAGTTGATTCCACTCATCTTCCAGCTCATCGGCCAAGCGAAGGATCAGTGCGGTCCTGGCCTTTTGCGCGGTAGGTGAATTGATTATTTTCTGAATTCGTACGCCGAGTCGTTCGTAGGAACTGGGGGCTGATGCTGCTGTAGTGTTTGCCACGGAGAAATCCTTGATTAGCTGTACGTGCATACAGTATTTCAAGGTGGGATTTTTCGCAACTGCCTGTTCGATTGCTGAGTTGCACCTACCCACCCGCTGGAGCGGGCAGGTGCTCGGACAATTAATATTCCCAGAAGATCCGCTGCAGCTCTTTGCTGTCGTTAGTCTTGGTCAGTGCGACCATCGTCAGAATGCGGGCTTTCTGTGGGTTCAGGTCATGGGCGACCACCCAATCGTATTTGTCGTCAGGTTGTTCTGCGTTGCGCAGTACGAAACCGCCGCCATTGACGTGGGATGAACGAATGATCTGCACGCCGTCCTTGTGCAAGGCCTGCAGGGTCGGTACGAGGTTGGACGATACCGAACCGTTGCCAGTGCCAGCGTGAATGATCGCCTTGGCGCCTGCCTGAGCCAGTGCTTTATAAGCAGTGTCCGAGACATTGCCATAGGAGTAGGCAATATCGACCTTAGGCAGGGTATTGATCTGCTTGATGTCGAACTCCGAATCCATGGTGTGACGCTTGGCGGGCAAGCGGAACCAGTAGGACTTGCCTTCGACCACCATACCTAGAGGGCCCCAGGGGCTTTTAAAGGCTTCGGTCTTGAGATTGACCATCTTGCTCACATCGCGGCCGGACTGGATTTCGTCGTTCATGGTGACCAGTACACCTTTACCACGAGACTCTTTGCTGCTCGCAACGGCAACGGCGTTGTACAGGTTCAGCATGCCATCGGCAGACATCGCTGTGCCTGGGCGCATGGAGCCTACGACGACGATGGGTTTGTCGGTTTTCTCTACCAGATCGAGGAAGTAGGCCGTTTCTTCCAGGGTGTCGGTACCGTGGGTGATCACGATGCCGTCCACGTCTTTGCTGTCGGCCAGTTCAGCGACGCGCTTGCCCAGTTGCAGCAGGTTTTCGTTAGTGATGCTTTCCGAGGCGATTTGCATGACTTGTTCGCCGCGGACGTTGGCCAGTGTGGCCAATTCCGGCACGCTGGCGATCAGCTGTTCAACGCCGACCTTGGCCGCCTTGTAAGTCGCGCTGTTGGCAGTGCTCGCGCCAGCACCTGCGATAGTGCCGCCCGTGGCGAGGATGACGACATTGGCGAGCTTTTGTTGTTGCTCGACTTCTTTGGCTGAAACGCCAGCAGGTAACAGAAGCAGTAGCGCAAGAGCGCAGGGTACGAAGGTGTGTAATGCAGTTTTCAATATTTTTATCTCTCTTGTTATGAGGGTGCTGATACACCTTGGAAAGACCAGTGACAGGCTCGCCTGCCCCTGGCCACGCTAAAGAAGTGCATGATCTATACCATTCAGAGTGCGTACTCTTTTTTTGCTTAAGTTATTGATTTGAAACTATTTAAGTTGAGAGTGAGAATTGCTGGTGTCCGGTTTTCCGAACATTGGGGGGATTTCCTGTTCGGGTATCCGAAAAATGCACAAGGGCGTTCCAGGGCGAGGGCCGTGGCTATTTGGCAACCTCTGGTATTTATTGATTCGAGACGGCTGTTCGCTGCCTCATTCCCTCGTATGATGACGCCAAGTCCAGTTGACAAATGTCATGGCCGTTCTCATAGTTCATTCACGCAAACGTTTGCGTCCGCCGCATTCTGTGCCAAAAATAATCATAAGATCGGAGTGAACTCATGAAGCTGCCATTCGCTGCTCGTCTTCTAGCTGTCGCTATGCTCACCGTTGCCTCTGCGGTCCTGCCGCTTTCTGCTGCGCACGCTCAAACCCCTGACAAACCCAAAGTCGCTCTGGTGATGAAGTCATTGGCCAATGAATTCTTCCTGACCATGGAAGATGGCGCCAAGGCCTACCAGAAAGACCACGCGGCTGACTTCGATCTGATCTCCAATGGCATCAAGGATGAATCGGACACCAGCGCCCAGATCCGTATCGTCGAGCAAATGATCGCCAGCAAGGTCAATGCACTGGTGATTGCCCCGGCCGATTCCAAAGCATTGGTACCGGTGATCAAGAAGGCCATGGATGCGGGTATCACGGTGATCAACATTGATAACCAGCTCGACGTCGATGTGCTGAAAAGCAAAAATATCAGCGTGCCGTTCGTAGGTCCGGACAACCGCAAAGGTTCGCGTCTGGTGGGTGAGTACCTGGCCAAACAACTGAAGGCGGGCGATGAGGTCGGCATCATTGAAGGTGTCTCGACCACCACCAATGCTCAGCAACGCACAGCGGGCTTCAAAGATGCCATGGACGCTGCGCAGATGAAGATCGTCTCCACGCAGTCCGGTAACTGGGAGATCGACAAAGGCAACGCCGTAGCGTCAGCCATGCTCAACGAATACCCGAACCTCAAGGCATTGCTGGCCGGCAACGACAGCATGGCGTTGGGCGCCGTGTCGGCAGTCCGCGCTGCGGGTAAAGCCGGCAAGGTGAAAGTGGTTGGCTACGACAACATCAACGCCATCAAGCCAATGCTGCAGGACGGTCGTGTACTGGCCACCGCAGACCAGTTCGCCGCCAAACAGGCAGTGTTCGGTATCCAGGCCGCGCTGAAAATGATCAAGGGTGAGAAAATCGATGGCGCCACCAACGGTGTGATCGAAACCCCGGTTGAACTGGTCATCAAGAAGTAGTTTTTCGGCATAACAGCGCCCGCTCATAGCGGCGGGCGCCTGGAGATTTCTATGTCAGCGTCTGCTCAGGCGGCTGTTCTATCTGTCAGCGGCATCGGTAAAACCTACGCCCAGCCTGTTCTCGGCAACATCGATCTGACGCTGCTGCGGGGCGAAGTACTGGCCCTGACCGGCGAAAATGGCGCCGGTAAAAGCACACTGTCGAAAATCATCGGCGGCCTGGTGTCGCCGACTACCGGACAGATGCAATTTCAGGGGCAGGCCTACGAGCCCGCCAGCAGAACCCAGGCGGAACAGCTCGGCATTCGCATGGTCATGCAGGAGTTGAACCTGCTGCCCACGCTGTCGGTGGCGGAAAACCTGTTCCTGGATAATCTGCCGAGTCGCGCAGGCTGGATCAATCGCAAGCAACTGCGCGCCGATGCTATTAAGGCCATGGCTCAGGTCGGTCTGGATGCCATCGACCCGGACACGCTGGTCAGCGAGCTGGGGATCGGCCATCAACAGATGGTCGAGATCGCCCGCAACCTGATAGGCGACTGCCATGTACTGATTCTCGACGAGCCGACCGCGATGTTGACGTCGCGCGAAGTCGAGATGCTGTTTGAACAGATCACTCGTCTGCAGGCACGGGGCGTCTCGATCATTTACATCTCCCATCGGCTGGAAGAGCTGGCGCGGGTCGCGCAGCGCATTGCGGTGCTGCGCGACGGCCAGTTGGTGTGCGTCGAGCCGATGGCCAATTACAGCAGCCAACAATTAGTCACGTTGATGGTCGGGCGTGAATTGGGCGAGCAGATCGACCTTGGTCCGCGTCAGATTGGCGACGTTGCCCTGTCGGTCAAAGGGCTGGGGCGTGCGGATAAGGTCTGTGATGTGTCGTTCGAAGTACGCAGTGGCGAGATTTTCGGTATTTCCGGATTGATCGGCGCCGGGCGCACCGAGCTTTTGCGCCTGATCTATGGTGCCGACATGGCCGATACGGGCAGCATCGAGATTGGCCATCCGCTGCGACCGGTGACCATTCGCTCGCCAGTCGATGCCGTCAATCAAGGCATTGCGTTGATTACCGAGGATCGCAAGGGCGAAGGTTTGCTGCTGACGCAATCGATCAGCGCCAATATCGCGCTGGGCAATATGCAGGTGATCTCCAAAGGCGGTGTGGTCAATAGTCGCGACGAAATGCGCCTGGCTCAGCGTCAGGTCGATGCCATGCGGATTCGCAGCTCAAGCCCGACTCAGTTGGTGTCCGAGTTGTCCGGTGGCAATCAGCAAAAAGTCGTGATCGGCCGTTGGCTGGAGCGTGACTGCACGGTGATGCTGTTCGACGAGCCGACCCGAGGCATCGATGTCGGTGCCAAATTCGATATTTACGCACTGCTGGGTGAATTGACGCGCCAGGGCAGGGCGCTGGTGGTGGTGTCCAGTGATCTGCGTGAACTGATGCTGATCTGTGATCGCATCGGCGTGCTGTCTGCCGGGCGTTTGATCGACACCTTCGAGCGCGAAACCTGGACTCAGGATGAATTGCTTGCCGCCGCGTTTGCCGGCTATCAAAAACGTGATGCGCTGCTGACCGAAGCCGCGCCCAGGAACGACTCATGAAAACCTCCATCACCACGACTAACACCAGCAAGGCCCTGCCTTCGGCGGGTAAGCGCAGCGGCAATTATTACGGTCTCGGCACTTACCTCGGGCTGGCTGGCGCGTTACTCGCCATGATTGTGCTGTTCTCCGCGCTCAGTGATCATTTTCTGTCTTACGAGACGTTCAGCACGCTGGCCAACCAGATTCCGGATTTGATGGTGCTGGCGGTGGGCATGACCTTCGTGCTGATCATCGGCGGCATCGACTTGTCGGTCGGTTCGGTTCTGGCGCTGGCAGCGTCGACCGTCAGCGTGGCGATCCTCGGCTGGGGTTGGGGCGTTATGCCGGCAGCGTTACTCGGGATGTTCTGCGCGGCTGTCGCGGGCACCATTACGGGGTCGATCACGGTGGCCTGGCGCATCCCATCGTTCATCGTCTCCCTCGGCGTCCTGGAAATGGCCCGAGGTGTTGCGTATCAGATGACGGGATCGCGAACCGCTTATATCGGTGACGCCTTCGCCTGGTTATCGAACCCGATCGCTTTTGGAATTTCGCCATCGTTCATCATTGCGCTGCTGATCATATTCGTCGCCCAGGCGGTGCTGACCCGTACCGTATTCGGCCGTTATCTGATCGGTATCGGCACCAATGAAGAAGCGGTTCGTTTGGCCGGTATCAATCCCAAACCCTACAAGATTCTGGTGTTTTCACTGATGGGGTTGTTGGCCGGGGTCGCTGCGCTGTTTCAGATTTCGCGTCTGGAAGCGGCAGACCCTAACGCTGGCTCCGGTCTGGAATTGCAGGTGATTGCCGCAGTGGTCATCGGTGGTACCAGCCTGATGGGCGGCCGTGGTTCGGTGATCAGCACGTTCTTCGGCGTGTTGATTATCTCGGTGCTTGCGGCCGGCTTGGCGCAGATCGGAGCGACCGAGCCGACCAAACGCATCATCACGGGCGCGGTGATCGTCGTCGCGGTGGTGCTCGATACTTACCGCAGCAACCGCGCGCGTCGGCAGGCTTGATATGTCCACAATCAAGGATGTAGCCGCGCTGGCAGGTATCTCCTACACGACGGTGTCCCATGTGCTGAACAAGACGCGTCCGGTCAGCGATGAAGTCCGCTTGAAGGTTGAAGCAGCAATCGTTGCGCTTGATTACGTGCCCAGCGCCGTCGCCCGATCACTGAAGGCCAGGGCGACCTTGACTATCGGTCTGCTGATTCCTAACGGCATCAACCCGTATTTTGCCGAACTGGCGCGGGGCATCGAAGACTGTTGCGAGCGCAATGGGTTTTGCGTGATTTTGTGCAACTCCGACGATAACCCGGAAAAACAGCGCAGTTACCTGCGTGTGCTGTTGGAGAAGCGCGTCGATGGCCTGATCGTCTCCTCAGTGGGCGGCGACGCCTGTCTGGCCGAGGGACTGGCTGCCGTGCGCACGCCGATGGTGATCGTCGACCGCGATCTGGAAGGCATTGTCGCCGATCTGGTGCGCATCGATCATGAGCTGGGGGCGTACCTGGCGACCTGTCATTTGTTGGAGCTGGGTCATCGCCATATCGCCTGCATCTGTGGGCCGGCGCAAACCAGTGTGGCGCAAATGCGCCTGGCAGGTTATCGCCGCGCCATGCGTGAGGCGCAAGTGCCGGTGCCGGAGGAGTGGGTGGTGGAAAGCGATTTCACCAGCCCCGGGGGATATCAGGCGGCGGTCGGGCTTCTGGAGCGGAACCGGCCCACGGCGATATTTGCCGGCAACGACATGATTGGCATCGGCGTGCTGCGTGCCGCCGCCGAGCGCAACATCCGTGTGCCCAGCGATTTGTCGGTCATTGGCTTTGACGATATCCAGATGAGTCGCTACGTGTATCCGGCACTGACCACTGTCGGTCAGTCGATCCTGCAATTGGGTGAAATGGCCGCCGAGATGCTGTTGCGGCGCATCGCTGCGCCGGCCGCCATGGCTGTCGAGCAGCGGATAGTGACGCCCAGTATTGTCCTGCGCGAGTCCACGGCGCCGCCGACCAGTGTTTTCAACGCCTTTCGCTGAAACAGATAACGCTGAAACAGATTAAAGAGTGCTGACGCATGCAAGCAAAAGTAGTGGTAGTGGGCAGCTTGAATATGGACCTGGTCACCCGTGCCGAGCGCCTGCCTCGCGCTGGGGAAACCCTGGCGGGCGAGTCGTTCACCACCGTGCCGGGAGGCAAGGGCGCCAATCAGGCCGTGGCCGCCGCACGTCTGGGCGCGAGGGTCGCGATGGTTGGCTGCGTGGGTGATGACGCCTACGGCGAGCAATTGCGTGCGGCCTTGGTGGCCGAGCAAGTCGATTGCCAGGCCGTGACGTCGGTTGCCGGTGTCTCCAGTGGCGTCGCGCTGATCGTGGTCGATGCCAGCAGTCAGAACGCGATTGTCATTGTTGCCGGGGGTAACGGTCGGCTGATGCCCGACGTCGTTGCAACCTTTGATGCGAAGCTGGCTGAAGCCGATGTGATCATCTGTCAGCTTGAAGTGCCGATGGAAACCGTCGCTTACACCCTCAAACGCGGTCGTGAACTGGGCAGGACTGTCATCCTCAACCCAGCGCCGGCCAGTGCGCCGTTGCCAGCCGCCTGGTATCCGATGATCGATTATCTGATTCCCAACGAAAGCGAAGCGGCCATGCTGAGCGGCCTGCCCGTAGATTCGCTGGTGTCAGCCGAAGCGGCAGCGACGAAGTTGCTAGAGGCGGGCGCCGCGAAAGTCATCATTACCTTGGGCGCCCTGGGCTCGCTGTTCGCTGACGGCCAGCGCTTAGAGCATTTTCCGGCGCCGCGGGTTCAACCAGTGGACACCACTGCTGCGGGCGACACTTTTGTCGGTGGCTTCGCTGCTGCGTTGGCGCAGGGCAAGAGTGAGACTGAGGCGATCAGGTTTGGTCAGATTGCAGCCGCGCTGTCGGTCACTCGTGCAGGAGCCCAGCCCTCTATTCCGAGCCTTAACGACGTACAGGATTTCCATCAGCCATGAAAAAGACACCGCTACTCAATATTGCCCTGTCGCGAGTGATTGCCTCGCTGGGGCATGGCGATATCGTGATGATCGTCGATGCCGGGATGCCCGTGCCGCCCGGCGTCGAGCTGATCGATCTGGCGTTGACGCAAGGTATGCCCGACTTTGCCAGCGTACTGCGGGTCGTCCTCACGGAAATGCAAGTCGAGAGCCATGTGCTGGCTGAAGAAATGTTGCTCAAACAGCCGCCGGCGTTGGTGATCGTCGAAGGTTTGAACTTGCAAGGCGAGTTGGGCCAGCAGCGTCTTGTCAGTCATGACGAACTGAAAGGCCTGAGTCGTAAGGCTCGGGCCATTGTGCGGACGGGCGAATATCAGCCTTACACCAATATTGCTCTGATCGCTGGCGTTACTTTCTAGGAGCCTGCGTTTCGCAGAGCCACGCTATACCTCCTACCTGCAACAACTACTACGAAGGGTGATGTTTGTGTCCTTACTCAGCGCTACTGCCGTTCAGGCCACCGAAAAGCGCGACCTGATCATCGACACCGATCCGGGAGCCGACGACGTTGTGGCGTTACTGCTGGCCCTTGCATCACCTGAAGAGTTGAACGTGCTGGCGATCACCACTGTGGCTGGCAATGTGCGTCTGGACAAAACTTCACGCAATGCCCGACTGGCACGCGAGTGGGCCGGGCGTGAAGAAGTACCGGTCTACGCCGGGGCGCCAAAACCTTTAGTGCGCGCGCCGATCTATGCCGAGAACGTGCACGGTCAGGAAGGTTTGCCGGGTGTTGCCGTGCACGAGCCGAAGGTGGGGCTGGCCAAGGGCAATGCGGTGGATTACCTGATTGAAACCTTGAGTAAAGCCGCGTCGCACAGCATTACCCTGGCGTTGCTCGGGCCGCAGACCAACCTGGCGCTGGCGTTGGTGCAGGCGCCGGAAATCACTCAGGGCATCAACGAAGTGGTGGTCATGGGCGGTGCGCACTTCAACGGCGGCAATATGACCCCGGTGGCCGAGTTCAACATTTTTGCAGATCCTCATGCTGCGCAAATCGTGCTCGCCAGCGGCGTCAAGCTGACCTACGTCCCGCTGGATGTAACCCATAAAATCCTCACCAGCGAGCAACGGCTCAAGCAGATCGCGGCCTTGAACAATCAGGCGGGCAAGCTGGTCGGCGACATTCTTAATGAGTACGTCAAAGCAGACATGGTGCATTACGGATTGCCAGGCGGGCCGGTGCATGACGCCAGTGTGATCGCTTACCTGCTCAAGCCTGAGCTGTTTAGCGGCAAGCAGATCAATATGGCCATCGATACTCGCGAAGGCATTACATTCGGTCAGACCCTTGCCGATTGGTACGACACGCTCAAGCAAGACAAGAACGTGTTCTGGATCGAAAACGGCGATGCTCAAGGCTTCTTCGCTCTGCTGACTGCGCGTTTGGGTCGCTTGAAGTAGGCGCTTTCAGACCTCACTCGCGACTATTGGCGCCTTGATGGTCGGTCGGGTATTTTTCGAGAATCTGGCTGATGAATGCCTGAGCGCCTGTCGTGCCCAGTTCCTTGACTAGCAGGTCTATCCCAATGATCGCCAGTTCTTCCGGGCTACCCGGGCTGTAAGAGCATTGTCCCTGAGACCATTTGGCCTTGATGTCAGCATCGATGGATACGATTGCCATTTATGTCTCGTCTTGTCCGAAGAAAAAGCCAAAGTGTACGTGTAGCCGCCGTCGAGCGGTTGCGCCAAGGCGGGCCAGTAAACCATTTTGACCATCATTTGGCACTGCGACTTAGGAATGAAGTGACGCTCATGTCAAACTTGCCGGCAATTTTTCCGAGGGCACCGATGTGCAAATCGATCTGAACAACCCCGTTAGCTTCACGCTTGATGCTGTGCGCCAACTGATTGCCTCGGCCAATGATGATGTCCATAACCAGCTGCGCGTGACCAAAGCCGGTGTCGCCTATATTTCTTCGGGGGCCGTGGGTGGGGTTGCCGTAGACGGGCTGCTATTTCGCCTGGAGACTTGGTCGGCAGGCTCTGGCTGCGTTGGGCCGGTGGCGGCCAGTGATGGGGTGTGGGTCATGCAGATATTCAATGCGCTCAAGGATAACTGGGCTAACCCGCGCTTTGATTATGTGGATGTGTATTGAAAACGTTTTGACACGATTTGGCTGCGCGTCTTTTGGTCGACTGGGGCAGACTCCCGCTGCTCTGGCAGGTGTTGGGCAGCGGTTGCAACGAAAGCGTCGAACAGCTGTCGCACAAGTACTGGCTAACGTTTATTTGGAAAGGAGGTTGTATATGCCCTGGAAGTTTGCATCGTTGGGTTTCGTCATCGCGGCAGTCGTGCTGGCTGGGTGCAGCAGTAAGTCTGAGCCCCCTCAAGCCCCGGCGGCCGAAACAGGGCATAGCAGCTGCAATGCAGCCGCAGCGGAATTTGTCGTGGGCAAAAAGGCATCGGCAGAGCTGGTGGAGCAGGCTCGGGTCAAGGCGGGTGCACGGGATGTAAGGTTACTTAAACCCACTGATATGGTGACCCTTGAGTACCGTTCGGATCGCTTGAATCTGAATGCAGATGACAGCTCAACCATCACTCGCGTCAACTGTGGCTGAAGGCATTGACGCTTTTCTCTTGTCCATAAAAAACCCCGTCACATGGACGGGGTTTTTTTAGTTCGGGGAGAATTACTCCGCGCGAACCTGAGCAGCTTGCATGCCCTTCTGGCCTTTCTCAGCCACGAAGGAAACGGTCTGGCCTTCTTTCAGGCTTTTGAAACCGTCGCTTTCGATAGCTTTGAAGTGTACGAACAGGTCGTCACCGCCACCCTGAGGAGTGATAAAGCCGAAGCCTTTTTCATCGTTGAACCATTTTACGGTGCCGGTTTGGCGATTAGACATGGTGTATCTCCAAGAACATAATTTTTTCAGTAGTACTGTGCTGCTCAGGCCAACTGGGCACACCGAGCTATCATAGTCGAAATGTTTGGATGTAGAACGCTTTCGCAAGACTGTTTACGAAAGCAATACGCTCCGGTCGTCCGTTAAAGTGCCTGAAAGCCCCGATTTATATGGCTTTCAGCCAATTTCCGTCGCCCTTAAAAAAATCCATTTTTGCTGGATAAATTGTGGGAAAAGGCTGGAAATTGGCTGGTTTTTTAGAAATTTGCTCGGGTGTCGAATCTATTTTCTGGGGCACGCCGCATCGACGGCCTTCAGTAATTTCGCCCGTGCCGCACTGCCTTCAGGGGTCTGGCTGTCGAGTACCTTCATTTCTGCCGGCTTGAGTGTTCTCTCGGCAGTATCTGCGCCGCAGTTGCAATGAGCCTGGGCAGCGGCCTTGCCGAGATCCTTGCTGGCCATGGCAGTGCAATCGCTCGTGAATTTAGTGCGTCCTCCACCGGGCCAAGCGACCTGGGCGGCTTGTGCACCCAAAGGCAGCAGCAGTGCAAAGGGGGCGACGAGAGTGAGTAAGCGATAAAGACGCATGCTTGAATACTCCTTGGATGAGGGGGCTGTATCACAACGTCCACTCTGCATCTGAGGGGCTTTTGACGCGTCTAGTTCACTGGCGCTATTCATTTCCCTCATTGCCGCTGATTTAGCTCAAGTCGAGGCATCGTTGTCGAACATCTGTGCTAGCATGCGCGCCTGAATATCTGCGAGTGATCGAGCGATTCTCGTTCAGTCGTGCCAAAAGCTGTTTTTTGTTTCACTCCAGTCACTCTGGTTCGGTTAAACGGTTGGCCCTAGGGCTCCTGCCACTGTGAGGCAGGCATACCACCGGATCTTGTACTGGCTCATCCCAACCCACGTGACCTTTGGTAGGGGTCACCACTAGGAGAGGAGGCGCCATGCCCACCATTACTCTTCCCGACGGCAGTCAGCGTTCATTCGATCACCCGGTTTCCGTAGCCGATGTTGCACTATCCATTGGTGCAGGTCTGGCGAAAGCCACCGTGGCCGGCAAGGTCAACGGTCAGTTGGTCGACGCCAGCGACCTCATCGAAGGCGATGTCAGCCTGCAGATCATCACGCCCAAGGATCAAGAGGGGCTGGAGATCATTCGCCACTCTTGCGCTCACTTGGTCGGTCATGCCGTCAAGCAGTTGTATCCGACTGCAAAAATGGTTATCGGACCCGTGATCGACGATGGCTTCTATTACGATATCGCGTACGAGCGTCCGTTCACGCCTGACGACATGTCAGCGATCGAACAGCGCATGCAGCAGTTGATCGAAAAAGATTACGACGTCATCAAGAAGGTCACCCCGCGTGCTGAAGTGATCGACGTGTTCACTGCGCGTCAAGAAGATTACAAGCTGCGCCTGGTCGAAGACATGCCCGATCAACAGACCATGGGCCTGTACTACCACGAAGAATACGTCGACATGTGCCGCGGTCCGCACGTGCCGAATACACGCTTTCTCAAGTCGTTCAAGCTGACCAAGCTGTCTGGCGCTTACTGGCGCGGTGATGCCAAGAACGAGCAGCTGCAGCGGATCTACGGCACGGCCTGGGCAGACAAAAAGCAACTGGCGGCCTACATCCAGCGAATCGAAGAAGCCGAGAAGCGCGATCACCGCAAGATCGGCAAGCGTCTGGGCCTGTTCCACACCCAGGAAGAAGCGCCGGGCATGGTCTTCTGGCACCCGAACGGCTGGACGCTGTATCAGGTGCTTGAGCAGTACATGCGCAAGGTTCAGCGTGAAAACGGTTATCTGGAGATCAAAACTCCACAAGTGGTCGATCGTTCCCTGTGGGAAAAGTCCGGTCACTGGGCCAACTACGCCGAAAACATGTTCACCACCCAGTCCGAGAACCGCGACTACGCCATCAAGCCGATGAACTGCCCGTGCCACGTGCAGGTGTTCAATCAGGGCCTGAAAAGCTACCGCGAGTTGCCGATGCGTCTGGCGGAATTCGGTGCTTGCCACCGTAATGAGCCATCGGGTGCTTTGCACGGGATCATGCGCGTGCGTGGCTTCACCCAGGACGATGCGCACATTTTCTGCACTGAAGAGCAGATGCAGGCTGAATCCGCCGCGTTCATCAAGTTGACGCTGGATGTGTACGCAGACTTCGGCTTCAAGGACATCGAGCTGAAGCTGTCGACTCGTCCCGAGAAGCGTGTAGGTTCCGACGATTTGTGGGATCGCGCAGAAAGCGCATTGGCGGCCGCACTCGACAGCGCCGGATTGCCGTATGATCTGCAGCCGGGCGAGGGTGCCTTCTACGGTCCCAAGATCGAATTTTCGTTGAAAGATTGTCTGGGGCGAGTATGGCAATGCGGTACATTGCAGCTCGATTTCAACCTGCCAATCCGCTTGGGCGCCGAGTACGTCTCGGAAGATAACAGCCGCAAGCACCCGGTCATGCTGCACCGTGCAATTCTCGGTTCCTTCGAGCGTTTCATCGGTATTTTGATCGAGCATTACGAAGGCGCTTTCCCGGCCTGGCTGGCACCCACTCAGGCAGTGATCCTCAATATCACTGATAAACAGGCAGATTTTGCCCTTGACGTGGAAAAAACTCTGTCTGAAAGCGGGTTTCGTGCCAAGTCTGACTTGAGAAATGAAAAGATCGGCTTTAAAATCCGCGAGCATACTTTGCTCAAGGTTCCTTATCTCTTGGTTATTGGAGATCGGGAAGTCGAAATGCAAACTGTCGCTGTGCGGACACGTGAAGGTGCAGACTTGGGCTCGATGCCGGTCGCACAATTCGCTGAATTTCTCGCTCAAGCGGTTTCCCGGCGTGGTCGCCATGATTCGGAGTAATTATTATTAAGCGTGAAATGAGACAAGATAAACGAGCTGCACCGAAGGCCCCGATCAACGAGAATATCTCGGCACGCGAGGTTCGGTTAATTGGCGCTGACGGCGAGCAGATTGGCATCGTCTCGATTGATGAAGCGCTTCGTATTGCTGAGGAAGCCAAGCTCGATCTGGTAGAGATTTCTGCCGACGCAGTACCACCGGTCTGTCGTGTGATGGACTACGGTAAATCGATCTTCGAGAAGAAGAAGCAGATTGCTGCGGCGAAGAAGAACCAGAAGCAGATTCAGGTTAAAGAAATCAAGTTTCGTCCAGGGACGGAGGAAGGGGATTACCAGGTAAAACTGCGCAACCTGGTACGTTTCCTGAGTGATGGGGACAGGGCCAAGGTATCGTTAAGATTCCGCGGTCGTGAGATGGCCCACCAGGAGCTGGGGATGGAACTGTTGAAGCGGGTTGAAGGTGACCTGCTCGAATACGGTTCGGTCGAACAGCATCCTAAGATGGAAGGACGCCAGCTGATTATGGTCATCGCCCCGAAAAAGAAGAAGTAATCACCAGGGCACGGCAGGCCTTGTGGTTATGTTTATCAACTGAATGCGGAGTATCCGAACATGCCAAAGATGAAGACTAAAAGTGGTGCTGCTAAGCGGTTTCTGAAAACTGCTAACGGTATTAAGCACAAGCACGCTTTCAAGAGCCACATCCTGACCAAAATGTCGACCAAGCGTAAGCGTCAACTACGCGGGAGCAGCTTGCTGGCTCCGTGTGACGTGGCAAAAGTCGAGCGCATGCTGCGCCTTCGTTAATTTTGATCAAGACTAGAGGAAGTAACTCATGGCTCGTGTAAAGCGTGGCGTCATTGCCCGTAAGCGTCACAAAAAAATTCTGAAACTTGCTAAAGGCTACTACGGCGCGCGTTCACGCGTATTCCGTGTTGCTAAACAAGCGGTAATCAAGGCAGGCCAATACGCCTACCGTGACCGTCGTCAGAAAAAACGTCAGTTCCGCGCTCTGTGGATCGCTCGTATCAACGCTGGTGCTCGTATCAACGGTCTGTCCTACAGCCGTTTCATCGCCGGCCTGAAAAAAGCGTCCATCGAGATCGACCGTAAGGTTCTGGCTGATCTGGCAGTGAACGAAAAAGCGGCGTTTGCTGCGATTGTCGAGAAAGCTAAAGCCACCTTGGCTTAAGTACCCCCGACAGTCACCCGGCCTCACCTCTGTGGGGCCAGGTGTTAAACGTCATAAATAGGGGAAGAGCCTTTAAGCTCTTCCCCTATTTTGTATCTGGAGTCTGTACATGGAAAACCTGGATGCGCTGGTCTCTCAAGCACTAGAGGCTGTGCAAAGCGCTGAAGATATCAATGCCCTGGAGCAAATCCGGGTTCACTACCTTGGCAAGAAGGGCGAACTGACTCAGGTGATGAAGACCCTGGGGAGTTTGCCGGCTGAAGAGCGCCCGCAGGTCGGTGCGCTGATCAACGTCGCCAAGGAGCGTGTCACAGAGGTTCTCAATGCGCGCAAGGCGTTGTTTGAAGAGGCGGATCTTGCCGCCAAACTTTCCGCCGAGTCCATTGACGTGACCCTGCCTGGCCGTGGCCAGACCTCGGGTGGTCTGCATCCGGTTACCCGTACTCTGGAACGTATCGAACAGTTCTTCACCCACATTGGCTACGGCATCGCCGAAGGCCCTGAGGTCGAAGACGATTACCACAACTTTGAAGCGCTCAACATCCCAGGTCATCACCCGGCCCGTGCGATGCATGACACCTTCTATTTCAATGCGAACATGTTGTTGCGCACCCATACCTCGCCGGTACAGGTCCGCACCATGGAATCGAAACAGCCGCCGATCCGCATCGTCTGCCCAGGCCGTGTGTATCGTTGCGACTCGGATATCACCCATTCCCCGATGTTCCACCAGGTCGAAGGCCTGTTGGTCGACCGCGATATCAACTTCGCCGACCTGAAAGGAACCATCGAGGAATTCCTGCGCGTGTTCTTCGAAAAAGAACTGGCAGTGCGTTTCCGTCCTTCGTTCTTCCCGTTCACCGAGCCATCCGCTGAAGTCGACATGGAATGCGTGATGTGCAGCGGTAAAGGCTGCCGAGTCTGCAAGCAGACTGGCTGGCTGGAAGTCATGGGCTGCGGCATGGTTCACCCGAATGTGCTGCGTATGTCCGGGATCGACCCGGAAGAGTTCTCGGGCTTTGCCTTCGGCATGGGCGTTGAGCGTCTGGCCATGCTGCGTTACGGCGTGAATGACTTGCGCCTGTTCTTCGACAACGACTTGCGGTTCCTTGCGCAATTTCGCTAGGTCGCACGCCCGTAACGAATCTTTAGGAGAGCAGGATGAAATTCAGTGAACAATGGCTGCGCGGCTGGGTAAGCCCGCAGGTAAGTCGCGACGAGCTGGTTGCTCGTCTGTCGATGGCCGGTCTTGAGGTCGATAGCGTTACCCTGGCCGCCGGTGAATTCAGTGGCGTGGTCGTCGGCGAAGTGCTGAGCACCGAGCAGCACCCGGACGCTGACAAGCTGCGCGTTTGCCAGGTCAGCAATGGCTCGGAGACCTTCCAGGTAGTTTGCGGAGCGCCAAACGTACGCCCGGGCCTGAAGATTCCGTTCGCCATGATCGGTGCCGAACTGCCAGGCGACTTCAAAATCAAGAAAGCCAAACTGCGTGGCGTTGAGTCCAACGGCATGCTGTGCTCGCAAGCCGAGCTGCAAATCGGTGAAGGCAACGATGGCTTGATGGAATTGCCGGCCGATGCGCCGGTGGGTCAGGACATTCGTGAGTACCTGAGCCTGGACGACGCCAGCATCGAGGTCGACCTGACCCCGAACCGCGGCGACTGCCTGTCCCTGGCTGGCCTGGCCCGTGAAGTCGGCGCGCTGTACGCCGTCGAAGTGACGCGTCCAGTCGTTGCTGCCGTGCCAGCCGTGCACGATGAAGTGCGTTCGGTTGAAGTGCTGGTGCCGGCCGCTTGCCCGCGTTACCTGGGTCGCGTGATCCGTAACGTCGACCTGTCCAGGCCTACGCCGCTGTGGATGGTAGAACGTCTGCGTCGTGCCGACGTGCGCAGCATCGACGCTGCGGTCGACATCACTAACTACGTGATGCTGGAACTGGGGCAGCCGCTGCACGCGTTCGATCTCGCCGAAATCAATGGTGGCATCCGGGTACGGATGGCGGAAGAGGGCGAGAAGCTGGTGCTGCTCGACGGTCAGGAAGTCAGCCTGCGTAGCGATACGCTGGTGATTGCCGACCACTCCCGTGCCCTGGCCATTGCTGGCGTAATGGGTGGCGAGCACAGTGGTGTTTCCGCGACCACCCGTGATGTGTTCCTGGAAAGCGCGTTTTTCGACCAGATTGTGGTCGCTGGCAAGGCTCGTTCCTACGGCCTGCACACTGATGCCTCGCACCGCTACGAGCGTGGCGTGGACTGGCAACTGGCCCGTGAAGCCATGGAGCGCGCCACTGGCCTGCTGCTGGAAATCACTGGCGGCGAAGCCGGCCCGATCATCGAAACCGTCAGCGAGCAGCACCTGCCGAAGATTGCGCCGGTCACCCTGCGTGCCCAACGCATCACTCAGATGCTGGGTATGGAAATGGATTCGGCCGAAGTCGAGCGTCTGCTCAGCACTTTGGGTCTGACAATTTCTGCCGATGGGGCAGGGCAGTGGCGTGTAGAAGTGCCAAGCCATCGCTTCGATATCAGTCTGGAAGTCGATCTGATCGAAGAGCTGGCCCGTCTGTACGGTTACAACCGTCTGCCGGTTCGCTACCCGCAAGCCCGCCTGGCACCGCAAGCCAAGGCTGAAGCCCGTAGCGATCTGCCTGAACTGCGCCGTCTGCTGGTGGCCCGGGGTTACCAGGAAGCGATCACCTACAGCTTCATCGATCCGAAACAATTCGAGCTGTTTAGTCCAGGTGTGGAACCGCTGCTGCTGGCCAACCCGATTTCGAACGACATGGCCGCCATGCGTTCGTCCCTGTGGCCAGGTCTGGTCAAGGCGCTTCAGCACAACCTGAACCGTCAACAGGATCGCGTCCGTCTGTTCGAAAGCGGCCTGCGTTTCGTCGGTCAGCTGGAAGGCCTGAAGCAAGAGCCGATGCTCGCTGGTGTGGTGTGCGGTAGCCGTCTGCCGGAAGGCTGGGCACAAGGTCGCGATGTCGTGGACTTCTTCGACGTCAAGGCCGACGTGGAAGCGGTGCTGGGCTTTGCCGGTGCACTGGATTCGTTCACGTTCGTGCCGGGCAAACACCCTGCGTTGCACCCGGGCCAAACCGCGCGCATCGAGCGTGAAGGTCGCCTGGTTGGTTACGTCGGTGCCATCCACCCTGAATTGTCGAAAACCCTCGGTCTCGACCGTCCGGTCTTCGTCTTCGAGCTGGTTTTGGCCGAAGTGGCGTTGGGCAAAATGCCTAAATTCCACGAGTTATCGCGCTTTCCTGAAGTGCGTCGTGACCTTGCGCTGCTGGCCGACAAAGACGTTGCAGCCACCGCCGTACTGGATGTTATTCGTGAAAATGCAGGCGAATGGCTCACAGACCTCAGGCTATTTGACGTGTATCAGGGTAAAGGTATTGATCCACATAGAAAAAGCCTTGCAGTCGGCTTGACCTGGCAGCATCCATCGCGCACTCTTAATGACGATGAGGTGAATGCGACGACGCATAAAATCCTCACCTCGCTCGAGGAAAGGTTAAACGCCACGTTAAGGAAGTAGCGTATGGGGGCTCTGACGAAAGCTGAGATGGCCGAACGGCTGTATGAAGAGCTGGGCCTGAATAAACGAGAAGCCAAGGAACTGGTAGAGCTTTTCTTTGAGGAAATCAGGCACGCTCTGGAAGATAACGAGCAGGTCAAATTGTCCGGTTTTGGCAATTTCGATCTGCGCGATAAACGCCAGCGGCCTGGTCGAAATCCAAAGACGGGAGAAGAAATCCCGATTACGGCTCGCCGTGTGGTCACCTTTCGTCCAGGGCAGAAGTTGAAGGCCCGAGTTGAGGCTTATGCTGGAACCAAGTCATAACGACGAGCTACCGCCCATTCCAGGCAAACGCTACTTCACCATTGGTGAAGTCAGCGAGCTCTGCGCGGTGAAACCGCACGTTTTGCGTTATTGGGAGCAGGAGTTCCCTCAACTCAATCCGGTCAAGCGACGCGGGAATCGCCGGTATTATCAGCGCCAGGACGTGCTGATGATCCGACAGATCCGCGCGTTGCTCTACGATCAGGGGTTCACCATTGGCGGTGCGCGTTTGCGTATGTCCAGTGATGAGGCCAAGGACGACACAACGCAATACAAACAAATGATCCGCCAGATGATTTCAGAGCTGGAGGATGTATTGGTGGTACTGCGCAAGTGAATCGGCCGGTTCAGATACTTCCATAATTCAAACGCTTAGGGTATATTCCTAATCGCTTTTCGCAGGTTGCGAGAACAGATTCACGCCTAGTCGGGGCGTAGCGCAGTCCGGTAGCGCACTAGCATGGGGTGCTAGGGGTCGAGTGTTCGAATCACTCCGTCCCGACCATATTTTTCAATGACTTAGCCCAGATCGGAAACGACTGGGCTTTTTCATTTGTAGGTTTCGGCTGTTCCGGTTGCCAATTGGTTGCCAATTAAGATTGGTTTCGCGGTTTGAGCAATTTATGGCGAATGAGCGAAAAGGGGGTAAAACCCAAAACGGCCGGTAACGATCTGGCTCGCATCGGCGCCGTGCTTTTGATTGCACGTCCGCTTGAGTGGGGGGTGAAGTGGATCTGCGAGCTTGATGGCCGAGGACGATCTGCACCATGCCACAGGCCGGGACTTGAACTTGGTCGTGTGGGGCGGACGCGACAGTGGGTGCGATCTGCAGGACTTGAACTGCGACCAAGGGATTATGAGTCGCTGACTGATACACCGAGGTCAGTAAAATCTAGGCTAGGCAGGGCAAGGGTACAATAGCTTAACCAGTTGATTATATGTAGGTTTGGCTAGTTTTCGTTAGTTGGATAAAGCTGAACACTGTACTGCTGCTGTACCTTTTCATCGCACTACTAAATTGAACCTAAAGAGTCGGCGCGGTCTGTGGCTAGACTACCGAGTTCTTGCGTTCGGCACCTATAGGGCGCGGCTGCGAAGCATGGAAAGCTGCTACGATTGAGTCCTGCAATTGACTCTCCTAACACACCATTACTCGCACCCCATGAGTGGGGCGTGGAGCTGTTGGGCCAAAGAAACTACTGAGAAATCGATTAATAAATGAGTCAACCCAGCTCCCATCTTGATAAAGACCGCCTAAACAACCTCTCCGACGAAATTTGGAAATCGGCAGAGCGTTTGCGGGGCAAATTCAAGGCCCACGAATACCAAGTCGTCGTCCTGCCCATCATTACAATCCGCCGTCTTGAATGCGTGTTGATCAAGTGGCGCGAACTGAAGGCGGAAGAAATTCGGTCAAAGCGAAAGACAATTTCTGATGAGGGGTTGGATATACTCGTCAAAGCCCTTGAGCTGAACCACAAGCAGTCTCGCGGTTTCTCGAACTCCACTACCTGGACGCTGCGAAAGGTATACGAGGAAGACCACACCCTGCTCGAAAAGAACTTCCGGGCTTACCTGAACGGCTTCTCGGAGACCGTTCAGGACATCCTCGAAAGCTTCGACTATCGCGCAGTCATCGGCAAGATGGTGAAAAACGCCCGGCTCGCGCCGATCCTGAACCAGTATTCCACCCTCGATCTCGGTCCAGATAAGCTCTCTAGCCTGGAAATGGGCTACATCTATGAGGAATTACTAAGGCGCTTTTCGGAGGCTCACGCCGAGGCCGCGGGGGATCACTTCACCCCACGTGAGGTCATTAGACTCATGGTCGAGTTGCTGGAAATACCGATTCCCGACCGTCACACCTCCATATACGATCCTGCCTGCGGCACTGGCGGCATGCTCTACGTGGCCAAGGAGCACTTGCTCGACAAAGCCAGAACTGACAAAGAACGCTCCTGCGTGGACCGCTTCATTACGCTTCATGGCACCGAGCTGATGGCAGAGACTTACGCAATCGCCCGTTCCGAGGCCCTCATCCGAGGTGAGGCGCAAGCCACTATTTACTGGGGAAACTCCCTAATCCCTCACGATCCGTTAAGCAAAGAGCCGGGTGACCAATTCCCCGAGACCGACGAATCGAACCAATTCGACTATATGCTCAGTAATCCACCATTCGGCGTCACGTGGGGTGGTAAGGATGGCTATCAGGACCAGGCCGAAAAATTCCAGAAAACTCGTTACAGTGCCGGCATGCCCGCAGTGAACGATGGCTCGCTCCTCTTCCTTCAAACCATCCTCGCCAAACAAAAGAAGCCCGAGCAAGGGGGCAGCAAGACCGCCATCATCTTCAATGGTTCCCCGTTAAGCAATGGCGACTGCGGCGAGGGTGAGAGCGAGATTCGTCGTTGGATTCTCGAAAACGACTGGCTCGACGCAATCGTCATGCTACCCAGCGAATTGTTCTACAACACCGGCATCTACACCTACATCTGGCTCTTGCGTAATGACCGAGACACCATCGGGCGTGATGGCCGAATTATGATCATTGACGGTCGCCAGCAGTATGAGAAGGAACCCAAATCCTTCGGCAGTAAACGCAACCGTATCGTCGAGCGTCATCGCCAGTGGATCGAGCAGCGCTATCACGGTGGTTGGAAAAAGGGATTCCAGGACAACGACACGCGTTTCTTCACCAAAGCGGACTTCGCGTTCCACAAAGTGGAGGTTGTCTTCTGGCAAACCGATGTAAACGACCAGCCTGCCATCATCACTGAGCCTTTCCCTGTGCAGTTCAAGGCCGCCAATGTGAGGTCGAAACAGGATTTTTACGACAGCGAGATGACGCTCCATATCCGTGTCACTAGCCCAGAAAGCCAGACGCTCCATGAGTTCGATCTCACCCTCGGTCCAGACGAAAGTTTCGTGGACCTATACAAAGTCGAAATCGCTGTGCGCTTCGGGAAGGAAATGGGAAAAGTCACTGCGGCTACCTTGGACAGGCTGGAAACGGAGGTAAGCTACACTCACCGCCATTACGTCAAGGACGACGAATACATTCCCTTCGATGCTAAAGGAAAGCCGGACGCTTATATTCCCGCATTCCTCGAGCGTGAGATAGAGAAAAACATCATCCGTTGGCAGGACCGCTCGCAGCTTGGCTACGAGATCCTGCCCAATAAGTATTTTTACCGCTATACCCCACCCCCCCTTGCCGATGACCTGCTTAAGCAGTTCTGGAGGCTGGAGGAAGAGGCGGAAGGTCTATTGAAAGGATTGGCGAAGGAATCAGTATGAGGGAGTCTGAATCAACTTTTCTTGGGAGTGTGGCCGCTGATTGGCGGACCAAGCATCTCAAACGAATTGGTCGACTCAAAGGCGGAGCGGGGTTTCCCCACGACGAACAAGGCGTAACCAATGAGGCAATTCCTTTTTTCAAGGTAAAGCACCTTCGTTCGCCAAGGTTTTTAACGGATTCTGAACATACGGTTAGCCAGCACACTGCGAAACGGCTCAATGCTGAAGTCTTTCCAACCAATACTATTGTTTTTGCAAAGGTTGGTGCGGCTTTGCTGTTGAACAGATTCAGAATCTTGGCGCAACCGAGCTGCATAGATAACAACATGATCGGGTTAGTGTTCGATCATCAATGCGAACGAGATTTTCTCTTCTACCTTTTTAACCGAATTGAGTTTTCTGAACTATTTAATCAAGGCCCGGTTCCTTCGGTAAATGGTAAGCAAGTTGGATATATCACGATTCCTCTTCCCCTCCTTCCCGAACAAAAGCGCATTGCGGCATATTTGAACGCGAGTTGCGCGGCGCTTGACCGGGCGATTGAGGCGAAGCAAAAGCAGCTCAAGACGCTCAGTGCCCTCCGCAAAACCATTATCCAGCGCGCGGTCACTCAAGGCCTAAACCCGGGCACTAAGGTAAGAGATTCAGGGGTAGAGTGGCTTGGGCCGATTCCAATCCATTGGAAGGTTCAGAAGTTAAAGCGCGTTTTTTCGAAAGTTGACTATGGCATTTCGCAGAGCACCGAACAGGAAGGGACTTATGCAGTTCTTAAGATGGGAAACATCGTTAGGAGCGAGATCGAATTTACCAAAATTGAATTTGTCCCTGATGTGCTGCCTGACCTGATTCTTGAGAAAAACGACCTTCTTTTCAATCGAACGAACAGCTTGGATCAGGTTGCGAAAGTCGGAATCTTTCGGGGCGATAGCTCCGAAAATATCACCTACGCCTCGTATTTGGTGCGGCTGCGCGCGAACCACAAAAACCATCCGAATTATTTGAATCACCTGCTGAACGCTGAAGTTTTTCTCGGCTTGGCCCGCAAGATGGCAATTCCTTCCGTGCAGCAGGCAAACCTCAATCCGACGCGTTACTGCCGTTTAGAAATTCCGGTTCCTCCACTTCCCGAGCAAATTGAAATTGCCTCATACCTTGATACAAGGTCTGAGCAGATACGGGAGATTGAGCAGCGACTCAACGATCAACTCGCTTGCCTCAATACTTACCGGAAATCCCTGATCCACGAATGCGTCACCGGCAAACGGCGCATTTTCGACGCGGATGTTGCCAAGGCGGAATATCATGTTTGAAGGCCCTGAGAAGAAGTTTCAGAAGCACATCGCAGACTTCCTCGTTCGCGAGCATCACTTCTCCGTCCTCACTAAAGATGAAATCACCGACACTGGCTTCTACTTTGCGGAGGATCACTTCTACGCTTTCCTCAAAGCAACGCAGAGGGAGACCCTCGAGCTGTTAGAGGTGGACTATGGCAGTGACTCCCGCAATGAGATCTTCAATGCGCTGCGAGAGGAGATCGGGCGCCGCCCGTTGTGGACGATCATACGTTCCGGCCTGAGCGTTCGTGGGAAAGATTTCAAACTCTATTTTCCAAAACCCCGCTCCAGCGATAGCGTCGCCAATCAGCTTTACGGCAAGAACAGGATCACTTTCATCCCCGAACTCATTATCAAGGGTGCGAAGCGCCTGGACTTCGGCTTCTTCCTCAATGGCCTGCCTATCGTCACGATGGAACTGAAGCACGAGGCTAACCAGAACGTTCACGATGCCGTTGCACAATACTTCGCCCGCGATCATGGCGACCGGATCTTCCAATTGCCCTTTCTCCACATCGCCGCCGATACCAGCGATGTGCAGGTTGCAACCGATCCACGGTCGGAAAAAAACTTTCGCTGGTTCAATACTGGTCTGACCAACCAGCCGCAGACAGAAGGCGAATACCCGGTGGAGTTCCTCTACCGTGAGGTGCTATCGAAGGACAGTCTGCTGGAAGCTGTTTCCTTTTATCTCGTCCAAGCCCCAAAGCAGGAAGCCGCCGAAGACCTCCCCGAACGTCCGGCATTTACGCTCTTTCCCCGCTACCACCAACGGCGCTGTGTGGAGAAGACTGCGCTGGAGACCCAGGGTCATTTCGCCGAACATGGAAACGTGGGCCGCAAGTTTTTAGTCAATCACTCCGCTGGTTCCGGTAAGACATTGACCATGTGCTGGCTGGCCGATCGCTTGCACAGCATCTACAAACCGGGCACATCAGAAAAGATGGTAAACATGGTCTTTCTGCTCACTGACCGGAAGTCCCTCGATAAGAACATCCGCGAGGACATCGAGAAGTTTTCCCAACTTAAAAACGTGGTGCGTTATGCCAAGAGGTCGGGCGACCTTGGCCGTTTCCTCAAGGGGCGCGAACAGATTATCGTCACTACTCAGCAGAAGTTTCACTACATTCTCGGCAAGATCGAAAATGACGAAGGCTTGAAAAATCTGCGTGTGGCGTTTCTCATCGACGAGGCCCACCGTTCGCAGGAGGGGCGGATGGCAACGGCGATCCGCACGCCGTTTCGTGTTAAGCAGCAAACTGAGGTTCTGCAGGATCTCGCCATGGCTGCCGAATATCCCGCTCCATATAACTTAGGCGATGCAGAGGGGGCGGCGGAACCCCCGACCCTCGCTGAGACCCATGACGAGGAGACACCTGACGCAGAAGACGTGCAGGAGTATTGGGACCCGCAGGACCAAATCGCCAAAGTCATCCGCGAGCACGACCTTAATCAGCTCTTCGTGGCGTTTACCGCGACACCGTCAGCGGCGACGGTGCAGCTCTTTGGTGAGCCCTTCGACACTTACACTGAAGCCGAGGCCATCCAGGAGGGTTACATTGTGGATGTGGCCCAGAGCATCATTTCTTACAAGACGCTTTACCATTTGCATTGCCCAATCATTCCGCTCCCGGAAGAGGAGAGGCTGTACCCACCGGGTGTGGTGTCAAAGGCTTTGAAAAACGTAGCTTTTCAGGATTCCGAGTTGATCCAATACAAGGCGGAAGTCATGTTGCGGATCTTCGAGGAGCAGGTGAAGCCACTAATCGACGGCCGGGCCAAGGCAATGATCGTGACCACTTCGCGCATTGCGGGGCTGGAGTATTTTCGCGTGATTCAGCGCAAACTGAAGGAGCGAGGAGCCGCCTACAAGGCACTCTACGCTTTCAGCGATTTCGTGCATCCCAACAACCACGATGTGTTCACGGAGCACTCAGTAAATGGGTTGAATGAAGGCGAGCTGATCGAGGATCGCTTCGAGGAGGAGAGTTACCGACTCATGATCGTGGCGAGCAAGTTCCAGACAGGCTTTGATCAGCCGTTGCTCGCAGGGATGTTCCTTGATAAAGCCGTGGCCGACCGGAGCGCCGTGCAGACAATTTCCCGACTTAACCGTTGCCATCCGGACAAAGACGGCGTCGTGGTCGTGGACTTCACTAACAACGCTAAGGTAATCCTCAAAGCGTTCAACAAGTATCGGCACGGCTCACCATACGAACCTGATGAACCGGACCCGCAAAAATGCCGTGATCTATACGCGGAGATTCTCGCATTCGGTCTCTTCTCCCAAGACGACGCACCACCGATAGTGGCGTTGATCAAGGCCAACAACGACCCCGCTTTGCAAAATTGCGCCAGTGAGCTACGCAAGCAATTCCAAGCTCACATCACGGACCCCGAAGAACGGAAAAGCTTCGTCTACCTCCTCGCCAAGTTTGTGAGGACCTACCATTTTCTCAGCAGCTTCTTCAGCTACGAAGAGCCCGTGCGTGTATTCGTAGCGTTCTGCGAGTTCGTAGGCCCGCAGCTCATCAAAGCGGGATCTGTGTCCGAGCTTATGAAACTCGTACGCGCTACAGTCGTCGAGAAGGCGGCTGTCACTTACGAAGGCGAAGTCGAAATGCCCGGCAGCCTCAAAAAGCCCAAGGCAAAGAAGGGCGGTGCTGGCGGAGCTCCTTTGATCAAGAAGATCTCAGTGCAGGAAATGATCGGGAAGATTCGCGAGAACTTCGATATCAGCGACGAAGAGGCGCTGCACATACGTGAGGTGTCCGAGGAGAAGCTTGAGGACGAGTCTATTCGCCAAACTGTGGTCATCCACAAGGCCAACATTACATTCTTGGAAACTGTCTACAAGGGCCAAATCAACGAAAGCATTCAAGACTCCTACGCTTTGCGTGAGCTCTACGAGCAACTGGCCGACCCGAAGTATACCGACAAGGGCGCCATCTTCGACATTATGGCGTTCACGGTGATCCAGAAAGGCTTGGAGCTCGCTGTCGCATGTTAAATATATTGGAATCGAAGAAGAATACCCTTAGTAACGTCAGGATAGCTGCTGCCGTCGCAATGAGTCTTTAGCGAGGCTTTCTTGCCTGCCGCTGCCACACTCTTTTCTGACGTCCCGAGCGGCGTGGCCGGAGGCTTTTTTAATTCATATGGTGTCCCAGGCGGGGTTCGAACCAGCAGCCTTCCCTTTAGGATGTACCCGTTTTTACTCATTACGCGCTTCGCGACCTTGCGTTTTTTTTGTGCGATAAAATACTTTATCGTTAGTTTTTATACAGGAGTAGTGACAATGCTGACCCAGGCGTGGGACAAGGGGTATGAATGCCCGCAATGCGAAAAAAACCTTACTTTTGATGAGGATTTTTCGAACAGAACCTGGCTTTGCGCTGAGTGCAGTAATCCGATCCACATCCATGTTGCCGATGACCAAAGAAATGCCTACACCCTGGTACGGAAACCCGCCAAATTGCTTCAGGTAAAGGACATGGTGTTGTTGGGGGCAAAACTGGACAAGGATTATCCGGTTTTAAGCTCCCAATCTGCGGGTAAGGGCCAATGGCGCCTCGCGCTCAAGGAGTATCGGGCAATTACCGTGGATGCTGACCAGCATTACTCGGTGATCATCGGCGGCTGGTCCGGAAGCCCCACTTACTGAGCCTGGCAATCCAATAAGCTGGCCGCTGGCGGAGTCGTGACAGTAGGGATTCAATCTACACGGAGTTTCCCTATGTACGACCCCAGCACTTGCCTGAACTGCGGCCTGCCGTATCTATGCAGTAAACCCAACATGTGATGGATTTACCGAATCGTTTGGGTTTTAATAATGTTGTAGTGTTCAATATCGATTGCTATTTTTTACCAGGTCATAAAAGCAAACTAGCCTAACAAAGCCGCTATTTTTATAAGAGGTGTCCACGTGTTTTTTCAGGATCTCGCATAAATCACCTAAACCTTCCTTTATAAGGGATGGCTCCATGTAAGGAACCATTCTCACGAAAAGGTCGAATCCCTGCCGTTGATATAATTCATTAATCCCTATAAGGACTTCCGGGATGGTTTTGGATTTTTTTAGTTCGGTGTCTCTGTTCGTGTCTGTAAAAAGATTTCCTTCGAATCTCAATTTTGCACCAGGGCAAAGTTGAGGCGAGACGGCGCTCAGGCTCCCATCAGGAAGAAGGTATCCGGCCTTGTTTAAGTAATGGAAAATAGGTAGCTTTGGATTTCCTTTTGCGAGCTTTGGAAATACAGTCGCAACTATATCAGTTGCCTCAAATTTTTCTGTTTCGTATCCGATCCATAAAGTACACCTACCGATAGATGCGCTTTGTGTTTACCGTGGCATATCTGGCGAGCAGTTCCATGGCAATAGCGCTTCGTAGTCGGCCACCGACTGCGCATGCGGCAGTCGTTCCAGTACGTGGCGCAGCCACGTATAGGGCTCCTGGCCGTTGACCTTGGCGGTCTCGACCAGGCTGTAGATCTGGGCACTGGCGGTCGCGCCTTTGGGCGTATCGCTGAACAACCAAGCCTTGCGCCCGATCACAAACGGTTTTATTGCACGCTCCGCCGGGTTGTTGTCGATCGGTAAAAAACCAGCCTCCACGTAGCGCTCCAGCCGGCTCCAGTTGTTGGCCAGATAATTCACGGCCTTGCCCAGCACGCTTTGTGGCGTCACCTGCGACTGCGTTTTTTCCAGCCAGCCTTTCAACTGGGCCAGGATCGGTAGGCTCTTTTCCTGACGACCGATAAAACGTTGCTCATCACTGCTGTCCTTGAGTTCACGCTCGATGCCGTACAGCTTGTTGATCATCGTCAGTGCTATATCGGCGCGGCCCGTCTTGCCTTTGGGCTGTACTTTTTGTGCGTCGACGAACTTGCGTCGCACATGGGCCATGCACGCCAGCCGTTCAACACCCGGTTGCAACGCCAGTGCGTTATAACCTGCATAATCGTCGGTCATTAGGTAGCCACGATAACTTTCCAGCAGGCGCAGTGGCACCTCCTGCGCACGACTGGAGGTGTAGTCGAACAGCACGACTTTTCGATCCGGCGGCCCACTGGCCTGCACCCACATCCAGGATTGGCTGGTCGGGTCTCGATCAGGTTCTTTAAGTACCTGGACGCGGGTTTCATCACAGTGGATGAGCGGGCTTTCCAGCAACCGGTCGCGCATCAGATTCAGCAGCGGTTGTAAGTGTTCGCCGCACTGGATAATCCAGCGAGCGAGGGTCTGACGCGGGATATCGATACCGTGTCGATTCAACACCGTTTCAAAACGATGCAGCGGTAATCCGTCGACATACTTGGTGGTCAACAGCATCGCCAGTACGCTCGGACTGGCCATGCTCTTTTCGATCAATTGAGCAGGTTTGTCAGCGGTGACCGGAGCCGTTTCGCAACCACGGCAACCGTAGACTTTGCGGATATGTTTGATGACGCGGATCTGCATCGGCACGATGTCCAACTGCTCGCTGGTTTCTTCGCCAATGGTGTGTTTGCGGCAACCGCAGGCACAGGTCAGTTCGTGTTCGGGCAGTTCGTGGATGACTTCGATACGCGGCAGATCAGCCGATAGTGGCTTGCGTTTGCCACGGCGCTTAGTCGGTGCAACGACTTCTTCTTCCTCGGCGTCATCGACGACAGGCATCGGCTCGCTTTCGGGTTCGTTGAACAAGGCCAATTGCGGTGTGTTGGGCTCAACCGTTTGCTCGGACTTACGACCAAATATACGGTCACGCAGCAACTTGATCTGTTCTTTCAGATCAACGATATGAGTCTCGTAAGCCTCTTTGACTTCTTGATCACGCGCGCGCGCTTCGTACGTATCAAGCAGCATCTGCTTGAGAAGCACTGGGTCATCAGGAAGGTTGTCGGGCATGGATGGCATGCCCTGGATTATACCCGTCAGGCGACAAATCTTGGAGTCAAAACCTGATGTGGACGATTACGCCACAGGTCAAAACCGTCGAGTAACCAGTTCAGCTCCTGGACGGTCAATACGATGGCCTCGTCGGTGGCATCAGGCGATGTTTTAAATCGTTCGGACTCCAGGCGCTTGAGCCATAGGCAAAAGCCGTTGCGCTCCCAGTAGAGTATTTTCACTCGGTTACGATGGCGATTCAGAAAGACAAAAAGCACCGGGTCGAACACGGCCACCTTGATATCTAGTTCAACTAGAGCGGCGAGGCCATCGATGGACTTTCGGAAGTCCACGGCCTTGGGGTAGAGGTACACTTTTTCGACTTTGGCGTCGGGGCGCATCATTGTGGCTGGCTCCAGAGATGAATCGGGAGCACAGCATTCGGGATCCGATGGCAGCTTTGAATGTGGGGTTCATGGATCCCTTACTCTGTTTCGAATATAATGTCTCGAATAAGGTCTGAACGCTCAAGGCCAATTAAACCTTGTTTTGACACCGCCTCGCCTTTCTTGACAGTAGAAATGGCCCCGTAGCCAACAACGAATTCTGTTAGAGAATCGCCTTTTGCAAGATCGCTTTCATTTCTAACGTAAAGCTGACCTTTAGGGTCGTCAGTTATAACTAGCTCATACAATTGATCTTTGATTCTTCTGAAAATGTGAGCTGGGATGCGTTTCTTAGTCTCGGCTAGAACCTCATAAAGCTCGATAAAATTTTTAACTCTTACAAGCTTTACGGGTATCCGTTTGTGGATGATTGAGTCGGTAATTGTAGGGGTTTCTAGGTCGCCGTGCCACTCTACAAATATTAACTTGTCTCTCAGAAAGTCTAGGCTTTTTTCAGGGAAGCATCCAATTATATCTTCCAGAATTTCGGCGATATGTGGGTCGGCAAGTGAATAGCCCAAGAAAATTACCGGACGCTCAATGAAAATTGTAAGTAACTTTGAAGATAGATATGGGTTTTTTCTTCTGTACTCTGCATAATCCCCCTCAGTTAGGATTAGTGAGTTTGGTTTGCTAGAGCATCCATGGATTTTGTATATCTCAGCAATGCCATGGCTTCTTCCGGCAATGAGTCCGTCTTGACCTATAAATGTAGTAAATTTAGGAAAGGTACTTTCAAGTAGGCAGTCCCAATTTGTTGTAATTACGCCATCGATATTTGCTTTCTCCAGTAAAGATATTTCTTCAAGCGTTTCGGGGTTGATATTTTTATGCACTTCCTGCAGGTAGCGAGAGATCGCTATTTTTAGAATGGAGCTCTCATTAATGAAGTGTTCACCAAACTTTTCCGATATATCTTTCGCTTCTGGCTGGGACCACCACCGCTCTTCATAGCTTTTGGCCAGCAAATGCGCATATTTTGTGAGGTCGCCACCTGAACTTGTTCTGAGCTTGAGTGGGTTTTCACCTATCTCATTACAGAATTTAAGTAGTAGCTGTTCCCAGTTTTCCGTACCGAGGTAGCGCCTAGACATTCCCGATCCGATAAACAACATAGGAGACGCTTCAAACTTTTTAAAATGTTCCTTAAGAGATGTCTTAAATTCCATGTACTTCTAACCTTTTTTATGCCGGCGGATTGCAGTAAGTATAGAGCTTTCAGCCACCTAAGAAGCAATCGAAATGAAAAATTCGAGACGACAAAAAAATTCTAAAGCGCACTTACCCATCCTGCCGAGGCTTTAATCTGACTCCTTGAACGACCATGTATTGTGTTCTCTCAACGCTGTTGAGATCGACTCGCTTTCTGTGAGCTGCGCCCCAAAGGCAAGAGCTCCAAAAGTCTGGTCGTCTGATGAAGATTGCAGTAGGTAGTCGTCGACCCCACCCATAATAGATCGCCATTCTGCGCATCTTTGGGCAGGCGTTGCATCTAAGGTATGCCTGAGCTGATACAGGCAGATTCGACCAGATTCTATCAAATCGCTTGTTTAGTAACACCCAAAGTGCAACAGTATTAGTAGGACACCCTAACTGATACGGAAGGCACCAATCATGTTCATCCGCGCATACCTCCGAGCATCGACCGAAGAGCAGGACGCCGGCCGCGCCCGTGAATCGCTCGAGCAGTTCGCCAGCGACCACGACAAGGCGATCGCTAGCGTTTACCTGGAGAACGCCAGCGGCGCAACAGCTGACCGGCCTGAACTGCTGCGCCTGCTCAAGGATGCGCGCAAGGGTGACGTGCTGTTGGTTGAGTCGATAGACCGGCTCTCACGCCTTCCTGTTGAGGACTGGCAGAAGCTCAAGGCCGCGATTGACTCCAAAGGGCTGCGTATCGTCGCGCTCGACCTGCCGACAAGTCACCAGGGGATGCAGGACACCAAAGGCGACGAGTTCACGGGCCGGATGCTGGGCGCTATCAACTCGATGCTGGTGGAAATGATGGCCGCGATTGCTCGGAAGGATTACGAGCAGCGGCGTGACCGTCAGGCGCAGGGTATCGAGAAGGCAAAGGCAGAGGGTAAGTACCAGGGGCGTCCGGTGGATACCGACCTGCACAAGCGGGTTAAGGAGCTGCTGCAGGCCGGCCTGGGCATCCGCGCCACGGCCAGGCACGCCAGTTGCTCAACGACAACTGTTCTCAGGATCCGAGACGCAACATAAGCCTATTCCGCCTCTTCAAGCTCGATGCCATATAGGCTGATGCCCCAGCCACTGAGAACCTTGTTGACAACAGACGTTGATGTTTCTGGATCAGCAATCTTGAAGCGCTCTTTTTGCTCGATAAGCATTGCCGTGAGAAACACAAAAGTTGCCAGGGTCACCACCGGTTTAGCAGCGAAATCCCATTCAAACTTCGAGAACATCTCGCCATGCAGGGCATCGAGCTCGGCGAGAATAGAATTGTACCGATCAGCAAATTCAAAAACTTGCGAAATCGCGCGCCTTTGATCGACGGTAAAGCCCTCGTAATGGCGTTCGTAAATTCCCCTGATGGTGAAGAATTCTAGGCGAGATGCTGAGCTGATCGGCCCATAGCTATCCCATCGGCGGCCTGCGCGCTCGGCTGGATCATTACGCCGGTTGTGCTCGCAGGCTAGCAATCGCATGGAGTCAAGAGCTCGATCCCTTGCGTCGCCCAGCTCAATATAAAAACGATCTAGTGAGGTTCGCCTTTCGCTCGCCGTCTTATGACGGCCGGCAATGAAATCCCATAGCGGTTTGAACAGCATTTTTCCCATGCCCAAGAGCCAAGAAACAGGTTCAGCCATAATGGTTCCTTACCTGCCGCACCCGCTATGCACCCATGAGCATTTTGCACTGTTTGCATAAACCGCTGTAAGCATTGATTTATATGGTGTCCCAGGGCAGATTCGAACTGCCAACCTTCCCCTTAGGAGGGATGGTGCGGTGATCGCTCGCTTCACAACCTGCCGTAGTTACGCGTGATAAAGGACATTATCACATATAAAAAGCTCCAAAAGGCTCTGCGCCAAGCAGGTATGGCAGCGTCCACGTCAGCTCAACAAATAATCACTGTAAATATCATAAATTAATCATTGATTATGTCATATCGGTTCGCTAGTCTCTGCTTACACCTTCTAGCCGAGAGCCGCGACGATGAGCACCTACTGGCGTGAACAGTTCGAAAACAACTTCATCCCCACCGAAACAAAGCTCGGTCTGGACGAGATCCTTCAAGAAGCGCAGGACGCCTACCTGGGCTGGCTAGGGGCTTCGCTGATGGCATTTAAGGGCGAAATTGAGCCGGTCAAGCTGGAGAGTCTGGATCAGCTCTACAACGGCGAAATTCCGATGCGGATCGCGGCCAGTGATTGCTACGACTACGCGATCAATGGGCGACTCAAGCTCGTCAAGGATGGGGCAGAGCAAACCCAGATGAATGACAACTGGGGTCGTCTGGCCACCGTGGTGCTCTCCGCCAGACCGGCTATTGAGGTGTTTTCGCCACGCGTCAGAGGCCGCGAAATGATGTTGCCGAAAGGACTCGAACACATCCTGTTCCATGCGCTGGTCAGAGCCCGCCTCGATCTGGATACCCATCCGAAATTTGCGAATGAAGAAGCGCTGCCCATGTTCTTGTCCGGAGAGGACAACACTGGCTACCTGACACTGAAAGAGATCGCGGTGTTGGGACAAATGTCGGAGCGGGCCGTGCGCAATGCCGCCCAACCTGCGGCGGCGGATCGGTTGTACACCCGCAAGGAAAAGAACCAGACGGTGGTCGATGCCGACGAGGCGTTGCGCTGGTTGAAAGGTCGCCGGGGGTTCGTCGTCACCCGCGCGGATTAACGCTCCCCCCAACTATCAATCGCCCATCGTCAAAGGACATCACCATGAGCCTCGAACAGTTCAGCCACCTGCTTTCCGCCTCCACGCATAATTTCGCCACGCTGCCGGCCGAGCTCTTGCTCGCCTCAGAAGGCAATCTACAGACCTTTTATGCGCCCTTTGATCACGTCAATACCGGTGCGCGAGTGGTGCTGTGCGGCATCACGCCGGGCTTGCAGCAGGCCAGTCGGGCCCTGGATGAAGCGCGTAAACAGCTGCGCCAAGGCGCCTCCATCGACCACGCCAAACAAGCAGCCAAGGAAACGGCCAGTTTTGCCGGGCCCATGCGTAACAACCTGACCAGCCTGCTGGATCACATCGGGCTGCAGACGCTGCTGGGCATCGATAGCTGTGCACTGCTGTTCGATACGCACCGTCACCTGGTGCACTACACCTCGGCCCTGCGCTACCCGGTCTTTGTGGACGGTCAGAATTACAGCGGCAGCCCTGCCATGCTCAGTCGCGCCAGTCTGCGTCACCAGGTGGAAACGCACCTAGAGGAAGAAATCCGGACACTGGGGCCGCAGTGCCTTTATGTCCCGCTGGGGCCGAAAGTCACGGAGGTCTTTCAACACCTGCAAGCCAAAGGCCTGTTGAAAGCCGAGCAGCTGCTGGACGGACTGCCACATCCCTCGGGTGCCAACGCGGAGCGGATCAGCTATTTCCTGGGCGGCAAGCCTCGGGAAAAACTGTCGAGCAAAACCAATGCGGCGGTACTGGACGCAGCCAAAGCCCGGCTCCTGGCTAAATTGGCCTCGCTGCGCAGCGAAAGTCGTCTGGGGTAAAGACTAGGAGAGCGCTTGCCGCTCTAGCGCCATGAGCGTGTCTCGTTAAGCGTTGTGTTGTAGTCACCGCCTGGGGTGGGGCGGAAATACCCCCTCTCTCGTATAGTTGGGTTCGCCCAGCTTGACTGCCTGACAGTCATAGCGGTCCTGGTCTTCAGTGACCGCTTTTTTTTTAGCTGCGACTGAGCATCTCACCACCGTGCCTCCATCTCCTTTTAAGCGTCGTCGAACCGCTCGCGGCCGACTTCCTGCAGATTGAGCCAGTCCTCTGCGTGCTGATTTTTAAATCACTTACTGAGTTAGGAACCCATTGCCGATAAGCGCGGTAGAGCGCCGCAGTGCCCCCAAGGTTAGCTGCCAAAGTCGCCAGTCATAGCGTTCGAACCAGAAAAATACGCGTACCCGATCCGGGTGAGGCCTGAAAGCTGCTTAAGAGCACTGATCTCCAAGTACCGTTTCAACTCCTCGTCATCGGTAGAAAAGGTGATGGGGGAAATCGTCGGTTAACGTCAGTTCATTGCCATTTTCTGTGTGCCGGATGGTAGCGCAGATCAGCGTGGTCAAGTCGATCGCCCAATGCAGGGGTAGTTCTTCAGGCTGACGGGACTACTCTTCGCCGGTGTTTCGCCAAAACTTGGCGGAGATAATTTTGGGTGGGCTTCTGCCACCGATTTAGCGCCGTACGATGGACGCCGCAGTCTCCACTATGGAAAAGGAAAAGCGGATGAAATCGGGTTTGAGAAGCATTGGTGTCGTGATTGCGCTGGGCCTTGCGCTCAGTGGTTGCAAGGATGACAGCCAACTGAATGGTTACTACTACAGCAAGTTAAAAACAGCTCAGGGTGAGCGATACGGGACATCGCTATTGCTCTACATCAAGGATGGCAAGGCCATCACTGGAAGGACGCTCAGGTACCCATTGAGTTTTGCTCCAGAGGAGCTGATAAAAATGGGTGAGAATGCCGATACCGATGGAAAATTCGAGATTGATGGCGAAGTCCTGACGGTGAATGAGGCATTCTCGGATAGGAAGGTGGATTGGATCTTCAAACGAATCGGAGGAGGCAAGGACTTGATCTGTACCAATTGCGACGGTCACACACGCTACGGAGACCTGACCTACCTGGGCGACCAGTTAGACGTATGCGTCCGGGCATCACGCCTTGCGTAATTAGACCGGCTGCCACTTATGCGGCAGCAACTCGTCAATCTCACTCGCCCGCTGCGTCGGCAGTCGCGTGAGAACGTCCTTCAGATAGGCATACGGATCATGGCCATTCAGCCGCGCAGACTGGATCAAGCTCATGATCGCTGCCGCCCGCTTGCCGCTGCGTAACGACCCTGCGAAGAGCCAATTCTTGCGTCCAAGAGCCCATGGTCGGATCTGGTTCTCGGCCCAATTGTTGTCTATGGGTACGGCCCCGTCATCGAGGTAGCGCGACAGAGCTGCCCAGCGTTTCAGGCTGTAATCCAGTGCTCTGCTGATAGCTGAACCTTCGGGCACGAGATCGCGCTGGGCGATCATCCAGGCATGCAGTGCATCCATCACAGGCACAGCCTTTTCTTGCCGTATTCGACGGCGTAAATCCGGTTCCAGGTCGCGGACTTCACTTTCGATTTCGTAAAGCAACTGGATGTAGCGCAGGGCTTGCTCGGCGAGCATGCTCTTGTTGGTGGCATGCAGTTCGAAGAACTTGCGCCGCGCATGGGCCATGCAGCCGATCTCGGTCACACCGAGTTCGAAGCTGGCCTTGTAACCACCAAAATCATCGCAGACCAGCTTGCCCTTCCAGCCTTGCAGGAAGTTGCGAGCATGCTCACCGGCGCGGCTGGGGCTGAAGTCGTAAACGACTGCCGCTGTTTCGCAGAATTGGCTGGTGGCGTAGGCCCAGACATAAGAGCGATGGGTTTTCTTTGAGCCCGGAGCGAGCATCTGAACCGGTGTTTCATCGGCGTGGATGACCAGCTGCCCGAGCACTACGTCGCGCAGCGCATCGACCAGAGGCTGCAACTGCACGCCAGTAACGCCAACCCATTGAGCCAAGGTTGAACGCGGAATTGCCAAGCCAGCCCGACCGAAAATCGATTCCTGGCGGTAAAGAGGCAGATGGTCAGCAAACTTGGCGATCATGACATGGGCCAGCAACCCGGCGGTCGGGATGCCCTTGTCGATGACCTGCGCCGGAACGGGGGCCTGGATCAGCGTTTCGCAGTCATCGCACACCCACTTGCCACGGACATGGCGTTCAACGGTAAACACGCCGGGCGTGTAGTCCAGCTTCTCGCTGACGTCTTCACCGATGCGTTTCAGTGCGCAGCCACATGGGCAGTGAGTATTGTCGGGCTCGTGATGGATCAACGTGCGTGGAAACTCTGCCGGCAACGCAGTGCGCTTAGGTTTTTGCTTTTTTTCGGTCGCCGCTGGCACTGCTTGCAAGGCCTGAAGCTCTGCTTCAATCGCCGCGATATCGGTATCGATCAAGTCATCGAGCAAGCTGGCCTGCTGCGGATTCAACTGCTCGCTGCGCTTGGCAAACTTCAAGCGCTTGAGTTGTGCGATCTCGTGGGTCAGCTTCTCGATCACCGTTTGGTCGCGGTTGATCTTCTTGCCCATAGTGTCGACCTGCGACAGCAACTGCGCTGCCAAGGCACGCAGTTGGTCGGGAGACATTTGGTCGAGATTGGGCGAAGAAGTCATGCTGCGGATTTTGCCAGAGCGGGCAATTCACAGCGATAGACCGATAGGCTAATGGTGGCCTTTAAAGCAGTGTGATCGCGCTGCCGGAACCCACGCGTTGCCATGGCAGGCCCAGCACCAAGGCTTGAAGTTGCTCGGCATCCAACTCCATCTCAGAGCCATGGCGAATGCCTGGCCAGTGAAACTTGCCTTGGTTCAACCGGCGAGCAGCCAGCCAGATTCCGAAGCCGTCATGCACCAGCACTTTCATGCGAGTGGCGCGGCGATTGGCGAACAGATAAGCACAGTGCGGCTTCGCCGCACCAAACACCGCGATCACTCTGGCCAGCGCAGTCTCGGTACCCGCTCGCATATCCATCGGTTCGGTGGCGAGCCAGATGGCATCGATGCGGATCACAGGGCAAGCCCCCGGATGAAGCGGGCGCACCCTTCGGGATCGCAAGTTGGCCATTTCACTGTGAGCGTTTGCTGACCGAGCGGTAATTCAATGATCGCCGACGCTTCGGTCTTTCGTTTTGGTTCGACTTTCAAAGCAATGAAGGCTGGCAGCGCGACTGCCTGTTGATCACGATAAAGCGGTATCCACCGGCGAACGACATTGGCGTTGATACCGTGCCTCATCGCAATAGCCGCCACGGAAACACCGGGTTGTTCGCACTCTTGGACGACTTGGGTTTTGAAGGATTTCGGGTAGGACTTACGTTGGCGCATGGCGATCCTGGCGTTAAGGGTAATTGCGTCCGCTTAAAAATACGCGGACACAATCGCCCTTATCGGCCGGGCTCGGAAGGTGTGTTCGCCGGCCCCTTACAGTTAGACCTCTCTAAAACCGTCTTCCGAACCTTTGCGTTGAACCAGGACAATCCCCAAGCGTTCGATGCAAAAATGACGAAAAAATAGGAGGGTTTATGCGAGAAAGTTCGATGGGCGGCAAACCTGCCTCAGTGGGGCAATTGCAGGTGAACGCTGAACGCGGTTTGACGCTTATCGAGTTTCATCAACTGGCCGAAGTCCCTGCCGCCGCCGAGTGCTGGCAAGATCGACAAACGAAGCGATCAGGGCAGTGGGCTTGAGGGGGCCGCTTGGATGAGCGGATTTGTCCGCGCTGACGCCCGTATGTCGGACATAAGGTGGGACAAGTCAGCTTCGATCCATCAGGAGGGCGTTCCGAGTCGGCACACTACATTGGCCGCGAATCAACGTTGTGGCTCGCCTCCGGAACCACCAAAGCGGCTGCTCGAATGCTAAAGCCAGAAAAGGCGAGGGGAGGCACGTCCGTAGATCCGCCTCCCCTTCATCCAACAGCAGGGCACCCCAGTGTTGTGACTACAAACGCTCCTTCTCAGCGCCCTGTTTAAGCTGCATCGTGCCACTATATTAGAGTTTTGGTACGTGTCAATAAGCCATTATCCCGGTAAACGATGGGGCTTTTTTGATTGGTCACTTCACTCATATCCGATAGCCTGACGCGCAAAAAAGAACGATTGATGAGCGTTTGTGAAACTCTTCACATCACCGCCGACAGGCCAAACTCGCGAGCTAAATTTGCGCGCTTTAAGGCCACGTCAGATGACAGGCATTCACTCCAGCAGCTGTCAGCGAGCTGTTGCCGAGCCACTTCTGGCGTCTCTGCCAAGATGTACAGCAGGCAAGCCCGAACGGGCTCATGATTCGTCATCAGGGCCACGGCGCGGATCGCAAAATTCTCAACGGCGTCGCGATCAACCCAGCTCGTGCTGGTCATCAACGCCATTTCTAATTGAAGAAAACCTGACTCGAATGCGGTATTCCAGCTTGAGCATGTCATAGCTTCACGCGCCTCCTCTGGGATCTCACCTATGGCCAGCAATAAGGCTTCTTGAGCCATTTTATCGGGGGAGAGCAGGGCTACTGCTCGAATTGCACTATCGGCGCGCCTCATGTCGATTGCTCCTATGACTGAATGAAAAACTGCGATGCGATCAAGCCGATACCGAGGCCTATCAGGACGCTGAAAAGCTCTCTAGCTAAACGCTTTTCTTGCCGGCCTCGCAGGACATAAATGGCAGTCGCGGTTGCCAGTAGTGCCGAAGCACCCCATACCAGCTGGCCCGTTAGGAACCCTGGCCAAACCGGCACCGCAGCTATCAGCGGAATGCTCAGGAGCAAGGTGGCCAGCCATCCGAATCGGATTTGAGTCGAGTTCACATCAGGCCCTCCCGCAGTAAGGAACGTTCGCCGGTGGAAGCTTTTCCAGCAAGCTTTGAAACCAGCACAAATGGATTTCCTCGAGACGGGCGTCCAGTCGATTACGCTTGTTCAGCTCAGCCAACACCAGATCAAAGGTGAACACATCAATGTTCGGTGTTTCCATCAGCCGGATTTCAATGGGCGTTTCCTGTTCCCAGTCAAATGTTGGCAATCCACTGAGCTGGGGACGCAAATGCTGAGGGTCTCCTCGTAGTACCCAACACAATCCTGGCCAAGGAGCGAGAGCATCGAATAAATATCGAAGGTCTAACGGACTGTCCCATGTTTTGTTCCAGTCTGCGGTCAAGTAGTCCTCAAACGTCAGGCTCATAATCGGTTCCCAATAGGTCGCGGAAGGCCACATGGTTCCTGAACTTCTTGCGTGCCAGAAGCACTTTCGCATTCCCGATCTTAGGATTTGAAATCGACTCGGCATCAGCACGAACGAAATTATTTCTGTTCATCGTGATCCGATAATGACTTCGGTTTCTGACTCCGAGGAGTCCGCCCCTGGGCGAATTTTTCGTTATTGCTAGCTGGGCGGGAGCTGTCAATGTTGGGCCGAGTGGGGTTTAGGCTTGGACCACTGTAGCTGCCACGGCCTGAGCCTCGAGCGGTATGCTGAACCGCACGCCCACCAGCAACAGATACCGTGGGACGAACACTAGGTTTACTGTTTCCGCCACCGCCACCGCCATTATTTTTCCCGGACTGAGTCGACTGAGTAGCAAACTTAAGTGCGGTTTTTTTAAATCCGGCAACCGACGCTGCCAGATCCGCCGTCGCTTTTATAGCCTGCGGTCCGGTGATCGCCTGCGAGCGAGCAGCGCCAAGAATGGCTGTGACGCTGACTCCGGTGAGTTTGGTGGCAATCCAGGTCGAGGCCACTAGCAGCACGCCAAAAACCATCTGAATCATGCCGTACACCATATCGATGTCAGCTCCACCCCCCTGCCAACCTGCGGCGGATGCAGCTTGGGCAAGCGCAGCACTGCTCATTACCACCGACGAACTCACTGCAATGAGGTGTGCGAACAGAATGCATAACACTGGAAAGACTAGCATCGAGATCCATCCCGTCAGGCTTTGAACGCCTCGTAATGGGGAGAGTAGAAACGCAATCGGTCCGGCAATGAAAACCAGCCAAAATATGCCAGCCATTGCTCCCACAAACAGAGGAAGCAGTGTTTGTAGCTCGAACCATGAAAGCGCGTTTTTTCCCAATTGCCAGGTCGAAATCGTTCCTGAAACGATGGAGTTGAGGCCGCTGGAGGCTGCTTCTTCCCCGCCGGCAAAAGTCGCTTGTTGGACACGCATCCAGGCTTTTTGAGCGGCTAATACACCCGTATCACTATCGGTGCTTTGCCCGCCTGATGCTTTCATGCTGCCGGTCTCTACTAACCCGTTGTAGGCTTGCTCGGCGGCAAATTGGGCAACCTGATAAGCTTCGACGCAGCTTTTTGGGACGTAGCCCAATGCTGCGTCCTTGCCGCCTTCTTCAGGCTGCCAAACGGTGACATTTTGAGCCATCGTCGCCGCTAGCTCGCCGGGTGCATCACTCACCTTCAAATAGCTGGGCTTGGATTCCGGGTTGCCAGAGACGATCCCCGTCCAGTATTCCCTAGTGGGTAGTGCATAGGCTCTGGAGGTTACAAAAGGTTTCGCGTCTTTCTCTAAGGCGCTTATCCCCTCTGCTCGGCGTTCTCGAATCGAGCCGGCATCGAGGATGCTGCTAGCCATGTTTTGCATTGTCTGCATCTGCGACCACGGCATGCTACCGATGATCTCTTTCGCACCTTGGCCAACGATTTTCATCTGCGCGATCCGACTGACCTTTTCATCCGGTATGCCCAGTCCACCACCACCCAATAGGCCAACGGCATGGTAGGCCTCTATTGAGGTGCCGTCGGCAGAGTCTTTAAATGCACGCATGGATGGCGAACATTGCTCGTTGTAGTCCCGAATCAGCCGTGCCAAATCGCTGTTGGCATACTGATTAGCCGTGCGCTCGACGCTGTATTGGATCAGCGCGGAGGTCGGGATGAAGGCCCCGTCGACGTGCAGCTCATCCATGGTCTTGCTGAGCGCTGTATTCAGGGTTTTGTTGAACGACATCACCAATGAATAAGCAATCCGTTGGCCATGGGTTGCCTCGATCGTAGAGCCGCCCGTCAACGTCATGGTGGTTGGGCTCAAGCCATAGGTGATGAAGAGAAAAATCGCCGTCGACCTGAAAATCGCTTTGAAAGGCCCATCGGCTGGCAGGCGAATAAGCGCGATCATCAGAGCGATGAAACCGACGGCTGGCAGCCAGCCGTTGATTGATTTGCCGATCGCTGAAAAAAACGGTGCAGTCGCTACGATCAAAAAATTGAGAGCGCCGTCAAACAACGTGAATAGCCATTCAAGGCCTGCCAGAGAGTCGGCCCCCATTATTGTTTCCCGTTGTCAGTGGTGTTTGTCTTGGGCGCAAGCCACACGAGCAAAAGAGTGCCTAAAATTATTCCTGGCGCATGCCCAATGTAGGGCACTTGATCAATGCCATACCGGGCCAGCCAACCGAAAAGTCCAACCACCACGATCATTCCCACAATTCGAAGAACTTTCATTCGCTTCGATTCTTCTTGGGTGTTGCGGTTGTTCATATTTGAGGCATTGCCTCCGTTATCATTGAGCCGTTTGAACAGCTGGGCGATCGTTTGTCTCAGTGTGCTGCCGCCTCTTTTCTTGCGTGCAGACTGCTTCGGAATTTCGTGATTACGCATGTCCAGGTCTCCTTTTAGATGTTCTGCCAAGCAGTTAATCTCTTCAGAAATGTCGGCGCCAGCCAAAACAGGGTCTGGAAATTCACCCATGTTGGGGCCGATTTATTTGCTTGATCCGAGGTACACGCTGGTGATTGACGTTCGTTCGTGACCGAGTTCCAACGATATGAGCTGCCGCGCTTCGCGATCGCTCAAACCCGCGTGAGTTGGGGTAGTGAGTGAAGGTATTGCTCCGACCTGACCAAGCCAACCAGGCTCGGCCCCTCCGATCAGTTGGCCTTGTTCGACACGCTCCAGAGAGGCCCTTACCGCGGGGGCTTGTTTGCCGGTGAGATCCAAATAACGCTGTTGTGCGTAGAGATGGCGCAGGCCGTGCATACGAGTCAGCCCCGCTGCACGAATCTGATCTTCGTAGCGCCTCATTTGCTCGCGGTAGCTCAGGTGAGCAGGAATTAGACTGGCATTCCCGGCAAACGCGCTGACCTCATCCAATACCATCCGTTGGAGCAGGGTCCGAACGGGAATTGATCGAGCCTTGCCGCCTTTTGTCCAAGACGCCCTCAGTTCGATTCGGTCGCCTTTGTCGGCGATCGAAGCAATAAATTTAATCGCTTCTTCTCGGCGCAGGCCGAACGCAGCCTGCAGCCGCAAACTGTGACGCACATGCTGATCAGTAATTCTTTCGAGATTGGCCGTCGGCAAATCGCGGGCCTTGCTTTCCTTGGCGACGTAGGTTCGTCGAGCGATGCCCAACGCGTCGTTAGTGATTCGCGCGACGCCAGCACGTCCTGCTTTTTCGAGCGCCCAGCGCAGATGACTCATCCGGTTTTTTAAAACACCGTCGCTGATTCCGCACCCTTGCCAGTGCGCTACGAGTGCCCGCAAATGTCGCTGGCCAAACGTTTCGGAACGTAAATTCCGATACCCCAATTCACGCAAGTGTTTCGCACTTAATCTCAGCGTCGCTGCACGCGCCGCTTGAGTTGAATAAGACCCGTCGCGGTTGTGCCGTTGCTGTTGGGAGAAGTCCCACGCCAGTTTGTTCATTAGTCCATCCCATCCGATGCCGGAAATCCACAAGTTGTTCGTCGAGTTCGAAACGCCACAATTTCGGTAAGTGTTGGTTCCTGTCCCGGCCGAAGAATCGGGGGGAGCTGAGCTTTCGCTCAGGAGCGGAACGGCGTTTCCACAGGAAGCCCAAAGGGGCATCGGTTACGGCATATCCCGGGGGAACTGCGGTAACGATAGGCAGGCGCTTGGTCCCATAGGATTAGCTGCAGCCGCCATCAGCTGTGTGCGGTTTAAGACCGCAATCTCGTCGAGCATGGATCGACAACCCAACCAAGTCTGGTTGGTTAATGGGAGGCCCGTACGCCATGCTGCGCCGGGAGGACTTGCTCCGAGGAGTGCGCCCATTACTGATTAAATCCCTAGTCTAATCAGGCCTATTGTCGCGGTGGGCACGACTCAGTTTTTCGTCCGGAGCTGGACGTTTGCTCTACCTCCCAAACCAGTAGTTGAGCGATCTACTGGCTGGTCCAGGTTTACGACTTGGTTGTCGGGTGGTTAATCGCATCAGGTCGGTTACCAATCCGATCGATGTTGCCGCGCCGTGCACCTGCAGTAGCGGGTGAACGGCTCGGCGACGGCATGTAATCAGAAAGACTGACTGACATGCCATCTCTCATCAGCGGGGCCTCGAGAAATAACAGGAGACCGTGGGTGCTGATGATGAGAATTCGTAGGCCATCACTAGGCTGTCACTGAGCAAATTAACTCAGAAGCTCGCACCGAGAAAGTCAAAATGAGGGCTAGAAATTCAGCAGGCGTACTGGTCATTTGAGGGAGCAATGTTTGTGGTGGAAATCTACACTAACGCAGGCCTGCCTCGTCGCGGTGAGAGAACCGACGCACTGAATAACTCCCACTCCCAGCCTAAATCGCAGCGCTTTTGTCTTAATTGAAAAGGCTTCTGTCGGCTCGCATCGCGAACCGTTTGGGGCCGCTTTGCGGCCCTACGCTTCGCGTCACTACCGAGCTGTAGTGACGCGAAGCTAAAAGCTGCGTGTGCCCATCCCCGAAACAACACCGTTAATCCCCGAAATGCCCTGAGTGTCCCCGGCGCACACCTCATTACCCACTCATTTACCCCCAATTTGTTCAGCGTGGGAAACCACGGTTACTACCTAATTTCCCTCAAAAATGCCCCATTCTCCCCGTAATGGCCGAACGCTCCCCGAAGGTCCGCTTGTTTCCCTGATCAAAACGAAACGTCCGAGCTGTAATCGACACAGCCGTAATAGAACTCCGCAAACTCTTGGGCGATATAAGACAATTTGCGAAATCCGGAAGTCCTGCTTGTTTTTGACATTGCTCATTGTCATCATTTTGCCATCGCGTATGCTTCAGAACCGTTGATAACAGGGTCAAGACGACAAAGTAAGCCTCTCTCATCTCGCTATTCCGCTTCGAAGCAGCTAATCCCCATTATCAAAATTTTGGTTTTTCTTTTGGTGCCTCCTTAGACACCACTCGGCTTGTCTACCAACCGGAAGAGCGCCAACCTAATATTCACACAAAAAACGCGGTTTTTTCTGCCGTGCTTGATCTCCGGTAGCTGCTCTCGCAGGAACCGATAAAATTCTGGAGTATTCGTAGTTGCCAAAACAAGAATTCAAGAACTGGCTGCGTGCAACGGGCAAGACGCCGAACACCGCCAGTTCCTATCTATCCGGTGTTAACACGGTTTCAAAGCACTTAAACAAGGATGTATTTGAGATTCGCGACAGCGATGAGCTCGCCGGGATTTACCAGTTGTACGGTCCCCAGGGTAAGCACGCGCAGATTGGCGCCAGTAATAGCAATAACGTACAGAATGGCCTTAAGCAGTGGTTGGTTTACCAGAAGCAGTTAGCCCTGCCGGGTGGTGTTGAAGCAGTTAAAGGGTTGGTCGCTCGATCGTACTCTCCAGCATTGAACCAGATTTTTTATGGTCCCCCTGGCACCGGTAAAACGTACGCGACCATTGATGCCGCGCTGGAAGTTCTCGATCCGGACTATTTGATTGCCAACATTGAGAATCGTGAAAAACTCAAGAATCGATTCGATGAGCTTTCAACTGATGGTCAGATACGTTTCGTGACGTTCCATCAGAGTTTCAGCTATGAGGATTTCGTTGAAGGTCTGCGCGCCGTCAGCGACGACGAGGACAAGCAGCTTCAGTACAAGGTCGAGCCAGGAGTGTTCAAGCGCCTGTGCGATGATGCGCGCACTCAAGGGGGCCAGTCCGAAACCGGCATTCGCAGCAATCCGCGTATCTGGAAAATTTCCATCAATGGCTCGGGCAACTCCCAGACCAAATCCTATTGCCTGGAGAATGGTGAGGCGCGAATTGGTTGGGGTAAAACAGGCGACCTCCGACAGGATCCGGAGCAGAACTCGTACTACCAAAAGCTGGGTTCGGGCGATAAAGGCACGCTGAGTTACTTCGCCGAGGAAATGGTCGTAGGCGACATTTTGCTTTGCATCCACTCGGCTGACCAGATTGGTGCCGTGGGCGTGGTCACCAGTGACTATCGCTACGAGGAGAGCGCCCCGGCAAGCGTCTTTCACGATTATCAGCACGTCCGCTCAGTGAACTGGTTGTACCGGGATGTTAAACAGTCAATTTTGCCGCTCAATGACAACCGACAGTTCACACTCAAGACGGTCTATCCGATGGGGCGCTTCGGGTGGGCTGACCTGTTGAGCTATCTCGAAAAGCAGGGGGTGAAGCCGCGGGAACCATCGATCGCCACCCGTATCGAGCGAAAGCCTCATGTGCTGATTATTGACGAGATCAACCGTGGCAATGTCTCGCGTATTTTTGGCGAGTTAATTACGTTGATTGAACCCTCCAAGCGCGAAGGTGCAGCAGAGGCGCTGAGCGTTGAGCTGCCGTATTCGAAGAGGCCATTCAATGTGCCGGCCAATGTCTATCTTATCGGTACGATGAATACGGCAGACCGCTCGCTGTCCGGGCTGGATATTGCCCTGCGTCGACGCTTCAACTTTCGTGAAATGCCCCCACAACCGGAGCTGTTGGATGAGCTGACAGTCTAGGGTGTGAATATCGGCCAACTGCTGCGAGTGATGAACCAGCGTATCGAGGTATTGCTGGACCGCGATCATTGCCTGGGACATGCCTACTTTATGTCGCTGAAGGCCGACGATCCCCTGGACAGACTGGAGCTGATCTTTCGCAACCAGATTCTGCCGCTGCTGCAGGAATACTTCTTCGAGGACTGGCAGCGCATCCAGTGGGTGCTTAACGACCATCGTAAGATCGCGACCGATCGCTTCGTTTACCAGCGTCAGCGGGATGTACAGTCGTTGTTCGGTCCCAATGTGAATGTGTCGACGCACAACCTGCCATGGACCATCAACGAAGCAGCTTTCGATAGAGCTTCGGCCTATGCCGGCATCATCAAGGTGCAGGCAAAGGTGGAAGACCCTATAGAAACGCGCGTGGGTGAAGAGGCGTGATCACACGGGTCACCGTTCGTGAATACGCTCGGCTGACGACCGAGCCGGTCGAGAGTTCGCTGGACTGTGCTCAGGTATCGGTCAGTGCCTTCGATTGGCTTTGCGAGTTGAGCGCTTCGTTCAGCAAGTCTGGAGCAACCTTGTTGCTGGTCGAGGGGAGGCGCTCGCTCAAGCTGGATAGCTACGTTGGGGTAATAGAAACACCCTGCGGCACACAATTGGAAATCCTGCCCAAGCATACCGTGCGTCTTGATTGCCTGGAGGACAGTCGGGATCTTTTGCAGCGGATGATCCAGACGGCTTTGAAGCTGCCTACGCGAGAGGTGGGTGCGGCGAATTTGAAGCTGTTCAACGCACCCTTGTCGGAATGGGTGATGCGTCAGTTTCTGGAGGGGCTGGACTATTTGATCAAACGCGGCATACGTTTCGATTACCAGCGTGTCGAGGAGGAGCAGCGCTTTTTGCGGGGGCAGCTCAATGTAACGGCGCAGATGCGTCAGCCACCGGGACGCCAGCATCGTTTCCAGATCCGTCATGATGTATTTCTACCGAACCGCCCAGAAAACCGCTTGCTGAAACTGGCATTGGAGCGGGTGTGCAAGAGCACACAGGAGCCGGGAAACTGGAGGTTGGCTCACGAACTCCGCGGTCTGCTGACGGAAGTGCCACCCAGCACCAACAAGCGCGAAGACTTCAAGTTGTGGCGCAACGAACAACTCATGGCACATTACCAGCCGATCAAACCCTGGTGTGAGCTGATCCTGGGTGAGCAGTCGCCGTTATCGGTGAGCGGGGACTGGCGCGGTATCAGCATGCTGTTTCCGATGGAGAAATTGTTCGAGCAATACGTTGAGGTGTTGCTGCGCGAGCAGTTGATCGGGGGAGCGCGTTTGCTGCCTCAACGCGCCAGTTATTCGTTATGCACACATCACGACAAGCCTATGTTCAAGCTCAAGCCAGATCTTCTGCTTGAGCATGACAATCAAACCTGGGTGATGGATGCCAAGTGGAAGCTGATCGATACCTCTGACCACTCAAATAAGTACGGGTTGAGCCAGGCTGATTTCTACCAGCTGTTTGCCTACGGGCAAACCTATCTGAAAGGCGTTGGCGAGATGGTGCTGATTTATCCAAAGACCGAACGTTTTCCTGAAGCGGTGGATGAACCTTTCATCTTTTCAGACAAGCTGAAGCTTTGGGTTCTGCCGTTCGATCTGAAGCGGGGCAGGTTGGCAGGAGGCACGTTCGCGAGTTTGCCGTTAACAGAGCGATTCGCGGGGACTGTCTGATGGAGACAGCTTTTTTGTAGAGCTGAGTTGTCTGGTCGGCTATCAAGGATAAAGAGTGCAACCGTTGCACTCTTTATCCTCCATACAGTGAAAGTGCGCGTTGAAGTGTGTCATGCACATGAGCTCGGAGATTGGTCGGTTTTTTTACCTCAATGTCGGCAGCATTGCTCAGCAGAAATAACCGCAACCCTTGGGAGTCCTGAATGCTGCAGGTGAGCTTCCACCAGCCATCACTATCCTGCTGCAGTTCCTGGCCATCAGTCAGAGGGTTCTCCCAGAGCCTGTTATACAAGTTGGCACTCAAGCGCAGAACCAGATCTACTGGTTCCTCATCATGAATCGTCATGAGATGGCGCTGAGCTTCGAACGAATGAATGTCGTAGTCATCCGGATCCTCAATGAGGCGCTTGCCAGGTTCGATCTTCACGATCCGGTGCAGCATGAGTGCGCACATCGATTTCGGTCCGTTGCTACTGTATTTACCTCGCGGTTTTCCCGGCTCGGGCACGTAGCCGTCAGCCCATTCCTCCTCCAGCACATAGGCGGAAAGGTAGGTGTTGGAATCCTGATGCGAGAGCCCTAGAGGTTTGAGTTGGTAAACGCACTGGGTCCCATCGGCATCCCTGGGGAGGTAGGTGACCTCAAGTGGCTCGTCGTAGCAAATAGCCTGCTGGAGTCTTTTAAGGTGGCCGAGATCGGTTTTGCCAGGCGCAAGTACAAGAAATCGGGTCCCTGTCGTTATGCGCTTTTCTACATCAATCTGGCGTTTTTCAACCCGTTTCATGGCTCTGTTGGCGTAGGCTTTCAGGCCCTTGAGTTGGTCGGTATGTGTGTGAAGTCCAAACCGATTGGCATGGTCAAAGATCGCGGCAAGGGTCATGGCTTCGGTTGGAAGCAATGTCAGGGCGTGGCGGTATTTTTCCAGGCACCACAATCGTGCTAGGCCCTTTCCTTTGTCTTCGCAGGAGGCATAGCCTTCATCGAACAGGTAATCGAGATCGCGCTTGGTGGTTTTCAGCGAGCCTACCGGTTCGCGGCTTGAATCTTTAAGCAGGTCGTGAAGAGTTCTTGCTGAAAGCGGTTCCGTTTGCCAGGTCAAAACCTCCAATAAACGTTCACGGCGATAATTAAGTAATGACATTGGGTTTCACCTGGACAAATTCTGGGTAGGGTATCTGGTTTCATGCTTCTGCTGGCAAGCAATTCTGCATATCCAGCCCACAGGAGCATAAACATCCCATGAAGCGTCGTTCCTATCTCTGCGTTGCGCATGTTGCTGGCTTCGTCACGTGGCTGGCCACTGAACTCGAGTCGCACTCTCTTTTTCAGCACTGCTACACCAACCGCCGCAGCGACGTGCAATGGGCTTGTACCAGCCTGTTCAACGCATTCCAGACCTACAGCTGGAATCACCCGGGCAACGTACGCCTAGGCTACAGCGCGGGCGCTTGCACCACGAGCAACGCTATTGCGCTGGATGCGCTTCGTCGGGACCTGCTGGCCGCTGTCGGCAATGATGCCCTTTGTTTGCAGGCGTCGGCGGACGTGATGGCTTGGGGAGGTGTAACCGCGCGCAATACTGATTGGCTGAAGGCCAACGAGCGTGGTTTGGCGAGCACGCTGCAAAGCGTAAAAATGGCGATCGATGCGCAAGATCCTGAACTGCCGGCGTTGAGTGCTGCCGATCTGCGCTTCAACTCAGGGATGACAAAAATCTATTCCCTGATCTGCGACAACTTCGTGATCTACGACAGTCGCGTCGCGGCTGCGATGGGTTGGCTGGTCGCGAAATACTGTAAAGCCATGGGCTTGACCCAGGTCCCCAAAGAACTGTGCTTCCCATGGTCAGCAGCCAAGGAAAGTGAAACCACATTGATTCCCAAACGCCGTAACCCAGCGGTCGGCAGTCTCTACTTCAAACGCCTTCGTGCCGGACGTCATCACGCGTTGTGGAATCTGCGTGCGAGCTGGGTATTGAGCGCTGTACTTGATCACCCAGCGGCACAGGCCAGTCGCTTCAACACCTACGTCGCTGCCCCGACCAATGCACTTCGCGCGCTGGAAGCGGCCCTGTTCATGATCGGCTATGACTTGGCTTGATCATCGGATGCTTGGACTTGGCAACTCATTCCCACTCGGTGATCACGAGTGGAAAATTTTGAACGACGATAAGGCCACTGGCAATGGAAACGCACTCACTTCGCATGTTGATCATTCATCTCAGCACTCCAGGTTTGAGCCTCACCGACCTGCGGGAAGCGGTAGAACGCGAGTGCCCTCAATTTGATGAAATCCAGCTCAAGGCTGCGCTGTATGACCTTCAGCATGAAGGGTTGTTAGTCGATCACAAAGCGGCAGGGGAGTGGATGCTCACTGCTGTCGAGAGTGAGGCGAAGAACAGCGAATGGCCGGAATACAGCCAGGAGTTTGCCAATCGTATTCTTGCAATCGAGCAGGAGGAGTTCGTAGAGATCGACGTTGATGTTCTGCTTGCCCAACTCGATGTCATGATTCAAAAGGCTCGAGCAAGAAAATCGCGAATTCGCAAGCGGGTCAGCCGCGTGATCAAGGATGCTTGGCGACCCGATCAGTCGTAACGCCACGGCTCTGGCCGATGTTCGACGGTTATAAATGACTGCTTTTGGCCGCATTTCTGCCTGTCAAGACTGACCGATATCGGGCCGATAGCTGCCGGTCATAAATGGCGGTTGGTCAAAGTCAAACTGCGCGAAAGTCGATGGCAGCTGCTCTATATCTGATATGGCTTTTATCCACCTATTTGTTGAGCCAGCTTTTGATTGTTAGGTGGTGAACCCCTAGAGTGCGTCCAATTTCCCGTAGGCTTTTACCTTCGACCGCCATTGATTTAGCCATTGGTAGCAACTGCGCGCGCATAACGGAGCCTTTCCGTCTCCCTCTTGCGGACTGTATCGCTCGGAATTCAGTAGGGGTGAACCGCTCCCATGTCCATTTGCTGATGCTCCGCGCGATCGTTCGGCACTCGCTCAACTGCATCGGATTGCCTATTTCGGTGTGATTTGCAACCAACACTAAATTTAGTACGGAGGCTGCAAAGGCGGGGCCTCCACCTGGCCGCCAATAGTCGCGAACGGCACTGTAGGCCTGTTTGCGTACGATATCAAAAACGGTGCAATTGCGGCCAAGACCTGCATAGTCGACCTGCCGACTGCGACACTTCATCTCCGCTGGCGAGGGCAGGTCGAAGTATTCCGCCAGATCGTCAAGCTGGTAGGGCATATCAGCCCATTGCCGGGTAATCCAATGGTGATGTATTGGGTTCTTCACAATCAAGCCGGCATAACATCTGTCTGCGTCTAGGGTGCGGCGTAGGCCCTCCTGAATAGCAGCCAGATAATTCGCGGGCTTGACTCGTGCAAAGACCGATACCGGTACGGGTGCGGCCAGCAGGTAGATTAGGTGTGCGTGACCATTGGAAGGGTTCATCATCGACATGCTAGGCGGGGGGGCATTGCGATCGCTCCAGTCCAGAGCCCCGCCAAGTCTATCGATGTCGAATACAAGATTTGAAATTAGACCAGATGAATTAGGTTGAATTAGCTTGCGTGACAGTGCCCTCGAAAGGGGAAGTCGATAGAGTCCCTCAATAGTGAGATCGTTACTGCAATATGGACGTCTACTAAGACGCTTTTGAAATAGTCCTGCTGCATCGAGCGTTTGCATAAGACGCTGCTCATTGAGCTGCGTCGAGACGTTCAGTTACCCAGTCATAAATTTCTTGGCTGTCCCATCCAACTGCCCTCGCACCAATGCTTCGGGCGCGTGGAAATTTTCCGGTCTTCATTAGGTTGTAAATAGAGGCGCGGCGATAGCCCGTGGTTTCAATTACTTCGGGTAAACGCATAATGCGTCGACAGTTGTTGGTATTTGCCATTAGCTAAGCTCCGTAGCGCTAGATAGCGCGTAGTGGATTCGTAGCTAGGCAAAATATGTATGAATTCAGTTCTCCAACAGATCAGTGTGCGTGCAGCATGTACACTCTGCGCGCAGAGTGTACGGTTCTAACGAGATAGTCGTTGCTTGTTGTCCTCTGAAATCCATTTCCTTAGAGTGCGCTGGTCAAGTTGGATTCCATCTCTAGCGCTGATAATGCGTGCGAAGTCAGATATTCCCTTGTATTCTTGGCCAGTCAAACGCCATTCGTTTAAAAAACACTCTTTGAGTGCATTTGTGGGCGCGTTTTTTGCCGTGGCACCCCGTCTATTTGTAGCGCTTACTGCTGCACGGCTTGACTCTATCGCTTCCCGGAAAATCCTCGCTGAGGCTGCTGACCGTTGAACGCAATCTAGTGCTGTACTGTCTATCACCCCGCGCTGGAAATCGTTAAGAGCATCGTCAATCCAAAGGAGGCTTAATCCCCACAGAAATCCCTCAATATCGGGGAAGGTATTGGGGTCTATGTTGCGATTTACAACGAGAGGCTTCAGGATTTCCATTGTTGCATGTATAAGCAGTCCCTCGTAATAATTCGGTGCATTAACTAAAGCTCTAATGTCTTTTATTTGAGGGGAGTCCCTGTCGAACTGGAGGGTGATGCTGTCATTAGCTATTAGGTAATTAAAAGTATCTAGGCACTTTTCATCTTTTTCAAAATCTATAATTGTGTCGGCTAACTCATAAAGGTCATTTTCAGTCGGTGGAATGCCAAAGCGTTGGGTTATAAAAAAATATGCCTCGCGTCCTAGCCTCCAAAGGTTTGGATGCTCAGTGTTGCTTTCACCGGTCTTATTTATGAAGGATCTATTTTTTACCCCGGGCTGTCCTTCGGAGAAAGACAAGAAGGGGTCGAAATTTGTGAATAAATTTTTATTAGGGTCATCTTTGAAACCGCGCATTTCTACCTCTTCTGGATTGGCTGCTGCTGTCGCATAAAGTTTCCGGATTAGTGTTTCTCCACTTTGGACTCAATACTTTCGGCATCTGAGCCTGTCATCAAGTCAAGGTGCTCGCCGAGAAGGAGCCAAGCCTCTGTCATCTCCTTGGCATAGCTGTGTCGTTGGTATATGCGCTTAACCTTTTTTTCTTCAGTGTGATTTAGACAGCGCTCTGCCACCTCGGGTAGTACCCCCAGAGCGGTCATCATTGTGGCTCCAGTGCGGCGCAGATCATGAGGAGTCCACTTACCGCCCGCTAGGATGAGCGCATGAGGTTTGGCGCTGCGGCGGCTCATGACGCCTTGATCGGGCTGTCGCTGTCGATCGCCAAGTTGTTTGGTCACTGTCTTACTAGATACAGGGCCACTATTGTCTGTGTTGGGGTAGCACCACGTAGATTTGCCGCTGACGATTTTCACTCGTTCGAATTGGCGAACAGCGAAGTCGGAGAGATAAATCAGGTGTGGCTTATTATTTTTGCTGTTCTGGGCGGGGATCACCCAAGTCTTGGCTTCCAGGTTGATATCTTCCCAGCGCGCTCCTAGGAGTTCACCAATGCGACAACAGGTGGCAAGGGCGATCCATATTGCAACCTCGGTAGTAATCAGAAGTCTGGCATCGCGGACTTTTTTGGCGAGTAGCTTAATTTCCTCGTCGCTCAGTACGCGATCACGCTCGGTATCCCTTTGCCCAATCTTCGCCTTTCGAATGCTAGCGGTGGGGTCGTGCTCGATCAGGTCGCGGTCAACTGCAAATCGGAACATCTGGGGCATTAGGGAAAAGGCTATCTTCGCTGCTCGGTTGACCCCCCGTGCTAACATCGCGTCCGTTACTTCGGTGATGTGGCCCTTTTTTACGTCGGCAACAAAACGCTTTCCTATAAAAGGAAGCACGTCTTTCTCAAACATTCGACGTACCTCGGCTCCCCCGTCTTTACGATTGGCGATATCGATCTTCATCCAACGTTCAAACACGGCAGTGACGGTCTGGCGGGCCGCAAGGGCGGCAGCGGCGGCTTCAGCTCCAGCCCTTTCATGTTCCAACCGTGCTAATTCGGCATTGCGAGCTGCTACAGCTGTTGTCTGCTCGGCTTCTATGTATTCGCGGATGTCTCTTGTGCCGTTCTTGTGCAATGTTGCAAGTTCTGCGGTCCGTTTTCTAGCATCTGCCAGGGTCATCATGCAGCCTCCATCCCGGCTATAGCTGCCTATCGGGTAGGTAGCTCTTTTGCCCTGGCTGTCCATATAGCGAAAATAAAAAAGCCGCTCACCTGATGGCGTGATCCTTGCGACAAGGCTGCCATGGCCCCATATGATCGTTTCACTAAGCCAGAGATCGGAAGATCCTGGCTTGGCAGACATTTGTCGGTCGGTGATATTCGCCATTGTAATACTCCGCAAATGGAGAACCATTTCTATGGTTACCATTCAGTTGCCAATTGGTTGCCAATTAGGACTGGATTTCGGAGGATATTACTGGACAGTAATAGACGATTGGAAGGGGTCTTGCAGCCTTTTATAGCCTATTCCATTGGTCTCAGTGGATTTTTTGAGACGTTACTGGAAGTTCGTTCACCTTTATGGGGTGCTAGGGGTCGAGTGTTCGAATCACTCCGTCCCGACCATATAATTCAAAGGGTTGCGAGATTTTATCTCGCGACCCTTTTTTATTTTTAAGTGTTTTTACCCCCACAAAACGGCTGGCTCTGGGTGGAATCTTCAGCGGATACCGAGCTCGGAACCCGTCCGGTGGGTGTTGTCCTAACTAAATAACTGAGTTGATGACGGTTTTTTCGGGGTTCATTCCTGTCGAACGTTATCGGCGGTATTGGCCGATAGCTGTCGGTCGCGACAGGCTTCTTCAAGGCGTTTTTTTTCTCCCTAGTCAAAGCGAGCAGGAAGGATAAGTTTTCGAAAATGCCAGAAAGATCCGGGTCAAATGGTCGAAGTTTGTTGCGGGGAATATGGCGGTTCAAACAGATTTGAACAAAAAATTGACGTCTCTTGAGCATGTTCAATAGCAGCGGTCAGTCGGATAAGGAGCTCCGACAGACTGCTACTGAATTGTTGAATTACCGGTTCTATTGCTTTTGCGGATCGAATTGTTTGTCCCTGATAAACAGTGCTGGAATCACGCCACAGATGAAGTAGGCCGCGCCCATGACCAGAAAACCTACGCCAATCGAGCCATGGGAGGCCAAAAAGCCAATTGCCGCAGGTGCTACTGCGGCACCCAAACGGCCAATGTTATAAGCACCACCGACCGCAGAGCCGCGTAACTTCGCCTCGAAACTTTCGGTCATGTAGGTCGCATTGACGCCATACGGAATGCCATACAAAAAGCCGAACACGACCAGCATCCACAGAATGTTGTCCTGGCTTTGAAACAGCACGATCACCGGTAGAAACACCGCCGTGCCGAGGGCGCCAAAGGCGAATACGGTTCTGCGCCCGATACGATCGGCGGCCATGCCTGCGAGGATTTTGCCAAGGATCATCGCGGTATAGGTGCCCACCATGTAGCCCGTCATGGACTTGAGGTCCATGCCCAGTTCGCTTTCCAGGTAGGTCGGCATCCAGTTGTTTACACCGTAGTAGCCGAACTGCAAGAAACCGGCAGTAAGAGCCCAGCAGATGAACATCCGACTTGCCTGCGGGTCGCTGAAAATTTGTTTGTACATGCTTTCGCGCTTTACAACTGATCCGCTGCGTATGCCGGCTATTTTTTGCTTGGCGCGTTCGGTTTGGGCGTTGATCCAAGCCTGGGGCTCGGGCACGAAGCGTTGCATCACCAACGCAAGAATCACCGGAATAATCGCGATATAGAACAGCCAGCGCCAGCCATGAATAGGCAATATCCAACCGGCCAGCAGCGTCGCGACGATGTAACCTACGGACCAACCTGCCTGCAGGGTGCCGAGTACCGTGGTGCGGTAGCGAGTGGGGACATACTCGGACATCAGGGTGTTGCACGCCACGTACAGCGCGCCGATGCCCAGCGAGGCCAGGAATCGGATAAGCGCGAACTGCCAGTAACTATGGGTCAGACCTAAGGCGGCGGTGCCTACGGAGAACAGCAAAATACTCCAGACCACGGTTTTTACCCGACCGAACCGATCACAGGCCCAGCCGCCGTAGATACCGCCGATTGCCATCCCTGCCAGGGTAAAGCTGCCCAGGCTGCCGGCCTCGACGTTAGTCAGGCCGAATTCAGTCTTGAGGCTGTTGAGGCTGTAGGACAGCAGCATCAAATCGGCACCGTCGATCAATAATCCGAGAAAGCAAAAAATGAAGACCAGCACCCAAGTGCTGGATTGGGCGTGCGCAGTCGCACTTGCCTGAGCAGTAGCGTCCATGGAGTTACCTTATTGTATTTATGGGGTGGAACTGGACCTGGGGGAGCTTGCGCCTTAGCCTTGCGCGTCGCGGATCATGTTTCGCGCGATGACGATCTGCTGGATCTGGGTGGTGCCTTCATAGATGCGGAACAGGCGCACATCCCGGTAGAAGCGCTCGATGGCGTACTCGCTGACATAACCGGCGCCGCCGTGGATCTGCACGCAACGGTCGGCGACGCGGCCGCACATTTCGGTGGAGAACATTTTGGCGCAGGAGGCTTCAGTGCTGACGTTATGGCCGTCGTCGCGCTTGCGTGCGGCATCCAGCACCATGCAGCGGCTGGCGTAGATTTCTGCCTTGCTGTCGGCCAACATCGCCTGGATCAGTTGGAATTCGGCGATGGGCTTGCCGAACTGTTTGCGTTCCAGTGCATAGCGCAAGGCGTCGTCCAGCATCCGCTCCGCAGCGCCCACGCTCAACGCGGCGATATGCAGGCGACCCTTGTCGAGGACTTTCATCGCGGTCTTGAACCCAACACCTTCGATACCCCCAATCAGTTGGCTGGCGGGCACGCGGGCATTCTCGAAGATCACATCACAGGTATGGGCGCCTTTGTGGCCCATTTTGTGGTCAGGTTTGCCCAGGGAAACGCCTGGCGTGCCTCGTTCGACAATGAATGCGCTGATGCCGCCCGCGCCCTTGATTTCAGTGCTGGTTCTGGCCATCACTGTGTAGATACCGGCATGCGGGGCATTGGTGATGAAACGCTTGGTACCGTTGAGGATGTAGCTATCGCCATCGCGCACGGCAGTGGTCTTTAGCGAGGCGGCGTCTGAGCCGGCGTCGGGCTCGGTCAGGCAGAAGGAGCTGAGCAGTTCACCGCTGGCGAGCTTGGGCAGGTAGTGGTGTTTTTGCGCTTCGGTGCCATCGAGTAGGATGCCGATGGAGCCGATTCCGTTGTTGGTGCCGATGTAGGAGCGAAACGCCGGGGAGGTGCGCCCCAGTTCGAAGGCGATATTCACCTCTTCCTCCATGGTGACGCCCAGCCCTCCAAACTCTTCCGGCAGTGTCAGACCAAACAGACCCATGGCCTGCATCTGTTCGACGATGTCCTGGGGGATTGCGTCGGTGTCGGCCACCTCGTTTTCCCGAGGAATCAGCACTTCGCCGACAAACTGACGAAGTGAATCCAGAAGAATCTGCAGGGTTTCGGTATCACGGATCATGTGCGCTCCTAACGCTCGCAGGCGAGCGGTTCTTTATTGGGGCGCCGTTACTCCGTTGCGTCAGCGAGCAGCGGCACCGATGTTATTAACCATGTTGATCAGGCGAGGCCCGATGTCGTCCATGAGCTGTTCGCGGGGCAGTTGAAAACTCGGCCCACCGCAGTTGAACGTCAGCAACCCGTATTGCGGGTGCACCAACGGCACGGCCACGGAATTGACGTCGCGATGCCACTCACCGATCGACAGACAGAAGCCGTAGTCGGCGTAATCTCTGAATGCCCGGTCCAGCCCTTTTCGGATGGCCGGCCACTGCTCCGATTCGCGCTGGCGAATGTGATCGAGCAAAAACTCCCGCTCGGTTTCCGGCATGGCCGCCAGGCATGCACGGCCTACTGAACTCTGTGCCAGGGGCAAGTAGCTGCCGATCTGACGACGCATGGTCATGTTGCCCTGGCCCTGGACCACATCCAGGTACACCATTTGGAGGCGGTCACGAGAGGCCATGGCGACGGCGGCCTGGGCGTGGTTCGCCAGCTCCTCCATCAACGGATGGGCCACCGTGCGAATCGCCAGGTTCGACAACATGGCGTAGCCAAAACCCAACACCCCGACATCCAGCTGATACTTGCCCGAATGCACTTCTCGTTTGAGGCAGCCCAGACGCATCAGCGTATTGGTCAGTCGCGTCACGGTCGGTTTGGGCAGGCCGGTCATGCGCGCCAGGTCCTGATTGCCCAGCACGTTGTCGCGCGGGGTGAAACACCTCATCAGTTCCAGGCCGCGTGCCAATGCCGTCACGAATTGGCCGCTGTTTTCGTCGTCGCTCAGTGCGCTGGCGGGGTCGAGCATGCCCATCCTCAGTAACCCGATTTCATCCGCTCCCTTGGTCGTGTCAGCGGCCTGCTGATCTGCCTTGATGCGAGCCATGGTAGAACCTCACTTTAAAAAAATGCAAGAAAATAAAATACAGTTTCGCCTGGCGAAATTGTATTCGCTTGCGTTAAAAAAACCAATGGTTTTGTTGTTGGTGGATAAAAACCAGTAATCATTGGGATTTGTTAGATTTTTTGTGTTTTATGTTTACAGAGAATTGGAAGCCTCCCTATGATGGATTGTAATTACGGTACTCAGTTTCGCTTGGCGAAACAATAATAAGAGGTCGCTATGAACTCCCAACCAGAACCGGTCGTGCATGTACAGATTCGCGAGGATGGCGTCGCTGTCGTACGTATTGAACGGCCCGAAGTAAAGAACGCCCTTAACAGCGCAGTGCGCGAACAACTGGCCGAGAGCTTTCGTGCGCTATCCGTTGATGCGCGGGTGCGTTCGATCGTCCTCACCGGCGGCGAACAGTGTTTCGTCGCCGGCGCCGACATCCGCGAGTTCGCCCAGGCCAGCCCGATCGAGATGTACCGTCGTCACACGGAATACCTGTGGGATGCCATCGCTCGTTGCCCTAAACCGGTGATCGCCGCGGTCAACGGTTTTGCCTTGGGTGGCGGCTGCGAGCTGGCGATGCACTGCGACATTATTGTTGCCGGACACTCGGCGCGCTTCGGCCAGCCTGAGGTCAAGCTAGGCCTGATGCCGGGGGCGGGGGGCACGCAACGGCTGATCCGTGCGGTCGGTAAGTTCCAGGCCATGCGTATCGCGCTGACGGGCTGCCTGGTGCCCGCGCCCGAGGCGCTTGCAATGGGCATGGTCAGCGAGGTGGTGAGTGATGAGCGCACGTTGCCGCGCGCGCTTGAGCTCGCATCAGAGATTGCAGCATTGCCACCGTTGGCGGTTGCGCAGATCAAGGAAGTGATGTTGCTCGGTGCCGACTTACCCCTGGACAGTGCGCTGGCCTTGGAACGTAAGGCGTTCCAGTTGCTGTTTGACTCGCAGGATCAAAAGGAGGGCGCCAGCGCCTTCCTGGAAAAACGCAAAGCCAGCTTTTCGGGGGAATGACCCATGACACGTGAAATCAAGCGCATGGCGGTGGTGGGTGCCGGCGTCATGGGCACCGGCATTGCCCAGATTGCAGCCCAGGCAGGTGTTGAAGTCTTGCTGTTTGACAACCGCGAGGGCGCCGCCGAGGCCGCTCGCGCAAACCTGGGGCAGACCCTGGATAAGCTGGTTGCCAAGGGCAAGGTTCCCGGCAGCGATGCCCAGGCAACACTTGAGCGTTTGCGGGTGGCGACGGCTTTAACCGAGCTCAGCGATGTTGACCTGGTGGTGGAAGCCATTATTGAGCGCCTGGATGCCAAACAGGCCTTGCTGGCCCAACTTGAAGCGGTGGTGCGCGATGACTGCATATTGGCCACCAACACCTCATCGCTATCCGTGACCAGCATCGCGCGTGAGTGCAAGCACCCGGAACGTGTGGCGGGCTTTCACTTCTTCAACCCGGTACCGCTGATGAAGGTGGTGGAGGTCATCGATGGCTTGGCCAGCGATCCGCGCGTCGGCGACAGCTTGCAAGCGCTGGCTACGCGGATGGGACATCGCGGGATCCGGGCCAAGGACACCCCCGGTTTTATCATCAACCACGCCGGGCGTGCCTACAGCACCGAAGCCCTGCAGATACTCAAGGAATGCGTAACGGAACCCGCAGAGATTGACCGCATCCTGCGTGAAGGCTTGGGGTTCCGCATGGGGCCGCTGGAGTTGTTCGACCTTACGGCGCTGGATGTGTCCCACCCGGTGATCGAGTCAATCTACAACCAGTTCTACCAGGAACCGCGTTATCGTCCGGCCGCGCTGACCCGCCAGATGCTCGAGGCGGGGTATGTCGGGCGTAAGGTCGGGCGTGGTTTCTATCGGTATGTCGATGGCCAGAGGGTGGATGCGCCCGAGCCGCAGGTCGTACCTACTGTGGAGGCGTTTCCGCCCGTCTGGCTGGGTACCGAAAACGACAATGACCGCGCCAGCTTGAGCGTGTTGCTGGAGCAACTCGGCGCGCAGGTAGAGCAGGGGGCCACACCGTCGGATGATGCGTTGTGCCTGCTGGCACCGTATGGGGATGACGCCACTCGCGCGGCGCAACGCTTTGCCACCGACCCGACCCGTACCGTTTGCATCGACCCGCTGCTCGACTGCACTCGTTACCGCACGCTGATGCTTACCCCCACCACCCGCGTCGACCTGCGCAATGCCGCACACACATTGCTGGCACGCGATGGTGTGGGTGTCAGCGTGATCAATGACAGTGTCGGCTTTGTGGCCCAGCGGGTGCTGGCGATGATCGTCAACCTGGCGGGCGACATCGTGCAACAACGCATTGCCAGCGTCGAAGACCTGGACGAAGGAGTGCGCCGGGGGCTGGGTTACCCGCAAGGGCCATTGGCCTGGGGGGACAGCGTCGGGCCCCGGCGTTTGCTGACTATCCTGGAGCGCATGACGGAACTGACCGGTGACCCTCGTTACCGACCTGGCCCGTGGCTGCGCCGTCGTGCGGCACTCGGCCTGTCGCTGTGCCATCCCGAACCGACCCTGACTTGATCCCTTAACGCTTAGGAAACTGCCATGCTCGACGCTTATATTTTTGCAGGGTTGCGCACGCCTTTCGGTCGCCACGCTGGCGCGCTGGCGCCCGTGCGGCCCGATGATCTTGCGGCCCATGTGATCCGGGAATTGCTGGCTCGCTATGCCATCCCTGGCGATGCCATCGAAGACGTGATCCTTGGTAATACCAACCAGGCCGGTGAAGACAGCCGCAATATTGCGCGTCACGCTGCGCTGCTCGCCGGTTTGCCTGTGACGGTGCCGGGGCAGACTATCAATCGGCTGTGCGCCAGTGGGCTGGCCGCCGTAATCGATGCCGCCCGGGCCGTTACCTGTCAGGAAGGCGAACTGTTCGTTGCCGGCGGGGTGGAGAGCATGTCCCGTGCTCCCTTCGTGATGGCCAAAGCAGATGCGGCCTACAGCCGCGATTTCACCGTGTTCGACAGCACCATCGGCGCACGCTTTCCCAACCCGAGGATTGTGTCCGAGTTCGGTAACGACAGCATGCCGCAGACCGGCGACAACGTGGCCCAGGAGTACGGCATTGACCGGACCCAGGCTGATGTTTTCGCTGCGCGTTCCCAGGCGAATTACCACGCCGCACGCCAGCGCGGTTTCTTCAACGACGAACTCCTCGGTGTCAGTGTCCCCACTGGTCGGAAGACGCTGCCCAACCTGGTCGAGCAAGACGAGCACCCACGCCCACAATCCGACCTTGCAGCCCTCACGCGCCTAAGCCCTTTGCACGAAGGTGGCGTGGTCACCGCCGGCAACGCTTCAGGTGTAAACGATGGGGCGGCGGCACTGCTGATCGGTACTGCCGCCGCCGGTGAGCGCCACGGGTTAGTGCCTATGGCGCGAATTCTGTCGAGCGCCGCCGCAGGTGTTGCGCCGCGCATCATGGGCGTCGGTCCGGTGGAGGCGATCAACAAAGCCTTGGCCCGCGCCCGCCTGACGCTGGCGGACATGGATATCATCGAAATCAACGAAGCGTTTGCCAGCCAGGTGCTGGGTTGTCTAAAGGGGCTGGGCCTTGCGCTTGACGATCCTCGGGTCAACCCCAACGGTGGCGCGATCGCGGTGGGCCACCCACTGGGTGCCTCAGGCGCGCGCTTGGCGCTGAGTACCGCGCGGGCGTTGCAGGAAAGCGGAAAACGCTTCGCCGTGGTCAGTCTGTGTATCGGTGTCGGCCAAGGGCTGGCAATGGTTATCGAGCGCGCGTGAACGCTCAAGTAAAGGTGAAATGACATGGGTGCTTTGACTGGATACCGCGTGCTCGACTTGAGCCGTGTACTTGCCGGGCCCTGGTGCGGGCAAACCCTCGCCGACCTCGGCGCGGAAGTGATCAAGGTGGAACGGCCAGGCGTCGGTGACGACACCCGCGGCTGGGGGCCGCCCTGGATGAAAGGCCAGAGCGACGAGCTGACCTCTGAGGCCTCCTATTATCAGTCGACCAATCGCGGCAAGTTATCGGTGGCGCTCAACTTGGCCAGCCCGGAAGGGCAGGCGTTGGTACGTGCCCTGGCGACCGATTGCGACGTGCTGATCGAAAACTACAAGGCCGGTTCCCTGGCCAAGTATGGGTTGGATTACGCGTCGCTGTCGGAGTTGAACCCACGCTTGGTGTACTGCTCCGTCACCGGTTTCGGGCAGACCGGCCCGCGTGCTGCCGAGCCCGGTTACGACTTTATCGTGCAGGGCATCGGCGGGCTGATGAGCATCACCGGGGAACGCGATGACTTGCCCGGTGGCGGACCGCAAAAGGTCGGCGTGGCTTTTTCCGACCTGATGACCGGGTTGTATTCCACGGTGGCGATCCAGGCGGCGCTGCTTAGCCGGGAAAAGACCGGGCTCGGTCAGCATATCGATATGGCGTTGCTGGATGTGCAGGTTGCCACCCTGTGCAACCAGAGTCAGAACTACCTGGCCTCCGGCAAGCCGCCTGGGCGATATGGCAATGCTCACGCCAATATTGTGCCGTATCAGGTATTCCGCGCCAGTGACCAGGACTTCATCATCGCCTGCGGCAACGACTCGCAATTCGTCGCGTTGTGCGAGGCCATTGACCTCGCACACCTGCCTGAAGATCCACGTTTCACGCGTAACGCCGACCGGGTGGCCAATCGCGAAGCGATTATCGAAATCTTGTCTCGGCATTTCCTTGAGGGGCGCGCGCAGGCATGGATCGACCGTATTCACCCTCGGGGTGTGCCAATAGGCGCGATCAACAGCATCGCCCAGGCGCTGGATGAGCCTCAGGTCAAGGCGCGCAATATGCTGGTGACGATACCCCATCCGCTGAAGGCCGATTTCGTGACCGTTGGCAGCCCGATCAAGCTGTCGGGTACGCCGGTGGAATACCTGCGCCCGGCGCCGATGCTCGGTGAGCATACGGATGAAGTGCTTAAGCGTCAGTTGGGGTTGGACGACGAGCGCCTGGCGCAACTGAAGGCCAGCGGCGTGATTGAGCAGTTGGGCGAGCGCTGATTCGCTTTCCCGGCGCGCCGAACGCGAGCCGGGCTCTTTTTTTTGCAATGGAGTTTTCCATGAAAGTCCTCGTAGCCATCAAGCGGGTGGTCGACTACAACGTCAAGGTCCGGGTTAAAGCGGACAACTCAGGCGTTGATCTTGCGAATGTAAAAATGTCGATGAACCCATTCTGTGAAATCGCAGTGGAAGAAGCCGTACGCCTGAAAGAGAAAGGTGTTGCGACTGAAATCGTCGTCGTCTCCATTGGCCCGTCCACCGCTCAAGAGCAACTGCGCACCGCGCTGGCTCTGGGTGCCGACCGCGCCATCCTCGTCGAATCCGCTGAAGATCTGACGTCCCTGGCCGTTGCCAAACTGTTGAAAGCCGTTGTCGACAAGGAACAGCCTCAACTGGTGATCCTCGGCAAACAAGCGATCGACAGCGACAACAACCAGACTGGCCAGATGCTCGCTGCACTGAGCGGCTACGGTCAGGGCACCTTCGCTTCGAAAGTTGAAGTGTCCGGCGACACCGTTGCCGTGACCCGCGAAATCGACGGCGGCGCGCAGACAGTTTCCCTGAAACTGCCGGCCATCGTCACCACCGACCTGCGTTTGAACGAGCCGCGCTACGCGTCCCTGCCAAACATCATGAAAGCCAAGAAGAAGCCTCTCGAAGTGCTGACTCCGGACGCTTTGGGCGTTTCCACCGCCTCCACCAACAAGACCGTAAAAGTCGAAGCGCCAGCAGCACGCAGCGCGGGTATCAAGGTCAAGTCGGTGGCTGAACTGGTCGAGAAACTGAAAAACGAAGCGAAGGTAATCTAATCATGACTATCTTGGTAATCGCAGAGCACGACAACAAGGTAGTGGCCCCGGCCACCCTGAACACCGTGGCTGCCGCTGCGAAAATCGGTGGCGACATCCACGTATTGGTCGCTGGCCAGAACGTTGGCGCCGTGGCTGAAGCCGCCGCGAAAATCGCAGGCGTAGCTAAAGTGCTGGTGGCCGACAACGGCGCCTACGCTCACCAACTGCCGGAAAACGTCGCTCCTCTGGTTGCAGAGTTGGGCGCTGGTTACAGCCACATCCTGGCTGCCGCGACTTCCAACGGCAAAAACATCCTGCCGCGCGTTGCCGCGTCGCTGGACGTTGACCAGATCTCCGAGATCATCTCGGTCGAAAGCGCTGATACCTTCAAACGCCCGATCTATGCCGGTAACGCCATCGCTACCGTTCAGTCCAACGCGTCGGTGAAAGTCATCACCGTGCGTGCTACCGGTTTCGACCCGGTTGCCGCTGAAGGTGGTTCGGCTTCGGTTGAAGCGGTTGCTGCTGCTCACGACGCTGGCACTTCCAGCTTCGTTGGCGAAGAACTGGCCAAGTCCGATCGTCCGGAACTGACCGCTGCCAAGATCGTCGTTTCCGGCGGCCGCGGCATGCAGAACGGTGACAACTTCAAACACCTGTACGCCCTGGCTGACAAGCTGGGTGCTGCTGTCGGCGCTTCCCGCGCTGCGGTTGACGCAGGTTTCGTACCTAACGACATGCAGGTCGGTCAGACCGGCAAGATCGTTGCTCCACAGCTGTACATCGCGGTCGGTATCTCCGGCGCGATCCAGCACCTGGCCGGCATGAAAGACTCCAAAGTGATCGTTGCGATCAACAAGGACGAAGAAGCGCCGATCTTCCAGGTGGCCGATTACGGCCTGGTGGCGGACTTGTTCGAAGCAGTGCCAGCACTTCAGCAAGCCCTTTAAGGATGAACCAGGCGCCGGTACGCGGCGCCTGGCGAGTCTCAGTCGTATGAGCCTTTGCCCGGCATCTTGATGCCGTGCAGGTTGACCTTGCGATACAGCGTTGCACGCGAAATCCCCAGCTCCTGCGCGGCCAACAGCGGCTTCCAGCGATTGCGCACCAGCGTATCAATCAAAGCTTGGCGTTCTGGACTCCCAGAGACAGTGTTCAAACCTTTCGCAGGTGCGCTCACGCTCAGTGTCACCGGTAGATCCTCCACCCCAATCACCTGGCTTTTGCATATAGCACAGGCGTAGCGCAGCACGTGGTGCAATTGCCGCATATTGCCGGGCCAGCTGTAATTCAGCAGCATTTCCAGTGCCGCTTCGCTTAACTCCAAGCGTTCCCCCGAGCGTGCGCATTCTTCTTCCAGCAGTTTAGTGATCAGCGCCAGCTTGTCCTTACGCTCGCGCAGCGGCGGGATATCGAAGCGCGCGCCGCTCAAGCGGAAGAACAGGTCCTCGCGGAAGTGCCCGGTTTCAACCAGAGTGGCGATATCGCGGTGGCTGGCGCAGATGATCTGGATGTCGATCGACTGTGCGCGCGCTGCACCCAATGGCGCTACCTCACCCTCGCTTAACACCCGCAGCAGGCGCGTTTGCAAGGACAGCGGCATGTCGCCGATTTCATCCAGGAACAGGGTGCCGCCGTCCGCCTGCTGCAACAGACCGAGCATGCCTTTGCTGGAGGCGCCGGTGAAGGCACCGGCGGCATAGCCGAACAGCTCGCTCTCAATCAAGCTCTCGGGTATCGCCGCACAGTTGATCGCCACGAAGGCCTTGTCGCGGCGTTTACTGGCTGCGTGCAGTTGCAGAGCAAAGTGCTCCTTGCCGGCGCCGGTCTCACCATGAATCAGCACAGGCAGCCCGCGATCCTTGACGCGCACCGCCAGCTCCAGCGCTTGGACGACCTTAGGGTCGACGGCTGACGCCAGTGTGCTGGCCGCGGGCGCACTGATAGGCCGGCGCGGCACCTTGAGGCGTACATGCAGGCCCATCGTCGGCAGGTAGTGGATGTTGTCATCCCCGGCGGCAGGCAGTTGCGCTGAGGCGAAGGCTTCGTCGACATGTGTGGGGATCCGGCCACAGCGCTGCAACAGCAGGCGTCGCGCGGCAGGGTTGAGCGCTTCGATGCGGCCATCACGGTCCCAGGCGAACAGGCACTGAGGCTGGCTGTCGACGTAGCCGGGCAGGGGATGGGCGCGTAACACCCACAGGTCTTGGGTGCTGTACATGAAGTAGGCATTTTCAAGGTCGATGGCACTTTGGATAACCATCTGCCGGATCAGATGCTGGCTGCGTCGGTCGTCCGGTGCGCGCACTGAAGAGACGTCCAATACCGCCAGGATCTCGCCGTTGGGTGAAAATATCGGCGCCGCCGAGCAGGTATTGCCAATAAACGCCGCGCGGAAATGATCATGCTTGTGCACGGTGACCGGCAGTTTGTCGATCAACACCGCGCTGACAGCGGTCGTACCTTCTTCCTTTTCCGACCAGCAGGTGCCGACATCCATGCCGGAACGGCGGTACTCGCCGCGCAGGGTCGATTCGATCCGATAGTCGACGGTGCAACCCAGCGTATCGGTGAGCATCACACAGTAGTCGGCGTCTCGTACGCGGCTATGCAGCCGCGACATCTCATCACCGGCCAGGTGCAGGAAATCGTCGACACGCTGGCGGTGCTCATTGATCTGGTGTGCCTCCAGAACCCTCGGGCCCTGTAACGAACCCGGGTCGAGCTTGTAGTGCTGTGCCGAGCGGCGCCAGGAATCGAGGATGGCATTCGGCACCGGCAGGGTCGGGGCATTCTGGGCAGTGCGCAACACGCGACTCACGTGTTCCACATGAGTCTTCGAAAAACCAGAGGACATGGTACCTCCGAGGGTTGGATCTTATTTTTCTGTAGATGGCCATTAAAGGCGGCTTGGCCGATCCCTTCAAGCTGATTCCGTCAGCCGGTGCCGGTGAGACATAACCGCTCAGTATTCGCAACGTCCCACGGCAGACACGAGCGGTTATGTCTTGCTGTGGCGGTGGTGTCGTGGACTGCTATTGTTCTCTCGAATCGTCTATTCCGGGCTTTACAGTCATTTATTTCGGTGTTGGCATTCGACTTGCTCTGTCAGTCTCAGCAGGCCGCGTCGAACGGTCGTATCTCAACAACAATAATGACAGAGGCAGTACATGAGCGAATTCAACGCTGTGAATTTCTCCCTGAACGGCAAGGTCGCCCTGGTGACGGGTGCGGGCCGTGGGATTGGTCAGGGCATTGCGCTGAGCCTGGCCCAGGCAGGTGCAGACCTGGTGCTCGCTGATTATGACTTGGGTATCGCCGAAGAGGCCGCCGCCCTCGTACGGGCCTTGGGTCGCAGGGCCGTGGCCCTGCACGTTGACGTCAGCAAACCCGAGAGCGTCGCCAGCCTGATCGAGCAGGTCAGGGAGCAATTTGGCCGTCTTGATGTGGCCGTCAACAATGCTGGCGTGGTAAGCCTCGGCCGGGTTGACGAACTGGCTGTCAGCGAGTGGGACCGCATCATGAATATCAACGCGCGCGGTGTATTCCTGTGCTGTCAGGCTGAGCTCAAGCTGATGCGCGAGCATAACTTCGGCCGCATCATCAACCTGGCTTCAATTGCCGGCAAAGTCGGCTTCCCGGATCTCTCTCACTACAGCGCCTCCAAGTTCGCGGTGATCGGTTTTACCAATGCCTTCGCCAAGGAAGTTGCCCGCGAAGGTATCACCGTCAATGCCCTCTGCCCGGGTGTAGTTGGCACCGGCATGTGGCGCGGTGATGAAGGGCTTTCCGCCCGTTGGGCCCAGCCTGGCGAGTCCGAAGTGCAATCCTGGGAACGGCATCAGTCCAGCCTGCTGCCTCAAGGGGAGGCGCAAACCGTGGAAGACATGGGCCAACTGGCGGTTTACCTGGCCTGCGCACCCCATGTCACCGGCCAGGCTATCGCCGTCGACGGCGGCTTCTCGCTTTAGTTAAACCCACGGGCCGGTCTTGGCCCGCTACGCACACATTGACGATGACTTTTCCTGGGCGCCCGGCTCAGGGAAACGGATACGGCTTGCCTGTCACTTTGTTCAAGTCGGCGAGCGAACTGATCGAAATAGGAGAACACAATGACAACTACAGTTCTGGCCAAACGTTCTGTTGGCACCGACATCATCCACTACGACGCCATTGTGATCGGCGCAGGCTTCGGTGGCATTTACATGCTCAAGAAGTTGCGCGATGAACTGGGTTTGAAGGTGCGTGCCTTCGATAAGGCCGGCGGTATTGGCGGCACCTGGTTCTGGAACCGCTACCCCGGCGCGTTATCCGACAGTGAATCGTTCGTCTATTGCTTCTCTTGGGATCGCGAGTTGTGCCAGGAGTGGGATATCACCACGCGCTACCTGACCCAGCCACAGATTCTGTCTTACCTGAACCATGCGGTAGATCGGCATGACCTGCGCCGTGATATCCAGCTGGAAACCGGTATCACCGCCGCGGTGTTCGACGAGCAGAGTAGCCGCTGGTTGGTCACTGCTGACGACGGTCACCAATACAGCGCCAAGTACCTGGTGACTGCGCTGGGCCTGTTGTCTGCGACGAACGTGCCGAAGATCAACGGCCTGGACCAATTCAAGGGGCATATGTACCACACGGCCAACTGGCCTGCCGATGCTGTGCTGGAGGGCAAGCGGGTGGGCGTCATCGGCACCGGCTCGACCGGTTGCCAGGTCATCACTGCGATCGCGCCAACGGTCGGCCACCTCACGGTGTTCCAGCGTTCCGCGCAGTACACCGTGCCAGTGGGTAATGGCCCGGTCAGTCGCGAATACGTCGACGACATCAAGCGCAACTATGATGCCATCTGGAAGGAAGTGCGTTCCTCGCGGCTAGCGTTCGGCTTCCCGGAGAGCGACATCCCCACCATGAGCGTGGACGCTGCCGAACGCAAAGCCATCTTCCAGCGTGCCTGGGACGGTGGTGGCGGTTTCCGCTACATGTTCCAGACCTTCAACGATATCGCCACCAGCGAAGATGCCAACATTGAGGCCCAGAACTTCGTCCGCGAGAAAATCACCGAGCTGGTCAAGGACCCGGAAACGGCGCGCAAGTTGATGCCAACTGATCTCTACGCCAAGCGACCGCTGTGCGACAGCGGCTACTACGCCACGTTCAACCGCACCAATGTGTCGCTGGTGGACGTCAAGGCTAACCCGATTGAAGCGATCACCGCCAAGGGCATTCGCACGGCAGACGGTGTAGAGCACGAGCTGGATGTGTTGGTGTTCGCCACCGGTTTCGATGCCGTGGACGGTAACTACAAGCGCATTGATATCCGCGGGCGCGACAACGTCTCGATGAAGGATCACTGGGCTGACGGGCCGTCGAGCTACCTGTCGGTGGCCACTGCCAAGTTCCCCAATATGTTCATGATCCTGGGGCCCAATGGTCCGTTTACCAATCTTCCACCGACCATTGAAACCGAAGTGGAGTGGGTGTCCGAGCTGATCGACTTTATGGAGCAGAACGAGCTGGCGTGCGTGGAACCGTCTGCGCTAAGCGAACAGGAATGGGGCAAGACCTGCCAGGACATTGCCGACCAGACGCTGTTCGCCAAGACCGACTCGTGGATCTTCGGCGCCAATATCCCCGGCAAGAGCAACAAGGTTTATTTCTACATGGGTGGCTTGGGCGCGTTCAGCGAACAGCTGGCAGCCGTCAGGAACGACGACTACCGGGGCTTCAAATTCAAGGCCGTGAGTGTTGATGGGGCGAAGTCGCGCCGCGTAACGGAGAACCTGCAATGAAGTTGAACAACCCCCAACTGATGCGTCATCAAGCGTTTATCGACGGTGAGTGGCTGGCTGCCGACAACGAAGCCACGATCACCGTGGTCAACCCGTCGACCGGGACGACCATCGGCCAGGTCCCGCGCATGGGTAAGGCAGAAACACGCCGTGCAATCGAAGCCTCCGAGCGTGCGTTGCCCGCCTGGCGTGAGCTTTCTGCCAAGGCCCGGGCCAATGCGCTGCGCCGCTGGTACGAGCTGATCATCGACAACCAGCACGACCTGGCCCACATCATGACGCTGGAGCAGGGCAAGCCTTTGCCTGAGGCATTGGGCGAAATTGTCTTTGGTGCGTCGTACATCGAGTGGTACGCGGAGGAGGCCAAGCGTGTCTACGGGGATCTGATCCCCGGCGCGACCGACAAGCGCCTGTTGGTGATCAAACAACCGGTGGGTGTTTGTGCCGCTATTACGCCCTGGAACTTCCCCAGTGCAATGATCACCCGCAAAGCCGGCCCGGCCTTGGCCGCTGGCTGCACCATGGTGATCAAACCGGCCTCGCAGACGCCGTTCTCGGCACTGGCATTGGTCTATTTGGCTGAGCAGGCGGGCATTCCCAAGGGCGTGTTGTCGGTGGTCACGGGCGCGGCGGCGGAGATTGCCGAAGAGCTGACCAGCAACCCGGTGGTGCGCAAGATTTCCTTTACAGGCTCCACCGAGATCGGGCGCCAGATCATGGAGAAATGTGCCCACGACATCAAAAAGGTCTCTCTGGAACTGGGCGGCAACGCTCCATTTATCGTGTTCGACGATGCTGACCTCGACGCCGCCGTGGAGGGGGCACTGGCCTCAAAATTCCGTAACGCCGGGCAGACCTGTGTGTGCGCCAACCGCCTGTACGTGCACGACAAGGTGTATGACGCCTTCGTCGACAAACTCGCCTCGGCAGTTGGCGCTCTGAAGATAGGCGACGGGTTTACCGAGGGCGTCACCCTCGGCCCGCTGATCGACGGTAAGGCCGTTGCCAAGGTGCGCGAGCATATCGAGGATGCGCTGGCCAAGGGCGCCAAGGTTGTTCAGGGGGGTGGCGCGCATGCCCAGGGTGAGAATTTCTTCGAACCCACCATCCTGGTGGACGTACCTGACAACGCCCGGGTCGCCAAGGAAGAAACCTTCGGCCCCTTGGCGCCGGTGTTCCGCTTCTTTGATGACGCCGAAGTCATCGCCAAAGCCAACGACACCGAGTTCGGCCTGGCGGCGTATTTCTATACCGCCAACCTGAGTCGCGTGTTTCGAGTGGGGGAGGCTCTGGAGTACGGCATCGTCGGGGTCAACACCGGCATCATCAGTTCCGAGGCCGCGCCGTTTGGTGGGGTCAAGGCGTCGGGTGTCGGCCGTGAAGGGTCCAAGTACGGGCTTGAGGATTACCTCGAGATCAAATACCTGTGTCTGGCCGGCATCTGAGCTGATCCATCACTGTCCACTTTTCAATTGATCGCTTGCTTCATGGCCGTCAGGGCATTGCCCTGCGGTCCGGTTAACGCTGTGTCGTAAAACATAAAAACAATAGGAAAATCGACATGAACATCGCTTGGAAACTGCCGCTGGGGCTTGGGCTCCTGTCGTGCATCGCCGTACCTGCGTCCGCCGCTGACCCTTCATCGCAATGGGGAACGGGTGATTGGGGAGGGGTACGCAGCGAACTGCTGGAGCAGGGCGTTGACGTGATCGTCGGTTACGTCGGCGAAGCAGCCACCAATGTCCACGGTGGCTACAACCATGATCGTACCGCACGCTATACCGCGCAGTGGGCGCTCGGCACACACCTGGACCTGCAGAAGCTGCTGGGCTGGGACGCCGCCGAGTTCCAGCTGCTGGTGACGGAACGCAATGGCAATAACCTTTCCAACGAACGCATCTCTGACCCGCGCGCCCCGCAGCTCAGCTCGGTGCAGGAAGTGTGGGGCAGGGGGCAAACCTGGCGCCTGACCCAGATGTGGTATCGCCAGAAGTTTTTCGACAGCGCCCTGGATCTCAAACTGGGCCGCCTGGGTGTCAATGAAGACTTTGCCAGTTTTCCGTGCGACTTCCAGAGCCTGTCGTTCTGCAGTGCGCCCATCGGCAACGTGGCTGGGGATGTCTGGTACAGCGGCCCCGTCAGCCAGTGGGGCTTGCGCGTTCGCTACAACCTCGACGAGCAGTGGGCGCTGCAGGTCGGGGTGTACGAGCAGAACCCGTCGAATCTCAGTACCGGCAATGGCTTCAAACTCAGCGGCAGTGGTACTAAAGGTGCGCTGGTGCCGGTGGAGATTGTCTGGAAGCCAACATTGGGCAAGGAAGCGTTACCGGGTGAATACCGTCTGGGTTACTACCACAGCAGTGCCAGCGCCAATGACGTATATGACGATGTCAACGGTGCTCCGCAGGCGCTGACTGGCCAAGCCCCCAAATCACGCAGCAGCAAGCATGGTGCGTGGATCATGGGCCAGCAGCAATTGACCACTCATCACGGCGATGCCTCGCGCGGCCTGAGCGTCTTTGCCAGCCTGACCGTTCATGACAAGGCTACCAGCGGCATCGAGAGTTTCCAGAACATTGGTGCGGTCTACAAAGGCCCTTTTGATGCCCGGCCCAAGGACGACATCGGGCTGGGTGTCGCACGCCTGAAGGTCAACGACGACGTGACCAAACGGCAGCGCCTGATCAATGACAGTACGGGCATCACCGACTACGACGACCCGCTCTATGTCCCTGTGCAGCACAGTGAATACAACATCGAACTCAACTACGGCGTGCACGTTACCGACTGGCTGACCGTACGCCCGAACGTGCAGTACGTGCGTAATCCAGGCGGTGTCTACGAGGTGGACAACGCTTGGGTTGCCGGTCTGAAACTTCAGGCGAGTTTTTGAGCGTAGGCACGTACGTGAGCAGTCAGTAGTCGCTATCTAATTCTTCATCACGATTGAGAAGGAAAACTGAAATGAGCAAATCTTTAGGAAAAGTCGCTTTTGTAACCGGTGCAGGTCAAGGGATCGGTGAGGCCATCGCGTTGCGATTGGCGGCAGATGGCTTTGCCGTAGCCTGTGCTGATATGAACATTGATACAGCCAGTCACGTGGCTGAAAGAATCAAAAAAGAGGGGGGTAAAGCTCTGGCCATAAAGGTTGATGTGGCCGATCGCGAGGATGTTTTCAAGGCCGTGCAGGCAGCGGTGGATGGCTTGGGTGATCTACATGTGGTCATTAATAATGCGGGTATCGCGCCTATTGCTCCCATTGAAGCAATTACACCAGAGATCTATAGGAGAACTTTCGATATCAACGTAGGTGGTGTTCTCTGGGGCATACAGGCCGCGGTAAAGGCGTTTAAAGCGCTGGGGCATGGCGGGAAAATCATCAGCGCTTCCTCTCAGGCAGGTCATATCGGTAACCCCGACCTGGCTGTTTATGGGGGGACCAAGTTCGCAGTGCGGGGCATTACGCAAACAGCGGCCCGTGAGTTGGCCCATCTCGGTATTACGGTGAACGCATATTGCCCGGGCATTGTGAACACTCCAATGATGCGCAAGGTTGCCCAGGATGTGGCGGACAATGCCAACCAGAGTATTGAATGGGGGATGGAACAATTTGCACAACACATCACCTTGAAGCGGCTTTCCCAGCCTGAGGATGTGGCAGCCTGCGTTTCGTTCTTGTCCGGTCCTGACTCTGACTACATGACAGGTCAGGCGGTCATTATTGATGGCGGGATGGTATTTAACTGATTCGTCATCAGCGCTGGAGAACGTTCAAGTTTATGGGTGTTGAGCGTTTTCGCGCATGCGACGTGAGGGATTGAGATGACTATTACTAAAGGCATTGCATCGCCGGCCAAGTTTCTGGTTCAGGCTGATGCGCTGGTTGATTTATCGATGCATGGTAAAGCCTATGGGGCCAATGCCTATCTGATCTGCGATCAATTTATTGTGGGCCGGGTTCATGAAAAAGCGATGCCAGGATTCAAGCATGAACAGCGTGCTGAGTTGGCCGTATTCGGTGGGCAGTGCTCCGACAGCGAAATCAACAAGCATGTCCAAGCCGCGCGTGAGGCTGACTATATTGTCGGTATTGGTGGCGGAAAAACATTGGATACCGCCAAGGCAGCCGCACATTTCCTGGAAAAGCCAGTATTGATTCTGCCCACATTGGCTTCGACGGATGCGCCCTGTACCGCGATTTCAGTGATTTACAATGACGACGATACGTTTAATCGCTACCTGTTTTTATCAAAGAATCCGGACGTTGTTTTAGCGGATACGCGCATTTTGGCGGAACAACCGCCCAGGTTTTTTGCGGCAGGCGTGGGTGATGGTCTGGCAACTTATTTTGAGGCGAGAGCGTGCTTTGCTGCGCAACGCGACAACCTGATCCTGGGCAATGACGGAAAAATGCTCAAGCCTACGTTGATCGGTTTTGCTATTGCCCAAACGTGCTATGCAACCATCAAGAAGTATTCAGCGCAGGCGGCTTTTGCGGTGGAGAAGAAAGTCATCACTGCTGCATTGGAGAACGCCATTGAAGCCACCATTTACATGTCAGCTGTCGGAGCTGAATCGGGTGGTTGTGCTGCGGCGCATGCGATCCATAACGGAATGACCATAGTGCATGATCTACACGGAGCACAGCATGGTGAAAAGGTGGTTTTCGGCTTGTTCACTCAATTAGTGATGGAGGCCGCACCGATGGAGGAGATTGAAGAGGTTGTTGATATTGCGATCGCCGTCGGTCTCCCGTTGACGCTTGAGGATTTAGGGCTCAAAAGCTTTAAGGAAGCGGAGTGGAGAAAGGTCGCCGAACTGGCATGCGACAAAAACGACACGATTCACAACATGCCTTTTACGGTGACGCCTGACTTGGTGTATGACGCGATCGTGGCGGCTGACGCACTGTTGCATGCGTTTAAAAAGAAAAAATCTCTGCACTAGTGTATTGATTGGGAACCGGTTAATCGGGAGCCAATAGCGCTCAATCGGTCAGGCGCCGTCAATCGTTCAAATGATTGACGGCGCCTGGTGCTGAGGTGAGGCCTGACAGTTATCAGTATTATTTGGGCTGAACTACGCCCCTCAACTTGGCGACTTGCGTAGCCAGCACATCCATCAAGTCAGGGGACAGGCAGTCATAGGGTTCAAGGCCGATTGAACGAAGACGTGCACGGATTGCCTTCATCTCTTGAGGTGGCGTCCCTGTTTCGATTATCGATGAAACGAAAGCAGCGAACCCTGGAGCAGACCATCCGGCTTGGGATGAAAGCTCTGTGTGTACGAAGTCCAACCCGTAGAACGCGTGATCCTTGTTCTCGATACGCCCGTACAAATGCGCGCCGCACTCGGTGCAAGCATGGCGCTGAATGGCCGCGTGCTCGTCCACAATGGCGAGTTTATCCGCGTGCGCGGTGACGCTGACTTTTTCCCGTGGGACGACAGCAATAACAGCGAATGTCGCACCTGCCGGTTTCCAGCATTTGCTGCAGCCACAGGCGTGGTTGTGCAAAGTCTGAGTTGAGATCGTGACCTCGACCTTATTGGCGGTACACAGGCACTGCAGTGTCCCGCCGGTGAAGCTCGAGGCAGCAGGGGATAGACCGTTATCCAGTGATGGATGAAGTTTTATGTCGCTCACTGTGTATCTCCAGATCGGTAGGGAACTCGGACTGGCGCCAGGGGCTTGCACCCCTGGGCCATGCATCAGTACTTGATGACGGTACGGATCGACTTGCCTGCATGCATCAGGTCGAACGCTTCATTGATGCGTTCCAGTGGCATGGTGTGCGTCACAAAAGGCGCCAGCTCAATCTCGCCCTTCATCGCGTCCTCAACCATCTTCGGCAGTTGGGTACGGCCTTTTACACCACCGAAGGCGGAGCCTTTCCAGGTACGACCCGTTACGAGTTGGAAAGGGCGTGTAGAAATTTCCTGACCGGCCCCAGCCACGCCAATGACGATCGACTGTCCCCCAACCACGGTGTGCACTTTCCAGCGCTGCACGCATGACGTTCACGTTACCGATACACTCGAACGAGTGGTCGACGCCCCAGCCTGTTGCGTCGATGATCACCTGCTGAATTGGCTTTTCATGATCTTTCGGGTTGATGCAATCAGTGGCACCAAAAGACTTGGCGAGTTCGAATTTTCCAGGGTTGGTATCCACGGCAATGATGCGTCCTGCCTTGGCCTGGCGCGCGCCTTGAATCACCGCAAGCCCGATACCGCCGAGCCCGAACACCGCAACGGTGTCCCCTGGCTGTACCTTGGCGGTGTTATGCACTGCGCCGATCCCGGTGGTGACGCCACAGCCGAGCAAGCACACATGTTCGTGATTTGCGTCTGGATTGATCTTCGCGACGGAGACTTCAGCCACCACGGTGTACTCGCTGAACGTGGAGCACCCCATATAGTGGTAGAGCGGCTGGCCGTTGTAGGAAAAGCGGGTGGTGCCGTCTGGCATCACACCTTTGCCCTGGGTTTCACGGACAGCGATGCAAAGATTGGTCTTGCCGGATTTGCAAAACAGGCATTCGCCGCACTCAGCGGTGTAGAGGGGGATGACATGGTCACCGGGCTTGAGGCTTGTGACCCCCTCACCCACTTCCACCACTATGCCGGCGCCTTCATGGCCCAAGACCACGGGGAACAGACCCTCAGGATCATCACCCGATAACGTGAACGCGTCGGTATGGCACACGCCGGTGTCGGTGATCTTGATCAGTACCTCGCCTGCGCGTGGCGGTGCAACATCGACCTCGATGATTTGAAGCGGCTTGCCTGGTTCAAATGCAACTGCAGCACGGGATTTCATAAAGGTCTTTCTCCAAGTAGTAGTGCTTGTCTGACCGAGGCAAATCGTCGGGATCGGTAGGTGTACCGGTAGTTACTTGAGGTAGGTACGCACCAACGAAACCACTTCGTCGATTGAGGAACGCTGCGTCTCGGACGTGTCGGTTAAATTTGAAAATTCCTCCCTGAGATGGCTTTCAAGAACGCCGGCCATCAAGCCATTTACTGCGCCGCGCAGTGCAGCAATCTGCTGCAATACAGGGCCGCACTCGGCGCCCTGCTCAAGCGCAGTCTGCAGCGCGTCCAGCTGGCCTCTGACCCGATTGACTCTTCCCAATACACGTTTTTTTTCAGCGGGCGAATGTGGCATCGAACGACTCCAGTTATAGGCGTGGCGGCCATAGTACATCGGTACTGGGTGGGAGTATTTAAAGTACTGGTGGGGAGTATATTCGTATGCCGAAGAAACAAACACGACCATTCTGTTTGGGGACTTCCATCAATTTGTTTCTAATGAACAACCGATGGTGAAAGGGCGTTGTTTTGCCCTGCCTTTCTACTCCGCCTCGTGGATGGCGGGTAAGCGTCTGTTTTCCAGCAAATCACTCAGGCAGCCAGTGAGGTGCTGAATAGCCGCCTCGTTACGCTTCAAGAAATGAAAAGGGCCGGTTTTGTGTACATCGACCAATGCCACCCCTTTGAGCACCGCCAAGTGTTGGGAGACTGTCGATTGGGACAGGCCGCAACGTTGTGTGATCTGGCCAACGCTCACCCCGAACTCAAAACCGCATGGTTGCGGGGGGAAATGCAGAGTCGGCGCCTTGAGCCACTCGAGGATTTTTCGTCTCACTGGGTGTGCAATCGCGCGCATGGTTGCGTCGAAGTGGGGCGAGGTGGACGTCGATTTTTGATCTGTATCGAGCATATCGGATACCTCGGGTTCATAGCCTTCGCTGGCCTCGTGTCGAGGTCAGCGATAGAGGGACCGCAGCAACACCGTTCCCCTTGGTATCAGTCGAGCAGGTCGGAAATGGATTCGGCGGCGAGTTGATAGGAGCGGCGGCGTGCATCAGGGTCGTAAATCCTCGCATCGATTATCACCTCGTCCACCTCCGTGGTCGCGATGAACTGGCGCAGCCAACGTCCTACATCGTCTTTGTTGCCAATTGCAGTGCACGACATGGCTTCAGCCAAATTCTGCCGATCATAGTTGGACAGCCGTTCCATAAAGCCCTCTTCCGGACGCGGCAGAGCGCCTGCTTTGCCCGTGTACAAGTTGCTGACCCACTGACGGTGTGAGCTCGCCAGGTAGTCGGCTTCGGCTCGAGTCGGGGCAGCGAAAACATTCGCGCCTGCGATGACATAAGGACTCTCCAGCACTGCTGACGGCCGGAATGTGGCGCGGTAATGCGTAATGGCTTCCATCAAAAATCGAGGTGCGAAATGTGAAGCGAATGCATAGGGCAGCCCCAGTTTCGCGGCGAGATCAGCACTGTTCATGCTCGAACCCAATAGCCATAGTGGAACGTCATGTTTTCCAGGGATCGCGCGAACCGGCTGATTTCCATCGTCCGCTAGATAGTCGGTCAATTGTTGGATGTCTTGCGTGAAGTCTCGCTCGGAGGCATCGCCGCGTATGGCGCGGATAGCGGGCCCGGCGGATCCAGGTGCTCTGCCAATACCTAAATCGATGCGGCCTGGAAACAAGGTGTCCAATGTCCCGAACTGCTCCGCCACCAACAGAGGAGAGTGGTTGGGGATCATGATGCCGCCAGAGCCCACTCGCAGGGTGCTCGTTGCCGCAGCCAGATGCTGAATGAGCAGGGTTGTAGCCGAAGACGCGATCCCTGGCAGGTCGTGGTGCTCGGCGATCCAGTAGCGCTTGTAGCCGTGTGCTTCCACGTGTCGCGCCAGAGAGACTGCGTCTTCTAGCGTGTGGACGAAGGTTTTTTCTTCGCCGATCATCATGAGGTCAAGTACAGAGAGGGCTGTCATCACAGGCTCCATTTTTCAAATTAGGTTCGTGAGGCAGCGATGCGTTACTTCAATGGGAAGTCCGACCAGTGCGGATAACGTTCCAGGCGTCGATCGATATCGCGAAGCGTAGCCAGGCATCGCTGGAGTTTGAGGTAGATATCCCCACCATAATCCCAGCCAAGTACGCCAATACTGCCCGTGTAACCGACGCGGTTCAGCGCTGCGATCAAAGCAAAATTGTCGAGCTCTCCGCGGTCGACCGGCTCCATGGTGGCCGCGCCACCCCAGCCGAGTTGCGAAAGTGCGCTGCCAGAAGTCACCACTTGCATGAGCCAGGGTTTCATCGCAGCGAGGCGCTGTTCAAGTTCGCCTTCCTGGCTCGCGTACCAGTGATAGCCATTGAACGAGGCCCCCAGGCGAGGGTGAGCAAAGTGCTCGCAAATCTGCACCACCTGCGCGGTGGTCTGGGTGACATGGTGAAGATGTGGATACAGCGCAATCCGTAATCCGCGTCGTTCGGCAATCGGCAACAGCGATTCGATGAAACGCATGATCGCGTGGTTGCCATTGACGGAGGTCTGCACAGCCAGTTCGATCAGCTCTACGCCCTCGACCGTTTCGACGATGCGCCGGATCAGCGTGTCGTTGCGTCCCTCATGCAGCACTAGGTATAGCCCTTCAATCCGCAGGCCATGTTGTTTCGGTACGCCCGGCAGCAGCGAGAGGTCGGTCAGTGGTGTGCCACCCCAGGCGGCGACAGTCATGCCGTCGTAACCGAGTTCAGCCAACATTTCGCACTGTGTTTGAAAGGCGTATACGCCCATCGACGAGTAGAAAAAGGAATCGAGTGCATGGATGCGATGAGCCATGGTTTATCTCCTGGCTCAGTGAGGCGAGTCGGTCAGGACAGCCCATTCAGGGTGGGCGGCCAACCGTTGCTCTATGGAACGGAACGCAGTGACCGAGCGGCGCAGGTTGCCGTATACGTCACCGCCCATGCTTTCCCAGCCGAGCACGCCAAATCGTCCGTCAAAGCCGCGCCGTTCGAGGGCGCCCAACAGCGCAAAGTTGTCCATTTCACCTTCATCGAGCGGTTCGATTGTTGCCAGTCCGCCCCATCCGAGCGGGGAGCGCCGAGTGCCGGCAATATTTACCTGTTTGAGCCAAGACCACATCGCGTCAAGACGCTGCTCTAAAGCATGCTCCTCAGTCGCGTACCAGTGATAACCGTTGAACACGATGTTAAGGCGCGGATGGTTGAACTCTCTGCATAGGGCAACCGCCTCGGTGGTCGTCTGCATGCCGTAGCGTGCGTGCGGATACAGGCTGATCTCCAGGCCACGGCGCTCGCAGATCGGCAGCAGGCGCTCGAGCATTCGGCGGTCAAAGTTCGTGACTTCGTCGCCGGAATGCAAGGCCAGTTCGATTGTGGTGCAGCCCTCGATGGTCTCGAAAATGTTGGTCACAAACGATTCCAGGCCCTTGCGATAGATCAGGTAGACCGCGCCCACGTCCAGGCCCCAGGTGGGTTTAACCTGGGCGATCGACTTCAGGTCTTTGCTCCAGGCGGACATCGTCAGCCCCTGGTAGCCGAGTTCGGCGAGCATCTCGCACTGCGCTGCCAAGGGATAGGTCCCCAGGGTCGTCTGAAAAATGAAATCCATATGATGCAGAGGACGATTCATGAGTGGGCCTGCGCTGGCGATGGATCGACGGGTAAGGAAGCACTTGGGAAGTGCGGCAAGAGGTATTCGCCCAGTTCGTCGATGACTTCCGAGACGTGGCGTCGCTGGGGTTTGAAGTGCAGGGCAACGTGACCGACGCCCTGATCCTGTTGGCGTTTCCAATGTTCAATCAGCGCATTTCGCCCAGCACGCAGCACGCGGCCCGCTTGGACGGGATGGTTTGGATCACGGTCCAGGTCAAACAGGGTGCCGTAGCCATATGCCTTGTAAACGTTGGCGCCACAGGCGGCGCGCCAACGCTCTATGATTTGCGGGATCAGCGCCGAATTGGATATGTAGGAAAGAATGCCGTCCGTATTTTCTCCAATCCACTCCAGCGACTGGCCGGCCTGGCCAACGATAATGGTCGGCATGCGTGAACCTACCGGTTTGGGAACTAGGTCGATCTCTCCATTCAACTGGCCATAAAACCGCGACGGGTGCACGGCCCAGTGTGTTTCCGTCGTGGAGCGAATGATTGCCAGCGCGTCACGGAACCGCTCGGCACGGTTGTCGAAGTCGAGCCCGAAGGCGGGGTATTCCACCGGCCGATCACCGGTGGCCAGCCCAAGGATAAAACGTCCCCCAAGCAACTGATCGATGCTCGCAGCCTGCTTGGCAACGATCAATGGATCGCGCAAGGGGAGGACGATGCCGGCGGTGCCGATGGCAATCTGCTTGGTCACGGCAGCGAGGAAGCCGGCATAGACCAGCGGATCAAGGATTTGCCCTACGTCACCGAAGTTCGGATCGTAAAACGGCACGTCCCGTAGCCAAATCGCGGAAAAGCCCGCTTCGTCAACCCGCTGAGCCAGCTGTGCGTGATCCTGCAGAGTCGGGCCTGGGCTATTAGGATAGCTTTCCAACGGCGCGATAAAGCCGAAGGTCAAATGGCCGGGTTGGAAAACGCGTGCGTAGCCGGGGTGCTGTTTGAGCTCAGGCGCAAGTTCGTAGGTGGAAGGCATCGAAGTCATTCGAGGGCTCTCGTGTAGTCAGATGACGGTGACTTCGCAGTGCGATATAGCGGGGTGAAGTCACAATGGCGGTGACTATAGGTTGTATGATGTAAAAGAAAAACAGGATGAAGTTCCGAACATTTACGAATAAAACGCTCAAGTAGACAGGGGTGGTCATGGATCATTTTGGAGCGCTCAGCGCGTTCGTGCATGCCGCGCAAACGCGCAGCTTTACCGAAGCTGGGCGCAGAACCGGCGTGTCTTCATCGGCCATTGGTAAGGCGGTTGCGCGGCTGGAGGAAGAGCTTGGTGTAAGGCTGTTTCACCGGTCCACGCGCGCCATAACCCTAACGTCCGAGGGCAGCCTTTTCCTGGAACGCTGCCATCGAATTTTCGCGGAGTACGAGGTTGCCAAACGAGAGCTCACCCAGGCTGCTGGCAAGCCCCAGGGGAAGTTGCGTCTCGGTTTGCCACAACTGGGCATGAGGTTGATGCCTCACTTGATTGCGTTTCAGCAGGCGTATCCCGAAGTGGAGTTGGAACTGGAGTTCAGTGATCGGTTGGTTAACGTGATCGAGGAGGGTTTTGATGCCGTGATGCGTATCGGTGAGGTTGAAGACTCGCGGCTGATGATGCGCAAGCTCAACGGTTACAGTCATCGTCTGGTCGCGTCTCCACACTATCTTTCAAGCCGGGGTGTTCCATCACGGCCATCGGAACTGTCCAGCCATTCATGCCTGCGTTACCGATACCCCACCAGCGGTAAACTCGACCCTTGGCCTCTGGTGTCAAAAAAGGGACAGGACAGTGTTGAACTGGGACAGTCGGCTACCGCCAACGCGATTGAACCGTTGTTGGCAATGGCTGAGGCGGGACAAGGTATAGCGTGCCTCCCTGACTTTTTTGTCGAGGACGCCATTGCAGACGGACGATTGGTGCCTGTATTGGATCGCTACGTTCGCGACCACCGTACCTTCAGCATTCTCTGGCCATCGAGTCGTCATCCGTTACCCAAGATAAAGGCCTTTGTAAGCTTTATGACATCGCGTCTGACGTGAGGCGGTATGGTTGACCCGAGCGAAAACTGCCGATGCTCCGGAGATTTCCGCAGCGTCGGCAGGTTTTGAATCCGCAGTGACTTACGCTTTGTTGGAGGCCTTTGCCGCAAAGACGCCGTCGCCCAACAAGGCTACGACCAGGGCGGTGACGCTCAGGTAAATCGGGTATTCCCAGCCGCCATTGGCGTTGGTGAAGCTCCAGCCATTGCCGAAGTGGACGGTCGCGGCCACGAACAGCTGAACCACTGCCAGAGCCGCTACCCAGCGCGAATAAACTCCCAGCACCAGCATCAAACCGCCGATCACTTCAAAGGCCATCACCGGGTAGGCCAGGAAGCCCGGAAAACCGATGGATTCAAAAAAGCCTGCGGTACCTGCCGGGGTGAAGACAAAGACTTTGGTCAGGCCGTGGGCCATGAACATAATGCCCAGTGCCAGGCGCATAACGAGTGCGGCATATGGAGCGGTGCGTGTGTCGATCATGTGCAGTTCCTTTTTGTTTACTTGGAGAGTGACAGCGTGTTGGTCAGCCATTGCGAGAAATCCGCCAGTTCTTCGGCGACGATCTCGTGGGCCATATCGTAGAAATGCGTTTCGTGGGCGACGCCGATTCGATCCAGCCAATCGTCCGCTTCTTTCGCCCAAGCCACTGGTAGAACGTTGTCCTGATGACCATGGGCGATAAAAGCGCTGACGGACTTGAGCCGATCGGCTGAAGCGATCCGAGGATCAAGTTCCCGCAGCATCCGACCGCTCAATATTGCGAAACCGGCAACCAGCTCGGGCTCGGTGACTCCAAGGCTCGCGCTCATGATGCCGCCCTGGCTGAAGCCGGCGATCACGGTCGGCAGCTTGGGCAGCGCTTCGATGAAGTGGTGCAACAGTTGCCGGCTGGACTCTGCCTGTTCTTGATTGAACGAAGGGCCGTTGCTGGTGAAGTTCACCTGATACCAGGCGAAGCCTTGTGGGCCAACCTGCAGCGGACCGCGGAGCAGAATCACTTCCAGCTCCTCGGGTAGCGATGCGGCTAATGATGCGAGATTCGCTTCATTTGAACCGACGCCATGCAGCAGAAGCAGGCGGCCCTTGGGCGCCGAAGTACTGCTCCCTTTGCGGAAAAACAGGCCGGTTTGCGGCTCACGGGCCGCTTCGGAAAAAGTCGTGTCACGCATGGTCGGTAACGCCTCGGCTGGGTTGAGTGGAATCGAATCCATCAGGGGGTGTTCGAGGAAAACAGGTAGCTGTCCATCGCCAGTACCCCGTAGCTCACGCCACCTTCCAGCACACGCGTGTCGTAGTGTTCGCCGGCCGCGCCGAGGGCGATAAGCAAGGGTAGAAAATGCTCGTCGGTCGGGTGGGCACGTTCAGCTGACGGTGCGTGTTGCTTGAAGTCCAACAGGAATTGGGTGTTGCCTGCGTGCAGGGTTTGGGCGGTCCAGGCGGCAAACGCTTTTACGTAGTCGGCACCGTGGCTGGCCGTACCCCGAAACTCATACAAGTTATGGGTCAGGCTTCCGGAAGCCACGATCAGCACATTCATATCCCGCAGTGGCTTGAGGGCCTGGCCCAATTTCCAGGCCTGGTGGGTATCCAGGCTGGCAGGCATCGATACCTGAACGACTGGAACGTCTGCCTCAGGCGCCAGATACAGCAGAGGCACCCAAGCGCCGTGGTCCAGACCGCGGCGGGCGTCCAGCCGGGACTTCCATCCCGCACTCTGCAGCAGCTCCACGATATGAGCGGCGAGGGCTGGAGCACCCGGTGCGGGGTAGCGCAACTGGTACAACGCGTCGGGAAAACCACCGAAGTCGTGAATGGTTTCAGGGGCGGTGCTCGCCGTAACGCTGACTTCGCCACGCGTCATCCAATGCGGGGAGAGGATGACGATGGCATCAGGTCGCGGCAGTTCGCGACCGAGCTCAGCCAGCCGCTGACCAGCCAGACCGGGCTCGATGGCAAACATTGGAGCACCATGAGACACAAACAACAGGGGGAACGAAGTGTTCATGGTGAAGTGCTCCGAAGTGATTACTTGTTAAGCCAGACCGGGGCGATGGAAGTGCCCAGGCCGGCGCCGTAGCCGAGGTAGATATTCAGACCTGCCAATGGCTCCAGGTAACGGGCATTGATCAGTGCGCCCGTATCAACCGTGTTCCAACCCAGGCTGTGTGCCAAGGCGGTCGCGGTCTGTTTGGCCCGCTCGCTGTCGCTGGCGACAAACACGCTGCCACGCTGGTCATTGGCGAATGTCGGGCCGTCGGCAAGCACCTGGGCGAACAGCGTGTTGAACGCTTTAACCACGTGGGCTTGAGGCACTGCTTTGGCAATTTCCTCGCCAGCGCTTGTCACGTGACCGATGGTCAGCGACACGTAGTCGGCGCTCAGTGGGTTGGTGATGTCGATAACCACCTTGCCCGTCAGGTCGCCCAGGCTTTGCAGGGCTTTGGCGGCATCTTCGTAGGCGGTTGCAACGACAACAACATCGCTGTCACCCAGTGCCTCGGCAGCCGGATAAGCGCTGACATTGTCAAACTGAGCGGCCAGGGTTTTGGCCTTGTCGATGTCGCGGCCCGTGATACGAACAATATGGCCGACACTGGACAGTTGTTTTGCGAACGCCGAACCCATGTTGCCGGTACCCACTACTGTAATTTTCATCGCGACCTCATTTGCGTTGATGTGCGTTTCGATGGGCTCAGTTTATAGATTGTGATATTGAGATAAATAAGGCCAAATGCGACTAACCGTTCCACTTACTGAGACAATGATGGACAGAGCGTTGGAGATGCAGGTCTTCTGCACCGTGGTCGATAAAGGCAGTTTTGTCGGTGCGGCCGCCCCCCTTGGAATGTCCAAGGCGGCCATCTCGCGCTACGTGAGCGGCCTTGAAGAACGACTCGGTGCGCGGCTTCTGCACCGCACGACCCGACGGCTTTCATTGACGGAGGAGGGGCGCCAGTTTTACCACCAGGCGCGTGAGGTCCTGGCGCTCATGGATCAGGCCGAGGAGGCGGTTTCGTCCACCGCGCCGGAACCCAGTGGCGTGTTGCGGGTGAATGCACCGGTCAGTTTCGGAGTGCTGCACTTGGCGCCGCTATGGGGCGACTTCATGAAGGCCTACCCCAATATCGAGTTGGACATCAGCTTGAACGACCGACTGGTTGACCTGGTAGAGGAGGGATTCGATGCGGCTGTTCGCATTGCCCGCATGGAAAACTCTTCGCTGGTCGGGCGTCGTCTGGCGGGCACGCGGATGTGCTTGTGCGCTTCACCCGAATACCTGGCAAGTCACCCAGAGGTGCGCACTTTGTCTGACCTGACAGAACACGGCGTGATTGCCTATACCAACTTCGCCAGCGGCAATGAATGGCAGTTCCAGGGCCCTGACGGCAGCGAAAGTGTGCGCACCCGCTCGATTGTTCGCTGCAACAATGGCGATACCTGTCGCAGTATCGCCTTGGCGGGGGGCGGCATTGCCTTGCAGCCCAGCTTCATGGTGGCCGAGGATTTGCGAGCGGGTGATCTGGTTGAGATCCTGCCTGAGTACCAGTCGGTCGAACTGGGCATCTACGTGGTCTATCCCACCCGCAAGCACTTGGCGACCAAGGTCCGGGTGCTGATCAATTTTCTGGCTGAGCGATTTGCCCACCCTCAATGGGAGCAGTAGAGGGGATTTCGCCGAATAGAGTCTGACTTAGCACTTATCCAGAAAACCTCGCAGGTCGGTCGCGAATTTTTCCGGATTCTTCAACGCCAGGAAGTGGTCGCCCTGTTCGGCCTTGGTGTACACCTGCAGCACAGAGCCCGCAACCACCGAATTCATCCAGCGTTGGCTGTCCAGCCAGTCGCTGTATTCGCCGGTGAAAATGGCGGTTGGAACATCAATCTTTGTTTGGATGACATCCCGCCAATCGTTAGTGACGTGATCGAACAGCACGCGTTCCAGGAACGCCATGTCATCCTTCACAACAGCCTGTGCCAGGCTGAAGACGTTGTGAAAGTAGGGCGACTCCAGGGCCATGGCCCGTTCTAAAACCCGAGTCGCGCTGATCAGTTGGTTGGTGGGCGCCCCTTTGGCGTAGGACGCAATCATGCGCTCTGGTGAGGTAGTGAACGCCCCGGCTTGCAGTCGCTCCTGTTCCGTCCAGTCTGCGTGACAATAAATCGAGGGTGCCTGGTCGATGACGCTCAGCGTGCGTATGCCTTGTGTACCGAACAGGTCGATATAGGCCCAGAGGATTGACGCGCCCATCGACCAACCGCAGTAATCGGCTTGGGACACCCCCAGGTGATCTGCAAACTCTTTCACGTCCATGGCATATCGGGAAATACGGTTACCAAAGGCTACCTTTTCGGAAAGCCCCTGGTTTCTGACATCCGGGACGTACACGTGGTAATGCTGGCTGAGGATGTGCATGAGGTGAAAGTACAGCGCGCCGTTGGCTGACCAACCCGGGATGAAAATCAGCGGCCTGCCTGCACCGGCTTCCCAATAGGCAAGGTTGACCTGGTCGCTGGTGACAAAGCTGTTGAGTTTCAGGCCTTCAAAGTCAGAAACCCGAAACGCTTGGCCAGGGATTTCATGGGGAAAGTGAAAGTCTTCGCCGAGCAGCGAGAGAAGCGATTGATTGTTCAGTGGGTATTTCAAAGTGCAATCCCATTCAGTTGAAGAAATGGCGCAGTTGATTCAGGGCGCGAGGGGGCGGCTCTTCATCCATGCCGGCATTTATTGACGCCGAGCGGAGGCTGCGTACAGGTTTACGGCGATGCAGAGCGCCAAGACCAGCGCGGAAAACAGCATCGCGGTGGATAGTCCAGCCGAAAAAGCGGCCTTGTCCGAATGGGCGATCATCGTGCCGAAGACCGCGACGCCGATCACGCCGCCCAGTTGCCGAGCGGAGGCCATCAGGCCGGAGGCGATGCCAGCGTCATGCTGTGTGACCGAGGACAGCATCGAGTTGGTGATGGACGGTACCGACATGGCGCTGCCAATACCTACCAGCATCAGCGCACCATTGAGCAACCACAGCGAGGTGTTGGACGTGGTTTGCGACAGCGCGATGAACCCGACGATCTGAATGGTGAAACCCGTCGTGATAATACGAGTGGCACTGAACCGCTTGGCGAACCTTGACGAGAGCATCGTAGAAAGTGTCAGCACCGCCGTCAGCGGGATAAACGACAACCCCGTTTTGAACGCGTCGTAGTGCAGGAATGTTTGAAAGTAAATGCTGAAAACAAAGACCGTTCCATAGAATGTCAAATTGATCGCAGCGCCTGCGAGCGCCATGCTCCCCAACACTTTGTTTTTGGCCAGGTGAGCGGGCAGCATCGGATGTTTTACCCGACGCTCGATCAGAACAAATGCCACCGCACAGATCATGGCAATTGCCAACGCGGTGAGTGTTTCGATTACCCAACCTTTCTCACTGGATTCGGTTAAGCCATAGGTCAGCGAAGCAAGGCAAATCGCAATACTGATCTGGCCTGGAATATCGACCTGCTTATCAACCCGAGGGGAGGCGGGGGCGTAGCGCAGGATCAGCCCGATAGCCAGCAGGCCGATCGGAATATTCAGCAGAAATACGCTTCGCCAGCCGAAGTACTCGATCATCAGGCCACCGACCACCGGGCCGGCTGCCAGTGCGATACCCCCACAGGCACCCCAGAGCGCCACAGCGGCACGGCGTGCATCGGGGTCATGAAATGACACGCGAATCAGGGTAAGTGATGTCGGTATCAGGAAGGCCGCGCCGATGCCCTGCACGACCCGCATCGTGATCAGCATGGTCATGCTGTCGGCGAGACCACAGCCAATAGAGGCGAGGGTAAAGATAGCGAAACCCGCAGCGAAGACGGATTTTGCACCCCACTTGTCGCCCCATGCGCCTCCCAGGATAAGCAAGGCAGAAAAGGGTAGCGCGTAGCTGTTGATGACCCACTGCAGGCCTGTAAGGTCGGTACCGAACGCGCTCTTAAGGGCGCCAAGGCCGACGTTCACGACGCTGACGTCAAGTTGAACGACAAGAAATCCCAAACAGGCGGCGGTCAGAATCGCGCGTAACGAAGAGGGTGATTTGGATTCAGCGGTCACTGGTTCACAGCCCCAGGCATGTCGTGGTTGCGAGTCGATCAGCAGACGCCAGCGGAGTCAGGGCATGCCTGGCTATCGCTGGCAGCACTACTTACACGAACTGCAGAACGTCTTTAACGGCTTTACGCGGCTTTTGCGGCCAGTTGGCCGAGCCAGGATAGCCAACGGTAATCAGCATGACTGGAATCTCAGTCGCGGAGAGACCAAATGCCTGCGCTACTGCCGACTGGTCGAACCCGATCATGGGCGTCGAAACAAGGCCTTGGCCCTTGGCGGCGAGCATCAGGGTCATGGCGGCTAGCGAGCCTGAGCGGATCGCTTCGTCGCGTTGTAACTGCGGGTTTTCCTGGTACATACCTTCAGCGGCGCCCACCCACATGTCGTAGATCGCCTGATCAATGATGCCTGCATCCAGGGTCGGTTTCAGGGCCGCAGGCAGGGTTTCATGGGGATTCAGCGTGCCACAGACAATAAAGGTCACGGCTGCATCCATGACTTTTTGTTGACCGTAGGCCAATGGCAGCAACCGCGCCTTTGCTTCGGTGCTGTGCACCGCCAGGAACTTCCAGTTTTGAAGGTTGAAGGCGGAGGGCGCGTGCGTAGCCAGATCGATCAGGTCGGTGACCTGTTGCTCCGTCAGCTGACGTTCAGTGTCGTAGCTGTTGGCGGAAATTCGGGACTTAATTACTTCAGCAATAACAGACATGGTGATCTCTGTGCGGGAAAGGGGATGCGCGCAGTCCCGGTTGTTACCGTCGAGCCTGCGCCGTCATAGAACTTAGCGGCTGAAACCGTCGAAAGGGGTCATATACACCGCCCCGAACGGGTCAAGACGTTTGCGGATTTCTGCGTCCGGTGTGCCGTAGACCACCAGACTGGTAACGGTGCACAGTTCGAGGAAACGCTTGCCGAACGGTGCGAAGGTGGTGTCTACGTGACTGACAACGGCATCGGCGTTATAGCGTTCAAGGATGTGAACGGTGTTGTTGTCTTCGTTGGCGCTGTATTCGTAAACCAGCGTGCCAGGCTCGGCGCGGGTGGCTGCCACGATGTTCGCGATCAGCGCCTTGAACTCTGGAAACTCTTCGGGTTTTACAGCGAGGGAGAACAGGCAGGAGACATGTGGGTGCATGGATAGCTCTTCCGTCAGAGGCTTCATCAGAAGCCTGTTGAGGATGCATCGCTGGCCAAGCCTCTGCATTCGGCGTTGATGGCGGTCAGGGTTTCTCGGGCGCGTCCCCGAACAGTTTGCCGGCGCCAGCCCAATCCGAAGGCGCGACGTCTTCAAAAATGACGTAGATGTAGTTGGCATCGGTACCGGTGTGCTTCACGATGCTTTCGGTGATGTCTGCGGCAACAGCGGCTTTTTGTGCGTGTTCTTTACCTTCGAACCAGCTCACACGTACGACGGGCATGATGGTGTCCTCTTGGGGCATTGATCTGGAGAGAGGTGCGTGATGTGCACCGTTGTCTTTCTAGAACCCATCCTACTGTTGAGTGTGCTGGCGATAAACGGCCTCAAGCTATAATCTGGGTAGACTAAAACTCTACAATCGGCGAGCCGGCATGGTACCTATCGATTCGTTTCAGGGCGTCATCACGTTCGTCGTGGCCGCGCGCTCGAGCAGCTTCACCCAGGCTGCCGAGCGCCTGGGGCTGTCAAAATCCGCCGTAGGCAAAGCCATTGCGCGTCTGGAAGAGCGCTTGGGTACACAGTTGTTTCATCGCACCACTCGCCGGATTTCCCTGACCGCGGATGGTGAGGCTTATTTCGTGGCGTGCTCTACCGCCCTTGAGGAAATTGGTGCTGCAGAGAGCGGATTGGGGCCCGGCGCTGGTGAGCCTTCCGGACGTCTGCGAGTAGACATACCTGTGGCATTCGGGCGTCGGGTCGTCGCCCCGTTGCTGTTTGAGATCGCCAACAAGTACCCGGCTTTGCAACTGAACTTGACGTTTTCCGACCACCTGGTTGATCCCTTTGAGGAGGGGATCGATTTGTTGGTCCGCTTTGGAGAGCTGCAGGACACCAGCGGTCTGGTGGCGCGGCGGCTGACCCGACAACGCTGGGTCATTTGTGCCGCCCCCGACTACCTGACACGCTTTGGTGTTCCGCAGACCCTGGAAGATCTGAGCCATCACCGTTGCATTGTCGGGCATCGACGCGGCCAGCCGTTGTCGTGGCGGGTCATGCAAGCGGGGCAGACCGTACGATACGCGCCACCCTCGACCCATCAGATTGGTGACGGGGAAGCCATGATTCTCGCAGCAGTCGCTGGCACGGGCTTGTGCCAGATGCCACGCAGCCTGTTCCAGGACGATATCGAAGCGGGCAGGCTGGTGGAGGTTCTGCAAGTGTATGAACCAGAAGCTGTCGATGTGCATGCCGTCTGGCCAAAGGTGTCCCATCTGCGGCCGAAGGTGAGGTATGTGGTCGATGAGCTGGTCAAACTATGTGAGCACTGGCGGTGATGCAGGCTGCCGTCAGGTGAGTTCCATCGCTGGATGAGTACCGCCGCTCCATCAGCCTTCATCGCTCAATCGCTGAACAGATCAAACATCAGTTGCCGGAACCATTTGTTGGCCGGGTCTCGATTGTATTTACCGTGCCAGAACAAGTTGATGGCGATCTCGGGAAGCGGCAAAGGCAACGGCAGACTCGTCAGCCCGAAGGGGCCGGCGCAGCTGTTGGCGAAACGCTCAGGTACCGTGGCGATCAGGTCGGTGTTCTGCAGGATATGACCGACAGCGACGAAGTGTGGCACCTCCAGTCGAATGTCTCGTTGCAGACCGGCCCGCTGCATATGTGTATCTATCTCTCCATGCCCCGTGCTGGCGGCAATGATCCTGACATGCCCGAACTCGCAAAAGCGCTCCCGTGTCATGGGCTGTTCAGTGAGAGGGTGGTCCTTGCGGCATAAGCACACGTAGCGATGGTGGAACAGGCGCCTCTGGTAGAAGCCCGCTTGTAGATCCGGCAGCAATCCGACGGCCAGATCCACCTCGCCATTGGCCAGACTCTCGGAAAGTTCGGCATTGCTGCGCAATGTGCTGACCGATATCCCGGGGGCCTGTTTGAGCAGGGCGTCGATCAACCGTGGCACAAAGTAAATCTCCCCGATGTCGGTCATTGCCACGACAAAGCGCTTCTGGCTGGTCGTCGGATCGAACTCGTCATGGCGATTGATCGCGCCGTGCAGCAGGTTGATTGCCTGGGAGACTGGTTCAGCCAGTTGAGCGGCATAGGGCGTCGGCTGCATCCCCTGATGGGTGCGCACAAACAATTCGTCGTTGAACGTGTTCCGCAAACGCTTCAGCGCATTGCTGACGGCGGGTTGAGTCAGCCCAAGGCTCTCGGCCGCAGCTGAAACACTTCGATCCACCAGCAATTGGTGAAAGATCACCAGCAGATTTAGATCCAGTTCACGCAGGTTCATCGCAAATTTTCTCGGCTTTGAGGCGGCTCTTGAAAGTTAATGAGTATTCAGGATGGTGATAGTTTGTATGGGGTTGAGGGCATTTATCAATGGTTTGTGAATAGTCATGATCGGGCTATTCCAAAAACAACACATAAGGTTTCCCCCATGAGTAGCCCTCATTCTGTCTTGCAAGTGGGCATTGTTGGCGGTGGTATCGCTGGCGTTGCCTTGGCACTGGATCTTTGCCGTCATCAACATCTTGATGTGAAATTATTTGAAGCTGCTCCCGCCTTTGGCGAGGTCGGCGCAGGCGTGTCCTTTGGTGCGAACGCCGTCCGCGCCATCGAAGGACTGGGTATTGGCAAACCCTACGAACTCATCGCTGACCGCACCCCGCAACCGTGGCAAGACATCTGGTTTGAATGGCGTCGAGGCGTCGATGCCGGTTATCTCGGTGCCAGCGTTGCCCAAGGCGTCGGTCAGTCTTCCGTTCACCGCGCAGATTTCCTCGACGCCTTGGCCAAGCAATTGCCAGAAGGTATCGCCTGCTTCGACAAGCGTGCGGTTGGTGTCCATGAGACGGGGGACAGGGTCAGCGTTCAGTTCACTGATGGCACGGACTATCAGTGCGACCTTTTGATCGCCGCCGACGGTATCAAATCCTCGATTCGCGACTATGTACTCCAGGGGCTGGGTCAGCCTTTGGTCGCGCCCCGATTCAGCGGGACCTGCGCCTATCGTGGAATGATCGACAGTGAGCAACTGCGCGCCGCCTATCGCGCTGCGGGTGTTGATGAACACCTGATCAACGTCCCGCAAATGTACCTGGGGCTCGACGCCCACATCCTGACGTTCCCGGTCAAGCAGGGCCGATTGATCAACGTGGTTGCATTCGTTTCTGATCGCTCTGAGCCCAACGCGGTATGGCCACAAGACACACCTTGGGTCAAAAGCACCAGCCAGGCCCAGATGCTGGAAGCCTTCGCTGAGTGGGGGGATGCCGTTCGCGTGCTGCTCGAGTGCATCCCCGCGCCTACCCTCTGGGCACTTCACGAACTGGAAGAGCTTACGGGCTACACACATGGTCGCGTAGCGCTGATCGGTGACGCCGCCCACGCCATGCTCCCCCACCAAGGGGCCGGGGCGGGGCAGGGGCTGGAGGATGCCTGGCTGCTCGCGCGCCTGCTGGGAGACTCTCGGGTGCTTCAAAGTGACGCCCAAAGCGTGCTTGAGGTGTACGACGCTATCCGCAGACCTCGCGCCTGCCGTGTGCAGCGAACGTCCTGGGAAGCTGGCGAACTCTACGAGTTTCGAGACCGTCAGGTCGAAGACCAAGAACCCCTTCTGTCGACAACCTTGGCCAGTCGTTTCGACTGGCTGTGGAACCACGACATGCAATCGGACCTGGCAGAGGCTCGCACCCGACTCGGGTGGGCAGAGGCCATTTGATTGCGTTCCTGCAATGCGCCGGTTTCCTTAGGCAGGTGCGCTACACCCACAATAAAAACAGGTGAAACCTTGATGGCCGTCAGCATTTCCAATACCGCACAAATGCTTGAACTGTTCCAAGACGCAGCAGGGCTGAAGAATGCCGCTGGCAACCCGCGAAACAAGCAAATCGTGTTACGTATCCTGCAAGAGACCGCCAGGCTCATTGAAGAGCTGGACATAAGTGACGATGAATTCTGGGCTGGTGTTGAATACATCAACCGTCTCGGCAAAAGCAACGAAGCGGGGCTCCTGGCTGCGGGCCTGGGGGTGGAGCACTTTCTGGATCTGCTCAACGATGCCAAGCAAGCCGAAGCCGGGCGCACCGGAGGAACACCGCGCACGATTGAAGGGCCTTTGTACGTAGCCGGCGCGCCGCTCAGTCAGGGCTATGCCCGTATGGATGATGGTGCCGAAGATGATGTCGCGACGCCTATGTTTGTCGAGGGTCAGATTTTGGATCTGCAAGGGCAGCCGATCGCTGGTGCCCTGGTAGACCTGTGGCAAGCCGACAGCCAGGGCAACTATTCCCACTTCGATAAAAGCCAATCCGAATTCAACTTGCGTCGTCGCATTGTGACCGACGCCGAAGGGCGTTATCGCGCCAGAAGTATCGTGCCGTCGGGCTACGGCTGTAACCCTCAGGGCCCGACCCAGGAGTGCCTCAACCAATTGGGCAGGCATGGTCAGCGTCCGGCGCATATCCACTTTTTCGTATCCGCCCCGGGTTACGAACACTTGACCACGCAGATCAACCTATCCAACGACGCATACCTCTGGGATGACTTCGCTTACGCCACGCGGGATGGATTGATCGGTGAGGTGCAATTCATCGATGACCAAGCCTTGGCTGCGGCCCATCAAGTGCCAGGACGTTTTGCACAAATGAAATTCGATTTTCAGCTGCGCCCGGCAGCCAACCTTGAGGCGGAGCAACGGAGCAATCGCCCGCGTGTTCTTCAAGAGGCGTAAGTCAAAGCTGCATACCCAGAAAAACTTATTAAAGAGGATAAAAGCATGTCCCAAACCACTCTCACCCCCATCGAAGTAAAAGTCGCCGTGTTGCGTGAGGCCGGCGGCAAGCTCCAGTTCGAGCGCGCAGAGCTGGCTGTTCCGCGTGCCGACGAGGTCCGCGTGCGTGTCGTGGCTACAGGTGTTTGCCACACCGATATGGTCGTTCGCGATCAGCTCTTTCCAACGCCGATGCCAATCATTTTGGGCCACGAAGGTGCGGGCGTGGTGGAGGCGGTAGGCGCTGCGGTAACGACCATCGCTCCTGGCGATCATGTGGTCATGACCTACATGTCCTGTGGCTTGTGCCTGCCCTGCGAAACAGGACACCCCGCGCATTGCTCGCATATGCACCCGCTGAACTTCGGCGGCGGGCGCCTCGACGGCAGTACGTCCACCTGCAGCTGTGCGACCGATGCACCGATACATGACCATTTTTTTGGCCAATCCTCCTTTTCGACCTACGTCGTCGCGAACGAGCGCAATGTCGTGAAAGTCTCCAAACAGGCTCCACTCGAACTGCTCGGCCCGCTGGGATGCGGCATTCAGACGGGCGCGGGTTCGGTACTCAAGGCCTTGCAGGTAGAGGCTGGGGCCAGCTTCGCCGCCTTCGGTGCTGGCGCAGTGGGCCTGGCCGCGGTGATGGCAGCCAAGGTTGCCGGTGCGACCACCATTATCGCCGTCGACGTCACGCCGAGTCGCTTGAGCCTGGCCCTCGAAGTGGGGGCTACCCACGTGATCAATAGCCGGGAAGAGGACCCTGTTCAGCGCATCCGCGAGATCACCGGCGGCGGCGTGAACTACAGCCTGGAATGCTCCGGGCGGGCGGAAGTGTTGCGTCAAGCGATCGACGCGCTCACCACGCTGGGCACATGCGGGATTGTAGGGGCGACCAAGATGGGCACGGAGGTGGCGTTCAACATCAACGACGTAATGATTCCCGGCAAGCGAATCATGGGCATTGTCCAGGGTGACGTGGTCGCTAACGCCTTCATTCCCATCCTCGTAGACCTGCACCTGCAAGGCCGCTTCCCGTTTGACAAGCTGTGCCGGTTCTACGCGTTTGACCAGGTCAATGAAGCGATGGCCGACAGCGAAAGCGGTATCACGATCAAACCGATTCTACGCATGCCGGCCCAGACCGACTTGTCGTGATTGTTCAGGCTCATTTAAGGACCCCAAGATGAATGTTCAGCTCGTAATCGACAATATCCCGCAAGATGCTTCGGATGGTAAAACCTACCAGCGGATCGACCCTGTCAGCGGCAAGGTCGTCACCACTGGCGCCGCCTGCAGCGTCGATGATGCCCGGCGTGTTGCGGCTTCTTCGCAGCAGGCGTTCAAAACATGGTCGAAGGTCGGCCCTACCGAGCGCCGTCGTCTGCTGCTGGCGGCAGCCGACGCCCTGGAAAGCAAGATGGAGCTTTTCTGCAGAGTCATGGCAGAAGAGATCGGTGCTTCGCAGCTGTGGTCACAGTTCAATGTGGGGGCTTCGGCCAACCTGCTCCGTGAAGCCGCCGCACTCACAACGCAAATCAAGGGTGAAACCCTTGCCACCGACAAGCCCGGTACCTTATCGGTAACACTGCGCCAACCCGCCGGTACGGTATTGAGCATCGCGCCGTGGAACGGTCCGGTCATCCTTGGCACTCGGTCGATCGCTTACCCATTGGCGTGTGGCAATACCGTCATTTTCAAAGGCTCGGAAAATAGCCCGCGCACCCATGAGCTACTGGCGCAGGCCTTCTATGAAGCGGGCTTTCCGCCCGGCGTGTTGAATTTCATCATCTCTGCGCCCGAAGATGCTGGCGCCGTGACGGAAGTGCTGATTGCCCACGATACGGTTCGCCGAGTGAATTTCACCGGTTCGACCAAAGTCGGCCGGATGATTGCCCAGACCAGTGCGAAACACCTCAAGCGCTGTCTTTTGGAACTGGGCGGCAAGGCGCCGTTTATCGTGCTCGATGATGCCGACCTGGATGGCGCAGTCAATGCCGCAGTGTTTGGCGCCTTTCTGTACCAGGGGCAAATTTGCATGTCGACCGAACGGTTTGTCGTCGACGAAGCCGTGGCGGACGTGTTCGTTGCGAAGTTTGCGCAGCGTATCCGTGGTCTTGAGCAAGGTAACCCCGTGACCAACCCAGCCAGCGTAGTCGGCCCGATGATTTCCCAGGGCTCCGTGCAGCGCATCAACCAGTTGCTCGACGATGCCATCGGCAAGGGCGCCACGCTTGTTGTCGGCGGGCTGGCGGATCAGGCGCAAATGGCGCCGACGCTGGTGGACAGTGTGTCCTCGGCGATGGAGATCTACGATGAGGAAACTTTCGGCCCGGTCACCACGGTGGTGCGTGTCAAAGGCGCCGAGCAGGCGCTGGAAGTCGCTAACGACACAGCGTTCGGCCTCTCATCGGCGATTTTCAGCCGCAATGTCAGCCTTGCCCTGGACCTGGCCAGCCGGCTGGATGCCGGTTGCGTGCATATCAACGGTGCCACCGTGCAAAACGAGCCTCAGGCACCCTACGGCGGCATGAAGAACAGTGGCTATGGCCGGTTCGACGGGAGCGCCGTTATCGAAGAGTTCACCGAAGTGAAGTGGGTCACGGTCGAGCCCTCCGACCAACCTTATCCATTCTGACGTCAGGCCACGGTGACCGGCTCTTAGGAGTCGGTTACCGACACTCTTTGCTTCACGACGACACCTTGTGTTGCGGTAAGCGGTGCCTGCGTATCTTCAACAAATCCATGGTTGCGACAATGAATAATAAAAATACCTATGCAGCTGTAAGCCTCCTTAGAAATGTTCCTTGTGCGATGGCTGGATCCGCGTTGGCAATTTTTTTGCCCGCGGTGCAAGCCACCGAAGGAGGAGGGTCGTCGTACCCTATGGGGGCGGAAAACTATATGACCGGCGCCATGCCGCCGCCTGGTTTTTATGGGCAAATTTTTGCTGAAAGTTATCGCGCTGATCGTCTTCTCGATAATCGAGGGCAGCGGGCGGTTGACGACTTTCATTTGAGTGCAGATGTGATTGCGCCAAGGCTGATTTGGGTCACGGAGCAAAAAATTCTCGACGGGGCGCTGGCATTTCACGTCAACGTTCCATTGGTTGATCTAAGGGTGGAGGTCAACGACCAGCATCAAAACAAAACGGGGCTTGGGGACATCATCTTTGGTCCGGCTCTGGGGTATCACTACAGCGAAAAATTTCACGCGATTTATGCAGTTGACGTCTTCGCCCCAACCGGGCGTTACGATCGCGGTGACCTGGCCAATATTGGCCGCAACTACTGGGCGTTTGAACCCATCGCGGCGTTTTCGTATGTCGATCCTGCGGGGGTGAACGCCGACATAAAGATGATGTATGACTTCAATCTGCGTAATGCCGCTACTGACTATCGCTCTGGCCAGGAGTTGCATGCCGACTACTCCCTGGGTTGGGGCTTCGGCAATGGCTGGGTGGTTGGGGTAGGCGGTTACGTCTACCGCCAGACCACCGACGATCATCAAGACGGTGACCGTGTTGAGGACAACAAGGGGCGCGCGTTTGCCATCGGCCCTTCAATCAAGTACAGCAGTGCTTCTGGCTGGTTCGTGACCGCAAAGTGGCAGAAGGAGAGCGAGGTGCGCAATCGTCCGGAAGGGGAGGCTTACTGGGTCAAACTGACCGTTCCCCTTTAGCGATGGTTCGCGCATCGGCCCCAATGCCGTTGACTAAGCAGTAGAGATTTTCTCTACATAGCGGCGATTTTCGCGGCGTTTATCCCTGCTGGAAAGCCCTATAGGATCGCGGTGCGCGCGCCTGTGGCGAAACGCATCAGGTACTTTGAAAGCAGGGATAAATCGATGACGGTATCAAAAACTGACGGCTACACCGGCACTGCCAAGTGGTTGCACTGGGGCATGACCTTGTGTGCTGGTGTAGCTCAAGCACCACTTTGTCGATAAAGACGACATCATTAGGGAATGCTGCCCAAGTCGAGACGCTGAGCCAACGGCGTCCTCCCCGCGAGTGTCATTTGAAGGTTTTCTGCATCAAGGAAATGACCAGTGCAGCAGTGGCGACTACGATAACCGCCCAGAAATACTCCATGCTTGCAACCAGGGTGGATTGTTGGTGTAGGGATTGTGCAAGCGTCGACACCGAAATCTGACTGGCTGGGCCCGCACCTACGGCAGGTGTGAGTGCCTGAGCCAGAATTTGAGTCTGTTCCAGATAGAGCGGATCGCCTGAGCTGAAATGCCCGTTGAGATTGTTGTATTGCAGGGTGGTGCGCCATTGCAGGAACAAGGTGGCAACGGTTGTGCCAAGTGCCATGGCAATCTGCGCCAGCATACTTTTGATCTGATAGGCGTGGGCGAACAGCGTGTCATGGTGTGTCACATCGCGAAATGTCTGCATGGCCGCCGTGGCGAGCACCAGCATCACGAAACAGCCGTTAAGCACCAGCGCAGGCAAGATGTTTGACCACATATTGGCGTCGGGGGTCAGGGATGACAACAACACGCCAAAGCAGATCAGGGCACTGAAGCCCGCTACGAAAAATTTCTTCGGAGCCGGGTACTTTGGAATGACGATGGCCATGACGATCCATGTCAATAGTGCGCCGGCCAAGCCGAAGGCCTGGAACGTACCGATGGTGTCCCAGGAGTAGCCCAGCGCCGTCTGCAGGAAATACGGCAAGATGTAGTTGTTGCTGCCCAGCACAATGTAGGTGAAACAAAACAACGCAACCCCGAGGATGTAGCGAGACTGCATTAAGTCTCTGACCTTGAGGAAAGGCGCCTCTTTACCGTGTTCGGCGTGGAAGAAGATATACACGCCCAGGGCGGCCAGCAGCGCGAAGGCTAGGAGGATGAACGTCTCGTTGTAAAAGTCGTAGTAGGAGCGCTGCAGCACATACAGCAGGAAGAAAGTGCTGACGGATAACAACAGGATGTTAGCCGGGCTGGAGGGCGTCCGGTCATCTTCGTGAATCGGTGTGTTGGGTAAGAAACGTGTGCAGAGTACGGCCGCCGCCGACGCACCGGCGATCAGTAGCCAGAAGATCGCGTGCCATGTGTCCTCGACCACTACAAGTGATGAAAGAAAGGGCGCCGCTGCCGTGCCGCTGGCCAGCCCCGTGGCGAATACTTTCACCCCGATGAATCGCCCGGGACCCGGCGGGAGCAGGTTGACCATAAGGCGTGCTGAGGTCATGAACGATGCGCCTCCCAGCGCCATGACCACGCGGCCGGCGGTGAAGGTGGTGAGGTCACTGCTGACGCCGCACACAAAGGCCCCCAACACGTAAATACTGATGGAGCCAAGCATGAAGTTGCGCCAGCCGAGCCGTTCCACCAACCAGCGTTGTTTTGAGATAACCACCACTGCGATACACGCATAGAGCGCCGCAATCAGCGTGAACTCTTCAGGGCTGGCGTCGATCTCACCGCGGATGGGGGCCGAGGCAAAGGCGATCATGCCGGCCTGTAGATACTCCAATGCGCACAGCAGCCCTACGGTGATCAACAAGGCGGCGTTTTTCCGGTACATGAAATACCCCGTCAAGGTTTCAGATGCTTGGCATATTGGCCACGGTCATCGTTGGCGCTGATCACTTGCTCTACGACGTCATTGGCGTCCTTAAGCTCGTTTTCAAAAACGTTGGTGCTGTAGGCCGGTTGCGCGGGTGTCTTCTTGTTAAGCACCTGCCCACTGGTGTCGGTGGTGTCAACGGACACACGCATGGATAGGCCAAGACGCAGCGGGTTGTCGGCGACTTCCTGCGGTTGCAGGGCGATTCGCACAGGCACGCGCTGGGTCACCTTGATCCAGTTACCTGTCGCGTTCTGGGCCGGCATCAACGAAAACGCGCTTCCGGTGCCAGCATCCAGACCTACGATGGAACCGTGAAATATCACCTTGCGGCTGTAGGCATCGGCACGCAGAACCACAGGTTGACCGATGCGCAAATCCTGGATCTGCGATTCCTTGAAGTTGGCGTTCACCCACACCTGGTCGATTGGCACCACCGACATCAGGGCCACGCCTGGATTGATTCGCTGACCAACCTGCACACTGCGTTTTGTGATTACACCGGTAACCGGCGAGTAGATTTGGTTTCGATGTAGAGAAATACAGGCATCGCGTAAATTGGCGGCAGCCACCAGCACATCGGGGTGGGTACGTAGGGTCGTGTTATCGACCATGGCCAGGCGAACCGCCAGTGCATGCCGGGTACCGTCCAGGCCCGCCAAGGCGTTTTTAAGCACCTCTTCGGCATGGCTGATCTCTTCGCGCGAAACAGCGCCGCTGACGGCAAGCTGACTGCGTCGGCGCACATCATCCTGGGCCTTGTTTACGTCGTTTTGTCGTTGGCTGACTTCAGCCTCTAGTTGTTGCACCTGGTAATACTGGGTGCGGGCCTGGCGCACGGTGCGGGCAAGGTTGGATTTAGCGCGCTCGAATTGGATCTCGGCATCCACAGCATTGAGCGTGACCAGCGGCGAATGGGCATCGACATGGTCGGTGTTGTCGCCACTGATCACCGTCACGGTGCCGCTGACCTGGGAGGTCACCTGAACGATGTTGCCGTCCACGTAGGCATCGTCGGTAGATTCGGTACCAAGTCCCAACAAGTACCAGATGCCCAAGGTCGCCATTAACAGCACAATGCCCAGGATTAGCAGCAACTGAGGGCGATAGGAGGGTTTGGGTTGAGCGGGATCGACGGGGGAGGACGTTTGGGTGGTCATGATTTATCAGCTACGGTTGGGAGTGCAGGGGGATTGCTGGAGAACTCGGGGCGATAGCCACCGCCCAGCGCCCGGCTCAAGTTGGCTTGCAGAGAAAGCGCACGGGACTGCAACGCGACCAATTGACTTTTTTGGGTCAGTGTCGCGTTCTCGGTTGCCAGCACTTGCAGGTACGTGGCCAGCCCCGCGCCATAGCGCAGGTTGACCAGATCGGACGCGGCCTGGGCTGTGTTGACCGCCTCGAGTTGTTGGGCCAGTCGCTCTTTTAACCAACGCAGCGAAGACAGTTGATCGGCGATGTCACGTAGTGCGTCGATGACGGTCTGGTTGTAGTTTTCAACGGCGAGGTCGTAAGCCGCATCCTGAGCATCCAAATTGCCGCGCAAGCGTCCACCCTCGAAGATGGGCAGGCTGATCGCCGGCGAAAAGCCCAAAATTCGACTGCTGTGGTCGTTGAAGGTGTCGAACGCGAGGCTTTGCAGGCCAATAAAGGACGTGAGATTCACGTTTGGGTAAAACCGGGCTTTGGCCACATCAATCTCATGCCCCGATGCCTCTACGCGCCAGCGTTGAGCGACCACGTCGGGACGGTGCCCGACCAACTCAGCGGGAATATTACTGGGTAGCGCGATGGTGCTGCTTGCCAGCATGTGGGGACGGGCGATCGAGCGCCCACGGTCAGGTCCTTTGCCCAATAAAGAGGCGAGCTTGTTCTGGTTCAGCTCAATTGCTTCCTTGAGGCCAGCAATGTTGGCCCGGCTGGCGGGCAGCGAGGCTTGGGATTGCTTGATATCAATTTGCGTGCCCAATTCGGCGGTAAAACGTTGCTGCGTCAGCTGTTCAATGTGGACTTGCTGGTCGAGTAAAGCTTGAGCAACGTCAAGTTGCTCATAAGTGTCCTGCAAGGCGATGTAGGTTTGTACGATGGACGCCGATAGCATCAGTGCAGCCGCGTGGCTGTCGATCTCGAGCGCATGTCGACGTCCCACGGCGGCTTCAACGGCAGAACGATTTTTACCCCAGAAATCCAGTTCGTACCCGACATTCAGCGTCGCTTGGTCGACATTTTGCCAGGTGCCTTTGACAGGCGCAGGCGTGGTTCCGTTAGCGCTGAAGCGTTCGCGGGTGGTGCTTGCCGCTGCATCAATACGTGGCAACAGCGAGGCGCTTTCGACGGCCTCCAGTGCGCCGGCCTGGTGCACACGAGCGGCGGCGGAGCGCAGTGTCGGACTATCCGCGAGCGCCTCTTCAACCAAAGTGTTGAGCTGCGGATCGTTGAAACTGGTCCACCAGGTTTCGGTTGGCCAAGCGGCAGGCGATAACGTGATGCCGCTATTGGCCAGGGTTTCACCGGTATCCCCGGGTGAGAGCATTCTGGACTGGGGCTTCAAGTCGCTGAAAGAGCAACCGGCAAGCAGGATCAGCAAGACAGCGGCTGACGCTTGGGCGGCAAAGGGGCGTCTGGACCGTACGTCCGTCAATTCCTCATTTTTTCGACTGTTCATGAACGGTATCTCTGGCGTGAAGACTCGCAGGCAGCGATGAAAGGTGATGGTGTTCGAGCGCGGTGGCGCTAATAAAAACTGTCAGTGTCGTTATGGGTAAAAAAAAGCCCGGAGGGCGAATCGATTATCGAACTCTCAAGCCTTTGACGATCAACGCCACCGAATGGTCGATGTCGTCAAGATTCTCCAGGTTCGCGGTGACCAGATGCAGCCAGGACATGCCGGTGAGCATCGACACGGCAACCTCCACCGCAGGACCGTCGACAATTTCCCCTGTGCTCACTGCTCTAGCGAATATCTTGCGCAAAGTCCGTTCGCGGCGCGGTAGAAATTCTTCTCGGAATTCTGCAATGGCCTTTGAATCCAGCTGAATTTCAATGAAGACACTGCGAAGGGTTTCCCCGGCGCTTGAAGACCGCCACCAACTCCAAAGCGAGCGCAAATGCTCAATCAGATCTTGTTCCAGATTCCCGGTGTCAGGGGAGGTGACGAATGTCAACGCTGCGCGCTCGTAAACATCCCTCAACAAAGCGCCTTTGCTGCGCCACCACCGATAGATGGTCGGCTTGCTAGACCCGGCGCGCTCGACAAGTGCGTCCATGGTAAACGCCCGATACCCTTGCTCTTCAAGAATAGCGGCGGCCGCTTCCAGGATGGCCTCAGTGCTTTGTGGGCTGCGCACCGCGCCAATCGAGGATCGGCTACGTGGTTTGGCAGGCGTGGACTTGGTGGTCTTTTGGGTCATGGGCTGGGCGATGCTCGGAATCGGCTGTTTAGTGCCTTGCGGATTCTATAGAAACTGGCAGTGTTTATACAATAGCGTTTTTCCAGGGGCAACGTAGCTAGCTGATGGTCTGAGGGGCTGCTTGCCGGTGGGGCGCGACGATGAGTTGAAAACGTGCAGGCTACGGGAACCGTCTGAACGTCAGGCTGATACGCGGGGCGACCGCAGCGTTGGTCTTCATCAGTGCATGAAGCCAATATTGTTGCGTGTCCCCTCGCATCACGATCAGTTGTCCATGGTGCAAAGCCATTTCCCTACGTTCACCAGAGCTCTTGTGTTTGAAGGCAAACTTTCGAGTTCCCCCCAGACTCAATGACGCGATCACAGCGTGCTCACCTGTAGCCTCACTGTCGCTGTGCCATCCCATTCCTTGGGTGCCATCCTCGTAACGATTGAGCAAGCACGAGTTGAACGTCGTTGCGGTCAAGCGCTCAACCTGGGCTCTGAGCGAGTCGAGGATTTCGACATCCCATGGCAACGATTGTCTCAGGACGCCGGAATGGATGTAGCGCGATGGGGCGTCTGCATACCACGCCACTTGGCGCCTGGTTTCGATGACGTTGCCATTCATGAGCGCGGTATCGGCCTGCCAGGCAATCTCTGATATCAGGCGTGAGAAAGTAACATCAGCTTCTATCATGCTCAGGACAATGCCGAAATCGTTCACGACACCATTCGAAGGGAGCAGATTTAGATCCTCGGGTCGAGCCAGAAATAGGTCTGCTTGCATGGAGGCGTCCATTCGACGATCAAGAAATTTAAAGCGTGGCTGAGAGAGCGTACGTCGGACCGGCCATTAATTTAATGGGCAAGGAATAAGCTTCATTGCCGCCCGCCACCGACGACGATGCAATCGTCGGGTTACTTTCGGTGGCTTGGGCATTTGCCGGAGGTCCGGCTTAGTGCTGAGAAAGAATGGTCTCGAGCAATCCGGGGAACCGACAGCCAAGCACGTCGGCACGCAACGAATTCATATGCGTAGTTCCCACGCTACGGGTGTGTACAAGCCCTGCATCCCGTAATACCCGAAAGTGATGAGACATGCTGGATTTCGGACGTCCCCCGTCCAGCTCGCCGCAACTGGCCTCGAGAACCCCTGCGAGGCACCGAACGATTTCCAGGCGAACAGGGTCACTCAAAGCGTACAGCACGCGTTCGAGAATCAGGTCTTCGGTATTGGGGTGTTTGAAGGCTCGCATGACTCGAATAATAACAGGGCTATCGCTCATTACCATAGTTCGATTAACATCGAACAATCGAATGAAATTGTCTCTTCGTTTCCTGGAGCTCTCCCATGTCTGCATTGTTCGAACCCTTCAAACTGAAAGACGTTACGTTGCGCAACCGGATAGCCATCCCACCGATGTGCCAGTACATGGCTAACGACGGCATCGTCAACGACTGGCATCACGTCCACCTCGCAAGTTTGGCCCGCGGTGGCGCTGGCTTGCTGGTTGTCGAGGCTACCGCTGTCGCGCCTGAAGGCCGTATCACGCCAGGTTGCGCGGGGATCTGGAGTGATGAGCATGCGCAAGCCTTCGTCCCTATGGTGCAAGCTATCAAGGCCGCAGGCTCCGTACCCGGTATCCAGATTGCCCATGCCGGTCGTAAGGCCAGCGCCAATCGTCCGTGGGAAGGCGACGACCATATCCCCGCTTCCGACGCTCGCGCTTGGCAAACCATCGCACCATCGGCCATCGCTTTCGGCGCTCATCTGCCGAACGTGCCGCGCGCCATGACCCTGGAAGACATCGCCCGTGTTCGCCAGAACTTCGTCGATGCCGCCCGGCGTGCCCGTGACGCAGGTTTTGAATGGATCGAACTGCATTTCGCTCACGGTTACCTGGGCCAGAGCTTTTTCTCCGAGCATTCCAACCAACGTACTGATGCCTACGGCGGCAGCTTCGATAACCGTAGCCGTTTCCTGCTGGAAACCCTCGCCGCGGTTCGCGAAGTCTGGCCAGAAAACCTGCCGCTAACCGCGCGTTTCGGCGTGATCGAATATGACGGACGTGACGAGCAGACCCTGAGCGAATCCATCGAGCTTGCCCGACGTTTCAAGGCCGCTGGGTTGGACTTGCTGAGCGTCAGCGTTGGCTTCACCACGCCCGACGTCAATATCCCCTGGGGCCCGGCGTTCATGGGACCAATCGCCGAGCGCGTGCGTCGCGAAGCCGGTTTGCCAGTGACATCGGCCTGGGGCTTTGGTACGCCGCAACTGGCCGAAGGGGCATTGCAGGCCGGGCAACTCGATCTGGTGTCAGTGGGGCGTGCGCACCTGGCCGATCCACACTGGGCGTACTTTGCGGCTAAAGATTTGGGTGTCGAAAAGGCGTCCTGGACGTTGCCTGCACCCTACGCTCACTGGCTTGAGCGCTATCGTTAAGGTGTAACAGCGCGTGGGGCGGCGGCATCGGCAGTTTGATGCTGTCCCCAAAGGGGTAGTTTTTTTGGTCCTTGTTCCGCCCCCCGAAATCAAGTCTTACCGCTTAGGAAAAAAGAATCCCTCTGGATTTCATCGAGTAAGACCCTCTACGCGAGTCTCGCTTCCCGTCCCATAGGCATACGCAAAAAACGCCACTCATTTGAGCGGCTATTTCGTGTGTGCGTAATTTGTTGGGCATCGCTGAGGGGAGATCAAAGTCGATATTTTTGTATCTGCGCTCCTACAGAAGTTGCATCTTTTTTAGGGTGGGGGCGCAGACAATAAGGGTTGTCACGTCTCTGTAATTAAGTACGCTGGAAAGGACATCATCGACTCGACCGGCGGGTGCTCGTAGGTTGAGGACAGTACGGCACTGAGTCGATCGCCCAGCAGATTCCACGCACGTCTCTTTTCTTCTGCGTAATCGTGATGCAGGTAGTGGCGTCTCACCCGAGAACCCGCCAGCACATGGTTTTGGCAGCGATCGATGACATCAAGGCTGACACCTAAGGCCTGCATCATGGTCGCGCCCGTGCGGCGTAGGTCATGCGGCGTCCAGTCACCGTTCTGGCCGTCGGCCAGCACCAGCGTATCGTCATGGCGCCGTCGTGAGAGGGCCTTTCGGTTTTTGAACCGAGCCTGGCGGTCACCTACCTGCTTGCTCACCACTTTCACATCTACATGCCCATCATCTTGCTTGTTCGGAAAGCACCACTGAGAGTCTCCCGTGAGGGTCTTGAGTTCCTGGAAGAAATGCAGGGCAAAGGGCGACAGGAAGACATGGTGGTCCTGTTTCTTGCCCCGGGTGCCTTTGACGTTTTCGCTGGGGAGAAACCAGGTCTGCTGTTCCAAGTCGACATTTTTCCATTCGGCCTGCAGCAACTCGCCAATCCGGCACAAGGTGCCCAGGCTGATCCAGAGTGCAAGTTGGGTCTCCTTCTTCAGCGGCCGAATGCCCTCATATTTTTGGCCGGCGGGTAGGGCGTTGTAATCGGTCGTCATTTGTTGGAAGCGCTTGTGCAGTTCCAGCAGCTCAGTTGGCGAAAGAATCCGGCTTCTTTCTGCCTCGTAGTCGGCAGGAGTCAGGGGGGTGATGTCGACCAGCTCAGTCGGATCGCCCTCAACCAATAAGGCCCGCCAAGGTTGGCGCTTTCTGGCCCAGCTGAACATCTGGCTGAGGTCGGCGAAGAAACTGATCGCTTGTCGGTGAGCACCGCGGCTGACGACTGTCCGGATCAATGCCCGAACATCGTGCTCGGACACACTGCTGACTGACGTCTTGCCGAGTGCCGGGTAAAGGTCCTTATTAAAACGCCGTTGCAACTCGGCATTGCCGTCTTTTCGTGCGACACCATCCAACAGCCAGGCCTTGGCCAGATCTTGGACAGTCAGTGTTTGCACCTTTGTCGTCTTTACCTGTTCGGCTGCAGCATTCGTCGCGGCGTGAGCCTGTGACTTGGCGGTTTTCTTTTGCTCGTTGGGATTGATCTGCTCATCGATGAACGCTCTGGCCTGGTTACGTGCCTTGCGGATGTCAGTCAGGGATTTGCGCGGCCAGGAGCCGCAGGAGTACTCTTTGTTCTGGTCGCCCCACCGATATCGATAGAAGAAACTCACCGACACACCGTCCTTACGCACTGAGATTCGACCGGCCAAATTGCCATCCTCCCTGAGGATACGGCCGGCATCGTTGGCGGTCAGCGACTCGAGTTCTGTGATGGTGATTTTGGCCATGAAATGGGTTTCCCCTACTTTTCCCCCCACAAAAACGTCGGCTCTTGATGGACGTTTCTGGACTTTCGTAGAGCAGAACACCGCTGGAGCTCAAGCAAATACTGGCTTAGAAAAATCCAGAGTAAAATTTTGGAAGCTTTCAAGAAGTATGAAAAAGGAGATGGGGTGCTAGGGGTCGAGTGTTCGAATCACTCCGTCCCGACCATATAATTCAAGGGGTTGCGAGATTTTATCTCGCGACCCCTTTTTATTTTTTTGCGGTTTTCCCCCTACAAACCGGCTGGCTCTAAGTGGAATCTACAGCGGATAACCGACGCTGGCAGGTTTGACGTAGCAACGCAGACTTCAAAACGGCCCATGCGTTTTCACGCAGTCTGGACCCAAAGATGCCAGTCGTCGGTCACAGCATTCTGCCCGCTCCGGTCTTGGCGTTGCTGGCGGCCGTCCGTGAAACGCTTTTACGCAGCGTAACTGACTTCTCTCCAACGGCACTCAATTGCTGTTTAAAAGGATGTGAACAAGTAGCTTGCGATCAAGCGTGTCTCGTCAATATCTCTAGCGGCGTCACTTCGATAGGTTGCGTTCCGTAATCGCACAGAGAACCCCTTCAACGACCCCTGGAAGGCGTAGTTTACATCCACATCACGCTCCCACTCTTTCTCGGCACCGACGGTCTTCAGACCATCTCCCCGGATATATGCAGTGAAAAAGCTCAACCCTGGAATACCCATGGCTGCGAAGTCGTAACCATACCGCAGCTGCCAGCTACGTTCGCCTGCGCTTCCGAAGTCGTGGTATTGAACGTAGTTGGGTAGGTAGGGATTATTGATGTAAGGAAAGCCCGTAGCACCGCCCATGACCTGATAGGTCGCCATGACGCTATGCCCATTATCCAGGGTGTAGCCGAGCGCGGCAGCGTATGCGCGGTTATCAACCTCTCCCGCTTTAGCTGCGCCAACATCACGACTTGAGAAGGCACGCAGGTCAGTGGTCAACATGCCTTTCCCGAGGCGCGTGTTGTGTATCAATCCAGCGAACTGCTGACGGTACACGTCATCAAGCTCGCCATAGAAGTACGTTGCACTCAGTTCGGGCGTCAGCTTGTATGTACCGCCGCCATATCGGTAGTTGTCGCCGACACCTGTTGCACGATAACGACCGTCCTTCACAGCAAGGCTGATGTCCTGAAGATCGGTAGAATCAGGAGTAATCGTCTTATCGAATTGAGCCAGGTTTATGGTCAGGCGATCCACGTCAGTAGAGTTAATCTGCCAGCCTTGGAACGTCTGAGGAAGCAGTCGGCTGTTGTTGTACTGAAGCACCGGAACCTTTGGCAATGACATCCCGTAGCGCAGTGATGTCTGAGATATCTTGAGTTTGGCGCCATATCCTGCTTTTGAGTATTCATCAGCGGCCTCACCGGAAGCTCGCATGGGGAGGAGTCCGCTGCCAGAGCGATCTGGACTCGAATCCAGTTTGTATCCTGCGAACACCAGTGCGTCGGCGCCAAAGCCGATGATTCCTGGTGTGTACCCCGACTCATAGTTGAGCAAAAAGCCTTGAGCCCATTCTTCTCTTTTGGATACGCCCGTTCCTTGACGGAAATCCCCGTTGTAGTAGAAGTTTCGTGCTTCCAGGCGAATCTTGCTGTCCGCGATAAAGCCATCGGCCATAGAGGTGTCGATGGAGCAAAACACAGGTGCGAGTAGAGCAATATATAGGGCGCGGTTCATTTTTATTATTTTCCTGACGCAGGGAGTCGCTGCTCGGTACTAGACCGAACAGAGACTGTTTAGAGATGTAGTGATCGATAGAGCTGAAGTTTTACGGCTTAGTGCCAAGTTCCTGGGCGAGCTTGTCGCGATCCAGTTCTTTTTCCCACGCTGAGACAACCAGCGCGGCGACACCGTTACCAACCAAGTTAGTCATGGCAAGTCCGGTGCCCATGAAGCGGTGGATACCCAGAATCAATACCATGCCCGCCACCGGTACAAGCGGCACCACCATCAAGGTGCTGGTCAACATGACAAATGCTGCACCTGACACACCGCTGGCACCTTTAGAGGTGAGCATGGCCACGATGACTAATGTGAGTTGCTGCGAAAGTGACAGATCGATGTTCAGCGCTTGAGCGATGAAGAGCACCGACATCGTCAGATAGATGTTGGTACCGTCGAGGTTGAAGGAATAGCCCGTGGGAATAACAAGCCCGACGACGGGTTTGGAGCAGCCCAGTCGTTCCATTTTTTCCATGATCTGAGGCAGTACCACTTCCGACGAACTGGTGCCGAGTACGACCAATAACTCCTCTTTGATGTAAGAGATAAAGCGCAGGATGCTGAACCCGCAGACTTTCGCGACCCCACCCAATACCACAATCACGAACAACGCACACAGGATGTAGAAGCTGCCTACCAGTTTCATGAGAGGGAGAAGTGCGCCGACGCCGTAAGTACCGACGGTGAACGCGATGGCGCCGAATGCACCGATGGCGGAAAGCTTGGCGATGATGTGCACGATGCGAAAGAACACGCCGGACAGACCTTCGATCATGTCGTAAACCGGTTTGCCTTTCTCTCCCATCGCTGACAAAGCGCACCCGAAGAGCACGGAGACCAGCAATATGCAAAGCACATTACCTTCGGCAAAGGCCTGCACAAACGTCGAGGGAATGATCCCCATCAGAAATTCGACCATGTGCATGTGCTGAGCCTTCTCGGCGAAACCGGTGACCGCAGACGCGTCCAGCGAATTCACGTCCACGTTGAAACCTGCACCTGGACTAAACAGGTGACCACCGATAAGGCCGATCAGCAGTGAAACAGTCGAAATAACTTCAAAGTAGAGCAGTGCTTTCCCTCCGACTCGACCCACTTTTTTCAGATCGCGCATACCGGCGATGCCGGTAACGACTGTGCAGAAAACCACGGGGCCGATGATCATCTTGATCAGCTTGATGAACGCATCGCCCAGCGGCTTGAGGTCGGCAGCAAAGGTTGGCCAGAAATGGCCGACGGCGACTCCCGCGATAATTCCCAACAGGACTTGAAAGTACATCGCGCGATAGAAGGGCGGCTTAGTCTTCACCTTGATGGGGATGGTTACGTCTACCTGAGCAGATGCAGGACTGGGGTTCATGGCGTTCACTCACTGTAAGTCTTATTTTTGGAGGTGCAGCAAAGCTTGGTGCGCTTAGCGTCCGTATAGCTTCATCGGGTTATCGATCAGCAGTTTTTGACGCAGCAGAGGATCGGTGCAAAAGTTGAACATCAGATCTACCAATTCACCGTCGTTGGGCATGTCTTTGCTAATGTTTGGGTGCGGCCAATCAGTGCCCCACAGGACGCGATCTGGTGCCATCTCAATCAGTCGCTCTGCGAACGGAACAGCGTCATCGAATGGTCGCCGGCCCACTGATACACGCTCTGCGCCACATACCTTGACCCACGCCAGCGGATTTTCCATCAGTTGCTGCAATGCAAGGAAGGACTGCTGCTCAGTGCCATCCTGGGCTTTGACCCTACCCATGTGATCGATGATGAAAGGTACCGGTATCCGCGCCAATCTGTCCGCATAGGTCAGGATGTCTTGTGCATCAAGGTGCAGGACGACATGCCATCCCAAATCTGCAAGGCGATCCACAGTGCTGTCAAAGACGTCCAGGTCTGGCGCGCCACCGAGGTGTGCTACGAAGTTGAACCGCACGCCGCGAACACCGCCAGCGTCCATCTCGGCAAGCTGTTCATCGGTTTCACGGCCGTCAACGATTGCTACGCCTCGATACCGTCCTTCACTCCGTGCGATAGCGTCCAGCATTGCGCGATTGTCACTGCCGTGACAGCTGGCCTGGACAATCACACCGCGCGTGAATCCCAAGTGGTCGTGCAATGCCCGCAATGTTTCAAATGGGGCGTCTGGCGGGGTATAGCTACGATCTTCGGCATAAGGGAAATCAGCCGCAGGGCCGAATACATGGCAGTGAGCATCCCACGCGCCGACAGGAAGCGGCTGCATTGGTTTTGTTGGGTTGGCGTCAGGGGCGAGGCAGGTTTTCATCTCGTGTCCTTTAGTTATCGTTAGCGGAAGAGATAGCCGATGGTGGCCGTCTCGACGCCTTACAACAACAAGACACAGGCTCTAGCAGTTATGCGGATTTTGCATGCGTCTATTCAGTCTATGCAGATCTCACGAACCAATGACATTGTCTGTTCTGCCAGGCGAGATAGAGGGCGCTGCTCAAACGTGGCGATAAATAAGTGTGTTTGAATGGATGGATCAACGATCTGCGCAGCTTTCAGGCCCTCCAGTTTCCCGTCGCTATTGGCCAGGGCCGAGCGAAACAGTACGCCGTAGCCCATGTTGAGATTGATCAGTTCCAATAGCGATGGGATGCTATCGACCTCCAGGCAAACGTTCAGATGCACCTCATGCCTCGACGCTTCATTCTCGATGAGGCGGCGTATGGAGTGAGGTTCGCTGGGAGTGATTAAAGGGTATTGGCCCAAGTCTTTCATCGATACCTGGGAAGGGAAGTTCGAGTGCTGGCTACCTATGAGCATTAATGGCTCTGAGTGGATGTGCTCATATTGCAGTTGTGCGCTGTGGCCAGGATTGAAGAGTAGTGCGAAATCCAGGCGACCCAGAAGCAGCCACTCGCGCATCGAATGAGTCAGGCCTTCTTTGATCCCCAATATGCAGTCAGGAAAGCGCTCACGAAAGGCAGAGACCACTGCCACGGTGTGGCGTCGGGAAATACTTGGAGGAAGCCCGACGACCACTTTGCCAGACAACGTATCGCGTTGTTCGCGCAGGTCTTCACGAGCCACCTGCACCTGCCGCAAGATGCCTTTGCCGTGATCGAACAAGCGTTGCCCGGAAGCGGTCAGTAAAACACCTCGACCATTTCGCAAGAGCAGATGCTCCTGCAGCTCGACCTCAAGCTGCCTGACCTGACGGCTGACGACCGACTGAGAAATGTTCAGTACGGCAGCGGCCTTGGTGAAACTTCCGAACTCGGCCACCCTTACGAAACATTCGAGCTGTTTTAGATCCATGGGCGCGACTCTGGGAAACGGCTATGTTACCGCTTTTCCTCTATAGCGCTTTCACGAGCGATTGGACTGCCGTACATCGTGTCGATCAAGTTTATCCAGTCGAATGGCTCAAGGTTTGGGTAATCAATATCCGCATCAAGCATGGCATCGACCAGCCCTAATTGAGCGTTGACGATGGCTTGGCTCATGTTCGGAACCACGTCTACGTCGCGAGCGGTTTTTGCGACCTCTTCCATTTCCTCTGCGCGACGCCGACCGTGCTCTGCCACGCGGCTGATCAAGTAGTGGGGTAGGGCGCCGTCCCAGCCCATTTGCGGAAAACTCTGGTGCAATGACGCCAGCACCTCATCCTCGGCATGGTACTGGCGAGCGGTACTCAGACATTCGGTGGTGAGTGCTTCCAGGCCTTTGATCATGATGCTTCGACACATCTTTATCGCCGAAGCTACGCCAATCACGTCAGCCACTACTCGCACGTTCATGCCTAGTCCGCCCAATCGTTCAGCAACCAGGCCTGCCTGTTCGCCGCCTAGCAGAATGGGTGTTTTCAAGCGTTGGGGTGGAACCGGCGCCATGACCGCCGCATCGATGTAATCGACGCCATGATGCTGCATCATAGTGGCTGCCGTGCGCTTCGTAGAGGGCGCCACCGAATTGATGTCGATGAACAGTTGTCCAGGCCTCATCAGCGGCGCCGCATTCAGTGCGACTTCAAGTGCGTTATCCGCTGTGACGGCTGAAATGATCCACTCGCCAAGTGATATCGCTTGAGCCGCACTCTCACAAAGTTGAACGCCACACCGCTGAGCCTTTTCATGCAGCGCGGCTCGTTTGGTGGGGTCGTCAAGGAGTCGATCATAGGCGTAGATCTTCACGTCCAGCGCGGCAAGATCCTGGCCCAGAATGGCACCCGCTTCGCCGAATCCGATCAGAGATAAGGTAGTGCTCATTATGATTTCACCGTGTTTTGCCAGACATCGCCAGGAATGAGCACGTTGCCTTCGAACAACAACCGTGCCGTGCGCACCAGCCCGCAACCGGCTAACTGACCGTCAATCAAACGCAGCTCGACCGTAAACTCCCCGGTTGGATGCTCGACAGACAATTGCATTCGATCACCCGTTTCCACTTGGGCCAAACTGCTCGCGACTGTCCCTTGAACCTGGCAGGCAGAGGCGACACTGACAGCGCCGAACACCCCGATCGATGCGTGACAGCGGTGAGGAATGAAGGTGCGGCTGCAAATGGCGCCTCCATTGCGGGGGGCTGCTATCAGAGACATTTTCGGTACTGTGCGCTCGCGGACATCCCCCAGATTCATCAAGGGGCCCGTCTGCAGCCGGATCGATTCGAGCAACGCTTTGAGCTCGATGTTGGCGTCCAGTTGCTCGGGGTTTTCATAGCCCGTGCAGCCCACATCATTGGCCCTGATCAGCACAACAGGCATTCCATTGTCGATACACGTCACTTCAATGCCATCGAAGCGGTCAATGGCATTTCCGGTAGGCAAGAGCGCTCCGCAACTGGAGCCGGCAATGTCTTCGAACTCGACAATCAGTGGAGCACTGGTGCCAGGAACGCCGTCGATGCGGGTATCACCTGCGTACTCGATGATGCGACCTGGAGTGGGAACATTAGCCACGGCGATCTGGCCGGTGTTTACCATGAAAATCCGCACGGTTGTCAGCGATTCGTCCGCGCTGATCAGCTCCCGCTCGATTGAAAAGGGGCCGACGCCGGCAAGGATGTTTCCGCAATTTTGGCCGTAATCAACTTGAGCGTGCTCGACTGAAACCTGAGCAAAAAGATAATCGACATCAGCATCCGGGCGATCTGAACGACTGATAATGGCGACCTTGCTGGTCAGCGAATTTGCACCCCCAATGCCATCTATCTGGCGTGCATCGGGCGATCCCATGACGGCCAGTAATACTTGATCGCGCAGCTTACCTTCAGGCGGCAGGTCGTCGGCCAGAAAGTAAGCGCCCTTGGATGTTCCTCCACGCATCATGAGGCATGGAATTCGGGTCTGGCGCATGAAAGTCATCCTTGCACGTCAGTGAGGCTGTCGTAATAAGTCAGGCCCCGATCGATGAGCTTCTGACGCATCTCGTAGATATCCAGGCCCAACTCCCCAGCCGCGAGGCGTAGCCGTTTCTCCTCTTCGATTCGAGCGCGTTTTCGGCTGGTTTCGAATACCTCGGGCAACTCTTCGCGTCGGACAATGACCACGCCGTCATCGTCAGCCACTACGACATCCCCGGGCTCGACCAACTGGCCGGCGCAGATGATGGGCACGTTGACTGAACCCAGGGTTTCCTTGACGGTGCCTTGGGCATGAACCGCCCGCGACCATACCTTGAAGCCCATGTCCCGCAGCGTTCGGGTATCGCGTACCCCGGCGTCAATGATCAGGGCGCGTACCCCTCGGGCCATCAACGATGTGGCGAGCAAGTCGCCGAAGTAGCCATCGGTGCAGGGCGACGATGTCGCGACCACCAGAATATCGTCGGGTTGGCATTGTTCGACCGCCACGTGAAACATCCAGTTGTCACCCGGCGCGACCAACACGGTCACCGCCGTTCCGCTGATGCTCTGGTTCTGCTGGATGGGGCGAATGGCAGAATCCAAAAGACCTTTGCGTCCCTGGGCTTCATGCACGGTGGCAACGCCAAAGCGATCCAGTTCGTTGATCAACGCCGCGTCAGCACGGGGAATGTTGCGCACAACAATGCCGGTTTTTCCGATCAGTGTGCTCATGCCAGGTTCTCCGTCACCCGTGGGAAGATGCTTTGGTAGCCCTCGGCGTAAACGATGTTGCGGGTAGAGGCGATGCCCACATTGCGCTTGGCCTGCACACCGCGTTGCAGAGCGACACGTGTGTAGTATTCCCAGAGATGTTCCTGGCCTGCCATGCACTGGATGGCGGCGTATTTCTTGTCCCAGACCTCGGTAATATCCAACAGGACATCCGGGCGCCATTCGCATTGCTCAGGCTGATGGGGTTCGAAGCTGTAAACGGGCGGAGCCCCCACAATTTTTTCGCCAGGCTTGTAGCCTTCAGCCTGAGCGATGATGCGCGCTTCCTGCGTCAGGTTCATCGCCAGCGGGTGATCGTAGTTGTAGGGGTCTTTGATCGAGTGACTGAGGACGAACTCCGGTTGCACGCGACGAAACACATCGGCCAAACGAAACAGCGTCTCTTTGTCGGCGCGCATCGGGTAGTCGCCGATGTCGAAGAATTCCACGCTCGCGCCAAGGATCTGCGCTGCGGCTTCAGCCTCGCTGCGACGCGCGGTTTTGACCTTGTCTTCAGACATCTCGCCTTTGCGCCAGAGCTTGGCCGACTCACCTCTTTCTCCATAGGAAAGGCACACGATGTGAACGGCGTGACCTTGTTGGGCGTGCAGGGCGATGGCGCCACCTGCGCGCCAGACGAAATCGGCAGAGTGGGCGCTGACGACCAGTGCAGTTTTTGTTTTATTGATCATTGGAGGGCTCTTTTTTTGCTGTTTGATAGAGCCCACATTCGCATTTGAGGTGGTTGGTGAATAATGCGTTCGGCGGTAGGAGATATGCGTTTTACTTATCGGACTGAGTTCCGCATGCTATCCGACCCCTTTCTCGAAAACTCGGCAGGTAGACATGCGCAGTCTTGAATTGCCCAATCTGATGCAGATTCGAGCGTTCCTTCGTGTTGTCGAATACGGCAGTGTATCCAAGGCATCCGCCGTGCTTTTTCGTGCTCAGCCCGTCGTGACTCGCGCCATCCTTGCCTTGGAGAAACGCCGCGGCGTTTCGTTGTTTGAGCGCAACGTCAGTGGTATGCGTCTGACCGATTATGGTGAGCGTGCAGTGCCTCGGGCTCGGCGGGCCATGGATGAGTTGCTCGCCGTACCGCTTTTATTGGGGCAGGCGCTGGGTCACGCCGCTGAGCCGCTTTTTCTATTTCAGACCAGGCGCCTGGAAGCGTTCGCCAAGCTCTGTGAAACCCACCATATGCAAACGACCGCCAGCATCCTGGGGGTGTCCCAACCAGCGATCAGCGCAGCTATCAAAATACTTGAGCAAGGCAGCGGCTGTAGCCTGTTTGAACGCACCCCCCACGGCTTACTGCCGACTCGGCCGTGCCTGGCGATGTTGCTGCGGGTGCGCCGAGCCCTGAATGAGCTGCGTCACATCGATGCGGAAATCGCTGCGTTGAGTGGCTCCCTTCAAGGCGTCGTGCACGTAGGGGCCCTGCCTCTTGGGCGCACGGGGATATTGCCGGAAAATAGTCCGCCTGACCCTGGAACACCCTCATGTACGAATCGTCACCAACGAAAGTCCGTTCGACTTGTTGGCCAGCGAGCTGCGCGCAGGCGATGTGGATTTTGTGCTGGGGGCTCTACGCCCGTCGGCCTATGCCAACGACCTGCATAGCGAGGCCTTGCTGCAAGAAGAAATGGTGATTCTGGTACGCCGCGACCATCCCTGGTTGAAACGCAAGCAAGTCTATGAAGACTTGAGTGCCGCCCGCTGGATACTGCCTCGCGCCGGTTCCCCAGCGCGACAACTACTGGACGCGTTTTTTGCCCACATCGGCATTGCCGCACCCAGCCCTGTGATTGAAACCGGCGACCTGGCGATTTTGCGTGGCGTGTTGCTGCGCTCAGACATGCTCGCCGCCGTTTCGGCACATCAACTGGAACACGAAATGGCCAGCGGTGATCTGGTGCGACTGCCGCTCTCCCTTATCCACACCACGCGGCCGATTGGCCTGATCTCCAGAGCGGGGGCGCTTCAATCACCTGCGGCGCAGGCGTTGATGGACAAGATTCGGGAGGTGGTAGGGGAGTCGGCGATGTAACCATCAGGAATTATTTCGAGGGTTCGCAGAAGGGGTTGTACACATTAGGGAGCCAGGGTGTGTAAAAACACAGGCACCGTTTGAAGTCCGCGTTGCTATGTAAAATCTTCCAGCACTTGGTTAATCACCAGACATGGAATTTGCGTGCGATCGCGATTTTCGTTCTGGTTTTGGCCGTTAAACCTCCTCTAAAACGTTTTTACACAACCTCTGCTCGTTGAGATTGATGTGCTCATCAATGAGCGCGCGGGCCTGGTTGCGTGCCTTACGGGTGTCCGTCAGGGATTTGCACGGTCAGGATCCGCAGGAGTACTCTTTGTTCTGCTCTCCCCACCGATACCGATAGTAAAAACTGACCGACACACCGTCCTTACGCACTGAGATTCGACCGGCGAGATTGCCATCCTCCCTGAGGATCCGGCCGGCATCGTTGGCGGTCAGCGACTCGAGTTCTTTGATGGTGATTTTGGCCATGAAATGGACTCCCCCTACTTTTTCCCCCACAAAAACGCCGGCTGTTGATGGGCGTCCCTGGACTCTCGTAGAGCAGAACACCGCTGGAACCCAAGTAAATACTGGCTTGGAAAAATCCAGAGTAAAATTTTGGAAGCTTTCAAGAAGTATGAAAAAGGAGATGGGGTGCTAGGGGTCGAGTGTTCGAATCACCCCGTCCCGACCATATAATTCAAGGGGTTGCGAGATTTTATCGGGGCTTGGAGTAAGAACGACGCGGTGGTTGCATGAGATACCCTCTTAAAAGGCTAGAACTGGTGTCCACTTAAATTTAAGTGCACACCATGTCTTGGCTTTGCGGGGCTGGGTAGATGACTTGGCCGGACGGATACCGACCAGTCTCTTTCCGCCCCCGATATGCTTTTTTAGGAAAAACCGGAGAGGCGACAACTATCCTGACACCGGGGGTGGACGACATAACGCTCATCCTAAAATGCCACTTGATGCTTGAGGAAATGCTGCGTGAGTTTTGTGAGGAAATGGTTCCCCAGCCTCAGCATCTCGCCGACTCACGCTTCACGTTTGCCCAGACACTTGACTTGTCGAAAGCCTTATATCCGGCTGATGTCAAAATTGGACGTCTAGCCGATTTGTGGTCCTTGGTAGAGAAAATAAATCGCATCAGGAACTTGATGGCGCACTCCCTTGATCCGGACTCAGCCAAACTCGAAGGCCATAAAGTAGCAATCATGAACACCATCCGGTCCCGCGGTGAGGATACAAAACAATTGGGTTTGTGGGATGCCTGACATATGTTTTGGGAGCTTTCAGCGCTGTGTTGCAGGTAGGTGTTACGCCGTAACAGCGGCGAAGATATACTGAAAATTCCAAACAAATAGCTACCCACCTGCAATTTCACTGATGTCCAGATCGGGTATTGCCTCTGACCAGACAATTTCCTCGTGATCCCTCTGGTAATTTTTGGTCATGTTCTCGCTCGAATGGCCTGCGATTTTCTGCCCATCCTTTCCGGCTTTCTTGTACAGGTGCAGTGATAGCGCGCGCACTTCATGAAAGCCCGGCATCTCTTCTCCCTTCCAGCTCGCGTAGCACCTAGCTGTAAGGGGCCGGCGAACACACCTTCCGAGCCCGGCCGATAAGGGCGATTGTGTCCGCGTATTTTTAAGCGGACGCAATTACCCTTAACGCCAGGATCGCCATGCGCCAACGTAAGTCCTACCCGAAATCCTTCAAAACCCAAGTCGTCCAAGAGTGCGAACAACCCGGTGTTTCCGTGGCGGCTATTGCGATGAGGCACGGTATCAACGCCAATGTCGTTCGCCGGTGGATACCGCTTTATCGTGATCAACAGGCAGTCGCGCTGCCAGCCTTCATTGCTTTGAAAGTCGAACCAAAACGAAAGACCGAAGCGTCGGCGATCATTGAATTACCGCTCGGTCAGCAAACGCTCACAGTGAAATGGCCAACTTGCGATCCCGAAGGGTGCGCCCGCTTCATCCGGGGGCTTGCCCTGTGATCCGCATCGATGCCATCTGGCTCGCCACCGAACCGATGGATATGCGAGCGGGTACCGAGACTGCGCTGGCCAGAGTGATCGCGGTGTTTGGTGCGGCGAAGCCGCACTGTGCTTATCTGTTCGCCAATCGCCGCGCCACTCGCATGAAAGTGCTGGTGCATGACGGCTTCGGAATCTGGCTGGCTGCTCGCCGGTTGAACCAAGGCAAGTTTCACTGGCCAGGCATTCGCCATGGCTCTGAGATGGAGTTGGATGCCGAGCAACTTCAAGCCTTGGTGCTGGGCCTGCCATGGCAACGCGTGGGTTCCGGCAGCGCGATCACACTGCTTTAAAGGCCACCATTAGCCTATCGGTCTATCGCTGTGAATTGCCCGCTCTGGCAAAATCCGCAGCATGACTTCTTCGCCCAATCTCGACCAAATGTCTCCCGACCAACTGCGTGCCTTGGCAGCGCAGTTGCTGTCGCAGGTCGACACTATGGGCAAGAAGATCAACCGCGACCAAACGGTGATCGAGAAGCTGACCCACGAGATCGCACAACTCAAGCGCTTGAAGTTTGCCAAGCGCAGCGAGCAGTTGAATCCGCAGCAGGCCAGCTTGCTCGATGACTTGATCGATACCGATATCGCGGCGATTGAAGCAGAGCTTCAGGCCTTGCAAGCAGTGCCAGCGGCGACCGAAAAAAAGCAAAAACCTAAGCGCACTGCGTTGCCGGCAGAGTTTCCACGCACGTTGATCCATCACGAGCCCGACAATACTCACTGCCCATGTGGCTGCGCACTGAAACGCATCGGTGAAGACGTCAGCGAGAAGCTGGACTACACGCCCGGCGTGTTTACCGTTGAACGCCATGTCCGTGGCAAGTGGGTGTGCGATGACTGCGAAACGCTGATCCAGGCCCCCGTTCCGGCGCAGGTCATCGACAAGGGCATCCCGACCGCCGGGTTGCTGGCCCATGTCATGATCGCCAAGTTTGCTGACCATCTGCCTCTTTACCGCCAGGAATCGATTTTCGGTCGGGCTGGCTTGGCAATTCCGCGTTCAACCTTGGCTCAATGGGTTGGCGTTACTGGCGTGCAGTTGCAGCCTCTGGTCGATGCGCTGCGCGACGTAGTGCTCGGGCAGCTGGTCATCCACGCCGATGAAACACCGGTTCAGATGCTCGCTCCGGGCTCAAAGAAAACCCATCGCTCTTATGTCTGGGCCTACGCCACCAGCCAATTCTGCGAAACAGCGGCAGTCGTTTACGACTTCAGCCCCAGCCGCGCCGGTGAGCATGCTCGCAACTTCCTGCAAGGCTGGAAGGGCAAGCTGGTCTGCGATGATTTTGGTGGTTACAAGGCCAGCTTCGAACTCGGTGTGACCGAGATCGGCTGCATGGCCCATGCGCGGCGCAAGTTCTTCGAACTGCATGCCACCAACAAGAGCATGCTCGCCGAGCAAGCCCTGCGCTACATCCAGTTGCTTTACGAAATCGAAAGTGAAGTCCGCGACCTGGAACCGGATTTACGCCGTCGAATACGGCAAGAAAAGGCTGTGCCTGTGATGGATGCACTGCATGCCTGGATGATCGCCCAGCGCGATCTCGTGCCCGAAGGTTCAGCTATCAGCAGAGCACTGGATTACAGCCTGAAACGCTGGGCAGCTCTGTCGCGCTACCTCGATGACGGGGCCGTACCCATAGACAACAATTGGGCCGAGAACCAGATCCGACCATGGGCTCTTGGACGCAAGAATTGGCTCTTCGCAGGGTCGTTACGCAGCGGCAAGCGGGCGGCAGCGATCATGAGCTTGATCCAGTCTGCGCGGCTGAATGGCCATGATCCGTATGCCTATCTGAAGGACGTTCTCACGCGACTGCCGACGCAGCGGGCGAGTGAGATTGACGAGTTGCTGCCGCATAAGTGGCAGCCGGTCTAATTACGCAAGGCGTGATGCCCGGACGCATACACCTAGCTGCCTCACGCGCCTTCTTAAAAGCTCGCGTCAAATACCGCTCTTCAACCTTCGTCCAATGGTCCTTGGTCTGCGCCTGTTTCTGTTTCAGGCGATCAGGTTTCCGGTGCACCAGGTATGGCGAAGCGATGTTGTCGCGGCAGCGGGTGATTACAGCCTGCAACTCAGCCGTCACGCGAAAGCGAATCCATGCCGCGTCAGTGGCTTTGGCCGTCTTCTTCTGCACCAGGTACAGGTGACCCTCCCGAACGCCGTCGAATCGCATGTCGAGAATGTCGGAGCGCCGCTGCGCAGTAATCAGTGCCAGGTCGATTGCATTCTGTAGCCAAGCCGGCGCCTTTTCTCTGATGGCCTTCAGGCCTTCGATGGTATGGCGCTTGCGCTGCTTCTTCTCGATCCGGTTGATCGTGCTCGCCGCAGGGTTGTCCGGGCACAGGCCTTTCGCAGCAGCATGGTTGAAGATGTCGATCAGTAGCGCGCGGCATTGGTTCGCCGTCCGCGGAGTGAGAGCGTCCAGCATCTCCGCAACCATTCGGATCGATATCTGGTCGATTGCCTTGCCTTCGAACTGCTTCCGAAAGCGCCTGAAGTGCACTACGTACAGCCCAAGCGTGTGTAGTGGTCAACTAATCCCGAACACACCAACATAGAAAGGAATTTTCGATGAAATATCGCTTGGGAGACCAACGTGTCGAAGCCCATCCGCACAGTTGGATCGCCCCTACAGCCGTTGTCATCGGCAGGGTGCGTCTAGAGGAAGGATCCAGTGTCTGGTTTGGCGCGGTGATTCGCGGCGACAACGAGCAGATCTCGATTGGGCCAGGAACCAATGTCCAGGACGGAGCCGTTCTGCATTCCGACCCAGGCTTTCCGTTGACGTTGGGAAAGGACGTGACCATCGGCCATCAAGCCATGCTCCATGGTTGTCACGTTGGCGATGGCAGCTTGATAGGCATTCAGGCAGTCGTACTGAACGGCGCTCGAATTGGTACGAATTGTCTGATCGGTGCCAAGGCGCTAGTGACCGAGAACATGGTGATTCCTGACGGCTCGTTAGTGCTGGGGGCTCCCGCCAAGGTCGTTCGCACGCTCACTGAAGAGCAGCAGGCAGGGTTACAAGCCAATGCCAAAGGCTACGTAATCAACGCCAATCGTTTTTTAAAAGGGCTTTCTGAAGAACCAGGCGATTTGTGAAAAAGATACCGTCAACATCGCGATTGTCAGTGAGCGGTATGAAGTGACATTTCTTATCAACGAAAGGAAGGGACTAACAAGGTATGCCTCTCCGCAGATGCGGGCTTGGACGGAATCGTCCATGACAACATGTCTAGCCATGGGGGCTTCGGCCTCTGTGGAATTCCAGAGGCTCTCATTTCCGTTCTGCGCGCCACTGGGGCCACCCTTAGCCTGGTGCCTCCGCGAAAGACCTCTACGGAGCGTCGCGCGCTGTACATACTCTTTGCTACATCATGCACTCGACATACCCCAAAATCAGCCTCGGAGTAGCTTTGTGTGCGACGCGTACACCCGGCCATTGCATGCACGGTGTCGATTATCGATTTAGCTCAATTTAAGCTTAAGACGATCTTACCGATATGATCGCCACCTTCCATCCGTACATGAGCCTGCGCCGCATCGGCCAACGAAAAGACTTTGTCGATCATCGGCAAGCAACGTCCGGCAGCAAGTACCGGCCAGACATATTCACGCAACTGTTCGGCGATCGAGGCTTTTTCTTCGCGGGTGCGTGAACGCATCAGCGAGCCGGTGATCGTCGCGCGTTTGCCCAGGATCGCCATCAGATCGACGTCCTTGGCGTGGGCGCCGCCGAGAAAGCCCAGCATCACCAACCGACCTTCCATGCCCAGCGTCGCGATGTTCGAGTTCAGGTACGAACCGCCCATGATGTCGAGGATCACATTGACGCCCTTGCCGGCGGTTTTTTCCTGGATGACCTGAGCAAAGTCCTGATCACGGTAGTTGATCGCCTCGGCCCCCAACGAGCGGATCGCCGCGCACTTTTCCTCACTGCCTGCCGTGGCGAAGGCCTTGACGCCGAATTCGCGGCACAACATCAGGGCAGTCGTGCCGATGCCGCTGGTGCCGCCGTGAATCAGCGCGCGCTGGCCTTTGCTGGCTCCACCGATGTCGAATAGATTAGCCCATACCGTAAAGAACGTTTCCGGGATCGCCGCCGCTTGCACCCAATCCATGCCTTGAGGAATCGGCAGGGTCTGGCTGGCCGGGGCGACACAGTATTGTGCGTAGCCGCCGCCGTTGGTCAAGGCGCAGACGTTGTCGCCGACGATGAATTTGCTGACGTCTTTACCGACCGCCACCACTTCACCGGCCACTTCCAGACCGGGAATCGGGCTCATACCGGGTTTCATCGGATACTTGCCGGCCCGCTGAATCACGTCGGGGCGATTGACCCCAGCGGCGTGCACGCGAATCAGCACTTCGCCCACACCGGCGATGGGCACCGGTTCCTGGTGCGGCTTCAACACCTCGGGGCCGCCGGGTTCGGTGATTTCAATCAGGGTCATGGTTTGGGGCAGATTCATGTGAGCGTCCTGTCTGGAAGTGTTCAGTAAGTGGGACCACGTCAAGGTGTCAGTGACTCAGTTCAATGCCGGTTGCAGCCGATCACGACGGTTCAGCAAGCGCATGCCCTGTTCCAGCAACAGTGCCACGACAATGGCACCCGCCGCGATGATGAACAACAACTCATGATGCCCGCCGCTGGCGTTGAACAATGCCGAATAGGCAAACCCGGCGATCGCCTGGAACGTGGCGAACGACACCGTGGCGCGGCTCCAGGCAATCTGCTGCTGGTGATGCTGTGGGATCAGTTCGTGAACCCGGGCCAGCGCCAGCGGCACGATACCCGGCGGGAATGAGCCGAGGATCACCGCCAGCAACGCCAGCGCGGTGAATGAGCTGGAAATCGACAGCAAACCGACGGCAATCGCCTGTACCACCAGCACTAGGCGAATGCTCAACCGTGCGCCCAGTTTGTCAGCCAGAAAGCCGTAACTCACCGGCCCGATAATCGCGCCGAGGCCATACATCACCCAAATGAGCGCGCCAACATGCGGCCCGGCACCGAGCCCGCGGGCGACGTAATCCACCAGAAACACCATGGCGGGCACGAGCCCCGCGGCCATGAACGCGTATTGGGCGAAGAGCAGATAAACCCGTGGATCGGTCGGAGTCTTCAATTCATTGACCGATGACGTGACGGTTGCAGCGTGCGCGGTTGACGGCCAGCCGAACCAGCTAGCGGCGGTCAGCACCATTGCCAGCACACCCAGACCGAACCAGGTGTCCTGCAAACCGAGGCTCAACAGCGGCGGAACAATCGTCCCCGATCCGGCAATACCCAAACCGATGCCCAGAAAAATCGCTCCGCTGGCCAGCCCTCGACGGGAGGCCGGGACATGTGGCAGCACGGTCGCGGCCACCAGCACCATGATCGCGCCGCCGGCGATGCCCGACAGCAAACGCCAGCCGAAGAACCAGCTCACCGACAACGGAAAGCCACAGGCGAAAAACGACAACGTCACCGCCAGCATCATCAGGCGCAGGGTGCGTTTGTTGGACGTGCGACGGGCCAGCGGATGACCGATCAGAGCCCCGATCAGGTAACCCACCAGATTGGCGGCGCCGAGGTAGACCACGTCGCCGGCGGAAAACCACTGAGCCTGGATCAACGAGGGAATCAACGGCGTGTAGGCGAACCGCGCCAGGCCAATGCTGACCAGGCTGGCGCAGAGGCCGGCGAAAATCGGCAGCCAGATTACGCTGCGTGGAGTAGTTGATGTACTGAGCATGGGCGCTGTCCTGTGGATTTTTCTCTGGTGCCCAGCTTATCCAGATTTTTTGATGCAATAACGCAGCGAATTTGCGTTATGGTGATGCGTATATGCATCGGTGGAAAACGGTATGAATTGGGATGACGCACGGGTATTTCTCGCGGTTTGCCGGGAGTCGACGTTACGCGGCGCAGCGCGGGTGCTGAGTGTCGATCAGGCCACCGTCGGCCGGCGAATTACGGCGCTGGAAAGGTCCTTGAGTGCGACGCTGTTCCTGCGCACCTCAGAAGGCTACGCGCTGACCGCTGTCGGCGAAGCGGCGTTGAAAGCCGTTGAAAAAATGGAGCATTCCGCGCTGGAACTGGAGCGACAGATCCAAGGCCTGGACGACCGTTTGACGGGCATCGTCAGGGTCAGCACTACGGACTCCATGGCCATCGACTTCCTGATCCCGGCCATTGCTCGCTTGCATGAGCAGCACCCCAACGTGCGGGTGCAACTCGACGCCTCGACGCAAATTCTCAGCCTGGCGAAACGCGAAGCCGACATTGCCGTGCGCAACACCCGGCCAGACAACCCGGACCTGATCGCCCGGCGCATCGCGCGCTGGCCGGTGGGCCTGTTTGCATCGCAAGCCTACGTAGACGCTTACGGCGTGCCGGAGCCGGGCTCGGCGTTCGAGGGGCATGATCTGGTGGTGTATCAGCCGTACTTGCAGGGCAACAAGGACATGACGCTGGTCTCGGAGCCCTTGGGTCGCGGGCGGATCGTGTCGAGCCTGAGTTCAAGCCTGCTGGTGCGCCGATCCATTGCCGCCGGGATCGGGCTGGGGGAAATTCCGGTGTACATGGGGGAGAGGGACGGGCTGGTCAGGCTGTGGCCTGAGCGCACGCGACCGTTGCCGTATGACGTGTGGCTAGTGACTCACGCGGACTTGCGGCATACCGCCAGGGTTCGTGCAGTGATTGATGAAATTGTCGAAGTGTTTTCCCGCACAGGGCCGTGATGTCTAGATAGTGAGCGCCCGTCCGCTAGGCGCTCTTGGTCGATGAGCATGGAAGCCATTGAATGGCTAATGGGACTGCAGTCCGCAATAGTTTTATCTGGATGCCACGCTAGCTCGGTCGCGTTCCGCACAAGAGTGACATTTGAGCTCGTGCGCATGCCCGTAAATTGAGTGGTTTTCCAGCTAGTGATTAAGGGCTGGAGCAACCGTCGACTCCGCATGCCATACCGTCTTCCGCTGATTCCTGATCACGTGCTTCCTGCTCGGCCCAAAGTTCTCTCATAGTCGCATCGAGACCCTGCCGTCGGCGAAGTAGAAGCCGCTGACCATTCCGTCACCGTTGAAAAAGATATCGCTGCCCAGCATGGGCGGGTACTGCGGGTCTGGCGCGACCTGATAAAAGGTCCCGCGGATCGAGGCGGGTAGGGTGCCTTCAATCTCGAGGTCGAACACCTCTGCTTCTACGCGGCTGGGCGTATAGAGAGCGCCGGAAAATTCAGGGGTTTGAGGGAATGGAATGGTCATAAGGCAATCTCATTAATGTACAGTTTCGTTTATTTGTAGGGTGGGAATCATTGAGCGCCAGTTGTGGGGCCTGGATCCAGCGCCACAGCCCGACCAGATCAATCATGCTGTGGAGCCCGCAGTTACCATTTTCTTAAGTGCGGATCGTGGGGCGTCCAATCACCGTTCTGGCCTTCGGCAAGGACCAGCGTGTCGTCGTGGCATCGTTGCGAGAGAACCTTACGATTTTTGAACCTGGCCTGACGATCCCCCACTTGTTTACTCACGACTTTCACATCGACATGCCCATCATTTTGCTTGTTGGGAAAGCACCATTGAGTATGCCCCGTCAGTGTTTTCAGTTCCTGAAAGAAATGCAGAGCGAAGGGGGAGAGGAAGACATGGCGGTCTTGCTTCTTGCCGCGAGTGCCTTTGACGTTTTCGCTGGAGATAAACCAGGTCTGCTGTTCCAGATCGACATTTTTCCATTCGGCCTGCAGCAATTCGCCAATCCGGCACAAGGTGCCCAGGCTGATCCAGAGCGCGAGTTGGGTTTCTTTTTTTAACGGCCGAATGCCCTCGTATTTTTGGCCGGCGGGGAGGGCGCTGTAATCGGCTGTCATTTGCTGGAAGCGGTTATGCAGTTCCAACAGCTCAGCAGGAGAAAGGATTCGGCTTCTTTCCTCCTCGTAGTCGGCAGGGATCAGGGGGGAGATGTCGACCAGCTCAGTCGGATCGCCCTCGACCAGTAACGCCCGCCAGGGCTGTCGTTTTCTGGCCCAGCTGAACATCTGGGTGAGGTCGGCGAAGAAACTGATGGCTTGCCGGTGAGCACCGCGGCTGACGACGGTGCGGATCAGTGCCCGAATATCGTGCTCGGAAACACTACTGACTGACGTCTTGCCGAGTGCCGGGTACCTATGGGCATGAGACCCGAAATGTTGAAACGGCCAATAAGATATACAGCCAGTCTTGGCAGCGTTTAGTTGCGCGGCATGGTGAAGAGGGGCGCTTGGTGGCGGATGGTTATTCCTGTAGGAGCCAAGTCAAGCGACAGGGTGGGCGGACAATACCGCATCCACTTCAGATTCTTCTTGCTCGTTTGCGGGAGGGACAATGAATAGGCTTGAGTCAAGGTTATTTGGCCTGATGGTAGCTTGTCCGATTAGCCGTAGAGAGTACTCGGTAGTGCAGCGTGGAATGATGTTTTTCCCGGTTCTTGACATGCCCGCGAACAAGTCCAAAAATAAGTCCATTCCTGCTGAGGGAATATTTAAAAACCTTTATATTTCAATAGGTCGGACGCTAGACGCGAGTCTCGTTTCCCGCTCCAGGCATTAAAAAATGGATCTCTGAAAAGAGGTCCATTTTTTTCGGCCAAAGAAAAGTCTTTCTTTGGCTCTTCCCGCGATCTTTTGAGAACACTCAAAATTGTGGCAGTGCCACAGCCTCCCGTTTATTCCATTGAGTGAAGCCCGGGGGCACAGAGCCCCCCAGGCAAGTTACGGTCATGGCATTTCCGGCAGCTCTTGAGGACGCAGATCAAACACCAGCACTTCGGCATCCACACCATTGCTCAAGGTCAGCGCCTGTTCATCCCGAACCCGCACACCATCGCCTTCCTGCAACTGCACGCCGTTGAGTTCGACATTGCCCCGGGCCACGTGCACATAAGCGTAGCGATTGGCGGCAAGCGTGAGGGTGGCGGTTTCCTTACCGTCGATGAGGCTGGAATAGACCCGGGCATCCTGACGCACCCGCAGCGAACCGTTGGCCCCATCGGGGGAGATGATCAGTTGCAGGCGACCGCGTTTCTTCTGCGTGCTGAAGTGCTCTTGCTGATAACGCGGTTTGGCGCCGCTGACGTCCGGCACGATCCAGATTTGCAGGAAGTGCACCGGCCGGGTCGCCGAGTGATTGTATTCACTGTGGGCCACGCCGCTGCCGGCGCTCATCAACTGCACATCGCCGGGGCGGATCACCGAACCGGTACCCAGGGTGTCCTTGTGTTCCAGGGCACCTTCGAGCACATAGGAGAAAATCTCCATGTCCCGGTGCGGGTGTTGGCCGAAGCCTTTACCGGCTGCCACGCGGTCATCGTTGATCACCAGCAGGTCGGAAAAACCCTGCTCCCGCGGATTGCGGTAGTTGGCAAAGGAAAAGGTATGGAACGACTTCAACCAACCGTGATTGGCCGCGCCGCGATCAGAGGCTTTGCGAAGGGTCAGCATGATGAAATCTCCTGTGGGGACGAGATTCGTCCGAGTGAGGAGAAGGTTAATATTTACTGGTGAGTGCAATAAGTAGATAGAAATTGAAATACTGTCTCGTTCAGGTTGACAGTTATGTGTGCGCAATCACGTATTCTTATCCGCCGTTCGCGCCACACCTGGCCATAATGTTCAGCGTTATCGGTACATTCCTATTTCTTTGCTATCAGTGATTTGAACTCATGAAAACCGTGGCAATGGTGTTGTTTCCGGACTTTTTGCTGCTCGACATGGCCGGTCCCATGGAGGTGTTCTCCATCGCCAATCGTTATCTGGAACCGGGCGACGGCTATGAGCTGTCGACTATCGGCACCGAACACGGCGCGCTGCGTGCCTCCAATGGCGTCAGAGTCCAGGCCGATCTGCATATTGATCAGGCATGCGAGGGCTATGACCTGTTGCTGGTACCGGGCGGCCCGGGGGCCTACAACGAAAAACATCCGCCATTGCTCGACTGGCTGCAGGGCGCCGTTAGCCGGGCGACCTGTTATGGCTCGATCTGCACGGGTGCTTTCGTGCTGGGGCATGCCGGTTTGCTGGACGGTTATCGCGTGACGACTCACTGGCATTACACGGAACGGTTGATCAGGGGCTTCCCCAAGGCGACGGTTGAGACCGATCAGATTTACGTTCAGGACCGCAACCTGATCACCTCTGGCGGCGTCACCGCCGGCATCGACCTGGCACTGGCGGTGGTCGCTCAGGATCATGGCAAGAAAATCGCCCAGGACGTGGCCAAGGTGTTGCTGGTGGTGATGAAACGCCAGGGTGGACAGGCGCAGTTCAGTCCGTTGATGGCGGCAGTGGCGCCCCACGAAACCGCCATCACTCGAGTGCAGAGCTATGTGCTCGAACACCTTGATGAAGCCTTCAGCATCGAATGCATGGCCAGTCTGGCCAACATGAGTGCGCGTCATTTCGCCAGGGTGTTTGCCCGGGAAGTGAACATGACGCCAATGGGGTTTCTTCAGAGCGCGCGCATCGACTGCGCCAGAAGTCTGTTGGAAACCAGCGACTTGCCGCTCAAGACCGTGGCCTACAAAAGCGGCTTCGGCAGCGTGCGGCACATGCGTTTTCTGTTCAGTGAAAAGCTTGGCTTGACCCCGACCCAGTACCGCGAGCAGTTTAGCTGACGGCTGTTTGTCCGTTCCGCGCACCGCGATGGCCGTAATGCTCCTTCTGTGGCAGTTGTGCCATCATCCATGCCTGCCAAGATACCCGTGAACTCTTGACAATGGAGGTGCGGGAACCTGGGCGAACTCGCGCAATGGACGTTGCAGTACCTTGAGCCGGGCCAGGTTTTCAGCACGTGAACGTGTATGAACAGCTTCAGAGATTTAAACAGTGATGCGGTGCTGCGGTTCGGCCCCTACGCGTTCCACCTGCGTCAACGGCTGATCCTGGAAGGTGATCGGCCGCTGCGCATGGGTGGGCGGGCACTGGATATCCTCCAAGTGCTGGTCGAGCGCGCCGGCAACGTGGTCAGCAAGGACGAACTGATCGCCCACGTCTGGCCGACTTCGGTGGTCGAGGAAATCAACCTGCGTGTGCACATTGCTGCCCTGCGTCGGGCCCTCGGCGATGGCCAGAACGGGCAGTGCTACATCGTTAATATTCCCCAGCGCGGTTATAGCTTCATCGCCCCAGTGCAGCGCGAGTTGGAAGGGACGCCGGTTTCGATCGAAACCGTTCAGAAGCACCAGCACAACCTGCCTGCGCGGCTCACGCCAGTGATCGGCCGAGATTCGGTCGTTGGCAGTGTGGTCCGGCAGTTACCGGTTCGCCGTTTCATGACCCTGGTCGGCCCCGCCGGCATTGGCAAGACCACGGTGGCCTTGCGCGTGGCCGAGCTGCTGTTGCAGCACTATCGCGATGGCGTCTGGATCGTTGATCTGGCGGCAATCGATGACCCGGCGCGGCTCATCGAGCATCTGAGTCACACCCTTGAGCTGAACGTTGGCGTGGAAGCACTGGCGCAACGACATGCATTGCTGGTGCTCGACAATTGCGAGCACCTGCTCGAACGTTGCCGATTGGTGGTGGAGGGCCTAATGGTTTCGGCGCCACGGCTATCGATCCTGGCCACCAGCCGCGAACCGCTGCAGGTGGCGGGGGAAACGGTCCAGCGTTTGCTAGCCCTGGTGGTGCCGCCGATGACGGCGCTGCATTGTGTTACCGAGGCTATGGGCTATTCGGCGGTGCAGCTGTTTGTCAGCCGTGCCCGCGCCCGTCAACAAGGGTTTGCTCTGCGCGAACAGGACCTCAAGGCGGTGCGTGAAATCTGTCGGCGCCTCGACGGTTTGCCCCTGGCCATCGAACTGGCGGCGGCGCAGATCGATGCGCTGGCGCTGGTGGGGCTGCAGGCACAACTGGACAACTGTTTTCAGCTGCTGACCCAAGGCCGGCGCACAGCCGTGCCACGGCATCAGACGCTCAAGGCCGCGCTGGACTGGAGCTATGAGCGGCTGAGCCTGCTGGAGCAAACCGTGCTGCAGCGTTTGGCGGTGTTCAAAATGGCTTTCACCCTGGACGCGGCCATTAGCGTGATCAGTTGCGCCGTGCTGCGGCCCACCAGCCTGGTGGAAGTGGTGGAGCGACTGGCGGCGAAATCGCTGCTGTCGGTGGAGCAGGGCAGTGGCGTGGCGCGTTACCGCTTTCTCATCACCACCCGCACCTACGCGCTGGAGAAGCTCGAACACAATGGTGACTTGCAGGTCTTCGAAATGCGTTACGCCCGCTACATCAGCCGGGCACGCTGGATTTCAGGCGGACCGGTGTCGTTGCAGCTCATCGAGCAGCTGACGGACTTTGGTTAGGTCTGGCGTGGCAAAGCCTTCGGTGAACCGGTTGTAGATCGGCGCCAGCAGGTCATAGGCTTGTTGGAAGTGGCCTTGACGCTGCCAAAGCTGGGCCAGTGACGTGGCAGTGCGCAGTTCCCAGGCTAGAGCACCTTGGGCTTTTGCCACCGCCAGCGCTTTGAGCAGAACGGTCTCGGCTGCGCTCTGGCAGTTTTCTGCAAGCAGAGCATCCGCTCTGGCCCGAAGGATTTCCGCCGTGCTCCAGCCCGCCGCACCGTTTTCGGCCCGTGCCAGCAAGGCGTCATCGACGAAACCGGTATCCAGGGTGACCATGATTTCCTTGATCAGCCCGGCACCGGGTTGCGGGTTCGAATGTGCATCATCGCCATCGATCACCTGCGCATAGTGCCGGGCCCAGTTGTAGAACAGCAGCACCGAATGTTTTTGTGCTTGTTCGAGCAGCAGGCGCAAGAGTTCATGGGCAGTTTGAGTGTCACCGTTGTAGTGGGCGATCAGGCAACCGGACAGTGCCAGGGTGTAGCAGATGGACGTGCCATGGTTGATCTGGATCGCAATGTCCAGCGCCTGACGGGCGGTGCGCCAGGCCCTTTCGGGATGGCCTTGCAACCAGAGGATCCGCGCCAGAATGGTCAGGGCGGCGACGCTCTGGTCGTACTGGACGCCAAAGCCGTGGGTGAAGCGATTGAGGTGTCCGCTCTGGGCCATGCGCTGAATGACCTGTTCAGCATTCTCCCGTGCCAGTTGCTGATCCCCGGCAAAGTGCAGGGCCAGCACCTGCAAACGGTGAGTACTCAGGGACACAGTTGCGTCGCCTTGCAAACCCAGCCGATCGAATTGCAGGCTCTGTTCCAGGGCCGTTTGGTAGTTGCCGCAACTGAGATTGACGGCCATGTGCCCGGACACTGCTCTGAGCTGACCGGCCACGTCGTTGCAGTGTTCGGCCAGAATTCTGGCGGTCACAAAGGCTTCGACGGTTTCGGCGGTGCCGCCCTGGGTGTGGTAGCAGGAGCTGCCGAGGGCGAGCTTGAGGGTCATTTTCAGACGAGGGCAGGGCTCGGGCGTCAATTCGAGCAGTGCCAGGGCCTTGCGCACGTACACGCCGTGTTCCTTGAGCAGCGACAGTTCCTGCCAGAGTGGCGTCGAAACCGAAGCCAGTCGGATCGCCAGTGCCTGCGGCCCTTGAGCGTTCAAGCCCCAGTCGAGGGCCGAGCGAATGTCTTCCAGACTGCGGGCGTAACGCTCGATCCATACACCGGTCTGGATGTGCTCCCAGTCGTTCTGGGCCTGATGCATCAATGCCAGGCAGCGCTCGGCGTGGCGTTCCAGGGTGTCTGGCAGATCAGTTGTCTGGTCGAGTTTTTCCAAGGCATAGCTGCGGGTGGTGTCGAGCAGACGGTAGAACACCTCTTCGTCGCCCACCTCCACGTTCAGCAGTGACTTGGCCACCAGTTGCGTGATCGAGGCAAACACCTCGCGGGGCTCGATGTGTTCGCCGACAATCACTGCGGCCGCCGATTCCAGCGTGAAACCTCCCCTGAACACACCCAGTCGGCGCAGGCAGGTTTGTTCGCACGGGCTGAGCAGCTCGAAGCTCCAGTCCAGCGTTGCGCGCAGGGTTTGATGGCGCCCTAACGTCGTCTGACAGCTTTGGGTGAGCAGGCGAAAACTGCCTTGCAGTTGCGTCAGGAGCCCACTCAAGCCAAGGCTGCTCACCTGCGCTGCGGCCAGTTCGATCGCTAAAGGAATGCCGTCCAGGCGTCGGCAGATCTCGATCGCCAGAGGCAGCTCGTCATCGCTCAGTTCGAAACTGTCGTGGCTGGCCATTGCCCGTTCGACGAACAATTGCAGAGCCGAAAAGGTCAAGGCTTGGGTGCGGTCCAGCACGGCTATGGGGGGTGGGCAGTCCAGAGACTCCAAGCGTTGAACGAATTCGCCTTCGGCCCGCAGGCTCTCGCGGCTGGTGGCCAGAATGTGCACATCGGGCGCGCCGCGAAGTATGCTTTCGCTGAGCAGCGCAATGGCGTCGATCAGGTGTTCGCAGTTGTCGATGACCAGCAGCATCTGCCGCTCGCGCAGGAAGGTCGCGAGACAGCTCATCGGTTCGGCGTCGTGCAAGGACAGGTTGAGCAGCGTCGCCAGGTGGGTGGTGATCATCGAAGGGTCGTTGATCGGGGCCAAGTCTAGCAGGCGAATGCCGTTCCGGTAGCGACCGATCAGTTGTTCGGCGACGCGCAGCGCCACGGTGGTCTTGCCGATACCGCCAGGGCCGACGAGGGTGATGAAGCGCTGGCGTGACAGCTGCGCCACAAGACTGTCGACCAAGGCCTGGCGACCAATCATGCGAGTCCGACGAATGGGCAGGTTATGGTCGCTCGGCCCGTGCCCCCCGCTCGCGGGACGTTGCTCGACGTGTTCCAGGGAGTACGGCGCGACAAAGCTGTAACCACGCTGGGCCACGGTGACGATGTAGCGCTGGCCGGCTTGACCGTCGCCGAGGGCTTTGCGCAGCGCCGCGATGTGCACTCGCAAATTGATGTCTTCGACTACGCTTTTGGGCCAGACCCGCGCGATCAATTGCTGCTTGCTGACTACATTCCCGGCGTGCTCCAGCAGGATCAACAGAATGTCCATGGCGCGCCGACCCAGGCGCAGGGGCTGGTCGTCGACCTCCAACACCAGACGTTGTCCGGGGTAGATCCGGTAAGGGCCGAAATGCACAGCCTGTTCGGGGGAAAGGGTCAACGGGCCACTCCTGCTTGCATTCGTCTATCACGCGGTATCCGAGCATGTTCCTCAGATTTTTTCGTCAGCGCAACGCGGTGGCCGAGCGACTATCCGGTGTGCGCATCGGCTGCAGCGTTACCGGTACCGTTCGCAGCTCCGTATTTACTGGGTGCGGCGGTGGCAAAGGGGTGAGTCGGGTCTTTGATGCACCGTTGAAAATTAACAACGTTTAACTCGTCCTGGATCCGGTCTACGCCCAAAAATCCAATACTTCAAGTCCATCGACCGAAGGCACCGATCTTTGTGCTTCGTGCAGCAAAAAGGATGAACACTTCTGGAGGATGCCGGAATGAGCAACGTGGTGGTGGTCTATCACAGTGGCTACGGGCACACCCGGGTCATGGCCGAAGCCGTGGCCCAAGGCGTGGAACGGCACCTGGGCAGTACCTGCCGACTGATTCCGGTCGAGGAAGTGGACGAGCACTGGGACTGCTTGCACCGCGCCGACGCGATCATCTTCGGCGCCCCGACTTACATGGGCAGCGCCTCGGCGCCGTTCAAAGGCTTCATGGAGGCTACTGCGTCGTTCTACCTGGCCCAGCCCTGGCGCGACAAATTGGCCGCCGGGTTCACCAACTCCGGCTGCCTGTGCGGCGACAAGCTCAACACCTTGCTGCAGATGGCGGTGTTCGCCGCTCAGCACTCGATGATCTGGGTCGGTCTCGACCTGCTGCCGGCGCGCTCCAGCGCTGGCGTGTTCGATGGGCAATTGAATCGCCTGGGCAGTTCCCTGGGGGCCATGGCCCAGTCGAATGTCGAACAGTCCCCGGACCATGCGCCACCTCCCGAAGATCGCTGCACCGCCGCGCACCTGGGCGAGCGGGTAGCGCGCCTGGCCGAACGAATGGGCCATTCATCGGTTTGATTCACCCAAACACCCCAACCCTTAGTTAAGGAGCAATCGCCATGAGCACATTCACCACCCGCGACGGTACCGAGATTTACTACAAGGACTGGGGCACTGGCCAGCCTATCGTCTTCAGCCACGGTTGGCCGTTGAATGCCGACAGCTGGGAATCGCAGATGATCTTCCTGGCGTCCAAGGGCTACCGGGTCATCGCCCATGACCGCCGTGGTCACGGCCGCTCTAGCCAGCCCTGGTTCGGCAATGAAATGGACACCTACGCCGACGACCTCGCGCAGTTGATCGAGCTGCTGGATCTGCAAAACGCAGTACTGTTCGGTTTCTCCACCGGCGGCGGTGAAGTGGCGCGCTACATCGGTCGACACGGCACCGGACGGGTCGCCAAGGCCGGGCTAATTTCCTCGGTGCCGCCGCTGATGCTCAAGACCGAAGCCAATCCAGGCGGCCTGCCGATGGAAGTGTTCGACGGTCTGCGTCAGGCGTCCCTAGCGGACCGTTCGCAGCTGTACAAAGACGTCGCCAGCGGGCCGTTCTTTGGTTTCAACAAACCTGACGCCAAGCCTTCTCAGGGCATGATCGACTGGTTCTGGATGCAGGGCATGACCGCCGGCCACAAGAGCGCCTATGACTGCATCAAGGCGTTCTCCGAAACCGACTTCACCGAAGACCTGCTCAAGTTCGACGTGCCGACTCTGGTGGTGCATGGCGACGCTGACCAGATCGTACCGATCGAAGCCTCCGGCATCGCCTCGGCCAAACTGGTCAAGGGCTCGAAACTGCTCGTCTACCCCGGCGCGCCCCATGGGCTGACTGATACTCACAAGGATCAGCTCAACGCCGACCTGCTGGCGTTCCTCAAGGCCTGATTGGCCCCGGCGCGGGCGTTCGGCCCGCGCCGGTTTTTGCTCTTTGCGTGAGAGGCATTCCACCGTTGGGGTGATTCTTAGTCGTCATCCCTGAAAGCCGAGCGGTCATGCCGCTCGGCTTTATCTTTGGGCGTGAATTTGAGCGGTATATGAGGGGGCGGCTTGTGCTGCGGTGGGCGGGGCGGATCGCACTGCCTGACAGCGCCAGGCGAAAGGCGTGATGCCTTCGCTGCGGGTGAAAATGTGGCAGAAGTGCGCCTGATCGCAGAAGCCGCATTCCAGACTGATTTGCGTCAGGGTCAGGTCCGTATTCTGGATCAACTGCTTGGCCCGGACGATGCGTTGCTGACGAATCCAGTCTTGCGGCGAGTGGCCGGTGTTGCACTTGAACGCACGGGAAAAATGACTGCGTGACAAGGCGCAGGCCCGTGCCAGTTCGGTCACTTCCAGGGTTTCACCGAGGTGGTCGAGGATCAGCTGTTTGACCAGGGTTTCGCGCCAGGGGCTGAGGCCGACAGTGGTTTTTTTTCGCGTTTCAGTGGCGCACCCGTGGGCGGCGTTTTGCTGAAAGTGAGCCATGGCAAATGTCCGTGTCGGTGGGCGCACGCGGGAGCGCTGCACGGTGGGTCAGCTCGTCCCCTTTTCTAAAAAAACAGGTCTGCGCAGAGGGCTTCATTATTGGTCGCGCAAGTTCTGGCTTGCGAGTTAAACGTTGTTAATTCCGCGGTCAGGCTAAGGGTGAAAAAGCTCAACTGAGCACATCGCTACAATTCGCGCCGACGCAGGGCCGTGCAAGATTGACGACTTGTAGCGGCCTGGGCAGAGCCGCTTTTTCTGGCTCGATCAAGGGTGATCTCATGAAGCATTCCCGCGTTTGCATGCTTGGCGGACTCGGCCTGGCATTGGCGCTGATGTCCGGCACCGGCCTGGCGCAGGCACCGGCTCAGGTGAACACTCAGGTTCCCGGTTATTACCGGCTCGCGGTGGGTGACTATGAGGTGACGGCGTTGTTTGATGGCTACAACGACCTGTCGCCCAAACTGCTCGACGGTCTGACCCAAAACCAGATCCGCGCGTTGCTGGCTCGTCGCTCGATTGAAACACCGGGGGTGCAAACCGCGTTCAATGCGTTTCTGGTGAACACCGGCAAACGATTGATTCTGGTGGATACCGGGGCGGGGCAGTGCATCGGTGCCACGGCGGGTCAGCTGTCGGCGAACATGAAAGCCGCCGGTTATCAGCCAGAACAGGTCGATACCATCCTGCTCACCCACTTGCATCTGGATCATGTGTGCGGGTTGGTGGACGGGCAGCAGAAGCCAGTGTTCGCCAACGCAACGGTCTACGCGGCCAAGGCAGAAGCCGATTACTGGCTTGACCCTCAGGCCATGGACAAGGCACCGGCCGGTGCCAAGGAGTTTTTCAAGATCGCCCAGGACTCCACCGCGCCGTACATTGCGGCGGGCCGCTTCAAGACCTTTACTGCCGGGCAGTCGCCAGTGCCGGGCGTTGTCGATGCCGAGCTGGAAGCCGGGCACACACCGGGCAGTACCACGTATCGGTTCAACTCCCAAGGCCAGAGTATTCTGTTTATGGGCGATCTGGTGCATAACCTGGCGGTGCAGTTCGAGCATCCCGAGGTATCGATTCGTTTCGACGTCGACAGTCAGCAAGCGATCAAGAGCCGCGCCAAGGTTTTCAGCGATGCGGCGGCCAGCAAGATCTGGGTCACAGCGGCGCATTTGCCGTTTCCGGGTGTCGGCCATATCACCGCAGTGGACAAGCATTTCCAGTGGGTACCAATCGAGTACGGGCCTTACAAACGAGCGGCGAAAGTGCCGATGATCGAGTAAAGTCCGACAGACTCGCGCCTGGCTGAACACAAAAGGGAACCGTGCCCATGAACCGTAACGATCTGCGCCGCGTCGACATGAACCTGCTGGTAATTTTTGAGGCTCTGATGTTCGAAAGGAACCTGACCCGGGTCGCCGAAAAACTCTTCATGGGGCAGCCGGCCGTGAGCGCTGCGTTGGGGCGGTTGCGTGATCTGTTCGACGATCCGTTGCTGCTGCGCAACGGTCGCGGCATGGAGCCGACGGCGCGGGCGCTGGCGATTCTCAAGGAGCTGCAACCGGCGATGGACACCATCTCCGGGGCGGTCAGCCGGGCCAAGGAGTTTGATCCGGCTACCAGTTGTGATGTGTTTCGCATTGGTCTATCGGACGACGCCGAGTTTGGCTTGTTTCCGTCGCTGTTGAGCCATCTGCGGGAGGAGGCGCCGGGGATCATTGTGGTGGTGCGCCGGGTCAATTATTTGCTGATGCCGGCATTGTTGGCGTCCGGGGAGATTTCAGTCGGGGTCAGTTACACCACCGAACTGCCGGCCAATGCCAAACGCAAGAAACTGCGGGATATCCCCTGCAAAGTGCTGCGCGCAGACAACCGGCCTGGAGAGCTGACACTGGATGAGTACTGTGAGCGGCCTCATGCGATGGTGTCGTTTTCGGGGGATTTGAGTGGCAACATTGATCTTGATCTGGCCAAGATTGGTCGCACCCGGCGGGTGGTGTTGGGGGTGCCGCAGTTCAGTGGGTTGCGGGCGTTGCTCGCCGGGACTGAAATGATCGCCACCGTTCCCGACTACGCCGCATGCGCGCTGGTCGAAGGCTGTGCCTTGAGAGCCGAAGATCCGCCGTTTCCCATCGATGAGGCGCAGTTGTCGATGGCCTGGAGCGGGGTAAGTGATAATGATCCAGCGGAGCGATGGTTGCGGTCGCGGATTAGTCAGTTCATGTCTGAGCCTCTGAATATTCTGGCTTCGTAACCCAGCGAATGCAGTCCGTCTGAGGAACCGCGATTGCAGGTTTTGGGGCTGCTTCGCGTACCGGCGCGAGCAGGCGCGCTCGCCACCGGAAAGTGTTCGGTTCAAAATGCCATGACCGACTGGCAATAGCCTATCCGCACCTTGAGAATACGCTCGTAAAGAGAGCACATACGTTCAATTTTTCCCTCCCCCACACCGGCATTATCGGCTCAATTTCCGTTTCGCCGGAGCCTTCCGTTATGCCTGATTCCAATCGCCTCGACCCTGCAACCACCCGCCCGGTGCGGGGCTTCGAAGAAGTCGTGACCCTGGTCGTCAAACACCGGGTCAAGGCCGGTTTTGAAGTGCCCTATGAAGCCTGGCTGCGGCGGATTGTCAGTATTGCCGGAAAGAGCGAGGGGCATTTGGGGGTGGATGTTATTCGCGGCAAGAACGCCGGCCTGGACATGTTCACCTGCGTGCTGCGTTTCTGCTCAACTGAGGCGATGCAGCGCTGGCTCGATTCGCCGCAACGGCTGGAGCTGATCAACGAAGCCGCGCCGATGCTGGCGGATGGAGACCAGACCGAGGTTAATCCGGTCAAAGAATTCTGGTTCGCACCGCAGGCCGATGCCGGTTCGCCACCGCCGCGCTGGAAGCAGTCCGTGGTGACGTTGCTGGTGATCCTGCCGCATACCTTGCTGGTGCCGCTGATCTGGGGCCCGCTGCTCAAGCTCAACGCCTTTCTGTCCAATTACGTGGTCGCCACTTTTCTGATCACCGTGACCATCGTGGTTTCGGTGGTGTACCTGTTCATGCCCAGGGCGACGCGACTGTTCGCGCCGTGGCTGGAAGCCGGACAGTCTCATTCCACTCTGCCTGAGGAAACGCGATGAACGCCGATCTGATTCTGTTCAATGGCCAATTTCATACCGTTGACCGTGAAAAACCCCTCGCCAGTGCGGTGGCGATCACCGACGGTCGCTTCGTCGCGGTTGGCACCGAGGCCGAGGCCATGGCCCTGCGCGGTTCGGGCACCCAGGTCATTGACCTCAAGGGCCGCTGCGTCATCCCCGGGCTCAACGACTCGCACTTGCACCTGATTCGTGGCGGCTTGAACTACAACCTCGAACTGCGCTGGGAAGGCGTGCCGTCCCTGGCCGATGCCTTGCGCATGCTCAAGGACCAGGCCGATCGCACGCCAACGCCGCAATGGGTGCGGGTGGTCGGTGGCTGGAACGAATTCCAGTTCGCTGAAAAGCGCATGCCGACGATTGAAGAACTCAACCAGGCCGCGCCGGATACGCCGGTGTTCGTTTTGCACTTGTACGACCGCGCCTTGCTCAACCGCGCCGCGTTGCGGGTTGTTGGCTACACCCGCAACACGCCGAACCCGCCGGGGGGCGAGATTGTGCGCGACGCCAACGGCGATCCGACCGGCATGCTGGTGGCGCGTCCCAACGCGATGATTCTCTACTCGACCTTGGCCAAAGGGCCGAAGTTGCCGCTGGAATATCAGATCAACTCGACGCGTCAGTTCATGCGCGAGCTCAACCGTCTCGGCCTGACCAGCGCCATCGACGCTGGCGGTGGTTTCCAGAATTATCCGGACGATTACCAAGTCATCGAGCAGTTGGCCAGGGACCAGCAACTGACGATTCGCATTGCTTATAACCTGTTCACCCAGAAGCCGAAGGAAGAGCTGACCGACTTCAAGAACTGGACCAGTAGCGTCACCCTGCACCAGGGCGACGATTACCTGCGACACAACGGCGCCGGTGAAATGCTGGTGTTCTCGGCAGCGGATTTCGAAGACTTCCTCGAGCCGCGTCCGGACCTGCCGCAAACCATGGAAGACGAGCTGGAACCGGTGGTCCGCCACCTCGTCGAGCAGCGCTGGCCGTTCCGTTTGCACGCGACGTACAACGAATCCATCAGCCGCATGCTCGACGTGTTCGAGAAGGTCAATCGAGACATCCCGTTCAATGGCTTGCCGTGGTTTTTCGACCACGCCGAAACCATTACCCCGCAGAACATCGAGCGGGTGAGGGCGTTGGGCGGTGGCATTGCGATTCAGGATCGCATGGCATTCCAGGGCGAGTACTTCGTCGAGCGTTACGGCGCCAAGGCGGCCGAAGCGACGCCGCCGATCAAGCGCATGCTGGCCGAAGGCGTACCGGTCGGCGCCGGCACCGATGCCACGCGGGTTTCCAGTTACAACCCCTGGACCTCGCTGTATTGGATGGTCAGCGGGCGCACCGTCGGTGGCCTGGAACTGCACAGCGAAGGCCTGTCCCGGCAGACCGCGCTGGAGCTGTTCACCCATGGCAGTGCTTGGTTCTCGTCCGAACAGGGCAAGAAAGGCCAGATCAAGGTCGGCCAACTGGCGGACGTCGTGGCCCTGACCGCAGACTTTTTCAGCGTCGAAGAAGAGGCCATCAAGTGGATCGAGTCGGTGCTGACCGTGGTCGGTGGCAAGGTGGTGTACGCCGCCGGTGACTTCGAAAAACTCGGGCCGACCAGCGTGCCGGTGCTGCCGGACTGGTCGCCGGTGGTCAAGGTGCCGGGCCACTGGCGTCCGACTTCGCCGATGCAGGCTCAGGTTCACCATTGCAGCGGGCCGTGCGCGGTGCATTCCCATAGCCATGAGCGGGCGCGCCTGTCGAATGCGCCAGTCAGTGATTTCCAGGGTTTCTGGGGCGCCTTTGGCTGCTCGTGTTTTGCTTTCTAACGATCACGAAAGAACGCCGGCCAACTGTGTCGGCGCCATAAGCGACCTCCATCCACCGAGGAGTTTCACATGAGCAACGTTCCGTACAAACGTCTGAACAAAGACGACGCAGTTGTGCTGTTGGTCGACCACCAGACCGGCCTGATCTCGCTGGTCCAGGATTTCTCGCCCAACGAATTCAAGAACAACGTGCTGGCTCTCGCGGACCTGGCCAAGTTCTTCAAACTGCCGACCATCCTTACCACCAGCTTTGAAAACGGTCCGAATGGCCCGATGGTGCCTGAGTTGAAAGAGCTGTTTCCGGATGCGCCATACATTCCGCGTCCAGGCCAGATCAACGCCTGGGACAACGAAGACTTCGTCAAAGCCGTGAAGGCCACCGGCCGCAAGCAGTTGATCATCGCCGGTGTGGTGACCGACGTTTGCGTGACGTTCCCGACCTTGTCGGCGCTGGCTGAAGGCTTTGAAGTGTTTGTAGTTACCGACGCCTCGGGCACCTTCAACGAAACCGTGCAACAGGCTGCCTGGGCGCGCATGGCCACGGCCGGTGCGCAACTGGTGAACTGGTTCTCGGTGGCGTGCGAGCTGCAAGGCGACTGGCGCAACGACATGGAAGGCCTGGCGAACCTGCTGTCGCCGCGCATTCCGAACTATCGCAACTTGATGAACAGCTACTCGGCGCTGACGGCCAAGTAAGTCCCGCCGCAACGCTGATTCGAATGAATGCCCGCCATTGTGCGGGCATTTTTATGGGTCATTGCTCAACGCTTCTGCAACCACCCAAGCAAACCTCCTTTTTTGATCGGCGCCGGTTTGGCCATCAACGCCAGTCGACTGTTCTGTTGCCGAACCGCTTGCAGCTTGTTCAATGCCTGGCCGACTTCGCTGCGTTGTTCCATGCAGCTACGTGTCAGGGACTTGTCGATGCGGTAAATGATGCAGGAGGTCAGTGTGGTGAAAGTGGCCTGGGACGGTGTGTCGGTGAGGATGCTCTGTTCGCCCATGACTTCGCTCGGTCCCATGCGACCCGCTTCAATTTGCCCGGTGTCGTCGGGCACTGTGGCGCTGATCACCCCGGTGGCGATCACGAACAGACTGTCAGGCACCTCACCCAATGCCAGCACCACTTGGCCCGCCGCGTATTGCTGCGGGGTCATAGCCTGAGCCAGCTGATCGCGCTCGTCCTCGCCCAAGGAACGGAAGATTTTCACCTCGTCCAGCAACGCTCGCGCTCGGGTCGTGGGTTCAATCACACCATCCAGTTGCCGGGAAATACCCGCCGCTTCCAGGTGCCGATGGGCCAGGTCGAACAGTTGATTGCGCACTTCACTTTTTTTGCCCAGCTCGGCGATAAAACCGCTGGCCACGTATTCGGACATGGTTTCACCGGCCTCCTTGAGCAGCGCTTTAGGCGCCGGGGAAAGCAGCAGGCTGCTGCTGCCTTGCAAGGTGCGATCCAGTGCGTCCAGCACCCGACGCGGGCGGATGTGGTTGGGCACCTGAATGCTGATGGATACTCCGTGCATGTTGCTCGGCCGACTCAGGTTGACGATCTTCGCCTTGGCCGCCACCGAGTTCGGTACCACCGCGGTACTGCCGGCGCTGGTGAGCAGGTGGGTGGCACGCCAGTCGATGTCCAGCACCTTGCCTTCGGTGCCGTCGATCATGATCCAGTCATCCACCTGATAGGGTTTGGTGGTGTTGAGCACGATGCCGGAAAACACGTCGCTCAAAGTGCTCTGCAACGCCAGACCGACGACGATCGCCACGACCCCGGAGGTCGCCAGCAGGCCTTTGACTGGCAGCTCCAGCACATAGCCGGCCGCGGCGACGATCGCGATCAAAAACACCAGCGCGCCGATGACATCCTGCAGCAACCGGCCACTGTGGCCAATGCGTCGCATCAGCACCAGACCGATGACTTCGGTGAGCACCCGCGCGGCATACAGCCACCAGAGAATCCCCAGGGCAGTTGCCCCCAGTTGCGCAACGCGGTCGTCGGCAAACACCGGAGCCTGCAACGGGCTGACGCCGGCATTGATGATGATCGCACTGAAGATCAGGAATAGACCCAGGCGCAACCCGACCCGGGTGACGCGGTGCTTGAACGGCGCAAGATGCCAGATCAGCGCATCGATCACCAGCAGCAGGGCACTCCACGACAAGGGATGACCGTAGACAATGGGCATGAAGAACTCTGGGCGAAAAAGGGACGGCAGACAGGAAAAAGCCTGCCAGAGGGCAGGCTTCTTTGCGGGACTTAGTTCAAGTGAGTCTTGAGTTCCGCGGCGGCCTGACGAACCGCAGCCTTCACTTCGGGGATCTGGCTCAGAGGGTTGAGCAGGCCGAAATCGTGAATCATGCCGTTGTAGCGCACGGCGGTGACTGGCACACCGGCGGCGTCCAGGTGGCGGGCATAGGCTTCGCCTTCGTCACGCAGCACGTCGAACTCGGCGGTCTGCACCAGGGCGGCGGGCAAGCCGCGAAGTTGTTCGGTGCTGGCCTGCAACGGTGAGGCATGGATCTGCGCTCGCTGGCCGGCGTCGGTTGTGTAGCTGTCCCAGAACCAGTTCATCATGCCCTTGGTCAGGAAGTGGCCTTCGGCAAATTGCTGATAGGACGGGGTGTCAAACTGTGCGTTGGTCACCGGCCACATCAGCAACTGAAAGCGCAGCGCCGGGGTTTTCTGTTCCTTGGCCATCAAGGCCACCACTGCAGCCATGTTGCCGCCGACGCTGTTGCCGGCTACCGCCAGACGTTTGCCATCGACGCCGATGTCCTTGCCATGCTCGGCGACCCAGCGGGTAGCGGCGTAGGCCTGGTTGATTGCGGTGGGGTAGTGTGTTTCCGGCGACGGGGTGTAATCGACATACACCGCCACTGTGCCGGAGCCGACCACCAGGTCATGGATCAGTCGTTGGTGAGTCGGGTAATCACCCAAAACCCAGCCGCCACCGTGGAAAAACATGAACACCGGCAGCTCACCTTTGACCTTGGCGGGACGTACGATCTTCAGCATGACGTTCTGCTCGCCAACTTTGATCGAGCGCTCAGTGACTTCCACCCCCGACAGATCCACCTCCACCGACGATTGCGCACCGGTCAGTACTGCACGGGCATCCTTGGGGCTCAGTTGTTCCAGCGGTTTGCCGCCGCCTGCCGCGAGGGCTTCGAGGAAGGCCTGGGTGTTGTGTTCGACACCCTTACTGCCAGCCGCAAACGCGCTGCCGAAGGAGAGGGCAAGGAGGCTGGTGGTCAGCGTTTTCTGGACGATGTTCATGGGTAAGTCCTTTTTTAGTCGTTGGAAGTTGGGTACTAAGAGTCGAGTAGCGTGCCCGGCCCCTTGAATCAAGGCTTGGCAGCACCGTGAACACAGATTAATAGGGTGCCGAAAAGGGAAAAAGCGGCTATAAAGTGTTTGACTGTCAACCAGGTCGTGACAATGAACCCGTTTGAAGATATGCGTATTTTTTGCCAGGTCATGGACTCCGGCAGTTTCACCGCGGCGGCCGATCAGTTGGGGCTGTCCAAGCAATTCGTCAGCCGACGCTTGATGCAACTGGAAGAGCGCCTCGGTGTGCGGCTGCTCAATCGCTCGACCCGGCGGCTGGACGTCACGCCCCTGGGGCAGAGTTATTACGAGTCGGCCTTGCGCCTGCTCAGCGAAGTCGAGCAAGTGGAGCAGGGCATCGCCGGCCAGACCAGCGAGCCTCGCGGCACCATTCGCTTGAGCGCGCCGCTGTCGTTCGCGGTGGCGCACTTGGGTTGTCTGCTGCCGGTGTTTTTGCAGCGCTATCGCGACGTCACGGTGGAAGTGGACTTGAGTGATCGTCCGGTGGACTTGCTCAATGAGGGCTACGACCTGGCATTGCGCATCGGCGTGCTGGAAGACTCGACGCTGATCGCCCGACGCCTCGCCTCCATCCAGCGGGTGTACTGCGCCAGCCCGGCCTACCTGGCCGAGCGCGGTACGCCGGTCAACCCTGAAGACTTGCACAGTCATGACTGTCTGCCTTACGGCCACGGTCGTCAGGTGCAATGGCGTTTCGAAGGGCAGGGCAAACCATTGACCGAGAACGTCACCGGAAGGATGCGGGTCAACAACGGTGAATTGCTCAAGGACGCGGCCATCGCCGGCATGGGCATTACTTATTTGCCGACCTTCATTGTCGGTTCGGCCTTGAAGGACGGGCGGCTGGTGTCGGTGCTGGACGACTTCCACGCTGAGCCGTTGACGTTATCGGCGGTCTATCCGCAGCATCGTCAGGGCTCGCGACCGGTGCAGGCGCTGATCGAATTCTTGGGTGAACGGCTGGATCGGACCGAGGACGGGCTTTAAATACAGCAGCGCCCCGCAGTCGAAGCGGGAGTCTGATGCTGGTAGGTGGTTAAGCCTCCAGATTCTTGGCGAAAGAAATTTTCTCAGCACAAACTTTTCAGATTCGCACATCCATACAATTGCTCTGCTCCAACGAAGCCGAAAATAGCGCCTCTCAAACGTATCCGGAGAAGTGTTATGGCAACCGCAAAAGCAGCACCAGGTAAAGGCCTGATTGATCCGAGCAACCACGCTCTGATCTTGATCGACTTTCAGTCACAGATGGCATTTGCGACTAAATCCATCGACGCTGTCTCACTCCGTAATAACGCTGCACTGATCTCGAAAGCAGCGAAGGAGTTTGGCGTTCCTTCCATTCTTACCACCGTCGCCGAAAAAAGTTTTTCGGGCCCCATGTTTGAAGAGATTACCTCAGTCTTCGCCGGCCAGGAGCTGATTGACCGGACCAGCATGAATACCTGGGAGGACGAGCGTATAGCCGTCGCCGTGAATAAGATCGGTCGCAGCAGAATCGTTCTTGCCGGTCTCTGGACCTCGGTCTGCATTGTTGGACCCGCGATCTCGGCTCTTGACCAAGGGTTTGAGGTATACGTCATTTGCGATGCGTGTGGCGACGTTTCAGATGAGGCTCATGAGCGCGCTATCGAGCGTATGATTCAAGCAGGTGCGCGTCCAATGACCTCGCTTCAATACCTCCTGGAACTGCAGCGTGACTGGGCTCGCGGCGACACCTACAACGAGACGGTGAAAACCTCTATCGCTCACGGTGGTGCTTATGGTCTTGGTTTGATTTATGCCAAAACCATGTTTAACGCATCGGAAGGTCACTGATCTGTTTGCGCCTCTTCCCTGATGGGGGATGAGGCGCACTCCTTGAGAGGAAGCAATGGAGCATGTCTACATCTGATGTGAATACGACGACTGCACCGGATGTGGCGCTGTGTTGGCTACGAATCACAGGTGTACTGATGCTGTTGCTGGTGCACGGATTGCCTAAGCTTTTCAATTTTGAGCACGAACTGGCGTTGATCGAAGACCCGTTTGGCATGGGGGCTCGGTTGACCTTGTCTCTGGCAATTTTCTCGGAAGTGTTTTGTCCGATATTCATCGCATTGGGACTTCTGACGCGCCTTGCGACACTGCCTGTTCTATTTTTGCTGGTTGTATCGGTTATCTGGGTTCATCCCGAGTGGAGCCTGGCCGAGGGCCAGTTCGCCTGGCTGCTGCTGATCATCTTCTCGACGATTCTTGTCGGAGGATCTGGAAAATTGGCATTGGGTACGAGTCTGTCGCATCGCTGGCCACTCCTGAGCAAACTGTAGGGAGAGAATGGTGAATACGATGACTAATGGGCAGACACCGACAACTTCGGCTTGGCAACCGCTTCGTCATGGATTGTTTCGCAGTCTGTGGCTCGCCAGCATTGCATCCAGCATAGGGACGTGGATGCATGAAGTCGGTGCTGGCTGGCTGATGACCTCCTTGTCGGCCAGTCCTTTTATGGTGTCTCTGGTACAAGTAGCGGGTGCCGCTCCGATGTTCCTTCTAGCGCTACCCGCTGGCGCGCTGGCCGACATCGTCGACAAACGACGTTACCTGTTGGCTGTCCAGGCAGGGATGGCCGTCATTGCACTTGCGCTCGCCGTGATCACCTTTGCGGACCTGATGAGCGCTACGCTTTTACTCCTGTTTACGCTGGCCATGGGAGTTGGAACAGCGCTGACCATGCCAGCATGGTCAGCGTTGACACCTGAGTTGGTTCCAGCCAGTGATCTGCCCGCCGCGATATCGCTTAGCAGCGTGGGAGTCAACGTTGCCCGAGCACTCGGACCGGCCATCGCTGGCATCATCATCAGCTTGGTAGGGCCATGGGCGACATTTGCCGTCAACGCCCTGTCCTTCTTTGGTGTTATCGCGGTGCTCGCCCTGTGGCATCGTACGCCACAACAGACCGTATTGCCGGCAGAACGCCTGTTTGGCGCTATACGTGTGGGTTGGCGCTATGCCCGTAGTTCACGGCACCTGCAGCGAGTTCTGGTGCGCGCCCTGGCTTTCTTTCTGGGCGCAAGCGCCGGTATGTCCTTGCTTCCACTGATCGTGCGAAATGAGCTGAAGGGCAACGCTGAGCAATTTGGGATCTTGCTCGGTTGCATCGGGATCGGGGCGGTCGCGGGCGCAATGTTTCTGCCCGGAATTCGTCGTCATATTGCTGTCAATCTGCTGGTGGCATCGGCCAGCCTTATCTATGCGGCAGTATTGCTGGCTTTGGCATGGATTCAGGATTTCTATCTGCTTATCCCTGTGATGCTCATCAGTGGTGCTGCCTGGATCGCGGTATTGTCCAGCCTTCAGGTATCTGCGCAAACATCGGTACCTGCGTGGGTAAGGGCCAGGGCGTTGGCGGTCTACATTCTGACTTTCTTTGGCAGCATGGCCATGGGCGGTGTGATGTGGGGGCTGATCGCCAGCTGGCTTTCGATCTCGATATCTCTGAGTTTTGCCGCCGTAATCATGGTGGTGGGAGTAGGGTTGGGCTGGTGGGTCAAACTGCCTGCGCTGAGCGCAGAAGACCTGGCCCCTTCGCTGCATTGGCCTCAACCGTTGATTAGTGTCGACGTTGATGGTGAACGTGGGCCAGTCATGATCACGGTCGAGTATGAGATTGACACGGCGGATGCCGATGCCTTCAAAGAGGCCATGGAAGAGGTGCGCAGAATGCGGCAGCGCAATGGTTCTTTTTCCTGGCAATTGATGCAGGACACCGAAAATCCGCAACTGTGGATAGAGCTGTTTTTTGACGAGTCCTGGCACGATCATCTACGTCATCACAATAGAGTCACTCGCGCAGAGTTGAAAATCGAATCAGCCGCTCGACACTTTCATATCGCTGGAAAGCCTGTACGTATTCGGCACCTGCTCAAAGGCTGACGAGTTAGTCTCACTTCAGTTTTACGCCATGCAGGTGATAATTCGGCCCTTTATCTGCTGTGACAGCGAAACCTTGCAGGCAGTGGGACACGCAGCTGGCGGTGCTCATCCGTCGCTGCTGACCTCACGCAGCGATGGGCCTGTGCGACGCCGGCGCTGTTTAACTCCGAGTAACGGCCACACCTTTGCTCGCGGCGCAACGCTACGTTGCGCCGCCGGTGGATTCTCCCAATGCTCACCAGCGCCTACCGTGCAGGGCATGGGCCGATTGGGCCCGGAGCTTCTACCCTACGTATGTAAAGGTAATCGATCATGACTCAGCACCTGTTCAGCGCCATCACCGTCGGCCCGCTCCATCTCAAGCATCGCGTCGCTATGGCGCCCCTGACTCGCTCGCGTGCCGGCCAGCCGGGCAACGTGCCGACGCCAATGAACGTCGAGTATTACCGGCAGCGGGCGAGTGCGGCGCTGATCGTCAGCGAGGCCACGCAAATATCCCAGCAGGGCCAGGGCTACGCCTGGACGCCGGGTATACACACGCCGGAGCAGGTGCGCGGTTGGAAAGCGGTCAGCGATGCGGTGCATGCCGAAGGTGGGCACATGTTTTTGCAGCTCTGGCACGTTGGGCGGGTTTCTCATCCGGTGTTTCAGCCCAACGGTGGCCTGCCGGTAGCGCCGACCGCGCAGTCGGTACCGGGCAAGACCTTTATCATCAACGAGCAAGGCGAGGGGGGCTGGGGCGATGTGCCAGTGCCGCAGGCACTGAATATCGCTGGCATCGAGGCGATTCTGCTCGATTACCGCCACGCGGCTCGCAATGCCATGCTAGCCGGCATGGATGGCGTGGAAATTCATGCCGGCAACGGTTATCTGTTGGACCAGTTCATCAACAGCGCCAGCAACGAACGCACTGACCGATACGGTGGCAGCATCGAAAACCGTGGGCGGTTGTTGCTGGAAGTGGTTGCGGCAGTGATCGAGGAAGTGGGCGCTGAGCGTGTTGCAGTTCGCCTGACGCCGATGGGTCGCTTCATGGGCATGGGCGATGACACCCCGGAGGAGACTTTCAGCTACCTCGTCCGTGCGTTGAACGACTCGAATCTGGCCTACCTGCATCTGGTAGAGCCGATGATGGTTGGCACCGTGCGGGATGACAACCATGACCCGCGCTGGGACGCCATCATCAAACGCCTGCGCAGCGAATATGACGGCGTGCTGATGCTCGCGGGTGGCTATGACCGCAATACTGCCGAGCAGGCTCTAGCCGAGGGTAGGGCCGACATTATCGCCTTCGGCCGCCCCTTTATCGCCAATCCTGACTTACCTCGCCGACTGCAAGGCGCCTTAGCGTTGAATCCGGCCGACGGTAGCACTTTTTTCGGTGGCAACGCAGCCGGCTACATTGACTATCCAACCCTGGCCTGATCCCTGATGCATCGAGGAGTTGATGACATGACTGCTTTCAATACATCTTTAGATCAGGCGCCTGTACACCTGACGCGCGGCCTGGTGCTGCTGTTCGCGTTCTGCTGCGGCGCGATTGTCGCCAATATTTACTACGCACAACCGATCATCGAAATGATTGCGCCTGATATCGGCCTGTCAGGCGGTACCGCCAGCCTGATCGTTTCGCTGACTCAGTTGGGTTATGCGCTCGGGCTGTTTCTGCTGGTACCCCTGGCCGATCTACTGGAAAACCGCCGCTTGATGATCGCGACCCTACTGGTCAGCAGCATCAGCCTGTTCGCCGCGGGGATGGTGCAGCACCCTAGTAGCTTTTTCATCGTTTCGGCGCTGATCGGTTTCAGTTCGGTGTCGGTGCAAATGTTGATCCCGCTGGCGGCGCATTTGGCCCCTGAAGAAAGCCGAGGGCGTGTGGTCGGCACGATTATGGGAGGGCTGTTGTTGGGTATTCTGCTGGCCCGCCCACTGGCCAGCCTGGTTGCCGATCACTTCGGCTGGCGCGTGGTGTTCATGGGCGCGGCGCTGTTGATGTTGTTCATTACGGTCGTGGTGGCCTTCACACTGCCCAGTCGTGAGCCGACGCATCGTGCTTCCTACGGCCAATTGCTGCTGTCCTTGGAAAAGCTTCTGCGCCGTGAGCCGGTATTGCGTCAGCGGGCGCTGTACCAGGGCCTGATGTTCGCCGCGTTCAGCCTGTTCTGGACCGCCGTGCCGTTGGAACTGGTGGGGCGTCATGGCCTGTCGCAGAGTCAGATTGCGCTGTTCGCGCTGGTCGGTGCCATCGGCGCGGTGGCGGCGCCAATCGCCGGCCGCCTGGCCGATGCTGGCCACACCCGGCCGGCTTCATGGCTGGCGATGAGCCTGGCGATTGTCAGCTTCGGTACGCTCTGGCTGGCGCCGGACTGGAGCCTTATCGGCCTGGCCGTCACTGGCATCCTCCTGGATTTCGCGGTTCAGATGAACATGGTCCTTGGTCAACGTGCCGTTTACGCACTGGACGCCGCCAGCCGGGGGCGACTGAACGCGCTGTACATGACCAGCATCTTCATCGGCGGCGCAGCCGGATCTTCAGGTGCCAGCTGGTTGTATGGGCATGGCGGCTGGAGCGCGGTCGCCTTGGCGGGCAGTGGCTTGTCGCTGGTCGCGTTGCTGGCATTCTGCAAGGATTCGATCAGTGCGGCACGTTTGGTGCCGTCAGGGCGCAGGGTTCACCGTTAAAAGCCTTGCTCGTCGGGTTTGATACTCGAACCACTGAACCTTTGGTTTGCCAGACAGAGCGCGTTACGCTGGGCGAAGAATTTTTCAGCCCGTCAATTTTCAAGGAGGCTCAATTGGACAAGTTGCTCGCCCTGCAGATGTTCGTCCAGACCGTGGACGCCAAAGGCTTTTCTGCGGCAGCGCGGCAGCTTGGGTTAGCGACGTCCACGGTGACAAGAATGCTCGATGGGCTGGAGACCGAGGCCAGTTCGCGCCCGGATGACCAGGCCACCCGGATCAGTCGGTTATTGATGCTGTTGGAGCATGGGGACCGACAGCTGGTCGTGGATCTGGTTGAGCGCTTAGTTGAACGGCTAAGAAAGGCCTGATCCTAGGATTGCCCTGGTGGGATTTGGCGCTTTCAGGTATCGGCGTTCTGATCGAACTTGGCACCACAGCGTAAGCAGAGATAGTCATAGTGGCCGAACTGATATTTCTGCACGTCCCTGGCAAAGGCCGTCATGGCGGTGTAGCCCGATGTCGCACTGGAAACGCTTTCGCCGATCAGGTCGAGCAAAACTGCACGAGCAGGCTTTCAGGTCGGGTTTCCGGGTCAGCTACGAGGGCTTGGGTATGGGCCTGGCGAACACTGAGTAGAAAGCTATCAATGGTCCCAATGAGCATGACGGCCGTGTTAGCAACCTCCTTGGACAGTACAGCCTTTGAATCGCAGATCAGGCAGCGTGGGGTCATGTTGAGCCTCCGGTGAAAGGGTTAAATCACAGAGAGAAAACCTATGGATGAGGGAGGCGCAGGCCTCCCTTTATGCGGCGGGCTTTCCAAGCCACCAATTGCAGGGCGGTGTTGAGCGCTCGTTGTTTGATGACCGCGCCTTGGCCAAACCATGCGGTGTCCATGCGGTACTCGTTGCTGCGAGCGCGACGCTCGTGGTCGACATACTCGGTGACCGCGTTGAGCAGGCCCCAGGCCGTGCCCTTGGCCGCTTCCAGCTCCGCCCCTCGGCCATGGCCGTCATACAGACTCAGCACCTTGGTTAAGGCCCGCTCATTCGACAGACCGGTCAGCTCGGGGCCACCGGTCCGGACTTCGCACAGCACGCTCCGCAGAAAATCTTTGGCTTCATGGTCTTGCACTCTGCGTTCGGCGAGCATTCGCATGCGGTACATAAAGTCGTCCCATTGCGATACGGCGATACCCAGTTGCTGCTTCACGGCTTGTGGATTGAAACGGGTGCTGTGCGGGACCTTGATCGCCTGGCTGGCGCCATTGACCGCAATACTCAGGGTGTTATTGCAGACCACGCGAATGGTGGTCGGGGTCGCCGTGGTGGCCAGCGTGCCATCACAGGAGGTGGCCAGCAGCAAATAGCCATTCACCACGTCATTACCTTTGAGTGCGGTTGACTGTCCGGTCCGCGCCAGCGCCCAGAGCTTGCGCCCGCCCTTCAGGACGCCAGCGGTTTCCAGTTCATAGCCAGAGCGCTCGGTCAGATCACGGTAAAACTCCAGGACCTCACGGGGCTGGAGCACCTGGTAGCGTTGTGAGACGACGGACAGGGCTTCCTTGCTGTCCGAACGGTAGAGGACCTTCTGTTCGGGAAATGAGTGGATGGTGCAGAGATGACCGACGGCGTCAGCCATGAAGCGTACGGGCGACTCCTGGATCTGCCAGTTCATTCCGGCTTCTTCTTGCCAGACTTCCAGCGGTTGCGTTGATGCAGCGAAAGACACCTGTCAGCAAAATCCAGTCAAGATTGAAGCGATGGGTACGCAGACGACTGAGTGTTGGAGCTGGGACCAAGGCATGCTTGATCATAAGCCTTTAATCTGAGGCGCCTGCGATTCGATGTGGCACGCACGGATCTGAAGCCGGCCGATGTCGACCTGGCCGAACTTTACAACGGTTTCATCTTCAACGCGCTGTGCAGCTGCATTTGATCGTCGACAACTATGCCACGCACAAGCATCCGAAAGTGAAGGCGTGGCTTGAGAAGCACAAACGCTTCCACATGCATTTCACCCCGACCTCCAGTTCGTGGATGAACAGGGTTGAGCGCTTTTTTCGCGACATCACGGTGTACCTGCGTGACGGAAGTTTCAGTTCGGTTCGCGAACTGGAAAGCTCGATCACCACGTTCCTGGCACTGCGAAATGCGCAGCCGACTCGCTACGTCTGGAACGCCAAGGGGGAAGATATTTTGAACAAGATACAGCGAGCCCGTCAGGCAATGGCCTCACAGGCATGAGGATCTTTATTTGTGAGACAGAACACTAGGAGCCTCCGGTAATGTGAGTCATGTCCACGTAGTTCGGCAATTTTCGGTGCCTTACACTCGGCCGTTTCCGATATTGGCGGCATGATTTGCGCGACATCCTAGGTCTTGCCCGATGCCGAAAAGCTGGCGTGTCGCGTAAATTCCCACTACGACTGATCGGCTGCTTTTGGGCGATTCTGTTGAAAAAGTCGCCGGTAGTATCGGCTACAAAAAATGCTCGTCCGAGATTGAAATCTGCACTTGGGTATTAGAGGAGAACCGGCTCGGATTTTACGTAGCAACGCAGGCATGCGTTTTTACACAGCCTGGACCCAATGCGGACGTTCGTTACTGGTTGCGAAACCGGGGGCGATTCATGTGGCCGTTTGATGGCTTGATCATCTCAGGCTAGTCTCAATAATCCACCTACCTGGACTCTTCCGTTGCGCTCGAGTCGATGGGTATTCGTCTGGATTGGCTAAGGAGAGACGCTATGGCATTGTCTGACCCGAATACTACAACGACGCTGATCGACTCACTGAGCCAATGCATAGCCGCCGCCGCGGGACTAGGCACGGCGTCATTCGCTTTGGTAGACGCCACCAAAGCCTTTTGGGGAGGTGTCTCCAATTTCGGCTTTGGAAGAGTCGATCAGGTGGTGAAGCTGTTCTTTGACGACACAGCGGAGGACCGCCAGTCCCCGCTGGGATCTAAAGAGTTGAAGCGGGTACTGCAATCAAACTGGTTGAACGGTACCGCACTTGGCGAACAGAAGGCGATCGCCAAGGCGCAGATCAAGCTCAGACTCAGCAGCGCGACAGCGAAGAAATTTGCTGCGGTGACAGGGCTAAGTGAGCGCGAGGCTGACTTGATTTCGATCGCCGCGAAGCTTGGTACCGCTACGACGCTCACGCCACCAGAAAGTGACCTCTGGGCCCGCTTTGATCTGATCCTTACAACCACCCTGGACCAGGCCTATGAGCGCGCCGATCAGATCTACCGGAACGCTACCAAGGCCGTGTCGGTTGTTGTGTCGGTCGGCTTGTCCGTTGCGGGATTCTATATCTACGACATGGCGTTCAAGAGCCTGCCCATGGCCATCTTGGTCGGGTTGGCTGCTACGCCAATCGCACCGATCGCGAAGGATCTGACCAGTGCCTTGGCAGCGAGTGTCAAAGTCGTCGAGACATTCCGGAAATAGGGCGCCGCCATGACCTGGTTCTTGGATTTACGTGCAGACAGTGCCGGCGGCATCCCGGCCAAGCAGGTGATGCTTCGGCAAGATGGAGGACATTACCCCAACCTCCAGGGTTTTCTTGAGGCGGTACGAGGATGCAATGTCCTGTTTGGCACCCATGGTTTCAACGTTAATCGGTACGACGGGATTACATCGCTCTCTGGTTGGGAGTCATTGCTGGATCTTGGGGATGGTGCTTTGTTCATTGGTATCCTGTGGCCGGGGGATTCCCGCTGGATCCCAGTGCTGGACTATCCATTTGAAGACCGTGAGGCGATTGATAGCGCAAAGCTGCTGGCCGAGTTCATAAATCGGAACTTTGGAGGGGCCGCGAGCTTGTCGTTTGTATCCCACAGCCTGGGTGCGCGTGTAATTTTGGAGACGATCATCAAACTGAATCGAAACGTGGCGCAACTGACCCTAATGGCAGGCGCAATCGATGCTGACTGCCTCAACACTACCTATCGGGCTACCGTGAGCAAAGTTGCTGATGTGTCTGTGCTTGCCTCACTAGAGGATGTAGTGCTCGAGTATGCCTATCCACTGGGAAATCCGCTGGCCGGCATCATCTCAGTGGGCGATCCCTACTGGCGGGGGGCGCTGGGTCGGTACGGCCCCCAAGCTCCCGTCTCTGATAATTTAAAATCGGCCTGGCACATTCCTAATGCCTGGGATTGTGGGCACGGTGACTACTTGGGTGGCATCCAACCAAAGCGCCCCTTGCCGGTCGCTTTGCCTGCCCCAGACAATCCAATCCCAGGTTCGCTACCAGCCTGGTCAGCCGGCTTTGTCTCGACGCGCTTCCGTGCGGTGCATGGTCGCTAAACTGCGTTGCCAAAACCGCTCCGGGAAAATCGAAGGAAGTCTCGTCAAAGCCATTGATCTGCCGGGCAGATTCGAACCGGTGCCGCGAGAGGCTCCCCTGCCAGGCGAGCAACCTCTTCAGGACGGAAAAAGTGGCCGATATGTGAGGAGGTTCTAGGTTTGGCACTGGGGGGAAGTCAGCCCACGCCTCCAACGATGCGCAGCCTTTGCGTGTTGCCGTCGTAGGCGCTGGTGCGACGGGTGTTGAGCTCTGTGCCGAGCTGCACCACGCCGTACGCCTGATGCAAGGTTATGGCGTGCGACAGGCGTGCCCGGAGAGTCTGCGTATTACTCTAATCGAAGCGGGGCCGCGAATTTTACCGGTACTACCGGAGCGAATCAGCCAGGCTGTTCATCGCGAACTGCAAAAGCTCGGCGTGGAAGTGTTGAGGAACTCTGCCGTCAGTGAAGTCACTGGAGAAGGGTTAACTATCAGTGGCGACGAATTTATTCAGGCAGATGTCCGGATCTGGGCGGCGGGGATTCGAGCACCAGCCTTTCTGCAAGACCTTGATGGTCTTGAAACCAACCGAATCAATCAATTGGTGGTCCGAAGTACTTTGCAGACAACACGCGATGAGTCGATTTCCGCACTGGGCGATTGTGCCGCTTGCCCGATCCCGGAGACTGAAGGTCGTATTGTGCCGCCTCGCGCCCAAGCGGCTCACCAGCAAGCAGAATTGATGGCACGAAACATAGTCCTACGCATCGATGGTAAATCCATGCAGAAGTTTCATTACAAAGACTACGGGACACTGGTTTCCCTGGCCTCGTTCAGTGCTGTGGGTACCTTGATGGGCAACCTGACCGGTAGCAGATTTGTCGAGGGCTTCCTGGCCAGGGCGTTTTACCTCTCCCTGCGGTTACATTGATCCAACGTATTAGGGCTGCCGTGACCGGCCGAAGCGGACATTATAAATGGCCGCTTTCGACCGATTCTGTTGAAAAAGTCGCTCCCGACAGTTTTGGGGCATTTTCAGCGGGTACTTGACCCCTTACCCAAGATGAGTGACTGCGTCTACGCGATTCCAGGAGGTTGGTTTTGGCATAAATTTTCTTCCTCCCCAGCGTCCTCCAGGCCAGATCCCCACGCACTTAATAAGGGCTGGGGTCTCATGCTTTACCACTTTCATCCAATGCGGCATTCCCTTTGTGCTTTCTAAAGCAGAGAGAATGGATAGTTGATGATCAGCCGGTTCTCATCGAACTCATTGGTGCTGAAGTCTTTGCGGATGCTCGAATTGCGCCAGCGCACGTTGAGGTTCTTGAAGGTGCCGCTTTGCACGGTGTAGCCCAGTTCGCTTTCGCGACCCCATTCCTTGCCGTCGGTGATGGTTCCGGTATGGACATTGTCGCCGCTGATGTAGCGGTTCATCAAAGTAAGACCGGGCACGCCGAGGGCTGCGAAGTTGTAGTCATGGCGCACTTGCCAGGACTTTTCCTTGGCGTTGTCGTAGCTAGAGTTGTAGCTGTCGTTGGCCAGGGTGCCACCGCTGGTGCCGTTGACGCGCATCCAGGCGCTGTTGCCGGTGACTCGCTGCAAACCAACGTAGAAGGTGTTGCCACCATATTTGGCGGAGAACAGCCCGGACCAGGTCTTGTTGTCCAGATCGCCGGCCAGGGCGCTGCCGTCGTCCTTGCCATAAAAGAAGCCCAGGTTGGCGCCAAGGGTCCAGTTACCCAAGGGTTGAGTGTGGACCAGATTGATGAACTGCTGGCTGTAGATGTCTTTGAGCTCGGCGTTCCAGACGCCAATCATGGTGCGCTTGTCGTTGAAGGTGTATTCGCCGCCTTCAAAGTTGAAGCGGTCTGACGTGAACGCCGCTTTGCCGTTCATCGACATGTCGCTCATGCTCGAATCGTTGCGCGGACTGTTGGCTCGGAACTGGCCGCCGTAAAGGGTCAAACCGTCGATTTCCCTGGAGGTGATCTGGCCGCCACGGAAGGTCTGTGGCAAGGAGCGACCGTCATCGGAGCGCAGGATTGGCAGTACTGGCATCCATTCGCCGACTTTCAATTCGGTTTTTGAAATCCTGGATTTGAAGGCCACGCCCAGGCGACCGAAGTTGTCGGCTGGGCGACCATCGCTGTCCAAAGGCAGGAGCTGTGTCCCGCCGGTGCCGCGTCCGCCGTCGAGCTTTTGCGAGTACATACCGAGTATGTCTACGCCGAAACCGACAGTGCCCTGAGTAAAGCCGGATCGTGCATCGAGGATGAAGCTCTGCGTCCATTCCTGCGCTTTCGCCTGCGGATACGCCGGATCGACGAAATTACGATTGATATAGAAGTTGCGGGCGGTGAGGGTCGCGGTGCTGTCTTCGACGAAGCCTGACTCTGCAGCGAACACTGGCGTTCCGGCCGCCAGACTCAGTGCCAGGGTTGTCAGGGCATAACGAGGTGAGTTGTTCAGTGCCGAGCGATTGACCTTGAGCATCATTGTTTTTGTTCCCAAGTACTTATGTTGGTTTGCACGAATCCGTCCGGCTGCGCCAGGCACAGACGGCGGATCAATGAATTCGGTTTGGATCGACCACCCACCGACTGGCAGGTGGAGATGAAGTTTCAGGCTAGAGCCAGTTGCTTGCGGTCATCACGTCAGGCTGCGTGCCGCTGATACGGCCGCACGTAGCCCCAGCAAATAACTGTCCACGCCAAAACCGCAGATCTGGCCTTTGACGATCTCAGCAAACACCGACTGATGGCGGAACGCTTCGCGCGCATGGATGTTGGACATGTGCAGCTCGACCACGGGCACCGTGAGTATCGCCAGTGCATCGCGGATGCCGTAGCTGTAATGAGTCCAGGCCCCGGCGTTGATCAGTACGGCGTCCACGTTATCGAAGTAGCCCTGGTGGATGCGCTCGCACATTTCACCTTCGCTGTTGGTCTGGAAGCTCTCGACCTGGACACCGAGCTCCTCGCCGAGGGCGCGCAGGCTGGCGTCGATTTCGGCCAGGGTTACCGTTCCGTATTGAGCCGGGTCGCGCTTGCCGAACATGTTGTGGTTGATGCCGTGCAGCATGAGGACATTCATGATGTTCGTTCCTTAAGTTCAGTTAGTTGATCCGTTTGATCACACGGCCGATTTTCGTCATCTGGCCGGTGAACAGGGATCAGTCTTTGAGCTCGATACGGTGTACGTCGCCGACGATCAAGGCATAGGCGATCACACCCAGGAGCGCAGCGGCACCGACGTAGATCAGCGCGTAAAAGAACGAGCCGGTGCCAGCGATGATGAAACCGATGACCAGCGGGGTGCTGATGCCGGACAGGTTGGAGCAGAAGTTGAACAGGCCGCCGGTCAGGCCCATGAGTTTTTTCGGCGCGACGTCAGAGATCAGCGTCCAGCCCAGACCCACCATGCCTTGACCGAAAAAGGCAAAGGACAGGATCGAGATGACCAGCACATCGGTTTCTACATAGTTGGCGCCGATGATGGTGCTGGCCATCAACAGCCCGGCGATGATCGGCAGCTTGCGGGCGATGTTGGCCGAGCCGGTGCGTTTGAGCAGTTGGTCGGACAGCCAGCCACCGAACATCACGCCAGCAGCGGCCGCCAGGAACGGCATGATCGAAAAGAAACCGACCTTGATCCAGCCCATGTGGCGTTCAGTGGCCAGGTACGTCGGGAACCAGGTGAGGAAAAACACCAGAACAGTGTTGCCGGCGAACTGGCCGATGGAGGCACCGATGATCTGGCGGTACGAGAGCAATTGACGCACGTTGGACCAGGAGAACGGTGTCGATTGTTCGTCGGCTTTCGCCAGGCCGCCGCCGGCAGCGATGTAATCCAGCTCAGCCTGATTGACGCTGGTGGACTCGTGGGGTTCGCGATACATGCGCCACCAGACCAGTCCGAAGAGGATGCCGATCACACCGACGATGACGAAGATCGCTCGCCAGCCGTAAGCCCCCATGATCCAGAACAAGGCCGGCGCAAAGCAGGCCAGACCCAGGTATTCACCGACGGTATAGATGGCTGTGGCCCGGGCGCGCTCCTGTTGTGGAAACCAGGTGCCGACCACCCGACTGTTGGTCGGGAAGCACGGCGCTTCGCTGATCCCCAGCCCGAAACGACACAGCAGAAGCGTCTTGATGCCGACGGTGAAGCCCTGCAGCAGGGTAAATGCCGACCAGAAGGTAAGCGCCAGAAAGTAGGTGACCTTACTGCCGAAACGATCCAGGAACAGCCCGCCAGGAATTTGCGCCAAGGCGTAAGTCCAGGCGAACGCCGAGAACACGAAGCCCATGGTCACTGCGGTGATGCCCAGATCTTTGGTGAGTTCAGGCGCAGCGATACCCAGGATCGTTCGATCCAGGTAATTGATCATGGTGCCAATGGCGAGCAGGGCAAGGATGACAAAGCGAGCGCGGGTGCGCTTGATGCTTGTCGCGGGGGCATAGGCCAGCGGAGCCGCGGATGCGGTTTCTCCAGTTTTAATGGACATGTCTTGAGTACCCATATTGTTGTTGTCGGGACTTTGTGATGATGCTCAAGCTGCGTTGTGATGTTTTGCATGCAGTTGATGAGTGCTCAGGCTAGTGAGAGACAGATCATGATGTCAAGCGCATATTTTTATTTTTGCATGCAAAATAAGGGCGTATAGCCCTTTTAATCTCTGATTTACGCCGTTTTACATGCGATTAAGTCGATTTTGGTTGATTTATTTGCCGTCTCTGCGCGGTTTTTATCTCTTGACTTGGCTTTTAAGGACGATTACTTTTTGAATCAAGTTGCATTTTGCATGCAAAATAAGAGATCCAAGGAGATCGCAATGTCAGCAACGAGGGTCAATCTCGACGCTATTTCCCAGTCCGCCAAACTGGATAGCGCCACCCAGGCAAGTACTCTGGAAACCTACGGAGGGGCCTACCGCGATCTGCTGGGTTACGTCCCGCCCCGCATCCAGTCGCGTTTCGGCATTACCGGCGTGCTCGACCCGGAACTGGTCCAGATGCAAGAAGCCATGCGCAGCCACGCCATGGATACCCCACATCTGGATCCGAAGATGGTGCAGATCATCCTGTTCGGCATGCTGCTGATGGATGGCAACGACGCTGCCGAAACCCATTGCCTGGCCGCTCGCCGTTGTGGCGCCAGCTGGGAAGAGCTGCAGGCAACTATCAGTCTGTGTTTCCTGTTTCGGGGGCTGCCGGCGGCAAACCGGGGGGCCGATTTGCTGGCACGGGTCGCGGCTCGTGAAGAGCCAGTCGTCTACCCAACCTGAGGAGCACCGCGATGAACGATACAAGTTTGCAGTGCGCGGCTGACTGGCTGGACCAGGCTGCCCGGAGCCATGAATGGATTGCGCCTCTGCGCGAGGTCCAGCCTTCATTCGGCATTGATGACGCCTACGCGATTCAGCAGATCAATACCGAACGCCAATTGGCCAAAGGGCGGCGCATTGTTGGTCGCAAGATCGGCCTCACGTCCAAAGCTGTGCAAAAACAGTTGGGTGTCGACCAGCCTGATTTCGGCGCGCTGTTCGATGACATGGGCTACGGCAGCGGTGAAGTGATTGCCTGGCAGTCACTGCATCAACCCAAGGTCGAGGCTGAGATCGCGTTCGTTCTCAAACGTGATCTGGACCTGCCCAATCCGGGCCTGGTCGACGTGCTCAATGCCATTGACTACGCCTTGCCAGCGATAGAAATCGTCGGCAGCCGGATTGCCAACTGGAACATCCGCATCGTTGACACCATCGCCGACAACGCGTCGTCAGGTGCCTATGTGCTGGGCAGCTCACCGCGGGACATCAAGGATCTGGACCTGAGCCTGTGCGGGATGGTCATGGAGCGTAGAGGCGAGCCTGTGTCGGTGGGTGTCGGTCAGGCGTGCCTGGGCAATCCCTTGAACGCCGTGGTCTGGCTGGCCCGCAAAATGGTCGAAGTCGGGCAGCCGCTGCGTGCTGGAGACCTGGTGCTTTCCGGGGCATTGGGGCCGATGGTCGAAGTGCGTCCGGGTGATGTTGTCGAGGCGCGTATCGCTGGCCTTGGTTCGGTTGTCGCTGTCTTCGGTGATGCCGATGCCGCCCCGCAACAGTCGGTCGAAGCAAACAGCAAGAAGGTGCAAGCATGAGCATGATCGCAGAATACGCGGCCCGTCTGGACGAAGCGGCCCGTACCGCCGTCGCCATCAATCAGATCGACCCGGAATCGAAAATGAGCCTGGACGATGCCTACCGCATTCAGGCCGCATCCATAGCTCGTCGTCTGGGTCGCGGTGAACGGCACGTCGGCATGAAGATGGGCTTTACCAGCCGTGCGAAAATGCTGCAGATGGGCATTGATGACCTGATCTGGGGTCGTTTGACCAGCGGCATGCGCGTGGAGGAGGGCAGTACCGTCAAACTCTCCAATTATGTGCATCCACGTGTCGAGCCTGAGATCGCTTTCCTGCTCAAGCGTCCACTGGCAGGCGATGTCACGGCCAGCGAAGCGTTGGCGGCGGTGGAAGCCATCGCTCCGGCGCTGGAAATCATCGATTCGCGCTACCAGAACTTCAAGTTTTCCCTGCCGGATGTGATCGCCGATAACGCCTCTTCCTCGGGTTTTGTCATAGGTGCCTGGAATGCACCAGACAGCGACATCGGCAATCTGGGCATGGTCATGAGCTTCGACGGCAAGGCCCAGCACATGGGCTCCAGCGCTGCGATTCTCGGCAACCCGTTACGCGCTCTGGTCGCCGCTGCGCGTCTGGCCGCTCAGGCGGGCGAGCCCCTGCAGGCCGGTGCCATTGTCATGGCCGGTGCCGCAACACCGGCCGAGTGGCTGGTGCCGGGTACCTATGTGCGGCTCGACGTGCAGCACCTCGGCAGTATCGGTTTTCACGTTCAGGACTAAATCCATGCCTATCGCCATCATCAACATCATCGAAGGCCGCAGTGACGAGAAGAAGCAGGCGTTGATCGTCAGCGTGTCCAGGGCCATTGCCGAAAGTCTGGATGCTCCGCTGGAAAGCATTCGCGTCCTGGTTCAGGAGTATCCGGACAACCTTTGGGCGGCTGGCGGCGAAACCATCCGTGAGCGACGCAGCAAGGCTGTTTAGCCAATCGATCCCGCCCCGGCAACGCACAGCACAAGAAGGACAACAAGATGAGCAAGCCTGTAAAAGTCGCCATCATCGGTTCCGGCAACATCGGTACCGATTTGATGATCAAGATCCTGCGTCACGGCAAGCACCTGGCAATGGGCGCCATGGTCGGTATCGATCCGGCCTCCGACGGCCTGGCTCGCGCCGAGCGCATGGGCGTCGCCACCACTGCCGGGGGCATTGAAGGCCTGTTGGCGATGGAAGGCTTCAAGGACATCAAGATCGTGTTCGACGCCACCTCCGCCAGCGCCCACGCCCACCACAATGCCTTGCTTCAGCCCCATGGCATCAAGGTCATCGACCTGACCCCGGCGGCCATCGGTCCGTATGTGATCCCGGCGATCAATCTTGATTCCGAACTCGATGCCAGTAACCTGAACATGGTCACCTGCGGCGGCCAGGCCACTATCCCGATCGTCGCGGCCGTGTCCCGGGTGGCCAAGGTTCACTACGGAGAAATCGTCGCCTCGATTTCCAGTAAATCGGCAGGTCCTGGTACCCGAGCCAACATCGACGAGTTCACCGAGACGACCACGGCGGCCATCGAGAAACTCGGTGGTGCGACCCGTGGCAAAGCGATCATCGTGCTCAATCCGGCCGAGCCGCCACTGATCATGCGCGACACCGTGTTCGTGCTGTCCGAACTGGCTGACCAGGATGAAATCGAGCGTTCGATCCTCGACATGGTTTCAAGCGTGCAGAGCTATGTGCCGGGCTATCGCTTGAAACAGAAGGTCCAGTTCGAGGTCATTGCGCCTGAAGCGCCGGTCAATGTTCCGGGTCTGGGCTATTTGAGCGGTTTGAAGACGTCGGTGTTCCTTGAAGTCGAAGGCGCGGCGCACTACCTGCCAGCCTACGCTGGCAACCTGGACATCATGACCTCGGCGGCAATGGCCTGTGCCGAACGTATCGCCGCCACTCGCTTGAACTCGGTCGAGGCCTGAAACATGGACATCAAGAAAAAGCTGTATATCTCCGACGTGACCCTGCGCGACGGAAGCCATGCCATCCGTCATCAGTACTCGATCAAGAATGTCCAGGACATCGCCCGTGCACTGGACAAGGCGAAAGTCGACGCCATCGAAGTGGCCCACGGCGACGGCCTGCAAGGTTCGAGCTTCAACTATGGCTTCGCGGCCCATTCGGACCTGGAATATATCGAAGCCGTGGCGGACGTCATCAGCCACGCCAAAATCACCACCTTGCTGCTACCCGGTATCGGTACGGTCCATGACCTCAAGGCTGCCTACAATGCCGGCGCCCGTGTGGTCCGCATTGCCACTCACTGCACCGAAGCGGACGTGTCGCGCCAGCACATCGAATACGCTCGCGAGCTGGGCATGGATACCGTCGGCTTCCTGATGATGAGCCACATGCTCGCCCCGGAAGAACTGGCCAGGCAGGCCCAACTGATGGAAAGCTACGGCGCGACCTGCGTGTATATGGCCGACTCCGGCGGCGCGATGAACATGCAGGACATTCGCGAGCGCTTCCGTGCTTTCAAGGCGGTGCTCAAGCCTGAAACCGAAACCGGCATGCACGCCCACCACAACCTGTCACTGGGTGTGGCCAACTCGATCACGGCGGTGGAAGAAGGTTGCGACCGCATTGATGCCAGCCTCGCGGGCATGGGCGCCGGCGCGGGCAATGCGCCACTGGAAGTGTTTATCGCCGCCGCCGAACGTCTCGGCTGGAATCACGGCACTGACCTGTACACCCTGATGGACGCGGCCGATGACATTGTCCGCCCCTTGCAGGATCGTCCAGTGCGGGTTGATCGCGAGAGTCTGGCGCTGGGTTATGCGGGGGTCTATTCGAGCTTCCTGCGTCACGCTGAAGTTGCTGCGGCCAAGTATGGATTGAAGACCGTCGATATCCTCGTTGAATTGGGCAAGCGCCGCATGGTCGGGGGCCAGGAAGACATGATCGTCGACGTGGCTCTGGACCTGCTTCGTCGTTGAACCCTGAACAACAAAAACAAGAGCTGAACTCATGAACAAAACCAGCAAGTTTCACCCAGAACCGCTGTATGACGTCTCGAACCTCGGCCATGTGGAACTCAACACCCCTGACCTGGACGCCAGCGTGCGTTTCTTCACCGAAGTCTACGGCCTGGATCTGGTCACTACCCAAGGCGACTCGGCTTACCTGCGCGCCTGGGGCGACCACGACCTGAGTTCATTGAAACTGACCGCTGCCAAGCAGGCAGGCGCCGCCCACATTGGCTGGCGAGTCATGAGTCCTCAGGCACTGGAGCGTCGAGTTACCGCGCTCAAGGCCTATGGCGTCGAAGGCCGATGGATCGATGGTGATGTGGGCCACGGCGCGGCCTACAGCTTCATTGCACCGAGCGGGCACCGTATGGAGGTCTACTACGAGGCCGAAAAATACGTGCCCACGGCGGACAAGAAACCGTACCTGCCCAACCAGCCGCAAAAATTCAGCGGACGTGGCGTCGCGGCCGCGCGCATTGATCACATCAACATCCTGACCCAGGACGTGGTCAAGACCCGTGAATTCGCCGATCAGACCATGGGCTTCAAACTGCGCGAGCATCTGATCCCGGGCGGTCAGGGCGAAGAGGTTGGCGCCTGGATGAGTCTGATGAACAAGGCTCATGACCTGGCCATCACCAAGGAGCCAAGTCCGACAGCCAACGGTCGACTGCATCACCTGGCCTATGCGGTGGAAAACCGTGAAGACGTGTTGCGCGCTGCCGATATCTTCATGGAAAACGATGTATTCATCGAATTCGGTCCGGCCAAGCATTCACGTACTCAGGGTTTCTTTCTGTACGTGTACGAACCGGGCGGCAACCGCATCGAAGTGTTCTCCGGCGGCATTCATATCTTTGTTCCGGACTGGGAACCCGTGCAGTGGGGCACGGAAGTAAAAGGCCGCTCAACGGCGTGGGGCCTGGGCGTGCCGGAAAGTTTCCACAAGTACGCTACACCGGATGTGCAGGTGCCCGAGCCTACGGCGGTCGCCAAGGCTGCTGCATTGGCCGCGTTGAGCGAATGATGCTCCGTGGCTTGTCGGCGTGTAGCTGACAGGTCGCCGGACATCGCGGATGATAGGGCGTGTCGAGACGGTAGTGTTTGCCGTCTCTCGAGTGATCAGGTCAGAGGCCTTTGCAGTGAACGAGATGTTGATGGACGAGAACCTGTCCGCGCAGGAAGACAGCACTACCACCCATGCCACCTCCCTGGTGAAGCGTCTGCGTATGGCGATCATGACCGGCGAGTTGGCACCGGGTAGCAAGTTGCGTCTGGAAGCGTTGCGCGAAAAACTGGGTCTGACCATCAGCCGCAGTCCATTGCGCGAGGCACTTTCCCGGCTTGGCGCCGAAGGCCTGGTGTTGATCGAGGACAAAAGGGGATACCGCGTTATTCCAGTGTCCGAGAAAAATCTTCAGGAAATCGCCAAACTGCGGGTCCACTCCGAGGGACTGGCGCTACGCGAATCCATCACCAAAGGCGATCAGGCCTGGGCTGATTCGGTCCGGGCCGCCGAGGAAAAGCTTCGCAGCATCAAGCGCACGGACAACATGAGCGCGACGCAGCAGGAGCAATGGGAGCAGACTCACCGTGACTTTCACCTGAAGTTGCTGGAAGCCTGCGACATGCCGCTATTGCTCAATCACTGCAATACCCTGCATGACTTGAATGACCGCTACCGCCGACTGTTCCTGGCGAAGAACCCGTTTGACCGGGACGTGAATTCCGAGCATGGCGCGATTGTCGCGGCCACCCTGGAACGCAATGCCGACCTGGCGTGCGCGCTGCTTGCTCAGCATATCCAGCGCACCACGCACAACATCTGTATCAGTCTTCGCCGACAAGAAACCGGCTCCGATGCTTGATTGACGGCTGATGCCGGCACCTTTGCGGGGCCAGGCGTGCACATCACAACAACAATAATCCCCTGCGGCAGATAGCGGGCTCGGTGCCCGGCTGCCTGCGAAAAGGAGCAACTCATGCGCCATTCCATAGCGACCATGGCCCTGTCGGGCACCTTGCCGGAGAAGCTTGCTGCTGCGGCTCAGGCGGGCTTCGATGCGGTCGAGATTTTCGAAAACGATCTGCTGGCCTGCCGCCTGACTCCCCGAGAAATACGCCACATGGCCGCAGACCTTGATCTGGGTCTGGATATCTATCAACCGCTGCGTGATTTCGAGGGTGTGGACCCTGCGCAGTTCCAGCGCAATCTGCAGCGCGCCGAACGCAAGTTCGATCTCATGCAAGAGCTGGGGATCGGGCTGCTGCTGGTCTGTTCCAACGCTCAGCCGACGGCGCTGGGCGACCCGGACTTGATTGCTGGCCAGCTCAACGAACTGGCGAGCCGCGCCGCCAAGCGCAACCTGCGGGTGGGGTTTGAAGCCTTGTCCTGGGGCACCCATACGAGCCGTTTCGCTCAGGCCTATGCCGCAGTTGAACGCGCCCATCATCAAAACCTCGGGCTGGTGCTGGACAGTTATCACACGCTGGCGCTGCGGGACGATTTCAGTGCGATCAAGGATCTGCCGGGAGAGAAGATCTTCTTCCTGCAACTGTCCGATGCCCCTTGGGATATCACTCAACCTCCGCTGCACACGCGTCCCCTGCGCAGTTTTCCGGGACTGGGCCAGTTCGACATGGTGGGTTTCGTCGATGCCGTGCTGCAAACGGGTTATGACGGGCCGTTGTCGCTGGAGATCTTCAGCGACGAGTACCGCGCAACGCCGGCGCAACTGACGGCCAATGCCGGTCGTGCCTCGTTGATCTGGCTGGAAGAGCAATTGAGTCAACGCGCAGGTTGTGAGGCTGGGCAACAACTGGCGGTCCCACCAGCGGTTTCGCCGCATGCCCGCTGCAGCTATCTGGAGCTGACCACTGATGCAGCGAGCCGGAGCCTGCTGGACAAGCAACTGAGCGCGCTGGGGCTGACGTCGGTCGATGCGCCACTGACCGTCAAGTTGCTCCCGAGCATGGCCCCGGGCGTCAATGTTCAAGGGGTTGGGGTGAGCGTTGCTGATCCCCAGACAGCACAGCAACGAAGCGAGGCCTTCGGCTATCCAGTCGGTGCTGGCGAACACGCCGGAACCACAGCGCTCGATGGCAGCGTTTTACGCTTCATGCCGCAGCGCGATCAAGACACGCCGGAGGTTCACGGCACTCGACTGGAAACCATTATCCGCGCAGTACCCTTGGGTATGCTCGACAGTTGGGCCACGTTCTATCACCTGACCCTTGGGCTCAAGCCCGTGTCGTCACTGCTCAAGCACGATCCTTATGGCGTGGTACGCGGGCGCCTGCTGCAAGGCAATGAGTTGGCTATCGAGCTGGAAACCTCAACCCATGAGCGGACTCTGGCCGCTCAAGCCAGTGCCGAACAGCGCATCAGCCGATTGGTATTTGCCGTCCCGGATCTGGCGGCTTGCCTGCACACACTGCTGGCGCAGTGCATCGATACGCTGCCGGTGCCGGCCAATTACTACGACGATCTGGCCGCACGCTTTCCTCTGGAGCAGGGGGAAGTGGATGAGCTGCGCCGATTGAACATGCTTTATGACCGTCAGCCTCAAGGTGAATACCGCCGCGCTTGTCTGCCACCTTTTACCAGCGGTCTGTGCTTCGAACTGATCGAGCGTCGAGGCGGCTATGCCGGAACCGATATGGCCAACGCTTATGTATTGAACGCCGCCTTGAACGACTGGAAAAACACTGCCTCATCCACCACCGCTGATTCGCAAGGACAATAACAATGACCACTTCCTCGTCAGTTCAACATCCTGTCGCGCCGAACGTGTTGATCGGCCTGATCGGTGCCGGGCTCCAGTCATCCATGAGCCCGGCTCTGCACATGCGGGAGGGCACGGCACAGCATCTGGTTTACCTGTACAAATTGATTGATCTCGACCAGATGGGCCTTGACGCCAATGCGTTGCCCGCGTTGATGAATTCCGCCAGGCAAATGGGCTACAACGGCCTGAACATTACCTTCCCTTGCAAGCAGAGCGTATTGCCGTTACTCGACGAATTATCCGATGAGGCCAGTAGCATCGGCGCGGTAAACACAGTGGTGATCAAAGACGGGCGAACCATTGGTTACAACACCGATTGCCTGGGCTTTGCCGAAGGTTTCAAGCGAGGCTTGTCAGATGCCCGACGTGAGCGGGTAGTACAAATGGGCGCTGGCGGCGCTGGTTCGGCGGTGGCCTACGCTTTACTGCAGCAGGGCGTGCAGCAATTGAGCATTTTCGATATCGAGGCAGAGCGGGGGATGGCGCTGGTCAACAACCTCAACGCGCGTTTCGGCAATGGCCGCGCCGTGTTGGGTAGCGATCTGGAGAGTGCCTTGAGTTCTGCCGATGGCTTGGTCAACACCACGCCTGTGGGTATGGCGAAGCTCCCGGGTATGCCGGTTCCAGCGGAGCTCTTGCGTGCCGATCTATGGGTGGCCGACGTGGTGTATTTCCCTATCGAAACCCAGTTGTTGCGCAGTGCACGAGCATTGGGTTGTCGCACATTGGGCGGCGGAACGATGAACGTGTTCCAGGCAGCGAAATGCTTTGAGCTATTTACTGGCATCACTCCTGATGCTGCTCGTATGGAGCAGCACTTTCTCGATACGGTAGGTCAACTCTAAACGCCGGCCAGGAACCACGCCTATGTCTCAACGCCGCTCAACCTTGATTGCCCTGCTGGTGGCTGTCACTTTCTTCATGGAAAACCTCGACGCCACGGTGATTGCCACGGCGTTACCTGACATGGCCCGCACTTTTGGTGTGGCGGCGGTGGATCTGAACATCGGCATGAGCGCCTACATGCTGGCAATAGCGGTGTTCATTCCTATCAGCGGGTGGTTGGCTGATCGCTTCGGTTCGCGCCTGGTGTTCGGCTCGGCGATTGTGCTGTTCAGCGTGTCTTCGTTGTTGTGCGGGTTGAGCGACAGCCTGGAGACCTTTGTCGCTGCCCGTGTGCTGCAAGGCATCAGCGGCGCGATGATGGTGCCGGTCGGAAGGCTGGCGGTGTTGCGGGCGACGGAGAAGAAGGATCTGGTACGGGCGATTTCCTTCATCACCTGGCCCGGGCTGGTGGCGCCGATTCTAGGGCCGCCGCTCGGTGGGTTCATTGTCACCCATGCCTCCTGGCCGTGGATTTTCTATCTCAATTTGCCTCTTGGGCTGGTGGCGCTGATCGCGAACCTGATCCTGATTCCCAAACGTAATGAGGTCGGTACCAGAGCCTTCGATCTCGGTGGATTTGTGCTGGTGGGTGGTGCCTGCGCTGCGTTGTTGTACGGCGTCGAGATGCTGGGGCAAAGTCGCGCCAATCTGTGGCCGGGACTAACGCTTGCCATTGTCGGGACGATTCTTGCGGTTCTGGCGTGGGCGCATATGCGTCGGCGCGTCGATCCTTTGCTGGCCTTGGGGGTGATGGGTGTTCGCACGTTCAGTGTCAGCCTGTTTGGCGGCTCGCTGTTTCGCATCGCCATCAGCACGTTGCCGTTCCTTCTGCCGCTGATGTTCCAGCTGGGCTTCGGCCTGTCGGCATTCGATGCCGGGTTGCTGGTGCTGGCAGTGTTCGCGGGCAATCTGTCAATGAAACCCTTCACCAGCGCGGTAATGCAACGCTGGGGATTTCGCCCGGTGTTGCTGGTTAACGGCATTCTCGGCGTGTTGGCAATCGCCGCCTGCGCGCTGCTCGAACCACGCATGGGGTGGCCGTTGATTCTGTTCATCCTGTTCGTCGGCGGTCTATCTCGATCCATGCAGTTCACCGCCTTCAATACCCTGGGTTTCGCCGACGTACCCCAGGAACAAATGAGCGACGCCTCGACCCTGTTCAGCATGTTCTTCCAGCTCAGCATGGGGTTGGGTGTGGCCGTTGGCGCGTTACTGCTGCGTCTTGCAATGAACGTTCACGGCAACACCGAACAAGCGCTGACCGCTGACTTTCAGCTGACGTTCCTTTGGGTCGCAGTGATTGCGGGCGTTGCGTTGCTGGACAACCTGCGTTTGCTGCCGCAGGCCGGGGAGGCGGTGCTGCAGCGAAAGTAAATGTTGTCTGGGTCCTTGAAATGCTACTGACAAATAACCGAGAACGCTTGTCCCTGAAAGGGGGCCGTTCAAGTTTTTAATGACCCCCGGCCTGTTCACGTTGCTATCAGCTCGCAGGAGAGCGCTTTATGTTCACCCATATGAAAGTCCGTACCGGGATGCTTGGCGTACTGGTCGCGTTTGTCATCAGCTTGTTGATTGCCAGTCTGAACGGTTGGTACAGCGCCAGGGTCAGTGACAGTCAGATCAAGGCACTGAACCTGCTGACCGCGGTGCAACTGGACAAGCTCAACAATGCGGCGATCTGGACTGTTCGTGCCAGTGCCACCAGCCACAGCGCGATGCTCGACAGACTTTCGGGCAAAGCCGAGTCTGCCGATCAGGGCATACTGGCGGCCAAGGAGCGCTTGGCCAATGGTCAGAAGCTGGTCGATGAAATCCTGCCGACGGTCCAGAATGCGCAACTGCGTACGGCGGCTCAAGAACTGCAAACAGCCTTTGCTGCTTACGGCCGGGCCGTTCTCCGGCAGATCGACAGTACCCGTGCGGGGGATCTGAGCGAGTATGTCCGGATCAACGATGAGGCGAAGTCCACCAGCCTGACCTATGCCAAGGCGCGTGAGACGTTTACCAACCTGATTACCCGTTACGCACAAGCCACCATGGTCGAATCGGAGCAGCGACTCTATTACGCGCAGGCCAGCGCGGTGGCGCTGATTGCACTTACGGTGCTGCTTGCAGCGGGCTGTTGGTGGTTCATCGCCCGTCGCGTCCTGGCACCCCTGCGTGAGGCGGGTAAGCACTTCGATGTCATGGCCAGTGGAGACCTCAGCCGGTCTATTCAGGTCAGCAGCCGTAACGAGATCGGGCAATTATTCAGTTCACTGGCGCATATGCAGCAAAGCCAGTGCGATACGCTGGCACACCTCGGCCGGACGGCTGCGTTGTTGTCCAGCGCTGCGCAGGAGCTCAGTGCAGTCACTCAGGGCAGTACCCACAGCCTGCAGCAGCAAAACGCCGAGTTGGAGCAAGCGGTTACCGCGGTGACGGAAATGACCGTGGCGGTTGAGGAGGTGGCGCGTAACGCAGTTTCAACCTCCGAAGCGGCCAGTGCTTCCAATCGCTTGGCACACGCTAGCCGCGAACAGGTGCGCAAGGTGCTCGATGAAATCGGCGCCATGAGCAGCGATGTGCAAAATACCGGCTCTGTGATCCAACGCCTCGCCGGCCAAGCCGATGATATTGGCAAAGTGCTGGATGTGATCCGCTCGGTTTCCGAACAAACTAACCTGCTTGCACTTAATGCGGCCATTGAAGCAGCGCGCGCCGGAGAGGCAGGTCGTGGCTTTGCAGTGGTTGCCGATGAGGTGCGAACACTGGCCCATCGTACTCGACAGTCGACGCTGGAAATTGAACGGATGATTGCCAATATCCAGAGCAGCACCGGCATCGCGGTCGATTCGATTCAACTCAACAGCGAACGGGCATTGAGCACTCTTGAGGTGACTCGAACCAGCGGCACTATGCTCGAGGAAATTTTCGCAGCCATCAGTGAAATCGACGAGCGTAATCTGGTGATCGCCAGCGCGGCGGAAGAGCAAGCCCAGGTGGCCCGAGAAGTGGACCGCAATCTGCTCAATATTCGCGAGCTGGCCGATCAATCGGGTCAGGGCGCGGATCAGACTCGAAGGGCCAGTGAAGAACTTACCCGTCTGGCGCGGGAAATGGGTGCATTGGTGGCGCGCTTCAAGGTTCGGGCTGCCTGAGGCCGAGTAGTGGACAGGGTTGATCGCATGAGCCCTTGGACGAACATAGTCGTTGTCGAGTTCGCTGCTTTAAAGCTAAAGCCACTCCCATAGAGAGCGTCGGGCATGAGTGTTGGAAAAGATTTTTACAACAACAGTGCCAAAAAAAGAAGCGCGCAGGGCTCGCCGAACCAAGCAGCGGGGGTTCCGCTTCCTGGTCTGTGCGAGGTCAGGCGATCTTCAGCACCGTGCGCCCGACCAACTGGCCTTTGCGCATGCGCTCGAACACCTGGTTGATGCCATCCAGGGGCTCGGTGACGATCTGCGCCGCGACCTGGCCGCGGGCGGCGAAGGCCACTGCTTCGTTGAGGTCCTGGCGGGTGCCGATATTGGAGCCGGTGATGGTCAACTCCCATCCGCTGATGGCCGAGATCGAGGCGCGAACGGTGTCGGCGTCGCCACCGGGCAAGCCGATGAAGACCGCTGTGCCTCCTGGACGCAGCATGCCCACCGCCTGTTCGAACGCCGCATTGGCCACCGCGGTGACCAGTGCCGCATGCACGCCGCCGAGCTGCTCCTTGATGGCTTGCACCGGTTCTTCGCGGGCGTTGATCAGGCATTCCGCGCCAAGGCTGCGGGCCAGTTCGAGCTTGTCCTGGGAAACATCAACCGCCACCACGCGAAAACCCATGGCCCGGGCGTATTGCACCGCGACATGGCCGAGGCCGCCGATACCCAGCACCGCGACCCACTGGCCCGGGCGCGCCCGCGAGCGCATCAGACCGCGGTAGGTGGTGACGCCGGCGCAGAGTATCGGGGCCAGGGCATAGAGGTCGGCACCCGCTGGAATCCGCGCGACAAAGCCGGCCGGGGCGACCATGTATTCGGCATAGCCACCGGGTTTGCTGTAGCCGGTGGATTCGCGGTTGGCGCATATGGTTTCCATGCCGCCCAGACAGTATTCGCAGGTGCCGCAGGCGCTGTACATCCAAGGCACTCCGACCGCTTCGCCGATCGCCGGCTCCTGCACGCCTTCGCCCAGCGCCACTACATGGCCGGTGATTTCATGACCGGGAATCAGCGGCAGCAATGGCAACGCCGACCAATCGCCGTCGATGGCGTGCAAGTCGCTGTGACACACCCCGCAGGCGACGACCTTGATCAGCACTTCGCCGCGCCCAGGCACTGGAATCGGCACCTGTTCGATACTCAATGGTTCGCCGACGCGGTGCAGTACGGCGGCCTTCATGGTGTTGCTCATGGTCTTCCCCTTGTGTGCGAAAGGCAGCCTGCCTGAGGCTGCCGGGCCATTCGATACGGTGCTTGAGGTGTTTACTGGACGACGAACAGCGCGAAGCGTTTCTGCATGGCTTCCTGGTTTTCGACCCACCACTCGGGGTTTACCATCACCACGTGCGAAGCGTTCTGCGGCGAGGTCGGCAGGCGCTTGGAGAGTTCTTCGCTGATCAGCCCGGTCTTGTAGGCGTGGCTGTTGACCGGCGCGTAAGGAATAAAGGTCGCCAGCATGGCCTGGCTTTTCGCGCTCATGATCTGGTTGATCACCTGCATGGCCAGGGCCTTGTTCGGTGCGCCCTTGGGCACGATCAGGCAGTCGTGGCTGAGCAGGGCGCCGTCGAAGCTGTAGTCGACGTTGGCATCGTCATGCTTGACGTCGTTGACCCGGCCATTCCAGATCGCCAGGAAATCCACCTCGCGGCTGCGCAGTAATTGCGCGGAGTCGGCGCCGGCGCTCCACCAGTTGCTGACCTGGGGCTTGATCCGCTCCAGGGCGCGGAACGCCCGCTCGACGTCCAGCGGGTAGAGTTTGTCCGGGGCCACGCCGTCGCCTAGCAGTGCGGCTTCCATGGTCAGCCAGGGTTGCCGGTACAAGGCCCGGGCGCCCTTGACCGAAGGATCGAAGAACTGGCCCCAGTTTTGTGCCACCGGCTTGCCGGTGTCCTTGGCCCAGGCCACCACGGTGGCGTAGGCGTGGGTGCCGATCCAGTGCTTACCGATGACGTTTTTGTCCACGCCATCGGTCTTGATTACGCTGTAGTCCAGGGGTTCGGAGAGGCCTTCGCGCTGGGCCTGGGCACATTCCATGCTGCCGAGTTCGACGATGTCCCACTTGGGTTTGCCTGACAGCACTTGGGCACGCACCGCGGCCAGGCCATCCATGCTGTCTTCCTTGATGGTGATTCCGAGTGCCTGCGCGGCCGGCTCCAGGTAGGCCTTGCGCTCGGCATCCTGCAAGGCGCCGCCCCAGCCGGAGAAGGTCAGGGTCGCGGCGCCGGCGCTCAAGTGGGCACTTAACAGCAGGCAGCCGGCGATGCAGGCGGGGAGGGAGCGGGGGGACAGTTTCATATCGATTTTCCTTTGAAGTTCGTTTCGGGCAGCCGTCAGCCCAGGTGCAAGGGGTGGTTGGCAGGCTGTCGCAAGGTTGGCGAAACGTGGATTTATTGTTTTCAGGCGTCATCGAGGTCGCTGATTCGCTTTTAAATATCGCATTGCGATAATTAAAAATCGAATAATGTCAAGTCTTATGGTTATTTTCTTGGGTGTCAATACGATTTTCGAATTCAGTTATGGAGAATATTATTGCAAATAATCGTTGACCGATATCGACACTCGCTCGTAGTCTGGTAAAAACCGATTAGTTGATATCGCACAGCGATAACGTGAGGCCAGATGTACGATCCTTTGGTGCATTCCAATCCCGGCACGGGCAAAGTCCACACACCGTCCTATTGGGTCGATACCGCCGGTGAGGCGCCGGTCGATGACGGTCCGGTCAGCGGCCCCCTGGAAGTCGAAGTGGCGGTGATCGGCGCCGGCTACACGGGCCTCAGCTGTGCCCTGCATCTGGCCCGGGATCACCAGGCCCAGGTGCTGGTGCTGGAAGCCAACACCAGCGCCTGGGGCTGCAGCGGTCGTAACGGCAGCTTTGCGCGGATTTCCGGTGGCCGGGTGCCGCTGGCCGAGTTGATCGCCCGTCATGGCAAGGACACCGCCAAGGCTTACTTCGGCGAGATGCAAGCGGCCCTCGGGACGGTCAAGACCCTGATCACCGAAGGCGGTATCCAGTGCGATGCCCAGCCCGACGGTGTGTACAAGGTCGCGACCAAGGCCCAGCACACCGAGGCACTCAAGCGCGAAGCCGGTTTGTACAACGAGGTGTTGGGTTACCCGGCGCATTTTGTCGGCGCCGAGCAGTTGCAGAGCGCCCATGCCGGGGCGGAATCCTTCGGCGCCTTGCGCATGCCCGACGGCTTTGCCATGCACCCGCTGAAGTTGGCCTGGGGCGTGCAGCGCATGGCCCGGGCGGCCGGGGTCAAGGTCCATGTGGCCTCGCCGGTGACCGGCTGGACCAGCGATGCCAAGGGCCATCTATTGGTGACCCCGGGTGGCGTGGTGCGGGCCCGCAGCGTGGTGGTGGCGACCAATGGCTACACCTCGCCGGACCTGCATCCGCAACTGGCCGGCCGGGTGTTGCCGGTGCATTCGCAGATTATCGTCACCGCGCCGTTGTCGGCCGAGCAAGTGCGCAACAGCCTGCCGTCCAGCGATTGCATGTTCGATACGCGCAACCTGTTGTTCTACTACCGCCGCCTGCCGGACAACCGCCTGCTGTTCGGCGGTCGCAGCGCGGTGACCGGGCGCGAGGCGGAGAACCCGGTGCATCGGCAGTATCTCCTCGACTCTCTGCGGCGCAAGTTTCCGGTGTTGAGCCAGGTGCCGGCCGACTATGGCTGGGGCGGCTGGGTCGCGGTCAGCCAGAACTCGCTGCCTTATATCTACCAGGTGCCGGACTTGCACAACGTGTTCAGCGCCGGTGGCTATGCCGGCAGCGGGGTGTCGTTCTCGCTGCATGCCGGCAAGCGCTTGGCGGACATGGTCATGGGCGTCGGCAAACCCAGTGCTGCGAGCTTTCTGCATCAGCAACCCCAGCGTTTTCCCTTCCAGCCGTTCCTGCGCCTGGGCCAACGCCTGGCCTACAGCTGGTATCGCTTTCAAGACGCCCGCTGAGGCGGGTCATTTTTCTGGAGCTAGTCATGATCTACAGCAAATTTCTTATCGACGGTCAGTTGGTCAAAGGCCTGGGAGCCGAGGACTTGATCATCGCCCCGGCTGATGAGCGCCAGTTGGCGGTGATCGCCGAAGCCACGCCGGCGCAGTTGGACCAGGCGGTGGACGCCGCCGAGCGCGCATTCCCCGGCTGGGCCGCGACGCCACCGCGCCAGCGCGCCTCGTTACTGCTGAAACTGGCCGACGCCATCGAACGGGATGCCGAGGCCCTGGGGGCGCTGGAAAGCCAGAACTGCGGCAAGCCCCTGCAAAAAGCCATTGGCGACGAAGTGCCAATGGTGGTCGATGTGTTCCGCTTCTTCGCCGGGGCCAGCCGCTGCCTGTCGGGCAGTGCTGCCGGTGAGTATGTGGCCGGTCGTACCAGCATGATCCGCCGTGACCCTTTGGGCGTGGTGGGGTTGATCGCGCCCTGGAACTACCCGCTGCTGATGGCCGCCTGGAAGCTCGCGCCGGCCCTGGCCGCCGGCAATACCGTGGTGTTCAAACCCTCCGAGCTGACGCCCCTGAGCGCCCTGTACCTGGCCAAACTGTGCGCCGATATCTTCCCGCGCGGAGTGGTCAATATTCTCTCCGGGCGCGGTGCGACCCTGGGTGAGCAGCTCTCCAGCCATCCGAAAATCCGCATGGTTTCGGTCACCGGCGATATCGCCACCGGGCAAGCGGTGGTGCGGGCGGCCGCCAGCAACCTCAAGCGCACCCACCTGGAACTGGGTGGCAAGGCGCCGGTGCTGGTGTTCGCCGATGCCGATATCGACGCCGCGGTGAACATGCTGCGCACCGGCGGTTACTACAACGCCGGCCAGGACTGCACCGCCGCCTGCCGGGTGTGTATGTGGCCGATGAAATTCACGACCGCTTTATCGAAGCCCTGAGCGCCAATGTGGCGACCCTCAAGACTGGCGTCCCCACCGATCCGGCCAGCGATTTCGGGCCCTTGATCAGCCGTCGCCAGCAACAGCGGGTCGCTGGCTTTGTCGACCGCGCACGCGGCCTGGCCCACGCCGAAGTGCTGGTGGGCGGTGCGGTGCTGGAGGCTCCGGGGTTCTTCTATGCGCCGACGGTGATCGCTGGGGTGCGCCAGGAAGACGAAATCGTCCAGAAGGAGGTCTTCGGTCCGGTGGTCAGCGTGACCCGTTTCGACGACGAGGAACAGGTCATGGCCTGGGCCAACCAGAGCGAATACGGTCTATCGGCCTCGGTCTGGACCCGCGACGTGAAGCGCGCGCTGCGCACCTCCAGCCAATTGCAGTACGGTTGCGTCTGGGTCAACGACCACATGACCCTGGCCACGGAAATGCCCCACGGCGGCCTGCGCCAGTCCGGCTATGGCAAGGACCTCAGCGTCTACGGCCTGGAGGACTACACCTGCGTGCGCCATGTGATGATGAATTTCAATGATTGAGAGACCGCTGCACCCGGCGTTACCACAATAAGAATCAGGATCGAGTTCGATTGGAGGGCAGGACGCCCGTGTTTCAGCTGTTGCCTGTCCTTTGACAACGACCCAGGGAATACAACCAATGCAGATCACCACCAGCACCAAAACCATCAGCGCCTTGACGCTTTCACTGCTGTGCCTCGGCACGGCCCACGCGGCCCCGAGCGTGACCTTCGCTGGCTGGGGAGGAGCCCTGCAGGATGCCGAGCGCAAGGCCTACCTGGAACCCGCGGCCAAGGCCCTGGGTGTGACCATCAAGGAGGACAACATGGACGGCCTGGCCGCCGTGCGCGCCCAGGTCCTGTCCGGCAAGCCACAGTGGGATGTGGTGGAGCTGGCGTCCAACGATTGCGTGCTGGCCGAGCGTCAGGGCCTGACCGAACCCCTGGATTTCTCGGTGATCGACACCCATGGCGTGGCCCAGTCGCTGTATGGCAAGAACTGGATCGCCAGCAATGCCTATTCAACGGTCATGGCCTGGGCCACCGATACCGGCAAGGCGGTGCCGAAGAACTGGAAGGAGTTTTTCGATCCCAACCTCAAGGGTTCCCGCTCCCTCTATCGGCAGCCTTTCACCACCCTCGAACTGGCGCTGATGGCCGATGGCGTGGCGCCGAAGAATCTCTACCCGCTGGATGTGGAGCGGGCGTTCAAGGTCCTGGGAAAAATCAAGCCGCAAGTGGTCAACTGGTGGGCCAGCGGCAGTGACTCGGCGCAGCTGTTACGCAGCCGTGAAGTGGACTTCCTGTCGATCTGGGCCTCGCGGGTCAATGAGCTGAAGCAGGGCGGCGACGCGGTCGATTACACCTATAACCAGGCGCTGCTGGACTACGATTGCGTAGTGGTGCCCAAGGGCGCGCCGAACAAGGCGCTGGCGATGAAGTTGATCGGCCAGATCATGTCCGCCGAAAGCCAGGCGCGGCTGGTCATGCTGATCCCCAACCCGCCGATCAACAGCAAGGCCTACGACACCGGGATCATCCCGCCGGAGATGGCCGCCAAGCTGCCCACGGCCCCGGCCAATATCGACAAGGTGGCCATGTTCAACCCGGTCTGGTGGGTGGACAATCAGGCCGAGCTGCAACGCCGTTTCGACCTGTTCATCCAGAACTGATTCATGCTCGACTCCCTGGCGGCTTAGGCATCCAGGGAGGCTGCGGGCCGCCCCTGGGGTGGCCCTGGAGTTGAGCCTTTACCTTGCGCTGAGTTGACTATGTCCCTAGAAAAAAGCCAGTCGATCGCCATCGACATCGAGCGATTGACCAAGACCTACGGTGCGTTCGCCGCCCTGGACGATGTGTCGTTGAACATCCGCAGCGGTGAGTTCATTTCTCTGCTGGGCTCCTCCGGGTCGGGCAAGACCACCTTGCTCATGGCTCTGGCGGGGTTTGTCCAGCCCGACAGCGGCAGCATCCGTTTCGGCGGCCGCGAGATGGTCTTCGAGCCGCCGCACAAGCGCGACGTGGGCATGATGTTCCAGAACTACGCGCTGTTCCCCCACATGAACGTGTTCCAAAACGTGGCCTATCCGCTGAAACTGCGCGGCTATAAACGGGAGGAAATCCGCCGCCGGGTGCATGAGGTCCTGGCCACCGTAGAGCTGGATCACCTGGTGGAACGACGCATCGACGAGATGTCCGGCGGCCAGCGCCAGCGCATCGCCCTGGCCCGGGCGATTGTCTTCGAACCGAAGATCCTGCTGATGGACGAACCGCTGTCGGCCCTGGACAAGCGCTTGCGGGAAACCATGCAACTGGAGATTCGCCGTCTGCACGAGCGCCTGGGCATGACCGTGGTCTATGTGACCCACGATCAGCGCGAAGCCCTGACCCTGTCCGACCGTATTGCGGTGATGACCAAGGGGCGGATCCAGCAGATCGACACACCGCAGAATCTCTATGAGCGTCCGGCCAACCGCTTTATCGCCGAGTTTGTCGGTGAGTCCTCCTGCCTGCCGGTGCAGATCCGCGACGGTGCGGTCTGGCTCGGCGAGGTGGCCCTGCAATGTCCGCCGCCCCGTGGCGCGCTGTGCAACCCGAACCTGGTGGTGCGCCCGGAGAAGCTGCAATTCATCGGCGCCGATAGCGAAGGCTTCAACGGTTTGCAGGGCCGGGTCCGGGATGTGATTTACCAGGGCGACAGCCAGCTGATCCAGATCACCCTGGAGCAGGGCGCGGAAGTGTCGATCCGCCGGCCGACCCGCAGTTCGGATGTGGAGCGCCTGCCGCTGCGCGGTGAAAGCGTGCGCCTGGGCCTGCACCCGATGGATACCCTGGTGGTGGGGGACGCGCCATGAACCTTGCCCTGAGCCCAACCGAGGCGCCCCATCGCCAGCAGTTGCAGCGCGCCAGCCGGCGCCATGGCTGGTGGCTGCTGAGCCCGGGCCTGCCGGCTTTGCTCCTGGTGCTGGTGACCTTCGTGCTGCCGATCGGCTGGCTGTTCGGCTTGTCGCTGTTCGATGCCGAAGGCCAGTGGACCACCGAGAACTACAGCCGTTTGCTGCAGCCGATCTATACCCTGGCGTTCAGCCAGACCTTCAGCGTGAGTTTTATCGTCACCGCGATCTGCGTGGTGATTGGCTACCCTTACGCCTATTGCATGGTGCATGGCCCGCGAATGCTCGCCAACCTGGCCATGGCGCTGTTGCTGGTGTCCCTGTGGACGTCGCTGCTGGTGCGCACCTATGCCTGGCTGGTGATCCTGCAACGGCGTGGACTGGTCAATGAAATGCTAGCCGGCCTTGGACTGATCGACACGCCCCTGGCCCTGGTGCACAACCTCACCGGCACGGTGATCGGTATGACCCACATCATGCTGCCGTACATGATCCTGCCGCTTTACGCAGCGATGAAGAGCATCAACCCGATCTACCAGCAGGCCGCCGCGACCTTCGGCGCCTCGCCGGCCCGGGCCTTTCGTGATGTGTTCCTGCCGTTATCGCTGCCGGGCCTGACTGCCGGCGCGACCCTGGTGTTCGTCCTCAGTCTGGGCTTCTACGTGACCCCGGCACTGTTGGGTGGCGGCAAGGTGCAGATGCTGTCGATGCGCATCGAAAGCGATGTGTCGATGTACGCCAACTGGGGCGCGGCCTCGTCCCTGGGGGTGATTCTGTTGCTGGCGACCCTGGCCCTGATGTACCTGGTCAAGAAGGTCGCCGGCCTTCGTCAGCGGAGTGAGTGAAGCCATGTCCCGTTTAACCCGAAACCTGGTCCGCGAAGCCAAGCGCAGCTGGCTCTACTTGTTCATGTTGCTGGCGATGGTGTTCCTGATCGCGCCGACCCTGATCGTGCTGCCGATGTCGCTGTCGGATGCGCGCTACCTGAGCTTCCCGCCCAAGTCCCTGGGCTGGCAGTCGTACCTCAACTACTTCGGCTCCCTGGAGTGGCAGAGCGCGACCCGTGTCTCGCTGTTCACCGCGACTCTGACCATGCTCATCGCCACCAGCCTGGGCACGGCGGCGGCCTACGCGCTGCATGTCAGCGGCAAGCGCTTCACCGCAGTGCTGCGCGGGTTGATGCTGGCGCCGATGATCGTGCCGGTGATTTTCACCGCAATCGGCCTGTTCTTCGTCTATGCGCGGCTGGAGCTGAACAACACCATCCCCGGCCTGGTGCTGGCCCACACCCTGGTGGCGTTGCCCTACGTGATCATCAACGTCGAGGCTGGCCTGCGTTCCTATGACATGACGCAGGAGCACGCGGCGTGCATTCTCGGCGCCACCCGGTTACGGGCGTTCTTTGACGTGACCTTGCCGCAGATCCGCTTCTCGGTGATCGGCGCGGCGATGTTCGCCTTCGCCGTGTCCCTGGATGAGGCGGTGATCTCGCTGTTTATCAGCGGCGGCGACACCTCGACCCTGACCCGCAAGATGTTCAGCTCGCTGCGTTCGGAAATCGATCCGGTGATCGCCGTGGTGGCGACGCTGATGACCTTGCTGTCGATCATCATGTTGGCCATCAGCCTGACCGCCCAGAGCCGGGCGAAAAAGAGGGCGCTGCAATGAGTCGTCCGGGGTTGCGCCTGGCCCATGGCGCGCAGCAGAAGGTGGAGTTCTTCTGGAACGGTCGCGCGCTGCAAGGTCGCGTGGGCGAGCATGTGGCGGCGGCGCTGCTGGCCAACGGCATTCGCACCCTGGCCTGGAGCCGCAAGTCCCACCGGCCCATGGGCCTGTCGGGCAACTATGTGAACGGCGTGCTGGCACGGGTCGACGGTCTGCCCAACGTGCGCCTGGACCAGGTCCAGGTGCGGGCGGGCATGCAGGTTGAAATGCAGAACTGCTGGCCCAGCGCCGGCTTCGATGTGCTGCGTCTGGCGCGCTGGATTCCCTCGGGCTGGATTCAAGGCGGCTTCGAACACACCAATCTGATTCCCAGCGGCAACCGGCTGTTCCAGTACTGGGAAGCATTACTGGCCTTTCTTGCGGGTGTGGCGCGGCCGGCTGATCGGGATCGGGTGGCCGCGCTGGCGCTGCCCGAAGGCCAGGCCCTGAGTTGTGAACTACTGGTGATCGGCGCTGGCCCCGCCGGTTGCGCGGCGGCCAATGCGGCGGCGGAGCAGGGGCGGGATGTGCTGCTGGTGTCTCGCGGGGATCGCCCGGCGCGTTTGCTGCAGGCGGCCGGACATCGGGCACCGCAGGTCTCGGCCAAGGTTCGCACGCTGTATGGCGTGGAGATCTTCGGCGCCTATCGTGACGGCGACTTGCTGCTGGGCGCGCCCCAGAATCCGACCCAGGGCGCCGTGGCCCTGAGCGCCGAGCAGGTGCTGCTGGCCACTGGCAGCCGCAGCTGCCCGCCGCTGGTGCCCGGCGCCTGGCTGCCCGGGGTGATGGACGCCCGTTGCGCCCTGGCCCTGGCCCATGACTGCGCAGTGGCGCCCGGTAGCGCGGTGGTGGTGGCGGGCAATGGCGAAGAGACCCAGGTTGCCGAGCGGTTGCGGCAGCTCGGGGTGACCGTGGCGGCGGTCAAGAGCCTGAGCGGCTTGCGGCGCATCGACGGGCAGCAGCGGGTGGAACGTGTGGAGTTCGCCGAGTCGATCGTCTGTGATGCGCTGGTGCATGTCGGCCCCTGGTTGCAGGAGGCCAGCCTGGCGTTTCAGAGCGCGGCCCACGGCCTAGGCCAGTTGCGTGCCGGCCGCAGTCGCTTTGAGTCTGTCGGCACCGCCGCTCGCGAGGACCAGGCGCTGCCGGTCAGCGACCTTGAACCGCTGTTGCTATGCCCGTGCATGGACGTGTCCGGCGCGGAAGTCGCGGCCCTGATCGACGAAGGCATTGTCGACCTGGAAGTGATCAAGCGCCTGACCTCCTGTGGCATGGGACCGTGTCAGGGACAACCCTGCTGGGATGCCTTGCGTGCTTTTGTCAGCGCCCGCAGCGGTCTACCTTTGCGGGAACTGGCGCGACCAACCCTGCGTCCCCCCCGGCGCAGCCTGACCGTGGCCCAGGCTGCGGGGTTGGTGGACGTAGTGGAGCCATTGCAATGAACGGATCAATGGAGTTACCACGCCAGGCAGCGGTGGTAATTGTCGGCGGCGGCATTCAGGGCCTGGCGCTGGCGTTCAACCTTGCCGAGCTCAAGGTCAGGGACATCCTGGTGCTGGATGCCGGCTACTGGCAGGGCGGTGCTTCCGGGCGCAACGGCACGCTGATTCGCGGCGCCTTCAGCTCCCCGGAGTGGACGCGCTTTTTCGCCCACTCCAACCGCCTGTGGCTGGGGCTGTCCAGGCGCCTGGGGCAGAACGTGATGTTCTCCCGGCGCGGCTACACCATGGTCGGCGAGCGTGAAGTCACCGCGCAGTTGTTGCAGCGTACCTTGCAGGTGCACCGCGACTGCGGCATCGACTCGGAAATGCTCAGCCCGAGCCGCTTGCGCAAAGTGCTGCCGGCCCTGGCCCACGAGCGGGTCAGTGCGGCGTTGCACCTGCCCGACAGCGGCGTGGCGCCCCATCACGCAGCAATGCACGCTTACCTCAAGGCCTGCCAGGCCCGGGGTGTGGATGTGCGCTATCGCACCGAGGTTACCGCCATTGACCAGCGCGACGGCCAGGTCGACGGGGTCTGGGTCGGCCAGCAGCGGATTGCCTGCGATACCCTGATCCTGGCCGGCGGCGCTCAGAGCAATGCCCTGGCGGACATGGCCGGCGTGCCGCTGGAGGGCTACCCCATGCGTCTGGAAGCCATGGCCCTGGAACCGACCCGGGCGCTGATCGGCCCGGCCGTGGCCTTGCTTGATCGTCTTTGCTACCTGCACCAGACCGCCCGTGGCGAAGTTGTGGGCGGCGCCGAAGTCGCCGAGCGCCCGCAAGTAAGCCTTGGCGCCGATGTTCCGGTGATGGCTGCCACGGCCAAGGCCTACGCCGAGATGTTCCCCCAACTGGGGGCGGCGCGGATCCTCCGCCAATGGGCCGGGTTGGTGCATATCTCCAAGGACTTCGGGCCCTTGCTCGGCGCCCATCCGCAGCTGCGCGGCCTGCATTTGAGCGCCGGCTGGTGCTACGGCCACGCCGGTGCGCCGGCGGCGGGGGAGTTATTGGCCAAGGCCCTGGTCAGTGGCGTGGTGGACGAGCGCATGCGGCCGTTTGCGGTCGACCGTTTTCAACGCAATTGCCCGGTGCTGGAGCCGGGAATTGTCCTGAGCCACTTCGAATGAACACCGACAGCCAGTATCCTGCACACTGTCCGGCTTTTGCCTGTGCTCCAGGCGCGGCAGTCACACTCAATAAGGATTTGTTGTCCGATGACCACACCTGAAGAATCCCCGCTGTTCGTCACTGCGCTGTCCAAGGGGCTGGCCATTATCGCGATCTTTCGTGCCGGGCAGCCGAGCATGAGCCCGGCGGAAATCGCCGAAGCCACGGGGCTCAACAAGAGCACGGTGCAGCGCTCGCTGTTTACCCTTGAAACCCTGGGCTACCTGTGCAAGGAACCGGACACCAAGCGCTACCGCTTGACCCCCATGTCCCTGGACCTGGGCACCGGCTACTTGCAGACCAGTGACCTGATCGAGCGTGCCAACCCCTATCTGCATGAGCTCAACCGCGACATCGAGGAGAGCTGCAACCTTCTGGAACCCTGCGGCCTGGACATGCTCTACGTGGCGCGCTTTCCCAGCCACAAGCAGATATCCCTGCATATTCCCCTGGGCCGGCGTTTGCCCATGTACTGCACCGCGGCCGGGCGCGCCTACCTGTCGGCGCTGCCGGCGGCGGAGTCCAGCGCGATTCTCGAACAGTCCAACCGCCAGGCCTACACCGCCAACACTGTCACCGACCTTGAGCAACTGCGCGGGGTGATCGAGCAGGCCCGCAACGATGGCTACGCCTACGCCAACGAGGAGTACTACGCCGGCGATATCAGCGTCGCGGCGGCGGTGGTGAATGCCGCCGGTTACCCCTTGGGCTCGGTCAACGTGGCGGTGCCGTTCAGTCGCTGGAGCCTGGAGGATGCCCGCCGTGAACTGGCGCCCAAGGTGATCAATGCCGCCCGGGCGATTTCCAGCGCGGCCCGCAGCCTGCGCCGCATACCCGGTTGAACCCGCGGCCCGCCCGGGGCCGCGTTGCATGAACCTGTGATTTGAGTTTGGCGAGCGGGGGCGATTTTTCGCCTCCACGGGCTTCGTTTGCCCGCGATTCCTTGAAACCGGCCGAATGCCTCGGCCTGCACTGTCCCTTGAAGAGAGGTTTACATGACCATCAAACGCTACCAGCCCAACGGCAAACGCCTCAGCCACGCGGTGGAATACAACGGCATTGTCTACGTCACTGGCCAGGTCGCCAGCGACCGCAGCCAGGACGTTCACGGTCAGACCCAGCAGGTACTGGCGCGCATCGACGAACTGCTGGCCGAGGCCGGCAGCGACAAGAGTCGGATCCTCTTTGCCCAGGTCTGGCTCAAGCACGCGGTCAAGGATTTTGCCCAGATGAACAGCGCCTGGGACGCCTGGGTGCCGGAAGACGCGCTGCCGGCCCGGGCCACGGTGGAGTCGAGCCTGGCCGCCGAGAACATCCTGGTCGAGATCGCCGTTCAGGCAGCTCTCAGCCGTTAATTTTCCGGGCGCCACGGCGCCCGCGCCACCGAGGTTGCAAGCAGCATGAGCATCGAACATTTGATCAATGGCCAATTTCAGGCCGGGGGCACGCGCCAGGTTGCGGTCTTCAATCCGTCCACGGGTGCCACCATCGCCCAATTGACCCTGGCCGACAGTGCCACCGTGCAGCTGGCCATCGACGCCGCCACTGCGGCTTTTCCTGCGTGGCGCAATACGCCGCCGGCCAAGCGCGCCCAGGTGCTGTTCCGCTTCAAGCAGTTGCTGGAAGAGAACCAGGAGCGCATCGCCCAATTGATCAGTCTGGAACACGGCAAGACCCTGGAGGACGCCCTGGGCGAACTCAAACGCGGTATCGAGAACGTCGAATACGCTTGCGCCGCGCCGGAGCTGCTCAAGGGCGAGTACAGCCGCAATGCCGGCCCGGCCATCGATTGCTGGTCGGACTTCCAGCCCCTGGGTGTAGTGGCCGGGATCACCCCGTTCAATTTTCCCGCCATGGTGCCGTTGTGGATGTATCCGCTGGCGATCGCCTGCGGCAACTGCTTCATCCTCAAGCCCTCGGAGCGCGACCCCAGCTCGACCCTGCTGATTGCCCGGTTGTTCAACGAGGCCGGGCTGCCCAAGGGTGTGCTCAACGTGGTGCACGGTGACAAGGAGGCGGTGGACGCGCTGATTCAGGCACCGGAAGTCAAAGCCCTGAGCTTTGTCGGCTCGACACCGGTCGCCGAGTACATCTATGCCGAATGCAGCAAGCGCGGCAAGCGTGTGCAAGCCCTGGGCGGGGCCAAGAACCATGCCGTGGTGATGCCTGATGCGGACCTGGACAACGCGGTCAACGCCCTGATGGGCGCGGCGTTCGGTTCATGTGGCGAGCGCTGCATGGCGATCTCGGTGGCGGTGTGTGTCGGTGATCAAGTCGCCGATGCTCTGGTCCAGCGCCTGCTGCCGCAGATCGCCGCGCTCAAGGTCGGGCCAGGAACTTCGGCCGGGCTGGACATGGGGCCGCTGGTGACCGCCGCGCACCTGACAAAGGTCAGCGGCTACGTGGCGGAAGGGGTGACGGCGGGCGCCGAGTTGCTGGCCGATGGTCGCAGGCTGCAAGTCCCGGGGCATGAACAGGGCTTCTTTATCGGTGGCTGCCTGTTCGACCGGGTCACGCCGCAGATGAGCATCTACACCGACGAGATCTTCGGCCCGGTGTTGTGCGTGATGCGGGTTGACAGCCTGGAGCAGGGTATCGCTCTGATCAATGCTCACGAGTATGGCAATGGCACCTGTATCTTCACCCGTGACGGTGAGTCGGCGCGGCTGTTCGCCGATCAGATCGAGGTGGGCATGGTCGGCATCAACGTGGCCCTGCCGGTGCCGGTGGCGTATCACAGCTTTGGCGGCTGGAAGCGTTCACTGTTCGGTGACTTGCATGCCTACGGCCCCGATGGCGTGCGCTTTTATACCCGCCGCAAGGCCATCACCCAACGCTGGCCAAAAGGCTCGAGCCGTGAAGCTACGCAGTTTGCTTTTCCAAGTTTGTAACTTCTGAACCAGAAAATAAGGAGATCCTGGAGGCCCTATGTCGGGGCGTCTGGGACGACCTGAGTCTAACTGCCCTCGAATTGTTAGAGCAATGCTAACGAAAATGTAACTTTAGAATGGTTATAGGTGGGGCGTTTCAAGGCCAATAAAGGGCGATTTTCGGCCAAGCGTCCGCCCGTACAAGACCTGCTCGTACTTGACCAAAAAGTGATTGAATCTGGCTAAAAACGATGCTTTATAAACTTGATGTGAACGAGCGTCGGTGCCATCGTTGTGTATCAAGCGCCACCAGATGGATGGCGCCCTCAACCACGAGGATGGCGCTATACAGGGGGCGCAAGTCCTGCCGCTCCACGTAACCCCACACCAGCCACGCCGGGTGATCTTCCGCGAGCAGGCTCTCCAGATCGCAGGGGTGTAGCTCCAACTGGTCCCGGCTCGGACGCAGTACGCGCGAGCTGGCGTTGGGCGACTCCATCGGTGCCGATACCACGACCGGAACCGTAAGATCCTCGAACAATTCTCCATTGCTTGCCGACATCGTCACCCCCAAAAAACCGAGGTGGCTCTTTTCGCCTGACTGCGAGAGAAATTGGTTTTTTCACAGCATCTCCGGCCTGGAAGCGGTGATGGAAAATCCCCAAGCCCGCGAGCTGGGCGCACGGTAACCAACGAACTGTCGGGTTTTCGAAGCCGCCTTGTCACTCGCAAGCACGGCGAGTGATCTGTTGCCTTCATGGTGCGCCGACAGCCACTTTGAAAAGAGCATGTCCCGGTTATGGGTTGAAACGTGCAGGTCAGCCAGGTGATGCCTGGGACGCGATAATGCGCAGGGTGGGTCGGGCCGCGCAGGTTAGTGGTGCAGAGCAAGGTCTGAAAATCAACTGCGGAATTGCTGCGCCGCGTAACCCACCGCTACAAAAGCTGCGCGCAACACGACAGTGGGTCAGATCCTTTGAAAACCGCCGAGAACCTATGGCATCACTCTTGCTATCTAACAAATCACATCAGCAGGATTCGCTCCTGCAAGGCAATGGCGCCTGAACCCGCTGCAGATATTTTGCAGAGGCTTCAGGCGTTTTTTTTTGGCTACCGCATTGGAGATTCAGACACATGAAGTGGCTCACTTACCCTGCGTTCTTGCTGCTGCGCGAACTGGGCATCGTCGGCATGATCCGCACGCTGTTGGCGATTAGCCTGGCGGGCGGCGCCACCACCCTGGCCGCTGCGACGCTGCCAACAGGGCTGCTGTGGGCGGTACTGGCCTACCTGGCCATTGCCAGCCTGTGGCTGCTGTTGCAGGAGATCGGGCAGTTGCAACGCTACTGTGAAGACTCCGCCCAGCATGGCGCCCAGGAGCCAGTCAGCGCTGCCGAGTGGCTGCTGCTGCAGCCGATCAGACGAAGCTTTCAGCAGTGGCTGAACCGCGAACAACGCCAACAACAACTGTTACAGCAGCGTCTGGATGAAATATCCCACTCCTCACACGAACTCGAACAAAGCGCGGCGCTGGTGACCAGCAATGCCGAAGGGCAAAGCGAATCGGCCACTGTCGCCGCAGCGGCGGTAGAACAACTGAATGTGAGCATTTTGCAGGTGGCGGCGCTGGCCGATGAGTCGCGTCAGACCAGCGTCGTGGCCAGCGAACAGTTGGCCGACGGGATCGACCAGCTCACCAATTTGGTGCGGCAGGTGTCCGAGATGGCGCAGCAAGCCATCACCACCAACGAACTGATCCTGCAGCTGAACACCAACTCGCGCACCATCAATGAAATGTCCGGCACCATCCGCGGGATTGCTTCGCAAACCAACCTGCTCGCCCTGAATGCCGCCATCGAAGCGGCCCGCGCAGGTGAGAGCGGCCGTGGCTTCGCCGTGGTGGCCGATGAAGTTCGCCGTTTGGCCTTACACAGCCAGGAGTCGGCGGCAGAAATCAGTCGCAACATCGAATCGGTGCAACAGCACATCAAGGATGCCACGGTGCAGGTGTCCGACTTGACCAATCTGGCGCATCGCAGCGCCGCCAGTTCCGAAACGGTGCGCGCTCTGCTCAATCAGGTGCAACAGCGCACCCTGCAATTGACCGGGCAGGTCGACCAAGTGGCGGTCAGTACCGAACAACAGGGCAAGGCCGTTGCGGAAATCGCCGAACTGGCCGACCGCGTCCGCCAAGGCAATGCCGACAACCTGCAGGCCGCCGATCAGGCGCGATCAATCGCCCACCATCTGGCTCATCTGACGGGGTAATCAGCATGAATGGATTGCACGGACTACCGCTCTTGCTCGCCGCTGCCACCGCCCTGGCCACCCTGATCCTGCTGTTCTATGGCTTGCACCGGCGCCTGCAGCGGCAAAAGCGCCAACATATCCAGTTGAACATTCGCCAGCTGGCCTTGTTGCGTGCACTGATATCCGGGTTTCAGCGCCATCGCGGCCTGAGCAATGGCGTGCTCTGTGGCGATGCCAGCCTGAGTCAGGATCTTGCCACCGCACGCCAGGGGCTGGACCAGCATATCCGTGCGGTCCAGGAGTTCGACAGCACGCACCGGGACGCCTGGAACAGCTTGATCGATCACTGGTCGCGCATGCGCGAAGGGCGCAGTAGCGACCGGGCGAACAATCTGGTGCAGCATCACCTGGTCATTCGCAACAGCATCTTTCTGATGGAGGATGTGGCGAGCGAAATCGATCTGACCGAGGGCCGTGCCGAGCTGGGCTACCTGCCCTGCATCTGGCGCGAGGTAGTCCAGGCAGCAGAATGGGCCGGCCAGGCGCGCGCCCTGGGCACCGGCATCGCGGCGGCCGGTCAGAGCAGCGCCGAGCAGCGCGTGAGGATGCGTTTTCTCTACCAGAAGATCGAGCTGCTGGCCGGCACGGCCTTCGCCACTCTGCAACGCCACGCCACCGATCACCCGCAGGCTGACGTGTTCCGCCTGCAGCATCGCGAACAGGTGGTGGAGGATTTTCTACGCTGCACAAAAGAGGAGCTGCTCGACCAGGAACAACCCGTGATTGCCGCCAAGACCTACTTCCAACGCGCCACCCAAGCCATTGATGAACTGCTGGCCCTGGTGGATGCGGCGCTGGCTCAGCTACACCCCCGCTAAGGAACTGCAGATGCTAAATACCGTCCAGCCGCTGCGCTACGACCACCAGACGCCCGCCTGCCCGCCAGTCCACGGCCTGCCGAGCGACCCCATAGTCGCCACCCGCTATCGTGGCCTGTCACTGACCAGCCATTTCCAGCCGATTTTCAGTATCGCGCATGGCCGGGCGGTGGGCTACGAAGGGCTGATTCGCGCACACCATGCCGATGGCACGGCAGAGCCGCCGGCAACCCTGCTGGCCATGCCGAGTGATAGCAGGGAAAGCCTGGAGCTGGACCGCACCTGCCGGACCTTGCATGTGCATAACTTTGCGCGGCAGGCCACGGGTCAAGCCTGGCTGTTTCTCAATTTGAACTCGCAGCACCTGGTCAGCGTACAACCGGACATTGGTTTTACCCACAACCTGCTGCAGACCACTGGCATTGCGGCGCATCGACTGGTGATAGAGATCATTGAAAGCGAGGTCAGCGATCATGAGCAGTTGAAGCGCTTCATCAGCCATTTCCGCCAGCTGGGCTGCCTGATCGCCATCGATGACTTCGGCGCGGGGCACTCCAACTTCGACCGCATCTGGGATCTGCAACCCGACATCGTCAAGATCGACCGCCGCCTGATCCAGGATGCCGGTCATTCGCGCCGGGTGGAACGGATTCTCACCGGCATCGTCAGCTTGCTGCACGAGGCTGGCAGCCTGGTAGTGGTGGAAGGCGTGGAAACCGAACACGAGGCACTGGTGGCCATTGCGGCCAACGCCGACATGGTTCAGGGCTTCTACTTTGCCAAACCACAGGCCCGCATCGACGCCGAGCAGGGTTTGGCCACTACCTTCGACAGCCTGCTGCGCGGCCAGCAGTGGCAAAGCGTCAAACGCAACGCCGACTTGCAGCACTATGTGCGTGAAATAGAAGGCTTGTTTCAACAGGCCGTGGCGCACTTTGCCGCCAACCAGCAGTTTGACCTGAGCAGCGCTTTGCTCTTCAGCGACCCGCGCACGGTGCGCTGCTATCTGCTCAATGAAGCGGGGTATCAGGTGTCGCGCAATGTCTATGCCCCGCACTACCAACAGCAGCTGAATGCGCGCTTTGCGCCCCTGCTGTGTGGCGACAACGCCAACTGGTCGCACAAGCACTACCACTACCGGGCACTGAAGCAACCAGGGGTCATCCAGATCAGTCGGCCCTATCTGTCGGTGGCGGATTCGCGCATGTGCATCACGCTGTCGCAGACCGTCAAGGTTGGCGGCACGCTCTATGTCTTCTGCTGTGACCTGGATTGGCAGGAACAGTGATGCGCCCGCCCAGAGGGCGAAGCTGGCCGGATGATCTGCGCCTTAATTTCTGTGTAGCGCAACGCCGCAGCGGGCGTTTGGAGGCTGCCGCAGTAGGCGAGAGTCTTTTCACAACGTCTCAGTGATTCAGATCGTAATGGGCTGGGAGGGAGGGCATATGCATGAGTTTGAAATTGCCGGTGAGAATTACGGCATACCCGACCCCGACGGGTGGGGCCCACCCGTGAACTCGGAGGCCCGCAAGACCCTGATCAAAGCGTTGTACGGGAAAAAGACGTTTCGCTACCTCTATGACTTTGGCGATGGTTGGGATCACCGGATCAAAGTCGAAAAGAAACTGCCTGTTGTGGCATGTCCCCGGGTGCCGTATTGCATCGACGGTGCCAATGCTTGCCCACCGGAGGACGTGGGCGGTTGGCCGGGTAATGCCGAATTCCTTGAAACGATGGGAGATCCCAGCCATCCAGAGCATGAAGACATGTTGGAGTGGCACGGCAGTACCTTCGATCCAACGGTTTTTGAATGGGAGCGCGTTAATCAGTGGTTAAAGGAGATTAAGGTCTGAGATGCAAGGCGGTGTAGTTCGGACGGTTACGATGGATGATTATCCGCTAGTGATTGCTCCCTTCTGAACCATCGATCGGTAGTTTGCGCGAACTAATTTTTGCGAAATACGGTTTGCATCGATGATGAAGATCGAAGGGGGGTAACTCAGCTTTTTGCTGATCTCTGGATTGGGATGTTATTCGTTGGAGCTTATTTTTAAAGTACTCTGACGGCGCAAGTTTGAAAGTTGATAGCATCCCGGATCGTTTCCAGCAGGAGGCAGGTCCCAGGAAAGGCCAACCAGCCTTGGTTTCAGCGGTCTGATCCAAAACCTTTTACCGCGGGCCGGTTGGTGCCAAAACCGCTGCTAACTCACAGGTTCACTGATCCGTTTCACAATTGACCATCCACGACACACCGAAGCGATCAACCAGCATCCCGAAGCGTGCCGCCCAGAAGGTGGCTTCCAGTGGCATTTGAATGCTGGCCTGGTCGGCCAAGGCAGCGAAGATGCGCTCTGCCTCAGCAACGCTGTCGACATTCAGCGAGACCGAACAACCGCTCATGCCGTTGTAGGGGCGGTCGGGCGTGGTATCCGAGCCCATGATTACCTGATCGCCGACCAGCAGGCGGGTATGGATGATCAGGTTGTGACAGTTCGCCGGAACATGCTCGCGAGCCGGGGTTTCGCCAAAGGTCATCATGACTTCGATCTTGCCTGGCAGGCATTGGGCGTAGAAGGTGAAGGCGGCTTTGCAGTCGCCGTTGAAGATCAGGTAGGGATTGATTTTCATGTTTTGCTCCCGGCAATGGTGGGTGCATCGGCTGGAGGTTGGGTTTGTCCTCGAGTTCCGATGGGCGTTGACCCCAAGAAGCAAAGCGCTAAAACGCGGTGTGCGGTTGTATTTTTTTAGATGTTTTTTCTATGGATGAGGCGAAGCTTATCGCCTTATCTGCATGCTTTAATCTCCGCGAATATACTGTTCCAGTTGCCGAATCAGATCAGCCTGCTCAACGATGGCTTCTTTAACCAGGTCACCAATAGATAGCAGGCCAATCAGTTGGCCGCTCTCCACAACCGGCAGATGGCGCAGGTGACTGTCGGTCATGACCTCCATGCAACTCTCGATACTTTGAAGACTGTCTACCGTCACGACGGGCGCGCTCATGATCGCTCGGACGGAGGTGCCGATCGAAGAGCGGCCCTTCAGAACTATCTTGCGCGCATAGTCGCGCTCGCTGATAACACCTACCACCTGGCCGTTTTCCATCACGGGTAGGGCACCGACATTTTTCTCAGCCATCACCTTGAGTGCTTCCAGCACCATCTGATCTGGCCCGATGGTGTGGACGTGCTGGTTCTGCTGGACCTTTGACTTCAGTAGCTGGGCAACATTCTTCATGGGGAAATCTCCAGGGAATATCTACTTGCGGGCCGATTCTTGTCACTCAAGCGCCCGTGCTCACTCCGATCTCCACGACGTCCCCGTTCAGCCGCACCGGCCAGACGCGCAGGCTTTGTTCCGGATACTCAAGGCAGCTGCCGTCTTCCAGACGAAAATGCTGTTTGTACAGGGGCGAGGCGATTACCAGGTCACCCTTGAGGCTACCGACGATGCCACGGCCGATGACATTGGCGCCTGACTTCGGGTCGCGGTTGTCGATCGCGTAGAGGGTCTTGCCTTGGGTATCAGGCAGATGAAACAACGCCACTTGTGCCCCATCTAGCCAGGCGACGACGCCGGAATTGGCCACCAAATCTTGACGGCGGCACAGCGTCTGCCATTGCGCAGGGCTTTCAACAGCGCGGCGGGATTCGATGCGGACAACGTTTGACTGGCTCATCAGAGCACCTCCTCGGTAACGGGAATCAGGTGAAGTTCGGTGGCGTGTACCGGGCGGCGCTGGCCTCGTTCCTTGACGAAGTGGATATCCGGGTCGCCGCGCTGGTCGTTGACGAAGGTGCGGAAGCGCTTGAGTTTTTCCGGGTCATTGATGGCGTTGGCCCATTCGCATTCGTAACGGTTGACCACCAACTGCATCTGCGACTCCAGCTCCGCACAAAGCCCCAGGCTGTCCTTGATGATGACGTCCTTGAGAAAGTCCAGACCGCCTTCCAGGCTCTCGCGCCAGACCGAGGTGCGCTGCAATTTGTCGGCGGTGCGAATGTAGAACATCAGGAACCGGTCGATGTAACGCAGCAGGGTTTCGTCATCCAGGTCGGTGGCGAACAGCTCGGCGTGGCGCGGGCGCATGCCGCCGTTGCCACAGACATAAAGGTTCCAGCCTTTCTCGGTGGCGATCACGCCGATGTCCTTGCTTTGCGCCTCGGCGCATTCGCGAGTGCAGCCGGAAACCGCGAGCTTGAATTTATGCGGTGCACGCAGGCCCTTGTAGCGGTTCTCCAGAATCAGCGCCATGCCGACGCTGTCCTGCACGCCGTAGCGGCACCAGGTGCTGCCGACGCAGGACTTCACCGTGCGCAGCGACTTGCCGTAACCGTGACCGGTCTCGAAGCCGGCATCGACCAGTTCGCCCCAGATGTCCGGCAACTGATGCAGCTGGGCACCGAACAGATCGATGCGTTGGCCGCCAGTGATCTTGGTATAGAGGTCATATTTTTTTGCAACGGCGCCCAGGGCGATCAGCTTGTCCGGGGTGATTTCGCCAGCGGCGATGCGCGGGATGATTGAGTAGGTGCCGTTCTTTTGCATGTTGGCCATGAAGGTGTCGTTGGTGTCCTGCAGCGGCACTAACGAAGGATCCATGATCGGCTGGTTCCAGCACGAGGCGAGAATCGAGCCCACAGCGGGCTTGCAGATATCGCAACCGGTGTGGCCGCGGCCGTGCTTGGCCAGTATCTCGTCGAAGGTGATGATGCCTTCAACACGCACCAGGGCGTACAGCTCCTGACGGGTGTGGGCGAAGTGTTCGCAGAGGCTCTTGTCGACAGCCACACCTCGGACGCTGAGTTCGTGCTCGAAGACCTGCTTGAGCAGCGCGCTGCAACCGCCGCAGCCGGTGGCAGCCTTGGTGATGCCCTTGAGTTCGCCCAGATCGGTGCAGCCGGCGTCGACAGCGCAACATACCGCGCCCTTGGTGACGTTATGGCAGGAGCAAATAGTGGCCGTCTCTGGCAGCGCATCGGCGCCGAGTGTCGGAGCGCCGCTCGACAGCGGCAGGATCAGGCTGGACGGATCCAGGGGCAGTTTGATGCCGTTCTGGGCGTATTGCAGCAGGGTGTCGTAATAGCTGTTATCGCCAATCAGCACGGCACCGAGCACGTGCTTGCCATCGGCGGAGACCACCAGACGACGATAGCTGGCGTTGGCTTCATCGATGAAGCGGTAGCTTTTGGCTCCAGGCGTTGCCGCGTGAGCGTCGCCGATCGAACCGACATCGACGCCCAGCAGCTTGAGCTTGGTCGACATGTCCGCGCCGGTAAAGGGCTGGCAGTCCTGACCGGCCAGTTGCGCGGCAACGTTGCGCGCCATGCTGTAGCCCGGTGCGACCAGACCAAAGATGCTGCCGTTCCAGGAAGCACACTCGCCGATGGCGAAGATGTCGGGGTCGTTGGTGCGGCACAGGTTATCGACCACCAGACCGCCACGCGGTGCCACGTCCAGCCCGGCGCTGCGGCCGACGGCGTCCTGCGGGCGGATGCCTGCGGAGAAGACGATCAAGTCGGTTTCAAGAAACTCGCCACCGTTGAAGTTCATGCGGTAGGCATACTCTTCACCGATGACGATCTCCTGGGTCGCTCGCGAAAGGTGCACGCCGACACCCAGCGCCTCGATCCGCGCCCGCAACGCCTCACCGCCTTGGCTGTCGAGTTGCACCGGCATCAATTGTGGAGCGAATTCGACGACATGAGCTTCCAGCCCCAGGGACTTCAACGCGTTGGCGGCTTCAAGTCCGAGCAGACCGCCGCCTACCACCACGCCGCGTCGGGCATTGACGGCGGCCTCGCGGATCGCATCAAGGTCGTCCAGGGTACGGTAGACCAACCGGGAGCGGCCCTCGGCACCGGGAATCGGCGGCACGAAGGGATAGGAGCCGGTGGCCAGCACCAGGCGGTCGTAAGCCTGACGTCCAATGCTGGTGACCACTTCCTTGCGCTCGCGGTCGATTTCAAGCACCTGCACGCCGAGGTGCAAATGCACGCCGTGGCGGGCATAGAGATCGGCCTCGCCCAGTGCCAGCGACTCGGCATCACGGCCACCGAAGTATTCGGAAAGGTGTACGCGGTCGTAGGCACGCTGGCGTTCTTCGCCGAATACGTGCACATGATAATGAGCGAGTGCACCGTGTTCGATCAGCTGCTCGACGCAATGATGGCCAACCATGCCGTTGCCGATGACGACTAATGTTTCGCTCTTGATCGGGGTGACGATAGCGTTCATAGCCTTTCCTCAGTCGAAGCCGCTGCCGGGGCATGGCCAAAAAAAACGCAAAAAAACGCCTGGAGCCGTCTAGCAGCTCCAGGCGTCTTTGCCTGGTATTCATGGGTATGTGAGGGGTGATCGCCGAGGCCGCGCTGCCTGGTTCACCTGTCCTGGTGCATGGTCGCCGGTGACCACTCAGGACGCTCTGTCGGAGAGATCGACAGACTTACCAGAGCATAAGCAGATTCCATGCCAGTCTCGGCGAGGCGCGTTTAGATTCGGGAAACTGTTATTGGCGGGGCGATCAAAGCGTTACAAATCAGGCCATTCGGATGTTCTCGACATCACTCATCCGCTTTGTCCTGGCAGTGACTGCTGATGCGTATTGAACCAGAAGGGTGCGGATATATTCCGCGATGCCTTTTTTGGGGCGATTGTTGAATGTTTGAGAGGTCCGCGCGCGTATGGCGCTGTCCGCCCCGGAGGGTGTCCAGGGAGAGACGGAAAAAGGGGCAGATTCATTTTTGAGCAGAAGGCGATGGCCTCTACCTGAAAAATAACGCTGCCCCTTCGGGACGCTGCAGCCCTAAAGACTCCGCGAGCGATTACTGCTGAGCGATGTCATACCCTTCAAATGCCGTCTGCTGCTGAATGGCAGTAACGATGTTCTTACGAGTGGCGGCTTGCTCGGTCCCTTCATTATCCACAAAGATTTCGCTTTGCAGTTCGGCCAGGTCACCGTGACCCATGAAGGCAAAGCCAAGGAACTCATACGCTTCACGGTCCATATTCGGCTTCGAGCGCGGCGTGCGCATTGGCAAAATGACGCTCACGCCGTCCTTGCTAATGGTGAACACTTCGACCTCTTTCTTGGCGCGAGGGGCTTTGCCCTTGCCGGCGCCAGGGTTGCTGACGGCTTGATGGGTGTGGTTTAGCACTTTGAGCGCCAGACCGTAGACCAACTCGTGGAAGGTTGGGTCGTCCTTGTAGCTCGACAGAATCCGGCTGATAGGAAATTTCGTGCTCAGGTCTTCCAGAGCCGCGATATCGGCGGCTTCCTCGTCCTTGAGGCGCTTGAGCTCTCCCATCAGTTCGTAGGCTTTGTTGTCGTCAAAACTGTCATGTGCCTGGCGAATTGCCGCGCGCAGCTCGCAAATCTGGTTGCTTTCTTTCGAGGTGTGAAAGGCGTCGAGGACCATCTCGCTGATAGTTTTAGCCTGGGGCAAATGCTGTGAAAGATTGATGGCTTTTTCGTATTCGGCCTTGGAGGACGAGGAGATTACGGCTTCATCGGTATGGGAATCAGGCATTGAAATTTCACTATTTCATTAACTAGGTTTGAGGCGCGAAAAGCGTTGAGCCTTTTCGGGCCGTCTAATCTATGGGACGCGCGCGACGTTGTCACGGGGGAACCGGCGAGTGGGGAGAATTACTGTAACTCGACCCTGAGCTCGCTTCGCACTGTCAGGACCTGTTCTCAGCTGTCGTCGGGCAAGCGACAGGAAGAAACACACAAAGCGTGACATAACGGACCTCGACTGGGACTCGACCGCTGACATCGCGTCCGACGGTTTCAATAGCCGCCTTTCTTGCCGATGCCGGCATACGTGAACTCGTAGTGCAGCTCACAGCGTTCGAACCAAGGGGCTACGCCGGTTTCCTTGTCCGTGTGTCGCCCAAACATGGAATGGCCGTCGGGCGGTAGAACGGTGAGCGTCAGTCGATATTTGCCAGGGCCAAGCAGTTTGACGTTGTTCCCGTAGTGCGGCCCGTCGTTGGCGACCATGGCGTGAAAATCGCCCTTGATGGCCTCGTCACTGCCTTGCTTGCCTAACTCGAAGGAAACATTCAGGTAGGGCATGAAACTGCCCTCCTGAAAGCCTTGGCGATTATCGGCGAGGGCCCGGACATCAGATTCAAGGTGGACATCGGAGGTGGCTACGGAGCGCATCATGCCTGCCGGCTCCATCTCGATCGGTTGCAGGTAGACAGCGCTTATTTCCAGGCCCTCACAGTGCTGCGGTGCACCGATGGGGTACTCCTTGGCCTGGACGGCAGTGGCGGTGAGCAGCAGCAGGCCTAGTGAAAATGGAAAGATTGCTCGCATTGACGTCTTCCTCTGAGCGGTAAAACCGGTTGAGCCCGAGTTTAGAAAGTTTTCTTGCGAACAATAATAATTAGCGTCAACTTTTAGAGTGATTGCGCCCCGTCTTCGACGCCGCGCTGTCGCGCAGCAAACTGGGCTCGATTCTGCCCGGAGGGCGTAGGAGAGACCGGGACGCGTAGTTTTGTCTGCGAAGACCCTACAACACGGTCTACCAGACACACCGCGCCGCATGGCCTTCGCAGACAAGTCAGCTCCTACAGACTGTAGAAAACCCACCTTTATATTTCAATCAGTTACATCTTGTTTTAATAGGAGAGCAGAACTGTTCGCCTGGCGGACATCAACACGCCGCGTTCCTCCTTCACTTGTCCACAGAAACCGTGGGTATCTCTGTGGATAAAGGTGCAAGCGTCAACTCAGTAACGGGTTCCCGAGGACCGAACAATAAATCACCAATGTTCGCGAATTAACTCGGCATTCGTGATGCACACGAATGAATGCGTGGTTCTTGATCCGTATCAAGCGCATTTCCGTGCAGGCCCTGTAGGCTGGGGGTACTCCTGTACATCACTTGAGGACTGAGCATGGCCAAGAATTTTCCCATACATCCGAAGCACCCCGAGCGCATCTGCTGGGGCTGCGACAGGTACTGTCCGGCGAATTCTCTGGCGTGTGGAAATGGCGCCGGTCGCACGATGCATCCGGCCGAGATGATCGGAGATGATTGGTACTTGCACGGGGACTGGGGCATCGACCCGTTGACCGTGACGGATAAGCCGTCGGACGACTCTCGGGGTTGAGCGGCAATGCCAGCATGCTTGCCCAAGGTAACCACGAAGGGCCAACCTGGTTCATGTTCACCATTCCTGTGATGATCCACTGCGCGCCTCTTCAGGCATGCGCGCAGTGGATCATCAACGCGCTTTTTCTGTACTAGACTGGCTGCTGCAACAAACAGGGCTATGGATCTGGAGTGTCCTCGAGCAGTCTGCTTACCAGGAAACACGCTGACGGGTGGGACGCATCGAAGGTTGACCAGGGAGCAGCAGCTTGCAGACCGAGAAGAAAACGTCCAGATCTTTTGCAAACGTGCGGTTTGTATGGCCTTGCCTTTTACTCGTGCTATGCCTGACAACCGTGTTGGTGGTGCTGGTTTCTGATTATCGGACTCGGCAAAGCGCTACGTCGGAACTCGATGGGGAACTGGTTAGAATCTCCAAGGTGCGCTTCAAGCAGTTGCAGTGGCGGATTGCGGACTTGCACGGCGATGTCTTGTTTCTGTCCCGGGTTCCTCCCGTGTCGGGAATAGCTCGTGCTTACCTGAGCGGTGGTTTTGGCGCCAAGGGGAGCGACAGCTATGAGGATTGGAAACGCCAGCTGGAGCAAATCTACAGCGCCTATCTGGAGGCCAACCCGCACTACTTGCAGGCAAGGCTGATTGGCGTAGCGAATAATGGCAAGGAGTTGGTGCGTGTTGAGCGCAAGGCCGGGGCTGTGGCGGTGACTCCCTCTGACCAGTTGCAGTTCAAGGGCGACCGCGATTATTTCCAGGCGAGCCGTAAACTGCGTCAAGGGCAGGTTTATACCTCCGAGTTCAACCTCAATCGCGAGTTTGGCAAGGTGGAACTGCCTGTAGTACCTACCGTGCGGGTGACCACACCTATCTATGCCGACGATGGCAGTCTATTCGGCATGGTGGTACTCAAAATCGACAGCACTGCCATATTGTCGCCGGTGGGGGAGCGGTTACCTGATAACTATTCTGCTTACGTCATCAACCAGGAAGGAGATTATCTGCTGCACCCGAATTCGGATCGCACCTATAGCTTCGATCTGGGCAAGCTCTATCGCTGGCAGGATGAGTTCAAGGCCGTGACCCCGTCTGGTCCTGGTGAGGAAGGTCCAGTCCAACGCTGGATTAGCCAGGAGGGTAACTTGCTGCATGTGGTGCACCACGACGAGGTTCTGGGCGGGGACGATTCAGAGCACCATCTGATTGTCCTCACTGCTGTCAGCGACATGGCGATCACCGAGAGTGTGGCCCGTTCGAGACAGATTACCCTGTTTACCATGCTGATCATCTCCAGCATCGCCGCCGGTTTTCTTTACCTGTATGGACTGAGTACCCGACGTCAGTTGCAAATAATGATGGAGCAAAGTCGTCTGGCTGCCATCGTCGCCAGCTCTAGCGATGCCATCGTGGGCACAACATCGCACGGCTATGTGCTCAGTTGGAACGAGGCCTCACAGCGCATGTTTGGCTACAGTGAAGATGAAGCAGTGGGCAGCCCGATAGCCGCGTTGATGGGTTCCCCGGAGCTATTGACGGAACAGTTGCGCCTGACGACGGCCATTGAGCAGGGTGAGGCGGTACCCCACTTCGCCACAACGCGACGTCGCCGCGATGGCTCGATCGTGGATGTCTCTATCGCCGTTTCGCCCATCCGTGAGGCTGGCGGTAAAGTGACGGCGGTAGCGCAAACGATTCGTGACATCAGCCAGCAAAAGGCCAACGAGTCTCGGATACTGTCGCTGAACGCCAGCCTGGAACTGCAGGTCGCCGAGCGTACTGCCCAGCTACTGATTGCCAAGGATCGCGCCGAGGTTGCCAGTCAGGCGAAGAGTGAGTTTGTTGCCAACATGAGCCATGAAATTCGCACGCCGATGAATGCCGTGTTGGGCATAACGCATCTGCTGGCCAACACGTCTTTATCCATCGATCAGAGCAAATACCTGCAGATGTTGCAGGCCGCTGGAGAGTCCTTGCTTGATATTTTGAATGACATTCTGGATTTTTCCAAAATAGAGGCCGGGCACATAGAGATTACCCCCGTCCCGTTCCAGTTGAGTGATGTGCTCAATGCGCTGGCGACCATTATGTCTATCAATGCAGTCAACAAAGATCTGGAGTTGGTGATCGGCGTCGAGCCTGATGTGCCGCACGCTTTCATCGGAGATGCACAGCGGTTGCAGCAAGTGTTGGTCAACCTGGTGGGCAATGCCATTAAGTTCACCGAGCGTGGGGAAGTTGTTGTGCTCGTGCAGCGGAAGGGGACCGAGGAGGAGATCGTCCACTTGTGCTTTCGGGTGCGCGATACCGGTATTGGTATGACGGACGAACAACAAGCTTGTTTGTTTTCACCGTTTTCCCAGGCAGACACCTCCATCACCCGTCGTTTTGGTGGTACCGGCCTTGGGCTGACCATTTCGAAGCGTTTGGTTTCTCTAATGGGGGGAGCGATCACCATGGAGAGTTCAGTCGGCATCGGTAGTGAGTTCCAGGTGACTATTCCACTTCGGCAAAGCAACTCAATTGAAAGCACCGAACGATCACAAAACACCTTGGGCGATCTACGCATTTTGGTTGTAGACGACAACGCGACCAGCCGCGAGTACTTGTGCAAAACGATTGTTGGCTGGAACTGGCAAGCTGATGGTGTGGAGTCAGGCGAGCGGGCTGTCGAACAGGTGCGTACGCTTGAACGCCGCGGCGAGTTCTACGACGCAGTTTTGGTGGACTGGCAGATGCCGGGCCTGGATGGACTCGACACTCTTCAGGGGATCCGGGAGGTACTACCTACGTACACGCTGCCCGTTATTATCATGGTGAATGCCTTTGAACAGGGCAAGCTCATGCAGGAGCCTGGGTCGGCAGAAATCGATGCAATCCTGCTCAAGCCCGTCACCAGTTCAAATCTGTTCGATACGCTGCATGAAGCGCTGACAGTGGGAATACATCCGCAGATGTCCGTCCCATTCGATCGCGAGAACTTACCATCACGTCAGCTGGATGGCGTGCTCTTGCTGCTGGTGGAAGACAATGCCCTGAATCGGTTCGTGGCCACGCGCATGCTGGAACAAGCCGGCGCGGTCGTGGAGGTCGCCGACAATGGCCAGCAGGCTGTCGACAAGTTGCGTGCCGATCCGCAGCGTTATCAGGTCGTGCTAATGGATGTGCAAATGCCGGTTATGGATGGTTTTACCACCACCCGTGTTATCCGTAATGAATTGCACTTGGCAGTGCCAATATTAGCCATGACTGCCGGGGTGTTGGAGTCGGAACGTGAGCAGTGCGTAACGGCCGGTATGGATGGTTTTATCGCCAAACCCATGGATGTCCAGCAGATGCTGGCCATCATCCGTCAGCATGTGCCGACTGTCACCGATGCATCAAATGCGCTAACGGCAACCGCTTCGACGTCTTTGGTTGACGATCTTACGAGCTTTGAAATTGGACCGTTGCTCGCCCTCGCCAAGAACAACCCAGCCTTTTTTGACACCCTGGTTACCTTGATCAAGACGATTGTAGATAACGGAATCGCACCCATCACCGACGCACAGACTGCATGGCAAGAAGGGCGGAGCCGTGATGCGGCGAGTCAATTCCATACGCTGCGGGGAACCCTTGGTACGTTAGGCGCCAGGCGCTTTGCCGAAACAGCTCTGCAAATCGAATTGGCCATTAACGATAACAACAGTGCACATGTCGACGTATTGTTTGCTGTGGTCAAACAGGACCTGGAGGCCACGCTGACGGCTGCGAAACAATGGCTTGCCCAACAAGGTCCCCATGCCCCACCTGGGGGTGATCCTGGCAATGCCGGATTGGCTGGCTTTGAAAGAGCGTTTAATCGATAGCGAACTTCAGTTTGTACTTGCGCCGACTATTCGTTTTTCCGGAGAGCCTGGTGAACAGGCGACGATGTTTTTCCTCGATCCCTCGGGCAATCCTATCGAGATCAAAGGCTTTGCTGATTTGAAGTCGGTGTATGCGGTATGAAGTCGGCCATTCCGTATATGAGCACCCCGCCCTGTATTCGACGCTGCGCTGTCGCACAGCAAACTCGGTCCCGATTCTGCCCGGAGGGCGTAGGAGAGACCGGGACGCGTAGTTTTGTCTGCGATAAGGGCCGAAGGACCTTCCAGCGATATCGTGTCCAGCCCATTTACGACTGCTTCGCAGCCGATCGCAGACAAGTCAGCTCCTACAGATTTTCGAAAATCAACTTATTATATTTCAACAAGTTACTGGCTGTTTGATGAGAGGCATCTGGACAACGCAGATGCCACCCCCATTTCTGAACGGGTCGAGCCAATAGAATCGCGTGAATCAAGCATTGAGCCAGTCTGGGCGTCGTTTTTCCAGGAATGCAGTGACACCCTCCTTTTGATCATGTGTATCAAAGAGCTCAAGGAACAATTGTCGTTCCTTGTTCCAGCCATCTGATTGCGGCGACACCCGTGCGTTCATCACCAGGCGTTTGCAACGGCTGACAGAGGAGGGGCTTTGCTCGCCAACTTTTTCGGCCAGGCTCAAGGCGAAAGCAAGTGACTCGCCTCGTGGAACCACTTCTTCAACCAAACCAATTTTCTCGGCTTTCTGTGCGCTAATTCGTTCGCCACAAAGGATCATGCGTTTAGCCCAACCTTCGCCCACCAGCCATGGCAAGTTTTGTGTCCCGCCAGCACAAGGCAGCAGCCCGACTTTCGCTTCCGGTAACGCCATCTGGGCATGTTCTTCCGCGATACGGATATCGCAGGCCAGTGCGCACTCCAGACCGCCGCCCATGGCATAGCCGTTGATGGCCGCTATAGAAACACCGCGAAACGTCGACAAGGCTTCAAACGCCCGGCCAAACACGTAACTGATCTCTTTAGCTGCGTGTTTATCGCCGTCGGCAAATTGGTTCAGGTCTGCACCTGCCGAAAAGAATTTTTCGCCCTGGCCAGTAATGACCAATGCGTAAATGTTCTTATCTTGATTGAGTTGCTTGATGAGTGTCTCAAGTCGGGACAGGGATTGAATATCCCATGTGTTAGCCGGCGGGTTGGCGATCGTCAGCAGGGCAGTATGCCCGCGAAGTTCCACCAGGATTTTGTCAATACTCATGGGATGGGCTCCAGCCTCGGGATTTTATTTCCACGTCAAAGGAAGGGTAGTCATGGCGCCGACAATTCCAGCTTGATAGCCAATCGTTGCATCCGCGGCGATCTCGAACTCGGGAATGCGCGACAGCCATTCTCGTAGTGTCGTTTGTACTTCCAGTCGTGCCAGATGCGCGCCGGCGCAATGGTGAACGCCATGGCCAAACGTAATGTGATTAATCTCTTTGCGGGCGAAGTCCACGTGCATCGGGCAAGCATGTTCGCGATCGTCGAGACCGAATAGCATGGTCGGCAGCGCTACCATGTCGCCCACGTTCAGCTGAACACCGTCAATGATGATCTCGCGTTTGATCAGTCGTGCGTCGGCAACGAGCCCGAAACGGCGCAGAAGCTCTTCGGTTGCCACAGGGATCAATTCAGGGTCATCAATGAGCAATTGCCGTTGTGCCGGATTTTGCGCCAGGAAATGCATGCTGAAACTTAAAAAGTTGACCACAGTGTCGAGCCCGGCGAGCAGCACCAGGCCACATATTTTTAGTGCCTCGTCCTTGCTCAAGTCGCGCCCGTTCACCTTGCTTTGAACAATCGCGCTGATAGCGTCATCGCCAGGCTCAAGCATGCGCTTGTCGATAAAGGGTGAGAGGTAATCAAAGAACTGCTGTATCGCTTCGCCCATCCCCATGGTTCCGTCGGGCCGGGTCATTTGGTCGCCGATATATTTAAGTCGGGGGGCGTCTGCGAGGGGAAGATCCACCAGCATCAGAAAGATGTGGATCGGAAAAATCTCTGCGTACTCCTTCGTGAAGTCGCAGTGGCCTCGGAGTTTGATGTCATCGATCAGCTGACAGGCGAGATTCTTGATAGAGCCTTCGATACGACTGATGACCTTTGGCCCAATCCCTTCATTGAGTACACGACGGTAGGGACGTTGTTCAGGCGGGTCCATCGAAGTGGGAATGAAGCTGTACTGTTCGCCCGCTTCCTTGGGTAGAAAAGGACATTCGCTTGAGAAGTGCTCATGGTCGAGGAACATCTCCTTGATCAATTTCCCACGCGTGGCGATCCAGTGTCCGCCATTGAAGGGTGTCCATACCAAATCTGCCATTCCCGGAGCTTGTAGCCCTTTCCACGCGGTGTGCAGTCCCTCATCAATGCCCGGTGGATCGAACATGTCAAAGTCCACCACTCGATCGGCCGGAACGTTAGCGGGTAATGGCACCTTCAACTTGGTGCTCGCGGTAGGGATAGGTGTTTCAACAGTTGCCATACGTAACCTCGAGAGTCGCTATTTTTATTGTTGGTAAGGTGTCGTGCCCCAGAGATGCCGAATGTCTGGCACGACCGTCGTGGCACTATTTGCTCTTGAGTGGACCTGTACCCGCGAGCTCGCCGCCATCGATAACAAACTCTGTGCCGGTCACGAAGCTTGACTCGTCGCTGGCCAGGTAAATGATGAGTTTGGACACTTCCGCACACTCGCCCATTCTTCCCATAGGGTTGAAATCGGCGACATCCAGACCTGCATTCATGGGTGTGGCAATGGTTCCGGGGTGAACCGAATTAACCCTGACATTGCGACTGGCCAGCTCCAGCGCTACCGACTTGGTCAGGCCGCGGACACCGAACTTGGACGCTGTATAGCCATGCAGTTCGGCAATCCCTTGCATGCCTGCGGTAGATGAGATGTTGATGATTGACGAAGGGGCTGACGCTAGAAGCAGCGGTGTGGCTGCTTTTATCCCCAGAAATTGCCCGGTCAGATTGACCCCGATGATCAAGTTCCAGTCCTCAAGGCTGTAATCGATCACGCTACCGAAGTTAACGATTCCGGCGTTATTGATCAGCACGTTCAGCTTGCCGAACTGTTCTCGGGCCAGCGTCACCGCAGCTTCCCAACTGGCCAAGTCAGTGACATCAAGGTGCACATAGACGGCGTTCTCCACACCCAACTCTTTTGCCAGCGCCTTACCGGGTTCGTCCAATAGATCGCCGATCACTACCTTGCCACCTGCAGCAACGATTGCTTGTGCGTGGGCTGCGCCCATGCCCCGGGCACCGCCTGATATCAGTGCAACCTTTCCTGTCATTCTCATGCCGGACTCCTCGCCTCTAGTTCACAGCGTTCGCAACTCACCACTGGGTTTCCGCGATTTCGATGCTGATTCCGTCCAGTTCTGGACTCATCAGGATCTGGCAGCTCAACCGGCTATTTTCCAGGCGTGGCGAGGACGTTGATTCCAATAGTTGATCTTCGGTAGCGCTGATCGGTGGCAGACGATCCAGGAACGGCGTCTGCACATAAACATGGCAGGTAGCACATGCCGCGCTTCCGCCACAGTCACCGACAATTGCGTGGATACCGTTGGCAACGGCCGCTCGCATGAGGTTTGTTCCGTTGGCAATATCAAGCTCGTCGCAGGAGCCATCGGGTGAAATGAATGTTGCCTTGGGCATTATTATTGTTCTCCATACAGGTGGGTCTGGCCGGCTTATTGGCTAAGCGTCGGTAATCATTTCATGAGGCTGACAAGCTGCTTCAACGGGATATCGTCATTGGCCAGCTGTAGGGGGTCTACCGGTTGGCGGCCGCTGATAAGTTGTTTGGATAAGTTGAATTCGAGCGGTCGGTTGACGGTGTCGACCGCCAGCACACGATTTCCCGATAAATAAAAGGCACTGAAGGATCGTTGTGATGGAGAGCCGCGCATCACCAACTGATCGTAATTCTGGGAGAGGCCAACCATTTTCAGGTTCAGGTCATATTGATCTGACCAGAACCATGGCGCAGCGTCGACGCGTGGCGGCTTGCCGCACAAAATGGCTGCCGCCTTGCGGGCTTGCTCCAGCGCGTTGGGTACCGACTCGATACGCACGCTGCGCTCATAGATCAGACTGTAATAGCGCGCGCAGTCGCCAATGGCCATGATGGCTTCATCGCTGGTGCGTAGCTCTGCGTCAACCACGATGCCGTCTTCGACCAGCAGACCGGCATCGCTGGCCAGTTGGCTATTGGGCAGTAAACCAATACCGGCGACTACCAGATCGGTCGGCAGACGAACACCGTTGGTACACAACACTGCGATGATGCGTCGCCCGTCTGCCGAGCACTCAAGTCGCTCCACCTGTTCGCCTGTGCGGATATCCACACCCGCCTGCCGATGAATGGTTTCGTAAAAAGCCGCAACCGGCGGCGCTGTCACTCGTGCCAGAACCCGGGGGGCTGCTTCGAGAACAATGACGTTCATGGAGGACTTTATCGCCGCCGCTGCCACCTCCAGGCCTATATAGCCACCACCGATGATGACCAGGTTGCGACCGACCCCGAAGTTGCCCCGGATCGCATCGGCATCGGCATGCGTGCGCAAATAATGAAAGTTACCGACCTGTCCGTGAAATTCTTCAGCTGCTGGGAGTGGCCGGGGCCGCCCGCCCATGGCCAGGACCAGCCTGTCGTAGCTCAGCACGCTGCCATCGGATAGCGCCACGCTGCGATTTTTTCGATCGAGGTGCATGGCACGGCGGCCGCTCAGCAACGTTATGCGTTCCTTGTCGTACGTCATCGCCCCGCGCAGGCTGAGTGATTCGGCACTGGTTTCGCCCATTAAATAAGCTTTGGAAAGAGGCGGGCGGTGGTAGGGAGACAGCGGTTCGTCACCCACCAGACTGATGGGACCGCTCCAGCCATTCAAGCGCGCCGCGAACGCAGTTTCAGTGCCTGCACAGCCATTTCCAATGATGAGCAGGTGTTGGCTTGGGTTCATTTTTATTATCTCCAAATGCCATGAGGCCGGCCGCTACTGCTCTTCATCCTGGTGTGCTGCGTGATGATCAGCGAAGAGCAGGCGCGTGGTCACTATCGTCCGACACGTATTGCCGGACATCAGATTGTCATGGCTTGGATTCTTGGTCAACACAATGGTTGACTGTTTGTTGAATAATCATCGGCACAAGAAACGGACTATCAACTTTGTCGTTGACAGGTCTGTTTCTGCGTAGCATCGTGGTTGCCAGGTGATCATTCGTGGTGCCGAAAGGGGAGAAGCGTCATGCACAACGAAAATAAATCTGCCGCCACGGTGCGGCCCGATGCGGGCTTTGAAGTGATCGCAGCCGTATTGACCCATCGTGGGCGGCTTGGCTTGTTTCGGCGCAGTGCGCTGGTCCGCGGAGATGTGGGGCAGTGGCATTGTGTGACTGGCTTCTTGCCCGCGGGGGCCGATCCCCTGGGCCATGCATTACTGGAAATTCAGGAAGAGCTGGGGATCAGTGCAACCAGCTTGCGTCAGGGCAGCGCGGCCGTTGTGAATATGCACGACGGCGATGGCAATTGCTGGTGCGTACATGCCTTTCATTTCGAAAGCTTGACCGAGAATGTTCAACTGAACTGGGAAAATGATGAGGCCTGTTGGGTCTACGAAGATCAGCTTGAGTCGCTGCCGACGGTCACCTGGCTTAGCAAAGTGGTCTGCGAACTGCCGAGCGCAGCCTGCCGTTGAGACCCGGTTCAGGGGCATGCACAAACCGAGTTCAACCCTAAAAATAAAAACCGAGGAAGTGCAATGAAAACGCGTGCCGCGATCATTCAACAGGTGCCTGGAGCGTACGACGTTGTCGAAGTGGATCTCGAACCGCCCCGTAGCGGCGAAATCACCCTGAAAATGGTGGCCAGTGGTCTGTGTCTTTCTGATGAGCATTTGACTTCCGGCGACCTTCCAGCCGGCATGCTGCCAATGTGTGGCGGGCACGAAGGCGCGGGCGTTGTCGTCGAGGTCGGGCCTGATACCGCGGGTTGGGAAGTCGGCGATCACGCGGTGCTTTCCTGTCTTCCCGGGTGTGGGCGATGCCGCTATTGCGCGACCGGGCACCAGAACCTGTGTGTGCTGACCGATAACTTCAGCATGGGGTCCCGCTTCGAGGATTCGAGCAGTTTCCGTCTCTCCTACGAAGGCAGACCCGTCGGCCAGTGGTGCGGCATTGGAACCTTCAGTGAGTATTCAACTGTATCGGTAACGTCAGCAGTAAAAATTCCCAAAGACGTACCTCTGGAAAAAGCCTGCTTGATCGGCTGTGGGGTCAACACAGGCTGGGGGGCGACCGTCAACTCGGCTCAAGTCAAGCCTGGCCAGACGGTGATCGTGATGGGCTGCGGGGGTGTCGGCAACTTCGCCGTGCAGGGCGCGGCGCATGCAGGAGCCTTGTACATCATTGCAGTGGACCCGGTACACACCAAGCGCGACCAGGCCATGCGAGTAGGCGCAACTCATGGCGTTGCCAGTATCGAAGAAGCGACAGAGCTGGCAAAACAATTAACCGATGGTCACGGTGCCGATTCCACCGCCATTACCTTGGGCACACTTAGGCCGCAACATTTGCAGCAGGCTTTGGAGTCGGTAGGCAAGAATGGCATCGTCGTTTGCACGTCGCTGGGCCGCGCCACCGATGTCGATTTTAAACTTTCCATTTTTGATCTGACACTCAAGCAAAAGAGAATTCAGGGGTCAATGTTCGGTGCTGTCTCACCCAGTTGGGACATTTTGAAGATGGTGCGCATGTACATGGGCGGGCGTCTCAACCTGGACGAGGTGATTTCTCGAACCTACACCCTCGATCAGGTCAACCAAGGTTATGACGATCTGCGAGCGGGTAGAAACCTCCGTGGCGTGATTGTTTATAACTGACTGAATAAACCTCGATGGGTGCCCGTTTTAGTGTGGTCACGATAGATAGATAACGAGAGTAGAGCGTCTATGAGCCCTGAAGACTGCAAAAAGCTAGTGAGTGATTTTCTGGAAGTTTTCTCCACCGGAAACGTGGCGGACATTTCCGCTTTTTTTCATGAGGATTTTAGCTGGTGGGTCGCGGGTAGCCTGGAAGGTTTGTCGGGTACTTATGATCGTCAGCAAATGTGCGCGCTGCTTGCAGGTATTACTGCTGTTTATAAAGGGGGAGCGTTGCCTGCCAGACCCATTAGCATGATTGCCGAAAATGATCGCGTCGCTGTGGAAGTCGAGTGTCGCGCTGAACTGGTCAATGGCCGCGTGTATGACAATAAGCTGCACATGGCCATTGAATTGGCCGACGGCAAAATCAAACGAATCCGCGAATACATGGACACGGTCCATGCCTATGAAACCTTCCTCGCTCCCTGATGGGGGCTGTGGAAGCGCGGGCGGCATGTCAATCACACGATAATAAAAAGGAAGTCCAATGAGCAGGCTAGTCAATAAAGTTGCGTTAATAACGGGTGCAGCTCGTGGCATGGGAACCTCTCATGCTCAACGATTTGTTCGTGAGGGTGCAAAGGTCATCATTACTGATCTTAACGAAGAGCGCGGTTTGGCCTTGATGAACGAACTGGGTGCCGACAATGCGTTGTTCGTTCGTCAGGACGTCTCCAATGTCCATGAGTGGGCCAGTGTCGTGGCTCAGGGCGTATCGCGATTTGGTCCGATTACGGTTCTAGTCAACAACGCTGGCATTCTTGGACCCGTTGCACGGACCGTGGAACTGACGGCGGAAGATTACCAAAAAGTCTGTGCGGTCAACCAACATGCGGTGTTCTACGGCATGCAAGCGGTCATCCCTTCGATGTTGGAAGCAGGGGTGGGCTCCATCGTGAATATTTCCTCGATTGCCGGTATGGCCGCTAATTACGGCTTTCCCAGTCTGGCTTACGTGGCCAGCAAATTTGCCGTTCGGGGCATGACCAAGGCTGCTGCGATTGAGTACGGCCCGCGCAACATCCGGGTGAACTCTGTGCATCCTGGTTTCATCCAGACCCCGATGATGGTTGAAGCGACCGATGATCAGGGGGGCGACGCGTTGGCGCAGATACCGTTGGGACGCATTGCCAAGCCTGAGGAAGTCAGCAATCTGGTGCTGTTTCTGGCCTCGGATGAGGCTTCATATATCACCGGCAGTGAGTACCTGGTCGACGCCGGTATGTTGGCTCAATGACGCTTTGCCTTCAGTAATGAAGGTTAGGGTTGATAGGCGAGGCACGTTTGAACGGCATGGATGAGAAACAGAAATGACTGAACCGACTGACGTAAAATTTCCTGATTACCGGACTATTCGATTAGAGCAAAAAGGTCCACTGACCTGGCTGATTCTGAATCGGCCCGACAAGGCCAATGCGTTGTCCAACGAGTTACTTGACGAGTTTTCCGATGCCCTGCGTTTACTTGAGACCATTGGTGGTCCGGTGATCGCCATTCGAGGGGAAGGTCGCGGGTTTTCCTCCGGCTATGATCTGAATCAAGTCGGCAAGCTCACCAGTGCCAAGGATGCCGTCAGCGACCGAGAGCGCTTACAGCGCAACCTGAACCGCTTTCTGGCTATGTGGGACCATCCTAAACCTATCATTGCTGCAGTGCATGGTTACTGCGCTGCCGGCGCAACACAAATGTGTGTTTATGCGGATATCACCATCGTTGCTGATAATGCGCGCATCAGTGAGCCGACGGTGCCTATCGGCGGTGGCTATATCGCGCCACTTTGGGTGCCATTGGTAGGGCCGAAGCGGGCCAAGGAGTTCGCATTTGTACCGGGTAATAGCATTGATGGTCCCACCGCGGTGGAATGGGGCTGGGCCAATCATTGCGTGCCGGCAAGCGATTTGATTGCTGTTGTCGAGGACCTGGCGGGTCGGATTGCAATGATCGCGCCGGAGGTTTTGCGGATCAAAAAGCTGTCGATCAATCGGGCAGCCGATGCGATGGGCTTTCGCGCTGCAAGTGCCGGCGTGGCTGAAATGGATACCTTGCTGCACTTCTCTGTCCCGGTGCTTGAACTCAAACAATGGATTCAGGAGGTCGGACTTAAACAGGCCATGCAGCATTATCGAGTGGAACCCACGACGCCGCTGACCACGACACAGCGTTCGGATCAGTAGACGTACCTTGAATGCCACGCTGAAGAGGCTGAGCCATCGGTGCTAAAATAATCGCCATGTGCCAGATAGTGGCGCACCGAAATAACAAGTCACCTCGTCACTGCGATGGGTCACACCACAGGAGCAACTGGTTTTATGGGCGATACAAGTAACATTTCTCGCCGTCGCAAGGCTGCCTTGGCCGACGGCAGCGTCGAATACAAGCTCAAGCGCGACGAGTTGGTGCGAGTGGCCGCCATGTTGTTCAAGGACAAAGGCTATAAAGCCACCACACTGAACGACATTGCCAAAAGCGCAAATCTGGACCGTGCGAGCGTCTACTACTACATCGGTAGCAAAGATGAGTTCTTCAAGGAAGTCATAAAAAGTTCGGTCGACAAGAATATTGCCGAAGTCGAGAGTTTGCTGCGGATGCGCTCGCTCGACCCCGTCCAGAAGCTCGAGAAGCTCATCGAGCTGCTGATGACGTCCTACGACGAATGCTACCCGTACATGTACGTCTACATTCAAGAGCAAATGCATATTGTCGCGGAAGAGGGGAGTAATTGGGCCCAGGACATGGCACAGCAAACCCATCGTTTCGAGAAAGCAGCGATGAGTTTGATTACACAGGGGATCGCCAAAGGATTGCTGCGCGACGACATCGTGCCTGTGCTCGCGGCGAATGCCATATTCGGCATGCTCAACTGGACTCATCGGTGGCACAAGCCAGACGGCAAATATGGCGCAGCAGAGATCGCACGCACTTTTTCACGGATTTTCTTCGATGGCATGCGCGTCTGAGGCGGCTCGTACCCCCACCCCTGACCGGCTCGCAGCGAGCCGGTGGTTCATTGATCAACCCTTGCGCTTTTGCCGCAGGTGCTGCAGCCGGCTTCTGAAAGTTTCCACTTTCATGCAATCGACCACTGCCTTTAACTCCTCCCCGAGCTGAGCTTGCAACCCTGTGTTGGCTGATTGCCCTATCAGCCGTTTGGTTGCGACCGCTGCTGTGGGTTCCCACTGTGCAAGATGCAGGGCAAAGGCGCGGGTCTGCTGCTCCAGTTCCAGGGTCGGCACTACTTTGGCGACCAGACCCCACTGCATCGCTTGTTGTGCACCGATCTCTTGTTCGCCAAGGAACAACTGCATGGCTCGCCTTGGACCCACGGCCCGAACCACACCGGCGGTACCGCCAGCATCGGGTGACAAACCGATTTGAATATAGGCCGGGCGCAGTCTCGCGTTATCGGCAGCGACACAAAAATCCCCCATGAATGCCAGCGAGAATCCTGCGCCTGCGGCCACCCCCTGAACACTGGTCAGTACAAGTTTTGGCATCCTGTGCAGCACCAGCAGAAAAGCATTCAAGTCGCTGAGCAGTTGTGTAATGGGCGGTGCGAGATCATCGACATGACGCACGAAGAAATCCAGATCACCGCCTGCGCAAAATGACTTGCCTGCGCCGCCTATCACCAGGACCCGAATGTCTTCGCGCGATTCAACCTCCAGTGCCAGATGTTTCAACCTGAGGGCCATATCGATGTCGATCGCGTTATAGGCAGTCGGCCTGGTCAGCGTGATCGTTGCGATCACGCCGCTAATACTCAAGGATGCACGAGCCTCTTGCTCATCGGACATTTCAATACCTCAACCATGAATTGCCAGGTTTCGCCTTAGACGCGGGTTGCGCTGCGCTCTTGCACCGTCGCGAGCCCCAATGGAGAAAACTGCCCGTAGCTGCCTTGGAAAAAAACCAGCGGCAGGCCGCCCTGTTCGATCTGCAAGTCGTGGACCCGGCCGATGACAATGTAGTGATCGCCCGCCTCGTGAATCGCTTGCAGATCGCAATCTATCCAGGCGACGCTCTGCTCAATGATCGGAGAGCCCAGCGGGGAAAGTCGATAAAGGGTCCCGATGAATTTGTCCGCAGCCTTGGAAGCCAGGCGTCGGCAAACGTCCTCTTGGTCAGCACCCAGGATGTTCACGCAGAATTTACCCGCGCCCTGGATCTTGGGCCAACTTGAAGAGGTGCGGTCGGGCAGGAAGGCTACCAGTGGCGGATCCAGTGAGACCGAGGTGAAGGAGCCGACAACCATGGCGGCAGGTTCCTTGTCTTCCTGGATCGCGGTAATCACACAGACCCCGGTGGGGTATTGGCCAAGTACCTGGCGAAAACGCTTCGGGTCCATTTGTTCACTGGGTTCATGTTGTGTATTCGTTGTCATGGCTGATCCTCGAAACGGCAAAATGTGTAAAGGCCCGGGCGCCGGTCAGGCGCCGGGTAAAGAACGAAGACTCAGGCAAGTATTCCGTCCGCGCCCTTGGTCGCGAAGCGGGGGGCCACCAGACTCGCGAATTTTTCAAGCTCCTCGTTATTCTGGTCAGGGTTGAGGTGACCCTGTCCGAACATAAGGAACAATTCGTTGAAACCTAATCGGTCATGGGCTTCGCCGATGCGATCTGCAATTTCATCTGCTGAACCGATCAGGACGTTGGGCATGCGCTGACCAAACGGAATGAACCACTTGTCCCAAAACCATTGGTGCTCGGCCATCAGATCACGAGCCTTGGCTTTGTCATTGGTCAACATCAAGAAGCCGCCCCAGGCAGCGACTTCTTCGCGTGCAACTTCGTTGCCCGCTTGCTTGGCGCTTTCTGCGTAGCGTTTCCAGAGTGCTTCACAGAAGTCCAGATCGCCCGACAGCACAATGGGTTTGCCGCCTTCGCGGGCCCAGAAGTCGACAGTTTTCATGCTGCCGGCAAAACCTCCGTAAATGCGCGGGTGTGGCTTTTGATAGCACAGAGGCGCAATCCCGATCTGACGAACAATGCCATCCTTGTCCATACCTTTACCGAATTCGGCATACGCAGGATGACCGGCAGAGCCGCCATTAGGCGGGAACTCCCAGTGCTTGCCCTTGTGGCTGAACACGTCGTTAGTCCAGGCTTTTTTAATGATTTGCAGCGACTCTTCGAAAATCTCGCGGTTGAGCTCGTCCATGGCGTCCTTGGACTTGACCATGTCGACGGTGGTGGCCGAGACACCTCGAATGGCGGCGTAGGAATCCACCCAACGAGCGTGATAACCGCGGGTAAAACCGACGAATAGGCGGCCCTGCAACATGTGATCGAGGGTGGCTATTTCTTCGGCGATACGCACCGGGTTATGAGTAGGCAGCGTGTAGCCCATGATTCCCGCTTTGAGACGTTTCGAGTGCATGCCGACAAACAGGCTGAACATGCCAGGGTGATTGTTAATCTCGAACCCTTCGATCTGCAGGTGATGTTCCGGCTGGCAATAGCCGGCAAAGCCAAGGTCGTCCGCAAGGCGAACGTAATCCTTCACTTCTGAAAGGAATCGCTGGTAAAGCTCGGGGCGCTGTCCGGCCATGCCTGCTTCTATCTCATAGCGGCGGCCAATAACGCCGGTCTGCATCAAGTTGAATTTCATTATTGTTCTCCTGGGAAAGCGGCTTGTGAAAACAAGCATGCGATCTCGTTTTCGATATGTCAACGCAGATGTTGATTTGTTGAAGGGCAATCAACTCGTTTGTTGAAAACAGGCTGTCTGGCTGTTGACGCTGGTGTTGACTGATCCTATCATCAACTCTAGTGTTGACTACAAGAGCCTGAATGATGAACGAGCCTGTTGATGTGCAAGAGATCTACGCTGAAGTGCGCCGCCTCCGGGCGGCCGATGACATCAAGACTTTGATTTACGACTATGCCTTTCACCTGGACATGAATCATCCCCAGGCGCTGTGCGAGCTGTTCATCGACGATTGCGAAGTCAGCTACGCCCCCAATTTCGGTGCGGTAGGGCGGCAGGCCTATGCCAAAACGCTGGAAGGCATCGGTACCTACTTTGTTGGCACCAGCCATCATGTCTCGAATATCAAAATCGAATTCATCGACGAAACCTCTGCCCGCGTGCGTTCGATTGTGTATGCGTGGCACCGCTACAGCCGCGAACGCCCAGACAGCCATGTCTGGGGGCAATATCGCGATGAGGTGGTAAAAGTCGATGGCGAATGGCGCTTCAAAAAGCGGGTTTTATGCAACGCCGGATCGAAAGATTTCCACGTTAAAGAAGCGAATCCGATCGGACGCGCTTGACCCCCATCTATAGAGAAGCACTCATGTCAGATATCGAATTTTTTTGTGAGGGGCATGTTGCCCATGTTCGGCTCAACCGCCCCAAGTCGCTAAACGCAATCAACAGCGAGATGGACCAGGCGCTGAACGACGCCTGGAACGAGATCAACCGGGATCCTGAAATATGGGTGGCAGTACTTTCCGCTGAAGGTGAAAAAGCCTTTTGCGTGGGAGCTGATGTCAGTGGCGGTGCCGAGAGGCCTTCGCGCATGGCACTTGGCGGGGGGCTGACCGGTGTCGGCGGGCCGCTAGTGAAGCTGAATAAACCACTGATCGCGGCTGTTCAGGGCTATGTCCTGGGGGGCGGTTTTGAGTTGGCGTTGTGTGCGGATATTATTGTCGCGGCGCAATCAGCGCTCTTTGCTGTACCGGAAACCAAGGCTGGAATTATTGGCGAGTGTGGTGTTCTTCATCGGACCATGCGTCAACTTCCACCGCGTGTCGCGATGGCAATGATCCTCACGGGTGAGCGTATGCCAGCTGGCGAAGCGCTTCAGCACGGGTTGATCAATGAAGTGGTCCCGTTCGAGGAGCTGCAATCTGCGGCGGCGCGTTGGGCCGAGAAAATCGTTCTGGCCTCTCCGTTGGCTAATCAGGCGGCCAAGGTTGCGGCTTGGCAAGGGCTTGAGTCGTCATTGGAAACGGCGTTGAGCACGCGTTACGAACCGATTGAGGCTTACGCATTCAGCGAAGACCGTCTGGAAGGACGTAACGCCTTTGTTGAAAAGCGTAAACCCGTCTGGCGTGGACTCTGACTCATGGCAATCAACACGGTTGGCATCATTGGCGCCGGTATCATGGGCTGCGGCATTGCCCAGGTCAGTGCTGCAGCGGGCTTGTCGGTGGTTCTGGTGGATGTATCCGAAGACGCTCTGTCGGGCGCCAAAATGAGTATTTGCTCCAGCCTGGACCGCCAGATAAAGAAAGGCTTGATCGATGAGTCCGGTAAACAGCAGATCCTTGGCAGAATCAGTACCAGTCTGGACTATCAGGCGCTCGGAGCTGTCGATCTGGTTATCGAAGCGGCAACCGAAAATCTCGGCTTGAAGCTTCGTATCCTCAAGCAGATCGATATGCACATCAGCGCCGACTGCCTGGTTGCCAGTAATACCTCGTCGCTGTCGATCACGGAGCTGGCGGCAGTGATGCGCCAGCCAGCTCGTTTCATTGGCCTGCATTTTTTCAATCCTGTCCCGGTCATGACCTTGCTCGAAGTCGTCAAAGGGCTGCAGACTTCCGCAGAGACTTATGCCCAGATACTGGTTTTTGCCGAGCGTATAGGCAAGGTCGCCATTTCAGCGGAAAACAGCCCTGGCTTTGCGGTAAATCGTATTTTGTGCCCCATGATCAATGAGGCTATTTTTGTTCTGCAGGAAGGAGTGGCGTCGGCACAAGATATCGATACCGGCATGCAACTAGGCTGCAATCAGCCATTAGGCCCGTTGGCCCTGGCTGACCTGATTGGTCTCGACACCCTGCTGGCTGTGCTCGAAGCGTTTTATCACGGGTTCAATGACTCCAAGTATCGGCCTTCCCCTTTGCTCAAGGAGATGGTCGCTGCCGGGTATCTGGGCCGAAAAAGTGGGCGCGGTTTCCATGTCTATTAGATGACGTTTTATGCATAGTGCTTTGTCAATAAAACAAGCGGTGCCTGTTTTTCAACCTTCATAAAACAAAAAATCGGAAAACCTCGCAAGCTCGACACGCGGGGTGACTTCGAAAGGGGAGAGAGCAATGGAGCTTTTCAACGGCTGGTGTGAGGTGTCCCCGATCGGGGATTTATTGGTGCGTGCAGCCCATCTCCACCCAAACAGGTCCGCGTTGGTTTTACCTGGCCACCGATGCACCTACGCGCAGCTGATGCAGGGGGCGGTGAGAACGGCTCAGGGGCTTTTGGCACTGGGAATCAAGCCGGGTGATAACGTCGGGCTGATGTCGACCAACAGCATAGAATTCGCCGAAGGTTTTTTCGCCACGACGATGCTCGGCTGCGTTGCTGTACCGTTGAATGCTCGCCATAAGGCCGCTGAAATCGGCTTTATCATCCGCAATGCCCGCCTGACTGCAATACTGACTACGGCCGACGCCCAAGAGTATGTCGATTTCACCGAGCTCTTTTGTGCGGCACTTCCTTCTCTGGCGACAGCGCCCGACGCCACGTGTTTGTCTTTGCCCGAGGCTCCGGATCTCCGTTGTGCGGTGTTGTTGCGTGGCACCGACCGACCCGGGTTCGTGGGTCGTGATCAGTTCGATACGCTGATCGAAAATGTGTCGCCTGGACATGTGAATGACTTACGCAGGCGAGTGCGCATCTGTGACATCGCGCTGACGGTCTACACCTCGGGTACTACCGCCAATCCCAAAGGCTGCATGTTGACTCACGAAGCCATTACCCGAGGTTCTGTGGAGCGTGCGCGCACCCGGTTTGCGGCGAGCGAGGGGAACGTCGTATGGGGTGGGGGGCCTTTGTTTCATATCGGATCGCTTGCTCCCTTCATCGGCACCATTGGCGCCGCTGGCACTTATCTGACTGATGCGTTTTTTGAGCCGGGGCGCGCGCTCAAAATGATGATGGACGAGCATGTCACGACAATCTGGCCGTGGTTTCCAGCGGTTGTTCAGGCCTTGCTGGACCATCCTTCGTTCGACCCCAAGCAATTGCAGATGCTGCGCACCGTCATTCTTATTACGGCTCCAACCTTGGTAGAGCGAGTGCAGAGATTGTTGCCACAGGCTGAGACTATCCAGGCCTGTGGGATGACTGAAACCGCTGGAATCTTCGCGTTGAGTTCTCCCGACGAATCACTTGCCCAGCGTGCCAACAGCCATGGCAAGCCAGCAGACGGCATCGAGGTGCGCATCGTCGACCCCTCCACCGGCAACGATGTGTTGCCGGGCAAGGTAGGGGAGATCCTGGTGCGGGGTTATTGCGTTATGTCCGGGTATTACCGTGATGAAGAAAAAACCGCTCAGGCCATCGACGGACAAGGTTGGCTGCACACGGGCGATCTTTACCGGTTTAACGAGGAGGGCGGGCTGGTATTCAATGGCCGGCTCAAGGACATGCTTAAGGTCGGCGGCGAGAACGTCGCAGCAATCGAGGTGGAGGCTTTTCTCTGCAGTCATTCAGCGGTGAAGCACGCGGAGGTGGTGGGCCGATCCGATCCGCGCCTGGATGAAGTGCCGGTGGCGTTTGTCGAACTGCAGCCTGGGTGCACCGCGACGTCAGAAGAGTTGATCGCGTTCTGCAAAGGACAGATAGCCAATTACAAGGTGCCTCGAGCAGTCTATTTCGTAGAGCCCGGAAGCTGGCCAATGTCTGCCACCAAGGTCAACAAGCAGGCGCTCAGACAGAGAGTCCGCGATGTTTCGGCAGCGTAGCCGACTGCTCGTTCAGGTTTGTTCAACGTCTATGTTGATTTGAGAAAGTCGACCAGGATTCCTCGTGCTTGCGCTCGGCATGGAAGCGACCAATCATCGCTTTTTCCTGAGCCATCAGGGCCTGCCGATGAGGTTTTTTGAGTTGTTCAACGTTGCTGTTGACTTGGCAATATTTGTATAGGATATTCATTGTGAGTCGCGTTTTTTGCGCGGCAACCGTCAGCGATATACGCATTCCTGTATGACTGTTTTACCTTAAGAATAGCGATAAGAAGAGAGAGGAGAGAAACACCATGCCTATGGAAACCGGTCTTATTTTCCATCCATATATGAAGCCGGAGCGCACCGCTCGGCAAACATTCGATTGGGGTGTGCAGAGCGCTATAGCAGCTGATAAAGCAGGTTTTAGCTCAATGATGATTTCCGAGCATGCCTCGCAACGTTGGGAAAATATTCCCAACCCGGAGCTGATCATCGCGGCTGCTGCACTACAAACAAGCAGGATCAAATTCGCCCCCATGGCGCATATCCTCCCGCATCAGCATCCTGCAAAACTGGCCATCATGATCGGATGGTTGTCGCAGATTCTGGAAGGTCGCTATTTCCTCGGTATCGGTGCCGGCGCCTATCCTCAATCCTCGTATATTCATGGCATCAGAGGTGGCGAGGACACAAAGTTTCTGAACGATATGGTTCGCGAATCACTGGATATCATGGAGAAAATCTGGAAGCGTGAGCCGTTTTTCCATGAGGGAAAATATTGGAACGCTGGCTATCCGGAAGAAGCTCATGCCGACAACGTTGAGGACCAACAACATATGTTGGCTGACTTCAGCCCGTGGGGTGGAAAGCCTGATATCGCCGTGACCGGTTTCAGTTTCAATTCACCGTCAATGCGCCTTGCGGGTGAGCGCGGATTTAAGCCGGTGTCTATTTATTCAGGCCTCGATGCGCTGAAAAGCCATTGGGATATGTATTCCGAAGCGGCATACAAGGCCGGGTACACCCCCCATCGGGCCAATCATGCCGTGTCTCAAACGGTATTCGTAGCCGATACCGATAAAGAAGCGAAGCGCTTGGTGATGGAGGGGCCGATTGGCTATTGCTTCGAGCGGTATCTGATACCGATATGGTGGCGTTTCGGGATGATGGATGGCTTTATCAAAGACAAGGGAGCGAACCCGGCGGATGTGAATCTCGAGTGGTTGGTTGATAACGTGTTTGTCGTGGGTTCTCCCGATACCGTTGCTGACAAGATCAACACCTTGTTTGAGGCCGCGGGTGGCTGGGGGACGATGCAGGTCGAGTCCCACGATTATTTTGATGATCCATCACCTTGGTTCAATTCACTGGAGCTGATTGCGAAAGAAGTAGCGCCGAAGATCAAGTTGCCGTCCTGAACCCGCGTAGGTGGGACGAGACGCAAAGGGTGAGCGCTTGCTTCGCGCTCTTTCTAAATGTGTAGTGGTTGAAGCGGCTAAGCGGCCTGTTCCGACGTTATATCAGTAAGCGAATCAAGTGATACGGGCGTCAACCGACAGATCAAGTTGAGTGACTTCATTCCGCTAGTCAACATTAACGTTAACGTTAATTATGTAAGGGTCGGAGTCTGCTCTCCGGCTGTTCGGTCTCAGCCCGAAAATTACGGAAACGGTCAGCGGTGTGAGTGTTGACCGTCATCGTCAGAATTCAGCGACGAGTGACGAACATCCGGAGGCGCCATCTGCCCGCAACACCCTACTGCCTATGCGCCATTGGAGAGGAATGATGAAAACAAAAATTAAAGAAAACATCACCGCCAGACCGAAGAAACTCACTACCGCAATCGCCTTGATTGCTACCTCGGGGTGTTTTGCCACGCAGGTTCAGGCTTACACCTTTGACCCTGGCGACAGCGATTGGAGAGTGAACTTCGATACGACGTTGCAGTACACGATGGGGTGGCGCGCGTCAGGGCGCGATAACAACATAGGTAACTCCATTCCTAACGCGCAAAGTGATTACAAGTTCGATCGCGGCGACATGGTCACCAATCGTCTGCAAACGCTCCTGGAATTTCAGGCTGTTTACCAGGACAGAATGGGCTTTCGCCTATCGGGCTCGGCCTGGAAAGACTTTGCCTATGATGACAAAGTTGAAACTAACCCTGCACCTGGCTACGGTGTCGGATACACCGACGATCGGTACTCGGCCTACACCAAAAAATACCATCTGCGTGGTGCAGAACTGCTGGATGCGTTTGTATTCAAAAACTTCCAAGTGAGCGATGTTCCGGTCTATGCCAAATTGGGTCGCTTTACCCAGCAGTGGGGCAACGCGCTGTTCTTTGGTTTCAGCAGCATTTCATATGGGCAACACGCCGTTGACTATATCAAAGGCTTCACACAGCCAGGCTCTGAGGTCAAGGAGCTGTTCTTGCCGCGGGCGCAGGCCAACCTCGTCGCAGAGTTAACGCCGACTTTAACCGTGAGTGGGCAGTACTTTCTGGAAAATGCCGAAAACCGCTACCCGGAAGGGGGTACTTACCTGGCGCCCTCGGATTTGCTTTATAAAGGCCCTAATACATCGGCGTTTGAGTTTGGTCCGGGGTTTTCAGCGGGCGAAAGTCATGACCTGAAGAATATCAATAACAACTTCGGCGTCAAAGCGGCGTGGACCCCTGAATGGGCGCACGGTACGATCGGGTTTTACTATCGGCGTCTGGATGAAACCCAGCCTTGGGCACTTGCCGAAGGGCAGCCTGGTGTCGGCGGAGACGTTCATCTTTCCTATGGTGAAAACGTAAAGCTTTATGGTTTGTCGTACGAAACCACCGTAGGCAATACCAGTTTTGGTCTGGAAGCAAACTACCGCAAGAATACCGCTCTGGCCAGTTCGTTTACCCTTCCTGGTTTCGGTCTTGGCCCCGCGCAGCCATACAGGGAAGGCGCTCGCGGCGACATCGTCAACGTGATTGCCAACAGCTTGACACAATTGGGCACCACCCCGTTGTGGGACGCGGGCATTCTTCTTGCGGAAGTCAGCTACACCCATCTCGATAGCGTGACCAAAAACAAGGAATTGTTTATGGGTAAGGGCTATTCGGCATGTAACGGTGGCGGGGTCGCACAGGGCTGTGCAACTAAAGATGCTGTGGCAGTCGCTTTCTTGTTCGAGCCACAGTGGCTCCAGGTATTACCGTCGATTGACCTGAGTTTGCCGATCTCGGCGACGTATGGTGTCGATGGCAACCCGGCGTATGCCGCGGGCTCATTTTATGCGAAGGACTCGCTCGTTTACTCGGTGGGTATTCGTGCCAACTATAAGCAAGTTCACCAGGTGACGTTGCAGTACCAAGACTATTACTGGAGTCACCTGGGCACCGGTGCCATTGGACCTAATGGCGAAACAGGTTATGTAGGCGGCAATGGCCCTTACGCACTGGATGATAAAGGCTGGATTTCGTTGTCGTACAAAACCTCGTTCTAATAATAAAGAAGGTGACGAAAATGTCTAATCGCAAAGTCCTTGGTAATCTGCTGGCGGGTACGTTTATTTTGGCGTGTGTGTGCCCCAGCGTGTTTGCAAAAGTAACACCCGAAGAAGCAAAAGCGCTGGGGACTACCTTGACCGCTTTCGGCGCTGAAGCCGGTGCCAACGCGGATGGCTCGATCCCGGCCTATACCGGCGGGCTTAAATCTGTCCCGGGTTATGATCGTGAAAAGAACAAAACCTATATTGATCCCTACAAGGATGAAAAGCCGCTGTATTCAATTACTTCAAAAAACATGGCGCAATACGATGCCGTGTTGACTGAGGGCAGCAAGGCGTTGTTGAAGAAATACCCTGATACTTATCGCATGGATGTTTTTCCCACCCATCGCACCATGCGAATTCCTGACTGGATGGTTGAAAACACAAAGAAAAATGCGACCACGGCGGAAATGACCGGACAGGAAACAGGCGATAGCCTCAAAGGGGGGGCTGCGGATGGGCTGCCATTTCAGGGCATTCCTTTCCCCATTCCAAAGAACGGCTATGAAGTCATGTGGAACCACAAAATGGTGGTGGGTCCGGCTGTCCTGCACCAGCAGAACAAGGCGTTCCTGGTTGACAGTAACGGTAGCGTGACCGACATCCCTTCTACGCATCAGATGTTCACCCGGCCTTGGTCGGAACAAAGCGGTGAATTACGCAAAAAGACTTACGACGCTACGTATGGGGTGTCGTCCAACTTGATTTCACCTCCGTCAGCGGCGGGAACATTCTTTTTAAACTTCTATTTACCAACGGCTGATAACGGCGGCCAGCGCGTGTGGTTCTACACCCCAGGCCAGCGTCGAGTGCGTACGGCTCCCGACTTCGCCTACGACTTGCCTATCGCCGCTTATGGCGGAGCCTTGTTCTGGGATGAGTTGACGGGGTTTGTCGGGAGGATGGACCGTTTCGACTTCAAGCTGATTGGCAAGAAGGAAATGATCATTCCCTATAACTCCTTCCCGCTGACTCAGGATATGCAGGCCAAGGACGCGCTGGGTAAGCATCACCTTAATCCTGTCGCGGTGCGCTTTGAGAAGCACCGTGTGTGGGTGGTTGAGGCCGATCGTAAGGCGGGCGCACGCCATGCTTACAAAGAGCGCCGCTTTTTCGTTGAAGAAGATTGTAATTGTGTGGTGGCCAATGATTCTTACGATGACGCAGGCAATCTGTGGCGTGTAGGTGCCATTTACACGTTCCCCACCTATGACACAGGTGGCATCAATAACATGAGCGTTGGTTTTAACGACTTGCTGAAAGGTAATTATTTCATCATGAACTTTGGTGCGGCCGATGAAGGCTATTTCAATCGCAGCTACACCAGCACCGATGGTCTTCAGATCAAGCTGACGCCGGCATCGCTCGCCGGCAGCGTCAGATAACTAAAGAAAAAAGAAGCAGAGACCTTATGTCGCTGCTTCTTTTCCAGGAGTGCGAGCACCATGAATGATTGGCGCGGTATCAATGCAAGACCGTGTAAACGATCCGCTGTCCTGTTGTTGCTATGGTTTTTAACCATTTTTGTTGGACAAGCATGGGCGTTCGATGACCCTCTGGGAACGCCTGCGATCGTTCAATCGAATCCTTCTCAGCGTCCGCTGATCGGCATCACTCATGCGGGTAGCCGCCTGATTGCAGTCGGGCTTCGAGGATTGATCATCTATTCCGATGATCGAGGCGAAAGCTGGAAGCAAGCAAAAGTACCGGTGCAGAGCGATTTGCTTGCGGTGCAGTTTCCCTCGCCGACCCAGGGCTGGGCGGTGGGTCACGACGGCATCATTCTGCACAGCGCTGATGGCGGTGAAACCTGGATCAAACAATCGGATGGCCGCCTGGCCGAGGCATCGGCCAGGGACTATTACAAAAAGTTGGCGGACACCGGTGACATGTCGGCCGCCAATGCCTTACAGACGGTAGATCTGAATTATCGTTCAGGGCCTGCTCTTCCTTATCTGGATGTATGGTTCGAAAACGAATTGGAAGGTTTTGTCGTGGGGTCGTTCGGTAATCTGGCGGCAACGACCGATGGCGGTAAAACCTGGGTGCCTTGGTTCGATCGCATCGACAACCCTAACGGGGCGCACTTGAATAGTATACGTGGCGTCAACGGGAATATTTATATCGCCGCTGAGCAAGGCTATGTGTTCAAGCTCAATCCGGCCAAGGAGCGTTTCGAACAGTTTCAGACGGGTTACGCAGGCAGTTTTTTCGGAGTGATTGGCAACGATAACGTCCTCCTGGCTTTTGGATTGCGAGGCACTATTTACCGTAGCCAGGACGCTGGGCAACACTGGCAGCCGGTAAAAAACCCTTCGCAATCCACGCTCACTGCGGGCGTCGTCGACAACAACGGTGATTTCACCCTTGTTAACAGTGACGGGCAATTAGTGTTGGCTAATAAACAGGGCCGGTCCTTCACGCTGGTCACGCCCGATAACTATATGCGCCTCACGTCAATCGTATCCAACGATGATCAGTCAGTCATCACAACAGGCTTGGGCGGCATAGCGCATGACGCAACGGTGCCTCATTGATTACGTATAACTCTAAAAACAGGTAAGTCGACGATGTCAGTCTCCAGCGTTCAAAGTGGTTCGATGCCGGTGATCCGCAAGGCGGAAGATTTTGATTCGCTTTCCGGTAGTCAATTCGAGCGCTTGATTTTCAATAACCGCTTGATCATTACGGTAGTAAGTCTCGTTTTGACGGTCGGTCTGATTTTTTCTGCCGTTCGCCTAGAGGTCAATGCAAGCTTCGACAAGATGATGCCGCAGTCTCACGAGTACATAAAAAACTACAAGGACAATGCGGCTTCGCTGCGTGGCTTGGGAAACTCTTTGCGGTTGGTGGTCGAAAACCCCACAGGCGACATTTACGATGCCCATTACATCGATACATTGCGCGATATCAATGACAAGCTGTTTCTGATTCCCGGTGTCGATCGATCATTCATGAAATCTCTGTGGATGCCAGTGGTGCGTTGGACAGAAATTACAGAACAGGGTTTTGATGGTGGGCCGGTCATGCCGGAGACGTATAACGGTTCTGCCGACAGTTTGAGCGGCCTGCGCCAAAATATTTATCGGTCAGGCATCATCGGATCACTGGTCGCCAATGATCAGCGTTCAAGCATGGTCTTCATTCCTCTTCTCGAACGTGATGGTGCAACAGGCGAACCACTCGACTATAAAGCTTTGCGCACCCAGCTGGAGTCGTTAAAGCACGAATTCGAAGCCAAGGGTGTCAAGGTCTATATCATCGGCTTTGCCAAACTGGCCGGTGATTTAATTCATGGTCTGATGCAGGTAATGGGGTATTTCCTGATTGCAGCCTTGCTGGTATCCGCGATTATCTATTGCTATACCCGCTGTATTCGCAGCAGCGCGCTTGTCATCTCCTGCTCGTTGGTGGCAGTGATCTGGCAGTTGGGAATCATGCAAATGCTGGGGTTCGTTCTTGATCCCTTTTCAATGCTTGTGCCGTTTATGATCTTTGCTATCGGGGTGTCCCACGGGGCACAAAAAATGAACGGCATCATGCTCGATGTCGGCCGTGGTACGCACCGCTATGTCGCCGCACGCTATACCTTCCGCCGATTGTTTCTCGCGGGTGTAACGGCCTTGATGGCCGATGCGGTGGGGTTTGCGGTGTTGTCGATTATCGATATTCCCGCCATCCGCGACCTGGCACTTCAAGCCAGTATTGGCGTGGCGGTATTGACCCTGACTAATTTGCTGCTCTTGCCCATTCTGCTGTCCTACACGGGCGTCAGTCCGAAGGCTGCCGCCCGTGCGGTCGGGCGCAAGCAGGGTGAGCATCCGGTGGTTGGGTTGTTGCTCAAGTTCACCGAGCCACGAGTGGCGCGTTTGGTTTTGCTTGGCACGGCTGTATTGACCGTCGGCGGCATGCTGTTGGCTCACCAGTTGAAAATCGGCGATCTCGATGCCGGCGCGCCTGAATTGCGAGCCGATTCTGAATACAACCAGGACAACGGTTACATCACCCGTCACTATGAACTCTCCAGCGATCAGTTCGCGGTCATTGTCACCAGTCCGAAAGGGCGCCTGGACAACTTTGAAGATGTTGTAGAAATAGACCGCCTCGAGCAGCAGCTCCGAGAGTTGCCCGGCGTTCAGACCACCAGTTCGATTGCCAGTCTTGGCAGGCCTTTGACTTCAGCCGGATTTGAAGGCTCGCCGAAGTGGATCACCCTTAACCGCGATCCATCGGTGGTCAACGAATCAATCAATAACGTGACGGCAGCCAGCCCTGAAATGGTCAACGACTCACGCAATGTCGCGCCGATCATCGCCTTTTTGACTGATCACAAAGCACAAACGCTTGCCAGCGTGGTGGATTTGGTTAAAACCTTCGCCGCGAAGCACAACACCGATCAACGACAGTTTCTGCTGGCTGCTGGCAACGCAGGCATCGAGGCCGCGACCAATCAAACGGTCGCAAAAGCTAACTATCAGATGCTCGGCCTGGTTTACGCCGTTGTTATCCTGTTGTGTCTCATTACCTTCCGCAGTTGGCGAGCCGTATTGGTGGCTGTCATTCCGTTGGCGGTCACCTCGGTGCTGGCTGAGGCGCTTATGGTGATGATGGGTATCGGCGTGAAAGTTGCGACGTTACCTGTCATCGCCCTGGGCGTCGGGATCGGTATCGACTATTCGCTCTATCTTCTGACCGTCTACCTGTCGCACATACGACAGGGGCACTCGGTACGCGAGTCCTACCAGCGAGCGTTGTTGTTCACGGGCAAGGTTGTTGCTTTGATCGGCGTGACTCTTTGCGTCGCGGTCGCTACGTGGATCTGGTCACCCATCAAGTTCCAGGCCGACATGGGCGTTCTGCTGGCATTTATGTTTTTGTGGAACATGATCGGCGCGCTAGTGGTGGTCCCCAGCCTGGCGACCTTCTTACTAAAGCCGATCAAGGGCCTGTCAGCGCCTGATGAAATAGCTGAGCCGGAAGAAAAACAAGTGGCCGTCGAGATGGAAAAGCCACGCAGGAATGTATCGGTGTGAAGAGCGTCCGGATCTAGATGCGAGGCCGTGGAGGCCTCGTTATCGACGACTGGGTCTGACTGTCAGTGGTCAGGTACGTTGGAAAATGGCGGCTATCCCCTCAGGCAGTTGCCAACTAATGTTGGAACGACATCGAGGGTGCCTACCTGTGTAAACATCCTTGCCGACGTCAGCGCTTGAGCGTCATTCAATGTCCTTCCCGTCTGGCTCGACAACAAGCATTCCCACGCAGAGTTGCGGAATTGGTTATGAACAGATTGTGCAACGATTGCGCTGTCCGACCATTGCCACCGGTAGGGTGTCAGCGCGGACAGTTCACTGCAGATAAAACCAGCGGTGAATATGTCCAGCAGGTTTGTTTGTCCATCACTTCCGGCGCATACCAGCACGATCGACGAGTCTTGTCCTGCAGCGATGCGCCGGACGACAGCCGGGGCGTTCACAAGCGCTGCGGTATAGACATGACGTGCTTCAGAGGACTTGCGCAAGGCAGTGCCGCAAGCCCCGCCTGGTATTAAGTTCGACGTTTCGGCACTGTCTACCCAGGGCCCGGGTAGTTGATGCGGGCGAAGCAGGTAAACCTCGCTCGCGCCGTTGGCCAGCTGTTGTGCAATCAAAGAGGTGGTGGAAAGAACATTGATAATGACGACAATCTTCTCGGCAAGATTAAGAGCGTCGAGGTCCTCCTGGCGGAGCACTACATTTACTTTAGGCATGATTTTCGACCCGTCGATTTTTTACGGTCAGGTAAACGTGCGTCTAAATCTCTAAAGATTGATGATTCAGTCAGGCGGTAGCGAGGGCATAAGGTGTTGAGGTTCCTGACGGGCTTACATAGTCAAAAACTTCGAGGTTAAAACCTGAAATGGCATGATATTTACGTGGACTGCCCATCAGTCGCATTTTGCCAAGTCCCAGTAAACGCAGGATTTGCGAGCCCACCCCAATCATCAGGGAGTTGTGGTGATTGGGGACTTTTCGTTGCTGTACCTTAGTGTCCGCATTACCCAGGCTTTGTAGCAAATCGTCCGCCGATTCCGACGCAGCGAGCAAAACCAGCACGCCAACCCCTTCTTCTGCGATGCGTTTAAGGCAGCGATTGATGTTCCAGCCGCTGCTGCCGTTAGCTTGAATACCCAACAGGTCGCGCGCCGAGAGCCCTTGCTGAACTCGCGTCAGTACCGGTTGGTCCTTGGAAATCTGCCCACGCACTAAAGCAAAATGAACATTTCCATTTATGCGATCACGAAAGGTATGGAGTGAGAACTCGCCGTCGTCGGTGTTGACGACACGCATGCCCATATCATCAACGGTGCTTTCGTTGACCACTCTGAAGTGAATGAGATCGGCGATGGTGCCAATCTTCAAATCATGGTTTTTGGCGAAGATTTCAAGCTCTGGTCGACGCGCCATGCTGCCATCGTCATTCATGATTTCACAAATGACTGCGCTTTCTTCGAAGCCGGCGAGACGAGCAAGATCACAGGCAGCTTCCGTGTGTCCTGCACGCACAAGTACGCCGCCGGATTCGGCTATCAGCGGGAAGATATGCCCTGGCTGGACGAGATCGCTCGGTAGCGCATGTGACTGGGCCGCTATTTGAATGGTATGTGCCCGGTCTGCAGCCGAGATTCCGGTGGTAACACCACTCGCGGCTTCGATCGAATTGGTGAATTTGGTTCCGTGACTCGACCCGTTGTGCTTGACCATGAGGCCTAGGCCCAATCGCTCGCTCTTGGACTGACTGATCGGCATGCAAATCAAGCCTCGTGCATGCCTGGCCATAAAATTAATGTGCTCATGAATCACACATTTGGCTGCCATGACAAGGTCACCCTCGTTTTCGCGGTCCTCGTCATCAATCAACACGACCATTTTTCCATCGTGAATGTCCTGGATGATTTCTTCGCTGCTGTTTAATTGCATGGCAATACACTCAACGTGGGCAGGGCTTGTCATGGCGGCACCTCGAGAAAACAAAAGATTCCCAAGAGACCGCTACGGCGTTTTTTATTTTTTAAGGTCCAGTTGCTGGTGGGTCGTTCAGACCGGCCGGTGATCAACCCGTACAGAAACAGCTAAATGATTTCATTCGTAGTGACGGTTTTGGAATATCTCTCCTCCACGTACTGCATCGGGCGCTTGTCAGCAGGGACTGGCGGCCACGAGGCGTAGACCCTCTGCGCTTGATGATAGGGATTATGTTGATTGCAATAGCGGCTGTCAACGTTATGGTTGATTGATGTTGTCGTGTGCTAAAAGTTGCCCGGCGAGTAGCGGTCGTAGGGAGATGTTGCGAAGGTCCGCAGGGTGCCTGGGACAGCTGGAAAGATTTCTCCCGACAAAAAGTTGCTGCACTACTACGATTAATACTGTTTAAATCAATGATTGACCCACCTATCGGGAACGCAAACGTGGCACACCGGTTTTCGCTGACTTCCCGAATGACGCTGTTCATTTTCATCATGTGCGCGATTCTCGTTGGCACCGACATTTGGCTTAGTTTGGCCGCTCGCACGGTTCAACTGAACGAGATGACGACAGCCACCTCGAATCTCGCGCGCGCAATGTCTCAACACGCGAACGACACGATCAAGGAAGCCGACACTGTACTGAGCGGAGTTGTTGAGCGCGTCGAACACGATGGCACCGCCCCGGCAGCACTGGAGCGGCTACACCTGGCCTTCATCTCGCGGCTCGCTGAACTTGCGCAACTGAATGGCATCTTTTTGTTCGACCGCAATGGCGTGTTGATCACCAATGCATTACCTGGACCTTTGAAGAGCTATAGCAACGCAGATCGCGAATATTTCATTTTCCATCGAGATCACTCGGATCGAGGAGTCCATATAACGTCTCCGCTCCGGAGTCGGGCTACGGGGAAATGGGTTATTCCGGTGTCGCGTCGGATCGACAACCCGGACGGCACCTTTGCCGGTGTCGCCTCCGCCACTATCGACATCGATTTTTTCTCGCAATTTTATAATGGCCTCGACATCGGGCGAGAAGGTGCCGTTGCACTGGCTTTTGACAACGGAGTAATGGCGGTACGGCGCCCATTCGAAAGTCGTTTCATCGGAGCAAGCCTTTTAGGCACCGCGCTCTACCATGCACACACCACACAGGGGCCGTCTGGTACATTTTCTACTGTGTCTTCTCAGGACGGTGTGCTTCGCCTTAATAGTTTCCGAAATCTGCATGACTATCCGCTGTTCGTCGCAGCAGCGCTGTCGCGAGATGAAAACCTGGCCGCCTGGTGGTCGGATACGCTGTGGCATGCCGCCGGTATTGGTTTACTGGTGTGCGTGTTGGCAGTATTCGGTTTTCGTCTCATTCGCCAAATTACCCTGCAAACCGATACGAAGAAAGAACTAGCTGCCAGTCTGGAAACGATGCGGGCTATCCTGGACACAGCGGTCAACCCAATTATCACGGTCGATGGCGAAGGCAAGGTGCGCTCGTTCAACCGTGCGGGCCAAAGGGAATTTGGCTATAGCCCGCAAGAGATAATCGGGCGGAGTGTAAGGGAGCTTGTTCCAGAGTCTCACCTGATTGTCTATAACGATTACACCGCACAGTTCGCGCAGGAGAGTTTCACTGAAACCGGCAGCGGGGTGGAGTTGGCCGGATTGCGTAAGGATGGATCTGTTTTTCCAGTCCAAGTTTCCACGGGATCAATGGGTGTCGCGGACGAACGTTGCTTCGTTTGCGTCATTACCGATATTACTGAGCAAAAAAAGTCCCGCAGCGATCTTGCAGCCACGCGTGACCAGCTGCTATTGGCGGCCGATACAGCTGAACTCGGCATTTGGTCGTGGAACCTTTGCGACGATACGCTGCATTGGAATGAACGTATGTTCGATATCTATGGGCAGTCGCAGGCGTTGCTCAACAATGGCCTGAACTTCGAGCATTGGCGCTCGCGGGTGCATTTGGATGACATCGCTCTCTTAATGACTGCGCTCAAGGCCGTTATAGATGATCGCGAAAAAGGCCTGCCATCGTTCCGAGTCGTACTTCCCGACGGACGGATACGTCACTTGGAAACGCGGGTCCGAGTCGAGCGCGATGCAAGTGGTACGCCAGTCCTGATGACGGGAATCAACCATGATGTTACAACCCAGCATGAGATGGAATTGCGCCTGCGTCATGCCAAGGAACAAGCCGATGCGGCGAATGCTGCCAAATCATCGTTTCTTGCAAACATGAGCCATGAAATCCGAACGCCAATGAACGCGGTGCTGGGGATGCTGCATCTCGTGCAGCTCACCCCTCTTAATTTGCGTCAGCGGGACTATGCGAGCAAGGCCCAAACGGCTGCTAAATCGCTGCTCGGTCTGCTCAATGACATTCTCGACTATTCAAAGATCGAGGCCGGCAAGCTACAACTGGAGCTGCATTCATTCGACCTCGAAACGGTGATGCAAGACCTCGGTGTCGTATTGGCCGGCAATCAGGGTCAGAAAGAGATCGAAGTGTTGTTTGACCTCGATCCAGCCTTGCCCCGTGGCCTGATTGGCGACAGCCTGCGATTGCAACAGGTGTTGATCAATCTCGCCGGCAATGCCCTCAAATTCACGTTGAAAGGGCAGGTGATAGTGAGCCTTGAGCTCTTGGAGCGTACTGATTCTGCGGTCCGTGTCCGGATCGCTGTGACGGACAGCGGCATCGGGATTAGCGCCGGGCAAGTAGAGCGCATCTTTGAGGGCTTTAATCAGGCCGAAGCCTCGACCTCACGTCGCTTTGGCGGCTCGGGCCTCGGACTGGTCATCTGTAAGCGCCTCGTTAGCCTGATGGGTGGGGAGCTGCAGGTGGAAAGCAGTCCTGATGTGGGGAGTCGATTTTGGTTCGAAGTTTTGCTTGATGTGGACAAGTCGGCACCTGCGGAGGAAGCCCCTCCTTGCGCTGATCGGTCGATGCGTCTGTTGGTGGTCGATGACAACCCGATTGCTGCTGAGTTGCTGATGCGAACGGTGGCTGCGCTAGGCTGGCAGGCTGACCTCGTACGCTGTGGCGTTGACGCCGTGAGTCGGATAAGCGAGGCCGTCCACGAGGGGGAACGCTATGACGCGGTCTTGATGGATTGGCAAATGCCGGACTTGAGTGGAATGAACGCGGCGAAGTTGATTCGCGGGGTGAAAGGACGGATTCCTCCCCCCGTCGTCGTCATGATCACGGCTTACGGGCGGGAAATACTGGCCGAGGCCTATGAAAGGGGCGATGCGCCTTTTGCCGGGTTTATCACCAAGCCCGTTACGCCCAGGCAGCTGACCGAGGTGATTTTACGAGCTTTGCACGGCAGCGCCGCTCAGACCGAGACTCAAACGCTTGGGCAGAAGCCATCAGGGCGCCTTAAGGGCCTCAGCTTGCTGGTGGTTGAAGATAACGCCTTGAACCGTCAGGTGGTCGAGGAGTTACTCAGAGCAGAGGGTGCGAATGTCCAATTGGCCGAAGGCGGTCTCGAAGGCGTGAAACGCGTGATAACGGCAACAAAACCGTTCGATGCCGTTCTGATGGATGTTCAAATGCCAGACATTGATGGCTACGAAGCTACCCGCAGAATTCGCGCATACCCTCGCTTTGCGGCCCTTCCGATTATTGCGATTACAGCAAATGCGTCCGATGCCGACCGGCACGCCTGTTTGCAGGCGGGCATGAACGGGCATGTAGGCAAACCCATCGACCTGGAGTCGCTGGTTTCGGTGCTACGTGCACAAATCGATGGAAAAGTGGCCCCGGTCTTCATCGCAAATGATCAAGTCACTGCCCATGATGAACTGATTGAAGCGCGCGCCTCGATAATCGAGCGGTTAGATGGGAATCTGAACGTGATACGCAATGTACTGAAGATCTTCGGTACAGAGACAGAAAAACAACTTGTGAGCCTGGACGAGCAAATAGCAAAGAAAAACATCACTGGCGCCGCCAACGTGTTGCATGCAATCAAAGGAAGTGCTGGAACAATTGGCGCTATAGCGCTCTCAAGAAAAGCCGCTCTGTTCGAGCAAGCGCTGAACTACGGCGATGTTTCGACGACAGCAGGTATTCTTGCCAATGACCGCGCTGCTGAGCTGAGGCAACTGCTGCAGGCTAGCGTTCAGCAATTGATGAGCGCGTTCGCAGAGCCTGATAGCCCGGTTGCGTCGGCTGTAGATACTCTGCCTTTGGCAGAATGGCGATTCCATTTAAACGAAATATTGACGCTGATAAACGCTTCGAACCTAAAGGCAATTGCGGCCGCGGAAGCGTTATCTGTCCGGACGCAATTGGAACGATCTGCCAGATTTGATCTGTTCGTCAACCAGCTAAGGGCATTAGACTTTGCGACCGCGGCACTCAGCGCACGCGATATGCTGGAGCAACCGTAGCGGTGGAGAAAACTCTCGAAAGTTGGTTACTTCAAACAAACCGACGTCCAAAAATTCTGATTGCTGACGATCAGCCGACCAATATTCTGGTGTTGCATGAGCTCTTTTCCGCTCAGTGTGACGTGTTCATGGCTATCAACGGCGTGCAGGCAATCGAGGTATGCCAAGCCGAGCTGCCGGACCTGATCTTGCTGGACGTAGTCATGGACGACATTGATGGACATGAGGTGTGCCGCCGCCTCAAGGCTGATCCGTCGACGAGCACGATTCCGATTATCTTCATCACCTCGCAGAATCAAGAAGCAGATGAGGTATTCGCGCTCGGGCTCGGCGCGGTTGATTTTATTATGAAACCCATTAACTCCGTTATCGTACGAGCCCGGGTCCGAACGCACCTTACCCTGAAGTTGCAGGGTGATCTGCTGCGTGCGAGCGCTTTTCTGGATGGATTGACAGGCGTCTGCAATCGACGCAAGTTCGATGACGATCTGCTGACCAATTGGCGCCAATGCTTGAGAGAGAAGGCGCCAATGTCCCTCATTTTGCTGGATATCGATTACTTCAAGCGTTACAACGACCGCTATGGCCATCAAAGCGGGGACAGTTGCCTGAAGTTGGTGGCTAAAGTGCTTTCTGAGACGCTCAGACGCCCATATGACAGGGTGGCGAGGTATGGCGGTGAGGAGTTCGCCTGCATTTTGCCGAATACGGAACTTGAAGGCGCCGTCTGGATGGCCGAGGCAATGCTGGCTCGCATCCGGGAGTTGGGCATAGAACATCTCGGATCGGACGTTGATCGCGTTGTCACAGCCTCCGTGGGCGTCGCGACCCTGGTACCCACATACACGCTCGGTTCTGAAGCGCTGTTAGCGGCTGCGGACACACAACTTTATGAAGCAAAGCGCGCTGGGCGTGCGCAGGTTTGTGCAGCCAGAAAGGGGTAATGGCCGGAGATACTTCCCCGCGATTGTTTAACTCAATTATTGGCGTTTCGGCGGCGAACTCGGCAAGTATACGGCTCCTATTCCGCCGCATCTTGGGCATCACGCTGCCCCGATTCCCGTCGGAGCGGGCAGGGCACCACTACACCAGGACAATGCGCTTCAGCTTGGCGTTCAGTGCGGTGAATGCCGCTTCGGTACTGGCCTTGTGATTGGTGATGAGCAGGTCGATGCGTTCTGGCGGGCAGAAGGCGACGCGGCTCTCCACACCGATCTTGCTGTAATCGGCCAGGATGAACACGCGTTCGGCATGGTCGGCCATGGCACGCGCTACTTCGGCTTCACGGTGGTCGTAGTTGCTGGCGCCGCGCTGGGCGTCGATGCCGACCGGCGACAGCAGCGCGAGGTCGGCCCGATAGCGGCCGATTTCCGCCACTGTGGTGCTGCCGACCGTGGCCGGCGCCCGGTCGCCGAGCGAGCCGCCCAGCACGATCACCTCGTTGTGCTGGCTGCCCGGCGCAGAGTGTTTGCGCAACTGCAACGCCACATTGAACGAGTTGGTAATCACGGTTAGCCCGCCCAGCCTGGCCAGTTCCTCGGCGAGGATGGCGGTGGTGGTGCCGGCGTCGACAAACACGGTCTGTCCGTGCGCCAGCAGGCTGACCGCGGCGCGTGCGATGTCGCGCTTGAACTTGACGTTGCTGTGCGCCCGCTCGGCGATGGGCGCTTCGTCCTCGACGCGGATGGCGCCGCCGTGTATCCGCTTCAATTCCCCCAGTTCTTCCAGAGCCACCAGATCGCGCCGCACGGTCTCGCGCGAAACATTCAGTTCCGTGACGATGTGGTCGGTGGTGACGCGCTGCAAGGTCGATAGCAGTGTGCGGATCCGCTGGTAACGCTCTTCTTGCCACATGACGGGTGTTCCTGCTGTTTGAGCCGCTGTCCGAGCACGCATTGTGGAAGGCCGTCGGTCGCTGTCAAGTTTGGCGCGGCGCCATCACCATGGGCGGGCCATCCTGCGCGTCACGATTGTGTAATATTGTGGTGATATTGTTTTTTTGTGTATTTGGCGATAGCCTCGTGGCCGGAGGGTTCATCCACCGTCCTTATCTCGAAACACACTCTCGCCGTCGCCTCTGTTGCGACTTGTCTTTCCGTAGTAGGAGCTATGCCATGCAGCGTCGCCAGTTTCTGAACGCCCTTGCCGCCGTTTCCGTTACAAGCCCATTGTTGTTGGCCTCCCGCATGACGCAGGCCGCCACGGCCCCCGCCACGCCGAGCGATCTGGACCCGGCGCGCTGGTCGCCGCTCAACGTCGAGCGCCTACAGGCGGTGATCGACCAGCACGGCATCAAGAGCGCGTCCTACCGGCCTGACCAGCGCCCGTACGCGGTGTTCGACTGGGACAACACCTGCATCATGAACGACTGTGAAGAAGCGCTGCTGGTCTATCAGATCAACCATCTGCAGTACAAGCTGACGCCCGATGAGTTCGCCGCCGTGCTGCGCCAGGACGTGCCAAACGGCCCGTTCATGAAGGACTACGTCACAGTCGACGGCAAGCCGGTCAACATGGAAGACATCGCAAGCGACGTGGAAGCTGATTACCGCTGGTTGCATGCCAACTACAAGGGACTCGCCGGCGATAAGAGCCTGGAGGAGATCCAGGCCAGCGAGCAGTACAAGGATTTTCTCGCCAAGCTCTACTTCATGTACGACGCGATCTGCGACAGCTACCCGGTGGATATCGGCTACAAGTGGATTCTGTACTTCTACAAGAACATGACCACGGCCGAGTTGCAGGCGATGGCCGAGGCCTCCAACAACTACGCCATCGGCGACGCGCTGCGCAAGGTCAAGTACGAGAGTTCACGCACGTTGCCGGGCAAGGCAGGGGTGGTAGCGGACACCCACTTCCATGGCATCCGCATTCATGAGGAGATCCGCGGCCTGATGCACGCGCTGCGCGCCAACGGCATCGATGTGTATGTCAGCACCGCCTCGATCGACGACGTGGTGCGCGTGTTCGCCGGCCATTCCAATTACGGCTACGGTGTGCCGCCTGAAAACGTGATCGGCCTGCGCATGGAGATGGAGGACGGCAAGTACACCAGTCGCTATCTGCCGGGCTGGCACTTCAACTACGGGCCGGGCAAGACCGTCGGCATCAAGAACGTGCTGGTGAAACAAAAGGGCTACGGGCCGGTGCTGGTGGCCGGCGACAGCGACGGCGATGCCTGGATGCTGCGCGACTTCAACGACACGGCGGTGGGGGTGATCGTCAACCGCATGAAGAAAGGCGAAATCGGCGCCGACAGCCAGCAGGCCGCCGACCAGCTGGGCAAGCCGAACGCCCGCTTTATCTTGCAGGGGCGCGATGAGCAGACCGGCCTGATGATTCCGGACGAAAAATCGATCAAGTACGGCAAAAGCGAGCGCAAGCTGCTGGCTTGATGGTACTGGCTCGCGGCTGGTCGGTAGCCATCCGCGAGTTCAAGCAGAAAGGTCGACACCGCGCTGTCGCGCAGCAAACACGGGCTCGATTCTGCCCGGAGGGCGTAGGAGAGACCGGGACGCGCAGTCTTGTCTGCGAAAGCCGTGACTCGGTATGCCTGAAAGACCGCAGCGTATGGTCTTCGCAGACAAGTCAGCTCCTACATTGAATCGGTGTCGGACTTAAGATTTATATTTTATTTATCAATGGGTTATAGCTTATTTGATAGGAGAAACAGCTAAAGATGATTTCGGCGTAACAGTCACGACAAAGAGGGGCCGTCCGGCAAAAGCATCTGTTTGGCTCCGGGAAGCCGCTCCATGGTGTGTTGAGCAGCATCTACGAAACGTGGGCCGATTTATTAAGCGTATCTGTGCGCCTCTCTACAGGCGATAATGCCGCGCAATCTAATGATCAATTCAACAAAGGAATCCTGCAGTGGTTATGTTCGAGATCAAGCAGTTGAGTCCTGAAACATATCGACGGCAAACGCGACGCAGCACGCTGATCGTTGCGCTGATCTTCGCGCTGCTGGCCGTGGTGCTGTCTAGCCTTGCCGTGATGCTATTCGGCGAACCCGATGGCGATAATTTTCGCTTGAATCTGGGCGGCGTTATTGCCGGGCTGGTGCTGACCGTGGCGCTGGTGCGGTTCAAATTCTGGTCGCAGCCATGGATGGCGCCTGCCGTCTACGGCTGGCAACTCAAACGTAGCCTGATGAGCATTACCAACGTCATGCATGACGTCACTGTCGGCGTGCTGGCCCGTGATCCGGCGGCCATGAAACTGCTGCGCTTTTATCATCTGGGACTCACGCAGATGCACCAGTTGGATGGCAACTCCAGCGCTCTCAGCCAGATGGTGCGAGATATCGACCAACACAAAGAGTGCATGGCGGCCCTGGCAATCGATACCGACCAGTATCAATTGAATCCCGCCTGGCTTGAGTCGGTGAAGAAGACCGGTGCGACGAAGTAAACGTCGCGATACCGCGTGCCCGTAAGGCGATGGCCTTACAGGCTGGCGGATAAATTATTTCCAGAACAGCACACTAGAGTGCTATTTCCGCTCGGCTGGATAGCGCTGACTGACCCGAAGAGCACCGGGGTGTTGAATAGGATTGGGCACGTACCAGATCGGTATGAGTGGTCTGCTGCCAGAGATATATTGATTCGTCGGACGATCACAACCCAATAGAACTAACGCCACCAAGGCGCGCGCTGAATCACAACGGTGTGGTGTCATGGAATTGCCCCTTCCAAGCGTGACTAGGTGGTGGAGAGCGTAGACCATCTGCAGAAAGCCATCTGCGCTACTTATTTTCCAGCCGAAAGGCAAATTTCAATATTTATTCCAATAGTAATTATTTTAGAGTGAATATTGATTTTTTGTGACAGGCCTTCTAGCCTCATTTCGTCGCGAAGAACGCCGGGTTCAGCATGTCTACAGCCACATAAAAGCCTCGCCAGCCTTGAGTGGTCGCAGCGTTTCTGCGCATATCGATCGTGCCCCCAGTCGTCCCGACAGCGAAGAAAAAACTGCCGACAATGCCCGAGAAACTCCATCCCTTCATGGAGCGACAAACGTGCACCTTGAACACTTTTAGTACTGACTTGCCAACATTTGTCTCGACGTTAGTGTGTGGGGGCTGGATGAACAGCCTATGGAATTACAACCTCTACCTCTAGTAGAGGTCTTCTTGGAGAAACCCCCAATGTTTGGATCAATCGCACAGGCGCTGGGCAATATCAGTGTCAATCTTAAACTTGCGCTGGGTTTTGGCCTGGTCTTGCTGTTGACGCTGATGATCACCCTTACCGGTTGGTTTGGACTGAATTCGCTGGTCGAACGCGGTGACAAACTGGCGTCGATTTCCAAGCTGGGTGACATTACCCGGGACCTGCGCATAGCACGCCTGCTCTATACCATCAGTTACGATGGCGAGCAGGCGGCCGTCGTGCTCAAGACCCTGGATAATCTCGATCAACATCTACAGCGTGCCCACACCTTGCATAAGACGACTCGCGATATCCAGGCGATAGAGGAGGGTATCGAAGACGTGGGCAAATACCGCGAGGTGTTCAACCAATTTACCCAGGCCATCACGGCTCGCGAAGCCACCCGCAGTGTATTTGGCAAGTATGCCGACGTCGCCGTGAGTGAGCTCGACAAGGTTGGCGACGAACTGCACAAGGTTGTGGTTCCTGAGGAGGATATGCAGAAGCAAGAAAAGCTGCTTGATGCGATTGTCGATCAGAAGATGCTGATTCAGAAGGCGCGGTTCGAATTGCGCGGTTATACCTACAGCGGCAAAGCCGAGCTGGAGCAGCCCGCACTGGAGGCCATCGACCAGGCGCGGAATGCTATCAAACAGGTGGCCGAAAAAATGCCTTCCGAGCAAGCTGCTGGCATGCAGCGGGTCAGCCAGGCGCTGCTGGGCTACCGCAGCACCGTAGGTCAATTCCATGACGCGCAACTGACCGCTGAACACGCGCAGAAGGTTCTGAACGACCAAGTGATCCGGCTGCTTGAATTGTGTGAGCAGATGTCTGCCGACCAAACGGTGAAGCGTGACAAGGACTCCGAGCAAGCCAAGATCCTGCTTGGCAGTGCTGCCGTCGCCGCCTTGCTACTGGGCATCATCGCTGCCTGGGTCATCACCCGGCAGATCGTCGGGCCACTGCAGGAGACGCTGCGCGTCGCCGAGCGTGTGGCCTCGGGCGATCTTGGCGAGAATCTCAAGGTCAACCGTCGTGACGAGTTGGGCAAGCTGCAGGCCAGCATGCAACGCATGACGGTCAATCTGCGCGAGCTGATCGGCGGCATCCGCGACGGCGTCACCCAGATCGCCAGCGCCGCCGAACAGCTCTCGGCAGTGACCGAGCAGACCAGTGCCGGAGTCAACAATCAGAAAGTCGAGACCGATCAGGTCGCCACCGCCATGCATGAAATGACCGCGACGGTTCAGGAGGTCGCACGCAGCGCCGAACAAGCCTCTGAAGCGGCGACAGGCGCTGATCGTGAGGCTCGCGAAGGCGACAAGGTAGTGAGCGAAGTGATGCAGCAGATTGGCCGTCTGGCCACCGAAGTGGGCAACTCCACCGCCGCCATGAACGACCTCAAGCGTGAAAGCGACAAGATCGGCAGCGTCCTCGACGTGATCAAATCCGTGGCGCAGCAAACCAACCTGCTGGCACTCAACGCGGCGATCGAAGCGGCGCGTGCCGGTGAGGCCGGGCGCGGTTTCGCGGTGGTCGCCGATGAAGTACGTCGCCTGGCCCGGCGCACGCAGAACTCGACCGAGGAAATCGAAGCGCTGATCAGCGGCCTGCAGAGCGGTACCCAACAGGTAGCCAGCATCCTGGAAAACAGCCGCGGCCTGACCGACAGCAGTGTGGAGCTGACCCGCAGAGCCGGGACGTCGCTGGAAAGCATCACCCGCACCGTGTCGACGATCCAATCGATGAACCAGCAAATCGCCGCCGCCGCCGAACAGCAAAGCGCAGTCGCTGAAGGGATCAACCGCAGTGTACTCAACGTGCGCGATGTGTCCGAACAGACCGCCGCCGCTAGCGAAGAGACTGCGGCGTCAAGCATCGAGCTGGCACGCCTGGGCACTCATCTGCAGGCCTTGGTCGGACGCTTCCGCACCTAGGGTCTGTTGACGTTTGGTGGTGTATGCAATTTTTAGCCAAACGCTGATACCCGGCAGGAGCTGACTTGTCTGCGATCGGTCCCGGGTCGCGTCCGACCGAAGCAGTCGAAAAATGGCTGGACACGATATTGCTGGAAGGTCCTTCGTGTCGGACGCGACCCCGGCCTATCGCAGCCTCCGGCAGCTCCTACAGAGACCGAGTTTGCTGCGCGACAGCGCGGCGTCGAAGACGGGGCGACATATCCTATCCACCTGTCCTGACGCCCAATTTAAGCTCTGCACACAGGCCGCCACCTTCGCGGTTGCTCAGGGTCAATGAGCCGCCGATGGCCAAGGCCAATTGCTGGGCGATGGCCAAGCCCAACCCCGTGCCGCCGGTACTCCGATTGCGCGAGCTTTCCACGCGATAGAAAGGCTTCATCACCTCTGCCAACTCGTCCTCGGCGATCCCCGGGCCGCGATCCAGTACCTTGATCGACAGGTTGCCGTCGGTCTTTGAGTTCACCACCAGTTCCGCCGCGCCAGCGAATTTCAACGCGTTGTCCACCAGGTTGACCAGTACTCGCCGCAGGGCATGCGGTCTGGTATCGATTATCGCGCCGTTTTTCCCGGCGAGCTGCACCTGTTTGCCCATGTCCTGATAGTCGAAGACCAGGCTATCGAGAAAGGAATCCAGGTCGATGCGACAGCTGCTCTCGGTAGAGCCGTGGACACTACGTGCATAGGCAACGCCTTCGCGAACCAGATGCTCCATTTCATCCAGGTCGTTCCAGAGCTTGCCCTTCTCGGTGGAGTCGTCCATGAATTCGGCCCGCAGCTTCATGCGAGTGATGGGCGTTTGCAGGTCATGGGAAATAGCGGCGAGTAACTGCATCCGCTCCTTCAGATAGGAAGCGATACGGTCCTGCATCGCGTTGAAGGCGGCTGCGGCGTAGGCGACCTCGGTAGGACCACTCTCATCCAGGTGCGAGGCGTGGGTATTGGGATCCAGGGTTTCCACGGCCCGTGCCAGCCGCGTCAGTGGGCGGATGGCGATTCTCACGGCCAGCCAGGTGCAGCCAATCAATAATCCAAGCTGTAGCAGCAAAACCACAGGCAACCAGAGCGCGTAGGGCATGCCGGTAGGGAGGACATCTATCGTGACCGGGGCTCCATCGCTGAGATTCAGGTGTGTCTGGAAATGCTTCTGTTTTCCTGGGATGTTGGAGTACGTCAATGAATAGTCCTGGCCGATGGCGCCCTCAATCGAGCGCACCGCGACAGGCGCATCACTCATGTCCATGGGGACACGGGCCTCGCCTTTATCCAGCAGGTAGCGATAATTCTGCCGCTCCAGGCGCGGTAGCCAGGCTGCGCGCTCGGCGGCCGGTAAGCGGTCGAGTATGGCAATCGACGTCGACACATCGCTTTCCAGATTGCCCAGCATCGTCGATTTCGCGCTCTGGTAGCGTTCGTAGAATTGCAGGCTGAAGGAGAGGCCGTGGGCGAGGATCAGACTCACCAGAAAGATCAGCGACAGCTGGGACACCAGCGTGCGCGGCCAGCGCAACGAGAAGGTCAAGGTTGCGCACCCAGAATTTCCACTGGGAGGGAAAACACGTACCCCTCACTGCGCACGGTCTTGATGTAGGCCGGTTCGCGGGCGTCATCCAGCAGGCGTTGGCGCAGGCGGCTCACCAGCAGATCGATGGAACGGTCGAACAGATCGGCGTCGCGGCCCTGGGTCAAGTTGAGCAATTGGTCGCGATTGAGCACCCGCTGCGGATGATCGAGGAATACCCGCAACAGACGATACTCGGCGCCACTCAGGGCGACCATGGTGCCGTCCTTGTCCAGCAGATGACGGGCAGAGGTGTCCAGGCGCCATCGACCGAAGCCGAGCAGGCGGCCGCTTTCGGTGACCACCAGGTTCGGTGGCAGCATTCGGGTGCGCCTGAGCACGGCATTGATCCGGGCCAGCAACTCGCGGGCGGCGAATGGCTTGACCAGGTAATCGTCGGCGCCCATCTCCAGGCCGATGATGCGGTCGGTTTCATCGTTGCGGGCGGTGAGCATCAGTACCGGGGTGGCTTTGTGTTTCCCGGCGCGCAGCTCGCGACACAGCAGCAGGCCGTCGTCGCCCGGAAGCATGATGTCGAGCACGATCAGATCGACCGGTGTGGACTCAAGGAAGCTACGCATCTGACGACCATCGGCCACCACCGTCGTGCGCAGGCCGTTCTTCTTCAGGTAGTTGCCCACCAGTTCTCTGATCTCGCGATCATCATCCACTATCAAAATATGATCGACATGATCCATTCGCTCAGCCTCTGTCAACGTTTGCTCTGTGCGCATTCTAGCGAGCCGCTATGGGCTTGCCCGCAACCCTTTGTATTGCAGTGTATCTGGCGCGCACTGGATACACGCAGACGCAAAAAAGCGGTTTTTTCGGTGACATGTATCGCTGTGTATCCAGGTGCCACTTTGATACTTGCCGATTTAACCGGCGCTGTTTCCGACACAGACGAGATACCTCAAGGGCATTCAATAGGCTCCGTCCAGTCCACCCCGCAGGGTCAGCGCCAAGAGCGTCTGCGCGAGGCCTGAAACGCCTGACTTGGTCGCGAGCGAAAAGGTCGCTCGCTTAACCCACCCTAGCCCCACACTCAGCAGGTGATCCGCATGCTACTCATCGCTTTTCTGGGCGGGATATTGACTGTCCTCAGCCCCTGCATTCTTCCGGTCGTTCCGTTCCTGTTCGCCCGTTCGGACCGGTCACGTTCCTCGATCTTTTTAACCTTGAGCGGCATGGTGTTGACCTTCGCGCTGGTGTCGAGCCTCGCGGTGGTGAGCAGCGATTGGGTGGTACAGGCCAATAACACCGGGCGGCATTTGGCGCTGATCGTCATGGTGCTGTTCGCCCTGTCGCTGATTTCGGCCAGGGTCGGCACCTGGCTGGCACGCCCCTTGGTCATGCTCGGCAACCGTATCGATCCCGCCGCCCGCAAGATGTCTGGCCCGGTGGCCTCGGTGCTGGCAGGCGTCGCAACGGGGTTGCTCTGGGCGCCTTGTGCCGGGCCGATCCTCGGGGTAATCCTCACGGGGGCCATGCTCCAGGGCGCGAGCGCAGAAACCAGCCTGTTGCTGCTGGCCTATGGCCTGGGTAGCGCATTGTCCCTGGGCACGCTGATCTTCGCCGGCCGAGGCCTGGTCAACCGATTGAAACCCTCGATACCGGTCATCGGCTGGCTGAGACGCGGCGCGGGTTGCGCGATGTTGCTGGCGGCTGTGGTCATTGCCACCGGAGCCGATAACACACTGCTCGCCGGCACCTCTTCCCAGGGCGCCAATGCCGTCGAGCAAAGCCTTCTGGAAACGGTCCCCAAGGCGGTCGACTATATCGTCAGCAAAGTCAGCGCGGAGTCATCAACGGAATTGGCAGCGAATGGCCGCATGCCGTCACTGTCTGGCGCGGTCGAGTGGCTGAATTCTGCGCCTCTCAGCAGCGAGTCACTGCATGGCAAAGTGGTCCTGGTGGACTTCTGGACCTACGATTGCATCAACTGCCAACACACGCTGCCCTATGTGAACGGGTGGGCGAAGAAGTACGAGAAAGATGGACTGGTGGTGATTGGCGTCCATACGCCTGAGTACGGCTACGAGAAAATCCTCGACAATGTCCGTCAGCAGGTCAAGCAGCTCGGCATCGGCTACCCGGTCGCCATCGATAATAACTACGCGATCTGGCGCGCATTCGACAATCAGTACTGGCCCGCCCACTATTTCATCGATGCCAAGGGCCAGATTCGCTATAGCCATTTCGGCGAAGGCCGGTACGACACTCAGGAGAAGGTGATTCAGACGTTGTTGGAGGAGGCGAAGGCTGACGGTAAAGCCACTAACGACACCCGTGGAACAGCGAAGTAAAAGCACGGGCTGGCAATCCAATTGGAGAGAGACAAATGTCCGAAGAAATCAACCATGATCGCCGCCGCCTGATTGGCACCGCGGCCGTAACCCTCGCTGCCGCCCAGCTCGGCCTGATCGGGTCTGCGAATGCGCAGTCCAGTACGGCAAAATCGGCAGCTCTGCCCACGATCAAGCCGGGGACGAACACCTCGTTCGGCTCACTGAAGCAGATCGATGCCGGCCTCCTGAATGTCGGATACGCTGAAGCGGGCCCTGCCGATGGTCCTGTGGTCATTCTTCTGCACGGTTGGCCCTACGACATTCACAGCTTTGTCGATGTCAGCCCTTTGCTGGCGTCGGCAGGTTACCGGGTGATCGTCCCGCATCTGCGCGGTCACGGCACGACGCGCTTTCTTTCAAGCGAAACATTCCGCAATGCCCAGCAGTCGGTGGTCGCTCTCGATATCATCGCGTTGATGGATGCTCTGAAGATCCAGACGGCGATCCTCGCCGGTTATGATTGGGGCGCGCGGACGGCCAATATCATCGCGGCGCTCTGGCCGGAGCGCTGCAAGGCCATGGTCTCGGTGAATGGTTATCTGATCAACAACCTTGAACGCAACAAGCTACCGTTGCCGCCAAAGGCTGAGTACGGATGGTGGTACCAGTTTTACTTCGCCACAGAACGCGGTCGGATGGGCTACGAGACAAACCGGCGCGAATTTGCCCATATCATCTGGAAGTCCAACTCGCCGAAGTGGGACTTCGACGATGCCACGTTCAATCGCACCGCAGCCTCCTTCGATAACCCGGATTACATCGCTATCGTGATCCACAACTACCGCTGGCGGCTGAGCCTGGCTGCAGGCGAACCGCAATACGACGAGCTGGAAAAGCGCCTTGCGGAAGGCCCCGTCATCGCTGTGCCCACGATCACCCTCGATGGTGATTCCGATGGTGTCGCACCGGCCACGGACGGCACGTCCTATGCCAGGAAATTCTCCGGCAAGCGGACGCACCGGATCATCAAGGGCGTTGGCCATAACCTGCCGCAGGAAGCACCTCAAGCGTTCGCCGAAGCAGTCGTTGAAGTCGACGGATACTGATTGAGTGCCGGGGCGTCGCCTCTACACTCAATCAGCGAACGCTTGCCGTCTGCTGGTCGGTGAAACGCGGCTGCCTAGGCAACCGCACCTGCCATGCGTGGCTCAGGTTGTTTCCACGATTCGTTCGCGGTGTACTCCATGGCTTCTTGGACAGCGCGTTTGCGATTGGCCTCTGCCCGACGACCGAAGTACCAGATCAGGAAGGTGATGAAGGACACAGACAGCAGGATCAGGCTCGCAATGGCGTTGATCTCTGGTTTGACCCCCAGACGTACTGCGGAGAACACCTCCATTGGCAAGGTCGTCGAACCCGGTCCCGAAACGAAGCTGGCGAGCACCAGGTCGTCGAGGGACAAGGCGAAGGACATCATGCCGCCCGCTGCCAGTGACGGAGCGATCATTGGGATGGTGATCAGCGCAAATACCTTCCACGGGCGTGCCCCCAGGTCCATGGCCGCTTCCTCGATGGACAGATCCAGTTCACGCAAGCGTGACGAAACCACCACTGCGACATAGGCGGAACAGAAGGTGGTGTGAGCGATCCAGATCGTCATCAGGCCACGCTCTTGAGGCCAGCCCAGAATCTGCGCCATGGCGATGAACAGCAGCAACAAGGACAGGCCGGTGATGACCTCCGGCATGACCAGCGGCGCGGTCACCAGACCACCAAACAGCGTGCGGCCTTTGAAGCGGGTGACGCGGGTCAGCACGAACGCCGCCAATGTGCCGAGGATCACGGCGGAGATTGCGGTGTTGCAGGCCACTTCAAGGGACCTGCCCACAGAGCCCATCAGTTGCTTGTTGTCGAGCAGGCCGGCGTACCAGTGAGTGGACCAGCCGCCCCACACCGTCACCAGCTTGGAGGCGTTGAAGGAGTAGATCACCAAAATCACCATCGGCATGTAGATAAACAACAGGCCGAGGATCAGCATCAATCTTGAAAACCCGAAACGGTTCATGCCCGTCCCTCCATCTCTTTGGCTTGGCTGCGGTTGAAGAGCAAAATGGGCACGATCAGGATCGCCAGCATGATCACCGCCAATGCCGAGGCGACAGGCCAGTCGCGGTTGTTGAAGAACTCCTGCCACAGCACTCGGCCGATCATCAGGGTTTCCGGTCCACCGAGCAGCTCGGGGATGACGAACTCACCGACAACCGGAATGAACACCAGCATGCAGCCGGCGACGATGCCGTTCCTGGCCATGGGCACGGTGATTTTCCAGAAGCTGTTGAAGGTGCTCGACCCCAGGTCTGATGCGGCCTCAAGCAGGCTCTGGTCGTGCTTGACCAGGTTGGCGAACAGCGGCAACACCATGAATGGCAGGTAGGCATACACGACGCCGATATACACCGCGGTGTTGGTGTTCAATATCTCTATCGGTTGGTCAATCAGGCCGGTCCACAGCAAAAATGCATTCAGCAGCCCGTTGTTGCTCAGGATGCCCATCCAGGCGTAAACCCTGATCAGGATGGCCGTCCAGGTCGGCATCATGATCAACAGCAGCAATACGGTCTGCGCCTCCTTGCGGGCCTTGGAGATGGCATAGGCCATCGGGAAGCCAATCACCAGACACATCAGCGTACTGAAGAAGGCCACTTTCAAGGAGCCCAGGTACGCGGAGATGTACAGGCCATCGTCCGCCAGCATCCCGTAGTTGCTGAGGTTCAGGAGCAGTTGAAACTTCTGTTCGGCGAAGCTGTAAATCTCTGTGTAGGGTGGAATGGCCAGCGCTGCTTCAGAAAAGCTGATCTTCGTCACAATGAAGAACGGCAGCATGAAAAACAGGCATAGCCAGATGAAGGGAATACCGATGACCAGTTGCCGGCCGCTCGGTATCAACTGCTGAATCCGCTTGTTAATAGTGCTCATGAGCGCAGTACCACGCCGCTGTCATCCTCCCACCAGACATAGACGGTGTCGTCCCAGGTAGGGCGCGTGCCACGGCGTTCGGCGTTGGCCATGAACGACTGGACGATCTTGCCGCTTGGCAGTTGCACGTAAAACACCGAGTGCCCACCCAGGTAGGCAATGTCGTGCACCTTGCCCTTGGCCCAGTTGTAGCGGGAGTCAGGCTGCAACGTTGTCACCAGCATTTTTTCCGGGCGAATGGCGTAGGTGACCGCCTTGTCTTCTACCGAGGTGCTGACGCCGTGGCCGACGTAGATGTTCTGCGCAAGGTCCGGACTTTTGATGATCGCGTAGCCTTCCTCATCTTCGGTCACGATGCCGTCGAAGGCGTTCACGTTGCCGATGAATTCGCACACCAGGCGGCTCACAGGGGCTTCGTAGATGTCCACCGGGCTACCGGTCTGGGCGATCCAGCCCAGGTGCATGATGGAGATGCGCTGGGCCATGGTCATGGCCTCTTCCTGATCGTGGGTCACCATGATGCAGGTCACGCCGACCCGCTCGATGATCTCCACCAACTCAAGTTGCATCTGTTGGCGCAGTTTCTTGTCCAGCGCACCCATGGGCTCGTCCAGCAACAACAGCTTCGGCTTTTTCGCCAGCGAGCGCGCCAGGGCGACCCGTTGACGCTGACCGCCGGATAGCTGATGCGGCTTGCGCCTGGCGTATTGGCTCATCTGCACCAGCTTGAGCATTTCTTCTACGCGGGCTTCGATTTCGGCGGTAGGAAGTCGATCCTGCTTCAGTCCAAAGGCGATGTTCTGGGCCACGGTCATGTGCGGGAACAGCGCGTAGGACTGGAACATCATGTTGATCGGCCGCTCGTAGGGCGGCATGTCGGTGATGTCCACGCCGTCGAGGAGGATACGTCCCTCGGTCGGGCGCTCGAAGCCGGCGAGCATGCGCAGCAGCGTTGATTTGCCTGAGCCGGAACCACCCAGTAAGGCGAAGATTTCGCCCTGGCGGATTTCCAGGGACACATCGTCCACGGCAATCGTCTCGTCAAACTTCTTGGTTACGCGGTCGATTTTAACCAGCACCTTCTTGGGGTGCGGATTGCCTTCGAGGGCCTTCCTGTAAATGCTGGAGGCGTTTGCCATGTGAAACTCCCAACGGGTGTTAGCAGTCGGGCCAATACGGCCGGACTTAATAGAGTGATTTCAAACCCATCCGAGCGGTCCGTGGTTTTACACAGCCTGCTCGGTGGGTTCATCCATGCGGCTGTCCTGGCCGCCCAACGCTGCTTCTTGTTTTCGTGATAACTGTCTGGCCACCGCGTGGCGCGCGCACTGACGCACGGGCCACTGCGCAGTGGCGTCGGGATGATTGAGTGGTGTCTTGGGTGGTCGCTCAGGCGGGCGCGGTGGCCTCGGCCCGTAGAGGGGGCGACAGATTGCTGGATTGAGCATTCACGGCATGGGCGGCCTGTAGGCAGGCGCTGACGTCGACCAATGGCTTGATTGCCATTTTTATTCACCTCGGGAAACACATTGAGCGAGTTTTTTCGGAGCTTAGCCTCGTTGATTTTAATTAACAACTCCTCCGTAAAAAATTCCACACGAAACGGCAAGGATGTTCGGAATATAAAGTCGTCCGCCGTACGACTGGCGAATTATTGCCCTGTTTTGGTGCAAAATAGGTCTATTGACTTCCTTTGGCCTTTCGGATTGACTGAAATAGTGAAAGGGCGGTGAATATTATTATTAACATCATAGGTGTTTCATTATGTCGGTACCTCTGCGTGCCGTTCAGCTCAACGAAGCGAACGCATTCCTTAAGAAACATCCTGAGGTTTTGTACGTCGACCTTCTGATTGCAGATATGAACGGTGTAGTGCGTGGCAAACGTATCGAGCGCACCAGTCTCCACAAGGTCTACGAGAACGGCATCAACCTGCCTGCCTCGCTGTTTGCCCTGGATATCAATGGCTCGACGGTGGAAAGCACCGGTCTGGGTCTGGATATCGGCGATTCGGACCGGATTTGTTATCCCATCCCCGATACCCTGTGTGTCGAGCCTTGGCAAAAACGCCCGACCGCGCAATTGCTGATGACCATGCATGAGCTTGAAGGTCAGCCGTTTTTCGCCGACCCCAGGGAAGTGCTGCGTCAAGTCGTCAGCAAGTTCGATGAAATGGGTCTGACCATTTGCGCCGCGTTCGAACTGGAGTTCTACCTGATCGATCAGGACAACTTGAACGGTCGTCCGCAGTCGCCACGCTCGCCAATCTCCGGCAAACGCCCGCATTCGACCCAGGTCTATCTGATCGATGACCTGGACGAGTACGTCGACTGCCTTCAGGACATTCTGGAAGGCGCGAAAGAGCAGGGCATCCCGGCTGACGCCATTGTCAAGGAAAGTGCCCCGGCGCAGTTCGAAGTGAACCTGCACCATGTTGCCGACCCGATCAAGGCCTGCGACTACGCGGTGTTGCTCAAGCGTCTGGTCAAGAACATCGCCTACGACCATGAGATGGACACCACGTTCATGGCCAAGCCTTACCCAGGCCAGGCAGGTAACGGGCTGCACGTCCATATCTCGATTCTCGACAAGGAAGGCAAGAACATCTTCACCAGTGAGGATCCCGAGCAGAACGCCGCATTGCGTCACGCGATCGGCGGTGTGCTCGAGACCCTGCCGGCGCAGATGGCTTTCCTCTGCCCGAACGTCAACTCCTACCGTCGTTTTGGCGCGCAGTTCTATGTGCCCAACTCGCCAAGCTGGGGGATCGACAACCGTACTGTTGCAGTACGGGTGCCGACCGGCTCGCCTGACGCTGTTCGTATCGAACACCGTGTCGCGGGTGCCGATGCCAACCCGTATTTGCTGATGGCATCGGTCCTCGCCGGGATCCATCACGGTCTGACCAACAAGATCGAGCCTGGCCCACCGGTCGAAGGCAACTCCTACGAGCAGAACGAACAAAGCCTGCCCAACAATCTGCGCGATGCGCTGCGTGAGCTGGACGACAGTGAAGTCATGGCGCGTTATATCGATCCCCTCTACATCGATGTATTTGTCGCCTGCAAGGAAAGCGAGCTGGCCGAGTTTGAAAACACCATTTCAGACCTTGAGTACAACTGGTACTTGCACACCGTCTGACGCTCGCCAAAATTACCTGTGTTGAGTTTATAAAAATGATCAAGAATCGCAGCGATTGGGAGCAACACTTCCAGTCACTCACACTTGAAGGTCGTGCATTCATTGATGGCCAATACTGCTGGGCCGCCAGCGGCGAAACATTCGACAGCACCAGCCCGGTCGACGGTCGCTTACTCGCGACCGTTGCCAGCACCGACGCAGCCGATGTCGATGCGGCCGTTCAGGTCGCTCGCCGGGCGTTCGATTCGGGTGTGTGGTCACGGCTTGCCCCGACAGAACGCAAACGGATTCTCATTCGTTTCGCCGACCTGATCCTCGCCCACCAAGAGGAGCTGGCGTTGCTGGAAACGCTCGATATGGGCAAACCCATCAGCGACTCCCTGGCCATCGACGTGCCGGCGACCGCCAATGCGATCCGTTGGAATGCCGAGGCGATCGACAAGATCTACGATGAAGTCGCGCCGACGCCGGTGGACCAGCTTGGGCTGGTTATGCGTGAGCCGGTGGGCGTGGTGGCGGCGATCGTGCCGTGGAACTTCCCGCTGATCATGGCCAGCTGGAAGTTCGCCCCAGCCCTGGCAGCCGGTAACTCGTTCATCCTCAAACCTTCGGAGAAGTCACCACTGACGGCCATTCGTATCGCCCAGTTGGCGTTGGACGCGGGGATTCCCAAAGGCGTGTTCAACGTCCTGCCAGGTTTCGGTCACACCGTGGGCAAGGCGCTGGCGTTGCATATGGACGTCGATACGCTGGCGTTTACCGGTTCCACGGCAGTCGCCAAGCAACTGCTGATCTATGCCGGGCAAAGCAACCTCAAGCGTGTGTGGCTGGAGGCGGGCGGCAAAAGCCCCAACGTGGTGTTTGCCGACGCGCCGGACCTGCAGGTCGCGGCGCAGGCGGCGGCCAGTGCGATTGCCTTCAACCAGGGTGAAGTCTGCACCGCCGGTTCACGGTTGTTAGTCGAGCGCTCGATCAAGGATCGCTTTATCCCGATGGTGGTCGAGGCGCTGAAGGCGTGGAAGCCCGGCCATGCGCTGGACCCGGCGGCGACGGTCGGCGCCGTGGTTGATTCGCGCCAGCTGGAGAACGTGCTTCGGTACATCGAAATCGGCAAGCAGGAGGGCGGACAACTGATCGCCGGTGGCAATCGAACCCTTGAGGAAACCGGTGGCCTGTACCTCGAACCGACGATCTTCGATGGCGTGACCAATGCCATGACGATTGCCCGGGAAGAGATCTTCGGCCCGGTGCTTTCGGTCATTACCTTCGACACCGCTGAAGAAGCGTTGAACATCGCCAACGACAGCGTGTTTGGTCTGGCCGCTGGCGTCTGGACGCGGGACTTGAGCAAGGCTCACACCTTCGCCAGAGGTCTGCGGGCGGGGAGTGTCTGGGTCAATCAGTACGACGGCGGCGACATGACTGCGCCTTTTGGCGGCTTCAAGCAATCCGGTAATGGACGCGACAAATCCCTGCATGCGTTCGATAAATACACCGAACTCAAAGCCACCTGGATCAAGCTCTAACCCTATTAAAAAAGGCGGGCACCTGCGTCAGTGGGTGACCCGTCGAGGAGTTCAACGATGCAACCTTATGTAAACAGCTACTACGCCGCGACCCGTAACAAGACCGGTGATTACCCGGTGCTTGAAGAGGTTGTCGAGTGCGATGTCTGCGTGATCGGCGCGGGCTACACCGGCCTGTCATCGGCGCTGTTTCTCGCTGAGGCGGGCTACAGCGTGACGGTGCTGGAGGCTGCCAAAGTCGGCTTCGGGGCGAGTGGTCGCAATGGCGGGCAGTTGGTCAACTCGTACAGCCGTGACGTCGACGTCATCGAGCAGCGCTATGGCGACAAGTCTGCAGAAGTGCTGGGGAGCATGATCTTCGAAGGCGGCAACATCATCCGCCAACGAATCAAGCAATACGACATTCAGTGTGATTACCGTCAGGGCGGCATTTTTGCTGCGTTGAACAAGAAGCAGCTCAATGGCCTCGCTGAACAGAAGAGCAGCTGGGAGCGTTATGGCAACAAGCAACTGCGGATGCTCGACTCGGCCGATATCGCCAGGGAAGTGGGTTCGGAAAGCTACGTTGGCGGCCTGTTGGACATGTCAGGTGGGCATATCCACCCTCTGAACCTGGCATTGGGCGAAGCGGCCGCCTTCGTTGGGCTCGGTGGCAGGATTTTCGAACAGTCGGCAGCGGTCGATATCAAGTATGGCGAGCCGCACGTCATCAGCACGGCCAAAGGCCGGGTCAGGGCGAAGTACCTGCTGATCGCCGGCAACGCTTACCTGAGCCAGGACCTGGACCCACGGGTGACGCGCAAGAGCATGCCCTGTGGTTCGCAAATCGTCGTGACCAAGCCGCTGTCGGAACGGGTGGCCAAAAGCCTGATCACCAACAACTACTGCGTCGAAGACTGTAACTACCTGCTCGACTACTTCCGGATTACCGGCGACAACCGACTGCTGTATGGCGGCGGTGTGGTCTACGGTGCCCGTGAGCCGAAAGACATCGAACAGATGATCCTGCCGAAGATCCTCAAGACCTTCCCGCAGCTCAAAGGGGTGGAGATCGACTACCGCTGGACCGGTAACTTCCTGCTCACCATGTCGCGCATGCCGCAGTTCGGTCGCGTCGAGAAGAATGCGTACTTCATGCAGGGTTACAGCGGCCATGGAGTGACCTGTTCGCACCTGGCCGGGAAATTGATCTCGGAGATGATCCGGGGTGACGCGGAGCGCTTCAATGCCTTCGCATCGCTGCCGCACATGCCGATGATCGGCGGCCGGGCGTTCCAGGTGCCGCTCACCGCAATGGGTGCCGCCTATTACGCAATGCGTGATCGATTCGGTATCTAAAGCACTGATCAAGGCGGGCCAGTACAGTGCTGGCCCGCCTTTTTTGCGGTCATTTCTGCAATCGGCTGAGCTCTGGGGCCAAACATGATTTAATACTCGACGCCCAATCCTCTGGGCCAGGGAAATGGCGAGTGTTCCGACATAATCGTCAACGATTACTCCCGCAATATCCTTGAGTATTTTTCATATAAGGCTGCCATGGACACGGGGACTCGACTCAAACTAGTGCGCGAAAGCCACAAGCTGTCTCAGCGCGAGCTGGCCAGACGCAGCGGCGTCACCAATGCTTCGATCTCCTTGATTGAACAGAATCGTGTAAGCCCTTCAGTCAGTTCGCTGAAGAAGCTGCTCGAAGGCATACCAATGTCTTTGGCGGACTTCTTCACCTTTGACCAACCCCCTCGGGAGGACCTGTACGTCTTCCGCGCCAATGAACAGCCCGACCTGGGCCGCGATGGCCTGCGCCTGCTGCTCGTCGGGGCGACCGTGGCGAGCCGTCAGATGCGTTTTCTGCGAGAGCAGTACGCGCCAGGGGCGAGTTCCGGCGAGGAGCCCATTGTGCATGTCGAGGGTGAAGAGTGCGGGCTGGTGACACGCGGTACCATCCAGCTGACGGTTGATGGTCAGATCAGCGTGCTCAATGCTGGCGACGGCTACTACTTCTCCACCACCTTGCCTCACCGCTTTCAAAACATCGGGCAGGACGAAGCCGAGATCATCAGCGCGAACACCCCTGCGAACTTCTGACGCATCGTGTCAAGCTGATCGCCGCCTCAGGATTTGCGAACGCCGAACTCCTACAGGGAATTGCGATCCGCTGTGGGAGGCTTGCCTGCGAAGGGGACGGCAGTACAACCCAAAAAAGCCCGGCATATGCCGGGCTTTTTCGTGGGTGCATCAATACATCATGCCGCCGTATCGAGTCGTCCCTTTACCGTTTTTTCCAGCACCCGTTGACGGCAAGCATCACCAAATGTCTGGAAGATTTTCACCGAGTCGGGATTCTTCGCTGCTTGCCATTCAGGGTGCCATTGCACCGCGAACAGGAACGACGAAAGGCCAGGTGCGTGAATGGCCTCGACCAGCCCGTCTTCTGCATGCGCCACTGCCTCAAGGCCTTTGCCGAGGGTTTTCAGGCCCTGACCATGAAGGGAGTTGACGCGAATTTCGTCGGTTTGCATGAGCTTGTGCAGCCAGCTGTCGGGTACCAGGCGGACCCCATGCACTGCTTCGTATTGCACGTCCACCGGATCGTCAGGATTCTCGCGGTGGTCGTTGAAGCCGGGCTCGGCGTAAAGCTTCTGGTACATGTCGCCGCCCAGCGCCACGTTGATCTCCTGCATTCCGCGGCAGACGCCGAAGATCGGCAGGCCGCGGGCGATCGCCGCGCGGATCAAGGGCAGGTCAAACGTGTCGCGATCCCTGTCCTGCGCCTTGCCGGGAGTCTGATTGTCCTGACCGTATAGCGCCGGGTCCATGTTGCTGCCCGCACCGGTCAGATACACACCGTCGACCATATCCAGATACTGCTCGAGGTCATCAGTGCCGCAGCAGGTCGGCACCAACATCGGCACGCATCCGGCCAGATCAACCAGCGGCACGATGTATTTGTGGGTCATCACTTGATAGTCATGGCCCTTGCGTTCCTGAGCGCCCATGGACATCAGGACGACGGGTTTGCGAAGGTTTTGATTCTTATTGCCAATGTTGCTGTTGGACATATGTCACCTTGGGACAGGCGTGGCCTATCATTTTTGTGCGGGCGCGGCGGTGAAGACTGACGCTACCCGAGGTTTCGAGCACTGCCGAGAATGCGTAGCGAATGCTGATTCACGGTCGAAAACCTGTTTCATAGACTGCCAGATCCGTTGGTTATGTCAAACAATAAGGCTGTTTTCGTCAACAATAATGATCATGTTTTTGCGGTTTATATCATATATTATTGATTTATAAGGATTTATTCTAGATTCATAGATTGATTGGTTAATTATAGTTATCAGTTGTTCGCAATCCTAAGTCCGGGTGAGGACCTCCATAAGATGGCCGTCGGGATCATCGAAATACACCCTGCGACCCCCGTCATGCCGGTTGATTTCTCCCGGATGGTGCTTACCAGGGTCGGACCAGTATTGGAGCCCCTGACCCCGTATGCGGGCGAAGATCCGATCGAAGTCGTCTTCACCTATCAGGAAGGCATAGTGCTGGGAGAAAATCTCGCCGTCGTTGTCGTAAAAATCGAGTGAGACACCGTTATCGAGTTGGACTACCAGCATCGGGCCGAATGGGGAAGGGCTTGGCAGGCCCAAGACTTCAGCGAGGAACGGCGCTGACTTCTGCTTATCGCGGCACCAGACGATAGTGTGGTTTAGCTGCACGCTCACGGTACGATCCTCCTTTCCTGACCACCAGCGCGTTCTGATCTTGCAACGCACGATTAGTATTCAGGTTAGGCGACATCGCGTGTTCTCACGACATAGATCGGGGTGGGGCCGCCAAATGGAGGGATTGCCAGGGCAAACCCGGCACTCAGGTTTGACTTCGACAGTCGACAGATTTTCTGCCAGTACTACCCGACAACCCTAGGTGTGTGTTTTAGCATCGGAAGAGTCGTGGCTACCGTATTCGTCCCCCGTTAGCGGGTAATCCTTGAAAAATCTCTACAAAATTTCTCGGAATTGGCCTAATTACTGCCTCCCCTGATAAGTAGTTGCACACCAAATCCGCTAATATTTCTATGAACTCGTCTTATCGCTTCCAAGCAGGAAATTACGATGCAACTCGAATGGCTCGAAGACTTTATCGAACTGGCCCGCACTCGCAGCCTGTCTCGTGCCGCAGAGATCCGTTGCGTGACACATCCCGCATTTGGTCGGCGTATTCGGGCGTTGGAGGAGTGGGTCGGCACTTCGCTGATCGAGCGCAAGCAACCGCTGTCTTTGACGCCCAGCGGTCTGCTGTTTCTAGACGCTGCAACGCAATCGGTGGAGTTGCTGGCAGCGGTGCGGGCGCAGTTTCAGGGGGGAGGATTGAGCCGTGACGAGCCGGTGCGCATTGCTACGGGACGAACCCTGGCAAGTGATTTTTTCCCCGACTGGTACGAGTCTCTGAACCAACAGTTCGGCTGCTTCCCAGTGTCACTGGTTACCAGTGGTGCGCAGGAGGCGATCATGAAGTTGTCCGCCGGTGACGTGGACTTGCTGTTGAGTTTTTCCAGTCCGCTGACCCAGGTCCTGATTGATCCAAAGCGTTTCGACTCGTTGGTGCTCGTCAATGAAGAGTTGCTGCCGGTCAGTGCACCGGACGATCATGGCCAACCTATGTTCCATATTTCCGCCAGCAGCAGCGCGTTGACAATCCCCTGGCTGGCGTTCTCGCCGACACTCGCACTGCGCGGAGTGCTAGCTCAGCACTTGGCACGACTGCCTCAGCGGTTGGCGTTGCGCATGATTTATCAAGCGGACTCCTACGACGCTATTCTGGAAATGGCCAAGCGAGGCAATGGCCTCGCCTGGCTGCCACGAATGGTCGCCAAAGGTGCCCTGGCGTCGAGCGAGTTGTTGATTGCGGGCGGTCCAGAGTTTCGGATTAGCTTCGACGTGTCCTTGCATCGCCTGCGTTCCAATCAGAGCGAACTGGTGATGAAAATATGGCAGGGTCTGCTCTTACGTCATGCGGAGCACGGATCAAATCGCGACAAAAGTCTGGCATGACAGCCTGCTCAAAAGTGCACCAATTACGGGCGCGCGAAAAAAAATCAGCGTTTTGGTCGTGCTGAAAAGGCTGTGCTGATGGGCGTGTGCTGAATCAGCCCAAGAATGTGCCCAAACAGCAATTGCCATTACACAAGGCTTGATTCAATTTTGACTCCGAGCCGGACAGCCATGAAGACGCAGATCTTCACTAGGTACTCGGTTGTTTTCACCCATAACAATTACTGCCATTGATGTCATCGAACCGCGTTTCGGCTCGGTGAATACGATCGCCAACTGTGAAACAGACCCGGGACTAACTCATGACAGTTCAATCATCAATCGTGCATTCCGCACAGGCTTCCACCCAGCGAGGTCCTTGGAAGGAGATCATCGCCGCCAGTATCGGCAACGCTCTGGAATTCTATGACTTGCTGATCTATGGCTATTTCGCGGTGGTGATCGGGAAGCTGTTTTTCCCGTCTGACAACGAAACTACTTCACTACTGCTCAGCGTCGGCTCCTTCGGCATTTCCTTTTTGATGCGTCCACTGGGCGCCATCGTGCTGGGCTCATACGCCGACCGGGCGGGGCGCAAGGCCTCGCTGACGATGTCGATCATGATCATGATGCTCGGCACCGCGCTGATCACCTTCGCTCCATCCTATGACCAGATCGGCCTGGCCGCGCCGCTTCTGATTATTGTTGCTCGCATGCTGCAAGGCTTTTCCACGGGTGGGGAGTTCGGCGCCGCGACCGCATTCATGGTCGAGCACGCTGATGCCAAACGACGTGGTTTCTTCGCCAGTTGGCAGTTGTCGACCCAGGGCCTGGCGACTGTATTAGCGGCCGGGGTAAGTGCTTTGCTCAGCTATGGGTTGTCGGATGTGCAGTTGAATGATTGGGGCTGGCGTGTCGCTTTCGGCGTGGGCCTACTGATCGGGCCGGTGGGTTTTTACATCCGCAGCCAGATCGATGAAACCCCGGATTTCCAGAAGACCGTCGCGAACGTGCAGAATAAAACCCCACTGCGTGATGTGTTGATCAAAGGTCATGTCAGCCTGCTGCTGGCCATCGGGGTGGTCGCTGGTGCGACGGCGTTCAACTATGTGCACAAGCTTTACATGCCGATCTATGCCTTAAAGCAGTTGCACATCGCGGCCACGTCCTCGTACCTTGGAGCGCTGGTGACCGGAGCTACCTTGATGATCATGGCGCCGGTGTTCGGTGGCCTCTCGGATCGCCATGGTCGGTTTCAGGTGCTGACCATCGCGCTGCTGATTACAGGTTTGTCGTCCTATCCGATGTTTCTGCTGCTCAACACCTTTCCCAGCGTATTGGTCTTGCTGTTGGTGCAAGCCATCGTTGGCATCTTGATCGCCGCGTGCCTGGGGCCGATCCCGGCGATGCTGGCCGACATATTCCCCACCAGCATTCGTGGTACCGGCCTGGCGCTCAGCTACAACTTTTCGGTCACCCTGTTTGGCGGTTTTGCCCCGCTGATCGTGACCTGGATGATTGATGCCACCGGCAACAAGCTGGCACCCAGCTTCTACGTCATGGCGACTGCACTGATCAGTGTCATCGCCGTGGTCTGCCTTGGCCGTCGTATGCGTCATAACACCCCGAGCTGACCTTAAGCCGCTCCATTCCTTTCCAGTAAAACCCACCGTATATGCCGCGCCTACAGATTGCTCGGCAAGCGGGAGCTATTGTCTGTCGGAGACCGAAATGAAGACCCTTGAACAAGTTCGTGCGTCCCTGAAACCGTACCCGGTGGAGGTTGAGTTCCCCGATATCCGCCAATGGAAAACCGGTAACTGCGGGGTCGACTACGTCCACAGCTTCGACAGTGGGATGCCAGGGCCGCATGTGATGATCATGGCTCTGACCCATGGCAACGAAGTCAGCGGTGCCATTGCGGTGGACGCGTTCCTGCGAAGTGGCGTGCGCCCTCGTCAGGGCCGTTTGAGCCTGGGCTTCGGCAACGTCGAGGCATACCACCGCTTCGATCCACAGAACATCGACGCGACCCGTTACCTGGACGAAGACATGAACCGGGTCTGGCTACCATCGAAGCTCGACAGTGAGCAGAACTCTATCGAACTGCGCCGGGCCCGCGAGTTGCGCCCCGTCATTGACAGCGTCGACCTGCTGCTTGACATCCACTCGATGCATGAAGAATCCGCGCCGCTGATGATGTGTGGTGCACGCACCAAGGGCCTGGAGTTCGCCGCAACCCTAGGTGTGCCGGCAACGGTAATCGTCGATGCCGGTCACGCCAACGGTCGTCGCATGCGTGATTACGATGAATTCAACGATGCCGCCAGCAAGAAGAACGCGTTGCTGATCGAGACCGGTCAACATTTTTCGCAACACAGCCAGCAGGTCGCACTGGATGTGGCAGCGCGCTTTCTGATCACCACCCAAGCGGTGTGTGAAGAAGACGTCGCACAGTTTCTAAGCACCGGCAAACCCGGGCCTCAACGTTTCCTCCAAGTTACTGAGTCGGTTGTCGCCAACAGTATGGATTTCAACTTTGTCGAGGACTTTCGCGGACTGGAGCTGATCGCGCGTTCTGGAACTGTCATCGCTCGGGATGGCGATCAGGAAGTCGTCACACCTTATGACAACTGCGTGTTGGTCCAGCCGTCGCTCAGGCATCTCGGTCCAGGCGTCACCGTCGTACGACTGGCCAGGGTGCTCGATGTCTCGCACTGACACCGATCGCCTGGTAGGCAACTTCACTCGTGCTGGCGAACGAACCTGGATCGGCCAGTATGCTTACGACTTTGCCGGCCTCGGAGTGCCGGGGCTGACCAGTACTGTGTCCTACTACAAGCCAGGCGGCGACCGGCACCGCCGATGCCGACCATAACCGACTGATGCTCAGCGATAGCTTGCCACTGTTCTGATTCCTCTGATTTAAAACACCAAATGCCTGCGGGAGCACTCGGCTGCCCGCAGGTTTTACTCGGCTCGTTCGCAGCCGACTTATCGAGGAGGTGTGCCGATGAAAGGCCTTGGTTTCAGTCGCAAAATATTGATCGCCGCCGCCCTGATAGTCATCCTGGCGTTCAGCGCTTTCATCTACGTCAGCGACTATCGGCAGCGGCAAACCTTGCGCGGCGATGTTGACGCGAAGTTACAGCAGTTGGGCACGCTGACCGCCCACGATATTCAGACATGGCTGGAAAGTCGCACGCAGTTGATCCAGACGCTGGGTCAACGGCTCAATGTTGAGGGGACCGATAAGGCCAGCCTCCTCAAGGCCATCGACTTGCCGGTATATGCAGAAAATTTTCAGCTGATTTCATACGGTGGCAGCGACGGCTCGATGTTCTCACTGCCGGAAAGCGTGCGCGCTGCCGACTACGACCCCAGGGTGCGTAGTTGGTACAAGGCGGCGCAAGACAGCCAACAAACAGTGTTTACTGAACCCTACGTCGCGGCGTCTTCGGGAAAACTGGTGATGACCGTGGCGACGCCTGTGAAGTATCAAGACCGTTCCGGTGTGGCCTGTGCCAACCTGTCCCTCGACGCCTTGAGCAAGATGATCAACACCCTGGATTTTGGGGGGCATGGTTACGCCTTCATCGTCAGCGCCGACGGCAAGGTGCTGGTCCATCCAGATAGCCAGTTCATCCTCAAAGACCTCAAGGAGGTCTTCCCACAAAGCACACTTGCGCCCGCTCCGGGCGTCCGTGAAATCCGGACCGGCGGCGGCTCGCAGTTCATCTCCTTCACCCATGTCGATGGAGTGCCTTCGGCCGATTGGTACGTGGTGATGGTCATCGACCAGCAGGCTGCGTTCTCGATGCTGGGTGAGTTGCGTACCCTGGCGATCACCGCCACGTTAATAGCGGTCGCCATCATCATCCTGTTGCTCGGAGTGTTGATCCGTTGGCTGATGCGGCCGTTGCACACAATGGGACGAGCATTGGAAGACATCGCAAATGGCGAAGGCGACCTCACTCAGCGCCTGCCGATCAATTCTCGTGATGAATTCGGTGCACTGGCACAGTCGTTCAACCGTTTTTTAGAATTCATTCAAGGATCAATTCGCGACGTGGCGGGCACCAGTGCTCGTCTCAATCAAGTCGCGACGTTGGTGACCAGGGTGTCGAGCACTTCGATGAGCAATTCAGATGAGCAGGCGGCACGCACCGAGAGCGTGGTATCAGCCATCCATCAACTGGGCGCGGCGTCTTCTGAAATCGCCCGCAATGCCGCGCTGGCGTCGCAGAGCTCCAGCGACGCTCGGCAGCTGGCCGATGACGGTCAAAACGTCGTCGAAATGACCATCGAGGCGATCAATCGGCTGTCGAGAAATATCGACAAGTCGCGTATCACCATCGAGAACCTCGCAACCCAGACTGCCGACATCGGGCAGATTCTTGAGGTAATTACCAGCATATCGCAGCAAACCAATCTGCTGGCGTTGAACGCCGCCATTGAGGCTGCACGCGCAGGAGAGGCAGGCAGAGGCTTTGCCGTGGTTGCCGATGAAGTGCGCAACCTGGCGCATCGCACTCAGGACTCGGCGCAACAAGTGCAAACCATGATTGAGCAGCTGCAAGTCGGCGCGCAAGCCGCCGTGGTGACCATGACCGAGAGCCAGCGCGAGAGCGAAACCAGCGTTACGGTAGCCAACCAAGCGGGGGAGCGTTTGGGCCGGGTTGCCCAGCGCATCGGAGAAATAGACGCGATGAACCAGTCTGTCGCGGCTGCCACAGAGGAGCAAACGGCGGTGGTGATTTCGATCAATGACGACATAGCGCAGATAGATGCTTTGAACCGTCACGGCGTGGCGAACTTGCATTCGACGTTCGAGGCCTGCGCTGATCTTGAGCGTGAGGCAGTCAGGCTGCAGCACTTAGTGACGCATTTCAAAATATGACGGTTTGCTGTGGTGGTGCCAAGTGAATGTTTGGTAAACGACGATCTGATTCGCAATGGTAGTTCTGCGTTCTGCGTTCTGCGTACTCGTATCTCGCAGATGAAGAGCTATCGAGCGAGAGCAAGTCACCGAAACCGTACGCAAAACCTATCTGATTCTGGGGTGAGTCAGGGGCGTTATTGCGCGGGAGCGACCACGCGGAATTTGATGTGGATATCGTTGGAAATGATGCCGATATCGGCCCACTCGCCTTCACCGATGCTGAAGTCGGCGCGATTGAGGATGAATTCGCCATCGAATACGCCGATGGCGTTCTGCGGCTTCAAAATGACCTGGGCATTGACGTCGCGGGTGCGGCCCTTGATCGCGAGCTTGCCGGTGATCTCGTAGCGGTTGTTGTCGAGCGCCTTCACGCTGCTCGATTCAAACTTCGCCACCGGATACACCGCCGTGTTGAACCAGGCGGGCTTTTGCAGTTCGATGTTGGCATCGCTGGTGCCAGCGTCGATGCTGTCGAGCTGGATGGTGAGCTCGGCGTGGGCTGCTGCGGGGTTCGCCGAGTCAAAATCGATCTTGGCATCGAACTTGCCGAAACTGCCGTACACCCTCGCGCCCATCTGGGTGTAGGTGAAGGCAATTTGGCTGGCCGCCGCGTTCACTCGCTTGTATTCAACGGCGTGGGCGCAGGTCAAGGCGCCGAGCGTGAGTGCGGCGGCCAACGCGGCAGAACGCAGGTATCGAAAATTCATAGAACTCTCCGGTCAGCCCTTGCTTTTCAGCGGCAGTATGCGCGTAAGCACATCGTTGCGATCGATGAAATGGTGCTTCAGTGCGGCGCCCGTATGGACGATCACCAGGCCAAGCAAGGTGAAGTTGAGCGCCTCATGCAGGTCCTTCAGGCGGTCACCCAGCGCGGCGTCCTTGGCCAGCAGGTCCGGTAGCGGTAGGACACCAAACCACACGGTCTGGAAGCCTTTCGCCGAGCCCATCAGCCAGCCGCTGATCGGAATCGCGATCATCAGTGCATACAGCAACCAATGCATGACATGGGACGTGAGACGCAACACCGCCGGTATGGTCGTCGGCAGCGGCGGTACCGGATGGGTCAGGCGCCAGACGAGTCGTATCAGTACCAGGAGGAACAGGGTCACGCCTGCCCACTTATGCCATGAGAACAGTTTCAGCTTGGTCGGCGAAATCGGCAGTCCGAGCATGTAGAAGCCGAGCGCGAAGGTGCCGATCAGCCCCAGAGCCACTAGCCAGTGAAGGGAAATCGCCGTGCGGGTGTAACGCTGATTCATGAGTGCTGCGCCTCGACCGGCTGGCGTGCCTGAGCTTCTGCAAATACCTTGGCCGAGGCTTCCGTTCCCATGGGTTTTTAAGTGTAGATGAATTCGATGTCGGTCATGCCCAGGATGCGGGCGCCAAGGACGCTCAACCTTCTTGCGTGGCCATCTGTCGAATCATCTGCAGCGCCTCTTCACGTTGCAAGGGCTGTTTCATGCGTTCGGCCAGGTAAGCCATCTGCCGCGAATACTCGCAGGCAACCACTGCCTCGACCTGCTCCCCTTTGCAGAGCAGGGCGATGAAAGCGTATTGCTCGGGGTTGCCTTCGAAGACGATCCGCTCCCATTGGTCGGCATGACCGAGCATTTCGAAGGTCTTGTCGAAGTGATACGTCCAAAAGAACGGTACATCGGCGTAGTGCGCCGCTTCGCCCATCATGTTCAGCGCGGCGATCCGCGCCTGCTGCTGGGCCACGCGCCAATGCTCGATACGTGTGGGCACGTCTTCCCGCGGGAAAGAGACAATATCGCCGGCTGCCCACAGGCCTTCTGCCGCGCGCATGCCGTCGCTCACCGGCAGCGCACCGTCGTCGTCGAGCTCAACGCCTTCGAGCAGGTCGGTGGCGGGGCTGACGCCAACGCCGATCAATACCAGATCGGCGGGAAGTCTTTCGCCATTGTTCAGCAGCACGGCCTCGACCTTGTCCGCGCCTTCGAACTGTTTCGCTTCGGTGCCTGCGTGAAAAACCACGCCGTGGTCTTCGTGCAGCGACCGAATGGTCATGCCGATGCGCTCACCGAACTGTTTGCTGAACGGCGTTTCGTGGCGGGCGACCACGCTGACCTCCAGGCCATGCTGACGCAAGGCCGATGCCGATTCCAGACCGATGAAGCTGTCACCGATGATGACCACGCGGGTACCGGGCTTTGCCGTCTCGAGAATGCGCTCGGCGTCCTGTCGGGATCGCAACGTCAGGATGTTCTGCAGATGCGCACCGGGGACTGACAGCGGCTTCGGTTCGCCGCCGCTGGCGAGAAGGGCAGCGTCGTAGTCGAAGGTGCGCCCGTCAGCCAGGGAAACCCTTTTCGCCGCCGCATCGAGACGAATGACATCGCCTGTAACACGCTCGATCCTCTGTTCGCCGTAGAAGGACTCGTCCAGGAGCGGCGGTGTCTCCTGAGGCGACATGTCGCCAGCGAGGACGAATTTGCTCAGTACGGTCCGGTCATAGCCTGCAGCGGCTTCACGATCAATCAACACCAGGCGGCCGGCATAACCTTTTTCACGCAGGGCGGCCACTGCCGCTGTTCCCGCAGCACCGGCACCGATGATCACGAAGCAGCGCGAATCAGGGGGCTGCGCCGTTTCGATGCGGGGAAGGGGCTGATCGTCCACCTGCACGTCGCCATCGACCACCTTTGCCGGATAGCGGGTGAGGCTGCTCAGCGCTGGTGGCTCGCACAACTGACCGTCCTCGACCGTGAAAGTCGCCTTGTGCCAGGGGCAGATCAACCGGCCATTGCAGATTGCTCCCTCTTCCAGAGGAGCCTGGGCGTGCGGGCATTCGGCCTGGTAGGCATAGACGCGTTCACCGGCCCGCAGCAGCAGTATCTTTAACGGGCCGATATCGATGCGTGTTCCACGGTCTTCACGAAGGTCGGTGAAACGGGCGACGGTGTGCAAGGACATGACGACTCTCCGAGCGGGTGTTCTTCTTTGGAGTCGGTGGGGTGGGGGAGGTTCAGCAAAACTGTAGACGTTTGGGGGGCGTCGATTTTTTAGACTAAGGACAGCGTGCGCGCATCGAACTGGCCATCGAAATATTGCTCCAGCGCGGTGCAGAAGATATTGCCGTCGGGAGCGACGAGGCCGAACAGGCTCATCGAAGAATGGAATTTCAGGTCGTCCGGAGTCCCGAATATCGACTGGATCGAGCGGCCCTGGAGTTGCGTCACCATGCGGGTGCAGTCCTCCAGGCGCGGGCCAAGCAAGGGATGATGCAGGTACGCCACTGCCTCCTCACGGGAAGCAATGGCGAAATGGCGGGACATCTCGCTGTAACCCAGCCCGGCGAATTGCGGGAAGATAAACCAGATCCAGTGGCTGCGTTTGTGCCCGCTGCGCAGCTCTTCTTGTACCCGGTCAAAAACCGGATCCTGCGCTTGAACGAAGCGTTGCAAATCAAAGGGGTCACGCGGGTCGGTGCTTTTCATTTCAGGACACTCTAATCAAGAGTCAATCAATGGGCTCATACTATGGCCAGCGGATGCTTGCGTCTGGGGGCACTGAACACCCGATCGATCGCATTCAGATCCTCAACGTCCAGCTTCAATTCGGCAGATGCGGCATTGCGTTGGACATGCTCGGGCTGGACAGCTTTCGGGATGGCGATGACCCCGTCTTGGCGCAGGACCCAGGCCAGCGACACTTGGGCCGGCGTCACGCCATGGCGGGCGGCGATGTGCTTGAGCGTCGGGCTGGCCAGAAGTTCCCCGGCCTGGGCGATCGGGCAGTACGCCATCAGCGGCAGGTAGTGCCGCTGACACCAGGGCAACAGGTCAAATTCGATGCCGCGCTCTTCAATGTTGTAGAGCACCTGATTGGTCGCGCAGACGGGGGAGGCCAGCTCTTGCAGATCCGCCACGTCGAAATTGGAGACGCCCCAACGCCCGATCTTGCCGTCTTCGCGCAAGCGCTCGAAGGCCTCGACCGTTTCTTCAAGCGAGTATTCTCCACGCCAGTGCAGCAGGTACAGATCGATATAGTCGGTGCCCAAACGGCTCAGACTGCGCTCGCACGCTTGGGGGATACCTCTGCGACTGGCATTGTGCGGGTAAACCTTACTGACGAGAAACACCCGATCACGCTGGCCGCAGATCGCTTCGCCGACCACTTCCTCTGCACCGCCCTCACCATACATTTCTGCGGTGTCGATCAGCGTCATGCCCAGCTCAATGCCTGATTGCAGCGCTGCCACTTCCTTGGCACGCTGGTGCGGATCTTCACCCATGTGCCAGGTTCCCTGGCCTATGACAGGGACGGACACGCCGGCCAGATCGAGCGTTCGCATAGCAACCTCCTGGTGAATATCGAAGATTACAAGGACGAATTATCCGCTTCTACGTGATTTTTACATTAGCTAATTGCGAAAACGGGCGTGCTCACTTGCTCCGTTCCGTTGAGTGTTAGCCGACGTGGCATCGGAGATCCCGCCCGTCTTCGACGCCGCGCTGTCGCGCAGCAAACACGGTCTCGATTCTGCCCGGAGGGCGTAGGAGAGACCGGGACGCGTAGTTTTGTCTGCGAAAGCCGTGACTCGGTATGCCTGAAAGACCGCAGCGTATGGTCTTCGCAGACAAGTCAGCTCCTACATTATTGGATCGGTGTCTGACTTAAAATTTATATTTTATTTGATAGGAACGGTGTCGACATAGCCCCTCCCACGGCTCCCAGGACGATGTTGCGCATCAGCGCTCGATAGGTTTTTGCGTCCAGATCAGCATCGGCAGTCCAGGAGGGAAGGTTGTTCAGCAAGCGCACAAAGGTCCGGGCTGTGGTGATGGCCACGGTGTTATCCGGCGATATGCCCAGGGGTGTCAGCAGATCGATCAGATGGTTTTCATAGCGCTGGCGCAGCGCCAGGATGGAGGCCTGGTGAGGGGCGTCCAGGCAATGAAGTTCGTACTCGGCAACCCGAAAGAAATCGCCTTTTTTCTCGTGCAGGTCCAGGTGCGCCATGATCAGGTCGTTCAGGCGTTTTTCTGGCGAAATGCGGGTGCTTACAGGCCGCGTCACGATCCTCAGAAGGTCGTCGTACAGCGTTTCGATCAGCTCGAATAACAGTGCTTCCTTGCTTTCGATATGGTTGTAGATCGAACCGGCATTGATGCCCAGGTGCGTGGCCAGCTCGCGCAGGCCGACCTGGGCAAATCCACGTCGAGCAAATAGCACTACCGCTTTCTCGCGGGTTTCCAGTTGCCGCGAATATCGGATCTGAGCGTTCCGATCTGGATCAGGCAAATGGGGTGCGGTATTGCAGCGACTGGACATGGCAATGGATCACTCGTACGAATAAAACCCACGACCGCTTTTGCGGCCCAGGTAGCCGGCAGCGACCATTTCCTTGAGCAACTGCGGCGGGCGATATTTAGGATCGTTGAAGCCCTGCTGGAAGCTCTCCATGATCGCCAGCAGGGTGTCCAGGCCGATCAGATCGGCCAGGGCCAAGGGGCCGATGGGGTGGTTGCAGCCCAGTTGCATGCCGGTGTCGATGTCCTTGGCGCTGGCCAGGCCTTCCTGCAGGGCAAAGATCGCTTCGTTGATCATCGGGCACAGGATGCGGTTGACCACGAAGCCCGGGCTGTTGCGAGCTGTCACCGCGCTTTTACCGATCTGTCCGGCCAGCTCCAGCGCCACGGCGTGGGTCGCGTCTGACGTTTGCAAGCCGCGGATGACTTCAACCAAGGCCATGAGCGGAACCGGGTTGAAGAAGTGCAAGCCGATAAAACGCTCGGGCTGCCCGACGACGGCGGCCAGTTCGGTGATCGACAGGGACGAGGTGTTGGTGGCGATAACGCAGTTGGTGCCGACCACTGCGTCGATCTGCTTGAGAATGCGTTTTTTCAGATCGAGATTTTCGGTTGCGGCTTCGATCACCATCTCGGCCTGAGCCAGGATGGCGTAATCGGTACTCAGTGAAATGTGGCCCAGCGCGCTTTGTTTGTCGGCGGGCGAGATGACCTCTTTGCGGACCTGACGGTCCAGATTGCCGGTCAATGTCGCCAGGCCTTTTTCCAGGGCCTGGTCGGAGATGTCGATCAGCGTGACGTTGATGCCCGCCAGCGCGCAGACCTGGGCGATGCCGTTGCCCATGGTGCCTGCGCCAATGATGGCGATGTGTTGAATGCTCACGTACGACTCCTCAAACACGCTCGAAAATGACCGCGATGCCTTGACCACCGCCAATGCACATGGTCGCCAGCGCATAGCGCCCACCGGTGCGATGCAGCTCATGAATGGCTTTGGTGGCAATGATCGCGCCGGTGGCACCGACCGGATGGCCGAGGGCGATGCCGGATCCGTTCGGGTTGACCTTGCTTGGGTCCAGGCCCAGTTCTTGAGTCACAGCACAGGCTTGGGCGGCGAAAGCCACGTTAGCTTCGATGACGTCCATATCGGCCACGGTCAAACCGGCGCGTTTGAGCGCAAGACGCGTGGCGGGGATCGGCCCGAGGCCCATCAGTTCAGGCTCGACACCGGCATGGGCGTAGGCCACCAGACGGGCGAGAGGGCGCAGGTTATTGGCCTGAACCGCAGCGCCGGTGGCCAACACCAGAGCCGCCGCACCGTCATTGAGGCCAGAGGCATTGCCCGCCGTGACTGAGCCGTCCTTCTTGAAGGCGGGCTTCATTTGCGCGAGCTGTTCAAGCGTGGTGGCGCGCGGGTGTTCGTCGACGCTGAACAGTTGCGTGCCCTTGCGGCTGCGGATTTCTACCGGGGCGATCTGCTCGACAAAGCGACCTTCCTCGATGGCGCGGGTCGCGCGGATTTGGTCTTCCATGGCCAGGGCGTCCTGCATCTCGCGGCTGATGCTATTGCGCTCGGCGATGTTCTCGGCGGTGATGCCCATGTGGATGCCATGGAAGGGGTCATGCAGGATGCCGAGCATGTAGTCGATGGCCTGGGTGTTGCCCATCCGTGCACCCCAGCGCGCGGCGGGGAGGATGTACGGACCGCGGCTCATGGACTCGACACCAGCACCGATGGCTATTTCGCTATCGCCCAGCAGCAGGGTCTGTGCCGCCGAAATGATCGCTTGCAAGCCGGAACCGCACAGGCGATTGACGTTGTAGGCCGGGGTTTCCTTGGGGATGCCGGCATTCATCGCCGCGACCCGGGAGACGTAGGCATCCTGAGGTTCGGTGGGGATGACATTACCCATCACCACATGCCCGATCAGCGCCGGGTCGACGCCACTGCGCAGCAGGGCGGCCTTGACCGCCGTGGTGGCCAGTTCGGCCATTGGCACGTCTTTGAGTGCGCCGCCAAAAGTGCCGATGGCAGTACGTGCAGCGCTGACGATAAAGACTTCGGGGCTGTTCATGATGGGTACCTTATTATGTGGGCTCGCGGGTCGAGTGCTGTAGAGGACACCGTCAGGCATCTGCAGACTATTGATCCGTCAGGTAGTCTAGGCTCGATCAGGCACCAGGCCTATGCCATAACTGCTCAGCGAAACTGCTCTTTTTCGCCATACGCATCGCAGGCCCCATGAAAGAAAAACATTCGGTTTCATCCTTCTTCGTCAAGGCGCTGCTGGTTCGGTTTCATCATCAACCAGAGCGCATTGCCCGGTTCCTGCAGGAAGCCGGCTTCGCCGCGCAGTCATTCGATGAACTGGGCGACAGGGTGCCGGCAGACGCGTTTGCCAGGCTGTGGCTGGCGGTGGTGCGCGAGCTCGACGATGAGTTCTTCGGTTTCGACTCTCACGGCATGCCGCTGGGCAGTTTCGCCCTGATCTGCCGGGGTTTGATTCAGGCGCCGACGGTGGAAAAGGCGTTGCGCCAGTCCCTGGACTATTTCGCCTTGTTCCTGCGTGATATTCACAGCGAGGTTCAGGTACGGGGCAAGCGGGTGGTCGTGGTCATGCGCTGTCACTGCGAAGATGACTATCTAAGAGCGGTCGTCACTGAAACCTTCATGATTCTGATCGTTGGCTTGATGTGCTGGTTGGCGGGCAGGCGCATACCCATCAGCCGCGCGCAGTTTGATCATTCGCGACCGCTTCACGGTGATGAGCATTTGCTGTGGGGGGACTACGTCGAGTTTGACGCGACCGTCACGGAGATTGAGTTCGACCGAGAATACCTGCGGCTTCCGGTGGTTCAGGATCGCAAGACCTTGTACAGCTTCTTGCGCAATGCACCGCAATCGGTGTTTATCCGCTTTCGCAATCGTGAGGGACTCAGCGCAAGGGTGCATCAGCGCTTGAGGTCCTGCGGCTATGACCATTGGCCTACCCTCGAGCAGCTTGCGACAGAGTTCGGGATCAATCTGGTCAGCTTGCGCCGGGCATTGCTGCGTGAAGGTTTTTCCTATCAGGAGCTCAAAGACGAGGTGCGCCGTTCAATTGCCTTCGAGTGTTTGCGAACAACCCCGATGAGCGTTGCCGACATCGCTCAGAAAGTCGGTTTTCGAGAGCCCAGTGCCTTTCATCGCGCGTTCAAGCAATGGACAGGTGAGAGCCCGGGAAGCTTTCGCCGACGAGGGCAGCGCGATGAGTTTTCGTCCATTGAATAACATCATGGGTGAGTGGCAGCGCTGACCTCATCAAGGCGTCGTTGCAGAACTTCACGTTCAATCTTTTCAGCTGTCCGGCGCAATGCTGGCAAATAGCGCGCAACCGCTTGCTCGATGCTCATCGCCTTCGCCACGTACACCAGATTGAGGCAACCGAGTATTCGTTGTTCTCCGCGAATGGGAACAGCGATCGAGGCGATCTTTTCTTCCTTATTCCATCCCATGAAGTTTTCGCCATAGCCACGATGGCGGGTTTTACGCAGCAGGTTGTCGAGCGCTTCGGCGTCGCGTGCCAAGCGGCTTTCTTCATCCTCACGGCTGGCGAGTAATTCAATGATCCGCTCGCGCTCTGCGTCGGGGCAGAACGCCAGGTAGGCGAGCCCCGTGGCCGTCAGCAGCACGGGCAGTCGGCGGCCGACCATGGAGCGGTGAAATGACAAGCGACTGAAGCGGTGAGTGGTTTCGCGTACCACCATGGCGTCCACGTCCAGGGTGCACAAGTCAGTCGGCCAAACCACTTCCTGCATGAGTTCAGCGAGCAACGGGGCGGCCAGCGAGGAGATCCATTGTTCATCGCGAAAACCTTCGCTCAGCTCGCGCACTTTCAGGCTAAGGCGATAGCTATCGTCCGATTCGCTACGGCGCACGTACCCCTCGTCTTGCAGTGTTTCGAGCAGGCGCCGGACGGTGGTGCGATGCAGGCCAGTGAGTTCGGCCAGCCTGGCTGTACTGGCGCCACCATCGAGGCGATTCAGCGTATTGAGCAACTGCAGACCTCTGGTCAGGCCACGCACGGTTTTATATTCAGTGTCGGATGTAGACGTCATAAATTTAAAATAAACCTATATAAATCAATCATGTGCACTAAGTGCCCAAGCGAGCTGTTTTTCATTGTAGGACGAGAATGGGCGTTCCTATACTAGTCCCAACAATTACAAGTGCCCTTAAATCGGGAGATCAACAATGAGCCAAGCCTACACCTCTACCGCGCTCAAAAGCATGTCGGCCGAACGGGATCACAACCTCTGGCGCAGCTAGGCGGGTCAACCAAGCCCTCTAAAAAAACCAAACGATACCCCACGTGCATTGCGCACTGAGGGGCTAGCCCCGGCTTGCCTGAAAACGGCTAGACCGGGAGTTGCAACACTGTTTCAAGCGGTGAGAACAATGAAAATATCGGATTCCAAGCCTTTTAAAAATGCCTCGCAAACCGACCACTCTGCCCAGGTTGTCGTGATCGGTTCCGGCCCCGTCGGTTTGGCGATTGCCAACTATCTCGGCCAGGTCGGCGTCGATGTGCTGGTGATAGAAAAGCTCGACAAACTGATCGACTACCCTCGTGCAATCGGCATCGATGACGAATCGCTGCGCACCGTCCAGGCCCTCGGCCTGGTGGACAAGGTGTTGCCACACACCACACCTTGGCACGCCATGCGGTTCCTCACGCCCAAGGGTCGCTGCTTCGCTGATATCCAACCCATGACCGATGAATTCGGCTGGTCGCGGCGCAATGCGTTTATCCAGCCGCAGGTCGATGCCGTGCTGTTCGAAGGGCTCAAGCGCTTCGACAACGTGCGGACCTTGTTCTCCCGCGACGTCAATGATTTCAGTCAGGACGCCAGCGGCGTGACCTTGCACATGGAGGCGCCCAGTGGCGTCAAAGAAACCGTTCGCGCCGATTACCTGATCGCCTGTGACGGCGGTAATAGCTATATACGCCGCGCTCTAGGCGTGTCGTTCGACGGTAAGACCGCGCCGAACCAATGGATCGTTGTCGACATCGCCAACGACCCGTTGGGCACGCCGAACGTCTACCTCTGCTGCGACCCGGTTCGCCCCTATGTCTCCGCTGCATTACCCCACGGCGTGCGTCGCTTCGAGTTCATGGTCATGCCCGGTGAGACTGAAGCCGAACTGAGCAAACCGGAAAACATGCGCCGCCTGCTGGCTAAAGTGCTGCCGGACCCGGATCGGGTTGAGCTGATCCGTAGCCGGGTATACACCCATAACGCGCGCCTGGCCGGCAAGTTCCGCGTCGAGCGTGTGGTGCTGGCCGGAGACGCCGCGCACATCATGCCGGTATGGCAAGGCCAGGGTTACAACAGTGGCATGCGTGACGCCTGCAACCTGGCCTGGAAAATGGCTCTGGTGGTCAAAGGCCTGGCCGGTGCTGCGCTGCTCGACACCTATGAACAGGAACGCCGTGATCACGCCAAAGCAATGATCGACCTGTCGGTGTTGGCCGGTCACGTGCTCGCGCCACCCAAGCGTTGGCAGGGCACCCTGCGCGATGGCATTTCCTGGTTGCTGAACTACCTGCCGCCGGTCAAACGCTACTTTCTGGAAATGCGTTTTAAACCCATGCCGCAATACTCCACTGGCGTATTGGTCGCCACTGGCCCCGGCGTGAAGAACTCGCCGGTCGGACGTATGTTCATTCAGCCCAAAGTGCTGACCGATGCCGGTCAAGAAGTGCTGCTGGACGATGTCATCGGCAGCAACTTTGCCATCATCGCCTGGGGCAGCGACCCCACATGGGGTCTGAGCCCTGCGCAGGTCGCATTCTGGCGCAATCTGGGTACCCGTTTCATTCAGGTACTGCCGAGCGTCCAGCTACAAGCCAAGCGCGAAGTCAGCGAAGGCGTGATCCGTATCGGTGACAGCAGCGGGCGCCTCAAGGAATGGTTCGGTCGTTATCCGGCGTCTATCGCCGTGGTGCGTCCGGATCGCTTCCTGGCTGGCTTGGCTATCCCGCAAACACTGGGTGGTGTTTGTGACTCGCTGGCCAAAGCACTGTCGGCCAAGCCGCTAGTGCTCGAAATCTCCGCCGCGAACAAGGTGGCTTGAGATGAGTGCCTACCTGCATTGCATGTCGCATAGCCCGCTGGTCGGCTTTGTCGACCCGGCGCCTGCGGTACTGGCCGAGGTCGATTGTACGGTCGATGACGCCCGTGCACGGATTGTCAGATTCGATCCTGAGTTGGTCATTCTGTTCGCGCCAGATCATTACAACGGCTTTTTCTATGACGTGATGCCGTCGTTCTGCATCGGCATGGCGGCACAGGCCATCGGCGACTTCGGCACCGCTGCCGGTACGCTCGCAGTGCCCAAGGCGCTGGCTGAGGCCTGCGCTACAGCGGTACTTGAGGCGGGCGTCGATGTCGCCGTTTCTTACTGCATGCAGGTAGACCACGGCTTTGCCCAGCCGCTTGAATTGCTGCTGGGTGGTCTCGATCGATGCCCGGTGATTCCGGTGTTCATCAACTCCGTAGCCATCCCGCTGCCGACCTTCCAGCGTGCCCGTTTGCTCGGCGAGGCCATCGGCCGTTTTGCCAGAACGCTGGACAAACGGGTCCTGTTTCTTGGCTCTGGTGGCTTGTCGCACCAGCCGCCGGTACCGGAACTGGCCAAAGTAGACGCGCGCATGGCCGACCGGATGATGGGCAGCGGTCGCAACCTGCCGGCCGACGAGCGTGAAGCGCGCCAGCAGCGGGTCATTCAGGCGGCCGAGCGCTTCATCGAGGACCAGAACTCCCTACACCCACTTAACCCTGAGTGGGATCAGCGGTTCCTCGACATTCTGGCCGAAGGCCGTATCGCCGAGCTCGATAACGTGGGCAACGCCGAGCTGTCCGAGCTGGCCGGCAAATCCACCCATGAGGTGAAAACCTGGGTGGCGGCCTTTGCTGCGCTCTCGGCTTTTGGCCCCTATCAGGCCAGTGACCGCTATTACCGCCCGATACCCGAGTGGATCGCCGGTTTTGGTGCGCTCAGTGCCCAGCCGTCGAACTGAGTCTTGGGGGCACACAACGGCTCGCTGCGCAGGGCCAAGGCCTGGCCGCAGCGCTCTATAACCTGAATTAAAGGAAGCATGAGATGACCGCAACGACTCACGTACTGACCGAGGCATCCACCAGCAAGTTCGCCCGCATCAAAGAGGGCGAGCTTGACCTTCAGCTGCATTACAACGATGCCGGGCAGGGCGCCGAGACGGTGGTGATGCTGCACGGTTCCGGACCGGGCGCCAGCGGCTGGGCAAACTTCAACCGCAACATCGAACCGCTGATTGACGCCGGCTACCGGGTGATCCTGATGGACTGCCCGGGCTGGAGCAAGAGTGACCCGATTGTCTGTTCAGGCTCGCGTTCGGATCTCAACGCCCGCGCCCTGAAGGGCTTGCTCGACGTGCTCGGTCTGGAGCGCGTCCATATCCTCGGCAACTCGATGGGTGGGCACAGCGCAGTCGCCTTTGCCCTGGCCAATCCGCAACGCGTTGGCAAGCTGGTGCTGATGGGTGGCGGTACGGGCGGCCCAAGCTCGTTCACACCGATGCCGACCGAGGGCATCAAGCTGCTGCAAGGTCTGTATCGCGAGCCAACCATTGAAAACCTGAAGAAGATGATGAACGTCTTCATCTATGACGCCAGCAGCTTGACCGAGGAGCTGTTCCAGACCCGCCTCGACAACATGCTGTCGCGTCGCGATCACCTGGAAAACTTTGTCGCGAGCCTGAAAGCCAATCCCAAGCAGTTTCCCGACTTCAGCCCGCGCCTCGGCGAAATCTCTGCGCAGACCCTGGTGGTTTGGGGCCGTGACGACCGCTTCGTGCCGATGGACACCGGCCTGCGCCTGATTGCCGGACTGCCGAACGCTGAACTGCACGTGTTCAACCGCTGCGGCCATTGGGCCCAGTGGGAACACGCCGACAGGTTCAACCGCATGGTGCTGGATTTCCTGAGCCATTAAACACGCCGCTGCCGCCAGCCATTCCCAATGCCCCGCTGACAGGGTGCTGGTTTACGCGAGAGCAGTGTGCAACCCCTGAGGTGAGTGATGAGTGTGACCCAAGAGTCTCTTGAACAACTGGCCCGCGCCTTGCGTCAGGCCGAGGCGAGCGGTGAAGCGATCGAACCGCTGCGTGAACAGATCGGTGAAGACAACGGCGAAGCCGCTTACGCCATCCAACGCCTCAACGTCGCCCATGCCGTTGCCGGTGGGCGCCGTGTGGTCGGCCGCAAAATTGGCCTGACCAACCCCAAGGTTCAGCGTCAGCTGGGCGTGGATCAGCCGGACTTCGGCACCTTGTTTGCCGACATGTGCTACGGCGACAACCAAGTGGTACCGGTGAACAGCGTACTGCAGCCGAAGATCGAGGCCGAAATTGCCTTGATCCTCGAACATGACCTGCCGCGTGTCGACACCAGCTTTGCCGATGTACTGGCGGCCACCGGGTGGGTACTGCCAGCGCTGGAAATCGTCGGCAGCCGCGTGCAGGGCTGGAACATTCGCTTCGTCGATACCGTCGCCGACAACGCCTCCAGCGGTTGTTTCGTGCTCGGCGGCCCAGCCCGTCGCCTGGACGGCCTTGACCTGCGTCTGGCGAGTATGCGCATGACCCGTAACGGTGAAGAGGTTTCCAGCGGCAGCGGCGCCGAATGCCTGGGTCATCCGCTCAATGCGGCGGTTTGGCTGGCTCGCACCATGGCGCGGCTCGGTGAGCCGCTCAAGGCTGGCGACATCATCCTGACCGGCGCGCTGGGGCCGATGGCAGCAGTCGCGGCCGGTGATCGGTTTGAGGCCGTGATCGATGGCATCGGCCAGGTGGCTGTGGAGTTCAGTGCCGAGTGATCGGCGACTTGCGTGCACAAAAGGTAAATACCATGAAAAAACTGAAAGTCGCCATCATCGGCTCCGGCAACATCGGCACCGACCTGATGATCAAGATCCTACGCAACGCCAAACACCTGGAAATGGCGGTCATGGTCGGTATCGACCCGGCCTCCGATGGCCTGGCTCGTGCGCAGCGCATGGGCGTGGCCATTACTCATGAAGGCGTCGAAGGGCTGGCCCGCATGGACCTGTTCAAGGACATCGACTTCGTGTTCGATGCGACCTCCGCCAGTGCCCACGTGAAGAACGACGCGTTCCTGCGTTCGATCAAACCCGGCATTCGCCTGATCGACCTGACCCCGGCCGCCATCGGTCCGTACTGCGTGCCGGTAGTCAACCTGGAGCAGAACCTCCACTCGTTGAACGTGAACATGGTCACTTGCGGTGGCCAGGCCACCATTCCGATGGTCGCCGCTGTGTCGCGGGTGGCCAAGGTGCATTACGCCGAGATCGTCGCCTCGATCGCCAGCAAATCCGCCGGCCCCGGCACCCGTGCCAACATCGATGAGTTCACCGAAACCACCTCCAAGGCCATCGAAGTGATCGGCGGCGCGAGCAAGGGCAAGGCAATCATCGTGATGAACCCGGCCGAGCCGCCGCTGATGATGCGCGACACCGTGTTCGTGCTGTCCGAAGCCGCAGATCAGGCCAAAGTCGAAGCCTCCATAGAAGAGATGGCCGCTGCGGTGAACGCCTACGTGCCGGGCTATCGCCTGAAACAAAAAGTGCAGTTCGACGTGATCCCTGAATCAGCACCGCTGAAGATTCCCGGCCTGGGCACGTTCTCCGGCCTGAAAACTTCGGTATTCCTCGAAGTCGAAGGCGCCGCCCACTACCTGCCAGCCTATGCCGGCAATCTCGACATCATGACCTCCGCGGCCTTGGCTACCGCCGAGCGCATGGCGCAGTCGATGCAGAACGCCTGAGGAGAATCGCCATGAGTTTTAATCCCGGTAAAAAGTTGTACATCTCCGACGTCACCCTGCGCGACGGCAGCCACGCGGTCCGTCACCAGTACTCGATCCAGAACGTGCAGGACATTGCACGGGCTTTGGACAAGGCCAAGGTTGACTCGATTGAAGTGGCCCACGGCGACGGCCTGCAAGGCTCCAGCTTCAACTACGGCTTCGCCTCGCACACTGATCTGGAATGGATCGAAGCCGCCGCCGATGTGATCAGTCACGCCAAAATCACCACCCTGTTGCTGCCTGGCATCGGCACCGTGCATGACCTCAAGGCGGCCTACAGCGCCGGTGCCCGCGTGGTGCGTATCGCCACCCACTGCACCGAAGCGGACGTGTCGAAACAGCACATCGAGTACGCTCGTGAACTGGGGATGGACACCGTCGGCTTCCTGATGATGAGCCACATGATCGCCCCTGAGCACCTGGCCCAACAGGCCAAGCTGATGGAAAGCTACGGCGCCACTTGCGTGTACATGGCCGACTCCGGTGGGGCGATGAACATGCAAGACATCCGCGATCGCTTCCGTGCGTTCAAGGCCGTGCTCAAACCGGAAACTGAAACCGGGATGCACGCCCACCATAACCTGTCACTGGGGGTGGCCAACTCGATCACTGCGGTCGAGGAGGGCTGTGACCGGATCGACGCCAGCCTTGCCGGCATGGGCGCGGGCGCGGGCAATGCGCCGCTGGAAGTGTTCATCGCCGCCGCCGAGCGCCTGGGCTGGAACCACGGTACCGACCTCTACACCTTGATGGACGCGGCCGATGACATCGTCCGTCCGTTGCAGGACCGTCCGGTGCGGGTCGACCGCGAGACCCTCGCGTTGGGTTATGCGGGCGTGTACTCGAGCTTCCTGCGCCACGCGGAAATCGCTGCGGCCAAATACGGCCTGAAGACCCTCGACATCCTCGTCGAGCTGGGCAAACGGCGGATGGTCGGTGGTCAGGAAGACATGATCGTCGATGTGGCGTTGGACCTGCTTAACCGTTGAAAAAAAACTGGCGGGCCCGCCCATGCAGCGGGTCAGCCAGTCCATACCCCTACAACAATAAAACGGGTAATAGATGTATGAGACGTTATCTAGCACAGTGCTTTTTACAGAGTTTCCATTCCCCCTCTGCGTTGCAACTCGCAGAGGTGTTTACCCATGAATAAGCATCGTACGAAGGGCCAGCTTGGGCTGGTATTGACCGTTGCCTTGTGCTTTTTGGTGGCCTTGATGGAAGGCCTGGACCTACAGGCCTCTGGCATCGCCGCTCAAGGCATGGCGGCCGCGTTTAGCCTGGATAAAATGCACATGGGCTGGGTCTTCAGCGCTGGCATCCTTGGACTGCTACCGGGTGCCTTTATCGGCGGCTGGCTGGCCGACCGCGTCGGCCGCAAGCGAGTGTTGATGGGGTCTGTCGCACTGTTCGGGCTGTTCTCTCTGGCGACGGCTGCGGCCTGGGATTTCAGCAGCCTGATGGCGGCCCGCTGCCTGACCGGCGTCGGCCTCGGTGCCGCGCTACCGAACCTGATCGCACTGACATCCGAGGTCGCCGGTCTACGCTTGCGTGGCCGTGCGGTCAGCATGATGTACTGCGGTGTACCGCTGGGCGCGGCGCTGGCTGCGACCATTGGCATCGCCGGTTTCTCGGGCGGCTGGCAGGTGGTGTTCTATGTCGGCGGTCTGGTGCCACTGGTGATCGTGCCATTACTCGGGCTGTATTTGCCGGAATCAGCGGTGTTCCGCCTACGTCAGAGTCAGGCCGGGCAGCCGGGGCACGGGGCACGGGTGACCGTCTTGCAGGGGCTGTTTGGCAACGGTTCGGTGATCGCCACACTGCTGCTCTGGGTCAGCTATTTCTTCACCCTCATGGTGGTCTACATCCTGATCAACTGGCTGCCGAGCTTACTGGTCGGTCAGGGCTTCACCGGTAAGCAGGCCAGTTGGGTGATGTTCGCCCTGCAGATTGGCGCAGCGGTCGGCACCTTGTTACTCGGCGTGTTGATGGACCGCCTGCCTGCCTGGGCACTGGCGACGCTGATCTACCTGGGGATCCTCGCTTCGCTGACCGCTCTGGGCTTGTCCAGCCAGATCGAAAGCATGCTGATAGCGGGTTTTGTCGCCGGCTTTTTCGCCACCGGTGGGCAATGCGTGCTTTACGCCCTTGCACCTCAGTTCTACCGCACTGAAGTACGCGCCACCGGGGTGGGCAGTGCCGTGGCGGTGGGTCGTCTGGGGGCAATGAGCGGCCCCTTGGTCGCTGGCCAGATGCTCGCACTGGGCACCGGCACTGCCGGCGTGATGCTCGCCTCTGCACCGGGCATCGTCATTGCTGCGCTGGCGATGTTCTGGCTGTCAGTTCGGCGCAAAAACCTGCTGCCTGACTGAATCACTGAACGCCACTACTGCGCTGCGTACGGCACGACGCAGAGCACGCGTTCGCCCTTTTTAAACCTGTCCAACCCGACTGGTGACTGCTTTGCCGTGCCCGTTTTCGGGGGGAATTGCAGTGCCGGATTCAATTATAAAAAAGAGAAAGGTCGTCAGTAATGAAGAGAACAACACGAATCAACACACAGGGTCTTTTTTACTGCGCAAGCCTGAGCCTGCTGGCGGCGGGACTTACAGGCAACGTACAGGCGACTGAGGGCGGAGGGTCCAGCTACCCAATGGGGGCTGAAAACTACCTGACCGGGGCCCTGCCGCCGCCAGGGTTTTACGGTATGGCTTATGCCAGCCATTACGATGCGGATTCACTGCGTGGCAACGATGGGAAAAAGCTGCCGGTGGATTTCCGGGTGCAGGCCAGTTCAATTGACCCGCGTTTTATCTGGGTGACCGATCAACACATCCTGGGCGGCACCCTGGCGTTCCATGCCGTCATGCCGTTGGTTGACCTCAAGGTAGACCTCAATGGCCAGTCGCAACGCAAGCAAGGGTTGGGCGATATGACGTTCGGGTCGGGGGTGGGCTATCGGTTGACCGATAAACTGCATGCCATCGTGGCCCTCGATGTCATTGCGCCGACCGGTGAATATGATCGCCACGATCTGGCCAATATCGGTCGCAACTACTGGGACTTCCAACCTGTCTTGGCGTTTTCGTATATCGACCCAGTGGGTTTGAATGCCGATGCGAAAATCATGTATGACTTCAACACGAAAAATAACGCGACCGATTACACCTCAGGCCAAGAGTTCCATGTGGACTATTCGGTGGGTTGGGGACTGGGCAATGGTTGGGTCGTGGGTTTGGGTGGCTACGTCTATCAGCAGACTACGGATGATCGGCAGTACGGTGAGCGCATCGAAGACAACAAAGGGCACGCGTTTGCCATAGGTCCATCGATCAAATACGCCAGCAACAAAGGTTGGTTCCTGACCGCAAAATGGGAGCAGGAATCCGACGTGCGAAATCGTGCGCAAGGCGATGCGTACTGGTTGAAGCTGGCGGTACCGTTCTGAGGTAGGGCTATCTAAAAATCTCTGCAGGAGTTCACCTTGTTCGCGAGGCGATATATCTGACGTGCCGCCCTAATCGCTTCGCCAACAAATTGGCCCCTATCAATTATTTTTTGGAGTACCGGATCCACTGTGGGAGCAGGCTTGCCTGCGATATAGGTGCTCCGTTCCTTTATCTCTTCGATACTGGCATAGCCGGAAGTCTGTTGTCGGCGATCAGAACCCGTGCTCCGCTGGCGGCGAAGCGCTCGACAATGGCACGTCCGATGCCTTGGGCGCCGCCCGTCACCAGGACGGTCTGACCGGCGAAATCGAAGACACTGGCCATCAAACACCTTCCATGCGGGCATAGGCGAGGGTGGGTACATCGACGATGCTCGAACCACCATCGGCAACGATTTACCGCCTGCAAGCCCAACTGGGCGAAGAGAAACTGCAAACGCTACTGGGGCTGCTGAACGAACTGAAGACCGTCAAGCGCCAGGATCGCGGGTTGGCCCGCGATCCGCCGTAGTACTCAACGATCAATACGCGCCGCCACCGACGCTGACGGGCGCTGGGGCATCCTTGAACGTCGCCGCCAGGGACTGCAGCCCGCGCATCAACACCGTCGTATCGACGCCCACTGCGACAAACGCTGCGCCGAATTCGATGTAGCGGCGGGCGAGTTTTTCGTCGGCGCTGAGAATCCCGGCGGCCTTGCCGGCCTGCTGAATACGCACGATGGCATCTTCAATCGCTGCCTGAACTTCCGGGTGGCCGGGGTTACCGCGATAGCCCATGGAGGCACTCAGATCTGCGGGGCCGATAAAGACGCCATCGACCCCTTCGACGGCGGCGATTTCATCCAGATTGGCCAGGCCTTCGCGGTTCTCGATTTGCACCAGCAGGCACATTTGCTCATCGGCTTGATCCAGGTAGCCGGGAATGCTGTTCCAGCGCGAAGCCCGCGCCAGTGCACTGCCCACGCCGCGTATGCCTTGTGGTGGATAGTGCATGGCGCGCACCAGTTGCCGCGCCTGTTCGGCGCTTTCGACCATGGGCACCAGCAGCGTTTGAGCGCCAATGTCGAGCATTTGCTTGATCAGCGCGGTATCGCCGATCACCGGGCGGATCACCGGTTGGCTGCCCCCGGCCTCTCTAGAGTACGGGGCCAGCGCCTGCAATTGGCCAAGCATCCCGCGCAAGTCATTGGGTGCGTGTTCGCCGTCGATCAGCAGCCAGTCGAAACCGGCGTTGGCTGCCAGTTCGGCGCAGTAAGGGTTGGCCAGACCGAGCCAGAGACCGATTTGTGCTTTGCCACTTTTCAGTCGTTGCTTGAAGGTATTGATAGGCATGTCCATGGGTTTTCTCCGACTAAACGAAACGACAGGCGATGGAACCGAGCATGTCGTAGTCGATGTGGAAGGTATCGCCCGGGTTGGCCGCTACTGGACGAGTGAAAGAACCGCCGAGGATGATTTGCCCTGCTTCCAGGGTGACGTCGTAGGCCGCCAGCTTGTTCGCCAGCCAGGCCACGCCTTTGGCCGGATGATTGAGCACCGCCGCCGACACGCCGGACTCTTCAATCACTCCGTTGCGGTACAGCACTGCCGGGATCTTGCGCAGGTCGACCTCGGTCGGCCGCACGGGGCGGCCGCCCATGACTACTCCTGCGTTGGCGGCGTTGTCGGAGATGGTGTCGAAGACCTTGCGGGTGGCTTTGGTCTGCGGGTCGATCTGCTGGATGCGGGCGTCGATGATTTCCAGCGCTGGAACCACCCACTCGGTGGCGTCGAGCACATCGAAAATCGTGCAGTTCGGCCCTTTGAGTGGCTTGCCGAGGATGAATGCCAGTTCCACTTCTACACGCGGCACGATGAAGCGCTCGAAGGGAATGTCAGTGCCTTCGTCGAAGAACATGTCATCGAGCAGGGCACCGAAGTCGGGTTCGGTAATGTTCGAAGACACCTGCATGGCGCGAGAGGTCAGGCCAATTTTGTGCCCGACCAGCTTGCGCCCGTCTTTGATCTTCTGGGCGACCCAGGCGCGCTGAATGGCGTAAGCATCCTCGAGGGTGATCTCGGGATGGTCGAGGGAGAACTGCCGCACCTGTTCGCGGGAACGTTCGGCCCGGTCGAGTCGCGCGGCGGCTTGCTGGATAAGGCTTTGATCGAGCATGACGAAGATCTCTGACTGAGGATGGACGATGGCACCTATGCTGGCAACGATCAGCCCGCCTGGTTTTTCAGGAACGCGTGCACATTGTTTTCTTTGAAGTTCAGTTGCGGATGCAGCTCGATCATCTCGAACGACAGCGCCAGCAGACGCTCTGCCTGAAGCGCGGCGAAGTGCGTCTTGATGATGTCGAACAGGGCTTCGGCGACCTGTTGCCGGGTCGCCAGATCACGTCCGCTGCCGACCTTGAGGGTCATGTGGACGAAGGCGTAATCGTGTTTGCCGTCGGCCATACGCCAGCTGTCCAGGCGTACGCCGCGGCTGCGGATGCCGCCGAGAGGGAACACGCCGCTGTCACCGAGGGCGGCGTGAGCTTTTTCGAACAGGCCGGGCAGGTCGGCTGCTTGCTCGATGTTGTCGGTGTATTCAACGATGAAATGGGGCATGTGAGGCCTCCTTTGTCGGCAGATGCAAGCGGCAAGCGGCAAGCCTCAAGACGTCATCTTGTGGCTTGTAGCTTGTAGCTGACTCTCCCTCAGAGTGGGAAGATAGCGTTGATCTGGCCGGTGCCGGAGCTGCCGAAAGGTTCGGTCAGCACTTCCACCGGCTTGTTGTACTCAGGCCCGCCGAGCAGGCCCAGCAGCATGGCGGTGTCGTGCATCTTGCCTTCGCCGAAGCAGTGGTCGGCGTAGTCCGGCAGCATCGCGCAGAACTCTTTGAAGCGACCTTGCTTCCACAGCTCGACCACGCGCATGTCCACCTGCTTATCGAATTCGCGGGTCCAATTGTTGATGTTGGCTTCTGCGTTGCGATCGTCGGAGAAACGGTGGGAGAGGGAGCCCGAGGCCAACACCAGCACCTTGCGATCACTCTTTTCGATGGCTCGACGCACCGCTGCACCGAAGGCGAAGCTGTCTTCCAGGCGATGCCAGGCACACCAGGCGGCAATCGAAATGACCTTGAGTTTCTGATCGTCCGGCACACCCATGTGCATGTAGCGCATCGGTACCAGGGTGCCGTATTCCAACTCCAGGCTTGGGATGTTGTGGGCCAGTGTGCGTACGCCGGCCGCGTTGGCCTCGGCCGCGATCAACTCACCCAGTTCCGGGCAGCCCGGATACTCGTACTCCATGTTTTTGATGAAGTGCGGCAACTCGTTGCTGGTGTAGATACCTTTGAAGTGCTCGCCGCCGTTGACGTGGTACGCGCTATTGACCAACCAATGCACGTCGAACACCACTGCGGTGTCCGCACCCAGCTCACGGGCGCGGCGGCCGATTTCCTTGTGCCCGGCGATGGCCGCTTCACGGCAGCCGTGGTGCTTGCCCGGCAGTTCGGACAGATACATCGATGGAACGTGGCAGACTTTCGCAGCGAGGACGACTTCGCCCATGATAATTCTCCTGATAGTTATTTTTTTCAGGGAGGGGCCGCGTACGGCGCCTCATGCAGATTTCGCGATCACACCCCCCAGCGCGGGATGTGATGGCTGCCCATGGAGATGCAGACGTTCTTGATTTCGGCAAACACCTCAAAGCTGTACTGACCCCCTTCGCGCCCCGTGCCCGAGCCTTTCACCCCACCGAACGGCTGACGCAGGTCGCGCACGTTCTGGCTGTTGATGAAGACCATGCCGGCCTCGATGCCATGGGCCAGACGATGAGCCTTGCCGATGTCCTGTGTCCAGATGTAGGACGCCAGACCGTATTCGGTGTCGTTGGCCAGTTGCAGCGCTTCGGCTTCGTCCTTGAACGGGATCAGGCAGACCACCGGGCCGAAGATTTCTTCCTGGGCGATGCGCATCTTGTTATTCACGTCAGCAAATACGGTTGGCTGGATGAACTGACCGTTGCTCAGGTGCGCCGGCAGGTTGGCAGGACGTTCCAGGCCACCCGCCAGCAGGGTAGCGCCTTCTTCGAGACCGATGCGGATGTAGCCCGTCACTTTATCGTAGTGGGCCTGGGTGATCATCGAGCCGACCTGGGTCTTCGGATCCTGCGGATCACCGACGATCAGGCGCTTGGCGCGGGCGGCGAATTCGGCAACGAATTGCGGATAAACGCTTTCCTGAATGAAGATCCGGCTACCGGCAGTGCAGCGCTCGCCGTTCAACGAGAAGATGGTGAACAGCGCGGCATCGAGGGCGCGGTCCAGATCGGCGTCTTCGAAGATCAGCACGGGCGACTTGCCGCCCAGCTCCATGGAGTACTTCTTCAGGCCAGCGGTCTGCATGATCTTCTTGCCAGTGGCGGTGCCACCGGTGAAGGAAATCGCCCGCACGTCCGGGTGCCGAACCAAGGCGTCACCGGCCGTAGCACCGTAGCCTTGAATCACGTTCAGCACGCCCGCCGGAATCCCGGCTTCGACCGCCAGACGACCCAGCTCGTTGGCGGTCAGCGGTGACAGCTCGGACATTTTCAACACGGCAGTGTTGCCCAGCGCCAAGCAGGGTGCGGTCTTCCAGGTTGCCGTCATGAACGGCACGTTCCACGGCGAAACCAGCGCGCAGACACCCACCGGTTGATACAGCGTGTAGTTGAGCATCTGGTCGTCGACCGGATAGCTGTGGCCGTCCATGCGGGTGCAGACTTCGGCAAAAAAATCGAAGTTGTGCGATGCGCGGGGAATCAGCACGTTCTTGGTCTGATGGATCGGCAGGCCGGTGTCCAGGGTTTCCAGTTCGGCCAGGTGTGGCACATTCTGCTCGATCAGCTCACCGAGCTTGCGCATCAGGCGGGCGCGTTCCTTGGCCGGGGTGTTGGCCCACTTCGGGAAGGCTTCCTTGGCGGCGGCGACAGCTTGGGCGACTTCTTCGGCGCCACCGCTGGCGACTTCACCAATGGCTTCGCCGGTGGCCGGGTTGTAGTTGACGAAAACATCTTTGCTTTCGACCTCGCGGCCGTTGATCCAATGCTTGATCATTTATGCGTGCTCCTTGGCCGCGCGGTTTTTGTCGGAGAAAAATGCGGTTTCGCTGACGATGCGGTTCACCAGGCGACCGACGCCTTCGACTTCCACGATCACCTCATCACCGGGGACGACGTCGGAGAGGCCTTCGGGTGTGCCGGTGGCGATCATGTCGCCCGGTTGCAGGGTCATGAAGCTGGAGAGGTATTCGATCAGGAAAGGGATGTCGAAGATCATGTCCTTGGTGCTGCCTTCCTGACGCAACTCACCGTTGACCCAGGTGCGCAGTTTCAGGTTGCCCGGATCGGGCACATCAGTGACGTCGACGATCCAGGGGCCGACCGGGGTGGTAGCGTCACGGTTCTTCACTCGCAGGTTCGGACGGTAGTAGTTCTCGAGATAATCGCGAATCGCGTAGTCGTTGCACACCGTGTAGCCGGCCAGATACTCCAACGCGTCTTCACGCTTGACGTTGCGCGCGGTCTTGCCGATCACCGCCACCAGTTCGCACTCGTAGTGCATGTAGGCGACGTTGTCCGGGCGCCAGGTAGCCTGATCATGGCCGGTGTAAGTGCCGGCCGATTTGATGAAGACCAGCGGTTCGGTCGGCGGCGTGAACGCCAGCTCTGCCGCGTGATCGGCGTAGTTCAGTCCTAAAGCGAACATGTTGCCGGTAGCCGGTGGCAGCCACTCGACCTGATCTTCGGCCAGCAGTCGGCCGTCGGCGAGGCGTACGGCATGGCTGTTATCGGTATGGTTGTCTTCGACATGGGCGAGGTGAACTTCGCCTTCAAACTGGATACGGGCATGTTTCATGGGGGGCTCCTCTTACTCGGCCACGATGTGGTTGGCGAGGCGGCCCAGGCCGCTGATTTCGACTTCGACAGTGTCGCCGGGGTGAACATCAACCCGGCCTTCGGGCGTGCCGGTGATCAACACATCGCCTTCGTGCAGGGTCATGAATTCGCTGATCTCGGCGATCAGCTGCGGGATGCTGCGGACGAAATGGGCGGTGGAGTTTTCCTGGCGCAACTCACCGTTTACGAACAGTTTCAGCGTCAGTTGATGCGGGTCCGTGACCTGATCCACAGGCACCAATTCCGGGCCAAGCGAACAGAAGCCGTCGCGGCATTTGGCTTTGACGGCCGGGCGGTAGTAGCTGTCTTCCGGCAGGCTGAATTCATTGACGATGGTATAACCGGCAACGTGATCCAGCGCGTTCTCGACACTGACCCGGCTGGCGCGCTTGCCGATCACCACACCCAGGGCGGGGCCCGGTTGCAGGTGGTCGATGCCGTTGGGGTAGACCACCGCGCGGTCATGGCTATTGCGGGTGTTCGGCGTCTTGATGAACAGCACCGGTTTTACCGGCGGCTTCTGGTAAGGCGGTTGCTCGAATTCGGTGAGGCGCTGTTTCAGCAACCCTTGGTAGTTCAGCGCTACGCCGAACAGGGTGCCGGTCGCAACGTCATGCAAGGCGCGGCTCATGCTCTTCTCCTGGCAAGGGCAGGACAGTAGGTGCCCTGCGGAATAATTGTTAATATGTTAACGTTATAATTAATATGTTAACAATCGTCAAGCGTGGAAAAATCGTCGAGCAGTGGTCGCTGCGCCAAAACGCGTGCAGGATGAGAGCGGCTGCACAGCCACGGTAAAAACAAGCAAGAGAACCCAGTGATGACTGATCGCCAGCCGATCCCCCATATCAACATCGGCCAGGTCTACGACCAGCGCTACAGCGACGCCGAAGTGCACTACGACAAGCTGAGCAACCTGGCGGGCTTCTTCGGCAGGAACATGCCGGTGCATCGCCATGACCGGTTTTTCCAGGTTCATTACGTCAAAAGCGGCGCGGTGCGGGTCTACCTCGATGACCGGCAATACCTGGAATCCGGGCCGATGTTTTTCCTCACGCCACCGACCATTCCCCACTCGTTTGTCACTGAAGCGCGGCTCAACGATGTTTGTCGGCGCATCGCCGACCTGCCGTCCAAACGGTTGATCCTGGAGCGGCTGATGCAGGAGGCCAAGCGGCTGCTGCTGTTCACCGGCAGCTCGGCCAACGAAATCTGCTATCAGTTGGGCTTCAAGGACCCGGCCTATTTCAGTTGTTTTTTCCAGCGTTATGCCCGGATAACCCCAGGGGAATATCGCCAGCGGCAATCGGGCTTGCGGTAGCGTGGGCAACGCCGCTCTCGACGCGTACTTCAGCACGTTGACCTTGCAGGGCCTGGTCTGCGCCCATAAGCTGACGGCCTTTATCTCGTTCTTCAGCGTGAACCATGCCAATCCCAAGCCCCTCTTTGACGCTCACTCTGTTGCAAGCTCGCGAAGCGGCCATGGGCTTTTTTCGCCCGCTGCTCAATGAGCATGATTTGACCGAACAGCAGTGGCGAGTCATCCGCATCCTGCGCCAGCAGGGCGAGTTGGAAAGTCACCAACTGGCTCATCAGGCTTGCATCCTCAAGCCGAGCATGACCGGTGTTCTGGCTCGGCTGGAACGCGATGGCATCGTCCGTCGCAGGAAGTCTGCGGAGGATCAGCGGCGGGTCTTCGTTGCGCTGACGGAGCAGGGCCAGCAGTGTTTCGTTTCCATGAGTGAGGGGATGGAAAGCAACTACCTCAAGATTCAGGCCCAGTTTGGCAAAGAGAAATTGCAGCAGTTGCTGGGGCTGCTCAATGAGTTGAAGAACATCAAGCCTTGAGGACTTTCATCGTCTGAGTGACGCTGCTCGCCGTGTCGAACGGCGATTCATAAGCGGTCATTCGCCAAGATAATGCCGCTGCCTGTACGTGTTTTTTCCATTTGTCAAGTTTTTGGTTGTTGGCACTGGAGGAGGACGGTCTCAGTTCTGAAACATAAAGTGCCAACGGGACGACATTGTTTCAAATTCGGACGATTTACTGTTTTACAAGCGGGTTGAACAATAACCAATATTTCCAATAACCAACGACGGTAGCGCTTGGGCTGTTGCAGTATTGAAACACCCCTGTTGGTCTCGGCGCGTAAAGTATTTTTGTCTTCTATACGAGCGCTCTCAGCGTCACTCTTCAGGCGTGAGGTACACCTTGGTCGCATTACCCATAAGCGCAGTATCGACATGATTTATAAAGAGATTTCATAAAAATAAATGCATTACTTAAATTAAAAATTAAATAACAGAATGGAAATAAATGCTTAAGGCACGCCTCTTGCTGAGTAAACGTGCCCAACCATAATAAGTAAAAAAGTGTGGCCAGGGCAAACACGCCAACAGGGTAAAAAAGGCCTTCCATCGTGAAAAAGATAGAGGCTGAGACGTGCCCTACTTAATGAGCCTGGAGAACAACATGAATATAAAAGCGCTGTTAGTGGTTATGGCAATGTTTTTGACTGGTTACGCCTATGCGGGAGAGGAGGCCCACGACCATGACAAGAGCAAAGGGGAGCATAGCCAGAAAGCCGATGACCATGGTCGCCATGACCGTGACGCTAGCCGCAATGACCATGATCGGAGCCATGATCGTGATGGCAAAAAGGGCCATGACCATGATCGGGACCATGACCGTGATGGTGGCAAAAAGGGCCATGACCATGATCGGGACCATGACCGTGACGCTGGCCGTCATGACCATGATCGTGATGGTGGCAAAAAGGGCCATGAGCATGACCATGACCGTCGCTGATTAAAGAGCCGTACCCTCCCGGCGAGGCGCCCTTCCACAGACCGTACATAGCGTACGAGGTTGGTTGGGCAACGGCGCCGGGATCCCCCTCCGCTTGGCCTTGCAACTACCCTCATCCCACTGCGCACCACATCTCGTGGGCGATCATCTCAATATTAGAAAAATCGTGAACAGGTTCTCAGAGCTACGCCCCGTCATGTGATGTCAGATTCCTGGCGAAACCGCTTCGGGATGGCGTCCGCAAATGGATAGAGTGAAAAGTAGGGCTTGGCTTCGTCGATTACCCGTTGGAATGACGGTCTCTGCGTCAACCTGTCGAAATAGGCTCTCAAGTGGCAGAGCTCGTCCGGGAACGGTTGGAGGGTGCTGGCATAGAAAAGCGCTGGGGCAGCGGCGCAATCGGCCATGCTGAAGTCTTGACTGGCAACCCAGGTCCTGGACGCCATCTGGCGATCGAGCATGCCGTACGCCGTTTCCAGCATGGATCGTTCTCTCGTCAAATCGCCGTTAGCGCTGCGTATGCGATCACCGACAATCTGTTGTATCGGCTGTTGGAGATAGTTGTCGAAAAAGCGGTCCCATAGACGCACATCCAACGCGGCCTCCCAATCGCTTGGAATCAAAGGGTGCGCACCTGCATAGAAGTGATCCAGATACTCGATGATGACTGTGGACTCTGGCAGATCGCGCCTGTGAGCATGGTCACGGATGACCGGGAATTTGCCGATTGGCCATATGGCTTGCAGCTCGGCTCTGTCTGCATCGTCCGCGAGATCGATGACCCGCCTTTCGAATTCGATACCGTTTTCGTAGAGCGCGATGAGGACTTTGTGGCAGTAGGACGCCAGTGGGTGGTAGTACAGAGTCAGCGACAACTTTCAGCTCCTTGGAGGAAGTGTGGGACGCACTACTTGCAAGCGGGGGGAGAGCATTCGATAGCGCTTATGCAGGCTGCAGTTCCAATTCCGTTGCCCCCATCATCATAGTCGCTGGATTGGCTGCCCGAAGAGGTCGAGGGGGCTGAGCAACCAAGGCGGACGTTCGCGGGGACAGCGGTCCGACCGCAGGCAACAGCCGCACTATAATTAATCTGTGTCCATGTTTGCGTGGCGAGCACGCGAAAACGAATCGGGTATCCATAACGCTCGCCTGATAGGCAGAGGGCAACACGGCAAATGGAATGGAAAGTACGTCTGATTACGCGAGAGAGGATCCTGCCATGAAACTTCACTCCTTCCAGCATTACTCTCATGATCTGGAAATGACCGTTCACGACGCATGGATTACCACCAAAGTGAAGTCGGCCCTGGCATTTTCAGAACCGACCCGCAGCCTGCATATCAATGTCAAAACCCATGCGGGTACGGTGACGTTGAGCGGCCGCGTTAAGACCCATAAACAGTGTGAACAGGCCATAGTTCTGGCTCGTGCGGTTCATGGCGTCCTCGAAATCGACGCCAGCGACTTGCAGACCCATATGTTCACGCCGGGGAGTTTCCCCGAAGCTCCCAACGCTGAAGAGAGCACTGAGTATCGGCCGCCATCGTCAGCAAAGACGGACGACAAATGACGACCTTGTGTGCCCCAGAGTAACGCCTTCGACGAAATGGACGAGGATGCGGGGCGCGAGTTGGCTATGGCTTCTTGATGGGGCACGCTTGAGTGATCGCTTCTGGCCGTTTTCTGCCGGCCGCGGCAGGCAGAAAACGGCCAAAAACGGTTATTGTTACTTCGGTTGCGCCACGGTGCGCAAATAGGGCTTCAACGTCTTGAAGCCCTGCGGGTATTTCTTCCTGGCCTCCTCGTCGGATACCGAAGTGGGAATGATGACGTCGTCACCCGGACGCCAGTTCACTGGGGTGGCGACTGTGTGCTTGGCGTTTAATTGCAGAGAATCGAGCAGGCGCAACACTTCATCGAAGTTACGCCCGGCACTCATTGGGTAGATGAGCATGGCCTTGACCTTCTTGTCCGGGCCGACGATGAATACCGAACGCACCGTGGCGTTGTCTGCGGCGGTGCGTGAGCCGCCACTGGCATTCGGGTGAATCATGTCGTAGAGCTTCGCCACCACCAGGTTATCGTCGCCGATCATGGGATAGTTGACCGCATGACCCTGGGTCTCTTCGATGTCACCGACCCAGGCCCGGTGGTCACTGACCGGGTCGACGCTGAGCCCGACTATCTTGGTGTTGCGTTTGTCGAACTCTGGCTTAAGTCCGGCCATATAACCGAGTTCAGTGGTACAAACGGGGGTGAAGTCCTTCGGATGCGAGAACAGGATGGCCCACTTGTCGCCAATCCACTCGTGGAAGTGGAGCGGACCTTCGGTGCTTTCAGCGGTGAAATCCGGTGCTTCGTCGCCAATACGGATTGCCATGTTCGATCTCCTTACAGTGACGGGTAGGGAAGTAGTCAGAACTCTGACGGCTGTTCCAACGGCATTCGGTGTCTGCGTTGAGCTTGTCAACGCGAGTCAGTATAGGAGACGCACCAAGATAAGGCGGAAACTAGGGTGTTTACTCTGTAAGTCATTGAATTAGCACGTCTTACGGTGTGATCAGCATTGAGCGGGTGACTCAGCAAACCTGGAGTTTGCTTCGTTTGAATAAGCGGGGAAGGGGTGCATACCCCCCGAAGTGAAGGCGTTTTTACACACTCTCGGCCGGTTGCTGCCGCATCGCGAAACAGGCCTCAAAAAGGAATGATGCCCAGACGCTTACCTACAACCAGTCTTTGAATAGTCCCAGCGCAGTCGCCCCACCAAACTGTGTTTGGTGGGGCTTCGTTTTATAGGGCCATATCAGCCGATGGATTACTCGCGTGCTGTGGTTTCGCCTGACCTGCAGCCGGGGTTTGGGGAGCAACTGCCTGGTCAATCACGGGTGGGGGATTAAGTTGCAGGACTTGACTGGTATACGCCCACTCTTGATGAACACGATCGGGAGAATCGTTGAGCTTGGTACCGTAACTCGGAACGATCTGATGGAGCTTTTCCTGCCAAGCGGGGGTGGCGACCTTGTCCTTGAACACTGTCTCAAGCACATTCAGCATGATCGGAGCCGCGGTGGACGCGCCTGGCGATGCACCCAGCAAGCCTGCAATGCTGCCGTCCTGGGAGCTGACGACCTCGGTTCCCAGTTTCAGTACGCCGCCCTTTTCCTCATCGCGTTTGATGATCTGGACACGTTGGCCTGCTTGCCACAGACGCCAGTCTTCCTTCTTGGCGTTGGGGAAGTACTCCTTCAGGGCATTGAAGCGGTCATCATCCGACAGCATGAGCTGGCCGGCCAGGTATTCAACCAGTGGATACTGTTCGATGCCGACCTTTGTCATCGGCCAGATGTTGTGTGTGGTCGTGCTCGTCAGCAAATCGAAGTAGGAGCCTTCTTTAAGGAACTTCGTGGAGAAGGTCGCGAAGGGGCCAAACAGGATCACGCGTTTGCCATCCAGCATGCGGGTATCCAGGTGAGGGACCGACATGGGAGGTGCGCCGACCGAAGCCTTGCCATAAGCCTTGGCCATATGCTGTTCAGCGATCGTTGGATTGTCGGTCACCAGGAAGGACCCGCCTACAGGGAAACCTGCATATTCTTTTGCTTCGGGGATGCCCGACTTCTGCAGCAGATGCAGTGCACCACCGCCCGCGCCAATGAATACGAACTTGGCGTCGGTTTCGGTTTTCGTACCGTCTTTCAGGTTCTTGTAGGCGATATGCCAAGAGCCATCTTTGTTTCGCGTAATGTCTTGCACTTCACTCGACAGCTTCAGGTCGAAGTTTGGCTTGGTTTGAAGATACCCGACGAACTGGCGCGTGATCTCGCCGAAATTGACATCCGTACCGATCGGGGTCCAGGTAGCCGCGACCTTTTGCTTCGGGTCACGTCCTTCCATCATGAGCGGAACCCACTTCTTGATTTGTTGCGGGTCTTCTGAATACTGCATGCCCCCGAACAGAGGACTCGCCTTGAGAGCGTCGTAGCGCTTCTTCAAGAACTGAATATTGTCATCCCCCCACAAAAAGCTCATGTGCGGTGTGGAGTTAATGAATGAATGGGGATTTTTCAAAACGTTGTTCTTGACTTGCCATGCCCAGAATTGACGCGAGATCTGGAAGGACTCATTGATTTCAATGGCCTTGGAGATATCGATCTTGCCATTCTTGTCTTCTGGCGTGTAGTTCAACTCAGCCAGGGCAGAATGGCCGGTACCGGCATTGTTCCAGCCGTTCGAGCTTTCCTCGGCGACGCCATCGAGGCGTTCAACCATCTCCATCGACCAGCCGGGTTCGAGCTCATTGAGCCAAACCCCCAAGGTCGAACTCATGATGCCCCCGCCGATCAGTAGCACATCCACTTTTTTTGTCTCAGCTGCGTGCAAGGGCATGAGTCCCACCGACATGGCCAAGCCCAGTAGCGTCGTGTTCATTTTTTTCAACATACAGTAATACCTAGGATAGAACGCCATCCACCCGCCATTCTTGATCATGAGGTGCCCTGGCTCACTGCATGCAATGCCGCATGCCGTCGAACCCCGCACTCAGAAGGACTGATGGGTGGACATATAAGACCGATAGCCACTATCGGCCTCACTTTTATGTCCCTCCTGCGCTGACTTCTTGTTAGTCATTGGCTTCAGCTGCTTGGGTGACACTAATTCAGTTTGTAAGTCATTGGACGCAGGGAATGAACAGGTTCGACCCGCTCACTAAAATTACGCCCGTCAAATGCTGCGACATTCTACCTCAGGTCCCCAAATCGACGAAGACGCATCGTTTTCGCGTCCTTCGGGTCAGTGGTCTGACAGAACATCCTCCTGCAAATGCTTGACGATCTGCTCAACGAACGCGCTGACCGCGCGCGGCACCTGTCGACGGCTGGGGTAGACGATGTACAAACCGTTGTTAAATCGCCCATGATCGGGCAAAACCTGAATCAGCCGCCCGGTATGCAGGCTCTCGCGCAAGATCGTCATCGGCAGCAGGCAAATACCCAAGCCCGCTAGGGACGCTTTCAATTGTGCCTGGGCGGTGTTGGCACATAACCGGCCCGTCACCTCGACGTGTACAGGCCCTTGCGGCCCATCGAGATGCCAGGGCGTACGCGGTGCCTGGCTGGACGGTCGAATACACTCATGCATCGAGAGTGCCTGCACCGTATCCGGCGTACCGTGAGCCTGCAAATAACCGGGGCTGGCCGCCAACACCTGGCTTCCTGTGCCGACTCTGCGCGCTACCAGGCTTGAGTCCGGGAGATCACCGCCGCGGAACGCAACATCTATCCCCTCGTCGATCAGGTCGACTCGCTCGTCACTCAGTACAAAGTCCAACTGGACACTAGGGTGGCTTTGAAGGAATTCGGCTACCCAGGCCATCAGATACACATCAAAAAAATCGGCAGGTGCCGCCACCCGCACAGTGCCGGTAGGCTCTTGGCTTTCCCCTGCCAGTTGGCGGGCCGCCTCTATCAGGTCATCGACCTGGGGTGCACTGCGATCGTGCAAGGATCGTCCCGCTTCGGTAAGCATCAATTTGCGTGTCGAGCGCTGTAATAAACGCACCCCCAAATGTTCTTCCAGCTGCCGCACGCGCCGGCTCAGGGTGTTGGGCGGCATTCCCATGCGCCGCGCCGCGCCAGCAAAACTGCCTGCCTGCACCACCTGAACAAACATCAAGATTTCATTGAGATCCAGCACCGCATTACTTCCAAAAATGGATGGGTTAAAGTCAATTATACCCACTACTCAATCAATAAGCGTCTGGATACGCTGGGCTCGACTTCGTAAACCCATTCAGAAAAGGCGCTACATGACACTTTCAACAACGACTTTGAACCGCGAGGACATGAACATGATTCCCTCCACCTCTTTCCAAAACGATACCTCCCGCAGCGTCAGCCACCGCACCCGCGGTCATGGGCACGGACCCATTGTCAGGCTCATGAGCCCCTCGGACCTGGGTCAGTTACTTAAGCCGTTTGTGTTTCTCGACCTGATCGACGCTGATACGTCGCTCCTTGGCAATATGCCGCTGCATCCCCATTCGGGGATCGCGACCATTACCGTGATCACTGAAGGCAACCTTCGCTTTGACGATCCGGACGCAGGTTCTGGACTCATTGACTACGGCGGAGTCGAATGGATGCGCGCGGGGGCGGGTGTCTGGCATGGTAAAGAAATGTCTGCCGGCACCTCGGCGCGGATCCAGGGGTTTCAGCTCTGGATCGCGCTGCCCGCTGAGGTGGAAAGCGCACCTGTCGACAGCCAATATCTGGAAGCAGATGCCATCCCACAGGTAGGGCCGGCGCGCGTAATCGTCGGCGCCTACCAGGGCATTCGCAGCCCCGTGCGTGCCCCCTCGGGCCTGAACTATCTATTGGTGACACTGGCCGCGGGCCAACACTGGGAGTACCAGCCACCGTCTGGGCATGAGGTTCTTTGGCTCAGTGTCAGTCGGGGAACGGTTCATTCGCCGGAGCGTATCCAGGCGGGAGAACTCGTCGCGTTCGAGTCAGGTAACGGTACGTTGAGACTCGAGGCTGAAGATAAGGAAGACGCTGTGTTTGTGCTTGGGTCGGCTATTCCTCACCCGCACGACCTGAAGATGGGTAGCTATTCCGTGCACACCAGCCTGGAAGCGTTGAAAGCCGGAGAGGCAAAGATTGCCGAGTTGGGCAAACGTCTACGGGCAGAGGCCGGGCAGAGGTCCGGATCGGGTTCAGTACCGATCTACAAATGACCCCACTGTCTACGGAACAAGGGGCCATTCGGCCAGCGGCCGATAGCGGCCTTTATGCGACTCGAACAGGGTGAAGTGTCTGGCACTCAGGTGAAAGTTTGGCGGAGTACTGGATTCAGGGACAGGGGCTCGATAGTTCCGCATCAAGGTCAAGTGAGGGCGAAATTCCCAGGGCGCGTCCTCAAACCCAAGAGGTAGCAATGCCTGTTGTAAGGCATAGACCAACTGGCGCAAAACCAGTGACGGCTGCGCTGGAGCGAGAAACAAAATGCCGGTTCGGTGCCATGCATCCAGACGGTCGAGAGGTACAGTCAAATGCTCGCCTGATGTTCGAACACCTGCGACGGCAGCGCAGATGCCCGGAATCTGCGTCATGGCTACAGATCCCAGAAACATCAGAGTCAAATGAAAGTTTTCCGCGGGCACCGGGCGTCCACTGCTTAGCTCAAGAGCGCTGCGCCATTGGGCTATGGCCCGGCGTTGTGCATATGCGCAGGGCAGGGCGAAAAATAAGCGCTTGAGCGGCTCACCCTGCTCACGAGATTCATAACCCATTCCTTGTACCTCTAGGGTCTGTTGCCGTTTGGTGACGACCGCGACGGAGGCCCATTTGGCGCAGGGCAAGGCGCGAGGAACGCAGTTTGGTTGTTCCAAATAAGTTCCGAGCAACGCAGCCCTGCGCCAAATGGGCCCCGTCCCTTCGGGTTGCGCGCCAACGTGCGCGAGGCTGCGTTGCGGGATTTGCCAAGGGAACAACCATTACCGGCATCCCGCGCCTTGCCTCGCACACGTTGGCATCGCAACGCGGTTCGCCACCAAACGGCAACAGACCCTAGCGTGTGATGAGCGCAGCGCCTGCTCCTCACTCACAGCTTGTAGCCGATCTGGCGCAACAAGTTCTTGCGCCACAGGATGTCTTCGTCGTCTTCAATGTCCTTGGCACAGAAGCCATCCACTACGCCCAGGATCGCTCGCCCTTGTTCCGTCTCAGCGAGAATCACTTCAGTGGGATTGGCTGTTGCGCAAAAAATGCGGCAGACCTCTGGAACCATTTTGACGGTGTTCAACACGTTCAGCGGATAGAAACCGTCCCCGAGAAAAATGATGAAGCTATGGCCTGCGGCGATGGCTTTCGCATTCTTCCGGGCAAGTTCGATCATGGCGGTATCGGTGCCAGACCATCGCACCAGGCATTTGCCAGAGGCTTCACAAAAAGCCACGCCAAACGTGATACCCGGCACGGCACCTGCCAACGCTTCGTGGAGGTCCTCGACGGACTTGATGAAGTGCGTCTGACCAAGAATAAAGTTCGTCGCTTCCGGCTTATCGATTTTCAACGTGATGAGTTGCATCTCAAACGTCTCCTTGCACGATGTTGCTTAACCGTACGGAAATCATGAAGGGCTATCACAGGGTCTGAATCAGACCCTTGGATGTTCTCTGTTGCCTGAGGGTGATCACTGCGAACACGACACCGGTCGAGAAACAACACGACATGGACTGCAATCCCTGGTTGCACAATCAATTCCGGTAACAGACCAAGCATAGCTACTCATCTGCTATCGCTCCGTCCACTGGCTGGTTTTGGCCAATTCTGTTGAAAAAGTCGGTTTGCCTGAACTACACGCATATTGATCGGTGAAAACGCCCTTTCTGCATGCTGCTACGTGAGATCTGAACCCGGAAGCCTCTGCCGAAGGTAAAGATTTCAATCTCAGACGCGTACTTTTCTGCCGCGAAAACCACGGCGGACTTTTTCAACAGAATCGGCCGATAGCTGCCTGTCATGGGTGGATCGCTGTCGGGTGATTGTTGCCTGTCACTTCGCGCCCCATAGAACAGCGCGCCGACTATTGATATGAAGTGATTCAACGTCACGCAAACGCTATTACGCGTACGCGACGCCAAAACCGGGAGAGTTAGTATTACACCGTGAATACCAATCGCGATGCACCCTCCCGCTGCCAGGCACTTTCCACATCCTTTAATGGCACCGCTTCAGCGGCAATCGAAAGCCCTGCAGTGCTGATTGCACGTAAAACTCCGCCCACTGCTTGGACTAGACCTGCGTTGGAAACGCTACCCAGGCCGCTGCCTATCAGCTCCAGGCCGGAACTGCGCAGCAGTGAGCCCGGCAGACTGATGTTATTGCCGGTCAGCGAGCCTATCTGCACGAATTGAATCCGCGGTTCGCCTAAATGATTACCTTGTCCGGCAGCCGCATTCAGCAAACATTCGGCCGAAGATCCCCACAGGTAGTCGAGTACTACGTTTACTTTATGCGTATGCAATGCTTCGCGAAACGAGTCCTTCAACTCATCTGCGGGTACGTCGAGAGGGATCAATATGTCGGCGCCCAGTGCAGCTAATCCCTTTACGCTTTGAGCATTGCGGCCGGTGACGATGACCTTTGCGGCGCCAAGGTGTTTTGCAATTTGAACTGCCAAACGTCCAGAAGCGCCGGTTGCGCCGTTAATCAATACATTTTCGCCTGGGAGAAATTTTGCCCGGTCCAGTAGGGCGGTCCATGACGACATGCCGGGGTTGCCGATAGCCGCTGCTGTTACATCATCCACATCATCGGGAATGTCTACGCAGTTCGACAATGGCACAACACTGGTCTCAGCCATCGAGCCAAACAGTTTTCGCGGGAAGGCGAAGTACACCCGACGCCCATCGGGTAGCAGGCCTACGCCATCCACGCCTGGAACCAAGGGTAATGTCTTGCCGCTGCTGTAATGACGACCCGATGCTTGGGCCTTGACCAATTGACTGAGGGCTGCGGCTCGAACCTGAATCGTAGTTTCGCCGGCTTCGGCCGCCGGAGAGGTGAAGTCGTCGTAACCTGGCGGCGTGTTGAAATCGTGGACTACGGCAGCTTTCATGAGGCAGTTCCTAAAGTATTGGGTGCAAGATGTTCGAGCGCACAGGCTCCGCTGAAGCCGAGCTGCAATTTAATCTGGTGAGTAGGCGAGAAATTGCTGAGCTGATTCGGAGTCCATGTTGACTGCCCATTGAGGCATGGTGGCAGTCAGCTCTCCGTTCATCCATGACTTTAAATACGACACGGAAAATGCCACGCCTGCTTCACACATTTCACTATTGCAACCCACGCTTGCCAGGGTCAGGCGCACGCACGAGTCCATGTAGTTATTGGGGCGCTCAACGCCTTGTTTAATGGCCTGTATGCCATGCGCTGAAGCGCCCATGAGGAAGTCCGTTGCAGCGTCGATGCGGTCGAACGTAAAGTCACCTGAGGCCTTACCGTTCTCAAGGTCCTTGGCCATGTACTCCGCGACGAGAGTGTTGTGCTGCCACGCATCAGCACGCGTGACAAAACCCGCCCATTTTGGATCGAGCAGGGCACGCAACAGGAAAAGCCTGGACGCAACGGCCGCGCGCTGCCAAGGCTCGGTCAGGACGTCATAGACCGGAAGGATGTCGGTGGTCATCTGATTGTTAAGCTCTTGGCCGATAGCCACGAGCACCTGATCCAGCGAATCGAAATAGTTGTAGAACGTGCCTCGCGATACATCCGCTTCACGGATCACATCATCAATGACGGGAGTCGACCCGCCCGTTGCTGCGAAAACACGCATCGCCGCATCAAGCAATTTACTGCGCATGACTTGACGCTTTTTCTTGGCGACTTTTGGACGATGGTCGTATACGGCTGTGGCTGTTTCTGGTGTTTTCACTATCTAGCCCCAAACAATGACATAGCGTCAGAATGACAATACATCACTTATTTTTCAGAATGACAAATATGTCTAAAAATCGCTTGCGCGGTTAAAAACCTTGTTCTACATTGAATACCATTGTCGTAATGACAATATCGTCATAAAAATAATAGGAGACGAAAATGTTCAACCCCTCACTTCCCGCCGCCCGACCTCATCCTACGTCCCCTTGTGCTCGTTCGAACTGGCACGTCACGGTTTTCAAAAGTCATCGAGTCACGGCCTTTCGCCAGCGTTGATGTTTTGACCGTGTAACGAGACCAAACCTGGTTGTGTGATCCGCATTCGGCACTGTAGCTACTGCTCGCCGAGGGATTCGCTTACCCAGAATATTTAAATGACATTTTAGTTCATTATGACATTCGAGGTCGGTATGAGAACAGAAGTGATTTTCCAGGACGTCAGTACTCTCACTGCAATTGCGCCTGCGCCGAGCATCCCGGAGCTGATCAAACGTGCAGAAGCGCTCCAGCCTCTACTACGCAAAAATACCGTCGAAGCAGAAAAAAACCGTCGCACCTGCGATGAAAATATTGAAGCCATTCGCGAAGCAGGCTTGTTCCGGTTGATGGTTCCGAAGCGTTATGGCGGTTATGAAGGCTCACTGCGTGCACATCTGGAAGTGTCGGCAGCGCTGGGCGAAGCCTGCGGTGGTACCGCTTGGGTGGTTGCATTGACCAACGTGTGTGCCTGGTTCACTTCTCTGTTCTCGGAGCGAGCCCAAGACGAAGTATTCGGCGCAAATCCGGATGCTCGGGTCGCCGGGGTGTTTAACGCTTCGCCGACAACTCGGCGTGTAGACGGTGGGCTGATCGTCTCTGGAAAGTGGTATTCGTCGTCGGGCAGCCTTCACTCCGATTGGGCCGCTGTCGGTGCCGAAGAGCGCGATACCAACGGCGCTGTCGTCGCACAGTATCTCGCGCTTATGCCTAAATCCGACTACAGCATCGAAGACACCTGGTTCACCGCCGGCATGCGCGCTTCAGGCAGCAACTGCATTGTTGCCGATGAAATATTCGTGCCCGATCATCGTCTGCTGAACCTCGGCGATGCGATCGAGGGCAAATACGCCACCGAATTCAAAGACGAAGTGGCTTACCGCGCGTTGTTCGTCCCGTTTGCTTCGCTGATTCTCAATGGCCCGCAACTCGGCTTGGGCCGCGCTGCGTTGAAATACGTGATCGACAATGCGCCGCGTCGAGCCGTGGCTTACACCTCGTTCGAAAAGCAGACGGACTCGGTCGTGTTTCAGACCCAGATCGCAGAGGCTGCCCTCAAGATTGACACCGCTCACCTGCGTGCTTTCCGCGCCACCGATGAGATTGACGAAGCCTCGCGCCAGGGCATCAAGCTGGATGCTTTGACGCGGGCGCGAATTCGCGCTGACGTAGGCCTGATCAACACCCTGATCACTGACGCGATTAACATTCTGTTGTCCGCTCATGGCGCCGGGAGCTTTTCCGAGGCCAGTCCGATGCAACGCTGGTGGCGCGATTCGAACACTGCAGCACGGCACGCCGTGGCGTTGCCTGCGATAGGGAGCGAGCTATATGGCAAGGCGCTACTGGGCGTGGAAAACACCGTCACGCCGCTGATCTAAGCGCCGCCACGAACCTGAGGATTCTCCTATGGACGCCAAACTTCTGCGCTCAGTAATGGGCCAATTCGCCACCGGGGTGACCGTCGTCACCTTCGTCGCCAACGGCCAGCCAGCCGGCATGACCGCCAACGCTTTCATGTCGGTCTCGTTGGAACCCCCGCTAATCCTGATTTCAATCCGCAATGCCTCGAGCTTCAACCAGTTTGTTGGTGAGGGCGTGCATTTTGGGGTCAATTTTCTTGCCGAAAGTCAGCGTTGGCTGAGCGGTCATTTCGGTGGGCGGCTGGAGGAGGGGGCTGTGCTGCCTTTCACCTACCACGGAGAAACGCCATTGCTGGACGGCAGTCTCGTGCACCTCGTCGCACGTACGGTCGACGTGCACCCGGCCGGTGACCACCTGCTCTACATCGGCGAGATCGAACATGTTCGCATCGGCGCACAACGCAAGCCGCTGCTTTTTTATAGTGGCCGCTACCACCAGATGCACGCCCGCGCGCCAAGCGCCGAGTGGAGCGGTTGCGTCGACGTCTGGTGACGTCCGTCCGTAGCAATAGATAGGCGCCTGAAACAGCCCAATGGGGTATTCCGCGAGGAGTGCCCAGGGGCAGCTCATGCCGATTAAAAGTAAACCGAGTGATTTGCCATGACCGCTAACATCCGCGAATTGCCTGTGAAAACAGACAACGACATCGATAAGCAGGAAACCCTCGAGTGGCTCGACGCGCTGGAAAGCATCGCCCTCAATGTAGGTTCCGAACGTGTGGATTTCCTTCTGCAACGTCTCGATGAACATGCCAGCCACTTGGGTGTGCGGCGCTCCGCTCACCCGTATTCGCAGTATCAAAACAGCATCACCCTGGAAAAGCAGCCAGCCTATCCGGGCGATCTGGCGATGGAAGAACGCATCACCTCGATCATCCGCTGGAACGCTCTGGCCATGGTGGCTAGGGCCAACAAGGCTTATGGCGAGTTAGGCGGTCACATCGCGAGCTATGCATCGGCCGCGGAGATTTTCGAAGTCGGTTTTAACCATTTTTTTCGCGCCGACAATGCCGAATCAAAGGGAGACCTGGTCTACTTTCAGCCGCACTCGGCACCTGGAGTTTATGCGCGCGCATTTCTCGAAGGGCACCTTGATGAGGCGCAACTGGCGCGATATCGCCAGGAAGTGGATGGAGGCGGTTTATGCTCTTACCCACACCCTTGGCTGATGCCTGATTTTTGGCAGTTTCCGACCGGCTCAATGGGCATCGGGCCAATCAGCTCGATCTATCAGGCGCGCTTTCTGCGCTACCTGGAACATCGCGGTATCGCTGATACCTCGAAGCGTCATGTCTGGGGTGTATTCGGCGATGGCGAGATGGACGAGCCGGAATCCATTGCTGCGCTCTCCCTCGCGGCGCGAGAGAACCTCGACAACCTGACGTTTATCGTCAACTGCAACCTGCAACGTCTGGACGGGCCAGTGCGCGGCAACGGTCAGATTATCCAAGATCTGGAGTCGCTGTTCAGTGGCGCCGGCTGGAACGTGATCAAGGTGGTCTGGGGATCGGATTGGGATGCGTTGTTCGCGCGTGATCGAAACAACGTTTTGCTACGCCGCTTCGCCCACACCGTTGATGGCCAGTACCAAACCCTGGGTGCCAATGACGGCGCTTACAACCTCGAGCATTTCTTCGATCTCGATCCAGAGTTGCAGGCGTTGGTGTCGCACATGACGCCGCAAGAAATCGACGGACTGCGCCGTGGCGGTCACGATTTCCGCAAGCTTTACGCCGCGTTTGCGGCCGCCAAACAGCATAACGGTCAGCCCACGGTGATCCTCGCCAAGACCAAAAAAGGCTATGGCATGGGACTGGCTGGCGAGTCGCGTAACACGTCGCACATGCAAAAAAAGCTCGACGTCGAGGCACTCAAGGCGTTTCGTGACCGCTTTGCGCTTCCGATGGACGACGAAGCGCTGGAGGAAATGCGCTTCTACAAACCCGCTGAAGACAGTGCAGAAATGCGCTACCTGCATGCCCGGCGCACTGAGCAGGGTGGTTACATGCCGCGTCGCAAGACCCAGGCTGACGCTCTGTCGGTGCCGGCGCTGGCCAGTTATGCGCAGTTCGCGCTGACCCCGGACGAGCGTGAAACGTCGACGACGACAGCGGTCGTCCGGTTGTTCACCAACCTGCTCAAAGACAAGCAATTGGGCCCGCGCATCGTGCCCATCGTCGCGGATGAGGCCCGCACCTTCGGTATGGCCAACCTGTTCCGTCAGATCGGTATCTACTCACCCGTCGGGCAGCTGTATGAACCGGAAGATGCCGGGGCGATGCTCTACTACAAAGAGTCCAAGGACGGTCAGCTGTTGGAAGAGGGCATCACCGAGGCCGGCGCTATCTCCTCCTGGGTGGCGGCGGCGACGTCCTACAGCGTGAATGGCATCAGCATGTTGCCGTTTTACATCTACTACTCGATGTTTGGCTTTCAGCGCGTCGGCGACCTGATCTGGGCTGCAGCGGATCAGCGTGCGCGCGGTTTCCTGATCGGCGCTACGGCCGGCCGCACCACGTTGTCCGGTGAAGGTTTGCAGCACCAGGACGGCACCAGTCAGCTGATTGCTTCCACTGTCCCGAACTGCCGCGCCTATGACCCGGCGTTCGCCAGTGAGGTCGCAGTGATCATCGATCACGGCAGCCGGCGCATGCTCGAAGAGCAGCACGACGAGTTCTACTACCTGACGGTCACCAACGAGAACTACGCCCAGGCGCCACTGACCGAAGTGGAATACGACGCCGTGATCAAAGGCATGCGCCGTTTCGGCGGCCGGGGCGACGCGGGCGTTGCACCCGCAGTGCGACTGCTCGGCTCGGGTTCGATCCTGCGCGAGGTGATCGCTGCCGCCGAACTCCTCGCCGAGGATTGGGGCGTGTCCAGCGAAATCTGGAGCGTCACCAGCTTCAGTGAACTGGCTCGGGAAGCCCGCGAGGTTGAGCGCAGCGCATTGTTTGGCGGCGAACTCAAGACTCAAAGCTATGTACAGCAATGCCTGTCCGGCGACATGCCGGTCGTGGCCGCCACCGACTATGTCCGCGGTTATGCGCAACTGATCGCCCCTTACATCCATGCGCCCTACATTGCCCTCGGCACCGATGGCTTCGGCCGCAGTGATACCCGCTCTGCATTGCGTCGTTTCTTCGAGATGGATCGCCAGCACATCGCGGTCGCCGCATTGGCTGCCATTGATCCACAAAAAGCGGCACAGGCCCGTGAGCGCTACGGCATTGACGTCGCCCTCGACGCCCCGTGGAACCGCTGAATCGAGAACAAGGAGACTGACTTATGCAACAACTCATGGTTCCCGATATTGGTGATTTTCAGGACCTGCCGGTGATCGATGTACTGATCAAGCCCGGTGACAAGGTCTCGGTCGAGCAGGCATTGATCACCCTTGAATCCGACAAGGCGGTGATGGATGTGCCCAGCACCCGTGATTGCACGATTCGTGAGGTACTGATCAAACCCGGCGACATCGTTTCCAGGGGCAGTGTGATTGCCCATGTCGATTTTGCCGATATCACCGAGGTCCAGCCAGCGATAGCGGCAGCACTCGTGACCACCTCGGCGCCCGTTGCGGTGGCTCCAGTGGCTGCTCCGATGGTTGACCCGGTGCCATCAGCAGTCGCACCGATGGAAGAGGTCGTTGCCAACGCCGAAAAGCCGCGCACTGCGTCGATGGCCCTAGCCGGTCCCGCCGTCCGCAAGCTGGCCCGTGAACTGGGTGTTGATCTGGATGAAGTAAAGGCCAGCGATCCCAGCGGTCGAATCCAGCGTGACGATGTCAAGGCTTTCGTCAAAGCCCAGCGAGCCATGCCCCCACCGGCGGCTGACACAGGCTCTGGCCTTAGTGTGCTGCCGTGGCCGGTGGTCGACTTCGCCAAATTCGGCCCGATCGAGCGCCGTTCGATGTCGCGTCTTAAGCGCATCTCTGCGGCCAACCTGCACCGCAATTGGGTGAGCATTCCGCACGTCACCAATCACAGTCAAACCGATATCAGCGATCTCGAATCGTTGCGTGTCCAGCTCAACCAGGAGGCGAGGGAAGGACAGGCCAAGATCACTTTGCTGGCGTTTCTGATCAAGGCGAGTGTGGCGGCGTTGCAGCGGTTCCCGCAGTTCAACGTGAGCTTGGAAGGCGAGGAAGTGGTGCACAAGCAGTACTTCCACATCGGCTTCGCTGCCGATACGCCCAATGGCCTGGTGGTCCCGGTGATTCGCGATGCGGATCGCAAAGGTATCGCTGAGCTCGCCGCTGAAATGGCCGAGCTCTCGCAATTGGCACGAAACAGCAAGCTTTCCGGAGATCAAATGCGCGGCGGCTGCTTCACCGTTTCGTCGTTGGGCGGTATTGGCGGGGGGCATTTCACCCCGATCATCAACGCACCAGAAGTGGCGATTCTCGGCGTCGGCAAGGCATCCATGCAGCCCACTTGGGACGGCTCTACTTTCCAGCCGCGCCTGCAACTGCCGTTGTCGCTGTCGTGGGATCACCGCGCAGTAGACGGCGCTGAAGCCGGACGATTCCTCGCTTACCTGGCAACCCTACTGGCGGACTTCCGCCGTCTCTCGATCTGACTCGTCACAACAAAAACAAGGAGAACGAACATGACTGCACTGCAATCAACCAGCCTCGATACCGGCAACCAACGCATCGCGCCGTTCAAGATGGCTCACCTGGTGTACCGCTGCGCCGATCGCAAATCCATGGTCGAGTGGTATCGAAAAATATTCCAGGCCGACCTGGTGTTCGAGGACGACATTCTGACCTTCATCACCTACGACGATGAGCACCATCGCCTGGCCTTTTTCAACATGCCGGATCTGCCGGAAAAAACCGACAACATGGTCGGTGTTCATCACATTGCTTACAGCTATCAGAGCATTGGTGAGGTGCTGGCTACCTATGAACGGCTCAAGGGGCTCGGCATCTTGCCTGTCTGGACCATCAACCACGGGCCAACCACGTCGGTGTACTACCGAGACCCGGAAGGTAACGACATCGAGTTGCAGGTCGACAACTTCGTCGAGGCCGCTGATGCCGCCGCTTTCTTTCATACCGTGACGTTCGCCAACAACCCGATCGGCACCGAATTCAATGCGGATGAACTGGTCGCGATGTGGCGCGCAGGCGCTAGCGATGAACAGCTTTGCACATTAGGCGCCGCATCTACGGGCGTAAATCTTGGTCCTCAATACAGGTAAACAACATGAAACTCTGTACGTTCCAGATTCAGGATGGCGCTCCTGCGGTCGGGTTGGTGGTGGGAGAGAAGGTCATTCGCATTAGTGACCACCTCAGTGCTGCACCGCGCAACATGATTGAGTTGATCACCGCCTGGGCCGATTGGCGCGAACCTCTGCAACAGCTGGCTGCAAGCGGTGCGAGCGGCATTGCGCTGGATCAGATCACCCTGCTGGCACCTGTGCCGCGTCCGGGCAAGATCCTCGGTATTGGCCTCAACTACGCCGACCATGTCGAGGAGTCGGGCATGGAAATGCCGGCCGACCAATTGTGGTTCGCCATGATGACCACGTCTGCCAACGGCCCGTTCGCCCCTGTCGATTTGCCAAAAGTGTCCGAGACCCTCGATTACGAAGCTGAAATGGTCTTTATCGTTGGCAAGCGCTGTCGCCACCTGACACCGGAGACCGCAAAAGAGGCGATCTTTGGCTATTGCGTTGGTAATGACGTCAGCGTGCGTGACTGGCAATTGCGTACATCGCAATTCACCTTGGGCAAGTCGTTTGATACCCATGCGCCATTCGGCCCGTGGATTGTCACCGCTGATGACGTCGAAGATCCGCATAAGTTAGGCATTAAATGCTTCATTAATGATGAGAAGCGGCAAGACTCGAACACCAATCAATTGATTTTCGACTGTTTTCAGCAAATCGTGCACCTCTCTAAGGTCATGACGCTTGAGCCTGGCGACGTCATTTTTACTGGAACGCCGGGGGGTATAGGCGCGGCAACAAAACCACCGCGCTGGCTGCGAAAGGGCGATCGGGTTCGCGTCGAAATCGAAGGGCTTGGCGCTATCGAAAACGTGGTGCGCGCCGAAGTCTGACGTGCGCAGGGCATGGGCCGCGGGCACACAATTGGTAGCCTTTAAATTTTTCCATCAGGGGGAACACGTATGAACGAGCAAACGATCGTTAACACCATTAAAGAGCTAGAAAATGCGCGCTGCCGGGCGCTGGTGGAAGGCGACCTCGGCGCGTTGGGCGAACTCGTTGATGACCAGTTGGTGCACATCCACGCCACCGGCCAGGTCGATGATAAGCCTGGCTATCTGCGGATGGTCGAGACGGCCATCCGATTCCTGCAGGTCGAACGGCAAGACCTTCAGGTGCGCGTTTACGGCAACGTGGCGATTGCCACCGGGCGCCTATTGCAGAACATCGAATTCCGTGGGACTGGCGAGCATCGCGAGATGAATGCAATCGCCACGCAGATCTGGTTGCGTCGTGATAACACCTGGCGCCAGATCAGTTTCCAAGCCACCAACCTATAACGCCAACGAAGCGCCAACCCACCTGCAGAGGTGGGTTTCTGACAATAAAAACAAGAGACAGAAGATGAAGAACATCAAGGTGAAAGCGCTTGGTGCGGTTCTGGCCGCCCTTGCGATTGTGAACTGCTATGCGGATGAATCCGAAAAACCGGGCGAAGGTACGTTGTTTCGCAGCGTGTTCGGCGATGGCCTGGAACGCGACTACGGCATTACCGTATCCAATCTTTTGGATATCGGGTACTCGCGCAACAACCGTTCCACCCATGAGGAGCGTGAGGACGGCCTGAGCAATCTGCCTCTTACCGGCATGTCCGATGAAGGACTGGAATTGGGCAGCCTGCACCTCTTCGTCGACAAACAACTCAAAGGCACCTTTATCCCTCGTATTACTCCGTTGCCAGGCCCTAAACCCGAGGAGGCTTCCGCCGGTTTTACCCTGGAGTTCAACTATGGCCGAAACGCCCAGTTCGCGCGGACTTACGGCTGGGATCAGACCCTGCATATGAACGAGCAATCGAACCCGAAGGCGCAGCATGACAAGGATTACTTCCTGGCCATCCCGAACGCAGCGGCCACGGTTTATTTGCCTTACGGACCGGGTTTCAGTTTCATGGCGGGCGTATTCGGCCCGGCCATGGGTTATGAAATCCCACCCAATGTGCGCTTCGCCCGTAACCCGTTTGCCAGTAAAACGTACGCCTTCGTCAGCGAACCTGGCACCGTGGCCGGCGTACTGGCAAGCACCCGCGCCTACAATGGGGATTCGGGGATACTAGGCGTTGAGTTGGGCGTGGTGCAGGGTTGGAACAACCTGCGCGATAACAACAATAACAAGTCGCTGACCGGTGCGCTGCGCTGGCGCACGCCGGATATGAATACCTGGATCGATTACGAGTTCATCGTTGGCAACGAGCAGAATGACGACTTTTCCGACGTACAAGCTCCGCCTTCGCGTGTGATCTCGCCATCGGGTCAACTCAAGCAGCAGCACTCCTTGAACGGATGGCACAAATTTGACTCTCGCTGGTCGATGGGCGCCGAGCTGGTCTATGGTCGTCAGGACGGTGATGGCAAGGCGTCAACAATCGATGTCGTTAAGGGTCCAGGTTTTAACGGTGCAGATTGGTGGGGCGCTAACGCGGTAGTCACTTACCAGGTTCGACAGGATCTGACGTGGTCCCTGCGTGGCGAGCATTTCAGTGATCCGGATGGTTTTATCCTTTTTCCCACAACCACTTCACGCGGCGATTTCAATGCGGTCACTACCGGGTTTCGTTATGAGGTCAACAAGAACCTGTCATTGCGTCCGGAGTTGCGCTACGACTGGTTCGATGCTCGCGAACACGACAGGCCTTACGGCAATGGTCGCGATCGCTCCCAATTGAGCACCATGATCGAGGCTCTTTACTACTTCTGAACCGGCGTTGATGCCATCGCCCGTTGGTAGAGGGCGATAGTTTTCATGAGGGGCATTTAGCTATCAGGGCATGTCTTTGATCTCGGACCGTCCGCTCTTGGCCGATAGCGGTCTGCCAGGAAGGGCCGCAATCGACCCGAAGCAGCCTTTCATCAAGGCTGGAAGCGGCGACCATGCTCCTGAGATAGGCAGTCAAATCACGAAACGGTTTTCGCCATCTCAGAGGTAGCCGCCCAGCCCAGTCCTTCATACACCGGCTTGCCGGCCTTGGTCGCGTGTAGTACGGCAAAACTCATTCCGCGTTGGGCAAACTCGGCTTCAGCCAACATCATCAGGGTTGAAGCCAGGCCCCGGCGCCGGTAAGAGGGTTCGACGAAAACGTTTAGCACATAGCCGCGCTGGTCTAAGGTCGGATGGGACGGATGAGGTGGCCAGTCGATATTCATCAGACCTATCGCCGCCACAGGCTGCTCTGTGTCCATCAGCGCAAAACCGTAGTAGCGGCCATCGAATAGGCGCTGGTGCAACCAGGGCCGGAAGTGCTCAGTCATCACCCGCAACTCCGATGGGTCTCCTCCCGCCTCAAGGAACATCGTTTCGCGGTGCACACAAATGATCTCACAGTCATTTGGCCCTAGCCGACGGGCCGTCAAGCCTGAAAAATCGATGTTGCCGGGAATCTCTTTCATCGTATGCACCTGGACGGAGCGGCCGATGCTAGGGCGGTCAAGAGGAGAATGTTAGACACAGATTGAATAAAAGCGCGCCATACAGCGACCGCGGTGCATGCATCCGCTCTTCAACGGATACGCTACGACTTCAACGCTGGTCATGGCATTTACGCCCTAGAGCGCAGCTAAGCACTCCGAACCTGTTGACCGGGACGACATTGTTGGATGATTGTTTTTGCCCGTTTTTGGCCGATTCTGCTGAAAAACTCGCCGGTGGTCTCGACTACAAGAAAATGCCCGTCCGAGATTGAAATCTGCACTTTGATGTAGAGGAGAACCGGCTCAGATTTTACGTAGCAACGTGTATCTCTGACGTTTTCCAAGCTCAGTGCAGGTTGAGTCAGACCGCTCGGACTTTTTCAACAGAATCGGCCGTTGGTAGCCTGTCACGAGGGGCAGTCATTTATTTACTGAATCGAGGACTCATGTCTGCTCACTGGATGAGTAGCTTGACAATATACATTCAGAATCAGGTTGCCTGGTTGTAACCAAGCTATCCTAGTGGGACGTTGCCGCTAAACGTTCTGGTAACTTTTATCCGGAACTATTAGCTCGATTCCGCTTGTCCCGAGAGGAATATCTTTGTTCAAACTTTTGATCTTCGGAATCATTGGCACTGAGGAGAGTCAACCGACAAATACTGCATCGGACAGGTGTCATGCCTATTCCCGCCAACACCTTTGGCTATCTGCGCAACCATCGCTTGCTGCTGCCAACAGCTGATTCCTGCATGCGTTGGCTAACGGTGAGTGGACGGCATGGACGCGGTTGATTCGGCGCTGATTGCGGCGCGTGCCCAGTTTGCGATCACCATCAGCTTTCATATTGTGCTGGCGGCACTCACCCTCGGTTTGTCCAACTTTCTGATGGTGCTCGAAGCTCTTTGGCTGTGGCGTGGGCAAAAGATCTACCTGGACGTCTATCTTTACTGGCTAAAAGTGTTTGCCCTCAACGTGGCGGTGGGCACCGCCTCGGGTCTGATATTGGAGTACCAATTCGGGCTCAATTGGTCGCGGCTTTCGACTCAGGCGGGAGATATCCTCGGCCCATTGATGTTCTACGAAGTGCTTGCCGCATTTTTTCTGGAGTCTGGCTTCCTTGGCATCATGTTATTCGGATTAAAGAAGGTAGGCCCTCGTCTGCATTTTTTCGCCACCTGCGCGGTAGCCCTCGGATCGCTGATCAGCGCATTCTGGATCCTGTCGGCCAATTCCTGGATGCATACACCAGCCGGTTACTCCATTGGCACAGATGGCCGCTTCGTTGCCGAGGATTGGTGGGCGATCATTTTCAATCCGTCCTTTCCTTATCGGCTTGTGCATATGACGTTGGCCGCTTTGCTCGGCACCGCCACACTGGTGGCCGGTGTCAGCGCTTGGCAACTGTTACATGTGCCGAAGAACCCGCGAGTTCGCCTTCAATACTCCATGGCGCTGTGGACGATTGTCGTTCTGTCACCCGTACAAATCGTGGCTGGAGACCTTCATGGTCAGCACAGCCTCAAAGTTCAGCCGCAGAAGGTCGCTGCCATCGAAGGCTCCTGGACTCGCCCGGCCGAAGGTGCAGGCGAGCCACTGCGCCTGTTTGCCCTGCCAGACATGACTGAGCGGCGCAACCATTGGGAAGTGGCGATTCCGCGCATAGGTTCACTGTACCTGCGGCATGACCTGAGTGGCACCATCGCCGCGCTGGATGAATTCCCGCCACAGAACATCCCCCCGGTGCCAATGGTGTTCTTCGCTTTTCGCTTCATGGTCGGTCTGGGCCTATTGATGGTGGGGCAGGGCCTGACCAGTTTGATATTACGATGGCGACAACGGTTATACGCAACGCGTTGGATGCTCCGAGGGTGTGCGCTGATGGCCCCGGCTGGATTTCTGGCGATGTTGAGTGGCTGGGTAGTTGCCGAGGTTGGCCGCCAACCCTTCACCGTCTACGGTCTGCTGCGCACGGCTGACAGTCTGTCATCGATTTCTCGGCGACAGGTGATCGGGTCAACATGGTTCATCCTGTCGTTTTACCTGCTGATATTCGGAATTGGCCTCTGGGTGCTCCTGCGACTCTTGCGTGAGCCACCGCACAGGGACGAGACCGGGCCGCAGCCAACCTTGGCTGACGAGACAGGTGAATCCTGAGGGCATAAATCCATGTTGGACAATGACTGGATAACACTACTTTCCGCTGCGGCCTTGGCGTTCTCGGTGTTGAACTATGTGCTACTGGATGGCACCGATCTTGGCGTTGGCGTACTGCTGGGCCTTACCCGTAGTAGTAAGCAGCGACGTGCCATGGCAGTGACCATCTTGCCGATTTGGGATGCTAATGAAACATGGCTCGTGCTAGGTGGCGGCGGGCTGCTGGCGTTATTTCCGCTGGCCTACGCCATCTTGCTGCCGGCGCTTTATCTACCCTTTATCCTGATGTTCTTGGCTTTAATTCTTCGAGCGGTAGCGCTGGAATTTCGTGACTACGCGCCCAGCGACAGAATCAAGCGCGGTGTCGACGGCTTGCTGTTGGGCGGTTCACTGCTCGCCGGTGGATCTCAGGGGTTGGTCTTGGGTACGCTTGTTCAAGGCATACCTAATCATGGCGGGCAGTACAGTGGTGACGGCTGGGAGTGGCTGGGTATGTTTCCGCTATATTGTGGCGCAGTGCTCGTGTTGGGCTACACGTGGCTGGGCGCCTGCTGGCTTTATTGGCGTACTGAAGGAGAACTCCAGCGACGATCAGGTCATCAGGCGAGGGCGCTGGCAATCGTAACCTTAGTGCTATTGACCGTGTTGGTTGCCTGGACAACGACACTGGACACTCGATATGCGCATCGGCTTTCAGATCGTCTTGTCTGGCAACCGGCCGCAACACTGCTCATTGCACTGCTGATCGGCTTTACTCTTGGGTTTCGAAGCCGCCGGCAGTATCTGCCACTGTTCGCTGCATTGGGAATCTTCATTTTGGCGTTCGCATTGATGATCGCAGCGCTATACCCACTGATTATCCCGCCGCATCTGACCTTGCAAGCTGCAGCCTCCAATCCAGCCAGCCAGATTTTCATATTGGTCGGTTTCGCCGTGCTGATACCGGTGACTCTCATATACAACACCTACGGCTTTAGAGTCTTTAGCGGGAAGGTTCGTGCCGCTCGTGATTGACTGCAACCATCAACAACAAGCAAACACGGACGTCATTGAAGGCTCACAGACCTAACCCTGAGGCATGCACCTTAGACGCCGTTGCGGCGTTATTCTTCAAATGGTTTTTCCAAAGTGCACTCCATCAATAAGGGGTGATTTGCACATTGCAAATCGGATGCGTGAACGGCCGAACAGGCATTCGAACATCGCGAGCGTGCAGCCGATTTTCGGTCTGCGTTCAACCATTAGGCTTATGACCGCTTTCTATCCAGGCTGTGTGAAAACGATTTAGAGCAGGTTTGACGCTCAGAACCGGAACGAAAATCGTGCGCCTACGCAAATTTCAGGTCTGCTGAATTCCCGGAAAAACAGCCATAAAAGCAGGCACATTGCTGGCCCCTTCACCTCAGGCTTGTTGTCAAACTGGCTTTCTTTTCAGCAGGTTAGGCGTGACGGCATGCGGATTTTTGTATTTACCCTGGCAGCATGCGTCTTGGCGAGTATCGCGATTTCGGCACAGGCAAAGGAGTTGAGTAAAAACGATTGGTTCGTGTGTAGCTGGGGTTCCGGAATCGCTGGAGCTGCGCAGGAAACGAAGCTTTCCGGAGTGAGCCTTTACGGAGCGCGACGAAAGCTCCAGGCACGCAAGTTTACTCAGCCCTGGATGCGAATGATGGCGATGGGCATCACAGAGCAAACCTATAACAGCAGTTCCCGCATGAAGCCTGCCAGCGTCAAGCATGCGTACTATGAGGGCTGCATCAAGCATGAGTTAGCGCGCCGTTAGATCGCAATTTTGCCGACAACTGGATAGGCAACCGTGCCCCGAGACTCGTTGCTGAGGGTGCCCTCAGAGATCAAGCACCAGTACTGCACTTTTCGAGCGTGAGCAGCACGGGGTGAATTGGTCATTGAGGGCGTGTTCCTCCTCGGTCATGAACAGGTCGCGATGATCCGGTTCGCCGGCCAGCACGGGGATCAGGCAGGTGCCGCAGATGCCTTGTTCGCACGACATGGGAATGTCGAAGCCCTTGTCGAGCAGCACATCGATCACCCGGGTATCGCCGGGTATCTGATACACCTCGCCGGTGCTGTTGATTTTCACCGAGAAAGCTCCGTCTGCCGAATGATCTATCGGTGCGGCGCTGAAGTATTCACGGTGCAAGCGCTCCTCCGGCCAACCCTGGGCGCGTGCGCTCGCCAGAATGTACTCCATGAATCCGCCCGGCCCGCAGACGTACAGGTGGGTATCCGGCTCTGGGTTTGCCAGGACTTCGTCAGCCTGCAACTTCTGTGCATCGTCACCGCTATCGTAATGAATATGTACCTGCCCGGTAAAAGCCGAGTCCTTGAGGCGATCACCGAAGGCGGTGCGATCTGCCGAGCGCGTGCAGTAGTGCAGGGTAAAGTCGGCGCCGACAGCGGCCAGTCTCTCGGCCATGCAGAGAATCGGCGTGACCCCGATTCCGCCCGCGAACAGCAGGCTGCGACCGGCGTCGAGGGTTAGCGGGAACAGGTTGCGCGGTTCACTGATCTGCAAGGCGTCGCCCACCCTGACCTGTTCGTGGATATGGCGTGAGCCGCCCCGTGAGTCGGCATCCTTGAGCACCGCGATCTGGTAGCGATGCTGCTCGCCGGGTGGGTTGCACAAGGAGTACTGGCGGATCAGCCCATCCTTCAAATGCACATCGATATGCGCCCCGGCACTGAAGGCGGGCAGAGCGGAACCGTCGGCCAGCGCCAGTTCGAAGCTGCAGATATCCAGGGCTTCTGTGTGTTTCGCTATGACGTTTACTTCGATCATGATTGCACCTGCGCCAAGGCCGCTGTTTCCTGCGCAATGTGCCGTTCGAGGACGCGCCGCGCCTGCACGCCACCTGCATCGATATTGAGTTTGAGCAGGTTGCGCTCGGGATGCGCCAGCAAGTTCAGCTGTTGGCGTTCGAGCATTTCCAGGTCTTCGGAGAAGATCTTGCCCTGGCCTTCGCGGATGCTCTCGGTAAGCGCTTGATCCTGCGGATTGAAGTTGCGTGCCATGCCCCAGAAGTACCAGATCGAGGTGGCGCTTTCCGGCGTGATGAAGTCGACCACGATGCTCGCAGCCTTGTAGGCGGGATCGGCGTCATAGCCGCCTTTACCAGCGTGAGCCACACCGACCTCGATCATCACGTGACTGGGCGCAGTGAAGCGGCAGATCTGCCAACGGTCTATCGGGACGTCATCAGCCAGGCCATTACCCCGCAGGGCCATGCGCCAGAAGGGCGGGGCACTGATATTTTCCATATGGCGGCTAGTGACCACCTGATCGCCTTCGACGGTGGTCTTCGGGGGGGCCTCGTCGATTTCCTTCTGACCGATGCTGCTGGCATGGACGTAGGTTTCATGGGTCAGGTCCATGAGGTTGTCGATCATCAGCCGGTAGTCGCAGTTGATGTGAAACAGGCCGCCACCGTAGGCCCAATCCGGGTGATCGGCCCATTCCAGATGATGGATCGATGCAGGGTCGGCGAGGGCGGGGTCGCCGGTCCAGACCCAGATGAAGCCGTAACGCTCTTCCACCGCAAAGGCGCGGATGGCGGGAAAGCCACGGACGCGTTGTCCAGGCATCTCGAGCGTCTTGCCTTCGCAGCCCATGGTCAGGCCGTGGTAGCCACAGATCAGCTTGCCATCTTCGACGAAGCCCAGGGACAGCGGTGCGCCACGGTGTGGGCAGAAGTCTTCGAGCGCCGCGACCTTACCCTCGGGGCCCCGGTAAAAAACAATTTTCTCACCGCAGATCTGTCGGCCTAGCGGTTTGTCCTGGATTTCATCGGGAGTGCAGGCAACGTACCAGGCATTTTTCGGGAACATGATGAAGGCCTCCTCAGGGGGTGTTTGTTTTTATTGGGCTAATAGTTATCAATAGTAACTAATTAAGTCAACCGGAAAATTATCGAAAATCAGTCCAGGCCCTGAGGCACTTGTTTATGAGGGGCAGCATGAGGAGCGGCATAGGGAGCAGCAGGCAGGTAATGAAAATGCTCGATTGACATGATTATGTCGATAAATTAGTTTCTCTCTAGTACTCAACCTGAATGGGTTTTACCGATACGTTTCCTGACAATCACAATAAGAGGATCACCCCTATGTTCGATGTGCCCTTGCTGATAGGTGGGCAAGCGCGCCCGGCCAGTGACGGAAAGACGTTCGAGCGCTGTCACCCGCTGACTGGCGAGGTGGTTTCCCGCGTTGCTGCCGCGACCCTGGAAGACGCCGATGCCGCAGTGGCGGCCGCCCATGCCGCGTTTCCCGTGTGGGCGGCGCTGGGGCCCAACGAGCGTCGTACCCGCTTGCTCAAGGCGGCCGAGTTGTTGGCGGCGCGTGCGCCGGAGTTCATGTCCATGGCCTGCGAAACCGGGGCGGCCGGCAACTGGTACGGTTTCAACGTGCAGTTGGCAGCCGGTCTCTTGCGCGAGGCAGCAGCTGCGACTACCCGAATCAATGGCGAAGTGATTCCGTCGGATGTGCCCGGCAGTTTTGCCATGGCCTTGCGTCAGCCCTGTGGCGTAGTGCTCGGTATCGCCCCCTGGAACGCCCCGATTATTCTCGCGACCCGCGCCATCGCCATGCCGCTGGCCTGTGGTAATACCGTGGTGCTCAAGGCCTCTGAACTGAGTCCGGCGACCCATCGGTTGATTGCTCAGGTGTTGCATGAGGCGGGGCTCGGTGATGGGGTGGTCAATGTGATCAGCAACGCACCGAGCGATGCGCCCGCCATTGTCGAGCGCTTGATCGCCAACCCGTTGGTGCGCCGGGTCAATTTCACCGGTTCTTCGCATGTCGGACGCATCGTCGGGGAGTTGTCGGCGCGTCATCTCAAGCCGGCACTGCTGGAGCTGGGCGGCAAGGCGCCGCTGCTGGTGCTCGACGACGCGGATCTGGATGCGGCGGTCGAGGCGGCGGCCTTTGGTGCCTACTTCAACCAGGGGCAGATCTGCATGTCCACCGAGCGTCTGATCGTGGACAGCAAAGTCGCCGATGCCTTCGTCGAGAAGTTGGTGAAGAAGACCGCAAGCCTGCGCGCAGGCGACCCCGACGACCCGACTTCGGTACTCGGTTCGCTGGTCGACAGTGGCGCAGCGCAGCGTATCAAGGCCCTGGTCGACGATGCGTTGGATAAAGGCGCGGTCCTGGCGGCGGGTGGTCAGGTCGACGGCAGCATCATGCAGCCAACGTTGTTGGATCGGGTCGGGTCCCACATGCGCTTGTATCGCGAGGAGTCTTTCGGGCCGGTTGCCGTGGTGCTGCGTGGCGAAGGTGATGAGACGCTGCTGGCGTTGGCCAACGATTCGGAGTTCGGCCTGTCGGCGGCGATCTTCAGCCGGGATGTGTCCCGGGCGCTGGCTCTGGCCCAGCGGGTCGAATCGGGGATCTGCCATATCAATGGTCCCACTGTGCACGATGAAGCGCAGATGCCGTTTGGCGGCGTCAAATCCAGCGGCTACGGCAGTTTCGGCACGGCTGCCGCGATAGAGAGCTTCACCCAGTTACGCTGGATCACTATTCAGAACGGACCGCGCCACTACCCGATCTGAATACGGATCCCTGCGCAGGCCATTCAAGTGCCTGCGCAGGGATCACGTCCTGGACTGTACTCAGGCGCTACGGCTGAGCGCGATACTGGCCTCTTCATCTGCACGCTTCTTCAGGTAACGACGCATCGCCACTGCCGGCGCATCACTGGCCACCGATATTTCATAGGTGTGCTCGTCCACATCGCCGAGCACCGCCTCCAGAGCGCCCAGCCCCTCAACATCCTCATTGAACGCGGCGAACAGTTGCTCATGCATGAACTCGCCAATGACTTCGTCGTCCTGGGCGAAGTCACGTCCGTGGACAATGAAGTAGTGCATGGTGCCGCGGGTTTCCGGGGTCAGGATATGGGCGGTGCGGATATGAAACTCAGGACGAAGCTGGGGCGTTAACGCCGAGTCGTAGAAGGTGACGCTGACCTGATGCAACCCCGGCGAGAGAAACTCGGAGGTGGCGATGCGTGCGGCTGTATCGCAGCCGTCCAGACCGGTGGTTTTGCCCCACACTGGTGACAAGGTAGTGGGGACGACATTGCGCATCAGTTTGTAGTGTCCGTCCTTGAGGTCGAGCTCATACGGGGCGCTGGCGTAATCCGGCGTGCCGATGGTGTTGGCGTGGAGGAAGGTAAGATGGGTCAGATCCATCAGATTCTCGTGCATGCTCACGTAGTTGCCCGGGTGATGGAAATAGCCCGACGAACACTCCCAATCAGGCGCTTCGATCCAGGATTGCTGAGGCGGTTGCCGGGTGCTGGCCAATGCTGGATCGCCCATCCAGATCCACAGCAACGGGCCTTGCTCAAGCAGCGGGTATTCGCGCACACCGATCCCGCGCGGACAGTTCTTCTGCGAAGGCACGTTGACCAGATCGCCTTGTGCGTCGTAACGAAAACCGTGATAGCCGCAGACCAGCACGTCGCCTTCCAGATGCCCGCGGGACAGTGGATAGGAGCGGTGGGCGCAACGGTCTTCGAGGGCGATGGCCTTGCCCGCTTCGCTGCGGTAGAACACCAAGGGTTTGCCCAGCAAGGTACGCGGCAGCAGTTCACGCTTCACTTCGCTGCCGAAGGCGGCCACGTACCATTCGTTAAAGATGAAGGGGGTGTCGCGGGTGGCAAGTGGGCTCATGGCCTTGCGTGAGTTGGCGATAAGGTTCTGGGTGGGTAGGCTCATGGGTTAACTCCTTTTTTTGTTCTGGGCTTTACAGATCCAGCACCAGCGATTCGCTCAGTGAGCGCGAAACACAAATCATCAGGGTGTTGCCTGCCGCGTGTTCGGCATTGGATAACACATGGTCTCGATGGTCTGGCACGCCGCTACACAGGGTGGTTTCGCAGGTCCCGCAGATACCGGAACGGCACGAGAAGGGCACGTCGATGCCATGGGCTTCGAGCGCTTCGAGAATGCTTTGGTCGGGGCCGACCTCGATGCTCAGGCCGCTGCGTTGCAGGGTTACGCTGAAGCGTTCGAGGGCCTGCGGGTTTACCTCGCTGGCAGGTTCGGGGGCCGAGAACCATTCGAAATGAATACGTGGGGCCGGGATGTCGAAAGTGGCGGCCTTGACCGCTTGCATCAATGGGTCAGGGCCACAGCAGTACAGGTGCTCGCCGTTTCGCAACGAGGCCGCGAGTGAGTTGACGTCGAGGAATCGGCCCGCGCATTCATCGTTGAAGTGAAAGCTCACTCGCTCCGGGTCGAGGTCCAGCAGGGTTTCGTAAAAGGCTGCGCGTTGGCGGTTGCGCACGCTGTAGATCAGGCGCCAATCCTTATCCTGGGCAATGCACCAGCGAATCATCGCCAGGATCGGTGTGATGCCAATCCCGCCGGCCACGAAGCAGTAACGCTCTGCGCGGGTGTCCAGGGGGAAGTTGTTGCGCGGCGCGCTGACTTGCAGCAGGTCACCCTGACGCAATGTTGCATGGATGAAACGCGAGCCGCCGCGGCTGCCAGGAGCCAGGCCGACCGCGATGACATAGCGATGGCGCTCGTTGGCATCGTTGAGCAGTGAATAATGCCGAATCAGGCCATTGTCCAGGCGCACTTCAAGGTGTGCGCCCGGAGTGAAGGCCGGTAGCTCGCGAGCATCCGGTGCTTGCAGTTCTACCAGGGCCACGTCCTTGGCTTCCGCCGTGAACTGGGTGACACGTAGTTTCAAGCTGGGTATGGTCATTTTTATGGGTCCTGCGGGGCATGGCCGCGAGCGCAACGGGTGCGCCGCAAGCCGACGGTCTGACCCGAGTCAGCCTACGTGCCTTGGGTGTGACTCGCGGTCCTCCCAGAGGAGGACAGCCTGGCAATGTCCTCCCCGCAGAGGACAGACGCTGGACGCCTCAAGGTTTTCACTGGCACCTGTCAATATCCGGCTTCATTCCGTGTGACGCAGCGTTCGTTACTGGCTCGTTGTGTCGCCCTGGTATGTCCGCCGCACACTAGGTTCGAACAGGAGAGACCATGACCACTACTGCCAGCCTCGCGCCGCCACGCCTTGTGCACCCTGACAAGCTGTTCATCGATGGCCAATGGGTCGATCCGCAGCACGGAAGACGGATTGATGTTGTTTCGGCGCACTCCGAACAGGTCATCGCCACTGTCGCTGAAGCCACTGAGGAAGATGTCGATCGCGCGGTCCTGGCGGCACGTCGAGCCTTCGACTCGGGCCCCTGGCCGCGGCTGAGTCCGACCGAGCGTGCCGATTACCTGCGCAAACTGTCGGCGGCACTGGCACCGCGACTACCTGAACTGGCCCAGGCCTGGACCGATCAGATTGGTGCTCTGGCGTCGGTCTCGCCGTTTGTGATCGGTGCCGGGCATTACTGGTTCGACTACTACGCTGAGCTGGCCGAGCGGTTTCCTTTCGAGGAAGTGCGCACGCCGGCGGATGGCCGGGGCCGAGCACTGGTCGTGCGTGAGGCGGTCGGTGTGGTGGCGGCTATCGCACCCTGGAACAACCCGTTCGGGATCATGACCGGCAAGCTCGCGCCCGCCTTGCTGGCCGGTTGCACGCTGATTATGAAGCCTGCGCCGGAGACGCCGATCGAGGCCTACATCATCGCCGAGGCGGCAGAGCAGATCGGCTTGCCAGCCGGGGTACTCAATCTTGTTACGACCCATCGTGAAGCGGCCGACCATCTGGTGTGCAACCCCGGCGTGGACAAGGTCAGCTTTACCGGTTCAGTAGTGGCCGGACAGCGCATCGGCTCGGTCTGCGGCAGCCGCATTGCCCGATACACCCTGGAGCTGGGCGGAAAGTCCGCGGCCATCGTGCTTGACGATTACGACATCGGTCAGGCTGCCAAGGTGTTGGCCTCGACCATCGCGATGTCCTGCGGTCAGGTCTGTGCGAGCCTGAGCCGGGTCATCGTCTCGCGCCGCCGGCATGACGAGTTGGTGGAAGCCCTGAAGGCGGAAATGCAGGCGATCCGTGTCGGCGATCCTTTCGATGCGCAGGCGCAGATGGGCCCGTTGGCCATGGGGCGCCAGCGCTCCCGGGTCGAGGAGTACATCGCCATCGGCAAGGCCGAAGGTGCCCGATTGGCCAGTGGCGGTGGACGTCCGACGGACCTGCCGCGCGGCTACTACATCGAGCCGACGCTGTTCGCCGGGGTCGAACGCAACATGCGCATCGCCCAGGAAGAGATCTTCGGTCCGGTGCTCAGCGTGTTGCCCTGCGATGACGAGGACGATGCCATCCAAATGGCCAACGATTCGCCGTTCGGCCTGTACGGTGCGGTGTTCACCGACGATGCCGAGCGTGCCTACCGGGTTGCTCGCGGGGTCCGCACCGGCACTTTCAGCCAGAACGCTTTTCGTTTTGATCCTTCGCTGCCTTTCGGCGGCTTCAAACTGTCCGGAGTCGGACGCGAGGGCGGGGCGGAAGGGCTGGCGGGTTACACCGAGTTGAAGTCGATCCTGTTGGTCTGAACCAACCGATCGGTGCACTACGATTCGGGGCGACTTGCACGGTGTGGAGGTCGTTTGTCCCCCGCGGATCAAGAACAACAATAAGAAAGCGAGAGACGCTGATGAATACTGTTTCAGTGCTGCCTCCTGGGGTTTCTGCCGAGGATTTCCAGCGAGCGTTGCAGGCCTTCAGGCAGGTACTGGGAAACGCCCAGGTGCTCGATGACCCGCAGCAGCTGGTCCCTTATCGCAAGATCATGCTGCCCCACGAAATCGATGATTACGCGCCCTCGGCAGTATTGCTCCCTGACTCGGCGGAGCAGGTCCAGGGCGTGCTCAAGGTTTGCAATCAGTTCCGCGTGCCGGTCTGGCCGATCTCCACCGGTCGTAACTTCGGTTATGGCTCGGCATCGCCGGGTAGTCGTGGTCAGGTAGTCCTTGATCTCAAGCGCATGAACCGCATCCTCGCGGTGGATGCCGAGTTGTGCACCGCACTGGTGGAACCTGGCGTCACCTACAAGCAGTTGCAGGATTATCTCAAGGCCCACGATTTCCCGTTGTGGCTGTCGTTTCCGGCTCCGGGGCCGATTGCCGGTCCGGTCGGCAACACCCTGGAACGCGGGGAGGGCTACACTCCCTATGGCGACCACTTCGCCAATGCCTGTGGCATGGAGGTGGTACTGGCCAACGGAGACGTGCTGCGGACCGGCATGGGCGGCCTGGCCAACTCTAATTCCTGGCAAGCCTTCAAGTACGGTTACGGTCCCTACCTGGACGGCATCTTTTCGCAGTCCAACTTCGGCGTGGTGACCAAGATGGGGCTCTGGCTGATGCCGGCACCTGCCGGGCATCGCACATTGCTGGTGCAGTACGATCGCGACGAAGACGTGGTTACCGCTGTCGATACCCTGCGTCCACTGCGGATCAGCGGCACCATCCAGAACATCGGCGTGCTTGGTAATGCGACCATCGCGCTGACCTCCTTCAAACGTCGGGCCGAAGTTTATCAGGGCCCAGGCTCGATTCCCGAGGAGGTGGTCTGGAAGGCAGCCCAGGAATTCGGCCTGGCTCCCTGGAACCTGCTGTTCACCCTCTATGGCAGCGACGAGCAGATCGCGCCGAACCTGAAGATCGTCAAACAAGCATTCGAGAAGTCCGGTGCGCGTGTGACCCTTGATGCCTATGACCCAGCCCAAGTGAATGTCCTGACCCTGGAATCCTTCCGGCTTTACAACTGGACCGGGGGCGGTGGATCAATGTGGTTTGCACCGATTTGTCCGGCGCGGGGCAAGGATCTGTGGGCGCAAAAGCAACTGGCCAAGTCCATCCATGACGAATTCGGTTTCGATTACATGGCGGGTATCGCCACCAGCGGGCGGGCTTTGCATCACGTGATGGCGCTGGAATACGACCGCAGTGACGCTGAACAAACCCGCAAGGCGAACCTCTGCTTCGAGAAGCTGATGGACGAGTTCACTCGCCGAGGACACGGCATCTACCGTACCGGCATCGGCTACATGGACCGGCTCGCCGACAGTTACGGACCGGTGAAAAAGGAGGTCAACCGCGCGATCAAGCGGGCTCTTGATCCGAACGGCATCATTGCGCCGGGCAAGTCCGGTATCTGGCTCCAGGAGCCCGGTCGATGAGAGCGCTCTATTGCTGTCTGGCCGGACTGTCAATGCTGTCCGGGGTGGTCTGTGCCGAGGATCGGCCTGCCTCGCGCAGTGCCGGGCAAGTCTGGGCCGATACCTGCCATTACTGCCATGACAACGGCATCGGGCCGCAACTGTTGGGGCGCGGACTGCCGGTAGAAATGAGCAGGGTTCTGGTGCGCAACGGCCTGCGGCAGATGCCGGCGTTTCGCGTCAGCGAGATTGACGATGGCGAATTGGACACGCTGGCCAAGTGGATCAGCCAACAACCGGCGCCACCGAGCAAACAGGTGAAACCATGACTCGCCGTGAACTGTTGATCCGCTCGCTGATCCTGGGCGCTACATCACTGATCGCCAGCCCGGTCGGACTGGCGAAAGAGCGTGGGCGGGTGATCGCGCTGCTCGGGCCGCCAACGCCGACCTCGTTGGTGAGTGCCGTGCGCGAGCCTTTGAGGGCGCGGGGACTGGATCTGGATATCTGGTTGCAAGCAGAGGATCGTTTGCTGGATGTATCCGGGTTGGCTGAACGGCTGGCCGGGCAGGGTGCGGTTCGATTGTGCGGTCTGCTCACGCCCGGCAACCATGCGTTGCTGTTGGAGGTGGTGCGGCACAGCAGCGGCCGGGTCTTGCTGGAGCAACGCATCGATGCCGATCTCGGCGACCTTGAGGCAGGGGGGCATCTGGGGTTTGAGTTGTCGCAAGCCTTGCTGGATCAGCCTCGGAGCAGTAAGCGGTCGGCCAGCGTGCGTGCGGATAACCCGCTCTATGTGTTGGTTGCGCAACTCTGAGCGGGAGCGGTCCGATGTTGAGACATATTTCTCGACTGTTCGCCGACCGTTCGGTGGGACAGAAACTGTTGATAGGCTTCGGTCTGGTCTCGTCGCTCGCGGTACTGGCCACAGCGTTGGGCTTCTATTCCACCGAGGTCTTGCTCGAACACAGTCGTCAGGTGCGCGAGATGGTTGCGATCAATCAACTCACTTTGCAGATGCGCAACGCCGAAAAAGACTATGCCTTATATCAAAGCCTCCAGAGCATCGAGAATCTGCAGCGACTGACCGCCGCGATCGAACCTCATCTGCAAACGTTGCAGGTGCAGGCTGATGCGCAGGATATGACGCTGCTGACCGCTATCCGCCAGTCGGTCAGCGATTACCGGGAGCAGTTCGACCGTTCTGTTGCCAACAACCATCAGGCGAGTGCGGCCCTGGAGCGTATGCAGGTTCAGGCCGATCAGGCACGGCAGCAATTGGAGACTGTCGAACTGGATATGTACGACCAGGTGCGCGGCGTGTTGAGCAGTGGTCAGAGCCTCAGCGGTGACCCGCTGGGATTGGCCGAGCAGGCCTCGTCGCTGATTCGTAAATTGATGGCCGCGCGCAACAGCGAATACCGCTATGTCCTGAACGGCAAGCAAGATGACTTTGCTCAATGGAGCGCTTTGCTGGACGACATGGGTACGGCTCTGGAGCAGCTTAAAGGACGCATCAATGAGGACTATGCCGAGACTGTGAAAGCGGCCATGAGTGCCTTGGGTGAGTACCAGGAAGCGTTTACCCGTTACCGCGAAGGCTGCAGGGTGAGCCAGCAGACGGCCGCCCAGATGGATGCGCAGGCGCAGGCGGTGTTGACCCGGGTTGAACGTAGCACCGCCGACCAGCAACAGCGGATGGCTGAGCGCGGCCGCTTGCTCATGACCGTACAGGGCGTCGCGGCACTGGTCATCATCAGCCTGGCGTTGCTCGCGTCCTTGACCATCCGCCACCTGATCGTCAGCCCGTTGCGTGGCACCCTGCAACTGGCCCGGCGCATCGCCCAGGGCGATCTGAGCGGGGGCGCCGGTTCGCCGGTCGTGCGGCGGGACGAGTTGGGTCAGCTGACCCTGGCGATGGGGGAAATGACCGCAAATCTGCGCCATCTGGTAGAGCGCATTGGCCTCAGCGTCGGCCGCCTGGGGTTAGCGACGCTGACCTTGGGCGAAGCCAGCACGCAAACCCATGCGGGTACGCAGAATCAGAAACTCGAGACCGATCAGGCCGCCACTGCCATGCAGCAGATGGTGGTCACCGTCCAGGAAGTGGCCCGCCATGCTGAACAGGCTTCGCAGGCGGCGGCTGAGGCAGATCGGCAAGCGCGCGATGGCGAACATTTAGTGCTGCGGGCCGGCGAACAGATTCAGCACCTGGCGGGGGAAATGCACCTCTGCGCACAAGCCGTCCAGTCTCTGCAGCAGCAGAGCCTGCGGATCGGCACGGTGCTCGACGTGATCAAGTCGGTGGCTGGACAAACCAACCTGCTGGCGCTCAATGCGGCGATCGAGGCTGCCCGGGCGGGCGAGCAGGGTCGCGGTTTCGCCGTGGTCGCCGATGAGGTCCGAAGTCTGGCCCGGCGGACCCAGGTTTCTTCCGGCGAGATCGAGACGTTGATCGCCAGTTTGCAGGGACACTCGCTACAGGCCGTCGGACAACTCCAGGCGTGCGGGCAACTGATGAGCGAGACGCTGACCCTCGCAGGTCAAGCCGGCCTGGCGCTGGGTGGCATCACCGCGGCGGTGTCCACCATCGAGCAGATGAACCAGCAGATTGCTGCCAGCGCCGTGCAGCAAAGCAGCGTCGCCGAAGAAGTCAGCCGTAACGTCACCCAGGTCCGCAACGAGGCTGAGCGCTGTGCCTGGGCCAGTGACCGAATGGTTGCGTCCAGTGATGACCTGATCCACCTGGAGCATGAGTTGCACCAGGCGGTGGCGCAGTTCCGGACCTGAGCTCGATGGCGTGCATTTCTTCAGTCCCTTTTACAGAGGACAGCAGCCCCTGCGGACTGTCCCCAAAATAGCCGGGCGCCTTACCCCTTGGCGTCAACCGCTCTATCCAAACGGAGATGTCCATGAGTTCGAACAGTACAACAATAAAAGTCAGACCGTTGCCTGCAGGCTTCGGTGCTTGGGTTGAATTCGATACCGGCAGCCCGCCGAATGAAAGCGAGGCGCAAGAGATCGCCAAGGCCTTTCATGCCCATCGGGTGCTGATTTTCGAGAAAGCCAATCTGACACTGGCGCAGCTGGCGGCCTTTGTCCGTGCATTCGGTACCCATGATGACGGCAGTGGCCGCCTGGCCAGCGACACCAATGAATATGCCGGAATCCGTGTCGTCGAAAATGTCGAGAAGGGCAAGTTCGGCCCTCGCAGCAATAGCGAACTGGATTGGCACTCCGATCGTTTCTACGATCCGGTGGTCGCCGGCCTGTTGAATTCGGTGGTTGTGCCGCAAGAGGGTGGGGACACCAGTTTCAGCGATCTGTACCGGGCACTCGACGAGTTGCCGGTAGCGCTGCGCCAAGCCATCGAAGGTCGGTGTATCAAACAGGACGTGGTGTTCGACGCGCAAGGTAAACCCGGTATGCGTCCGGGCGGTGTGACCGTCGAGGATGTGATGAACTCGCCAGGTATCGAGACCGATATCGTTCAGCGTCATCCCTTCACCCGCAAACCGTTCCTCTTTCTGGGCAATCGCCTCAATGCCTATGTACCGGGTTTACCGCTGGCTGAAAGCGAAGACTTGCTGGATGCACTCTACGCCCATGTCGACAGGCCAGAATTTCACTACCGGCATCACTGGCAAGCCAATGAGTTGATCCTTTACGACAACCGCTGCTGCATGCATCGACGTGAGACGTTCGATGTGAATGCCGAGCGCAAGCTGTACGCATCGGTGGTGGATCGCTCGAATATTCTTTAACGCTTCAATATGGCGTGGCTGCGGGCCGCGCTTGTGAACAACAAAGGAGCATTACCTATGTCTGGTAATCGTGGTGTCGTGTATCTCGGCAATGGCAAGGTCGAAGTGCAGAAAATTGACTATCCAAAAATGCAGGACCCGCGCGGCAGGAAGATCGAACACGGTGTCATCCTGCGGGTGGTTTCCACCAATATTTGCGGCTCGGACCAGCACATGGTGCGCGGCCGCACCACCGCCCAGACTGGTCTGGTCCTGGGTCACGAGATCACCGGTGAAGTGATCGAGAAGGGCAGCGATGTCGAGAATCTGAAAATCGGCGACCTGGTATCGGTGCCGTTCAACGTCGCTTGCGGCCGCTGCCGTTCCTGCAAAGAGCAACACACCGGTGTCTGTCTGACGGTCAACCCGGCACGTGCCGGCGGTGCCTACGGTTATGTCGACATGGGTGACTGGACCGGTGGACAGGCCGAATACGCGATGGTGCCGTATGCCGACTTCAACCTGCTTAAACTCCCGGATCGCGACCGGGCCATGGAAAAAATCCGCGACCTGACCTGCCTGTCGGACATCCTTCCCACCGGCTACCACGGCGCTGTTACCGCCGGTGTCGGGCCAGGCAGCTCTGTGTACATCGCGGGTGCGGGGCCTGTCGGCCTGGCCGCTGCCGCCTCGGCACGCTTGTTGGGTGCTGCGGTGGTCATCGTCGGTGATATCAACCCGGTGCGCCTGGCGCACGCCAAGTCGCAAGGTTTCGAGGTGGTCGATCTGTCCACGGATACCCCGCTGCACGAGCAGATCGCTGCGTTGCTGGGTGAGCCGGAGGTGGATTGCGCGGTCGATGCCGTAGGCTTCGAAGCGCGTGGTCACGGTCATGCCGGCGTCCATCAAGAGGCTCCGGCTACGGTGCTCAACTCATTGATGGGGGTGGTCCGGGTCGCCGGCAAAATCGGCATTCCCGGTCTTTACGTCACCGAGGATCCAGGCGCGGTGGATGCGGCCGCGAAGATCGGTAGCCTGAGCATCCGCTTTGGGCTCGGCTGGGCCAAGTCACACAGCTTCCACACCGGCCAGACTCCAGTCATGAAGTACAACCGTCAGTTGATGCAGGCCATCATGTGGGATCGCATCAACATCGCTGAAGTGGTCGGCGTGCAGGTCATCGGTCTCGATGATGCTGCGCAGGGCTACGGAGAGTTCGATGCGGGCGTACCGAAGAAATTCGTCATCGACCCGCACCGGTTGTTCAGCGCGGCTTGATGGATCATCACTAGGTCAGCGATGCTGGCTTGCAAAAGCACCGAAAGAGCAGATTGATTTCAATCTGCTCTTTCGGTGTTTTGCCAGGTAGGAGATCCCACCCCGTCTTCGACGCCGGGCTGTCGCGCAGCAAACACAATCCCGCTTCTGCCCAAGGCGTAGGAGAGACCGGGACGCGCAGTCTTGTCTGCGAAGACCATACGGCGCGATCTGTCAGACCCACCGCGTTGAATGGCCTTCGCAGACAAGTCAGCTCCTACATGGGATGGTGTTTGACTTAAAATATATGTTTTATTTTTCAATGACTTATAAGTTGTTTGAGGGGCCCGTACCTGGGATCACTCCATCTCGAGTCGTAAGCGCAAGCTGGCCTAGCGTGCCGCCACACTGCGTTTGCGCAGTACAGTGGCAAACAGTTCGCGCCGCGACGATACGCCGAGTTTCTCGTAGGCCCGGGTGCGATAAGTAATGACGGTGGTCGGTCGGATATTCAGATCTTCGGCTATCCGTTCAGTGGTGGCGCCATCGAGAATCCGCTGCACCACCTCGCGCTCGCGTACCGTCAGTTGCGGGCATATCTCGCTCAATTCGTCGGTGACCGCCCCGCGAAAGCTCGACTCGCCGTCGGTATCGAAAGCATAGTGGCGGGCGATGCAACTGGCTATCAGGGGGGCCAGGCCGAGCAGGTGCTGGATATCCGTTTCGCTGTAGTGCCCGGCGGAGCGGTCGCGGTAGAAGTTGACCGCCAGCGATTGGGATTTGGCGACGCGTACCAGGACTGTCAGGCGGTCGATGATGTCGACGTTCTCATAGCACTGTGCACGGTAGTCCGGACATTCGATATCTTCCAGGCGCTGATGGTGCACAATCACCGGCGGCGCCTCGAAGCCCGCCGGGTAGCGTGCGATCACTCGCAGAAGATCATCCTGGCGGAAAAACGAATGGGCGTAGGCCGAAGCGGCATTGAACACATGCCAGGCGCTACGCACGCTGGCGCCAGAGAGTAAACGCGGATTGCGGTCACCCTCGAAGCTGAGCATTGAACAATGATGGGCCGATATCTGGGTGCGAACCAGATCGAGGGCCGCGCTGGCCATGGAGCTCTGATTGGTCGAGCCGATCGCACCGATGAGGCGCGAAAGGGCCGTGATGTTCAGAACGAGACTGGCGGTGCCAGGTGTGACGGTCCAATGCTGCATGTGATCTCCTTCATGGCGCCTGAACGCCTTGGAGTATTGTTATTCGACCTAACTAAATATACGCCGCGCTTCATTTTGCTACTACCTGCGTGCTGTCCCCTGAGCTGCCTGGATGACCCCGTTTTCGAGGGTTTCCGATGAGTGGATGCGCAGCCCCGGGAAAATCGCTTGATGGCAGCCATGGAGATGTTTGCCCGACTTGGGGCAGGCGATTCAGTGGAGGTTCGGCCAGCCGCTGGTAATGACCAACTGTTGAGTACAAATGGTCGGCGCGTAGGGACAGGAACTCAAGCTCGCAATGAGCTGCGAACCTGCTGGCTGTGGCCAGAGCACAAAGACAGCGCTGGCCAGTACGGTTGTGAAGGCGATACCCACGACGATTCTTGTTGTTTTCATTGCCATGTCCTGCGCTAGGTTGACTGACAGGTTTATCGATACTGCTGTATGGGCGATTCGCGAACTCCTTGTGCCCAATGTCGTCCTCTTTCTTTCAAGCAATCGAGCCTACGGCGAACCCACTGTTCAGTGGGCCTGCCATTGGCTGCGCATCAACAGCACGCTAGCGGCACAGAGCAATGCGGGCACGCAGAGCAACGCCAGGATGCTGGTGGCAGGCAGCCCCTGGCCGATAATCCAGGCGCCGGCCAACGGTGCGCTAATCGAACCGCAACTGCCGACGACACCGGCCCAGCTCATGCCCGTGGCCTTGATGGCCGATGGGTAATAGGTGGTGCACAGGGCGTTGAGAGACAGTTGGGCACCGGTGATACCGCCGCCGGTCAGCAGTAACAGCGGGATCCAGCCCGCGCCAGAGGGCACCACCAGAAACAGCCCCAGGCACAGGGCTGCGATCAGAAAGGCGACGAACAGCGCCGGCAGGGTTTTGCCCCGGTCGAGGAACAGCGCCAGCAGGATTCCGCCGATCACGCCGCCTGCCTGGATCAGCACCGCCGCGCGCAGAGCTGCGGCAGGTGCCCAGCCAGCGGACTGGAGCAGGGTTGGTAGCCAACTGATCAGTACGTAAAGGTTGAACAGGTTGAATACCAACAGGCCCCAGAGCACCAGGGTTCTGCTGCGGTAGACCGGTGTCAGCAGCGCGCGGACAGAAACCCGGGGAGCGACTGGCAGTGTCCGGCTGACCAGCTCGACCTTTCGGATATCGATGTCCGGGGCGATACGGGCGAGGGTGGTAGCGATACGTGGGTCCCCTGGATGCCGGGCATTGAGAAATTTCAGCGATTCCGGCGCCCAGCGCCACAGCAACAAGGCCACCAGCACAGGCGTTACCCCGGCCAGCAGGAAAATCCCCCGCCAGCTCCAGGCTTCGATCACCAGGGGCGCGATGAAGCCGGCACTGAAGGCGCCGATCCCCATGGAAGCATTGATCAGTACCAGGACCATGCCGCGACGACGTACCGGTATGTATTCGGCCGCCCAGGTGTTGCAGATGGGGATCGACACGCCGAGACCGAGACCGGTCAGCAGCCGCCAGATCACGAACGGCTCGGGACTGCTGGCCATGGCGGTGCAGGCGGTGCTCAGCCCGACCACAACCAGGGCGCTGATCAGTGCCGGACGTCGGCCAAAGCGGTCACCCAGGGGGGCGAGCATTGCCGCGCCGAAGGTCAGTCCAACCATCGAAGCGGACAACGCGATGCCGAAACGCGCAGCGGGCACGCTCCACTCCAGGGCCAGAGACGGCACGCTCAGGGCCATGACCTGGATGCCGAAGCCATCGATGAACATGGTCGCGCCGCACAGTACCGCCAGCAGGATCTGCAAGGGCGTCATCGGGCGCTGGTCGAGCAGATGCTCTATGTCCAGTGCTTGGGTCAGGGTGTGGTTCATGTCTGCGGTTTCCGGTGATCGGTAGAGGGTTCAGGACGTGATCAGGGGGCGCGCGGGGACGCCGACCTGTTCCTGGGCTGACGGTTCTGCTGGCAGCAGCGGGCGACCGAGGATCAGGTCCGCAGCCTTTTCCGCGATCATGATGGTGGGTGCGTTGGTATTGCCGCTGACGATGTCCGGCATCACCGACGCATCCACCACGCGCAAGCCTTGCAGACCGTGAACCCTGAGCTGTGCATCAACCACTGCGTACTCGTCGGTACCCATGGCGCAGGTGCATGCCGGGTGCATGCCGGTCTGGAGGGTGGCCTGGATGTAGGCGTCCAGTTCGGCGTCGCTGCGCACCTGAGGGCCCGGTGCCAACTCTGCCCTGACCATACTGGCCAAGGGCTCAGTGGCGAAGAAGCGGCGCAGGAACTTGAGCATGTCCCGAGCGATGCGCCGGTCCTCCTCGTGGAGACCCAGCCCAAGTCGGATTCTGGGGGCGGCCAGAGGGTCCGCGGAGCGCAGGGTGAGTTCGCCGGTGCCGTGGGGGCGCAGGCTCAACACGGCTGCGCTGAACTGGTGGCCGGCGCCTTGGCGCCAGCCAGGAAACCAGGGCCGGGCGAGCATTGAGACGTGGCTGATATGGAACTGCATATCAGGCCATTGCAGTTCAGGTTGTGAGCGGACGAAGCCCTGGATCGACAATGGGTTGATGGCCAGCGGCCCGGTGCCGCTCATGGCCCAGCGCAAGGCAGATAACACCAGACGATCGAGACGCAGGACCTGGTCGAAGGTGTTTACGCTGTTCGCCTGGTAGACGCCCCCCACTAACGGGTGATCCTGCAGGTTCTTGCCGACGCCCGGAAGATGATGACGAACCGGGATACCCAGGGCCTGCAGCTCGTCCGCCGGACCGATGCCGGATAGCAGCAGAAGTTGCGGCGAATTGAACGCACCGCCGCTGAGGATCACTTCGCGGCTGGCGCGGGCATTGTGCAGGCTGTTTCCCTGAGCGTACTCAACGCCGATTGCGCGCTGTCCGTCGAACAGGACCCGGGTCACCTGTGCATGGGTAATGACGGTCAGGTTCGACCGCCAGCGAGCTGCGTCCAGAAAGGCGGCCGCCGTGCTTTCGCGTCGTCCGCGGCGAATGGTGAAGTCAGGCAGGCCGAAGCCCTCCGCCTGCTCGCCATGGAAATCGTCGAGGTTGGCATAACCCAGGCGTGTCGCGGTTTCCAGCATGCGCGGGGTGATCTCGGGATGGGCTGGTTGGCGTGACACCGCCATAGGTCCGGAATCGCCATGAAACCGATTTGCACCGCGCCAATTGCTTTCCGAGCGTTTGAAGTAGGGCAGCACTTCGGCATAGCTCCAGCCATCCAGACCACGCGCCTGCCAACGGTCGTAATCGCCAGCATTGCCGCGGCTATAGAGCATGCCGTTGATCGATGAGGTGCCGCCCAGCAGCTTGCCACGGGGTTGCGGCAGAGCCCGCTGGTTGACCCCGGCTTCCGGTTCGCTGTTGTAACCCCAGCCCAGCGAGGGCAGGTTAGAGGCCGGCATCCAGGCCACGGGCATTGCCACCATGGGATGACGGTCGCTGCCGCCGGCTTCGAGCAACAACACTCGGTTGCCGGAATCCTCTGACAGGCGATTGGCTAATACGCAGCCGGCAGAACCGGCGCCGACGATGATGAAATCGAACTCTGCCATCTTGAAAACCTTACTGAAGATGAATGCCTGCTGCCTGAGGCTGCTCAGGGCCTGGAGTAATGCACGTGGCCGCCCTCGATAATCGATGGCACCGGCAAGCCTTGTGCGCGCAGGGCGGCTGGCCAGTCATGCAGATGACTACCTGCGTCGAGCTTGGCGACGATGTTGCCGGTCTCATCCTGAATCAGCATCGCGCCATAGATAATGAACAGCACGTCGGTTTCGCCGTGGTTGTGATCGGCGACCTTTAAGGTATGGCTGGATCCTGGTGGTTCGAACAGATAGGAACCGGCACGGCTGGGCGGCGTATCGGCATGTTCGAGGTAGCTCCATTCGCCGCTCAGGGTGAACGCATGGACTGCACCGGTATGGTGATGCGGCGGCAATTGCACGCCAGGTGCAAAACGGATGCGCACGGCGAACATTGCCCCTTCGACATCGGCGCTCAGCAACTTGAGACGCACGCCCGGAGCGCCGAAGTCCTCGGCGAAAGGCAGGTCGTCGCTGGCGATATGCAGGGACGAAATCACGAAGGCGTCGCTATGACTGTTTATTGGGGTAGGGCTAGGATGGTTCATCACATGATCCTCATTGTTGTTTTTCATGCGCCGGGCGGCAGACCGGCTCAGGGCTTGGAGGTCACACGGGTGACTGCTGCGCCAGTAATCGGATGCGGGTAGTGGTAGGGCACGAACGTGCGACCGAGCGCCGGGTTGGGTTCGGCCGAATGCTCTTGTGGTGGCAGGCTGTCGCTCGCCGGTGTACTGGCGAAGGCCAGGCTGTCGCAAGGGTGGGTGGTGTAGAAGGTCGGTACCCACCAGAGCTGGGCGATCTTCCAGACGCCGGCTTCCTTGACGTAGGTATTTTCGTAGACGCCCTCGGCCCAGAACATGCTGTGGCTGCCCGCTGGCGGGTTACCCTGGATCAGCGCACGCCAACGACCTTGAGCATGCAGGCCATCGCCTATTAGAGTGACGACACCCTGCAATTGCATGTGGTTGATGAACTCATCGCGCAACAAACCGCTACGACCCTGGCCCAGCACTTCGACAAGGAAATCCTCGATGTTGTGCTTGCCGAGGTAGCGGCCGCGCTGGCCGATTTCCATAACGGCCTCGCTATCGCTGAACAGCTCGGCCATCTCCGTCCACAGGCGGTTGTCGATGTAGTAGCCGTACATGCGTTGCAGGCGTTTGATCTGCTCGATGTCTTCGAGCTCGATGAGGCGCGTTTCCAACTGTTCGATGCGTTGCTGCAAGTGTTCCTGAGTCGACATCTGTGGCTCCTTTTGTCGCCTTCCCTACGCGTTGCGTCGAGTGGCTCTTGTTGTTGAGGGGCGTCTGTTACCGAATACTATCTGGCGTCTGGAGGGGCTAATGTCCTACGTGAAGAGGACGCCCGCCGGGTAACCCGCCCGGGCACATAGGGCACATAGGGCACATAGGGCACGGGCACGGGCGGGTGATCTGGAGGACTCAGATGGGCTCTTTCAGCGTCTGTTGCGGGTTGCGTTCGGCTTTGCGGTTACGAACGGGCTGCGCGAGCTGTGCGCTGTCATGTTGGTCGTCGGCCTGCTGCCGGCGCATCGGCTTGAGCAGGAAGCTGGCCAGAGCCGGTAGCAGAATCAGCGCGCCGAGCATGTTCCAGAGGAACATGAAGGCCAGCAGGATGCCCATGTCGGCCTGGAACTTGATAGGCGAAAACACCCAAGTGGCGACGCCGATGGCCAGGGTCGCACCGGTCAGCAGCACGACTCGGCCAGTGAACAGCAGCGAGCGGTAGTAGGCGATGGACAATGACTCGCCGTTGCGCAGGTGCAAAAGCAGGATGCTCAGCACATACAGCGCATAGTCGATGCCGATGCCCACGCCAAGCGCGATCACCGGAAGCGTCGCGACTTTTACCCCAATGTCCAGCCAGACCATCAGCGCTTCGGCGAGCACCGAGGTCAGCATCAATGGCAGGATCGCGCAGGTCACCGCGCGCCAGGAACGGAACACCAGGAAGCACAGCAGGATCACCGCGCCGTAGACCCACAGCAGCATTTCGCGGTTGGCCTTGTGCACCACGCTGTTGGTCGCGGCCTCGATACCGGCGCTGCCGGCCGCCATCAGGAAACGTTCATCGCCATGGTCGTTCGTCGCCGCGAAGGCCTGCACCTCGGCGACCAGCGCCTGCAGGGTTTCGGCTTTGTGGTCGCGCAGGAACAGCCGAAGCATCGACAGGTCGCAGTTCTGGTTGACCAGGCTCTGTGGGGCGTACTTGACCAGATTATTGATCACCGCCTGGTTGGGCAGCAGGCCAATCCACTTCGGATTACCCTCGGTGAGCTGGCTGGTCATGACCTTGATGAACGATGCAAAGGAGTCGCTGGCGACGACACCGGGTTGTTGGCGCAGGCGCCATTCGAGACGATCGATGCGGTCGAGCAGGGCATAGTTCATGCATTGTTGTGGCGCCGAGGTGACCATGACGATGAACACGTCGCTGCTGCTGCCATAGTTGGACGTGATGTAGGCGTTGTCCTGGTTATAGCGTGAGTCAGTTCGCAGCTCCGGGGCGCCGGGGTCGAGGTCACCGATCTTCAAGTGCAGGCTCACCATGAAGCCGCCAATGCCCAGGGCGAGGGCGGCGAGCAGGGTTGGCGCGGCGACCTTGCGTCGAGTGAACAGGTCGAGGAAACGCCACAGTGGCGGGCGGATCTGTTCTCCCTCCTGCGCCTGCTCGCTGCGCAGGCTGCGAGCTGCGGCCTGGCGTCCGACACCCATGTAGCTGAGCAGGATCGGTAGCAGGATCAGGTTGGTGAAGACCAGAAACGCGACACCCAGGCTGGCGGTCAGCGAGAGCTGACGGATCACCTCGATCTTGATCAACAGCAGCACGGCGAAGCCGACGGCATCGCAGGCGAGTGCCATGAGCCCGGCCATGAACAGGCGGCGGAAGGTATAGCGCGCGGCGATCAGACGGTGAGTGCCGCGACCGATGTCCTGAAGGATGCCGTTCATCTTCTGCGCGCCGTGACTCATGCCGATGGCAAACACCAGGAAGGGCACCAGAATGGTGTAGGGGTCCAGTTCGTAGCCGAGCAACGGCAGGCTGCCGAGCAGCCAGATCACCGCGATCAGTGAGCAGAACAGCACCAGCAGGGTGCTGCGGATGCAGCGGGTGTAGGCGAATACCACCAGGCCAGCGATCAGGATGGCCGCGGCGAAGAAAGCCAGCACCTGGGCGAGCCCCTCGATCAGATCACCGACTACTTTGGCGAAGCCGACGATATGCACGCGGATGTTGTCGCTCTGGTACTTGGCGCGGATATCCTCGAGCTTCGAGCCGAACAGCCCATAGTCCAATGGCCGCCCGGTTTCGGTGTCGATGTCCAACAGTGGCACCAATAGCATGCTCGACTTGAAGTCGCCGGCGACGATGCTGCCAATCTCCCCCGAGCGCTCGATGTTCAGGCGCAACTGTTCGAGGCTTTCGACTGAACCATCGTAGTGCGAGTCGATGACCTGGCCTTCGTCGATACCTGACTCGGTGATGCCGTGCCAGCGCATGGTCGGGGTCCACAGCGACTTCATGTAGGGCCGGTTCACCCCGGCGAGCAGGTAGACCTCATCGCTGATTTTCTGCAGGGTTGCCAGGTAATCCTTGTCGAGAATACTGCCCCGGGTGTTCTCGACCACCACCCGTACTACGTTGCCCTGGCCCGCGAGGCTGTCCTGGTTGGCCTGGAAATTGATGACGAAAGGGTGTTCCTGGGGAATCATCCGCTGGAAGTTGGCGTTCAGCGTCAGCTTCGGGAACTGGGCGATGAAGAACCCGGTCAGCAGCAGGCAGATCAGCATCAGCCAGGGGCGGTGGTTGAACAGCAGACGTTCGAGCAGTGAGCCCGAGCGGGTATCGAACTGGCTCAGGTCAGCGATGACCGGAGCTTCCTCGTGAGCGGCTTTCATTGACTGGGCTCCTGGGCGATCTTCGTTTGCGCGACAAGTTTTCCAGCCGGCAAAGTGACGATGCCGGCCAGACTGGTGAGGACCAGGCTGCCGTCGGTGGCTTCGGCCACGGCGGTCAGCGGCGCGCCCCAGCCGAACGGCACTGCCTGGAAGCTGCGGCCCTGGTCCCGGCTGGCATACACCCGACCTCCTTGATCAAGCAGGACGATGCTGCCGTCGCTGCGTACCAGGCCAGCATTGAAGCTGGCCCTGGCGCCGCTGATGGTGATGCGCTGCCAGTGCTGTCCGGCATCCTCGGAAAGAAACACATTGCCGCGCAGGCCGAACAACAGGAGTCTGTTGTCCGCCAGTGGCAGCAGGCCGAAGTAGCTGCCCTCGTAGGGCGAGATCAGGCGTTTGAAGTGCCCGTCACTGGCGTCGGCCGCCAGCAACAGACCTTGCTCACCGGCGGCAAACCACCTCTGACCCTGATGTTGCAAGGCATAGAGGTGTAGGCCGTCGGGATTCTCCAACTGACTGGAGAACGCCTGCCAGGTCTTCCCGCCGTCCTGGCTGCGCAACGCCAGATTGAAGGCACCGACCACATTGATTCGATCCGGGTCGTCGAGCTGCAGGGCCAGGAAAGGCTTGTCCGGGCCATCCTCGACCAACCGCCGTGCTGCCTGCAGGTAGTCGTCACGGGCAGCTTCGTCGAGTTGGCCGGCGTCCTGCCCGGCCTGAGCCAGGACCAGGCCCGCGGCCTGGACCCCATCCAGCCGCTTGCGCCAGTGTTCGCCGCCATCATCGCTGGACAGCACCACACCCTGATGACCGATAGCCCAACCGTGGTGTTCGTCGGCGAAGGCCACGGCGGTCAGGTTGACATCCACCGGAACCGCCGCCTGATGCCAGGTCTGAGCGTTATCGTCGGACCAGGTGATCAGGCCGTGCTCGCCGACTGCGACCAGGCGCTGCCCCGCACGGACGATGCCGTTAAGCAGTGCGCGTTGCGGTTGCACCACACTGGCAGCAGGGCGATTCAGCGGATCTGCCGTGGTGTTTGCCACGGCGATGTCGGTGGGTGTTGCCCCCGCTGCGGCCGACGTCGTTTGCACGACGCCGAGCGCGAGGACGCCGAAGAGCATATGTCTGAGCAGAAGACTTGCCATGGATGCATTCCTGCGGCAGGGACGAAGGGCGGCGCGAGTCTTAACGGACACCTGAGCGTTCCAGCGATTGCGGGGTGAACATGTTGCTCGGTAGTTCGTCGAACTTCACCGACCCCTTGTCGTTGATCAGGTTGAGCGCCGCGTAGTCCTTGGCTTGCAGGTTATATACAAAGGTGCTGGCGTTGTAGGTCACTGGCAATTGCGGATAGACGAACATTGTCAGGTTGTGGGTTTTCCACAGTTGGCCCTTGGCATCCCATTGATCGGTCACCAGGACCTGCCAGGTATCTTCGTCCAGGTAGAAGCGCCGTTTAGGCACCACATGCCGTGAGCCGGCTTTCAGCGTGGCATCCACGACCCAGACCCGATGCAGTTCCCAGCGCAGCAGATCAGGGTTGGCGAATTTCTCGCCGACGAGATCTTCCGGTTTGGCATAGGCAAGATCGTTGTTGTTATAGGGCACATACAGTTCTTGTTTGCCCACCAGTTTCCAGTCGTAGCGATCCATTGCTCCGTTGAAGCCGTTGCCATCGTCGAAGTTGATCACCCCGGAGGTGAAGTTGTTCGGCACGTCATATTGCACGTTGGGCGCTTTGCGCAGACGCCGTTGACCGGTCAGGTAGCTCCAGGCGTTAGTGGCCTGGTGGACGTTGTCGGAGGGACCATGGATCAGCAGTTTCTCGCCGGCGGAGTAGGCCGGAGCGGTACTGGCGACGATGACCGCACCTAGCAGTTTGCCGTCCCAGGGATCTTTACGTCCCGGAGCATAAGCCCAGGGGAAGGAGTTCTGGATGATATTGCCCGCTGTCATTGCGCGTTTGCCGGACGACGAAACGAACCAGGTGTAGGCATCGAGCGTGTTATCGGCACCACGCCAGTTCCACTGGTGATTGAGCATGGCCTGCTCGCCGTTCTGTGGAATCGGGAAGGGCGTGCCGCCATGGAATTTATCGAAACTCAGCGTGTAGTCCGCAACTTCCATGCTTGTGGCGTTCTGCCGGGTACGGTCATAAATATATTGCGGAGCCATGGCGGTACGATGGGTCGGATAGATATCCATTCGATAGCCAGGGTAGTTCTTCAGCATGTAGAGCGAGCCTTCGGAGAGCTTGCCGGCATACTGTGTGGCGTTCCCTGCATTGAGGCTCAGCAGGGGCTTTTCATCGCTGAACAGCTTGCCCGGCAAGCGTTGGTCCGTGACGGGAAGGGGCTTGCTCAGCCCACCATCCCAGGCTGGGATAGTGCCGTTGGCATTTGCGGCACGCTCCGCACCCAAGGGCGTCAGATTCTGGCCAAGGTGGGCAGCCTGATCTTCACTGACGGCGGCAAAAGCGGGCAGGTTGAACAAGGACGCGACACACAGAGCAAGCGATGTAATTTTCTTATTGGGGGTCATGGCCAATCTCCAGATCAGAACGAATAGGCTGCGTTCAACAAGACGAAGTCCCGGTCGTGGTAAGCATTATTTTTATCTTCGCCGAGGTAGTGGGTGTAGTTGATGCCGCCGCGCAGATTGCCGGCATACTTGAAGTTCAGGCTGGCACCGATATCGCCGCCATGGGCAGCACCGGTAACGTTGAAACCAGGGTCTACGGCCGAGCGCCCGGTGAAGTTGTAACCCAGGGTCACCGGTGAACTCAGATCGATACTCGGTAGTGCCTGGTACCAGGTCGGCTCGAACTGGACGCGGAAACCGGCGGCGGTGCGAGCCGTATCTTTGTCGAGGGCGTCTTCGTTTTTGGTGACCTTGTACAAGTGGTTGGCGCCCAGCTCACCGACCAGTTGGGCGTTGTCATACCAGGCCGCTCGCGGCAGTACCCAGATCGTCGAGACTTGTGCGTGGATGGTCTGGCCGACGGCGTAAACCTCGTCGGACTGATCACCTATCACCGACAGCGGGCCGCTGACCAACGGCATGTTGTCGCGGAAAGACACCTCGCCGGCGACGTTGGCATCGCCGACTTTGCTCGAGAGGCTCAGGCCGTACATCTGGATCTGTTCCGGATATTTGAAGAAGTACTCGTCAGGCGTCAGCTCGGGCGTCAGGTGAACGATGACCTGCGGTGTCTTGGCGGTGTAGCGCAGGTAATACATCCCGTAATCCATGTCGTGTTCATAGTCGCGGTACTTCAGCGCGACGCCCCATTGGCCGCTGTGCTCTGGCGGATTCTCCTGGGCGCCGCGAGGCAGGAGCACGCCGGGTGCCAACAGCAGGTTTTCGCCACCCTTGAAGCCGCCATCGAAAATGCTCCAGTAAGTGCCTGGCGCCGGGACGCGGGTTTCGCGGTATTCCAGTTGGTAGTAGCTTTCAAAGGACAGGTTATCGGTCAGCTCCAGCGCCATGGACAGCTGGTTGACCGGCATGAACACTTCCTTGGCCAGGGTGCTCGGTACCGACAACGCCTTGTAGGCATCGTTGGGCGCCTGGCCGGTCGCAATGCCATTGGTGGCGAGGAACAGGCTTTCGCCCCAGAGCAGGGTATGCCGGCCCAGACGCCAGGACAGGTTATGGCCGGCGACATCGAAGCTGCTGTGGACGAAGGCGTCCAGCAGCTCGACGTTGCGTCCGGCCTGGACCTTGGCATCGTTGGTAAAGGCCTTGTTACTGACCGAGGTCTCGTTGTAGGAGTCCTGGGGGATGCTGCGGTGGTCGCCGTCATAGACGTTGTCGTACCAGCCTGCCGCACTGACACGTAGCCCGCTGTTGGAAGCGTCCTTGAGGGTCAGGTCGAACTCGGAGAGGACGTCGACCCGGTCGGTAATCAGGTCGTTGCGTTTGAAGGCGCCGTCGCCGTCGTTGGCATTGATGTTGTTCAAATTGAGCGAAGAGGGACTTTCGGTCCGCATGCCGATTTGGTATTTCAGGGTATTGTCCCAGCGAATCTGATAGTTCCCGTTGTCCACCAGTTCAGCGGCCTGTAGACAAGGTATGGCGCTGCCACACATGGCCAGGGCGAGTAGGTGGGGAGCGGGATGCTGGCGGATACTGAGGACGCGTGTTGTTATTTTCATTTTTTCTCCTCTGGCTGCGTGCTTTATGTTTTTTATTGGCAGCGGCGGTTGGCAAGGCAGGTTGGGGTGTTGCGCTGGATACAGTGTTTCCCAATAGCCGTTACTTATGCTGTCGTATGAAAGACCGACAGCGCCCCCACGTCCTTTTTGCAGAGGACAGCAGACCCTGCGGAGATGCCCTAAGGTTTGCTCAGAACAGGGCGACACGTGGCTTGGTGCCGGTGTCGCCGACAGGAGATACAGATGAGCGTTGCCATCCCTCTGACAGTTGAAGATCGTTTCGCCATTAAGGATTTGCTGGTGCGCTATGCCTGGGCACTGGATACCGCTGATGCCGACGCCCTGGTGGGTTGCTTTACGCCCGAGGGGGTCATGATCGAAGAGGTGTTTGAAGACAACCCCGATGTCTGGGAGGGCGAGGCCGGTCTTCGCCGGCTGGTGGCCTACTATGCGGCAATCCCCAACTTTTCCGCTCGTCAGCACTACGCCGCCAATACTTTGGTGGAGGGTGGCGACGGCCTTGCCCAGGCCAAGTCCTTTGCACTGGTGACTGAATGCCTTCACGAGGCACCGCATAATGTTCGCTTCTGCGGTTACTACGATGACCAGTTGGTGTGCCAGGAGGGGCAGTGGTTGTTCGCCCGACGGACTCTGCGTTTGTGGGACGGCGAGGTACTCAAGCGCTTTCCCGGCTATGAGTCCCCGACACCCCGTCGTCGGCCGCCGGAAATGACCCTGGTGCCAAAGACCCCGCCGCGCTCTGGCGATGTCGATTGAGGAGGCCAGAATGACAACCCTGCACAGCTTGAGCGCCGCCGACCGTATCGACATCGAGGATCTTTATTCGCGCTACGCCTGGGCGCTGGATACCGGAGATGTGGAAGGTTTTGCCGACACTTTCGTGCCTGAGAGCGTGGTGGTGGTCTGTACCTATACCCGGATACCCAACCGCTATGAAGGTCGTCAGGGCGCCATCGACCTGGCCGAGAGCCTGCGGGTCTGGGATCGCTTTCCCGGTTGCCAGCACTACACCGGTCAACTTCAGGTGGTGAGCGATAGCCTCGGACATTGCCAGGCACGCTCCTATACCTTTATGACCGACTGCCGCGGTGATGCGCCCTATCAGATTCGCTTCGCCGGATGCACCCGGGATCGCCTGGTCAAACGTGCCGGAATGTGGTTGTACGAAGAACGCCTGATCCAGCTTTGGGAGGGCGATGTGTCACAGGGGTTTCCCGTTCCCGGTTTCTGAGCCAGTAGGCAAACGAAACCTTGCATCACCAACAGCCTTCATCAGAACAAGGAAAACAATAAGATGAAAATTCTCGTCACCGGCGCCTCAGGGCAATTCGGCCGGCGCGCCGCTGAACTGTTGCTCGAAATCCTCGAACCCAGCGAACTGGTGTTGATCAGCCGCCGACCGGAGGGTCTGGCCGACTTCGCCAGCCGCGGTGTGGAGATCCGCACCGGCGACTTCGACCGGCCGGAGACTCTGGACGTGGCGTTCGCCGGTATCGATCGTGTTTTACTCATCAGCACCGACAGCGTCGGAGCCAAGCGTCGCCGCCAACATGGCAACGCGATTGCTGCTCTGGAGCGGGCCGGCGTCGGGCATATCGTCTATACCTCGTTCGTCGGCGCGAGTGCCGACAACCCGGCCATCAGCGCCTCGGAGCATGCCGCTACCGAGGCCTTGCTGCTGGCCACCGGAATTCCCTGCACCTTCTTACGCGACAGCCAGTACAGCGAGGCCATAGCTCTGTTCGTTGCGCCAGATGCATTGCTCACGGGGCGTTGGCTGGCGAGTACGGGGGAGGGGCAGATCGGTCTGGTTTCGCGAGAGGATTGCGTGGCCTCGGCGGTGGCAGTGCTGACCAGCAGCGGACATGAGGGCAAGGTCTACGACCTGACAGGGCCTGAGCTGCTGACTTATCGTGATTGCGCGCACTTGACTGCTGAATTCGGTGGTCGGCCCGTGGAGTATGTCTCCTGTAGTCAGGAAGAGAAGTACGCCTTCTTCGACGCTCTGGGTGTGCCCCGGCGGATCGTCGGCGACGGGCCGATAGCGGGGCCGATTCCCTGGCCGAGTGAGGAAATGGTCAGCTTCGAGCAGGCGATTCGAGAAGGTCGTTTCGCCATTCTCAGCAATGACGTGGAGAAGCTTACCGGGCGCCCACCGACATCATTGCGCCAGATCTTTGAGCAGTATGCAGCGACTATCCAGGCGGCCGTCGTTTCTCAATCAAGCGCTCATTGATCTCATCGTCTTTGCGACCGCTTTGCGGTTGATCGCAGCCTGCGGCAACGCCTGTGTCGCAGGCGTGCGCCCGTGACGTCAGGGCGAATGCCCACCTTCCAAAGAAACTGCCGTCGGCTGCGATAAGGCCCCAGGCAGTCTGTCCGTGCGAAACCATGACCTGTTTACCTACACCCTCTGCTGCCGCTCGTTTTGAGCGCTGCTTGGGTGGCGGCTGTGCTTCACTGTGGAAACAAGTTAATTAGCATAATAGTTAATTGACATAACTATATTGGCGGGATAGTTTTGTCTCATCCACAGCGAACAACAACAGAGGGTGTGTGAAATGAGCAATTACGATGGCCGTTGGCAGACCGTTAAAGTCGAAATTGAAGAAGGCATCGCCTGGGTCATTTTGAACCGGCCCGAGAAACGCAATGCCATGAGCCCGACCCTGAACCGGGAAATGGTCGAAGTGCTCGAGGTGCTTGAGCAGGACGCGGATGCGAAGGTGCTGGTGTTGACCGGCGCCGGTGAAGCCTGGACCGCGGGCATGGACCTCAAGGAATACTTCCGCGAGGTCGATGCCGGGCCGGAGATCCTTCAGGAAAAAATCCGTCGCGAGGCGTCGCAATGGCAGTGGAGGCTGCTGCGCATGTACAGCAAACCGACCATCGCCATGGTCAATGGCTGGTGCTTCGGCGGTGGCTTCAGCCCATTGGTGGCCTGCGATCTGGCCATCTGCGCCGACGAGGCGACATTTGGTCTGTCGGAGATCAACTGGGGGATTCCGCCTGGCAACCTGGTGAGCAAGGCCATGGCCGACACCGTGGGCCATCGTCAATCGTTGTACTACATCATGACCGGCAAGACCTTCGGCGGGCAGAAGGCTGCCGAGATGGGGCTGGTCAATCAGAGCGTGCCCCTGGCGCAACTGCGTGAAGTCACCGTCGAGCTGGCACAGAACCTTCTGGAGAAAAATCCGGTGGTACTGCGTGCCGCGAAGATTGGCTTCAAGCGCTGCCGCGAGCTGACCTGGGAGCAAAACGAGGATTATCTGTATGCCAAACTCGACCAGTCGCGTCTGCTCGATAAGGAAGGCGGACGCGAGCAGGGCATGAAACAGTTCCTCGACGACAAGAGCATCAAGCCTGGCCTGCAGACCTACAAGCGCTGATAGCGGCGCAGATTATTGAGGGAGCGTTCCCAAGGTTCCCTTGATGGTCGCCATCCCAGGCACATGCCTGGGCTGACTTGGATGTTCGAATAATCACAAAAACAGGCTGTTCAACAAGGTCATAACAAGAACAAGGTGGCGGCATTGAGCCGCCATGCCCTCCGGATTTTTTGCCCTTGCGAGCAAGTGTGAATCGGAGCGCAACCCTTGATGGAGGAAGGCGAAGTGAGTGTCGAGCCCCAATCGCAGCCGGTATTGTCTACCGCTGCACAGCCGATTTACCGGCGCGTATCCATCGGTCATCCGCCGATCCAGGTACGCGAGGACGAGAGCGGCATCCTGCACATGCGTGCGCTGGAGCCTTTGAGTCCTCTGCCTGACCGTTTGCTTGACCGCTTGTTGTACTGGGCCGGCGTGTCTCCGCAGAAAACCTTCATTGCGGCGCGTCAGCAGGGGGGAGAGTGGCGGCACATCAGTTATGCGCAGATGCTTCAGAGCACACGCGCCATCGCCCAGCGCTTGCTCGGCTACGGACTGTCCGCCGAGCGTCCGCTGGCGATCCTCTCAGGCAATGACCTGGAGCACATTCAGCTGGCCTTCGCCGCGATGTACGCGGGCATTCCCTATTGCCCGGTGTCCCCGGCGTACTCCCTGCTGTCGAAAGACCTGGCCAAGCTGCGGCACATCTTCGATCTGCTCCAGCCGGGCCTGGTGTTCGCCGCCGACGCGCAGCCGTTCCAGCGCGCGATTGAAACCCTGCTGCCGGACAGCATTCCACTGATCTTCACCCAGGGCCAACTGGCCGGTCGCAAGAGTGTCTCTTTCGACAGCCTGCTCAGTGAGCCGGGGGGCGCCGAGGCCGATGCAGCATTTACCGCAACGGGCCCCGACAGCATCGCCAAGTTCCTGTTCACCTCCGGTTCGACCAAGCTGCCCAAGGCGGTGCCCACCACCCAACGCATGCTCTGCGCCAACCAGCAGATGCTCCTGCAGACCTTTCCGGTGTTTGGTGAAGAACCGCCGGTACTGGTCGACTGGCTGCCGTGGAACCATACCTTCGGCGGCAGCCACAACGTCGGCATCGTGTTGTACAACGGTGGTAGCTTCTATCTGGACGACGGCAAGCCGACGGCCCAGGGGTTCGCCGAGACCTTGCGCAATCTCAAGGAAATTTCGCCGACGGCTTATCTCACCGTACCCAAGGGTTGGGAAGAACTGACTCGCGCACTGGAGTGCGACAGCGAATTGCGCGAGCGCTTCTTTGCCCGGATCACGCTGTTCTTTTTTGCCGCCGCCGGCTTGTCGCAAAGCATTTGGGATCGCCTTGACCGGATCGCCGAAGCGCATTGCGGCGAACGTATCCGCATGATGGCCGGATTGGGCATGACGGAAGCCGCGCCGTCCTGCACCTTCACCACCGGACCGTTGTCGATGGCCGGTTATATCGGGCTGCCAGCGCCGGGCTGCGAGGTCAAGCTGGTACCGGTAGACGGCAAGCTCGAGGGCTGTTTCCGTGGGCCGCACGTGATGTCGGGCTATTGGCGGGCCCCGGAACAGAATGCCGAGGCCTTCGATGCCGAGGGTTACTTTCGCTCAGGCGATGCGATCAAGCTGGTCGATGTCGACCATCCACAACTGGGGTTGATGTTCGATGGCCGTATCGCCGAGGACTTCAAATTGTCGTCGGGGGTGTTCGTCAGTGTCGGCCCGTTACGCAACCGCGCAGTCCTGGCGGGCGCGCCCTATGTGCAGGATGTCGTGGTTGCGGCGCCTGACCGCGAGTGCCTGGGATTACTGGTCTTTCCCCGGCTGGCGGACTGTCGGGAATTGGCCGGGCTCGCCAGCGATGCCACGGACGCCGAGGTGCTGGCGGCAGCGCCGGTGCGCCATTGGTTCGCCAACTGGTTGCGCAGCCTGAACGCAGAGGCCACGGGCAACGCCACACGCCTGGAATGGATCGCGCCGCTAGCGGAGCCGCCTTCAATCGATCGCGGCGAGATCACCGATAAGGGATCGCTCAACCAGCGAGCCGTGCTGCAATGGCGTGCTGCTCAGGTGGAGGCGCTGTATCGCGGCGAAGACCACAGCCTCATCTACGACCGCAATGGCGTTTAGCTCAGCGCCCGGCGGTCGATGATGCAACATCATCGGCTGCCGGGTAGGAGGGACCGCCCCGTCTTCGACGCTGCGCTGTCGCGCAGCAAACTGGGGCTCGATTCTGCCCGGAGGGCGTAGGAGAGACCGGGACGCGTAGTTTTGTCTGCGAAAAGGGCCGAAGGACCTTCCAGCGATATCGTGTCCAGCCCATTTACGACTGCTTCGCAGCCGATCGCAGACAAGTCAGCTCCTACAGGGGGTCAGCGTTAGGCTGAAAATTGCATAAAAATTATGCTTTATTTTCAATGATTTATGCGTTGTTTGAGGGGCTTCACCGTTTTGAGTGGGTAATCTATTCTCCTCCCCATGAGAGATATTGATTTATATGCCCAAATTCTTGGGCTCCAGGCTCCGTGGAAAGTGGTCGCAGTTAACCTTGACCGTGCGTTGGGGCAAGTCGTTGTCGGCGTTGGAGTATCTGATGCTGCTGCGTTCACCTGTCCGCAATGTGGCCTGCACGCTTCGCGTTATGACAAACGCAAACGTCGTTGGCGGCATCTTGATACGTGTCAGTTCGTGACCATTCTAGAGGCTGAGGTGCCCAGAGTTCATTGCGCCGAGCATGGCGTGGTGACTGTCGAGGTCCCGTGGGCAGACGCTGGTTCAGGTTTCACCTTGATGTTTGAAGCATTGGTGATCAACTGGATCCAGGAAGCCAGTATTCAGGCGGTCTCGCGTCAACTCCAGACGAGCTGGGGCAGCATTGACCGGATCATGGCTCGCGCCGTCAGACGCGGATTGGCGCGTCGAAAACCGTTATCACCGACCCAGATATGCGTGGACGAGACTTCGTTTCAAAAGCGTCGCGAGTACGTCACCGTGGTGACCGACCCCGCAACGGGTCAGGTTGCATGTGGAAGACGGCAACCTTACACAGAGCCTGGAAGCGTTTTATACGAAGCTCAATAGTGACCAGAAGCAAGCAATTACAGGCGTTTCGATGGACATGTGGCCCGCCTTCATCAGCGCGACCCAACGTCATATTCCTGATGCCATGCACAAAATAGCGTTCGACAAGTTTCATGTGGCCAAGCTGTTGAGTGAGGCGCTGGACAGGGTGCGTCATATGGAGAACCGCGAGTTGCTAAAGGCAGGCTCCACGGTGCTCAAGAACACGAAATACGTCTGGCTTAAGCGGGCCGAAAACATGACCGAGCGGCAACAGGCAACCTTCGAGTCGTTGCGAGAGGGTTCGTTGCGTACAGCCAAAGCTTGGGCGATCAAGGATCTGGCCATGCAGTTGTGGCGAGGTAAGGATCGGGATGAGGTCGAACAACAGTGGAACCACTGGCTGGAATGGGCCTTGAACAGTGGGCTGCCACCGATGTGGAAAGTCGCCAAAACGATCAAGCGACGACTGTGGGGCATCGTCAACGCCATCGTGTTGAACCTGCATAACGGCCATGCAGAAAGCATGAACGCACGCATTCAACGGCTCAAGCAACGCTCTTGCGGGTTTCGAAATCGGGAGCGTTTTCGCAATGCCATTTACTTTCATTTTGGTGGTTTGGATTTATACCCGGAACGTCTCCAAAACTCATAACACCCACTTGATCCGGTGAAGCCCCTTGTTTGATGAGAGGTGGTTTCAATCAGCGCTTTCGCCGCGATAGACCTTATGCAGCAACCCCAGGAACTGTTGGCGTTCGACGTCACTCAGGGCAGAGGTGGCCGTCACGTCGCTTTGTGCCGCGATGTCCTTGAGTTGTTTGAGCAGGATTTCTCCGGCCTTGCTCAAGAAGATGCCGTAGGAGCGTTTGTCCGGCTTGCAACGAACCCGTACCGCCAGACCCCGAGCTTCCATTTTGTTCAGCAAGGCCACCACTTGCGGAGGCTCTATGGCGAGTGTGCGGGCCAGGTCGGTCTGCATCAATCCCGGCTCACTCTCAATGATCGCCAGCGCCGCGAACTGCGCTGGACGCAGGTCGAAGGGTTTCAGGTCTTCGATCAGTTGCTGGAATACTTTCAGTTGCGCACGGCGCAGGGCATAGCCGATCAGTGAATCCAGAGAGCCGTCCAGCGGGGCGCCTTCGTCAGGAGCGACAAGTGTTTGAGTGATGGCGCCAGGCTTTTTCGGCATGAGGCGGGAGTCCTTGAGCTTGATAGTTAACATTTGTAATGATTTTCGCACTATTCAGCGTGCACTGGCCAGCCTGAATCAGGCCGATGCCTGTCGGTACTTCTTCAGCCGGTAGGCAAACTGCGCACGGCTCAATCCCAGCAGTCGTGCAGCGGCGGCCAGATTGCCTTCGCTCTGTTGCAGCGCTTCGTCCATCAAGCGCGATTCCAGTCCTTCAATGGAGAAATCCTGTTCCAGGCGGCTCAAGGTTTCCAGCAACGCCGGGCGAGGCTGCGCACTGGAGGGAAGTTGGTCGATTGCCGCGAGGCTGCCGTTATCGTCCAGAGAGTACACCTCCTGTGGCAATGGCTCGTTGCGGAACAGGTGGACCAGGTCGATGGCTTGGCCGTCCTCGCTGGCGATCAGACCGCGCTCTACCAGGTTCTGCAGCTCACGTACATTGCCGGGGAAGTCGTAGCGCAGCAGCACCTTGAGCGCACGCATGGTCAGGCCGGCGGGCTTGCGCGCGTAATCCTGACAAAAGCGCCGCAGGAAGGCGTTGACCAGCAACGGGATATCGTCGCGTCGTTCGCGCAGCGGCGGCAGGGTGATGGGGTAGACGTTCAGGCGGTAGAACAGGTCCTCTCGAAAGTCTCCGGCCTCCACGGCTTTGCGCAGGTCGACATTGGTGGCCGCCACGACCCGTACATCAACCTGGATCGGCTGGCTGCCGCCGATGCGTTCGACCTCGCGCTCCTGTAGGGCACGCAGCAACTTGCTCTGGCCGGGCAGGCTGAGGCTGGCGATTTCATCAAGGAACAGGGTGCCGCCGTGGGCCCGTTCGAAGCGTCCGGGGCGCGAATGGGTCGCACCGGTATAAGCGCCGCGTTCGACGCCAAACAATTCCGCTTCGATCAGATTGTCCGGAATCGCGGCGCAGTTGAGGGCCACAAAGGGCTCCCGATGCCGGGGGCTGAACTGATGCAGCTGGCGGGCAAACAACTCCTTGCCTACTCCGGACTCGCCGCTGAACAGCACTGTGGCGGGCGTCGGTGCCACCCGCTGCAAGGCGAGGGTGGCCGCGTTGAACGCCGCGCTGGCACCGATAGGCTTTTGCCTGCCGGGCATTTCGCTGTCGTCACTGGGGGCGGCTGTCAGGGGTGGACGCTGATCAGGGACCACGCGGGACGGGGACGCGCTGAGATAACTCAGGTCCTGCTCGACATCACCCCATTGTTCGGCGGTCTTGCCGATCACCCGGCAGGTTTCGTGGCCCATGCCCCGGCATTCGGTTTCACGGAAGATCACCAGGCGCCCGAACAGCCCACTGACGTAGCCGATGGCATAGCCCAGCTCGGTCCAGCACACCGGGTCCTGGCCGATACCGTAGGCGGCGATATGTTCGTCAGCCTCGCAGGAGTGATGCCAAAGGAACTCGCCTTCATAGAAACCGGAGTCGGCGTCGAACTTGAAGTGTACGGGTTCGACCTTGGTCATGCCTTCGAGGGTGTGCAGGCGAGTGCCGGCCGAGAACACCGCCGCTGCATCGGCCTGAGGCCAACGCTCGCGGATCAGTCGCGCATCGCGTGCGCCGGACAGATAGCCGGTGCGGGTGAACAGACCGCGGGTTTGCTCCAGTCCCTGGCGGTCAATGATCTCCCGACGCAGTGCACCGAAGGAGGAGCTGTGCAGTAGCAGCATGCGCTGGTCGTTGAGCCAGATGCGTCCGTCGGCGGGGGAGAAGAACAGGCATTCGGTCAACTCGGCGAGGGTCGGTGAGTTGCCGTCGGCCAGTTGGGTGCTGTCGCCGCGTGGCGAGAAATGCTCCTCCATCACGGCGAGACCGGGAAACAGCAGGTGGGGATTATTCATTGTTATGCCCCTGAATGGATTGACTGATCGAAATGAGCAACTGGCAAAACAGTTATTAAACATAACCTTCTCATTTGAACAAGTGGCTTTGCATCGGCCGACCACTGCGGCCCTTGTCAAATTCCCGCTCGCTCTTCTTTAACCCGCAGGTCAGAGCCTTCGCCGCTTAAACAACGGAGGGTCGAGGCAAATCGGCACAGCCCTTGCTCTAGTGCTCCTGTGGCGCAGATGTCTTGCTTGATTGAGCAAGGCGGCGTCAGGCGATTACAAACACAAGAGCCGGGAGACCGAAATGTCGGTAAGTGAACCATCTGTTTTTCTGCGGGACGAGCTGTGGTGCGAACGCATCTTCAATGGCGACTGGGTACGTCCATTGGGCGGCACCAATAGCGTACGCGAGCCCGCCACCGGTGAGGTGCTGACAGTCACCGGTCTGGCCGATGCGGCGGATATCGCTTTCGCCAGCATGACCGCAGCTCGTGCCCAACCGGCTTGGGCGGCGTTGGGGCCGCGCGAACGCGCGGAGATCTTCCGCAAGGCCGCTGCACTGGCCCAGCAGCACTTTGCCGAACTGGCGCTGTACGTCGCCCGGGAAAGCGGCGGCAGCCTGTTCAAGGGTGAACATGAGGTGCGTGAGGCCGTCGTCTTGCTGCATCAGGCCGCAGGGCTGCTGTCGCAACCCCATGGTCTGGTATTGCCCAGCGAAGCAGGGCGCTTGTCCTATGCGCGTCGACTGCCCCATGGCGTGGTCGGTGTGATCTCGCCGTTCAACTTCCCCCTGGTCCTGTCCCTGCGTTCGGTGGCACCGGCGCTGGCCGCCGGCAATGCGGTGGTGCTCAAGCCCGATCCGCAGACACCGGTCAGCGGCGGTTTCATTATTGCCCGGTTGTTCGAAGCGGCCGGTCTGCCCAAGGGTCTGCTGCAGGTGTTGCCGGGTGCAGCGCAGGCGGGCGAGGCGCTGTGCCGCGACCCCCATGTGCGGATGATCACGTTCACCGGCTCTACCGCGGCAGGCCGCAAGGTCGCGGAGCTGGCTGGCCGCCATCTGAAGAAGGTGGCCCTGGAGCTGGGTGGCAAGAACTCGTTGATCGTTCTCGAAGACGCCGATCTTGAGCTGGCGGCCAGCAACGCCGCCTGGGGTGCCTGGCTGCATCAGGGACAGATCTGCATGGCCACCGGACGCATCCTGGCCCATGAATCGATCGCCCCGCAGTTGGCTACCAGGCTGGCCGAGAAAGCCAGCGCCCTGACCGTCGGCAATGCCGCTCGCGGCGAAGCGGTGCTTGGCCCGTTGATCAACGCACGGCAGTTGCTGCGTGTGCATGAAATCGTCAAGGACAGCATTGCCGCAGGGGCGCAGTTGGAGGCCGGCGGCTGGTACGAAGGGCTGTGTTACCTGCCCACCGTGCTGTCTGGAGTGCGTCCTGGCATGCGCGCGTTCGACGAGGAGATCTTCGGTCCGGTGGCCACGGTGGTGAGCTTCGCCAGCGACGAAGAGGCCATCGAACTGGCCAATCGTACCGAGTATGGCTTGTCCGCTGGGATCATCTCGCCTTCGGTCGGGCGCGCCATGGCGATTGGCGAACGGCTCAATTGCGGCCTGTTGCATATCAACGATCAGACGGTGGCCGACGAATGCGTCAATCCATTCGGTGGGCGCGGCTGTTCGGGAAATGCCGGCAGCGTCGGCGGCCCGGCTGACTGGGACGAGTACACCCAATGGCAATGGGTGACGGTCAAGGACACAGCGCCGCGCTATCCGTTCTGAAGGGCCAGGGCTGACAAGGGTTGTCGGCCAGCCTCCCGTGCGATCAACAATAATAAGAGGACACAACATGAAGCTCGACAACAAGATTCTGGTGGTGACCGGGGTCTCCTCTGGTATCGGCGCGGCCACTGCAAGCCTGCTGCGCTTGCACGGCGCCACGGTGATTGGCGTGGATCTCAATGCGCCGCACATGACGCTGGATGGTTTTGTTCAGGGCGATCTGAGCAGTGCCGAGAGCATTGACCGGGTTCTGCCGCAGTTACCGGCGCGGATCGACGGCCTGTGCAATATCGCCGGCGTACCGGGCACTGCAGCCCCGCAACTGCTGGCGCGGGTCAACTACCTGGGGTTGCGCCATCTGAGTACTGCGCTGCTGCCGCGGATCACTGCCGGCGGCAGCATCGTCAACATCGCCTCGATCCTCGGCGCCGAGTGGCCGCTACGCCTGGCGCTGCACAAGGAGCTGGCACGGGTCGAGGGCTTCACCGCCGCTGAAGCCTGGCTGGCCGAGCACCCGGTAGCGAGCGAGACCTGTTACCAGTATTTCAAGGAAGCCTTGATCGTCTGGAACTACCTGCAGGCCCAACCCTGGTTTCTCGAACACTCGGTGCGCATGAACAGTGTGGCGCCGGGCCCGGTGTTCACGCCAATCCTTGGCGACTTCGTGAGCATGCTCGGTGAAGCACGGACCCAGGCCGATGCCCATCGCATGAAGCGCCCTGGTTACGCCGATGAGGTGGCGGCGGTGATCGCTTTCCTCTGTGCGGACGAATCGCGCTGGATCAACGGCGTCAATCTGCCGGTCGATGGCGGATTGGCCTCTACCTACATCTGAGGCGCAAGCGGCATCGAAAGGTGAGCAGACCTCAGCGTCTGCCGCCATTCCAAGAATAAAAATAATCAGGAATCCCCATGGACAACATTAAACGTTGCGTTCATTTCAAGCACTGCGCCCTTTTTCTGGCGTTATGCAGCGCCGGTTCGATGGTCGAAAGGGCCGAGGCCATGCAGATGGACCTCGGTGATTCTGACTGGAAACTGCGTTGGGACAATACCTTCAAGTACAGCGAGGCCTGGCGTCTGCAAGGCCAGGACAGTCGCTTGGTCAACGCGCCGACCGCCAACGGCCTGTATCCCTCGATCCAGAGCCAGGGCGATAAAAACTTCAGCAGTGGGCTGGTATCCAACCGTTTGGACCTGTTTTCCGAAATGGACCTCAGCCGGAAAAACTACGGGCTGCGGGTGAGCGGCGCGGCCTGGTACGACGATGTCTACAACCAGGACACCGACAGCAGCGAGCAGCCGCATTTCCTCAGCGAGACGCAAAAGCTTCATGGTCGCGACGCCGAAATCCTCGACGCCTTTGTATTCCTGCGTGGCGATCTGGGTGAAGACTCGCAGGGTGTGGTACGCCTGGGGCGGCATAGCCTGATCTACGGTGAAAGCCTGTTTTACGGCGGTAACGGCATTGCCAATGCCCAGGGCCCGACCGATGTGGTCAAGCTGCTCAGCGTGCCGGGCACCCAGTTCAAGGAGATCTTGCGGCCGGTCAACCAGATCTCCGGGCAGTTGCAGATCAACCCGCAGTTGTCGGTGGGCGCCTACTACCAGTTCGAGTGGGAGCGTTCCAACCTGCCCGGTGCCGGCAGTTACCTGAGCGATGCCGATGCCATCGGTTACGGCAGCGGTTCGCTGCATGAGGTATTTGGCAATGACACGGTGAACGCTGGCGATCTGAAACCGAGAAACTCGGGGCAGGGCGGCATGCAGATTCGCTTCAAACCAACCGGGACCGAGCTGGAGCTGGGTTTCTACGCCGCGCAGTATCACGACAAAACCCCGATTGGCCTATACGCCTACCTCGACGGCCCGGCTGCCGCAGCCACCGGCTTGCCGATCCTGAGTTCCTATCGTCAGGTCTACGCCGAAGATATCAAGACCGCTGGCGTCAGCTTCTCCACCGCCTACGGCCCGTTCAACTTCGCCGGTGAAACCTCCGTGCGCTGGAATGCGCCGCTGGTGAGCAATCTGCAAGTGGTGACCCCGGGGATGGCCGCTGATGGTGGCGACAACTCGCTGTTTGCCCGGGGCAAGACCGCTCACGCCAACCTGTCGGCGATTTATCTGTTATCGCCGACGGCCTTCTGGGACGGCGGTTCGGCACTGGCCGAACTGGCCTGGAACCGAACCCTGAGCATCACCGAGAACGCCGCCGCGCTGGATTCGAACACCACTCGCGATGCCACGGCGTTGCGGGTGCTGGTGGAGCCGGCGTACTTCCAGATTATCGATGGGATCGACCTGACCGTGCCAATCGGCATGGGCGTGGTGCTCGACGGGCGCTCCTCGGCGGTCAACAAATCAGGGTTCGGTAATACCCATTCCGGCGACTGGAGTGTCGGGCTCAAGGCCACTTACTTGCAGCGCTGGGATGTCGGCTTGAACTACGTGAACTTCTTCGGCGCCCCGAAAGCCGGGCTGCGCGAGGACGGTAATTTCAGCTTCGGGCAATCGTTGGCTGACCGTGACTTCATCTCGCTCTACGTGAAAACCTCATTCTAATAAGGTGGATTCGCCATGCAGAACAAAGCTTTTCTGAACACGTGCGCCCTCACGCTGGCGCTGACCGGCATCACCCTGGCGCAGGCCTCGGTGCCGCCCGAACAGGCCGCACGCCTGAAGTCTGAACTGACGCCCCTTGGCGGCGAGCGCGCAGGTAACGCCGATGGCAGCATCCCGGCCTGGGACGGCGGTTACACCAAGGTCGTGCCCGGCTACAAGTCGGGCGATAAACGTCCCGATCCATTCGCCGGCGAGAAACCGCTGTACTCGATCAAGGCCTCGAATATGGAGCAGTACGCCAGCGAGCTGGCCGAAGGCACCAAGATCCTGTTGAAGAAATACCCGGACTATCGCCTGGACGTGTACCCGACCCATCGCTCGGCAGCGGCACCGCAATGGGTGTATGACAACACCTCGAAGAACGCCACCCGCGCCACCCTGGACGTGGCGACCGAGAAAGTCTCCGGCGCCTACGGCGGCATCCCGTTCCCGATCCCGGACAACGGCACGCAAGTGCTGTGGAACTACCGACTGTCCTGGCAGGGCGGTGACACCATCAGCTCGCCCTTCGACACCTGGCTGATGACCGCTGGCGGCAAGAAAGTCCAGGCGACCCGTGCCCAGTACACCTACCAGTTTCCCTACTACTTCGAAAACGGCAGCCTGGAAAATTATTCCGGCAAATATCTGACGGGCAAGCTGTTTACCGAGCTGCCGACGTCCAAGGCCGGCGAGGGCCTGATGACCCATTGGGACCTGGACCCGGCCAATCGTGCGGCCTGGCAGTACCTGGTCGGTCAGCGTCGCGTGCGCCGGGCGCCGAACATTGCTTACGACACCCCGGACTTCGTGACCTCCGGGGTCGGTCTGTTCGACGAGGCTTTCATGCTGTTCGGGCCGACCGATCGCTATGACCTCAAGCTGGTGGGCAAGAAGGAACTGATCGTGGCCTACAACAACAACCGTGCCGGTCTGGCCAAGAGCGACGAGTTGGTCAAACCGGGGTTCCTCAACCCCGATCTGGTGCGTTGGGAGAAGCACCGGGTCTGGGTCGTCGAAGCCATGCTCAAGTCCGGCAAGCGCCATGTGGTCCCGCGTCGGACCTACTACCTCGATGAGGACTCCTGGCAGATCCTGCTGGCCGACGGTTATGACGCCCAGGGCAAACTGGGTCGTGAGATGTATTCGCTGACGCTGCTGGCGCCGGACCTGCCGGCCCTCACTGCGCAGGTCATGTGGGGTAGCTACAACCTCGACACCGGCGCCTACTTCCTCAACTCGTCGAGCAACGATCTGGCGGTCCAGTACCAGAAGGTCGCCAAACCCTCGGCCTCTTACTTCACGCCGGATGCCATGGCCAACGAAAACATGCGTTGAACCTGGGCTGACCGTGGCGGACGCGAGTGTCCGTCGCGGTCGCCTGCGACTTTGCAAGTGGGATAAAAACATGAACGGTCAAAAACGCGTTGCGGGCTTCGGCCTGCGTCGGGGCGCCTTCGTCCTGGCATTCTGTTTGCTGGCCTGCGCGTTCAGCGCTACGCAGGCCAGTACGCTGGCGGTGCTGCAGCAGCCGGCACTGCCGACCGCCAAGGCCCGGGGCGCGGTATTGCTCGGCCTGACCCGGGCCGGCGAGCGTCTGGTGGCGGTCGGTGAGCGCGGCATCGTGCTGCTCTCGGATGATTCCGGGAAGCGCTGGCGCCAGGCCAGTGTGCCGGTCAGCGTCAGCCTGACGGCGGTGCAATTCGTCGACGCCGAGCAGGGCTGGGCGGTCGGTCATCTGGGCGTGGTGCTGCACAGCGAGGACGGTGGTGAAACCTGGCACAAGCAGTTCGACGGTGAGCGTGCCGCCGCGCTGGCGGTGCAGGCCGCCGAGCGCGATGCCCATCAGCCGGGCGGCGCAAGCAGACTGGAACAGGCACGCCATCTGGTGAGCGACGGACCTGACAAGCCGTTTCTCGACCTGTACTTCAGCGATCGTCGCCACGGCTACATTGTTGGCGCCTACAACCTGATCTATCGCACCGAGGACGGCGGACAAACCTGGCAGCCCTGGATGCAGCATCTGGACAATCCGCAGGGCCTGAACCTGTATGGCATCCGTGCGCTGGGCAATGACCTGGTGCTGACTGGTGAGCGCGGTTTGCTGTTGCGTTCGACCGATGCAGGGCAATCGTTCCAGGCACTGCAATCACCTTATGAAGGCAGCTTTTTCGGTCTGCTCGGCACCCGCAATGGCGCCTTGATTGCCTACGGCCTGCGCGGCAACGCCTGGTGGTCCGATGACCGTGGCGACAGTTGGCGACGCCTCGACACCGGCGTCGAGTCGACACTCGCGGCGGCCATCGAACTGGGTGACGGCAGCCTGTTGTTGGCCAGCCAGAACGGTGAACTGTTACTCAGCAATGACCAGGGTCATCACTTCGACAGCCACCAGAACCGCAGCGGTGCGACAGTCGCTGCCCTGCAGCAGGCAGCCGACGGCAGTCTGGCCAGCGTCGGTTTGAGTGGTGTCGCAGCGGGTCAGGACCTGCGGGCACAGAGCCAACCTTGAAATTTCACGGCCTATCGCAATCGCGCAGCAAACGCGGTCTCGATTCTGCCCGAAGGGCGTAGGAGCTGACTTGTCTGCGAAGACCATGCGGCGAGGTATGTCTGACACACCGCGCTAAATGGTCTTCGCAGGCAAGTCAGCTCCTACAGGTGATCGGCGTTAAATATATGATTATTTTTCAATGACTTACAGATTGTTTGAGGAGTCAGACTTGAAAGACGACAAAACCCAAACCGTGATCGGCCGCCTGGAGGACTTTGACCAGGCGTCGGGCAACGTCGCCGAGCGAGCGATCTTCAACCATCGCCCGCTGGTGATCCTGCTGTGTCTGCTGGTGACCCTGGCGCTCGGTTGGCAAGCCACGCGCATCGGGATCAATGCCAGCTATGAGAAAACCATCCCGACCGGGCATCCCTATGTCGCCAACTTCCTTGAGAATCGGAGCGAGTTGAGCGGTCTGGGCAACTCGCTACGGATCGCGGTGGAGGTCAAGGAGGGCAGCATCTTCACCAAGGGCTACCTCGACACCCTGGCCCGGCTCAACGACGAGCTCTACCTGCTGCCGGGTGTCGATCGGCCTTACATGAAGTCGTTATGGACGCCGACCACGCGCTGGACCGCAGTCACCGAGGAAGGTCTGGACGGCGGCACCGTAATCCCCGACACCTACGACGGTTCGGCAGCCAGCATCGAGCAGGTGCGGACCAACGTCGCGCGCTCCGGTGAGATCGGTCAACTGGTGGCCGGCAACCTCAAGTCCAGCGTGATCTTCGTGCCGCTGCTCGAAACCAATCCGCAGACCGGCAAAGCCTTGGACTACGGTGAATTTTCACGGCAACTGGAAGCGCTGCGGGACAAATACCAGACAGACGAACTGCGTATCCATATCACCGGCTTCACCAAGATCGTCGGTGATCTGATCGCGGGGCTGACCCAGGTTCTGCTGTTCTTCGTGGTGGCGGTGCTGGTGACCGTGGTGGTGCTCTATGGCTACACCCGCTGCGTGCGCAGCACCCTGGCGGTGGTGACCTGTTCGCTGGTGGCGGTGCTCTGGCAGCTCGGTCTGCTGGCGAGTCTGGGCTACGAGCTGGATCCTTACTCGGCGCTGGTGCCGTTTCTGGTGTTCGCCATCGGCATGAGCCATGGCGCGCAGAAAATGAACGGCATCATGCAGGATGTCGGTCGAGGCACCCATCGGGTGGTGGCCGCGCGTTATACCTTTCGCCGTCTGTTCGCCGCCGGGATGACTGCGCTGCTGTGTGATGCGGTGGGGTTCGCGGTGTTGCTGTTGATCAATATCCGGGTGATCCAGGACCTGGCGATCACTGCCAGCCTCGGCGTGGCGGTGCTGATCTTCACCAACCTGATCCTGCTGCCGATTCTGCTCAGTTATATCGGTGTCAGCCCGGCAGCGGCGCAACGCAGCCTGAGTTCGGAAACCGCTGAACTGCAAGCGCAGGTCAAGCATCCGTTGTGGCGTGTGCTCGACCTCTTCACCCAGCGGCGCTGGGCCATCGGCGCGATGCTCGCGGGCCTGTTGTTGGCGGCGTTCGGTTTTGCCGTGAGCCTGCACCTGAAAATCGGTGATCTCGACCCAGGTGCCCCGGAACTGCGAGCCGATTCGCGCTACAACCGCGACGCGGTGTTCATGACGGAAAACTACGCAGCCAGCTCGGATATTTTCGTGGTGATGGTCAAGACCCCGGAGGATCAGTGCACCCGCTATGCCAGCTTGTCCGCGGTGGACGAACTGGCCTGGCGGCTGGAGCAACTGCCGGGGGTGGAGTCGACCAACTCCATGGCGGCGCTGAGCAAAATCGCCACCGCCGGTTATAACGAAGGCAACTTCAAGTGGTATGAACTGATCCCCAATGACGGCGCGCTGGGCGCGGTGCAGACCCGCGCACCGCGAGACTTGTTCAACCAGGGCTGCTCGATGCTGTCGTTGTACGTCTACTTGGCCGATCACAAGGCCGACACCCTGAACCGGGTGGTGGAGGCCAGCGAGACGTTTATCGCGGCGCATCAGTTGCCGCAGGTCAAGTTCATGCTGGCGGCCGGTAGTGCCGGGATTGAAGCCGCGACCAATATCGTGGTGAAGAAGTCCATGCACGAGATGTTGTTCTGGGTCTACGGTGCGGTCAGCCTGTTATGCCTGGTGACCTTTCGTAGCTGGCGCGCGACGCTCTGCGCCATGCTGCCGCTGATGCTCACCTCGATTCTGTGCGAGGCGCTGATGGTCGGTCTGGGCATGGGGGTGAAAGTCGCCACGCTGCCGGTGATCGCACTCGGCGTAGGCATCGGCATCGACTACGCGCTGTATGTATTGAGCGTGATCCTGGCCCGGATGCGCGCGGGAGACACTCTGGCCCAAGCCTATTACCAAGCGCTGCTGTTCACCGGCAAGGTGGTGTTGCTGACCGGTATGACTCTGGCGGTCGCGGTGTCGACCTGGGCCTTCTCGCCGATCAAGTTCCAGGCCGACATGGGCATCCTCCTGGCCTTCATGTTCCTGGTGAACATGCTCGGTGCTTTGATCCTGCTACCGGCGTTGGCCTGGCTGCTGCTGCCGCAGAAGGTCTTCGCAAAAAAGCCTGAAGCGAGCGTGCTTGCGCAGTGGGTCAAGGAGAGCTGAAGGGCTCGGCAGTTGGATGCTGATAGCCTAGCGGCATTGCGGCGCGTGGTGGGCGCGCCGATCTTTAACCTTGAAATGAATCCGAGTGCGGCTCAGAGAGCCGCATCGTGATTCAGCTCACTGTGTCACACCACCCAGACGCTCAGCCACCCAATCGGCGATGAACGCACCGGCATTGGCGGTGTTATCCAGACTGCTGTGATGGATGCCGCCTTCGCGCGGGGTGAAGATCTTCAACTCGCGGTCCGGGCTGTTGGTCAATTGGTCGAATGACTGGTGCGCATACTCCAGCGGGATTTGCCGGTCAGCCTCGCCGTGGCTAACCAGGAACGGCACCTTGATGCGCTCCATCACGCCGTTGAGGTGGACGTTTTCAGCGATGCGCATGAACTCGTCCATATCGGTCGCGCCCCAGACCCAGCGTACGTGCTCCCAGTAGTGCGGCACCGGCCGTTCGCCTTCGCGGGCCATGCGGCGCTTCTGCATCTCGCCCCAATTGTGGTTTGCGCCCCAGACGACGCCGAGGGCAAAACGCGGTTCGAAAGCCACTGCCCGTGGGCAGTAATAGCCGCCGAGAGAGACACCCAAAAGACCAATGCGCTGCGGGTCGATCTCGCTGCGGGTCTGCAAGTAGTCGACGACCTTGCTCGCCCACTGCTCGGTTTCCGGCACCGCCGTCATGCCATGCAGGCGCAAGGCTTCGCCAGTGCCGGGCTGATCGATGAACAGACTGGAGATGCCGCGCTTGGCCAACAGGGCCGGAAACAAGCCCGCGCGATAGACCATCTCCTTGGTGCTATCCAGCCCGTTGATGATCACCAGGCAAGGCGCCGGACCTTGAGCGCCTTCGGCCGGGGTGTAGAGCCCGGCGATATGCGCACCGGCGTACGGGATCTCGAATCGTTGGCAGTGTTCGCGGGACAGCTCCACGCCTTGGGCGAAGGTCTTCAGGAACTTGTCATACAGCGCCTTGCGTGGCGCGTAGCCGTGCGCCTGCATCCGCTCGGCGGTGATGAAGTAGACGGCAGCGCGGTTGAGTTTATCCCCGGCGCTGAGCAGGCGACCTGCCGCCTGATCTTCATTGGCCAGTTCGACCAGGTTGTCGCCACCGGCTTCCCAGGATTTCAGGAAGGCTTCGGTGCCTGAGTCGTCACCCTGACGGGCGATGTCGGCCAGGGGGCGGCACATGGCTTCGATCTCGCCGATCTTGCCGCCCATCTCCAGGGCCGCGGCCACGGCCAGGCTCCAGACGTAATTGGTTTCGAAGTATTGGAACATGGTGCAATTTCCTCTTGTTCTGATGGCGCGGACTGCGATCGATTCAGGACCTGCGCATCGCCGGTTCAACGCCCTGGTAGAACGTGACATCCCAGGCGATATCGTCCTGCATGAAGGCCGGCGGGTTGCTCATCCAGGACGCGGTGCCAAAGCGAAATTCCCACTCGCGCGGTACCCAGTTGTCGTCCAGGTAATCGGTGTCGGCGCCGTACTCGGCCTCGCCACCGGTGGGGGAGTTGAAGTAGCAGAAGATCGCTGACGCGATGCGATGCCGACCAGTGCCCAGGAAGCCGTGATTCCAGCCACGCTTGGTCATGTAGTTGGAGCCGATCATGACTTCGTCGAAATCCTCCACGCCGAAACAGGTGTGGTGGAAGCGCGGGATACCGCCGGCGCCTGGCGCCTGATTGTTGAGCAGGAAAGTATTGTGGTGCTCATTGGCACCGTCGGCGCGCAGGTAGGTGCCGACACCTTTCTGGTGATCGGAAAGGCGAAAATTCAACCGATCGCGGAAGAACACGAAGGTCTTCCAGTAATCGTCAACGGCGAACACCGCATGGTTGATGGTCTTGGGCCGGGCCCGGGTGCGCCACTTGCGATGCTGGTTGAGCCGATTGACGTTACCCGAGGAGTTGATCGGGTCGGTGGCGTACACCACCTTCTTGCGAGTGAATACGCGCAGGGCCAGGGCCATGCCGCAATCAGACAGAAAGTGCCAGGCACCATCGTCGCCGAGGCGGACTTCACGGTCCGTCGACAGGTCTGCGATCAGGCGCTCCAGGCTGGCCTGGTTGTCCACGCCCCAGATGGTCTCCTTGACCCCGAAGCCCTGATAGGCGGATTCGGGGATCGAAGGGTGGTCGATGCCGCGCAGGATCACGGTCGAGCCTTCATCCAGACGGTAGAGGGTTTCGTTTTCGCTGGCGCTCAGGCGCGGCAGGCCGAAGTCGTCGAAAAATTGCGTGGCTTTCTGCACATCTTCCACGCCGTACAGCAGTGTATCGATACCAATGATTGCCATGTCAGAACTCCCCGCCCAAGGCAGGCAGCCGGGCGCCAACGTTGATGTTGTTGTTATGCATGATGCTTCTCTCCAGCCATACCACTGCGCGATCGCTGCGCAGAACAGCGTCAGATTAGAAATGTCCGGCGGTCCGGACCAATCGTTTGTAGGCATGCGATCTATCCAGCCGCTGGATACCTCTGGCGCGCTGGCTGTGGGTGGGTAAATGGATACGGCGGATTCAGAACAGAAAGCCGCCATCGACATTGAATACCTGACCGGTCATGTAGCCGGACGCCTGCGAAGCGAGGAAGGCCAGAATTCCGCAGAGATCTTCTGGTTCGCCATTGCGCTTGATCAGCTGGCTGTCGCGGACCTTTTCGAACAGCTCTGCTGGCAAGGCCTGCGCACTCCCGACATGGCGAATCAGGCCGGGTGAAATGGCGTTGGCGGTGATGCCGTGATCGCCCAGTTCAGCGGCCAGTGCACGGGTCAGGCCGATCACCCCCATCTTGGCGGCGATGTAGGCCATGAAGCCTTTCTGCGGGCGGCCGGTATTGCTCGACGCCAGGTTGATGATGCGTCCCCAACCGCGTTCACGCATGCCCGGCACGAAGGCCTGGCTCAGCAGGAACGGTGCGTCGAGGTTGACGGCCTGGGTGTCGCTCCATTCCAGCAAGGTGGTTTCGTCCAGGCCCTTGAGCGGGATGTACGCGGCATTGTTCACTAGCACGTCGCAGCGGCCGAAATGCTCCAGGACTTGCGCGGTCAGGTGCTTGATCTGCTCCGGCATGCGCAAGTCGCAGAGAAAGGCTTGCGCTTCGCCGCCTTCGGCCTCGATCGCTTTGACCACATGCGCAGCATCGACACAGTCGACCACCGCGACGCGGAACCCTTCGCGAGCCAGGCGTTGGGCAAAGGCGTGGCCAAGGCCGCCGGCGGCACCGGTGATCAGCGCGACCGGACGTTGCTGTTGTTCTGTCATGTTGATACTCCTATCAAACAAGGGGCTTCACCGGATCAAGTGGGTGTTATGAGTTTTGGAGACGTTCCGGGTATAAATCCAAACCACCAAAATGAAAGTAAATGGCATTGCGAAAACGCTCCCGATTTCGAAACCCGCAAGAGCGTTGCTTGAGCCGTTGAATGCGTGCGTTCATGCTTTCTGCATGGCCGTTATGCAGGTTCAACACGATGGCGTTGACGATGCCCCACAGTCGTCGCTTGATCGTTTTGGCGACTTTCCACATCGGTGGCAGCCCACTGTTCAAGGCCCATTCCAGCCAGTGGTTCCACTGTTGTTCGACCTCATCCCGATCCTTACCTCGCCACAACTGCATGGCCAGATCCTTGATCGCCCAAGCTTTGGCTGTACGCAACGAACCCTCTCGCAACGACTCGAAGGTTGCCTGTTGCCGCTCGGTCATGTTTTCGGCCCGCTTAAGCCAGACGTATTTCGTGTTCTTGAGCACCGTGGAGCCTGCCTTTAGCAACTCGCGGTTCTCCATATGACGCACCCTGTCCAGCGCCTCACTCAACAGCTTGGCCACATGGAACTTGTCGAACGCTATTTTGTGCATGGCATCCGGAATATGACGCTGGGTCGCGCTGATAAAGGCGGGCCACATATCCATCGAAACGCCCGTAATAGCTTGCTTCTGGTCGCTATTGAGCTTCGTATAAAACGCTTCCAGGCTCTGGGTGAGATTGCCGTCTTCCACATGCAAGACCTGACCCGTTGCGGGGTCGGTCACCACGGTGACGTACTCGCGACGCTTTTGAAACGAAGTCTCGTCCACACATATCTGGGTCGGTGATAACGGTTTTCGACGCGCCAATCCGCGTCTGACGGCGCGAGCCATGATCCGGTCAATGCTGCCCCAGCTTGTCTGGAGTTGACGCGAGACCGCCTGAATACTGGCTTCCTGGATCCAGTTGATCACCAATGCTTCAAACATCAAGGTGAAACCTGAACCAGCGTCTGCCCACGGGACCTCGACAGTCACCACGCCATGCTCGGCGCAATGAACTCTGGGCACCTCAGCCTCTAGAATGGTCACGAACTGACACGTATCAAGATGCCGCCAACGACGTTTGCGTTTGTCATAACGCGAAGCGTGCAGGCCACATTGCGGACAGGTGAACGCAGCAGCATCAGATACTCCAACGCCGACAACGACTTGCCCCAACGCACGGTCAAGGTTAACTGCGACCACTTTCCACGGAGCCTGGAGCCCAAGAATTTGGGCATATAAATCAATATCTCTCATGGGGAGGAGAATAGATTACCCACTCAAAACGGTGAAGCCCCTCAAACAACCTGTAAATCGTTGAAAAATAAATATAAATTTTAAGTCAGGCACCGATCGACTGTAGGAGCTGACTTGTCTGCGATCGGCTGCGAAGCAGTCGCAACTAGGCTGGACACGATATCGCTGGAAGGTCCTTCGGCCCTTATCGCAGACAAGTCAGCTCCTACGCCCTCCGGGCAGAATCGCGACCCAGTCGGCCGCGCTGGACATCAATGATGGGGATTCAAACCGAGCATTTCGTCGAACTGCACATGCAGCACCAGCCCGGTGGCATAGCCGTCGCGCGGGTTGGTGCCGGTGTAGGGGTTGAGCCAGCTGCTGGCGCCCCAGGTGCGCAGGACGAAGGGGCTGATGACGATGCTGTCGGTCAGCACGAAGTTGGCATCCAGACTGGCCCCGAACTCGTTGCGGCCTGGCCGGTAATCACCACCACCAGAAGCCGCATGGGCCTCTTCGAGAAAACGCTGCTCGCGGCTGGTCAGTTGCGCCCAGTTGAGGTTGACCGAATAGCTGTCGAAAGGTCGGCTGCGCCATGGCGCAGACAGAATCACCCCGGCGTTGGCCTGGGTGCCGACGCCGTTGGTCACGTCCTCGTCCAGGGTGTGAGTCACGCTGGCGTAGGCCGACAGTGCAGTCGGGGTGGGATCCTTTGACTGGCCGCCGTCCTGACGCCAGAAGGTTTTCTTCGCGCCCATATAGAATCCGCTCACGCCTTTGCTGGTGGCGGCTGCTGCGCTGGGGTCGGTGACCCTGGAGGTACCGTTGACGGTGAAGAAGGGGTCGGTCTGTTCGCCAGTGTTGTGGAAACCGAGAATTTCATAGGTCTGCGGATAGGCTTCCATGCGGTAATCAGTGCGGTAGGCCAGGTTGGCCAGGTACACCGTGCTCAGGGTGCCCGGGCTGTCGCCCACGGTCCGCTCCCAGCCGTTGGTGAACGGGTAGGCGTTATTGCTGCGCCAGGCGCCGACCTGAGCGCGCAAGGCCGGGCTCAGGTCATAACCAATGCGCGCACCCCAGTTGGCGTAGGGCGGCGGGTTGATCCCGGCACTGTCCTGCAGAATGGCGTTGACGCAACCCAGCGGCATGTTGCATAGCGGCAAGGCGAAATAGTTGCCGGCGTTGCTTTTGCCAAACTCGACGGCCAGCTTGTCATCCAGCAGTTTCTGTTCATAAGTGAACAACGTCAGGTGATTGACCTTGGGGATATAAGGCCCCGGCTTGCCGGCGATGACATCACCGACCTGGCCGCCGTACACAAGATTATGGGTGTAAGGCACATACAGCTCTTCGAAATGCAGCGTGCCTCCCGGGATGCCGACCAGCTTGTCGAGGTTGAAATCCGCGCCCAGGGCGAACAGCGTCAGGGCTTCGTAGTTGCCGGTGTCGAGGCCGACACTGGGGTTGTGCAGATAGATCTCGGTCATCGACAAATGCGGGCTGATGCCATGCTCGTTGAGCCATTCGCCCTGTTTCTCCATCAGCTTGCCGGAGGAGGGCGGTACATTCGGTTCGACGTTCAAGACCCGTGGGCCGATTTTTTCATTGGGGGTTTCGACCCCGGATGCTGCCAGCGAATCGTCCTGCGCTGCGCTGGCATTCAGGGACGTCAGCAAGGTCATCACGGCACAGCCTGCTATCGCTCTTTTTTTCATGGTCCACTCTTCTATTTTTATTTTTGAGGATGAATTTGTCCGCCCCTCGCATGTCGGTGCGAAGGGAAAAGCATTGCCAGATGTCTAGCGGGTCAGTTCAAGAAGTGCAGCATTGACCGATGCCACTGCCGATGCCGGTGACCAACGCCACCGTGTCGGCCAGACGTTGTCCCTTGCTCATCAAGCGTCCTCCAGGTTGGACGCCATCAAGCGCGTGTTCCTGGTCGCCCGGCATTTCACCAGGCTGGCGGCCATCGCCAGTACCGCCACTGGCAGCAACAGCCAGCCGGCCCAGCCGATGGTGGTGATCAGGCTACCGCTGAGCTTGTTGGTGGCGACCACCAGAATCGGGCTGAAGAACATCCCCAGGCAGTAGCTGCCGTACCACATGCCGGTTCCCAGACCTCGGCGCTGCCAAGGCAGTTCGCGCATGTTCCAGATCACCAGCGTCGGCAACATTAGGCCGCAACCCAGGCCGTTGATCAGGGCAATGCCCATGATGCCTTGCCAGCTATGCGCGGTGGGGATCAGCAGGAAGCTGGCGGCTATCAGGCCGAAGGCCAGGGTCAGGCAGTGCGGTGTACGCAAGCCCAGGCGAGTCAACATATGCACGCTCAGTGTGCCGATCACGATCATCGCGCTACAGGCCGACGCGACAATCCCGGCGGTCTGTGGCGAGTGCTCGCCGACGGCACCGAGCAGGTAGGCCATCTGGATCTGTAGCACCATGAAGGCCACGGCGCCGATGAAGGTGACGATGCAGATCCCGAGCAACAGCAGGGGGCGGAAGGTCACCAACTGTGGGGTCTGACTTTCCTGTTCGGCCATCTGCGCGGTCTTCGGTTCCCACAACAGCATCTTGCTGAACACCGCCAGCAGCAGTGGCACGGCGTAGACCACGTAGGGCATGCGCCAGCCAATTTCACCGAGGGCACCGCCGATCATGAAGAACAGGATGGCCGATGACGAAGCGAAGGTGGTTTGCAGCGCCAGGTATTTCTGCCGTTGCTGGCCACTGTAGTAATCGCCGATCAGCATGGTACTGATGGTCACCACCACCGACTCGACACAACCCAAGGCAATCCGGCTGACGATGATCGCGTAGAGCGAGTCGAGCATCATCGGCATCAGGCCGAAGATTCCGTAGCCGACGATCGAGGCCACCAGCAGACGCTTGCGTCCGTAACGATCGGCGAGCATCCCGACCAGTGGACTGAGCAGGGCCACCAGCAGACCGGGAATAGTCAGCGACACCGGAATCAGGAACTCGACGTTGGGCACATCGGCGAAGTGCGCCTGCATTTGCGGCAGGCTCGGTGCTACGACGATCGCCGCCATCGGCGACAGGCAGTTGATGATCAGCAACAGATAAGTGGCTATCGTTGCCTTGGACTGGGTGGTACTGATGGGAGCGTTCATGGCCTCTCCTGATTGTTTTTATTAGGGGGTGTTGCGCACGCAAATCGGGCCTGGATCAGCCGTTCAACGTCCTGTTGATCAATTGCTCGATATCTCCGTCATGTTTGAAACCCAGCGCCTCGGCGGCCGGAGACATCAACGGCGGGTAGGCGCCGAAGGTTGCTTCCAGGCCGGCATCCGGCTGATAACTGACCAGCGCCCGACGCTCTTCACCGAAGCGCTGGCAGAGACCGCTGATGACCTGTTCCATGGTCAGGCGCAACACTGGCAGAGCGAATGAGCGTCGAGCCTGCAGGGCCGAAGCCGGCAGGCGGGCGGCATGCAGCAGGTTGTCGACACAACGCGCTACCGACATCCACCAGGCAACCGCTTTCGCAGAAACCGGGCACTCGAAGCGCTCGCCCTTGGCCAGTTTCCAGAACACATCGCTCATGAATGCCGAGAGCAGACCTGACGGTTGTGGCGGACGGGCGACGATGCCGGGCAGGCGCAGGCTTATACCATCGATCCAGCCGCGGCGGCTGAAGTCTTCAAGCAGAATCTCACCGATCAGTTTCTGTGCGGCGTACGTGAGTTTCGGCTGCAGCGGCGTGCTGTCATCGACCTGTGCTGGCAGCGGCGAACCATACACGGCGATGGTGCTGGCGAATACCACACGTGCCGGTTGCGCCTGGACCTTGAGCCCTTCGAACAGGGTCTGGGTCGCATCGAGATTGACCTGGCGGCTCAGCGGATAATTACGCTCGGCCATCCCACCGGGAATGCTTGCCAGATGGAAGAGCACATCGACCGGCGTTTCCAGCGCGTCGGCCAACAGTGTGGGGTCGGCGATGCTGCCGCTCAGGCAATGCACGCGCGGGTCGTTCAGCGAATTCGGAAAGTCCAGGTCGAGCAGACTCAGCCGGGTCCAGCCCGGCAGGGCCTGTGTATCGTCGAGCAGTCGGCGGACTAGCGCAGCGCCGACAAACCCATTGGCTCCGGTAATCAGGACATGCATGGTCACGCCTCCAGAGCAGGTACGAAACGATGATCGATGGCGCCAAACAGGCTTTGCCCATCGAAGCCGAACATTTCAAAACGCAAACGATCGCCGAAGCTCAGGAACGGCGTCTTCGCTTCGCCTTGTTCAAGCACCTCAATCGCCCGCCGCTCAGCGAGGCAGGCGGAGCCGACCTCGTGGTAGTTGCGGTTGGAGAAGGTGCCAGAGCCAAGCACGGTGCCGGCTCGCAGATTGCGGGTGCGCGCCAGGTGCATGATCAGTTCGGGAAAGCTGAAATCCATTTCCGAGCCATTCGGCTCGCCAAACAGCTGACCATTGCATTCGACCCGCATCGGCAAGTTCACCCGGCCGCTGTGCCAGGCCTCGCCAAGCTCGTCCGGGGTAATCGCCACTGGTGCGAAAACGGTACTGGGTTTGGCCCGCAGCGGACCGAAACCGATGCTGACCTCTTTGAACAAATGGGCGCGCAGGCTGACGTCATTGAGCAGCATCAACAGCTTTATATGGTGATTGGCAGCGGCCGGTTGAACGCCCATTGGCACATCATCGAGCACCACGGCGACTTCGCCCTCGAAATCGATCTGGTGTTCTTCACCCGGTACGGGATAGTCATCGCAGGCGCCGAGGAAATCATCGCCCGAACCCTGGTAGATGATAGGGACGCCGGCATCCTTTTTTATGTCCAGATTGTACGCACGCTCCATCAGGCTGCCGTGGTTGAGAAACGACGAGGCGTCGGCCCACTGGTAGGCGCGTGGCAACGGCGCCATGGCCTCGCGTGGCTCGAAGGCGAAGACTTGGGTCGCTTTGCCGGCATTGAGTGCGTGATACAGCGCTTGCAGCAAGGGTTCGCAACGCTGCCAGTCATCCAGTGCGTCTTGCATTGTGGCCGCGACGCCGCTGGCCAGCAGGGCGTGACACAGATCGCGGGATACCACCGCCAGACGACCGTCGCGGCTGCCATCTTTCAATGTGGCCAGTTTCATGGCTGTTCTCCTTGGGTCGACCACAGGGCCGGGTATTGAATGAGTTCCAGCAGGTTGCCGCTGTTGTCGCGCAGAAAGCCCATGGGCGTGCCGTCGATGACGTTCTCGAAAACGATGTCGGCGCCTTTTTCGCGCAGTTCGGCGAACGCCGCCGGCGCATCTTGCACGGCGAAGCACAGGTGCTTGTGGCCGTGGGTGAGCAGGTCCAGGTGTGGCTCGCGGCGATCGTCGGGCAGTGGCTGGGCATGTTCGAGTTCAAACAGTTCGATGCGGTAGTCGCCGCTGCGAATGAACGCGATGTGGGCCGGGATCTGCTCGATGAAGGCGCGGCTTTCCAGCTCGAAGCCGAGCATCTGTACGTACCAGGCAATCGCCTGGTCCAGGTTCGGGACGCTGATCCCGCCGTGGTGCGGCTTGATCGGGAAACCGCTGCAGGAAGTTGCTGCGTGCATGACAGTCATCCTTTTCAGTTCAGCGGGCGACCACCATCCACAGGGATGATGGTGCCGGTGGTGAAGGTCAGGTGGGTGGCCAGGGCCACTACCGCGGCGGCGACTTCCTCGGGCAAGGCCAGCCGTCCCAGCGGCGTGCGTGCCGCCTGTTCGTCACGCCAGGCGCTGTCCAGCCCGAGCACGAACTCGGTGTCGGCCAGGCCCGGTGCGACCGAGACCACCCGAATCTGTGGGGCCAGGGCGCGGGCCAGGGACTGGGTCAGGTTGTCCAGCGCGGCTTTGGAGGCGCAGTAGGCGATGTTGCTGCCCATGGCGGTGCGCGCGGCAATCGAACTGATGTTGACCACCAGACCGTCACCGCTGGCTGCCAGCAGCGGAGCCAGGGCCCGGACACAGGCAATCGGGCCGCGCACGTTGGTCGCCAGGATTGAATCGATCAAGGCGTCGTCCAGCCCCTGCAGATCGGCGTGCGCGACATAGCGCGTGGTACCGGCACAGTTGACGAGGATGTCGCAGCGACCGTAACGGTTTTGCACTTCATCGACCAGTGCGCCCAGCGCAGCGCTGTCGGTGACCACCGCAGGCCAGGCCAGATGCCCGAGCGACGTCTGTGGCAGTTCGGCGAGCAAACGTTCGGCAGCGTCGCCGTTGCGGTTGTAACCGGCGACCACGCTGGCCCCGGCCTGCGCCAGCGCCTTGCAGATCACACGGCCCAGGCCACCGGTTGCACCGGTGACCACGGCCACCTTACCTTCAAGAGTTTTCATTGTGGCTCCGGCTCAGACGCTTTTCTTCAGGCGGCGCACGCGGATGTCCGCCTGCTCCTTGTGACCGGAAAAGTGCTCGAGGGCACACAGCCGCGAGCAGACTTCGCCAATCGCCACGCTCGCTTCATCGGTCAGCACGCGTTGGTAGGTGTGGGTCTTGATGAACTTGCCGACCCACAGACCACCGGTGTAACGCCCTGCGCCCATGGTCGGCAGGGTGTGGTTAGTGCCGATCACCTTGTCGCCGTAAGAGACGTTGGTGCGGTGGCCGAGGAACAGCCCGCCATAGTTGGTCATGCGCTTTAGGAACCAGTCGGGGTCGCGGGTCATGACCTGAACGTGCTCGGAGCAGATGCGCTCGGATTCGGCGAGCATTTCTTCGTCGCTGTCACAGAGGATGATTTCGCCATAGTCGCGCCAGGCCACGCTGGCGACCGGTGCGGTGTCGAGGCGAGCCAGAACTTTTTCGATGGCCGCCGGCAGTTCTTCGGCAATGCGAGCGCTGGTGGTCACGCAGAAAGCCGGGGAGGTCGGTCCATGCTCTGCCTGACCGAGCAGGTCGACGGCAACCAGTTCGGCGTCGACGCTGTCGTCGCAGATCACCATGGTTTCGGTCGGACCGGCGAACAGGTCGATACCCACGCGGCCATAGAGTTGACGCTTGGCTTCGGCAACGTAGGCGTTGCCCGGGCCGACGATCATGTCGACCGGCGCGATGTTTTCGGTTCCCAGGGCCATGGCGGCAACACCTTGCACACCGCCCATCACGTAGATTTCATCGGCGCCGGCCAGGGCCATGGCAGCGATGATTTCCGCTGACGGCTTACCATCGAACGGCGGCGCGCAGGCGATCACCCGTTTGACCCCGGCGACCTTGGCGGTCAGCACGCTCATGTGTGCCGAGGCCAGCAGCGGATACTTGCCGCCGGGGATATAGCAACCGACCGAGTTGACCGGGATGTTTTTGTGGCCGAGGACCACACCGGGCAGGGTTTCCACTTCGACATCGCGCAGCGACAGCAACTGGATCTGGGCGAAGCGGCGAATCTGCGCCTGAGCGAATTTGATGTCTTCGATGGCCTGGTCGGACAGGCTGTCGATGCAGGCCTGAATCTGTTCCTGGCTCAAGCGCAGTGACGGCGGATTCCAGCGGTCGAACTTTTCCGAATACTCACGCACGGCGGCTTCGCCACGTTGCTCGATGTCGGCGATGATTTGCTCGACGGTGCTGCGAACCTGCGCATTGAGTTCGGCCTTGGCCTCAGCCGGTTTGCCTTTTTTCAGATGACGAATCATGCGGTGCTCCTGTGACGAATTCAGTGACTGATTGCCGATAGGCTGTGCTGGGTCAGGCCCAGTGGATCAATGGCTGGCCGGCCACGGGGGCACGAAAGAACGGAATCCGGGTGCCTTGCAGGCTGCCCAGGTAGACGGTGCGCAGGTCCGGGCCACCGAAGGTCAGGCTGGCCATCCAGGGGGCGAGGGTGCCGTGGGCGGCTTGCATGATCTGTGGGGTCAGGGTCTTGTCGGCGTAGTGTCGGTTGAGCAGGGCGGTGGCCTCGGGGTTGCCGTCGTCGAGCAAGGTCAGCACTTCGCCGTCGGGCGTCAGGGCGATCAGCTTGTCGCTCATCACCAGGGTTACCCAGAGGTTGCCGAAGCTGTCGAAGGCGAAACCGTCCGGGAAGCCTTCGAGTTCGCTCGGGCCGAACACTTCACGCTCGCCCAGCGAGCCATCGGCCCGCAGGCGCAGACGGGAGATCCGGCGCACGTTGCTCTCGACGACGTAGAGCCATTCTTCGTTGTCATCGAAGCGGATTTCGTTGGTGCCGCCAAAACCCTCTGCAACGATGCGAATGCCTTTTTCATCGATGACGCCGATATAACCATCGAGCACACCGGAGTTGATCGAGTCGGTCCAGGGCTGCATCGTGGTGGTTACGGTGAACCAGATCCGGCCCTTGGAATCGCGCAACGGGAAGTTGGTCTTGCCCAATGGTTTGCCGTCCAGTTCGCTGTAAAGCACCTGGATTTCGCCGCTGCGATTCAACCGTTCGATACGGTCCAGGCCCCAGTTGCAGATGATGAAGTCGCCCTCGGCGGTCAGCGCGAGACCGTTGGGCAGCGAGGTACCCTGGGACTGCACGTAACGCGCTTCGAAAGACACGTCGTCAGCCGCCTGCTGACGCGGAGCCAGCAGGGTTTGCTCGCCGTTGGTGGCGATGTGCATCACCCCGCCACGGGCATCGGCAGCCCACAGCGAGCCGTCCGGTTGGGCGATGATGCACTCGGGGCGCTGCAGGTCGTGGCCGATGAAGCCGATGCTGTCGCGGTCAACCTGCCAGCCTTTCAGAGGATTAATGGTCATTGGAGGCTCCTTGAATGGGCGTGCGTTAAATAGGCTGCGCAGTGATTTCGATCATCTTGGCGATCAGCCCGGCGAAGTCGGCTTCCGGCACCGGCCGTTGCTCCCACTCACCGATCTGCACCGAGCCTTGGTTGATGAACTTGCAGCGCTCGTAGCGGCGTTGCATGAAGCGGTCGAGTACCTGTTGCAGCGACAGTTCGGCAGCGCACAGCTCGCCCAGTACCACCGCATCCTCGACCGCCTGTGCTGCGCCCTGGCCCATGTGCGGGGTCGTGGCATGCGCGGCGTCGCCGATCAGCAACACCCGGCCGCGATACCAGGGCGCCGGCATCAACAGGGCTTCGAGCGGGCGATAAACGACTTTTGTCGGATCGGTAATCTGCGCGCTCAACTCTGGAATCAAGCCGCCGTAACCTTCGAGGCGTTTGCGAAATTCGGTTGCCAGGGTCTGAGGATCAAAAAACGGGTTGCCCGGTTCTTCGAATACCGAAAGGACGTACAGGCTGTCTTCGGTCAGCGGGGTGTAGCCGGCCTTGCCGCCGGGCTTGCCTTCGAACATGTGCGAGTGAAACAGGTCTGGCGGCCGTGGCAGGTTGTAGCGCCAGACGCCCTGGCCGGTGAATTGTGGCTTGTACTGTTCGCCGAATACCGTCGAGCGGACCTGGGAGTAGACGCCGTCGGCACCGACCAGCAGGTCGTATTCGGCCTCGCTGCCATCGGTGAAACGCACCAGCACCTTGTCCTCGGTCTGTGCGATATCGCTGAAGGTCAGGCCCAGGCGTAGACGGGCTCCACTGGCTTCTACCGCATCGTGCAGGACCTTGTGTAGGGCCGGGCGGGTCAGGCCGAGGTTGGTCGGGTAGTGCTCACCGGCCAGATGTGCGCCGCTGAGTTCGGCCTTGATCTCGCCCTGCTGATTGCAGATGCGCAGGCCCTTGTAGGGAAAGCCGGCGGCGACCGCGCTGTCAGCGATGCCCAATGCCGCCATGGCCCGGATGCAGTTGGCCTGGACGACGATGCCGACGTGATAGACCTTGGCGACCGGGTTGATTTCGACAATGTCGACGTCGATACCGGATTTGCGCAGTGCGATGGCGGTGGAGAGCCCTCCGATGCCTCCGCCGACGACCAGCACTTTTGCGATATCGCTCATGAATAGTCCTCTTTTACTTATTTTTATGGGTTGTCACGCTTGTCTCGAAGGCGGGGGGCTCCGGCGACAGGTGAACATGGAGCCACCTTAAGCAGCGTCCAGATATTCGGGAAATTGTTTGTTCGGATGTCAGGCATAACGCGTATGGATAGCTCGTTGCGTACCTGGCAACGTCAGATCGCGCCTGCTATTTGCGTTTCAACTTCAGCGTTGGCCGTGTATAAATTTGCCAAATGGGCGGCGAGCATCGGAATCTGGATGCGCAATCCGTCCCCTCAAAAACAATAAAGGCGCCGATGGATAGCATCAGGCGTCGGAGAATATCCATGCGTTTCCATGGTCTGGACTTGAACCTGCTGGTGGTGCTGGATGTCTTGTTGGCCGAGCAGAACATCACCCGCGCCGGGGAGCGCCTGCACCTGAGTCAGCCGGCCACTAGCGCAGCGCTGTCGAGGCTGCGCAGCTATTTCGAAGATGATCTGCTGGTGCAGATAGGTCGCAAGATGGTGCGTACGCCGGTCGGCGAAACCCTGGCCCAACCGGTCAGGGATCTGTTGATCCAGATGCGCTCGACCCTGCAGAACCGGGCCCAGTTTCAGCCGGAGCTGTCCAGCCGAAAGTTCACCCTGATGGCTTCGGACTATGTCGGCATGGTGCTGTTGCCGGAGGTCAGTCGGGAGATGAATCGGATCGCACCGCAGTGCTCGATCGAACAGTTTTCACCGACCGACGAAGCCGCGCTGGAGATCGAACGGGGTCACGTCGATTTTCTCCTGCTGCCGGACAACCACATCCTGAGCGGACACCCTTCGACCCCGTTGTTCGAGGACGAGTACGTCTGCGTGATGTGCCAGGAAAACCCCCTGAGCGCTGCGTCGTTGTCGTTTGATAATTACAAATCGATGGGCCATGTGCTGGTGCGCTGGGGTAGCGAACACCGCACGCCAACGGTCGATGACTGGTTCCTGCGCAGCTTCGGATTCGAGCGACGGGTGGAAGTCACCACCAATGCATTCAACAGCGTTCCGGCCTTTCTGATTGGCACTCAGCGGATCGCCACCATGCACCACCGCCTGGCCGAGCGCTGGGTCAATTACCTGCCGTTGAAGATACAGCCAGTGCCCTGGGACGCGCCGAAGCTGACCATTGCGATGCAGTGGAACAAGTATCAGCAGCATGATCCTGGGCTGGCCTGGCTGCGCAATTTGATCATCGAAACCGCCACCGGCATGGCTCAGGCCTGATCGTAGACGGCACGCGCTTGAATGATTGCCGGCGCTTGCACTTCCAGCCAGCCGAGGAAGTCCTCCAGGCGCTCGACCAGTGCCAGACCCAATGGCGTGAGGCTGTATTCAACCTGGGGCGGGATGGTCGCGATGACCTCCCGATTGATCATGCCGTCACGTTCGAAGCCGCGCAGTTTCAAGGTCAGAATCCGCTGTGAGAGCGAGCCGTCGGCCATTGCATTGACCTCACGCTGCAGCTCGGTGAAGCGCAGGGTTCCGTTGCGCAGTACCAGCAACAGCAACGGACTCCAGCGATCACCCAGGCGTGCCAGCGATTCACGGATCGGCCCGTGAGGGTCATTGCCTCCGCGCAGTACCCGTAACCTCAACTGATCCAGCGCCTGCCGTTGGTCGACGTCGATAATGCGCGCCGGCCCTCCACCCTTATGCATGTCTATCTCCGCTGTCGGCGCACCACAGGCACGCACATTCAGGTAACCGGCCCACAAATATGTGCCGTCTTCCGCCCTAGAACATCCCCCTCCTAGAATCGACGCCAGCAGCAGCGGCATTCACCGTCTGCGCGCCCAATAAGAACAACAGATCGGGAAAATGACTCTCATGACACAGTACGATGTCGTCGCCATCGGTGGCGGACACAATGGTTTGGTCGCGGCAGCCTACCTGGCCAAGGCCGGCAAGAAAGTCCTGGTACTCGAACGCAAGGAGTACATCGGTGGAGGGGTCACTACCCGCCAGCTTAACACTCCGGGCTTCTGGCATGACGAGCACTCCAGTGTGCACATCATGATTCAGGGCAACCCGATGATCACCCAGGACGAACTGGGCCTGTTCAGCAAATTCGGGCTGAAATACAACTACTCCGACATTCCCCATGCCTCGCTGTTCGACGACGGCAGTTCGATCATCACCTACCGCGATCTGGACAAGGCCTGCGAGTCGATCGCCAAAATCTCCCCCCGGGACGCCGAAACCTATCGCAAGCTGGCGACCAAAGCCGCCGATTTGCTACCGATGTTTCTCTCCGGCTTCTATTCGCCGCCGCTGCCGATGGGCGCGATGGTCGCGATGCTCGACCAGAGCCAGGAAGGCCGAGAGCTGTTCGATGCGATGCAGCGCAGCACCCTGGAAATCATCGACCGGTTGTTTGTTCACGACAAGGTCAAGATCCACCTGCTACGGGTGATCGCCGAGAACCTGCAGATGCCTGACGAATTGGGCACCGGTATGGGCGTTTACGTGTTTGTCGGAATCATGCACACCTATGGCGTGTCGCAGCCGGTCGGCGGCAGCGGCAAGCTGTCGGAGTCGCTGGCGCGTTGCATCGAGCATTACGGTGGTGAGATTCGCTGCAGCAGTGAAGTGCGCAAAGTGCTGGTTTCGAACGGTCGCGCCAATGGCGTCGAGCTGTACGACGGCGAGCGCATCATGGCTCGCGATGCGGTGATCGGTGCGCTGCATCCGCACGTGCTCAGACGCTTCGTCGACGGTCTGGACGAGGGCGTTGCCGCGCGTGCTGAACGTGCCACCCTGGCGCCGTTCAGCCTGTTCGTCAGCCACTATGACTTGCATCGCCAGGCCGAATTCTACGCCGGCCCCGACGTTGGCCGGGCAACCATGTTGACCATGCTCAGTACCGACAAGCTCAGCGACATGCTGGATGACTTCGATGAACTGCGACGCGGCCGCGTGTCACGCCGGCGTCTGGTGGCCGGTGGTGATGAAAGCATCAACGACCCGACCCGCGTGCCGGCCGGCAAGGGCATGTTCCACGGCATGACGTTCGCCCCCTACAACCTTGCCGAAGGCGGCGCTGCCCGCTGGGACGAATACAAGGAAGAGTTCGGTGACCTGAGCCTGACGGCCTACCGCAAGTTCGTGAAAAACCTCACGTCCGACAACATCATCGCCCGTTCCCTGTGTTCCCCACTGGACCTGGAGCGCAGTTCGCCGAACTCCATGGTCAAAGGCGACGTACATGGTGTCGCGCCGTACTTCTATCAGAACTTCGCTCACCGTCCGACCCCGGACCTCGGCCGTCTGACCGTTCCCGGCCTGGACAACCTGTACCTGGTGGGTCCGTTCATGCACCCGGGCGGTGGTGTATTCGGCGCCGGCCGCGCCACAGCGATCAAAATGTTCGATGACATGAACATCGACTTCGAACGAACCACGAGGAATTGAACATGAAAGTCTTTGGTGGCGACAACAGTGAGTTGATGACCGTCAGCGCCATACAGCGCAGTGGCGACGAGTTGATCCTCAAAGGAAAGATTTTCGGCGCAATGCCGATGATCGCCAAAGTTCGCCCGGAAGAGGCACGCGCAGCACTGCGAATGCTGGACTTCAAGACGGTATTATTTTTGCTGAGTCTGCTATTTCGACCTGCCGTGGGGAAAGCAGGCGCAAAGCGATCAGGAAATACCCGTTGATGGGCCAAGATGAGTGAGGCTTTATGTGCCGGTTTATCACAAGTGACCGGCACCGTTGCGTGGGGTGTGTCATCAATAACACCCTACGCGAGCGATTGGCTTCACCGCAGCGCGTTAAGGTATCGCTGGATGACCTATAGCCTTGAATTTGACCAAGGTGCACTGAAGGAATGGCACAGCTGGGAGCTGCACTCAACTCCCTAAAAAGATGTAACTGATTGAAATATAAGGGTGGATTTTCTACAGTCTGTAGGAGCTGACTTGTCTGCGAAGACCATGCGATGCGGTCTGTCTGGCGCACCGCAGTGAGGCTTTCGCAGACAAGACTACGCGTCCCGGTCTCTCCTACGCCCTTCGGGCAGAAGCGGGACCGAGTTTGCTGCGCGACAGCGCGGCGTCGAAGACGGGGCGGGGCCTCCTATCAAACAAGCAGTAACCCATTGCGGGTGGCGATGAGTTCGACAATCTCAAGCAGCACTATTCCATGACCGGTACTGACTCGCTGTGCGGTTGAGGCGCCGGGGCTTTGATGATGAACAGCAGCGGCATGACGCTGAGCGAAAGCACCATCAGCAGCTTGAAGTCATCCATGTAGGCGACCCAGCTGGCTTGAACGTTGATCATGGCATCGAGTGCCGCACGGCCCGCAGCGGTTAAAGGATTCAAATAGCTGGTCACCGCCCAGTCGTTGAAGGCCCGGTTGAACGGCGTGACGTAGGCGCCGATCTCCGCATGGTTGACCTGAATGTTCTGTGCGAGCAGCACGGTCACGATGGAGATTCCGACGCTGGAACCCACGTTGCGCGACAGGCTGTAAAGGCCGGTGCCTTCGGCCCGCAGGGACACCGGCAAGGTGGCGAAGGCGACAGTGGTCAGCGGCACGAACATCAGGCCCAGGCTCGCGCCCTGAATGAAGCCGACATAGACGATGGTTGGCATGGACACGTCCGGGGTCCAGCCGGTCATCAGCCACATCGACAGTGCCGACAGGGACAACCCGTAAAACAGCAGCCAGCGGGTGTCGACTTTACCGATCAGCCGACCGGCGAGAAACATGGTGCCCATGGTGCCCAGACCGCGTGGCCCCATGACCATGCCGGCGGTCAGCACCGGGTAACCCATCAGATTCTGCAGATACGGGGTCATCAGCGCCAGTGAGGCAAGGTAGGTGATGCCGATGATGAAAATGAACACCACGCTGACCGAGAAGTTGCGGTCCTTGAACAGTTTGGGGCTGATGAAAGGTTTGTCCGCAGTGAAGGTGTGGACCAGAAAGATGTAAGTCGCGGCAAACGCGACGACCGCCTCGATGAGGATTTCACCGGAAGAGAACCAACCCAGTTGTTCGCCGCGATCCAGAAACAGTTGAATCGCCATGATCGCCACGCTCAGCGAACCAAACCCTAGCCAATCCAGTCGCGCCGCTTTGTCGGTGGGGGTCTCTGTCACATAGCGGATGATCCCTGCCAGGGCCAGCAGGCCAATCGGCAGGTTGATGAAAAACACCCAGCGCCAGCTCAGGTTCGCAGTCAGCCAGCCGCCCAGCATCGGGCCCAGCACCGGGCCGACCATGACCGAGACACCGAACAGCGCCATGGCGGAGCCGCGTTCCTCCAGCGTGTAGATGTCCAGCAGAATGCCTTGGGACAGCGGCACCAGAGCGGCGCCGGCCAGCCCTTGCAGCAGCCGGAACAGAATGATTTCGCCGAGCGATTGCGCGATGCCGCAGAGAATCGACGACACCACAAAGCCGACGATCGCCCAGAGCAACACCTGCTTGCGGCCGAACCGTCTGGCGAGGAACGCCGAGGGCGGGGTCATGATGGCTGCGGCGACGATATAGGACGTCAGCACCCAGTTGATCTGGTCGGAGCTGGCCGAGACGCTGCCTTGTATATAGGGCAGGGCGACGTTGGCGATGGTGGTGTCCAGCGCCTGCATGATCACCGCGAGTACCACGCAAACGGTAATCATCATGCGATTGGCAGACGGGGCGGTCTGCCTGGCCGTGTCACTCATGTGCGTCTGCCTTGTGGGCGAACAGTCCGGCGAAGACCTCGGGAAGGCCACGAGCATGACCTGTGTCGATATCGGCTTCCACGCTCATGCCGTGACGCAGGGGCGGTTTGCCTGCCGCGTCGTCGATGCGGATACGCAGCGGAATGCGTTGCACCACCTTGACCCAGTTGCCGGTGGTGTTCTGCGCCGGCAACAGCGAGAAGCTCGATCCGGACGCCGGGCTGATGCTTTCAACCGTGCCGTGCCAGGTCACGCCCGGATAGCTGTCCACGCTGATTTTGACCGGCTGGCCAGCCTCCATATGGGTCAGCTCGGTTTCCTTGGGGGAGGCGGCGACCCAGATGTGGTCGGTCGACACCAGACTGAATCCCGATTGCGGCGGTTGCAGGTAGGCGCCTGTTTCCAGCGAGTCAACGTTGGTGACGATGCCATCGAAGGGCGCCTTGACCACGGTATTGGTCAGGTTGCGCCGGGCCTCGTCCACCGCTGCTTGCGCCTGCAGATAAGAGGGTTGTTGCTCGACCGGCGTATCCACATGTCCGCCGAGCTGTGCCAGTACCGCTTGCGCCTGAGCCTTGGCGACGGCGATCTTTTGCTGGGTGCTGTCCAGGTCATGCCGGGCGTCGTCGTAATTGGTTTTGGAGACGGCGGACACGGCGAGGAGCTTTTCCTGGCGCTGGAAGTTGGTCTGGAAATACGGCAAGTCGGCCTGGGCCTGATCGATCTCGGTCAGTGATTGGGTGTAGCTGGCCTTGAGGTTCATGATCTGGTTACGCACGGTGCCCAGTTGCGCCTTGGCACTGGCGAGAGCGATCTGAAAGGGCTCGGGCTTGAGCCTGAACAGCACCTGGCCCTGGGTGACGCGTTGGTTGTCCTTGACCTCGACTGAGGCCACGATGCCCGCCACATCGGTGGACACGCCGACCCGGTCAGCCTGGATGTAGGCGTTGTCGGTGGAAATCACCTGGCCACCCGAAACATAGAGATAGCCGCCCACCAGCAGGGCAATGGGTAGCAGCAGGAACAGCGCGGTGCGGGTGTGCTGGCGACGAGGCCGGGCTGGTGGAAGGCTGGATCGAGTCGATTCGGCCCGATCCGGCTCCTGCAGGCGATGCTCCGCTGGCTGAGGGCTTTCCATCCGCGAAGGTTTCGGCGATTCGGCCCGCTCGGCTGACTCCGGCGGGTTTTTCACGGTGCTATCAACCATGTCGGGCCTCCTCGGATTCGACCGGCAGGCTGCATGCGTCGATCAAATTCACTTTCATGCGCGTCAGCAACTGCAGGAGCTGCGCGCGCTCCGCGTCAGTGAAATCGACCATCGCCTCGTTGCGTGTCAGCTCACCCAGGCCACGCATGATTTCCAGCAATGGAAGTGCTTCGGCAGTCAGGAACAGCAGCGACAGCCGACGATCGGTCGGGTGTTTTCGACGCTCTACGACGCCACGCGCCTCCATCTTGTCGAGCAGACGAACCAGTGTGATCGATTCGATATCCAGCAGGTCCGCCAGACCCTTTTGATGAATGCCTTCATTCTTCGACAGCATCGCCAGAACCTGCCACTGCGAGCGCGTCAGGCCGGAGTTGCGGGCGCGCTGTTCGAAGCGCTTGCGCATCAGTCGCGCCACGTCATGCAGAGCGAAACCGATTGAGGGTTGAGCAGACATACACGCACACCTGAATAAGTAATAAGCATGCTTATGATAATCAGGCTTGTGGCAAGGCTGCTATCTTTATTTTCAGCGATGTTCTGCCTCGAACAAGGACTAACGGAAGTCGTGATACGGCGTAGCGACCCACTCAATGCCGCTAGTCGCCGATGCCGGGAGCGGGCGCGCCACTCGCTCAAACTAACTGCAGCGCATTCGGTCGGGCGCCAGGAAACACGTTCTGAAGTTGTGTGTTGGACAGTCCCCAGGTGCGCCCCATCAATCCGCCAAGCAGGTCGCGGTAGTTATTGAGTACCGGGTAGTCGCGGTTTTGCAGCAAGTTCTGCTGGTTCACCGCCACCTGTTCGCCGACGATGCGTCCGCCGCGAACGTTACCGCCAAGTACCCAGTACACCGTGCCATGACCGTGGTCGGTGCCTTTGTCGCCGTTCTCGCGGAAGGTGCGGCCGAACTCGGAGACCACCACCACGGTGGTGTTATTCCATTCGTTGCCGAGCGCATCGGCATAGGCGGCCAGGCCCTGGCCAAGGTTGCTCAGGTTGTTGGCCAGCGCCCCGGTGGTGCTGCCCTGGTTGACGTGGGTGTCCCACCCGCCGACGTCTACGAAGCCGAGTCGATACTGGTCACGCATCAGGGTCGCGATACGCCGGGTTTCGGCGGCAAAATTCTTCGCCGTTGGCGCACCGCGATTTGCCGGCATCATGTCCTCCTGAAGGTCCTTTGACACCTGCTGGCGCAGTTCAAGGCCACCGGCCGCGGATGCGGCGAGCGACGTGCCTTTGTACATCCCCGCAAGAATCGATGATTGCCGGTCGTCGAACGCGGGCCTGGATACGCCGCGCAGCGAGATATTCGGAATGTCCTTCCCGCCCTGAAAACTGAGCGGCAATGCATCGGTGAAGGCAATCGGCGAGCTACCAGGGACGACGCGGGACAAGCGGGCGAGGAAGCCTGAGTCGTAATGGCTGCGTTGCTGGGTAGGCTGGCCTGATTCGATGTTGTCCTGGGTTTCGAAGTGGCTGCGCGACAGGTCGTCGGTGCCGGCGAACGGGACGAAGGCGATTTGTTTGCGTTGCCACAACGGATAGATCGAATTGCGTAGCACCGGGTTAAGGCCCCAGTGCGCATCGAGCGCAATCGCGCTGCTGGCGTTGTTCGGGTCGGGTCTGGCGATCGCCAACGTCGGGCGCGACTCGTAATAGAAATCGCTGGTATAGGGCACGAGCAGGTTATTGCAGTCGTAACCTCCGCGCAGGAACACCACTAGAAAGCGCGGGGTCGAGGCGGGCGCGGCGAATAATGTGCCGGAAAGCGACAGGATCGGCAGGGCCGCCGCGGCGGCAGCGGTCGCAAAAATAAACTCTCGACGATTCATGGCAGCACCTCATGACAAGTTGGATCGCGATAGAGGTCAGTTCGACGTTGGACATGTTCTTGTGAGCCGCCGCGTCATCGGCTGTTGAAGTCGGGCGAGGCCAGCAGATACGTGTTCCATTCCTGCTGCGAGGCGGCCTGATCCAGGGCACCTCGCGTGGCGGCAGAGAGGTTCGGAGCGATCGCATCGTAGAACAGCCGTGTAGTAATCATCGGAAAGCCGATCCCGATTTTAGGGCTGCCTTCAGGGGTGAACAGTCGGTTGTCGCCCCTGCCGATCACCCGCGCGATCTCAAAACGCTTGGACAGCTGCCCCGAGCTTGACCAGCCGATAGCGTCCAGCGGCCAGCCATCCGGGGTCAGACGACCGAACACCGGCTCACCCATCTGGTTGAGCCAATTGACCATCGGCTTCGCATTGGCAAGGGACTTGCCGTCATAGGCGAGGCGTACCGACGACACGACGAACTGAGTCGGGTCCTTGAACTTGGAGCCGGCGCTCTGCAGAAGTTCTTTGGATTCAAACATCGTACGCATCACTTGGGCGATGTCGCCATCGCTGTGCTGGAAGGTGTTGGTCATCCGCTCCACGAGCGCTTGCGGCGGATTGTCGGCGACAAAATATTTGGCCAGCTGGCGCGAGATAAATTGCGCGCAGGCTTTCTGGCGGGTGATCAAGTCAACGGCCTGGGTGATTTCGTCAAAGCCCGTGCCCTTGATCGGCCGGCCCAGCAAGACCTTGTCGCTAAAATCGTGGCGCCGCGGATTGAACTCGAACAGTCCGTCGCGCACCACCATCGACGCAAGCCGCGGTGGGAACTTTTGCACTCGGCCATCCAGCGGGGCGAGGCCGGCGCCGGTAAGAATCAAGGCCAACTGTTGCACATCCTGCTGTGTGTACCCCGACCCGACACCGAGGGTGTGCAACTCCATCAACTCGCGGGCGTAGTTTTCGTTGACCTTGCCTTGGGCGTTTTGCGCATTGTCCAAATACTCAAGCATCGCCGGGCTTTTGAGCGTCGCCATCACCAGGTCCTTGAACTTGCCCAGCGCATGCGGACGGATCACGTGTTCTTCGTAATCAGCCGCCACCAAGCGCACGCGCCCCTTGCCCAAATACACACTGAAATGGTTGAGCCAGAACCATACCAACTGCTCCTTGAGTTGGTTCGGCCCATAGACGGCACGCAACATGACGATTTCCCGCGCCTGGTCGCCGAGGGCATTGGCTTGCTGCTGCAAGGCCTTCCTGGCGTCGACTTTGGCGTCACCGTCAGGCATTGCGTTGATCTGCTCCTGTTGTTGTTTGAAGGCGAGCATTGACAATTCGGGCGTGGACGCGAGGACCGGGTAGCTATGCAGTAGCGCAGTGATTGCCGGGGGCAGTGGATCGGCGATGCGATCGGCCAGTTGCGCCTCGAGCAGACCTGAGCGACCCATGGACCGAAAGCGCGCCACGCTCGCTGCGTCCAGATCGAAACCGTCCCGGCGCAGCCACGCCATATCGCTGGGGCTTAATGGGGCAGGTGCGGTTGCCATGGCCAGGGAGGGAAGAAGTACCAGCAGGCAAACCGACAGACACAGAGGGCGCAGAACGGCAGTTGGCACTGGCATGAAAGCGGTATCCGAGTGTTGAAAGAGACGTCAAGGACAGTATCCGTAATTTCACTCTTTTCCGTGACCCGAAGCTGACGATCCAGCGTGCATCAGGGATCATGTTGGGCGCATATTCATGCCTCGGCAAGCCGTCCATTGTCAGTTGTAAAGGACCGGTAAAGCCGCTGTAAGTGGGTTGTCGAGTGCGGTAGGTTTACTCCATTACCGAATGGTTTCGAGGAGGCACAATGTTTTTGCGTTACGTGGCGGTGATAGCGGTGGTCGCAGTGACTACCGGGTGTGTGGAAGAGCGAGTGGTCCATGAGCGACGCGTGGTGGTTGAGCGTCCAGTGCAGCAGCGCCAGTACGTCGAAATCGTCGCCCCGCAGCCACCACCGGAACGTTTCGTGGAAGTGGAACCCGCGTTTCGACCTGGTTATGTCTGGGCACGCGGATACTGGCGTTGGGATGGCGCGCGCTATGTCGGCGTCCCTGGCCACTGGGAACCGATACGTCCGGGTTATCGCTTTGTGCATCCCCACTGGGAGCGCAGGGGGGATGGCTGGCACTGGCGTGATGGCGGTTGGGTCCATTGAGTGACTGCGCCCAAAGGCTCTCAGAGCGTGTCCTGCCAGCTGTGATGTGAAGATTGCAGTTGGGTTTTCACCCAGTTGCTGAACGCCTTAACCGCAGGTCGCTCGGCCTTTTGCGGGTCGGCGACCAGGTAGTAGCCGCGGTGCAGGTCGATGGTGATATCGAAAGGGCGCACCAACAAACCCCGGGACAAGGCATCACCGCTGATCAGGGTGTCACCGATGGCGATGCCCTGGCCCGCGATGCAGGCGGCCTGCGCGCAGTGCGCGTCGGAGAACAGGATGCCGGTGCCGGCGTTTACGTTCGAGGCCCCGGCAGCCGTCAGCCAGACCCTCCAGTCCGAGTAGTCGGTCATGTGCAGCAAGGGGAAACCGCTCAGCTCCTGCGGAGTTTTCAAGCCATTGAGAGCGTTGATCAGGCGTGGGCTGCACACCGGGAAAAAGCGCAGCGCGACGATCTGTTCGACGACCAGTTCGGGCCAGTCGCCGATCCCGTAGGCGATGAACAGATCGGCATTGGGATTGTCGGTGTTATCCGATGTGCTCGGGGAAATCAGCTGCAGTTGCACCTGCGGATACTGACGCAGGAAGGCGCCAATGTGGTGACACAGCCAGTAGCTGGCAAAGCCCGGGGCGCAACTGACGCACAGTCGACCGGAGATGTTCTGATCGTCGAGCAGTTGACCGGCTTCCTGCAAATCCAGGAGCAATCTGTGCACTTCGCGGGCATAGCGCTCGCCTTGATAAGTCAAACCTATCCCTCGGCCAATACGCTCGGTCAGGGTAAAACCAACACATTCTTCAAGCTTGCTGATCTGGTGGCTGATGGCGCTGCGGGTGAGGTTCAGTTCACGGGCTGCGTCCGAAACACTGCTTAGGCGGGCCACCGCGTCCAAGGCGCGCAGGGCGGTCATCGACGGAAAACGCATAAAGGGTCTCGGCGAGGTGGTGGGAGGTCAACGCGTGAGAAAAATCGAACAATCAAGTCAAAAAAATTCGATTGTTGTATTGCTTGATTCAACAATACTAACTCAATGCACTCTATCCAAACCCCCCTGTTGTTCTGAGTTCAAAGGTGGCCTACATGGCTGAGTCCGACAACTTTACCTCTACCCATTCTGCCAAAGGGCATTACGCCGACCTGATCCTCTGCAACGGCCGTATCAACACCCAGAACCCGACGGAGCCCTGGGCCGAGACCGTGGCGATCCGCGGCGGCAAACTGATCGGCGTTGGCCGCCTGACCGAACTGCGGTCGCTAAAGGGACCGCATACAGTGCTGCATGACCTGGAAGGTGCGTTCTGCATGCCCGGCCTGCATGACATGCACACTCACCCTGATCTGGCGCTGGCACCGCGCTATAGCGACGACCTTGATGTCGGCATCGAAGATCCGACCCCGGAACAACTGTGCGACAAGATCCTCGCCTACGCCGATGCTCACCCTGGCGACGGCTGGATCTACGGGCAGTACTGGGTGCGTTACACCTTCCGCGAGGCGGGGCTGACACCGGGCCGCGCATGGCTCGACAGCATCATGCCGGATCGCCCGGTGGCGCTGCTCGACCGCATGTGGGGAACCATGATGGTTAACTCCAGGGCACTGGAGCTGGCCGGAATCGATCGCAATACCCCTGATCCGCGCAACGGCTACTTCGAGCGCGACGAACTCAGTGGCGAGCCCACCGGCCTGATGATCGATGGCGCGTACGCGATGATCCACGCCGCCATGCCGCCGACGCCGGTCAGCGTGCTGCGCCGCGCCTACCGCGACGGTGTGCATTTCCAAAGTTCGCGCGGGGTGACGGCCAGCAAGTATGTGCATGTCTGCGAACAGCGCTTGCAAGCATTGAAGGCGCTGGATGACAGCGGCGAGCTGACGGTTCGTATCGAAGCGGCGATCAGTTGGCAGGACGACATCTTCCCGGTGCGCAGACGTTGGGAACTGCTCAGCGGCGAGCGGCATTACTATCGCAGCGCCCGGCTCAGCGCCAATGCCGTGAAGTTCCATTTCGACGGCACCGTCGAGCCGCGTTCGTCCTTCCTGCTCACGCCCTGGCCCCAGGAGTCGAGCTGGCGCGGCAAGCTCAATCTGACCCCCGAGCACATCACCGACATGGTGGTGGACATGGACCGTCAGGGTATCCGGGTGATCGCCCATTGCACCGGCGACGGCGCCTCCGATGTGTTCCTCGATGCAGTGGCTGAGGCCCGTCGACGCAATGGTTTCAGTGGCGTGCGCCACCAGTGTGCGCACAGTACCTTGTTGCATCCGGGCAACTTGCCGCGCTTCAAGGAGTTGCAGGTGATTGCCGAATTTTCTCCGGCGGCCTGGTACCCGACGCCTTTCTCCAGCGGCGCGCGCTCGGGCTACGGCCAGGAGCGCCTGAAGCGCATCTACGACTTCAAGGGTGTGCTGGAGGCGGGCGGCACGGCGGTCATGGGCACCGACTGGCCGGTGGCGTCTATCGACCCGTGGCTGGCGCTGGAAACCATGGTGACCCGGCAGAACCCCTGGAACGACGACCCTGTCTGCTTCGGCGAACCGATCAGCCTGGAGCAGGCATTGAGCGTTGTCACTTGCAATGGTGCGGTGGCCATGGGGCTGGAACAGAGTACCGGCAGCCTCGAGGTGGGCAAATCGGCAGACTTGATCGTCATCGACCGCGATCTGTTCGCCGCGCCGCCGCGCAACTACATCCACCGTACCAAGGTGCTGCTGACCTTCGTCGAAGGGCAACTGGTCTACGATCGCCATTCGACCCTGGCGTCGGCGGGATTGAACGCTGTGTGGCAGGGTGAGCCACCGGTGCTGGAGGGCAAGGCCTGATGGACATGCCGCGGATAGCCGTAACGGTGGTATCGGGTTTTCTCGGTGCCGGCAAAACCACCTTGCTCAACCGCATGGTGCGCCGTGCGGACGGGAGCAGGTTGGCGGTGATCGTCAATGACTTCGGCGAGCTGAACATCGATGCGGCCATCGTCTCCGAAATCACCGATGCGGTGTACAGCCTGCAAAACGGTTGCATCTGTTGCACGGTGCAGGAAGACCTGCTGGCGCAGCTCGCCAGCCTGGCGCAGATGCAGCCCCGCCTTGAGCGCATCGTTATTGAATGCAGCGGTGTGTCCGACCCCCAGCGCATCGTGCAGACCCTGGCCTACCCGCAACTGCGCAATCAGTTGCAGCTGGACATGGTCATCACGGTGGTGGACGCTACACGCCATCTACAACTCGATGGCGAATACGCGCGATTGGCCAGGGCGCAGGTGGCGGCGGCAGACCTGTTATTGCTGAACAAAACCGATCTGGTCAGCCGCGAAGAATTGCAGACGCTGCGCAGCGCCCTGGGCCCCAACGCCCGTGTGCATGTTAGTGTGCAGGCCGAATTGCCCGATGCCCTTTGGCTGGATTCAGACCCGGGCCCGGACCGCGAATCGAGGCCAGCCAAACCGCTGACACCGGTAGCGACCGACGATCACAGTGAGATGTTCAGCCGTTGGCTCTGGCAGGGTGTCGGCAGCCTGAATGTCGAACGCTTGCGGGCATGGTTGGCTGCGCTGCCGGCCGATGTCTTCCGGGTAAAGGGTCTGGTCGTGTTGGACGAAAGCGGCAAGGCCTATTGGTTGCAACACGTCGGCAGTCGCAGTCAGTTCCTGCCGGCCACCGCCGAAGCCAAGGCAGCCGGTATGCGCCTGGTATTCATTGCTCGACGCGGTTTTAGTGGATGGGAGGCGCTTGGCCAGGGCTTGTCTGAATGTCGGATCAACGGGGAGTGATAACAATGAGCGAGATGGAACAATCGATCTGCATGCAATCAGCAGAGCAGCGTTTGCGTCAGGAGTTGGCTGCCTGCTATCGGCTGGTCGCGCACTTTCGCATGAGCGATCTGATTTTCACCCATATCTCGGTGCGTTTGCCTGGGCCCGAGCATCATTTTTTGATCAATCCGTACGGGTTGATGTTCGACGAAATCACCGCCTCGAATCTGGTCAAGATTGGACTCGACGGGCGCGCGGTTGAAGCCTGCGCTTATCCCGTCAATCCGGCGGGCTTTGTGATTCACAGTGCCATCCACGGCGCCCGCGAAGATGCCCAGTGCGTGCTGCACACCCACACCAAGGCCGGTTGCGCAGTGGCGGCGCTGGCGTGCGGGCTGTTGCCGGTCAATCAGATTTCCATGGAGTTCTACGGACGGGTCGCTTACCACGACTATGAAGGCATCGCCCTTGATCTCGGCGAACAACAGCGTCTGGTTCGTGACATGGGCGACAAGTCGGTTCTGATGCTCCGCAATCATGGCCTGCTGACCGTAGGCGAGACCGTAGCCCAGGCGTTCCTGCGCATGTACTACCTGGAAAAGGCCTGCGAAATTCAGTTGGCGGCGCAAGCCTGTGGCGAGCTGGTGTTGCCGCCAGCGTCCGTTTGCGCGCATACCGAGCGTCAGTTTAACGAGCCGGGTCGGCCGTTGGCAGAAGGCGAGTTGAGTGACCCGGACGGGGTGCAGTTGGCTTGGGCGGCAATGCTGCGGCTGCTCGACCGTGTGGCGCCAGGTTACCGGGATTAAACGGGCTCCGTCTCGCATCATGCCAGGCGGCACAGGATAGCCACACAGCATGAATGTTTGCCGCAAAGGGCGAAAAGCTCGGGCCGGAGCTTTTCGCCCTTCGGCCTCTATTTTATGTCATTGCTGGTATTCGCTCCCGCCGCTTCCTGTGCCAGTTTCGGTTGAGGGAGATTTGCTGGCGGGGGTGTGAGTGGAATGGGCTCTCTTTTTACTGTGTTTTTTGTGCTTATGGGATGTGGTAGTGCCCTGTTTGCTCCCGTTTGAGTCCATCCGCTGCGTTGTGGACGCCTTGCCGTTGTCCGTCGGATAGGTCGAGTCTGATGATTGCGCAAGGGCAGCCATTGAAGCGGCCGAGAGGAGGGTGGCAAAAGCGATGGTCGTGACATTTTTCCTGATCATGGTTTGTCTCCGTAATTGAGAGTCGTACATGACTTTGGTGCTGTCACCGTCCGATTAGTGCGCACGGAGGCGACGGACGGCAGCGTGATTTTTTCACTTGAACCGTGTCGTGGGAGCAGGCTTGCCTGCGAAGAGGCCAGCGGCCCAACAAAGACCTGTCGGGCAGTGGAAGTGTCACCGCCCCGTCTTCGACGCCGCGGGATCTCCCACGGGTCAAACATTCGCGGTTTAAATAAGGATATCTGCAGGACGATACCTGCGGCACAGTAAGCCTCCGTCCAGGAGGCTTTTGTATGAGTGCGTTTGATCATCAACTGCTCGAGGTCAATGGCATCACCCTCAGTGTGTACAGTAGCGGTCCGAGCGATGGCTATCCGGTGTGGTTGCTGCATGGGTTTCCCGAGTGCTGGCACTCGTGGCGTCATCAGATCGGCGTATTGGCCGAAGCGGGATACCGGGTCATGGTTCCCGAGATGCGCGGCTATGGTCGCAGCAGTGCCCCGATCGACCCGCGTGCGTACGATGTATTCACTATTTGCGCGGATATACAGGCGGCGATGGATGCGCTTGGGCAGCGCAAGGTATGCATGGTCGGGCATGATTGGGGCGCTCAGGTCGCCTGGCATCTGGCCTTGCTCGAGCCGCAGCGGGTTGAGTCAGTCGTCGGGATGGCCGTGCCTTTCGGTGGACGTGGCAAGAAGCCGGCCATCGAAACCATGCGCCAGCTGCACCCGGACAGCTTCCATTACATTTTGTATTTCCAGCAGCCTGGCATCGCCGAGCGAGAGCTGGATAGCGACATTGCTAAAACGATGCGAATGATGATGCACAACAGTTCGGCGGCGGTGCCCAAGGATTTTTTCCTGCAAGCCAAACCCGCGGGTGCGACGCTGTTCGACGGGATGCAAGATCCCGGCGCACTTCCCGATTGGTGCACTGACGAGGCGTTTGCCGAGTACGTGAAAACCTTCGAGGGCCGGGGGTTTCATGGTGCGCTGAACTGGTACCGCAATTTCGAGCGCAACTGGGAACTGTCCGCATCATTTGCCGGGAAAAACATCGAGCAACCGGCGCTGTTTCTGATCGGCGACAACGATCCGGTGGCGACCCTCGAAGCCTACACCCTCAAGCGCATGCCGGAATGCGTACCGCGATTGGAGCAGCACGTACTGAGTGATTGCGGGCACTGGATTCAGAACGAAAAAGCGGAGGAGGTTAATCGGTATTTGCTGGGGTTTTTGCGGTCTGTTTGATGCGGCCCGTCAGATACACCGCTTACGCGTCCCGCTGCGAATGGTTGTGCCCGTTTTGCTAATCGTTCGAGTTGAGGCGCCTGGCAATGACCTCGGCAAACTGCTCTGACGCGATAAAGTCCAGCGTTTCCCGAAGACGGACCGCTTCCTCAAGACCGTAGGTGTCATCAAAAATGTCGCGCATCCGCTTCCAGATTATCCGGGCCTCTTCATACTTCCTCAATCCGACCTCAGTCAGATGGACTCGCCGACAGCGGCGATCATGCTCATCCACCGTGAGTTCCACAAACCCGTCGCGCACCAGCGGTTTCAGGGTGTGGCCCAGGGCCGATAGATCCATGACCAGTTCTTTGGCGAGGGTGCGCATGGTCGGCCCCTCGCAGTGTACGATCTGCGACAGCAGAGAGTATTGAGTCGCTTTAAGTCCGCAGGGCGCGAATGCGTCATCGTAAATCTGCCCCATGCGCCGCGCCGCTCGCCGGATAGCGCCATTGGAACAGCCGCTACCGGGGATGATGGCAGGGTTGAGTAAAACTGGTTTTTTGGCCATTTGACTCACTGACATAGGGGTATATGCCGTAATTATGCTTGGGCATGCCGAAAGGGCAAGGCTAGCAGGTTGAAGACACTCTCACCCTCATCTCAGGGCTCGGTGCAGCATTGAAGGATCAGCACGATGCCGCAGACGCCGCTCAGTACTCGGAAAATCTTGCACTGGCGCGCTACCGTCAAGGCGCGGCCAGGTTACTGCACACGCAGCACCGAGCCTATCGGTTCCCCGGCTTCCAGGCGCTCAAGCAGGTGGGGCTCGGCCAGGTCGCTGCTCAGGGCCTGATCGATGACTTGGGCGAGGGCCTGGCTGTCAATTATCAGCAAACCGTTGTCATCGCCCAGCACCAGATCCCCCGGTCGGACCTGAACGCCGCCGCACTGGACGGGCACATTCAGGTGGCTCTCGGCGTTGTCATGCAGCTTGGTGGTCAACAAGCTGGTGCCTCGGGCGAATATAGGCAGTCCGGCTTCGCGCAGTTCACAGATATCAGTCACCAGACCGTCAACCACGATGGCCTGGGCGCCTCGCGCCTGTGCCGCGCAGGCGGTGACCGTGCCGACGCAGGCATGGCGTTGGTCACCGTTCATGTCGATCACCAGTACGTCGCCGTCTTCCAGACTGGCCAGGGCGCGGTTGACCGCGATGGCGTTGGCGTCGACCACACTGAGCGTCACGGCGCGGCCCACCACCTTGACGCCGCTGAGCATCGAACGGATGTCGCTGCTGACAAAACCGTCCTCAAGCAAGTGGCCGAGGGTAGCGAAGCTGACCCGACGAAGCTTTTCAAGCAGTTGGGCATGGCTGTTCATGCGTTGTTGCTCCCGGTTGGATCGATGAGTTCTGCCACGCAATCGATTTCCAGCGCCACGCCCCACAGTTCGACACAGACCGTGGTGCGCGCCGGTGGCGCATGCCCAAGCACTTGGGCATAGACCCGGTTGAAAGGCTCCAGTTGAGCCGGATCAGTGAGGTAGCCGTTGACCTTGATCACGTGATTGAAGTCTGAGCCTGCGGCGATCAGGATCGCTTCGAGGTTGCGCAGGGTCTGACGCACCTGTTCTTCGAAGTCCTCGGGTTGTTGGTCAAGTCCGCCCAGTGCGGGGATCTGACCGGCAGTGAAGACCAGATGGCCGCTGACGACCGCCTGAGAGTAAGGGCCGACCGGGCCGATGGTGCCGGGTGCTGCCTTGATTCGTTTCATGTGCGAGCCTCGCTGAGATGTGCGCCCGCCGACCTTGCCGGTGCGGCGGGCCGGTAAGTCAGAACAGTGCCAGGGTGTAGCTGACGATCAGACGGGTCTGGTCCTGATTGGAATCTGCGTTGGAGTTCAGCACGCCGTAGCGCCAACCGAAACCGACGCCCTTGAAGGTGCCGTCCTGAATGACGTAGTCCACGGCCAGGTCGCGCTCCCATTCCCTTTGGTCGCTGCCGGCGGTGGTCTTGATGTCGGCGCCTTTGAGATAGACCATTGAGGCGCGCAGACCGGGAACGCCCGAAGCAGCGAAGTCGTAGGCGTACTGACCGAACCAGGTGCGTTCGCCGGCGCGGTTGAAGCTGGCGAGCATGCGGTCGGTGAACAGATAGAGGCTCGAGCCACTGGCACCTTTGTCTGGCAGCGATCCCTGATTCAACTGGACGAAGTTGCTGTCGTCGGAAACGCTCTGGTAGCCGGCGGTCAACCCGTGGCCGCCGAGGCTGTAGGTGAACATCGCACTCCAGGTGCGGTTGTCGATCTCGCCTGAGCCATTGCGGGTAAAGCCGCCGACCCGGTAGCCCTCGGCACGCCCGCTGGCCGAACCATTGGCGCCATCGGAGCCGGTGTTGAAATAGCGCAAGTCGGTTTTGATCGACTGACCGTCACCCCAGGCAAGCACGTGTTGCAGCCCAAAGAATTGCTGAGTGTAGTAGTCCTCCAGGTTGGCCAGATAGTACTGGGCGGTCAGGTCCTTGGTGACTTTGTAGTCAGCGCCGGCGAAGAGAAACTGGTTGCTCTCCTGGCTTCCACCACTGACGGCCAGGCCCGTTCTATCGCTGGAACCGCGACCTGTGGCGTGTTCAAGGCGGCCGGCGGTGAGGGTGAGTTTGTCGATGTCGTTGCTGGTGATCTGACCGCCTTCGAACGTTTGCGGCAGCAGGCGACCGTCGTTCGCTTGCAGAATGGGCAGCTTGGGCATCAGCGTGCCATAGCGAATCTCGGTCTTGTTCAGACGTGCTTTGGCGGTCAGGCCCAGGCGGCTCCACTGATCCGTGGCGTCATCACCGTCACTGGGAATCATTGAGCTGCCGCGATGGCGGCCGTCGCCGCTGTCCAGGGTCAGGCCCACCAGACCGAGCGCATCCAGCCCGAACCCGAGTGTTCCAGCGGTGAAGCCGGAGGTGTAATTGAGCATGAACCCTTGGGCCCATTCCTCGGTCTTGCTTTGTCCGGCGCTACCGGGTTGGTTACGGTAATCGTTCTTGAAATAGAAGTTGCGCAATCCCAGAGTGGCTTTGCTGTCATCGATGAAATCAGCTGAAGCCCCCTGGCTCAGGGTCAAAAGACAAGCGCCGGTGCTCAGGCCAATCAGGTGCAGGGATTTTTTCATGTCGTGTCAGTCCAGACGAATTATTCGGTGCGTGAATGGCAGCGGGGTCAAGTTCAGGTGTCGCTATTGTTGTTTTTGGGGGAACTCAGCTTTTGGGCGCCGATGCACCGCTCAAGTCGCGCTTGAAGGTTTCGGTCAGCATCAATAGAGCGATGAGCGAGATGAGCGCCGAACCGATCATGTACCAGGCCACCGAAGAGCCCTTGCCGGTCATCGCCAGCAGGGCGGTGGTCACGATGGGCGTCGCTGCGCTGCCTAACAGTCCGGAGAGCATGTAGGCCACCGACAGTCCGGAATAACGCACGCGAGTGCCGAACAGTTCGGCGAGAAAGGTTGCGATAGGCCCGTAGTTGGCGGCGAAGGCTGTCATCAGGAGGCCGTAGCCGAGCAATACCAGCGGCAATTCACGGGTGTCCATCAGCCAGAACATCGGGAAAGCGACCAGCGCTTCGCCGACAATGCCGGCAATGATCACTGGCTTGCGGCCGATGCGGTCGGACAGGGCGCCGAAGGCTGGCAATAGCACGATGCACAGCGCGCAAGAGGCCAGCACCACGCTGAGCATGACGGCGCGACTGAACCCCAGGGTTTGAGTGCCGTAGGTCAGACCGAAGGCGACGATAATGTTGAAGGAGGCACCGGTGGACATGGTCGCCACGCCGCCGAGCAAGACTTGCTTCCAGTATTTGCGAAAGACTTCGGCCAGCGGCAATTTGACCTGAACCTCAGATGCCTTGGCCTCGTTGAATGCAGGCGTCTCTGTGATGTTCAGGCGGATGTACAAACCGACTGCGATCAGCAATGCACTGGCCAGGAAGGGAATCCGCCAGCCCCAGGCAATCAGGTCCTCGGTAGACATCAGCCCGGAGATCGCGAGGAAGGCCAGGTTGGCGATCATGGTGCCGGCCGGCACGCCGATCTGCACCCATGAGCCATACAAACCACGCTTGTTGGCCGGAGCATGTTCGACGGCCATCAGCACCGCGCCGCCCCATTCCCCACCCAGCGCCAGGCCCTGGATGATACGCAGGGCCAGTAGCAGGATTGGCGCCCAGATACCGATGCTGGCGTAACTCGGCAACAGACCGATGGCAAACGTCGCCGCACCCATGGTCAGCAGTGAAATCAGCAACATCGATTTGCGTCCCAGCTTGTCGCCAAAATGGCCAAACAAAGCTGCACCGACGATACGTGCGCCGTAAGCCGACGCGAAGGTGCCGAACGCGAGCAGGGTGCCGATCAGGGCATCGAACGCGGGGAAAAAGATCTTGTTGAAAACCAGGGCAGAAGCCGTGGCGAAGACGAACAGGTCGTACCATTCCACCGTGGTACCGATGACGCTGGCCACGGCCACTTTTTTCATGTTGACGCTGGAAACGGCCGGAGTATTACCGACCTGGATGCACGCAGAACTGTTCATGCCTTTTATCTCCAAAGTGAGCATCAGGCTCAGCGGATTGATTTATTGGTTGGCAGTGTGGGTAAGGGTGGAGCTACCGCTGGGTCTCGGATTTATTGTTTTTCAGGCGCAAACGGGCCCTCTCTCTGAGGCCGCGCAGGTAGCACGGCCACAAAGATTCGGTTTTGCTTCGCTAGATCAGTCGGTTAAATGTTGCGCTCGCCGGAGTACCGCGTTCAGCAGTACGTCGCAGCCCATGCGCACATCCTCGGGGAATGCGTCTTCGGCTTCGTTGTGGCTCAGGCCTCCGACACAGGGGATGAAGACCATGGTGGTGGGGCAATGCCGGGCGAGGTGGATGGCATCGTGGCCGGCACCGCTGACGATGTCCTGATGCGGATACCCCAGGGCTTCGACCGCCGAGCGCACGGCCGCTACGCAATCAGCATCGAAAGGCGTTGCCGGGCTGAACCAGTGGCGATCGATTTCCAGGCTCAGGCCACGTCTTTGGGCCACGCTCTGCAGGCGTTCATGCACGGCTTGTTCCATGGCCGCGATCTGTTGGTCCTGATGGTGGCGCAGGTCGACGGTGAAGTTGACCTTGCCAGGGATGGTGTTGCGCGAGGACTTGGCGATGTTCAGTTGGCCAACGGTGACCAGCCCCTTGGGCGCAAAGTCCCGGGCGATTGCTTCGAGCACGGTGACCATTTCAGCCACGCCGAACAGCGCGTCCTTGCGCAGCGGCATCGGTGTGGTGCCGGCGTGGGCACTGACGCCGCCGACCTGTACGTCGAGCCAGCAAATTGCCTGGCCGCCCGTGACGACACCCACCGGCAGGCCGTTGTCTTCGAGGATCGGCCCTTGTTCGATGTGCGCTTCGAAATAGGCGTCGAAGGGACGCTGAAACGGCAGGTCACCACCGTGACCGATATCTGCCAGGGATTCGGCGACGCTGATGCCCGCAGCGTCACGTGAATCCAGTGCGGTTTGCAGGGGCAGAATGCCGGTGAACACCGCCGAACCGAACATGGCCGGCGTGAAGCGCGCACCTTCCTCGTTGGTCCACACCGCGATCTCGATGGGCTGACGGGTTTCGATGCCTTGGTCGTTGAGGCAGCGCACCACTTCCAGACCGCTCAGTACTCCGTAGATACCATCGAAACGGCCACCCTTGGGCTGAGTGTCAAGGTGGCTGCCCATGACGATCGGCGCCAGGCTCTCGTCCTGTCCTGCTCGACGGGCGAACAGGTTGCCGATGCCGTCGAAGGCGATACTCATGCCGGCTTCCCGGCACCAGGCCATGAACAACTCGCGACCGGCCAGATCTTCTTGGGAAAGCGCCAGTCGACAGTTGCCGCCGCGCTCGGTGGCGCCGATTTTGGCCATCTCCATCAGGCTGTCCCAGAGACGATCACCGTTGACTTTGGATACGTTCATCATTCACCTCTTGTCGCGTGTCTTAATAGCCCAGGGAAGTATCGACCGGGTTGTTCAGGGGCTTACCCAGCGCCAGAAGGCGTGTGTTTTCGGCAATCTGAAGGGCGATGCAATCGTGGGATGCCGCCGACGCCATGTGCGGTGTGACGATGACGCCGGGCATGCTCCACAGGCGATCGTCAAGCGGCAACGGCTCACGCTCGAACACGTCCAGCACCGCACCGCGCAACTGGCCGCAGACCAGCGCCTGCAGCAGATCGTCGACCTGCACATGTTGGCCGCGGCCGCAGTTGACCACGACCGCGCCTTGCGCCAGGGACTGGAAGGTTTCGCTGCAGAGAATCCCCCGGGTGGCCGGGGTCAGGGGCAACAGATTGATCAACAGGTCGAGGCCGTCGAGAAAACCGCTGAACTGTGCGTTGCCACTGTGGCAGGCAACACCAGGTAGATTTTTCGCACTGCGAGCCCAGCCGCGAACGCTGTATCCGGCAGTCGCCAGATCGCAGGCAATCGATGCACCCAGAGAACCCAGTCCCATCACGCCGACCTTGAAGTCTTTGGCCTGCAGTTGCAGCGGACGTTGCCAGTGATGATCGCGCTGTTGCCGCAGGACCTGATCGAATCCGCGGTGATAGTGGATCACCGACCAACGCACGTACTCGGTCATGCCCTGGCGGTGAGCGGGGTCGACCACGCGACAGATCGGCAGGTCCGGGCAGCTGGGGTCGGTATGCAGATGATCGACACCGGCCGCGACCGAATGCACCAGTTTAAGATTGGGCAATGCGCCAAGACTGTTCGCCGGAGGAAACCAGCAAGCGGCGACTTGGGCCTGGCTCGCGTCGGGGTCGCTGGCCAGTACCACATGCATGTCCGGCGCCGCGCGGGCAAATGCTGCTTGCAGTTGGCCAAGCAGGACCGTGTCGGACGACAACAGGACGATGGTGTTCATGAGCAGTAGGACTCGCGCTGGTCTTCAATCAACGTCAGCGCAGCGTTCCAGCTGAGGTCTATGATTTCCTCGGCTTCGTCGCGGCCAAACTGTTCGGCGGTATGCAGGCACACCTCCTCGCTCGGATAGAGCAGCTTGCTTGCCCCGGCCAGCGCCTGGACCTGGGCCTGACAGGCACGCTCGAGAAAGTGGATCTCGTGGAACGCTTCGGCGACGCCGCCACCGGCGGCCAGCAGGCCGTGGTTACGCAGGATCATCGCCTTGTGCGGCCCCAGGTCGGCGATCAGTCGCTCGCGTTCGTCCAGCGACAACGCGATACCTTCATACGTGTGGTAAGCCAATTTGCCGTAGAACTTCAGGGCGTGCTGGCTGATCGGCAGCAAACCTTGCTCTTGAGCGGCCACCGCCATCCCTGCCGCCGTGTGGGTGTGGATCACACAATTGAGGTCCGGGCGAGCCATGTGGATGGCCGAATGGATGACAAAACCTGCCGCATTGACGCGAGTCACTGCGCTGGCTCCACCCACTACCTGACCATGCTGATTGATACGCACCAGGTCGCTGGCTTTCATCCGGTCGAAGATGATGCCGTAGCGATTGATCAGGAAGTGATGCTCCGGGCCGGGAATGCGCAGGGTGATATGGGTATCGATCAAGTCGGTCATGCGAAAGTGCGCGACCAACCGATACAGGGCCGCCAGTTCGCAGCGCGCCTGCCATTCTACGGGATCGATATTATTCTCGGGTTTGAACATGTGAGCTCCTTGTTAAAGCGCAGGATGAGCGATGGCGGACGTTTCCCCACGCAGACGGGCGAGGCCGCAGACCCCGATCAGCGACAGGGTTGCCAACAAACTGAAGAAGATCGCCAATGGCAGCCATTGGCCGGCGAAACGACTGGCCAGCAGGGTGCCGATAATCGGTGTCGAGCCACCGGCGATGGCACAGATCAATTGATAGGCCATGGAGATGCCCGAGTAGCGCAGGTGGGCAGGGAAGGCTTGAGCCATATAGCCGGCGATCACCGCATAAAGCCCGGACAGGGTTACCACGGCCATCGCGATGCCCAGGGTCATCAGCACAATATTCTGTGTGCCGACCAGCACGAACATCGGGTAGGGCACCGCGATGCAGAGCAGGGCGGCCAGCTTGAGGAAGCGGCCTTCGCCTATGCGCTCGGCCAGCAATGCACTGATCGGTTGCGAAATGAACTGCAGCACCGTGACCACGAACAGACAGTCGAGAATGGTCGACCGTGGAATGCCCTGATACTGAGTGACGTAGGTAATCATGAAGGTGCTGGTGAAGAAAAATCCGGCCGAGCCGATGGTCACCGCTGCCGCTGCAAAGAGGATCTGCCGCCAGCAAGTACGGATGACTTCCAGCACTGGGTATTTGACGGTTTCACCCTTTTGCGCGACGTCCTTGAATTCGGGTGACTCCTGCACGCCAAAACGGATCGCCAACCCGATCATCATCAGCACGCCGCTGGCAAGGAACGGCAGACGCCAGCCCCATTGCGCGAATTGCTCGGGCTCGAGGGACGTCACCAGACGAAAGGCGATCAAGGCCAACAGCAAGCCAGCCGGACTGCCCAGTTGGGCGAACGAGGCGTAGAAGGTTTTACGGTTGGCCGGTGCATGCTCGCTGGCCATCAGTACTGCGCCGCCCCATTCACCGCCCACCGAGATACCTTGAACAATGCGCAGTGCGATTAAGCCGATGGGTGCCCAGATACCGGCACTGGCGTAGCTGGGCAACAGGCCGATGGACAGGGTCGCCAGGCCCATCAGCAGCATGGTGAACAGCAGCATTTTCTTGCGTCCCAGGCGATCACCCAGGTGGCCGAACACCATCCCGGCCAGAGGTCTGGCGATAAAGCCCACGGCAAAGGAGCCGAAGGCCGCCAGCGTACTCAGCGCAGGGTCGCTGTTGGGAAAGAAAACCTGGCCAAGGATCAGCGCTGCTGCGGTGGCATAAATATAGAAGTCGTAGAACTCGATAGTGGTGCCAATAAAGGCGGCCGCCGCCGCTCGACGTGGCTGGCTGGTATGAGTACGCATGCAAGGCCCTTTTATTTTGGAATTCTGGCAGGGTTTAAGGCGATTAACGGGACGCTCTGTGGCGCTTCCATGCTTTATCGCGCACGGCCTATAATTAATCAATTTGCTAATACTTATCTAAAGAATTAGCAGCGCTAATAATGAGAACGTGACGGTATGCAAGAGCTGGAAAAAGACTTGGCAAAGGACAAGTGGGCAGGGCGCCGTTTCCTCAATGACCGACTGGACTGGAACCTGCTGCGGACCTACCTCGCGATCGGCCAGGAAGGCAGTATCAGCCGCGCCGCTGCCCGACTGTTCATCACACAATCGGCGGTCAGTCAGTCGCTCAAGCGGCTTGAGGAGCAGTTGGATTGCGCGCTGATATCACGCAAGGGGCCGCGTTTCGACCTGACCCAGGCCGGCGAGGAAGTCTTGCGGATTGCAGGCGAGATCTATGGCAACGTATCGCGCCTGGGCAGTGCCATCGAGGGGCCGCAGGATGATGTGGTCGGCAAGGTCAGGCTGTTGTCGATCAGCCAGGTGCAATCGGCAATCTATGATGAGTTCCTTACAGCGTTTCACCTGAGCCACCCCCGCGTCGAACTGGAGATCGAGGTGCTGCGCAGCTCGGATATTCTCAGTTCACTGATGCAGAAGACGGCCACTGTCGGTGTTGGCCTGTGTCGCTTTCCCCAGGCGAAGCTGGAACGCCGCCTCCTGATGCGCCAGCGCTATGCATTTTTCTGCGGTAAGCGTCATCGGCTGTTCGGTCAGCGAAAGCTGCCTTTGGAAACCTTGCAAGGGGAGAACTTTGTCAGTTTCACCAGCGATCAGATCGGCGGCAATCTTTCACCGCTGACGGTTTTTCGCGACCAGCAGGGTTTCACCGGCAAAATCGTCGCCTCATCCTCGAGTTTCGAGGAAATCCGCAGGTTGATCATCGCCGGGTATGGCATCGGTTGCCTGCCCGAACACCTGCTCGATACCGATCTGTACAACGGATTGCTCTGGCGATTACCGCCAGCAGAGGGTGTCGTGGATGTGGATGTGCATTTGATGTGGAACCGGGAGCAAAAGATGACCCGTGCGGAGAAGATTTTTCTAGAGGGCTTTCAGCAGGCCATTGCTGACGTGAGTCAACAGGACAACGACGCTGCTGACCCCGCATAGTTCATTGGCGCTTTGACGCTGGATGACAGCGCCGGATCAATGGGGTAACAGGCCATGCTCCATCGCGTACTTGACCAGCCCCGCGGGTTTGTCGACGTTTAGTTTGCGCCTGATGCTCAATCGATGGGTTTCAACGGTACGCACGCTGATGTCGAGTTCCCGGGCGATGGTTTTGTTGTTCAGGCCTTGCGCCAGGCCGATCAGGACCTGGCTTTCCCGTGGCGTGAGTTCGGTTTCGTCGGGTTTTCGGGTGGCCAGTTTGAGCGCCACTTCGGCGCTGTAAAAGGTTCCTCCCGTCGCGATCGCTTCGATAGCCGCCACGAGTTCCCTGGACGGTGCGTTTTTCAGCACATAGCCGCTGGCACCTGCCCGAATGGAGGTGGCGATGTACTCATGGTTGTCGTACATGCTCAGGATCAGAATTTTGATGCTCGGGTATTGAATGCGCAGCAGTTTGGTCAACTCCAGGCCGTTCATCTCCTTCAAGCCGATATCGACCAGCAAAATATCGGGCGAAACCCGGCCGCACAGGTCGAGCGCTTCCGGCCCATCCTCCGCTTCGCCGACCACGTCGAACAAAGGACTGACGGCGAGCAGTGCGCGTATGCCGTCACGCACCAACGCATGATCGTCCACCAAGGCAACACGGATGGGGTATGAGGTGTTCATGATCGCGCTCTGGTCACTTTTTGGGATTATTTTTTGGAGGGCTGCTTTTTTCGGATCGTTGTCTGGACACTACACGACTGTACGAAGTCGGCTGGGCAGCGTCACGATCAGTTCGCTTCTGCCAGGGACCGAGGACAGGCTGAATTGGCCATTGAAGTGATCGACCCGTTCCCTGATGTTGCGCAGACCAATGCCGCCTTGTATCTCTTCGAGCCGATTGATCTTGAAGCCGACGCCATCGTCGCACACCGACAATCTCACCTGGGCCGAGTCGCTCTCCAGGTCAATGTATACGCTCTTCGCCTTGGCGTGACGTTCGATATTGGTCAGCGCCTCCTGCAGGATTCTGAACAGCGCCACAGGGGCACCGTCCACCAGTTGGCAGTCGCCGAGGTTGTTCTCGTAGTGAATGGTCAAACCGCTGCGCAGCTCGAACTCCGCCACCAATTGAGTGACGGCAGCGGCAAGCCCCAAGGTGTCGAGCAGTGAAGGGCGCAGGTCATGTGAGATGCTGCGAACCTCGCCTATGGCGTCTGCCAGCCTGTCGATTCCCTTATGCAGGATATCCAGGCCTTTGTCGCGGCCGGCTTCCAGTTCGAGGCCGGCCAGTTCGAACTGAAACTTGATGGAAACCAGCACCTGGCTGATACCGTCGTGCAGTTCGCGCGAGAGCCGTGATCGCTCTTCCTCCTGAAGATTCACTATGCGCTGAGTCAAACCCTGGAGCTTTTTATCGGCCAGGCGATGTTCGCTGGCGTTCAAGGTCAGCCCGCAGGCGAAGACCAGCAACACGGCGATGAGGGCCACGATACCGATGGCGAGCATGGTGGTGTGGATGCCCCTGGCCACTTCCTCACGTGCCTGTTGAGTGGCGCGCTCGACGTCCTCGAGATAAATCCCGGTGCCCAGCATCCATCCCCAGCGGTCGAGCATCACCACATAGGCGAGTTTGTCGGTGACTTGTCCGGTGGAGGGTTTTTCCCAGGCGTAATGCTGAAATCCATCGCCGGACTGAGCGCTGTTCAACAGCGCCTGAATCACCGGCAAACCATGGGGATCGGTCATGCTCCACAAGTCCCTGCCCACCAAGTCGGCTTGCCGAGGGTGCATCAGGTTGCGGCCGTTATGGTCGTAAACGAAGAAATAGCCGTTTATGCCAAAACTCAGTTTTTCAAGTTCCTTCAGCACTTGTTGCTTGGTGTGCTCATCGTCCAGACCGCTTTTATACAGAGGCGCCAGCGAGCTCATGGCCATTTCTACGTAGTTCTTTAGCTCGGCACGCTTGCTCGCCAGAATGCTGTCTTCGATCAGTTGTGCCTGTTGTTCACCCAGCCGCTGGTTCTGAAAGATGACCAATGCACTGATGACCGCGACGGCCAATATCAGGGGCAGGATGCCGAGTGCGACGATCTTGTATTTGAGTTGCATGGCGAGTGAATCCAGGCTGGCGGGCTTGCCTACATAGGGCTAGCCACGAATTGTTGAACGGCTTTTCGGCACATGGTAGCCGTGTGCAGCGGCAATTGACCCACGTAGTTCTACGTAGAGCGCCTAGTAGTATTGCGCATGTTTATACCCACGTTCTGCGCGGATAGTAGCGGGGCCCGTCTTACAGGGCACAACAATAACAATTATCGCCGCAGGGCCAAGGTCCTCGGCAGGAGAGCCACAATGACTCGACTGACCAAACATCTTGCTTGGTTTGCCGTTGCCTGCTTGGGGGCAATTGCGTTGGGTGTCGTCGCGCTGCGCCGCGGTGAAGCCATCAATGCACTCTGGATCGTGGTTGCCGCCGTCGCGATCTATCTGGTTGCCTACCGCTACTACAGTCTGTTTATCGCCACTAAAGTGATGCAACTGGACCCTAATCGCGCCACCCCTGCGGTACTCAATAACGATGGTCTGGACTATGTGCCGACCAACAAACATATTCTTTTCGGTCACCACTTCGCTGCCATCGCTGGCGCCGGCCCTCTGGTCGGCCCTGTGCTGGCTGCGCAGATGGGTTACCTGCCCGGTACACTCTGGCTGATTGCCGGTGTGGTATTTGCCGGTGCGGTGCAGGACTTCATGATCCTGTTCCTGTCCACCCGTCGCAACGGTCGCTCCTTGGGCGAGATGGTGCGTGAGGAGATGGGCAAGGTGCCGGGCACCATCGCCCTGTTCGGTTGCTTCCTGATCATGATCATCATCCTCGCGGTGCTGGCGCTGATCGTGGTCAAGGCCCTGGCGGATAGCCCATGGGGCATGTTCACGGTGCTGGCTACGATCCCGCTCGCGATGTTCATGGGCATCTACATGCGCTACATCCGCCCGGGTCGGATTGGCGAGATCTCGGTAATCGGTGTCGTTCTGCTGCTGGCGTCGATCTGGTTCGGCGGGCAAATCGCTGCCGATCCGGTCTGGGCAAAAGCCTTCACCTTCACTGGCGTGCAAATCACCTGGATGCTGGTGGGCTACGGCTTCGTCGCTGCGGTATTGCCGGTCTGGCTGCTGCTGGCACCGCGGGATTATCTGTCCACTTTCCTGAAAATCGGCACCATCGTCGCCTTGGCGATTGGCATCCTGATCATTGCGCCTGAGCTGAAAATGCCGGCCTTGACCCAGTTCACCGACGGTACGGGTCCGGTCTGGAAGGGCTCACTGTTCCCGTTCCTGTTCATCACCATCGCCTGCGGTGCGGTGTCTGGCTTCCACTCGTTGATCGCTTCGGGCACCACGCCGAAGCTGCTCGATAGCGAAGCCAACTCGCGTTACATCGGTTACGGCGCGATGCTCATGGAGTCCTTCGTGGCGATCATGGCCATGGTTGCGGCTTCGGTCATCGATCCGGGCGTGTACTTCGCCATGAACAGCCCGGCAGCGATTGTCGGTGGTGACGTGGTTTCGGTGGCGCAAACGGTCAGCAGTTGGGGCTTCGTGATCACGCCAGATGCGTTGATCGCAGTGGCCAAAGACATCGGCGAAACCACCGTGTTGGCCCGTGCCGGCGGTGCACCGACCTTAGCCGTGGGTATCGCGCAGATCCTGCACCAGGTGCTGCCGGGCAAAGACACCATGGCGTTCTGGTACCACTTCGCGATTCTGTTCGAGGCGCTGTTCATCCTGACGGCGGTGGACGCGGGCACCCGTGCCGGTCGTTTCATGCTCCAGGATTTGCTCGGCACCTTCGTCCCGGCGCTCAAGCGTACGGAGTCGTGGACGGCTAACCTGATCGCGACTGGCGGTTGCGTGGCGATGTGGGGTTACTTGCTCTATCAAGGCGTGATCGACCCACTGGGCGGGATCAACACCTTGTGGCCGCTGTTCGGTATCTCCAACCAGATGCTCGCCGGCATCGCGCTGATGCTCGCCACCGTCGTGCTGATCAAAATGAAACGCCAACGTTATATCTGGGTCACCTTGCTGCCAGCGGTGTGGCTGCTGATCTGCACCACCATGGCGGGCTACATCAAGCTGTTCGATCCGAGCCCTGCGGTGGGTTTCCTCGCACTGGCGAGTAAATACCGCACAGCACTGGACGCGGGTCAGGTCCTGGCCCCGGCCAAGACTATCGATCAGATGCAACATGTGATCTTCAATGCCTACACCAACGCGACCTTGACTGCGCTGTTCCTGTTCGTGGTGTTCAGCATCATGTTCTATGCGATCAAGGTCGGTGTGGCGGCTTGGGGCACTAAAGAGCGTACGGATAAAGAGGCGCCGTTCCAGGCGTTGCCGGAAGCATGATGAGCCCGGGTTCAACTGGCCTCAATGGAGGAGCTGCCTATGTTCAATGACCTGAGTCGCCTCGGGAAATACCTCGGTCAGGCCGCGCGCCTGATGGTGGGCATGCCTGACTACGACAACTACGTCGAACATATGCAGATCAAGCATCCGGACAAGCCGTTGATGACCTACGAGGCGTTCTTTCGTGAGCGTCAGGAAGCTCGATACGGCGGTGGCAACGGACAATCTCCACGCTGCTGCTGATCGGCTGCATTGATCGACCCAACGCGCCACGCTTAGTCGTGGCGCGTTGCATTTGCAGGGAATGGCTCGATGCGGTGTGTCAGACACGGCCCTTTCGCGAATAAATTCGCTCCCAGTGTGCCCGGCATGGGCCAAAACCAGCCATCTGAAAGCGATGGCCAGACTAAGTGACGACAACTGTAGCGAAACGCAAGGTGGACGCCGTGAGGCCAAGCTGAAAGAAGCGCGTAGCAAAGGCACGACCGTAGGAACACGAACAGGCAGCGAGGCTGGATGCGGGCGATTAGTGTGCTGGGAACCACGAAATCCGACTGTCACCGAAAGACGCATTCAGTAGAGCCTGACGGCACGGGCCGATGGTTTTGGCACCTTACCCGGGGAGATCTCGCACACGTCAGTGAGCGAGAAGTCAGCAGAGGCCGTAGTAGCGAAGATGAGCGGTAATGCGCTTGGAGCAAAGGGCCGAAGGATAAACAACACCCGTAATGGACTTCTTACATTGAGCCAGAGCTCTTTGAAACCGAACCCGGAAAAGTGCAGTGACACCGACGGGTTGGCCGGACATGAATGCCCGGGTGGATTCCCGGAGAACGCATGAAAGGAAAGAGCGAGTGATGTGTCAGACGGAACAGGAAACTGGAGACGTGTTGAGCGAAATCAGCGTGGAGCAGGTTGTCGAGGCTGACAACATGCGCCGTGCGTTCAAGAAAGTCCGGGCCAACAAAGGTGCGCCCGGGGTTGACGGTATTAGCACTGAAGACCTCGAAGCGCACTTGGTCAAGCATTGGCCGGGCATCAAGGAAAAGCTTCTGGCCGGGAGCTACCAGCCCGGTCCGATCAGGGGTAAAACGATCGGCAAACCCCAAGGCGGAGAACGGCTGCTGGGGATTCCCAACACGCAGGATCGAGTGATCCAGCAAGCGGTAAGCCAGCAACTGACGAAGCTTTGGGACGGTGGTTTCAGTGAGCACAGCTACGGGTTCAGGCCCGGGCGCAGCAACCTTGACGCGATCAGGGCGGCGAAAGACTTCGTGCTCAGCGGCAAGACCTGGGTTGTCGATGTGGACATTGAAGCGTTCTTTGACGAGGTCAATCACGACCGACTCATGACGCGCATCACCCGCGACATCCGGGACAAGCGGCTGAACAAGTATCTGGCGTCGAACCTGCGTGCGGACATGGTCCTGAACGGCCAACGGCACAAACGCATGGCGGGCGTACCGCAAGGTGGTCCGCTGAGTCCGCTGCTGGCCAATCTGTATCTGGACCCGCTGGACAAGGAGCTGGAAGCTCGAGGGCTGAGCTTCTGTCGCTATGCAGACGACCTGATGATATTTGTCGAAAGCGAGCGCAGCGCAGAGCGAATACTGGAAAGCATCGTGGCGTGGATCGAGAAACACCTGAAGCTGAAGGTCAATGCCAGCAAGAGCGGCACGGGTCGTCCTTGGGAACGCGATTTTCTGGGTTATCTGATCGACGAGGAAGGCAACAATCACCTGTCGGGCAGGACGGTCAAACGATACCGCAAACGCGTTCGTGAATGTTGGTCAGCCAGACAGGGACTCACCTCCCGGGAACTGGTTGAGCAATGGAGAGGTTATCTTCTTGGCTGGTTTGGTTATTTCCGGCTGGCCACGGAGCGAAACTTCACGCAGCTCTCACAATGGACGCGGCGCCACATGCGCAAGTGCTTTTGGCAGCGGTGGCATAACCGCAAGGGTCGTATGGCCCAACTGCTGAAGATGGGCATCTCGAAACGAGGGCTTGCGCGAGTGAGTTTTCACGACGGAGCTTGGAAAGCGGCGGCACATCCGGCCATGCACCAAGCCTTGAACAACAAACGCTTGAAGCAATATGGCCTGATCACCGCGCAGGATCTCGCCTCAGCACAATGCTGAGCAGTCCAACCGCCGGATGCGGAAAACCGCACGTCCGGTGGTGTGGGAGGGGTAACGGGCTAGTCCCGTTACCTCGACCCGATCAGAGGATCTCTGCCAGCCACAGATTGATGAATCGACCCCGAACCCTGTGGGAGCGAATTCATTCGCGAAGGCGTCGGTACATCCGGCATCGTCGGCGCCAGACAGACCGTATTCGCGAACAAGACTGCGCGTCCCGGTTGCTCCCACAGAGGGTCCGCCAGCCACAGATTGATGAATCGACCCCGAACCCTGTGGGAGCGAATTCATTCGCGAAGGCGTCGTTACATCCAGCATCGTCGGCGTCAGACAGACCATATTCGCGAACAAGTTCGCTTGTACAGAGGATCTCTGCCAGCCACAGATTGATGAATCGACCCCGAACCCTGTGGGAGCGAATTTATTCGCGAAGAGGCCAGCCCTGTCAGTAAAGCTCCCTCAGGCATGCCGTGGGTCTGTGGAGCGGGTTTGCACAGCGGTTTGCCCAAACAGGATCTTCTTGCCTTCCTCGGTCACGGCGGGGCGGTTGGCGAAAGGTTCGGCTTTGGCATACGCCCGTATCGTCGCCGGTCGCGCTTGCATGGCTTCGAACCAGCGACGCAGGTTCGGGAAATCGTCCAGGTTCTGCTGCTGACGTTCCCACGGAACAATCCAGGGGTAAGACGCCATGTCGGCGATGGTGTACTGCTCGCCGGCAATGAACTCACGCCCGGCCAGCCGACGATCGAGCACGCCGTAGAGACGGTTGGTTTCGTTGACATAGCGATTGATCGCATATGGAATCTTTTCCGGCGCGTAGAGGCCGAAATGATGGTTTTGCCCGGCCATGGGCCCAAGGCCGCCCATTTGCCAGAACAGCCATTCAGTCACGGTCTTGCGGCCGCGAACGTCTTTGGGCAGAAAAAGCCCGGTCTTCTCGGCCAGGTACAGGAGAATCGCGCCGGACTCGAAAACCGTCACGGGCTCGCCGCCATCGGCAGGTTCAGTGTCGATGATGGCGGGCATTCTGTTGTTGGGCGAGAAGGCCAGAAAGTCCGGATTGAACTGATCGCCCGCACTGATATCGACAGGGTGGAGGGTGTAATCCAGACCGGCATCTTCCAGAAACATTGTGATTTTGTGGCCGTTGGGTGTTGGCCAGTAATAGAGCTCAATCATCGGTGATTTTTTCCTGTGCAGGGCTGTGGCTGTCGAGTAGCGCAAAGGCCGGGCGCACCAGGCCTTCCAATAAATCTCGCTCTGGCCGTGCGCGGGCGAGGACACGAATGCCCAACAGAATCCCCAGCAGCAGGCGGGCCAGGTCTTCGGCAGGCTGCGCGGCGGAAATGGCTCCGCTCTGCTGACCGGCCGTTACGCAACGGCGAAAAAAAGCTTCGATCTGGATCAGGACGTCAGCAATGACGCGTTGGAACTCCGGGTCATGGGGCGCGACTTCGAGCGCTGCGTTCACCAGCATGCAGCCTTTGCGCTGTGGATCACCCAGGGAGCGCTCGATGATCTCATCGAAGAACGCAGCAAGCGCCTGGCGTGGTGGCAAATGCTCTTCGAGGCGGTTGACGCGATCCATGGAGCTGCGCTCGACGTAGTGATCCAGCGCACGCTGATAGAGCGAACGCTTGTCGCCAAAGGCGTTATACAGACTGGCGCCAGTGATCCCCATGTTCTGGGCAAGATCACGAATCGATGTGGCCTCGTACCCGCGCGCCCAGAAGCATTGAACGGCCGCATCGAGTACCGCTATCTCATCGAATTCTCTTGGCCGAGCCATCAGGCTTTTCCTCACAGTCAGGGCGACGAAGGCGTTGCCCCTTTTTTCGTTCCGCTCTATTCTAAATCAGTCGTTCTAAAATGCAACGGCGAGGCATTGAAGGTACCGCGAGCGGCAAATTTCGCGATCAGTGTGATCGTTGTCGAGCGGTGGATGCCTGCGTGAAATTTCCCTCACACATCTCACGAGAGCTGAACCCCATGATCCGCTTCTATTTCAACCTCGCACCTAACCCGGCCAAGGTCGCGCTCTTGCTTGAAGAGGTGGGCCTTGCCTACGAGGCCGTGCCCGTCGACACGAGCAAAGGCGAGCAACACACCCCCGAATTTCGCGCTATCAATCCAAATGGCAAGGTGCCGGCAATCGTCGACACCGAGGGGCCGGGCGGAGTCGAGGTCAGCGTATTCGATTCGAGCGCGATCCTGCTTTACCTGGGCGAAAAAACCGGGCAGTTCATGGGCTCGCCAGCGGATCGGCCGGAGTTGCTGTCGTGGCTGTTTTTCATCGGAACGGGCCTGGGCCCTTTCTCAGGCCAGGCCGTGCATTTCCAATACGCAGCACCCGAAGGCAACCTGTATGCGGTGAACCGCTATCGGCGTGAAATTGAGCGGCACTATCGGGTTCTGGATGATCGCCTCGCCGGACGCGACTACATCGTCGGCGATGACTACACAATCGTCGACATGTCAGCCTGGGGTTGGCTGGATCGAGCGTCCCGCGTGATGAAAGGCGAAGCCGATCCATTGGCTCCCTTTGCCAACCTCAAGCGCTGGTTCCAGGCGATCGATGCTCGCCCGGCGGTGATTCGAGCGCGAGCCGTCGGAAAGGATCATGACTTCAAGAAGGAGCTGGATGAGCAGGCGCGGCGCGCGCTTTTCCCTTCGAATTACCCGCAAAGCACGGATTGAATGACGTCCCTCTGCTCGAACTGATTCCGCGCTTTTAGCGAGCTGGCAGGCCTTCTAGGAAGGTCTGCTGTGCTAAATGCTGTACTCAGGCCGGGGCGCGAAGGCCGTATCGACGAAATCAGCTACAGTTCCCCGAGGATCCCCACCGATCATCCGCCCAAGGAAACCTCGATGCAATTGATCTGTTTAGCACTTCCCTTACTGGCGCTGGTGGGTTGTTCATCCCATAGCGGTTCCCCTGACAACGTCACCCAAGTCCCAGCGGAGCGCCTGCTGGCCTATCAGCAGCCTGTCGAAGGTGGTGGCCAGATCGTGGTGAGCCGCGACATTAGTATGCTCGGCGGCGGTTGCTACATGGCCCTTCTGATTGATCGTAAAGTCGCCGCGCGTATCGGCATCGGTGAGGAGGCCCGCTTCCAGGTGCCACAGGGCGCCCGTACCGTCGGCATCGGCCTCGATGAACAGGATGACTCACTCTGCAACAAGGGAGGGTTGCACCGTGAACTGGCGGTTCAGATGGCAGGCGGTGAGAGCCAGCATTTCCGCATCGTCAGCGAGTCTAAAAACGGCTTTGCGATTCGGCCAGAAGCACATTAATGCCCCAGCCGGACCGCGAGCCGTTATCGACTTAGAACGGTTTGAACGGCAAGAACTTGCCATCCAATGTAATGACCGCACGGGAGCCGCCTTCCGGGTCTTCGACTTTCTTGATGTCGAGTTTGAAGTTGATCGCACTGATGATGCCGTCGCCAAACTGCTCATGAACGATGGCTTTCAGGGTGGTGCCGTAGATCTGGATCATTTCGTAAAAGCGATAGATCGTCGGGTCGGTCGGAATGCCACCGGGGATGCTGCCGCGCACCGGAATGATTTGCAGCCGGGCGACGGCGTCGGCATCCAGTTCCAGGCGTTCGCCGATCAGCTTTGCAGCGTTTTCTGGCAGCGGATGTTGGCCGAGCAGGGCGGCGGTCACGTAGGCCAGGCTCAGGCCGGTGCCGTCGGTGAGGTCCTGCCATGACAGGTTCTTGCGCGCTTTACTCGCGAGGATGTCGGTGGTCAGGGCCAGGCTTGGATCTTGGTAAGCGTGAGTCTGTTGCATGGGGGTAACTCCAGTGAGGTAAGTAATAAGCTAAGTAAGTTAAGTCAGGAAAAGGTTAAGCGGCTGCAGTCATGGTTTTGGAGCGATTGGCGCAAGTGAAGGGGTGTTCGGCCAGAGAAACGAACTGGTGGGTATCGCCGTCCAGTGTGTCGACCGAGCCGCTTTCGATGTCGTAGACCCAACCGTGCAGATTCAGCTGCCCTTGTTGCTGGGCCAGTCTTACGCTGGGGTGCGTCTGGATGTTGGCCAATTGGGCAATCACGTTTTCACGCACCATCGAACTCAGCCGCGCCGCATCGGAGGCATGTGAGCGAGACGCGTTGATGACCTTCGCCGAGTCGGCGTGCCGCAGCCAGCTGGCGACGGCGGGCAAGTGATCCATGCATGTGCAACTGGAGAGGGCGGTCATCGCTCCGCAATCCGAGTGCCCGCAGACCACGATGTCGGTGACACCCAGGACGGCGACGGCGTACTCGACGGTGGCGGAAACACCACCTGGCTCAGGACCGTAGGAGGGGACAATGTTGCCGGCGTTGCGGATGACGAACAGTTCGCCGGGTTCTTGCTGAGTCAGCAGTTCGGGGACGACCCGGCTGTCTGAGCAGGTGATGAACAATGTGCCCGGGTGTTGCGTGGTGGACAAATGTTTGAACAGGTCGGTGCGTTGTGGAAACACGTCTTTCTGAAATTTGAGAAACCCGTCGATAAGCGCTTTCATGCTGAGGTACCTGGTCGGTTGCTGTGGAACCCATAGTGGTTCGCTTCAGCTATAACGTCCAAGACCCATAAATAATACAAACTATAAGTTCAGCCTATAGGTCGCGCTCAACAGCGCAGGCAACTAGATGGGCTCTATCTCTGTTCCGTCTTTTCGAGATCTTTATCCAGCGGCTGATAATCTTTGCAACATCTTGATAGTCGAGTCACTAGCATTGTCCCATCACAGGAGGAATCGTGATGGACCTTGTCTTTCTAGGGCTCAGTGCGCTGTGCTTCGTAACCGTAGTGGGTTTGGCCCATGGTTGTGCCGCGCTGAACAGGAGGCGCCCATGAGTGGCTTCTACTTCTTGGGCGGACTGGTGGCGCTCGGGTTGCTGGTCTACCTCATCGCCGCGCTGCTGTTTCCGGAGGACTTCCTATGACGATCCAGGCCTGGACGTTACTGGTCGTCTATCTCTTGGTGCTGGTTGCGTTGGCGTGGCCGCTCGCGAGTTGGCTCACCACGGTGGTGGAGGGCCGATTCACCTTTGGCTCACGCATCGAGGCCCCCCTCTATCGCCTCGCGGGTGTCAAGGCTGACGCCGAAATGGGTTGGCTTCAGTACGTGCTCGGGTTGTTGCTGTTCAACATTCTCGGGCTGCTGGCCGTCTATGCGCTGCAACGGCTGCAGGCTTTCCTTCCCCTCAATCCGCAGGGCTTTGGCGCCGTCAGTCCCGATTCGTCGTTCAACACAGCGGCCAGTTTCGTCACTAATACTGACTGGCAGGGCTATGGCGGCGAGTCAACGATGAGCTACCTGACCCAGATGCTCGCGCTGACGGTGCAGAATTTTCTGTCTGCGGCCACGGGCATTGTGGTCGTGATAGCCCTGATCCGTGGTTTCGCCCGCCACAGCGCGGCCAGTATCGGCAATCTTTGGGCTGATCTCACCCGTGTCACCGTGTGGGTCTTGCTGCCGCTGTCGTTGATACTCGGGCTGTTCTTTGTGAGTCAGGGCGTGATCCAGAATTTCGATCCCTACAAGGAAGTAACGACGCTTGAGGTGATGCAATACCAATCGCCCAAGCTCGACGCTGCTGGCCTGCCGGTGATGGATGCACAAGGCAACCCGGTCATGCAGGACCATACGAGCAACACGCAAACGCTGGCGATGGGACCTGTGGCGTCACAAGAAGCGATCAAAATGCTCGGTACCAACGGCGGCGGTTTCTTCAACGCCAACTCGGCGCATCCCTACGAGAACCCGACTGCACTGACGAACTTCTTTCAGATGATCGCCATCTTCCTGATCCCGACGGCGTTGTGTTTCGTGTTCGGTCGCGTTGTGGGTGATCAGCGCCAGGGTTGGGCAGTACTGGCGGCGATGACAATCATTTTTGTCATCGCGGTTATGGCGGTCACCCATTACGAACAGCTCGGCAATCCGCAGCTCTCTGCGCTGGGCGTCGATGCTTCCGCTGGCAACATGGAAGGTAAGGAACTGCGCTTCGGCATCGCAGGGTCGAGCTTGTTTGCCGCCATCACTACGGCGGCTTCGTGCGGGGCGGTTAACGCCATGCATGATTCATTTATGCCGCTCGGTGGCGCCGTTCCACTGGTACTGATGCAACTCGGCGAGGTGGTGTTCGGCGGTGTGGGCTCTGGCCTGTACGGCATGCTGGTGTTTGCCATTCTCGCGGTGTTCATTGCGGGTCTGATGATTGGCCGTACACCGGAGTATCTGGGCAAGAAAATCGAGGCTTACGAGATGAAAATGGTGTCCATCGCCATCCTCGTGACGCCGCTTCTGGTGCTGTTTGGCACAGCTATCACCGTGATGGCTGACGCTGGTCGGATCGGCGTCGCCAACCCCGGTGCCCATGGGTTCTCCGAAATCCTTTATGCCTTTACCTCGGCCGCCAACAATAACGGCAGTGCCTTCGCCGGTCTGTCAGCCAACACGCCTTTCTACAATACGATGCTCGCGATCGCCAGCTGGTTTGGTCGCTTCGGCGTCATCGTACCGGTACTCGCGATAGCGGGCAGTCTTGCGGCCAAGAAACGACTGGCCGTGACGGCCGGGACGATGCCCACGCATGGTGTGCTGTTTGTCGTTCTGCTGATCGGCACCGTTTTGCTGGTCGGCTTGCTGAACTACGTGCCGGCGCTTGCGCTGGGACCCGTCGTCGAACACCTCGTATTGTTCAAGTGAGTCCAGGAACATGAAACGGAAAGCGTTCTCTTTGTTCGACCCAACCTTGGCCAGACCCGCCATCGTCGACTCCTTTCGCAAACTCAACCCCAAGGTGCAGTGGCGCAACCCGGTGATGTTCGTCGTCTACGTCGGCGCGATCCTCACCACAGGCTTGTGGGTTCAGGGGCTCAGCGGCAAGGGCGAGGCAAGCAGCAGCTTCATCCTCGCGGTGACCTTATGGCTGTGGTTCACCCTGCTGTTCGCTAATTTTGCCGAGGCCCTTGCCGAAGGTCGCAGCAAGGCTCAGGCAGCTTCCCTGCGTGCCCTCAAAAAGGAAAGTTGGGCCAAAAAACTGCTTGAACCCCACTATGGCGCGCAATGGCAGCTGGCTCAGTCCAGCGGTCTGTGCAAGGGTGACGTGGTGGTCGTCGAAGCGGGTGATCTTGGCGATTCGCTGATCCCCGCCGATGGAGACGTTATTGAGGGCGCAGCGTCGGTGGACGAGTCCGCGATCACCGGCGAATCAGCACCGGTCATCCGCGAATCCGGCGGCGATTTCTCTGCGGTGACCGGCGGCACGCGAGTACTTTCTGACTGGATTGTCATACGCGTCACGGCGAACCCTGGCGAAACCTTCGTCGACCGCATGATCGCGATGGTCGAGAACGCCAAGCGGCAGAAGACCCCGAACGAAATCGCGTTATCGATCTTGCTGGTTGCACTGACCATCGTGTTTCTCGGCGTCACGGTCACCTTGCTGCCGTACTCGCTGTACGGCGTCGAGGTGGCGAAGTCCGGATCACCGATCTCGATCACCGTTCTGGTCGCGCTGCTCGTGTGCCTCATTCCCACGACCATTGCCGGCCTGCTGTCGGCAGTCGGTGTGGCAGGCATGAGCCGTATGATGGAAGCCAATGTGATCGCCACCTCGGGGCGGGCTGTGGAGGCCGCTGGCGATGTGGATGTGTTGCTGCTCGACAAGACCGGCACCATCACCCTCGGCAATCGCCAGGCATCGGCCTTCCTGCCGGCGCCGGGCGTCAAGGAATCGGAACTGGCCGACGTTGCGCAACTCGCCTCGCTTGCCGATGAAACCCCCGAGGGACGCAGCATCGTCGTGCTGGCCAAGCAGCGGTTCAACCTGCGCGAGCGCGACATCCACACGCTCGGTGCGCACTTTGTTCACTTCTCGGCGCAGACGCGTATGAGCGGCGTCGACATGGCATCTCGGCAGATACGCAAGGGCGCGGCCGAAGCGATCCATAAACATATCGAGACCCTCGGAGGCAATTTTCCGGAGAAAGTGCAAGCCCTCGTCGAAGACGTTGCCCGTCGTGGCAGTACACCGCTGGTGGTGGCGGATGGCACCAAGGTACTCGGTGTCATCGAACTCAAGGACATCGTCAAGGGCGGCATCAAGGAACGATTTGCCGAACTGCGGCGCATGGGGATCAAGACCGTGATGGTGACCGGTGACAACCGGCTCACCGCAGCGGCGATCGCCGCGGAGGCGGGGGTTGACGACTTCCTGGCCGAAGCGACGCCCGAGGACAAACTGCGACTGATCCGCAGCCACCAAAGCGAAGGTCGGCTGGTCGCGATGACCGGCGACGGCACCAACGATGCGCCCGCGCTGGCTCAGGCCGACGTCGCGGTGGCGATGAACTCGGGTACCCAGGCCGCCAAAGAGGCCGGCAACATGGTCGACCTCGATAGCAACCCGACCAAGTTGATCGAGGTGGTGGAAACCGGCAAGCAGATGCTGATGACCCGCGGCTCGTTGACAACCTTCTCGATTGCCAACGACATCGCGAAGTACTTCGCGATCATACCGGCGGCCTTCGTCACCACCTACCCGCAGCTCTCCGCACTCAACATCATGGGGCTCAGCAGCCCAAACTCAGCGGTTTTGTCTGCGGTGATCTTCAATGCACTGATCATCATTTTTTTGATTCCGTTGGCGTTGAAAGGGGTCAAGTATCGCGCGGTCGGTGCAGCATCGCTGTTGCGCCGGAACCTGTTGGTCTACGGACTGGGCGGCGTGATTGTGCCGTTCATTGGAATAAAACTGATCGACATGACCTTGTCGGTTGTCGGTCTGACGTGAAGGAGCGCTCATATGTCATCCTTGCTCCGTCCAGCGTTAACGCTGCTGATCGTCCTCTCTCTGATCACCGGCGTGGCCTACCCACTGGCCATGACTGGCATCGCCAGGCTGGTGTTTCCCCAACAGGCTGCGGGCAGCCTGATCCTGAAGGACGGCAAGCCGGTCGGCTCTATGCTGATCGGCCAGGCCTTCAGTGATCCCAAGTATTTCTGGAGCCGTCCTTCCGCCACCAGCCCTATGCCTTACAACGCAAGTTCCTCGGGTGGGTCGAATCTGGGCCCCTTGAACCCGGCACTGGCCGACGCCGTCAAGGGCCGAATCGCAGCGCTGCGCGCTGGTGACCCCGGTAACAGCGCGACGGTGCCTGCCGATCTGGTCTACAGTTCGGCCAGTGGACTCGACCCGCATATCAGCGTGGCGGCGGCCGACTATCAGGCGGGTCGGGTTGCTCGGGCGCGCAACCTGCCGCTCGAGCGGGTGCACGCACTGATTGTCGAACACTCCGAAGGCCCGCTGCTCGGATTTCTGGGTGAGCCTCGGGTCAATGTCCTGGCGTTGAACCTGGCACTCGACACGACACGCTGAGAGCCAAACTCGTACACGGTGGCTCTGATGGACGAACGCCCTGACCCGGACCGACTGCTGGCGCAGATTCGCGAGGAAGAAGCGCAGGCAAAGCGTGGCCGGCTGAAGATTTTTTTTGGCGCGAGCGCCGGTGTTGGCAAGACTTACGCGATGCTTGCCGCTGCCCGTGCGGCGCAGGAGCAGGGTGTCGATGTCTTGATCGGTGTGGTCGAGACCCATGGTCGCGCCGAGACCCAGGCACTGGTCTCCGGGCTCGAACAGCTGGCACTGAAACAAGTCCTCTACAAGGAGCGCACGCTGACCGAATTCGATCTCGACGGCGCTCTTGAACGCAAACCAGCGCTGATCCTGATCGATGAACTGGCGCATTCCAATCTCGCTGGCTCCAGGCACCCAAAGCGCTGGCAGGATGTGGAAGAACTGCTCAATACCGGCATTGATGTCTGGTCGACGATGAACGTTCAACATCTCGAGAGTCTGAACGACATTGTCGGCGGTATCACCGGGATCCGGGTGTGGGAGACCGTGCCGGATCACGTGTTTGACAGTGCAGACGAGGTGGTCATCGTCGATTTGCCGCCCGATGATCTGCTGCAGCGTTTGAAGGAGGGCAAGGTGTACCTTGCGCATCAGGCCGAGCGCGCGGTGCAGAATTTCTTCCGCAAGGGCAACCTCATCGCGCTGCGAGAGTTGGCGCTACGCCGGACTGCCGACCGGGTCGATAACGAGATGCTGCAATACCGCCAAAGCGGTGCAGTGCAGCCCGTTTGGGGGACGCGCGACTCGCTGCTTGCCGGCGTCGGCCCCAACGAACACACAGAGAAGATCGTGCGCTCGACCGCGCGCCTGGCGGCCCAACTCAACGTGCCGTGGCACGCGGTGTATGTGGAGACGCCGGCATCGCAACGCCTGCCCGATATAACCCGTCGTCGTGTTTTGAGCGTCCTGAAGCTCGCTCAAGAGATGGGGGCACAGATTTCGACCTTGGCCGGCCAAGACATTGCTGAGGCCCTGGTCAAGTACGCACGGCAGCACAATCTCTCCAAAGTAGTGCTTGGCCGTGACGACACCCCGCGCCGTTGGCCTTGGCGACGGCTGCTGGCGGATCGTGTCGGTGAACTCGGCGCCGACCTGGATGTGGTTCAGATCCCACTCCCTGCGGCGCAACGGACACGACCCAAGGCGGCGGTCGCCGGGAACGAGAGTCGCGTAACCTGGCCGGCCTATGCCATGAGTGCTGTGATCTGTGCGGCTACCACCTTGCTCGCCACGCCACTGTTACGGGTGTTCGAACTGGCAAACATCGTGATGTTGTTCCTGCTCGCGGTCGTTGGCATCGCGGTTCGCTACGGCCGCGGTCCGGCTGTTCTCGCCGCATTCCTCTCGGTCGGTGCGTTCGACTTCTTCTTCGTGCCACCGCGTTTTTCGTTCGCCATCAGTGACGTCCAGTACTTGGTGACCTTCGGCGTCATGCTGGTTGTCGCATTGGTGATTGGCCAGATGACTGCCGGCCTGACCTACCAGGCGCGGGTTGCTCAACGACGCGAAGATCGCATACGAGCGCTGTATGAGATGTCCCGACAATTATCCGCAGCGCTAATGACCGAGCAAGTCGCCGAGATCGGGACGCGTTTCCTTGCAGACGAATTCAACGCACGATCGGCCTTGCTCGTCGCGGACGACAACGACAAACTGCAGGGGCCAATGACCTCTGGCGATGCGCCTGAGGTCGACTCTGCCATTGCCCAATGGTCCTTCGACAAAGTCGAGGCCGCCGGACAGGGAACCGATACGCTTCCGGCGAGCCCGGTACTCTATCTGCCACTGTCGGCACCGATGCGAGTGCGCGGAGTATTGGCGGTACAGCCGCGTGATGCCACTCGATTGGGCGTTCCGGAGCAGCGACGTCTGCTCGACACGTGCGCGTCGCTATTGGCCATCTCGCTCGAAAGAATCCATTACGTCAATGTCGCTCAGGACACCACGGTTCAGATGGAGTCGGAACGCCTGCGCAACTCGCTGCTCGCGGCGATCTCGCACGATCTGCGAACCCCCCTCGCGGCGATGGTCGGCTTGGCAGAGACCCTGACGCTGACCAAGCCTCCGTTGAGCGGCGAGCCGGTTGAGATCGCCCATGCGATACGTGAATCAGCGCTGCGCATGAACGTTCTGGTTAACAATCTGCTCGACATGGCGCGGCTCGAATCCGGTGCTGTTGAGCTGAATCTCCAGTGGCAGCCTCTGGAGGAAGTAGTGGGTAGCTCGCTGCGGGCCATTCGTCCGGCGTTGGGATCACGCCCCGTGCAGGTTGCGCTTCCTGAAGACCTGCCGCTGGTGAAAATCGACTCGGTTCTGATCGAACGCATACTCGTCAATTTGCTAGAGAATGCTGGCAAGTACACCCCTCCCGATACGCCCATCAGAATGGGTGCCGAGGCCAGCGGTGACACCGTTGAGTTATGGGTCGACGACTATGGTCCTGGAATACCGCGGGGGCACGAGGAAGCGATATTCAGCAAGTTCGAGCGCGGCAAAAAGGAAAGCGCGATACCAGGCGTCGGCCTGGGCCTTGCCATCAGCCGAGCCATCGCCCAGGCTCATGGAGGAGCGATTCGCGGCGTCACACGTCCGGATGGCGGTGCGCGCTTCACCCTGTGTTTGCCACGCGGAGAGCCACCGATCATCGAACCGCCGTCGGAGCAGACGGACGAGGGCCAACCATGAGCGAAACGGCGCTGCATGTCCTGATCGTCGAGGACGAAGCCGAAATCCGCCGCTTCGTGCGCATGGCGCTTCAGGCCGAGGGCCTGGTGGTGTACGAGGCAGACTCGCTTCAGCGCGGTCTTATCGAAGCCGGAACACGACGTCCCGACCTGATCGTGCTGGATCTCGGGCTGCCTGACGGCGATGGCGTCGACCTCATTCGCGACCTGCGGACCTGGTCGCACGTTCCGATTATTGTCTTGTCGGCGCGCAGTGCCGAGTCCGCCAAGATCCTTGCGCTGGATACCGGTGCCGATGACTATCTGGTGAAGCCGTTCGGTACCGGTGAACTGCTGGCGCGGGTCCGGGCCCAGTTGCGCCGGAGCACGAAGAGTGTTGAAGGCTCCTCGACCGTGACCTTTGGTGACGTCCGGATCGACATGGAGCGGCGCGTCGTGGAGCGCGCTGGCGTCCCCGTACATCTGACGCCATTGGAGTACCGCCTGCTGATTCATTTGTGCGCCCATCCGGACCGCGTACTGACCCATCTTCAATTGCTCAAAGCGGTCTGGGGACCTATGCATGGAACAGACACGCAGTATCTGCGAGTGTTCATGGGTGGTCTGCGCAAGAAGATCGAAGCTGACCCGTCGCAGCCACGTCACCTGGTCACCGAGACCGGTGTTGGCTACCGTTTTCTTCCTTGAGCGTGTTGTGGCTCACCTTTTCCATGGCTTGAACCAGAGTCCAAGACCGAGCAATGCCAGCACGCCTGCCACGCTGCTCAGACCCAGTTGCAGCCACAAGTCGCGCAGAGGATGCAGCAGCAAGGCCGCCAGGCTCAGCAGCACAATGCTGGCGCCCCATTGCATCGGCCAGGCCAGCCGTGCGAACAACTGTTGGCGCTGCATGAGCAACAGATTGGTGAGGATCACTCCCCCCAACGCTGCCAATGGGATCCCGCGCAAGCCGAGGGTGGCGGGTAACAGGGCGAGCAGGGCGGCGTTGAACAGACTTCCGAGCAACTCACAGTGCAGCGGCATTCGGGTGTCGCCAGCGGCATAGGAGTAACGCGCCAACATGGCATTCCATGCGCCGAATATCAGCGGCGTGGCGAACCATCCAAGCAGCTCCGGCAGTGGACCGCCAGCGGCCTGCGCGGGCAATAGCAGTCGTATGAGTGCCGGGCTGGCGCCAATCAGGCCCAGGGAGGCAGGCAGGCTCAGCAGGGTCGAGGCGTCCAGGCCGCGTCGCAGCAACGCTAGGCGCTGCTCGCCGTGTTCACCGCTCATCAATCCGAGCAGCACCTGGTTGAGGCTCATCAATGCGATCATCGGCAAGTTGATCAGCTTGCGTGCCAGGTTGACCCAGGTCACTGCGCCTGCGCCGAGGTAGCTGGCGATCAGCCGTTCCAGCAGGGCCAGCCCCTGGCTCGCCAGATTGCTGACCAACAGCGGCCCGATGCGCTCGAGCAGCTCTCGCCCGGCCAGCGCTTCGCCACGCATTCGCCAAGGCCGCCAGCCGGATTGCCAGATCGGGGGTAACAAGGGCAGGCACATCAGCAGGCTGCCGACAAAACAGGCCATCGACAACTCGGTGCTGACGCTGGCCTGGCCACGAAAAAACAGATAGAGCACGGGCGGAAGATTGAACAGCAACGAGCCAAGCCCAGGCAGGACGAAGCGTTGTCGGGCCTGCAGGGGGATGCTGAACAACCCATGGATGACCAGGCCTGGAGCGCTGGCCGCCAACCAGTGCAGGTTGGCGGTGGCCTGGGCTTGCGCATCGATGTCGAGCCCGGGGCCAATCAGCCGCACCCACAGGGGGGCACCCAATGCCAGCAGGGCATACAGCGCCAGACCAAGGCCCAGCAGACGCGGTGTCAGGCCGGCGAGCCAGGCGCGTCGATGCTCATCGTCGCGTTGTTGATAGAGCGGCAGGGCCGCCGCGGCGAGCAGGCCACCGGCGAGCGTCATGCGCAGTGCTTCGGGGATGAACACCGCAACCAGAAACGCGTCGCTGCGGCTGCCCGCGCCCCAGGCCGCCACCAGTAGCCATTCGCGAGCGAAACCCGCGACCAGACCGGCCAAGGTCGCCAGGGTCAGCCAAAGGGTACTGCCGAACATCAGTAAAACAGGGTGAGCAGGCCTTTGCCGCCCACCTTGTAGTTCAGGTCGTGTGGGCGTTCACCCATGAGTTTGGCGCCGCTTCCGCCGACGATCTTGTAAGGTGCGATGCTTTTCGCCACCAGGGTATTGGCGGTCACTACCGCGCCACGACCGATGCGCAATCCGTGGCCGATCATTGCGCGACTGGCGATCCAGACGTAGTCATCAATGTAGACCGGACCGGCGATCGACCAAAACTCTGGTGCGGTGAGGTCGTGGCTGCCGGCGAGTATCAGCACATGGGAGGCGATCGCCACGTGGTCGCCGATCACCACGCCAGCGCGGGCATCGATCTGGCAATGCCAGGCAATCACGCTGTCCACGCCGATCACCAGATTCTCGACACCGAGGACTTCGGTGTTGCGCCAGATACTCGAACCTTTGCCGATTTTTGCGCCGCCCAGGCGCAGCCAGGCCAGGCGCACATGATGGCTGGGAATCTTGTTGATGAGGATGTTGTAGGTCTGCTCCCAGGCGCGTAGCCAGCGATCTTTGAGGGTCACCCAGTTTTTGCCGTAGAGCGGCACCAGGGTGCATGGAAGATCTTGCTTCAAACGGTGGTATAGGCGCCGCGCCAGGGGGTGTTCGATGCGCCGCTCCAGATCCAGAGACGAAATGCTGTAGCGCGCCTGTTCGCCTTCTCCATCCTCGAACAGCACATTGTTGGCCAGACCCCAGGCATAGGCCGCCTGCAGGTCTTCCACGTTGACCCCCAGTTCGCCGGCGAGGGTCGGCAGGCGCTGGGGTAGATCTGAAGAGTGAATGACTCGGTGTTTCATCGTCGAGTATCCTTGGGCACTATATAGGGGAGAGTGATCGCCGGGTTCAGGCGGACCTGCTGCAAACTGAGGCCCATCAGCAGCCAGAACAGCCCGATAAGTACGAAAGTGAAACTGAAGTAGTGGTCGAATATCCCGGTCAACAGCGCTGCCAGAATCCCGGCCATATAGCCCAGCCATAACGAATTTTCGCGGGTGATCTTACGGATTTCCCCGATCGGCCGAATTTCACGCCACCAGAGCAGCGTGACGCTGATGAACAGCAGCATGCCCGGAATACCGATCTTGTAGACAACGTTCAGCCACAGGTTGGAGATGCCCGGCAGTCCGCTCCCCGCCACCGGCGGTTCTACCTTGAAACCGATTCCCAGCGGATAGCGTGCCATGACCTCAGGGAACCGCGCGTACTCAGTGAAGCGTATTTCGGTACTGGCATTGGTGGCGGAAAATATGGTCATCAGGCGTGTCTGCAGGGGCGGATAGAACAGCACCAGGGCCACTGTGAGCGCGATGCCGATGCCGATTAACCGACCGCTATAGGGCACCCGCCTGGAGGTCAGCCAGATGAGCACCAGTGCCAGGGCGAGAATTGCCCCGCGAGAAATGCTCAGCAACAGGCCGACGCAGCCGAGCACCGCAACCGCAATACCGAGGGCGCGGCGCAGCCCCGATCGCGTCAAGCCATAAAGCAGCGCCATGGGAAGGAATAACACCAGGACGCCGCCGGTGACATTCGGATGTATCCAAGGCGAAGCCATACGCTGGTAGTTGCCCGAAAAGTTGTCCCGTATCGCTTCCGGGTGGGCGTACTTGAGGTCGGTGAGAATCGGGATCATCGACAACGCGTTGGGCGACTTGAGGAATATGAAGATCGACAGCAGCAGCATGGCCAGGTTGCCCAGCAGTAAAGCGATGACCAGCCGATCACGGTCGGTATCAGTGCGCAATAACAGCGGCACCAAAAACAGCAAAGACAAGTTCATCATCCAGCGCACCCAGTTCACCGGACCGTTGCCTTCGGCGCGGATAACGATCATGCCGGCCACGAAGGGGATTACGCTGAACAACATCAACCAGCCCAGGGCACGCTCGGTAGGCTGCCACTGCACAAAACCGCGGGTCTTGCCGATGAAGGATTGCCAGAATACACCTGCCCACGTCAGCCCCAGTACTGCTTCGCAGAGGGTGGTCCGGATGCCGAGCTCCAGCGTGGTGTAGGGAATGCTGGTGGCCAGTACGGCAAAGATAAGCAAGCCCCAGAGAGGCTTGCGCATTAACGTCAACGCCGCAGCGAAGCCCGCGGCAACCAGGATGACTTTCGCCGGCGAGAGCGTCCAGAGCAGCGCACCGAACAGCAGGCCAAGCAGGACGCCGACGAATTTTCCTGGCAGCATTAGCGATGTAACTCCTTGAGTAAGGCGTCCAGGCGCTGACGGTAGGTCGGCTCGGCGAATTGGCGTGCCCAGACGCGCAGCGGTTCCGGATCGGGCACTGCATCGGATTGCGCCAGCTCAATCATCGCGGTCTTGAGCTGGGTGGCATCATGCGGGTCGAAACGCCGCGCCGAATGGGGTGCCACTTCGTCCAGAGACGAGCCCCGGGCAACCGCCACCGGCGTACCCACGCTCAGTGCCTCGACCACTGGCATGCCGAAGCCTTCTGCATAAGACGGATGCCAGAGGCACTCGGCATTGGCGTACAAGGCCTGCAACTGTGGCTCCTCCAGGTCGCTGATCCAATGCAATCCCGGCAGCTCGGCCAGTGCAGACGGCACATCGGCGGCATGACCCACTATCACCAACTCGGGCACGTGTGGGTTTTGCAGACGACAGGCATGCCAGTTCTCGATGAAAAACACGACGTTCTTGCGCGGCTCGCGGCTACCCACCACTAGCCAGTAGCGGGCGGGCGTGCCGCTGGGTAGCTCACCCGGCGCTTCGCGGTATTCGGGTACCAGGTGGTTAAACACTCGAAGCTTCGCCTTGGCCCAGGGGAACAGCCGGGCGGCTTCGTTGCGGGTAAATTGTGATGGGCACCAGACCTGATCGGCGATCCACATCGACCAGGCGATGGAGGCCGCGTCGATGACCCGATACGCCAGCGCGATGAATCGCGAGCGATGGTAATTGTGCTGGGTCAGTTGAAACAGATCATGCAGGACCAGCACATAACGCGTGCCAGCCGGCTTGCGTCCGATAGGCAAACCCATATTGGCGGTGGCGATGAACAAGTCGATGGCTTGTCGGTGCATCTGCGCTGGAAGAAATTTGCCCTCGAAGCGCAGGCGCATTTGCGGTCTTTGCAGGCCCAGCACTGGGCTGTACCACTCCGGACAGTGTGCCTTCTGACGGTGCGGGTGATCCAGCGGGGCGTCGCTGAACAGCACCAGCTCAGTGTCGGCGCGCTGCAGCAGCGCCTGCTCGAGCCCTTGGATCTGGCGGGAGATGCCAGACCAGGGGGAGATCGTCGTGGCGCGATAATCGATGCCTATGCGCATGCTTGATTCTCCTGATGCGACTGCCATGAGCGGTAGAGGCTCTCCAGTTCATTGGCGGCAATTTCCCAGTCGTGATGACTGCGGGCATAGTCTCGGGCGGCTTTGGCCAGGCTCGCCGCCAGTGTCGGCTCGGCGAGCAGGCGCAAAACGGCGTCGGCCAGGGTTTCGGCGCTTTCGCCTGCCAGATAATGTTCGTCGGGCGTGACGGCAAGGCCAGAGGCGCCTTGCCCGGTACTCACCAGCGGCAGGCCGGCGGCCATGGCTTCCAGCACTTTAAGCTTGGAACCGCCGCCTTGACGAAGCGGTGCGATAAACACCGCGCAACGGCTTTGCAAGGCACGCAGGTCAGGGACAAAACCGAGCCATTCAATACGGCTGTCGGGCCAGCGCTCATGCCATGTTTCAGGCAACGCATAACCCACCACCGCCATGCGAGCGCCGGGGCAGTTTTCCCAGACCCGGGGGAATATGTCATCGAGTAGCCATTGCACCGCATCCACGTTGGGGGCGTATTCGTAGTTGCCGACGAACAGCACGCGCATGCTCTGCGGGTCTGGCAGGATTTCGCGAAAGCTGCGGCTGTCGACGCCGTTGACCACCACTTTCACCGGCGTCGCCGTCAGGTTGCGCATGGCCTGGGCGTCGGCCTCGGTGACCGCGATGATTTGTCTGGCGGTGTCAAAAGCCTTGGATTCCCAGCGCTTGTAGCGTCGTTGATCGTAACGTACGAACGCATCTGTCCAACGCGGGAAGCGGCCATAGGTGGCGCCGCCCACGCTTGATTCCAGGTTGGTTTCGGTCAGAAAAAACCCCTTCGCTTGATGGATCAAGGGTTCGAGATAGGGTTGCAGGCTGTAGCTGTGTTCGATCTGAATCACATCCCAGGGCTCAAGCAGCAGTTCGTTGAACTGTTGGCGCAACGCCCGTGACAGGCCATTGACCGTTGCCAGCAGCGGCCATGGCGCAAACAGCGCGGCGAGCAGCGTCAACGGGTGCTTGAGCGGGCGCCGTGGCAACACCACCAGGCGTTCGAGCAGGGGATCGAGGGCAGCACGCGTCTGCGCATCGACCGCAGTCTTTGATTGCACCAATAACGTAATACGGTGGCCCCGTTCGCTTAGCGCACGCAGCAAGTGAAATTGTCGGGTCTTTCCGCCGCTGGTCATTGGCCAGGGCAGGTAGGGCAGGATCCAGAGAATCTTCAAGTGCTGCGCTCCATGCCTGGGCTTGCTACCACACCAGGATTTGCAAGGTTGATTTAACGATCGGCTGAATGCCATCGCTGCCCTGAAGCGTTGTATGTTTTCCGGTAAGGGGGTCGTAAAGCTCGGCCTCGGGAACCTCTGGCAGCGTCAATGTGGTACCGCTGGCGCTCCAGAACATCCACAGGTGCTTACCGTCCGCTCGCGTCCAGGCCACGCTGTAAAGCGTGTTCGGTGCGCCGCTCAGGACCGGCGTCGTTCCAGGTGTCAGGGTCGGTCCGGTAATCTCGAGAAACCGTGCAAGTGCCTGATACACCGGCTTCGGCTCGCCGTTGAGATCAAGCAGGCCGTAATCTCGGTCACGCACCGTAGCGCGTTTGTCGAGATCGGAAAGCGCGAACAGGAATATCCGCTGATAATCCTGGGTGCTCATCAACGCCAGGCGGCGCAGGGTGTAATCGGCCTGGCCATCGCGACCGATGATGTCCTGCAGTTCCTTGGGGCCGGAGTAACTCGACCAGCCCCATTCAGTGGCCCAGACATCGGTGATGCCGGCGTCATGCAGCACGTTGTTGAGCTGGTTGCCGCGCAACAGCACTTCATTCTTGCCGGGTTCGTCGGTTTCCGGGGTCATCGAGTAAGGGTGGTAAGCCGCCACCGCGCCCAGTGTCTGGACACCATGTCGACCGAGCGCCTCGAACATCAGGGCACCGCCATGGGTGGGCATTTGGCTGTAAAAAGCCATGCCTCCGATCACTTGGGTCTTGTCCGGGGCCGCGACACGCAGGGCCTGGGTGGTCGCCAGCAGCAGCCGACCGTAGGCGTCGGGATCTACGTTGGGGCGCCAGTTGTTGGGCAGGTTCTGTTCGTTCCAGATCTGCCAGGCGTCTATGTTCGGGTAACGACTGGCCAGCATCGCCATGCTTTGGGCATACACCGCAGGGTCCCGTGGCGGGTATTGGTCCTGGAACGGCGCACCGACGGGTGCGGTCGTGCTGAAGGGTGCTGAGCCGACCATATAGAACAAGGACTTGAGCTTCGAGGCGGTGAGCGTCTGGTTCAACTGGTCAAGCTCGTCCAGCCGGTAGTGGCCCTCGGTGGGCTCAATGAGATTCCAGTGCAGATCGACACGCACCCATTCGAGCCCGAGCTTTTGGTACTGGCTGATCTGCTTCTGGTACTGCTCGGGGGTGAACCACAAAAGATGCGCATTGACCCCCAGGAAATCTTTCCAGACCAGGGTCTTTTGGGGGGCGAGGTTCACCGGGGTGGCATCAGCCGATTCGCTTGGCAGCAATACACTGGATAGAGCCAGCATCGCCACGACAGGTGAGTAGCGCAGCAGTGGGCGAAGACCACCAAACAGGGCGCGCAGGGTCATTGAGCCAGCCCTCCACAGGCGGCATTGAACAGGTCGGCAAACCGCCTGGCCGTTTCCGGCCACTGCCGTTGTTGGCCGATGTTGTTGGCCTTGGCCGCCCATTGACGGGCCAGTTGGGGATCAAGCACTAGGCGCGTCAGGCAGTTGCTCAGCGCCTCGACGTTTCCCTGTGGGTAAGTGATCCCGTTGCCGCCAGCGACTTCTTCTGCGAAGGCGCGCGCATCCGAGGTGATCACGCCGCGACCGCAAGCATTGGCCCAGGACAGGGCGCTGCTGGTGCTGCGCATTGCGCCTAGCCAGCCGAGCTTTTTCGATTCGCGGTAGGGCAATACCATCACATGGTGAGCCTGGATGGTGCTGGCGATGTCATCGGAAGGCAGATTCAGCTGCCAGTCCACCGCGTCTTCAAGCTTCAATTCGTGAATTCGTCGACGCAATCCGGTCAGGTAGTTGCCCGCCGGGTCGGACTTCATGTCTGGCGCGGCTCCGCCAGCGAGCGTGAGGCGTACATGACCCACGCATTGAGGGTTGCTCGTGAGGGTTTGCGCGAAGGCTTGCAGCAGGTCTTCAATACCCTTGCCTCGGTAGATGAAGCCAAAGTACAACAGGCGCAATGGCTCCGGCACCGGCAAGGCAACTGCCGGAATGGGCAGATTGCCGATGGCAATCACCGCCACCTGGTCGGCGCGCAGGCCCATGCGCTGGCGCAGGCAGTCGGCGCCAAGGCGGGTCAGGGTGATCAGGCGGCTCATATGTCTGGCCAATTGGCGTTCTTCATACAGGGTCAGCGGGTCGGCGAGCAGCGCCGCCGCCTGAGGCAGAGGGTGCGGCAGACGCTCAAGCAGGGTCAATGGCCAGAACAATCTTGCGCGATGCCAGATCAGCCGTTCTGGATCATGCACAGTGGCGGTCAACGGCAGTCGCGGTAGCTGCCGGCTGAGGTAGGTCAAGGCCTGGAACTCGCCAAAGCGCCCGCCGCCGAGCTCGGCATGCACGAGGTCGACGCTGGTCCAATCGAACGCTTGCAAACGGTTTCGCTGCTCGACCGGGTCATGACAGCCTGCAAGTGGGGTGACCACTTCGATCCCGATCCCCCGCAGCGCGTTCCTGAAATGCGCGGCGTAGTCGGCGATGCCGGTTTGATCCGGTGGCAATGGAGCCAGCAGCGCGATCCGCATCAGGCCGCTCCATGCCATTGGTTGATCCATGCAAGGACGTTGGCTGGCACTTCGAAGCGACGACGGTTGAGAATAATCCCATCGACTTTCTTGAACGCGGTGAGCAGCAGTGAAAGGGCGTTCTCGATCATCGGCACGGTACTGGTACGCGCCTCAATCACCAGGGCGATCAGGTCGGCGCGGCGCAGGATCAGAAATGCTTCCTGATTGGACAGCAACGCCGAGGCGTCCAACAGCAACACTTCACCAGGCAGCGCCGGGCCGACGGTGTTCAGCTTGACGGTGTGGCCACGCTCCTGGAGCAGTCGGTGCAATTGCTGGATGATAAAACTGACGCCTTCACCGTGCCGCGCCGAGGTCAAGCCAATCGCCAATCCTTCGGTTTCGATACGCTCGATCGGCAACAAGCCGTAAATCCGGTAGATGCTCGCGGTCAGCTGGTTGTTGCTTGCGGGTGTTCTGTCCTCGATGTCCGGCACGCTGCCCCACAGTGGCACGTGGAAAATCTCTTGCAGGCGCGCACCATCGTGGATGCGCTGGTCCAACAGGTAGCAGACATAAATGGTCAGCAAGCCCACCGCGATGCCGGCGGGAATCGCAAACAGCAGAATCATCAGGCTCTTGGGGAAAACCCGTGTCGGGTTAAAGGTGGCCAGTTCAATCAGTGCGATGTTGCTGATCTGGCTGGTATCCAGCGCCTGGTCGATACGTGCCTGTTCGAGGTTCTCGGAATACAGCGCGAAACTTTTTTCAGCGGTAGTCAGTTGCAGCGTGAGGCGGTTGAGTTCGGGCTCATCGGTCATCACTTGGTCCCGATCCTGGCGCAGTCCAGCCAGGGTTTGGTCATAACCACCGATTTGCCCGGTCAATTGCTGTTCTTGCAATTCGGCATCGATGATCTGTTGCTTGACGTTCATGGCGAGGCTGTTAGGCGCAGAGTTCTGCGCGCGCTCCAGACGTGTCGCCGCCTTGTCGCTCAACGCTTCCAGGTCGCTGATGTTCTGTTCTATCTCTTGTACCGTTTTGGCTTCTGGCAGATAGGTACGCAAAAGACGTGCGCGCTCGACTTGCAGCGTATTGAGCTGGCGTTTGAGGTCGAGCTGAGTAGGGTTGAGACTGGTCTCGCGGGAAGTGACCATTTCCATTGGCTGATTTCTGAGTTGATCGTGGGCGCTGTTCAGAAAGTTCCAGAGGCCAGCCAACTGATTCAGTGCGTGGACCCTGGCGTCGGTAATCCGATCGATTTGGTTGGTCAGGTTCTTCAGCCGCGCCTCAACGCTGACCGAGTCGATCTGTTTCAAGCGGCCCTGCAACTGTTGCCTGAGGGTTTGAATCTGGTTGGCGACCTTGTTGCTCTCGGTTTCATAGAAGGCATAGAGGCTTTTGCGGCCTAGCGCGCGAGCCCGCTCCTCAAGGTAAGCGTTGACCCAGGTCTCGACGACTTTCTGAGCGATGACCGGGTCATCCCAGGTAAAGCTGATTTCGATCACCGAAGAGCCGACTTCATGGCTGGCGGTAAAGTTCTTTTCCAACAGGCTCGCCAGGCGTTCGAGGTCGCTTTGCTCTTCGAGGATACCGAACAGCTGCAAGAGGCTACGCACGGCTTCGATCACTGCGCCTTCGGCTTTCTTGATGTAGAACTTGATGGTTTTCCAGACACCTTGCGGCGATGTATTCGCCATCTCCAGGTAGCGCTCGGCGACCAGGTGCACGATGGGGCGACCGGTGAGCATCTTCTCTTCATCGACGATCGGGTCATGCTGGGTGCCCGAGGCAACCAGGGGCTGTCGACTACCGGCCTCGATAGGCACCGTGGTGCTTTCGCGACCGGGCTTGACCAGCAGTCGCGCATTGGACTCGTAACGCGCCGGCAAGAGGAACGCGCCCAATACGGCGATCACGATGGTGGTGATCAACGCCAGTTTGAACTCACGGCGGAAGATGAAAAACAACCGCAGCAGGTCGCGTAGGGAACGTATTTCGATCACAGGCTCACTCCGTTGATAATGCGGTGAAAACTGACCAGAGAAGGCATGGTCAAGTGCAGCTCATTAAGGTGTAGTTGTATTTCTTACGGTCGTGCTCGTGCTCTGCTGGTTGAGTTCGTAGTTGAAGCCCATGCTAATCCCCTTGTTGATCGGGAACAGCTTGGTGAAGTACATGTCGACGGCTTCAACCGTGCTGCCGATCGTCGACTGCGGCACGTAGATCAGGTCACCACGTTGCAAGGTCACCACCGGATGCTGCGGGTCTTTGAGCATCATGCTCAGGTCGATGAAATACATTTTGTAGCGGCCGTCGCTGCCGACGCGCAGCAGGGCGATGTTGGAGCTGTCAGCCGAGGACAACACGCCGCCGGAGCTGAAGAGCGCCTGCTCGACTGAAACGGCGCCGGCCAGGTTGAAAAAGGCCGGATTGACCACTGCGCCGCCGACGAATACACGGTTGCTCGGGGCAACTGCGATGTTCACGGTCACGTTGGGTTCACGAAAGGTGCGTGTGTTTCTCTGGCTGATCTCCTGGCCAAGGTCTTCCGGCGTCCGCTGGGCTGCCTTGATCCGCCCGACATAGGGCATCGAGATAAAACCGTCAGGGCGCACCACGAACAAATTCATGTCATCGGGGGCGTTGACCGGTTCCTGGGCATCGCGAACGATGCGAAGAGTGTCACCGGCCTGGATCAGCACTTGGGCGGGCGGCAGTTGGGCGAGCGTCAGGGCTGCCTGATGACCGGCCTGGAGCGTTTTACTGTCCGGAAGCGCGACATGCGCGGGGGTCGAGCAGCCGCCGAGCAGTATCGAGGCGGTCAGAATGCTCAACAGACAAAGCCGGTAACGCAGGTTAATAGTCATCATTAACAGCTCACGTCCAATAGTTGGAAAACATACTGAGGCGGCGCTTGAATCTCGTCGGTAGATGCCTTTCATAGTGGCCGAGGCGAAAGCCCAGCAACTTCAGTATGGTGCGCAACAGCGCTTCCGGTACTCGGTGCAACGCGCCGGCCTCACGAAGTGCGCATAATTCAGCGAGCACGTATCGTTTGCCTTCGCCGCTCGCATCGCCAAACGTCTGACAAATCCACTCCTCGCGACCGTAGAACACGCCAATATCGAAATAGCGGCGAAATTCGTCGATCAGGCTGTACCCGTGAGAATGTTCGACGCATGCACTTGCAGCGTAGCGTACAAGGCGTCCGTTGATGAGCATGCGGGCGGCCACATAGGCGTCCTCACTGCCGATAACATCCATAGGGAAGCCACCGACGGCCTCCAGCGCGGAGCGTCGGTAGATCGAAAATGAGTCCGAGCTAAAGCAGGTCTTGATTCCCAGTTCGGGGGCATCGGCCAGGCTTTTACTGCGGCTTTGATCCGGGTAATTGAAGTATCGTGACTGAGCCTCCAGCACACCTGCACCGGGGCGCGGCAGTTGCCGGCCGTAGGCGACACCAATTCGAGGGTCTACTTGCAGCTCGTCGAACAGATTGGCGAACGTCTGCGGGGTGGCCGGGATCGCATCCTGGGTAAGAAAGATCAGTACATCGGCGTCTACCTGCTGGCTGGCCCAGCGGCGCGTGCCACCATGATTGAACGCCGCTGCTTCAATCATTTCGACCCGGGCGCCAAAATCGCGAAACCGACTGACGGTAGCGTCGTGAGAGCTGCTATCCACCACCAGTACCGTGTCCGGTTGCAGCATTTGCGCGGCAAGCGCGGGTAACAACCGGTCGAGATGCATCGCCGCATTGCGGGTGGGAATGATCAGAGCTATGCGCATGAGCCCTTCGACTCCGTGCGCATGAGGCCATAGGTGTCGTCAACCCGCACGCCGAGGGACTGAAACAGGCTGTCTATCGATTTAGCACGCATTAACATCCCTCGCCGCACCACCGGGTGTTCCCGGTTCGGTCGCAAATAGATAGAAAACGCTGGACTTCCTTTTTCGGCGTACTGCAAATCGAACAAATTTTCGCTAGAGAAAATTGCCATCACATTTTTATGTGTAAGGAAAACGATCTCGTCGCAACAGGCATGATTGTCAAAATATGGAATTGTGTCAAGTGTTTGACGATCCATAGAAATGTTCTTTCTAGGTGTCAAAATACGACGTTTTATTGACGAATAATTTTCTGACTATTTCTAACATTGTGAAGTGTTGTGTAGGAATACAAGTGAACTGTATGACTGGATCTGCAAGCCAATTTGATATTTTTAGTTACTTTTCACCTGCTCAGGATGAAGTCATGCCCCTCTCAGTCAGCTTGCTTTCGATCCAAAGCGAACGGTCATGATCGACCGTCCGCCGGGAAGTGCGTTGCCGTTGAAAGGCCTGTTCGGCTTTTTTTGCCTAGGCAGTTATCTGCTGTCAATGTCGTATGGCATGCTCTTTTTACTGGCGCTCATGCTCGGCTCGCATGGAGGAAGTGAGGCCGACGCCGGCACTGTTATTTCCGTAGCAATGCTGAGTACGCTAGTTGCCGTGATCTTTTCCGGGCATTTGACTGATCTGATGGGTGCACCCAAGGCCATTGCAGGCAGTGGGTTATTCCTCGCCATCGCCTGTCTGGGTTTTGCTTCGACGCCTTCGTTCGGTACTACGCTGATGGCGTTCGGTCTGGTCCTGGGGTTTGGTTGGGGCGTTTTCTACGCGTTGGGCCCGATCATCGTGGCAATGATTATCGAGCCAGCACGGCGAGTTCAATATTTTGCCTTGCTCTCGGGCAGCATGATGGCCGGGATCGGCACAGGCCCCATGGTAGGGCGCGCCACTACTGCGCTAGGGTATTCGGTTGAATCGGCTTTTTATGTCGCCGCGGCAGCCAGTCTGGTCGGTGGGGCGGTGTTCTTCTTCCTTGGGCCACTCATAAAACGTCAGCAATCCACACTGGGTACCGTCGCGGTTTGCAAGATTTCGGGAGCTGCGGTTGGCGCTGTCATGAGCTCCAAGGCCGTCTTCGCAATTATCATGGTGGGGCTGGGCGGTTGCATTTTTGGGGGGCTTTCCAGTTTCCAGACGTCCTACGCCGCTTTGCACAGTCTGGATTACTCGCTGTTTTTCCTCGGGTTCATGTGCGCCGCCATTTCCTGCCGCCTGTTGATCGCTGGCTTTATCGTCAATCGCGATCCGTATGTCACCTCCTGTGTGTTGACCGCGTTGACGGTGATCTCGATTCTGATGTTTATCTTTTCGGTCGGGTCGCCATTCAGCTATCTGCTGGCGGCCGTCACTCTGGGGGTGGGTTACGGACTTACTTATTCGGTCATCAACGGCCTGGCGGCCAACGAGGCGCCAATGGGGCTTACTTCCCAATCGTTGCTGCTTTTCAGCCTTTCATATGTCGTAGGTGTGTTCGGTTTCCCGTTGTTGGCGGGCAAAGTGATTGTCACCTACGGAATGTCAGTCCTGCTTTATACAATTCTGACCGTGTCCGTTCTCAATTGGGCAATCACGGCTTTGCGCTGGGGCTTGCGCAAAACTGCACTCGCAAAGAGGCTCCCCATGACCCACGTCAACGATTGAAACAATCAGCCTGCTATAAGTAGGGGCCTGTGTTGCACGTAAAATTCGGGTTTTCAGTTCGATGAAGGGGTGAGGCATGCCCCTTTAGCGGTGTTGGTACTTGGAAGATTCCGCCCCGTCTTCGACGCTGCGCTGTCGTGCAGCAAACTCGGTCTCGATTCTGCCCGAAGGGCGTAGGAGCTGACTTGTCTGCGATAAGGGCCGAAGGACCTTCCAGCGATATCGTGTCCAGCCATTTTGCGACTGCTTCGCAGCCGATCGCAGACAAGTCAGCTCCTACAGAGGGTCAGCGTTTGGCTGGAAACTTAACAACATTTATTCATTATTTTTCAACGGCTTATGCGTTGTTTGATAGGAGTTTGTACTCGGAAACCCAAGTGTCCAGGTGACGTATCGGCTATGCGCCCGACTGGATGGTTTGCGTCTTAGTTGAGGAGTGACAATTGTGAAAGCGCTCGTTTATCAAGGTCCTGGCGAGAAATCCTGGGAGGACAAACAAAGCCCCGTGGTCGAAAAGCCCACGGACGCTGTCGTGCGAATCACCCACACCACTATTTGTGGTACTGACCTGCATATCCTCAAAGGTGATGTCCCCTCGGTGACGAAAGGTCGGACCTTGGGCCATGAGGGTGTCGGTGTGGTGGAGGCAGTCGGTTCGGCCGTACGCAATTTCAAACAGGGCGATCATGTCCTGATTTCGTGTGTCACCTCCTGCGGCAGTTGCGCCAACTGCAAGCGTCAGCTGTATTCGCATTGTGCTGATGGCGGCTGGATTCTGGGTCATATGATCGACGGTACCCAGGCGCAACAGGTGCGAATTCCTCACGCGGACAATAGCTTGTACCCGATTCCTGCCGGGGCGGATGAAGAAGCACTGGTCATGTTGAGCGATATCCTACCCACCGGTTTCGAGATAGGGGTACTGTCGGGGAAGGTAAAACCGGGTGATTCCGTTGTGGTGGTGGGTGCCGGTCCGGTCGGATTGGCCGCCTTGCTCACCGCCCAGTTCTATTCTCCCGCCATGCTGATCGTGGTGGATGCCGACCCAAATCGACTGGAAGTCGCGAAAAAATTTGGCGCCACGCACACCATAGACATCAACGTGGAAAACGCGGTCGAGCGGATCTTCGAGTTGACCGATGGCATTGGCGTGGATGTGGCCATTGAAGCGGTCGGCATTCCCGCGTCCTTCGACACCTGTCAGCAGGTGATTGCTCCGGGTGGGCATATCGCCAACGTCGGTGTGCATGGCAAAAGTGTGGAACTGCATCTGGAAAAGCTGTGGATTCAAAACATCAATATCTCCACCGGTCTGGTCAATACCAATACCACTCCGATGTTATTGAAAACGGTTCAGTCCGGAAAAATAGAACCGGGTCAGCTCATCACGCATCGCTTCAAACTCGACGACATCCTGCAAGCCTATGAGGTCTTTGCCAACGCGGCGAAAGAAAAGGCCATAAAAGTGATTCTGTCTCAATAGAGGGTCTTCGATGACGGTCCCAGGAGGTCGCATGGATGATCAGGCACTTGTCTCATTGCGTCCGCCCTCCGAGGGGCTGTTGCTGGTGGTGAACGCAGGTTCCTCAAGCATTAAATAACCCGCTGGCAGGGCTGATCGTTCCTTTGGAGGTTGGCCTCATCACCTGGCAGTTGGCGCCTGCGCAAGTGATCAATCGACAATAAACAGCCGCGCACCCTGTTCGGAGGAGGAGCGATGCGGCTCCGCATCATCGGCCACCTGATAGCTCATGCCCGCCGTCAGAGTGAATTGGCGACCATCCTCAAGTTCCGTATGCAGTTCGCCCTCCAGGCAGAATAGGATGTGGCCTTTGACGCACCAATGGTCAGCCAGGTAGCCCGGTGTGTACTCGACCATGCGCACCCGCATCGACCCGAATTGCCGGGTACGCCAGTAGGCGAATCCCCGTTCTCCCTTGTGTTCGATTTTTTCGATCTGTGACCAGTCGGTGATGCCGAACGGAATGTCGTTTATCTGCATGAAAGCTTCCACAGGAAAGAGGGGATGTGAGGCTCAGGCCAGCACGGGACGTAGAAAAGTGCGCTCATAGTTGAGAATGAATTTCTTCTCTACAACCGAAGCTACCAGCGCCTTGCTCTCTGAGTCACTGACAGCGATGTGACGGTAGGATTCATAGTCAGCCAGGGAAGGAAAGCTGAACAGGCAGTAAGCGATATTGCTGGCGCCTTCGGAGGGCAGGAAATACCCGTGATGAGTCCCACCCAAGCGCTCGACAACTTTTATCCAGGCTTTTGAATAGCTTTCGAAATCGTCAAGCTGGTAGGGATCAATGACATATTTAACGTGGCAGGTTATCACCAGGGACGCTCCAGACAGTAAGTAGGCAGGTTGATGGTTGGCGCTTATGATTCATGGGGTATTGATCACCCTATTATGAAAGGCGAAGCGGAGCCAGAGGTTGAAGACAGATCAACATTATGAGGTCCAAACATATTGGAAGCAGTATCAAGCCTTCTTCCCCGCACGCGCGCAGATAACGACCGACAATGCGCCGGATGAAGCGTGGTATTCCTGGCGCAACGCGTCGATTCACCTGGATCGGTTCCTCTGCGCAACGTCGCCGTTGACGATCATCGTGATTCACGGGGGCGGGGGTTACAGTAGGTTATTAGCACCGATAGGACGCCTGCTGCACGCTGGCGGCTACGAAGTCATCATTCCGGATCTCCCTGGATACGGTCTTAGTCAAGCGCAGGGTGCAATAGTCTCCTATGAGGCATGGGTCGATCTTATATGTGACATTGCGGCTACCGAATTTCGTCGCAATGGCCGGCGTGTCGTTCTATGCGGTGGTAGTTTGGGCGGCTATTTGGCTTATCTATGCGCTGCGCGAATGGACGAGAAGCTGATCTGCGGAATCATTGCGACGACCCTGGCCGACCCACGATCATCACGGGTAAAGCGGCAGTTCGCACGCAACGCAGTCGTGCGCTACACCATGATGCCCCTGATGCCTTACCTGACGCCTCTCATCGGTAAACTCCGACTGCCTGTGAAGTGGTTTACCAGAATGGATGCCATGTCGAACAACCCGGTGCTGAACCGCCTCATCGCCAGAGATCCTTGTGGCGGTGCCGTCCGCGTGCCGATCAACTTCATGCACTCGATATTTACAACAACACCGGACATCGAGCCTGAGCAGTTCGATAAGTGTCCTGTCTTGTTGGTCCATCCTGCCAATGATCGCTGGACCAGCATCGACTCAAGTCTGCCTTTCTTTAACCGTCTAAGGGGGGAGAAAGAATTGGTGATGCTTGAAAACTGCGGGCACTTCCCGGTGGAAGAACCCGGTATTTCACAACTTGAACACGCTGCAATGAAATTTCTCACCGCACTGGGTAACCCTATCGTCCCCAACAGGGAGGGGGCTGTTATGGCGTCAGGACAGGATCCGTTGTCCGAGTGTTCTTGAAGACGCCACTGAGAACGAATGCATAGCGCTCCGGCCGGATAAAAAAGGTCGTACGGTCGCAGCACTGGCCATTGGCAAACCAGGATGTCCGCTCCATCACCAGCAGTGCAGCTCCGCGTTTGACCTGCAGGGCGCTGGCCAGACTTTTGTCGGCCTCTTGCGCACGAATTGCCAGGTCGGCGCGGGCCACCGCCGAGCCGGTGATTGACTCGAGAATGGAGTAAATCGGGCGATGCTCGACTTCAGTCCATATCACGTCAGCCATCTCGGCAGGCAGATGACTGCGTCCCAATGCGATGGGTTCGTCGTCAACAAAATGCAGCCGCTGCAGAAACAGACACTCGTCAGCGTCGCCAAACAGGGTGCGCAGCAGGTCCGGCACTGGCTGCAAGTCATGGCTGATAACACGCATGCCTGGCTTGAGACCCTGTAGCAATAAGGCTTCGTGAAAACTGCGCAATGCATCGAGGTCATGGCGAACCTGTTTGGCGGCAACAAAGGTGCCTTTGCCTTGTTTGCGTTCCACGACCCCGTCGTCACTGAGCTTACCCACCGCCAGCCGAACCGTGACGCGGCTGACCGCAAAGCGTTTTCCCAACTCCGCTTCTGACGGAAGTTTGCCGGTGGGTTCGTAATCGCCACGTTGAATTTCTTCGAGCAGCTGGTGGGCGATCTGTTCGTAGAGCGAGGTCGTGCTGTCGCGAAAAATGGGCATGGACACGGGTGGATTCCATTACCAGAGAAGCGGGGCGGGTAGGGCCTTGAGCCTTCACTTCTAAGGTTATAAAAATAGGTTATTGGGACTACTTGTATTAATACGTATTATGTCAGGTATTCCCATTGTAAACGACCTGACCTCACTTGCCATGCCTGAAACCAATCCTTATACACATCAGCAAGCTGACGCACTGACGGTCGATGACATCAGTTTCAGCTACCCCAATGGGCATCGCGTATTTTCCTCGTTCAGCCTGAACGCCAGGCCTGGAGAGTTCGTCGCGATTCTGGGCCCGTCCGGTTGCGGGAAAACCACACTGCTGAACCTGTTGTCAGGTTTTCAGCAACCCGAGAGCGGTCAGGTCCGCATCAACCAGACCGCCGTGCGACCGGAGCGTTCGGAGCTGGGCTACGTGTTTCAGTCGCCACAGCTGTTTCCCTGGTTGAGCGCCTTGGAAAACGTCCGTTTCGGTTTGCGAATGGCCGCTGAAACCAGCGAACTGGAGCAGCACGCCCAAGCCCTGCGCTACCTGCGTCTGGTCGGGCTGGAGCATGCCGCGCAGCGCTTGCCGCATCAGCTGTCCGGCGGCATGCAGCAGCGGGTCTCACTGGCCAGGACTCTGGCGCTCGAACCCAGCGTATTGCTGATGGACGAGCCGTTCGCTGCGCTGGACGCCATCAGTCGCAACAGCATGAATGAAGAAACCCTGCGGATCTGGGCCGAGCTGGGTCAGACGGTGCTGTTTATCACCCACGATATCGACGAAGCGGTGTTTCTGGCAGATCGCGTCATTGTCTTGAACATCGCCCCCGGTGGTATCCATAGCGAGCTGAAGATCACTCTGCCGCGCCCTCGCTTTAATCTGAAGACTCGCCGCTTGCCGGCCTTTCTGGACTATCGCAATGAGCTGATGGAGCGCATTTCCCAAGTCATGGAAACGTCCAGCGCTGTCGTTTTGCCCACCCGCCAACCTGAGTTGATCGCATGATTAAACGTACGCTGCTTGCCCTTTCATTGTCTGTTGCCGCAGCGGCAAGCAGCACGTTTGCCATGGCCGACGATGAGAAACCGCTGCGTGTGGGTTATGTCTTCGCCATGGCCAACGCCCCGGCATTGATTGCCGACAAGCAAGGTTTTTACCGCGAAGAGGGCCTGACTGTAGACCTCAAGGCGTTGGGCGATGGTCCGGTGATTCAGCAGGCGCTGGCGGCGGGTGAACTGGATGTTGCGTATGTCGGTACGCCACCGGTGTATCAATGGTTTTCACGGGGCTTGCAAAGCCGGATTCTGGCCAAGGTCAACTACGGTCAGGCCGCGGTCATCGTCAACAGCAACAGCCCGATCACCCACCTCGACGAGCTCAAGGGCAAGAAACTGGCGGGCGTCAAGAAAGGCAGTGGCATGGACGTGTTGTTGCGCGGTTATGTGCTGAAGGAAAAGGCTGGGCTCAATCCTGACAAGGACCTGGACATCATCGATATGCCACCGGGCAATATGAATGCGGCGCTGGATCGAGGGATCGTCGACGCCGCGTTTTCCTGGGAGCCCTTTGTCAGCCAGGCGTTGCTGCGCGGGTCGAGCCGGATCCTGCTCGATGTGAACCAGGCGCTACCCCAATACCCGTGGTACGTGGTCATCGCGCTGCCCAAAACCTTGCAGGAGCGGCCGGACGACGTGGTGAAACTGCTGCGCGCGCACCGCAAGGCCATCGCTTTCCTCAACGAGCATCCCGCCGAGTCGAACCGGATCATCGCCGAGGCGTTCAAGCTTGAGCCGATACAGGGAACGGACGGCCAGACCATCGCCCCGGAAGCGATCGTTGCTCAGGCACGCACGCGACTGGGCTGGTCGGCTGACTTGCAGCCTTCTGACATTCAGTTCATCCAGCGCTTGATGAATGACTCCCACGACCTGGGTTTTATCGATACCACGCTCAAGACCGAACAGATCGTGGACACCTCCTACCTGGAAAAAGCCTCGCGCTGAGTCTGTCATGTCCCTGCCAAAACTGAACTGGGGATGGGCGTCGTTGCCATTCCTGCTACTGATATGGATGGCGCTGGCCAGCCGCTTTCCGACCTACGTCCTGCCCCAGCCCTGGGATGTCGCCCGCGAGGCTGTTCGCTGGCTGGGTGATGGTTCCCTCTGGCTGCAAGTCAGAGCCAGCGTTCTGGAAGAGGTCGGTGGTTTCTGCGCTGCAGTGATCGTCGCGATTCTGCTGGGCACTGCCGGTGGTCTGTCCCGGCGTTTTCGCGATTTCGTCTCGCCGCTCAACAGCCTGTTCATGGCCATCCCGCCCATCGCCTGGGCGCCGTTGATCATGATCGTTTTTGGCTTGGGCTATTTCGCCATCGTGCTGGTGATCTTCATCGCGGCGGTGTTTCCCATGGCGGTAACCATTCAGGAGGGCGTGCAGAGCATTGGTGGCGGTGAAGTCCGCGCGGCCCGCACCTTGGGCGCCAATCCCTGGCAGTTGCTGGCCCACGTCTATTTGCCAGCCTCGTTGCCCTTCGTGACGGCTGCTTTGCGCATCGGCTTCAGCCAAGGCTGGAGGGCGCTGGTCGCTGCGGAAATGATCGGGGCGTCGCAAGGCATCGGCTGGATGGTGTCGATGGGCGGCCAGATCGGCAACAGCAGCCAGGTGTTGCTGGGCATTGTTCTGATCGGGCTGATTGCCTGGCTGATGGAAAGCTTTGTGTTCAGGCGCATCGAGCGGCACTACCAGAAATGGCGAGTGCAATGAGTCTGCGGATTTTCTTTCGAACCACCCCAAACCTTCAGTGGACCACTACCGAGGTGTCATGTGAGTAACGCTTTCGATCCCCGCGAAGCCGGGCATTATATTGCTCCGCAAGGCCTGTACGAACGAAACAAGAAACGCCCGTTCCTGGGCAGTATCAGCTGCGACCGTGACACCCTGATCGCCGGCCAATGGGATGAAATCACCCTGGTCTATGAGGTCGGCGGCAGCGGTCTGGCCGATGGCGCCTGGTTGAAGCTGGCGTTCAAGTTCTACTCTGACTGGGCGCTGTTCCAGACCTCGAACCCGACCGGACCCAACTATGTCAGCGCCGAATATCAGGCTGGCGAACTGGCGCCCGGTCAGAGCCAGGCCACGGTGCAACACCTGAAAGTGCGGTTCGACCAGAAGGGCCATGAGCGACCGTTTCAGAAAGCGATCATCATCGACATCATCGACGGCTACCTGAACCCGGGCGATAAAATCACTATTCGCCTGGGGGATCGTCGGCAGGGCGGTGCGGGGACACGGGTGCAGAGTTTTGTTGAAAAAGAGTTCCGCTTCCGTCTGTTCATCGACCCACTGGGCAGTTCGAAATTTGCTGAAGTACCAGGAGATCCCTTGCTGAATATCGTGCCGGGCCCGCCGCAGACGGTGCAGGTGATCGTGCCTCGGTTGGTCAGTGCGAGTGAAGCATTCGACGTGCTGCTCAGGGTCGACGATGCCTGGGGCAATACCTGCCGCAACCTGCCACTGACGGGCCTCCTGACCCTTGTCGACCCTGAAGGGATCGAGCGTCACCAGCCGTTTACCTTGGCCGCCGAAGGATGGGCGATCACTCGTTTGAGCGGTCTCGAACTGGATGCGCTGGGTGAATGGCGCCTGTCGGCCAAGGTTGACGCGCCATTTGTGAGCACGGCTCAGGCGTTCGTCACCGTCGATCAGGCAGGAAAGGCATTGCGTCCGCTGTACGCCGACCTGCATGTGCATTCCGACGACACGGTGGGCACCAACGACACCCTGTACAACCTCAGCTACGGTCGCGACGTCGCCGGGCTCGATGTGCTCGGCTACACCGCCAACGACTTCAACATCACCGAGCAGCGCTGGGATCAGGCGGTCAAGCTGATTCATGAACTGAACGAGCCTGGCCGGTTCGTCTGCTACCCCGGCACTGAATGGTGCGGAAACTCTTGCGCGGGCGGCGACCGTAACGTGGTGTTCCTGCATGACCGAAAACCGGAGTTCCCCTTTGACAATCAAGGTCGGCTGGTCCGTTCTTTCGAATGGAACGAGTTCACCGCGGGCACCATTAAACCGGGCGCCTGGCCGGTGGATGAGCTGTACGCGGCGTACGCCAAGGATCCCGAAGGCCACCTGATGATGCCGCATGTGGGCGGGCGACGCTGCAACCTCGACTGGCACCATCCGGAGCTGGAGCGGTTGATCGAAGTCGGCTCGGCCTGGGGCCAGTTCCATTGGGTTTACGCCGAAGCGCTGGCGCGTGGTTATCGGGTCGGCGCTGCGGCCAACAGCGATGAGCATCAAGGGCGCTGCGGCGGCGGTGTTCCCGCCACGGCCGTGTTCGGCTCTCGTGGTGGGCTGACCGGCGTCATAGCCGATGGTTTTGATCGTGCCAGCGTCGGCAAGGCGCTTCGCGCGCGCCGCACCTTTGCCACGACCGGTGAGCGTTCGTTTGCCAGCCTGCGTCAGGGCAAGCACTTCATGGGCGAAGTCTTCACTGCCGATTCGGATGCCACGCTCGACTATCGGCTGCTGGGCGAGGCGGGCTGGGAGCAGGTCGATCTGTTCGATGGTGAAACGCTGATTTGGTCGCGTAACCTGCATCAGGAGCTGGGGTTCTCCAGTCAACGCATTCGTCTGCGGCTGGGCGGTGCCCGAATCAAGGATCGCTATCGCGGTGCTTACTGGACTGGCGAGATTCGTGTCACCGGTGCGGTGATCAAGGATTTTCGTGCCTTTGGCCTCGACCATCCCGAGCAGACCGTATGGCGTAAGGACGCCACAGGGCTGGCCTTTCGCACTGATACCAATGGCGATACCGACAGCATCGAAATCGACCTGTCACAGTTGGCTGGAGCCAACATCCAGATCAACAGCCGCATCGACAATTACATCAAAGTGGGCGACCCATCAGAGCCACAACCTTATGTGCATGCGCCTACGGTGGTGATAGCGCTGACGGGTGAAGAATTGCTGGCGCACGGGCAAGTGATTGAAGCATTGCCGGGGGCCGAGTTGAAAGTCTCCCTCGAAAGGACCACGGCCGCGCCGTTGCCCCGTGAGCTGCTAGGACAGATCGACCTTGCCCGGTTGAATCTGGAAAAGGGCCGCGAACATCCGCTGTTCATTTGCGCGCGTCAGCGTGATCAATCGAGGGTGTGGACGTCGGCCTTGTTCCTCAGCGTGTAAATCCTCTGGGCGACATCCCCGACAGTTGCTTTGCTGTCCAGGGTTTCGCAGCCAGCCAGCCGATCGCCGGCAATGACACCGAGGCCGGGCGCACGGCGAACCGTCGTGTCGATATTCGCCTGGTGCCGGAAGTGGGGGCCTGTGGGCAACCTTCATGAAACGGTCATGAGGTGGGCAGCTATGCTGAAATCATTACGGGTCATCACCGTCGTGCTGCTTTGTCGCCCCGTCTTCGACGCCGCGCTGTCGCAGCAAACTGGGTCCCTGTAGGAGCTGCCGAAGGCTGCGATAAGGTCGGTACGACCTTCAGCGGTATCAAGAACGCGACCGGTTTCCGGTCGATCGCAGCCTTCGGCAGCTCCTACAGGGGATCAGCGTTTGGTTGAAAATTGCATAAAATTTATATTTATTTTTCAACGACTTATAGGTTGTTTGACAGGAGATTAATCATGAACGGTTTTCTGGTGATTTTCTTTACTCAGCAGAGTCGTCGCTATCAGGGAAAAATGCTGGGTGACTGGGTCGTCGACCTGGCGAAAGAGCTAGGCCTGCGAGGCGCCACGCTGTCGGCCGGCATAGAGGGTTTTGGGCACACAGGCCATCTGCATTCGTCCCACCTTTTTGAGCTTGCCGATCAGCCAACCGAGATCCGTCTGGCGATTACCGAGCAAGAGTGCGTTCGTTTGTTCGAGCGCCTGGAGGCCGAGGATATTTCCTTGTTCTACATAAAGGCGCCGATCGAGTTGGGCACTGTCGGCAAAAAAGCCGATAAATCCAGCCAAGCCTCCTGATGCTGTTATCGGCTGACAGGGATTTCCAGCGTTGCACAAAGCCCCCCGCCCGGAAGATTCTCCAGGCTGACTCGACCTCTCAGGCGGATGGCGATCGTTTGTACGATGGTCAATCCCAGCCCTGCGCCATGGGCATTGCCTCGACTGTAGAAACGCTCGAAGAGCCGCTCTCGATCGGCCTCGTCGATACCTGGTCCCTGATCTTCGACAGCGAGTTTGAAGACGCCATCGACTTCTGTCAGACGAACCGTGATCAAGCCGTGTTCCGGTGAGAAGTTCGCTGCATTAGTCACCAGGTTATTCAGAGCGATGTTAATGGCGGCGGGATCGGTATCAATGAGGTGAGGGGCATCACTGACATCGAAAGACAGCTCAAGGCCCTTGCTCAGCAACCAGGGGGTCAGTTGAATCAGGCTGTCGCGCACCGTGGCCGCCAGGTCGATGGCCTGCAGGGGTGGGGCGACCGCCTGAGGTTCAAGTCTGGCCATGGTCAGCAATTGGTTGACCAGCCGGCTGGTGCGATCCACGCCGACGATCAGATACTCGAGTGACGCGCGCCGTTCTTCCTCGGTGCCTGCCTCCAACAAGTTTTGCGCATGCACCCGAAGTACCGCCAAGGGTGTTCGCATTTCATGGGCCGCATCGGCAATGAAGCGCCGCTCCCGGCCGAGAACCTCTTGTATTTGCGCAAGCATGCGATTGAGTGCTGCCTGCATGGGTTCAAGTTCGCTGGGTAGCGGCTCGATTTGCAGAGGGGCCAGAGAGCCAGAGTGGCGAGCGCGCAGGGTCGCTGCCAGATGGGCCAGAGGCTTGAGCCCCCAACCAATCGCCAGCCAGATCACGGCAACGAGGATCAGGCTGCCGAGCAGATTTGGCCACAGGGTATGCAGCACGATGCGATCGACCAGCTCGAGTCGCACATCTTCACGCTCTCCGACCCAGATGCGCAGGTTGTACTGTGCATCGTCGAGAATGAAGGTTCGCCATTGATGATTTTCCGGGTCAACGAAACTGCTGAAGCCAGCGTTGGAGGGAGCTTGAGTAAAAGTGGGGGCACTGGCGGTGTAAACGAGGCGTTCGCCTTGTTGATTCCATACCTGAAAGGCGATCTTGCTCTCATAGGGATGACCGTTGACTTTAGGCGAGGCCTGGCTGAGTGCCAGGTTAAAGGCCTGGTAGAGCTCTGCATGCTCTTGACTGGCCATCGGCATGCGCATGATGCCTTGCAGCAGTCGAGCGTTCTGGGCCAGTTGGGCATCATAGACCTCGGCAATTTCATGATTGCTGTCATGCAGGTTGAAGAGGCTCATGATCAGCAGGCCGATCAGCAACAGGCCGAGGATCAGCGTCATTGTGCGCCGTCTGATGGACGTCATCGGCGCTCTTCCACCAGATAACCCACACCACGAATGGTCCGGATCAAGCCAGAGGAGAATTTCTTGCGCAGATTATGGATATGCACTTCGAGGGTGTTGCTTTCCGCCTCTTCATTCCAGCCGTAAAGCGACTGGATCAATCGTTCGCGAGTCATGACGCGTCCGGGAGGGGATAGCAGTTCATAGAGCAGCTGGTATTCCTTGGGTGTCAGCGCAACCGCATCCCCATGGTAGGTCACCTGCTGGGTGCTCGGGTCCAGACTGATATCGGCATGTTCGATCAACACCCGTGCGCGACCTGCACTTCGGCGCAGCAGAGCGCGCAGGCGGGCTTTCAATTCAGCAAGATCGAAGGGTTTGATCAGATAGTCATCCGCGCCTGCGTCCAGGCCGGCAATACGGTCTTCGGTGGCATCGCGTGCCGTGAGGATCAACATCGGCAGTGTCGAGCCACTCTGGCGCAAGCGGCGTAACACTTCGAGGCCATCCATTCGTGGCAGCCCCAGGTCGAGCACGGCCAGATCAAAGGTTTCGCTGAGCAGCGAATGTAGCGCGCTGCTGCCATCTTTCAGCCAGTCGACGGTGTAACCCTCTCGGATCAGGGCCTGATGAACACCTTCGCCGAGGGCGATGTCGTCCTCGATAAGCAGTAGGCGCACGGATGGCTCCTGTCAGTTAAGTTTCTTGCCTACAGACTACCGTCGATGCTTTCCAATGCCCAGACCGGACAGGTCTACCCAATCAGGCAGGAGACTGTTCAGGCGTACGAAGAAGCGTTCAGGCCAGCCCGGGTAGAGATCGCGACGATCACCGGCAATCGCATGGACAACCGCCTGGGCGACGGTTTGCGGGTCGTCGACGTTTGATTTCAAGGCGTCGTTCAAGGGTTGCGCCGCAGGGCTGCTCATGGAGGTCCGAACGGTACGGGGCGCCACATACAGAACACCGACACGAGTATCGGCCAGCTCGCGATTCAGGGCTTCGGAGAAGCCGCGCAGGGCGAACTTGCTTGCACAATAGCTGGCGTAACCCGGGTAGCCCATGGCGCCATAGGTGGAGCCGACATTGACCACCATGGCGCTTTTTGCTTCTTTCAACAGTGGCAACAAGGTACGCGTCAGGCAGATCGGGGCGCCGATGTTCAAGGCCAGCATGGCGGTAATTTCGGCGTCATCCAACTGTTCGAGCATGGCGAAGTGGTTGATGCTGGCGGCATTGATCAGCAGGTTCACATCGCCCATCGCCTCGGCTGCCGCGAACACTTTACGGCGGTCAGTGAGGGTGGTCAGGTCAGCTGACACCCAGCGCAGGTGGCGCGGATAATGCGCGAGTAACGGTTCGAGTGGCTCTTTGTGTCGAGCCACAGCCAACACAGTGGCGCCACTGGCGCACAGTGCACTGGCAATGGCCTGGCCGATCTCGCCGCTGGCGCCGGTCAGGACCACCCGAGCCTCAGCGAGCCGCATCGGCGTTTCCGACATGCAGGGGTAAACGGATGTTCCAGTCGAAACCGGGCATTGAGATGACTCCTCCCTTGGTCATAAGGGGTGGAGTGTCGGCGGCAAGTCTTAACGGTGTCTGAAGATGCGTTTGCGCGATCGGCTGGCGGTCTTCAGACTGGCTTAAGCCTGGAGAGTCAAGATGCCCAGGCCTGCAAGGTGATGGTTGGATCACTCAGGCTTTATATAGCCGCCTGAAATATTCGGGCAGCACACTCGACATTTACGAGGTCCGCTTATGAACCGCAGCGCAGTGCCGCAGCGTTATGGAAAACTGTCGATTACCCTGCATTGGCTGATGCTGGCGCTGTTTATCGGTGTCTATGGCTGTATCCAAATCAAAGGGCTTTTACCGCGAGGGGATGCATCAAGGGGCCTGTTTGTCGGGCTGCATGTGCTGTTCGGGCTGGCGATCTTCGCGCTGGTCTGGGTGCGATTGTTGGCTCGCTTGCAACCGAGTCCACCCATCTTGCCGCGTCCTCCCAACTGGCAGACCGGCTTGTCACACCTGACGCATCTGGCGCTTTACGCGCTGATGATCGCCACGCCGATACTCGGCTGGCTGATGTTGGCGGCAGGGGATAAACCTGTACCGTATTTTGGTTTCGTGCTGCCTGCGCCGATCACAGTCGATCCCGCATTGGCGCGGCAAATGAAGTACTGGCATGAATTGATCGGCAGCGCCGGTTACTGGCTGATCGGACTGCATGCCGCGGCCGGGCTTTTTCATCACTATTGGGTCCGTGACAACACGCTGCGGCGGATTTTGCCACGTCTGCGCTGATAGCACTCGTGCTGCCAGACCTTCCCGGGCGGCGCATCAGCTCCCGCTGATCGACAACGCCGCCAGGGCGCCGATCAAGGCTGGCGGCATCACCAGGATACCCAGGCGCAGGAAGTCGATGGCACTCACGTGCTCACCTTCGCGGCGCACGGCGATAAGCCAGAGCAAGGTGGCGAGGGAGCCGGTGATCGACAGGTTGGGCCCAAGATCGACGCCAATCAACAGGGCACTGGTGGTTGGCGTGGGCAGGTGAGCGAGATGGCCTGTCGATCCGGCGATCAAGCCGGCCGGCAGGTTGTTGATCAGGTTGCTCGCGATGGCCACGATGATTCCGGCACCCCAGGTCGCCTGGTGGCTGGAGTGCTCGGCGAGCGACGCCAGTGCGTGTGCCAGGGTATTGATGACGCCGGTTTGCGACAGCCCCTCGACCAATACAAACAAGCCCGCCACCAGCGGCAACACCCCCCAGGACACACCCCTGAGTACAGGCATTGGATTCATTCGCTGACGCATGTGGATAAGGCTCGCCGTCGCGATACCCGCGCAGAAAGTCGGCAGCCCCAATTGCAGATCGAGCGCCGACGCCAGTAGCAACAGCACGGCAGTTAGCACAATGCCAAACGCGGTCAGGCGTGCGCCGCTCGACAGTGGTTGCAACGCGATGACCGTTTCCAACGGTTTGCGAAGATGATCGCGCTGGCAGAAGCGCAGCACGGCGTAGGTCAGGCCGATAGCCGCCAGGGAGGGTAGGGTGAATTGCCATAGCCAGCTGATCAAGGGCGGCATATGGCTGCCGAAAACCACCAGGTTGGCAGGGTTGGAGATGGGCAATACAAAACTCGCGGCGTTGGCAATGAACGCACACACGAACAGGTAGGGCAGCGGCTCTGCCTTGGCCGCTTTGGCGGCGGCGTAAACAGCGGGGGTGAGCACGACTGCGGTGGCATCGTTGGAGAGGAAGATCGTCACCAGCGTACCGACCAGGAATACCAGGTCGAACAATCGCTGTCCCGAGCCCCGGGCATGTTGCGCTGCATACATGGCCAGCCAGTCGAAGAGCCCTTCCTGACGCGCCAGTTCGGCGAGCACCATCATGCCGATCAGAAACAGGTAGACGTCGCCGCCCTTGGCAATCGCGGCCAGGGCCGAGTCGAGCGGAATAAACCCGAGCCCGGTCAACAGCACGGCCGCACTGAGGGCCCAAACATATTCCGGCACATGCCAGGGGCGCAGGATCACCCCACAGATTGCCAGCGCGGCCACAATCCAGATGACCGTGTTTGGATCAAGTACTGGCATGCATGCTCCTTGAATTGAAAGCCGAGAATAGAAAGGCGAAGGTGGTGCGCGGCGAGTGTTGCGCCCAGGAATGATCTCTTCATGGGAAGCAACGTTCGAGAAGGTGAGAGGCGCCCTGTGAGTGACCGGTCACAGCTACGTAGTTTTCCCTCGCCAATGTCAGACAAATCTTCTACCACCGTAGGACTCAGACTTATTAACATGGAAGCGCCTGTGGGCAACGTCTGTCGGTTGCGCTCGATGAAGGCTGACGCTAACCTTCGCGGGTCGCTGCAAAATCAGCGATCGGGTTTGGTCACCCGTCCAATGTCAGGCGCACGAGCGCCAACCTCAGCATCTCAGGCGCTTTTTTTGTGCCCGAGGTAATGCTTCATGGTGGGCTGTGCGTGGGGCACCTTCGGGTGCGCCGGGTGCCTGACTCCTGGTTGACCAACCCGCGTACAGCTCGCCACCTATCGTTTGGTCACGGTAATGGCGGCTCCATCAAGTCAGGAGATCCACCATGGTCAAAATCACCCCCGATCCACCACAGACAAACACTACCCCGCCCCGCAATCGATTCACACCACGTCCTTCTCGCGCCACCCAACATAACCTCCCGGACAGACTGTTCCTGGTCCGCAGCCACATCAGCGCCGAAGAAGCCCTGACCACCGCCAGCGAAATCCTCGACTGCGCCGCCGCCACTGCCTACGAATCCGCCGAACAACTCGACGCCAACAACCGAAAAATGGTCGTGGCCGTCGCGTATCTGCTGGAAACCGCGCAGGAATTGGTGGAAGCCGCGTTGGCGGCTGAACGGCCCGAAACCTGATCGCCGCCTTCGCAGCGGGACGCGTAGTTGCAAGCCTGCTCTCATCAAACAAAAAATAACGCATTGTTTTTTATGCCTTTTATTTGGCCATAACTAACTGCATCCCAAGCTTGTGTGCCTTGCGTTCCAGGGCACGCAGTTGACGGTGTCGACTCTCGGCTTCATAGGCTTCCATACCTCGCTCCACGTAGGGTTGGCCTTTGGTCAACATGACGTAGATCAGGCGGGCCAGTTGATGCGCGGTGGCTTTGATGGCGCACGCGGTATCCATGCGCGCCAACCGGGCTCGATGGCTGGCGCCGATGAAGCTCTTGTCGTTGCGCGCGTTGGACGCGGCCTGCTTCAAGGCCTGCGCGGCTCGATTCGAGACCTTTGGCGGACTACCAGGCAGCTGCCTGCCGCCGGATATCCGGGTCGCAGGTGCCAGGCCGAGCCAGGAACAGAAGTGTTGTTGCGTGGGAAATCGCGATAAATCAGGCCCGATTTCGCTCGCCAGTGCCAAAGCGGTTTCGACGCCGATGGTGGGAATAGCGGTCAAATCAACGCCCATTATTTTTCCCAGCGCACGGTGCAAACGGGCTTGCTCGGCTGACGAGCGGTGCGGGCTGCGCAGTGTCTTGGCCGGCGGCAGAGGTTCATCGTTCAATACCGGCAGTCGATCAATGGCGTGAGCGATGGCCTGATCGCATTCGGCAATTTGCTGTTCCAGAAAATCATGCGTCGCCATTTCCTGAGCCAGGGCATGCAGATGCTCGGTTCGCCAGTTACCGCGCAGGCTGCGGGCAATGGTTTCATGATCGGCCTTGATGTGACCGTTTCGAAAACCGGCCAATACGTACGGATCACGCTCGCCGCCGATGATCGCGTTGAGGATTTTCTTGCCCGTCAGGCCGGTGATGTCACTGATGACAGTGGCTAGCTGGATGTTCATCTGGGTCAAGGCTTTCTGCATGCGATTGACGCTCTTGGCCTGATCGCGAACTTTCATTGCGCGCTGGCGAACCAGAGAGCGCATCGAGCAAATGTCGTCGGCGGGCCGAAAGGCGCCTCTGAGCAAGCCGTGGGTCATGAGCTGCCAAATCCACTGGCAGTCCAGCACATCGGATTTGCGCCCGGAGGTCTGGCGGGTGGCGCGGGAGTTCACCAAATACACCTCGAAGCCCCGTGCATCGAGGATTTCAAACAGCGGTATCCAGTAGACCCCGGTTGCCTCCATGGCCACGACATTGATCTTCAACGCTTCGAGCCAATCGGCTAATGCGAGCAACTCGTCGGTGAACGTTTTAAACGAGCGGACAGGGGTGTCGCTCTGGTCGGGGTTGACCCCCACCCAATGCTCGCGACTGCCAATATCGATACCCGCACAATGAGGGTGAACCACTTCAAAACGTTTCTGCTGGTTCTTGCGCGCCATGACAATTCCTCGCAGGATTGAGGGGCGCGCGGGGAGCACGGTGGCGAATGGATTCACTCTCTCATACGTGGTCACAGCTTGCTGTGCCGACAACGACTCCACGCCGATACCGTGCGGACCACTCTCCCATGCGGGTGCGTACACACCAGTGATGGCTACGGTCTTGGTCCCCGCGCGCGCTTCGATTCTACGACGTGCCCCAGTTTGCTGCGCGACAGCGCGGCGTCGAAGACGCGGCGAGGCCTCCCATCAAACAACCTGTAAACCATTGGGTTTAAAAGATTATTTTTTGGAATGCGGGATCAACTGTGGGAGCGAATTTATTCGCGAATACGGTCTATCAGGCGCCGACGATGCTGGATGTGCCGACGCCTTCGCGAATGAATTCGCTCCCACGGGGATTCAGGGTGAACCCAACACCAAGTTTGCTGCGCGACAGCGCGGCGTCGAAGACGCGGCGAGGCCTCCCATCAAACAATCTGTAATCCATTGAAAAATAAATATGAATTTTATGAAATTTTCAACCAATCGCTGATCTCCTGTAGGAGCTGACTTGTCTGCGATCCAGTGCGAAGCGCTGGCAAAAATGGTGAATTCACCACCGCTGGAAGGTCCTTCGGCCCTTATCGCAGACAAGTCAGCTCCTACCCTCCGGGCAGAATCGAGATCCAGTTTGCTGCGCGACAGCGCGGCGTCGAAGACGGGGCGGGATCTTTCATCAAACACCCTTTAAATCATTGGTTTTAAATAATTATTTTTGGATGTGCAGGACCCACTGTGGGAGCAGGTTAAGTTTCCCCCGCCATCACTGATGTCTGGCGACGGCATGCAGGGGGTATCAGGTCGCGTCATGAAAAATGACGCCGAGGGTATGGCGGCGCCCCGAGTGCAAGCGGCTGACACCGTGGCGCATGTTGACCCGATAAAAGCCTCGTGTGCCCTGTATCGGGCGAACAGAGACCGCGAACACCACGGCATCACACTGGGTGAGAGGAATTACCTGCGGACGGGATTGCATGCGAGGTCGCTGCTCGGTCAAGACGAATTCACCACCTGTAAAGTCCTTGCCCGGTGCCGATAACAGAATGGCGACTTGCAGAGGGAAAACATGCTCGCCATACAGGTCTTGATGCAGGCAGTTGTAGTCGCCAGGACCGTATTGGAGCAGCAAAGGGGTAGGGCGCTTCTGGCCCGCGGCGTGGCAGCGCTCGATAAAGTCTTTGTGCACCAGCGGGAAACGAACAGGAATCTGCATCTGTTGGTTCCAGTCGTTGGCGATAGGCACCAGATGCGGGTAGATCGCGGCGCGCAGGTCCTGGATCAGCGTTGGCAGCGGATAACCAAAATACTGGTACTCACCTTTGCCGAAGCCATGTCTGGCCATCACCACCCGCGAGCGGAAGGGTTCATTCTGCTCATAGAGTGACGCTACGCGGGTGCACGCTTCGGGGGACAACAGCTTGGGCATGACGGCACAGCCATTCAGCTCCAGTTCGCGGCGAATAGCCTGCCAGTCTTGTGCGGCTATTCGCGGAATCATCCCTGATTCGAAAGAGGCTATGTGAGTGCTCATGATCGTGCCCTGGTGCAAAGTGGGTGCGAACAAGTCTAGGGCGGGGCGGAGTGGGGATCACTCCGCGTCTTGCGGTCAAACTCGTGGAGGGTGTGTGGATGATCGCAGTCGCCCTCCTGGGTCAGAGTAGAGGTTGGAGGCTGGTTTTGATGGCTGTGATCACACGGTTACGGCCTTGGTGTTTGGCGTGATACAGGCGTTGATCGGCTACACGAAGAATCTCGTCGATGGTGTCGCCGTCGCGGCCGGACTGCGAGACGCCGATGCTCACTGTGACCACGGCTAGCCGCTGCAGGCCGCTCTCAAAGGCAGTATTTGCAACCTCGGTTCGCAGGCGCTCGGCGATTTCGCGCGCGCCTTCGAGTAAAGTCTGAGGCAGCAGTATCATGAACTCTTCCCCGCCCACTCGGGCAACGCCGTCATACGGCCGGATCGAATCGAGGCATTTCTGCACGAACCCCTTGAGGATGTCATCGCCAACCTGATGCCCGAAGCGATCGTTGATGGCCTTGAAATTGTCCAGATCGAGTGCCAGTACGGAGAACGGCGCACTGCCGCGCTCGACCCGGCCAATCTCGCCTTCGACCTGCTCGATGAACCGACGCCGATTGTCCGCGCCCGTCAGTGGATCGGTCGCCGCAAGGTGCCCGAGTTTTTGATTGGTGCGCTGGAGCTCCTGCAGTGCGGTCTCGGTATACGCCATCGCCTCGGCAAGACGCACCATCAGTTCCTCTTGGCTGTAAATTGTCGAGAACGACCGCGTGGAAAGGAACGCCTGCACCACCCCATAGCTCAACAGGAAGAATCCAGCGGCGAAGATCGCATGAGCGAGCCACCACATGTGGTTCCACGGACGCCCGAGGATGAAGGCGAGGGATGACAACGCGAACGCTGTGACCGAAATGGCGAAAATCACCATCAGCGGCGAACGGTTACGGCGCAGCAGGAGCACTATCACGTTCAATGTGGAAAGAACGAGGGCACCGCCTTCCATCGAGAGGCGCACCGCGAGGTTGCCGGCGATCGGCGAATTCGCGACGTACGCCACTGCCAGGTCCACCAGCAGGAACAGACCTATCCAGGTCAACCACCGGCGGGGCTTCATGCGTTGGTCCGCGGCGTCGGGTGGGCGGTGGTATGACAGCAGTCCGACTAACAGCAGAATCGCCATGACCAGTCGGGAGGCTGGTCCATACAGCAGGAACAGCCAGAGATTGTGGTGTGCGAGCCCAGTGAACGCACCATGCAGCGCGTAGATCAGCACAAACCCGAGAAAGCCGAGCGTCATCCATCGCAACAGCGGTTCTCCGGATGACTGGTAGCAGCGCCACGTTACGTAAGTCACAAACAAGCCTTCCAGGGTGGCTGCCGTGATTGCAATTATATGGAACGTGTGGTCCTCGAATATAAGGGTGGGGTCCTGAAAGAAGAACAGGTAGCCAATCAGATAGGCCGGCATAAGCGCAAATCCTGCGAGGAGCAAGCAGGCATACACCTTGATCACGAGATGTATGGCCTCGGGTGGCTCGCTGGCGACGACGATATTGCTCATGGTTCCCTCCAATTTCAATTTGATTTTGCAAATAGCGGCCCGGCGTCGGTTCTAAAGCCGGATACAGGCCAGCGATACCTCGCATCAATGCGCGTAAAAGTGTTGGACGCTTCCCTCCCTGAGTCGACGTGGTCAACGCTGCGGGCAGCTTCCAGCCCTCCCAAGCTTCTTATTGGCTGCCGATTGGCCGTGAGTCTAGACAACATCTATTGCATCCGAAAGCTGCATGACGGATTCCATATTGATATCAGCTACGACGGGACAGCTTAGCGAGCAGCCCGGCGGCCTGCCAGCGGATCATTAACAATCAGCAGGGGGGCGATTCATTGCGAGCGTAGCAGGTCATTGGCCCGTGACGGTCCTCAATGTCGAGATCTCATCCCATCGGAGCGGCTACCCGCTACCCAAGTAGGATACGGGCCCGGTTCCAGTCTTCGTAGACTGGTGTCTCAGACAGCGCACTTGCGGGAGGCGATATGCAGCAAGCCCAGACCGATGGCGTAGTGAGCGCGATGTCGATGGCAACCGAAGCGCATGAGGTGGCACAGGAGCTGGCGCGGCAGCTATTGCATCCGCATCTGGGTTTTGTGCTGTTCTTCTGTTCGGCCGAATACGATTTACAGGCGCTGGGCGCGGCGTTGCAGCAGAACTTCGGCGGGATCCGCCTGGTGGGCTGTACCAGTGCCGGGGAAATCACCCCCGACGGCTATGGCCGAGGCTGCGTGACAGCGGTGGGGTTTGATTATCGGCATTTTTCCATCGCTGCCGAGCTGATCGATGAAATGGAACACTTCAGCCTGATCGACGCGCAGCAAATGGTTGAAAGGCTGGTCGGAGATTGTCGCAGCAACACCCTGGCGCCGATCAAGGGCAACAGTTTCGCGCTGACCCTGCTCGACGGTCTGTCCAGCCGCGAGGAAATGGTCCTCGCCGCGTTGAGTGCGGCCCTGGGCGATATCCCGCACTTCGGCGGCTCTGCCGGAGACGACAACTACCTGACCCATACCCATGTTTATTTCGGCGGTAAATTCCACAGTGGCGCGGCCGTGGTGCTGTTGGTCAATACCTGGCTGGACTTCGAAGTTTTCACCACTCACCACATTTTGCCGCGTGCGGAAAAACTGGTGGTCACCCGTGCGGACAGCACCATGCGGCGGGTTTACGAACTCAATGCCGAGCCTGCGGCCGAGGAATACGCGCAGATCATCGGCGTGCCGGTGGCAGAGCTCAATCACCGGATTTTTGCCGCTCACCCGTTGGCCGTGCGGATCAACGAGCAGTACTACGTCAGGGCCATTCAACAGGTCAACCATGACCTGAGCCTCAGCTTTTACTGCGCGGTGGAGAACGGCATCGTGCTCACGGCCATGACGCCGGGCCCCTTGCTGCCTAACCTGCAGGCGCTGTTCGGCGGCTTGCAGGAGCGTCTGGGTTCGTTGTTGCTGACCATCGGCTGCGACTGTTTCCTGCGGCGCCTGGAGTTGGAAGACGACGGCAGCGTCCAGCAGATCGGCGCCTTCCTGCGCGAGCAGCGGGTGATAGGTTTCAACACCTACGGAGAGCAGTTCAATGGCATGCACATCAACCAGACCTTCACCGGCGTCGCCATCGGACGGAACCGTGCAGCCTTCCCCCGCTGAGTTGCTGGAGCACATCGCGCAACTGCAACAGGACAATCAAAAGTTGCGGCGGATCAACACGGCGCTGATCGAGCGGGTCGAATCCGGTGTTTCGCGGGGCAATGACTCGTATGCAGCCTTTCAGCATTCGGTGGTGCTGGCCGAGCAGGTCAGGGAGCGCACCGATGCGTTGAACCACGCCATGGCAGAGCTCAAGGCCAGCAATCATCTCCTGAGTGAGGCGCGCCTGCGCGCGGAAACGGCGCATCAGCACTTGGTCGATGCCATCGAAAGTATCTCCGATGCGTTCGTGCTGTTCGATGAGGATCAGCGCATCGTGCTGTTCAACAGCCGCTTCAAAGCGTTCTGGGCCAACAGCCGGGTGCGGATCATCGGCGGCATGCGTTTGGCCGAGGTCAAGCGCCTGATGGCCAGTACCGGACTGTTCATCGAGGAACCGCGTTGCAGCGCCGACCAACACCTGCTGTATCGTCTGAACGACGGCCGCTGGTTGCAGGTCAGCGAGCGGCCTACCCGCGAGGGCGGACGGGTGATCCTGTTTACCGACATCACCGAGGTCAAACTCAGCGAAACCGCTCGCCGCGAACAGGCCGTTGCGCAGAAGTCGCACCTGCTGCAGCGCGCTGTCGATAACCTGTCCCAAGGTGTGGCGATGGTCAACGCCGAGGGGATCCTGGAACTGTGGAATCGTCGTTTTCTGGAATTGAGTGGCCTGGCCCCGGTCGCGGCGCATCGGTCCTTCGCGGAGGTAATTGCTGACAGCGAGCTGAATCTACTGACGCCGGCCAGTCGCGACGCCAACGGTCGGGTGATCCATGAACGCGAGCAACGGCTGTTTGACGGGCGGGTGCTGGAAATTCGCACGCATCCATTGCCTACCGGCGGTTTCGTCAACACCTTCACCGACATCACTGAACGCTATCAGCATGCCGAAGCCCTCAGCGAGAGCGAGCGCTGGATTCGCCTGATCACCGACCATGTACCGGCGCTCATCGCCTACCTGAACGCCGACCTGGTCTATGAGTTCACCAACAAGGTGTATGAAGAATGGTACTGCTGGCCGCGCGGCGTGATGCTCGGACAGAGCCTGCGGGAAGTGCACAGCGAAGAGCATTATCAGCGGCTTGAAACCTATGTCGAGCGTGCGCTTTCGGGGGAGAGCGTGACCTTCGAATTCCCGGAGACCAACATCAACAATCAGGAGCGCTACATGCTGCGCTCCTATGTGCCCAATCGTCTGGCCAGTGGCGAAGTGGTCGGCATTTTTGTGTTGATCCGCGATATCACCGAGCGTCGCCGCACCGCCGAAGCGCTGCACCAGGCCTATCAGAACCTCGAACAGCGAGTCCGTGAGCGCACCACCGAGCTGACCACCCTGAACAGTCAATTGCTGCGCGAGATCGACGAACGCACTCGTGTGGAATCGCGCCTGCGTGAAGCCAAGCTCGACGCCGAGCAGGCCAACCTGTCGAAAACCAAATTTCTGGCCGCCGTCAGCCATGACTTGCTTCAGCCGCTCAACGCCGCTCGCCTGTTTACCAGCGCCTTGCTGGAGCGCCGCGAACCGGTGGCCAACGCGATGCTGGTGCGCAATGTCAGCAATTCGCTGGAGGACGTGGAAAATTTGCTCGGCACGCTGGTGGACATCTCCAAGCTCGATGCCGGGGTGATCAAGGCCGATATTGCGCCGTTTGCCCTGAGCGAACTGCTGGAAAACCTGGCCGTCGAGTACTCACAAATCGCCAGCAGCGAGGGTTTGCGCCTGGAGTTCGTGCCCTGTTCGGTGCTGGTACGCAGTGATATCCAGTTGTTGGCGCGGATTCTGCGCAACTTGCTGAGCAATGCCATCCGCTACACCACCACAGGCCGCGTGGTACTGGGTTGCCGTCGGCATCGCCAGCGTCTGTCCATCGAGGTCTGGGACACTGGCATCGGCATTGCCGAGAACAAGCTGGAGGAGATTTTTCAAGAGTTCAAACGCGGCGATGTGCAACGGCCGAATCAGGATCGCGGGCTGGGTCTCGGGCTGGCGATCGTCGAAAAGATCGCGGGAATACTGGGGCACAAGATCAGCGTGCGCTCCTGGCCCGGTAAGGGCTCGATGTTCGCCATTGAGGTACCGGTGACCCTCAGCGCGCCCAAGGCGCAGGTCCAGTTGCACATGAACGAGCCGATGCTGGAACGGCTGCGGGGGGCGCGGATTTGGGTACTCGACAACGATGCAGCGATTTGCGCGGGGATGCGCACGCTGCTGGAAAGCTGGGGCTGTCAGGTGGTGACCGCGCTGTCTGAGCAGGACCTGGCCCGGCAGGTGGAGAACTACCATGCCGACGCCGACCTGCTGATTGCCGATTACCACTTGGACAACGGCAAGAATGGCGTCGATGCCGTGGCCGCGATCAACGCCCGGCGCGGTTCACCCTTGCCGGCGCTGATGATTACTGCCAATTACAGCAATGAACTGAAGTTGCAAATGCGTGAGCTGGGCCACACCTTGATGCACAAACCGGTGCGCCCCATGAAGCTGAAAACCGCGATCAGCCATCTGCTCGGGCAGCAAGCAGATTGAAGCTGTGGGAGATTCCACCCCGTCTTCGACGCCGCGCTGTCGCGCAGCAAACTGGGGGCCTGTAGGAGCTGCCGAAGGCTGCGATAAGGTCGGTACGACCTTCAGCGATCTCAAGAAAGCGACCGGTTCCCGGTCGATCGCAGCCTTCGGCAGCTCCTACAGGGGATCAGCGTTAAGCTGAAAATTTATGCTTTATTTTTCAACGATTTGATCCAAGGTCATCCGCACAAAAACAAACGCCCCGACAAGTCGGGGCGTTTTTGTTTTTGTGGCATCGGTGAGTTGTACTGACACTTGCTGTGATTTAGGCGCGAGGTGCGGTACTTAAGTTGTGCTCCTCGTTTTAGCACGGTCTTACACCGCATTTGACTGGTTATACCCACTGACCTAAAGCACTGAAACATTGCAGCCAAGGCAGTGTATGGCTAGACGCCAGACCTTTTGATAATCGCCTCCGACATCTCGTCCCTGTTGCGGAGCGCGCCATGCACAACAATAAGAATTATCAACGTCGATTCCTGCCGGTGTTCATTGCCGGCCTGTCCACCCTCAGTTTGAGCCAACTGGCCAACGCTGAAATCATGCTATACGACAAGGACCAAACGACATTCTCCACCGATGGCTACATCAACACCTTTTACGTGAACAGCAAAGTTGACCGACCGGGCGATCAGTTCGATCGTAGTCAGGCCCGGGTGAAAATGGGGTTCTTGCCCAACTACCTCGGCTTCAACATGAGCAAGCAAGTGGACGATCTGAAGTTGGGTGCACGAGCGTCGTTCTGGGTCACTATTAACGATAGCCAGACCAATGGCACTGCTACAGCGATCGATGTCCGCCAGTTCTACGGCACAGTCGCCAATGCGGGATGGGGCGAGGTGCTGATCGGTAAGGACTTTGGTCTGTTTGCGCGCTCCAATATCCTGCTCGACGAATTACTCTCCGGCTATGGCCAGGTCAGCGATAGCCTGGGTCTGGTAGACGGTGGCGGGGTGTCTTTCGGCAATATTGGCAGCGGCTATCCCTATCCTTTCCCCACCTCTCAGATCACCTACCGCTCTCCGGTCATGGATGGGTTACGTGTAGCGGTGGGCATCATGGACCCGGTGGACACCAATAACAGCAGCGCGCTGGGCAAGGCTTACCAGAATAATCCGCGGACCGAGAGCGAGGTTACTTACCAGTTCGATGTGGCCGGGGCGAAAATTTACAGCTGGGTCAACGGCAGCTATCAAACCTCTGACAACACCGATCCGAGCGTGAATTCGGTTACGTCGAAAGGGCTGGGTTATGGGGTTCAGGCGAAGATGGGTGGCTTGTCTCTGACCGGTTCGGGTTTCCGGGCCAAGGGTATCAACCCGTTCTTCACCAACAACGCCGGCGAGGCGACTCTGCGTGAAGTAGACAGCGTTGGCTACTTGCTGCAGGGCTCCTACAAACTGGGCAAAAACCGCCTGGCGCTGTCGTACGGCAAGACCAATGACGATGGCAATGGCGTGGTTGGCACCGGCGCCGATTACGACACCCGTGGTATAGCGCTGTTTCATGACGTCAATGACAGCCTCAAACTGGTCGTCGAGTACAACCAGTTCCAAATCAGGGGGCACGAAACCACTGCCCAGAACGAAAACACCGATACCTTTGCCGTGGGTGCCGTCCTGACCTGGTAACGGTCGCGGTATGCCTTGCTCCCACAGAGGATATGCACCCTACTGTGCAGCCTGCGTGGGAGCAGGCTTGCAACTACGCGTCCCGCTGCGAAAGCGCTGGCTCAGCCATCCGCTCTGGCAGTAAGCACATTCCATGTAGGAGATCCCGCCCCGTCTCCGTCTCCGCGCTATCGCGCAGCAAACACGGCCCCTGTAGGAGCTGCCGAAGGCTGCGAAAGGCCGGGGCCGCGCTCGACCGGACGACCTTTAGCGGTCTCAAGAACGCGACCGGTTCCCGGTCGATCGCAGCCTTCGGCAGCTCCTACATGAGTTCTGTATGCAGCAATCTGTGGCGGATCTCGGACCCGGTGGGAGCGGACTTGTCCGCGAATGATGCGACTCGGTGCGTCGGTAACTCCGCCTTCTCAACGCCGCAGATAAGCCGCGAAATCGATATCCCCGGCGCTGAGAATCGCCTGGACGCGGTTGTGCACGTTGAGCTTGCGCAGGATTGCCGAGACGTGGGCCTTGACCGTGGTTTCGGCAATTTCCAGGGTGTAGGCGATCTGTTTGTTCGATTCGCCCTTGGTCATCCGTTCCAGCACCATCAATTGCTTGCGGGTCAGGGCTTGCAGCAGTTCGGGGGGGAAGCTTGGCGCGTTGTTCATGCTGCGTCGGGTACCGCTCGTCTGCGAACGGATAATGTCCGAGGGCAGGTAGACATTGCCGCTCAGGATCTGCTTGATCGCTTCAGTCATCTGCGCCCGTGGCGAAGACTTGGTGATAAAGCCCACTGCACCATAAGTAATCGCCTGCAGCACGATCTGTTTGTCTTGTTCGGCCGACACGATCACTACCGGGATGGTCGGCGCCTCGTTGCGCAGGTTGATCAGGCCATTGAGGCCGTGCATGCCTGGCATGTTCAAGTCGAGCAGAATCAGATCAAGGTCGTCGTGCTGCTGGGTCAGTTGCAGCGCGCTTTCCAGATCGGCAGTCTCCATCACTTCGCTGCCAGGAAAACCGTCGCTGATCACGTTGGCAATGGCTTCGCGAAACAGAGGGTGGTCGTCGGCAATCAGAATTTTGTACATGGCCTTTCACCTCGTTATTTTGATTATAGTGTGGCGGCGGGGCGCGTCTGTTATTCAGGGAAAAGGCTCAGGTTGAGCCGGTTGCACCGGAAGATCGGCTGCTTGCCAGGCATCGAGACCATCACGGTACCAATAGAGATCGCTATAGCCCGTGACATACGGGATACGGGGCACGCAGCATAAGGAGTCGTTCCTTTTGTTATAGCTGTATTACATGTCACTGCCGGTGCTTTGTGAATGCGACGATAGACAGCAAAACCAGTACTAAAGTACTGGTTTTACTCTGCTTGAGCGCTGTGTACTCAGGTTGCCCGACGCAACGCCGCGTGTTGAGGGTTGAAGGTCAGCACCGCCAGCAACGAAAACAGCAGACACAGGCCCAGACATACCGCCAGTGCCAGTGGATTGAAGCGTTCATACAAGGCGAAGCGCACCAGCTCTACCGCGTGGGTGAAAGGGTTAAGGGCGCACAACCAGTACAGCCATTCGCTGGCTTCGCGCATTTTCCACAGCGGGTAGAGCGCCGAGGACAGGAAAAACAGTGGGAAGATCACGAAATTCATCACCCCGGCGAAGTTCTCCAATTGGCGGATGGCGTTGGACAAAAGCAGCCCAAGTGCGCTGAGCATCAAGGCCACCAGCAACATGGCCGGCAAGGCTGCCAGCAGGCCCCAGGCGGGCGGTTGCACGCCATAGATCCAGGCAATGGCCAGAAAGGCATAGACCTGGAGCAGGGAGATCAACGAGGTGGCGAGCAGTTTGCTGGCCAGTAAAAAAGCGCGCGGCAGCGGGCTGGTCAACAGTACGCGCATGCTGCCCATTTCCCGGTCATAGACCATCGACAGCGAGCCTTGCATACCATTGAACAGCAGGATCATGCAGGCCAACCCCGGAATGATGTAGACCTCATACGGGATGTAGGTGTCATAGGGCTCGATGATCGCGATGCCCAGCGCGGCACGGAACCCGGCGGCAAACACCAGCAGCCAGAGCAGGGGCCGCACCAGTGCACTGAGAAAACGCGTGCGCTGCAGAATGAACCTGAGCCATTCGCGCAGAACGATGCCGCTAAAACAGTGCCAATAAGCGTTCATCCGTTCGCTCCTGCCGTGGGCGCGCCTTGCGCTGTGGGTAACGTAGTCAAACGGTGAAACGCGGTGCCCAGTTCGCCGCCATGTTCGGCGCTCACCGCAGCGGCCTGACCCGACGCCACCAGGCGGCCTTGATGCAGGATCAGCAAGTCATCCTCCATCTGCACTTCATCGAGCAAATGGGTGGCCCAGAGCACGCTGATTTCCTGTTCGCGGCACAGGTTGCGTACATGGTGACCGAGCGCCAGACGGCTGGCCGGATCGAGGCCGACGCTGGCTTCATCGAGCAATAACAGGCGTGGTTCATGCAGCAGCGCGCGGGCAATTTCTATCCGTCGGCGATGGCCACCATTCAGCTCGCGAACCCGTTCACGCCGCCGTTCAGTCAGTTGCTGTCGGGCCAGTTCGTCTTCGACCCGGCGGTTCGCCTGACGTCCGGACATCCCATGCAGCGCAGCGTGGTAGCGCAGGTTCTGTTCGACACTCAGGTCCAGATCCAGTGTGCTTTGCTGAAACACTACGCCCAACTGGCGCAAGGCCGGGCGCGGGGTGTGACGAAGCGAACTGCCGCCGACGCGGATCTCCCCGCGCTGCAGGTCGTACAGTCGGGTCAGCAGCGCGATCAAGGTCGACTTGCCCGCGCCATTGGGGCCGAGCAGCGCCGCGAAACGTCCGGGTGCGAGGCTGAACGCTACATGACGCAGCGCCTCGCGCGGACCATAGGCGAAACTGAGGTCATCCACTTCAAGGGCATTCATGGGGTGACCACCACGCCCCACGGATAACGGCCGACCTTGATCGACTTGGTCACCTTGAGGCTGTTGACATCGATCACTGATACGTCGCCGCTCACACCATTGGTGGCGAGCAATTGGCTTTGGTCTGGGGTAAAGGACATCTGCCAGACCCGACGGCCCACCAGCAAGTAGTCAAGGACCTCAAGCGTTTTGGCATCGACCACTGCTACATGGTTGGCCGGGCCCAGTGCGACGAACGCGTAGCGGCCATCGGCACTGAGCTTGATGCCCACGGGCTGGACCTTGTCCGGGTGCACACCCTTGATCTGGAAGGTCAGGGTCTTGAGGATCTTGCGGGTGGACACGTCGATCACGCTGACGGTGCCGCCCACTTCTGCCGAGGCCCATAGTCGGGAGCCGTCCTTGTTGAATTCGACGAACCGGGGTCGTTGATCCACCAGGGTGCTATCCGTCAGGGTCTGGGTGCTGGTGTCAATCCAATGCAGCATGTTCGTGGTTTCACTGGTGTTGACTGCCCATTTGCCGTCAGGGCTGACGGCCATGCCTTCGGGCTCGACGCCGACATCGACTTGCGCCAGCACCTTGGAGGTATCGGTGTCGATCACGGTCACCAGCGCATCGTCTTCGTTGGAGACATACAGCCAGCGGTCATTGGGGTGCAGGGCGAATTGCTCAGGGTCTTTGCCGGAGGGCAACTCTTTGATGATCTTGTGGGTGGCGACGTCCATGACCTGCACGCGGTCGGAGTCGCTGGCGCAGATGTACAGCAGCTTATTGTCGTGGGATAGCAACAGCCCCCTCGGACGCAGCCCCACGGGCAGGGTTTCGGTGACCTGCAGGGTGTTCATGTCGATCAGGCTCAGGCTGTTGTCTTTTTCGTTGGAAATATAGGCGGTGGCCGCCAGGCTTTGCCCCATGACGAGCAGCAGGGCAGTGGCTATCAGGGTGCGGCGCATGGCGTGTTCCTTTTTGTTGGACTTTCTTGTTGGTGTTCTTCGTTGGAATGGTTTGTTGGCGAGTCGAGTCATTCGAAGTGGCAGGTCACTTCAGGCTTGTCGTAGCCCAGGGTGTCGAGTTCAGTCACCGGATGCAGGAAGCCATCCTGGGGTGAGGTGCTGACCAGCGCCCGGGGCTGAACGATAGGAATCGGTTGGCGCAATTGGCCATTCCACGCGCGATAGCTGAGCTTGCGGCCCTTGAAACCATCCAGCGGTAACTGGTCGCTCAGTTCCATGCGGCGAATGATCATGGGATCGGTCTGGCGCGACTTGGTCACTGCGCTGGCAATACTGCGCACGGCCATCCAGGCGGCGAAATCCCGATCATTCATCCAGCGTCCGGCCAGGGCTTCGAAGCGTTTTTGCAGCTGCGCGGCGCCGTAGGTTTCCACGGTCTTGTGCCATCCCACCGGGGTCAGCCCTTGAGTGCCCGCTACCGGGCGCGGATACCAGGTCTGGTAAGGCACGTATTCACCAAAGTCGCCGCGTTCGTCCGCCACCAGCACCACGTCGTATTCAGTGGTCTGGGTGAACAACGGCATATCGGCTTGGGCGCTGCGGCGCTGGTCGTTGTCAAAGCTCCAGGCTTTCTCGGCGACGATCGTGTGGCCAAAGCGTTTGGCGGCACGGCGCAAGGCGGCGGCATAAGCCTGATCGTCCGGGGTCTGGCCGACAATCAGCAGCCAGCGGTTCCAGCGCCGTACGGTGAGGAATTGCGCGAGGGCGTCGGCGAGCATGGCCCGGCTCGGCAGGCTGTGCAGCACGTTGTTCAGGCAGGCCGTGCTGCGCAGGCTGTCATCGGCGCTACCGGCATTGAACAACAGGCTGTCGGGCAGGGCGGCACTCAGTTGGCGCAGGGTGTCGGCGGGGGCGTTGACGACAAACAACCGCAAGCCTTCTTGATGCAGCGCCTGTGCCGCTTCGAGCAACGCTTGCGGGCTGTCGGCGGTGGCGGCGTGCAGGTTGTAGCTGTGCTTGAGAAAGCGCCCGGTGCTGTTGCTGTCGATGATCGCCAGCTCGGCGCCGCGCAGCCCGGCGTCACGGGGTTCCGGGATGACGTTCGAGAGCACGGGGCCGGTGTCGGGCATAAAGGCCAAATAGCCGATTTCAACCTTGAGCGGTTCATCGGCGGCTTGGCTTTGGGTCGCCAGCAAGGCTGCCGTGGCGATGGCGAGCAGGTAGAACAATCCGTAACTGACAAGCTGGCGCATGGGGTGACTCCACTACAGGTAGCGCCAGCATAGGAACCGATCAGGCCCAGGGAAATATGCAGAAGGTACCAGTCTGCCAGTACCAAGGGAGTAGGCCCGTGAGCCGGCTTTATACGCCTTACTACCAAGGGAGGAGAAGGCGGCCACCAAAGCAGCATTCGGCTGCACGAGCGTGGTTCATAAGATGGCGGCAGAGTATTTGCGTGCAATCCTGAGGGCATAACAATGACAACAAAACACAACGCTTTACTGATCGTGGGTTTGATCGCCGGCCTGGTCGGCAGTGGTCTGGTCTCGGCTCATGGCAACGTCGTGCCGCAAGCGGTGGCCACCGAAGGTCTGACTCCACTGGGCCCTGAGTGGCGCAGCGAAAACCCTTATCGGGACTCCAAGGAGCATGACCGGGCGCTGGAAATCGGCTCGTCCGCCTACAACCAGAACTGCGCGGCCTGTCATGGCCTGGAAGTCATCTCCGGTGGCATCGCCCCTGATCTGCGCAAGCTGGATGTCGGCGCGGCAGGTGATGAGTGGTTCGTCGAACGGGTGCGAAACGGGGCCGTGCGTGATGGTCGGGTGTACATGCCGAAGATGGCCGATTACTTGAGCCAGGAAGCGCTTTGGGCCATACGGACCTATCTGGACAGCGTACACATCGACGGGGAGTGACGGCCATGCGGTTGTTCGCGCTGATGTTGAACAGGCAGTCAAACAGACAGGCGAACAGACTGTTGAATAGCCTGTTGTTGAGCGGCCTGCTGCTGTGTTGCCAGGCGCTGCAGGCGCAAGTTCGCAGCTACGACACGATGATCGAATCCGGGGTGCTCAAGGTCGCGGTCTATGAAGATTTCGCGCCTTACAGCTTCCAGGACAATCAGCAGCCGCGCGGCGTCGATGTCGACCTCGCCGCGGCCTTGGCCAAGGCCCTCGGCGTGCGCCTGGAATTGCTCTGGGCGCCCCCGGGGGAAAAGCTCGACGATGATTTGCGCGACTCCATCTGGCGCGGCAGCAACCTGCGGCACCAGCAGTTGGCCGATGTGATGATGCGGGTGCCCTATGACCGGGATTACTCGCTCAAACGCAACGATCAGGGCGAGTTGGAAAGCGGTCATGTGGTGATGTTCGGTCCCTACCAGAGCGAATGGTGGCAGGTCGCCTATGACCGCCGACGAATGGACGCGGTGCCCAGCGTCGCGGTATTTCAGGAGCATCCCATCGGCGTCGAAGTGGACAGCGTTCCGTCGTTCTACCTGACGTCGGTGTTCAACGGCATGCTCAGCGCCAAAACCCACCACTATCCCAGCGTGCAGCAGGCGTTTGTCGCGATGCAGGGCGCCGAGGTCGACGCGGTGATGGGGATGCGCGGGGAAATCGACTGGCAAATGCACCAGGCCCATGATTCAAACCTGGCGCTGGCGGAAAACGCTTACCCGAACATGGGACGGCAACGTTGGGAAATCGGCATGGCGGTGCATGAAAGCAACCATCAGATGGCCTATGCCCTGGAGGAAGCCCTGGAAACCCTGATCCGCGACGGCAGCGTGCAAAAGATCTATGCCAGTTACGGTCTGCGTTACGAGGTCCCGGAGATGTATCAATAGGAGATCCCGCCCCGTCTTCGGCGCCGCGCTGTCGCGCGGCAAACACGTTGCTGGGTTCACCCTGAACCCCTGTGGGAGCAATCGGGGCGCGTAGTCTCATTCGCGAAGGCGTCGGCACATCCAGCATTGTCGGCGCCTGATAGACCGTATTCGCGAATAAATTCGCTCCCACATTGATCCCGCATTCCAAAAAATAATCTTTTAAACCCAATGGGTTATCTTCTGTTTGATGGGAGCTGCCGAAGGCTGCGAAAGGCCGGGGTCGCGCGCTATGAAAAACACCACATGCAACGGGTCGACGACCGGCCATAAACCGGTCCACCTACTAAGGAACTAGAAAACTCCACATTGCGGGCAATTGTTGTCAAGGCGTCCACCATCAAGAATCTGCGACAGACCGGGACACTTTCCCGAACACAACAAAAAAAAACGCAGAGGTAGCCTTCATGACCCAAGCCGCACGTCGCCAACCCTTCGCTCTGAGCCTGCTCTTGAGTGCCATGCTGCTGTCAGGCACCGCCCTGGCCGGGGTGACAGACCAGGAGATTCTCAACGATCCGAAGAACCCGGAGCAGATCGTCACCAACGGTCTTGGGGTTCAGGGTCAGCGCTACAGCCCGCTGGACATCATCAATACCGACAACGTCAAGGATCTGCGTCCGGTCTGGGCCTTCTCCTTCGGCGGTGAAAAGCAGCGCGGACAGCAAGCGCAGCCGATGATCAAGGACGGGGTGATGTACCTGACAGGCTCTTACTCGCGAGTGTTCGCAGTCGATGCGCGCACCGGCAAGAAGCTCTGGCAATACGATGCGCGCCTGCCGGATGACATTCGTCCCTGCTGCGATGTGATCAACCGCGGTGTAGCGCTGTATGGCGACCTGGTCTACTTCGGCACCCTCGACGCCAAGTTGGTGGCCTTGAACAAGACCACCGGCAAAGTGGTCTGGAGCAAGCAAGTCGCCGATCACAAAGCCGGTTATTCGATCAGCGCCGCGCCGCTTGTGGTCAACGGCAAATTGATTACCGGGGTTGCCGGTGGCGAGTTCGGCGTGGTCGGCAAAATCGAGGCCTACGATCCGAAGAACGGCGACCTGCTGTGGACCCGGCCCACCGTGGAAGGTCACATGGGTTACGTCTACAAGGATGGCAAGGCCATCGAAAACGGCATTTCCGGCGGCGAGGCGGGCAAGACCTGGCCCGGTGATCTTTGGAAAACCGGTGGTGCGGCACCTTGGCTGGGCGGCTACTACGACCCGGAAACCAACCAATTGTTCTTCGGTACCGGCAACCCGTCACCGTGGAACTCGCACCTGCGCCCTGGCGACAACCTGTTCTCGTCTTCGCGCCTGTCGCTCAACCCGGACGACGGCAGCATCAACTGGCACTTCCAGAGCACGCCCCATGATGGCTGGGACTATGACGGCGTCAACGAGCTGATCTCGTTCAACTATCAGGAAAATGGCAAAACCGTTCAGGCCGCAGCCACGGCTGACCGAAACGGTTTTTTCTACGTGCTCAACCGCACCAATGGCAAATTCATTCGCGGCTTCCCCTTTGTCGACAAGATCACCTGGGCGACCGGGCTGGATAAGAACGGCCGGCCGCTCTACAACGAGGCCAGTCGTCCTGGCGCTCCTGGCGCTCCTGGCGCTTCGGGCGGCGAAACCAAAGGGACTTCAGTGTTTGTCGCACCCGCTTTCCTCGGTGCGAAGAACTGGATGCCCATGGCCTACAGCCAGGACACCAAGTTGTTCTACGTGCCGTCCAACGAGTGGGGCATGGAGATCTGGAACGAGGACATCACCTACAAGAAAGGCGCGGCGTTCATCGGTGCTGGCTTCACGATCAAACCGCTTAACGAGGACTACATCGGCGTACTGCGCGCGATCGACCCGGTAACTGGCAAGGAAGTCTGGCGGCATAAGAACTACGCGCCACTGTGGGGTGGGGTCATGGCCACCAAAGGCAACCTGGTGTTTACCGGCAACCCTGAGGGCTTCCTCCAGGCATTCAATGCCAAGACTGGCGAGAAGGTCTGGGAGTTCCAGACCGGCTCCGGCGTCCTGGGTTCTCCTGTCACCTGGGAAATGGATGGCGAACAGTACATCTCCGTGCTGTCCGGTTGGGGTGGCGCAGTGCCGTTGTGGGGCGGTGAAGTGGCCAAGCGAATCAAAGACTTCAACCAGGGCGGCATGCTCTGGACCTTCAAATTGCCCAAAGAGTTAGTGGCCAAGCACTGAGGTTGATCGGTGGGGTCACGACGCGATGTTTCTGACCCCACACGCTTCACTGTTTTTTTACGACCCAATAATCCCCTTGTTGCCTGTTCAACCGACAGGCAACGACCCGTATAGAGGCTTTAATCATGATCTACGCACAACCCGGAACCCCAGGCGCTGTTGTTTCCTTCAAACCGCGCTATGGCAATTACATCGGCGGTGAGTTCGTGGCACCGGTCAATGGCGAATACTTCACCAATACATCGCCCATCAACGGTGAAGTGATCGCCGAATTCCCGCGCTCCACCGCCGCTGATATCGAGCTCGCGCTGGATGCTGCTCACGCCGCTGCCGATGCCTGGGGCAAGACCTCGGCACAGGATCGTTCGCTGGTGCTGCTGAAAATTGCCGACCGCATCGAACAGAATCTTGAAGTGCTGGCCGTTACCGAAACCTGGGACAACGGCAAAGCCGTGCGCGAAACCCTGAACGCTGACGTACCGCTGGCCGCCGATCACTTCCGTTATTTCGCCGGTTGCATCCGGGCTCAGGAAGGCGGTGCCGCAGAGATCAACGAGCTGACCACGGCCTACCACTTCCACGAACCGCTGGGCGTGGTCGGGCAAATCATCCCCTGGAACTTCCCACTGCTGATGGCGGCCTGGAAACTGGCGCCTGCGCTGGCAGCAGGCAACTGCGTGGTGCTCAAGCCGGCCGAGCAGACCCCGCTATCGATCATGGTGTTCGCCGAGCTGATCAACGATCTGCTGCCGCCTGGCGTGCTGAACATCGTTCAGGGGTTTGGCCGCGAAGCCGGTGAGGCCCTGGCCACCAGCAAACGCATCGCCAAGATCGCGTTCACCGGCTCTACGCCCGTAGGCGCGCACATCATGCATTGTGCGGCCGAGAACATCATTCCGAGTACCGTGGAGCTGGGTGGCAAGTCGCCGAATATCTTCTTTGAAGACATTATGCAGGCCGAACCGCAGTTCATCGAAAAGGCCGCCGAAGGCCTGGTGCTGGCGTTCTTCAACCAGGGTGAAGTCTGCACCTGCCCATCGCGAGCACTGATCCAGGAGTCGATCTACGAGTCGTTCATGGTCGAAGTGATGAAGAAGATCGTCAAGATCAAACGCGGCAATCCGCTGGACACCGAGACCATGGTCGGCGCTCAGGCTTCAGAGCAGCAATACGACAAGATTCTTTCGTACTTGCAGATTGCTCAGGAGGAGGGTGCCGTGCTGTTGACCGGCGGCGCGGCGGAACGTCTGGAAGGCGATCTTTCCAGTGGCTATTACATCCAGCCGACGCTGCTCAAGGGCAATAACAAGATGCGCGTGTTCCAGGAGGAGATCTTTGGCCCGGTCGTAGGCATCACCACCTTCAAGGACGAGGCCGAAGCCCTGGCAATCGCCAACGACAGCGAGTTCGGTCTTGGTGCCGGTCTCTGGACCCGCGACATCAACCGCGCCTATCGCATGGGTCGGGCGATCAAGGCCGGTCGCGTCTGGACCAACTGCTACCACCTGTACCCGGCGCATGCCGCGTTCGGCGGCTACAAGAAATCCGGCGTTGGCCGTGAGAACCACAAGATGATGCTCGACCACTACCAGCAAACCAAAAACCTGCTGGTCAGCTACGACATCAATCCGATGGGCTTTTTCTGATCTAAAAGCTTCGCGGGCAAGCCTGCTCCCACAGTCTGCAGCAATACGCAAAACTGTAGGAGCTGACTTGTCTGCGATAAGGTCGGCACGACCTTCCTACGCCCTGTGGGCAGACGCGGATCTCGATTCACCGCAAATTCGATGCATCACCCCCTACCAACGCACCCCCCAAACACCCCCCAAAGTAGCATTCGAACATTCACCCCCGCGTGTATTAATTGACTCACCGGAATTGACCGGCCCAAGAAGAGGATTGACCTATGTGGACCAAACCCGCGTTTACCGATCTGCGTATCGGCTTTGAAGTGACGATGTATTTCGCCAACCGTTGATCATTCAAGTCCCGGCCAATCGTTGCATTGGCCGGGGCATCTCCTGTTCGTTGGAGCACTGTTATGCTCATCCAGATTCTCGGGTCGGCCGCCGGTGGCGGTTTCCCCCAATGGAACTGCAACTGTCGCAATTGCGCGGGTGTGCGCGATGGCAGTGTGCGGGCTGAACGGCGAACCCAGTCCTCGATCGCGCTGAGCGACAAGGGCCAGGATTGGATTCTGTGCAACGCCTCGCCGGACATTCGTGCCCAGCTCGAGGCCACCCCTGTACTGCAACCGGCCCGACGCGTGCGTGATACGGCGATTGGCGCCATCGTCCTGCTCGACAGCCAGATCGATCACTGCACAGGGTTACTCAGCCTGCGCGAAGGCTGCCCGCATGACGTCTGGTGTACCGAAATGGTCCATCAAGACCTGAGCAGCGGCTTTCCTCTCTTCACGATGCTCAGCCACTGGAATGGCGGTCTGCGCTGGCAGCCCATCGAACTGTCTGAAATGGCCTTCAGCATCCCGGCCTGTCCAGACTTGCGCTTGACAGCGATTCCTCTGCGCAGCAGCGCCCCCCCTTATTCACCGCACCGCGGCAATCCCCACCCCGGCGACAACATCGGCCTGTTCATCGAAGACCTGAGCAGCGGCGGCACGCTGTTCTATGCGCCTGGCCTGGGGCAGGTCGACGACGCGCTTTTGAGCTGGATGCGCCGGGCCGATTGCCTGCTGGTGGATGGCACGCTGTGGCGCGACGACGAAATGTGCGTGTGCGAGGTGGGCGACAAGCTGGGCAGCGAGATGGGGCACCTGCCGCAAAGCGGGCCAGGTGGCATGCTCGAAGTGCTTGATGGTCTACCGCAGGCGCGCAAGATTCTGATCCATATCAACAACACCAACCCGATTCTCGACTGTGATTCCGTCGAGCGGGCGCTGCTTGAGCGACGAGGCATTGAAGTGGCCTTCGATGGCATGAGCATCACCTTGTAACGCTTGGCAACAGACCACAACAACAATAAGGAGTTTGGCATGCACCAGACCGTGATGAGCCCGGCCGCGTTCGAACAGGCGCTGATCGCCAAGGGCGCTTATTACCACATCCATCATCCCTACCATCAGGCCATGTACACCGGCCGCGCCAGCCGCGAGCAGATCCAGGGCTGGGTCGCCAACCGGTTCTACTATCAGGTCAACATTCCGCTCAAGGATGCTGCCATTCTGGCCAATTGCCCGGATCGGGAAACCCGGCGCCTGTGGTTGCAACGCATCCTCGACCACGACGGCGCACCGGGTGAAGAGGGCGGCATCGAAGCCTGGCTGCGCTTGGGCGAGGCGGTCGGCCTGGACCGCGAACAGATTCTGTCTCAGGAGCTGGTATTGCCCGGTGTGCGCTTTGCCGTGGACGCCTACGTCAATTTCGCCCGCCGCGCCGGATGGCAGGACGCCGCCAGCAGTTCACTGACCGAGTTGTTCGCGCCGCAGATCCATCAATCGCGTCTCGACGCCTGGCCGAAACACTATCCCTGGATCGAGGCCAGTGGTTACGACTACTTCCGCCTGCGGCTGAGCCAGGCCCGCCGAGATGTCGAACATGGCCTGCGCATTACCCTCGAACATTGCCAGACCCTTGAGCGGCAGCAGCGCATGCTGGAAATCCTGCAATTCAAACTGGATGTGCTGTGGAGCATGCTCGACGCCATGAGCATGGCCTATCAACTGGATCGCGCGCCTTATCACACGGTCACCGCCGAGCGCGTCTGGCATCGGGGCATTGCCCTGTGAGTACGATCAAGCGCGAGAGCATCCCGACACTCAGGCGCGGCTTTCGCCTGCAATGGGAACCGCGCCAGGGGTGTCATGTGCTGCTTTACCCGGAAGGCATGGTCACCCTCAACGACAGCGCCAGCGTCATTCTCGGCAAGGTCGATGGTCAACGCAGCGCGAACCTGATTATCGAGCAACTGTGCGCAGGTTTTCCCGACACTCCCGGGGTCGATGAAGACATCCTGGCCTTTCTAGAGGTAGCCCATGCCCAGCATTGGATTGAATTCAGCTAACCCGCCCGGCCCGCCGCTCTGGCTGCTGGCGGAATTGACGTACCGCTGCCCGTTGCAGTGCCCGTATTGCTCCAACCCGCTGGATTTTGCCCAGCAGGGTGCGGAGTTGAGCACCGCCGAGTGGATCGACGTGTTCCGCCAGGCGCGGGACATGGGCGCAGCGCAGCTGGGCTTTTCCGGTGGCGAGCCGCTGGTGCGTCAGGACCTGGCAGAGCTAATCAAGGCCGCGCGGGACATGGGTTATTACACCAACCTGATTACCTCCGGCATCGGCCTGACCGAGCAGAAAGTCGCTGATTTCAAGAAGGTCGGGCTGGACCATATCCAGATCAGTTTTCAGGCCGCCGACGAAGAGGTCAACAACATGCTCGCCGGCTCGAAAAAAGCCTTCGCGCAGAAGCTGGCGATGGCGCGTGCGGTCAAAGCCCATGGCTACCCGATGGTCCTGAACTTCGTCACCCATCGGCATAACATCGACCGGATCGAGCGGATTATCGATCTGTGCCTGGAGCTTGAGGCGGACTTCGTCGAGCTGGCCACCTGTCAGTTCTACGGCTGGGCCGAACTCAACCGCGCGGGCCTGTTGCCAACCCGGGAACAACTGGAGCGAGCCGAACGCATCACCAATGAGTACCGCGCGCGGCTGGCACTCGATAATCACCCCTGCAAGCTGATCTTCGTCACCCCGGACTACTACGAAGAGCGTCCGAAGACCTGCATGAATGGCTGGGCCAATCTGTTTCTCGACATCACCCCCGATGGCACCGCGTTGCCGTGCCACAGCGCAAGACAGCTGCCGGTGCAGTTCCCGAACGTGCGTGAACACAGCATCAGCCACATTTGGAATGAGTCGTTCGGTTTCAATCGTTTTCGCGGCGATGACTGGATGCTTGAGCCATGTCGGTCCTGCGACGAAAAGCACAAGGACCTCGGTGGCTGCCGCTGCCAGGCCTTCATGCTGACCGGAGATGCGAGCAATGCCGACCCGGTGTGCAGCAAATCGGAGCACCACGGCAAAATCCTCGCCGCCCGGCTGGAAGCGGAACAACCGATGACAGGCATGGAAGACCTGACATACCGCAATGAAAAGGCTTCCCGACTGATCTTCAAGGCGTAAGCAAATGGTCTGATTGCATTCGTACCAAGATGGGTTAGGCTGGCGCCCATCTCCGATAACAACAAAAACAGGCTTTATATGAGCCACACCATCAGTCAGTTGCGTAAATTCGTTTCTCCGGAAATCATTTTCGGCGCCGGCAGTCGCCACAGCGTGGGCAACTACGCGAAAACCTTTGGTGCCCGTAAAGTTCTGGTGGTAACCGACCCCGGTGTGATCGCCGCCGGTTGGGTGGCCGATATCGAGGCCAGCCTGAAAGCGCTGGACATCGAATACTGCCTGTACAGCGATGTCTCTCCCAACCCGCGGGTGGAGGAAGTGATGCGCGGTGCCGAGCTCTATCGCGAAAACCACTGCGACGTGATTGTCGCGGTGGGCGGTGGCAGCCCGATGGACTGCGGCAAGGCCATCGGCATCGTTGTCGCGCACGGGCGCAGCATTCTCGAGTTCGAAGGCGTAGACACCATTCGGGTGCCGAGCCCACCGTTGATCTTGATCCCGACCACGGCTGGAACCTCAGCTGACGTCTCGCAATTCGTAATCATTTCCAACCAGCAGGAACGAATGAAGTTCTCCATCGTCAGCAAGGCGGTGGTGCCTGACGTGTCGCTTATCGACCCGGAAACCACGCTGAGCATGGATCCGTTCCTTTCGGCCTGTACCGGTATCGATGCGCTGGTGCACGCCATTGAAGCCTTCGTTTCCACCGGCCACGGTCCACTGACCGATCCCCATGCGCTGGAGGCCATGCGCCTGATCAATGGCAACCTGGTGCAGATGATCGCCAATCCTGCCGACATCGCGTTGCGCGAAAAAATCATGCTCGGCAGCATGCAGGCCGGGCTGGCGTTCTCCAACGCGATTCTCGGTGCGGTGCATGCGATGTCCCACAGCCTGGGCGGTTACCTCGACTTGCCCCATGGCCTGTGTAACGCGGTGCTGGTCGAGCATGTGGTGGCGTTCAATTACAATTCGGCACCGGAGCGCTTCAAGGTGATCGCCGAGACCTTCGGCATCGACTGCCGTGGCCTCAATCATCGGCAGATCTGCCAGCGACTGGTGGCGCATCTGATTGCCCTCAAACACTCCATGGGCTTCCATGAAACCCTGAGCCTGCATGGCGTCAGCATGGCGGATATTCCGTTTCTGTCGCAGCATGCAATGGATGATCCGTGCATCCTCACCAACCCGCGCGCGTCCAGCCAGCGCGACGTTGAGGTGGTCTATGGCGAAGCCCTCTGAAGACCAGCAGCGAGCTCTCGCGGGTCTGCTGGGTCTGGGCAATCATTCCGCGCGCAAGAGCCACTACCCGGAACTGGCGGCGCGCCTTGACGAGCTGGAAACCGAGCGCAACCGCTACAAATGGTTGTTCGAGCATGCGGTTCACGGGGTTTTTCAGGCAAGCCTGCAAGAAGGGCTGCGCGCGGCCAACCCGGCATTGGCGCGAATGCTCGGCTACGACGATCCGCAGGAGGTGTTGTTTTCCCTGACAGACCTGGCCAGCAACCTGTTCGTTGGCGGTTCAGCGGAGTTGGCGACCATTGGCGAAGTGCTGCAACGCGAGCGCAGCCTGCTGGGCTATGAGACCCAGTTGCGGCGCAAAGACGGCAGCCATCTCGATGTGTTGATGAACCTGTTGCTCAAACCTGATCAGGACGGCCTGGTTGAAGGTTTCGTTGCCGACATCACTGAACGCAAATTGGCCCAACAGCACTTGCAGCAGCTCAACGATGAACTGGAGCAGCGCGTCACCGCCCGTACCGATGAGTTGCTGGAAGCAAACCGCAACCTGCAGCAGCAGATCGCTGAACGAGAACAGATCGAATCGGCATTGCGCGATGCCCGGGACGCCGCTCAAGCCGCTAATCGCAGCAAAGACAAATACCTTGCGGCCGCCAGCCATGATCTGTTGCAACCGCTGAATGCCGCGCGTTTGCTGGTCTCCACGTTACGTGAGCGGCAACTGCCGGTGGCGGAGCAGGTGTTGGTGGAGCGGACCCATCAGGCGTTGGAAGGCGCCGAAGACCTGCTGACGGATCTGCTGGATATTTCCAAACTGGATCAGGCCGCCGTCAAACCCGACATCGAGCTGTATCGACTCGACGAGCTGCTGGCGCCACTGGCATCGGAGTTTCAATCGGTGGCCGAAGCCGCCGGATTGAACCTGCGGGCGCGGATCGGCGACTTTGCGATACGCACCGATCTACGCCTGTTGACGCGGATTATGCGCAACTTTCTCAGCAACGCCTGTCGCTATACCGCTCAGGGCAGCATCCTGCTGGGCGCGCGGCGGCGTGGCGAGTTCCTGCGTCTTGAAGTCTGGGACACTGGGCGCGGCATCGCCGAAGACCGCCTGGATTCGATTTTTCTGGAGTTCAATCAGTTGGATGTCGGTCGTGCCGCTGACCGCAAAGGCGTGGGCCTGGGGCTGGCGATCGTTGAACGCATCGCCAAAATCCTCGGCTATCGGGTTCAGGTGCGTTCGCAACCGGGGCGGGGTTCGCTGTTTTGCATCGAAGTCCCTTTATCGCGCGAAGTACCATTGCCAGTCAGCGTCGTGGTGCAACAGCATCCCGGTGCCGGCAACCCTCTGCCGGGGCGCCGTCTGCTGGTGGTGGACAATGAACTGAGCATCCTCGATAGCATGGCTGCACTGCTCGGCCAGTGGGGCTGCGAGGTCTTGACGGCCACCGATCAGGTCAGCGCGCTGGCGGTGCTGCAAGGACAGGCGCCAGAATTGATTCTCGCGGACTTTCACCTCGACCACGGCGTCACTGGCTGCGAGGTGGTAAAGCACTTGCGCGAGCATTTCGCTCAACCCATCCCGGCCGTGATGATCACCGCCGACCGTAGCGATCAGTGTCGCCGGTCATTGCAAAAACTGGGTGCGCCGCTGCTGAACAAGCCGGTAAAACCCGGAAAATTACGGGCGGTGTTGAGTCAGTTGCTGGGTTAGTCCATCCTTACCGGCCGCGAGCACAAAGATTGCATAAGAAATCGCCGCCGGACTCTAGGGTCTGTTGACGTTTGGTGACGACCGCGACGGAGGCCCATTTGGCGCAGGGCAAGGCGCGAGGAACGCGGTTTGGTTGTTCCAAATAAGTTCCGAGTAACGCAGCCCTGCGCCAAATGGGCCCCGTCCCTTCGGGTTGCGCGCCAACGTGCGCGAGGCTGCGTTGCGGGATTTGCCAAGGGAACAACCATTAGCGGCATCCCGCGCCTTGCCTCGCACACGTTGGCATCGCAACGCGGTTCGCCACCAAACGTCAACAGACCCTAGGCTCAGGCCTGACACTCTTTTGCAGTGAGAAACAACACAATGCCCATGATTCCCCTGCTGATATGCGACGACTCCAATATGGCGCGCAAACAGCTGTTGAGGGCCCTGCCTACCGATTGGGGCGTGTCGGTGACCCTGGCGGCCAATGGCATGGAGGCACTCGAGGCCATTCGTCAGGGGTTGGGGCAGGTGGTGCTGCTGGACCTGACGATGCCGGAAATGGACGGGTATCAGGTACTGGCTGCGGTGCGTGCGGAAAATTTGCAAGCGCAGATCATCGTTGTTTCCGGCGATGTGCAGACGCAAGCGATACAGCGCGTCCTCGAACTGGGGGCGTTGGCCTTCCTGAAAAAGCCTGCCGATCCCGACGAACTCAAAAAAACTCTCGACAACCTTGGCCTGCTGGGCAAGCCTCAGACCGCTATTGCCGTCGCACGGGCTGTCCTTGAGCCGGCGACCAGCTTTCAGGATGCGTTTCGCGAAACCATCAACGTCGCCATGGGGCGCGCGGGGGCGTTGCTGGCCCGTGTGCTGGGTGTGTTCGTCCAGTTACCGCTGCCGAATGTAAACATGCTGGAGGTGGGCGAATTGCACATGGCGTTGGCCGACGCGCAAAGCGGCGAGCAACTGACGGCGGTCTGTCAGGGGTATATCGGCGGCGGCATTGCTGGCGAAGCGCTGCTGATTTTTCACGGCTCCGAAATCGCCGATATGGCGCAGTTGATGCAGCGGGATTCGGCCGAGTATTCCGATATGGAAATGCTCCTGGATTTGTCGACGATTCTAATCGGCGCCTGCTTGAGCGGAATCGCCGAGCAGATTGACGTGGTATTTTCCCAGGGACATCCGCAAGTGCTCGGCGAGCAGGGGGGGATCGAAGAGTTGATCCGGACCAACCAGCAGCGTTGGAAGAAGACCCTGGCGGTGGAAATCAGCTACAGCCTGGAAGGCCACAATATACATTTCGATCTGTTGATGTTGTTCACCGAAGACTCGGTAGAGCGGCTTTCAAAAAAACTCGCCTACCTGATGAGCTGAACCATGAACGATCGCATTGACATCAAAGAGCTTCATTGGCTGCTGGCTATCGTGCAGAGCATCGACGTGGGTGTCGTGGTGCTCGACCGGGATTACCGGGTGCAGGTCTGGAATACCTTCATGGAAAACCGTTCTGGCGTGGTGCCGAACGTGGCTAACAACCAATCGTTTTTCACGCTGTTCCCCGAGGTCAATCAGGCATGGTTTCGCAAGAAGGTCGACAGTGTGGTGACCCTTGGCACGCCGGCCTTCACTATCTGGGAACAACGACCTTATCTGGTGCACTTCAAGAACTACCAGCCGATCACCGGCCAGGAAGACTTCATGTACCAGAACACCACCCTGTTTCCGCTGCGCTCGACCGACAGCGAGATTGGTCACATTTGCCTGGTGATCTACGACGTGACCGACGTAGCCACCCAAAGGCACCAGTTGCAGGCGGCCAATGGTCAGTTGCAGACGTTATCGAACACCGACCGGCTGACCGGCTTGTACAACCGTGGCCACTGGGAAGAGGCGCTCAAACTCGAATACGCCCGATACTGTCGTTATGACACGCCCATGACGCTGATCATGTTCGACATCGATCACTTCAAGCGCGTCAACGACACCTACGGTCATCAGGCGGGCGACAAGGTGATCCAGCGCGTCGCGGAGACCGTGCGCGAACATGTCCGCGATGTCGATATCGCCGGCCGCTATGGTGGGGAAGAGTTCGCGGTATTGTTGCCAGGCACCCGCCAGGCCGGGGGCATGATCTTCGCCGAACGTCTGCGCAAGGCAGTTGAAGAGCAAGAAGTCATACATGACGGGCAGCGGATTCGCTGCACCATCAGCCTCGGCGTTGCGGATCTGAGCCAGCCGACACCCGACTACAAACACCTGATTGAATGGGCCGACCAGGCGTTGTACGTCTCGAAGGAAACGGGCCGCAATCGGGTGTCGGGGCATGAGTAGGCGGGGGTGTCGTAGGATCAACGCCTACAGGTGATTCGTGATCGCCTTAAATCCTTGGTTTTAAAAGATTATTTTCGGACATACCGGATCAATTGTGGGAGCGAATTCATTCGCGAATACGGTCTGTCAGGCGCCCACGATGCTGGATGTGCCGACGCCTTCGCGAATGAATTCGCTCCCACAGGATTGCGGTGTGTCTGACGGAGCGCGTCAAGCCATTCTGCTCCCACAACCTAGCGCGTCTCCGTCACCTTTTTCAGGAAGCGTGGTTGATCAGGGTTTCTGCCGCGTGCGGCTGCCAGGGCTTCGGCCATCAAATAGAAGCCCTGAATCATTGTCAGCGGTTCGAGCAGTGGATCGTCGGTCGGCACACTCGGCAAGTAGGCGAAGGGATTGCCACGAGGCGCGACCACGAGCACCTGAGCACCGCGTGCCCGCATCTCATCAGCGAAGACCAGCGTTCCAGCCTGTTCAGGACCCGAAGGGGCGAAGACCAACACCGGATAACCTTCTTCAATGATTTCCATTGGACCGTGCTTGACCTCGGCGCTGGAGAACGCTTCAGCCTGGATGCCTGAGGTTTCCTTGAGCTTGAGCGCGGCTTCCTGGGCGATCGGCAGGGCAGGGCCGCGTCCGATGACGATCATTTTGTCGACGTGGGCAAGCACCTTCACAGCGGCGGACCAATCCTCGTTTTGCGCGTCGGCCATCTGCCGGGGCAGCGTCTGCAGTGCGGCTGTCAGCCCCGAAGCCATGCCCAGTTTGTCGCCCAGATAGCCGACGGTCTGGGCGGCGGCCATGAGCATCGCCACATAGCTTTTGGTCGCGGCCACGCTTTGCTCAAGCCCGGCGGGCAGCAGGATGTGTGTGTCGGTGGCTTGCGCCAGCGCCGAGTCGGCGGTGTTGACGAAAGCAGCGGTCACCGCGCCGCGTTGTTTCAGGTAGCGCACACTGGCGATCAGGTCGGGACTCTTGCCGGACTGGGACAGCGCCGCCACCCAGCACTTGTTCAGGCGTAACGGCGGCGTGTGCAGGCTGACCAGGGACAGCGCGATGGAAAGGCTCGGAATGCCGATCTGGCTCATCATCACGTGGGCGAACCAGGCCGCGGCGTGGTCCGAACTACCACGGGCGACGGTGATCATCAGGTCTGGCAGATCATCCGCCAGTTGCTGCGCCAACGTCTGGATGGCCGAGTCGTCGTCCAGCATGCGCTGAAGCATCGTGGGAATGGAGCGGGTTTCATTCAACATCAATGACATGACGAGATACCTGACTCCAGCGATCAGTGGAAGCGCTCGGCGCTGTAGGGCGAAGGGTCGGTAAACGGCATGGCACCGGTCATCATCTCGGCCAGCAGACGGCCGCTGACCGGACCCAGGGTCAGGCCGTGGTGAGCGTGGCCGAAGTTGAACCACAATCCCGGGTGGCGGCTGGCCGGGCCGATCACCGGGCGCATGTCCGGCAGACACGGCCGGCGACCAAGCCAGGGTTCGGCATCGAGACGTTCGCCCAGGGGGTAGAAGTTTCGTGCCAGTTCTTCGCAGCGACGCAGCTGGATTTCATTGATCGGGTCGTCGCTGTCGGCGAACTCGATCCCGGTGGTCAGGCGAATGCCACGGACCATCGGCGCCAGGACATAACCGCCCACCGAGTCGAGAATCGGGCGATGCATAGCGGTGCCGGGTTTGGCCGCGTAGTGCATGTGGTAGCCGCGCTTGATCGCCAGCGGAATTCGGTAACCCAATGGCTCGAAAATGCCGCTGGCCTGAGGACCGAGGGCAACCACGGCTTCGTTGGCGATGATCAGGCCCTGTTCGCTCTGCACCTCCCATTTGCCGTCGCGCTGGCGTAGGGTCAAGGCATCACCGAGGACGAAGATACCGCCGCGCTTTTTGAACAGTTCGGCGTAACCCCGGGTCAATCCGCCCGGATCGCTGACGGTCTTGGGATCAAGCCAGTGAATGCCGCCGACGACGCTGGCATGCAACCCCGGTTCGCGCTCATGTACTTGCTGTTGATCGAGCACTTCATAGTTCAACGCGTATTCCTTGAGTGCCAACGCCTCTTCCTTGGCCTTGTCGAATGCGGCTTGATCACGGAAGGCTTCGATCCAGCCATCGCCTTGAATCAGGCCGGTCATGCCCGCCGGTTCCGCCAGCAGCTCATGTTCGATGACGCAACGCTCTATCAGCGGCCGCATGGCGCGGGTCGCGGCAGCCAGTCCCTTGGGCCCTGAGTGGCGCCAGTATTGCAGCAGCCATGGACCGGACTTGCGCAGATAACACAGGCTGTAGCGCACATCCGATTGCTGGTTGAGGGCGTAGCGCAGCAGGCTCGACAGCTGACGCGGGAACGCATAGGGAATCACGCTGGCCCGCTCGATCAGCCCGGCGTTGCCATGGCTGGTGCCATTACCCGGTTGGTCGCGGTCGAGCAACACCACTTTGCGGCCGCGGGCCTGCAGGTGGAGCGCGGTACTGACGCCGACAATACCGGCGCCGAGAACGATGGTTTCGCAATGCATGGGTAAATCCTTCTGATCCAAGGACTGCGAGTGGGTCGGGGTAGCAGTCGAGGCTGACCTTGTCGAGAATGACCTTAGCATTGTGCTGCGCGCCATGCGCAGTTTGGATTCGTCTATGGGCGTTAAGTCTGACCCGGTTAACGGCGGGTATAAATCACCAGCACAATGGCGCCTTGTGCGGAGCCCGCGGTATGCGCTGCATTGGGCGCCCGGCAGCAGTAGTCGCCGACGTTCAGGGTCCGGTCCTGATCAGAAAATGAACCCTCAAGCACGAACAGTTGCTCCAGCTCGCCTTCATGGGTGTGGCTGGTGACGTAGGCGCCGGGATCGATTTTCATCAATAAGGTCTTTTCGCCGCGACTGGCCTCTTCGAAGAGCGGCTTGATCCAGAAGCCCTCGGTCTCGGTGGCTTGCCATTCTTCCGTTGTCGCGCAGTAATAACGAGAACCCTGGATGGGGCCCTGAATGCCGGTCACCCCGGAAATTTTCCATGAGGGGACGTCGCTCTCTTCAATGGTCACGTTTCATTCTCCTTTATCGATGTCGCGTTGCAACCGGGATGCCCGCGTCATTCACAGGTCCTTGACCAGCCGTAGCGCGTCATAAATGGCGGCATGGGTATTGCGCGCCGACACAGCGTCACCAATGCGGAACAGCTGGAATGTACCCTCCGGGTGGGTCACCACATTCTGCGGATTGCCAAGGATCAGATCCTGTTGCTCAACGACACCGCCATTGCTGGAAGCGGCTTTCAACTCGAAATACAAGTCGTCCAGTGGTCGGGTGCCGTGATTGACCACCACCTGATCGACATGCCGGGTCTTGCGCGCACCGCCGTAGTCGCTGTCGATGGTCGCCAAAAGCCCCTGGCCTTCGCGCTCGACGGCGTGCAGGCGGAAGGTCACGGTGAAGGTGGTGTCGAGGGCTTGTAGCGAGCGCATGTACGGCACCAGGTTCATCGCCATGACTTCGGGGGCGAAGGTACGATCCGGGGTCATGATTTCGACTTTGGCGCCGCTTCTGGCGATGAACTCAGCCGCTTGCAGGGCGGCGTGATCGCCTGCGTCATCGAACAGCAAGACATTGGTTCCAGGCTTTACGTCACCTGAAATGATGTCCCAGGCCGAGACGACCAAGTCGTTGCCGGCGGACAGGATGTCGGTGTGAGGCAGACCACCCGTGGCGATGATGACCACGTCCGGATGTTCATCGTGGATGTTGCTGGCTTCCGCCCAGGTATTGAAATGAAAAATGACGCCTCGGGCCATACACTGAGCCATGCGCCATTCGACGATGCTGATCATTTCGCGTCGCCGCTCTGATCGCGCGGTGAGTCGAACCTGCCCACCGGCCTGATCGGCCGCTTCGAAAACCACCACCGAGTGACCCCGCTCAGCGGCCACCCGTGCCGCCTCCAGACCGGCAACCCCGGCCCCGACGATGACGATCTTGCGTTTGATTGTGGCCTTGGGGATCTCATGGGGCATCGTGGTTTCACGCCCAGTGGCGGCGTTGTGAATGCAATAGGCCGCGCCGCCTTGATAGATCCGGTCCAGACAGTAGTTGGCGCCGACGCAGGGGCGAATATCGTCTTCGCGGCCCTCGATGATCTTGCGCACGATGTGCGGGTCGGTCATGTGGGCGCGGGTCATGCCGACCATGTCGATTTTGCCTGAGGCGATGGCGTAGCGGGCGGTGGCGACATCCGGGATCTTCGCCGCATGAAACGTGGGGAAATCGGTTGCCGCGCGGATTTCTCCAGCGAAGTCCAGGTGCGGAGAGTTGCGCATGCCTTGAATGGGGATGACATCGGTCAGGCCCGCGTCGGTGTCGATATGGCCGCGAATGACATTGAGGAAGTCCACCATTCCGCTGTCCTTCAGGCGTCGGGAAATGTCCAGGCCGTCGGCCTTGGACAGCCCGCCCGGCAAGTCTTCATCGCCGGTGTAACGCACACCGACAATGAACTCATTGCCGACGCGTTTGCGGATGGCGCTGAGGATTTCGAAGGTAAAGCGCAGCCGGTTATCGATGGAGCCGCCATACGGGGCATCGAGGTGGTTGGTCAGCGGTGACCAGAACTGGTCCATCAAGTGCCCATAGGCTTGCAATTCGATGCCGTCCAGGCCCGCCGCCTTCATTCGTTCCGCAGCGTCGGCATAGTCTTTGATGATGCGCTCGACGTCCCAATCTTCCATCTTCTTCGGAAAGGAGCGGTGCGACGCTTCGCGCTCGAAAGAAGGCGACACCACGGGCAGCCAGTCGCCTTTGTCCCAGCGCGTCCGGCGACCCAGGTGGGTCAACTGGATCATCACCGCTGCGCCATGTTCGTGACAGGCATCGGTCAGGTCCTTCATCCAGCCGACCACTTCATCCTTGTACGCCAGGATGTTGTTGAACACTGGCGGGCTGTCACGGGACACGGCGGCGGAACCTGCGGTCATGGTCAGGGCGACCCCGGCCTTCGCCCGTTCCACGTGGTAGGCGCGGTAGAGCTCTTTGGGCATGCCATCCACCGGGTATGCGGGCTCGTGGGCGGTGGTCATGATCCGGTTTCTGAGGGTCAGATGTTTCAACTGGTAGGGTTGGAGGAGCGGATCATTAAGCATCGTCAGAACTCTCCGGGAGGGACATCGGGCTACGGTTGAAATGACGTTAGAGTGAAATGTACACCTGTGTCAACAGAGTAGACATAGGTGTACATTTTACTTGCACGGCCTCCGACAACCCGCTAGGATCGGGCCATGAAAGAACAAACCAAAACAGTAGAAACAGGCTGGAGAGGGTCGCTGGAAGGGTGGCTCGACGCAGCGTATGAAAGCCTGACGGAGTGCGGTGTCGACACGGTGCGGGTGATGCCGCTGGCGAAAAAGCTGGGGCTGTCGAGAACCAGCTTCTACTGGTTTTTCAAGGATCGCGAAGAGTTGCTCGCGGCACTGATCGAGCGCTGGCGGGTGAAAAACACCGGCAACTTGATTGCTCAGACCGAGTGTTATGCCGAAAGCATCGCGGAGGCGATGTTGAACGTTTTCGACTGCTGGTTGAATCCGGACCTGTTCGATTCACAGTTCGAGTTTGCCATGCGCAGCTGGGCGTTGCAGTCAGCTGAAGTGGCTGAGCATATCCGGGTGGCCGACATTGCCCGGCGCGAAGCACTGATTCAGATGTTCGTGCGCTTTGGCTATGAGTTTGACGCAGCGGATGTGCGGGCACGCACGATTTACCTGACGCAGATTGGTTATATCAGCACCAACACCCGAGAAGATGTGGCGGAAAGAATGCGGCGTATTCCCGAGTACGTGAAGATCTTTACGGGTCAGGAGCCGCAAGCGCGGGAGTTGAAACGCTTCTTTTCCCGTCATGGGTATGGGGTGGAAGAAGCCCCTCCATTGCAGCCTGATTGAGTGACTGACGGCGACGTCTGATTAACAAAGGCAGGTTCACATGTTGAGCGAACCCACGATAGGCATTATCGGTGGATCGGGATGGCTTGGCCGCTCGATTGCCCGGGCGATGTTGGACATGGCCTTCATCAAGGCTGAGTCGTTGATCCTTTCAAGTCGCACTGGAGCCAGTCCTTTCTCGACGAGTCCCGGCTCCGAGGTGATGCTGACACGCGATAACCAGGCGCTGGTGGACCGGTCGGATGTGGTCGTTGTGTCAGTGCGTCCGGAGCAGTTTCCGGACCTGAAGATCAACGCTGAAAATACCCTGGTGATCTCGCTGATGGCGGGAGTCTCTCTGCGCGACGTCGCGGCGCATACGGGGAGTCATCAGGTGATTCGGGCCATGCCCAATGCCGCTGCACAGATCGGAAAATCCTATACGCCATGGCTGGCCATGGACAGTGTCACACCCGAGCAGAAAGCCTTTACCCAGCGCCTGTTCGAGACCTGTGGAGCGGCGGATGAAGTGTTCACCGAACAGCACCTCAATTATCTGACGGCCCTGGTCGGAACCGGCCCGGCTTATCCGGCGCTGCTGGCCCGGGCCATGCTCGACCACGCGCTGGCCAGCGGTTTGCCTGTGTCGATAGCCAATCGCGCGGTGAAAGCGGTGGTGGTGGACGCCAGTCAACTGATCGGGGGCAGTCGTTCCCTCGATAAGCTTTTACAGACGCTGATCGATTACCGGGGCGTTACGGCGGCAGCTCTCGAAGTCATGATCGCCGAAGGTTTCAATAAAACAATAAAAGCAGGTCTGGATTCAGCGGTGTTAGCCGCCTGTTCGATGAATCCTCTTTCCCTTACTGCTGACACAAAGAAGGTCAATGAAGCGGGCGTTGATCATTCTTAACTTTGCCGCAATCGAGGTTAGCGTTTATGAATATAAAGTTTTTCTCGAAGACGGGACTTGCACTGGGAGTCTTGGCATTCAGTACGTGGGCTTCAGCCTCGGAGTGTGGCGATGTGACGATTGCCAACATGAATTGGCAGTCTGCTGAAGTCATGGCCAATGTCGACAAGTTGATTCTTAACGCAGGCTACGGCTGTAACGCCGATCTGGTGACGGGGGATACGGTTCCGACCATCACCTCCATGGTCGAAAAGGGCCGGCCCGATATCGCGCCGGAAGGCTGGATCGACCTGGTTCCGGAGGTCGCCAAGACCGGTATGCAGAGCGGCAAACTGGTCCAGGCGGCGCGTTCGTTGTCCGATGGTGGCTCGCAAGGCTGGTGGATTCCGAAATACATCGCCGACGCTCACCCGGACATCAAGAGTTTCGATGATGTAAAGAAACACCCCGAACTGTTCCCGGCGCCTGACGATGCGAAAAAAGGTGCGATCTACAACGGTCCCCAAGGCTGGGGCGGCACCGTGGTGACCAGCCAGTTCTATAAGGCTTACGGGTTCGAGAAAGCCGGCTTTGTTCTAGTGGATACCGGCTCGGCTGCGGCGCTTGATGGTTCCATCGCCAAAGCCTATGAGCGCAAGGCTCCCTGGTTGGGCTTTTACTGGGCACCCACTGCCTTGTTGGGCAAGTATCCGATGGTCAAGCTGGACAATGGCATCGCCGTCGATCCCGTGGAATGGAAACGTTGCAATACGGTCGCGGACTGTCCCGATCCCAAGCCTAACGGCTGGCCGCTGGATCGGGTCTTTACCCTGACCACCAAGACCTTCGCCGCTCGTTCTCCGACTGTCATGGCGTACCTGAACAAGCGGGCCTGGTCCAATGAAACGGTGAACCGCCTGATTGCCTGGATGACCGACAACCAGGCAACCGGAGAGGAAGGGGCCAAGTACTTCCTTAAAAACAACGAAGCACTCTGGAGTCAGTGGGTAACCCCTGAAGCGACAGGCAAGATCAAGGCTTCGCTTTAACCCCTGGGGTCTGTTTACGTTTGGGGCAATGCAGCTCGTCGCAGCGAGCTACATTGCTCCTGGTGCAGATAACAATAAAAACACCCATGTATTGAAATGACTGCCAGCGTTCTTACGGTCTTCTACAAAAGGGGAATGTTATGGAGTGGCTGATAAGCTTTCCACATATGGAGGACGAAAGACTTCGGGCTTTGAAGAAAGCCATCGACGGCGCCTTTCGACACTTCACCAGCACCTACGGCGATGGCTTCGAAGCGTTCTTTGAGCCGTTGCAATACTTCCTCAATCAGTCCGAACGGTTCATGACCACGACGCCATGGCCGGTCATCATTCTGATCGTCGCGTTGATTTCCTGGTTTGCCAGTCGTAACTGGAAAATTGTCCTGGGTTGCGTGTTCACGCTGATGGCCATCGGTTACCTGGATATGTGGACCGACACCATGAAGACGTTGTCGATGATCTTCGTCTGCACGGTGATATCCATTGTCGTTGGCTTGCCGGCCGGTATTGCTATGGCCCGCTCCAACCGCCTGCAGAATATCGTCAGTCCGGTCCTCGATGTGATGCAAACCCTGCCGAGTTTTGTCTACTTGATTCCGGTGGTGATGTTGCTTGGGATCGGTAAGGTCGCGGGGCTGATTGCGGTGGTGGTCTATGCCTTGCCGCCGATGATCCGTCTGACCAATCTGGGTATCCGCCATGTCGACGCCGAGATGCTTGAAGCGGCAGACGCTTTTGGCTCCTCCAGTTGGCAGAAACTGAAAAATGTCCAGTTGCCGCTGGCGCTGCCGTCGATCATGGCCGGGATAAACCAGACCATCATGATGGCGTTGGCCATGGTAGTGATTGCCTCGATGATCGGCGTTCAAGGCCTGGGCCAACCGGTACTCAAAGCGATTTCCAATCAGTATTTCACCTTGGGGATGTTCAACGGTCTGGCCATCGTCGGCATCGCGGTGATATTCGACCGGGTCAGCCAGGCTTACGGCAGAAGATTGCAAAAACACCTGGAGATGGTCCATGGAAACTAACCCCTCCAGCGATTTTGGCATCGAGATCAAACAGCTCTACAAAATCTTCGGCTACAAGTCTGAAGCCAGTATTGACCGGGTCAAACAAGGCATCAGCAAGGCTGAACTGCTGCACAATTACAGCCATGTCCTGGGCTTGAAAGACATCAACATCAGCATGCCGTCAGGCGCGATCCAGGTCATCATGGGCCTTTCCGGTTCAGGCAAGTCAACGCTGATACGCCACATCAACCGCTTGATAGAGCCTACAGCGGGGGAAGTTATAGTGGGTGGCGTCGACGTATTGAAGATGAGTCCGCGTGACCTACAGCACTTCCGCCGCCATACCATTTCCATGGTTTTTCAGAAGTTCGCCTTGCTGCCAAACCGGACCGTGCTCGATAACGCGGTGTATGGGCTGGAGATCCAGGGCCAGGCGCGGGCCAGGCAAGTGGAGGTGGCCATGCGCTGGTTGGAGCGGGTCGGGCTCAAGGGTTTCGAGAAACACTACCCGAATCAGCTTTCAGGCGGGATGCAGCAGCGGGTCGGGCTGGCGCGCGCGCTGGCCAGCGATGCGCCGATTCTGTTGATGGACGAGGCGTTTTCTGCCCTCGATCCGTTGATTCGGATGGACATGCAGTCGGTGCTGCTGGACCTGCAGAAAGAAATCAAGAAAACCATCGTCTTCATCACCCACGATCTTGATGAAGCGCTGCGTATCGGTGATCGAATCGCCATCCTGCGCGACGGTGAGGTGGTGCAACAAGGCACCCGCCAGGACATTGTCATGAAGCCCGCCGATGATTACATCGCCAACTTCGTCAAGGAAGTGAACCGCGGTCGGGTCATCAACGTGGAAGCAATCATGACGCCATTCATCAGGGTGAAGGCGGGTGCAAGACTGGCCGTGCCGATGGACACGTCATTGGAGTCGGCGGTCAAGCTGCTGGTTGAGGCGAGTCTGGATGAGTTGGTGGTCACCAACAGCCAGGCCCAACCGGTTGGGCAACTGACCTTGAAATCCATTCTGACGACGATGGTCACGTCCGCTGTGACCGAGGAGCCGGAGACTGTGGTTGAACAGTTGCATGCAGGGCTGCGCTGATCCAGGCTGGATATTACCTGCCTGAATACCGTCGAACCCTTGCGGGTCCGGCGGTGAGCAGCATCGTCGGCTTATTCGAACGCCGGCATTACATGCTTGATGAACAGTTCCAGCGATTTCTTTTTCTCGGCGTGGGGCAGGCTGTTGTCGCACCAGAAGCTGAATTCGTCGACGCCCAGTTCCTGGTAGTACTTGATCCGTGCGATGACTTCTTCTGGCGTGCCGATCATGGTGTTCTTGTGGATGTTTTCCAGTTCGAACTCCGGGCGACCTGCGAACTTCTCTTCCGGGCTCGGCGCCAGGAAGCCATTGACCGGAACCTGCTTGTTGCCAAACCAGGCATCGAAGGTGCGGTAGAAGCGCGAGATGGCCTTGGCCCCGATTTTCCAGCCCTCGGGGTCGTCGGCACTGTGGATATGGGTGTGGCGCAGTACCATTAGTTGCGGGCGCGGTACGTCCGGGTTGTTGGCGAGGGCGGCTTCGAACTTGTTCTTCAAGTCGAGCACTTCTTCGTCGCCTTTCATCAGCGGCGTGACCATGACGTTGCAGCCGTTCTTCACGGCGAAGTTATGCGAGTCGGGGTCGCGGGCGGCAATCCACATCGGTGGGCTCGGTTTCTGGATCGGCTTGGGTACGCAGGTGGAGGTGGGGAATTTCCAGATCTCGCCATCATGGGCATAGTCGCCCTGCCACAGCTTGCGCACCACCGGGACCATCTCGCGCAGGTGATTGCCACCGGTGGCAGCCGGCATGCCATCGGCCATGCGGTCGAACTCGACCTGATAGGCGCCACGCGCCAGCCCGACTTCCATCCGGCCATTGCTGATCACGTCAAGCAGGGCACATTCGCCGGCGACGCGCAGCGGATGCCAGAACGGCGCGATGATCGTGCCTGCACCCAGGTGAATGGTGGTGGTACGGGCCGCGAGGTAGGCCAACAGCGGCATCGGGCTCGGAGAAATGGTGTATTCCATGGCGTGGTGTTCGCCGATCCACACCGTACGGAAACCACCGGCCTCAGCCATCAGGGTCAATTCGGTCAGGTCTTCGAACAATTGGCGATGGCTGACTTCCTCATCCCAGCGCTCCATATGCACGAACAAAGAAAATTTCATGACGCAGTCCTCGGATCTTTTGTTGTTGGCCTGTCAGGTGCAGGTCTGATGCATGCAAAATAGTTCTGTAGATCAAGCAAAAGCTGGCAGCGCGCCCATCTTGCCGCGGCAGTACACCAGCGGGCGGGTCTGTTGCTGGGGCACGATCAGATTTTGCACCTTGCCGACCATAATGGCGTGATCGCCGCCTTCGTACTCGCGCCACAACTCACACTCGATAATCGCCGTGGCATTGCTCAGCAGCGGGTTGCCCAGCTCGCTGAGTGTCCAGTCGATCCCTTGCGCCTTGTCCTTGCCTTTGCGGGCGAAGGCATAGGCTTCATTCTGCTGTTCGCCGGAAAGCAAGTGAATGGCGAAGCGCTTGTTCTTGATCAGCACCGGGTAGGAATCTGAACTGTAGTTGGGGCAAAACAGCACCAGCGGCGGGTCCATCGATAGCGAGCTGAAGGCGCTGGCGGTCAGGCCGACGATTGCACCGTCGTCATCGAGTGTAGTGATCACCGTCACACCGGAAGGGAAGGAGCCCATGACTAGTTTGTAGACGTTCGCGTCGATCATTGGATTTTCCTCGGTGAGACGGTGGCGCTATGCGCTTTATTGGATGACTTATGTGTCTGATGGTATACCGTAATACTGTGTTTGCAAGTGGTTTTTGGCTGAGATGACGAACGTCTGTTTTGGCGGTAATGACCGTGTCGATCGCTTCGCAGGCAAGCCTGCCCACAAAGGCACGCGATATTCTGTGGGAGGCCTCGCCGCGTCTTCGACGCTGCGCTGTCGCGCAGCAAACTCGGTCCCTGTAGGAGCTGCCGAAGGCTGCGAAAAGGTCGGCACGACCTTCAGCGGTCTCAAGAACGCGACCGGTTCCCGGTCGATCGCAGCCTTCGGCAGCTCCTACAGGAGGTCGGTGTTTGGCTGAAAATTGCATAAAATTTATGTTTTGTTTTTCAATGGCTTATAGGTTGCTTGATGAGAGGCCTCGCCGCGTCTTCGACGCTGCGCTGTCGCGCAGCAAACTGGGGCTCGATTCTGCCCGGAGGGCGTAGGAGCTGACTTGTCTGCGAAAAGGGCCGAAGGACCTTCCAGCGGTGGCGCATTCACCATTTTTGCCAGCGCTTCGCACTGGATCGCAGATAAGTCAGCTCCTACATCAAATCGGTGTCGACTTTAAATTTATATTTATTTTTCAACGATTTACAGGTTGTTTTGAGGAGCAGGCTTGCCTGCGAACGGCGATACGCCAGGCACAAAAAAGCCGACGTCCTGTTCGAGGCCGTCGGCTTGCCGGGGAGGGGATCAGTGTGCGCCAGCGGCCTTGTTCAGGTCGCTTTCGGTCCATTGGGTGTAGACGCAGGCATCGGCCGCTGCCCAGCGCACGCGCACCGGATCACCGGTCTTGAGCGGCATGCCGGCGGCAGACAGCGCCTTGACGGTCATCGCCGTGCCACCGGAGGTGATCACGCTGCAGGTCTGGCTTTCGCCGAGGAACAGCACTTCAGTGACCTTGGCCGCCACGTCGTTCCAGCCAGCGGCGAGGGGCTCGCGGGCGGCCTGTTCGACGCTCAGGGCTTGAGCCTTTTCCGGACGAACCATCAGCAACACATCCTGATCGGTCTTCAGTCCCGAGGTCAGGCGAATCGACAGGGGCTGACCTTCAAAGGACGCCGCCGCATTGCCTTGGGCCTTGAGCTTGAGAAAGTTTGAGTTACCGAGGAACGAGGCAACGAACGCATTCGGCGGATTCTGATACAGGTCATAGCCACTGCCCAGACCGACGATCTTGCCATGGCTGAAGATCGCGATGCGCTGCGACAGGCGCATGGCTTCCTCCTGGTCGTGGGTCACGTAGACGATGGTGATGCCCAACCGCCGATGCAACTGACGCAGTTCATCCTGCAGGTCTTCGCGCAGTTTTTTGTCCAGCGCGCCCAGCGGTTCGTCCATCAGCAGGATGCGTGGCTCGTAGACCAGCGCTCGGGCAATGGCCACACGTTGCTGCTGGCCACCGGAGAGTTGCGAAGGGCGGCGATGGGCATACATCCGACACTCCGCAACCAACGCCAGCAGGTTCGGGTCGCGTTCCTTGGATTTTAGGAACACCACGCCGATGTGCTGTTGCATGTGATAGCGCTCCTGCAAGGGGATCAAGCGCACGCGTTTTTCATAGACTGCTGCCTCGCAGGCCCTAGGAATTAGCAGCACAATAGTTAGTAAGCTTTTTGATTAAGTGGAGCATGTATAGGTCGTTATATGTCGATGGCAATATTATTACTAATGCATCTGGCAACGGCCTAAAACAATTGTAAGCACAGGCCTTCTTGCTGTGCTTTTGATATGGCATGTTTTGCGTTAGATACATCTAGCTTTTCAACGATGTTTCCCATATGAAATTTTACTGTTCTCTCGCTAATGCCGGCTATTAATGCAATTTCAGCGTATGTCTTTCCAATACTTGCCCATTTCAAAATTTCATGCTCGCGCTGGGTCAGCGGTTTAATAACGTTATCATTGAATAAAGAATCAAGCACATCAGGAGTTAGTGTAAGGATCTGATGAACCCGGATTAGAAGCATCTGAAGGTCGGCTTTATGCATTTCCACCATATGAAACAAGTTGGGCTCAACCGTGTCTGTGATGCTGAGCAGAGAGAACAGGCCGTTAGCATCGTGAAGGGTAAAGCTATACCCGTCTGTGAGTAAGTTATCTTCTGGTCTTTCAAAAAAATAATTAGCTAAGCTCTTCTCTAATTCAAATCTACACTCAGCCCAAGAAAATGGCGCGATGGAGTTCATGCCGAATTTTATGACCGGGTCAGTGAGTTGGTGATGGTTAGCTTTATATTCTTCAATCCAAGAGGCAGGATAATTGGTTATAAAAAAAGGGTTCCGAAAATCGGACTTTTTAACAATGAAAAAGACAAATTTATTGAATCCTTTCGCCTGCACTTGCTGCTCCAGTGCGTGCCGGATACGTGAAACTAGTGCTAGCGGGCTTTTGAAGCAGGGTTTTTTATCCATATTCATATGAGGGCTTGTAGTAAGGTGGTAGTGTAAGTATTGAGGTTGTTATCATTCTTTTAATTGGTCGAAATTTTCCATAATAACTAGATAGGACAATATAAGTACTTCTCATTTCATGGAGGGTTAATATTTTCATGGTTTTGTTGGCATAGTAATCTATGGAGTGAACAGATTCTTTCGAGTTAACACCGCTGGAGAGTGGCGCCAATCTCGAAAGAATGTGATTAGTTAGGCTGAATGAATTTCTAATATTCACGGTTTATTGTTATGTGTACAGAGATTCAAAATCTAGTAGAAGTTGACTAAGCGATACTCGATGCGAAAGTCCTGTATCCCTCTCGCGTTTCGTAATAATACCATCCCTTGAAAGTCTGTCGTCTAATGTGACGAAAATAGGCGTCCCTATTTCGTCATGTTTTTTTACAATATTGGCCGAGTCTTCTCCGATTTTTATCTCTACTTTTCCCGAGGATAGCTTTTGTAATTTTCGCTTTAGCGATGTAGCCATATCAATAGAGAAAATATCGTTTGAGCTTTTGATGTAAATGCAAGCTTTTACGGGTGCTAAGTGAGGTTTAATACGCAATATGATACGGCTATTACCGTCTGCTGAATCGGCATAGCTAAAAGATTCGAAAAGAATAGCCATAAGGCCGCGATCTACACCAGCGGCGGGCTCAATAACGTAAGGAGTAATTAGCTCATCGCCTCCTGGTTTTTTCAGAGCCATGAGTGCCCTAGAACTATAGTTCTTTAAAACAGAAGACTTGATATCTAATTTATCCTGAGATCCGCTGTGCGAGCCACAATCGAAATCACCGCGATTGGCAATTCCTTCAATTTCAAAAATACCGCCATCACTCTGCTTGTAGTGGATATCATACGTTTTACTGGAATAATGTGCTAACTCACTATTTATGACATCGTCAACAATTAAGTTGTCAGGATTGATGCCTTGCTGTTCCCACCAATGAAGCCTTTCATCCAGCCAATATTTATGCCACTTAGGTGCGTCCTCTCTAGGGATAAAATATTGAAGTTCCATCTGTTCAAATTCTCTCATCCGAACAGGATAGTTTGTGACATCCAATTCATTCCGAAACGCCTTGCCAATTTGAGCTATTCCAAAAGGTAGGGACGGGTGAGCGGTACTGACGACACTATCAAAGTTAGCGAAGCTATGTTGAGCTGTGGTAACCCGAAGGTGACAGTGCGCCGATTGGTCTTCTTCTGACCTTATCGACGTTTCAAAAATGCCGAACTCCTCATAATTAGCGTCTAAAAAACCAGAGTGCTTGTGAAGTAGGGGGGAGGTTAAGATCGCAGTTTCTATGCCGTTGACTTCATCCCGGTTATAGACCATCGCTTCCCACCAAGTCCTCCTCAAGTGGTTTTTGATTTCGGCACCAACTGCGCCATAATCAAATATGCCTGGCATTCCTCCGTAAATAGCACAAGAAGACGTAAATATACCTCTCCTCTGACAAATATTGAGAACATCCTCTAATGGTAGTCGGCTCATTCATATATCCTTATGAGTTGATGTTATAGGTGCTGATAACAGAATCAGCCTCGCCCAAACTAGGGCAAAGCTGATTGTTGAGGTGTCTAAATAGGTAGTGTTGTAATGGTGGGCTCTTTAGAGACGACAATATTGTCAATTAGACGGACTGAGTCAAGGTAAGCTGCGCATAGTACTGCAATCTGGGAGGTGGAATTTGATATCGGCTCGAGAGTGATAGCATCGACTAGGTTCAGGTAGTCTGGCTCAAATCCAAGCTTGGTCAAATCCTGTAGAGATTCATGTTCAATTGCAGAATAGTCTGAACGGCCAGACAGGATTTTCTGCCGGGCGGTAAGTAATACTTTGTATATTCCGGATGCTTTATTTCTGTCCGAAATGCTTAGATAGCTGTTTCGGGAACTCAGGGCCAAACCATTAGCATCTCTAATCGTAGGGACACCTATCACTTGGGTTGGAATGTTCAAGGTATACCTCTCCTCTGACAAATATTGAGAACATCCTCTAATGGTAGTCGGCTCATTCATATATCCTTATGAGTTGATGTTATAGGTGCTGATAACAGAATCAGCCTCGCCCAAACTAGGGCAAAGCTGATTGTTGAGGTGTCTAAATAGGTAGTGTTGTAATGGTGGGCTCTTTAGAGACGACAATATTGTCAATTAGACGGACTGAGTCAAGGTAAGCTGCGCATAGTACTGCAATCTGGGAGGTGGAATTTGATATCGGCTCGAGAGTGATAGCATCGACTAGGTTCAGGTAGTCTGGCTCAAATCCAAGCTTGGTCAAATCCTGTAGAGATTCATGTTCAATTGCAGAATAGTCTGAACGGCCAGACAGGATTTTCTGCCGGGCGGTAAGTAATACTTTGTATATTCCGGATGCTTTATTTCTGTCCGAAATGCTTAGATAGCTGTTTCGGGAACTCAGGGCCAAACCATTAGCATCTCTAATCGTAGGGACACCTATCACTTGGGTTGGAATGTTCAAGGTATGCACTAGCCGCCGACAGACAGCAAGTTGCTGATAGTCCTTTTCACCGAATAAGGAAAAGTCAGGCTGTACGATATTCAGTAACTTTGTAACTACAGTCGCAATAGCGCTGAAAAAATGAGGTCGTGACTTTCCACAGAACAGCTCCCCCAAAAATGGTACGTCAACCTTCATTTGGTACGCTAAGCCCAACGGGTATATTTCTGACACGGAGGGTGCGAATACAATGTCACATCCTACTTCTTCCAGTTTTGAACAATCATCATCTAACGTGCGTGGATATTTATCATAGTCCTCACCCTCGGCAAAGTGAGAGGGATTGAGAAAAATCCCTGCGACAGTAATGTCAGCAATTTTCTTTCCATGTTCGACCAAACTAACATGGCCGGCATGTAGGGCGCCCATCGTTGAAATGAAGCTGATCGTGTTATGCTTGCTTCGCTCAAGTTTTAGACGCGCTCTTAAATCACTTATGGTGTGGATAATTTCCATGGCCAACTCTCGTATTGATTTAAATATTTACTGTCCAGCTTTATGAAACTCGACCAAGTCGGATAAAGATGAAAATTTGTAGGTGGGCTCAACTGTGGGTTGGAACCCCGCATGAATTGCAAGCGTTCCGTTGAGTGTATTCGCTCGATTTATCCAGGCTGTATCTATGCCCATAGCTGCTGCGGGTTCGATGTCATGAAATCTGCTTACGCTGACGTGTAATAATTCGTTGCGATGGATTTTAAGATCAGACAATTGATCCAATAAATAGAGAAAATTTCTTGTGTCGGGCTTGAATGAACCTATAGTTTGGGCCGTAAATGTGCGATAAAATTTACATTTCAGCTGATCTTTAGTAGTTTCGATAGTGGCTTCATCAATGTTCGACAGAATAATAAGTTTGTGACTATCTGCCAAATAAGATAAGGCCTCAACAGTATCTTTAAATACAGGCCAGTTCGCTATGTTCTGCCCGAAAGATGAAGTTTTTTCCTTGTCACAGTTCCTGCCAAATTCTGATAGGACTTTAACGAGTGATTCGTTTATAGCGGATGGATAAGGTATGCTCGGCGAATTGTTGAGAAGCTTTGATTCATAGTCCAAAAAACTACCGATTAAATCAGCATTAGATGCATCTTGAAGTCTGTCATCAAATAGGTTTCGTAAGCTATTAACTATACCTGACTCCCAATCAATCAATGTCCCAAAGCAATCGAAGCTAATGGCGCGATAGTCTGATATTGCCATGATTTGCCTAGATCCGTAATCAAATTCGACAGCTTAAGGTTGTTGGTTGATAGCCATGTTGGGTTTTTCGAGGAGCATCTGGGTTACGTTGTTACTGTCGTCCAGAATTGCAACTTTTGCTTTAATTGGCTTGTCGCTAGTTTGAAACGCCATAATTATGATTTGCTCGCCAGCACTGATAAGGTGAGCAGCGGCCCCGTTCATACAGATGTCACCTTCTCCTCTTTCCCCTGATATAACGTAGGTTTCAACCCTGGCCCCTGAGGTATTCGAAACCACAAGCACGCGTTCGCCAGGCCAAATGTCGACTTTGTCTAGAAGATTTTGATCAATTGTAATGGAGCCGACGTAAGCAAGATTTGCTTCCGTGACATTTGCGTTATGTAGTTTTGCATGTAGAACGGTGCGCATTCTTTATATCTCCGATGATGAAAATTTTTCTTGTTTGTTACTGGTTGTTTCGTTGTGGCACTGAAGATAGTCGGTGCCAGTGTGGAGACGCTATTCTTGTATCTAGTCGGGCTTGCAATTGTTGTCTTAAGAATCGAGTAAATTTATGCCACAGCTCTCTAGACTATGACAACCTGTCCCAAAGTACAGATGATCAGATCTGAATATCGTGGCTAATGTATATCCCAATAAAATTCAGCAGAAAATCTCAGCGTCGTTAAAGGCGTAAATACTATTCTGTTTTTGGGGGATTGATTATATGAGCAACTTACCGGCACGGGTGCGTAACGGAATTATCGAGTTAAGAGATAGTTATATCAATAACCGATTTATCTTTATTGATGGAGGAACCTTACTCGACTATATTCCCTATTTCGGCGCCACGGATCTAGACATAGAGCTGTTGAAGTGCGTGAGTAATAGCTTGGAAGCTGACCCGACGCTGCCCTTCAGGGAGTCTCGAAATGGAAGATTTTTATTCGATTTTAAGAAGGCTGAAATTTGCAGACTTCAATTTCAACCTTTCGTTCTGTCGAATGAAGAAGATTTTGTTCGATTCGACTCAAATAAATTAAGACATTTTCAAGAAATCAATAATAATTTGCAATTGAACACTGCGTTTCAAGCGTTGTTGTGTATCAAGTCATTAATGATAAAAGAAATAGAAATTTGTCCGAGAAAAAATCTAGTCGCTGATAGTGACTGTAGGGTTTGTACTGTTTTTAATCTCAGGACGATAACTAGACCAGCGCTTTTGGGGGAGCCAGCGTTAGAGGGTGTCCACAGTGATGGTGTGGAACACACGATGACGACAATGTTAGGTTCTGACAATATGGCCGATGATAGCGCTATTACACATATTCACGATATGAGGGAGGTAAATGGCACTCGATGGCATAACGCTCGTGAAAAATACATTTTAGGAAAAATACAGCACCGACGGTTTCTCGATACTTTGTTAGTTGTCGATAGTGAAATGAAACATAGCCTTTCCCCTGTATATGCTTCGGAGCCTGGTAAACGGGCTACTCGTGATATGTTGATTTTTTTTACCCGTCGACCTACCACTCGTCAGCATAGTACCAATCCATTCGATTCGCTCAAATCACATCAAGGTTTACCAATGCGTATCAGAGTCTCCACATTTAACAAGTAGATAGGCGCTGAGAGGTCTGGTGCCTTATAAGTTATCCTAACGCTATTTCAAAACTATAAAAAGGTATGGAATTTTAATGCTCATTAAAGAAATTGTAGGTCCTGGCTGCTGGAATGCAGAGACATATGAAGAGCGGAAGTCATTTCTAAAGATAAAGGATTTTTGTGCAGATGGCTTTGAGCAGGAGCTTAAGTCCGTTGCCGATCGGATTATTAATAATGAGGCTCTTACGGATCTGGCAGCGCGCATTACGGATATATGCGAAAACGGGCAGGGGTTTGTTGTGTTAAAAGGCCTCAGCCCGAAAGACTATACGGAGCAGCAGTTGCTCGGTTTCTATTTAAAGTTGTGTAGAACTATCGGGCCGCTTGTATCTCAGAATCGTAGGGGCGATAAGGTCGTGTCTGTCTCAAACAAAATGTCTGGCGCATTATCTGACCGAAATGTTAGAGCATATAATACAAATCAAGGGCTGAATTTTCATAGCGACTCTGCAGATATCACAGGGCTTTTGTGTATTCATAATTCACAAGAGGGAGGTGATTCACTGGTGGTCAGTGCAGCAAATATACATAACCTAATATTGGCCAATCATAAGGAATTCCTATCTCTTTACTATCATGGCTTTCTTTATGATAGTCGTGGTGAAGAGGTGACAGGTCTCCCTCCCGCTTACCGTAGCTCAGTATTTCATCACGATAATAATCAGCTTAGCTGCAGGTTCTATCTAAGTGACTACATTCTCCCTGGAATTGAAAAAATGGGGTTGGTACCAAGTAAGACAGAAATGTTAGCGTTGGAAATTTTTTCCAAAATTTGCTCCCATCCGTCTAATTATATTTCTTTTAAGATGGCCCCAGGTGACGTAGTTTTCTATTCAAATAATACTGCTTTGCACGCGCGCACTCCCTTTGTGCATAGTCAACCTGGAGTAGTAGGAAGATTACTACATCGAACCTGGATAAACCCCTACAGACATCGGAGCTTTCCCAGCGATTTTGCCAAGTACCGCTTTGGATACGATGATCAGATCTGATACATTTTTGGTTTCGGCTGGGTGGACATTGGAAAGGTATGATTACGATATTCGACAATACGATTGTTTCAGAAGAGAAACGAAATTATTTGGAATTCAGTCGGGAAAAGTGGTCTTCGTTTCGCGCCAAAGGACCGATGAATATTTCCATGTCAACAATTGAAAGCTTGGTAAGTGCTACCCAGCCCGTTACCGTGGAGGAGGTGATGGATATATTGCTTCCTTTGTCGCATCTTCTAAGTTTGCGTTTCGCTGCAAAGAAGTCTTTCCCTCAAGTTCAAGCCGATTTTCTCGGTATGCCAGAGTTGAATCCACCTTACGTTATAGGTATCTCAGGCAGCGTAGCGGTAGGAAAAAGCAGCTTTGCCAGAATATTAGCAGCGGTTTTATCTCGGTGGCCTGGACGCCCCAATGTGCATTTAGTGACTACAGATGCGTTTCTATTCCCCATAGCAACTCTTAAGGAGCGAAGCCTCTTGCGGAAAAAAGGATTTCCAGAGTCGTACGATAAAACATCGATTTTGAATTTCTTGGTTTCTGTATGCAGGGAGAGTAAAGCTGTACATATACCAGTCTACTCTCATGAGTTGTATGACATTATTCCATCCAGAACCCAGTTGATAGAGGCTCCCGACGTTATCATTCTAGAAGGGCTCAATGTTCTGCAGCAAGACAGCGGTTCCGTGCTTAATGTTACGGATTTTATTGATTTTTCCATTTATATTGATGCCGCTGCTGAGGTTATAAAACAATGGTATCTGGATAGGTTTGTATGCTTAAAAAATACTGCTTTCCAGTCGAAAAACTCTTATTTCAATAAATTCAAGAGCCTGTCTGATGAGGCGGCGCTTTCAATGGCATCCGACACATGGGATGAAATCAACTTGAAAAATCTTATTGAAAATATTCTTCCTACACGTGATAGAGCAAGTTTGATTGTTCATAAAATATCAGATCATTCAATTGATAAGTTGATGCTACGATCTATTTAGATGCACCGGCGTCTGGTGCCATACGGCGCGCTGACCGCGACCCTTCACACTGGCCTGGACTGCCTGTTGGGGCGGCGATACGCCAGGCACAAAAAAGCCGACGTCCTGTTCGAGGCCGTCGGCTTGGCGGGGAGGGGGTCAGTGTGCGCCAGCGGCCTTGTTCAGGTCGCTTTCGGTCCATTGGGTGTAGACGCAGGCATCGGCCGCTGCCCAACGCACGCGCACAGGATCACCGGTCTTGAGAGGCATGCCGGCAGCAGACAGCGCCTTGACGGTCATTGCCGTACCGCCGGAGGTGATCACGCTGCAGGTCTGGCTTTCGCCGAGGAACAGCACTTCAGTGACCTTGGCCGCCACGTCGTTCCAGCCAGCGGCGAGGGGCTCGCGGGCGGCCTGTTCGACGCTCAGGGCTTGAGCCTTTTCCGGGCGAACCATCAACAACACATCCTGATCGGTCTTCAGCCCCGGGGTCAGGCGAATCGACAGGGGTTGACCTTCAAAGGACGCCGCCGCATTGCCTTGGGCCTTGAGCTTGAGAAAGTTCGAGTTACCGAGGAACGAGGCAACGAACGCATTCGGCGGATTCTGATACAGGTCATAGCCACTGCCCAGACCGACGATCTTGCCATGGCTGAAGATCGCGATGCGCTGCGACAGGCGCATGGCTTCCTCCTGGTCGTGGGTCACGTAGACGATGGTGATGCCCAGCCGCCGATGCAACTGACGCAGTTCATCCTGCAGGTCTTCACGCAGCTTTTTGTCCAGCGCGCCCAGCGGTTCGTCCATCAGCAGGATGCGTGGCTCGTAGACCAGCGCTCGGGCAATGGCCACACGTTGCTGCTGGCCACCGGAGAGTTGCGAAGGGCGACGATGGGCGAATTGTTCGAGCTGCACCAGCTTGAGCATGGCGTCGACTCGGCGGTCGCGCTCGGCGCTGGCGAGTTTGCGGATGGCCAGCGGGAACGCGACGTTGTCGCGCACCGACAGATGCGGGAACAACGAATAGCGCTGGAACACCATGCCGATGTCACGCTTGTGCGGCGGCACATTGACCAGCGACTGGCCATTGACCAGGATCTCCCCGGCGCTGGGTGTCTCGAAGCCGGCCAGCATCGACAGGGTGGTACTTTTACCCGAGCCGCTGGAACCGAGGAAGGTCAGGAACTCGCCGTTCTGGATATCCAGCGAAATGTTGTCCACGGCGGCAAAGTCGCCGTAGTGCTTGTTCAGATTGCACAGGCTGACCAGGGTCTTGTTGTCCTGCTGCGCAGGGTCTTTGATCACGGCACTCATGTCGTACTCCTAGGCGCTCAGGCGCTGACTTCGTTGCGCCGGCGCACAGCGGCGGCGATCACCATGACCACGACTGACAGCGCGATCAGCAACGTCGAAGCGACGGCGATCACAGGGGTCAGGTCCTGGCGCAGGGTGGTCCACATTTTTACCGGCAAGGTTTGCAGGGTCGGGCTGGCCATCATCACGCTAAGCACCACCTCATCCCACGACACCAGAAACGCAAACAGTGCGCCGGCGACCATGCCGGGACGGATCGCCGGAAAGGTCACTTTGAACACCGCTTGCAGGCGTGAAGCGCCACAAATCACCGCGGCATCCTCGATCGACTGATCGAACAGTTTCAGCGAGTTGATGATCGAGATAATGGTGAACGGCAAGGCGACGATCACATGGCTGACCACAAAGGCAAACATCGTCCCGGTGTAACCCAGCTTGAGAAACAGCGCGTACACCGCCACGGCGATGATCACCAGCGGCACGATCATCGGCAGGGTGAACAGGCCATAGAGCATTTCCCGACCCCGGAAGCGCCCGCGTACCAGAGCGAACGCGGTCGGCAACCCCAGGGCCACGGCAAAGATCGTGGTCAGGACCGCGACCTTGAGGCTGGCAAAGGCTGCATCCATCCAGTCGGCATTGGAGAAGAACTGGCTGTACCACTTCAGCGTCCAGCCGGGCGGCGGGAACACCAGCCACTGAGAAGAGCCGAACGACAACAGCACGATGAACACGATCGGCAGCAAGAGAAACAGCGCGATGGTCCCGGTGGTGAGGTACAGGCCCAAACGCATGCGCCGGCTCATGGCATTGGCGGTCAATAACATTGTGGCTTACCTCGAGTTGCTGGAGCCGACCGGGGATTCCGGTTGCAGCTTCAGGTAGAAGTAGAACAGCACCAGGGTGATCAGGATCAACAACGCTGCGCCTGCACTGGCCAGGCCCCAGTTGAGGAAGGACTGCACTTGCTGGATGATGAATTCCGGCAGCATCATGTTCTGCGCCCCACCGAGCAGCGCCGGCGTGACGTAGTAACCCAGGGACATGACAAACACCATCAGTCCGCCGGAGAACAGCCCTGGACGACACAGCGGCAGGAATACTCGGAAGAAATTGCTCCAGGGACTCGCGCCACAGATAGAGCCGGCCTGCAGCACCATCGGGTCAATCGCTTGCATGGTCGCCTGCAGCGGCAGGACGATGAACGGGATCATGATGTAGCTCATGCCGATCACCACGCCGGTCAGGTTGTGCACCATTTCCAGCGGCTGATCGATGATGCCCATGGCCATCAGGGCCTTGTTGATCACCCCGGAGGCCTGGAGCAGCACCAGCCAGGAATAGGTCCGTGCCAACAGGCTGGTCCACATCGACAGCAGGACGATGTTCAGTACCCAGCGCCCCCAGCCACGCGGGACGAGGGTGATCGCCCATGCCAGTGGAAAGCCCAGCAGCAAGCTGAACACGGTTACCAGGCCGGCCACGGAGAAGGTGTTGAACAGCACCCGGGCGTAGGCGGAGTTGGCGAACAACTCAGTGTAGTTGCCCAACCCTGGCGTGGGTTCGAGTACCCCACGCAACAACAGGCTGACCAGCGGTGCGAAGAAGAACAAGCCGAGGAACAGCAGTGCCGGGACCAGATTACTGGCGCCGCGCCAACGCTGTACCCACGGAGTGGAAGGCTTCATGGCCGCCGCCTTGCCTTGAGCCGAATCGGCGGCGCCAGAGGCGCCCCCGACCGGATTGGATTGACGGGACGCAGTGGCCGTCATTTTCATTTGAGCAGCCATTCGTTCCACCGTGTCGCGATGGTCTGACCATTCTTGGCCCAGTACGCGAAGTCGAGAGTGATCTGATCCTTAGCGTAGGCAGTCGGCAGGTTAGGTGCCAGTACTGAGTCCAGGCGTTGCACAGCGTCGGTGTTGATCGGTGCATAGGCGGTCAGGTTGGAGAAGTCCGCCTGACCTTTGGCGGAGCTGGAGTTGGCCAGGAAACGCATGGCCGCATCCTTGTTTTTCGAGCCTTTTGGGATGACCAGAAAGTCGGCCATGACCAGGTTCTGTTTCCAGCTCACACCGACCGGTGCACCATCCTCTTGCAGGGCATGGACCCGGCCGTTCCAGAACTGACCGAGACTGGCTTCACCGGAGGCCAGCAGTTGTTGGGATTGAGCGCCGCCGCCCCACCAGACAATGTCTTTCTTGATGGTGTCGAGTTTCTTGAAGGCGCGATCCAGATCCAGCGGGTAAAGCTTGTCGGCCGGGACGCCATCGGCCAGCAGGGCCAGTTCGAGCACGCCTGGGCTCGGCCACTTGTACAGCGCGCGTTTGCCCGGGAAGGTGGTGGTGTCGAACAGTGCAGTCCAGTCCTGAGGGGCTTTGCCACCCAGCTTGCTTTGGTTGTAACCGAGGACGAACGAGAAGAAGAACGAGCCGACGCCATGGTCGGAGACGAAACGCGGGTCGATCTTGTCGCGCTGGATAACCTTGAAATCCAGCGGTTCGAGCAAGCCTTCAGCTGCTGCGCGCAAGGCGAAGTCAGCCTCTACATCGACCACGTCCCATTGCACGTTGCCGCTTTCGACCATGGCCTTGAGTTTGCCGTAGTCGGTCGGGCCGTCCTGGACCACCTTGATGCCACTGGCCTTGCTGAAGGGGTCGGCCCAGGCCTGTTTCTGTGCATCCTGGGTGGAACCGCCCCAACTGACGAAGTTCACGCTTTCGGCTGCCAGGACCGCGTTGCAAGTTATTGCCAGGATGCCTGCAGCGAGCACCGCAGTTGCACGTTTATTCAACACCATTTTTTACGCCCTCATTTGTTGTGTTTTGAGCGGGCTGTTGACGCCCGCCTATCGGGAGCAGTAGGTCCATCGGGGCCTTGAACATCGACCGGGCCAGGGGCTGTTGTTGTGTGCTGTCTCTCGCGGGTGCACCTGGCAAAACCATCCGGTCTATGGAATATCATATTATGGTATTCCAAACTTTCTGCAAGGGTTTCGCGTTACCGATTGTCAGTAGATCGCGATATTTCTCCCACTGGGATACTCGATTTCCCTCGGGAAACTCTATGTTCTTGGGCAACACACAGAACTCGTGTAGGAGCTGCCGAAGGCTGCGATCGGTCGGGAACCGGTCGCTGCATTTTATTCTGGTGAAGGTCGTTCCGACCTTTTCGCAGCCTTCGGCAGCTCCTACAGGGGAATTGTGCCAGGCACACATTTTGTGGCACGCCTCAAGGTATGAAGGCGGGGTCGTGTTACACCCCCACGAACGGAATGCTTTCCACCACTTCCAGGTTGTACCCGGTCAATCCTGCGTATTTCAGCGGTGGCCCGAGGTGGCGCAGTTTGCCCACACCGAGGTCTTGCAGAATCTGTGCCCCGGTGCCTACTTCAGAATAGATCCTCGATTGTGAACGGGTGTATTGCCGAGGTGGCTGGGTCAGTTGCGGAATCCGCTCGAGCAACGCCTGCGAGGACTCGTGATTGGCCAGCACCACCACGACCCCGCGGCCTTCCTCAGCAATCTTTTGCAGCGCTGCCCACAACGTCCAGTTCGAGGGCCCGGTGTATTCGGCGCCGACCAGATCGCGCAGCGGATCGATCACATGCACTCGGACCAGGGTCGGGTCTTCACGCAGGATATCGCCCATGACCATCGCCATGTGCACGCCACCTTCGATGCGATCTTCATAGGTGACCAGGCGAAAGCTGCCGTGCACGGTCGGCAGTTCGCGCTCGCCGATGCGGGTGACGGTATGCTCGGTGCTGAGTCGATAATGGATCAGGTCGGCGATGGTGCCGATCTTGATTCCGTGCCTGGCGGCGAACACTTCCAGGTCCGGGCGTCGAGCCATGGTGCCGTCATCGTTCATCACTTCAACGATCACCGACGCCGGAGTAAAACCCGCCAGTCGCGCCAGGTCACAGCCAGCCTCGGTATGCCCGGCGCGGGTCAGCACGCCACCTTCCTTGGCGCGTAACGGAAAGATATGCCCCGGTTGCACCAGATCTTCGGCCCTGGCGTCAGCGGCGACAGCGGCTTCGACGGTGCGGGCGCGGTCGGCGGCGGAGATGCCGGTGGTGACACCGCTGGCGGCTTCGATGGACACCGTGAACGCGGTGCTGAAGACACTGCCATTGCTCGGCACCATCTGCTCCAGACCCAGGCGCTGGCAATGTTCGTCGGTCAGCGTGAGGCAGATCAGGCCGCGCGCTTCCCGGGCCATGAAACTGATCGCCTGGGCCGTGCAGCGGTCGGCGGCGAGCAGCAGGTCGCCTTCGTTTTCTCTATCCTCATCGTCGACCAACAGGACCATCTTGCCTTGACGGTAATCTTCGATGATTTCTTCGATGCTATTGAAGGCCATGCTTTCAGTTCTCAGTGTGTAAATGGTAGATACTGTATTTTTCTGGTATACCATAATACAAATCAAACCGAAATAACGAGGTCGTCATGAAGGCTTACTGGATCGCACACGTCGATGTCACCGACCCTGAGCAATACGTCCAATACACCCAGCGCGCGCCGGCTGCGTTTGCGTTGTTTGGCGGCAAGCTGCTGGCCCGAGGCGGGCGTTCCGAAGCGATGGAGGGCAGGGCGACGCCGCAACGCAGTGTGGTGATCGAATTCGAGTCTTACGAGCAAGCGCAGGCGTGCTACCGCTCCGAGCAGTATCAGCAGGCGTGCCAATACCGCCAGGGTGCGGCCAGGGCTGAAGTGATCATTGTCGAAGGGTTTGAGCCCTGAGGGTTCTGGCAGGTGGGGTCAGCGAATGAAGTGGATCTTGCCGCTGTCGTCGTTGCCCATGTAGATGCCGTAGACCCCGGCCTGGCGTTCCTCGATATAACGTTCGAGGATCTGCCGGATGGCGGGGTAGTAGATGCTGTCCCACGGAATGTCTTCGGGCGCGAAAAAGCGGTAGTCGAGGGTTTCGGGGCCGTATTGGCCGGTGATCTCCAGCGCGATGGCGCGGAAGATGATGTAGACCTCGCTGATCTGCGGCACGCTGAAGATCGAGTAGGGCGAAACGATTTCCGCGCGCACCCCGGATTCTTCCCAGACCTCGCGCAGGGCTCCCTGCTCAGTGGTTTCGCCGCTCTCCAGGAAACCTGCGGGCAGGGTCCAGGTGCCGGGACGCGGCGGGATCGCGCGCTGGCACAGCAGGTACTTGCCGTCCTGCTCGATGATGCAGCCGGCAATGATCTTCGGGTTGATGTAGTGGATGTAGCCGCAGCCCCGGCACATCAAGCGCTCATGCGTATCGCCAGGCGGAAGCTGGTGACCGAGGTCACCGCTACCGCATTGCGGGCAGAAGCGCGGACTGGGCATGTTCAGCGGCCTATGCGAGGTTCTTTGAGGACGATGGGCGAGACGATTTCACGCACTTTGCCGCTCTCGTTCTGTTTCAGCTTGAGATAGTCCAGCGCCACGTGGGCGGCGGCCCGAACATGGTCGACCGAAGCCTGATGCGCAGCCAATGGATCGCCGCTCTTGATCGCCTCGACGATGCGCTCCATTTCCTGATTGCTGACGCTACGACGGTTTTCCTGGGACACTGACGTGGCGCGCAAGTAGCTGATGCGTGCCTGTAGCTGGCGCAGCTGGGTGGCCGCGACGTGGTTGCCCGAGCCTTCGAGCAGCACGTCGTAGAAGCCTTGCACCGAGTCGAGTACTTGCTGCAACTCGCCGTCCTTGAGGGCCTTGCGGTTCTCCTCAAGGGCTTTTTCCAGGGCGCGAATGTCCTTGGCCTTGGCTCTGAGGGTAAACAACTGGACGATCAGGCCTTCGAGCACGCAGCGCAGCTCGTAGATATCGCAGGCATCTTCCAGGGTGATGATGGCGACACTCGGCCCTTTGGCGTCGGCGAATTCCACCAGGCCTTCGGATTCCAGGTGGCGCAGGGCTTCACGAACCGACGTGCGGCTGACGCCCAGGCGATCGCAGAGATCTCGCTCGACCAGACGGTCTCCCGGCAGAAGCTGGAAGTTCATGATGGCGCTTCGCAGTTTATCCAGCACGATTTCGCGCAGGGTAACGGGGTTGCGATTGACCTTGAAGCTGTCGTCAAGTGGCAGGCGTTTCATCGGGTCCGCTCTGAGTGTGGCTGTCCATGCAAAAGGAGCACCTTGATCAAAGGATCTTCAGCGCTCCGGTCATGTTCGAAATAATGGCCGAGTTTATCATGCTGCGTTCTTTAAGCGACAAGCCCTCAAAGTCCGCCCATCAGGGTGTATTTGAGTTCCAGGTAGTCTTCGATGCCGTATTTCGAACCTTCACGGCCCAGGCCTGAGGATTTGATACCGCCGAAGGGCGCGACTTCCGTGGAAATCAGTCCCTCGTTAATCCCGACCATGCCGTACTCCAGACCTTCGCTCATGCGCCATGCACGGCCCAGATCACGGGTGTAGCAATAGGCGGCGAGGCCAAACTCGGTGTCGTTGGCCATGCGCAGGGCCTCGCTTTCGCTGTCGAAGCGGAACACGGCGGCCAGCGGCCCGAAGGTTTCCTCGCTGGCGACTTTCATCTGCGGCGTCAAATCAGCGATCACAGTCGGCTGGAAGAAACCATGGCCCAGGGCATGCCGTTCGCCGCCGCAGAGCAAGCGCGCGCCTTTGGCCAAGGCGTCCTGCACATGGTCCTCGACCTTGGCCACTGCCCGTTCGTTGATCAGTGGACCCTGGCTGACGCCCGCCTCGAAACCATTGCCGACTTTCAGTTCGCGCACACGCTCGGTGAGGCGGGCGATGAAGGCGTCATGGATACCGTCCTGCACCAGGAAACGGTTGACGCAGACGCAGGTCTGTCCGGCGTTACGAAACTTGGCGATCAAGGCCCCTTCGACGGCGCGTTCCAGGTCGGCGTCGTCGAACACAATGAACGGGGCATTACCGCCCAGTTCCAGCGAGACCTTTTTCAGCGTCGGAGCGCATTGGGCCATCAGCAGCTTGCCAATGGCCGTGGAGCCGGTGAACGACAGTTTGCGCACCTCGGGACTGCCGGTCAGCTCGGCGCCAATGGCGACAGCATCGCCGGTGATGACGTTAAAAATACCGGCGGGAATTCCGGCCTGTTCCGCCAGCACGGCCATGGCCAGTGCCGAGAACGGCGTTTCCGGTGCCGGTTTGACGATGCACGGACAACCAGCCGCCAGTGCCGGGCCAGCTTTGCGGGTGATCATCGCCGCCGGGAAATTCCATGGGGTAATGGCGGCGACAACACCGATCGGCTCCTTGCTGACCACGATCCGCGCATCGCCCTTGTGACTGGGAATGGTGTCGCCATAGATGCGTTTGGCTTCTTCGGCGAACCACTCGATGAAACTGGCGGCATAGAGGATTTCACCCTTGGCTTCGGCCAACGGCTTGCCTTGTTCCAGGGTGAGAATTTCGGCGAGGGCGTCGGCGTTTTCCAGCATCAAGGCGTGCCAGCGTTTGAGCACCGTACTGCGGTCTTTAGCCGTGCGTGCGCGCCAGGCCGGCCACGCGGCATTGGCGGCAACGATGGCTTCACGCGCTTGCGCGGCGCCGAGGTTCGGCACGTGACCGATGACTTCACCCGTGGCCGGGTTGAAAATGGCTTGGCTGGTGCCGTTTTGCGCGTCACACCATTGACCATTGATAAAGGCCTGTTGGCGGAACAGTTGCGAGGCTGCTGGGGTCATGCCGGCTCCCGAAAATAAAATTGGGGCCGCAACGGTAGGGGGGCGGCCCTGAAAAATCGATCAGGCGAGGGTGGGCAACGGGCCCAGCTTGCCGCGGTGATAGATCATTGGTGTCACCGGCTGCTCGGGCAGGATCAGGTTCTTCACTGCGCCAACAATGATCGCGTGGTCACCGCCGTCGTATTCGCGCCACAGTTCGCACTCGATGATCGCGGTGGCCTGGGTCAGTAGCGGGTTACCCAGCTCGCTCAGGTGCCACTCGATGCCCTTGGCCTTGTCCTTGCCTTTACCGGCGAAGGCGTAGGCCACGGCCTGCTGATCCGCCGACAGCAAATGAATGGCGAAGCGTTTGCTGTCGCGCAGCACCGGGTAGGTGTCGGAGGCGTAGTTGGGACAGAACAGCACCAGCGCCGGGTCAATTGACAACGCACTGAAGGCGCTGGCGGTGATGCCGACGATGCCGCCGTCAGGGTCCAGGGTGGTCACCACTGTGACCCCGGAGGGGAAGGAGGCCATCACCTCTTTGTAAATGCCAGGTTCGATCATCTCAGGTCACCTCTTAACGCATGACAAAGGGGTCGGGCATCGGCGCCGACGACAGGTTGATCCACACCGTTTTCAGCTCGGTGTAAGCCAACACCGAATCGATGCCACTCTCGCGACCGTAGCCGCTGTTCTTGAAGCCGCCGATGGGGGCCATGGCCGAGACTGCGCGGTAGGTGTTGACCCAGATGATCCCGGAGCGTACATCCCGAGCCAGGCGATGGGCGCGGCCCAGGTCGCGGGTCCAGATACCGGCCGCGAGGCCGAACTGTGAGTCGTTGGCGATGGCCAGCGCTTCGGCTTCGTCCTTGAAGCGGATCACCGACGCGACCGGGCCAAAGACTTCTTCCTGCATGATCTTCATAGAGTTGCGGTCGCATTCGAACAGGGTCGGCTCGTAGTACCAGCCGTCGCTGTCCATCTGCGGTCGCTTGCCACCCAGGCGCAGACGGGCGCCTTCGGCGATGGCGTCGGCCACCAGACCTTCGACCACGGCCAGTTGCTGAGCGGTGGCCATCGGGCCCATTTCGCTGGTGTCGTCCTGCGGGTTGCCGATACGGATGCGCTTGGCCCGTTCGACCAGACGCTCGACGAACTCGTCGTAGATTTCATCCTGCACCAACAGCCGCGAGCCGGACACGCAGCTCTGCCCGGACGCAGCATAGATACCGGCGATTGCACCGTTGATGGCGCTGTCGAGGTCGGCGTCGGCAAAGATGATATTCGGCGATTTACCGCCCAATTCCAGTGATAACTTGGCAAAGTTCTCGGCGCTGCTGCGCACCACATGTCGGGCCGTGGCGGCGCCGCCGGTGAAGGCGATCTTGCGCACCAGTGGGTGGCGGGTCAGTGCAGCGCCAGTGCTTGGCCCGTAGCCAGTGACGACGTTGACCACCCCCGGTGGGATGCCAGCTTCGAGGGCCAGACGGGCCAGCTCGAGGATGGTCGCCGAGGCGTGTTCGGACGGCTTGAGCACGATGGTGTTGCCTGCCGCGAGGGCAGGCGCCAGCTTGATCGCGGTCAGGTACAGCGGGCTGTTCCAGGGGATGATCCCGGCGACCACGCCCATCGGTTCGTGCACCGTGTAGGCAAACAGATCAGGTTTGTCCAGCGGCAGGGTGCCGCCTTCGAGCTTGTCGGCGAGGCCAGCGGTGTAATGAAAGAACTCGGGCAAGTAGTTGACCTGACCACGGGTCTCGCGAATCAGCTTGCCGTTGTCGCGGCTTTCCAATTGCGCCAGGTGTTCTTTGTTTTCGGCGATCAAGTCGCCAAGACGGCGCAGCAGTTTGCCCCGGGCCGTGGCGGTCAGGCCACGCCACGCCGGGCTCTCGAAAGCCTTTTGCGCGGCCTGGACGGCGCGCTCGACATCGGCTTCGTCGGCATCGGGCAGCACCGCCCAGGCCTGGGCCAGTGCCGGGTTGAGGCTTTCGAAGGTCTTGCCGGAGAGGGCATCGACCCATTGACCGTCGATGCACATCTGGAAGCGTGCGAGTGTCATGCAACGGTCCCCTTTATCTGGTTTTGTCGGGTTTGTGCGGTGGTGAGGAAGTCCAGCAGCACCTGATTGACCAGGCGCGGCGACTCTACTGGCATCATATGCCGTTGCTCGTCGAGCACAGCAACTTGCGCGCCGGGAATCCGTTCGGCCAGTTGCCGGGCCATTTGCGGGGTCGAACCCGGGTCCAGCTCGCCGGTGGCAATCAGGGTCGGCACCTGAATGCTGCCCAGGTCCTCGGCGCGGTACATGTCCTGGGTAGCGAACAATTCATAAGTGGTCAGGTAACCCTGTGGGTCATTGCCGGCCAGGGTTTGCCGAATCGCTGCGATCTGCGCTGGATTGGCGGCCTGGTATTCGCGGCTGAACCAGCGTGACAGAGCGGCCTCGGCATTCGCATCCGGGCCATGTTCGGCGGCCTGACTGGTGCGCTCGATGACCCCGGCGCGCTGTTCGGCGCTGCGGTTGAACACGCTATTGAGCACCACCAGCCCCAGGATGTGCTGTGGGTAGTGCAGCGCGAAAGCTCGAGCCACCAGCCCGCCCATGGAGAACCCGATCACGGTGGCTTGCGGCAGTTGCAGGTGTTCAAGCAGTTCCAGTAACTGCTCGGCATAACCGAGCAGCCCGGTGCCCGATTCCGGGCGCGGGCTGGCGCCATGCCCGAGCATGTCGTAGGCAATGACGCGGTAATGCGGAGCGAGACCAACGATTTGGCCGCCCCACATCTCTTTGTTCAGACCCACGCCATGGATCAATACCACGGGTTGGCCTTGACCGGTCGCCAGATAACTGGTGCCGGCCGGGGTGCGTTCAGCGGTGAGCCGAATCATGGATCGCTCCTGCAGACCTTATTGGTTATGGGGAGTTATTGGGCGTTTTCGGCGGCCAGTTCTTCCAGATCGATGTAACGGTTGCCGATGCGCGGGTGCAGACGGCCCCCGTTGGCGCAACCGAGGACGACGACAATCTCGTCCGCGCGTGGAGCGTCTTCGATCTTCATTTCCAGGGTGATGTAGTGCGAACGCAGACCTTCGTCGTCCTTGTGCATCATCGGAATCTGAATCGAAGTGCCTGGGCCGCCGCGCTTGTTGGTGAAGCTCAAATAGCTCTTGGCCTTCACGGCTTCGCGGTAGTGGTTGCCGAAACGCAGGGTATGGATCACCGCAGAAGCGTGTTCGATCTCACCGTCGGCGCCGACCACAGCGGCCTTGCCGTAGGCTTCGATTTTTTCTGCACCGCCGATGGTGGCAATCAGGCGCTCGACCATCAGTGCACCGAGATCGGAACAGTTGGCATGGATTTCCGGCTTCAAGTCTTCGACAAAGCCGCGACCCAGCCATGGGTTCTTGATGACAACGGCCAGGCCGACCATGGTCACTGGCTTGTCAGTGGCCTTGCCGCCTTCGATGAAGGTTTCTTCCACGTAGCTGACGATCTTGCGAATTTCAAAACTCATGAGCGGCTCCAGATAAGAGGGAGATGGGGTGGCTTGCTGTATGATGGTATACCATAATATTGTGTATGCAAGCCCCGGCTGCAAGTTCATAAAAAGGGCAGGCGACAGAAGGTAGAACCCATCGCGTCGTGGATGGGTTTCGGGAGGTGAGTCAGGAGGGCAGGCGGGGCGCAGTGGAGCGAGGGGGTGGTGCGGTTAAGGCTGAGTCGTCAGGCGTTGAAACCCATCTCGGTGGAGATCGAGCGCGCACTGTCGAGCAGCATGTTCTTGAAGCGTTCGCGATTCTCCGGGTTGTCCATGATCGCATCCGGCCCGGACAGGTTGATGGCCGCGACAACCTCGCCTCGGTGATCGCGAATGCCGGTGGCGATGGCGGTGGAGTAGTCGGAGCGGTGCAGCACCCAGCCCAGTTGCCTATCCTGTTCGGCAATCTGTTGCAGCTCGGGCAAGGTCTTGGGCGCGGGCGCCGGATAATCGTCCAGACGCACGTGCTGATACAGGCTGACCAGGGTGGCTTCGCTCAAATCGCTGAGCAGCACCCGACCCATGGCGGTGCAGTGGCAGGCAATGCGCGTACCGATGGGGACGTTGACCGACAGTCGTTGGGAAGCGAAGGCGCGGTAGATATAAACGCTGTCGGTTTGTTCGCGCACGGTCAGGTGGCAGGACAGCGAGCTGCGGTCACGCAGGGTGTTGAGGTAGGGAATCGCGACGTCCACCAGATCGCGGCTGGCCAGGTAGGTGAAGCCATTGGCGATCACTTGCGGGCCGAGTTCGTAGGTGTTTTTCGCAACCTTCTTCAGGTAGCCCATGCCATTCAGCGTCTGCACGATGCGGTAGATCGAAGAGACACTGACCGTCAGGCGTTCGGCAATGTCGTTCATGCTCAGCACCCGTTCGGTGCTGCTGAACAGCTGCAGAATCCACAGCCCGCGTTGCAAGGCCGGGACGCGGTAGTCGCTGTCGAGGGTGGGTTCTTCGATGCTGTTCATAGGGTCTCCTGTCAATGCGGGCTCTCGATAACTGTAGGAGCTGCCGAAGGCTGCGATCGACCGGGAACCGGTCGCCGCGGTTGATTTTCATGAAGGCCGTTCCGGCCTTATCGCAGCCTTCGGCAGCTCCTACAGGAGATTTGCGCTCCTCTATGCCAACAACGCATCCACCCCCACCGGTTTGCCACCGAACTCCTGCATGGCATCCAGCAGCGCGCCCCACAGGTATTGCGCCGACGCCCGGTCACAGAGGATATGAAACAGCGGCAGATCCGGTTGCGAGCCGTTGATGATGATCGTGCTCATGCGCGCCACTGAGGTCTGGGCCACCGCACCCGGCGCGAACGCCTGTTGCCGCAGGTCGACCCCGCACACCTTGGCCATCACGCTACTGACGTGTTCACCGGTCAGCAGCAACCACGCGTGGCTGTCCTGACGCGGCAGCAAGTAGCAGCCTTTTTCAGACAATTGCCAATCGGCTTCGAGGGCCTGCAAACGTGCCCCCGCGTCCTGCAAACTGCCGAGCAGGAAGTATTCGGTCTGGGAAAGACGCGCGACGCTGCTGCCGTCGTTCTGAACCACGCAACGGTTGGGGACGCTCGGCAGCTCGAACTGCTGCGCATGCAGATGCGCGGCAGCATCGACGCCACGAAAGCCGACCCGCGCCAGATTGCTCAGGTCGAGCAGGGCGCAGCGGGCCAGTTGAGCGGCTTCGTCCTGATCGTCGTAACGGCTGACGATCAGGCTGTCGCCCAGGCGTGCCAGCCGGGCATTTTCCTGCAAGGCGTACAGCGGGCTGCGCTCGCGAAAATCCTTGGCGTTAAGAGTGACCATGCTTACAACTCCTGGCGTTTGCTGTCGACATCGAAGAACGGCAGTTTGACCACCGTGGCCTGTACCACTTCACCGCCTTCCACCCGAATCGGAATCTGCTGGCCGGGCACGCTTTGATCGACGGCGGCGTAGGCCAGACCGATGATCATGCCCAGCGTCGGCGAGTACTCGCAGGAGGTGACGTTGCCGCTGATGTCCGGGCCCTTGAGCACCAGATGACCTTCCAGTGGCTGGCTGCTGCCTTTGGGCAGGCTGAAACCCACCAGCTTGCGCTTGAGCGGCTGTGCTTCGAGGATGTCCACGGAGCGACGGCCGACGAAAAACGGCTTCTTGCGCGAGATGGCCCAGCCCATGTCGATTTCCGCCGGATGGGTCATGCCATCGGTGTCCTGGCTGATGATCACATGGCCTTTTTCCAGGCGCAGCAAACGCTGGGCTTCGACGCCGAACGGGCGAATGTCATGCTCGTCTCCGGCTTCCATCAGCGTGTCCCACAGGTATTCGGCATAACGCGCCGGCACATGGATTTCATAACCCAGCTCGCCGACGAAACCGACCCGCATCACCCGCGCGGCGATCCCGGCCACTGTGCCCTGACGCACACCCAGGTACGGGAAGGCGTCAGGCGACAGGTCGATATCGGCGCAGACCTTTTCCAGCACCTTGCGCGAATCGGGTCCGGCCAGGTTGACGGCGGCAATGGCGGCGGTGACGTTGGCGATATCGACGTTCAGTCGCCATTGCACGTTCCACTTGAGCATCGACTGATAGATCCGGTCGACGCCGCTGGTGGTGGCGGTGACGTAGAAATGCTGATCGGCCAGCCGCGCACAGACGCCGTCATCGATGACCACGCCGTGCTCGTTGGTCATCAACGCATAACGGGTGCGGCCGATGGGTTGTTTGGCGAAGGCGAAGGTGTACATCCGCTCCAGCAGTTCGGCGGCGTCGGGGCCACGAACGTCGAGACCACCCAGGGTCGAGACATCGATCAGGCCGACGCTTTGGCGCACGTGACGGGCTTCTTCCTGCATGCAGCGCTCGCGGCTGGCAGGCTGACCGTTTTCGTCCTTGAAGCCGTAGTAGGCCGGACGCTGCCAGTTGCCGGCGGGCATCATTTTCGCCCCGGCCTGCAGGTGACGTTGATGGATCGCGGTACGACGGATCGGGTCGAAGCTGCGCCCGGCAATGTGCGCCAGCTTTTCCGCCTCGAACGGTGGACGGGCCGTGGTAACGCCGGTTTCGCTGACAGTACGCTGGGTGCTGGCGGCCACCAGCCGTGCGGTTGGCAGCGCGGAGTGACGGCCTTGGGACGGGCCCATGCCGACTGTGGAGAAGCGTTTGACCAACTGCACGTCGCGGTACCCGTGACGGGTCGCGTTGATGATGTCGCGGATTTGCAGGTCTTCATCGAAATCGACGAACTCCTTGCCGCTCGGGTGCGGGAAGATCGGCCAGTCGAAGTTCACCCGTTGTTCCGGGCTCAGCGCCTGTTCCTGATGCTCCACTGACAGGCCCAAGGCCGCTGCCGCTTGGGCGCCGACTTTCGCGCCATCCTTGAGTACGTTTTCCAGCAGGTGACGACCGTTCACGGAACCGGCGATGGCGAGGTTTTTCGGCAGACCGGTGATCGCGAATTCCGCCACCGGGTCGGCGTACGCCAGCTTGCCACCGGCCTGACAGGCCAATTGGTAGACCGGCATATAACCCGCAGTCATGCACAGCAGGTCGCAGTCCAGTTGCAGGCTGTCCTTGGCGACTTCGCCACGGGCAGTGATGCGGCGGATATCGACACCGCTGATGTGGCGCATGCCCTTGCTGTGCAGGGCTTCATACACGGTGTGCTGCAGGTGAACGGTAATGCCCAGACGCTTGAGTTCGGCGCTCAGGCGCGCATCGTCGGCGCCAGCGCGCATATCGACCACGGCAGCGATTTCAACGCCTTGCTCCAGCAGGTCCAGCGCGGTGCGATAACCATCGTCATTGCCGGTCAGGACCACCGCGCGTTTGCCGGGCTTGACCGCGTAAAGCTTCATCAACCGTTGCGCGGCGCTGCACAGCATCACCCCGGGCAAGTCGTTGTTGCGGAAAATCACCGGTTGGTCGAACGCGCCCGAAGCGATGATGCATTGGCTGGCGCGCACCTTGTACATGCGCTTGTCCTTGATCACCGGCAGGTAGTTGTCGGTGAACCAGCCGTTGCAGGTGGCTTCGGTGAGAATCTGAATGTTGGCGTGCTGGCTGACCGCATCGACCAACGCATTGCGCACTTCATCGGCCTGCGCGCCTTGCAGGTCGAAGCGTGCATAGGTAAGCGCGCCCCCCAGCAGACGCTGTTGTTCGATCAGTAGCACCTTGGCCCCGGCATTGGCGGCGGTCAAAGCAGCCTGCAAACCGGCGGGACCGGCGCCAACCACGGCCAGATCGACGAACAGGTAGGCCTTGTCGTAGTACTCGGGTTTGAAGTCCAGGTTGAGGATGCCCAGCCCGGCTTTTTTGCGAATCAGCGGCTCCCAGATTTTCCACATGCCCTTGGGCTTGTAGAACGAGCGGTAATAAAAACCCACCGGCATGAACCGCGAGAACTTGCCCAGCAACGCGTCGCGGTCGTTGTCCAGGGTGCCGGCGTAGTTTTGCCCGCTGACTTCGACGCCGGCCTGCAAAAAACAGGTATCAGCCAGCACGTTAGGCTCGTCCGGCAGTTGCACCAGGGTGTTGGCGTCTTGCCCGGCCATGGTCAACGGACCGCGTGGGCGGTGGTATTTGAACGAGCGCGACAGCAGGTAACGACCGTTGCCCAACAGGGCGCTGGCAATGCTGTCACCGGCGAAACCGGAATAGGCCTTGCCGTCGAAGTTGAAATCCAACGGCTGCTCGCGATTGATCAGCAAGCCCATCGGCAGAGGTAAACGGCTAGGCTGGCTCATTGCTGTGCTCCGCAGGGCTGAACTCGACGCGCTGGTTGTAGATTTCCCGGGCATCGAAGGTGCGCAGGATTTCGTCGGTGACGGTATGGCGCTCGGCCAGGAACCAGTAGCTCGATGCGTTGTGCATCCACCACTCGCGGACCACGCCGGCGGCGTTCTCGCTGTTGAACACGTAATGTGCCCACTGCGCATCGCTGCAGGTGGTCGGATTGGGCATGTCCTTGAACTCGCCGCCGTAGGTGAACTCGGTGATATTGCGCGGCCCGTTCAGTGGGCAATTCATGACTTTCATAGGTTTCGCCCCTTAGTGGCTGGCCGCCGTAGCGCCCATCTCGTTGACTTGCTGGAAGGTCGAGAACCGCTCCAGGCCGAAGGGTTTGATCAAGTCCGGGACTTTGCCGCCAGAAGCGACCAGTTCGGCCATGGTCTTGCCGCAGATAGGCGTGGCCTTGAAGCCCCAGGTGCCCCAGCCCGCGTCCAGGTAATAGTTGTCGACCGGCGACAGGCCCATGATCGGGCTGTAATCGGGGGTCATGTCGGTGATCCCGGCCCACTGGCGCATCAGCTTGGCGTTGGCCAGGAACGGGAACATCTCCACGGCGGCGGAAATCAGGCTTTCTTTCAGGTCGAGGGTCGAACGGGTGTTGTACAGCGGGTAGGGGTCGGAACCGCCGCCGAACACCACTTCGCCACGGCTGGTCTGCTGCACGTAGCAATGCAATGCCGAGGAGCTCACCAACGGATCGAGGAACGGCTTGAACGGCTGGGTGACCATCGCTTGCAGGGGATAGCAGACGATGGGCATTTCGATTTTGGCTTTCTTCGCCATCAATGAACTGTGTCCGGCCACGGCCTGTACCGCACAACCGCACTGGATGGTGCCGCGATTGGTTTTCACTGCGGTGATCCGGCCATTCTCGATGATCAGGTCCTGGACTTCCGTCAGCTGATGGATTTCCACCCCACGTTTCGCCGCGCCCTTGGCGTAACCCCAGGCCACCGCGTCGTGGCGAGCGGTGCCGCCGTCGATATGCCACAGACCTGCCAACACCGGCAGATGACCGGGGTCGAGGTTGAGGCTCGGCACCAGTTCGTGAATCTGCTGACGGTCGATCATTTCCGTACGGCCGCCGAAATGCTTGTTGACCTCCGCACGCTGGCGGAAGGCGCGCACGGTGGCGTCGGTGTGGGCCAGGGTCAGTTGGCCGCGCTCGGAATACATGATGTTGAAGTCGAACTCGTTGGACAGGTCCTTGAACAACTTCACCGACTCGCTGTAGAACTTCACGCCTTCGCTGGTCAGGTAGTTGGAGCGGATCACCGCCGTGTTACGCGCGGTATTGCCGCCGCCGAGGTAGGACTTCTCCAGCACCGCGACGTTGGTGATGCCGTGGTACTTGGCCAGGTAATAGGCAATCGCCACGCCATGGCCGCCACCGCCGATAATCACCACGTCGTAGGACGACTTGAGTTCCTTGGGCGGCGGCAGGTCCATTTCTGCCGTGTACTCGGCAGAGAGGCCGTATTTCAAGAGATTGAATGGCATCACGCCTCCCGGGTCGAGGTTTGAATGGCAGCGTGTTCAGCTGCGCGCAGTAGCTGTCGGCGTGTGGCGATAACGGTGTTTTTCAGCAGGTAAGCGATGGTCATCGGCCCGACACCACCGGGAACCGGGGTAATCGCGCTGGCGACCGTGCGCGCGCTGGCGTAATCGACATCACCCACCAGACGGCTGCCCAGTTCGGTTTCGATACGATTGATACCGACATCGATCACCACCGCGCCGGGTTTCAACCAACTGGCGTCGATCATCTGCGGCTTGCCGACGGCGGCGACCACGATATCGGCCAAGCGGCACAGCGCCTTCGCATCGATGCTGCGCGAATGCACCACGCTGACCGAGCAATGGGCTTGCAGCAGCAGGGTGGCCATGGGTTTGCCGACGATGTTCGAACGGCCGATCACCACCGCATGCAGGCCGCTGAGGTCGCCGCATGTGTCGTTCAACAGGCGCATGCAGCCGCTGGGAGTGCAGGGCGTCAGCACGTCCTGACCCTGGACCAGCCCACCGACGTTTTGCCGATGGAAACCGTCGACATCCTTGGCCGGATCAATCGCCTGAATCACCGCACTTTCATCGATATGCTTCGGAACCGGCAGTTGCACCAGAATGCCATTGACGGTCGGGTCCGCATTCAGATCGGCGATCACTGCCAGCAACTGCGCCTGGCTGGTGGTCGCGGGCAGACGCTGCTCCAATGAACGAATCCCGGCCTCTTTGGCCCGCAGGATCTTGTTGCGCACGTAAACCTGACTGGCCGGGTCTTCGCCCACCAACACCACGGCCAGGGTGGGCGTGACCTGCTGTAGCCCCAGTTCACGGACTTCAGCCGCGACTTCGCTGAGCACCTGGGAGGCGATGGCTTTGCCGTCGATGTCGCGGGCGAGTTGAATAGAGCTGTTCATCGGAAGATCACCGTTTTTTCGCGATTGATGAACACCCGATGCTGCAGGTGATATTTGACCGCCTTGGACAGGGCGACGGTTTCCGTGTCGCGACCGATGCTCACCAGATCGTCGGCTTTGTAGGCGTGATCGACGCGCTGCACCTCCTGCTCGATGATCGGGCCTTCGTCCAGGTCCGAGGTCACGTAGTGCGCGGTGGCGCCAATCAGTTTCACGCCGCGCTGGTGGGCCTGATGGTAGGGCTTGGCACCCTTGAAACCGGGGAGGAACGAGTGATGGATATTGATCGCCCGGCCCGACAATTGCTTGCACAGGTCATCGGAGAGTATTTGCATGTAGCGCGCCAGCACCACCAGATCGGTCTGCGTCTCTTCAACGATTTTCAGCAGCGCGGCTTCCTGCTGGGACTTGGTGTCCTTGGTCACCGGCAGGTAGATGAAGCGAATGCCCTCGCGCTCGGCCATGTGCCGCAGTTCCAGGTGATTGGAGACAATGGCGGTGATCTGCATGTCCATCTCGCCTTTGTGGTGGCGGTACAGCAGGTCGGTCAGGCAATGGTCGAATTTGCTGACCATGATCAGCACGCGCATCGGCTCGGCCACCGCGTGCAGTTGCCACTCCATGTTCAGCGCGACAGCCACTGCATCGAAGTCCAGACGCAGCGCGTCGATGTCGCCCTTGACGCCGCTGTTGAAGCGAAAGACCGCGCGCATGAAGAACTGGCCGGTTTCCTCGTCGTCGAACTGGGCCAATTCGCTGATGTAGCAGCGGTTGTCGGCCAGAAACGAGGTCACCGCGGCGACGATACCCGACGTCGCGGGACAGCTGATCTTGAAAATGAAGTGGTCCGGATCGGTGCTCATTACGGGTCCTCGCAAGGTGACATGCACGCTAAGGGGCTGTGGAGTCGCTAAGTATTCATCAGCGGGGATTAAATTCAGGGATGAAGAAAAATTCTTCATGTGAATAAAATATTCCTGTGGCGCTTTTTATAGGTGAAATAAAAATCGCCGTCCAGCGTTGTTTTGGTTTTTTTGCGGGGGAGTGATGAGGGGTAGCGAAGGGAAGGGGGCGCAGCCAGACCTTTGGGTCTGGCTGCAGGGTGGCAAGTCTGTTGGACGATAGCGGACTGATCAGCCGTTATTGCAGTTTGGGCAACGCAATGCCTTTGGGCCACAACAGCCAGATCTGTCCCGGCTGTTTCATGTTACCTGCCAGTTCACCGGCCTCCGTACCGGTGCCCCAGAACAGGTCGGCGCGGACTTCGCCGGCGATGGCGCCGCCGGTGTCCTGGGCGGCGACTGGCCGCACCAACGCGCTGCCGTCCGGGCGTGTGGTGGAGAGCCAGAGCAGGCTGCCCAAGGGAATCACCTTGCGATCGATCGCCACGCTGTAGCCCGCCGTCAGCGGTACGTTGAGCGAGCCGCGCGGGCCTTCGTTGCTGTCGGGGCGCGGGCTGAAGAACACGTAGCTGGGGTTGCTCGCCAGCAATTCCGGAACCCGCTCCGGGTTGGCCTGGGCCCAATCGCGGATCCGCCCCATGCTTACTTCTTCCTTCTTGAGTTGACCCTGCTCGACCAGCCAGCGCCCCACCGGCTTGTAGGGATGGCCGTTCTGGTCGGCGTAACCGATGCGCAGTTGCTGGCCATTGTCCAGTTGGATGCGGCCGGAACCCTGGATCTGCAGGAATTGCAGGTCCATTGGGTCGCTCAGCCAGGCCAGCACGGGGGCGTTCACACCCTGGCGCTCGATAGTCGCTGCGTCGTCATAGGGCTTGAGTGTGTGCCCTTCCAGGCGGCCGCGCAGGCGCTTGCCCTTGAGTTCGGGGTAGAGGCTGTCCAGTGCGACCACCACCAGATCGTCGGGGACGCCGAGGACCGGCACCGTGGTTTCCGCGCTGCGCTCGAGGCTGCCCCGATAGACCGGCTCGTAATACCCAGTGACCAGGCCGTGCTCGCCGTTGTCGGCCGAGCGCAGGCCGTATACCTGCAGATTCCCTTTGAGGAAGTCGCGAATCGCCGTGGGCGTCGGTGGTAACTGGGCGGCTGCGCTGCAGGGGCTTTCCCAGACCGGATCTTTGGCCAGCCGCCCGCACGCCGAATGCCAGGCATTGAAACCGGCCACCAGGTCGCTATCGCTGACGACGGGCAGATCTTCCCAGTTGGCGCTGACATAGGTGGCCGCCGCGGGTGGTTGGGGCTTGGGGGCGCCGCCATCGCACCCAGCCAACAGGGCGATGAGGGGAGCTGCGCAAAGCAAAAGCCGGCGCCAGTGAATACGGGGGGTAATCACGCAATGTGTTCCTGGTGGACAATTCGAGGCCGGTAGCTTGGTGAAAGCAACCGTCGGCGTCAAATCCAGCAGCCAGAATTCCACGGTCCGGCGTTTAGTGCGCACCCTCAAGGAGGATGGCAAGTAGAATCGTGTAATGAAACAGGTTCTTGAGGTTGCAGCGGTGGATTTACAGCAGGGTTTTATCCTGACCCGGCATTGGCGCGATACGCCCGCAGGTACGGAGGTCGAGTTTTGGCTGGCGACCGACGACGGCCCTCGGCATATCCGCCTTCCTTACCAGCCCTCAGTCGCCTTCATTCCTGCCGAACAGCGCGAGCGGGCCGAGTCGCTGCTGCGCAGTGAGCGCGACGTCGAACTTCGCCCGCTGGGCTTGTGCGATTTCCGCCACCGCCCCGTCCTCGGTCTGTATTGCCAGCAGCACCGCCAGTTGATGAACCTCGACAAGCTGTTGAGGAAGGCGGGTGTCGATGTCTTCGAGGCCGATATCCGCCCGCCGGAACGCTACTTGATGGAACGCTTCATTACCGCGCCGGTGCAGTTTGGTGGAACGCGGGACGACAGCGGCACACTGTCCGGCACGCAGATGAAGCCCGCGTCGGACTATCGGCCCCGATTAAAGCTGGTCTCCCTGGACATCGAAACCACGGCGCAAGGCGAGCTGTATTCCATTGCGCTCGAAGGCTGTGGCCAGCGCCAGGTCTACATGCTCGGGCCTGCGAACGGCAAGGACGATGCGCTCGACTTTCAGCTTGAGTACTGTGACACCCGGGCGCAGCTGCTCGAAAAGCTGAACCAGTGGCTCGCCCGGCATGACCCCGACGCGATCATCGGCTGGAACCTTGTGCAGTTCGACCTGCGCGTGTTGCACGAGCATGCTCAGCGTCTGCAGGTACCGTTGCGGCTCGGGCGCGGCGGTGACGTGATGGGCTGGCGCAAGCACGGCACCCGCAACAATCACTACTTCGCGGCAGCCTCCGGGCGCCTGATTATCGACGGTATCGAAGCGCTGCGTTCCGCGACCTGGAGCTTTCCATCGTTCAGCCTCGAAAACGTCGCACAGACGCTGCTCGGCGAAGGCAAGTCCATCGACAACCCGTACCAGCGCATGGACGCCATCGACCGTATGTTCGCCGAGGACAAGCCCGCGCTGGCGCGCTACAACCTCAAGGACTGCGAGCTGGTGACACGGATCTTCGCCAAGACCGAGCTGCTGACATTTCTGCTGGAGCGCGCCACCGTCACGGGCCTGCCCGCCGACAGCAGCGGCGGCTCGGTCGAGGCCTTTTCGCACCTGTACATACCGCAGATGCATCGGCAGGGCTTTGTTGCACCGAACCTCGGGGAGCGGCCGCCGGAGGCCAGCCCGGGCGGCTTCGTGATGGACTCGCGGCCCGGCCTGTACGAGTCGGTGCTGGTGCTCGACTACAAGAGCCTGTACCCGTCGATCATCCGCACCTTCCTGATTGATCCAGTGGGGCTGGTGGAGGGCATGCGCCATCCCGACGACAGCGCGTCGGTGCCGGGTTTTCGCGGGGCGCGCTTCTCGCGGACCCGGCATTGCCTGCCGGCCATCGTGGCACGTGTCTCGCAAAACCGTGAAGCGGCCAAGCTTGCGCACAACGGTCCGCTCTCGCAGGCGCTGAAGATCATCATGAACGCGTTCTACGGTGTACTGGGTTCCAGTGGCTGCCGCTTCTTCGACCCACGCCTGGCCTCATCCATCACGCTGCGCGGCCACGAAATCATGCGCAAGACACGTGAGCTGGTCGAAGCCGAAGGCTATGCCGTGATCTACGGTGACACCGACTCCACCTTCGTCTGGCTAGGGCGCACACATACCGAGGAAGAGGCGGCGCGTATCGGGCGGGCGTTGGTGCAGCACGTCAACCAGTGGTGGCACGACCATCTGCTCAGTGAGTTCGGTTTGCAAAGCGCACTTGAGCTCCAGTTCGAGACGCACTTCCGGCGCTTCCTGATGCCCACCATCCGCGGTGCCGAGGAAGGCAGCAAGAAACGCTACGCCGGGCTGGTCACGCGCGCAGACGGTAGCCACGAGATGGTCTACAAGGGGTTGGAAACGGTGCGCAGCGACTGGTCGCCCCTGGCCCGACAGTTCCAGCAGGAACTCTACCTGCGCATCTTCAACCGACAACCGTACCAGGACTATGTGCGCGACTACGTGCGCCGGACGCTGGCGGGCGAGCTCGATGAACTGCTGATCTACCGAAAGCGTTTGCGCCGCCAATTGGACGACTACCAGCGCAATGTACCGCCGCATGTGCGCGCCGCGCGCCTCGCCGACGAATACAACGACCAGCAGGGCCGACCGCGTCAATACCAGAACGGCGGCTGGATTAGCTACGTCATCACGGTCACGGGTCCGGAGCCTCTGGAAACCCGGCGTGCGCCGATCGACTACGACCACTACGTCACGCGCCAGCTGCAGCCGGTGGCGGATGCCATCCTGCCGTTCGTGCATGACGATTTCGCCACGCTGATCGGCGGGCAGCTCGGCTTGTTCTGAGGCGACTCCTGACTATTCTCCGCGGATGTACTGCTCCAGTTGCCGGATCAGGTCAGCCTGCTCGGCAATGGCTTCTTTAACCAGGTCGCCAATGGACAGCAAGCCCAGCAGTTGGCCGTTTTCCACAACCGGCAAATGGCGCAGGTGGCTATCGGTCATGATGGCCATGCAGGTCTCGACGCTTTTATGGAGGTCCACCGTCACTACTGGCGCGCTCATGATCGCGCTGACGGGCGTGTCCTCCGAGGATCGTCCCCGCAACGCCACCTTGCGCGCATAGTCGCGCTCGCTGATAACGCCTACCACCTTGCCACTCTGGGTCACCGGTAGAGCACCGACATTCCTCTCAGCCATCACCCTGAGCGCTTCCAGCACCGTCTGATCCGGACCGATGGTGTGGACTTGCTGGTTTTCTTTGGACTTTAACTTCAGTAGTTGCGCAACGGTCTTCATGCGGGCCTCTCCAGTGCTGTACTTGGGGGCGGCCGCGAACCGCCCTGACGGTCTATACAGAATCGTAGAGAGAAGCCAACAGGGCAAGGACCAAAGCGGCATGCAGACGATCGAAAAACGTCATCGCGGTGCTTTTTCGGAAAACAACAAAGTCCTGCCTGGGCTCTTGCCTTAATCAAACAACGTAGCTCCCCAATCAAACAACGTAGCTTTCCAGTGAATCCGCGAGCGAATTGAACACATGTCCTATCCTGTGGATGCCCATCCGCGTCCTGGCGGCGGTAAGTGTCTGAGTTTCTATTCATCCGGTTTTTATAAGGATGCCTGTGATGCTTCATATAAGAACACCGTTGGTTTTGCATCCGGGGCTATCGACCCCGATCAGACGAATCTGGCTCAAGCTGGAAAACCTGCAGCCTGGCGGGTCATTCAAGCTGCGTGGCATGGGTCTGCTCTGTACGCTCGCTGCCGAGCAGGGCAAGAAGAAAGTCGTCTGTCCTTCCGGAGGCAATGCCGGATTGGCTACGGCGGTGGCGGCGGCCGCGCTCGGTCTGGAAGCGAGCATCATCGTGCCGCAAACAACCCCTGAAAGCACCCGGGCGCGAATCGCCAAAACGGGTGCGCAAGTGATTGTGCACGGTAAGGTGTGGGACGAAGCCAACCAGCTGGCTCTGGAACTCGCAAAAGAGCCGGATACCGAGTATGTGCCTGCGTTCGACCATCCAACGCTGTGGGAGGGGCACAGTACGATGATTGATGAAATCTTGCAGGACTGCCCCCAGGTTGACACGATTGTGGTCTCGGTTGGCGGTGGTGGCTTACTGGCCGGTGTCCTTACCGGACTGGAGCGCAATGCACGGATGGATTGCCGGATCATCGCCTGTGAAACCCAGGGCGCAGCGTCATTCGCCGCAGCCATCAAGGCCGGACATCCCGTCAGGCTTCCCGAGATCAAGACCGTTGCCAGTTCACTCGGTGCGTTGCAAGTTGCGCAGTGGCCGGTTCAGCACATCCAGGGTTTCCAGCACACCTGCGTCGTGCTGACAGATGCCGAAGCCATAATGGGTGTCGTTCGGTACGCAGATGACATGCGCCAATTAGTGGAACCTGCTTGCGGCGTTTCTCTTGCCGTCGCGTATCTGGATCATCCGGCGATTGCCAATGCCCACGATGTGGTTATCGTCGTCTGTGGAGGTGTCAACATCAGTGCACAGGTCGTTGCCGAATGGGAGAAGTCGCCCCGTCTTCGACGCTGCGCTGTCGCGCAGCAAACTGGGATCTCGATTCTGCCCGAAGGGCGTAGTAGCTGACTTGTCTGCGAAGGCCATGCGGCGTGGTGTGTCAGGCTCAGCGCAATTCTGTGGGAGATACTATGTTCCCAGGCAATACGCCGAACCCATGTAGGAGCTGCCGAAGGCTGCGATAAGGCCGGAACGGCCTTCAAAAATATCTGCATCTACGACCGGTTCCCGGTCGATCGCAGCCTTCGGCAGCTCCTACAGGGATTTGTGCCCGGCATGAATCTGTGGGAGCAGGCTTGCCTGCGAATCAATCGACCAGTATCAGATAATCCCACACGCCAGAAAGATCATCTTTGGGCGACTGGCCTCTTCGCAGGCAAGCCTGCTCCCACAGTTGATTCGGTACGTCAGAAAATAATTTTTTAAAATCAATGATTTAAAGGGTGTTTGAGGAGAGGTCTTGAAGCGACTATCGAGTTGCCGCTGTACCAATGAATGGCCAACTGATCAGTTGGACCGGTTCCTCGTCTAATGAAAAAGCCCGGCACTGGGCCGGGCTCTATTAGCGTTTGAACGTTGTTTAGCTCAGAAACCCGGTACTGACCGCGACAATCAGGAAAATACCCAGTGCCGCCCGGTAAATAACGAAGGGCCAGGTGGAAAAATTTTCCAGGAACTTCATCAGGCCCCAGATGGCGCAGAATGCCGACACGCTGGCGATCACCAGCCCGAAAACCAGGTGCGACCATGCTTCGGCCGGGATGTGTGCATGATATAGCACCCACAGCTCTTTCAGCCCGGCCAACGCGATGGCGGGCAGCCCCAGCAGGAATGAGAAGCGCGCGGCCTCTTCGCGTTTGAAGTTAAGGAAGAGCGCTGCGGTGAGTGTTGAACCTGAGCGGGAAACACCGGGTATCAGCGCGCCAACCTGTGCGATGCCGACGATCAATGCATCCCGCAGGCGCATCTCTCCGACGGTGCGTTGATGGCGGCAGCTGAGTTCGGCCGCAGCCAGCAGAACGGCCATCACCACGCATGAGATACCGATCACCATCAGGCCTCTCAAGGGTGAATCGCACGCGTTGAGCGTCGAGGACAAGGCCAGGCCTGCGATACCAATCGGGATGGTCGCGAGCACAATGGCAACTGCCAGCTTGAACGACTGGCTGCTGAAATCACGCTGTCGCACGGCGCCTATGCTGCCCGTGACGACTTCCCGTACGTCACGCCAGAAATAGCTGACGACCGCGGCCAGTGCGGCCAACTGCATGGCGGCGGAAAACGCCGAGCCGGGATCGGGCCAGCCGAGAAGGGCGGGTACGATTCGCATGTGCGCCGTGGATGAAATGGGTAATAGCTCGGTGATGCCTTGAATGATACCCAGGATGCCAATTTGCATGTAATCCAGAGATGCAAAGCCAATATCAAGGCCGCTGGAACAGATGTTTGTCAAAATTCTTTCCTTAAGAATAAGGCTTCTCCACTACCCCGAAAACACGAAGCGAAGCTCGGAAAGTCTCGGCAGTGGACAAATGATCCTGGACTGAACCGCTTTATCAGACGGTCGTTCATGGTGACTGCGCGCTGAATAATGGCCCTATTTTTAATGATTTTCTACCTTGGAAGGCAGCCTTCGCTTACGTACTCACTGGGGCCCGTTTGCGCACAGTATTAGACAAGACCAATGAAGTCGTCACAGCACCATGAACGGCCAGCCTATCGACTACTCGCTCCAGGTCGCGGGTTTCTGAAAATGCGCATCGCACAAAGAAGCAATCCTCACCGCTGATACGGTCCGCTTCCAGAACTTCGGGCATTTCTTCGAAAAGTTTGAGATAGCTCTTGATGTGCTCGTGGGTCGTCCGGACGCGGATTATCACTTGCAAGCCCAGTCCCAGTTTTTCCAGATTCACTCTGGCGCCGTAGCCCTCGATGATCCCGGCCAATTCCAGTTTACGGACGCGCTCGCTCATAGCGGGTTGTGAAAGCCCGATACGTTTGCCCAACGATGCCAGGCTTTGCCGTGCATCGTTTTGCAAAGCTTCAAGTATCTGCCGGTCTTTGTTGTCCAGTTCCATAGATCTCCTAATGACCACACCGATGAATCATCGGAATCCGCCGTCAATTTTGAATGACTTGCCATTGGCGCTTGCAACGCCGTTGGCTATCGTCGGCGCACTACACTAGTCGAGTATATAGATATGACTGACCCCATTCTCCTGTTGCCAGGTATTGGCAATTCCGGCCCAAGGCATTGGCAAACGTTATGGGAATCCACTAGCCCAGCGATGATGCGAGTCGAGGCTGCGGACTGGGATGTTGCTGTTTGCTCGGAATGGGTAGCGAACCTTGAGGCGGCGATAGAGCGCAGTGGTTCGGATACGGTGTTGGTGGCCCATAGTCTAGGCTGCTTGCAGGTCGCCCAGTGGGCAATGAGGAGCCGTAGACGGATCAAGGGAGCACTCCTTGTCGCAGTACCTGATCCCAAGAGTCCCAGGTTCCCACGCCAGGTGTCGGGATTCACGCCTCTTGCGTTGCAACGCTTTGACTTTCCGAGCGTCGTTGTAGCGAGTTCCAACGATCCGTATGCAGAGCTGTGCTATGCGCGCCATTGTGCAGAGGCGTGGGGCAGTAGGCTGGTCAATATAGGCTGCGTCGGGCATATCAACGAACTCAGTGGGTTGGATGAGTGGCCGCAAGGCAAAGCTCTGCTCGCCGAATTATCGGCGGGTTAGCCTGTGTTGGCGCAATAACGGCTCGTACGTAGACCATCACTTAGTCATTCCATAGTGTCGAACTCAATGAAATGTCTGACGAAAAATTATCAATTTTCACCGCGGAGCCAGGAATGAGTTATTCAGATACACCCGTTGTATTCATCAATGGCTTGATCGGTTCCTTAAATACACTTGATATCCACATGGAGTTACGCGGAAGGCCCTCGCTAGCGCCTGATATGTTGGGTTACGGCATGATGCGTGATGTACCGTCCAGCCAAAAAACCTTAAAGGAAGTATTTGCTTGCAGGTCAGCACTCTGTTGGGGATTGGGACATTCCTGATTGGGCAAAGGACGCTGCTGTCAGTCTGACTATCATGCCAAACGCGGGGCATCTCATGATGCTGGAAAATCCCGGCGACTTCGGCAGGATCATTGCGAGGCTAACGGATCGGTAGCCCACGGAGTTACATTCGAGACTTTTCGCTTCGACGACAGCAAAATGCCCATCGCCTATTCAATTTTTAATGGGCATTGGAGTGAATGTCCGACCCAAAGGCCACTCACTGAAGCCACCCGTTTATGCTCGGTTAACTGTCCGTGCGGTAGCACTCAAGCTTGGCCGTCTAGATCACGACATCAAGACGTAGACCCGAAGCGGTCGTTGATTGCCTGGAGGGAAACCGTCATTCAGCGATACTCAGGTGGCGGGCGAGCGACAACCACCATGAAGAAGGCGACAACCACCATGAAGAAGGAGAAGATCGGCTCAACGGAAGGAGAGGGGGGAGGCTCTGTCTCTCAGCTGATAGATGCGAGAATCAAGGAGCTGAGTGATTGGCGGGGCGAGACGCTTGCTCGTGTCCGAATGCTCATCAAGCAGGCCGACCCCGAAGTGGTCGAGGAATGGAAGTGGAGGGGGGTTCCGGTGTGGTCGCACGCCGGAATCATCTGCACCGGTGAGACGTACAAGAATGTCGTGAAGTTGACCTTCGCCAAGGGCGCCTCGTTGGAGGACCCTTCAGCTCTCTTCAACTCCAGCCTCGAAGGCAACACCAGACGTGCCATTGATTTCCATGAGGGCGACAAGATTGATGAAGAAGCGTTGAAGGCGCTCATTCGCGCCGCCGTGGTTCTCAACACGTCTGTGCGAGCGGCTGCTCGCACCAAACCGGCTGAATGAGCTGCCCTCCGAAACCCTGATTCGGTCTCGCCGACAGCCGACGGCGAGGTCGCTTTTCTGCTGATTAATCAAACGCTGGCCCAGTCTGTTGCGGGTGATGGCTGTTTGCCATGCTCATGATTATGTTTTTCTTGCTGTATATTCGCCAACAAATATAAACAACGACAGTGACGTTATGAGCCAATCAGAGAAGCGGGCGACTGCCCTGGCGCTGTATCCAGAGGATGCCCGCGAGGCTGCGGCCCTACTGAAGCAAGCTATACCACTGATGGTGCGTCACAACATTCCGCCCAACCCAGTGCACTACGCCCTCTGGTACACCTACAGCAAAGGCCTGGAACCAGAACTCAATCGCCACCTGGATAGGGTTGTCAAAGACTTCGACAGTTTCCCCCCGGAATCCGCTTCGAAGCTTTTTCGCGACTACATCATTCGCGACGAATTGGAGGACGCCCGCGCCGGGCAACAACAAGCGATCAATCTGGTTGACGACATGGAGCGCGACGTCTCGCGTAGCGTGAAGGGCAGTCTCAACTTTCAGGCCAGCCTTGGGCACTGCCTGGAAATGCTTGAGGACCCGGTCAACAAGGGGTTGCCCACCCTACTAAGCGAGCTGCAACAGAGCACCCAGCTCATGCAGGATCAGCAAGAGCTTTTCCTCTCCCAGCTGCACGCTGCTCAAAATGAGATTAAAAGCCTGCGAGACAAGCTTGAACGCACCCAGCTGGCCGCGACGCTGGATGGTCTGACACAGGTGCTCAACCGAAACACCTTCACTCGCGTGCTGGAGCAAGCGCTGAGCAACGCCCCCCAGGGTGTGGCTCTGGTCATGCTGGATATTGATCACTTCAAGCAATTCAATGACCAGTACGGTCACCCTTTAGGCGACCGTGTACTCCAACATGTCGGTCAGGTTCTACGCAACTCACTTCCACCCCACGCCATGGCGGCGCGCTATGGCGGCGAAGAGTTCTGCGTGATCCTGCAGGAGTGCACCGATCTCACCAGCGCCCATGCCTTCGCTGAGCAGCTGCGCCTAAAAATCCAGTCGTTGCGGATCAAGGCACGTGGCACCGACAAGGTGCTCAACACGATAACTGCGTCCTTTGGTGTCGCACTCGCCAAAACGGGTGACAACCTGGAAAGCCTCCTGACTCGCGCCGATGACGCGCTTTACCAAGCCAAGCGCAATGGGCGCAACCAAGTACACCGATAATCAACCCGCGGCGAATCGCTGCCTGGCCAGGTTCCTCCACGCAAGCGATTTATCTGGCTGTCGCCCCGTCTTCGACGCCGCACTGTCGCGTAGCAAACTGGGTCGCGACTGCTTCGCAGCCGATCGCAGACAAGTCAGCTCCTACATCGAAGGAGCCTGTGAATGAAGTCGATCAGCTCTTTTTCAGCGGGCCATGTTTAATACGACGGATCAAACGCTCATGTTCGAAGCTCCAGCCGTTTATACAATAGGACATTCCACCAGAACCATTCCGGAGTTCATTGAATTACTTCAGCTCGGGAAAGTCGAATGGGTCGTGGATATTCGTAGTGTACCGCGATCTCGGACTAATCCTCAGTTCAATCGGGATAGACTGCCGGAGGCGCTTGCTGCGCAGAAGATGGGTTATATGCAAATACTGGAGCTGGGTGGATTACGAAAAAAATCAAAAACAGTGGCGCCGGATGTTAACGGGTTTTGGATTAACCAAAGTTTTCACAACTATGCTGATTATGCTTTGTCCGATGATTTTGAATCAGGACTATCACAATTGTTAGCGCTCAGTCAGGACCGGCAGTGCGCGATCATGTGTTCGGAAGCCGTCTGGTGGCGTTGCCATCGTCGGATCGTTGCTGACTACCTTCTTCACCGCGGCCGGATAGTCGTTCATCTGATGGGCCGGGCCAAAGCTGAACCAGCAACATTGAGTCTGGCTGCGACCCCTGCAGGGCATTCCCTTGTCTACCCGGTGCAGACTGTCGGATGAGGCGTGCCTGATATGAAATCTCACCGTACGACCGTCAAGGTGTCACTGCTTAAGGCAGTCTTTCCCAGATTTCCGTATTGGCTAGCTCCCTATCGGTCGCGTGTTTTTGCTGGCCGCTTATAGGGTTCAGCTCATAAGCGCCGACTGCGTCATAGACTGCCAAGTAGCGTACGCCACTTAGCTTGTGGAGGTAGCGTAGCAATGGATGGCACTGTGCATTGATGCGCAGTACCAAGGCTGAATCGGTCATTGCGTTCATGGCCATACCTGCTGCAGCGAATGCTGCTCTGTTCTTGTTTTTATTATGTTCTTGAGGTTGGCAACGTTCTGTACGCCATCACACACTGTGCAACCTATGCCTTATTACTCCCGGTAGAAAGTGCTGTGATCAACCGCCCGCAGGTAAAAAGCGTTGCACAACCGAAATAACAAGTACTGCGCATCTGATCAACTAAACAATGACGATATGTGCGTTGCCGTACAGACCGTACCGGGTACTTGCGCCAATTTGGTGGCATGCAGCGCGCAGATCAGGGTCTCACTGCCCGCACATCCAATCCACTCACTTGCAGACTCAAGGAGAAAAGTCATGGGCTTGGGAATCATACTGTTGATCGTACTGATTCTGTTGCTATTTGGCGCCATTCCGGCATGGCCGCACAGCCGAAGCTGGGGTTATGGGCCTAGCGGTTTGTTGGGCGTAGTCGTTGTCGTCCTGATTGTGTTGCTGTTGCTAGGGAGACTATGACGCCTATCGACAAACAACCCAGCTCTAAAGCAAACAGGTATCCGTGTACTACCTCACAGACCCAATCCGGCCACTACGCGCAATCTGAGTGATCGGCAGATTACTGCCAGGCATCTGCATTGGCCAGATCTATGTCGGTGGTCTGTCTTGACTTGCGGTATGCCGGGTTCAACTCATAGGACCCGACGGCCTCATAGACTGCCCTCATAGAGGGGGCGAGTGGGTGTCGCTATAGCATTCGCATGACGCTGCCTCCAATCCCTTGCGGTCAAGAATAGTGATTTCACCGCGGGTGTAGCGGATCAACCCACGCTGTTGCAGCACACCGGCGGCCAGGGTCACGCCACTGCGCCGGACCCCGAGCATGTTCGCCAGGGACACGTGGGTCAGATGAAAGTGATTGGCGTGCGCACGATCGTGGGTCATCAGCAACCAGCGCGCCAGGCGCGGTTCGATCTCATGGAAATGGGTACAGGCTGCGATTTGAGAGAGCTGCATCAGCTGCACGTACAGGTATTGATTCAGCCGGCACAGCAATAACGGGCTATCGCGCAGTGCGACCTGCAGCTGTAAGCCACTCACCCTCAGACACGTGCCGGCACCTTGCACCACGGCACGCATGGGGGCGGTATTGACCCCCAGAGCAAGGGTCGCCCCCAGCATCCCTTCATTACCGATCAGGCCCACCTCAAGAGGAGGGTGGCTGTATAACGTAACCACTTGAGAGATGAACGCTGTTCGTGGGAAGTACACATGCAGGATCGGATGGCCTGGTTCACACAGGACGGTGCCAAAGGCCAACTCGACGCAATCGCACTGTTCCTCAAGCCGGCCGCAGTCAATTTTCGACAGACCCTGGAGTAGTCGGTTTTCTACTGGCCGCCCTTTTGTAATTGGCACACGGGCATCCTGCAGCACAGTGGGCCCCGGATGGGTGGGACAGGTGCCGAACCGTCTCATACTTGAAGTGTGGGCGACGCCGGCAGGACCGGTCTGTTCGCTAGAGCACGCAAGCGCGGGGCGGTGGCAGTTAGTGAGTCAGCGATAATGGAACGTAGGGCAGCAGGCGCTCGGTTTCTTTTCTGACAACGGCGTAGCACTCGCAGCTCAGTTGCTCGAGTTTGACCCTGTCCAGCACCTTGATGTGGCCACGACTGTATTCGATGACGCCCAGACGTTGCAGCTTGCCGGCGGCATCGGTCACGCCTTCGCGGCGTACGCCTAACATGTTGGCGATCAATTCCTGGGTCATGATCAGTTGATTGTCCTGCAGGCGATCGAGGGACAGCAGCAACCAGCGGCACAACTGCTGATCAATGGAGTGGTGTCGGTTGCACACCGCAGTCTGGGCCATTTGCGTGATCAACGCCTGGGTGTAGCGCAACATTAACTGGAGCATCTCCCCGTGGCGGTTGAATTCATCCTTGAGTCGCTGGCCGGGCAACCGGAAGGCATGCCCGGCACTCTGGATAATGGCCCGGCTCGGTGTGCTTTCGCCGCCCATGAATACGGCGATGCCGATTAAGCCTTCATTACCTACCACCGAAATTTCCGCCGATGCGCCGTTTTCCATCACATACAGCAGGGACACGATGGAGTCGGTGGGGAAGTAGACATGCCGCAGGGAATCTCCGGATTCGTAGAGGACCTTGCCGAGCGGCAGGGTGATCAGTTCGAGGTAGGGCAATAAGCGCTCCAGCGCTTGCGCGGGAAGGGCTGCCAGGAGATGGTTCTGTTGTGGTTTTGGAGCATCAAACATATCAGCCATCGTCCGAGGGAGGGGTTTCCGATACGTACAGGTTAGTCCAGGGCGGGCTGTGTGCTTTACCGCAGGAGCCGTCCATCGGTTTCTGGGTGCAAATTCAAGTGTGCGGGGACCTTTGACTACGTGGCGGGTGCAAGGGCTATGCGGGGCAACGCACCGAGTGGGGCGTAGTTGCAAGCCTGCTCTCATCAAACAACCTATAAGCCATTGAAAAATAAAGAATAAAAATTATGCAATTTTCAGCCAGACGCTGATCCCCCTGTAGGAGCTGCCGAAGGCTGCGATCGACCGGGAACCGGTCGCTTTCTTGAGACCGCTGAAGGTCGTGCCGACCTTTTCGCAGCCTTCGGCAGCTCCTACAGGGACCCCGTTTGCTGCGCGACAGCGCGGCGTCGAAGACGGGGCGGTAGCTCCTACCAGAACGGCCTAGTCCTCCTGGACTGCTGCTGAGGATTGGCGGCACAGGGCCGTGATCTGGTGATCGCCCCCATCATCCAGCAAGATCAACGTTGCGTCGGCGAGCGGCAGGTCGTCCAGGCTCAGTGTCAGCACTTCGCCAGCACCTTGGCGAACCTCGATGTGGTAGTGCGTGCTACCGAAACGATAGTGCAGGGTGTATCCAGGCCAGTCGGCCGGCAGCAAAGGCTGAATACGCAGGGTGTTTCCGTTGCGTTGCAGGCCCAACAAGGACTCGACGATCAGACGGTACATCCAGCCGGCCGAGCCGGTGTACCAACTCCAGCCGCCACGCCCGGCGTGTGGTGGCGCGCCGTAGACGTCCGCAGCCATCACGTAAGGTTCCACCTTGTAGGTTTCGATCAGTGTCGGGCTGCCCTGGCGGAGCGGATTGATCAGTCGCATCAGCTCCCAGGCCTTTTCGCTATCGCCCAGTTTGGCGAAGGCCATGCTTGCCCATACGGCGGCGTGGCTGTATTGGCCGCCGTTCTCGCGTACGCCCGGCACGTAGCCTTTGATGTAGCCGGGATCCAGAGTGCCCTTGTCGAATGGAGGTTCGAGCAGTTCCACGATGCCGATATCGCGCCGCACGAGGTAGCGGTCCAGCGCGGCCATAGCGCTGCGGCAGCGCGTTTGTGGAGCGGCCTGGGACAGCACCGACCAGCTCTGGGCGATGGAGTCGATGCGGCACTCCTGGTTACTCGATGACCCCAGAACCTGGCCATTGTCGAAGTAGGCGCGACGGTACCAGGCACCATCCCAACCGTGGGTTTCCAGGTTCGTGCGTAATGTGGCTGCCTGATCCGTGCAGCGCAGGGCGAAAGCACCGTCGCCCTGGCGCTGCGCGGTTCGGGCGAACTGCTGCAGCACCTCGTAGCCAAAAAAACCTAACCAGACGCTTTCGCCAAGCCCCTGTTCACCGACGCGGTTCATGCCGTCGTTCCAGTCGCCACTGCCCATCAGCGGCAGCCCATGGGTGCCGCATTTGAGACCGTGTTCGATGGCGCGCTGGCAGTGCTGGTAGAGGCTCTCCTTTAACGCTGAACGGGCGGGCAGATCATAGTAGGACTCTTCGCCGTCATTGAGCGGGCGTCCTTCGATGTAGTCTATCTGTTCGCTCAGTACGCTCAGGTCACCGGTGATCTGCACATAGCGGCTGGTCGCCAGCGGCAGCCAGAGCAAGTCGTCGGAGCAACGAGTGCGTACGCCGCGGTCCATTGGTGGATGCCACCAATGTTGCACGTCGCCTTCGAAGTATTGATGGCTGGCGCAGAGCAGCAGATGGCGTCGTGTGGTGGCTGGGTCGGCGTGGATCATCGCCATGCTGTCCTGCAACTGATCGCGAAAGCCGATAGCACCGCCGGACTGGTAGTAACCACTGCGGGCCCAGAAGCGGCAGGCAATGATCTGGTACATCAGCCAGCCGTTGACCATCATATCAATGGCCCGCTCGGGTGTTTCAATCCGGATCGCGCCGAGGGTCGTGCGCCAGTGTGCCTGTACGTTCTCCAGTTCGACGGCGGCGGCCCTGGCGCCACGATACTGTTGCACCAGGCGCGTGGCGGCCTTGGCGTTCTGCTCGGCGCCCAGGCGGAAGATGATTTCCTGGCTTTCGCCATCGCCCAACTCCAGGCTGACCTGCAAAGCTGCGCAAGGGTCGAGGCCGCCACCGATACGCCCCGACAGGCGCGTGCGGGTCAAGGCGGCGGGGGCCTGCAGGTTGCCGTTGCGACCAAGAAATTCGGCGCGATCACCGCTGATACTGCAGCTGGACGAATCGCAGTCGAGAAACGCCACGCGCCCGGAAAACTCGATGGAGTAGGCATTGCGCGCGAACAGGGCGCCGCTGAACGGATCGGCTTCGGTCACTACATGCATGGCCGATTTACTGCGCAGGTCGCCCAGGACCCATTCCACATAGTTGGTCGCCGACAACCGACGTGGCCGGCCGGAAGCATTGCGCACCTTCAGGCGCGAAAACTTGATCGGCGCATCCAGCGCGACATAAACCCAGAGTTCGGTGTGCAGGCCATCTTCGACATGCTCGAACACGCTGTAGCCGAAACCGTGACGGGTGCGATAGACACCGGTGCCCGGGCAAGGCTGCGGGGTTGGCGACCAGAAGTGGCCGGAGTCCTCGTCGCGCAGGTACAGCGCCTCGCCGCTGGGGTCGCTGACCGGATCGTTATGCCAGGGGGTCAAACGGTATTCGTGGGCGTTTTCACTCCAGGTGTAGGCGCTGCCGGACTCGGAAACGATTGTGCCGAACTGCGGGTTGGCCAGCACGTTGGCCCAGGGTGCCGGGGTCGGTTGGCCCGGGATGAGGTTCAAGACGTATTCGTTACCGTCGGCACTGAAGCCGCCGTAGGCGTTGCTCATCAACAACGTGGGATCGACCTGTGCAAACGGCTGCGCCGCGTGTTGCGGCACGCGCACCAGGCTTGGCTCAAAACGCGGCAGTAGCGGTTCGCTGCGCCGTCGATGAAGTTGTTCGGCAAGGCTGCCATGGCTGTCGCTGAGCACCATTCGCGCCACTGAAAGCATCAGCGTACGGTCCTCGCTGGAGATCTGTTGTGCCGGGCGCACGAAGATTCCGCCAGGGCGGTCGACCAGGCTGGCTTCGCTGCCAGAGATCACCAGCCCCATGATCAGATCCTGCAGTACCTGACGGTAGCCGGCCTGATCCTCGTTCCAGATCACCAGGTCCAGCGTCAGTCCTTTTTGCCGCCAGTAAGCGTGGGCCTGAACCATTTGTCGCACCAGCTCGATGTTGGCCGGGTCGCCGATTTGCACCAGCACGATAGGCAGGTCGCCTGAGATAGCCTGACCCCAGAGGCCGGACTGATTGCGCCGATTGCTCAGCAGTACCGCACTTTCGGCGCGCAGCGAGGCGTTAGCGTAAATGATCGAAGCGGCCATTTGCTCAAACAGGCGTGCATCGGCCATCGACGCGTTGAGTTGACGCAACAGCACTTGGCTGTGTGTCCAGGCCAGATCGAAGACACGATCGGCCAGATGCCGGTCGCGGTACTTGTTGATCAGGTGCACGCAATCTTCGCGACTGTTGGCCAGGCCTGTTACCAGGTCAATCGTCGCGGTTTGCCCGGCCTCAAGGTTGAGCCGGCAGCGGATCGCGACGATGGGGTCGAGCACCGGGCCTTGCGTGCAGGAGAGTTGTTCGACCTTGGCGTCCAGTGCCGCCGGCGCCATCAAGCTGCGCCCGCGTCCGATGAAGCGCGCACGGTCGGTCTCATAGGAAATGGCATCGATATCCACGCCATGAGCCGCCAGCAGGTGACACATCCACGGCACCGCTTCCTGGTTTGAGCGCGGCCGGCGGGTGCAAACGATGGCTTGCAGCGGGCGCAACAGTTCGGTTTGCACGAACAGCTTGCTGAACGCCGGGTGCATCGCATCACTAATGGCCGGGGCCAATACCACCTCGGCGTAGCTGGTCATCTCCAGGCTGCGCCGGGTGCGCGCGCGGTTGGTGATATGCAGGCGGCGAAGTTCAATGTCGTCTTCGGGGGATACAACGATCTCGGTGTGGCAATCGAAGTTGAGTTCACGGACGCGAAATTCCGCCCGGGCATCGGTGAAAATGGCTTCATGGCTTTGTGGCCGATGCAGTGTCGGCTGATGCGCGGTGGACCAGAACGCGCCGCTGGCGACATCGCGCAGATAACAGAAGATCCCCAGGTTGTCGTTGACGATATCCTCGCGCCAGCGGGTCAGCGCGATCTCGTTGCAGCGGCTATAGCCACCGCCGGCGGTGTTGACCATCACGTGGTACCGACCGTTGGACAACAGCTGTACGGCAGGGCGTCGGCGGTTCGGTTCGTTGAACACCCGCAGATTTGTTTCGTTGATCCGCGCGGCGGCGTCCGCCGCTGGGGCGTGGGCAGCGTGCAAGAATTGCGTAGCGGTTTTCGGTACGCGCTCCTGCAACAGCAACGCACACGCCTGGAATTGCGGGTCAGACTCAAAGCGTCGTTGCATCGGCCGGTCCAGCAGCACAGACGTCAGCGCCAGCAAACTCATGCCCTGGTGATGGGCCATGAACGAACGGACGATAACCGCCCGTTTCCCGGGTGGCAGCCGTGCTTCGGTGTAGTCGACCGCTTCATAGAGCCCGAAGCGCCCGCAAAGGCCTTGTTCGTCGAGGCGCTGCAGGTTCCGGCAGGCGGCCTTGGGCGCCACCATCAGGGCCAGAGCGCTGGCATAGGGGGCAACCACACTGTCTTCGCCCAGACCACGCTTGAGACCCAGGCCCGGTACGCCAAAGGCGCGGTATTGGTAATTGAAGTGGGCATCGAGGGTGTTGTAACCGGACTCCGAAACCCCCCAGGGAATGCCCAGCTGGTTGCCGTACTCGATCTGGCGCGCGACTGCCGCACGGCAAGTCTGGTCGAGCAGCGTACCTTCGTAGTTGGGCATGACGAGCATCGGCATCAGGTATTCGAACATTGAGCCTGACCAGGACAGCAACACCGACACGCCGTCGTTTCTGGTCAGCAGCCGGCCAAGGGAGAACCAGCTTTCCTGCGGTATCTGGCCTTGTGCAATCACTACGAAGTTAGTGAGGCGCACCTCCGAGGCCAACAAGTCATAAAACGCGGTATCCAGCCGGCGCTCGTCGGCGTTGTAACCAATGACGAAGAGGTCGCGCCGCGCATCGTAGAGGAAGCTGAAATCCATGTCTGCCAACGCTGCGGCGCGCTCGGCCAGACCGGTTGACATCGCAATGCGTTTAACGGCCAGGGCCTGGACGGCGCTGACCTGCGCCTGATGGACAGGCAGCCATTGGCTGGCATCGAGTTGCGCCAGTTGCCGCCAGCTATGAGGTACTGGCAGCGTTTCGTCCATGGTGATTGGCAGTTGGAAACGCAGGCATTCGGTATGCAGGTCCAGGCATTGCTCATGCAGTGCGCTGAGCCAGAAAGCGGCATCCTCGGTGGGATCCAGCTGGGGGAGGGGCGGCTGCAGGTCAATGGCGCGTTGCAGAAGGTCGAGAAGTTTCTGTGGATTGAACGCCGGTTCCGCTGCCATGTGTGTCTGCACCGCCAGGGTTTCGGTCCGCAATGCCTGTATCTCTGCGTCGGTGGCGGCGGTGGTCTTGAGTGCCTGTAGAAGCACATCCAGGGTGTCCAGCAGGCCGCCGGTCAGTCGCAGATCCAACAGCGGAGCGTCGGGGAGTGCCATCAGGCCGGGCTTGAGGGTGAGCAGCAAGCTGGCCAGATTGCCGCTGTCCACCGTTGAGACATAAAACGGCGCCAGCGGCTTGAGCGTCACGGTGTCGTACCAGTTGTAAAAGTGTCGGCGGTGTCGTTCGAGGCTGTCCATGCTGTTGAGCATCTGCTCGAGGCGCTCCAGCAACCGACCGCTGCCCAGATAGCCGAAATCATGGGCGGCCAGGTGCGAGAGCAGCGCCATGCCCATGTTGGTGGGCGAGGTCCGATGCGCGACACTGGCGTGGGGCTGCTCCTGGATATTGTCGGGAGGCAGCCAGTTGTCGGCCGGGCCCACATGCTGGTCGAAGAAGGCCCAGGTCCGGCGTGTCAGGGTGCGCAGAAAATGCAGTTCCTCTGCAGACGGATCGAATACCGCGAGGGGGGAGGGGCGACTGAGCCACCAGGCGATGGCCGGGCTGGCCAGCCATAGGGCCAGGAACGGCGCCGCCAGGGCGAGTACGGCAGGGGAGGGTAGCAGCAGGGCAACCAGGCCCAATGCAAGTGCGGGTGATACCCATAGCGTGCGATACAACCCGTGCAGATCGTTGACACTGGTGCGCTCAACCTCCCGAGATGGGCTCCATTGCAGCAGGCGACGCTTGCTGACCAGCATGCGCCAAAGCGTCCGGGCGATGGCATCCAGACTGTATTGGGTCTCGAACGGCAGCCAGGCCAGGGTCAGTCCGGCTCGGATGAAATGCAGGCCAGAGCTGCGCAAGGCGGCAACCAGGTGCTGTTCGAAGGGAACCTCGGCAGTCTTGCGCAGCAACTCCAGCAGGGCATTCAACAGAGGTTGAGTCAGCACCAGAGCGAGTACTGCAAGCGTCCAGTAAAAGGGCGCGGTCGATGCCAGCCAGCCCCATAAAAACATAGTCAGGAACGCAGCCGGTTCAAGGCTGCGGCGCAGGTTGTCGAAGATTTTCCAGCGTGCTAGCGCACTGAGGCGATTGCGTTCCAGCCCGCCGTTGGCTTTGGACGCCCACGGCATGATCCATGGCAACAGTTGCCAGTCTCCGCGTATCCAGCGGTGCCGACGCTTGACGTCGGCGCTATAGCGGGCCGGATATTCCTCGAACAGCTGTACATCGCTGAGCAGCCCCGAACGGGCGTAGCAACCCTCGATCAGGTCATGGCTGAGGATACGGTTATCGGGGAAGCAATCTTCCAGCGCATGCTCGAAGGCATCCACGGCGTAGATACCCTTGCCGATAAATGAACCGTTGTGGAACAGGTCCTGATAGACATCGGATACAGCGCGTGTATACGGGTCGACACCGGCATCACTGCCGAACAGACAGGCGTAGACCGAGCGTGCCGCGCTGGGCAGGCTGATGCCGACACGCGGCTGCAGGATGGCGTAACCGGCACTGATGTGGCCCAGGTGCGGGTCAATGCTGACGCGGTTCAGCGGGTGTTCCATGGCACCGACGAACTGCCGTGCAGCATCGCGCGGCAGCTGGGTGTCGGTATCGAGGGTAATCACATAGCGAACCGTCCCCAGCGCTTCGATATCGCCGACGATCAGTGAAAAACATTCCCGGCCGCCTCCGCGCAGCAGGGCATTGAGCTCGGCAAGCTTGCCGCGTTTGCGCTCGTGGCCCATCCATACCTGCTCTGCCGCGTTCCAGCGTCTTGGCCGATGCAGCAGGAAAAAACGTTCGGTTCCGACGGCCGGGTATTTGCGGTTCAACGCCTCGACCAGCCGGACGGCTAGCGACAGCAAAGCGTCATCCTGCTCCAGCACTTCATTCGGCGCATCCATGAAGTCGGTGAGCAGGGCGAAGTGCAAGTGGTCATCGCGATTGGCCAGAAACCGCACTTCCAGCCCTTCGACCAGTTCCTCGACATCGCCGGCATTGGCCATAAGGGTCGGGATGACGACCAGGGTGCGCGCTTGTGCGGGTATGCCATCGCTGTAGTCCAGGCGGGGCAAGATGCACGGCGCTACGCTCAGGGTGACCAACCAGTTGATCAGGCCGACGGCCAGGCGGCTGGTCATCAGTAACGTCGGTACGGCAAGCAGTACCAACATCGAAGCGGACCATCCATCCTTGTCGATGGCGTAGAGGAAAGGGCAGGCAAATGCGAGTGAAAGGAGTAGCACCGGACTCAGGAAAAAGGCCAGAGGGGCCTGGCGCAATAGACGCTGCCAGCGTTCGGTAAAGGGCACGCGGGCGGCGATTCGAAGCTCAAGTTCGGCCAAGCCGGGACCCACCAGGTAGAAACCAACATGCCCAGCTATATCGCCTTCTGGCGGTGGCCGGGCTCTGGCATTGGTCAGGTCTATGGCGACCCACGCGATGCTTTCTTCGCTTTTTGCGCAGTTCTTTGCCAGACGTTCGATTACATGTCGGTAATGATCGCGGCTGGCGAAATCCATGCTCGGGTAGACACCGGACGGATCGGTGCGCAGGATCCGTTCGATGTGACTCATGCGCTCGACGAATTCGCGCCAGTCACAGGTCGAGAGCAGGCGCAGGCTGGCGATACTGTTGCTGATGGAGACTTGATCGGCGGATTGCTGCTGGGCATCCATCTGCACCAGACGTTCGATATTAAGCCCGGACTCGGCGAGCATTTGCTCGATCCAGGTCAAGGGCTGGATCAGCATGGCGCTCTGCCCCTGCAGTCGTCGCGTGAGTTCGGCAACGAAAGCAGCGGTCATCGGTGGCTCTGAACGGGCCATATCGGCCACCACCAGCACCACATTCTTGGCGTCGTGCACGGCGGTTTCGGTAAGACGGTCGGCCCAGTCGTTGGCCAGGTTGCGGTCGCCCCAGTTGGCAATGATCCGCGAGGCCACCCGGCGCAGATTTTCGATCAGAGCCAGGCGCAGCATGATCGGGATCGCCCATAGCTCTCCCAGTGCCAGAGACGTGACGGTCTGGTAGGCCTCGACGAAGCGGCTCAGGCTTTCTTCATCGACCCAGCCATCACCGTGAGAGATGGTTTCCAGGGCGATGTCGTAGACCCTCGGCAACCCCACCGACGGACCATTGGCCAGGCGCGGCAATTGCCGGCTGTAGCCCTTGGGTAAATGGGTTTTGGCGATGCGGATGTGTTCTTCGACCAGGTAGTAATTGTCCAGCAACCATTCCGCTGCCGGTGTAACCCGACGCGTAGACGGCTGCGCGGTGACGAGCGCTGCGCAACTGCTGTTCAGGGTTGTCTCATTTTCCGCCAGACGCGCGAGCAGCGAGTCTGCGGCGGAAAGGGTGCTAAGGCGATGCTGCTGGGCCAGGAAGGTGCCATGGCCCGCCATCTGTTCTGCACTGAACAGTTCGGATCGCAGAATGGCTTCGTACTTGAATGTGCGGGGTGGGACGCTCCACAGGCGATAGAAGGTCGGCAGACGCCTTAGTGTCGAGAGTGCACGGGTCCAATTACTGTCCATTGGGTCCTTGTCATTTTTCACGCTTCTTGAAGCACAGCGTGACGGGGGAAGACGATGCGACCGCTTTGAGGAGGCGTGATGGGCACGGGGTGCGACTGATTAAAGGTCGCGCCGGGCAAGGATCAAGTGTGCCTATGCACTTGGCCGAGGTCTGTTCGCTACCGAACAGACCTGACGTGCGGTTGCACTCGATCGGGTCATGGGCAGATAGCTGGCGGGTGACGCCCGTGCCACCGTCGAAGGAACGGTGATGAGGCGGACGCCACGTCAGGGAAAATCGAACACAAACGATGAATAAAGACGGTCTTCAAACCTATCGAAGCCCGAAGAACGACAGGACAACCAGGACGATCACAACTGCCCCGACGATGTAGACGATGTTGTTCATGAAATCCACCTCTCAATCTGAATAGGATTGCGACACCAGGGTGTTGCAAATACAAGGTACGGCACCTTTGCTCGCAATTCCGTTCGACAACACACATAGCTCCTTTCCTCATTCGCAACGTGTCCTGGCGCACAGACCGCCCCCGGCTTTGCGTACAGCATGAACAAACGCAGCGCCGAAACCTTGGTTTGACGCTGCGCTCGATTGACCCCGTGGTTATTGCCAGGAGCTGAATATGAACTATGAAGAACGCGACACCTATGGCATGTACAAGGTCACCGCCGGCGTTGGTCCGGGACCCGGACCTCGGTTGATGGGTGCAGACACCCTCATCGGAAATGACGTCTACAACCAGAAGGACGAAGATCTGGGTGACATCAAGGAGATTATGCTGGACTTGCGCAGCGGTCGGGTGGCCTATGCGGTGCTGTCCTTTGGTGGCTTTCTCGGCATGGGCGAGAAGCTGTTTGCCGTGCCGTGGAGCGCATTGACGCTCGATACGGTGAATAAACGCTTCGTGCTGAGCGTCGACAAGGAGCGCCTCGCCGATGCGCCTGGATTCGACAAGGACAAGTGGCCTGATATGCAGGACCCGACCTGGAGTAAGGAAATCCATGCTTACTACGGCACGACGGCGAATGCGGATCAACGGTTTTAGGACGACCCGCTAGGGTCTGTTGACGTTTGGTGGCGAACCGCGTTGCGATGCCAACGTGTGCGAGGCAAGGCGCGGGATGCCGCTAATGGTTGTTCCCTTGGCAAATCCCGCAACGCAGCCTCGCGCACGTTGGCGCGCAACCCGAAGGGACGGGGCCCATTTGGCGCAGGGCTGCGTTGCTCGGAACTTATTTGGAACAACCAAACCGCGTTCCTCGCGCCTTGCCCTGCGCCAAATGGGCCTCCGTCGCGGTCGTCACCAAACGTCAACAGACCCTAGGCCAGAGTTCAAGTTAACTGCCAGGTTAGCTACCAATACACGCGCTTTAGAGCCTGTTCACGATCTTTTCGCATTGGGCATAATCGCCCGATGCGAAAGCGACCTTTGCTGGTCAAGTTGAATGCAAATGGTGGGTCAGCACGAATGCAATTGACTGATCAGTGGCAATGCAAATAGGTGATCAAGTGCAATGCAATTGCCCACCTACAACACCAAGGTTTGCGCGGCATCTGCCAACACAGAATGCGCCGTCAGCCCGAAAACCCTTCAGCGATCACAAAGGGGCATCAACGATCAGGGCCGGATCAAGGTTCCGGATCCTTCGCTCGACATGGTAGGCGCCACTTTCTGCATAGCGTAGAAAGCACCGCCCGCAAAAAATACATTCCCCGACGTTGCACCGATTGTAGGGAAAGTAACGCGGCGCAATCGGCGCTTCGACAGACCAGTAATGAGTACCGTCGGGGTGGTACTCATCGAGTGTCAATGCCTCTTCGTCTGCATAGATGAGGGTACCGATGTCCCGTAGTTGTTCGTCTGGCACTGCGATCGGCATGCTTTCCCAGCCCGCCAGGGATTTTTTTGTACATGAGCAGGCTTGCTTCACGGTCTGTGAACGCAGGGCCAGTTCGGTCAGTTCGGACAGGTCAAGAAGCGGAGGCATGTTCATGTGGCATCCTTGGTGGGTAAGGCGTGATGCGGCCAACATTGATTTAGCAGCATCTACGCACAAGGTCTAAGCGATGTCGGATGCTGCCAGCCGAGCACAGAGCGCGATCCCCGCAGAGGCTTTAGCAAGTGTAGTCAGATCAATGTAACTGGGTGAGATTCGAATGTTGCTGTCGCTGGGGTCGTATCCGCATGGATAAGGCGCACCGGCGGGCGTGAGGGCAATGCCGGCATGCAGCGCGAGTTCGACCGTTCTGCTGGCGCAACCAGGTCCGACATCGAGACTGATGAAGTATCCCCCTGCAGGCCGTGTCCAACGGGCTTCTCCCGTCTCACCGAAGGCCTGGGCGAAGGTTCGGTCCACACACTCAAATTTGGGTGCCAGCAGCGCTCGATGCGCGCGCATGTGCTGTGTAATGCCCTCGGGATCGCCGAAAAAATGTAAATGACGCAGCTGGTTGACCTTGTCCGGACCGATGGTGCGGTGCTTGCGTCGCTCAAGCCACCATGCAAGGTTTTCAGGTGACGCGCCGAAGAGCGCTAGTCCAGCACCCGGCAAAACAATTTTAGAGGTCGAGGCGAACAGAAAGGCGCGGTTGGGAAATCCGGCACGCAGGCTGAGCCCGCTGATGTCCTGATTCGCCGGGCTGGCCTCTGTCAGGTGATGAACCGCGTAGGCGTTGTCCCAGAACAGCCGGAAATCGGGTGCTGCGGCAGGCATCGCGGCCAGCCGTTCGATGGTTGCATCAGCGTAAGTGACGCCGCTCGGATTACTGTATTTAGGCACACACCACATCCCCTTGATGCTGGGGTCGCTGGCAACGAGTGCCTCGACGATATCCATGTCCGGTCCGCTGTCCAGCATCGGAACCGGCAGCATTTCAATACCGAACTCTTCGCACATCGAGAAGTGCCGGTCATAGCCCGGCACGGGGCAAATGAATTTGATCACCGGCTCTTGTGACCAGGGGCGATCACTGCCCGGGACGCCGCGCAGGAACGCGTAACCCAGAGCCTCGTGCATCAAGGCCAGGCTCGAATTTTCACCGATAGCCACGCAGTCGGCAGGCAGTCCCAGCAGCGACTGCGCAAACAGCTCGCGCACTTCCGGCATTCCTTGCAAGCCACCATAGTTGCGCCAGTCGACACCGTCGCGCGAGACAAAACCAGAGTCGCCGGGCAAGGAGAGAAAGCGCTTGGACAAGGTCAGTTGCTCGGGCGACGGCACGCCGCGCGTCATGTTGATCTTCAGGCCTTGAGCGCAAAGGTCCGCGTAGCGTGATTCAAGCTCGGCGCGGGATAGCTGATTTTCGATCTGAACAGCTGTATTCATCGTGGAGGTCTCAGTGAAGAGGAGGGCGCTGGGTTTATGTTCGTGCTTCGGACTGCCTATCTCGCTGCCTGGAACGCCATTTCCATGGCCATTGCCAACAACAGGATGCCCATCAGCCACCGTTGCAGCCGTAACAGGCCGGGACGATGGGCGAGGAAGGCTGCGGCCTTGCCGGATGACACCGCGACGAAGCCGTTGATCAAGGCGAACAAGACAATCAGCGATGAGCCGAGCACCAGTGATTGCTCCAGTACGCTGCCTTGCTGATGGTCGATAAATTGGGGCAACAGCGAGAGGAAGATCATCGCCAGCTTGGGATTCAAGAGACTGGTGGTCGCCCCCATGACGAACAATCGGCGCGGACGCTCTGCTGGCAAGTCTCTGATTTGCAGCGGAGAGCGGCCGCCGGGTTTCAATGCCTGCCAGGCCAGGTACGCGAGATAAGTGGCGCCCACCAGACTCAACAGGCGCGTGGCGTAGGGGACGGTCAGGAAGAAGGCAGTGATCCCAAAGGCGGCTCCAAACATGTACACCAGGTAGCCGAGCATGACCCCCGCGAGGGAAATCAGACCGGCCCTGTGCCCTTGTGCAATGGAGCGGGACATCACGTAAATCATATTGGGGCCCGGTGTTACCGCCAGCATCCCGCCGACGACCAGAAAACGATACAACGATACCGAGGCAAGCATTGCTTGAGCGTCCATGAGTGAGTTGCGCCGATTGTCGGGCAGTGACTAGTCTGAGTAAAACGCATTAAACTGAATCAATTCTTCAGGTTTTCTTATGAAATGAAAAAACTCGACCTGGACGTGCTTGCGATGCTGGTTGCTGTCGCCGACAGCGGAAGCTTTGTTCGCGGTGCCGAGCTTGTACACCGGTCCCAGTCTGCTGTGAGCATGCAGATAAAGGCCCTGGAAACATCGCTTGGCAAGCCGCTTTTTGTTAGAAATACTCGAAATCTGGCCTTGACCCCTGATGGGCAAACGCTGTTGGGTTATGCACGTCGCATGTTGATGTTGCGAGACGAGGCCTGGGCCGCCATCGTCCATCCAGAGGTGACCGGCAGGGTCACGATTGGCGTTCCCGACGACTACGCCTCAACATTATTGCCGCCGGTTCTAAGACGATTTTCTGCAACTTACCCGCGTGTCGACATTGAAGTGATTGGCCTGCCGAGCAATGCGCTCGCGCCGCTGCTGCGAGACAACACGCTCGATCTGGCCTGCATCACCAAAACCAAAGGTGTGGCGGGGGAGTTCGTGCGCTTTGAACCCATGATCTGGGCGGGGTCGCCCGCGAGCCGACAAGTGTGGAAAGAGCGTCCGCTGCCGATTGCCGTTTTTGCCAATGGCAGTGTTGCGCGAGCCCACGCGATCAGCGCCCTGCAGCGGGCAAAGATCAATTATCGAATGTCTTACGAAAGCCCCAGTTTGATGGGCCTTCTCAGCATGGTCGACGCGGGGTTGGCGGTGGCGCCGCTTGCACGGTGTGCGGTGCCCGAGCGTCTCATTCATCTGGGGCAGGCTGAGGGGTTGCCAGAGCTTGAGGAACTTGAGGTGGTGTTAGCCCGAAGTGCGCGATCCGGTCGTCCGCCCTGTGATTTTCTCGCCGAACAGATTTTGGTTGAACTGCGCAATTGACTGGAATAGTGCTGCGGGGCCTGAATGGCCCCGCACTTCTTAGGCGCTCTTCAATGTTTGGCAAACGCCTCGCACGATCGTCTCCACCTCTTGATCGTCAAGGGTCAACGGCGGCAACAAGCGAATTGTCGTGCCCCGGGTGACATTGATCAGCAAGCCATGGTCCTGTGCCGCAATGAGCATCAACTCCCGACAAGGCCGGACGAGTTCGATGCCGATCATCAAGCCCCGGCCGCGTATCGCCAGCACATTCGGATGCTCGCTCAGCTCGTCACGCAACCTTGCGAGCAATCGTTCGCCCTGGCGCGCGGCATTGTCCAGGAGCCCTTGTTCTTCGATGATCTCCAACACCGTGCAGCCCACCCGGCAGGCTAACGGATTGCCCCCAAACGTGCTGCCATGGCTGCCCGGCGTGAACAGCTGTGCCACTTTGCTACGGGCCAGGCAGGCGCCGATAGGAATGCCATTGCCCAAACCTTTGGCCAGGGTCATGACGTCCGGGACGATACCTTCGTGCTGGAAGGCGAACCATTGGCCGGTTCGACCAATACCTGTCTGAATTTCGTCGAGCATCAGTAGCCAGGCGCGCCGGTTACAGAGGTCGCGCAGAGCTTGCAGGTAGCCGGCTGGCGCTATCTGGACGCCACTTTCGCCCTGGATCGGCTCCAGCAGCACAGCGATGATGCGTTCTCCGTAGGCACGGGTGACGGTGTCCAGCGCCGCGAGATCGCCAAACGGAACCTTGAGAAATTCCCCCGGTAGCGGATGGAATCCCAGACGCACAGCGGGTCCGTCGCTGGCCGACAAGGTGCCCAGGGTACGGCCATGGAAGGCGTTTTCCATGACGACGATCAATGGCTGCTCGATACCTTTTTTCCACGCATAGAGTCGCGCCAGCTTTAACGCGGTTTCATTGGCTTCGGCACCGGAGTTGTTGAAGAACACCTGATCGAGCCCTGACAACTGCGTCAATTTTTGCGCCAGGCGCTGCTGCCAGTCGATGCTGTAGAGATTGGAGGTATGCAGCAGCAGGCCAGCCTGCTCGGTGATGGCCGCCACCACCCGCGGGTGGGAATGACCGACATTGGTCACTGCCACGCCCGCGACTGCATCCAGGTATTCACGGCCGGCCTGATCCCAGAGACGAGTGCCCAGGCCTCGGGCGAAACTCAGGGGCAGGGGTTGATAAGTAGTCATCAGGCAATCGGCGGTCATGACATCGAGCTCCATCTTCGGTTGGTTTTTGCAGTATCGTTAACAACTTGAGATGGATAAACGCTGGATACTTTCAATCAATTTAAAGCTGAGCTTGATAATGGATCTATTCCAGGCGATGACGGTTTACGTAAAGGTGGTGGAGGGCGGCAGCATGACCGCAGCCGCGCAGCAGTGCGCGATGTCCACCACCATGGTCGGCAACCACTTACGGGCGTTGGAGCAGCGCTTGGGTGTCAGCCTGCTCAATCGCACGACGCGGCGTCAGCGGTTGACCGAATTTGGCACGGCTTATTATCAGCGCTGTCTCGAAGTGCTGGGGCTGGTGGCCGACTCCGAGCGCCTGGCCGAACAGGCTCAGGACGAGCCGACAGGTACGCTACGGATTACCGCTCCCCTGACCTTTGGTGCCGAGCGCCTGGCGCCGGCGTTGAGTGGGTTTGTGCAGCGCTGTCCGGAGGTCAAGGTAGACGTGGTGTTAACCAATCAACGACTCGACCTTATCGACAACGGCTTCGATGTCTCCATTCGTTTGGGCACTCCAGAACCGTCAGGCCTTATCGCCCGACCGCTGCAGGATTACACCCTGACGATTTGCGCGTCGAAAGCGTATCTGGAGCGCCGCGGTACGCCCGCCAAACCGGAGGATCTGCAACATCACGACTGTCTGGCCTTCGCTTACCCAGCGGGTGATGAATGGAGCTCCGTTGAAAAGCAATGGCGCCTGACCGGGCCTGAAGGGGAGATTCTGGTTCCGGTGACCGGTCCCATGGTGATCAATAGTTCGTCGGGACTACACCAGGCGGCGCGAGCGGGAATGGGTGTGGTGATGTTGCCCGATGCGTTGGTGCATCAGGACCTGCTGGAGGGTAAATTGGTCGCGCTATTGCCGGGTTACCAGTTACCGAGCAGGCCGATGAATCTGGTGTATGCGCAGGATCGGTACCGGTTGCCAAAACTGAGGAGCTTTGTGGAATACGCACTGGAAATGTGGGGCAGATAGCGTTAGCTCATCGCAATCATCCTCTGTTGCGTCGCGCAGAGTGATCGTAAACGTCCAGCGATCCCGACCATTAAGGTGGGCTGTGAAAAGGTAGGAATATGATCAAGCTTCTGGCAGTACTGTTTATCCTTGCATCAACGGCGGCACACGCCGAAACCACACTGCAAACCGATCTGCCTTTGGGTTATCTGGAGCAAGCCAACTCAAGCTCGCAGGACAAGCCGCTTGTTATATTTCTTCATGGCTCCGGAAGTAATGAAGAAGACCTGTTCGATATCAAGGACCAATTGCCCACCGAGTACACTTTTCTATCGGCGCGGGCGCCGCTTGAAGTGGAGCCAGGCAGTTACCAGTGGTTTAACAAGAAGGCCGGCACCGGTGAGTACGATGGCGAGACCGATGAGCTGAAGAACAGTGAAGAAATGATCACTGACTTCATTGTCAAAGCCACCGAAAAATACCATACCCAACCCGGCAAGGTATTTCTGGTCGGTTTTAGCCAAGGGGCAATCATGTCCTATGAAGTTGCGCTGCGTCATCCCGACATCGTGCGCGGGATAGCCGCGTTGAGTGGAAAGATCTTGCCGGTCTTGAAGTCTGAATTAAAACCCACTCAAGATTTCAAGCCGCTGGAGGTTTTTATCGGCCACGGCACCGCCGACCAAAAAGTGCCTTATGTGGGGGCGACCGACGCAGACAAGCTGTTGCAGGGCCTGTCTATCCAACCGGACTTTCATGCCTATCCGGGAATCGGGCATACCATCAGCGGTACCGAAATAATGGATCTGAACAGTTGGCTGCAAAAAATCAACGACGCTTGACGGGGATATCTAGAGTGCGTTCTCAATAACTGACAGTCGCGCCGTCGCTCCGTAAAGAGCGAGGTAAGGCCATCAGATAAGGTTTTCGGGGCTAGGCCCTGCGGGTTGCGAAATTGCACTCCACTTGACCACCCGTTTGCATTCGACCTGACCAGTCATTTGCATTGCATCTGACCACCGATTGCATCGGATTTGACCATCATGCTTCGTAACCATGAACGGTAGCGAACTACACATTGCTTCCGATGGCGGCGACAGGCAGCAATCGGCCGATTCTGTTGAAAAAGTCGGCCTTGGTGTCTACGGAAAAAAAGTGCGCGTCGGAGATTGAATTCTAGAACGTTCGCAGAGGTTCTCCAGGCTGAGATTTCACGTAGAAGCGTGCTAAAAAGGCGCTTTCACCGGTCAATCTTCCCGCAGTTTTAAAAACCGACTTTTTCAACACAATCGGCCAGAAGCGGACCTTCGGCTATCGTCTAAAAAAACATGGGCCAGAGCGCCCAAACCGCGCATCCTGACGGTCTGATCGGAAGAGTTCGACCTGCCGCCCTCCCACGAATGCGGAGGGTCGTCCGACTCAGCGGTTCTTCAGCATCCTGCTAGGGCAAAGTGTCGCGCTTGGCGAAGATGCTTGTCATTTCCGCCATGTTCTCGGTTCCCCAGGTGCACAGCGGGATGATCGCGTCAGCCAAGCTGCGGCCGAGCGGGGTCAGCGCGTAGTCCACGCGCGGCGGCACCTCCTTGTAGTCGGTCCGCGCCAGCACGTGATCGACCTCCAGATCCTTCAATTGCTGGATCAGCACCTTGTCGCTGACGCCCTGGACCAAGCGCTTGAGCTCGCCGTAGCGCTTCGGGCCGTCGCGCAGGAAAAACAGGACCAGCGGTTTCCACTTGCCCGAGATGATGCGGAGCGTGGCGTTGAGCCCGCAGCCGGTATCGCAGATTTGAGAGGGCGTCGTCATTATTTGATACTTACCTAAAAGTGCATACTTGTCCTTAGGTTATCAGGAGTACACAGTGGTCCTCAAGTAAGCAGTTCCCTGCTTCCGTACAACTCCAACGAAGGATGCACGACATGACCAGACTGAATGGAAAGACCGCCGTGATCACCGGCGGCGCTACCGGCATCGGCCTCGCCGCTGCAAAGCGCTTCATCGAGGAGGGCGCCTTCGTCTTCATCTTCGGCCGCCGGCAGGAAGCGCTTGACGCCGCTGTGGCCGACCTCGGGCCCAATGCCCGCGCGGTGAAGGGCTCGGTCTCCGATCTGGCCGACCTCGACCGACTCTACGCGGCGGTGAAGGCCGAGCGCGGAACCCTCGACATCGTCTTCGCCAATGCCGGGGTGGGAAGCCAGCTTGCGCTCGGCAAGATCACCGCCGAGCACATTGACGAAACCTTCGACACCAACGTGAAGGGTACGATCTTCACGGTCCAGAAGGCGCTGCCGCTGATGGGCGAGGGCGGTTCGATCATCCTGACCGGATCGAGCGCCGGCACCACGGGCGCGCCGGGAATGAGCGCCTACAGCGCGAGCAAGGCGGCAGTGCGCAACCTTGCGCGGACCTGGGCGGAGGACCTGAAGGGCACCGGCATCCGGGTAAACGTGCTGTCGCCCGGGGCGACGGCGACCGAGCTCGCGAAGGAAGCGCTGGGCGAGGAGGGCCAGAAGGCCTACGCCGCGATGACTCCGCTTCAGCGCATGGCCGATCCGGCGGAGATCGGGGCCGTGGCCGCTTTTCTCGCGTCGCCGGACAGCAGCTTCATGACCGCCAGCGAGGTCGCCGTTGACGGCGGTCTTGCGCAACTCTGACGCGCTACTCTCAGGCGCTCCATTCGATTATTCGGAGCGCCGTAGGACTCGATAAACCTAAGGAGAATATATGAGCTACGCAATTATCGGCTTCGGCAATATCGGCCAGGCCCTGGCCAAGGCGTTTGCCCGAAGCGGCATCGAAGTATCCGTTGCAACCACGCGCGACCCGGAAAGCTTTGCATCCGCCGCGGCCGCGATCGGACCCCAGATCATTCCCAAAAAACTGGCGGAAGCCGTCAAGGCGGACGTCGTCTTTTTGGCTGTCCGTTTCGAGTCGCACCCGGATGTCGCGAAGGCGCTGCCGACCTGGAAGGGAAAGACCATCATCGATGTGACCAATGCCTACGGCGTGTCCCCTGAGGAACTGGGAGGACAGCCTTCTTCCAAGGTCGTCGCGCAGGCCTTCACTGGTGCAAGACTGGTTAGGGGCTTCAACCATTTGGTCGCTGCCGTCCTTGACCAAGATCCGGCCGTACATGGTGGCAGGAGAGTCGTGTTCCTGGCGAGCGACGATGACGCTGCCGCAGCGGAGATTGGTGCGCTTGCGGAAAATCTCGGTTTCTCGCCGATCCAACTTGGCGGGCTTTTGGAAGGTGGACTGCTTGTGCAGGCGCGCGGAAATAGCTGGGGTCAACTGATCTTTAAGGACTTGGTCAAGTTCGACTGATGAATCGTGATCGCAAATTTTGATGCGATCCTGCCTCGTGGACAAAGAGCAGCTACAGTTTGATTGAAGCGAGGGCGACGCCGGCAGTAAGGCGTTCAACACCCTCTTCGGCCACGTCCTTGCTAAGGGTGGACTCGAGAGTCTCGGGCTGCGTCCGTTGGATGTCGGCGGCCTGTACATGGCCCAGACGCTCAAGGCAACCGGCCTGATGCTCAGCGGCCTTCCAAAAACGGCGCCGGCACCTGGAACATCGCCTTGAACGTCGATATCGGCTAAGCCACTGACATCACGTCCTCACCGGCAGGTCCAAAACATATACGATTTGTTAAGTGCTTAATAATGAAGATAAGGAGCGACGATGCTTAATAATGAAAGAATAATCAGAGAACTCTGCGCCGCCGCGGAGGGGCAAGGAACGGATATCGAGAAGTTTGTCTCCATGTTCTCTGAGGAAGGATACATGTGGGATATGGCTTCCGGCATGAAGTTCCGCGGGAAGGCCATCGGAGACTCTATCGCTGGTCTGGTCATCGCGTTCCCCGATGTCCACCGTGAGTTGTTTAACATCTACGTCGCGGGAGACGTCGTCGTTGTCGAGCTCGCGATTCGGGGAACGCACAAAGGTGATCTGGCTCTTGCTTCTGGGACTCTAGCTCCCACGGGCAAGACGATAGATGTCCCGTCCTGCGATGTTTTCCACCTCGAGGGAGGGAAGATCATATCTTTCCACTGCTATAACGAGGCTTCCGCAATGCAACAACAACTTGGCCTCGTCCCCGGCTGAATTACCGACACTACGCGATCCGATGTAAGAGCAGTGGAGAGGTCTTTATGAGCATTCAAGAGAATATCCAGATTGTGAAAGACTTTTTTGCAGCAATGGGCGGTGGCGATAGGCACGGTCTGCTGGCGTTGTCTGCCGAAGATATCGAGTGGATCATTCCGGGAGAGGGCTGGCCGCTGGCCGGCACGCACCGCGGGCACGCGGGATTGGCAGACGTGCTTCAGAAGGCTTCCGCAGAGATGGAAATTTCATCCCCGGAGCCCCCCGAGTTCGTAGCGCAGGGAGACCGGGTTCTGGTAGTCGGCTTTGCTACGGGGAAAGTCAAAGCCACGAACAGGACGTTTGAGGACTATTTTGTCTTCGCCATCACTGTTCGCAATGGCAAGCTGACGAACATCCGGGAGTACGTCGACACGCAAGCACTGGCGCGGGCCTCAAAGATGGTCGCGAGCTCCAGGCCCTAAGTACCGAGACGGTCCACAAAGGGTTGATGCATTGGTCTTGGGCCTGGCGCCACTCGACGTTGCCTTGGCTGCGTTGGTGCAGAGGCTTGTCCTCCCTCAAGCGTCCTGCAGCCGGTGGTGTGTGCATCTAGTCTGTGCGACGTGACAGGGCGCGCTTGCCGTCTTGCTCATTCCTTGCTCTCAGGAAACATACATCCGCCATTGCGGACCAGCGCCTTCAGCTCTTCGCTCACCTGCGTGGGGCTTCGACTTAATCGAGTAACGAACTCCTCGAGGTCCCGTACGTACGACTTCGAATCGTGCTTCGCGCTCCAAAGGACGATGTTGAGCACGATGGGAATGAGGTCCAGGCCCTTCTCTGTCAGCGTGTAGAAATCCTTGCGCCTGTCGTCGGGGCTGGGTGCCTTCGAGAGAATTCCTTGCCCCTCAAGAAAGGCAAGGCGGGAAGCAAGGACATTAGACGCGATTCCCTCTTCCGATTTCAGGAACTGGCCATACGTCTTCTTACCAACAAAAACGATGTCGCGAATGATCAAGAGCGACCACCGGTCGCCGAAGATCTCCACGCCATAGTTCACTGCGCAATGGGACCGAACGTCTTCTTTAGATGTTGTTTTCATGGCTAGATCTTAACATCGCTTGCATGGTGCAAGTAAATTCCTGGCATTCACTTGCGTTTTGCAAGTGAAGCGACCAGCATGGCTCGTACGTTGAGCGCGGTCGCCGGATCGCGCCGGCAGTCCATGAATGATCAACCCCATATCTGTAAGGAAACTGCGCATGAGCACTATCAGCATCATCGGCTCAGGCGACATGGCGGCAGCGATCGGCGGCCTTGCCGCCAAAGCCGGACACACCGTCGAGGTGATGAGTCGTGACGCCGCCAAGGCGCGGGCGCTGGCCGAGCAGATTGGAGCCGGCGCCACGACAGGAACGTTCGGCGCAGCCCCCGCCGGGGATGTTGTCATTCTGGCGGTTCCCTACTCCGCCGTTCTCGACGTGGTGAAGCAATACGGCGAAGAACTGGCAGGCAAGCTTCTTGTCGACATCACCAACCCCGTCGCCCCCGACTTCGCAAGCTTTGTGACCCCTGAGGACAGTTTCGGCGCACAGGAGATCGCCAAAGCCGCCCCTGCCGACGCCGAAGTCATCAAGGCGTTCAACACCCTGTTCTCCCACGTCCTGGCTGCCGGTTCTGTCGAGGGTCACCCGTTGGACGTGTTCATCGCCGGGGACGACGCGCAGACGAAGGCACGCGTTTCGGCGTTCATCGAGAGCCTCGGACTGCGCCCGATGGACACCGGGCCGCTGCTCATGGCACGAACGCTGGAGCATGCCTGCCTGCTTTCGCTGGGCCTCATCGCCCACTCCGTCAAGCACACCAACTTCTCAATCGGCGTCAGCCTTCTCGGCTGAGTGCACCCGTAGCACCACTTCTCGCATCACATCACTTACAAGGAGCAGTAACATGCACGTTTTCGTTACTGGCGGGACCGGCCATATCGGTTCGTACATCATCCCCGAGCTTATCGCCTCCGGCCACGAGGTCACCAGCCTGGCTCGGTCCGACGAGTCCGCGGCTGCGGTATCCGCGCTCGGCGCCAAGGTGCGTCGCGGGGATCTTTCCGACCTCGATGGGCTCAAGGCGGCGGCGGCAGAGTTCGACGGTGTCATCCACGTCGCGCACAGGCAAGACCTGCTTCCCTCCGGCGGAATTGACGCCGTGGCGGACGCGGAGCGCCAGATCATGCTCGCGTACGGCGAGGCACTGGCCGGAACCGGAAAGCCGCTGGTCGTGTCGGGGAGCATTGGCTCGCCCGGGTGGGAAAACCTGGGCCGGCCAGCCACCGAGGAGGACCCGGCCCTTCCTGGCGGCGATAATTACAAGGGTACCTTGCGGGTTCGTAACGTCGTGGAAACCACCGTGATCGACCTCGCGGAGCGGGGCGTGCGGTCTTCGATCGTGCGGATTCCTCCCATCGCGCACAGCACGACCGATGCCGGATTCCTCCCGCTGCTGATCGGGCTCGCGAAGGAGAAGGGCGTCATCGGCTACCCCGGAGACGGCGCGAACCTATGGCCGGCCGTGCACGCCCGCGATCTCGCCTCTTTGTTCCGCCTGGCGCTGGAGAAGGGTCCCGCTGGCAAATATTGGCACGGGATTGAAGGCGAGGGCATCCGGTTCCGCGAGATCGCCGAGGCCATTAGCAGCCGCCTGGGCGTGCCGGCCGTGAGCATTCCCGCGGACGTACTGATGCTGCCGGGATACTTTGGGTTCCTCGCGAATTTGGTCACGCTGGACCTCCCGGCGTCCAACCTAATCACCCGCCAGACCCTCGGCTGGGAGCCTGCTCAGCCCGGCCTGCTCGAGGACCTAGACAACGGCCATTACTTCCCTGCCGGCTGAGTTGAGTTGAGTTGAGGAGGGAGCCGGGTCGCAACGGGCCCGGCGGACAGCAATGTCGCGATGCGTGATCCGTTCGGGTAAAGATTCTGTCGACCCGGGGATGGCATGAGGGATGACGCACGCGGCTCGGCACACACGCGATATCAATCGTGGGATGCCCGTTGAGACAACGAGCAATACTCTAATTCACGAGGAGACTGCACATGAGCACTATCAGCATCATCGGCTCAGGAGGCATGGCCGCGGCGATCGCCGGTCGTACCGCCAAAGCTGGATACACCGTTGAGGTGGTCAGCCGCGACCCCGCCAAGGCGCAGGCGCTGGCCGACAAGCTCGCAGCCGGAGCGACCACAGGGACGTACGGGGCCACTCCGGCCGGCGACATTGTCATCCTCGCCGTGCCGTACACCGGTGCGGCGTCGGTGGTGGCCGAGTACGGGGACGCGCTCGACGGCAAGGTGATCATCGACATCACCAACACGGCCTCCCCGGACCTCACGGGCCTTGTCTCTCCCGCCGGCAGTTCTGGTGCGCAGGAGATCGCCAAGATCGCCCCCGCCGGCGCGCATGTCGTGAAGGCGTTCAACACCCTCTTCGGCCACGTCCTTGCTAAGGGTGGGCGCCTCGACGCGTTCATCGCCGCCGACGATCCGGAGGCCAAGGCGCGCGTCTCGACGTTCATCGAGAGTCTCGGGCTGCGTCCGTTGGATGTCGGCGGCCTGCACATGGCCCAGACGCTCGAGGCGCTCGGCCTGATGATGATCGGCCTGGCCAAAAACGGCGCCGGCACTTGGGACATCGCCTTGAACGTCGATATCGGCTGAATCACCGACACCACGCCCCTCACCGGCAGGTCCATAACGTATCTGATTAGAGCGGACGCGATCAGATGTGAGAGAAACGGAGAGATTTCGATGAACGTACAAGAGAATGTCCAGATTGTGAAGGATGCGTTTGCAGCAATCGGCCGCGGCGATATGCAAGGTCTGCTGGCGTTGTCTGCCGAAGATATCGAGTGGATCATTCCAGGCGAGGACTGGCCGCTGGCCGGCACGCGCCGCGGGCACGCGGGATTGGCGGATTTGTTTCAGACGCAATCCGAAACGATGGAAACTTCATTCATGGAGCCCCGCGAATTCGTAGCGCAGGGAGACCGGGTTCTGGTCGTCGGCTTCGCTAGGGGGAGAATTAAAGCCACGAATAGGACGTGGGAGGACGATTGGGTCTTCGCCATTACTGTGCGAAATGGAAAACTGACGAACATCCGGGAGTATATCGATACGCAAGCACTGGCGCGGGCCTCCGAGATGGACGCGGGCTCCAGGCCCTGACCCATCGAGATCGATACCACACGAAACTATTCACAAAGTCAGCGAATACGTTTGAACAGCGGCAAAGCCTTGCCGAAGCGCCAAATAGTCGGTAACCAACTACGCGGAGGATTGATGATGCTTAACAATAAAGAAATCGTCAGAGAACTGTACGCAGCCGGGGAGGGAAGCGGGAAAGACATCGCGAAGTTTGTCTCCTTCTTCTCGGATGAAGGATATATGTGCGACATTCCTACCGGATTGAAGTTGCACGGGCAGGCTATTGGCGACGCTATCGACGCCTTCGCAAGTGCATTTCCTGATGTTCACCGTGAGCTATTCAACATCTATGTCGCGGAGAACGTCGTAGTCGTCGAACTCGCAATTCGGGGGACGCATAAAGGTGAGCTCACACTTGCCTCAGGGACTGTCGCTCCAACGGGCAAGGCAATAGATGTTCCGTGCTGCGACGTTTTTCACCTGGAGCGTGGAAAGGTCATATCCTTTAATTGCTACAACGCGGCTTCCGTAATGCAGCAACAACTTGGCCTTGCCAGCAGCTGAGGAGCGGCGCTGGGAGCCGCATCAAGCTTTGCCTCACCAATGTCGCCACCGTCATCAACACGTTGAAGGGCTTCGACAAGGAAGCGCAAGCAGCAGTCATCTGCACACTATGGAACTATGGTGAAGGACCGCAATCGGCGGCTTCATATAGCCGTAGATTCTTATTCGGTCTGGCTCGCAACGCCGTGGAGATCGCTCGCGATGTCCAGGGCAGCTCAGGCGTACTCGCCGGTGAAAGACTTACTGTGGACGATCTTCACGGTTCTTACCCTCTCTCAATCCAGGCGACGGCACAGGTAGGCCTGTGTCTGGTACGGAAATTCGATGGTCTCCCGACCGCGCAGGGCTGGGTGCGTGTGTATGTGCCCGCTTGCGTTGAAAAACCCACTTGAGCAGCTTTGTGAATGACTGGCATGGTCAGAGATCCTCTTCATGGATAAGTGGCCGGCGCATTATGAGGTAAATACAAAAAAGCAGATCATGCATTCGCAACGTTCCGGACGAATCCTGATCCACGAAATTTCTGAGTCGCACCCACCGCACGAATGGCGGCTTTTGGCCGATTCTGTTGAAAAAGTCGGTTTTTAAAAACTGCCGAAAAAATGACCGGTGAAAGTGCTTTTTAGCGCGCTTCTACGTGAATTCTCGGCCTGAAAACCTCTGCAAGTGATCTGGGATTTAATCTCCGACGCGTACTTTTTTCTCACCGCCACCAAGGCCGACTTTTTCAACAGAATCGGCCGTGAGCTGCCCTCCGCGAAGGGCAGCTGTGGGTCTACTGCTGCCCGTCTCGCACAACGGTCATCCTAAGCCTCCAACAACGGAGGCTATGACATGAACGTATCAACTACTTCCGCTTACCGGCCTTGGAATAAAGGCAAACTGGTAGGTCAAAAATCATCGCTCCGCCTGCGTGACATCTGGGGCATTAGGATCAGACTTGAGCTTCTCAAAAAGTGAGAGATCTAGCGCTTTTCGATCTAGCAATCGACAGCAAACTCCGTGCATGCGATCTGACGAAGTTACGTGTTCGAGATGTCGCTCATGGGAATCACGTGACAGCGAGGGCTATGGTAATGCAGCAAAAGACTCAACGGCCCGTACAATTCGAGATCACCGCGCAGACGCGACTGGCCGTGGAGGAATGGATACAACAGGCTGGACTCAGAAATGACGACTTCTTGTTTCCAAGTCACATACGCACCTCGGACCATCTTTCCACGCGGCAATACTCTCGCATCGTTAAAGCGTGGGTAACCTCCATTGGCCTCGATCCAGTGCCGTATGGTACCCACACCATGCGCCGGACCAAGGCCTCACTGATCTATCGCAGAACGAAAAACATCAGAGCAGTACAGATACTACTCGGCCACACGAAGCTAGAAAGTACCGTCAGATATCTCGGCATCGAGGTGGACGACGCGCTTGAGATGGCCGAACAGACAGAAGTGTGAATCGGGATCAGCGACGGGGTAGCCACTCCGTCGCTATCGGCCAAAAGCTGCCCGTTGCATCAGGCAGAAAACGGCCATTTTCTGCCGGTCGCGCGTCAGCTTTTAGGCTGGTTTGAAGCAGTATGCGGCCAGCTTGTTACCATCTAGATCTCGGGCGTAGGCGGCATAGGCGTTGGGTGCCCAGCCTCGCGGGCCTGGCGCGCCTTCGTCGATGCCACCGGAGGCCAGGGCTGCGGCGTGGAAGGCGTCGATTGCCGAACGGTCCGGTGCCTCGAAGCTGACTGTTACGCCGTTACCAACGCTTGCAGGGGCACCGTTGGCGGGTTTCAGGACGAAGAAGGAAGGGGCGTTCTCGCCCCAGATCGAACCGTTGTCGCCCAGGTCTGCGATGCGCTTGTGGCCCAGTTTACCCAGTACGTTGTCGTAGAAGCTGCGGGCTTTGTCGATATCGTTGGTGCCAATAGTGACGTGCGTGAATATAGCCATGTTTTGATTCTCTTTGGTGGGAACGAGGGGGTGGTGTTATGCCCGACAGCCATCGCCAGGTCTGCGGACTCAGCGATCGAAATGGATGACGGTGCGGATGCTTTTGCCTTCATGCATCAGGTCGAAGGCCTTGTTGATGTCCTTCAGTCCCATGGTGTGGGTAATAAAGTTGTCCAGCGGGATTTCACCCTTCTGCGCCTTCTCGACATAGCTGGGTAGTTCGCTGCGACCTTTCACTCCTCCAAAGGCCGAGCCGCGCCAAACGCGGCCGGTCACAAGTTGAAAGGGGCGGGTACTGATTTCCTGGCCGGCACCGGCGACACCGATAATCACCGACTCTCCCCAGCCCTTATGGCAGCACTCCAAGGCCGCGCGCATCAGATTGACGTTGCCAATGCACTCGAAGGAGTAGTCCACGCCGCCCTCTGTCATCTCGACTATGACGTCCTGGATCGGCTTGTTGTAATCCTTCGGGTTGATGAAGTCGGTGGCGCCCAGTTGCCTGGCAATCTCGAACTTGGCTGGATTGATATCGATCGCGATGATTCGGCCAGCCTTGGCCATGGTGGCGCCGATGATGGCTGCCAGACCAATACCGCCCAGGCCGAAGATGGCCACGCTGGCGCCTTCTTCCACCTTGGCCGTGTTGAGCACTGCGCCGATGCCAGTGGTGACGCCGCAACCGAGCAGGCAGACCTTCTCCAGCGGCGCTTCCTTAGGGATCTTGGCCAGGGAGATTTCCGGCAATATGGTGTACTCGGAAAAAGTCGAGCAGCCCATGTAGTGGTAGATCGGCTGTCCCTGGTAGGAGAAGCGCGTGGTGCCGTCCGGCATCAGGCCTTTGCCTTGGGTGGACCGAATGGCTTGGCAGAGGTTGGTTTTGCCGGAAGTGCAGAATTTGCACTCGCCGCATTCCGGGGTGTAGAGCGGTATAACGTGATCTCCCACCGCTACTGAGGTGACGCCCTCGCCAATCGCCTCGACCACACCGCCGCCCTCGTGACCGAGGATGGTCGGAAAGATACCTTCCGGGTCAGCGCCAGACAGGGTAAAGGCATCCGTATGGCAGACGCCGGTTGCGATGATGCGCACCAGCACCTCGCCGGCCTGCGGCGGCGCCACATCGACTTCGACGATTTTCAGGGGCTGGTTGGCCGCGAAGGCTACGGCGGCTCGCGATTTGATCATTATCTTGATTCCTCGGTGTAACGAATGCGGTGGGTGCTGTTGTTCGTGGTAAGGGGGTGTCACTGCCGCAGGTCCACTGTCAGTGCGGTGGTCGGGCGCGTGCAACAGAGCAGAATGTCGCCGTTTTCGGGTGCATCCAGCGGCACTTCGAAATACTCGACAGAACCTTCACGCAGGCTGACCTGACAGGTGTTGCACAGACCTGCGCGGCAATTGAATGACGGTATCAGGCCGGCCTGTTCGGCAAGATCGAGCAGCGAGTGGCAGTTCTGACTCCAGGTCACGCGGATGTCGGATGGCAGAAAGTGTACGGTCAGCGCGTTTTCAGTCTCTCCGGCCGCCGCTGTAGGTGCAGGCGTCGCGGGCGCAGGGGGCGTCGCCGCGGGCATGACTTCGTCCTCTTCGAGGACGGTCGCCGGGCCGAAGAACTCGTAATGAATGCGCTCCCCGGCGATCCCAAGGGCGCGCAGCAGACGCCAGTTCGCCTGCATAAAGGGCCGCGGGCCACACAGGTAGACGTCATAGTCGTCCAGCGGTAGCAGCCCTTGGAGGGTCTCCCGGCTTATAAGACCCTGGCTGTGATAGGCACTGTCGGCACGGTCTTCGGCGTCCGGGTTGCGGTAGCAGAAGTGCACACTGATCCCCGGACGACGGTTGGCCAGTGTCAGTACCTCATCACGGAAAGCGTGTACGGCACCGCTTTCGCAGGCGTGGATGAAGTACACCGGGCGCGCCGAACTGCTGCTCAGTTGATGCAGCATGCTCAGCATCGGGGTAAGCCCTACGCCTCCGCTAAACAGCACTACCGGCCTAAGGCTTTCTTCATCCAGGATGAACGTGCCGGCCGGCCCGGCAACCTCGAGCAGGTCGCCGACCTGCACATGGTCGTGCAGGAAGCTGGACCCTTGCCCGGGCGGCAGTTCAGGACTGTCGAAAGGTGCGGGCTCGCGTTTGACCGAAATACGTACTGTCGAGGGGTCATTTATGTCTCCAGACAGGCTGTAGTTGCGCAGCACCGTCACACCACTGCTCAATGATAAGCGAACAATGAGGAACTGCCCCGGACGAAAGGGCAGGCTTGAGGTGCCATCAGCCGCCGCCAGGACGAATGAGGTGATCACCGCACTTTCCGGTTTTTTCTCGATCACCCGAAAGGCGTTGAAACCTGGAGTGGGGAGCTGTGTTTGCGCTTGAGTGCTCATCTTATGCCTCCGTCTTTTGTTCCGCGACGTGTTGCTGGGTCAGGGGAATCAAGCGGCCAGACTGTTCTTGAGCAATTAACTTCTCCAGGTTGCGGCGAAAGCGTAGCGGTCCTGAGTCGGACGCCAGATCGATGTTGGGCGTGCGCTTGTTGGCCATACCCTGGTGTACGGCACTGAGGACGACCCGGTCTTCGGCGAAGGCGTGACGCACGTCTTCGTCGAACTGGCGTGAAACCTCTTCGTTCTCGGGGTCGAAATTACGCACCTGGAACCAGTAATAACGCGTGTTTGATTCGTCGATGGGGGTCATGAAGTTGTAGGAGTTCATCAGGAACACCTGTTCGTGCAGTTCACCTTCGTCGGAACCCGTCCCGGCTGGTGTGAACAGGGCCTTGATAATGGCCTGTGCGGGGTAGTGCACCTCGTAGTGCTGCTTGCGGTCGCAGTTACCGCTGAACTTGACGAATTTGGCATAGAAGGGCGCAACTTCGACATCGCGCATCCAGCGGGAAACGATCACGCCGACATCGGTTACCGTGGTTTCCAGTGGTTCTTGCGCGCAAGCAGCGTTACCAAAGGAAGATTGATGCACCCACGCCACATGCGAGGGATCGAGCAAGTTGTCGGTCATGTACAGGTAGTTGCAAGGGATGACCATGCTATCGCCACGATTGAGTCCCCACGCCGAATCGCCCCATTCCGGCACATGGCAGATTTTTGCTTCGTCTGCCAGCTCGACATCGCCCATCCAGATCCAGATCAAGCCGTAGCGTACTGCAAGGGGATAGCTGCGCACGTTGGCGCCTTGTGGAATGCGTTGGCTACCGGGGGCGCGGACACAGCTGCCGGAGCAGTCGAAGGTCAGACCGTGGTAACCACACTCGATGTCATCGCCCTGGCGTCGCCCCAGGGACAAAGGCAGTTTGCGGTGCGGACAGGCATCTTCGAGCGCTACTGGTGTGCCGTCGCTCTTGCGGTACAGCACGACCGACTCACTGAGCAGGGTGACGGGGTACAGATTTTCGCCCAGCTCGGCTTCGCTGGCGGCTACATACCACGCGTTTCGCAAAAACATGGTTTCTCTCCTTATTATTTTTTGTTCGGCCTTTGCAGGAGAACGATGGCTAACGACGAGGCCAGAATACGAGGGTCGAGTTAGTTGAGAATAGATGTCTTAATATGTTTGTTTATTTAGTTTTTCTAAAGTATTTGCCTTGGCTAGGCACAAGACCCGGCGCGCTCCAAGGGTTCGCGGGAAAGCACTCAAGGCCGCACAGGACAGCCTTGAGTGGGGGCATTGGTTGACCGTTTTCAGTGGCCGCGATGGGCCGCGTATTTACAGATGGGCCTGAGGTTAAAGCTGAGACACGCAGTCAGCGCCCGTTCCCGGATTTGTCGGGTGAGCTGCCAGACGAGCACTTGTCAGTCACGGTCAGCCGGGTAAGTGCCGCATTAGCGGGCTTTCAGTTATAGATATCGAAGCTGAAGTACTTCTTCTGAATCGCGTCGTAGGTTCCGTCTTTGTGCATTTCTGCCAGGGCACCGTTGATCGCCTGGATCAATTCCAGGTCATCCTTGCGCAGGCCGATCGCGATCCCTTCACCCAGTATCTTTTCGTCCTGGATAGTATCGCCAGCGAAGGCGAACCCGGTGTTTCTGGGTGTCTGCAAAAAGCCCATATCCGCTACGACAGCATCCGTCAGACTGGCATCAATACGGCCACTGACCAGGTCTGGGTACAACAGATCCTGATTTGTGTAAGACACCATGGTGACCCCGTGCGGTGCCCAGGCGGCCTTGACGTACGCTTCCTGAGTACTGCCTTGAGCGACGCCGACACGCTTGCCCTTGAGCGACTCTGTGGTGGGTAGCAGGCCGCTGTCTTTTTTCGCGATCAAGCGACTGGGCGAGTTGTAGAGTCGATCCGAAAACGCGACATTCTGTTTGCGTTTTTCGTTGACGGTCATGGCCGAAAGGACAGCATCGAATTTATTTGCCCTGAGTGCAGGGATGATGCTGTCGAAGGCGGTTTCGACCCAGACGCACTTGACCTTGAGTTGGGCGCAAATGGCATTGCCCAGATCGATGTCGAAACCCACCAGTTCACCGTTAGGTTGTTTTGATTCAAAGGGGGCGAACGTCGGGTCTACACCAAAGCGAATGACGCTCAAGTCCTTGGCAAGGGCGCCGGTAGAGGCGAGTGCAAGTACCGTGGCGAGGACAAACTTTTTCATTGTTGTTTTCCTTTGTCTGTCATGGGGTCTGCGCAGTACGCGTTGCTGACGGCAAAGACATAGCGCGCGTCCGATTCTTGTTGTGTTCACTGCATCCGGGGATGCGAGCAGTGACAGGACCAGAATACGAGAGTCTGAATATTAGAAAAGATGTTGAAAACTGTTGCTTTGTGTAGCTGAGCTAAAGTATCAAGCAGCCAGTTCCTTTCTGGAGATACTGATGAACAGCTTGCCTTCTTTGCGTGCCTTACAGGTTTTCGAAGCTGTTGGGCGCTTCGGTGGGATTGTCGAAGCCGCCAGGCGCTTGGGCATTTCGGCAGGTGCTGTCAGCCAGCAAATGAGGTTGCTGGAAGATAGCCTGGGCTTGAGCTTGACCTTCAAGGTTGGCAAACGCATCCGCTTGACCGCCGCTGGGCAGCGGTACCATGACAGCTGCGTGGCGGCGTTCGAAAGCCTGCGCATTGCTCAGGTAGAAGTCGAACGCTCGAAGAACGCCAGCAACCTGCGCATCAGTGCGTTGCCGTCGTTGTTTTCGGATTGGCTGGCACCGCTCATCTACGCCTGGCAGAACGATCACCCGGAACTCAATCTGTTTCTTGACGGCAGTCATGCGGAACCGGCACCCGATGGCTACGAAATCGATTTTCGGCTGACCTATGGGGACTATGAGTCGACTGAAAACGCCATTGAGCTGTTCCGTGATTGTGTCGTTCCGGTCTGTAGCCCACACATGTTGCGAGTCGATGCACCGCTGCGGACTTCGGCAGATTTGTTGGCTTATCCGTTGCTGTCCATTGACTGGTTACCTAAATTTGCTTCCCCACCCTCGTGGCGCGACTGGTTCAGCGCAGAACAAGTAGACTATTCGCAAATACGCGATGGTTATCGGGTCTACTCATTGTCATCGATGGCAATCCAGGCTGCGGTATCGGGGCAGGGCGTGGTGTTGGCGCAATGTTCGATGATTGCCGATGCGTTGGCGGACGGGCGTTTGATTATGCCGTTTGCTCGGGGGCTGCCATTACCCTCGTCGTATTTTTTGGTTGGTGCCAAAAATGCATTCGACAAGGCTCACTGTCGTGACTTCCATCGCTGGCTGGTAGCTCGTGGGCGAGATCAAATGGCAATTAATGAGCAGTTGTTGAGCCATTCATGGACTCAAAAAGAATAGTCGATGACGGAGCGCAATACGTATTGCAACGTCTACCCGCATGGAGCGTTGAGGTTAGTCAGGCAGTTTGCGCAATTTGCTAAGCGCTTCAGCCATCAACCAACACGCCGAATTTTCGCCCCTGATACCAGCCCATTCAAGTCAAACTCTTACACACGAGATTTGACTTGGTATCGCCAAAAATCTGAATCAACCTTGGTTTCGTAGACAACTCCAAGCCATATAACAAGGTGCTGCAACAGGTGGAACGCCTGTGATTTCTTAGGCGAAATCGACTGGCAGCTTTTGGCCGTTGCTGCCCGTCACGACCGGCAGAAATCGGCCAGCAGCGGTCATTCACGACGTGGCAATTTGCCCAACGCCCAATAAAGGACATACCTGCGTTGCTCGCTCGGCCAGCAGATTGCGCAGAGTTTGCATTTGCTTGACGCGCTCATCGAGTAAAGCGATTTTCTCAGCAAATAACTGAGCCAATAGCTCGTTAGCAACACGTTCGCTGTTCCATAGCAGTGGCAAGTTTTCGCCAATCTCGCTCAACGAAAATCCAAGCTGCTGCGCCAACTTGATGTACCCCACCAGCTGTAGCGTCTGCTCGGGATAAAGCCGATAGCCGTTGGCGGCACGTTGGGGCTTGATCAAGCCTTTCTCTTCATAAAATCGCAGGGCGTCGACTGACAGGCCTGTACGCGTTGCCACTTCTCCGATTCTCATGACTACCAATGCTCGTATTGACTCTGGACCTAACACCAGGCTTTAGGCTGCGTGTTCGAACTGTGAGGGATGGCTATGATCAGCGTAAAGAAAAATCTACAAATCGTCCGGGTCAGTGCCTTGTACGATCTAGTAGTTACAGTAGGCTTCATGACGCCCTGGACAGCGTCACTGGTTTTCGAGAACTTCGCAGTGTTATCCCGCGCTTTGGCATTGGATCGCCCAGTGCCGACATTGGACGTTACCAGCATGCTTTTCGCCAACCTGTTGGGGAGTGTGGTAGTCGTTTGGTCACTCTGGCGGCTAATGCAACCAAGCCGTAGCGTCGGTTTATATGACGCGCTAGCGAGAATACTGTTCGCTATGTGGCAACTTTTCGCGGTAGCGCACGGAGCCAGTTTTTTGATCCTTGGGTTTACGTGTTTAGAGGTAGGATTTGCCATCGCGCAGACCCTACCCTTGAACGATCTACAAAAGGGTCAAACGAGCGTGGATCGGAAGCCGACTGGTTTGGGCGCGGGGTAGACGCAGTATCTGCTTTGGGTCGATTCTGTTGAAAAAGTCGACACCAGCTTTCAGCGCAGAGAAGTACGCGTCTGAGGTTAAAATCCTGAATCCTCGCAGAGACGTACAACCTCGGATTTTGCGTAGCGGCGTCCTAAAACGCCGCTTCCATCGTCAATCTTCCAGCAGTTTGTTGGCGCTGATTGAAAACTGACCCACCCTGCCGATTGAATTTTGACCCAGGGCGGATCCGCCGCTCTTGCATCTGATGCTCCGTGTTTTCCTGCTCGAATCAGAGTGGGCGCCGCTAAATACCGGGGCAGTTTGCGGCCAGCAGAATAGCTGCAACTGGGGCAATTTTCGATCAGCGGCAACAGGCATCGTCATCTAGGCCTCCACGCGTTGAAATCGTCAGTCCAATCCAAGGCGATAAGGTTAGGTCGCCTATTTCTTAGGTCCAGTCCAGCTAACGAAGTCTCAACGGCCGTCGTTTTATCTTCAAGCCCCAGAATTGCAGATATTAGGTATCGACAGCCCAGTGGCCCACTTCCTCGGAGCGGGTTCTGTACGGCATTGGGCCGCTGCGCGGAAGCGAGCCAGCGGAACTTGACTGGAGACGGCATCAGACTGCTATCGGCCGAGGCTGTGTAAAAACGATTTGGGATGACGCTTCTGCCTGAGATCACGTGGAAAATCACGCTCCTACGTAAAATTCAGGTCTGCTGAGTAGCGGTTCTTCACCAGACTCCACGTAGGAGCGCAGACTTCGAAACCACGAGCGCGTTTTTACACACTCTGGGCCATTTGCGGTCATTCAGCTATTCAGCGACATTGGCTTATCACCACCCGGAGGCAGGCCAAAAAGCTTCCGTACCAAGTTAAGAAACGCGCCATAGGGGCGTCCGAGAAAGAGCATCATCACGGCTGCGCCGAGAATGCCGCGCAACAGGCCTCCTCCCGATGCACCGCTGAAGGCAATAATCGCCGCATAAATCGGCACCTGAAAACTGACGAGGGCAATACTGTCCCACAGCAACCTGGAAACCCGACTCCGACTTGCTCGCTTCATCAACCAATCCCGCCATATCCCGTAAGGTCTCGCGACCGGAACCATCAGGGCCGCTCCTAAAAGGCGAGCATGAAATACCTGTTCCCACGTCATGCCAGCAATGAAACGTTCATTGATGATGCCGGTCGTCGTGAAAAACAGGATCAGCGCAGTAGTGTCTGCAAAAAATGCAGTCCGGCGCATTGCCTGCTCCGAGCGTTGAAGCAAATCAGATCTCCTCTCATGGTTTGAACAAAAAGCGAGCCCCATCCAAAAGGCTGACATAAAGATACAGCGGAGTAGCAGTCTGCCTCAATGGCCGTTTCTGGCCGATAGCGATGGAGTGACTACCCCGTCGCTGATCCGGACTCACACTTCTGTCTGTTCGGCCATCTCAAGCGCGTCGTCCACTTCGATGCCAAGATATCTGACGGTACTTTCTAGCTTGGTGTGGCCGAGCAGTATCTGTACTGCTCTGATGTTTTTCGTTCTGCGATAGATCAGTGAAGCCTTGGTCCGACGCATCGTGTGAGTACCATACGGCACTGGGTCGAGGCCAATGGAGGTTACCCACGCTTTAACGATGCGTGAGTATTGTCGCGTGGAAAGGTGGTCCGAGGTGCGTATCCGACTTGGAAACAAGAAGTCCTCATTTCTGAGTCGGGCCTGTCGTACCCAGTCCTCCACGGCAAGTCGGGTCTGTGCGGTGATCTCAAATTGTACGGGCCGTTGAGTCTTCTGCTGCATTACGATGGCCCTCGCTGACACGTGATTTCCATGGGCGACATCGCGAACACGTAGCTTCGTCAGATCGCATGCACGGAGTTTGCTGTCGATTGCTAAATCGAAAAGCGCTAGATCTCTCACGTTTTGGGAAAGCTCAAGTCTGATTCTAATGCCCCAGATGTCACGTAGGCGGAGCGGTGATTTTTGACCAACCAGTTTGCCTTTATTTCAAGGCTGGTACGCGGAAGTGGTTGATATATTCATGTCATAGCCTCCATTGTTGGAGGCTTAGGATGACAGTTGTGCGAGACGGGCAGCAGTCGGCCAAAAGCGGACACCGCTGCTCAATCTCATTTTACTAGCGAGTTCGCTAGCTGAGGCCATTGCTCCATCAACGCATCGCGTACTCGTAACCCTGCGGGAACGGGTTGCGCATGCTCGTCCTGAATTAGACGGGCGAAAACCAGTGAGTGGTTATCCTTGGTCGCCCAGCCGACAAACCAGCCGTATCCGTGGGCTTCATCGCTGCTCCCGTCCTCCATTCGAGGGAAGGCCGTGCCTGTTTTGCCGTGAACATCCCAACCGTCGGGCCGTAGGGCGATTTGCGAAATCCGGTTTGTCATCTCAAAGGCATGAGGGCTCACGGGCAATTGGCGATTCACCAGCCTCTTTAAAAAGGTGATTTGCTCGTGAGGGGAAATCTTCAAAGAGGAACTGATCCAGGCACGATCAAGGCCATTGTTTTTTCGGGATCACCGGATAGGTCGGTATTCCCGTAATCGAATGCCTCGGCATATCGCTTGACCGTTGCCTCTCCAAGCGCATGAGTGACGCGTTGAGAGAACCACACAACAGAATACTGAAACCATCGAACTGCATCTGTAGGCTCCAGCCAGGCAGCGCCTCCCCAATCAGGATCACCGGGATGGTATGGCAAAGTCGGAAAATGTTCGTCTTGCAAAAAAGCCGCGTCGAAGCCCATCAGGCTTATCGCGATCTTGAATGTTGAGGCGGGAGTCACGCGACTGTAGCAATCACCCTCTTGCTTCAAAACGTCACCACTTTTTGCATCTGCCACGATGGTGCAGATAGTCCCGGCCTGTGCTGCTGAAATGCTGAATCCCAGAATCAATAAACCCAATGCAGCGCTGCGCATAAACATGCGTTCTATTCCTTTAGTAGGCGCCCCATGAGCCCTTCTCAAGAGCCTTGAGCGACCGTAGGGCAAAACTGTTCGCCTGCTCGTTGGTACGATGCAACTCATCCGTCCGAGCGAATTCTACCGGCAGGCACTGTATCAATGTCAGCTTTGGGTCCAGGCTGTGTGAAAACGTTTTAGTGCGAGTTTGGCAGTCAGAACCGCACCGAAAATCGCGTTCCTACGCAAATTCTAGGTCTGCTGACTAACCAAACGCTGGCAGATTTTCCGTAGCAACGCAGACTTCAAAGCGGTGCCTGCGTTTTCACACAGCCTGAGTCGTTCTCTGCCGGTCATGGCCACGAAGCGTGGTGGTCAAATCCGATGCAAATGGCTGGTCAGGTCGAATGCAAGCGGGTGGGCAGGTCTGTGCAATTCCCCACGGATTGATACTGAGATCGCGCCAGGCTGCGTTGCGGGACTTGAAGGGGCAATAAGCATCTCCTGCGTCCCGCGCCTTGCCTGACACAATCACAGTTCCAACGCGATCTGCCATTTATTGAGAACGCACCTAAGTCTTCATGCGCTCGACCCCGATCGCAGCGAGGGCGAGCATCAACTCGGTCCCTTTAAGCTTGCGCTCATAGTGCGCCCGCAGATCGGCTTCCCAGCCGATCACTTCAGCCAGTGTCGCAACGGCTTGATCTGCGCTAAGTGCGAAGTGTGCGCAATGACTCAGCAGGTTGGCACGACTGATGACTCGCCCACTGCGGCCCACGGCCATCGAGAGGTTAGGAGGCGAAGATCCTTCGAGCCCCGGCACCACGTCGTACATGGGTGCCAGCCGCCAGCCACCCTTCAGCCAGAGGATGGCGTGGTTCTTCGGGTGATCGTCGTCGTTGCCCACCAAGGCGTTGAAGCACATTCGCTTAAACAACTGCTGGAGGTCTTGCGCCGGCACGCCGCGTCGACTCATCTCGTTGGCAACGGCGGCGTAGACCCAGGCGCTGCGGTCGTTGGTGTGCCATTCGGCATCGAGCAAAGTAAGTGCGCTCAGCATCGGTATCCGCCCCCGCGTGCCAGCGGGCTGCGTCCGGTCGAAGCGCTCTACCAGCAAGGTCGAAGGTTCTTCTGCGTACAAGGCGGTGCGGGCAACATCCAGACCTTTTGCTGCGGCGAACGTCATGCACGCATGTTCCAGTGCGGGTACATCGCACTGATCATATCGGTCACGTGGTTTGACCAGAATCAGCACGCCACGGTCTTGCAGAGTGCGCTTGGGGCGGGCGCCACCCAGAGAGGACCTTTGCCTGCGCAGCTTGAGGGTCTGGATCGCCTCTTCATCCAGTTGATTATCAAATATGGCTTCGGTGGCTTCGATGAAAGGCGCGAGACCCTTGAGCGTAGGCAGCGGGTCTTGGCCGATGCCGGCCGGCGGATATCGCGTCTGGCCTGCCATCAGATTGCCCGCACGATCATTGTTCGGAGATTTAAGCAGGTAATCGATCGGTCCCAGTTCTGTTCGATGCAGGTCTTTCAATACCCGCTCACCCCAGCCGTCGGGCATCGAGTCGTTGATGAAACCGGGTATTCCCTTGTTTTTGGTTATCGGGCCAAAGGTTTCGCTGCGTAGCGGATAACGAACCGGGTCGGGCACCCAACCGCTGGTGGCGACGTACTCTGGATCGTAAGTGAACTCACCGTGTCCGTTGACGATGACGAGTCGACCCAGAGAGATCACCTCGCCGGTTTCAGGATGCTCCATGTAGATGTAAGCCCTGGACATCAGAAGTCATCACTCTGTGGTTTTGGCAGGCGAACCCGGTGAGGTGCATGGGGATCATTGGCTTGCAGCTGCGAGGAGGACTCGATGCCGTCGAGACTTTGAAACACCTCCTGGGTAAGTCCCAAGTGCCAGAGCACCATCATGAACGAGCGCAACTCTACGACGGGGTCGCCGCTCTCGATTTTGCGCACGGTCTGCTCGGAGATTGAAAGGGACTGAGCCAGGTCTTTCTGCCGAAGTCTGGACTGTAATCGCCTGCTTTTCACCAGAAGCCCGATTCTATAGAGGTTGTCGGCGCATTCCAGCGGAAAAAAGCTTTTCATAAGCCGCCTTTTGGCACTGCTAAAGATAGATAAGCAGCACTATAGCACGCCTAAACGTTACGGGAGAGAACTGGAAGCCTTTGTCTGGCGAGAGGAATCAGGCTATACCTCGTCGCCGTAGTTCATGATCGACAGCAGATGAATCGGGACCTTCACCAGCTGCTCGGGGCCGTGCGGGACTTCGCCATCGAAGGTCAGGCTGTCGCCGGCTTTCATGTGGTAGAGCTGGTTGCCGTGGCGGTAGACGATCTCGCCTTTCAACAGGTGCAGGAACTCGGTACCCGGATGGGAGAAGGTCGGGAACTCCTCGCTGGCGTCGTCCATGGTGACCATATAGGCCTCGAAGGTTTTCTTCGGCCCACGGGTGTGGTTGAGCAGGTGGTAGGTGTGGCCTTTCTCGGTGCCGCGACGCACCACCTGCATCCCTTCGCCTTTGCGTACCAACAGGGCGCCACTGCCTTGCTGGTCGTATTGACTGAACAGTTTTGACATCGGCATGCCGAGGGCGTCGCACAGGCGGCTCAAGGTATCGAGGCTGGTGGACACCTGGGCATTTTCGATCTTGCTGAGCATGCCTTGGCTGATGCCTGCCAGTTGCGCGACATCGGCGATCTTCAGTTCCTGCAGTTGGCGCTGTTTCTTGATTTGCATGCCCAGGTATTGCTCGAGCCTCAAGCGGGGCTCGGCCTCGGTGGAAATCACTTTGCTCATGCTTCATTTCCGGTCATGAATATAAATTTCGCACCATGAATGTGCGATGCACCCTGTTGCTGCCCGTCCTGTTTACAGCCTGAGCGGTTGCAGCATGTCTGAAGTTTTACCCGCGCGACACTCATTTCCCTGGCGAACCCTTGAAAACTCAGTGTTTCAGGGCTGAAGGCGCTGTAGAGGCGCTTTCTGACAGCAACTCTGGCAAGGCAATTGCATTCTCATTGGGAAAGTAACTTTCTTGTTGAGAATAAAAGGTTCGGCTTCAAGTCTGGTCCAAGTGGATTCTAGCACTGGGCAATCGTTAACGACTTCAGCCGACCCTCTAACCAGATCCCGCTGTTTTGCCTTGCTCGAGGAGTCCCACGTGATGTTGCCAACAGAAACACAACGAATCATCGATGAGCACAAAATCAAGTACGTGCTGGCTCAGTTCGTGGATATCCACGGTTCGGCCAAAACCAAGTCGGTACCGGTCTCCGGCTTGCAGACCGTGATCGACAGCGGCGCCGGTTTCGCAGGCTTCGCCATCTGCGGCATGGGCATGCAACCCCATGGTCCGGACTTTATGGCCAAGGGCGACCTGAGCACCTTGACCGCCGTGCCATGGCAACCGGGTTATGGCCGCATCGTGTGCGTCGGCCACGTCAATAATGAGCCGCACCCGTACGATTCGCGTTACGTCCTCATGCGCCAGGTAGAACGCCTGAATGCGCGCGGCTGGACCCTCAACACCGGTCTGGAACCTGAGTTCAGCCTGTTCCGTCGCGATGCCGAAGGCAAACTATGCAGCGTTGATGCCAGCGATAACCTGGACAAGCCCTGCTATGACTACAAAGGCCTGTCGCGCTCGCGGCAGTTTCTGGAAAACCTCACCGAAGCGCTGCAAAAAGTCGATTTCGACATCTATCAGATTGATCACGAAGACGCCAACGGCCAGTTCGAGATCAATTACACCTACAGCGACGCACTGACCTCGGCGGACCGTTTCACCTTCTTCCGCATGGCTGCCGGTGAAGTCGCCAACGACCTGGGGATGATCTGCTCGTTCATGCCCAAGCCTGACCCGAAACGCGCGGGCAACGGCATGCATTTCCACCTGTCCATCGCTGATGCGGTGAACAAGAACCTGTTCCATGACGCCAGCGACTCACGCGGCATGGGCCTGTCGAAAATGGCCTATCACTTCGCCGCCGGCCTGCTGGCCCATGGTCCGGCGTTGTGTGCCTTCGCCGCGCCAACCGTCAACTCCTACAAACGTCTGGTGGTCGGCCGTTCGCTGTCAGGTTCGACCTGGGCTCCGGCGTTCGTCGCCTACGGTTCCAACAACCGTTCGGCGATGGTTCGGGTGCCGTATGGCCGCCTCGAATTCCGCCTGCCGGACGCGGGCTGCAACCCGTATCTGGTCAGCGCCGCGATCATCGCTGCGGGGCTGGACGGTATCGACCGCAAGCTGGAAGCAGGCGAGCCGTGCAACGAAAACCTGTACTCCCTGAGCCTCGAAGCCATTGCTGGCCGTGGCATTGCCACCTTGCCGCAAAGCCTCAAGGAAGCCTGTGACGCACTGGACGCCGATCCGCTGTTCCGCGAAACCATGGGTCCGGAAATCGTCAACGAATTCATCGATCTCAAGCGCATGGAATGGGTCGAGTACAGCCGCCACGTCTCCGATTGGGAGATTCAGCGCTACACCGAGTTTTTCTAAGCGGCTCTTTTTAAAGGCATGTTTCCAACAACCCGATTTGTATCAACCCGGTTTCTTTGATCAGGAACCGGCTGCCCAGTAGGAGAAATGTATGTGCGGAATCGTAGGTCTGTACTTGAAGAACCCGGCGCTGGAGTCCCAGCTCGGCAAGCTCTTCGAACCCATGCTGCTGTCGATGACCGACCGTGGCCCGGACAGCGCCGGCTTTGCCATCTATGGCGATGAAGTGGCGGATGGCTCGGTCAAGCTGACTTTGCAAAGCACCGTGCCCGGTTTTGATTTCAAGGCCCTGATGGGCGCGCTGGAAGGCCGCCTTGCTCAGTCGTTGAACTGGTTTCAGAACGCCAGTGCAGTAGTGTTGAAAACCACGGCCAAAGAAGCCGAGGTGCGCATGGCACTGGCTGAGCTGGCGCCGGGCGTACGCATCATGAGCGCCGGGCAGAGCATCGAGATCCTCAAGGGCATGGGCTTGCCGAAAGAAATTTCCGAGCGCTTCAACCTGGCCGGCATGAAAGGCAGCCACATCATTGGCCACACCCGTATGGCCACCGAAAGCGCGGTGACCATGGAAGGCAGCCACCCATTTTCCACTGGCGCCGACCTGTGCCTGGTGCACAACGGTTCGCTGTCCAATCACTTCCGCCTGCGTCAGGAACTCAAGCGCCAAGGCATCGTGTTCCAGACCGAGAACGACACCGAAGTCGCGGCCGGTTACCTGGCCTGGCGCCTGCAACAGGGCGACTCGCTCAAAGTGGCGCTGGATCATGCTCTGGAAGACCTCGACGGCTTCTTCACCTTCGCCATCGGCACCCGCAATGGCTTCGCGGTGATTCGTGATCCGATTGCCTGCAAACCGGCGATCCTTGCCGAAACCGAGGACTACGTTGCCATGGCGTCGGAATATCAGGCGCTTTCGAGCCTGCCCGGTATCGAGAACGCCAAGGTCTGGGAACCGGCGCCATCCACCATGTACATCTGGGAACGCAAAAGCGCCTGAGGAGCCCCTTATGAAAACCATCGATCTATCTGTCAGTGAAGTACGCGAGCTCAATCAGGGGCTGCACGATCAAGCCAAAGCATTGAGTGACGCGGAGTGGGTGGTGACCCATTCCAATGGCGCACACAACATTGCGGTCGGCGTTGACCAGGAACTGTTCATCGATATCCAGGGCCACGCAGGCTACTACTGCGCCGGCATGAACAAGAAAGCCCACATCACCGTGCACGGCAACGTTGGCACCGGTGTCGCGGAAAACATGATGTCCGGCTCGGTACGGGTCAAGGGCAGCGCCTCCCAGGCCGCTGGCGCCACCGCTCATGGCGGCTTGCTGGTGATCGAAGGCGACGCCGGTGCCCGTTGCGGGATCTCGATGAAAGGCATCGACATCGTGGTCGGCGGCAGCATTGGCCACATGAGCTGTTTCATGGGCCAGGCCGGGCGTTTGGTGGTGTGCGGCGATGCCGGCGATGCGTTGGGCGACTCGTTGTACGAAACCCGGATTTACGTGCAGGGCAGCGTGCAATCGCTGGGTTCGGACTGCATCGAAAAAGAAATGCGCGACGAACATCTTAGCGAGCTGAAAGAGCTGCTGGATCAGGCTGGTTTCACCGCTGACCCGAAAGCCTTCAAGCGCTACGGTTCGGCTCGCCAGCTCTACAACTTCAAAGTCGATAACGCGTCCGCGTATTAAGGAGTCAACCATGAGCGATAAACCTGTTCCGGTCCTGCGCGAATCCGCGACCTTTGACCGCCTGAGCATTCAGGAAATCCAGCGTGCCGCCGAAACCGGCATCTACGACATTCGCGGTGGCGGCACCAAGCGCAAGCTGCCGCACTTCGATGACTTGCTGCTGCTCGGCGCCAGCGTTTCCCGCTACCCGCTGGAAGGCTACCGCGAGAAATGCGGCACCGATGTGATCCTCGGCAATCGCTTCGCCAAGAAACCGATTCACCTGAAAATTCCGGTGACCATCGCCGGCATGAGCTTCGGCGCCTTGTCGGCCAATGCCAAGGAAGCCTTGGGCCGTGGCGCAACCATCGCGGGCACCAGCACCACCACCGGCGACGGCGGCATGACCCCGGAAGAGCGCGGCCAGTCGCAACACCTGGTCTATCAGTATCTGCCGTCGCGTTACGGCATGAATCCGGATGACTTGCGCAAAGCCGATGCCATCGAAATCGTCCTGGGGCAGGGTGCCAAACCGGGTGGTGGCGGTATGCTGCTGGGCATGAAAGTCACCGAACGTGTGGCCGGTATGCGCACGCTGCCGATCGGCGTCGATCAGCGCAGCGCCTGCCGTCACCCGGACTGGACCGGTCCCGATGACTTGGCGATCAAGATTGCCGAGCTGCGTGAAATCACCGATTGGGAAAAACCGATCTACGTGAAAATCGGCGCGAGCCGCCCGTACTACGATGTCAAACTGGCGATCAAGGCCGGTGCCGACGTCATCGTGCTCGACGGCATGCAAGGCGGTACGGCGGCGACGCAGGAAGTGTTCATCGAACACGTCGGCATCCCGATTCTCGGCGCCATTCCTCCTGCGGTGCAGGCGTTGCAGGAGGAGGGCATGCATCGCAAGGTGCAGTTGATCGTCTCTGGCGGTATCCGTAACGGTGCCGACGTGGCCAAGGCCATGGCCCTCGGCGCCGATGCCGTCGCCATTGGTACTGCCGCGTTGATCGCGCTGGGCGACAACCACCCGCGTCTGGATGAAGAACTGCGCAAGCTCGGTTCGGCTGCCGGTTTCTACGATGACTGGCAAGCAGGCCGCGACCCGGCAGGCATCACCACCCAGGACCCGGAACTGTCCAAACGTCTGGATCCGGTGGAAGGCGGTCGGCGTCTGGCTAACTACTTGCGAGTGTTGGTCCTGGAGGCCCAGACCATGGCCCGTGCCTGCGGTAAATCGCACCTGCACAACCTGGACCCCGAGGACTTGGTGGCCCTGACCGTCGAAGCCGCCGCCATGGCCCGCGTACCATTGGCCGGGACCTCGTGGATTCCGGGGCAACAGTACTAAGGCGTTGAAAACGCCGCCTGCATGGGCGGCGTCTACGATCAAACATGGACTAACACCAAGGAGCTGACTTGTCTGCGAAGACCATGCACTGAGGTCTTTCAGACATACCGCGTCGTCTGGCCTTCGCAGACAAGACTGCGCGTCCCGGTCTCTCCTACGCCCTTCGGGCAGAATCTTATTTGTTTTACCCGCTAACGGACACAGATCCGTATGCACTGCGAGCCTGCCTCGCGCGCCTTCCTTCTGCCAGTGCACCCTTTGGACGTATTCCCTGCTCTGGAGCTGACGATGATCCCTGACTTTCTTTCCCGTTGTTTTTCAAGAACAACCCTGGCGCTGCTTGCCTTGAGCCTATCACCACTGGCCTCGGCGGCCGACGTCACCCTGGACACCGGCACCACCGCCTGGATGATGACTGCGGCCATGTTCGTGTTGCTGATGTGCATTCCGGGTCTGGCGCTGTTTTATGGCGGCATGGTCCGGGCCAAGAACTTTCTTTCGGTGTTCACCCAACTGTTCGCAATCGCCGGCGTCATTGGTGTGTTGTGGGTAGTTTACGGCTACAGCATCGTGGTCGACGCCACCGGCATGGTCGCCGGTGAAGTCAATCTGAACAGCTTCGTCGGCGGGCTGAGCAAGGTGTTCATGCTCGACATGACCCACGACAGCCAGGTGGGCAATATTCCCGAAGGCGTCTACAGCGTGTTTCAGATGTCGTTCGCGATCATTACCCCGGCATTGATTGCCGGTGGGTTCGCCGAACGCATGAAGTTCAGCGCGGCGGTGGCATTCATGGCGCTGTGGTTCACCTTCGTCTACGCGCCCGTCGCGCACATGATCTGGGGCGGGCCAGGGGCGTTGATGGTCAATTGGGGCGTGCTGGATTTTGCTGGCGGCACCGCGGTGCATATCAATGCGGGCGTGGCGGCACTGGCGGCGTGTCTGGTACTGGGCAAGCGCAAAGGCTACCCGAACGTTGCCATGCCACCGCATAACCTCGGCTTCACCCTGATGGGCGCCGGTTTGCTGTGGATCGGCTGGTTCGGTTTCAACATTGGCTCCGGGGCTGCGGTGAATACCGGCGCCGGGATCATCATGCTCACCACCCAGGTCGCAGCGTGCGCGGGTGTCGTCGGTTGGATGCTCACTGAAACCCTGATTCACGGTCGCCCCAGTGCACTGGGCGCGGCATCCGGCGCGTTGGCCGGTCTGGTCGGCATCACCCCGGCCTGTGCCTTCGTCGGTCCGGCGGGCGCCATCGCCATTGGCTTGATCACCGGCGCGGTATGCTTTTTCGGCGTCAGCCAGCTCAAGCAGAAACTGGGCTATGACGACTCACTGGACGTGTTCAGCCTGCACGGCATCGGCGGAATCGTCGGCGCACTCCTGACCGGGGTTTTCGCTTCCCCTTCGCTGGGCGGCTATGTCGAGAAACTGGACATCGGCACTCAGGTGCTGACCCAATTGAAAGGCGTCAGCTTCACGTTTGGCTACTGCTTTGTCGTGAGCCTGATCATCCTCAAGGCGCTGGAGTGGACCATTGGCTTGCGCACCAGTGAAGAGAGCGAAACGATGGGGCTGGACCTCGCTGAACATGATGAGCGGGCTTACGCCATTTGATCTGACGGGGGTGCTGAAACGCCTCAGGTGATGAGGCGTTTCTTTGTCTTTCACGTGTTATTGGCTGATTTCGGGGCGACCTGGCAGCGGGGGGAGGGCGATGGGCAAGGCGCGCCGTCGGTTGTTAGCGCAAAGACGCGTTATGATGACTCCGCCCAGCGCTGATCCTTGAAGTCACGGGCAAGCCTTAACCCTCGGAGTCAGAAGCTAGATGTCCACGATCACCCTTTTTCAAACCCCGCCCCCCGAGCCCATCAAAAGCCAGATCCTGCAGATGGTCGTCGACTATCTGACCGATATCAGCATGGTAGCCATCGCGCCGAGCAATCCCCTCTACAACCTGTATCAATACGGTATCGGCTACGAGGTTCATCTCTACCTGGACGCTATGGACGGTTCCAGAGGCATTCCAGTCGAATTGATCGTGGCGTCGGATGTCCAGGATCCTTCCAAGGTCGTCGGCTTCTTGCTGTACCTGCCGGTGAAGGACGATCCCGAGGCCTGCGCAGTGGCCTATATGGCTGTGCGGCAAAGCCATCGACGTCGGGGTGTCGCGCGCGCGATGTTGCAGGAAATGGTCGGTCGATACCCTCATGCCGAGCTGGCCTGCATCGTTGGCAAGGTGCCGTGTTTCGAGTCGATGGGGTTTCAGGTTTTGGGTGCACGCGGTCCTCAGGTCGTCATGAATACCCGCGACCACGGCACGGACGGCCTGTTGGCGGTGTTGGACGTAGCGCCGATCTATAGCTCTGTGGAGGTGCGGCAGATTCATACGTATCTGCTTCAGCAACACGGGAAAAAAGCGATGGTGGAAGCCGAGAAGAAGCGTGACCGGCATCTCGACCAGATGACACGCCACGCGAAGGCTTTTGTGCTGGACCGTCTTGGAGAGGCCGCCTCGCAAAACACCGGGCGCGGGCCACGCTTGCTCTAGGTCTCTGGCGAAAGTATAGAAACGCGTTCAGGCACTCACTGCGTACCGAACATAGCCGTCCAGTAAATCCCCGCATCACTCTTCGGATCCACCGCATAGGCCGCACCCAGCTCGCGAAACTGTGGGTTCATCAGGTTGGCGCAGTGACCGGGACTGGCCAGCCAGCCATCTACCACCCTGCGCGTGGTGTCCTGCCCGGCGGCGATGTTCTCGCCGATTTGCCGGCCGGCGTAGCCTGCCAGTTCAGCCCGATCACCCGGCGTGTGGCCATCGCGGTCCTTGTGATCGAAGAAGTTGTTATTGGCCATGCCGCGGGTATGGGCCTCGGCCGCTGTCGCCAGCGTGGCGTTCCAAGTCAGCGGCGTTGTGGCGGTAAAGGATTGGGCGCCGCACTGGCGCGGCTGCGTGCGGGCGGCGTTGATCATGTCGAGTAGTTGCTGTCCTTCCGCCTGCCAGCCGCCCAGGCGCCCAGCCAACAGCGGACGCGCCAGGACGATGCGCCACTCACTTCCCTCTCGGCTCACGCCGATATCGACGAATTGCGGGTCCAGCACAACCTGGCAGAAGCTCTCCTGCACCGCCGTCATGGCCGACTGCGCATCACTCGGCCCGGACAAGCTGATCGCCTGCACGCTGACCATCGGATAAGCCGCACGCGCCAGCGCCTGCTGCAGGTCCCCGCTACTATTGGCGGGCAGGACCAGGCGCGGATCGCTCGCCAGCGGCGGCAGCTCCTGAGACGCCTGGCCCGCGCAGCGTTGCGCCTGGCTGCGGTAGGCGTTGATCGACCCAGCCAACTGCGTCTCCTCGGTCGCCACGGCAGTGGCGGCGAACACCAATCCCAGCGACAACACGGCAAGACGCATAACGGATGATATGACGCGCATGGAAATCCCCCTTGAGCTGACTGCGCCCATGATGCGCGATTTAGCCCCATCCAGCGCAATGCCTTTTCACGGGGAACCAAAACTCGTTTGGCAAATACGTCCATTACCACGATGGAGCTGAACCGAGGAAAGCGTCTACCGAACCCACCTTCCTGATTTCAACGCGATCTGCCACTTATTGAGAGCGCACCCTAGTTGTGCAGATAGGGTGTGATATGCCGCATCCCACGCAACACGTAATCATCTTTCTCCCCCACCGGCGCGACGTAATGCAGCGCGCTTGCCGCTGCTTCGATACCTTCCAGACGGGCAATAATCCAGGCGGCAAGATATTGAGAGGCAAGACACCCTCCGGCGGTGGCAACATTACCTTTCGCAAAAAAAGCTTGGTTAAGCACGTCCACACCCGCTTCCTGGACCCATGGTTTCGTCGTCAAATCGGTACAGGCTGGAACACCTTCGAGCAGGCCCAGCTTCGCCAATACAAGAGTGCCAGAGCACTGTGCACCCAATAGTTGTCTCCCTGGATCAAACTGCAACTGCGCCATCAAGGCTACGTCAGCGACGACCTCACGTGTGTGCATACCGCTGCCAACAATGACCGCATCGGCTTCACTCGCGTCTTGAAGAGTTGCTTGTGATTCGATGACTACCCCATTCATAGAACGAACACGGGCAGTGGGACTGGCAATCGACACTCGCTAACCCGGCTTCTGGACGCGATTTAGCACACCCAGTGCAATGAGAGAATCGAGTTCGTTGTAACCTTCGAAGGTCAAAATAGCGATGTGCATGTTGCCGCCTTCCTGTGCAAATTTGGTTGAGGAATGAGTACAGCTATTCGCCCCTCAAGACGATGGCCCCCGGACCACCCTTGGGTGCTGGCCATGCGAATCAGTTGCGCAGGAAGATGCTAGGGCCGAGAATCATTACAATCAAATTATTGTAATGGATACATTGTCCATGGCTCGCTCCCGCTACAAAGTGTTGGTCGACGCATTTGCTGCCGATATCCAGGCAGGGCGCTTGCGGCCAGGCACCCGGCTACCTACACACCGCGAACTCGCGGCAAAAGAGGGGATGGCGCTGGTGACTGCTACCCGCGTTTACTCAGAGCTTGAGGCTATGGGACTGGTCAGCGGGGAAGCCGGGCGAGGTACCTTTGTTCGGGAAACCTCGTTACCTCTAGGGCTGGGCATCGACCAGCATGCGGTTGCTTCAGGCATCGTTGATCTCAACTTTAACTACCCATCGCTGCCTGGCCAGGCCGAGTTGCTACGAGGTGCATTGCGCCAACTCGCGATTTCCGGCGACATGGAGGCAATGCTGCGGTATCAACCTCATGCAGGGCGCAAGCATGAGCGGGCCATGGTGGCGCGCCATCTCCAATGTCGCGGGTTGGCCGTGTCCGAGGATCAAGTGTTGATCGTAAGTGGAGCACAGCATGGGCTGGCAGCCACTGTCATGGCGCTGCTTCGCCCCGGTGACGTCGTTGCGACCGACGCCTTGACCTATCCAGGATTCAAAGTGCTTGCGGAGTCACACCGCCTCGAATTGGCAGCTATTCCTTCGGCGGGCCATGAACCCGACCTGGACGCTCTGGAGCTGCTGTGCAAGAGTCGGCGAGTACGTGCTGTGTACACGATGCCAACACTGCACAACCCGCTGGGATGGGTGACAAGCATGCCGTGGCGACTAAGGATGGTAGCGATAGCCCGTGAGTACGGTCTGCTTATTATCGAGGATGCGGCCTATGCCTTTTTGGCAGAGGATCCATCCCCTCCATTGGCGACACTTGCACCAGAAACAACCGTTTACGTCTCAGGACTCTCCAAAAGTGTTGCCACCGGGATTCGCGTCGGATTTGTTGCAGCCCCCACTCAATGGGTTCCCGCGATTGAACGAATAATCAGGGCCACCACTTGGAACACCCCCAGCGTCATGACGGCTATCGCCTGTGGCTGGCTTGACGATGGCACTGTCACACGACTGGAGGAAGAGAAGCGTCGCGACGCCAGGGTTCGTCAATCAATAGCGAATGCAGCACTCTCAGGACTCCAATACATCAGCCACCACTCCTCCTATTTTGTCTGGCTACCTTTGGGGGAAGAGGTTCGAGCCGACCAAGTAGCGGCAGCGCTTATGCGCGAGCAGATTTCGGTATCGACTGCCGAACCGTTTACGACGTCCGCACATGTACCCCATGCGATCCGCTTAGCGCTAGGATCTGTATCGCTGGCCGCGCTCGAGGAAGCGCTCAAAAAGGTGAAGCGGGTTGTTGATTCATACTCGTATTCGCCAGGCGATTCAGGAAGGTGTGTTCGGCAGACACTTACGAACCCGCTAATGGCACTAAGCTGCCTTTACGGCACGCCTCGCAGCCTCGAAGTGAGCAAGCCAGGCTTGATGATCAGCGCCACGACGCAGATCAAGGCCAGCCCCAGCATCACACTGCTGCCGATGAATGCTGCCGAAATACCGGCCGCCAGGGCTTCCGGACCGACGTTTAGCGCCTCGCCATGACTGAACACCACGGTCAGGATCCCCAACCCCAATGAGCCTCCAAGCTGGTGCGCCACGTTGACCAATCCCGAGGCGGCGCCAGCGTCGCGAGGATTGATATCGGTCATGCCCGCAGTGGTCAGTGGACTGAGGCTGGCACCTTGGCCCAGCCCGATCAGTGCCATCGGCAGGGCGACACCTGTCAGATAATGGCTATCGGCCGAGACGCCGCTGAGCCAGATCATACCGATCAGCGCAACTGCCACGCCGCCAGCCAGCAGCCAACTGTTGCCAAAACGTTTGGTCAACGTGGGTACTGCCAACGCCGTGGCGAAGTTCACCAGCGTGGTCGGAAGAAACGCCATGCCTGCTTCGCTCGCACTGAACCCGAGCACCCCCTGAAGATATTGCGTGGTGAAAAACCAGAACCCGATCATCCCTCCCAAAAACAGCATCCGTGCCGCGTAGGCACCGGCGCGTATCCGGTGAGTGAACAGGCGCAGGGGCAGTATCGGCTGATTCGCTCGTGCTTCGTGGGCGACGAAAACGGCCAGCAACAAGGCGTCACCGGCTACGATGCCGATGGTCACTTCATCATTCCAGCTGACCGTTGCCGAACGGACAATCCCCGCCAATGCAGCCTTGAGCATCGGACTGCTGCTGTTGAACACCAGTTGCCCTTCCACCCGCGCTTTCACCTCGTGCCCGTCCTTCGCCAACTCCCAGGCCATCAGGCCGCCGTGGGTCGGCAGGCGCAGGTTGATGCAGGCATGCTCCGCCAGGTCTTGCGGTGTCTGCGGAGGTGTCCGGCCGGCGAGGTAGGCTGGCGAGCCCACCACCGCCATGCGTAGATCCGGCGCGATGCGTACGGCGATCATGTCCTTGGTAACCTGGTCACCCAGGCGCACCCCGAGGTCGTAGCGCTGCGCGACTATGTCGGTGAGCCTGTAGTCGATGGTGATCTCCACCTTGATGGCCGGATGCTCCAGCAGTAGTTGTTCCAGCTTGGGCCACAGGATGCTGCTGGCAGCATGTTCGGCGGCCGTGATGCGAAGGTTGCCGATGGGCTTGTCGCGAAGGTCCTTCAAAGCCGCAAGTTCGGCTTCGATCTCCTCGAAGCGCGGCGCCACGGTCAACAGCAAACGCTCGCCGGCTTCGGTCGGGGATACACTGCGTGTCGTGCGCGTCAGCAAGCGCAGACCCAGCCGGGTCTCCAACGCGCGAATGGTATGGCTCAACGCGGATTGAGAGACTCCAAGCTGCGCAGCCGCTCGGGTGAAGCTGCCCTCGCGCGCGACCGCGACGAAAGCAAGCAGATCATTGAAGTTCTCGCGGGGCATTGATCGATCCAGCTCATGACCAGGAGTGGATTATGTCATTCAGTACGAGTTACCGCACTCCGCGGACTCAGCTTTTGGCCGCCATCGCGGTGACTTCCACGCGCATACCTTCGACCGCCAGAGCGGCTACGCCGACGGCGGCGCGAACCGGCCAGGGCTTGGCGAAGAAGCGCTGGTAGACCTCGTTAAAGGCGGCGCGGTCGGCCATGTCGGTGAGGTAGATGGTCAGATGCAGGACCCGGTCCATGGAACTGCCGGCGCGCTCCAGCGCTACCTTGAGCGCCTGCAGGGTGCACTCGCTCTGCTCGAAGATGCCGCCCAGCTCCAGGCTGCCGTCGGCGCGGGTGGGGATCTGAGTGGAGACCAGCAAGCCGCCGAAACCGGCGACGTCGGAGGAGATGGATTCCGGGTCGGGGTCGGGGAGGAAGGTGAGGTCGTGATTTGCCATGGGGATCTCTTGCTTAAGGTGGTAAAGGGGCGGTCGTGTATGGGGCGGTCGGCCCGACATCGTCAGCGGGCTCGGTAAGCCAAGCCCGCAGAGGCATTCAATGAGGCAACGCCTTTTGCTCGGCCAGTTTATAGCCCCGTCGTCGGGCCGTTCGTGAATTAGCTCGAGAAAGGGCAGAGGTTCTGCGCATCGCGATAGCTGGCCAGATACAACAGCGTTACGGGATAGCGCTTGGGGCTTGGACAGGCTTGCCATCAAGCGCTGCGGAATATTGATGCCGGTACCACACTCGAACGGCCCCGGAAATGTCTGGCTGGGGATAGTATTTTTCCATCCTGCCGCTCTTCACCCTGGATGAAATCGTTCTAAAAACCCCGGTCAGCGCTTCGAACTTTTTGCTATTCTGAATTTATAGGTGAAGACGCAGACTGATGCGCAAGAGGATAGCAAGGAAACGTGGGGCGCGTTCCGAAGGGTACACGGTTAGAAAGATCTCCGCGCTGAGATCCAGCCCTTATGCCGTGTGAAGCAGAAGAGCACAAAACTGTTCTGTGAGAATCCTGATAAACCTTGTAAGCCGGAGACCAGCACCGGCCACCTATTTGATTTTCAAAGCCCGCCCTGTGCGGGCTTTTTCGTAGGCGCAAGATTGATGCCCTCCTATCAAACACCCTTTAGATAATTGAAAAACAAGATATAAATCTTAAGTCCGGCACCGATCCAATGTAGGAGAGACCGGGACGCGTAGTTTTGTCTGCGAAGGCCATTCAACGCGGTGGGTCTGACAGATCGCGCCGTATGTTCTTCGCAGACAAGACTGCGCGTCCCGGTCTCTCCTACGCCCTTTGGGCAGAAGCGGGACCGTGTTTGCTGCACGACAGCGCGGCGTCGAAGACGGGGCGGGATCTCCTGTTTCACTGGCTCGTTGCGGATAGCTTGAGGAGTATCGCCCACACAGATCAGTCTCCGTCAGTTTACGGATGAAGCGAGCGACGGCTCAGGGGCGCCGTCAACATAACTTATCTCTGGGGGACGTTACGGCGTTCAATGGCTTTCAAGAGCATGTCGACGCCCCCTAACAAAAACTTCAATACCGCATCATCGGCGAGCACCCCATTGACGATTTTTTCGTTCACTGTCCCGATCACAATTTGCGGATAGGCAACAATCTCGGCTTGAAACGCCATAAGCGTTTCGTTGAGCTGTTGATGCGCACGAACACCACCGGTAAATGCGGGGGATGCGGTAAAGCTCAGGACGGGTTTGCCGCTCAGGCTGGATCGTCTGTGAGGGCGAGAGACCCAATCCAATGCGTTTTTCATCACGCCGGACAGACCGTGGTTGTACTCGGGGGTACCAATAATCACTCCGTCGCACTCCGTCAGGATGTCCCGCAATCGTTTCACCGCCCCGGGCGTGCGCAGCCCGTCATCATCTTCGTTGTATCCCGGAAGATCGTTCAGCGGGTGGACCAGCAGTGCGATGTCGGGCGCCAGCAAACTGCCAAGTGTCTGCAAGATGGCAGAGTTGCTTGAGCCCGTGCGCAGGCTGCCAGACAGCCCGACCAAGCGAATCTGATGCGACATGAATCCTCCGGTTTTCGAATAGACAGTGATGACTGAGCTGACCCGATCAGGCGTGCGCACCAATCATCACGAAAAGTGCTTTAGCGATTTGATGACTTTTGTTGCGCCAGGCATGCCGGGTTCCGTTTTGAATAACGATGTCGCCAGACTTGACCAGGGTTTGGGTGCCGTCATCCATTTCGAGCCACAATTCGCCTTCGAGAATGACGCCGTAATCGATGGTCGGGGTTCTATGCATGCCGGGGTTGTCGGCTTCGAAGCACTCAAACAGACCTGGCAATGCGCTGCTCATCTCTTCGATCATCCGTGAACCATCGAGTGGATTCATCATTACGCTGTCAGGTGGAAAGGTGAAAGCAGCGATGCTCGTAGCGCCTGGCGCAGGTATTAGAGAGGTTTTATTGTCGGTCGGATCTTTGTGAGCAACCGGGAGTGAAGGCTCAGGTGGTGTGATCCAGAACTGTGCCATGGCATGACCAGGAATGGTTTCGAATGACACTGCTCTGGGTGTAGGCCCGTCAGACACGATAACTGAGCGACCTGTCTCATCATGGCCGGTTACGATTCGTCTCATTTGCATGTGGTGTGCTCGCTGGTTAGTCGACGCGTTGAGGCGAGGGCGCCGAAAGGCGCCGCCGCACATCAGTTGGTTCAGGGACAGATCACGTAGTTGCTGAAGCCGCCATGGCGGTTTTCGATGCCTGTGATCGCGCTGTTGACGTCTTCTAACGAGAACGCTGTGTTCTCGAAAAACGAGAGATCGAGTACACCCGACTCGACCATATCTGCCATCGCCTGTCCTTGTCCGGTTGTGAATGTCTACGGCGGGACGGCAGTGTGGGACGGCGCTTCCTTCATTGGTGAACTCGCGTTCAACCGCCGACTGAGTGTGACCCGGAATGTTGATCAGTTGGACCCCAACACCACTCGAGATGCCTTCGCACTGCGCTTCACGTTCGAACCCCAATACTTCCAGGTATTCCCCGGGATTGACGTTCAAGCCCCGATCTCTGTGGGCTACAACCCCGCAGGGCGTTCTTCCGTCACACCTCAGGCTTTTGGCCCGGAACATGGCGGGGATCTGACCCTGGGTCTCAAGGCCGATTACAAGAAGCAATGGTATGCATCGCTGAGCTACACCAACTTCTTTGGTGAAGCGGGACCGGTCATCAATTCAGCTAATTCGTTCACCTACCAACAGAATCTGAAGGATCGGGATTTCGTTGCATTTTCGATTCAGCGAACCTTTTAAGCGAAGAACAGGCGGGCTCTAACAATGATAAAAACCAAGCTGATAAAAACCAAACTGCTATTGGTCTCCACACTGTCGATGTCAATGCTTGCCGGCATGGCGTTCGCAGCGGTCAGTCCAGACGAAGCGGCGAAGCTCAAGACAACGCTGACCCCCATGGGCGCTGAAAAAGCGGGCAACGCGGATGGCTCCATTCCTGCCTGGACGGGAGGGCTGACCAAGGATGTTGCAGGGGCAAAATCTGGAGATATGCCCGCCGATCCTTTCCCTGGCGAAAAGCCGGGCGTGCAGATTACCGCCAAGAATGTCGCGCAGTACGCCGACAAATTGAGCGAAGGTACCAAAGCGCTTCTGGCGAAGTATCCGGATACCTTTCACCTCGATGTGTATCCAACCCATCGCACGGCTGCGGCGCCCGAGGACGTTTATAAAAATACGTTCGTCAACGCGACCAACTGCAAGACGATCAGCAATGGATTGTCGGTTCAGGGGTGCTATGGAGGCATTCCGTTTCCGATACCGAAAACCGGTAATGAAGTGATCTGGAATTTCCTGCTTCGGGTCGAGGCTGAGTCCATCCAGATGGGGTATGCCAACATCATCGGTAACGCTGACGGTAGCCGGACACTCGCCAGCCGAGGCGTTGAAAACTGGCAGTACCCTTATTACTACAAAGACGGTACCGCTGATAAATGGACCGGTCAGTATGCCTTGCTACGGTTTTTGACCAACGAACCACCGTTCAAGGCCGGTGAGTCATTGGTGACTCACGACAGCATCAATGCGCAAGAGCCAAGAGAGGCCTGGCAATACCTGGTGGGTCAGCGTCGTGTACGTCGTGCCCCAACGGTTGGGTATGACACACCGGACTTCGTGGCTTCCGGTGCCAACTACTTCGATGAGGTCCACGGCTTCATCGGTCATCCGGACCGCTATGACTGGAAGCTGGTCGGCAAGAAAGAGATGTACATCCCTTACAACGACAACAGGTTCAACGCCGAAAAGCGAGAGGATGCTTTCGTAGCCAATCACCTCAACCCGGACAAAGTGCGCTGGGAGCTGCATCGGGTTTGGGAGTTGGAAGCCAACGTCGCGGCGGGGAAACGCCACGCGGTGCCCAAGCGCAAATTCTACATCGATGAGGATAGCTGGACGGTTTCGCTGGTGGACGGGTACGACGCCGAAGGCAAGCTGTGGCGTGTATCGCAGGTACTGCCTTTCGTTGTGCCTTCAATCCCAGCCGTGGTGGTGAAACCGGTCGTCATCTACAACCTGCAAGCCAAGACTTACAGCGTTGTACAGAGCCTGAATGGTGAAACGTACAGCGTTGTACCTCGCAAGCCCGAGAACTTTTTCACCGGGACCGCCGTCGCGTCTGGATCGGTGCGCTGAACCTCGCAATAACCTATTCAAATCAGTGTTCCAGGGAGCGCAGTGCCTTTGGCATTGCGCACCTGCACCGCATCATCGAGGCTCAGAAATGCGTATTCAATCACCTTGGTTTTTCGGCAAAAACCCTCTAAGCGCTTTCCTGGTGTGCGCCGGGATGACTGCGATGCTTGGCAGCGGAGCAACGCTCGCACAAACAGGTGGCTTGCTGGTACAGCCCTCGATTTCCAGCGTCATGGCGCCCCGATCTGTGATGCTGAGCGTCGCCCGTGCCGGAAGCAGGCTGGTCGCCGTCGGGGAGCGAGGTTTCATCATCGTCTCCGACGACAATGGCAACACATGGAAGCAGGTCAATTCTCCGGTCAGCGTGACGTTGGTGAAAGTTCGTTTCATCGATCAGAACGATGGCTGGGCAGTCGGTCATGCCGGCGTCGTACTGCACAGCAACGATGGTGGTTTGACCTGGTCCCGACAGCTCGATGGAATCCAGGCCGCCCGGATTGAGCTTCAGGAGGTCAAGGAGGAGGTGGCCGGCTCGGACCCTGGCGCAAAAGCACAAGAGCGTCTAGCCCAGGCACAGCAACTGGTCGATGACGGTCCTGACAAGCCGTTTCTGGATCTGTTGTTCTTCAACCCCAACGATGGACTCGTCGTAGGCGCCTACGGGCTCGCCTTCGCCACCCATGACGGTGGCCTGAGCTGGCAATCGATCCGTTCACGTATCAATAACCCATCGGGACTGCATCTCTATAGCCTCGAGCAGGTTGGCGAGGATGTATTTCTTGCGGGAGAGCAGGGCACTCTTTTGCGTTCAAGCGATAGAGGGAAAAGCTTCGAATCGCTTTCGTCGCCTTATGAGGGGACGACCTTCGGTATGCAGGGATCTGGCAGCGGCTCGTTACTGGTGTTCGGGTTGCGGGGAAAAGCTTATGAGTCGGTGGACCGTGGAGATACCTGGCGCAAGCTGGATACTTTACAACCCGTTACATTGACCAGCGGCCTTAGACTCAATGATGGCTCCGTGTTGCTTGCCGATGAGTCGGGCAGGGTGCTGCGCTTCAACAACGGTGACGCGAAAGGGGCTGTTCTGCCCGTTACTCAACCCAGTTACTTCACTGGAATGGCACAAGCTGCGAATGGTGATCTGATCATCAGCAGTGCTCGCGGCATGCTGTCGTCCACTGTCGCGGTGGAAAGTCCGGAGCACAACCAATGAACAGTTTTACGCGTTCTGAAGAACATTCCATCGCTCCGAAACTGACAGAGTTCGACCCCTCCTCAGGTACTCTGGTCGAGCGAATGCTGTTCAATCACCGGAGCATTATTCTGGGCATCTGCGTGCTCCTGAGTCTTGTACTCGGCTATCAGGCACTGGGATTAAAACTCAACGCTGCTTTCGAAAAGATGATTCCTACGGATCACCCTTATGTTCAAAACTACCTGAAAAATCGTGGCCAACTGGGTGAGGGCGGCAATACCTTGCGTATCGCGGTTGAGGCCAAGCAAGGAGGCATTTTTGATGCCGCGTATCTGGACACCGTGAAAAGAATCAATGACGAGGTCTTTTTGTTTCCGGGGGTTGACCGGTCTTACATGAAGTCCTTGTGGACGCCAGCCACACGATGGATAGGTGTGACCGAGGAGGGCTTTGATGGTGGCCCCGTCATTCCCGACGACTACGACGGCTCTGCCAAAAGTCTTGATCAGGTTCGTCAGAACGTTGAGCGGTCTGGGGAGATAGGCCGACTCGTGGCCTCGAATCTCAAGTCCAGTATCGTGCTTCTGCCTCTTCAAGAAACAGCCTCCGATGACGGCAAGCCCCTCGATTACCATGCGTTGTCGGGCCAGTTGGAACAGATCAGGGCCAAGTACGAGACGGACAACATCAAGATCCACATCACCGGGTTCGCCAAGGTCGTGGGGGATTTGATTGACGGCATGCGGCAAATGCAGCTGTTCTTCGCGGCGACCCTGGTGATTTGCGGCATCGTGTTGTTCTGGTACACCCGATGCATACGCAGCACCTTGCTGGTCCTTCTGTGTTCGATCATCGCCGTGGTGTGGCTTCTGGGTTTACTGCCCACGTTAGGCTTCGATCTGGATCCCTACTCGATCCTCGTACCCTTCCTGGTGTTCGCCATCGGCCTGAGCCATGGGGCTCAAAAGATGAATGGGATCATGCAGGACATTGGGCGCGGTGCAGACAAGCTGGTCGCCGCACGATTCACGTTCCGCAGATTGTTTTTGACTGGGCTCATGGCATTGGTGGCGGATGCTGTCGGCTTTGCAGTGTTGATGATCATCAAGATTCCGGTCATTCAGGACCTTGCTGTCACCGCCACCATGGGAGTCCTCGCGCTGATTTTCACCAACCTGATTCTGCTGCCGATTCTGTTGTCCTATACCGGTGTGAGCAAAGCTGCGGCACAGCGAGAAGCAGCGGCCGACAAGTTTTCGCAGCTGGACACGCAACACACCCGGCATGTTTTTTGGGCTTTTCTGGATCGATTCACTGAGCGTAAATGGGCGAGCGGCGCAATTGTCATTGCCATCGTTCTCGGCGTGGCGGGTTTTGCCGTCAGCCTTCATGTGAAGATCGGCGATCTCAATCCAGGCGCGCCTGAGCTACGTCCGGAGTCGAGATACAACAGCGACAATCGGTTTATGGTCAGCAATTTCTCCGCCAGTAGCGACAAGTATGTGGTCATGGTTAAAACGCCTCAGTACTTCTGCGCGAACTACGAGACGCTGGTCTCCGTCGACGCACTGGAAGCACAACTGCAACAGCTACCGGGTGTCGTATCCACCACCTCTCTGGCTGCGCTGAGTCAGCAAGCTGCTGCGGGCATGAACGAAGGCAGCATGACCTGGTACGAGATACCCCGTAACCAAGGGTTGCTGAATGCGATCATTACGCGTGCTCCCCGGGAGTTGTTCAACCAAAACTGCGATCTGTTGACCCTCTACGTGTATCTCTCCGATCACAAGGCCGACACGCTCACCAGCGTGGTGCAGACCGTCGAGCAATTTGCTGCGACACATAACACGGATCAGCTCCAGTTTCTGAATGCGGCGGGTAACGCCGGTATCGAAGCGGCGACCAACATTGTCGTGAAGCGTTCGAACGTTCAGATGCTTTTCATGGTTTACGCGGCCGTGATCACCCTCTGTTTCATCACGTTTAGATCGTGGCGAGCAGTGGTGTGTACGGTTCTGCCGCTAATGCTGACGTCGATATTGTGCGAAGCGCTCATGGTCGGATTGAACATAGGCGTCAAGGTCGCCACGCTACCTGTGATCGCGCTGGGGGTGGGGATCGGGGTCGATTACGCGCTTTACATCCTCAGCGTGACCCTGGCCAATCTGCGGCGCGGTTCGAGCTTGTCCGATGCCTATTACCTGGCACTCCTGTCGACCGGGAAGGTGGTGGTCATGACTGGCATCACGCTGGGTGTCGCAGTCACGACCTGGGTGTTATCACCGATCAAGTTTCAGGCTGACATGGGCATTCTGCTGGGCTTCATGTTCATTTGGAACATGGTCGGTGCCTTGGTGTTGGTGCCGGCCCTCGGCCATTTCTTGCTCAGACCCAAGGTATTACCTGTCAACGTCTGACAAACACGGAACCGGTCCGGGAGTTTCGGATCGGTTCAGCGCCATGCCAATCGAGGTCCAGCTATCCACAACTCAGGCAATACGCCGAACCCATACATAGGAGCTGCCGAAGGCTGCGATAAGGCCGGAACGGCCTTCAAGAAATATCTGCATCTACGACCGGTTCCGTCGGACGCGACCCCGGGGTGATCGCAGCCTTCGGCAGCTCCTACAAGGATTTGTGCCCGGCATGAATCTGTGGGAGCAGGCAAGCCTGCTCCCACACAGGCTGTGTGAAAACCCCAACAGAAAACTGAACTGCATGTTCGTACGTCAATTCTGAAATAGATCGGCTGTTGGACAGACCTGAATTTCACGTAGGAACGCGATTTTCAGGTCAGTTTTTAATCAGTTAATCGGTCGCGGAGGTTTTCACACAGCCTGCACAGATTCTGGGTGAACCCGGCACCGAGTTTGCTGTGCGACAGCGCGGCGTCGAAGACGGGGCGGGGCCTCCTATCAATAAATTTGTATCAGTCATGGTCATAGGCAAAGCAAAACCCTCAGCGATCATGACGTCGCTGAGGGTTGATGCTATGGCCTGTGATTCACACCACCAACCGATGACAGAAGTACACCATCAGCACCCCGGCCACCAAGGTCACATACGGCCACACGCCCGCACGTTTGGTGCCGTCGTCCGTCTGGATATGCAAGTCACTCAACATAGCTGCCGGGAAGCTGCCCTTGTCCTGCACGTAGTGCCGATAAAAGAACACCGGGATGATCAGCAGCGCCAGTAGCACGCCAGTGAACAAGGTGCCCACACCCCAGATGTCGGCACCGAGGCCCATGCAGGCCAGGTTGACGAAGCTCAATACGCCACCCAGGACCAGCAGCACGGTCGGTGCTTTGTAGGGGCGGACCCAGTCCGGGCGGTCCATGCGGTGGATCCAGCCGGCGTTGAGGTTGAGGAAGTTGAAGATGATGTAGCTGACGTTGGACGCCGCGAGGACGAACACGTAGTCGGACATCAGCAACAACAGCAGGTTGAACGACAGGTCGGTCCACATGGCCGCCGTGGGCGCGCCGTGTTCGTTGGTGCGGCCCAGGTATTTAGGCAGCCAGCCGTCCACGGAAGCCTGATACAGGGTGCGCGAGGAGCCGGACATTGAGGTCATGATCGCCAGCAGGGTGGCGAGGATCAGCATGATCAACACGATATTGGCGACAACCTTGCCGCCACCGATGCTGTCAGCCATGGCCTGACCCACGCCCATGCCGCTGTAGATCGCCGGGGACAACAGACCACTGTAGACCGCTGGCGTGGTGATCACGCCGTTGGCATCCACCACCGCCGCGCTGACCAGTTGACCCAGACCAAGGCTGCCCTGAAACGCCATCGGTACCAGGGTGAACACCAGAATGCACAGCAGGCCTGCGTAGAAGATCGCCTTGAAGGTGTCACGTTTGGGGTCTTTGAACTCGCGGGTGTAGCACACGGCGGTCTCGAAACCGTAGGTGGACCACGCGGCCATGAACAAGCCACCGGCCATCAACGACCAACCGGAAATGTCCCAGGCGCCATCGGTGACCTGACCTGCGGCATCGTGGGCCAAGGGGTACAGCGGCAGGAAGTTAGCGTGCGTGGCATCACCAGTCAGCAACGGCACCACGCCCACCAGCAACAGTGGAATCAGCGAGGTGACCCCGAGGATCAAGGTCAGGCGTGCCGAGCGCAGGATGCCGCCATGTTGCACGGCGAACACCAAGAGCAGAATCACCGCGCCCACCACGAAGGTCGCGTTCAGGCGCAGGGACAGCCCGCTCTTGATCCAGCCCAGGTCCAGCAATGTCAGCTGCCAGGTGTTGATCAGCGCATCGGGTGCAAACAACGCGGTGAGGATGTACCCGGCCGCCAGCCCGGAGCCGATGGACAGTACCGGCGACCACGCCAGCCAGTTGCACCACACCGACACCGGGGCGATGAGTTTGCTGTAACGGACCCAAGCCACTGCACCGTAGACCGATGCGCCTCCGGATTTATGCGGAAACAGCCCGGCGATCTCGGCGTAGGTGAAGGCCTGGATAAAGCCGAACAGGATCGAAACGATCCAGACGATCCATGCTGGTTTGCCCACCGTCGCGGCAATCGCGCCAATGGAGAACAACACCAGTGCCGGTACGCCGCTGGCGACCCAGAACGCACCTCTCCAGTCAATCTTGCGCTGCAGGCCCTCGGCCGTTTGGCCGGCCTGCGGTACGGTCTCGAACGTAGTCGCTTCCATCTCTGTTATCCCATGTCTAAGTAGAATTGTCGGGGGCAGTCGGAAGGTGTCCCGACACCCCACCCTCGGTCGGCGGTGGGGTGTCGGTCAGCGAGTGTTTGCGGTCTTGTTGAAAGACTCTTGGTCTCGCTGGTTGGCAACGCAATAGCGGTGTTCAGTGACTCGTTCTACTGCTTAACTGCGAACCCGACTCTTGTCCGGGTCGTAGAAAATCGGCGCCATGACCTGGGCATCGATGCGTTTCTGCAAACCATCGACCTTGCCCACCTGCAGCGTTGTACCGATGTCGGCACAGGCGATATCCACCCGACACAGCGCGATGTTGCTGGCCAGCAACGGCGAACGGCAGGCACTGGTGATCACACCGACCTGGGCGCGACCGCTGTACACACCGTCGCCGTGATGCGCCACTTCGTTGCCGCTCAGCTTCAGGCCGACCAGCTTGTGCGTCGGATGGGCACTGCGTCGCAGCAGGGCGTCACGGCCGATGAAATCGTCGGTCTTGCTCTTGAGCGGCACGCTGAAGCCGATCCCGGCTTCGAACGGGTCGGTCTGGTCGCTGAATTCGTACCCGGCAAAAATCAGCCCGGCTTCGATGCGCAACATGTCCAGGGCTTCCAGGCCCAGCGGCACGATGCCCAGCGGTTCACCCAACTGCCAGATCCGGTCCCAGACCCGCTCGGCGTCCTGCGGCTGGCACCAGACTTCGTAACCCAGCTCGCCGGTGTAGCCGGTGCGGGAAATCATCAGCGGGCAGCCGTCGTAATTGTCCAGGCGGCCGACCAGAAAGCGGAACCAGCCTAGCGCTTCGACGGTGGGCTGAGTGGCCGGGGTCCAGACCATCTGTTTGAGCAAGTCACGGCTCAACGGTCCTTGCAGCGACAGGTTATGAATCTGCTCGCTGGCGGACTTGACCCAGACTTTCATGCCCAGTTTCTGTGCCTGTTCGCGCAGCCAGACCCCGGCGTAGTCCTCGCCACAGATCCAGCGGAAATTATCCTGTCCTAAACGCAACAAGGTGCCGTCGTCGAGCATGCCGCCATGTTCGTGGCACATGGCCGAGTAGACCACCTGGCCGATCGCCAGACGGCGCACGTCGCGAGTCAGGCAGTACTGGAGCAGGGCTTCGGCGTCGGGGCCGATGATTTCGAATTTGCGCAGGGCGGTCAGGTCCATCACCGCCACCCGTTCGCGGCAGCCGTAATATTCATCGATGGCGCCGAAACCGTCGTAGCGCAGCGGCAACCACCAGTTGCGGTAGTCAGTGAAGCTGCCGGTCAGGGCGCTGGTGCGAGAGTGAAAGCCCGATTCGCGGGTCAGCGTCGGGTCGGCATCGGCAGTTTTTCGAGTGGCCATGGCGATGGAAAAGCGCTCCTTGTCGGAATACACACGAATCTGGATATCGGTCGGATTCCAGCCGTTGGCCGGGTCAATGTCGTCCGGGCACGATGAGCTGGCGCAGACCAGATCGGTCATGGCCCGCAGCAATACGTAGTCCCCCGGCCGCGACCAGGGCTCATCCAGGGTCATTTGCTGGTGGGCATCGATCCCGGTGTTGAAGAAAAAGTTGATCGCCGGCCAACCGCTGCGGGCTTGTACCCCAAAGGGTTCTAGCGCACGGCTGATGTTGTCGCTGCAGTTGTCGTGCCCGAAATAGCCCTGGCTTTCGTAGTAGCGGGCGGCGCAGGCCAGGGCGAAGGAGTCGTGGCGCCCGACGGTGTCACGTACCACTTCGAGCATCGGCTGCATCTGCCGATCGAAAAACTTGGCGAACAGCCCCGGCGCCGGGTAGGCGTTGCCGTTGAGGGTGCGGGTGACGGTCTGGTCCAGATCCAGTTCTTGCTGACGCTCCAGGGCCCGGCGATTGAGGGCGACGAAGTCCGAGCATTGCCGTCCGGCGACGTCCAGCACTTGAATGTACTGGCCTTGGCGCACGGTGTAGCTGTGAGCAGTCCCGGCGCGGACGGTGAACTCGTCCAGCACCTCGCCCAATGGATCGGGCAGGGGTGGGACCAGGATCGGTGAAGGATTGTTTCGCTGCACGATCAGCCGCAACTCGCTGGCGGTCTGTTGCAGGTCGACGGCACTGGGCCCGCTGGGCGCGGCGATGATGATCAGCAGATCTTCGCCGGCGACGAAGCTGCGACTGTGCCCGGCCGGTGAGTCCTCACTCCACAGCTCAGCCGAGGCGGGCAGGTGATGCGGGTCAACGCCGCGCTTGCCCAGGGCCTGTGCGATGCGTCGGGTCTGCAGACCGGGTTCGGCCATGCGTTGCGCAATGAAAGTACAACGGTAGGTCGCCATCAGCCCCAGCGCGGCGAGGGTCGGCCGCCCAAGACGGTCGAACGCCAGCAACTCGCAGCTTTGCAGCCCTTCGACATCGATCACTTGCAAGGTGTCGCCCGGTTCCAGGGCGATCAGCGTCAGACCGCCACCGGCCACCCGATAGCGCTCCATGGCGGGCGCCCGGGCAAACAGCCCCGGCTCCCACGGACGCGAAACACTCGGTGCATTCATGTGCGGACTCCTATCAAGCAATGCATAAGTCATTGAAAATAAATAATAATTTTTATGAGATTTTCAGCCAAGCGCCGATCACTTGTAGGAGCTGACTTGTCTGCGATCGGCTGCGAAGCAGTCGTAAATGGGCTGGACACGATATCGCTGGAAGGTCCTTCGGCCCTTATCGCAGACAAGTCAGCTCCTACGCCCTCCGGGCAGAATCGAGCCCCAGTTTGCTGCGCGACCGCGCGGCGTCTCCTAGGGTTATCACCGGTTCAACCGACGGACTTGATGGCACTGGGCACGTCGCCCAGGTACGCGGCCATGGAATCGTCCAGCGCTTCGAGCCACGGCGTGTGATGGGGCGGTGATTGGGTGCCGGTCATCAGTGAGCGGTAGGACTTGTCGCGATAGCCCATGATGTTTTCCGCCTTGTCGTGCTTCCAGTGCAGGAAGGTGTCGTTGACCGCGGCGATGTCGAAATTCGGGTAGTCGGTGGCGTCGACCAATTGCTGGATGTAGGCGCCCTGGTATTCGAACATCTGCTGATTGGTTTCCAGCGCCTGTTCCCGGGCTTGCCATTGCAGGCTGTCGGCGACCCTTTCGGCTTGATCGGGCAGGGCAATACGTTGCAGGATCACGTCACGGGCGTACCAGGCCTGGGCGTCGAACATGTTGAACGAGTACCACTGGTCCTGCATGCCGAGGTACATCAGCTGCGGGTTGGGTTCCCAGAAAATGCCTTTGTACAGGTTCATCGGCCACAGACGGTTGTCGGTCTTGAGGCTCAGTTCGTCCGGCAGAAACGGGAAGTGATGCTTGTAGCCGGTACACAGAATCACCGCGTCGATGTGCTTGTGCGTGCCGTCGATAAAGTAGGCGCGGTTTTTCTCCAGGCGTTGCAGCAGCGGTTTTTCTTCCCAATTGGCGGGCCAGTCATAGCCCATGGGCGCGGTGCGGTAGCAACTGGTGATGCTGCGGGCACCGTACTTGTAGCACTGAGAACCGATGTCTTCGGCGGAATAGCTGCTACCAATAATCAGCAGGTCCTTGCCCTTGAATTCCAATGCCTCGCGGAAGTCATGGGCGTGCAGGATGCGCCCGCCGAAATGTTCGAAACCTGGGAAGTACGGCATCTTCGGTGTCGAAAAGTGGCCGCAGGCGTTGATGACGTAGTCGAACTCCTCTGAGGTCTGGGTATCGCTGCCGTGGTCGTGGGCGGTCACGGTGAAACGGCGATTGGCTTCGTTGTAGGTGACTTGACGCACCACGTTGTTGAAACGGATGTAATCGCGAACCCCGGCCTTTTCCACGCGACCCTTGATGTAGTCCCACAGCACTTCCCGAGGTGGATAGGAGCCGATGGGGCGTCCGAAATGCTCCTCGAAGGTGTAGTCGGCGAATTCCAGGCACTCTTTCGGGCCGTTGGACCACAAATAGCGGTACATGCTGCCGTGGACCGGCTCGCCGTTTTCATCCAGGCCAGTGCGCCAGGTGTAGTTCCACATGCCACCCCAGTCTTTCTGCTTTTCGTAGCAGACCAGTTCCGGGATTTCCGCACCTTTGTCCCTGGCGGATTGAAATGCCCGGAGTTGAGCCATGCCGCAAGGGCCGGCGCCGATGATTGCAACGCGTATCGTCATGGTCGTGTCTCATGCCTGTCGGTCGGAGTAGCGTTTGAGGCGGTGGTTCGCTCAGCGAAAGATCACCGTCTTGTCCTGGTTGATGAACACGCGGTGTTCCAGGTGGTATTTCAGCGCTTTGGAAAGCGCGACGGTTTCGGTGTCGCGGCCGATGGCGACCAGCGCATCCGGCAGGTAGGTGTGGTCCACACGCTGGATTTCCTGCTCGATGATCGGGCCTTCGTCGAGGTCGGAGGTCACGTAGTGGGCGGTGGCGCCGATCAGTTTCACGCCGCGTTCGTAGGCCTGGTGATAGGGCTTGGCGCCTTTGAAACCGGGCAGGAACGAGTGGTGAATGTTGATCGCCCGGCCGGACAGCTGCTTGCACAGGTCGTCGGACAGAATCTGCATGTAGCGCGCCAGCACCACCAGATCGGTCTCGGTTTCTTCGACGATCCGCAGCAGTTCGGCTTCCTGGCGGGCTTTGCTTTCTTTGGTCACCGGCAGGTAAATGAAGCGGATGCCTTCACGTTCGGCCATAGGCCGCAGGTCCAGGTGGTTGGAGACGATGGCGGTGATCTGCATGTCCATCTCGCCTTTGCGGTGGCGATACAGCAGGTCGGTCAGGCAGTGGTCGAACTTGCTGACCATCAGCAGCACACGGGTCGGCTGCGCGGAGCTGAACAGCTGCCACTGCATGTCGAAGCCACCGGCCAGCACGTCCAGACCCTGGCGTAGCGGGGCGATATCACCGACCACGTCCTTGTTGAAGCGAAACACCGCGCGCATGAAAAAGCGCCCGGTGAATTCATCGTCGAATTGCGACAGTTCGCTGATGTAGCAGGCTTGTTCGGCCAGCCAGGAGGTGACTGCCGCGACAATGCCTGAGGCAGCGGGGCAGCTGATCTTGAGGATGTAATGTTCGTGTGGCGTGTCCATCGAAGTCTCCCAATTGAGTGGCGTGGCGGTCGATCAGCCTTTGGCGGTGCGCTTGGTTTTTTCCGGGTCATCGAACGGCAGGGCGTGGGTCATGGCGCTGGCCTCCAGGCTGCCGCGCACGCTCAAGGCGACGCCCGGCGCGGCACTGCCGGTGTCCATGCGGGCGATGGCCATGGAGCGTTTGCTCAGGCGCGAATACATGCCGCAGGTGATCACCCCGACCTGTTTGCCGCCCTGCCACAGGGTGTCGCCAGCGTCAGCGGCACGGGCACCTTCGAGCAGCACGCCAGCGATCTTGAAGCGCTCCTGACCGCGCAAACGGAAGTGTTCATGGGCGCCGCGAAAGTCCTGTTTCTCCGGGGATACGGTGAAATCCAGTCCCAGTTCCCACAGGGTGTCGCCGGCCTTTTGATCGGCGAAGGGGTACATCTGCGAGTTGTCGTAGGGGAAGAACATCAGCGAGCTTTCCACCCGCAGCCAGTCCAGCGCGGTGAAGGCGCAGGGGATGATGCCCATGCCAGCGCCCTGTTCGAGAATCTCGTCCCACAGCTGCGGGGCGTCGGCGGCCTTGCAGAAGATTTCGTAGCCGCGTTCGCCGGTGTAGCCGGTGCGGGAAATCATCACCGGGCGGCCGAACAATTTGGTTTGCAGGTGGTGGAAGTACGGCAGCTGACGAATGCTCGGTACGTGTTCGGCGAGGAAGTCCACCGCCAGCGGTCCCTGCAACGACAGGTCATGCAGGTCGTCGTCGAACAGCACCGCGACCTGACGGCCCTGCGCCGAGCGCACCAGCATCTCGTAGCCGGTGCCCGCGCCGTGAACCACCATGAACGCGTTGGGGCCGGTGCGGTAGACGATGCAGTCGTCGATGAATTTGCCGTCGTCGTCTAGCATCGAGGCGTACACCGACTTGCCGGGGTACAGCTTGGCGATGTCCCGGGTGGTCGCCCATTGCAGCAGGCTTTCGGCGTGGGGGCCGACGTAATGGACTTTTTTCAGGCCCGAGACGTCCATCAATCCTGCGTGGGTGCGGATCGCTTGATGATGGTCAGCCAGGTCCGTGGCGTAGGTCCAGGCGGTACCCATGCCGTTCCAGTCTTCAAGGTTGGAGCCGAGCGCGCGGTGACGTTCGGCCAGTGCGGAAATGCGCCATGAATGGGCCATGTGATGATTCCTTATCGGGAAAATGGGGAGAACGGGTTCGGTTCAGCGCGTCAGGCTTGAGCGTCGAAATGGCTTAGCCACTCGATCAGCGTCTGCCGATAACGGGTCATGCCCTTGTAGTCGGCGATGGGGTCGGGCAGGTCGCGCAATACCCGATGCAGGCGGCAGCCCCAGCCGGGATGGCTGACCAGTTCGTTCATGCTGATCAAGTAGGTGCGGATACTGAACATCAGGCCGTTGCTGCGTGGCAGGCGCGCCATGAATTGCAGCTCCACGCGCAGGTGCACCAGCTGGCCAACGTTGTCGGCGGTGATGCTGCCGCGCTCGGCGCCCCATTCGTGGTAGGTCTCGGGGGAAGAATCCAGTCGCGGATTGATGGTCAGCGTCCAGTTCAAGCGGCGCACGGGTTGATCCACCTGAACGTTGAGCAGGTATTTCAGCGCCCGATCGAACACGCCCATCTGGTTGGCCAGCGGCACCGGCGAATGCCATTGCTTGAAGCTCATCCCGGCATCGAACGCCAGCGACCAATCGGCCGGGCTGGTGACCATGCCGGCGTCCATGAACAGGTCGCCGTCGCGCTGGTCGAGCAAGGCGATGTCGCCTTGCACCTGACGGGTGATGAACTCCAGCGGCTCGCAGGGCAAGGTCGAGGCATCACCGAAGATAAATGCCTGATCGATGTCCAGCGCCTTGTTGCGCCAGCGCCAGTGGTTACCGTTGCAGCTGAGTTCGAACCACTGCGGGTAGTCGGCGGACAAATGTTCCATGAACATCTGCAGGGCATCCCACGACGCTTCCTGCATGTGCGGCATCACCAGGTAGCGGCTTGGATCTTTGTCCAGCACCAGGGCGCGTTCGGCCATTTCCGAACGGTAATGCTCGTCGATATCGAACCAGTGCTCATAAACCGATCCCGGCTCCTTGGCACGCGCAGGCTCGATGTTCACCGAGTACATGTAGCTGTCTTCGGTGAACGGAAAGGGGAAGCGCTCGATGGCCGATGCACTGTTGCGAAAGCTGAAGGTGTCCCGGTAGCTTTCCAGAGGGCTGAATTGAACGGTCATGGTCGACTCCTAAAGGTCCAGCAAAACGGAAGAACCGCAGCCGCGAGAGACGCAGGGCATGAGGAATTCGCCCTGCTCGGCGGCGTTGAGAAAATGGTCGCGGTGTTCGATATCGCCCTTGAGGTGGCGCGTGACGCATTGCCCGCAGACCCCGCCACGGCACAGGTTGGGCACGTCCAGACCCGCTGATTCCAGGGCTTCGAGCAGGCTTTGCTCGGCGCTGACCTGAATCCGCCGCCCGCTGCGCGCCAGTTCCAGGCTGAACGGCAGGCCCGGTTCGGCGCCACTGAAGGCTTCCCAATGCACCCGACCCGCTGGCCAGCCGAGTGCTTTGGCCTGTTCCCGAACGCCCATCAGCAAGCGCTGAGGGCCGCAGACATAGACATGACTGCCCAGTGGCCGCGCCTTGAGAATCGTGGCCAGATCAAGGGCCACGCCGGCGCTGCCGTCATAGCGATACAGGCGTGAGCCCAGCCGTTGCTGCAGCTCATCGGCGTAGGCGTCGGTCAGGCCTTTGCGGTAGGCGTAATGCAATTCGAAGTCGGCGTTACGCTGTTCCAGCGCGTTGATATAGGCCATGAACGGCGTGATGCCGATGCCGCCGGCGATCAGGATGTGCTGGCGCCCGGCCGAATGCAGGGCGAACAGGTTGGCCGGGGGCGAGATGCGCAAGGTGTCACCGACCTGCACCTGTTGATGCAAGAAGCGCGAGCCTCCACGGGAGTCATCCTGCAAGCGCACGGCGATGCGGTAATGGCGGGTGTCGGCTGGGTCACTGATCAGCGAATAAGCATTGCGCAGGCTGCGCTCGCCCAGTGGCAGATGGACCTGCACGTGACTGCCCGAGGAAAACCCCGGCAAGCGCCCCGAGCGACTGGCAAAGGTGAACTCGCGAATCACCGGCGTCAGCATTCTTGCGTCGGCGACCTGTACTTCCAGTGCCGCGCTCATGGTTGCACCTGCGCGTCGTAGGGCTGGTCGGGGTTTTCGCAGACGCCCAGATACGCACCCAGGCGCCGGGAAAAATGCTCGCGCACGCCCAAGCGGACATGGCAATTGGTGCAGGCCACTTCTGGCTCCGGGCCGCTGTCCTGAATGCAGGCGCAGTGCACGCAAAACACCCGGCGTACCAGCGCTCCGGATTCGATCAAGTCGATTTCTTCGCTGTGCATTCCGGCAGCGCAAGCCATGCCATGGATGCGCCAGACAAAGGCTTCGTCGCCAAGGACATAAAGGTGGGTGCCGACCGCAGCGGCGTCGAGCAACGACATCAACTGACGCTCGAATCCTTCCACCGCAGCGCAGAGCACGCGAGGGATCGGTAATGCTGGCTGATCGAAGCCCTGGATCAGACGCCCAAGCGCTGGGGCTGTGGCAGATTGCGTCACCAGAATGTGATGCAGCGCGTGGGCGCTCGGCGTCGGTTCGCGGTACACCGGCACACTATGGGGACTGTACGGCGCAGCGCTTTGTGTCTCAGTCATTGCAACCCTCCTGGCTGTCCAGTGTTTCAAAGTCGGTCAAATGAGCGTCCTGATCTGGTGCGCAGCCTGGGCGTTCAGCCTCAGTCTGGTGCGCTGTTTTCCGGCGTTTGGCCGTGCACAGGATCGGCGTCGTTGTTTCTTGATGGGGAAGATAGTTTCCCAAAAGGAATTACTGCTCAATCCAGAAAAAGAGGTATCTCTTTGGGGGTAGTCCGTCGCCGACGACGAGCAAGGCATGGAAGTTGCTCGACAAACGCCACGGTTTTCCAAAAGGCAGGCGAATGTCATTGAAAGCTCGAATGCGAACCGGCCAGTGGGCGCAATGGTTGTTGCGCACGCGGCCACGTCAGGTGGACGACGTGCGTGCATTGCTCGCCAAACTGCCGCTGTGCCTGGCCGCCGCAGACGATGCCTTGCCGCATTTCCTCGATCGATTCGAAGCCCTGAACCCCGGCAGCAAGCTGGGGTTGTTGTTGACCGGCGAAGACTTTGGCCCCACGCGTCGGGCCATGGTCAGCCCCTGCGATGAGGCATCAAGCTGCCCGTGGCGCGACGGCGAGATGCCTGAGGCACCGCAGCGGTGCATGGCTTGTCAGCGCCGAGGGCGTTATCGAGTGTTGAGCGTTTTACCCGGCATCGCCTCCGGCAAGCGCGGGGTGTTGTTGCTGGACACGCCGCACCCAGCCAGCCGCGGCTTTCATCGGTTGCTGGGGGAAACGGCGCGGGTGGTGGGGGTGACGGTGCAGTTGCTGGGGTACAAACGTGAGCAGCAGCGCAAGGAGGCCACGTTCCAGCATGGTGCACTGGCCCGTGAACTTCACGACTCGGTTGCACAGCAATTGGGCTATCTGTCGTTTCAGGCCAGTCTGATGCAGGCAAAACTGCGTGAGCCCGAGCAGGCCGGCGTCTTGCTGACCGAATTGCGTGGTGGCTTGAGCCAGTTGCAGCGCCAGGTGCGCGAACTGATCACCAGCGCCCGTTTGACCATGGACGGCCGTTCGCTGCGTCAGGCATTGGCCGACTCGGTGGCCGAATTTTCCCGGCGCTGCATCATCGTGTTCGAGCTGGACAATCGTCTGGCCGAAGACGCGCTGTACCCGGAAACCGAGCTGCAGATTCTGCAAATCATCCGCGAGGCCTTGGCCAACGTGGTGCGGCACTCCCATGCCCGGCATGTGCGGATTGAACTGCGTCAAACCCAGCAAGGCGAGATTTCGGTGACCGTCGAAGATGACGGCATTGGCTTGAGCCCGGCATCGGTGGAGGAAAATCACTATGGCCTGGCGATCATTCGTGAGCGCGCCTCGACCATTGGTGCGCAGCTGTCCATCGAAACCATTCGCCCCCATGGCGCTCGCGTGCACCTGAGCCTTATCCAGAACAATGACGACCCACAGAGGCGCTTCGATGAGCAGCACGACCTTATTGTTGATCGATGACCATCCCTTGTTCCGCAAAGGCCTGGCGCAACTGTTTTCTGCCAGCGATGACTTCGATGTGGTCGGCCAGGCCGCCAGCGGCAGGGAAGGGATCAACCTCGCCCAGCGCCTGACGCCCCAGCTGGTGTTGCTGGACCTGCACATGCCGGGCTTGAGCGGTTTGCAGGTGCTCGACGAGATGAGGCAGTTGGAGCTCGATTGTCAGATCGTGGTGTTGACCGCCTCGATGGACCGCGGCGAGCTGCTGACGGCCTTGCGTCTGGGCGCCAGCGGTTATGTCCTGAAGGAGACCGAGCCGGAGGCGCTGCTGTCGTACATGCGCAATTGCAGCCGAGGCGCGATTGTCCTGGATGACTGTCTGGTCTCGCTGCTGGCCGGGCACGGCGAAGTCGGGGCACCGCTGGAAAAAATCGACGATTGCGGTCTGACCGATCGCGAAGGGCAAACCCTGGCGTTGATCGCTTCGGGCATGAGCAATAAACAGATAGGCCGCGAGTTGGGAATCAGCGACGGCACGGTCAAGATCTATGTGAAGAACCTGTTGCAGAAACTCAACCTGCGCTCGCGGCTGGAGCTGGCGGCCTGGGTGCACAAGACTGCGACAGTGAGAAAAGAGGAGCGTCATTGATGATGGAGAACAGCGGATCAATGCTTGGGTCGATCTTCACCGGACAGGCGCCGCAACCACTGGATGTGTTTCCCATCGCCTTGCTCGAACTCAAGGACAACGGCGAGATCGCCCACTTCAACACCGCCTGGGCCGACTTGATGGAGCCGCCCGGCGATGGGCGCAACATCGTCGATTACGTGCATCAGGAAGACCGTGCCCTGTGGCGGCAGGCATTGTATGAATTGCGCCACCGGCCCGATATTTCCTTCAGTCAGCGCCTGCGTTTCGTGCACCCCCAGGGCGAGCTACGCTGGTTCGACATCAGCCTCAAGCGGCGTGACGTCAGGTTCTATCTGGTGGTTAACGACATCACCCAGCACAAACGCCGCGAGATCGCCTTGCAGGCCAGCCAACGCAGCGCCCTCAGTCTGCTGGACAGCATGCCCGGCCTGATCTATCGCGGCCGCAATAACCACGACTGGACCATGGAGTTCGTCAGCGCCGGCTGTTTACAACTGACCGGTTATCCCGCTGAGCGATTGATGGACAGTCATGACTGCACCTATAACAGCCTGATCCACCCGGACGATGCCGATTACGTCTGGCGCGAGGTTCAATTCGCCTTGTCCCGTCATCAGCCCTACGAACTCCGCTACCGGATACGCTGCGCGGACAACACGCTGAAGAACGTCTGGGAAAAAGGCGTGGGCATCTATTCGGACAGCCGCGAGGTGCTGGGTATCGAGGGCGCGATTTTCGAAATTGCCAATCCGAACGGCGACCGCTGGCTTTAATTTGGCAGCGCCTGCTCCTGTTCAGTTGTCTGCACAGACGCCCCTTGCGAGGCAGTGCGCCATGCGGCCAAACCGCCGCTCAACGCGAATGTTCTCGGCGCTCCGTTGGCACAGAGACGTTCAGCCACCAACGCCGCCGAGATTTCCCGAGGGCATGAGCAATACACCACGATGTCGCGCTGAGCCGAGGCCGCAGGCAGCGCGTCGAGGGTGACGTCGTAATTCACCATCAATGCATTGGGTATCGGGTCGAGTTGACGTTCTTCAGGGCTGCGTACATCCAGAATCAAAGGCTGGCGATTCCAGCTGAGGAGTTCTTCGGCGGAGATTCTGGGAACTCGCAATACCCGTTGCAGCAGCCGGTGGCGCTGAAACAGACGCCAGCCAATGAACGCAGCAAACGCCAACAGGACCAACGCGATGCCATACGGAAGATAAGCGCCGAGCCAGTCCAGCAGGTGTTGCACCGATGTGCGAAAAATGATGCCGAGAAATAGCGCCGAGCCCGCCCACAAGGCCGAGCCTGCCAGGTCATACGCCAGGAAGCGTCGATAAGGCGTGCCCATCATCCCGGCAAGCAGAGTGGACAGCGCACCGGCGCCCGGGAGGAACTTGGCGATCAACAGGATGCGCGGGCCCACCTGGATGTAGAGGTGCTTGTTTTTGCGGATGCAACTGTCAGGCGACAGTGACACCTTGCACACGGTCCCCATCAACCAACTTCCGTAGCGGCGTCCTGCCCAATACCACGCGCTATCCGCAAGGGCACAGGCAGCCACCGCCAGACCCAAAACCGCTCCAAGCATTGCCCCGGATTCGTTGAACGACAAGGCGCCTGCGACAATCAAGACGGGAAAGGCCGGGATCGGCAAGCCGGCCTGCTCGAAGATGATGTTGAGGAAAAGCAGGATCCAGGCATGATTTTCCAGCATCGAGGTCATGGTTTCGTACCTTAAACATAATCGCTGGCTGAACTTACATTTACCCATTTCTGCACCCAAGAACAAGTCACCCGTCCCAAGCGCCGGCCCGCAACCACTAGCGTGTGGTGGATTTGACGACCATTCGCAGGCAAGCCTGCTCTCATCAATAAAGGGGCTTCACCGTTTTGAGTGGGTAATCTATTCTCCTCCCCATGAGAGATATTGATTTATATGCCCAAATTCTTGGGCTCCAGGCTCCGTGGAAAGTGGTCGCAGTTAACCTTGACCGTGCGTTGGGGCAAGTCGTTGTCGGCGTTGGAGTATCTGATGCTGCTGCGTTCACCTGTCCGCAATGTGGCCTGCACGCTTCGCGTTATGACAAACGCAAACGTCGTTGGCGGCATCTTGATACGTGTCAGTTCGTGACCATTCTAGAGGCTGAGGTGCCCAGAGTTCATTGCGCCGAGCATGGCGTGGTGACTGTCGAGGTCCCGTGCAGACTGTGTGAAAACCTGGCAATTCTTGCAACGGTCTAAGAAAATGCCTTCATCGGAAGATTGGGGGCATTTTTGTGGCATACATCCAAGGCATAGCGCGCGATCAGAGCAGTCTTTTTCCGGTGTCGCTGGAAGAATCCATTCCGGTAGACCACTTGGTCAGAGTCATTGATGCCTATGTCACCCAGCTCAATCTGCGGGAGCTGGGATTCGACAAGGCTGTCCTCAAGGGCAACGGGCGCCCGCCCTATGATCCGGCAGACCTGCTCAAACTTTATCTCTACGGCTATTTCCTCAGCATCCGTTCGTCACGCCGCCTCGAAGCCGAATGCCTGCGCAACATCGAAGTCATGTGGCTGCTCAATCAGCTCGCACCTGACTTCAAAACCATCGCCGATTTCCGCAGAGACAACGGTGCCGCATTCGCCGCCATCTGCCGACTCTTCATTCTTTTTTGCCGTGAAGTGGGGCTAATCGCCGGCAAGCTGGTTGCTATCGACGGCAGCAAATTCAAAGCCGTGGCCTCCAAGCGCCGTCATATGAGCCTCAAGCACCTTAAGCGCGATGAGGAAATACTGGACAAGAAGATTACCCAGTACCTGGCGGAGCTTGATCGGGCGGACAAAGACGACGCCGATCAGCCTGTGGATAAGCAGAAAATCAAAGCCGCCTTGGCCCGTCTGAGCAACAAACGAGACAACAACCTGACCCGTCAGCAGGTGATGAAGGCGCTGGAAGTCGAGCAGTTCATCAGCACCGAAAGCGAGGCGCGGATGATGCGGGCGCCGCAAGGCATGGCCGTGGCGTACAACGTGCAGACGGCGGTGGATGCCGAGAACGGCTTGATCCTGCACCACGAAGTGACTCAGGACGGCGACGACCGCAAACAACTCGAACCCATGGCCAAAGCGGCTAAAGAAGTACTGCAACAGTCAGAGCTGACGGTAGTGGCCGATGCCGGATATTCCCACGGCAAACAATTCCAGGCCTGTGAAGACGCGGGTATCACGGCGTATGTGCCGCTGAATCGAACGATCAACACGCGGGGCGGGGACGTAAAATTCTTTGACCGCACCCAGTTTACGTATGAGGCCCTGGACGATCAGTACCGGTGCCCGAATGGCAAGCTACTGACGCTGACGCAACTGAATCGCGGCACGCGTATTTACCACGCACTGCCCAGTGACTGCGCCCACTGCCCGCTGAAAAGTCAGTGCACCAAGACCTCCCGCCGGAAAGTAACGCGGCATGCGCATGAGGCCGCTTTTGAGCGAATGGAGCAGCGCATGCAGGCGCATCCGGAGAAGATGGTTGAACGAAGGTCCATCGTTGAACACCCCTTCGGCAACCTCAAGCAATGGATCATGGGCAATGGACGGTTCTTGCTACGCCAACTGAAAGGCGCGCGAATAGAGATGTCGCTGGCGGTGCTTGCCTATAACTTTAAAAGGGCGATCAATGTGCTGGGTGCGCGTGAAATGATGGCGAAGATGGGCTAAGCAGCCTTTTTTTGCGCCTGACAAACGTCCCAGGACTGGCCATGGAGCGCTCAAAACGCTTTGTCCCGGCGACGTGAAAACGAATAGCGATGATTTCGGGATCAAAGGCCAAAAACCAACGCCCCGACAAGTCGGGGCGTTGGTTTGAAACATGATCGTCAGGTTTTCACACAGCCTGCGTGGGCAGACGCTGGTTCAGGTTTCACCTTGATGTTTGAAGCATTGGTGATCAACTGGATCCAGGAAGCCAGTATTCAGGCGGTCTCGCGTCAACTCCAGACGAGCTGGGGCAGCATTGACCGGATCATGGCTCGCGCCGTCAGACGCGGATTGGCGCGTCGAAAACCGTTATCACCGACCCAGATATGCGTGGACGAGACTTCGTTTCAAAAGCGTCGCGAGTACGTCACCGTGGTGACCGACCCCGCAACGGGTCAGGTCTTGCATGTGGAAGACGGCAACCTTACACAGAGCCTGGAAGCGTTTTATACGAAGCTCAATAGTGACCAGAAGCAAGCAATTACAGGCGCTTCGATGGACATGTGGCCCGCCTTCATCAGCGCGACCCAACGTCATATTCCTGATGCCATGCACAAAATAGCGTTCGACAAGTTTCATGTGGCCAAGCTGTTGAGTGAGGCGCTGGACAGGGTGCGTCATATGGAGAACCGCGAGTTGCTAAAGGCAGGCTCCACGGTGCTCAAGAACACGAAATACGTCTGGCTCAAGCGGGCCGAAAACATGACCGAGCGGCAACAGGCAACCTTCGAGTCGTTGCGAGAGGGTTCGTTGCGTACAGCCAAAGCTTGGGCGATCAAGGATCTGGCCATGCAGTTGTGGCGAGGTAAGGATCGGGATGAGGTCGAACAACAGTGGAACCACTGGCTGGAATGGGCCTTGAACAGTGGGCTGCCACCGATGTGGAAAGTCGCCAAAACGATCAAGCGACGACTGTGGGGCATCGTCAACGCCATCGTGTTGAACCTGCATAACGGCCATGCAGAAAGCATGAACGCACGCATTCAACGGCTCAAGCAACGCTCTTGCGGGTTTCGAAATCGGGAGCGTTTTCGCAATGCCATTTACTTTCATTTTGGTGGTTTGGATTTATACCCGGAACGTCTCCAAAACTCATAACACCCACTTGATCCGGTGAAGCCCCTCAATAAATGTATAACTAATTGATAAATAAGTAATAAATTCTATTAAATTTTCAGCCAAACGCCAATCACCTGTAGGAGCTGACTTGTCTGCGATCGGCTGCGAAGCAGTCGTAAATGGGCTGGACGCGATATCGCTGGAAGGTCCTTCGGCCCTTATCGCAGACAAGTCAGCTCCTACGCCCTCCGGGCAGAATCGAGACCCCGTTTGCTGCGCGATAGCGCGGCGTCGACGACGGGGCGGAATCTCCTACAGGATTGCGCGTTCCCAGTGGGGGATTCATTCGCGAAGGCGGTATTGCAACCCTTAAAGAAATCCCGTCGAAATCTACGGCACGGTCGCGATGACCAGCAGTGCGACAAACAGCGCGCCGAGATACGGCCAGATGCGTTTTGCGGCTAACCCCGGGTCCACTTTGCCAGTCGGGGGTGGATGTCAATGCGTGCGCCTGAGGCCCTCTGCAGATCCGGTCTCTTCTAGAAACTCATCCATAAACCGCTTCAAACGCTGGTGCCTGATCGCCGCAATGCGTGCGCCAGCCTGCGTCTGAAAGTCATTGGCGAGGTGCAGCAACTTGGTATGGAAATGGTCGAGGGCGAAGCGTTTGTCATCGTGCTCGCGCATATGGGCCTCGGGGTCGTTTGCGTCATACATCGCACTGCCCATTCGCCCGGCGGTATAGAAGCAACGCGCGACGCCGAGCATGCCGATGGCATCCAAGCGGTCGGCATCCTGAACAATTTTCGCCTCCAGCGTGGTGGGCGTGATCGCCGCCGAAAAGCTGTGGGCTTCCACGGCATGAGCGACGGCGTCGATTTTGTCCCGTGCCCAACCCAGACCGCTCAACAGACACGAGGCTTTTTCAGCCGTAAGGCGTGAGGCGCTTGACCTTAGCGGTGAGTTTTTCTCTACCGCCACGCAGTCGTGCAGAAGGGTCGCCGCCAGCACAATCTCAAGGTCACCGCCTTCATCGCGATGGATGGCGCATGCGTTGGTCCACACCCGGTGCAGGTGAGACATATCGTGTGAGCCGTCTTCCTGGCTTTGCCTCGCCTGAGCCAGCAGGGTATCGGCCAGAGGTTGAAAGGGTGAGAACGGAACGGCGGACATGCAACTCTCCTGATGAGTCTTAATGGCTGCTTGAGTCTTTTCGACAGCGAAAGGGACGCTGGAGACAGACGTCCTTGACGCCATACAACGTCTAAAGCCTGGCCCAGAACTCCTCGGCGAAATCACTCAACGCCGCATTGGGCCGGAACAGACGGACTTCGACGGGGATGTCCCAGCGTTCGTCCAGGGCGCGCACCAGCTTGCCGTTGCTGATGTCCTGCTCCGCCAGGGTGCGCGGCAACCAGGCGATGCCTTTGCCTTCCAGCGCCATGGACAACAGCACCGCCGACAGGTGAGAACTGAAGACGGTGTTCAGCGCGGGTGGATGTTGTTCGCCCTGCAAGCGCGCAGCGACGATGCGCCCCAGACCGGATTCGGCGGTGTAGGCCAGATGCTCGAACGGACCGCTTTCGCAGGCCACTGCTTGCGCGTCGCGGGCGCGTAATGGCATCAGCATGTCGCTGCCCACGGTCTTGGAATGGAACTGATCGGCTGCCAGGCGCGGGGGAACGTCGGGATGCTGATGACAAAGCATGAACTGCGCCTCGCCATGCATCAGCATCTGCTCACAGACCATCATGCTGTCCGATAGCAGGCGGATGGCTTCGATCGGTGCGCCGCGTTCAATGCTTCTGATCCAGCCGGGGAAGAAGGTGAACGACAGCGAATGGGTGGCCGCAAAGTGCAGCGTGCGCACCTGTTTACCGGCCACTTCTCGAGCGTCCAGACGCATCTGATACAGCCGCCGAGTCATCTCTTGCGCGCTGGCCAGCATATGCCGGCCAGCCTCAGTCAAGGTCGCACCCTGGGTGGTGCGCTCGAACAGATCGACCCCGACCCAATTTTCCAGCGCGCGTATCCGCCGACTGAATGCCGGCTGAGTCACGTGTCGCAACTCGGCGGCACGGGAGAAATTCCCGCAGTCCGCGAGTGCGTTGAAATCTTCCAGCCAGACCAGTTCCATCAGCAATGCCGTTAACGCATGAAGTGCGGTGTTTTTAGCATTGGCCGCGTCGCCACGTCCAGTTCTAGAGTGGCCCCAACTTGAACATAACAACAAACATGACAACCCAGAGAGGACCCACCCCATGCGTATCGTGGACATTCGCGAGAAGACGGTTTCCATCGCATCCCCTATTGCCAACGCCTACATCGATTTCTCGAAAATGACCTGCTCGGTCGTGGCCGTCATCACCGACGTGATCCGCGATGGCAAACCGGTGATCGGCTACGGCTTCAACTCCAACGGTCGTTACGGGCAAGGCGCGTTGATGCGTGACCGCTTCCTGGCACGTGTTCTGGAAGCCGACCCGGAAAGCCTGATCGACAAAGAACACAACAACCTCGACCCGTTCGCCATCTGGAAAGCCCTGATGACCAACGAAAAGCCCGGTGGTCATGGCGAGCGTTCGGTGGCGGTCGGCACCATCGACATGGCGGTGTGGGACGCGGTGGCCAAAATCGAAGGCAAACCACTGTATCGCTTGCTGGCCGATCGTTATCGCGGCGGCGTCGCCGATGACAAGGTCTGGGTCTATGCGGCGGGCGGTTATTACTACCCCGGCAAGGACCAGTCCAAGTTGCAGGCGGAGATGCGCAGCTACCTGGACCGCGGCTACGACGTGGTGAAAATGAAAATCGGCGCGGTGCCGCTGGACGAAGACCTGCGCCGCATTGAGGCGGTGCTGGAAGTGGTGGGTGACGGTCAGCGCCTGGCAGTCGATGCCAATGGTCGTTTCGACCTGAAGACCGCCGTGGCTTATGCCGAGGCCATCAAACCGTACAACCTGTTCTGGTACGAAGAGGCGGGCGATCCGCTGGATTACGCCTTGCAGGCAGAATTGGCCAACCACTACGACCTGCCGATGGCGACCGGTGAAAACCTGTTCTCCCATCAAGATGCGCGCAATTTGCTGCGCCACGGCGGCATGCGTCCGGATCGCGATTTCTTGCAATTCGACTGCGCCTTGTCCTATGGGCTGGTGGAATACCTGCGCACCCTCGACGTCATGCAGGAGCTGGGCTGGTCGTCGCGTCGCGTCGTGCCCCACGGTGGTCACCAGATGTCGCTGAACATCGCGGCCGGCTTGCATCTGGGCGGCAATGAGTCGTACCCGGATGTGTTCCAGCCGTTCGGCGGTTTTGCCGATGGCATTCGCGTCGAACACGGTTACGTCGGACTGCCGGATATCCCGGGCGTCGGCTTCGAGGCCAAGGCCGCGCTGTATGCGGTCATGCGCGAGTTGGGTGAGGGCGCCTGATCGCGCACGCTATCTGACCTTTGCGGCTCGCCTCCTGCGTTCAGGGGCGAGTCGTGAATACCTGAATGCTTCCTCATAAAACAACAATAGTGAGGTATCCCCGTGGACAAGGCTCCGGCCCGTTGGTACGGCCAACTCTATGTGCAAGTGCTGATCGGCATCATTATTGGTGGCACGATCGGCTTTTTCATTCCTGACTTCGGTGCCAAGCTGCAACCGCTGGCCGATGGCTTCATTAAATTGATCAAGATGCTGCTGGCGCCGATCATCTTCGGCACCGTAGTGGTCGGTATCGCCAAGATGGGCAGCGTCAAGGAAATCGGGCGCATTGGCGCCAAGGCGTTGATCTATTTCGAGGTGTTGTCGACGATCGCGTTAGTGATCGGTCTCGTAGTGGTCAACATTCTCAAACCGGGTGTCGGCATGAATGTCGACATCAGTACCATCAACGGCAGCGCCATCAGCAGCTATACCCAGGCCGCCGCCGCGCAAGGTGGCATCGTTCAGTTCTTCCTCGACATTATCCCGACCACCTTGTTCGACGCTTTCGCCAAAGGCGCGATGCTTCAGGTCATTCTGGTGTCGGTGTTGATGGGGATCGCTCTGGTGCAATTGGGTGAAACCGGCAAACCGCTGGTGTCGGTCATCGATCTGCTGCTGCAAAGCCTGTTTCGCATCGTCGCCATGGTCATGCGTCTGGCACCGTTGGGCGCCGGTGCCGGCATGGCGTTTACCATCGGTAAATACGGGATCGGCACGTTGCTGTCGTTAGGACAATTGTTGATCGCGCTGTACGTCACCACGTTGATTTTCATTGTCGTGGTGCTGGGCACGGTGGCGCGCTGGTCAGGACTGCCGCTGATGCAGTTTTTGCGCTACTTCAAGGACGAAATTCTGGTGACCCTGGGCACCTGTTCGACCGAAGCGGTATTGCCGCGAATGATGATCAAGCTCGAAGCGTTGGGCTGCGAAAAATCGGTGGTGGGTCTGGTCTTGCCCACCGGTTACACCTTCAACTCCGACGGCACCTGCATTTACCTGACCATGGCCGCGATTTTCGTCGCTCAGGCCACCAACACGCCGTTGACCTTGATGGATCAGTTGGTGGTGCTTGGCGTCCTGCTGCTGACCTCCAAAGGCTCGGCCGGCGTGGCAGGGGCGGGGTTTGTCACGTTGGCGGCAACCTTGTCAGTGATCCATGCCATTCCGTTGGTGGGTCTGGTGCTGTTGTTGGGTGTCGACCGCTTCCTCAACGAGGCGCGTGCGGTGACCAACCTGATCGGTAACGGCATTGGCACCATTGCGATTGCCAAGTGGGATGGCTCGTTCGACCAGGCCAAGGCTGCGCGGGCGATTCAGGCAATGAACGACAACCGGCGCGAGCCCATATTGCCTGCTCCGATGGTCCAGACTCGGGCGGACAAAACGCCCTGAAGTTTGCCCGTCATCGAGGAAAACGATAATCGCGCCCCGACCGGCTCTGTATGAGCGGCGGGGCGTAGTCATCTTCCGGGGCATGAAAATAATGCCCCGATCATCCATAAACTGGATCCTATTGAGTAACGATTGGTCGAAAACATGGTCTGAACAGTTCAATCCAAAAGAAGAGCATTCAAATGGATATGCCTTACAGGACGTTCTCGAACGTTTACCGGGGGCAGGTGATTGATGTTTTGGTTATTTGCCCTCCGGGGGTTCAGGATACTGTTGATTTCATCATCAAGGTCACCGTGACCCTGCACAAACAGGTCGCCTCACCGACCATCAACGTCTGTGGCCGCGGTTACGAGTCATACGACGAAGCCCACCACGCCGGCATCCTCATTGGTCAAGGCGTGATCGATAGTCTTGAACATTGAACTGTTCGCTCTTTTCTTGATTGTTTCTCGCGAACAAAAAAGTGCAGTTGTTCTGATCCTGCTCGGTGCGGGCGACGGGAGTGTTAAACTCCCGGCACTTCACACGCGGGGGAATGGTTGTGCGCGGATTGTTCATAGTGGTTGCGGTGTTGATGTTGGCGGGATGTGGTGCGGGCGAGCCGGATAAGCCGGCGAAGGTACAGGTGCCAGCCGTCGCGCAAGTCGTGGTGCCTCAGTGGGACGTCCTGGTGTTGGAGCCCAAGGCTGTGAGCGACCTGACTGACAGGCTCATCGAGCACGGTTTTCCTTCTTTCGTCGCGGTCCGCGAGGGCAAGGAGCGGGTGCTGCTGGGTCCGTTCAATTCAAAAGCCGACGCCGAAGAAAAGCGAGCCCAACTCGCGCTGAAGATGAGTTATGAGTCTTCGATAGTTGACCATAAACAGTGACCTGTAGCAGGCAGCGGTGCGAATCTGCTGCCGAACGGCAGTTGCAGCGCGACACCCACGGGAGGGTGTGTTATCACCTTTGGTTTGATGCACCGGTAATCCGAGGGAGCGATTTATGGACGAAGTACAGCGGTTGGGCGAGTTGCTGAGCGCCAATCAACGCAATGAAGAACAAAAACATCAACAGTTCAAGATCGACCTGGTCCACTGGGAATCAAGCATTCTCAGCTTGTACGAGCAGATCGAGGGTTGGATGGCGCCGCTCAAAAGCAGCGGGCAGATGGTGTTCGAGTATGAGCCGCACCTTGCGCAAAGCAAGGGCTACCCGGATGAGAACTCACCGTTTCGCACGCAACGCATGACGCTGTCATTCGCCTCACGACAGGTTGTGTTCGTGCCTGATGCCATGGGTTCCAAAGGCCAGGTTTCGATTTCCGCCACCGGCCTCAGTGTTCACGCTCAGGAACAGGTCTCGTTGACCCTCGCCCCAGCGACGGAAGCCGGCGAGTGGCTGCTGAAAAAACGCATCGGCCTGAAGGAATTTGAAGCCCAGCCGTTCACGGCCGATTACTTTGCCAGGCAGTTGCAGACGTTGATCCCTCAACACCCGGCGTGATGCGTGAATAAATTCGCTGTAGGAGCTGCCGAAGGCTGCGATAAGGTCGGCACGACCTTCAGCGGTCTCAAGAAAGCGACCGGTTCCCGGTCGATCGCAGCCTTCGGCAGCTCCTACAATGTTCTGTGTTGCCTGCGAATCCCTGAGGCGCTGTGCCTGAACAATGACGCTTATTTACGCCCCAGCAACAACCCAACCACCAGCCCAAACCCCGCAGAAATAGCCACGGTCTGCCATGGGTGACCGCCAATGTAATGTTCGGTGGCATCGACCACCGGTTGGGTACGTTCGCGCACGCGGGATACCGAATCCAGGGCCTGTTTGAGTTTCAGGCTCAGTTGCGCGCGCAGGGTTTCAGCGTCTTCGCCTACTAGCGTAGCGCTGTCCTTGAGCAGTCTGTCCGATTCCTCGATCAGCGCCTGTAACTCACTGAATGCCTGATCCTTGATTTGCTCGGCGGCGTTTTGGACGGCGGTTTTACGAGCCATGGCTTGTTCCTTTCAGTTGATGACGACAGTGAGCAATGGAGTCCCCGGCGGGCGGAAAAGTTGCAGTCTTTTTTGCTTTCATTGGGTAAGCCGGCAAACAATATCGGCTCGGAAACTTCCCTCGGCAGTGTAAGATGCAGTCGATTTTCAGCCACAGGTGACCCGTATGAGCTTCAACCTGGCCAACCGGCCCATCGCTGAGCGCGCAGCGCTTGAAGATGAAAAATCCAGACTGTTCGATCTCTGGCAAAACAACCTGGGCAAGGCCAAAGGCGACGCTGCCCGGTTATTCGGCGAAAGGTCCAAGCGCAAGGGCAAATGGTCGGAATGGGTTCGTTCAGAATTGGACGGCATGTCCCCGCCCGAATACGCCAACATGGTGCGCAGTGAAGTGAACCGGTTGGTGGCGGCCGCCAAGTAAATCTCCGCCGAGCCCGTCTCAAAACAGCTCGGCAATCGCCTCCCTGACCTTGATTACCGCAGGGTCAAGCAGGGCGCTGGTGCGCCAGCCGAGCTCGATCGGATAACGCGGCATGGGCAGTGGGCAGGGCAGCACTGCCAGGCCGGCCAAGGCTGCAATGGCCTCGGCGGCATGGCTGGGCACGGTGGCCAGCGCGTTTGTGCCTTTGAGCAGATAAGGCAGCGCGGCGAAGTGGGTGGTCGAGGCGCACACCTGGCGAGTCAGACCCAGATTCGCCAGACTTTCATCGACGATCCCGATAAAACCACCCGACGAAATCAGAATCTGCTCGCGTTCCACGAACTCCTCCAGCGTCAAGTCGAGTTGCCCTGCGCGCAAGCTGGCCGGGTCGACCAGGCACAGATAGCCGCCTTCGCCCAGCACCTGACGGCTCAACAACCGATCAGCAAAACCGCCTGAGGCAATCGCCAGATCGATGCTGCGCTCCATCAGCGCGCTGGCGACGATCTGGCTGTGGGTCTGGCGGAAAATCAGGCGCAGCTTGGGTGCGCGGGTCTGAATCAGCGCCATTAGCCGCCGCCCAAGGGCAATTTCGAAATCATCGGACAGACCGATTGCGACCGAACGACCCTCGTAATGGCTCTGCGTCGGGTCGACCATCGCCAGGCTTTGCCGACACTTGTTCAGCGCATCGGTGACCACCGGTTTCAGTTGGTTGGCGCGCAGGGTCGGTGCCAGCCCGCGCCCGGTGCGGATAAACAGCTGATCGCCGTACAGGTCCCGCAGGCGACGGAGCGCGGCGCTGACCGCAGATTGCGTGACCCCCAGACGCAAGGCCGCGCGACTGGCACTGGCTTCGTCATGCAGGGCCTCGAAGACCTTGAGCAAGTTAAGGTCGATGTTGGCGATATTCATTTGGCTCATATCATTCAGCACTGAAGTGGGCTTTATTCATGATCGGTCGCGCCCTGACAATGCGCAACATCCCCATCGTCAAGGAGTCGTTGAAATGACCACGTCCATCGTCGCAGCCCTGCAAATCGGTTCGTTGCCCAGCGGCAAGGCCGACACCCTGGCGCAGATCCTTTCCTACGAAGAGGCCATCGTCGACTCGGGTGCCAGCCTGGTGGTGATGCCCGAAGCGTTGCTGGGCGGTTATCCCAAAGGTGAAACCTTCGGCACGCAGCTGGGCTATCGGTTGCCGGAAGGGCGCGAAGCCTTCGCTCGTTATTTCGCCAACGCCATCGACGTGCCAGGGGCGGAAACCGACGCGCTGGCCGGACTGTCGGCCCGTAGCGGGGCCAGCCTGGTGTTGGGCGTGATCGAGCGTGCGGGCAGCAGTCTGTTTTGCACGGTGTTGTTTTTCGAGCCTGAAGGCGGGCTGGTCGCCAAGCACCGCAAACTGATGCCCACCGGCACCGAGCGGCTGATCTGGGGCAAAGGCGACGGTTCGACGTTGCCAGTGATCGACGCCAAGGTCGGGCGCATGGGTGCAGCGGTCTGCTGGGAAAACCACATGCCGTTATTGCGCACTGCCATGTACGCCAAAGGCGTGCAGATCTGGTGTGCGCCGACCGTGGATGAGCGGGAAATCTGGCAGTGCTCGATGCGCCACATTGCTCATGAAGGCCGGTTGTTTGTGATCAGCGCTTGTCAGGTTCAGCCTTCGCCGCAGGCGCTGGGCATCGAGGTGCAGAACTGGCCCGCCGAACGTCCATTGATCAACGGCGGCAGTGTCATTGTCGGCCCGTTGGGTGACGTGCTGGCAGGGCCGATGGTGGGAGGCACAGGGCTGCTCACCGCCGAGATCGACACCGACGAACTGGTGCGCGCGCGGTATGACTTTGACGTGGTCGGCCACTACTCGCGGCCGGATGTGTTCGAACTGGTGGTGGATGAGCGCGCCAAGCCGGGGGTGCGCTTTATTCAGGACTGAAGGCGCGGGCTACCAATTGTCGTTGAGCGACTTCGGCAGGCTCAGGGTGCCGCTGTCGCTGAAACGCATCGTGCCAAACAGGCCGCCTGCCAACTTGCCGTGTATGACGTAAGGCAGGTTATCGATCCCTTGGGTGTCCGCCAGCCCCATGGCCTGGCGAAACGCGGCAAAGGCGGAAACGGTGATCGGCACCACCACCACGGCTTCGGAGAAAGCGCCGATCGTGCCTTGCTGATCGCTCACGCCCGATGCCAGCAGCCTGTCGTTGACGTCCAGATTCAGGGCGACGCCGGTGTAATCGATGGGTGTTTCATTGGGGTTTTGCAACCGCAGTTTGACCGCAAAGCGCACCTCCAGCCCCTGGCCTTGCAGCGGCTCGATGCCGACCACGCTGATGTTCAGCGGGTCGCGGTTGGGCAGCAGCGCACAGGCGCTCAAGGCAAGAATCAACAGCGAAGCGAGCAGGGCGCGGATCGGGTGTCGCAGCATCGGTGACGCTCCAGTGAGCAAGGCAAAAGACCGAGTCGTTGAACTCGGCCTTGTATTAGCCTAGTGGTTCAACTGTGCGACCGCCTGGAGCGGCAGAGGTTCGTTATCCGGCGTCTTGACTCATCGGAGACTGGCTTTTTGCCCATCGCCCCCTAAGATGGCCGGCAGCAAGGCTTAACAGATAAGAAGCGGCCAGCAGGGACAGGCAATCACTCATGTCGGAAAAAGACACCATCTCCATGCAACTGGTGCGTGAAGCGCTGTTGCAGTGTTGCGCGCCGGGTGCGGCCACCGATGAGGTGTTGAACAAGGTCGGGATTGCTCCGGCATTGTTCAGCCAGGCCGATGCACGGGTGCCGGCGACGGCGTATGCGCGGTTGTGGCGGTTGCTGGCGCGGCGTCTGGATGACGAGTTCTTCGGTATGGACCCTCGGCGCCTTAGGTCGGGCAGTCTTGAGTTTCTGTGCCGTTCGTCCATGGCTCAGTTGACGGTGGCGGCGGGGATTGAGTCGGGCTTGAGCTTCCTGTCTTTGATGCTTGAGGGTTTGCACGCTGGGTTGGTACGTCAGCAGAGCCTGGCGGAAATTGTGCTGGATGAGCGTGACGAGCCGGCGCGGCGGCCTTTTACTTATTTCACTTACTGGATGATCGTCCACGGAGTGGCCTGTTGGCTGGCGGGGCGGCGGATTCCGATTCTGGCCATCGAGTTGCGCTGTGCGGAACCGGATTTCTGTGAAGACTACAACGTGATGTTTTCCGAGAACCTGCGTTTTGACCGGCCACGGACACGGATGATTTTCGCCGCGGACTGCCTCGATCTGCCGATCAAGCGCAGTGCCGAGGAGTTGAAGCGTTTTCTGGCCCGCGCACCAGCCAATATCCTGGTCAAATACCGCGACCCGGAAAGCTTCGCCAGCCGGATCAAAAACGACTTGCGCACGCTGCCCGCCGAGCGCTGGCCGGAAACCGAGCCCCTGGCTCAGACCTTGTGCATGTCGGCCTCGACCCTGCGTCGGCGTCTGGCGGAAGAGGGGCAGACCTATCAGGCCCTCAAAGACAGCGTACGCAAGGAGCTGGCGATTGTCTGGCTGGCCGACGCCGAAGTCAGCTTCGCCGAAATCGCCGAGCGTTTGGGGTTTGCCGACACCAGTTCGTTCTACAAGGCCTTTCGCAAATGGTCCGGTTCCAATCCGGGGCACTATCGGAGTTTGATTTTGGGGATGTGATCTGATTACGGACGCTCAAGCATCTTTTAAATCATTGGTTTTAAAAAATTATTTTTGAGTGTGCCGGATCCACTGTGGGAGCAGGCTTGCAACTACGCGTCCCGCTGCGAATGGTGTGTCAGACAAACCCCATTGGCCAAACCAGTCACCCAACTTGAAAGCTTTGACCATTGCCCGCGCTTGGTCTGGAGACGACTATTTCCGCTATTCCAAAATAAAAGCGGAAGGAAGGCATTTCCATGCAGATCCAAGACAAGGTTTTTCTGGTCAGCGGCGGCGCCTCTGGCCTCGGCGCAGCCACCGCACAGATGCTGGTGGCCGCGGGTGCGAAAGTGATGCTGGTGGATGTGAACGCCGAGGCGGTGGCGGTTCAGGCTGAAAAGTTGGGCGCGCAGGCGCGTTGGGCGGTGGCCGATGTCAGCCAGGAAGCGGCGGCACAGGCTGCGGTTCAGGCCGCTGTGGAAGCGTTCGGCGGGTTGCACGGGCTGGTCAATTGCGCGGGCGTGGTGGGTGCCGAAAAAATCCTTGGCAAGAATGGTCCTCATGGCCTGGACAACTTCAGCCGGGTGATCAGCGTCAATCTCATTGGCAGCTTCAATCTGCTGCGGTTGGCGGCAGCGGCCATCGCTGAAGGTGAGGCGGGCGAGGGTGGCGAGCGCGGGGTGATCATTAACACCGCTTCGGCGGCTGCCTACGACGGCCAGATCGGCCAGGCCGCTTATGCGGCGTCCAAGGGTGCCATCGTCAGCCTGACGCTGCCTGCTGCTCGTGAGCTGGCGCGTTTCGGTATCCGTGTGATGACCATCGCGCCCGGCATTTTCGAGACGCCGATGATGGCCGGCATGACACCACAAGTGCGTGACTCCCTGGCGGCGGGTGTGCCGTTTCCGCCGCGTCTGGGAAAGCCCGAAGAGTACGCGGCGCTGGTCAGGCATATCATAGAAAACGGCATGCTTAACGGTGAGGTGATCCGTCTTGACGGTGCCTTGCGTATGGCCGCCAAGTAGGTTGGACCCGGCAGTTCAGGACACCTCATTCAGGACACCTCATTCAGGAGAAAGGTCATGTCTATTCAAGATCCGATTGTCATTGTCAGTGCCGTGCGCACGCCGATGGGTGGTTTTCAGGGCGAATTGAAAAGCCTGACCGCGCCACAACTGGGGGCTGCGGCGATTCGCGCTGCCGTGGAACGCGCCGCCGTTGCCCCGCAGGATGTCGAAGAAGTGTTGTTCGGCTGCGTGCTCTCGGCAGGGCTGGGGCAGGCGCCCGCCCGGCAAGCGGCGTTGGGCGCCGGGCTGAGCACCTCGACGCTGTGCACCACGCTGAACAAGATGTGTGGCTCAGGCATGCAGGCGACCATTCTGGCTCACGACCTGCTGCTCGCCGGCAGCGCCAAAGTGGTGATCGCGGGGGGCATGGAAAGTATGTCCAACGCGCCTTATCTGCTGGACCGGGCTCGCAGCGGTTATCGCATGGGCCATGGTCAGGTCATCGACCATATGTTTTTAGACGGCCTTGAAGATGCCTACGACAAGGGCCGCTTGATGGGCACCTACGCCGAGGACTGTGCTGAACTCAATGGCTTTAGCCGTGAAGCGCAGGACGCCTTTGCCGTGGATTCCCTCAAACGGGCGCAACAGGCGATCAGCAACGGCAGTTTCGCCGCGGAAATCGTCCCTTTGCAGGTTACGGTCGGTAAGGAACAACGGCTGGTCAGCGACGATGAGCAGCCGCCCAAGGCCCGGCTGGACAAGATCCCCACCCTGAAACCGGCATTCCGCGAGGGCGGCACGGTGACGGCGGCCAACGCCAGTTCGATCTCCGACGGTGCCGCGGCGCTGATGCTGATGCGCCGGTCCGAAGCCGAGCGGCGCGGTCTCAAGCCGCTGGCGGTGATTCATGGCCATGCGGCGTTTGCCGACAAACCGGGGTTGTTCCCGACCGCGCCAGTGGGTGCGATCAAGAAACTGATGGGCAAGACCGGCTGGTCGCTGGATGACGTCGATCTGTTCGAGGTCAACGAAGCCTTTGCGGTGGTCGCGCTGGTGACCATGAGCCAGCTTGAACTGCCCCACAGCAAAGTGAATATCCATGGCGGCGCCTGCGCTCTGGGTCATCCGATTGGTGCCTCGGGTGCGCGGATTCTGGTAACGCTGCTGTCGGCCCTGCGGCAAAAACGCCTGCACCGTGGCGTGGCGGCGGTGTGCATCGGCGGCGGTGAAGCGACGGCCATTGCGGTCGAATGCCTGTACTGAGGCCTTTATCAAGGAAAACTCATGCTACCCACAGAAGAACAACAACAGATCAGCGATGCAGCCCGTCAGTTCGCCCAGGAGCGGCTCAGGCCGTTCGCCGCGCAATGGGACCGCGAACATTCGTTCCCGCGTCAGGCCATCGGCGAAATGGCCGCACTGGGTTTCTTCGGCATGTTGGTGCCCGAGCAATGGGGCGGCTGTGACACCGGTTATTTGGCCTACGCCATGGCCCTGGAAGAGATCGCCGCCGGTGATGGTGCCTGCTCGACCATCATGAGCGTGCACAACTCAGTGGGCTGCGTGCCGATTCTCAAGTTCGGTAATGAGCAGCAGAAGCAGCGCTTTCTTCAGCCCCTGGCCAGCGGCGCCATGCTGGGAGCCTTCGCTCTGACCGAGCCCCAGGCCGGTTCCGACGCCAGCAGCCTGCGCACTCGCGCCCGGCTCGAAGGTGATCATTACGTGCTCAACGGCTGCAAACAGTTCATCACCTCCGGGCAAAACGCCGGGGTGGTGATCGTATTCGCCGTGACCGATCCCGGTGCCGGCAAGCGCGGTATCAGCGCCTTTATCGTGCCGACCGATTCGCCCGGTTATAAGGTGGCACGGGTCGAGGACAAGCTCGGCCAGCATGCGTCCGACACCTGTCAGATCCTGTTCGAAGACGTCAAAGTTCCGGTCGATCAGCGATTGGGTGAAGAGGGCGAAGGTTACAAAATCGCCTTGGCCAACCTTGAGGGCGGACGCGTCGGTATTGCCGCGCAATCGGTCGGCATGGCCCGTGCGGCGTTTGAGGTGGCGCGAGATTACGCCAAGGAGCGTGAAAGCTTCGGCAAGTCGCTGATCGAACATCAAGCTGTAGCGTTTCGCCTGGCCGATATGGCAACCTCGATCGCGGTCGCCCGGCAGATGGTGCATTACGCAGCGGCCTTGCGTGACAGCGGTAAACCGGCATTGGTCGAAGCGTCCATGGCCAAACTGTTTGCCTCGGAAATGGCCGAGAAAGTCTGCTCCAGCGCGCTGCAAACACTGGGCGGTTATGGTTATCTCAGTGATTTCCCGCTGGAACGTATTTACCGCGACGTGCGCGTCTGTCAGATTTACGAAGGCACCAGCGATATTCAGAGAATGGTGATATCGCGCAGTCTTTAGTCTTATTTATCAGTAAGTTAAAGACGTTTGTTAATGTTTTTTGTTTGATTCGGTTTTTCTCATGAATGATTAATTTAACGGATAAATTTCAATGAGTTACGAAACTATCTTGATGGAGATCCGAGGCCGGGTCGGGTTGATCACCTTGAACCGTCCACAGGCGCTGAACGCCCTCAATGCGCAGTTGATCAGCGAATTGAACCAGGCGCTGGATGTGCTGGATGCCAACCGCGACATCGGTTGTATCGTCCTGACCGGTTCGAAAAAAGCCTTCGCCGCCGGTGCCGATATCAAGGAAATGGCTGAACTGACGTACCCGCAAATCTATGTGGATGACCTGTTTTCGGACAGCGACCGGGTCGCCAATCGACGCAAACCGATGATCGCTGCAGTGGCCGGTTTTGCCTTGGGCGGTGGCTGCGAGCTGGCGCTGATGTGCGATTTCATTTTGGCGGGCGACAACGCGAAATTTGGCCAGCCGGAAATCAAACTGGGCGTGTTGCCGGGCATGGGGGGCACCCAACGCCTGACGCGTGCAGTGGGCAAAGCCAAGGCCATGGAGATGTGCCTCAGCGGGCGCCTCATCGACGCGGTGGAGGCTGAGCGTTCAGGGCTGGTGGCGCGGGTGCTGCCTGTCGATGAACTGCTGGATGAGGCACTGAAGGTGGCGGAAGAAATTGCCGCCAAATCCCTGCCTGTGGCGATGATGGTCAAGGAAAGCGTCAATCGCGCCTTCGAAGTCAGTCTGGCCGAGGGCATCCGTTTCGAGCGCCGGGTATTCCATGCGGCCTTCGCCACCCACGATCAAAAAGAAGGCATGGCGGCGTTCATCGAAAAACGTGAGGCGCGGTTTCAAGGAAATTAAGCAAAGGGAATTAAGCCAAGGGACGCTAATCATTGCCCGTCCGGTTGCGAACGGTTCAACCACTGGAACAGTGCACTCAAATCGGCGGCCGGAGACTGAGAGGGCTCGGCCACGCCAGGCTTGCTGGCGCGGCTGAGTGTTCGACGTTGCTCCGGCGGTTGCGCGTAGAGGGGTTGATCTTCGCCGCATGAGGCCCTTTCAGGGATCGGTTGACGCGGTCCATCGGTTCGATTCGATGCGCCGGGCAGGCTTTGCGGGAGCGTGATCTGAATGCTTTCGGACTGCAACTCAATGCGGGATTGAAGGGTGTTTAGTGTGAGCCCGTGACGGGCATCGGCATGCAATGTCTGGCCTGCACTTAAATGAATGTGCTCGGCCACCGGGTCCAGCGGCAGGCCGTCAATCCGGATACGTGGCCGCTGCACCTGGCTATCGGCGAGGTTGATCAAATAACCGCAGACCACCGGTCGATCCGGGTCGTTATCGAAATAGCTCACCAAAACCTGAGCGCCCGCCCTTAGCGCGTTCGGTGTCACATCGCCCTGCGCGCCCTGGATGGCCAGTGGCAGCCAGCTGCTCACGATGGCACTCCCTTGAGGTTGCTGCCAGTGAAGCTTGACCTGAACGCGACCCTGCTTATCGCGCTGAACCGGTTGATCGTCGATGCCCATCAGGGTGGCGGTCTGATAGCCGTGAATCTGCGGCTTGCCGTGCGTGAGGGGTGGGCGAAAGGGCATGGCCCAGGGAATGGCGCGGAAGTGGTTGCGATAACCGTGACTGAACGGCGCAATTTCGGCACCGGGCATGAACTCCGGATGGTGGTCCAGGGCTGGCCACCCTTTGCCGCTGTGCGGCGGATCATGGTCGAAGATCGCGGCGATATCGAGCGGGTCAAAGCCGTCCAGTAGTTGCGGCTGTTTGCCGACGTGGTGGATCTCGGTCAGTAGCCACTGGTCGTTGAACAGGTTATCGGGGTGGGCGAGCACTTGCAGAATCTGGCCGCTGACCAGCGTCGGCTGGTTGCTGTGACCCTGCACCTGCCGTCGCTCGCAGCGCAAGCGCTCCAGCGAGCGCTCGCTCAACTGCCTGATTCGGGCCTCTTCAGGGCTTTGTTGATCGAAGCGGCGGAAGGCTCCGCAGGGTTGATTGGCGGCCGGGTTGCGTGCTGGGGCGCGGCCGATGTTGTCCTGAGCCGCCATTGATTGCTGGTCGAACGGAAACCCGCCATGACTGCTATAGCTGGGGCGGGTGGAGAAGTGTTCGGCCATATGACTGATTGTTGGAGCGCGCGTGGCACGGCCATCCTGCCTATAGAACCGGGTCGGCCTTGGCTGCTCGGGAAAGCTGGCCGGGTCGTCGGCAAAGATCAGCAGGTGGCCGGTACGGCTGTGTTCGAAGCGATAGTGGATGCCTTCTTCTTCGCACAAGCGCTGCAGGAGGTGCAGATCGCTTTCATCGTACTGAGCGCAGGTCGGTCGTGGCGGATAAAGGCCCAACGTCTGCTCAAAGCGATAGCTATCATCGTCGATACCATGCTCTTCGAGCAGTTGGACGATGATCTGCGGGGCGCTTAACCCTTGGAAAATCCGTCGATGACTGCGCTGTTGCAGCGCTTGCAGCCGTGGTTCCAGACTCACCCGGTAGTGGGTCAAGCCGGCGCCGGCATGCCGTTGGCTGGCGCTGCCGATCCGCCCATGAATGCCGTCGTGCATGCCCTCGTCCAGCGCGCCGAAAGACAGAAAGGCACTGCGCGATATTAATGCTTTGTAGTCCAGGGTCGGCGTCGGGCTGATCAGGTCGATATCGAAACGATAGGGTTGGTTCAAGGCTTCGTGGCCCTTGAAACGGATGACATGCAGCTCCAATTGACTGTTGGCGATCGTCAGGGCGATCAACGTTTCCTTGTCTCGGCTCATCGGCGCATCCTCCGTCCTAGAAAATCCAGGGGAGGAGGGTACGAAATGCCGACGGCGAAAGTCATCGTTAGGCCATATTTCGGAAAAGGACTACAACTCAGGTGCTGATTTATCAGGTGAAGCGCTGATGTTTCCGGTCCGCAATCCGCCTCGTTCGATCAATGGCTCGATAGCAGGGGTTTCATCCGGCGTTATCGCGTATAAAATGCCCTTTATTTCAGCGTTTTGCCGTCGCAACCGTCAGCTTGCCTGCTGACAGAAACGGGGGCAGTGAACAGTCACGGATCAAGAGAACAAGCATGGGCGCACAGTGGAAGGTCAAGCATAAAGAAGCAGCATCCAACGCCAAAGGCCGGATTTTTGGCAAGCTGTCCAAGGAGATCATGATCGCCGCGCGTGCCGGCGCTGATCCCGACATGAACCCGCGTTTGCGGTTGGTGGTCGAGCAGGCGAAAAAGGCATCGATGCCCCGCGAAACCCTCGAACGCGCAATCAAGAAAGGCGCCGGCTTGCTGGGCGAAGGCGTGACGTTCGAGCGTCTGACCTACGAAGGTTTTGCGCCACACCGTGTTCCGGTGATCGTCGAGTGTCTGACCGACAACATCAACCGCACTGTTTCTGAAATCCGCGTGCTGTTCCGCAAGGGGCAACTGGGGGCCGCCGGTTCGGTTTCGTGGGATTTCAACCATCAGGGCATGATCGAGGCCGTTCCTGCCACTCCGGATGCCGACGCTGAGTTGGCGGCCATCGAGGCCGGTGCTCAGGATTTTGAAGCCGGTGAAGACGGCGCAACCCTGTTCCTGACCGAATTGACCGATCTGGACGCCGTCTGCAAGGCGCTGCCGGAGTTCGGCTTCATCGTGCAGTCCGCACAACTGGGTTATCGCCCAAAGAGTACCGTTGACGGCTTGAGCGACGAGGAAATGGCCGATGTCGAAGCGTTTCTCGAAGCCATCGATGGCCATGATGATGTGCAGAATGTGTATGTAGGCTTGGCGGGCTAAGCCCGATCTGACAGTTCGCTCCCACGGCTGTTACGTAAACCCTGTGGGAGCGAATTCATTCGCGAAGGGGCCGGTACATTCAACATCATCAGTGGATGACCCACCGCATTCGCGAATGAATTCGCTCCCACAGGGGGATCAAGTCCGGCACAAAAATACCCGCGCGGCCACGATCCGTAGGAGCCAACGTGTTCGCGAAGGGCTTGATACGGTCTATCAGATACTCCGCAACTCCCCGCAAACCTGCGCAAACGAAGGCCGCCCCAGTACATCAGCCTGAATACACCGACCTTGCAGTTCAATCAGCTGTGCAGTAACCGCCGAATCACATCGCTCCAGCAACTCCCCCAGCAAAACTCCGAAAGCCCTGACCTCAATCCGCTCCAGCGCCAACGCCTGATCGCTGTCGGCTGCCGGATGGAACGACGCTGCACCAAAATCCCCCAGCAGGCAATCGCCGTCCTCGTGCCACAAGATATTGTGCCCGTACAGGTCGCCATGGCTAATGCCGCAGGCGTGCAAATGCTCGGCAACCGAGGCGATGCCGCAGGCCAGGCGCAGGGCGACATCCAGCGAAAAGCGAGCGTCCGGGGCATAGATGTCGCGGGTACAGGAATTCAGGCTGGGCGGTTCTGCGAGGTTGCTGAAGCTGGGGGCGATCAACTGCATCACCAGCCCTACCTGAGCCTGGGGGTGTTCAGCGATCTGCCCTTGAACCTCGATCAAGTTCGGGTGAGCCCCGGCGGCGATGCACGCGGCCATTTCATTGAGTGGTGAACCGTCGCTGGTGATGCTGCCCTTGTAGAGCTTGACCGCCACGGGTGTGGCGGGGTGGTCCGGGGCTTGCCATACCGCCTGCTGAATCACCCCTGAAGCACCTTCGCCCAGTTGCTGCTGCACCTGCAACTGTGACCATGGGATCTCCCGGATAGGGTTGTCGGCATGGTGCGTCGCCAGCGGGTTTCCGGCGTAGGCCAGCCAGGCCAGCGCAGGCAGTTTCAGCAGCCAGTCGGGCAATTCGGTCAGGCGATTGGCGGCAATACGGATCAATTCAAGCTGATTACAGGCGGCCAGGCTCTCAGGCAACTGCTGCAAGCGATTGCCCGCCAGCATCAGTTTTTGCAAGGCACGACAGTCGCCAAGGGCTTCGGGCAGGGCTTCGACGCAGTTGTCGGTCAGGATCAACCAGCGCAGCAAGGGCGGTAAGGCCTGGGCCGGAACATGACGGATCTGGTTGGCCTTGAAGCCGACGATCTGCAATTGGCTGCATTGACCAATGCAGGCCGGCAGCTCGGTGAACTGATTGTCCGAGCAGAACAGCACGCGCAGGTTTTTCAGGCGGCCAAGGTCCTCCGGCAGGCTGTTCAGCGCATTGCCGGTCAGATTGAGCACTTCCAGCGAGTCCGCCAGGTCGAAAATTTCCGCAGGAAACTCGGTCAGCCCGCAGGACAGGTCCAGTCGCTTGATGCCCGCCAATTCGCCGGCGCGTAGCAGTGCGAGGGTGTGAACTCGATTATCGGCCGTCATCGTCAGGTATGCCGCGCGAGACAAATATCGATCAACTGATGCATGCGCTCCAGGCTCGGCGGCGCTTCAGCGTAGAGGATGCGATACACCATAGGGGCGACGATGGCGTCCATCAGTTCTTCAGCCGGAGGCGCTGTTTCGCCGCGAGCCAAGGCCCGATCGATGATGATCTGCAATTGATCGCGGACGATGGCCGAGCATTTGCCAGAGCAGGTCGCCGCGCTGCTGGCCACGACGTCACGCATCAGTTCCCGGCCCGGGGCTGAACTCATTTCGTCCAGATACTGTTCGGTCCAGGTTTGCAGGTCTTCGCGCAGGTTGCCGCAATTGACCGGAATGTCCGGACGCAAGCGCTCAACCGCGGCGTCGGCGAGCAGGGTGGTCAGGTCGCCCCAGCGCCGGTAAATGGTGGAGGGAGTAACGCCGGCGCGGTTTGCGATCAACGGGACGCTGAGTGTCGAGCGATCGTGCTCGAGCAGCAGGTCATGGATGGCCGCATGGATCGATTCCTGGACACGGGCGCTGCGGCCTCCCGTGCGAATACTTTCTTTTATAGCCATGCGGCAGACCTTAACACAAAGAATTTGCTTTAAGCGGGATCGCGTTGCACACTCATAAAAGCTAAGTAATCGCTTTAGTGGTTTGCTTTATTGGAGAGTGTACTCATGTCTCAACCTTTGCAGAACCCGACCCCGACAGTTCGCAGTCGTGGCAGTCTGGGATTTCTGGCCATCACGCTGCTGTGCTTTTTCGCCGCGTCCAGCACGCCGACCCCTCTTTATCATCTGTATCAGCAAAGCTGGGGCTTTTCGGCGGCGATGCTGACCCTTATTTTTGCAGTGTATGCACTGAGTTTGCTGGTGGCCTTGCTGGTGGTCGGCTCGTTGTCCGACTACATGGGCAGACGACCGGTGATTTTTGCCGCGCTGCTGCTTGAGATTCTGTCGATGGCCTTGTTTATCGCCGCCGTCGATGTGACCTGGCTACTGATTGCGCGGGTGCTGCAAGGCTTCGCCACGGGCATGGCCGCCAGCGCACTGGGTGCAGCCTTGCTCGACTGTGATCAAGTTCAGGGACCGCTGGTCAACAGCGTCGCGCCAATGGTGGGCATGGCGGCTGGCGCACTGGGAACCAGCGTGCTGGCAGAATTCGCGCCCTTGCCGCTGTTACTGGCCTTTATCGTGCTGTTGATCGCTTTTGTGTTGCAGGCTCTGTACTTGTGGCGTCTGCCGGAAACGGTCAGCCCGCAACCTGGCGTGTGGACTTCCCTCAAGCCAGCATTGAGCGTACCCCCCCAGGCACGACGCACACTCTGGCTGATCTTGCCGGTGGATATCGCGGCGTGGGCGTTGGGTGGGTTCTACCTGTCACTGACCCCGTCGTTGTTGACGGCGGCGACCGGTTCGACCTCGGTGCTCCATGGCGGGCTGGCCGTGGCGGCGTTGACCCTCAGCGGCATGCTGATGATGTTGAACCTGCGCAAGCGTGCGCCCAGCCTGGCCTTATTCGTGGGCGCCAGCTTTCTGGCCATGGGTGTCGCGGTGATTCTGGCCGCGGTCAACAGCGGCTGGCTCTGGCTGTTTTTCGTCGGCACGGTGATCGCCGGGTGCGGCTTTGGTGCTGGATTTCTCGGGGCCATGCGCCTATTGCTGCCGCTGGCTCATGCTCATGAGCGCGCTGGCTTGATGTCGACGTTTTATGTACTCAGTTACCTGGCGTTTTGCGTTCCGGCATTGATTGCCGGGTTATCGGCACACAGTTTCGGCCTGATCGCGACCACCAACGTCTATGGCCTGGTGGTGATCACCCTTGCATCGTTGGCCTTGCTGGGCTTATTGATCCAGCGGTCGGCCAATTCCCGTGCCCTGCAGCAGGGCTGAAACGGCCGACAAAAGTCGTAGCTGAATTTCCCTGCGCATCTGCTAGTTTCATTCATGTAAGGCCTTTTTCGCCAAGCCCTCAATAAGAACAATCACAGGGACACCGATGAGCCAGAAACAGAAGAACTATCAGCAGACCTACGACCACTCAATCGCCGATCCCGAGGCCTTCTGGGCTGAACAGGCGCGCCATGTGGCCTGGTATCAGTCGCCTCGACAGATCCTCGAAACCCTGGCCGACGGCACCCATCGCTGGTTCGCTGGCGGTCAGCTCAACAGCAGCTACCTGGCGCTCGATTATCAGATCGAGCAGGGACGCGGCGCGCAGACGGCGTTGATCTACGATTCGCCGGTCAGCTACAGCAAGGTGCGTTACAGCTATAACGAGTTGCGCGACGAAGTGGCACGACTGGCCGGGCTGTTGCGCAAGCTGGGTGTGGAGAAGGGCGACGGCGTGATCATCTACATGCCGATGGTCCCGCAGGCGGCCATGGCGATGCTGGCCTGCGCCCGCCTGGGTGCGATTCATTCGGTGGTGTTCGGCGGTTTCGCCGCCCATGAACTGGCGCTGCGTATCGACGATGCCAAACCCAAGCTGGTACTGACTGCGTCGTGCGGGCTGGAGTTCGACCGGGTCATTGAATACAAGCCGCTGGTGGACAAGGCCCTGCAACTGGCCCGTCATCAGCCGCAGCATGTGCTGGTGCTGCAACGTCCGCAAGTTCAAGCGCAGCTGCAGGCGGGTCGCGATCTGGACTGGAACGCCGCTTTGGTCGGTGTGCAACCCGCCGACCCGGTGCCCGTCGCCAGTACCGATCCGCTGTACATCATCTACACCTCGGGCACCACTGGCCGCCCCAAAGGCATCGTTCGCGAAAACGGCGGTAATGCCGTGGCGCTGATCTTCACCATGACCCGGATCTATGGCATGCAGCCGGGCGATGTCTGGTGGGGGATCTCCGATGTCGGCTGGGTGGTGGGCCACTCCCTGATTGTCTACGGACCGCTGATGTGCGGCTGCACCAGTGTGCTGTACGAGGGCAAGCCTATCCGCACACCCGACGCTGGCGCGTATTGGCGCGTGATTGAGGAATATAAGGTCAACGCCTTGTTCTGCGCCCCCACCGCCATGCGCGCGATTCGCAAGGAAGATCCCGACGGCGAGTTGATCAAGAACCGCGACCTGAGCTCGCTCCACCAGCTGTTTTTGGCCGGGGAAAAGCTCGACTCCAGCACCCATCACTGGTTGGAGCAATTGACCGGCAAGCCGGTGCTCGATCATTGGTGGCAGACCGAAACCGGTTGGCCGGTGACGGCGCCGTGCGTGGGCCTGGAAGGTCACAGCCCGGCCCCCGGTTCGAGCAATCGCGCGGTGCCGGGTTACAACGTTCAGGTCATGGATGAAGAGGGCCATCTGCTGGGGCCGGGTCAGCCAGGCTCCATTGTGATTGCCTTGCCACTGCCGCCCGGTTGCAGCCAGACCCTATGGAACGACCATCCGCGCTATCTGGAAGCCTATCTGCAGAGCTTTCCTGGCTATTACCACACTGGCGACGGGGGCTATGTGGATGAACAGGGTTTCGTTTACATCATGGGCCGTACCGACGATGTGATTAACGTCGCCGGTCATCGGTTGTCCACCGGGGAGATGGAAGACCTGGTCGGCCAGCATCCCGCCGTGGCCGAATGCGCGGTGATCGGCGTGCATGACGAGATCAAGGGCCAGGTGCCGCTGGGCATGATCGTGCTCAAGGATGGGGTCGACGAAAGTGCCGAGCAATTGCAGCGGGAAATGGTCGCTCTGGTGCGTGACAGGATCGGTGCGCTGGCGTGTCTGCAGCGTGTCGTGGTGGTAAAACGATTGCCCAAGACCCGTTCCGGCAAAATACTGCGCGCCGTGTTGCGCAAGATCGCCGACGGCGAAACCTTCACGCCCCCTTCGACCATTGATGATCCGGCAATTCTTGGGGAGATTGCCGCGGCGTTGGCCAAGCCTTGATCGTTAGATCGGCTGCCGAATCGCCTGTCTGGCAATCTGCGCCGCAGGGTCGTCGGCCTGGCTGACCATGGCGTAGTTGTAACCGCCACCGGACCAATAGTCCGCCTGTAATTCACCATCGCGGCGGCTGCCGCGTGGCAACAGGTGGTTTTGCGGTCCTGGCGGACGGATATAGAAGCTGACCTTGCGCCCGTTCGAATCTTCATACACCACCATCGCGGCGGCGCCTTGCTCGGTGCTGGTCAAGCGTCCGCTGACCGGTTTGAAACCCGCAGCCTCCAGGTTGGGCAAGCGGTTGGCCTGGGCGAAGTTGTTGTCCAGCCAGCCCTGGGCATTGTTGGGTTTATCCGCGCTCCAGTCCGACGCCATGTCGTCTTTCACCGCGAACATTCGGTACGCCTGCACGGCATCGGCCATGGGCGGAATGGCGTTGCTCAAGGTCATTTCCCGCGCCTGCCAGCCGCTCAGGCCACCCATGCTCACCGCCACCAGCAACATCGCCGCCGTGGCGTAATGCCGATAAGACGTGCGGCGCAAGCGCTGACGGATGAACGCCGGGTCCAGTTCGGGGTTGGGCGCCATGTGCAACCCACCGCTCAAGGCCGCGCGCAGGTGCTGGGCATCGAGTTGCCAGGCTGCCACCTGCTCGGCTTGTTCTGGGTGCGCGGCCAGCCAGATTTCCAGGGTCAGGCGGTCGGCCTCGCTGAGTTGATGGTCGACGTAAGCGTGCAAGTCGCGTTCGCTGGGGGGCAGAGTGATCATTTCAATATCCGCAGAGAAGGGAGCGTGATTTCGCCGTCGCTGAGCTGGCGCAGAGCCTGGCGAGCGCGGGACAAACGGGACATGACGGTGCCAATAGGGACATCGAGGATCTCGGCGATTTCTTTATAACTCAAGCCCTCGACCGAAACCCACAGCAACAGGGCGCGCTGCTCGGTGTTCAACTGGCCAAAGGCTTCAAGGGTCGATCGGGCGACCACGGTGCGTTCGACAGACGGCTCATAATGATCGTCCCTGACGCCGGTGAACAGTTCCAGCATACGTCCATAGCGCCGTGAGCGGCGGTGGGCATCGAGAAACTGTCGGTACAGAATCGAGAATAACCAGGCGCGCAGATCGCCTTCCGGGCGTTTGTCCGCCCAGCGGGACAGGGCCTTTTCCAGGCTCGATTGCACCAGGTCGTCAGCGCTGCTCGGGTCCCGGGTCAGCCAGACTGCGAAGCGCCGTATTCGCGGTAATAACTCGCGTAGTTGGTCGTCGATTTCGTTCATGGGCCTGCGGGTTCCAAGTCAGCAACTATGATCAGTTCAGATCGTGTGACCAGAGAGACGCCTGTGCACTGAGGTTATTCCCGCCCTGAAAAAATAAAACCTGCCTGATGGAATAAAGCTCCAGCGCCTGCGTCCCACAGCTCCTTCACCCTGAGGCCGACGGCCCTGGAGTTCTTCATGGTTGACCGTTTACCGCCTCAATCGCGGCAGCAAAAGCCGCCCTTGAATGCCGCGAGCACGACCTTTCGCCTGGCCGGCATTGCTCTGGTGGTGCTAGCTGCCGCTGGCCTGTTCGCTTACGTGGGCGGTTACCTGGACCCACAACGCCTGACCCCCAAGGTTCTCGTCGACACCCTTGAACACAACAACGGCACGCATCCGGGCTTTCGACGCAACCATTCGAAAGGCGTCTGCGTTGCAGGTTACTTCGAAAGCAACGGCGCCGCCGCCGAGTTTTCCAGCGCGCAAGTGCTCAGCGCGACGCGTACGCCTGTGGTCGGCCGCTTCGCCTTGCCTACAGGGAATCCGTATTCGCCTGACAGCGCGGTGCCCATCCGCAGCATGGCCCTACGCTTCAAACTGGCCAATGGTCAGCAATGGCGCACCGGGATGAACAGCATGCCGGTATTCCCGGTAGGCACTCCCGAGGCGTTCTACGGCATGCTTAAAGCCACCGCTCCGGACCCCGCGACCGGCAAACCGGACCCGAGCAAGCCGCCAGCGTTCTTTGCTTCGCACCCGGAATCCGCACCGTTTCTGGCCTGGATCAAGACCGCCAAACCCTCGGCCAGCTATACCACCGAAACCTATAACAGCATCAATGCGTTTTATCTGGTGAACGCCGCGGGCAAACGTCAGGCGGTGCGCTGGAGCATGGTCCCGGTAGACGAGGACGAACCGGAGGCGCAGGCCCCCGAGGACAAGGATTTTCTTGAGCGGGACTTGAACCAGCATCTGGCGGCCGGTCCCCTGCGCTGGGACTTGATCTTTACCCTGGCCAACGCCGGCGACCCGACCGATGACGCCAGCAAGCCCTGGCTCGATGATCACCGTACGGTCAATGCCGGAACGTTGGTGCTGGACAGTACTCAGCCGCAACTCAACGGCGACTGCCGTGACGTCAATTACGATCCACTGGTTCTACCGAGCGGTATCGAAGGCTCCGACGACCCGCTGTTGGCGGCCCGTTCAGCGGCTTACGCCGATTCTTACCTGCGCCGGACCAGTGAAGTGGACCAGTTGCCCAAGTCCGCCTCGACTCAGGAGCCAAAACAATGAATGCCCAACCCACCCATTTCGCCCCCCTGGCGCGCCTGCTGCATTGGTTGATGGCACTGATGATCTTGTCGATGCTGTTTATCGGCGCGGGGATGGTCGCTTCAGTGTCGCAACGCCATGAATGGCTGGTGAACATCCACAAGCCGCTGGGCATCGCCATTTTGCTGCTGGTCATCGTGCGCCTGGTGGTACGTTTCTCCACCCGCACGCCACCGTTGCCCGCCGATTTGCCGGGCTGGCAAGCGCTGGCGGCGAAACTGTCGCACTACCTGCTGTACGCGTTGATGTTAGTGATGCCGTTGATTGGCTGGGCGATGATCTCGGCGGCAGGTGATCCGGTGATGCTGGGCAGCTCGCTGCAACTGCCCTCCATCGTGCCGGCCAACGCCAGCACCTTTGCCTTTTTGCGCAAGGCCCACAGGTATCTGGCTTACCTGTTTTTCCTGACCATTCTGCTGCACCTGGCGGCCGCGTTATTCCATGGCTGGATCCGTCGCGACGAGGTGCTGGGCAGCATGCTGCGCGGCAAGGACTGACAGCAACAAACCAAGGCGCTGTGTCAGGCAGTCCGCATCAAGCGATTCGCGAAGAGGGCTGCAGGTTCAGCGCAAAATCGGGATCATTTCCGACACGGTGGTCAGTACATCCTTGGCCAGTTGTTTCGAGCGTTTGCCCGACCAGCCTGTCACTAGGTCTGGTGCGTCGTCGTTGTCCTTGAATGGCATTTCCAGGGTCAGGGCCAGGCATTTATAACGTTCACCAATGCTGTTGCAGGCCAGGTTCATGTTGGCTTGGCCGGCGTGAGCGCGTGGGTAGCCGTAACGGGTCTGGAAATCACGGGTGACTTCGCTCAAGCGGCGGCGGAAGTGTTCTTCCAGTTGCTGCTGGTGCGGGGTGTAGCCGGGATTGCCTTCGCAGGCGGCGGTGAAGACGTAGGGGATTTCTTCATCACCGTGGACGTCGAGGAACAGATCGACGCCGTATTTTTCCATCTGCTGCTGGACGAAAAACACTTCCGGGCTGAGTTCTGCGCTGGAATCCTGCCAGGCGCGGTTGAGGTCTTTGCCCTTGGCGTTGGTGCGCAGGTGACCGTGGAAGGAACCATCCGGGTTCATGTGCGGCACCAGATACAAGTCGGCGGCGGCCAGCAATTGGCTCATGACCGGGTCGTTTTTCTCCTGCAAACGCTCGATCAGACCTTCCATGAACCATTCAGCCATGTGCTCGCCGGGATGTTGCTGGGCAATGATCCAGATCTTGCGTTTGCCGGCAGCGCCATCACCTTTGCGCAGCAATTGAATGTCGCGACCTTCGACGCTCTTGCCGGTGGCGATCAACTCGGTGCCGGCTTTGCTCACAGCCTGCTCGATCAGCCAGTCATGGCGTTGGCGGCTGTAGGGTTCGAAGTAGGCGAAGTAGACCTGCGATTCGGTCGGTGCAAGGCTGAAATTCAGGGCGGTGCCGTCAAAGGTGGTCGGCACGCGAAACCAGTTTTCATGATCGTACGAGGCCACTGCTTGATAACCGCTCCAGGCGCGGTTGTAGCTCGACTGTCCGGCGTTGGTCAGGCTGAAGGCATGCTCGTGGCCCACTTGCAGGTTCTCGACCTTGAAGTGAAACCACTGGAAGTGCGGGCTTTGTGTGTCGGGGCGGATCGCCAGCTTTACAAGTGTGGGATTGCTGGCGTCGAGCACTTCGATGTTGCCGCTGTCGAAATCGGCGCTGATTTTGAGAGAGGTCTGAGTCACGGTTATATCCTGAGTACGGTGGTACCAACTTAGGGCGGTACTGTACACGCATCGGCAAGAAACAAAAAAAGACCCGGCAAAAAGCCGGGTCAAAACCGTGATTAGCCTGATGAGGAGATAATCCGAGAGCCGACCTAAGGCTCCCGGGTTACCGGGCTGATCTCGCGATCAGTTGTCGCAATAATAATCATTATCATTTGAAAGTCAAATGTTTTTTCCTGCCCGTTTGGAAAATAGTATTCAAGCCTATCGGCGCCGCCCTAATCCAACGGCAACTCCGTGGTCCGTTTCACTTCGCTCATGGCGATGTTCGAGTGGGCTTCCTGGACGTGGGGTTTCTGCAGCAGATGGTCGCGCAAAAACCGTTCGTAGCTGGCAATGTCCTGGACCACCACCTTCAACAGAAAATCCATATTCCCGGCCATGGTGTAGCACTCCAATACTTCGGGGTAACCGATGATGGCCTCTTCGAATTCGGCCAAATGACGCCGGCCGTGCCCGGACAACTTCACATCGACGAACACTGTCATGGTCAGCCCGAGTTTTTTCGGGTTGAGCAGGGCGACCCTGCGTTCGATCACGCCTTCTTCCTCAAGACGATGAATTCGCCGCCAACAAGGCGATTGCGATAACTCCACACGCTCGGCGATCTCTGCAGCGGACAAGTCGGCATCGTGTTGCAGCAGGCGGAGAATCTTGCGGTCAATGGGACTTAGTTTGATTTGCATGAATTGACCCGGGTTTTTGTTTTTATGGAAGCGTTCATGCCGAATCTCAGCAGATTCCCATTCATTTAGAAAGAAAAAGCCCACGCCCTACAGGCAGAATTTTGCTCTGTGACGACTGAGCATCCCGTCTCGACACCGCATTGAAAATAACAACAAGCACCTCAGAGGAACTGAAATGCCGATTTTCTCGCACCAGGAATTCGATCAACACGAGCAAGTGGTGTTCTGCCATGACAAGGCCACCGGCCTTAAAGCCATTATTGCCGTGCACAACACCCGGCTCGGTCCAGCCCTCGGTGGCTGCCGCATGTGGCCCTATGCCGATGAGCAGCAGGCGCTGAGCGATGTGTTGCGCCTGTCTCGGGGCATGACCTACAAATCCGCGCTGGCCGGTCTGCCGCTGGGTGGCGGTAAAGCGGTGATCATCGCCGACCCGCACCGCGACAAGAATGATGCGCTGCTGCACGCCATGGGGGAATTCGTCGAGCGTCTGGGCGGGCGCTACATCACTGCGGCCGACTCTGGCACTGGCGTTGCGGAAATGGCCGCCATCGGCAAACGCACGCGTCATGTGGTGGGCGCGGGCGAGCGAGAAGCAGTGGGTGGCGGGGTTCGCAGCGGCGATCCGTCGCCGTCTACCGCAAAAGGTGTGTTCATCGGTTTGAGTGAGGCGGTGTTGCAGCGTTTTGGCAGTGATCGGCTCAACGGCTTGAGGGTGGCGATTCAAGGCGTCGGGCAAGTGGGTTTCAATCTGGCGCAGCAACTGCACGCGGCCGGGGCTGAGCTGTGGGTCAGCGATATTCAGGAGCGTAACGTGCGGCGCGCCATCGACGAGTTGGGCGCCCATGGCGTGAGCCAGGAAGAAATCTATGGTCTGGATGTCGATGTGTTCGCACCTTGCGCCATGGGCGCGATCATCAATGATCAAACCCTGCAAGTCTTGCGCGCTCCGGTGATCGCCGGTGCGGCGAACAATCAACTGGCCCGCCCTGGCCACGCTGAAGAACTCTGGCGCCGTGGCTGCCTGCACGCACCGGATTACGCGATTAATGCCGGTGGCATCATCGATGTGTCCTACGAGTACAACGGTGGGACTGCCGAGCAGGTGCAACTGCATGTGGAAGGCATCGGCGAAACCTTGCGCCAGATCTTCCTGCGCGCCGAAGGAGAAGGGCGCAACACCACGGCAGTGGCCGACATGCTGGCGATGGAGCGGTTGAACGCAGCCTGATACACCGCGGTGTGCCAGGCACACCGCGTTCGCAGGCTTGCCTGCGAATGGCGGCCTCTTAGGCCTCTTCCAGCTCCACCAATACCGCCCCTTCGCTGACCATCTCGCCTTCGACGCAATACAGCGCCTTGACCACTCCAGCATGGGCTGCTCGGATGCTGTGTTCCATCTTCATGGCTTCAAGCACCACCAACTGCGCACCGAGGTCGATGGTTTGGCCGACCTCGACCAGTACCCGCACGATGCTGCCGTTCATGGGCGCGGTCAGGCCACCCTGATGGGTGTGGCTGGCTTCAACTTCGGCAATCGGATCGAGGCGCCTGACCGTCTGCAGCTCACCTTGCCAGTGCAGATACAGCGTGTCGCCACGGCGGATCGCAAGGTGCTGGCGGCGTACGCCGTCGTGTTCGATCAGCAGCTGTTCGCCGCGCAGTTCAGCCACAGACCCGCTGCTGTTGCGCAGCTGGATCACTTTTTTCTGACCACTGCAGCTCAAGTGCAGGGCGATTTCTGTCGGCAGACCGGCGCGAAAACCCCTGTTGTTGGCCCACGGGGAATGCAGGTCATCCTGACGAATATGGCTCGGCTGGCTTTGGCTGAACGCCTCACCTGCGGCCTGCCAAAACTCGGCCGACAGCTCGCTGGCCGGCGGCAGCAACTGTTCCTGATAGAGCGGAATGAATCCGGTATCCAGCTCCGCCGCCGCAAACGCCGGGTGGGCGACGATACGGCGCAGGAACGCCAGGTTGGTTTTCAGCCCGCCGATAGCGAACTCATCGAGCATCGCCAGCAGCCGCAGACGCGCCTGTTCGCGGTTTTCGCCCCAGGCGATCAGTTTTCCGAGCATCGGATCGTAGAACGGTGACACGCTGTCGCCTTCAGCCACACCGCTGTCCACACGGCGACCGGGACCGGCAGCGGACTCACGGTAGATCTCCAGGGTGCCGGTGGCTGGCAGGAAATCGTTGGCAGGGTCTTCGGCGTACAGCCGCACTTCGATGGCGTGGCCGATCAGCGGCACCTGCGCCTGGGTGATCGGCAGCGCCTCACCCTGAGCCACGCGAATCTGCCAGGCCACCAGATCCAGTCCAGTGATGGCTTCAGTGACCGGGTGTTCGACTTGCAGCCGGGTGTTCATCTCCATAAAGAAGAATTCGCCGCGTGAATCCAGCAGAAACTCCACCGTGCCTGCGCCGACGTAACCGATGGTCTGCGCGGCACGCACCGCCGCTTCGCCCATGGCGCGACGCAGCTCAGGGCTGAGACCGGGTGCCGGGGCTTCTTCGACGACTTTTTGATGGCGACGCTGGATCGAGCAGTCGCGCTCATTCAAGTACAGGCAGTTGCCATGTTGATCGGCAAACACCTGGATTTCCACGTGACGTGGCTTGAGCAGGTATTTCTCCACCAGCATCCGCGAGTCGCCGAACGATGACTTCGCTTCACGTTGGGCCGAGGCCAGGGCTTCAGCCAGTTCGCTGACCTGTTCCACCACCTTCATGCCTTTGCCGCCGCCACCCGCCGTGGCTTTGAGCAACACCGGATAACCGATGCGCTCAGCGGCGATGCGGAAGGTTTCAACGTCCTGTGCTTCGCCGTGATAACCCGGTACCAGCGGCACGCCGGCGTCTTCCATCAAGGCCTTGGCGGCGGATTTGCTGCCCATGGCGTCGATAGCCGAGGCGGGCGGGCCGAGGAAGATCAGTCCGGCGTTTTCGATGGCGCGGGCGAACCCTGCGTTTTCGGACAAAAAGCCATAACCGGGATGGATCGCCTGGGCGCCACTGGCCTTGGCGGCGGCGATCAATTTGTCGATCAGCAGGTAGCTGTCCGCCGCCTTGCTACCGCCCAGATCAACACGAATATCCGCTTCGCGGCTGTGCCGGGCGTCGCGGTCAGTGGCGCTGTGTACGGCAACGGTGGACAGCCCCAGCGCCTTGGCGGTGCGCATGATGCGGCAAGCGATTTCGCCCCGGTTGGCGACCAGAATGCGTGTCAACAGCGGAGCCGGATTCAGTGGAGCGCTCATGGGCGCGGTTCCTTCTTGTTCTTGTTTTGTTGTGCGGGCTGAGGGGCTTCGGCGCTTTCGGACTGCCAGCTGGGTGCGCGTTTCTCCAGAAAGGCACGCAAACCTTCCTGACCTTCGGGGCTGACGCGGATGCGGGCAATGGCGTTTTCGCAGTAACGGCGCAGGGCAGGGGTCAGTGCACCGTTGCCCACCTCACGCAGCAGATCTTTGCTGGCGCGCATCGCTTGCGGGCTGTTGAGCAGCAGATTGTCGATCCACTGGCTGACTTGCTGTTCGAACTCGGCAACCGGATAGCACTCGGCAAGCAGGCCGATTTCCTGCGCGCGCCGGCCAGTGAAGCGCTCGGCAGTCAAGGAATAACGACGTGCCGCGCGCTCACCGATGGCTTGCACCACGAACGGGCTGATCACTGCCGGAGCCAGACCGATGCGCACTTCCGACAGGCAAAATTGCGCATCCTCGGTGCCAATCGCCATGTCGCAGCAACTGATCAGACCCAAGGCCCCGCCGTAGGCTGCACCTTGCACCACCGCCAGGGTCGGGATCTTCAGTTTGGCGAGGTTGTACATCAGCTCGGCCAACTCGCGGGCATCGTCGAGGTTGGTGTTGTAGTCCAGATTCGCCGATTGCTGCATCCAGGCCAGATCGGCGCCGGCACTGAAGTGTTTGCCACGGCCACGGATCACCATAAAGCGCAGGCTGGCGTCGGCTTGCACATGATCCAGGGCGATGATCAGTTCACGAATCATCTGCGCATTGAAGGCGTTGTTCTTGTCCGCACGGTTTAGCCAGAGCGTGGCAAAACCCCGTGGGTCTTTATGCAGTTCGAGGGTGTGGAAATCGGTCATGTTCACTCCTTTGGCGAGGCCCGATTACATCCGGAACACGCCGAATGTGCTCGGTTCGATAGGCGCATTCAGCGATGCGGACAAGGCCAGGGCCAGGATGTCACGGGTCTGCGCGGGGTCGATGACGCCGTCGTCCCATAAGCGGGCGCTGGAGTAATAAGGATGCCCCTGATGCTCGTACTGATCGAGAATCGGCTGTTTGATCTCGGCTTCCTGCTCAGGGCTGAAGCCATGACCGCTACGCTCGGCCTGCTCGCGTTTGACCTGCACCAGCACACCTGCGGCTTGTTCGCCGCCCATCACGCCGATCCGTGCGTTGGGCCACATCCATAGAAACCGTGGGTCGTAGGCGCGACCGCACATGCCGTAGTTACCGGCACCGAAACTGCCGCCAATGATCACGGTGAACTTCGGCACCTTGGCGCAGGCCACCGCAGTGACCAGCTTGGCGCCGTGCTTGGCGATGCCGCCGGCTTCGTACTTCTGGCCGACCATGAACCCGGTGATGTTTTGCAGAAACAACAAGGGGATGCCGCGCTGGCAGGCGAGTTCGATGAAGTGCGCGCCTTTCTGCGCCGACTCAGCGAAGAGGATGCCGTTGTTGGCCAGAACGGCGATCGGGTAGCCGTGCAGATGGGCAAAACCGCAGACCAGCGTGCTGCCGAACAGCGCCTTGAACTCATCGAACACCGAACCGTCCACCAGCCGCGCAATCACCTCGCGCACATCGAACGGTTGTTTCGCGTCAGCCGGGATCACGCCGTACAACTCGTCAGGGCCATACAACGGAGCGATGGGAGCCAGGGTATTGAGCACACCCTGCTTGCGCCAGTTGAGGTTGGCGATGCTACGTCGGGCCAGGGCCAGAGCGTGTACATCGCTATCGGCGTAATGGTCGGCGACCCCGGAAATCTTGCAATGCACGTCGGCGCCACCCAGGTCTTCGGCGCTGACCACTTCACCGGTCGCGGCTTTCACCAGCGGCGGGCCGGCGAGGAAAATCGTTGCCTGCTGGCGAACCATGATCGCTTCATCGGCCATGGCGGGCACATAAGCGCCACCCGCCGTGCAGGACCCCATGACCACGGCGATCTGCGCAATGCCCACGGCGCTCATGTTCGCCTGATTGAAGAAGATCCGCCCGAAGTGCTCGCGGTCGGGGAACACTTCATCCTGACGTGGCAGGTTGGCGCCGCCGGAGTCCACCAGATAGATGCACGGCAGGCGGTTTTGCTGAGCGATGGTTTGCGCTCGCAGGTGTTTTTTCACCGTCAGCGGGTAGTACGAACCGCCTTTTACCGTGGCATCGTTGGCGACGATCATGCATTCGACGCCTTCGACCCGGCCGATGCCGACGATCAAGCCCGCTGCTGGTACGTCTTCGCCGTACACCTCGTAAGCGGTCAATTGGCCAATTTCAAGGAAGGGCGAGCCGACATCGAGCAGGCGATTGATCCGCTCGCGGGGCAGCAATTTGCCGCGCGAAGTATGACGTTCCTGGGCTTTTGGGCCGCCGCCTTGATGAACCTGGGCGAGCAACTGGCGCAGGCCCTCGACGTGTTTCAACATCGCCGCGCTGTTGACCGCGAATTCCGGCGAGCGCGTATTGAGTAGGCTGTGCAGGATGGCCATGAGGCACTCCAAAAGGTCGAATAGACTCAGCGCGTTTCGTTAAACAGCTCGCGACCGATCAGCATGCGGCGAATCTCACTGGTGCCAGCGCCGATCTCATACAGCTTGGCGTCACGCAGCAGGCGACCGGCCGGGAACTCATTGATGTAGCCATTGCCGCCCAGGATCTGGATGGTGTCCAAGGCCATTTGCGTGGCGCGTTCGGCGCTGTACAGAATCACCCCGGCGGCGTCCTTGCGCGTGGTTTCGCCGCGCTCGCAGGCTCGGGCCACGGCATACAGATACGCACGGCTGGCGTTGAGTTGGGTATACATGTCGGCGACTTTGCCCTGAATCAGCTGGAACTCGCCGATGCTCTGGCCGAACTGTTTACGGTCGTGAATGTAAGGCAGCACCACGTCCATGCAGGCTTGCATGATCCCGGTCGGGCCGCCGGAGAGCACGACACGTTCGTAATCGAGGCCGCTCATCAGCACTTTGACGCCGCCGTTCAGCGGACCGAGCAGGTTTTCTTCCGGGACCTCGACGTCATCGAAAAACAGCTCGCAGGTGTTGGAGCCGCGCATGCCGAGCTTGTCGAATTTGCTGCTGCGGGAAAATCCCTTCCAGTCGCGCTCGACGATGAAGGCGCTGATGCCCTTGGCGGCCTTCTCCAGGTCGGTTTTGGCGTAGATCACGTAGGTGTTGGCATCCGGGCCGTTGGTGATCCAAGTTTTGCTGCCATTGAGTACGTAATGATCGCCGCGCTTGTCGGCACGCAGCTTCATCGACACCACGTCGGAACCGGCATTGGGCTCGCTCATGGCCAGGGCGCCCACGTGTTCGCCGCTGATCAGTTTGGGCAGGTATTTGGCTTTCTGCTCGGGGTTGCCGTTGCGGTTGATCTGGTTGACGCACAGATTGGAGTGAGCGCCGTAGGAGAGGGCGACCGACGCTGAGCCACGGCTGATTTCTTCCATGGCCACCACATGGGCCAGATAGCCCATGCCCGCACCGCCGTATTCTTCGTCAACGGTGATGCCGAGCAAACCCATGTCACCGAATTTGCGCCACAGGTCAGCGGGGAACAGGTTGTCTTTGTCGATTTGCGCTGCGCGGGGCGAGATTTCTGCCGCGACAAAGGCCTGAACCTGGTCGCGCAGCATGTCGATGGTTTCGCCGAGGGCGAAGTTCAGGCTCGGGTAGCTCATGCTTTTTACCTTTCCTATTTATTGTTTGAGGTTGTGTATTCACCTTTACGTTAACGTAAACCTGTCGGGTAATGGCTGTCAATTGGTGGGGCGTAGTTTGAGGGTGGGAAATGTAGGAGATCCCGCGCTGTCGCGCAGCAAACTGGGACCCGATTCTGCCCGGAGGGCGTAGGAGCTGACTTGTCTGCGATAAGGGCCGAAGGACCTTCCAGCGGTGGTGAATTCACCATTTTTGCCAGCGCTTCGGTCGAGCGCGACCCCGGACGGATCGCAGACAAGTCAGCTCCTACATTAGATCGGTGCAGGACTTAAGAACTATATTTTATTTATCAATGATTTACAGGTTGTTTGATGGAAGGGCGCTTGTGATCAACGCAGAATTTATCAAACGCCAGATAGCACGAAGGGGAGCCTGGGCTCCCCTTCAAGGTTTTTGCATGCTCTTTTTTTTATTGTTCTAGGGTGGCCTGTTGTTGTTTTTGGCGACCGGTCCCTTACTACCGCGGTTTTAATCGATCCCCATCCGGGATCAAGAGCAAACGTATTTTTTTGAGCGCTGACGCTGCCTTTATCAATAGTGATCCAACCAGTTCGGGAGCTACCTGAGGTAGTTTTATTATTCTCTGCCCGGTTGCGGGATCGAAATCCCTGAAAAGCCATCCACTCCAAAAAAATCTGTTAGCTGCGTCTCTGTCCGTGTTGTTCTTGTTGTGTCAGAGCCGATACGTATTGTTTTTATTGGGTTGCTGCTTTGTTTTTTTATTTTTGTTGTACAGGAACTATAGCAGAAGCCGTGCCAGCTTTATAAAGCCCTTTAAAATCAATGTCTTGAAAAAAACTGATCGACGAGGTCGATAAAAATTATCAGAAATTGTTTCCGTGTTACCCGCTTCTGCGTGGCTTTGTGTCGGAACGGTAACACTCAACTCGCCGATCGCGCCTTCGCTACCCGCGAACCGGTGGGGCGGCCCAACACGTCACAGATTCGTTGACCGGCTGCGATCAAACGGTCCATGTCGATGCCGGTCTCGACCCCCAGGCCGTTGAGCATGTACAGCACATCTTCGGTGGCAACATTGCCGCTGGCGCCCTTGGCGTACGGGCAACCGCCGAGCCCGGCGATGGAGCTGTCGAACACCTGAATGCCTTCGAGCAGGCTGGCGTAGATGTTGGCCAGCGCCTGCCCATAGGTGTCATGGAAGTGGCCCGCCAGCTTGCCTCGGGGGATTTTCCCTGCGACCGTTTCGAACAGTGAGCGGGTTGCGCCTGGTGTGCCGGTGCCGATGGTGTCGCCGAGGGATATTTCATAGCAGCCCATGGCGAACAGCTCATTAGCAACCGAGGCGACTTGTTCCGGCGCGACCTGGCCTTCGTACGGGCAACCCAGCACACAGGACACGTAACCGCGCACACGAATGCCATGCATGCGAGCAGCTTCCATGATGGGGACGAAGCGCTCCAGGCTCTCGCTGATCGAGCAATTGATGTTGCGCTGGGAGAAGGCTTCGGACGCCGCGGCGAATACCGCGACCTCTGTAACGCCGGAGGCAAGGGCGTCTTCAAAACCTCTCAGATTGGGCGCCAGCGCAGCGTAGGTGACATCTGCCTTGCGTTGAATCCGGGCGAAGACTTCAGCGGAGCCGGCCATTTGTGGCACCCATTTGGGCGAGACAAAACTGCCGACTTCGATATAGCTCAGGCCCGCCGCTGTCAGCTCATCGACCAGTTGCACCTTATCCGCGACGCTGATGGGCTTGGCTTCATTCTGCAGACCATCACGAGGACCGACTTCCACCAGACGTACATGTTGAGGCAGGGGCATGGCATCACCTTGGAGTTGTTCGAGACCTTAGAATTATTCGAGATTTACTCGGTAACATCATGATCTTTAAGAGTTCTTTCCAGTGCGGACATGCAGCGCTCTTCGGCGGTGTCTAATTCCAGCTGCATCTGCTGGATGTCCAGAAGTTGTTGTTCCAGCTGATTGCGGCGTTCACCGATTTTGCCGAGCATGGTGTTCAACTGCTTTTGATTGTCGCCGCGCGGGTCGTACAGCTCGATCAATTCGCGGCATTCGGCCAGGGAAAAACCGATACGTTTGCCACGCAGGATCAGCTTGAGGCTGACTTTGTCGCGGGCCGAATAGATGCGTTCAAGGCCGCGCCGCTCGGGGGCGAGCAGGCCTTGTTCTTCATAGAAACGAATAGCGCGGGTGGTGATGTCGAGCTCGCGCGCGAGGTCGGAGATGCTGTAAGTCTGGCTGCTCATGAAGGCGCTCAAGGTTGAACTTGTGGTTAACCTACGGCGTGCTTGACGTATACGTCAAGCAGTCTGCCGGACCTTCATGAGTTTTCGCTGCTTCGTGGAAGGAGCAAACCGAGTGGCAGCTATTCTAGAAACAGCTTTAAGTATCAAGAATAAATAACTATTTATCAGTCACTTGAGGTTGATGTCTAAAGCTTTATCTAGCTTCTTTTCCTGCGCCGTTACCAGCTGACAAAGCTCTATCATCTGCTCGCGCATCCAGCGATTGGCCGGATCCTGATCGGTGCTTTCGTGCCAGTAAAGGTGAGTTTCCACGGAGGGTACATCGTTGACCGGCAAATTGACGTAGTGCAGGTCGTGGCGTCTGGCGAAGCGTTCCGGCACGGTCATGACCATGTCGGTCTGCTGCAGCACTTGCGAAGCCATCAGATAATGCTGCGAGCGCAGCGCGATTTTGCGCTGAATGCCCATCTTGCCCAACGCCAGATCGACATGCCCCAGGCCACTGCGGCGGCTGGAGATATGGATGTGGGTCAGTGACAGATAATCGTCGAGGCTGAATTTGTCTTTGGTTGCCAGCGGATGACCCTTGCGCATGGCGCAGACGTATTTGTCTTCCATCAGCTTGACGTGACGGACCTGGGGGTCAGTGTTGAGCGGGGCATCGACGGCGAAGTCCAGGCGGCCGGCCGCCAGTTCCTTGGTGGTCTCGCGGCGTTTGGACAGAAAGCTCTCGATAATCACGGTTGGGGCCAGCCGTCGCAGGCGCTGAAACAGCGGTGGCAGGATCACGGCTTCGGTCAGGTCAGTCATGCTGATGCGGTAGGTCTTGTTGGCCTGCAACGGGTTGAAGATCCGGCTTTCCTGCACCGAGACCCGCAGCAATGACAGGGCGTTGCGCACCGGCCCGATAATGTTCTGAGCCATGGGCGTGGGCACCATGCCTTGAGCAGTGCGCACGAAAAGCGGGTCATTGAAGGTCTCCCGCAGTCGGGCCAGAGCGTTGGAAACCGCAGGCTGGGTGATGCCGACAATTTGTCCGGCGCGGGTCAGATTGGCTTCGGTGTAGATGGCATCGAAGACAATAAAGAGGTTGAGGTCGACCTTGCTCAGATTCATTCCATTGCGCTCTCGTGCTGTTTTTGTTGTGACATTGCGTTGGCCGATCATATATCGGTTATGAATGTTTATACACGCTGAGAATAGGTTAGATAAATTTTCATCGCTGATCTAGCATCCATTTCATGACCTCACCAACCTCCTTCAGAAGGTAGCTGCTCATGGATTTCGCTTACTCCCCCAAGGTTCAGGAACTGCGTGAGCGCGTGACTGCGTTCATGGACACCTATGTCTACCCGGCAGAAGCCATATTCGAACGTCAGGTCGCCGAGGGTGATCGCTGGCAGCCGACGGCGATCATGGAAGAACTCAAACTCAAGGCCAAAGCCGAGGGCTTGTGGAACCTGTTCCTGCCGGAATCGGAACTCGGTGCAGGTCTTACCAATCTGGAATACGCACCGCTGGCCGAAATCATGGGCCGTTCGTTGCTCGGACCGGAGCCGTTCAACTGCTCCGCGCCAGACACCGGCAACATGGAAGTGCTGGTGCGCTATGCCAACGAAGAGCAGAAACAACGATGGCTTGAACCGCTGTTGCGCGGCGACATCCGTTCAGCTTTCGCCATGACCGAGCCCGACGTAGCGTCCTCCGATGCCACCAATATGGCTGCCCGCGCTGAACGTGTCGGCGACGAATGGGTGATTAACGGCCGCAAATGGTGGACCTCGGGCGCTTGCGACCCGCGTTGCAAGATCATGGTTTTCATGGGCCTGAGCAATCCGGACGGCCCGCGTCATCAGCAACACTCAATGATTCTAGTGCCGACGGATGCACCCGGCGTGAAAATCGTCCGTCCGCTACCGGTGTTCGGTTACGACGATGCGCCACACGGTCACGCCGAGGTATTGTTCGAGAACGTCCGGGTACCTTACGAGAACGTGCTGTTGGGTGAAGGTCGCGGTTTCGAGATCGCCCAAGGTCGGCTCGGGCCGGGCCGGATTCACCACTGCATGCGGTCTATCGGCATGGCGGAGCGGGCACTGGAACTGATGTGCAAACGCGCCATCAGTCGCACCGCATTCGGTCGGCCATTGGCGCGCCTGGGCGGCAACGTCGACATCATTGCCGACTCGCGGATGGAGATCGACATGGCGCGGCTGCTGACCCTCAAAGCCGCGTACATGATGGACACCGTCGGCAATAAGGTCGCGAAAAGCGAAATCGCCCAGATCAAGGTGGTTGCACCGAACGTGGCATTGTGCGTCATCGACAGGGCGATTCAGATGCACGGCGGAGCAGGGGTTTCCAACGATTTCCCGCTGGCGTACATGTACGCGATGCAGCGCACGCTACGTCTGGCCGATGGCCCGGATGAAGTGCACCGCGCTGCGATTGGCAAGTTCGAGATCGGCAAATACGTGCCCAAGGAAATGCTGCGTAGCGAGCGTCACTGATAGCCGATAGCGCATGCCCGCGTTCTGCGCGGGCATGCGCCGGTTCAATAAACCCAAACCTCCACCCGTCGATTCTTGATCCGGCCTTCGTCAGCGTTGTTGGCTGCAACCGGCATTTCCTCACCAAAACCCCGAATTTCGCGAAAGTTCACCCCGTTCCTGACCAATTCCCGCCTCACCGCCATGGCTCGCAGCTTGGACAACAACGCTGCCCGCGCCGGATCGCTCTTGGCATCGCCAAAACCTACCAACGTGACGTAATTGTTCAACTTGTCGTGAGCCTTGAGGTAATCCAGCACTCGCTTCAGATCGCGTTGTGCCTTGTTATCCAGGGTGGCGCTGCCTTGGGCGAAACGGAAGTTGACCGACAGACGCTGTGCTTGCTTGACGATCGTTTGATAGTCGGGCGGCATCTCGGCTGAGGCCTGGACCTTGATCGCCTGCACGGTCTGGGCGATGAAACCGCTATTGGCGACGATGGCCTGGCCCTTGGCGCTTTGCGCGAATTTCACTAGTGCCTCGGCCCATAGTTGATGCCCCAGGGGCGGCAGGTAGAAATACAGGCGCCGCGACAACGGATAATCTTCGGTGGCGATCAGGCTAACGGTCGGCAACATCGGTTTCGAGTCGCCGTCGACAATCGCGACCGCCTGGGCCCGTCTTACATAAGGCAGGCCAATAAAACCAATGCCTCCACGGTCCTGGCTGACCTCATCGGACAGTTGCTCGCTGGACTCGAAACGCTTGGCGTCGCGGGCCAGGGTTTTACCGTACTTGAGCAGCACCAGCTCCTTGAAGGTATCGAAGGTGCCTGACTGGTCATCACGGGCATATACGTGAATCGCACCACCGGTACCGCCGAGCTCTTCCCAGGTGTGGACTTCTCCCGAAAAAATCTGCGCCAGTTGTTCGGTATTCAACTGATGCAAGGGGTTGCCTGGATGGAGGATCACTGCCACGCCGTCGATGGCGATGACTTGTTCGGCTTTGCGGTTTCTCAGGTCACCCAGAGTGGCGAGGTCTGTCAGTTCGCTGTCTTTGATCGGGCGCGAAGAGGCGGCCAGATCGGCTTTGGCGGCTTTCAGGGCGGTGAAGCCGGTGCCCGAACCATGGGCCGCAACCTCGATCAATACCGTCCGTCCGCTATCGGTGTGGCCGACCACCCGTTGTTCGTTCTCATTGGCACCGGGTTCGATGCGCACGGCTTGCAAACCTTCGGCTTGCAGTAAACCTTCGACCAGTGCCGGACCCAGTGTGGCGTCGATGGTATTCGAACCCTGGATGCGCAACACCGGAACGCCTTCGGCAGGCAAGGGCAATGCAGCGAAAACCGAGCCGGACAGGGCGTTGCAAAGCAAGCCAAAAAGCACACATGCGGCGCGGTGGCGGGGTTTGCCGGTGAACAGAGCGCACAGCATGTGCGGCACCTTATATAGACAAGAAAGTGCCGGGAGATTAAGTCAGGATGATTGCTGAAATATGACAGCACTGCTGGGCAACTAGAAACGTGTGTATGTGTAGATCGTCTTCGACAGCCACGCTGTCGCGGTCTGTAGGAGCTGACTTGTCTGCGATAAGGGCCGGAGGACCTTCATTCGGTGGTGAATTCAGCCATTTTGCGACTGCTTCGGTCGGACGCGACCCCGGACCGATCGCAGACAAGTCAGCTCCTAAGTTATTTGTTCAGTTCAGTTCAACTCCAGCCAGATCGGCGCATGGTCCGACGGTTTTTCCATGGCGCGCAGGTCGTAATCCACACCGGCCGCTTTGATCCGCGGCTGCAGGCCATGGGACGCCATGATCAAATCGATGCGCAGACCGCGCTTGGGCTCATCTTCGAAGCCACGGCTGCGGTAATCGAACCAGCTGAAGCGGTCGACCACTTCTGGATACAGGTGACGAAAGCTGTCCACCAGGCCCCAGTTTTTCAGGCGCGCCATCCATTCGCGCTCTTCAGGCAAGAAGCTGCATTTGCCGGTTTTCAGCCAGCGCTTGGCGTTGTCCGGGCCGATGCCAATGTCGCAGTCTTCCGGGGAAATGTTCACGTCACCCATCACCACCAATGGCTGATCGTTTTGGAACTGACTTTCCAGCAGCTGTTGCAGGTCGTTGTAGAAACGTTCCTTGGCCGGGAATTTGGTCGGGTGGTCGCGGCTTTCACCCTGAGGGAAGTAGCCGTTCATGATGGTCACTGGCTGGCCATTGGCGTCGGCAAACGTGCCCCAGATAAAGCGCTTCTGTGCGTCTTCGTCATCGGTATCGAACCCCTTGTGCAGCGTCAGCGGCGCCTGACGCGAGAGCAGGGCGACTCCGTAGTGGCCTTTCTGCCCGTGGAAATGCACGTGATAGCCCAAGGCTTCGATGTCAGCCTGGGGAAATTGCTCGTCCGAGACTTTGGTTTCCTGCAGACCGATCACATCCGGCTGATGTTTTTCAATCAGTGCCGCCAACTGATGAGGTCTGGCACGCAGGCCGTTGATGTTGAATGAGACGATTTTCATGGGCGGCTATCCTGGCAGAAACAAAAAGCGATGCTAGCTGACCTGTCGGCTCACGGCCAGCGTGGCGGATTGGCCGATCGACTGCTAGGGTCGGAGAGGGGTGTCGAAGGTTACAGGCTGTGTAGGAACTGTAGCGCTTAACGGTCAGTCGAAGCCTTCGCATCACAAACGCTGTCGTTCGTGCAGCGCTGTACTAACGAGGTCAATCGAATGTCTGACACTTCAACCGCCATCGCCGAAGTCCGCATGCTTGATAGCGGTTATGCCCGCGAAGCACGTTCGCTGCTGTACCACGCCTACCGGCATGAGCCGAGTTTTGCTTATTTGTTCGAATCGGAACGGCCCGGCTACGAGCATCGGGTCCGGGCGACTGTGCGTGAACTGGTCAAGCAGCATTTTTATCAGGAGCTGCCGGCACTGGGGCTGTTCGTTGAAGATCGGCTGGTGGGTATCGCCCTGATCGCCCCACCGCAACGGCGTCTGGGGATTACCGAAAGTTGGGCCTGGCGCCTGCGCATGGTTCTCAGCGCAGGGTTTCGCTGCACCCAGCGCTATCTTGAGTACCACCAGGCGGTGCTGGCGTGCCTGCCTTCGGACGCGGTGCATGTATTACCGTTGCTGGGCGTACATCCGCAATTTCAGGGCCAGCACTTTGGCGAGCAACTGCTCGAAGCGTTGCACCAATGGTGCGCGGTCGATGAAAGCTCACAGGGTGTGGTGCTGGATACCGGAAATCCCCGTTATTTGGAGTTTTATAAACGACAGGGTTATGAGGAAATAGGCGAAGTTGCTGTAGGACCAATCCGTGAGCATGTGTTTTTCCACCCCAATCCCCAGGTTTTGCTGAAGGCCCAGGCGTAAACCACGAAACTGCTGAGGTCTGGCGCGTTTTAGTGGCATCCGCAGCCCGTGATAGCATCCGCGCCTATGAAATTTCCCGGTAGATTTACCCGCGGTTTGTTCCTGATGTTCACTGTTCAGCTCAGCAGCTTTGCGGTCTTCGCCGAGGCGCAACTGGACGTCAGAATCAAACCTTCCAATGCAGAGCTTAAAGCCAACGTCGAAGGGTATGTGGGCAGCCTCGGCGAGCGCGATGAAGAGGCGTTGCAGCGTTTCAGTCTGGGGGCCGAAGAGCAGGCACAGAAAGCAGCGCAAGCCCTCGGCTATTACCAGGCGCAGATTGACAGCGAAGTAAAAGCCGGCAAAGACAAAGACCTGCGGCTGGTGATCAACATCGTGCCCGGCGAGCCGGTGCACCTGCGCAATGTCACGATACGTGTTGAAGGCCCCGCCGCCTCGCTCAAGGCGTTTCGTGTACCGAAAAGCGACGTGCTGAAAACCGGCGCAGTGCTCAATCACGGCCATTATGAAGACGCCAAGCGCCTGATCCAGAATCAGGCGTCGCGTTACGGCTTTTTCAGTGGGCACTTCACCCGCCAGCGTCTGGCGATCGACCCGAAGGCAGGCGTCGCCGATATCGAGCTGGTCTACGAAAGTGGCCCACGTTACGCCCTGGGCAAGGTCAGCTTCAGCGGAGATGCGCCGTTCGATGACGATCTGATGCAGCGCATGGTGCCGTTCAAAGCCGATACGCCCTATGACTCGGAACTGATCGCCGAACTCAATCAAGCCCTGCAATCGAGCGGCTATTTCGAAGGCGTGCGGGTGGATGCGGCGCCAACGGCGGCGGTCGCTCAGGTGATTCCGGTGACGGTTCAGCTGCAAACCCGCAAGCCACGCACGATGGGCCTGGGTCTTGGCTTTTCCACTGACGTGGGCGTGCGCGGCAAGGCTAACTGGACGCGTCACTGGGTCAATCCTCAGGGCGATAGCTATGGCGCTGAGATGGAACTGTCCGCGCCGCGACAAAATGTCGGCCTGTGGTACGACATTCCTCTTGACCCACCACTGACCGACAAATTGCGTTTCGCCGGAGGTTATCAGTACGAAGAAATCGCTGGCACCGACAGCTTGAGCAAGCTGTTGACCCTCGGCCCTGAATGGCACAGCCGGTTGCCCAGCGGCTGGGACCGGGTGATTTCATTGAAGTGGCAGCGCGAGGAATATCGCCTGGGCGAGGACTCGGGACTCAGTACGCTGCTGATGCCGGGTATCAGCTATTCATTCTTGCGCAGCGACAACCGTATCGATCCACATAATGGCTATCGCTTGCAGTTCGATGCGCAAGTGGCCAAGGAAGGGCTGGGGTCGGACAATAACCTGGTACACGGCAACATCCTGCTCAAAGGTTTGACGACGGTGTGGGATAACCACCGCTTGCTCGCACGCGTGCAGTTCGGTGGCAGTGCAACCAATGGCTTCAAATCGATCCCGCCCTCCCTGCGGTTTTTTGCCGGTGGCGATCAAAGCGTGCGTGGTTACGACTATCAGACCCTGTCGCCGACGAACGCCGAGGGTGAGCGCGTCGGCGGGCGTTACATGATTGCCGGCAGCGTCGAATATCAATACTCGATTGCAGAAAAATGGCGCGTGGCGACTTTTATCGATCAGGGCAACTCGTTTAACTCGCTACAACTGCCCAGCTTGAAAACCGGTGTCGGTATCGGGGTGCGCTGGGTCTCGCCGGTCGGGCCATTGCGCCTCGACCTGGCCCATGCGCTGGATGATATCGGAGGGATTCGTTTGCACTTTTCCATGGGGCCAGAGCTGTGAGGCTTGCGGCAAAAACAAGCGGCCTGAGCCTGCTCGCACTGCTGGTGCTACTGGTCGTGAGTCTGTGCCTGGCCCTCGGCACACAAACCGGCAGCCGTTGGGCACTAGGCCTGGTGCCGGGTTTGCAGGTCGAGAACTTCAGCGGGCGTCTGGCCGGGGAATGGCGTGCCGATCATCTGCTCTGGGAGCAGGGCGATAGCCGCGTCGAAGTGGAGGTGCCGGTGTTTGGCTGGTCGCCGCTGTGTCTGGCGAAGATCACCTTGTGCGTCGATCAATTGCAGGCCGAGCGCGTCAGTTTGCAGTTCCCGCCTGGTGCTGAGCAGGACAGCAGGCCATTGAGCCTGCCGGATTTGAAGTTGCCGCTGGCGATCCGTTTGGGCGATGTGCGCATCGGCAGCCTGCTGTTCAATGGCCACGAGCAATTGCGCAACCTGCAACTGGCGGCTGAATGGACGGTCAACGGCTTGCAGATCAATACCGCACATGTGCAACACGATGATCTGGTGCTCGATCTTTCCGGTTTATTGCAGCCCAATGGCGACTGGCCGTTGAACGCTCAAGGTCAGTTGAAGTTGCCCGCACCGAGTGATCAACCCTGGACGCTGGCCTTGAACATTCAAGGCAATCTACTCAAGACGTTGCAGCTCAAGGTCGACAGCAGTGGTTATCTACAAGGCCAGTTGACCGGGCAGCTGCAACCGTTGGTGGAACATCTGCCAGCGCAGGTGAAAATCACTGCCGATAGTTTCAAGGCCAGTGCCGATCTGCCGGACACCCTGCAACTCAATCAGCTTGAACTGACGGCCCAAGGCGACTTGAAAACCGGTTATCAGGTCTCGGGCAAAGCCAGCCTGCCGGCCGAACAAGGCCCGGTCTCGCTGGCGCTGCAAGGTCGAGTCGACGCTCAGGGTGCGGACATCGCGGCCCTCGACCTGACGGCCAGCGCCGAGCAATCGCTGAAACTCAACGGCAAGCTGGACTGGCACCAGGGCTTTAGCGTCGACGCGAAAATCGATTGGCGGAATTTCCCGTGGCACCGGCTTTATCCTGCCATTGAAGAGCCGCAGGTGGCTGTGCGCACCTTCCAGGGCGAAGTCTCCTACAGCGATGGCAAATATCTGGGTAATTTCAGCGCTGCGCTTGATGGGCCCGCCGGGGCGTTCAGCCTGAGCAGCCCGTTCAGTGGCGATCTCAAGCAAGTCTTTCTGCCCCAGCTGGAACTGACTGCGGGGCAGGGTAAAGCCAATGGTCATCTGAATCTGCAATTCGCCGACGGCATCGGTTGGGACACGGCGCTGGACTTGAGTGCGATCAATCCGGCGTATTGGCTGGCGGAGTTGCCGGGCACTCTGGCCGGACCGCTGCGCAGCAAGGGTGAATTCAAAAACCAACAATTGAGCCTGAATGCCGACCTCGATCTCAAAGGTCGTCTAAGGGGCCAGTCGGCAGTGCTTCAGGCCAAGGCGGAGGGGACCGATAAGCAGTGGACGGTCAGCGCACTGGACGTTCGCCTCGGCGATAACCGCATTCAGGGCAGCGGCAGTTTGCAGCGACGTCTACTCGGCCAACTGGACATCAATTTGCCACGCGTGGGTCAGCTCTGGCCCGGCTTGCAGGGTCAACTCAAAGGACGTCTGGATCTGGCAGGCACGCTGCAAGCGCCACAAGGTCAGCTTGCACTGCAGGGAGCGCAACTGGCGATGGCGGACAATCGTCTGCAGAACCTGACCCTGGCAGCGAAGCTGGACAACGCCCAGCGCGCGACCCTCGATCTCAAGGGCGGCGGCATTCAGCTGGGCGATACGCAATTGGGCACACTGATCGTCAACGGCCAGGGTGATATCAAACGTCAGCAATTGAAACTCGACCTGCAGGGCCCGTTGTTGAAGCTGGCGCTAGGCCTCGATGGCAACCTGGACAAAGGTAACTGGCGTGGCAGGCTGGCCAGCGGTGAGATCCAGACCGGAGGCCAGGACTGGCGTTTGCAACAACCGGCGAAACTGGAACGACTGGCGGACGGCAAGATCAACTTCGGTGCTCATTGCTGGATGTCCGGACAGGCGAGCCTGTGTGGCGAGGACCAACGGCTGATGCCGGAACCGCGCCTGCGCTATCACCTCAAGCAATTCCCCCTCGACAGTCTGGCGCAGTGGTTACCCAGGGATTTTGCCTGGAAGGGCCTGCTGAACGCCGACGTGCAGCTCGATTTCCCTGCGTCGGGTCCTAAAGGGCAGGTTTCGGTGGACGCCAGCGGCGGCACCCTGCGCATTCTTGAGAAAGACCAGTGGCTGGATTTCCCTTACGAAAGCCTAAAACTCAGCAGCACCCTGAGCCCGAAGCGCATTGACTCCCGACTGGATTTTCGTGGCGGCAAACTCGGGACGCTGTGGGTGACGGCGCAGATAGATCCGCTGGCGAAAAACAAGCCGCTGACCGGGGATTTCAACCTCAGCGGGCTGGATATATCCATCGCTCGGCCGTTCGTGCCAATGGTGGAGAAACTGACGGGGCGTCTTAATGGCAGCGGACACTTATCTGGCGGTCTGCTGGCGCCGCAGGTGACCGGCAACGTCATCCTCAGCGACGGTGAAGTGTCCGGGGCGGAACTGCCGGTCAACCTGCATAACCTGAAAGTTCAGGCGCTGATCGCGGGCGAAAGTGTGCGTCTGGACGGTGGCTGGAGCAGTGGCGAGACAGGGCAAGGTACGCTGAACGGTCAGATCGCCTGGGGCGAAGCGCTGACAGTGGACCTCAATCTCAAGGGCAGCCACCTGCCGGTCACCGTGGAACCGTATGCCGTGCTGGACGTGGCGCCGGATCTGAAAATTGCCATGAAAGGCGATGAGCTTGCGATTTCCGGCAAAGTGCTGATCCCCAAAGGCGCGATTACCATCCGCGAACTGCCACCTTCAACGGTCAAACTGTCAGGTGATACGGTGATCATCGGCCATCAGGCGGAGGAGCCGCAGGGGTCGCCGCTGGCGATGGCCATGGATATCGACGTCGACGTGGGGCAGGAAAAACTCAGCTTCACCGGCTTTGGCCTCACTGCGAACCTGGCCGGTCATGTGCACATCGGCGACAACCTCGACACCCGGGGCGAGCTGAGCCTCAATGACGGTCGTTATCAGGCTTATGGTCAGCGCTTGACCATTCGCAAAGCGCGTCTGCTGTTTGCAGGTCCTATCGATCAGCCTTACCTCGACATCGAAGCGATTCGCCAGACCGATGACGTGATTGCCGGTATTCGCCTGACCGGCAGTGCCGAGCAGCCGACCACCGTGGTGTTTTCAGAGCCGGCCATGAGCCAGGAGCAGGCGCTGTCCTATCTGGTCCTGGGCCGTGCGCCGAGCACCACGGGCGAAGACAGCAACGTGATGGCCCAGGCAGCGTTGGCATTGGGTTTGGCCGGGAGTTCGTCGGTCACCGGCGCTCTGGCTAAAGATCTGGGGATTCAGGATTTCCAGCTGGATACGTCAGGCAGCGGCTCGACGACCAGTGTGGTCGCCAGCGGCAACATCACCGACAAGTTGAGCTTGCGCTATGGCGTCGGGGTATTCGACCCCGCCAATACCATTGCCTTGCGGTATGCATTGAGCAAAAAGCTCTATCTGGAAGCGGCCAGCGGGGTCGCCAGCTCGCTGGACCTGTTCTATAAGCGGGATTTTTGAAGTGCGCTGAAATCTGTGGGCGAATTTATTCGAAAGCGGTATGCCTGCCAGACACACCGCGTCGCCTGCTTCGCGAATAAATTCGCTCCCACACAGTCTGCACAGTTGACCTGTTATTGATTCACCAACTTCAACGAAGTCTCGGCATAACGCTGCCCGGCAATGGCCTCGACGGGGAACAGGTCCTTGAGGGCCTGCAGCTCGTTCTGACTCAGTTTGATAGCCAGTGCAGCGACGTTTTCTTCCAGGTATTTGCGTTGCTTGGTGCCCGGGATCGGCACGATGTCGTTGCCTTGGGCAAGCACCCAGGCCAAGGCCAGTTGCCCGGCGCTGACGCCTTTGTCCGCGGCCAGTTTTTGCACCTTATCCACCAGCAGCAGGTTTTTCGCGAAATTTTCACCCTGGAAGCGCGGGCTGGAGCGACGATAGTCGTCAGCGGCAAAGTCGTCCGGGCTTTTCAGGGTGCCGGTCAGGAAGCCACGGCCCAGCGGGCTGTAGGGGACGAAGGCAATGCCCAGGCGGCGACAGGCGTCCAGGCTGCCATTTTCTTCCGGGTCCCGGCTCCACAGCGAGTATTCACTTTGCAGCGCGCTGATCGGGTGCACTTTATGCGCCCGCTCCAGTGTGCTGGCCGAGGCTTCGCTCAAGCCGAGGAAGCGCACCTTGCCGATCTTGACCAGCTCAGCCATGGCGCCCACGGACTCTTCGACCGAGATTTGCGGATCGATCCGGTGCTGGTAATACAAGTCCAGGGTTTCGATGCCCAGGCGCTTGAGCGTGCCGTCGATGGCGCTGCGAATATATTCCGGGCTGCCGTTCACCCCGCGAGCGCCAGGGTCGTTGGCGTCGCGGACAAAGCCGAACTTGCTGGCGAGAAACACTTGATCGCGTTTGCCACGAATGGCCCGGCCGATCAGTTCTTCGTTGGTGTGCGGACCGTACATGTCGGCGGTGTCCAACAGATTGATGCCCAGCTCCAACGCACGGTGCAAGGTCGCAATCGCCTCTTTGGTGTCAGTACCGGTGGTATAGAAGTCGGTCATGCCCATGCAGCCAAGACCAATGGCGGAAACCTGCGGGCCGTTTGTACCGAGTTGACGGGTTTGCATTGAGGAACTCCTGCCGATTGAAGGTAGCCCCCATTGTTACGCTCGACAGAAGTGGGATAAACCGGCTAAAAACGCATTCACTATTTAGAAAATCTAAATAGTTATCCCTAGCCTAGCTAGATAGTTACCCAGGTCATAGTCCATGGATCGATTCAACGCCATGCGCGTGTTCACCCGCATCGTCGAGCTCGGCGGGTTTGCCAAAGCCGCCGACAGCCTGCACATTCCACGGGCTTCAGCGACGATTCTGATCAAGCAACTGGAGGCGCACCTAGGCGTGCAGCTGCTGCAACGCACGACCCGGCAAGTCACCCCGACCCTGGACGGCCAGGCGTATTACCAGCGCTGCGTCAGCCTGCTGGCGGATCTGGAGGACACGGAAGCGGTGTTTTCCTCGGCCCAGACCGAGCTTAAAGGCATTCTGCGCATTGATATTCCCGTGGGTTTTGGCCGCCTGATCGTGATCCCGGCGCTCCCGGCCTTCACTGCGCGTTATCCGCACATTGAGCTGGAAATCGGCATGAGTGACCGACAGGTGGATCTGATTCGCGAGGGCATCGATTGTGTGGTGCGAGGTGGGCAATCGCTGGACGAATCGCTGGTAGTCCGCCCGTTGGCGCAAATGACCCAGATGACCTGCGCCAGCCGTGACTATTTGCGACGGATGGGTATCCCGTGTTCGCTGGAAGACCTGAAAGGGCATCAGGTGATCGAGTACTTTTCGGCAAGCTCGGGCAAGCGTTATGGGCTGGAATTTCAGATGGGCGATGAGGTGCACGAGATGAGCCTGCCCAGATCACTGTCGGTCAACAGTTCCGAAGGTTATCTGGCTGCCTGCGAAGCCGGGTATGGCCTGGTGCAGACGCCTTACTACCACATCGTCGAGCAATTGCGCAGCGGTGCGCTGCTGGAAGTTCTGAGTGAGTTTCGTCCGCCAGCATTGGCCCTGATGGCGCTGTACCCGCCGCACCGGCAGATGTCGCGGCGGGTGCGAGTATTCGTCGACTGGCTGGTGGAACTGTGCACGCGGAACAATCTGTTAGACAAAATCCAGTCAACCCCATAGGTCCCTACGCGCTTTCGTGTTTAACTTCCGGCTCTTCCGAAAACCCTTCGAAAAGGACTCAGCTCATGGCTCAAGTGACTCTTAGAGGCAACCCTGTTCAAGTCAAAGGCGAACTGCCAAAAGTCGGCAGCGCGGCCCCTGCGTTTTCGCTGGTGAACAGCGACCTGGGCGACGTTACCCTGGCCACCTTTGCCGGCAAACGCAAAGTGCTGAACATTTTCCCAAGCATCGACACCCCGACCTGCGCCACGTCGGTGCGCAAGTTCAATGCCCAGGCCAACGAGCTGACCAACGCCGTGGTGCTGTGCATCTCCGCCGATCTGCCGTTCGCCCAGAAGCGTTTCTGTGGTGCCGAAGGTCTGGAAAGCGTTCAGAGCCTGTCCACCATGCGTGGCCGCGAGTTCATTGAAAATTACGGCGTGGCTATCGTTGAAGGTCCGTTGGCCGGTCTGACCGCGCGTGCCGTGGTTGTACTCGATGAGCATGACAACGTGCTGCACAGCGAGTTGGTCCCGGAAATCGGTCAAGAGCCGAATTACGAAGCCGCTCTCGCTGTTCTAAAGTAATACTTTGTAAAACATTAACGGCCTGGCCTCGTCCGGGCCGTTTTTATTTGTGCTTCAGAGTCTTATAGAAAGTAAGCATAAGTAAATTGCCGGTAAAGGCGCTTTGCTTAACACTCAACTGTGCTTATTGTTCAACCTCCCGAAGAAGCTCACGCGCACAATGGTTTATTTATTCATGCAATCGTCTGGCCCCCGTAGTTCCCGTCGCTGGCTGATTAGCCTGTTGGTCCTGTTGGTCATCATCGGCCTGTGCTGGAAGTTCTGGCCGTCTTCGGCTCTGCACAAAGGCCCTGCCGAGAAGGGCACGACTGAGGCGGCTCGTCACAAGGGTGGGGGAATGTCCAAGAGCGGTACGCCAAGGCCAGGCTTTGGCGGCGCAACCGGGCCGGTTCCGGTGCGAGTGGCGCCCGCGACACTGGGTGACTTCCCTATCTATTACAAGGCGCTGGGTACTGTCACGGCGATGAACACGATCAACGTGCGCAGCCAGGTAGCGGGGCAGTTGGTCAAGCTCAACTTCCAGGAAGGGCAGATGGTCAACGCCGGTGATTTGCTGGCTGAAATCGATCCGCGCAGTTACCAGATTGCCCTGGAACAAGCCGAAGGCACGTTGCTGACGAATCAGGCCTTGCTCAAGAATGCGCAGGTCGATCTTGAGCGCTATCGCGGTTTGTATGCCGAAGACAGTATTGCCAAGCAAATCCTGGACACTTCCGCTTCGCTGGTCAATCAGTACGTGGGCACGATCAAAACCAATCAGGCCGCCGTGGGCGTTGCCAAACTCAATCTAGACTTCACTAAAATTCGCGCGCCTATTGCCGGGCGTGTCGGCTTGCGTCAACTGGATGTAGGCAACCTGGTGGCCGCCAATGACACCACCGCGTTGGTAGTAATCACCCAGACCAAGCCGATTTCCGTGGTCTTCACCCTGCCGGAGAAAGACCTGTCGGCGGTCATTGCGCGCTACCACAGCGGTGACAAGCTGCCGGTGGAAGCCTGGGACCGTGGCGACGTGAAGCTGCAAGCCAGCGGTGTGCTGGCCAGCCTGGACAACCAGATCGACGTCACCACCGGCACCTTGAAATTCAAGGCACGTTTCGATAACCAGGACGAAGTGCTGTTTCCCAACCAGTTCGTCAACGTGCGCCTGCGTGCCGATACCCTCAAACATGCGGTGCTGGTGCCATCGGCGGCAGTCCAGTTTGGCACCAACGGTACGTTCGCCTATGTGATGGATGGCGACAAGAACGTCAAGATTCGCCAGTTGCAGGCCGGGCCTAGCGACGAAAACTCCACCGTGATCACCAGCGGCCTGACCGAAGGCGAGCGTGTCGTGCTCGAGGGCACTGACCGGCTGCGCGATGGCAGCGATGTAGAAGTGGTCAACGACAGCAAGGACGCGCCATCCGCGCCGGTGCATTTACAGGGGCCGCCTTCGGGCGAGTCCGGTGAAACGGCCAAGGCCGACAAGGCGAAAAAAGGCGGCGTATGAACATCTCCCGGCTGTTCATCCTGCGCCCGGTAGCGACCACCCTGAGTATGCTGGCCATCATTCTGGCCGGCTTGATCGCGTACACCTTGTTACCGGTTTCGGCCCTGCCGCAGGTGGACTACCCGACCATTCGCGTGTTGACGCTATACCCCGGTGCCAGCCCACAGGTGATGACCAGTGCGGTAACGGCGCCATTGGAGCGGCAGTTCGGGCAGATGCCGGGGCTGACGCAAATGGCCTCGACCAGTTCCGGTGGCGCCTCGGTGATCACCCTGCGTTTCAGCCTCGATCTCAACATGGACGTCGCCGAGCAGGAAGTGCAGGCGGCGATCAACGGCGCGACCAACCTGCTGCCCACTGATCTGCCGGCACCCCCTATTTACAACAAGGTCAACCCGGCCGATACGCCGGTGCTGACCCTGGCGATTACCTCCAAAACCATGTTGCTACCCAAACTCAACGATCTGGTCGATACGCGCATGGCGCAGAAGATCTCCCAGATCAGTGGCGTGGGTCTGGTCAGCATTGCCGGTGGCCAACGCCAGGCGGTACGGATCAAGGTTCACCCCGAAGCGCTGGCCGCCAATGGGCTGAACCTTGCCGATGTGCGCACCTTGATCGGTGCTTCCAACGTCAACCAGCCCAAGGGTAACTTCGATGGCCCGACGCGGGTGTCGATGCTCGATGCCAACGATCAATTGAAGTCACCCCAGGAATACGCTGATCTCATCCTCGCTTATAAAAATGGCGCGCCTTTGCGCCTCAAAGACGTGGCCGACATCGTCGACGGCGCGGAGAACGACCGGCTGGCGGCCTGGGCCAACGAAAATCAGGCCGTTCTGCTGAACATCCAGCGCCAGCCCGGCGCCAACGTCATCCAGGTGGTCGACCGGATCAAGGCGCTGCTGCCGAGCATCACCGACAACCTGCCGGCCGGGCTGGACGTTACGGTGCTGACCGACCGTACGCAAACCATCCGCGCGTCGGTCACTGACGTGCAGCACGAACTGCTGATCGCCATCGTATTGGTTGTCCTGGTGACCTTTCTGTTTTTGCGCCGGGTCAGTGCCACGATTATTCCGTCGGTCGCCGTACCGCTGTCGTTAATAGGCACCTTCGGTGTGATGTACCTGGCCGGCTTCTCGGTCAACAACCTGACGTTGATGGCCATGACCATCGCCACCGGTTTCGTGGTGGATGACGCCATCGTCATGCTGGAAAACATTTCGCGACATCTGGAGGAGGGCGATACGCCTCTTCAAGCGGCGCTCAAGGGGGCGCGACAGATTGGCTTTACCCTGGTCTCGCTGACCATCTCGCTGATCGCCGTATTGATTCCGTTGTTGTTCATGGCCGATGTGGTCGGTCGGCTGTTTCGCGAATTTGCCATCACGCTGGCGGTGGCGATCCTGATTTCCCTCGTGGTGTCACTGACCCTCACGCCGATGATGTGCGCAAGGCTGCTCAAGCGTGAACCCAAGCAAGAGGATCAGGGCCGTTTCTACCGCACCAGCGGCGCCTGGATCGATTGGCTGATCGCCGCTTACGGGCGCAAGCTGCGCTGGGTGCTCAAGCATCAACCGTTGACCTTGCTGGTGGCCATCGCCACCCTTGGCTTGACCGTGTTCCTGTACCTGATCGTGCCCAAGGGCTTTTTCCCGGTGCAGGACACCGGGGTGATTCAGGGGATTTCCGAGGCACCACAATCGGTGTCCTTCGCTGCCATGAGCGAGCGCCAGCAGTCGTTGGCAAAAATCATCCTGCAAGACCCTGCGGTGGCGAGCCTGTCGTCCTACATCGGCGTCGACGGCGACAACGCCACGCTCAACAGCGGGCGCATGCTGATCAACCTCAAGCCCCACAACGAACGCAGTCTGACCGCCACGCAAATCATTCAGCGCCTGCAACCGCAGCTCGACACGCTGTCGGACATCCGCTTGTTCATGCAGCCCGTGCAGGACTTGACTGTCGAAGACCGGGTCAGCCGCACCCAGTATCAATTCAGTATGTCGTCGCCGGACGCCGAGCTGTTGGCCCAGTGGAGCGGCAAACTGGTCGATGCCCTGAGAAAACGCGCGGAACTGACCGATGTCGCCAGCGACTTGCAGGACAAGGGTTTACAGGTCTACCTGCTGATCGATCGCGACGCGGCCAGTCGGGTCGGTGTCAGCGTGGCGAACATCACCGATGCGCTGTATGACGCCTTCGGTCAGCGGCAGATTTCCACCATTTACACCCAGGCCAGCCAGTACCGAGTGGTATTGCAGGCGGCGGCCGTGACCGATCTGGGGCCCAAGGCGCTGGAGCAGATTCACGTCAAGACCACCGACGGCACGCAGGTCAAACTGTCGAGTCTGGCGCGGGTCGAACAGCGTCAGGCACAGTTGGCCATCGCCCATATAGGCCAGTTCCCGGCCGTGATGATGTCGTTCAACCTGGCACCGGGTGTTGCGTTGGGCAAAGCGGTGCAGGTGATCAATCAGGTGCAGAAGGACATCGGCATGCCCCTCGGCGTGCAGACCGAGTTCCAGGGCGCGGCCCAGGCGTTCGAGGCGTCGTTGTCGAGTACGTTGCTGCTGATTCTGGCGGCGGTGGTGACGATGTATATCGTGCTGGGTGTGCTGTACGAAAGTTACATCCACCCGATCACCATCCTTTCGACCCTGCCGTCCGCTGCGGTCGGCGCACTGCTGGCGCTGCTGATCAGTGGCAATGATCTGGGGATGATCGCGATCATCGGCATCATCCTGCTCATCGGCATCGTCAAGAAGAACGCAATCATGATGATCGACTTCGCGCTGGATGCGGAGCGCAACCGGGGCATTGATCCGGAAACGGCGATTTATGAAGCGGCGTTGCTGCGCTTTCGGCCAATCCTGATGACGACCCTGTCCGCGCTGTTCGGTGCAGTGCCGTTGATGCTCGCCAGCGGTTCCGGGGCCGAACTGCGCCAGCCATTGGGTCTGGTGATGGTCGGCGGGTTGATGCTCAGTCAGGTGCTGACGCTGTTCACCACCCCGGTGATCTACCTGTATTTCGACCGTCTGGGTCGGCGTTGGGGCCGCAAACCGGATGAAGCCGCCCGTCTGGAGCAGGCTGAAACATGAACCTGTCCGGGCCTTTCATTCGTCGGCCGGTAGCGACCATGCTCCTGAGCCTGGCGATCATATTGCTGGGCGGTGTCAGCTTCGGTCTGCTGCCGGTGTCGCCGCTGCCGAACATGGACTTCCCGGTGATTGTGGTCTCGGCCAACTTGCCGGGCGCCAGCCCCGAGGTCATGGCGTCCAGCGTGGCGACACCGCTGGAGCGCTCCCTGGGCACCATCGCCGGGATCAATACCATGAGCAGCCGTTCGAGCCAGGGTTCGACGCGGGTGATTCTGCAGTTCGACCTGAATCGCGACATCAACGGCGCGGCGCGGGAAGTGCAAGCGGCGATCAATGCCTCGCGCGATTTGCTGCCCAGCGGCATGCGCAGTATGCCCACGTACAAGAAGGTCAATCCGTCCCAGGCACCGGTGATGGTGCTGTCGCTGACCTCTGATGTACTGGAAAAGGGTCAGCTGTACGACCTGGCGTCGACCATCCTCGCGCAAAGCCTGTCTCAGGTGAGCGGCGTCGGCGAAGTGCAGATCGGCGGCAGTTCGCTTCCCGCGGTACGGGTCGAGCTGGAGCCGCAGTTGCTCAATCAGTATGGGGTGTCGCTGGATGACGTGCGCACCACCATCGCCGCCGCCAACGTGCGCAAACCTAAAGGCTCGGTGGAGGATGCCGATCACAACTGGCAGATACAAGCCAATGACCAGCTGGAAAAGGCCAAGGATTACGAGCCGCTGATCATTCGTTACAAGAATGGTGCGGCCCTGCGCCTGAGCCATGTGGCGAAAGTCAGCGACGCGGTGGAAGACCGCTACAACAGCGGCTTTTTCAACGACAACCAGGCGGTATTGCTGGTCATCAACCGTCAGGCCGGTGCCAACATCATCGAGACCGTGGCGCAGATCAAGGCGCAACTGCCGGCGTTGCAGGCGGTGCTGCCGGCCAGCGTCAAGCTGGACCTGGCCATGGACCGCTCGCCGGTGATCAAGGCGACGCTGCACGAAGCTGAAATGACCCTGATGATCGCTGTGGCTCTGGTGATTCTGGTGGTGTTCTTCTTCCTCGGTAACTTCCGCGCTTCGCTGATCCCGACGTTGGCGGTGCCGGTTTCGCTGGTCGGTACCTTCGCCATCATGTACCTGAGCGGCTTCTCCCTGAACAACCTGTCGCTGATGGCGCTGATTCTCGCGACCGGTCTGGTGGTGGACGACGCCATCGTGGTGCTGGAGAACATCTCCCGGCATATCGATAAAGGCGTGCCACCGATGAAGGCGGCGTACCTGGGCGCCAAGGAAGTCGGTTTCACCTTGCTGTCGATGAACGTGTCGCTGGTGGCCGTGTTCCTCTCGATCCTGTTTATGGGCGGTATCATCGCCAGCCTGTTCCGCGAGTTTTCCATCACGTTGGCAGCGTCGATCATTGTGTCGCTGGTGGTGTCTCTGACCTTGACGCCGATGCTCTGCGCGCGGTGGCTCAAACCCCATGATCCGGGCAAGGAAAACGCCTTGCAACGCTGGAGTCGCGGCCTCAACGACCGCATGGTCACCGCCTACGACCGCAGCCTCGGTTGGGTGTTGCGTCATCGGGGGTTGACCCTGTTAAGCCTGCTGCTCACCATCGGCGTCAACATCGCGTTGTACGTGGTGGTGCCCAAGACCTTCATGCCGCAGCAGGACACCGGTCAGTTGATCGGCTACATAAGAGGTGACGATGGCCTGTCGTTCTCGGTGATGCAGCCCAAGATGGAAATCTACCGTCGTGCGGTGCTGGCTGATCCCGCGGTTGAAAGCGTTGCCGGTTTCATCGGCGGCAACGGTGGCACCAACAACGCGGTCATGATCGTGCGCCTCAAGCCGATCAAGGAGCGCAATCTTGCCGCCGATAAAGTCATCGAGCGCTTGCGCAAAAATATGCCGCCCGTCCCCGGTGGACGTTTGTTCTTGATGGCTGATCAAGACCTGCAATTCGGTGGCGGGCGTGAACAGACCACGTCGCAATACCAATACATCCTGCAAAGCGGCGATCTGGGTAGCTTGCGTCTGTGGTATCCGAAAGTGCTCGAGGCGCTCAAGTCGTTGCCGGAACTGACTGCTATCGATGGCCGGGAAGGCCGCGGCGCGCAGCAGGTCACCCTGCAAGTGGATCGCGATACCGCCAAGCGCCTGGGCGTCGACATGAACATGGTCACGGCGGTGCTGAACAACGCTTACAGCCAGCGGCAGATTTCCACCATCTATGACAGCCTCAACCAGTATGAGGTGGTGATGGAGGTCAATCCGAAATACGCTCAGGACCCGGTAACGCTCAATCAGGTTCAGGTGATCACGGCCGCTGGCCAGCGTATTCCGCTGTCGAGCATCGCCCACTACGAACGCAGCCTGGAAGATGACCGGGTGACCCATGACGGACAGTTTGCCTCCGAAGATATCTCTTTCGATCTGGCGGAAGGCGTGACCCTTGAACAAGCCACCGCCGCCGTTGAACGTGCGGTGGCCAAGGTCGGTTTGCCGACCGAAGTCATTGCCAAAATGGCCGGTACTGCCGACGCCTTTGCGGCCGCCCAGAAGACCCAGCCGTTTATGATTCTGGGAGCGCTGGTGGTGGTGTATCTGGTGCTGGGGATTCTCTATGAAAGCTACATTCATCCGCTGACCATTCTCTCGACCTTGCCTTCGGCGGGGGTCGGGGCCTTGCTGACGATTTACCTGCTGGGTGGCCAATTCAGCCTGATCTCGTTGCTCGGCTTGTTCCTGTTGATCGGGGTAGTGAAGAAAAACGCCATTCTGATGATCGACCTCGCGCTGCAACTGGAGCGCGAGTTCGGGATGACGCCGCTGGAGTCGATTCGCAGCGCCTGCCTGCAACGTCTACGGCCGATTCTGATGACTACAATGGCGGCGATTCTTGGCGCGTTGCCTTTGCTGTTGAGCAGTGCCGAAGGGGCGGAAATGCGTCGTCCGCTGGGCCTGACTATCATCGGCGGCCTGATCTTCAGCCAGGTTCTGACCCTTTACACCACTCCGGTGGTTTACCTTTATCTCGACCGTCTGCGCCATCGCTTCAACCAATGGCGTGGCGTGCGCACCGATGCGTCTCTGGAAACTCAGCTATGACCGACCGCCTGCAAATCAAACCCGTTTTACAGCGGCCTGTGCGTTGGCTTGGCATGGGGCTTTGTGCAGTGCTCTTGAGCGCCTGTGCGGTCGGCCCAGACTATAAAAAGCCGGAAATAGCCACGCCTGCGCAGTTCAAGCAAGCCGAAGGCTGGCGTCAGGCAGCGCCCAACGATGCACTGGCGCGAGGCGCCTGGTGGGAGTTGTACGGTGATACACAACTCAACGGGCTGGTGGAAAAACTCAACAGTTCGAACCAGACGGTTGCCCAGAATGAAGCCCAGTACCGACAGGCTGAGGCCTTGGTGCGCAGTGCGCGCGGCGCGCTCTTTCCGACGTTTGGTCTCAGCGCCGGTAAAACCCGCTCCAGTCAGGGCACTGGCAGCAGCAATTCGAGCCTGAGCAGTGCCAGCAGTGGTATTCGTGACACTTACAACACCCAGCTGAGCGTCAGTTGGGAGACCGATATCTGGGGCAAGCTGCGTCGTGGGTTAGAGGCCGACAAAGCCAGCGCCCAGGCCAGCCTCGCCGATCTGGCGGCGATGCGGCTGAGCCTGCAATCGCAGTTGGTGCAGAATTACTTGCAACTGCGTGTAATCGATGAGCAGAAACGCCTTCTGGAAGCCACGGTCGAGGCTTACCAGCGATCGCTGACCATGACTCAGAATCAATACCGCCACGGTGTCTCCGGCAAAGACGCCGTGGCGCAGGCGCAGGCCCAACTCAAAACCACTCAGGCCGATCTGATCGACCTGATCTGGCAGCGCGCTAAGTTTGAGAATGCTATCGCCGTGCTGATGGGCCAGGCTCCGGCGGATTTCAATCTGGCGGCCACAACCGCCATCCCGGTGCTGCCACAGATCCCGCTTGAGTTGCCATCGCAACTGCTCGAGCGTCGCCCGGACATCGCCGCGGCCGAACGCTCGGTGATGGCGGCCAACGCCAATATCGGCGTCGCAAAAGCGGCGTACTACCCTGACCTGAGCTTGAGTCTTAATGGCGGTTACAGCAGCTCCACGTTCAGCAACTGGATCAGCTTGCCGAACCGTTTCTGGTCAGTCGGGCCGCAATTGGCGACGACCCTGTTCGACGGTGGTCAGCGTTCGGCTGAAGTCGATCGTACTGAGGCGGTTTACGACCAGACAGTGGCTCAATATCGCCAGACCGTGCTGAACGGCTTCCAGGAGGTGGAGAATTTCATGGTCCAGCTCAAGGTCTATGAAGACGAGGCGGCCGTGCGCGCCGAGGCCCTGGAGGCTGCCCGTGAATCCTTGCGTTTGACGAACAACCAGTACAAAGCCGGGTTGATCGCTTACCTGAATGTGGTCACCGTGCAAACCACCGCGCTGAGCAACGAAAGAAGCGTGTTGACCCTGCTGCAAAGCCGCCTGATTGCCAGTGTGCAATTGATCGCTGCGTTGGGCGGTGGCTGGAATGCAGAAAGCGGCTTGAACATTCAGGAGTAGGGGCTGCTACAGCTCCTGCAGGTGTCATGTCGCGCTTGATAAACAACCGCGACAATTCGGCCATTTTCGGTACAATCGGCGACTTTCCCCTGGGCAAAAATACTAATAATCTGCCTCGGTCACGAGAAGTCGCATGCTTATTGGCAGTTACACACCTTCGCTGGTTCTGATTTCCATCTTCGTGGCCATGTTGGCTTCCTATACCGCGCTGGATTTGACTGGCCGGATTGCCACGGCGACGGGGCGCACGGTTTATCTGTGGATGGGCGGCGGGGCGCTGGCCATGGGTATTGGCATCTGGTCGATGCATTTCATCGGCATGCTTGCCTTCCATCTACCCATCGAACTTGGCTATGACCTGCCGATCACGTTGCTGTCGCTGCTGATCGCTATTTTGTCTTCCGGTTTTGCCTTATGGCTGGTCAGCCAGCCGAAGCTTCCGGCACTGCAACTGAGCTTCGGTGCGCTCATCATGGGTGCCGGGATCAGCGCCATGCACTACTGCGGCATGGCCGCGCTGCGCATGCAGCCAGGCATCGATTACGACCCTACGCTGTTTGCCAGCTCGCTGCTGATTGCGGTCAGCGCGTCGGCCGCGGCCTTGTGGATCGCTTTTAGTCTGCGCCGGCAAACACCTTATGTGCGTCTGACCCGAGGCGGTGCCGCGGTGGTCATGGGCATGGCGATCGTCGGTATGCATTACACCGCCATGGCGGCGGCGAGTTTTGCCGATGGCAGTTTCTGCGGTGCTGTCGGTAGCGGTTTGCGGGTCGACGGTCTGGACAAACTGGTACTGGTCACCAGCCTTGCGGTGCTGACCATCGCCTTGCTGACGTCGATTCTCGATGCACGCCTTGAGGCTCGTACCGCTGAGTTGTCCAACTCGCTGAGTGTGGCCAATCGGGAGCTGACCCATTTGGCCCTGCACGACACGCTGACCAGCCTGCCGAATCGCGTGTTGCTGGCAGACCGAATCGAGCAGGCCATGCGCAAGGTCGACGAGCAGGGCGGCTGTTTTGCGCTGATGTTCATGGACTTGGACGGCTTCAAGCCGGTCAACGATGCCTTTGGTCATCATATGGGCGACCAGCTGTTGCGTCAGGTCGGACTGCGCCTGCGGGAGAACCTGCACAGTCAGAACACCCTGGCGCGTATCGGTGGGGATGAGTTTGTCCTGTTGGTCGAACTGCACGATGTGGATGACGCCCCGGAACTCGCGGCCCGTCAGGTAGCCTTGATCGCTGAGCCCTTCACTGTCGCCGACCATAGTTTGCAGGTCTCCGCGAGCATCGGCATCGTCCTGTATCCGGGCAACGGCCAGACCCAGCATGAACTGTTGATGAATGCCGATGCCGCGATGTACCACGCCAAAGGTGCTGGAAAAAACGGTTACAGTTTTTTCGATGCTTCGATGAACACCAATGCGCGCAACCAGTTGCAACTGTTGCAAGACCTGCGCCTGGCACTCAAAAACGAGCAATTTTGCCTGTATTACCAGCCAAAATTCGATGCCGTTAGCGGCCTGCCGATAGGCGCGGAAGCCTTGCTGCGCTGGCACCATCCACAACTGGGGCTGCTGCTGCCAGACAAGTTCATCGGGGTTGCGGAAAAGACCGGGTTGATCATCCCGATCGGCGAATGGGTGCTCAATGAGGCCTGTCGACAGATGCGTGTCTGGTACGAACAGGGTTACACCCACTGGCGGATTGCGGTGAACCTCTCGGCGTTGCAGTTCTGCCACAACGGTTTGGTCACCAGCGTTGCCTCCGCCCTGGAGCTGCACTGTCTGCCGGCCAACAGCCTGACCCTGGAGATCACCGAAACCACCGCCATGAGCGACGCCGACGCCAGCATGACGGTGCTGCAACAGCTCTCGGATATGGGCGTGGATCTGTCCATCGATGACTTCGGTACCGGCTACTCCAGCCTGATGTACCTCAAACGTTTGCCCGCCAATGAGCTGAAAATCGACCGTGGCTTTGTCCGTGATCTGGAGCACGACGGCGACGACGCCGCCATCGTCTCGGCCATCGTCGCCCTGGGCCAGGCGCTGGGTCTGCGCATCGTCGCCGAGGGCGTCGAGACCAACATGCAGCAAAGCTTCCTGACCAAGCTGGGCTGCAACTCCCTGCAGGGCTTCCTCTTGGGTCATCCGTTACCGGCAGAGCGGTTTATGGCGGATATCATCACCGCTGAGCAGAAGGTCGGGGTGGAGTACTTGCAGGACGAAGCGTGATCGGTGTCGGATACCCTTCGCCATCAATTGCTGGCAGCATTGGGTTTTATAGTTAGAGACTCAATGATGGACGTTCGAAACGAAGAAGAACTGGCCCGTGCGTTGGCGCGAATAGAGCAGTTGTGGGGAGCTGAGATCGGTTCGGTACAAGGTGCGGAACTGGAATTTCTGGTGCAACGAGTGGTTGAATATGAAGCCACTGCCTTTGACCAGGCTACGTTGTCAGTAACGTCACGCACATCATCTCGGGGTTTCTCTCGCCCAAAGCCTGCGCTAGGCTGACCACCATCAGCGACTGATCGGAAGCTCACTCATGGAAAAAGTCCTTCTCATCACCGGCGGCTCTCGTGGGATCGGTGCTGCCACGGCCTTGCTTGCTGCCCGGCAGGGTTATCGGATCTGCATCAATTATCTGTCGGACCATCAAGCGGCCGAGCGGGTCTGCGCGCAAGTTCGCGAACTGGGGGCGCAGGTGATGGCGGTGCAGGCGGATGTCAGCGATGAAGACGAAATCATCGGCTTGTTCGCCCGGATCGATGCCGAGTGGGGGCCGGTGACGGCACTGGTCAATAATGCGGGCACCGTTTCGCAGGCGTCGCGGGTCGAGGACATGTCCGAGTTCCGCATGCTCCGGGTGATGAAAACCAACGTGGTCGGGCCAATGCTGTGTGCCAAGCATGCCTTGCGGCGCATGTCACCGCGGCATGGCGGCAAAGGTGGCAGCATCGTCAATGTCTCTTCGGTCGCCGCCCGACTGGGTTCACCGGGGGAATATGTCGACTACGCGGCCTCCAAAGGCGCCCTCGACACATTCACTATCGGTCTGGCGCGGGAAGTGGCGGGCGAGGGGATTCGGGTCAACGCAGTACGCCCCGGTTATATCTACACCGATTTCCATGTCCTGAGCGGCGATCCGCATCGGGTCAGCAAGCTCGAGCCCGGCATCCCCATGGGGCGTGGTGGCGTCGCCGAGGAAGTGGCCGAGGCGATCATCTGGCTGTTGTCGGAAAAGGCCAGCTACGCCACCGGGACCTTTATCGATCTGGGCGGCGGACGCTAGGGTCTGTTGACGTTTGGTGGCGAACCGCGTTGCGATGCCAACGTGTGCGAGGCAAGGCGCGGGATGCCGGTAATGGTTGTTCCCTTGGCAAATCCCGCAACGCAGCCTCGCGCACGTTGGCGCGCAACCCGAAGGGACGGGGCCCATTTGGCGCAGGGCTGCGTTGCTCGGAACTTATTTGGAACAACCAAACCGCGTTCCTCGCGCCTTGCCCTGCGCCAAATGGGCCTCCGTCGCGGTCGTCACCAAACGTCAACAGACCCTAGTCAGAACGAGCGAATGATCCGCCCCAAGGTTTCCATGGCTTTTTCCGAGGCATCATTCCACGGGCTGCCGTAGTTGAGGCGAATGCAGTTGCGAAAGCGCTGGGTCGGGGAAAAGATCGGGCCGGGGGCGATGCTGATGCCTTGGGCCAGAGCCATCTGAAACAGCTTCAATGAGTCCATTTGTTCTGGCAGTTCCAACCACAGGAAATAGCCGCCTGCCGGGTGGCTAACCCGGGTCTGCGCCGGGAAGTAGCGAGCGATGGCGCTGAGCATGGCGCTTTGTTGTTCTTCCAGGGCATAGCGCAGTTTGCGCAGATGCCGATCGTAGCCGCCGTGTTGCAGGTAGTCAGCGATAGCCGCCTGAGCGGGCATGGAGGCGCAGAGCGAGGTCATCAGCTTCAGACGCTCGATTTTCTGTGCGTAACGTCCGGCAGCGACCCAACCGATGCGATAGCCCGGTGCCAGGCTTTTGGCAAACGAGCCGCAATGCATCACCAAACCTTCCGTGTCGAAGGCCTTGGCCGGTTTTGGCGCTTGCGGGCTGTAATACAGTTCGGCATAGACGTCGTCTTCGATCAACGGCACCTGGTGCTGGCGCAGCAATTCCACCAACTCGCGTTTTTTGGCTTCGGGCATGGTGGCGCCCATCGGGTTTTGAAAACTGGTCATGCACCAGCACGCTTTGATCGGGTGCCGCTCCAGGGTGTGTGCGAGCACGCCAAGATCGATGCCATCGCGTGGATGCACCGGAATTTCTATCGCTTTGAGCTTGAGCCGTTCCAGCACTTGCAGGCAGGCATAAAACGCCGGCGCCTCGATGGCCACCAGATCGCCCGGCTCAGTGACGGCTTGCAGGCACAGGTTCAGGGCTTCCAGCGCGCCGTTGGTGATCAGCAGCTCCTCCATGGGCAACATCAAGCCGCCGACCATGTAACGCAGGGCGATCTGCCGACGCAATTGCGGATTGCCCGGCGACATATCGGTCACCACCATGCGCGGGTCCATCTCGCGGGTGGCGCTGGCCAGCGAGCGCGCCAGCCGTTGCAATGGAAACAGCGTCGGGCTCGGGAATGCCGAGCCGAAGGGCACGGTCTGCGGGTCCTTGATCGAGTCGAGAACGGAGAACACCAGTTCACTGACATCGACCTCGGTGGACTCACTGACCTGGCTGCTGATCTCGGGTTCGGAAAACTGCCGGGGCGCGTTGTTGTTGACGAAGTAACCGGAGCGCGGCCGCGCCCGGATCAGCCCGCGCCGTTCCAGCAGGTAATAGGCCTGGAACACTGTCGAAGGGCTGACTCCATAGGTCTGGCTGGCATAACGTACAGAGGGCACTCGTTGGCCGGGGCCCAGCACTCCGGAGCGGATCAGTTCAGCGATATCGTCGGCAAACTTTTCATAACGTTTCATCGGTTCTCGCTGACTGGCGGTCTGACTTTAAAAGGGTGACTACAAGAGCGATCAGCGATTGAGCGGGGCAACAAACCGGCTTTTCGCCAGGCTGCGCACACCGGAGTCACCACTGTTGATCACCTCGAAACTGATGCTTTGCGAGCTGCTGCTCGGATGTTCGGCGAGCATCGCTACCGACACCGGCACATCGATGATTTCCCCGGCGGCAAGGCTGACCTCGGTTTTGCCCTGTAACTGGAAGCCGTCGCCGTCCACAAGCGTCAGATGATACTGCTGACGTTGCTGGGTTTTGTTGATGATTTTCAGGCTGTAGATATTTTCGATCTGGCCTTGACTGTTTTCCCGGAACAGACCCCGATCCTTGCTGACATCCAGCGAGACCATCGGCCGCTCCACCAACGCCATGACTAACGCGCCGATCATCAGCAACAGTACCGCGCAGTAGCCAATCAAGCGGGGGCGCAATAGATGGGTGTGACCGCCTTGCAGCACACGCTCGGAGGTGTAACTGACCAGGCCACGCTCATAACCCATTTTGTCCATGATCGAATCACAGGCATCGATACACGCCGCGCAACCGATGCACTCCATCTGCAAGCCATCCCGAATGTCGATCCCGGTCGGGCAGACCTGCACGCACATCTGGCAATCGATGCAGTCGCCCAGACCCAGCGAAGCAGGCTCGACCTCACGTTTACGCGGCCCACGGTTTTCGCCACGCGCGGCGTCGTAGGAGACGGTGAGGGTGTCTTTGTCGAACATCACGCTTTGAAAGCGCGCATAAGGGCACATATGCATGCAGACCGCTTCACGCAGCCAGCCGGCATTGATGTAGGTCGCACCGGTGAAAAACAACACCCAGAACAGACTGACGCCACTCAGTTGCAAGGTCAGCAGTTCATTGGCCAGCGGGCGAATCGGGGTGAAATAGCCGACGAACGTCAGGCCGGTCAGCAGACTGATTGCCAGCCACAGACTGTGCTTGGCCGAGCGCCGCAGCAGCTTGTTCATACCCCAGGGGGCGGCTTGCAACTTGATCCGCTGATTGCGCTCACCCTCGGTGAGTTTCTCGCACCACATGAAAATCCAGGTCCAGGAACTCTGCGGGCAGGTGTATCCGCACCAGACGCGACCGGCGAACACCGTGATCGCGAACAAACCAAAGGCACAGATGATCAGCAACGCCGACAGCAGAATGAAATCCTGAGGCCAGAACGTCGCACCGAAAATATGGAATTTACTGTCGGCCAAATCCCAGAGCACAGCCTGACGCCCACCCCAATCCAGCCAGACGGTGCCGAAAAACAGCAGAAACAGAAAGCCTGCGCCGCTCAAACGCAAGTTGCGGAACAGCCCAGTGAAACTGCGGGTATGGATCAGATTGTCGCCGGACTTGACCTTCACTTTTGCTTTGGAAGGTTCGACGAGTTCAATGATCTGGACAGGGATTCTTTCGCTCATGGTCGGATGCTCATCAGCCTCTATCAGGCCGGTGAACTATGGGCGCTCAACTGTTTGCATAACAGGCTCAGGTATTTGAATAAAAAGCGGATCAGATGAGGTTTCTGACCTATCCCTGGCCTATCCGATCGGGAGGTTTCGAGCGTCAGGTATTGATCTGCGACTAACGGCAGGGGCTAATCGGGAGCGGAAAACGGCACGATCAGGAGTCGATTTATGAAACAGCTCATTGAAATGACGTTTTTTGTCTCCTCGGCGATGGTGATGGTGATGGTGATGGCGATGGCTGAAACGTCTGTTGTTGATCGATATGTCAGGGCGATATTCGATCATGACGGTTCATTGATTGAGAAACAGGGTGATGGGTTGCTGGGCATCGATGTCGAGCAGCGCCCTGAGCAAACCATCCTGACGCTGGTGACCAAGCCCCAAACGTTCAAAACCGCGCCGCGCTGTGTGATGGGTTGGCAGCGACCCGAGGACATGGTGATGGATTATTTTCTGGGCACTGCCGCAGCAGTGAACGGCAGCTCAGCGCCGGGCAAAATCGTCGTGAGGATGAACCTGAAGAGTCTGCGAGAGAGTCGGGCGCGTTTTCCCGTGACGGTGATCTGTTATTAGCTCTATCGCTTTCACGGACAAACCCACAGACCCAGATACGACGAACAGGGGGACATCGCAACAGCGGGTTACTCCGCAACGGTGTGATGCCGTTTGTCCTGCGCACCATAGACGGTCAGGGCGTCGGCTTCTTCTTCGGTAATGGGCACGTTTTTGCCACCGACCTGGGCTTCAGACATATGCGTGGTGTCGTTGGTGGTGATGACCACGTTGTTCACACGGCTTTGATAACGGACGTCCTCAATCAACGCGGAGCAGTGTTCATGGGTGCTATCGAATTCCAATGACATGCGTGTACTCCTTGATGAATTTATTCAGGAGGATGACCGTCAAGAATCGCCGGTGGCTCCTCGGTGGGCGGGTCGCCCTTGGGTGGCTCGGACGCCGGCGGTATGGTGGGTGGCGGGTCCTGCTCGGGCTTTGGCACGGGCAATGCCGGATCGTCAATCATTGGGTCAGGCGGTTTAGGTGGGATAGGGATACTCATCAGATTTACCTCTACATTCCATTTAGCTCATGGATTGTCCAACCCTCAACCGGTTGGACCGCCTGGCCACGCAAATGACTCCAGCCTTTGCGAAAGCACGGTCTAAGCTCACCTTCGCGATCAAACCCTTTTGAACTTTTCCCTTCTGCCCGCGCTCGGAAACTATGCGGCCCGGCGAGGAGTATCAGCGCAGGAATGGGCTCGCTCATTTTTTTCAATCGCATGGATTTTGCTGAAGAAGCGTCTCTTTATAAGGGCGTGAGGAGTGATGCACGATGAATGTGACCGCTGATCAGCCCTACGGCCCGGATTCTTTGGCCAGCGATGTTCCACACCAGACACATCCCCTGACCCTGACCCAGGCCCTGCAAATGCCGCGCATCGTGTTCGAAAACACAATGCCGGTGATTGAGGGCGGGTTGTTTGCGGTGAAGGCGATCATCGGGCAGCCGGTGAAGGTGACCAGCAAGGTGTTTGCCGACGGGCACGACAAGATGGTGGTGCTGATTCGTTGGCGTGCCGCTGATGAAGAGGATTGGCACAGTACGCCGATGCAAGAACTGGTGAATGACAGTTGGGAGGGTGAGTTCACCCCCTCGTCCGTCAGTCGCTGTGTGTTCAGGCTCGAAGCGTGGATCGATCAGTTCGCCACTTATCGTTATGAGTTGCAGAAAAAATATGTCGCTGGCGTGCCGATCGGTCTGGAGCTGGAAGAGGGCCGCATTCATCTGACGCAAGCGGTTGAACGCAACCAGGGCGAACTGCGAGAGCACCTTGCTGCTGTGATCGAGCAATTCGGGCAAAGCGATCCCGAGGCTCAGGTTGGCTTGCTGCTGAATGGTGAAACTATGGCGCTGATGGCCCAGGCCGAAAACCACGCTTACCTGAGCCGCAGTGTCGATTTTCCGCTGGATGTAGAACGTGAGTTGGCGCAGTTCGCCAGTTGGTATGAACTGTTTCCGCGTTCGGTGACTGAGGATCCGGCGCGCCACGGCACGTTCAATGATGTGCTACGCCGCCTGCCGATGATTCACGACATGGGCTTCGACGTGCTGTATTTCCCGCCGATCCACCCCATTGGTCGTGCCTATCGCAAGGGGCCGAACAATTCGCTGGAAGCAGGACCGGATGACCCGGGCAGCCCATACGCCATTGGCGGCGTCGAGGGCGGTCATGACGCGATTCACCCCCAGTTGGGCACCCGCGAGGATTTCCGCAATCTGGTGCAGGCCGCGGCTGTCTATGGCCTGGAGGTCGCGCTGGATTTTGCCATTCAGTGTTCCCAGGACCATCCGTGGCTCAAGGAGCATCCGGGCTGGTTCTCCTGGCGCCCCGACGGCAGCATTCGCTACGCGGAAAATCCGCCGAAGAAGTATCAGGACATCGTCAACGTCGACTTCTATGCTTCCGACGCAATCCCCGGTTTGTGGCTGGCGCTGCGCGATGTCGTGCTGAGCTGGATCGGCGAGGGAGTGAAGATCTTTCGCGTCGACAATCCGCACACCAAGCCGCTGCCGTTCTGGCAATGGATGATTGCCGATATTCGCAGCCAATACCCGGAAGTGATATTTCTCGCCGAAGCTTTTACCAAGCCGGCGATGATGGCGCGCCTGGGCAAGGTCGGGTATTCCCAGAGTTACACCTATTTCACCTGGCGCAACACCAAGGCCGAGCTGGCGGAGTACTTCGCGCAGTTGAATCAGTCGCCCTGGCGTGACTGCTTCCGGCCCAACTTTTTCGTGAACACACCGGACATCAATCCGTTTTTTCTGCATGAGTCGGGTCGCGCCGGGTTTTTGATCCGCGCGGCGCTGGCGACCATGGGCTCGGGCCTGTGGGGCATGTATTCCGGGTTTGAATTGTGCGAAGCAGCGCCAGTGCCGGGTAGGGAAGAGTACCTGGACTCGGAGAAGTATCAGGTGCGGCCGCGGGATTACAACGCGCCGGGCAACATCATTGCCGAGATTGCCCAGCTCAATCGCATTCGCCGGCAAAACCCGGCGTTGCAGTCGCATTTGGGGCTGCAGATCTACAACGCCTGGAACGACAACATCCTCTATTTCGGCAAGCGTAGCGCCGATGGCAGCAACTTCATTCTGGTGGCGGTCAGCCTTGACCCGTTCAACGCCCAGGAAGCGCATTTCGAACTGCCACTCTGGGAGATGGGCCTGCCCGATGACGCCGCGACTTCAGGTGAAGACCTGATGACCGGCCATCGCTGGACCTGGTATGGCAAAAATCAATGGATGCGCATCGAACCCTGGTATCAGCCTTTTGGCATCTGGCGTATTCAGACCACGAATTAAAGGGAACTGACAATGGCGAAGAAACCCAGGCTCGCGGCCTTTATCGATGATCCGCTGTGGTACAAGGACGCGGTGATTTATCAGGTTCATGTAAAGTCTTTTTTTGATTCGAATAACGATGGGATCGGCGATTTTCCCGGCCTGATCACCAAGCTCGACTACATTGCCGAGCTTGGGGTCAATACTATCTGGCTGCTGCCGTTCTACCCCTCGCCGCGTCGTGACGACGGCTATGACATCGCCGATTACCGAGGCGTGCACACCGACTACGGCACGATGAGCGATGCCAAAAAGTTCATTGCCGAGGCCCACAAGCGTGGACTGCGGGTGATCACCGAGCTGGTTATCAACCACACATCGGACCAGCATCCGTGGTTCCAAAAGGCCAGGACCGCGAAGCGTGGCTCCAAGGCGCGGGACTTTTACGTATGGTCGGACAGCGACCAGAAATACGACGGCACGCGAATCATTTTTCTCGACACCGAAAAGTCCAACTGGACCTGGGACCCGGTCGCCGGCCAGTACTTCTGGCACCGTTTTTATTCGCACCAGCCAGACCTGAACTTCGACAACCCGCTCGTGCTGGAAGCGGTGCTGCAAGTGATGCGTTACTGGTTGGACATGGGCATCGACGGCCTGCGTCTGGATGCGATTCCGTACCTGATCGAGCGCGACGGCACCAACAACGAAAACCTGCCCGAGACCCATCAGGTGCTCAAGCAGATCCGTGCCGAAATCGACGCCAACTACCCTGACCGCATGCTGCTGGCCGAAGCCAACCAATGGCCCGAAGACACACAGTTGTATTTTGGAGATACAAAAGGCAAGGACGGCGATGAATGCCACATGGCGTTCCACTTCCCGCTGATGCCGCGCATGTACATGGCCGTGGCTCAGGAAGACCGCTTTCCGATCACCGATATTCTGCGCCAGACTCCGGAAATCCCCGCGAACTGCCAGTGGGCGATTTTCCTGCGCAATCACGATGAGTTGACCCTGGAAATGGTCACCGATCGTGAACGCGATTACCTTTGGAACTATTACGCTGCCGATCGTCGGGCCCGGATCAATCTAGGCATCCGTCGGCGGCTGGCGCCGCTGGTCCAGCGTGATCGACGTCGCGTCGAGTTGCTCAACAGCATGCTGCTGTCGATGCCCGGCACACCGACCTTGTATTACGGCGATGAAATCGGCATGGGCGATAACATCTATCTGGGCGACCGCGATGGCGTGCGCACGCCGATGCAATGGTCCATCGACCGCAACGGCGGCTTCTCTCGCGCCGACCCGGCGAGCCTGGTGCTGCCGCCGATCATGGACCCGTTGTACGGGTATCAGTCGGTCAACGTTGAAACTCAACATAACGACCCGCATTCGCTGTTGAACTGGAACCGGCGCATGTTGACGGTGCGTAAACAGCAAAAGGCGTTCGGGCGTGGCACCTTGAAAATGCTGTCGCCGACCAATCGCCGGATTCTTGCCTACACCCGTGAATACACCGGGCCGGACGGCAAGACCGAGATCATTCTGTGTGTGGCCAACGTTTCCAGCGCGGCTCAGGCGGCGGAACTCGAATTGTCGTCGTATGCCGGAATGGTCCCGGTCGAGATGCTGGGTGGTAGCGCCTTCCCGCCCATTGGCCAGCTTACTTACCTGCTGACGTTGCCGCCTTATGGCTTCTATTGGTTCCTGTTGGCCGCAGAAAACCAGATGCCGAGCTGGCACATTGAACCGGCGAAAAGCATGCCGGACTTCCCGACCCTGGTCCTGAAAAAGCGTCTCGAAGAACTGCTCGATGAGCCGTTGCGCAGCACCATGGAACAGACCTCATTGGCGGTTTACCTGCCTAAACGCCGCTGGTTCGCGGGCAAAGACAAAGCCATCGATCAGGTCAAAATCGCGTATGCGGTGCGCTTCGGCGATCCGCAGCATCCGGTGTTGTTGAGCGAGCTGGAGGTTACGGCAGGTGATCATCAAGGTCGCTACCAATTGCCGTTCGGTCTGTTGGCCGAAGATGACATCAGCAGCGCGTTACCTCAGCAATTGGCACTGGCCCGTGTACGGCGTGGGCGTCAGGTAGGGTTGATCACGGATGCCTTCACCCTCGAAACCTTCATCCGGGCGGTCGTTCAGGGCATGCAGGCCGACACGTTACTGCCGTGCAGCGAAGGCGAGTTGCGCTTCGAACACACCGCCGAAATGACCCGGTTGGGACTGAACAACGAATCCGAAGTGCGTTACCTGTCGGCTGAGCAGTCCAATAGCTCGGTGGTGGTCGGTGCCAGTCTGGTGCTGAAACTGATTCGTCGTATCAGCGCAGGCACTCACCCGGAACTGGAGATGGGTGCGTACTTGACTGCTGCTGGCTTTGGGCATATTTCACCGTTGCTGGGTTCGATAGTGCGTGTCGATAAAGAAGGGCAAAGCAATCTGTTGATGATCGCTCAGGGGTATTTGAGTAATCAGGGCGATGCCTGGGAGTGGACTCAGAACAACCTGGAGCGGGCGGTACGCGATGAACTGTCCCATGGCCGTTCCGAGCAGGATCAGCATTACAACGCGTTGTTGGAGTTGTCGGATTTTTCTGCCTTGTTGGGGCAGCGTCTGGGCGAGATGCACCAAATACTGGCAGCGCCGACCGACAATCCGGATTTTTCCGCTGAACTCACCAACATCAAGGACAGCGAGCAATCGGGTAAAAGTGTGGCGGCTCAACTGGAGCGCGCCCTGCAATTGCTGGAGCAGTACAAAGGCAGTCTGGAGCCCGCTGATCAGGCCTTGGTCACTGAGCTGATGAGCAAGCGCAAGCCGGTGCTGGCCCACATTCTGATGCTCGCCAAACGCTCGGTGGGAGGATTGCGCATGCGTGTGCATGGCGATTTGCACCTGGGCCAGGTGTTGGTGGTCAAGGGCGATGCTTACTTGATTGACTTTGAGGGCGAGCCGGCGCGTTCATTGATCGAACGCCGGGCCAAGTACAGCCCGTTGAAGGATGTCAGTGGCGTGCTGCGTTCATTCGACTATGCGGCGGCCATGGCCGTGCGCAATGCGCAAAGTGTGGACAGCTCGGCTGAAGCCGTGACCGCTCGACAACGGGTGGCGCAAACCTACTTGACCCAGGCTCGCGAGGCATTTATTGAAGGTTACCGCTTGGCGACCACGGACCTGGCCCATGCCTGGAAGGACGCCAAGGGCGAAAGCGCTGCATTGGAATTGTTCACGTTGGAAAAAACCGCATATGAAGTAGTCTACGAAGCGGAGCACCGCCCCAACTGGTTGGCTGTTCCTTTGCAAGGCTTACGTGGACTGCTGACTTTGTCTGATGGAGAATCAAAAAAATGAATGCACCTAAGGAATACGGCAGGGGCACAGTGGAATTGCTGCCCGGCGCGGCCGATATGGATGCGTTGATCCGTGCTGAACATCACGACCCGTTCTCTATGCTCGGGCCCCATGTCGACGGCAAAGGCGGACAATTTATCCGCGCCTATCTCCCTGCAGCGCTGAGCGTGCAGGTGCTGTCGCGCGAGGGTGAACACGAATTGGGCACCCTGGAGATGAGCGAGGTGCCGGGATTTTTCGCCGGTCACTTTCCCAACGCACAACCCTATTTGTTGAAGATCAATTGGGCGGGCGGCGAGCAAATCACCGAAGACCCTTACAGCTTCGGCCAGTTGCTGGGCGAGATGGACCTGTATCTGTTCGCTGAAGGCAATCACCGGGACCTGAGCAGTTGCCTGGGAGCGCAGGTCACCAATGTCGATGGCATCGACGGCGTGCGTTTCGCGGTGTGGGCGCCCAATGCGCGTCGTGTGTCGGTGGTCGGTGGCTTCAATAATTGGGATGGCCGTCGTCATCCGATGCGTGTGCGTTATCCCACCGGCGTTTGGGAGTTGTTCATTCCCCGGCTCAAACCCGGCGAAGCGTACAAATACGAAATTCTTGGCGCCCATGAAATCCTGCCGCTCAAGGCCGATCCCGTGGCCCTGGCCACGCAAATGCCGCCGGAAACGGCGTCTGTGGTAGCGACGCCGCTGCAATTCGACTGGCAAGACAACGGCTGGATGCAATCGCGCGGCGAGCGCCATTCGGCAAATGCGCCGTTGTCGATCTATGAATTGCATGCCGGTTCCTGGCAGCTCGATCACAGCGATGAATTCGTCGTTCGCCAATACAACTGGCGTGAACTGGGCGACCGTCTGATTCCGTACATCAAGGAACTGGGCTTCACCCATATCGAACTGATGCCGATCATGGAGCACCCCTTCGGCGGTTCCTGGGGTTATCAACCGTTGTCGCAATTCGCGCCGACCGCTCGCTTCGGTTCGCCGCAAGACTTTGCTGCTTTCGTCAACGCCTGTCACCTGGCCGATATCGGCGTGATCCTCGATTGGGTGCCGGCGCATTTCCCGACCGATACCCACGGTCTCGCGCAGTTCGACGGCACCGCGCTGTATGAGTACGGCAACCCGCAGGAAGGCTTCCATCAGGATTGGGACACGCTGATCTACAACCTGGGCCGCACCGAAGTGCATGGCTTCATGCTCGCGTCGGCATTGCATTGGCTCAAGCATTTTCACGTTGACGGTCTGCGCGTGGATGCGGTGGCCTCGATGTTGTACCGCGACTATTCACGCAAAGCGGGAGAGTGGGTGCCCAATCGCCATGGCGGCCGTGAGAATCTGGAAGCCATCGACTTTTTGCGCCACCTCACTGACGTCGTCGCCCTGGAGGCACCCGGCGCGATGGTTATCGCCGAAGAGTCCACTGCCTGGCCCGGTGTGAGCCAAAGCACGCAACAGGGCGGGCTGGGTTTTGCCTTCAAATGGAACATGGGCTGGATGCACGACACCCTGCATTACATGGAGCAGGACCCGATCCATCGCGCCCATCACCATAACGAGCTGAGTTTCGGCCTGGTGTACGCATGGTCCGAGAAATTCATCCTGCCGATTTCTCACGATGAAGTGGTGCACGGCAAGCATTCGCTGATCGACAAGATGCCCGGTGACCGCTGGCAGAAGTTCGCCAACGTGCGCGCTTATCTGGCGTTCATGTGGACGCATCCAGGCAAGAAGCTGTTGTTCATGGGCTGTGAATTCGCTCAATGGCGCGAGTGGAACCACGACGAACAACTGGATTGGTACTTGCTGCAGTACGCCGAGCACATTGGCGTGAAGAAGCTGGTGAGCGACCTCAACCGGATTTATCGCGCTGAACCGGCGCTGCACGAACAAGATTGCGTGCCTCAGGGGTTCCAATGGCTGATCGGCGATGACGCCGCCAACAGCGTGTTCGCCTGGCTGCGCTGGAGCAAGGAGGGCGAGCCGTTGCTGGTGATTGCCAACCTCACGCCCGTGCCACGTGAGGGATATCGGATCGGCGTTCCGTACGCCGGGCTGTGGACCGAACTGTTGAACAGTGATGCGAGCACCTATGCCGGCTCCAATGTTGGCAATGGCGGCGGCGTGCAGACCGACGACAGCAAAAGCCATGGCATGCCGGTGTCGCTGGTACTCAACCTGCCGCCGTTGGCGGTGTTGATATTGAAGCCTCAGGGGGAGTGATTTCGGCTGACGCCGCGGCCTGACACGCCGCGGCGTCATCCCTGACACCCTGCATTCACCAACTCACCCGAACCCCCACATTCCCCGCCACGCTATTCAAACTGTTGCCATCCAGATTGCTGCTGTAATCGGCACTCAGATAAAGACTGACACCCGCCGCTAAAGTCGCCACCACGCCGACGCCCACGTCTGCCGTGGTCGATGCGTGTTCAGTTTTTATTGTGTCGACATGGTCGAAAATGACGGTGTCAGAACCGCCGAAGTTGCGCCACAGATTGCTGCGAACATACGGTTCGATCGGCATGCCCTGAACGATGTAACGACCCTTTAACCGAGCGCCCAGGCGACCGGAGGTGTAGGCCTGGGAATCAAATGACACATCGGAAATTCCGTCATTCTGGCTGTCGAGGTGGACGCGCTGGTTGATCAGTTGCGCCTGGGGTTCAATCACCCAATTCGGCGAAATTGGTATCGGATAACCCGTTTCCAGGGACAGGCTCAGAACATGACCATGGGTGTCGATTTTGATACCTCGGTCAGATCTGCTGGAACCGTCCAGCCGCGTGCCCATTACTACCGCGTCGATATACCAGCCGGCCGGGTCAGTCAGCGTCCAATAGGCGCCGAGGCTGTCGCCTTCGATTTTCAGCGTGCCGGTTGAGCGGTCATGAAAGCCCTCGGCAAAACCCTCGACATGGCCGTCCAGGCGGCTGTGGCCAACGAACAATCCCACCCGTTGCACGTGTCCGCCGCCGGTTTGGGAGGCGTAGAGGTCATTGCCGACCTGAAAGCCCGTGAGCGAAGCATCCAGGCTCGGATCGACCGTGCCGGACCAGCTTTGCTTGAAGTCGTTGCCATACGCTCGGCCCCAGCCTGCGGGTACGACACCGGTTTCGGTCAACAGGCTCTGTTCACCCAGGCGATCATGGAATGTGCCCAGCGCACTGAGCGTCAGCACGGCGGCGGCGGGCGGGACGACGGCGTAGTTAGGGACTTCCAGGCGATAAAGCGGAATCGGCGCAGCGCCCGCCACGGCTGCGGGCAGCGCCGGTGTGCCAATGGCTGCCACGGGGGCAACTGCAGCGGGCTGCACCGCGGATTGCGTCGGCGTGAGGGGCTCGGTGGGCGGGGAGGCCGGTGGAGTCGGCGGCGGGGTAACTGGTGGAGCGACCGGTGGAGTCGGCGGCGGGGTAATTGGTGGAGCGACCGGTGGAGTCGGCGGCGGGGTAGTTGGTGGAGCGACGGGTGGAGCCTGCGGCGGGGTAGCTGGTGGAGCGACGGGTGGAATAACCGGCGGAGCGACTGGTGGTGGTGGTGGTGGTGGTGGTGGCAGGGCAACCACCGCCGAGCGTAGATACCAGCTGTTTTCCGAACCGGCCGTAACGCCGCCCTTGAACAGGTAGTATTGATAAGCACCTGCCGACACCGAATTTTTCAGCGAGAAAGCCGAGCTATCGCTGGTCGCACCATTGGTGGCTTCCACCACCTGAATGCCGTTCTGCTGGGTAAACCCACCGACACCCCCGAGATTGCTGATGGTGATTTGCGTGGTGCCGCTCAGTGTTCCTCGGTCCACCACCAGTTTGTCGCTGGGGGAGGTGTCATCACCCACGACCGACTGCACCATTAACTGACCGTTGTTACCGACGTAGTTGCCGTGCACGGTCAGTGTGTCGTTAGCGCTGTTACTGCCGGAGGTCATGTCGAGGGTGCCGGCGTTATTGAGCGCCGCCAACTGGCCACTGGTGAAAGAGCGGATGCTGCCCGCAACTGATGTCAACGTGCTGCTTGCGTCGATATTGAACACCCCGGTACCGGTGCCGCTGTCGCCAAGGACGAATTCGCCTGCGAGGTCGAATCGTGAACCATTGTTCAGGTTGACCGTTTCCCAATTGGTGTAGCGGGATGGAGTGGATGAAGTGGTGGCGTCGAAGGTCAGCACGTCAACACCGGGACCACCGTCCACGCGAGGTGTGCTGCTGAGGATGGCTTCAGTGAGTGCGTGAAGGGTCGCGGTGTCGTTATTTTCGCCCATCAACACTGCCGACTTGATGATGCCTGCGCCGTTCCAGATGAAGGTGTCATTGCCGAAGCTGGTGCGTATTTCACCGTCCACTTCACCGCCGCTGATGGTGACGCTGTCATCACCACCACTGACACTGATGTTGCCGCCGATCGTGCCACCGGACACGATGATGGTGTCCTTGCCAAAACCGGTCACCAGATTCCCGATAATTCGGCCGCCGGACATGTTGAAGATATTATTGTCGAGCTTCATGTCCACGCGACCAATCGTACCGCCGGTCACGGTGGCCACATCGCCATCTTCAAATGCGCCGATGATAGTGCCGCCGGTCATAAGGAAAGTATCCCGCCCATCGCCCTGCGCCAGGGATTGGATTGTCCCTCCGGTCATGATGAAGCTATCTATCCCGCTGCCTTGGTGCACCGCCCCCGAGACTGTCCCCGCGTTGATTTCAAAGCTGTTGGCACCGTTACCCAGATCGACCGCGCCGACGATGCTGCCGGAGTCCATCACGATTCGATCCGCGCCAGGGCCAAAAGTGACGGCGCCATTGACAGTGCCCGTCCCCTCGATGGGAAAGGTCAAGGTATTGTTGCCTTGAAGATCGATCAGAGGGCCGCTGCTGCCACTGTCACAGGTAAAAGTGTCGTTGCCGGGGCTGGCAACCAGTGTGCACGCTGCCTGAGCTTCAGAACTCAGGAGCATCAATAACGAGGCTAAAAGGACGTGTCGGCGTGTTGGCCAATATCTCCATTCACAGCCAGTAGGCACTAACGACTTTGTCATGAACGCTCTCCCTGAGCGCGTGACTCAGGGCGGGTTCATGATTGAAGTTTTGCCCTTTGGCCACACAACAACGGCAACAAAAGACCGGTTTTTAGTACTGCAGACGGCCTTTAACTGAACTTCCATATGTCAGTTAGTGATAGCTAAGAAGGGATAACCCTTGGCGTCAAGAACCTGAGCGACCGGTGGTAGTGTCAGATCAGGCAGGAAAGCCATGCCTCGCGCGGCGAGACAGCAGCACCGTCAGTGTCAGACCGGCCAACGACAGCACCGCGGCACAGAAGAAAATCCACGCATAACCCAACCCCAGGGCGATGCTGCCCATGACCGGTCCGGCAATCGCCAACGCCAGATCGAAGAACACCGCATACGCACTCAAGCCCGCGCCGCGACTGGAGGTTGGCACCTGTTTGATTGCCTCGACGCCCAACGCCGGATAAACCAGCGACAGGCCGAAGCCGGTCAGGCCTGCGCCGATCAACGCGACCCCGGTGTCGGGCGAAATCCACAGCAATATCAGGCCAAGGGTTTCAATCGCCATGCAGGCAATGGCAGCGTTGAAGCCGCCGAATCGCTTGATAGCGTTGATGAAAATCAGCCGCGACAGGATGAAGCAGGCACCGAAGACCGTCAGGCAATACGCCGCGCCATGCCAGCCTCGGCTCAGGTAGAACAGAGTGATAAAGGTGGTCAAGGTGCCGTAGCCAATGGACGCCAGCGTCAGGCTCAGGCCGTACGGAGCGACCCGTCCGAACACCGACCAAAAGGGCAGGCGCTCGCCACTGATGATGGGCACGGACGGTTTGTTGCGAATCAGCACCAGCGCCAGCAACGAGGTCACGCACAAGGCAATCCCGAGGCTGGCAAAGCCCAGGCCGTCGACCATGACTACACCGACCGGCGCACCAATGGCAATGGCGCCATAGGACGCAATGCCGTTCCAGGAAATCGCCCGAGCGGTGTGCTCCGCACCTACCTGGCCAATGCACCAACTGATGGTCCCCACCCCAATCAGCCCCTGTGCCACCCCAAGAAACACACGGGCGACAATGAGTATCGTCAGGCTCATCACGGGCAGGCTATCGAGCAGGGTCGCCAACAAGGTCAGCACGCCACTGACGACGATCCCCGACAAACCATAAATGATCGCGCGCTTGGTGCCGATGCCGTCCGCCACACGCCCGGCCATGGGGCGGCTGAGCAGGGTCGCCAGGTATTGCGAGCCAATGGTCACACCAGCGATCACCGCACTGAACCCCAATTGATCGTGGACGTAACCCGGGATCACCGCGATCGGCAGACCGATGCACAGGAAGGCAATGAAGGTATAAAACACGATGGAGACGATCTGTAGGGTGATCGCCATGGAGCTGGGAGGAGGTATCTGGAACGGCGGAGATTGTGCGGCAGACATGAGGCTCGTTCGCTGGCAGGCGGTTGGAGAACGCCATGATGGCCTGCGCGGGGGATAAAAGAAAGCAGGCTAACTATTTTAAAGCCCTGGGAATCCCGGAATCTGGGCATTCGCTCAACAATGCAAAAAGCCCCGTCACCAGGACGGGGCTTCTTCTACAGCAGAGGCTAAATCAGAACACGACGCCCTGGCTACGCAGGTAGTCATCGTAGGTGCCGCTGAAGTCGACCACACCGCTCGGGCTCAGCTCGATGATGCGCGTGGCCAGCGACGATACGAACTCACGGTCGTGGCTGACGAAGATCAGCGTGCCGGGATAGTTTTCCAGCGCCAGGTTCAGCGCCTCGATGGATTCCATGTCCAAGTGGTTGGTCGGTTCGTCCATGATCAGCACGTTCGGCTTTTGCAGGATCAGCTTGCCGAACAACATACGACCTTGCTCACCACCGGAAATCACCTTCACCGACTTGAGGATCTCGTCGTTGGAGAACAGCATGCGACCCAGCGTGCCACGAACCAGTTGTTCGCCACCCTGAGTCCAGCGACCCATCCATTCGAAGAGATTGGCCTCATCTTCGAAGTCCGACGCGTGATCCTGAGCGTAGTAGCCCAGCTCGGCGGCGTCGGTCCATTTTATCGTGCCGGCGTCCGGGGTCAGTTCATCGACCAAGGTGCGCAGCAGGGTGGTTTTGCCGATACCGTTCGGGCCAATGATCGCTACACGCTCACCCGCTTCAACGGTGAAGCTGAAGTCTTTGAACAGCGGCTTGCCGTCGAAACCTTTGGCCATGCGCTCGACGATGACCGCCTGGCGGTGCAGCTTTTTGGTCTGCTCGAAGCGAATGAACGGGCTGACCCGACTCGAAGGCTTGACCTCGGCCAACTGGATCTTGTCGATCTGCTTGGCGCGGGAAGTGGCCTGCTTGGCTTTCGAGGCGTTGGCCGAGAAGCGGCTGACGAACGATTGCAGTTCCGAGATCTGCGCTTTCTTCTTGGCGTTGTCCGACAGCAATTGCTCGCGGGACTGGGTCGCCACGGTCATGTACTCGTCATAGTTGCCCGGGAACAGACGCAGTTCGCCGTAATCGAGGTCGGCCATGTGCGTGCAGACACTGTTCAGGAAGTGCCTATCGTGGGAGATGATGATCATCAGGCTGCTGCGCTGGGTCAGGATGTTTTCCAGCCAGCGAATGGTGTTGATGTCCAGGTGGTTGGTCGGTTCGTCGAGCAACAGCACTTCTGGATTGGAGAACAATGCCTGCGCCAGCAACACGCGCAGTTTCCAGCCCGGAGACACTTCGCTCATCGGACCGTTGTGCTGTTCGATACCGATACCCAGACCCAACAGCAACTCACCGGCGCGAGATTCGGCGGTGTAGCCGTCCATTTCGGCGAACTCGGTTTCCAGCTCGGCCACGGCCATGCCGTCAGCTTCGGTCATTTCCGGCAGCGAGTAGATGCGATCGCGCTCGGCCTTGACCTTCCACAACTCTTCGTGACCCATGATCACGGTATCGATCACGGTGAATTCTTCGTAGGCGAACTGGTCCTGGCGCAGCTTGCCCAGACGCACGTTCGGCTCAAGCATCACCTGCCCACCCGACGACTCCAGATCGCCGCCGAGGATCTTCATAAAGGTGGACTTGCCGCAACCGTTGGCACCGATAAGGCCATAACGGTTACCGCCGCCAAACTTGACCGAGACATTCTCGAACAAGGGTTTGGCGCCAAATTGCATGGTGATGTTAGCTGTGGAGATCAAAGGCTTATCCTGCGGGGCTTTCAGATGTGTATTTAGGGATGTCTGCTATCTTTGGGCCAATTTTGGGCCAATTCACAAACGAATCGGCAGCTTATCGACCTCCTTCCAGTCGGAGGCGGAGCTGAGCCATTTGGCATAGGTAGAAAGCAGCATCTCGACGCTGTGTCCAAGTTGGTTGGCGATGAACGCAGGGTTCATGCCGACCATCAGGCACATCGTCGCGTATGTGTGGCGCGTGTCGTATTGACGCCGCTTTCGAATACCAAGAGCGTCAAGCGCGGACTTGAAGTGTTTGATTGTAACACTGGTCGTCTTGATCCACATCCCGCCTTTGCTCGGCGGAAAGACGTAGAGACTCTCCGGGTAGGCTGATTTCGAAGCCATTCGGCGCAAAGTGGCCAGGCGCCGCGCCTGGTCCAGAGCATGTAATGCCCGGTCATTGAGCAGGATCGTGCGCTGGCGTTTCGTCTTGATGCGCTCGACCGACTCCTGATCAACGATGATTCGCCGAATGATTGCTGTCTTGTTGTCGTAGTCAATGTCATCCCATTGGAGCGCCATGCCTTCGCCCGGGCGCAAGCCGGTGAAGAACATGAACTCGAAGAACGCGGCGTAAATCTGCGTGTACTTGATAGTGTTTTCGTAGAGGTAGGTGATGACCTGTTCGGCCTCTTCCCTGGTGTAAGGGTCGACGACCTTCTTGTTTAGCTTGGGGTTTTCGATGGAAGCGGTAGGACTCTTGGCGATCAGTCCATTAGCCACCGCAGTCTTGAAGACGCTGGCCAGCTTGATGATTGCATTGCGCTTCACTCCGGCAGATGCCCATTCCGTCTCGCCAACGATCGTACGGACCAGGGTTGGGGTAATCAGGTCTATCCTGCGTGTGCCCAGCGGCGTGCGAGAAAAAAGGCCAGCCAACTGCCACCTGGAAGTAGGCCGACCGTACCCCGATGCCTATCCGTTGGGATATTGAATCTTAAAGGTATGCGACAAAATGTCGCATACTGGCAAAAAATTCGAGTTATTGCTCGCCCGTAAGGCACTGAAAAGCGGGGCAAAAACAGTTCCTAAACTGGAAAGGCGAACCTTGTAGAATGCGGTTTGCAGCCTGCCTAAATCGCATTGGTTTCGGAACTGAAATAGCCTTGCAGGCCCTGTTTTTGCTGGGTTTGCCTATCGGATTGTAAATCCGCCTACGCCGGTTCGATTCCGACCTCGGCCTCCATCATAAACAAGCTCCGTAGATCCATGATTTACGGAGCTTTTTTATTGGGCTCATGCGCAAGATTTTGTCGCATATGCAGGCCCAGTAAACTTGCTTCAGCGGGTAGGGGTGTATATATTCCCTGCTCTTGGCGCTACCGCCCGAATGGCGAAATTGGTAGACGCAAGGGACTTAAAATCCCTCGTTCGTAAGGACGTGCCGGTTCGACCCCGGCTTCGGGCACCATATAAAACAAGGGCTTACGACAGACGAAGCCCTTGATTTGCGAGAAAGGGATTGCCGCAATTCTCAGATGTTGCCGCAATTCCCTATTTTGTTGATGTCACCTTCTTCCCTTTCCGATTGCGAATGTACTGCTCAGTCATGCCGACAGTGGTGTGTCCAAGCTGGTCCATGGCCTGGCGAATGTTCCCCGTTGATTCCTCTTTGTCTGTTGCCGCCTTGGCTCGCAGAACGCGCATTTGAAAGTCTGATTTCGCTATTCCTGCCGCCTCCCTCGCCAGATCAAACCGTCCCCTGAGCATTGAATAGGTCAGCGGCTGAGCGCTATCGTTTTCAGTGCTGCCAGTCTTTGGGAAATTGTTATCAAACACAGCTTGGGCCGCCCGGACTTCAAAGTGGACGCACGGGTATTGCGCCTCGGGTTACTCGACCACGGTTATAGCGAGCTGCCCATCGGCAGCGAACATGCAGTCGCTATAGGTAGCCTGCCTGATATCCATAAAGATCCCTTTGACCGCATTCTGGTAGCCCAAGTGTCGTGGAATCCGCACGATCCCCGCCAGGTGCGGGGGTCGTCGTTACTGGCGTCTGAAAAATGAAACCAGCCTTCCGTATCGTCGCCGACGGCGCCGATATCACCACCCACTATTAAGGTAGGCGCAGAAAGGAGGAGATGGACCTTGTTATTTGGAGGTTGCGCAGGCGAGGCGGTCAGGAGGAGTTACCGGTTAGGCAAAAATGACGACTGGGGCTTTCGTTGCTCGGTGCAGGGTCAAGTCAGGCGGCGCATACCCGCTGTCTTGGCCGCTTTACTGTCGAAGGTGACGATGTATCCGCATCCGGCGGCGTTGGCACTACGCTCTATCAGACAATCCGCAAAGTCTGCGTTGGCCTGCGAGTAGTGACGCAATGCTTGCCAAACAATTTCGGTGTTCTCGACAGTCAGCTCCCGAGTTCGCAATAGCGTTTCGAGCACCACGATGATTTCGCTTTTGGCGGAGTCGTAGCAGGACTGGAGCACCCAGACTAACTCCACCACCGAGACCATTGTGATATAGCCTGGAGAGGCTAGCGTCAGCGACTCTATTAGCTCGGCCGCTTTTGTTGACTGTTTTACATCATCCTGAGCAATGTATCTGACCAGCACATTAGTATCTAGACCAATCATATGGCTTTAGATCCCTGCTCCGCGATAGCCTGATTCATGTCCTCAATGCTTACCTCTCTGGATGGTAAGGAATTGTGAAAATCAACTTCTGTGCTTTTGCGGATTTACTAGAGGTAGGAGAGGTACCCTCAAGCTGATCAGGGCAGGGTGATGAATAACAGGTGCGCGCCGTTCAACTCGCAAACCTCTTCGTGCGACAAAAACTGGATGCTGCTCATGAGAGGACCAACTCCTTGATGGCCCCGACAGATTTATCTGTAGCTCTGGGCAGGAGGAGTCCTTGCCCGCCGGATAACGGCAGGCTTAGTAGATTTTGAAGGGGGAGTTAAACCGCCAGAATGTGACCGAACGGTACGCTGAAGCCCGCGGCATTGCGGTGACCGCCGCCGCCATACTGTTGAGCGATTGCTGAGACGTCCTCGCCGTCGTCAGAACTGCGCAGGCTGAAGAAGCGACCGTCTGGCGTGTCCCAGTAACAGGCAGCGAACGGCTCGCCGGTGCACATCAGATGCCCAGCCTCGCTGGTCAGCGTGTAGGGCAGATTTGCCACCGGCACATCGAAGCCGCCGATCACCATCCGGCGCTTGGTCACTCTGACCAGTTCAGCGACATCCTTGAGGTGCTTGCGCTCGAGGGCAACGCCGTCCGAGCGCAGCGTGCTGAGATCGGTCTCGAACAGACTGTCCCAGACTTCAAAGTCGTAGGGGTAGCTGAAAACGCTGGCTTGAATCTCGCGGGTGCCCTCCAGTTTGAACAGCCACAAGTCCCGGTCCTCGATGTGGTTGATCAGCGCCGGGCGCGGCGTGTCCGGAAAAAAGAAGTCCCAGGCAATGCCGGCGCCGGACCGGTTCATGTCGAACAGCGCGCCGATGAGAGGAGCGTCCGCGCAACTGCATTTGTACAGGCAGTTAGCCTTGAATTGCCCGTAGGTTTGGCCGGCGGACGGCAGATCCCTAAGGTCGTCCTGCGCCGTTTTGTGATGATCCAGAATCAACACGGATGCTGCGGTTTCGCTCATGGCTATCATCGTGTCGAACGGAAATGAGAAGTCGACGATGACAACGTGTTTGCCTGAGACGTCGGGGGCTGGCTTGCCATGGGTCGCGGCGTGAAACTCGATGTCGGCGCCCAGGGCTTTACGCACAACCCAGGCGGCGCCAAAGCCGTCGGCGCAGTTGCCGTGGTAAATGCAAATAGTCGGATGCTGATTTGTGCGCATGGGTGTTCCTCGACGGCCTGTACCGGCAGCATTGATTGTAAGGGAAAGAGTCAGGCGATCGCAGTTTTGAGCTGCGACCTTTGAACTTCTTCTTGTTCGGGTAACGATATTTTCCCGGAGTGTTGTGGTCGTGAAATTTACGTGATAATTTTTCATGAAATTATAAAAACATAATTTCATGAGGTGTTCATGTTTCAGCAATCTACCCAGCATGTCGCCAGCTATTACGCCCACAGTTGCGCCGATCGTTTGTCGACTCGAGCGGCTCTGGAAGGCGAACAAAACACCGAGGTGCTGATCATCGGTGCCGGCTTCAGTGGCCTGCATACGGCCTTGCGCCTGGCCTTGGCTGGCAAGCGAGTGACGTTGCTGGAAGCCAGCCGAGTTGCCTGGGCGGCGTCGGGGCGCAATGGAGGTCAAGCGATTCTCGGGTGGTCCTGTGATATGCCGCCGTTGGAGGCTGCGCTGGGTTATGAACGAGCGCGGCGGTTGTGGGACAGCATGCGCTGGGCCGCGCAGGAGTTGCGTGAGTTACCCGCGCGCCATGACTTCGATTGCGATTACCAGGCCGGCCATCTGTGGACTTCGGTCATGCCACGGCGGGTAAGCATCCTGACCGAGTGGCAGCGCGAGGCCAGCCACAAGTGGGGGCACGATGGCTTGCGATTTATTCCGCGTGCGGAGTTGTCGCAATGGGTCGCCAGCGAGCGTTATCAGGCGGGCCTGTTCGACCCCGAAGGCGGGCATCTGAATCCGCTGAAATTCGCGCTCGGCCTGGCCGCAGCCATAGAGTGTGCTGGCGGCTGCATCCATGAACAGAGCAAAGCGTTGAGCTATCGCGAAGAAGGCCATCAGTACCTGGTGACCACTGAACGCGGGTGCATCCGGGCTGATGTGCTGGTGCTGGCGTGCAATGCCTATCTCGATCGACTTGATCCGAAGCTGGCCAGTTGCGTGTTGCCGGTGGGTACCTACCAGGTGGCCACCGCGCCGCTGACATCGGAGCAGGCCACAGCGCTGCTACCGAGTAATGTCTGCGTCACCGATAACCAGTTCGTCCTCGACTATTTCCGTCGCACACCGGATAACCGCCTGCTGTTCGGTGGTGGCTGCACCTATCTGGGAGGCATGCCGAAGGACATCGCCGCAACGACCCGGCCTTTTCTGCAACGGGTCTTCCCGCAGCTTAAGGACGTCGAGTTGGAGTTTGCCTGGGGAGGGCATATCGACCTCACTCTCAAACGCACCCCCGACATCGGCCGGCGCGGTGACCTTTACTGGCTACAGGGCTACTCCGGACACGGTGTACTTCCAACTTTGGCCGGTGCCCGTGCAGTGTCCGACGCGATTCTCGGCCAGCCGGATGAGCTGGCCTTGTACCAAGGTTTGAGCAATAGCAGGTTCCCCGGCGGCAAACACCTGGCAGCACCATTGGAGGCCATCGGCAAGGCCTGGTATCGACTGCGCGATAGCATTTGATGAGCAATTTTTTGGAGCTCTGGCATGAACAAGCAAGAAGAAATCGCCGCGTTAGCGATCCTTATTCAGGACCTGCGCAAGCACAAGAAATACACCCTGACGGAGCTGGCGGAAAAAATCGGCCGCTCGGTAGGTTTTCTTTCCCAAGTCGAGCGCGGTATATCGCGCCCCACCGTGGCGGATTTGACGGCGATCAGCGAAACCCTCGGGGTGCCGACCACCTATTTTTACAATTTGCCAAAACCTAAGGAGGTGCCTTGGGTTACCCGGCCGGATGAGCGGCGCACGCTGTATTTCGCCAACGGAATTACTGACATTCTGGTTTCGCCGAGTATGTCGGCCACCTTCTCCATGCTTGATAGCCGGCTGGAGGCGGGTGCCCACAGTGGCGAGCGGCACTTGAGCGACAGCTCCGAGCAGGGCGGCTATGTCTTCGAAGGAGAGTTGACACTGTGGCTCGATGACGATGAGCCAGTCACCTTGTATCCCGGTGACAGCTTCCAGTTGGCCAGCCGTGCCCGTTGTCGCTACGGCAACCTCACTGAACATCCTGCCCGGGTCCTCTGGGTTTACACCTGATTGCCTCTAAGAGATCAAAGGAAGAACAACAATGGATACTCACTGCTTTGACCTGCTGGCCGAGGTTCGTGCTTTTCGTCAGAGCTACCCTCAGGTGCGTTACGTCGACCTGATTTCCCTGGATATTCCCGGGCACTTTTATGGCAAGCGCTACCCAGTAGAAATGCTCGAGAAGGTGGCGGCCGGTAGCGCCCTCAAGCTGCCGCAGAACTGCGTGCTACTCGGTGTCCAGGGTGGGCTGTTCAAGATTGGTGACTACTGCTTCAACGACGGCGACCCGGATGCCCGTCGCCGTCTGGTGCCCGGCACACTCAAGCCCGTGAGCTGGGAAGCACAACCGCTGGGGCAGATGTTGATTACCTCGGATGGCACTGAGGCGCCTATCGTTTTCGAACCACGCGAAGTCTTGGCGCAGGTCCTGGATCGCCTGCGCGGCAAAGGCATTCACCCGGTGGTGGCCTTCGAGCTGGAGTTCTATCTGTTCGATAAACAGCTGCGCGATGGACAGCCACAGTTCCCCCGCGATCTGCTGACGGACGATGCGGATGATCAGCCGAATATGCACATCGAACGGCTGACGCGCTTTTCCCCAGTGCTCGATGAAATGGTCGAGGCGGCGCGAGCCCAAGGCATCGATACCACCGTGATCACTGCCGAACTCGGGCCGGGCCAATTCGAGATAAATTTTGGTCACCTCGATGACGGCCTGCGTGCCGCCGACTGGGCAGCCCTATTTTGTCGCAGCACTCGTGGTGTCGCCCTCAAGCACGGTTACCGCGCCAGCTTCATGGCCAAACCTTACTTGCAGCACCCGGGCAGCGGCATGCACGTGCATGTCAGCCTCTACAACGCGGCGGGGAATAACCTGCTGGCGGCGAATCAACAGCTGGCGTTACGCCATGCGGTGGCCGGTTGCCTGGAGCTGCTACCGCATTGCATGCCGATCTTCGCACCGAACCAGAATGCTTTTCGCCGTTTGGGCGGCACAGTGAACGCCGCGACGCGGGCCAGCTGGGGTTTTGAGGATCGCGATGCCTGTGTGCGGATTCCCGAGTCGGACCCGCAGAACTTGCGAATCGAATATCGTCTGGCCAGCGCCGATGCCAATCCTTATTTAGTCCTGGCTGCGATTCTGGTCGGTCTGGAGAACGGCCTGGCCACCGGCCATGAACCGATCGCGCCGCTCAACGAAGACCGCAGTAGCGGCATCGATTTCCCGCTGGAAATTCTGGAAGCGGTGCGTGCCATGCAGCACGAGCCATGGATACGCGAGGGGCTGGGCGCGGAGTTTGTCGATGTCTACTGCGAAAACAAGCGCCAGGACCATCTGGCCTTTATGCAAGAGATCGGTGCGCGCGAATACCGCTGGTATCTGTAAGTGGCAGCTTGCAGTTCCCGCGCGTTGGCGTAGTTGGGAACAACAAACTCTCGCCACCGCCAATGACGTTCTTGGTTGAGCCAGACGTTAGACTTTAACTCAGGCGACGAGGCAAGCGCTGCTTGCTTCGGCCATGATTGGAGAGGGCGAAATATGTTGTGGTGCAGCAATCAATAGAGGTGAACGATGTCCCTGAAGCGTATTCGAATGTGCATTCTGGAAAACGGCCTAACGCCCGACGACCTGATCGATCAATTCGGGTCTTATCCGATGATGATTGAAAAATGGCTATCGCCTTTTCTTCCGGAGGCGACGTTTACCTACCTGTCTCCAGTGTCGGGAGACCGACTGCCTTCGCCCTCGGAATTTGATGGCTACATCCTGTCCTGCTCCAAATACAGCACTTACGAACGCAGTCCCTGGATGATCGGCTTGATCGCTTTCCTTCAGCAACTGAGGCAGGAGCGCATCCCGGTTTTTGGAATCTGCTTTGGGCACCAAATCATGGCCGATGCTTATGGAGGGCTCAACGCAAAATCCGATAAAGGTTGGGGAGTAGGCTCGCAGCTTTACGGATACGACGCTCATGCCTTGCCAGCGTCCAATGCGGCCTATGTGTTCCACCAGGATCAAGTCACGGAAATCCCGCCCGAAGCGACGCGCGTAGGGGGCTCGGCCCACTGTGAGAATGGTGCTTTTGCTTATTCGTTCCCCGCCATCTCAGTCCAGTATCACCCGGAGTTCACCGCCGAGTTCACCAAAGCCCTCGCTGAGAAATTCCGAGGGGCATTGCTGCCTGATCAGATAGCTGCCAACGCGTTGGATTCAGTAAACCAACTGCCAGTCGACGCAACGCCAATAGCCAAATGGACGGCAAGCTTTTTTAAAAAGCACATTAACGGCTGATTCCACAAAGCAAAGGGGGATTTATTTTTCTATTTTTTTTGCGAGTTTGAGCTAGACCTAAGCCGGTTATTCGTAGTCCACGGGTGCATCCATGTCGGATGGGGGGCCGGGTCTCTTGATATGTCCCATCGGGTCGTGATCGTATGATCTGCACGATGAGCCCGACACAGGAGAGAAGGCGGATGTCATCAATAAAAAATCCAACAGCCATTGTCGCTGCTGACGCTGCGCAGCGGACCAAGCCGAGTAACTACCCTGAGCCATTCGCATCGCTTATGTCAGGCAGAACCAAACGTCCGCTTGGCGATGTGTTTGGCATACAGAATTTTGGCGTGAACCTAACGCGCCTGCCGCCTGGCGCCATCTCCGCACTGCATCATTGTCACTCTCGGCAGGACGAATTCATCTATGTGCTCGAGGGCGAGCCCACCTTATTGACCGATGCCGGCGAAACGCAGCTGCGTCCCGGTATGGTGGCTGGTTTTGCAGCGGGTACGACCCCGCACCATCTGCAGAACCGCACTGAACGTGACTGCGTGATTCTGGAGGTGGGCGACCGCTCGCCAGAAGACGCGGTGAGTTATCCCAATGATGATATTGAAGCGGCTCTCCAGATAGACGGGAAGTGGCAGTTCATTCACAAGGATGGCAGCCCTTACTAGGTCATATTCCCGCTAACACCTTCGCCAAAAACGGTGCCGTCCGACTCGCTTTCACCTTGGCTACGGCCTCCGGTGCACCGCAAGCCACTAGCTGGCCGCCCTGGTCTCCTGCGCCGGGGCCGATGTCCATGACCCAGTCGCTTTGCGCGACGACACGCATTTCGTGCTCGACAACGATGACGGTGTGGCCCGCATCGACCAGGCTGTTGAGTTGTTTGAGTAAGCGATCGACGTCGCAGGGGTGCAGGCCAGTGGTGGGTTCATCGAGAACGTAGAGGGTGGCGCCGCGTTGGATGCGTTGCAATTCGGTCGCCAGTTTGATCCGTTGCGCCTCGCCGCCCGAGAGTTCGGTCGCCGGCTGGCCTAACCGCAGGTAGCCAAGGCCGATGTCGCGCAGCACGAGCAGTGAGCGAAGCACGCTGGGTTGTTGGGCAAATACCGTAACGGCCTCTTCCACGGTGAGTTGCAGTACTTGGGCGATATTCAGGTCCTGCCAGGTGACCGCCAGTGTCTCCTGGTTGTAACGCGCGCCGTGGCAGGTCGGGCAGGGTGCGTAGACGCTGGGCATGAACAGCAATTCGACACTGACGAAGCCTTCGCCTTCGCACGTCGGACAACGACCTTTGGCGACGTTGAAGGAGAACTGGCCGGCGTCGTAGTGTTTTTCGCGAGCCTCGGGGGTGGCCGCGAACAGCTTGCGGACGCTATCGAACAGCCCGGTGTAGGTCGCCAGGTTTGAACGGGGAGTGCGGCCGATGGGTTTTTGGTCGACCTGCACCAGTCGCCGAATGGACTCCACGCCCGCAGTGACCTGACCAGTGCTGGCTTGCGGAGCATCATCTTCAAGACTCGGCTCCTCCTGCTCGGCACCGGTAGCAGCACGCCCTAAGTGCGTCCCGACCAACTCCAGCAACGCTTGGCTGACCAGGCTTGACTTACCCGAGCCGGAAATCCCCGTGACGGCCGTGAAGCAGCCCAAGGGAAATTGGGCCGAAAGATTGTTCAGGTTATTGCGCGTGATGCCCTCGAGGCGAAGCCAGCTCTTCGCTTCGCGCCTGGCTTGGTGATGGGGAGCCTGTTCGGCAAATAGATGCGGGCGGGTCTGGGATGCTTCGACCTGTGCAAGCCCGGCAGGCGGTCCGCTGTACAACACGCGGCCACCCTGTTCGCCAGCCGCGGGCCCGACATCAATCAGCCAGTCGGCGCGGCGCATGGTTTCCAAATCGTGCTCAACCACAAACAATGAGTTGCCGGCCGCTTTCAACCGCTGCAAGGCGCCGAACAGCGCTTCGCCGTCAGCCGGATGCAAACCGGCGGAGGGTTCGTCCAGCACATAGATGACGCCGAACAGCTGAGAGCCGAGCTGTGTCGCCAAGCGCAGACGCTGCAATTCCCCGGATGAAAGCGTCGGCGTGCTGCGCTCCAGGGCCAGATAGCCAAGACCCAGGTCGGTCAGGGTACTGACTCTCGCCAGCAGGTCTTGGGCGATGCGCTGTGCCGCCAGGCGTTTTTCCACGGACAGGTTGGGTGTGTGCCTGACGTCAGGCACAGCGTTATGCGCCGAACCGCCATGAGCGACACGTTGTTTGCGTGCGTCTTGCATCTGGCTTTTGCTCAGCACAGCTTTGTCGTCGTTATTGTCATTGTCGTCGCTATCGGCAAAGGCATTGGCCGCAACCGGACGTAACACGTCGGCCAGCCGCAGCAGCGGCATTTGCGCCAACTCCCCGATGTCGAAACCGGCGAATGTCACCGACAGCGCTTCACGTTTGAGGCGTTTGCCTGAGCATAAGGGGCACTGACTGCCGAGCATGAATTGCGCGACGCGCTTTTTCATCAGGGCACTTTGCGAGTGGGCGAAGGTGTGCAGGACATAGCGTCGAGCGCCGGTAAAGGTGCCTTGATAACTCGGTTCGAGTTTGCGCTTGAGGGCCTGTCGGGTTTCTTGCGGCGACAGCCCGGCATAAACCGGTGCGGTGGGTTGCTCGTCGGTGAACAGAATCCAGTCGCGCTGCTTTTTCGGCAGATCGCGCCAAGGGGTGTCGACGTCATAGCCCAGGGTCACCAGAATGTCGCGCAGATTCTGCCCTTGCCAGGCGGTGGGCCAGGCGGCCACGGCGCGCTGGCGAATAGTCAGCGTATCGTCCGGGACCATCGATTGTTCGGTCACCTCATAGACCCGACCCAAGCCATGGCATTGCGAGCAGGCGCCTTGGGGAGTGTTGGGCGAAAAGTCTTCGGCGTACAGCATCGGCTGCCCGGCTGGATAGCTGCCGGCACGCGAATAGAGCATTCGTATCAGGCTCGACAGGGTGGTGACACTGCCCACCGAGGAGCGGGTACTCGGTGTACCGCGTTGCTGTTGCAGAGCGACAGCCGGGGGCAGGCCTTCGATGGAGTCCACATCGGGTACGCCCACCTGATCGATCAGGCGCCGCGCATACGGCGCCACCGATTCGAAATAACGCCGCTGTGCCTCGGCGTACAACGTGGAGAACGCCAGCGAGGATTTGCCTGAGCCGGACACTCCGGTAAACACCACCAGCGCATCGCGGGGAATATCGACATCCACGTTCTGCAGGTTGTGTTCTCGGGCGCCACGCACCTTGACGAAGCCTGAGCTGTTCACCACTGAGAGGGCTTCGTTGTCAGGCATGTTGCGCTGAGAGGTCATGATCGAGCCTTCTGAAAATGTGTCAGGTACTGAAAATGCGGATGAATCTATGACGTTACGTGGGGAAAGCCAACCACCCATAGCCACGTGTTACGTCCCTGGCGCTATTTCAACCAAGCCCATTGCACTCGCGTCGGTCCTTCAATCACTGATTACTGACAACGTTCACGGTCTTTTCGGCCAGGGTTTGCAGAAAGTTCGCCAGGGCGACTTCTTCCAGACGAAGCCCCTTGCGTTGACGGGTTCGGGGCAGCCGGGCCAGTTCCCCCAGCAGAAAGCCTTCCAGCACAGCCGGATGGATGTAGCAGCGCCGGCAGACCGCCGGGGTGTTGCCCAGTTGGCGGGCGACCTCCTTGACCATCTTCACAATGTGATTTTTTGCATCGGCTTCAGGTTCCCACTGCAGTTTGCGCAGAATGCTCAGCGCCAGCGCGCTGCCGGCCCAGGTTCGATAATCCTTGGCAGTGAAATCGGCACCGGTGAGGCTGTTCAAATAGGCGTTGATATCCGATGAACTGACGGTGTGGCGTTCACCGTTGTCATCGAGGTACTGAAACAGGTTTTGTCCGGGCAGCTCCATGCAGCGTTTGATAATACGCGCCAGACGCCGATCCCTGATGCTGACCTGGTGCTCGACACCACTCTTGCCGCGAAACTGGAACAGGATCGCGCTGCCGTTGATTTCCACGTGTTTATTGCGAAAGGTAGTCAAGCCGTAAGACCGATTGTCCCGGGCATATTGGCTGTTGCCGATGCGGATCAGCGTCGCATCGAGCAGGGAAATGACGGTTGCCATCACCTTGTCGCGGCCCATGCCGGGCGCTGCCAATTGCACCTCCAACTGCTTGCGGACCTTGGGCAACGCCAGGCCGAATTCGATCATGCGTGAATATTTGTTCTCGTCGCGAATCTCGCGCCAGCGGGGGTGATAGCGGTATTGCTTGCGGCCGCGAGCATCGCGCCCCGTCGCTTGCAGATGGCCGCGCCGGTCAGCGCAGATCCACACCTCGGTGTAGGCCGGCGGGATCACCAGCGCATTGATGCGACTGATCTCTGCCTGATCGCGGATGCGTTGGCCATCGGTATCGAAATAGACGAATTTGCCCCGAAGAGTCTTTCGACTGAACCCGGCCTGAGTGTCGTCGACGTAATGCAGGTCCGACGGCAGTTGCGCGATGACGGTGGAGTCGGGCATGACAGGTGACCCTTCGAGCTGGTATCACCATTGACCGCTGGAATGCGCAGTCGTGCCAAACGTGACACGAGGGCCTAGGCCAACACCGCCACCGCCTTGATCTGCGCCCACAGATGCTGGCCCCGAAATAGGTGCAGCTGATCGCGCGAGTAACGGGTAATGCGCGCCAGCAGCGGTGTGCCGGCTGCATCGAGGCGTACCAGAACGTGCGCGGCATTGTCGGCGCCGATTTCATCGGTGACGGTCACCGGCAAGCGATTGAGGATGCTGCTTTGCCCGTCGGGTTGCAGGTTCAGGCTTACATCTCTTGCCTGCACCTTGAAACGCAAGGTTTTGCCCATCTCCATGGGCGAATGCGCGACGCGGACTTTCAAATCGCTGCCAGGCAGATGCAACGTCAACAACTGGTAATTGGCGTCGTAAGCACTGACGATGCCTTCGATCACCACGCCGGCGTCGTCGCCGCTGGCCATTGGCAAGTCGAGCCGCGCTAGGGTCTCTCCGATGGGACCGCTCGCCAAGGCCTTACCCTCGCTTAACAGCACAATATGGTCGGCCAGACGTGCGACTTCATCCTGGGAGTGGCTGACGTAGAGCATTGGAATGTCCAGCTCATCGTGCAGACGTTCCAGGTACGGCAGGATTTCGCTTTTGCGTTTGGCGTCCAGCGCCGCCAGAGGCTCGTCGAGCAACAGCAGGCGTGGGCTGGTCAGCAGGGCGCGAGCGATGCCGACGCGTTGCCGTTCGCCACCAGAAAGCTTGTCCGGGCGACGATCGAGCAGATGATCGATGCCCAGCAATTCAGTGGCTTGATCCAGTTGCACCTTGCGCTGATTGCTCGCAATGCGCCGCAAACCGAACTCCAGGTTGCCCCGTACCGACAGATGCGGAAAGAGGCTGGCCTCCTGGAACACGTAACCCACTGCACGTTTATGCGGGGCGAGGAAAATGCCCCGGCTGCTGTCCTGCCAAACGTCGCCATTGATCTGGATAAAACCCTGAGGAGCCTTCTCCAGCCCGGCGATACAACGCAGGCAGGTGGTTTTGCCAGAGCCGGAGTGTCCATACAGCGCCGTGACGCCACGTCCCGGCAATGCCAGGTCGACGTCCACGGCAAAGCTGGGGTAGGCCACTTGCAAGCGCACCTGAATCTGTGGGAACTGCGAGGTCATTGGCTCAACTCCAGCCCGCTTTGGTTTTGCCGCGGGTGTACAGCGCCAGCAGAACCAGGAAAGAAAACACCAACATGGCCCCGGCCAGCCAATGCGCTTGCAGGTATTCCATGGACTCGACGTGGTCGTAGATCTGCACGGAAACCACGCGGGTTTTTCCCGGGATGTTGCCGCCAATCATCAACACCACGCCAAACTCGCCCACGGTATGGGCAAAGCCGAGGATGGCGCCTGTGATAAAACCAGGTTTGGCCAGCGGCACCACCACGCTGAAGAAGGTGTCCCATGGATTGGCGCGCAGGGTCGCCGCGACCTCCAGCGGCCGCGTGCCGATGGCGGCGAACGCATTCTGCAGCGGCTGCACGACAAAGGGCATCGAGTAGATCACTGAGCCGATCACCAGACCGGGGAAGCTGAAAGTCAGCGTTCCAAGGCCGAGATTCTGGGTGAGCTGCCCGACAAAGCCGTTAGGCCCCATGGTCAGCAGCAGGTAGAAACCGATCACCGTTGGCGGTAGCACCAGAGGCAGGGCCACCACGGCACCCACCGGGCCCTTGAGCCACGAGCGGGTGCGTGCCAGCCATAACGCGATGGGCGTGCCGATCAGCAGCAGGATGACCGTGGTCAAGGACGCGAGTTCCAGCGTCAGCCAGATGGCCGCCAGATCGTCGCTGCTTAGCGGCATTTAAAGCTCATAACCGAAAGACTTGATCACGGCGGCCGCTTTTGGCCCTTTCAGGTAGGCCATCAGCGCCTTGGCGGCAGCATTGTCCTTGCCTTTGTTGAGGATGACCGCATCTTGCTTGATCGGGCCATGTAGGTTGGCCGGCACGATCCACGCCGAACCGCTGGTGACCTTGCCGTCTTTATAGATCTGCGACAGGGCAACGAAGCCCAGTTCAGCATTGCCGGTGGAGACGAACTGATACGCCTGGGTAATGTTTTGGCCGGTGACGATTTTTTCTTTGGTCGCTTCAGTCAGCTTGAGCTTTTCCAGCACCTGGGTCGCTGCCAGGCCGTAAGGTGCAGCTTTTGGATCGGCAATGGACAGATGTTGATAGTGGTTGTCCTTGAGCACTTTGCCGTCAGCGTCGACGTAACCTTCTTTGGCCGACCACAGGGCCAAGGTGCCCACGGCGTAGGTGAAGCGCGAGCCTGGGACGGCGTCACCTTCCTTTTCCAGCTTGGCCGGGGTGCTGTCATCGGCGGCGAGGAGTACGTCGAATGGCGCGCCATTTTTAATCTGGGTATAGAACTGGCCCGTGGCACCGTAAGCTGCGACCAGCTTATGCCCGGTGTCCTTTTCGAAGTCTTTGGCAATTGCCAGGATCGGCGCGGTGAAGTTGGCGGCAACGGCGACCTGTACTTCATCGGCGAACGCCGCGCTCATGGTCAGCGTGGCAATCACGACAGCCAGGGATTTGAGAGTGACGCGAAGTGGACCCGTTTGCATAAAGGCTTCCATAGTTTCGGGGGAGAGGTCATGAGGGGTGGCCAATTGGATACAGGCCAGGCGCTATATACCGGAATATATAGCGGCTCATCACCCCGGGGAAGCGGCGCCCTCAAGAAAAGTGCGTGAAAGCGTTATGCCGGCGCCTCAATTGTTCAACAGAAAGCCTTCGATGTTTCAGTGTCTGGACAATTTTTCCAGTGCTTGGGCGGCAAGCTGTCGAGTCAGAACACCGGCAGATAATTCATGCCCCAGTCCGACGGCCTGACCGGCCCAGAGGCTCATGAAGTCGCCGCTGCCCTGCGGTTCGGACTTGGCACGCAAGGGAATCAACGCGCCGCCAGCCAGTGGGAAAGCCGGAGCAGCATCACTGATTGGTCCCAGTTCACGCATGACCCGGTTGACGATGCCCCGTGCTGGCCTACCGCTGAAGATGTTGGTCAGCGCGGTCTGGCTGTCCTTGGCGCTTCGCAAAGCACGGTAGTAGGGCGCAGTCACCTTGGCTTCGGGGCAGAAGAGGTAGGCCGTACCCAGTTGGACTGCCGACGCCCCCAACGCGAAGGCCGCGACAATCCCGCGAGCATCGCCAATCCCCCCCGCGGCAATCACCGGTACGCTGACGGCATCCACCACCTGCGGTACCAACGCCATGGTACCGACCTGGGTGTAGAGATTCTCACTGAGGAACATCCCGCGATGGCCGCCAGCTTCATTGCCCATGGCGATGATCGCGTCACACCCGTGTTGCTCCAGCCAGACGGCCTCGTCAACGGTGGTGGCGGATGAAATGATCTTGGCACCCGTGGCTTTGACCCGATCCAGCAACGCTTGCTCCGGCAACCCGAAATGGAAGCTGACGACTTCGGGTTTCAGCTCTTCGACCAGATTGCAGGTGGCGTTATCGAACGGCGCGCGCGCAGACACCGGCGTTGGCGCCGCAAAATCAGCCCCCAACTCGGTGTAATAGTCCTTGAGTGTGTTTTTCCAGCGGGCTTCCCGCGCTGGGTCCGCTGCGGGTGGCTGATGGCAAAAGAAATTCAGGTTCAGTGGCGCGTGACTGTTTTGGCGAATCAAGGCCACTTCTTCGCGGATCTGGTCCAGGCTCAGCATTGCACAGGGCAAGGACGCCAGCCCGCCCGCATTGGCGACGGCAATGGCCATCGCCGAGCCACTCGATCCGGCCATGGGCGCTTGCAGGATGGGCAGTTCCACACCGAACAAATCAAGGATGCGAGTGTCAGGCCAAGTGGTCATTTGTCTTCTCCGTGCTGGGGTGGGGGCAGGCGTCTATTTGACGGGCATAGCAAAAATCCCGCAAGGGCGGGATTCTGGTGCAACGCAGTTTATGAAAAAGCTCCGTCACCTTCTGGCAGCGGAGCTTGATGGTTTTCAGGCAATCGCGTCGCCCAGCACCTCAACGATGCGCTGGGCAATGTAGTCCGCGTGGGTTTCCAAAGCAAAGTGCCCGGTGTCGAGCATTTCCACCACGGCGTTGGTGTTGTCGCGTGCGTAAGCCTCCGCGCCAGGCGGAATGAAGAACGGGTCATGCTTGCCCCAAATGACCAGCGCCGGAACTTGAGTCTGTTTGAAAAACGCCTGGAACGCCGGATAGAGCTTGAGGTTGTTGGCGTAGTCGAGGAACAGATCCAGTTGGATTTCATCGTTGCCCGGACGCTGCATCAGCAACACGTCAAGGGTGTAGGACTCAGGCGCAATCAATTCGGGATGGGGGATGCCATGCACGTACTGGTAGCGCACGCCCTCCAGGTTGAGTACGGCATCACGGATGACTTCGCGATTGGCAGGAGTCGGGTCCTGCCAATAGTTGCGGATCGGCTCCCAGGCATCTCCAAGACCTTCCAGATAAGCGTTGCCGTTCTGCGAGATCAGTGCCGTGACCCGTTCCGGGTGAGCGACTGCCAGACGCAAACCCACCGGCGCGCCGTAGTCGAACACATACAGTGCATAGCGGTTCAAACCCAGTGTTTCGACAAAGCTGCCGAGCGTTTTTGCCAGATTATCGAAGGTGTACTGGTAGTCACGTTCGGCCGGCACTTCGGTAAAACCAAAGCCAGGCAGGTCAGGAGCGATGACGCGGTAGCGGGTGGCCAATTGAGGGATCAGATCCCGATACATGTGCGAAGAACTCGGGAACCCATGAAGCAGCAGAATGACCGGAGCGTCCGGCTCACCGGCTTCGCGGTAGAAGACGTTCACACCGTCGGCGTCGACATGTTGATAGCGGACGGTGGTCGTGGCGTGAGCGGGGTAAGTCGTCATGGCAGTGCTCCTGAGTAACCTGATAGGTTGTGTTTTAGTGGTTAGCGCAAAATCAATTTCTGCCAATTGTTGTAACCTGTAAATTATTATTTTAGGGGTTACATATTTTGATCCCGGCGAGACTTGACCAGAAGTCGTATTGACTTAAAAGACGATCGGTCTAATATTCAGTCCATGACGATACTTTCTGCAAAACCACGCCGGCCAGGCCGACCACCCAAAGTCGATCGGGAAAATTTCGAAACCCGCGAAGCGCTGATTCGTTGTGGCACCGAGGTGCTGACCGAGCAGGGCTTCATGGCGACCGGGATTGACGGCATCCTCAAGCGTGTCGGCGTGCCCAAGGGCTCGTTCTATCACTACTTCGAGAGCAAGGAGGCGTTTGGCCGGGCCGTACTCGACAACTACGCCACCTTCTTTGCCCGCAAGCTGGATCGCTGGCTATTGGATGAATCGATGTCGCCACTGGAGCGTTTGGCCGGTTTCGCCCAGGACGCCAAAACCGGCATGGCCCGGTACGGTTACCGGCGCGGTTGTATGGTCGGCAACATGGGCCAGGAAGTCAGTGTTTTGCCGGAAGGGTTTCGGGAGATTCTTGAAGGCATTTTTCTGGATTGGCAGGGTCGACTGACGCTGTGTCTGAAGGCTGCCCAAGCCGCCAGCGAACTTTCTGCTGATGCCGATTGTGCAGAGTTGGCAGCGTTTTTCTGGATTGGCTGGGAGGGCGCGGTACTGCGCGCGCGGCTGGTTCAAAGTGATATTCCGTTGAATACCTTCATTGCCGGTTTTCTTCGCGGTTTGCCGCAATGATTTTTTGATTCATTTCTAGACGATCGGTCTATATCGGAGGCAACCATGTTCAAGGGCATTTTGATCGAGAAAGACGACGCTGGTTATCGGGCGAACCTGACCGAAATCAGCGAAGAACAACTGCCTCCGGGCGACGTCACGGTACGCGTGTCCTACAGCACGCTGAATTACAAGGATGGCCTGGCAATCACTGGCGCCGGGCCGGTGGTGCGCAAGTTTCCGATGGTGCCGGGCATCGACCTGGTCGGGACGGTGGAGCAGAGCAGCAATGCCGAGTTCAAAGTCGGCGATCAGGTGCTGCTTAACGGCTGGGGTGTGGGCGAAGGGCATTGGGGTGGTCTGGCAGAAAAAACCCGACTGGAAGGCAAATGGTTGATCCCGTTACCCAAGGCATTCACCCCGGCGCAGGCCATGGCCATTGGCACAGCTGGGTATACCGCGATGCTGGCTGTCATCGCGCTGGAAGAACACGGTTTACGTCCGGACAAGGGCGATGTGTTGGTGACGGGCGCCAATGGCGGCGTCGGCAGTTTCGCCATCGCTATTCTGGCGAAACTGGGTTATCGGGTCGTGGCCTCCACCGGACGCGTTGCCGAAAGCGCTTACCTTGAGCAGTTGGGTGCCGCCGAAATCATTGACCGCGCCACGTTGTCCGAGCCGGGTCGACCATTGACCAAAGAGCGCTGGGCTGCGGCCATCGATTCAGTAGGCAGTCACACCTTGGCCAACGTCTGCGCCGGCATGCGTTATCGCGGCACCGTAGCCGCTTGCGGTTTGGCCCAAGGCATGGAGTTTCCAGGGTCAGTGGCGCCGTTCATTCTGCGAGGCGTCACGCTGGCGGGCATCGACAGCGTCACCCGCCCACGGGCTGACCGGATACAAGCCTGGGAGCGTCTGGCGACAGACCTGGACCTATCCGTATTGTCGCTGATCAGCCGGGAAATCGGTCTCGGTGAAGTCGTCGACATCGCGCAGCAACTGATTGCCGGTAAAGTCCGGGGCCGAGTAGTGGTCGACGTCAATCGTTGAGTTGACCGTCTAATAGGTAACTGTTCAAGTGGGTTTACAGGGGTTACGATGGCCGGATCTACTCAAGGAGCTGCCATGACCACCGTCACCCCTCAAGCATTGCCGGATGAGCCCGTCCTCCTGGGCGATGACCCGGTGCTGGACATGCTCAACACCAAAGCCAATATCGACGGTGTGTCGGTCGAGTTCTGGCAAAGCGACGACAGCGTAGCGCGCTGGCTGGTGCGCACAGGATGGTTTGAGGCCGGACAGATTCCAGTGTTTGCCGACGGCACCTTATTGGCTGCCGCCCTCGAACTGCGGGAAATCATTCGTGAGTTGCTGGAGCAGCGAAAAGCGGGGGTGCAGGGTAACCCGGCAGCGCTGAATGCTTATTTGCGCAAAGCGGTGAGTCATCCGCAACTGGTCTGGAGCGCGCCGACAGAGCTGCGCCTGGAGCGCTTACGCAAACAGCAGACTGCTGAGCAGTTTCTCGCGCGGCTGGCTGAAGGTGCTGCCACGTTGTTGGTCAGCGGCGATTTTTCGCTGATTCGCACCTGCGAGCATCCAGAGTGCGTGTTGTGGTTCTACGACCGCACCAAGTCGCACAAGCGCCGTTGGTGCAGCATGGCGCAGTGCGGCAACCGGAATAAAGTCGCCGAGTTTCGCAAACGCAAATTGCAGGCCTGAGCCGGTCGACTCAAGAGCGCGGGGTGAACATCCGGCTGTCGTAAGAGAAGTCGGTCACATCAAGTATTTTGATCTGGCTGGCGGCAGCATGCTCTGGGTTGAGCATGATGTTGCGTTCAACGGTCAGCACCGACGAAGGCAGGATCAAGCCCAATTGCCGGCCTTTCTCAAGCCAGTTGGTACCGAAGTCCATGCTTGGGGTGTCGGCGGGTTTCGCATCCCAGCCATAAGGCAATTGCGCCATTGACGGTTCCCAATACAACGCGGGGTCATCCGGCAGGCTCAATTGAACGAGTTTGAGTGGGAAACGGGGAACTTCCGTCGCATGGATGAAGGTTTCCAATGCGCAGATGGCCGGTGTCATGCCGAAGTACAGCGCACGATGCTCCCTATGATTCCAGCGTCCGCCGAACAGTGCCGCACCCTGGCCTGACAAGTCAGTGGCGAATCGCGCCTTGGCGATTCTCCACACCTGCATTAAACGACCCCGCCATATTCCATGGCCGCCAAAACGCGGCGGACCTGTTTGGCACCGATTTCGGTTTCGCACAGATGAATGGGGGTTTGATCCCCCAGCGCAGCGTTGACAGTCACCATCCAGCGGCTGGCTTTTTCAGGTGACTCGAAGACGTCGACCGCTTGCGTGGCGATCATGGCGACTCGATCCAGTCGCTCGGAGGCCACGGAGTCAAGCGGTTGTTGTTGCTTTTGCCGGCGTTCGAGGGTCGAGATCGAGGCATTGAACAGTGCCTCTAGCCGGTCATTGCTGAGCTTGAACGCTTCGCGCGTGGCCCGAATCCAGTGTGGCGGAAAACCGCTCTCGATGCGGCTGAGACGCTCGCCTTCGGAGCGTCCGCGCACCTCATTGGCAATGAGCCAAAAGGAGGGTGTCGATTCGTTGAGGGGTAAATACCGTGTGGCCACAGCTTCCATGACTTTAGCTTCCTTGACTTTAACATCGTCGGTTTTCAGATCCGTGCCCGCCGGGGCGACTTTTTTCACGCGTTTGCCTGGATTGTCGGCATCATCTTTTGGGCTGATGGTTGACATGAAGGTCACCAAGTCATCTTTTGATATTAAATGTTTGTCAAAAGATGCTACTCCAAATGAACAAAGCTTCAAGTCGTAAGTTGTTACCGTCCATTGCGCCAGGGTGCGCTCTCAATAAATGGCAGACCCTAAGAATTTGCCTCACGCTCAAGCAATTGTCGTTTGCGTTCAACCCCCCAGCGATAACCCGAAAGATGGCCGTCGCTGCGCACTACCCGATGACAGGGGATCGCGACCGCCAGCCAGTTGGCCCCGCAAGCCTGAGCCACCGCGCGAAAGGAGGTCGGCGCACCAATGCGTTTGGCAATCTCGGCATAGCTGGCGGTGCTGCCCACTGGAATGTCCCGCAGGGCTCTCCATACCCGCTCCTGAAACGCTGTGCCGCGCAGATCCAGTGGCAAATCAAGGCCGATGGCTGGCATCTCGATAAAACCAACGACCTTGGCGATCAGTTGCTCGAACTCAGCATCGCCGCCAATCAAGTTGGCGTTAGCGAACTTATCCTGCAGGTCATGCACCAGCGCGTTCGGATCATCCCCCAACAGAATGGCGCAAACACCACGCGTGCTTTGCGCCACCAGAATCGAGCCCAGCGAGCATTCACCGACCGCGAAGTGAATATCGGTATTCACGCCACCTGCTCGGTAGTCGCTGGGTTTCATACCCAGCAGCGTGTCCGACGCCTCGTAAAAACGGCTATTGGAGTTGAAGCCTGCCCCGTAGAGCGCATCGGTGATTGAGCCCGCGTGGGTCAACTGCTCGCGCATTTTCCGCGCACGATGGGCCCGCGCGTAGGCGTTGGGCGTCAGGCCAGTGATCGCCTTGAATACCCGGTGAAAATGATAGGCACTCAAACCGGCGTCATCTGCTAGTTGGTTGAGGCTGGGAAGGCTGTCCGCCAGTTCGATCCGCCGACAGGTCTGCGCCACCAGCGCTGCGTGCTGTGCGGCGACGCTGCTCTGATCCGCCGCGGTGCGTTTGCTCGGGCGATAACCGGCAGCCTCGGCGTCAGCGGCATTGGCGAAAAACTCCACATTCTCCGGGCGTGGCAAGCGCGACGGACTGCTGGCCCGGCAGTACACCCCGGTGGTTTTCACCGCGTAAACGAACTGGCTGTCGGCTGTCGCATCTCGCGCCAGCACCGCGGCCCAACGCGGATCGTTTTCCGTGACCTGCCTGTGCTGTTGTGATGTACGTCGATTGGCCGTGCTCATGTGTGTGTACCCATCGTGAAGTCGATTGCTGACAAGGTTATCGCGCACGTCGGCGGGTAGCACCCCGAGGCTTGCGGTCAAATTCGCCAATGCTCGCTCAGCGCCCAGGCACTCGCCACAGGTACCAGGCCGCCACGCTGCGATAAGGGCTCCAGTCTTGTCCAATCTCAATCATCTGCTTGCGCGTGGGCTGCAGTTCCAGCCCCTTGAGACGACGATAACCTTCACGCACGCCAAAGTCGTCCGCTGGCAGGATATCGCCTCGCTCCAGCGTATAAATCAGCAACATTTCTACGGTCCAGCGGCCAACACCACGCAGCGAGGTCAAGCGTTCGATCAGTGCTTCATCGCTCATGTGCAAGGCGCTGGCGTAATCAGGCACCACACCGTTGAGGCAGGCCTGGGCGATACCGCGCAGGGTGGCGACCTTGTTGGCGGAAAAACCACAACCGCGTAACGCGTCGACTTCCAGCCCCAGGAGTTGCTCGGCGCTCGGGAATGGCTGTTCATGAGCCAGTGCAATCAACCGCCCAAGGATCGCATCCCCGGCGCGTGCGTGCAGTTGCTGGTAGGCGATGGCGCGCACCAGTGCTTCGTAGGGGTTGCGGGTCGGTTTGGGTTCAAGCCGACACGGGCCGACGAGGCTGATATGCCGCGCCCAGTCGTCGTCCACGGCAGACAGAAACTCAACGGCTTCGCGGTACAGGCGTTCGCGGTGATCCGCAGCGGACATACGTCCCTCCAGTAAAAACGCCGAAATCTACAGGGTGGCGACAGGCGCAACACCCCGAAACTTGCGGTCGAATTCCCGGCTTATGGCCGTCAAGCGATGGGCATTGGCGGCAACGTGCCCAATAACGATACCGCCGCAACGGCCGCCATGCCGAACAGGCATTCGACCGCCACGCTGGTACGCAGGACCTTGAGTCGGCCACCGTTGCCATTGAGCAGCAGTCGATTGAGCAGGGCCAACAGCAGCATGCACAGCACCAGGCAGACCTTGATCAGCAGAATCAGACCAAACCCGGAAAACGCAGGTTCAGGCCATACGGCACCACTCAATACCCGGACATTGATCAGGCCGGTGATCACGATCGCAGCCACCAGACCGTAACCGATGCCGCTAAAACGCAGGAGCAGGTGATGAGCGTTGCCAACAGACGGCGGCACCAGCAGCAATGACAGCAACAACAGCCCTCCGAGCCACGCGCCGATGCAGCACAGGTGGATCAACTGATTGAGAATCATCAGTTCGCCGCTGAGGCCGTCGAACATCGCGCCGTGGCCGACTGGTGCCAGCGTCGCCAGCAGCAACGTGGCAAGCGCCAGCCGCAGGTTGGGTGACGATAAGCGTTGGGAGACGAGGCCCACCAATAGCAGCCCGTTCAGGAGCAGATGCGCACTCCAGACCTGGCCAAAAAATGTATTGCCCAGCACCAGCGTGAGGGTTTGCGGATCAAGGCCGTCCTGCCAACTGCCGGCCATGATACCCGCGGTCAACACGAGCCAGAGCAGGCCGCTGGCGAGTGCCAATGGCACCAGCGAGCGCAGTACCCACGTGAGCTTCTTATCCAGCGGCGCTGCTTCTGCGTCGATCAGCAAGGGCCTGAATAACCAGGTCCGAAACAGGCAGGTCCCGAACAGCAACAGCACCGCCGCAAAGTGCACGAAGCGGCACAGGATCAGTGCGCTCTGCATGGCGTTACGGGCTTACCTTGAAGGTGTACGCGCCATCGCTTTTGTGGGTATCGACCGAGACTGCATGCCATTCGACTTTGTATTGGCCGGCAGCGAGTGGGGCGAACGAGGTCAAGGCTTTCTTGAAACGCTGGGCAGACATTCGAAATACCTTTTTCAGGGGAGGCGTTAAGCGACGCCCGCTAATAGACCAGAAACCCGCGACTGACTCCAGTCCGGAGACGCGAGCCAGGCATTCAAGAGCTGCGGCTAACGGTCACGGCCGATGGCGTCAGGTCGATAGCCGAGCCCGGATCAACTGCGCCATCGTTCCCAATTCATCGGGCGGGTTATGCCCGATCAGCATGAACGCATGGGTCGAATCGGACCAGAACACCACATTCATGCCCAACCGCTCCTCGCTGGCTGGCATTGTTTCGCCGCCGCTGGAATGGGTGATACACAGCGCCAGCGGGCCGTGGGTCGGATCGAGATAGATAATCTCTGCGATAGGCACGCCGTCGTATTCCAGGATCTGCGCGCGTTTGAAATCAGAACGAGGCAACGCTACCAATGACGAATCCAGGGATAAACCGAGTCTGGCGTTCACTGCCGCCAGCTGTGCGCTCTGTGAGGCGGGATCGTTTGTCAGATTGTCCAGCGTCTGCGGGGTATACAGCGCCATGTACTCGGCCACCAGCGCGCGCCAGCCGTGGGTCGAGGTCGGCGTGCGCCAGTCGAGAAACAGTCGGTCAGCGATCACGCCGGCAATCATGAAACCGGCTGCTGCTGCGATAAAACTGCGACGACTCAATGGCCGGCGTTGAGGGGAAGCCGGAGAGGGCAACGCCTCCAGCATCGCCTGCAGTTTTTGTGTCGGTGCCTGATCGAGCACGCGGTCAAACGCGCTCTGGAAAGGCAAATCGCTACGGCACAGGTAATCAAAGCGTTCAGCAACGGCCTCGTCTGTGTGGATCGCGGCTTCGATACGGGTTCGTTCGTCGGCGTCCAGCCGTCCATCGAGGTAGGCGACCAACATCTCATTGGACGGCGCGTGCTGCCGGTTATGGTCATTCATCGCCTGTCTCCTGTCGATGCGCTGGATGCGGCGCGGGGTAGGGCGGTCTCGGCCAGTTTCAGGCGCGCGGCGGCCAGACGACTCATGACCGTACCGATAGGTACGTTGAGAATGTCGGCCACTTCGCGATAGGAAAGTCCTTCGACATACGCCAGAAATACCGTCTCGCGCTGGGCTTCAGGCAGGGCGTTGACGCACTTGATGACTTGACCGGCAAGCACATGGTTTTGCGCTTGATGCTCGCCGTCGAACGACAAGGTGCTTTCGGCATCGACGAAGCCCTGACCCTGACGCACGCGCTGAGAGCGAACTTCGTTGAGCCAGATCGAATGCATGATCGACAGCAGCCAGCGATCGAGACGGGTGCCCGGCACGAATTGCCCGGCACGCTCCAGCGCCCGGACACAAGTTGCCTGCACCAGGTCATCGGCTATATGTCCCTGACGGGAAAGCACCAGACCATAACGCCACAAGCGCGCGAGGTGCTGGCCAAGCCCGGTCCTGATGTCGATATCGCTCGCTATGGCAGCCTCCGAAATGACCGGGGCAGTGATGGCCCGGATTGAACCGGGCCAGGAATGCCCGCTACCGGTCACGTCCGTGAGGAATGATCGATCGCGTGGGCCAAATCACGATATTCCTCGCAGGTCGTGCTGCACAGCGTTTTGATCGTTGCCAGCTGTTCCCGGGCGAGGTCGAGCTGTCCCTTGATGACATAGGCTTCGCCCAGGTATTCGCGTACTTGTGCGTAGTTGGGGTCCAGCGCCACGGACTTCAGGTAATAGCTGATGCCTTCGTCGGTGCGCCCCAACTTGCGTGTGGCATAACCGCGATAGTTGAGGGCCTTGGCGGTATTCGGCTCCTTGAGTGTGTCGAGCAGTGCCAGCGCCTCGTCATAGCGACCGGCCTTGGCCAGGCGGTAAGCGTAGTCAGTACGGTCGGCGTCGGGCGTCAGGCTGCTTTGCTGGCTGACACAGCCCTTGGTTTTTTTGTCAAAGACCTGGCCTTTGGGGCAGTTCGGTTTGGTCGGCGCGCCGCCGCCGCCGCCCGAAGCCAGTGCCTGACCGCTCAACAATGCGGCCGCCAGACAACCGGCAAGAAACCATACTGAATGATGGCGAACAGGGTTTGTGGCGTTGCGGATATTCATCAGCGTTGCTCCTGAGAAAGAGGCACGGGAAAAAGGCAGTGGCAATCAGATAACACCTGTGAGGGTGAACTTATTCATTGGACGTGGAGTTTTTTCGTCCGGCCATAACGTTGGATCAGTCACGCCATTGTGTTGCGCCCCGGGAGTTTCGCAAACGAACATCGATTCCACGACTATAATTTTTTCGCCAGGGCCAGAGCGGTCCATCAGTCCTTTGCACACTCCTTTGCATGGCAGTGAGGTAGATCTATGAACATCGGGATTCTCGGAGCTGCGACCGTTGGTGAAACGCTGGCCGCGGCATTCATTCAAGCCGGGCATGAGGTGTTGCTCAGTAACCGTCGTGGCCCTGGGAGCCTGACGGCACTGATCCGCAAGCTGGGGCCCAAGGCGAAGGCGGGCACGTTGGATCAGGCCGCCGCTTGTCCGCTCGTCGTACTGGCGATTCCCTGGATCAAAGTGGCTGAAGTATTACCGGTGTTGCCGAAGTGGGAAGGACGCATCCTGATCGATGTCACCAATACCTTTCTCAACTACTTCCCGGACTTTAGAATCGCCGACCTGGGAGAGGACAGCGGCAGCGAAATCGTCGCCCGTCTCGCGCCCGACGCCAAGGTGATCAAGGCGTTCAATACCTTGCCCATCGGTGGTTTTTTCACGGGGGTGCCCGACGGTTACAAGCGCGTGGCGTTCCTGGCCGGTGACGATGCTGGAGCCAAGGCATTGGTCACCGAGTTGATCAAAGCCATAGGGCTGGCCCCCATGGATCTCGGTGCGCTTGGCAAAGGCGGTCGACTGATGCAACTGGGTGGGATCTTCAGCGGTACCGAATTATTGAAGGCCAATGATCGATAGTCTCGATAAAATTGTCTTTTTCTTCAATTGGTTAGCAGCTGACGTTGTGGTGTAGAGTGGCTTTTTTAAATCACTCGAGGACAGGTTGTCCATGTCGCTGCGCGAGGTTCAGAATCCGTTGGCGCTTTATCTGGCGCGGCTGGCGCCGTCGAGCCAGTTGACGATGAAATACGTGCTGCAGGACGCCGCGGATCGTCTGGGTTTCGTCGAGATGGATATCCACGAGGTGCCTTGGCATCAACTGCAGCCTGGCCATGTCATCGCGCTGGTCGCAACGCTTCGCGAAGACGGTTACGCGCCCAACACCTCGTCGCTGTACGTCAATGCCATACGCGGCGTGACCAATGAAGCCTGGCGGCAAAGCCTGATCAGTCACGAGCAGTTGCTGAAGATGCGCTCGGTCAAGCCGATTGCCGGGACGCGGCTGCTCAAGGGTAAAAACATTCGACGAACGCTGATTCGCGAGCTGATGGACGTCTGTGCCGCAGACCCTCGGCCTCAAGGGCGACGCGATGCGGCGATCATCGCGATCCTGTATGGGTCCGGGATGCGCAAGTCCGAGTCGGTGAACCTCGACCTGGCGCAGATCGATTTCGCCGAGCGCAGCTTGCAGGTCACGGGCAAAGGCAACAAACAACTGATCAAATATGCGCCAGCGTGGGTTTTTACCGTGCTCAAGGACTGGTTGGAACTGCGCCGTTCCTGCTTGCCCGAAGGCCATGATGACGATGCCTTCCTGTTCAATCGCATCCGCCGGGGCAGCCATATCACCCGCGAGCGAATCACCAAACATGCGATCTACTTTATCGCCAAGCAGCGCGGTCGGCAGATCGGCATGGACATCATGCCCCATGACTTTCGTCGTTCATTCATCACGCGGGTGATCGAAGAGCACGATTTGTCCATTGCGCAAAAACTCGCACACCACAGCAACATCTCCACGACCGCAAGCTATGACATGCGCGACGACAATGAGCGGCGTCGGGCGATTGACCGGTTTGATCTCTGACAGCCGTGCCGCCCAAGCACCCCTCGATAAATAAATTTCGCGTGCAGTGAAAATCCCTATTGAGCGAGTGTTCAGTTTCGCTTATGTTGGCTTCTCCGAATCTCGCCGCAGTTTCGTGGCGGCCGCTTTTATTCATCATGAGAGGCTCCGGCATGCGCTTTTCCCCTTTCGTTGAACGAATTTCCGGACATGGCGTTGCCGCCTGGGATATTCACCATGCTGCCTTCGACGCGCAGCGTGATGGCGAGGATGTGATCATTCTGAGCGTCGGCGACCCGGACTTTCCGACGCCTGAGTTCATTACTGATGCGGCAGTCGAAGCATTAAGGGCTGGTGACACCCATTACACCGATATCGCCGGTCGACCTTCGTTGCGTCAAGCCATTGCCGCGCGGTACGCCGCCCGTTTGGGTCGGCCAGTGCAGGCCGAGAATGTGATCACCATGGCCGGTGCGCAGAACGCTCTGTTCGTAACCTCGCTGTGTCTGTTGCAGGCGGGCGATGAAGTGATCGTGCTGGACCCGATGTACGTGACCTACGAAGCGACGCTCAAAGCATCGGGCGCCACCCTGGTGCGCGTGAGCTGTGAGGCCGATGGCGGGTTTCGTCCGGATATCGAGCGTTTGGCAGCGGCCATTACACCGCGCACCCGCGCCATCTTTCTGTCCAACCCGAACAATCCCACCGGCGTGATGCTCAACGCCCAAGAGCTGCAGGCGATTGCCGACCTGGCGATTGCTCACGACCTTTGGGTGGTGGTGGACGAGGTCTATGAAAGCCTCTGCTACGAGCACGAACATGTCAGCCTGGCGAGCTTGCCGGGCATGGAAAGTCGCTGCGTGATCATTGGCAGCCTGTCCAAATCCCACGCCATGACAGGGTGGCGCATCGGCTGGATCATCGCTGAACCGGCGCTGGTCGGCCACGCGGAAACCCTGTTGTTGAGCATGTTGTATGGCTTGCCCGGTTTCGTCATGGAAGCGGCCCTTGCCGCGGTGTTGGCCCACGACGAAGTGACCGAGGGCATGCGCGAAATCTATCGGCGTCGGCGGGATCTGGTGGTGGATGGCTTGAGCGATTGCCCAGGCATAAACGTACTCAAACCCGAGGCCGGCATGTTCGTGCTGGTCGATGTACGGGCCACCGGCCTCAGCTCGCTGGATTTTGCCTGGCGTCTGTTTCGCGAGGCCAAGGTGTCGGTGCTCGACGCGGCGGCGTTCGGCGAGCCGGCCCAGGGCTTTGTCAGGCTGTCGTTCACCCTCGGCGAAGAACGTCTGGCCGAGGCCTGCCTGCGGATCAAGGATTTCGTCCGGAAATTGCGCGGAGAAACGCCACGTCCTGCCCCCTTGGCTGCAGTCGCAGGTCCGATCAAGGTCGAAGCGCGGGCCATGAAGAACATGATCGAGGTCGAAGGGGTGCATAAGTGCTTCGGCGACGTGAAGGTGCTCAAGGGCGTATCCCTGACAGCACGCGAAGGCGATGTGATTTCGTTGATTGGCGCCAGCGGTTCGGGCAAGAGCACGCTGTTGCGCTGCATCAATATGCTGGAGGTGCCTGATCAGGGGCGAGTATGTGTCGATGGCGAGTGCATCGATCTGGGCCGCGACCGTCATGATCAACCCAACGTCGTCGATGCCAAGCAGCTGATACGGATTCGATCGAGCCTGGGCATGGTCTTTCAGAACTTCAACTTGTGGCCGCACCGCACAGTCCTGGAAAACCTTATCGAAGCGCCGATCCAGGTGCTGCGCGAAAGCCGCGCCGAGGCGATTGAACGCGCCGAAGCCTTGCTCGATCGGGTCGGCCTCGCCGGGAAGCGCCACGAATACCCGGCCTTTTTATCCGGCGGCCAGCAGCAGCGGGTAGCGATTGCCCGGGCATTGGCCATGCGCCCCAAAGTCATGCTGTTCGATGAACCAACCTCGGCGCTGGACCCCGAGCTGGTCGGCGAAGTGCTCAAGGTCATCCGGTCGCTGGCCGAAGAAGGTCGCACGATGATTCTGGTCACCCATGAAATGGCCTTCGCGCGCGATGTGTCTTCACAGGTGGCATTCCTTCACCAGGGGTTGATCGAGGAAACCGGCAGCCCCAACGATGTATTCGTTCATCCGGACAGCGAGCGCTGCCGGCAGTTCGTCAACGCGCAATACACCCGTTAATACACGCCTCGATACAAATGGGTCACGACGACCACGGGTCTTTCAAAAACAACAACAAAAAACGATGACAACCAAATGGGGATCGGTATGAGCAATCGAAAACTCGCAAAATGGCTGGGTAGCGCAACGTTGTTACTGCTGGCCGGTACCAGCATGGCCCAGGCACAAACCCTTCACTTCGGTGTGGCAGCCGAACCCTATCCACCGTTCGCGGTGAAGCAGCCGGACGGTACGTGGCAGGGTTTTGAAATCGATTTGATCCATAAGCTCTGCACAGAGATGAAGGCTGATTGTGTCATCGACGACGTCGCTTGGGACGGGATCATTCCGTCACTGAAGGCGAAAAAAATCGATGTGATCTTCGCCTCTATGTCGATCACCGATGAGCGCAAGAAAGAGATCGCGTTCAGCGTGCCTTACTACGACACGCCAGTGGCCATCGCCGGGCCCAAAGGCACCAATGTGATGGTCAGCCCTGAGGGCTTGAAGGGCAAAGTGGTGGGGGTGCAGATCTCCACGGTCAGCGCCAATTACATGAAGCAAAAATATACGGGTATCGCCGACATCCGCTATTACGACACTCAGGACTCGGCCAACGCCGACCTGGTGGCAGGCCGTATCGACCTGATCATGGCTGATGGCACCGCAGTCTCGGATTTCGTCAAATCGCCTGACGCTAAAGGCTTGGCCAATCTGGGTATCGTGCCGCCGGATCCGATCTTCGGTGATGGTGTGGGTGCGGGGCTGCGTCCGGATGACGGCGCGCTCAAGGCACGTCTGGATACCGCGATTACCGCGTTACTGGCCAGCCCGGATTACAGCAAGATCTCCGGTAAGTACTTCGATATCAGCGTCAAACCGCATTTGTAAGCGCCAGCGGACGTTGATTTCAGAGGCATCAATCACCGCCCTGCAAAGGGCGGTCATCGGAGAGCGTGTATGACATCGGCAGTTGATTTGATCGGCCTCGGCTCGCAGGGCTGGGGCCGCGCGTTGCTACAGGGGCTATGGATGACCCTGCAGATATCAGCCGGCGCTTTTGTGGTCGGGATTGTGATCGGGCTCTTGGTCGCCTGCGGCAAACTCAGCGGTTCCGGACCGTTGGTGGCGGCGATGCGGGTGTACACCACGTTGTTTCGGGCGGTGCCCGAGCTGTTGATGATCCTGCTGTTGTATTACGTGGGTTCCATGGGGCTCAACGTCGCGCTGGACTGGGCTGGGTTTGCGCCGATGAATATCAACGGTGAACTGGTCGCGATCGTGGTGTTGGGCATGGTTCAGGGCGCTTATGCGTCGGAGATTTTCCGCGCTGCGATACTGGCGATTCCTCACGGGCAGATCGAGGCCGCCCGCGCCTTTGGCCTCTCCGGCAGCGGGTTGTTTCGTCGGGTGACGCTGCCGATGATGGCGCCGTTCGCGTTGGCGGGCATGGCCAATCTGTGGATCAACCTGATCAAGGACAGCGCACTGATCAGCGTGGTCGGCACCAACGAGCTGCTGTACACGGCAAAACAGGCGGCCGGTTCCACGCGTCAGTACCTGCTGTTTTACCTGTCGGCAGCCGCGCTTTATTACCTGGTGACGCTGCTCTCCAACTACCTGTCGGGGCGGCTTGAACGGCGCATCCGTCGCTGGATGCCCCTGGCCTGAGTGAACCCAATGATTCCTCCATGGATGCTCGACTACATCAGCCTGCTGCTACGCGGGTTGCAAACGACGATTTCGATCCTGCTGATTTCCAGCGTGCTGGGCTTTACGCTGGCGATCCTCACTGCGCTGGCCCGGTTGTCGCGCAACCGGCTGCTGGCCGCGTCAAGCCTGGCTTATACCAGTGCGATAAGGGGCACGCCGCTGCTGATCCAGATCTACATCTTCTATTACGGGCTGGGCAGCTTGTTCTCTCAATTCCCGTTGGTGCGTGGCAGCTTTCTCTGGCCGTACCTGCGTGACGGCTATTGGTACATCGTCTTCGCCCTGGTGCTGTCGGTGGGCGCCTATGTCGGTGAGGTCATACGTGGCGGCCTGATGGCGGTGCCCAAAGGTGAAATGGAAGCGGCGTCGGCCTTTGGCATGACACCGCGTCAGGCACTGTTGCGGGTGCGTCTGCCACGGGCACTGCGCTTGTTGCTGCCGACCCTGGCCGGTGAGAGCGTAATGTTGCTCAAATCCACTGCGCTGGCCTCGACCATTGCCGTCATCGATCTGTTGGGTGCAGCCAACGTGGTGCGTGCGCAGACCTTCCAGATTTACCAGCCGCTGCTGCTGGTGGCGGCAACCTACGTGTGCCTGACCTTTATTATCGAAGGCTTGTTCGCCATTGCCGAGCGACGCGGCACGCCCCTGCGCAGGTCGGTGACATGAACCGCGCGAACATCGATCGATCGCTGCAAGGGGTGCTGTTGTGCGTCCTGGCCTATGGCTTTTTGTCGCTGCAGGATGCGGCGTTCAAATGGTTGGTGGCGGATTATTCGGTGTTCGAAATTCTGTTTTGGCGCGGTCTGGTGGTGGTCATCGCCTGCCTGTTGATTGGGCGCAGGACGCTGTGGCGACAGACCTGGCTATCAGCGAGCAAGCCCTTGTTGCTCAAGCGCGGCCTGCTGTCGATTCTGGCCTGGATTTTCTACTACACCGCCGCTCGGGATTTGAGCCTGGCGGAAATGACCACGTTGTATTTTTCCGCGCCGGTGATTGTCACCGTGCTGGCCAGCCTGATCCTCAAGGAGCACGCGACTCGTTGGCAGTGGTTTGCGGTGATCCTCGGGTTTGTCGGGGTGGTGATCGCCTGTCAGCCGGGACAGATGGCCGCGCCTTTGCCGGTGGCATTGGTGTTATTGGCCGCTGTGTGCTGGGCGTTTACCTACATCCAGTTACGCCAGGTCGATGGCTCGACGTCGGTGATGGTGCAGATGTTGATCACCAACGCGGTATTTGTGGTGTGCACCGGCGTGACACTGCCCTGGACGCACAGCGTCAGCTCGGCGTCGGCGCTGCTGGGCATGATTGCCACCGCATTGGTCGGGGGCATTGGTCAGTATTTGCTGTTCAGCAGTTTCACCCGTGCCACGGCCACCTTGTTGGCGCCTTTTGAGTACACGGGGCTGATCTGGGCGTTCGTCCTGTCGAGTCTGATCTGGGACACGGTGCTTGATCTGCCGCTGATCCTCGGTGCCGGCTTGATCGCCATCAGCGGTACGTTGGCAATGCTCTGCGCGCGGAGAAACTCACGTGTCGTGGTCGGGGCTGAAGGCGCCGCGTCGTAGGCCGGTGACCCAGCGGCGGCAGATGTCCAGGGCGTTTTCGGCACCAAACGTCTTGGGGTTCAGACACCATTCCAGCCACAAGCCATCCAGCATGGCGGACAGGCCGATGGCAGCGAGGGCGGCATTGCTGATCTGGAAGTTTTCTTCGGCCGCCAGCTCGCTGAGCAGCCGTTCGAGGAGGTTGCGGTAAGCACTGTAGCCCTTTTCATGGGCGTTGCTGACGTGAGGGGAATGACGGATCAAGCTCCAGAACACGACCCACACGCTGAGCAAACTGGGGTCAAGAACGCGGGGCGAAAACGAGGCGACCAGAAAGGCATCCAGCCGCTCGGCGGCGGAGCCGGCCTGGTCCACTTCCAGTTGCAGCGCGTTGGTCATCCCCAGCGAGAGTTTTTGATAGGCGTCGGCAATCAACACGTCGATGCTGCCGAAGTGATGGTTGACCAGGCCCACGGACACCCCGGCCTCTTTGGCGATGCGTCGTATGGAAATGCCCGCATGGCCTTCTTCGGCAAGGCATTTGAGCGCGGCAGTGATCAACAGGTCGCGGCGCTCATCGGGTTCGGCGCGGCGAAATTTACGGCCATCGGGTTCCACAGTGATTCCTGTAAGCGGGGCATAAGCAGTGAGATTAATTGAGCGTTCGTTCAATTTCCACTCATCTCTGAATCGACACATGAGCGACGACACACAGCGGCGACGGCTTCAGAGCCCGCTTCGCCCGACAATTCCACAAGGAGCAAGGGTATGGCTGAAGATGTTTCTGTGACGGTGCCCAGTGACTCCGGCGAACCTTCGCGATTGGCGGCCTGGCGCTTTCAGGGCGATGGCAGTGGGCCGACGGTCTACCTGCAAGCGGGCCTGCATGCGGATGAATTAGCCGGTATGTTGGTGTTGCACCTGCTGCTTGAGCGCCTGCATCGAGCCGAGGCCGAAGGTCGTGTGAAGGGCAGCATCACCGTGGTGCCACAGGCCAATCCTTTGGGTATCGCTCAGTTTCGCTGGGGCAAGATTCTGGGACGCTTTCACGAGTCGAGCGGGCAAAACTTCAATCGGCATTTCGATCAGTCGCTGTCCCTGACCCGGTCGACGGGTAATTTTGCCCAATGGCAACGGGCGTTGGTGGGGCTGGCAGCCGACGCCGACTATGTGCTCGATCTGCACACCGACGACGAGGCCCTGCCGTATCTGTACATGCACCGCAGCTTCTGGCCGCAAGGCGCGGACCTGGCGGCGGCGTTGAACGCCGATGTCGCGATTATTTGGGACGACAGCGGCGATGGCTCTTTCGAAGAAGCGATCATCGCTCCGTGGCAGGCGCAGCGCAGCGTCGGCAAGCTGGCGGCGACCATTGAATTGCGCGGGCAGGGCGACGTCAGTGATGCATTCGCCGAGCAGGACGCTCAAGGCTTGTACGCCTGGCTGTGTCATCGCGGGGTGATCGCCGACAATGAGGCGCAGGGCGGTTTGGCGCTGGAACAATGGCAGGGCGTTGCGGTGGAGATGGGGCACATGGAGTCGATCTTCGCCCCGGTGCCGGGCGTGCTGATTTTTGAAAAAGAGCTCGGCAGTTATCTCGAAGAAGGCGAGCGTTTTGCGCGCATTCTCAAGCGGCCGGGCGACCCTGCTTCAGAAGTGGTGTTGCGTGCCGCGCAAGCCGGACGCTTCGTGACCCGTTATCGGGATCGGTTGGTGCCGCAAGGCGCTGTCGTTGCCAAGTTCACGGGCAGCAAACCATCGGACAGCTGGAGTGGTGGAGTGCTCGACCCCTGAACGGCTTGCGTCGTCATAAAAAACGTTACCAAAAGCATTTCAATTGAGCCCGGAAGACGACAACCCTCGTCGTGCTATACAGTTGTTCAATACTCGCATGGGCAGCATTCCACTCGAGGTAACTCATCTTCAGGAGATGCACCAGGATGTCCCAGGAAATACGTTTTTCTCGTCTGGAGCCAGAGTTGCGCAAGGCGAAGCTGATCGAGGCGACGTTGGTCTGCCTCAAGCGTCATGGTTTTCAGGGGGCTTCGATTCGCAAGATCTGTGCAGAGGCGGGTGTTTCGGTGGGATTGATCAATCACCATTACGCCGGCAAAGACGAACTGGTGGCCGAAGCTTATATGGCGATTACCGGGCAGGTGATGACGCTGCTGCGAGACGCAGTGGCCGACGCTGCCCCTGGCGCGCGGGCAGGTTTGTCGGCGTTTTTTCACGGATCTTTTTCCCCCGAACTGCTTGATCCGCAACTGCTGGATGCCTGGCTGGCGTTCTGGGGCGCGGTAAGAACGGCCGACTCGATCAACCGGGCGCACGAACACTCCTACAGTGAATACCGCGCCGCGATACGCAAGCTGCTGGGTGGGCTGGCGCAGGAGGAGGGCTGGGTTGATTTCGATACCGACCTCGCATCAATCAGCCTTAGCGCGTTGCTCGACGGTTTATGGCTGGAGTCGGGGATCAACCCCGGCGCATTCACGCCGCAGCAGGGCATTCAGATCTGCGAGGCCTGGGTTGATGGTTTACAGGCTGGCGGTCGGCAGCGGTTTCTCCTTCCGAGCAAGGGTTGATGAGCGATGACTTCACGGGTATTGATCGTCGACGACGATGCGCTGAATCGTGAACGACTTCAAACCTGCCTCTCGGGAGAAGGTTACGAAGTGCACTGCGCCGGCACCGCCGAGCAGGCCGAAGCGTGTCTTGCGAGTACAGCGATCGAGCTGCTGGTGTTGGCGACTTGTCTTCCGGGCAAGGACGGATTGACCCTTGCGCGTGAACTGAGGTTGCACTCGGAAATCGGCATCCTGTTGATCGCCGACCGCGATGATGAGGTCGAGCGGATCAATGGCCTTGAGTGCGGTGCGGACGACTACCTGATCAAATCCCTCAATCCTCGAGAACTGGTTTCACGGGCGAAAAATCTGCTGCGCCGGGTACGTCACGCGCGGCTTCTGCCCCCGGTCGGACAGCCCAGACAGCACGTTCAACAATTTGCCGCCTGGGCGCTGGACGTCGACCGCCGCCGCTTGATTGATCGGATCGGTGGCGAAACCTTGCTGACCCACGGCGAATATCAGTTGCTCTGCGCCTTCCTGCGCAACAGCGGGAATATCCTGAGTCGCGACCAATTAATGGATCAGCTGCGCAACCGCGAATGGCTGCCCAACGACCGTTCCATCGACGTGTTGGTGGGGCGACTACGACGCAAACTGCATGACAATCCTGCCGAGCCGCAGTTGATTATCACCATCCACGGTGCGGGTTATCTGTTCACCGCAGGCGTTGCGGCGGCCTGACAACGCTTCGCGAAGTTGTTCGAATATGTAACAACGCCGCGAGCCTTCTTTGTCCGTATCGATTTAAGTCAATATAAATCAATTGGTTAAACGATTATTTGACGCGTGTTCTGCGTCAGGGCCGAAGGATTGCCGGCTTGTTGAACAGTCGTTTAGTATGGCCGCAAGTCGCTTCCTTCCTCATGACAAAACACAATAACTCGGGGACTCACATGACTACCCAATCGTCTCTGCTCAGCAAGGTTGACGCAGGCATCGCCTGGATCACCCTCAACCGTGAGCCTCAGCGCAACGCGCTGGACATTCCGACTCTCAAAAGTCTTCTCGTCTTACTGAATCAGTACAACGCCGACCCGACCGTGCGCGTTCTGCTGCTGACCGGAAACGGTCGCAGTTTCTGCGCGGGGGCTGACCTCACGGAGTGGGCCGACGCCGAGGCGCGTGGGGCGCTGGAAAGCTATGGCTGGACACAAACCGCTCACGCCGTGATGGCGCGCTTGCACCTCCTGGAGAAACCGACTATCGCCGCCATCAACGGTACGGCTGTCGGCGCTGGCATGGATCTGACCCTGTGCTGCGATTTTCGTATCGCCGCCCAATCCGCGCGTTTCAAAGCGGGCTACACCAGCATGGCTTACTCGCCGGATGCCGGTGCGAGCTGGCATTTGCCGCGCTTGATCGGCAGTGAGCAGGCCAAGCGTCTGCTGTTCCTCGATGAACTCTGGAGTGCCGAACGTGCGCTGGCCGCAGGCCTGGTCAGTGAGGTGTGCGCCGATGAGCAACTGCTGGCGCGCGCTGGCGAGCTGGCCTTGCGTCTGGCCAGCGGTCCGACCTTTGCCTTTGCCCAGACCAAAAAACTGATCCGTGAAGGCGCGCAACGCACGCTGGCCGAGCAACTGAGCGCCGAGCTGGAGGCGGGTCTGCTGTGTGGCCGAAGTCAGGACGGCGATGAAGCGCTGCGCGCGGCAATGGAAAAACGGATTCCTCAATTCATCGGCAAATAAATCGAACAGCAGGTAGCGCTATGGATTTCCAACTGAGCCAAGAACAAGAAATGTTGGTCGACGCGGTCCGCAGTTTTGTCGCCAAGGAGTTGCTGCCCCATGAAGAAGCCGTGGACCGTGCCGATGCGGTGCCCCCGGAGCTTGCCGCGCAGATTCGCGGCAAGGCGCTCGCCGCCGGATTTTACGCGTTCAACATGCCAGAAGAGGTCGGTGGCGGTGGGCTCGACTACCTGTCGCAGGCGTTGATCGAGCGCGAGCTGTCCAAGTGCTCCTGGGCGCTGCATGTGTTCGTCGCGCGGCCCTCTAAAATCCTCATGGCCTGCAAAGGCCAGCAGATTCAGGACTACTTGTTGCCCTGTGTGCGGGGCGAAAAAATCGACTGTTTCGCCTTGACCGAACCGGGTGCCGGCTCCGACGCCAATTCGATCAAGACCCGTGCCGTGCGTGATGGCGACGACTTTGTGCTCAATGGCAGCAAGCACTTCATCAGCCACGCCGGACACGCCGATTTCGCCATTGTGTTTGCCGTCACCGATACCTACGAACAGAACGGCCGCAAGCGCAACGCAGTCACTTCGTTCCTGGTCGACAGCGAGACGTCCGGGATGACCATTCGCCGTGGTCCCAAATGCGTCAGTAACCGTGGCTATCACACCTACGAAATGTTCTTCGACGACTGCCGCGTCCCTGCCTCGAAAGTACTTGGGGAGGTGGGCAAGGGTTGGGAAGTTGCCAACGCCTGGCTCACTGCCGGGCGAGTGATGGTGGCGGCCAACTGCGTCGGTCAGGCGCAACGTGCAATGGAGCTGTCGCTGAAATGGGCCGCGGATCGCCAGCAGTTCGGCCAGCCGATCGGCAGTTTTCAGGGGACCTCGTTCAAGCTCGCCGACATGGCCACGCAAATCGCCGCCGCCGAGCTGCTGACCCTGCATGCCGCCTGGAAAATGGATCAGGGCACGATGACTGATGGCGAGGCGGGCATGGCCAAGCTGTTTGCCAGCGAAGTGCTCGGTCGCGTGGCCGATGAAGCGGTGCAGATTTTCGGCGGCATGGGCCTGATGGATGAGGGCCCGGTGGAGCGCATCTGGCGTAACGCACGGATCGAGCGGATCTGGGAGGGCACATCGGAAATTCAGCGTCACATTATTGCCCGCGAATTGTTGCGGCCGCTGTTGCGCTGATCAGGACGGAGAACTGCTATGTCCCAGCACATTCGCGACAACCTCAAACGCCTGCTCGCGCCGCGCCACTTGGCGTTCATCGGCGGTCGGAGCATGGCCCGCGCGCTCAAACGCTGCGCAGAAGGCGGGTACCAAGGCCAGATGTGGCTGGTCAATCCGCAAAACGATAGCCTCGAAGGCGTACCCTGCGTGCGCTCGGTGGCGGACTTGCCCTGCGGGCCGGACGCCGTATTCATTGCTACCAACCGTGAACTGACACTGACCTGCGTGGCCGAACTGGCCGCCAAAGGTGTCGGCGGGGCGATCTGCTACGCCTCTGGTTTCGCTGAAACGGGTGCAGAAGGCCAGGCCTTGCAGGATCAGTTGCTCCAGGCCGCAGGCGACATGGCCTTGCTCGGCCCCAACTGCTATGGCCTGCTCGACTACCTGCACAGCGCCGCGCTGTGGCCGGTAGCTCACGGCGGCAAGCCAGTGCGAACGGGCGTCGCGGTACTCACCCAGAGCGGTAACTTCGCTTACAACCTGTCCATGAGCGACCGTTCGCTGCCGGTGGCGTACATGGCGTCGGTGGGCAACCAGGCACAGCTGGGCATCGCCGAATTGATGGATGCGTTGCTCGACGAACCGCGTGTCACCGCCATCGGCCTGCACCTGGAAGGCCTGAAAAACGTACCTGGATTTGCCCGGGCGGCGCACAAGGCGCTGGAAAAAGGCATCCCGATCATCGCGTTGAAAACCGGGGTGTCGCAGATCGGTGCCGAACTGGCGCTCAGCCACACCAGTTCGCTGGCCGGTTCCGATGTGTTGTACGACAGTTTGTTCGCGCGTCTGGGGGTGATTCGCGTCAGTGGCCCGGTGAGTTTCGTCGAAACCCTCAAGGCCGCGGCGTGCGGCGATCTTCCCGCCGGCAATAGACTGATCGCGCTGGCTTGTTCAGGCGGCGATGCCGGGTTGATCGCCGACTACGCCGAACGCAATGATCTGCGCCTGCCGACACTCGATGACAGCCAGCGCGGTGAACTGGTGCAGGTGCTGCCCAGTTACGCCAATCTGGTCAACCCGCTGGACTTCACTACGGCGATCTGGGGCAACCGCGAGGCGCTCGACAGCATGCTCGACAGCGCATTGCGCACCCCGGCCGATGCTGCCTTGCTGGTGCTCGATTATCCGAGCGAAGCCACCGGCGAGCGCAAGGAATGCGACCTGCTGCTGGAGCTGTATTGCGCAGCATTGGTACGCCATGGCAAGACCGGATTCGTCGCCTCGGCATTCCCCGAACTGCTCCCGGCCAGCGCCCGCGAACGCCTGCACGCCCATGGCGTGGCGGCTTTGCAGGGCGTGGAAGATGGTCTGGCGGCGTGGGGGCGGATCGCCGGTTATCAGCAACGCCGCCATGCGCTGTTGGCCCTTGGTGAGTCGGTGTTGGTGCCCATTTGCCCGCAGGCGCGCGAAGGCGATGGTCATGTGCTGGATGAGTGGCAGTCCAAACAGGCGTTGCGGGCTTTTGGCCTACCCACTCCTCCAGGGGTTTTGAGCACGCCGAGCGAGGCGTTGGCAGCGGCGGCCAGCTTCGGGTATCCGTTGGTGCTCAAAGCGGTCAGCGCCCGGTTGCCGCACAAGACTGAAGCCGGTGCGGTAGCCCTCGACTTGCCGGATGCATCGGCCTTGCACCGTGCGCTGGAGCAGATGCGTCAGCGCATTGCCGACTACGCGCCGGATGTGCCGTTCGATCAACTGCTGCTGGAACGCATGGCGCCCGCACCCCTGGCCGAGTTGATCGTTGGCATCAAGCGCGAAACTCACTTCGGTCTGGCGCTGGTCATCGGGGCCGGCGGCATTCTCGTCGAACTGCTCAAGGACAGCCGCAGCCTGCTGCTGCCCACCAATGTCGGGGCGATTCGCGCGGCCCTGTTGAGTCTGCGCAGCGCACCCTTGCTGTTGGGCTTTCGCGGGCGCCAGGCGGCGGATCTGGATGTGTTGGTTGCGGCGATCAGTGCTGTGGCGGACTACGCCTGCGAGAACGCCGAACACCTGCTCGAACTTGATGTGAACCCATTATTGGTCGGTGCCCAAGGCACGGTTGCAGTCGATGCGTTGATTCGTCTCGGCTAAAAAAGGAGTTGTTTATGCAAGCAGTTAAAACCTTGACCGGTGGCCAGGCGTTGGTGCGTCTGCTGGCCAATTACGGTGTCGACACGGTATTCGGCATTCCCGGTGTGCACACGTTGGAGCTTTATCGCGGCTTGCCCGGCAGTGGCATCCGCCATGTGCTGACCCGCCACGAGCAGGGCGCGGGTTTCATGGCCGACGGTTATGCGCGGGTCAGTGGCAAGCCTGGCGTGTGCTTTGTCATTACCGGTCCGGGCGTGACCAACGCGGCCACGGCGATAGGGCAGGCCTATGCCGATTCGATTCCGCTGTTGGTGATTTCCAGCGTCAACCACAGCGCCAGCCTTGGCAAAGGTTGGGGTTGCTTGCATGAAACGCAGGACCAGCGGGCGATGACTGCGCCGATCACCGCGTTTTCGGCGGTGGCCTTGAGTGCGCAGGATCTGCCGGAACTGATCGCCCGGGCGTACGCCGTATTCGACAGCGAGCGGCCGCGTCCGGTGCATATTTCGGTTCCGCTGGACGTCCTGGCCGCGCCGATTACCCGCGACTGGAGCAACGAGGTGGTGCGCCGCCCAGGCCGTGGCGTACCGGCAGCCAGTGCCCTGGAGCAAGCCGCAGCCAAACTTCAGGCGGCGAAACGTCCGATGATTATCGCGGGCGGCGGCGCGCTGGATGCAGGCCAGGCGCTGCACACGTTGAGTACTCGTCTGGCGGCACCATTTTTCAGCAGTGTTGCAGGCAAGGGCTTACTGCCACCCGAGGCGCCGTTGAACGCGGGTTCGACGCTCTGCATCGAGCCCGGCTGGAGCCTGATCGAACAGGCGGATGTGGTGCTCGCCGTGGGCACCGAAATGGCCGATACCGACTATTGGCGTGAGCGTCTGCCCCTCAATGCCGAGCTGGTGCGCGTCGACATCGACTCACGCAAGTTCAATGATTTCTACCCCTGTGCTGTCGCCCTGCACGGTGATGCACGGCAAACCCTCGACGCCTTGCTGGCGCTGTTGCCAGCGCAACCGCGAGATCCGAGCAGCGCGACCCAGGCAGTCAGCACCTTGCTGGCGGCAGTCAAGGCCGGGCACGGGCCGTTGCAGTCGATCCACCAAGCGATCCTCGACCGGGTGATGGCCGTGCTGCCGGAAAACGCAGTGATCAGCAGCGACATGACGCAACTGGCCTACACCGGCAATTACGCCTTTGTCAGCCGGGCGCCGCGCAGTTGGTTGCACCCGACCGGTTACGGCACCCTCGGTTATGGCCTGCCTGCCGGAATCGGCGCCAAGTTTGGCGCGCCGCAGCGGCCCGGTCTGGTGCTGGTCGGCGATGGCGGCTTCCTCTACACCGCACAAGAACTGGCGACCGCCGTCGAGGAGTTGGACAGCCCGCTGGTGGTGCTGCTGTGGAACAACGATGCGCTGGGGCAGATCCGCGATGACATGCTCGGGCTGGATATCGAGCCCATCGGCGTGCTGCCGCGCAACCCCGATTTCGCCGGGCTTGGCCGCGCGTTCGGCTGTACGGTCAGGCAGCCGCAAAGCCTCGACGAACTGCAAGAAGACTTGCGCACCGGCTTCAGTCATCCCGGCGTGACCTTGATCGAACTCAAGCAGGCCTGCGCTCGTTAATTAAGGAAACTCCATGAATGTATTGATCGTCCATGCCCACCCGGAGCCCAAGTCCTTTACCGCGGCCCTGCGTGACCAGGCGGTGGAAACTCTGCAAGCCCAGGGGCATCAGGTGCAAGTATCGGACTTGTATGCGATGAACTGGAACCCGGTGGCCGGTGCCGATGACTTCTCGTCCAGGGAAGACCCGGATTATCTGGTCTATGCGCTGGAACAGCGCCTTGGGGTCAAAAGCCAATCGCTCGCCGCCGATATCCAGCAGGAGCTGGACAAACTGCTGTGGGCCGATCTGCTGATCCTGAACTTCCCGATTTTCTGGTTTTCGGCACCGGCCATGCTCAAGGGCTGGATCGACCGGGTACTGGTGTCCGGTGTCTGCTACGGAGGTAAGCGTTTCTACGATCAGGGCGGCCTGCGCGGCAAGAAAGCACTGGTCACGGTGACGCTGGGCGGGCGCGAGCACATGTTCGGCGAGGGCGCGATCCATGGCCCGCTGGAGGATATGTTGCGTCCGATACTGCGCGGCACGCTGGCGTATGTGGGGCTCGATGTACTGCCGCCCTTTGTCGCCTGGCATGTGCCCTACATCAGTCATGAAGCGCGCGGAGACTTTCTGAAGAGCTATCAGCAACGCCTGATACACGTCGCCGATGACCAACCCATGGAGTTTCCGCGCTTGAGTCAGTTCGACGAGGCGCTGTATCCGTTGGCCTAGGGGTTGTTGACGTTTGGTGGCGAACCGCATCACCAAACGTCAACAGACCCTAGATAGCCGTCAGTCGATTTGCCAACTGTCATCGCCTTCTTCGAGCGTGCCGCCGTGATCGGTTGTATCGCCGACCCGAGCGACGGGCTTGCCATCGATTTGCATCAAGCTCGACCCCGTATTGATAACGGCGCCGCAACTGAGGGTGTCGCCAACACAGGCAACGGCTCGACCGTTGACCTCGAAGCTTTCAGCACCGCTTTGGACGGTGACAGGGCCACACGATGGGCAGGCATGTTTGTGGCCAACTAAAACAACGGCAGGCATAGGGGATACTCCAAAGAAACGAAAGGTCGCCGGCTACATCCGCAGCGTCCAAATCATTGTTCAGAATCCGCCGCCTGACGATCCAGGCGACGGACATGAGAGTGGCTTTAGACCGGTTTGCGCCAGTCGTCGGAGGCCTCGGTGCCGGCCACTACGTGGGTCCAATCGATCTTGCGGTAGGCCATGCTGACCTTGACCAGTTGGTTGTATCCGGCGTTGTCGGCGTTTTGCGCGTGGGGTAGTACGGTGTGAATGTCGACGATGGTGGCATCTTCCAGCTTGGTGGTGAAAAAGTGCTCTTGCTTGCCATCAACGGAGGTTCGATACCATTTCACTTCCACGGTAGGCAGCATTTCACCTGTCGCCAGGGCTTGGTACAGCATCGGCGAAGCCTTGTTCAGGGCACTGGTGAATATGAAGGGCTTGTGTACACGCTGGCCTGAGGATTGGCCGCTTTGCGGATCGGTAGGTGTGGTGACGCGATGATCGATTTCCTGGACCAGGATTTCGTCTTCGTGGCCTTCGACATAACCATTACCGACGGAGTCGGCGGTGAAAGCGCCCTTGGTGATATGACCTTGAGTTTTGCCGTGAATGCTGATGTAGGCTGGGGTTGCCATGAAAGGCTCCTTAGTCTCTATAAGTGGCTGGCCATAATGGCCGTTACCATCGAAATGGGATGGTGCAGGGGGTTATGGCAAGTACAGTGCCAATCCTTTTGGCGTGCTTATAAATATTCAAATAAGCCCTTTAAAAACAGTAAGTTATATATTTTTTCAATAAGCCTCAGCGTCGAATTAAAACGCTGTTTTGAATAAAATCTGGTGGATTCATCGTCCTGTCGAGCCATTAATGGCTCGACATCCATCAACCTATTGATTTAATTGAATAAGTCACGGGCCATTTTTGACTCGATCGGGTCAAAAATGGCCTGAGCGATAGGGTGGAAGAGCTCTTGAGCGGCTCACAGCTTCAGAATGCCGTCCAGTGACTGCAAGACTTGCTGAGTGGTGGTGTTCAGGCGCACGGCGTAGATCGTGTACGCGGCCAGTAGTATCGCGGCGGCGGCACCCCACGGTGCCCACCACGGCCATTGGCCTCTCATCCTGAAGTGGCGGGGGGCGATATTGGTCATTGCGTCGGTCAGGCGCTCGGGTGGCTCACCGCGCAAATCGCGCAGGACCCGGTGCACCTTGACAATGATCTTCTGCAACTCTTGGGCGCCAGTGTTCGGAACAGAATATTTACCCTTGAGACCCAAGCACAGACACAGGTACATGAACTCCAGCACGTCGCGGTACTTCTCGGGTTCCATCAGCATCCGCGAGAGCAGGGTGAAGAACTTTTCGCCGCCCCAGGTTTCATGGTGAAACGCACTGAGCAGCGAGCGCTCGCTCCAGGCCGAGCCATTGCCCCAGGGAGTGGCCATCACGGCTTCATCAATGAACAGGCACAAGCTATAGGAGTAGGCGAGTTGAGTCGCGGTGTCGTAATCGTACTGACGCATTTCCTCAATTACCGTGCTGATCTGGTTGTGCACAGCCCTATAGAGTTCGAGGATGTCTTTGCATTCGTTGATCCTGCGCAGACGAATGACCAGACCAAACAGCGGTGCGGCAGCATCGGTCATGGGATTGCCGCTATGGCCGCGCAATTCAAAATCCGAGTCATGGCTCCGGGCAATTGGCGCTTCGTTGAAGCTCACTTCACTGACGTTCGGGGCCGGTAGAGGGGGGCTGTTACGTGGATCAACACTGCCGTGAAAATCATCGAGTGAAGGGTGGGGGGTATTCATGTCATTGACTCCTGATGGCCCAGAATTGCAGTTCCAGTTCGGGGAAATCACCAGCGATGTGGAAACCAAAACCGGCTGTGTTGTTCATCATCTGCCAGGTGGCATGATGGCGATCGAGTTCGAAATAGCTGAAGCCAGCGTGGAACGGCAGGTGACGGGGTGCGACGGGCAGCGGGCTCAGCGGAATGCCGGGCAACTGGAGGCTGACCAGTTCAGCGAGCTTCTCCATCGAGGCCACCTTGGTCTGCTGAAGAAACTGTTGTCGCAGCGTTTCCAGAGGCAGGCGGGCGCGCACCGCGAGAATGAAGTCGGCATCGCCGAACAAGCCGCGATCATTCACCGCCGCCGTGAGCACACCGTACTGTTGACGGATGATCGGCAGGGATACCGCCCGCGGTTGCAACACGGTGCTCAACGAGCGACGCAGGGTTTCTTCCAATGCCTGGAACGATTCGCGCAAGCGGTCATGCTGGTAGGGCGGGTACTCCTGGGGCAGGCGTCCTTCATCGGTAAAGGTCACCAACTCGCCACAGGCCTGACTGAACGCGATGTAGAGCTGTTCCGGATGCACATGCCGCTGCCGTGTCAGGTGCTGAAAATAGGGATGCAGGCGGTTCAACGTTTGCAGCAGGTTGAAGTCGGTGACATCGGCCACACCCGACTGGCCCGGCGAACCAATGCGTTCTGCAATGTTTTTGGCGCGCTCGCGTATCAGTCCGGAGATTTCTCCAAGAAAGCGTTTGAGGGGTGGCACCGCTTGTAGCGAAACGCTGGTCGGGTAGAACGCCTCATCCATCACCAGACTGCCGTCAGGACGCTTGTCCAGAATCCGCCCCAACGCAATCCCGGTAAACGCGCTACGGTCCTCGCGCTCCAGCGCCAGCTGCAGGTTTAACTCTGCCAGGTCGGTCTTCACGTGGTCGCCATTCTGGCTATGGGTGTCCTTGATCTCTGTGGACCGGGCCACGTAACGACTTTGGGCATAGGTGTCGGGCCAACGCACCTCCAGCCCCCCCTCTGACTTTAGCGGCAGGGTCAGGTACACGACCTGATTCACCGCCGAACTGTCGCCGATCTCCAACGGCGGCGGCGGAGCAAGGTCATTGGGAATGTCGAACACACTGCCGTCGGGCATGACCCCACGAGCGCGGACAATGTGGATCTTACCCAGGCTCAGGTGTGCCTGATTCAGCTCCAGTTCGCTGAAACCGTACAACACCTCGCTGACGCTGTTGAAGCGCTGGTGGGTGAACTGTTCGATCGAGCGCGCTTGCTGCTGGAAATGCTGCGGCTGGACGAACAGGCCTTCATGCCAGATAACCGGGTTCCTTGAGGCCATGGTGGGGCTCCTTTCAGGTTTTCAGAGTTTCAATGCATGGGAGCGGACGAAGACCGTTCTCCCATGACGGGGTGAGGGGCAGGTAGGGTGTGTACTGTGTGAGGTATCAGGCTGGAGGTCGGCCGGGGCAGGGCTCATGCACTTATTCATCGACGATCTTCCCGTTGACCCGGATAACAGGTTTGCGCTTTTCGGTGAAGCCGCAGAGCTCGTCAATTTTTTTGGGGAAAGGTGTGTAAGGGACGTTGTAAAGAATGTATTCCTCCAGGCAATTCGGCAGGATCCAGAAGAACAGCCAGAACACACGAACAGGCACCACCACGGGCGCCCATAGCTTGCCCTTAGTGGTGACGAGGCTGGTGCGCAAGGCGGCTTCCCACTCGTGGAAATGGCGCCATGTTGCTTGTCGGCGTGTCAGGTTTGAGAGTGGCGGTGGGGGCGGAGGAAGATCTTGCGGGCCGTAAGCCATAAACAGTTGCAGGTATTCCCACAGCGATTTGGCCGAACGATCGCCGACATATGCCCCCAGATTGCCGCACGCGACGCAGACTTCCCCGGGTTGCGGAAAAGCGTAATCGACTCCGATCAGATACAACGGATGCCGAGAGCCATAGCCGCTACCGGAAACGATGGGGATATAGCCGGCCAGTACTTCGAGCTGGTCCCAGTCCAGCACGTGTAGATGCGTTTTGCCTGGGAAGGTGTAATAAAGCTTGCGGGTACCACGGTGGATGCGGATGAAGGCGCCACGGTTGCGATGGGCGCCACTGAGCAAGAAAAACATGATGGCTATAGCGACGAAAATCAACCCCGACACCATAGTTTTTATGCCGTCATCCAAACTCCATGGTTTAACTGCTGTGTGCCATAAAAACACCGACATCCCGATAACAAATATTATCGACATACCAATAAAAATAGCTGCACCGCTTCGTGTTAAGTTGGCAAACGTCTCCAGTTCAACACACTGCTCGTTAATCCGTCGCACACCATCCGGTTGCGGCACTTCACCCGTGGAGTAACCGTGATGCAGGCGTGTGCCGCCAAAGCGCAGGCTTTTAGGCAGGCGCCTGATATTGGCCGCGCTCACTTTGGTGCCTCCACGGGCGCGACTTTGTTTTCATCAATGGGATCACTGAACCAACCGCCTGAAGTAAATATCAGCGGCTCCGGTGCACCCATCATGGCGATCAGAGGAAGGTAATTACTGCGCTCATTCATCGACGATCTTCCCATTCACCCGGATGATCGACTTGCGCTTTTCGGTAAAACCGCAGAGCTCGTCGATTTCTTTCGGGAACGGTGTGTAAGGCACGTTGTAGAGAATGTATTCCTCCAGGCAGTTCGGCAGGATCCAGAAGAACAGCCAGAACACACGAATAGGCACCACCACGGGCGCCCATAGCTTGCCCTTAGTGGTGACGAGGCTGGTGCGCAAGGCGGCTTCCCACTGGTGGAAATGGCGCCATGTTGCTTGTTGGCGTGTCATGTTTGAGAGTAACGGTGGAGGCGGAGGAAGATCGTGCGGGCCATGGGCCATAAACAGCTGCAGGTACTCCCACAGCGACTTGGCCGAGCGATCACCATCGTACGCACCCAGGTTGCCACAGGCGACACAGACCTCTGCGGCGGGCGAAAAGCTGTAATCGACACCGATCAAGTACAAGGGATGGCGGCTGGTGTTGATGCTGCCAGTCACTATGGGAATGTAGCCAGCCACTGCTTCCAACTGGTTCCAATCCAATATGTGCAGATGTGTTTTGCCCGGAAAGGTGTAGTAGAGCTTGCGAGTACCACGATGGATGCGGATGAAGGCGCCACGACTGCGATGGGTGCCGCTGAGTAAGAAAAACATGATCGCAATAGAAACGCATATCATCCACAAGGCAGCGATCTCTATCCAATCGCTCAGACCCCAAGCCTCAGACTCAGAGAACCACATAACGATACACCCGACTAAAGCAGTGACGGCTGACATTCCTATAAAAATGGCTGAACCACTTCGGGTTAAGTTGGCGAATGTCTCCAGCTCGATACATTGCTCGTTGACCCGTCGCACACCATCTGGTTGCGGCGCTTCCCCAGTGGAATAACCGTGATGCAGACGTGTGCCACCAAAACGCAAGCTTTTGGGTAAACGCTTGATAGTAGCGGTGCTCATTTCGGCGCTTCCACCGGCGCGACTTTGGTTTCGTCAATGGGGTCACTGAACCAGCCGCCTGAGGTAAATATCAGTGGTTCCGGTGCACCCGGTTGGCTGAGGGCTAGATCCGGTTGCTCATTGGGGTCGGGCTGATACAGATACTCCAGCGCGACGTGTGCATCCTCATGCATGGCGATAGCCCAACTGCGCATCGCGCCAAGTGTTGGACCACGTGTGATCAGGTACTGACGTCGGTAATCGATGGGATGAGTGCGCGAGGCATGCATGATCGGACCTTCGACTCCAGACAGGCGCTGCCCGTCGAGGGTGACACGCATATCCCAGGCAAAGCGTTCACCCGTCATTGAGCTGGGCAGTAAGCAACCGATGGTCAGGGTGCCAACGTCATAGCCAAAGGACTTGTCCCACTGGGCACTTAAGCGCGGGCGGTAGAGCAGGTTGTAAAAAGCCTCCAGCTCTTGTTTATGGGTGTAGTGCTTTTGATGCAGTCCCCAGGCACTGTGTTTGAGCCAGATATCGAGTGGACCATGTTTTATGTCATCAGCCTGCATACCGAGATATATCATGGAACCAAGGGCGACCAATGTAATCACCGCCCAGCCAGCAGGAGTCAGCCCTAGTACCGCAACCGCTCCGCCGCCGGCGGCCATACTGGTAATGGACGCGGCAGTCGCGGAACCGCCTGCCCATGTGGCCAGGGTCAGTGTGCCACCGGCCACGGCCGTGCCTAGGTACAGTTTCGCTTGCTCCAGGTTGAGATCATTGACTGCGTTGACGGTTCTGATCCCGTCAGCTAGAGCAGCTAACGCAACGCCGCCCGCACCGAAGATGGAGATACCTAGCTTGACACCCAATGCTTTGACGGACGTTGCCAGCATTGCATTCCCACGCTTGGCGGCAGCCAGAGCAATGCCCGCAGCGCCGATCTCGATGGTTGCGCCACCCAACGCAAATATTGCGCCGAGAACAGCCATACGATTAGCGCTGCTTCGATCTTGTTCCAGCGCGCCTTTCGCTTGAGCAACCCCAATCACCGCCAGAACCCCACCCACCCCGGTAAACAAATACCCCGCTGGCCCGCGCAATTTCTCCAGACTCCTGATCAACGGATTCCCTTCCAGCGGCATCGCCCGTTTAGGCGGCAGCTCCGGGCGGGTTGCAGGGGCTTTATCGATCACCGTGTAGTCGGTTTCCCCGACCTTGACCCATTCGTAGATCGGCACCCGGAGGCTGAAGGTCTGTTCCACGATGGGCGCGGCGGCGGGCAGGTTCCAGCGCGCGATCAGTTCCGGTCCCAGAGTTTGGTAGCCTTGCAGCTCGCGGGCGAAGTGCAGGTACTGGGCGGCGCTGACTTCGTATTGGATCAGGGTGGCGTTGAAGCGCACTTCCAGCACATGCCGCAGGCGGCGGATCATGATGTCGGCACTGTGCGAGGTCGGAACGGCTTGCAGCAGGCTGATCAGGGCATTGGTGGCCGGGGTGGCGGCGTGTTCTTCGAGGTAGTTGTTGACGACCTCAAACACCCCTTTGCTCACGGTCAGGGTGTTGTTCAGGCGTGCCAGCAGCCCCAGATTGCCCAGGGTCACGGCCCGCCAATAGTGACTGCCTTGCACCGGTGAGTCGATCAGCGCACCCAGGATGCGTCGGCCCTCTTGGGTGTGCACCAGGGCGCCGAGGCACTGGAACACCGCTTCCTCGTAGCCGCGGGCGTTGTGGATCACGTTCAGGTCGAAGCAGCGCAGGGCCAGTTCCAGCGGCTTGCCGGGGTTGCAGAGGATGACCCAGGCGATGGCGTCATCGACGGCGTTTTCGATCGGCGTGTCGAAGGTGTTGAGCTGCGCCTTGTAGAGCGCCGGAAAGCTCTGGGCGGCGCTCAACTTGACCAGCGCTTGTTGCCGGGCCAGCGTCTGGGCCTGGGCCGGGGTACTGGCCTGCTGGAAATAGCCGTTGATCAGCTGCGCGCTGCTGAGTTTGTGCGCGTTGTCGGCGGCGAATTTAGCCTTGGCCTGCACCAGTGTGGTCGCCAGATGGTTGAGTTCGCTGGTAATGCCGAAGGGGTCTTTCAGCACCACCGCCAGCGCCACCACCTCTTTGTCGTGGCGCAGGGCCAGGCGCATTTCTTGATTGATGTACCCGGCGCTCACCGAGCGCGGCTGGCTTTCGCTCCACTGAAGGGGGCTGGCGCTGGGGATCTGCAACGAGCGCTGGCGAATCATGAGCGACGGCGGAACATTCAGCTCGGGAGCGACCGCGACCAGGTGGGAGGCGGGCAAGCTGTGCTTTTGTTCGGCACCGCCTGTGGGCTTGACTGGGGTGGCCAGCAGGCTGCGCAGTTGGTAGCTGTCCTGCTCGATCTGCCACAGGGTGCAATGGCTGAGGAGGGCGTCGCTGACCATCAGCCAGACGCTGTCGGCGGTGCTGGCCACGGGCGCCGGGATATACGCAGTCGCCCCGATGACGTGCGGCTTGGCATGGCGCCCGGGGGTGACATCGTCATAGTCCTTATCGCCCCACCAGAGCGCGGCGAACAGGGCGTTTTCGGTGACCTGATAGTGCTGCGTCCACATGCGCCCGTCTTTGAAGTAGAACAGATAGACGTAGCTGCCGGGGCGCAACAGGCGCAGGCCGTAATGCTTGCCGCCCTTGAGCGCCGGATAGCCGCGGGTGCCGAGTTGGGGCAAGGCGCTGCTTTCGTACGGCACGTCGGCTATCGCATAGCGCAGCGGGTAGATCGGCACACAGCGCTGGCAGGCCGGGTCGTTGAGGAACTGACCAAACTTGGGCTCGCTGGGATGAGGCGGTTGCAAGGCTTTTTTGTGAAGGTGGCACATGGTCTGTCCTTAGGCCGAGGTGGCGGCAAGTTGTTGCAAGCGGTGTTCAGCTTCAAATAAACGCAGGCGATCATCGTGCTGACGCTGACTGAGGATGGCCCTGAGCGGTTTGTCGTGGATGAACGCGTCCTGAGGGTTGTTCAAGCGCAGCCGCACGTAGTGGCTAAAGGCGCTTTCGCGGCTCAGCCCGAGACCCTGGGCTTCTTTTACAAAGATGTTCAGTTGCCGGGCCAGTTCCTGCGGCCCCAAGGCATGGGCTCGCTCGGGTTGTTGCCGGGCAAACTGCCGGGCTGCATCACGCAAGAACCATGCATGGCTGGCCTGATTGATGGCGGCCTCGTCGTCTTCGCTCAAGGTGAAAGCAACAGTGGCGCGCAGGCCCGAAGGGGTTGCCGACGGATTGTCGACACGCAACCACGACAGGCTGTCGCCGTCACCCGCACGCCAGATCACGGCTTGAATCGGCCCCAGCAGCTCAGCCAACCGACCGGCCGACAAACCTTCAGCCATCTCTTCAAGCTGGCGGAAGGCGCCCAGGCTGAAAAATGCCAGGTTGCCGTCGGCGGCGGTGAACACGCGCAGGTTCTGCAAGTGACTGACCAAGGTGTCGCCATCGGCCGGGCCGAGCAGGATCAGTCCGTGTGCCGAGGGGGCCCAGGTGCTGAGGTAAGTCTTGAGCAGCGCGGCGTCCAACGGCACCAGCAGCGGGCCGTGACGGTAGCCGGGGTCGGTGTACTCCCAATCGGTGCCGCGCCACAGCCAGCGATGGTCAAAGCGGCGAGTGATCGCCCGCACCTCGTCTTCCAGGGTCTCGAGGCTGGCGCCGTTGAGCCAGAGCCAGGGGTGGTGGTGTTCGGACACATCGGGCCAGGCGGGTTCTGCGGTGGTCCGAATGGTTTTACGTGGCCAGGCGTCAGCGATCGTCGAGGTCATGCTTTCCCACTCCCGTGAATGCAGTGGCAGGGAATGCTAAGGCAGGTTCCGTTAGCACGGAGTCCGCAGACGCGATCCTTGGCATTGCTTGACGTCACCAGGCTTGAAAGCTCTAAGGTCTTGCCCCCACCGGCTGACACCATGTTGATGGGGCCTTTAACTTGAATCGCCACAGCGTCCAGGATGATCCCGGCATCGTTCAGGGTGATGCTGCCCGCAGGGCCTTGCAGCACAAGGCTTTGTCCGGCCTGCACCTCGTAGACGGTGGTTTTCTGCTCGATGGCTTGGCCGGCCAGCAGATGGAAGTGCCCTTGCACGCTGTGCTCGACACTCCCCCCGGTTTCGATCACGTGGTTGACAGCCGTCTTGTCCTGGCGGTTGCCGCCGACGCTTTCGCTGCGGTCCTGGTCGATCTGGATCGTCTGGGTGCGGCCGATGGTAAGAAACTCATCCTGGCCAACCTCGTGGCGGCGGTCGTGGCCGACAGTGACCTGCTCGTCATGACCGACCTTCTCGCTGCGATCGTTGCCGACAACGGTGGTCTGGTTGTTATTGATTTGGCTGTTGTGGTCTTTCTGCGCGTGAAGGTAGATTTCTTCCTGGTCCTTCTCGTCCTCGAAACGCAGCTCGTTGAAGCCCTCGCCCTTGTGGGTCTGGCTTTTGATCGTCATCCGGGTTTTGTGTTGCGGCAGCGGGTATGGCGGCAGGTTGTCGGCGCGGTAGGCACGGCCGATAACCATCGGCTGGTCGCCGTCGCCGTCGAGGTATTCGACGAGCACTTCCTGGCCGATGCGCGGGATGGCCATCGCGCCCCAGGTGGTCCCCGCCCAGCCTTGGGACACGCGGATCCAGCAGGAGCTGTGCTCATCGCGTTGGCTTGCGCGATCCCAGGGAAAACTGACCTTGATCCGGCCCCATTCGTCGCAGTAAATCTCCTCTCCCGGTGGGCCGACCACGGTGGCCATCTGCGGGCCGTCGATGCGTGGTTTGTCATGCAATTCGGCTTTCCAGTCGGTCAGGCCGGTGACCAGTGCGGCGGTCTGCTGGTAGGTGGTGCTCTGCTCGCTGCCCGCCGCTTCTTCTTCCAGGCTGGTGAGCTGGGTGCCGTGGTGTTCGATGAACACCGGGCGCCAGCGGATGTTCAGCTCTTCCCGCGGATGGCCGATCAGGTCGAACGCCAAACCGGGTTGCAGCCGGGCGTCATCGCCCTCGACCGTGGCGATGCGCGCATCGCGGCGTAAGGCGGCCAGGCGGGTTTTGGTGAAGGGTTTACCGGCTTCATCGCGCTTGTAGCGGCCGGGGTAGTCGAAGCGCTCGTAGTCGCGTTGCTGGTGCTCGTGGTCACGGCCTTCGGCGACGTGCTCTTGGGCGTAGCTCGAGTGCTTGAAGGTGTAGTCGCGCTGCACCTGACGCGCGGTGCGCACCTGTTCGGTGTAGTCGAAACGCCACAGCGCCGGCTCCGGCTGATCGCCGCCGGGGGTGGGCTGGTACAGCACCTGGCAATTTTCCTTGCGGCCGATGGCCCCGAGGTTTTGCACCTTGTCGGTGTAGATCAGGCGATGGCCATCAGCGCGATGGTCGAAGTGGTACAGCAGGCCTTCTTCGGCGGCCAGGCGGGCGAGAAACGCCAGGTCGGTTTCGCCGACCTGTACGCAATACTCACGAGGCTCGTGCGCGGCGCCAACGAATTGCTCACGGTCGGTCAGGGGCTGAGCCTTGAGCACCGCGTCGATGATCTGCGGCACGCTTTGCTGCTGGAAAATCCGCCAGTTCGAACGCAAACCGGCGCGGGCCAGGGTCGGTTCGACCACCGCTCGGTAGCGGGTCCGGCGAAGGCCGGTGTCGCCCTGATTGAACAGGCTGATCAGCCCGTGCACCCGGCGTACGGCCTGCTCGCCGCGCCAGATGGTGAACAGCGCAGGCCGGTCGAGCACCGCGCCAAAGTCCACCTTGGGGTTGTTGCTGGACAGCTGGATGTCCAGATGAAACGGCCGGGACAGGCCTTCCTTCAAGGTGAAGGCAACCACCTCGAACGCGGTGCCCGAGGCGGGTTCGAAGGTGTAACGCAGGTCGCTGTGACGGGGCATGGGGTCTCCTTACCAAACCATGGTTTTCGAGTGATTCAAGGGCGAAAATCTGAACGTGCGGGAAGAGGGGGGCATCATCCGTCTTCACCTTTCAGCTCAACGCCGGTGGGGTTGAATTGCATTAGAAGGGAGTACTTACGGCCCCGAGGTTCGATGCGAAACACCTGCTTCCACTGAGTCGAATCCAGGTCGTGGTAAGCGGCAATGACGGCGATGTAGCGGGTGTCCTCGTGGATTTCCTTGAAGTTGACGAACTTGAACTGTCCCGGTTTCAGGATGTAGTCGTCGTCGCTCAGGTAGGTGCTGCCCAAGGCTTTTTTCAGGTCCTTGATGAGCACTTCGTAACTGGTATTGAGCAACAACGTGTCGTCTTTGAGTTGCAGGATTTTGAAGGCGAGCGGGGTGGCGACGTATTGAGGTTCGGGGGCAGTGCTCGCGTCAATCTGATCGACCTCAAGCAGGGGTTCCGAGTATTGACCCAAGGCAGTGCGCGAGGCGATGGCCTGAGTGCGCGGGACCGCAGGCACTATCGTGCCGCTGTCTGGGGAATCGAGAGCAGTCGTTTGGGTTTGCTCGTTCTCGAAATGGTTAAGCAATACCTGGAGCTTATCGATCAGGTCGAGCTGATCTTCTCCACTCAGGCTGACGGTGTAGATGTCGGGCGAGGTGTTGGCATGCTCGGCAGTATCAAGGGGGACGCTGCTGGCGTTCGAATTGATGGTGGGGCTGGCATGCAGGCTCAAGGAAACTTGAGTCAGGTGGTCGCCCGGCTCGCCGACAGGAGTGGACGGGTTCACGATCACTTGACCGATCTTGCTGAGCATCGTGCAGCCACCCAGTAGCAGGCAGGCCAGCAGTAGCGTGAGAAATCGAGGCTTCATGGCGCCTCCAGGTTGGCAGGGGGTTGGGAGAAGAACGATGGCATGGCGTCATTTCCTGAGGCTGAGCGGGGTGCTCCGCTGACGGCCTCGTAGCGGGTGGCGGCAAGATCAGGTTGGGTGTGTTGGCGGGTGGAAAGGCCGTAGTGGGTCGTATCGAGCTGGATGTTTGCGTCCGGTTGCTCTGAAGCCTGGCGCGCGGCGGCCTCCAGTGCTGCTAGCGGATCGCGCTCTGCGAACAGCCCTGAGGGCGTGCTGAGTTCATGAAAGGCGGATCGGTCAATCGGCAGAGGGTCATCAATTCCATAGAACGGGAGAGCGGGCCCATCCAGGCTGCCCAATGGGGAGCTTGCATCGTTGAGCAGTTCTGCCAATGAGCGCTGACTCAGGTGGCGTATTGCGCCTGCCTGGTTGGAGTCCAGTGTGTGGGGTTGAACGACCAGTCTGTATGCGCCGACTTGCAAACAATCGCCTTCGTTGAGACGAGCGGTGGTGGTGAGGCCCAGGCCTCGGTCGTTTCCGTTCATGCGGGTCTTGCCGCAACGGTCGGTGACGCAGAACGCACCCTCGATAAGCCGAATCTCGCAATGCACTGGCTGGACGCTGTGCTGACGGTCATTGAGGGTCCAATCAGCGTTGCGGCTACCGATGGTGCCGCCCGTGTTGTCGAAGCGGTGCGTGGCTGCACACCCATGCTGCAACTGTTCTGGGTTGCTGACGACCAGGGTGATGTGCCGTGAGTTGGAAGCTGTGTTCATGAGCGCACCTTGATACGGACGACGGATTGCAGGCGTTGGGCCTTGCTGTCGAGAAAACTGGTCCAGCCAAGGTGGGTGCCCTTGCTGCGGCCAAGATTGAACGGCGGCACGTCTGCCTGCTTCAGGCCCAGCTCCAGGTCATAGGCGATGACGTCGCGCAACAAGAAATCAATCAGCTTGCACAACGACTTGAAATTCGCCCCGCTGGGCAGGAACTCGCGGAACCGTTGCTGGCTCAGTTGCGGGATGACAATGGTGAATTTGCTGCTGCGGGTTTTGGTTCGGCCACCGAGAGTAAAACTGTCGCCAAGGACCCCATTATTCCGTCCCAGAGCCAGGCGCTGGACAGATGGAATGGTGACGTAGCGCGGTTCAAACTCACGGATTTTCACGTCATTCAGATCGAAGCAATGGCCGATGATGCCCGCAACGATCGTGGGTGAGCGGCTGCGGCTGGCAATCAGGCCTGCATAGCTGAGCAGCCGGCTCCAGGGGATCGGAGTCGCGCCGCGAAGGTGCTCATCGTTGAGCCCGATGAGTGAAAAGATGTAGCGCGAAAACTGATCCGTGGCCTGTTCACGAAAGCGCACGTAATAGCGGTATTTACGCCAACTGTGATGCAGCAGGGTGAGCAATCGATGATTGAAAAAATCGAGGAACGCCGGGCGAATCCCCGAGCCTTGTGCATGTTCATAGGCGACAGTGTCGAGGTAATAACCGGGCAGGGGCGAGTCGGCTCCGTGCAGGCCAAAGAATGTGGTTTGGACCCGATAACGATCGTGTTCCTCTCCCGACATACGTTCGGCCAAGGCTACGTCTGAAGCGGGAAATCCGAGGCCGGCATGGCTTTGCAGGCGTAGGCGTTGGCGCGTCGCAATGTTCGGATGCCTGGCTTCCAGGTCATCGCCATGCAAGGCGTGCAGATGCTCAAGCAACCGAAAGAACGAGTAGTTTCTCGCGTCGGCCAGCAAGACATCGGCTAGATCACGGGTTGTCTGCCGGTCAGTAGTGGCCATGCGTAGTGCTCGTTGTTAGTGACGTTGATCACGTCCAATTGATGAAAAGAATTGATGCTGGCGTAGAGCGCAAAGAAGTGGGACAGGACCGTACCAAACAGATAAAGCTCGCCTTCGCACAAGAACCCCGATTGGTTGAGCTCCAGGCGCGTATTGAGCCCGCGTATTGGCAGCCCTTTCATCAAAATGTCGAGCGGCGTGGTGGTCGCTTTGCCGATACCATCCAGGCGCTTGCGGGTGGTACGGGCATGCTGGATATCATGCAGCGCGGCGAAATCGTAGGCGCGCACCACGGCCTTCAACGGTTCGGCTGAGAGCAGTGACAGGTAGTTCAACGACAGGTTGGAGATCAGGGTCCATTGCAGGCTGCCATCCAGTACCGGGCGATAGGGCCGCGTGGGTCGTGTGATGTTGGTATACGTGGCGAAGGTCGGGGTGGCTTGGGTTTGTACGCAGATATCCCCGGTGCCCAGGGTCAGTGGCAGATCGCGATTGGTACACGTCAGCTCGATTGAGACGGTTTCGTTTTCGCCGATATATGCACTCTCATCGCCCCGTACAAAGGCGATGCGGTGTAACAGACCCTCCTGTTGCGTGGACTCTTCCACCCGCGCGCGGTAATACAGGGCAGTGCGCCCGGAAGCTTGTTCGATTTCGTGCTGGAAGGACTCAAAGGGCTGGAATACCCGCTGCAGTTGACTCGGGTGACCCCCAGTGCCGTGTTTTGAGGCCGAGACCTGATCGATGCTGAAGATCTCGTAACAGGCCGGTCGCTGACCACTGGTTTGCAAGCGTTGATCAACAGCGCGACCACTGAGATTGATCGGCTCGGCATCGTGCCGAAACAGGTTCACGGCCGGAGCACAAAACAGGCTGATGTCTGAGGTCTTTAGCCGGATGTCGGCTGGCATGGGCCGAGAAAAATGGAATTCAAAACGTACCTGGTCCGCCGTAGCAGCGGGCCAAAGCGATAGGAGTCGCCTCAGGCTGAAAAAATAAAAGCGCTGGGGAAAGACAAAATACTCCTGGAGGATACGGTAGCCGTCGAAAACGTTTTTCGGGTAGGGCAGCAACGCTTCTTCTGGAGCGAAACCGGGGAACACGACATCCTTGATCGAGAGTTCGATAACATCATTTTGGCCAGGGATCTGGACGAGGATTTTATCAAGGTAGTTGGCCAACCATAAATACAAGGTCAAGGCCGTGGTGGCGTCACCGCTCAGGTGAAAGTCCAACTGATCGCACCCGAGCGCGTTCAGCGGCTGCTTGGATAACGTGCTCAGATCCAGGCGAACGATCGACTTCTCGCGAGTATGGGCATCACTGACTTCCTTGATGCTTAGCGGATACAGAGCGACGTCAGTACAGGTGCGGAACTCACAGGCCACGCCGTCCACCGGACGGGAAAACAGTCGCGTGCCCTTGGGCAGTACCTGGCCTTTACTGATGGCATGGCTAATCGGATCGAAGCGCACAATGGTGGCACTGGGCAATGGCCGTAGATAATTAGGCCAAAGCATCTGCAGCAACGAATGGGTCAGCTCGGGAAGGTCGTCCTCAATCTTCAACCGCAACCTGGCGGTGAGAAAGGCAAAGCCTTCGAGCAAGCGTTCGACGTCAGGGTCGTCGGCTTGTTCACCTAGAAAATGTGCCAATTGCGGGTTCTCTTGAGCAAACTCGCGTCCTTGTTCGCGCAGGTAACTCAGTTCGTCCCGGAAGTGTTCTCTCAGCGTCATGCGGTCCTCATTTCACTTGGGTGTAGCGGTCGCGGCCATTCATGACCAGATCAATCTGCACCTGCTCTTCCTTGTGGTTGACCTGCATTGCGCAATTCAGCCGGAAGTTCAATTCCAGCGGCAGATCGGGCTCCGGCTGGAAATGCACACCAAGCACCTTGATACGAGGCTCAAAGGCTTCCACGGCTCGCTGAATATCAGCGCTGATGTGCACCAATAGGTCGGCACTGCCGAGTGAGCTGTCGTTGAAGTCGTTCAACCCCAAACCAGGAGTGCTCTGCGAGCACCCCTGGCGGGCATTGAGGAGACGTTCCAGGTGCGACTTGATCGCCCCGATGCGTTGGGCGGTATGCTCCTGGCACGACAGGCTGCGATGGGGCGTAGCGCCAGGCACCAAACGCTCAAACAGGCTGCTTCGTCCTCCGACGCGTGGCATGTGGCCTCCGTTATTGGGTGTCTAACCGGCCGACCAGCGAAATTTCAAAGTTCGCTCCCATGTATTTAAAGTGCGGACGCACGGCCAGGGACACCTGATACCAGCCAGGGTTACCGGCCACGTCGTGGACTTCAATGCGAGCGGCGCGCAACGGCCGACGACTGCGGACACGGGCCACCGGACTTTCCTGGTCGGAGATGTACTGCTTGAGCCAGTGATTGAGTTCACGCTCCAGATCCTGGCGCTCTTTCCAACTGCCAATCTGTTCGCGTTGCAGCACCTTGATGTAGTGGGCCAAGCGGTTAACGATGAACAGATAGGGCAGCTGCGTGCCGAGCTTGTAGTTGGTCTGGGATTCCTGACCTTCCTTGGTCTTGGCAAAGACCTTGGGCCGTTGTACCGAGTTGGCGGAGAAGAACGCCGCATTGTCGCTGTCCTTGCGCATGGTCAGCGGAATAAAACCCTCCTCGGAGAGTTCGAACTCTTTGCGGTCGGAGATCAGTACTTCGGTGGGAATTTTCGCCTGGAGTTGCCCAAGAGATTCGTACAGATGCACGGGCAGATCATCGACCGTGCCTCCAGACAGTGGGCCGATGATGTTCGGACACCAACGATACTTGGCAAAACTGTCGGTTATCCGGCTGGCCAGCAGGTATGAAGTGTTACCCCAGAGGTAGTTGTCGTGCGAACCGTCAATGGCTTCGTTGTAAATGAAACTGCGGATCGGATTTTCCAACGGATCATAGGGCTGGCGCAGCAGGAAACGAGGCATGGTCAGGCCGAGATGGCGTGCATCTTCGGATTCACGCAGGCTGCGCCATTTGCTGAATTGCGGGCCCTCGAATACATCCTTGACCTCCTTGAGGTTGGGCAGGTCATGGAAACCTTTCAGGTTGAAAAACTCCGGGCCAGCCGCCGCCAGGAATGGGGCGTGGGCCATCGCTCCAATAGACGCCGCGTAACTCAGTAGTTTGATGTCCGGTGCGGAAGGGCCGAACGTGTAATTGCCGACGATAGTGGCCACCGGCTCACCGCCGAACTGGCCATAGCCGGCCGAATACACGTGCTTATACAGCCCACTACGAGTGATATCGCCAGCGTTGTCAAAGTCTTCGAGCAGTTCATCCTTGGTTGCATGCAGCACTTCAAGTTTGATGTTCTCGCGAAAGTCGGTGCGATCCACCAATAGTTTCAGACCGCGCCACGCCGATTCAAGCTGCTGGTAGGCAGGCTGGTGGAGGATGACATCCATCTGCTTGCCCAGGGTGCGATCAACCTCGGCGATCATCTGGTCGACCAGATGCTTGTTGACCGCCTGTTCACGGTCGTCGGACTTGAGGATTTCCGTGATAAACGCTGCGATGCCCCGTTCGGCGACGGCGTAACCTTCTTGCTGAGGCTCCATCAGCGTTTGGGCCATGATCTGGTCCAGCAAGCTCATGGTCGGCGGGGTATCTTGCTTTTCAACTGAAGTGGCAACAGTGCTTTCCGAGTGCATTCTCATTCTCTCCATGTCAACGCGGGCGTAACGTTCTAGCGGCACGACGGTATTGGGCGGCCCATTTCCCGTCTGTATTGATCAGGGTTGCGGGGCATCCAGAACCAGGTTGAGTTCGTTGGCGAGCGTGGCGCGAGCCTGCTCGTTGGACAGCAGTGCCTGAAGTTGCTTGCGGAAGGCCGGTATGTTGCCCAGCGGCCCCTTGAGTGCTACCAGTGCCTCGCGCAGCTCCAACAGCTTGTTGAGTTCAGGGACCTGTCGGGCGATGGCGTCAGGGCCAAAGTCGTTGATCGCTTTGAACCGAAGACTCACGTTCAACTCGGCTTCGCTGTCTTTGCTCAGCGCCGAGGGGACAGACATATTCAAGGTCAGCCCGGCTTTTTCCAGCACCGCATTGAAGTTGTCCTTGTCGATGCGCACGGATTGACGTTCTTCGATGGACGTCTCTTCAGTGCGACCTTTGAAATCCCCTGTGACTAACAGTTTGAGCGGCAGTTCTATCTCTGCCTGTTGATCACCGGTAGCCGGTACGTATTTGATATTGATCCGCTCTTGGGGAGCGACGGAACCAACATTTTTCGACATGAGAAACTCCTTATTGAACAGTCGAAGCACTGGATGACGTGTAGGTAGCGTTATTGAATGTAAACAGCCTTTGTTTACTGCGAGGAAGACGCCCTTGCTTAAATGTTTAAATGTTTAAACATCTGTAATTCGTTGTCGATTTTTAGCGCCGACCGTTGAAGTCTACGAAAGCTTTAAGCTTTCGGTCAATTGATACCGTTCACAAAAACAAGCTTTTATGCCTGATGAGTTATTCGCCATAACAATAAAGAAAACTCCTACGCAATGACAGGAAGTGTCTCTATTGACTTGTATTATTTGAGATATTTTTTGTGATAAATGCCCCCTTGTTTGAATAATTAAGTGCAAGTGGCCTTTGTCCGCTGTTAATGTTCCATGCGGTTTGAAGTCTCTCCGCGCCCGGCTTACGAGGATATATATATTCATGAACAGTACTCATCTGTCTGTCCTCTCTGGTCGACTCGGCTTTGCCCATAGGTCAGGGCTCATTCGATTGCCGCTATTTCCAATGATGTCGAGTTGAGTGATACGCAATGGACTCATTAAAAGCGTTGAATGCCGTGCGGACGCTAGCGGCCACTGCAGACGCTGCTGTGCTGACCTCAGGCTTTTTGCGTATGACCCAGACCGTTGACGGCCTACGCCAGGCCATCTGCTATCTCCGTGACGCTGTGGGTGACAGGTTATTTCCTTTCGCCAGCCATGCGGTGTCGGCTGCTGATTTACCCACTATTTCTATGTCTGAACTGGACAACCCGCTGCTGTACAGCCTGCACAGCGGGCAGCCATGCCTGGTCCATCAGATGGCGCGTTTGGTGGAGGTTGGGGCGGGCTTTGATGCCTTGCGCGAGGTGCTGGACAGCAGTGATGCACTGCTCGCCTTGCCGCTGTTTGATGGTCAACGGCAGGCGTTCGGTGTTCTCGTACTGAGCGGGGCTCAAGATGCTTTGCGTGCCTGGAATGACGACCCGGCCTGGGTCGCTTTACTGGATATCTATCGGTGCCTGTTTGCGTCGTTGAAGGCGCAGCAGGGTATGGCGGACGGCATGCGTCATGCGCGTAATACCCGGCAAGCACAAAAAGCTGAAGGCAGTCGTCAACGCGCAGGACGCCTGCTGGCAGCCGGTTACGTGGGTGCCAGTCGCGAGGCTCGCCAGACTCGCGACGATATGTTGATGATTGCCGACTCGTCGCTGGCCGTGCTGGTCACTGGTGAAACGGGCTCCGGCAAAGACCACGCCGCTTGGCTGATCCACCAAGTCTCGGCACGTAGCGGCAAGGCGTTTGTGCCGGTCAATTGTGCGGCCATCCCGAAGGATCTGATTGAGGCGGAGTTGTTTGGCTGCACGCGTGGCGCCTATACCGGCGCGACCCAAGCGCGTACGGGGCTGGTTGCAGCAGCCGATGGCGGCACGTTGTTTCTGGATGAAATTGGCGATATGCCGCTGAGCCTCCAAGGCACATTGCTACGCCTGCTCAATGAGAAAAAGTACCGTCCTGTCGGTGCGACTCAAGAGCGGGCTTCGGATTTTCGCCTGATCTGCGCCACGCACCAACCTTTACCGCAACGGGTGCGAGAAGGACGCTTCCGCCAAGACTTGTATTTCCGTATCTGCCAACTGGGTCTCCACCTGCCGCCATTACGCGAGCGCAACGAGGATCTCCCAGCACTGATCGCGTACCTGATCACCCAGCACAATCGTGAGTGTCAGGCCCGTGTCACTGGGATGGCGGCAGACGCAATTGCCCGGCTGCAACGTCATCCTTTCCCAGGCAATGTTCGCGAATTACGCAACTTGATCCTCGCTGCCAGTGAACGCACGGCCAATGGCGAGGCAATCAGCCTTAAGACCCTGCAAGCGCTGATGACTCGCTCAATTCAAACGGTCATCGAAAGTCCATCGGACGCGGAGCAGGCTCTGCTGCCTCTGCATGATTTGTTGCAGACCGACAACTTGCCTGAAGCCACGGAGGCTTTCGAGCGCTTGCTAATTGATGCACGCCTGCGTCAGGCCAGCGGCTCACGCAGTCGTGCTGCCGACAGTCTGGGTATCCCCAAGCGCACCCTTGCGCGCAAATGCCAAAAATGGAATCTGGAGCATTTCCTCTATGAATAAATTCGGCTGGCTGTTGCTGGTGTCCTGTGCTGGTTGGGCTCCCACAGCGATGAGTGCCGCCCTTGACCGCGATTGCACTCTCATTGCGTCTTCTCTGGAGCGCTTGGCGTGTTTTGATCGTGCGGCAGGTACGCCCGTTAACACTCCACGCTCAGCACCTGCGCTTGTCGTGCCGCTGCGCCCGGAAATCGTCGATCTGGTGCAGGCCAACGAGGCTGCACGCACCGCCGAAGACAGTCGCTTTCTGATCTCCATCGCCACTGAACGTGACAACGATGCCCAGCAGCGGGTGGTGATATCAGCGCCCGCATTGGGGGCAGTCGCGCCACGGCCTGTGCTTGCGATTAGCTGCCTCTCCAATATCTCGCGTTTGCAGTTTGTGTTGGGCCAGCCGATTGATCGCAATCTGGTGCGGGTGCGCCTGTTGCTGGACGAGCGCCCGGTGTCCGTCTACCAAACCTGGCAGGTGCTGGAGTCTGGCGTGGTCGTTGATGCGGGCCGAGGCCTGGCTGCAATCGAACAGATCAAGCGCTTGAATCACGGAAACCGGGTGCGTGTGGAGAGCGATCATCCTCAACTCAATGGTCTGTTTTTCGATGCTGAAGGCTTGACTGAGCTGATCACTCTGGAGCGCGAAGCATGTCACTGGTGACGGGCGCGGTGCCAGGCTCGGTTGAAACCCTACTGACCCCGATCGACATCAACCAGCCCGCCGGGCATTTCGATGTGGAAGATGAAACCTATCAGGCGATCGACCATGAAATGGTCAAGCTGGGCGGCCTGCATGAGCGCACCCTTGACTGGGCCTATGTTGAGGAAAGTTCGCGTCAGTACTTGAGTAAACAATGTAAACACTGGCGCATCGTCTCCCACTTTGCCACGGCCAAGCTTCGCTTCAAGAGTTGGGGCGACTGGGCAGAGGTGACCACGCTGGTCGCCGGGATGGTCGAGCAGTATTGGGAAACCAGCTACCCCAAACCGGGGCCGACGGGTTACCCGGGCAAACGCAAGCAAGTGCACGTGTTGATCACGCGCCTCGGGGAAGCTTTGGCCCAGCTTGACGCGACGAGTTTTAGCCTGGATCACCAGACAACTGCACAGCGGGCACTCGACAGCCTGCAACGTTGCTCAGACGCGGCCAAACTCGATAGCCAGTCCCTGACAGAACTGGCCAATGCCTTGCACAAATGTGCGGAACAGGCCGTTTCGCCGCAGCCGGTCATAGCGCCAGCACTGGGGCAGGGCGGTGGCGCCCTGAGCCAAGCGTTCTTCTCCAGCAAAAGCGACCTGCAACTGGGTAACGAACGCGAGAGTCGGCGTGCATTGCTCAATATGGCTGAGTTCGTCAATCAACAAGACGCCTACGACCCGACCGGCTACCAATTACGGCGTTTTGGCCTGTGGGCACATATCCACGCCGCTCCGACCGTCAAGCATGAGCAACGTACCGAGCTGACAGGTATGCCGATGGACATCGTCGACAGCTACCAGGACGCGTTAGCCAATAACGCGCTTGATCCCGTGCTGCTGCAACGCGTGGAGAAAAGTGTGGTGGCGTCGCCGTATTGGATACGCGGCAGTTTTCTCGCTGCCAGTGTTGCCATGCGCCTGGAAATGCCCGAGGTGGCGGCAGCCATTCGTCAGGCCACCGAACGCTTTGTCCGGCGGATCCCGGCCTTGCAGGAACTGTGCTTCAGCGACGGGCGCCCTTTTGTCGATGCGCAAACCCTGGGCTGGCTGTCCGGTGCGGACACGGCTGGGCCGCAGGGCAGCCCGGTGCATGAATACGCCAACCTGCGTGACGAGCTGGTGACGCAACTCAACAGCGAAGGTGTCGAGGTGGTGCTGCTCCGCCTCCAGGAATTGCACGCCGAATTCAGTGCCCCTCGCCAACGCTGCTACGCCACGGTCATCGCCGCCGATCTGTTGGCTTCACGCGGGCTTTCATGGCTCGCCAATGACCTCTACGCCAATGTCGGGCGAATCATGCAGGCCATGTCGGCCGATCAGTGGGAGCCGGATCTGTACAGCAAGCTTGCACAACACGGTGGCTGCCTGCCGGCTATCGAGAACGTTACCAAGGAGTAAGGAGACTATATGCCTCGTCACAGCGACCTGCGTTACACCTTCGAACCCGCCTCGGGCACCGCTTTCGAGGTGGTGGCCTTCACCTTGAAGGAAGGTCTGTCCCGGCCGTTTCATCTGGACATCCAACTGTCCAGCAGCAACCCCAACGTCGATTTTGGCGCGGTGCTCGACCGGCCTGCGCTGTTCACCATCTGGCGTGGCGAGCAGCCGGTGCGCCGGGTGCATGGGCTGATCAGCCTGTTTAGTCAAGGTGACACCGGCTTTCGTCGTACCCGTTATCGGGCGGTGGTTGAACCGACCCTGGCCCGCGCTGGCTTGCGCTCGAACTGGCGGATCTTCCAGCAGCAAAGCGTGCCGCAGATCATCGACGCGGTGCTCAAGGCTCAACCCCTGACCGACCGTGAGCAATTCGTTGGCGCCGCGCACGAGCCTCGCGAGTATTGCGTGCAGGTCGGCGAAACCGATCTGGCGTTTCTCGCCCGCCTGGCCGCCGAAGAAGGCCTGCTGTACCGCTTCGATCACCGCCCTGATGGCCATCGCTTGATCTACACCGACAAGGTGCAAAACCTCGGCGCCATCGGCCGCAAGGAACAGTGCCAGGTGCTGTACCAACCCACCCCCGGCGGCGATCAGCCGGAACCGGCGCTGTGGCGTTTCGACTACACCGAACAGGTACGCACCGCGCGCCAGGTCCAGCGCGACTACACCTTCAAGCACTCGAGCTACGCCCAAGAGCACGTCGCCGAAGGCCGTGACCACGAGCACCAGCAACGCGATTACGAGCGTTTCGACTACCCCGGCCGCTACAAGCGCGATGAAGCCGGTAAACCCTTCACCAAAACCCGCCTGGCCGCCTTACGCCGCGATGCGCGCATCGCCACGGTCGAGGGCGACGACCCGCGCCTGCAACCCGGTTTGGCGTTCGACCTGATCGACCATCCGCGGGAAGAGCTGAATATCCGCTGGCGCCCGGTGTTCATCGAGCACCACGGCACCCAGCACACCAGCCTGCAAGAAGACGCGGCGGGCAGCGAACAGAGCACCACCTACCGCCAGACTGCCGAGTTGGTCACCGGCCTGACCGACTGGAAAGCCGAACTGCATGACAAACCGCGCATCGACGGCCCGCACATGGCCACCGTGGTCGGCCCGCCGGGCGAGGAGATTTACTGCGACGAATGGGGCCGGATCAAGGTCAGTTTTCCCTGGGATCGCGCCAGCCAAAACAACGAACACAGCTCCTGCTGGATCCGCGTGTCCCAGGGCTGGGCCGGGACCACCTGGGGCGCGATGGCCATTCCGCGCATCGGCCAGGAAGTGATCGTCGAATACCTGGACGGCGACGGCGACCAGCCGATTGTCAGCGGCCGCGCCTACCGCGCCGACAACCTGCCGCCGTACCCGCTGCCGCAGCACAAAACTCGGATGACCATCAAAAGCCAGACCCACAAGGGCGAGGGCTTCAACGAACTGCGCTTCGAGGATGAAAAGGACCAGGAAGAGATCTACGTTCACGCGCAGAAAGACCACAACAGCCAAATCAATAACAACCAGACCACCGTCGTCGGTAACGATCGCAGCGAAAAGGTCGAGCACGACGAACGCATCGAGATTGGTAACGACCGTCAACTGTCGATCCAGGGCAATAGCCACTGTCAGGTGAGCGGTGAACAGCAACTCCGTGTGCAAGGCACGCGCAGTACCGAGGTGCGGGCAGACGACCACCTGAACATCGGCGGCAACCGCATCCTGCAGGTCGGTGGTGATCTGGGGCTTAGCAGTGGACTGCGGACCCTCGTGCAGGCCAGCCATATCATCTTCGACGCGAGCCACAGCATCACCCTGCAAATCGGTGAGCACTGCATTCAGATGGACGCCAGCGGAATTTACAGCAGCGTGCCCCTGCAACCGGGTGCCATGCCGGGCCTCATCCCCCCGATGATTAGCCCGCTGCTGACAGGCGTATCGACACCCTCAATCACGCCCCACTCCAGCCTGACCCCGGAACACTACGTACAAGCCGCGCAAAGCGCTGACTTGGTGACTGAAACCCTGTGCGAGCGAGACGCTGATGGCCACTGCCCACTTCACCCTCATCACTAACCGCCTGCCCGGCCTGCTGCTGTACCCCGCACTGCCGCCCGCCATCGAGGAGGCCGGGCAGTGCCTGCTGCTGGAGCCGGCTCAGGACAACAACTTACTGTCCACGCTGTATGCCGATCAGCGCGAGCCAGGCTGGGCAGTGGAGTCGCTCTGCACCGGTACGCCTTATCAAGCGCTGGTCAGTGTCGGGCCACACCTGGTGGCGCTGGACCTGAACCGGGCCAGTCACCGGGCCATTCTCGACCGTTTGCCCGAGACCCCGCTGGGGATCATTGCCCGTCTTGCACCGGGCGCGACCTGGGCCGAGATGGTCGAGCACTGTCGGCAACGGCTCAGCGTGGTCGGCCCGGATGGCCACACCAGCCTGTTCCGCTGGTTCGACCCGCGGCTACTGCGTGCGCTGTTGACCCAACTGACCCCGGCCCAGCGTCTGGAATTGGTCGGCCCGTGCGCCGCGCTGATCTGGCACGGCGCCGAAGGCTGGTATCAGTGGTTGCCCGTGCATGACGGGGTAGTGCCCGAGGGCAAAACGTTGCCATGGGGTCACGAGCAGCAGAAGCAGCTGAGCCAGGAACGCGTGTGGGACAGTGTCGCGACCTTCGCCAAGGCGTACGCCACGCAGCTGGAACCGGACGATCAGGGCCTGATCCAGACCTTCAATATCCTCGAAGCCGCCCGGCGTTTCGGCTACACGACCGAGGCCGATCAGGAGCGCTGGCTGCGCCTGCGCCTGCAATGCACCGAAGACTTCTGGCTTCAGTCCGAGGCTGCCGCGCAACTGGCGCGTGATGACTGTTCGCCCGTCGACACCCTCACCACCCTGGAAACCCTCTGCCTCGCAGGTATGAAGCCATGACCGAATTCACCCCGTTTTTGCGACCCTTGCCGCCGCCCATGTTCGCTGACAGCAAAGTGGACACCAAGGGCTATACCACGCCCAGCTGCCAGGCGCCCAAGGTCGACGTGGTGCACATCACCGGCGACGGTGACAACTTCTATGTGCTGACGCAGCTTGAGCAAGATGATCTGATCGAAGAGATCGAAGACGTGCAAACGCTGATGCGCGACTTCCAGCGCATCGTCAACGCGGCACCGGAACAGGCCGGGCCGTGTATCGCCTCGGAGGGTAGAGCGACAGCGGAAACCTGCGGCTGCCAGGCTTGCCAAAAACTGCTGTGGGCGCGCAAAGCCGAAGAAGCCGGACTGCTGGCCCTGAACGAGGCCCAGGCTGCTGCGCAGCCGATTCGCCTGAACACCGAGGACGACATTCAGGGCCGCATCGCCCACCTCAAGAAGCAGCGCATCCAGTTCGCCGGCCTCTGCCCCTATGTGTCCACCGCCCTGAACTGCGCCATCGGCCAGGGCCTGACAGAGATGCTGGACCGTGAAGTCACCACCTTGCAGGCCCAGCTCGCGCCGCTGGAACGCATGAGCGAGAGCACTGCCACCACGACCATGCCTGACCCCAAGTACGGAAAACGCAAGGGCACTCTCAGCGCCACCCACGCCCGAGGCAACAATCAGGTGGTGGAAGTCATCGTCTTCAGCAAGCCGGACAAGCGTTATTACATTTCCCGCGCCGCCAGCGACAAGCTGAGCCGCTCCTTTCGGATCGAAAGCAGCCGATTGCGCTCGTCCACCCCGCTGGACGCCGAGGGGCTGAAAAAACAGATTGGCGCCTTGCTCAACGACATCAAAACCGGCATCAAGAACGACCTCGGCAAACCGCTGGGCAACCTTGAAGCGCGGCTTAAAACCTGGACCGCCCCCCACGACACGGCCGCCAACGCCCTGCACAAAGAGTTCAGCTGGACCTCCGACAGCAGCGACGCGGCGCCTTACGCCCGCAGCCACGAAGCTCACATATTGCGCTTCGCCGCCCAGGCCAGCGCCGGCTTTTCCGGCTTCGACCCCGAGGCCGGCGAAGTGTCCCTCGGGGTCAAGGGCCAGGCCAGTTTTTCCCTCGCTGAAGGCAAGATGACCTTCGCCCGCTTCCTGCCCAGCCAGGGCGGGCAGAACTGCTACTTCGCCTACAAGAATGCCCAGGGCGAAACCGTCTACCACCGGTTCGGCGCATTCCGCCTCAACAGCAAACTGGAGCTGAGCTGCTTTCTCGGCGTGGTCGCCAGCGGCGATGCCACCGGCACGGTGAAATGGAAACCCGCGCCCTCCGGCGCCAGCGCCTTGCTCACCTCACCGGAACTCAGCTCCCGGGGCGGCAAAGTGCAGGTCAAAGGCAACCTGTTTGCCGGCGCCCAGTCCGGTGGCGCCTTGACCGGTGGCCTGGAATGGATGCACCCGGATGAACAAAACCGCCAGAACGCCAGTTGGGCGCCACTGCTGGAAGTCAGGACCGAAGGCAATCTGGCGTTTGGCGGCGGGGCTGCGCTGGACTTTCAGATCATGCTCGATGGCACCCGTCTGTATTTTCACCTTAAAGGGCACCTGGTGTTCGGTCCGGGAGCTGGCGGTGGTTTCGGCACCCTCGTGGACCTGGAGAAAATCGCGGATCTGGTCGGGGTGGTGTACCGCAACCTCAGCGAGGTGGATTTTCGGCATGTGCTCAGCGTGACCCCGTTAGCGTTTGAGTTCCTCTATCAAGGTGTTTCCCAGCTGTTGACCAAGCCGGGTAAAACCCTGAACGAGGTAATGATGCAGGGGACGGTCGCCTTACTTGAGTGGTGGGAGCATACCAAGGACCGGCGAGCGGAAGCTCATCATTTGGCTAAACGTATTCTTGGCAACGAGCCCCTGCAACTCGGAAGCCAGACTCTCCCACTGAGTCGTCTACCCCCCGAAGTCATGGGGCCAGCGCTGTTCATACTCAGCAAGAGCTATTTGTTCAGCTTCAACAACAAAACCGAGGAAGCCATCATCCACCTGCTGTTCCAGGTCAGCAGTTGGCGCCAGTTCTATCTGGTACTCGAACGCATGCACCCCCAGGCACAAGTGGTTTCGGCTTTCGACAGCCTCGAGCGGATTCGCAGCTACCTGCACCCCAAACAACGTCCGGACTTTGCCCGTTTCATCGACGGCCTGGCTCGGCGCGCCAATCAGGCCGTGCCCGGCAAACCCTTGTCCCAGATCCCGCCCTGGAAACCCATGCACAACAATAACAAGTACCAAACCCTGGCTGACGCCCGCAAGACCTGGACATCAATGGGAGACGATGAACGTTATGTTTAAGCACACGGAATTAAACATGCCGCGTTTAGTCGGAGTTTTCGCCGCACTGTTAGTACTGGGAGGCTGCAATGCCAGCGCGATTCCCAGTCAGTCCCTCAGTGCGAAACACGTCACCGCCATCGCTGAACGCATCGAGCAGCGCTACCCCAATCAGCCGGCGTTGGAACGTCAGGCCCTGCTGCAACAGGTGGTCACCGCCATCGACAATATGGTCTTCGTCGAGGGCGGCACTTTCGAGATGGGCGACTTCGGCTGGATCGGTGTATACGAGCCCAGCAACATGTGTGAATGGCCCTGCGGCATAGACAAGGATGAACTATGGCCGCTGGTGCCGAATGCCGATTCGCGCCCCCTGCATACCGTTCGTTTGGACAGTTTTTATATGGCCAAATACCTCACCACGATTGCCGAGGATGACCGCTTCCGTACGTTTACGGGATTGCCGTGGTATCGCATGGAGTTGACTGACAAAGAGCGTGAGCACGGGTTGACCGAGCCGTACCGAATTAGTGAGGCCAGGCTCTTTAAACCCGATTTCCCGGCCCGCAGCAAGCTCTGGCAGGAAGCCAAGGACTACTGTCTGTGGCTGGGGGAGTTGAGCAGCCTGCCGGTGGACCTGTCCACCGAGGCCCAGTACGAATATGCGGCGCGTTCTCGTGGGCGTTATGTGGTGTATGCCACTGATAATGGCAGCATCAACAAGGGACGCAATTTTAATAAGACCAGTGCCATCCAGCCGGTTGGCAGTTGGCCCCCCAATCCGTTGGGCCTATATGACATGAGCGGCAACGCGGTGTCCTGGGTCAATGACTGGTACGCAGAGGATTACTACCAGCATTCGCCGGTGGACAATCCGCAGGGGCCGGTTACTGGTGCTCAGAAAGTCCGACGTGGGAGTGATGTTCGATCGGAGCCGAGCTTTGCCATGACCATATGGCGTCGCCCTGACAACCCCGTCCTTGAGGAGTACTACTCGACCAACAGCTTCCGCTGCGCCATCCAACAAAGCGAGCCATTGAAATGAACGTGCTTAGTCTAGTGTGCTCGGCAGCAATATTACTGAGTTTGGGTGGCTGCAATCCAAGCCAATCCTTGAGCGCCAAACACGTAGCGGCTATTGCTGAAACTATTGAGCAACGCTACCCACAACAACCCACTTCGGAACGCCAAGCCCTGTTGAAACATGTAGTAACCGCCATCGACAATATGGTTTTTGTTGAAGGGGGTGTTTTTCAGATGGGGGATTTCGGCTGGATTGGTAAATTCGACCCCGAGAACATGTGTGAATGGCCCTGCGACAGGGGGAAGGGCGAGGCAAGGTTAAGGTTGGTAGATAATTGGGACTCCTATTATTTGCATACCGTACGCCTTAATAGTTTCTATATATCCAAGTACCTGACCACCATAGGCGAAGATGATAGATTTCGTAAATTCACAGGTCTACCGTTATATGCTTCCGAACTAACCGATGAGGACCGTGAATACGGGATTACAGTACCTGCGCGCCTCCGAACCCCTCAACGCTACACTTCCCAATTACCAGCCCGTAGCAAACTATGGCAAGAAGCCAAGGACTATTGCCTGTGGCTGGGAGAGTTAAGCGGTTTGCCGGTAGATCTGTCCACCGAAGCACAGTACGAATATGCCGCTCGGTCTCGCGGTCGCTATCTTGTTTACGCAACTGACAATGGTAGCGTCCAAAGAGGGCGTAACGTTCATGGTGGCATCAGGATTTATCCCGTAGGGTCATTCCCGCCCAATCCATTGGGCCTATATGATATGGGCGATAACGCGCTGTCCTGGGTCAACGACTGGTACGACTGGAATTATTACTTGAAATCGCCCGTTGATAACCCGCAGGGGCCTGCCACTGGAGCCCGTAAAGTTTTACGGGGGGGGCACAACCTGCAATCATCGACAGTTGCTATGACGACGCGCCGCCTTAATGAAGAGCCCATGTTATATGATTATGCGTACTCCCACAGTTTTCGCTGCGCCATTCAAAAAGGAGAACCGCTGAAATGAAGGTTCTTAATGGCCTATGGGTATCGGTTGTGATCGTGTGCTTGAGTGGTTGTAATGAGCGTGTCGTTCATAAGCCGCTCCTTAGTATCGAACAGCTTATCGCTATCGCTGAGCGAATTCATGATCGCTACCCACAACAGTCCGAACTGGACCGTCAGGCATTGCTGCAGCAGGTAGTTGCTACCATCGGAAGTATGGTCTTCGTCGAGGGCGGAACTTTCGAGATGGGGGACTTTGGTTGGTTTGACGACTACGATCCTGTCGAAATGTGTGAGTGGCCCTGCGGTATGAATATCGAAGACAGGGGCCTTCTTTTAGGTCGATCAGACGCTTCTCCTGTTCACACGGTGCGGTTGGACAGTTTCTATATGTCCAAATACCTCACCACCATCGGCGATGATGATCGCTTTCGTAAATTCACGGCGTTACCGCTACAGGGTATGGAGTTGACCGATGATGACCTTAAATGGGGTGAAGAAAAACCGCACCGCCTCCGTTCTCCTGTGACATACGCTCCCAATCTTCCAGCCAAAAGCAAGGTCTGGCAGGAGGCCAAGGACTATTGCTTGTGGATTGGGGGGTTGAGTGGTCTGCCAGTAGACTTACCCACCGAAGCGCAGTACGAATATGCCGCACGCTCTCGCGGTCGTTATTTGGTTTATGCAACCAATAATGGCAGCATCGAGAAGGGATACAATGTGAGTGGTGACTGGAGTGGCTACCCAGTGGGTTACTTTCCTCCAAATCCATTGGGCTTATATGATATGGGCGATAATATGTCATCCTGGGTTAATGACTGGTATGCCCCGGACTATTATCAGCACTCTCCCGTAGATAACCCACTCGGACCTACCACGGGCACTCATAAAGTCCACCGGGGTAACAGTTCCTCATCGGATCATTATCGTGCCCTGACGATTAAACGGCATCACGCCTTGCCAGTAAGCGAGTTCGACTACTTTCCCAGCGGCTTCCGCTGCGCTATCCAGCAGGGCGGTCCGTTGAATGAAGACGCTTAATAAACAACCTGCAGCGATGCTGGTTGGCTGCGACGCCTGCATCATCGGCAGTTGGCCACTTAGTATCACGCACTTCATCATCCTTCGACATTTTGCGACACCGATGCACCAAGCAATTACCAGAAACGCCGAACACCACAAGGAGAGAGCATGAACGCAAAACAGTTATGGATTATTACCGGTACGGGTGTTGCATTTTTCGCTTGCGTCGCAGTATTACAAGCTCAACCCAACCCAGCCGTTCCCGATCAACAAACGGAGCAGCGGCTGCGGCCGTGGTCACCATCGAACAACGACAACGACAGATTCAGGGTGTTTCTCACTGCGCGTGAGTCTTGGGTAGCCCATCGGGACACTGACACGCTCGCCAGCAAGTCTTTGAGCACCCAACAGATCAAGACCATCGTCGAACGTATCGATCAACGTTATTCGCAGCGGGGCACCTTGGAACGCCAAGCCCTGAAACAACAGGTGATCAGTGCTATCGACAATATGGTCTTGATCGAAGGTGGCTCGTTCGAAAGGCATGATTACGGCACGATTGAATACGAGGCCGACCATGTGTGTGAATCGCCCTGTGGCAAGGACAGCACATTTATATCGGAAGAGGATTTACCTCGGTATACGGTACGTCTCGACAGTTTCTATATGGCAAAATTTTTCACAACTATCGATGAGGACGATCGTTTTCGCACATTTACGGAGTTGCCATTGTATGGCGCGGCGCTGACTGAAAGTGATCGCCAGCACGGTTTTACCGAACCGCTTCGCTTACGCGAGCCACACCTGTATCACCCCACCTTTCACGCCCGCAGCAAGGTGTGGCAGGAAGCCAAGAATTATTGCCTTTGGTTAGGGGAGTTAAGCGGCCTGCCGGTGGACTTACCCACTGAAGCGCAGTACGAATATGCCTCTATACCTTTTGTAAGCGACATTAACATTAACGACTTCGGTCGCAATCATCCTTATTCCAGCAGCAATACCTATCCGGTCGACGCATTTCCGCCCAACCCACTGGGCCTTTACAACATGACCGCGACGGCGGTGTCTTGGGTTAACGATTGGTATGGACCGGATTACTACCGGCGTGCGCCGAAGGACAACCCGCAGGGGCCGACCAAGGGCACCGAAAAAGTTTTGCGCGGCAGTAGCGCCCTATGGGCACCTTGGGCGTCAGGGGAGTTGAAACCAAACATACGAATGTGGCGCCTCCACGACAATCCTGTGCTCGAAGATTACTACCGAACCAACAGCTTCCGTTGTGCCATTCAACAAAGCAAACCTCTGAATGAAAGCACCTGACGGCATGTTTACAACATCGTCTGGCGGCATATGGCACGCGCTTGCCAGCCAGTCACCCAACTTCACTCACTTCATCATCGTTCAGCGCCTTATCGCGCTGGCACTCCAGGCACTTGCCAGGCAATCAGGACATCACAAGGACAACACATGAAAACAAGATGGGCATGGATTACGGCAGGTGTCGGCATGGCGCTGTTGGTCTGGGCGGCGGTGGCGCAGTTTGAGCGCTATACGGAGCAGGCCAGCCAGTTGAGGACAACGGGCAAAGTCGTGGCGTTGAGCGCCGACGGTTGCGTCACCGTTGAGTTTTTGACCGCGCAAGGCCAATCGGTTCGGATCAGGGGCAGTGTGTGTTCCCGGCCCAATGACTACGAGATTGCTGGTGACGTTCCGATCGTCTATGCGCCGGAGGCTGCGCAAAAGGCCCGGATCGATACCTTTGGTGAAAACTGGTTCTTCGGTGTGCTCGTTGGGGGCATGGGGCTGCTGTTTCTGTTCATCGGCGGCGTCATGCTGGTGTTGCTGGTGCTTATGCCCAAGGTCGCGAAACGTCGTGAGGGCGAGCTGGCGCTTACCGGGCAGGCCATTTATGCGCAGGTCATGGGGACGGAACCCAATATGGCGATCTGCATCAATGGCAAGTATCCCTGGCGAGTTGTTGCGCAATGGCTGAACCCGGCGACGAACAAGCTGCACTTGTTCTACAGCCCGAGTCTCTGGTACGACCCTTCGCCTTACCTGCCCGAGAAGCAGGTGCAAGTGTGGATCGATCCGCAACGGCCCAAGCGCTACAGCATGGACACCCGCTTCTTGCCGGAGCTGGCGTAGCTGGTTGCCCGTGGGGCGGAAACATCACGGTGTCCAGCATCGGACACCGACCAAGGATTAAAGGAGTAGAGGTAAGCACGCATGGGGAATATCTGGAGTTACATGAAACGCTGGGGTCTGCCGTTGTTGCGTCAGTTCAAGACCGCTACACCGGTGTTGCTGGGGCTGGGCATGGTGTTTTTGCTGATCACGATCTGGTGGCTGGGGCCGCACTGGGTGTGGCGAGACGATCAGCGACCCCTGGCTGAGTTCGCCATGCGCGTGTCGGCGAGTGTGGTCGTGGTGGTTATCCCGCTGTTGCTCTGGGCGTGGTTCGTGCACAAGCGCAACCAGAGGCTGGAGGCCGAACGTCGGCACGAGGCGGCGCTTGAGGCCGACCCTTGCCTGCCTTTTGTGGAAGCGCAGGAGCGGGCGCTGAATGAACGGCTGCATATCTGGCGCGATAACATCGGGCGCAAGGGGCTGTACGACATCCCGTGGTATCTGATGCTGGGCCAGGAAAACACTGGCAAGAGCAGTTTTATTCAGCGGGCCAGTCAGGACTTTTCGTTAACCAGGGTCACCAGCGCCGACGAGCGAAAGTCGGTTCAGGACGAGCAACTGGCCTATAACGTGGAATGGTGGATGGGCAGCGAGGCGTTACTGATCGATCCACCCGGCGAATTCATCAGTCAGTCAAGCGTCGGGGGCAATCAACCGACGAACCAGGATGAAGAATCTGCTGAAAAGGTCGACCCCGCAACGGCCGCGCAAAGTGAGGCACCGACTGACACGCTCCCCGCAGACATCCATCCGCGTCTCTGGGGGCATTTACTGGATTGGTTGGGGCGCAATCGTAGCCGTCGGGCACTCAATGGCGTGGTGCTGATGATCGACATCAGCATTTTGATCGGTCAGGAGCCCAGCGAGCGCCAGGCAATGGCAACCCCGCTAAGGAAGCGCCTCAAGGAATTGACTCAACAATTAGGTAGCCGCTTACCCGTGTATGTGGTGTTGAGCAAGTTCGATCTGCTCGAAGGCTTTGAGGAGTTCTTCGCTGGTTTGCCACGTTCGGTGCGCGACGACATTCTCGGTTTTACTTTCACCCTGGATTCCGTCAACGATTTTGACGCCTGGCTGAAGGAGTTTTTTGGCCGCTATCACCGTTTTGTCGCTCGGTTGAATGACCATATATTCGACGCACTGAGTGCTCCCCATACGATCGAGCAGCGAGACCGCCTGTATTCGCTGGGGCGTCAGTTGGACGGTATCCGTCAGGTTCTGCCGGTTTATTTGCGCAGTATCCTGGGCAGTGATCGGCATAGCCCATCGGCCTTGGTACGCGGTGTGTACTTTTCCTCGGTGTGCCAACAGGGGTTGCTGTCCAATGCCTTTGTTGACGCAGCTGGCGAACCCTATGACCTGAGCGAGCCGCCATTGGACGTCAAACCCGCAGGCCGTTCAGTCATCTATTTCGCGCAAAAGGTGTTCCAGCAGGTCATCTACCCCGAGGCCGGTCTGGCGGGGGACAACGTCAAGGTATTGGCCAGTAAGCGCCATGCCCTGATCGCCAGTTCCACCGTCGCAGCGCTGGGCTGCCTGTTGGTGGTCGGTACCTGGCAGTATTATTTCGGCATCAACCGCGACAAGGCGGTCAGCGTCCTGGCCAAGAGCAAGGAATTCAGCGCGGGGGAGATCGATGCGCGGATCGAGGCGACCGGTCGCAACCTGTTGGCGCCGTTGAATCAGATCCGGGAGGCGGTGTCCGTCTACGGTGACTATCGAAACGCCTGGCCGCTGGTGGCGGACACCGGCCTGTACCAGGGCCGGGCGATCGGGCCTAAGGTTGACGAAGCCTATCTGCGCTTGCTGTCGCGACGCTTCCTGCCGGCCATTGCCAGTGGCGTGCTCGATGCGATCAACGCTGCGCCCGCGGGCAGCAACCAACAACTGGCGGCGCTGCGGGTGTATCGGATGATCGAGGACCGGCAGAACCGCCGGCCCGCCATCGTTGAGGACTGGATGGCCAAGCAATGGCAAGCGGCCTATCCCGCCGAGGGCCAGGTCCAGAAAGCGCTGATGGCGCATCTGGCTTATGCGATGCAGTACGCGGATGTTGACCTGCCGCACGACCGTCCGTTGATCGCCAGCGTGCAACAGGAGCTGCGCAAGATCCCCTTGCAGCAGCGTGTGTACATGACGCTGAAGCAGGACGCTCTGGAAACCCTGCATGCACCGTTGGACTTGCGTCACGAGATCGGTCCGGCGTTCGATATCGTCTATCACGCCGCCCACAGCAAGACCGATGGTGATTCGGCCACGTCGGCCGGGCCGGGCATTACCCTTGCGCCGTTGCTGACCGCCAAGGGGTTCAAGGATTATTTCGAACCGAACAGCCAGAACGTCACCGAGCTGGCGATGATTGATCAATGGGTATTGGGCGAGCGCCGCAGCCTGGATTATTCGGAGCAGGACACGAAAACCTTGGCCAAGCGTATCCGTTCGCTCTACACCGCTGATTACGTCGACAGCTGGCGGCGTGGGCTGAACCAACTGGTCGTCACCGATTTCAACGACCTTACCCAGGCCGTGACGGTACTGGAACACGTCACGGGGCCGTCGGCCCCCTTGCGCCGACTGCTGGAAACCGTGCGCGATAACACCGTGATCTACCCGCCCGTTGTGGCGATCGAAGGCCAGGCGTTGATTGAGGTCAAGCGCAAACCAGGTGAGGACGTGGGTCGAGAACAGGCGGCCAACATTCGACGCGCTTTCGTTTCCTTGACTGACTTGCTCACTGCCAAGGGCGAAAATCCTTCGTATTTCGATGAAGCCCTGCGTGCGGTCAGCGCGGTTTATGACTACACCAAAGCGGTTCAGGATAATCCTGATCGGGGTAAAGCGGCCCTTACGGCAGTGCTTAAGCGCTTTTCACTGCAAGGGCCGGACCCCATTAGCAACCTCCAGCGCGTCGCGGCAGGTTTGCCGGAGCCGCTCAATCGGCATGTGAAGACACTCGCGGACCAATCCTCACAGGTCTTGGTGATCGAAGCCTTGCGCGAACTGGAAAAACGTTGGGATGCGGATGTCTACAGCTTCTATAGCCAACGACTGGCCGGGCGCTACCCGTTCAACCCTGGCAGCAGCGCCGATGCGTCGCTGGAAGACTTCGAAGCCTTTTTCGGCCCACAGGGTCGCTTGCAGCAGTTCCATGATCAATACCTCAAGGTGTTCATCAAGGACAATCTGGACGCCCTGTACTCGGAAAGCCGTGGCGGCTACCTGGTGCGCCCCGATGTACTGACGCAGCTGGAAGCGGCTAACCGCATCCGCGAAACCTTCTTCAACAACCGTGGCGCGCTCAGCGTGCAGTTCACCGTCGAACCCTTGGGCCTGACCCCCAACCGGCTTAGCAGCGTGCTCGGCGTGGACGGTCAGTTGATCCCTTACAGCCATGGGCCGAGTAACAGTATCGGTCTGATCTGGCCCAATACCCTGGGCGAGGGCAGCGGCAGCAAAATCACCCTGGTCAACACCACCGGCAACAGCAACAGCCTTGCTTATCGCGGGCCATGGTCGCTGTTCCGCCTGCTCAGCCGTGGGTACCTCAACGGCAGCACCGTCACCAGTGTCGACCTTGGCTTCAAGATGGGTGATGGCGTCATGCGCTACCGGGTCAGTGCCGAGAAGGCCAACAACCCGTTTACCCAGCGCAGTTTCAGCGGCTTTGTGTTGCCGCGAACCTTGTTGCAGGACGCGCTGAAAACGCCGGTGGCGAAGGTGGAACCGCAGCCGTTTAGCCCGTCGTGAGGACATGCCGGTTATTACTCCGTTTGACTGCGCAACCAGTCTCGTGGGCTGGTGCCGGTCTTGCGCCGAAAGGCGCGGGCGAGGGCTGAGGGGCTTTCATAGCCGACTTCATCAGCAATCAGGGCAATGGGTTTGCCGTCGCGCAAGCGCTTTTGCGCCAGACTGATGCGCCAGCTCATCAGGTAGTCGGCCGGGGGTTGCCCGATGACTGCATGAAAGTGTGCAGCGAAACTGGCCCGTGACATGTTCGCGGCGGTGGCGAGTGCGGCCACCGTCCAGGCTTGTTGCGGGTTGGCGTGCATCAGGTTCAAGGCCCGTGACAATCGAGGGTCAGCCAGCCCGGCCAGCATACCGCTGGCCATGCTCTGGGTCGCCAGCAGGTGACGCAGCAGCTGAATCACCAGCAGCTCGAAAAGCCGGTCCATGGTCGCGTCCTTCCCGCACTCCTCGGCGGATGCCTCGTTGAACAACCAGTCCAGTGTGGTGCCCAGCGTCGACATGCCCTCAAGCGGCAACACCAGGTAATCAGGCAGCGCGGCCGAGAGCGGGTTGTTCACGCCACCGTTGAAGTTCAACGAAGCACAGACCAATTGCGTACCGTCTGCTTCGCTGGCGCTCAACCGATGGTGATAGGGGCGGGGGAAAAAGATCAGGGTTGGCTCGGTGATCAGGCGTTCGCTGTTATCGGCGAGCCTGAGCGTGATCTGCCCGGCTTGCAGCAGATGAATATGACCGCGCGGTTCTTCATCATCGAATGCGGAAATGCCGCAAAAGGCGCCGCTGTGAAAGGTCCCGGCACGTACGCCAAAGTGCGTCAGCAGGGCGGATAGACGATCCATGGATTTTCTCCGCGCGGGAACATGCTTGGACGATGGGTCGCATAATAGCGACGATTTGCATCCGAGTGTATCAGCTTCATCCCTAACATAGGCTCCGTCATCAGCGCACTTAGCGTCTGAATCTTTCGGAGAATCACCATGTCACGTATCCCGGCTCTGACCCTTGAACAAGCGCCTGCCGCTTCGCTTTCGCTGCTTGAGGGCGTGAAAAAGAGTATGGGCATCCTTCCCAATGTCTTCAAGACCCTGGCCCATGCGCCAGCCGCTCTGGGGAGTTATCTGCAATTCTCCCAAGCGTTCGGTAAGAACTCGCTGAGCGCGGTTGAACGCGAGTCTATTGCTCTCGCTACTTCCCAGGTCAACGAATGCGAATACTGCCTGGCCGCGCATACGCTGTTTGGCGGCAAGGCCGGCATGTCTGCCGAAGCTATTCGCAGCGCCCGTGATGGTGAACTGAGCGCCTATACGGTCCTGGCCCGTCAAGTCTCGTCGGCCCATGGACGTGTGAGCGATGAGCAACTTGCCGCTGCCCGTGCCGCAGGCCTGACCGACGCGAAGATCATCGAAGTCGTTATGCAGGTCGCTTTGTTGACGATCACCAATTACGTGAACAACGTAGCGGCCACCGACGTTGATTTCCCTGCTGTCGAAGTGTGAGGCGCAAGCGCCTGGGCGGCGTAATGCGTTGCCCTATTCGCAGGCAAGCCTGCTCCCACAGAGGATCGGCAGGCGGGCGTTACGCGGACGCCAGCATATGATCGAACAGCAAGCGCGCTGTAACCGATAACGCGTCGCGTGAGCGCACGCACAGCGTCAGTTCACGCGACGCCCAGGGCTCATCGAGGATGATGGTTTTTGCGTTGTGGATGCTGTAAATGTCGACGCTGCCCTGAGGCAGGATGCCGATACCGATTCCGGCCTGGACCATCAAGCACAACGCGTCGTAACTGGAAACCTCCATGCGCAGCTTGAGCGATCGTCCGACGTCGCTGGCGGCCTTGATCATCTGGAAGTTGAGATGAGTACCGCTGCGCAGCGCCACGTAGTCATGGTCGAGGGTTTCGGCAAAGGTGACCCTGTCGCGGCTGGCCAGCGGATGCCCGTCTGGCACCAACAATACCAACTGATCGGTACGAAACGGATAAACCTCGACGTCAGACCCGTGGGGCAGGCGGGTGAAGATGCCAATATCGGCACGGTTTTCGGCGATGCCCTTGGTGATCGCCAGGCTTTCCTTTTCTTCCAGGGTGATCTGGATGAGTGGGTAGAGGTCCATGAACGACTTGAGTAGCGCGGGCATGAATTGGGTGATGGCCGAGATGTTCGCCAGCACATGAATGGAGCCGCGACGACCGTGGGAGTAATCGTGCATCTGCACGACAATCTCGTTCAGGTTGTTGAGCACGCTGCGCGCCATATACAGCAGGGAAATGCCCGCCGCCGTGGGGGTGATCCCCTTGTTGGTACGCACCAACAGTTGCGAGTCGAGCAGATCTTCCAGCTCACTGAGGCGCTTGCTGACCGCCGCTGCAGCGATGTGTTCGCGTTTGGCGGCGGCCGCAATAGTGCCTTCTTCAATGACACTGACAAACAGACGCAGGGACACAGGATCGAGTTTCATAAGGGGTAGCGGGCTCAAATGCCGAGACTCCGCCGATAGTACCCCTTAAACATCGGTGTCAGAACGCGCCCGAGAGCAGATAGCCAGCATTCGGCACTTGAGCGTTCAGGCCCAGGGTCTTGAGAATCTGGTACACGGTGCTCACCGAAGCCGACAACACGGGCATGTCGAGACGATCCTGGACCACCTGAATCGCCGGCAACGAAGGCATCTGCACGCAGGCTGAAAGCACCACGCCTTCGGCTTGACCGATATTCAGGCGATCAGCGTGTGCCACCAGATTCATCGGGTCCAGGCGACCCACGGCCAGGTTGTCGGAGACTTCCAGACTGATCGAGTCCGTCACTTCAATCCCGGCGGCTTCGATGTAGTCGATGACCTGTTGGGTCAGTGGCTTCATGTACGGCGTGATGATCGCGACTTTTTTGTAGCCCAGAACGTTGAGGCTGTCGATCAGGGCACCTGCCGAGCTGAGTATCGGCGTCGGTGCGTTGTTGCTTTCGACCGTTTTGCTCAGGCGTGCCTGGGACACTTTGTGGTAACCCGCGCCTTGGCACATGATTGCGACGAGGCAGGCGTAGGCCATGACGTCTACGCGAGCGTCGCTCAGTTCCAGTGCGCAACGGTCGCTGTCCACGTCCATTCTTTTCAGCTCTTCAGAGCTGACGTTCATCATGCGCATGCGCGCCGAGTGAAAGGTGAAGTGCTCTTCAGGGAACAGCGAGTAACGCGAGGTCAGCATCGCCGGGATTTCGGTTTCCATGGTGGTGTTGGAGCTTGGAACGATTTGGCCAATACGAAAATTTTTCATGATTCAATCCTTCTATTGAAAGTCAGTTGCCGCTGGTCAATTGAACGCCCTTGGTTTCCTGAAGCGTGAACACCATGACGGCGGCAATCGCATAAGAAACAGAGGCCAGCGAAATGGTCGCGGTGAAGCCCACCAGGGGGATCAGGATGGGCACCAGTTTGATGCCGGCAATCGCACCCACGCGGCCGAAGTTGAAGCAGAAGCCTGAGGCGGTGGAGCGGATGCTGGTCGGAAACAACTCCGAGTACCACGCACCAAAACCGCTGAAATAACCGGTGAAGAAGCCGAGCAACGCCGCCAGGGAGCCGAGCGTGATCACGTTCTGGGTGGTGAACAGCAGCTTGCCGTCGGTCAGTGGCATCAAGGTCGCGGAGAAAGCGAAGACCGGAACCATGATCGCCATACCGGCGAAGAAGATCGCGAACGACAACCGACGGCCCAGGCTTTCAGCCAGGTAGCCGTAGGCCAGATAACCGATGGTGGCGCCAATGCCGATCCAGATGACGAACACTGGCGCCTGATCGATGCGCACATTCAGAATGTTCTGCAAGTAAGCGGGCATGAAGGTGCTGATGATCCAGTAGCCGTACATGCCCAGTACCGAGATGCTCAGGCCCAGCATCGTCACTTTGAGGTACTGCGGACGGAAGATCTCCAGCAACCGCCCTTTGTCGCTGTTCTGCCGCATGAATTCGCGGTTAGCCAGCCAGACCGGTGACTCCTTGACGAATAGCATGATGAACACCAGCGTGAAATAAGCCGGGATCGAGGCATAGATGAACAGAGAGCGCCATGACTCGGGATCATCTGTCTTCAGAAACGTCCAGGCGAACACCGCAGCCAGAAGACCGCCGCCCGACCAACCGGTTTGCATCACGGCAAAAGCCTTGGCACGACCGGCCGGTGGCCAGATCTCAGACACCAGCGCCGCTGCGGCGGACCACAGCCCGCCGACAGCAATACCGACGCAAAAACGGCAGAGATTGAGCTGCCACAAGCTGTCGGCATACCCACAGAGCAGGGTGCCGGTACCGTAGACGAACACCGAGAGCATCATGGTTTTCTTGCGGCCGATCCTGTCGGAGATATTGCCCAGGAAGAACCCGCCAATACCGGTCGCCAGCAAGAACCAGGCGACGGTCGATACGACATCGCCCATGCCGACGGAGAAGGTTTTGGCGATGGCCAACAGCACAAAACCGAAAATGGTCGCGTCCAGCGCATCGAACAACCAGGCGGCCCAGGAGCCGCCCAGCGTCAGGTAACGCTGGCCTTCGGTGAGACTGTTGTTGCTCGTGGTGGAAGCCGGTGCCGCAGTCGGGATCGCAGTCATGGTTTTCCTCACATTCTTTCGTCGTAGTCGACTTATTGTTTTGTGGACTCATTCAAAACCGGGCAGCGGTCTGGAATGAGTAGTCATGTGGCAGGAATACTAGAAGCGCTGATTTGGCCCGTATATCAGGCATTCACGAGCCTGCCATCGCCGAATGCGATGGCAGCGTGCGATGGCAGTGTGCGAACAGTCATGGGGTGAATGCACTCAAGTGGCGGCAACCGATTGCCGGCGACGGCAACTCCCTGCCTTTTTCTTGTAAATTTTTATTACCTCGCCAGGTTCACACCCAATAAAACCGCGGCCTCTGGCGGCAATCTGATATCTGGCACGCGCTTTGCTCCTGCGGGTTCAGATGCATTCCAACAATGCGACATTTATTGGAGTAACCGAATGACCATTATCAACAGCCTGGGCAGGCCTGATTATGTAGTTCCGGTACAACGCTCAACCTCCCAGTCAACCGACTTCCTCAGCTTGTCCGACCCGACCGCTCAAGCGACCACGGTCGGCAGTAGCAGCACCTCGACCCAGTCGAGCGCATCCAGTCAGCAGTCAGAAGCAGACCGCGAAGAAGCATTCGCGAAGATGCTGGTCAGCTTGCAGAACATGGGTGGGCAAGTGGCCCCGACGGATAGCGCCAGCAGCAGCGCTGACCTCTCGCAAACGTCTGGGGTAAGTGGCGTAAGTGCATCGTCAAGTACTAGCTCTACAAGTAGTCCGCTGCAGGAATTCAAGGACTACATGGCGCTGACGCCTGCGCAGAAAATGCGCTATAGCGACTTGAAAGGCATGGGACTCACCGAGGCGGACCTCAAAGCCCTGCCTCCTGATCAGAAGGCCAAGATAGAGGCCAAATTGGCTGACATCATCAAGAAGCAGACTGAAATGCAGGCCAACGCCAGCGCCGGCACAGGCACCAGTTCCAGTACCGGCACCAGCGCTGATGGTCAAGGACAGTCGTTCATGAACAATGCGCTGTTGCAGATGACGCAATCGGCCAATGACCTGAAAGCCAAGCTCGGTCTTTCCTCCGTCTGACTCACGGTAATAAAACTCTGCGCCTGAGATCCTGCCGGCGCAGGGCCTTCTTTTCTACGGTCACTCGGCAATGAGCGGCTCAGCGAGTTTGGGCAAGAAACTGCTCAGTCGACACGACGCTCGCGTAGCCAAAATCGAGCGCAGCCATGAACGCCGCATGCACATGCGCTGCGGGCACGGTCAGGCCGTTGAACTCCAGATCGCGAGAAGCGCAGGCGTCGTGAATTACCGTGGCCGTGTAGCCAAAGTCGGCGGCGGCGCGGGTCACGGCGTCAATACACATGTGACTCATGCTGCCGACAATGACCAGGTTCTTGATAGCGTGACGCTCAAGCAGCGCACCGAGATCGGTGTCGAGAAACGAATTGACGTGGTGCTTGAGTATCACTGGCTCATTGGGCTGGTTGAGCACCTTGGGGTGCAGGTGTGCGCCTTCAGAGCCCGGGGTGAAGAATGGGGCGTCGTCGCGGGTGAACTCGTGACGGATATACACCACCAGATCGCCCGCCGAGCGCGCGGCCGCGATGATCCGCGCAGCATTGTCGGCGGCCGCTTCGACGCCGCTCAGCGGCCATTTTCCGCCAGGGAAGTAGTCGTTTTGAATATCGACTACGATAAGCGCTTGCTTGGACATGGCGTGTTCCTTGGTTGAGTGGGTGTGTCTGTGGGATGAAGTATTGGCCCCCCAGCGCCGTCTGAGGATTGGCCGGAACGACAATATCGGGGGCTAAACTGACAATGGCAGGGCAAATAGAGGTAGCCGAGATCGGGCTACTGGTTTATCCGGGAGCGCAGATGGCTGCCGTGCATGGCTTGACCGATCTGTTCGCGGTGGCCAACCGCATGGTCCGCGAACAACCCACGGCGAACCTGCCGCTGCTGCGAATTAGTCATTGGTGCGCCACGACGCCGGGCATGCCCATCGAGCGGGGTTTCGACAGCCAACCGCAACTCACCAGCCAACCCGTCGCTGTGTTGATCCCGCCATCCCTGGCCGATCTACCGTCGGCGGAGTCGTTGCAGACGCTGGCGCAATGGATAACACGACAGCACAGTGCGGGGGCGGTTATCGGTTCGGTGTGTCTCGGTGCGTTTCTATTGGCCGAAACCGGGTTGCTTGCGGGGCGGACCGTTACCACTCACTGGACCCAAGCCAGGATACTGAGCGAACGCTTCCCCCTGCTTAAGGTGGATGCCGACAAACCCATGATCGACGATGGCGACCTCATCACCACGGCTGGTCTGATGGCCTGGGCTGAACTGGGTTTAAGGGTGGTGGAGCGCCTGCTGGGGCCGAGCATCGCCACGGCTACGGCACGTTTTCTGGTAATCGAACACAGCGACAGTGCGCAATGCGGCGGTAATTTCGCGCCCATTCTTGGCCATGGCGATGAAGCCGTACTCAAGGCGCAACACTGGTTGCAGGTCAGTGGCGCGGTGGATGTTTCACTGACTGCGATGGCCGCTCAAGCCGGTCTGGAGGAGCGAACCTTCTTGCGCCGCTTTCGTGCGGCGACCGGTCTCAAACCCACCGAATACTGTCAGCACCTGCGGGTTGGCAAGGCCCGCGAAATGCTCGAGTTCACCAACCGCACCGTCGACCATATCGCCTGGACCGTGGGCTACCAGGATCCAGGCGCGTTTCGCTCAACCTTCAAGAAAATCACCGGGCTTTCGCCGAGCGATTATCGGGGGCGCTTTGGTGTCGGCACGTCGACCAACATGACCAGGGCCTGACGACAGCGGTAGCGCCCATTACCTTGACAGTCGCAGGGTTATTTTGCCGCCCAGGCATTGAAGCGCTCTTCGAGCTCTTCACCGTGGTCCACCCAAAACCCCACATTCATCGCTAACGCTGCACTCATGTTTTGTGGCGCAGTAGGCACCCATTTCGCCAGTTTCGGGTCGAGTCGCTGGGCAGCCAGCTTATTGGTCGGACCATAGGGGATCTGTTCGACGTAGTTGACCTGAGCATCGGGTTGGTTGGCGAAGGCGATGAAGCGTTTGGCCTGATCCACATGTTGAGAGCCCTTGATGATCGCCCAGTAATCCATCCCGTACAGGCTACCCGGCCAGACCACGGCAAAAGGCTGGCCTTGTCGGGCGGCATCGGCGATACGGCCGCTGTAGGTGGACGTCATCACCACGTCGCCGGCCATCAGCCACTGCGCCGGTTGCGCACCGGCTTCCCACCACTGGATGTAAGGTTTTAGCTCGGTGAGTTTGGCGAACGCCCGGTCAACGCCTTCCGGTGTCGCCAGCACGGTATAGACGTCTTCGACCTTTACCCCGTCGGCCAACAGGGCGAACTCCAGGTTGTAGACGGCGCGTTTACGCAAGCCACGCTTGCCGGGAAACGTCTTCACGTCCCAGAAATCGGCCCAGGACGTGGGCGCTTTAGCCAGCTTATGGGTGTCGTAGGCAATCGCCACGCTCCACACCAATGCCGCCGAGCCGCAGTCTTGCGCTGCATCGGGGATCAACTGATCGGCGTGGCCGATGGCTTTCCAGTTCAGGTGTTCGTACATGCCTTCGTCGCAACCGCGTGCCAGATCCGGGCCTTCGATCTGTACCACGTCCCAATCAACGTGACCGGTGTCCACCATCACCTTGATCCGGGCCATTTCGCCGTTGTATTCGGTCTGGATCAGCGGTGTACCGTCGGCCGCGCTGAAGGGTTGAAAAAACGCCACATCCTGGGCTTTCTGTCCGGTGCCGCCATAGCCGACCACCACCATTTTGTCTGCCGCCTGGACGCTGCCAACGACCAGTGTCGCGGCCAGCAGCAATGGATAAAAACCGTTTTTAGTGCCGTGCATTCGCATGTCGATTCTCCTTTGTTGTTTTTGTGGAGTGCGCCCTGGCGATGGGCGCGAATTGAAATTACCCAGCTACAAGTAAAAAAACAAGTTGATTTTTTACTGTGGGTAAATTTCTATAGCGCTATCCATTGTCGCCGTTCTGTCCGTGACTCTCCAAAAACAACAGCATCGAGTACCGCCGCCATGTCGACCCCGAACCAGGCTTTCAAGCACCTTTTCGAACCGTTGGTGATTCGCGGCAAACGGCTCAAGAACCGCATTCTGTCCAGTGGTCACGACACGTCGATGCCGACCGACAACCTGGTCAACGAACAGTTGATTGCCTATCACCGGGCTCGGGCTGAAGGGGGTGTTGGTCTGATCATCCTGCAAGTGGCGGGGGTGCATGACAGTGCGCGCTACACCTCCCATGTGCTGATGGCGACCGACGATGTCTGTATCGAGGGCTATCGGCAATTGGCTGACAGTTGCCATGCCCATGGCACCGTCGTGCTGTCGCAGATTTTTCATCCGGGGCGAGAAATCATGGAGTCCAGCGATGGGCTTCTGGCCGTGGCTTATTCGGCGTCGGCGGTGCCCAACGAGCGTTTTCGGGTGATGCCCCGGGCGCTCGACCAATCGATGATCGACGAGATTGTTGCCGGTTACGGCGCGGCGGCGCGGCGCCTTTATCAAGCAGGTCTGGACGGGGTGGAAGTGGTCGCCAGCCATGGTTATCTGCCGGCGCAATTTCTCAATCAACGGCTTAATCAACGCAGTGACCATTACAACGGCGACTTGCAACAGCGCCTGCGCTTTGTGCGTGAAGTGATCGACGCAGTGCGTGCCAATACCGATGAGCATTTCATCATCGGCCTGCGCATCAGCGCCGATGAACGTGACCCTCAGGGGCTGACAGAAGACGAATCACTGGCGGCCGTGCAAGCGTTGCAGAGCGAGTTGGACTACGTGCATGTGGTGGCCGGTACGTCGGCGTCCCTCGGCGGTGCCATCCATATCGTGCCGCCCATGGCCATTGAGGCGGCTTACCTGGCCAAGGAGGCGGGCGTGTTCAAGGCGCGGCTGGCGATTCCGCTGTTCGTCACCGGGCGCATCAACCAGCCACAGGAAGCCGAGCAGATCATTGCCCGTGGTCAGGCCGATGTCTGCGGCATGACCCGCGCCTTGATCTGCGACCCGCAAATGCCGAACAAGGCCCAGGCCGGTCGCAGCGATGACGTGCGTGCGTGCATCGCCTGCAATCAGGCGTGCATCGGTCACTTCCACAAAGGCTTGCCCATCTCCTGCATTCAGCACCCGGAAACTGGCCGTGAGTTGCAGTATGGCCACGTGCAACTGACGAAGCGCCGCAAGCGGGTGATGATTGCTGGGGGAGGGCCGGCCGGGATGAAAGCGGCAGCCGTTGCTGCCGAGCGAGGGCACGAAGTCACGCTGTACGAGGCCAATGCGCAATTGGGCGGGCAGGTGCTGCTGGCGCAACTGCTGCCCCGGCGCAGCGAGTTCGGTGGCGCCAGCACCAACCTGCAACGGGAAATGCAATTGGCCGGGGTCAAAGTGGTGCGCAATACCCGTGTCGACAGAGCGCTGGTTGAGCGTGAACAACCCGATCTGGTGATCATCGCTACAGGGGCCGAGCCTTATTGGCCGGACTTCGAGCGCGGCGGTGAGTTACAGGTGGTGGATGCCTGGCAGGTGCTACGCAATGAGGTCAAATTGGGCAGTTCGGTGCTGGTGGCCGACTGGCGTTGCGACTGGATCGGCCCCGGTATTGCCGAGCGTCTGGTACGCGCCGGGCATCGGGTACAACTGGCGGTCAACGGCACTCACTGTGGGGAAAATCTGCCGCTGTATGTGCGCGACCAGTTGGCCGGCGAACTGCACCGGCTGAGCATCCCGATCACACCTTATGCGCGCTTGTACGGCTGCGATGACAGCGCGGTGTATATGCAGCACACGGCCAGCGGCGAGCCGATCCTGTTCGAAAACATCGACACCCTGGTGCTGTGCCAGGGTCATCAATCGGTAGATACCCTGGGCGCGGAACTGCAAGGGCTCGTAGAATTTCACCGAATTGGCGATTGCCTGGCACCGCGCACCGCCGAGGAAGCGATTTTCGAAGGGATGAAAGTCGCCTGGGGTATTTAGCCGATGCCTCTCCCTGAGTGAGGCTCGCGCTTCAGGCTGACTGCTCTACAATGGCGACACTTTGAGGACCGGAGCTGCCATGAGCCTGAGCAATAACCCACCCACTGGCCCATCCACTGTCGGCGCCGAAATGCCCGACAGCGGCACGAGCCCATCGGCGGAAACGCATTTTCTCGGCTCGCGGATTCGCGGATTGCGCAAACGCAAGGGCATGACCCTGACCACCCTTGCCGAAGCCAGCAGCCTGACCGCCGGCTATATCAGCCAGCTGGAGCGAAACCTCGCCTATCCGTCGATTCCGGCGCTGTTCAATATCGCCCGCAGTCTGGGCGTGACCATCCAATGGTTTTTCGCCAGCGAAACCATCACCGACCCGCAAGACAGCGGCTACGTGGTACGCAAAAACAGTCGGCTCAGCGTTTATTACGAAGACGGCATCGTCGATGAACTGCTCACGCCGCAACCCAATCGCCAACTGGAAATTCTTCACTCACGCTTTCCGCCCGGTACTTACAGCCAGCAGAGCTACAGCCATGAAGGCGAGGAGGCCGGTTACCTGCTGTCAGGGATTTTCGAACTGTGGGTGGGTGAGCGGCATTTTCAGCTCAAGGAAGGCGACAGCTTCAGCTTTTCCAGCCAGGAACCGCATCGTTACGGCAACCCGGGAGACGTCGATGCGCTGGTGTTATGGGTGATTACGCCGCCGACGTTTTGAGATGAACGATCTATCAGTCAATCGACCCGGAGCGCGGCGATCCGCGCTCCGGGTCATGGATCAATGACGATCAAGCCAGACGGTTTGCGCGTTCATGAACTCACGCAAGCCGAAATGTGACAGCTCGCGGCCGAACCCGCTTTTCTTCACCCCACCGATAGGCACCCGTGGATCAGATGCGGTGTAGCCATTGATGAATACGCCGCCGGTATTGATCTGCGAGGCCATACGCTTGGCGCCTTCGACGTCAGCGCTCCAGATGCTTCCGGCCAATCCAAATTCGCTGTCGTTAGCCAATTCGAGGGCGTGCTGTGCATTGCGCGCAACGATCAGCGAAGCGACCGGGCCAAATACTTCCTGGGTGAAGGACGTCATGCCTGGTTTGACGTCAGCCAGGATTGTCGGGGCGTAGAAGTTGCCGTCGCCTTCCAGTTTATGCCCACCCAACAAGACCCGTGCACCTTGGGCAATGGTTGACTGCACCTGTCCATCCACTTCGTCACGCAGGTCAAAGCGCGCCATGGGGCCGATGTAAGTGTCTTCGGCCAGCGGATCACCCACTTTCAGTGCGCTCACGGCAGCGACGAATTTTTGAGTGAATTGGTCGGCAATCGAGGCCTCGAGAATGATTCGCTTGGCAGCGACGCAGATCTGTCCAGCATTCTGGAAGCGTCCAACCGTGGCCGCTTTCACCGCGCCATCGATATCCGCATCAGCCAGGACGATGAAGGCGTCCGAACCGCCCAACTCCAGCACGCATTTCTTCAACGCAGCGCCGGCCTGGGCGGCGATAGCGCTGCCCGCACCCACGCTGCCGGTGACCGCAACGGCGGCAATGCGCGGGTCGGCGATAGCTTTGGCGGCCAACGCATTGTCGACGTTGATGACCTGGAATGCGCCTTTAGGCAAGCCTGCCGTTCGCCATGCGTCCAGCAACAGGTACGCGCAGCCCATGATGTTGGGTGCATGTTTGAGGACATAGGTGTTCCCGGCCAAGAGGATCGGAACCGCGCCGCGCATCACTTGCCACATCGGGAAGTTCCACGGCATCACCGCCAGTATCGGCCCCAGCGGCAAGTAGGAGACATAAGCCTTATCGTCTTCGACCGTGGTTTTTTCCGGGGCCAGCAACGCCGGACCGTGGTCGGCATACCACTCGCACAGCGCCGCGCACTTCTCGATTTCGGCTCGGCCTTGAACGACCGGCTTGCCCATTTCCTGGGCGATCATGCGGGCCATGGCCTCGCTGCTTGCACGCAGTGCCTCGGCCATACGCCGCAGCAAGGCGGCGCGATCAGCGATGGAGGTGGCGCGCCATGCCTTGAAGCCTGAGTCAGTGTCTTTTAGCGACTGCTCCAATTGTTTGGCCGTTTCAAAGGGGTAATGCTTGAAGGTCTGACCGGTGTGCGGATTACGCGAAAGGGCACCCGGAGTGGAAGTCGATTGATTCATGATTTTCCTTGATGACCACTGAGTAGATGGGCTCACCATAACGCTTCACATCTGTTAGAAAAAATGAATAATAGTGAATAAATCATTTTTGAAATGAGAGGGTATGAACTTTACTCAATTGGAAATTTTCAACGCCATCGTTGAGGAGGGCAGCATCACTGCAGCGGCCAAACGCCTGCATCGAGTACCCTCCAACCTGACCACCCGCCTCAAGCAATTGGAGGCGGATCTGGGCGTAGATCTGTTTATCCGTGAAAAGCTGCGCTTGCGACTGTCTGCAACCGGATGGACATTTCTTGAATACAGCCGTCGAATTCTTGACCTGGCAGAAGAGGCACGGCAAGCCGTTGCGAGCAGCGAGCCGCAAGGTGTCTTTGCCTTGGGCTCTCTGGAGAGCACCGCCGCCGTCCGTATTCCTCCACTGCTTGCTGCCTTTCACCAACGTTATCCGAAAGTCGAACTGGCCCTCACCACGGGACCCTCTGGCGACATTCTCGACGCGTTGCTCTCCGGTAAGGTGAGTGCCGGTTTTATCGACGGCCCTTCAGGTCATCCGCTACTTGAGGGGGTGCCGCTGTATGACGAAGAGATGCTGGTCATAGCGCCCAAAAGTCACGCACCCATTACCCGAGCCCAGGACGTCGCGGGGGAACCGATTTACGCGTTCCGCTCCAACTGTTCTTATCGCAGACATTTCGAAAACTGGTTCGCCGCAGATGGTGCCGCTCCAGGAAAGATCTCCGAGATGGAGTCCTATCACGGCATGCTTGCGTGCGTAACCGCAGGCGCTGGATTGGCGTTGATTCCCCGAAGCATGTTGGAAAGCATGCCTGGCAGCCGGAGTGTCGATGCTTATCCGCTTAGCGACAGCTTTCGCCAGGCTCAGACCTGGCTGGTGTGGCGCAAGCGCATGTGCTCTTCCAACGTCAGGGCGATGCTGGAGATGCTCGATGCCGGGATTCCACCAGCGGAACATTGACCTGGCCGCTATTCAACCGACGTATCGCCCGGTGTATCGTCGTCATCGGCAAGCCGATAGCCAACACCCAGAACGGTATGAATCAGGGATGAGCTGAATCCTTCATCCAGTTTGCGTCGCAAGCGATAGATGTGTTTATCGATCACGTTGTCGTTGGGATCGAAGTCATAGTCCCATGCGCTCTCCAGCAACATGGTGCGGGTGACGACCTCGCCGTAGTGAATCATGAGTTTTTCCAGGATCAAGGTTTCACGAAAGGCCAAGGCAATGGTTCGTCCCTGACGCGTCGCCCGGCGTCCGGTACAGTCCAGGTGCAGGTCGCCGACCCGCAGGCTGCGGGAAGCCCCAGGCTCTTGGTCGCGGGTGCGCAGCAAGGCCTCCAGGCGGGCCAGGACTTCAATAAAGGCGTAGGGTTTTCCCAGGTAATCGTCGCAACCTGCCTGCAAGCCTTCTACCCGCTGTTGGGTCGAGGCCAGCGCACTGAGCATCAGTATCGGCATCGACACGTGCTGGCGACGCAGCTCCCGAACCAATGCCAGACCGTCCATGCCCGGCAGTCGCCGGTCGACGATCAATGCGTCGTAGATGCCTTCCAGCGCCAACGCCAGCCCGCCTGGGCCATCTTCTGCCGCGTCGACGATGTGCCCGCTCTCACTCAGCCCACGCACCAGATAAGCCGCCGCGCGAGCGTCGTCTTCGATCACCAGAATGCGCACACGAGCCTCCGCGATGGCGAAACTAAACTTTCTTTCATGTTACCGCGACCTTTGCGTTTACCCGGGTTTGGCACACTATGCCATCAACTGGGTCGAGGCACAGCGCCGCGACCCGAACACCCTCCAACAGAGCTCTTCATAACGCCTATGACCCATGTACTGGTCGTCGAGGATGACCGTGTCACCGCTCGCGAGATCGAAGCCGCCCTTCAGGATCATGGCTTCGACGTGACCTGCGTCGATAACGGTCGCGATGGTTTGCTGCAAGCGATCAGCGACACTTTCGACGTTATCGTTCTCGACCGCATGCTTCCCGGTGCTCTGGATGGATTGGGCATGCTCACCGCTTTACGCGCCTCGGGCATCGCCACGCCAGTGCTGATCCTGAGTGCCCTCAGCGCACTGGATGAGCGCGTGCGGGGCCTGCGCGCCGGGGGCGACGACTACCTGACCAAACCCTTCGAATTCATCGAGCTGACCGCGCGCTTGGATGCGCTGAGTCGGCGGCGGGTCGCACAACCGGGGCAAGAGCGCGAGAATCGCCTGCGAGTCGGCAATCTTGACCTCGATCTGCTGCGCCGCTCAGTACGTCGGGGGGAGCGGCAGATCGACCTGTTACCTCGTGAATACGCACTGCTTGAATACCTGGCGCAACACGCCGGCCAGGTCGTGACCCGCACCATGCTGTTCGAAGCGGTGTGGAACTATAGCTACGACGAACGCACGAACGTCATCGAAGTGCACATCGGACGCCTGCGCCGCAAAATCGATGGCGAGGGCGAAGCTTCCATGCTCCATACCATTCGCGGGTCCGGTTATGTTCTCCGTTCACCTGAGTGAAATCCCGCGCACGATCAGCTTTCGCACCGCACTGATGTTTCTGGCGTTGTTCGGTTGCTCGTTCCTCGCCTTGTTCGGTTACATTTATTGGCAGACGACGGGCTACCTCATCGCCGAGGTGGATGCAGGCCTGTATCGCGTGGTGGACAGCCGAAGCCAGCAGACGCCTGTCTTGCGTCAGAAAGAAATCCGCCAGCATACCGAACTGGACCCGGACGGTCGGCTCCCGCACACGCTGATCGATGTCCAAGGCAAGGTCATCACCGGAGCGCTGCAGTCGTTACCGCCATTCAGTGACTACGACAAGCCCACTGAGTTTATCTGGGATAAATCCAAAGGCCGTGACCGACCTGTACGCTTTATTGTTCATCGCCTGGACGACGGCACAACCTTGTTGGTCGGCCAAGACATCCACGATATTCGCGAGTTCGACGAATTGTTGGTCCATGCCCTGATCTCCGGGGGCGCGCTATTGATTGTGGTAGGCCTTATAGGTGCAATCGCGCTGGGTTATTCTGCCCGGCGACGTCTGGATACGCTCAGCCGTTCCATAAAGCAGATCGTCGAAGGCGATCTCAGCCGGCGTCTGCCCACGCTTGGCAACCGCGACGACATCGACCGTATTGCCAGTGTGGTAAACGGCATGCTTGATGCCCTTGAGCGCCTGATGAACGAAGTCAAAGGCGTCTGCGATGATATTGCCCATGATTTGCGCACACCGCTCACTCGCCTGATTGCCGGGCTAGAGCGTGCGCAACGACGCAACCTGGGCGAGGGCGAGTATGCCGACGCCATTGACGCTGCGATCGAGGACGCCAAGGGATTGATGCAAACCTTCCGCGCACTGCTGCGTATTTCGGAAATCGAAGGCAGTGCACGCCGCAGTAACTTTACCTTGGTCGATCTCAATAGAATCGGCGCTGACGCCACTGAGCTTTTCGAGCCCCTGGCCGAAGAGCGCGGCATGACCCTTGAGTTTATTCCCAGTGCCAAACCGGCGAATTTGTCCGGAGACGCCCAGTTGCTGTTCGATGCGGCCTGCAACCTGCTCGACAACGCCATCAAGTTCTCGCCCGATAACGGATGCGTCCGGGTCGAGGTGATTGCTGAGGAGACCCGCAGCGGGCTGAGTGTCAGCGACAACGGCCCGGGTATCCCGGAGGCAGAGCGTGAGGCAGTATTCCGGCGCTTGTATCGTTCCGAGTCCAGCCGCCACACGGCGGGCAACGGACTCGGATTAAGCATGGTGTCGGCGGTGGCCCGCCTGCATGACATGAGCTTGATGGTGCATGACGCGCACCCCGGCTGCCGGGTCGACCTGATTGGCAAAGCGCAATCAGCCTGAGCGTTTACAGAGTCCTCGCAATACCACTCTCGCCCTCATTATTTCGTAATATAAGAAGACGCTCCTCACGTCTGCCTCCGACACTTACCGGCCCCTGACTCAATTCGAAACGTTCCTGTCAAATAATTCATCTAGAGGGGAACGGGCTGAAATGCCGCCCCCCCTACTATGGACTCAAGCCAGCAAACACCGAGCTGGTACAACCCGATGAGTGGAGAGTCCCGATGAAAACCCTTAAAGCACTTTTGATTGTCGCCCTGATGGGCGCTTCTGTGGCTGCGATGGCTGAAGGCGGCGGCGATCGTGTCATGGCCAGGATGGTAGCGTCACGAGACGCGGCAATGGCGCATCATCAGCAGTCTGAACATGCAACGGCCGTAGCGAGTGCTCAGAAAGCGTCCTCTAACGATGTCCAACGCTCGAACTGATAGTGCGTCACCTACCACGTCAACCTGGCAGCCGGACTGTTCGCCATGCGCTTAGCGTGTCATGGGATACAGCCGGACCACTGCATAGACAATGCTTGAACCGAGTCAGTGACTTGCCGTGTGGCAGTTCGACTCGCAGAACTACAGGCGGTGATAGGCCGCCTCAGGCTCGGGCTTCGGGGTACTCGGAGTGCCGGGCTATATCGGCGACAGCAAGCCCGCTGGTTGATACTGAAGGCTTATGAAAGCGGGCAGGCCGCTACTTGCGGTTCCTTTTCAATTGTCCGGGCGCGCAACGGTTTGCGGATTTACAGACCACGCGCGGGCTCGCAGACGCTGCTTTCTCACGAGGGCGAAGTTCGAATACCAGCAGTTCCGCATCGACCCCATTGGCAATGTTCAATACCTTCTCGGCTCGCACCTTCAGGCCGTCACCTTCGTTCAGGCGCATGCCGTTGACGCTGACCTTGCCACGCGCCACATGCACATAGACATGGCGGTTACCGGTCAGCGTTAGCGTGGCACTTTCCGGCCCCTGAAAGAGCCCCGAGTAAATCCGCGCATCCTGTTGGATCTGCAGCGAACCCTCTTGTCCGTTCGGTGACGCGATCAATTGTAGCCGGCCACGCTTCTGCACCTGGGTGAAACGCTTCTGCTGGTAACGCGGCCTGCTACGGGTGAGTTTTGGATTGATCCAGACTTGCAGCAAATGTACCGGCTGGGCAGGGGAGTGATTGAACTCACTGTGGGCGATGCCGGTGCCCGCGCTCATCAATTGCACATCGCCTGGCTGCATTACCGAGCCATTTCCCAGCGTGTCCTTATGCGCCAGCGCCCCCTGCATCACATAGGTCAGAATTTCCATATCACGGTGGTTGTGCTGACCGAAGCCGCGACCTCCCGCAATGCGGTCTTCATTGATGACTTGCAGGTCGGAAAAGGCTCTTTCATCCGGATCCTGATACGTGTCGAAAGAAAAGCTGTGGCGTGACTTCAGCCAGCCAAGGCTGGTGGTGCCTCGCTCACCGGCTTTACGGATTTCAAGCATAGGGTGCTCATTGGACGTTTTCGTAGGTACGGCATGATTGGCCAGTCGTGTCGATTGTGAAAGTCCAAATAGTTGGACAGATAAAACTGATAATTCGATAGATAAGCATGTTGGGCCGGACTGCTGGTTGGTATCGGCATCCGCTATGCTCTGGGTTGTACAGTGACCATGGCGTGTGTTGCATTTCCCGGCGCGCACATTGATTGGGAGGCCATCATGCGACCGCACGTTGAAGCTTTTTTTGATCCAGCCACCTTTACCTACAGTTACGTAGTCACCGACCCTTCCACCCAGCGCTGCGCCATCATCGACTCGGTGCTTGATTACGATCCTGCCGCCGGCCGTACATCGTGCAAAAACGCAGACCGGCTGATCGCCTATGTACGTATCCATGGTCTGACGGTCGACTGGCTGCTGGAAACCCATGTGCATGCCGATCACCTGTCCGCTGCGTCCTACCTCAAGCGCGAGTTGGGTGGCCAACTGGCCATCGGCGAGCTGATCACTGTGGTACAGAATACGTTCGGCAAACTGTTTAACGCCGGTAGCGAGTTCACCACCGACGGCCGTCAGTTCGATCGCTTGCTCAAGGATGGCGACAGTTTTCAAATCGGCAGCCTCACGGCCCTGGCCACCCACACGCCCGGTCATACCCCGGCGTGCATGACCTACCTGATCGGCGATGCCGCCTTCGTTGGTGACACCTTGTTCATGCCGGACTATGGCACTGCTCGCTGTGATTTCCCCGGAGGCGATGCGCGGATGCTCTACCGCTCGATCCGTAAATTGTTCCTGCTGCCGGGCGACACCCGCCTGTTCATGTGCCACGACTACAAGGCCCCGGGCCGTAACGAATTCTGCTACGAGACCACCGTGGCCGAAGAGCGCGCACACAACGTGCATCTGGACGAGGGCGTCAGTGAGGACGACTTCGTGCAGATGCGCAACGCTCGTGATGCGACCCTCAGCATGCCGGCCCTGATGCTGCCGTCGGTGCAGGTGAATATGCGCGCGGGACAGATGCCGCCAGCCGAAGACAACGGGGGCCATTATCTGAAAATCCCCCTAAATGTGCTCTGAGGGCGACACCAAGGGCTCGCTCAAGCGACCATAGCAGCTGACACCCACCCGCGTGGGCACAAAACCTCAATCTGACCTGGAAACCCGGTTATGGCACTCTCGTTCATCCTCGGCATATTTGTCGGTGCCGTGCTTGGCCTGACAGGCGCCGGTGGCGGCATACTCGCTGTGCCAGCGCTGGTCGCAGGCATGGGGTGGACCATGCAACAGGCTGCACCCGTTGCATTGATTGCTGTAGCAGGCAGCGCTCTGATCGGCGCGCTGGAGGGCTTTCGTAAAAGACTGGTGCGCTATCGAGCCGCGATTTTCATGGCTCTGGTGGGTGTGCCATTTACCTCTTTGGGGCTCAGCGTTGCGCAGGCACTTCCCCAGCGTTGGTTAATGGGGATTTTCGGCGGTGTGATGCTGATTGTGGCTGGCCGCCTGCTAATGCAGAAGCATCAATCAGTCTCCATGAGCCTCGAGTCATCGATGGGCAAATTAGGGCGAATCGATCCTGAAACCGGGCGTTTTGATTGGTCGTGGGGCACCGGCTTTATACTGGGTTGCATAGGTGCATTTACCGGTTTTATGACCGGGCTGTTAGGGGTCGGCGGAGGGTTTGTCATAGTGCCCATGCTTCGTCGGTTTACCAATGTCTCAATGCACGGAGTGGTTGCCACCTCATTGATGGTCATTGCGTTAGTCGGCGCGGGGGGGATCATGGTTGCGCTTATCCATGGCGCAGTGATGCCTGCCAGGGCCACGGCTTTTTTTGCATTGGCCACCGTCACAGGTATGGTCATTGGGCGAAGCCTGGCGTCCCATCTCTCGGAAAAAAATGTACAGCGCGGTTTCGCAGCCGTGTTGATCGTTGTGGCGCTAGGATTAGAGGCCCACGCGATTTTTTAAGCCAGGTGCTGACGGCCGTCAGCTTTCAGCTGCGGGCTATTTCAATGGTGATCATTTTGCGTGCCCGGAAAGGGGCCAGTAGCGATTCATCTGCCACTGAATCGGTAATCAGCGTCCATGGCCCCTTGAGGGGAGACCAATGCTGCTGGAGGGCGCGCCCTAATTTTGTGGCGTCAGCCAGGACGAACGTCTGTGCTGCTCGCCCGATCATGTTTTCTTTGAGGTAAGCCTGCTCGGTACTGGCTTCGCAGAGCCCCAACTCGGCAACCACGCCATCGGCGCTAAGAAAAATCTTGTCGGCACTTAAATGCTCCAATGCCGCCTGCGCAGCCGCGCCGAAGGTAGACATACTGGAAGCGCGCAGTTCCCCGCCGAGCAATGTGATCTTTGCATCCGGGAGCCGAGCCAAGGCTGGCAACGCCAGGATGTTGTTGGTGATGACATGCAACCCGCGCCTCTCTACCAATAGCTGCGCCAAGGCGCAGGTTGTGGTGCCGCCATCGAGCAACAGTGTGTCGTTGTCTCGCACGTGTGCCAGCGCTGCGCGGGCGATGGCGAGCTTTTCCTGGCTGTGTTGATAGCGTCGTTCCTCGACGGAGGTCTCCGGCTCACGCAGGCCGACATGGGCGGCACCGCCATAGGTACGCAGGATGAGGCCGTCTTCCGCCAAAGCGGTCAAGTCTCGGCGCATCGTGGCCTCGGATACGCCGAAATGGATACACAATTCATCGACGTTCGCGGTGCCTGACAGCACGAGATTCAGAATGGCTTGGCGGCGCGTGGCAACTTTCATAGATTTCCTGGAGATCTGGCCCGACCGCCTTTATACGGTTTTCAACGAGGCAGTAAAAGGTCGCCCGGGAAAGTTACCTGGCGAAACGCTCAGACACCCCGTGGGTGTCCGAGGGTTTTTCCGGTCAACGGTTCAGGGCAGGTTGAGCGATCGGGCTATCGGGTTGTTCCTTGATCGGTTCGACTTCGCCCAACAAGAACAGATAATTGAGAATGGCGACCACAATCAAACCGGCAGAAAACAGCAGGGCCGGAACGAATGAGTCGGTGGCGGCAACGATGAACCCGGTGATGATCGGGCCGACGACGCCTCCCATATTGGAAACGGTATTTTGCAGGCCGGCAAGCATCGAGGTCATGCCGCGTGGCGCGATATCGCCAGGCATGGCCCAGACCTGGGTGGCCGCGACCGTGGTTCCGGACTTGGCGATGCACAGCAGGACGATGGCGAGCCAGGACGATTCGGCGAATGCCGCAAAACCGATGCATGAGGCCATCAGCAGGCCGATGACCAGAAAGGTCTTGCGAATACGGGTCAATGACCAACGACCCTGGCGGTAGATGCGATCGGACAACCAGCCGGCGAATACTTCCACGAGCATGGCGATCAGCAACGGCAGCGCCGCTACGAAGCCCATGGAGATCAGGTCCATACCGCGTTCTTTCACCAGGTAGGTGGGCAACCAGGTGATGAAGAAGTACGAGTTGTAGTTGATGAAGAAAAAGCCCAGGCACATGGCCCACACATTGCGGTAGCGCAGTAGGTCGTACCAACGCATGGTCGGCTTGTCGCCGGTGCCTTCCTTGCGCCGCTGTCCTTCGCGGATGTAGAGCAGTTCGGCCTCGTTGACGCCGCTATGCTGTTCAGGATCGTTTTTGTAAAAAGCGAACCAGACCAGTGCCCAGACGATACCGATGGAGCCGCTCAAGGCGAACGTCATCTTCCAGCCCACCAGCGCGATCAGCCAGACAATCAATGGCATGGCGACGGCGCCACCAAATTTCGAACCGCTGTCGAAAATGCCCGCGACGGTGGCGCGCTCTCTGTCCGGAAACCAGCGCGATGCGATCCCGGCGTTACTGGGATAGGCGGCCGCTTCGCCAACGCCCAGACCGATACGTAGCGCGAACAATGATTTGAAGCCAATGGCCAGACCGGTCATTGCCGTTGCTACCGACCACCAGAGTACAGCGCCGCCAAGGGTGATCTTCTGGCCGAAGCGGTCGGCCAGCCAGCCGGCCGGCAACTGCAGCAGTGCGTAGGACCAAAAGAACGCCGACATGATCAGGCCCATTTCCGCAGTGTTCAGGGCGAATTCTTTGCTGATGATGGGGGCGGCTGCTGAAAGCACTACACGGTCAATGTAATTGATTGCAATGGCGGTCCACATCAGGCTGGCGATGAGCCAGCGTACCGAGGAAGCTTTATTATTGTTGTTCTGCATGGTTCCAACTCCGGGTTCGGATTTTTTGCGAGACCTGACGAATTAGAGGCCATTCACCACGTATTCGGGACGTGCATTGGCCTTGAGCACGGCGACTACGTTGCGCGCGCAGGTCAGGCTCAGGATGTCCAGCGCGCCCGGCGTATAGCCGGCGATATGCGGTGAGACGATCACGTTCGGCAATGCATAGAGCGGATGGTGGATGGCGGGTTCCTCTTCGAAGACATCCAGCGCCGCGCCGCCCAGGCGGCCATCTTGCAGCGCAGCAAACAAGGCGTTTTCATCGATGATGCCGCCCCGCGCGGCATTGATCAGGTGGGCTCCCGGTTTCATCAAGGCCAGACGTTCGGCACCGATAAGATGGCGGGTGGCGTCGCTCAGGCCGATATGCAACGTGACGTAATCCGCCTCGCCCAACAGCGCATTCAACTCAGCGAAGCGAATACCGTTGGCATCGGCGAATGCCTGGTCCGGGTAGGGGTCATGGGCAATCACCTGCATCGAGAATCCTGCCGCGCGCCGAGCGACCTCTTTACCAATATTGCCCAGCCCGATGATGCCCAGGGTTTTTCCGTGGACATCGGCGCCGAACAAGCGCGGCCATTCTCCGGCTTTCGTTTGTTGATCAGCCAGCGCGATCTTGCGGGCGGAGGCCAGCAGCAGGGCAAAGGTGTAATCCGCCACCGCATGCTTGTTGGAGTCAGGTACGTTGCAGACCCACACCTTGCGTTCGCGCGCGGCGGGCAGGTCAATGTTATCCACGCCGACCCCATGCTTACAGACGATGCGCAGCTCCGGCAGTGCATCGAGAACGCGGGCGTTGATCGTGTTGAAGGCGACGATCGCCGCCTGAGCACCCTTGGCCTGGGCGATGAAATCTTCTTCGCTGATGTCGGCCGGCAGGTTGACGCACTCGATCGCCTGCTCGCCCAACAGCGTGAGCGGTTCTGATGAATTCTTGGCGAAAGACGGGGAGGTGGAGACGACTTTCATGATGACCTCATATTGTTTTTATGGTTGAAGGTTCTGCTGACTCAGGCGTTTGCGCGCACTCAGGCTGCGGTGCTGATGCGCTTACGGGTCGCCAGTTCCACGGCCTGGCGCATCGCTTCGGTCAGGCTGCGTTCGTCGGCGATGCCTTTACCGGCTATATCGAAGGCGGTGCCGTGGTCAACGGAGGTGCGGATCACTGGCAGGCCGACCGTTACATTCACCCCGGCTTCGAGGCCCATGACCTTTACCGGGCCGTGGCCTTGATCGTGATACATCGCGACCACCGCATCGAAATCGCCACGCCCGGCGCGGAAGAACAGGGTGTCGGCCGGCAGCGGTCCTTCCACGCGCCAGCCGCGTGCACGTAGCTCGTCGATGGCCGGCTGGATTTTGGTGGCTTCCTCGCCGTAACCGAACAAGCCGTTCTCCCCGGCATGCGGGTTGATGCCGCATACCGCGATGAGTGGATTGTCGATTCCGGCCCGTGCGAGGGTTTCGTGGGCACGTTCAATCGTGCGTTTCACCAGGCCTGGTTCGATCTTGGCGATAGCATCGATGATGCCCATATGGGTGGTGACGTGAATCACCCGCAGCGTGGGCGTCATCAGCATCATCGAGACCTCTTCGATGCCGGTCAGATGCGCCAGCAGCTCGGTATGGCCGGGGAAAATATGGCCGCCCGCATGCAACGCCTCTTTGTTCAACGGCGCGGTGCAAATGGCGTCCAGCTCACCGGCTTCGGTCAGTTGTACGGTGCGCTCGATGTAGCGGAACGCGGCATCCCCGGCGATGGGAGAAAGCTTGCCGTAGGGCAGATCGGCGGGGATCAGGCCCAGATCGATGCAATCGACGATGCCGGGTTGAAAGCGCGCCTGGCCAGGGCGCTCAATGCTGTTCACTTTCAGGTTGCCGCCAACGATGCGGTTGGCATCTGCCAGTCGCCCGGCATCGCCGATCACCAGCGGGCGGCAGATGTCGTATAACGAGGCATGCGCCAGGCATTTCATGATAATTTCCGGACCGATGCCGGTGGCATCGCCCATGGTGATGCCGATGACGGGACGCTCAGACATAGTGGTTTTCCTTTGTTAGGTTGTGCGTGGCGGTATCCGGCAGGCTGCCGAGAAGTTGCCGCCAGGCATCGAAAAGGGTGCTCGACTGGCCGAAGCCCCCGGCTTTGGTCACGACAGTCAAATCACGCCCAAGCCAGGAGGCGCGGGAGAGCACAGCGCCGGGCGCCAAGTCGCCCTTGAGGACCAGGCGTTGAATGCCCGCGGCGCCGAGAATGGCGCGGGCGGTTTCGCCGCCGGTGGCAATCAGCGCGCCCGCCCGGTGCAGGGCCGGCTGTAGCAATTGGGCCAGTGCCGCGCTCAACTGCGCTGCTTGACCGGGATCGCGCTGGTCCTGTTGCAGACTGACCAGCACATGCCGACCTTGCTGCAGGGCGCTATCGATCGCGACGGCGACGGATTGCCATTCGGCGGCCGCAGGTCCGGCGCACAAGGTGGCGGGGGCAAGGCTGAAGCGCTGCTGATCGCTGTGCTCAGCCAGGTAGTCGGCCTGGGTCTGGGAGTGTCGGGACATACTGCCGACCACGGTCAACACCGGTCCGTTGATTGGGGCATTCACCTGAGGTAAGACCGCAGGAAATCCCAATACCTGCGGCAGATGCTGGGCCAGACCGGCGGAGCCGACCCAGAACAGTCGCTCATGCAGAGCAGCCGACGCCTGGGCGATATTCGCCAGGTCGGTATCGGTTTGCGCATCACAGACCAATGCTTGTACACCGTTGTCCAGATGCATGATCAGATCTGCGTGCAATCGGGCAGTGTCCCGGACTTCATTGAGAGACAGCGACGCACAACGCAGACCTTGCGCCATCAACAGCTCTACCAGGTTGGCCGTGCCGCTGAGATGCTCATTGCGCCAGACGTCCGTTTGATCGACCGAAATGCCGTCGACCTGTTGAACCCCGCCCACTGTCGTCCTGCCCATGGCCGGAAACGCCGGAGCAACCAAGGCCATGCCGCGAATGGCTTGCAACGCGGCGACTTCGCTCGCCACGTTGCCACGCAGGGTGGAGTCGATCTTTTTGTACAGCGGCAGGTTGCCCAGCTGCGCAATCGCCAGCACGTTCCGATTGGCCGCCGCGGCCGCTCGGGTATCGAGGCGCCGAGAGTCAAGGTCGAGGGCGATCACCTCAGCGTTGGCATCCAGCACTACTTGGTTGAGAACCACCTGGGTGAGCATCCGGCTGGCGAAACCGGCGGCACAGTCAGCCGCCCCGGAGAGGTCGTCGGCAATGATCAGGAGGCGCGGCATGGGCTTGTTACTCACGGCAGCAGACGACGATAAAGCTGCTGGATATCGTCGAGGCTGAGGGCTTTGGGATTGTTGGCCATCAAGCGAGTCACCTTGGACGCAGCCACTGCCACTTCCGCCAGATGCTCTTCTGCTACGCCAAATTCGCGCAGGTTTTGCGGGATGTTCAGGGTCGAGGTCCATTCGCTGATCTGCTCGATCAGTTTGCTGGCGGCACGCTCGTCGCTATCGCTCTCCAGGGCCACGCCACAGACACAGGCGGCGCGCTTGAGGCGGTCGGCGCAGCTGTCCATGTTGAAGGCCATGACATGCGGCAGCAGCATCGCATTGGCGACGCCATGGGTGACATGGAACTTGCCGCCCAGCGGATAGGCGAGGGCATGGACCGCAGCGGTGCCGGCACCGGTCAGTGCCAGGCCGCCATACATCGAACCCAGCAGCATATCGCCACGGGCACGCACCGAGTCGGGCTGTTGATAGGCCTCAACGATGCTGCCGGCGATCAGTCGCATGGATTCCAGGGCAAAGGTGTCACTTAGCGGATTGGCTTTGGTGGAAATGAACGATTCCAACGAATGGGTGAAGGCATCCATGCCGGTAGCGGCCGTGATCGCCGTGGGCAGGCTCAGGGTCAGCAAGGGGTCGAGGATGACCAGGGTCGGCAACAAGTGACGGCTGACGACACCGATCTTCAACTCTTCATCGGGCAGGGTGACGATGGCATTGGGCGTGACTTCGGAGCCGGTGCCCGAGGTGGTCGGAATCAGCACCATCGGCTTGCCTGGGTTGCCAACCTTATCGATCCCGAGCAGGTCCTTGAGCGGGGTGTCGTTGGTCAGCATCACCGCGAACAGTTTGGCCGCGTCGAGAACGCTGCCGCCACCCACGGCGATCAACGCGTCCGGTGCATGAGGGGCTACCTCCTCGCGAAAGACCCGCTCGATATTTTCCAGCGTCGGCTCGATCTCGACGTTATCAATCATATGCACGGCGATGCCGCGCGCCGCGAACTGCGCTTTGATCTTCGCGGTGACACCGAGGCGGTGCATGGCGTGCTGGGTGACCAGAACCACTTGCTTGAGCGGGGTATCAAGTAGATACAGTTTGTCGCCCAACTGCTCCAGGCTGCCAGGGCCGTGGATGATGTTCTTGACGGTTTGGAAGTGATAGATCGCGGACATGTCAGCTCCCTCAGGCGTTGTGACGGTAAACGGCAAGCAGGCCTTCGAGTTTCTGCAAGGTCGCCGCGTCGAGGGGTGCGACCGGGGCGCGGCAGGCGCCAACCGGCACGTTCAACAGCTCGGTGGCTTTTTTCAGCACCGAGGGCATGGTGCCCAGCGCGAAGGCATCCCGCAGCGGACGCAGCAGTTCCTGAGCGGCTTTGGCGGCTTCATGGTTACCGGCCTGAAAGTTGTTCCAAATGGACATGACCACATGCGGCACGGCGTTGGCGGTGGCGGCCACTGCACCATCGCCGCCGGCGAGCAAGTTCCAGTAGATCAAGGAGTCCGTACCGGCGAACACCGCGAAATCGTCACTGCGGTATTTGATCATCTGCACCAGGTTGTCGAAGTTGCCGGCGCTGTCCTTGATGCCTTTGATCTGTGGATGCTGGGACAATGTGGCGACGGCGCCCATGCCGATGGACATGCCAGTCTTGGCCGGAATGTTGTACATCATCACCGGTAACGAGGTGGCGTCGCCGATGGCCTCGTAGTGCTTGATCAGTTCCGTTTGGCTGACGGCATTGAAGTACGGGGTGATGACGGACAACGCGTTGGCACCCATGCCTTCGACGCGCTTGTTCATTTCGATCACTTCGCAGGTACTGAATGCCCCGGTACCGACCATGACCGGCAAACGGCCTGCTGAGGCGTCGATCGTGATGCGTGTGACTTCGAGTTTTTCTTCGTCGGACAAGGCAAAGAATTCACCATTGGTTCCCAGGACAAACAGGCCATGAACACCGGCTTCGATCAGGTTTTCGACAAGGCCGCGCAAGGCTTTTTCATCCAGGCGCTGGTCGGCAGTGAAGGGGGTGACTAAAGCTGGAACGATGCCGTGAAATTTCATGAAAATTTCTCTCGTTTTGTTGTAATTGGAATGAGAGTGATCGATTCACGCATGCTTCGCAAGTGTAATGATTGAAAAAATCACATCAATTGTTTGATTTGATCATTTTAAAGGCTTGAATGAGGGAACTGATCACGATTGTGCGCTCCAACACATTTCATGAACAAGGCCACCACGGTTTACGCCTTGCCCCCAGCGGCCAAGGGTTTCAGGATGTACGCGACAATCATGAGGAGTCGCTCAATGTTCGCCGGATTCCATAAAGACCAGCGCCGAGTCAACGGCGTGGACATCAGCTACCGCCTCGGAGGCGCGGGTCCGGGCCTGCTCCTGCTGCACGGCCACCCGCAGACCCATGTCATCTGGCACAAGGTCGCCGAACAATTGGCTGAACACTTCACCGTGGTCGCTGCCGATCTGCGGGGTTATGGCGACAGCGGCAAACCGCCGGCCAATGACGATCACACCAACTATTCAAAGCGAGAAATGGCTCGCGACGGCCTCGAGCTGATGCAAGGCCTTGGTTTCAATGAGTTCTCAGTGCTGGCCCACGACCGTGGCGCCCGCGTAGCCCATCGTATGGCCCTGGACCATCCCCAGGCCGTGCAGCGCATGGTACTGCTGGACATCGCTCCCACTCTGTCGATGTACGCCCAGACCGACGAAACTTTCGCCCGCGCCTACTGGCACTGGTTCTTCCTGATCCGCCCGGCACCATTGCCGGAAAGCCTGATCGAAGCCAACCCGGAACTCTACCTGCGCAGCGTCATGGGCAGCCGAAGTACCGGCCTCACGCCGTTCACCGACGAAGCCTTCGCTGAATACCTGCGCTGCCTGAAACTGCCGGGCGTCGCCCAGGCCATTTGTGAGGATTACCGCGCCGCCGCCGGCATCGATCTTGAACACGACCGCGCCGACATCGCGGCCGGCAATCACCTCAGGCTGCCGCTGCTGGTGATGTGGGGCGCCGAAGGCACCGTCGGCCGCTGCTTCGACCCCCTTAAGGAATGGCAGCAAGTGGCGACTGATGTACGCGGCAAGCCCCTGCCGGCCGGCCACTACATTGCCGAAGAAGTCCCCGAACTGTTGCTCAGCGAAGTCCTGACATTCCTGCGCTGAGCCACAGCACCAGACAGACCTGACTGAGCCCACCACGCAGAATGACCCTGGCGGTGTTGTTTCTGGCCCACGCCACTAGGTTGATTTCTGTTTCTGCTTTCAGAACGATGCAGGGGATATTTATTTCCCTGTCTTTAGCGTTGATACAAATGGAGCAAGCGAAGGGTCTGTCTCAGCGTTTTGCTTGTGCCGCCCGATAAAAATCCATTCATCCTCAGCCCAAAAAATTCTTGATGTCTTAGGTGACTTACAGTCGAACACAACCTGGTAGATCTTCGTTTCTCGTTGCTGGACTACAACGCATTGCTCAAGGCCCACCGTCAGCCGCTGACCTGGTTCCAAGGCTGAGAGGCTGAGCGATACGGGCATCTCAGTACCTGTTTTCCGCATGATGACTTGCGTCCTTAAAATTCAAACTAGCCATTTCGGTACCTGTACAGACAACACATTCGCTCGGGCCGGCCTGCTTCCTGTGCTTCATGGATTCCAGCCATGACTAGCCTCTGAGGGATTATATGTGCATAATATTAACATGCAGTGATAATAAAAAGGCAATCGACTCGCCCTTGCCTCAGGCATCAGCGATGCCTGCTGATCCGTTGCCGGGAAGCAAAATCATGCATGAGAACAGAAATACGTGAGCGCTCGGAGACCGGCATGAAACGTGAGGACGTAAAAACCAAACACGATGAAGGCATTCAGTTTGACACCCATTTGATTGCCAACCCGGCTAACACCCAAGAGTGGATTGTCTTCTTCAAAAAGAATGCTGGAAGAAGCTTCTTTCTGGTCAATGACAATGAAGAAATCGAGCCATTCCGGTATCTTGATGATTTGATTCATGAGCTTCGAGAGATCGGCATCAAGGTTGCTGAAATTCACTTTTGAATTCTTTTTCCTTAGAGTGTCATTATGCCAGTCAAGATCGAGCATCTGTCTAGTCAGAGTGAAGAACTATGGTCCGTGTGTGTGGGTACCAAGCGAATTCAGTTTCGCAATGAACACGGTGCCAGAAACTATGCGGCTAAGCTCAAAGAACGCATTGAAGCGCCGCATGTATACCCTCGGGTATTACCAACAGCTTACGACCGCGACCGTTGGAAATAATGAGTTTTAGCGCCCTCAACCTGAGGTCATTAAATTCTTTTATTTAAATAACAAATGTCACATACAGTTGGCCGCTGGTGGGGTCTGAGTTTGCGTCTGTGTTGACGAAAATTTTTGCGCTATGAAAGCTGGGAGTGGGTCGAGGTCCCGCTGTTGCTGTATAAAAAATCGCCAGCTCTGGTTGAGCTGGCGATACGGAAGAGACGTCAGGTATTTCACTTACTAGACAGATGCTCGAACTTTACTGACCTGATCAAACGCCAAGAGAGGAACAATCAAAAGTGAATTTCAGCAGACTTGATGCCAATGTCCCGAAGCTCATGGATCAGGTCATCCAAGTGCCCAAATGACTCAATTTCCTCGTTGTCATTGACCAGAAAGTAACTTCTTCCCGCCTCCTTTTTGAAAAGAATAATCCACTCGTTCGTGTTGGCCGGGTTAGCTATCACATGGGTGTCGAAGTGAATACCTTCACCGTGTTTGGTTTTGACGTCTTCGCGCTTCATGCGAGTCTCCGAGCGTGGGCTCATTTTTGTCCATGAGCATGATTTTGACCTCTCAGCACCGGATTTTCAGCGTCGCTGGTGCCCTGCAAGGGTAGTTCTATTGCTTTGCTATTATCACTACATGTGAATATTATGCACATGACACTAGAGAGAGGCTAGTCATGATTGCGATACAAGAAGCCTGGAAAGCGGGCCTGTTAGGGCGCGAGCACTGGCTTCGGAATCTGGTCTCTGGGGTCATCGTGGGTGTGGTGGCGCTGCCCTTGGCCATGGCGTTCGCGATCGCGTCAGGCGTCAAGCCTGAGCAAGGGATCTATACCGCCATTATCGGTGGTCTCTTGGTTTCTCTCTTCGGGGGGAGTCGTCTTCAGATAGCTGGCCCGACAGGGGCATTCATCGTCATTTTGGCTGGCGTGACCGCTAAATACGGTGTTGGCGGTTTGCAGATAGCAACGATGATGGCAGGGGCGATCTTGTTATTGCTCGGTATCACCAAGCTTGGGGCCATCATCAAGTTCATTCCCGACCCGGTGATTGCCGGATTCACTGCCGGCATTGGTGTGATCATTTGGGTGGGGCAATGGAAAGACTTTTTCGGCTTGCCGAAAATCAGCGGTGAATATTTCCATGAGCGACTCTGGCACCTGCTTCAGACACTCCCCAGTCTTCATGTGCCCACAACACTGTTAGCGCTTTTGAGTCTGGTGCTGGTGATCACGGCTCCCAAAATACCTGGCATAAGACGTGTGCCGGGGCCCTTGATAGCAATGGTCGTTGTGACGGCAACACAGTCTTATTTTCAGTTCGCGGGCGTTGCAACGATTGGAAGTGCTTTTGGTGGTATACCTCAAGGATTGCCTGCAATAAGCCTTCCTGAAATAACAATACCGCGGGTGATTGAGTTGATTGGCCCGGCGTTCGCGATCGCGATGCTGGGGGCCATCGAGTCATTACTGTCTGCTGTTGTCGCCGACGGTATGGCGGGGACCAAACATGACTCCAATCAGGAGTTGATCGGCCAAGGTATCGCTAACCTGGTCACGCCCTTGTTTGGCGGCTTTGCTGCGACAGGGGCGATCGCTCGGACAGCTACCAATATCCGTAATGGTGGGACCAGCCCAATTGCGGGTTGTGCACATGCTCTAACATTGATTGTATTGATTTCTTTCTTGGCGCCTTTGGCCTCGGATATTCCACTGTGTGCGTTGGCGGCAATCTTATTTGTGGTAGCTTACAACATGAGTGAGTTGAAGCACTTCAAACGCATGGTCAAGCGAGCCCCAAAAGCTGACGTTGCGATACTTCTAATAACCTTCAGCCTGACAGTATTCAGCGATTTAGCGATCGCTGTGAACATTGGTGTCATTCTCGCCATGCTGCAATTCATGCGTCGGATGGCGTCTTCTGTCGAGGTGCAGCAAATGGTCGATAAAGAGCTTGAGGCTGAGTTACGGATCAATGGCCGTGTTCATCTTCCGCCTGGCGTTTTAGTTTATACCATTGAGGGGCCGCTCTTCTTTGGCGCCGCAGAAACCTTTGAGCGCGTTCTGGCTCAAACACACACGGATCCAGGGACATTAATTATTCGTCTGAAGCGAGTACCGTTCATGGATATAACGGGCTTACAAACACTGCTCGAAGTCATTGAGCAATTACGTAAGCGCAGCATTGTCGTAAAACTGTGTGAAGCCAACGAGAAAGTCCTCGGCAAGCTCGACAAAGCAGGGATACTCCAAGCACTCGGTTCAGAGCATTACCATGCTGATTTCAATGCTGCACTGGGCAGTTATGTCGAACCCGACAGGTCGCCAGGCTAGAGCTGATTTGGAGCTTTGTAGAGAGTGCGATGAGCTGGCTTCCGTCTTGCCAGCCCATTCGCGATTGAATCACTTACCATTGGCCGCAATTCTGCTTTTGGTCGAATAGGACACGCCATGTGTCTCCAGGTAGTCTCGAATAAGCTGACGGACGACCTGTGAAGGGGTCAGGTCTTGAGATGCGCAGAGCTCCTCAAGGGCTTTTTTCTTGACGGGATCAATGAGCACAGTCAGTCGTGCAGTCTTATTTTCCATGGAATTACCGGTACCCTAAATCGATCGATGATAATCAAATTGTAATGGTCGGGGCTTTATTTGTCACCGTTTAGGTTCGTTACGGTTAGCTCGATTGACTGTGGTCAACGAGTGGTGATGACGTTCCTGCCAGAAACGGGTAGGCGTCGATGGAAGCAGCCAGCGTAAGGCTACAAGGTCCCCATCAACTGGCTCTCCAATATTTCTGCATCTCAATGAAGAGAAACGAGGCCGTCCAGGAGATCAGTACCAGACCCGTCAAAGCCTCCAGCCCTGTCAGGTACTTAAGGTTGCCTACAGGCTCGATATCACCGAAGCCGATGGTGGTAAAGGTCGTAAACGAGAAATACACACAGTCCATCAGACTGCCGTCGAAACGTCCTTCCAGCGCTCCCCAGTCCCCGGTTCGAATCATCAAAAAATAGGCAAGCGCAAAGCACCAGACTTCGATTGCGTGGGCAGTCAGTGCGCCAAATACACCGAAGATAATTCGCAAACGGTGCCGGACCTTAATTCGTGGCATCAGCCAGTTAAGGCGCAGGAGGAACTCGTAATGGATGATCACGGCAGCTATGACGACTAGGATGTTTGCCAAAGTGACAGGTAGCATGCTGAGACCTCGGGCAACTTGGATGCCTGGCGGAGTGTTCTGGTAAAAGCAGTTTAGGATAAGGCCGGTGTGTTCTTGGCAATCCTGTAGTTCCTAAGGCTGTACTTGTGAATCATGTGCTTTTAGCTAGGCTCAGCCCGCGGTTATGCCATTTGACAGCTTCTTTTCAGGGGCAATCGAAATGTATGCAAAGGCAGGCAGATTCCTCTGGGGGCCGGTAGCGGCGTGGTCACGTTTTTTTCGGGCACTTTGGCAACCAGGCGCAACGCTGGGTCGTAAGGGGCCGGCGAACACACCTTCCGAGCCCGGCCGATAAGGGCGATTGTGTCCGCGTATTTTTAAGCGGACGCAATTACCCTTAACGCCAGGATCGCCATGCGCCAACGTAAGTCCTACCCGAAATCCTTCAAAACCCAAGTCGTCCAAGAGTGCGAACAACCCGGTGTTTCCGTGGCGGCTATTGCGATGAGGCACGGTATCAACGCCAATGTCGTTCGCCGGTGGATACCGCTTTATCGTGATCAACAGGCAGTCGCGCTGCCAGCCTTCATTGCTTTGAAAGTCGAACCAAAACGAAAGACCGAAGCGTCGGCGATCATTGAATTACCGCTCGGTCAGCAAACGCTCACAGTGAAATGGCCAACTTGCGATCCCGAAGGGTGCGCCCGCTTCATCCGGGGGCTTGCCCTGTGATCCGCATCGATGCCATCTGGCTCGCCACCGAACCGATGGATATGCGAGCGGGTACCGAGACTGCGCTGGCCAGAGTGATCGCGGTGTTTGGTGCGGCGAAGCCGCACTGTGCTTATCTGTTCGCCAATCGCCGCGCCACTCGCATGAAAGTGCTGGTGCATGACGGCTTCGGAATCTGGCTGGCTGCTCGCCGGTTGAACCAAGGCAAGTTTCACTGGCCAGGCATTCGCCATGGCTCTGAGATGGAGTTGGATGCCGAGCAACTTCAAGCCTTGGTGCTGGGCCTGCCATGGCAACGCGTGGGTTCCGGCAGCGCGATCACACTGCTTTAAAGGCCACCATTAGCCTATCGGTCTATCGCTGTGAATTGCCCGCTCTGGCAAAATCCGCAGCATGACTTCTTCGCCCAATCTCGACCAAATGTCTCCCGACCAACTGCGTGCCTTGGCAGCGCAGTTGCTGTCGCAGGTCGACACTATGGGCAAGAAGATCAACCGCGACCAAACGGTGATCGAGAAGCTGACCCACGAGATCGCACAACTCAAGCGCTTGAAGTTTGCCAAGCGCAGCGAGCAGTTGAATCCGCAGCAGGCCAGCTTGCTCGATGACTTGATCGATACCGATATCGCGGCGATTGAAGCAGAGCTTCAGGCCTTGCAAGCAGTGCCAGCGGCGACCGAAAAAAAGCAAAAACCTAAGCGCACTGCGTTGCCGGCAGAGTTTCCACGCACGTTGATCCATCACGAGCCCGACAATACTCACTGCCCATGTGGCTGCGCACTGAAACGCATCGGTGAAGACGTCAGCGAGAAGCTGGACTACACGCCCGGCGTGTTTACCGTTGAACGCCATGTCCGTGGCAAGTGGGTGTGCGATGACTGCGAAACGCTGATCCAGGCCCCCGTTCCGGCGCAGGTCATCGACAAGGGCATCCCGACCGCCGGGTTGCTGGCCCATGTCATGATCGCCAAGTTTGCTGACCATCTGCCTCTTTACCGCCAGGAATCGATTTTCGGTCGGGCTGGCTTGGCAATTCCGCGTTCAACCTTGGCTCAATGGGTTGGCGTTACTGGCGTGCAGTTGCAGCCTCTGGTCGATGCGCTGCGCGACGTAGTGCTCGGGCAGCTGGTCATCCACGCCGATGAAACACCGGTTCAGATGCTCGCTCCGGGCTCAAAGAAAACCCATCGCTCTTATGTCTGGGCCTACGCCACCAGCCAATTCTGCGAAACAGCGGCAGTCGTTTACGACTTCAGCCCCAGCCGCGCCGGTGAGCATGCTCGCAACTTCCTGCAAGGCTGGAAGGGCAAGCTGGTCTGCGATGATTTTGGTGGTTACAAGGCCAGCTTCGAACTCGGTGTGACCGAGATCGGCTGCATGGCCCATGCGCGGCGCAAGTTCTTCGAACTGCATGCCACCAACAAGAGCATGCTCGCCGAGCAAGCCCTGCGCTACATCCAGTTGCTTTACGAAATCGAAAGTGAAGTCCGCGACCTGGAACCGGATTTACGCCGTCGAATACGGCAAGAAAAGGCTGTGCCTGTGATGGATGCACTGCATGCCTGGATGATCGCCCAGCGCGATCTCGTGCCCGAAGGTTCAGCTATCAGCAGAGCACTGGATTACAGCCTGAAACGCTGGGCAGCTCTGTCGCGCTACCTCGATGACGGGGCCGTACCCATAGACAACAATTGGGCCGAGAACCAGATCCGACCATGGGCTCTTGGACGCAAGAATTGGCTCTTCGCAGGGTCGTTACGCAGCGGCAAGCGGGCGGCAGCGATCATGAGCTTGATCCAGTCTGCGCGGCTGAATGGCCATGATCCGTATGCCTATCTGAAGGACGTTCTCACGCGACTGCCGACGCAGCGGGCGAGTGAGATTGACGAGTTGCTGCCGCATAAGTGGCAGCCGGTCTAATTACGCAAGGCGTGATGCCCGGACGCATACGCTGGGTGCGCTGTTGCTCCTGATAGTGTGTCAGTCCGCTCAGGCCCTTCCGTCCTACGCCCGTCAAACAGGGCAGAGCTGCATTGCCTGCCACGCAGGCGGACAATTTCCTGAACTGACGCCTTATGGGCGGCTGTTCAAGCTGACGGGTTACACCAATGGCACACAAACCAATCCCTTGGCAGCCATGGTGGTTGGCGACCTCACCTCTACGCGGAACAACAGCGACGGTGCGGGCGGCTCGATTTCAGCCAAAGACAAGCAATTCATCCTGGACTACGGAAGCGTGTTTTTAGGAGGGAAACTGACTGACACCATCGGTGGTTTTGCCCAGTATACCTACAGTTCGTATGACCATCAGGATGCCTCTGGCAACTGGGTGGGGCACTTGGGCTCAGACAATTTTGATCTGCGCTACGCGGATCAAAGCGTTGACGCCATGCACGATTTCATCTGGGGCATCACCCTAAATAACAACCCTACGGTTCAGGATGTCTGGAACAGCACGCCTGCTTGGGGTTATCCGTATGTCAGTTCGACACTGGGAGCGTTTGGTGGCGTTCCTGTTTCGACCATGATTGAAGGTGCATTGGCACAGCAGGTTGCCGGCATCGGTGCATATGCCTACCTGAATAAGTCGTTTTATGTAGAACTGACCTCTTATCAAACAGCAAAGGGAGATTGGTCTTTTCTGAGCCTGGGTAACAAAAAAGGGGATACCTACCATCCATTAACGTATATGGACGGCTCAAGTCCTTATCTGAGGCTGGCCTATACGCACGAGTGGGGCGCCCAGAACGTGATGCTTGGCGCATTTGCGATGAATGCCAAGATTCTTCCCCTGGACGATTCCAATAATCCTGTCTATAGCCAGGGGAGTACAGAATATAAAGATGTGGGCCTTGATGCCCAGTACCAGTACCTCCTTGATCCTCATGCATTTAGTGCCCAGATACGGTATGTCAAAGAAAAAATCAACGATGACACCCAGACGCTCTATGACGGACCGGCTTCGCTCAGATCGTTTAAATTGAAGGGCAGTTATGTGTACCGGGCCAAATATGGTGCGAGTCTGGCCTATACCAATGTTAATGGCAGCGCGGATGCCACGGCGTACCCGGACAGTGCAAATTCTTCACCCGATACGCGGATGTGGGCGCCAGAGGTTTTTTGGTTGCTGATGCAGAACATGCGGCTCGGGCTTCAATACAACTACTTCACCCGCTATTTGGGAGCCACGAACAACTACGACGGAAACGGCCGTAATGCCAGCGACAACAACACAACCTTTGTTTACCTGTGGTATGCGCTTTGATGTGTTGAGAGCCGAGACGTAGAAAAAAACCGGAGAAAGTTGACATGACGGGTGCTTTCAAGCAATCAAGCTTCATCCTTTCCCTCTGTGTTGCTGCACTCGCGGGGTGTGCAGGTGTAGAGGGTGGACAGCCCGAAAAGCATTCGACCATGTCCGGTGTAGCCATGGCAACCAAGGTCTGTGCCATGTGCCATGGGGTGACGGGAGAGTCTACCTCTCCCATGTTTCCCAAGCTGGCTGGCCAGCAAAAGGAGTACCTGAAGCTGCAGCTGACTGACTTCAAGGGCCATGCGCGCAGCGATGAGACGGGCACTCAACATGTGGGGCTTTACTCATTTGACCGACACCCAGATTGGCGAACTAGCAGACTATTTTTCGAGCCAAAGCCCCATGAAGGCCGACGCCGGTGCAGTTAACGAGCGCGGTGAATCGATCTTTCGCAAAGGTTTGCCGGAGTCAGGCGTGATTCAGTGCAATTCCTGTCACGGCCCTGATGGCCAGGGCAATGGTCAGTTTCCGCGTCTGGCGGGGCAGCATGCCGATTATCTGATCCGTCAAATCAAGGTTTTTCAGCTGACCGACCAGCGTCCCCGTGGAGCCCTGATGAAGCAGGTCACTCACTCCCTGTCTGAGTCTGATGCTGTAGCAGTCGCTAATTACATTGCGACACTTGGAGCAAATAAATAAGCGTATTAGTGGCGCCAGGCTTGCCTGTTTCGCACGCCAGATGAGATCGCCAAGGCGCATACGATGCCAGGACACTGAAAAAAACACGTGGCGCAATGCCTTGCGGCAATATGCCGCCGAACGGAGGGTAACCTCATGTACGCGATGGTTTTGAAGACGCTGGGTGCGCCGCTGGAATGGACGGAGCTCCCGGATCGGCAACCCGGTTATGGTCAGATACGGATCAAGGTGACAGCCTGCGGTGTGTGTCGCACCGATCTGCATGTTGTAGACGGTGAGTTGCCCGATCCTCACCTGCCGATCATCCCTGGTCACGAAATTATAGGGCGTGTCGATGCCATTGGGGCCGGGGTTACAACGTTGTCGAAGGGCGAGCGTGTCGGGGTGCCATGGCTGGGCCATACCTGTGGCGCGTGTCCTTATTGCATCGGGCACCGCGAGAACCTATGCGACCGTCCGCTGTTTACCGGTTACACGCTTGACGGTGGATTCGCCACCTCGGTTATCGCCGAGGCTGGCTATGTATTTCCGTTGGGAGAGGCGGGGAGTGATGAGTCGCTGGCACCCTTGCTGTGTGCGGGCTTGATCGGCTGGCGAGCATTGGTGATGGGCGGCAAGGGCGAGCGAGTCGGTTTGTATGGGTTCGGCGCGGCGGCACACATTCTGGTGCAGGTCGCCAAATGGCAGGGCCGGTCGATATATGCCTTCACTCGCCCGGGCGATACCGGCACACAGGACTTTGCCAGGCAACTAGGCGCTATATGGGTCGGTGGTTCGGATCAAGCGCCGCCGGACCCACTGGACCTTGCGATCATCTTTGCCCCGGCGGGGGAGCTTGTCCCCCTTGCCCTCAAAGCCGTTCGCAAAGGTGGGCGAGTGGTCTGTGCAGGCATTCATATGAGTAATGTCACGAGTTTTCCCTATGCACTGCTATGGGGGGAGCGGGTGCTGTTATCGGTCGCCAATTTGACCCGCCGCGACGGCCTTGACTTCCTGAGACTCGTGCCGGAAATCGGCATTGTCACCCGGACCCATCGCTATCCTTTGACTCACGCCAACCAAGCGCTGGCCGACCTACGTGCTGGCCGGTTCGAGGGGGCTGCTGTTCTGGTGCCCTGAGCCACGGCTCGCAATGCCAGGCATCGCCATGGGCATGGACCATGGTGACGCGCACAAGGAGTTATCGTCTGCCGTAGTTGGCAAGAGGCAATCATGCATTGCGATACAGGGCCAGGAATACCGCCAAGGACAACATAGTCGCACCACAACACTGGTTCAGCCGCTTCATCCCGGTTTGAGTGAGAATCCTGGCTGCTTGCACACCGCCTACTGCATAAAGCGCCATCACCATCACGTCAACGCAGGCCGAAACAATAGCCAGCGCCGCGTACTGGGGGAGGGTGGGTTGGCTCGGGTCTATGAATTGAGGCAGGAACGCGGTGAAAAACAGCAACACCTTGGGGTTGGTCATCGCCACCGAGAAGCTGCGCCAAAATACCTCGCTCATGCGTGAAGTCGTAGTGATCCCGGACTCGCCAAGGGCTTGTGGCGCGCTACGCCACAACTGGATGCCGAGCCATGCCAAATAACAGATTCCGATCCATTTCAACGCCACGAAGAGCTGTTGTGAAGCCAATAGCATGGCGCCCAACCCCAACCCGACGGCTGCGATGACCAGAATATCCGAAAGTGCCGCTCCTACCATTCCGACGGCGACCAACCGACCGTTTCTAGAGGAGCCGTTGGCCATGGCCAGCAAGGACGTCGGCCCCGGAATCAGGGCTCCGATAAAACAACTTGAAGTGTAGAGAAGCAAGGTCGTCGAGTTCATTCAGAACCGCTTAGAGGGGGCGAGTTGGGCAACCACCCATGATGCCCAATTGTTGACGCTCGATAAAGCGCTCAGCGACTTTTTGTCGGTATCACTTCCATGTACCAAAACGAAAACAAAGTGGTTACACGATACGTCTAAATATCGCTATGGCTGCGCCGATCATAAGTTCACCACTTCTCTATCTGGATGGAACGCAATGGTCAGTATCAGTAACTCCACACTCAGCTCCGTAACCTTCGCCACCACGGCTAAAACGTCGAGTACCGACAGCACCGATACCAGCAGCACCACCACGGCTGCTTCGGGCAGTGCGACGGCGACTTCCACCGCGAAAGCCGGTGCTGCCGGTGCTGCCAGCGGCGGTGGAAGCAGCAGTAGCAGTAGCAGCACGGAATCGAACACCGTCAAGCAGCTGAAAAAACAGATTGCCGAGTTGCAAAAGCAGTTGGAGGCGCAAATGCAGAAGGTTGCCGCGGCGCAAAAAAGCAAGGACTCCGCAGCCGTTAAAGCGACTGCCGTGGCACAGGCACAGTCCCAGGTGTCGAGCATCAGCGGTGAACTGTCAACGGCCACAGCAGCCTTGACTCAGGCGTTGCGAGACGAAAGTAGCAGCACGTCGGGCTCGATGGTCAGCACCACGGCGTGAGTCGGGATTAGTTGACCACTACACAGTGGATCGCAATGCCGCTCCGCTTAAGTGAACAGCCTTTTTATTCGCGAAAAGGACAACTCCGTGTCGCCTTTATCGCGAATAAATTCGCTCCTGCAAATATCTATTCAAATCCGCGCCAGCGCCTGGGCCAGGTCGGCGCGCAGGTCTTCGACATCCTCGACACCCACTGACAAACGCACCAGCGCATCGCCGATGCCGAGCTGCGCGCGGGTTTCTGCGGGGATGCTGGCGTGGGTCATGATCGCCGGGTGTTCGATCAGGCTTTCCACCCCGCCCAGGCTCTCGGCCAAGGCGAAGATCCGCACGCTCTCGAGGAAACGCTTGGCGCCGGCCAGGTCGCTGTTCAGGTCGAGGGAAATCATCCCGCCGAAACCGCGCATCTGCCGCCGCGCCAGTTCGTGCTGCGGGTGCGACGGCAGGCCCGGATAATAGACGCGCGCCACCTGCGGCTGACGCTCCAGCCATTGCGCCAGCTCCAGGGCGTTGCTGCAGTGGCGTTCCATGCGCAGCGCCAGGGTCTTCACTCCGCGCAGGGTGAGAAAAGCGTCGAACGGCCCGGCGATAGCACCCACCGAGTTCTGCAGGAAGCCCAGGCGTTCGCCCAGTTCTGCGTTCTGCCCGACCACCGCGATGCCGCCGATCACGTCGGAGTGGCCGTTCATATACTTGGTCGTCGAGTGCAGCACGATATCGAAGCCCAGCTCCAGCGGGCGCTGTATCCACGGGCTGGCGAAGGTGTTGTCGGCCACACAGATGATGCCTCGCTCGCGACAGGTGCGCGCGACGGCGGCGAGGTCGGTGAGGCTCAGCAGGGGATTGCTCGGCGTCTCGACCCAGACCATCCGCGTGTCGTCCTGCAGCGCCGATTCGAATGCCGCCAGGTCCGTCAAATCGACGAAGCTGAAGCGATGCCCGGCGCTGCGTCGGCGCACCTTGTCGAACAGTCGGAACGTACCGCCGTACAGGTCATTGCCGGAGACGATATGCGCGCCAGCGTCGAGCAGTTCGAGCACGGTGGAGATCGCCGCCAGCCCGGAGGCGAAGGCGAAGGCCTGGGTGCCACCCTCAAGGTCCGCCACGCAACGCTCCAACGCAAAGCGCGTCGGATTGTGCGAGCGCCCGTAGTCGAAGCCCTTGTGCACGCCAGGGCTCTGTTGCAAGTAGGTGGAGTTGGCGTAAATCGGCGGCATCAGCGCCCCGGTGGTAGGGTCCGGCACCTGTCCGGCATGGATCACCCGGGTGGCGAAGGCGCGTGGCGCGCCAGTTTCATCGTGCTGACTCATGCGAGGGATCTCCGCAAGTGATTGAGCATGTCGACGCGGGTAATCAGGCCGTGGAAGCCCGAGGCGTCGGCGATGATCGCCACCAGCCCACGGTCGAGCACCGCCTCCAGTTCAGCCAGACTGGCTCCGGGAGGTAGGGTTTCCAGCTTGTCGGTCATCGCGCTGGCCACGGTCATACGGAAGTGCGAAGCGTCTTCGTGCACGCCAAGCAGAATATCGGACTCGTCGATCACGCCGACCAGCCGCTGTCCGTCCACCAGCACCGGCAGCTGCGACACATCAGCTAGGCGCATGCGCTGGAAGGCGGTGAGCAGCGTGTCGTCCGGGCCCACGCTGATCACCCGGCCATCCTCGAAGCGCCGCGCGATCAGGTCGCGCAGATCGCCGTAGCGCTTGCGCTGCAGCAGGCCCTGATCGGTCATCCACTGGTCGTTGTAGACCTTCGACAGGTAGCGGGTGCCGGTGTCGCAGACGAAGCTGACCACCCGCTTCGGCTCGGTTTGCTCGCGGCAGTAGCGCAGTGCCGCCGCCAGCAATGTGCCGGTCGAAGAGCCGCCGAGAATGCCTTCGGCGCGCAGCAGTTGGCGGGCATGATCGAAGCTTTCCTCGTCGCTGATCGAATAGGCCTGGCGCACGCTGGAAAGGTCGGCAATAGACGGAATGAAGTCTTCGCCGATGCCCTCCACCGCCCAGAAACCGGGTGTACCGAGGGTGCCGCTGCGGCTGTATTCGGCGACCACCGAGCCGACCGGATCGGCCAGCACCATGACCAGGTTCGGCTGCACGCGGCGAAAGAAGCGGGTCAGCCCGGTCAGCGTGCCGGCCGAACCGACGCCGACGACGATCGCATCCAGATCATGCTGAGTCTGCGCCCAGATCTCCGGAGCGGTGCTGCACTCGTGGGCCAGCGGGTTGGCCGGGTTGTTGAACTGATCGGCGAAGAAGGCGTCGGGAATTTCCTGCGCCAGCCGCGCAGCAACATCCTGGTAGTAGTCGGGATGGCCCTTGCCGACGTCGGAGCGGGTGATGTGCACCTCGGCGCCCATCGCCTTGAGGTGCAGGACCTTCTCGGTGGACATCTTGTCCGGCACCACCAACACCACCCGGTAACCCTTGGCACGACCGACCAGGGCCAGCCCGAGGCCGGTGTTGCCGGCGGTGGCCTCGACAATGGTGCCGCCGGGTCGCAGGCGGCCATCGCGCTCGGCGGCGTCGATCATCGCCAAGCCGATGCGATCCTTGATCGAACCGCCGGGGTTCTGCGATTCGAGCTTGAGGAACAGCGTGCACGTGCCGGTATCGAAGCGGCTCACGCGCACCAGCGGCGTATTGCCTATCAGTTCGAGCACGGCGGGGCGGGAGTTGTTCGGCATGTGGTCACCTCGCTGCGGGAATCCTCACTGGATGGACAGCAACCTGCCGCGAGTCATCGCGCGCCAGTCACCGGCAATGCCTCGCTTGGAACATAGGCCGGGATTGCGCCATCCGCAACCGTCCACAGCCAGCCGGTAGCGTCGCAGCCTAAACGACAAAGGCCGTCGTTGCGTAGGATCGCGATTTTCGTTCCAGTTCTGACTGTCAAACCTGCTCTAAAATGTTTTCACACAGCCTCGAGCCATAGCGGTCGTTGATTGCCTGGAGGGAAGCCGTCAGTCAGCGATATGCAGTCTCGTTTCCCGCTCCAATTATTGCTCCATGGGGTTCCAATGAATTCCATGGGGAAAGAAAAAAGGACCTTCGGGTCCATTTTTCGTTTGTGTGGTATTCCACTGACGTCCACTGCGTTCCAGCAGCAACCTCAGAAATCATAGCAAGGGGTTCGCGAAGGTGTTTTTACACACTCTGGCCTGAAAGCAGCCGGTCACAAAGGCTCCTTTCAACCCCCCCTCAAACCCGCCCCAGCGCCTGAGCCAAATCAGCCCGCAAATCCGCCACATACTCAACCCCCACCGACAACCGCACCAACTCATCGCCAATACCCAGCTGCGCACGAGTTTCTGCCGGAGTGTTCGCATGGGTCATGATCGCCGGATGCTCGATCAGGCTTTCCACGCCACCCGGGCTCTCAGCCAAGGCGGTTGGCGCCATCCGCAACCTTGCGTCGCCTTTCGGTAGCGGTGCAACGCTATTCACTCAACGAAAAACGCCGCTTATTCCTGACCGGGACAGCGGCGTCAATGGTTAGCGTTGGACGCTATTTATAATGTTTCTCATACACGGCAACCTGCTCCGGCGTGATCAGCTGAAAGGGCACCCAGACATCCGTCTCGACCGGCTCGCCCTTGATCATTTTGATGGCCGCTTGCAGTGCGACGGTGGCTTGGGCCTTGGGGTCTTGAAAGACCGAGGCGACCAGCATCCCGCGCTTGATCGCCGCCAGTCCGTCAGGCAGGCCGTCGATGCCGACAATCGCAATTTCGCCCTTGGCTTTGCCTGAAGAGAAGAAGGTCGAAACGTTGTTGAAGTCGAATTCGTCCGCACTGATGGATGAGAGGTCATAAGCATAGACGATGTCGACCTCGGCGTTGCAGGTGCTCGCCAGTTTTACCGCTTCGTGGAGTATCCGGTCGTTGAAGCCTTGGTACTGATCATCGCGATGGAAGGGATCGACCGCTGCAACAACCTTACGAGGCAAGGCACGCGTAGCGTTACTGACGAAGTGCAGTGGTACCGGACACTCGCGCAGTAAATGCACGTCGATAGGTGTGAACATCAGCCGTGAGAGCAGTGATTCGTGCTCCAGTGATTTGATCACCAACTCTATGGGTTGTTCTTTGAGGTGGATGAGGATTTCCTGGAGCGGGCGTTCGACCCACGTCACCTCGGTGGTGACCTCCAGGCCAATATTGCGCAGGGGCCTGGCCTGTTCCTCCAGCCACAAGCGGTGACATTCGATATAACCCAGACGCATCTCTTCGCGGGCCTGGTCGTTGAGCAGGCTGGCAGTCGCCAGGCCTTCCAGGTAGTCGAAGGCCACGATGTGCAGCGCCGCACCTGCAGCCTTGGCCAGTGCCGCGGCTCTGTCGAAGGCTGGACTGTGCTGCATCAGCGGCGAGACGATCAGCATGAAACGTGATTGACCAGACATGACAAACCTCTCGTGGGTAGACACAAAGTCGGCGGTTTTCTATGGAAGTGATGAGTCGTTAGCTCATGAAACCATGGTCTGATCGTGCCGCTAGCCAGGCGCCCGAGCTTGATCTGTATCAAACGGGCGAGAGGCCGGTCCCGTCGCCCGACATACGGTCGTTTGCTACACCTCCAATCCCGTAATTATTGACCATGATCAATCTCTCGTCCGCGACCCCGGCGCAGTCTGAGGTTCGTGCGTATTTCAAGCCCTCGTACAGGGCGGGAGAGATCATCATGGCACCATGAAAGCAGCGATCTTCGTCGAGAAAAACCGGATCGTCCTCGATGACAAACCGATCCCTGAAATCGGCCCATTGGACGCGCTGGTCCGTATTACTACGACGACGATCTGCAGGACTGACGTGCACATCCTGCGTGGCGAATATCCCGTGGCCAAAGGGTTGACCGTCGGCCATGAACCGGTGGGCATTATCGAACGTCTGGGTTCCCAGGTGCGCGGCTTTGTTGAAGGACAGCGGGTCATCGCCGGGGCTATCACGCCCAGCGGCCAAAGTTATGCCTGTCTGTGTAGCTGTGCCTCACAGGATGGCCCGGATACCCGCCATGGTTTCCGGGCTACCGGTGGCTGGAAGTTCGGCAATATCATTGATGGTTGCCAGGCCTAGTACGTGCGGGTGCCGGATGCCTTGGCCAACTTGTGTCCCATCCCGGACGTCCTCAGCGATGAACAGGTGCTGATGTGCCCGGACATCATGTCCACCGGGTTTTCCGGGGCGGGGCGAGGTGAGCATCGGCGATACGGTGGCGGTGTTCGCCCTCGGTCCTATCGGGCTCTGTGCCGTGGCCGGCGCTCGCCTCAAAGGCGCGACCACCATCATCGGCGTCGACGCCGTGACCGAGCGGATGAGTGTTGCCCGACGGCTGGGGACGTCCCATGTGGTCAACTTCAAGGACGGCGATGTGGTCGCACAGATCATGGCCCTGACCGATGACCGGGGTGTCGATGTGGCCATTGAAGCACTGGGGACTCAGGGCACGTTCGAGTCCGTCCTGCGGGTACTACGTCCCGGTGGCGGCCTGTGCAGTCTGGGGGTGTACTCCAGCGACCTGCGGATTCCCCAGGATGCCTTCGCTGCGGGGTTGGGGGATTACAGCATCGTGACCACGCTGTGCCCCGGCGGCAAAAAGCGGATGCGCCGCTTGATGGCGGTGGTGGCCAGCGGTGGCGTCGATCTGTCACCGCTGGTGACCCACCGTTTCAAACTGGACGATATTGAAGCGACTTATGAGTTGTTTGCTCATCAACGTGACGGCGTGATGAAGGTCGCGATTACGTCGTGATGGAGTTTTTGGAAGCCAGGACGCACCGCCCACAGACCCGATTACGGGGCTTGAACCGAGGCTGGCTATGATCATTGAAATAACCGAACAACTGGCAAGACACCGCTGGGTCGTACACATGGATGGGTGGGAGGCGGGTTTCGACAGTCTGGATGAAGCAGAGGCGTTCGTCAGGCAACTCAAGGCGCGCATCGATGCGCCTCATGCCTGGCCAGTAACCGCCGCCACGGTACCATTGACCGGATAGGCGCCTGGGAACCAATCTGGCCCTGCTGTTGTGCAAAGGGCGCAGGCTGACCTCGCGAGATAAGTGCTGAGGTCTGGGAGGGCATGACCAGGTGCATATCCAATGAATGAAACCTTCGGCATGGCCAATGCAGCCGCTGCGCTGGGGATCGGGATGCTGGTGGGGCTTGAGCGAGAACGCCACAAGGGGCGGGGCGACAGCCGTGCCTGTGCCGGGTTACGGACGTTTGCGATCACCGCGTTGTTGGGTTATGTCGCCATGCAGGTTGGCGGCGGTCTGCTGTTGGGGATTGTTGCGATCTGCCTGGCGCTGCTGGTCACCGTGGCTTATTGGCGAAACCTCGGCAATGTTCCAGGCGTTACCAGTGAAGTGGCCTTGCTCACGGTGTTGGTACTGGGGGCGTTGTGTGGCACTGCGCCCGAGCTGGCCATTGCCATTGGCGTGGTGATGGCGGGACTGCTGACCTACCGGCAGAGGTTGCATCACTTTGCACGCAGCCAGTTGAGCGAAGCGGAAATGCGCGATGGGCTGATATTGCTGATCACCGCGCTGGTGGTGCTGCCCCTGGCGCCCGATCGCTTCATCGGGCTGTATGCCGCAATCAATTTACGTACCATTTGCACCTTGACCGTGCTGTTGATGGCGGTAGGTGCGGTGGGGCATATCGCGGTTCGCACCGTGGGGACCCGTTACGGCTATCCGATCAGTGCAATCGCTTCAGGGTTCGCTTCCAGTACCGTGACCATCGCGGCCATGGGGCATATCGCCGCCAAGGAGCCGGCGAACATCAAAGTCCTGAGCGCCGCGGCGGTGCTGTCCAATCTGGCCACAGTGATTCAGGTGGGCCTGATCCTCGGGACGGTCGATTCTGACCTGTTGCGGAGCATGTGGGGGTCGTTGTTATCCGGCGGCGTCGCCACGGCGTTGTATGGCGTGTGCTTGATGTTTCCCAAGCCGATGGGGGGCGCCAATGAGCCGATCAAGGTCGGCGGTGCGTTCAATCTCAAACTGGCCTTGATCGTGACGCTGACCATGACCGGCATTACCTTCCTGTCTTCTGTGATGCTCAGTCACTTTGGCCAGGTGGGTGTGATGCTGACTGCGGCCCTCACCGGTTTTGCCGATGCTCACTCCTCAACGGCGTCCATTGCCTCCCTGGCCAAGGCCGGCCAGCTACCCTTCGATGCCATTGCCGGCCCTACGCTGATCGCTGTCAGCAGCAATTCGCTGAGCAAATGCGTGGTGGCCTGGGTCAGCGGTGGTCGACGGTTTGCCGCTTATGTCATCCCAGGACAGGTATTGCTGACGCTGGCGATGTGGGCGGGCATCTTATTGCACTGAGGCGTTTGATGCCTCGCCGTATCCATCAAGACAAGGCGAAGCATGCATAGAGCTGATAAAGATCAAGTCGTCTGCGCCTGGAGCGTTCAACCTTGAGTCCTACTCACCGTATTGAGATGGCCGCGTGCCGAGGTGCCTTATGTCGCAGACTCAACGTTTACTATTAATTGCCCCACCAACGATGGCCCGTACTCCGGCGTTTGAGCGCGCCACGGCCTTGGCTCTGGCGATGCAATTGCCCTTGCATATCGTGGCGTTCGATTACCTCGAAGCCTTGGCCGTGGCCGGTCTATTCGCTCCTGAGCAAATCCAGCAGGCCCGTGAGGGATACCTGGAAAACCATCGGCAATGGCTCGAACAGCAAGGCGAGCTAGCGAAAAAACATGGAGTCGAAGTCACCTGTGAAGTGGTCTGGGTCCAACACCCCTACGAAGAGATTCTTCACTTTGTCAACGAGATGCCCTTGGCCCTGATCATCAAGGACGCCCAGGAGGAGTCCGCGTTGAAGCGAATCTTCTTTACTCCGCTGGACTGGCAGTTGCTGCGTGATTGTCCGGTGCCGGTGCATCTGGTCACCAACGCCCGCAATCCAAGGCCACGCAACATTCTGGCGATCGTCGATGTGTTGCGCAGTGAAGACCAGGACTTGGTGTTCAACGATCAGATCATCGAGGCGGCGGTAAAGCTGGCCGAACAGTGCGGCGCCTTGCTTGAGTTGGTCCATGTGTATGACTGGACTGCGGTGTACGCCACGGATATGGGCGTTGGCGCATTACCCCTCGCCACCGGCATCTACGAAGCGTTGGGAAAGGCTCAGCATGAGGTGTTTGCGGCCCTGGCCGAACGTCATGGCGTGCAGCCTGATCGTCGCCACTTTTTCGAGGGTGCGCCACTGCAGAGTATCTGCGAGTTTGCGACTAATCATCTGACGGACGTCATCGTCATGGGAACGGTGCAGCATAGAGGGTTGAATAAACTCTTGGGCAGCACCGCCGAACATCTCTTGCATCGGTCGCCGTGCAGTGTGCTGGCGATTAAACCGAGTAACCTGTTGCAGTCATGAGCGTGGAATCGCCCCTCGGAGCGCCGGTGTCTGGCGTTCCGAGGGGCGTTTTTTTTACAGATTGAGGCGGTGAATGACCTGCCGGGCATCGTCAGGATCGTTATGGGTCTCAAACCCTAGGGATTTTGCCAAATCACGCATGGGGGCATTGCTTGAGGCATCAATGGAATACATCTGATGAAAACCGTTCTTGCGGGCGGTCTTGATCAAATGCTCCATCAACACCGAACCGAGCCCCTGGTGCTGCCACTCATCGGCAACCGTGATCGCGCATTCGCATTCCTTTTCTGCTGTAGCGGCATAGCGACTGATACCGATTTCGATCAATTTTCCGTCTTCATGGACCAGGGCGATGTAGGCCATGCGCTGCTTGCAGTCGATATCCATCAACTGATCGAGCATGGCCGTACCCGGCTCGTTGATTTGCGCGAGAAAACGCATATGTCGGGATTCGGGGGACAAGCGCTTGATAAAGGTGTATTCGCGTTCGCGGTCTTTTTCCGTCAACGGCCGGATCAGCACATGTCGGCCGTCCCTGAGCGCTTCAATCCAGTATTTTCCGGTGACCGTTGCATAGGCAGCAGCGGCCCGTTCGTTGTGGTCTTTGACAGTGAGCATGGTGCGATCCTCCATCCAACGTAAAAGGTTCGCGTGCGGCAAGAGGCCACGCGGTTCATACCTTTTTACGCCACTGACGATAAACGAATCTGATCTGGATCAGACACTCGGTGTGGGCGTCCTCAATCGCTCGGATTTGATGTAAATCAACCTGACTGAGGGGAAATGAGCACAGTCTTGGAGCATGCCGGTGGGATGGACCGGTGCCGAGCCGAGGTGTGTGATGGGTCAATATCAACGTTTGCTGCTGATCGCCGACCGAACCCTGCATAAGTCCCCAGCCTTGCTGCGGGCCGTCGCCCTGGCCAAGGCGTGTGAGGCGGTGCTGAACGTGTGTGCCTTTATCGAACCGGTGCCGATCATCCATTTGTGGGAGGAAAAAATCGACGAGGCGGCTTATCAAGGATATCTGCGCCGCTATCGCCGGTGGCTGTCGGAAGAAATCCAGCGGCTGAGCGGCTTGGGGCTAAAGGTGACAGTCAAAGTGGTCTTCACTACCCATCCACTGCTGGACATATTGAAGTATATCGAGGAGTTCAAGCCTGACCTGCTGATCAAGGACGCCGCGTTGGAGCCGATGCTCAAACGGGTGTTCATCACGCCACTCGATTGCCACCTGCTGCGTGAATGCCCGGTGCCTGTGCACTTGGTCAATCAGGCCCGATACGGTTTGCCTCATCGGATCGTGGCGGCGGTGGACCCCTTCGACCCACAGACCCAAATCAGTGGCCTCAACGACACCATCATTCAGACCGCGAACGCCCTTGCCCTGCAGTGCGACGCACCGCTGCATTTGCTGTACGCCTATGACCTGTCGCCAGTCTTCAATGGCGATGCAACACTGGTCAACCACGGATGGGGCGTGGACGTCGTGGGCGAGCTGCGTGAGTCCTTGCACCTTGCGTTTGTGGCCCTGGCCGACCGCTATGGCGTACCACCCGAGCGTCGGCACTTCATTATGGGCCAGCCGGTTCAGGTGCTCGGTGAGTTTGTCGAGGAGTACCTGGCCGATGTGGTGGTAATGGGCACCGTGCACCGGGTCGGGTTTGATCGGTTAATCGGCGGCACCACCGAACGGGCCCTTTATTCGGTGCCGGGCAGTATTCTGGCGGTCAGGCAGCCGGGTTTGGCAGTCAGGGAGTGAGCACGATTGCGCCTTTGACCCCGCCCGCTCTCAGGCACGTCAGCGCTTGATTGGCATCGTTCAGCGCAAAACAGGTGACATCGCTGTGCACAGGCGTGCGCTGGATTTCTTCAAAAAACGCCGTGCCGTCTTCACGTGTCAGGTTCGCCACTGAGCGCACGCTGCGTTCGCCCCAGAGCAGTCGATAGGGAAAAGCGGGGATGTCGCTCATGTGGATGCCGGCGCAAATCACACAGCCACCCTTGACTGTGGCCTCCAGCGCCAACGGCACCAGCGCACCGACGGGGGCGAATATCAAGCTGGCATCGAGCAGGTGTGGCGGTTTCTGGTCCGAGGGGCCTGCCCAGTCTGCGCCCAGTGTTCGGGCATAGGCCTGGCCCTCGCTGTCGCCCGGTCGGGTGAAGGCATACACCTGCTGGCCTCGCCCCAGCGCCACCTGGATCGCCAGATGCGCCGCGGCGCCGAACCCGTAGAGGCCCAGATGGCGTGCGGTTTTCGCCATTTGCAGCGCACGAAAACCGATCAGCCCGGCGCACAGCAACGGCGCGGCTTCAGTTGCCGAGAGAGTGTCTGGAATGGGAAAGCAGAAGCGCACGTCGGCAACGGTGTAGTCGGCGTACCCGCCGTCCAGATGACAACCGGTGAACTGTGCCTGATCACAGAGATTCTCCCGGCCCGAGCGGCAGAACTCACACTGGCCGCAGGTCCATCCGAGCCAGGGTACGCCGACCCGCTGGCCGATCCAGTCGGCCGCAACGTTGGCTCCCACCGCCGTCACTTCCCCGACGATTTCATGTCCTGGCACTCGCGGTAGCACCGCTTGTGGTAGCTCACCGTCAACCAGATGAAGGTCGGTGCGGCACACACCACAGGCCAGGACTTTTATTAACAGTTGCTGCGCATCGGGTGTCGGGAGAGTGCGCTCTTCCCGTTGCAGTGGCTGGCCGGGAGTGTGCAGAACCATGGCGTGCATGACGGTTCTCCAGAAGAAGGCATCACAGAGGCGCGTCCCGGTGACAGCCGGCGACCAGATGCTTGAGCCCATCCATATCGAGGATTTTGACGTTACGGCCAGAGATTTCGACCAGTGCCTGGTCTCGCAGATGGGCAATGCCTCGGCAGATGGTTTCCAGACGCAGCCCGAGGTAGGAGCCGATCTCTTCGCGACGCATTTTCAGTACAAACTCCCTGGACGAGTAACCTCGCATATTAAGCCGCTGCGACAGGTTCAGCAGAAAGGCCGCCAGGCGTTCGTCCGAGTTCATATTGCCCATTAACATCAGCATGTCGTGATCACGCACTATTTCCCTGCTCAGGAGTTTGTTCAGGTTGTGCTGCAGCGAAGGCAACTCTCGTGCGAGCCTCTCCAGCTGGGCGTAAGGGATGGGGCACACTTCGCTGTCCTCAAGAGCGAAAGCGTTGCAGGTGTGCCGCTCTTCGCTAATGGCTTCCAGGCCAAGCATCTCACCGGGTATTTGAAAGCCGGTAACCTGCTCGCGACCGTCAAGAGACAGCACAGTGGTCTTGAAGGAGCCTATGCGCACCGCGTAAAGCGAGCGCAATGGATCGCCTGTGCGATACAACGCTGTACCTTTTTTGACTTTCACGCGCTGGATGATCAGGGTGTTCAGTCGCTCTACTTCCTGGTCGGTCAGGCCAATCGGCAGGCACAACTCCAGCACGCTGCAGTTGGAACAGGCAACCTTTAGGTAATGATCCTGACGGGGTTGGACCTCAAACGGTGACATGACGCCCCCCTCTATGGATGTATCAAGCATAGATGTTGAGAACCCAGGCAAGCCCTTAATGTGTAAACCGGGAGGAGGGTGTACGACGGACGGAGATGGGGCCTTAGGCCCCGTGGAAGCGGTCGTCCACCCGAAGCCGCTATTTGCTCTTCCAGTATTTCTGCATCTCGAGAAACAAAAACGATGCCGTCCAGGAGATGAGTACCAGACCGGTCAGTGCCTGCAACCCGGTCAGGTACTTGAGCTTGCCCATGGGCGATATATCGCCGAAACCGATGGTGGTAAAGGTGGTGAAGGAAAAGTACACGCAGTCCATGAACGAGCCGTCAAAGTTGCCCTTCAGACCTCCCCACTCGCCGGAGCGTGTCATCAGGTAATAGACCAGCGCGAAGCACCAGACTTCCAGTGCATGGGCCACGAGCGCGCCAAATACCCCGACGACGATCCGGAAGCGACTCCAAAGCTTGAGCCTGGGTAGCCAGTCGTTCAGGCGTAACAGACATTCGTAGTGGATAACCACAGCCACGACTACCACCAGCGTATTGATCAGCGTTACCGCAAGCATGGCGAACCTCAAAAGTTCGGGTTCCTGTGCCGATCCAGGCACTGGCGATGGCAAGGTTTGATCCTTATGGGGGCGCCAGTGTCGGTTGCGGCGACGTCAAGGAGGATTTGAGGGGCATCAATGGAGGGAACTCTTCGGGAGTCAGTGTTTCCCTTTCCAGTAGCAGGCTGGCGCCGGCATCCAGGTCGGCCCGACGACTGTCGAGCAGCGTTTTGGCACGGTTATAGGCTTCTTCGAGCAAGGCGCGGATGCCCAGGTCAATTTCCCGCGCGGTTTGCTCTGAATAGTCCTTCTGGCCAAATCCGGCCATGTGCTCGCCCAAATAGGTAGGATTTTGCCGTTCCAGTACCGACTGACCGAGTTCGGCACTCATGCCGAAACGGGTGATCAACTGCCGGGCGATGTCGGTCGCCCGGGTCAGATCGTCGGCTGCGCCTGTGGAGATCTGGCCATAGACAATGTACTCGGCAGCCCGACCGGCCATCAGTACGGCGATTCGATCCTTAAGCATCTGACAACTGATCAAGAAGTGATCCTCGGTCGGTCGCTGCAAGGTATAACCCAGCGAGCCAATGGAACGGGGGATAATCGAGACTTTGTGTACCGGGTCCATACCCGGCAAGGTGCCAGCGGCCAGGGCGTGGCCCATTTCGTGATAGGCCACCACCAGTCGCTCATCGGGCCGTAGCAGGCTGCTCTTGCGTTCGACACCCGCGACGATGCGTTCCACCGCGGCCGTGAAGTCGTCGAGGCTGACGGCCTGGCCTCCCCGGCGGGTGGCAACGATGGCGGCTTCGTTGATCAGGTTCGCCAGGTCCGCACCGGTGAAGCCCGTCGTGATTTCGGCGATACGTTCGCAGTCGATGTCGGGAGCTACGGTGATTTTTTTCAGGTGGACCTTGAGGATCGCCAGTCGGCCTTTGCGATCGGGGCGGTCGAAGCGACCGGCCCGCAACAGCGCCGGATCAAGTATCTCTGGCCGATTGGTCGCCGCCAGCAGGACCACACCTTCACGCGGGTCGAAACCGTCCAGCTCGGCCAGAAGCTGGTTAAGGGTCTGCTCTTTTTCGTCGTTGCCGCCAAATGTACCGACACCGCGCATTTTGCCCAGGGCGTCGAGTTCGTCGATGAAAATAATGCAAGGTGCCGCCTGACGTGCCTGCTCGAACAAGTCGCGCACTCGAGCGGCACCGACACCGACGAACATTTCGACGAATTCGGAACCTGAAATCGAGAAAAACGGCACGCCGGCTTCACCGGCAATCGCCTTGGCCACCAGGGTCTTGCCGGTGCCTGGCGGGCCGACCAGCAGGGTGCCCTTGGGAATATGGGCTCCCAGGCGTGCGTATTTGGCCTTGTCCTTCAGGAACGAGACGATTTCCACCAGCTCGGCCTTGGCTTCATCGATACCCGCTACATCGACGAAGGTGACGCCGGTATCACGCTCGACAAATACCTTGGCCCGCGACTTGCCGACGTTCATCAGCCCGCCAATGCCCTGTTTCTCGGCCATGCCGCGGAACAGGAAATGCCAGAGCACCATGATCATGGCAAAGGGCAGCAACCACCCCAGCAGCCCGTTCAGCAGTGTGTTTTCGCTGACTCCGGAAAAGCCGACACCCGATTGAGCCAGTTCAGCCGCCAGCGTGGGATCGACCCGCACGGTGGTGAACTGGTCGTGGCCGTCGATGGCCTCTTGCAACTTGCCGCTGATCTGGTCCTTCTCGACCCGCAACTCGCTGACCCTATGTTCGCCCAACAGTTGCAGGAACTGACTGTAGGGGATGCTCTGCACAGCATGGCGGTCAACAAAAAAAAGCTGAGCGAACGCAAGAATAAGAAAGGTGATAGCGAAGTAGGAAAGGTTCCACTGGTGATTCTTCTTCATGGCCTTGGCTCAGGGATGAAAGACAGGCTTGAGCGGCACAATGCGTATCGGCTCAATTGCCCAACGCTGAGGCTCAAGCCTTATTGGGCATCTGAATACGATTCTAGACGCCAGCAGCTCGAGCGCACTTTTTAGTCTTAAGCACACAACGGCTGTTTTTTGTGATCTTTATCAACCTCGTCCAACGTCTGCCGCTCACTATTGATATTCATCAGCGATGTTATTTCGTCAATCCGTTTGCTGATGGAAAGCCAGCACAGAGTGCTGTTCATCAGGCTCAACTGACAAAGCGTCTGCCGACGAGGTGTGTGATGTTCGAAATTCGCCGTTTACTGCTGATCACTCCGAGCGAAATGTCCCGGACTCCCGCGTTTGATCGAGCAGAGTCCCTGGCAAGAGCGACAGGTGCAATGTTGCACATCGTTGCATTTGATTATGTCGAAGCGCTGGCTGTCGCTGGCCTGTTTGACCATGAGGCCATGGCGCAGGCGCGCGAGGGGTACTTGCAGGAGCACCGTCACTGGCTTGAGCAGCAAGCCCGGTTTGGGCAATGCAAAGGCCTGCAAGTGACCACTGAAGTGGTCTGGGCAAAACCGAGTATCGAGGAGATGCTTGAGTACGTGAATGACTTTCGGGCGGACATCGTGATCAAGGATGTACAACGTGTATCGGCATTTAAACGGATTTTCTACAGACCCCTGGACTGGCTATTGCTGCGCGACTGCCCGGCCCCCTTGCACCTGGTCACCGATGCAAGAAACCCGTTGCCCATGAAAATACTGGCGGCTATCGACCTTTCCCATCTTGAAGAGCTGACGCAGGGTCTTAATGACCGGATCCTCGACATTGCGTCGAAGCTGGCCTTGTCCTGTGGAGCGAAGTTGCACCTGCTCAATGTCAGCGGCTGGATGGTGGCGGGCGACTCCGGAGTGAACCTGCAAAACCTGACCATGGAAGAAAGCTTAAGAGACGCCGTCAGCGACGCCCAGGTTGAAGCTTTTGATACGCTCGCCGAACGCTATGGGGTTCCAGAGGCGAAACGGCATCTGCTGACTGGGGTTCCCCATAAGATGATCGAGCGTTTCGCGGCGAGTAATACCTTCGACATGATTGTTCTGGGAACCGTGCACTATCGGGGAATTAACATATTCATCGGCAGTACCGCCGAGAACACCCTGAACCGGGCTCCCTGCAGTTTGATGATCGTCAAGCCGCTGTCTTAGTGGCGTATAGCGGTGTCGGGGGCTGACAACTGCCAGTGCCCTTGGGTAACAGGCCGATCGGGAGCAGCAGCGTTCATGAATACAGATCAAACGGCTCCTGTCGATCATCCGGCGATTGTTTCGAGCGGCCTGACCAAATGGTTCGGGGAAGGGGACGCACGAATGAAGGCTGTCGATCAGGTCGCACTGGTCGCACAGTTTGGCGAAATGGTGTTCATCGTCGGTCCTTCAGGGAGCGGCAAGACCACACTGCTGAGCATGATCTCCGGCATCCTGCGGCCTGATTCCGGTACGGTGAAGATCAACGGAAATGACATCTGGAGCTTGAGCACCGATCAGCTGGCAGAGTTGCGCCTCAATAGCATTGGCTTTGTGTTTCAGGACTATCACCTGTTTGCGCGGTTGACCGCTGCCGAGAACGTCGCGATTCCCTTGATACTCAAGCATTGTGACTGGGACAACGCCATTGCGCAGGCGAACCAGAGCCTGGAAGTGGTAGGCCTCAAGGATCGCGGCGACATTCTGCCGGTCAAGCTGTCCGGCGGCGAACAACAGCGGGTGGCGATTGCCCGGGCGATCATCGGCAGCCCGCAGATATTGATTCTCGATGAGCCTACCGCCTCCCTTGATGGTGACACCGGGAAGATGATCATTGCCTTCGTGAAGTCGAAGATACTCAACAAGCAGCGTTGCATTCTGATCGTCACTCACGATGCGCGGATCAATGAATACGCGGACCGCATCATCCACATGGAAGACGGCCGGATTACCGAACCCGATCGGACCTCGCCATGAAGAACCGAGTGCTGTTTGTTCTGGCGGTCATCGGGGTACTGGCCGGGTTGGTCGCCGCCTACCTGCTCGGGCGCATGCCCCACGCATTACCGCCGGCCTTCGCCCCGGCGAGTAGCCCTTATGAAACCGCCATTTATGCTAATGGCATTATCGAAAGCGAGCAGTCCGGCGGTTCCAACATCGTGATCTATCCGCAGGTTGCCGGGTCGGTTACTCAAGTACTGGTGCAAGAAGGGCAGGTGGTCACCCGCGGTATGCCTCTGGTGACCATCGATGACGCCCTGCCCAGGGCGAACTTCGAATTGGCGCAAGCCAATCTGAAAACCGCTCAGGACCAATACATCAAGCGCCTGGCTTCCTACGGGATTGACCCCAAGTCCATCAGCAAGGACACCCTGGACACCGCAAAAGATACCGCGGCCCAGGCACAGGCCGCTCTCAAAGCGGCGAATGCCTCGCTTGCGCAATACGCAATCAGGGCCCCGGTGGATGGCGTGGTCCTGGCCATCAATACCACCGTGGGCAGTTATGTGTCGCCGCAGGGCGCTTATGACGCGTATATCCAGCAATTCAGCCCGTTGCTGGTGATGAGTGCTGAACAGACCCATCTAGCGGTACGCTGCTATGTGGACGAGATCCTGATTGCCCGCTTGCCAGCGCCCGAACATATTCGTGCACAGATGTTGATTCATGGCTCGGATATCAAGGTGCCGCTGGAGTTCGTTCGCGTGCAGCCGTACGTGTCGCCGAAAATCGAGTTGTCCAATCAGCGTCAGGAGAAAGTCGACCTCAGGGTGTTGCCGGTGGTTTTCCGGTTCGAGAAAAAAGACCTCCCGATGGTGTATCCGGGGCAGTTGGTGGATGTCTTCATAGGGCAGAAATGATGTGCCAGTCCAGCGTCCATCGACCTCTGCGACCCTATGTCCGGGTGCTGTCCGCCATTATCCTGATGGTGATGAGCGCCTGCACGGTAGGCCCGGATTTTTCGCGTCCGGCAGCGCCGTCGCAGAGCGGCTACACCCGCACTCCGGTGACGACCACCGCCCCGGCGCAGGGCCACGCACAGCATTTTTTGCCGGGTGCTGAAGTTGCGCCCGACTGGTGGCGGCTATTCAGGTCCCCCTCTCTGGATGCGGTGGTCCGCCAGGCGACTGCCAATAACCAGACCTTGCAGGGCTGCCGAGGCCAGCCTGCGGCAAAGCCAGGACACACTCATGGCCGGTTACGGGGTTTTCTATCCGCACCTGGATATTCATGCGGGTGCGACCCGCGAACGCAATGCTCCGCTCCAGCAAGGGCTGACGACGGCGGGGTCGATCTTCAACGTAGTGACCCTGAGTGGAACGATCAGTTACACGCTCGATGTCTTTGGGGGAGAGCGTCGAACGGTGGAAGGCCTGCAAGCCGAGGTCGACTATCAAACCTGGCTGACCCATGCGGCTTACCTCACCCTGACCGCCAATGTCGTGAACGCCGCCATCGCCCGTGCAGGCTATGCCGCACAAATGCGCGCAACCGAGCAGTTGATTGCGCTGCAAAAGCAACAGTTTCAGACCACAGAGGTACAGGTACGCAGCGGTACGGCGCCTTATTCGGCCATCCTCAGTCTGCGTAGTCTGATTGCCACCAATGAGGCCTTGTTGCCGGCACTGGAGCAGAAAATCAGCCAGGCCGAGCATTTGCTGGCCACTCTCGAAGGCGTAGCACCCACCGATGCCAGACTCCCTGACATCGAGCTGACAGGTCTTTCACTGCCCGCCGATTTGCCGGTCAGCCTGCCCTCCATGTTAGTCCGGCAGCGGCCAGATATTTTGTCCGCAGAAGCACAGCTATACCGGGCCAGTGCCAACATCGGCGTGGCAACGGCGGCGATGTTTCCCAGTTTCAGTCTGACCGAAACCTATGGTGCGGCAGGATCGAACCTGGGCTCACTATTCGCGAGTGCCGGGCGGTTCTGGAGCGTTGGGCCATCGATCGACATCCCGCTGTTTCAAGGCGCAGCCTGTGGTTTGGTCGTAAAGCCGCGATCGATGCCTATCAGCAGGCGGCGGCGAGTTATCGGCAAACCGTGCTCGAGTCTTTCGCGCAGGTCGCCGATGCCCTCAAGGCTCTGGAGTTCGATGCACAGGCCCTGCAAAAGCAGACCGAGGCACAGACTACCGCTGAAGAGGCGCTACGTTTGCTGCAAGCCAACTACCGATCAGGCCTGGTGACCTATCTGGATCTGCTGGCGGCCGATGTGCAGCTTCATCAGGTCAACATTGCCTATCTGCAAGCACTTGCCCAACGTCATCAGGACACCGTCGGGCTGTTCGTCGCGCTGGGGGGCGGCTGGTGGAACACTCCACCCCCTGCGGGTAGCAGGCCGGCGCCATGAAATACTCGGGCATCCTGCGAATCGGCTTCAAGCTGCTGGTCAATGACAGGGCCAAGTTTTCGGCGTTGTTGGTGGGGATTACCTTCTCGGTGTTCCTGATGATGCAGATGACCGCACTGTTTGCCGGCATCCTCAACCGTGCCTACTCGACAGTGACCAATATCGGCGCGGCGATGTGGATCATGGACCCGGCCGTGAACACACCGACCAGCGTCATCCCTCTGCCGGATTATCTGCTCGATGCTGTACGCAGCATGCCGGAGGTCACTTATGCGGTGCCTATCTTTATTGGCAGTGCTCAGGTCAAGCTGGCCAGTGGCACCTATCAATCGGTCAGTGTGATAGGCCTCGACGACACCAGCCTGTTCGGTCGCCCTGAGCTTGAACAGGGCTCTATCGAAGACATCTACGCAGACAACGCGTTCATCATGGTCCACGATGCCGAATATTCGAAACTGGAGAATCCCGGGATAGGCACCTCCTTCGAACTCAATGACCACCGCGGCACCATCGTCGCCATCGCCAAGGTATTGACCAGCGGATTGACCGGCGTACCGACGCTCTACACCACCTACCGGCGAGCCATCGAATACATCCCGACCACCCGCTTCACGGTGTCTTACATTCTGCTGGAACCCAGGAGCAAGGCCGCAGAGGTCGCGATCAAACAGCAGGTTGCGCAGTTGGGCTATGTCGCCTTGACCAAGGGGGAGTTCAACCAGCGTATTACCGATTACTACATCTATCAGACCGGGGTAGGCACCAACATACTGACGATGACGGTTATCAGTTTCCTGGTTGGGTTATCCATCTCCGGACAAACGTTCTACACCTTCATTCTGGAAAACCTGGACAAGTTCGCGGCACTCAAGGCCATCGGGGCCAAAGGTCGTGAGCTGATCTACATGATCCTCTTCATGGCGACGTTCACAGCCTTGACGGGTTACGGGCTGGGTGTCGGTCTGGTCACGTTGATGATTTTCACGGTGCGCACCTATCTGCCCAATTATGCAGCGATCATCACTTTCTGGAACCTGGGGCTGGCCTTCGGTCTGGTGCTTTTGATTGCCGGGGTTTCCAGTTATGTGGGAGTACGCAAGGTGCTCAGAATCGAGCCATTCGACATTTTCAGGGGCTGAGCGAGCGGCTGTGTCCGCCAGGCTGGGCCTGTCCGTGTCGCGACTCGTCGAGACCGGGGTCTTGATGATGGGGAGCCAACCCGGCTGCAGTTGATAAAAATCAAGTGCATCGAGCCGTAGAGGGGCGATCAATAGAGCACCTATTCGTGTTCAAGGAAGCGGGCACGCGGATGACATTTCTCGGTGCGGCTGGCACGGTTACGGGCAGCAAGTACCTGCTGGAACATAACGACAAACATGTGTTGATCGATTGCGGCCTGTTCCAGGGCTACAAACAGTTGCGCTTACACAACTGGGACCGTTTTCAGCTACCGGTTCGCGACCTGGAGGCCATCGTTCTGACCCATGCTCATCTGGATCACAGCGGCTACCTGCCGGTGTTGGTGCGCAACGGCTATCGCGGCCCGGTCTATGCCACGGCCGCGACCTGTGAGCTGGTCAAAATTCTGTTGCTCGACAGTGGCCGCTTGCAGGAAGAGGAGGCCGAATACGCCAATCGCCATAGCTTCTCCAAGCACGATCCGGCCTTGCCGCTGTACACCGAACAGGACGCAGAGAGGGCACTGAAGCTGTTGCGGTCAGTGGAGTTGCACCATCGGGTCGGCATTGCCCCCGGGATCAGCATCCAGTTGCGCTGTGCCGGGCATATCCTAGGTGCAGCCACAGTGGAGGTGGTTACAGAAGGCATTACCCTGGTGTTTTCTGGGGACGTGGGGCGGCCGAATGATCCGTTGATGTTTGCGCCGGAAACCATCGAACAGGCTGACTATTTACTGGTGGAGTCGACCTACGGTGACCGCCAGCACCCCGTCGAGCCCCCGGAGGAGCAACTGACCGAAGTCATCACCCGCACGGCACTGCACCACGGCATTACCCTGGTGCCATCGTTCGCGGCCGGGCGTGCGCAACTGCTGATGTATCACCTGTATCGCCTGAAACAAAAGCGGGCGATTCCAGACCTGCCGATCTACCTCAACAGTCCTATGGCGACCGATGTCACTCGCTTGTACCAGCGCTTTCGCAGCGAGCACCGGCTGTCCCAGGAGGAGTGTGAAGGCATGTGCCACACGGCGCATTTCGTGCGTTCGGCCAGAGACTCCATGGGTCTTGACCAGCAGCGTACTCCCGCGGTGATCATCGCCGCCAGCGGCATGGCCACCGGAGGGCGGGTGCTTTACCACCTCAAGTCTCTGGCGCCCAACCCGCTCAATACGCTGCTGGTTCCCGGTTTCCAGGCAGGGGGTACTCGCGGTGCACAGATTGTCGCCGGGGCTCCATCGGTGCGAATCCATGGTAAGGACGTGCCGATTCGGGCCGAAGTGGTGCCAATGGGGACCTTATCCGCTCATGCCGACGGGGATGAAATCATTCAGTGGCTAAAGGGCTTCAAGTGGCCACCGAAACACACCTATGTCGTGCACGGGGAGCCCAATGCATCGGATGTGCTGCGGCGACGGATCAGTCTGGAGCTGGGGTGGTCGGTCTCGGTGCCGGAGTACCGTGACAGCGTTGAGCTGACCGGTACTCCTTAGTTCCACCTAAAATCGCAACGACAAAAAGCCCCTTATCAGTTTTCCTGTAAGGGGCAAGGCTATCACCGGCTTAGTCGGTTTTGATCGGCACGATTTTTTCCGGTTTCATGGCATCAGGCTTCTTCGGCAGCGATATGCTCAGTACACCTTTGCTGAAACTCGCTTCGATCTTCTCGGCATCGACCCCTTTGGGCAGGTTGAACACCCGCTCGAAGGATCCATAGTGACGCTCTGACAGGTGATAGCCCTTTCTTTTATCTTGCTCGGTAATATCCACAGCGGGCATGCCGTGACCGATCAACTCCCGATGCCAGAACGGCTCGATATCAAACAACCTACGGCTGAACGGCGACAATCCTGAACTTCGGTTAAAGTCCTCGAACAGGTGGTCGACTTGTTGCCGTAGTTTTTCCAGGGGGCGCCAAAGGTCTGTAGCCAATGGGTGCTGACTGGATTTATCTTCTGTATGGACTGGCATTTTTTTACGGAGTTGGACATTTTCATTTCTCCTCTTGGGTCATGTCGGGATGGGCTGCGAACGTTCGGGACGCCTATCCACCTCGAGAAAACAAGATCGACTCACCAGCCTTTGCAGAGCCAGTTTCCTCGACCACAACATCCAGCCGGCGAATGCCGCCGCCGCCCAGATAACGATCAAAAGTCCCCACTCAAAGCCATTGAACGCTTGTCCCTGGCGAGCCCGCTTGGTGGCCAGAATCAGTGAGCCGGGGGCATAGAGCAGAGCACTGAGCAGTATGTATTTGGGCCCGGCGGCGAACAGCAGCCAGAGGCAATACAGGGTTGCGACTCAATGCCGCGAACAACGTCACCAGGTAACTGACGTTGCGTTGCCGATCCAGGCACTAATCCAATAGCCCCAGGCCGAGTTGAAACCGAGGAATTCACTGCCAAATACGCGTGCATAAGAAAACACGCCGTTGTCCAGTTCTGGTTGGCGGTTGGCGGTTGGCGGTTGGCGGTTGGCGGTTGGACAAGATTTGATAGACCAGCGCCAACGCAAGCATGACGACGCCAGTGATCAGCCAGCCAATCAGGATCGCATTGGCGCTGGCAGCCATGTTCTGGGACCGGCTGAAAATACCGCTGCCGATCATTGAACCGATCACCAGGGCGATCAATAGACTTAACGACAGGCCTTTGGGCTTCAGCTTTCGCAAGCTTCCTGCGAGCGGATGAGGTGAAGCTGTCGGGACAATCGGTTGGGTGCCCTGCAGGTGCGTAGCCATGGGAAGCCTCCACGAAACGAGAGGTTCTGCGCTCACCACAAATACAATGGTGCGAATGCTGATTCTCAATCTATAGGTGAACGGCCCGCCGGAAATTGATTTAGATCAGAAGTAAGGCAGTCAGCCGAATGGACACAAGTGCGATCCACTTGGGCTTGTCCGCCTCACGACATCTTCGGTATCCAAGGATTGCTTGAGGCGATTAAAGCGTGAAGCAACCCGCCAAATTGGCAGCCTGTGGTTGACCGGAGCCCCTGAGTCGACCCCGGCAGCCACACACGAGTCTGAACAGTCTGCATGGATCAAATCGGGTACTTCTTTGCCGATTACCATCAGCCAGCATTTTTGCCAACCAAGGAATGCCACCAGCGGGAGGTAGGGTTGAACGCAGGTGGAATTTAGACTGGGTCAAACATACGCAGCGAACCTTGGATGATATCAAAGGCAAGCTGAATCTAACCGCGGAGTAAATGCCAGTGTGGGATACATGGTCTACCGGCGTGCGGGTTCGTGGTTCTTCTCGCGCCAGCGTCATTTTGCGTATCGGGTTGAAAGTGGACGTGCGCGTGGTTGAGTCATCATTCCATGGCTTAGCCTTGGTGTATTTCACCGGCAGCAAAGCGCATAGCGCTGGCCAACCTTCGCGTTGGCCGGTTCGAGGGGGCTGCTGTTCTGGCGCCCTGAGCCACGGCTCGCAATCTATCCCGCGTGAACTTGATGCAGATCAGAGTCGAAATTTCCTGAAGTATTACAACATTCTCAGGGCCGCCTTTTCCCCATTTCCGGCCGGGAGAAATACATGTTCATCAATCAACCTGACGCAGCCACTTTCAAACGTTTGTGCATAGGCTCTCCTGGCGAGCACTGGATCGAGTCCCTGGGCGATGGCACACATGTCCTGATTCGTCCGCTGGCAGCAAAAGACCGAGAGCGTGAGTTTCAGTTCATCAAACACCTTTCTGCACAGTCCTGCCGGTTTCGGTTTCTGGGGCGTTTAACTGAGACGGGCGCGTCGCTAATGGATCCGTTGATGGACCTGGATTACCACGATCGAATGTCTTATGTGGCCTTGGCCCACGAAGACGATCAATTGCATGAAGTCGGAGTCAGCCGCTATGCCGCCCGACATGGGTACAAACAGTGCGAATGTGCTGTCGCGGTTGCCGATCAATGGCAGAGAAGGGGCTTGGGGCGCTTGTTGATGAAGCATTTGATTGATGCCGCTCGCCGTAATGGTTTCGAGGAAATGACCTCGACCAATTTGTCGACCAATTACGCCATCCACCGCCTGCTGAAAAAACTCGATTTTGAGAGCTACTACCCGACCGCGGATTTCACCGAAATCGTCCATAAGCTTCATCTTTGACTTTGAATAAAACGCTGTTGGTGAGTAACAGCGACAGCACAAGCGTGGCGTAAATGAGATCGGTCAAGCTGGTTCATGCGTTGTGTTGACGCCCATTCCTGTGATCATTCCTACGTTTTGATACGGACGATTAATTGAGCTACGTCAACATAAGTGTGCGTGATTCGCGTTGTGTGCTTAAAAAACGTCAATTCCAAGGCCGGATTTTAGAATCGAGCTAGGCTCCATCCCGGGTGATGTCACTTGACAGCCTCTTTTTCAGAGGGAATTAAAATGTACCTAAAGGAAGGCGGAGTTGGCGAAAAGAGGGCTGTGGTGTGGTCATTTTTTTTGCAGTCACTTGGGCGGCGAGGAGCGATGGTTGGAGTGCTATTGCTCCTGGTGTTCTGTCAGTCGGTCCAGGCCCTGCCTTCCTTTGCACGTCAAACAGGGCAAAGCTGCGTTGCCTGCCATGCGGGTGGGCAATTTCCTGAACTGACACCTTATGGGCGGCTGTTCAAGCTGACGGGGTACACCAATGGCACACAAACCAACCCCCTGGCAGCCATGATCGTTGGCGACTTCACCTCAACGCGGAATAACAGCGACGGGGCGGGCGGCTCGATTTCACCCAAAGACAAGCAATTCATACTCGATTACGGAAGCGTGTTTCTGGGCGGAAAGATCACTGACGTCATTGGCGGCTTTGCCCAATTCACCTACAGCTCGTATGACCACCAGGACGCCTCGGGTAATTGGGTAAGTCACCTGGGCTCGGACAACTTTGATCTACGTTATGCGGACCGCCAGGTGGATGTCTCGCGTGATGTCATCTGGGGTGTCACATTGAATAACAACCCCACGGTTCAGGATGTCTGGAACAGCACGCCTGCCTGGGGCTATCCCTATGTCAGTTCAACATTGGGCGCATTTGGCGGGGTTCCTGCCTCGACGCTGATTGAAGGGGGTTTGGCTCAACAGGTGGCGGGTATCGGTGCCTATGTTTATTTGAACAAGTCGTTGTATTTGGAGCTGACCTCCTACCAAACAGCCAAAGAAACGTGGTCCTTCCTAAGCCTGGGCAATAAGAAGGGCGACACCTACCATCCGCTGACGTACATGGATGGCTCAAGCCCTTATGCGAGGCTGGCATATACCTACGAGTGGGGGGCCCAAAACGTGATGGTGGGTGCCTTTGCGATGAATGCCAAAATTCTTCCTCTGGATGATTCCAACAATCCGGTCTATGGCCAGGGCAGCACTGAGTACCGGGATGTAGGCTTCGACGGCCAGTATCAGTACCTCCTTGAACCACATGCTTTCACTGCACAGATACGGTATGTAAAGGAAGAAATCAGAGATGACACCCAGACTCTCTACAATGGACCGGCGTCCCTTAGGTCGCTCAAATTGAAGGGCAGTTATGTGTACCGTGACAAATACGGCGCGAGCCTGGCCTATACCAATGTCAATGGCAGTTCGGATAGCACGGCTTATCCGGACAGTGCCAATTTTTCACCCGATACGCAGATGTGGACGCCAGAAGTTTTCTGGTTACCGATGCAGAACCTGAGGGTCGGGCTCCAATACAACTATTTCACCCGCTATTTGGGCGCAACGAACAACTACGACGGCAATGGCCGTGATGCCAGTGAAAACGACACCACGTATCTTTATATGTGGTACGCGTTTTGATCAGTTGAACGTAGGGGCGTAGACCATGGAAGCAATTGGCATGAAGAGTACTTTCAACCGATCACATTTTATTCTTGCTCTCTGCGTGATTGCGCTCACGGGCTGCACAGGTACGAACGAGGAGACATCGCAAAAACCGTCGCCCGTGTCCGGTATCGCCATGGCGGACAAGGTTTGCTCCATGTGCCATGGGCTGACGGGGGAGTCCATCTCGCCGATGATTCCCAAGTTGGCCGGCCAGCAAAAGGAGTATCTGAAGTTGCAGCTGGCTGACTTCAAGGGCCATGCACGCAGCGATGAAACCGGGACTCAGTACATGTGGGGGTTTACCCATTTGACAGAGACCCAGATCAGCGAACTGGCAGACTATTTTTCAAGCCAGAGCCCCATGAAGGCCGACGCCGATACGCCTGATGCGCGCGGTGAATTAATCTTTCGCAAGGGCTTGCCGGAGTCTGGCGTTGTTCAATGCAACTCCTGCCACGGTGCTGACGGCCAGGGCAATGGTCAGTTTCCGCGCCTGGCGGGTCAACATGCCTACTATATGATCCGTCAGATCAAGGTTTTTCAACAGACCGACCAGCGTCCCCATGGCGCCCTGATGAAGCAGGTCACTCATTCACTCTCTGATGCAGACGCCGAATCCGTCGCTCATTACATTGCGACACTTGGGGCAAAAAAATAAGGAGCTTTGTGGCGACAGTGATGAGCCTGACGGTAAGTCGCCGGTCCTGGCCTTCAGGAACTGTCTGATTTATATCAATGACAAGGCGGCAGGGTCGGCAATGCTGACTTCATGAGTTCCGCTGAGTCAGGATTACGCCATGAAGCTCACTGCCGTGCCTCTTCAGGAGCCGTTGCCAGCCTTGCCATCTTCATCGGCCAACGTCAGGCAGGTGATCGGCAATGATCAGATCGCCACGATTTTTGACGATATAGCCGATCTGTTGGAAATCGAGGACGCCAACCCCTTCCGTATCCGGGCATACCGCAACGCGGCGCGGACGCTAAGGGCTTTGACCTTTGAGGTGGCGAAGTTGATCGCGCGGGGTGAACCACTGCCCAAGCTCAGCGGTATCGGGGTCGATCTTGCAGGCAAGATCAATGAAATCGTCGCCACGGGCGATTGCGCACTGCGCCAACGGCTGCGCACGACATTACCCTCGGGGCTGGTCGAACTGCTTTCCATCGCCGGACTGGGACCCAAGCGCGTCAAACACCTCTATCACGATCTGGGCATCGAAACCGTGCAGCAACTGTGTCAGGCCGCCAAACAGGGGGCACATTCGCCATGTGCCTGGCTTCGGTGAAAAGATGGAGGCCCGACTGTTGCGCGCCGCGCAGAAGGGGATCGGCAGGGACCGCCGTTTGCCGTTGGCCTTTGTTGCTCCGGTGGCCCATCGGCTGACCGAGTACCTGCAACAGCTTCCCGGCGTTGAGAAGGCCACGGTTGCCGGAAGCTTGCGACGAATGCGCGACACCGTTGGCGATATCGATATCCTGGTTGCCGCTGCGCCGTCGGTGAACGTGACTGCACACTTTATCAAACATCCGGACATTTCTACCGTGCTGGTGCATGGGCGTGCTCGTACCAGCGTGATGCTGAGCACCGGCATGCAAGTGGATCTGCGCGTCGTCGAGCCGGCAGTCTATGGCGCAGCCCTGGTGTATTTCACCGGCAGCAAAGCGCATAACATCGCGATTCGCCAAGGGGCTCAGAAGCAAGGTCTTAAACTCAGTGAATACGGCGTATTCAGGGCGAAAAAATGCTTGGCCAGCACCTCCGAAGATTCTGTTTACCAGGCGTTGGGACTGGAGTGGATTACACCGGAACTGCGCGAGGACCGCGGCGAGATTGCAGTGGCACAAGCTGGTCGTTTGCCCACGCTGATTGAGTTGAGTGACCTCAAAGGCGACTTACATGCTCACACCCGCGCCTCGGATGGGAGCAGCAGCCTGGAAGAGATGGCATTTGCGGCGCAGGAGGCCGGGCTGGAGTATCTGGCGATTACCGAGCATTCGCGGTCTCTCAGAGTTGCCCATGGTCTGGATGTCGACAGGGTGTTGAAGCAAATCGACCAGATCGATGCGCTCAATGCACGCTTGCAGGGCATGACCTTGCTCAAGGGAATCGAGGTGGACATTCTTGAAGACGGTAGCCTGGACCTGCCGGACGATATTCTGGGGCGCTTGGATTTGGTTGTCGGTGCCGTACACAGTCATTTTGGCCTGACGCTACGTCAACAAACCCAACGTTTGCTAAGAGCCATGGATCATCGCTATTTCACGATTCTGGCGCACCCGCTGTGCCGACTGATCAATGAGCGTGACCCTCTGAACGTGGATCTTCCGACAATCATCAAGGCTGCCCGGCAGCGTGGTTGCTGTCTGGAACTCAATGCGCAGCCGCAACGCATGGACCTGTTCGACCTCCAGTGCAGATACGCCAAGGATGAAGGTGTGCTCATCAGCATTAACCCGGATGCACATCGCACCGCTGACTTTGCCTATTTGCACTATGGGGTCGCTCGGCTGGAAAAACACAGCGTTCTCAACACCCGTTCACTGACGGAACTCAAGGGGTTCCTGACCTCATGTTCCGCCCGGGGATGAGTCGCTGTTGGTGGAGGATTGAAACGGTCCATTCTTTTTGCCACCAGTGGCGCACACATGAAAATTCATCCAGCGTCTACCAACGTGCCAGATGACGTCTGGGAAATCAGCTCCGCCTATCAGCGTATGGAACCGGATGGTGTTCCCGGAACCATGCGCCACGCTTCAGGGCACTCGCGCACATAGGGGTAGTAGCCATTGGCTGAAGGACAGTAATACCAGTTTGGCGCAGACTGAGTGTTGGGGGGCGCTTCCACCGTTGCATGCTCTGAGGGCACCACCACCGGGGGTGATTCGATCATCACCGCAGGCGGGCTGGCCGGGTAGTAATAACCAGGGGCAGGGTAGTAGTAAACCGGATAGGAAGGGTAGTAATACGGACCGCGAATATGCTCGGCCTCCCAACCCAACCCAACCCAACCCTAAGCCAAGACCTATGCCCCACCAAAACGGAGCGCCGCCATGTGGCTCGGCGTTGGCCGGTAATGCAAGGCTTGTGGCGATCAAGATCGCCCCTATAAGCGCGCAACGTTTTACGGACTCGATGTTCATGATGTCTACCAATGGAACAGCTAGTACCGTTTATTGTTTGCTTTTTTCGTCCTGGTCTTCTTCCGGCCGGGGTCTGAACATGTGCATAGGCATCTGCCAACCGTCTTGGCCAGAGACTCTGTGATGCATCACCGTCCAGAACAGGTCGAAAATGGTTTTTTGCTCAGAATCCAAGGCGTCGTAGAAGGTTTTGGTGCGCACCTGAGCAGCGTCCAGGCGAGTCAATTGCGCTTGCATCCAGTTTGTTTGTGCGCGCAAACGCTCTATCCCTTTGGCCATTCTTTCCGGTGTCGTTTCATCAATCAGCGCTTTCGTCGTGCTCGTCCCTTCATCGGGTCCGGGCTTGTCCTTTTCCAATTGCTGATTGGCATCCGTTATCACCCCCGCGGCCCATGTATCCCAGGCTGGCATTTGCTCCGGCTTAAGGTTCAGCTTGCTCTTGAGATCATCCAGGGTCTGCTGCGTATGTTTGACCCAGTCGAAATCCGCGTGGTGACTGAACATGCCGCCTGGTGATGACATTGGCGGGGAAGCAAAGACACTGGTTGATGGCAACAGTAATACGCTTACCGCCATCAACATGCATTGGCCAATCAAGCCTGATTTTTTCATCTTCAGCTCCTTTCAATACGGTGGGGGTCAATTCGAGAATAGGAGTCGGTCTGCGGGAGAATCTGATCCACATCAGAAAACAGGCATACAAACGGGCAAGCGGATAGACGGGCAAGCCATGCAGGGGAGGTGAGTGATCAGTATGGGTTGGTTCTGCTTACGGCATAACTGCTTTTGCCACCGACAATCATGGCCCGCGCAACGCGTCCACCCAATAGGTCAGCGGGTTGCATACCGCAATTGCCTTTAACCAACCGGGTATCAGTTCCAATGGGTAAAATCCGCCACATCCGCCAGGAAGCGATCCCGGCGAGTCTGGTTTTTCTTGCCGGTGTGAGACGGTCTTCTGCATGGCGCGTAACAAGGCTCACGGAGAGGGTGGCTGGTTGGAGGTGCTCGGTGTGCCAAGGGGACGGTTGGCCATTTTTGCAGCGTCTCCTTAAGTAGATCAAATAGCGCATATGAACACTCACTTGATATTTCAAATTTATCCAAGGGTGGCAAATTTCTTGGGGCGAGAGTTTTTCGCCCGGCTATACTTTTAAAAATTAAACACGCGCTGGTGAGTGCTTTTGGGTGGAGGTATTAGAAGTTATGGAGATTGACAGATGTGGCTTTTCTTGGAGGTGGGTCGTTAATAATAGTTTTTCTGTGATGACTTGATGTGTGGTGAGGAGTTGATATGAACGTCTTGTTGAATGAACTGCACGCCTATCATCATGAGGTGGCTATCAATATTACTCAGATCAAAGGATTGTTGGGGAGGGTGAGGCATGAATCCGCTGGTGCCGATGACTGCAGGCGGGTGTTTAAGATGCTGGAAGCCTTGCATGGTGATGCAGAGCGACACCACCATGAAAATGAAGAGCTCATTCGGCGGGCCTTGCTAGCGACTGAGGCACCGATCCACCAGCGGGTCAAGGATATCGAGCGAGATCATCTGGCATTTGAGCGCATTGCTGGACAGCTCAAGATGTTGGAGGACTCAACTCAGGAGGCGAGAGTCATCGCTGACACCATCGATGACTTCATCAAGAAATATTACGATCATATGGATGCTGAGGAGAGCATTTTCTTTCCGATGGCAGATAAGTGGCTGTCAGACATCCAGTGGCAGGAAATAAAGCGTCAGTGGCATTAATCGGAGCTCTCACCGTCTTCCTTCAATATTGGGCTGCGACGTAATACTTGATTTCACAAAGTAGTTGCGTGGATGCCAGGTGAATCACCCCGCGCTATGCAACCCAGCGAGTCGATGCTGGAGCTTAAGAATGGCCTCGTAAGGCCGCGCCTCATTCACTCTTCTATTTTCCGACCACAGAATCTCACTGTTAAGTGATGTTGCATCTGATAGAAATTGACTACATGGAGTAGGGTGCTCGTCACCCGAACCTCTATCGGATGAATAGTTAACTCAACTAAATGACTATTTAGTTGAGTTAACTATCATGACCTGATTCTTGGAGTGAAGGGGAAGGCTGATTCCGTACAATTGAAGGCCTCAAATAGCATTATCGGCTTGAATGCACGTCGTTATTCTTCATCTTGCCTTTGTAATACCGATCCTCGGTTGCCTGAATATTCACAATACGCAGATCTGCATTTAGATCTAAAACCGATCGTTGTTCCGCACTCAAATTTGCTGAGGTGTGTCGCAGCCACTTGATCGAGCCAGCCCTTAGGTTTTGAAGCTCATTTTCAGTATGCCCGTCAGCTTGCATAGCTGATACAGCTTCCATTAGCACCGTTTGAAAAAGGCCGTTCACGTATCGAGTGGCCAAGCCCGGTCGTCCAGCGTGGGTTGCAAAAAGGGGGGATGAATCGAGAGCAAGTGGAATCGAGTCCACCCCAAGATAACGACGATACCGCTGCAGGTGGATTGACAGGTATTCCTCTGGAACTCGAATGTTCTGGTAGTCACCAGCATTTCCAAGGGCAAGCCAAGTGGAGCCTTGATCGTCAGGGAAAAAATCAGAAATTCTCAACGCTCGGCTGTATCTACTGAAATCGCCAGGCTTCAGGTAGAGATGATAGATGGACATAACAATGAACAGCGTACGTTCATGGGAGCGGTCGTGGGCAATCAAGCTATTCATCGCCTTCACGATATACCGCCATTCAACAGATGAAAATACGCTCTGCTGCGGGTAGTCCGTTTGAGAATGAGCATACAGCCCACTGACGTCGACTTCCCGCATCGGGTTCGCTGTCATAAGATCTTCTGCTTGTAAAAATAAGAAAAATGACCGACATACCGATACTAGCATAGTGGTCGAGGCTTTAGCGTATTGATGAACTTTGGTTTCGAACAGTCCATTATCTTCGTCTGTGGAGACCTCGATGGCCGACACAAAAGGTCGCCAGTCACGATTAATGACATAGGTAGCATCCGTATTGCGTTTACCACCATTAGTTCGAATGAATCGCTTTTCTGTCACCGAGCCAATCCAGTGGCAAGGCGGGTCGTTACAGAACTCCAAAAACTCATGGACATCATTCATATCCAGATGGGTGATGTCCTTTCTTGCGATGCAAATTACCCAGCTCAAGAGCTTCTCAATGTGAGTACGATATCCCTGATAGGTAGACGCAGAAAGCCCAGACAGGAAGAGGCGCACAGCCTTATAGGATTTGACGGCGATTGCTGCGTCATCATGACCGATAAGAAAGTCGCGAACCTCTGATTGCTCTTTATCCAGAGTGTCTAGAGCAAGTTTACTGAACCTGGAGTGCGTTTCAAAAAAAGGGATCGGCAGATCGCTCATAGTGCAACCTTACTTTGTCATTTGAAAGAGTGTTAGGTCTAAGTCTGCTTAGACTCGGTCTTTCAGGCCAAGTCGTTTAACCGAATATGCGCGTTTCTCATCGTGGGAGTTGTAATAAACGTCTTGCGTCGTAGCGAGACTGCTGTGCCGCATATCGGTCTGCAAGTCCTTAGCGTCACGGAATGGCGCATCGAAGGTGGCCGCGGTATGACGTAGCCAATGGGTCGACGCCGAGCGCAGGTTATCGACGTCAAGATCATCCCATTTCTCCTCAATCATTCGACCGAGCGAACGATCGAAAACGCTCTGCATCAGTGCTCGCACGTGACGATCAGACAGGCCAGCTCGACCTCCGAGCGAGGTGAGAACGGGGGTGGTTTCGCCAGGTGCGGGAAGGGATGGCAATTTCAAATGCATTCGATACCGCATCAAGTATTGTTGAACGTATTCATCTCGAACGCTGATCTTGGCCGACTTGTTACCTTTCCCTACGACATGAAACCACCAGTTCCCGTGGGCGTCCTTGCGGAAATCACCCATGCAAGGCTTCCAGTTGGGACGTCCCACCAGGTCAGACACCCTCAGGTACATCGAGAACAGCGTTGCAGTGATAAACAGGGTGCGTTCATGACGCTCTGGTTCTTCACTGGCCATCATCTCTGCCGTTTCGAGGACATAGTCCCATTGCAACGGAGTAAGGGCTTTGCTGGTTGGCTCGGCGACCGGTCGCTGCCGATAGCGCGATTTTTGCCGAATAGCTCGTAACGGATTGAGGACGCTCAGACCTTCCGCAATGGTGAATTCATAGAAGCTGCTGCAGCAGGAAAAAGTCTGAGCAATCGATCCCTGCGACATGCCATAGGTAGGCATTGGTGGTTTGAGGCCGGCTTCATCGGCTGTCTTACGATGACGTTTGGGCACAGAGACGCAAAACGGTCGCCAGTTAGGATTCACTGAGTCGCACGAGGGTACCCGAGGTTGATCGGTCGCTAGCTTGAATCTACCCCGAACGACCGGCCCAATCCAGGAACGTGGTGGATTCAAACAAAATTCCATATAGGCTTCGGCATCGGCCCGCTGCAGCTCCAGAACCGGCCGCTCTCGAACGATCAAGCTCCATAGCAAAAGGCGCTCCACGTGTGTCCTGTAGGAGTTGAAGGTGGCTTCGTTTCCCGAATACGACCTGAGGAAAGCCCGTGCCGCTTGATAACCGTCGTAAGCCTGCAAGCCAGGGGCGAAGCATGCCAGATATTCGCGCACGATGACGCGCTCTTCACTGAGGCTGCTGAAGTCGAGTGCTAGAAAATTAGGGTAGGTGTCGAACAGGGGTTGCGGTTTGATTTCCATGAAAGGCCTGCTCGTTATCGAATCAGCTTAAATATGGTGAATCTAAGACTTCCGATTTTGGGAGTTATCGGAAGTCCGAGGGGTGACAGCCTTCGCGGCCAATGCGATTGAAGGCGTCTACCGTGCTAGATTTCGCATCTATATAAGGAAGCAAAGATGCAAACCGAGAGTCTTAGTTTGTTCATTTTTTTTGATCAAGGGGTCTGTCTCAGCTAAAGCTTCGAAGAAGCTTTATAGAAGGCGGCGATCCTGTCAAGCACTTTTGCGGCACTTCCCGCAACTCTTACACCACCTGGCCTATGCAACTAGCGGTTTAGGCTTATATTGAATTCGGCCTTACACAAAGCCCGGGATCTCGCACACTATCATCTATAAATGAAATGTCGCCCACCAGGCATTGATCTAGCTGAAAGCCCCGTGCCAGAAGGCTTTCACGGAATGGACGGACATATATACGTTGTCGTCGACTTGATGGGATCTTTCATTTATCAATGAGACTTTAGGGCGAAAGTCTCATAGTTAACAGAAAAAAGCAGCCGCGGGGCCTAGATTATCTAGCACCTCGCGTCGCCACTCTCGTTTTTAAATGACATTGAAGAATGCGTTTACTCTCATGTTCAAAAGACGCAAGAATTGTATCTATCACAAACTCCTCAGAACCCTTGGCTTACAGGGGGACTATGCAATCCATGTGAAATCGAACGGACGAGTCTCCTTGTAGGTACTCTCATCGATAGCTGCAAAGGCATGGAAAAGTCTCATCTATAATTGATGGAATGGGCTGCAGGGCTTGACCAGATTGGGTTCTTCCGCCGGAGTGCTCCTGATGTTTCGATGGAAGCTTCAGAGGGATCTCTCATATTCAAGAAACTAAGCTTTTTGTCGAGCAAGGCTAACGCGCTGGTCGGAGGTAAATATGCTCTGACTCTCGCGTTGGGATGACATTTGACCGGAGCCGCGCACCGAATCAGGGCAAGGTGAACCGTCAGATTTAGTGAAAGCGCCGTAAACGCCTGATTTTGCTGCTCTCATATATTACTGACATTTGCTCTCAGAATTTAAGGGCAGTCACACGATTCCTGTCAGCAAGTGACGCCGTGAGAGAACCTAGAGGTTCGCATAATATCTAGACGTTATGGTAGTTTACCGGCGTAATCGACGAATTTAGCACCGGGATAATCGCGAAGCCCCGGTGCTGAATTTAGCCATAGCGTCCATTATGCGAAGCTATTTACAGAGAGGAATTTTGATGCAGGATATTCAGATTTTTTTACTTCGGCTGTTTCAGCTGGGCATGTTGGCTTGGATAATAATCTTCATGACCGTTGGGCTTATTCATTTGTCCCTGTCGATAATCCCCTCTGTGCCGTAACGCGAACAGCCTTTTCATACTGTCCAACCGCTTTTGCTTCGTGCGCGGTGTTCCTGGGTAACTCGGTCCCGTGACACCTAGCAACATCGTAGGTCAGGTCCCGGCAGGTCCAATTTTTTAGCGCCGTTTCACAGGCCTTTCATGCACTTTCTAACGTCATCGTCGATAACGTTTCCGGGTTTTATGCAGTCCTTGAGGCTTTTTTCATCCTGCATTTCCTCGAATTCTGCCTTTGCCCGGTTACTACACTGCTTGTTCATTGCCTTTCCCAGTGGTGTCCTGTCGCCCTTGTAGGACTCGCACACGCTTGCATTTGCCGTTCTCTGTATCTGCATGGCAAGTGGCATTGCTATCGGGTCTGCAGCCCACACCTGCGCGCTTGTAGTCACCATCAAAACTGCCCACATCCATTTCATAGATCTTCCTTGGTTTTTGGAGCGAAGGCGGAGAGGTTTTTGATTCAGACCGGCGCAGCCGGGTCCACTATCTCTAATGGTGGACTCTTGTCTCATGGTGAGAATTTTGGCGTGGTTTCTCGCCTCAGGCTTTCGGTTCTAGCGTCAATGCCCCATCGCTGCCGACTTCAACGTAAACCACTGATTTTTCTATCAAAAAGTGCGCTAGTTCGCTGTCTTTAATCGGTTGGGCACCCTGTTTTATCAGTAACTTGTTGATATCTATACATTTTTTACGCAAAAGCTCTTGTTCTGCGTTTGACAGCCTCAGTGTTGCTGGCATGGTGCCACTACCTATCATCAGAAAACCTCCAAAAGTGTACGTGCATGCATGTGACTTGTGTTGACGTATGCATGCGCGCACGTATACATTCCGCATCAATGTGATTTGCATGCATGCATGCAATGGGATGTGGAAGCCAGCCATGCTCGACAAGATCCATATGTTTATCCCGTTTCGCTCGGATGCGATCACTATCGTAGGTGACGTTGATCGTCACTATTCCTTGACTGTAGACCTTGCCACGCTCGGCATACCAATGCGGGCAACGTCCGTTTTTTCGGACGGGCAGGGCGGTTACGTAGTGGAAGATCTGAGTCACGCTTGGGAGTCTTTGCCCACCAGTTTTACCCCCATGGCAGTTAAGGTTTTTCATCAATCCCTGGGTAAACGTATGACGCCCGGCGTTGAACTGAAAGCCAGCCCCGCGAAGTTGCTTCAAGGCCATAATGTTTTTGGCCCTACGTCTATTCGGTTGGGTGCTGAGGTTATGCTCAAGTGGCTGGCCGGTTCTTACCCGGAGTTGTTTCAAAAACTGGATATTCCCAATATCCAAGTTTATTGCTTGGACTGCACTTATTCGTCGAGGGTTCCTGATGAGCGTACAGCGCTTCAACTTATGCAGGCTTTACGTGGCGTTAGTAATGGCCAAACTCGAAATCGAGGTGACGATTACGAGACCACTGCCTATTGGGGCAGCAAAGAAACTCGTCTTCGTAAGCTGAAGGCTTACCTTAAGAGTCCTGAGTTTCGCAATGAGCTTGAAAAAACCCTCAAGGCGGCGAGGGGAGGCAACCTTTCTGCAAAGCGTGTTCTGACTGTTTTACAGAATCCTGAACTACAAACGTGGGCCGAAAACCTAGTTCGTCTTGAAGCGACTGTTATGCATCGGTGGCTTGATCGTAAAGGCATACCTTCAACCCTTATCGAGTTATGTGAATATCAAGAGCAATTAGAGTCTCAAGGCACTTGTTTTATACAATGGTGCTGGCAACAGGTTACAAAAGAATTGTTTGCGGCCTTTGAAGGTATCTCCATGAGAGTAATTAATGATGACAAAGTGCTGGCCGCACTTAAAGCGCGCTTTACCAAATTTGGTAAGGAGGGCAAAGCCAACGAAACTATTCCTCTTAACCTGTTCCGTACTTATCGTAGTTTGAAAGATTATGGTTGGCAGGAAACCATGGACTCAATGGCGAGGCCGACTTTTTATCGGCATGTTTCACAAATTTGTGAGTGTGGTTTAAGCAAAGCAGCGTTGCAGAAACTAAAAGTCGATGACCATAAAAATAACGTGGTCCCAATCCTACGTTTCCTGCAAGTCGACTTCAGCATGCAACGACCAACTTGGTACGTTGAGCCACGATTGGAAGCTGCATGATGAACAAGTCTTCTCACCAGATTTTGCGCTGGACTCTCGAAGGGATCATTCGCGATGCAATGTCACATAATTGTTCAGATAGCCTGTCTGAGCTTACAGATCGGGCTGTTATTGCATGCGTTAATTCAGAATCGCAAGAGCAACAAAATTCTCGCCAAGTTAAAAGGCAATTCCTGACCTTCAGGCGAAATCCTGACGCAATTCCCCCTGTATGGGCGTTTCGACAACCCGGTAATAACCCTAAATTAAACCCTGTGAGGTAATTATGTCTCTTTTGCTTGTTGGTCTTTGCCATGGCTTCCATACTGACACACGTACTGTTGGTCAGAACTCGTTTACTGAAAATCTGATCCTGCTGGAAGTTCAAGATATAAATCAGTTCGGCATTACTGAAAACAAAACAGTTAAGGTTAAGCTGTCGAAGAAGAATATGGAGCAGGGGCTCAATAACCTGTGGCGTGACCTTAAAGGTAGTCCCGTTTCTGTTCCCGTATTTGTTGCAGCGTGGGCCTCGAAAGCAGGTAATGCTGGATTTGACTTTTACTTGTCTGGTGATGGCCGTCCAGTTCCACTTCAGCTCAAGTCAGAAAAGGCTGCTTAAGTCATGTTGCTGATCGATCGCGTGGTTTGTGACTTTTGTTACTGCGTAGTTGGTCAGCTGTTTTGCATGAACGCAATTCGGCCGAATGCAATTGATGATATGGGTGTTCCTCCCTTTTTCTGCGTTTGTCCTGATTGCTACGACTCTTCCGAAATTGTTATCGGAGACGAATAAGTGTCTACCCAGTCTGTTTTAACCTGTTCTCAGTTCACGCAAACTTCTGACGGGGTGACAACGTGTGCTGCGCAAGGTTGGATAGACACCTATGTAGTAACACCTGACGAACAGGCTCAACTTGATCTTGTTATTCACGGTGGCTTTGACAGCAGTTCTTTTTCACTGTTCTTTGGTGCAACGCTGCTGATGTTTGCAACTGGTTTTGCCGTCGGCATTATCATTTCTCAATTGCGGAAAATCCGCAGGGGTTAACATGAAACAAGCAATCTTGAAATTCCGTGCTGTTCCGTCGTCTCGTCGCGTCTTCGTTGGTTTGACGGGTGCTGCTGCCGTCCTGGCTGCTGGCAGTTCCTTTGCTGATGACATGTCTGCTGGTGCCATTACCGCGATCACCTCTGCTCAAACGCAGGGTACGGCTGTCGGTGGCACTGTGGTGGCCTGTGTGGCTGCTCTCTGCGTTGTAGGTGTGATCATCTCCCTCGTCCGAAAGGTCTGACACGGCGTGATCTGGTCTGCGTTGGCCGGCATCATCATGGCCAGCGCACTGGTTTCAGGAATCCGGTGCGCTGAGTATCTCTGACACCCAGCCCCCGGAAACGGGGGTTTTTTATGCGTGCCGTTTTACTTGTTCTTCTCTTATTTGTTAGTTCGGCATCATTCGCCACAGATTTTTATTGGACTGCGGGTTCTGATGTTCAATACAGCTCTGCCAGTGCGGCGTGTGCTGGGCTTGCTGCTGCTTATTCAGTTCCAGATGCTGTTATAAATGTTAGTTTTTCTTCTGTTAGTTCTGCTAATTGTCTGATCAGTACGACTGATAATGCGTGGCAAACCGTATCCGGCGCACTGACTCGTTCCGGTGATTCCTGTGCGTCGGGGTCCACTTATAACACCTCAACTGGTGCGTGCGTTTTTCCTGTTGCTGCTGTTGGTTCGCTTTGTGATGATCAAACTGGTGCAGCTCCGAAAAACCCTATGATTCATTCGTTATCAGGCACTTGTGAGCCTTATCTCTCATCAGAACCTACCGCGGCCTGTAGCTATCTTGCCTCTGTCAGTTCAGGTGGAACAATGAAAGTCAGAGGCACTATTGATGCTTCTGGCAACGGTGTGGCTCCGGCCAGAGTGAGTATTGGCGGTATATGTGAAGGCACGGTGGGTTCGGCGGATTGTGTGGTGGCGGCGGCAAAATGCACCAAAGGGCTGTGTACCGGTCCCTCCAGCTCTAGCTGTACGGTTTCCTACACCTTTGATGGTCGGCCTGTGGTGCCTATACCTCCTGATAATGGTCTAGCCGGTAAGGATCAGGTGTGTTTACCAGGTGTTGACTGCAACCTGCCTGAGCCTCAGACGGTTAACGATGACCAACCGTGCACTAAAGTGACCGATGCAGAAGGGCGTCAAGGTTGTTCCAGCTTTGATTACACCGCTACAGACGGTACGGTTAATTGTGGATCGTTTAATGGGAAATTTGGTTGTAGCGGTAAACTACCTTCTTCTAATGGCATTGAGATAGTGTCCAATACAGTGACTCAGGCCAATATTGACGGTACTAGTACAGCCACTACGACCGATACAGCGACTCAGTCCATCTGCAATGGTGTCGGTACTGGTAGTTGCACCTCCAGTGTGACGAACTCTCAAAGCACCACGGTTATAAACTCTGCAGGTAAGGCTACAGGCACCACCACGACGTGTTCCGGCAACTTGTGTGCGAGTGCTTCTAATCCCGGTACGACCGGCACGGGTCTCGGTGATTGCACAAAAAACTGTACACCTCCTACGTCTACCCCTGCGACAAATGATCTTGTGGCCCCAGCGGCTGGAAGTTTTGACGGTGAGGATGATAAATGGCAAGCAAAGATTGATCAGGCGAAAGTCGATTTTAAAACGGGACTTGATAAGTTATCGGGTCTCTTTAAGCCGATTTCAAATATTAACCTTGGAGGAGGAGGGCAGTTGTATTGTCCAGAACCTGTTTCAGTATTGGGTCAAAGTATTAGTTTTTGCCTTGATAAATATGCGGTTTCTCTATCGTGGATTTCTGATGTAATTTTGCTGGTTTGCACAGTCTCTGCGTTGTTCATAATCTTTTTATAGGTGATCTATGGATCTTTCGTTTATTGCTCATTGGTTTTCCAACGTTGATATGTTTTTTCAAGCCGCGTGGACATTTATATCTAGTGGCATTTATGATTTTGTTAAGTCAGTTCTTGAATTACTCACTAAAGCGTTAATTTACTCGTTTTTTGAGTTTAAGATTTATATGCTCGATATTGCTTTCACCGTTGTGCAGGAGATCATGCAGGAAACCGGTGTTACACAATTGGTGACGTCAGCGTGGTCATCGATTCCGGCCAATATTCAGTCAACCTTGGCGTTTTTCAACATCCCTCAGGGGCTGACTCTTATATTTTCCGCAATACCGACTCGCTGGGCAATGAAGTTTATTCCGGGGCTTGGTTAATCATGGCTATCAAAATTCACCATGGCCCGAATGGGTCTTATAAGACGTCCGGTGCTGTGTGGGACGATGCTGTCCCTGCGGCCAAGGCTGGGCGGCTGATTATTACCAACGTACGAGGTATGAGCAGTGAGAAGTTCCACGCTTTATTTCCTGATTTGCCTGATACTTTTGACGTTATGTATATCAACCACGAGCTCCAGGACGGCATGGACCGGATTAGAACTTGGTTTCAATGGGCTCCAAGAGACGCCTTTCTAATCTTTGACGAAGCACAAACACTGTTTCCTAAAAAATGGAGCAACAAGGACCTCGATCAGTACGATTTCCCAGGTGGTATGGATGCCGCAAAAGCCGCTGACAAACCGATGAACTTTCTGGATGGTTGGACGCGTCACCGCCACTGGAACTGGGATGTCATCCTCACCACACCCAATATCAAATATGTCCACCCGGAGATTCGTGACACCTCTGAAGCAGCGTACCAGCACTCCAATTTGAAGTTATTGGGTGCGGTACTCAAGTTCGTGACTCAGAAGGATTACAAAGAAGCGATGCATCTTGCATCCGAAAATAGGGCACCTACCGATGGATCAAACATCGTTGCACTCCGAAAAATTGATAAGCGAGTCTTCAAACTCTACGACTCCACAGCCACCGGCGCCCATCGCGACACCATGGCGGGCAAAAACGCCTTCACGTCGCCTCGGGTTCTTCTACTCGTCGGTGTTTTGGTTGGTGTTATCAGCTACGTGCTTTCGTCTAGTGGTCTTGACGGTATTCTGCATCCGTTGGCTAGCAAAGCTCGCCCTGCATCTGTTGAAGCTGTTAAAAGTCCTGTTTCTCAAGGTACTAAGCAAGATTCTGACGTGGTTGCTGGTCGCGTTCCTGCTAAGCAAGCTGTGCCGGTTTCTAGCGATGTAGTCCATCACGATCCATTTGCTTTGCACGAGATCACGATCAAGGGCAGCATTTGGAACGAGGAAAAAGGCGTGTTCTATGTGTTTAGCCTGTCAAAGGATCAACACAGTTTCACCATGCTCAGCAAAGACATATTGGCCGCTGGTTATCAAATTCATGCACGCGGATCCTGTGCTGCAGAACTGACCTATAACGGCGAAACTCGTACCGTTGCTTGTTTGGGCTCTATGACCACTGGCGGCGGTGAGGAGCGGCTCGGTTCAGAGCGACGAACCACCGCCGGTGGTTCGTCATCTTCTTCCTCTCAGGGACTTCAAGTCGCCGATCGGGGAAGACCAGGTGCACAGGAATCCAATCGTGGCTCTATGTTCACGACTGTTCCTGACTCTGGTAGAACCGTGCGCATGGTGAAATAGGTATAACTAAACTAAACAGTCATTTAGTTGAGTTAGACGATTAAGTGCTGAAAAGCAGCCTACACATCCCCCACAAGAGAAACCCATGGGTTCGCATAATATCTAGACGTTATGGTAGTTTACCGGCGTAATCGACGAATTTAGCACCGGGATAATCGCGAAGCCCCGGTGCTGAATTTAGCCATAGCGTCCATTATGCGAAGCTATTTACAGAGAGGAATTTTGATGCAGGATATTCAGATTTTTTTACTTCGGCTGTTTCAGCTGGGCATGTTGGCTTGGATAATAATCTTCATGACCGTTGGGCTTATTCATTTGTCCCTGTCGATAATCCCCTCTGTGCCGTAACGCGAACAGCCTTTTCATACTGTCCAACCGCTTTTGCTTCGTGCGCGGTGTTCCTGGGTAACTCGGTCCCGTGACACCTAGCAACATCGTAGGTCAGGTCCCGGCAGGTCCAATTTTTTAGCGCCGTTTCACAGGCCTTTCATGCACTTTCTAACGTCATCGTCGATAACGTTTCCGGGTTTTATGCAGTCCTTGAGGCTTTTTTCATCCTGCATTTCCTCGAATTCTGCCTTTGCCCGGTTACTACACTGCTTGTTCATTGCCTTTCCCAGTGGTGTCCTGTCGCCCTTGTAGGACTCGCACACGCTTGCATTTGCCGTTCTCTGTATCTGCATGGCAAGTGGCATTGCTATCGGGTCTGCAGCCCACACCTGCGCGCTTGTAGTCACCATCAAAACTGCCCACATCCATTTCATAGATCTTCCTTGGTTTTTGGAGCGAAGGCGGAGAGGTTTTTGATTCAGACCGGCGCAGCCGGGTCCACTATCTCTAATGGTGGACTCTTGTCTCATGGTGAGAATTTTGGCGTGGTTTCTCGCCTCAGGCTTTCGGTTCTAGCGTCAATGCCCCATCGCTGCCGACTTCAACGTAAACCACTGATTTTTCTATCAAAAAGTGCGCTAGTTCGCTGTCTTTAATCGGTTGGGCACCCTGTTTTATCAGTAACTTGTTGATATCTATACATTTTTTACGCAAAAGCTCTTGTTCTGCGTTTGACAGCCTCAGTGTTGCTGGCATGGTGCCACTACCTATCATCAGAAAACCTCCAAAAGTGTACGTGCATGCATGTGACTTGTGTTGACGTATGCATGCGCGCACGTATACATTCCGCATCAATGTGATTTGCATGCATGCATGCAATGGGATGTGGAAGCCAGCCATGCTCGACAAGATCCATATGTTTATCCCGTTTCGCTCGGATGCGATCACTATCGTAGGTGACGTTGATCGTCACTATTCCTTGACTGTAGACCTTGCCACGCTCGGCATACCAATGCGGGCAACGTCCGTTTTTTCGGACGGGCAGGGCGGTTACGTAGTGGAAGATCTGAGTCACGCTTGGGAGTCTTTGCCCACCAGTTTTACCCCCATGGCAGTTAAGGTTTTTCATCAATCCCTGGGTAAACGTATGACGCCCGGCGTTGAACTGAAAGCCAGCCCCGCGAAGTTGCTTCAAGGCCATAATGTTTTTGGCCCTACGTCTATTCGGTTGGGTGCTGAGGTTATGCTCAAGTGGCTGGCCGGTTCTTACCCGGAGTTGTTTCAAAAACTGGATATTCCCAATATCCAAGTTTATTGCTTGGACTGCACTTATTCGTCGAGGGTTCCTGATGAGCGTACAGCGCTTCAACTTATGCAGGCTTTACGTGGCGTTAGTAATGGCCAAACTCGAAATCGAGGTGACGATTACGAGACCACTGCCTATTGGGGCAGCAAAGAAACTCGTCTTCGTAAGCTGAAGGCTTACCTTAAGAGTCCTGAGTTTCGCAATGAGCTTGAAAAAACCCTCAAGGCGGCGAGGGGAGGCAACCTTTCTGCAAAGCGTGTTCTGACTGTTTTACAGAATCCTGAACTACAAACGTGGGCCGAAAACCTAGTTCGTCTTGAAGCGACTGTTATGCATCGGTGGCTTGATCGTAAAGGCATACCTTCAACCCTTATCGAGTTATGTGAATATCAAGAGCAATTAGAGTCTCAAGGCACTTGTTTTATACAATGGTGCTGGCAACAGGTTACAAAAGAATTGTTTGCGGCCTTTGAAGGTATCTCCATGAGAGTAATTAATGATGACAAAGTGCTGGCCGCACTTAAAGCGCGCTTTACCAAATTTGGTAAGGAGGGCAAAGCCAACGAAACTATTCCTCTTAACCTGTTCCGTACTTATCGTAGTTTGAAAGATTATGGTTGGCAGGAAACCATGGACTCAATGGCGAGGCCGACTTTTTATCGGCATGTTTCACAAATTTGTGAGTGTGGTTTAAGCAAAGCAGCGTTGCAGAAACTAAAAGTCGATGACCATAAAAATAACGTGGTCCCAATCCTACGTTTCCTGCAAGTCGACTTCAGCATGCAACGACCAACTTGGTACGTTGAGCCACGATTGGAAGCTGCATGATGAACAAGTCTTCTCACCAGATTTTGCGCTGGACTCTCGAAGGGATCATTCGCGATGCAATGTCACATAATTGTTCAGATAGCCTGTCTGAGCTTACAGATCGGGCTGTTATTGCATGCGTTAATTCAGAATCGCAAGAGCAACAAAATTCTCGCCAAGTTAAAAGGCAATTCCTGACCTTCAGGCGAAATCCTGACGCAATTCCCCCTGTATGGGCGTTTCGACAACCCGGTAATAACCCTAAATTAAACCCTGTGAGGTAATTATGTCTCTTTTGCTTGTTGGTCTTTGCCATGGCTTCCATACTGACACACGTACTGTTGGTCAGAACTCGTTTACTGAAAATCTGATCCTGCTGGAAGTTCAAGATATAAATCAGTTCGGCATTACTGAAAACAAAACAGTTAAGGTTAAGCTGTCGAAGAAGAATATGGAGCAGGGGCTCAATAACCTGTGGCGTGACCTTAAAGGTAGTCCCGTTTCTGTTCCCGTATTTGTTGCAGCGTGGGCCTCGAAAGCAGGTAATGCTGGATTTGACTTTTACTTGTCTGGTGATGGCCGTCCAGTTCCACTTCAGCTCAAGTCAGAAAAGGCTGCTTAAGTCATGTTGCTGATCGATCGCGTGGTTTGTGACTTTTGTTACTGCGTAGTTGGTCAGCTGTTTTGCATGAACGCAATTCGGCCGAATGCAATTGATGATATGGGTGTTCCTCCCTTTTTCTGCGTTTGTCCTGATTGCTACGACTCTTCCGAAATTGTTATCGGAGACGAATAAGTGTCTACCCAGTCTGTTTTAACCTGTTCTCAGTTCACGCAAACTTCTGACGGGGTGACAACGTGTGCTGCGCAAGGTTGGATAGACACCTATGTAGTAACACCTGACGAACAGGCTCAACTTGATCTTGTTATTCACGGTGGCTTTGACAGCAGTTCTTTTTCACTGTTCTTTGGTGCAACGCTGCTGATGTTTGCAACTGGTTTTGCCGTCGGCATTATCATTTCTCAATTGCGGAAAATCCGCAGGGGTTAACATGAAACAAGCAATCTTGAAATTCCGTGCTGTTCCGTCGTCTCGTCGCGTCTTCGTTGGTTTGACGGGTGCTGCTGCCGTCCTGGCTGCTGGCAGTTCCTTTGCTGATGACATGTCTGCTGGTGCCATTACCGCGATCACCTCTGCTCAAACGCAGGGTACGGCTGTCGGTGGCACTGTGGTGGCCTGTGTGGCTGCTCTCTGCGTTGTAGGTGTGATCATCTCCCTCGTCCGAAAGGTCTGACACGGCGTGATCTGGTCTGCGTTGGCCGGCATCATCATGGCCAGCGCACTGGTTTCAGGAATCCGGTGCGCTGAGTATCTCTGACACCCAGCCCCCGGAAACGGGGGTTTTTTATGCGTGCCGTTTTACTTGTTCTTCTCTTATTTGTTAGTTCGGCATCATTCGCCACAGATTTTTATTGGACTGCGGGTTCTGATGTTCAATACAGCTCTGCCAGTGCGGCGTGTGCTGGGCTTGCTGCTGCTTATTCAGTTCCAGATGCTGTTATAAATGTTAGTTTTTCTTCTGTTAGTTCTGCTAATTGTCTGATCAGTACGACTGATAATGCGTGGCAAACCGTATCCGGCGCACTGACTCGTTCCGGTGATTCCTGTGCGTCGGGGTCCACTTATAACACCTCAACTGGTGCGTGCGTTTTTCCTGTTGCTGCTGTTGGTTCGCTTTGTGATGATCAAACTGGTGCAGCTCCGAAAAACCCTATGATTCATTCGTTATCAGGCACTTGTGAGCCTTATCTCTCATCAGAACCTACCGCGGCCTGTAGCTATCTTGCCTCTGTCAGTTCAGGTGGAACAATGAAAGTCAGAGGCACTATTGATGCTTCTGGCAACGGTGTGGCTCCGGCCAGAGTGAGTATTGGCGGTATATGTGAAGGCACGGTGGGTTCGGCGGATTGTGTGGTGGCGGCGGCAAAATGCACCAAAGGGCTGTGTACCGGTCCCTCCAGCTCTAGCTGTACGGTTTCCTACACCTTTGATGGTCGGCCTGTGGTGCCTATACCTCCTGATAATGGTCTAGCCGGTAAGGATCAGGTGTGTTTACCAGGTGTTGACTGCAACCTGCCTGAGCCTCAGACGGTTAACGATGACCAACCGTGCACTAAAGTGACCGATGCAGAAGGGCGTCAAGGTTGTTCCAGCTTTGATTACACCGCTACAGACGGTACGGTTAATTGTGGATCGTTTAATGGGAAATTTGGTTGTAGCGGTAAACTACCTTCTTCTAATGGCATTGAGATAGTGTCCAATACAGTGACTCAGGCCAATATTGACGGTACTAGTACAGCCACTACGACCGATACAGCGACTCAGTCCATCTGCAATGGTGTCGGTACTGGTAGTTGCACCTCCAGTGTGACGAACTCTCAAAGCACCACGGTTATAAACTCTGCAGGTAAGGCTACAGGCACCACCACGACGTGTTCCGGCAACTTGTGTGCGAGTGCTTCTAATCCCGGTACGACCGGCACGGGTCTCGGTGATTGCACAAAAAACTGTACACCTCCTACGTCTACCCCTGCGACAAATGATCTTGTGGCCCCAGCGGCTGGAAGTTTTGACGGTGAGGATGATAAATGGCAAGCAAAGATTGATCAGGCGAAAGTCGATTTTAAAACGGGACTTGATAAGTTATCGGGTCTCTTTAAGCCGATTTCAAATATTAACCTTGGAGGAGGAGGGCAGTTGTATTGTCCAGAACCTGTTTCAGTATTGGGTCAAAGTATTAGTTTTTGCCTTGATAAATATGCGGTTTCTCTATCGTGGATTTCTGATGTAATTTTGCTGGTTTGCACAGTCTCTGCGTTGTTCATAATCTTTTTATAGGTGATCTATGGATCTTTCGTTTATTGCTCATTGGTTTTCCAACGTTGATATGTTTTTTCAAGCCGCGTGGACATTTATATCTAGTGGCATTTATGATTTTGTTAAGTCAGTTCTTGAATTACTCACTAAAGCGTTAATTTACTCGTTTTTTGAGTTTAAGATTTATATGCTCGATATTGCTTTCACCGTTGTGCAGGAGATCATGCAGGAAACCGGTGTTACACAATTGGTGACGTCAGCGTGGTCATCGATTCCGGCCAATATTCAGTCAACCTTGGCGTTTTTCAACATCCCTCAGGGGCTGACTCTTATATTTTCCGCAATACCGACTCGCTGGGCAATGAAGTTTATTCCGGGGCTTGGTTAATCATGGCTATCAAAATTCACCATGGCCCGAATGGGTCTTATAAGACGTCCGGTGCTGTGTGGGACGATGCTGTCCCTGCGGCCAAGGCTGGGCGGCTGATTATTACCAACGTACGAGGTATGAGCAGTGAGAAGTTCCACGCTTTATTTCCTGATTTGCCTGATACTTTTGACGTTATGTATATCAACCACGAGCTCCAGGACGGCATGGACCGGATTAGAACTTGGTTTCAATGGGCTCCAAGAGACGCCTTTCTAATCTTTGACGAAGCACAAACACTGTTTCCTAAAAAATGGAGCAACAAGGACCTCGATCAGTACGATTTCCCAGGTGGTATGGATGCCGCAAAAGCCGCTGACAAACCGATGAACTTTCTGGATGGTTGGACGCGTCACCGCCACTGGAACTGGGATGTCATCCTCACCACACCCAATATCAAATATGTCCACCCGGAGATTCGTGACACCTCTGAAGCAGCGTACCAGCACTCCAATTTGAAGTTATTGGGTGCGGTACTCAAGTTCGTGACTCAGAAGGATTACAAAGAAGCGATGCATCTTGCATCCGAAAATAGGGCACCTACCGATGGATCAAACATCGTTGCACTCCGAAAAATTGATAAGCGAGTCTTCAAACTCTACGACTCCACAGCCACCGGCGCCCATCGCGACACCATGGCGGGCAAAAACGCCTTCACGTCGCCTCGGGTTCTTCTACTCGTCGGTGTTTTGGTTGGTGTTATCAGCTACGTGCTTTCGTCTAGTGGTCTTGACGGTATTCTGCATCCGTTGGCTAGCAAAGCTCGCCCTGCATCTGTTGAAGCTGTTAAAAGTCCTGTTTCTCAAGGTACTAAGCAAGATTCTGACGTGGTTGCTGGTCGCGTTCCTGCTAAGCAAGCTGTGCCGGTTTCTAGCGATGTAGTCCATCACGATCCATTTGCTTTGCACGAGATCACGATCAAGGGCAGCATTTGGAACGAGGAAAAAGGCGTGTTCTATGTGTTTAGCCTGTCAAAGGATCAACACAGTTTCACCATGCTCAGCAAAGACATATTGGCCGCTGGTTATCAAATTCATGCACGCGGATCCTGTGCTGCAGAACTGACCTATAACGGCGAAACTCGTACCGTTGCTTGTTTGGGCTCTATGACCACTGGCGGCGGTGAGGAGCGGCTCGGTTCAGAGCGACGAACCACCGCCGGTGGTTCGTCATCTTCTTCCTCTCAGGGACTTCAAGTCGCCGATCGGGGAAGACCAGGTGCACAGGAATCCAATCGTGGCTCTATGTTCACGACTGTTCCTGACTCTGGTAGAACCGTGCGCATGGTGAAATAGGTATAACTAAACTAAACAGTCATTTAGTTGAGTTAGACGATTAAGTGCTGAAAAGCAGCCTACACATCCCCCACAAGAGAAACCCATGGGTTCGCATAATGTATATTATGTTAAATTGCGTATAAGCATATTGGACGGTTTCTTGTCACCATCCCTTAGAAGCTGGACTCCCTGCCGTAATGACCAGACTCCCTTCTAATACAAGAGACTACGTCATTGTTCGCATCCTCTGACTTAACTCTTCGCCTGCGCCTCAGCGACCGGCTTTGCTTTAATGACCGGACTGAATTCTGGCTAAGACCAAGCTGAATTCAGTCTTCGAGTTCGGACACTACGGATTATGCGCCCCTTGCTAAGCGTGTCCACACCACGGCGATGAAGCGAAATTCGTTGCTGGCCAATTTGCAGAAGCCTTGGGTTTGCGCCTATCTTCATTTCACGCGCTGCGAGATGCGAACGCTACGGCCAGCCTTAAAAGATCGGCTGTCGGAAGCTCTGCTTCGCTGAGCTCGGTATTCTGTATAGACCGTTTCTGTCGGCTGCATTTCTCCTGCCGTATTAATGGAGCGCTGCCTCATCTGGCGTAGACGATGTTGCAGCCGATTTACCGCGCCCTGTTGATGCGTGACGGCTCATTAATATGGAGCCTGAAGGCAAGATCTGAACATGGAGTAAGCATAGATGGCTGAGTATCCGATGCCGTTTCCGCTGTTTCCGCCCTACAAGGAACTGCATGGTCATGAGTATTCGGAAGCGCCTATTAATGACGCTACGCGTGCGCGCCTTGCTCAGATTGACCAATCCCTGGAACCCCTTGCCGCATGGCGCGCTGGTATCGCTTATCTCATCAAGGACAGCGGATCGTTGGGTTATACGGATGCACGTTACGGCAAAGCCGCGCGTAACCTTGAGTGCATGCTCCATTGGAGCTGGACTGTGGAGCGGATTAACGTCTTCGCCTGGGATGAGTCCGTTGCCCTACGTTACTTCAGATTCATCCAATTGCCGCCGGCGGATTGGAATACTCCACAGCCGTATCCTCGGTACGGTGACCGAGGAAATCGGTCGTTTGCGAAACGAAGTATCTGCCCAGATTGGCGTCCATTTCATCGAAAATTTGAAGGTGATCTTGCGCTACCACTTTCAAGGCGTAGCTTGTCCATCGCGATAGCTCTCGCCACAGATTTCTTTTCATTTTGTGCGACGTCAAATGGGGCTGCATCAAATGGTTCTGTATCAAACGTGGAAGATTCGGAAATTCGACGCCCGGGAAGCCTGACGGCCAGAGACGATGTCTCAGGCACAACGAAAAATCCCTTGGCGATGCTTGATCGGATGCAGTTCATGGATGTGTCCAAAAAACGGGTACAGCCCTCCATCCCAATCGAACACGTTGAGTGGCTGCTATCCGAAGTCACTTGGATTGCTGATCGTAACAACGAGCGCAAGTATGAGTTAGCTCTGTTTCTAATGGCTATCGCAATGTTCAGTACCGTCCCTATGGCTTCATTGGGATGGAACTTGTGGGGGGCAGCAACTGCGGACAATTTTATCCCCCATGGTTCGCTGAGGCTGCAATTTGAAGATTCAACTGGAGCTCGCTACCCGATGAATGGTAACCGCTCCATTAACCCCACATCCAACGCCGACAGCTTAGGCTGGAGCGAGAACTGTGTTCCAGCATCATCAGCCGAGCCATCCACCGTACCGAGATTTGCTACTCATGACTTAGCTAGTAGCCAGTGGACTGCCAGTATGCGTCCGGGCATCACGCCTTGCGTAATTAGACCGGCTGCCACTTATGCGGCAGCAACTCGTCAATCTCACTCGCCCGCTGCGTCGGCAGTCGCGTGAGAACGTCCTTCAGATAGGCATACGGATCATGGCCATTCAGCCGCGCAGACTGGATCAAGCTCATGATCGCTGCCGCCCGCTTGCCGCTGCGTAACGACCCTGCGAAGAGCCAATTCTTGCGTCCAAGAGCCCATGGTCGGATCTGGTTCTCGGCCCAATTGTTGTCTATGGGTACGGCCCCGTCATCGAGGTAGCGCGACAGAGCTGCCCAGCGTTTCAGGCTGTAATCCAGTGCTCTGCTGATAGCTGAACCTTCGGGCACGAGATCGCGCTGGGCGATCATCCAGGCATGCAGTGCATCCATCACAGGCACAGCCTTTTCTTGCCGTATTCGACGGCGTAAATCCGGTTCCAGGTCGCGGACTTCACTTTCGATTTCGTAAAGCAACTGGATGTAGCGCAGGGCTTGCTCGGCGAGCATGCTCTTGTTGGTGGCATGCAGTTCGAAGAACTTGCGCCGCGCATGGGCCATGCAGCCGATCTCGGTCACACCGAGTTCGAAGCTGGCCTTGTAACCACCAAAATCATCGCAGACCAGCTTGCCCTTCCAGCCTTGCAGGAAGTTGCGAGCATGCTCACCGGCGCGGCTGGGGCTGAAGTCGTAAACGACTGCCGCTGTTTCGCAGAATTGGCTGGTGGCGTAGGCCCAGACATAAGAGCGATGGGTTTTCTTTGAGCCCGGAGCGAGCATCTGAACCGGTGTTTCATCGGCGTGGATGACCAGCTGCCCGAGCACTACGTCGCGCAGCGCATCGACCAGAGGCTGCAACTGCACGCCAGTAACGCCAACCCATTGAGCCAAGGTTGAACGCGGAATTGCCAAGCCAGCCCGACCGAAAATCGATTCCTGGCGGTAAAGAGGCAGATGGTCAGCAAACTTGGCGATCATGACATGGGCCAGCAACCCGGCGGTCGGGATGCCCTTGTCGATGACCTGCGCCGGAACGGGGGCCTGGATCAGCGTTTCGCAGTCATCGCACACCCACTTGCCACGGACATGGCGTTCAACGGTAAACACGCCGGGCGTGTAGTCCAGCTTCTCGCTGACGTCTTCACCGATGCGTTTCAGTGCGCAGCCACATGGGCAGTGAGTATTGTCGGGCTCGTGATGGATCAACGTGCGTGGAAACTCTGCCGGCAACGCAGTGCGCTTAGGTTTTTGCTTTTTTTCGGTCGCCGCTGGCACTGCTTGCAAGGCCTGAAGCTCTGCTTCAATCGCCGCGATATCGGTATCGATCAAGTCATCGAGCAAGCTGGCCTGCTGCGGATTCAACTGCTCGCTGCGCTTGGCAAACTTCAAGCGCTTGAGTTGTGCGATCTCGTGGGTCAGCTTCTCGATCACCGTTTGGTCGCGGTTGATCTTCTTGCCCATAGTGTCGACCTGCGACAGCAACTGCGCTGCCAAGGCACGCAGTTGGTCGGGAGACATTTGGTCGAGATTGGGCGAAGAAGTCATGCTGCGGATTTTGCCAGAGCGGGCAATTCACAGCGATAGACCGATAGGCTAATGGTGGCCTTTAAAGCAGTGTGATCGCGCTGCCGGAACCCACGCGTTGCCATGGCAGGCCCAGCACCAAGGCTTGAAGTTGCTCGGCATCCAACTCCATCTCAGAGCCATGGCGAATGCCTGGCCAGTGAAACTTGCCTTGGTTCAACCGGCGAGCAGCCAGCCAGATTCCGAAGCCGTCATGCACCAGCACTTTCATGCGAGTGGCGCGGCGATTGGCGAACAGATAAGCACAGTGCGGCTTCGCCGCACCAAACACCGCGATCACTCTGGCCAGCGCAGTCTCGGTACCCGCTCGCATATCCATCGGTTCGGTGGCGAGCCAGATGGCATCGATGCGGATCACAGGGCAAGCCCCCGGATGAAGCGGGCGCACCCTTCGGGATCGCAAGTTGGCCATTTCACTGTGAGCGTTTGCTGACCGAGCGGTAATTCAATGATCGCCGACGCTTCGGTCTTTCGTTTTGGTTCGACTTTCAAAGCAATGAAGGCTGGCAGCGCGACTGCCTGTTGATCACGATAAAGCGGTATCCACCGGCGAACGACATTGGCGTTGATACCGTGCCTCATCGCAATAGCCGCCACGGAAACACCGGGTTGTTCGCACTCTTGGACGACTTGGGTTTTGAAGGATTTCGGGTAGGACTTACGTTGGCGCATGGCGATCCTGGCGTTAAGGGTAATTGCGTCCGCTTAAAAATACGCGGACACAATCGCCCTTATCGGCCGGGCTCGGAAGGTGTGTTCGCCGGCCCCTTACGACTGCCAGGCACATGTGGCACATAAATAGTCCACTTCCTATTTAGCTGGCACAAGAATGCCAAGCCCAGCTATTTCAGTGGCACAAGAATAGAGACACGGCCTATTTAGGTGACAGAAAAATAGAAAATCGGCCCATTTCTATGCCACATAAATACAGAATTGCGCCCTATCTCTGCCTATGGGAGCCACTTCAGTTCTGTACCAGCGGTAGGACGTTTCTTGTACCGGGGGTGGGACGCTCAGTTTTACCGGAGCTTGGAAGCTCTAAAAGTGTCCGCAGTCTATTACCTGTTGGTGGATTTGGCGGTACACCAAAGGATGTCGAGGCTTCCCTAGCGTACGATTCGATCCACTCACCCCACGTTAGGGTTCAGGTTTAACGTGATATCTCTGGCGAGCAGTTCCAAGGCAACAGTGCTTCATAGTCTGCCACCGACTTCGCAAGTGGCACATGCTCCAGTACATAGCGTAGCCACGTATAAGGCTCTCGGCCGTTGACCTTGGCGGTCTCGACCAAGCTGTAGATCTGGGCACTGGCGGTAGCGCCTTTGGGTGTATCGCTGAACAGCCATGCCTTACGTCCGATCACAAACGGCTTTATCGCGCGCTCCGCCGCGTTGTTGTCGATCGGTAAAAAACCGGCCTCCACGTAACGCTCCAGCCGGCTCCAGTTGTTGGCAAGATAGTTAACCGCCTTGCCCAGCACACTTTGCGGCGTCACTTGGGACTGCGTTTTATCCAGCCAGCTTTTCAACTGGGCCAGGATCGGCAGGCTCTTTTCCTGTCTGCCGATAAATCGTTGCTCGTCACTGACGTCCTTCAGTTCACGCTCGATGCCGTACAGCTTGTTGATCATCGTCAGGGCGATATCGGCACGTCCCGCCTTGCCCTTGGGCTGTACCTTTTGAGCATCGACAAACTTGCGCCGCACATGGGCCATGCACGCCAGACGTTCCACTCCGGGCTGTAATGCCAAGGCGTTGTAACCCGCGTAATCATCGGTCATGACGTAGCCACGATAACTTTCCAGCAGGCGCAACGGCACTTCCTGCGCACGGCTGGAGGTGTAGTCAAACAGCACGACTTTTCGATCCGGCGGCCCGCTGGCTTGCACCCACATCCAGGATTGGCTGGTTGGGTCTCGATCCGGTTCTTTAAGTACCTGGACGCGGGTTTCATCACAGTGGATGACCGGGCTTTCCAGCAACCGATCCCGCATCAGATTTAATAACGGTTGCAAGTGCTCGCCGCACTGGATGACCCAGCGCGCCAAGGTTTGGCGAGGGATGTCCACACCATGCCGGGCAAGTACCGTTTCGAAACGGTGGAGCGGCAGGCCGTCGACGTATTTAGTGGTCAACAACATCGCCAAGACACTCGGACTGGCCATGCTCTTTTCGATCAACTGAGCCGGTTTGTCAGCAGTGACCGGCGCCGCTTCACAACCACGACACCCGTAGACTTTGCGGATGTGTTTGATCACGCGGATTTGCATCGGCACGATATCCAGCTGCTCGCTGGTTTCTTCGCTGACGACATGCTTGCGGCAACCACAGGCACACGTCAGTTCGTGCTCGGGAAGTTCGTGGATGACTTCGATGCGCGGCAGATCAGCAGACAGAGGCTTGCGCTTGCCACGACGTGAAGTCGGAGCAACAACTTCTTCGTCAGCGTCGCCGATTGAGGGCATCGGCTCGCTTTCGGGCTCGTTGAACAACGCCAGTTGAGGGGTATTGGGTTCAACGGTCTGCTCGGATTTGCGACCGAACAAACGGTCGCGCAGCAGCTTGATCTGTTCTTTCAGATCGACGATATGAGTCTGGTATGCCTCAGCCGTTACCTGTTGACGACTGAGTGCCTCAAGCAACATTTGCTTGAGCAGAACAGGGTCGTCAGGGAGGTCTTCGGGCATCAAATTCATGCCCGGATTATACCCGTCAGGCGACGAATCTTGGCGTTAAAACCTTGTGTGGACGGTTGCGCCAGAGATCAAATCCATCCAGTAGCCAGTTCAGTTCTTGGACGGTCAGCACGATAGCCTCGTCCACCTCATCGGGTGAAGTTTTGAAACGCTCGGACTCCAGGCGCTTGAGCCAAAGGCAGAAGCCGTTACGCTCCCAGTACAACACTTTGACCCGGTTACGGTGGCGATTCAGAAAAACAAAGAGCACGGGGTCAAACACCGCGACCTTGATATCCAGTTCGACCAGCGCAGCTAGGCCATCAATGGACTTTCGAAAATCTACCGGCTTTGGGTAGAGGTACACTTTTTCAACGCTGGCATTGGGACGCATCATGGTGATGGGCTCCTGATGGAAATCGGGAGCACAGCATCAGCCGTCAGCTATCCGCTTGGAATGTGGGGTTCATGGAGCGGATACGATGAATGACCGGTTCAAGCCGTACCTATCCAGACTTGTTACCTATCTGGCGTCTTGTGACGAGAACTGGAGTCAGCATAAGTACCTCTTTCCTGAGGTTGCTAGTGGTACAGCCTATAGCTTCGACTCCCTCGCAAGGTTCCTACCACGACTTCGACGAATCGTGTCCGAGTGCGTCCATCGCGAGCCTACTAAAGCGAGGTTAAAAGCACTGAAAAACATAGGGGACTTGAACTTCAGCGCTATCCGTCGCGCCGCTATCGCCGTGAACCTAGCCCCGCCCAGGATTCGAGCAGCGGAGTTCGAAGAAGGTTTTCAAGCATGGGTAAAACCATCGAATCCACCTAAAAAGCATCGGGCGAGAGTAAGTGCTCGCAGCAAGCCAGACGACTCCCCTGCCCCTGCCTGATTCCCCAGGCAGCCGCTCAGGCCGTTTTATCCGGGTCGGTCTGCGGCGAGCCGCCCCCTCGGCATTAACGTAGATAGACAAGAGCCCGTCTTGCAGCCCAGAGGTATCTGCATTGAGCTACTCAGCCGGCTTAAAAAGGTAGGTCGGGAAGACAGAGATTAGGTTGGCCAAGAAAGGACATCTAGGCAGAAAGCAAACTGGTACGACCTTAGATCTAGCCCAGGCTCAAGCCTCTCGCCAGCTCTCGACCGTATCGGCGCCGTGAGTGGCCTTCCATTCCTTAAGCTGCTTGTGATTGGCCCCGCGTGTTTCGATTAACTCCCCGGAGTGAGGGTTTCTGTAACGCTTGACTGTACGTCCGCGTCGCTTGAGTTTGCCACGCTCAACCGGCGGTTTAAGTTCAAGTGCAGATACATCCTGGCCTGGATCAAGTAACTGAACGACTTCACTTGGGGTGAAGTCATATTTACGTGCGAGGTTGTGCAGTTTGGCGAGGAATAGAAACTCGTTTCTGAGGGTAGGATCACGCAAAGCTTCCCTGAGCTCCTCATATTCGCTCGTGATCCGTTTTCCCGCTGACAGGATTTTGGATGCCATCCTCATGATAATAATCCTATCCTAGATTAACTTAGGTGATCCATCTCTAGGCTGAACATCTAAGGAACTCTCTTAAGTCGTCTGTACTTTCAAAGACATTCGACTTACATTCACTTTCTATTAGTCTGTTGAAAGTTGCCAACTGATTCTCGTCGCCGATGAGTTGCGCGGCTCCCGACTTAAATTTATTGAAGTCCAAGATGAGCGCGATGGCTTCCTGCGATGAGAAACCGAACTCTTCCATCAGCGCGGTAAGCTGATTCTTGAATTCTACGTCGAGCTGGAAGTCAGCTTCGCCTCTGCAGTCGTCCAGCTCTACCAACATTCTGGCCAAGGCGTATTCTGTTTTCCGGAGTTTTAGGTAAGTGTGAGGTCTGCTCATTTTTAGCTACCGGGCTGAGTAGTTTCTTGCTTGAGTGTAGCCCAAGCGAATGCCCAGATACAGCCCCACATGCGCGGGCTCAAGGCCGTGCTTTGCCCATTTCAACCATCCTGAGGTTTCACGCAGGGCTACCGGGAGGGCATAGCAGGATGGGTCGAGCAAAACGCGGCCTGCTCAACTTGTCAGGTTTTTGACATGCTGCTTTTTCAATGACTTAAAGAAAAAAAGAGGGGCTTCACCGGATCAAGTGGGTGTTATGAGTTTTGGAGACGTTCCGGGTATAAATCCAAACCACCAAAATGAAAGTAAATGGCATTGCGAAAACGCTCCCGATTTCGAAACCCGCAAGAGCGTTGCTTGAGCCGTTGAATGCGTGCGTTCATGCTTTCTGCATGACCGTTATGCAGGTTCAACACGATGGCGTTGACGATGCCCCACAGTCGTCGCTTGATCGTTTTGGCGACTTTCCACATCGGTGGCAGCCCACTGTTCAAGGCCCATTCCAGCCAGTGGTTCCACTGTTGTTCGACCTCATCCCGATCCTTACCTCGCCACAACTGCATGGCCAGATCCTTGATCGCCCACGCTTTGGCTGTACGCAACGAACCCTCTCGCAACGACTCGAAGGTTGCCTGTTGTCGCTCAGTCATGTTCTCAGCCCGCTTGAGCCAGACGTATTTCGTGTTCTTGAGCACCGTGGAGCCGGCCTTTAGCAACTCGCGGTTCTCCATATGACGCACTCTGTCCAACGCCTCACTTAACAGCTTGGCCACATGGAACTTGTCGAACGCTATTTTGTGCATGGCATCCGGAATATGACGCTGGGTCGCGCTGATAAAGGCGGGCCACATATCCATCGAAACGCCCGTAATAGCTTGCTTCTGGTCGCTATTGAGCTTCGTATAAAACGCTTCCAGGCTCTGGGTGAGATTGCCGTCTTCCACATGCAAGACCTGACCCGTTGCGGGGTCGGTCACCACGGTGACGTACTCGCGACGCTTTTGAAACGAAGTCTCGTCCACACATATCTGGGTCGGTGATAACGGTTTTCGACGCGCCAATCCGCGTCTGACGGCGCGAGCCATGATCCGGTCAATGCTGCCCCAGCTTGTCTGGAGTTGACGCGAGACCGCCTGAATACTGGCTTCCTGGATCCAGTTGATCACCAATGCTTCAAACATCAAGGTGAAACCTGAACCAGCGTCTGCCCACGGGACCTCGACAGTCACCACGCCATGCTCGGCGCAATGAACTCTGGGCACCTCAGCCTCTAGAATGGTCACGAACTGACACGTATCAAGATGCCGCCAACGACGTTTGCGTTTGTCATAACGCGAAGCGTGCAGGCCACATTGCGGACAGGTGAACGCAGCAGCATCAGATACTCCAACGCCGACAACGACTTGCCCCAACGCACGGTCAAGGTTAACTGCGACCACTTTCCACGGTGCCTGGAGCCCAAGAATTTGGGCATATAAATCAATATCTCTCATGGGGAGGAGAATAGATTACCCACTCAAAACGGTGAAGCCCCAAAAAAGAGGATTGTTTCCGCCGGGAAACAGTCACAAAGACGCATCAGGCTTTCACAAAATATGATCAGTCCGGCTTACTGGCGACCTTGGAGGCATCGTTTTCTAGAGATGTCACAAGGTCTCGATTTTACAGCATATTGGCGATGTGCAGGCCTTCCGAAATTCATTTCATCGGACGGTTTTCGCCATTTCGAAATTGCCAAAGGCTAGGTCGAAAACTGATTCTCAGGCTAGGGCCGGCCTGAATTTCGCGCTCACCAATTTATGCATAACCCTAAGCGACCAATTTCAGCTCGGGCAGAAATCTTTCGGAGGCGCCTGCTTGGTCGTGTAGCGCCTTCTCCGGAGCGTAGCCCCCAGGGCCATAGCAACGCCCTCTCCCTCGATATATTTACGCTGTCCCGTATTTAGATACAAACAGATCAATTGGCTAGGAACCGTGTTCAAAACGCATGAAGGTGCACGAAACCTCATAGCGTAAAGCGCGTTTTGTATGTCTGAGCAGCAAAAGCTTCAGACGCTCGCTCAATCAGTAGCAGTTGGACTTCCACCACTGTCTGCTCCATCGATAATCTAAATATGATTATAATAAAAGGACAGTCTTAATTTCCGATTTGTCATTCAGTACTCAGTCCAAGCAATCGCGAGCAGGTAGATTTCCATCAATCAGCTTTGTTATCGAAAAGCGAAAAATTAGGGGTTAAGTAAATTCCAATCAATAGGATTTCGTTTCCGTTGGGTAGATGCAGTTCGATCTATAACGATTGCGATGAGCTTGATTACTGCGAAGACTGCATCGCTCCAGCCGGTCGACGCTGGTCGTTCGTCAGCGGAGATCGTTTTGGAACAGACCCCGTTGCGCTGCTTTCGACCTGGGAGCGCGGACGTTAAAGCGGCTGTTAAAGAGCCTCTAAGCCGCATGCCATGACTGCACAGCACCATGATCTCGTTGCTGCTTTGATTGCCAACGGGCCAGGCCGGATAAAGGCATCACCTAACGTGCTGAACCTGCCACCCTTGCGTCGCCAGCGCGGCAAGCGTGCGATCTAGACTCTTGCCTGTTCCCAAAGATCCGTTACGGATGGCCAGGCATAACAGATGGGTCGGACGTGTCATCGCCACGTACATCTCCATCAGGCGCTTGCGCTGGGCAGCATTGTCGCACTTGGCACCATTCTGATTTTTCCCCAAAAGCCATGGCATAAGAGCGTGCAGGAAATGTGTGCGGTTGTACGTTTCCATCACCAAAGTCGCCGCATGTGTTTCGCCCTTGGCGATATGGATGGAGCCAAGCTTGATGTCGACGTGGGAACCATTGTGAACGCACCGGTAGTGGTTAAGTTTTGGAGCCGACAATCCTTCCTCCGCTTCTGGTTGGGCCTCAAAACCACTGCCAGTGCTCTGAGCAGTCCAGGCAAGGAATGGAGTCGCCTCGACCGCATGCGCGTTGCCTCCTCCGATCACCGCAGCGATTCCCCGAAGTCGCGGTATAGAACGCGCCCAGCTCCCCTCGTCGATAGGCTCACCGGTGAATAGGACGTTGGTGATGAGCCTGCGGTAGTTGTACCGCTGCTCGGAGTGAGCAGCGAGAATCTCTTCCAGATGCTGATGAAGTCGGCCACGTCCTCTGAAAGGGACTGGAGGCGTAAGCAGGTTGGCCAGGCGAACAATCCCCGCCGCGATGTGTTCCAGACCTTGGCGTGCTGTGCTGCCGACAGCGGCTGCTTGTCTCCCGTAATGGAAATGCTCGATCAAGGTGGCGGGACGGTAATTTGTCCTGCTCGCGCTCGGCACATACTGATCCCAAAAATGGGGAACGGTTTTCGGAAAGTGCTTGGCCTTCGTCTCAGCCGGGTCAATCAGTTTGTGAACCGCGCCCAAGGCCGTGACAGGCGCTTTAGAGATGAGCTTTGCAGGCAGGTGCTGGATCACTAGTTGACCGTACGCCTCCAGGACTCCGGACGTATCGTCGTCAGGGAAGACGAAAATGGTGTGCGGTGCTGCTGCCTCTCCTGCGTCGAGCAGGCGAGCACCTACCAAACCATTGGGAATGATCGGTGTGAAGGCGAATGCGCTTGCGAGCGTCGCAATTGATGCGTCAAGTCGAAAGCTGTCGGCGATTGCCGCGCATCTCGCCAAGTCAGGAAAATTGTCTGCAGCGAGCGCATCATCCTGCTCGAAGATCGCCTGATTGGGATCGCCGACACGCATGATACAGATATCGGGATTATTCCGAGGGAAGATGTCCCGCAGCATGGCGTTCTGGATCTCGGACGTGTCTTGCATCTCGTCGATCAGGACGCAAGGAAAGCGGTGCTGCAGCGCAGGAGCGACGGTTGGGAATTGGTCAAGGAGCGCCCTACCCAGAAGGAAGATTTCGTCGTAACAGAAATAGCCTTGTTTGGCCGCTTCTCTGAGCGCCAGTGTCGCATATTGGTAGGATTTGGTGTGTGGCCCGCTTGGGAACTCCTCGCCAAGGGGCTCGTCAAAATTGATGCTTTTGATGCGCAGGGACTCGAAGCTAAGGCGTTGCTGTTCCAGAAACTGCACAAGAAATGAGTAACGCCATTCTCCGAGGATCCTTCGCCTCGCATTCAGCGTGAGTTCGTTATCGATCGCGGTAAGTGGATGCCCAGCGGAAAGCAGCCATGGTTTGGCGAGAAACTTACTGACAAATCCATGGATGGTGTCGATGAAATGAGGGTAGCGCAGGAGCCGTTGACCTACGTCGGTGCCGCCAAGCCGGTGCTCAATTTCCTCCCGCGCTACGTTGGTGTGCGACAAGATACACAGTCCCTGTGTGGTACTCCTCCACTTGCGAGCGAGGATCGCAAGTTTTGCGACGACCAAGGTGGTTTTTCCACTGCCCGGGCATGCGGATATATCCAGCGTATCAAGGGACTTCAAAAAAAGCCTGCGAGGCTCATCCAGTTCTCTGAGCTTCATCAGGTCGCAGACCCAGTCGATATCTTCATCAAGGATCGGATCAACCATCTCGCGAAATGGTGTCATTCCTGGCCGCCCTCAGTTACACGGGCAGGCGCATCAGGCACTCGGGTCGTGGCAAACTCCAATGCAGCGAGGATGTAGGGTGGAAGCAAGGCCCTAAGCTGATCAACGTTCATGTTGCCTTGCTGCGCCGCGTCTTCCAGCAGCTCAGCGAGGTACTGTGCGGTGATCGCTTTCGACACGTTCCCACCGAGCATCTTGTACACCCTGGACGCCAGCTCTTCCTGAGATCGAGATTTCTCGGTGATGCTATCGAAACCGACCTTAGCCTCATGGAGCACTACTTCACGAGTCTTACGTTCCTCGTTCAAAGGGTCGTCATTCTTGGCAAGCGTTGCTGCGGTATAGACCTCCTGAGCCAGTCCGAAAAACGCGAGGTCATATTCAAGCGTCCAATTGTCCGCAATGAAGGTCGCGAGGTACTGACCGTCGCCCTCGCCCAGCTTGGCGCGCCGGGCTGCCAAGGCGGTGGCCTGATGCTGTGGAGTGGCTCCAAAGTGCTTCATGGCGTACCAGCGTCGCCATGGACTCGTCCACGCAGCGTCATTGTCGTCGGCCACGAGCCCGAGAATTTGCGGTGCACAATCAGGCATAACGTCCATATCAGCGAGGCATGCGGTAGGGATTTGTAGCTGCCCATTTTCTGGGTTTCGGCGCTGTAGAATTCTCGCGTACCGTCGCAACCCTGTCCCACCTACGTTGACGACCGAGACGCCATGTTCTGTCAGATCCAGTCCGATTAGCGAAGCAATGGTGGGCAGCAGGATAGACTCACCATCTCCTTCGACAATGAGTAGGCCGCGTGAAAAGAACAGGTTGGCTTTTGTGACATCCAGGAACCGATCCAGGAAGCGGTAATCACCTGTGCTCAGTTGGGTGTGCCCATCCGCCAGTGAGTAAGCTCGATGCCGGTGCATGAGAACCAGGTTTTTGAGCGGAATTTTGGAGCTCAGATTTGGGCTGTGGGTGGTCAAAATCACTTGGACGGGGCGCTGACTGGAGTCTTCAGGCGGCTTTGCAGCCGACTCTAGAAACTGCATCAACCTGAGCTGACGCTGAGGATGCAAGTGAGCTTCGGGCTCCTCGATCAGGAGTAACGGCAGGCCTTCCCGTTCCTTACCAAGCAGCAGCAGCTCGCAGGCCATGAACAACAGGTTATTCGAACCCAGGCCGTAGTTTCCGCGTGACGCCCCAGTATTGGTTTCCAGCAGCCCGAGTTCCAGCCGCTCCAAGATCTGGCGTAATTTGGCCGCTTCAGTGGCACCCTCGGCAAAGTTGATACGGCCATGCAGCTGTTCTCCGGTAAGTGAAAGCAGTTTTAGGTAATCGTCGTTGATAGCCGTTTGTGCACTGCTGACGCCTGGATGCCCATCGACCAGGTGACGAAGATAGTCTGACATCCCGGCGAGGTTTAGGGCGGCTGCGTCGACCAAGTTCGCTGGAAGGTTCTCTGTGTCGAGACCATTTCCCTGGGTGATGTCTGGGAAGTTGCTGAGGATTTGTGACAAGCGAGAGCCGCGCCCCGGCGACATCTCGCGTTCAGCATCCCTGAGAGGCCTCAAATATGCTGCTGCAAGCAACTGTCGAATATTGGAGTCCAGTGTAGGGCCGGTACCATCCTTGCCCGTTCGCACTGAGATATCGACCCATCGGCGAGCTGCAGCTGAGTCACTAAGACGCCTGGCGATCCAGTACACGTAGAGAGAAACCTCTTCGCCTTCGTACGTCAAGTATTCGGCGAGGGCGCCCTGCTCTGCTCGTGAAAGCTTGGAGAACTGGCACACCAGTGTGATCTCGCTTTTCTGCGCTTGATCTGGGGTGATGTGAAAGTCTTCAGGCTGCAGGCGCATGAAGTCAGCGTCACGCGTCTGCAAAACATGGCGGATGGCGTCGACGACCGCTGTCTTGCCGGCATCATTCTCCCCCACCAAGGCAGTGACTCCTTCATGGAAATGGATGGAAAACGTTGGGGAGACATCACCGAATTGGCGGAAATTCTTGATAGACAGGGCAGACAGATACATCTTGCGCTCCTTGCAGACGTAGGAAAGACGCCATATGAGGCAGCCTCTGGAAACTTGGATAGTGTAGTGCTACATCAGGACACTATCGCGTAAGCGGTCGCACACGTCGAGATGGGGCGTTCGAGGTTGGATTTTGAGGTAGTAGGTTGGATTGGATGTTGAGAGCGGGGACAGACAAGAACGTGGCAAGTGTTACGACGCGGCGGGCACCGGACTCATTGCCTTCTGCAAACTGCCGGCCTACCTATAGTACGGTAGGCCGCAGTTAATCAAGCAGACCTAATAGCTGACCCAACGGCCAAGTGGTCTCAAGAAGGTATGCCTACGTTAGCGGAAACCATTGGTTGATTGCGGCATTCCCGAAAACGGAAAGCTGTAGTGTGTTTTCCGGGCTTTTCCAGGATCGCCACCCAGTTTGGGACGATCAGTCTTGTGGTATTTGTTGATTTGGTTAATGACCCAAGACTCAAACTCCTTAATGCTCATGGGCGACTGCGGCGACTTGCCTGGTTGGTCGGAGCTCATCTCAATAGTAGTCGCAAGCTGCAGGAGGAAGCCCGCGAATCGCTCACCGTGGCATCCCCACAGGCTTGGTTTGCGATGCCGCAACTGGACGCCAAGTTTCATTGCAGCGTTGCGAACAGCCTTGTGGCGCGTCATCAAGGAGTAATCAGTCGTAATGGTGTTGAGAAAGATTGAATTCGCATTCAATGATTCGCTGGAAGGATATGCATCCACTGCTCGATTTGCGCGCTCGATTGCTTTCACTGCTGCGAGATGCCCTTGATTGTGCGATGAAAATGCGTGCGAAATAACAAAGTCGGTATCTAGGTCGATCAGGTACGCAACTTCAGGGCGCACGGCGTTGTTCTGCATGCTGACGTATATGTCGACTTTCACAATACCCAGGTACGCATTTATAGGGTGAGCGGTCATCTTAACTCTCCAGTATCTGTTACGGAGGTATGCCCTGGCCTGTCATTCGGTTCAATAAATAAGTTTGGCAGAGTCGGATTTTTATGAGGTATCTTCCCTTAGAGCTGCGGTTCAAGGGGTGGACCATCATCGGGCTTGGTTTCAGGAACTATCATTATGTCGTCCGCCCCTGGAATGCTGACGTGGACGCCAACAATAGCTCCGGTTACGTTATCCACGATCGTGGTCATTGCAGGACGCACATGCGGTGGCCCTTCCGGGCGGTCGGTCGTCAGGAAAACATCTGCGATAGTGTGGTCGATTTGGACTTGATTCTCGGTCATCGATTGGGTCTCCAATGAGCTATCTGGGCTACTGCATGGGTGATCACTCGACATGCTGGTATTGAGGCACTGCTGTATGCGAGGCTGATAATAGGTCGCGATCATGAGGTGTCAAGGATGCTAAAAGTGAGGTGGCGAATATATTAGCTACTGCATCGGGTATGGCGATCGATACCTTTTAATCATTATTGGCGGTAATGTAATCGTGAAAAAATTATTATAATTAAATATGCTGAGTATATTTAATGGGTCTACGACTTTTCAGGTCGTTGCAGATCAAGAGGTTGCGATCTTGGATTACACGTAAATTGATTGTATACTTAGTATATTTACCGTTCAGGAGAGGTATTTTTAATGCTTTTCTTTAGAGAGGTGTAGATCATGTCTCTCTATGGGCTGAAGTTATTTGATAGATTTATTTCACTAATTAAATCGTTCTTGGTCAGATGCCGAATAGTTAGTGATCAATATTTGGGCCCTTCTCCAGTTGTATACTCGATGCCAAACACCGCTGAAAATCAGCAAGACAATGCGTCAGCCTCAACGAGTCGGAGCCTAGCCCACGGCGTGAAATAAAGTACATGCGACGATGTGATTCGGATGGCTCGCTGCAGCGGACATCGCTACCTCGACAGACCGAGATCATAGGAAGGTGTTGCGTACTGAACATCATCTGTGGTGATCCTACCTCATTTGCCCGGTCGGTTCTTTTCCACTCCGCGAATCACTTTATGCGGGCCAAGCGTCGGATTCGGTTTGATGCTTCACACAATACGCCTGACCTCACTGCCCCTCAAATGACCATTCATCACAGGCATTTTTGAACAGTTTCGTGTTTACTCTGGGACGGATATCCCCAAAAACGGAATTTACATGCGCGCGCTGGTTGATGAATTTGTCCCGCTGGATCGAACATTCCGCGAACTGGAGTTTGACCGCTCCGCGAAAGATGACTCGGAGCTTACGCAGCTGTTTGCCGCCCGTGGGGCGCTTCGCTGGCTTGATCTGTTAAGTGAGCACCGGGTGATTTTGCTTTCCGAGGCAGGCTCGGGCAAAACAACGGAAATCCGAAACACCGCGCGCATCTTACGAGACCAGGGTAAGCCTGCTTTTTTTCTGCGGATCGAGCACATCTCATCAAGCATGGACATTGCCTTTGAGGTGGGTAGCCATGAGGATTTCCTCGCCTGGGCGGCAAGCGGCGAAGAAGGATGGTTATTTCTGGATTCCGTCGATGAGGCCCGCCTGAGACACCCCAAGGATTTTGAAGTAGCCATTAAAACGCTCGGTCACAAGCTTAAAAATGTCCTGCATCACGCACACATAGTGATCACCGGCCGGACAACGGCGTGGAGGGTAAAAACTGACTTGTTGCTGTGCCAAACCAGCCTTCCCTTCCAGCCAGTGATAAGCGAAGTCAGTGAGCAGCAGGAAAGTGAAGGCGATCCCATTCTATCGAGTCAAACGGGCGCTGGTAAAACGGCAGCTTCGCCATTCAGGCTGTTCGCTTTGGAAGATTTGCATGGTGATCAAGTAACTGCCTTTTTGCGCGCCATGGACGTCAAAGATCTCAGGGCATTTCAAGATCAGGTTGATCAGAAAGATGCTTTATTTCTCACTACCCGGCCACAAGATCTCATCGAGTTAATCGAGTACTGGAACGCTCACCAGCGCATAGGCTCTCGGTTCGAACTGATGCAGAGCAGTATTGAACGGCGGTTGAAAGAGCACAGTCAGGACAGATTACGCGTTCATCCTATAACCTCGGCTCAATTACGGCATGGGGCGCAATTGGTCGCAGCCGCGGCAACACTGTGTCAACAATCAGCCATCCAGACCCCTGATGGGACGTACAACGATCGAGGCCTCGCCATTGGAGATGTGCTCATAGAATGGGATGATGCAGAACGCGAAGCTCTTCTGGAACGACCAATTTTTGATAAGGGTATTTATGGAACGGTTCGCTTCCACCACCGCTCGGTGCGAGAGTATCTAACGGCCGAGTGGTTGCACGAGCTAATCAAAAGCGGCGCCTCACGCCGGCAGATAGAAGGCCTGCTTTTCCGCAATCAATATGGCATCGATGTCGTAATTCCCGCCATGCGCCCAGTGCTTTCCTGGTTGGCGATTTTCGACGAACGCATTCTTGATCGAGTCTGCAGCCTCGCTCCGGAAGTAATATTCGAGGGCGGCGACCCAAGCCGATTACCGGCGACAACTCGAAGTCATATTTTACGCCAAGCCTGCGAGCAACTGGCACAGCCTGCCCATGGTCGGACGCTCACTGACTTTTCCTCGGTCAAGCGTTTCGCAGCACCAGACCTGGCCGAAGACGTCAACGCCTTGCTTACCCAATACAGTGATGACGAGGACATTACCTGGTTCCTGCTCTCGATGATTTGGCGCGGGCAAATGATCGGAGCAACCGAACAAGCCAAGCGCTTTGCATTGAACTCCCGATCCAAATACACGCGTATCGCAGCTTTTCGCGCGTTGACGGCTATAGGGTCGGAACAAGATCGCGCTGAAATCCGAATGGCGATTTTGCAAGAAAGTGAGGAATTGGATCGGGACTGGGTCGCGGAACTTATCCCTTGGCTCTCGCCAGACGAAGAGGCAGTCACTTGGCTTGTCGACGCGATGAGGCGAGTCCGGCCTGCGGAGCGGTATCATGTAGATGCCTTGAGCCACGCGCTGTCCAGACATGTGGCCGACTGGCCTGTCACTCTGTTGGGGCTGCTGGTAACTGAGTTCAACACGCTCCTGGATACCCCTCCGTGGAAGACTGTCTATCCCAGCCGCGTGTCCAAGCGTAACCGATGGCTCACGACGCCTTCGGCTCAGATCATGCTTTCCCTCATCAGCAGGAGGCAAATGTCGGTCGTTGACGAATCGACGCTTTCGCTGTTGCGTAACATTCCGATATTTCAGCAGGCGGGCGAGTTAAATTCCGGGGATATTACTGACGAGTTGCGTGCCTGCATTGCAAATTGGGCTGAGCTGAACCATGAGTTATTTTGGAGCGACGTCGCTCTCCGGCGCGAGGACTTGTTCTCGAAAAGCCATGTTCCGCAAAAGCTTGTAAATTTCTTTCAGGTTGCCGCTATTGATCATCTTTGGTCGTTCTCTGAAGCAGATTTCGATGTGGTATGCGACTACATTGCAACCCGCGAATTGCTTGATGACAGGCAAGTGGCGCTGACGTTGGCTTTCTGGTTGTACCGGAGCGAACATAATCCTGAACGTCTGGCACGCATCACGGCGGCATGCCAATACGACGACACGCTTAAAGCGATGCTCGATCACCTGCTCAACCCGCCGGCGGACGACCAGGAATGGAAAGTGCAGCAACAGCACTGGAAGAGAAAATCTGAGCGTCACACAGCTGTAAGGGAAGGACGCAAGCGTCAATGGAAGGAGCGACTGCACACCGAGATTGAACTGCTACGTTCTCCTCCTCGCCCAGGGATAATGAGTAACAGCCAGATATACCTAATCGATCGGCTACGTGAAGTCTCGAACCAATCTTCTAACTGGAGTGAAGGAACCTGGCGGGCCCTGATCCCCGAATTTGGGGAGCCCGTCGCATCGGCGTTTCGCGATGGTGCTGTCGGCTTTTGGCGAGATTACGAGCCGCTGCTTCGTTCAGCAGGTGCTCCCGCCAATTCCACACCATACAGCGTCATATTCGGGCTGGTGGGCCTCTCCATTGAAGCCAGGGAGAATGAGCACTGGCTTGAAGGTCTTCTCCCAAGCGCAAGCCAGCCAAGCTACCCGGTACGCGTTGCACGAGCTCAATGGCTTCCCTGCATGGCTGCCCAATCTCTACAGCGCTCACCCCGAGGCGGTTGTGGAGATCATGATGAAAGAGATAGATTTTGAACTGATCGTCAGCGATCCAAAGGAAGCCAGCACCTACGTGCTATACAACATCAGCTGGAACGGTCACTGGATGTGGGATCGTATGGCGCAACGCCTGATCGATACGCTGAAGTCCACTCCCAGGAACCCTATTCAGCTACGCAACATATTGAACATCCTTCAAGGTTCCTCACTGGACAACTCCGTTCTCAAGGCGCTCGCCGCACGGAAGGCAAGATCTTCGAAAAAGGCCACCGTCGCGCCACTGTGGTTTGCAATGTGGGTAGGTGTCGATCCTAAGACCGCCATCGCAACGCTTGCTGCGCGATTGAGTTCAATAGAGATCGAGGTGGACAGAACTCGTTTTGCGATGCTTTTCATTACAGCCTTGGTAGGCAGTCGCCGTGAGCGGCGCTCAGTGCGGGATGCATACCGAACGGTTGAGCACATGAAGGCCCTGTATCTGTTGATGAACCTTTATATCCGTGAGCAGGACGACATTCAGCGTGCGAACTCAGGCGTGTACTCTCCCGAGTTACGGGATGACGCGCAGGACGCTCGCAACGCTTTACTCTCGTTCATTCGAGATACCCCTGGCAAAGAAGCATTCTTTGCCTTGATGGAGATTTCACAGGATCACCCTACTTCCAATGCTCGTCCGTGGATGGCGTTTCAGGCAAAGGAAAAAGCCACCCTTGATGCGGACATGTCTCCCTGGACACCACAGCAGGTGCGCGACTTCCATGATCGGCAGGAACGTACACCGGCAACCCATCGAGATCTTTGGGATCTTGCAGTTGAGCAGCTCTTAGATCTGAAGCATGAGCTTGAGGACGGAGATTCGAGCATTGCATCTATCCTACAGCCTAGAAGCCAGGAAACTGAAATACGGAAATACATCGGGAATTGGTGCAGGGATCGGGCACGCGGTCGATTTGTGACGCCCCAGGAGGAAGAGTTTGCCGACGCCAAGCGATCTGATCTTCGTTTTCACGGCAATGGATTTGATGCACAGGTACCGGTCGAGTTAAAGCTGGCCGATAAAGGTACCGGGGCTCGACTGTTGGAGCGTCTTGAGAATCAGCTTTGTGGCGATTACATGCGTGATAGACGTTCCAGGTATGGCGTGTTCTTGCTGGTTTATCATGGCATGAAGCCTGGGATGAGTTGGGTTCTGGGCAACGGTCGGATCGCCATTAGCTTCGAGGCTCTTGTTGAGCAATTGCAACAACACTGGACGCAGCTTGCTCCTCATTTTTCCGAAATTGAAGATATCAAGGTGATCGGAATTGACCTGACAAAACGTGGAGTGGCCGCACAGACGCCATCCAGGCGGCGGGCGGGAAAACCCAACGCGTCGGCAACATGACATATTTCGGATAGGGCTCAACCATGGGGCCAGGGCTGTGCAGGATTTTGTTGGACTCGTCCCCGCATGACCCCGCGTTCGAACGGTGTCACTTCAGCCCTTGCTGCTGCATCAGGCCGTCGAGCTCTTCGGCTTAATGGTCAGAGTATCCGCCATTACCGACCATTCTCCGGACAATGACTGGAGCCATCGGTAGACGGCCAGCCCTAACTATCTCGGCCAGCTTTCGGTGGGCGACCTGTAACATCAAATGCGCCACTTTTGAACGCGACGGGTTTTGACCACAAGAGTTTTCAATCACAGCAATCTCCATTTCTGAGTAAGCGACCATTTGAGGCGCAAGGCGCAGGTAAAGTGATCAGGGGCGTTGTGCCTCTAAGAGCTATCTAGCAGCCTCTGCCTACACCTGCCGTAGATGCGTAAGCTCTGCGTTGGATGCGTCTAGAAGAGCCTCGACCTCAGCTGACTTTCGTTCGGCCTGCGTCGATGTATCGATGAGAGACTTCGCCTCCAGTTGAAGTGCGGATATCTGTTCCTGCAGCATCTCCTTTGCCCCCTCGGCCCTGGCAACGACCGTTTTCATCTCGTTGATTTCGCCTGCCAGGCGCTGCATTGAATCGTCTTGTGTCGCGATGGCCTTGGATTGCTGTCGAGCCTCGCTCAACAATCGCTCGTTATCCCGATTCAACCGAGTCAGCTCATCCTGCTTGATGACCATTGTTTGCTGGAGCTGGCGCAGCTCAACCTGAACCTGTTGCAGTTGCCCCTCGTGCCGACGTTGCTCCTGCTCGCGTTGCTCCTTGATCGAATTCCGATAGTGCTCCAGCGCATCGCGTGCGTGGACGTGCTTTTCCTCCAGCGAGCGGATGTGCTCATCCTTCTCCTGGACGCGAAGTTCTAGATCACTGCAGTTCTGGCTTAGGCGGGCATTTCGCGTCAGTTCGGTCTGAAGACTGCTACGGCAGGTCTGCAATTCAGCAGACTCGGTCTCCAAGGCAACACGCTGAACATCAAACTCTCGCTGCAAGGTTGCCAGGGCTAGCTGGGAGACTTCCAGCTTTGCCTCCAAGGTTGACTTGTCGTGATTGAACTGGGCCTGGGCCTCGTTAACGTAGTCGCCACCCTCCTCCATCACCCGATTTAACAGCTGCGATACCAGCTCAGTGAGCTCATCACTCAGCCGTTCGCGCGAAGATTCCGGTCGCGGATCATGCGCCTCGATCTCCTTAAGATAGCGATGAATCGTAGTTTTTGAGCCTGTATTTCCCAGCTCAATCCGCACCGCATCGATGCTTGGGTTCTCGCCACGGGCCAGCAGCGCCTCGCGGGCTTTCTGCACAATTGCCTTGTTTACACCGCCGCGGGCCATTTTTGCTCCTACGATTTCGTACTGTTCTACATACTACGTGTTTACGTACCATCTTAAGTGAAAATTAAGGCTTATAAAAGACGCATTATTTGATAAAATAATAGAAGATTATCGCATCATATAACTGATTTTCGCCTTTCCCAGCACTAGGAACGGTACGTTTGTCGTGAAAGGGTCGAGATGAACAAAGCTGATCGCTACCTAAAGGCCGGCACCCGTGAAAACACTCGCAAGAGCTATCGCGCTGCGATAGAGCACTTCGAGGTGACCTGGGGCGGATTCCTGCCAACGACCGGAGACGGCATCGTGCGCTACCTTGCCGAGTACGCCGATCAGCATGCCATCAGTACCTTGAAGCAACGTCTGGCGGCTTTGGCTCAGTGGCACATCACTCAGGGTTTTCCCGATCCCACTAAGACGCCCACCGTGCGCCAGATGATCAAGGGCATCCGGACGCTGCACCCCACTCAGGAAAAACAGGCAACTCCCCTGCTCCTTAGCCACCTTGAGCAGGCAGTGGGATGGCTTGAGCGCGAGGCGGCACTCGCGGCCGAGCACAATGACTTCAAAAGCGTGATGCGGTGCCGACGTGACATCGCGCTCGTACTGATTGGGTTCTGGCGAGGCTTTCGCGGTGACGAGCTAGCGCGCATACAGGTCGAGAACACCCAGGCGGTAGCCGGAACAGGTATCACCTTCTACTTGCCGCACACCAAAGGCGATCGCCAGCACCTAGGCGCGAGCTACCAAACTCCGGCTCTCAAGAAACTGTGTCCGGTCGACGCTTACATCAACTGGATCACCGTAGCGGGTATTGCGCGGGGGCCGGTGTTCAGGAAGCTCGATCGCTGGGGCAATCTGGCCGATGAAGGCATCAACCCGAACAGCCTGATTCCGATGCTGCGGCGGATATTCAAACAGGCCGGCGTCCCGGCCGAGATGTACAGCAGCCATTCGATGCGTCGAGGCTTCGCTACCTGGGCCTCTGCGAATGGCTGGGACATCAAATCCTTGATGAGTTACGTGGGATGGAAAGATATCAAGTCGGCGATTCGATACGTTGACTCTAGCTCTTCGTTTGGAGGATTTGCTGTGCAGGCGCCCGTAGCGCGTATCGAAAATGCTTAGCAGCATGGTATGCCGAATAAATACTTGCTGAGCATGGACATTTCTTCAGCGGTAAAGGAAGCGGAGCCATGTTCGATATACGGGTTTTGATAATATTCACAGCGCAAGGGCTAGGGACTGGGGATGAATGAAATGAATTATGTTGAGCTGATCCAGCACCGAGCCGAGCAGGTTTTTGGCAACAAAGAGAAAGCAAATGCGTGGCTGAATCAGCCTAAATCAGCTCTGGGTGATCAAGCACCAGTGGAACTCGCGCACAGTGAAGCAGGATATCTGCTGGTCAGGGATGCGCTTGAGCGAATCAACAGCGGGTACTCATTCTAATGACAAGCGCTCATCTACCAGTGCACATGGTCTAATCATGATCGTTTTTGATCTCAACAGAAACGACAGCGAAGCCCTCCTCCGACACGTCGAAGAAGTCAGGCCAAAGTCAGGTGACGCTCGTGAAGACGCTCGACTGCGTGAGGCGCTGCTCGAATTGAAGGAAGCTTTGGCTCAGCACCTAAAAGATTCGGGAGCCTAGGCTACGAGACATGCCGTCGATGATTTCTCGGGTGACCAATCCTAGGTTTCAGCCAATCGCCTCACCCCAGAAATGTTATCAAAGTGGCTTGCAACCACTCACCGACGACCTGTTATTTTCCAGGGCTATCATCAATCAGGAGTTTGCATGGCGATTACGGTGCCGAGAGAAGGTGAAATCTGGAAGCTAGCGGTTGAAACATTGGGGGTGCAGCGCCTACAAGAGCTTGTAGAAGAACGTCTGAAAGGCTATGTGAATAACCGCAAAGTGGACAACCTCGGATATCTGCGACGCGAATGGCTAGGCCCTGAAGCGTTGGCGGCGCTACGTGCAGGTCAGCGCTTGGCAAGAAGGGAGCCAATGATATTCGAGGAGAATCTGAACGCTGTCGCGCTGCCCAACGGACATCGCTCTCACCTGTTGCGCGGAATTGTTCAAGCCTTGCCAGCGGGTCAATTGCCCGGAGATCTGCTGGAATGGAGGCTGCTGCTCGACCTAGGAGTGTGATATCCACGTCACTAGAGCGGGGACTCGTGCATCCACTGGTAAGCGGATGACCTCAGCGCTATTCAAGCGCACACCCCATGTTCCAACCGACCTATCAGTTCGATCACGGCTTGAGTTTCGACACGCGTGCTCATCATTTCAAGCGGTGCTCTTGAACCAAGCGCAAATGCGGGCGATTTCATCCACTCCCTGGCGGAACGAAGATCACCTTCAAACAGCTCAAGAGCAGCGTTCAAAACGCTAACCAGCGCGCACAATCGATCACTCTCAGCCATGCTCAACCGGCCCGCCGTCGCCCTCCTCGTCAGCGTTGCAGGTGACATGGACAAGTACTGGCGAAGCTCACTCTCGTACATGTCCAAGACGACCGTCAGTTGCTGATAAAAAGCAAAGGACAGCCCTCGGTGAACCATCTTGTGGAGCACAGCGCCGCGAGCCGGAAGTCCCATCCTTGCCCAAATATCTGCTTGAGCAGACTCGATAGGGTCATATTCTTTGATTGATGAGTCGATACCCACGTCTAGTGTCTTCCATTAACGGCCACATGCCTGTTGAGATCGATGGATGGATGCTCACGCTTTTCAATGACTGCGACACCCTGGGTTACTGCGAGTAATTGCAAAGCACCAGACGGTCGAGTCGGAGGTCTTGAAACCTGGCAGAGTTACCCTGAAAATTTTTCCGTTTTAGACGGAAAAATCACTAGTACCCGCAGCCCCAAGCCATTTGGTGCCGCATCCAGTACGACTTGGGCTCTGTGCTTCTCTGCAATCGTTTTAACAATTGAAAGCCCCAGTCCGCTGCCAGAGCCGGTTTGATTGTTGCTTCGATAGAATCGCTCAAGCACCCGTTCACGATCCGCTGCACTTATTCCTGGGCCGTTGTCGCAGACCTCAAGCACGACACCTTGATCGGTATCGCGTACTGCCACGTCAATCTTTGCGTGGGCACCCGCGTATCGAATCGCGTTGTCCACCAGGTTATTGAGCAAGATACGTAGCGTTTCGGGATTCCCGGTAATGCTTGACGCTATACTCTCGGCTAGCCCGAGATCAATCCCTGAGGCTTGAGCCCTACGAACCTGATCAGTGATCACCGATTTGCATAGAGCGGACAATTCGACGCTCTGCATGACTGGCGGCTGCGCATCAGGCTCCAAACGAGCCAAGGTCAACAACTGTTGTGTCAGATGAGTAAGACGTGTGACGCCCGCCTGTACCTCTGACAGCGATACCTGCCGGTCATCATCCTGAGTGGCCCGCTGTGCCAACTCCACTTGAATGCTGAGTGCTGCCACTGGGGTGCGTAGCTCGTGCGCGGCATCAGCGATGAAGTGTTTTTGCATGGTGAAGGCATTCGCCAGCCGTTCCAGCAAATCGTTGAGGGCATCGACCAGAGGTTTGACTTCGCCAGGCAATTCTTTCGAAGCAATAGGCTGCAGGCTATTCACGTTGCGCTCTGACAGTTCTGTCGCCACTGTTCGCAGTGGTTTTAGCCCGTAGCTGATACCAAACCACAAGAACAGGGCTAGCAAGGGAATCAGTGACACCACTGGCCACAGCAGGTGCACGGCTAAACCGGCGAGTTCTTCCCAGCGTTTATTTTGCGCTTGAGCCACCCGGATAAACTTGTCGCCGCGCTGGCTCACAAACGTGTGCCAGATTTGATCTCCGACCTGAACATCGCTCAGTCCAGTTTGCTGCGGTGGAGGAAGCGTGAGCGCTGAGTCAGTCGTAAAGCTCAAGACTCCTGCGCTCCAAACCTGAAGCAGCACTTCGTCAGTATTATCATCACTAAGTGGACTGGGTTTCTTGCCTGTATCCGTCAGTACGACACGCTCACCAGGATCCACATTGATGTGTTCGGCGAGGTAACGCATTTGGTCGTTGAGCAGATCATCCAGTTCAAGGACAGCCCCCCAATAGGTGCCAATACTTGCCAGCAGCCCAGCCAGAAAAGTGGCTGGCAGCAGCCATAACAGCAGACGCCGACGGAGCGAACTCATGCGTCCTCTCCAATGTGATAACCGACACCTCGAACAGTACGGATTACCTCAGCTCCGAGCTTTTTTCGAAGATTATGAATGTGAACTTCCACTGCATTGCTACCCACCTCGTCACCCCAACCATACAGGCGATCCTCTAGCTGCTCGCGGGAGATCACCGCATCCGGCTCCTTCATCAGCTCGTGTAGCAACGCATATTCTTTAGCCGATAGGCTGACAGGTTCATTGCGCAACCACAGCAGGTGTCGTACTGGATCGAGTCGCAACGGGCCACCCCGAAGTTCCGTCTGCACACGCCCGGATTGCCGACGGCTGACGGCGCGGATGCGTGCAACCAGCTCCTCGATGGCAAACGGTTTAACCAGATAATCGTCAGCGCCGTGATCAAGACCAGCAACCCGATCTGGAAGCGAGTCGCGGGCGGTGATGATGATCACTGGCAAGCTCTCGTCGTGCTGACGCAGAACCTTGAGCACCTCCATGCCATCCTGACGCGGAAGTCCCAGATCGAGCAGCAGCAACGCATAAGGGGTGGTTTCCAACGCGAGGACGGCAGCCTTGCCGTCCGTGACCCAATCCACTGTATACCCCTCCTGGCGCAAGCCTTTTTGCAAGCCGCTGCCGATCATCGGGTCATCTTCTGCAAGTAAAATTCGCATTGCCTGATCCCTCTCCTCTCCTCTCCTCACCTCAGTCAGCGCTTCGCTGGCGTACCGCGCAGTGTGCCGAAGTCTTGCCTGCGCGCATATGGTGTCCAGGTCATAGCTGCTTCTGACCCCACTCGACCTCTCGCCATTCTGAACTCAGCCCAGCAACCTCTCACGCCTACACAGACGATAAGACTGCCAGCGTCACCCTTAAGGTGGACTTAAGGAAGCAACCACTATGGTGCGGATCACTCACACCGCGATCACAACGTGGTGCGTCCGCCACTTCGGCCCCAAAGAAAATGCGAATGCACAAACATTGCTTTATCACTGTGGCAGTGCTGCTCGCCGGCTGCGCGAGTTATCAACCGCAACCACTGGTGCCCCTGAAAATGATGGCTGCCTATGAAGAGCGGACGCTGACCAACTCGCAGCTTCAGCGTTTCATAACGGCGCGCCTGCCAAAAACCACCAGCGACTGGGATCTGAGCAAATTAACACTGGCAGCCTACTACTACAGTCCTGAGCTGGACGCGGTGCGCGCCAGGTTTGCTAGCGGTGAGGCGGCAACAGAAACGGCGAATCAACGACCCAATCCGTCCTTGTCGCTGCCACTGCAGTACGCCGATCAGCCGATAAAACCGTGGACGTACGGACTGGCGCTCGACATCCCGATTGAGACTGCCGGTAAGCGTGGGTATCGAGTGGCGCAGGCGCAACAGCTCTCAGACGCTGCCCGTCTGAATATCGGTCAAACCGCCTGGCAGATCAGAAGTCATCTTCGCAGCGCGCTGCTCGACTTTTACGCCGCCAGCCAGCACCACGCGATTATCGAGCGCCAGGTCGACATCCAGCAGAACATAGTGACCATGCTGGAGAAGCAGCTTTCGTTGGGGTCGGCCTCGACGTTCGAACTGAGCCAAGAGCAGATCATTCTGGAGCGTGATCGTAGCGACTTGGCGAATAGCGAAAAACTGATGCTGGACGCCAAAGCACTGATCGCTCAGACCATTGGGATTCCTCTCAGGGCTCTTGAGCCCATCAAGCTAGACCTGAGTGAATTCGAGAGCCTGACCCCTCAGATCCCTGATAGCACCGCCCGCCGCCAAACCGTTCTGAACCGCACTGACATTCTGGGAGCACTGGCCGAATACGAAGCGAGCCAAGCTGCTCTCCAACTGGAGGTTGCACGGCAATATCCAAACCTGTCTCTCGGGCTCGGATACTCGTTCGACCAAGGGGTGAACAAGTACAGCGTTACACCGGCAGGCATCACCCTCCCCCTGTTAAACCGCAATGAAGGGCCTATCGCTGAGGCCGAAGCGCACCGCAAGGAAGCCGCCATTCACGTCGAAGCACTTCAAGACCAAGCGATCAATCAGACCGACAGCGCTCTACAGCACTATCGCCTGGCCACGCAAAACCTGGCGCTCATCGACACTCAGGGGACGACTCGAACAGTCGCCTTTCAAGCCGACCAACGTTCCTTTGAATTAGGCGCGATAGACCGACTGGCGCTATCACGGTCACGCCGTGCCGTGAATGTCGATGCAATGACCCACGTTGATGCAGTGGTTCAAGTCCAGCAAGCCATCAGTCAACTTGAAAATGCCATCCAGCAACCGCTCGATGAAATCCCATTGCACGCCCAGTCAACCGAGGCGGTCATTCGAAAATGAACACTCCCTTTCGTAGCAAAACCTCACGAATCACCCTGGCGGTGGTAGCCGTCGTCGGATTAGGCGCTTTGGGTTTTTTCGCTTATCACACCATGCCAGTCGCACCTGCAACTCCGGTCGCCCCCCTGCCGACACGGGTCACTACCGAAGGAGGTTTAACTATCGTCACACTGGATGAAACGACCCAGACAATCAGTGGTATCCAGAGTGAGCCGATCACTGCGTCCAAGCATCAAGTGGAACATCTTGCTTACGGCAGTGTGCTTGATGTGCAAGGGCTCAACGATCTAAGCACTCGTTACTCAATGGATCAAGCAGACTCAGCGGCGGCACAGTCTGCCGCTTCGGCTTCTGGCCAGGAATATGAGCGCAACGTCGCACTGTTCAAGGCTAATCAGAGCGTGTCCATGAAGGTGCTGCAAGCCTCGCAGGTCACATGGAATACAGACAAGACCAGGCTACAGACAGCGGGTGCCAACATGCAGTCGGTACGCAGTAGCGCGCTCCAACAGTTCGGTGCACCCTTGGCCGGCATGATCGGAGCACAGAGTGACCCTCTATTGCACAGGCTGTTGAGCCGAGAGGACATGCTGTTGCGCGTTGCCCTCCCCCTCGGCGTTGATTTGGCCGCGCCTGAACAGATCGCGATAGAGTCCAGCGAACATCATCGGGAAACGGCGCACCTGATTTCGGTCTCGCCTCAAGTCGACGCGTCGACAGAAGGTCGCGCATACCTTTACCGAGCGGCGGCGACCCTGCCGGTGGGTAGCAAAGTGGTTGCCTATTTGCCGTTACCCACACCCACCAGCACCAGTCTTGTCATACCTGAGGCCGCGATCCTATGGTTTGGTGGGCAGCCGTGGGCGTATGTGCAAATTGCCAAAGACCGGTTTACCCGCCGGCCTGTCGCAGAGCAAACCCCCTACAACAATGGATACCTGGTCAGCACAGGGTTTGAGTCCGGTGATCGTGTCGTGGTGCAGGGTGCGCAACTGCTGTTATCCGAAGAGCAGCGTCCGCCAATCACCGCATCGGCTTGCAAAGACCCCGAATGTGACGACTAACCAGACGGCAGCGAATACATCATGTTGAATTCAATTATCCGCTTCGCTGTCCGCTTCCGAGGTGTGGTTATCGCCCTCGCCTGTCTGCTGGCAGGTTATGGCATCTACACCCTGACTCAGGCTCGGCAAGATGTCTTCCCCGAGTTCGCTCCACCGCTGGCGGTGATTCAAACCGAGGCCCCTGGGTTATCGTCCGAACAGGTTGAAATGCTGGTCACTCAACCGGTCGAAAATGCAATGGGTGGCACTCTGGGGCTTGAGAGCATGCGATCAAAGTCGTTGCCAGGGCTGTCAATGGTGACGCTGACCTTCAAGGATGGGGCTGACATATACCGAGCCAGACAACTGGCTGCAGAGCGACTCAGTACGCTCACCGGTATTCTCCCGCACGGGGTCAAATCACCCGCGCTATTGCCACTGACGTCATCGACCAGCGTCACCCTTGTCGCGGGTATTACCTCTGACACCCGCTCGCTGATGGAGATGCGCACACTGGCGGAGTGGACGATCAAACCGCAATTGTTGCGCGTGCCCGGTGTGGCGGACGTGATCGTATTCGGTGGCGATCTAAAACAGTTTCAGATTCAGGCGGATCCCAAAAAGCTGGTGCAGTACGGTTTCTCTCTTCAAGACGTGTTGAGCGCTGCCCAGCGTGCAACGGGGGTTAGAGGCGCGGGTTTTCTGGAAACCGCTAACCAGCGCATCGTTTTGAATACCGAGGGTCAAACCGTTACACCAGCGCAGTTGGCGCAAACGGTGCTCAACTACCAGAATGGTATCGCCGTACGCTTGGGCGATGTCGCCATGGTGGCCTATGGGCCTGCTCCCGCAGTGGGTGCGGCAGCCATCGAGGGTAAGTCCGCGGTGTCGCTGATGGTGGAAAGCCAATATGGCGCCGACATGATGAGCGTTTCCAGTCATGTGGAAAGCGCCCTGGACAGCTTGAAGCCTGCGCTCGAAGCAGCACAGGTGAGCCTGCATCCAGATATCTTCCGCCCCGCCAGGTTTATCGAAACCGCGATTGGTCACTTGCAGACGGCTCTGCTATTGGGCGGCGTGTTAGTTGTCCTGGTGCTGTTTCTGTTCTTGCTCAACATCCGAACTGCAATCATCTCAGCTACGGCGATTCCGCTTTCCCTGTTAACAGCGGTGATCGTGCTCCATCACTTCGGTGTGAGTCTCAACACCATGACCTTGGGCGGTCTGGCCATTGCCTTGGGAGAGGTCGTGGACGATGCAGTGGTCGACGTGGAGAACATCTTCCGTCGACTGCGCCAAAATCAAGCGCTGGAGCATCCCGTATCACCGGCCTTGGTGGTATTACGCGCCTCATTCGAAGTCCGTAGCGCAGTGGTGTATGCCACCTTGGTTGTTGCGCTGATTTTCCTGCCCGTTCTGGCACTGTCAGGGATCGCCGGAAAACTGTTCGCGCCCTTGGGGCTCGCCTACATCCTGGCGATTTTGGCTTCCCTTGTAGTGGCCCTGACGGTCACGCCCGCGCTGGCGTTTATGCTGTTGACTGCCAAGCCACTTCAATCGGACGAGCCAAAACGGGTGCTGCGACTGAAGGCCCGCTACCTGAAATTACTCGCCAGTATCGAGTCACACTATCGCTCAATCGTCTGGATGATCGTCATTCTCTGCACGGTGGCGATCACTGCGCTGCCGTTTTTTGGCGGAAACTTCATACCGGAATTGAAGGAGGGACATTACCTGATCCATATGACATTGGCCCCCGGCTCCTCGTTGAGCGAGTCCATGCGTGTGGGCGACCGTGTAGCGCAGGAGCTGAGCACAGTCTCCGGCGTGCGACTGGTAGCGCAACGCGCAGGGCGAGCCAGTGAAGTAGTCGATCCGACCGGCGTCCACGTCAGTGAGTTTGAAGTGGATTTGAATAGCGTGTCTGCTGCCGAGGAAACCCAGGCCGTGGCGCGTATTCAACAAGTGTTGGCCAGCTTCCCGGGGCTGACGACGTCGGTGAATACGTTCCTGACTGAACGGGTGGACGAAAGCATCTCCAGCGTCACCGCTCCGGTCGTTATCAATGTCTTTGGCCCTGACCTGGATGTGCTGGATAGCAAAGCCCAGGAAATCGCCCAGGTGATCGGTCGAATCCCAGGCACCATCGGCCTGAGAGTCGAGTCCGCCCAGCATGTGCCGCAATTGACCATCAGGCTGCGGCCTGAGCAATTGGCGCATTGGGGGTTCGAGCCGGTTGATGTGATGGACGCGATCCAGGTTGCCTATGACGGAGTGACCGCGAGCCAAATCTATCAGGGGAACCAGACTTATGACGTCACCGTTTCATTAACCCCAACGGCCCACCACAGCATCGCGACTGTCGGTTCACTGCTGCTACGCAACAAAACCGGAACCACGGTGCCTCTCGATCAACTGGCCGTGATCACTCAAACCACCAGCCGTTACCAAATCATGCACAGCGGTGGCCAACGCCTGCAAACAGTCTCGACCGCCGTACATGGCCGGGCGGTGAGTGACTACGTTCAGGAGGCTCAACGGCTAATTAACAAGGAGATCACTCTACCCAAGGGAACCTACGTCTTGTTTGCTGGAGAGGAACAAGCACGTGCGCAATCGCAACAGGACTTACTGGTTTACACAGCGGCGGCCATCATTGGGATCATGCTGCTTTTGTTCCTTGCCCTCAAAAGCATGCGTGCGTTGGTCTTAGTCCTCGTGAACCTGCCCTTCGCCCTGGTCGGCGGTGTAGTGACCGTGTTGGTGTGCGGTGGAAACTTGTCATTGGGATCGCTGGTCGGGTTTGTCACCCTGTTTGGTATCACCTTGCGGAACTCCATCATGCTCGTCTCACATTACTCAAACCTGGTGGATGAAGAAGGTATGACATGGGGCCCGGAAGCGGCTCGAAGGGGCGCCGGCGAGCGACTGGTACCGATTCTGATGACTGCCGTGGTGACCGCTTTGGGACTGCTACCTTTGGCGCTCGCCAGTGGCGCAGCGGGCAATGAAATCGAAGGGCCTATGGCTATCGTTATCCTGGGGGGGTTGGTGACTTCGACAGCACTCAATCTATTGGTGTTACCCACCTTGGCTTTGCATTTTGGACGTTTTGAAAAACGCACCGAGGAGTTTCCCACTGACGTGGCCCCTGCTTCATAACGGTTGTGCGACCTCTCGGACAGAGACGCACTTTGATTGCTTCATCACCGCTACTCTTTAGGCAGCCCACGCATGATGACGTCCCTGGTCTCATCGATCATCGAGTTCCTGACGGTTCATCCGCATGTCGCCTATCTGGCGGTGTTTCTTCTGGCACTTTCCGAGTCAATCCCGATCATCGGTGCCGTCGTTCCCGGCACAGCCGTGATCCTCGCACTCAGTGCCTTGGTGCCGAGCGGCGTATTATTGCTCTGGCCGTTGCTGGTCGCCGCCACGTTAGGTGCCATCACTGGTGATGGTCTTTCGTTCTGGCTCGGGCATCGATACCACCGCGAGATTCTTGGCATCTGGCCTTTGAGCCGCCACCCTGAACTGATTCAGCGCAGCGAGGCCTTTTTCGAACGTCACGGCGCCAAGAGTGTGTTTCTCGCGCGCTTCGTACCGGGCGTCCGCGCCTTCATCCCGCTCCTCGCCGGCATGATGGGAATGGCGGTCAGTCGGTTCTATGCCGTCAATGTTGCCTCGGCACTCGCTTGGGCTCCGTCGCATATCCTGTCCGGTGTTCTCGTAGGCGCGACGTTCAGCATACTCGGCGCAACCGCAAAGCCGCTCGCGATCCTGCTGGTCGTTCTACTCGCAACGGGCTGGGCGCTCCTGCATATCGTGCGCTGGACATTACGTCGCGGCATACCCTACCTCATCGTCTCAATGGAGCGGCTACGGCGCTGGGCCGGCACCCACGACACCTGGCTGAGCCGTAGTCTCACCCGTTTGCTCGATCCTTCACGACCTGAAGCGCGGGCTCTCGCACTGCCGGCTGTCCTTCTCGTCGGTGCAGCCTGGCTTTTCTTCGGCATCCTTGAAGACGTCGTCAGCGGTGACCCGTTGCTGCTCGCAGACAGCGCGATATACCGCGCCCTCCAGGATCTTCGTACAGCACTCGGCGATGCGGTGATGATCGCCATCACAGAACTCGGCGACACCTCGGTCGTGGTAGCCGTCACCATTGCTGTGTTGCTGTGGCTCATGTGGAAGCGCGCCTGGCGTACAGACGCTTATTGGCTGGTTGCGATTGCCGGCGCTTCGGTTCTTAACACTGTCATAAAAGTTGCGCTGCATCGACCTCGACCCGGTGAGCTTCTCTACTCCGGGTGGAGCGCGTTTTCCTTCCCCAGTGGTCATAGCACGGTCAATGTCGTGCTCTACGGTTTCCTCGCTTTTCTCATCGCGCGTGAGATCCGCCCGGCATGGCGCCTTGCGGTCGCTCTCGGCGCAGCACCCCTGATATTTCTGATTGCATTCTCACGCCTCTACCTCGGTGCGCATTGGTTTTCCGACGTGCTCGGGGGGCTGGCATTCGGGTCGGCGTGGCTGGCGCTGCTCGGACTGTCCTACCTGGGGCACCAAGCCGGACGCATTGAGCCAAAGGGCCTGTTCGCCGTCGGATGTTCAGCGCTGATTCTCGCCGGAGGACTCAATATCTATCGTAGCCATGCGACCGACAGCGACCGCTATGCCATCCAGACAGGGACTCCGTCCATGGCCGCCACCGATTGGTGGGCGTCGGGTTGGGAACAACTGCCGGCACAGCGTATCGATCTGACTGGCGAGACGAATGAGCCGCTGACGTTCCAGTGGGCCGGTGGTCTGAAGGACTTGCAAGATGTCCTGCAGAACAATGGGTGGCGCACCTCGGCGGACTGGACACCGTTGAATGCCCTGAATTGGCTTTCCGTCCCGACCGACCCGGCTGCTCTTCCGGTTATTCCACTTTTCGCCAGTGGTCGCCTCCCCAGTCTGACGCTCGTTCGACCGAATAGCGGTGGCGCACTTGCCGGTTCGCGCCTCGTGCTTCGAGTATGGGTTGTCGATTTCGAGCTCACAAACGGGCGAACTGCACCGCTGTGGATGGGCTCGGTTGTCGAGGAGCGTTTCTATCATCCCCTATCCCTCATCACGTTGACGTCGACACAGCCTGGTGTGAATGCACCACGCAGCACGCTAGCTGCCGCTTTTGACGATGCGCGGCTCCTACCTCGAACCGAAGGAACGGCAGATGGAGATTGGGATGGCAAAGTCCTGCTAGCTCGCCAGGGTAAGGCACAGAAAACGATGTCCGATTGATCGCGGCGAATGCTTGGCTATCAGGTACACAGCCGAGACGGGCGTCGCTTTTTTATGCATCTACGCCGGTTGTCAGGGAAAACTTCGGCATGAGGGCTACATCGACTCTTGGCTCATCCGGCTCAAGGTAGATAGGCGTTCAATACTAAATTGCATCGACTTGGCGGTTCACGAGGCGCTCTCGGTTTCCGTCACTGTGACCACTTTGCACTCAATGCCCCCTTAATACACATGGACGATGAAAGAGTTGCGCCCCAAAAACTGATAGTAAGGAACGGCAAAGAGGGGTAAAAATCCGAAAGGTCGACGTTGACCTTACGATTTAGCCACACCACAAGAACCGACACCCGGTTGCATACATTGATGTGGATCAATCGCGGCACTTCGACGTGCTGTATATTGAAAAAGCTACAACCCGTTAACCAATTTCCGGGGAAGCGTCATGTTCTGGTTTCGCCATCGTCAACCAACGTTCATACGCCTCGCCATCGTGCTGTGGGTGTTAGCGTTTGGTCTGGCAGCGACCCAGGGATGTCTGGCACTCCCCAACCACAATCCGGCTACAACCCATGTCTCGCTCAACACCGCGCAAGATGACGAGAGCCACGATGCACATACCCTCGGTTGCCTTCAACACTGCGCCGATACGGCGATAGCCGTGAGTCCTTCGCTACATCTTCAAACGTTTGACTTGTTCAGTTGGACGTTTCTGTTGCTGATCCCTGCGTTGCTGATGTTGTATCCCGCCACCCCCTCTGCTTTTCCCTTTCTCGTATTCCAGCACCCGACTCCAGCTAGGCCGCCTGCCCGCCTGATTTTCGTCCGTTTCAACGATTAAACCGACCTTCAGCGCGCCGAATTCCGGGCGCACTGCCTGGCTGTGCCAACCTGGCGCGGCTTGGTATTACCTGCGTTGTCCTCACCCTTTGGAGATTGCCATGCATGCCTCATTGAAATTGATCCTCGCCGCCCTGCTCGTGAGCAGCCCACTCATGGCCTCGGCCGTCGATGAGCACCACCCAGAGCAGACGCCGACCGCGCCAGATCAAACAGGCGAAGTGGCCACGCCTATGCAGAACAAGGCCATGACCGAGCAAATGCAAAAGATGCAGGCGGCACACGACAAAGCGGCCGCCGCCAAGACCCCTGCCGCGCGACAGGCCGCCATGCAGGAGAACATGAAGACGATGAAAGACAGCATGGGCATGATGCAAAAAAACTGTAATGGCATGGGCATGTCCGGCAACAAAGACGGCATGGGAATGATGAACATGATGATGAAAATGATGGATCAACAGTCGAGCATGATGGCGATGCCCATGAGCAAGTGATCCTGACGATAGCGATGTAAATGCAACGGCGGTTTCGCCTTAGCCAGCATGGCCGGGGTGAAACCATCGTACATTGAACCACTAGATAGCACTCCTTCAGGAGTACAAAACCATGATGAATTCACCACATTCAGCTAACACCTCTCCAGGATTTTGGAGGAGCAAACCCGGCATAGCGCTGGGCATGCTGCTGGTGATCGCGCTGTTCTATCTGGCCAGAGAACACTACGGCCATATGTTGGGCCTACTGCCTTATATGATTTTGCTGTTGTGCCCGCTGATGCATTTTTTCGGGCACCACCACGGTGGTCACAGTCATCACGGAGAAACCTCAGACTCCACCAAGGATGAGAAGAGGAATTAGCTCATGCACAACCCTGAACCTCATCAAGAGCACAACCCAATACGGCAGCCTGAGTCCCAACCAATCGAGTGGCACGACCCGGTGTGTGGCATGGCCGTCAATACCAACAGCCAGTTCAGCACGCAATACGAGGGGCAAACCTACCGGTTCTGCAGCCAAAAATGCCAAACGACCTTCAGGGCCGAGCCTAAGCGCTATCGAATATCCGTACCTGAAATCAAACAGGTACCAACAGCACCGCTAGCAGCGGCCACTGAATACACCTGCCCCATGCATCCGGAAATCCGCCAAATCGGCCCCGGCACCTGCCCTAAGTGCGGCATGACTCTGGAGCCTGTGATTCCCGAATTAGAGGAAGAAGAGAACCCCGAACTCAAGAACTTCACCCGGCGCTTCTGGTGGACATTGCCACTGACAGTGATCGTTACCGTGCTGGCCATGGGTGGCCATGCCCTGGTGCTGTTCCACGGCCCCACGCAAAACTGGGTCGAGCTGGGATTGGCCACACCCGTCGTGCTGTGGGCTGGCTGGCCGTTTTATGTGCGCGGTGTGCGCTCGGTGATTCAGCGCAGTCCGAACATGTGGACACTGATCGGCCTCGGTACTGCGGCGGCCTTCCTTTACAGTGTCGTCGCCACCCTGGCCCCCAGCGCCTTCCCCAGCAATTTCATGATGGAGGGCCGCATCGGCGTGTACTTCGAGGCGGCGGCTGTGATCATCTCGCTGACCCTGCTCGGCCAGATGCTCGAACTCAAGGCTCGCTCGCAAACCTCGGCTGCCATCAAGTCTCTGCTTGGTCTGACACCCAAAACTGCCCGACGGATCAATGCCGATGGCACGGAAGAAGACATCCCACTGACACACGTACACAGCGGCGACACGTTACGTGTGCGACCGGGCGAAAAAGTGCCTGTCGACGGTCAGGTGCTAAAAGGCGAAAGCGCAGTGGACGAGTCGATGCTCACGGGTGAGCCGATACCGATTATGAAGAGGCCTGGCGATGCGTTGATCGGCGCGACCCTCAACACCCACGGCAGCTTGGTGATGCAGGCGCAGAAGATAGGGTCGGCCACCCTGCTCGCACAGATTGTGCAGATGGTTGTGCAGGCACAACGCTCAAAAGCGCCGATGCAACGTCTGGCAGACGTGATTGCCGGTTACTTCGTGATTGTGGTGATTACCATCGCCGCGCTGACTCTACTCGGCTGGGGGCTGTGGGGGCCCGAGCCAAGTTGGGTGTTCGGACTGATCAACGCTGTCGCAGTAATGATCATCGCCTGTCCCTGTGCCCTTGGCCTGGCGACACCGATGTCGGTCATGGTCGCCACCGGCAAGGCTGCTGGCAGCGGCGTGTTGTTTCGCGATGCCGCCGCCATCGAGAACCTGCGCAAGATAGACACCTTGATAGTCGACAAAACCGGCACCCTCACTGAAGGGCGGCCAGCGTTCCACAGCGTCGAGGCTGTACCCGGATTTACTCAGGATGAAGTGCTGCGCCTGGCCGCGAGCCTCGATCAGGGCAGCGAGCACCCGTTGGCCCACGCCATCGTCGAGCAGGCACGCACCGCTGGCCTGACACTGAGCCCACCTGAAACCTTCGAGTCAGCCTCCGGTATTGGAGTAAGCGGTCAGGTCGAGGGTCGCCGCCTGAAGCTGGGCAATACTGTGTTGATGCAGGAGGCTGGCGTCGCCACCGAGAGCTTGCAAGCGCAGGCCGAGAAGCTACGCGGCGATGGCACGAGCATCATGTACTTAGCGGTCAATGGCGCCCTGGCAGGTTTGCTGGCTGTAGCCGACCCCATCAAACCCACCTCTAAGCTGGCAGTCGAGCGTCTGCAGGCGGATGGCGTCAAGGTCATCATGGCCACTGGCGACGGCCTTACTACTGCGCGTTCGGTAGCTCTCCGGCTGGGTATCGAGGAAGTGCATGGAGAGGTCAAACCGCAAGACAAAGAACGTCTGGTCGCGTCTCTGCAACAAGCCGGACACCGCGTGGCGATGGCCGGCGACGGCATTAATGATGCCCCCGCACTGGCTCGCGCTGATGTAGGTATCGCCATGGGCACTGGCACTGACGTGGCGATGAACAGTGCTCAGGTCACCCTGATCAAAGGCGATCTGCTCGGTATCCTGCGTGCTCGCAGCCTGTCAGTAGCTACGGTGAGAAACATGCACCAGAACCTGACCTTCGCCTTCCTTTACAACGCCATGGGCATCCCGTTGGCCGCCGGTTTGCTCTACCCGCTTACCGGTCACCTGCTGTCGCCACTGATTGCCGCACTGGCTATGAGCGTGAGCTCGGCGTCGGTGGTGTTCAACGCCTTGCGCCTGCGCCAGGTTTCAATTGAATGAGCGATAAAGGCTGCTTGACCTTACCGCCATGGCATGGTCGAGGATAAAGCCAATAGCACAGAAAAGCCGCATACATCAGTCCTTCTACGATCAATTTTTAGTGAGGAGTCATCAATGAAAACCGTTGAACTGCAAGTCCAGGGCATGAGCTGCGGCTCTTGCGTCAAGCATGTAACCGAAGCGTTGCGCCCACTTGAAGGCGTCAGTGAAGTGGCAGTGGATCTACAATCCGGACGGGTGAAGGTCAGCGGTGACTCGGACAGCCATGCTCTGCTTGCAGCCCTACAAGACGCGGGCTATCCGGCACAGCTGGCGACAGCAGAAAGCGTAGCAAGTAAGAAAACCTCAGGTTGTTGCGGGAACGGTGGTGGTTGCTGCTGTCGGTAAGCGCTCTTTTTTGAACTGGCGAACTCCAATGAATACCAGATTGCGCATCGCTATGCTCACGGCCTTGCTTATGACCGGAGCGGCACAAGCCGCTGAAGTCATCGACGTTTACCGCGACCCTAACTGTGGCTGCTGCAAGGCGTGGATCAAGTATCTTGAAACCAATGGCTTCAGCGTTCGCGACCATGTCGAACCCAATATGAGTGAAGTCAAACAGCGCCTTGGCGTCGCTCCGCGCTTGGCCTCCTGTCATACCGCCGTGATTGACGGTAAAATCGTCGAAGGACATGTGCCAGCAGCACAGATCCTCGACTTGAAGAATCACCCCGACCTCGTCGGAATTGCGGTTCCAGGCATGCCTGCTGGTTCGCCTGGAATGGATGACGGCCAAACCAAACAGCCGTATCAGGTGATAGGTCAGACCCAATCAGGCTCCGATCAAGTAGTCGCCGATTATCCTAGCAATTGACGATGACACTGAGGGCTCACCAGACACGGCCTATCACAGCACGACAAACCTATGGGTGCTGCTCAATCACAGCGCAAGCTAGGTTGCCTTTGCCAACTTGACGGAAATGCAATCACTCGCGTCCCGATCATGTGGCATCTTGATTGCAAAATAGCGGCTGACACCGAATCTCTGAAGCGAATCCTGGCCGCACTGTGGCATCGGATCCGTATCTGCCTGCATTCTGACTTATTGGATAGAGTCCGGATCTTGCTGCGCAGAGCAAACCCTCCCTCCAGTCAGACCCATCTAAAAATCGGAGATCTTGAGCTTGACCTGCTCAAGCACCAGGCGCTTCGAGGAGGGAAACGGATTGACCCACGGCGAAAGAGTTTTCGTTATTGGAGTTCATGCTCCAGCTCCGTGGTGAGGTTCTTCCGAAATCCCTCATCGCGTCGCAGGTTTGGGATATAAGCTTTGAGAGTGGCACCAATGTCATCGAAGTTGCAGTGCGTAGGCTACGGGCGAAAATTGATGACGGTTTTGAACACAAATTGATTCACACCTCACGCGGTATGGGTTATATGATCGGCTGAATCCCCTCCGTTTTCTGCCCGTCACGACTACCTATATTGAGTCGAAAGCCATCATTCGTGAACGGATCGCTAGTGGACGCTCAATTAGTAACGCAAGGTGTGATGGGCGGGGGCGTCCATCCCATTGTTTACAAGCCATGTACGCTGAAAAATAAAAAAGCGCCACTAGGGCGCCCAACTAAACCACCTTCAAACCAATGAAAAACAAGGAGACTGTGTCCTTACTTCATGACGCCTCAGAGTACCACTGGCTTGTCCGGTAACTCATTCCGGTCACCGCCGGACGCAGGGAAGTGTTTCGTCAGATGCTGTGTAACCGCCTGAATACCACTAACCACGCCGTCTTCGTAATTACCGTGTTTAAAGGCAACTTCCATCTGTCGGCAAATGCTTTGCCATTCTTGAGAGCCCGTCTTCGCGTGAATCCCCCGATCAGCAACAATCTCAACGTCTCGGTCAGCGAGCAAAAGATAAATCAGCACACCGTTATTATGAGATGTGTCCCATATACGTAAGTGCGAAAATACATCGATAGCACGGTCTCTTGCAGATTGGCCTTTGAAAAGCGGCGTGCTATCCAGTGCACCCTCCACGACGAAACGGATTTCTCCGACGTGAGCGGTTTCACTGGCTTTGATCGCTTGCTCAATCGCGAACAATGTCTTGCGGGAGAATGCCCGGTTGACCTCCCAGTGGGTCATAACAAGGTGCTTCATAATGCGTTTGATATTCATCGTCACCACCTCCCCGATGCGCCGCCACCGCCAAACCCGCCACCACCGCCACCGAAACCACCACCGCTTCGACCGAATCCTCCACGATGCCCTCCCATACCGTACCCGCCCATACCGCCACCGACCAATGTGAACAAGAGGGCCATCACGCCCGCGCCCAACGCGATGAACAGCGCGCCGGCCACCAGCCAGGCGATAACAGCCACAACCCCGCCAGTGACTAACGCGCCTGGAAATCTGCCCAATACAGGGCGCAAAAATCTGCCTATCACAAGCGCAAGAATAAAAATTAACGGGCCATACTGCCGAATATCTGCAACGTCACCGATAGGTTGTGCGCTGGGTGCCGGCAACTGCTCGCCATCAATTACCCGGATCATCTGGTCAAACCCGGCAGCAATGCCACCGTAGAAATCCCCTTGCTTAAAGCGTGGCGTGACGATTTCGCTGATTATGCGTTTGCTGGTAGCGTCATTGAGTGCGCCCTCAAGCCCGTAGCCTACTTCGATGCGAAGCGCACGATCGTTCTTGGCGATGACTAGAATTGCGCCATCATCCACTTTTTTTCGTCCTAACTTCCATTGCTCCGCAACGCGCAAAGCGTATTGTTCGATCGCTTCCGGCTGGGTGGTAGGGACAATGAGAAGTGCAAGCTGACTGCCTTTTTTGGCCTCAAACGCCCGTAAAGTCTGCTCCAGACTAGCCATCTGCTCTGCGGTGAGCGTAGCGGTCTGGTCGGTTGCCCGGCTGACCAGGGGAGGCACTGCGATTTCAGCGCCCGCAAGGAAAGACCAACAAAGCATGAAGACAAACAATGCCCCTACGCTGGTCGTGCGCACAGTCGTCACTTAATATGCTCCCTGAGACCTGCTTGGGGGAACAACAGGCGCAGCCCTAAAATCTACGGCAGGAGGCTTAGCAATTTCTTTTTCGTTTTCTACCGTGAAATTAGGCTTCTCTTTATACCCGAAGACCATCGCCGTTAGATTGGAGGGAAACGAACGTACCGTGACGTTGTATTCCTGCACTGATTTGATGTAACGGTTGCGCGCCACTGCGATTCGGTTTTCGGTGCCTTCCAATTGCGCCTGCAAATCGCGAAAACCGGCGTCGGCTTTTAGCTGTGGATAATTTTCACTCACTGCCAAAAGTCGGGACAACGCTCCAGACAGCTCGCCTTGTGCAGCCTGAAATTTGGTAAAAGCGGCCGGATCATTGAGCACTTCTGGCGTCACTTGTATGGAGCTTGCCTGAGCACGCGCCTGCGTCACCTGGGTCAATACTTCTTTTTCATGTGAGGCATAACCTTTGACGGTATTGACTAGGTTAGGCACCAGATCCGTGCGCCGCTGGTATTGGTTCACGACCTCAGACCAAGCGGCTTTAATTTGCTCGTCTTGGCTCTGGAACGTGTTGTAGCCGCAACCGTTCAGGCTTAACGCAACCATTGCTGCAAAAACAACCCATAATTTACGCATTTTATTTTCCAAAGAAGAACAAGTTTAAACCTGACAACATTGTGACTACTGCCCCTATCGGCAATATTTGCGCCATGTTCCTTGTGTTTTTTTCAGTCAAAAATTAATACGTATTGTTCAGAATAGCTCGTCGCCTCATATACGGTAATGCCATACGTCGTTTTGATAACGCTGAAATCCCGTACGATCCGCCATAATGAAATAGACGCCGAACTCCATAGCAGAGTCCAGTAGTGACAATAGTATTGGCTGGCGCGTTTTTACTTGACCTTTGTCAATGACCCTTCATTGGACGAACGCTATTTTACAAATAACAGTGTCGCAAATTAACTGAAGTGTTTTCGTACGTGCAGTCTATGCGGGCAAGCTTTTCCATTACCCTGAGTCGCCCCTGTTTCCGTAGACAATTTCGAATAGGGCGAGACTGTGTAAAAACACCGGCTCGGCTCTGTACAAGCTCTTTGAGGACGGCACATCGCCCGTCGGAGTACGCACTCGCTGAAGTTAAAGGCCCAAATCTCTGCTGAGGTGATCCTCTTTCATCTCGTCCGATGCAATGCCCATTTTCACGAGATGCCACTGCAGTTGGTAACTCAGATGCGCTTTCAGACGAGACCTCAGTTCGACGTAGCCTGGAGCGTCAACAGAGGCACCAGCGTTCAAGCCACGACGCCGCAGCACATCCCGCAGCACCTGAACAGCCAACTGGCCGATGTCAGACGCATGCAGCCGCACGAGGGGATCAAGCCCCGGGGATCTCTTGAAGCAGTCGACTGACTGTTCAATCAGTCGCTGGAACGTAGCCGCATCACATGCCTGCTGCATCGATCGCCACACATTCGATTCGAGCTCACTGTCCATCACCTCTCCCAGTGCCTGCAGCGCGCTGCCCTCTCTCGCGAAAAGGTTGTCCGACGCCAGTATTTTTCAAAAAATTGGATCGTTGTTTGAAAACAAAATGAAAAAGCAGCCGCTTTCAGCGAAAGGCGACTTCTGCCCTACTCCAGGTTCAGCCGTCTAGCAGGAGCTCGACATCACAACGTAGAAGGAAGCAAAAAGCAGAAGCACGGAAGCAAAAACCAACCTCAGCTTTCACATTTCAGGAGCAATACAGGTGGTTTCAGGATCGCTGCTTTTTTGTTGTTCTCAAATATAGAGATCCGTTTTTCAAAAAAAATTTCAAGGGTAAAAGAAAAAAATATTTCGATTGAGGTTTTTTATCGTCCGTAAATCTGGGCGCGACAGACCATTTCGCCGAAAAAAGCCGACATGCCTTGTGCAGTGCAAACGTCAGAAGGCGAAGGTTGAAAAGATGATAGTCAAAGGTCTCACCGCCGATGTGCCATTCATGGGGGCATGACTACGGAATGATCGTCACCACCTCAACGTTGAGCCTTGGTGTACAGACAACGATTACGGCGCGAGGCTATCCCATCCAAGCGGTCGAGTTGGATACGCTAAGCGCTTAGGAAACTCATCAAATGAGCAACGATGGCTTCAGGTGCATCCTCTTGCATCAGATGCCCCGCACCCGGTATTCGAATGAATTTTGAGCCTGGAATTCTTCGCGCCACTTCCGCTCCTCGCTCAATCGGAATCCATCGATCCTCCTCCCCCCACAACAGCATCACTGGACACCTGATTTCCTCAAATTGGTCTTCAATCTCGTCTGTGTATTTCTGATCCATCTGCGCGATCTGTCGGTAGAACGCGGCTTGTCCAATCTCCCCTGTCCACGGCGTGACGTAGGATTGAAGATCGTCCACGCTAAACGGCCTGAACGTAGCGCCTTGGATGTAGGCACGAAGAATAGCGTCGTGGATGTAGCCGGGTAAGCCGCTGAATGCTGGTTCATGCCGGCGAACGTGCTGAACGAACGGCGACCCCCATGGCGCAATCGCGACTGGGTCGATCAGTGTAAGGCTCGCATAGCGAGAGCCGTTTAGGAGATGCGCGCGCAAGGCCGTGGCGCCGCCAAAGTCGTGAGCGACGACATGGGGATCGTCCAACCCCCAATGGTTCAACAACGCCGCGAGTAAAGAGTTTTGGATGCCTAGTGAAACGTCTTGGCCATCCCCCTTCGCCGACTGCCCATATCCGAGAAGGTCGTAATAAAAAACCTGGTGATGCAGGGCGAGCAAAGGAGCAATGCGCCGCCACACATGTGAGGAGAAAGGAGTCCCGTGAACCAAAACGACTGCGGGGCCCGACGTACCTAATCGGCCGCAGCGGATCGCGTGCCCCTCGAAATAAAAGACATCAGGTAATGCCAGCGCGAAGGGATTCTCAGACATTTTTACCTCTGCTTTCACTTTTAAGGGTTAGACAAGCTATAGTCTAGCCTAACCTGTAAAGCAAGAAATGAGGGTTATATGTTTCCGCACAAATGGCCAAAATCAGCATTCGTAGCCGGTGACCCGGTGCTCGACTTTCTTAACACCGTGGATGCCCACGGACGGTCAGCTGACCAAGATCGACTGACGAGCTACGCGTCAGTTTTAGCCTGGAGCTTGGCAGCAGGAGTGATAGACGCTGCGGAACTCCAGAACATCACCGTCGTAGCCACGAGCGTTCCAGCCCATACAGAGCCAGCATTGGTCGATCTGGTGCGGTGGCGCGAGGCGGTATACCGAGTATTCGTATCTATTGCCAGTAATGAAGACCCGCCTGCAGACGATTGGAAAACCGTCGAGACTTCGATTCAGAAAGCCATTTCTGACGCAGTCCTATCCCGAGATAAGGCTGGCTTGACCACTTGGAAAACTCCTCCCGGCATCACTGACTTCACGACCATCCCGCAGAGACTTGCGCTGGGGCTGCATGAACTGCTTGCCGGAAATTTGGTTGCAAACATCAAGCAGTGTGAGGGCTGTACGTGGCTGTTTATCGACACGTCCAAGAATCACCGGAGGCGCTGGTGCGCGATGGCTACGTGTGGGAATCGGGAGAAAGCGAAGCGGCATTATCAGGCGAAAGCAGCACCAGATATTCTGACGAGTAGATCTACCAACGTTGTCTAACCCGCCGATCATGTGTGCTGAATCGAAGGCAACTTTCAGGAAATGCGAGTGGGGCTTAGCATTAGCATTGACGACCGGACTAGATTGCCTTGATCGAGATCACATCGAAATACCTGTACTTTCTCTTCTTGGCCTCGCTTTTGGCCTCCTGCTCCGCGACAAACGTACTCAGGGTACTCGCATCGTAGGTCAAGACCTCAACAGCACCTTCAAACTCTTTGGTGACATGCAACGTGACCCGAAGCTTCGGCGAATGTGATTTCGCTATGGTTCGCGGTTTCGGTTTCAGCTCTGGCTTTGTCTCCACCGCAGGCTCTGGATGTTGTTGAGGCTCCGAGACGGATTCCGATGCTGGGCCAAAAAGCGCCAGGCGCATCTCTTCTTCGCTGAGTTCTGCTTTCATTCTGATTGTCTCGCTACTGCTGAAGTGCTAATCGATATCCATCAGTTTACCACTGCGGATGCTGCGATCAGCGATGGGAGTGCCCCCGCGATTAAGATCCCGATCAACTTGCCGCGATCGCAGGGTGAGTTCACCCAAAGGCGCCTTCGAGGTTGAGGCTGTCGAGCTTCCGCCGTCGTTGAAGAAGTCGTCCCTTTCGACCATGCCAAAATTATCCATGGGTTTGTCAGTGTCGCTTTCACTGAACATCGTGTGGACTCGCCTCTCCTGCTTAAGACTGGCAACCGCCTGGAAAAAGCAGTGCTCACAGAGGTGTATCTCATAGCGCTCACCATCGTGTGTCGACCCATATCCCCACTGCGCCTGCAACAAGCCATATTGGAGACCACCTCCCTCTGTCCGGCCAGAAGATCGTAAGAGATCACACGGAGAATGTTGGAAGTAATCGGTATCTAGAGACTGAAGGTATCGTGCCGCTGATAGGCAGGAGTATCTCCATGGCTGGCATCAACGGAGGTGGCATGCGTGTGGGAGCGTCTGACGGCTGGGTGGCCGAGAGCGTCCCCCTGAACTGGCCTTGCCATCATTTGCTTTTGGTAGAGCCGGGCTCGTGGCTGCATGGTGCCCGGTACAATCAAGCCAGCGTGTTTTACAAGTTGGCGATAGAGGCCGAGCTGAGGACTTTCGGGTTCTCCTCTACTGGCAAAACCTTGATTATCGCCACGTCTAGCAGCTTGACTGTTTACCGACGTATTACATTACCAAAGGCAGTTTCGGAACCCCAATGCGCCATAGGGTCATTGATTGCTGGGCTCGCGCTACAGACTTAAATCGCGAGCAAAAAACTCCTCTTGGATCGCTTCAGAGGCGCCTCCAACCTGCATCATCAGTTGCCATTGCAGCTGATGATGCAGGTGGTGCCTTAGCCTCGATCGCACAGCAACGTATCCATGCGGGCCATCGCGGCCTTCGGTAGCAATATCGTGCCGCTTCAACGAATCACTCAAGACGGCGATAGCGTGCTCACCAATGTCGGAAGCATGCAACCGCACCGTGAAATCAATGCCGGGCCGGCGCTTATATTCTCCAACCAGTTTGTCGATGACGCTCGTGAATTCAGGATCTCCGAGCACCTGCTGCGCGAGTGCCCACACGTGCGACTCCAGCCCTAAATCCATCCGGCCGACCTCATTTTTGCGTCCACGACGTAATCAAGGCTGATTACGTCCGACACGAGTATTTTTTCAAAATTTTCGATATGTATTTGAAGCCAAAATGAAAAGCAGCGGTCTGGCGACCGAATGCGCGACTTCCCTGTGCCCTACGGGTGTTTTCAACACCGTGTCCGCGCTGAAAATCGTCAGAAGCGAAGCAGAATCAAAGACAAAAAGCGAAGAGAGAATCGGTGGTAATGCCCAAAAAAAACGGGGCGGCTGAGTACCTCGCTTTTTCTTTGGTCTCAAATATAAGAACTCCGTCTCAAAAATTTTTTATTAAGAGGGGCGAGTGCATGTTGTCGTATATGGCATGGCCGCTGTCGTATTTGACGCCTAAATAGCCACCAAATCTGATGCCTTGGCTCTCTTTGAGCCTTCACATCCTGCTCAGGATCTGTAGAAATCTCGATTGCAGTGGGTGGCGGAAGGCAGCGTTCGGCCAAGAGCGTACCGTCCTGATACTCGTTTGCAACGAGCCTTTCTACTTTTTTTGCTCTAACGCTTCATTCAGTTTCTCGTCGTTCTCCATCAAGACTTCCACCTCTTTGATGCGCTTGGCGTAGTCAGCCGCTGCGGCTTGGAGGACGGCTTCTTGCCTTTGAGACGTATCTGAAGTTTTTTCATCAGCCAATGGGCTAAGCGAGTCAACGCTACACGGCACCTGCTGAAAAATGCTCTTGCCGTCTGGATTGGTGCATTTGTAGATAGCACCGGCGCTCGCAGTGCTTGCACCTGCCAAGAGCATTGCAAACACGACCATTGGGGAAAGGATGTTAGTTTTACTCACGCTGTACCTGTCGGTGGCATCGGGCTTTTCAAAATATCGCTGTTACTTTCATCCGTATTGTAATCCATTGCCAGCGGGTTGAATGGTCTCCGACACTGAGGCTCCATTGCATTCGACATGTGCAACATGAGTTGAATGTGAAGGTTGGTATAAGCACCTTGAGAATGGCAGTAGCGACGGGCAACAATCGGCCGATTCTGTTGAAAAAGTCGGCTTCGGTTTCCACGGCAGAAAAGTACGCGCCTGAGATTGAAATCCGTGTTTTGCGCAGAAGGCTCAGGACTCAGATTTGACGTAGCAGCGTGCAAAAAAGGCGATTTCACCGTTCAATGTATGGCTAGCCAGGCCGGGTCGACTTTTTCAACACAATCGGCCAAAAGCGGTCATTCGGCTTTTCTACCAGACGGCGTCAGACCCGCTGCAAGCACCTCCAGCAACGCCCTGATCTTTGGCAGTGCCTGACGGCTTTTTACCCAGACCAGATTGATCGCCAGACCATCCGTTGCCAAATGGGGAAGCACTTCGACTAATGTCCCTTCTTCCAGCCGACGCTTGATCAACCACGTCGGCAACTGCGCAATACCACATCCTGTCACTGCCGCCGTCACCATTCCTTCGCCATCGCCCACCATGAACCTTGCGGGCATGACCCGGCGTTCAATCTCGCCGGAGCGGCTCCCCGGAAAATGCCAAGGGTGGATCGCACCGTCACTACCGCCGTAGACCACGCAACTGTGGTGCTCCAGATCGCCCTCGGTGATCGGCTCGCCACGCTTGCTCAGGTAGTCAGGTGAAGCGCAGAAAACATGTCGCCCTGTACCCAGGTAACGGTGGCCCAAAGCAGCGGGCCAGACATCTGAACCACCGACTCGAACGACAATGTCGATGCCCTCCTCCACTGGGTCGACGAATCGATTGGAAAACGAAATGTGCGGCGACAGCATCGGGTGCTTTTCGACGAACTCAAGAATGACCGGAAGCGCGTGCAACCGCCCGTAGGACGCAGAGAGATCAATGCGAATCCTGCCACGAGGCTCGGTGTTTTCCGCATGCAAGGACAGCTCGCCTTCCTCGAGATCGGCCAGCACACCGGTGCAGGTTTTGTAGAACGCAGTCCCTGCATCGGTCAGAGACAAACGCCGTGTCGTGCGATGGAACAACCGGGTTTCAAGCCTGCTCTCCAGTCGGGCGATGCTTTTGCTGATGGCCGAGCCCGTCAGGTTCATCCGCTCGGCAGCCGCCTTGAAGCTACCGGAATCCGTGACGCAGACAAATACATCAATGCCCTTTAACCGTTCGGAGGAAAACATAAAAGCCTCTTATTCATGAATTAAGTTCAACTCACTAAATAAAAGGTATCGCAAAACGGAACATTTTTCCCCAGTAAGCTGGCGCGACACACGCTGTGGCGGTGCCGAAGATCTCGGAAAAACTGCGTCACGGCCGGTCAACCAGGGAATCAGCATGCAAAGCCAGAAAACTTCAATTCTCTATGGGGGCAACGCCTCCTATGTTGAAGAGTTGTATGAACAATTTCTCAATGACGCCTCAGCCGTTCCCGAGCAATGGCGTAGCTATTTCGAGTCACTTCAGCTGCCGGTGGAAAAAGGCCAGTTCCACGTAGACGACATCGCACATGCGCCGATCGTCGAGGAATTCATTCAATTGGCACGCGGGGTAGAACGCAGGGCATTGTCGCTCACGGCGCCAGACCTGGACGTTGCGCGTCGACAATTGGCCGCACAATCATTAATCGCGACCTATCGCATGCTTGGCGCGCGTCGGGCGAATCTTGATCCGTTGAGGTGGGCGCCGCTGCCTGCCATGCCCGAGTTGTCGCCGGCATCTCACGGATTAGACAGCGCGGACTTATCAAAAAAAATAGGACTGCCAGGTCATCATTTCTGGAAAGGCGAAGCATCGATTGCCGATCTGGTATCCGCACTGGAGACAACCTATTGCGGAAAGCTGGGCACGGAATTCATGTACCTGAGTGACCCCGTGCAACGCGACTGGTGGCAAGACCGGCTTGAGTCCACACGAGCAAAGCCGATGCTCGGCCCCGAGAAAAAGCTGCGCATTCTTGAGCGACTTTGCGCTGCCGAAGGCTTTGAAAAATATTTGCATATCCGTTACACCGGACAGAAAAGATATTCGCTGGAGGGCGGTGAATCCTTGATCGTCCTGCTCGATGAACTCATCAGCCATGGTGCAAAAAACGGTGTGCGCAATGTGGTCATGGGCATGGCCCACCGTGGTCGTTTGAATGTTCTGGTGAACACGGTTGGCAAGCTGCCAGCCGCACTATTCGACGAGTTCGAGAACAAGGCTCTCCACGCGGGGGACGTGAAGTATCACAAGGGATTTACGACCAGCATAGAAACGGAAAATGGTGCGGTGAACGTCGCCCTGGCCTTTAACCCGTCCCACCTGGAGATCGTCAACCCGGTGGTCCAGGGGATGGCTCGTGCTCAAAGCGAGCAATGCGAAGCGTCCCGAGGTGACAACGTACTGCCCGTGGAAATACATGGTGACACGGCCATTTCCGGCCAGGGTATCGTCATGGAAACCCTGAGTTTGAGTTACACCAAAGGCTATGGCACCGGCGGTACCGTGCATATTGTCGTGAACAATCAGATTGGTTTTACCACGTCTGACCCGCAAGAAACCCGGTCTTCGTTTTTTTGCACTGACATTGCAAAGCTGATCGAGGCGCCGGTCTTGCACGTGAACGCAGATGATCCTGAGGCGGTTGTCAACGCGGTACGGCTCGCGCTGGATTACCGCAAGGCATTCAGCAAAAGCGTTGTCATCGACCTGGTGTGTTTCCGCCGGCACGGCCATCAGGAACAAGACACGCCCCATATGACTCAGCCGCTGATGTACCGCTCGGTGGCTACCCATCCGGGCGTACGCCGGCTGTATGCCAACAAACTGGTCGCCTCTGGGCTGATCACCGATGAGCAGGTTTTGTCCATCATGCAGGCCTATCGCGCCGGACTGGAAAATGCTCGGCCTGTCGCCAAAAATGAAACGGCACAATCTTCATTTCAACATCCGGAGCAAAGCAATTACTCAGCTCCGCCACCGGGGCAGATCCAGGCTCTGGCTGCCCGTATTTCCGACTTGCCAGCCGATCTGAAACTGCACCCTCTTGTCTCCAAGGTGACCCAGAGTCGGCACGAAATGGCGACAGGTGCAAAACCTCTTGATTGGGGCATGGCTGAACACCTGGCGTTCGCGTCAGTGCTGTCTGTGGGTGTCGATGTACGGCTCAGTGGCGAGGATTGCGAACGCGGTACCTTCGGCCATCGGCACGCTGTTCTGAATCCGCAGAATCGGGAAGTGCGTGGACAAGGTAAATATCGACCTCTGGATCATATTGCCCCAGAGCAAGGTAATTTCACGGTCATCAACTCGGTATTGTCCGAAGCGGCAGTCCTGGCCTTTGAATACGGCTACACCATTGCGAAGCCTGAGACACTGGTGCTGTGGGAGGCTCAATTCGGCGATTTTGCCAACGGTGCGCAAGTGGTCATCGACCAGTTCATCGCCTCCGGCGCTGTCAAATGGGGACAGCACAGCGCGCTGACAATGCTGTTGCCTCATGGTCAGGAAGGTCAGGGACCCGAACATGCTTCCGCCCGACTGGAGCGCTACCTGCAACTGTGCGCGCAAGACAATATGCGTGTTTGTCAGCCTACGACGCCGGCTCAGTTCTTCCACTTGCTGCGCAGGCAGGCGTTGTACTCCGCCCCCCGGCCATTGATTGTGATGTCTCCGAAATCCTTGCTGAGGCATCCAGAAGCCGTGAGCGATCTGGAGGAATTCTCCAAAGGGTCTTTTCAAGAGATTGTGGGTGAGCGGTTTACCCTTCCCGCGCTAGACAAAGTGACCCGAGTGATCGCCTGTTCAGGAAAAATCCACTACGAATTGTTGGCGCACCGTCGTGCAGTAAAGGCTGAACATATCGCGTTTGTTCGTCTGGAACAGCTCTACCCTTTTCCTTATGGAGCATTGGCTGAAGAGCTCGGTCGTTACAAAAACCTGCAATCGGTGGTCTGGTGCCAGGAGGAGTCCCGTAATCAGGGTGCATGGAAATTCGTCGATGATTATCTGCGTGACATGATCCCCGAGGCGACCACGCTTCGTTATGCAGGCCCACCACCCGGCGCATCCACCGCACCAGGCAATATGTCGATGCACATTGAGCAACAACAACAGGTCATCGAAAGCGCGTTCTCTTGATGGGGCATGCGCCTGGATAAACAGCTTGGGTGGCCCACAACAGTCAGGACCGTGAAGCTGCCGGTGGTCGTTGCATTTCGCTTGTCGCCGGCGTTTGGCTAAGCTGAACAAATCGGGACGAACTGAAACCCAAGTGATAGCGCCCATCAGCGAATCTGGATTGGCATTCAGACGGTAACCCACAAAGGAGATTAATATGTATACGGTTATAAGAACCTACTTGGGTGCGGGAGCAAAGCAGCTTTTCGATGTTCTAGAAGAGCGCAAGACCGACGTAGAAGCTACCCTCCGGAAAGTGCCTGGCCTCGTAAGCTACACACTGCTAAATACTGGTGATGGCGGTATATCGGTGACTGTTTGCACGGACAAGGCCGGCACCGATGAGAGCTTGAAAGTTGCGCGCGACTGGATCCAGAAAAACGCCTCGAATATCCACGCGAACCCGCCGGTCGTCACGGAAGGTCCGGTCATTGTGCAGATCAATTAGCGCGCCCTTCCGATTGATCTCACGACACTACGCTGTCGCAGTCAATGCTTTTGCCGATCCTGGTCACTCTGCTGCCAGACTGCCACCGATCTGAGGTTTTGTACGCTTGCTTCGCAGAGATGTGATCGTCCACAAACCATCAGATTGGGTTCGTAAGGTCACGCTCGGAGTGTGGCCTGTATGATCTTATTGCCTGTCATGCGATTCGCCACCATAGCGAGCAGCACGGCGTCTTTTTGGGACACTGCGGACTCGGATCAGTCTCCGTCAGTTTGCGGTGGAAGCGAACGAGGGCTCAGGGTCGATTTCCGTCAGTCGCGACAGGCAGAAATCGGCCAAAAGCAGACCATGGAAGGGATCGTCGAAGGGGGTGGTCACCGTGTTCAGGAACCAGAGTATCAAGGCACTTGTTGTACCTACAGATACCCTGGTGATGTAAATGGACATGGGCCGGTGGCCGACCTGAAGCCGTCCTCAGGACCTTAAAGCTTGAACTGCGCTACCAGGGCATTGAAGGAGACGGCCAGCCGCGACAGTTCCTGGCTGGAGGCGCTGGTCTGGTTGGCACCAGCAGCGGTCTGGGTCGAGAGGTCCTGGATGTTCAGCAGATTACGGTCCACCTCACGGGCGACCTGGGCCTGTTCTTCGGAGGCCGAAGCAATCACCAGATTGCGCTCGTTGATGGTCACGACCCTGTCTGTAATCTTCTCCAGCGCCGCCCCGGCGCTCTGGGCCAGTTCCTGGGTGCTGGTGGCCAGCGACAGGCTCTTGCCCATGGCCGTGACGGCCCCATTAGCGCCCGATTGCACGGTACTGATCATGCCTTCGATTTCTACGGTCGAGGCTTGGGTGCGGTGGGCGAGCGCGCGCACTTCATCGGCCACCACCGCAAACCCGCGCCCCTGTTCGCCAGCACGGGCGGCTTCGATGGCAGCGTTGAGCGCCAGCAGGTTCGTCTGTTCGGCGATGCTGCGGATCACGTCCAGTACCTTGCTGACTTCCCGAATGTATCCGGCCAGTTCGGTCACCGTCTCGGTCGACTCGGTGATCTCTTGCACCATGGTGCTGATGCCCATGAGCGTATGGTCGACCTGACTGCGGCCATGAGCGGCGTCTTCAGTCGCGGATTTAGAGGCCTCGGAGGTCGACACGGCGTTGCGCGCCACTTCCTCGACCGCCGCAGTCATTTCATTGACAGCGGTGGCCGCCTGCTGGATTTCGTCATTCTGCCGCGTCAGGCCCCGGGTACTTTCCTCGGTCACCGCGCTCAGCTCTTCGGCGGCCGAGGCCAACTGATCCGAGGCGCTGGCGATCTGCTGAAGGGTGTGCTTCAAGCCGCCCTGCATGTCCGCCAAGGCATTGAGCAGTTGCCCCGCTTCATCGCCACGGGTAGTGGAAATGCTCTGGGTCAGATCGCCACCGGCAATGCGCTGGGCACTAGCGACCGCCACCGCCAGTGGGCGGGTGATCATACGCGCAATTAGAATGCCCAGAGCGATGGCCACCAGAAAGGCGATCACGATCCCGACCAGCAGAGTCAGCCTGGAGCTGGCTTCGACTTCCCGCCCTTCCTCGGCACGTTCTTTGATCTGCCGATTGGTCGAATCGATCATAACCCGTAGGTACTCGCGGGAATGATTGAACACGTCAAGCGACAGCACGTCCAAGCGAGTGCGTGCCTGAGCAAGATCGCCGGCGTCCATCAGCTCAATAACCTTCTGGGCACCTGCCACATAAGCGGGCCACAGTTCTTCGTACTTGTCCCCCGCCGCCTGCTCATCATCCTCCATAGGCGTGGTACGGTAGGTCGCGAAGGCCTTTTCCGCCCGAGCCAGATCCGTCGCCAGGCCCTGGCGAATACGCGTCCTGTTCTCTTCGGACACGTCGCCGGCCTGAGCGTCGAGCAACCGGTAGAGCCCGCGGTTGTGAGCGGTCAGGCTGATCAGGGTCTCGCCGGTGTTACTCGCTGAGACCAGGCTGTTGGAAAAGGTCAACGACAGCGCAGCGGACAAACGACTGATCCCCACCATTCCCAACCCACCCACGGCTAGGGTGATCAGGGCGCAGATGACGAACGAGGACAAAAGCTTGGTCGAGAATTTGGACTGATTCAGAATGTTCATGTGGCGAACTCGATGGATTGGAAGTGATGATCTCGGAGCTTAAACGATTCTTCAGGAACGAACCTGTGCAATATCAAAATAACATCACTTTATCGGCGGCGTTCGCCTATTCTGAAACTCCTTCAGATTTTCTCTTGGCAAGGGGTACCTGGGACTCTCCGAACAAGTCCTAAGATGTGCTGGAATACGCCCTTGCTGGCCGCGCCGCACCTATGTGTAGATGAGTAAGCGCAGCCTGATCTACAAGGCCAAACGGAAATTCGAGTATTGCAAAGCCCAGACGAGTGCCAAGATTGAACACCCGTTTCGGGTGATCAAACACCAGCTCGGCTATATGAAGGCGCGCTTTCGCGGACTGATAAAAAACACAGCGCAGCTGACGGCGCTATTCGCCCTATCGAACCTGTGGATGGCTCGAAAACAGATTATGGGTTTGGTGTGAAGCAAGTTGATCGGAGTTTCGGATCAGGTAGTGAGGACGTATTTCAGTACATCTGAGCACTTATTCGGAGAGTCCTTAGCCAATGTCCACAATGGGTCGATTGTAGCCCTTCGCAATACCCAGCAATTGGTGGTATGCGGCCAGTGGAGAGAGTTATTGAACAGTGCTTTGTTGAGCGAAGCTGGCGAGACGCGTTCGACAGCATCTCTCTTAACATGCCGCAATATCACGTTGGATGATACCTACAAATGGGGCCGAAAACCGAAGAGCTGATCTGCGTTCTTGACCAGCTTGCTACGATGCTTGAAAGCGATGGAGTTGCTCACTGGAGCTTGTGGGTGCGCAAGGTACGAGCACGCCTGCTCAACTCTGATTACTCTGGGATCACTTACCTATTATCAGGCTACGGCGGAATGGGCTCGTTCAACGACCTCGTTCTTGGCCAATGCCACGATGATGGCGTTTTTTCCTGGAAACCTGGCTACGTAGAGTTAAACGATAAATTCGATAAATTGCGCAGCGAGGCTGCCCAACTTGCGGATGCAATAAGGCGTTCGCAAGACTGATGGCAATTCACACCAACAGCAAACTAATACACGCGCGTTAAATTTCACATCCACTTTGACCGGGGTCGGCCTTGGGTCGGTACTGGCCCGTTGTTGCAACATCGCCAGGAGATGGATCCCTCAACGCCAGAATTATTCGCTATCCTGAGAAGTCATTTTGCTGAGCACAATCACACTATCTACGCGCTTGCGGATATTAAGTACGTCACCTTCTTGCCAACCCATTTCCTGCACCAGCTCATCAGGCAAGCTAACGATCTGATCGCCGCTGCCGTCACCGGCATCAATCAATGTTGACTGAAAGCGGCTCTCGCCCAGGGCCTGCAACAGTAGCCGCAGGCCGCCTCCGTTCGACACAAAACCACGTACACTGATCAGTCCGTATTGTTCCAGCAAATCGGCAGCAGCATCGAGCACTTCTGTCGGCACAACGTCAGTCGAGCGGATTAGCTCAGTGACATCGCTGGCGGCGTGCTGCACTGCCGGCATCGCTGAAAGCGATCTGTTCAATACGGTGTCGCAGGTCATCCATGACGCCTCCTTAGGTGCTGAAAACCGATGTGCAAGCAGTTCGAATAACAACCTTTTACGCAGTATGCCAATCTCGTGATCACTCACCTATACACCCCGCCGCCGACCAGTTCGTATGCTCATCACAACGGACACTGACCCAGCGCGTTCCTACCAATTGCCCAGGCATTCCACAGACCTCACAAACCGACAAAGACGCCTCTTGCGCGTTGTCGACCGCTGCGCGGCACCTGCCGTCACCGCCTTCATAGTAGAAACGCAATCCGCCAAATTTTTCCTTGATCTGTCGTACCATTACCGGAGGAACATCAGGGTTCTCATTGAGGTAATTCGTGAGGCTTCGACAGAGCTCATCAAGCAACTCTAACCATCCCGGATAACACGCAATTTCACGCATATGCTCGCTAGAAAACATCTCGGGATAGCGCCTTCGCAATAACGGCAGCAAATCATCTGTCATGAGCCTCCACTCCCATTGCTCGACGAATCTGTGGATCTCTCAGCGCGGCTAACTCAGGCATGCTCATAAGCTTTCTGGCACCTCGGCTGGCGAGTGTATACAGCGTGTTTTTGCTTTCAAAAAGCAGCCGTTGACCAGGTGGCGTGAGTTGGACAGCGCACACGATACCGTCGCTTTCCAATCCGCTTCCCCTCACTACCGCATACCTCGCAAATCGTCAGCGAACCCTCCATAGCTTTGTTCACTATGCCCCGGCAAACCTCATCCCCACCGCGATAATATATCCGCAGCCCGCCCCACTTTTCTTTCACCCGTATGACTGTGATCGCTGGGACATCGTGGTGCGCATCAAGGTAGCATTGGAGCGCCTGACAGACGTTATCCAACACTATCCACCACCCGGGCATGCATGCAATTTCACGTATGGCCAAGTCATCAAGAAGCAGGCGGTGTCGCACAGGCAAAACCGCCAGGAGATCACTTTCCATCGTCCACCCGGAATTCGCTGCCGCACTGCTGCGCCAGCGCAAAGACCGATGGCACTCCAGCAGACTTGCGTGCCCCCCGCCCTGCGAGTACGAAGAGCATGTCCTCGGTCTCAAAAAAACAGTCCTCGTAGCGGCTCTGGAAACCGGACAGCACACCGTGGGATAGGTCACCCGCCGCATCGCCTGCGTTAACAACAGAGTTCGCATACAGGACTGTTGGCTGCAGTCCATTCTCCTTAACCAGTCGTTCGTGTCGGTCGGTCAACATGACATCAATCAGCATCCAATTTCTGACGATGCAAAAAGCTTTGTCCCCAAATACCTCCGTTGCCGTGAAGATAAGCCCGTCGTCGTCAAGCCTTGAGCCATGAAGGATTCTGGCGGGCCCAAAAAGCAGATCCGCTAACAATTCAGTTTCCAAAAATCTGCCTCACCTTTAAAGGGGTCTTTACCCTGTACGTTTGCCGAGATTCGACTCGCGCCTGGCGTTGCTGAGGGGGCGAAGATCAACTCGTTATTGCCATTACCGCCCGAGCACTACCCCGTTTCCGACGGCCTGGCCCTATTAGCATGTAGGTGGTGTTTTTTGTCTCGAAAAAGCATCCCGTGAGCGAGCGCTGAAATGTGCTGCGCACCCAGTCGCCAGGCTGACGCTTGCCACTGCTGTGCAGAACAACGTTGGCGGCATAGAGAACGTTCGGTGCCAACCCATCTGCCGCGAGCGATGCTCGGTAGTCGTCAGAAACCTCAACTTCAACGATCGTCCAATCGCGGACGAGGCAATGAGGTCGACCAGAGAAGGACAGGATTGCCTCCACCTCAGCCGCCGTTTCGTCTCCATCAAACCCTGGCGCGGGCTCGGCTTCGCCGTAAAGCAGCTCCACGACTTCGGCCAACAGAGCAGTCACCGTGATGCCCCTACTTTACAGAGCACGTAACGCAAGTTCGTTACTGCTTGCTCGACGCCAAGGCCTTCCTGACGTGAACGCAAAAGACTGGCCGCAAGAGCTTTGGAAAACGCTTCGATGGTCATTCGATCCACTGCTTCCCAGCTGACACCCAAGGCATGGACTTGTAATTGTCGAGCGCGTACCAAGCCGCCGACGCGAGCCCGCTCTTCCAAATATCCTGGCTGAGCAAGTACTTCGCGGGGATCTATCGAGACACGCCCATCTTCTACCTTCAACGTCTTGAGAGCCTTGATCGATTCGGTGATCGCCCGCATTTCATCAGTCATTGGTTTTGATTTCCAAAAGAGCACATGCCCCCCTTCTGCTATGAAAGAAATGCCGCACACAGTTTTTCAATGAAGCACCCCGGAAAAACGGGGGCTACCGCCTTCCCGGGCCCAGTCACACACGACATACCGGCTACCACCGATAGTTTCGAACAGCATGTAATCGCCGTGCTCCGCCCACCGGATCAACGTCGAAGTGCGAATGGTTGCGCCGTCTTCAAAACGGCCACGGCTCTCACGGAAAACGACGCCTACTAGGCAATTGATGTCGTGATCGAAGAGCGCACAGCAGAGGTAACCTGTGATCGGAACTCCAAATTTTGTGCTGACGGCCCGCTGCACACTCGCCGGCATACCGACAGGTTTGGTTTCCACCGGAGACTGATGAGTCTCTAACAACTTAAAATATTTAGGCATTATTGAACCGAATAAAATGGGCCAAGGGCGCCGTTCTGATGCCACCAGTGCGCGACCACATAGAGCCCACCGCCCTGTGCCACGACTACAAGGTAACCATCGCGGTAATACCGTCGCTCGATGGGTGGCGTATGCACAGGAAGGCCTTCAGGGAATTGATGCCTATGGTCACAAAACATCAGCCCAGTCATTAGCGGTGGTCGCTCTAGCGCGCAAGCTAGAAACCCAACGATGTCGTAGTCATTGATGACCTCTCTGGCTTTCTGAATCACCGTAGGCAGACGCGAAAAACGAAAGCCGGCAAGAGTCGCTCCGAACGTTTTGATCCGGTAAGCGGCATAGCCTGGAGCCCTTTTATCGACGATAGAAAACGTCATCAGACCTCGATCTCCAAGCCTGCCCGAAACCCCGTTTGCTCAGTGGGATAACCGCGCGGATTCGAGACAACGCGACATTCGCCGAGCATGACGTCAACGAAGTAATGCGTATGCCCAAACACCCATAGACCCGCTTTCTCGATGAGCTCGGGCCAATGATTTGCGTATGCAGCACTTAGATGGCCGTCATGCTTGTCGCCGATGACAGCAGGAGTTGGGGCATGATGAGTCACGACAATCGTTGTCCCGGGGAACGGCTTTTCCAGCTCTTGGGTTAACCAGGCACGGGCCACCTTGTTTCGGGTAACGAGGTCATCCTGGCGCAAACGACGATAAGAAGCATCAGCTCTTATAACTCGAAAATCGTTCATGCATTCTCGCGCCAAAGTGCTCGCAGCGACTGTGTCGCCCGTCGTTGAAAAATCAGTCCAACCAGTCGTGCCGAGAAAACGAATTTGCTGCCAAACAAAGACGTCGTTTTCCAAGATGTGAACGTGAGGCGCTGCCGCATCACGCATTTTTTTGAGCGTACGGTCGATGTGGCCACCGTAGTATTCGTGGTTGCCAGTGACATAAATAACTGGGCAATCGAACACCTCATTTGCCCAGGTCACCCCGCGTGATTTCGTGTGGATATCGCCCGCAAGAATGATTATGTCCGCATCCGTTTTCGGTGGTTCAAAATCGCTAAATTCAAGGTGTAGATCTGAGTAAATCTGGATTTTCATCGTGCTACATCAACTCGATTTAGCGGGTTATTAGTCTGCTTCACTACGCACAGAATCATGGCTATCAGCACCGTTCGACCCACGAACCACGGCTCTCACTCGATTTAGCGATATATTGGCGAGTGGATAAATTTTCGAAAAGGCCGGCTGATGTCGCTCCGACAGCACGTGACCAGGGCGCCTACTTCGACCGCCTTCGGCAGCTCGATCATGCATGGTCAAATCCGCTTGTTCCGTACTGATGACTATAAGCATTTGTGCGGAACAACGCAATCGCGGCATACCGTTTCGTTTTACGGGAACATCTAGAATGTCGCTTCGCAATGCCTTCGCAGCCGCCCTGCAATTCGTGCGGGCACACCAAGGTTTCTCCCAGCGAGATATCTCCAGTACGATGGATCAGTCGCATGTGAGCCGATTGGAGGGGGCAACAAGATCGGTGTCGCTGGAGGTAAGCGAGGAACTGGCCGAAGCATTACAGCTTCATCCGATGTCATTGCTGACACTGGTATACGCAGCCCAGAGTGGGCAGTCGCCGCAAACCATTTTGCAACGCACCCGTGATGACCTTGAATCCTTAGCGCTTTTAAATGCTGTTGTGCCAGCAATCCCCACCAAGCCTGATCATCCACGAGTGGTCGAAGCAGCCGAATTGGGTCGCAAAGTTAGCGAGCTTTTAGCCGAGGGAAATTCGCAGGCCCAGATTGCTCGACTGCTTGGGGTGTCGAGATCGACGATCACTAGGCATGTGCAGAGAAAGACGTGAGCTGAGGTCTCAGCCAAGAGAGGATTGAATCTGATTGGCCGCTGGTGGCGACCAATCAACGACAAGGTGCCATGAGAGTGACACTTCACCCCTTTCTGCTCAGTTGCTAAATCCAAGCTGATTGAGTTGCCCTTTTAGAAAGCTTTCCGCCAAGACTTTTGGGAATGAAACCGCAAGTTTCCACATCAAATAGACGAACCCAACCGGCACGATGATGCCAAGCCATCCACCCATCAGTAGCCCAACAAAGCTCAGTGGGATGAAGAGCAACGCAAGGAAAACCGCACTCCAGCGCATCTTTTTAATCCACGTCGAAAACCCATTTTCTTCGTAGATTTTTTGTCCGTCGGCTTTCTTGATTGCAAACAAAATGTAGCCCAGCCGACCAAGCTTGACGAAGAAGAAGTCACCCTCGATGCCCGGCTTCATGTAGGACTCGATCAACTGCCCCACCCCTACCTTTTTCACCATCTTTGTACTGCCGTCTTTTTGGGCAATGCGAAGGTACGTGTACTCCGAGCCATCCGCTTTATTTTGCGAAGGGCCGATTACTTCGAGCTTACCGCTCACCACACTTACTTCTGACATCAAACGCATCCTTTGCTCACTGGAAATTTTGGCGTCAAAACGCCATCACGAGAAAAATCCTAAGTAAATCTTAGCATGGCGTCAACCCAAATCTAAGAATCTCTTAGCCTTTTAGGGCTAAGGAAATGAGCATTTTTAGCAAGCGTTTGAAGGAAGCTAGGAAAGCCGCTGGTCTGTCTCAGGAGAGGCTAGGAATTTTGGCAGGCATCGAGGAGGCATCTGCAAGCGCGCGGATGAATCAGTATGAAAAAGGCGTGCACGCGCCCGGCGAAGGCACGGTCAAGCAGATTGCTGAAGCTTGCGGGTACCCGGTCGCTTTCTTTTATTGTGAGAAGGATGATGAAGCTGAGCTGCTGGCCTTATTTCATAAATTGAAAAAGGGGCAGCGGGCGGAGGTGCTTTCTGCGGCGCATGCGCTAGCTGGGGAATAAACATATCCCACGGGAAGTATAATACCTAGGGAAACTCTGAAAAAGACTTCCAGATTTGGTGAAATACGCACCTCGCACAAACTGAACGGTTGAGCCCCGATGAAACAGATGTCCTTCGCCGATGCCGAATATGCCGGCAAACGTAAGCAGACCCGCCGCGAGCGCTTCCTGATCGAGATGGATCAGGTGGTGCCCTGAAGGGGCCTGATTGCCTTGATCGAGCCACACTATCCGAAGGGCGAAGGTGGCCGTCCGGCGTATCCGTTGATGGCTATGTTGCGGGTTCATCTGATGCAGAACTGGTTCGGCTACAGCGATCCGGCGATGGAAGAATCGCTGCATGAAACGACGATTCTGCGCCAGTTCGCGGGGTTGAGTCTGGATCGGATTCCCGATGAAACGACGATCCTCAACTTCCGGCGCCTGCTGGAAAAACATGAGTTGGCGGGCGGGATTTTGCAGGTCATCAATGGCTATCTGGATGATCGTGGTTTGATGCTGCGCCAAGGCACGGTGGTCGATGCGACGATCATTCATGCACCGAGTTCGACCAAGAACAAGGACGGCAAACGCGATCCCGAAATGCATCAGACGAAGAAAGGAAACCAATATTTCTTCGGGAGTGCGACCTGAAAGTCGCATGGATTTCTGTTCCGCAGGTTAACGCCCGACGGAACCGATTGTTCCACCACTCGTTCCCTACCCAGACAGGCGTGGCCGGTAACAGCTGGGTCTGAAGCTCTGGGGAGAATGTAACCGCCGATTTTCGGTAGGTCGAACCGCGAGGCCAGACTGAATCTGCCAGCATCAAGGCGGAGAGGTGCTAGGGATGAACGGGTACGGCTAACACACGTGAACCTCATATAAACGTCGTCAAAGTAGCCAAGCCAAAGATGCTGACAGGCTTGAACCAAAAGGTATGCGGACAGGCAGGGGGTCTTACCGATGCTCCCTCGTCCGTTTCGCGTGATCAAGCGCCAGTTCGGCTATACGAAAGTGCGTTTTCGTGGTTTGTCGAAAAACATCGCGCAGCAGACGACGTTGTTCGCGTTGTCGAATCTGTGGATGGTGCGAAAACGGTTGATGGGTATGGGCGAGGTGCGTCTGTAATGCAGGCTGATTGCTCTGAAGCAGCGCGATTAGAGGAAAGAACCATGAATTAAGGACAGGAAAGGCCTGTTTTTCGACCGACTCATGTTTTTTTGGACCTCAAGTAGCGAGGGCATGAAAAATCGGTGGGTACTTCAGACCTTCCCTAGGTAACACTGCGATAAATATACATAACCTATTGCAATAGCTTGTTCCTTTGAAGGTTGGCAGTCGCCCTCGCAGAGCCATCATATTTGTGTAGATCTCATTAGGCAGCACCCGAAATTCGTGTATAACGCAGTCTTGAAACATGTCAAGCAGAGAACATTTGCAAATACAAAAACATCACTGCTAAGATGACAGTACAACAATAAAAAGGGTACTTATCATGTCATCCTACATTATTCATATCGAATACCGAGAAGAGCAGACCCTGGCTTGGGTGGATATTAACGATCTGAGCCAAGAATCTCGCTCTGCACGGCGATGCCGCTTCCAAACAATCGGTTGGATAATGGATATCGTCGACAAGGTCAATTCAAAGGTAGATCGATATTGCCTCGCAGACGAAGACTACGCGAAAAAAGCATTGATACGATTCGCCATGATAGATGAGGAATCGGCGGATCTACTCCTCAACGCCCGGGATTTGAGGCGACGATTTGAAGCCGCCTGGTCGGTTCTGGATGACGAAGAACGTAATCATGCGCTGAACTATGATTACGATTATTGGGATAATTTTTGGCCAGGTTTTGATACCTTCAACCGTACCTTTCATGAAGAGTTCGAGGCTCTTCGTCCTGTATTGGAGGAAAAGAAGCCCTTGGCAATGTCGTTAGACTCCGTTGATTGCGGATTCTAAACGGTACCTGCGGGTTGGTGTCGGAACTGACCGGGCTTTTTAACCATCCAGCAATAAACCCATGGCGGAGCTCTACAGGCGCTCGCCATGGCATCCCCATTTTTCTTGCCACTCAGCAAAAATCGCCCAGCCGCCACTACGCTTGTTGGTAGCTATCAAGATCTGGCCGCTCTAAGACAGCAGTTACATAAGCGTGTTCAAGCGTCCAGAAGCACCCTTGAATACTTTTGGACTCGAAGGGCCCCATATCTACCAAGCGTTGGTCGAGATCAAAAATGGCGTCCCATGATCGTCGACGCCTTTCCTCAAGTGGCCCTGCTGTCTCTGAGCCATCCTCCGCAGCCTCCAAAGCGCTATCAAAATCTGCATCATCCTCATCCGACGCCGGCGCATACCAACGATTGAGGACAAAATGCCAAAGATCGAAGCAGGACAATGCGATTAGGCTGGACGGAACAGAAAGCTGGAGGACTACAGGATCTTCAACGCCTTCCAGGTCTTCGATGTAAGGCTGCGGATGATCCGACTCACGTCTGACCCAACACCACCAAGGTGTTAAGTTTTCCGCTGGCGCTCGTAAGCCAGCGTCGGCCATTGAAGTCTTCATCCAATCATAGGCCTGCCGGAACATAGGGTCATCGTCTGCTTTATCAACTGGGCATGTGAGTGTCCCCGTGCTTTGCAATCGCTCCCATGCTGAGCGCTCCATGACTGTCCAGCATTCAATGTGCCCGGCCGTGGAGAGCTTGGAACGGGACGTTATCTGGTCGATTGCAGCACGGTCAAGCAGCTATAAGCATCACGGCAAAGGCAGCGTACTGTACCAGGTCAAGCGCAAGATCGAATACGCCAAGGCGCAACTGCGTGCCAAGGTAGAGCATCCGTTCCAAGTGATTAAAGTGCGCTTCAATCATCGCGAAGTCCGTTACCGCGGACTGGAAAAGAACACGGCGCAGCTGTTCAGTCTGTTCGGATTGGCCAATCTGATGCTGGCCAAGCGGTATTTGCAACGCGCAGCGGGATAAATCCGCCTGAAGGGTGGGGCTTACCCGCTAATTAGCAAAATGGGGCCTGAAATTGGCCCCGGAAACGCAGAATAAGACCGGTAGGTTGAAAAAATCGGTTTGATCATGGCGCGCGCGTGAAAGGGGTGAATTGTTCAGCGTCTCCCTAGAGCTATAGTCATGGTGGGTAAATCAGACGTCAGCATGGATAGTGCATCGACGCAGTGTGCACGCACTGAAAACAATCACATTGTTGTGACCAATACTATCAAGACGCCTGATTTAGGTGTCCACCACAATCGCGCAAAGGATCTAATCGTGGCTCACAACGGGGAACAGAGAGATCAAGCCGCTATCGCCACCTCCGAGCTGCTTGAGCTGCTTTTCCGTACATACCGCGGTGGCCTTAACATACGGTTGTGGAACGGCACAAACATGCGACTCGGTAAAGCTACCGAACAACCGCTTCCTCCTTTTACCCTGATATTTCGTAGTCCGCAGGCAGTACTGAGCCTGGTGATTGGTAGCGCTCCTCTGCGCTGGATTGATGCCTATCTTCGTGAAGACATCGATATCGAAGGCGACCTGTTCAGCGCCCTAGGCCAGAAAGACCACCTTGGAAACCTGAGCATTCGTGGTATCGACCTGCTTGAGGCGATCACCGCGGCGCTGCGCTTGAAGCTGGCAATCATTCGGAGCAAGCCGGCCCATACGTATCACTCGCGACTCCATTCGCGTCGAGTCAACTTGCGTTCTCAGACTGAAAATCTAGACACCATCGCGTTTCACAACAACCTGTCGAGCGCTTTCTACGCACTGTGGCTAGATGAGTCGATGGTCTATTCCTGCGCCTACTTCAAGCGAATGGACGACGAGCTAGAGCAAGCGCAGCAGCAAAAGCTCCACCTCATCTGCCGCAAATTGATACTCAAGCCTGGCGATCGTCTGCTCGATATTGGTTGTGGTTGGGGTGCGCTAATCATTTACGCCGCACGTCATTTTGGTGTTCGCGCCCATGGCATAACTCTCAGCCAACAACAGATGGAGGTTGCCCGAGCAAGAATTTGCGAAGCGGGTGTACAGGATCTGGTCACCGTCGAGGTATCTGACTACCGAGCTCACCCGGGCGAAGGGATTTACGACAAGGTGACCAGCATCGGCATGTTTGAGCATGTTGGCCTGGAGAATCTGCCACTGTATTTCACGGCCGTACATCGCCTCTTGAAACCAGGAGGCCTTTTCCTCATTCAGGGGATTACTCACGATGCGCATGGCTGGAAAGAAACCTTGTCCACCCTCTTCATCGACCGCTATGTCTTCCCTGGAGGCCAACTCGACACTGTCAGCAATATCCAGCAGGCGATGGAGCATTGCCTATTCGAAATCGCAGATGTCGAAGCCCTACGCCACCATTATGCTCTGACGCTCAAGCGCTGGGTTGAGCGGCTCGAAGCTAACCAAGAGCAAGTTTTGGGATATGTCAGCAAGGCCACGTATCGCACCTGGCGTCTGTATATGACTGCATGCGCACTAGAGTTCGAAGCCGGCGGTCTGGGGGCCTACCAGATAACGTCCAGTAAACGTGCAGGTAGTTTTTTAGCTCTACCCTTAACGCGCAATCATCTACTGGAGGAGGGAAAAAAAGGCGGCCAGAGCAGCCTTAAGGATGGGGGGGGCAGAGATGACTTAGCATCGCTCGTGTTTCTTATTAGGGTGAAGCTCTGTTGGTCGTATGCGTCCGGGCATCCCGTCTTGCGTAACTAAACCGGTTGCCACCTATGCGGCAGCAGCTCCGCAATATCACTCGCCCGCTGCGTCGGCAGGCGCGTGAGGACGTCCTTCAAATATGCATACGGATCATGCCCGTTGAGCCGTGCCGATTGGATCAAGCTCATGATCGCTGCCGCCCGTTTGCCACTGCGCAGTGAACCTGCAAAGAGCCAGTTTTTGCGACCCAACGCCCAAGGCCGGATCTGGTTCTCTGCCCAATTATTGTCAATGGGTACGGCCCCGTCATCGAGATAGCGCGACAGCGCCGTCCAGCGTTTGAGGCTGTAATCCAGAGCTTTGCTTATCGCCGAGCCGTCGTGCACGATCTGGCGCTGGGCGATCATCCAGGCATGCAGAGCATCCATCACCGGTACCGCTTTTTCTTGCCGTATTCGGCGGCGTAAATCCGGTTCCAGGTCGCGGACTTCACTCTCGATTTCGTAAAGCAGCTGGATGTAGCGCAAGGCCTGTTCGGCGAGCTGGCTCTTGTTGGTGGCGTGCAATTCGAAGAACTTGCTGCGCGCATGGGCCATGCAGCCGATCTCGGTGACGCCGAGTTCAAAGCTGGCCTTGTAGCCAGCGTTATGAGTTGCAAAACATAATGGTGGTTATGTTGCGGCCTGAGTTATGTTGTGATGGCAAAAGGTGCCGCCTCCAATAGGGAGGTCGGCGCAAAAAGTGGCACATAAGTTCATGCTATAACCCTCGCATGAACGCCATGAGAGACGCTGAATTCGGTCGCAGGCGCACAGCTTCAGGCACATTTGTGACGTCCAAACATGCAAGAGCCTTGGCCTTCATTTCGAGATCGACTTCCGCGTAGATGTGGGTCGTGTCTAGGGATACATGCCCGAGCCAGGCCCGAATTGTATTGATATCGACCCCGGCTCTTAACAGGTGAACGGCAGTCGTGTGTCGAATAGTGTGCGGGCTGATGCGCTTGCCTTGCATGGAATCAACCCGCTTGCCGGCTGCTCGTCCATACACCGACACAACGCGATGTATGCCGAATCGAGTCATAGGATTCCCGGCACGACCTATGAATACGCGATCCTCTGTTCTGCGATCGACGATGAGTGGCCGCAGCGCGGCAGCTGTTACTGGCCACAGGGGGCATACGCGCCATTTGTTTCCCTTACCCAGAATGCGCACGGAGGGGTCAGCGCGGGCGCCGGTGTTATATAGGAAAAGCAAAATCGCATAGTCCCGTGCACCTTGGCTCGTAGCCCGATTAGGTGCCCGGAGCAGAGCCTCCACTTCTGGCTTGTCGAGGTAGTGGATGACTGCCTGGGTAGTTTTTTTGAACGGGATAGAACGGATCTCTGTGCACCACGCCAAATGCTCTGGCGATCGCATAGCGATGAAACGCCCTAATGAATGAATCGCGCAGAGCCGCTGGTTACGCGTGACGATGCCACAACCGCGCTCGTGTTCGACGTGTTCAAGGAATGCGCGCACGATGGCGGGCGATATGTCGAGCACCGACAAATGGTCGATTGCCACCGAGGCTCTTCGACTGACAAATGGAAGGAGAAGCGTCAGCGTGTCGCGGTAACTGATCTGAGTGTTGTGGGAAAGGTTACGCTCGGCGACCAGATAATCCAACAAGAAGCGACGTACCCATGCCCCGAGGAGATTGCGGTCATTCATGATCAATCTCCTGGCCTGAATAAATGGCAAATCGACGACTCGCTTCGTGTAACAGTTCGGGAGTCATACGCAGATAGCGCTGGGTCGACCTTATGTCGACATGCCCCAGATACGTTGCCAATTGCGGCAATAGCCGCTGTACATCCTTACCGGCGCGATACCATCCCAGTACACGATGAACGGCGGCTGTATGCCGCAGATCATGGAGGCGCGGAGGCCGTAGCTCGCCAGTTGGGCGAGCAATACCCGCCGCCAAACGAACGCGTTGGAACAGAGTTATGACGTATTGGTAGTTCAGGCGATGGCCAGTACGAGTGCACAGCAGGGCAGAGTTTTGGCCTAGTGGAAGTGCCAGTGCGCAACGTTGTCGTAGATAGACTCGCAGTTCAGATGCCAGCTTGGGCCCAATCGGCACCAGCCTTGTCTTATAAAACTTTGTGTCACGAACGGTGGTGATTCACTGCTCGAGGTCGACGTCACAGAGGTTTAGTCTGATCGCCTCTCCGACGCGCAACCCGGCACCGTAAAGGATCAGCAGGAGGGTTCTGTATGTCGCAGCTTGAAGGCGACTGAGCGAGGTACTCAGTATGACGGTGGCATCTAACAGGTGTTGTATTTCTGCGGTGGCATAGACATAGGGAGTCTGTGCCGGTGGAAGCTGTGGTGGTCGTTCCGGCATGGGCGAGATCGTTGTGTGGCCACGTGCGATTGCGAAGCGATAAAAGCTAGCAAGTAATCCTCGCTTCGTCTTCCACGTAGCGCTTAGCTCACCGTGCCCGTGCAGAAATGAGGCTACTGCCTCTGGAGTAACTTCGGGGAGCGGTAGGTTTCCAGTCTCACGTGCAAACTGACGCAGCACTCTGGCACTGCTATTCAAGCCCACGCCTTGGGCACGACGGGCAGCCACGTAGGCATTGACTACGTCCAAGGTTCTCATAGCAGGTCTCCCAGGTCGAAGTCACCGACTTCACGTAACGAGACCAGATCAACCTTGGTGTACGTCATTGTCGCCGATGTGCTGCGGTGGCCAAGGTGGTCGCCAATCTCCTTGAGGCTCAGCCCATTGGCGAGCAGCCTGGCCGCGCATGCATGTCGAAGCGCGTGCGGCCCCAAATGTGCAGCTTGTATGTTGAGCAGACGCAATTTGCCGCTGACGATGTTGTATAGACCAGCAGCGGAGATGGGGATTCGCGGCGCCCGAGTTCGGATGAATATCTCAGGGTGCAGTACCTTCGGACGCACTGTGTCGACATATTGCGCTAATGCCTCAGCCACTGTGAACGTCAATGGGTAAACCTGTGGCTGACGGCGCTTTAATCGCCAAATACGCAATTGGCCAGCAGCCCAGTCGATCTGATCCAACCGGAGTGCGGCAACTTCTCCCCTGCGTAAACCGTAGACGGCAAGAAGCATCAGGATGGCTCGATCGCGCACATCGCGTTCAGAGCTTGAATTTGTAGTTGCGAGTACTCGCTGAACATCCTCCCAGCTCAGTGCATAGGGAAGTGACTCTAGGGCGTAATGTCGCGGGGCGTGGATCGAGTCGGCCAATGTACTGCTGCATGCTCCCTGCGTTGCCGCGTAGCGCAGGAATACCCGCAACATTGTTGCGACGTGTCCTGCCGAAATTCGCGACCACCGTTGCGCACCGTAGGTGATGAAGTAGGCATCAATATCCTCGGGCCTAAGCGTCGAAAGTCTGCGGCCTGTGTTGAAGCACCAGCGCAAAAAGGTTGCCGCTCGACTGCGCCATTGACTGATGGTACATGGTGTCAAGCCGCGTTCATCCCGCATCCACGAGACGAAAAGTTCAAGATTCTCCTCGAATGGAGTTGTCTCCGTTGGCTCTTGCCACCAGCCTAGGAACTTAAACCAAGGTCTTGCGGTGTTTATCAACGTCGTAGCAGTTGCAGGAGAATTAGCCGGCAATGGCCCTTCGTGAATGATCTGGCGCAGCCGTGACGAATTGATTGCATTGATGTCGCTTGGCTGCACCCGCTCGGCAATCCAAAGCAAGCAGCACGCTTTCAAGTAAAGGGTGGCATGCGTACAGCCCTGCTCAGCACAGTGTTGTAGGTATCGCTCGCGTTCAGCAGCCAGCGATCCCGCACGATGGCGTTTACAGGCAGCGTTTGAAGAATAGATATTCTCGAACATGGCAGACACTCCAGGTGATGAAGGTCTACCAAGGCGATGCAATTTATGTTGCGTCAATCACCTATCGACAACAGAGAAACTGCCTATTCGCCCGGTCGGAATCACATAACTCAGGCCGCAACATAACCAGCGTTATGAGTTGCAAAACATAATGGCGGTTACAAGGCCAGCTTCGAACTCGGTGTGACCGAGATCGGCTGCATGGACCATGCGCGGCGCAAGTTCTTCGAACTGCATGCCACCAACAAGAGCATGCTCGCCGAGCAAGCCCTGCGCTACATCCAGTTGCTTTACGAAATCGAAAGTGAAGTCCGCGACCTGGAACCGGATTTACGCCGTCGAATACGGCAAGAAAAGGCTGTGCCTGTGATGGATGCGCTGCATGCCTGGATGATCGCCCAGCGCGATCTCGTGCCCGAAGGTTCAGCTATCAGCAGAGCACTGGATTACAGCCTGAAACGCTGGGCAGCGCTGTCGCGCTACCTCGATGACGGGGCCGTACCCATAGACAACAATTGGGCCGAGGTGCGACACGAAGTCGCTTACAGAAGTTGTTCCCACTTGGAGGGAACCACCCGTGTCACCGGGTGAATCTAGAAGGCTGAATCAAGAGCGCCTTCGACAATGTAACGAGGTACCGCAAGGTGCGGGGTACCAATCGCGAGAGGCGTACCCCTCTGGCAGCCATAGCCGGATGAGGACTAGATAGTCGGTACGGTGAACACATGTGAACCTGTGTAAAGATCGTTAAATTGAACGAGCGGAAATGGCTTATACGCTCGAACCAAAAGGGTAACGGAGGTGGGAACAGCGTCTTTCGACTACGCGTTCGTGACCCATAGGCCTCCCGGTCGATAGCAGGCACCTAACCCGACGTACTTCTGTAAGTGGAACGTGGAAATCCCGTATCGCTCCCCTCGGGGACAGCCGTTTGCAAAAACTGCCCATGGCGGTGCGGGCGAAGGAACGAGGAAAAAGCGAACGCCATCCTGTAACAGGCTGGATAGAAGTTGAAACATCACTTCACGCGAAAGCGGGCAGACGTCCTCATGGTCTCTCTTCACAAGAGAGTATGTAGAACCCTTTCAACGGAAGGAGAGCAAATGAACGCAGCAGCATTGGCGTGTGCACCTTCCGGCACGTCGTGGGACGGCATCAATTGGGCCGACGCTCAACGTCGAGTAAGAGGGCTGCAAGCGCGTATTGTGAAGGCCGTACAAGACGGCAGGCATAACAAGGCGAAAGCCCTGCAATGGCTGCTGACTCACTCGTTCAGCGGCAAAGCATTGGCCGTGAAACGCGTGTCTGAAAACAAAGGCAAAAATACCCCCGGTGTGGACAAGATCACGTGGAATACACCGGGGGCCAAGATCTGTGCGATAGCGTCATTGAGGCGGCGAGGCTACTCGCCGCTTCCGCTTCGGAGAGTGCTTATTCCGAAGAAAAACGGTAAGACGAGACCTCTCGGAATACCCGCGATGAAATGCCGGGCCATGCAGGCGCTCCATTTGCTGGCTCTGGAACCGATAGCGGAAACCACCGCCGATCCGAACTCTTATGGGTTCAGGCCGGAACGCTCAACTGCGGATGCCGCCGCCCAGTGCTTTGGTGTGCTGTCACGAAAAGCAAACGCGGAGTGGGTGCTAGAGGGCGACATTCAAGGCTGTTTCGACAAATATCAGCCATGACTGGTTGATCGCTAACATCCCTATGGATAAGGCGATTTTGCAGAAATGGCTCAAGGCCGGCTACGTCTACCAGGATGAGCTATTCCCCAGCCACGCAGGAACCCCGCAGGGAGGCATCATATCCCCGGTGTTGGCGAACATGACGCTGGATGGGTTGGAAGCGATGCTGGCGAAGAGGTTTCCCAATGCAAAGTGGACAGCCCGAAAAATGCAGATGGTGCGTTATGCAGATGATTTCATCATCACTGGCTGTTCGAAAGAGTGGCTGGAGAATGAAGTCAGGCCCGCCGTGGTTGAGTTTCTGACAGAGCGTGGACTTGTCCTCTCTCCGGAAAAAACCAAAATAACGCACATAGGGGACGGGTTCGACTTCCTCGGATGGAACTTGCGCAAGTACAACGGCAAGCTCCTGATCAAGCCATCGAAAGCGAACATCAGGGCACACCTTGCCAAGCTCCGGGAAGTGATCAAGACCAACAAGGCGATTAAACAGGTCAATTTGATAGGGCTGCTCAACCCGATTTTACGGGGATGGGCGAACTATCATAGCCACGTGGTCGCCAAGAAAGTCTTCAATCAGGTAGACAGCGAAGTCTGGACAATGCTCTGGCGCTGGGCGGTGAGACGGCATCCGCGCAAAGGAACACGGTGGGTCAAGGACAGGTATTTCAAAGTCCGAGGATCGCACCGGTGGGTGTTCTCCACCGTTGAAAAATACGCAGACGGTAAGGCAAGGGAATACACCTTACTAAAGGAATCGGACACGCCGATCGTGCGACACATCAAGATTAAGGCCGCTGCCAACCCGCATGACCCCGATTGGGATGAGTATTTCGAGTTCCGCTGGGGCAAGAAAATGCTCAAATCGACGCAGGGACGAGCGAAGATGTATCGAGTCTGGCGGCAGCAAGACGGCCTGTGCGCGGTCTGCCATAAGCCCGTTACCAAAGATACGCCGTGGCATAGCCGCCACATCGTAAAGCTGGCTCATGGCGGAACGGACGCGGCAGTCAATCTTGAAATCTATCACCTGCGTTGCCCCAGAGATCAGCAGTTCGCCAATGTTAAAGAGGTATCGCCGGGTGCTTGATAGCGCCTTTGTAGAGGCTTGAGCCGTGTGCTGGGAAACTCGCATGCACGGTTCTTAGGGGGTTGGACGCGGGTGACCGCGTCTGACTACCCGACAACCAAATCCGACCGTGGGCGTTGGGTCGCAAAAACTGGCTCTGTGTGTCACGAAGGAGACGTCATGACGACGAGATGAAAACGGCGGCATGACAATCCATGCTCCAAAGTGGATGGAGGACGGCCCTCCGGTCAGGGTGTGCAGGCGCACTGATCAAACGGCCCGAAGCTGCGAGCATGTTCAGCATGCTGGTGGTGAGCGATTCGGGAAAAGGCAGAGAAACTACTGTCACGTAAGGCTCAGGTAGTTGAACGCAAGTGAACTGACTGATGAAGCGACGAAATCTTAGCTGGTGTCAAAACGGGCTTGTATAGCCGGGCCCCGAGAAGTGCAGAGGACACCTGTCTACCGACTGCACGGCACCCGTTGTTAAGGCAGCAAGAACCTGAGCCAGGCCATTTTGGGGAACGTGAGAACCTATCCTCGGCACGTATCGAGAGGATAGGGACGGACTCACCCGTAGTAGTGACGAAGGACCTGTAATGGGGCTGGAGCGAAGGGGTGGGGATCACTTTCGTTGTGCGGGACACAACTCGAACGAGGTTGACGTTTTAGTGCAGCGAAAAGCATTCGAAATACCGAAATCGCTGGTGTGGATGGCGTATCAGGATGTACGCCGCAACCGTGGCGCGCCGGGCTGTGATGGTCAGACGCTCACGGACTTTGATCGGCAACGCGATCATAACCTCTACCGCATCTGGAACCGGCTGTGCTCAGGGTCGTATTTCCCTCCACCTGTACGGGAAAAGCGCATCCCAAAGGACAACGGCAAGGAACGCATCCTTGGCATCCCGACGGTCTCCGATCGGGTAGCCCAAGGGGCGGTGAAACGATATGTGGAGGCTGTGATCGATCCGATTTTCCATGCCGACTCGTATGGGTACAGGCCAGGAAGATCGGCCCACGACGCTCTGCGTCAATGTTCCATTCGGTGCCGACGAAAGAACTGGGTACTGGAAGTGGACATCAGTGCGTTCTTCGACCACGTTGGGCATGACCTGATCATCAAGGCTCTGGAATATCATCAGATGCCGAAATGGGTGATCTTGTACTGCCGACGCTGGCTGCAAGCGCCGATGCAGAGTGAGGCGGGGTTGCTCCAGGAGCGGGGGCGAGGAACACCTCAAGGAGTTCATGATCTCACCCTTGTTAGCCAATTTATTCCTGCATTACGCCTTTGATCGGTGGATGGATAGGACGCATCGCGGCGTGCCGTTTGAACGGTATGCCGACGATATTGTTATTCACTGCACAAGGATGAGCGAGGCTGTTCGAATCAGGGAGAGCCTGACGCGACGGATGAGTGAAGTGGGCCTGACCATCAACGAAGAAAAGTCGAAGATTGTCTACATCGACATATTCGAGCGGCACAATGTCGCTACGAGCTTCACCTTTCTCGGATATGACTTCAAGGTGCGAACCCTTAGGAATTCCAAGGGCGAACTCTTTCGCAAGTGCATGCCGGGAGCGTCGATGAAGGCGATGCGCGGGATGGTGAAGACGATCAAACACTGGCGCATCCATCGATCCACGGCGGATGACTTGGGGGATTTTTCCCGCAGGTACAACGCCGTGATCCGAGGTTGGATCGAATACTACGGTAAATTCTGGTACAGGAACTTCAGCTATCGCTTGTGGAGTGCGCTGCAATCGCGCCTTCTCAAGTGGATGAAGAGCAAGTACCGGATCTCGACGCGTCAAGCGGAGCATCGGCTGCGTCTTGTTCGAAAAGGGAACCCGGAGTTGTTCGCGCATTGGTATTTACTACGTGCATCGAATGTGTGATCAGGAGCCGTATGACGGGAGACTGTCACGTACGGTTCTGTGAGCAGCCGAGGGGTGAAATTCCCTTCGGCTGACTCGACTCGCCGGCTCACTGCGCAGCGGAAAACGCGCGGCGGCGATCATGAGTTTGATCCAGTCTGCACGGCTAAATGGCCATGATCCGTACGCTTACTTGAAGGACGTTCTCACGCGTCTGCCGACGCAACGGGCAAGTGAGATTGGAGAGTTGCTGCCGCATAACTGGGTGCCGTTGCGCAACCTGTGATGCCCAGCCGCTTACACACGAAAGTGCGCTTTCGCGGCTTGATGAAAAATACTGCGCAACTGACCACGCTGTTCGCTCTGTCGAACCTGTGGATGGCGCGAACAAGGCTACTGAAGGCAGGAGAGGTGCGTCTGTAATGCGGAAAATGCGCTTGAAAAAGGCGCTGTGCACTGAAAAGCGCGACGAAACTGCGGCGAAAGGCTCGAACCTCAGTCGCTCTTGCGTTTTTTGAAGTGATTAGCGCAAAACGCTGTAAATAGAAGGCCCTACTTCAGACCTTCCCTAAGGCAGCTATCGATTCGAGAGAAGCCAGAATTAGCTGCTCACCTCACTACTCATCGATTTATCCGTTCTTTTACCAATTTCTGGTAGGAGCGTCATCACCGCTCATTGATCACAGTCAATCGAGCTAGCCGTAACGAACCTAAACGGTGACAAATAAAGCCTCCGCCATTATAATTTGATTATCATCGATCGATTTAGAGTACCGGTAACTCCATGGAAAATAAGACTGCACGACTGACTGTGCTCATTGATCCCGTCAAGAAAAAGCCCTTGAGGAGCTCTGCGCATCTCAAGACCTGACCCCTTCACAGGTCGTCCGTCAGCTTATTCGAGACTACCTGGAGACACATGGCGTGTCCTACTCGACCAAAAGCAGAATTGCGGCCAATGGTAAGTGATTCAATCGCGAATGGGCTGGCAAGACGGGAGCCAGCTCATCGCATTCCCTACAAAGCTCCAGATCTGCTCTAGCCTGGCGACCTGTCGGGTTCGACATAACTGCCCAGTGCAGCATTGAAATCAGCATGGTAATGCTCTGAACCGAGTGCTTGGAGTATCCCTGCTTTGTCGAGCTTGCCGAGGACTTTCTCGTTGGCTTCACACAGCTTTACGACAATGCTGCGCTTACGTAAGTGCTCAATGACTTCGAGCAGCGTTTGTAAGCCAGTTATATCCATGAACGGCACTCGCTTTAGACGAATAATCAATGTCCCTGGATCCGTGTGCGTTTGAGCCAGAACGCGTTCAAAGGTTTCTGCTGCGCCAAAGAAAAGCGGCCCCTCAATGGTATAAACCAAAACGCCAGGCGGAAGTTGAACATGCCCATTGATCCGTAACTCAACCTCAAGCTCTTTTTCGACCATTTGCTGCACCTCGACTGAAGACGCCATCCGACGCATGAATTGCAGCATGGCGAGAATGACACCGATGTTCACGGCGATCGTTAAATCACTAAAAACGGTCAGGCTGAAGGTTATGAGAAGTATCGCTACGTCGGCTTTTGGGGCTCGTTCGACCATGCGTTTGAAGTGCTTCAACTCACTCATGTTGTAAGCAACGACAAATAAGATCGCCGCCAAGGTACACAGCGGAATATCCGAGGCCAGAGGCGCCAAGAAAGAAATCAATAAAACCAATGTGAGGGCATGGGCAAACCCCGCAATTGGACTGGTCCCGCCATTGCGGATGTTGGTGGCTGTTCGAGCGATTGCACCTGTCGCAGCAAAGCCACCGAACAAGGGCGTGACCAGGTTAGCGATACCTTGGCCGATCAACTCCTGATTGGAGTCATGCTTGGTACCCGCCATACCGTCGGCGACAACAGCAGACAGTAATGACTCGATGGCCCCCAGCATCGCGATCGCGAACGCCGGGGCGATCAACTCAATCACCCGCGGTATTGTTATTTCAGGAAGGTCTATTGCAGGCAATCCTTGAGGAATACCACCAAAAGCACTTCCAATCGTTGCAACGCCGGCAAACTGAAAATAAGACTGTATTGCCGTCACAACGACCATGGCGACCAAGGGCCCCGGCACACGTTTTATGCCAGGTATATTGGGGGCCGTGATCACCAGCACCAGACTCAAAAGCGCTAACAGTGTTGTGGGCACATGAAGACTGGGGAGTGTCTGGAGCAGGTGCCAGAGTCGCTCATGGAAATATTCACCGCTGATTTTCGACAAGCCAAAAAAGTCTTTCCATTGCCCCACCCAAATGATCACACCAATACCGGCAGTAAATCCAACAATCACCGGGTCGGGGATGAACTTGATGATGGCCCCAAGCTTGGTGATACCGAGCAATAACAAAATCACCCCGGCCATCATCGTTGCTATCTGCAAGCCGTCAACGCCGTACTTAGCGGTCACGCCAGCCAGAATGACGATGAATGCCCCTGTCGGGCCAGCGATCTGAAGACGGCTCCCTCCGAAGAGAGAAACCAGGAGGCCACCGATAATGGCCGTGTAAATCCCTTGCTCCGGTTTGACGCTTGAGGCGATGGCAAACGCCATGGCCAAGGGCAGCGCCACCACGCCGACGATGACCCCAGAGACGATATTTCGAAGCCAGTGCTCTGGCCTTAACAGGCCTGCTTTCCAGGCTTCTTGTATCGCAATCATGACTAGCCTCTCTCACCGTTGGCATATGCATAATATTCACATGTAGTGATAATAGTAAAGCCATTGAACTACCCTTGGCACAGCCCCCGAGCGCGCTGAAAACCCAGTGCTGAAAGGTCCCCAATCATGCTCGTGGACAGAATGAGTCCACACTCGGAGATACGCATGAAACGCGAAGACGTCAAAACCAAACACCGTGAAGGCATGCACTTCGACACGCATGTGATAGCCAGCCCGGCCAACACGAACGAGTGGATCATCCTTTTCAAAAAAGAGGCGGGAAGAAGTTACTTTCTGGTCAATGACAACGAAGAAGTCGAGACATTTTGGCACCTGGATGACCTGATCCATGAGCTTCGGGAGATTGGCATCAAGTCCGCTGAAGTTCACTTCTGATTGTTCCTCTCTTGGAGTTTGATCATGTCAGTAAAGGTTGAGCATCTGTCTAACCAAAGCGAAGAGCTTTGGTCTGTTTGCTTCGGTGGCCGGAGCGTTCAGTTGCCTCGCGAGGCTCACCCGAAATTACACATGTCCGTTAGCTGCATGACCTCTTCTGAGGTTTGCAGCTAACGCACTGGCGGACATCCTGGGTGCTGCACCTCCCGAATAGCTACACCCCTTTCGCAAAATCAGTCTCTGTTGGTTGATCGCTGAATCGAGCGATCGAAGCGGTTCAACCCGCTCCCATCGCAGGTAATCCCCGAGAGGGTTGTGGCCGCACACAAACCCGATCACCGATCAGACGGTATAACGGTCAGCTGCTCTATATCGCGCAATGAACAGCAACATCGTAAATCGCGAGGTCACTGTGATATCAGATGTGCATAATCGATTGGCTTTATCGATTGGCTTTATTGCGCCTCGTGCTCTTGAGACAAGGGTGAATGAATGCCGATCAAATATGCTAGAAGCCTCACTGGGCGACGGCGCACAACAGACGCAAACCGGCATCTTGGTTTTGCATTGGCCTTCGTAGCGGGAGCAATCAATGCCGGTGGTTTCCTAGCTGTGCATCAATACACCTCGCATATGACCGGCATTGTCTCTTCAATGGCGGACAATACCGGGTGCGTACGAGCTGGTACTGAGTGGTGCCGGTGGCTTGCTATCCTTTCTGATAGGTGCCGCCTGCTCCGCGGTATTGGTCAACTATTCCCGACGACGAAGGATGCATAGCGAATTGCGGTGCCCTTGTTACTGGAGGCCTCCCTCCTCATCTGCTTTGCCTTCCTTGGCGCTCGTTTGTCAACTGTGGAGGCTTGTTCGTATCGGTCACCGTGATGCTGCTGTGCTTCATCATGGGTCTTCAAAATGCGATTATTAGCAAGCTATCAAGCCGATATCCAAACGACTCACATCACCGGCATCGTGACGGATATTGGCATCGAGCTGGGCAAACTCGCTTACTGGAATGCGATCAAGTCATCGACGCAGCCAAAAGTCTTGGCGAACAGAGCCCGGCTCAGGGTATTGACGCTATTAGCCCTGAACTTCTTCTTTGGTGGCGTGGTGGGGGCGTTCGGATTCAAGCATGTCGGTTATATCGCGACGGTTCCGCTTGCGCTCGTCCTGGTGACGCTGGCGAAAGTTCCTGCCTTGGATGACGGATGACGTAAGGTTTTTTGTACGCCGAGTCATGCGAAAGTGAGCTGCACCTTTTGACTGCCACCGGAGCTAGACAATGGCTCCAGCTAGCTGGCATTCGGACGAAAAATCGATTGGGGTCGTCTGCCAGAGGGCTCTCTAGGCCCCGCTATACTGGAGCTTGATTAAGTTCTCATGCCCATAAGCAACGAGTCGGGTGGACAGCTACCAAACCCGCTCATAGGGATGCTGAAAGCATTGCTCTCGCCCGAGATAGGCAGTCCACCATTATCGCCCATACTTGGTGTTGCAAGAGCGTCAAGAGAGCCGAGAGAGGGGTAGAGATGACTCACATATTGGCCTGTATCGATAGCTCAAATACTTCTCCGGCCGTCTGCGACTACGCCGCGTGGGCCAGTCTCAACTTCGTCATCCCGTTGACCCTCCTGAATGTTGTAGATCGGGCCCCTTGCTTGGAAATTCGACCCGGTAGCCTCGCGCACGTATTAGACGCAATGACGCTGGACGAACAGCGCCATGATCAAGCACTGAAGCAAGGCTACCTAATGCTTCAAAACGCTCGGGAACGAGCGATCGCTGATGGCGTGATAAAACCGGAGCTCCGTCAAAGAAACGGAGAACTGCTGGGTCGTTTACTAGAGATGGAAAGTGACATGCGCTGGCTGGTGATGGGTAAACAAAGTGTGCTTCGGCCCCTCCTCAGCCAGTTAGAAAGCATCATTCACGCTTTACACAAGCCTATCCTGGTCACCCCCACTACCTTCAAGGCTCCGCGAAGCCTGATGCTCGCTTATGACGGAAGTGAAGTCACACACATGGGGGTGGAGATGTTGGCGGCGAATCCAGTATTGACAAAACTGCCAATACATCTCGTCATGGTCGCTGCTAAAACGCCTAAAACCCTGGGTCAACTCGATGCGGCGGGAGCCATTCTGAACCTTGTCGGCTGTAATGTTCAGACGGCCATCCGAGACGGAAAAGTGGAACTCGCCTTACAGGCTTATCAAACCGAGCACGATATAGATCTGTTGGTCATGGGCGCTTTTGGTCATTCGCGTGTCCGACAATTTTGGCTAGGCAGCACGACGTCAAGAATGATCCGAGCGACTACACGCCCTCTCTTATTTCTACCTAAAAGCCACATCAACATGTAACGCCCTGAAGTTAAATTGCCCTAGCTTCTACAGATGAAAAAGCACGCTTGGCACCGCATAACATTAACATTGTATGTTAATGTTATGCGCGTTCTCAATGGAGAAAAAGACAGCACGCTTGACCCGGTAGCTCGCCCCGTAATAGCAGCGGGCTTGAGTAATTCTGTGCGGTGCGAGACCTGACACCCTCTCAGGTCGCCCGTCAATTGGTCCGCGATGACCTGCGCAGTCACGGCGCGAAGGATAAAACACAGCACACTGTCGCAGCGAAAAGCGTCGAGACAGTCAAGGCTTATCAGCAGACTTGTGACAGCAGTCTCAATGACTAAATCAATACAGCAGGCTGACAAAGCGCTGTTAAGGAAGAGACCATGAGCAAAACAATCGTAATCATCAAAGGCGACGGCATCGGCCCTGAGATCATGCAAGCGACGCTACGCGTACTCGATGCCCTTGACTGCAATCTACGCTACGACTTCGTTGAGGCTGGCCTGGAGGCCTTGCAGCAGCATGGACAGCTAATGCCCCCGACATCAATCGAGACGATCGCCAAGCATGGCATCGCACTCAAAGGCCCTCTGACGACACCGATTGGCCGTGGTTTCTCATCCATCAACGTCCACCTTCGCCGCCATTTCGATCTGTACGCCAATGTCCGTCCAGCCATCAGTTTCCCTGGGACACGTTCGCGCTTCGACGACATCGATATCATTACCGTACGCGAAAATACCGAGGGCGCTTACCTGCCTGAAGGGCAAAGTATTTCCGAGGACGGCGAAGTCGCTCTGGCGAGCATTCGCGTCACCCGCACTGCGTCGCAACGCATTGTGCGCTATGCGTTCGAGCTGGCGCGCAGCAAAGGCCGCAAGAAAGTTACCGTGGTGCACAAGGCGAATATCATCAAGTCCTGCTCCGGCCTGTTTCTCGAGGTAGCGCGAGAAGTCGCGGCGGACTATCCGGAAATCGAATTCCAGGAAATGATCGTCGATAACGCCTGCATGCAACTGGTCATGAATCCCCATCAGTTCGATGTGATAGTCACCACAAATTTGTTTGGCGATATCCTCTCGGACCTGTGTGCGGGACTGGTAGGCGGACTGGGTCTGGCACCAGGCTCCAACATCGGCGCCGACGCAGCCATTTTTGAAGCGGTCCATGGCTCGGCACCTGACATCGCCGGCAAGAACATCGCCAACCCTTGCGCGCTATTGTTGGCTGCCGCGGACATGCTTGATTACATGGGCATGGTCGACAAAGGCACGCGAATCCGCGTGGCTATTCGCGCTGTTCTGGGAAGTTCGCGTAACCAGGTGACACCGGATATGGGAGGTAGCGGTACAACCGAATCCTTTGCTGATGCCTTGGTGGCCCATTTGCGTAACTAGATCGCGCCGTAAGTGAAATAGCTGACGTCTCTTGCGTATCGCCGGCTCAACCAGAGCTGGCGTTTTTTTTTACAGGAACAGCGGGACGCGGACCAACTCCCAGCTTTCATAGCGCTGAAATTGCCGTCCTTACAGACACAAATTTAACCCCGGGCAGCGACCAATCACATGTAACCCAGATGGAAAAAGAGGCACCGGGACCGATCCGTTATCCCGGCAAACAGGGTGGACGAACTGCTAACTCAGAGAATTGCCGGGTACTCCTCGGAACTATCAGGCCAAAGCGTCAAGATCTCAAAACCATCGTCAGTCACCACGACCATGTGCTCCCACTGTGCTGAGAGAGAAACATACTTGGTGATCACCGTCCAGCCATCCCCTAGCGTTCTTACATGGTGCTTTCCAGGGTTTAGCATCGGCTCAATGGTGAAGATACAGTTTGAATGGCATGGCCAATGTCACCGAGCCGTGGCACCACGGCGTACTTTACGAATTCCGGCACACATGGCCTCGTAAGTGGTGTCTACCAGCCGGCGAGCGTCAGGGCTGGGCTCACCGACGAAGTACATACGGCTTGTATCGCCGTGCCATCCATCTTTGATGACAGCAATGTCGATGTTGATGATGATGTCGCCATCCCTCAGGTTTATATCCGAAGGAATTCCATGGCACACCACATGGTTGATGGAAGTACGCACGGTTTTGGGAAAGCCGTGATAACCGACATTCGCCGGAATGACGTTCTGCACATTGACAATATAGTCATGGCACAGCTGATCGAGTTCGTCGGTGGAAACGCCTGGTTTGACAGGAGGTGCAATCATCCTCAGAACCTCGGCGGCCAGTTTGCCCGCGGCGCGTGACAGGGCAATTTCTGCCGGTTTGCGGCATTGAGGCAGGCCCTCGAACGCGAGTCTGGTCGAACTCAGCCTGACACCAGCGGCTACAACGGTCGCAATCCTTATTCAGATTCTTTCTAAAAACCCACATCCAGCATCACACTGTCCAGATAGGTGCCCGCTGGTGGGGTGCTCTGGTCGGTGTAGATTTTGGCGTTGTAGTTAAAGATTTGGCTGCCGGTGCCCAGGCCGTTGCCGGGGTTGACCTCGGCGTCGGAGCTGGCGCGGCGTGCCGCGCTGACGCTGCCCCAACGGGTGGTTCCGGCACTCTTGAAGATGTCGTAAGCCAGGTAATTGCTGCCCGAGATCATCCGCCTGTGCCCGCCCACGCTGACAGCATGCTGACCATCGTCCAGCCCTACCGTGTAGGAACTGCCCTTGGTGCAGGCCAAGTTGATGGTCTGGCCAGTGACGGTGGCGAATGCGCTGATAACCGGGGCGCTGCCAAAGCTGATGTTCGGCGCGGTGATAGTGCAGTCGTTGGCCACGGTCATATTGACGGTCAGACTGGTGGAACCGCTGTTGATGTCCCGTCCCTGGCAGCTGCCGCCCCCACCACGGTCGTAGCAATAATCCCAACTCCAGGAAATATTCAGGGTTTCAGAGTAAATCCCGGCAGCCACGTTGCTGCCGATAATCGTCTCCAGGTAGATCGGTACGGTTTTGGCCACGACAGGATTGGACAGCAGGCCGAGGTCATCGATGATCGAGTTGGGCCGACCAGTGATGTGATCAGTTACACGCTGAGCCCAACTTGTGCCAGAAGGATAACGACATGAAGCCAGAAACTGCCATCGTCGAGATTTTCAAGAAGTACAAGGTTTATACCGAACGCTACCTAAACAACGCCGCTGACAAGACCATCATTCTGGTCAATGGCTCGCTGGCAACCACCGCATCCTTTGCCCAGACGGTGCGTTACCTGCAGCCGCGGTTCAATGTGGTTCTATACGACCAGCCCTACGCCGGCCAGTCGCGGCGGCACAACCTCCATGGTCATCCAATCCGAAAAGAAGATGAGGCGCAGATACTGCTGGAATTGATCGAACACTTCTGTGCCGACCATGTGCTGTCCTTCTCCTGGGGCGGCGCAGCCACCCTGCTGGCACTGGCCCAGCGGCCGCGACGAATCGAGAAGGCGGTGATCAATTCATTCGCAGCACGGATCAATACGCCGATGCGCGATTACCTGGAGAGCGGCCTGAACTTCCTCCAGGCCTGCGATCGCCTCAATGTCGGTCGCTTGATCAACAACACTATTGGCAAGCACCTGCCATCGCTGTTCAAACGTTTTAATTACCGTCATGTCAGCAGTCTGGCCGAACACGAATACATGCAGATGCATTTCCACATCAATGAAGTGCTGACCCAGGATACCCACTGCTACGTCGCCTGTGCCGAGGCCATCGAAGTCCCGCTGCTGTTTGTCAATGGCGAATGGGATGAGTACACCTCGGTGGAAGACGCCCGCCTTTTTGCCGGCCATGCCCGCCAGTCCCAGTTCCATACAATCAAGAACACCGGGCACTTCCTCGATATGGAGCACCAGACGGCCTGGCACGATACCCAGCAGGCCTTACTCAGCTTTCTGCAGCCGGCCTCCAGCCTAGTCAAACCGACGAGCCCGCCACACCGTTGGGCAGCCGGCACCGCTGCGCAGCCAGTGGCCGTATCTTTAGTCACAGTGCGGCGCATAGCCACTTGCCCCGCTAGGGCGTGGCTCTGGGTTGACTCTTCGCGCGGCAGTTTGGCGCGCCTTGGTACAAGTCCTTTCTGTTTGGCTCTATGCCGATACGACGATGGAGTCTGGTCCATGCGAAAAAAAACAGCGGCGGGCGCCCTGCCCGAATCCGCGTCCTTTGTGAAGGCAGAACGAAGCGCAATATTCGGCCTACGTGGCCGAAGTCTGTTCCCCACCAGGCTGTGTGAAAACCTGACGATCATGTTTCAAACCAACGCCCCGACTTGTCGGGGCGTTGGTTTTTGGCCTTTGATCCCGAAATCATCGCTATTCGTTTTCACGTCGCCGGGACAAAGCGTTTTGAGCGCTCCATGGCCAGTCCTGGGACGTTTGTCAGGCGCAAAAAAAGGCTGCTTAGGCCATCTTCACTATCATTTCACGCGCACCCAGCACATTGATCGCCCTTTTAAAGTTATGGGCAAGCACCGCCAGCGACATCTCTGTTCGCGCGCCTTTCAGTTGGCGTAGCAAGAACCGTCCATTGCCCATGATCCATTGCTTGAGGTTGCCGAAGGGGTGTTCAACGATGGACCTTCGTTCAACCATCTTCTCCGGATGCGCCTGCATGCGCTGCTCCATGCGTTCGAAGGCAGCCTCATGTGCATGCCGCGTGAGGGTTCGGCGGATGGCATCGGTGCACTGACTTTTCAGCGGGCACTGGGCGCAATCGCTGGGTAGCGCGTGGTAAATACGCAAGCCGTGATTCCATTGCGTGCGTTTCAGTAACTTGTCATTGGGGCACCGGTACTGGTCTTCCTGCGCCTCGTAAATAAACCGAGTGCGATCAAAAAGTTCTACCTCACCGCCATAATTGTTGATCGTCCGATTCAGCGGGACATACGCCGTGATACCGGCATCTTCACAGGCCTGGAATTGTTTGCCGTAGGAATATCCGGCATCGGCCACTACCGTCAGCGCTGACTGCTGCAGTACTTCTTTAGCCGCTTTGGCCATGGGTTCAAGCTGTTTTCGGTCGTCGCTGTCCTGAGTCACTTCGTGGTGCAGGATCAAGCCGTTCTCGGCATCCACCGCCGTCTGCACGTTGTACGCCACGGCCATGCCTTGCGGCGCACGCATCATCCGCGCATCGCTTTCGGTGCTGATGAACTGCTCGACTTCCAGCGCCTTCATCACCTGCTGACGGGTCAGGTTGTTGTCTCGTTTGTTGCTCAGACGGGCCAAGGCGGCTTTGACTTTCTGCTTATCCACAGGCTGATCGGCGTCGTCTTTGTCCGCCCGATCAAGCTCCGCCAGGTACTGGGTAATCTTCTTGTCCAGTATTTCCTCATCGCGCTTAAGGTGCTTGAGGCTCATATGACGGCGCTTGGAGGCCACGGCTTTGAATTTGCTGCCGTCGATAGCAACCAGCTTGCCGGCGATTAGCCCCACTTCACGGCAAAAAAGAATGAAGACTCGGCAGATGGCGGCGAATGCGGCACCGTTGTCTCTGCGGAAATCGGCGATGGTTTTGAAGTCAGGTGCGAGTTGATTGAGCAGCCACATGACTTCGATGTTGCGCAGGCATTCGGCTTCGAGGCGGCGTGACGAACGGATGCTGAGGAAATAGCCATAGAGATAAAGTTTGAGCAGGTCTGCCGGATCATAGGGCGGGCGCCCGTTGCCCTTGAGGACAGCCTTGTCGAATCCCAGCTCCCGCAGATCGAGTTGGGTGACATAGGCATCAATGACTCTGACCAAGTGGTCTGCCGGAATGGATTCTTCCAGCGACACCGGAAAAAGACTGCTCTGATCGCGCGCTATGCCTTGGATGTATGCCACAAAAATGCCCCCAATCTTCCGATGAAGGCATTTTCTTAGACCGTTGCGAGAATTGCCAGGTTTTCACACAGTCTGCTTATGAGCCGGCTGCGGAACCGACACATCTTGCTGATATTTGTCTTGAGTTGTCCCCTGACGTGCTATGACCGAGTATACCGCCCACATAATGGGCGCGTTGCCTTACCTGCTGTGGGATAAGCGTTTAGCTGGTTATAGAGCCATGGGTTACCGTGTCGCTGATGCATCCAGCGCTTTGGATCTGTTCTAGAGTTGCCTGCATTGGATGAGCGGAGCAGGAAGCTGCCTGAGCCGGTGATACGCTCATCGCTCAGCAATAGGAGGTAGCTAATGGCTCGGCACCATCAAAAGCACGATCAGCACTCAGAGCAGGTAACCTCCGCTGGGTCTTCGATTGGTCTCAAGCGATACAAATTGTGTTGATCTGATACGGCAGTGCGATTTCGATGTACCTGAAGCACCTGAAATTGTGCTTTGGCGTGATGCGCCCGCCGTCGGTGCGGAGGTTGAGGCGGAAGCAGCTCGGGGTGATTGAGGCCCATCAACTCTGTCCTTCTACCCAGAGGCTTTTCGGCGAGACTGGCGTCTTCAGACGATAGGGTGGCGTCCGACGGGTTTTTACTGAAGGTCATTTATTTTGTGAACTCGATAGGTTTTTCTCATCTTTTTTGTGATTTCTGTTTTCGGAAGTCACAAAAAAGATGAATTTATCCCTGTGTTTGTGGGTGGGTGTGAATCATCTATTTTGAGAACCTACAGCCAGACTCAAGACCCTGATCGCCTCCTACCCATTCCGCCCGTACTGCACGAACACGTCGCGTAGTTGTACCAGCGCTAGGCTTTTCGTATCTGTCTGGCCGCCCTCCTTTTCCGGTCTACGCTGACCTCAGCTGACGGATCAGCGCCCCTTCGCAAATAGCCCGCCCAGTGTGCAATGCTGTTCACTTAAGCCGAAGGTCAGCAGTTTTTGACTGCTAAATCTACGGCGAAAGCCAAGAAAAACGCCGCTACCCCATGCAGGGTAAGCGGCGTTTTTTCTTAACTGAACAGCATTGCGCCCAGTGTGGGCTTTTTGTTGCCTCCTGCTCCGCTTTCTTTTTTATTGAGATTGACCCTACAGTTGTTTTTAAAAACAGTTACTTACAGAGCGAATGTGGGGCTTCACCGTTTTGAGTGGGTAATCTATTCTCCTCCCCATGAAAGATATCGATTTATACGCCCAAATTCTTGGGCTCCAGGCTCCGTGGAAAGTGGTCGCAGTTAACCTTGACCGTGCGTTGGGGCAAGTCGTTGTCGGCGTTGGAGTATCTGATGCTGCTGCGTTCACCTGTCCGCAATGTGGCCTGCACGCTTCGCGTTATGACAAACGCAAACGTCGTTGGCGGCATCTTGATACGTGTCAGTTCGTGACCATTCTAGAGGCTGAGGTGCCCAGAGTTCATTGCGCCGAGCATGGCGTGGTGACTGTCGAGGTCCCGTGGGCAGACGCTGGTTCAGGTTTCACCTTGATGTTTGAAGCATTGGTGATCAACTGGATCCAGGAAGCCAGTATTCAGGCGGTCTCGCGTCAACTCCAGACGAGCTGGGGCAGCATTGACCGGATCATGGCTCGCGCCGTCAGACGCGGATTGGCGCGTCGAAAACCGTTATCACCGACCCAGATATGTGTGGACGAGACTTCGTTTCAAAAGCGTCGCGAGTACGTCACCGTGGTGACCGACCCCGCAACGGGTCAGGTCTTGCATGTGGAAGACGGCAACCTCACCCAGAGCCTGGAAGCGTTTTATACGAAGCTCAATAGCGACCAGAAGCAAGCTATTACGGGCGTTTCGATGGATATGTGGCCCGCCTTTATCAGCGCGACCCAGCGTCATATTCCGGATGCCATGCACAAAATAGCGTTCGACAAGTTCCATGTGGCCAAGCTGTTGAGTGAGGCGCTGGACAGAGTGCGTCATATGGAGAACCGCGAGTTGTTAAAGGCCGGCTCCACGGTGCTCAAGAACACGAAATACGTCTGGCTCAAGCGGGCTGAGAACATGACTGAGCGACAACAGGCAACCTTCGAGTCGTTGCGAGAGGGTTCGTTGCGTACAGCCAAAGCGTGGGCGATCAAAGATCTGGCCATGCAGTTGTGGCGAGGTAAGGATCGGGATGAGGTCGAACAACAGTGGAACCACTGGCAGGAATGGGCCTTGAACAGTGGGCTGCCACCGATGTGGAAAGTCGCCAAAACGATCAAGCGACGACTGTGGGGCATCGTCAACGCCATCGTGTTGAACCTGCATAACGGCCATGCAGAAAGCATGAACGCACGCATTCAACGGCTCAAGCAACGCTCTTGCGGGTTTCGAAATCGGGAGCGTTTTCGCAATGCCATTTACTTTCATTTTGGTGGTTTGGACTTATACCCGGAACGTCTCCAAAACTCATAACACCCACTTGATCCGGTGAAGCCCCGCGAATGTCATAATTTTTGGCTTATCTCGGCACGCCCCCGAGGAGGCCAAAGCCTTCGAAGAAAACGCCGCCGGCTCGTTATTACGACGTAAGACATCAACCTAGCCCCAAGCCCTGCAGCCGAGTTTGCGAAAAACAGAAAAGCAATTAAGAACAGTATGTTACGGGCGAAGTGAGTGAATTTTCCCCTTATCTCGGCATAACCCCCTGAAGGCGTGTTGGCCGGATGCGTTCAAATATTAAAACCAGGTTTCCATTTGTATACCGTATTGCCATACACCTCCGGCGTTGAAGTCCGTCTTGCCGAAGGAGTCTGAGGTACTGTATCTGTCCAGATCCGAAGACCAATTCATAAAGCTTGCGAACACACGCAATTCGGGACGTGTGAGCAGATCTCCAACGTCAGGCTTGAATGTTGGGGCGACCGTGAATTTCCAAAAGTTACCGTCGACCGCATTACGTTGTAGATAGCCCTTCGGGTCGAGGTTCATGGTTTGCCAGCTCATTTCGTAGGCCATCTCGAAGTTGCTGTTGATTTTGTTAGCCAATCGCACGTTCAGGGTCAGCCAGCGGTAGTCGTCACCCTTGACGTATCTATCCTTGCTCTGTTCGGCCAGCAAGCTGGGCCCGATGCGCCAGTCAGGCGCAAGGGGTGTCTCACCGTAAAGTGCCAGACGCAGAGCGCGGGCATCGTCAATCAGTTCACCATCCGAGCCGACGTTCTTGACCTCTGCCCCCAGACCTTGCCCATAGAGCAGCGCCGTTTTGAAGAAGCCTTCTCTGCCGAAAAAGTTTTTCTGGTGATTGGCCAGCATGCTGTGCAAGCCGGAATCCGCAGGCGTCAAACCCGCTTTATTGGTACGGGTACCGAAATCGTTTTTCTTTGCGCCGATGCCATTGAACATCCACTGCCACTGACCATCCTCGAAGAACTGGTTGGAGGTCAGGATGTAGCTTGCCACATCGGCATTAATACCGCCTTGACTGAAATCCCCGTAGCTACGCCCAATCAAGGAGTAATTCGAGCGCCAATTCTTGTTCATCTGCATATCGTAGATTCCACCGCCGGTGCCGGCCAGGTAGACGACGTCCGAGTCCAGCCAGTGGATATCGAAATTATCTCTATCAAATCGCTTACCTGCCCACAGGGTGGCGTTCTCGAACACTGAATTGCCCTTGAACGCAGCGACATGGTCGAGCGCTGTGAATACCTGGCGCACGTTCAGTTTGCTTTCGTCGGCCGTCCAGTCATTGGAACTTTCCACACCGTCGGCGATGGAGACCGTGAATTTGGAACGGGTGCCGTTTTGCGCATAGATTTCTTTCGACAGGTCTATACGCATGTAGGTGTCGTCTTCGTTACCGAGTCGCCCGACTGCACCACCAACCGAACCGGCCGGAGTTGTATAAGGGCCGCCACGGCCACCACCAAGCCCCTCGTCGATCAGCAATCCAGAGCGGGCATAGCCGTTGAAGCTGAACCCATCAGCGAGGTTTGAAGTGCTGGCCTGTTTTTCCATGCTTTCCTGGCGGGCTTCGAGTTTTGCCAGTCGGGTGTCCAGAACCGGATTCGTTGCCTGGGATGCAGTGGATGCAGTGGATGCAGTGGGCTGCAAAGCGGGAGTGGCGAGTTTGATCTGCTGCAATTCCCTCGCGAGTGCCTGAGTTTGCTGTTCGGCTGCGGCCGCACGCTTTTCCGCTGCGCTTGCACGGGCTTCAAACGCGGCCATGCGTTCTTCCAGAGTAGCGGCCTGAGAGGTTGCCGCCGATGCGCTGAGCACGCCTGCGAATAGCCACCTTGATGCTTTCTGCATTTGGATTTCCTGTTTGTTTTTATTGTTTTGGCTGACCTTTTTTCGTGAGTCGTGAATCGTCCGAATCAAGAAAAAAAAAGATGCCTCATTTGAGATACGCTGCTACATTGACGATGTTAACGTTAACTTTTCTAAAAACAAAAATAAAGAGGGCTTTATGAAACAGCTGAAATCTCTCCTTCCAGCAGCGCTACTCACCTTCTGTGCCGGATTTCCATCCGTCTCGAGCGCAGCCGATTTGACGATCTCATGCGGTGCGGTGGGCGCGGAGTTACAACTCTGCAAGGAGGCTGTCGAGGCGTGGTCGAAACAGACCGGCAACAACGTCGAGGTGGTTTCCACGCCTAACTCGGCGACCGAGAGGTTGTCGTTCTACCAACAGATCCTCAGTGCGCAGTCCACCGACATCGACATCATTCAAATCGATATGGTGTGGCCGGGGATGCTGGCCAAACATCTGATGGATCTGCGCGAAGTGCTTCCAGCCAACGCTACCCAAGGCTACTTCCAGGCACAGGTAGATAACGCCACGGTAAACGGACGGCTGGTGACGATGCCGTGGTTCACCGACTCGGGCCTGCTGTATTACCGCAAGGACTTGCTAGAGAAGCACAACAAGCAGGTTCCCCAGACGTGGGAGGAAATGACCGCTACCGCCAGGGATGTTCAACAGGCCGAACGCAACGCCGGTAACCCCAATGTGTGGGGTTACATATTTCAGGGACGCGCCTACGAGGGCCTGACGTGTAATGCGCTGGAGTGGATCAGCAGCCAACCGGAAGGCGGACTGGTCAATCCACGAGGAGACATCGTGGTTAACAGTCAGGCCTCAAGAGCTGCTTTGACCCTGGCGAAAAGCTGGGTAGGAGACATCTCCCCGCGTGGCGTACTCAATTACACCGAGGAAGAAGGACGTGGCGTATTCCAGTCGGGAAATGCGCTGTTCATGCGTAACTGGCCTTATGTCTGGGCCCTGGTGCAAAGCCAGGACAGTGCCGTAAAAGACAAGGTTGGGGTCGCTCCCCTGCCCCGGGGCGGCGAGACCGGCAACCATGCATCCACCCTCGGCGGGTGGGGCCTGGCGGTATCGCGTTACAGCGCCCATCCAAAACTTGCCGCAGAGCTGGTGAGCTACCTGACCAGTGCCCAACAGCAAAAACATCGTGCTCTGATAGGCGCCTATAACCCGGTTATCGAGTCGCTGTATCAAGATCCCGAACTGCTCGCGGCAATGCCTTACTACAGTCAGCTCCACAGCATTCTCAACGACGGAGTCATGCGCCCCGCCTCAATAACCGCCGATCGCTATCCACGGGTCTCCAATGCGTTCTTCGATCGAGTGCATGGCGTGCTGGCGGGCGAGTTGCCTGTCGATCAGGCGCTGGCCGAACTGGAAAGCGAACTCACGCGCATCAAACGCCAGAACTGGTAAGCCACAAGGAAGAAAATCACCATGTCTGTCTCTACTACCCATGCCTCCTGTGACGAGCTCCTGCTCACCAGGGAAACGCCCATACAGCGTCGCCGAGTACGCGCCGCCTGGCTGTTTTTGACACCGATGTTGCTGTGTCTGGCCCTAGTGGCGGCCTGGCCGCTACTGCGGACATTCTGGTTCAGCCTGACCGACGCCAGTCTCGCGGACACCAGTGGCGGCTCCTTCGTAGGCTTGAGCAATTATCTGTTCCACGACGGTTCCAACTGGTCGGGCATCCTGGTCGATCCACAATGGTGGAACGCTGTGCGCAACACGTTGCATTTCACCGTAGTGTCGGTGGGATTGGAAGTCGTCCTGGGGCTGCTGGTGGCGTTGCTGCTGAACATCAAGTTCACCGGCCGTTCCCTGGTGCGTGCGTTGATTCTGATTCCGTGGGCGATTCCTACCATTGTCTCAGCGAAGATCTGGTCATGGATGCTTAACGACCAGTTCGGCATCATCAATCATCTGATGCTGAGCCTCGGCCTGATTGACGCTCCTCTGGCCTGGACGGCAGATGCGGATCTGTCGATGTGGGCGGTCATCATCGTCGACGTCTGGAAGACCGTACCTTTTGTCACGCTGCTGATGCTGGCTGCCTTGCAGATGTTGCCGAGCGATTGCTACGAAGCCGCCAGGGTCGATGGCATTCATCCGCTGAAAGTGTTCTGGCGTGTCACGCTTCCACTGTTGATGCCTGCATTGCTGGTAGCGGCGATCTTCCGCATCCTCGACTCCCTGCGGGTATTCGACGTTATCTATGTGCTGACCTCGAACTCTTCGAGCACCATGAGTATGTCGGTCTATGCCCGCCAGCACCTGGTGGAGTTCCAGGACGTTGGCTATGGCAGCGCGGCCTCAACTCTGCTGTTTCTGGTCGTTGCGGTGATCGCCATGCTTTATCTCTACCTCGGACGCCGTCAACTGGAGGTTCGCTCATGAGCCAGCGTCTACTCAAAAAAGCGCTGTTGCGCCTCGGGTTCTGGTGTCTGATCGGGATTTTGCTGCTGTATGCGGTCTTCCCTTTCTACTACGCCATCGTGACTTCGCTGAAGCCATCCAGCGCCTTGTTCGAGGTGAGCTATTGGATCGATAGTCCCGACTTCTCCAATTACGCGGCGGTACTCCACCAATCCTCATTCCTGAGAGCTATCGGTAACTCGCTGGTGGTTGCGCTTTGCGTGGTGACGCTGGCGCTGTTCCTCAGCCTGACCGCCGCCTATGCCTTGGGCAGGGTGAAGTTCCGTGGGCGTGGCACGGTATTGATGATGGTTCTTGGCGTCTCGATGTTTCCCCAGGTCGCTGTACTGTCGGGGCTGTTCGAAGTGATCCGCGCCTTGGGTCTGTACAACACGTCCTGGGCGTTGATCCTGAGCTACACGATTTTCACCCTGCCCTTCACCGTCTGGGTGCTGACCACGTTCATGGGGCAACTGCCCCATGAACTGGAAGAAGCGGCAATCATGGATGGCGCTTCGCCCTGGGTCACACTTACCCGTGTGCTGTTGCCGCTGCTCTGGCCCGCACTGGTCACCACTGGCTTATTGGCCTTTATCGCAGCGTGGAACGAGTTCCTGTTTGCCCTGACCTTCACCCTCACAGACACGCAACGCACGGTGCCGGTCGCCATCGCCTTGATTTCCGGCGGGAGTCCCCATGAGCTGCCTTGGGGGCTGTTGATGGCCGCTTCGGTGCTGGTCACCGTCCCACTGGTGATTCTGGTGCTGATCTTCCAGCGCCGAATCGTTTCCGGTCTCACTGCCGGCGCGTTAAAGGGTTGATGCCCAACAAATACAAGGAACAGCATCGTGATCAAATTGAAACTAGGCAACGTGAACAAACAATTGGGCGGCGTGCGGATTCTTCGCGACGTCAGCCTGGAGATCGCTGCGGGTGAATTCGTGGTGTTCGTTGGCCCTTCGGGCTGCGGAAAGTCGACTTTGCTACGACTGATCGCCGGACTGGATTCGATCTGCGCCGGCGACCTGCTGATCGACGGGCGGCGGGTCAACGACCTGGAGCCGCGCGAGCGTGGCGTCGGCATGGTGTTTCAGTCTTATGCGCTGTACCCGCATATGAGCGTCTACGACAACATCAGTTTTGGTCTCAAACTGGCCAAGATTGAAAAGAGCAGCTTGCGCGAGCGGGTGCTGAAAACTGCGCAAATCCTGCAATTGGACAAACTGCTGCAACGCAAGCCAAAAGAACTGTCTGGAGGGCAGCGTCAGCGTGTGGCCATGGGCAGAGCCATGGCGCGGGAGCCGGACATTTTGTTGTTCGATGAGCCGCTCTCCAACCTGGATGCATCCTTGCGGGTGCAGATGCGCAACGAAATCGCCCGGCTGCATGCCCGACTGGGCTCGACCATGATCTACGTCACTCACGATCAGGTGGAAGCGATGACCCTGGCCGACAAAATTGTCGTGCTCAATGGCGGTCGCGTAGAGCAGGTCGGTTCACCGCGCGAACTCTATGAACGCCCAGCGAGCCGCTTTGTCGCCGGTTTTCTCGGTTCGCCCAGAATGAATTTTCTGGCGGCGCGCCTGCATGCCCCGGGCGAAACCAGCCTGGTCGACACCCCCGTTTTGGGTATGACCTCCCTGCCCTTCGACAGCTCAAACCTGGCGGCGGACACTCTGCTGAGCCTCGGGGTTCGCCCGGAGCACGTATCGCTCAAAGCGGCTGAGGGAACCGTCGGCGTCATCGTGACCGGGGTCGAATACCTGGGTAGCGAAACGTATGTGCACCTCGAAACAGGTCAGGACGAGCCACTGATCTGTCGTTGTGAGGTCAACGCCGGATGGCAGGCGGGCGATCGGGTCGAACTGCAGCTGGACATCGACAACCTGCATCTGTTCGACGCCGACGGCACGGCCTTGAAGCGCCACCCACAAGCCATTGAAAACCTGCCGAATGACGTCTCTCTGCGCTCAGTTCGAGCACGCGCCCTATGACCTTGTCTTTGAATACCATGAGCGACCCAATGTCTTCTTCCCTTGACCTTGCGCAGCGTGCACTGAGTGACGGCCTGTCTCGCGTCATCCACGATTATCGACCCGGTTATCATATTGCTCCCCCGGCAGGCTGGATGAACGACCCTAACGGGGTGGTGTACTTTCGTGGCGAATATCACGTTTTCTATCAACATTACCCCTTCGAGGCGAAATGGGGCCCTATGTATTGGGGGCACGCCAAGAGTGCCGATCTGGTTCATTGGCAGCACCTGCCCATTGCGCTAGCACCCGGCGATGACTTCGACCGTGACGGTTGTTTTTCCGGTAGCGCGGTGGTGTGTGGAGATACCCTGGCATTGATCTACACCGGACACACCTGGCTGGGGGAAGTGGGTGACGAACGCTCTATCCGTCAAGTCCAGTGCCTGGCCACCAGTATCGACGGCATCCAGTTCGTCAAGCATGGCGCAGTCATCGAGACCGCGCCGCAAGACACTATCATGCACTTTCGTGACCCTAAGGTATGGAAGGAGGATGACTGTTGGTACCTCATTGCCGGCGCACGTCTGGGCGATAGGCCGCTGCTCCCGTTGTACCGTTCCACGGATCTGCACGTCTGGGAGTTCCTTGACTATGTGTCCAGCGGCAGCGAGGGCGATGGCTATATGTGGGAATGCCCGGATCTGTTTCGACTGAACGGACGCGATGTACTGCTGTACTCCCCCCAAGGCATGCAACCCCACGGTTACGAACGGCTGAACAAGTACCAGACTGGTTATCGAGTGGGCCGACTCGACAGCGAATGGCACTTCACTGGCGGGCCTTTTATCGAGCTGGATAACGGCCACGATTTCTATGCAGCGCAAACGCTAATGGCCGCTGATGGTCGGCGACTTTTGTGGGCGTGGCTCGACATGTGGGAAAGCCCGATGCCGAGCAAAGCCCATCACTGGTGCGGCATGCTCGGTTTGCCGCGCGAACTTGAACTGCGCGCAGATCGCCTGTGCGTGTATCCCGCACGGGAGCTCACCGCACTACGCAAGGCGCCATTGCCGGGTACGCCTTGGTGGGATGAGTCGGGAACCCGGTGGGTGCCGCAAGTGAATGGCGATATGCTCGAAATCCATGTGCATCTGGATTTGCTCGGCTGCACCGACGGGCACTTGGGAATCGCCTTGCGCTGCAGCGACGATGGCCATGAAGAAACCCTGCTCTACTACGATGCGTCGCTGCGTCGTCTGGTGCTTGACCGTAGCCGCTCGGGTGCGCAAGCCACAGGTCAGCGCAGCGTGTCGATAGACCCGAGACAAGAGCGACTCGAACTGCGCGTGTTCCTCGATCGCTCGTCCATCGAGGTGTTTGACGAAAACGGGGGCTTCAGCCTCAGCAGTCGCCTCTATCCGCAGCCCGGCAGTCTGGGTGTGAAGCTCCTTGCAAGCGGGAGTGGCGGGCGTGTCTCGATTCCCAGAGCATGGCCTCTCGCCTCGGGATGGCTATGAGCAGCATCATTCGAGTCGCGAGAAGCGCGGGCCATGTGTCATGATTCTCCGTCAACCTGACCGGTTTCGCCTCGCATGACTTCAGTGAAAGACGTTGCACAGCTGGCCGGCGTGTCCCTGATGACGGTTTCTCGAGCGCTCAACAATCCGGAAAAATTGAGCCCCGAAACCTATCAGCGGGTGCGTCGCGCCATTGACGAATTGCAATTCGTGCCGAGCCTGTCGGCGCGCAGGATTCGCGGCGACAACCTCCAGACGCGAACCATCGGTGTGTTCGCACTGGACACCGCGACCACACCGTTCGCCGTCGAGCTGCTGCTGTCCATCGAACAGACCGCGCAGCAAGCAGGCTGGAATGTATTTATCCTCAACCTGTTAAGCAACCCGCCCACCGACCAGAACATCGACCTGATGTTATCGCACCGTCCCGACGGGTTGATCTTCAGCGCCATGGGGTTGCGCGAGGTGTGCATTCCCGAGCGATTGAAGAGCACCCCCCTGGTACTCGCCAATTGCCTGGCGGATGACAGTCGCCTGGTCAGTTATGTGCCCGACGACGAAATGGGGCAGTATCGAGCCGTACATCACGCATTGAGTCAAGGCTATCGGCGCCCTCTGTTTATCAATCTTCCAAAACAGAGCCTGGCCTGGGGTCTGCGACAAAGAGGCATGCAGCGTGCCTGTCAGGCATTCGGGCTGTTGCCTGACGCACTCCTGCAATATGACCTTTCCGATCATGACGCCTATGGTGAAACCGCAGCCATCCTCGACCGGCACATCATTGATAGTCGTCCCCAGTTCGACATTCTGATCTGTGGCAACGACCGTATTGCTTTTTGTGCCTATCAGGTGTTGTTGGGCCGTGGCCTGAAAATTCCCGACGATGTCGCCGTGCTCGGCTACGACAACATGATCGGTATCGCTGAGCTGTTCATCCCGCCGCTGACCACAGTGCAACTGCCGTACTACGAGATCGGTCGCAAGGCTGCCCGGCACCTGATCGAGACCCTTGAGGTATCGGGAGCCCAGCCAGTTGATTGTCCATTGGTGGTCAGGGCATCACTATAAGAATTGTCTCTTTCCAACCAAGCATTGCGCTGCGGCTAATGGACGTAACATGACCCGACCTCTGACCTTCAGTGCCACTTGGCTTGTAGGCGTAATCGAGGAGCTCACTCGGCAAGGTATCGATCCTTCCCGGTTGGGAGCTCCTTGGGCTCGACATCTAGAGGATGTGGCGCCTACGCGCCAGCTTCAACTCGTGCAAGTGAGAAGGCTTTGGCAGCGCGCTATGCAACTCTCCCTAGATCCGCTGCTCGGCTTGAAGGTTTACATGGGTTCGAAGCAAATGCTTCCTGACCGGCTGGCACAGGCCGAAACCAGTCTGAGACTGATAGTGGTAGGAGAGCTACCTTCCAAAATGGGGATGATGCGCATTGACTCGATCTGGCTCGCCACCGAACCCATGGACATGCGCGCCGGTACTGAGACCGCACTGGCGCGGGTGGTGGCAGTGTTCGGTGCGGCGCAGCCGCACTGTGCCTACCTGTTTGCCAATCGTCGCGCCACGCGCATCAAGGTATTGGTGCACGACGGGTTGGGTATCTGGCTGGCGGCCCGCCGCCTGCATCAGGGCAAATTTTTCTGGCCGGGTTTCAGGCACGGTCATCAAATGGAATTGAATACTGAACAGTTGCGCGCGCTCGTACTGGGTTTGCCCTGGCAACGCGTCGGGCCGGGCGACGCTATTTCCATCGTGTGACGCCTGCCATGGCCAGCCTGTCCGTGCAATTGTCCGATGGGTCTATCGCCGGTGTTGGCCTGCTCTAGCAAAATCGGCGGCATGACTTCGCTTCCCAAGCTAGACCAACTGAACCCTGAACAACTGCGCGCTCTGGCTGCGCAGTTGATGCAGCATGTCGAGAGTATCGATCAAAAAATCGAGTCCATGGACAAGCAGATCCATCACCACAAAACGGTCAACGAGAAACTGGCCCACGAGATCGCGCAGCTCAAGCGCTTCAAGTTTGCCAAGCGCAGCGAACAATTAAGCCCGGATCAAGCCAGCCTTCTCGATGACTTGATCGACACCGACATCGCGGCCATCGAAGCCGAGCTTGAGGCGCTGCAACCGGCCCCCAGTTTCGACCGAGGCTCGGCAAAAATCTAAACGCACGGCTTTGCCATCACAGTTCCCGCGTACTCTGATCCACCACGAACCGGACAACACCCAGTGCACCTGCGGCTGCGCCCTCAAGCGCATTGGCGAGGATGTCAGCGAGAAACTCGACTACACACCGGGCGTGTTCACCGTCGAGCGCCATAAGCGCGGGGGCGCGCGCGAGCTTGAGTGTATTTGCCGGGCGCGTCCCCCGCTCTGTCCTGCACTGCGTCAAAGCGGGCGGTCAAGAAACAACAAGCGTGCCGCCAACGCTGCCATCACCCCAGCAAAACCATACGTCCCCAAACGCTTGGAGATCCTGCCGCTGCCCAGTTTCCCTCTTAGCTGCCCGGCACACATCCCAAGTACGGTATGGAAGATTAGCGCGATCAGCGCAAGCAGCGCTCCAAGGAACATTAATTGGAGGCTAACATCGCAGGTTGTTACGCTGACGAATTGAGGCAGGAATACCATAAAGAACAAAAGCGCCTTAGGATTCAAGAGGCTGTTGAGGGTGCCTCGGGCGAAGATTTTCCACAAGGAAGCCAACTGAGGTTGAGTGCCCTGAGTCACTGCTGGCGTTTTTAAAGCTTGCCAGGCGATCCATATGAGATAACACGCCCCGGCCACGCGTAGTACTTCGAACGCTGGTGCCCAGCTCATTACCATAGCGCCAATACCTGCGCTAACCAAAGCGGTCATCAGCAAGTCAGAGAAGGAAATACCAAGCGCGGCAGCGAAGCCCGCACGCCAACCGTGGGCCAACGCATGGCTGGTCACAAAAGCCATGTTCGGGCCAGGAACGATTAACAGGAGCATGGCGGCGACAACGAATAGATAGAGATTGGCTGCATCCGGCATGGGCATCACTCCGTAGGCTTGAGCGACGACGGTAAGCGAACTATTGATATGGCGGTAGCTACAGTCAGAGTTTATCTAATAGCAACAGTCGATTTTCAGGGAGCGTTAACTGCTGCTGTCGCAGGGATGCATAGGGCACGTGGACAGGCTGTTCTCGGGGTCGTTACGCAGCGACAAACGCGCGGCTGCGATCATGAGTTTGATCCAGTCGGCAAGGCTCGATTGGCACGATCCAAATGCTTGCCTGAAGGACGTTCTCACGCGCCTGCCGACGCAGCTGGCTCTCACATGTTCATTGGTTGCGGTCTGGGCAAAATCCAGCATTTCAGGTGTAAGCGTTGGTTTTCCTCGAATGAAATCGCTTATGCACTTCCAGGCGTTCGTATCCAGATAGATAACGTGCTTGGACGCAATTTGTTCAGTGATTTCTAACCGATTGGATTCTACGTAATCCGTGAATGTGCCTTCGGGTGAAGCCAAATGGAAATTGAGTCTTTCGTCCATCGTCGTCGTTGAGGAGATCTCATATTTATCAAATGGAGTGGCGGTTGTTGTCATGGCATCCTTCACGAGCGCATCGAGAAATGTTCGGAAATAGAGATTATGAGGGTGCCCGACCACGTGAGCAGCCCAATCAACACCGCAGGTCAGACTATTAAAAATTGGTTAAGGCTACCCAAAATCCCGGTTCAAAAAAGTCCCATCGAAGGGCCCTTTTGTACTCAAACCAAACTCACTTGGTCAGCCATGACTCGACTGTGTCAGAGCCGTGCTCAGCTTTCCATTCCTTCAATGTTTTGTGATTACCGCCTTTGGTTTCCACGACTTCGCCAGATTCCGGATTTTTGTAGACCTTCACCTGGTGTGGCTTGCGGCTGCCGGCTTTTTGTTCAGTGGCGGGTGCGCGACGACCGGTTATGGGTCTACTGACGTCAGGTTCGACAGTATGACCTGGTATATTTTTCCCTTCTCAGACGCTTTGCTTTCGATCCAGTCAGCCAGAGCCCCGCCTGTGGTATGACGGTCATAAGCCCGAATACCGTATCAAACCTGCTGAGGTAAAACCCTCGCAGGGAATGCTTGCTCTTCCAGCTTCTCCATCACCAATCCAATGAATGCTGATACCGCCAACGGCAAATGTTGCCGACTGGGATAAAGCACATGCAAGCCGTAACCCGTGCGATGGTAATTCGGTAGCACAGAGACAAGGCGCCCCGCCTGAAGATCAAATTTAGTCATGGTGGGCGGCAGCAACGCAATGCCCAACCCAGCCAACGTGGCCTTACGCAAAGCTTGAGCGGTGTTGCCATTGAAACGGCTGGTAATCTGCACGTCTTCCTCAACACCGTTTGGCCCATCAAGACGCCATGTGGTGACGCCGCTAGGATGACCGAAACTCACACAGTCGTGGTTGACCAGATCCTCCAGCGTAGCGGGCACACCTCGTTTATTGAGGTACTTGGGGCTGGCGACCAAACCTTCATTACCAGCTCCAATGAGTTGGCGACCGACGTATCCTGAGTCCTGCAAAGTGCCGCCTCGAAACGCGATGTCGATCCGATCAGCGATCAAATCGGCGCGTGCATCACTCAGTACGAAGTCAAGCTGCACCCGTGGATGCTCGGTTAGAAAATCGGCCACCCATTCCATAGGGAAGAAGTCGAAGAAATCAGCCATCGCCGCAATGCGCACGGTGCCACTCGGCTCTTGGCTTCCCGTCATTAACTGCTGTCCGGCATCGATCAGGCCTTCTACCGCGCCGGAGCAACGATCATGAAAAGCCTGACCTGAATGGGTAAGTGTGAGTTTGCGCGTGGAGCGCTGCAGCAGCCGTGTGCCGAGCTGCGCCTCGAGTTGTTGAACGCGCCTGCTTAAGGTGTTGGACGGCATTCCAAGCTGCCGCGCCGCTTCGGCAAAGCTGCCGTTGCGCACCACTTGTACAAACAAGGCTACGTCGTTCAGGTCAAGCATCTTATCGCCACCCCTTCGTTAAATGGATCAGTTCAATCCAATTATGCCATCTAATAAAGCAATTACCAGGCGCATATCCTTCAGGCATAGCTGCAGTTGACCCTCGACTGCACAACCCCAGACAAGGTCTTTGCTATCCATGACTACATCCACTTCTCTTTCCCCCGTTCACCGCCGCATCGTTTGGGGCGTTCGCGCCCTGCTGGCACTGGCGTTCGCTGCGGCTGGCATCGCAAAGCTGGCCGGCGCGCCGCAAATGGTTCAAGTGTTCGATGCCATCGGCGTAGGCCAATGGTTTCGCTATCTGACCGGTGCCATCGAGGTAATAGGCGCAGTGTTACTGCTAAAACCTGCCACAGGTTTCCTCGGTGGACTAATGCTGGCTGTGACCATGATCTGCGGTGCAGCAACGCATCTTCTCGTGATTGGCGGCAACCCTGCACCAGCGATGGTTTTGGCCGTCATGTCTGCCTTCGTGGCCTGGCAGTTGCGCCCGGTGTCCCAGTTCAGTGCAGCAAGCTAGTCATTAGCGTCTATTGCGCTCTCGCACAATCTGCTGGAACAACCTATGACCTCACCTCTCCCCCTCATCAGCATCTGGCAACAGGGAAAGCACTTCAACGATTACTCGCATCTGGCCCAGGCAGCCAAAGAGCTGCTGGACGACATTGTCTGGTGGGCCCAGGCGCTCAAAACACCGAGAGAAAACATATGACCGCCACCGTCGCAGTTCTGCAACGCGCCATTGTCCATCGCACTAAGGGCAGCACACATGGCCCTATAACGCGGCTTATGAGCCCTGGCGATCTGGGCGAGCTTTTGAAGCCTTTTATCTTCCTTGATATTTTCAGTTTAAGCGCGAGTCGCGGTAAGTCGAATTTCGGCATGCACCCGCACTCCGGGATCGCGACGGTTACCTTCATGACCAAAGGCGACATCGCCTATGAAGACACCACTGGTGCGACAGGTGTATTGCCTGCCGGTGGTGTTGAGTGGATGCGCGCCGGTAACGGGGTGTGGCACGACGCTACGCTAGCCAACGAGTCCTCAATGCAGGGATTCCAGCTCTGGGTGGCACTACCGCCGTCGCTAGAGAACGCACCCGCGCTGAGTGTCTATCTTGCACCCTCCCAAGTTCCGCAATCAGGCCCAGCGCGCGTGCTCCTGGGCCGCTACGGTGCTGCGCAGAGCCTGATTGAAGCTCCGAGTGAAATGAACTATCTCGCCGTGAATTTGAAAGACGGGGAGCGCTGGCGGTACACCCCGCCGTCCGGTCACACCGTTGCCTGGCTCGCGGTTAATGCAGGACGGCTGGACGTAGGGGGCCTGATTAATGCCGGCGAACTCGCAGTGTTCGAGGAGTCCGAGCAACACATCGACTTCGTGGCACAAGGCGATTGCTCATTCGTGATGGGCTCAGCGGTGAAGCATCCGCACGATCTGGTGATGGGTCACTACTCGGTGCACACGAGCAAGGCGGCACTGGCGCAGGGCGAAACTGAAATACAGCGGATTGGCGCACGCCTGCGGCATGAGGGGCGACTGAGCTAGCGCCCGATTTGCGCCTGTGGTCGATACGACCCTACGCGAAAATACCCTCAACGATCCCAAATCATACATCCCAAATCCAACTGAGATACATCATGACCACGAGCAATCTCGACCTCCTTTTGTCCCCGGCGCAGATCGGCACCCTCCCCCTGAAAAACCACATGGTCATGGCGCCGCTGACGCGAAGCCGGGCCGGTGAAGGCGATACTCCGACACCCACCGTGGTCGAGTATTACCGGCAACGTGCCGGTGCCGGTCTTATCATTACCGAGGGTTCTCAGGTCTCGGCACAAGGCAAAGGCTATATGAGAACGCCGGGCATCTTTACCGCCGAGCAGATCGCGGGCTGGAAACAAGTGACCGACGCTGTTCATGCAGAGGGTGGACGTATATTCCTGCAACTCTGGCATGTCGGACGACTTTCACATCCGCTGGTGCAGATCAATAACGAACTGCCAGTAGCACCTTCAGCGATCAAGGCTGATGGCGAAATTTACACGCATGAGGGACTGAAGTCTTACGAATTGCCACGGGCTCTGGGTCTCGATGAGATTCCCGGCGTGATCGCTGATTTTCGCCAAGGAGCCGAAAATGCGAAACGAGCTGGATTCGACGGCGTTGAAATCCACGGTGCAAACGGTTATTTGATCGACCAGTTCCTACGCGATGGCACCAATACTCGAACTGATACCTACGGCGGTTCTGCAGAGAATCGCGCCCGATTTCTCAAGGAGGTAGTCGAGTCCGTCATCGAGGTCTTCGGGGCCAGCCGCGTGGGTGTTCGCCTGTCGCCGATCTTCAATTACTTCTCCATGAGCGACAGCGATCCCCAAGCGACTTTCAACTACGCGGCCAAGATGCTCGGTCGCTATGGGTTGGCCTACCTTCATGTGGTGGAGTTCGGTGCAGTGCAATTCGATTTCAGAGAACTAAAGCGTCGTTTCGGTGGCACCTACATTGCCAATGGTGGCTATGACGCAGAGCGAGCTGGAACAGCGCTCAGCTTAGGTGAAGCTGATCTGGTGTCGTTTGGCACCGCGTTCCTGGCCAACCCGGATTTGGTAGAGCGATTCAAACAAGGCGAAGCCCTGAACGATGCAGACCCAACGACTTTCTACCAAGGTGAAGAGCGCGGTTATACGGACTATCCGACCATGGCCGAATCCCGATAGACACTATGAGCAAAATGCTGGATTAGAAGTCAGTCAGCGCAGTGTCTCACGGCGATCGCGAGCCATTCGCTGGCGCTTCGCCGATTTGAAGTCATGCGTCGCGTCCTAAGGCGCAGATATCCGCTAACAAAAAGGGCTCTCGCAGAGCCCTTTTGTACTCAAACCAAAGTCACTTTCTCAGACAGGATTCGACGGTGCCGAAACCGTGCTCAGAGCTTGGTAAGAAACAACTGGAGACTATTGTGGCCATCCACGATCAGTCCTCGAATGAGCTCCTGGTAGTGTTCTGCGGTATTCAGATCTTGCAGGTCGAAGCTTGCAGACCAATTGATGAACGTCTTGGACTGTCCAGTAAGAGAGGCCAATTTCACGGTGGCCACATAGTTATCCAGCGGTAACGGAGCTTCCTCGAAGCGGTAGGACAGCGTTAAATTGCGATCATCGACCGATAACAAACGCTTCCTGACAACTGCGCCATCGGCCAACGTGAGTTTGCGAATGCAGCCAACAAATCCATCAGGCTGGTTGTCCTCAATGCTGCTTTCGACAATCGAGGGATGCCATTTTTGAATCTCACCAAATTTCTTCAATACGCCCCAGGCGTGTCCTGCATCGCTGTCCAAGACAGCGGAAAACTCAACCATCGGCATCGTGTATCTCCTTTGAAATTATCTACTTTTAAAAACACCTAACCTCGGCTCAAATGCAGCGCTCGGAGGTGATGATGTGAACACCCGGTCTGCGCTCAAGGGCTGATTCGAGCAGCACCTGGGCGATCCGCGACGCGGGGTTAAGTCGCCAGCTAACAGGTAACAATCTCCCGACCAGGCCGAGCGCAAGCACCAGTGCACGCTCACCCAACCGCAGTTCTTCGCGCGTCCCTCTGATGACGCCGGGCCTCACATAGGAGAGCGATTCAAAACCAAGCCTTGCAAGAGATGTCTCCAATTCGCCCTTTACCCGATTGTAGAAAAAGCTCGAGTTCGGGTTCGCCCCTATGGCCGAATTGAGAACGTATGTTGCGGTGCCATTCACTCTGGCCAAGTGTGCTACATCCAATGGGTACGCATAATCAACACGCCGAAATAAGTCTCTCGATCCAGCGCGCGGCATCGTTGTGCCCAATGTGCAGATCACGGCATCCGCCCGCCACAAATCAGCCGTTTCCGGCAGATTGTCGAAATCGGTTAACGGTGCATGTAGCTTGGGATGGGCAGCAAGCCGACCAGTTCGTTGAGCTTCAACTCAACCTCGGCGAACTGGCGATAACGGGTCTGTGAGATCCTTTACTCCTACCCCTATTCCCGTGTTGACTCCCGTCATCAGGCGGTGATGGCTACACAAGAAAAAAACGACTGGAGACACGATGTTCCGGTCGCTTTATTTGTTTGCAGTAGCAGGCTATTTCACCAGCATTGTTACTCCCCTCCCCCTTGGGTCTGTCACTGGCTCCGGGATACCGCCATCAACCTTGATTGCCTGGATATCACCATTGAAGCCCTGGTCGACTAAGTTGTAGCCCTTGGCGTCGAGATCCCTGGCTAACTGCCCCGTGATCGGAGAGTAAGGTTCCCAAAAAATGGTATTTGCCGGCAGCAATTGATGGTGAAAGCGCATCGCGCTAACTGAATCTTTCAGCGGCAATTTGAAGTCATAGATATTGCTCACCACCTGAAAAATCGACGTAAAAATTCTAGGGCCACCCGGCGTGCCGATGACCAACGCGACTTTTCCATCCTTCAGAAAAATGGTCGGAGACATCGAGGAAAGTGGTCTCTTTCCGGGCTCAATCGCGTTGGTGTCATTACCGACAACTCCCATCTGATTGGGCACTCCGGCAAGGGCAGAGAAGTCACTCCTCCCACTTTCGTAGGGCCAAGCGGTTTTTATCGTGATTATTTTCGGACTGCCGAACACAAAGCCTCCACATCGTCGGAAAACCGGACATCGATCTGTATTGCGAAACAAAAATTTTATAAAAAATTGTTATATATCAAATAGTTACAATAATTATCCAGACAAAGTGCAGCTGGTACAGATCCTGCTCTCCTCCAAGACCCCACGGCATTCAGATCTGCCCGGGGTGTTTCTAGATGAACCTGCATCAGCATCGTCATTACAACTAGAGAGAACAATAATGAAATCTGCTTTCAATACCTTTGTTCCGGGCGCCTTGGCCCTCCTGCTGCTACTCCCTACCGCACTTCAAGCAAAAGAAGTCGAAACCAAACAAAAACTGGCTAACGTTGTGATCCTCGCTACCGGCGGGACTATCGCCGGGGCAGGCGCCAGTGCCGCCAACAGCGCCACTTATCAAGCGGCCAAAGTGGGTATCGATCAGTTGATTGCTGGCGTGCCCGAGCTGAGTCAATTGGCCAATGTGCGTGGCGAACAAGTCATGCAAATCGCGTCGGAAAGCATCACCAACGAAAACCTGCTGCAACTGGGTCGCCGCGTCGCGGAACTGGCCGACAGCAAAGACGTCGATGGCATCGTGATTACTCACGGTACCGACACCCTGGAAGAGACCGCATACTTCCTTAACCTGGTGGAAAAAACCGACAAGCCAATCGTGGTCGTTGGCTCGATGCGCCCGGGCACCGCCATGTCTGCCGACGGTATGCTGAACCTGTACAACGCCGTCGCGGTCGCCAGCAGCAAAGATGCGCATGGCAAAGGTGTACTGGTCACCATGAACGACGAGATCCAGTCGGGTCGTGATGTGAGCAAGATGATCAACATCAAGACTGAAGCCTTCAAAAGCGCCTGGGGCCCGCTGGGTATGGTGGTCGAAGGCAAATCCTATTGGTTCCGCCTGCCAGCCAAGCGTCACACCATGGACTCTGAATTCGACATCAAAACCATCAAGAGCCTGCCTGACGTCGAAATTGCTTACTCCTATGGCAATGTCAGCGACACCGCTTACAAGGCCCTGGCTCAATCTGGCGCTAAAGCCATCATCCATGCTGGCACTGGCAATGGCTCGGTCTCTTCGCGCGTCGTCCCATCCTTGCAGGCGTTGCGTAAGGACGGCGTACAGATCATTCGTTCTTCCCACGTCAATGCCGGTGGTTTTGTACTGCGTAACGCAGAGCAGCCTGATGACAAATACGACTGGGTCGTTGCCCATGACCTGAACCCGCAAAAAGCCCGCATCCTGGCGATGGTTGCTCTGACCAAGACTCAGGACAGCAAAGAACTGCAACGGATGTTCTGGGAATACTGATTCACCTCGCCCGACCTGATCAGGTCGGGCACCCCTTTGCGCATCAGTACTAATAACCAGCCGACTGGTAAGCCCAACCGACGGCACATCATTTGTTTGGGTACAAGGAGAGAAGACCCATGAGCACCCCGCTCCGCATCAACGAAGCACTTTTGATTGCCGGCCACGCATTCGAACCTTTTCAATGCGTCGCTTGGGCTCCGCAAGACGGTAATGGCGAACTGAGCCTGACCGTCATCGACCGGGCCAACACTCGTATTGGCCGCAAACAGATTCCAAGCAGTGCCTATTCCGACCCGGCGCAGCTGGAACGCGTGCTGGAAGAGGTGCGCGCCGAGTTGAGCCAGGAGGGCTACAAGCTGCAATCCTGGACAATGCCAGAGTAAGCATTCTCGCGGATCGCTACCGGTGATCCGCGTAATACTCCATTCCAAATCCGGATATACCGCCTTCGTCACGTTCGTTTTAGCGCTTGAGGGATTTTGATACTCGATGCCTGCCCTGAAGGCATTCAAAGGCTATCTGGCGCTATTTCAGGACAGTATTGCTTGAGGTTTAAGGTCAGTAGCAGCCTTTAAGTCTACAAGTGATATGTGCTCAGCCACGCGAAGAGCCTGAGCTGCAATCGTTAGTGAGGGGTTCACTGCGGCAGACGTCGGCATGAAGCTGGCATCGACGACAAACAGGTTTGGGTGGTCGTATGAACGGCAGTAGATGTCCAGCGGCGCGCTGGCAGAATCATTGCCCATTCGGATGGTTCCGCACTGATGCGAAGGCGTGCGTTTATCAAACGGGCGTGTGAGTACGATAGGAAATCCCGCTTCTTTGAGGACTTTTTTGAATGTGTTGACGAGGGTTAGGTGGGCATTCCAGTTGGTACGCTCCCAGGTAAGAACAGTGCGGTCGCCTTGAACGGTTACTCAAGAGCGCATAGGCCACGTCAGCTGAGCTGATCGGCTTCAACGAAGAGCTGATTGCTGAGATTCAAGGATTCAGGCCATGAGCAATTTTGCTTTTTTTTGGAAGTTATAGGGGTCATGACGTCATTTTTTTCTGTCAGGACTCGTAGGTGAAAATGCTCTCCTGGCATCTCAACGGCTATCTACATGTCCTACGAGGGCTTCCTACACTCAATCTCTTACACCCAGTTCGCAACCAATAAAAAAGGCCCTGTAGAGGGCCTTTTTTGTACTCAACCAGAATCACTTAGTCAGCCAAGACTCCACGGTGTCCGAGCCGTATTCCGCTTTCCATTCCTTCAGCGTTTTGTGGTTACCGCCTTTAGTTTCGACGACTTCTCCGGTGTGAGGATTTTTGTAGACCTTCACCTGGCGAGGTTTGCGCGTGCCCGATTGCGACTGGACTGCTGGAGCGCGCCGCCCTGCTTGCGGATCAAGCAAATTGACGATGTCTTTCAAGCTGTAGCCATACTTCGCAAGCAAAGCGCGCAGCTTCGTCTCAAATTCAATTTCCTGTTTATGTACACAGGGTTTCCCCCCCCTGACGACCGACGGAGCGTGTTGATTGAGCTCGACCATCAAGCGGCAGCCAACTTGATCGAGTTATACATAGGCATCCACGAGAGCTATGTTTCAGTGGCCAGCGGCTTCTCCAACGATCAATTGCTCACGATTGCCGAATTTCTTGAAAAGGTAAGCCAAGTGCCGTCGAAACAAGGCAGTCTCTAACGCGACTTTGAAAAGGTGATCTAACGCTTGCCCGCTCAGTCCTTACTCGATTTGGGTATCGCAATACGGCTACTGGTCTTGACCTCGCGTAATGCCAGGCTGGACTGGATGGATGCAATACCCACCTGACGCCTGAGTACCTGCTCGATAAAGTCACTATAGCTATCAAGATCCTCTGCCAACACTTGCAGCACGTAATCGGCATCCCCGGTGATCTTGTGACAGGACAACACTTCGGGCAATTGCGCAATCACCGCCTCGAAGGCGTCGGGAGCGTGATCGGCGTGGGTGGAAAAACGGATGTGCACGAACGCCATGATGTCCAGCCCCAGCATTCGTCGATCAAGGTTCGCCTGATAGCCCTTAATCACGCCCGCCTCCTCCATTCTCTTTCGCCGCCGCCAGCAAGGCGTAAGGCTTAACGACAGGCGCTCGCTGAGCTCGGCGTTGGAAATGCTCGCATCCTCTTGCAGCAACGTGAGTATCGCCAAGTCAGTCTCGTCGAGGCTGATGCGTTTGGATAATTTTTTCTGCATTACGCCATTCCTGAGTAAAAACGCCCGAACAATCTAGTAAACCACGAGAACAAAGCAAAGAAAGCGCATCCCGACCGGAACAGAATATTTGCACTGGCTCACATTAACGGATGCGCAGAATGTTTACAGTTTTCAGTGATTCCCACCGTTTGCACCACGGCACCGAATTGAAAGACGGCGTGCTCAAGCCGTCGTTCGAACAGCCCAGTCGGGCCGATACCGTCCATAACCGCGTCAAGCAGGTAGGCCTTGGCCAGATCATCGAACCGCGCGCATTTGACCGCACGTGCTACGTCAACGCGCACAGCGAGCGCTACGTCAGCTTTCTGGAAAGTGCTTGGACAGAATGGTGCGCGACCGGACGTACCCACGATGCCCTGCCGCTGGTATGGCCGGTGCGCGACCTGGCCAACGAGCAAGTGCCGAGCTTTATCGACGGCAAGCTTGGTTTCTATGCCATGGACGCTGGCTCCCCCATCACCGCCACCACATGGCAAGCGGTAAAAACCAGCGCTGATATCGCGCTAACCGGACTGGCGCTGATTGATGAAGGCCACGACAGTGCCTTTGCCCTGTGCCGCCCGCCCGGCCATCACGCAGCGCGCGAATACATGGGCGGCTACTGCTATCTGAACAACGCCGCCATTGCCGCACAACAGGCCGTTACCCAAGGCGCAAAACGTGTCGCGGTACTGGACGTCGACTTTCATCATGGCAACGGCACGCAGAACATCTTCTACGGGCGCAGCGACGTCATGTTTGTCTCGCTGCACGGCGAACCGGCGGTGTCCTATCCGTACTACTCAGGCTTCAGCCACGAAGTCGGCGCTGGGCACGGCGAAGGTTACAACCTGAACTATCCGATGCCGAAGAACACCACCTGGGAAGGCTACCGCATCGCCTTGCTTCACGCCTGCAAGAAACTCCAGCAATTTGCGCCTGAAGTGCTGGTTATTTCACTGGGCGTCGACACGTTCAAGGACGACCCCATCAGCCACTTCCTGCTGGAAAGTGAAGACTTCATCGGCATCGGTGAGCTGATAGCGGGCGTGGGCTGCCCCACCCTGTTCGTGATGGAAGGCGGCTACATGGTCGATGAAATCGGGATCAATGCGGTCAACGTGCTGCATGGTTACGAGAGCAAACGCGCCTGAGTCATCCCCTGAATCGCAGCGCTTCAACTATTGAATCGGAGAATAAAAACATGACTCTTTTTATAGACGTCGATCATGCCGCACGCCTGTTCGCCAAGGTGGGAATCCGCCGGGCAATCCGCGAAATGGCGGCTTACATCGAAGCTGACTATTCACGCTGGGCGCAGTTTGATAAGTCGCCCCGCACCGCCAATCATTCGGCCGACGGTGTGATCGAGTTGATGCCGACCGACGATGGCCAACAGTACTCGTTCAAATACGTGAATGGTCACCCGGACAACGGTCAAAGGGACTTGCTGACGGTCATGGCCTTCGGTGTCCTGGCCGATGTCCACAGTGGCTATCCAACCTTGCTCAGTGAACTGACGCTGACCACAGCCCTGCGCACTGCCGCGACCTCCGCCCTGGTCGCGCAGTCCCTGGCGCGCCCGGGTGCAAGCACCATGGCAATCATCGGCAATGGCGCCCAGAGCGAATTTCAGGCCCTCGCCTTCCACGAAATGCTGTCCATCAAACAAATACGCATTTTCGATATCGATCGCGACGCTTCACTTAAGTTGAAGCACAACCTTTCAGCATTCCCGGATATTGAGGTGATTCTGGCCAACTCGGTGCAGGAAGCGGTCAAGGGCGCGCACATCGTCACCACAGTCACCGCAGACAAAGCCTATGCAACGATTCTGACGCCCGAGATGATCGAGCCCGGCATGCATATCAATGCCGTCGGCGGTGACTGCCCGGGGAAAACCGAACTGCACGCCGAGATCCTGCGCAATGCCCGGGTCATCGTTGAGTTTGAACCTCAAACCCGGATTGAAGGCGATATTCAACAACTGGAGCCCGACTTTCCCGTCGTCGAGTTCTTCCGGATTGTTCTGGGCGAAGTACTGGGGCGCGAGAACGACGCACAGGTCACCGTGTTCGATTCGGTGGGCTTTGCCCTCGAAGACTTTTCGTCACTGCGCTACGTGCACGACCTGGCGCGAGAGCATGCTATCGGTGAGCGCATCCATCTGGTGCCGACGCCTGCCAACATAAAAAATCTCTACCAACTGCTTGATCAGCAGCCAGCAATCGTCCCCTCGCGCCTACGCACGGCCAGCTGATAGCCATAGGTGATGCCCCTGAGCAAAGTGCCAAGGGCCACTCACCCTGTAGTGAACGCGAAACCCTGCCAGCCGCAAACCACCACCGTCAGTAGCCGTTGCATCTCTAACAAGAACGCTAGACACCCACTTTCTGCCAAAACTCAAAAACATAAAATCAAGAGGTTTTGTAATGAAATCGACTCCGTCCGAGCGGGTTGAACAGCCCGCGCTGCAGCGCACGCTCAGCAATCGTCACATTCAATTAATGGCCATGGGAGGTGCCATCGGTACCGGTCTGTTCATGGGTTCCGGGAAGATCATTGCCCTCTCAGGCACGTCGATCATCCTCATTTATATGATCATCGGGATGTTCGTCTACTTCGTCATGCGCGCCATGGGCGAACTGTTGCTGTCCAACTTGAACTTCAAAAGCTTTGCGGATTTTGCCGGTGCTTACCTCGGCCCACGAGCGGCATTTTTCCTCGGTTGGTCGTACTGGCTGAGTTGGAGCGTCGCGGTGGTGGGCGATGCCGTGGTGGTCGGCGGATTCTTTCAGTACTGGTTCCCCGATGTACCCGCCTGGATACCGGCCATCGGTATGCTAATGACGCTGTTTGCCTTGAACGTGCTGACCGTGAGGCTTTTCGGTGAGGTGGAGTTCTGGTTCGCGATCATCAAGATCATTGCTGTCGTCACCCTGATTGGCGTCAGCATGGTGCTGATTGCCAGCTCCTTTGTCTCACCCAATGGCGTCACGGCATCCCTGAGCCACCTGCTGGATAAACAGGCAACCTTCCCTAACGGCTTGTTCGGTTTCTTCGCCGGTTTCCAGATGGCCATCTTCTCATTTGCCGGCACCGAGCTGATCGGCATCGCAGCCGCCGAAACCCGTTCCCCCGAGAAGACCCTGCCAAAAGCCATCAACTCGATTCCGCTGAGAATCATCCTGTTTTATGTGTTGGCACTGGCCTGCATTATTGCGGTGACTTCCTGGCAACAGGTTTCGCCCAACAAGAGCCCCTTCGTCGAACTGTTTCTGGTTGCAGGGTTTCCCGCAGCAGCAGGTATCGTCAACTTTGTGGTGCTGACGTCTGCCGCCTCATCGGCCAACAGTGGCGTATTTTCATCCAGTCGCATGCTGTTTGGACTGGCGAATCAGGACAATGCTCCGGGGATTTTTCGGCGCCTGTCGAGCAGTAGCGTGCCCCTGCTGAGCCTGGCGTTCACCACACTGTTGATGCTGGTGGGTGTACTGGTGCTGTTTATCGTTCCGGAAGTCATGACAGCGTTTACCATCGTCTCTACCGTGTCGGCGATCCTGGTGATTTTTACTTGGTCGACCATCCTCGCGTCGTACATTGCCTATCGCAAAAGCCGGCCCGACCTGCATGCGAAATCGGCCTACAAGATGCCTGGCGGCGTGCCGATGGCCTGGTTCTCTTTGGCGTTCCTGGGCTTTGTTCTCTGTTTGCTGGCATTAAGACCTGACACCCGTATTGCCTTAATGGTCATGCCGGGGTGGTTCATATGGTTGGCAATTGCCTATCAGCTGACCCACACCTGGAGGCCCAAACCCGCTGCTGGATCGACAAGTCAGTACAGCTGATGTTCACCTGGAGCCTTTGGGTGCCGATGCAGTGAAACGCCCTTGAGCGACGAGGCATTTTGGGGGCACCTGCGGGTCGAAAAGCTGCAAGCGAAGGCCGTCAAATGTCACTGACGGCCAACTCTTTGGATGAACGTTTCGGCTCCTGCTTCGACAACTAGAAGGAGCGAGAGCGGAAATGGCCCTGGCGGTGAATGCCTACAACCCCAAGCGAACGATAAACCACCCGCGTCATGAACAGTGCGGATCAGTCAGTGTTGAGAAAAAACATCGGGTGTCATGGGGCGAGCGACTTCACCCGATGTAAAGGTCGACGGTAATTAGTTACTTTGAAGGCTCAACTCATTTCATTGATGCAGACCACTTTGGGTTGCGTCATGTCCTCATAGGCAAATCGAACACCTTCTCGCCCCAGACTTCCGTACTTGAAGCCACCGAAAGGCATGGCATCGAAACGATAATCGGAAGAATCATTGATCATCACGCCACCGGCTTCAATTTGACGCGCTAATTTCAAGGCCTTGGAAAGATCACGTGTGAACAGTCCCGCATGCAAGCTGTACTCTGGAGCGTTGGCCAGAGCAACAGCATCATCTAGGTGGTCAAAAGACTCTAAGATGACCACCGGCGCGAAGACTTCCTGCTGCCAAATCCTACTGTTATGGCTTACACGCTCCAGCACGGTCGGTGCATAGCTTCCCACTTGGCGATGGTGTCCGCACAGAAGAAGAGCACCCTCGGCCAGCGCTTCATTCACCAATTGTTCGGTGCGACGAGCCGCCTGCTCCGTAATCATCGGGCCAACATCCGTTGCTCGCTGATCAGGATCGCCAAGTACCAATGCACGCGATTGGCTGACAAAACGCTCACGGAAATCTTCGTAGATTGAACTGTGTACGAGGATACGCTGCGTGCCGATGCAGTTCTGTCCTGCTGCCCAGAAGGCACCAGATACGCAAGACTCTACGCTCGGTTCAAGATCACAGTCTTCGAGCACGAGAACCGGTGCATTCCCCCCCAGATCCATGGCCAGCTTCTTCAAGCCTGCACTACGAGCAATGGACTCTCCAGTTGCAAAACCACCCGTGAATGAAATCATCCGCACTTCGCGCAACTCTACCAATGCTTTACCCAGATCGACGCCTCCGGTCGCCAAGGTTACCACGGACGGAGGCAGGCCCGCTTCCACCAGGCACTCAACCAGCTTGAGAGCCGACAACGGTGCGAGCTCTGAGGGTTTGAGGATCACAGCATTGCCACCGGCGATGGCCGGGCCGAGTTTATGGGCGACCAAGTTCAGCGGATCGTTGTATGGGGTGATCGCGACGATAAGCCCCAACGGTTCGCGAGTGAACCAACCTTGGCGCGATTCGGAGCCTTCATATGCCTCAAATGGAATCACTTCCCCGGCGTTACGACGAGCCTCTTCCGCCGATAGCTTCAGCGTGTTCACACAACGCTTCACTTCCTTCTCTGCTTGTCGCAGCGTCTTTCCCGCCTCTGCAACAATGAGTTTGGCAAACGATTCAGCCTCAAGCTCTACACGCCGAGCCGCTTCCTCAAGGATGCGTGCACGGAGGTGACGAGGCATTGCCGCGCTCTCACGCACGCCAATTCGCGCACGCTCCAGCAAGCAAGGAACATCGGTTGCATCGAGGCAAGGGACGCGTCCCACCAGGCGACCATCGTATGGACTGAACACATCAATCTGTTTGGCATCAACAAGCTGGATGTTGGCCATGCTGGATACGCTCATGACTACTCTCCATTATTTGCCGTGGGTGGTATGGATGGCGATGATGTCTGACAGCAACGCAAAGGCAGTCTCGATACGACCCGCTCCAGGGCCGGATACAGTGACGGCACCCAGCAGTGCAGTATTGAACGACACCGCGTTCGTGGCACCGGAAATACCTGCAAGAGGATGCGAATTCGGCAGCAGTCGAGCCTCCACACTCGCTCGAACCGAGCCATCAACTTCGCGATTTGCAGAACCAATCAGCTTCCAACTTGCACCGTTGGCACTTGCCCGAGCGATGTCTTCTGGACTGATGCTGCTAATACCCGAGCAAGCCACATCGCTGACGCGCAATCGAGCATTGAGCAGTTCGTTGGCGAGGATCACCACCTTGAGGCGGACGTCAAACCCCTCCACATCGGCAGTTGGGTCGGCCTCGGCATAGCCGAGCTGTTGAGCCTGGGCGACTGCGTCGTTAAAAGTCAGGCCGTCTTTCATGCGGGTCAGCACGTAGTTGGAAGTCCCGTTGAGGATGCCTTCAAAGCCTTGAACTTCTGCACCTGCCAGAGCCTGTCTTGCCAGGCGGATCACAGGCGTACCGCTCATAACCGAACCTTCGTACTCGAAGGCAACACCATTATGACGGGCCAATTCCTTAAGCTCAGCGCCGTGCAACGCAATTGGCCCCTTGTTGGTAGTCACAACATGGATGCCGCTTTCCAGTGCCCAGCGGCAGAACGTAGTAGCGGGCTCACCATCGACAGGGTTGGTGAAGGTGGCTTCAGCAATCATGTCAGCACCAGAATGCTTAATGATGGTTTCGTTGAGCGCCTCGGCAGTGCCTCCTGGCAGTTGAGCGAATGCTCCCTTCTCGATAGGCAGAGCGACCAACTGCTTTGCATCCAGACCATCCTTAGCAACGATGGAACCGAGAAAAAGATCAGTCACACCAACGATTTTGATACCAAAACCCAGAGATGCTTTCCACTCGGCGTTGCGATCTACAACCAGTTGAGCCAGGCCACGGTTGACGCCACCAAAACCCACCAGAGCAATTTTGTATTCAGTCATGAAAGCAGTCCTCTTAGACGTTGTTCGATAGGAACATCGTAAGAGTCGGGCTCTGGCAGTTGAATATGGCAGAGTGCTGTATTTGTTGGTCGTTTTGCCCGTGCAGAAATACTGCTCAATGGACAGAACCCAAATGAAGAGTTGTGTTGTAGCTTTGAGATATTGAGGTGAATGAGAGAAATGCACGCGGCTAAGACAAAACCGAGCGTCACCAAGTATCGCAATCCGTGATTAGTAAGCCCTGGCCTGACTGACCTCCATCTCTGACGCTAGCGCTCAATAGATTTAGCCAGCTCGACCTATGAGACCGAGGGAGCAAGCTTGAGCCCGGGCTCATCGGTATGCGCTATCGGGAGGGGGGGGGAGAAGGAGCTCGCCTATTGTTCAACCAGCGAGACTGACACAGCACGACCAGAATGAGCGGCTGCTGCTACCATGACCGGCTGCGTCACGGTGTGCATGAATACAGAGGCAACCGCTTCAGAAACTATCGGGTGCCTAGCTACAAATCGTCTGCCTCTACTCAAAGCCGTTGATTCCGGAAAATCCATCAACGGCTTGGTCGCTTTCGTCTAGGTGACTGCGCAAGGCGGGTTAAGGAGGTGTGTACAGGGACAGAAACGCCTCTGGTTTTTTGTGCTCAAAACACTGCAGAAAGGACGAATGAGGTGACGGTATTTTCCACCCCAGGCATCGCAGAGATTTCCTTCCAAACGAGGTGGACACGTTCGGGGGATGCTGCATTGACTCGAAGCATCAAATCAAATTCACCACTCAAGACTTCACACTGAACCACCTCGGGGAGCGAGCGCAGCGCGGCAAGTACCTCTTCTCCACGCATGCGGTCGTGGCGGTAGACAAAGATCACTGCACTGATCAGCGATGAAGGCCGTCGGGAATCACCGAGACGTACCGTATAACCCTGGATGGCGCCGTCTCGCTCAAGACGCTCAATGCGCTGCCGCACAGCATTGCGAGACAAGTTGACCTTGGCGCCCAGCTCAACATGGGCGATTCGAGCATTCGCTGTGAGTTCGGCAAGTATGCGCTCATCCAGCGGATCCAGAATGCGCTTCATACGTGCCTCTGCTGCGCCAACAAGAGGGCCTGGCATAGACCGTCTAGATCTCCTTTAGCCAAGTACGGTGGCTGAGCAAAAATGTCAGGAATCGTCGGCACCTCTCCCTGCCAGACACCTAACTCGGACAATAGGGCCGCAGACTTGGCCGGAGCAATTTGCCCAAAGGTCACCATCGGAGCCCCCAGACTGCGTCGATGAATTCGGCCAGCCAGTACGCCCACAGCGGTATGTGGATCGATTGCAGACCCGGTCTCACGGAACAACTTGACGACTTCGTCGCGAACCTGTGATTCGTCTACTGCATAGGAATCGAACAGAACTCGGGCTCGGAGCCACTGCTGGTTGCCGATGCTTAACTCGCCGCAGTCCTCAAAATGCTCCATTAGCGCCTTCGCTGAACTCCCATCGTGCCCATACAGCTCCCAAATGAACCGCTCCAAGTTTGAGAACAGGGAGAAATCCATTGCAGGAGACAACGTTCGGTTGCTCACTCGGGTCGAGTAGCGATTGCGATGAATGAACTGGTGAAGTGCATCATTACTGTTAGTAGAAATGATCACCTGGTTGATTGGTAATCCCATTTTCTGAGCAATGTAGCCGGCGTAGATTTCAGCTGAGCTGGCCGCTGGAACGCTGAAGCCTACAGGACGTGTCCCTCCTCCCAGCTGCAAGGCAGCGTGGAAATAAAAAACGATCTGCGCGAGAACGCCGACCCAGTTGGTGGAGTTGAAACAGATCGGTATTACCCGATCTAAGGGCCAGTCACGGAAGAGTCGAGAGACCAACGTCTGGCAGTCGTCAAAATTACCGTCTACTGGAAAAATCTGAACCCGCTCAGGGTCTGCCGCCTGCAGGGCAGAGAGTTGCTCAGACGGTAGCCCATTGCGCGGATACAGTATCGCCATGCGAGTGCCCGGGCAGTTAGCAAACGCCTCAAGCGCAGCCAGCCCAGTATCGCCATTGGTCGCACCGATGATCAGCGCCTCTCCACCGACCTCACCCAAGAAATGCTCCACCAAGCGCGATTGCAGTTGCGCAGCGAAATCTTTGGAAGAATGGGTCGGGCCATGAAACAGCTGGAGTATCCACTCGTTATGGCCAATCTGCTCAAGCGGCGTAATAGCGCGGTGGTTAAAGTTTCGATAGCTGTCGCTCAGCAAAGCACGCAGAGTGCTTTCGTCTATGGAAGAGCCAACGTAGGGAGAGACTACTCGCCAGACCAGCTCATCGAATGGTAACCACGACCAACTGGCAATCTGCTTCTCAGTGAAGACAGGCAAACTTGCTGGGACATAGAGACCGCCATCTTCGGCAAGCCCCGACAGAACCACACTGCGAAAGTCCGCCCGCACGTCACCGCCGCGTGTGCTTACGTAATGCATGATGACTCCAGATCAGAATTACAAAAGGCGGTGGGCTTGAGCCACCAACCAAGTAGAAAAAGTCGCTGCATCCGGCGAGAGTTCCTCTGCCTGCTCGCGCACTAGATAAAAAGATTCGCTGGCCTCGATTCGGTGACTGAATGGAGCAATTAGGTGTCCACTCTTGAGTAAATCTTCCACTACGGAAGACCGAGCTAAGGCAACACCCTGACCCAGTTCTGCCATGCGGATTGTGGAAATCAGTGTGTCGAACTGAAGACCACGGGAATAATCGACTTCGTCTGCTCCAACCCGCCTCAACCAGTAACCCCAACCTTCCTCGTACCCCAACACATGTAGCAAAGAATGGTTCATCAAATCGCGAGGCTCACGTATCGGTGAGCTGGCCGTAAGCTCTGGCGAGCAAACGGGCTGGAGGATGTCCCAAGTTAATCGCTGAGAGTGCAATCCCGACCACTCACCGCATCCCCAGCGAATTTCCAAGTCATCCTCTCCGTCCGGTTCTTTCACCCAAATGTTGCTGATATATCGGATGTCGATTTGGGGAAACTCTCGACAAAAATCTGCGAGCCGAGGGGCCAACCAATAGTGAAGGAACGAAAGGCTGCCACGCACCTTCACATGCCTTCGATTGTGCTGGCCAAAAATCTCGTTTGTACCCACTGCAAGACGGCTGATCGCGTCTTGTACTACCGGCAGGTACGACTGCCCCTCTTCAGTCAAGCCAAGCCCTCGGGGTAGGCGCTTGAATAGCGCCACCCCGAGGTGACCCTCTAACTGACGGATCTGCTGACTTACTGCACCTTGAGTCAGGTGCAGCTCCTCCGCTGCATGGGTGAAATTCAAGTACCGCGCCGACACTTCGAATGCCCTGAGCCAATTCAAGGGCGGTAGTGATTTTTGACTCATCGGCGCAACCTCATCGGGACTTATCTCTGTTCAATCATCGCCTGAGCTATTCACGCTGCACCAGCAGAATGATGTGCAGCCGCTGCTAATGCCAACCGCTCTTCTCGCTTCTTGCGAGTGATCCAATAAACGAAGTAGCACCACGCTATAAATGGAAGACCGAAATAAAGAGCCACTCGCTGTTCAGGATCAAAAGCAATGCCGACGCAGGCCAGCAAGCAACACAACAGAGCACCAATAGGAACCCAAGGGTAGCCGCGCACACGGAAATGCAGATCCTCAACTCGCCCGCCATTGGCGACGTATTGGCGTCGGAAGGCAATTTGGCTCGCGGCGATGCTCATCCACACGATCACGACCGCGAGACCCGAAATCGACACCAGGGCCAAGTAAACCGTATCAGGGGCAAGCACACTGCTGAGCAGCGACGCCATCGCACCCGCCATACTCAAAACGATCGCGTTAACCGGTGTGCCCCGGCGCGAAAGGCTAGCGTAGCGCTTAGGCATGTGTCCTTGATCACTCAACGTCCAAAGCATGCGCGAAGCCGCATACAGTCCCGAGTTAGCGGCGGAAATCAACGCGGTGAGAATGACGAAGTTCATAATGTCAGCTGAATATGGGATGCCAATCAGCTCGAACACCATCACGAACGGACTTTCAATGACTCCAGCCTGCTCGCGGGGCAGCAAGGTCGCGAGTACGAAAATGGTACCCACGAAGAACAGCGCCAAACGTACTACCGTCGTGCGGATCGCCTTGGGAACGCTTGTCTGAGGATCCTGTGCTTCACCTGCAGCAATCCCGATAAGCTCAGTCCCAGAAAATGCGAAGGAGACAGCTAGAAGTGTCATCGCAATGGGTAAGAAACCTGTCGGAAAAAGCCCTTCACGGGTAAAGTTGGAGAGTCCAGCGCCCTGCAAATGCTGTACTTGGAAGAGACCGCAAATAGCCCCACCACCAATCACGATAAAAGTGATAACGGTCAGAACTTTAATGAGCGAAAGCCAGAATTCAGTCTCCGCAAACAGACGAACAGATACAACGTTGCTTAAAAAGACCGCAATGGCAAAAAACGCGCTCCAAATCCAGACCGGTGTATCAGGGAACCACCGAACCATCAGGATGCCCGCAGCCGTAAATTCAGAGCCAATAGCTACTGCCCAAGTGAGCCAGTACAGCCACGCCACCGTATAGCCCGTACCTGGGCCCAAGTATCGAGTTGCGTAGGTACTGAAAGATCCGGTTTCTGGCATCTGTACCGCCAACTCACCGAGACAGACCATTACCAGATACACCATCACCGCACCGATGATGTAGGCAATTACCGCGCCGAGTGGCCCTGCCTGATTAACGGTGTAACCGGAAGTAAGGAATAATCCCGTACCGATAACACCGCCCAACGCCAACATAACAATGTGACGGGTTTGCATCTCTTTCTTAAAGTTTAACCCTGCATCGGACTGATCATTTTTTATTTGAGTGGACATAGCTATATTCTCATGAAGTGTTCGGACAAAAATTCTTGCAACCGGCTATTAAGCAGTACAATTAGATTGTCGCTAGTTGTTATTGTTTTCACCATTCATGAAAGACTGACCGATAAAAAAATCGGAAGTCTTACCCGAGTTCAGGTTCCCACCTCAGTGAAACGCTCGGTGTTACCAGTGTGGTGGCTTGCATGCCCCTGTTTACTGCGAACCAACGTGAATGCTTGTTTAAGATCAGCTAACAAATCGGCCGTATCTTCAATACCCACGGAGACCCTAACCAAGCCCTCAGAAATTCCAAGTGCCTCGCGTTCCTCCAAGGTGTTTTCCACGTGGCTGGTTGTCCGTGCCGGCCCGTAGATGGTTTCAACCGCTCCTAAGTTACCCGCCCGATGGGCATACTTAAGCAGCGGTAGCAAACGAGTCACTGTGTCCATGCCCCCTACCAGCACGAAGCTGACAATTGCGCCAAATCCGCGCATCTGCGAGCGAGCAATGACATGACCTCGATGTTGAGGCAGTCCCGGATAGTTCACAGACTCAACCAGCGGCTCGGTGCATAGGTACTCGGCCAGTGCTTGCGCGCTCACCTGTTGCTGGCGGAGACGCAAAGCCAGAGTCTTGATGCCCCGGATGATGAGATAAGCCGAGAACGGATCCAGCGAGGCCCCATTAATTTCGCGGTAATGGCGAACTTGAGACATAAGATGCTCGTTGCCGCAGACCACACCGCCAAGCACATCGCCATGACCGGACAGGAACTTGGTAGCACTGTGCACTACCACATCTACCCCGAGAGCAAGGGGATTCTGATTCAAAGGCGTCGCGAACGTATTGTCTGCTATGACCAAAGCCCCAACACGCTTCGCCGCCGCCACTAGACGTCGTATATCCAGAACCTTCAGTGTTGGGTTCGTCGGGGTTTCCAGGTAAAGGACATTGCAGCCTTTAGTGATCTCATGCTCGATAGCTTCCGTGTCGAGCGTTTTGCAAAGCGTGACCTCGACTCCCATGCGAGGGAGAAACTCTTCGAAGATCTTGTTTGTGCCACCGTAGCTGTCGCGGGTAGAAACCACACGCTGACCACAGGACAGGAAGGTATGCAGCACACCACTGATTGCAGCCATCCCGGTACTGAACGCGACAGCCGACTCTGCGCTTTCAAGCTCGCTGAGTTTGTCTTCTAAGACAGAGACAGTAGGGTTGCTCATGCGACTGTAAATGAAGCCAGGTTCTTTACCCAATGCCACGTCATACCATTTATCGATGTCATGGTAACCGTAGGCAGCGCTGACTACGATGGGAGTCTGGGTGGCGTTGTAGGGATGCTGAACTTGCTCCCCTCCCCAAACCACTCGCGTCCCCAAACCAGCACTCTGGCTCTGACCGGGTTTTATTTTGTCATCCATAAATTTATCTCGCATCGATGAAACACAAATGTGTTCCGATTGGGCTTGCGATGACTATATGGAAGGCTTGAGCGCGTGAAAAATCATGTTATCTGGGGCTAAGGGGTTCTTTTTTTAATGGATGGACGATATGAAAGAGCTATGGGCAAGAAAAGCTACAGCACGCCCCTGACGCGGTAACGACTAATGCAGCCAAGCCTGAACCAGAACGAAAACCCTACACCAGCAGGCCCACGGTTCAGGACAAGGCGTTTCACAAGGAGCTCGAACAGATGCGTGCGGATGCTGAAGCTGTAGTGATACGTAAGCCTGTGCGTGAGCCAGTGGACGATGGTGAGCCTAGCCTTGCGCTGGATGATTATCCGGGCTTATGAAGCGCGATCTCGTCTTCAAATCAGTAATAATTTTTGTAGTCGCTTCTTGATCGCCGTATGAAGGTATTAACAGAGAAGGCCAACGTTCAGGGCTAACCTGAGAAAGGAACAGTGGATGCTTTATTTTCAGGAAATGCTAGGTATTGCCGTGTTTTCCATCACCGGTGTTCTGGCGATCCAAAAAGCCGATGTCGATTTGTTCGGTGCTGTGGTGCTTGGCATCATTACCGCTATTGGTGGTGGCACGATAAGGGATCTGCTGCTGGATCTTCCGATCTTCTGGATTGCAGACTTCAATTACATTTGGGCCGCCTTAATTGCTGCACTGCTGGCGTTTTTTCTGACTAAAAAATTACAACGACGTTACCGCCTGCTCCTCTATCTCGATGGTTTGGCAGCTGCACTGTTCGGGTTAGCTGCTACGGAGAAAGTGCTGGCATTACACCTCACTGCGCCTTTGGCAGTGATGATGGGCGTGCTGACCAGCATTGGTGGCGGTATAGCACGCGATGTCCTGGCCGGCAGAGTCTCACTGTTGATGTCACGTGAGATATACGCCACGCCAATCTTGTTGGGATGCACCCTGTATGTTGTGTTGCGCAACATATTCCCGTCGGTCTGGATCGCCGGTTGGATTGCTTTGATTTTCACCTTCGGCCTGAGGTTTTTGGCCATTTACAGACATCTTCAAATGCCAGCGATTTTCTCTACCAAGCAGGGATAACTCGTCCGTGATGACAGCCGTGTCAGGTCTCTTGAAACCTGGCAGCGCTATGGCACTGAACCAGTTGAGCAATGGAGTGCCTGAGAGCATGGACAGCTAGAGCTTCTGTTAAATGTGCTCTGAGTGAGTTCAACCATCCCTCACTCGCATCGCTGACGCCGTTTTCCATATGCTGGGATGTCTTTGGGGTAGCACTCCGCAAAGTCAGCCTTAAGCGGCTCGCTCCAGGGCATCCAGCAAACCAAAAAACTCCAGCGAAAGCTTATGCCGAGGGGCTAAATGAATGATGGGCACTGAAACCTCGTGAGATTCGCGCATCTTGACGGAGCTGCTCAGGTAAATCGGTAGCACAGGTAAACCCTCGGCCAGCAGCTCATCAACGAGATTTTGGTGAAAGCCGGTTTGCCCGGTGAACTGGTTGACCACCACTCCTTCCACTTTCAGTGATTCATTGTGATCAAGACGTAGCTCGTCTACCTGTGCAATGACGCGGTACAGCGCCTGGCGAGAGAAGCTGTCGCAATCGAATGGGATAAGCAAACTGTCCGCAGCCACCAGCGCGCTGAATGTGTAGAAGTTCAGTGACGGAGGAGTATCGATATAGATGCGCTCATAATCCTCGGACAGCTCAACCAGTAACTTGCGCAGCTTATTGATCTTGTATTTGCTCTCGAGTTTTGACTGGAGGTCTGACAGGTCGGGGCTGGCAGTCACCAAGTGAAGGTTGTCGTAGGAGGTATCGGTGATGACCACTCGATTCCTTCTGCCTTCGAAGCCACCGGACAATGTTTGTTTGAAAAAATCGGCGATGCCCGCTGGGATGCATTCGTTTATCAGGCCGGTGAGATAGTGAGTTGAATTTGCCTGGGGATCGAGATCAACCAGCAGCGTGCGGTAGCCTTCGGCAGCACTCACTGCGGCAAGGTTGCAGGCAATGCTGGATTTTCCAACGCCTCCTTTCTGATTGAACACAACACGACGCATGGGACTTGCTCATCCATGAAAAAGGCCAAAGGCCGACTGAAGAAAATGTAAGAAGTCGTGTCAATTCTATGACCGAAATATTTCAGTTTTACGACGGCCTCTGACGGAAGTATTGGTTTAGAGAGGTTGCGTTCCAATACAACGTGGTAGCAATGCAAATGACGCAACCCGAATGAGGATTCATAAGAGACGCTGAAAAGGTGTTGATGCCTGTTCGGCAAAACACTCCATCGCAGCTAGCCGTCGGCAGTTGAAGAAATGAGAGCCACGACGCGCTGTCATAAATTGTCTCAGCTCAGTCCTGCATACTTGTTGAAATCATGGAGTCATACCGGTACTCCTAGAGCACTAATTCTTTTAGCAGGGAACGCACCATGCACCCAAGATTCAGGGTCATCGAGACCACCGGGCTGGAGGATGGCAGTAAGCGATATAGGGTCGTTGATCTCGTCGAGGGAGGCTCAGCTAGCAAGCATGGCGTGTTCAAGGTCAGGGCAGAGGCAGATGCTGTTTGTTCACTGCTGAATGCCGAGCATCCACGTCAGAGTGGTGTAAGTCGTATGTCCCGGAGCCTATGATCCACTCGTTTCGGCACGCCTATTGCGGATGACTATTCGGGATTGGTGAATGCCTATAGCGCAGTCATGGACTGCCCGGTCTTTAGCATCACCTCCTGCTACGCTTTTCTTTTCCATGGAGGACTTGCTATGTCGCAGACCTGCTCCCTTCCCTGCTTTTCAAGATCAACCAAAATCAACTCGCCCTTGAGGCCGCCATCATGGAGCTCACGCTTTGGATTGAGCAGCGTGGATCGGGTGACATAGCCCAGAACGTTCGGGGTTCACTGGAGGCCATCAGTAGGAACAAAGAGTTCATAAACATGACGCTAGCGGTGCTCATGACACCGGAGTGATGTTTGCCTCAGGGTGTCGGAAAGAGCGGACAGTCGACAGTTTCCCAACCAACAAACGCTCTCTCCGTTCAAATGCCGCTCATGCGCATTTATGCCGCTACCCCTGCCCTCGCAACACCGCAATATCCCGCTTGGGAGGTACGCCAAACAACCGGCTGTATTCGCGGCTGAACTGGGACGGGCTTTCATAGCCGACCTTGAAAGCCGCACTGGATACGTCCTGATGTTCATTGAGCATCAATCGCCTTGCCTCATTCAATCGCAGCCATTTCTGGTACTGCAAGGGGCTCATTGCGGTGAGTTGGCGGAAGTGGTGGTGAAAAGTCGGTGTGCTCATCTGCACTCGGGCCGCCAGTTCATCGACGCGAAGTGCCAAGGTGTAATTCAACTTCAGCCAATCGATGGCTTTGGCGATCCGGTAACCCTGGCCATCGACGGATGTGATTTGTCGTAGTCTGCCCGCCTGATCACTCTGCAAGAGACGGTAGTGAATCTCGCGTTGGATTAAGGGAGCGAGAACAGGGATGGACTCCGGCTCATCAAGCAGTGCCAATAAGCGCTCGAATGACGCCAGCATTGCCGGGGTCACTGAACCAATTCCTACACCCTTCGCAACTGATCGATCACGGGTTGGCGGCAGGTCACTTTGCGCTATCAGCTCAGCCAGCATGCGCAGATCGAGCTTCAACGTCAGCCCCAGGCATGGCCGTTCCGGGCTTGCGGTGAGCACCTCTGAATTGGCAGGCAAGTCCAATGACGTGACCAGAAATCGCGACGTGTCATATGGATAACCTTCGCCGCCTACCCACAGCTGCTTCTCGCCCTGAGCGACAAGAATGATGCTTGGCTCGACCATGCAAACGACGGGGGGAGAAGGATGTTCACGCCGATAAAAGCCCAGGCCAGCAATCGAAGTAGCGTAGTCACCGGGCTTTGAGATCCGAGCACCTATGCTATACGCGAGCGCTTTTTGGGGCGATGTGTGTGCAGCGGCGGTTTCGTGATTGTTCGTCATGTTCGTCTTGTACCTCTCCGCTGAACTCTAACTCGCCAGCTGGCGACCGTCGTGCGAAAAAACCGAGACTCATAGAATCAGGCAAGTAATCCAGCGGAATGCACTACAGGGCGCTTGGGCAGATAGGGAAAATGTACATCCGACAAAGCCATTCAGGACTTTCCCATGCTTGTACAAGCCTATGGTGCTCATGCGGGCGACAGACCTCTTGAGCCGCTGCAGATCAGTCGCCGTGCACCCGCCGCCCATGATGTTCAGATCGATATCGCCTTTTGTGGTATCTGCCATTCGGATCTGCATCAGGTGCGTGCCGAGTGGGCAGGCACGCAATTTCCCTGCGTACCTGGGCATGAAATTGTCGGCCGCGTATCGGCGGTGGGTGCGCATGTTTCGAACTTCACTGTCGGTGATCTTGTCGGTGTCGGTTGCATTGTCGACAGCTGCAAACACTGTGTTGACTGTGCCACGGGCCTGGAAAATTACTGCGACGGCATGGTCGGCACCTACAACTTCCCGACCCCGGACATACCCGGCTGGACACTCGGCGGCTACTCGCAAAATATTGTGGTGCATGAACGTTACGTACTGCGCATCCACCATCCCGAAGACCAATTGGCCGCCGTCGCACCGCTGTTGTGTGCGGGCATTACCACGTACTCCCCGCTTCGTCACTGGAACGCCGGGCCGGGCAAGAAAATCGGCGTGGTGGGCATCGGCGGCCTAGGCCACATGGGCATCAAACTGGCGCATGCGATGGGCGCCCACGTCGTAGCGTTCACTACCTCAGAGTCCAAGCGCGAGGCAGCGAAGCAATTGGGCGCCAACGAGGTTGTCGTGTCGCACAATGCTGAAGAAATGGCCGCGCATGCCAAGAGCTTTGACTTCATTCTCAACACCGTCGCAGCCCCACACGATCTCGATGCCTTCCTGGTTCTGTTCAAGCGCTATGGCGCGCTGACTCTTGTCGGTGCGCCCGCATCGCCGCATCCGTCGCCGAACGTATTCAACCTGATCATGAAGCGCCGAACGATTGCCGGTTCGATGATCGGCGGCATTCCCGAGACTCAGGAGATGCTGGATTTCTGTGCCGGGCACGGCATCGTCGCCGACATCGAGCTAGTTCGAGCCGATCAGATAAACGAGTCCTATGAGCGAATGCTCAAGGGTGACGTCAAGTATCGCTTCGTGATCGACAACGCCACGTTGGCTGACTAAACGCCTGAGTCAAAAACTCTAGCGAACAACCATTCAATCGAAAGGAATATCCAGTGAAAGGAATTTGGCTAGCCCTAGGGCTGCTTGTTATCTCTTTTTCTTCAATGGGAGCCGATATGTCGAACGGCGCGGACAACTTCTTCAAAAGCGAGAAAGTGACCGTTGAAAAGGTCACCTTCAAGAATCAATACGGTATGAAGGTCGCGGGCAACCTGTTCACCCTGAAGGGCCTCGACCCCAAAGCGAAAAATGCCACCATCATCGTCGGCCACCCCATGGGTGCGGTGAAGGAGCAGAGTGCAAACTTGTACGCCACCAAAATGGCCGAACAAGGATTTGTCACGCTGTCGCTGGATTTGTCCTTCTGGGGCGCGAGCGAAGGCACACCTCGCCAGGCAGTCTCGCCAGATATCTACGCAGAAGACTTCAGTGCCGCCGTAGATTTTCTCGGCACTCGACCAATTGTCGACCGTGAGCGTATCGGTGTCATAGGTATCTGCGGCAGTGGCAGCTTCGCCATCAGTGCGGCCAAGATCGATCCACGCCTGAAGGCAATCGCCACCGTCAGCATGTATGACATGGGTGCGGCCAACCGTAACGGACTCAAACACGCCGTGACTCTCGAACAACGCCAGCAGATCATTCGCGAAGCGTCCGAACAGCGCTATGCGGAATTCCAGGGTGGCGAAATCCGCTACACCGGCGGCACGCCGCTCAAACTGACCGGCAACGAAGTAGGCGACGAGTTCTTCGACTTCTATCGCACCCCACGAGGTGAGGTCACTCCGGCCAACGCATCGCCGCAGACAACCACCATGCCGACGCTGACCAGCAACGTGAAATTCATGAATTTCTATCCGTTCAATGACATCGAGACCATCTCCCCGCGCCCACTGTTGTTCATTGCTGGCGCCCAGGCTCACTCACGCGAGTTCAGTGAGGATGCCTACAAGCGGGCTGCCGAGCCTAAAGAGCTGCTCATTATTCCAGATGCGGGACACGTGGATCTTTACGACCGGGTCAACCTCATTCCATTCGCCAAGTTGACCACATTCTTCAAAAACAACCTGAAGTAACCTGATCGGTGCCCTGGCTTGGCACCGGTTGTCTCTGGCCTCGTTCCTGGGGCGCGACGCTTCGCGCAATATAGGATTCAATCCATGACCGACAACCTTCTCCCACCCCCTAAGAAAGCCCAGCAATCATGGGGCGCTGTTTTCGCCATGTCGCTCGCCGCCTTCGTGCTAGTGGCATCGGAGTTCATGCCCGTCAGTCTCCTGACGCCGATTGCGGTAGATCTGCATATCACTGAGGGTCAAGCCGGCCAGGGCATTTCCGTCTCGGGGTTGTTCGCCTTGTTCACCAGCCTTCTGATCGCGTCAGTGGCTGCACGGGTTGATCGCAAACCGCTGCTCCTTTCACTGACACTGTTGATGATCCTTTCCGGAACAGTGGTCGCGTTCGCGCCGAACTACTGGGTCTTCATGGCCGGCCGTGCGCTGATCGGTGTTGCAATAGGCGGCTTCTGGTCACTGTCGGCGGCAACGGCCATGCGCCTGGTACCTGATGACCAGATCACTCGCGCGATGGCGATCGTCAACGGCGGCAACGCGCTAGCAACAGTGGTTGCGGCACCACTGGGAAGCTTTCTCGGCGCCTTGATCGGCTGGCGCGGCGCATTTTTCTGTGTCATTCCGGTTGCAGTAGCGGCCTCTGTCTGGCTTTTGTTCAGCCTCCCAGCGATGAAAACGCAAAGCGGCTCAGGCGCCGGAAATGTCTTCAGGCTGATGAGAAGAATACCGGTCGCTTTAGGCATGGTAGCGGTCAGTGTCTTTTTCATGGGCCAATTCATGCTGTTCACCTATTTGCGCCCCTTCCTTGAAACGGTCACGCACGTCAGTGTTTCCATGCTGTCGCTTATGTTGCTCGTACTGGGCCTGGCAGGCTTCGCTGGTACCTTCCTGATTGAACCGTTCTTGAAAAATGGCTTACATCGAACTCTGATCGTCATCCCGATGTTGATGACAGTGATCGCATTGGCGTTAGTTTCGTTCGGTGGCTCAGCGCTGACTGTCACCGTATTGCTGGGTTTCTGGGGACTTGTCGCAACTGCAGCGCCTGTAGGCTGGTGGACATGGCTGGCGAGAACACTACCGCAAGACGCAGAAGCTGGAGGCGGACTGATGGTTGCAATCATCCAGTTCGCTATCGCGTCAGGTGCGACCGTGGGTGGCATCGTATTTGATTTGAGTGGATATCAAGCCACATTCGAATTGAGCGCAGCTTTACTTGTTGTCGCCGCTGCCCTTGCTGTATTGGCAGCGCGTGGGGCATCACAGAAGTCTCTTCTTTCCCGTAGCGCTGCAGCATGACTACGAGAGCGCATCCTTAATGTGAACGCGGACGTTCACGTTTGTCAGCAACTGGCTGTGGATTTAAACGGTCGATGCAGCACTGCTACCCTGTCTACTTCCAAGGAGGATTCGCGATGCCTAATTCAGACCTGCTCCCTTCCCTGCTATTCAAAATCAATCAAAACCAGTTAGCCCTCGAAGCCGCGATCATGGAACTTACGCTCTGGGTCGAGCAGCGCGGATCAGCGGAAGTCGCCGGCAACGTTCGGGGTGCCTTGGACACAATCAGCAGGAACGAAGAGTTCATCAACATGACGCTCGCAGTGCTCATGACGCCGGAGTGACCAGCCTCGATCTAGGAATCAGTGAACAGCAGACTATTCACTTAGCCCCATTGAGGGGTTCATCCTTTTCGTGGCATTTCCAGTACTCGACCAACTCATCAGTGCGATCAGGGATCCGTGAGGTCTTACTGAGCACGACACAGCGAGTGCTACCAACGTACTCTTCGATTAGGTGGAGAGTGTCTCCAACATCGACCCCCAACTCCTGAAGAACCTCATCGGGAATGCGAATGCAGCCATCGCCATCCCAATCTTCGATCACCACTTGCTTAGTATCCATTTCCTACCGCGCCTTTTTGAGCGATATCTTTTACTCGATTGCGTACCTCTAACATGAGGTGCTGGGGCTCTACAATCAAGCGTCGATTCCCGCCGGCAGCATGGTTTAAACCCGAAATGAATTCATCAGCGTCCTATGGCCTCTCTACCGCAGCAATCCAACAACTGGAAACTCTAGGTACGTGCCTCGAAAAGCAAGTGCTTAGCCGGGCCCAGCGGCCCGAAGGAGCGACATCCCCATTCGGGACTACCGTTTTTATCTTCACCTCAGCGGGGCTACTGGCAAGCGATGACTCGAACACAGATTGATTTGAACACAACCTCCCCTCTCACCGCCCGCGAGGTTTACCAAGTCCTGAAGGACGTCGCGCTCGGCACACGCACCATGACAAGAGCCAGCCGCCAGTCCTGGAACGAAATCTATAACGACCTCATGCCAGTTGAGATCGAAGGCTGGCGTCTCACGCTTTTCAATGACTGTGACACCCTGGATTACTGCGAGGATTGCAGGTCGCCTGACGGCTGTGTCGGGACTCTTGAAGATTGGCAGCGTTATGGCACTGATCCCGTCAACCTATTGAGTGGCTGGGAACAAGAGCAGCTTGAGCGCCTGCTGAATGAGCTCTGAGTTTTGTGGGCAAAACCGGCCTTCTACCCCGACCTACCGCTATGCCATGAAGGTGCTCCTCTTTCTCCTATGTCTCCCCAATGCAAAGATATGAGTCAATTCCCTCTATAACCGACTGAAGCTTCTGCCTGAGCAGAGGAAGCTCTGATGCAGTCAAAGCATGCGGCCTCTCTGCCATACCAAGAAACGCTGCAAGAGCCAGGTCGGAGTGTTTGATCAACGCCACCAGGTGCTCGCCTCGTGGCCCACTGCTTCCGGCCATCCAGTTCTTAACCGTCCTTTCGTTCGCGTTTGTCCAACGCATTAGTGTTTTTGTCGCCTGGTGCGTTCCTCCAAGCTCCATATGCAGAGCTCTGGCGATTCCGGCCGCGTACTGTTTTTGAGCCAGAAAAGAATTGCCCGTTTTTGTGAACATTTTTCTCTCCCCAGTCTTCTACCTTCTTTAGAGCTATTCCGAAAAACGCAGTGACTGATCACAGCTTTCGCGTTGCCCTTATCGGCCGTGGATCAGGGTGAGGACTTTGCCTATGCAAAAGCTCATTGGCGCGGGTACTAATCACAATGAATCAAGCGCGACCTTGGCTGCGGCATACGTCCGGATGTCCACTGAGCATCAACAATACTCGACCGAAAATCAGCTCGACACTATCCGTCTTTATGCAGTCACACATGCTCTCGAGATCACCAAGGTTTACACGGATGCAGGTAAAAGCGGCCTTAGTTTGGAAGGTCGTGATGCACTCAAACAGTTGTTCTCAGACGTTGAGAGCGGACATGCCGACTACTCCACAGTTCTGGTCTATGACGTAAGTCGCTGGGGTCGATTCCAAGATCCTGACGTCAGCGCCAGCTATGAGGTTCGATGCCGCCTTGCAGGCGTCTCCGTCCAATACTGCGCAGAGCAATTCACCAATGACGGTTCACCAGTCTCCAACATTGTCAAAAGCGTTAAACGTATGATGGCTGGAGAGTACAGCCGCGAACTGTCAGTGAAGGTCTTTGCTGGACAGTCACGGCTCATCGAACTGGGGTATCGCCAAGGAGGCCCAGCGGGATTTGGACTGAGGCGCCAGTTAGTCGATGGTAACGGGCTGCCCAAAAACAAATTGGGTCTGGGTGAGCACAAAAGCATTCAAACAGATCGCGTAATTTTAGTGCCCGGCCCGGCGAACGAAATCGAGATGGTGCAGCAAATCTATCGACTATTCGTGGAAGAAGGCAGAAGCGAGCGCGAAATAGCCGATTGGTTGAATGCTCAAGGAATACTCACTGACCGCGATGGGTTCTGGTCTCGGGGAACAGTGCACCAAGTGTTGATCAATGAAAAATACATTGGCAACAACGTTTGGAACCATAGCTCGTTCAAGTTGAAGCAGACGCGTACAAAGAACCGACCGGAAGAGTGGATTAGGGCGAATGGAGCGTTCCGACCAATTATCAACGTGATCCTATTCCAAGCCGCTCAGTCAATCATCCAGGCGCGCTCTTACCGCATGCCCGACGACGAAATGTTGCAGGTATTGGAGGCCATCTATCAGCGCAGAGGTTACCTGTCGAGGCTTGTGATCGACGAGTCCGAAGGTTGTCCTTCGAGTAGCGCCTATCAATACCGCTTTGGCAGCTTGCTTCGCTGTTACTCGCTGATCGGCTACACCCCTATTCGCGACTATCAGTACATCGAAGCCAATAAACGGCTTCGGCAAATGCATCCGATGTTGCTTGATCAAACGACCACGAAAATCGCTGAAGTGGGAGGTCAGGTTTCAATCGACCCAAGCACAGACCTGATGATGGTAAATCAAGAATTATCCATCTCACTCGTGCTGTGTCGCTGCCAAGTATCCATGGCGGGCTACAGGCGCTGGCACATCCGCCTCGACTCAAGCTTGAATCCTGACATTACCGTGGCCGTACGCATGAAGGAGCAGGAAGAAGCCGCGCTGGACTACTACATCCTGCCCACCATCGAAATGGAAACCCCTCAGCTGCGCCTTGCCGAAAGCAATCAGGCCAGTCTTGAAATTTACCGGTTCGACTCTTTGGATATTCTCGCAGAGCTGTCGCGGCGCTCTGATTACAGGAGGGTGGTATGACGGCGATTCCTACCCATCGCAAAGCCCTGATGCACGTCGCGGAAGAGTCGACTATTCGTCTTATTCCACTTGACGATATCCGAGTGCTCAATCCAAGGATGCGCAACAGGCAAGTCTTCGCGAGGTTAGTCGAGAACATATCGGCGTTAGGGCTCAAACGCCCCATCACGGTAACTCCCACTACTAGCGGCGGTGAGACCTTCGAGATCGTTTGCGGCCAAGGTCGCTTCGAAGCTTTTCAAGCTTTGGGGGAGCAAAAAATCCCCTGCATTGTTGTAAGTGCCAGTGAGGCGGATCGTTATCTAATCGGCTTGGTTGAGAATCTCGCACGTCGAAAGCATTCGAATCGGGAGCTTCTCTTATCGATCCAGATCCTCTCGGAACGAGGTTACACATGTCAGCAGATCGCAAACAAAACCTGCCTTGATGCAGGTTACATACAGGGAATTCTTGTGCTGTTGCGCCAAGGAGAGGAGCGATTGATTGCTGCGGTTGAGAAAGGATGGTTATCCATAAAACTAGCCATTCATATAGCCCGATCTGAGGACAGTGAAGTTCAGCAAGCAATGATTGACGCCTACGAAAATGGTGTCCTCAAAGGCGAACAGCTGATGAGGGTTCGCCGACTCATAGATAAGCGCAGGACGCTAGGCAAACGTTACGGTCAGCAACCGCATACCGAGAAGCTAACTACGCCACAGAAGCTCCTAAGCGCCTATCAATCAGAGGTTCGACGCCAGAAAGTGATGATCAAAAAGGCGGACATTAATGAGCAGCGCCTGCTCATCATCGTTACAGCGATGCGAAAATTGCTGGCCGATGATTACTTCGAAACGCTGCTCCGAAGCGAAGAAATCCCGGACATGCCGAAACCCCTCGCAGACAGAATATTTGGGGAGAAACCATGATGGCAGAGGTCAAACAGGCGTTCGAGCAACGCATTATTGCGATCCCTCTAGAACGAATCCTTCCAACCCGAAAGGTCGAACAATTACTACCGGGGAGTAAAAAATACGCCAGCATCCTGAGTTCGATAAGAGAACTTGGGATCATCGAACCGTTGGCTGTTCATCCCAAACCGGTCGTTGCGGGCGGGGTATCTTCGTACATGCTACTGGATGGCCATTTTCGTTTAGAGGCACTCAAAGCCTTGGGTGCCGTAGAAGCGCTATGTCTGATTTCTACAGATGACGAAGGCTTTACCTATAACCGGCAAATCAATCGACTGACGCCGATTCAAGAACACAAAATGATCCTTGCAGCCCTGAAAAAAGGTATTGAAGCCTCTCGCATTGCCAAAGTGCTGGGGATAAACGTGGATCGAATTCAGGGGTAGTGCCGAGATAAGGGAAAAATTCACTCACTTCACCAGTAATAGCCTGTTTTTAATGTTTTTTTAATAAATAACCACTACATCCCTGTGCTTGGGCTATCTTTTCTGACTCCCTTAGAAAGGAGGTCTTATGGCTTCAGTAGAGCGCACGGCGTACCCCGCTCTGTCAAAGGTGTATTCGAAAGCTGAGTTACAGCGAGAATTTTCCTTTTCAGATGATGAGCTTAAGTGGGTACGAAGCAAATCCAAGGCCTCCTTTCACCTCAACCTTGCAGTCTTGCTCAAGACCTTCCAGCTGCTTCGGTTTTTTCCTGACCTTACCGATGTGCCTGATCAAGTGGTGGATTTCATCCGTGGCGAATTAGGTCAGCGCAGCTCGGTAAAACTCGCAGAGTACAAGTGGGTTCAACAGTATCGACATATGAGCGCTGTCCGAACGCGTCTCGGGGTGGTCGCATTTTACGGATCAAACGCTATGGACCTCGCTGAGCGCCATGCCAAAGCAATGTCGTTCTTGCTTGACCAGCGTGCCGATATCATCAACGCTGTGATCGAGGAACTGACGCGTCAAAATTATGAACTTCCTGCCTACTCTACCCTCAATGATCTTGCCGAAAGGGTTCATGCCCAATCACTGGAGACCATATTTAATCAAGTAGTCGATAGAACCCCGATCGAGGTTATTTACCGCTTGAAAGAGCTGTTGGTGACGGATTTTGGCCGGCGTCAGAGTGATTTCAACGCCTTGAAACAGGCACCACGGAAACCTTCACGCAAACATCTAGAAGTGTTGATTGATCATCTTAGTTGGCTTGAAGAGTTCGGGGACTTGGATACCATTTTTGAAGGCGTAACTGAGCCCAAGATTCGTCATTTCTCCTCGGTGGCTGCTGCCTCAGACGTCTCCGAGCTGCAGGACTGCTCGCTTCCCAAACGCTATACGCTGATGCTTGCTCTGATCTACAAGATGAGAATTCGGGCTCGTGACCATCTCGCGGAGATGTTCATCAAGAGGATCTCGACCATCCACAAGCGGGCCAAAGATGAGCTGGAGCAAATCCAGTTGCGTCAGCGCAAAAAACTAGAGCAGCTCGTGGCCACCTTGGATGGTGTGATTCAGATTCTCAGCCAAGAACCAAGTGATCAGGAAGCTGGCAGCTTGATTCGCGAATATCTGTCCCCCGAGGGGAATCTTGATCAACTTCGCCAGGCCTGCGCCGAAGTCCAGGCCACGGGTGGCAGTAACTATCTCCCGCTACTCTGGAAGCACTTCAAGTCCCATCGATCATTGTTGTTCCGCCTGAGTCATCTGCTGCAACTGGAGCCAACGACCCAAGATCGTTCGCTTATCGAGGCTCTGCAGTTGGTCCAGGACAACGAGAACCTGCATCGGGAATGGATCGACGAGCATGTAGACCTGTCGTTTGCCTCGGATCGCTGGATCAAAGTTGTCCGTCGCGCCCCTAGCGAAGGGCCACCGACCAACCGGCGCTTCTTGGAAGTCTGCGTGTTTTCCCATCTAGCCAACGAACTTCGCTCTGGCGATATCTGTGTGCTGGGCTCGGAGTCGTTTGCTGACTATCGCAAACAGTTACTGCCTTGGGATGAGTGTCTGGCCCGTCTGCCGGAGTACTGTGAAAAGGTCGGCCTGCCGAGTACCGCCACAGAGTTTGTCGCCAGCTTGAAGGAGCAACTTGAGAGTACTGCTCAGCAGCTGGATGACAAATTCCCCAGTTGCCGTGGTGATGTGTCGATTAATGAGTCCGGTGATCCTGTGTTGCGCCGTGTGGTCGCCCGTGACATCCCGCCTTCAGCAATCTCGCTACAAACGGCTATCACACAGCGTATGCCTGCCAGGCATGTGCTCGACATCATGGCCAACATCGAACACTGGATTCAGTTCACCCGCCATTTCGGGCCGATGTCCGGCAGCGATCCCAAACTGAAGGAGCCGGCCGAACGCTACCTGATGACGATCTTCGCCATGGGCTGCAACCTAGGGCCGAACCAGGCCGCTCGCCATCTGGCGGGTAACGTGACCCCGCACATGTTGTCTTACACCAATCGTCGGCACCTGCCACTCGACAAGCTGGATAAGGCCAACCGGGAGTTGGTCGAACTTTATCTCCAGCTCGATCTGCCCAAGCTCTGGGGTGACGGTAAGGCGGTCGCGGCCGACGGGACTCAATTCGACTTCTACGATGAAAACTTGCTCGCCGGCTACCACTTCCGTTATCGGAAGATGGGCGCGGTCGCCTACCGGCATGTGGCAAATAACTACATCGCAGTCTTTCAGCACTTCATCCCTCCGGGCATCTGGGAGGCCATCTATGTCATTGAGGGCTTGCTGAAAGCGGATCATAGCGTTGAAGTCGATACGGTATATTCAGACACCCAAGGCCAGTCCGCTACAGTGTTTGCCTTCACCCATTTGCTGGGCATCAATCTAATGCCTCGCATCCGCAACTGGCGCAACCTGGTCATGTATCGGCCCGATCGCTCGGCCAAGTACAAGCACATCAACAGTCTCTTCACCGATACCGTCAACTGGAGCCAGATAGAGACCCATTGGCAGGATCTGATGCAGGTGGCACTGTCGATTCAGGCCGGCAAAATATCCTCGCCAATGCTGCTGCGCAAACTCGGCTCCTACAGCCGGCGCAACAAGCTCTACCATGCGGCGCAGGAGCTGGGCTGTGTGATTCGGACCATTTTCTTGCTCAAATGGATCGGCAACCGTGAGTTGCGCCAAGAAGTAACCGCCAATACCAACAAGATCGAGTCCTACAACGGTTTCTCGAAGTGGCTGTCCTTCGGCGGCGATGTCATCGCCGAGAACGATCCAGATGAGCAACAGAAGCGCTTGCGTTACAACGATATGATTGCTTCCTCAGTGATCTTGCAGAACACCGTCGACATGATGCGCATCCTGCAGAAGCTCGCTCGTGATGGCTGGCAGTTTACTGACGACGATGTATCGTTTCTCAGCCCCTACCTGACAAGCAACGTCAAACGCTTTGGAGAATTCAATCTCAGCCTCAAACGCGCCCCGGAGCCCTGGATCAAGGACTCCATTTTCCAGCAGGCTGCCGGTTCGATTCGTGGGCAGCAGATGCCCAATAACAACGCTGAGGAGACGAACTGATGCACATCCCACCGGCTTCGTTTCGAGTGACGCCCTATGGGGAAGTCGATGCCAAGGCACTTGACACCTTGCGAGAGGACTACGAGACCTTCCAATTGCTTAACGTGGTGGACCGGCTAGATGCCTGCCTTGCTGAAATCGGAGGGATTGCCAGCATTCGGGAAGACTTCTTACGTCTGCACGCCATGGCCATGACGGTACTGGAGGGTTTCCCCCTCACCGTGGCGACCAGTGAGGTCGACAGTATTTGGGAACAGGCGATGGCCCTTCAAGAGGAAATTTCTGCTTTATGTTCATGCTTGCAAGCGGGTTCTAAATACCTGGTTCCTTTGGCAGCACTTGCTCCTGACGATCAGGACTAGTTCATCAGCGATCATGGAAATGTGCAACGTCTGATCCCCCGCCAATCCATCAATGGGGATTAAACGCCCCAGGTAGTCTTCATGCAGCGGCCCAAGGCTATTGGTGTAGTTGCTGTACAGATAATTGTCCTCGTAACACTCAGGAGAAGAGTACACCGCCAAAACTTCGTCCTTGTGCAGCTCTTGAGCTGCATCGGCCTGGGCGTCGAAGCCGACCGGTTGCGTATGAACCCTTTTTACCCTGAGGAGTGGTCTTCGTTCGATTTGAACTATCGCTGGCGCGACACAGGGGTCAAAATCTCATCAGCGCCAACAGTTCGCTGGCTGTAGGAAATCGAGAATCAATTTTTGCTGATTACCGAACTCTCGCTCGATAACTGAGATCGCCCCAAGCTCTCGAAAAATCGCCTCAGTTTCGTCCAACTCAGCCTTAGATAGGCGTTTTTTCGGTAGGGATTGCTTCGACTTGATGTAGAAAGCGTAAAGCTTTTCGCCGCGCCAACCGAGTCAGGTTGGTCCACAGCATTCGGTGACGACTAAGCGCCTGGGCTTGTTGATTTTCGACCCAAGCCGCGTGAACAGCTGGCTCCGCCTGTAGGAGCTTGTTCACCGTTGAAATCGTGAGTTGGAACTCTGCACAAATGAAATGCTTCGACGCTCCACCGACGAGCCGCGTCAGTACCTCCATGCGAATTTCCGGCTTCAGCTTCTTAGGCCGTAGCTTTCCGGTTGGAAGGTCGCATTTTTTGATGCGAGTGCGTAGCTCGACCATCACGCGCTCGGGACCCAACAGAGGTTGCGTCATTGAGCACATATGCGCATAGGGGGGCATGCCCCCTTGACCTGGCGCCACGGCTGGAAGCCATCGCCAGTGTCTCGGTGGGGGTCGACAATTACGACATCGATTACCTGACCCGCCGACGGATCCTGCTCAGCAATACTCCGGACGTGCTCACCGAAACCACCACCGACACCGGCTTCGCCCTGATCCTGGCCAGTGCCCGACGGGTGGTGGAACTGGCGAACCTGGTGCGCAACGGACAGTGGACGCGGAATATCGGCCCGCTGCATTTCGGCACGGATGTGCATGGCAAGAAGCTCGGCATCATCGGCATGGGACGGATCGGCGAAGCCCTGGCCCAGCGCGGGCATTTCGGCTTCGGCATGCCGGTGCTCTACCACAGCCATTCACCCAAGCCTGAAGTGGAACAACGCTTCAATGCACGCTACCTGGGACTGCACGAGCTCTTGCAGGAAGCCGACTTTGTCTGCCTGACATTGCCCCTGACCCCTCAGACCGAAGGGCTGATCGGTAGCGGAGAATTGGCCCTGATGCGTCCGGAAAGCATTCTTATCAATATTTCCCGGGGCAAGGTGGTGAACGAACAGGCGCTGATCCAAGCCTTGCAGAACCGGCAGATCCGTGGCGCCGGCCTCGATGTGTTCGAGCGCGAACCCCTGGCGCCGGACTCGCCGTTGCTGAGCCTGGCCAATGTGGTGGCCACGCCGCATATCGGCTCGGCCACCCACGAGACCCGCGAAGCCATGGCGCGCTGCGCGGTGGACAATCTGCTCGCGGCCCTGGCCGGGGAGCGACCGGCGAACCTGGTCAATCCCCAGGCCTACCAGCGCTGAGACCCATGCCGTAGCGAGCGTCGCCACGGCACGGCACGGCAACGCTCGCAGCGTCAGATCACGAAGCGCGCGACCATGGTATTGAGGTCCACTGCCAGGCGCGACAACTCATGGCTGGCGGCACTGGTCTGGTTGGCACCGGCGGCCGACTGGGACGCCAGGTCGCGGATGTTCACCAGGTTGCGGTCCACTTCACGGGAGACCTGGGCCTGCTCTTCCGACGCGCTGGCTATCACCAGGTTGCGCTCGTTGATCAGGTTGATCGAGTGGGTGATCTGCTCCAGGGCGACACCGGCGGCACGGGCCATTTCCAAGGTGCTCTGGGTCCGCTGGTTGCTCTGCTGCATCGATTGCACGGCCTGGCCGGTGCCGTTCTGGATCCCGGCGACCATCTGCTCGATTTCCTTGGTCGACTGCTGGGTGCGATGGGCCAACGCCCGCACTTCATCGGCGACCACCGCAAAGCCACGGCCGGCCTCGCCCGCGCGAGCGGCCTCGATGGCAGCGTTGAGGGCCAGCAGGTTGGTCTGTTCGGCGATGGCACGGATCACATCCAGCACCTGACCGATATCCCGGCCCTGGGTCGCCAACCCTTCGATCAGCACCGAGGTGCTTTGCACGTCCAGGGTCATGGCCTGGATCGCCTCCACCGTCTGGACGACACGATCGCGTCCATCACGGGCCGCCTGATTGGACTGCTGCGAAGCTTCGGAGGTCGACACCGCATTGCGCGCCACCTCTTCGACCGCGCTGGTCATTTCGTTGACCGCCGTGGCCGCCTGCTCGATTTCGTTGTTCTGCTGCTGCAGCCCGCGGGACGACTCCTCGGTCACGGCGCTGAGCTCTTCGGCCGCCGATGCCAACTGGGTGGCCGAACCTGCGATTTGTTCGATGGTCTTGCGCAGATTGCCTTGCATCTTCGACAACGCTGTCAGCAAACGGGCCGGCTCATCCTTGCCCTCGGCGACAATGGCCTTGGTCAGGTTACCGCCGGCAATGGTTTCAGCCGCTTCGACCGCCTTGTTCAGCGGCACGACGATGCTGCGGGTCAACAGCCAAGCCAGCAGCACGGTCATCGCCGCCGCCAGAGCCGAGACCAGAAGAATGCCGAGGCTGGCGTTGCTATATTGCTCGTCAGCTGCGTTCGATGCGTCCGTGGCCCCCTTCATGTTGATATCCACCAACAGCTTGAGCTGCTCCTCCATCACATCCGAATTGGCCTTGAGCTGGTTTTTCATTAGGTTACCCAACTCCTCGACCTTGTTCTGGCGCGACAGCTCCAACGCCTGGTTCAGGCCCCCTATATAACTATCGAGCGTCGCCGCGAACTCCTTGTACTTGGCCAGCTCATCCCCATCAGCCGGTAAATCTGCGTAGGCTTTCTCGTCCTTGCGAACTTTGTCGATCAGACCAACGATGCGCGGATACTCGCTCTGCAAGGACTCGGGCTCACGGTTGATCAGAATCCGGTAGAACACAATACGCATACGTAGAATGTATTCGCCCACATTGTCCAGATATTTCACGCTGGGCAGTTGATTGGTATACATATCAACGGACGCTTGACGAATCACCGTCATACGAGTTTGGGAAAAGACCCCTAGCACAATCACCAGTAATGCAATGAATGCGAAACCGAGAAAGGCGCGAGGAGCGATTTTCATATTTCGTAGGGACATGGACTGCTCTCTTATAGATGTGAGGATACCTGCTTCCATACCGGAGACGCACCAGATAGCAACAGGCTATATCGACAGTGCCGACCCACTCCTTCCATCGATAGCAGGCTTGGACTGACTATCGGCAGGAGCTGTACATTTATTAGGGAAATTCTGAAAAAAACTTACTTACCTCACACGAACCGAACATTTAAACCCTGATGAAACAGATGTTCTTCGCCGACTCGAGTACACCGGAAAACGTAAGCAGACCCGGCGCGAGTGAGGCCATCTCGTTGCATTCCCTGCTGGAATTTATACAGGTCAGGTACATTACGAGGATGGCAATGGGAGGAAAGGCAAAAGCTATTGCGCATCAGCATTCGAGACGATACCGATCAAGCGCTTTTTCTGGATACACAGACGACCGACAGCCTTGCGCGCCGCCTGTATTGGCGACGCGCAAGGCTGGACGATCAGGATGAAAAATCAGTTACCTGGTTCGAAGACGGCAACGCAACCATCACAGCCACCACCCTTCGCGCCGAGCGGCACGAAGACGTGGTTATTCTTCTCGCTGACAGCGACCGAATGCGGGGTGCCGCCAGGCAGTTTTATGCGCTGGACGAGGCTGTTGGATTTCGCGTCGATGACGCCGAGTTCCGGGGCACCCGGCATGTTGCGCGAAGCGCTGTAATATTGATTGACTTTCGGATTGTAGGCGACCATGTCGGCTGCACCGAGACCGGGAATGACCTTGACCACCGAGCCGTCGGTTTTCATGACCACGAGCACCGGCTTCAAGCCGCCGTCCTTGCTCCCGGCGTCGCAACCCAACAGCAGATTTGCGCCAGGTCCTTTCACCAGCCCATTGGGATGGCAGTCATCCACAGGCATCAGTTTCTCGAGCTTGCCGCTGCTCGGGTCGATGACGGCGACTGCGCCCTTGGCCTTATCCTTCTTCAACTCGGGAACCGAAACATAGAACTTCTTCGTCACAGCATCGTAGATAGGCTGCTCGACTCCGTCCGTGGCATCCTCAAAAACAATCTTGGACACGACTTTATGCCCGGCCTCGGTCGAGAACAGCGTCAGGAACGGCGGCTCGTCAGCATTGTTGCCGACAATCACAACGTGGGCGTCTGGATCGTATGCCATCTCGTCAACCCGGGCCTTTCCGCCGGTCGAAAGGGTATCAGTGACTTTTTTCGTCTTGAGGTCGATGACCTTCACAGTACTGTCGCCGTCGCCGGCCCACAAATCGCCGCCAGCGACGACGATACCGTTCGGACCCGATACAGAGCTGCTCTTCAATTGCCCTACGAATCCGCCGAGCAGCCGGTCGACCATTTTGCCGCTGGTGACATCGAACACGTCGACAGACTTGTTGGATCTATCGGCCAAATAGTAAAGGTTGGTTGCCTGATCGACGTAGGTGATGTCGAAACCGTTGAGAGGTTCGCCTGGAATTTCCAATTTTCCGATCTGTTTCAGATCAGCAGCACTCACTGAAGTGGCAATTAAGCTCAAGGCCCATATTGCAGTTGCACAACCCAACAATTTCCGCTGCATATCTTGTTTTCTCCAGAGTTCTTCGGATATTTTTTTTATTCGCTTCCAGTAAGCCGCCCCTAGCCAACCGAGACGTCTAACACCTTCTACCGCCTGGTTAATTTTGGTCAAATGCATACACGATATCAACATTAGATGTGCTCACACGTGCAGATTGCGCGCCTTTAGGAAACATTATTACTTGCAGTCCCGCCATTCCGACTGCATTACAACAGCCGAATCACCCCCGATCAAAACATGCTCTGTCAAATCAACGGCGAGCCTGACGGAATCATTAATCCGAAATAGCCTTTTCATAAGCACTGACACTTTACCTCGCCCAAACACGCCACACTGAAGTCTTCAGAAAAACGCACTCCACCCCCATATCCATGAGTGTTGTTGAAACTGGATATATTCCAGACCTGGAGGGGGCTTTTGTCTGTCGTAAACAGATCGAAAAACTTGCGATGGCGGTTACAAAACCGAGGAAAAAGAGCAAGACGATGGGAGAGCAGCGACGAAGCACAGTCCCGCACTTCGTCGCTTGCACTCCATCAAACAGACCGAGTGAAACCCGGCCCGGGGTTTTCTTATGTCAACTGAGAGATGGCGATCAACGCCAATGTCACCATGATACCGCCGCCGATGCGCGTGGCGATTTGCGCAAACGGCATCATCTGCATGCGGTTGGCGGCGGTCAAGATCGCCACGTCTCCGGTGCCGCCCTGGCCACTATGGCAAGCGTTCACGATCGCGGTCTCGATCGGATACATTTTCATCCAGCGCCCGACCACAAAACCCGTCGCCATCAAGGTCACCACCGTTGCCACGATCGTGATCAGGTTGGGCAAATTGAAAGCAGCGACCAGCTTGTCCCACGGTGTCATGACGGCGCCGATCGCGAACAGCAAAGGATAAGTCACTGCCGTCGAAAAGAACTTGTAGACGACGAACGAACCTTGCTGCAATTGCGGCGACACCGCGCGCGACAGCTTAAGCACAACCGCGACAAACAACATGGCGACCGGCGCCGGAAATCCGAACAATTTGAAGGCCATCAAACCGACCATGTACAACGTGATGGCGGTGATGCCGGCCGCGGCGATATGGGAGATATCCATATGGCCCGGCAGGATTTCTTCGCTCGGCTCCATGTCATCGTGCTCGCCCGGCTGCAGACGGCCTTCGCCGGTCAGGTGCGGATGTTTCTTGCCATAGGCATTCAACAGTCCGGACAGCAGAATGGCCGTCAGACTGCCCAGCATCACCGGCGGCAGAACTTGCGCGAAAACATCACCCTGGGACACATGCTGGATGGCGGCATAACCGATCGACAACGGGATCGCGCCTTCGCCAACGCCGCCTGCCATGATCGGAACGACCAGGTAGAAGAAGGTGTGGAAGGCGCCCAAGCCCAACAAGGTGCCGACCAGGGTGCCGACGATGGCCGCCGCCACGGTGCCGGCAGCGAGCGGCACGAATATCTTCAGAAAGCCCTTGATGAGCACCGCTCTATCCATGCTGAAGATACTGCCGACAATGATCGACGCAATGAACAGATAAAGGAAATTGGACGATTTGGTAAATTCCGTCACATTCTTGAGAATCAGATCCGGCACCAGATGCTGGAAAGCCAGAAACGAGGGAATGAACGTGGCGAAAATCGCGGCGGCACCGATATTGCGGAAAAAGGGCAGGCGCTTGCCGAGTTCGCTGCAGCTATAACCGCCTATCGCCAGAATGGCGATCGACACGGAAATATCGGTTGGCACCTTGTCGGTGAAGGCGAATCCACCGAGCAATGCCAGCAGCAGCAGGTACACCGGCAGCGGTATGATACCGATGCGAATCTCTATGATCTTCCACCAGCCGTACGGCCAGAATTTAGTGGATACCTCATCCTTGTCCGGCATGGACTGCTTGGAAGAACCAACTTTCATATCTCTCTCCAGCGCTTTCATTGTTTTCATTGTTTTTATCAAACTCTCACACTGTCCGACTCAGAAAAAATCGCACTTTGTTTAGCTCCGTTACCGTGATGCCTTCTCCAGCAATATATATTGCCTCCTACGACATTGCAGATTTCAGTTATATATTAAGGATGTATGACACCCTCAATAAAATTTCTTGCCACTTGCTTCCGTGCGGCGCCTAGCGCAAACAAATCATGTGCCAAAAAGGACTCGGAAAAAACATCGCTTTTTTGAGCCGACTGTCACCGTAGCATGATTTTTCGTACGATGCACATCGAACAAGCGCCTTCACCCTACAGCAGGATACTTATACCTTCCTTCTGTCTCGCTCCGCAAAAATTTCAGAAGTGACACCCCCCTAAGACCAGAGGCACCCGCGCTGGGGTATTTGCCGCAACAGAAGAAAAAAGATTGAGCGAAAATAATGCACGTAACGCACCAAAATAGAACACAGCAATAAAGAAATACAGCAATCCAGCGCAGATGCAGATACGGATGCAAGCCATGACGCCCCATATTGAGGCGGCACTTCAAATCCGACAAAAAAATAAATCTGCAAACGGATCTCAATTGCCATAAAAATCAGCAACACACTGAAAACGCGGTTTACCCGACACACACCGACCTGATACAAAGCCGACGCAAAAATAAAAAAGAAAGAGCCGCCCAGATAAAATACCGGTGGGACGGCAGTATTCTTCCTAATAAAAACGGAGCAAATGACGATGCGCGTAATGAAGTGGAGCATGATCGCCCTGGCTGTTTCTGCGGCGGGTTCCCAACTGGCCATGGCCGAACCGTTCGTAACCGACCAGGCTGATGCCCCGGGTTTTGTTGGAGGCGCCAAGGCTGGTGTGGTTCTGGAGAACTTCTACTTCAATCGGACCAGGCAGGATCAAAAAGTTGGAAAAAGTAATAAAGACTCAATCGACTGGACCCAAGGCATCCGGGGCAAATTCAGCTCCGGCTACACTCAAGGGACTGTCGGTGTCAAGGTTGAAGGCTTTGGTGATGCTGCTTACAAACTCTATGGTCTTGACAATGAGGGTGGCTCGCTCAACCTACCCCGCAATAGCACCAATACTGGAAACGACAACAGCTACCCCCGGTGTCAGGATAGTTGTCGCCTTTGCGGATTGTCCTGAAAAGTCATATCGGGGGCGGAAAGAGATCGACCGTGGCGTATTATTCAAACGAACGAAGAGCCGCATTACTCAAGATGTTGCTACCTCCGCTTAACCTGTCGATGGCCGAGGTTTCCAACTGCAAAGCAGCGAAATCAAAGACCTCGATCTGGACGCCGGTCACTTCTACGCCAGCAGCAGCGAGGACAACACCACACTGCAAGGCAACCTCTTTAGCCAATACGGCGGTACTCCGATCAGAAGCATTGATTACGTGGGTGGTAAGTACGGTATCAATGAGATACCTGAGCGTATCCCTCTACGGTGCCAAGGCCCAAGACACGTGGAATCAGTACTACACCAACGCGAACTACACCCTTCCGTTGGCAACCGATCAGTCTCTGAACTTCGACTTCAACCTCTATCGCACCACCGACACCGGCGCGGCGAAAGCAGGCAAGATCTCCAACACCGCCTACTCGCTGGCAGCAGCCTATTCGTTCCTGAAGGCACACACCGTGACTCTGGCGTTCCAGAAGATCAACGGCAACGAGCCATTCGACTACATCGGTGCGGGTGACAAAAACCGCGGTACCGAGTCGATCTTCCTGAGCAACTCGATTGAGTACTCCGACTTCAACGCCCCGGGTGAAAGATCCCTCCAGGCTCGTTATGACATCAAAATGGCCGAGTACGGCATCCCAGGCCTGAGCTTCATGGTTCGTTATGCCCATGGCGAAGGTATCGACGGTACCCATATGAACGCTGCATATGCGCTCAATAACGGCTATGGCTCAGACGGGCATCACTTCGAAACCAACCTGGAAGCCAAGTACGTTGTACAGTCTGGTCCTCTGAAAAACCTGTCCATCCGTGCACGCCAGGCTTGGCACCGTGCCAATGCTGCCGAGAGCGAAGGCAACGTCAACGACTTCCGCCTGATCACCGACTACCCAATCAACTTCCTGTAATCAACTGATTACCTGCTGAATGATGTGACACTCGGTTAAAGAACGGCCCATCCTGGTGATGGGCCGTTTTTATTGTGCGCCAGGCATGGCGTGTAGCGCCGTGACTGGCGCTGTTCGGCTCACTGTGGTGGTGAAGTCGGACGACTTGGAGGTGAAAGTCCTCTACACACCCGGCAAGGGGAAGTGTTAGCCAGAGGCAAGGGTGTCGCGGGTGACCGCGAATCCGAAGGAAGCCCGAGGCAATGTATGGTCAGGCATCATCAGCACGAAGGCGGTTAGAGGAGGAATGCCATCTCCTTTAATCATCCTATAGCAGGGTCGCTCGAAGTTACAAGGTACTAAAGGACTTGAACTGACGTGCTTAAACCAGTACTTAGTTTTCGAAAAAACGCCATGCAATGTCGCGAAACTCCTGGGTAACGCCATAGAAATCAAAGCTGTCAGCAATATGCTCCAATGGCCATGTTCAGAGCTGGCCGCCCTTGGCCCCGAACTCCGAAAGTTGACTGGCGAGCACCGCATTGTCTTGCAGGAGAAACTGCTTCTCTGTGACCAACTCAGTCAATTGGATTTCAACCTGGGTTAAGCGTTCCACCAGCAGGCTTCGCTCCCGCTCGATCACCGCCTGGTTCGTCCGCGCCTCAGCCAAAAGCTGCTCGCCTTGACCATGACGCTGCTCCAGTGCCTGATGCGTCTGTTTTAATTCGGTGAGTTGAAGTATCAGGTGCTCCTGTGCGCTGCGGTTCTGGGTGAGCGCCTCTTGGGTTGTAAGCAGGGTACTTTGTAAATGCTCATTGCCCTGTGCCAGCTGTTGTTCCTGAGCCTTCAGTTCGCCCAGGCGAGTCTGCTGGTCGAACAAGCGTTGTCGGGTCAAAGTCAGTTCGTGTTCCAGGCGGTGCAGGCGTTGTTCAGCGCTTTGGCGCTCGTCTGCACGTTGTTGCGCGACCGACGCTTGATAATGCTCGAACTGAACCTGCGCTTGTTGCAGTTGTTGGGTCAGTGCGGCCACCTCGGTGACGCGATCAGCCAGACGTTGTTCGAACCCGCTCTTTTCACTGCCCAGGCTGGCTAGGGCAATCTCCTGACGCTGCACGGTGTCAGCCAGCCCTTGGCTGCGCGTAGCCGCAGCGGCCAGCGCCTGGGTCTGCTGCTCCTGAATGGTGAGTAAGGCGTCATGCTCGATGAGCACTTGCTGCAACTGCTTCTGCAGCGCAGCGGTAGCTACTTGATACAACTGCTCAGCCTGCTCGCATTGCACAGCGGATTCGGCCTGGACTTTTTCATACACGCCCTTCAGGGCTAGCACCAATTCGGCAGGAAGGCCGAGCTCGGCCTGGGCCAGTGTGTTGGGGTGTGCGGCTTTCCAGCGCTTTAACAAGGGGGCAATCGTGCTTTTGCTGCCGGTCCCGCCCAAGGCGGCTCGGATGCTGTCGATCGTGGGGTTGTGGCCTTCGGCCGCGAGGCGGGCCGCCGCGTTGGCGACATGCACGTAGAGGACACCTGAACGGGCCATGGACACCTCGGATTTTTTCGTACCGTATTATCGGAAACGTAATACATCGATTAAAGTACAGAATAGACCACAACGAAAAAAACGCTTTCTCACTCACGATAAGGTTACTTATCGTGGGTTAGCCGTTCACGATCGACATTTGCTTCTATAATCGGCGGTACACACGGCCTAAACAGGCGTTTCGTGATGACGACCAGTAATAACGACGACAGTGTCCCTCCAGTCCCGCTCGACGAACCGATTGCGCTGCTGCGTACCCCCGGTACGCTCGCCACGCCCGAGCAGTTGGCCCAGCAACATCAACGTTTTCTGGCAGCCGCCACTTCCGACAACACCCGGCGCACCTACCGCTCGGCCATCCGCCACTTTCTCGCCTGGGGCGGCATGCTGCCGTGCAATGAAGCCGCAGCGATTCGTTATCTATTGTTCTTCGCGGAAGTATTGAACCCGCGCACCCTGGCCCTGCGCCTGACGGCGCTGTCGCAATGGCACCGCTATCAGGGCTTTCCTGACCCAACCAACAGCGCCACGGTGCGGAAAACCTTGCGCGGGATTGAGCGAGTGCATGGGCGCCCTCGACAAAAAGCCAAGGCCTTGCTGCTGGAGGATCTTGAACGCATCGTGGCGCAACCTGGACACGCTCGAAGGGCTCGCCGCCCGGCGTGACAGCGCGCTGCTACAGGTGGGGTACTTCGGCGCGTTCCGGCGCAGAGAACTGGTCACGCTGGAGGTGGAAAATCTTCAGTGGGAGCGGGAGGGACTGCAGATCACGCTGCCGCGCTCCAAAACCGATCAGGGTGGAGAAGGACTGGATAAGGCAATCCCGTACGGCGACAGCGTCTGCTGCCCAGCGAAGGCACTACGGTGCTGGTTGGATGCTGCTCAGATCGAGCAGGGCCCACTGTTCCGGCGCATCAGCCGCTGGGGCAGCGTCGGCGAGGTGGCGTTGCACGAGGGTAGCGTTAATACCATCCTGTCGGCCCGTGCCGAAGCAGCAGGGCTGTCGTATGTGCCTGAGATGAGCAGCCACAGTCTGCGCCGTGGACTGGCCACTAGCGCCCATCGGGCTGGGGCGGACTTTCTGGAAATTAAACGGCAAGGTGGCTGGCGGCACGATGGCACCGTACACGGCTATATCGAAGAGGCTAGAGCCTTCGAAGAAAACGCCGCTGGCTCGTTATTACGACGTAAACCATCAACCTAGCCCCAAGTCCTGAAGCCGAGTTTTCGAAAAAACAGAAAGGCAATTAAAAACATAATGTTATGAGCGAAGTGAGTGAATTTTCCCCTTATCTCGGCATGCCCCCAAAGAATATCGACGAACCCTACCTTTCGAAATAGAATTGATTGCAAACCATCATTGCAGAAATGTCGATGTCAAAGATGCCAGATTTTGAAGGATTAGCGATGTTTGCAAAGGTAGCTGAGGAGCGATCCTTTGCGGCTGCTGCGAGGGTGATGGGTGTCTCCGTCGCAACGGTTTCACGAGGAGTTGGTCGCTTGGAAGAAAGGCTAGGTGCCCGTCTTTTAAATCGGACCTCCCGACAGCTCGCACTCACAGAATTTGGCCGCAGCATAGCGGAAAGCGCTAGTCGCCTGTACCGAGAGGCGGAAGAGACGGAGGGTATTGCACGCGAACTTTCGTCACAACCTAGAGGGCTCGTGCGATTGGCGATACCGATGACTTACGGCGTCCGCTGGGTTGCCCCGACTCTACCGGAATTTCTTCTCGCTTATCCCGAAGTGTCAGTCGATCTTCATTTGTCCGACGCGTCAGTCGACCTCATTGGGGAAGGCTTTGATGCTGCGATGCGGATCGCAATATTACCCGACTCATCTCTAGTAGCACGACGAATTAGCCGGGTTGCTCGGTATCTTGTGGCGTCTCCTAGATACCTTGAACAGCATGGTCACCCAAAACACCCTCATGATCTGGTAGGTCGAAATTGCTTGGGATACGCCTATCGAGCCCAGAGTGACGTCTGGCGCTTACTCAATAAATCAGGGGATGAGGTCAGCGTCTCCCCCAATGGCTCTCTGCGCGTCACAAATGTGGAAGCCTTAATCCCTGCCGTACTTGCAGGAATTGCGATAGCTGAGCTTCCAGAGTTTGTCGCCAGTGAATATCTACGCGATGGAAGACTTCAAGTGGTACTGCCAGAGTGGAGCATGCAGGAGGGAGGACTGTATTTTGTGACGCCGACCGCTCGCACCCGGCCAGCCAAAGTGGATGTGCTAGCGGATTTTCTCATAGCCAAATTATCTGATCCGGCTTGGCGTTTGACTAATCGATCCTAGGCGAATACTAGCGAATTACAGAGCGTAGCGAAATTAGGTCGATTCAAACAGCCAAAGCTATTGATTCAAAGCGCGTTGGATAACAGACGCTAGGATTTGAAGGTTATGGACGTCGGGCACACATACGAAAAGCCGAAGGTAGCTTTCGGCTTGAATCGTTATTCGATGAGATTAGTCACGCTCTTACCCATGGTGTTCACTTTCGACTTGAATGATCATCCCATCTAGACAGTGCACCTCTACTGCCTCCAATTGAGCACCTTTGCAAGGACATTTTCATCAAGAGTTGGGCCGCCGAAACGGACAATTACACGATGAGTTTCAGTCGCGCGCAGATGTTCACGATGAAGTGGTCTCAAGCGTTGACGCAAAGCCTGAGAGGCTGAGTTGTCCGTTGCGAATACTGCAAAAAACTGTCCCATGGATCACTCAGCTTCCATTACAAATTCGTAACACGCACGTTTGAACGGCAGTTGAATGTCCACATTGGCAGACAAATCGTCGTGAGTAACGCGCTGTTCATAGATGACTTTTAAAGATTGCTTAACGCCAAATACCGCATCGGATTCGAGGTACGGATCATCATGATTGAACAAATGAGTAACCAGCTTTCGATAGCCCGGTACGTCGATCATGAAGTGCAGATGAGCTGGGCGCCAAGGGTGACGATTGGCCGCATTTAGCATGCGTCCGACCGGGCCATCAGTGGGAATGGGGTAACACACCGGAACGATTGTGCGGATGGCGAAATAGCCCTCAGCATCTGTGCGATAGCGCCCGCGCAGATTACCAAAAGGCTGCGTACTATCCTGGCCTGAATACATTCCGTTCTCAGCGGTTTGCCAGACGTCCAATACTACTCCGGCAAGACCATTGCCGTGAGTATCGACCACCCTGCCCCTGACCAATGCGGTCTCTCCCGGGGTGAACGCCATATTTTCACCGAAGGACCTGTCTGGCATCCCATCGATGTAAAACGGTCCGAATACTGTGGTGTCGGTAGCGTTATCGCTGTGCCGATGATTAATCGCATCTACCAGCATGGAAACGCCGAGAGTGTCCGACAGCAAAATAAACTCTTGTCTCACTAACCCATCACATTTATGGCCCGTTTCCGTCAGAAACTGAATCCCTTCAAACCACTCTTTTTCGGTGAGTTCGACTTCGCTCACAAATGCGTGAAGGTGTAGCAGGCGCAACCTGGGGAAGTACGCATGACAGCATCCGTTCAGTGCTGGAGTTGCTCGCCACCGCAGACCCTGACCGCAAGTGGACACCGCGCGACATTATCAAACACCGCAGCATCGGTGGCCTGGGCCCCGTGTTGGTGGGCGGCCCTAAAACGGTGTCCGACGAGCTGGAGCGCTGGGTGGACGTAGGCGGTATCGACGGCTTCAACCTGGCCTATGCCAGGTCTACGCCGCCGAAGCGACTGCCCTGCGCGCCGCGCACGCCTCGCAGCGGGCGTATGTTGCGCACTTCGGCAAGGACGAGCAGGCCGAACGCGAGGCCAACATTGCCGCTGAGCTCGAGTCGGCCCAAGGGCAAGTGGCGATTTCTGAGCTGGTGCTTCGCGCCACAAGCGATCTGTTCAATGCCTTGGGCGCATCGACCCCCCGCGTCACCCTGCAACTCGACCGGCACTGGCGCAATGCCCGCACCGCGGCCTCACACAATCCGTTGATCTACAAAGAGCGGATCATTGATGACTGGGAAATCAACGGCACCGAGCCACCCTTTGTGTGGCAGATCGGCGGCGGCACTCCGCAAAACCGTTAATCACTCCCGAGACAGAAATAAGGCCAGCCTGCGTGCTGGCCTGCCCCCTGAGAATAGATCCGAACAGCGCTCTGCTGGATCAATCAAGAACAGGCGTCCGGCTATAGCCCAAAGCTTAGAAAACTGCTCTGTCTCACGGTTTGCGTCCATGACTCACCCTCGCAAAACAAAAAAGGACCCACGCAGGGCCCTTGTAATCAAAACGATCTTACTGAGTACGCTACGAGGTTTGGGCCTGCCCCGAAGCACATGGCAGAGAAACCGCCGCTGGCTCAAAGTCTACCTTCGCGCCAGCTCATGCCTGATGCACTCTTGATAGTACGTTTGCTTGACGCCGGCAGGCTTCATGCGCGAAGGACTGGAATAGGTCTGCTCCGTGATCCCCAAGGCCATCATGCGCATCCCGGGTCGAGCAAACCTGCGATCCTGAAGCTTCCTGCGTGCACCGTAGAGACTGATTCCAGAAAGCTTTGATTCCTGAGCGCCTCCAGCTATCACCGAACCCCAGTTGCACACGAACCTTTCACTCTCGCTCAGCTCCCGTGCCTGGGCCGAAATTGCGCCGAAAGCCAAAACAGTCACAGCCAGGATAAATCCCCAAATTCGCATCCTCCAAATACCTAACCTTTTGAAAGGCCGGGATTTTGACAACAATTTTGTGATCGGGGGGCCATCAATATGCCTCATGTTACGGCCGTTGTTGCAAGGTGTCAGAGCCTCGAACGGCGAATGCCTGGTGATGCGTTTCGGCATGAATATTTCGCGGGAGTGGACATTCAAGAACGAGGATGAGGAACACCGTGTCATTGTTCGCGGCAGAAGGGTCACAAACGACGGCGGCTTGGTCAGGCAGTGGTGTTTGGCCGGTTACGGAATTTGTCTGAAATCGATATGGGACGTGCGCGCGGATCTCAATGCGGGTCGACTCGTTGAACTACTGTCTGACTTCACCGTTGGTACCACCGCGCTACAGATCGTCTATCCACCCACTCGTGTTCAGCCAAGAAGGGTTCGGGCGCTGATCGACCGGATCGCCGCTGAGTTATCGCGGGTTGAAGATTTGAGGTGATGATGCAGCGTGCTACCGTCACTTGCGATAACAGTAGTATTGCTGCGCGGCGGCATTCATGGTGTTAGCGAGGCTGTGGCGACGTTGCCCAGATGGCACTTGGTGGTACCGATGTTGATGGGCGCGGCGGGTCTGCTGATCGCCGTCAACTTCGCCTCGCATCCGGCCATCGCATTCCTCGACCTGACCATCGCCACCATGGGCGCCCTCACCGGCCTGCCGACGCCGCGCTGTACCTGTTGGCCGGGGTGATCGTTGCCAGTAGCCTGCTGGCGCTACGCATGACTCATACATTGCGCGCGTGAAGCTCAAAAAGATTGCAGCCTTCTGCAGCTTTTGTATAAAAAACGCTAACTCATTGAACATAAAAACGAGTCTCGGGTTCACGCCAGGCTCGTTTTACTCAGATTTTCTTCCTCTCCCAATCACATCGTCCGCCCAGCTCATGGCCGCAACAACGGTCGGGAAACCAATCGTGCTCGTCAATGAGATCAGTGTGTGATGGATCTGTTCTGTCGTAGCGCCTGCCTCCATCGCCCGTCTGGTATGACTGTGCACTGCGCCCTCAGAACGGATGGCCGCCGCGGCACTGAGCTGGATCAGCTGGACGACTTTCTCCTCCAGCGGGCCGGCATGACGCGCAGCTGTACCCAAGGCCTCCACAGCGCCAAAGTAATCCGGGTACTGCTGTTTGAGACGTTGGTACGTGTTGTGCTCTCTATTCCTTTCCATCTTTGACTCCTCGCGTTGGAGATGCGACTCAGTTCTCGCCTTTCACTCCAGGCAGCGCTCTACGAGCTCAGCGGCACTGGTAACCGGGATTTTGCAGGTGCGGTTTCGGCACACATAGGCGCTGGTTTGCCCCGCGACCGTCTGCCGGCCCACGCCGATCGGCACATCCTCTGCGAAAGCAAGGACGCGTGCCGGCAGGTAGCGGCGCTGCAGGCTCGTCACCAAGGTGCTGGCGGCGGAGCGTTCGCCGGCGATGACGATGCTGATCGGGCCACGCTGTACAAAGTCCTGCGCCGCCAGGAGATGGGCGAAGCCGAAGGGATTTTGGGCCGCTGCGGCGCGGTACCTCGCGAACACCTGCTCGGCACGCTCACGGTAAAGCTCGCGGCCGGTTAGTTCAAAGAGTCGCAAGAAAGCGAACACACTGGTCGAGGTGCCCGACGGCCAGGCATTGTCGTGCGGTGCGCGTGGCCTGTGCACCAGTGTCTCGCCATCGCTGGGCGTGAAGTAGAGTCCGTCCTCCCAGAACTTCTCGAGGATAAGCTCGACCAGCTGTGTGGCGCGTTCGAGATAACGCTGATCGAAGTCGCACTCGTAGAGATCGATCAAGGCGTTGGCGAGGAAGGCGTAGTCATCGAGGAAGCCTGGAACCTTCGGTGTGCCCTCCCGCCAAGCCCGGTACAGGCCACCTTCGGGAGTCGAAAGTCGGTCCAGAATGAAGTCGGCGGCGCGCCTCGCGGCGTCCAGATGGGTTGCGGTTCCGGTCGCCTGATAGGCGGCGCAGAGGCCCTGGATCATTAGCGCGTTCCAGCTGGTGAGGATGTTCTCGTCGCGCCCCGGACGAATGCGCTGGGCACGCGCCACCAACAGCTTGCCGCGCAGGTCCGCCAGTTGCGCTTCCTGTGCCGCGTCCAGTGTGGCTGCGCGATGCAGCACGGTGCTGCCATGCTCGAAGTTGCCGGTGGCGGTCACACCGTAGGCCCGACAGGCCAGCGCGGCGTCCGGGGCGCCGAGTACGGCCTGCACCTGCGCGGGTGTCCACACATAGAATTTGCCTTCTTCACCCTCGCTGTCCGCGTCCTCGCTGGCGTAGAAGCCGCCCTCAGGGTGCGTCATGTCACGCAGGGTGTAGTCGATCGTCTCCTCGAACACCCGCCGCCAGGCAGGCTTGCCGGTCGCACGATAGGCGTCGGCATAGAGCTTCACGAGCTGGCCATTGTCGTAGAGCATCTTTTCGAAATGCGGTACGGCCCAGCGCTCATCCACACAGTAGCGAGCGAAGCCACCGCCCAAGTGGTCGTAGAGCCCAGCGGCGGCCATGCGATCGAGGGTCAGCTCCAGGGACTGTAGCAAGTCCGGCTGGTGCAGGCGCTGATAGAGGCGCAGGACCAGATCATGGCAGGCCACGTTGGGAAATTTCGGTGCGTTGCCCAGGCCACCGTGCACAGGGTCGGTGTTCTTGGCGAACAGCCGGGCGGCGGTGGCCGGCTGGTCTTGCTCAAGCGGCGTGTCGCCCTCCAGCATGAGCGTGTCCAGGGTGCGGTAACCCTGGAGGAACTGTTCGACGTTCTGCCGCAGTGCCACGCGATTGTTTTGCCAGGCTTCGCTCAGCCCAAGCAGGAGCTGAGTGAATCCAGGCAGGCCATGGCCCTCCTGCGGCGGGAAGTAGGTGCCGCCGAAGAACGGCTCGCGCTGCGGGGTGAGGAATACCGTCAGCGGCCAGCCACCACCCTGCCCCATCATCTGCACAACTTTTTGATAAATGTCGTCGAGGTCAGGCCGCTCCTGGCGGTCGACTTTGATGTTGATGAAGCGCTCGTTCATCAAGTGCGCAACGTCCGGATTCTCGAACGACTCGTGGGCCATCACGTGACACCAGTGGCAGGCGGCATAACCCAACGACAGGTGGATGGGCTTGTCCTCGTCGCGCGCGCGGCAGAACGCCTCCTCACCCCAGGGATACCAGTCGACGGGGTTCTCTGCATGTTGCCGCAGATAGGGCGAAGTTTCTTTGGCGAGTCGATTGCTCATCGCTGGCTCCTCACAATCGGTTCCTCACAGCAGCCCCAGCTGAAGGCGGGCCGCATCGGACATGCGGCTTTGATCCCAGGGCGGCTCCCAGACGATCTCGACCTCGACCTGGCTGACCCCGGGGATGGTCTTGACCCTGGTGCGCGCCTCCTCCTTCAGCACGTCGCCCATCCCGCAACCGGGCGCGGTCATGGACATCTTGATCTCGACTCGCTGGCCGCCATCGGCGAGCGGTCGGGTTTCGCATTGGTAGATCAGCCCGAGATCGACCACGTTGACCGGAATCTCCGGGTCGTAGACGGTCCGCAGCATGTCGAGCACCTGCTGGATGTCGAAGGCGCCGCTGGCCGCCGGCTGGCCGCTCGCCTGGGGCTGCCCTCCCTGGCGAGTATCCAGCCCCAAGGCGTCGGCGTCGCCGGCAGTGATCCGCGCCAGCCGGCCCCCGGCGATCTGAACCGTGAAGCTGCCGCCGAGCGCCTGGGTCACCACCACACGCTCGCCGCGCCTCAGTTGCAGCTGCTCTCCGCGCGGAATCAGGGTTGCCGCGCAGTCCCGCGTGAGCTCGATCGGCTGGGGACGGCCCGGCTGGTTCGGGTTGTCGAACTGGAAGCCGGCGCCGCGCAGTTCATACACGAAGTCGATGGCCAGGCCATCGGCTCGCCCTGCGCTCGCGGGATCGAGCGTCAGACTGATGCCGTCTGTTTCGACGGCGATATCGCCCTCGGCGCTGGGCTCGAAGAGCAACTCATGAGCGAAACGCTCGTCGATCTTGAGTCGTACCGAGACCCCGCTCTCATCCGCCAGGGCGGCGCGCAAGATTCGCCGCGCCGAGTCGCTGAGGCGAATGTTGGGGATGAATAGATCGGTTGCCATGGCTTACTCCGTCGAGACCTGTGAGCCGCCTCCTTCGAGGGCACTGCGCAGCGTGTGCCACGCCAGGGTGGCGCACTTGACCCGCACCGGGAACGCCCATACCCCCGAAAGCACCGCGAGTTTGCCGAGTTCAGCGGACGTCACCTGAGCGCTTGGTCCTTCGGTGAGCAGCGTATGCACACGGACAAAGAGTGCCAGCGCCTCCTCCGGCTTCTTCCCCTTGACCGCCAGGGTCATCAAGGACGCCGACGCCTGGGAGATGGCGCAGCCGCCCCCCTGGAAGGCGATGTCCTCGATCACGCCGCCCGCGAGCTTGATATAGATCCTGAGCTGATCGCCGCACAGCGGATTGAAGCCCTCTGCCGTACAGGTAGCGTCTTCGAGCTGGCGGAAATTGCGCGGCCGCTTGCCGTGGTCGATGATCACGTCCTGGTAGAGATCACGCAGTTCATCGCTACTCATCGGAACACCTCCTGGACCTTCGCCAGGCCAGCCACCAGCGCATCGATATCCTGTTCGTTGCTGTAGCAGCCGAGCGAGGCGCGGGCGGTGGCGGCCACACCGAAGCGCTTCATCAAGGGTTGTGCGCAGTGGTGCCCGGTGCGAATCGCCACCCCCTCGCGGTCGAGGATGGTACCGATATCGTGCGGATGGATGCCATCGAGGACGAACGAGAGCACGCCGACTTTCTCCGCTGCAGTGCCGATCAGCCTGAGGCCGGGCACCGCTGCAAGTGCCTTCAGTGCGTAGGCCAGCACAGTCTGCTCGTGGGCGGCAATGGCCTCTGGCCCCAGCTCGCCGAGGAAGTCGACCGCCGCGCCGAGGCCTATCGCGCCGGCCATGTTCGGCGTCCCCGCTTCGAACCTGTACGGCGGTTTGTTGTAGACGGTCTTCTCGAAAGTGACCGAGAGGATCATGTCGCCGCCTCCCTGGTAAGGCGGCATGGCTTCGAGCAGCTCGCGGCGGCCATAAAGCACGCCTATGCCGGTGGGACCATACATCTTGTGGCCTGACAGTGCGTAGAAGTCGCAGCCTAGCGCTCGCACGTCGACCTCAACGTGGGGGGCCGCCTGAGCACCGTCGACCAGCACGGGTACGCCACGGGCGTGGGCGAGTTCGACGATGCGCCGGATCGGGTTGATGGTGCCGAGCACATTTGAGACATGGGTGACGGCCACTAGCCGGGTTTTGGGCCCGATCAGCTGTTCCAGCTCGTCGAGCAGGAGTTCGCCGGCGTCGTCGATGGGGGCCACCCGCAGTCGGGCGCCGGTCTGCTCGCAGAGCATCTGCCAGGGCACGATGTTCGAGTGGTGCTCCATGGCGCTGATCAACACCTCGTCGCCTGCGCGGAGCTGAGCCTTGCCATAGGTTTGCGCCACGAGATTGATCGCTTCGGTCGTACCGCGGACGAAGACAATCTCCTCGACGTGCTCGGCATTGAGGAAGCCCTGGACCTTGGTCCGAGCCTTCTCGTACTCCTCGGTGGCGCGCACCGAGAGGTAGTGCACGCCACGGTGCACGTTGGCGTTCTCCTGCAGGAAGAAGCGCGACATCGCCTCTATGACCGCCAGCGGCTTCTGGCTGGTCGCGGCGCTGTCGAGGTAAATCAGCGGCTTGCCATAGATCCGCTGCGCGAGGATCGGGAACGCCTGGCGCACGCGTTCGACGTCGTAGCCAGCCGCAAGGTCGAGCTGTTTCGGCAGTGTGTGAAGGCTGCTTTCGAGGTCACTCATGCCGGCACCTCCAGGCCCCGCAGCTGCGCCGCGACCAGTCGCTCCATATGGGCCCGCAGCGGCTCCGGGTGAATAAGCTCCAGCATCTCGCTGACGAACGCAAAGGTCAGTAGAGATCGCGCCGCCGCCAGGGAAATCCCCCGCGAGCGCAGGTAGAAAATAGCTTGCTCATCCAGTTGGCCGACGGCGGCACCGTGAGCGCACTTGACGTCATCGGCGAAGATCTCCAGCCGTGGCTGGGTGTTGACCTGGGCCAACGTCGACAACAAAAGATTTTTGTTGGTCTGTCTGGCATCCGTCTTCATCGCCCCCGGGCGCACGATGATCCGCCCGTCGAAGACCCCGTGCCCGCGATCATCGATCACGCCCTTATAGAGTTCGCGGCTGGTGCAGCGCGGCGTCAGGTGCTCGATGGTCGTCTGGTTGTCCAGGTGCTGTTCGCCACGGGGCAGATACAGACCGTTCAGGGCGACCTCCGCGCCGGGGCCCTCGAGCACGACCCGCACCTCCTGCCGTGCCAGCGCCGCGCCTAGTGCAAAGGAGTGCGCGGCAAAATGACTGCCCTGGGCCTGGCGTACGCTGAGTAGCGCGACATGGAACGCCGCCGTGCTGTCGTTCTGCACCGTGTAGTGTTCGAGCGCAGCGTCCGCGTCGAGCACCACCTCGCTGACGGCATTGCTGAGGTAGACGTCTCCCCCGCTGCCGACGTGGCTTTCCACTAAGGTCGCGCGGCTCCCTGCCCCCACCCGCACCAAGGTGCGAGGATGCGTCACCAGCGGCGTGGCGCCCGGGTCCGAGAGGAACACCAGGTGGATTGGCTTTTCGACCGTCGTGTGGGCGGGTATCTGCACCAACGCTCCATCCTCGGCGAGGGCCGCATTGAGCGCGGTGAAGGCCTGCGGCTGCGTGCGGAATGCATGGGCGAACAGGGCTTCGAGCGCCCCGCTGTCGGAACGCAGCAGCGTCGCGAAATGGATCACCTGAGTACCAGGGGGGAGCTCCTCAAGCACCGAAAACTCAGCGGCGAAATAGCCATTGACGAAGACCAGCCGCGGACCGCCGTAGTCGCCGGCGAGCCGCTCGACGCTGGCGGCCGACAGGCGCCGGCTCGTGCCCGCCTCGGCTGGCTGGAAAGAGGTCTCCAGGATGGGCGCGACTCGCGTGTACTTCCAGGCCTCGTCCCTGGCCGTGGGAAAGCCTTGTTCGGCCACCCACTGGAACGCCGCGCGGCGCAACGCCTGCAGCCAGACTGGATGCCGGGCGTCGGCCCTGGGTTTGAGTCGGGCGAGGAACGCCGCGCTCGCTACGCTTGCAGCCGTGTTCATGGCCTGACTCCTGGCGTTGCAGGACCCTGCTCGTAGCTCGTATAGCCGTGCTTCTCGAGCTCGACGGCCAGGTCCTTGTCGCCGGACTGCACGATCCGGCCGTTGGCCATGACGTGGACGTGATCCGGGACTATGTAGTCGAGCAGTCGCTGGTAGTGCGTGATGACCAGCAGCGCGCGATCCTTGCGCCGCAGCGCGTTGACCCCGGCCGCGACTATCCGCAGCGCATCTATGTCAAGGCCCGAGTCGGTCTCGTCGAGAATCGCCAGCTTGGGTTCCAGAATCGCCATCTGGAAAATCTCGTTGCGCTTCTTCTCACCACCCGAGAAGTCCACGTTGACGGAGCGGTTCATAAAGCTCTGGTCCATCTCGACCAGCGCCATGCGCTCCTTGGCAAGCGCGAGGAAATCCAGCGCGTCGAGCTCCTCGAGCCCGCGCTGCTTGCGCACGGCGTTGAGGGCTGTACGCAGGAAGTAGAGGTTGCCGACGCCGGGGATCTCAACCGGGTACTGGAACGCGAGGAAGATGCCGGCGACCGCGCGCGCTTCTGGCGGCATGGCGAGCAGATCCTGACCCTCGTAGAGCACCTCGCCGCTGACCTCGTAGGTATCAAGGCCCGCCAGCACCTGGGCCAGCGTGCTTTTGCCAGAACCGTTCGGCCCCATGATCGCGTGCACCTCGCCGGCGTCGACCCGCAACGTGATGCCCTGCAGGATTTCACGGCCCTCGACGCTGGCGTGCAGATTCTTGATCTCGAGCATGCTCCACCCCGGGCCTCAGCCCACGCAGCCCTCCAGGCTCACGCCCAGCAGTTTCTGGGCTTCCACTGCGAACTCCATCGGCAGCTCCTTGAGTACTTCGCGGCAGAAGCCGTTGACGATCATCGGCACTGCGTCCTCCGCGCTGATGCCGCGCTGCCGGCAGTAGAAGAGCTGCTCATCGCTGATCTTCGAAGTGGAGGCCTCATGCTCGACTTGAGCGCTCGCGTTCTTCACCTCGATATAAGGGAAGGTGTGCGCGCCACACTGGCTGCCCAGCAGCAGGGAATCGCACTGTGTATGGTTGCGGGCGCCGGTCGCGGCCTTCTGGATCTTCACCAGGCCGCGGTAGGTGTTCTGCCCATGACCGGCGGAAATCCCCTTGGAGAGGATGGTGCTGCGCGTGTGCCGGCCGATGTGGATCATCTTGGTGCCCGTGTCCGCCTGCTGATGGTTGGCCGTCAGGGCGACCGAGTAAAACTCGCCGACCGAATAGTCGCCCTGGAGAATCACCCCCGGATACTTCCAGGTGATGGCAGAGCCGGTTTCGACCTGGGTCCAGGAGATCTTCGAATGCGCGCCTGCGCACTTGCCGCGCTTGGTGACGAAGTTGAAGATGCCGCCGCGTCCTTGTGCATCGCCCGGGTACCAGTTCTGCACCGTGGCGTACTTGATCTGGGCGTTATCCAGTGCGACCAGCTCGACCACCGCCGCGTGCAGCTGGTTATTGTCGCGCATCGGCGCGGTGCAGCCCTCGAGGTAGCTCACGTAGGCGCCCTCCTCTGCGACGATCAGCGTGCGCTCGAACTGGCCGGTGTCCGCGGCGTTGATGCGGAAGTAGGTCGACAGTTCCATTGGGCAACGCACGCCCTTGGGTACGTAGCAGAAGGAGCCGTCGGAAAACACCGCCGAGTTCAGTGTGGCGAAGAAGTTGTCGCTGTAGGGGACCACCGAACCCAGGTACTTGCGCACCAGTTCCGGATGGTTCTGCACGGCTTCGGAGAAGGAGCAGAAGATCACGCCGACCTCGGCGAGTTTGTGCTTGAAGGTGGTCGCCACCGAGACTGAATCGACAACGGCGTCCACCGCTACCCCTGTCAGGCGCTCCTGCTCGGCGAGCGAGATGCCGAGCTTGCCAAACATCTCGCGCAACTCGGGGTCGACCTCGTCGAGGCTATTGGGCCCCGGTGTTTTCGGCTTGGGCGCCGAGTAGTAGATGATGTCCTGGTAGTCGATGGGCTCGTAATGGACGTTCTGCCAGGTGGGCTCGCGCATCGTCAGCCAGTGGCGATACGCCTTCAGGCGCCAGTCAAGCAGCCACTGTGGTTCGTTCTTCTTCGCCGAGATCAGGCGGATGAGGTCTTCGTTGAGCCCGCGCGGTGCCGCGTCGCTCTCAAAATCAGAGACAAAGCCGTACTTGTAGGCACGGCTGCTGAGTTCGCGGATCCTGGCATTGTCGGTGCTCATCACTGACCCCTCCTGCTTTTGGCAGGACGATTGATCGTTTAACTATACTCCTTCCCTATATCTTGCGACTCAAGCGGGTCCGCAGCGTTCAAACATCCGACGATTGCCGCAGCAGGATGTCGTTGCCGTCCACCCGGACCTCGAACTGCTCGACTCGATAAGCCGGTTCTGTGAGGCATTCGCCGCTGGTGACGTCGAACTCGTAGGCGTGAATGGGACAGATCACCACGCTGTCGCAGAGTATTCCCTCTCCCAGCGGGCCGTCTTCGTGCGGGCAGGTGTTGTGGATGGCGAAATACTGGCCGTCCACATTGAACAGCGCGACAGGCGTTCCCCCCAGATTCACGGTCTTGCCGGTACCCGGTTCGATATCGCCCACGCAGGCGACCTTGACGAATTCACTCATGGTGCCACTCCCTCTTGACTGTCATTTTAGCTTCTGGAACTGCTCCTGATCCGCAAGGTTTCGATCACCGAGACTTGCGCACAGCAACTGTGGGCTACGCTTTCAGCAGCTCATTGCTCACGATGCTCGCTCCTGCAGGTTTTGGGTTTTTCTGAAGAGCGTCTGCAACAGCTATTTCAGACAGGCCCAAACATTTCACGCAGGACTGACGTGATGACCGAGCCACTCCTTAGCTTCGAAGAACTCAAACGCGCTGCGGCCGCAGGTGAGATCGATACCGTGCTGGTCTGCATGGTCGATATGCAGGGGCGACTGGTCGGCAAACGATTCCAGGTCGAGTTTTTCATCGACAGCGGCCATGAAGAAACCCACTGCTGCAATTACCTGCTGGCCGACGATATCGACATGGAGCCGGTGCCGGGTTACGCCGCTGCCAGTTGGAGCAAAGGCTATGGCGATTTTGTGCTGAAACCTGACATGGCCACGTTGCGTCGCGTGCCTTGGCTGGAGTGCACGGCGCTGGTGCTCTGCGATGTGCTCGATCATCACCATAGGCGGGACCTGCCGCACAGCCCGCGGGCGATCCTGAAAAAACAGGTCGAGCGACTGCGCGAGCGCGGCTACAGCGGCATGTTCGCCTCTGAGCTGGAGTTCTATCTATTCGACGAGAGTTACGAGGCAATCCACGAGCGGAACTACCACAAGCCAAAGACGGCCGGCCACTACATCGAGGATTACAACATCCTGCAGACCACCCGCGAGGAGCCGGTGCTCCGAGCGATACGCAAACATCTGCAGGCATCAGGCATTCCCGTGGAAAACTCCAAGGGGGAATGGGGGCCGGGCCAGGAAGAGATCAACATCCGGTATGCCGACGCCCTGACCATGGCCGACCACCACGTCATCATCAAGCACGCCTGCAAAGAGATCGCACAACTGCAGGGCAAGGCAATCACGTTCATGGCCAAGTGGCGCTATGACGCCGCTGGCTCCAGCAGCCATATACACAATTCGCTGTGGGACAAGAATGGCAAAAAGCCGCTGTTCTTCGACCCCAAGGCTGAGTTCGGCATGTCGACGCTGATGCGCTCGTGGGTGGCCGGGCAGCTCAAATACGCCAACGATATCACCTGTTTTCTTGCGCCCTACATCAATTCGTACAAGCGTTTTCAAGCCGGCACCTTCGCGCCGACACGGGCGGTGTGGAGTCGGGACAATCGCACCGCGGGCTTTCGTTTGTGCGCAGAAGGCAGCAAAGCCATCCGTATTGAATGTCGCATCGGTGGCGCCGACCTCAACCCTTATCTGGCCTTCGCCGCCTTGATCGCCGCGGGCCTGGCCGGTATCGACGAGAAGCTCAGCCTGGCGCCGCCCTTTGAGGGCGATGCCTACCTCGACGAGCACTTGCCTGAAGTGTCAAAGACCCTGCGCGATGCCTGCGCCGCGCTCCGGGCCTCGACCATGTTGCGCGAGGCGTTCGGTGATGAAGTGATCAATCACTACGTGCACACCGCCGAGTGGGAGCAGAAAGAGTACGACCGGCGGATAACCGATTGGGAACTGCAGCGCGGCTTTGAGCGCTATTGAGCAATCCATTAATGAGAAAGTCATGACCGCAATGATTCAACTCATCTCACCGGTCGACGGTCGGGTCTACGCCGAACGCCGCTGCGCCGACACGGCGCAGATCGAGCAGGCTCTGACTGCCGCCGCAGCCGCCCAGGCGCAATGGAAGCGCCGCCCACTGAGCGAGCGCGCCGCTTTATGTAGCGCCGCCGTGGACGCGATGCTGGCGATGCAGGCTGCGATCGTGCCGGAGCTGGCCTGGCAGATGGGCCGTCCGGTACGCTTTGGCGCCAGCGAGTTGCGCGGCTTCGAAGAACGTGCCCGGCACATGATCGCCATTGCGCCTGAAGCCCTGGCGGCGGTAGAGCCCGCTCCTGTCGCGGGTTTTCGGCGTCATATCAAACGCGAGCCGATGGGTACGGTACTGGTCGTCGCGCCCTGGAATTATCCCTACCTGACTGCGGTGAATTCGATTATCCCGGCGCTGATGGCCGGCAACAGTGTCATCCTCAAACACGCCACGCAAACGCTGCTGGTCGGCGAACGTTTCGCCGAGGCCTTGCGCCGCGCCAATCTGCCCGAAGGCCTGTTCCACAACCTGCTGCTCGATCATGGGCAGACCGCCGCGATCATCGCCTCGGGAAGCGTGCAGCAGGTTAACTTCACAGGTTCAGTCGACGCCGGCAAGGCAATGGAAGCCGCTGCCATGGGGCGCTTCCTCGGCATGGGGCTGGAGCTCGGCGGCAAAGACCCGGCCTACGTACGGGCAGACGCCAACCTCGAACATGCGGTGGAAAACCTGGTGGACGGCAGCTTCTTCAACTCCGGGCAGAGCTGCTGTGCCGTCGAGCGTATCTATGTCGATAAGAACATTTACCCGGTCTTTGTCGAGCGCTTCGTCGCCTTGACCGGCCAATACGTGCTGGGCAACCCACTGGACGAAGCCACCACGCTCGGCCCGCTGGTCGCACCGAGCGCCGCTGAATTCGTTCGCCGACAGATCGCCGAAGCACTGACAAAGGGGGCCAGGGCGCTGATCGATCCAAAGGCCTTCCCCGCTGACGTGCCGGGCAGCGCCTACCTCGCGCCGCAGGTATTAGTCGACGTCACCCATCAAATGTCGGTGATGCGTGAAGAAAGCTTTGGCCCGGTGGTTGGCATCATGCCGGTAACCAGCGACGACGAAGCCATCGCCTTGATGAACGACAGTGAGTTCGGGCTCAGCGCCTCCATCTGGACGCAAGATCTCGCCGCCGCCGAACGCCTCGGCGACGAGATCGCCACCGGCACGGTTTTCATGAACCGCTGCGATTATCTGGACCCGGCCCTGGCCTGGGCCGGGGTGAAGAACAGCGGGCGCGGCGTAACGCTGTCGCGCATGGGCTACGAAAACCTGACCCGAGCGAAATCCTTCCATCTGCGCCACGAGATCTGAACATGAGCCTGACCGCGAACTGGAACTACCCCACGAGCATCCGCTTCGGTGTCGGCCGCATCGCCGAGCTGGCCGAGATCTGCCGCAGTCAAGGTATCGAGCGGCCGTTGCTGGTCACCGACAGAGGCCTGGCGCGTGCGCCGATCACTACGGCGGCGCTGGACTCCTTGCGTGCCGCCGGCCTCGGTGCAGCGATGTTTTCTGACCTCAAGCCCAATCCGGTTGAAGCCAACCTGGCGGGTGGGCTCGAGGCCTGGCGTGCCGGAAAACACGATGGCGTGGTCGCTTTCGGCGGTGGCAGCGGCCTGGATATGGGCAAACTCATCGCCTTCATGAGCGGCCAGACCCGCCCGGTTTGGGATTTCGAAGACATCGGCGACTACTGGACACGCGCCGACGAAGGCAACATCGCCCCGGTCATCGCGGTGCCGACCACCGCGGGTACGGGTTCCGAGGTGGGCCGTGCGGCGGTGATCATCGACGAGCGTACGCACACCAAACGCATCATCTTCCACCCGAAGATGATGCCGCGTGTGGTCATCAGCGACCCGGCCCTCACCGTCGGCATGCCGGCAAAGGTCACCGCTGGCACCGGCATGGATGCTTTTGCGCATTGCCTGGAGTCGTACTGCGCTCTCGGTTTTCATCCCATGGCCGAAGGTATCGCGGTGGAAGGCATGCGCCTGGTGGCCAATGCCCTGGTACGGGCAGTACACACCCCCTCCGACCTCGAGGCGCGAGCGCAAATGCTGGCGGCTGCCGCGATGGGCGCCACCGCATTCCAGAAAGGTTTGGGCGCGATGCACGCGCTCGCCCATCCGGTGGGAGCCCTGTATGACACCCATCACGGTATGACCAACGCGACCTTTATGCCCTATGTACTGCAGTTCAATCGCGCGGCCATCGAGGAACGCATCACCCGCCTGGCGGCTTATCTGCGTCTGCCAACCCCGGGCTTCGACAGCTTCCTGGCCTTCGTCCTCAAGCTGCGCAAGGACATCGGAGTACCGCATACGCTAGTTGAGCTGGGGGTGGATGATCTGCAGGCCGATCTGATCGCGGACATGGCGATTGTCGACCCTTGCGCTGGCGGCAACCCGCTGCCATTGACACGGGACGGTGCGGCAAAGATTTTCGCAGCGGCTTACCACGGCCGTATTTAGAGCATCAGGGCTTCCTTAATCCTCACCTCGTTTTACGATAGGTGCCGATCAGCTCGACCTGCTCCAGTACATGACCGCGCATTGCGCTTTCGAGTTGGGCCTTGGTGGGCTGCTTCAGGTCCGGCAATACGGTGTCCAGCGCGTAAAGCTTGTGAAAATACCGATGGGTGCCGACAGGCGGACAAGGTCCACCGTAGCCGGTTTTCTGCCAGTCGTTGAGCCCTTGTAGGGTGCCGGGCGGCAGCGCATGCAGGTCTTCAGGCAGCTCGGTTGTCCCCATGGGCAAGTTATAGAGCACCCAATGGACCCAGGTCATCTTGGGGGCCGCGGGATCTGGCGCGTCCGGGTCGTCCACGATCAGCGCCAGACTCTTGGTGCCTGACGGCACACCGCTCCAGGCCAACGGTGGAGAAACATCCTTGCCCTCACAGCTATAGAGAACCGGTATCGGACCCTGGGTATGAAAAGCGGGAGATTCGAGCACGAGTGGCATGGTCGCTACCTCTTGTTGAAGTGAGTTTGACAACGGACTTGACGCCACACGGGCGGGCTCCGCTGTCCCCGACAACAAGCACTATAGTTGGGCCACGGCGAACCACGGCAGCCAGGTGCCCGATATCACATCTTGAAGCCACCGCCGGAGTCATTGCCGTTGAGTGTTTTTTCGGTCAATGCGTAGAGATCACGTATATGTCCGACCAGAAACGTCCAGAATGCCGCCTGGTTGACGGTTTGCGTAACCAACTCCACAGGCAGGAACCGGCTCATTTCTTTACGAAAATCGGCCACGACTTTTGGCTCAGAATCCAGCATCTCCGTGCGTTCCTTGAACAGAGTCAAGAAATCCTTTGGTTCGCACTGATGGTCGACAAGCTTTTTATCGATCAAATCCAGCTGCGGCGTTATCCCTTGCTGGCGCAACCAAGCCAAGTCCCAGAGGTCACGGTTCTTGATTCGATTGGGACGCAAAGCAAAGGCCACGATCTTGTCGGCATAAATTTCTTCGCGTGTTTCCGCTTGCAGGATCAGACCGCTCGTACCCATGTCGACCCCATAAGGATTAAGGAGCAGCATGGGATGTGGCTGGTAACTTGGAATGGAACACACATCGATGTTGATGCGCTGGGCTGGCAGATCCTTACGCCCAGGCCTGGTTTGGACTTTCAGCTTCCAGGTGTCCACATTACCTTCGTCACGAACAGGCTCGCTGACTTCGACTTCAAGGCCATATTTGGTCTTCAGGCTTTCAACCAGCACCTGAGCAAGCTCGGTCAGACTCTCGCGGTTGAAGTCAGCCCCGCCCGTGAAGTCGAGATCTTCGCTCAAACGATTTGATCCGTAGCAGGCTCGCAGGCACGTACCGCCGATGAATGTCAGTTTGGCGAGCATGCCGGCAGAACTCAGTGCCAGCATGATGTTGTGATGCAGCAGCTCTTTTTCTACAACAACTCGCAAGGGGGCCAAATCCTGCTTGTTTTTAAGCGCTTCATCCACCAGTTCATCAAACAAACTCATTGGCAATACTCCAATCGATCAAGTCCATGTTCCGCCTGGCAGCCTTCATGTCACGTAATGCCTGTTGGGGGGTTGCCCGCCATAGCCGGCAACGCGAGTCATAGTGAACCTGGCCAACCAGGTCTTGTGGTTTTTGGCGGGTATGCACAAACTCGATGGTTCCCCACCGACCACATGAAATCTTGCTGCTGCGCCCGGATGACATCAGCGTGATCCAATTGATTGGGATCTGCGAGATGACCCCGGAATCGCTCAATGCAGTTTCAAGGCTGATGTAATTGAACTGAGTCGCACGCAGCCTGGCCGCTGCATGAAACAGCACCAGTCCGCTGGAGGGCTTTACCGGCTCAAACAGGTAAAGCCCCCTGCATACTCGAGCCAAATCCCCTTCCGATGCCGCCCGGCTCAACAGGGTTTTGTAGGCGCCATCAGAAAGATCAGGCACAAGGGCCCTTAGGTCATCTGGCGTGAAGAGGTAGCGCTCTTGGCTGGCCAGTCTTGCCAGGTTTCGTATCAGGCGCCGCATAGGCTGCGTGGGGTTAGAGCTTGGCTGCATGCCGATAACTCAACGGAAAGTTTCAATTAATGTAACTTACTGTTGACTCTGTAACAAGGCTGGTCAGGACGAGGAAATTGATTTTCTTATCGAGTTCATCCGCTACGGCTCACTCGCATCTGGCTGATTGCCGGGCTCCGCTAGAACAAAAGCATCGAGGCCACGACATTTTTGCGCGATCGCATGGAGGGTTGGCCAGGTCTCGAGATCGCAGCCAAAACGCTCGGCGCTGAACACCTGCGGCATTAGACAAACATCAGCCAATGTGGGCTGATCGCCATGGCAAAAACCACCCGCAGGTGATTCCTTGGCCAGCAAAGTTTCCAGTGCATTGAAGCCGTCTTCAATCCAGCGCTTGCACCAGGCGTTGACTGCCGCGTCGTCCAACCCAAGGGTGTCGCGCAAATAATTGAGCACACGCAGATTGTTCAGCGGATGGATGTCGCACGCGATCAACTGCGACAGACTTCGTACGCGCGCACGTCCTGAGGCGTCGGCTGGAAGCAGCGGCATGCCGGGAAAGGTTTCGTCCAGATACTCGATGATCGCCAACGATTGGCGCAGCACTGCTTGATCAAGTACCAGGCTGGGTACCAACGCTTGAGGGTTGATTGCCAGGTAGTCCGGCGTGCGGGTCTGGCCCTTGCGTAAATGTACGAAGCGACGTTCGGCGCTCAACCCTTTGAGGTTCAGTGCGATGCGCACACGATAAGCAGCCGACGAGCGAAAAAAGTCATACAGAATCATGAAAGGCTCCGAGCGCAACGGGGGCGCTGCATTGATTGAAAAGAACAGATCAGATTTCAGCCTTGATCGGCGTCCCCTGCCGACGGGTATAGGCCAGGCAACCCACCGCAATCGCCGCCACCAGCGCAGGTAAGGCGGCAATCATTACGATCGAGTGCCCTTCCCAACCCATGGCGAGCAGCACGCCACCGGTGATCGGGCCCAGAATCGAACCCACCCGGCCGACGCCCAATGCCCAGCCGATACCGGTCGAGCGAATGGCCGTCGGGTATAGATCGGCGACCACCGCGTTGATGCCCAACTGCGCCCCAACGATGCCGAAGCCGGCGAAGAACACTGCGGTGAGCAGGCCGTACGCTGGCAAGCCCTGAATGGCGGAAATCGAGACAAACAGCGCGGCCCCTGCGTACGCCACGGCCAGCACGGCGAACGGGTTAAAGCGGTCGACCAGGCGAGCGATGATCAAACTGCCGATTACTCCGCCACCGTTGAGCAGCGCGGTGCCCAGAATGGCGGTCTTGAGTGGTAGGCCCGTGTCTTTGAGCAGGGACGGTAGCCAGTTCACCAGGAAGTACATCACCAACAGGTTCATGAAAAATGCCGCCCACACCAGCAACGTCATCGAGGCACGCCCTTGCTTGAACAGATGGCCCACGGCGAAGCCAGTCGGTTTGATCTCCGGCAAGTAAAACCGGGTGTTAGCGGCAAAATCGTTACCCGGCACCAGGCGGCGCAAGATGTTGCCAACCTTGGCGTCCTGATTGCCTTTGGCCGTCAGGAAACGGATCGATTCTGGTAACAAACACAGCAGCAATGGAAACACCACCAAAGGCAGACCGCCCCCCAGATAAAACACCGAGCGCCAACCCCAGGCCGGGATCATCTGCGCACTGGCGAAACCACCGAACATCGAACCCAAGGGGAAGCCGGCAAACATCACGGTGACCATGGTCGCGCGCAGGCGCTTGGGGGAGTATTCGGAGGTCAGGGCGATCAGGTTCGGCATGGCTCCGCCCAGACCGATACCCGTCAAAAAGCGCAGTGCCAGCAGTTGGCCGAGGGAATTGGCAGTCACTGTGAGCAAGGCAAACAGGGCGAACAGTATCGTCGAAATCAGGATGATCTTTCGTCGTCCGCAACGGTCGGCCAAGGGACCGAAAATCAACGCACCAAAGGTCAATCCCAACAGGCCAGCACCGAACACAGGGCCAAAACTGGCGGAAGACAATCTCCATTCCGCGGCGATGGCAGGCGCCACATACGCGATGGATTGGGTATCGAAGCCATCGAGCATGGCGACGATGCCGCACAACACAATGACCATAATTTGAAAGCGACTGAGGGGGTTACTGTCGATCAGTTGACTCACGTCAACGGCGGTGGAGTGGTTCATTAGACGACCTGTTTTTATTGTGGGTGTAGGTTGTTGCCGCCCAGATCAACCGAGATTGAGCAGAATCCGTTCGCCTTCGATGCGCACTGGATAAATCCGGATGTTCTCAATGAGTGGTGCGCACAAGGCTTCGCCACTCTTCACACAAAAACGTCCCTGATGCAGTGGGCACTCGATCTGCCCGTCTTCGAGAAAACCGTCGCTGAGCCGGGCGTGCCCGTGGGTACAGGCGTTGTCGGTGGCGAACACTTCACCGTCGACCTTGTACAGCGCCACATCCCGTCCTTCGGCAATCAGCCCGATGACATCGTCATCCGGCACGTCATCAAATGACGCTACGTTGATCCAGACTTCATTCATGGCGCACCTCAGAGGGGGTAGATAATCGAGTTGGGGATCATCTCGCTGTCGAACACGCACAGACGCGACTCAAAGCGCAGCCCGTCAGGTGTCCGCAGCACGGTGTCCAGATAACGGCCGACATTGAACACACTGCTCATCTGGTCCGGCTTGGTACGGAACACCGCGTAGTTGGTTTCCACGCGAATGCGCTCGCCGTCGTCACCGAGAATGCGCGGCAGGCTGACCACATGTCGCTGGTAGTACGGGTCGTGAAACAGGGTTTCGCGAATGCCATAGATGCGGTCTTTGAGCATGCCTTTGCTTTCGAAACACAGCGTCGCCAGTGGCAAGCCGCGCTCATGGTTTTCACGGGGCTGCAATTTGTAGATGCACTGTTCAGTGAAGAACTCCGGCCAGCGATCCCAGTCAGCCGAATCCAGGGCTGCGCTGTAATCAGCGTGCAGCGCGATGAGGGCGAACAATGTTGTTTGATCAGTCATCACATCAGACCTCCATAATCCGGCGCCAGTAGTGGTACATGCCCCGAATCAGGGTTTCGGTGACCATGTGATCGGTGTTCTCGCACTCGCGACCACCCAGCTCGACCAGCGTCCGGTGGTCGGGCTTCTGGTTGAAACCTTCCTGAGAAAACTCAATGACCTCGCCATCGTCCGCCGACACGAAGCCGGCTGGGCCGAACAGATTGGCCTGGCGCAGGCGGCGCTGGGTCATTTCTTCGGTGTCGTCTTCGAAACCGAAATGGGTCCACACGAAGTCAAACGAGTGCGGCCCATTGGGCTGAATGTGCCTGGTCGACAACGAGTTCACTTGCTGCTGGATGATCACGCTGGGAAACAGCGTCATCAGCACCGCAGTCGGGCCGTTCCACCAAGGCTCATAGGCCACGTCGAGAAAGCGCTCATCGTGCAGCGCCATGCTTTCCTTGAAGCTGCTGACGCCGCTGGTGACATCACTTTTCCCGCCTTCGCCGCGGGTGGAAATCATGGCCGCGTGGCGGAACTGCTCGTCCATCACCAACTGCGATTTGTTGTCCGCACGCCACAGGCCGAACGTCACGAACCAGGTGTGCAGCAGGCCCGGGTGATACGGGTCTTTGATGTTCTCCTGCATCAGCTTCCAGTTACCGGGAATCCGCTGGCGGTTGTAGCCGAGCAATTTCAGCTTGCGACCATTGAAGGTGCGGTCAAAGTAGGCGGCAATTTGCGGCCCCAGGTAATCTTCCAGCGGTTCGACGTCATGATCGAACGAGGCGAAGACCACGCCGTTGCGCACCGCGACCTTGAGCTTGGTCAGGCCGTGATCGTCAGGTTTGAAGTCTGCCGGCATCCCGCCGTTGACCTTACCGTCCTGCTTCACGCCTCGGCGAAATGGCACGCCTTGCAGCTTGCCGGTCAGGTCGTAATTCCACTGGTGATACGGACACGTGAAATCCTTGCGGTTGCCTGACTTCTCTCGGCAGAAACTCACGCCTCGGTGAGCGCAGACGTTCTCCACCACATGCACGCTGCCATCGGCGGCACGTACCAGAATCACTGAGCGTTCGCCAACCACGGTGCGTTTGAAGTCGCCGTGCTCAGGGATTTCCGCTTCGAGCCCTACGTAGGACCAATGCTTGCCGTAGAAAATACGCTCCAGCTCACGCTGGTAAATATCGTCACGGGTGTAGGCCCAGAACGGAATCCGGCTTGAGCCGTCGTCCTTCCATTGGGGCGTCTGCCCTGTAGAGGATGCGGGGTTACCGTAGATGAGGTTCATCTCAGTCTCCTTCTTATAAGTGACGTGACGGCCCGCAAACGGACCGTCGACAACAGCGTCAGGCAACGCTGACTTCGATATGGCCAAGGCCGTCGATAGCGACCCGCATCAGGTCGCCAGGGACCACTGCACCGACGCCTTCCGGGGTGCCGGTCATGATCAGGTCACCCTCGGTCAGTTCGTCGAATGCCGTCAGATGGGCGATGCATTCGGCGACCGACCAGATCAGCTTGGCGATGTCGGAGTTTTGCCTGGTCAAGCCATTGACCTGCAGGCTGATGTTGGCGTACTCGATAAAACCGATCTGGCTGACCCGATGAATCGGACCAATAGGTGCCGATTGGCTGAACGACTTGCCGAACTCCCAGGGCCGTCCCTGATCGCGAGCGGTCAACTGCACGTCTCGCCGGGTCATATCCAGGCCGACGGCATAGCCATAGACGTGCTCAAGGGCGCGTTCGACCGGAATGTTGCGACCGCCTTTGCCGATGGCCACCACTAACTCGGCTTCGTAGTGGAAGTTGTCAGTCTTGGGCGGATACGGGATCACGGCCGTGGGGTTGGCGACCACCAGCGCCGCAGCGGGTTTCATGAAAAAGAACGGCGGCTCGCGATCGGGGTCACGACCCATTTCCCGTGCATGGGCAGCGTAGTTGCGGCCGACACAGAAGATCCGGTGGACGGCGAATTCCTTCTCGGAATCAATAATCGGCAGGCTGCGCACGGCGGCAGGGGTGAACACGTAAGACGTCATCAGATTAATTCCTCTCTTCTTTCCACAAACCGAGCGCTTCCTGAACAGGGCGGTCGGAATAACTGAACAGCACGCACTCGACCGTCGCTTGCAGTTGCAACGCGGCCCAGGACGGCACGACGAAGATGTCGCTTTCGCCGAAACGAATTTCCAGATCATTCACTCGCGCGACACCGCCGCCTTCCAGGCAGCAATAGACGGTGCTGTCGGTGCTACGAATCGGCGCACTGTCGAAACCGGCGGGCAAAGCCTGGATATAGGTGCCGATGGTTGGCATCGGCGAACGGCCAGTGGCCGGATTGACGAAACGCAGCTTGTGCCCCAAGTGGCGGTCGGGTGCCCCGCGTAGCAATTGAGTCAATGCCCGCCGCGTCGCTGCATAGGGGAAGTGGCACAGTCGAGAGGGAGTTTCGGGCCGAGCCTGATAATCCACAGGCAGCAGGTTGTGACCGAAACGGGCCAGGGAATCACCTTCGGGCTTGCTGACGACTTGCATCGATTCGGCAGCTTTTTCGGCAAAACCGGCACCGAAAAAACGCACCAGCGGAATGTCCAGGCCGTCGAGCCAGACTACGGGGCCCTCGCCGTCGTGACCGTGGTCATGCCAGGTCTGCGCCGGGGTGACAATGAAGTCGCCACGGCGCATCGGGATACGCTCGCCATCGACAGCGGTATAAGCGCCCTCACCTTCCAGCACCAGACGCAGCGCGGACTGCGCATGCCGATGTGCCGGGGCGATCTCGCCGGGCAGAATCAATTGCAGGCCTGCGTACAGGCTCTGGGTGACCGCTGCCTGACCGCGCAAGCCTTCATTTTCCAGAATCAGCACCCGGCGCTCGGCTTCAGCCGCGCTGATCAGGTGTCCGGATTCCAGCAAATACGGGCGCATCTGCGCATAACGCCAGACGGTGGGTAACACGTCGGTCGTCGGTTGTGACGGGACCAACGCATGCAATGACTCCCACAATGGCGCCATGGATTGCTGGTCGAGGCGGCTGTAGAAGGCCGCGCGGGTGCTGGCCGTTGAAGTGTTCAGGGCGGACATGTTCAGACTCCACTCGGATAAAAAGCATCGGCATGGATGTGCTCGAACGGCACGCCCATCCGGGTCACTAACGCGGTCGCTGACTGCACCATCGGTGGCGGTCCGGCGAGGTAGACCTTCCAGCCATCAAGCTGCTGGAAGTGCGTTGCGACGGCATCGGTGACCCAGCCCGTCAGGTACGGATTGCCCTGGACCGTGCTCACGTCACTCAGCACGATGTGGTAGCGGAAATTGGCAAAGTCCCGCGCCAGATCTTGCAGAAACCCCAGCCCATAGACGTCACGCTCGGCACGAGCCCCGAAATACAGGTGGATCTCATTGGGCATACCGGATTCGAGGGCACCGCGAATCACCGACAACATGGGTGCCAGACCAGTCCCGCCAGCGACGCAGAGCATCGGGCCGAGGTGCTTGCGGCGCAGATACGAGGCGCCCAGCGGGCCGTTCAACTTTATCGAAGCGCCCACGCCGAGGCGTTCATCCAGCAGTGGCGTAACACGGCCATCGGGCACTACACGAATGTGAAACTCCACCTCGTCGTCGGTCATCAGCCCGGCCATCGAATACGAGCGGACGGCCTGCGGCCAAAATTGCAGCGTCACGTACTGCCCGGGCGAATAGTCCAGCGGTTTGTTGAGCTTGAGCCGCAGGCGGCGCACATCGTGCCCCAGTGCATCGAAGGCGGTGACCACACCTTTGAGCGTGCGGGCGGGATGCATCACCACTTCATCGGGTTCGGGCACCTCGATCACACAGTCAGTCTCGACCGTGCTTTGGCAGGCCAGAATGTAATCACCCTGTTGTGGCGGCTGATCTTGAGTGGTGTCCGATTGCGCCACGGACCCGTGCAAAACCTTGCAGCGGCACGTGCCACAACGACCCGACATGCAGCTATAGGAAATAGGGATTTCATGTTGAAGCAAGGCCTCCAGCAAGTTACTGCCAGCGGCGATATTGATCAGGCGATTCAGCGGTTGTACCCGGATTTCCACAGTGCCTCCTCGGAACCCAGCTTGTTGTATTTGTGTTGACCGAGACTCTAAGCAGAACTAAGTTATTGAGATATCCAATATCAAAAATAAGCAGTATTCATAAAACCAATAAGTGATCGCCATGATTCGCCTGAACGAGATCGACCTGAACCTGCTGGTGATTTTTCAGTACATGTACCGCGAGCGGAAAACCGGCGTTGTGGCTGAACAACTGGGCCTCTCGCAACCTGCGATCAGTAACGCGCTGGGCCGATTGCGCAAAGCCTTGGGGGATGAGTTGTTCGAGCGGACGGCGCGGGGCATGCGCCCGACCTCGTTTGCCGACGCGATTGCCGAGCCGATCTCCTTTGCCTTGGCGACGCTGCAAGAAACCATCAACCACAACGACCGTTTCGAACCGGCCAAAAGCAATCGGGCGTTCCGGCTGGCCATGACCGATCTGGGGGAGATTCATTTGCTCCCGGGGTTGATGACTCGCCTGTCGAGCGAAGCACCGGGCGTGCAGCTGAGCACGGTCCGCGATACCGCGATTACGCTCAAGGAGGAAATGGAAAGCGGCAACGTCGACCTGGCAATCGGCTTGCTGCCCCAGCTTGGCGCTGGTTTCTATCAGCGGCGATTGTTTAATCAGAAGTACGTGTGCCTGATGCGCCGCGGCCATCCATTGGCCAAGGGCGAGTTTGGACTTGAGCAATTCAGCGCGGCACAGCATGCCGTGGTAGTTGCCCAGGGCACGGGCCACCGGCATGTCGAGGAATTGCTGACGCGCTCCGGCATACCGCGAACCGTGAGCCTCACCCTGCCGCACTTCGTCGCCGTCCCGTACATCATCGCCGAGACCGACTTGATCGTGACGGTCACGGAGAAACTGGCCCAGCAAACCCTCAAGCGTTTCGACCTGATTACCCGCCCCCATCCTGTGGAACTGCCGACGGCACAGATCAACCTCTTCTGGCACCGACGACTGCATCAGGACGCCGGCAATATCTGGCTGCGAAATCTGTTTTTCGAGATGTTTTCTGAATGAGCGACTCAGCCTTGCATCGACGCTGGCATTGCTCCGAGCGTGCTGCGGTTTGATCAATAACCGATAGAAGCAAAACGAATAATCGTCGCCACCCCGATTCGGCTGGTCAATATTGGCCGCCGGACGCGTGCATCGCCGCCTCCTTTGATATTCAAATTTCCCCGCCTTGGACCCAAGTCCGGGCGACGGAAAAGTGCGCCTGGACGTTGGTGGCGACATCGACCTTCACACGATAAAAACAATAAGAGACTGCCTGCATGGTTAACCTGAAAAACAATGCGTCGAGGGCATTACTGATCGGCACCGGCTTGATCACACTGCCCGGTTTGACCCACGCCACCGAAGGCGGTGGCACGGTTTACCCACTGGGTGTCAACACGGTCATCTCCGGGAAAATGCCGCCAGATGGCCTGACTTCGTTTCTCTATCTTTCCGAATATCATGCAGACGCCACCAAAGACGGTGACGGGCATGACAAGGCCAATATCAAGGACTTCGACCTTCGAACCAAAGCCATGTCGGTGCGGTTGGATTACGCCTACGAGGGCGTGTCGTTCCTCGGTGCCCGCGTCGCCACCCGCCTGGCGGTGCCATTGGTGGATGGGCAAGTCAGCTTCGATGTGCAAACCCCAGGAGGGAAAGTGCATCACAGTGATTCGCAGAGTGGGCTGGGCGATATTACGGTCGTCCCAATCATGCTCAACTGGAGTTCGCCGCGTTTCTATCAAATGATCGGTACCGATATTTTCCTCCCCACCGGCGCGTACGACAAAGACCGTCTGTTCAACCCCGGTCGCAACATCTGGTCGTTCGATCCGTGGTATGCCTTTACCGCCTATCCATTCGAGAAGGTCGAAGTCAGTGGAAAGATCCTCTACTTCTTCAACCAGACCAACAGTGCCACCGACTACCACTCTGGCGATGAAATCAACATTGATTACAACATCGCTTATAACGTCACGCCTGAATGGCAAGTGGGTGTGAATGGCTACGGGTACAAACAGGTGGAAGACGATAAACAACATGGCATAAGCGTCGGGGGAAACGGCAACCGGGGACAGGTGCTGGCGGTGGGTCCTGGCGTCAAATACCAGACCAAGGCCATTGGCCTGGTGATGAAGTGGCAACATGAGACGCTGGTAAAAAACCGCAGCGAAGGCGATCGCATCTGGTTGCAGGCGGCCTATCACTTCTAGGCATTACGTTTGAGAAAACCGATATGACCCACCACTCGGTAAGGCGAGGGGTGGGTCATATTGGTATCGAAGGAGCGGTTCTTATCGACCGATTCAGGCATCCTGCAAAATCAGATCAGCGCCCTTCTCCGCCACCATCAGCACTGCGGCGTGGATATTGCCCGAGGTCACGTTAGGGAAAATCGACGCATCGACAACGCGTAGCCCGTTGATACCGTGAACCTTCAAACGCTTGTCCACTACTGACGTCTGCTGATCCGCGCCCATCGCGCAGGAGCCGCACAGGTGGTAGATCGAGCCGCTGTTTTCGCGGAAGTATTGCAGCATGTCGGCGTCACTTTCCACCACCGGGCCCGGCAGTACCTCTTCCACCGTAATGCCTTTGAGCGCCGGAGCCTGCATGATTTTGCGCATCAGGCGGCTGCCCTGAATGACCTCATCGATATCCTTCTGAGTACTCAGATAGTTCGGGTCGATCAACGCCGCATCCCGTGGGTTTTTCGAGGTGATCTCGATGTGACCGCGGCTAGTGGGACGGCACGGATTGAAGCACAGCAGGAAGCCTGAATACGGCTCGGGCTTGAGACTGGCCTTGTTGTTTTTCGGAATCTGATACGACAGCGGGTTGAAGTACAGCTGCAGGTTGGGGTGCGCCTGCGCTTCGTTGCCACGGAAGAAACCACCGGCCTGATTGACGCTCATGGCCAGCGCGCCCTTGCGGGTCAACAGGTACTGCAAACCGAGCTTGAGCTGACCGAACAGCGAGCTGAGCTCATCGTTCAGGGTCGGGATATTGGCCTTGAAGTAGTAGCTCGCGCACAGGTGATCCTGCAGGTTCTGCCCTACCGCCGGCAGGTGTTTGACCAGCGGGATATTGTGCCTGGCCAACAACGCCTGATCGGCAACGCCCGACAGCTGCAGAATCTTCGGCGTGTCCACCGCACCCGCGCAGAGGATTACTTCCTTGTTAGCCGTGAAGGTGCGCGTCACGCCGTGTTGGGTGACGGCAATCCCGTTCGCCCTTTGCTTGCCATCAAACAGCACGCGGTCCACCAGCGCGTAGTGCTCGACGGCGAGATTCGGCCGGCTGAGCGCCGGGTGCAAGTGCGCGAAACTGCTGGAGCAACGCTGGCCGTTGCGGGTGTTGACGTCATAGATCCCCGCCCCTTCGAATTTCGGCCCGTTGAAATCGTCGCTGTGCGGGTAGCCCAACTCATCGCAGCCCTTGAGGAACACATCACAGATAGGATGGGTGTGGCCCTTCATCGCGGTGATACTGATAGGACCGCTGCCCCCGTGGTACTCGCTGTCGCCCAGCGGGTGGCTTTCCAGTTTCCGGAAGTACGGCAGCACGTCCTTGAAGCCCCAGCCGTCATTACCGTTGGCCGCCCAGTCTTCGAAGTCATGGGCTTGGCCGCGCACATAGATCATCGCGTTGATCGAACCGGAGCCGCCCTGCACCTTGCCGCGCGGGGCGTAGATGGCGCGGTTGTTCAGCTGCTTTTGCGGCTCGCTGTAGTACATCCAGTTGAATGTCGGGTTGTAATACATTTTGGCGAAGCCGACCGGGATCTTGAACCACAGTGAGCTGTCCTTTCCGCCCGCCTCCAGCAGCAACACCGAGTATTGCCCCGAAGCGGACAGCCGATTGGCGAGAATGCAGCCTGCGGCGCCAGCGCCAGCAATGATGTAGTCGTATGTCATGCACGGTTACCGCGTAAGTCGTTTTGAAAGCACCCGCATGAGGTGCCATGCCCCACCCGTTGCCGGGCGGAATGGTTCATCAGCCCTTGGCTGGCGAGGTGTCTTTGACGTCGGCGGGAGTAGCCGCCATTTGCAGGTGCAGACGCTCGCCGGTGTACGGCGAATGCTTGCGCACCACGTCCATGTTGAGTTCCACCCCGAGGCCCGGTTCGCTGGAAGGAATGATGTAGCCGTCTTCCCATTGCAGCGGTTTGCTCAGGACTTCGGCATGGAAGCCGCCCCACGTCATGATGCTTTCCTGGATCAGGAAATTCGGCGTACAGGTTGCCAGCTGGAAACTCGCGGCGGCACCGATCGGGCCGTTGTAGAGGTGCGGGGCAATCTGTGCGTAATAGACCTCGGCCATGCTGGCGATTTTCTTGGCTTCCAGGAGACCGCCGCAGCGCGCAACGTTCATCTGCAGGATCGACGCACCGCCGGCCTGCAGCAGCTTGAAGAACTCGTACTTGGTGGTTAGCCGCTCACCGGTGGCAATCGGAATGCTGGTCTTGGCCGCGACCTGAGCCATGGCCTCTTCCTGCCCCGGCGGTACTGGCTCTTCGAACCACAACGGATCGTATTTCTCCAGGCGCTTGGCCAGGCGAATCGCCGAAGACGGCACCATCTGCCCGTGGGTACCGAACAGCAGGTCGCATTTATCGCCGACCGCTTCGCGGATCTTGCGGCAGAAGGTTTCGCAGCGCTCCAGCACTGCCATGGAAATCTGGTGGCCGGAGTACGCGGTGTAAGGACCCGCCGGGTCGAACTTCACCGCAGTGAAGCCGCGATTCATGTTTTCCACCGCACACTCGGCGGCCAGGTCCGGGTCGTCGTAGTCGTACTCACCCTTGCCGTTGACCGGGTACAGGTAGGTGTAGGAACGGAGTTTCTCGTGGACCTTGCCGCCCAGCAACTCATAGACCGGTTTGTTCGCCGCCTTGCCGATGATGTCCCAGCAGGCCATTTCCAGGCCGCTGACCACCCCCATCATGGTCAGGTCCGGACGTTGGGTGAAACCACTGGAATAGGCCTGCCGGAAAAAACGCTCGATGTGGTGCGGGTCGTGGTTGAGCAGGTAACGTTCAAACACGTCCTCGATGATCGGCAGCATGGCCTTGGGGCCGAAGGTCGCGGCGTAGATCTCGCCCACGCCCTCGATGCCACAATCGGTTTTGATTTTGACGAACAGCCAGTACATGCCACCGATGTGCGGCGGCGGTACGGCGACGATATGGGTTTCAAGGGAGACGATTTTCATATCAGGCACCTGCCTTGTGGTTGAGCGTTTTTCTGTTGACCAGGGAGCGCAACGTCAGGGCCGCGCAGGTCCCGAGCAGGCCGACAAACGTGATGTAGCCGAAATACAGCTTGTAGCCGAAGGCCCCGGGGAAGTGCTCGGTGATGTAGCCGTTGATCAATGGGATAAAGGCATCGGGCAAATAACCCACCACCGAGACAATCCCGATGGCCAGGCCGGTGATACGCAAAGGAATATTGCAGGTATCGAGGATCGCCCAGTACAGGCCCCGAATGGCGTAGGTCATCAGACCAATGAATATCACCGTGGCGATCAGCAGCCCCAGGGTGTTCAGGGACGGAAACACAATCAGGCCGAGCATGCCCAGGCTCGCGAGGAACAGCGCCACCACCAGCACCGAGATATTGGAGAATTTGTCCCCCAGATAACCGCCGCCAAAACCACCGATCGGACGCATCCAGAGTTTGATGGTGGTGATGGTGCCGGCCATGACCGCGGTCATGCCGCTGCCCTGCAAGTAATCGGAGAAACTGTAAGTGGCCCAGAAGATGTGATAACCGCAGAACACGATGGCGGTCACCAGCCACAGTTCAGGAATCTTCACCAACGTGGCCAGGTCGCCGAGCAGGGTGTGTTTTTCCTCGGCGACGGTGGCGGTTTTCGTCTCGATGGATTTCGGGTCCTTGAGCAGCACCAGTACGCAGCCAATGGCGATACAAGTGAAGGAGTACAGGTAGACCACGTGCTTGAAACCTTCGGCCACCGATTCGCCGCGGGTCTCGGTGGCGAACGCGAACAGCCCCAGCGCGACAGTGGCCAGCAGCGCTTCTACCAGTCCCCGACCGCCGTCCAGGATGCCAAAGAACCGCCCCTGTTCGGAATGCTCGGCGATCATCTTCACCCGCTTGAGGACTGATGCCCAGAAGGTCAGGCCGGTGGTCAGCCCCCAACAGCCGAAGATGATCATCAGGCCGGTCATCGACGGCGTGGTGGAGTACCACAGGCCGAGTGCGCCGGTGGCCACCAGCGAGAAGAAAATCAGAAACCGCGGCGCGATCCGGTCCGCGAGCCAACCGCTGGGCAAGTAGCTGAGCAGGAAGATCGTACCGAGCATCGAGTACAGATAACCCAGCTCGCTGTGGTTGATGTGGAACACGTCGAGCATGGTGGTCTGGTAGACCTGACGCAGGTACAGGATCGGGTAGATCGCACCCGCCGCCAGCACCAGCAGCATCAGTTGGAAATAGCGACTTCCCTTGTCACTCTTGCTGACCTGCAGCGGGGCGGAACCATGAACCGCGGCAGCATTGGAAGTGTGCTTGGACATGTACGTGACCTCGGGCAACCCGGCATTCCGGGCGCCCTTAATAATTGTTTTTATTAGAGAGGAGCAGTTGTAAGCGGCAAGCTTCAAGCTTCAAGCTTCAAGACAGTTTGCCGCTTGCCGCTTGCCGCTTGAAACTTGCAGCTGCTCCTTCAGTACTTCATCACCACCAGACGGGTCTGGGTGAATTCGAGCATTCCATGCTTGCCGTCATCGCCGCCCAGGCCTGAGCGTTTCCAGCCGGCATGAAAGCCCTGGTACGGATCGGCGGGTGTGCGGTTGACATACAGCTCACCGGCCTCGATAGCGTTGGCCACCTTCATCGTGGTCCGGTAGCTCTCGGTATAGAGCACCGACGACAGGCCAAACTGATGGTCGTTGGCCATGGCCAGCGCTTCGTCGATGTCGCTGTACTTAAGCACCGGCAACACCGGACCGAAGACTTCTTCCTGAATGATTTCCATGTCCTGACGGCAGCCACTCAGCAGCGTCGGCGGGTAGAAATAGCCAATACCGTGTGGAATCACGCCGCCGGTTTCCAGTACCGCACCGTCAGCGATAGCGCGCTCGACCATGGCATGAATGTTCTGCCGCGAACTCGCATTCACCAGCGGCCCCATCAGGCTTGGATCAGAGGTGCGATCACCGAACTTAACCGCGCTGATTTTGGCTTTCAGCAGCGCGAGGAATGTGTCGTAAACGCTTTCTTGCACATAGACCCGCTCCACCGCCGTGCACAGTTGCCCGCAGTGGGTAGTCTTGGAGGCGACGATGTCGGTGGCGGCTTTTTCCAGATCAGCGTCGGCTTCAATGATCGCCGGCGTTTTGCCCCCCAGCTCCAGCGACGGCTTGGCGATATTGGCCTTGCAGTAGTCAAGCACGATGCGCCCGGCGTTGACGCTGCCGGTCAAGGTGATCAGGCCAACGGCCTTGTGGGTACAGACACTGGCGGCAGTGCCGTGATCCATGGTCAGGATGTTCACCACCCCGGCTGGCAGGCCGGACTGCTGCACCGCCTTGGCGATCTCGAAGGCTGAGGTCGGGGTGTTGTTGCTCGGCCGCACCACCACCGTATTGCCGGCGATCAATGCCGGGGCAATTTTGCGCAGCAAGGTGTAGACCGGGTAGTTGAACGGGATCAGGCAGGCAACCACGCCAATCGGCTCGCGGTGCAGAAACAGGTTTTCGTTCGGGGTATCGCTGGGAATGATTTCGCCTTCGATGCGGCGCGCCCATTCAGCGTGGTAACGGGTGATCTGCGCGGCATAACGGGCTTCGTTGCTGGCATCGGCCACGCTCTTGCCGGACTCTGCCGCCAGCGCTTCGCCAATGTTTTCAGCGCACGCCTCGAGCGCGTCGGCAAAAGCTCGCAGATACTCGGCGCGTTCGATGCTGGTGAGTTTGCCCCAGACCTTTTGCGCCGCCGCAGCGGCTTCGACCGCGCCCAGCGCTTCGTCGACGGTGGCGGCGGAAACCTGGCCGATCAAGGCTTCGGTGGCGGGGTTGTACACCGCGATCAACGCCGCGCTGGCAGGTTCGATGAAGTGACCGTTAACAAAGTTTCGCTCGAGTAGCATGTGGATCGCCCATCGTTGTTTTTATCCAAGTAGTCAGCAGTCTTGTCATCCTGTCCAGGTTGAACAAACGATTTATTGCGCAGATAAACATTCGAAAAACGCAGGTTAGCCATCAGGCCCGCAAAAGTAGGACCTGTGGCGAGAGATTGATTCAGTCAGGCGACGGTGAAGCCGCGGTGGAAGGCTCCAGTTGCCGCTCGGCCAGCCAGATTTCCTCTTGCAGCCATTGGCTGAACACTTGCAATTGCGGCATCAGGGTCTGCTCCGGACGCGTCACCAGCCAATAGGACTGATGCCCTTCGACATGCACGTTGAGCACTTGGGTCAGCTGCCCGCTGGCCAGTTCCGGGGCGACCATGTGCCAGTCGGCAATGGTGATGCCCAGACCATCAATGGCTGCGTGGATAGCCAAGTCAAGCAGGTCGAATTCGTAGCCGCCCTGAGTGTCCACGCCGGTGATCCGCGCCGCGTCCAGCCAGTGCTTCCAGGTCAGGTAGCGCTGGTCTTCGCGAGCCAGCACATGCAACAGCGTCAGGCGATTGAGGTCGATGCCCCGCTCGCTCCACTCACGGGCATACAACGACGGCGCGCAGACCGCGATATGCCGTTCCTGGATCAGCAGCGAGCTGTCGAGACCGTCCCATTCGCCATCGCCAAAACGTATCGCGCAATCCAGTGTGCTGGTTTCCGCCAGGCTGTCTTGCAGGCGGGTGGTGATACTCAGTTCCAGCTCTGGATGCTTCTCCCGCAGCCGTCCCAGACGCGGCAGCAGCCAACGACTGGTGAAGGTCGGCGGCGCGTTGATGTGCAGACGGTTGGCATGGGATTTCTGCTGGATGCTGCGCACAGTCAGTTCGATCTTGTCGAACGACTGGTGCAACGCCCGCAGCAATACCCGCCCGGCGCTGGTCAGTTCGAGGTGATGGTGACGCCGCTCCAGCAAGCTTTCACCGAGCTGTTCTTCGAGCTGGCGCACCTGACGGCTGACCGCACTCTGGGTGACATTGAGCAGCTCGGCAGCACGGGTAAAGCTGCCGGTGCTACCGGCCACCTCGAAGGCTTTGAGCGCATTGAGCGCGGGCATCTTGCGTTTCATATAAGTCACTTGCGGAAGACTGACGAGGCGTCAAGCATCCCATGCCTTGTAGGAAAATTCGCGAGTAACATGCATTTTTGTGTTGTGCAGGATGATTTCATGAAGCGAAACACAGCGGGCGCCTGCCCGAAAAATGTTCGCCCGACGAACTCCGTCGTTCAGTACGTCGCTTTCGACCCATTAATTGTCGCTGACGAATAAAGAGCATGAGTATTTCGCAGCCTCTTTATGACAAATAAGCACTGGCTGTTATCCGGTTATAAAAGCTAGGCTGATCGCGTACTAACGGGTTAATCAATCGACGCACTTACCTAGGGCGCGCCACTCAACTTCGCCCTATTGTGTCGCACTTCAATAACTAACAACTGATGCCGGACCTGACCATGCACACAATTAAAGTCGCCCCAATAAGAAGTATGGGTGTACTGGCACTTATATTTACAGCCTGCAATGCAACCACCCATGGATTCAGTATTTTTCTGTATTCGGCATTATTGCCGGAGATTCGCCAGGTGTTTGCCTTGAGTTACAGCCAGGCGGCCTTTATTGCGGCGTTGTTGCAGCTTTTCTATATGGGCGCATCGATTGTCAGCGGCATCGCCGCGGCCTGGATCAGCCCGCGCAACATGGTGCGCCTGACCATCCTGCTCAGCCCGGCGCTGATGGCCCTGGCTGTCGCCACGCCTTGGGTGGCGCCCTTTGCCCTGTGCCTGGCACTGGTGTCGGCGTGCGCGGTGTCCAACTGGAACGCCATCGCAGCGCTGGCCAGCGAGGTCATTCCCTCCTCCCACCGCAGCCGTGTGCTGGGGCTGGCGTCGTCAGGCGCGGCGTTCGCCATTTGCCTCAACGGCGTATTGATTGCCACGTTGCAAGGGATCTCCTTGACCCGTTTCTGGCTGATCTGTGCGGGGCTGACCCTGATCGTGACCCTGCTGACCTTCTGGGCCCTGGCACCTCTGGCGGCGGACACTCGGCCAAGGCCCACCCGCGCGCCCTCACTGCGCAGCGTGTTGCGACAGTGGCTGCGCCTGTGCCTGGAGCAGCCGATTGCCCTACATATCCTGCTGCTCAGTGCCTTTATCGGCGGGATCAGTGGGCCCTTTCTGAATTTTCTTTCTGCCTTTGTCAGCGAACGGCTGGGGGCCACGGCGAACACCACTGGTTCACTGTGGACGCTGATCGGTGTCGGCGGCGGGCTGGGCGGCCTGTTATTGGGCTCACTGGCGGACCGCTGGGGCGCACTGCGCGTGATGATCGCCAGCATCAGCGCGTTCGGCGTGGCCTTGCTCGGCCTGCTTTGGCAACCGAGTATGGCCCTGACCTGGCTCGCTGCTGGCCTGTTCGCGCTGTTCTATTTTCCGGTATGGGGCTTGATAGCCGCCTACCTCAGTGCGCGCCTGACGCCGGTGCAAAGCTTGCAGGTGGTGAGCCTGAGCATGGTCGGTTATGGCCTGGGCAGTGCGACGGCGAACTGGCTCTGCGGGTGGCTGCTGCAAGCCAGTCAGCAATTCGCCCTGGTTCATCTCTGGATTGTCTTCTGGGTGCTGGCCAGCCTGTCATTGCTTGGTTTGATGGCCCAGCGTCAGCGCCGCGATCCCGTGCTGAGCGAGCAACGCTGAGCTGCCCAATTGCCGCCAGAGGATGTCCACCAGCACATCGACCCCCGGCTCCAGGCACTGCGCGGAACGCCAGAACATTAGCTTGGCCGGCTCGATCGGCGGGAAGCCCTCGACTTCATCCAGAATCCGCCAACCCGGCGGCACCAGCCGCCGGGCGGTAACCCCCACTGACTGCCCACCTTCAATGGCAATACTGATGCCCCGCGGGCTCTGGCTGGTGTAAACCACATGCCACGCGCGTCCGGCTTCGGCCAGCGCGCGCACGGCGTTACCGCGAAAAGCACAGCCTTCGGCGTACACCGCCAGCGGCACTGACTCCCCCTCGGCACAGGCCCAATCCTGGGCCGTGACCCACACCAACGGTTCATCGCACAGGTACTCGCCCTGTTGCAGATTCGCATGCTGGACACCCAGCACCAGGTCCAGCTCGCCGCGTTGCAGACGGCCGACCAGGGCCGTGGACATCTCACAGCAAATGTCCGGGCGGACCTGTGGAAACTGCGTCTTGAAGTCGCGCAAGACCCCGGCCAGGCAATATTGGGCGTAGTCCTCCGGCATACCAACGTGAATGCACGCCTGCTCGTTGGGCAGGTGCGCGGCATTGATCGCTTCGCTGTGCAATTTGAGGATCTGCCGCGCGTAGATCAGAAAAGTCTCGCCGCCGGGGGTCAGGCTCACCGAGCGGCTGGTGCGGTACACCAAAGGCGTACCGACGATATCTTCCAGACGTTGCAAACTCTGACTGATGGTCGATTGAGTTTTATGCAGGCGTTCGGCCGCCGCAGAAAACCCCTGACACTCGATAATTGCGACAAACACTTTAAGCAACGTTCCATCCAGTTGACCTGACATAACTATCGCGCCTGCCGATTGATTCGATCACAACTCGTAATTTCCACTTCGCGCCTCTTTAAGTAACTATCGGGTCACGCCAAACCGCTGTTAAAGCGCCGTCCGAAACATGAGTCATTTATCTCTCCAGGAGCCCTTCATGAGTCTTCAACTTGCCGACGCCGAAGTGGGCGATATCAGCGACATCATTAACACCGAGCTGTACCCCATACATGATTCGGGCCATGTCCGATTACAGGCGCTGATTGAACATGCCCGCGCCGAACTGGCCCAGGACGGCTGCTGCCTGCTGAAAAACTTTCTGCGCCCCGAGGCGCTGGATCAGGCCCGCGCCGAAGGTCAGGCCCTGTCGAGCAAGACCTTTTACTCGGTGCGCAAGGTCAACGCCTACTTCACCGAGGACGATGCCTCGCTGCCTCAGGATGACCCGCGACGCACGTTCATGGAGCGCACCAGCGGCTTTGTGACCCGCGACATGATTGCCCCGGACGCAATCATTCACCGGTTATACGTCTCGCCGATGATGAAACGCTTTATCGGCGAGTGCCTTGATGAGCCGGAGATTTTTGAATACGCCGACCCGTTTGCCGGGCTCGTGATCAATGTCATGCCCAACGGAACCGAACAGCCCTGGCACTTCGATACCAACGAATTCATCGTCAGCATGATGACCCAGAAGCCTGACGCCGGCGGCTTGTTCGAGTACGCACCGATGATCCGCTCGCGGACTCAGGAGAATCTCGGCGCGGTCGGCAAGGTGGTACGCGGTGAAGACCACAGCCGAGTCAAAGAGCTGGAACTCAACCCCGGCGACCTGCAGATTTTCAAGGGCCGCTTTTCGGTACACCGGGTGACTCGCGTTGAAGGCCCCATCGAGCGCAATACAGCGATTTTCGCTTACTCGGAAAAGCCCGGAATTATCGGCCGCGCACAACGCACCAAGCAGCTTTACGGACGCCTGTCCGAAGCCCACCTGCAAGCCGAACGCAATCTGGTGCGCAGCGACCAGTTGCTCGACTGAACCCCCTCCAAAAATAACCAACCGACCGTATTTTGCCTTGCGAGGAACACCCCATGAGTCTGTCCGGCCCCAACCGTAATCCCGCCGACTGCGAACCGACCGAAGCCGAGATCCAGCAGATCCAGCTGGACCGTCTGCAACGCGTGCGCAATGAGCTGAAGAAACGCGACTACGCCGCCTGCGTGCTGTTCGACCCCACCCACATGCGCTACGCCACCGGCTCGCGCAACATGCAGGTGTATTCGGCGCGCAACCCGGCGCGCTATGCCTTTATTCCGGCCGAAGGTCCGGTGGTGATTTTCGAATTCGGTGGCTGTCTGCACCTCGCCGAGAAGCTCAACACCGTCGACGAAGTGCGCCCGGCCAAAGCCATCTCTTACTATTTCTGCGAAAGCTTCCTCGGTAATGTCACTGCCGACTGGGCCGCCGAAATCGATGAACTGGTGCGCAAATGCGGCGGCGGCAAACGCATTGCCATCGAAAGCGCCACCTCGGCAGCAGCCTTCGAGTTGCAAAAACTCGGCTACCAGATCTTCGATGCGCAGGAACCGCTGGAACGTGCGCGCTGTATCAAGGTGCCGAACGAGCTGAAGATGATCCGCGCCAGCCTGCGCGCTACCGAAGCCGGTGTGCGCCTGATGGAAAGCAAGCTGGTGCCGGGTATCAGCGAAAACCAATTGTGGTCGCACTTGCATCAACACGTCATCGCCACCGACGGCGACTACGTGGAAACCCGTCTGCTGTCGTCCGGTCCGCGCACCAACCCGTGGTTCCAGGAGTGCAGCACCCGGCCGATCGAGGCCGGTGATCTGGTGGCACTGGACACCGACGTGGTCGGCCGTTTCGGTTACTACGCCGACTTCTCGCGAACCTTCCTCTGCGGTGAGCAGGCAGCCACCGCCAAACAACAAGAGCTGTACAAGCTGGCCTACGAGCAGGTTCAGACCAACATAGAAATGCTCAAGGCCGGGCGCAGCTTCAAGGAGTACGCGGAGCTGGCCTGGAAGATCCCCGACAACTACAAGGCCAACCGTTATTTCGCGCTGGTGCACGGGGTTGGCATGACCGGTGAATACCCCTACGTGGTACACCGCGAAGACATTGATTCATTGGGCTACGACGGCGTGTTCGAAGCGGGCATGACCATCTGCGTGGAGAGCTACATCGGTCATGACGCCGGAGGCGAAGGGGTCAAGCTCGAAGAGCAGATCTACATCCACGAAAACGGTATCGAGCTGCTCTCCGATTACCCGTTCGATCCCCGTCTGATGGCGCATTGAGACGACGTTGTGCCGGATGACAGCGTACTCCTCCTTCGCTGACATCCGTTTTTCCCCTTGTTCCTGCTCGGGACAAGGGGCCGTTTCAAACGCTCCGCTTCCACCCGGTGCCCGCGCCGCAAACGGTTGCGCTCCATAACCCAGGCCTGTCTCTCTCGGGAGGCCGCCTTGCCGAGGGTCAGTAACATGCGTTTAAAGCATTTTTGCCCGCTGAATTTATCGTTTGTCGATCTTGGCGCAGATGACAAAACTGCTGGCATCTCTAATAAAAACAACATGAGAGCCGCCCTATGCCCTATCCCATTTCCGTCCTCCTGAATGCTTCGCGCTTTGCTCTGCCGCCGACTTCCTGTCTGTCACGCCAGCACCTGACGGTGCCCGCCTGACAGCCATGTTTGTATCGAAGACCGGCAGCAGCGGCCGCTCGATCCTTTGAGCAGCCAGTACAAAAACGCACCTGTACCCCCGTTTCGGAGAGACTCATGAAAGACTTGATGACACTGGACGGCTCTGCGCCGCATCCAGCCGTAGACAACCTGTGCACACAGGTTAAAACCGGCGAAATTAACCGTCGACAGTTCCTGCGTACCGCCGCATTGCTCGGCATCACCGCCGCCAGCGCCAGCAGTTTCCTCGGACCGGCCTTGTTTTCCGACACGGTGAACGCCGCCGAAGCCTTGACCCCAAAGGCCGGCGGCAGCCTGCGGTTTGCCTGCGCCATCCAGGAAATCCAGGATCCGATGCTGATCACCTGGATCGAAGCCTCAAACCTGCTGCGCAACTCGCTGGAATACCTGAGTTGGGTCGACGCCGACAACATCACCCATCCGTATCTGGCTGAAAGCTGGAGCCCGTCGGAGGACCTCAAGGAGTGGACCTTCAACCTGCGTCAGGACGTGAAGTGGAGCAATGGCGACAGCTTCAACGTCGAGGACGTCGAGCACAACGTCCAGCGCTGGATCGCTGCCGACTCCAAGTCGGTCAACCGCACCGCATTCCAGGACATCAGCGCCTTCGAAAAGCTCGGGCCTTACCAGTTCAAGCTGGTGCTCAAACGGCCGATTCTGGCAATCCCGGAAATGCTCAACGCGTTCACCTGCGCCATCGTCCACCGCAGCTTCAAGGCCGGTGACGACTGGGCGAAGAACCCCATCGGCACCGGACCGTTCAAGCTCACCTCGTTCGCGGTGAACAAGCAGGCAACCTTCACCAAGCGCGCTGATTACTGGCGCGCACCGGCGCACCTCGATGAGCTGCGTTACATCGACATGGGCACCGATATTTCCACCCACCTCGCCGCACTGCAAGCCGGCCAAGTGGACGTACTGTACCGGGTGACCGTGGCCGAACTGGACCTGGCCAAACGCCTGCCAGGGGCGCAACTGCTGACCTGCAAATCGGCGCAGACCGTGGTCATGCGCATGGCCTGCGACCAGAAACCTTTCGATGATCTGCGCATCCGCAAAGCCGTGGTGCTGTGTGCGGACAACGCGCAGATGCTGAAGATCGCCTATCGCGGCATGGGCACACTCGGTGAGGACCATCATGTCGCGCCGTCGCACCCTGAATATTGCCCACTGCCCAAACGCGATCGCGACGTCGCCGGCGCGAAAAAACTGTTGGCCGAAGCCGGTCACCCGAACGGCATCGATATCGACCTGATCGTCGGCAACACCCAGGGCCGCTACGAACAGGACTGCGCGCAGATCCTGCAGCAGAACTGCGCTGAAGCCGGCATCCGGATCAATCTCAAAGTGATTCCGGCGACCCAGTACTGGCCAATCTGGGACAAGGCCGCGTTCAGCCTGACCTACTGGGCCCACCGCCCGCTGGGGGTGATGTCGCTAGAGTTGGCCTACCGCAGCGGTGCGGCGTGGAACGAGAGCCACTACAGCGACCCGGCCTTCGATGCCGAGCTGGACAAGGCCATGGGCATCATCGATCCGAAACAGCGCGCCCAGGCGATGGGAAAAGTCGAACGGATCCTGCAGGACGCCTGCGTCATGGTGCAGCCGTTCTGGGGTGACAAGTTCACCGCGGCCAGCAAAAAGGTCCAGGGCTTCAAGGTGCACCCATCGGACTTCTACCCAATGGATGAGGTTTGGTTGAGCGCCTGACTCAAACACCCAAAACGAGCTCGCCCACCCCGGTGCGGCGAGCCGGCATCCCTTGATTAGCCGGAGCGTGCAAGCATGGCTGAATTTCTATTGCGCAAGCTATTGGCGCTGGCAGCAACTTTGCTGTCGGTGTCGCTGATCGTTTTTTTTGCTCTCGAACTGAATATCGAGGACGTCGCCACCAATGTCCTGGGCCCCTACTCCGCCGCTGATCAGCGTGCCGCGTGGCTGCTGGAGCATGGTTACAACCAGCCTTTCGTCTGGCGTTATCTGGTCTGGCTGAAAGATTTTGTCAGCGGCGACTGGGGCACTTCGGTGCATTTTCGTGAGCCAGTGATCAATCTGTTGCTGCCCAACCTTGGGCAAACCCTGATGCTCGCCGGACTGGCGTTGCTGGTGATGGTACCGGTGGCCTTGACCCTCGGTGTGCTGGCAGGGATTCGTCAGGGCTCGGCGCTGGATCGGCTGGTGTCGTTCCTGTCGATCGTCACCACCTCGATTCCGGACTTCGCCAGCGCGGTATTTCTTTCGGCGATCTTCGTCTTCTGGCTCAACTGGCTGCCGGGCGTGAGCAACATGAGCGAAGGCTTCAACGGTGTTGAGCTGGCGTTGCCGCTGATGGTCCTGAGCCTGTTCGGTATCGGCTATCTGGCGCGGATCACCCGCGCCTCGATGGTCGAGGTGATGCAGGCACCCTACATCCGCACTGCGCGCCTCAAAGGCGCATCGACCCGCCGCGTTGTGCTCCGGCATGCCCTGCGCAACGTGCTGATCGCGCCGGTCACGGTGATCATGCTGTACATCCCCTGGCTGCTCTCCAACGTCATCGTGGTCGAAGTGTTCTTCGCCTACAAAGGCTTCGGCTCGCTGCTCTACACCGCCTCGCTGAACCATGACGTCTACCTGATCGAAGCCTGCGCAATGATCAGCGGGCTGGTGGTCGGCACGACAAAAATCTGCTCTGACCTGGCCTACACCTGGCTCAACCCGCGCATCACCTTGCGCAGCATCGGTGGAGGTGCCCAATGAATTTCCTGCAAGCCTTCAAACATCCGCTGGCAGCGCTCGGTTTGCTGCTGGTCGGCGGCTGGGTACTGCTGGCGCTGTTTGCGCCATGGCTGGCGCCCCATGATCCTCTGGAAAGCTTCACGCCGTTGCTGACCCCATTCAGTGCCGATGACAGTGGCCAGTCGTTCCTGCTGGGCACCGACATGATCGGCCGCGACATCCTTTCGCGACTGATCTGGGGCACCCGCACGGTGCTGCTCTGGTCGACCCTGGCGACCTTCACCGCGTTTGCCGTAGGCATCGCCATGGGCTTGTGCGCCGGCTACTTCAAAGGCTGGACCGACGCGCTGCTGTCGTATGTCGCCGACACTGTGATGTCGTTCCCGGTGTTGGTGCTGTACATCGTGATCATCATCGCGCTCGGTGCTTCGGCGGTGAATATTCTGATCGCGGTGACCTTCACCAGCGCCCCGGCGATCTTTCGCATCATGCGTGCCCTGACCCTCGATATTCGCTCCCGCGACTACGTGCTCAGCGCCATCACCCAGGGCGAAAGCGCGGTGCGGATCATGCTGGTGGAAATCCTGCCCAACTGCGGCGGCCCGCTGATCGTCGATTTCTGCCTGCGCATCGGTTACACCGCAATCATGATCGGTACCCTCGGTTTTCTCGGCCTCGGCCTGCCACCGCCCACCCCCGACTGGGGCGGCATGATCAACGAAGGCCGAAGCATGGCCATCGCCTTCCCACACCTGGTGATCTTTCCCTGTATTGCCATCTCCACCCTGATGCTGGGCCTGAGCCTGCTGGCCGACGGTCTGGACGAGTACGCCCAGAAAGGCGCAAGGAGTTGAGTATGAGCAGCCAACAAGTACTGCGAGTGGAAGACTTTTCCATCGAATTGCCCGAAGGCGCCGACCGCAGCCACGCGGTGCAGAACATCACGCTGGAAGTGCGTAAGGGCGAGATTCTGTGTGTGATCGGCGAGTCCGGCTCCGGAAAATCGGTGCTCTCGGGCGCGATCATGGGCGACTACGCCAAGGGCCTGCGCCACAGCGCCGGGCGCATCGACTTTCTCGGCAAAGACATCTGCCAGATGAGCGAATCGGCATTGCGTCAGCTGCGCGGCAACCGGATCTCGATGATTTTTCAGGAGCCAATGGCAGCGCTCAACCCGGCGATTCGCATTGGTCGTCAGGTCGAGGAAATCTTCGAAATCCATGCACCGCAGATGAGTAAACAAGAGCGCCGCGAACGCATGCTGGCGCTGCTGGAATCCACCCAATTGCCCGAGCCGCCACGGATTGCCAACAGCTTTCCCCATCAATTGTCCGGCGGCCAATGCCAACGAGTAGTGATCGCCATGGCCCTGGCGATGAACCCAGATCTGTTGATCGCCGACGAACCGACCACCGCCCTCGACGTCACTACCCAGGCCCAGGTGCTGAATTTGGTGCGCGAACTACGCGGCCGTGGTCAGCACGGGATCTTGTTCATCACTCACGACTTCGGTGTGGTCGCGGAAATCGCCGACCGGATCGCGGTGATGGAAGGTGGCCGGCTGGTGGAAATCGGCGAGCGCGATCAGGTGCTGCATGACCCGCAGCACCCCTACACGCGCAAGCTGATCGCAGCAGTGCCGGCGCTTTATCCCGAACTGCATGTACCCTGTGCCGACGGCGAAATGGCGTTGCGCATCGAACACCTGAACAAGACCTACAACGTCGGAGGGCGCAGCGTGCAGGCGCTCAAGGATGTCTCGCTGCAACTGCCACGGGGCAAGACCCTGGCGATTGTCGGTGAGTCCGGCTCGGGCAAAAGCACCCTGGTCAAAGCCGCGATTCGGCTGGTGGACAGCGACAGCGGGCATGTCTGGCTCGGCGATACCGACTTTCTGGCCTTGCACGGGCGAGCGCTGACCGCCAACCGACGGCGGATTCAGATGATCTTTCAGGACCCTTACGGCTCGCTCAACCCACGCCATCGCGTCGGCGACATCATCGCCCGCGCCGCGCAGTTGCGCGGTCTGTCGGCCAAGGATGCCTGGACCGAGGCTGGCGATCTGCTGGAACAGGTCGGACTCAAACGTGACGCCCTCAAGCGCCGGCCCCGGCAGTTCTCCGGCGGCCAGCGGCAGCGCATCGGCATCGCCCGGGCGCTGGCGATGCAACCGGAAGTATTGATCGCGGATGAAAGCGTGTCGGCCCTGGATGTCTCGGTGCAAAAACAGGTGCTGGAGCTGCTCGCCGAACTGCAAGGGCGACTGAACCTGAGCATTTTGTTCATCACCCACGATTTGCGGGTGGCGGCGCAGATCAGCGACTACATCGCCGTGATGCGTCAAGGCGAAGTGGTCGAGTACGGCACCGCCGAGCAGGTGTTGCTGCGTCCGCAGAACGCCTACACCCAGACGCTGCTCGCGGCAGCGCCGGGGGCCTCGGCGATACCGCCAGCGCCTGCGCTTGAACCACGGTTGAGGTTGATCCTGCCTCACTAAGACTGACCTTTAAATGATTTTCCCCAAGCCGCAGCGTTCGCTGCGGCCGGGCTTGCTGCTGCCAACAATAAATCACAACTCGGAAGTAGAGCCATGCACAACACCCCCCGTCGCGCCCTCCGTTCCATTGCGCTGATCCCTATGCTCGGTGCCATTGCGGCACCGGCCATGGCCATTCAGGTGACCGACAACCTCGACCTCGGCGGCGCCGTGCGCGCTCGCTGGGACTATGACCCGGATCGCGACATTCAGAAGTTCAACTTCGACACCGCGTTCCTCACCGCCAAGTACAGCTCCGACACCTGGATCGGTGCCGCCAAGTACCGTTTCTACGGTCGCGCCTACCCGTACCAGTACACCAACCATGTCGGCGATGTGGCCTTCGCCGAAACGGCCTGGATCGGCTACAAGTTCAACCCCGATCAGCAAATCCAGGTAGGCCTGAACCAGGTGCCGTTCGGCCTGCAACCGTATTTCGGGAGTACCTTCTACGAAACCTTGGGCAACGTCGTCGGCCTGGAAGACCTGGAAGAACTCGGCGCCAAGTACATTCAGCAAAGTGGCGACTGGAATATCCAGGCCGGCTACTACCTGCGTCCGGCCTGGGAGGGCAAAGGCACCAGCAAAGGCGACACTTACTCCAGCGTGGTTTCCGAAGCTGACAGCTACGTCACCGATGGCAGCAACAACCAGGAACGCAACACCATGGTCCTGCGTCTGGCCAAGTCGATGGAGCTGGGCAACTGGAAATCCGAGGTCGGGGTATCAGGCCTGACCTCGACACTGGAGAACAAGGACACCCACAACGACGGCCGCAGGAATGCCGTTGCCGTGCACTACATTGGCAAGAACGGACCGTGGGGCGTGCAACTGCAAGCGGCGCGCCAGCAGATGTCCCCACGCAACCCCGGCACCGACGAACTGGTGACCCTCGGCGGTTACGACGGCACCTTCAACGTCGCCAGCCGCGGCAACCTGTACGTCGCGGACCTGAGCTACGACGTGGCCGGAAAATACCTCTTCGACCAAATCAGCGGGGTCAAGCTGTATGCCAACTACAGCGCCTTCGATAAGTCGGCTGACGACTTCAAGACCTCGCAACGGATGATCCTCGGCACCTCGTTTTCGGTCAGCAAACTGTGGATCGCCACCGAGTGGCTGTTCGGCAAAAACGACCCGTACATCGGCGGCAGCAGCTACACCCAAAGCCTGGGGGCCGGCGGCAGCAATCAGTGGGAAAACCAGCTGTACATGAACATCGGTTACTACTTCTGATCCTGTCCGGCACCCCCGGTGCCGGATTATTCAGCGATCGCCCCGCGACGGTCGCTGAATAATGTCCTTCTCGCGTCAGGTGCATTCATGCGTCAACTGCCCTCACTGAACATGCTACGGGTTTTCGAGGAGGTCGCTCGGCATCGCAGTTTCAGCCAGGCGGCGCTGGGGCTGAACGTGACTCAAGGGGCCGTCAGCCGGCAGATCAAACAGCTTGAGGATTACCTCGGCGTCGCCTTGTTCGTGCGTACGCCGCGGGGCTTGTCGCTGACCGAAGCCGGCAACGCCCTCTCCCCTCATCTGGGAGAAGCCTTTGACCATATCGAAAGGGCCCTGCAGGCGGTGCGCATACCCAACCTGCGTCAACGGCTGCGGATTCTCGCGCCACCGACCTGGGCCACTCGCTGGCTGTCGGCGCACTTGCGGGCTTTCTGCCAACGCTATCCGGATATCAGCCTGAGCGTGACCAACCAGTCCAGCCACGAAAACCTCTCCGAGGTCGACTGCCATATCCGCTTTGGTCTTGAGCCGGCCAGCCATTGTGCCAGCCAGTTATTGGTGATGGAGCGACACATCGCGGTGGCCAGCCCGGAACTCTTCGAAAACGGCGAGACACCCGACCTGCGACGGTTTCCGCTACTTCACATTCTGCATGACGGCAAACGGCTCAAAGTCTGGGAAAACTGGCTGGCGGCCATGGGCCGTGACGACATCGATGCCCAGCAAGGGCTGGAGTTCAGCACCCTGGATCAAGTGATCAACACCGCTCTGGCCGGTGGCGGTCTGGCCGTCATTGATCGGCAGATGATCAAAAGGGAACTGGCCAACGGCAGCCTGCTGCCGATCACCCCGGTGGAAGTGGTCGGTCCTTATGGCTATTGGCTGGATGTGGCGAACGACAAGCAGGGGTTGTCGAAGGTGCGGCTGTTTACCGATTGGTTGAGCCTGGTGAGTAATCCGTAGCTCTGCGTTGCCTGACAGGTCGTCTTCGCGGGCAAACCCGCTCCCACAGCGGATCTGTGTCGGGCACAAATCCTTGTAGGAGCTGCCGAAGGCTGCGATCGACCGGGAACCGGTCGTAGATGCAGATATTTCTTGAAGGCCGTTCCGGCCTTATCGCAGCCTTCGGCAGCTCCTACATGGGTTCGGCGTATTGCCTGGGAACATAGAATCTCCCACAGGGTCTGTATCTACCTGTAGGAACGGGGGCACCGCTGCTTTACAGGCCGCCCATTAACAGGTATTTGATTTCCAGATAATCCTCCAGACCGTACTTCGAGCCTTCGCGGCCCAGACCGGATTCCTTGATGCCGCCAAACGGCGCGACTTCGGTGGAGATGATCCCTTCGTTGATCCCGACCATCCCGGCTTCCAGACCTTCGGCCATGCGCCAGACGCGGCCGATGTCGCGGCTGTAAAAATACGCGGAGAGTCCGAACGGCGTGTCGTTAGCCCGTTGCAGCACTTCAGCCTCATCGCTGAAACGGAAGCAGGCGGCCACCGGGCCAAAGGTTTCTTCCTGAGCGATCAGCATGTCGTCGCTGGCTTCGGTGAGGATGGTCGGCTCGAAGAAGGTCCCGCCCAGCGCATGGCGGCCACCGCCGCACAGCAGTTTGGCGCCCTTCTCCAGCGCGTCACCGACATGCTGCTCGACCTTGGTCAGGGCTGCGGCATTGATCAGCGGACCTTGTTCGGTGTCACCCTCCAACGCACTGCCGACGCGCATCGCGGCGACGGCTTCGACGAGCTTGCGGGTAAAGGCTTCGTACACGCCGTCCTGAATAAAGAAACGGTTCACGCAGACGCAGGTCTGCCCGGTGTTGCGGAATTTCGAGGCCATGGCACCTTTGACTGCGGCGTCCAGATCGGCGTCATCGAAGACAATGAACGGCGCGTTGCCGCCCAATTCCAGTGAAACCTTTTTCAGGGTGTCCGCCGCTTGGCGCATCAGCAGTTTGCCGATGCGGGTCGAACCGGTGAACGACAGTTTGCGCACCACGGACGAGGCCTGCAGCGCACCGCCAATCGCCACCGCATCACCGGAAACGACGTTGAACACACCGCCCGGAATCCCGGCCTGCTCGGCCAGCACCGCCAGAGCAAAGGCCGACAACGGGGTTTCTTCTGAAGGTTTGAGGATCATGGTGCAGCCGGCAGCCAGTGCCGGACCGACTTTGCGGGTGACCATGGCCAGCGGGAAGTTCCACGGCGTGATGGCCGCGACCACACCGATGGCTTCCTTGACGACGATGATCCGCGCATCGGCTTTATGGCTAGGGATCACGTCGCCGTAAGCGCGCTTGGCTTCTTCGGCAAACCACTCCAGAAAGCTTGCGGCGTAGACCACTTCACCCATGGCCTCGGCCAGCGGCTTGCCCTGTTCGCGGCTGAGCAGGGTTGCCAGGTCACGCTGATTGCTCAGCATCAACTCGCTCCAGCGTTTGAGACGTTGACTGCGCTCCTTGGCGGTCAACTTGCGCCAGGCTGGCAAGGCGCGGTTGGCGGCGTCGATGGCCAGGAGGGTTTCTTCGGCGCCGGCCCGCTGCACGTGGGCGATCAGCTCGCCATTGGCCGGATTCAGTACCGGATAGGTCGGGCCACCGCTGGACCATTGGCCGTCGATGAAATTGCCGTTACGGATCAGTGTGCTCATGCCACGGCCTCTGTCAGGTTGAAGCGCTCCAGCCCCGGACGGGCCGAACGCAGAATGCGTTTACCTGCGGTGTAATCGTTGATGACGTCGCACGGGGTGTAATTGCGTTCCAGTTCGTGCAGTTCCTCTGCATCGAGTTGGGTATCGAGGGCCGCCAAGGCACTGTCGAACTGCGCGGTGGTGTCGGCGCCGACCAGCATGCAGTCGGCCCCCGAATGGTTGGCGACCCAGGCTTGGGCGATCTGCGCGTTGGACACACCGCGAGCTTGAGCGACACGCTGCACCGAATGGGCGATCTGGAACGAGGCTTCGTCGCTGTACATTTGTTGGGTGAAAAAGTCGGTCTGGTTGCGGGTCGACTGCACATCACCGGTCAACAAACCACGAGCCAAAGGGCTGAACACCGAGACGCCCAAGCCCTGATCGCGGCAGAACGGGATCATCTCGCGTTGTTCTTCGCGGTAGGCGCAGTTGAGCTGCAACTGCATGTTGATCGGCTTGACCCAACCGTTGCGCTCACAGGCCATGAGGATCTTTGCCAGTTGCCCGGTGAGCATGGTCGAGACGCCGATGTAGCGCGCCTTGCCGGAACGCACGATGTCGTTCATGGCGCTCATGGTTTCTTCTACCGGCGTGTTTACATCGAAGTAATGCAGCATAAACACATCGACGTAATCCATGTTCAGACGCTGCAGCGACGCATCGATGCTGTCCATGATGTGTTTGCGCGAATGGCCACTGGCGTTGATGCCATTGCGGGTGCCGTAACCGACCTTGGTGGTGACCACAATGTCTTCGCGACGGGTCAGGCGTTTGAGGATGCGTCCCACCACTTCTTCACCCACACCGGCCGAATAGAAGTCAGCCAGGTCGATGAAATTTACCCCGTTGTCCAGTGCGTGCTTGACGATTGGCTCGCTCTTTTTCTCGTCGAAGATCCACGGTTTCCAGTCCGGGGTGCCCATGTTCATAGTGCCCAGGCACAGGCGGGAGACTTGCAGGCCGGAGTTACCCAAACGAATGTATTGCATGGCCAGGACCTCAGGCTTTCGGGGTGTAGAAAGGGTTGCTGATGTGCTCGACCACATCCGTCAACTGCGCCCGCTCGGGCTTGCCAGTGAGGGCGGCACGGATCGCGGTGCGGCAGGCGTTGTAATTGTTCAGATAGACGGCATCGAGGTCGTCGCAGGCCGGATTGACCCAGTTGGCGGTAACGATCGCCCATTCGTCTTCAGCTTCCGGCGGCAGGGTGCCGTCGAGCAGTGCTTCGAGCACCGCTTTGGCGATCCCGGCCTGGGAAGCGCCCCAGGTGGCATTCCCGTGCAGGTCACTGCCAATGGCTGCCTTGTTGACATACAGGGTCATGGGCTTGACCGGGATGTTCGGCTGGGCAATCACCATGAACGGGCAATGCCCTTGGCTCGGCGACGCCAGGCTGTTGGCGAACGCCTGCCCGGCCGGGCCGTTACGTGGGCCAAGCAAAATATTGATGTGCGCGGCGTTCACGCCAGGGCCTTCGAAACCTTCACCGATATACAGGTCGAGTTCTTTCATGATTGCAAACGCTCTTTTTTGTTATGGATAAGCTGTGTTTGCGCTTTTTATCACTGGCCGCTGGAGAGGACGTAACCATAAAAAATCATAGAGCCATGAACTGAAGTAATAACCTTCCAGTCCAATAGGCTGGATCGCCAACCGAGTCGTGATGCGCCCTTCCCGTTGCCAGGAACTAAAACCTCAGCGCACATGTCGACTACTGCGTGCCATCACAGTGATATTAAGGTGCGTTCCGGCGCCCACCAGCTACGCTTGTGTCGCATCGATGACAATGAAATCTGCAAATGCGTCCCGGTCAGTGGAAGACCTGCGAAGAAGTCCACGGGGGACTTGCCCCTGCCGCTTGCCAGCACTGATGAGGGTTGAGTGGTTCTTATGAACGACGCTCTGGGCAAGAACGAACTGTTATTAGCCGAGGCCGAACGTGAGCTTGCCCGTTTGGGCAGGCAAACCATCGAGGCGCGGGCGGCATTGGCGCTGCTGCGGGAGGATGTACTTGTGGCACAAAATCGACTGGTAGAAAGTCACCCTCCGAGCGAACTGCTCGAGGCCAACGTGCAGCTGGTGCTAGGGATGCTGCGCGCGCAAAGCGAGGCAGAAATCACCGCCAAAGCGCTAAGCGAAATTTCACGCTTTGCCAGCGTCGATGAACTGACCAACTTACCGAATCGTCGTCATCTGCTTCAATGGGTAGAGCGTACCATCGCCAATGCCTTGCACCATGAAGAGCACTTTGCCCTGCTCTTTCTTGATCTAAACAACTTCAAAAAAATCAATGACACACTTGGCCATACGGTCGGTGATTGGGTGCTTAAACACGCTGCACAATGCATGGCATTGTCGGTGCGCGAGACAGACATCGTGAGCCGCTACGGCGGCGATGAGTTCCTGATACTGCTCGGTAAAGTGTCGCGAAAGTCTGATGCCGCTGTGGTCGCCGACAAAATCATCACCGACCTCAGCGTTCCCCTGCGGGTGGGGGAACATGTGTTACACCTTGCGGTCAGCATCGGTATCAGTTTTTATCCCGAAGATGGCAAAGATACCCTTACCCTAATCAATCGCGCCGACGCAGCAATGTATCGGGCCAAGCGCTACGGAACAGGCGGTTTTCAATTTCACGACAATGTATCTCGTAGCGAACGCCCTTCTGATTCCCCGCTATTCAGCGCGTTGGCCCAACAGGAGTTGACACTTGCAGAGCACGTACAAGAGCAGATCAATCAGTTGTGCGAAGCGAATGAGCAGGTCGTCTTGGCCATGTTCACTGCTCAGCTATTGCAGTCTGGCGCAGAACAGGCACTGCTGCTGCAGAAAGATTTTCTGGCGAAGGTTGCACATGAGCTGCACAACCCCATGACTCCGCTGGGTATGACGGCAGGAATGCTTGTGCGGGAAAAGTCGGAAGAACTACCCCGGGTACAGGAGATCGTCGCGCGACAAGTTCAACATATGTCACGACTGCTGGAAGACCTACTCAATGTCTCTCGCGTCAACACGGGGAAGTTGAGTCTGGACCGAAAGACGATTGATGTAGTTGCTATCATTGATGAAGCAGTAGAAGCGTGTCGGCCGGCGATGGACTTGCGCCGGCAGCACGTCAGCGTTCACCTGCCAACCTCCGTGATTAACGTGGAGGGTGACTCATTAAGATTAGTGCAGGTTTTCTCCAATCTGCTGGGGAATGCCTCAACCTTTACCCCGGACTGCGGAGTGATAGAACTGTCGGCCTGTATCGTTGGGCAGTCATTCGAAGTCAGGGTGATAGACAGGGGAATAGGTATCTCTGTCGAAATGCTGCCCTTCATTTTCGACCCCTATATACAAGATATTCATGCGATCAGCTTCAACGGTGCCGGGCTGGGTATTGGATTGACGGTAGTTCGCGAATTGGTTCAAGCGCATGGCGGCACTGTTGTCGCTAATAGCGAGGGTCAGCGCCTCGGAAGCACATTTGTAGTGACGCTACCTTTGGCCGCACAGGCAATATCTGGTTAATCGTTAGCCCAGATGCTCCCAGGCTGAAGAAATTTGCGTTGACTTCCCGATGGGAACGGGGAATATTGAGCCATATATTCATCTATATGACTAGATAACTATAAAAATGCAGCCATTGATCACTGACGTGCGTCTTCCTCTTTACCAGCGTTTGCGCGACCAGCTAATGCGGAAAATCGCCGACAATTGCTGGCGTCCGGGGGAAGCCATACCCACCGAGGCGGCTCTCTCGGCGGACTACGGTCTGTCTACCGGGACTGTCCGAAAAGCGATCGACATGCTTGTTGCCGAGCGCGTGCTTGAGCGCCAGCAGGGCCGGGGCACGTTCGTGCGTCGAGCACAGTTCCAGTCCTCACTTTTCCGCTTTTTCAGATTTCAGACCGTGGCAGGTGAACGACCAATTCCTGACAGCAAGATACTGGCTACTGAATTGCAACCTTCGCCATCGGCTGTCGCTGAGGTCCTCGGGCTGGCCCCAGGCGAGCCAGTGATTGGTCTTTTACGCCTACGCCTTTTTGACCGGCAACCGGTGCTTGTCGAAGAAATCTGGCTTCCTCAACACATGTTTGGGCAGTTGTTGGACATCGACCTCGACCAACAAGGCCCGTTGCTTTATCCAATATACGAAGAGCTTTGTGCGCAGGTTGTTGCTTCAGCCGAGGAAACGTTGACCGCTGAACTGGTTAACGATGTTCATGCACGTCTGCTAAAAATTCCACCCTCAAGCCCAGTGATCGTCATAGAGCGAGTGGCCCGGGATTTCACCGGTCGTCCACTGGAATGGCGGCGATCAAGAGGCCACGCGAGTCACTTTCACTACACCGTGGATATTCGCTGAGCGCAGGCGCCATCAAGAAAGTGTCGTGATAAAAATACGCACCACGATTTACTGATAATTCCAATAATGAGGCGAATCATGAATTCACTGAATAACAACACGGCATCGATAGAACAGGCCACCATCCGAAAGCTTGGACGCAGGCTTATTCCATTCCTCGCGCTCTGCTATTTCATCGCCTATGTGGACAGAGTCAATATAGGATTTGCCGCGTTGACCATGAATGGCGACATAGGCATTAGTGCAACCCTTTTTGGTTTTGGTACCAGCCTGTTTTTTGTGGCTTACGTTCTGTTTGAGATGCCAAGCAACATTGCGATGGAAAAGTTCGGCGCTCGACGCTGGATCGCACGAATCATGATTACCTGGGGAGTGGTCGGCTTCCTGTCCGCTTTTGCGGTTGGTCCCCTTTCCTTTTCCGCGTCCAGATTTCTTCTGGGGGCGGCTGAAGCGGGCTTTTTCCCAGGCGTTATTCTTTATCTTACCCAATGGTTCCCCAAGGCATACCTGGCGCGTATCGTTGCGGTATTTATGGTGGCAATCCCCCTGTCGAGTTTCTTCGGCTCCCCACTTTCCGCTCTACTGCTAAAAATGGATGGGGTGCTGGGATTCAAGGGTTGGCAGTGGCTATTGATGATGGAAGCTATCCCCGCGCTCTTGTTGGGGATAGGCGCATTTTTTCTATTGCCCAGCAAACCGTCCGAAGCAAAGTGGCTGAGCCAGGAAGAAAAAACCTGGCTGACAGCGAACCTTGAAAGGGAGTTGGCCGAAAAGAAGGCCGCTGCTGCGAACGACGCGCCGGGGCACAGCAACAAAATCATCGCAGTGCTGACCAATAAGTATGTTTGGGTGCTGGCCCTTATTTATACCGGCAGCTCGGCAACAAGTAACACGTTGTCTTTATGGATGCCGCAGATTCTGAAGTCGTTTGATTTAAGCACGATGGAAGCTGGTTTGTTTAATATGATCCCCTTTGGTGTCGCTGCAGCGTTCATGATTGTATGGGGTATTCGTACCGATAAGAGCGGGGAACGTATCTGGAATACTGCGATGCCCTTGGCCTTGGTTGCACTGAGTATCGCAGCAACGCTATTGACGGGCTCGCTCACAATAACCTTGATTCTGCTGACCCTGGCGCTGATGGGTAACTACGCAGTCAAGGGACCGTTTTGGTCATTGACCTCAGAGTCCCTTTCTCCTGCGAGCCTTGCCGCCGGGATTGCCGCGATCAACACGCTCGGGCATTTAGGGACCGGTGGCATGAGCTTTGTCATTGGCTATCTGAAAGAAACCACTGGCAGCTTTCCGGTCGCCCTGTTGCCGCTCTGTGCCCTGACAGTAGTGGGTTGCCTGTTAGTGTTTGTCATGGGGCGCCGCAATGCCCGCGTCACAGCCTCAAGGGCGTTGTCTGCCCAGCACGCCCAATGATGTTTGTTGCCATTCGGCACGGGCTATTCGAAATGGCGGAAGGCAGCGGGTGTCGAACCTGCCCGGGAACGGCTGCCGTCCCCAACCGGGTTTGAAGCCCGGCCGCGCCACCGGGCGCGATTGCCTTCCTTGAAGTCAGCCGCCGGGGCTCTGCGCCAGTGCATTGTCCGGGCGGATGCGGCGCTGGTCGCCGAGCCGCCGGGTCAAGCCGATACGGTCGAAAAACTCGAGAATCTGGATGCTGCGCTTGCGGCCGATGCCCAGCGCATCGCGAAACGCCGCTGCCTGGATGATCGGGTTATCGGCGGCCAGTTTTAACAGCATAGCCGCCAGTTGGTGCACTGTGGCGTCAGTGTAGAACAGGTCGCGTACCACCTGGTGCACCTGCCCCAGCCGCGCCAGCTTGCGCAGCAGCAAGCGCACCGCGGCTTCTTCACCGCCAGTGGCACTGGCCAGGCTGCGTACCCAGGGCGGGTCGAAGCCAGCCTGTTGGAACAGCGGCTGTAGCTGTTGCCACAAGGCCTCGTCTTCTTCGCTCAGGCGCACCTGGTGTTCGGGTAAATGCAGCCAAGGCCCACTGGCTGCAATGGCGCCGCTGGCCAGCAACTCATCGAGCAGGCTGATGAATGCCGGTCGACCCAGCGGCGTGGCCGCGAACCGGCGCAAGCGATCGCGGTCCGGCCCGAGCTGGTCCGGTTCGAGTTGATGAAAACGCGTCAGTTGCTCCAGCAACGAGACTTTCATGGCCTGCCAACAGGTAGCGCTGAATAACAATGGGCCCTGACGCGTAGCAACCACGAGGACATCGGCTGGCAAGCGCCAGGTGGCGCGCAGGCGATTGAACTGACGCTCCAGACGCTGTGGGTCGAGCCCGGCGTCACTGTTGGCGAGCAGCGCAGGCAATACCTGTTCCAGACTCTCGGTGGCGGACAGGGCCTGTAGCTGTGCCAGCCGAGCCGGACTGCGGCGCTGGCGGGCCGGTGCGAACGGGTCGAGCACCCGGCCACCGCCGAGGGTGCGCTGGGCGCTCTGGTCGCGCAAGACCAGACGGTCACCCTGCACCGCCTGCAGCGGCGCGTTCACCACCAGTTGCGCGAACATTCGATGACCCGGTGCCAGGCTTTCCCCCTCCAGCAATGCGATCCGGGCGGTGACATCTTGAGTGCCCAAGTGCACGTGCACCGGGCTGAAATGGGCGAAGGCGCGTGTCTCGCTGGCCAGCAACTGCATCTCGATGTCCAGGCGCTGGGTAGGCGCATGCAACCACTCGGCCAGTAGCCAGTCGCCACGATGGATCTGTTCCAGGGCCAGGCGCTCGGCGCTCAGGTTCAACGCCACCCGCTGCCCGGCCCAACCCTCGACGGCGGCCTGGTTCTGCGCATGCAGACCGCGCACCCGCACGGGTTTGCCAGCCGAGCCCAACAGCAGCGTATCACCCACTGTCACCTGTCCGGCCAAGGCGGTACCGGTCACCACAATACCGGTCCCGGCAACGCTGAACGCGCGATCGATGGCCAAGCGGAAACCGCCGCTGGCACTGCGTTGTTGAACGTCGCGCTGTGCGTCCAGCAACGCCTGGCGCAGAGCCTCGACACCCTCCCCGGTCAGGCTCGACAGCACGATCTGCGGCGCGTCGGCATAGGGCCCGGGCGCCAGCAACGCCCCGACCTGGGCCTGTACCTCCCGCACCCGGGCCGAATCGACCCGGTCGCACTTGCTGATCGCCACCAGTGCGCGAGGGATCCCCAGCAGTTCGACGATCGCCAAATGCTCGCGGGTCTGAGGCATCACCCCGTCATCCGCCGCCACCACCAGCAACACCAGGTCAATGCCCTGGGCGCCAGCGAGCATGTTGTGGATGAAGCGCTCGTGACCGGGCACGTCGATAAAACCAATAAGCGCGGCCTCAGGTTCCAGGGTAGCGTAAAGGAAGCCCAGGTCGATGGTGATGCCACGCTCGCGTTCTTCCCGGCGGCGGTCGCCGGACTGGCCGGTCAGGGCCTGGAGCAAAGCGGTCTTGCCGTGGTCGATGTGCCCTGCAGTGCCGACGATCACCCTGCCCGGCCCTCCAGTTGTAGCTGGTCAATCTGAGCCAACCAAATCGCCTCGTCGTCCAGCTGGCGCAGGTCCAGCCACAGGGCATCGTCGTCGATGCGCCCAAGCACCGGAATGGGCAAGGCCCGCAATGCCGCCTCCAGGCCATGCAACAACCGCCCGCGCAGCCGTTTCGGCGCGTGCGGACGCAGACACAAAGCGGCGCTGGGCAGTCGGGCCACCGGTTGGCTGCCACTGCCGATCATGCCCAGCGTCGGCAGCGCGGCCACGCCCCAGCTATCGCCCAACACCTGCGCCAGTAACGGGCGCAGGCGTTCGGTCTGGGCGAGGATATCGGTCTGGGGACGGGTGAGGAGGCGCAGAGTGGGCAGTCGTTCGGCCAGTCGGTCGGGGTCGCGGTACAGACCCAATACCGCTTCGAGAGCGGCCAGGGTCAGTTTGTCCACGCGCAAGGCACGCTTGAGTGGGTTGTTCTTGATCCGCGCTATCAGGTCCTTGCGGCCTACGATCAACCCGGCCTGGGGGCCGCCCAGCAACTTGTCGCCGCTGAAGGTCACAATATCGGCCCCCTCGGTGAGGGTCTGGCGCACCGTTGGCTCGGCGGGCAGGCCCCAGCGGGTCAAGTCCAACAGACTGCCGCTGCCCAGGTCTTCGAGCAATGGCAGCCCGTGCCGGTGGGCCAGTTGCGCCAGTTCGGCGGTCGGCACCTGAGCGGTGAAGCCCTGGATGCTGTAATTGCTGGCGTGTACGCGCATCAACAGACCGCTGCGCGGGCCGATGGCGGCTTCGTAGTCACGGGCATGGGTGCGGTTGGTGGTGCCCACTTCATGCAGCTTGACCCCGGCCCTGACCATGATGTCGGGAATGCGGAAGGCGCCGCCGATTTCGATCAGCTCGCCACGGGAGATAATGCCCTCTTTACGCGCGCCCAGACTGTTGAGCGCGAGCAACACGGCAGCCGCGTTGTTGTTGACCACCGTCACCGCCTCGGCGCCGGTCAGCTCGCGAATCAGACCTTCGACCAAGTCGTCGCGGTCGCCGCGCTTGCCGCTGTGCAGGTCGAATTCCAGATTGAGCGGATAGCGGGCAGCCTGTTGCACGGCCTCAATGGCTACCTCCGGCAACAGCGCCCGACCGAGGTTGGTGTGCAGCACCGTGCCGGTGAGATTGAACACCCGCCGCACCTGGCTGCGATGCTGGTTTGCCAGGCGCTCGCCTGCCCTCCCCGCCAATACCTGAACCGTGAGTTCAACGGCGTCAAGTTGGCCCAGTTGAACCGAATCGCGCAGGTCATCGAGCAATTGCCGCAGAGTGGCGAGCAAGGCGTCGCGGCCATAGCGCTCGGCCAGCGGCTGGCAGGTGGGACTGCGCAGCAGGCTGTCGATGGAGGGCAGGCGCGAGGAGCTGGAGGCAAGATTGGATGGCATGCGGGGCTCCGGGAACGACACGGGATTTCTGATTCCACATGGTTTTTGTAGGAGCTGCCGAAGGCTGCGATAAATCTGAAGAGCAGCACTGAACTGACGATTGATCGCAGCCTTCGGCAGCTCCTACAGAGGGCTGTGCGCACAGGTAATCTGAGTGTAGCCGCTGTGCTCACTCTCCCCCGGGCGCGAGCATCAGGTTCGGCGACTGGCGCTGGTAGCCTTCCAGGTCCAGGCGCATGTCCAGCGTCAGGCTGGTCAGGTCCGCCGAGAGGGCTTCGGCTTCGGCGTCATTTTCCAGGTAGAGCAGTTTCAGGTAGCGGTTGCAGCCGGGGCAGATTTCAGCCCGCAGTGGCGCATGGTCGGCCGTGTAGCGGTCATCATCGAGGCTGACGTAGTTCAGACCCTTGCTCTGTTCGCAGTAAATGCATTTGACCCGCACCACATGCCATTCGCAGGCACACAACGAGCACACCAGGTAGCGCAACCCGTTGTACTTGCCACGGTGGCGAATCACCCCGGCCATGGCCGGCGAACCGCAGGCCGGGCATTGGCCGAGACTGTCACCCGGCTTGAGGTCCGAGGTTGGCATGCCCAGCAGCCAGTGACTCCAGGCTGCCTGCAAGGCAGCGCCGAGAAACGGCACCAGCGCTGCAGGCACCCCGTCATATTGGCCGCTGAGCAAGGCGATGGCCCAGGCCTTGCGCTGTCCGTTATTGGCACTGCGCAAGGTCGCTATCGCTTGTTGTACCGGCTGCCGGGACGGTGCCGGGTAGCGCAGCAGCAAAGCATCCAGCCAGGGTTGCCAACCGTCGTCACGCACCAGACTGTCGGCGGCCAGCGGCGGCAAGCCATGTTGCTGGCACACCAGCAGGCGTTCGGGGTCTGGGTCCGGCGCTGACGGTGGCTGGTCCAACAGGCTCTGCTGGACGTGGCACAGACCGGCGATCAGCTGCAGATATTCGGCCAGCGGGTGCCCACTGGCCACTTGCTCCAGGCGGGCGGCACGCAAGCTGAACAGATTACGCGGTGGCAGGTGCAGAAAAGGCGGCGCGCTGGCCGACGCTTCGATCTGTCCGGGCTCGAGTATCGTGCTCAAGGATTCATCCCTTTTTTGGTTATTCGGCTGTCGGGACGCTCAACGGGGCTGCCATCGCGAGTCACCTCACGGTACCAGAGCTCATGGTGTTTCTTCGCCCAGGCGCGGCTGACCCAGCCATGCAGCATGGCGCTCACGGAACCCTTGATCCAGATGCCGGCGTAGATGTGCACGATGATGCTCAACACCAGTACAAAGGCCGCCAGGGCATGCAGCAGGCTTGCCAGGCGAATGGCCGTGATGCCGAAGTAAACGCTGAAATACACCCGCCAGATCACCACGCCGCTGAGCAACAGCACCAGCATGCAGGCCAGCAAGGTCCAGAACAGCAACTTCTGTCCGGGGTTGTACTTGCCGATTGGCGGTACGCCCTCCTCTTCGTTACGCATCACCCGACCAATCCGTTTGAGCCATAGGCGGTCGTTGGCGATGAAGAAGTTAGCCCGCCAGAAACGGATAACCAGCCCCATGAACAGTAGGAACATCAGCACGCCCATGAACGGGTGCAGGATGCGTGTCCAGGTCCCGCCGCCGAACAGGTTGCTGAGCCAGAACAGCGCCGGATGGAACAAGGCCAGCCCCGACAGGGCCGACATAAAGAACAGAATCGCCACCAGCCAATGGTTGGTGCGTTGATTGGTGGTGTAACGCAGGATCGGCTTGTCGTTCATGGTCGTTCCTCGCCATGTGGCCCTGGCTGGTTCGGGTCATAGACATGCACCGCCGGGTCGACCTCGTGCACGCTGGAGTCCTTGCCCCCTGGGTGCTCGTCTTCCTCGACCCGCTGCGGGCCAATGCGCACGTAATGAAAGAATCCCGCCAGCACCGCCGCACCCATGGCCAGCAGCGCCAGCGGTTTGCTCACGCCCTTCCACAGTCCTACCAACGGACTGATGATCGGCTGGTTCGGCAGGCCGGCGTATAGCGAAGGCTGGTCGGCGTGGTGCAGCACGTACATCACGTGGGTGCCGCCGACCCCGTCGGGGTCGTACAGACCGGCGTGCTCGAAGCCCCGTGACTTGAGGTCAACGATGCGTTCGGCGGCATGCTCTTTCATGTCCTCCTTGCTGCCGAACACGATCGCTCCGGTCGGGCAGGTCTTGACGCAGGCCGGTTCCAGTCCCACGGCTACCCGATCCGAACACAGCGTGCACTTATAGGCCTTATGGTCCTTCTGCGAGATGCGTGGGATATCAAAGGGGCAGCCGGTGATGCAATAGCCGCAGCCAATGCAATGGTCCTGATTGAAGTCAACGATGCCGTTGGCCAGTTTGACGATCGCCCCCGGGCTCGGGCAGGCCTTCAGGCAGCCGGGGTCGGCGCAGTGCATGCAGCCGTCCTTGCGGATCAGCCATTCCAGATTGCCCGCGCTGTTTTCATGCTCAGTGAAGCGCATCAGGGTCCAGGTGTCGGCGCTGAGGTCCTGGGGGTTGTCGTAAGTACCGTGAGTGTGGCCGACCTCGTCGCGCAATTCGTTCCATTCCGAACAGGCGATCTGGCACGCCTTGCAACCGATGCACTTGGTGGTGTCGATCAGCTTGGCCACTTCCTCTTCTTGGCGCACCGAGGGCGGTACGGTGGTGGTGGCCGAACGGGCAATGATGTCTTGGCTGGCCATTTAGATTTTCTCCAGGTTGACCAGGAATGACTTGGATTCCGGGGTCTGGGTATTGCCGTCACCGAGGAACGGCACCAGGGTATTGGTCAGGTAGCCATGGCGGGTGAGCCCGGTAAAACCCCAGTGCAGCGGGATGCCGACATGGTGCACGGTCTGGTTGTTGACCTGCAGCGGACGGATCCGCTTGGTCACCACCGCCACCGCCTCGATATGCCCGCGCTTGGAACTGACTCGCACCCGGTCGCCAGCGACGATGCCCTTCTCTTTGGCCAGCACTTCGCCGATCTCGACGAACTGCTCGGGCTGGGAAATGGCGTTGAGCCGGCAATGCTTGGTCCAGAAGTGGAAGTGCTCGGTCAACCGGTAGCTGGTGGCGGCATAGGGGAAGTCCTTGGCCTGCCCGAGTGTCTCCCAGACAGAATCGAAGATACGTCCGGCCGGGTTACTGGTCGCCTGCTTGTTGTTGGGGTGCAGCGGGTTGATGCCGATAGGCGTCTCGAACGGTTCGTAATGCTCCGGGAACGGCCCTTCGGCCATCTTGTCGATGGCAAAGAATCGCGCCACCCCTTCGGGGTTCATGATGAAGGGGTTCATGCCCGCTTCCGGTGCCGCGTCGGCCTTGTAGTCGGGCACGTCGGTGCCAACCCAGGCCTTGCCGTTCCACCACACCAGACGCTTGTTCTCGGCCCAGGGTTTGCCCTGCGGGTCGGCCGAAGCGCGGTTGTAGAGGATGCGCCGGTTCATCGGCCAGGCCCAGGCCCAGCCCAGGTTCTGCTTCATGCCGTAGGGGTCACTGTTATCGCGACGGGCCATCAGGTTGCCCTGTTCGGTCCAGCTGCCGCAGAAGATCCAGCAGCCCGAAGCGGTACTGCCGTCATCCTTGAGCTGGGCGAAGCCGGACAGCTGCTGTCCGGCCTTGACCACCGCACCCGTGGCGTCGGTGATGTCGGCAATGGCAGAGCCGTTGAATTCCCGGGCCAGCTCTTCCGGCGTTGGCTCATCGGGCACCTTGTAAGGCCAGCTGAGCTTGAGAATCGGCTCGGCCCAGGCACCGCCGCTGGCCTGGTAACGCTTGCGCAAGCGCAGGAACAGCTCGCTCATGATTTTCACATCGGTGCGCGATTGCCCTGGACCGTCAGCGCCCTTCCAGTGCCATTGCAGCCAGCGACCGCTGTTGACCAGTGAGCCGTCTTCTTCAGCAAAGCAGGTGGTCGGCAGGCGGATGACTTCGGTCTGGATGTTGGCCGTTTCAACATCGTTGTAAGGCCCGACATTGCGCCAGAATTCCGAGGTTTCGGTCGCCAGCGGGTCCATCACCACCAGCCACTTGAGTTTGGCCAGTGCAGCCATCACCCGGTTCTTGTCGGGCAAGGCCGCGATGACGTTGAAGCCTTGGCAGATGTAGCCATTGACCTGCCCCTTGCCCATCATGTCGAACATCTTCAATACGTCGTAGCCGGGGATGTCGAGCTTGGGCAGCCAGTCGTAGCCCCAGTGGTTGTCGGCGGTGGCATTGGCCCCGTACCAGGCCTTCATCAGGCTGACGTGGAACTTGCCGTAGTTCTGCCAGTAGGACAACTGCCCGGGCCGCAACGGCTTGAGCGCACGCTTGGCGATGTAGGTGTCGTAGTCCTGCTCGGCATCGGCCGGCAGGGTCAGGTAGCCCGGCAGCAGGTTCGACAGCAGCCCAAGGTCGGTCAGGCCCTGGATGTTGGAGTGCCCGCGTAGGGCATTGACGCCCCCGCCCGGCATGCCGACGTTGCCCAGCAGCAGCTGCACCATGGCCGCGCTACGGATCATCTGCGAGCCGACCGAATGCTGGGTCCAGCCCAGGGCATAGAGAATCGTCATGGTCTTGCCCGGTTGCGAGCAGGTGGCGATCTCTGTCCAGATCTTTTGCAGGCTGTCTTGCGGCATGCCGCAGATCTGACTGACCAGCTCCAGGGTGTAACGGCTGTAGTGCTGTTTCATCAGTTGGTAGACGCAGTGCGGGTCCTGCAGGGTCGGGTCGACTTTGGCGAAGCCGTCCTCGCCGATTTCGTAGCCCCAGCTGGACTTGTCGCTGTAGGTACGCTTGGCCGCGTCGTAGCCGCTAAACAGCCCGTCCTCGAAGCCGAAGCCGGACTTGACGATGAACGACACGTCCGTATAGGCGCGTACATACTCGTGCTGGATCTTGTCTTCAGTGAGCAAGTAGTTGATCAAGCCGCCCATGAAGGCGATGTCGGTGCCGGTGCGGATCGGCGCGTAATAGTCCGCCACCGAGGCAGTACGGGTGAACCGTGGATCGACCACGATCAGCCGCGCATGGTTGTGCGCTTTGGCTTCGGTCACCCATTTGAAGCCACAGGGGTGGGCTTCGGCGGCATTACCGCCCATGACCAGGACCAGGTTCGCGTTGGCGATATCGGTCCAGTGGTTGGTCATGGCTCCACGGCCATACGTCGGGGCAAGACTTGCCACCGTCGGGCCATGTCAGACACGTGCCTGGTTATCGAACCCCAGCATGCCCAAACTGCGAATGACCTTGTGGGTCATATAACCGGCCTCGTTAGAGGACGCTGAGGCGGCGAGAAAACCCACCGTCAGCCAGCGGTTGACCGTCTGGCCCTGGGCGTTTTTCTGGATGAAGTTGGCGTCACGGTCGGCCTTCATCAGGTCGGCGACCCGATCCAGCGCTTCATCCCAGGACACCCGCGTCCACTCCTTGCTGCCCGGCTTGCGCACCTGCGGGTATTGCAGGCGGCCGGGGCTGTGAATGAAGTCCAGCAGGCCTGCGCCTTTGGGGCACAGGGTGCCGCGGTTGACCGGGTGGTCGGCGTCGCCTTCGATGTGAATGATGCTCTGGGCGACATTCTTGGCCGTATCGCCCTGGCTGTACATGATCACCCCGCAGCCCACCGAGCAGTAGGGGCAGGTGTTGCGGGTTTCATGGGTGTGGGCCAGCTTGAAATGACGCACTTGCTCGGCGAAGGCTGGCTCCGGTGCCATGCCCAACGCCGCCAGACTCGAGCCGCCCAGTCCGATGGCGGCGACCTTGAAGAACTGACGACGGTTGAGATCCATCGCGTGCTCCTGATCAGGTAGAGAACACCCGGTACGTGACCGGGGGGTCTTTTGGACGATTACGGTTGTGCCGACGGAATGGCCGCCGACACTAGATACTCTAGTCAAGATTGCAACAGGTGTGATGAATCCGGATCGTCGGCGGTGTGTTCAGCGTTCATGAGTACTGGTTATCGGGCCGCCTGCTGTCACTTCATGGACTTCACTCACATCAGGCCCAGTGATGTGGATCTTCCATGATCCCCTCATGCTCGGCGAATAGCTTAGGCAGCTCCACCTTAAGAAAGTCCACCCAGGTTCTGACCTTGGCATCGAGGAAACGCCGCGATGGGTAGACTGCGTAGACATGCCGCTCACGTAGACGATAGGCCGGCAGCAGGCGCAGTAACTTACCTTCGCTGACCGGCCGGGTCGCGGTATAGAAAGGCAGCAGACTGATGCCCATGCCCGCTTCAGAGGCCTTGACCATAGACTCGGCGATATTGGTCTGAAAGGTCTTGCCGGGCAGGACGCTATACTCGCCCCGCTCGTCATGGAATACCCATTCATCACGGTACAACGGGTCGAGCATGCGTAAGCAGCGATGTTCATTCAGATCCACTGGACCGCCTGGTACACCATGGCGTTGCAGGTAGCCTCCGGAGGCGCAAGGCACGCTGTAAATTTGCCCGATGACCTGTGCGACAAATTGCGAGTCGGCCAATTCCCGGGCAATTGAGATGACCACATCATGACCTTCTTCCAGTGGGTCCGGATTGCGCTGAGACAGAGTCAGTTCGAACACCACGTCAGGATGGAGCTCGCTATAACGGGCGATCAGCGGCGTGATCAGCACACCCAAGCCGCTCAGGCTGTGCACTCGAAGCCGACCACTGGGGTTGAGATGGGCGTCGCGGGCTTCGGCGGTGGCTTCGTCCATTTCCTCGAGTATCTGCCGGCCACGCCGCAGAAAGCGTTCACCGGCTTCGGTCAGCCGCAGACGCCGGGTGGTGCGTTGAAGCAGACGCGCCTGCACATGCTGCTCCAGATCCGCCACCAACCGCGAAACTTGCGCAGTCGATAAATCGAGCGCCTGCGCTGCTGCGGTAAAACTGCCGCTGTCTACCACGCGGACGAACACCCGCAGGCTATTGAGCAGGTCCATAAGCCCTCCAGGAGCGCCGACTGTTGCGTTTCATGTAAGGCTGCATCAAGCAAACCGCTCTTTATCCATAGCAGGCGAGGAATAGACTTTAGGCATCAGGACACCACGGAGAAAAATGAGATGAAAACGTTGATCAGTCTGTTTTTGGCAGTCATCGCCACGTCGGTCATGGCAGCCGGCAACGAGCAAGTCCCGGTGACTCAGTACAACCCCGTGCAGCAGCTCGATATCGCCAAGGTGATCTCGATAACGCCAACTGCAAGCGCCTGCGAAGTGGTGCCAGCAACCATGGTCTATGTCGATCACCAGGGTGAAACCCATCGCCTGGCTTACCAGGTAATGGGTGGCTGCTCAGGCAATCAGTGATCACACCCGAGCAGCACTACTCATGCGACAAGCCGTGCCGCGTGCAATGCCAGCTCATGCAGGCTGGTCAGCCGTTGCATGATGCGTTCGACCACTTCTACCCTGGCCACCGCACCACTGCGCAGCTCGCCCATTGAGTGCAACGCGACTTCGGCCTTCTCCAAGCCCAACCGGGTTGAACCCGTCAGGTGCTCGATGCTTTGCCGCGCTTCCTCGGCGGACTTTTCCAGGCCCGTAGCGATCTGTCTGATCTGAGCACTGGAGTCGGCGGCCTGGCGAGACAGATTGCGCACCTCGTCCGCCACCACTGCAAAACCACGACCATGACTGCCCGCTCGCGCCGCCTCGATGGCGGCATTCAACGCCAGCAGGTTGGTCTGTCGGGCGATGTCCTGAATGCTGCCGACAATGGAACCGATTCGTACCGACTGACTGCCCAGCTCGTCAAACACCTTATCGAGACGCTGCATGTAAAGGTTGAGATCGCTGAGCACGCTCGCCGAAGATTGCATGCTCTGCGCGCTGGACTTCACTCGTTCGCCTGCGGCCCGCGCCAACTGATCGGCAAAGCGCATGTCTTCCTCAGTCTGCAGCACCGCCTGGGTCAATTGCTCCAGGGTGGCCTGCACTTGCGCGCCCGGCCACACCGGTTCGGGCACCTGCGCTAACGTCTGCACAACGGCCACTGGTGTACTGAACACTGCCGGTTGCGGTTCGCGCTCCACGTCAACCTTCAGCACAACCACTGGCTGCCGGTGATAGAGCACAGCCCCAAGCAGTAACGCGAGATTTATCCCGCCGGACAGCAGCAGGCGCCCGCTATCGACCCAGACCAACACCACTGCGCCTATGCCTGCTGCAATCAACAGCAACCCAGCCAAGATTTTTTGTGCCATATGAACCTCCATGCTGATCAAAGCAGCGTCTAGGTGTAACTGATAATGGCGACCTTCACGCAACTGGCTCAGCGAATCCTCAATCGCTCCTTACGCCGCCCGCCGCCGCAAGGAACGCAGCGCGCGGCAATAATCAAAGTCAGCGCGCTACCTCCTGGCCGCGGGTTGTCTGAGCAACAGGGTCGGGGCGCCGGGTACTCAACAACAGGTGCGTGGCCATGCCGAAAATCAGCCCCCAGAAGGCAGCGGACAAACCGAACAGGGACATGCCTGATGCCGTGGTGAGAAAGGTCACCAGCGCCGCCTCGCGGTCATTGGGTACCGCCATGGCACCTGCCAGGGCGCCCCCAATCGCGGCGAACAGCGCCAGCCCGGCCAAGGCCGCAATCAGCTCTTTGGGGAAGGCGGAAAACAACGAGACCAAGGTGGCGCCGAAAATCCCCGGCAGCAGGTAACAGAGACCACCTACTACCCCGGCGACATAACGTTTGCCTGGATCTTCGTGGGCCTCACGGCCGGTGCAGATTGCGGCGGTAATGGCCGCCAGATTCAGACCGTGACAGCCGAAGGGTGCCAATAGCGCAGTACCCAACGCACTGCTGGCGATGATTGGGCTGGCCGGCGTGGCATAGCCAGAGGCACGCAGCACCGCCATGCCCGGTACGAACTGGCCGGTCAGTGCCACCATCACCAGTGGCAAGGTGATGTTCAGGGTCGCGCTCAGGCTGAAATGCGGCGTGATCCACACCGGTGTGGCCAGACCGATCACCAGCGCCTCGCGATGCAGATCGCCCGCCAGCAAGGCGATGGAGCAACCGACCAGTAGTACCACCAACACCGCGTAACGCGGTATCACGCGCTTGCACACCAGGTAGGTAGCGAACATCGCCAGCACCAGCAGTGGCTTGCCCTGCAAGGAAACGAACAACCCGGTACCGAAGCTGAACAGAATACCTGCCAGCATCGCCGCCGCGATCGCCGCGGGCAGCTTGCTGATGATGCGGTCGAAGGCACCCGATACCCCGACCAGAAAGATGATCAGACTGCTGATCAGATAGGCGCCCACGGCCTCGTGCATGGAAATACCCGGCAGGAGCGCCACCAGCAGCGCCGACCCGGGTGCCGACCAGGCGATGATCAGCGGTACGCGGTAACGCAGGCTCAGGCCTATGCCGAGCAATGCACTGCCAATGGAAATGGCCCACACCCAGGACGACAATACTTCACGGGATAGGTGGGCCGTCTCGGCCGCCTGGAAAATGATCACCAAAGGCCCGGCATAGGAAATCACCGTGGCGATAAACCCGGCGACCGCGGCGGACAGGGAAAAGTCGTGGAACAACGCTTTCATGGGACCTCGCCGCAAGGCTCATCAGGCTATCCGTGGCACGCGGCCCGGATGTTCTTGTCAGGGGAAAATCGATTGACTGCGCAGCAACTGGGGAACACGGCGAACGCCATGCCCCCTTCATCAGTCTCAGGCCTTGGCCGTTGTCAGCGCGGACGCAATGTCATTGGCGCTGCGCTGGCTACTAATGGCGAATAAGGTCATGGCGATGGCGGCGATCGCACCCGGCAGGGCAAAGGCCATGAAGTTAAGTTGCAACGGCAGGCTGATACCCAGCAGCGCGCCGCCCAACAGCGGACCGACGATGGCACCGTTGCGACCAATACCCGACGCCCATCCCAGGCCGGTGGAGCGAATGGCCATGGAGTAGAACTGCGCGGCACAGGCATACAACAGGATTTGCGAACCGATGGTGGTCGCGCCGGCGATGGCGATCAGCAGATAAAGCACCGGCGTCGGGCTCTTGAAGCCGAGCAAGGTGATCGACACCGCAGCGATGGTGAAGAACACCGCCAATACCCGTGGCAGATTGAGTTTGTCGCCCAACACCCCGCCGCCCACCGCGCCGAAGATTGCGCCGAAGTTCAGCACCAGCAGGAAAGACAGGCTCGAGCCCAGGCTGTAACCGGCGTTGGCCATCAGTTTGGGTAACCAGGAACTCAATGCGTAGACCATCAGCAGGCAGCAGAAAAACGCCACCCAGAGCATCAGCGTGCGCAGTGCACGGCCTTCGCGGAACAATTGCAGGACGGGGGTGCCGGTGCCTTTCACTTCTGTCATGTGCAAACAGTCGCTGTCTTGCGAGACATAGCCCGGATCCACGCGTTCGAGAATTTTGCGCACCTCTTCATTGCGCCCCTGACGCAGCATGAAACCCACCGACTCTGGCAGGAAGTACATGATCAGCGGCAACAGCAGCAACGGCAGAACCGCCACATAAAACACGGCCTGCCAACCAAAGCTGGGGACCAATACGATGCCCAGGCCAGCAGAGAGCATGCCGCCCACCGAGTAACCGCTGAACATGATTGCCACCAGGGTACTTCGGATTTTTTTCGGCGCGTATTCGTTCATCAGCGCCACCACGTTGGGCATCACGCCGCCAATGCCCAGACCGGCAATGAAACGGCAGATACCGAACTGCGTGGGGCTGCTGGCAAAGCCATTGAGCACGGTAAAGCCGCTAAACAAGATGACGCAGAGGGTGATGGCTTTTTTTCGCCCGATCTTGTCCGAGAGAGGTCCGAAAAACAGCGCGCCGAACATCATGCCAAACAGTGCATAACTGCCCAGCGCTCCGGCCTCCAGCGGGCTCAACCCCCACTCTTTCATCAGCATGGGCAAGACAACGCCATAGATCACCAGGTCGTAGCCATCAAAGATGATGATCAGGGCACACCAGAACAACACCATCCAGTGGAAACGGTTGAAGCGCGCGTTGTCGATAACTTCATGTACGTCGATATTTCGCATGGCGTCTGTCTCTTATTGTTGTTTTTAGAACGGCGTGGGTAAAACCTGAAAATCCGCATTTAGCCCTGATCGCCACGTCCTGCCGTGGAAGGGGCAAGAGGAAAATGAATGGTTGTCCCGATTCCCAGGGACATGCCATGGCCTCCATTCTTGTTGTTCAGGCCATGTCAGGTTATGGAAGCGAAGCAGGATGCAATATCCGCTTTGTGCAGATATCCATCCGTTTTGTGCAGAGGTGTGAAATGCCAACCCAGGGCTTACCTGCGCGGGTAAGCCCCCTTTGCGCCGACTTGCAAGCCTGTACGCGAACACACCTCTCACCTACCCGTTCGGGTTATGGCGTGATCGCAGGCGCTGCGTGAGAGTGGGGCCAGCCGCTCGGCCCGAACGCAAGAATAACTACAAGGTGGGACTGATATGCACAAAGCCCTGGTAGCAGTACTCAGCGCAGCACTGGCCGCTTTACCGGCGCTCAGCCATGGCGCGGACGCGGACGCGGACAGCAATACCCTGCGGTTATACAACTGGGCGGACTACATTGGTGAGAACACCATCGCCAACTTCGAAAAAGCCACCGGCATCAAGGTGATCTACGACACCTTCGATTCCTACGAAACCGTCCAGGGCAAGTTCACGGCGTTTTGCACGCAACCTGCCCGGCGAGTAGACTGCCGGGCATGACCGATACCCGCGGCGATGCCCCAACCACCCTTCCCCTCCAGGCTTTGCAGACCTGGCACGCAAGCTTGGCGACGGCCTTCACGGTAATGGGCGATGCCGCCTTCCTCGACTGCACCGCAAGAATCTCTACACCAAGCTGGAAATCAGCTCGCAGGCGGAACTGTTTGCGCTGTTCATCGATTGGCTGACCCCGAACCGACAGGGTTTAACGGTCAGCGGTAAATCGACCATGACCGCCACCACAACGTCAACGCGAGAAAGCTTGCATGATGCTGTTCCTACTCCCTCAAGCTGACTACGATCCCACCGAAAGCAGCGTGCCGTGGCAGGCATTGCGCCAGGCTGGCATCGACGTGCGCTTCGCCACCCCGCAAGGTTTGCCAGCCTATGCGGACCCGCGCCTGGTCGACATTGGTTTTGGCCCTCTGAGCCCGTTCCTGATGACGCGCAAAGCCGACCTCCAGCGCTACCACGCGATGATCGCGGATGATGCGTTTCGCAAACCCATGGCCTACGCCGATGTCGACCCAAGCCAATTCGAGGGGCTGATGGTTCCCGGCGGCCATGCCGTCGGCATGCGCAGCTTGCTGGAGTCGGAACAGGCGAAGCAGATCGTCTTGCACTTCTTTAAAGCGAACAAACCGATCGCCGCCATCTGCCACGGTCCGCTGTTGCTCGCCCGTACCCTCGACCCTGACAGCGGCCGTTCGGTATTGCATGGGCGCAAGGCGACCGCGCTGGTGCAAAATATGGAGCTGCTGGCCTGGTCGATTACAGCACCCTGGCTCGGTCGCTACTACCGCACCTACCCGCAGACGGTTGAGGCAGAAGTTAAAGCCGCCCTGGCCAGACCTGGCGACTTCTTGCCTGGGCCGCTAACGCCTCAGCGCGACTCGGCCGCCAAGCCACAACGCGGCTTTGTGGTCCGCGACTGCAATCTGCTAACCGCACGTTGGCCAGGCGACTGCCACCGCTTTGGCAATGAGCTGGTGGATCTCTTGCTGCAATCGCGAGCAGCCTAAAACACATTGATTGGATATTCGACGACCAGATAAAGCCGGTCAAAATCTCCACTTCCTTGCGCCGCATTCGCCCGGCTGGTGACGTGGGTCATGTGCATGCTTAAATCTTTAGCCGGGCCTGTCTGGACCGTGTATTTAACATCAATATCGCGCTCCCATTGTTTGCCGTCACGCCCCTGAATCGGCACATAAGTGTTAGTCGCCGGATTGAAGGGGTAGTACACATTGCCCACAGGGGCATGCGTCCCGTTAATACCGGAGCCGGTCACATACCTCGCGAAAAACTTCAGACCCGGTACCCCATACCCCGCCATGTCCACATCATATTTCAATTGCCAGGATTTTTCGCCGGCGCCATTGAACTTCGCAATTTTTGCTGAGTTGGCTATCCATTCCGAGTCGCCACCGATGTAATCAAAAGGCGTGTCACCCTCCACTTTCTGATAAGCAAGCGTAATGCCGTGTTGATAAAATCTATAGGTAGCAGCCAGACTATAAATAGTGTTATCTATTTTGCCCGCCAGTGCCTTACCCTGATCATCTGTATGATAGAGATTGAAATCAAACTTCAAACTCTGGGCAGATGTCAGTTCTACCGTGTGATGCAGATTTGTATAGTATTGATACCAGGTGTCGGTCAAATTCGACATGTAAAGCGAGCCGCCGGTTTGATCGGAATAGGTGTAGTCACCCCCGACAAAGTCGATCCCTCCTCCGGCAGTAGACGCTCCGTAGCCCTTGAATTCACCCCGACTGTCCGTAGAATTCTGGTTTTTAAAGCCCGTGAAGTGGCCTGCGTTGACCACAAGATCCTTGACCTCAGAACTGGTCAGCAGAAGACCACTCGCATATTCAGGCTGCAATCGAAGATCTGCCGTATCGAATACAGGCGTCGTGACAGTCATCTCACCGACACGCAAAATGGTCTTTGAGACACGAAACTTCACCCCCCCCCCGCCATCGGAATACTCGTCTGCGGCTTCGCCTTTGCTATCGACGGGCAATAGACCGGTGCCGGACCTGCCCCTCCCGCTGTCTAACTTCAGCCCCAAAAACCCATGGGCATCAACTCCCACGCCAATCAGCCCTTCGGTGAAGCCGGAGGTGAAGTTGGCAATGAAGCCTTGGGCCCATTCATTGCGGTCCTTCGCCCCAGGCGTATCCTTCTTATAATCAGTGTCTAGATAAAAATTTCTCGCCAATACATTCAAATGCGAGTCAGTGAAAAATGCGTCTTCTGCATTGGATTCACTGGCGCCCATTAGAGAAACCGACGTGAGCAGGCCCCACACAACCTTGTCATATACGTTGGGCATACCCATCGCTCCTCATCGAGATAATTAGTTGACCACTTACTTCCGACACTCCCCTTCCCGTCAAACTTTTTTGGAGGGATTGACGCCTCTCACTGTAAGTCCTTCATTCCGAGCAGAATTGAACGTATGTGCCATTTTTGAACGATTGAGCTACACAGGCAGTGTTTTATGCATTGGGCTCTAACCCTTGGCCTGTCGACGCCAGACACTGGGCGTCACGCCGATGAGCCGGGTAAAAACTCGGGTGAAATGCGGCTGATCGGCAAAACCGCATTCCTGGGCTATCTGTGAGATTCCGGTCAGGGGAGTGGTCAACAACAATGCCTTGGCGCGCTCAACGCGCATCTGCAACAACCAGGTATGCGGCGCCACGCCGGTAGTTTGCTTAAAGGCCCTTGAAAAATGACTTCGGGACAATGCGCATTCCTGGGCGATGCGCGACACCGACAAATCATCGCCCAAATGGCTGGCGATCAGCTCTTTGGCCAGACGCTCCTGAGCGGGTGAAAGCCGGGTGCAGCCCTTCTCCGAACCTGAACGAGACTGGCCGTAATGCCGGGTGGTGTGCGCGCATAGCGCCAGCAGGATATGGTCGATGAACAATGGGTTGGCGGCGGCTGGATCCTGCAGCACGGGCAGCATGGCCTGGGCCAGGTGATAGATGACCGGGTCCTGTGTGCCCTGCTCGTACTTGAAGTTGCTGACAGGTTTTCCACCCGTTTCGATTTGCAGTTCATCCAGCGTACTGCGCGGAATATTGAACCTGAGGTTGTCGTAGGCGGCCCGGTGCTGGCAGCGTAGTTCGTCGCCCAAGTAGGGCAGAGAAACACAGCCCTTGAGATACCCTCCGGCATAACTCAAGCGCCTTCCATGCCAAAGCCGGTGATCGGAAAAGTCCCTGAGCTGGATGATGACTGAGAAGGCTTCCTCACACGGAATATTGATAATCTCATTCAGGTCAGGGTGGGTGTGACTGACTCGGGTGAGGGTGAATGTTTCAGTGCGCAAACTTAGGATTGAAGGTCGGATCAAGAGAATATTCGGGCCGTTGTTCTGTGAGTTGAGTTGCTCATGTTTGACGCCGTGAGTTTTAAAAGTGTCGACTACAGTGGGTGGGATTCACCGCCCGCCGTGCCGGGCGAATTCGGTTGTCAGTCGCCCTGCCCCGCGAGCAAGTGTCGGATGCGGACCGGCACGTTGGCGGTCTGGTAGCGGCGTGCCGAGGCTTCAATCCTCAGTTCGGCCCGCGTGACACGGCGGTGGTGACGCATGTGCTCGATCCACGATTCGTCGAAAAAGAACTCCGACCAGCACCGGCTATTTTCAGTGTCCTGAACCAGCCCCCAGGAGAACGAACCATTGCGCATACGCATCTGCCGCACGTCATTCATTGCCGCCTGAAAGGCCACGCTGTGCGCAGGAGCGATGTCGTATTCCACCGTGATCATCACCGGCCCACGTTCATGCCCCATGTCGCTGTCGAGCAACGGCTGCGGCCAATGCAGTGAAGGCGCCATGTCGCCCTGAGTGGTCACGGGCAGACGCACCCGCCAGCTCACGACAATACCCAGTAACAGCAGAACGCCTGCCCCGCCAAGTGCCACTGCGATAGAGCTGCGGCTGGCGACGAATCCCCAGAGCGCCCCGCCCATGGCCATGCTGCCAAAGAACGACAGAATGTAGATGGCCAGTGCGCGAGCCCGGACCCAGGCAGGCACAGAGGTCTGGGCTGCCACCTGCAAACTCGAAAGCACGGCGATCCAGGCCACGCCACTGAGCAGCATGACCGGGATCAGTAACTGGAACTGACGCAACCACGCCAGGGCAAACAGCACCACTGCATACACCGCACTGGCCAGACGAACCAGCCCATCCGAGGTGAGGCGTTGCCGGATCCGCGGCAACAGCATGGCGCCAAGCACTGCGCCGATACCGACGCTGCCCAGCAGAACGCCGAAATCGGCGGCACCGCCCTTCAGCTCGCCACGCACAATCAAGGGCAGCAAGGACATGCCTGCGCTGGCACCGACGAAGAACGCCATGGTCCTTAGCAGAACCTTCTGCAAGGGCCGCGAGCTTCGGGCGAAACGCCAGCCCACACGAATCGCGCTGAACAATCGTTCTGCCGGCAACACTGACACCTGGGGAGCCGGTCTCCAGAAGAACAGCACGGCAATGACCCCAAAAAACGACAGCGTGTTGACCGCAAACGTCGCCCAAGGCCCTACCAGGCTGACCAATACGCCGGCAATGGCTGGTCCGATCGCCCGCGCAACGTTCATACCCACACTGCTCAGGGCAATCGCTGCGGGCAGTTCGGCACCCGGTACCAGCTCCGGGGTAAGCGCTGACCAGGCGGGCATCATCAACGCCGTACCCACACCCATGCCCAATGTCAGCGTCAGCAACAGTCCTGAAGACATTACCCCGAGGAGGCTGAGGATCGTCAGCAGTAACGCCATGCTCGCCATCCAGAGCTGGATGGCGATCAGGTAACGACGTTTGTTGACGATATCCGCCAGAGCACCCGCAGGCAGCGCCAGAAAGAACATCGGCGCGGCGCCCGCCACTTGAACCAGCGCCACACTCATGGGACTGGTCGACAGTGATGTCATCAACCATCCAGCACCGACCTCGTGCATCCAGGTACCGATGTTCGAGGCGATGCTGGCAAGCCACAGCGCACAGAAAATACGCGTACGCAACGGGCTCCATGCCGAGGTCTGTGGGGCCTCGGTTTTTGCCGGGTTCATCGACACCTCAGAAGGCAAAGCAAGAGCACCCAAACGCGCCCCAGAAGCCCTGGAAGTCGCTGACCGGCACCGTCGACATCCGCGCCCGCTCATGACCGTGGGAATGCACAACGCACGGCCCACTGCACTGGTGAACCTGAGCCAGCATCGGCGAGGTCGGACGCCAGTGGCCTGGAACCTTCACCACCGGAGACCAGTCCGGCAGCACCGGCAAGCCGGGTGGCGACAGTTTTTCAAAGTCGCCGGCGCCATACACGACCTTGCCGTTAACGACGGTCAACACCGACTCAATCCATTTGATCGACTCTTCGTTGACACTGAAGAAGTCCGCGGAGAGCGCCACCAGGTCAGCCAGTTGACCGACTTTGATCTGGCCTTTCTTACCCTGCTCCGACGAGAACCACGCGCTGCCCCGGGTGTAGAGTTCGAGCGCGGTGTCACGCGACAAGCCCTCAGGATAGAGTTCCAGCCCGCCTACGGTGCGGCCGCTGACCATCCAGTACAACGAAGTCCAAGGGTTGTAACTCGAAACGCGGGTGGCATCGGTACCTGCACCGACCGGAACGCCTTCGGCGAGCATGCGCTTGATCGGCGGCGTGTGTTCACCCGCCTTAGCCCCATAGCGCTCGACGAAATACTCACCCTGAAAGGCCATCCGATCCTGAATCGCGATACCGCCACCCAGTGCGCGGACTCGCTCGATGTTCTTTGGCGTGATGGTTTCGCAGTGATCGAAGAACCAGGGTAATCCGTTGAACGGAATGTCCCGGTTGACCTTCTCGAAAACGTCCAGCATGCGCGTGATCGATTCGTCGTAGGTGGCGTGCAGTCGGAACGGCCAGCGATGCTCGACCAGGTGTCGCACCACCGGCTCCAGATCCTGCTCCATGCCCGGCGGCAAATCCGGACGCGGCTCGAGGAAGTCCTCGAAGTCGGCGGCAGAGAAAGCCAACATTTCGCCCGCACCGTTGTGCCGCAGAAAATCATCGCCCTGGCGCAACGTCACCGAGCTGGTCCAGTTTTTGAAGTCGGTCAGTTCTTCTTTGGGCTTCTGGGTGAACAGGTTGTAAGCGATCCGGACTGTGAGCTGCTGCTCCTTGGCCAATTGCTCGATCACCGCGTAATCATCCGGATAGTTCTGGAAACCACCGCCGGCATCGATCGCACTGGTGACGCCCAGGCGATTGAGTTCGCGCATGAACTGCCGGGTCGAATTGACCTGATACTCCAACGGCAGCTTCGGTCCCTTTGCCAGCGTCGAATACAGGATCATGGCATTGGGTCTGGCGACCAGCATGCCCGTCGGATCGCCATTGGCATCACGCTGAATCTCGCCGCCCGGAGGATTGGGTGTGTTGCGGGTGTAGCCGGCGACACGCAGGGCTGCACGGTTGAGCAAGGCGCGATCATAGAGGTGCAGCACGAACACTGGCGTGTCGGGCGCCGCCTGGTTCAGCTCCTCGAGTGTCGGCATGCGCTTTTCGGCGAACTGAAATTCGGTCCAGCCACCCACGACGCGAACCCATTGTGGAGTGGGCGTGCGCGCAGCCTGGTCCTTGAGCATACGCAGCGCGTCAGCCAGGGACGGAACACCTTCCCAGCGCAACTCCAGGTTGTAGTTCAGGCCGCCCCGTATCAAATGCAGGTGGGAGTCGTTGAGCCCCGGGATCACCGTGCGCTTCTGCACATCAATAACCTGAGTGCCGCTACCCCGCAAGGCCATGACTTCTGCTTCAGTGCCGACGGCGACAAAGCGTCCGGCGCTGATGGCGACCGCACTGGCGCTCGGCTTTTCACGGTCGACAGTATGAAATTGCCCGTTGTAAAGAATCAGATCAGCTTTCATCGCAGTTCCTTCGACAGGGGATTGGAAGCGCCGGCGTTGCCGGCAAGTAACACAATAGAAAATAAAGCAGCCGCTGCACTGGGCCCTGGGACCGGACAGGTCTCGTCAGCGCTTGTCGCCAGGTGCTTCATCGGCGTTGCGCTTCTGCGCGCTCAACCATGGGGCGAACAGCCGTGTGGCAAATGGCATCAACAGATAGACCACCAACAGCACGATGGTGATCGTCACCAGAAAGGTGCTCACCACGTAATTCGCCAGCCACGGACTCAAGCCGAAGACCGGTCGCCAGACCAGCGGTACCAACAGGGTCAAGGGCAGGATCACCAGAAAGGTCACGCAGGCTTGTTTCCAGCGCGGCGGCGCTGAGTTCTCAGGTGCCGGCGAGAACCAGAATTCGCTGTGGCGATTGACTTCGATCTGGTCGCCGTCGGCCAACATTGGAATGGCCTCTTCAACCAGCCGCCCGCGCTCTTCGGAGTCCAGCCAGCTTTGCATGGCGTCTGTGGAGCAAAAACGCAGCACACAGGTGAACATCTGCAAGCCCGCGCTTTTACCTCGAACGATATCGACACCCAAGTGGCCTGGATAGCTGCTGGCGATGCTCACGATTCGCCGTAGCCACGCCTCGTATTTCGCCTCGAACCCTGCCTTGATCCGGTGCTTGACCACCAACGTCACGACCTCATTAAAAGCGGGGTTGGGCATGGACGTTGCTCCTGCATCAAGGGCGGGCTGCCGAGAAAGAGGCTCGGCGATGTCGGGTTTGACGAACTCAGGCATACCTCAGCACTCCTGCAAACCGCTGATTAAAAGCAAGGCGGCCGGGCCCTGCGATGAACAAGCTGAAAAAAATGATCAACAGCAGCCAGCCGAATTGACCCTCTTCCAGGCTCCATTGCGGATGGACAATCACCAGCGCAATCAACAGCACAAACAGCACAGGTAAACAGGCCAGACGGGTGAATACGCCTGCCGCAATGAACAGCGGGCATATCACCTCGGAAAAAATCGCCAGCATCAGGGTCACATTCGGCCCCAGGTGAAAGGGATCCTCAATGCGCTGCAGCTCAGCGGTGTAATGCAGCAACTTGGGCAGGCCGTGCACGTAGAGCAGAAACAGCGAACCGCTGATCCGCAAAAACAGCAGGCCGAAATCGCGTGCCGCTTCATCCAGGGTCATGAATTTCATTGATTCACCAGTGGAACATGAGCAGCACGTTGACGAATTCGGATGGTGACCTGGCGCAGCCATCCGCCGACTCAGGCGGATGGCTGCGCACTACCTGCAGGTCTCAATGACCTTCGGAAGCACCAAACATCGTTTTGGCGTAGATCAGGCCCAGCCCATAACCGCCACCGTGGGCAATCGAGGTCTTGACTGTCTGATCGTAAGTCTCGCCGCGAGCCCAATCGCGCTGCAGCTCCAGCAAATACTGCAAGGACGTCATAGGGCGGGCGCCGATCTGAACCATGCGTTCGACAGCGCGCTCATGCGCTTCGGTGGAGACGTCGCCACACGCATCGGCGATGAAGTAAACCTCGAAGCCCTGGTCGATCGCCGACAGCGCAGGCCCGACGATGCACACCGAAGTCCACAAGCCGGCAAGGACGATCTTCGGCTTGCCGATAGCGTTGACGCGCACGGCGATACGCGGATCCTCCCAGGTATTCATGGACGTACGATCGATCACGACTTCTTCCGGGAACACCGAAATGATTTCATCGAACATCGGCCCGGAAAAGCTTTTCTCGGCAACTGTGGTCAGGATGGTCGAAACCTTGAATTCCTTGGCCGCCTTACTGACCAAGGCTGCGTTATTGCGCAAAGCCACCGCATCGATGGACTTGGTGGCAAAGGCCATCTGCGACTGAAAGTCGATCATGATCAACGTGTGGTTGGAGGGGTCCAGCAACGTCTTTCCAGGTTGAGCGATTGCATGTGGCATAACAGGCTCCATTCGCTAAGTAGCGGCATATTCGAGCGTTGATAATGCCCTACCCTTCCCCATCAGGAATTGAACCTGCGTGCTGTCTTTAGAAAGAATGTGCCCTTGTCGAGACCGCTCGATTCACGGCGAAACGCTCAAGGTTTGAGACATGAACTGGCCGATCTTGCTGCGTAACCAACGCTCTGCCGGATCATTGTCATGAACCCCACTCCAGACCATGGAAAGCTCGGCTGCAACGATCGGAAAAGGTGGATCTTCAGCCCGCAGCGCGCACCCTTCTACCAAGGCACAGGCCGCGTAATCAGGCACGGTGGCAATCAATTCGGTCCCGGCGAGCAATGCGCGCAAACCGTTGAATTGGGGAACGCCCAGTACCACCCTGCGCGTTCGGCCAACCTTCGCCAGGTCCAGGTCGATGTTGCCGCTCAGGTCGCCAGAGAAGGACACCATCGCATGCGGTCGCTGGCAATATTCGTCCAGCGTCAGCGAGCCGGGACGCGAGTCGCCACGCAGCACCTTGCAGCCGATATCCCGCAGTTTCTTGCGCTTGGCGTTGGCTGGCAGGTCCGTGGTGTAGCTGACGCCCACCGATATTTCCCCGGATGCGAGCAAGGCCGGCATTAACAGGTAGTTGGCCCGACGCACCACCACAATGATCCCTGGCGCCTCCTCGCGCAGCTGAGTCAACAAAGGCGGAAACAACCCGAACTCAGCATCATCGGACAGGCCGATACGAAACACATCACAGCTGGACAATGGATCGAAGTCTTTAGCACGACTGACAGCGCCGGATATCGTGTCCATGGCGGGTCGTAACTCTTCGAGGATGGCCAACGCGCGTGCCGTCGGCTCCATCACTCGACCGTTTCTCAATAGCAGCGGATCATCGAACAGATTACGCAAGCGGGCCAGCGCGGCGCTGACGGCAGGCTGACCCATGAACAATTTTTCGGCGACCCGGGTCAGATTTCTCTCAAACATCAGCGCTTCGAAAATCACCAGAATATTCAGGTCGACGCGCCTTAGATCGTTTCGATTCATGATGGCAATCCGCAGTAAACAGTTGAACAGGTTTTATCAGCGTGTTTGCAGTTCAACTAAGCAGATCCCAGGCTCGATGCCTTGAACATTCGTGCTATTTAACCGGCGATTGTGTTCGATAGGTGTAGATCAACCTGTGCAGCACTCAACTGCCTGGGACCGTCGCCAGTTGAACGGGGTGACCCCCATCACTCGGGTAAACACCCGAGTGAAGTGCGACTGGTCGGCGAAACCACAGTCCAGGCTGATTTGCGAAATCGACAGACTGGAATCCGATAACAGGCATTTGGCTTTATCGAGGCGTATCTGCAGAAACCAGTCGCGCGGCGATACCCCGGTATTTTTCTTGAAAGCGCGGGAAAAGTGACTGCGTGAAAGCGAACATGAATTGGCGATTCGGGCAATAGACAGGCCCTGAGCCACATGGTTTTCCATCATTTCTTTGGCTCGCCGTTCCTGCCACGGCGAAAGCGCCACGCGGTCGTCGGATCTGGACGCTTGTACATCTTGATAGCGGTCCGACAAATATGAGCACAACGCCAACATAGCCTGGTCGACAAAATCGCGGTCGACGGTCTTTCGATTGCGCAGAACCAGCAACAAGCTACACGCCAGGCGGTAGGCCGGCCGATCGACGGTAGAAACAGTTCGGTCGACATCATCAAGGGGTTTGCTGACGTTTTCAGGATCGCCGTCTATTGACCAGCGCTCGGCCAGCAGCACATCAAGTGCCGCCGATAGATCCAATGTCGGGTCCATATTCAGCTGTTCAGAAGATCTGAACGGTTCGATCCGCTGTGCCTGCGGCGGGCTGACAGTAGCCATTCCAGACTCTCCGTATGAGGGACGGGGTAACGCAAACCCAGTCTGGATTTCAGGGGGCTTAAAGTCCTTCTTGCAAGATGAATTGTTCTGAATGACCCAAGGGCGCAAACCCGCGGGCCGCCTCGGCACCCAAGGAATTCAGAAAGTTTAAGGCCCGAACCAAGGACTTTCTTGTGGGGCATTACTTATGGTGAATTTCCACCCGACGCGCACTCACAAGGAGCAGTTGATGCCGACATTGACCACAGCAGTCGGTGACACTATGGTTCCCGACAGTGCGATGGCCCGCGCTGCCACCGAGTTGATTCGGGACGCCGAATCACAGCTGCTATTCGATCATTCGGCACGGGTTTTTCTGTTTGGCGCCTGCATCGGAGAATACCGGGACTGGGCCTTCGATACGGAGTTGTTTTATATCAGCGCGATGTTTCATGGGGTTGGCTTGACTGCGCTGCACCGCAACTCGCAGGAGCGTTTCGAGATCGATAGCGCGAACGCTGCGCGAGAATTTCTCAAGGGCTATGGCGCCCGTGCAAGTGACATCGCGGAGGTGTGGGACGCCATCGCCCTGCACACCACCCCAGGGATTCCCGAGCACAAATCGACTGTCGCGGCGCTGGTGGCCGCCGGGGTCGAAACCGATCTGTTTGGCGCTCACCTCGACGAACTCAGTGCGGGTCAACTGTCCCTGATACTTGACGCCCATCCACGCGAGCCCGGTTTCAAACTCAAGCTGATCGAGACCCTGGCCCTGAGTCTTTCCGGCCGCCCCCGACACCCCTCCGACTGCGTTATCGGGGACGTACTTGAATGGGACGTACTTGAATACTACGATCCGCGCTACAAACGCCTGAATTTCTGCCAGCGATTATTGACCTCGAAATGGCCGGACTGAATCTGCAGCACTGAACCGTCGGTCTCTCGTCACTCGGTGTACCCGGCAACGTCGGCGGTCGGTAAGGTGAATTCAAACAGGCTACCGGTTGAGCGACCCGCCACGACGTACAGCTGCCCCTTGTGTGCAGCGATAATCGACCGGCATATCGCCAGGCCCATGCCCATCCCACTGTCCTTGGTGGTGAAGAAGGCATCAAAGACATGCTCGATGTCGTGCGCTTGAATACCCTGGCCGGTGTCTTCGACACTCACTATCACCTGATCGGGATACAGCATTCGCGATGTGACGCTGAGGATCCGTTGGCGACTATCGATAGAACTCATCGCTTCGACCGCGTTCATCACCAGATTCAGGATGACTTGTTGCAGCTGTACGCAGTCGCCCATCACCGGTTTTTCTGAAGCGGCCAGCTTGACGCTCAGGACGACATGCTTCTGCTCGATTTCGCTGGTCGTCAAGGTCAACACATTCTTGATCACGTCATCGATTTCAAGTTTGCGCAAATTGGGCGCCGACTGCTTGGCCAATGCCTGCAGCGCACGCACGATGTCTGCGGCTCGCTTGCCATCGTTGACGATGTCACGCAGACCGCCCAGTGCCTCGGCGACATCGGGGGCCTGACGAGTTAGCCAGCGCACGCTGGCGCTGGCATTGGAGACGATGGAGGCCAGTGGCTGGTTGATTTCATGGGCAATCGAGGCCGCCAGCTCACCCATGGTCGTTGCCTGAGTGACCCGGGCCAGCTCCGCCCGGGCATTTCTAAGGGCCGCCTCAGTCGCACGACGTTCGGTCACATCGCTGGCCACCCCGACAAATATATTCTCCCCGTCTGGCGCGCCCAGCACTTCCAGGTGCTTCACTTTCCCATCAGGGGTATTCACCCGGAACTCATGCTGAAACGGTGTTCGCGTGCGAACCGCATGTTCGAGCATGGATTTGAATCCCTCACGGTCATCGGGATGAATGTATTGTCCCAGCTCCCGCTCCCGAGGCGGTGCTTCGGCCAACGGAAACCCCCACACCGCGAAAAGCTCGTCGGACCAGAATGCCTCGTCAATCATCGAGTTCCAGCGAAAGCTGCCTGAGTGACTTATTCGCTGGCCCAACGCGAGAACCGCCTTGCTGGTTCGCAACGCTGATTCGATTTCCCGGCGCCTGGCGTTTTCTTCGAGCAACTCGGCATACAGGCGGGCGGTTTCCAGAGAGATTGCAGCCTGGGCCGCCAAAAGCTCGAGCACGGTGGTCCGATTTGCGGTGAAGACCCCCGATGCCAGGTTGTTTTCCAGATAAAGGACGCCTATCACCTGCCCTTGCTTGACCAGTGGCAAACACAGAACCGAACGAACTTGCTGGGTCATGAAGTAGGGATCGACGCAGAACTGTGTATTACCCGTCGCGTCGTCGAGTGCGATGAGCTGACGGGTGTGCATGACGGTAAAAACCATAGACAGCGCCAGATCTGACGGCTGGGGCACTCTCTCGGTCAGATCAACCTCGATGTCGAGATCCTTCACCCAGCCGCTGGCTTCGATCCGAGGGACACCGTCTTTGACCAGGATCAACAGCCCACGCTGTGCACCGGCATGCAGCATGGTCTGGGTCAGCAGTGTTTCGATAAGACGGTCGAGGACGATTTCTTCCGACAGTGCCTGGGATGCCTTCATCACGGAGACCAGATCGAGCTTGTCCTGTGCGCCAACGATGTTGATCGAGGACCGGGAGGTCGACGGTTGTTCTCGAAGGAACGCATGCAGCATCTCCAACTGTTGCACCTTGCCCTCGGCACCCCAGCGCTGATAACAATCCCTTGCGCCCCGTGCATGACTACGGGCTGCGGTAATCAAACCGTTGGCCTCATAACAGCGCCCAGCCAGTTCATGGGCCAGCGCCTGCATATGGATGAATCCCTGCGCCGCTGCGGCGCGAACGGCTTCTTCGTAAAGCGACAGCGCGAGCAGAGTGTCATCCTTGAGACGCGCGACCTCGGCCTGCACCAGCAAGGCCTTGTCTTTGAAGGTCGACGGCGTGAGTGCCGCCCACCCGTTCAGCTTGCGCAGATGCGGCTCGATTAGCTCGACCGTCAGGTCGACGTCCTGCGTTGAGGTGCAACGGGCAGCCAGATTAAGCGCACTGAACAGATGAAAATCGAGCAACTGGATATGCGCCGGCGTCGACCATTTCAGCGTGTCGGCTCGATTCAGGCACGCACTGGCAGTGACCACATCACCGTAAAAGAAGCTCGACATGCCTTTGAGCAGCCACCACCAGAAAACCATCGGAGCCATGGCGCTCTCGAACACCTGAGCTTCGATGGCGGGGTCTGAATACGCCTGCAAAGCACCTTGGTGGTCGGTGCAGCGCATGGATTTTATGAATGAAGCCTGAGTCTGGAGGATCGCTTCGACATCGCGAAAATTTACCTGGCGAGTGAAGCAAAGGCCTCGCTCTATCTGCTCCTGGACCCGATCCAGATGCTCACCCATCACTAACATGTCCGAGACGATGTGGTTGCAGGCATAACAACTCATTGTCAGATTGCCTTCGGTGCAGCTGGCCGCGAAGGCTGCACGGGCACAATCGAGGGAATAGGTCAACGGCTGGGTCCAGGCGCTGACTTGATCAAGGGCGACCAGTGTCGCGGTGATGCCGCCGACGTATCCGCGGTGCTCAACGATTTTGCGTGCCGTATGGGCGAACTCGAAACCGTCCTCATAGCGCCCATACATGTGGGCCAGCACGATGCCAAACCAGGCAAACCCATGGGCTGAAGAGCTGGTGATGCCATGTTCGAGGGACAACTGCACCATGTGACACAGGTGCAGGAACAAAAGCTTTTCATCGATAAAAGACACCGGCCCCGTCATGCTCGAGAGCAATCCCATGGCTGACTCGATTTCCGCGCTTTGCATCTCGGGCAGGTCGACCAGCGACGCGATACTTCGCGCGCCCAGCGTCTGCTGCAACCGACTCAATGCCTGCTCGATGTCGGCGTCGCCAATCTTGAGAGGGATATCGATGGCAAACGTCTTTAGCCCCTCGATGGCGGTCTCGATCGCTGCCTGATAGCTGGATGAGAGGGACAGCAACTCGACCTTGAGCATGTAAACGGCAGCCTTCTCGACACCTGATCGTACGTGCTCGAGCAACACTGCAATCGCTCGGCTGGCAGGCTCGAACTGGCCATCCAGGAGCCAGCATTGTGCTTGCAACAACTCAACCTCGTAACTGATCGTATAGTGCTCGCTCCACCGCCGATCCCCCGCCAGTGCTTGAGCCGTTGCCAAGTAATTCAACGCAGACTGCACAGCCGCCGCCTTCTTGGAACGGCGGGCGGCCTTCAACAGAACATGGATAAACCGGCACTTTTCCGCGCACCTGACTTCGCTCGGCAACGCTCGCTGAATATGGGTAACGATCTGAAAAGTGGTGTCTTGCTGACTGTTATTGCTGAACTTGTTATTGGATAGTTCGTTGAGCATCAATCGGGCGATACGCGCATGCTCGGCCGGACGATTGGCCTCCGGAGTCAGAGAATAGGCAGCCTCTTGTATCCGGTCATGGCAAAACACGAAACCATCCCGATTCTCAATCACCAGACCGGCTTCCACAGCCGGTCTCAGGTGTCTGCGTACGGTCTTGCTGCTGGATTGATTGACACCGGCGAGCACCCCTTCATCGGCCCGCAAACCGATACAGGCAAGATGACCCAGCACTGTCCGTGTCTTCTCTGGCAAACGCGCAATACGCGCAACCATCAGATCGATGACGTTGTCGGCAGAGCGATGCTCCAGAATGCCCCTGGAGTCCCAGGTCCATACTCCGCTTTCACCGTCACGCCTGATCAACTGCTCATCGAACAGCGAACGGAGCAATTGGTCGATGAAAAATGGATTGCCCGCTGTCTTTTCATAAACCGCCCGGCCCAAGGGTTCCAGGGCGGCGGGATCGCTGTTCAGCATCTGAGCGATCAGACGCGAAACCGCATCAAGATTCAGCGGTGGTACCTCGAGTTCTGTCAGGCGGGTCGTACCGCTGCGCAGACGCCGTAGAAACGTCGAAAGAACCTTTGAGTCACGGACTTCGTTATCCCGGTAGGCACCGACCAACATCAGATGCCGGTAACCTGCCGCACTGAAGTGGGTGAAGAACGACAACGTCGCATCGTCGAGCCATTGCAAATCGTCGAAGAACAGAATCAACGGATGCTCAGATGTTGCAAACGTGCCGATCAGCCGCTGCAAAACGAAGTTGAACAGACTCTGAGCCTCTGTCGCGGGCAGATCGAGAACATCGGGCAATGGACCGGTCACCCACTCTATCTCGGGTACCAGATTGGCGATCAGCCGCCCATGGCCGCCCAATGCTTCTGCTAACTTCTCACGCCAACGATCCAGCTCTTGCGTGCTCTCGCCCAGAATACGCATCACCAACGAACGCAGGGCCTGAGCCAGTGAGGCGTACGGAATGTCTTTCTGGTACTGATCGAACTTCCCCGAGGCGAACAACACCGGCGTCAACGCAAGATCCTGATGTAACTGACGCACCAGTGCAGACTTGCCCGAGCCTGCATAGCCGGACAGCAACACGATCTCGCAGAGACCATTGTGTGTCACCCGCTCGAAGCAGGCACGTAACGTTTCAATCTCACTCGAGCGCGCAATCAGCTCCGGGGCCGCGATACTTGCACCGTTGGTCTCATGCATGGCGGGTTCGAAGAAGGCGATGTGCTGGAACTCATTCCATTGAGCAAGGCACAAGCGCAAATCGGCTTCCAGGCCTGAAGCGCTTTGGTATCGATCGGCCGGATTCTTGGCAATCAGCTTGAGGATCAAATGACCCAGTGGTTGCGGCACGGATTCACGCATCTGTGTGGGCGACGGCGGCTGACGTGCCACATGGCTGTAAACCCACTCCACAGGATCACTCGCCTCAAAGGGCAGTTGACCGGTCAGTAGCTCATACAAAGCCATGCCCAATGAATACAGATCGCTGCGCTCGTCGGCCTGACGCTCGACCCGTCGGGCCTGTTCCGGAGACATGTAGGCCAAGGTGCCGCAAATCGAATCCGCAACGGGCAGCTGCGTGTCTGAACCATGCAGTACGCTGACACCGAACCCGGTCAGTCGAACGACCCCGTCGCTGCTTTCGATCAAGTTACAAGGCTTGATGTCGCGATGGAGAATACCGCGCTTATGGGCATGACCAAGGGCTTGGGCGGCCCCCACTGCCAGGCGCAGAAAGCGACCAATCGAGAGTGTGCCATTGGCAAAATCATGCAGTGGCTGGCCGCCGAGGTCTTCGAGTATCAACAGCGGGCCTTCAGGCATTGGCACCAGCGCCACTGGGATTACGGCCCAAGCGGGCTCAAGCGCTCCGCGCAGGTCAAACTCACGTTCGATGCGCCGAACCACGCTGTCTGCGGCCAACGATGCAGATTTCGCAATAAGCCACTTGCGCGAACAAAAGGGCGAATGGACCCGATAACGTGCTATCTCGCCATCGACCACCAGCACTTGCCATGAGAGGCTTTGCAGCCATTGCTCATTGAAGCCATCGACTTCAGTGTTACGCGCGGTTCGCTCACCGATGTTCGAATCCGACACGTTAGCACTCATAAAGTCCTTTGCTTGCGATCAAGCGCCAGGTTTATCGACTCCAGGAGACACTCCTCGGAGAAAGGTTTTCGCAAAAACCGAATCGCTCCTGCCTCCATCGCGCGTTTGATCGACGCCTCATCGCCATGGGCAGACATGCACAGTACGCCGATGCTCTTGCCGTCAGCGTTCAGGCAGTGTTGCACCTCAAGCCCCTGCATACCTTTCATCTTGAGATCGAGCAGCACGCACAGCGCCTCATCGACGGCACTCGAGGCCAGAAACGCTTCCCCGGAAGCAAAACTCACCGTGCGATAACCGACCGACCTGAGCAGATTACCGAGGCTGCTTCTGACAGAGGCGTCATCGTCAACGATGCAGATCAGTATCATAAGCTGTACTTCATGACAGAAAAAGAGAGTGAACGGCAGCGTATGCCCATCAGCCCTTACCGGCGATTGACCCTATGTATAATTGTGCTGCGCTGGCTCAGGACGCCATGCCCAGAAGCTCCCACATTTTCAGCAGATCAATCAATGTCCGCGCCTGCATTTTGGTCATAATGTGCCGCTTATGAACTTTTGCAGTTATTTCACTCGTACCGATCTCATGAGCGATCTGCTTGTTCATTTTCCCAGTGATCAACAACGCCATGACCTCACGCTCGCGCGGCGTTAGTGACTCGAAGCACTGCCTGATAGCCACCAATCGGATTCTGTTGGCCAATTCCTTTTCATCCTGGGCAAGCGCCTGACGAACCGTTTCCAATAACTGGTCCGGGTCGAAGGGCTTGGTCAGAAACTCATGTGCACCCGCTTTGATTGCCTTGACCGACATCGGAATCGTTCCGTAGCCGGTCATGAAGATAATCGGAAATCGATGGCCCAGGTGCGCCAGCCCGGCTTGTAGATCGAAACCGTTCGAGCTGGCCAGATTGACGTCGAGCAGCAAGCAGGTCGGCTGCTCGGCAAAGTCTTCGAGAAGAAACGCTCGGGCGGTCGCGTACGTCTTCGCGGCAATGTCCGCTGAACGCAACAACCGTGACAACGACTGACGAATGGATACTTCATCGTCGACGATATAAACCAGAGGGCTTGTTTTCATGCAATGACTGTCCACTGATCCGTGACTACTGTCGGGCTGCCAGAACCCTTTGATGATTAGCGTGGAATTGGCTCGGTTCGGGCAGGGTCGCGCGGGACCGCAACTTTTCCAGAGTCGCCCCATCCTCAGTGCGAAGCGAGTTTTCCAGACGACCGGTTTTCTCTGGCTCAACCGATCTATAGCCGGGCGAGTCCCTGAGTTTTTCCAACGCATAAGTCCGTGTGGCGTCCAGCAAACGATAGAACCTGAGCGGACCCTGGGCAATGATCATAAGCAACGACTTGGAGGCCAGCCCCACGACACAGTCCATCACCCGCTCTCGAGACAACCCGGTGCCTGCGGTAACCTTGCACGCCAAGTCCAGGGTGAAGCGCCCGCTGAGTGTGCCGAGATGGCGCAGCACAATCCTCTCTCCAGCACTCAACAGTTGATAACTCCACTCTAGGGAGGCTTCAAGCGTCTGATGACGCTGTGGAGCGGTTCTGAGTCCGGCCGCCAACAAATGCAGGCCATCCTCCAGCTCGGTGACCAGTTCATACAACCCCAGGGTCGATGCGCGGGTGGCGCCCATTTCCAGTGCCAACGGGATGCCATCAAGCTTACGGCACACCCAACCGACAAACTCGATGCTCTGTTCATCCCGTGAAAAACTCGAGTCAAAAGCCCCTACCCGCTCCAGGAATAGCCGCGCCGAACTGCTTTGAAGAATCTGCGTGCTGTCGGCGCCAGCCTCTGGCGTATCAAGCGGCGGGACACTCATTGTGCGCTCGACACTGATGCGCAAGGGCTCGCGACTGGTCGCGAGCATTTTCACTGCAGCGCAGTGGCGAATGATGTGCTCGCAGAGTGAAGCCGCCGCCTCTATGACGTGCTCACAGTTGTCCATAACGATCAACAGCTGACGTTCGCCCAGTTGCGCCACGATCGTATCCAGGATGGATTCGCTGGCAGAGCAGTCGATATTCAGGGCGCAAGCAAAGGCTTCGAGGACCAGTTCCGAACACTTCAACTCCTCCAGCGGGACAAAAAAAACCTCCATCGCCTCGCGCGTCATGAGTTGATGGCCGACGGCGCGGGCCAACACTGTCTTGCCTATACCGCCAGTGCCTACCAGCGTCACCAGCGGCGATTCCCGCAGGGCATCGCAAACCTCAACCAGCAAGAGGTCCCGACCAATCAATTGCACGTTGCGCGTGAGCAGGTTATTCGTCGATACCGTATGGACAAGCGTTGATGCCGGCAACGAGGAATCCTGCTCTTCCAGATACGTGGCATTGTCCGGTTGTACGAGCCGATAGCCTCGCCCGGGCACGGTTCTGATCATGTCACGGTCACCGCCCAGCGCTTTGCGCAACGCGGAGATGTGGACCTGCAAATTGTTTTCTTCGACAACCGTTTCGGGCCAGACGTGATGAAGAATGTCGTCCTTGGTCACCAGTTGGCCGCGAGAGCGGATGAGCATTTCAAGGATGTCGAATGCGCGGGTACCTACGCGCGAGGCCACCCCATCCTTGTAGATTTCACGCTGTTCCAGAGAAACCTTGGCTTGGCCGAGCTTTATCATCGTATTCACTCTGTCCATAGGTAGGCCGAGAAACCTGCCGAAACGGTCGGTGCACGGGCCGCTGACAGTGACTCACAGGCATGTCGTCAAAGGCTCCTGCGAGATCCTAATTCGTTGCCCCGTGCGCCGGCTATTATCTATAGGGATACGTTGGCGGCTTTGAATTGCGCAACGCCCGCGCAGCAAAGGGCGACGCGTACGCCCTTGCTACGAAGTGAATTTGAAACGTTCCGAGATGATCTCTGTGCGTCAGATCCGACAGTTCTCTTTGTTAGCGACTGTACAGATGGAGTAAAGGCGCACTTCTGTGTCGCCAACCTTCAAGTCACTCTGTTTCTTCCAGTCGTTCGGAATCGGCGTGAAGTCATCGGGCGGTGCGCTGCTACTGACCAACCACACCCGGCCGGAACCAACAGGCAATACACCCAGGCTGTCAACGTAGATTTTATTCGCGTGCTGGTCGACTAATGTCCCGAACCCATAGGCATTTGGCCGCCCCGAGGTACCGTCGGGCAGCGGCGGCGTATAGAGCAGCGGCTGAGACCCTGTCTTGTTGTAATAGACATAACTGAAATACCAAAACAAATCGCTGACCACGATACGATCGCCAGCGACATAGTGCTGATTGACATAGTCAACCATCTCATCGAACTGCGGACCGTCCACACGGTAGTCGTTATCCAGACCGACCAGTTCCACGCCGATGCCCCCTACCAGTAAGGCGATCGCCAGGACGCGAAAACGTCGTTCAAGCTGATCAAGTGCAATCGCCAGAATAATGGGCAATCCAATAGCCGAAAACATCAGATAGCGCTCGACCAGTAGCGGCGACACGAACGAGATCAGGAAAACAACCAGCAGAGGCAGAAAGGTATACGTCACCACTAAAACATGAAACTTGTAAGGGCTTCGATCACGCAGGGCAACCACCCCGGCAACCACCGCCATCGCTATCGGCAATAAGACATAGACCGGCCACAGCAAATCCATACCATCACTGAGCATTAGAAACTGCCAAATAGCTGAAGGCAGAGAGTAGCGGGTAATCGGCGGAATCCAGCCAACGTCCCCGCCCACCTTGAGCTGGTCAAGGTGCTGCAGCTGGTCAACCAGGCTTGGAATCCAGGGTGCATACAGCAAGACAATGAGGCCGTTGGCGAGCCACCATGTGGGCCGCGTGACGAGCTTGAATTTTTCAGGTGCCTGAAAACGTAGCACTGACAGATAAAACCAGTGCGCCAGCACACAGAGGCCAGTGAAGTAATGGGTGTAGAAGCTCGCCGCCATGAGCAGAGCGTATATGACGAGATAGCGGCTACGATCTGGATTTTTTACCCAATAGACCAGCGCGATGGTCGCACCCATCAGCCAGAATCCCATCAGGGAATACATTCGTACTTCCTGGCTGAAACGCACTGCAATGGGCAGCAACGCCAGTAAAACCCCGGCCAGGACAGCCGCTCGGCGCGTTGCAATCAAACGCGTCAGCCAGATACCGAGGGCTACCGTAGCAATCCCTGGGAGCACACTCATGGCCCGGATCGAAAAAATGCCGTTCCCGAATACATTCATCCACACGTGCAACAGCAGGTAGTAAAGAGGCGGATGTACATCATGAGCGCTGTGAAACCAGGTGAGCGCTGGCGAATCCTGGCTCATCAGCAGGCTGGAGCCTTCGTCACACCAAATAGCCGACGTCGTTAAACCATAAAAACGCACCGCCGCTGCCAGTGCCAGAATCGGCAAGAGCCAAAGCTCACGAACCCACAGGGCAACGCTTCGAGCCGCCAATGCAGGCTGATGGTAGAGGGGCTCGCCCACCTCATAGTCTCTTTGCAGCTTCATCCGCTCTCCAGCCTCAGTCCATCACAAGGGTACTGTCATGCTCCCCACAGCGAGGATTCAAGGCACGGGCTCCGCAATGATAATGCGAAGCACTCTATTCCAGGTGACTTCTATTACATACCTAGAAGCGATGGTACCTGCGCGTTTATTCAAACTCCAACTGTGAATAAGTCTAATCCACTCTTTATAGAGCGCTCACAGCGACAATACCGAGCGGCTCTTTACTTAAAGTCCCGACTCCGCACATCCAGTCCGGTCAGCAGCGGCGTCAGATCCTGCAACCGCCCCGCAATCATATGCCGTACGCCGTCCTTGGTTTCCAGACGGCCAGATACCTGCAGCAGTTGCGACTCCACCAGCACCCGGCGTTGGCGCTCGGCCAGATCACGCCAGACCACCACGTTGATCATTCCAAACTCATCTTCCAGGGTGACGAAAATCACCCCGCTGGCGGTCTGCGGCCGTTGGCGACCGGTGACCAGACCTGCGACGCTGATGCTCCGTCCGTGTTCGATGCCGACCAGCTCCTTTGAGCTGCGGCAGCGTCGGGCTTTGAGTTGATGACGCAGCAACGACAACGGATGCGGGCCCAGGGTGGTGCCGACGGTGGCGTAATCGGCATACAGGTCTTCGCCCACGGTGGGCAGCGGCAGCGCCACTTGTGGTTCCTCGGTGGCCGACTGTTCAGCGAACAACGGCCGTTGCGCCTCGACACCGGCCACTTCCCAACGCGCCCGGTGGCGGTGCCCGAGCAAACCGCGCAAGGCGCCGGAGTCGGCCAGTAATTCCCGCGCCCGATTATCAAGCAGTGCCCGCTGGCTGAGGTCGCTGGCATCGACAAACGCACGCTGTGCCCTTGCCCCTTCGATACGCAGCGCGTCTTCCTCGCGAAACCCACGCACCATGCGCAGTCCCAAACGAATCGCCAGATCGTTGCCACAAGGCTCCAGCGAGCAATCCCACGCGCTGTAACGCACATCCACCGGACGAATCTCGATGTGATGACGACGAGCATCCTGCAGAAGTTGATCAGGACTGTAGAAACCCATCGGCCAGCTATTGATCAGGGCGCAGGCAAAGGCCGCCGGCTCGTGGCATTTGAGCCAGCAACTGGCATAGGTCAACAGCGCAAAACTGGCCGCATGGGATTCAGGAAAACCATAGCTGCCGAAGCCTTTGATCTGCTCGAAGATATGGTTAGCGAACTCCAGGGTGTAGCCGTTCTTGAGCATGCCTTTGGTCAACCGTTCTTGATGGGGTTCCAGCCCACCGTGGCGTTTCCAGGCCGCCATCGAACGGCGCAACTGATCCGCCTCTCCCGGTGTGTAGTCGGCAGCGACGACGGCCAATTCCATCACCTGCTCCTGAAACAGTGGCACGCCCAAGGTGCGTTTAAAGACTGCTTCCAGCGCGTCAGAGGGGTACGTCACCGGCTCTTCGCCGTTGCGCCGTCGCAGGTAGGGATGAACCATATCGCCCTGAATCGGCCCCGGACGGACGATGGCGACTTCGATCACCAGATCGTAGAAGTTCTTTGGTTTCAGGCGCGGCAGCATCGCCATCTGTGCCCGGGATTCGATCTGGAATACACCAACCGTATCGGCGCGGCTGATCATTTCGTAGGTGAGCGCGTCTTCGGCAGGCACCGTGGCCAGGGTCAGGTCGTAACCCCGGTAGCGGCGCAGCAAATCGAAGGTCCGGCGCAGTGCGCTGAGCATGCCCAGCGCGAGGATATCGACTTTTAGCAGCCCGACCAGGTCCAGATCGTCCTTGTCCCACTGGATGATGGTGCGGTCGGCCATGGCGGCGTTTTCCACCGGCACCAAGGTATCCAGCGGCTGTTCGGAGATGACGAAGCCACCTGGGTGCTGGGACAGATGCCGAGGAAAGCCGATCAGTTCGCCGGTCAGGGTCAGGACTCGACGCAGGATCGGGCTGTCTGGCTCAAAACCACATTCCCGCAGGCGTTCGGGCGGGGGCAATTTATCGCTCCAGCTGCCGAAACAATCAGCCAGGGCATTGATCTGGTCGGGCGGCAACCCCAGCACTTTGGCCACATCGCGTACCGCCCCAGCGCCGTGATAAGTACTGGCCACGGCAGTGATCGCCGCCCTGCCCCGGCCATAGCGCTGAAACACATACTGCAACACCTCTTCGCGGCGCTCATGCTCGAAGTCGACATCGATATCCGGTGGTTCGTTGCGCTCTTTGGAGATGAAGCGCTCGAACAGCATGTTCATTCGCGCCGGGTCGAGTTCGGTAATGCCCAGGGCATAACACACCGCCGAGTTGGCCGCAGAACCCCGGCCCTGGCAAAGAATGTCGCGGCTGCGGGCGAACCGGACAATGTCGTGAACCGTCAGAAAGTAACTTTCGTAACCCAGTTCGGCAATCAGCCCCAGTTCGCGCTCGATCAGATCTCGCGCCTTGTCAGGTGCACCTTTCGGCCAGCGCTGACGCACGCCCTGCTCGGTCATCTCACGTAACCAACGGGTCGCAGTTTGGCCCTTGGGCACCAATTCATGGGGGTATTCATAGCGCAGCTGACCCAGATCGAAGCTGCAACGCTGGGCGATGCGCACTGACTCAGCCAGCAACGGCGGTGGATAAAGCTCAGCCAGCATCGACAACGGCCGTAGATGACGCTCGCCGTTGGGGAATAACCGGTGCCCGGCCTCGGCCACCGTGGTGTGATGGCGGATCGCAGTCATGGTGTCTTGCAGGGCGCGCCGGCCTCGGGCATGCATGTGCACATCGCCACTGGCGACTGCCGGGATATCCAATGAGCGCGCCAATGCCTGTAGGTCTGCCAGGCGTTGTCCATCGTCAGGCCCGCGATGCAATTCGATGGCGAGCCATAGCCGATCTGGAAACAGGCCGCGCAACCAACGTCCCTGTTCCTGATGTGTCCCTGCTTCGCTCGACGACGCTGGCAGCCATAGCGCCAGCAGGCCGGTCAGTGGCTGGCAAAAATCCTCGCGCAGCAGATGGTATTCGCCTTTCTTCGCTCGGCGCCGGCCCACGGTGATCAGCCGGCACAACGCCTGATAGCCGCTGAGGTTTTCCGCCAGCAGTACGATGTTCGGGCCGTCGTCGATGCGCATCTCACTGCCGACGATCATCGGCAAACCGGTCTCGCGTGACGCCTGCCAGGCACGCACGATACCGGCCAGGGTGCATTCGTCAGTGATCGCCAGGGCTTGATATCCGTGACGTTTCGCGCGTTCGAACAATTCCCGGGCGCTGGACGCCCCGCGCTGGAAGCTGAAGTTGGACAGACAATGCAGTTCGGTGTAATCGAGGTTCATGCAAACCACCCCTGCAACAGCAGGCCACCTGCCTCCCCAACCGTTTGATAGGCCCAGGCACGCTGACCCGAGCGGGTTTCAATCAGGTAATAGTCGCGCCGCACATCGCCGCCGTCCCACCAGCCGGACTCGATGCGTTCGGGTCCTGCCAGAATGCGCACACCAGATTCGTGCAGCGCGACAGGCTGCCGCAACAACCAGCCGGGACGCGGGGACAGCTGCAATGGACTGCCGGACTTGACCTCACTGCCTGGCTGCCAGGCACATTCGGGACGGTGATCGGCGTGGGCACGCAAGCCGTTGACCGCTTCATCTCCAAGGCGCGCACGCAGACGTTCGCGCAATTGCTCCCAAGGCAGCGCTTGCTGCGGGCGTTCATCGAACAATTCCCGGTGCGCCGGCACGAAACGCGGCAAATCACGCGCCAGCAGGCGCATCGCACGCACCGGCGATGGCACTTGGATCTGCTCCAGCCGCCCGCGCGCCAGCTCGAACAACATGGCCGCATCCCGCTCGGCGCTGAGCAGACCGACCGGCACCAGGGTGTCCTTGCCTTCTATATGTTCCAGATGAATCGCGAAGCGCTGGACGCCACTGTCGCGCCCGGCCAGAAACACCGCCAGATCCGAGATCAAGCGCTTGAGCGGGAACAACAGCGCTTGATGGGATTCGACGTCGAAGTTCAACTCGATGCGGCTATCGAAATAATCAGGTGGCAAGTAGCAGTCCAAGGCCAGGGCACGCTCGCCAAGCAGGGTGTCCAGATGCTGCAACACCTGCGCCGGGAAACGCCGCGCCAGCGTATTGCGCGGCAAGGCCAGCACCTGGCGTACCGTACGCAGGCCCATGCGCGCAAAAGCGGTCGCCACCTCGCGACTCAGGCCGATACGGTCGATGGGCATCAGCGCCAATGTTTCGTGCAAGGTTTCGCGTGTGGTCACGGCCAGTCCGTCATGGGCGTTCGCCAACACCCTGGCCGCGGCCGGATTGGGCGCAACCACGATGCGATGACGAAACCCCAGCGCGGTCAATTCTTCGCGCAGTCGTGCTTCGAACACCGGCCATGGTCCGAACAGGCCCAGGCTGGACTCGATTTCCATCATCAGCACCCGTGGGTACTTCAGGCTGACCTGGGAACTGAAGCGGCAAGCCCAGGCCGCCAACAAGCGATGCCAACGCTCCACTTCGGTTGGGTCGTATTCCACCATCGCAAACTCGCGCGTCAGCGCTTGAGCTGCCGTGAGCGACTGACCGGGACGCAGACCGAGGGCGCGCGCAGTCGGGTTGACCGTCTGCAACACACGACGTTGCACGGTGCCCGTCAGCAGCGCCAACGGCTCGTCGGGATCAGCGCGATGCCGCATGACGCCATCGAGCGCCAACTGCGGCAGCAAGACACAGGCCCAGAGCATATGAACCTCAGGACCCTGTCGAAAACGGGATCGGTGACGGCGGCGCCAGACCGCCCCGGCATTTGAGTACACGCAATTGTCGGGGGCGCACGTCGATGGCGATACGCAACGCTGCCGGTGACGGATTGACTGCGGCCTGAGCGGGTCGGCAGGCGAAGGCCAGGGTCTGACCGGTTTCGGCGGCCACTTGCAGACGACGCAAGGCGCGGTCGTCCGCCTGCTGCGGCCAGCACAGCACGGCGCCGCAACTGCCGGAACGCAAACATTGCTCGGTCGCCCACAAGGCATCCCGCGCGTTCGCGTCGACCATCACCAGCCAGCGCAAGTCGATGCCCGCCGCCTGCCAGGCTTGCGGGTAGGGAACGTACGGCGGCGCGACCAGCACGATACGTTCGCCGCTGCCTGCCAAGCGCGCGAGCGTCGGCCAGAGCAGCTGCAACTCGCCACTGCCATCGGCGGGAATCAGGATTTCAGTCAGTGCCGACGCCGGCCAGCCTCCGCTAGGCAGCGCAGCGTCCAGCGCCGAATGCCCGGTGGGTTGTGCGCTGACGGGCTGCGCCGCTGGCCGACCTTTCCAGACCCGACGCTCGTCCAGCAGCGCGTCGAGACTGACGACAGCGCCCATCATCCGCGCCTGACCAGACCACAGAAGACGCCCTCGATGGCGAAGTCCTGATCCGGGGACACAATGATCGGCGCGTAGGCGGGATTGCGTGGCAGCAGTCGAAACTCGCCCGACCGGGTCTCCAGGCGCTTGATGGTGACCTCTCCGTCCAGACGCGCAACGACGATCTGCCCGTCTTTGGCTTCGGCGCTTTGGAGCACGCCCACCAGATCACCGTCGAGAATGCCGTCTTCGATCATCGAATCGCCCTGCACCCGCAGCAGGTAATCCGGCACCCGGAAGAACGTTGCGCTATCCAGTAGCAACGTGTCGTGGATACCAATATCCGGGCCAATCGGCGCACCGGCGGCGACGCGACCCAATACGGGAATTTCCAGTAACTCAGGACGCTGGCGGCTGCCATGGTACTCAGTGATCAGCCGAATGCCGCGCGCCTGATTCGGTGTGACCTCGATCAGACCTGCCTCGGTCAAGGCCAGAATGTGTTTGCGCGCCACACTGCGCGAGGCAAAACCGAAGGCCTCGGCGATTTCAGCCAGGCTCGGCGACTGACCCTGCTGCACGATGCGCTCGCGGATAAAGGTCAGGATGGCGGTACGTCGGGGGCTTAATGTGCTCATGGAGTACATTTGTACTCCTTTCGAGAATTTCTGACCAGAGCCTCTTATCAAACAGCCTGTAAGTGATTGAAATAGTAAAATTAGTTTTCAGCAATCTGTAGGAGCTGACTTGTCTGCGATCGGCTGCGAAGCAGTCGCAAAATGGCTGAATTCACCACCGAATGAAGGTCCTCCGGCCCTTATCGCAGACAAGTCAGCTCCTACAGTTTTCAAAAGTTCAGTTCCTATATTTCAATCACTTACCGGTTGATAAGAGCTGACTTGAACTGGTCAAGCAATTCTGGACACTGGTTAAGGTTTGCGCCGCCAATCCCTCGGCCATCCCTGCAAGAAAGTCCCACGGATAAATCCCCCGCTCATGGCCATCGCTGAACACCAGTTGCAGGCCATAGCCCTGCGGGTGCACTTCCAGCAATCGAATGGCGGATGACACCACCGGATTCAGACCTTGCAATCGAAATGCACGGCATTGCGAGCACGGGCACTGGCGGCGCAACTGGGCGTGGCCGATCAATTGCACACGGTCATTGGCCCAGTTCAGGCGCAGTTGCTGTTTGCTTTGCGAGTTGCCGATGGCCTGCGGTGCCTGTCTCATGCTGCTCTCCTCATCTCATTGCAACTGGCTCAAAGCAATACGCACGGCTTTGCGCACTTCGGGATCGCCGTCGTTCCGGGCTGCCTGCAACACGACCACGGCTGACTCATCACCCAATTCGCCCAACGCCAAAGCGGCTTCCTTGCGCAGATTGCTGATGCTGTGGCCAAGAGCATCGATCAGGGCTGGCAGGGCCGGCGCGTAGCGTAAGCGGCCGAGGCTGCGGGTCGCGCGCAAACGCACTTGCCAATAATCATCGCCCAGCGCAGCGATCAGTGCCGGGCCTGCGTCGTCATGGCCGACCTTGCCCAGGGTGGTCGCTGCCTCTTCGCGAACTTGCCAGGCGTCATCCTGCAAGGCCAGGCGCAAGGCGGGTAAAACCCGTGCATCGATTGCCAGCCCCAAGGCGCCGGTGGCCGCGCGACGCACGTCGGTGTCCGGGTCTTCGCTGGCGAGCCGAGCCAGCTCATCGAGCGCCTCGGTCTGCTTGAGCCAGCCGAGCACGCCGACGGCCTCACGGCGGACACTGGCCTGTTCATCGTTGAGCGCAATCACCGCCGCTTGCGCCGCAGCCGGCAAGCGCAACTCTCGCAGCGCCCGGAATGCCGCAATGCGCACACTGGCGTCGGCATGCGCGGCCCACGGCAGAATCACCTTGCCTGCCTCCTGCGTCTTCAGCAGGCTCAAACTCTGGGCCGCCGATTCACGCACCTGTTGCGTTTTATCGGTCAGCGCCTGGCACAGCGCCTGAACCACATCGACTTCCTCCCAGGCCTCCAGCAAACGCGCAGCTTCGGCACGGACCTCGGCGGCGGGATCATCGCGCAAGCGATCGACCAGCCAGAGCAAACCTTCGGGCTCTTCCAAATCAGCCAGCTCGATCAAGGCAATGCGTCGCACACCGGGGTCTTCGTCCGCAAGACGGGGTTGCAAGGCACGAATGTCGGGGTTGTCGATTTCGATCGTATTAGTAGTCATAGCGCTCATATGGCGAACCGCGGTCGGTTGTTTTCCAGGGGAAGTCCGAGAGGGTTCAGGCGCGGTAACTGCCGACCGTCTTCGTGACGCAGTAACTCGAGGCAATGACGCTTCAAGCGGGAAAATTCGGGGCTGGTGACCAGTTCGGTCAAACGCGGGCGAGCGAAGTCCAGGCGCAAGTCTTCGATAATGCGACCGGGGCGTGAACTCATCACCAGAATGCGGTCGGCCAGAAACAAGGCTTCGTCGATGTCATGGGTGACGAACACCACCGTGGTGCGGATGCGGGTCCAGATATCCAGCAGCAGTTCCTGCATCTTCAGGCGTGTCAGCGCATCCAGGGCGCCGAACGGTTCGTCCATCAGCAACAAACGCGGACGGTTGATCAGCACCCGGGCGATCTCTACACGCTGCTGCATGCCGCCGGAGAGCTGATTCGGCCAGCGACCAGCGAAGCCGTCCAGGCCCACCAGCGAAAGCATTTCATTGGCGGCGGCCTGCCGTTCGGTCTTGCCCACGCCGCTCATTTTCAGGCCGAAGGCAACGTTGTCGCGCACCGAGCGCCACGGGAACAATGTGTGTTGCTGGAACACCATGCCGCGTTGCGGTGACGGACCTTGCACCGGCGAACCATCGACTTCCAGCCGACCCTCGCGCGGTTGCAGATGGCCGGCCAACGCGCCGAGCAAGGTCGATTTGCCGCAACCTGATGGCCCGAGGATGCACACGAATTCGCCGGGTTCGATCTGGCATTCCAATGCCTGCACGGCCTCGAACGCGTCTTTCTGCTCGCCAAGGGTGATGGACAGGTTATGGATGTCGATACGACCGGCATGTTTTTGCGCAATGCTCATCACGTGTTACCTCGCGGTCGATACCAAGGGGTCAACAGCCCGCCCAGACGCGTGATCAGCCAACTGCTGCCCATGCCGAGCACGCCGATCAGCAACATGCCAACGACAATGTCGGCGTAGTTCTGCAGGGTGTAGGACTCCCAGGTGTAATAGCCGATGCCGAATTGGCCGGAGATCATTTCTGCGGTCACCAGGCAGAACCACGAGGTGCCCATACCAATGGCCAGGCCGGTGATGATGCTCGGCGCCGAGCCCGGCAGAATCACCTCCAGCAGAATCGCCCGGCGCCCTGCCCCGAGGCTTTTTGCCGAAGCGATCAGGCGCGGATCGACCCCATCTACGCCCTGCACGGTATTGAGCAGGATCGGAAACAGCGCGCCGGTGAACGTGATGAAGATCATCGACAGCTCCGACGACGGGAGCATCAGAATCGCCAACGGAATCCAGGCCACGGCCGGGATCGGGCGCAGCACTTCCAAGGGTGGCAGCAACACATCCTCGGCCCACTTCGAGCGGCCGATCGCCACACCCAAGCCGATACCGACCAGCATCGCCGCCACATAACCGGCAAACACCCGGCTCAGGCTGGCGCTCAAATGCCGGCCGAGCTTGCCTGAGTCCATCAGGCTCTGGGCCGCCTGTACCACCGCCAGTGGCGTAGGCACATTGGCGAAGGTGACCAGCCCCAGATTCCAGTGATGGCTGGCGGCCAGTTGCCAGAACAGCACACACATCAGCAGCGACGCCGTGCGCGGGATCCAGCGGATAAATGATGCGGGCATGGGTGTTTTCCTGAGAGATTCCGTGTTGTCCGGTAGATCGCCTTCGCGAATAAAATCGCTCCCACAGGGAATTGCATGTTTTCTGATCGGGTCGAGGTAACGGGACTAGCCCGTTACCCCTCCCACACCACCGGACGTGCGGTTTTCCGCATCCGGCGGTTGGACTGCTCAGCATTGTGCTGAGGCGAGATCCTGCGCGGTGATCAGGCCATATTGCTTCAAGCGTTTGTTGTTCAAGGCTTGGTGCATGGCCGGATGTGCCGCCGCTTTCCAAGCTCCGTCGTGAAAACTCACTCGCGCAAGCCCTCGTTTCGAGATGCCCATCTTCAGCAGTTGGGCCATACGACCCTTGCGGTTATGCCACCGCTGCCAAAAGCACTTGCGCATGTGGCGCCGCGTCCATTGTGAGAGCTGCGTGAAGTTTCGCTCCGTGGCCAGCCGGAAATAACCAAACCAGCCAAGAAGATAACCTCTCCATTGCTCAACCAGTTCCCGGGAGGTGAGTCCCTGTCTGGCTGACCAACATTCACGAACGCGTTTGCGGTATCGTTTGACCGTCCTGCCCGACAGGTGATTGTTGCCTTCCTCGTCGATCAGATAACCCAGAAAATCGCGTTCCCAAGGACGACCCGTGCCGCTCTTGCTGGCATTGACCTTCAGCTTCAGGTGTTTCTCGATCCACGCCACGATGCTTTCCAGTATTCGCTCTGCGCTGCGCTCGCTTTCGACAAATATCATCAGGTCGTCTGCATAGCGACAGAAGCTCAGCCCTCGAGCTTCCAGCTCCTTGTCCAGCGGGTCCAGATACAGATTGGCCAGCAGCGGACTCAGCGGACCACCTTGCGGTACGCCCGCCGTGCGTTTGTGCCGCTGGCCGTTCAGGACCATGTCCGCGCGCAGGTTCGACGCCAGATACTTGTTCAGCCGCTTGTCCCGGATGTCGCGGGTGATGCGCGTCATGAGTCGGTCGTGATTGACCTCGTCAAAGAACGCTTCAATGTCCACATCGACAACCCAGGTCTTGCCGCTGAGCACGAAGTCTTTCGCCGCCCTGATCGCGTCAAGGTTGCTGCGCCCGGGCCTGAACCCGTAGCTGTGCTCACTGAAACCACCGTCCCAAAGCTTCGTCAGTTGCTGGCTTACCGCTTGCTGGATCACTCGATCCTGCGTGTTGGGAATCCCCAGCAGCCGTTCTCCGCCTTGGGGTTTGCCGATCGTTTTACCCCTGATCGGACCGGGCTGGTAGCTCCCGGCCAGAAGCTTTTCCTTGATGCCCGGCCAATGCTTGACCAAGTGCGCTTCGAGGTCTTCAGTGCTAATACCGTCAACCCCGGGCGCACCTTTGTTGGCCCGGACTTTCTTGAACGCACGGCGCATGTTGTCAGCCTCGACAACCTGCTCCACGCTGATTTCGCTCAACACGTCTCCAGTTTCCTGTTCCGTCTGACACATCACTCGCTCTTTCCTTTCATTAGTTCTCCGGGATCCACCCGGGCATTCATGTCCGGCCAACCCGTCGGTGTCACTGCACTTTTCCGGGTTCGGTTTCAAAGAGCTCTGGCTCAATGTAAGAAGTCCATTACGGGTGTTGTTTATCCTTCGGCCCTTTGCTCCAAGCGCATTACCGCTCATCTTCGCTACTACGGCCTCTGCTGACTTCTCGCTCACTGACGTGTGCGAGATCTCCCCGGGTAAGGTGCCAAAACCATCGGCCCGTGCCGTCAGGCTCTACTGAATGCGTCTTTCGGTGACAGTCGGATTTCGTGGTTCCCAGCACACTAATCGCCCGCATCCAGCCTCGCTGCCTGTTCGTGTTCCTACGGTCGTGCCTTTGCTACGCGCTTCTTTCAGCTTGGCCTCACGGCGTCCACCTTGCGTTTCACTACAGTTGTCGTCACTTACTCTGGCCATCGCTTTCAGATGGCTGGTTTTGGCCCATGCCGGGCACACTGGGAGCGAATTCATTCGCGAATAGGCCTCAGCGACTGGCGATGACCTTGGCGCTCGCATCAGCGAAATCTAGGACTTTGCCGCCTTGGGCCTCGGCATAACGCTGCGCCTGGCCCTTGAGCAGGAAAGCGCTGAGCCGGCCTTTGGCATCACTGGCGAACCAGGCCTGATCGGCGAGCAGTTTGATCCCGCTGTCGTTAGCCTTGGCGTAGATCGCGCGAATGCTTTTACCTTGTTTTTTCAAACCGTCCAGCGCGCTGAAGGCTGATTCAGCCGACGCGTAATGGCGGACTTTCGGCTCACCTTTGACCCAGATTTCAGCCACACGCGTGAAGTCGCTAATGGGCTTCCCGCTAATCGCGTCAGTGGCCTTGAGCGGCGTCTGTGCGTAGTTGGCCAGTTGTGCGTTGTAATCCAGCCCCGAGGCTTTATACGCGGCGCGGATGTACTGATCGTCGATGAAGTTGTTCAGATCAAGCCCACGGTCGGCCTTCTTCAGCAGCTTGAGGGTATCGATGGCGGTGCCTACGGCCTGACGGTATTCAGGTTTCCAGGTCATCTCGCGAGTCTGCACACCCAGCGGGCCATGGAACAGGTAATTGACCTCGGCTTCGATGCCAGTGACTTTTTCGATCAGCTCGCTGTATTTCTCGGGTTCGGCCGCCAGCAATTGATTGGCTTCGATGCCCGCTCGCAGGTAGGCGACCACCACCTCCGGGTATTGCTTCGCGTAGCTTTCGTCGACCAGCGCGCCATGGAACGTCGGGCTATTGGACTGTGAGCCGTCATAAATCTTGCGGGCGAAACCACGATTCGGGAACAACTCGGTATAGGGCACGAAATCGGCGTGAGCGTCGATTTTCCCCGCCTGCAAGGCCGAGCCAGCGACTTCCGGGGCCTGGGCGATAATATTTACGTCCTTGAGTGGATCCCAACCCTCGGCGGCCACCGCGCGCAGCAACATGCCATGGGCGGTCGAAGCGAAGGGCACGGAAATGCTCTTGCCCTTGAGCTCGGACAGCGACTGCACCGTTGAGCCGCTGGGCACCACGATACCGTTGCCACTGCCTTTGATACTGCCGGACAGCACGCTGATGAACAGGCTGTGTTTACCCGCCGTTTCGAACGCTACGCCGTTGAACGAACCGGGGAAATCAGCCATGGCGCCGAAGTCCAGCTTGCCGGCGACCATTTCATTGGTCAGCGGTGCACCGCTGGTGAAGTTCTTCCACTCGATGTCGTACTTCGCGTCTTTGTACTGACCGTCGTGGGGCAAATATTTGTCCAACAGGCCCAGTTCGCGAATCAACAAACCGCCGGCGGCGCAATTGATGGTGGCGTCCTGGGTGCCGATGGCGATGCGGATGGTTTCCGCCTGAGCAGACAAGGTCAATGAGGCCAGTACAAAACCGGCCAGGGTTGCACGCAATAACATGGGTTTATCCCCTCGAATCATTTATTGGTTTCGTCTCCGCCGCGATAAAGCGCGGTGGGAAACGAGGGGTGTTTTTTCGGGCGTCCGGTGGCAGCCGGATGGCTTTGCTCGGTCAACAGACCAGCGACTCGTTCAACGCAGCAGGTAAGGAATCTCCACCTTCACCGCGCCGGTCGGGCAATCCTTTTCGCAGGGCATGCAGTACCAGCACTCATCGAACGCCATGTAGGCTTTCTGCGTGGCCGGATTGATCGCCAGCAGGTCCATCGGACACACGTCGACGCAAACGGTGCAGCCTTTGTGGGCGATACATTTATCCTCGTCGACGGTGACAGGAGCGTTGGAGCGAAAGAAGATTTCCTGGGGCTGGTAGGCCATTTCACGGTGTCCTCGGAGCCTTCAGCTCTCTTTGGGTAACGGGTGTTTTCGCCAATCAGGCCGCGTTGGCACCGACTCGCAGCCGGTCATAGGCCTGCATTTCGTTGGCATCGAGGGGGATCACGTACGGTTCGACGGCTTTTTTGAAACTAACCATGTTGCCGTCCTCGCCCTTTTTCAGATGGCAATGGCAGAACCAGTCGGCGTCATTGCGCTGCGGGTGATCGACCCGGTAGTGGTACAACCCCCAACGACTCTCGGCGCGGTACAGCGAAGCCCGCGCCGCCATCTCGGCGCAGTCACGGATCATGCTCACCTCCATGGCACGCATCAGTTCATGGGCGTTGCTGGCTTTCATTTGCTCCAGGTCGTGCTCGATATCGCTGAAGCGTTGCAGACCAATCTGCATTTTTTTCGTCACTTTCGGCGGTTGCAGGTAGTCGTTGACGAAGCGCCGCAGCTTGTATTCGACCTGGGCCGGCGGCAGCCCATGTTCGCGGTCCAGTGGCGCGTAAACTCGCGCCTGTTCACGTTCGACCTGTTGGGTATCGAGGGCCGTGAAGTCGCGTTCGGCCACGAAATCCGCAGCATTGGTGCCAGCGAACCAGCCATAGGTGAAGGCACCGAGCATGTAGTTATGCGGGACCGCCGCCATATCACCCGCCGAATACAGGCCCTTGACCGAGGTCTCGGCGCGCTCGTTGACCCACACGCCCGACGCCGAATGCCCGCTGCAGAAACCGATCTCGGAGATGTGCATCTCGACCATATCGCTGCGGTAATCGGTGCCGCGATTGGCGTGAAACTGGCCGCGACTGGGGCGTTCGTTGCTGTGCAGGATCTGCTCGATGTTCTGGATGGTTTCTTCGGCCAGATGATCAAGCTTGAGAAATACCGGACCGTTGCCACTTTCGAGTTCCTGGTGGAACTCCCACATCATTTGCCCACTCCAGTAATCGCACTCGATGAAGCGCTCGCCTTTGTTATTGGCGGTATAGCCACCCAATGGCCCCGTGACATAAGCGCAGGCCGGGCCGTTGTAATCCTTGATCAGCGGGTTGATCTGGAAGCATTCCAGGTTCGCCAACTCGGCTCCGGCGTGGTAGGCCATGGCGTAACCGTCGCCGGCATTGGTCGGGTTTTCATAGGTGCCCATCAGGTAACCCGAAGATGGCAGCCCCAGTCGCCCGGCGGCGCCGCAGCACAGAATCACCGCCTTGGCCTTGATCACATGAAAATCCACAGTGCGGCAATCGAAGCCCATCACCCCATTCACCGTGCCTTCAGCATCGGTCAGCAAGCGGGTGCACACCAATCGATTGGTGATGCTCACCCGTGCCCGCTTCAACTGGCGGTACAGGACTTTCTTGATGTCGTGCCCTTCCGGCATCGGCAGCACATAAGCGCCCATGTGGTGGACTTTTTTCACTGCGTAATCGCCGGTCTCGTCCTTTTCGAACTTCACGCCCCAGCGGTCCAGTTGCTCGATAGTCTCGAAACTGTGGGTCGCGTAGGCATACACCGCCGCTTGATTGACGATGCCGTCATTGGCGATGGTGATTTCCTTGGTGTACTGCTCCGGTGTCGAATGGCCGGGAATGATCGCGTTGTTGAGGCCGTCCATGCCCATGCTGATGGCACCGCTGCGCTTGACGTTGGCCTTGTCGATCAACAACACGCGCAGGTTGCGATTGCGCTCCTTGGCCTTGATCGCCGCCATGGGCCCGGCGGTGCCGCCGCCGATCACAACGATGTCGTATTCCTGCTCAAGCACTGCTCGGCTCATGTTTTCCCGGCTCATGACTGAACACCTCGGTTACGGTCGATCCGCAGTCGGTACTGGAAAGCATCGCCGCGATAATAAAGGTGCTCGAAGTCCAGTGGCTGACCATCGGCAGCATGGGTCAAGCGCTTGATGCGCATGATCGGCGAACCAGGTTCGACACCCAGCGCCTGGCTCAGGTCGCTGTCGGCCAACACCGCGTCGATGGCCAGATCGGCATGACCCAGCGACAGCCCGCAATCATTTTCCAGAATCAGGAAAATATCCCGGGTCACCAGATCAGCCTTCTCCAGACGCTCGCCGAGCGCCTGCGGCAGATAGGTCACTTCCAACGAAATCGGTTCGCGGTTGATCAGACGCACTCGCTTGATCTGCGCCACGGTGTCGCCTTCGGCCAGTTGCAGACGTTCGGCGACCAGCTTGTCGGCCTGGATGAATTTGAAACTGCGCAGACGATTGATCACCTCGTAGCCTCGGCCGGTCATCGACTCGGCGAGCCCTTGGAGGGTGCTGACGTTCTGGAAAGTCTTGGGCTTGGCGACAAAGGTGCCTTTGCCATGGATCTTGAAGATCAGCCCTTCTTTCTGCAGATCCCCCAAAGCCTGACGCACCGTGATGCGACTGACGTTGAACAGGTTACCCAGCTCGCTTTCCGAGGGCATCTGACTGTCCTGCGGGTACTCACCATCGAGAATTCGCCCACGCAGCAAATCACGCAGTTGGGTATGCAGCGGCACACTGGACAACGGAAGCAAGACCTTGGCTGTATCGTTCATTTATGTCACTTGTTATAACGAGTAATGACGTGATCATAAAGAGCATAAGGTGCGGCTGGGAAATACCGTTTGGGAATAAGGTTAGAGGCGCGAGAGTCGTCTATTTTCGCCAGGCGCAGACTATTGCACTGAGCGCGATGGCCAGCCCGGCAAGCGAGTAGACCCACGTCGCAGACGCCACTGGCAACAAAACACCCGCCAGCAACGGGCCGACGCCGGCGCCAATATCGCGCCACACCGCATTGGCCGCGATGGCTTGTACGCGACCGTGGCTGGGATTGCGCTGGGCGATGATGGTCACCACCAGCGGCAGTTGCAACGCACGCAGCACCAACACGCTGGCCGCCCCGGCGATCAGCCAATGGCTGCCGAATGCCGTCAGGGCGATGGCGCTCAAGATGGAAAACACCACCAGCATGCGCAATGCGCCGAAGTTATCGGCGGCCCGCCCGCCCAACGGGCTTAGCAGCATCTCGGACACGTAGCGCAGGGCCAGCAACACCGCAGCAATGATCACCGCGTTACCACCGAGTACCGCCTGAGCCTGAAGTGACAGACCAAAGATAAACAGCCCATCCAGCGCCACGCCCTCGACAAAGGACCACATGGCGACGTTGTCCGGCAATTTGAAGCGCCGGGTCGAGGGTGTCAGCGCGTGACCGGTGCTGGGCAAGCCGCGCGCTACCCACAGACCGACCAGCGCGGAAACCGTCGTCAGCAGAAAGATCAGGCGTGGTCCGAATTCAAAACTCAACAGTGCGCCGACCGGCAACGCGATCATCGGCCCCGCAGCGATAAACGCCCGCGAACGCCCGGCCCGTCGTGCCGCGCCGGACGATTCTGACGTAGCCAACACCTGCGTCGACAGGTTCAGCGCCCCGAAGCACAAGCCCCAGCCCAGCCGCAAAACCAGCAGCCCCCAAAACCCTGACATCAGGGCATTGCCCACACCACAGATCGCCGCAGTACCGGCGGCCAGCATTAGCGTCGAACGATCACCGTTGCGGGCGTAATAGCGCATGACGTAGCCATAACCAAAGATCCGCACCAGGCGATTGGCCGCCAACAGAATCCCCGCTTGCGCCAGGGTCACGCCGAACGCCTGCGATTCCATGGGCAGCAGCAAATACAACAGCGCATCGCAGGGCAGGCACAACGCAAGAACGATGGCGGCACGGCGGGAAGACAGATCGGCGATATGTGAAGCGGCGGCAGGCATGACCGAAAAGACTCTGAGACACAAAATGGCCGTGCAGCATGCAGGGCTGACACAACAGCTGACAACTTTTTATCGTTAGTGATTCAGCAGCGAACTCGGTCTGTAGGAGGGTCTGCCCCGTCTTCGACGCCGCACTGTCGCGCAGCAAACTCGGTCAATTGTAGGAGCGCGCTTGCCCGCGATGGACCGCGAAGCGGTCCCGAAAATGCTGAGCATCGTTCTACTACCAGAATCGAGTTCGCTGATTTTGCGACTGCTGCGGTCGAGCGCGACTCCGAAGCGATCGCGGGCAAGCGCGCTCCTACAAATTAATCTTTCTATTTCAGTTGGTTATGCATTGTTTGATAAGAGCTGACTTGTCTGCGATCGGTCCGGGGTCGCGTCCGACCGAAGCAGTCGCAAAATGGCTGGACACGATATCGCTGGAAGGTCCTCCGGGCAGAATCGAGACCCAGTTTGCTGCGCGACAGCGCGGCGTCGAAGACGGGGCGACATCTCCTACAAAGGTTTAGGTTGACGAACTCGACGCTTTGGTGTTTTCTGAAACCGTTTTCAGAGCCTCAGGCTCAACACCTGCTGATAAAACCCCCTACAAATACAATAAGGGTCCAGGTCGTGAATAGTTTCTCTACTCCCATGCGTCCGCGCGTGACGATGAATGATGTTGCCGATCTGGCGGGCGTGTCCAAAGCCAGCGTCTCGCGGTTTATTGGCGAAGACCGGCAGCTGCTTTCCGACGCCATCGCGTTGCGTATCGAACAGGCCATCGAAACCCTCGGTTATCGCCCCAATCAAATGGCGCGCGGGCTCAAGCGTGGGCGCACCCGTCTGATCGGCATGCTGGTCGCCGATATCCGCAACCCCTATTCAGTGGCCGTAATGCACGGCGTTGAAACCGCGTGCCGGCGCCATGGCTACAGCCTGGTGGTGTGTAACACCGATCGCGACGACGAGCAGGAGCGCCTGCATCTGGCGGCACTGCGTTCGTACAACATCGAAGGCCTGATCGTGAACACCCTCGGTCATCGCCTCGATGAGCTGCGCCAACTGCATCAGGAACTGCCGATGGTGCTGGTTGACCGCAAGGTCGAGCAACTGCACAGCGATCTGGTCGGGCTGAATAATGCCGACGCAGTGCGACAAGCCATCGATCATCTCGATGAATGCGGCTATCGCGACATTCTGTTGGTCAGTGAACAGCAGGACGGCACCAGTTCCCGGTTTGAGCGGGTCGCCGCGTTCAAGAGTCTGATTGCCGAGCGTGAGCATCTGCGTGGGCAGGTGCTGGAAACCAGCGAGCAGTTGGGCTCGCAGCTGCAGGCCTTTCTCGCCGCGCCCGGCCCAGGGCCCAAAGCGCTGTTCACCGGTAACGGGGTCGCGACCCTGACCTGCACGCGTTTGCTGCGTGAGTTGGGTTGCCCTCTATTCGATGACATTGGCCTGATCGCCCTCGATGAACTGGACTGGTACCCACTGGTGGGGAGCGGTATCACCTCGCTTGCCCAACCTACTCATGACATCGGCATTACCGCGTTCGAGTGCCTGCTCAACCGCTTGCGTGGCGACCAGGAGCCGGCACGACTGTTCGACTTCCCGGCAAAACTGATCGTGCGTGGTTCGACCCGACCCCGACCCTGACACGTTCCCCTTGAATGGCTAACACTACGGCCTTGATGGCCGTTCTTTTTGGATCAAAATGAAACCGGTTTCAGAGGATAACAATAATGAACCTTTACCCCGTCTCCATCAGCCTTTCCAGCTACGGCGCCGATCTGGTCCGTGAACGTGGCCAGGCCAGTTTTATACCGCTACTGGTCAGCGCCGGTGCCTCGCGCATCGAGCTGCGTGAAGAATTGTTTACCGTGCAAAACCACCAAGCGCTGTCATTGGCCATCGAGTCTCAGGGGCTGGAATGCCTGTACTCCTCGCCGCTGGAGCTGTGGGTCACCGGCCAGACCTCACCGAATGCCGAGCTGGAGGCCACGCTGCTGCGGGCCAAGGCCTGTGGTGCGAGGTGGCTGAAAGTATCCCTCGGCCATTTCAGCGAAACCTGCGACATGAGTGCGCTGGCCGAGTGCCTGGCACGGCATGCCGTGCGCGTGTTGGTCGAGAATGACCAGACCGTTCAGGGCGGCCGGATCGCGCCGCTGCGCCGGTTCTTCGCCCGTGTCGACGAACTGAACTTGCCCATGGGCCTGACGTTCGATATCGGTAATTGGCAGTGGCAGGAGCAATCGGCGATCAGCGCAGCCAAGCAACTGGGCCGTTATGTTGAATACGTGCACTGCAAAGCGGTGGCGCGCAATGCCCAGGGCAAGCTGATCGCGATACCCCCCGTGCTGAGCGATCTGCATCTGTGGGAGCAACTGTTGAACCAGATCACCCCTGGTGTGCCCCGCGCCATTGAATACCCGTTGCAGGGCGATGACCTGCTGGAACTCAGCAAGCAACACATCGACACCCTCGCCCGTCTCGGCCAGCCTCAAGAGGCCTTCAGCCATGTCTGAGTTCGATATCCTCTCGTTCGGCGAAACCATGGCCATGTTTGTCGCCGAGCAAGCTGGCGAATTGGCGCAGGTCAGCCACTTCGAAAAACGCATCGCCGGCGCCGACAGCAATGTCGCCATCGGTCTGGCGCGGCTGGGCTTCAAGGTTGCCTGGCTGAGCCGGGTCGGCGCTGACTCGCTGGGGCGTTTCGTGATCGACAGCCTGCAACGTGAAGGCGTGGACTGCCGTCATGTGGCCATCGACCCGGCGCACCCCACAGGATTTCAGCTCAAGTCCCGCGAACTCGATGGCAGCGACCCCAGCGTGGAGTATTTCCGCCGCGGTTCGGCGGCCAGCCACTTGTCTGTGGTCGACATCAGCCCTGAATTGCTGAGCGCACGGCACCTGCACGCCACCGGGATTCCGGCGGCACTGTCACAAAGCACTCGGGAATTGTCCTGGCAGCTGATGACCGCCATGCGTGAAGCTGGGCGCAGCGTGTCGTTCGACCCCAACTTGCGCCCGTCGCTCTGGTCGAATCAGGCGCAGATGATCCGCGAAATCAACCAACTGGCCGCTATCGCTCACTGGGTCATGCCGGGGCTGGCCGAAGGCGCGTTGCTCACCGGCTACGAAGACCCGGACGACATTGCCGCCTTCTACCTGGATAAAGGCGTTGAAGCGGTGGTGATCAAGCTGGGTGCCCAAGGCGCTTATTACCGCACCCAGCAGGATCAAGGCTTTATCGCCGGCGTGCCGGTGGTCAACGTAGTCGACACGGTCGGTGCCGGAGACGGTTTTGCCGTCGGAGTAATCAGCGCCCTGCTGGAAAACCAGGGGTTCGCCCAGGCGGTGACTCGCGGCAACTGGATAGGCAGCCGCGCCGTACAAAGCCGAGGCGACATGGAAGGCCTGCCGCTGCGTGCGGAACTGCTTGCGGCATTGCCAACCGATGATCAACGACGACAACTCGCCTGACCGATTGACTGTTTTGCACACCCGTTACCTGCTGCGACAAAAACAACAAGCTCAGGAGCATCGATATGGAAAAGCTACGCCTCATCAACCGTCGCTGGTTGTACATCATGCCCATCGTTTTCATCACCTACAGCCTGGCCTACCTGGACCGTGCCAACTATGGATTCGCCGCCGCCTCCGGGATGGCTGCCGACCTGAATATCACGCCCGGCCTGTCCTCGTTGCTGGGCGCCCTGTTTTTTCTCGGTTACTTTTTCTTTCAGGTACCCGGCGCGATCTATGCGCAGAAGAACAGTGTCAAAAAGCTGATTTTCGTCAGCCTGATACTCTGGGGTGGGTTGGCGACACTGACCGGGATCGTCTCCAACGCCTACATGCTGATCGCTATCCGCTTCATGCTGGGCGTGGTTGAAGCGGCAGTCATGCCCGCCATGCTGGTCTATCTGTGCCACTGGTTTACCCGTGCCGAGCGCTCTCGGGCCAATACCTTCCTGATTCTCGGCAACCCGGTGACCATGCTCTGGATGTCGGTGGTGTCCGGCTATCTGGTGGCGCATTTCAACTGGCGCTGGATGTTCATTGTCGAAGGCATGCCCGCCATCGTCTGGGCCTTTATCTGGTGGCGTCTGGCCGATGAGAAGCCGGCACAGGCGAAATGGCTGAGCGCGGACGAAAAAACCGACCTGCAAAGCGTGTTGGAGGCCGAACAGGTAGGGATCAAGCCGGTGAAGAACTACGCCGAAGCCTTCCGCTCACCCAAGGTGATCATCCTGGCGCTGCAGTACTTTTGCTGGAGCATCGGCGTGTACGGTTTCGTGCTGTGGTTGCCGTCGATCCTCAAACAAGGTGCCCATCTGGATATCGTCGAAGCCGGTTGGCTATCGGCATTGCCTTACCTGGCTGCGGTGATCGCCATGCTGGCGGTGTCCTGGGGTTCTGACCGGATCCAGCGGCGCAAACGCTTTGTCTGGCCGCCGCTGCTGGTCGCCGCCCTGGCGTTCTATGGCTCCTATGCGCTGGGCAGTGAGCATTTCTGGTGGTCCTACTCCTTGCTGGTACTCGCCGGGGCCTGCATGTATGCGCCGTACGGGCCGTTTTTTGCCATCGTTCCGGAAATCCTGCCGGCCAACGTCGCCGGCGGCGCGATGGCGTTGATCAATAGCATGGGCGCACTGGGTTCATTTTCCGGGTCATACCTGGTCGGCTACCTCAACGGCGTCACCGGCAATCCGGGCGCGTCCTATCTATTGATGAGCGGTGCGCTGCTGGTTTCGGTGGTCCTGACGCTCTTTCTCAACCCCAGCAACGACTCAAAGCCGGCGCGCACTGAACGCCCCCTGCGCCGAGTCGCGTTGCGACCTTGAGTGCTGCACCTTGATGAATGGGATAAATACGATGAAAAAACAGGTCGTTCTGTATAAAAAGCTGTCGCCAGCGTTGATGAGCCGCTTGCAGCAGCACGCCGATGTCACCCTGATCGACGAGCCGAATCGCGATGGACTGGCGCGGCTGCGCGCCGCGTTGCCCAAGGCCCATGGTTTGCTCGGGGCCAGCATCAAGCTGGATGCGTCGCTGCTGGACCTGGCGCCGCGCCTTGAAGCGGTGTCCAGCGTCTCGGTCGGTGTCGATAACTATGATCTGGATTACCTTGACCGGCGCGGCATCCTGCTGAGCAACACCCCGGATGTGCTGACCGAAACCACGGCCGATACCGGCTTTGCGCTGATCCTCGCCACCGCGCGGCGAGTGGTCGAACTGGCCAATCTGGTGCGTGCCGGGCAATGGAAATGCAACATCGGTCCGCTGCATTTTGGCAGTGATGTGCATGGCAAAACCCTGGGCATCATTGGTATGGGCCGGATTGGTGAAGCACTGGCGCAGCGCGGGCATTTTGGGTTTGGCATGCCCGTGCTGTATCACAGCCACTCGCCCAAGCCAGCGGTGGAGGCGCGTTTCAATGCGGGTTATCGGAGCCTGAATGCGCTGCTGCAGGAAGCGGACTTCATCTGCCTGACTTTGCCGCTGACGGCTGAAACCGAGGGCTTGATCGGTGCCGAGCAATTCGCCTTGATGCGCCCGCAGAGCATTTTTATCAATATCTCGCGGGGCAAGGTGATCGATGAGCCGGCCCTGATTGCTGCGCTGCAGAAGGGCCAGATTCGGGCTGCGGGGCTGGATGTGTTCGAGCGCGAGCCGCTGAGCCATGACTCACCGTTGCTGCACCTAAACAACGTCGTCGCCACCCCGCACATAGGCTCGGCAACCCACGAAACCCGCGAAGCGATGGCGCAATGCGCAGTAGACAACCTGCTCAGCGCATTGGCGGGAGAGCGACCGGTGAATTTGGTCAATCCGAAGGCTTGGGAATCGCGTCTGTCAGATTAAATGCGTTGGCCTATTCGCAGGCAAGCCTGCTCCCACAGGGTATGCGGTCATCTGTGCAGGCTGTGTGAAAACCTCCGCGACCGATTAACTGATTAAAAACTGACCTGAAAATCGCGTTCCTACGTGAAATTCAGGTCTGTCCAACAGCCGATCTATTTCAGAATTGACGTACGAACATGCAGTTCAGTTTTCTGTTGGGGTTTTCACACAGCCTGTGTGGGAGCAGGCTTGCAACTACGCGTCCCGCTGCGAAATCGGTGTTTCGGTTAAATCACAAACCGCGCCACCATCCCATTCAGGTCAACGGCCAGGCGTGACAGCTCATTGCTGGCAGCGCTGGTCTGATTGGCACCGGCGGCGGATTGGGTGGCCAGATCGCGAATGTTGATCAGGTTGCGATCCACCTCGCGTGACACTTGAGCCTGCTCTTCGGAAGCGCTGGCAATCACCAGGTTGCGTTCGTTGATTTGCGAAATTGCCACGGTGATCTGCTCCAGCGCCACACCTGCGGCGCGGGCCAGTTCGAGGGTGTTTTGCGTGCGATTGGTATTGAGCTGCATCGACTGCACCGCTTCGCCGGTACCGTTCTGGATACCGGCGACCATCTGCTCGATCTCGCTGGTCGATTGCGCAGTCCGATGGGCCAGTGCGCGCACTTCATCGGCCACCACGGCAAAGCCCCTGCCCGCTTCGCCCGCGCGCGCTGCCTCAATGGCCGCGTTCAGCGCCAGCAAGTTGGTTTGTTCGGCGATGGAACGAATCACGTCCAGTACCTTACCGATATCACGGCCCTGCACCGCCAGCCCTTCAACCAGATTCGACGTGGTCTGCACATCCTGAGTCATGGCTTGAATGGCCGAAACGGTCTCGACCACCCGATCACGCCCTTCACGAGCTGTTTGATTGGACTGCTGCGACGCTTCGGACGTGGACACCGCATTACGCGCGACCTCTTCCACGGCAGCGGTCATTTCGTTGACCGCCGTGGCGGCCTGTTCGATTTCATCATTCTGCTTCTGCAAGCCACGCGACGCTTCATCAGTGACCGCGCTCAGCTCTTCAGCGGCGGAAGCCAACTGAGTGGCCGAGCCAGAAATCTGTTCGATGGTCTTGCGCAGGTTCTGCTGCATGACCACCAGCGCTTCGAGCAGGCGGGCCGGTTCGTCCTTGCCATCGACCTGGATGTGCTTGGTCAGATTGCCACCCGCGATTTCTTCAGCCACCCGCAGCGCTTGGGTCAGTGGCGTGACAATACTGCGGGTAAGTAGCCAAGCCAGTAGGACCGTGAGCAATGCAGCACTGACTGAAACGACAATAATCATTAGATTGGCACTTTCATAATGATCCCCGGCAATCTTCGACGCCTCTATCGCGACGTGTTGATTAATCTCAATCAATCGTTTGAGCTGATCACCCATCAAGTCCGAATCAGGCTTCATACGGCTGTTGATCAAATTACGCATCTCTTCGGTTTTATTCTGGTGCGACAGCTCTAGCATCTGTGTTTGCGCGCTCAAGTAACTTTCCAGCGTGACACTGAATGCTTTATACGTCGCTTCCTCTTCTGCCGTGCTGAACGGTAGCGCGGCATAGCTGGCTTTTGCCTGTTGCAGCTTACCCACCAACTCACGAATGCGATCATCGCTGTCCTGCAACAGAGCGGGATCGCGGTTGACTATTGTGCGAAAAGACAGGATGCGCAAACGCAGGGCATTCTCGGTCACTTCCCCCAGCAGGCCAATGCTGGGGAGCATATTGGTTTCCATGTCGGTGGTGGCCTGGCGGATCAAGGTCATACGGTTCAAGGCAAAGATTCCCAGACCAATAACCAGCAGCGCAATGAACGCAAAGCCAAGAAAGGCGCGCGGGGCGATATTCATGTTTCGTAATGACATGGAGTGGCTCTCAGAAAAGAGGTAAAACCAGGAGCATCCATGCAGTGGGCATTAATGGGAATGCTTCACCAATTAATGTGAGCGTGACGCGGTGGGGCACTGAGCTCAAAACGTATATCGGCAGGACTTTAGATTTTATTCAGTAGAAATTTAAATATTTTTACATTTAAACCGATATTAATTGGATCCAAGTAACCATCGATTCAATACTAAGCACCTGCTTTAAAAAGGCAGAGAGTGGATAGCATTTACCGATAAATTGTTACGTTAGTGTGACGCTCACAGGGGGCCAGTTAATGCATAAAGCCGCCCACAAAAGATGGCGCAAGGCCACCATTCTGCAGAAGTCGTCTGGTGTCATTCCATTGTCAATATTCAGCTGTTTTAGGCGTCCAGCGCTCTGGGAAGCAAGCCACAGGAGCCAGGGAAGTGACCTATATCAAGAAAATGAAAAATTTCACCCCAAGCACAAAAAATCGCTCCTGCGGATCGCGACTCGATGCTACTTTTAATGCCTTGAAGGGTTAGTGCTACTGATCCGTCCCCTTCCTATTGGAGCTCATGGAAGTGCTCGATTGAAAGAGGTGGGCCGCATGAATAAAGTCACGTTTCCCAATGCTTGCCAGCTGATGCGCTGGCATTTTCACCCGGTCGGTTTCGAGGCCAGTATGGACGCGCCTGGCAGTATGATCGCGCGCCTGTTCGACCGCGTCAGTGGCGAAACGGTTATCGCCATCGCCGGACTCCCGTGCGCAACGGTAATGAACGCCACGGATGTCGAGCGGATCATCGAAGCGATCGAGGCAGAACTGGAGTCGTTCATTCCGCCGCGAGCGTTGTTGAATGTTTCGTAGCTGTTTGCTGTTTAATGTTTCGTAATAGGCATGGCAACGATCAAATCAGCTTTCCTGGTTGATCCCCTGCCCGCGTCTGTCTTCGAAAAACGCCTTATCTCCTGCGATCCGGTCAGAAGCTTTAGCCACGCTCGCGTTTTCGCTGCCACTGCTGTCGATGTACCAGTAGCAATGACGTACCGCCCGGGTGATGGCGACGTAGGCCAGACGCAGGACTTCGTCTTTCTGCGCAGAGTCGAACGGGTCAGCATCACCGTCCTTGCCCAAACCAGCCATCCGATACACCTGGTTTTTGTACGGTGACTGGGTCAAATGCTGGCAATCCCCAAGCAAAAACACCGCGTCGGCTTGCAGGCCTTTGGAACTATGGTAAGTCAGCTGCTTGAAGCGTCTCGATTCTACCGGCAATCCAGAATCAGCATTAACCAACGACTGTAACTGCTCGGAAAACTTAGCTTTTTCGCTACTTTTTCGATACAGCAACAAGATCGAGTCGCCGTCGTTGTAGTGCTGGATCAGGCGTTTGGTCAGTTCGTCATCGTCGCGGTCCAGCACCGTCACCGGTAACAATTCCTGTACCGCACCGCCAGCTTTGGCCTTCTTGCCGGCAATCGCGGGCGCGGCACGGACGATGTGCTCGGCGGCATCGATGATGTGCTGGTGGCTGCGAAAGTTGTCGCTGAGCATCACTTTGGTGGTGGCGGGCGACGAGAACTCTTTGGGGAATTCCATGAAGTATTTCGGCGAGCTGCCGCGCCATCCATAGATCGACTGCCAGTCATCACCGACGCACAGCAGAGAAGAACGCTGCGCGGCACGCCCTACGTGCATCGAGGGGCCGCGGCTGCGAATCTCCCGCAGGCTGGCGCGAATCCACGAAACGATTTGCGGTGAAACGTCCTGAAATTCGTCGATCATCAGGTGCGACAGCGGCCTGAGCAGTTCATCGCTGACCTGTTTCAAGTTCTCGGGTGAGGTTTCCCCGAACAGCGCAAACATCCTGTTGTAGGTCATCACCGGCGGGGACTGAGCGAGTAGATGCGCTTCGAAGGCTTTCCAGAACAAACTCAGGGCTTCGAAGAAATACCGGTCCGGGTCATTCTCGGCGAAGCTCATCTGCGCCACGGCCGCTGGCACGTCCAGCCCCAGGTTCTCGATAAAGCTGGCGGCGGTGACGAAACCGTCGAGCACAGGCGCCGCGCTCAGTTCGCCCTTCACCTTGTAATCGAACCCCGGACCGGCGACGGCTGACCCGGCGAGCGACTGCAAAACGCGCTTGGCTGCATCGTAATTTTCCAGCCAAATCACTGGCTTACGGCAGAAAGCTTGAAACAGGGTGCGCTTGATCACCCATTCGGCCCAGATCGGCAGCTTGGCTGTCGGGCGCTTCATCTGCTGATTTTCCGAAGGGTCGAAACCCAACACAACCCAGGCGTCCAGCTCGGCAATGTAGCCATGGAAATGGAAGGCAAATCCATTGATTTCAACGGTTTGCCGCATAGGCTCAATGCCCTTTATAGGCCACGCCTTGGCCCGAATCCACAGGTCTTCGACGGTATCGCACAGCTCTTCATCGCGCTTGGCCGACAGTTCGGTCACGGTGACGCGTTTTTGCACGTCGGGGTGATCGCGGTCCAGTTCTTTGAGTTGCAGGGCATGCCGATACAGCGGCGCCATGACCTCGCGAAACCGTTCGTTGCTCGCATACAGATCCCGGTAGCAGAGATTCAGTTGCTGCCGTTGCGCATCGTTGATCCGCAGATCGAAGGGATTACTGTCGGCGCCCTCTTCCAGCCCGCTCGATGCCGCCTGACTGCTGAGGTTTTCGAAGGCACGCAACTGGCTGAAACCTGGCAGGCTGCGCACCAGCGGCAAGATGCGTGAGTGAAAAGTGCGCACCAGATCGCGGCCTTCCTTCAAGCTTATGCTGTGGCCCCACAGCGCCATGATCTCGATCAGCTTATTAATGAAGTCCTTGCGCGACTCCCGGGTGAAGGTCACCACGGTCATGGAACCGAGTTCAAAGCCCAGGTAATGGCTCAGCAGCAGAATACGCAGCACCAGCGAGGTGGATTTACCCGCGCCGGCCCCGGCGATGACATAGGTAGACGGTGTGTCGCTGAAAATCATCTTCCATTGCGCGGCACTGGGTTGGGCATGGCTGGGCAGCTTCAGCGCGACGTCGGCCTTGATGCGTTTTTTCAGTTCGGCGGTAAGCGCCAGGCGCCAGTCATCGAACAGGTGGTCATCGATTCGTGGACCACGGTGCTCGGTGGGACGCGTGTCACGGATCAGCAATACCTGCCGGCCCTCCTCGACACCGTCGAGCCGCCCCTCTGCGTAGCCTTCGTTCATGCCTTCAGCGTGGCCGTTGAGGTAACCATCGGCGTGCCCCTGTGACCAGGACAGCGGGTGCTGCGAGCGCAAGCCCGTCAGGCTGCGACCGATGAGTCGGGCCAACAGGCGTTTGGGCCATGGCAGGTGTTCAGGGGGGGACAGATCGGCAGGCAGTTGATGCGGCACGCAGGCTCCAGGTGTCAGCTTGTGAGCAAAGAAGCGCCTATGGTGGCTGGATTCATCGATGAGTTCTAGTGAAATGCTTTGCCGTCAGCGCGTTAGTCGATCAACTGCATGTGCAATCGACATAAGCTCGAATCAAGTTGCCGTCAAACAAATCGAATAATTAGATTAATTTGGTGCGATTTTTACGCTTTATTCCGATAAATGATTGATGGATTATACTCGCCATCAACCACTGATTCATCGTTCAGCAGCACTGATGCGAACAGCCCGGTTCTGCTTTGGAGGCCACAACCATGCTCGAATTAAGACCCTTTAACACGTTGGGCGGCGCAAACCACGGCTGGCTGAACGCACACCATCACTTCTCGTTCGCTGAATACTACGACCCTAAACGTATGAACTGGGGCCAACTGCGGGTGTGGAACGATGACGTGATCGCAGCCGGGACCGGTTTCCCGAAACACCCGCACCGCGATATGGAAATCATCACCTACGTCCGTGAAGGCGCGATCACTCACGAAGACAATCTGGGCAACAAAGGCCGCACTGAGGCCGGTGATGTTCAGGTCATGAGCGCCGGTACCGGTATCGCCCACAGCGAATACAACATGGAATCGACGGCGACCAAGATCTTCCAGATCTGGATTGTGCCTAATGAGACCGGTTCAGCGCCTTCCTGGGGTGCCAAACCCTTCCCTAAAGGTCAGCGTGAAGGTTTCGTCACCCTGGCCAGCGGCAAGGCCGGCGATGATCAAAGCCTGCGGATTCGTGCCGATGCGCGTCTGGTAGCGGCCAATCTGAAAGCCGGTGAAACGGCCGAATACCATCTGGACGCGGGTCGCCGCGCCTATCTGGTTCCGGCGACGGGTGCGATCGAAGTCAACGGCTTGCGGGCAGCAGCACGTGATGGCGTTGCGGTAGAGAACGAGCAGGTGCTGCGCGTCACCGCTATCGAGGACAGCGAAATCGTCCTGGTGGACGTGGCGTGATTTGATACGGCAGTAACGAAAAAGGGACGGCGGATGCCGTCCCTTTTTTTGCGCTTTGTCCTGTAGGAGCGGGCTTGCCCGCGATGGCGGCTCGTCTGGCACACTGCGTCAAGCTGATCGCGGGCAAGCCCGCTCCTACAAAGTGCCGTCTATCCGCGTGGCGCGATGGCTGCGTCAACCAGCACCTGTGCTTCGGCCACCAGACGCTTGAGGTGGTCTTCGCCGATAAAGCTTTCAGCGTAGATCTTGTAGATGTCTTCGGTGCCCGAGGGGCGTGCTGCGAACCAGCCGTTTTCGGTCATGACTTTCAAACCGCCGATGGCCTGATCATTACCCGGCGCATGGCTGAGAATGCTCTGGATCGGTTCACCAGCCAGTTCAGTGGATTTCACCTGATCGGGCGACAGCTTGCCCAGTAGCGCTTTCTGAGCTGGATTAGCCTTGGCTTCCACACGGGTGGAGAACGGTTCGCCCAGTTCCTGAGTCAGCGCCTGGTAAATTTCGCTCGGGTCACGGCCTTTGCGGGCAGTGATTTCAGCGGCCAACAGGGCTGGAATCAAGCCGTCCTTGTCGGTGGTCCAGACGCTGCCGTCCTTGCGCAGGAACGAGGCACCGGCACTTTCTTCACCGCCGAAACCCAGGGAACCGTCGAACAGGCCGTCGGCGAAATACTTGAAGCCCACCGGCACTTCGTACAGGCGACGACCCAGGCGCTTGGCCACGCGATCGATCATGCCGCTGCTGACCACGGTTTTACCGATGGCGGCATCGGCGCGCCAGTCAGGACGGTTCTGGAACAGGTAGTCGATGGACACCGCCAGGTAATTGTTCGGCGCCAACAGGCCACCGCTCGGGGTCACGATGCCGTGTCGGTCGTGATCAGGGTCGCAGGCGAACGCCACTTGAAAGCGGTCTTTGAGGCCGATCAGGCCCTGCATGGCAAAGCTCGACGACGGGTCCATCCGAATGCGACCGTCCCAATCCACGCACATGAAGCGGAACGTCGGGTCGACATGCTTATTGACCACTTCCAGATTCAGGCCGTAATGCTCGCCGATCGCCGACCAGTAGTTCACCCCTGCTCCGCCCAGCGGATCAACCCCCAGACGCAGATTGGCGTCACGGATGGCGTCCATGTCGATGACGTTTTTCAGATCAGCGACATAGGTATTGAGGTAATCGTGACGGTGAGTGGTGTCGGCACGCAGGGCTTTTTCGTAGCTCATGCGGGTGACGCCCAGCACCTTCTCGGCCAACAGTTCGTTGGCCTTGGCCTCGATCCATTTGGTGATATGGGTATCGGCCGGGCCGCCATTGGGTGGGTTGTATTTGAAGCCACCACTTTCCGGCGGGTTGTGCGAGGGAGTGATGACAATGCCGTCAGCCAGCCCCGAGGTGCGGCCACGGTTGTAGCAGATGATCGCGTGGGAAATCGCCGGGGTCGGTGTGTATTCATCGTTTTCGGCAATCATGACCTGCACGCCATTGGCCGCCAGCACTTCCAGCGCGGTGGCACTGGCCGGGGTCGACAAGGCATGGGTATCGGCGCCAAGGAACAACGGACCGTTGATACCGTTGGCCTGGCGGTACAGGCAGATCGCCTGACTGATGGCCAGAACATGCCATTCGTTGAAGCTCAGTTCAAAAGAACTGCCGCGGTGACCGGAGGTGCCAAACGAAACGCGCTGGGTGGCAACCGATGCATCGGGCTGGCCGGTGTAATAGGCCGTCACCAGTCGCGGAAGATCGACCAACAATTCTACTGGCGCTGGTTTGCCCGCAAATGGACTGAGACTCATACGAAACCTCCGTGGACGAAAAAGACAAAAAAGGAGTAGGCCCTGCGCACAACATCCCGACAGCTGTAGGGTAAAGCAGGTCTATGGCACGGCAGTTTACTGGCAGTTTGACCGCGACGCTAAGCTATCTATCCGTAAGGCCTTGAACGATTTACAACTGCCACCATGCGGGCAGCAAATTCTGTACCTTGCGCTCGGCGAAACGGTCGTCGATCAGCATCACCACGCCACGATCATCCTGACCGCGAATGACACGCCCGGCGGCCTGAACGACTTTTTGCAGGCCCGGATATAAATAGGTGTAGTCGTAACCGGCACCGAATAGCGCGGCCATGCGCTGCTTGAGCTGTTCATTGACCGGATTCAACTGGGCCAGCCCCAGCGTCGCGATAAACGCGCCGATCAAGCGCGCACCCGGCAGGTCGATGCCCTCACCAAAAGCCCCGCCCAGCACCGCAAATCCGATGCCTTGGCTGCTCAAGGTGAACTGATCGAGAAACGCCTGCCGCTCGCTTTCAGCCATGCCGCGCGATTGCTGCCACAACTCGATCTGCGGATGACGTTCGCGCATCAGTTCAGCGACCTGTTGCAGATAATCGAAGCTGCTGAAAAAAGCCAGGTAGTTACCGGGACGATCCTGGAATTGCTCGGCGATCAATTCGACGATGGGCGCCAGTGACGCCAGCCTTTGGCTGAAGCGTGTGGAAATCTGGCTGATGATGCGTACGTCCAATTGCTCGCGGGAGAACGGCGATTCAACATCGACCCACGCGGTATTGGCCGGCAGACCGAGCAGGTCGGCGTAGTAATGGCGAGGACTCAAGGTCGCGGAAAACAGCACGGTGCTGCGGGCGGCACTCAGGCGTGGGCGAATGAAGCTGGCCGGCACCACATTGCGCAGGCTTAGCCGCGACACATTGCGTTTGCTGCCCAGTTCGCGCTTGCTGATATCGAACACAAAGTGTTCGTCGAACAGCTCGGCGATCCGTGCAAACTGGATCGCTTCGAAATAAAAGCTCTGCAAGGCGCCATCGACGGCATGCGGATGCTCATTGAAGTAATCGCCGATGGCGGCCACACACAGGTTCAGGCTTTGCAGAAATCGGCTGGGTATCCCGGGGTAGGCTTGATAGCCGATCGGCTGATCCTTGTGCAACGCATTCCACTCGCGATTGAGCCGTTGCAAGGACTTTTTCAGTGCCTCAGGTGCGCTGTGGCGAATGGCGTTCATGTTCTGTTGATCGAGGCTGGCGCTGTACATCTGTCGCGTGCGCTCGACCATGTTGTGCGCCTCATCCACCAGCACCGCCACACGCCATTGATTGAACTGGCTCAGGCCGAACAGCAAGGCGCTGAGGTCGAAGTAATAGTTGTAGTCCGCGATCACTACGTCCGCCCAGCGCGCCAGCTCCTGACTCAAGTAATACGGACAAACCTGATGCTGGCGGGCGACTTCACGCAAGCCGGCCTGGTCTAGCCATGGATTGACCAGCGCGGCGCTGCGGGCGGCCGGCAAGCGGTCGTAAAAGCCCTTGGCCAGTGGACAGGAATCGCCGTTGCAGGCTTTGTCCGGATGTTCGCAAGCCTTGTCGCGCGCCACCAGTTCCAGCACGCGCATCGGTAGATCCGGCGCGCTATGACGGATCACGCTCAAGGCGTCCAGCGCCAGTTTGCGCCCCGGCGTCTTGGCCGTCAGGAAGAACACTTTGTCGAGTTTTTGTGCGGGGGCCGCCTTGAGCATCGGAAACAACGTGCCCACCGTCTTGCCGATGCCGGTCGGCGCTTGCGCCATCAAACAACAGCCGGTACTGACGGCTTTATAGACCGACTCCGCCAGCGTCCGCTGCCCCGTGCGAAAGCTCGAATGAGGGAACGCCAGCACGCTCAAGGCCTGATTGCGGGCCCCGCGGTGAGCAAGCTCCTGTTGGGCCCACTGCAGGAACAACGCGCAATGCTGATTGAAAAAACTTTGCAACGAGGCTGCTGTATGACGCTCGCGAAACAGCGTTTCCTGCTCGCTGACGATATTGAAATAGACCAGCGCCAACGTGATCTCATCGAGCTTCAGCTGCTGGCAGAGCAGCCAGCCGTAAATTTTGGCTTGAGCCCAATGCAGCTGCCGGTGGTTGGCCGGCATGGCGCTTAGATCGCCACGGTAGGTTTTCACTTCGTCGAGCTGGTTGAGCGCCGGGTCGTAACCATCTGCCCTGCCCCGTACCTTGAGTTGCAGATAGTCGCCACTGACGGGCACTTCGGCTTGATAGCCCTCACCTCGTCGTGCAACCACCGCACGGTGACCGGCGATGCCTTCCAGCGCAGTGGGCGATGGGGTGAAACGCAAGTCGAGGTCGCCCACCTTGGCCGTGAATTCGCACAGGGCGCGCACGGCCACCGTATAGCTGGAATCGTCAGGGCTGGAGTCGTTGACTGAAGTGAGGGTCACTGGAAGAGCAAGGCCATGTTGTTGCAGGTACTGGATGGGCGTACAGATACCAGCTATGGCCCGACTCTGGCAAACACAATTGGATCAGTGGGCAGCGTTGAGCTGCGGCGACTCGCGCGACTAGACGGATGGATAGCTAAAGAGGCCAACTGGAAGGAGCAATCACTACTAACATAATTTAGGTATTACCAAAGAAAGTGCGGCGCCTTGCTTCCGAGGCTCGACCTGTTAGAGGGTGTGAACGCCGGCCAGAAGCCTCATAAGCAGGGAAAATGAAATGCAAAAAAAAACATCGCCAAAAAACAAGTCCCTGGTTTTTCCATCAATTCTAGCGATCAGTCTTTCGTTAATTGCAGGATGTGCACATAAACCTGCTGAGGTGCACGCTCCAATCGGGGGCTCTAACTGCTACGCGAAAGCAATACCCACTGCTGGAGAGGGTGGCCTGGCATGGGGCGCCAATCTACAGATGGCAGGGTCATCGGCAATGGATAATTGCAGGCGCTATGCAGACCGATCAGGTGGGACTCCGAATACCTGCAAGGTAGTGGAAGCTCGCTGTAATAAATAACCTTCCGCACTGTTAGTTTCGCTACTGACGGCAGGTCCAACCGCACTACGAGCTGATCTTGTCGCCATCAACCTTGCCACTGTGCGCGTCCACTCGGCCGGCACCGAAATTGACGCCTCGGGTATCGATATAGGCCGCGCCAGCACTCAGGGTCAGCTCACCTTTGAGGTCACCGTCAGTCAGGACCCACCTGATATCCAGTCGCATTCCAACCAGGTGCGCCGAATCACTGCCCTGCTTTACCGGGGATGCGGGTGTGAGTCATTGATCACCACCGCATAGCCCTTGAGACTGACCTGTTGTACATCACGCTCAAGGTTTTTGGGATCGATCAGGGGGTGTTCGGTGTAGCGTTGAAACCCGCACCGCTAGGCGGATTGATAGCTAAAGAGACCTACCGGAAGGAGCAATCCCTACTAACATAATTTAGGTATTACCAAAGAAAGTATGGCGCCTTTCTACCGAGGCTCGGCCCCTTAGATGGTGTGAACGCCAGCCAGAAGCCTCGTGAGCAGGGGAAATGGTATGCCAAACAAAACATCACTAAAAAGCAAGTCCCTGGTTTTCCCATCAATTTTAGCTATCAGTCTTTCGTTCATTGCAGGATGTGTGTTCCAGCCGACAGAGGTGTACCTTCCGACTGAGGTGAAGTTTCCAACTGAGGTGAAGGCTGCGACTGAGGTGCAGCCTCCAACTGAGGTGAAGGCTTCGACTGAGGCGAAGGCTTCGACTGAGGTGCCGGCCTCGACTGAGGCGAAGGCTTCGACTGAGGTGCAAGCTCCAACTGAGGCGAAGGCTTCGACTGAGGTACAGGCTCCAACTGAGGTACAGGCTCCAACTGAGGTGCAGGCTTCAACTGAGGTACAGGCTTCAACTGAGGCGAAGGCTTCGACTGAGGTGCAGGCTCCAACTGAGGAAAAGGCTTCGACTGAGGTGCAGGCTCCAACTGAAGCGCAGGCTTCGACTGAGGTGCAGGCTTCAACGGAGGTGCAGGCTCCAACTGAGAGCTCTAGCTGCTACGCGACAGCAATGCCCACTGTTGGAGAGGGCGGCCTGGCATGGGGCACCAATCTACCGATGGCACTCACCTCTGCAATGGATAATTGCAGGGTCTATTCAGGCCGATCAGGTGGAACTCCGAATACCTGCAAGGTAGTGAAATATGGCTGCAGTAATTAGTCTTCCGCTCTATTAGCTTCGCTGCTGACGGCAGGTCTAATGAGTCTTAGACAAGTGTTCACTGCAGCCACCAACCTCGGGACTGGGTGCAGCTGCTCGCTGTCAGCCGCCCCCTGATTTGTGTCGGCGCCAGATAGCGGGAAGTGGCCGGGTTTTGACTCAGCCCCCCCTTTCCACCAGTGTTTTGGCGCCTGATGCTGGTCTGAAAAGTGATTAAAATTTGAGTATTTTCAGAGACTGTCGCGGGAAGAGCCAAAGAGCCGGGTCTCCTTCACGCCTTCTTGCTCGGCGGCGATTTATGCCACGGATAGCCCTTCGCGCTGAGTTGAAAGGCGTAATCGAATAAACGCTTCATGTACTCACCATCGAATTTCTGATTGCGAGGAAAGTAAAAGTCGGAGCCGATGTACGCAAGATTGAAGTCCGCCCCGTCCTGCTGTGCCATACGGTAAATTCGATCCAGGTCGCTGATCCCCTGAGTTTGAATCAATGCACTGATGGCTCGACCGCCGATGCTCAATGTACGGCGCTTCGTTCCAAACCACTGCGGCTCCAGTTTCCCATTGCGAATGACATAGAAATGACGTTCGTGTCGAAGAGGTACTCCGGGGACTCTGTTGATCGCCATCACGGTGCCAGGTGGGTAAAGGAACACCTGAGTGATTACGCCTCCGTCCACGTGCATTTCCTGAAACTGTTTGCCGTCAACCTCTACATCGATCATGACGGGTGAGACTGCGCCGGGAATACTCATCGACGCGATCATGATGTTGCGAAAGAGGCCGAGCGCTCCCGGTGCTTCGCTGGAGGCAATAGTGCCCATGTTCCAAGTGACTGGTCGCCCTGAATCAAGGTCAGTTGTGCCGATTAGCAGGATTCGGCCTTTTGCGTATTCCGACGCGATCGCCGCAAGAATCTCCGCAGTGACGTATTTTGTAATGAGCCGCAAAAGTGGCTTGCTGTCCGCTATACCGTCGCTGGCAAGACGGGTTAGCACGTTGCGCGAATGGAAAACGTCTTTTGGACCGATTGCGTTGGCGATAAACCGAATGACGCCGTCGTACTCGGATCCCAGGTAAGCAAACGGGGCGACCAAGGCGCCCGCGCTAATGCCCGTGACGACCTTGAACAGGGGTCGAGTCCCATGCGTGGTCCATCCCGCAATGAGTCCCGCAGCGAATGTGCCTGCATCGCCGCCCCCCGAAACGGCCAGCATATTTGCCGGCGGCAGGATATTGATCGCCTTCCCAGCCTTGGCGAGAGCCTCGCTCTCGCGTTTGTTGGCCTGAACCGCATCCTGAATGAACGGAGTCAGGTCGTGGTCCAACCAGTAGCGAGCATTGGGAATGCCTGGGATGACAGCTTTTTCCGTTAAAGTTGGTGGAACAGCGTCACGGCGTGGCAGGCACGCTTGAAGCAACATGTCCAAAGTTGAGGCACCAGGTCTGAGCAGGAATGGTTTCAAAACGCCTCCTCCGGCCCCTGCAGTCGACAGCGAACGTCGGTGAAATATCCTTACCCACGGTGCCCGAGATGGCTACACGCCAGCTGGCTGCGACACGTCATTCGAACGTCCAGTAGCTTATCTTGCGCCCCTTTAACTGATAAACAAACTCGTTGGCCGCAATCCAGAGGCTGCCCTTTAGCAATCTGAAGATCGCCAAGCATAGATCCAGATCAATACACCCCGCGGGCAAGCCGATTACCCTCGGCGGCTTTGCGACCGACACTGCCATGACCCTCTCAACCCCGGAACTGCTCGCCCCCGCCGGCACCCTGAAAAACATGCGTTATGCCTTCGCCTACGGCGCCGATGCGGTGTACGCCGGCCAGCCGCGCTACAGCTTGCGGGTGCGCAACAACGAATTCGATCACGTCAACCTGGCCCTCGGCATCCCCGAGGCCCAGGCCCAGGGCAAGCATTTCTACGTGGTGGTGAACATCGCGCCGCACAACGCCAAGCTCAAGACCTTCCTGAAAGACCTGGAACCGGTGATTGCCATGGCCCCGGACGCGCTGATCATGTCCGACCCCGGCCTGATCATGCTGGTACGCCGACACTTCCCGCAGATGCCGATCCACCTGTCGGTGCAGGCCAACACGGTGAACTGGGCCAGTGTCGAGTTCTGGCAGCAACAGGGCTTGAGCCGGATCATTCTGTCCCGGGAACTGTCCCTGGAAGAAATCGCTGAAATCCGCCAGCAAGTGCCAGCCATGGAGCTGGAGGTGTTCGTCCACGGCGCGCTGTGCATGGCCTACTCCGGCCGTTGCTTGCTGTCGGGCTACATGAACAAGCGCGATGCCAACCAAGGTAGCTGCACCAATGCCTGCCGCTGGAAATACTCGGCCCAGGAGGCCACGGAAAATCAGCTCGGCGAGATCGTTCAGACCTTCCAGCCCGAACCGACCCTGGGCATCGGTGCGCCGACCGATCAGGTGTTCCTGTTGCAGGAAGCCAATCGACCGGACGAACTGATGCCGGCCTTCGAGGACGAGCACGGCACCTACATCATGAACGCCAAGGACCTGCGCGCCGTGCAGCATGTCGAGCGCCTGACGCAGATGGGCGTGCACTCACTGAAGATCGAAGGCCGGACCAAATCCCACTTCTATTGCGCACGGACCACTCAGGTTTACCGCCGGGCGATCGACGATGCGGTGGCCGGTCGTGCGTTCGACCGTAGCCTGATGACCGATCTGGAATCCCTGGCCCAGCGCGGCTACACCGAAGGTTTCCTGCGTCGGCATGTGCATGATGAATACCAGAACTACCAGAACGGCAGCTCGGTTTCGGAGCGACAGCAGTTTGTCGGCGAGCTGACCGGCGAACGGCGTGATCGATTGGCCGAAGTAAAGGTCAAGAATCGTTTTGGTCTGGGCGATCACATGGAACTGATGACGCCCAAGGGCAACTTCCACTTCGATCTGCATCAGTTGCAGAACATCAAAGGTGGGCCGATCGAGGTGGCGCCTGGGGATGGGCATACGGTGTATTTGCCGATACCGGATGCGGTGGATTTGCGTTTCGGGTTGTTGATGCGGGATGTGAGTGTGAGCTGAAGTCGCCAGCGGAGAGCCTGCCGCTTTCAACTCACCCTGCCCCCAAAGATCCAGACGATTGGCCCAGACCTGCATCATTGTCCGACGCTGTTCAACGTATTCCGCGTGGTTGTCCGGTCGCAGGCAAGCGGGACGGCGAGATCATTTCATTCTGTCCCTGCATGTATGACCATCCTACGTTCCAGCTCATCGGCGGCCTTTAGCAATTCATTGTTTACAGATACCCCTTGCCGGATCAATCCCCCCAGTAAGCAAAAGTCAGCGATGACGATGTGCGACTCCTTGAACCCACAAATCGGCAATTTCCCATCACTTCGTCAGGCGACCTCGGTCTATATCATGGATTTTGAGCACGAGCGCTTCGCTCAACTGAACGAAGGTGATCTGGAGCAATACCTCGAGGGGTTGAGCCTGGAAGCAACCATCCCGGCGAGGGAGAAACACTGAGCATGCCGCAATATCGTATTTCTAACGCTGCACGCTCCGACAATGTCGACATACTCAGACTCCCTCAGACACAATTCGGCGATCAAGCACGGCAGCGATACCAGGCATTGATCCTCACCGCGTTGCAAGATATCGCCGGCATGCCATACCGCATTGGAAGCAATTACCGCGATGAGATTGCGCCGGGGCTTCGGAGCTGTCACCTCATCTACTCACGTCAGCGGGCAAAACAAACAACTGGAACGGTCAAAAGCCCGCGCCATATCGTTTTCTATCGTGTGGCAAACGACGAAGTGATAGAGGTCGTCAGATTCCTTCATGACGCCATGGAGGTCCAGTTGCACTTGCCCAACGACTGATCGCAAAAATCGCCCAAAGGGTTAAATGGCGATGAAGAGCGAATGGGAGACGCAACCCTTATCTCAACCTGAGTGCCCAGTTCTATCACCCGACTCAGCGGCAAATTGAAACGGGAGGCTGTGGCACTGCCACAATATCGAGGTCTGCGGCCGGGTTGCTCTCAAGGCCCCGCGATTTGGTACTCGCCGGGGTTTATCAGGTCGCCACGTCTCGGCAATGACGATGCACTGGGCTTAAGGTAATGGATCAAACTTCAAGTTACTGAGGCTCTGCACCTTGTCTTCACGAACCATTTTGTAGTCAGTGTTCGGTCCGATCCAGCGGTCCCAGATCAGGTCGATTTCACCAGCCTTATCCATCGCCATCAGCGACTCGTTGACCTTGGCCAGAAAGGCAGGCTCATCCCTGCGCATGCCTGCCCCAATAGGTTCAAGAGCCATCGGCTCCTTGGCCAGTGCCAACTCGACACCACTCTCCTTGGCTTGATTGACCAGTTTCAGGGCAGTCATGGTGTTGGTCACCAGTCCAACGACCTTGTTCTGCTGCAAGGCCATGTAGGCCGAGCCGGTGTCCTGGAAGGTCACTGGAGTGGCACCGGCGATGCGAATGGATTGCTCGGAGGTCGACCCCTTGGTGGAGCTGATGCGTTTGTCCTTGAAGAAGCTCTTTGGCTGATCGGCATTAGCAGCGCGTACCACTAGGGTTTCCTTGGCGATGTAGTACGGGTCGCTGAACTGGATCTGTTCGGCCCGGGTTTTGGTGTAGGCCAGGTTGGCGAAGATGACATCGACGCGACCCATTTTCACCTCGGAAATACGCGCTTCGACAGACAGCGGCTTAAGCTCCAGTTCCACGCCCATGGTCTTGGCCAGTGCCTTACACAGATCGACGTCCATCCCCACCAACTCACGGGTTTTCGGATCCGGAGCGGAAAACGGCGGCACGTCGGCATACACACCGCAGCTCAAGGACTTCTTGGCCATGATGTCGCTCAATTGATCGGCCTGCGCTACCGCAACAGCCAAAGGACCTAACACCAGCGTGACAAACAGATGCTTCATACGCATGGAAAAACTCCTGGGGATTTGAAAGTCTGATGGCAGAGATAGCAAAACCAAACCGGTGCGACTCAATGGGCGCGCAGATCGGCGATAAATCGTTGCGCTCGCGGATGCGAGGGCTGATTGAAAAAGTTCTTGGGCGTGTTTTTTTCCAGAATCTGACCCGCGTCCATGAACCAGATGGTGTCTGCGACTTCACGGGCAAAATTCATCTCGTGGGTCACACACATCATGGTCATTCCATCCTTGGCCAAACCCTTCATGACACTCAGCACTTCACCGACCATTTCCGGGTCGAGTGCACTGGTGGGTTCGTCGAACAACATCACTGGCGGCTCCATCGCCAAAGCCCGGGCAATCGCCACCCTCTGCTGCTGGCCGCCGGACAACTGCGCCGGATAAGCGCCGGCCTTGTGCGCCAGCCCTACCCGATCAAGTAATTGCATCGCCTGTTGCTTCGCGGCTGAGCCTTTCAAGTTGCGGATTTTGCTGGGCGCCAGGGTGATGTTTTCCAGCACCGACAGGTGAGGAAAAAGATTGAAACTCTGGAACACGAAACCCACACGGCTGCGCAGCCGGTTGAGGTGGGCGTCAGTGCCGTGCACATCCTGGCCGTCGAACAGGATCTGGCCCTTCTGGATGTCTTCCAGGCGATTGACCGTGCGGATCAACGTCGACTTGCCGGAACCCGATGGCCCACAAAGCACCACCACTTCACCGGGTTTCACCTCAGCGGTGATGTCGGTGAGCGCGTGATAGTCGCCATACCATTTGTTGATGTTCGAAAACATGATCATTGGATGCATGGACGCAACCCTCTTCAATTATCAATGGCCAACAAGGGGTCACCAGCCACGGCCTGACCGCCGTTTCCCAGGCGCTTGCGAGCGATACGGCGCTCTACCCAGCCGGCCAGATGGGTCAGACCGAAACAGAGCAGGTAGTAAATGATCGCCAAGATGCAGAACACCTGGAATGGCTTGGTCAGTAACTGGTTGTTGACCTGGTTGGCGGCGAAGGTCACTTCCTGGACGTTGATCACATAGCCCAGGGAGGTCTCCTTGATGATCGAGATGAACTGGCTGATCAGGCTCGGCAGAGCGTTGTACAAGGCCTGCGGCAAGATCACCCAGATCGTTGTGCGCATGTACCCAAGGCCCAGGGCCCGCGACGCTTCGTATTGACCCGCCGGCAATGCCTGGATGCCGCCACGAATGATTTCGCACAGGTAGGCGCTCTGATATATCACCAGGGTGCAAAGCATCGTCACGAACCCGGTGATGTTATGGCCGATCAGCAACGGCACCAGGAAGTAGGTCCAGAAAATCACCATCAGCAACGGGATGCCTCGCAGCACATACGCCCAAACCGTGGCCGCCCAACGTAGCCCGGTCCACGGCGACACCCGCGCCAGCGCCAGCAACAACCCGAAAGGGAGCGCCAGCAACAGTGCCAGCGCCGCCAGAATCAGCGTGCTCGCCAGCCCGCCCAAAGGTCCGTGCGGGTACTGACCGATCAGAAACAGCGTCCAGTTCTGGTGCACAATCGAAAAGATATCGAACATCGTCGTCTACCTCGCCAACGCTTTGTTGAAGCGCCGCGCCAACAACGCACCGAGCCCCATCAACAGCAATGAAAAAACCAGGTAGAACACCGTGGCGACCAGATACGACTCGAACGTGCGAAAGGTGTAGTTCTCGACCTCGCGGGTAGCGTACGTCAGCTCCACCACGCCAATGGCCATGGCCAGGCTGGTGTTCTTGAACAGCAGCACCGTGTGGTTGATCAAGGACGGCAGGCAATTGCGCACACCTTGGGGCAGGATCACGTAGCGCATCGAACGCACATAACCCAACCCGAGCGCCCTGGAGGCTTCGGTCTGCCCTGCTGGAATGGCCCGCAGACCACTGCGGATGTCCTCACAGAAATACGCGGCCTGGCACAGACCCAGGGCAATCACCGAGAACAGGTATTCGGTGCTGTAGTTCGCCAGCCACAATTGCGTGGACTCGCTCAGCAAGGTCGGCACGCCGAAATACCAGAGCATCAACTGCACCAGCGTCGGCACATTGCGATGGTAGGACACATAGCCTGCCACCAGACGTCCGGCGAGCTTGTTGCCGGTCAGGCGCACAGTCACCAGTAACAGCGCCAGGGCCATTGCCAGCAGCCAGGCGAACAACGCCAACTGTAGAGTTATTTCGATGCCCTTGACGATCAGCTCGGCATACTCGCCTTGCAGAACCGCGGCCAAATCGAAGTCATGCTTCATGGTCAATCCCCATCGGCATTGGGCTAAGGGCAGAAACAAGTTGCCAGGCACAGCCGTGGCGTGGGTACTGCGATGACGGATTGATCCGTTCTTCTGTAGTGCGTCTTGCGCAGCGAGAGCTCAGCCCTGGCAAAAAGTTCAGCCCTGATAATCCTGCGGGCGGGCCGTTGAAAGACCGCCGGGCACTTGCAGGGTCGGGGTGATTTCCATGTGCCCGACGTTGACCGCAATCGGTGCAGCGATGGCAAACGCGATGGCGTCAGCGATGTCCTTGGCCTGGGGCAGTTCGAAGCCCTCGACAAAGCGTTTGTAGGTTTCTTCGGAATCGCCATGAACATGGGCGAAGATGTCGGTCGAGACCCGGCCCGGACAGATTTCGGTGACCCGAACACGCTTGCCGAAAGCATCGATGCGCAGTTGCCGCGAGAGCATGCTCACCGCCGCCTTGGTCGCGTGATAAGTCGAGTTGCCGCCGAAGTTGTAGGCAGCGGCAATAGAACTGATGTTGATGATGTGGCCACAATCGCGTTCAACCATCCCGGGCAGTGCCAGGCGTGCCAGGTGCAATACGGCGCGCAGGTTGACGTCGATCAACAGGTCGATGCCTTCGGCGTCGGCCTTGAGAATCGAACCTGGGCGGTCGACACCGGCGTTGTTCACCAGAATGTCGAACTGCTGCGTTTCGAACAGACGGGTCAGCCCGGCCAGGTTGGTAACGTCAATGGCGTGAGCGATACAACCGGTTTTTGCCGCCAGCTCTTGCAGCTTGTCGGCGCTGCGGGCCAAGGCATGCACCTGCACGCCTTCCTGGCAGAGACGCTCGACGACCGCGGCGCCGATGCCGGAAGAGGCGCCGGTGACCAGCGCGGTTTTGTAATCTAAAAATGGCATGAACCTGTCCTCGTATCACTGGGTCGACAGCGCAGAGCGCAACGACCGGTTATGTGCGGATCACTCGGGTGATCGCGATGACTTCGACTCTATCCAGCCCTGAAGCCGGGCACCAAGACGGAATGACTGTGTGGCGATAAGCCCTGCTTATGACGGTGCGACACCTACGCCAGCAGCTGCGAAATCGGCGTGACACAGCCCCCGGACTGCTCGAGTTCACGACGAATCGTTCGTGCCAGGTCCACGGCGCCCGGCGTGTCACCGTGCAACAGAATCGAGTGCGCAGGCACGGCAATCCGCTTGCCATTGAGACTGGTCACAGTGCCCTCCTCCAGCAATTGCCGAACCCGCTGCAGCACCGAAGCCGGCTCCTTGATCACCGACCCCGGCACCTTGCGCGGCACCAGCAGGCAGTCATCGTCGTAGGCGCGGTCCGCCAAAAACGTCGTGGCAACCCGCAGGCCGCATTTTTCGGCGGCGCTTTCGATGGCCCGACTGCTCGATGAGCTGATGATCAGCGTCGGGTCGAAAGCGGCCACCGCACAGATCAACGGCCCAGCCAGCGCCGCGTCGGCAGCGACCATATTGCCCAGCGCGCCATGAAAGCTCATGTGGGTCATGCGGTGGCCATTGACTGCCGCCATCCCCGCCAGGGCGCCGAGCTGATAGACCACATAGGTCGCAAGCTCCTTGAGCTCGATGTTCATCTGGCGCCTGCCGAAGCCCATCAAGTCCGGGAAGCCGACATGGGCACCCAGATCGATACCACCAGCCTTGGCCAGGCGCACGGTGTTGTCCATGATTAGCGGATCGCCGGCATGGAAACCACACGCCACGTTCGCCGATGAGATAAGGCTCATCAACGCCTCATCTTCACCCATGCGCCAAGGACCGAAGCCCTCGCCCAGATCAGCGTTCAAATCAATGTTCATCACCTCTCCCCTCGCCCGCTCATGCCGCATCCAGACGCATGAACGCCTCGCCATAGCCGACGGTCGTGCCACAGGGCACCAGCACCGCTGCAACCCGCCCTGCCCTTTGGCTGCGTACCGGCAACAGCAGGTCGCCGACTTGCAGCAGGGCAACCAGTTGTCCTTGTTCCACCCGACTGCCGACCGACGCCAGAACGTCGGTCTGTTCAGGGTGCGTCAGCAACAACCGGCCCAGGCCTGGAGTCTTCAAATGCTGTTCATCAATAGCGCTCGATGCCACTGGCACAGCGGTTTGCGCGGTTAATGCCGCAGGCGTCGCTACCTCGTCGTAACTGCGCTTGAGCAGCAGATGCAGTCCCGGGCGACGTATTTCTGCGCCAGCCAGGTGGGTCTCCTTCAGCCACACCGCCAACTGGCGGATTTCCTGATTAGTCATGCTTGAATGTCCTTAACGCGAGGCCAGCCCGTGAAGTTCGACCAAGCGGCGAACCTCCTCGAGATAGCGCTGATTGTCTTCCAGAGCCGCAACGGCTTCGGTGTAGCTGCACTCGATAAAACGCACCTTGCTACCGATCGGTGCCTGCCCCAGGCGCCAGAGGTCGGCTTCGATCACCGTGCCGAATTTCGGATAACCGCCACTGGGTTGCGCGTCGCGCATCTGGATGATGGGCTGCCCGCCGTGGGGTACCTGAATCACGCCCGGGACGATGCCGTGGGAGCGGATTTCCATGGGGGTCGAGGGCAAGATCGGCGCGCCTTCGAGCCGGTAACCGTAACGGTTGCTCTGGGTAGTGATCTTCCACTCCCCGGCCCAGAATGCCGCACAGGACTCATCCAGAAAGCGCTCGTATTCGGCCGCTGGCAGTACGCGCATGGCGGGCAGCCCATCGCGTTGCAACGGCAACGCCAGGCTCGGCGACACGACCCCGAAATCGGTGGGCAGTACAGTCTTTCCTGGACGCAGTGCCGAAAGCCGGTCGCCCTGCTGCAAGGCCCGTCCTTGCAAGCCACCGAACTCACCGCGCAATTGCGTGCTGCGCGAGCCAAGAACGGACGGAACGTCGATACCCCCGGCCAGGCACAGATAGGCGCGACTGCCGTACGTTGGATAGCCGAGACTGAGCACCTGCCCTTCCCGGGCCTGCGCCACCCAGTACGGCGGCAATGGCTGACCGTCCAGAGTCGCTTCACAGGCCGCACCGGTCACCGCGAAAGTACAGTCCTGAACAAACCGTACTTCGAACGGAAACAGTGGAATCTCGATAGCCGCTGCGTCCTCGGGATTGCCCAGCAACAGGTTGCCCAGTGCCAGTGCCAAATGGTCCATTGCGCCGGAGGTTCCCACGCCATAACCCAGGCTGCCGAAGCGGCCGAAGTCCTGCACGGTCGCCAGGGCCGTGGCCGATAGAATCTCGATCATCGAATGATCCTCTCGATGCGCAAGCGCAACATGTCACCCGGCCGCAGCATGGCCGGAGGGTTTTGGGTCGGGTCGAAAAATGACATTTCGGTCCGGCCGATGGTGTTCCAGCCGCTGGGGCCGGCCGATGCGGACACACCGGTCTGCACACCGCCGATCGACACCGAGCCGGCGGCAATGTTGAGCACCGGAACCTGGCGCCGTGGCGTGGCCAGACGCGGGTCCATGCCGCCGAGGTAGCAGTAACCCGGATGGCTGCCCAAGGCATACACCGGGTACAGCGGCTCGCAATGCAGATTGGCGATGGTCTCCATGTCGAGGCCGGTGTGCGCCACGACATCACCCATGTGCGGGCCGAACTCGCCGCCATACACCACCGGCAATTCGACGATGCGCCCTTCGAGCGGCAACGGCTGGCTCGCCTCCCACGCTTCGAGCAGTCGCTCGCAAAGACCGTTGAGGTCGCGAGGCGGCTTGACGAAGGTCAGCATCAGGTTGTTCATACCGGGAACCGCTTCGTGTATCTCGGCCCACTGCCCGGCCTGTAGCGCCAGACTCCAGATACGTTGTTGCGGCGCCAGATCCAGCTCGCCCGGGGCTTCGAACAGCAAGGCCGTGGAACCAAGCAGGCTGATATGCGGACGCTGCGATACAGAAGCAGTACTCATGTCGGACTCCGTTGTTGCAGCCAGCGCTCCAGATGGTGAATGTCCACGCCACCGGCACAGAACGCCGGGTCGTCGAGAATGTCGCGGTGCAGGGGGATGTTGGTGGAGATGCCTTCCACGCACATTTCACTCAGGGCCAGGCGCATACGGGCTATGGCCTCTTCGCGGGTCGCGCCGTGGGTGATGACCTTGGCCACCATCGAGTCGTAATAAGGCGGCACCCGATAACCGCTGGTGACATGGGAGTCGACCCGCACACCAAAGCCGCCGGGCACTTCCCAGCGCTGAATCAGCCCCGGGGTCGGCATGAAGGTGACCGGGTCTTCAGCGTTGATTCGGCATTCCAGTGAATGACCATTGAGTTGCACGTCGTGCTGGCGCAGCTCCAACACTTCGCCTCGGGCCATGCGCAGTTGTTGCTGGACGATATCGATGCCGGTGGTCATCTCGGTCACGGGATGCTCGACTTGCAGCCGCGTATTCATCTCGATGAAGAAGAACTCACCGTCCTCATACAAAAACTCGAAGGTACCGACGCCGCGATAGCCGATCTGCCGGCAAGCGGCCGCACAGCGTTCGCCGACCTTGGCGATCAACTCGGGGGCAATTCCCGGTGCCGGCGCTTCCTCCAGGACCTTCTGATGCCGACGCTGCAAGGAACAATCGCGGCAGCCGAGCCAGATCGCGTTGCCATGGGCATCGCATAACACCTGGATTTCCACATGCCGTGGATGGCCAAGAAACTTCTCGATGTAGAGTTCCGGGTTGCCGAAGGCCAGACGCGCCTCTTCGCGGGTCAGCGCGATGGAATCGAGCAGTTCGTCCTCTTCCTTCACAACCCGCATGCCGCGCCCACCGCCACCGCCCGCGGCCTTGACGATCACCGGGTAACCGATTTCACGGGCGATGGTGCGGATGCTTTCATCGTCGGTCGGCATCACCGAATCCGGCCCGGGCACGCACGGCACGCCGGCTTCACGCATCGCACGCTTGGCGGCGACCTTGTCGCCCAAAGTACGAATGCACGCGGCGCTGGGGCCGATGAAGGTCAGGCCAGCCGCTTCGATACGCTCGGCGAACCCGGCATTTTCCGAAAGAAAACCATAGCCCGGATGGATCGCCTGGGCGCCGCTGACCTTGGCCGCGAACAGCAGCGCCGCCTGGTTCAGGTAGCTCTGGCTCGGTGAGGCCGGCCCGATGCACAGGGCCTGGTGAGCGTTTTGCACATACTGGGCGTGGCGATCAGCCTCGGAGTGCACCACCACGGTCTGCAACCCGAGGCCATGGCAGGCACGCTGAATGCGCAGGGCGATTTCGCCACGGTTGGCGATCAGCACTTTGTCGAACATTGAATTCACCTGAAAGAGGATGGGCTTGGAGTCAGCCGAGATGGAACAACGACTGACCAGCTTCGACTTCGGCACCACTCTGGGCGAGGATCGCGGTGATCTTGCCAGCGGATTTGGCCTTGACCGGGTGGAACATTTTCATGGCTTCGATGACCGCCAGGGTCTGCCCCGCCTCGATCTGCTCACCGACTGTGACAAACGTCGCCTCTCCGGCGGCGGGTGTCAGATGCAGGACGCCGTACAGGCTGGCCTTGATCTCGACTGCAGCCACCGACGAGTTATCTGCCTCGGGCGAAACCGGGCGCAATACCGGCACCTGTTCACCCACCGGCTCGCTGGTCTGAACCTTCCCTTCCTGCTTGAAAAGACGAATCGTGCTGTCGCCTTCGGTCAGACTCAGTTCGAGCAGATCGGATTCGGCCAGCAAATCGATCAACCCCTTGATGCGTTCTGAATCCATGCGTGGGCCCCTGCCTGTCGAGCGTGTCTGAGTGGATGGGGATCAATGTAACGAGTCCATCAAAAGGCGGCCAAGACGCTTTGGCTTTGGGGTAATAAGCCGTCCTTATGGCTGGTTAGATGAGGCTGCCACGCATCTCGGCGACCAATTCGAGCAAGATCGCCTTGACTGCCTGGGCCGGCACGGACAGCGGCAGGTGGCCGGACAGGCACAGCGCCAGTGGCGCCTCGATCTCGGGCTCGACAATGCGACACATATGCACCGACGTGGCAGCAACCATCACCCGCGCCGAGGATTCGGGCAGGATGGTCGAACCGAAGTGCTCGGCGACTGCGGCGGTCAGGGTGATCGAAGATTCGATTTCAGCCATCACCCGTGCGCTCATGCCGATGCGCAGGAAGGCTTCGTCCACCAACCGGCGCATGACGTTGTAGGGGCGCGGCAGGAGCATGTCCATGTCCGCCAGTTCGGCCAGAGGAATGTCTTCACGATCGCTGACTGAGGGATCGGCACTGACCAGGTAGAGGTTCTCACGCAGCAGCGAGACAAAGCTCAAGCCGTGCACTTCACGCCCACCATAGAGCACGGCCATGTCCATCCGGCCGTTCATGATCAACTCGCTTAACGTGGTACCGAAGTTTTCATTGAGGTACAGCAGAATGCCCGGATGTCGTTCGCGCACTCTTCGCAACAGCGGCAAGGACAGCGTCGATGCAGCGGTGCCTGGCGCCAGGCCTACCGACACCTGACCGGACAATGCCTGCCCGGTGGCATTGACGTCACTCTGAGCCTGTTCGCATTGGCGCAGAATGATTTGCGCATGGCCGTAAAGCACCTTGCCCGCTTCGGTCGGGGTGACGCCGCGCTTGGTCCGGATCAGCAGTTGTTGCTGCAGTTCTGCTTCCAGCGTGGCCAGTTGCTGACTCAGTGCCGGCTGCGCGATATGCAACACATCGGCGGCCTGGGTCATGCTGCCGATATCGACGAGTTTCACGAAATACTTCAAACGACGCAGATTCACGGTGGCGTTGCTCTTGCTCGAAAAAGGGAGGCTGTCCACAGGCTTTAGCAAGAGCCAGGCCAGCCCCATACATCGCGCGCATTGTTAACTGCAAGGCTCAACCATAAGCCTTTGCTATGGCTCGACGCTTTGCGTGCGAATCGGTGCCCGCAACAAGCATACGGGCTTGAGCGCACCACTTTGGTGCTGCGGCTGTTCAGTTCCAGCCATAAGCACTTCCTATCAGACCAGAACGATCTCGTCTTATGAGTCCACGACAGCGGCTCGTACTGTAGTGCCTCGTCAACGTCATCAACGAGGAACGACACGTGACCGCCTCCCGCATCGCCGCCCGTGTGCAACGTATCAAACCATCGCCCAGCAGCGCCGCTTCCGACCGTGCGAACGAACTGCGTCGGCAAGGCAAGTCCATCATCAACCTGGTCGTCGGCGAGCCGGACTTTGATACCCCGGCGCATATTCGGCAGGCTGCCAGCGCCGCCATCGAACGTGGCGAAACTCGTTACACGCAAAACGCCGGTACCCCGCAGTTGCGCCAGGCGATTGTCGACAAACTGGCACGGGAAAACGGCCTGACCTACGGCGCGAATCAGGTCCTGGTAACCAGCGGCGCGAAGAGTGCGATTTTCAATGCCTTCGCCGCCACCCTTGGCGCTGGAGATGAAGTACTGATCCCCGCGCCGTACTGGGTGTCGTACCCCGACATGGTGCTGGCCTGCGAAGGTGACCCTGTCACCCTCGCCTGTCCCGAAGAAAACGCCTTCAAACTGACCCCTGCTCAATTGCGCGGTGCAATCACCGAAAGAACCCGCTGGCTGCTGCTCAACTCGCCCAGCAACCCGACTGGTGCCAGCTACAGCGCCGCCGAACTAAAAGCCCTGGCCGATGTGCTGCTCGAACATCCGCATGTATTGCTGATGACCGACGACATCTACGAACACATCCGCTACGAAGGTCTGGACAACCCGCACATCCTCGCCATCGAACCGGCGTTGACCGAGCGCACCCTGGTGGTCAACGGCGTGTCCAAAACCTACGCCATGACCGGCTGGCGCATCGGCTACGCAGCAGGCCCGACCGACTTGATCGCTGCCATGGCGACCCTGCAATCGCAATCGACCAGCAATGCCTGCTCGGTCAGCCAGGCGGCAGCCGTCGAAGCGCTCAACGGCGACCAACGCTTCGTCAAGGAAAGCGTGGCGGTCTACCAGCAACGACGTGATCGCTGCCTGGGCCTGCTCAACGCCATTGACGGCCTGAGTTGCCGCAAGCCCGACGGTGCGTTCTACCTCTATGTGAACTGCACGGGTTTGCTCGGCAAGACCACTGCCCAAGGCAAGCAACTGGACACCGACTACGACGTCGTCATGTACCTGCTGGAAAGCCAAGGTGTGGCCGTGGTGGCGGGAACCGCCTATGGCCTGGCGCCGTTCTTCCGGATGTCGATAGCCACCGACATCAAGACCCTCGACGAAGGTTGCTCGCGGATTGCCGCTGCCGTTGCGGCGCTGAGCTGAGGAACCGACCATGACTGTGGCGACCCACCCTCCGCTGAGCTTCAAGCAGGCATTGCTCGCGATGCTTGGCATTTCACTGGTGTTGATGCTCTCGGCGCTCGACCAGACGGTGATCGGCAACGCCTTGCCGAGCATCGTCGCCGAGCTCAAGGGCTTTGAGCTCTACGCCTGGGTCGCCACGGGTTACATGCTGGCATCGATCGTCACCATCCCGATCTTTGGCCGACTGGGCGATTACTATGGGCGCAAGCCATTCGTGATTGCCGCCACACTGATCTTCACCCTGGCGTCACTGGCCTGCACCCTGGCCAGCGACATGTTATTGCTGGTGATCGGCCGCGCCTTGCAGGGTGTCGGTGGCGGCATGTTGATCGGCACAGCGTTCGCCTGCATTCCGGAACTGTTTCCCGACACCCGACAACGCCTGCGCTGGCAGATGCTGCTCAGCGCCCTGTTCAGCGTGGTGAACGCCATCGGCCCCGGATTGGGTGGCTATCTGACGGGCGCATTTGGCTGGCGCTCGGTGTTCTATCTCAATCTGCCGTTGGGCTGCCTGGCGCTGTTTTTCGCCTGGCGCTATCTGCCTTACTACCGCCCGCAACAACGGGCGAAGATCAGTCTGGACTGGCCAGGCGCATTGTTGATCGCCCTGGCGCTGGGCAGCCTGCAACTGTTCGTCGAATGGTTGGGGCATTCCAGCTTGACGTTGAGTGTGGTGCTGGGATTGAGCTGTGTGGCGGCGACCGTCGCCCTGTGGTTTTGGGAGCGGCGCTGCACACACGCACTGCTGCCCTCGGCATTGCTCAGGCTGCCGAGCATGCGCCTGCTGTTTCTGTTGTCAGTGGCGGCCGGCGCGATCATGTTTTCGTTGCTGTTTTACCTGCCGTTGCTGCTGCAAGGCAGCTATGGCTATTCACCGCAGGATGCCGGACTGCTGATTACGCCGCTGGCGCTGAGCATTACCCTCGGTGCGATCATCAACGGGCGCGTCGTGACTCGCCTGCGCAATCCGAATCTGTTGCCACTGTGCGGTTTTGCAGCTCTGCTGCTGGCTTGCCTCGGCTTGGCTCTCGCCGGACGTGGGGCGTCTTTCAGTCTGTTGCTCGGCTTGATTCTGCTGGCAGGCCTTGGACTGGGATTCATCCTGCTGAACCTGACGGTCTTCACTCAAACCCTCGCCGAGCGCCAGTTCCTCGGGATTGCTACCGCGCTGACCCAATCATTGCGTCTGGTCGGCGGACTGCTGGGGACGGCCGGAATGGGAGTGCTGGTCAACCTGCTTTACAGCGCCAACCTGCGGCATCTTTTTATCGCCGAGGGACACGCTGACGGACTGGCCTTGTATGCCGATCCGCAGATCCTCCTGCGTCCCGATACAGCCCTGCTCGAACACCCGCAATGGCTGAACCTCGCCCGCGATGCGCTGGCCCAATCGGTCGGTGTCGGCCTGGTGCTCTGCGCCGGCATCGGGGTGTTGGCGCTGTTCATTCTGTACCGTTTGCCGCCCGTGAGATTGAACGTCTTGCCGGCCACCGTTGCTCCTGAAAAACAATAAAAAACTTTACTGCCGCCTTTGACTGCCTCTCACACCACTCGACAACAGCATGGGGACGACTCCGATGGAGCTTTTCAATCGCGCACCTAAAGTAGTAGCCGGAATTTGCGGCCTGATCATCGCTCAACAGGGTTATGCCGCCGGCCTGGTAGAAGACAGCAAGCTCAGCGTGCTGGCCCGCAACTTTTTCAGTAATGCCGACAACCGCAGCGGCGCGGCCGCCCCCAACTACACCCAGGAATGGGGCCAGGGTTTCATCGCCAATTTTCAGTCCGGCTTTACTCAAGGCACGGTCGGGTTCGGGATGGATGCCATCGGCATGTTCGGCATACGTCTGGACTCCGGCAAAGGGCGGCACTACAACGCTGAGGGTAAAACCTTCACCGGCAACGTTTTCCCCACGGATGATGGCCGAGCGGTCGATGAGTTCGGCAGCCTGGGCCTGACCGCCAAAGCAAAGTTCTCCAACACCGAACTGAAATACGGCACCTTGGTACCGATGCTGCCGGTGGTGATGTCCACTGACCGCTTGCTGCAACAGACTTTCAACGGCGGGCAGATCCAATCCAGGGACCTGGAGAACTTCACCTTCACCCTCGGCCAGTTGGAGCATGTCAAAGGTCGCGCTTTAACCCACCAGATGGGCATGTCCATTCCCGGCGCAAACAACGCGCTGACCGGCGAATTCGTCAACAAATTCTATTACGGCGGTGTGGACTACAAGCCGACCAAAGACCTGACCTTGCAGTACTACTACGGCAATCTTCAGGACTTCTACAAACAGAACTTTCTGGGACTCAAATACGACTGGCAGGTCGGCCCCGGCACCTTGCGTACCGACCTGCGGCACTTCGACAACCGCTCCGATGGCGCCAACGGCCATGACGCCGATTTCTACACCTTTGGCTACTACGGCGACGGCGTGACCAAAGGCAAGGTCGACAGCCGCCTGAGCAGCGCACAATTCACCTACCTGGTGAACGGCCACACCTTCGCCGCCGGCCTGCAGCAAGTCAGCGGCAACAGCGATGCGGTCTGGTTGAACCAGGGTGATGGATCGACCGCTTACTTCATGACGGAGTCGATGATCGGCAAGTTCCAGCGCGCCGGGGAAACCACCTGGCAAGTTCGCTACGGCTATGATTTTGCGCAACTCGGCGTGCCGGGGTTGAGCTTTTTGGGTATGTATGAAAACGGTTCGAACATTCGCACTCCCGGCGGCGACAAAAACGAATGGGAACGCAATCTGACCGTGAACTATGTCATCCAGCAAGGACCGCTTAAAGACCTGAGTATTGCCCTTCGTCATGCCTCATTGCGCACCGGAGTGTCCACGCAACGGGACAGCGACGAGCATCGGGTGATCATCAGCTATCCGCTGAACATTCTATAAAAGCCGACACACTGGGTGATGCGCATCGTCACCCAGCGTGCTCCTGGTGATGCTTCCAGGAGCTGCAGATGAATGTGTGTCGCCTGTGCCGCTCGGTGCACCACGCCCGCTCAAGAAACCACCCGACCCGTTTCCTGCAGTATGGCGAAAAGGTCCACCTCCTGCCTCGAGACGACATCAGCTGGAAAACGAAGACATGTTACGCCATGGTGCCGCCGAGCTCTTCCATATCCGCTCCGGGGCGATTGAGCTCGCCGCTACGGCAGCCGATTCCGCTTTTGCTGAAATGGACTCTCGTTGCTGATACCCATCCTTCGGCCACCGTGGCGATGAAATCCGAATTGGCTATGATGCTCGGCATCGCCAGCAGATACGACAGCTCCACAACCAATTCCAGCGTTGCACCTCTCCAGCGCAACGCCATCTTCTTTGCGGCAAGATCGCTTCGGGTAAATCGACGCTGGCAAATGCGCTAGCCGACAGACCAGGCTGGCATCGACGCCCGTGCGCTCTATCGAACGTCGCTGATTGGTAAATATTCGCCGGTAACGCAGCGGTTTCTTTCGTCGACACACCACATGATGTCAATATGCCCCAATCGCACAATTCAGCAACAGACGCTGACATTTCGATCGCCCATCAGGATTAGCTGATTCAGGAGTTACGGACTATGGATAGTTGGAAAATCAGGACTCATCTGACGCTGCTGACCAGCGCGTTACTGCTGGGATTGTTGTGTGTCGGCGGACTGGGACTCTTTGGAATGCAATCCGCTGTGCGCGGTCTGGAGACCGTCTATCTAGATCGCGTCGTGCCACTTCGGGACTTGAAAAAAATCGCCGACCTGTACGCCGTGGACATCGTCGATGCGACCCACAAAGCGCGCAACGGCAACTTGACCAAAGCCGAATCGCTGACCCGGATCGAACAAGCCCTGAAAGAAATCGATCCGACGTGGCAAGCCTACAAATCGACGCAACTGATTCCGGCAGAAACGCGTCTTATCGCGCAAATCAACCCGTTGATGGAAGCCGCCCGCGGGCCATTGCAAAATTTGCAGGGCATGCTGCGCCAGAATGACGACGCGGGTCTCGCACGTTTCGCGACCTATCAGTTGTATCCGCTGATTGATCCCTTGTCAGCCAAGTTTTCCGAGTTGATCGAGGTTCAACTGGTGGAAGCCAGGAACCAGTTCGAGCACAACCAGATCACCTACACCTTCAATCTCCAACTCAGCCTGCTGATTCTGGCACTGGCGCTGATCGCGGGCGCGGCCTATACGTTCTTTTTCTCCAGGCTGTTGAGCCGCCAGCTCGGTGCTGAACCCGCGGAGCTTGCCGCCATCAGTTCAAACATCGCCCAGGGAAAACTGGCCGGTACGCAGTTTGATCAGCAACAGCAGTCGACGGGCGTTCTGCACTCCGTCCAGGCGATGCGCCACAGCCTGAGCGATATGATTGGCAAGATCAGCCAGGCCTCCGAGCAGATCGAAGGTGCCACGCTGCAATTGTCTGCGTCCTCCGAACAGGGATTGAGCAGCGCCGCACTGCAAAGCGAGACAGCCTCGTCCATGGCTGCCACGGTAGAAGAGCTTTCCGTGAGCATTACTCACATCGCCGACAATGCTCGACAGGCCCAGAGCACCGCGCAGAAAGCGGGCGAAATCACCGGTGAAGGTATGGCGGTGATGCAAGAGTCCATCCAGGAAATGGGGCAGATTGCCAATCTGGTTGCACAAAGCTCATCCGATATCGATCAATTGGCGATTCAGTCGAACGACATCAGCCTGATTGTCGGTGTGATTCGGGGCATCGCCGAACAGACCAATCTCCTTGCCCTCAATGCCGCCATCGAAGCGGCACGAGCCGGCGAACAAGGCCGGGGTTTTGCCGTGGTCGCCGATGAAGTTCGCAGCCTGGCCGCCCGCACAGCAGAATCCACCACGGAAATCGTTGCCTTGGTCAATGCCATACAAAACGGCATGGTCAAAGCCAAAGACAGCATGGCCGCCGGCTGTGAGCGCGTGACCAATGGCCAGAAACTGGTCGAAAGCGCAGGCCAATCCATGAGCAGGATCAAGGGCGCACTGGACGAATCTCTTGCGGCCGTCAGTTTCATTTCGTTGTCGCTGCAGGAACAGCGCGCAGCCAGTGAACAGGTCGCCTGCAACGTCGAAAGAGTGGCGCAAAGTGTAGAAGAGAACGCTGCAGCCCAGGGTGAGATCGTGCGAACAACCCAGGAACTCAAGGCAATGTCCGACGGACTGGGCGTTATTCTGCAGCGGTTCAGCTTCTAGATTGCAGCCTGCGGCAGCGCCTTCGACGCCGTGCTGTCGCAAAGCAAACACGGTGCTGGGTTCACCTTGAATCTAATGAAATGGTTACCCCCCGTCCCGCCCGGTGAAACGCCACTAAGCTTTCATCGGGCACCTAACGGAGACCATTGCCATGAATCGTGTAGAAGTCGTGAGTGTTGATCTGGGAAAACAGTGCTTCCACGCTATTGAGTTTGATAGTCGCGAGAAGGAGATTCTTCGCAAGAAGCTCACTCGCGTGACGCTGTTGCCATTCTTTGCCAACCTCGACCCTTGCACCGTGGTGATGGAGGCCTGTGGCGGTGCCCATTTTCTAGCGCGTGAGCTGATCAAACTCGGGCATACGCCCAAGCTGATTGCCGCCAAGCACGTGAAGCCAATGCTCAAAAGCAACAAAAATGACTTTGCCGATGCCGAAGCGATTTACGAAGCACGCAAGCGTCCGAATATTCATTTTGTCTCGCCAAAAACCGAAGTCCGGCAAGCGCAGGGCCTGTTGATTACGGTGCGCGATGCTTTCGTCAGAGACCGCATAGCGACGTCAAATCGGATTCACTGCATCCTTCTGGAGATCGGTATTGCGTTGAGTGCCAGCCACAAATCAATCAGAGAGCTCCCCGTCCTGCTTGATCAAAAGAGCATCCCGCCTGCTTTCAAAGCGCTGCTGTTAGAGCTGCATAGCCACTTCAATTACCTCGAGGTGAAGATCAAGGACATGGACCGGCAAATCAAACGCCAAGCCGCTGAAGATGATCTGGCTCGCCGTTTGATGACAATTCCGGGCGTCGGCCCGATCACCTCCAGCGTCCTGGCCTCGGAGCTGGGCGATGGCAAGCAGTACAAGTGTGGTCGCGACTACTCGGCGTCGATCGGGTTGGTGCCCAAGCAGTACACGACAGGCGGCAAGCCGAGACTTTTGGGGATCAGCAAGCGCGGCGATCCCAACCAGAGAAGGTTGTTAATCCAGTGTGCGCGGGTCTATTTGATCGCTCTGGATCGACAGAAAGGCGCGTTGGCAGACTGGGTCCGCCAACTGCTGAGCCGACACCACAGCAATCATGTGGTCTGCGCCCTGGCCAACAAATTAGGCCGCATTGCCTGGGCAATCGCGGCCAATCACAGCGAATTCGATGCAGGGCCAAGCGCGATGAGCGCCTGACCCTGCTGTCACCCGAGCACCACCCACCTGGTTTTGCGATGCTGGATAACAGATGACGTGAACGGCATACCGGCCTGACGAATACCCTGGGCTCCCACACGGCTGAAAAAGCCGTCATTCTATCAAGGGTCGTCGGGCGCGATTTTCATCGAGGCGCGGGGTGCGATATTCCCCAGACGCCGGATAGATTAAAGCAAGCCAAACACGCATCAAAAACAGTATTGCAGAAAAGGGGGTAACCATAGATGTGGGAGCAGGCTTGCAACTACGCGTCCCGCTGCGAAAGCATTGGATCAGGCTCAAATATTCCGCAAGTCATGACGATCTTCTTTGCACGACTGGCCTCTTCGCAGGCAAGCCTGCTCCCACAGGTGATCCGGAATGTCCGAGAATAATTCTTTTTTTGCAACCCACTGACTTGCCCGCCATATAGAACAATCAAAACATCAACGGTGGCCCCCATAAAGTGAGGGCAACCGATCAGATCCGAAAACTACCCACCAACTGCTTCAAGCGAGCCGCCTGCTGCTCCAGATCGGAACAGGCCCGCAGGGTCGACTGGAGGTTTTCCACGCCGTCCTGATTTAGGGTGTTGATCTCTCTAATGTCCGTATTGATCGACTCGACCACGGCGGTCTGCTCTTCCGTGGCGGTGGCAACCGATTGGTTCATGCCGTCGATCTCACCGATGCGCAGGGTCACGCTAATCAAGCGCTCGCCGGCCAGGTTGGCGATTTCCATGCTTTCCAGGCTGTGGCGTTGGCTCTGACTCATGGTACTGACCGACTCGCGGGCGCCGACTTGCAGCTCTTCGATCATCGTCTGTACCTGTTGCGCCGATTCCTGGGTGCGATGGGCCAGGCTACGTACCTCATCGGCGACCACCGCAAAACCGCGCCCGGCCTCGCCAGCGCGGGCGGCTTCAATGGCGGCGTTGAGTGCAAGCAGGTTGGTTTGCTGGGAGATGCTGGTGATCACCTCCAGAATCTGCCCGATATTCACCGTTTTGCTGTTGAGGGTCTCGATGTTGCCACTGGAAGTGCTGAGCATCTCGGACAATTTGTTCATTGCCTGGATAGTTCTATCGACGACCTGCTGACCCTCTTCAGCCAGACCCCGGGCATCGCTGGCCTGATGCGAGGCTTGGGCTGCGTTGCGGGCAATTTCCTGCGCGGCTGCGCCTAGCTGGTTGATGGCGGCCGCAACGCTACTGGTCCGGCTGGATTGTTCGTCGGAGTTGAGCATCGAAGAATTGGAAGCGCTGACCACCCGCAGGGCGACTTCGTTGACGTGCTCTGTGGCCGAGGAGACTTCGCGGATCGAACCATGAACCCGCTCGACGAAGCGATTGAAAGCCGTACCGAGGATGCCAAATTCGTCCTGAGTCTGGATGGTCAGGCGCTTGGTCAAATCGCCTTCACCGTCGGCGATGTCCTGCATGGTTCTGGTCATCACCCGCAGTGGCTGCATCAGGATCCGAATCAGCATGCTGAGTAAGGCGATGATAATCAGCACGGCGATGAAGGTGGCTATCAGCGCTGAAGCACGAAATTCGCTGAGCATTGAAAAAGCCTTGTCCTTGTCTACGGACAAACCTACATACCAGTTCAGTGATTGCAAGCCTTTGATCGGAGCAAAAGTGACGATGCGGGTTTTGCCATCAGTCCGAACTTCACTGATATCGCTGCTGATGTGCGGGGTATCTTGCGGATAGACATCCTTGAGTGTCTTCATCACCAACGCTTTGTCCGGGTGGACCAGAATCTTGCCGTCGGCGCTGACCAGAAAGGCATAGCCCAGACCATTGAAGTCCAGGGCATTGATACTGTCGGCAATGGCCTGCAGGCCCAGATCACCGCCAGCGACACCCAGGGTCTGCCCGGCCTTGCTGACCGCGTCGACGACGGAGATGACCAGGTTACCGGTCGTGGCGTCGATGTAAGGCTCGGTGACGGTCGGACCGCTGCTTTTGACCGCATCCTTGTACCAGGGGCGGGCACGAGGGTCGTAGCCATCCGGCATCTTGGCGTCCGGATAAGTAATGAATTTACCTTCTTTATCCCCTACATAGGTGGCGATAAAAGTCGACGCAAGGGCTTGCTGCTTCAGCAACAGCGTTATGTTTTCCGGAGCTGGATTGATCGCCACCGACTGTGAGAGGTTTTCCATCAACAACACTCTGCCATATAGCCAGTTGGCAATATTGCTAGCGGTGACATCACCCATCTCGTGAAGATAACTATCCAGGTCTTTACGAATTGCACTGCGCTGCAGATAGTCATTGTAGGCGGTAAATAACGCGAAAACGGCGATGACAATCAGTGAGACGGCAAGCAGGATTTTGTGGCTGAATTTCAGGTTATTGCTCATGGGCTGGTAATCCAGGGAGCCTTTCGAGAAAGGGAAGCGAGTGCGGTTATTCTCCCTCCACTCAAGCGGCCGACTCGGCTGTTATCCAATTGGCTCTCGACTCAAAATGCTGAAAGCTTCACCTCGGCAGCCGATTCCGCTTTTGCTGAAAAGTACAATTTTCACCGATCCAGTGCGCAAATTAAATTTCGGTTGTTTAGCCCCTTTTAACAACGTCATCCGCTGCGTCAGGCCTATCACTCCACATAAACAAACGACGTCTTTGCATAAAAATTCCATGGCTGTTCGCTCGATGCCAACTGGACCTGGCTGATGCCAGATCCACGCGTGCATAGAGCCTTTCCTCATCTAGCATGGAAGACTCGATATGCCACGTTTTATGCTCAGCTCGCTGACGCTCGCTCTGGCTTTGACGGCAATGATGCCCGTGGTCAATGCCGCCCCTTTACTCGATCCCACGCCGGAACACCCGAGCGCCGATAGTCGATCGGCCCAGAGCAATACCTGGCTGGAGATCGATCAGGCCGCTTTCGAAGGGAATATCACCAAACTCCAGCAACGGCTGGCGGGCAAAAGCCAGATCTGCGCCGTAATGAAAGCCGACGCCTATGGAAACGGCATTGCCCTACTGCTCCCCTCCGCCATCAGGATGGGCATCACTTGTATTGGGGTGGCGAGCAATGAAGAGGCGCGTGTTGCTCGGGCAAAAGGCTTCAAGGGCCGCTTGATGCGTTTGCGCAGCGCCACCGTTGGTGAAGTGGAAGATGCACTGAGCTACAACATCGAAGAACTGGTCGGCAACCTGGAGGTTGCACGCCAGCTCAACGAACTGGCCACCCGCAAGAGCGTGAAATTGCCTGTTCACCTGGCGCTGAATTCAGCGGGCATGAGCCGCAACGGCCTGGAAATGAGCACGGCAGAGGGGCAACAACAAGCGGTGGATCTGACGCGGCTGGATCACCTGAATATCGTCGGGATCATGACCCACTTCCCGGTCGAAGAACGAGAGGATGTTCTCCGCGGACTGGCCAAATTCAAGGAACAGTCCGGCTGGCTGATCGAGCACGCCAAACTGGACCGTAGCCGGATCACCCTGCACTGCGCCAATACCTTCACCACCCTTGAGGTGCCCGAGGGTTGGCTGGATATGGTTCGTCCGGGGGCGGCGCTCTATGGCTATCCGGTAGGCGGGCATAACGAGTTTCAACGGGGCATGCAGTTCAAGTCACGGGTCGCGGCGGTGAACGCCTACCCGGCGGGCAGCACCATTAGCTACGACCGAACCTATACCCTGAGCAAAGACTCGTTGATCGCCAACATACCGGCCGGCTACTCCGACGGCTATCGACGAGCATTCTCCAACAAAGCCTCGGTGCTGATTCACGGTAAACGCGCACCGGTCATCGGCAAAGTCACCATGAATACGCTGATGGTCGACGTCAGTAGTATCAAGGGTGTGCAGGCGGGAGATGAAGTCGTTCTGTACGGCAAACAGGGTGATGAAGAGATCACCCAGACCGAGCTGGAGACCATCAACGGCGCGTTGTTGGCGGACCTCTACACGATCTGGGGCAACTCCAATCCGAAAGTCTTGAAGTCCAGGTAAGGGTGGCAGAAGAAGGTGCGCAGGCACCTTCTTTTGGCCTTGACCGGCAGATCCTGATTCAAGAATCTGAATGGCTGAATGGCTGAATGGCTGAATGGCTGAATGGCTGAATGGCTGAATGATCTGCGCACCCGATCACTTTTGCTCAAAGTGGTCTCGCAGGTATTCAGCCGCCTCATCTGACGCTTGCTTGACGTGCGTTGTCATCAACGCAACTGCCAGCTCCACGTCTTTTGCCCGGTATGCCGCGAGAATCGCACGATGCTCGTCCTGGCTATCAATCCCTGCCGAGCGCAGCTGCATGTAGATATGCGTATAGCGCTGCGCAATGGTGTGCGCGCGGGTGATCATATTTTCCAGGTGCTTCATTTGCGCAGGTGCATAAAGCGCCGTATGCAACGAGAGGTTCCATTGACTGCTCAGGATCGGATCGTGAACTTTCTCGAACTCATCGATGATGCGTTCGACAGCATCAAGTTGCTCGGGTGTCGAGAGCGGTACCGAATGGCGAACGGCCAGCGGCCTTCCTGAAAGACCTGGAGCCGGTGATTGCCATGCCCCCAAAGATCCAGACGATTGGCCCAGTCCTGCATCATTGTCCGACGCTGTTCAACGTATTCCGCGTGGTTGTCCGGTCGCAGGTAGGCAGGCGGGACGCGAGAAGTTTATCCACTGCCTCGACAAAACCAACCCCGCCAGGCCCTTCAGTGATCCAGGCTGGCGGTGTCGATAGCTGTGGCAAGTATTTGCGCACGGTACTTACACCCACTGTGTGGCGGAAGAAATCGAACATCGGTGCATCGTTGGTCGAGTCGCCGGAATACAGAACCGCATCACGGTTCTCATTGATATCCAGGCCATAAACCTCAGCCAGAATGCGTCGGGACATACTCAGCTTGTCATAGCCGCCAAGCCAACCCAGGATCCACAGATTGTTGACGGTTACATCGGCCCCCGCTTCGCCCAAAGCCTCCACTATCGCCTGCAGAGCCTCCGGGTGTTCCGGCAGGGAAAAAGCCAGACTCGTCAACCTGTACGGCTGATCGCTGGCCAGTATCGCTTCGGGCACCCGGTCTTGAACTTGTCGAGCGATGGCCTGCAGTCGACTCGACACCTTGGCCTGCTCGGCATCGGAGTGCCAGAAATGCCGACGCAGTTCATGCCCGTCGACCGAGCGTTGGAAAAACAATCCTCCATTTTCCCCAATCACCCCATCCACCGGCCACATCCGAGCCATCTGATCGCACCACCCGGCGGGTGCTGCCGTGACCGGAATAACGCGGATGCCATGCGCTTGCAAGCGCTCCAGGGCACTGTAGGTGGCGGCTGCCAAACGGCCCTGGTAAGTCAGGGTTTCATCCATGTCGGTTAGAACGAAACGAACGCTGTGGAACTCGGCATCAGAGGCGGTAAACAACGGTTGCATGGGATCCTCATTTTTTGAAAGGGTCAGAATGACTCAAGACTACAGGGCTCAACGCAGCATTGAGTGAGTCGTCGAATACAAGGCTCGCAGGATTGACTACCAGCTCTCCCCCAACCCCAACAGGCCCATGATCTGCCGTCGCAGGTCCACCAGATAGGGGTCGTCGCGATGACGCGGATAAGGCCGCTCGATGGTCAGTTGCGCCTTGATCGCTGCCGGTCGATCACTGAAAACGATCACCCGATTGGCCAGTAACAAGGCTTCTTCGACATCGTGGGTGACCAGCAGTGCGGTGTAGCCCTGGCGTTGCCACAAGTCGATCAGTTCCTTCTGCATGGTGATGCGGGTCAACGAATCCAGCTTACCCAATGGCTCGTCAAGGATCAGCAAACGCGGTTCGTTGACCAACGCTCGAGCCAACGCCACACGCTGGGCCATGCCGCCTGACAATTGGCGTGGATAAGCTCGGGCGAATTGACTGAGACCGACTTTTTCCAGCGCCGCATCGACCTTGCCGGAATGGGTTTTGAGGATGCCCTGGGCTTCCAGACCAAGGGCAACGTTGTCCCTCACTCGCCGCCACGGGTACAGGGTTGGGTCCTGGAACACCACGACCCGACTCGGATCCGGGCCGGTAATTGGCGCGCCATCGGCCAGCAAGGTGCCGGAATCCGCGGGTTCCAGTCCTGCCACCAGACGCAATAGCGTGGACTTTCCGCAGCCCGAAGGCCCGAGCAACGCTACGAATTCGCCGGGTGCCACGTCAAGGGACACCCGCTCCAGTACTGGTAACCGCTGACCGTCCAGAGCAAAACCGTGACTCAGGTTGTCAATGCGCAGCGCCAGCCCCGCTGAAACAGGGGCTGCCGATGTGTGTGCCTGCCCTACCATTTCATCGCTCCTTTTTGCCAGGCCAACAACCGATCACGGATCAGGAACAGCCCGGAAATCAGACCTGAGCAGGCCAGCGCCATGATCAACAGTGCCGCGTACATATTGGCGTAGGCCGCCCAGCCCTGAGCCCATTGCAAGTACCAACCGATGCCGGATTTGACGCCCATCATTTCCGCCACCACCAGCGTCGAAAACGAGGCGCCAAGCCCCATGAACAAACCGACGAACACATGGGGCAACGCCGCGGGAATTGCCACTTTGAAAATCAGAAAACTCTGTTTCGCGCCCAAGGTCCGCGCCACGTCGTAATAAGCTTTATCGACACTGGCAACGCCGGACCAGGTCAGCACTGTCACCGGAAACCAGGTCGCGAGGGCGATCAAGAACACACTGGCACTCCAACTGGTGGGAAACAGGAAGAAGCACAGCGGCAACAACGCCGTCGAAGGCACCGGACCGAGAATGCGCAGTATCGGATGCAGCCAGTAGCCGATACTGCTTGACCAACCGATGGCAACCCCCGCGACAAAACCGGTCGCTGCGCCAAGCGCCACGCCAGCACCCAGCAACAGTGCCGAATGCAACAAGCTGTCGGCCAGTCGAGGCCAATCTTCGACGTATACATCAAGCAGCGCTTGCGGTGGCGCGAAAAATGGCACTGGCAGAAGCCCCAGCTTGGCGGTGACCAGTTCCCATATGCCCAACAAAATCGGCAACGCGATCAGCCAGGCGCTCGCCAGACGGATACGGGTAGCGACCTTCGCCGACCAGTGACCGACGATGCCCAGCAAGACGATCAGTGCCGCCACCGCCAGGCACAAGTTCGCCAAACCCTGGGTCATCGGCCAGTTGCGCGTGGCATTGGGTACGTAGCTGATCAATAGCGCGACCGCCACCCACACCATCACCGCCACCGCGCCTTGTCGCCAGACCTCAAAGGCCCGGCGCGACAGCGGCCTGGCCAGCGTTGAAACCTCAGCTGAAGACATCGGCAGTGATCTCCTTGGCGAACTCGCTGGCGTTGGTGCTCTGGCGAATGACTTCCACGGTTTGCAGATCGCTGACGTAAGTGGTGATTTCTTTGGTCAGCACCGAGCCCACGGCATGGTGGCCGTGGGTATGGTCATGCAGGATCGCCTGAACTTCTTCGGTGGACGTGTTCAAGGCGTAGGTCTGGAAGCCCTTGGCCACGGCCTCCGGATGCTGGACCGAATAATCGTGGGCTTCGAGAATCGCCTGGGTCAGGGCTGCTGCCACACGCTTGTCCTCACGCACCAATTTGCCGGTGACACCGACCACGCAGCAGCTGAGGTTGGCGTACTCCTCGACCAAATTACTGGACAGCTCCTGCGCTTTACCCGACTTGATCAAGCGGTACATGAACGGGTCACTGCCGCTTACCGCCTGGACTTCGCCACGCTCCAGCGCCGTGCCAAGCAGGTCCGCCGAATACAGCCGCCATTCCACATCACGCACGGGATCAATGCCGTGTTTTTTCAGCAGGATTGAGAAGAAGTTGCGGTCCGGGCTGGCCATGTCGGTGACGCCGATGGCTTTGCCTTTGAGGTCTTCGAGTTTATGTACGTCGCTGTTGACCGCACTGAGCAAGCGCAGGCAACCGCCATGCGTACCGGCGGTGAGTTTGACGTCGAAGCCCTGCTCCAGCGCCTTCAGCCAGCGCAACGCCATGCCCACTCCCGCATCGGCCTTGCCGGTGGCGATGGCTTCGAGCAGGACCTCGGTGGAGTTGCCAAAGTTGACCAGCTCGACATCGAGGTTGTGCTTCTTGAAGAAGCCCTGCCCATGAGCAATGACGACAGGCGCCAGGCACACCGCGTTGAGATTGACCGCCAGCTTCAACGCACGCGGTTTGTCCAGCGCGATGAACTCGCCTGTGCCAGCGGGTTCAGCGCCGGGCTCGACAGCATGTCCGGCATGCTCATCGGCAGCCCGGCTGGTACGCGGCAAAGACATCAACAGCGGGGCCGCCAAGGCGAAGCCGGCCAGACCCAAGAGGTGTCGACGGGTCAAACGATCATAAACAGCCATTCAAGTATCCCTTTGGTCATGGAGGTGGTCAGTCTTTCAATTCGGCGAGGCCTAAATGCTCACGCAAGGTCGAACCTTCGTAAGCGCTGCGGAACAGCCCTTTGCGTTGCAGATGCGGAGTCACGCTTTCGACGAATTCGCTGAATGATCCCGGCAGATAACCCGGAGAGATCACAAAGCCATCGCAGCCTTCGCCGAGGAACAGGTCGGCCAGTTGATCGGCGATCTGCGCACCGGTACCCACCAGTTGTGGCACGCGAACGCTGCTGGCGAAAATGCGGCCCAGTTGTTCCAACGTGGTGTCGGCGCCCTGCATCAGCAGCTTTTCTGCAGCGGCGGGATGAATCAGCGGCGATTGGGCGATCTCGGCCAGGGTCGCGGACAACGGGAACGGCGACAGGTCGACATTGAGTTGCGAGGCCAGCGTGACCAGCCCCAGCTCGGGACGTGCCAGCGCGTTGTGCTGATCACGCTTGGCGCGTGCTTCGGCTTCAGTGCCGCCAATGAATGGCATGACCGCCGTCAGCACCTTGCAGTTATCCGCGTCGCGGCCCTGTTGCACCACCTGCGCACGCACGTCCTCGCGGAAAGCGCGCATTGCGTTCAAATGCGGATGAATGGTGAAGATCGCCTCGGCCCAGCGCGCACCGAAACGCCGACCGCGACCGGACGATCCTGCCTGAATCAGCACCGGTCGCCCTTGTGGCGTGCGCGGAATATTCAGCGGTCCTTCGACCTTGAACCACTCACCACTGTGCTGCACCGACTGGATTTTCGACGGATCGGCCAGCACCCCGCTTTCGCGGTCCAGCTTGAGCGCATCGGGGCCCCAACTGCGCCACAACTTCAAGGCCACTTCGACGAACTCATCGGCGCGGTCGTAACGCAGGTCGTGCTCAAGGTGCTTTTCCTTGCCGAACAGGCGCCCTTCGCTGTCGTTCATCGAGGTGACGATGTTCCACGCTGCACGGCCCTTGGACAGGTGATCGAGGGTCGCGAATTCCCGGGCGATATGCGCGGGTTCGTAGTAGGTCGTGGAACGGGTTGCACCAAGACCCAGCTTGCGGGTCTGACCGATCAAATAAGACAGGATCGGCAAGGGGTCCAGGCGTGTCGCGTCTTGCGCGCCATAGCGCAACGCCAGATCGCGGGAGCCGCCCATCTGGTCACCAACAGCCAGGCGATCGGCGAAGAACAGGAAGTCGAACAGCCCCTCCTCCACCACGTTGGCGACGCGTGCGTAGTACTCGGGATCGAGGTAATTGCCGACCGTTTCCGGGTGACGCCACACCGCGTGGCTGTGGATGACCGGTCCGGTCAGCAAAAACGCGGACAGGTGAATTTGACGAGCCATGCAGTTCTCCCAAGTGATAAACGCGGTTTGTTACTTGGCCTTTGGCGCCCAGACAGCGATGTCGGACACGTTCATTGGCTTGGGAATCAGCTTCGCCGCGTAGTAGGTGTCGGCGATGCGTTGCTGTTCGGCCAGGTCGTCGACCTTGACCGGCACGATGTCGTAACTGCGGCGGGAGTTAGCCAACTCGACCGTGGCAGGCGGGATGTTGCCCCACAGCGGCCCGAGAGTTTGTGCGGCCTCTTTCGGATGCGCTTTGACCCACTGCCCGGTCTCGCGCAGGGTATCGAAGGTAACTTGCAACACATCCGGATGCGCCTTGGCGAACTTCGTGGTTGCCAGATAGAAACGGTTGTAATCGGCCACCCCATCCTTGCCGTCCGCCAGCACACGCACGTGATGATCCAACTGTTGAGTCGCCAGGAACGGATCCCAGATGGCCCAGGCATCCACGTTGCCGCTGGCAAACGCAGCCCCGCCATCCGGCGCTTCCAGGTAACGAGGCGTGATATCGGCGAGCGTCAGTCCGGCTTTTTTCAACGCCGAAATCAACAGGTAGTTGCTGCCCGAGCCTTTTGAGACCGCCACGGTCTTGCCTTTCAGATCGGCGACGCTATGGATCGGTGAATTTTCCTGAACGATGATTGCTTGCGCGCTGGACGACGAATTCTCCCGCGCGTAGTAGGTCAGCGGTGCATCGGCAGCCTGGGTGAACAACGCGAAAGCGTCGGCCACATCGGCATGTAGATCGACACTGCCAGCGTTCAGGGAACTGAGCAGGCCGGTGCTGAATTCATGCCAGTTGACGGTGAAGCCCAAGGGTTTCAGACGCTCTTGCAGTTGGCCATTTTGCTTGAGCAGAATCCATAGCGTCGAGGAACGCTGGTAACTGATATCGATGGCTTGCTGTGCATGAGCCCCCGCAGTAGCGAATAGCAGACTGGCGGCGACGATGAGTTTTTTCAACTTCATGAAAGACCTTGGTATGGGTTAGATCGGAGAGACTGAGCGAAAAAATCGGGTCAGCAGTGCTGCGCCCGGCGAGGTTCGAAGGCCGAAAAATAAATCAGTATTTATTATATTAACGATAGAAAATTATTAAAGAATCATATAATTCTATGGTTATTCCGGTTTCAGCATGCGCTAGCAGAAATGAACGGCCTCGACATTTGCACGACCGAATGCGGGCAAAAAACGTCGAAGCCACAGGTCTTCAGGTTCAAGCCTTGAACCCGGCAATTTCAGAGCTTGGCGATCGAGACCTCGGTGGATTTGACGAACGCAATGACCTCGCTACCTACTTTCAATTCAAGATCGCGCACTGAACGGGTGGTAATTACTGAGGTAACAATTCCGGAGGCAGTTTGCACATCGATTTCGGAGACTACAGGGCCTTCCAGTATTTCCTTGACGACGCCCTTGAACTGGTTCCGGACGTTGATCGCTTTGATGGTCATGATGAGGCTTCCTGTCTGATGTTGGGCAAATCCGCACTGATGTGCAGGCGTCCAAAATGCACCTCATGAACCAATAACAAAAGGAATATATAATGATTTATTTATTCCTTAATCGAATAACAAAAACCCTTAAGCTAATTTCTGGAAATTATTTATAAATTATTTTTTAGAACAATTTGCTGATCTCCGCCCTTGCCTGAACCTGCACATTAATGACACACCAACCCATCGCTGATCTTCAAACTGTCGAGCATGATCGCGTTGCTGCGTAGGCCCCATGCCCTCGCCTGCCCGCCTCGTTCCTGCCAATCGCGCAACCCCGCTTGCACCAACTTCAGGCTTTTTCGATCTGGCTGTGCCAGGTACACCTGAGCATCGGCGCTGGCGTCGAGAGTTTCTGGCAACATCCGATAAAATCGCCAGTCGGGTTGTTGGAGCAGGCTTTTGAGCACGGTGCGCTCATCCGCGAGCAACCCGCAGTCACCGGCGATGAACGCGGTTGTCGCGCGGATGCTTGAAGGGTAGGTCTTGAGATTGGCTCCTTGACGCTGCAAAGCGGCCGCCCAAGGACTACCGAATGCAACGCATACTGCCTGGCCGCTCACCCTTGACCCAGCCGACCGCGAGTCGTTACGCAATGCCACTAACGCCCCGACGCGGTAGGAAACGGGCAGTTCGGTGAGCGCCGCGCGTTGATTGATCAGACCGGGGACCTCGAGACTACCAACGATCACCGCGTCCACTTCGCCTTTGAGCAAAAAGAGCGCGATATCCCCCGTCGGTAATGCCGTCAGATGTACCGCAATACCCAGATAACGACCCAATGAAGTTGCCAGCTCACGGTCCATTTCGTCAGGTTCGGACACCATGGCGGCGTTACTGAACGTCGGTCGCGGGTAACTACGCACGGCAATGCGTAACACCTGCTTTTGCCGGGCTTGCTCCAATACCGGCCCGGCGGGCTGCGTGGCGGGGTCAAACACCAGTAGTTCCCAGAACAGCCAGAGCAACCATACACCCGCTCCACAGGCCAGGATCGCCAATCTATAGCATGCCCAGCCTCGGGCAACTGACCGCTCGGAATCACCCCGCATGTTTGAGCCCACGACGCCAGCGCGTGAAGCGCCGCTCCAACAGCGCCAGCAGGAAATTGAGCAATAGGCCCACCACCGCCAGCAACAAGATCCCGGCGTACATGCTCGGAATCTGGAATACCTCTTGGGAGTTGAGCGTCAAAAAGCCCAGCCCCGAGTGCGCGCCAATCATCTCTGCAGCCACCAACGCGGTGATGCTATAGGCGCCCGCTAAACGGGCCCCGGTAAAAATCGAGGGCGACGCGGACGGCAAGACGATTTTCAGAAACAGAAAGCGACGATTAGCCCCCATAGACAACGCTGAATTGATCAGCAAGCTGTCCACCTGCTTGACGCCGCTAATGGTGCTCAACAGGATTGGCCAAAAGGATGCCCAGAAGATGATCGCCACCTTCGACATCTCTCCGATTCCCAGAAACAGGATAAATACTGGGAAAAGCGCCAGCGCCGAGGTTTGCCGAAAGAACTGCAATAGCGGGTCGAGCACCCGTTCCAACCGGGCGAACCAGCCCATCAGCAAACCTAGCGTGACCCCACTAATGATCGCCAAGGCCAAGCCCGCCAGGGAACGAATCAGGCTCGCCTGTAAATGCTTGAACAACACGCCGGACCTTGCCATGTCCGCAATGGCCGCCAGTACCGCCGAGGGTGGACTCAAATACCCTGGATTGACCCATCCCAAACGCGGTAACGCTTCCCATAGCGCGAGAAAAACCAGGATGCCCAGTGAGCTGTCGATCACCCTGCGCGAAGCTGTATTCCAACTCATGGTCACACCCCTATCCGGTAGCCGCCGCGCTGCGCGACCTGTTGCCAACTCTCACGCAGGGTTCGTTCATCAATGCCTTGATCATCGGCGACTGTGCTGCCCATCGCCTCTCGCAACGATGTCCACGCCCGCTGACGCAACTGCACAAACGCGTGGCTGTTGCGCAGTTCCGGCAATCGGGGGCGCTCCAGGTTGATGTCGATAATTTCCTTGACCCGCCCTGGGCGCGGGGTCATGACCGCGACCCGGTCCGAAAGGAAAATCGCCTCGTCCAGGCTGTGGGTGATAAACACAATGGTTTTCTTGTGCAGGTCCCAGATCCGCAGTAACTCGTCTTGCAGCGTCTCTCGGGTTTGCGCGTCCAGGGCCGCAAAAGGTTCGTCCATCAGCAAGACGTCCGGCTCATACGCCAGCGCACGAGCAATGGCCACTCGCTGGCGCATACCGCCCGACAGCTCATGGGGATAACGCGAAGCGAATCCTGTGAGTCCCACCAAATCCAGGTACTCGCGGGCTTTTTCCAGCCGCTCGGTTTTTGCCACCCCGCGAATTTCCAGCCCCACCGCAATGTTGTCGAGCACCGACCGCCACGGCAACAATGCATAACCCTGAAACACCACCCCTTGATTGCGGTTAATGCCCGGCAAGGTTTTGCCATCAATGTCCAGCACGCCGCCGGTTTTCTTCGCCAGCCCTGCGAGGATGTTAAGAAAAGTGGATTTTCCACAACCCGATGGTCCGAGAATGGACAGGAACTCACCTTCACGCACCTGTAAATCGAAGTCTTCCAGAACCACCACCCGCTCGCTGCGCCCGGCTTCATCCTGTGCCTGGTATTCCATGTGCACGCCCGAGGCAGCGATTTTATGTGCTGGCGCCTCCTTCATCAGACGTGACCCTTGGCAAGCGGGTTGAAGTCATTGGTGTAGACGTCCTTGACGGATATAGCGCCGCGTTGCAGCTTTCCTTCGTTCTCCAGGATGTCGATGTAGTACTGAATCGGCGGCTCGGTGATGACCAGATCGTCAACATAGGCGTAGCGCTCGACCAGTTCGAGCCGGGTGCCGATACGCTCGGACACTAGCTTGCGCGCGGGGTCGGGATTGGCATTCGCCCAGTTCGCTGCCTTGGCAATCGCCACGACGAAATCGCGGGTAGCTTCGGGGTTTTCCCGGCTGAATTTGCCGTAGACGCTGTAAGGCGACATACCACCGAGGCCTCTGTCCAGGTCGTAATCGCTCCACAGCTTACGCAGTTCAGGGTTGTGCTCCGCTCCGCCTGAGGCAGGCGGATGGATGATTGCGATATCGATGTTGCCGGTGGCCAGGGTTTGCTCCGCCTGGTTATCGGGGATCACCACCCAGTTGATTTTGTCGACGTCGACTTGGTGCTCGCGCAGGTATTTTTTGGTGACGAATTCGGCGCAGGCCCCAAAACTGTTGAAGCCTACGGTTTTGCCTTCCATGTCCTTGGGAGTGAATATCCCTGAATTGGCGCGCACGAAATACTTCATGTGTGGCGCTTCTTCCAGAGTCTTGCCACCCGCGGCAACGACTTTGAGATCCAGGCCACTGGCAATGGCGGAAATCACCAGCGGCACCATACGCGAGCCGAAATCAATCTCGCCGGTACCCACCAGAGGGATGATTTGCGGTGCCGCAATGCGCCCGATGTAATTAGGTCGCGTACGCGTCCCTTCGAAATAGCCCAGCGAATCTGCGAGGTACACCAGGTCAAACGAAGGGTTGTCTGGGTACTTGAAACTCACCACTTGGTCGGCGCGATTGTTAAGCACCGCCGGCGCGCCGGCGAGTGTTTTAGCCGGCTTGTCGCAGCCCGGCAAAATCAGCCCCGCTGCCCCTGCGACCCCTAGTAACGCGACCTGCTTGATGAACGCTCTTCGGCTGTTACGCTCTTGCATTCTGACCTTTCCTTTCGTGACAGCCGAAAAACCTGCCCAGTGATGTAGACATTACGTCGAATAATCCGGGCTCACACCCGCGATTGACGTCCAAAAAACGGATGACTCGGGTCGTTGTAACCCGGCGTCGAGGAGTGACCTGTCACCACCAGATCATTGACGAAGGCTTCGTCCTCGGCGGTGAAGCTGTACTCCAGCGCGGGCAGGTAATCGTCCCATTGCTCTTCGGTACGAGGGCCGGCGATGGTTGAGGTGATCAGGCGATTATTCAGTACCCAAGCCAACGCGAACTGGCCGCTGGTAATACCCTGTGCCTGCGCATGGTCTTTGATGCGCTGCGCCAGATTGAGCGACTCGGGTCGCCACTCGGTTTGCTGCAGACGTGCATCCTTACGACCGGCACGAGTGTTTTCCGGCACCGGCTGGTCCGGGAGGTATTTGCCGGTCAGTACGCCGCGTGCGAGTGGGCTGTAAGAGACCACACCAATCCCGTAGTAATCGGCGGCAGGCAAATGCTCGATTTCGATTTGTCGATTGGCCAGGTTGTACAGCGGTTGGCTGGCTGTGGGACGCTCAACGCCCAGTACATCAGCGGCGCGACTAAATTCAGCCAACTTCCAGCCACGATGATTCGACAGCCCGTAAGCCTGAATCTTGCCGGCACGTATCAGGTCCGACAGGGCTCGAACAGTTTCCTCCACCGGGGTGTGGGGATCTTCACGGTGCAAATAAAACAGATCGATGTAATCGGTGTTCAGGCGTTTAAGGCTGGCGTCCACCGACTGAATGACATTGAGCCGCGACGCACCATGGTTGTTGGGCCCCGCGCCACCCGGATTAGGATTGACGAATTTGGTAGCCAACACCCACTGCTGACGCCGTGCGCTTATCAAGCGCCCTACCACTTCTTCAGAAACCCCGCCGTTGTAGCCATTTGCGGTATCAATGAAGTTAATACCCTGATCAAACGTAAGGGATCCATGAACCCCACATTCAAAGCTGCCATCGGATCCCGAATGCTGTGCTCCCGATTCATCTCTGGAGCCAGCCACAATGATGCGCCCCGACGCCAAAGTCGAAAAAGTGTACCTCTACCCCAAGGCCGTGGACTTCCGAAAGTCCATCGATGGCCTCGCCGCTCTGGTCGAACTGGATATCAAGGTGGCCGTGTTCGACCCGGTGCTTTTCGTCTTTCTGAATCGCCACCGTAATCGAGTGAAAATCCTCTACTGGGAGCGCAACGGCTTCTGCCTTTGGCTCAAACGCCTGGAATCCGAACGTTTTAAAACTTCGCCCGATGCCACCGACGAGGCCATCGTATTGACCGTCCAGGAGCTGAACTGGTTACTCGACGGTTTTGACCTGTGGCGTAATCGTCCACATCAGGTTTTGACTCCAAGATTTGTCGCCTGACGGGTATAATCCAGGGCATGCCATCCATGCCCGACAACCTTCCTGATGACCCAGTGCTTCTCAAGCAGATGCTGCTTGATACGTACGAAGCGCGCGCGCGTGATCAAGAAGTCAAAGAGGCTTACGAGACTCATATCGTTGATCTGAAAGAACAGATCAAGTTGCTGCGTGACCGTATATTTGGTCGTAAGTCCGAGCAAACGGTTGAGCCCAACACACCGCAATTGGCCTTGTTCAACGAACCCGAAAGCGAGCCGATGCCTGTCTTCGATGACGCCGAGGAAGAAGAAGTCGTTGCACCGACTAAGCGCCGTGGCAAACGCAAGCCACTATCGGCTGATCTGCCGCGTATCGAAGTCATCCACGAACTGCCCGAACACGAACTGACCTGTGCCTGCGGTTGCCGCAAACACACCATTGGCGAAGAAACCAGCGAGCAGTTGGACATCGTGCCGATGCAGATCCGGGTCATCAAACACATCCGCAAAGTCTACGGCTGTCGCGGTTGTGAAACGGCTCCGGTCACCGCTGACAAACCCGCTCAGTTGATTGAAAAAAGCATGGCCAGTCCGAGCGTGTTGGCGATGCTATTGACCACCAAGTATGTCGATGGCTTGCCGCTGCATCGTTTCGAGACGGTGTTGAGTCGACACGGTATCGATATCCCGCGTCAGACCTTGGCACGCTGGATTATCCAGTGCGGCGAGCACTTGCAACCGTTGCTGAATTTGATGCGCGACCGGTTGCTGGAAAGCCCGGTCATCCACTGCGATGAAACCCGCGTCCAGGTACTTAAAGAACCGGATCGCGACCCGACCAGCCAATCCTGGATGTGGGTACAGGCCAGTGGGCCGCCGGATCGAAAAGTCGTGCTGTTCGACTACACCTCCAGCCGTGCGCAGGAAGTACCGCTGCGGCTGCTGGAAAGTTATCGCGGCTACGTGATGACCGACGATTACGCAGGTTATAACGCGTTGGCGTTGCAACCCGGTGTTGAACGGCTGGCGTGCATGGCCCATGTGCGACGTAAGTTCGTCGACGCACAAAAAGTACAGCCCAAAGGCAAGACGGGCCGCGCCGATATAGCACTGACGATGATCAACAAGCTGTACGGCATCGAGCGTGAACTCAAGGACAGCAGTGATGAGCAGTGTTTTACTGGGCGTCAGGAAAAGAGCCTACCGATCCTGGCCCAGTTGAAAGGCTGGCTGGAAAAAACGCAGTCGCAGGTGACGCCACAAAGCGTGCTGGGCAAGGCCGTGAATTATCTGGCCAACAACTGGAGCCGGCTGGAGCGCTACGTGGAGGCTGGTTTTTTACCGATCGACAACAACCCGGCGGAGCGTGCAATAAAACCGTTTGTGATCGGGCGCAAGGCTTGGTTGTTCAGCGATACGCCCAAAGGCGCGACCGCCAGTGCCCAGATCTACAGCCTGGTCGAGACCGCCAAGGTCAACGGCCAGGAGCCCTATACGTGGCTGCGCCACGTACTGGAACGACTGCCGCATGCGCAGTCGGTGGCCGACTACGAAGCGCTATTGCCATGGAACTGCTCGCCAGATATGCCACGGTAAACACAAAGCGCATCTATCGGTAGGTGTACTTTATGGATCGGATACGATCAAACGCCTTGTCGGCGATACGCTTGGCCACTTCTTCGCTGGTTTGCCCACCGAACATCATGGAGCCCAAGGTCAACGGCGACACTTTAATGCCGTGGCGACCTAAAGGACGGTATTCAATAGCGCTCATGGCAGCTCCTGTTGTTTAACGTGATTGATTTAACGTGATAAATAGAGCGCGCCAGGCTATTTAATGTAAGCACCCCTTAAACTAAACGCCGCCACCTATGTCGGAACCAGCGCAAAAAAACCATCAGGAGTACTACCCTCGCAGACGCGCCGAACAGCAGCAGGCCACGACAATAATAAACGCCGCCAAACCCAGTCAATATCAAGTTATATTATTGCTATAACATTTTCAGCTAACGCTACGCCAATGCTCGAACTAAGCATATAACCAAAAAAAACCTTCAAGGCCTCTACCACGGCCATCAGCGATGCTCGCACGCTACTTTCTCATGAGTCAGCGCCCCCATGCTCATCACTGAAGTGTTGCCTGACCAACAGTAATTACACACACTGTATTGTTGCAGTACAACACTTTCAGCGCGACAGATTAATAACGCACTGGTTTAACCCCACCCTCCCGTAACTTATTCACGACACACCATTAACGGCACATACATTGCACCTACTCTCTTACGTAATTGAACGTCGGAGTGTTCGCCTTGCCGTCCCTACCCTCGCCCCTCGATTTTCCCGACAGCCCTTTATCACGCGCGTTTTCCCAACCTCTAATGCTTGGCTTGTTTCTGCCAATCCAAGCCGGAGGATGGAGTCCTTCAGCGCTGCCTCGGGGGACGGACTGGACTTTCGACTACAACAAGCAATTAACCTTGCGCGCAGAAGCCCTCGGCTTTGATTTGGTGTTTGCGCTTGCCGAATGGCTGGGCAAGGGCGGCTATGGGGGCGACATTCGTTATCATGACGAATCCCTTGACGCGTTCATTACCCAAGCCGCACTGGCATCGGTGACCGAGCGCATCATGTTGATCTCAACGCTGCACGTGCTGTATGGCCCGTGGCATCCACTGCACCTGGCCAAATTCGGCGCCACGCTGGATCACATCAGCAAAGGTCGCTGGGGCTTAAACCTGGTGACCGGCCACCGTCACCGCGAGCACCGGCGCTTCGGCCAAGGCCCGATTGAGCATGACCAGCGCTACCAACAGGCCGACGAGTTCATTCGGGTGGTGCAGCAATTGTGGGGCAGCAACGAGAACGTAGATTTCAACGGTGATCACTACCGTCTCGAAGAAGCCTACAGCAGCGTTAAACCGCTGTTTGGCCGCCCGGTACTGGTCAATGCCACCGGATCCACGGCAGGCATCGATTTTGCGGCCAGGCACTCGGACATCGTCTTCACCACAAGCCCCGGCAGCGCTGAGATTGAAGACGCGCTGGCCAAGCTCCCCGAGCATTTGCAGCGTATCAAACAGGCCGCTCTAGGCTACGGTCGTCAAATACGTACGTTGATCAATCCGCTGGTGATTTGCCGCGACAGCGATGCCGAAGCCTGGGAGGTGCACGAAGCCATTACCGCTGCGGGCGACCCCGGTGCGCTGGCCGGACATACCCGCGAAGCCAGTGATGCCCATGCCTGGCGGGGCCATCAAGCGGCCCAGCGATACGTCGGCGGCAACATCCAGTTGGTTGGCAGCCCCCACACCGTTGTGCGCGACATTCTTCGCCTCAAGCAGGCCGGCATCGACGGCATACAGTTGAGCTTCTTCGATTTCGTCCCCGACCTCGAGCAGTTCGGAGAGCGTGTCTTACCACTGTTATATCAAGCCGGTTTGCGCCACTGATCATTTCTCAAGGATGCCCCCTCATGCCTTTCTCACGACGCCAATTGCTCGTCGGTTTGTCTGCCCTGCCACTGTTGGGCGCAAGCGTGCCGTTTTTGCCCAGCGCCCTCGCGGCAGCCAGCGCAGAAGCCGCAACAGGCCGCCGTATTTTCAACCTGCTGGTCAACCCGGAGCCGCCGTCGTTGAGCTCGTTCAACACCACGGCAGGAACGACGATTACGGCCAGCAGCAAAGTCCTGGAAGGTCTGCTTCGATACGATGAAAGCCTGACACCCCAGCCTGGGCTGGCCGTTGCCTGGAATGTTGCCGCCGATGGCCTGAGTTACCGCTTTGATTTGCGCCAAGGTGTGAAATGGCATGACGGCCAACCCTTCACCTCAGCGGACGTGGCGTTTTCTCTGGATCTGATCAAACGCTATCACCCTCGCGGCGGCAGTACCTTTGCCAACCTGCTGGCAGTCGATACGCCCGATCAATACACGGCGGTGGTGCGCCTGGCTAAACCGGCGCCCTATCTGATTCGTGGCTTTGCCGGTGGCGAAACACCGATCCTGCCCAAGCACCTTTATGAGACCGGTGATCCGCTGAGCAATCCGCACAACAACGCCCCGATTGGCACCGGCCCTTATCGTTTCAAAAGCTGGCAACGCGGAAGCTATATCGAGTTCGAGCGCAACCCCGATTACTGGGGCGTTGACCTGCCCGCCGTCGATACATTGTTCCTCAAGGTTGCACCCGATTCTGCGTCACGCCTGGCAGCGTTCGAGAATGGCAGCCTGGACGCGGGCGGCCAAAGCCCGGTGCCGCTCAGCGATCTGGCACGCATTACCCAGTCAGGAAAATTGAAATTCACCACTCGCGGCTACGCCTATAGCGTTACCCCGACGATGCTGGAGTTCAACCTCGATCACCCCTTGCTGTCACGCCACGAGGTGCGCAAGGCTATCGCCCACGCCATCGATCGCGAGGTCATCAAGAAGGTGGTTTATTACGGCTATGCCGACGTCAGCGTGTCGCCGATCCCCAAGAGTTTCCCGCAGTACCACTATACCGGTCCCGACCCTTATCCCTTCGACATCGCCAAGGCCAATGCGCTGCTGGACCAGGCCGGCTTACCCAAAAAAGGCAATGCCCGGTTCAGCCTGATTCTCGACCCCCTGCCCTATGGCGACAGTTACGCCCGCACGGCGGTGTACATTCGCTCGGCACTGGCCCGTATCGGTATTGATGTCCAACTGCGCTCGCAGGATTTTCCGACCTACACCAAACGCATCTACACCGATCGGGATTTCGACTTCGCGGTGGTGGGCTTGGGCACCATGTTTGATCCCACGGTGGGCGTGCAGCGGCTGTTCTGGTCAAAAAACTTCCGTAAAGGCGTGCCTTTCTCCAATGGCACCCACTACAACAACCCGGAGGTCGACCGCCTTCTGGAACAAGCAGCAGTGGAAACCGACGAGCAACGGCGTGGTGATCTGTTCAAGACGTTCCAGAAGATCGTTATCGAGGAACTGCCCTCAATTACCCTGGTCATGCAGCAACAAGTGACGGTCTTCAACGCCCGGGTCACAGGGTTCGAAACCGACGGCAATGGCCTGGATGGCAGCCTGTCCGACGTCCGTCTGGGCGGCGAAGCAATTGCTCATGGTTGATCGTCTGAGAGTTTTGCGCTTGGCGAAACGCACCCTATGGCAAGCCATACCGACGGTTTTTGGCATTCTGTTACTGAACTTCCTGCTGTTACGGCTGATACCCGGCGACGCCGTGGATGTGCTGGCGAGTGAGTCCGGGGGGGCGACCGAGGCGACCTTGGCCCAGTGGCGCAGTCACTTCGGGTTGGACCTGAACCTGGGACAGCAATTGCTCGCCTACCTCACGCATCTGGCGCACCTGGACCTGGGAGTTTCACCGCGTTTCAACATGCCGGTCATTCAGTTGGTGTTCGACCGTTTACCCAACACCTTGCTGCTAATGGTGGGTGCTCTAGGCCTGGCGCTGACCATCGGTATCGCGGCGGGGGTACTGATGGCGACCTGGGTTGGACGCTGGCCCGACCGTTTGCTGTCGCTAGCGGTGCTGGTGCTGTATTCGACGCCCGGTTTCTGGATCGGTCTGATGGCCGTCGTTTTGTTCTCGGTCACCTTGGGTTGGCTGCCCAGCGACGGCATTGAAACCCTGGGTCTGGATTTGCACGGTATGGCCTGGCTTACGGACCGGCTCAAGCACACCGTGCTGCCTGTGCTGACCTTGTCGACTTTTTATATCGCGCTTTATGCACGCCTGACCCGCGCCTCAATGTTGGAGGTGCAGCGACAGGATTTTGTGCGCACCGCCCGGGCCAAAGGCCTGACCCCCACGCGCATCGCCGTGCGCCACGTGTTGCGCAATGCGCTGCTGCCGGTCACCACCCTGGCCGGGTTGCACTTCGCCGCGCTGTTTGGTGGCGCCGCCGTCACTGAGACCTTGTTCGGCTGGCCGGGGCTGGGCCGCTTGACCCTCGATGCCGTGCTCTCCCGGGACTACAACCTGCTGCTCGGTATTTTGCTGCTGTCCTCAATGTTGGTGGTACTCGTCAACGTGTCCATGGACCTGTTGCAAGCCTGGCTCGACCCACGCATCCAAGTGGAATAAACCCCTTCTTTAAAGAGTGAGTTTTCGATGTCGATCATTGCTATCAAGCCGACCAGGCGCGGCCACAGTGAAAGCGTATGGGGTGCGTTACGTCGCAACCCAGCGGTCCTGACGGGGGCCGGCATCCTCATCCTGACGTTGGCAATAGCCCTGAGCGCTGACCATTTCTTCCCCGGCGACCCTACGGACATGGTCGCCGCGCCGTTGCTCTGGCCTGGCGCTGACCCGGCTTACCCCTTGGGCACCGACTCACTGGGCCGTGACGTGGCATCGAGCCTTGCCTATGGCGCGCGGGCGTCATTGTTGATTGCCTTCAGCGCGACGCTGCTCAGCGTGACCCTTGGCGTCGCTGTCGGCGCATTGGCGGGTTACCACGGTGGCCGGTTGGGCGATGTGTTGATGCGCATTACCGAGGTGTTTCAAACCGTGCCCTCGTTTTTGCTGGTGATTGTGATAGTCGCCATCGGCAACCCAACGGTTAACATCATTGCCCTGGCCATCGGTATATCGTCTTGGCCCACCGTCGCGCGGATGATTCGAGCCGAGTTTCGGACCCTGCGCGAAGCTGATTTCGTCACCGCGGCGCGCAGTCAAGGCTTCAACAATCGCACGATCATCCTGCGCGAAATTCTGCCTAACGCCCTGGCTCCTTTAGTCGTGACGGCATCGATCCTGGTGGCCTCGGCGATTTTGATTGAAGCGGGCCTGGCGTTTCTGGGAATGAGCGATCCCAATAAACCGAGTTGGGGCGGCATGATTGGCAGTGGTCGCGAGCAAATCGCCAGTGCCTGGTACCTCACCGCGCTGCCCGGCCTGGCGATTATTTTCGTGGTACTGGCACTCAATATGTTGGGGGACGGCCTCAACGACGCACTCAACCCGCGCCTTCGTCGGTACATCCCATGAGCTTGCTCGACGTACGCGGGCTTTGCGTGAGTTACGACGGTGTCGATGCTATACAAGGTCTGGATTTCACCTTGGAGGCAGGGGAAACCCTGGCGTTGGTCGGTGAGTCCGGATGCGGTAAATCGACGACCGCCCTGGCATTACTGAGACTGCTGCCACCCAACGCCCAAATGCAGGGCCAGGCACTGTTCGAAGGCCGCGACCTGCTGCAACTCTCACCGAGAAATATGCGCCAGTTACAGGGCAATGCATTGGCAATGGTCTTTCAAGACCCCCTGTCGAGCCTGAACCCGGTGCTCACCTTGGGCGAGCAACTCACCGAAACATTGCTGGCACACACTGACCTGACCCGCCGCCAGGCCTACAAGCGTGCCGAAGAATTGTTCGGTCTGGTCCAGTTGCCGCGCCCTGCCGCTCATTTGCGCGAATACCCGCAGCATCTGTCCGGGGGGCAACGACAACGGGTCATGATTGCCATGGCCATCGCATGCGAACCACGCCTGCTGATCGCCGATGAGCCGACCACCGCACTGGACGTCTGTGTTCAGGCGCAGATCCTCGCCTTGCTCGACCGTTTGCGCCGCGAGTTGCGTATGGGCCTGCTGCTGATAACCCACGATTTAGGCGTGGTCGAACAACAGGCCGACCGGGTCATCATCATGCACGACGGTCAAGCGCTGGAGCATCAGCCCACCGCCGCCTTGTTCCGCAGGCCCGAGCATCCCTACACCCGAGGTTTACTGAATGCCTCGCTGAGTCGCGACCACGGGCAACACTACCTGGATAATCGCCTGGCCGAGATTCAGGTCAAGCGCAGGTCTGGACAGCCCAACGGCTACCAGGTCAGCAGTACCGAGTACCCGCCCGGCAAGACACCGCGTCCGGCACCTCGGGACACGCCGCCGCTGTTGCGGGTCGAAGACCTGACCCTGAGCTATGGCGAGCGCAACGTTCTCAGCCAATTGTCCTTTCACATCGGCGAGCGCGAGACCGTGGGGCTGGTCGGTGAGTCAGGTTGCGGCAAGTCAACCTTGAGCAAAGCGCTGCTGAGATTACTGACGCCCCGCCGGGGGCGCATTGAGTTCGACGGCCGGGACATCGCAACGCTCACCCCTGCCGAGCAGCTGCTGTGGCGCGGCCAACTGCAGATGATCTTTCAAGATCCCTACGCCGCGCTCAATCCGCGGCACAGTGTCGAGACTATTCTGGACCGCGTGCAGCGCTTGCACGGCCAGACAGACCCCAGCCAACGGCGTCGCGCCCGGGAATCGATGCTCGATGCCGTGGGCTTGGCACATGGCAGCCTGGATCGTCTGCCCCATCAATTTTCTGGCGGCCAGCGCCAGCGCATCGGTATCGCCCGGGCGCTGATTGTCAAACCGCGCCTGGTGATTTGCGACGAGCCCGTGTCGGCCTTGGACGTATCCACCCAGGCGCAGATTCTCAACCTGCTGGTGGAGCTGCGCGAAGCCTTCGATTTGTCCTATCTGTTCATCTCCCACGACCTGTCAGTGGTGCGCTACTTCGCCGACCGAGTACTGGTCATGCATGACGCTCGCATCGTCGAACAGGCCACGGCGAAAACCCTGTGGCAAGACCCACAACACGCTTACACCCAACGTCTGTTGGCGGCGATTCCTGGTGCCCGCCAGGCGCTTCCTCCCCTGGCCAGCGGCCTGTCCTTCGCTGTCGCCTGTTAACCAAGGAGCACTCTTATGACCCAACGTACCGACACACTCAAACTCGGGCTCTTCCTGCGCGCTACCGGCCACCACCTCGCCGCCTGGCGTGATAGCGGTTCACAGGCCGATGCAGGGATTCGCCTGGATCACTATGTAGACCTGGCTCGCAAGGCAGAAGCCGCCGGGTTTGACACTTTGTTTTTAGCGGACAGCGTGTCTGTTCGCGGCATTGATTCGCCGACCTTTGACCGGGTGATCGCACCAAGCCTGAGCTTTGAGCCCTTGACGCTGCTAGCCGCCCTGGCAGTGGTAACGTCGCGCATCGGTCTGGTGGCAACCGCCAGCACCAGCTACAGCGAACCCTACAATCTGGCCCGGCAGTTCGCATCGCTGGACCAAATCAGCGGCGGCCGGATCGGCTGGAATCTGGTTACCAGCAGCGATCCCGACGCGGCGAAGAATTTCGGCACCTCCAGCCAAGCCTCTCAGGCCGCCCATGCAGACCGCTACAGCCGAGCCCGTGAATTCCATGAGGTGGTCGACAAACTATGGGACAGCTGGGAGGACGACGCATTGTTGCTGGACAAGGTCAACGGTCTGTTCGTCGACCGCGACAAGCGCCACTTCGCCAATCACCAGGGCGAGCATTTCAACGTGCGCGGTCCTTTGAACGTGTTGCGCTCCCCCCAAGGTAAACCCGTGCTGGTCCAGGCTGGCGCTTCCGAGGACGGCCGCACCCTGGCTGCGGCCTCAGCGGAAGCTATTTTCGCCGCCCACCAAAGCCTGGCCGATGCCCAAGCGTTTTACAGCGATATCAAATCCCGTGCCGCAGCATTAGGGCGCAACCCTGAGCACATTAAGATCTTGCCTGGCGTGACGATTTTCACCGCACCCACCTCGGCTCAGGCACATGCCAAGCATCAGCGCCTGCAAGACCTGGTGCACCCACAAGTGGGATTGAACCTGCTGTCTAGCCTGTTGGGGGGTATCGACCTCTCGCACCTTCCGCTGGACGGGCCGTTGCCCAAGGACCTACCGGTGACTAACGCCTCGAAAAGCCGCCAGCAACTGATTATTAAGTTAGCCGCCGAAGGTCTGAGCATCCGCGAGCTGTACCTGCGATTGGCCGGCGCGCGTGGTCACTGGACGCTGGTGGGGTCGCCGGTAGAAGTAGTCGATCAGCTACAGGCCTGGTTTGAAGGGCGTGGCGCAGATGGCTTCAACATTCTGCCGCCCACTTACCCCGAAGGGCTGGATGACTTCATCGCGCTGATCCTGCCTGAGTTACAACGTCGAGGTTTGGTGCCCATCGGCGGCCACCCGGGCAAGACCTTGCGTGAGCGCCTGGGGCTGCCTTATCCGGCTCACCCCGCGACGTTGCGGCGTGAACTGTCTATTGCCATTTGAATTTTTCGGCGACGGGATACGCCGTCGCTGATCTCTTACGAACTTCCCGCTGGCCGGGTATTACCGTCAAGGAGACAATTACCATGACACAAATAGACGCTGCTTGGGGCTCGGGACCGACCCCTGAATACGAAAAACTGGCCGAACGATTTCGTCCCTTGTTCGCCACCTTGCGCGAAGGAGCGATAGCCCGTGAGCAGGAGCGTCGCCTGCCCGTCCAAGAGTTGCAACTGCTCAAAGCGTCGGGTTTTACCGCGCTACGGGTACCCATCGCTTACGGTGGATCAGGTGTCAGCTTGCCTGAGCTCACCAACCTGTTGATCGAACTCGGTGAAGCCGATTCCAACCTCGTGCAAGCGTTGCGCGGCCATCTGGGGTTTACCGAGAATGTGCTCAACAGTAACGATGATGAGCGGCGCAAGGTCTGGCTGGAGCGATTGGGACGTGGCGAAACTGTCGGCCCGGCGACCGGCGAAGTGGGTCAAACACAGCAGTCGCAATTGGACTCGCGCCTGTATCTGGATGGCGAGCAGTGGCGCATCGACGGCACCAAGTTCTACACCACAGGTTGTTTGTACAGCGACTGGGTCGATGTCGCCGTCAGCGATTATGAAGGTAAACGCATGTCAGCCACCGTGCGCCGCGATGCAGAGGGAGTGGAGGTGGTCGATGACTGGAATGGTTTCGGCCAGACCCTTACCGCCAGTGGCACTGCACACTTCCGAGGCGTCGCGGTGGACCCACGCAACATCCAGGATAATGCCGATCGCTTCCAATACTCGCCCGCGTTTTATCAAATCATCCACCTGGCAAACCTGGCCGGTATTGGTCGCGCCTTGAGCGGTGAAGTGGCCGTGGCAGTCGCCAATCGCAACCGCAGCTTCAGCAACGGCAACGCATCACGGGTCGCCCAAGATCCACAGGTATTGCAGGTGGTTGGCAGTCTGCGAGCCGCTGCTTATAGCGCTGGTGCCATCGTACTGAAAAACGCCGAAGCGCTTCAGCGCGCGTATGACGCAAGGCTCAGCGGCGACGTAGAAGCGCTGAACAAGGCAGTGATCATCGCCGAGCTGGAAATTGCCCAGTCGCAAACCGTGGTCAGCGACCTGATCGTGGACGCGAGTTCGCGCATGTTCGATGCCCTGAGTGCCTCTGCGACCCTGCGCCCGCAAGGCCTGGATCGCTTCTGGCGCAACGCCCGGACACTGACCTCCCACAACCCACGCATCTACAAGGACCGCATAGTCGGTGATTTTGCGGTGAATGGCACACCGCCGCCGCCCCAATGGAAAATAGGTATAGCTTGATCTACTTCCCTGAGCGCTGAGGGATCATTTGGACGGGGGCATGGCCGCAGACGCGCCCCTGACGTTTGTCGCCACATCTGGCGTGCAGGGGCCGCCTTCTGTGATATCAATGCGCCGAGTCTTCGGCAAAATCACTGAGTACGTCATCACGAAGGGCGATGAAACGGGAATCACTTCGGTTGCGCGGGCGCTCAAGATCCACATCAAGGATGCGCCGGATCCGCCCCGGATTGGGCTGCATGACCACCACCCGATCACCCAGGAATACTGCTTCATCCACATCATGGGTCACCAGGATCATAGTGATTTTTTCCTTGGCCCAGATATCCTGCAACTCCCCTTGTAGCCGCGCTCGGGTCAGCGCATCAAGGGCGCCCAAAGGCTCATCGAGCAACAGAACGCTGGGACGATTGACCAGCCCGCGAGCGATCGCCACCCGCTGTGCCATCCCGCCTGATATCTGATGGGGATAGGAGTCGGTGAAGTCGGTCAACCCCACCAGCTTGATATGCTCTCGTACCGTGCTGCGCTTCTGCGCGGCAGTGAGGGGGGCATTCTTGAGCCCCACCGCGATGTTTTGTTCGACGCTGAGCCAGGGGAAAAGCCGGTGATCCTGAAACACGATACCCCGGTCCAGCCCCGTGCCGTTGATGGGTGCACCATTGAGAAGAATGCGCCCGTCAAACTCTTCATCCAGCCCGAGGATCAACCGCAACAGAGTCGATTTACCACAGCCGCTGGCGCCCACAATGCTAATGAATTCCCCCGGCGCGATGTCCAGCTGGATATCGGCCAGTACCTGCAGTTGGACGTCGCTGCCTGGCCGTGCGGGGAAACGCTTGCTGATGTTTTCTAAAGTGAGGCTATTACTGAGCATCGCAAGGTCTCTTCAATCAAGGGGTTAACAGGGCAATCATTGATTAACGCGGGGCTATGCCGTAAAGGCGCTGCATACGTCGTTCGGCCATGCGGGCCAGAGCATTGAGCGACCAGCCGGTAAGGCCGATGATCACCATGCCGAACAACACCAGGTCCATCATGAAATGCTCGCTTCCCTCGATCAGGGTATTGCCTATACCCGCCCCCGACACCAGCAGGTATTCAGCGCCGATGGTCGCCAGCCATGAGTAAACCAGCGCCAGGTAAATACCGGTAAAGATTGACGGCAAGGCGGCCGGCAACATGACGCCAATAATGACTTGCCAGCGCGTAAACTTGTACACCCGCGCCACCTCCAGCAAATTGGGCGAAACGTTGCGCAGCCCGTCGCAGGTGTTGACCACCACGGGCACCAGTGCCGCCAGGGACAAAAACACCACCTTGGCCACGTCGCCCAAGCCAAACCACACGGAGATCAGTGGGATCCAGGCAAACAACGAGATTTGTTTGAAGGTGTTGAAACTCGGGCCGACCAATCGCTCGAACAATTGCGAAAAGCCCAACAGGCAGCCCAGAACCAGACCCAGCAGCGTACCGATGAAAAATCCGATAAGGTTTCGCGTCAGACTCGCCGAGATCGCGCGCCAGAAATTCCCGGAACTGATCTGCTCCCAAGCGGTGACGGCGACTTTGCCTGGCGCTACCAATAATCCCGATTGGCTCCAACCCTGACTCGACGCGATCCACCAGACGGCGATAATCACGATGGGCAGCACCCAGCCGCGATAACGCCGACCGGTTAGCCAGCGACGTGTCACCAAGGCAGTCATGACAGACTTCTCAAGACCGGCGACCGACCCCGAATCAGGCGTTTTTCGACGAGGTCAAAACCACGATCAATCAGCAAACCAATCCCCCCGACTACCACTACCGCAGCCATCACCAAGTCCAGCTGAAATAGCTGGCGACCGTAGACAATCAGGTAACCCAAGCCCTCGCTGGAGGCCACCAGTTCGACGACCACCAAAGACAGCCACGCTTTGGTGAAACCCAGACGTAAGCCGGTGAAAAGGGTCGGCACCGCAGCAGGCAGAATGATATCGGTCACGACTTGCCGACGGGAAAAACCGAATACCCGACCCACTTCCAACAGGTTTTTGGGGGCCTGATGGAAAGCCTGGAGGCTGCACAGGGTCACCGGCACCAGCGCGGCCTTGGCGATTAGCACATACTTGAGGGGTTCGCCGATGCCAAACACCAGCAGCGCAAACGGCAGCCAGCCCAGCACCGGGATTTGTACAATGGCATTGAACGTGGGCAACAAATAATCTTCGACGGTGCGCGACAGTCCCATCGCCAAGCCCAGTAAAATCCCCACGCTTGCCCCCAGGGCGAAACCCACCAGCACCCGTTGCAAGCTGGCCGCCGTGTTGAGCCATAAATCGCCACTGGTGGCCAACTCCACCAGGGTTTGGTAAATGAATTCGGGCGGCGGCAGGACTTGTGCCGACAGCCAACCTTGTTTAGCACCCAGGTGCCACAGGCTGAACAGCGCCACGGGCAATAGCCAGGGCAGCGCCACCTTGGTCAAGCGCGTACCCCAAACCTGCGCGAGCGTAGGTTTGACCTGCACGCTACGCATCGGTTGGACCGGAACAGACGCAAGGTATTTTACGTTGTCGCTGCGCACCGGTGCTTTTTCAAGCGCCTGCGTCCCAGCCGTTGCGACTGCTGCCCGAGCCATAAGCCTTAACCTCCGTTGCCGGTTGAGGCGGTATTCACGGTTACTTGTTTGCCGTCACTGCCGTAACGGGACCAGTAACTCTCCAGCCCTTTGGCTTTCAGCGCTTTTTCCAGATAACTCGTCTCGAACCAGCCCTCGATGCTGACCGGGCGTCGAATCAGTTTTTCTTCCTTGGCTTGATCGGCGACCGCCTGGTACCGCGAGACCAGGAATTGATCCACCAACGGCGAAGCACTGTTACGTAACTTGACGTTGTTAAAATCCGCCTCGATCGAGGCCAGCGGCTCGTTGGTCTTGGCCCATTCAGCCAGCACCGCATTACGGTTGCTTTCTTCGGACTCCCAACGAGCGGCGTCTACCACGGTATCGACGACTTTCTGGACGTTTTCGGGGTGCGCTTTTTCATATTCGCCGCGCACCACCAATGCGGTCTGGCGGGTAAAGCGAGCATCGTCGGCGGAGTTATCATAAATGATGTCAATCAACCCTTGATCGCGCAGCTTGAACAACTCGCGCCCACCGAACGCCGCATCCACGCCTTTAGAAGCGAGTGCTGCCAAGCTGCTGCCGGTGTCCAGGTTAATCACCTTCAGGTCTCGCTCGGTCAGCCCATGTTCGCCCAGCAGGTTGATCGCTACTAAGTGGCCGTTAGTGCCGCGAAAAATCGCGACCGTCTTACCCTTCAGGTCTTCCAGGGTTTTGATGTCCGAGCCCTTGGGCACGGCAACATAGATCTTGGAGCGCACCCCGACTGCGGCGAGCAAGCGCGTGTCCAGTCCGTTGGAACGACCAACCACTTGCGGCAGATCCCCTTCGTAGGCGAAATCCAGCTGCTTGTTGGACAACGCTTCGTTGACCGCCGGCCCGGCACCTTTGAAGAAGAACCACTGAACCTCAGTGCCGCTGCCAGCGAAGACCTTCTCCAACAGCTGTTGATTGCGCACGATGCCCAGGCTCGAACCGCTGAACGTCACCGGATCGCCCCCACCTGCGGAGGCAACGCCTATGCGCAACACATCGGCATCGGCATGGGCCAACGTGAGAAGTGCCGCCAAAGCGATGGTGATTCGGCTTTTGTTGAAACGTGAGGGTTGCTTGTGCGCAGGCATACAGATCCATCCTTGTGATTGATAAAACTGCCTTAGGCGGCTAAATGTTTTTTGTCTGCTTCGGTCCTGGGCGAAAGAGTCTCTGGTGTCGGTTTCAAGGCCTGACTCAAGCGACCATCGACGCCCACCGGGATGTCGCCACTGATCGTGGTACGCCGCACGATACGTTCGGCATCCCCATAATCATTAATCGCAATGTGTTGGGTTGCGCGGTTATCCCAGATCACCACATCACCGGCCTGCCAGCGCCAGCGCACGGTATTGTCGACATGGGTAATTCGGTCGTGAAACAAACGAATCAGTTGTTTGGAGTCGTGACTGCTGACACCCTGAATATTCTTGACGAAGTGGCCAAGCAGTAAGTTTCGCTCACCCGTCTCTGGATGCACGTGCACCAAGGGATGTTCGGTCTCATACACTTGAGCCGTGAATTGCTCGCGATACCGCTTAATACCCGCCTCATTGGTATTGCGGGGTACGACATAGTCATAAAGATTTGTATGCAAGGTCCGTAACCCGTCGGCCAACTGTTTAAGTGGCTGGGGTAAATCGGCATAAGCAGTGGCGGTATTGGCCCATATGGTATCGCCGCCATACGGTGGGATAACCACGCCACGTAAAATCGAAACCTTAGGGTAGTTGGCTACGAACGTGACATCGGTGTGCCAGGAATTAGCGCGGGTTTCTTTGGCGTCCAGGTGCAAAATCGCTTCGCCCTGCTCCGCCGAACGTACCGTGGGATGCGGAACCTGCTCACCAAACAGACGCGAAAATTGTTCGTGCTGCTCGTCATTCAAATGCTGATCGCGAAAGAACAGGACTTTGTATTTCAACAGCGCATTATTGATAGCAAAAAACTCTGCATCCGTAATGGCAGTGGCCAACTTAACACCACTCAGTTCTGCACCAATGCGTCCAGCAACGGGTTTGATCTGTATTGCCACGGGAGAACTCCTGTATTCAGGTAAACTGTCATACAGATCTTAATGGCATAAAAGCACATCCGCCTAATCACTATTTATCATAACGATAGAGTGCGAATGATGAAGGCTTTAATTAATGGCGCCCGAAGGGGTTTTCGTTGAGTTATAACAATTGATTTTAAGCTCATAACGGAAAATCAGGACTTTTTCACTGAGTGTTTTAACGATTGCAATTAATGAGCGTGGAATAGGATTTCAAAATTAACGAGGTAAGGCGGAATATCGGGTGCGATGCCAGATATACTTCCCCTTGCCGGGTGTGTAGACGACTTTCACCTCCAAGTCACCAGCGTGGCCACCACAGCCAAACGGGGTGCGCCTGCGCGCAACGCGCCATGTCTGGCGCACTGTAAAAAGCCCAGCGCAATGGCTGGGCTCTGTTTATTTTCTATTCTCCATCATCTTGTCAGCGAGAACTTTGGCCCTCTCAACTAATAGGTTCTGTCTGTCCTCGTGATTCGATTTTGGGCCTCCGACAGTCGGTGCCGACAGATTGCTTTCCGCAATCAAAGCAGCACAAAAATACTGGTCCCAAACGGTTGTTTCTTCAGCCTGTTTGTTCATTTGGTCGGCGATCATATGCGACTCCTTTTGATGAGGTAGCACAGCTATTTTACGCCCAAACCGCAAACAACCCGCGCGACAACAGATAACCCGGATGACAACCGGCGCTCGTAAGTAGCACTCAAGCAAGCGGTGACATCCGTTGTCGCCGCTCGACGACAGCACTTCAACTTGAGCCTAGGGCACTGCACACCGGGAATGCGCTGGCCACGATTACCATTGTGCGCAACCGGGGGGGTTGGGAAGTGCTACAACATCAAGGTCCGAGGCTGGACTCTGTTCAAGCCCCTCTACCTTCACCAGCAGATCGTGACGATTGATATCGTAGACGGACCGCCCATCAAGCGATGGCAGGATGTCTTTATTGAAGACTCTCAAGATTTGCGAGAGGGTGCTCTGACGGCCTTCCTTCAAGCTCAGCCTGCGAAACTCGACCCACTGATTGAACATCGCTTCGAAGGTATGCTCTGCCGCAAAGTGAACAGCACGGCGCTGCTGCTTACGACGCTTTTCGGAATACTGGAGAGCGCTGGACTCAAGTGTTTTTCTACAACTTATGAACTTCAGTGAAGCTCACAAGCTAAATTTTGGAGCGGGAAACGAGACTCGCATCTGGCGTCCGACCCATTGAAATCTAAGGGGTTTCTTTTATTCCTGAAGCAGGAACTGACTCAATTCTGGACTTATTGTAAAGGAGCATCAAGAGCAAAAAAGGGGATGACTCCAAGCCACGCTACTACCATGCCTCGTCCGCCCCCCCTACAAGGACACATTATCTTGTGCCGGCTGAAAATGTGTGCCCATGCCGGCGAAGCTTACCCCCGGATCAGCCGTCAATATGACCGCCTCGGGGACGTTGAAAATGTTTTAGCCGGTGAGGGCAACTTCGCTGGCTTTTTCGAGCCTCAACCGACTCGATGCCGTCAATTTCTGAAGCCCCAATTCCCGAGCCATCGCATGGATCAATGCCTCTCCTGCTTTGCCTTTGGCGAGTAGTTCTCTAGTGAGCGCTGCCAGCTCAGCGATACTGATTTCATCAACCGATCGGACGCTCCCTTCATCGCTTGGCCGCCGACAGATTATGGACGAAAGATCGGGAAGATGTTTCGGCCAGTAGAACTCTCCAATGTCTTCTTCAGTTGTGCGGTGAGTCTTTTGCGCTACGCTCATCACCCTTTCACGGATCTTCGAACCGGTGCGTACCCATCCATGCGCTCGGGCGATTCGCCGAGCGAGTATTACATCAAGAATCGGGCCTTCCTCGTTGATCACATGAACAATGAGCGCTTCCAAAGTTCCTGAGTAATCTGCATCAAAGAAAGCATCAGGATCCACGCCCGGGACACTTGAGGCAGGATCAGACTCGCGGTAGTAAGCCACCTCGATCTGAGACTGAGGCAGCAAGGTCTCACCGCTCATCACGTGAGAGGCAGAGGCGACTGCCGCGTACTGCTGATTTAAAAACGCACCACGATCATCATTTGCGCCCTTCTCTGTAGGCAGATCCGTGGCTACGCCTCCGACCTCTTCGATGACCTCTATAGCATGCGTTACCGAAGCATCCGCTAACTGGCGAGTGGCCTCCTCTCGAGCCTCTTGCTCAGCGCGCTGAGTACGGCTGGTGATGAGTAGATCAGTCAGGCGCTTGTGTACAAGGTCGGCTGTGCCAACAGCATTTATCCACCAATCAGTAGACCAGATCCGCAGAATCTGCCAACCAAGCCCGCGCAGTACGTGCTCGCGCAGCTTGTCTCTGTCTCGCGCCGTCGCACTGCGATGGTAGGTAGCGCCATCGCACTCCACACCGGCCAGGTAGCGACCAGGTGCATCAGGATCGACTACTCCCAAATCAATTCTGAATGCCGAGACGCCCACCTGGGTATGCACCTGCCATCCGCGGCTTGTAAGTGCCGCCGCGACAGCTTCTTCGAAAGGACTATCGAAGCCGCCCACACTGCCTGTGACCGCCTCAGCCAATGCTCGAGGCCCACGCTGGGCAAACTCAAGGAAGTGCTTGAGATCACGAACACCAATGGATTGGGTTCGTGCCAGATCTATCTGTTCTGGCTTCAAACTGGCGAAAACACAGAGTTCATGCCTTGCCCTGGTCACGGCAACGTTCAGGCGCCGCTCACCACCCGGCCGATTGACGGGGCCAAAATTCATTGCCACGACGCCAGCGGCATCACGACCGTATGTGATCGAGAAGTAGATGATGTCGCGCTCGTCGCCTTGAACACTCTCAAGGTTCTTCACGAACAAAGGCTCAAGCTCGGTATCGGCAAAGTAAGCTTCAAGAGCAGGCTCGTTACGGCGCGCTTCGTCCAACAGATCTTCAATCAGCTTCTGTTGCTCTCCGTTGAATGTCACCACCCCAATGGTCAGCTTGCTTTCCCGGAAACCAGGCGAACGCAAGCGGGCAACCACATCGGCGACAACTGCACGTGCCTCGATCAGATTGGTTCTAGCCCCCCCCTTCGAATAGACGCCTGGAACTTCATAAAGCTTCACGGCTCGATCATTTGTCACTGGTGAGGGAAACGTTACTAGCTTCGACTCGTAATACCGTTGGTTCGAGAACGCAATCAAGCTTTCATGGCGACTGCGGTAGTGCCAGTTAAGGTGACGAGTCGGAAGATTCGCACTGATGCACTCGTCAAGAATGCTCTCAAGATCGGGTTCAACGTCCTCTTCATCGGCAGTTGATTCTGCACGATCAAAGAATGACGTTGGTGGAAGCTGTTTCGGGTCGCCAACCATCACAACCTGCCGACCACGGGCCATCGCACCCACGGCGTCCCAGACGGGAATCTGAGAGGCCTCATCGAAAATGACCAGGTCGAATGCGCTCGCGCCAGGCGCCAGGTATTGCGCAATGGATAACGGACTCATCAGCATGCACGGGGTTAGCTTCGTCAACGCTTCTGGAATCTTGGACATCAACTCACGAAGCGGCAAATGACGGCTCTTCTTGCCCATCTCATACCGCAGCACCCCCCACTCCGAGGAGCGCGTGACGCTCTCAGGATTAGGTAGATCCGCACAAAGACGTGCGCGCAGCCAGTCACGGGTCAACGCGGTGAAACGATCATCCAGCGCCCTGAAATCCCGAATACGCTGCTCATGCTCAACGCTTACAAAAGCACGAATGACCGGTTCGTTGTCCACTACTGCATTCAACCACCACCGAGCGTAGTTGGTTTCAAATGATCGGCGGATTTCGCCTGCGTTTACATGTCCAGCTTCCATCGCTTGAACAAGGCTCGACAGTCCAGCCACTGAAGCCTCTTCTCGAGCTTTACGCCATGCACACCAGGCGCGAAGTCCATGCTCAGATCTGATGATGGCTTCGCAGCGCTGCAGCAATGCATCCAAGGCCAACTGCTGGATATCGGCTTGTCCTGATTCAGTGAAGTGCCCAGCTGTAGCCAGCGCATCCACACGCTGACGCAGCGACTCAAAGCGTTGGCGTAGCTCGGTGCCGGTTTGGCAAACCATACCCTCCGGTTCCAGCAACGCATTAGCATCACCCAGCAATGCCTGGATTGGTCTTCGATACGCGGAGATCAGTTCGGGTGTTGTGGCGAGCTGAGCGAGCGCGGACGCTAGTTGTCCTTGGAACACTACCGCAGTCGCAACCTTGTCCACTTTGATTTTCAAGCCTGCCCAGAGTCCTGCAGTGGCCTCCCCCAGATCGTCAAATTCCGACAGCGCTTTCTCTACGATGCGGCGCTGTTGAAGCACGGCGAAATCCGCCTGCATCGTCTTGCCGCATCGACCCATCGCCACCAAGTCGTGGTCGTCATCAAGACCACCCTGTTCGACCACAGGACGTCGCACCGTTTGAAAGGCTATTGCCGCATTCATCGGTTCAGGCTTGGTATTAAGCCCGGCCCACAATCCCTCGGTAAGTTCACCCAGGTTATGGAGGGGCGCAAGCTCCCGGTCTAGCTGGACAACAGAGCGCATACGAGCAAGATCTGATTTCAACTGCTCGCCGCAAAGCCCTTCTGCGACCACATCAAATCCTGCATCAGTCCAAGGCTCGTTCGAAGTCAGACAAAGCATTGCTTGGCATAGCTGAATGGCAGCCTTCAAATGCGATGCGACTGACGTCGAGCCGTTCCAGACTGGGGAACAATGATCACCCAGCTCCAACGCGTTGAGCTTGTCGCGCAGATCTCGAATCTCAGTCCAGTTAATCAGGTCTTTGGCGACATCAGGTTCTGCGTCTCCAGTGGTAACCGCAGCGAGAACCCCAGTGACCTTACGAGTGCCCATCCAGGATTTTGGCCAAAACGACTGTTCAGCATTCTGCCAGTCGGCCAGCAACTCTCGGACATCCAGCTTTTCGATGGAATCGGTATAGGGCGCGGAAAGCTCTTGGGTGAGTTCAGCGATACGCTCGAGCATTTCTATCGCCTGGCTCAACGTCTCAAATGTCTGCATTGGCCAAATGGGGCTGAGCTCCGAAATCAAGACTGCGCGCCGCACCAATAGGCTCATCCCTTTTTCAACAGCGCTGACAGTCGAGGTGGCCCACACAGGTGAAAGCTGTCGGCAGAGTTCTCGATGCTTCTCCACCAGCTCACAGCCCTCGGTAAGTCGTTGTGCAATCGTGCGTCCGTCTGGACGCAACACAAACCTCCAATCATGACCAGCCGCACACGGCAACGTTGACGAGAGGAGCGAAAGGCCATTGCAGACCGAAGGCACCAAACTGGCCGCTGGCAGACTCGTGGCCGCGATGAACTTCTCTGCAGCCCTAATGGCTGCCAGCACCGCAGGTAGCACTTCTCGCGCAGCCTGTATCAGCTGTTGCTGCCATGAAGGTGACCATTCTCCTTGGCCAACCGGACCCAGCGAATGGGTCGACAGCGCGTCATACCCGATGGCTTGCGCGTTCACCTCTAGACGATCAGACAGCTCTCGAAATGCAATCAGGTTTTCACGGGAATGCGCGTGAGGCGATGACCAGGACATATTCATCGGAGCAATGTCTTCGCCACTGCAAACAACGCCTATTGCGTGAAAAATGCTGTATCCATTCGCGTACCGTTGATGCAATCGCTCTACATAGGTGTTCAAACCGTCACGTAGTGACTGCAGGCGATCTGCTTCAGCATGCCAGGTAACTGAGTCCACCACGCCCTTGGCTTCCCAGGCTGACTGCAGCTGGGCCAGAACGTCGATTTTGCGCGCCTTACTCGAATGTACTTCCAGACAGAACTCACCCAAGCCAACTTCGCGCAGCCGCCGGTAAACCACATCCAGCGCCGCAATCTTTTCAGAGACGAAAAGCACCCGCCTACCCTGCGCTATAGACTGCGCGATGAGGTTAGCAATAGTTTGGCTCTTACCTGTTCCTGGGGGGCCGATCAGTACGAAGTCCTTGCCTTTCGAAGCCGCCATGACCGCGGACAATTGAGAGGAGTCCGATGGCAACGGGCAGAAAACCTCACGTGGATTGAAGTCGATGTCCAGGCGTCGGTCTTCGGGAAATGCGATGTCGGATACGAAGCCATCTCGTGGAGTGTCCAGGAGGTGACGGACTACCGGACTCTCTCGAAGCGCCTCGGCGTTTTCCGTAAGGTCTTTCCACATCAAGTATTTCGCGAAGGAGAACATCGACAGTACGACGTCCTCGACGACCTCCCAGCCCGCAATTTCCTTTACCGCGCGCCCCACCGCTTTCCAGATAGCATCAATATCCAATCCGGAATCATCTCGAGGAAGTTCTGTTTCAAGTGCTCCGAGACTTAATTCGAAGTCCTGGCGAAGCATTTCGATTAGCGTCGGGTTAAACCGCGGCTCATCGTCATGCAGCACCATTGAAAAACCAGAGCGCGCACTCTTGCGCTCCAGCGTCACAGGGATCAGAACAAGCGGCGCGCGATACTTCTGCCCACCTTTGTCTTCGCGCTCCCAGCTTAGAAACCCCAGGGCAAGGTAAAGGGTATTGGAACCGCCCTCTTGCAAGGCGGTACGAGCTCCGCGGAAGAGCTCAGTAAGGCGGGCATCCATCTCGGCACTGGACAGGCCGACAAACACCTCGCGCCGCTTCAAGGCATCCAGAGCGTGAAGGCGACGAACATCTTCTCTTTCACGCAACTCATACAGCGCCTGATCTCGTGGATCAGCTCCATCCATCAAGTCGGGACGAGTCAGCAGCTTCAGCGATTGGCCACTCGCCAGGATGTCCTCCAGAGCAGAGGGATCTGGAGACTCCAGCTTGAGCGACTTTTTCCCTGCTTTGAAATTGAGGAGGTTATTACGAAGCGACAAGTCCAGTAGCTTGCGCTGCCACCGTCCGAGACGATCTTTCGGATCGAGCAGTCGCGCATCAATCTCCACAGGCACAGATTCATCAGGCAGATTCGGTGCATTACCGACCAACAGCTCTGACCCACCGGCAACATCATCGTCTGTTGGAAGCTTAGAGACTTGAGCTTCAGCGCTGGCCAAAGGCTTGATACGTTGAAGACGCGCCCTACGAATATCGAGCAGCAGGTGGAAATTGCCGTCCTGCCCTTCTGCAAGTAGTTGCTCGCCACGATCAGTTGCGTAAGTAAAGGACGGTACCGGGTGTTGAGTCGCGAACGTTGTCTCGAACAACATCAGCTCTTTGAGCTTGATGCGCTTGCGCACGGCCGTGATGTCGTCGACGACAGTGGTGGAAAACTCTTCGGCTTTAAGCCATACGCCGGCAAAGGCATGCCCCTTGGTAAAGACAAGGACAGGGTTGAGGCCAGCCTGTTCTATCGCCGCGCAGAAGAACAAGGCTAGATCGAAGCAGGTTGCCAGACCATGCTCGGTGACGTGGCTGGGACTGCGCACCTTCTGCCCGGATTGCTCGAAACTGGCCGGCGGAAGTGCGTAATCCAGCTTCATACGTGCTACAGCGGCCCAAATGGCAGACGTCAGCTCCCATGCGCGCTTCGCACCACCGACGTATCCATCCAGAGCCGGGTTCTTCTCGCTTTTACGCAATACGTCAGCAGTCTGCTTAAGCAACCGCTCTACTGCGAGATCATTCGGCTGCACAAAAGCCGCGGTCATATCAGGGAGATGGGAAAGACCGCCCCAGTGGTTACGAGGCAACAATTCCAATGCCAATTCCTGGCGGGCAATCTCAACTTGGCCACCTTCAACTGATAGATCCGCAGCGGTCAGGGTGTAGGTGAGTGTGGCGTTTTCTGACTCGGTGAGGCGCCCCAGTAAGGCGCCGTCCAGTGCGAGGTCATGACCAGGAATAGGCATGAACGCATCGGGAATCAGCGCGTCGATCCGCCAGGTCTTAGGTTTGAAAACTTCGGGGTAGGCCGTCAGAGTCAGTACCAAGTCGTTGTACTTGGTAGCGGTCTCGTTAACGATTCGTAGCTCCCGAATGACCGGGACGGCATTCTGGTAATCCGCGAGATTAAGCTTTGCAACGACGGTGCAATGAATGCGAACAACTTTGACGCGCTCTACCTCAACCGCGACTTCTGCAGCCTCGTCCATGTGCTTCCCCTATCCTGCCAATGGTGGCGCATATGAACGCGGAGCATCATGAGTCGGCTCAACGCGGCAAGTAAGCGCCGGAAATGATCGCCATCTTATAATGGGACCCAGAAGCGAGTCCGTTGATTTTGCCTTCGCGAAGGCCTATCGCCGGTACCGTCCATCCGTTAAGCGCGAGTGAGGAACTGCCGCGCATCGAGTGTTTGAACAGGGAGGAAACCAGACGTCTTTTTAAAGGACATGTTGTGCACGAAATTTTTCATGGAATCGGAAGGATCGATCGACTCCATATTCAATGTTTCTAACGTACGCCTGGAGACCGCGACACTGAGTATGGGCAACTCTTCAATATGTCCCGTAGCCGAATTCAGCACATCGTCGACTGCCGTCACAATGACCAGATTATCCGGGAGAATCGACAAAAGTTCTCGCCCTACCCTCAGAACGCAGCTGCACACATAGTCTTGCAGAAGCTCGTTGTACTTGCCTGCGGGCATCTTCTTTGTTGAGAGCTTTCCGCTCTGTAGCAAGGATTTTATCTCAGCGGGGATGAGGTGTACGCCATGGACGCTCAGGCTCGCTTCCACGAGGCCCGTGTGCCCTGTTGAAAACTTGATGGCCGTGCCCAGATAGGAGATGTCCGTAAAAGGGTCGAGGAGCTTGATAGCGTCCAGCTTCGGCTGTCCTTTACCGCTCAGAACGCCATGCGCAAGGTTGTATTCTTCCTGCCAGGTATCGTGCTCAGCTTGCCACTGCACAACAGCATCCTCATGCTGTCTGGTGTCCTCAAGCCGGCTCTTCTCAATGTTGGCAGCCAAGCTTTTTCGCTGACGTGCTTTGAGCTTGAGCAGTCGCGTAAAAAATCCAGGCTTATACGTTTGCTCTCGGGTCGTGGCATGCAATTCACGAGTACCAGCGAATGCAGGTTTTTTCGGTTCAGCCCGATCAATGAACGACTGCCAGTCGATCTCATCACCACATTCTTTATGCACAGACAGCAGAACATCGATCTGATTGTCGTAGACCTCTACCTCGTAGGCTGCCTGCTCGAGCGCTTCCATCTTTGCGTATTCTTTTTGACGGAGTTCAAGCTCAGGGTGCCTGCGTTGAGCATCGCGCTCGGCTCTACGTGAAGCTGCTTGCATCGAACGCAAGGTTCCCTTCCACCCCATTCCTCAGTCCCTCGAAAGTATTGGCCGCGCAGGTTCAGCCTACGTGCAGCCCTTTACAGTAATGGCATCTTAGCACCACGAACCAGCTTAGGGAGAGGATGAAGCAAACCCAGGCATCCAACATGAAAGTTGTCAGAGAATGAAAGACCCTGCCTCATAGCATCACAGCCACCGCAACGGGCGTATAGCGTGACCTAAAGGCTGCGCTCGAGGAGGGTGATTACTCATGGTTCTTGCTACAAGAACTGAGCTAGGGCGGATTGAGTCTTGTGTCCAGAGCAAAACGCTCCTGGCTGATTAGCTCAAATAGCCCTTCTGCTGCGGAAGGGTTCATAAGCACGTTCCAGCTATGACGGGATACAGCCGAAGGGATCAGAATGAAGGGGTATTGAGCAAGCAGGCTGTCACCATATTGCTGCTGGCCACGCCCAGGTGAACCGGGAAACAGCCAGTTGGGATTCGGTACCGTTTCCGGCAGCACCTGGTGCACCTGCGTGAAATCTATGACCTGCACGCATGTCAGGACGTGGGGGACGGTATCCAGTGCCTGGAATCCTTTGTGGACCGCCACCTCCAGGATAGCTGTCGAGGGATCCGCTGAGCAGTACACTGCTTTGTTGCCTTTGGAGTTCCACCGGCCGCCGGCTATTTCAGCGCCTATGCCCGACGACCAGGTGGAAGCATGCCTCTCTTGATCAAGTCGCCACAGATACAGCTCTCCATTCCCTGGCACTACCGTCATCAGGAGTACACCCCGTATTCCATGCGGGTGAGAAAGTCCTCTACCAGCTCGAAGCCCATTTGAGTCGTCAGCAGGTCAAGAGGCGCTCTACCTTCAAGGCCCATCGCTGGCGACGTCATCCAGTTCACTGCCTGCTGGCGATCACCTAGAATCTCCTCGGCTTTGCTCAGCACGGTAGCCAAGCGCCAAGTGCTGTTTGTCTGCTCAGCAGTCAATGGCTCAGGCTTTTTGATGCGCCGCTGTACCGTACGGTCGGACAAACCTATGATTTTGGCGAACACCTGATGGTCACGGAACTGACTATACGACTGGACGAATGTGATGACCAGGTCGGACGGAAAGCCCTTCTCCATCATCGAGTGGAGCTCAAACGCGCTGGTGGCCTTGAGTTTTTTGCCATCGCCGAACAGTAACTGCAGCGGCCGGGCGGGGTCGTGCGTTACTGGGTGAGGTGCTTTGCTTTCAGGAATCATGGTTTCTCTTCCTCTGCCATATGGCAAAATTATAGCGCCACTTGGCAAAAAACACTAACCCAGCCGATGACAGGCTTTTTCTATTCGTTGGCACGGCGGTTGACGACTTCACGCCATTTGTCGATGGCTCCCGACTCTGTGCTGGTACGGACAATGAGTTACGTTCCTCGAAAGTCCGCATAGGCGCGATACGAACGACCTTCCGACGCAACCCACCCTTGAATCTCTTTATCGTCGATGCGAACAAAGAAATACCTTGATGCGCTCATGGCCTGGCCTCCTATGACTGACCAGACCAGTGTGCTATCACAACCTGTCGATGGGCAAATGAGCCCCCTCGGACCAGCACGTCTCCCTCAGCACAGGAATCTCCTGAGCTGTCTCCTCACTGATGCCTTGCTTAAGGACGAGTCGAACTCGTGCATCCCGCAAACCAACTTCAGGATAGGTGCCGAGAGAGATAGTAACCGTCCGGCCAGTACCCACTCCTGAGAGCCTCCAAAATTAGCAAAAATAGTGTCCATCATTTTTTAGTGGACGCTATCTTGGATATCATTGCCCCAGCCCGTCGACCCGGTCGCCGCCCCAACTTCCCGCCAGAGTTCAAACGCAAAGTTGTCGAAGCCACGTTCCAGTCTGGCGCCTCCGTGTCGTTGATCGCTCGCGAACATGACGTCAATGCCAACCTGGTCTTTCGCTGGCGGCAGCAATATCAAGAGGGCTTGTTCGGCCCGGTCAGCCAGAGTGCAACGCTTTTGCCTGTTCAGGTAATCGAGGCGCCAATAGATTTACCGCAAGTCATTCAGTCAGCGCCAGAGTGTCATTAAGTGATCGTTGTTGAGGCGGGAAAAGCCAAGCTGCGCATCACTGGCACGCCTGACCCGCAGACCCTGCAACTCATCTTGCAGCAGTTATTGCGATGATTGCTCCACCCGCTGGAACCCGCATCTGGATCGCCGCCGGTGTCACGGACATGCGCCGTGGCTTCGACGGTTTAGCTGCACTGGTGCAGACTCAGCTTGAAGCCGATCCGTTCTCCGGTCAGATTTTCGCCTTTCGCCTTTCGCGGACGGCGCGGTGACCGGATCAAATTGCTGTGGTGGGACGGCGACGGGTTGTGCCTGTTTTGCAAACGGCTGGAACAAGGGCGCTTCGTCTGGCCGCAAGCAACCAGCGGCAGCGTGTCGCTGACGGCTGCACAGTTGTCGATGCTGTTGGAAGGCATTGATTGGCGCAGGCCAATTCGTGCAGCACCCGTCCTCGCGGTCTGACTTGCCACGCTGAAAAAATCCCAAGTAACATTCGGTCATGACTCTCGCGACCGACTCCCTGCCTAACGATCTTCAAGCCTTGAAGGCTCTGGTCTCTGCCCAGCGGGCAGAGATTGAGCGCTTGAAAATGATGATCGCCAAGCTGCGTCGGTCGACCTGCTGGGTATCGTGGTTCGATTGAGCGATGCCGGTATTGAGGATTAGGCAAAAAAGATTTTAGAGATGGTCCGGGGCCTCAACGACGCCGAAGACGCGATACGGGCGTATGCGAAAGAGATCGATATTGGCATCGTCGTCAGGGCCGGCATCCAATAGCAATCTGTGCGAAGGAGATTTATAGGAGTAAATCATGGAATTGAGCAAACCAGAACTAGACATGAAGCGCGACCTACAGGGTGTCGCCTCCGATCTGAAGTGGTCAGCCGTCGAGCTGATGCGGATCGCTGAGCGCCTTAACCTAGCCGGGAATGGGTCGGACGCTCAGGCTGTGTTTCGCATGTGCGTGATATTCATTGCAGGCGAGGAGAAGCTGAATGGGTATGCGGATGAGGTGAAGGCTGGAAGGGTTGTTCGGGGGAAGGCCGATTAGATGGCGTGGCGCACGGATTCGGAGGGATGGCGCACCGAGCTCCGTGGAAATTCTCAGTTCCGGGCAAGTTTGAGCAGATGAAAATCTGAAGCCTGGCCCAGCGCCGGGCCTTTCGTATCTACGACATCCTTTTCACGAATTACTCACAGAATTTAGCTCAGATTGAGCGGGCCAAAAGGACTTGGCACCATCGGCACAGAGCCCGCCCACACGCGGGCTTTTTGTTGTTTGCTGCTACGCTTTCCTCTTTCAATGGAGGATTAACCGATGGCAGACAAAGATCTTCTCCCTTCCCTGCTCTTCAAGCTCAACGAAAATCAGATCGCCCTAGAGGCTGCCATCATGGAGTGTTGTGCTGTGGGTTGAGCAGCGCGGATCGACAGATGTCGGCGGGAGCGTACGCGGGGCACTGAGCACCATCGAGGACAACCTGGAGTTTGTGACGCTCGGCATCTCGTTGCTTATGGGTCCGGAACGATAGGCACCTTGCTAAACGATCATCTCGACCTGCCCGCCTGTACCCCATTCAGTTATGCATTAGACATCCCTGGCTCGCGCTACTCCCTGCCCAATGTCACGCCCAGTCACCACAGCATCTCGGGATAACCTTCCGTCTGCGAAGAATCGAGCACCCCGCTTGCAGCGGTGCTCTTTTGCAAAAAAAAAGCGAGACACCCAAATTTCGCGCAATGCTGCCTCACCAAAGCGGCTGCCGGCACCGTTCCCTTTTGAGGGAGGTACTCACGCACCTACCGATGCAGCGAGCAAGCAAGATTGCCGAGTTGCTGCCGCAAAACTGGACGGCATCACGCAGTGCCTAATTCCTGATCAATTAAGTATGTGGACACGATCCTGCGATCTACTTAGGGTTACCTTTCCAATGGCAGCCCGACCTACGAGAGCTTTATGCCCAATACACTTAATTTTCACCAGGTCGATGTATTCGCTAGTAAGCCCCTGGAAGGCAATGCCCTCGCAGTCGTAAGCGACGCTGATGAACTGACCACCGAACAAATGGCCGCGTTCGCACGTTGGACAAACCTTAGCGAGACTACATTCCTGATGCGGCCCACCCGTCCTGAGGCGGATTATCGGGTACGCATCTTCACACCAACGCGTGAACTACCTTTCGCTGGTCACCCTACCTTGGGCAGCTGTTATGTGTGGCTAGAGAATAATGGTCTCCCGCCTGGCAAAGAAGTCATTCAGGAGTGCGGTGCGGGTTTAGTTCGCATTCGATGCGACGATTCTCGCCTGGCTTTTGCCGCGCCGCCCTTGCTACGCGGAGGCGCGGTTGAAGACGAAGTTTTACAACGCATCATCTCTGGGTTGGGCGTTCAGCCTGACCGCGTATTCGCGAGCCAGTGGGCAGATAATGGCCCTGGCTGGGTTGCCGTAATGCTGCGATCGCGTGAAGAAGTATTGGCGATACATCCAGACTATGCAGCGCTGGGCGGGCTAAGTGTAGGCGTCATTGCACCCTGGACCGGGCCAGATGCAAAAGCAGATATCGAAGTGCGGGCCTTCATTGGCAACAGGTCCGCGGAAGATCCTGTTACTGGCAGTCTCAATGCCAGCCTTGCCCAATGGCTAATTCCTGCCGGCCTGATGCCTAAACGGTACGTCGCCCGTCAAGGTACTGCTTTAGGACGTCGCGGACGAATTGAGGTGGAACAAATTGGCGAGAGCATCTGGGTTGGTGGTGAAGTGCAAAAATGCATTACCGGTCGAGTTTCTTTTTAACGGATGATTAAAAATTCGGTTTGGGACCACTTCTGGCCATACGATTGACAGCTCCAGTCACCGGCTCGCCGGCTGCACTACTTAGCGGGAAACCAACGGCGGCAATCAGACGATGATGAGCCGGATCCAAGCTGTTCGGCTCCATGTGTCTCCAGTGTCGATAACTGGCGGCTCAAACTGGGCTGAGAAATCTGCAAATAGTCAGCGGCATAAACTCGCTCGGTTACGTGAATGTGTCTGATTTTCCTATTGCATCTGACAAGAGCGCCAAATGACGCATCTTTCGATGCCCTCACCTCAAGTACGGAAGCTGTCCACCAGATGCTTAAGTCGACTGGCCTGTTGTTCGAGGTCGGCACAGGCGCGCAAGGTAGCCTGGACGTTCTCCACGCCTGTCTGGTTGAGGGATTTGATCTCGGTGATGTCCATATTCAGCGAGTCGATTACGGTTGTCTGCTCTTCGGTGGCAGTAGCCACTGACTGGTTTATGCCATCGATTTCGCCGATACGCTGGGTGACACTGCCGAGCCGTTCGCCAGCCTGGTTGGCGATAATCACACCATCCGTACTGTAGCGCTCGCTCTCGCTCATGGTCAGAACCGCCTCGCGGGCGCCGACCTGAAGCTCCTCGATCATCGCATGGATTTCCTGCGCTGATGTCTGAGTGCGGTATGCGAGGCTGCGTACTTCATCCGCTACCACGGCAAAGCCGCGACCGGCCTCACCGGCCCGCGCCGCCTCAATAGCTGCGTTCAGCGCCAGCAGGTTGGTCTGTTCAGAGATACCCTTGATCACTTCAAGGATCCGGCCGATGTTCACCGTCTTGCCGTTCAGCGTCTCAATGTTGCTGCAGGACGCACGAATTTTCCCAGACAGCTCGTTCATGGCATTGATCGTCTGAGCCACCACCTGGCGGCCGCCCTCAGCTTGAAGGCGCGCATCGGACGCCTGAAGGGAGGCGTCGCCGGCATTGCGGGCGATTTCCTGAGCGGCAGCACCCAACTCGTTGATCGCTGCCGCGATGCTGCTGGTTCTGTTGGCCTGTTCGTCGGAGTTTGCGATGGATGAGCTGGAGGAAAGCATCACCCGCTTTGCCACTTCATTGACTTGTTCGGTCGCTGAAGACACCTCACATATTGAGTGATGGATACGCTCCACGAAGAGATTGAAGTCCCGGGCCAATTCACCAAACTCGTCCTGCGAATGCATGTCCAAGCGTCGGGTCAGATCGCCCTCCCCCTGGGCGATGTCGCGCATGGCTTTCCCCATTAACCGTAGAGGGTGCATCAGTACGCGGATTAGCATGCCCAGTAGAAGAAGCGTGATTAGCACAGCAATCAGAGTGGCAAAAATGGCAGAAGCGCGAAAATCACCTAACGCCTCGTAGGCTTTTTTCTTGTCAATGGACAGGCCGATATACCAGTTCACCGATGGCAGGCCGTTGACCGGAGAAAACATCAGAATACTCGGCACACCGGCCTGTTCGGTCTCGCTAAAACGGGTGCTGATGGTGGGAGTGTTCTGCGGGTAGATATCGCTAAGATTCTTCATCACCAGATCTTTATCCGGGTGGGCGAGTATCTTGCCATCGGCACTGACCAAGAAGGCATAACCGATACCCCCAAGGTCGAGTGAGCTGACAATTTTCGCCAATGTATCCAGAGTCAGATCGCCACCGACCACGCCGAGCGGTTGGTTTTCATGGCGAATCGGGGTAGCGATGGTCATCATTAGTTGGCCGGTGGATGCATCCAGATATGGCTCAGTCAGCGTGGTACCACCAGCAGCCAGGGCATCCTTGTACCAAGGCCGTGTACGTGGGTCATAGTCGGCGGGCAATTCGTCTTTTGGACGCATGGCAAAACTGCCATCAGCACCGCCAAGATAGGTGAAGGTAAAAGTTGAAAGCACAGACTTCTGTTCCAGCAGGCGCACCACACTGTCCGGTGCATTGTCGTTGGCAATTGTCTGAGCAATGCTGTCTACCAGCAGAACACGTCCAGACAGCCAGGCCTGGACGCTGCTTGCCGTGATCTTGCTCATTTCCTCAAGGTGGCGTTCCAGATTGGTACGTATAGCGTTGCGCTGAAAATAATCGTTGTAGAGGGTAAACAATGAAAACGCTGTAATGACCACGAGCGATGCGGTGAACAGCACTTTGTGGCTGAACTTTAGGTTGAGCGTCATTGGCAAGTTATCCGAGAGTCAGAAATTGTTGTTATTTTCTCAGCTGAATGCTAATCGATGAAATTCAGGCCTTTATCGGCTCATCTCATAGAGCTAAGTTCATTACCCTCACTCCGAGTGGTCCTGTTTTTTTGCTCCGCCCCCCTTTTTGACAGCTAGTCGTAGTGTATGGATGAGTGTTTAACTACATCCAGCTCAAGGTAGGCAACCAACTTGTTGATATATAGTTCATCATTCTCCAACCAAGTTTACGTGAGCGCGCGGTAATGCTCCATGTCCTTGCAGCGCATGCGCAGGCTATAGTCGAATGGGCCGCTGATACATTGGCATTCGAGCACTTGCGGACAGATGCTGATGCTCGCTTCAAAGGCTTTTTGTACGGTGCGCCCGCTCTGATTGGATAAGGTGACCAACACCAGTAGCGACAATCCCGGTGAGACCTTTTTCACATCAATGAACGCGCCATAGCCGCGAATCACGCCTAGCTTTTCCAGCTTGCGTATACGCTGCTAGCAAGGCCTTACCGTTAGGTGCACCAGCGACGCAAGTTTCGCATAAGTGATCCGCCCGTTATGACGCAATATATCAATGATCGCTGTGTCGATACGCTCCAATGGCGGCGAAGCATTGGGCTTGTTTCCCTTCGCATCCATTGTCAGTTTTTCTCACTTCAGCCCATTAGACAGGAATTGTTGAAGGCGTTCGCTGTGTGGGTTTTCCAGAATTTCTGCCCCGCCCTGCTCCTCGACTCGACCTTGATGTAAAAACAGTATCTGGCTGGAAACCTGTCGCGCAAAACCCATTTCGTGCGTGACCATCAGCATGGTGCGCCCCTCCTCAGTCAGCTTTTGTATGACTTTGAGGACTTCCCCTACAAGCTCCGGATCAAGTGCCGAAGTGGGTTCGTCGAACAGGAGGATCTCCGGCTCCATGGCCAGTGCACGGGCAATCGCCACCCGCTGTTGCTGGCCGCCGGAAAGGAACGCCGGGTATTGATCCGCCACACGGGCCGGCAGGCCGACCTTGTCCAGATAACGTCGGGCGCGATCTTCTGCGTCCTTCTTGCCAACACCCAGCACCCGGCGCGGGGCCAGGGTGATGTTTTCCAGCACGGTCATGTGTCCCCACAGGTTGAAGTGCTGGAACACCATGGCCAGACGGGTGCGCAATCGTTGCAGTTCGGCGTCGTCGGCCACGCGCATACCATGGTGGTCTTTGACCATGCGAATCTGCTTGCCGTCCAGGCTCATGGCACCGTCGTTGGGTGTTTCGAGAAAGTTGATGCAGCGCAGGAAGGTACTTTTGCCCGAGCCGCTGGCACCGATCAGACTGATCACATCACCGGTTTTGGCCTTCAGAGAAACGCCCTTGAGCACTTCGTGGCTATCGTAACTCTTATGTAGTTCTTCAACAGTCAATTTGTACATGTGCGCAATCATCCTCTAAGGGAAAATGGGTCGCCGCTGCGTAGACGTCGCAACCGGCGACAAAGCCCGTGGCCTGATGAGCGGCCATATGGAGCGCTAAGTCCTAATGAGCCGGGCCAAGAAAAGCCAGCCAGCGACGTTCGGCGATGCGGAACAGACCGACCAGCGCAAAGGTGACCATCAGATAGATCAGCGCGGTAATACCAAACGATTGAAAGGTCAAAAAGGTCGCCGAGTTGGCGTCACGAGCGACTTTCAGGATGTCCGGGACGGTTGCGGTGAAGGCTACCGTGGTCGAATGCAGCATCAGGATCACTTCGTTGCTGTAGTACGGCAACGAGCGGCGCAGCGCCGACGGCATGATCACGTAGGCATAGAGCTTCCAGCCCGTTAGGCCGTAGGCCTTGGCGGCTTCGACTTCGCCGTGGGCCATGCTGCGAATCGCTCCGGCGAAAATCTCCGTGGTGTAGGCGCAGGTGTTCAAGGCAAACGCGAGGATGGTGCAGTTCATCGCATCGCGAAAGAACGCATCTAGCACCGGTTGTGCACGGACCGCAGCCAGGCTGTAGATCCCGGTGTAGCAGATCAGCAACTGGATATAGAGCGGCGTACCGCGAAATAGGTAGGTGTAGAACTGTACCGGCCAGCGCACGCAACACTTGGATGAAACCCGGGCAATGGACAGCGGGATCGACACCAGAAAACCAATGATGATCGAGGCACTGAGCAACCACAGGGTCATGGCCAGGCCGGTGATGTGGTAGCCGTCGCTATAGAGGAAAGGCTTCCAGTAATCCTGCAAGAGTTCAATCATCGTACAGCCTCCCGGGAACCTGCCGCGTAATGCCGTTCGAGCCAGCGCAGGACATAGTTCGAAGCGCTGGTAATCACCAAATAGATCAGCGCCGCCAACACCAGAAAATAGAACAGTTGATAGGTGCTTTTACCGGCGTCCTGAGCGGCCTTTACCAAGTCCGCCAGGCCGATGATCGATACCAACGCGGTGGCCTTGAGGATCACCATCCAGTTATTTCCGATGCCCGGCAGAGCGAAGCGCATCATTTGCGGGAAGACCACGTAACGAAAACGCTGAGCGCGGCTCAAGCCATAGGCAGTGGCCGCTTCCATCTGCCCACGGGGCACAGCGAGCATCGCCCCGCGAAAGGTCTCGGTGAAATAGGCACCGTAGATAAAGCCCAAGGTGATGATCCCGGCAGCGAACGGATCGATCTCAATGTATTCCCAATCCAGCGCCACGGTGATAACGGTCAGCCCGGTTTGCAGGCTGTAGAAGATCAGCAGCATCAGCACCAGGTCCGGCACCCCGCGAATCATTGTGGTGTAGATCTGAGCCGGGATCCGCAGCAGCTTGACGCTGGAGAGTTTGGCACTGGCGCCGATCAGGCCGAGCAGGACACTCAACAACAGCGACAGTATCGATAACTTGACGGTCATCCAAGTGCCTTCCAGCAACAGAGGACCGAACCCTTTCAAGCTGTACGTGGAGAGCCCGATTGTCTGTAACAGTATTTCAAACATGATTCAGGGACCTATAGCGATAAAAAAGCGCCCACCCTGAAAGCGGGCGCCAGGGCGTTATTTGCCGCTGTAGAGATTCAGATCACCGAAGTATTTCTTCTGGATCGAATCGTAGGTGCCATCTTTGTGTAACGCCTGGATGCCTTTATCCAAAAAGACCTTGAGGTCCTTGTTGCCCTTGGAGATACCGATAGCTGTTTTGGCTGGCAGCAACTCGCTGTCGACTGGCTGGCTGACTTCGTAATCGGCGCCTTGTGGCAAATTCAAAAAGCCCAGTTTGGCTTGCAGCATGTCCTGGATCGCTGCGTCGAGACGGCCGGAAGTCAGGTCGTAATACACTTGATCCTGGTTCTGATAGGCCTGGGTTTTCACGCCTGCCTTGTCCAGAACTGCTTTGGCGTAGGCTTCCTGGATGCTTCCTTGCAAGTAGCCTACGGTCTTGCCCTTCAGCAAAGTGACCTCTTCGCTCAGGCCAGAACCTTTCTTGAACACGTAAGAGGTTGGACCGGAGAACAGCTCCGCCGAAAAATCGATGACTTTCTCGCGGGCTGGGGTCACCGTCATAGAAGAGAGCACGCCGTCGAACTTGTTGGCCTTCAGGCCCGGAATCGTGCCGTCGAAATCGCTCTCGACCCATGTGCACTGGACCTTCAGCTCGGCACAGATTGCGTTGCCCAGGTCGATATCAAACCCCGTAAGGCTGCCGTCAGCCGCTTTGGACTCGAACGGTGCATAAGAGGCATCAACGCCAAACCGCAGTTCTTTGTATTCCTTGGCCAGCGCGACATTCGCGCACAGTGGGAAAAGTACGAATATGGAGAGCTTTCGAAGCGAAATCATATGAGAATCCCTAGATATTGTAGTTTGATTTAAGGGCAGTTAACGATTTAACAGCTTTGACCGTAGTATGTTTGGCAACTCTTTTAGCCAGTGACACGACGGCCACATTTTTATTAGTAATTCACCCATTCACGGGCAGCTGGCAGGCACTGTTTTAATTTTCAGTGCCGACTATTGTGTCCTATTTTTATTTAGTCACGACAAGCGCCTCGCGCTCATGTTTGGGTACTGAAATACTACGCCAATGCGGGGCCAGCCCAAATATGGCAAACCGATCAATGTTGCGAGCAAAACGCTCGCCACAGAGAGCATTTTGCTTGACTGGAAATTATTTTGTGATGTCTTTATTAACGGTTCAAGGGTCCTGGTGGCGTCATTGGATAGTGCAATGTACTCATCATCAGCAAGCCCCGGCCCCGTGATGTGTTTTTACTTACGCCTTCACTGATCGTGATATCGAAGATCCCACGCGATAGAAAAATCCGCCGACCACAATACACACACCCAGCATCACGAACATCGAAACTGGCGGTAGGCTCGACAAGACCCAGCCACACAGTACAGGCCCTAATGCGCCCCCGAGATTAGAAAGATTTTGGGCACCGTAATATATCCCTCGTAGAGCCAATGGCGAAATGCGGTCAATGAACATGTATTCCACAGGAAAGATGATGATCTCACCCAGCGTGAATACGGCCATCGCCAGTGCCCAATGCACGACCGCATTGGACATCGAAAAGCCGACGACTCCGACCAAAAAAAGAACCAGCCCAATAATGAGCCATGTATCGAGGTGCTGCTCCTCAATACGTCGACCAATCACGTACTGCAGAACCACTACCACAGTGGCATTGACCGCTAACACGGTACTGATAACTTCATAGGCAAAACCTGGGGTTTGGGTCGCGACTAAATACTGCGAGAGGTAGGCCGTAAACTGGCCGAGCACCACGGAACAAAGGACTCCACCCAGCGTAAAATAAACCAAACGACGATCATCCAGAAGCACTTTAACCACCGAAAAAAATGAGGCGGGTGTGCTTTCGGGTATGCTCCAACCCGCTGTTCGATCACCGTAGCGCCAGTAAATCAAGAAAAAACAAATACCTAACATAGCGGATGTAACAAAAGGAATTTTGAGTTCCAACTGTGCCAACCATGCCCCCGCAAATGGACCCACGGCATGGCTGATATTCGTTATCGTGTAGCGAATGGAAAATGCACGTGTTTGTTCCTGCGCAGGTAATATTCTGCCAAAAGCCGCCTTCATCGCGACATCGATCACCGAGTAGGCAAAGTTGAAAGCCACAAGAAAGATAAAAAATATGGCTATCGTGTCAGTGAGGCACATGCCAATAAAGCCCGCAATGAAAAATGCGGTATAGCTGAGAATGAGCTTGAAACCTGATAAATGATCGGTCAAGTAGCCGCCATATAGGCTTAACAGTGACCCAAGAAAGATGGCCCCTCCGACCATCAGCCCGATGTCTCCGACCCTCAACTTAAAAGCCGACGATAGATAAATAACCAGGAAGGGTAATGAGATCGCGCGTCCCAAAGACAGAAGGAAGGAACCGAGAAACAGATGTTTTACCGACAACGGATATTGCTTAAGCGCCGCGAGCATTTAAATTACTCAAAGGAAGTTTTTTTGAATAATCTTATACCGCACATGCATAAGACCACCCTCATTCATGCCCTTGATAACATACTCCCGCGACCAACTTTTATCTAGCTGATTCACGCTTGACCTAGAGAAAACCAGCGATATTTCTGCCCCTTGAGACACCGAGAGTCGGTTTACGCTTAGGAGGGGCGATCAGCAAGAACGTCGCCTTTTCAACGGCTGATCATATGCTGGAAATACGAAATTCAATCGGCCACGAAGAACCTTAAGCTGAAGCCAGCTTCATCATCACAAGACCGCTGATGATTAAAACAGCAGCGACAACACGCATAAGGCTGGCTGGCTCGCCCAACAGCATTATACCGACGGCAAACGCACCGACTGCACCAATGCCCGTCCAGATTGTATAGGCCGTGCCAAGCGGCAGGCTTTTCATCGAAAACGACAGAAGGGCAAAGCTGGCTATTACCATCACCAAGGTAACGATAGTAGGTCCTAGCTTCGTCATGCCTTCAGATTGTTTCATCGAAAAAGCCCAAACAACCTCAAGTAATCCCGCAAAAATCAAACACACCCAAGCCATGTATGGCCCTCCAATGACAAAGTCCAGCGCAGCCCGGACGGATTTAGCATTTAGCGCGTTGACCCCCCCTCTTGTGCGGATCAGATGATGTGAACCCATCAACTTCTAAAAAAAGCCCCCTGGTACGGGGGGGCAAAAGAGGGTTAACCGTAAAGACCCATGTTTCAGCGATGCGTCACACCTCAAACTGAAGCCCGCAGCTTGAGGGGTGCCTCAGCATGGGCGCTCAAATCAGTTGAATGTCTCGTCCAAGGCGATGGAAATATCTTTGATCAAGTCATCCGGATCCTCGAGCCCAACCGAAAACCGAAGGTGGCCGTAGGTGCGGAACTCTTCAGGGTACTTGTCAAAGCCGCCTCGACCTTCTGCCCCCACATGAACGATCAGAGATTCATCATGCCCTAGCGATACCGCAGACGTGATGATCCGCAGATTCGAAACAAACCGATTCTGGGTATCTGGATCGCCTTTGACAGCAAATGCCATCATGGCTCCGTAGCCGCGGCCCGCGAACTGCCGACGGGCTAACTCATGCTGTGGATGGGATGGCAGCCCAGGATAGTACACGTAGGCAATACGTTCATCGGACGCGAGAAATGCAGCCAGTTTTTCGGCTGAACTCAGATGCTGCTTCAATCGCAGAGGCAACGTGACAGAGCCACGCATGATCATCCAGGCGTTGAACGGAGAGATGATCGCACCGAGATCAACAAGAGCGTCATGCTTGATTTTAGTGATCAGCTCGGTGGAACCGATAACCACCCCGCCCATAGAGTCTCCGTGACCGTTGATGTATTTGGTCAGGGAGTGGACGACCAGGTCTGCGCCATGCTTGATGGCCTGGAAAAATGGAGGGGGGGTAAAGGTTGCATCAATGGAAGCCAGTGCCCCATGCGCATGAGCGATCTCAACGATCGCGGCGATATCGGCCACTTTTGTCGTCGGGTTTGCAATGGTCTCGGTATGGATCAATTTGGTATTAGGCCGGATCGCTTGCCGAACCGCCTCCAAATCACCCATATCGACAAATGAGGCTTCAATGCCATAACGCTCCGGAAGAAGCTCAGCAAAGAGACGCCAGACGGCCTCGTAGGTGACATCGCTGACAAGGATATGATCACCGCTTTTCAAAAAGGTGAAAAATATCGAATGGAGTGCCGCCACCCCAGTAGCAAATGCAACCGCCGCTTCACCACCTTCAAGCGCTGCAAGCTTTTTCTCCAGACACACCTGGTTATGACCCTGATTTCGTGTGTACACGAGGCCGTCTGGACTGGACCAATCCATCGTTGATGGGTCATCCGGAAGCAGATAAGAGTTGGCCATCACCAGCGGAGTACGGACCGCACCCGTAGTGGTGTCAATGACATTACCGCCATGAACAGCCAGAGTAGCCACCGATAGCGTTGCCAGATTTTTTTTGTCGGGACGCATAGCTAAATCCTCTTCAGTTACTGTGTTTTTATGTTATCAACTCTGAAGTTGAGCATGATAATTTTGACCAGGCCCTTCCAGGCAGAAGAGCCTTATCGAGGATCAGAGTTTATCCTCTGGATAACTATCTATCCCTGGTAACAGTCAAGAAACCATCAAGCAGCGCCGTTCAAGCAAATGACTTTTGGCTGCGTCATATCCTCATAAGCAAAGCGTACGCCTTCGCGGCCCATGCTTCCGTATTTGAAGCCGCCGAACGGCATCGCATCAAAACGATAGTCGGACGAGTCATTAATCATGACCCCACCCGCTTCAAGTTGCTTGGCCGCTTTCATGGCAACATTTAAATTGCTGGTAAAAATACCGGCATGCAAACTGTACTCTGGGGCATTAGCCAGCGTCAGTGCCTCATCAAGTGAATCCACACTTTGAAGAATTACGACCGGACTGAATACTTCCTCGTACCACACCTTACAGTTCTGGCTTACATTTTCCAGGACTGTCGGTGAATAAAGCGAGCCTTGGCGTACGTTGCCAATCAAGAGATTTGCCCCTTTATCAATGGCCTCATTGACCACTTCTTCGGTGCGCTTTGCTGACGTTTCAGTGATCATTGGGCCAACATCCGTTCGTTCGTCAGCCGGGTCTCCTACGACTAAAGCGCTTGTTTTCTCAACAAAGGTCTTTTTGAATTCTTCATATATCTTTGCTTCAATTAGAATTCGTTGAGTACCGATGCAGTTCTGGCCTGCGGCCCAGAACGCACCTGACACGCAAGATTCAACTGTTTCGTTCAGAGCACAGTCACCCATCACGATGACTGGGGCATTGCCGCCAAGATCCATTGCCAATTTCTTGAGGCCGGCGTTGCGAGAGATCTGCTCACCGGTAACAAAACCACCCGTGAAGGACACCATACGCACCGCACGATGGGCGACCAGCGCTTTGCCCAAGGCCGTCCCTCCAGTTGCGACGGAGACAACCTCGGTGGGCAGGCCGGCGGCATTGAGGCAACTGACCAGCTTGATGGCTGATAACGGCGCGAGTTCGGAGGGCTTGAGAACAACAGCATTGCCGCCGGCGATCGCAGGCCCCAACTTATGAGCTACCAGGTTGAGAGGGTCGTTGTACGGAGTAATCGCAACAATCACACCCAGAGGCTCACGAGTGAACCAGCCTTGGCGAGACTCGGATCCGACATAGGAGTCGAATGGGATTACTTCGCCTGCATTGCGCTTGGCTTCTTCGGCGGACAGCTTCAACGTGTTGATGCAGCGTAGAACCTCTTTCCTTGCTTGCTTAATAGTCTTCCCGGACTCTGCAACGATCAGACTGGCGAACGCATCCTTATCGCTCTCAACCAGGGCAGCCGTTTTTTCCAGGATCCGAGCACGTTCATGTCTTGGTAATCCCCTGGCTATTTGCGCACCAAGCTTCGCTGTCTCAATTATCATGGTGGCCGATGAAGCAGGGATATCGGTTACCTCACCGACCGCCGAACCGTCATAAGGGCTCAGGACTGTTATGGCTTTATAATCAGCAGCAAGCGAAAGACTCAAGCTATTCATGATCATTTACCTGTCTTGATTTTTTTCTTATGAATGCTGACGATGTCGGAGAGCAATGCAAAGGCCGTTTCATATCGACCGGCACCAGCCCCCGAAACCGTTACAGGGCCAAGAATATTGGTACTGAACGTAATCGCATTAGTGGCGCCACTCACTCCTGCCAGCGCATCGTCCAGAGGTAATAATTGAGGACTCACCGAGGCAGAAACGGAGCCATCCTTCAGCTTTTGAGCACTACCAATCAGTTTCCAGCGAGCCTTCGACTTCGCAGCCTCGGCAATATCGTCGGCAGTGATTTCCGAGATGCCTTTGCACGAGACATCACTCGGGGTCAGCTTGGCGCCGAGGAACTCGTTAGCCAGAATCACGACTTTGAGACGAACATCATGCCCTTCCACGTCTGCCGTTGGGTCAGCTTCTGCGTAACCCAGCTCTTGGGCTTTGGCGACGGCATCCGCGAAATCGAGACCCGTTTCCATGCTGGAAAGTACGAAATTCGACGTACCATTCAAGATCCCTTTGAACTCGGTGATTTCCGCGCCAGCGAGTAACTCCTGAGCCAGACGGATGACTGGGGTGCCACTCATCACTGAGCCTTCAAACTCGAAATGTGCACCGGTGCTTTCGGCCAGCTTTTTCAGACTCTCAGCATGCAGCGCCACAGGCCCTTTGTTGGTCGTGACGACGCTGATGCCTTTTTCCAGGGCCCAGCGGCAGAAGGTGGTGGCGGGCTCACCGTCCACAGGATTGGTGAAGGTTGCTTCAGCGATAATATCGGCGTCCGAGAAGCGGATCACTGTCTCATTGGCAGGTTCAGCACTCCCTGTTGGCAGAGTGCGAAAGCCGCCTTTTGTCGCAGGAACTGCAGCCAGTTCTTTGGCATTCAACCCGTTCTTGTTGATGATGGAGCCCAGGTAAAGATCACTGACACCCACAATTTTGAGCGTGAAGCCCAACTCATGAGCCCAACGCTCGTTCTTGTCTGCAATGAGTTGAGCTAAAGCACGGTTTACACCGCCAAAGCCAAGCAGAGCAATTTTATATTCAGTCACGATAAGGGCCTCATTGTTATGTTCTCGGTACCGAAATACTAAGCTGCTGCTGTGCTCATCCGAATATGGCAAACAGATCATTATTACGAGCAAAATGCTCGCACAAGAGCCATTTTGCTTTTTTAACGAGTTACTTGGTGCAAGACAAAACAAAAGACGTGACCGTATTAAGAACTCCCGGCAAAGCTGAGATATCATTCCAAACTCTATGAATACGATCCGAACTTGTTGCTTCGACTGTCAATACAATATCAAGATCTCCACTCATAACATTGCATGATATAACCTCAGGTATTGAAATAATTGAACGCACCACATCAGCACCGCGCATCCTGTCTTTACGATAAACAAAGACCAGAGCATTAATTGGCCCAGCCTCGGACGTCGGCGCTCCTTTTACTATGGTGTAGCCTTTAATATATCCATCTCGCTCTAACCGCTCAATCCTGAGTCTGACGGCATTCCTAGATAGATTTACCTTCAATGCAATGTCATTATGAGCAAGCCGTGCATTGCGAGTAAGCTCTTCTAGTATCTTTTCATCGACCTTATCTAAAACGCGCTTCATCTCTGACTCCAGGTTTATAGCGAGCGAGACATCGTGTCTTTGGATATATCCTTGATGAGCTCCATAAGGATGCCGACATCATTGGGGATTGAAATACATTCGTCATTAGATAAGGGCTGAGCACTCGCATTCCTGATTGGACACGGCACATCAGCTTCAGCAAGAGCTGAGGCAGCGGTTGCCGGATGCGTAGTCGCCAAGCAGATCATGGGGATCAGTAAGCTACGCCTGTTTACTCGAGCAGCTCGTAATCCAATCGCAGTATTAGGACTGATCAAGTATCCACTTTCAACAAATACTTCATGAATGCTACGAAACGCTTCTGCGTCCTCAACCGCAAGCGAGTCAAAAAGTTTTCGCGCTTCTAACCATTCATTTTTCTCCAATTGAATTTGGCCATCCACCTCCAGCCGCTCCATGTTCCTGGCCACTTTGTCACCGCATCTATTGAGAATGCTCCATAGCAGCCGCTCAAAATTTGAGGCTAACGACACATTCATGCAAGGAGTATTGGTACTACGAATCTCATTCCGGCTATAAAAATTGGACTGTAGGAAGTTATGCAAGCCCGCGTTGGCGTTCGTTGCTACAATCAGCTGCCTAATGGGAAGCCCCATCTCTCTAGCGATGTAACCTGCATAAAGAGCACCAAAATTTCCGGTGGGCACGCTGAAAGCAATTTCTCTTTCTGGAGCACCTAGTTGAAGCGATGAATAGAAATAGAATGTAAGATGTGCAAGTACCCTGACCCAGTTTATTGAGTTAAAGGAAATCAGTTGCTGGCCGGTTTTATTTCCACCTCTGAGGATTTTTTCGCAGAGCCGGTGACAATCCGAGTAATCACCATCAACAGAAATGTTAACGACATTCTCTTCTGCCGTGGTCAATAAGCGACGTCGATGTTCATCCGTGGTTCCTTTGGAAGGATGCAGAACAATCACTGTCACGCCTTCCATGCCATTGAAGGCTTTTATTGCTGCGGCGCCGGTGTCTCCGCCGGTGCAACCAATGACAAGTGCTTTCTTTCCAGATTTTGATAAAGAGTATTCAACTAGGCGCGACATCAATTGAAGGCCGAAGTCTTGATATACTCCCGTCGGCCCATGGAATAGTTCTAAAACCCATTCGTTGCTGGCAGTCTGGTAAAGTGGGGCAACAGCCTTACTTTTGAAACGATCAAATGTTTCCTCAAGAATTCGAGACAGCTCATCTTGAGGCATATAGTCGCCCATGAATGGCTCGATTACATGACGTGCCAGTTCGTGAAATGGCAGCCATTCAAGCTTCAGGAGATCCTCTTTTTTGAAGCGAGGAACCTTGCGGGGAACAAACAGCCCTCCATCCGGAGCATAAGCTCCCATGAGGACCTCGCTGAACTCGAATTCTTTACCAGGCGTCCGTGTGCTGACGTACTTCATGATTTAAGACACCCTCTCGCCATCTCTGAGCCTGCCATCTGTAAGGCGGTGCCCTGCTGAAATTCAGTGCTGCTGCTGTGAGCCTTTCCCGAGCAATGCTGGACCTTTATCTGAAGTGCTAAACGAGGTCATCCTCATCAGCAAATGCAGTATTGGTCGGTATCTCGCACACCGCCCGTGTCAGGCTAGTTGCCCTTAGCTCGTCTGCCCTGGCAGCTTCTGTCGCCACCCATCCAAGCTACCAGCTATTGACTAAAAAAGTCAATATAGTGACTATTCCGTTTGTCCAACTGTGCTTGGCTGTCCATCCATCGCTCCGATCCCGCGGTAAGGAGAACCCATCTGCTCTCCCGCTAGGAGGTCCAGGACAGCAAAAAATTTTAGAAATCCAGGAGTACGTCATGAGCGTCACGAACATTCTTCACTCGCTTTACAAATACAAGGCATGGTCCGAGGAGGAGCTGTTCAAGCATTTGAAAGCTCCCGCGGCAAAGGGCTTTCCAGAGGAAATGGAGAAAGCATTTTATTGGCTTGCCCATATCAACATTGTTGACCAGCTGTTCATTGCCAGGCTGCAAGGAAAGCCGGAGGAGTTTGATTCAGTCGTGACCGAACAAAGGCAAGATTTGCGTCGACTTGAAGAGGAATTTTCGAAGGCGAATCAGTGGTTTGTTAACTACACCCAATCGGTCACCGATCCAGAACTGGCCGAGCGGGTTGCGTTTACTTTCAAGGACGGGAAGCCAGGAGACATGACGAAAGAGCAAATTCTTGCTCATGTACTTTCACACGGACTGCAGCATCGAGGGAGCGTCGCGACTATCCTGCCTCACGAGATTCTGAAGGATCACAAAGACCATTTCACGACGTTTTTGAAACTCTAAGGCACTGCTTGGCACTGCCTCATGGATCGTGATGGGGCAGGGTCACCTACTGGATCGACTCAAAATCGTGGTTCAGTTTTCTTTCGCCATAAGAAAGCAGGACGCCTCCCCCTACCATGATGAGCCCTAGCATCAGCGGGATGTACACGCTGAAGCCAGTGAGTGCGCCAGCAACTGCTGTTCCAGCCGAACCAGAAGTGATTTTCATCGCGGCAACCCAGAGGAACACCTGACCTTTTCCTTTGGAGGGCGCATATTCTGTGCGAGCCGCCAGGGTGGCAGCGAAGAAGAACGCGTTCAGGGTGCCGGCAAGCCAGTACGCAGCGATTGACAACGAGAGTGATTTGCTCATCATGACCCCGCCCAAGCCTAGCAGGATGCAAAAGCCCAAGCGTGACATCAGTAGGTCAGGGCTTCCACGTAACGGTCGCACCATTACGCCGATGGATCCGGACAGATTACCTATGCCATATGCCGCGGTCATGGCAGCCGCGCTCGCTGCAGAGATGCCCAGGATCTGGGTCATATGCACTGCAGTGATAGGCAGAGATGCCATACCGAATGCCACCAGCATGGTCATGTACAGGGTGCGACGTAACCGTCCATCTCTTCCGATCAGCAGAACGGTTTGCCAAGCCCTAGGGACACTTTGCTTATCTCCCCCATGATCAGGCGAGGTATAGGGCAATAGCATGACCAGCCATGCAGCACAAAATGCTGCAGCTGCCAGGTACAGGGCGGCTTGCCCGGGAGAAAGCCAAGCAGAAACTGCAGCCACTATGGAGGGCCCAACAGTACCTCCGATGCCATAGGTTGCAACATCCCACCCTTGAGCACGTCTCTGAACGCTCTGATCCCCTCCTACGATGGCAGATAATCTGCTGCTTATTCCACCCGTTAGCAGTGGACCGCAGCAACCTGCAACAGCGAGGAGAACACCTGTGACCAGGGGATGGACATGGGTATAGCTGGTGACCGCAATTGCCAGAGCAATGGAGTAGATGACGCAAGCGGTGGATATCACTTTGCGGCCGTCATCAGCCAGGTCGATTCGCCTTGCTACAAAAGGCCCGAGCATGTGAGGGGCGGTAATGCACGCTGCTAGTAGCCCAGCCAGGCTTCCGCTGCCTCCTTGCATCGTCACCAACAAGACAATCGCCACTACAGCCCCGCCATCAGCGGTACGTGCCTGGGCTGCAGCCATCACATATCGCGCGAGCGCACTGCCAGGAGATATCCGCCTGGGGGATCGATCGATAACGACAGTGTCCTCTCTCATTGCTCCCCTCTCATGAGCTACTCGATTCGAAGCAAAGCCCTGAAGCTGGGAAGCGCACAAACTCGGCACTCCCATGTCGTCCGAGCTGCGCCATTTGCTATGGCACAGCCTGGCCACCGCGTATGCGTTAGAGGTGTTTTTCAGTTCAGTTCAGTTCAACTCGAGCTCGTCTATCACCGCGGCAATTCGCTGACGTCCTTCTCCACTTACTGTTTTGAGCGGCAACGGCAGGCTGGGGGAGTTGGTAAGTCCACGAAGCTCAGCTGCGGTTGCCACTACCCGCAAGCTACCGCCAAATTGGCTGAACAGAGCCCACAGGGGCTTCAATCGTTCGGACAGACGTGTTGCTTCTTGGGCGTCGCCTGACAGGGCCGCTTGAGTAATCGCCATTGCGGTCTTGGGGAACAAGCCTCCAATGACGGAGTACCAAGCCTCGCAACCTGCATTCAAGCCAGTAGCGGCAAACGCATCACCGCTTACCCCAATAGTTACGTGCTCCGGAATCAGCGCCCGAAGACGATCGACTCGCGCCTTGGCCTGATCTGGTGCTTCGGGAACACCTGAGATCTTGATGGAGCGCACATTAGGTAGATGGGCAATGCGTCCGTGGAGCTGATCAGTAAATTCGAAATGGGTGGTGCCAGGGTTGTCGTAGACGCACAGCGGGACGGAGATATTGGCCGTGACCGTTTCGTACAGCGAGAAAACGTCTTCAGCAGATAGCCTCTGATAGGAAACAGGCGGCAGCAACAATGCTTTGACTCCCGCCTTCTGCGCGTCTTCTGCCAGCAAAAGCACATCACGCGTGCGCAGCGACCCGATGCTGACCATGACCGGGACATCCCCCGCGGCCTCTACTGCCAGCTGCGTGACTCGAGAGCGCTCAGCACGAGAAAGATACGCATAGCTGCCTGTAGATCCGAGTGCCCCGATGGAATCCACTTTCGCAGCCACCAGTTGTTCCACAAGACGAGTAAATGCTCCTTCGTCTACACCCTGCTCATTCATTGGTGTCAAAGGAAATGCGCTAAGACCGGTAAACATAGTTCATGACTCCATTGTGTGATTCTGCAATTAGATCGTCACAGGACCGGCTGACTCCGAAGAACTGATCGCTTGAACCACTCCATGCGTTGTGCAGATTTCTTCGATTCAGCAGCAGGTTTTTTCAGGGCGGTGTGGTTGGGCGTGGTTGCCACTGCGAATGCCGCCGATAAAAAAGGCTGCGTGCGAGGCGAGATTGGACTTAACCCCATATGCATCCCCACAAGCAGCCTGTATCTCTCGCTTATTTATTAATTGGCGCCGGGGCCAATTATAGCGCTCTCAATCTGGGCGCCTGGCATCATCAGTTGCAAGCCTTCAATCAGCTTGTCACCGGCTTCAGTCAATGCTTCAAGTGGCATGGCCGGCAGACTTTCCAGAATGAACCACATGTGCTTTGCATCTGCACTCAGCCGTGTTCTTACGCCTTGGCGCCAATTCCAACGACGGCAAGTCACCCCTTTGTCGTCCCGCCAAACGACCTCGCCCGAATCAGGATACTCGTGGGCTGGGGCGCCTTCTTTCATGGTGTCAAAGGGTTCGGTGCCATCAGCAACGACGAGTCGCGGCGAGCCAACATACGCTTCGACATTCTCACCTCCGACAGGGACTGCGTACTCAATACTGATGGCATTGTAGAGGTCAACCACCGGATCGATACTAGGCAGGCTGCCGTCACGCAGGACTCGTTTGCGCAAAGCTTCAGCTGAGCAGGGAGTGCGCTGTGGCTTCGCACCGAATTTTCTGAAGAGATCCGCCCAAGCTGTCAGGTGAGCATCGGCCCAAACTGCACCTCCCGCAGTCACCGATTGGCAGGCTCGATTCAAAGCTTCCTTGCCGATGTCCGGATTGGCGATCGGTGCAGCTTCCACCACAATACTCAGCGCTCTGAACTCAGGGGCCAAATGGACAACATCTTGGTCGATTGACGGAAGTACGGACAGCATCAGAGAATCCCCTTTAACCCTAAATTTCATTACATATTAGCTACCAATGACCAAAATAGTCAATATATCGACCGAGCCTGGCGCCGACGCTCAAACCGTTAGCGCGGCCGTTGCCCGTAAGCTCAAACAAGAGCGAAAGAAGCAAAAAATCACCTTGGACGAGCTTTCCCGTCGCTCTGGGGTCAGCAAGGGCATGGTGGTTGAGATAGAGAAATGCACTGCTAACCCAAGCATCGCTATCCTTTGCAAAATCGCTGCTGCCTTAGGCCTTTCGGTTGCTGATATTGTGAATGTGGCGGACGCCCCTTCCGCACACCTTATCGAGAGCCAGGATATCCCTACCCTTTGGACCGGGAGCCTTGGAGGCTCAGCACGGCTTCTTGCTGGGACAACCGGACCAAACATGATTGAGCTATGGCGCTGGGAGATCTTTCCGGGTGAGACATTTGCCTCATCAGGACACCCTCAAGGTACTTTTGAGTTATTTCATGTAGAGAAAGGAATACTAAAATTTAAAGTGGGTGAGACAGAGCTAATAGTTACCGAAGGTTGTTCTGCGGTCGCAAAAACAGATATTCCCCACTCTTATTCCAATGGCGGTAAATCTAAGCTGACATTCACTATGTCAGTAACTGAAATTCACCAATCAGCACCAGCGATCTAGCTTTTGCTAGGTTGAGTAGCGGGTGAAGAGTTATTAATTGCTGCATATCGACTACCTCAATGATTCACATGATGGTAATCGATTGCAGCAAGCTCCGTGTATGGCTGCCGCAGCATCAATGTACACGCTGATACAATTTATTGCCGAACAATGTTTCTTTTGTTGTACTCGCCTAATGCAATGGCCAGAGTTTTTAAAATACCTATGAATTGTTTGGATATCGTCTTCATCAGAAGGTCCTTTTTAAATATACGTGGAATTCATCGAAAATCGGTATGGCTGTTCACTAATGATAATCAGGCCAGGCATCAAACGGTCTTCGATTTCCGGCGGGCGTACGTGAATACTGACCATCTAAGAGATCTGCCCGCGCCGCCCCCCCCCCGGAGCGCGGCCTGCGAGTACTTTTTCCTTGGAAAAGGCACTGAATCAGCTCTTTGCGCAATTGCCCAACAGGCAGCGCATAGATGGTGTTATAGATCGTTTCGCGGCGGACATAGGCTTCTTCAAAATTCACTTTCATAACCCGCAGCTTGCCCGCGATTTGCTTGGGAGAAAAGCGCTCTTGAAACAAGTGACTCACCCATTCAAAGCGCTCGTCGCCCATCACCAGCCTCTTGGAAGGACAACAGACTTTGCGCCACACGGGTATAGATTTGTGCAGCATGCACCACGTAGCCTGCGCTGAGGGATCGATGACAACGAAGCTTACGGCTAATCGTGGAGGGGCTACGCCCAGCATCCGAGCTATTTCGCGCTGACTGAGCTTCTGATATTGCCTGACCTGAATCGTGGCGCGTTCTTCTATGCTTAGTTCAGTATAAAACATGGCGACACCTTACCTGAGGGTATGGTGTTGCACTCAGTTTAGCGGCCGCCCTCTATGAAACTGAAGTCTATTTCGAGAAATGCGACTCGTCCGTTTGAGCTTGATTAGAGCTTTCCAATACCTCAAAGTGCTTGTAACATTTTTGAGAATCCCCACTCCTTCCCACCAAAAAATACGAAACTTCGGCGAGCATCATTGCGCAGATCCCTGCCATCCACTTGATTTATAAGAGGAAATTGGCGAACCGAACCAACAGAAAATCCTCGAGGATTTTTCTTTATGGATGAAGAAATTAACAATTACCCCCACGCTAAACTTTTTTATCGGCCCGAAGACATAGCGTTTCGGTGGTGCCACTTAATGGCATTAGAGCATCAAATTTCGAAAGAGGTTCGGCACTTACAGGGTTTTCCTAATCGAAAATTTAAAAAGTGGCCTTGCTTGGACCAAAAGCTAGAAATCCTGTGGGATGCTATTCGTAATAATGAGTTGTTGTACGGATCTCTGGGCATTACGGTGAAATCCGGCGAAACCGTCGATCCTCTCTACCTCACCATTCGTCATACAGATTTGAAGCAGTGGTTCAATCAGTACCATCCTTTGGACAAACCTGATTTTCTGTTTACCGACATAGAGAGACAAACCACCTCGGCTCTTACGATTGATATTTATCAGGCCTTATTAGTTGAACTAGAGGCGCTCAAAGTCCAACGAGACCGAAACCACCTTTTGCTAGAAGAGCTGAAGACCGAGCGAGAGAAGTTGCAGCAGGCAAATATCGCTTTGCTGTCACGCCTGCGCACCACGAGCCCTCCCAGTGAGCGAAGCGAAAAAGCTTACTTACGCCTTATTGGCGCATTTATTGACATCATGCTGGGGCACTCGCCTGGAGGTAACGCCTATTCCTCCTTCACGAGCCAAGCATCGATCATCTCTGTCCTTTTGGCCCACAATGCAGGAAAGCAGGGCTTCACGCAGCGAACCTTGGAGGATAAGTTCGCAGCGGCCAAACGCAGCGTCGCCGGATCAGAATGAAACCGAAAATTGCGAGCGATGCTGTCGCATTTTGCGGTGTGAAACCGTGCCCGATCCTTTTTAATGCCTGTCACGTCCTAACCGTACCATCAGTGCCTAGGAGTGATCCGTATGCCCATTCAATTGCCAGCTTCCGAAGCTACTACCGCCCCCCAGATTGAACGCCATATCATGCGCCGCGACGAAGTGGAAAGGAAAACTGGCTTCAAGCGCGCGCATATCTACAACATGATGAAGGAAGGCCGGTTCCCGCAGGCAAAACGTATTGGACTGCGCGCCGTTGGCTGGGACTCGCTGGAGATCGAGAAGTGGGTCACCGAACGCTTGGCGCAGCAGGACTGACGCTATGCGCGTGGTATCGGTGGTTTCCACCAAAGGTGGCGTAGGCAAGACCACGGTGGCCGCCAATCTCGGCGGTCTTCTCGCGGATGCTGGACTGCGTGTACTGTTGCTGGACTTGGATAGCCAGCCTACCCTCTCCACCTATTATGCAATGCACCATGCGGCTCCTGCGGGTGTGTACGAACTGCTCGCACTCAACCTGACAGATCCTGCACAGGTGCTTTCCACTACCGCGATCACTGGACTCGATCTGATCCTCTCCAACGATGATCAGGGTCGACTTGGCACGTTGCTGCTGCATGCCCCTGATGGACGACTGCGGCTGCGCAACCTGCTCGATACCTTCCGCCCCAGTTACGAACTGCTTTTGATCGACACCCAAGGTGCGCGCAGCGTACTGCTGGAGATGGCCATTCTGGCCTCGGATATCGCCCTCTCCCCCATCACACCGGAAATGCTCGCTGCCCGCGAACTCCACCGTGGCACCTTGAAGCTGCTCAGTGAACTTGAACCATTCCGTCACTTGGGCATTACGCCGCCACCCTTGCGACTGCTACTGAACCAGGTAAATGGCAATCGAGTGGACACCCGGATGATCATCCGCAGCCTGCGCGAGAGCTTCGCCGAGGCTACCAATATCTCGGTGCTAGAAACCGTGATTCCGGACCGGGTGGCGTATCTCAATGCCGCCTCCCTCGGCCAGCCGGTCCACCGAATCGAGACTTGTCAGTCGCTTGGGCGACGCACACCATCAGCGTTGGAAACCATGGAAGCGCTGGCCATCGAGCTGTTTCCTGAATGGCACGAAGCGATCTCGACGCTAGGCAAATGCGTGGAGGCTCGATGACAAGAATCGCCAAGCCAGCGTTTCTCGCAAATTCATTTTGTTTTATCGACCTTGATGCCAACAGCTTTTAGCAAGGAGTTTTTTGATGCTGGATCAACTTCCCATCATCATTCAACAGTCGATTCGACCAGACCCGCCACCTTGCGAGGAGTACTGCACCGTGGTCTTTCGTCTGCAAGGCGGGCGCTCGGCCATGGGTTGGTTCCTCGCCGAACTCTCCCAACATTTCGAAGGTTTGGGGACTGCCGAGATCGTCAAGTTTGAGGTCGGTGATCATTTGCGCAGCCGGCGTTAACTGAGGTTTTTCAAATGAAGAAACCCCGCCAGGAGGATATCAACAGCAAGCTGCAGCAGGACCACTTTCCTCGGGGCCCGGAGCTGGAGCGGCTGTCCGATCCACTCACCGACACGCCCATGCTGGTCACTTTGGAGCAGTTGCGGCCCTATGAGCACAACCCGCGCTTCATCCGTAATCCACTTTACGACGATATCAAGGCATCTATCCGTGAACGTGGTTTGGATCAATCGCCACCTATTACTCGCCGCCCAGGAGAAACCTATTTCATCATCCGCAACGGTGGCAATACTCGCTTGGCAATTCTCGGCGAGCTGTGGCAAGAAACCCGCGACGAACGCTTCTTTCGCATTCACTGCCTGTTCCGGCCATGGACCAATGAAATCAACGCCCTACTCGGCCATCTGGCCGAAAGCGATCTGCACGGCCAACTCACTTTCATCGAGCGTGCGCTGGCTGTGGCTAAACTCAAAGCCATGCTCGAATCGGATGGAACGATGCTCTCGCAACGCGAACTGGCAAAACGCCTCGCGGCTGGGGGGTATCCGGTTTCGCAGTCACACATCAGCCGAATGCTCGACACCCTCGAATACCTACTACCCGCCATTCCGCAAACGCTGTATGCGGGATTGGGTAAGCCCCAGATCGAGCGCCTGATCAGTCTGCGTAGACAAGCAGAGCAAACCTGGAATCGCTATCCAACCGCCGCCCTTACGTTCGCAGAGTTCTGGCTCGATACCCTAGCCTACTTCGATGCCGAACTTGAGGCCTTCAACCTTGAACATATCCAGGATGAACTGCTCGAACGAATGAGCCGGCTGCTCGGACAGTCCTACCGTATGTTGGCCTTGGATATGAGCGATACCCAACACGCCATATCGACGCCTGGCGTTGTCGTGACCACGCCTTCAGAGAACAGCCATCTGCCTAGCGATGATGAAGCCGCAACTCGACCTCCATCCTCAGAGTTCAAGACCTCGGAGCACAAACTCCATCCCTTTTCTCACGAATCCCACTTCAAATCGACTGAGCCTGGAGCCCAGGTCAGACCGATGCCAGAAGAGCTGCCCACACTACCTGAAACGAATGTCGCGTCAGCGGTCAGTCCTCTATCACGCGCACAGCAGATCCGCGAGCAGATTGATCGCGACACTGCCACTGAAGTAACACCGACCATCGAAACCTGCACGACCGACGACATATGGATCATCGCACCAACACTGGATACCCCCGAACAACTGCGTTTAGCCATTGCCGGACTGGCGCGGGAAATGGCGGCCTATGCCGGACATCCTGAGAGCGTCATCGATCAGAAGCTTGGCTTGGGCTTCGCTCTGAACATCGAGCGACTTGATCTTGCAGCGTCTAGCGCGACCGGCGTTCACCTACTTCTCTTGGCCCTGCTGCGCGCTCAAGACGAAGTGAACTGGGAGGATCGCAAGCAACTGCCCTCAGCCCTTTTCGGGCAGCTGTTACTGGGGGTCTACCAACTCCCGCTGCCAGATCGTCCGGCCATGGATGTGGGTCTGGAGCGACTGCCCGACGGTTTGATAATCAAGCTGTATCGTCTGATCCGCTTGGCCCGTCGCCTGATCGACTTAACGCTTCCCCCTGAAGACAACTCACCAAAGGAGCTGCCATGAGCCTGTCCTTCAATGTGCTCAACCAGGCCATGCTGACCCAGGTGCTCCACGAGTTGAGGCTGGGTAACCTGCAGCGCTGCAAGGCACTCGGATTGGGTGAGGACGACATCTACCTGTTGCAATCCTTACCGCCCTCCACACTGTCGCGCTTGGCCCATGCCACCGTACCCTGGGTTGAGGTCAAGATTGACTCGCCGGTGCTGCATCGGTTAATCGAGCAAGCCGAACGTGACGAGCAGAACGAGCGATTGATCAACCGAGCGCTCAAGCTGGGCGCCAGCAGCACGATCATGTACCAATTTTTCGGCTTGGCGCATTCGGAAACCGCCCTGCGCCGACGTCTGCTCAAGATAGAAACCCGTAAGGGCCGCCCTCAGCATTTGAGCGAAGCGCAGGAACATGCGCTCTGGCGCCGTTGGTGTCAGCTACGCGCTCAGGACGGCACCGAGGATCAACTCGACGCCATGATGATGCTGGCCGAAGAGCAGCAGATCAGCTTGACCATCGTTTGGCAGCAGATCGACCAGTACAGCAACGGAACATGAACACTGCTCCTTCCAGTCGCTGGCAGCGCGTCCTGCAGCAATGCACCCAGCAGTTGAGTGAACGCTGGCCCCCACGCCCTACCACTGAACAACCCTCCAACCAGGCGCTGCAGGCTGGCTTTCTGTTCAGTGGCCAATCACACAAAGTCGTGCCGCGTCGCCTACTGTTGGATAGTCGACTGACGCCGCTGGAGCGAAACGCTTGGCAGGTGTTTCGACTCATGCTGCAAGGCCAGGGCGTGGTCGCACCGCGCTATGAGGACCTGCAGCCCTACCTGTCGAGCGTGCCCTGCGGTGCATCAGCCTCCCGTGAAACCATTGCTCGCGTCTTGACCATGCTCAGATTGACGCGCTGGCTCAGCTTGGTGAGTCGTGGCCGAGACCAGCTCAGCGGGCGCCTACAAAGTTCTCTGTACGTCCTGCACGATGAGCCGTTAACCCCCGCCGAAGCCATAGAACTGGATCAGGATTACCTGGAGCTCGTCGGACATGCCCTCGGTCATGCCTCCAAGGTGGTGCGCATAGTCGCCCAGCACGTTGTGGAAGAAATTCGTCAAGACACGCATATCGATGTCGGTCGACTACCATCGCGGCTCGATAGCTGGGGGGAACACTGGACGCAGCAAGGATTGGATCTGACAACCAATGACGCTTTACACGACTCCGAACTGGGTGGTGATCACCAAGTTCGGAATCGTGCAGTCCCTCGTTCGGATTCCGAACCGGGCCTGAACACTAGGATTTCCGGCACCGTTCGGAATCCGAACGCCGCCTGTACTGTATTAAAAGAAAGTACTTGTACAGTACCGCGCGCGACCCCGGCGGTGGATAACCTGCACTGGCCCGATCCGTTGCACCTGAGTCCAAGCGAACGGCAGGCCGTCGCCGTGGCGTTGAACAAGCTCAAGCCGAAAGATCGGCAGGCGGTGCTCAACGAAGCCGGTGCACGCTGCGCGGCCGGCAGTATCCGCAAGCCAGCGGCCTATCTAATGGGCTTGGTCCAGCGCGCGCTCAAAGGCGACTTTCATCCTTGGGTTGGTCAGACAGAACCGTCACCTATTGCGGAGCCTCCCCCTCCAGCACCTTCACGCCCGGCCCAAAAACAGGGCGAACCTACATCCGCCCTCGCACAAGCGTGCCTGAATGAGCTACGCCAACTGCGCGGCAAACGCCCTGGACGTCAATAGATTTGATGCCAGTGGCATCAAATCTACTGAGTTCTAATGTGAGATCGAAAAGGTACGAACCTATGCAAGCCGAACAACATTTCCATAGCTATCCATGAAAATGATGCCGCTGGCATCACTCTTCCCCCTCCAAAGGTTGCACCGACCGAACCAAACCGAACAGACAGCATTCAGCTTTTTGACTGCCCTTGACCATTATCTGTCGCAACGTTTTCGCCCAAGCCTTATGCGAGGACAACACCGTGGCCGATCACTATCAACTCAACCTGGGTTCATTGCGCAGCAGCATCACCCTGACCCTGCACACTCACCACGCTGCCCGCATCTGGCAAGGTCGGACGGCACGCGAAGGTGTCCACTCGATCATGGGCATGGCCGGCTACATCAGCGTCACCAACCTGATCAAACAAATGGCTGCGCAAGACGACCCCTATGCCGACTGGGCCATGGTGCAACTCGAAGAAAAACTGATGCAGGCCAAGGCTGGGATGCTGGACCTGACCCAACAGCTGGATCGGATCAGACAGGACCTGCCGACACAGATCGACATGAGCGACAACCTCAACATCCACCCGGTGACCTTGCCGTTGTACATCGGCAGCCAGTTGGGTTTTCTGGCGGTCTACCTGCTGACCGACTACGACACCCTGGTGCGCCGTACCCTACTGGCCCATCACACCGCCCTGATCGGCCGCATCGACATGGAAGCCTGGATCGACGACGGCGCCCATCTGCTGCGCAGTCTGTTCGGTCAGGCACAGCGCTATCGGCATGCCGGCGTCACGCGCGATGACATGGCGGCAAACAATGCCCGTGCCTGTGCGGCAGTCGAAAAGTTCGGTGTGCCTCCGCAGGACATCCTCGCGGGTATTCGTCGCTCCCAGTTCGCACCGCCGATCATTCGTCATGGTGCTGTGCCAGTGGATGACGCTGACGCGTTGGCAGAGCAAGCGGGAGAGTCATCTGTGACTGTGGATGAGCCGGAGGACGAAGCGTGAATCCCCTGACCCCGGCTCAACCGATGCCCCTTGATGCGTTGACACCGGATGCCTATCGACAGCTCGAACACGCTGCCTCCCTAAAAGGCCTTTTAAAGCCCTTTAAGGGTAAGGGAGAGTTGGAGCACCTGGCGCAGGTGGCGAGGGAAATCGAGGCGCAGTTATGTCGCCTGATGGAGACCGTCGTGCAGCAGGTCGGACGACCACCTTACTCGCTGCTGGATATTCGGCTGGTACTACAGAACACCAGCGCTGGCAGCACCTTCCTGCGTTGGCGTACCCGTGACTTCGCCCACATGGGCGTTGCGGTCTGGGAGCGGCAGGTCTGCAACAAAGCCCTGTCACAGACCATACGCGAAGGACTGCACCGTTTTGAAGGCGACCGCATTGCACTGAATCTGCAGATGAGCGTCGTGCATTCGCTATACCGCCAGGCTACCACCTGCGCGATCAAAATGGCCAGTGCCGAACGGTTACTGCGCCAACTCACAACCGCAGTGGAGGTATTAGGATGAGCACTTTTTTCGTTGGCGAAGGCAACATCGGCAGTGCGCCAGAGTTCCAGGAGTTTCCATCAGGCAATGACGAGCCACGGCGTTTGCTGCGGCTGAATGTGTACTTCGACAACCCCGTGCCACGCGATGGTAGCTATGAAGATCGAGGCGGCTATTGGGCGCCGGTTGAGCTCTGGCACCGCGAGGCTGAACACTGGAGCACGCTGTACCAGAAAGGTATGCGTGTGTTGGTCGAAGGCCGCACAGTGCGCGACGAATGGGAGGACAGCGAAGACAATGCGAGGGTGACCTTCAAGATCGAGGCCCGTCGAGTCGGCATCCTGCCTCACCGGGTGCACAGCGTGGTCATGCGGGAACGATCCAGTGAACCGGCGACATCTGCGACACACGTCGGGCAAAGTACAGAACAGGCCAGTTCACCTACGTCGAAACCCAAAAAGCGTAGAGGGCCGCCACCTTCGGAATGACGAGCATTAGGCATAGAAAATGCGCCTTTGCGCGAAGTTGCTGGCCTGTCATTACTCGCTGCTCGTGAGGATCCACACTGTCGTCCACGCTACAACAGGGTAGCAACCTCGGATTCTTCAAGCCTGCCCTTACGGACTAATATGAGGAACCTGCAATTCAGGTTTCTCATATCTCGCAACTGCTGTTTCCAACGACTCTGCTCCGGACCCCATCCGGAGCAGTTCTATGCGCCTCTTCCTCTGCGAAAAACCTTCCCAAGGTCGAGACATCGCCAAGGTACTCGAGGCAACTAGACGTGGTGATGGTTGCCTGATCGGAACAGAGACAACCGTCACCTGGTGTATCGGCCACCTGCTGGAGACAGCACCGCCTGAAGCCTATGGCGAACAATTCAAGAGTTGGTCGTTGGGTCATCTACCGATCATTCCCGCACAGTGGCAGGTTGAGGTCAAACCCAAGACTGCGGCACAGTTCAAAGTCATCAAGCGCCTGCTCAGTGAAGCTACCACCGTCGTCATCGCCACCGACGCCGATCGCGAAGGTGAAATGATTGCCCGCGAGTTACTGGAACTCTGCAAGTATCGAGGACCCGTTCAGCGTCTCTGGTTGTCCGCACTCAACGAGGCGTCGATTCGCAGAGCACTGTCCTCGCTGAAGTCTGGTCAGGAGACCTTCTCGCTCTATCACTCAGCCCTGGCCCGCAGCCGTGCCGACTGGCTGATCGGCATGAACCTGACTCGTTTGTTTACCCTCCTCGGCCGGCGGGCGGGCTACGATGGTGTATTGTCAGTTGGACGCGTCCAGACACCCACTTTACGTCTGGTGGTCGATCGGGATCGCGCGATTGCCAGTTTCGTCCCGGTGCCCTACTGGGATGTGGATGTGCACTTGTCGTCGATGGGGCAGCGATTCATCGCGTCGTGGTTACCGCCAAGCGAGGGACGCGATGAGACGGGTCGTTGCCTGCAGCAGGCACTTGCCCGCCAGGCGGTCCAAAGAATTACTGATGGTCGCGCCGCCACGGTACTCTCGCTGCAGACTGAGCATTTCCGCGAAGCGTCGCCCCTGCCCTTCGACCTGAGCACGCTACAGGAAGTCTGCTCGCGCAAGCTGGGGCTTGGCGTTCAGGAAGTCCTGAACATAGCTCAAGCCCTGTATGAAACCCACAAAGCCACCACCTATCCGCGCAGTGATTGCCGCTATTTGCCCGAAAGTATGTTCGACGAGGTACCCGCGGCACTCGACGCCCTGCTCAAAACGGATCCGGCACTAAAGCTTGCACTCGGAAGCCTCGATCGAGGCTTGCGCTCCCGCGTCTGGAACGATACCAAGGTCACAGCGCATCACGGCATCATCCCCACCACCGAGCCGGCGAACCTCGCGCGGATGTCCGAACAAGAGCGCCAAGTCTACGAACTGATCCGTAGCCATTACCTCGTGCAATTTCTTCCGCATCATGAGTTTGATCGGACCCAGGTCGAATTGGAGTGCGGCGGACAGCGGTTGACCGCCGTTGGCAAACAGATCAGGGTCCAAGGCTGGAAAGGCCTGCTCTACGAAGCCGCCGAGGATGACGAGCCCAGTCAAAAGTCCCAGGTATTACCCACCTTACAGCAGGGCACGCAGTGCGCAGTGAGCGACGTCGAACTCAAGGCCATGCGGACCACCGCCCCCAAACCACTCACCGAGGGTGATCTGATTAAGGCCATGAAAAACGTGGCCAAGCTGGTAAACGACCCACGCCTGAAACAGAAACTGCGAGATACCACCGGCATCGGCACCGAAGCCACACGAGCCAGCATCATCAAGGGTTTGATCGACCGTGGTTATTTGCTGAAGAAAAAACGCGCGTTAATGGCGTCGGCTGCCGCCCACACCCTAATCGAGGCGGTACCTGCCGCGGTCGCAGATCCAGGCATGACCGCGATCTGGGAACAGGCCCTGGACGAAATCGAAGCAGGACGCCTGACCCTGGATGCATTCGTCGCCAAGCAGGCTGCCTGGATTGTGCAATTGGTCGAACATCGCGGGACACTCATCTTGACAGTGCCTGTCGAAACCGGCCCGGCCTGCCCGGTTTGCAACGCCTCAATGCTCAAACGTATGGGGAAATCAGGGCTGTTCTGGTCTTGTTCCCAGTACCCGGCCTGCAAGGGAACTTTGCCCGTCAGAAAAGAGACACATCGCAAATGATGCACCGTCTATAAATAATGATTGATCTTGGGGAAACTGTTGGAAGATTGGCCGCACATCTGGAGTTGTGCCGTTGGCTTGACGCTGTCACGCCCCCTCTGCTGTAGTACCTCCGGTTCATCGCCAATGGCGACCCAAGACCGATTAGCTCCGGGCAGCTCGGTCGGACTCTTAGAGTTCGGAGCCTTTTCCGCATTGGAGTAACTTTCCCACTTTGTGCGTGACCTGATCGTGGCGGCGGATGACCACTGTTGCCTCTTGCAAGCAATAGCGGTCATCCGCTTCGGCGATCGTATTCAGTCCCGGAGCCCGCCGGGGAAATACTGGGCACCCTTTGTGCGCGGATGCGTGCCAGCCTGTTCCGACCCAGGCCACGACAAGGGTCGGTTGACGAGTCGTGACGCAGCGAATCCAGTTTTGCGAGGAGCTTTTCGACTGCATAAGACTGTCAAAGGTGGCTTTTCTGTTCCTCGCCTGGCACCCCGCCAGGCCCTCTCTTCACTTTCTTCATTCCAGTGATTGCCACTGTATTCCGGCCATAAAAAATCGGGTTGCAGCGTCTTGACGCTCCCCTTTGACAGGCTTATACAAAGGGCGTGGTTCGCTGTCGTTGACAGCCCAGCCCAGGTAGCTTGAACCTTCAAGGCTACGCCACGCTCGTGGTGGTTTACCCAAGTGCGATCAGCGTTCGGAAGCTCGCACGGTTACCGATTCAGCGGTAATGAATGCTCACTACCCCATGCCTGCGGACCACTACCGCGGACTTTCTTCTGCTCTACCGCTATTCCCCCAGACGCATCGACCTGATTGTCATCGGCTTGCCGGTAGCAGGAAGTTCGTCGGTCATCTTTACCTTACCCACCCTGACGGGGACTCACCTCCCCGTCCAGGGATTGTGCGTCGCCGTTTCCCCTTGAAACAGGAGAATCACCATGGCCCACGCCAACCAACCCCAAGAAGCGTCCACCTACTTCAATCTGCGCACCGTCGGTATCGGCTACCTCAACCGTGTTCGTGAAGTACAAGTCCGCCGCGGCCAGCCGTTCATGGCCTGCGATATCGCCGCCCTGCACGGTGCCACCGATGCGGTGGAATACACCCGCTTCGACTGCAAAGTTGCGGGGGGTGAAGCTGAACGTTTGATCCGACTCTATGCGGATGCCGTCCAAGCCGAAAAAAAGGTATTGGTGTCATTTCGCATTGGGGACTTGTGGATCGATCCCTTCCTCTACACCAAAGGTGAAAAACAGGGCCAACCCGGTGCAAGCCTGAAAGGCCGTTTGCTGTTCATTGACTGGATCAAGGTCAATGGCACGTTCGAGTACAAAGCGCCCGCCAAGCAGGAAGCAACAGCACCTGCTGAGCAAGCGCCAAATAATGAGCCATCCCCAACGCCGGCTGATGCCGACGCTGAGGAGCACGAAACCCCAACAGAGGCTTGGGTCGAACCTGAAACTCAACCCACACCCCGCACGGCTCGCCGTGACGCCACCCGTACCGTTCAGTCCGTCTGAACAGTCCGCGATGTTCCTCAGCAAGGCGCTCCGTCGAGCGCCTTTTCTTCACTCAGCACAGGAGAACCCTCATGGAATCCTTCTGGCTTTGCGACGACTGCCTGTTCGCCTCGGCCTACGAGGACTACAGCACGCTGTCGCTCTACTACACGACGGAAGAGGTCGACAAACGCATCGCCACTCTTCGTGAAGGATTAGTGCGACTGATGCCCATCAGTGCTGACTTCGACGCCGAGACAGGGTTGGGCATACACAGCTTTTCCCAAACATCCTGCGACGGTTGTGACACCTGCCTGGTGGGCCAACGGCACCGATTCACTCGATTGTAAAAGGAGCCTCTCATGAACAGCGACTTTACCGATTCACCCTTCGCCAAGCATGGAGACCTTCTGCTGCAGCATGACTACAGCGTCGTCCAACGGTTGTCGCTCTGCGTCTTGAGCCTCTACAACGGTGAGGAGTGGAAATGCAGACTGGACTGGATTGCCAGCTTCGATGCCAAGCACCTGCAGATCCTCATGGACATGTTGGCGAGCTACAACCGTTACGGAGAAAACGATCCGTACTTCATGGACCTGGGACGCAAGCTCTGGGATCGATACGAGCCGACCCGGCGTAAACGCAGATCACGCAGAACGCACTGACTCAACCACTCATCCACCTTGGGGATACCACTCCCCAAGGGTGTGTACCCCGCTTTCACTATGGAGGTACCACCATGAACATCCAGCTCACGCTGATTGAAACACCACACATCGAGGCCGAACGTATTGCCCAAGAAAATCGGGTGATTGGCGAGGCCCTGACGATTCTTGATCGCAGGCTGTTCACGCGAGGGCCTGAACTCACCGCGCCTGACGCAGTGGTCGATTACCTGAAACTGCACCTTGCCCAGCAAGAGCATGAGGTATTCGCAGTGGTGTTTCTCGATGCCAAGCACCGTGTACTGCAGTTCGAAGAACTGTTCTACGGCAGCATCGATGGCGCCAGGATCTATCCAAGACAGGTCGTCAAGCGCGCACTGGCCCATAACGCCGCAGCCGTCATTCTGGCCCATAACCATCCCTCAGGTTGCCCTGAACCCAGCCAGGCGGATCGTGTCTTGACCGCACGACTAACAGAGGCCCTGGCATTGGTTGAAGTCCGCGTGCTCGACCACTTCATTGTTGGCGCCGGCCGACCTCTTTCCTTCGCCGAATACGGCTGGCTCTAACCCTCACAGGCGCTCTCGGGCGCCTTGTTTCTTTTCCGGAGAAGCGTCATGAACTCAACACTTCGAGCTCCAGCCCTGCAGCCCGACTTAAACCCATTTGTTCGCGGTTACGAACGACTGCATATCGAACGACTGTTGCTAATCACCTATGAAGATAATTGTCCGCCTTGCTACCGACCACTGCATGACTCACAAACCGACCTGTCCGACGATAAGGTGCAGTTGTTCCCCTGCCTCTTCAACGACGATTTTGCCTTGATCAACGAAGGGCACTCCGTCCCTGAGGACCTGGCGGAACACTGCCCTTGCACTGGACTGATTCGGCAGGTGATCTACGCCGTGATCGGCGAAACACTCAATGAGCGGCATCACGTCGGCGATCTGTACTCCATGGAGCAAGCCCAAGCGCTGATACAGCGCTTGAACTTCGAGACCGGACACTACAGTCGGGCGTGGGAGATCAGTACGGCACACCTCCCTGACGACGCGTTGCACTACCTGGAAAGCCGAGTTGGCAATTTCGCGTCCAGACCAACGGGGCTGCTGTTCGAACCCTTTGCCCTGCCAGACTGCAACGGCGTTGGGTGCAAGCTGATCGGCACACCCTGGACCGACGATAATCTGCTGAACATTGAGGACCGTCCTTACTCGTCCCTGAGGCAAGAACAACTCGATGCTGGCACACCCGCAGCATTGGTCGAGGTGCTGTACCTCGCGGCATTGGCGGATGTGCGATGGCTGATTTTCGATCCCGACGCCGCCGTCTTGGCTGGGCTTACGGTATTCAATGAATGACGACATGACACCATCGGTTTTAAACGACCTTTCGTGAGTCGATTTTTACACTGAAGTGCCCATCTCCTCATGCCAGATTCTGCACTGAATCTGGCATGAGGTTTTTTCCATGGATCGTCGTCTCATTTCGGTCTGCCTGCTGGGCCTGTTGACCGCCTGCACCACCCAATCACCCGGTACATCGTCCCCTTCCACGGCGATCAGCAGCACGTCGAGTCAACTCCAGACCTTCGGACCGATAGCAGAACACACTCCCCAGCCCGAGCTTCATTATGGCCGCTATACGCTGGTCAGCACCGCGCCCACCCCGGAGCAACGGGACCTTCTCGCCCAAATCATTGAAGTAAGCATCCCCTCCAACCTGAACCCCACGGTGCAGGATGCCCTGCAGTACGTTTTGCAGCGCTCGGGTTATTCGCTCTGCCCAGTAACCCCGTCGGTGAAGATTCTTTTCACTCGCCCCCTGCCGGCAGCCCATTACCGGCTTGGGCCGATCACCCTGCGCGACGCACTACAGGTGCTGGCCGGTCCCGCGTGGCAACTCACGGTTGATGAAGTCAGCCGCTCGATCTGCTTCGAACAGCAAAAAACAGCTATTGGCATCTCGCCGATCATGCCTGCCCCGGCCCACCAGTCGCAGGCGCGCCCATGAAAGCCTCGACGTTTCAAACGCTCATTGTCGGGTTGCTTTGCCTAGCGGTCGCCGGTCTCATCGGTGGTTTGTATAACCAGTATCAGCGCGTGGCCGAGCTACAGAACACGAACACCCAACACCTACAAACTCTGGACACCCTGCAACGTGACGCCAGTGCGCTCAAGGACACGCAGGAAAAACTGCAGTACGCGCTGAAAGACCTGAGGCAGATGGTCGATAGCGGTGAGCCGCAGGCCAATACCCTCGATCCGATGTTGGATCAGTGGGAGCAAGAAATACAGGAGCTGCGCGACGGTATGGCAGCCCGTGCCACTGAGGCCGACATGACGGCGCTACGCGCACGTCTTGAGCTCGTCGAGCAGCAGCTCCTGGACCTCAAGACCAAATTACCAATCCCACCACCGACGTCTTCCGCGGCCAAACCGAAACAGACGGCTCGCCCCAAACCAATCCCGCTCTCACCACCGTTCTCGGTGTTGAGTATCGAGTCCCGTGGTGGTGAGCGTTTTCTGGCGGTCGCACGTCATGACAGTCGCTCTCTCATGGATGTTCGGCTGCTGCATAACGGCGAGCAACTGGGAGCCTGGCACCTGAAAGTGCTGGAGCCGAACTCAGCCATCTTCGCGGTGGCCGATCAACCAGACCAGACCGTGCTACTCCCTTGAGAGGCGATCATGAACAGAGTGCTGCTGCCCGCCGTCTTCTGCCTCACGTCGATGTTTGCCATCGGCTCTGCGGTGGGTGATACCGCCACGGCTCAGTCACTGACCCAGGACATACAGTCAATTCCCCTGGAACGCTCCCACACGGCGCAAGCCGCGAACTGGGGGCTGACAGAGCAGGAGTGGTCACGCTTCGAGCAGATCCAAGCGGGTCCCCGTGGTTTCTGGAGCCCGAATCTCGATCCATTGACTGCACTCGGGGTCGAAGCCGAGACTGATCAGGAACGCCAGCGTTACGCCGAATTGCAGGTAGCACTGGAAGCCAAACGGGCTGAGCGCGAGTTGGCCTACCAGAGCGCCTACACCGCTGCCTGGGCCAAGCTGTTTCCCGGACTGCTCCCGATCCAGGGCATGGCGTCCCCATCTCCGGCCAGTTCAGCGGTCTCCACTCGCGCAGCCTTGTTTGTAGAGGATCACTGCCCAGCGTGTAACGCCGAAGCACAGCGTCTGCAAAGCAGCGACACGGCGTTCGATATCTACCTGGTGGGCAGCCAAGGCGAGGATGAACGCGTCCGTAACTGGGCTCGGCAAGCAGACATTGATCCGACCAAGGTTCAACGCAGGCAGATCACCCTGAACCATGACCGTGGTCGCTGGTTCAGTTTGGGCGCACCGGGGCCATTGCCCGCCACTTTCCAACAGGTGAGCGGACAATGGCAACGCCTCGACTGAGTGGCCTTGCGCTCATGCTGACAATGCTCGCCGTCCAGGCAGACGAACTTCCGCCACCTGCCTACCAACTGGCGGCGCATGACGCCGACATCCCTTCTATGGTTCTGTTCGCGATTGCCCTGCAGGAAAGTGGTATTCGCGTCCGTGGTCGACTGCTGCCCTGGCCTTGGACCCTGAACATCGCCGGCACACCCTATCGCTTCACCACTCGCCAGGGCGCCTGTCACGCCTTGCTTCAGGCGCTCGCCCAACATGACGCCACGCGGATCGATGCCGGCCTCGGACAAACCAATCTGGGCTACCACGGACAACGTTTTTCCAGCCCCTGCGAAGCCCTCGACCCCTACCGAAATCTTGCGGTCACCGCCGCGCTGCTGCATGAGCATCACGCCGCCACCGGTGATTGGGTGTCAGCTGCTGGACGCTACCACCGCCCGGCAGGAGGCGCGCCAGCCGCACGCTACCGCACCGGTTTTTCCCGGCAACTCGAACGGCTGCTGATTTCCTTCGAACAGGGCACACCACCATGAAGCGAATATCCCTTACCTGTTATTTCACCCTGCTCTTGGCACCTTTCACCCAAGCCGAACTGAGCACTGTCAAGGGGCTGGGCGGCGATTTCACCCAGCCCTACCTTCGAGTGTCGGGAGCTCAAACGAATGACAGAGCTCAGGTTAACGGGCTTATTCACGCAGACCTGTCCGTGGTTGCCGATGAGGCCTGGATACTGCCCGTCAGCAGTTCTCGGCTGAGCCCCGGCCCGGTCACGCCTCGCTCCCTGAACATGCCTGGCCTGCACCCCATCTTTCTGGTGGGTGACGATCCCCAGTCGCTGACTTGGCTGAGTCAACGCGCTGCTGAACTGCAGGAAATGGGTGCCGTCGGCCTAGCTATCGAAGTGGCCGATACCGAAGCCTTGGCCCGGATCCGAGCAGCAGCTCCGGGCGTCACCATCCTACCGGTCAACGGTAACGACATCGCCAGCCGCTTGCAGATCGAGCACTACCCCGTCTTGATCACCGCCACCTTACTGGAACAGTGAGTCCAGGCCATGGCCGAGCATGCGATGGAGTCCAAACTCCGGCCAGCAGTGGAGTTGTACACCGTAGCGATCTGCTTCGCGGCCGCAGTGTTGTGCGTGTACTCGCCCTGGGCCGTGGCCCTGTCACCCGAGATCGGACTGGTTGCAGCGCTGGCCTATGCCCTGTTCGGCTTTATCCGGCTACGACAAGCCTGGGAGGTGCTGCGCTATCGGCGCAATATCCGTCGGCTGCCCCGCTACGAACTGACCAGCCGACAGATTCCTGTCAGCCGTAAGCATTTGTTTATGGGCCTCGGCTTTCGCTGGACTCGCCTGCACACCCAGCGCCTGGTCGAGGCCCAAGATCCGGCTGTCGCACGCTATGTCGATCAACCAACCCACTACCGCTTGGCTCGTGGACTCGAACGGCGCCTGGAACATGCACCATATCCACTCTCGACACTGGCACGTGTCACTGCCTGGGACAATGCCTTCAATCCGTTGCGCCCTTTACCTCCAGTAGGCGGTTCACCACTGCTGCATGGGGTCGAGCCCGATGAAACGGAGGTCAGTCTGCCATTGGGCGAACGGGTCGGGCATACCTTGGTGCTGGGCACCACCCGTGTCGGCAAAACACGGCTCGCCGAGGTATACATCACCCAGGACATTCACCGCGTCGAGCACGAGGTAGTCATCGTCTTCGATCCTAAGGGCGATGCCGACCTGCTCAAGCGCATGTACGTCGAAGCCCGGCGAGCCGGCCGGGATAAGGAGTTCTATGTTTTCCATTTGGGTTGGCCGGAGATCTCTGCCCGCTACAACGCCGTGGGACGTTTCGGACGTATCTCGGAGGTGGCTTCACGCATCGCCGGACAACTCAGCGGTGAAGGCAACTCTGCGGCCTTCCGTGAATTCGCCTGGCGTTTCGTCAACATCATCGCCCGTGCACTGATCGAACTGGGCCGACGCCCGGACTACCTGCAGATCCAACGGCATGTGGTCAACATCGACGCACTGTTCATCGAATACGCCCAGCAGTTTTTCGCCAAGACCGACCCGAAAGCCTGGGAAGTGATCGTCCAACTCGAAGGCAAGCTCACCGAGAAGAACATTCCCCGGCATATGATCGGGCGCGAAAAGCGCGTGGTGGCCATCGAGCAATACCTGGCGGTGAAACGGGTATTCGATCCGGTACTGGATGGACTACGTTCGGCGGTGCGGTATGACCGCACCTACTTCGACAAAATCGTTGCTTCGCTGCTGCCGCTGCTGGAAAAACTCACCACCGGCAAGACCGCCCAGTTGCTGGCCCCCAACTACACCGATTTAGATGACCCGCGACCAATCTTCGACTGGATGCAAATCATCCGAAAACGCGGCATCGTCTATGTCGGCCTGGATGCACTGACCGACGCAGAAGTCGCCGCCGCCGTGGGCAACTCTATGTTCGCCGATTTGGTCTCGGTGGCTGGGCACATCTACAAGCATGGTATTGACCATGGCCTGCCCCAGCCGGGCAGCAGCAGCGACAAGCTGCCGATCAACCTGCACGCCGATGAGTTCAACGAATTGATGGGTGATGAATTCATCCCGCTGATCAATAAGGGCGGCGGTGCCGGTATCCAGGTGACGGCCTACACCCAGACCCTCAGCGATATCGAAGCGCGCATTGGCAACCGGGCCAAGGCCGGCCAGGTGATCGGCAACTTCAACACCCTGCAGATGCTCCGCGTGCGCGAAACCGCCACCGCGGAACTGCTCACCCAGCAGTTGCCCAAGGTCAACGTGCTGACCAAAACGCTGATGTCGGGTGCGACCGACACCTCCGATCCTGAAGCCAATACAGACTTCACCTCCTCCTTACAGGACCGTATCAGCAGCACCAGCGTGCCGTTGATCGAGCCTGCTCATATCGTCAGTCTGCCCAAGGGGCAAATGTTCTCTTTCCAAGCCGGCGGGCAGCTTTGGAAGGTGCGCATGCCACTACCCAAGCCGTCTCCAGACGATGCCATGCCCAAGGACCTGCAGGAACTCACTCAGCGGATGCGGGCGGCCTACAACGAGCAGGCGGGGCAATGGTGGAGCGCAAGCGGTGGCGGCCCAACAATTAACTTCGATTTAGATCAGGTGGGGTAGCCCTACCCTGACCTAGGTTTCGATTAAGCAAACACACATTCGGAAGGCGCCGTGACGGCATCAACTCTGCGGCGCGCAATGGAGTGAACGATGGCGACTTCCGCACAAAATACTCCGCCACAACCGATCCAACACCCAGGACTGATTGTCTCGACGATCAGCCTGATGCTGCGCATCATTGGCTTGCTGATCGCCTCGTTGCTGCTCTCGATCCTGATCGAATTCGCTGGTTTGCTGCTGTTCTGGGGCGATCAGGGTTGGCGACACAGTCAGGCAATGCTGACCAGTGAATTAGACTGGCTCAGCGAACACTTCAAAGCTTCACTCATCCTCCAACAACCCGGCCAAATGATTGTCCAGGTACTGGATTTCCTCAATCAGTGGATGTTGGTCAAGACCGGCTTTGCAGATTTTGCGCAGCAGGCACGGATGTCGAGCCAGGGCAACGGCTTCTGGAGCTGGATCAACCAGCTCTACCTGAACGTTGAGGACTATGTACTGGCGGCGGTGTATGTCACCTTCACCTTCGTGGTGCGCCTGACCATTCTGATCCTGGCCACACCATTGTTTCTACTGGCCATGTTCACCGGTTTTGTCGATGGTTTGATGCGCCGAGATCTACGAAAATTCGGCGCAGGGCGAGAAAGTAGCTTCGTCTATCATCGCGCCAAACGGGCATTGATGCCCCTACTAGTTGTACCTTGGATCATTTACCTGTCCCTACCCTTTTCGCTCAATCCTATGGTCGTTTTTCTACCTTGCGCCGTAACGCTTGGTCTGACCACTGCAATTACGTCGTCGACCTTTAAGAAGTATCTTTAAGATGAACATAACAACCGCCCAAAGCCAAAACACCTTCTTAGCTGCGCCCCAAAGCCATGAACAACTCATACAATGGACACTAAGCCGCATCACCCAAAACCTTTCTCAGATGCCGCCTAATAGAAATTATGGCATTGAAAGTAACTCTAACCTTATCCTCCGTCAATTTTGGAGGATAAGCTCTAATCATAGTCCCACCACGACTCACCCCAACATAATAATCACACCCATTAAGAAGAAACTCCTTCATATAACCAGATTGTTTAAACTCCTGCACCAACACAATCACTTCCCGATCAAGCACAGGAAGGTTACTCATCAAAGTAGACTCCATTAGATGAACAGCATCATCAAGCTCTCGGCAAGTATACGATGCATAGTTCCCACTAAAATCCGAACTCCAAATATTTGCCCCCTCCTGAGTTCTTTCGAAGTCAAACTTACTTATCACGCCAGCCGCATCCTTCCTATCAAGAATCACGAACGGGCTATCGTGATACTCAATAGTTCCGCCCACCTCACTGTAAACTATATTAATCGGCCTAAGTGAAATCTCTAACGCATCCATAAACCTCTTGTATGGGTACCTCGCTACCCGCTCATCAAGAATACTTTTCTGATACTCCTGCACCAAAGAAAAAACAAGTACAGCCAGCGAAGAAACAATAACAACCCAACCCGCAAATTAACTTTTCGCACCCCTACCGCACTTGAATCCCAAGCACCTCCCTTCACTCCAGCCAAGGCAATTACAAAGGCAAGTAACGACAATAAATAGCCCACAAGACTCCTCCAATTTTTCCAGCCCAGAACTTTGCACTTATCTTTTTAGGGGCTTTTCATACAAAACGGCTGTTCAGCCCCCCCACTTGGGCTTGTCCTCTAGAGTTATGCCTCATGAACACGCTCACATTTTGATACGTGGGTAGTTTCGCCAAGCCAGACAGTACAACGATAGCAAGACGCGACAACATAGCATAGCGGCAATAGCCCCCGTCAAACGTGACCAGTTACTTTCGAGGTAGAACACTAGTCGTTTCACCAACTCATGGTAGAAAGTTCAACATTGCTCCCCCTCATCAAAACGATAGCCTTCGTCTCAGTTTTTCTGCAGTTATATTGCCACCCTTCCCCGATTCTGCCCTCTAGTTCACTCAGGGCCATAATCATGCCAGCTTCTGTCATTCACTACCTGTTACTTCTCTCGCTGGCCATCCTCCATGGCAGTTGCTATGCCGCCTCCGCCCAAGAACAGGTCCAACTCAGCCTTATCCAGCGGCAACTCGACACTATAGAGACCTCCGCCCATAAGGCCGAAGCGTTCAGTATTGCTGAACCAGACGAACGCTATCACTTCGACTATCCCCGACTGATCCAGGACATCCAGCGCATCCGTCGAGGTGTGAAGGACTACCTGTCCCCCTCCCGCGCCCAACCCCAGGATCCCGGTGAAATAGCTGGCAATTACCGCCTCGACACTCCCCCCGCGGAGCCCTCGCCATGAGCATGACCGACGCTCAGAACTCAGCGTTCCAGAACGCATCCGGTTTCTCGGCACAGAGCAGTTCCACGCTGTGGTTATCCCTGGTTCTGGTCCTGGCTTTGCTCTGGTGTACCTGGGTGATGTGGACCGCTTATCGGGGTTGGGCGGCTGGCAGCGTGCGCTTCGGCGCCTTCGGTGGCAGTACCGCCCGCGTCCTGCTCGCTCTACTAGTCCTAATGTTCTTCACCCTTTCCTAATCCAGGAGATCGCCGCCATGCTCAAGTGCTTTGTCCCTCTGAAAAATAACCTACGTGATCGTGCCAACCAGCGCCTGATCGGTCTGCTGCTAGTGCTCAGTCCGAGCCTGGCCTTTGCCCAATTACCCACCATGGAAGCGCCTTCGCGTGGTGAAGGCACCGGGTTGATCGAGACGATCAAGAACTACGCCTATGATGGCGGCATCCTGCTCGGTCTGCTGATCGCCCTGCTCGCTTTCTTGGGTGTAGCCTGGCACTCGCTGACCGTGTATGCCGACGTGCAGAACCAGCGCAAGACCTGGAAAGACCTCGGCGCCGTAGTCGGCATCGGCGCTCTGTTAGTGGTGATCATCATCTGGTTCCTGACCAAGGCTGCCGCGATTCTGTGAGGTTGGGATGAACGACGCTATCGAACGTCTTGCCGACGGCACCTTGGTCTTTCTGCCGGAGCGCCTCAACCGCGATCCTGCTGTGCTGCGTGGATTGACCAACGATGAAATGTGGGTGGCGCTCGGCACCGGCGCAGTCGTTGGCCTAGTGTTAGGAGTTCCTCTGGCGATCGCCACCGCTTCTATTGCCGTGGCGCCTACCGGCATGATCGCGGGCATGACGGTGGTGTTATTTGCCGGTGGCACGCTATTGCGTAGGGCCAAACGGGCCCGCCCCGAAACCTGGTTGTACCGCAAGCTCGAATGGGTACTGGCCAGCAGTTGGCGCCTGGGTCGCGGAAGTTTGATCCTTTACTCCGGCGCCTGGACGGTTCGCCGTTCTCGTCGACTGCGCCCTGCCCTGTCCCGGTGGCAGCCATGAGTCGTTTTCGGAACAAGGTGGATGCCCAACAAGCGCATATTTTCAGCCTACGCCTGGCGGTGGCGGCCCTGACCCTGATCTGTGCCGGACTCTGGTATGGCTGGCGCTCGGCACCAACCGACCTGACCGTGCATGTCCCACCAGACCTGCGCTCGGGCAGTACCCGCAAGTGGTGGGATATCCCCTCAGAGAATGTGTATGCCTTTGCCCTGTACATCTTTGGTCAGCTCAACCGCTGGCCCTCAGATGGAGAGCAGGACTATCGCCGCGCCATCTATGGCTTGCAGTCCTACCTGACACCCTCCTGCAAGGCCTTCCTCGATGGCGACTACGAGTACCGCAAGGCCGCCGGCGAACTGCGCCAGCGAGTGCGTGGCGTCTACGAAATTCTGGGCCGAGGCTACAGCGAAGATCCGGAACTCAGGGTCAAGCAACTCGATCGCGACAGCTGGCTGGTCAAGCTCGACCTCAACGCCGATGAGTATTACGCCGCCGAACCGGTGAAACGGGTGGTGGTGCGTTATCCATTACGCGTGGTGCGTTTTGATCTTGATCCCGAGCGCAACAAGTGGGGACTGGCACTGGATTGTTACCAGGGCACACCCGAAAAACTCTCCCCGCCCGGAGGTGGGCCATGAAGCGGATTTCTGTCCTGGGACTGACCGTCGCACTGATGCTATGGGGAGCTGCAGCGCAGGCCGTCGAGCTGATGCACTGGGAACGCCTACCCCTCGCAGTCCCTCTGGTGATCAATCAGGAACGAGTGGTCTTTATCGATGAGGATGTTCGAGTCGGCGTGCCCTCAACCCTGACGGGCAAGCTGCGCGTGCAATCAACTGGCGGCACGCTGTACCTGCGCGCGTCGGAAGCCATTGCACCGACCCGACTGCAACTGCAATCAGTCACGACGGGCGAGATCATCCTTCTGGATATCGCGGCCACTCCCGGCGATCAACCGCTGGAGCCCGTGCGTATTCTCAAGAATGCTCAGGTGCAAGTTACCGAGGCTGAATCTAGCACCGTCCCTGTTCCAGAACGTACACCGATCCCGGTCGCTTTGACGCGCTACGCCGCGCAAAGCCTGTACGCGCCTCTGCGCACCGTGGAGTCCCTGCCCGGCGTACGCCGCGTCCCGCTCAAGCTGCGCACCGAACTGCCAACCCTGCTGCCGACCGAAAACGTTTCCAGCACACCCATCGCCGCCTGGCGACTCGGTGATTACTGGGTGACGGCGGTGAAGTTGCGCAATCGTGGTACAAACACGGTGCAACTGGATCCTCGTCGGTTTCAGGCCAAACTGTTTTCCACCACCTTCCAGCATGCCTTCCTCGGACCTGTCGGCAGTGCTGAAGACACTACGATTGCCTACCTTGTCACCCGCGGCGCAGGCCTCGAACAAGCGGTCCTATTGATCCCATCTGTTACGCAAGGTGGCGGCCATGAACGCTAACGCACTGCTCAAATGGCTGGTGCCGGGTGCGCTACTGGCCGTGGTACTGATCATCCTGAAAACCTGGGTCGCGGATGGCACTGGCAGCATGCCGAAAATATCAGGCGACCAGCAAAATATTGCTCTGTCTTCCGAACAGGCCAAGTCTCTAGGCATCGCGGGTGATACCCCCCGCGACACGGTCGCCACTCTGGTCGGCCAAGTGAAGGCGATGCGCAGCGATATGCTCGGCCTGAAGAAACAAAATGATTTGCTACAAACCGAGAACAACCGCCTGCGAGAACGGGAAAACAGTGTCGATTCGCGCATTCAGACCGCGCTCGGCAGCGTGACCCAACAGGTCGACGAAGGCCGTCAACAAGCCAACGAGGCCCGACTCAAAGCTGAACAAGACAGTCGTCAGGCCCATGGGCTGCTGACAAAGTTGCAGGATCAGTTGTCCGGACTGACCGGCAAGGGTCAGGATCTGCCGATCGGACTGGGGCTTCAGCCGGGCGATGGCGCTCAGTTCGAGGAGCCCCATCCTGCCGGTGACACGATGCAGTGGATTGAGCCCTCGGATACTCTACCCACCGACGCCCGAGAAAAAGCCAAGACCTCCTCCACGCTGAGTCTGCCTACCGCCTTCAACTCGCTGCAAGGCCTGAAAGACAATGCCATTGACCGCAGCCAGAAACAATTGCCTGCGGTCACCAAGGGTGAGCGTGACCTGACGCGATCCGTTGACCGTACCGAAGGCGCGAAGCCGGTCTACACCATTCCTGAAAACGCCACGCTGATGGGATCGGTCGCCATGACCGCGCTGATCGGCAGAGTCCCGGTGGACGGAACGGTCAACGACCCCTATCCCTTCAAGGTGCTGGTCGGTCCCGAGAACCTGACTGCTAACGGTATCTACCTGCCAGACGTCGCGGGGGCCGTGATGAGTGGCACGGCGTCCGGTGACTGGACCCTGTCTTGCGTGCGCGGGCAAGTGGAGTCGATCACCTTTGTATTCATAGACGGCACCATCCGCACGGTGCCTCAGCCACAGGCAATAGCCAGCCGCAATGCCTCCGCCACCCAGAGTTCGAACACCGACAAGATCCGCGGTGGACTCGGCTACCTGTCCGATCCGTATGGCATTCCTTGCATCGCTGGCGAGCGCCGGTCGAACGCCCAGCAATACCTCGGCAGCCAGAGCCTGGTCACCGCAGCCGGTGCCGGTGTCGCCTCCCTACTTGGGCATGAGCAGAACAACAGCAGCGTGATCAGTTCGGGCGGCAGTACGCTCGGGGTCACCAATAGCACTGGTAACAGTGCACTGAATTCAATCCTCAGCGGTGGGGTCAGCGACATCCGCGAGTGGGTCAACAAGCTGTATGGCGAGGCCTTTGCCGCCGTGTACGTGCCACCCGCCGCACAAGTCGCACTGCACCTCGACCATGAGATCACCATCGACTACGAGCCCAAGGGCCGGAGTGTTCGCCATGAACAAAACCACGCCTCCCTACCTAACCTGGATTAGCTTGCTCTGCTGGGTCTTGGCGGGGTGTTCCACCGACAAGGAGACGCTGCTGCCCCATGGCGAGCAAACCATGCTGGACATCTGGAACGCCGCCGGTTCGCAAGGCACTCAGCAGCAACTGCTGGATGCTCGGCAGCAGCTACGCCGTCCGCTGGCCCAGGCAAATTTCTCCGCCTCTCTCCAAGAGCCGTACACTCGCACAGCGACGAACGAGATCCACAATTTGTTCCCTCGCCTGCCCAATCCCGATCTGGTGCTGTACGTGTATCCGCACTTGAGTGGCACCGAGCAGGCGCCGGTCCCAGGTTACTCGACGGTCTTTCCGTTTTACCAACGCGTGCAGTACGCGCTGCCCGGTGAACGTCAGGAAGACTTGTAGTGCGTACCGACGATTCGGGCAACCGCACTCCTGCGTGGAAAGCCTGGCGCAACCCATTGCGCCCTCGCGCCACCTTGGCCGATGAAGCCGCACTGTACGCGCACAACCCCAGCTTCACCGATCACCTGCCTTGGGTCGAATACCTCGACACCGAGCAGTGTTTTCTGCTCGATGACAATCGTTCGGTGGGTGCGGTGTTCGAGTTACTGCCCATCGGCACCGAAGGGCGAGAGCCCGATTGGCTGATGGCAGCCCGTGATGCGCTTGAGGATGCCCTGCAGGACAGCTTTGACGAACTGGATCAAGCGCCTTGGGTGGCACAGTTTTTCTGCCAGGATGACAACGACTTCACCCCGTACCTGACACGGCTCACCGACTATCTCCGGGACAGCGCACGAGGCACGGTTTTCACCGAGGCGTATCTGCAGGTCAGCCGCAGCCATCTGCAGGCCATCGCCAAACCCGGTGGCCTGTTTGAGGACAAGGTGGTCACGCGCCTGCCCTGGCGCGGTAACAACCGCCGGGTACGCCTGGTGGTCTATCGCTGGCTCGAGTCTGACGCTGAGGAGACGGGACTCACCCCGGTGCAATCCCTGCAACAGGCTTGTGAGCGGATCGGTGCCTCGCTGCAGGCGTGCGGGGTGCAATCGGCGCGAGTCGATGGCCGAGGTCTGTATGCCTGGTTATTGCCCTGGTTCAATCCGGCACCCAGGCTCACCGACGAAGCGCCCGAGGATTTCTACCGCCGTGTGGCCTATCCGGAGTCGGGCGACGGTGAGTCGCTGGAACTGCCCTTCGATCATCACTTCGCCGAGCAGCTGTTCTTTAACGAACCGCGTTCGGATGCGCAGCACGGGCTCTGGTTTTTCGACGATCAGCCCCACCGGGTGATGGTGGTGGACAAGCTGCGCCGGGCACCACTGATTGGTCAACTCACCGGCGAAACCCGCAAGGGTGATGCGGTGAACGCCCTGTTTGACCAGTTACCTGAAGGCACGGTGATGAGCCTGACCCTGGTGGTCAAACCGCAGGATGTGCTCGAGGACCAGTTAAACCGGCTGGCACGCAAAGCCATCGGTGAAAACCTGGCCTCGACCCAGGCCCGTCAGGATGTCGAAGAAGCCCGCGCGATCATCGGCCGCCAGCACAAACTCTACCGGGGAACGCTGGCGTTCTATATACGCGGTCGTGATGTACAGCAGTTGCACCAGCGCTCGGTCAGCCTTGCTAACGCACTGTTAGGTGCGGGTCTGCAGCCGGTGCGCGAAGGCGACGAGGTCGCGGCCTGCAACAGCTACCTGCGCTGGTTGCCGATGACCTATAACCCATCTCGCGACACACGCAACTGGTACACCCGCCTGATGTTCGCCCAGCACCTGGCAAATCTGGTTCCGGTCTGGGGCCGCAGCACAGGCACCGGCCATCCGGGCATCACCCTGTTCAACCGTGGCGGTTCGCCGCTGAGCTTCGATCCGTTGTCACGACTGGACCGGGCCATGAACGGCCATCTGCTGTTGTTCGGTCCGACCGGCGCCGGTAAATCGGCCACCCTGGTCACCCTACTGATGCAGGTCATGGCGGTGTACCGCCCTCGCCTGTTTATCGTCGAAGCTGGCAATTCGTTTGGTTTGCAGGGTGACTACTTCGCGACACTGGGACTGTCGGTCAACAAGATGCAGCTAAAACCTGGCGCCTCGGTCAGTCTCGCCCCCTTCGCCGATGCCTGGCGCCTGGTCGAGCAACAGGATCAGGTGGCGAGTCTGTCGGTTGATGGGTGGGACGATGAGTCGGCAAGCAGCCGCGAAGACCATCGCGATATTCTCGGCGAACTGGAAATCACCGCACGCCTGATGATCACTGGCGGCGAGGCCAAGGAAGAAGCCCGCCTGAGCCGAGCCGATCGCAGTCTGATCCGCGAGTGCATACTCGACGCGGCACACACCTGTGTCGCGGCGGGCAGACAGGTACTGACCCACGACGTGCGCGACGCCTTGCTGAACGTCGTAACCGACCCTCACCTGCCCGAGAAACGTCGCGAGCGCGCCCAGGAAATGGGTGAGTCCATCGATCTGTTTTGCCAGGGTTTCGAGGGTGAACTGTTCGATCGCGCGGGCACGCCCTGGCCGGAAAGCGATGTAACCATTGTCGATCTCGCCACCTATGCCCGCGAAGGCTACGAAGCACAGATGTCCATCAGCTACATCAGCCTGATGAACACCGTGAACAACCTTGCCGAACGCGACCAGTACCTGGGACGTCCGATCATCATGGTCACCGACGAGGGCCATATCATCACCAAGAACCCGCTGCTGGCGCCGTTCGTGGTCAAGGGGACGAAGATGTGGCGCAAACTTGGTGCTTGGTTCTGGTTGGCGACGCAGAACCTTGCTGACTTTCCAGCTGCCGCGCAGACCATGCTCAACATGATTGAGTGGTGGATTTGCTTGAACATGCCGCCAGCGGAGATCGAGGAGATCGCCCGCTTCAAGAAGCTCACGCCGGCGCAAAAGGCCTTGTTGCTCTCCGCCAGCAAGGAGCCAGGCAAATACACCGAGGGGGTCGTGCTGTCGAAAAAACTCGAAACGTTATTCCGAGCGGTCCCACCGAGCCTCTACCTCGCCCTTGCCATGACTGAGCCCGAAGAAAAGGCAGAACGCTGGACATTGATGCAAGAGCACGACTGCTCGGAGTTGGAAGCTGCCTATCGAGTAGCTGAGCGCATTGATCAGGCCCGTGGAATAGAGCCAATATAAGGAGGAAAAGTGCCCCCGGCGTTGGCCAATCCGGCAGCTAGCCGTTGAGCACTTTTTCAACGTAGGCATCCATGAACCAGCCAGGAACCTCTTCAACCTTGAATTCAAGGTCAGTCCCATCCGTAACTTCGGCAAGCAGCACGAGGTCGGCACCGGAGTTATCGAAGATGTAGGCCCGGTTCGAAGCTGCAATAGCCGCAGGCAGCAGGCTCAGGCAACGGCCATAACGCTGGACAATTTTCTCTGTGGGAACTGGGTGCCCACCTGCCGCGACACGGTTCCTGACCCTATTGATATTGATGTCAGGGTCTTCAGTTGCCACAAAGTAGAGGTAGGTTCGGTATCCAGACTCTCTCGCCTTGAGCATAAAAGCGATTTTGTCGTCGCTGGACATCACCGTTTCAAAGGTGAAAGACAACTGGTCTTCAAGGAGCTTGTTCCGGATGAAGTCAGAGAGCACCGAGGCAAAATAGGAGTTCATCGCGACCGTCTGGAAATTCAGACCGTTGCTGCTAAAGCCTATTTTGGCCACTTCCTCATCTAGCTGGGAGGACCTGACCAGTCGATGTTCCCTAAGGAAAGCGAGGACTTCATCGCCCTCAGCTTCCAATTGAAAATCACTGAACTCCAGACGGCCGCTCTCTTTGGCAGCCTTCTCGATTTCATCCGGGTTAATGTAAATGCCGATCAAGTGTGAAGGGATGGCACTTTTCATCGTGCTCTTGCCGGAGCCGTTGGGTCCAGCAAAGACCCTCAACCGAGGAACAGTCATGAGCAGAGGCGCACCTTGATTACGCCACCCAGAGTCACTTTGTGCCTGGGTTTGGCCACCCGAATGACCTTGTGCTGACCGTCGGCAGTCGTTTCAACAAGCATGCCGTTCATGACTTCCATCACACTGCGGCCGGCAGCCAGCGCGTTGATATAGGCGGTATTGATGGCGCCTTCAGCCATGACCGGGATCTTATCCTCCAGTCGGCTCACCAGATCGTCACTCAACACTCGTTTGGCTTTCATATCGCGCTCCACGTTCTCAGAGCGTGCAGAATCTGCACTGAATCAGAATCTTAGCTACGTAAACCTGTTTGTAACAGGGCGAAAACTACTTCTGTCAGCCCCCATTCTAGAGGAATGGCGTCTGGAACCATACCTTTCAAGAGATTTTCCCGTTCGATGCGGGACCGGCTGCATTTGAGGCATGTACCGGTCTTGGCGCAACGCCCAAATAAGGGAAGCGAACTCCCCCCACCAAGCATTTCAGCCGCTGGACAAAAATGCGCCTCCTAGACGCGACAATCGGTCTAGGCCTGCAATCAGTTGGTTTGTGCGATGTGGTCAGGTTGAATGCAAGCGGGCGATCAAGTCGACGTAAACGCCCATGACCATGAGCTACAAGGTTACTGTGTCACGCCTCGAAGCCGTTGCTGAATCCTCAATAAAAAACCTGCTTCAAAAGCATCCTGGCAGTCCCCCATAGGAAAGGTCTTACGGGTTTGCGCCAGTTCCCACCACAGCGGGACCTCACTGTTTGACTCAAGCCAAGCCTGAGCGCATTGCACGCCACGCTCGATCATCGGTGCAAATTCGCTGCCCCACGGGGTCAGAATGCTTGAGCAACCGTCTGCAGCCGGGATTGAAATATAGTTTTCGTCCATACACACCCAAGATTTCTAATTTTATTGTTAGACGCTGGATCCAGCCTCGAAATCATAAAAAAACCAAATGAACGCTCGAAAACAGGCATCAGCATCAAATAACCTAGATCAACGTAAATGTAGACTATATCCCGTGGATTGAGAGTCCCTCAAGGCGCAATTTGCGCGCATGACTCAAGACTACGAACAGCTTCGCCTGCAACTGGCGGAGAACATCCGCTTGATGCGGCGCGTGAAAAACCTTACCCAAGAGCAGCTGGCGCTCATGGCAGAGGTGGATCGCACCTACGTCAGTCAAATCGAACGATGCACGGGCAATCCGTCGCTGTTGGTCCTGTGCAAACTCGCCAATATTTTCGAAATCACCGCAGATCAGCTACTTGTAGAACCAGATATCCTGCGCAGCTCCCTTCACGTCAAATAATAGTCTCACGTCTCACAAACCCGATAGATCCGCCTTCATAATTTCTACTGACAGTCTTCAGTCCGTAACCGAACCTGCCCAGGCCATACACCGAGAGCCTGGATCATGCCTGTTGCCTGCTCGTCAATCCCGCCCGCAAAGCTACGGCCCTTGGCGCTGAGCATCCTGCTGGCGTGCGGCCCAAGCGTGGCGCTGGACACCGGCAGCATCACGTCCTCCGTGCTTTCTCCAAACTGCCTCGAATACAGGGTCGTCGGCATTTGTTTCTGGCTGCTCTGTACGCCCTTCGGTTGCAAAGTCAGAACCTCGACCAAGGTTCGTCATTTCATTCCTGAACTCGTGGTCTCTAGCTATGCCACCACCGGCAACAACCCCTGGACCGAGATGGCCGCCCTCTCCTCTCCCATCAACGGCGCGGAGGGGGGCGGCAACCTGATCACGCCGAACACCCGCCGCGACAACCTGCCCCACTTCAAGAACGTTGATGGCATCGGTCATCCAGGTGGCTGGGCCGCAACGCAACTGGCCTCTCAATCCGGCTATGCCTGCGCCAGCGGCGCAATTGCGCTCATGCCCTACTACCTGAGCATCTTGGATTCACTGGCCTGGCGTCATGGCATCCCGGAAAGTTTCTACCCCGAATCCCTCATGCCGGGGATCCGTGAAATCGGTAGTCAGGCTTCCGGAAACATGTGGGGCAACGTCTACCCCCGTCAGGGTTTTCTGGTACAGCCCGATGACTTCAAAGCCGCTGCGGTGATGGCGCAACGGGCCGGCGACGTGATTACCCGTAACTGGCAGCCGCATGTGTACTTACCGCTCACGCCCGCCAAACGCGACGGCTACTGGCCGCCTGGCCCGATTGTTGAAAACGATGCCTCGACCCACAAATGGCAATTGCTCTACCCCCAGGTTCAGCCCACTTGCGCCGTCTTCCCCAGCGATGCAGTGCAAAGCACCGATGGCGGCTACGCCTGGTCACTGTGGCGCCCCTATAGCTGCTGCAAACGTGAAGGACAGACCTTCCTGTTCAGCATCGACTTCGAACGAGGTACGTCATGAGTCGGTTCCTCACGCGATCATGGTTCGGCGTGATGAGTCTGTTGCTCTGCGGACTGTTCGCCATTGCCACGTATGCCCACGCCGCCGAGGACAATTACCGTCTGGGCACCCAAGGCGACGTACTCGATGATCGGGTGATGTACACCATCGGCGGCGGTTCGGCAGTGGGCTCACCGAGCTCGCTCTACCGACCCAGCGGTCTCGGCGTCGGTGGGTCATGGCGAGCGAACATGATGTGCGGAAACATGAGTCTCACCAATACGCTACAGAACCAACTGAACGGCGTCACCGAAGGTTTCCAGCAGATCATGGGCAGCATCGTGCAAAACGCAACCCAGGCCGTGATGTCGCTACCGGCGTTGATCATCCAGCGCGCCAACCCCGGCCTCTATGAGTTGCTCAGTAACGGGGTGATGCAAGGCCGTATCGACTTCGACCGTTCCAAGCTGACCTGCCAAGCCATGGCCGATAAAATGGCGGACAAGGTCGGCCAAGCCGGCTGGGGGGCGCTGGCCAAGAACCAGGAGATGCAGGGCAATCTGGAGCAAACCGGCGGTGATGCGGTGGCTGCGGTGAAAAACACCGAGGCCCATAACGGCAATAAGGGGATGGCCTGGGTCGGCGGGCAGAACGCTGGAGGTAACGGACAAACACCTATCCGGGTGACCTCAGATGTAGTGCGAGCAGGCTACAACCTGCTGCATAACCGTACGGTGGATGACAGTGCCTCGATCAGTAGCAACGACTGCCTGGGTGGGGCTATTTGCCAGACTTGGGCCTCGCCCCAAGATGAATCAGAATGGGCCGTCCGCGTGTTGGGCGAGACCGAAGTCGCGACCTGCGACACCTGCGAAACCCTGCGTGCTACCGCCGGCAGCGGATTGACGCCACTGATCCAGGAGGCCTACAGCGAGCGGTTGAAAGCCTTGCAAGGGTTGCTGTCTGGCTCACTACAGCCTACCCGTGACAACCTGTCAAAAGCCTCCAGCCCGATGCTGCCGGTAACCCGTGGCGTAGTCGAAGCCCTGCGCGACGATCCTGATCAGGATCTGTTGGCGCGGCGCCTGGCCAGTGAGACGGCCTTGTCCAGTGTGCTCGACAAAGCGCTGCTGCTACTGCGCACGCTGCTGGCGGGCAGTCACGAACCAAACATCGCCTCCGCCGAGCCGGCCCAGACCGCCTTGACGAAAAACATCGATACCCTGGAGCGCGAAATACGCCTGCTGCAGACCGAACTGCAGGTCCGGCAGATGCTGGCCACCAATACCGCCAGCCTAGTGCTCGATCGGCATGCCGGTGGTGCCGATGCTTCGCGAACCGTCGAGCAAGGCGACCCCGAGCCCGGTCGACTCAATGACGCTGACGCCAGGCGCAAGTGATCCATGAAACGCTCACCGCTATTCACTCTGCTTTCAGGTCTGGGGATTGCCGCGGTGACGATCCTGACCGCCGCACTGGTCGCCTGGATCGGCCGAACTGCGCTGGGTAGTTTCGAGGTCTGGCAGCAGGCATTCGAATCCGCACGACCTTATCTGCGGTGGTGGCGCGCCCTGCTCTACGCCGCCCTCTTTGCGCTCTGGTGGGATCTGCTTCGGCGCTACCGACATCGACCACAGGATCGACTGCGCGTGAAACGCATCGGAGCATTAGGGCTCGTGCTCTTTACCTGCGTCGAACTCACCCGACTGTGAGGTCACCACCATGCTCATGAGCACAAACAGCTACCTGGAGTTTTACCTCTCTCTGCTGGCCTGGATCATCAACAACGGCCTCTGGAGTGTCCTGTCCGACACCGGGCTATTCGCCGCGCCCTTTGGTGCAATCATCTTGCAGGAATGGTTGTCTGCCCGTCAGCAAGGCGCGGATGAAGGCAACAAGGGACTGCTCTCGGTGCCGCGGATCGAGAACCGGTTGTGGCTGGCCTACATCGTCGTGTTGTTCGGTTGCGCGCCTGTGTTTCCGTTGAGCCTCTCGTCAATGACGTTCGATGATGCGGCGAGTCAGCGCTGCGGCGTGAGTGTGGCCAAACCGACGGAAACCGCCTGGGGGACGACCTTCAATACTATCGGCGAACGCTCTGCCAACGTGCCTATCTGGTGGTTCCTGGTGCATGCCTTGAGCAAAGGTGTGACCGCGGCGGCGACCGCCTCCATCCCCTGCGCACCGGATATCCGGCAGATGCGCATGGAGATCGACAGTTCGCGCATCGACAGCCAGGTACTGCTGCAGGAAGTCGCCGACTTCACTCGCGACTGCTATGGCTATTCCCGTTCTCGGCTGTTCACCAACCGCCCGCAGTTAGACAAAGCACAAAGTCACGACGCAGCCTGGATTGGCTCAAGCTATTTTCTCGACACGCCCGGCTACTACGATACGGATCGTTCACGCACACCGCGAGTCAGTTGGCCCTATGACGACAGTCGCGATGTGTCCTTGCCGCGGCTGGAGAATGGCGCGGGCTACCCCACCTGCAAACAGTGGTGGAGCGATAGCGGTGTCGGATTGCGCGAACGCTTGATCGAGCAGGTTGATCCCACGCTGCTGACTCAGCTGAAAGGTTGGTTAACTGGCCGTTCGAGCAACGAGATCGAGGATGCCACCCTGCGCGAACTGGTCAGTCCGCGCCAGCAATCGAGGTCGATGTCGCCCGGACAGGTGTATCAGGACTATGGCTCCAGTGCCCGCGGCGGTTCGATCAATCAGGGGCTCAACAACCTGGCCACCAACACCGGATTGGCCCTGGGTTCCTTCAGCAACTTTCCGGCAATGAATGCACTACGCGCCGCCCTACCGATGGTGCAGGCATTCCTGATCATGGGCATCATCATCAGCTTGCCGCTGATCCTGCTGGTCAGTACGTATCAGCTGAAGACCGTCATGACCGTGACGTTCGCGCTGTTCACGCTGCACATGTTGAGCTTCTGGTGGGAGTTAGCACGCTGGGTCGACTCCAGCATGCTCGACACCTTGTATAACCAGGTTTCGGAGTCCAATCAGGTGCTGTTATCGCTGCCCACATCCGGGTTTATGGATGGAACCGTCACGGCGCAGGTGATCGAGTATGTGATGGGGGCGATGTTCTTGGTGCTGCCTGGACTGTTTTTGGTCGCCATGAGCTGGGCTGGCTACTCAATCGGCAACAGCCTTGAGGGGATGTTAGGAGGTGCAAGCAAAGCCGCGCATGGAGCAGCGGGCAATGGAACAGATCAGTTGATGGGTGCTACGAGGAAAATCATCTGACGTCATCAGATGATTTGAAATGACCTATGTAGTGGCCATTGTCATCGTAGTTGCCAAGATAGGAGTTAGCACCAAGATAGTCTGGACCTGGTTCATCCCCTTCAAGATCCGAGTCAATGACAGCCTTGGACTGCAGAAGAGCAATCACAGCGATCATCACCACAACAGAAGCGACCAGCCAGAAACCGATAAAGAGCAACCCTCCAACCAACGCCAACTTGGCAGTCAGAAAACTCCCGCGAACAAGTAATTTACCTGCGGGCATACCTGCCGTCACCGCACGCTCAGCCACGCGGGACTCAATCGTTTTCAACTTACGGTAACCACGCTTAACCGACATACCGCAGGCGTACGCCCAGCGGTGGGCACGTGAATTCTGAACAGGTTGCTGAGTCGGCATGGTCTCGCCCTCTTCTGAGCGTTTTCATGATTGAAACAGGAGTAACAGCCTACTACTGAAAACCATCCATGCCTGACCGTTTATCAGTTTGACCAGCCGAAAAATCTTCACTGGAAGACAGAAGACAAGCTCCGTGAAATAGCTTCTCTGAAGTGATTGACCCAGATAAATCGTCCGGCTAAATACAAGGCACGGATCGCTATTATCGACAGCACCCTGCCCAGATAGTCAGGACCTTCAAGACTACGTCACTTCGGTGATGGTTCTCCCCAAGTGCGATTAGCGTTCGGTGGCTCGCACGGTGACCGTTTCTACGGTGATGAACGCCTACTGCTCTCCTGAGCGCCTTTCGAGCTCTGCTCGCCGGGCAAACCTTCTTGCTTTTCTGCAACCCACCGCGGGGAAACTCTTTCCCCCACGGGACAGGTTTCTTCGCGTTTCAACGGAGACATACCATGCCCGACTCACTTACGCCGGAAACACTGAACACCCTCCGGTGGCCCATTGTGTTCACTCCTGGCGCGTGGCAATGCGCAGTACTGCTCGAGCGTTCAGGTCATCCTGAGAAGCTGCAGGTCGATCGGCTGAGCCACGTATTGCGCGCAGCTTTCGAGGCTCACCTGGCCTATCCACACGAGCCCTATGTGGTGTTCGAGGTAGCCCACATCGCGCCAATGGGTCATCCACACCATGACCCGCTGCTACAACTGAGCCTCAGTCTGCTCCAAGAGCCGGACCAGCCTGACGCCTTGCTGATAGCGCTTGCAGGAGAACACCTGCTCTAAGTGCAATTGGCGGAGCCCACCTCCACATTTGGACAGCATGCAAGACCTGCATCAATCCAACCCATCACCCAACCGGGGAACCCTCCCCCGACGGGCAAGGCGTTCCTCCGTTTTCTATTGAGGAAAATGCCATGCGCGATATCTACCAAGACGTGACTGACAAGATCGTTACTGCTTTAAACCAAGGCGTTACCCTCTGGATCAAACCCTGGTCCTCAAGTGGCTCAGCTTACGTCGGTCATCATCAACCCTTCCCCATCAACGCAATCACGCGTCGTCCCTATTCGGGGATCAATTTACCGTTGCTCTGGGCCGAGGCCAGGTTGCAGGGATTCCCTCAAGATCGTTGGCTGACCTTCAACCAAGCCAAAAAAGCCGGCGGGCACATCCGTAAGGGTGAGCACAGCACCCTGGCGGTGCTCTACAAGCCGATGGAGCGCGAGGAACAGACCGAGTCAGGCCAACCCGTACTCGATGAAAACGGTCAGCCCAAGGTCGCTCACTTCGGCATTCTCAGGACGCATTTTCTGTTCAACATCGAGCAAACGGAGGGGCTCGAAATGCTCAATGAAACCCTGCTCGAGACGGAACCGAGTGATCCCTTCCAGGCCAACAGCGCTGCGGAAAATCTGCTGTTAAGTTCGGGTGCACACATCGTTCATCGATCTGCCGACGAAGCCTGTTACCACCCGATCAGGGATCTCATCCAACTGCCGACAAAAGCGCAATTTCACGATGAAGGTGGGTACTACGCTACCGCACTGCACGAGCTGACGCACTGGACCGGGCATCACGCTCGGTTGCAGCGCGAAGGTGTGACGTCCGCCTGTCCGTTCGGCTCGCCAGGCTACGCGTTTGAGGAGTTGATCGCCGAAATGGGCGCAGCTTTTTTATGTGCCTACGCCGGTATACAGGGAGAGTTGCGGCACGAGGGCTACATCGACTCCTGGCTCGGCCTGCTCAAGGCTGACAAACGCGCAATCTTTCGTGCCAGTGGCCACGCCCGAAGAGCTTTGGAGTATGTACTAAACCTGGAGCAGCAACTGGGGCAAGAAGTCTTGGATGACTCGCTGTGCATGATCGATGGAGCTTAATCGTTACCTCACCGCTGCAATCGCTTCACAGGGCCCAACGCGAGTTGAGCCCTTTTTTCTGTACCTAGAAAAATCCCCATGCCGCAGGGCTCTGACGCAAAGAATCAGGGATGGGCACACACCCGCAGCCTGTCATTCCGCATCCAGGTTCTGCGCCAGAAAATCCACCAACTCGAGCGGACTTCGGCTGTCGATCACCTTGTAGATCAGATCGCGTTTACTGCGCGGCAACTTCTTGACCACGCTCTTCGCCGAGGCCCGGACGGCTTCGTCGGTCCCATGGATACGTGCCGCGAGCAGCAGCACGAGCGTGGCGTCAGTGAGGTTCATGGTAAGGCCCAAAAAATATGCACCGCAGTGTACCGACTCTTGTCTTTGCCGTACTAGCCCCAACAAAACGATGCCTAGCAGTATCCATATTCCGATTGCCGCGCAAAGGGACACGAGCCAAAAGGACGGGTAAGGGTTGGAAGGGAATGGGCACTCAAGGGTAAGAGCTCTATCCGAAAAGGCTAAAAGGCCACTGACCCAGCGACTTCCCGGAGGTCACGATGCTCAGCCTGTTTCGCCATAAAAGGCAGAAGCCCCCTCCGCCACCGACCGTGAGCGTCGCCGAAGGTTACCTGCCCATCGAGTCGGCCCACAGCTTGTTAGCGGCGGAGCACCGCCGTCAGTTGCTCGATCGGATTTGGCAGTACACCGCCCTCTCCCACGTCCAATTCACTCAGCTCTACTTAAATCCGATCCATCGCTATGCCGAACAGGTCCAGCAACTCCCGGCCAGCGAGACACACCACCATGCGTATCTCGGCGGCATGCTCGACCATGGCCTGGAGCTGGTCGCTTGCAGTTTGAAACTGCGTCAGTCGTATCTGCTGCCCACCGGCGCCGCGCCCGAAGACCAAGCCGCCCAAACCGATGCCTGGTCGGCTGGCATCGCCTATGGCGCCCTGCTGCATGACATCGGCAAGATCGCCGTGGACCTGCTGGTCGAACGCCAGGATGGTAGTCCTTGGCACCCCTGGCAGGGGGCACTGGATCAGCCCTACCGTTTTCGTTACATCAAGGGTCGCGACTATCACTTGCATGGCGCCGCAACCGGCTTGCTCTACACCCAGATTCTCGACCGCACGATCCTGGACTGGCTCAGTGGCTTTACGCCGCTGTGGGCCAGCCTGCTGTATGTCCTGGCCGGTCAGTACGAACGTGCTGGCGTGCTCGGTGAGTTGGTGATGCAGGCCGACCGCGTCTCCACCGCGCAAAACATCGGTGGCAACCCAAGCAAGGCGCTGCAAGCGCCGATTCATTCGCCGCAACATCACTTGATCAGCGGACTGCGTCATCTGGTTCAGCACGAGCTGAAACTCAACCAGCCGGGTGCCGCGGGTTGGCTGACTCAAGACGCCTTGTGGCTAGTCAGCAAAGTGGTCACGGACAAGCTGCGAGCCTACCTGCTGTCGCAATCGATTGAGGGCATTCCCTCCTCCAACATCGCCGTGTTCGACGAGCTGCAATCGCATGGGCTGGTCGAGTCCACGCCAGAAGGCAAAGCCATCTGGACTGCGCTTGTCGCACAGGGAGACTGGCAGCAGACCTTTACCTTTCTGCGACTACAACCGGCTTTGATTTGGGGGAGCGAAGAGCGCCCCGAAGCTTTCAGCGGAACGGTGAGCATTGCAGTCGATGACCACTCGACTGACGCTCTGTTATCACCACCAGCGCCCGAGACAGTCAGTACAGGACCGCGTCAAAGCCAATCGCAACCAGATCCCATGGCGATAGAGGATGCCGACCACCTCGGCACGCTGCTGGATATGTTCGAGTTAGAGAAGCCTGAGGCCAGCGATGCACCGTCAGAAAGCGCTCTTGATACCTCAACCCTCCCTTCGGATAACCCTGGCCAGGCATTTCTGAATTGGGTCAAGGAAGGCATCCTGAGCCACAAGCTGATCTTCAATGACAGCAAGGCCAAAATCCACACGGTGAGTGGCAGCGTATTTCTGGTCACGCCTGGTCTCTTCCAACGTTATGTCCAAGAGTTTCCGGGCATTGCCAATGGTGCCGAACAAGAGATTGAAGAATGGCGTTGGGTGCAGAAGCAGTTTGAGAAACTGAAGGTCCACAGGAAGCGCGATGATGGATTGAATATCTGGACTAGCCAGGTCGAAGGTCCTCGAAATAAAGCAAGACTCAAAGGCTATTTACTAAAAGAACCAGCACTATTGTTCGAAACTGTTCCTGTGCCCTCCGACAATCCTTTTCTTAAAATCGAAAATACTTAAATTCTATAGCATCCCACTTCGATGATTGAGTAGCCAGTCCGTCGACGGGAAGCCCGCTTCAATTACTGGTAGACACCTTCGTGGATGCCGGCGCGGCTCATCTGGCGGTTTTAGATGGAGGACACTACGCTTTCCCCATCACCTGTGGCGGATGCAGCGGATATGAGGTCGTAGTAAAGGTAGTATGCGAATAGGGTGGTCGTGGAACTGCCGTCTTCGACGGATGATGTGCGGTTGCTGACGCGGTATGCGGTGGAGGCCGTTGAACAGGTTTTTTGGGTGGGGTTTAACTACAGCAAGGCGGAGGTGCTGTTGCTGGGTCTTTGCCAGCCTGGGGAATATACGGATGATCTGTTTGCGGTGTCGCAGCCTGCGGAGGCGACGCGGGTGATGTCGGTGCTGGATCAGATTAATGGGCGCAGGGGGAAAGGCACGTCGCGTTCGGCTAGCGTGCCGGACAATCCAGTTTGGGGGATGCGGCGGGAGATGATGAGTCAGAGCTATGCGACCCGGCTGGATCAGTTGTGGAAGGTCTCTTGCACGTAACCTCATGTGTGGTGCGTTATCTCTGGGACTGTGTAGAAACACAGATTTGAACTGACAGTCAGGACCGGCAACCCTGTAACTATCAGATCAAGTCTGAGCTTCTACACTTTCGAACTCGCTTTCAGATCAGACAAAGCGGCAAGCTCTGGCTGCCGATGCGTCAGCGCCTGCTCCAACCTGCTGCGTTGAAAGGTCAATCGGCGATTAGACCTCTAGTTCTCCATCGGGCGCGGACAAACTTCTCAAAGACGTATCCATCATCAAGAGTCAGCCTGTCGGCGTGATCGCAAACAATTATCTGAGGCATCACACCTGTTTGCTCAAGTGTCTCATCGCAGAACCGGGCGAGTTCTGTGAACATTTCCGAGACCGCGTTCACATCGTCGTCAAGCGTCTTTTCGGTCTTCCTGTCCCCACGAAGGTCAGCAGCCTTAAAGTCTTCAGCATCATCAGTTGATGGGAAGTACACCTGCGTGGGCTGATCCAAGAACAGAATGGGCGGAATCTTGCACTTTGCGTCATGAGCTGCAAATTGATAATGCAGCGCCATGAATAGCGTCAAATGGGAATACAACCAGTTGGCACCGCTCCCCATCGAGCGCAGGAATATTTTCTTGGGGAATCCACCGTCACCAGGCTTCTCATGCCAGAGATCAAATGTATCGATATCGAATTTCAAAGAACCTGTCCTATAGGTTTCCTCGAAATCAAACCTGCTCCCAAACAGCTTCATTTTCTTGTTGATGTCGTTTTTGAGGGCCCATAGTTTTGGCTCGACGTCGAACTTGGCCATCAGCCGTTCGAGCTCCTCAACCCGTTTCTGCCAGTGCTCCACCATTCCGGCCATCTGGGAAGGCGGCTGCTCGACACAACGTTCAATCGCCAGCTCCAATTTGAGCTTTGCCTTCTGAGCCGAGGCGTCGACGGATTTGGACTTATCCAGCCGATCGGCTTCCTCATCCAATGGTTTCAGGGCCTTCTGGACGACATCCAACTGCTGACGTAGCTCCTTGATTTTACCGTCCACCACCCGGCGCTCTTCACCAAACCCTTCGCGCGCGTATGTGGAAAGCTTCAGTTCATCATTCAACCAGTGGATGGCGGCAGAGAGCTTATTTGCCTCATCCTCGGCCACTTCGGATTGAGAGGCGCAGACAGGGCACACGGTCTCCTCCAGACTGGCAGCCTTAGGGATAGTAAGTGAAGTCAATGACTCCCCAAAACCCGATGCCTGCTCCGTGGACACCTTCAATAGATAACGCTTGTTCAAGGCTTTCTGGATGCGAGCCATGAGTTCGGCTTTCTTGACCTGGAGCTCCGCCCGTTTGGTTTCAAACGCACTTGACAGCCCATCCACCCTAACAGCTATCCCGGTCAGATGAGTCAGCGCCGCCTTTGGTTTACGCCAAATGTCATCAGGCGTCAGATCCGTTAATTTCTGACCAGCCAATGCCTCGTATTCGGCAAGGAAGCTGGCGAACTCTGCGAGGAAATCTGCTTTTATTTTGTCCTGCTTAGGTACCTGGGCAAGCGCCCTTTTCAACTCGTAGGAAGCTTCCGTGTGCTCCTTGGCGAGGTCGAAATAGTCCTCTCCGACGATTCCCATGAATATCTTAAAATGCTCGATCGCCTGATCACGCTTACGCTTTTCCTCAAATCGATAGAAAATCGCATGCTTGTTCGCCACCAGGTTTTGATGCTGCAGCATCAAGGACGAGAAGCTGCGAACTGAAGGGGTGGCGCTTTTTTTGCCGGTGATTTCTTTCAGCAACGGGTCAACGTCGATGTTTTCGAGGGTGACCTGGAAATACCGGCCCAGACTCTTGAGAAACTCATCACGGTGCTGGAAAAACGACGGGGAAAAAAACTCGCCTGCGTCCTCTATAAGCGTATGCACATCGTCAATAGCAGGCCCAGAGATTTCGCGAATGAAACAACGCTTCGTCCCTAAGAGGCGTCCAATGACTACCACAAGGGTCTGAAACCGGAGGGCCGTAAAAAAAAGCTTGGCCCGCTCGGTGATTACCCCTTCAGGTATCGTATCTTCGGAGCTGCCCATGCAGAAATCGAAGATATCAAGAATGGCACTCTTACCCTTGGAAGACTTCCCGGTAATGATATTCAGACCCGGTTCAAAAGGTACAGAATGAACCACGTCATTCTGGTCAACCACACCGATATATCTTACATAGCACTTCATAACGACTTGAGCCCTAACATCCTGTAAATAGAGACGGCGCTTTCGTCGGAAAACACCATTGCCAATTTCTTGCTATATCGCAGCAAATTTTTGTCAGCGTTCCCCGAGCGAAGCTTGTTGATTGAAAGCACCGACATTTCTGGTGTGATTTCTAGGCTCTTCTCGGCTGTCAGTATCAGCAACGCAGCATTGGTGATGGGTTTGAATTCTTGAACGCGCAGTGCTAAACCAAGCAGCCTGCCAGTCTCGGAAGTCATCGTCCTGACGGAGCTACTGCGCTTGGCAAGGTGCAGAAATGACTGCATCGGTTTGTAGGTTACCAATGGGAGTATCAGGTAGCTCAGCAGGATGTCCTTTTCCTGAGACTCCCACTCATCGTAAAAGCTCTGAATTACAGGCGCCAAAGCAAACGGTGTCCTGTGCAACGTGTAGAGGTGATCCGAGGCCAAATTACTCATTCCATAGCCTCCAGTGAAACTCCTCATCCTTATCACCAGACACATCATCGGCAAGCATGTGGTAGATACCGTTGCGAAACTCGGTCATCGTGCTTTCCAGGCCACAGAACTGTTCGACATCCGTGGCATGCTGATCCAGATAAAACTTCATGGACTGAGTCTTGAGTTGCGTCGTGCAATAGATCCCAGAGCAGTCAAGCATCGCGCTTTCCCGACCATATAGATGACGCTCTAGATGGTTGTTGAGGTATCGATCAACATCGGTCTTGAATAGCTCGCCATCTGCATAGAGGTCAGAGATGGTCGTCTCAGCAACGAGCCGGTGCAGAGCTGCCCTCTTGAGTTGATGCTCTCCGCCAATTTCCACTATTTTTCTGGCAAACAGCTTGGGTTTGATCTGCTCGATATCGATCGACTTCTTGAGCGCCGCCACATCCACGGGGGGGAAGGTGGTCGGGTGCTTCATGTGGAGTTTGGTGAGTTCGGTCAATTTGTTGGTAAAAGCTTCATAGGTGACTTTCCACCCCTTCTGCACGAGTTCGGTGCTGCTCATGAAGCCCAGGAGGTCATCAATAAACCTTTGGCACTTTGAGGGGCGAATGATCTTGAGGTTGCTTGTCACGAACTTTTCGAGGCGCAGTTCCAGTGAATCCGCGCCCGTTGTTATCCGCATCCGCTCCAGGACATCCATCAGATCAGCGCGACGCTCGGTGGCCATTACATACTGCTGCAGAGACTGAGCCTTTGAGGGTTTCGCAGCGTCAGAATCATGATCTTTAGATGTAGGTTTCGCCGCTTTCTTCGCGGCCTGCGCGGCTGCGAAAATGGTCTCCAAAACCTCAATCCTCTCGGATGGGGATTTCTCATTCCATCCCTTCAGCAAGGTCTGGGCGCCAAATTCTTGGGTAGTGAGCAATATCAGGCTCTGGTAGGACGCTCGGTCAAAATTCTCATGTAGCCAGTTTTTCAGAGTATTCCAGAGGTTGGTGTGGCTATCCGTCAACTTGTCCGTGTACAGCTTGACCTCTGTCTGACTGACACCGGGGACAGTTACATCACCAAAGACCTCAAGCCAAAGGCACTGCCCTGGTTGCAAGGCATAACAGTAGTCAACTGCGACCAATAGCTGATATTGGAGTGCTTTGAAGAGGAGTGTGGCATCGAAAGGCAGCTGGGAATCACCAGCTGCCGCTGCCGGGGCAGGTTGCGTCATATCCATACACTTTCCACGTTATGGCTTCTTCCTTGACCACCGATCCGCCTGAATTTAAGGGCGCAGCCGTAACGGAGTCTGAGCCTCAAAGTCCGCCAGGAACCTATTTGGCGTTGGCGAAGGCAAGAGCCAGTTATACCAATGCTGTATATAGATACAGCAATAATCGCTTAATCAGCTATATAGTATCAGCTTGGAAATGGTGTGATTGCAAAAAGCTATCTCACTTCAATCAACGGTGGCAGGAGAAGAACCACCTGGTCGGTGCGTCGCTGATAAACTGGGCAGTCACTGGCTCTGAACACACTATCATTAACGTGCCATGATGGATCTGCTAGCAGCTGTGGACAAACTCAGCCATCCGGGTAGCACTGGAAGAACACATTCCCCCCGGCGCTCATAGATCCACGCACAGCCTGGATGGTTTCAAAAATTAATTCAGTCCATGGACGCAATAATGGCTATAGACCGTGATATCAGGGCCCAAACATGGTTGACGCAGTTCAGCCTCGGGGATCGCGCGCTTGCCAGTAAGCTTTTGGAGGCCATGGCGTTCGTCTCGCGTGATGACTTCGTCGACCATATGCGCGCGATGCTTAGCTGTTTCTCCAGATCGAACTGATCCGGCGTAGCGTAACGCAGCTCACCGGTTCGAACGCCCGTCAGCAGGAGCAGACGCAATCCCAGTGCCGTTTGAAGCTGACCACCGTAATTGCGGATCTTAGATAGCAACTCAGGCAGTTGCTCCATCAGCAAATAAGGGTGGTTTGCCACTGGTGGCTTGGGGTGCGCCACAACGTCGAGGTCCGATGCGGGATTCAGTTCCAGCCCTTCGACTTTCACCAGGGCATAGCTGAAGAGCTGGTTGAATCAGGTGCGGCATTTTTCAGCCATGGTGAAGGCTTGGCGTTGTTCGATGGTTCTGAGGATGCCCAGCAGGTCGTGACGGGTGATACCTTTAATGGGACGCTCACCCAGTGTGGGCAGGATGCCTTTTCAGATGGCCAGCAGCTCGCGGGTGGCTGCCCTCACTGCCCGATTAATTGCGACTGGCCCAGCTAGTAAACACGCGACGCAGTGGGTGCACCGAATAACCTGCACTGTCGACGCCGCCGCGTGAGCGTCCGCCCACAATACCTACGGCGCCATCCATGACGCGACCAATAGCTACGCCCTGGCGCTGATGCCGTTGGCGGCATTTTGCACATTGGCCGGAGTCATGGTTCTGGTGATTGGCCGCAAGCATCAGCGCTAACACCGATGCAGAGCTTGTCAACCTGCATGAAGCAGACGTACGCGGCATCTGCTTCAACCTCAAGGTGTGGGCAGCTAGGCACTCGACGGCCTTAAGCGCCTGGCTGCACGGGTCGACGAACTGGGCTGGAATGTCCAGGTAGCATCCGGTCTGTTGTTAGCAGACGTGGCACCACGGCTGTTGAAACTGCCTGGAATGGTGGAGAACGATCACATGGGCCATGTGGGCGCGGGAGTAAGAAGCTCGCATGCTGATCCTGGGAGACAGCCCCACCACCCTCTACGGCTTCTAAGGCCCTTTCCGTAGAGAGGCAGTTGCTCTGACGCTGCCTCGATGCGGGTAAATGATCCCGCGTCCACCTTCTAATCACGGCAGTTCCGTTTCAGGCATCCGTGACCAGGGCGGAGCCAGTCAAAGCGATAGCCTGTCGCATTCGAACAGCCCATGCGCACTGCGGCTCGCTGGATGGTGCTGGCCCAATTCCGCGAAACGCCCCTGAATTGAGTCGGCTGGGTTACGATTGCTTCCAAATAACTAAGGCTGCTCAGGGAGCGGCGGGCCGGAGAAGAATGCATATTTCCAAATTGACCCTGGTCAACTACCGGAATTTCAAGAACACGACCCTTCGGTTTCACAAGGGGGTGAACACCATCATCGGGGAAAACGGCTCCGGCAAGTCGAACATCCTGCGAGCGATCCGGCTTCTGCTCGACGACACGATGGTGCGTGCCGCCTACCGCTTAGAGGAATCAGATTTCAGCCGTTCGCTCGGACAGTGGCAAGGTCACTGGATCATCATCAGCATGGAGTTCGAGGAGATCAGCACCGACGAATCCGTGCAGGCGCTGTTCCTACACGGCACAGCTACGCTTGAAGATACGCCGCTCCGAAAGGCTACCTATAACCTCATCTTCCGGCCCAAGAAAGAGATCCGGCTGAAGCTGGCTGCCCTTGATATCTTTGACGAAGACAAGCTTGCTGAAATCCGCAGTGCGATCACAATCGACGACTATGAAACGATTTTCACAGGACGGAGCAGCGCCGACTTCAGCGCCCCCGCCGTGTACGAATCCATCGTCGGCGACTTCGAGTCATGCGACTTCAAATCGGAGACGGAATTTCCGGAAATAGGGGCGAAAGTGCCCGGGTTCCTCTCCGTTACAAAAGAGGTCTCGCTGACATTCATTCAGGCGCTGCGCGACGTTGTAGCAGAGTTCCATAACAACCGAACGAACCCCTTGCTTACCCTGCTCAAGAGCAAAAGCGGGGAGATCAACCCCGAGACGATGCAGCCGATCACTCAGATGGTTCGCGATCTCAACACATCCATCGAGGACCTTGAAGATGTGCAGTCGGTTCGCAACCATATCCGCGAAACCATCAAGGACGCTGCTGGTGAAACCTACTCACCTGCTTCGCTATCGATCAAATCTGACTTGCCTGAGGAGGCTGAGAAACTTTTCCAGTCGCTACGTCTTTTCGTGGGCGAGTCAGAAGAAGGATACGAGGGGGCGATTCATGAGTTGAGCCTGGGTGGCGCCAACCTGATCTACCTGACACTCAAGCTTCTGGAGTTCAAGTACCAACGCGAAAAGCTTTCCATCGCCAACTTCCTCTTGATCGAGGAACCGGAAGCGCACATCCACACCCACATTCAGAAGACCCTGTTCGACCGCATCGCGTACAGCGACGCGCAGATCATCTACACCACACACTCCACTCACATCTCAGAGGTGAGTAATGTCAACAACGTCAACATTCTAGGACGGCACGGCTCATTTTGTGAGGCCTACCAGCCAGCTACGGGCCTTGAACCGTCCCAGGTCACGAGCATTCAGCGTTATCTCGATGCAGTGCGTAGCAATTTGCTCTTCGCCAAGAGCGTAATTCTTGTCGAAGGTGATGTGGAAGAGATTCTGATCCCGGTGCTCGTCAAGCAGGTGCTGGGCTTGAGCGTTGACGAGCTAGGGATCAGTGTCATCAACATCCGCAGCACGGGCTTCAAGAATGTAGCAGTCCTGTTCCACGACCTGCGCATCCGAAAGCGGTGCGCCATCGTCACCGACCTCGATCAGGCGTTCTTCGACATCACGCCATTGCCCACCGATGCCCCACCTACGGTAGCGAAAAAAGTCAAAGCGGCCGGTTCGCAGAAGTCTGGTTTAGAACGTAAAGCCGAACTGGATGTCTTCGTTGCCGAGAACCCATGGCTTGCAACGTTCTACGCCAAACATACGTTCGAGGTCGACTTCGTCGCAGCCGGGAACCATGAAGCCGTTGTTAAGACCGTCCCGAAAGTGTACAAGGACGCAGCAACGATCGAGGAGTCGATCAAAGCACTCCAATCTGGCCAACTGGCCCGAATGGGAGGCCGAACGTTGACGATGGCCCAGCAGGAGGGAAAGGGATGGTTCGCCATCCTGCTCGCCGACCAACTCACCCCTCAGGTACAGATTCCCACCTACATCCAGCAAGCCATTCATTTCGCACATGGCCCTTTCTCCCGCCCGCTGCTTTCCCGAATCCTTCAACATCGCGCCGAGTGCCGGTTCAGTTCCAATTGTTCCGCAGCCCCTCCACACGCTGCTTTCCGGCTTGAGCTGGAACGCTTTCAGCGAGAGGAAATTAGCCTGCAGACCCTCAAAGCGGCAGTCGCCTTTATGCTGCAGGGGGACGTCGTCAATGCGTTCCTGGCGGAGATGGCGTGATGTTCACCTGGGACCCGCGGGATCTTAATTGCGAGCAAGCTGCGGCCGTTGTAGAACCGTCAAGCATCTTCCTTACCGCATGCCCTGGCAGCGGCAAGACACGCACCCTGACCTACAAAATTGCCTATGAGCTGTCTCGCCGCGCAGACAAACGGATCGTTGTAGCCATTACCTATACCCATCGAGCCGCCGATGAGATTCAGGAGCGTATTGAAGACCTGGGCGTCGACACCTCCGGGCTGTGGATCGGCACAATTCACTCGTTCTGCCTGGAGTGGATCATCAAGCCCTACGGCATTTACTGCCCCGCGCTCGCGCATGGTTACCGTGTCATCGACACACATGATCGCGAACTCATGCTGGAGCGGCTATGCGCCCCTTATCGAGGCGTCACTCACTGGGATTGCGACTACTACGTTAGCGAGACCGGGTACTACCTTGGATGCCAAGACACTCGTAAGCACGATGCGATTCACAAGGTTCTGGCTGCATACTTCGAAGAGCTTTCAGCCAGTCGACAGATCGATTTCGAACTGATTCTGTGGCACGCCCATACCCTGATGCAGGACCAGGCGCATATCGCGGTTCTGCTTTCGCGGGTTTTTTCCCATGTTCTGGTAGATGAGTACCAGGACACCAAGCAGATCCAGTACAGCCTTCTGCTTACCATTCTGCGCGCAGGCCGCGGGCAGACGAAGACGTTCATTGTTGGCGATCCGAACCAGGCAATCTACGGATCGCTCGGCGGCTATGCGATACCAGTGGCTGACTTCCGCGCCCAGGCCGGCATCCCGATCAAAGAGATGGCACTCAGTCGCAATTACAGGTCTAGCAAGAGGATCATCAGCTATTTCTCAAACTTCAACGTCCACGCGATGAGCATTAAGAGCGCGGGCGAGCATGCAGCGTTTCCCAGCCTGGTGACCTACAACCAGGACGTCGCTCACACCGATGTGCACGATGAACTGGTCAGGTTGATTCAGGTGAGTCTTGCCGCCGGCAATACACCCCAAAACATCTGCGTGCTCGCTCCATGGTGGATTTTGCTGGCCTCCACGACCCGTAAACTGGTGGCGATGCTGCCCGATCAGCAGTTCGATGGTCCAGGCCTCGTTCCTTTCAGCAACGATTCGGACAATTTCTGGTTCAAGCTCTCCAAAATCTTGCTGACAGAGTCTTCACCGAGGCTCCTAGTTCGTCGAATGCGCTGGGCAAACGATGTGATCAAAGACCTCGGTGATTTCGGTGCGGACACCACGCGGCTTACGCAACGAAAGCTGCTAAGGGAGTGCAACGCACTCTCAATTGATGAGACGGATGGACTCAGGTACCTGGATCAAGCTTTCACCGATTTGTTTGAGCGGCTCAGTTTATCGCCGGAGAATTTCCCACCGCTCGCGGCGCACCGTGAGGCATTCTTTAACAGCTCAGCATCGAGAATCGAGAGACTCCAGAAAGCCGGAGCGAGCTACATCAATCAAGTGTCATTCTTCAAGAAGGTGTTTCGTGAGCGGACCGGCATAACAGTTTCCACTATTCATGGGGTCAAGGGCGCCGAGTTCGACGTTGTTATCGCATTCGGCCTGTTGGAGGGAATGGTGCCTCACTTCAACGAAGCCGACGGTCATGTTGCCGCGAGCAAGCTCCTTTATGTGTTGAGCTCCCGCGCTCGAAAACATCTTCACTTGATCTCAGAAACGGGACGATCGAGAGGACGGTACGGGGTCTATACACCGACCGAGTCACTCGCAGCTTGCCGCTTTAGCTACGACTCAGACTGAGATCACCGGAAGCCTTACCCTCCACCTATTAACTACTGAAAGCCAGCCAGTGCCATACTGGAATCTGTAAGAAATCGCCCTTCGCGATCGCTCGCGCACCAGGTGCGAGTGGGGGCAAAAGTGGGGGCATCGACAGATTCTCTCGACCTTAAACCACCGTCCTAGAGCCAATTCAAAATGTTCTTCGGATATTTTGACTTTCTGCAGTATCTCGACCGCTTCGCGCCCTCCCGCCAACGAGCACCTGGTGACAAAGGGAGCTCGCTGAACGCAATCAAATCAGTGGCAAGCCCCGTTGGCACGCGAAGATGGAACATTAGCTCGAGCCCAAGCCCCTACAGACAATACGCGCGGTAACATCGAAATTATCCATAGTGAGCCCATCGATTGGCGAATGACCTTTCAGTCGCTCATGAGGCATACAGAGAACCCGATACAGCGTCCATGCATCGACATCCGGAAACCGCGCTAACGCCGCAAGCACCAACTGGTGCCGCAATGGATCAAGTTGCCAATCGGGAATGCGCTGACCGCGATTACCCAGGCTCAGGGAGAGCAGGCGTCGGGCCTTGATATCGCGATTGATCTGATCGCGGGATTTACCTGCCAGTCTGGCGAAGACCAGCAGCGGCAAGTTACTCGAAGCCTCAAACGTGGCCAGCATTTCGACCCGTTCACGCTGGATGTCAGACGCGTGAGATTTGTGAGGTTTTCCAGTCCGCATTGGAGCGGGCACGACAGGCGATTGGTTGGGCCCAACAGGCGCCTTCTCGCTGACCAGCACCGTCGCAGGGGCTATCATCGGTAGAAAGCTGCTGCTGTACAGAACGGCATTTGCGTGCGCGTTTTCCAGTAAGGGCAGCGAAGCTGCGCCCTCCAAACGAATAGTCAGCGGCGAGCTGGCTGCTTTCGGTTTCCCCTGCCCCCACAGGTCCAATCTATTCGCCCAATCCTGCATCATGGTCCGACGCTGCTCGACGTATTCCGCGTGGTTGTAGGCCGCACTCACCTTGTCTGGATCGGCATGAGAAAGCTGCGCGTCGACCCATACCTTGGGGTAGCCAATCTCGTTAAGCGCCGTCGAAATCGTCGCCCTCATCCCATGACCGGTCAGTTGGTCGGCATACCCCATTCGACGCAACGCTCCATTCAAGGTGTTCTCGCTAATGCGTTTGCTTAGGTCACTCCGGTGCGCGAACAAGTAACGCTGCGCGGGGACAACTTGGCTCAGCATCTGGCGCACTATTTCAAGCGCCTGGACCGACAATGGCACGATGTAAGGCGGTATATTTGAGGTCTGCTTCCCCGCCTTGCGCATCCCCATCTGAAGCTGCTTTACCACTTCCGGAGGGATGATCCACAACCGCTGCTCCAGATCAAACTGGTCGGGCGTCGCCAAACGCAGCTCTCCGGTACGCACCCCCGTTAGCAGCAATAAGCGAAGACCTAGTCGTGTTTGGATTGCGCCACCGTAGCCACGAAGTGCCGCTAGCAACGCAGGCAGCTCGTCCATACGGAGAAAGGGATTGTGTGCGACAGGGGGCCTGGGAAGCGCTACCACATCAAGGTCCGACGCGGGATTCTGGTCAAGCCCCTCAACCTTCACCAGGGCGTATCGGAATAATTGCTTGAACCAGGTCCGACATTTTTCCGCTGTCGTTAACGCCTTGCGTTGTTCGATTCCGCTTAGCAAGTCCAACAAGTCGTGGCGATTGATGTCGTAGATGGATCGCCGGCCGAGCGTTGGCAGGACGTCTTTTTTGAAGATTCTCAAGATCTGCGAAAGCGTACTCTGGCGACCTTCCTTCAGGCTCAGCCTGCGGAACTCGACCCACTGATCAAACACCGCTTCAAAAGTGTGCTCTGCCGCGCTACGAACTGCGCGACGCTGCTGTTTACGATGCTCATAAGGATTGATGCCCTGAGCAACCAAGGCACGCGCCTCATCACGGCGTGCACGCGCTTCTTTGAGACTGATCTGCGGGTAACTACCCAGGGACATGCGCTTCTGCTTGCCTGCCCAGTAGTACCTGAAGCGCCAGATTTTTCCGCCGCGACTGGTTACATTGAGCGCAAGCCCATCCGTGTCGCCTAGCGTGTAGTCATTACCCGTGATTCGGGCGTGCCGAATAGACATTTCTGAGAGTGCCATAGCGAGCTCCTGAACCGAGTCAGGGCTAGATGCTCATCTCGCTATCCAAGCTGCTCCAGCAACAAACCGATTCAGTGCTTGTCCGAAATCAAGACTCTCATTCGGGACTCAATTCAGGCCTTAAAAGCACTGGATGGTGCTGGATTTCAGTGGTTCCCGCCGGAACGAAAAAAGGACCCGAAGGTCCTGATTTCAATCACTTACAGAATTCAATGGAACTCTGCAGCGCAATATTTGGAGCGGGAAACGAGACTCGAACTCGCGACCCCGACCTTGGCAAGGTCGTGCTCTACCAACTGAGCTATTCCCGCATCTTGGTGACGGCGCTATTCTATAGATTCAAATTGCCCCGTCAACCCTTTGATTCAAAAACTTATTTTTTATCTGTAGTGGTCTTCAAGTGCGGCCAGGCGGCGCGCAAGTATTGAACCATCGACCACAAAGTCAGGCCTGCGGCAATCAGCAGTAGCGTGTAGCCGAGCACCACCCAGAACGTGAATCCGGGTGGGTTGGCCAGCAGAATGACCAATGCCAGCATCTGCGCGGCGGTTTTCCATTTGCCCAGGCTGGAAACGGCGACGTGTGCCCGAGCACCTATCTCGGCCATCCACTCACGCAATGCGGAGATTACGATCTCGCGGCCAATGATGACCGCCGCTGGCAATGTCAGCCACAGGTTGGCGTGCGCTTGAACCAGCAACACCAACGCCACCGCCACCATCAGTTTGTCGGCCACCGGATCAAGAAAGGCGCCGAAGGGCGTGCTTTGTTCGAGGCGGCGTGCCAGATAGCCATCGAGCCAATCCGTTGCCGCCGCAAAAGCGAAGACCGTACTGGCTGCCATGTAGCTCCATTGGTAAGGCAGGTAAAACAGCAGAATGAAGATCGGAATCAGCAGGACACGTATTACGGTGATCAGATTAGGGATATTCATCGGCACAACTGGCTACGAGGTGAGCGGGCATTCTACTCGCTGTGCAGGTTTGCATAAATCAACTCTGCGAGCTTTTTACTGATTCCCGGTGCTTTGGCGATTTCTTCGATGCTGGCGCGGGACAATTCCTGCAATCCACCAAAATGCTTGAGCAGATCGCGGCGCCGTGTCGGGCCTACACCGGCTACACCTTCCAGGGTCGAGGTCCGTCGAGTCTTGCCACGCCGCGCGCGATGCCCGGTGATGGCGAAGCGGTGAGCTTCGTCGCGGATCTGCTGAATCAGGTGCAAGGCCGGTGAGTCGCCCTTCAGGGTGAATTCATGGGCAGCGTCGTTCAGGTACAGCGTTTCGAACCCCGCCTTGCGCGTGGCGCCTTTGGCCACGCCCAGCAGGATCAAGTCAGGCACGGCCAACTCGTTCAGTACGTCGCGGGCCATGGAGAGTTGGCCCTTGCCACCATCCACCAGCAGGATATCGGGCAACTTGCCCTCGCCATCTTTGAGCTTGCTGAAGCGACGGGTCAACGCCTGGTGCATGGCGGCGTAGTCGTCGCCTGCGGTAATGCCCTCGATGTTGTAGCGTCGATAATCCGACTTGATCGGCCCTTCGGGACCAAAGACCACACAGGAGGCAACCGTCGCCTCACCACTGGAGTGGCTGATGTCATAGCACTCAAGACGTTGCGGCGGTTCATCGAGGTTCAATACCTGAGCCAGCGCTTCAAAACGTGCCGTCACATGCTGACGGTTAGCCAAGCGTGCCGACAAGGCCTGCTCGGCGTTGGTCACGGCCAGTTGCTGCCAGCGCGCACGAGTGCCCCGCACCCGATGACTGATGATCATTTCATGCCCCCGCAACGCTTCGATCGCATCGATCAAGGTCGGGAAATCTTCATGGACCACGTTGACAATGACTTCGCTGGGCAGCTCGCGGTCATGATCGCTCAGGAAGTATTGAGCGAGGAAGGCGGCCATGACTTCACCCACCTCCTCCTCGATGCCCACCTGCGGGAAGAAACTCTTGCTGCCCAACACGCGCCCGCCGCGCACGCTGATCAAGTGGACACAGGCGCCGCCGGGGTTGACGAAAGCGGCGACCACATCCACATCACCGGTTCCGCCCTCCATGCTTTGCTGATCCTGGACACGACGCAACAGCGATATCTGATCACGCAGCTCGGCGGCGCGCTCGAACTCCAGCGCCATGGCGGCTTTTTCCATCGACGCATTCAGTTCGTCAGTCAGCGCATTGCTACGCCCCTCCAGGAACATGATCGAGTGCCGTACATCCTCGGCATACACCTCGGGTTCGACCAGGCCGACACAGGGGCCTTTGCAACGCTTGATCTGATATTGCAGACACGGCCGGGTGCGATTCTTGAAGTAGCTGTCTTCGCATTGACGAACCAGAAACGTCTTTTGCAGCAAGCTCAAGCTTTCACGAATGGCACCCGCGCTTGGATAAGGACCGAAATAGCGGCCTTTGGGCTTCTTCGCGCCACGATGGATGCTCAGCCGCGGGTAATCGCTGTCCGACAAATAGACATAGGGATAGGACTTATCATCGCGCAGGAGAATGTTGTAAGGCGGCCGCCACTCTTTAATGAGTGTCTGCTCCAACAACAGGGCTTCGGTCTCGTTGGCGGTGATGGTGGTTTCAATCTGCGCAATCTTGGCGACCAGTGCACTGGTCTTGGGCGCATGCCCCGTCTTGCGGAAATAGCTGGCCAGCCGTTTCTTGAGATTCTTGGCTTTGCCGACATACAGCAGCCGTGCCTCGGTATCGAACATGCGATACACACCAGGACGGCCACTGCAGGTTGAAAGAAAGGCGCCTGGATCGAACGGTTGGGTCATGTCAGAGACTGGCATCGACCATGCCGTGGCGTACGGCCAACAAGGCTAACTCGACATCGCTGCCGATCGAGAGCTTTTCAAAAATGCGGTAACGGTAGGTGTTCACTGTTTTGGGCGACAGGCACAACTTATCGGAAATACTCTGGACTTTCTGACAGCCGACGATCATCAGGGCAATTTGAATTTCACGTTCCGACAGCAAGTCGAACGGCGAATTGTTGCTCTGTGGCTGGAAGGATTTCAGCGCCAGTTGCTGGGCGATCTGCGGGCTGATGTAGCGTTGCCCGGCAAATACCAGCCGGATGGCCTGAACCATTTCAGCCAGACCTGCGCCTTTGGTCATGTAACCCGCCGCGCCGGCTTGTAAAAGCCGAGTCGGAAAAGGGTCTTCTTCACACACCGTCACCGCCACAACCTTGATGTCAGGATGGCTGCGCAACAGTTTGCGGGTCGCTTCCAGGCCGCCGATGCCAGGCATCTTGACATCCATCAGCACCACATCGGGTTTGAGCTCGCGCGCTTTCTTCAGGGACTCTTCACCGGAGTCCGCCTGCCCTACCACTTGCAGACCCTCGATATCGGACAACATCCGTGTGATGCCTGTTCGAACAAGATCATGGTCATCGACAACTAGCACCCTAATCAAGCGGACACCTCACAAAACGGTCATAACGGATTCTGGTCACCTTAGCAAAAACAGCGAGTCAGACCTAGCTCGAAGCTCGATATTGGTGCAAGGCCAATGCGTGAGCAGCGCTGCAGACACGCTACCACTAACGTCTTCATATATTTGAAATTTTTTACGAAAATCCCTGAGCGACACTCCGTACCTCAATTCCCCGCTCAGGTTGGTTTGCTGTTGGTTGGATATGAAGCCGATAACTCAGCCATGGTCGTCGTCAACCGCCTGATGGCATCCTGGTCTTCTTTATGCAAGGTTCTGAAACTGCCCAGTACCTTTTCTTCGGCCTGGCTGAGATTGTCGACAGGAACCGGGGTGGGTGTACCGGTTAGCACGAACAGAACATCCACACCTTTGGCCGCAACAGCGGCCAGATAATCCGCTTTGGGAGCACGATCGCCGCTTTCGTATTTACCCTGAGCGTTTGCCTCTACACCACCAATTTCACCAAAAGCGCGCTGAGACATCCCCAGGCGCTCTCTTTCTTTTCGTAATCTGGAGCCAATTCCATTCATTTGAGTGTATAACCTTGTTGACCTAACCCGTACGAAGGGTAGAATCGAGTAAAATTAAACTGATTTGAACGGTTTTGAACTATGCCCGGAATCCGTACCGCAGCACAAGCGAAGGCTTGGCTGGAGCAACAAGGTAAATCTGTGCAGGAATTTGCTCGGGAGAACAGCATCGACCCGGCCACCACCTATCAAATCCTTGCAGGGCGCAAAAAAGGTAGACGCGGCGAATCGCACAAAGTTGCGGTTCTGCTGGGCATGAAGATCGGCAGCATCCCTGCAGACAAAATATCGGACCCGGCGCAGCAAGCAGAATAAAGCCTGAAGGCCGTCTGACGGGCGTTATCGAACACGCTCAGCGAGAGGTTCAGACCTCCAGAATACGCTCCATCCAGAACAAAGCGTCCTCCTCGCCGAACCGCATAACCCTGTTACCTCAAACAGCTACAACCACTGTCTTGGTTGACCAGCCTTGCGACTCCCGACTGGCCACCAGCAACAGATCGCCAGCGCCTTTTGCCGCACCGATCAGCGTGCCATCCTCAGACCAGAACGCGCTGCGCCCGGCCGATTCCCAACCACCGGTGGCGCCACCGTGATTGGCCATCAGCACGGTCATTTGGTGTTCAGCGGCGTAACCGGCCAGCAGCCCTGTATCCGCGGCATACCCGCCCTCGGTGATCAGCACGCTGGCGGCATACATCGTGGCACCGGATTGCGCAGCGTGCCGAGCGTGGCTGGCCTGAGTGAAGTCAGCGCAAACCGCCAGGGCGATGTGATCAGCGTCGATCCGGACACCCGCTCCACCCTTACCCGGACTGAACACCAACTCTTCGCCCGCATGCAGATGCTGTTTGGTGTAAACGCCTGGTGTCAGGTCAGTCCCCAATACCAGTGCCGCAATCAGGACGTCTTCGCTGCCTGGCAACCGGATCGGTGCGCCGACCACCGTCATCATGCCGCTGTCCCGAGCCAGGTCGTGCAGCGGTTGCAGTCGAGCGTCCCGGGGATCAATCGCCAGCTCCCGGGCCAGCGTGCGCTCGTAACCGGTCAACGACAGCTCAGGGAACAGCAGGAATTCCACCCCGTGCTCAACCGCCGTCCGCATAAAACTCAGATGACGTTGGATATTGGCGTCGATATCACCGGCGATGGAAACGGATTGTGCCGCGGCAATTGTGCGTTTTCCCACAGTCATACTCCTTGATAAGCAGAATCACCCCGGCCACTTAATGGCCAAACCGGAATGACACCACGGAGTTCCTATGGCACGCAAACCCGAGATCCGGGCCTGGCATTCAACGCGCTCAATCACCTCGATGGAAATTTCTAATTGAACCCGGAGGCGCGCCTACAGTAAGCTCGGCGCATCCATCGGAGACACACCATGTTGCAATCCGTCCAATCACAGCCTCGTCACTCTGCCAGCGTCCAGCGCTCGGTAGCGGTCGTGTCTGCGCGGAACGCACAAGGCGCAGTCACTGAGCCGGTCAACTTTTATTTTGGGTATTGGTTTAGCCACTGGCGCGCCTGATACCCACACGGCGCCCACACTCAAGGGGACGCCAACCAGAGAACTCTCTACCCCCGGTCGGCAACCCGATCGGGGGTTTTGTTTTTTCAGGCCCCCAGAAACGCCTGTTTGCACTGAATTGCAACTGAACTGAATCGAGGAACACGACATGAACTACGCCACTTATTACGGCAACGACATCGATTTCGCCTGGCGATTTAGCAGCCTCCGTTCGGGACAGCCTGCCGCCTCCGACCGGTCACTTTCAGGTGGCAAGCCAACACTAAAGGCCCATACGGCCAATTGTCGAACACCCCAATAGGGCGTCGAGCGCGGTAAGACCCCGCGCCCGCCCAGGAAGCCAGAACATGAACTCATCCGTCGCCGTAAAGCCCCTGTCTGACCTGTTACCACACAGCGTGACCCTGATCGACAGCGCCCCTGCCCCACAGCGTCTGCCCAGCACCTTGCAACTCAAGCACCAGTTGCCACTCGACGTCGCCCTCAGCGACCAGGTAGCAGCCCACCGCCAGGCGGTCCGCGCAATCCTCAACGGTGAAGACTCCCGCCTGCTGCTCATCGTCGGTCCCTGCTCGATCCACGACCCGCGCTCTGCCCTCGAATACGCCGGGCGATTGGCGAAGCTGTCCGCCGAGGTCAGTGATCAATTGCTGCTAGTGATGCGTGCCTACGTCGAAAAACCGCGCACTACCGTTGGCTGGAAGGGTCTGGCCTACGACCCGCAGCTCGATGGTAGCGACGACATGGCCGGCGGCCTGACGCTGTCCCGGGGACTGATGCGCGAAATGCTGCGCCTGGGCTTGCCGGTCGCCAGCGAAATCCTGCAACCCATGGCGGCCGGCTACTTCGACGACCTGCTGAGCTGGGTGGCGATTGGCGCGCGGACCACCGAGTCGCAGATTCATCGGGAGATGGCCAGTGGTCTGGCGGTGCCCGTCGGCTTCAAGAATGGCACCGACGGCGGTGTGGCGATCGCCACGGACGCCATGCGCTCAGCGGCGCACGCCCATCGGCATTTCGGCATTGATCGGCACGGTCATCCGGCGATCATCGAAACCCAGGGCAACCCGGACACGCACATGGTCCTGCGCGGAGGTCATCGCGGGCCGAACTACGACAGCCAAAGCATTGCCAACGTACGCACCAGCCTGGAAAAAATCGGCATCCCGACGCGGATCATGGTCGATTGCAGCCACGCCAACAGCAACAAAGACCCGCTGCGTCAGCCTGAAGTATTCAACAATGTGCTTGAACAGCGCCTGCAGGGCGATCGCTCGTTGATCGGCATGATGCTGGAAAGCCATCTGTTCGAAGGGTGCCAGCCATTGAGCGAGTCGCTGCGTTACGGCGTTTCGGTCACCGATGGCTGTCTGGGCTGGGACGGCACCGAGCAACTGTTGCGTGATGCGGCGAACGCGCTGCGAGTTCAAACGAGGAGCGCACACTGAATCTATATAAAGAATGTCCGCAGGCACTGGGCCGACACCCAGAAGACCGAAGGAACTTTCACAGGAAATACCTTCCTTAATCCGGTAGGCTCTCCCTTTTTTTAAAATAGGAGTAACGTTCCCATGGCTAAAGCCACCGCCCGCCACATCCTTGTTGCCAGCGAAGAACTGTGCAACGAACTGAAAGCGCAAATCGAAGGCGGCGCTGATTTCGCCGAAGTTGCCAAGTCCAACTCCAGCTGCCCATCGAGCCGTCAAGGCGGTGATCTGGGTTCGTTCGGACCAGGCCAGATGGTCAAGGAATTCGACACCGTTGTATTCAGCGCGCCAATCAACGTCGTGCAAGGCCCGGTGAAAACCCAGTTCGGCTACCACTTGCTGGAAGTGACCAGCCGCCAGGACTGACAGTCCGCCGCTGTTCGCTGCATACGGCCCGTCAGTCTGACGGGCCGTTTTTATTTGCGCCGTCCTCTCATCAAACAAAAAATAACGCATTGTTTTTTATGCCTTTTATTTGGCCATAACTAACTGCATCCCAAGCTTGTGTGCCTTGCGTTCCAGGGCACGCAGTTGACGGTGTCGACTCTCGGCTTCATAGGCTTCCATACCTCGCTCCACGTAGGGTTGGCCTTTGGTCAACATGACGTAGATCAGGCGGGCCAGTTGATGCGCGGTGGCTTTGATGGCGCACGCGGTATCCATGCGCGCCAACCGGGCTCGATGGCTGGCGCCGATGAAGCTCTTGTCGTTGCGCGCGTTGGACGCGGCCTGCTTCAAGGCCTGCGCGGCTCGATTCGAGACCTTTGGCGGACTACCAGGCAGCTGCCTGCCGCCGGATATCCGGGTCGCAGGTGCCAGGCCGAGCCAGGAACAGAAGTGTTGTTGTGTGGGAAATCGCGATAAATCAGGCCCGATTTCGCTCGCCAGTGCCAAAGCGGTTTCGACGCCGATGGTGGGAATAGCGGTCAAATCAACGCCCATTATTTTTCCCAGCGCACGGTGCAAACGGGCTTGCTCGGCTGACGAGCGGTGCGGGCTGCGCAGTGCCTTGGCCGGCGGCAGAGGTTCATCGTTCAATACCGGCAGTCGATCAATGGCGTGAGCGATGGCCTGATCGCATTCGGCAATTTGCTGTTCCAGAAAATCATGCGTCGCCATTTCCTGAGCCAGGGCATGCAGATGCTCGGTTCGCCAGTTACCGCGCAGGCTGCGGGCAATGGTTTCATGATCGGCCTTGATGTGACCGTTTCGAAAACCGGCCAATACGTACGGATCACGCTCGCCGCCGATGATCGCGTTGAGGATTTTCTTGCCCGTCAGGCCGGTGATGTCACTGATGACAGTGGCTAGCTGGATGTTCATCTGGGTCAAGGCTTTCTGCATGCGATTGACGCTCTTGGCCTGATCGCGAACTTTCATTGCGCGCTGGCGAACCAGAGAGCGCATCGAGCAAATGTCGTCGGCGGGCCGAAAGGCGCCTCTGAGCAAGCCGTGGGTCATGAGCTGCCAAATCCACTGGCAGTCCAGCACATCGGATTTGCGCCCGGAGGTCTGGCGGGTGGCGCGGGAGTTCACCAAATACACCTCGAAGCCCCGTGCATCGAGGATTTCAAACAGCGGTATCCAGTAGACCCCGGTTGCCTCCATGGCCACGACATTGATCTTCAACGCTTCGAGCCAATCGGCTAATGCGAGCAACTCGTCGGTGAACGTTTTAAACGAGCGGACAGGGGTGTCGCTCTGGTCGGGGTTGACCCCCACCCAATGCTCGCGACTGCCAATATCGATACCCGCACAATGAGGGTGAACCACTTCAAAACGTTTCTGCTGGTTCTTGCGCGCCATGACAATTCCTCGCAGGATTGAGGGGCGCGCGGGGAGCACGGTGGCGAATGGATTCACTCTCTCATACGTGGTCACAGCTTGCTGTGCCGACAACGACTCCACGCCGATACCGTGCGGACCACTCTCCCATGCGGGTGCGTACACACCAGTGATGGCTACGGTCTTGGTCCCCGCGCGCGCTTCGATTCTACGACGTGCCCCAGTTTGCTGCGCGACAGCGCGGCGTCGAAGACGCGGCGAGGCCTCCCATCAAACAACCTATAAATCGTTGAAAAATAAAGCATAAAATTTATGAGATTTTCAGCCAAACGCTGCCCCCCCCTGTAGGAGCTGCCGAAGGCTGCGATCGACCGGGAACCGGTCGCTTTCTTGAGACCGCTGAAGGTCGTACCGACCTTTTCGCAGCCTTCGGCAGCTCCTACAGGGACCGAGGCAGCGTCGAAGACGCGGCGGATCCTCCCACTCTGCAACGCCCCGTAGCCGGTGTCATTCAAGCCATTCATGCCTCTGGGCAAAAAACCGATTGTGCAACTTCATGTGTCGGTGACATCGTTACCCCGCTGCTACCCACACTCAGCATTCCGACACAAAGCGGCCTATGATCCAGCAGGTTTCTTCACCGTCTTTTTTTTACCTTTAGCCCTGATATTCGCTTGCGGACGTCAGTCAGGATTCGAGCAATGCGTTTTGTTTTTTCATCACTGTTTTTCGCAACGCTGGCCTTGATGTCAGGCTTTCAATCCTTGGCCGCCGCCCCACAACACGCCCTGACCGTCTACGGCGAGTCGCCCAAGTATCCCGCCACGTTCACCCATTTCGACTACGTCAACCCCGACGCTCCCAAAGGCGGCGGCATGCGTCGTTCGGCGCAGGAAATCGGTCAGTTCGACCATTTATTACCCTATATCGACAAGGGCACGGGCGTCGCGCAACTCAGCGGTCTGCTTTATTCACCCCTCGCGGTGCGCTCGCTGGACGAGCCGTACACCGTTTACGGCCTGGTCGCGCAGCAAATGGAGCGCAGCAACGACGGCTTGTCTCTGCGTTTCTTCCTCAACCCCCAAGCGCGTTTTGCCGATGGCACACCGATCACGGCTGAAGATGTGCGCTACACCTACGACCTGTTGATGACTCAAGGCAGCCTGCAATACCGCACCCAGTTCGAAGATGTGAAGAACGTCGAAGTCGAGTCGCCGACACAGATTCGCTTCGATTTCAAAAACAACGAAAATCGCACCTTGCCGCTGGACTTGGCCTCGCTGCCGGTTTTCCCCGAACACTGGTGGAAAACCCGCGACTTCGCCAATGGTGGTGGCTTTGAGATCCCCTTGGGCAGCGGCCCGTATAAAGTGAGTAAGGTCGATGCCGGACGCAGCATCACCTTCGAGCGCGACCCGGATTGGTGGGGCAAGGATCTGCCGGTCAGTCGCGGCCTTTATAACTTCGATCAATTCAGCGTCGAATACTTCGGCGATACCGACGTCGCCCGCCAGGTACTGCGCGGTGGTGCTTACGATTACAACCGAGAGTATTCGGCGACCAGTTACTCCATCGGGTATGACAGTCCGGCCCTGAGCGATGGTCGCTTGCAAAAGGCGCATCTGGCCAGCGGCGCGTTACAGAGTTCACAAGGGTTTGTTTTCAACCTGCAACGGCCCATGTTTCAAGACAGGCGCGTACGCGAAGCACTGGCCATGCTCTGGGATTTCGAGTGGAGCAACCGACAAATGATGCACAACGTGTACGTGCGTCAGAGCAGCTACTTCACCAACGGACCACTGGCTGCCGACCACCCCCCCAACGCCGAAGAATTGAAGATTCTCGAGCCGCTGCGCGGACACGTCCCCGACGAAGTATTCACCACGGTATTCCAGACGCCGAAAACCGATGGCACTGGCTTCATCCGCGACAAGCAGCTACAGGCCCTCGGCCTGCTGGAAGAAGCCGGTTGGATGCCCAACGGGGACAAGCTGGTCAACGCCGCGGGCGAATCCCTGAGTTTCACCTTCCTGAATGGCCAGGCCGGCTTCGAGCGACTGCTGCTGCCGTACAAACGTAATCTGGCGCAGATCGGCATCACCCTGGACATTCGCCGCATCGACGCTGCGCAGTACCTCAATCGGGTCATGGCCCGGGATTACGACATGATCGTCACCGGTTACCCGGTATCGTCCTCACCGGGACTGGACCTCTATAACTGCTTCGGCTCCAAAGGCGCCAAAGATCCGGGCTCGAATAACTACATGGTGTTGCAGGACCCCGCGATCGATAGCCTGATCACCGGGCTGGTCAAGGCCGAGAACAAATCCACCATGATCAATTACGCTCACGCGCTGGATCGCGTGCTGCAATGGGGCTACTACTGGATTCCGAATTATTATCCGCCCGGCTCGTCCACGGTCTGGTGGAATCGTTTCGGCATCCCGGCGGTGCAGGCGAGCAACGGCGAGGCTATTGAAACCTGGTGGGAAATCAGCCCGACCCCGCTGACCAACGAGCAGTTCGCGGCCAAACGCGGTGCTTCGGCCAACCCCGCAGAGGTGCATTGAATGCTCGGTTATCTACTGCGAAGGTTGCTGCTGATTGTCCCCACGCTGTTCTTCATCCTGCTGGTCAACTTTTTCATCGTCCAGGCCGCGCCAGGCGGCCCGGTGGAGCAAGCCATTGCCCGACTGCAAGGCATCGGCGGTGCCAAAAGCAACGCCATCGGCGGCGCGCCGGCTGAGTCTGTCGGCGGCAGCAACGCCTCGCGCGCCAGCCGCGGCCTTGATCCCAAACTGATCAAGGAAATCGAACATCAGTACGGCTTCGACAAACCCTTGCATGAGCGCCTGTGGCTGATGCTCAAGAACTACGCCAGGCTGGATTTCGGCAACAGTTTCTTTCGCGGGGCCAAGGTGACCGACCTGATTCTGCAAAAGATGCCCGTATCGATTTCTCTCGGGCTGTGGGCGACGCTGATCACCTACCTGATCTCAATCCCGCTGGGCATCCGCAAGGCCGTCAAGCATGGCAGCCATTTCGATATCTGGAGCAGCACCGCGATCATCATCGGCTATGCCATGCCGGCCTTTCTGTTCGCCATGTTGTTGGTGGTGGTGTTCGCCGGTGGGACTTCATTGAACTGGTTCCCGGTGCGCGGCCTGGTCTCGGAAAACTTTCAACAACTCTCGACGGTGGGCAAAATCGCCGATTACTTCTGGCATCTGGTGCTGCCGGTTGCCTCATTGGTGATCGGTGGTTTCGCCACGCTGACCATCCTGACCAAAAACTCATTTCTCAACGAAGTGACCCGCCAGTATGTGGTCACGGCACGGGCCAAGGGTTTGAGCGAAAAGCGCGTGCTGTATGGCCACGTCTTTCGCAACGCGATGCTGCTGGTGGTGGCGGGTATTCCTCAAGCGTTCATCGGCGTGTTCTTCACCGGCTCGCTATTGATCGAGGTGATCTTCTCCCTCGATGGTCTGGGCCGCATGAGCTATGAAGCGGCCGTCTCGCGGGACTATCCGGTGGTATTCGGTTCACTGTTCATCTTTACCCTGTTCGGCCTGCTGATAAAGCTGGTCGGCGATCTCTGCTACACGCTGGTCGACCCCCGAATCGATTTCAGCGCGAGGAACGCCTGATGTTCAGACTTTCCCCATTGGGCCGCCGCCGCTTCGAACGCTTTCGTGATAATCGCCGAGGCTGGTGGTCGCTGTGGTTGTTCTTCGCGCTGTTCCTGCTGAGCCTGGGCGGCGAGTTGGTCGCCAACGACAAACCGCTGGTCCTCAGTTACCAGCATTCGTTGTATTTCCCGGTGTTCAAGCGCTACACCGAGCAGGAGTTCGGCGGTCAGCTGCCGTTCCAGCCCGATTACCGCAGCGATTATGTGCATAAATTGATCACCCAGAACGGTGGCTGGATGCTGTTCCCGCCCATTCCGTTCAGCGATGACACGCCCAATTACGACCTCAACCGACCAGCGCCCAGCCCACCGACCACGATCAATTGGCTGGGCACGGACGATCAGGCGCGCGATGTGCTGGCGCGGGTGATTTTCGGGGCGCGAGTGTCGATCCTGTTTGCGTTGGCCCTGACCTTTATCAGCGCGCTGATCGGTATCGCGGCCGGTGCCCTGCAAGGCTATTACGGTGGCTGGGTCGACTTGATCGGCCAGCGCTTGTTGGAAGTCTGGTCCGGGCTGCCGGTGCTTTATCTGCTGATCATTCTGTCGGGCTTCGTCGAGCCTAATTTCTGGTGGTTGCTGGGGATCATGGCATTGTTCTCCTGGCTGGCGCTGGTGGATGTGGTGCGTGCCGAGTTTCTGCGCGGGCGCAACCTGGAATACGTCAAGGCCGCCCGAGCGCTGGGCCTCAATGACAGCAAGGTGATCCTGCGGCATATCCTGCCCAACGCCATGAATGCGACCTTGAGCTACCTGCCGTTCATTCTGACCGGGGCGATCTCGACCCTCACCGCGCTGGACTTTCTCGGTTTCGGCATGCCGGCGGGCAGTGCCTCATTGGGTGAACTGATTGGTCAGGGCAAGCAAAACCTGCAAGCGCCGTGGCTCGGCCTGACGGCGTTCTTCACCCTGGCGCTGATTCTGTCACTCCTGGTTTTTATTGGCGAAGCGCTGCGCGATGCCTTCGACCCGAGGTCTTGAAATGTCCGACAACCTGATTGAAATTCGCGGCCTGACTGTCGCCTTCAATGGACAGACGGTGGTCAGCAACCTGAGCCTGGATATCCCTGTCGGTGAGTGCCTGGCGCTGGTGGGCGAGTCGGGCTCGGGAAAATCGGTGACGGCCCACTCGATCCTGCAATTGCTGCCCAAAGCCGGCACCCAGACCTCGGGCAGTATTCGTTATCGCGGCCAGCAATTACTCGGTGCCGATGCCAGCACCCTGCGCGACATTCGCGGCAACCGCATCGCCATGATCTTTCAGGAGCCAATGACCTCGCTGAACCCGTTGCACACACTGTCCAAGCAGATCGGCGAGACCTTGCTGGTGCACAGGGGCTTGAGCGGCAAGGCGGCCCAGCGGCGGATTATCGAACTGCTGGAACTGGTGGGTATCCAGCATCCACAAAAACGCCTCAAGGCCTACCCACATCAGTTATCCGGTGGCCAACGGCAGCGGGTGATGATTGCCATGGCGCTGGCCTGCGAGCCCGAATTGTTGATTGCCGACGAACCGACCACCGCCCTCGACGTCACGGTACAACGCAAGATTCTGCTGCTGCTCAAGGACCTGCAACAACGCCTGAACATGTCGCTGCTGCTGATCAGCCATGACCTCAATCTGGTGCACAGCATCGCACAGCGCGTTTGTGTCATGCGCGCCGGTGAAATCGTCGAACAGTCCAACTGCCAGTTGCTGTTCAAACATCCACAGCACCCGTACAGCCGCCTGTTGCTGGACGCCGAACCTGCCGGTGAGCCGCTGCCACGCGACAGCCGCGAGAAGGTGCTGCAAGTCGATAACCTGCGCGTGTGGTTTTCCATGGGCGGCGGAATTTTTCGTCAGCACCGGGAATACCTCAAGGCGGTCGACGACATCAGCCTGAGCATCGAGCGTGGCAAGACGCTGGGCATCGTCGGTGAGTCCGGCTCGGGCAAATCCACCCTGGGTCAGGCGATCCTGCGATTGGTGGAATCACGCGGCAGCATCCGTTTTCAGGGCCAGCCGCTGGACGGTTTGAATCAGAAGCAGATGCGACCGTGGCGCAAGCAGATGCAGGTGGTTTTCCAGGACCCATATGGCAGCCTGAGCCCACGCATGTCGGTTGAACAGATCATCAGCGAAGGCCTTGAAGTTCACAGCGAACTCACACCAAAGGAATGCGAAGCCGAAGTGATTCGTGTACTCGAAGAAGTCGGCCTCGACCCGCATAGCCGTCATCGCTACCCCCATGAGTTCTCCGGTGGCCAACGCCAGCGCATTGCCATCGCTCGCGCCCTGGTGCTCAAGCCCGCCCTGATCTTGCTCGACGAACCGACCTCGGCGCTTGATCGTACCGTGCAGAAACAAGTGGTTGCCCTGCTGCGCCAGCTTCAGGAAAACCACGGGCTGACTTACCTGTTCATCAGCCACGACCTGACGGTGGTCAAAGCCCTTGCCCACGACCTGATCGTGGTCAAGGACGGCAAGGTGGTGGAACGTGGCGCCAGCCATGATGTATTCGATTCGCCGCAGCATCCCTATACCAAGGAGCTGCTGGCAGCCGCACATCCGGGGTTTGCCTGATAAACCGCTATTCGCAGGCAAGCCTGCTCCCACACAGACTGTGTGAAAACCTGGCAATTCTTGCAACGGTCTAAGAAAATGCCTTCATCGGAAGATTGGGGGCATTTTTGTGGCATACATCCAAGGCATAGCGCGCGATCAGAGCAGTCTTTTTCCGGTGTCGCTGGAAGAATCCATTCCGGTAGACCACTTGGTCAGAGTCATTGATGCCTATGTCACCCAGCTCAATCTGCGGGAGCTGGGATTCGACAAGGCTGTCCTCAAGGGCAACGGGCGCCCGCCCTATGATCCGGCAGACCTGCTCAAACTTTATCTCTACGGCTATTTCCTCAGCATCCGTTCGTCACGCCGCCTCGAAGCCGAATGCCTGCGCAACATCGAAGTCATGTGGCTGCTCAATCAGCTCGCACCTGACTTCAAAACCATCGCCGATTTCCGCAGAGACAACGGTGCCGCATTCGCCGCCATCTGCCGACTCTTCATTCTTTTTTGCCGTGAAGTGGGGCTAATCGCCGGCAAGCTGGTTGCTATCGACGGCAGCAAATTCAAAGCCGTGGCCTCCAAGCGCCGTCATATGAGCCTCAAGCACCTTAAGCGCGATGAGGAAATACTGAACAAGAAGATTACCCAGTACCTGGCGGAGCTTGATCGGGCGGACAAAGACGACGCCGATCAGCCTGTGGATAAGCAGAAAGTCAAAGCCGCTTTGGCCCGTCTGAGCAACAAACGAGACAACAACCTGACCCGTCAGCAGGTGATGAAGGCGCTGGAAGTCGAGCAGTTCATCAGCACCGAAAGCGAGGCGCGGATGATGCGGGCGCCGCAAGGCATGGCCGTGGCGTACAACGTGCAGACGGCGGTGGATGCCGAGAACGGCTTGATCCTGCACCACGAAGTGACTCAGGACGGCGATGACCGCAAACAGCTTGAACCCATGGCCAAAGCGGCTAAAGAAGTACTGCAACAGTCAGAGCTGACGGTAGTGGCCGATGCCGGATATTCCCACGGCAAACAATTCCAGGCCTGTGAAGACGCGGGTATCACGGCGTATGTGCCGCTGAATCGAACGATCAACACGCGGGGCGGGGACGTAAAATTCTTTGACCGCACCCAGTTTACGTATGAGGCCCTGGACGATCAGTACCGGTGCCCGAATGGCAAGCTACTGACGCTGACGCAACTGAATCGCGGCACGCGTATTTACCACGCACTGCCCAGTGACTGCGCCCACTGCCCGCTGAAAAGTCAGTGCACCAAGACCTCCCGCCGGAAAGTAACGCGGCATGCGCATGAGGCCGCTTTTGAGCGAATGGAGCAGCGCATGCAGGCGCATCCGGAGAAGATGGTTGAACGAAGGTCCATCGTTGAACACCCCTTCGGCAACCTCAAGCAATGGATCATGGGCAATGGACGGTTCTTGCTACGCCAACTGAAAGGCGCGCGAATAGAGATGTCGCTGGCGGTGCTTGCCTATAACTTTAAAAGGGCGATCAATGTGCTGGGTGCGCGTGAAATGATGGCGAAGATGGGCTAAGCAGCCTTTTTTTGCGCCTGACAAACGTCCCAGGACTGGCCATGGAGCGCTCAAAACGCTTTGTCCCGGCGACGTGAAAACGAACAGCGATGATTTCGGGATCAAAGGCCAAAAACCAACGCCCCGACAAGTCGGGGCGTTGGTTTGAAACATGATCGTCAGGTTTTCACACAGCCTGCACAGTAGACTGAGTACCCTGTGGGAGCAGGCTTGCCTGCGAATAGCTTGACGCGCTATGCCTGAATCAACACTTTCGACATGAGGTCGGAACGCAATGAATGACAGCGACAGCCTCAAGGATTACCAGCATGTACGTCGCCTGGCGATCCGTTCGTTGTTCGAGATCATCGAGCAGTCCAGCGAAGGCACAGTGATCGTCGACAAAGAGGCGCGCATTGTCTGGATCAATGAGCGTTATGCGCGGCGTTTTGGGCTGCAAGATGCCAGCGTTGCCGTGGGTCAGCCCTGCGAAAGCGTGATCCCCGGCAGCCTGTTGCGTGAGGTGGTGAGCAACGGACGGCCGATTCTGCTGGACATGATGGACACCGCCAAAGACCCGTTGGTGGTGATGCGCTTGCCTATCAATGACGACGCCGGTGCCGTGATCGGCGCCATTGGTTTTGCCCTGTTCGATGAACTGCACGCCCTGTCGCCCTTGCTCAAGCGCTACCTGAGCATGCAGGAAGAGCTTGCTTCCACTCGTTCCTTGCTACGGGCGCGACAAGCCAAATACAGCTTCGCGCACTTTATCGGCACCAGCGTCGCAAGCCTGGAAGTCAAACGCCGGGCAAGACGCAGCGCGAGTACCGATTCGCCGGTGTTATTGTTGGGCGAAACCGGTACCGGCAAGGAGTTACTGGCCCATGCCATCCACAGCGCCTCGCCACGGGCACATAAGGCGTTCGTCAGCATCAACAGCGCGGCGATCCCGGAAACCCTGCTGGAAGCCGAGTTCTTCGGCACCGCGCCTGGCGCATTTACCGGCGCCGATCGCAGAGGTCGACCCGGCAAGCTGAAGATCGCTCAGGGAGGCACGCTGTTTCTCGATGAAATCGGCGACATGCCGTTAGCGCTGCAAAGCAAGCTGCTGAGGGTGCTGCAAGAAAAGGAATACGAACCGGTCGGCTCCAATGAAGTGATCCAAAGTGATGTGCGACTGATCGCAGCGACCTCGACCGACCTTGAAGCAGCGATCAAGCGCGGCGAGTTTCGCGCCGATCTGTATTACCGCCTGAGCGTACTGCCGATCCAGGTACCGCCTTTGCGTGATCGCCTGGACGATCTGCCGGCCCTCAGCGACGCAATCCTTGAGGAATTGCGTAGCCAGCACGAACTGGATCACGACGCCCTCGCCCTGCTCAGCCAACATACCTGGCCGGGTAACATCCGCGAACTGCGCAATGTATTGGAGCGCGCCGCGTTACTGAGCGACGACCTGGTGCTCGATGCTCGAGAGATTCGCGCAGCCATCGGCACGCTCGTTCCAGTGAGCAACCCCGCGATACCTCAAGCAGCGCCTGCTGAATTCGAAACGTTCAGTGCTGCCCGTGAGCGCTTTGATCGGCAGTTGATTGAATCGACCCTGGCGCACTGTAAGGGAAATGTCATTGAAGCGGCCAAGCGGCTTGGACTGGGACGCTCTACGCTGTACAAAAAAATGGCCGCGCTGGGGATAGTGGAGTCTCACTAGAGAGACTTTCGTCTCTGTTTGTAGAGTTGCATTGAATTGCCCGGCCTCATCGCGGGCAAGCCCGCTCCTACAGGTTATGCGCTAATTTTCTGTAGGAGCGCGCTTGCCCGCGATGTCTCTTTTAAGAGACAAAAAGGCCGTTTTTATTTTCAGCTAAAATGAAAAACCAATAAATTCATATACTTAGCGCCATGGCACGAAACTCGCTATACCCAGTGCGCGGTTCAGCCGCAGAAAAAAACAATAACAATCAGGAGACACTCAATGAGTGTAATTATCGCCTTGGCCGCCCTCGTGCTGCTGATGGTCGCTGCATACCGTGGTTATAGCGTTATCCTGTTCGCCCCCATTGCCGCCCTCGGCGCGGTGTTGCTGACCGACCCTTCGGCCGTCGCCCCTGCGTTTAGCGGGGTGTTCATGGAAAAAATGGTCGGCTTCGTCAAACTCTACTTTCCGGTCTTCCTGCTCGGCGCCGTGTTCGGCAAGGTGATCGAGCTGTCCGGTTTCTCCCGGGCCATCGTCGCCGCGGCCATTCGTTTACTCGGTACGCGACAGGCCATGCTGGTGATCGTCCTGGTCTGCGCCCTGCTCACCTACGGCGGCGTTTCGCTGTTTGTGGTGGTGTTTGCGGTGTATCCGTTTGCGGCCGAGATGTTCCGCCAGAGTGATATTCCCAAGCGGCTGATCCCTGCGACCATCGCCCTTGGCGCGTTTTCGTTCACCATGGACGCGTTGCCAGGCACGCCGCAGATCCAGAACATCATCCCCACCACCTTCTTCAACACCACTGCATGGGCTGCACCGTGGCTAGGGTTGGTCGGTGCGCTGTTCGTGTTCTGTGCAGGCATGCTTTATCTGCAACGCCAGCGCAACAAGGCCCAGCACGCTGGCGAAGGCTACGGCAGCGATTTGCGCAACGAGCCGGAGACCGCCGAGAACATCAAGCTACCCAACGCATGGGTCGCGCTGTCGCCGCTGTTGCTGGTGGGCATCATGAACCTGCTGTTTACCCACTGGATTCCACAGTGGTACGGCAAGACCCACACCCTCAGCCTGCCGGGTATGGCAACGCCGGTACAAACCGAAATCGCCAAGCTGACAGCCATCTGGGCGGTGGAAGCCGCGTTGCTGGTCGGCATTGTGACGGTGTTGGTGTTCGGCTTTGGCGCCATTCGCGGCAAGCTGGCCGAGGGCAGTAGAAGCGCCGTCGGCGGTGCATTGCTCGCCTCGATGAACACGGCGTCGGAATATGGCTTTGGCGCGGTGATCGCGTCCCTGCCGGGGTTCCTGGTGCTCGCCGATTGGCTGAAAAGCATTCCCAATCCGTTGGCCAATGAGGCCATCACCGTGACCCTGCTCGCAGGTATCACCGGCTCGGCATCGGGTGGCATGAGCATCGCGCTGGCGGCCATGTCCGATAGCTTCATCGCCGCCGCCCACGCCGCCAATATCCCGCTGGAAGTGCTGCACCGCGTGGCCGCCATGGCCAGCGGTGGCATGGACACCCTGCCGCACAACGGCGCGGTGATTACCCTGCTGGCGGTCACCGGGTTGACCCACCGCGAGGCTTACAGGGATATATTCAGCATCACGATTATCAAAACACTGGCGGTCTTCGTGGTGATCGGCACCTTCTACGCCACCGGCATCGTTTGAGGAATTGGACATGAGTCTGCAAGGTAAAACCGCACTGGTTACCGGCTCCACCAGCGGCATTGGCCTGGGCATTGCCCTGAGCCTGGCCAAGGCTGGCGCCAACTTGATTCTCAACGGCTTTGGCGATGCCACGGGCGTGCTGGCCGAGGTGGCTGCTGTTGCCGGCAAGGACGGCGGAAAAGTCGGCCACCACCCGGCGGATGTCAGCGATCCGGCACAGATCGCCGACATGGTCGCCTACGCCGAGCGTGAGTTCGGCGGCATCGATATCCTGGTCAATAACGCCGGCATTCAGTATGTGGCGCCGGTCGAAGCGTTCCCCGTGGAGCGTTGGGATTCGATCATCGCGATCAACCTGTCGTCGGTATTCCACAGCACGCGCCTGTGCCTGCCGGGCATGCGTGTCAAGGGCTGGGGGCGCATCGTCAACATCGCCTCGGTGCATGGTTTGGTCGGTTCTACCGGCAAAGCAGCCTATGTTGCCGCCAAGCATGGGGTGATCGGTTTGACCAAAGTGGTCGGGCTCGAAACTGCCGCCAGCAACATCACCTGCAACGCCATCTGCCCCGGCTGGGTGCTGACTCCACTGGTGCAGCAACAGATCGACGCCCGCGGCGCCGCGGATGGCAACCTGGAAAAGGCCAAGCATGATCTGCTGGCCGAGAAACAGCCCTCACTGGAGTTCGTCACCCCGCCGCAACTGGGCGAGTTGGTGCTGTTCCTGTGCAGTGAAGCCGGCAGCCAGGTACGCGGCGCGGCGTGGAATATCGATGGCGGCTGGTTGGCGCAATAAACGGAGCGAAGCATGACCGACGCACTTTGGACCCCGAGCGCACAGCGAATCGCTGCAACACGCATGGACGCCTTCCGGCGCTTCGTCAACCAGCGCCACGGCCTGCAGTTGAGCGATTACCCGGCGCTGCACCAGTGGAGCATCGACCAGCGCGAAAGCTTTTGGCAGGCGATTGTCGATGTCTTCGACATCGAATTCCGTGAGCCACCCAGCGCCGTACTCGTTGAAGGCCCACAGATGCCCAGCGCCCAGTGGTTCCCGGGCGCAACCCTGAACTTCGCCGAACACCTGTTGCGCCGTCGGGATGACTACCCGGCCGTGATCTCTGTCAGTGAAGACGGCCAGCGGATGCAATTGACCTACGCCGAACTGGCCGGGCATGTCGCCGGTTTGCAACAAAGCCTGCGTGATGCGGGTGTCGGCCTGGGCGATCGCGTCGCCGCCTGTATGCCCAATACCTGGCAAACACTGGTCGCCATGCTCGCCACCACCAGCCTGGGAGCGATCTGGTCCTGTTCGTCACCCGACTTCGGCACCCAAGGCGTGATCGATCGTTTCGGCCAGATCGAACCGAAAGTGCTGCTTACCTGCGCCGGCTACCGTTATGCGGGCAAGCTCATTGACCAGACCGCCAAGGTCAACGAAATCCTTGAACGGCTCCCCACTTTGCAACAGCTGATCATCGTACCCTTTGCACGACCTCAGGCCCGCGCGGAAGATTTCCAAAGTCCGGCCAACGTCGCGTTGTGGGACGACTTCTACAGCGCTGGCGGCGAACCGGACTTCGTCGCGGTGCCCTTTGCCCATCCGCTGTACATCCTCTATTCCAGCGGAACGACCGGGGTGCCTAAATGCATCATCCACAGCACCGGCGGCGTGCTGTTGCAGCACGTCAAAGAACATGGCCTGCATGCTGACCTGGGACGTGACGACTGCCTGTTCTACTACACCACCTGCGGCTGGATGATGTGGAACTGGCTGGTCTCGGGCCTGGCGCTGGGCGCGACGGTCGTGCTCTACGACGGCTCACCGTTTTACCCCAGCCCGCAACGGCTGATGGACTTGATCGACGCGGAAAACATCAGCATTTTTGGTACCAGCGCCAAATACCTCGCGGAACTGGAAAAGCACTCGATCCAGCCACGCGTGAGTCATCGCCTGACGCGACTCAAAACCCTGCTATCCACTGGCTCGCCGTTAGCGGCAAACAGTTACGATTACGTGTACCGCGAGATCAAAAGCGAGCTGTGCCTGTCATCGATTTCCGGCGGCACCGACATCGTATCTTGTTTCGCCATCGGCAACCCGGTGTTGCCCGTGCGTCGGGGCGAAATGCAATGCAAGAGCCTGGGCATGGCGGTGGAGGTCTGGGATGACCAAGGTCATCCGGTGATCGGCGAGAAAGGCGAACTGGTCTGCACCCGACACTTCCCGGCGATACCCATCGGCTTCTGGAACGATCCGCAGCAAGAAAAACTGCTCGCGACCTATTTCTCGCAATTCCCCGGCGTCTGGGCTCATGGCGATTACGCCGAAGAAACGGCACGCGGCAGCCTGATCATTCATGGGCGCTCGGACGCAGTGCTCAACCCCGGCGGCGTGCGTATCGGCACCGCAGAGATCTACCGGCAGGTGGAGAAAATCGGCGAGGTGATGGAAAGCGTCGCCATTGGCCAGCGCTGGGATGACGATGTGCGCGTGGTGCTGTTTGTGCGCTTGCACGAAGGGCTGAAACTGACAGCAGCGTTGGAGCAGCAGATCCGCCAGGTGATCCGGGCGAACACCACCCCACGCCATGTCCCGGCCAAAATCGTCGCGGTGACGGACATCCCTCGCACCATCAGCGGCAAGGTCGTCGAGCTGGCAGTGCGCAACGTGGTCCACGGGCAACCGGTAAAAAACACCGATGCCCTGGCCAATCCAGAAGCGCTGGAGCAGTTTCGGAATCGAGAAGAGTTGAATAGCTGACGTCGATCAACGTTGGCCCGGGCCGCCTTCTTCCCGTTCATCCACCAGCCCCCAGTTCGCCACATCGATTTCTCTGGCGGGCTCGGGCGCTGCCGGGGCTGAGGACATCTGTGCCGTCACCCCGCCTTCGTGGTGCAGTTTGAGGCGCAGGCGCACGTTGTTCATGGAGTCGGCATTCTTCAGCGCTTCCTCCTCGCTGATGGCGCCCTCCACCACCAGGTCGTAGAGTGCGCTGTCGAAGGTTTGCATGCCGAGGTTGACGGACTTCTCCATGACGCCCTTGAGTTCGCCCAGCTCATTGCGCTGAATGAAGTCGCGAATGGTCGGCGTGCCCAGCATGACTTCGACGGCGGCCCGTCGTTTGCCGTCCAGAGTTTTGACCAGCCGCTGTGAGACGAAGGCTTTGAGGTTGTTACCCAGATCGTGCAGCAACTGCGCACGGCGCTCTTCTGGGAAGAAGTTGATGATCCGGTCCAGCGCCTGGTTGGCGTTGTTGGCGTGCAGGGTCGAAATGGCCAGGTGGCCGGTGTCGGCAAAGGCCAGCGCGTGTTCCATGGTTTCGCGATCACGGATTTCACCGATCAGGATCACGTCCGGCGCCTGACGCAAGGTGTTCTTCAAGGCGGCGTGAAAGCTGCGGGTGTCCACGCCCACTTCACGCTGGTTGATGATCGATTTTTTGTGCCGATGGATATATTCCACCGGGTCTTCGATGGTGATGATATGGCCACTGCTGTGGCGATTCCGGTAGTCGATCAAGGCCGCCAGCGATGTCGATTTACCCGAACCCGTGGCACCGACGAACAGCACCAGACCGCGCTTTTCCATCACCACATCGAGCAGTATCGGCGGCAATTTCAGGTCTTCGAAACGCGGAATCTCCAGTTTGATGTTGCGCGCCACGATGGACACTTCGTTGCGCTGCTTGAAAATGTTGATCCGGAAACGTCCGATGCCCGAGAGCGACACCGCCAGATTCATTTCCAGCTCGCGCTCGAATTCCAGCTTTTGCTCGGCATCCATGATGCCGTCGGCGACCGCCGCTATGTCTCCGGGCTTCAAGGCTTCACTGCTCAGCGGCTTGAGCACGCCGTTGAACTTGGCGCAAGGCGGTGCTCCGGTCGACAAGTAAAGGTCCGATCCGTCCTGGCTGGCCAGAGTTTTCAACAGCGCTGGGAAATCCATGAGCAGCATCCGCACGAAATAGGGTAAATGACAACTTGCCGGCAATAGAGGCCACCGGGGTGTCCGACTAAAGCTGCTATAGATTGGATTGATAAGACTTCAGGCGCAATTCGATATTGACCTTCCGCCGAACAAGTCTGAGGAAATGATCAATCAGCGCCAAGGACAGGCATAATAGCCACCGATTTTTCCAGGACTGCCCCGCAACATGAAAGCACTCGCCCGCCATATTCTGGTGAAAACCGCCGAAGAGGCCGAACAACTCAAACAGCGTATCGCCAAGGGCGAGGCGTTCGATGTGTTGGCCAAGAAATATTCAACCTGCCCCTCCGGCAAGCGCGGCGGCGATCTGGGTGAGGTTCGCCCCGGGCAAATGGTCGGCGCCATCGATCAAGTGATCTTCAAAAAACCGCTGCGCGTGGTGCATGGGCCGGTTAAAAGCAAATTTGGCTATCACTTGGTGCAGGTGTTTTATCGGGATTGAGATGTGCGGCGCCTGATATGGCCTTTTCGCAGGCAAGCCTGCTCCCACAGAGGTGCGCGATCACCTGTGGGAGCAGGCTTGCCTGCGAAGAAATTGACGCGATGTTACTGAAATACCGGCATCACACTCCTGGGAATCAACGCCCCGGGATGCTGAATCACCAGACTCGCCAGCCGGTGCCCGGCTTCAGCCGCTTCCACCGGGCTCGCGCCTTTGAGGCGTTGAGCCAGGTAGGCAGCGCTGAATGAGTCTCCGGCCGCCGTGGTATCGACCACACGCTGTACCGCATGGGCCGGAACCTCGAAGCGTTCGCCCTGCGACTCGATCAGGCAACTGTCCGCACCACGTTTGACCACCACTTCGCTGATGCCCATCTGCCGATACGTCGCCAGCACCTGCTCGGCATCGGCGTAGCCGAACAGTGCCTCCTCGTCATCCTCGGTCAACAGCGCCAGATCGACATGCGGCAAACACGCCCAATACGCCTCGCGGGCCTGATCGACGCTGGCCCAGAGCCGCGGACGATAATTGTTGTCGAAGGCGACCCTGGCGCCGCGTGCGCGGGCCTCGACCAGCACCGACAACAAACGCGTACGACCCTGCTCGCCCAGCACCGCCAGGGTGATGCCGCTGAAATACAGCACATCGTACTCGGGCAGTGCCGCCAGAATCGGTTCGGCCGCCGGCGTGGTGAAGCAATCACGCACCGCCGCTTCATTGCGCCAGTACAGAAAGCGTCGTTCGCCATTGGCATCGGTCTGAATGCAGTACAGACCCGGCAGCCGGCCCGGCAAGCGCTGGACCCTGCTCAGGCCGATCCGCTCATCCGCCCAGACCTTGCACATGGCATCGCTGAAACTGTCGTCGCCCAGCGCCGTAACGTAATCCACCTGCGCCGCGTCACCGAGCATGCGCGCCATGTACACCGCGGTGTTCAGGGTGTCGCCGCCAAAACTCTGCTGCAGACTGCCGTTGGCATGCTGTTGCAGCTCGATCATGCATTCGCCGATCAGGGCGACACGGGGATGATTGTGACTGATCAATTCGCTCATCAGGCTTCTGGCTCCTCGGCCTAGAAACAGGTACTCAGGCTTTCAATAACCTGCAGGCTTTCATCCACCAGACAACCCGAACGCCACTTGTCGAAGGTCAGGCAGGGATGGGAGGTGCCGAAGGAAATGATGTCACCAATCTTCAGCTCGCAACCGGGAGCGATGGTCATGAACGCGTGCTGATCCATCACCGCGGTGACCGTGCAGGCGCTGACGTCATCGCCCTTCGCCGGCAGTACACCGGCGCGGTAACGCAGAAGAGGATTGGGCAGTCCGGCATCGAACGCCACATCGCGCTTGCCCATGGCGATCACGGCAAAACCCGGCTCTGGCAGCGACTGCACGTGGGCAAAGACTTCCAGCGCGGGGCGCAGGCCCTCGGTCAGTTCGGCGCGGCGATCCAGCACGCAACATTGCGCATCTTTATAGATACCGTGGTCATGCACCACGTAACTGCCCGGGCGCAAAATGCTGAGGAAGCGCTCACGCACGGCCTGGGCATCGAAGGCTTCGGCGATCAGGTCGTACCAGGCCGAACCGGACGCCGTGACGATCGGCCGATCCAGAGCAAACGCGCCTTTGTCCTGCAGTTCAACGGCCAGGCGCACCAGCGAGGCGGCGAACGCTTTGATATCAGCCACGGCCTGATCGCCATGGATCACGCCTTCGTAGCCTTCAATGCCGGTCAAGGCCAGTGCCGGCTGGGCGGCGATGGCATCGGCCAGGGCCAGCACTTCCTGCTCGGTGCGACAGCCACAACGACCGCCCTGCACGCCGTACTCGATCATCACATTCAGGCGCAAACCACGTCCGCCGAAAAACTCGCCCAGGGCCGCCACGTTGTCCGGGTGATCGACCATGCAGTGAAAATCGAACATCGAATCGGCCAGCAGATCGGCGATCAACGCCATGTTCGGCGTACCGACCAACTGATTGGCCATCAATACCCGGTGCACGCCATGGGCGTAAGCGGCGTGAGTCTGCACCGCCGTCGCCAGGGTGATGCCCCAGGCGCCTTCTTCGAGCTGACGGCTAAACAATGCCGGCACCATGCTGGTCTTGCCATGGGGCGCCAGCTCAGCACCGCTGTTGTTGACGAAGGTCTGCATCCAGCGAATGTTGTGTTCCAGCGCCTGACGGTGGATCACCAGCGCGGGCAGGCTGACGTCGCAAACCAGATTGTCACCCGGCGCGGCGGCGCCCTTTTCTACTGTTGCAATGCTCATGTTGTTCTCCTGATCAGCGCGGTGCGCGTCGTGCTATTCGTTGACTCTGCGGGCAAGTCGGTCGGCGCAGTCGATCAGCACCCGACGGTAGTCGCTGTAATTGTTCTTGGCGTCGGCACGCGGGGCGACGATGCACAGGGTAGCCACGCAGATGCCCCGCTCGTCCTTGACCGGTGCGGCGAAGCAATGAGTGAAAGTATCGGCCACGCTGTCGAAAGAAAAAAAGCCTTCTTCGCCGGCCTTGCGGATCTCCCGCAGAAACGTTTCCAGCGGCAGGCGCTCGCCGCCCGGCAGGATGTAGTCCTCGGGGTCGATCAAATCGATGATTTCCTGATCGCTCAGATGGCTGAGCAACAGGCGACCGGAGGCGGTCCATGGAATCGGTGCATTCTCGCCGATATCGGAAGAAATCCGAAAATGCCGCTCGCCTTCCTTCATCAGCGCCACCGTGTATTTGCGCCCGTTGAGCAGGCACATTTGCGCGGTTTCACGGGTCTGGCTAACGATTTCAGAGAGGGAAGCCTCGGCTTCACGGGTAAAGTCGAAATGCCGCAGGTGGGCCTGGCCCAGAAAATACAACTGCCGCCCCAGATAGACATGCCCTTCCTTGCCGACCGTCTCCAGAATCCGCCGTTCGAGCAGCGAGCTGACCAACTCGTAGACCGTCGATTTCGGGCTGCCGATGCCGCTGGCGATTTCATTGGGGCGCAGCGGCGTACCTTTCTCCTTGAGAAAGTCGAGGATATCGAACGCCCGGTCCAGGCCTCTGGCCCGGCGTTTGATGGAGTCTTCGGTCATGTTCGCACTACCCATTAAGCTATCTGGAAGAATGCCGCGCAGTTTAACGCTGTGTACCGATCGTTCCCACGTTCTGCGCAGGAACGATCACCGCGTGAGCTGTCAGGCCTTTGGCTTCTTATAAGCGACGCAATCGATCTCGACCTTGCAATCGACCATCATGTTGGCCTGCACACAGGCCCGGGCCGGCGCGTGCTCGCTGGCGAAGTATTCAGAAAACACCTTGTTGAAACTCCAGAAGTCCCGCGGGTCTTCCAGCCATACGCCTGCGCGCACTACATCTTCCAGGCCATAGCCGGCCTCAGTGAGGATGGCGATCAGGTTCTGCATGGTTTTGTGGGTCTGTTCGACGATCCCGCCGTTGATGATCTCGCCGTCTTCCATCGGTACCTGGCCGGACACATACAGCCAGCCATCGGCTTCGACTGCGCGGGCGAAAGGACGAGGTTGGCCACCGCCGGCGACGCCACCGGTGCCATAACGAGTAATGCTCATGGGTATCTCCTGTTATTTATCTGAAAAAACTGAAGCAAATGGATTGATCTAAACACGTCGCTTGATGACTGCCTCCAAATGACTAGAAGCGAATGCTTTTGAGAAACTCGCCCAAACGCGCCGACTTCGGCCGCTCGAACAGCTCCTTGGGCGGGCCTTGCTCTTCGATGCGGCCCTGGTTCATGAATACGATCTGATCGGACACTTCATAAGCAAAACGCATCTCATGGGTGACCAACAGCATGGTCATGCCCTCTTCGGCCAGGCCCTTGATCACGCTCAGCACTTCGCCAACCAGTTCCGGGTCCAGCGCGGACGTCACTTCGTCGAACAGCATCAGGCTCGGGTTCATCGCAATGGCACGGGCAATCGCCACACGCTGTTGCTGACCACCGGACAACTGCCCCGGAAAGTGATTGCGTCGGTCCAACAAACCCACCCGCTCCAGCCATTTCTCGGCCAGCGCCACGGCCTGATCCTTGGGTAGCTTTTTCACTTTCAGCAGACCCAGGGTGACGTTCTGCAAGGCGCTGAGGTGCGGAAACAGGTTGAACTGTTGGAACGCCATACCGGTCATGGCCCGATGCTGTGCGATGACTTTTTCCGGGTGGCGGACACGTTTGCCATTGATATCGCTGTAACCGATGTCCTGGCCATCGAGACGGATATGCCCGCCCTGAAACTCTTCCAGCAGATTGACGCAGCGCAGCAACGTGGTCTTGCCCGAGCCACTGGAGCCGATCAGGGTCACGACGTTGCCGCGCTGCATGCTCAGATCGACACCTTTGAGCACCTCGACGGGGCCGTATGATTTGTGCAGCCCTTCGATGCTCAGCAAAGCCGGGACGGCGGTAGCAGTTTGAGTCTGTGTCATGGCAAGGCCACCCGTTTTTCGATTTGCCGTCCAAGAAGCTCGATGGCGTAGTTGATGATGAAAAAGAGAAAACCGGCGAACAGGTAAAACTCCAGGGTCATAAAGGTCCGGGCGATCACCTGTTGCGTGCTGAGCAGCAATTCGGCCACGCCGATCACCGATAACAAGGTCGAGGCCTTGACGATTTCGGTGGAGGAATTGACCCAGGTCGGCAAAATCTGCCGCAGCGCTTGAGGTAACAGCACATAGCCCAGAGACTGCCCGAACGTCAGGCCGATGGCCTTGCTCGCTTCAAGCTGGCCACGCGGAATGGCCTGCAGGGCGCCGCGCACGATTTCCGCCACGTGCGAACCGCAAAACAGTGTCAGCCCCAGCGCGCCGGCTTGAAACGCGCTGATCTGCCAGCCCAGTGCCGGGGCCATATAAAAGCAGGCCAAGACCAGCACAAACACCGGTGTGCCGCGAATCAGGTCGACATAGACCCGAAACGGCAGACGGCCCCAGAGTTTGCCGTAGGTCAGCACCAGGCCTGCAACCATGCCGAGCAGAGTGCCGCAGATAATCGCCAGCACCGAGCACTGAATGCTGGTCAAAAATCCCGACAATAACGTTTCGCGGGCAATCCACAACTCTTGCAGCCAGCTATGGGATTCGTACATATCAAACCTCCTAGCGTCGGATCGCCAAGCGCTGCTCGAGGTGGCGCAAGAGCATGGCAATGAGATAACAGGCCGCGACATACAGCGCCGTGGTCACCAGCCAGGTTTCAATCACCCGGTAGCTTTCGACGTTGATCTTGCGGGCGTAATAGGTCAGCTCTGGCACGGCAATCGCCGCCGCCAGCGAGGTGTCCTTGAACAGCGAGATAAAGTTGTTGGACAGCGCCGGCAGCACGTTGCGCAGCATCACCGGCACGATGATGTACGCGCGCACCTGCCATTCGCTCAGGCCGATGGCCAACCCGGCTTCGCGCTGGCCCTTGGGGATACTCAACAACCCGGCACGGAACACTTCGGTCAAATACGCCCCGGCGTACAACGACAGGGTGACGATGAACGAGGGCAGCTTGTCCATGCGAATCCCCACACTGGGCAGCGCAAAGTAGATCAACAGGATCAACACCAGAATCGGCGTATTGCGAATCACGGTCACGTACACCGAGGCGATGGCCCGCAACGCACGGTGTTTCGACAGCAGCGCGAACGCCGCCATCAGGCCGATCACACACCCAATCGCGATCGAGATCAGCGCCAGCTCCAGGCCCAAACCCAAGCCCGCCAGCAAGCTGGGAAAATCACGCCAGACCGCTGCAAAATTCAACTGATAGTTCATGGTCAGCAGTACCTTGAACAGGGCAGCCACAACACTGCCCCGCTCTCACCGAGTCATTTAAATTCGACAGGGAAACCAATTTCAGGGGTCGGCAGATCTACACCGAACCATTGTTTGAACGACGCGGCATAGGTCGGGAACTCGACGCCGGTCATGGCTTCATGCAACACGGTATTGACGAAGTTCAGCCAGTCCTGATCGCCACGTTTGACCGCACAAGCATAAGTCTGCGGGCTCCAGGCGAAAGCCGGGGTGCGATAGCGGCCAGGGTTCTGCACCATCAGGTATTTCACCGAGGACTGATCGGTAGCGGCGGCATCGGCGCGGCCGGAGTTGATGGCCTGATACATCAAGTCAACGCTGTCGTACTGATCGACCTTGGCTTTTGGCAACGCCTGATGCACCAGTTCTTCGGCGTATACGTTCTGCAACACGGCCACGGTCACGCCATCGCCTGCTGCTCTCAAATCGTCGATTTCCTTGTACTTGCTGTTGGTCGGCAGCAACAGCGCCACGCCCTCGCGGTAGTACGGCAGCGTGAACGCCACTTGCTGAGCGCGGCTGGCGGTAACGGTGATGAACTGGCAGCTCATGTCGACCTTGTCGGTGAGCAGGTTGGGAATCCGCGCATCGGAAGACTGCTCCACGAACTCGACCTTGCTCGGGTCATTGAACAACCCCTTGGCGACCAGACGAGCAATGTCGATATCGAAGCCCTGCAACTTCCCGTCCGCACCCTTGAAATGCCAAGGCGCATTGGTGCTGCCCGTACCCACTACCAGATGACCACGCTTCAACACACTGTCGAGCTTGCTGGCGTCCGCCGCCTGCACCGAATTAACCAGCGTGGCCGTAGCCGCAAGAACAAACGCACAAGCTTTCAAAAAGGAAGGTCCGCGATGCATGACATGAACTCCGCCGTGATTTAAATTCCGCTATAGCGGAACAAGGTATGTAACAACGGAATAGAGAGCAGAAAGTGTGCCATAGAACCCAGCAGGAAAAAACGCGCGGGGAAAAGTGTTTGGGATCAATAAGGTAGCGCGGGAAGAATGTTTTTCGGGGGCTGAGGCCCCGAGAAAGAGCCCGCTACCGTTCGCCACAGGGCTGGGTACCAAGGCCCCAATCGAGGGCGGGCGTGCTTCAGAAGTGCGCGTTTCACTGCATATCAGTGCGCCTTGCGCTCAGCCGGAACATCGGCCTTCAATTACTCCACCTGGCTGATCGCCAACTCGCCCGGTTGACCGCCCCAGGTCTGGCGCAGGTAGTTGAGCAGATCGGCCAGTTGCTGGTTGCTGAGCTTGTCGGCGAAGCCCGGCATCGGCTGCATGCGTTCGAAACCGGCGAACTTTTGCTCGCCAATGCCATCCTCGATCACCCACAACAGGTTGCGCGGGTCTTCGAGGCGCAAGGAAACCGGCGCTATTCATTTGCGCCTTCTTCACGCTCGGTGCGCCGTCGCCATATTTGACCGCGCTGCGGGCTCGACGGACGGCGTTTTGTAGCGCTCATCGAAGACCAGCCAACCCTCTGGCGGGTTTTCCAGTTGCTGCTTCATACGATCAGCATAAAACAGGCTGCGCTCCGTCAGATTGCCATGCAGGTTGGGCTGGGCGTTCCATACCGGACGACGCTCGCGGATCATCGGGAAAAGGATTGAGTCTTTCAGGCTGGCGAACTCGTCCTCGTCTGCCGAGGTCGGGCCTGCGACCCGCACATAGCGGAAGCTACCGTAAGGGTCACGCTCGTAGTACGCCACCTTGGCACCGTAGCGGATGGCCTTGTCATTGAACTTGAGCCTCGCCTTGGCCTGACGGAAGCGCTCAAAATCGTTCCAGATCAGGATCGCGACTGGATGCCCAATGAACATCGGCACTTTGCCGGTTGGCAGCAGCGGATCGGGCGCGTGATCTGGCGGGAAGACGATACCGTCCTTGTCCAGATCTTCGGCGGTGACGATGCGATCGGGCTGTAACTCTGCACCCAACAAGGACTGGTCATACCCCTCGTAAATGCGGTCGGCACGAATGGCTTTCACTGACACCAGCAATCAACCCGCCCTGAAGGAAGGAGCGCCGGGATATATCACGGTTGGACATGGAGTGTCCTCTGGACGGTTATGTACTGGACAACCTTAGGTCATACAGAAACCCTTCCTGGCAATGCGCAGGGCAGATAGACAGAATATAGTTGACCAAAGGGTTAACTTTATAGATTTATCCGCTCTCGCAAAGTAATAGCAGACTGTCAAATACCGGGTACAGCAGGTTTTAGGCTTGGCCCCATGCAGACATCGAAATGATTCGCAACAACCTGCTAACGCATTTGAGGGTATGACATACGTAGTATGTGCAATACACAACACTACACAGGGGGTCTCGATGTCCGTTATGTCTCTGCGTCTGCCTGACGAAATGGCAGACACCCTCACCAGCCTTGCTAAAGCCACCGGGCGCACAAAGTCATTCCTCGCCATCAGTGCGTTGCAAGAGTATTTGACCCGCGAAACCTGGCAAATTGCCGACCTGCAGTGTGCCGTCGAAGAAGCCGATGCCGGGGACTTTGCCACGGATGGCGAAGTAAAAGCGGTCATGGATAAGTGGAAAGCGAATGCGAGTTGAGTGACTAAAAACTGCCAAATACTCCCCATCTATTACACCAGATGTTTGCATTATAATCAGCGCTTGGTATACATTTCACCTTATCGTATACAACGTATACGGCATCACCTGAGGAAGATATTATGGCTTCGCCTGTTTTGTCATTCCGCGTTGAGGATGTGTTGGTAGAAAAGCTTGATCAACTGGCCCTGGCTACTGATCGTGATCGTCAATATCATCTCAAACGCGCATTGGCTCGTTATGTTGAGTCTGAATCCTGGCACGTCAAAGCCATCGCCGAAGGTATGGCTGATGTCGAGGCTGGCAGGATGACTGATCTGGAAGCCGTCAAAGCCAAGTGGGTAAAGCGTGCCGCAAATCGAACTGACTGAAAAAGCACAAAGCGACCTGGAGGCGATTCATGAACACTATGCATCGCACTCAGGCAGCCGAAGAGCTGACTCTGTTATCGCGGACATTTTTGAATCCATCGAACAGCTGAAAACCTTCAAGGGAATGGGCCGCCCCTCTCAGGCGCCTGACGTCCGCGAACTGGTTTTAACCCGTCACCCCTTCATCGTCGCTTACCATGTCGCTCACGAAACGGTCTCAATTGTGCGCATTCTTCCTGAGCGCAATGAGCGTAACCGCGACTGGTAACGTTTCCTCGTAATGGGGGCCAACGCTCACCGAGCTGAAAATCCGCTAACGGCCGCCATACAACTGTCGTCACACCTATGCGACAATATGCTCAATGTCCGGCATGAATCCCGCATTCATCTCTCAGCAGCTTGGCCACAGCGTCCAAATGTTGCTGTCGACCTATGCGCGCTGGATCAACTCAAGCTCTGACTGGGACGAGCTGAACAAGCTCGATTTAGGTACTCAATGGGTACCAGAGAAATCCAGTCAATCCTAAGCTATTGAAAGGTAAGGTAATTGATCTCCACAGCTAACATCACCATGCGATTAATTTCGCAGATGGCAGCATGCTCAAGGGCCTATTTTGCTGGGCCAAACCCCTCCCCAGCTCTCTCTGGCATGCAGTAAAAAGCACCCATTGGCCCAAAAATTGGCCCAAGAAACTCCCTCTCCGGCGTCCTGCCGACCTAACATAATCCCCACTTCATGCGGTCCTCCGCACCGATCACCGAGTAGATTACTTATCTGGAAATAGTCGAGCCAATTACCTTGGCATAGGCGTTTAGCGCTTTGGCCCGTTGATCAACATCGCCGGCACAGCCGTGCATATCTCGAGCATCTTTTTCATAGCAAGCAAATACATCTGCCTCAAGCTGAGGCTCCGACTCCATCATCCGATATACAATCGGGCCAACTACAATGGGAGTCACCATTAGCAAACACAACGAAATCACCTTCATCCTTGCTCTCCTCGACAAAATTGATGGCACAATGATATTTAGACCGTATCAGAACATCGTCACGTACCCTATTCAACTCTGTCGGCACAGGAGTGCGTATTCTTGAAGCGCTCTCAGGGCTGCTTGGCCTGCAATGATGCCGGCGCGACTACCCGACCATGGCGATTTGCCTTATATTTCGGCACGCGACACGTTTTGCGAAGGCGGCGTGAGCCCCGGGGTGATCTGGCGCGGCGGGGATTTGTAGGGAGATAACTATGTCACTCACCGAACCGAATCATCAACTCAGGTGCGATCTGACGGCGGCGTCCTTTGTCCTGCACAAGTCGTCCCTTGATTTGTTCAGGGCGGCAAAGAGACTGATGAGGTCTGGCGATGAGCTTGGAGCTGAAGAGCTCATGAGAATTGCACTGAGCTACTTAGAGACCGAGGACAAGCTCAAGGCTTATTCGGATGAGGTGATGGCCGGACGCATCAGTCGGGGCGCTCCCAAATAAGTGGGACGGCTGGGATTTGTAGGTATGTACGCCGATGGCAACTGCCAAATGGCGAGCAGCGACTATTCAAAAATGGAATTACACTCGAATGACTGATAAGCCAAAAACCCCTCCGCGCCCCACCCCGCAACCTGCCCCGACTCCGAATCAAAGGCCTGCTCAAGATGGCTGGCCTACAAAGGATCACGGTCGAGGGGGTGCCATCTCGGAAAGCCGACCTATTCCGCCGCTGCCTCGTCGAGATCCTTGATATGAATGAAGCCGACAAGCAAGAAACTGAAGTCCATGAGTTAGGATTTTACGTTCAGCGCAATATTCGTTATCACATGCGAAGAGGAGCTTTTTTTCTTCGCTGGGGTAGGTTTACTGCTTTTGTTGGCGTCATTTTCGGATCGGCTGCGGTTACATCTCTAGTCGCCAGCTCAAATTCATATTTTGTAGGCGGCGCGGCTCTTGTCGTGACCTTGGCTTCGGCGATCGACCTGGTAGTTGGCACGGGTCAGCGAGCATGGCTACACAATGATCTCCGTAAGCGCTATCTGGACATTGAGGCTGAGATGCTTGCTGAGGATCAACAGACCTTGACGTCGAAGATTCGCCAATACAAAAGTCGGATACGCCGAATTGAGGCTGATGAGCCGCCGACCCTCCCTGCGTTAGAGGTACTTGCGAGGAATGATGTCATAAGGTCCACGTACCCAAAAGACCAGGCAGATCAGTATGTGAGTAAGCTCGGGTGGTTTAAGCGTACCTCTGCCCAATGGTTTGACTGGGACACTTCTAACGCCTAAACAGATTTATGCTCACCCAAGCCCGGCCCAGCGCCGGGCTTTTCGTATCCGCGCATCGCATCAGGCAATAGCAGCAAACGTCAGGCCGGTAGCATGTACGACCTGGCGCATCGTACGCAGCGTTGGGTTGCCCTTTGGAGAGAGTGCACGGTAAAGGCTTTCGCGCGACAAGCCTGCCTTCTCGGCAATCTCGGCCATGCCACCACGCGCCTCTACCACATGACGCAGAGCGCCTAGAAAGGCAACCTCGCCACCCTCCTCGTCCAGCTCCTCAAATGCTACCCGCAGATACTCCACGGCAAACTCCGGGTCGTTGCGGATCATATCGATAACGCTCTGATCGTGGCTGCGTGATCTGTTCATGGCTTTCTCCGCTGGTAGTCGCTCCAGCACTCTATGGCTTTTTCGATATCAGCTTGCTGCTGGCGCTTGTCGCCGCCCAGTAACAACAAGACCAATTGCTTGCCCGCCTGCGCGTAATAGACTCGATAGCCCGGGCCTTGATCTATGCGCAGCTCCCATACGCCATCGCCAACCGGCTTGCAATCACCAAAGGCTCCAGCTGCCATGCGGTTGATGCGCATGGTGATCCTTGCCTTTGCAGTTCTATCCTTTAGGCGATCCAGCCATTCCTGGTAAAGATCCCTGCCTGTTTCGCTCAGGTAGTGGGCAATTTCATTCATGGGCTGATTGTAGCTTTTAAGCTACTGATGCGCAACGACCTGCCTGACCTGATCCATGAGCCCGCCACTGAGCGCAATGCCGTTCACTTAAGGAATAATGCCGCTTATCCCGACATGGAGATAGCGACGTTTCCCTTGGCTTTCGCCGTAGGTTGATAGGCAAAAACTACCTGTCTAACGGGTATTGAGCCCAGCGCTGGGCTTTTTCATTCCGCCGAACCGCCCCGCAATTCATCATAAGCAGCTTCACACGCCAGCCCATTCACTCGGGCAGTATCAGCGACCGCTGCCAATTCCCGATTTCGCTGGACAGATTTGTCGAGCAAGACGGCGAGCAGATTGCCGGGGTTGCTTGCTGGCGAGCTGCATCCGGCAACTGCGGGATCGCTGCCGGCGTGACTGGCGGCGAGTAGGAGGTCTGACACTCGCTGGCGCAGCCCGTCAGCAGCAGCATTGGCAGTAGCAGCATCGCCGCGCGCTTGTTCAAGTTTTTGAGTTGCATCGCGCTGCACCTTCTCTCCGGATTGTTGGCGTTGTTGTTCCAGGGTTCGGGCGGCCGCCTCGGCATCAGTGCGAGTCTGGGCGTCATCGGCATTGCGCTTATCCCACTTCGCCTGCCACTCGGCGTTGGCCAGGGTCTCGCCGTGGTGGTAGGCGCCGAACAGTACGCCGCAGGCCAGGGTGATCAGTAGCAGGATGGAGCCTGCCTTTATATAGAGGGATTTCACTGCACATCCTTAAAGAAAATGTGATGCCCCAGCTTCAGGGTCTGCTTGGCCTTCACTGACCACGCCGGAGCCCTGGGCATGGTCGTGGCGTAGTAGTGAGTCGCACCGCCAGTTGGATCTAGAGCGCGGCCCTCGATCACTGCCGATACAGCGCGCTGAGCGATTGCGAACTCGCCGGCCGGGATCGGCTTGACGCCACTGAGAAACGGGAAGTTAGGATCCTTCTTGTTCCAACAGCTGAACTGATACGGCGCCTGACACACACCGGCATAACCTTCACCCCACCAGGACTTGTCCTTGCCGTCGTTCACCCGGTTACGGATCGTCCAAGCGACGGCAATCATTCCAGCCAGGGTTTCACCACGCGCCTCCCCCCAAAGGGTCCGGGCGAGTACGTCTTTGTCGCGGTCAGTAACGGTCATGATTTTCTCCAGACGAAAAAACCCGCGATCGGCGGGCGGCGAAAGTTCGAAGGGGATGGGTCCTGCGTGAAATCGAGTGTTTTCCTACATACAGAATGAATTGATCTTATTTACTTTGGCGGCGTCAAAAACAAACAAGGATGAAACATGAAATTATCTAGAATCGTGGGATGGGTATTTTTCTCCCTGCTTGGGCTTATAACTGTCGCAACATTTGGCACGTCCATCACAGGCAGCGTGATCATGCTGATTGGCACCGCATTGATATGCCCCGCCATGTGGGACGTAATTACGAAATTTACCGGCAAAAAAATACACGGCGGACTCTCTGGCGCTGTCGCTCTTGTGGCGTTCTATGTCGGCATCAGCACCATCGGCGGAACCTCCAAGAAAGAAGCTTCCGACGCAGGCTTTTCGAATACACAAGACCATCAAGCAGCACAATCGCTTGGGCTAAATGCCGCGCAGTACGAAGCCGTAAAGCCGAAGCCGCCCGAACCAGTCAGGCCGGAAGTATTCAATTTTGTCCGATACATGCTTGAAGAGGATTATTTGGCATCGATCCAGGGTGGTGACGCGGTTTTAAGCCGCCTGTCGGTAGTTGCTCCCATTAGCAAAATATCCAGCGCCAAGCTTGCAAAGGACTATGAGGAGAACGAATACAATGCAGATGAGTCATACAAAAATAAAAAAATCATCCTGACGGGTAAAGTCAAAAACATTCGAAAAGACTTTGCTGACGATGTAGTAATCACTCTTCCTGGAGTAAACATGTTCCTCGATGTGCAAGCTGAACTTCAGAAAAGTTCTAGAAGTTATGCAGGCTTGCTCTCAAAAGGAAAACCAGTAGAGCTCTATTGCCGAGTTAAAGGCTCAGTCGTCGGCATGGTTCATGCTGATCAGTGCGAAGCCGCCGACTTCGCGGGCGCAGCTCAAAAATTCGCACAAACCGAAACGGACAAACTTGCCAACTGGCTGCGCAACGGTGGAAAACACAACTTCAAAAACAATGAGGTTGCGAAAACGTTTTTGATGCTCTACGTAATGGGTACCAAAATGCCCGAGGGAGGATCTTGCCTTGTTGCGGGCTCAACAGTTGAATCCTGTGCCAAAGAATTAAGTAAGGCGACACCCAGCAAGGATGTAGTCAAGAACGATATGAATAATTGGATCGATTGGCTTGGCCTGCCCTCGATAGCCGACCTATAACATACTCGCCCCGCACACGCGGGGCTTTCTATTTAGGCCTTACGCTTTATTCAGCGCGGGTGCTCTGTAACATATTCTTTGAGCGCCTGATCATGCCGTGTTTGCCAGCCGCTGCCACCTGCCTTGAAGTAGTCGACCACCTCGGGCGACAGTCGTAACGAAACTCGCTCTTTAACCGGTGCCTTCTGTGGGCCGCGCTCACCACGACGGCGCACTATTGCCTGGTCGAAAAAAGCGTCTACGGCTACCGGATCATTCAGATCGTAAAGCTCATCGGCGCCATGCTTTACCGGCTTGTCGGCAGCGGCTTCGCGCTTAACGCGCTCCCAATCAGTCTTGCTGGAGGCTTGCATAGCGTTTCCTCTCCTGTTTCGATGCTCGACGTAGCGAGATAGCCCGAACGTCCTGGCCGCGCTCCACGTACACCAGCACGAGAACCACGCCCACAACCTCAGCCATCGCCACGTCCATAGTCGATCTTCATCCTGGCGAGGCGAGCAAAACGTAATCTTGTTCGGCGCGTCGTACACCAGGCCGGCATCTGCCAGGTCCAACCCATGCTTGACGAGATTGGATTGGCGCTTGGTTTCGTCATAGATGATCATGGCTTTAATCGTATGCACAAAAAATAAACAGACAAGGCTATTGACGTTCCACCTATCGGGGCTTGTCTTTCGCCCGCCGCTTCAAATTCAGCGATCGGGTTTGGTCGCCCGGATAACTAGGCGCACAGCGCCGCGAAAGCGGTTTTTTTGTGTTCGCGCTTTAGCGATGCAAGCCGTCTTCTGGGCCACTCAAAAGAGGAGATCACGGAGCGAGTCTATCGGCGAATCGGAGCGACCGCCAAACCCTCAAAATAGAAAAGCTTCGGAACTCTCGGCCAAAAGTTTCGGAACTCCCGCACTTTTCGGCGGGCAAGAAAAAACCCCGCAGACGTTAATCTGCGGGGTTTTCAATGATGGAGGCCGAGGTCGGAATCGAACCGGCGTAGGCGGATTTGCAATCCGCAGCATAACCATTTTGCTACTCGGCCCCAAACGTCCAACATCGATACAACTGACATTGAACGCGTAAAAAATGGAGCGGGAACGCAAGCAAAGCTAACGACCCAACCCTTTGATCCCACAAGCCGCTTGAACCCAAGCGCCTGAGCTGATGGGCGGCATTATGGACAAGAAGATTGACCTTGGCAACCCCCTGAATTCTAAAAGATTTAACCCGCGCGTGCGCGTGCACGACATCGAATAGGCCAATAGAGCCAATGTTTACCCTGCCGCCATACGTTTTAAACCTTAATCCGAATTGCCATTCCACAACCAGTTCCAGACCCCAGGCAAATGGACAGGCTCGGCACTATCTCTGACAGTGCGGGCCATGACGGCACGCTGCAACTCTGATCGATCGTCGTAAAAAGGCTTGGCGGCTGTTGCCAGGCCCGTCTCGCGCGCACTGTCGAGCAGGATCTGCAGGTATTCCTGCATATGCCAGGATGTGTAGCGATTGAGGTCGTGAAAAGTCACCACCACCGGAATAGCGGCATCGACCGCCGGCAGCTCTCCAGCGGCGATCCGCTCGCGTACCTCGGATAATTGCCTCAGCATGTTGGAACGTCTGCGCAGACTGAAATTGTAGCCCCATATCTTGCCGTCATTCGCGCTCAGATCGGTCAACAAAACATGCATGCCATGCTGCTGATACGCGGCGAAGGTGCGCTTATCGTAATTCCAGAATGGCGGGCGCACCAACGTCGGTGCTGCTCCTGTGATCGCCGCAATGTCCGCGCTGCCTTCGGTGAGCGACTGTTCCAGTTTTTCCGGGCTGAGAGAACGATGATTGGTATGCCCCGGCGTGGCCGTGTGGAAGCCCAGCACATGGCCTTCGTCATTTTCACGGTGCATGATTTTCCGGCCCAGTTCGCTGCCGCCCGCCCCTGTCGCACGTGTCTGTACGAAAAAGACCGCCTTGATGCCCGGTTGCACCGGGTTATGGGCAAGATCATCGAGAACGGAGAGCGTCGGATTGGCAAACCCGGACGCGCTTGGACCGTCGTCAAAGGTCAGCAGAAAACGGATCGGGGGCTGCGAGCGCAAACGCTGCGCAGTCTGCGGCGTCATTTCGATCGGCTGGCTGATACAACCGAGGAGGCCGATTGCAATAGTGAGCGCTGATAAAACGGTGACGATCGGTTTCATGTTTTTTGCTTCAGCCCAGATGATGGCAAGTACAGACCATGATGAATTCAGGCAGATTCTGTTCCAGTCCTGGGACCTTCACCAGCGCATAGCAAAATAATTGGTTGAATCTCTTCGCGAATGGACCGGAATTGCGTCCGACTGACGCGGTATGTCCAGTTACAACCGCTCATGGCGTAGCGCGTCATCGAGCGTGTCCAGTGCGCTGCCGATGTCCTGATTCCAATCAAAGGTGAAGCTGATCCACAGGTTTTGCTGATGCAGGCCTTGCAGACTGAATATCTCACCGGGAGCAATAAAAATCCGTTGCTTTAGCAGACGGTCGAACACCCGGCGCATGTCCACCGGTCGAACGCACTCGGCCCAGATCGCAGCGCCACCACTGGGCAGGTTGAAGCGCAGGCTTTCCCTCGTACGCTCGTGCAGCAGATCGGCCAATGTCAGCATGCGATCCTCCAGCAGCCGACGCAGTCCGGTAATGTGCTGATCGATGCGTCCGGAGCTGTAGAGCCGTGCGATGGCTTTCTGGCGAATGGGTGGCAGGCAGAATGAGCGCACCAGAAAATGCCGTTGCAACTCTGCACTGAAATGCTTGCACAGCAGATACCCGTAAGGCGCTTCGGGCCCGATGATCTTGTCGAAAGCAGAAAACACCAACAACCGTTCGGGATCGATCCAGTCACGCAACCGACTCGCCGACGGCTCGAAGCAGAGTTCGCCATGGCTGTCATTTTCCAGAACCCAGATTCCGCCTTGATTCAGTAGATCAGCCAGTTGTTGGCGGTTCTGCGACGGCATCAAGCTGCCCTGTGCCGCACTCACGACCGAAGGCAGGACAGCCAGGCCTATGTCCTCCTCACGCAGCGTTTGCTCGAATCGGGACAGGTCAACGCAACCGTCGTTGTCGAGCGGCATCTCGATCACGCGGATATCAAACGATTGCAGCAAGCGCAGGATCGTCCAGGAACACGGTGACTCCACCAGTACCGTGCCGCCCCGAAGCGCCAGTGCATCGAGGACTACTTTCAACACCCCGCGCAAATCCGCCCCGACATAGACGTTGTCCGGATGCCAGTAATGCTGTGTACACCGGGTGTACCGGGCGGCAAGGACAGTACGCAGCTCAAGTTCGCCAAAAGGCTGGAATCGCGGATTGGGTTGACGCGGGTAATGACGAATCAGTTCGCGCTCGAGCATCAGCAACGAACTCTCCAGCGACAACAGCATCGTCGGCTCATCATGACTAAGCACGAACATGCCGGGGCGTCGGGCATTGGCGTAGAGTGTTTCGAGCAAGTCCTCACTATTGCCGGGTATCTGGCCGCTGGGGTCTGGCAGCGGGAGACATGGCAACGTGAAATAACCTGATTTGGGTATGGAACAGACCTTGCCTTCTTTTTCCAGCAAGCAATAGGCGTACTGAACGGTCGATATGGACACTTTCAAACGCTGTGCCAAGTGCCGCAATGAAGGTAGCTTTGTCGTTGAACCGCTTTGCACTTCGTCGATCAGGCGGTTGAGATAGCGGTACACCGCCTGATACGCGAAATTGGTGGTGTCTTTCATTAGCTGTAACCCATCCATGCGTGCCGCCGGGCGTTGTTCCCGACCAGGGGAGGCTGGCCCATGACTGTTGCCGATCAATCTCCGGCAACAGTCATGGGCATGAGGATTACGCTCAGCGCCCAGATACGATTTCAGCCATGGCCTCACCCGTTGTGGGGTCGACAGTCATGATGCGGCGCTTGTCCGGATCGCTGGCACGAACCTTGGCGATCAGCGACGTCTGATCGGCGAAATCCACCCTTTTTTTGCGGTAAAGGTTTTGCAACCCGACCTTGTTCAAGCCACTGATATCGATCAGCCATTGCATGACTTGTTCGGGGACTTGCAAACCCATCAATGCCTTGTGCAGATCAGGCAGTGCAACCAGCATTCCGGGATGGCAACGGCGCAGGAACGCTTCCAGGAAGTAGCCCGAGTCCACGAACGGGGCGAATAACAGGCACACCAATTGCGCTTCGTTCAAGCCGAACGCGTCCTGGGCGTAGGCCGTCGACAGGGCGCGGCGCGCTTCGATTTTTACAGTGGTGTCGTAGGCCGCCATGGCCTGGTCGATCAGGCGTTCGGGCATTTGTTTATTACGCATCAGCGCCTTTGCGAGCACCAGATACTCGGCAATCCCTTCCTGGTAGCTACGACCGCGCACATAGTGGGCCTGCAAGCCGCGCATATGGGCCATCAACATCGGGTTGGCACAATCAGACTCGCTGAAATTGAACGCAAGGTCATCGAACTGGAAACCAAGGAATTCGGTCAGCAAGGACCAGTGATCATCCGCCTTGCAACTGACCAGATCGAAAATGGTGATCACCGCCGGGACGATGGATTTGTTCGGGTAAGCGGGGATACGACCGGCAGGCTCGACGCCCTCTTCATACAGTTCGTGATAGTAAGCATGACCGACGCCGTTCAGGGTCTTGAGCACGCCATTGAAGCTCTGATTGCGCCAGTCTGCCCCAGGGAGTTCCAAACCCTGGGCCAGGCGCATAACCCACGCTGCATAGTGTTTTTGCTCCTTGCGTGAATCGCCGCTGACCATTGCGTCGATCCCGGTCCCCCAGCACGCGGCCCGGCCAAAGAAATCGGCCAACCCCAGGTAACAGCTATTGCAAAAGGTCGACCGGCCATCGCCGGCAGTCATGTGACCGGCCAATAACATATCCGAACGATTGTGCTCGCGACCCGCCGCCGAGAACGGCAAGTCGAAGCGAAAGGGTCGGACCTGCTTCTGGTCGACCATCAATACCTCCACGCGCGGGTCGTCATAGAGAAACAGCGCCGAATAACTGCGATGGATATTGCCCATCACTGCAGAGGTCATGCCCGCATGACGCATGGTGGCGATACGCAGATTGAAGGTCGCAGGTGACCTGCCGGCAATGCTCAACTGCGCTGCACGCATGAAGGCCACGGTATAGGCACTGTCCTTGCCGCCACCGAAGGCAATCATCACCTTGTAGCTGCCGATCCGCTCAATACCGCCAGCGGCCACGATCAGACGCTGGATCAGCAGTTGCAGCGCCGTTCGTTCGGCACGCGTGAAGTAACTGAGCAACCGCTGCAATACTTGCTGATAAACATAATTCATTGCCTGCTCATGAATGGAACTCATCGCGCGGCACCTGAAGGCAGATGGATTGCAAAAGCGTTATCTATAGAGGCCGCTAAAGGCCCGTCAACCACTCTACCGACTTGAGGTCGGTTATTTGATGGAGAGCTGGAAAAGTATTGTTGTTCGACCATGACTCATTCCTTGAGCAATAATTACCGACGTATTATCAGTATCTGCGGAATGATTACAAGGTACAGATATCGAACAAAAAGCGGCGCAGTTCTATGGCGCCACAAAATAAGAAACAACCAAAAAGTGCGTTTAATATTTATACCCGATGACATTTTTTATACGAAAAGATAAACCCATCGTCCCGCCTATGGAGCAGGATATGCGCCATAGGCGGTGCAGCCAACTACCCCGCCTTGCTGCACTGCCCGGGTGAATCAGTTGCTGACAGGTCGGTCCAGCCCATTCAGTCGCACACAGTGCCTGGCCCATTGGATAGCCGACTCTTTAAAGTCCGCATCCAGATCGAATGCGCGCTCGACGCCGCAGATTCAGTTCAAGTATTTAAACACCGCCGAACGATATGCCCGTACTTTAAACGCCGCCAGGCGAAGGGTTATTTAATCCTGTAGGAGGAATAAACCAGGGGATCGATATATAATCGCCTGCCCGGTCACCCCCAAGGAGCGAGGTCACTTTAATGGTTGTTGCGCTGGCTGTGAGCGCACAGCAAAAAGTCCTCCTGAATGATCGGAAGACTTGAACAAGACCGGTGATCAGGCCGAACGCGCGATGACTGAACGGTCGAACCTGGTTCGCAGGCGCCTGCCCAATGGCGCCGAGGGGACTGAAACTGAATATCTGTGCTTAGGCGGGCTCGACTAGCAACACAGCGCGACCGCCGGTTGGGCAACTGTCCATGTAGCGGTGAGCCTGGACGACATTATCGAAGGCAAATGTGCGCGTGGCCTGCGGCAGCAGTACCCGATCAGCCGTGAGCTGATTGATATCACGCAACGCACGTTGCAACGCTACTTCGTCCTGAGTGATGCCCAGCTCCGGCTTGCCGGTAAAGTTGCCCAGGCAATGCACGAAGAACTGGATGTTTTTCTGGAACGCAGCACATGCCGGGAATGGCGTCTGATTGCCGCCTTGCAGGCCGTAGAGTACGAGGCTGCCGCGCGGAGCCAGAACATCACCGAGAATTGACATCTGCGGGCCACCCAAACCATCGAGAACCACATCGACGCCGCGGTTATCGGTGTATTTGTTGACGGCCATCAACAGGTCTTGCTCTTCAGTGACAACGACCTTGTCAGCGCCCAGAGCCAGCAGGTCATCACGCTGTTCAACGGACTTGGTCGCGGCAATGACCTTTACGCCCAGTGCCTTGCCCAATTGCACGAATGCAGGGCCAGCACAGTGGCTGGCATCAGTTACCAAAGCGATCTGACCTGGCTTGATACGGGCCAGATCGACATAAGCAAAGTAGGCCACCAGCAATGGCGTGTAATGCACGCTCGCCTGGACCGGGGTCAGTATGTCCGGATAGCGGGTCAGGGCTGAGCGTGGCAGCACGATCAGTTCGCCGTAGACAGGATGCTCATTGGGGGAAGCCGCAGGGAAGCTGGCGACCTTGTCGCCCACCGCCAGATCATGAACGCCTTCGCCCACTGCTGACACCACACCGGCCATTTCATGACCCATGCCGGCAGGCAATCGAGCCTGTGAAGGTGCCAGATTCTGCCGCCAGAGAACGTCATACCAGCTGATGCCGATCGCTTCGACGCGCACTTGCACCTCACCGGCTGCAGGCTGCGCAGCAGGAGACTCCTCAATTTTGAGGACCTCGGCTGGACCAAACTGATGAAAACGGATCGTGCGGGACATTTCGAACCTCGCCTAATGAACCTTTAATGCCATGAACTCTATCCGGGCTTTTCCCCGAACACTATCAGTGGCTATTAATAGTCGACATGCCTGTCATTGATTCTGCTGCTTCTATCTGCTGCAAATCCGTCGGCAGACAACTGCCGGATATCCGGCTATTCAGGGTCGCCATTGTTCGCATCTCGGCGCGACATTGCAACCCGCCAACACACACCGGTCGCGCGGGTACCGCTCCGTTGGGTCGCCAATAGTCTCCAGCGTACGCCTGCGGTGGTTTTTTATCGCGTCCATCATTGATGTCGATGATTTATCGATGCAGAAAGCCACTGATTCCTCGTACTATTCACGTCGGCGATTTCTTATTCGAGCAGTTGTGCTTGAGCGGATAGATCGCAAGCCCCTGTGCTGGCATGGACCATCGCATCGACAAACGGCCCGAGATCATCTTTTTATGAATCGCAACGACCTGCGTCGCGTCGACCTCAACCTGCTAATCGTCTTCGAAACATTAATGCATGAGCGAAGCGTCACTCGTGCGGCAGAAAAGCTGTTCCTTGGTCAACCGGCGATCAGTGCGGCGCTCTCACGCCTGCGCAGCTTGTTCGATGATCCTTTATTCGTGCGCACCGGCCGCAGCATGGAGCCTACCGCCCGAGCGGTGGAAATCTTCGCCCTGCTCTCCCCGGCACTTGACTCGATTTCCACCGCCGTCAGCCGAGCGTCGGAATTCGACCCTGCAACCAGTACCTCCGTGTTTCGCATCGGTTTGTCCGACGAGGTGGAGTTCGCACTGCTGCCTTCGCTGCTCAAGCGGCTGCGCTCCGAAGCCCCCGGCATCGTGCTGGTGGTACGGCGCGTCAATTACATCCTGATGCCCCCCCTGCTCGCTTCCGGCGAAATCTCCATTGGCGTCAGCTACACCAGAGATCTGCCCGCCAATGCCAAACGCAAAGTGCTGCGCCGCAGCCAAGCAAAGCTGTTGCGCGCCGACACGGTGCCTGGCCCCCTCAGCCTTGATGATTTCTGCGCGCGCCCCCATGCGCTGGTGTCGTTCGCAGGTGATTTGAGCGGCTTTCTCGACGAGTACCTGGAACAGATCGGACGCAAGCGTCACGTCGTGTTGGCGGTGCCGCAATTCAACGGCCTGGCCACGCTGCTGGCCGGCACCGATATTGTGGCTACCGTCCCGGACTACGCGGCGGATGTGCTGACTGCCGCAGGCGGCGTACGCGCCGAAGATCTGCCCATTGAAACCCGCGCCTTCGAGCTGCACATGGCCTGGCGTGGATCTCAGGACAATGACCCCGGAGAACGCTGGTTGCGCTCGCGGATCCAGATGTTCTTTGGGGATCCGGATAGCCTGAGCTAGAGCCTCATTGGCGGTCTTATATCATTCCGAATGATATTCACCTTCGGCTCATTCGATTCGTGCAATACGACCTGCCAGAACAAAATCCACCAACTCAACAATTATTGGCGGATTTTCCCATGGCACAGTCATTCAACCATTTGCGCTATCCCCTTGCCGTGCTGGCCTTGATCGTGATCAGCGCCTGTGGTCGCGCCCCGGTAGCCACTGTGGCTCCGGCAGCGGCGAAAGTCAGCGTGGCCAAGGTACTGGAACAACCTGTCAATGAATGGGACGAGTTCACCGGGCGCCTGGAAGCCCCGGAAACTGTTGAAATCCGCCCACGGGTTTCTGGCCAGATCGACCAGGTCGCCTTCACCGAAGGTGCCTTGGTCAAGAAAGGCGACGTGCTGTTCCAGATCGACCCTCGCCCTTTCCAGGCTGAAGTCCGTCGCCTCGAAGCGCAACTGCAACAAGCTCGCGCCAACTCGACTCGCAGCGGTAACGAAGCCCAGCGCGGCCAGCGCCTGCTGACCAGCAACGCCATCTCCGCAGAACTCGCTGACTCGCGCAGCAGCGCCGCTCAAGAAGCCAAGGCTGGCGTCGATGCCATTCAGGCGCAGCTTGATCTGGCCCGCTTGAACCTGAGCTTTACCCACGTCACTTCACCGATCAGCGGCCGTGTCAGCCGAGCAGACATCACCGCCGGCAACATCGTTACCGCCGATGTCACGCCGCTGACCAGCGTCGTTTCCACCGACAAGGTGTACGCCTACTTCGATGCCGATGAGCGGGTTTATCTGAAATACACCGACCTGGCGCGCAAAGGTAAACGCGGTCAGACCACACCGGTATTCCTCGGCCTGTCCAATGAAAGCGACAACCCGCATCAAGGCCAGATGAACTTCGTCGACAACCAGGTCAACCCGAAAACCGGCACCATCCGTGGTCGTGCGGTCTTCGATAACACCGATGGTCAATTCACCCCCGGCCTGTACGCCCGCCTGAAACTGGTAGGCAGCGGTACTTACTCCGCTGTGCTGATCAACGATGAAGCGGTCGGCACGGATCTGGGCAAAAAATTCGTACTGGTCATGGGTGCTGACAACAAACCGGAATATCGCAGCGTGGAGCTGGGTCCTAAATTGGAAGGTTTGCGCATCGTGCGCAGCGGCCTGAACAAGGACGACGTCATCGTGGTCAAGGGCCTGCAACGGGTACGTCCTGGGCTACCTGTAGACCCGGAAACCACCCCGATGGCCAGCGCCGAGACCCTCGCCGCCCTGACCAAGCAACGTCAAGCTCTCGAAGCCAGCAATCTGCAGCAAGTCGAGCCCAGGCTTGCACCCAAACTGGCAAGCAATGCTTCACCTCGCGGCTAAGGGATAACTCATATGAATTTTTCTCAATTCTTTATTTCGCGACCGATCTTCGCAGCGGTGCTGTCGCTGCTGATCCTGATCGCCGGCGCTATCTCACTGTTCCAGCTACCCATCAGTGAGTACCCGGAAGTGGTGCCGCCGACCGTGGTGGTACGTGCCAACTTCCCGGGCGCCAACCCCAAGGTCATCGGTGAAACCGTCGCTGCGCCGCTGGAGCAGGCCATCACCGGTGTCGAGAACATGCTGTATATGTCCTCGCAATCCACCGCTGACGGCAAGATCACCCTGACCATCACCTTTGCGCTGGGCACTGACCTGGACAACGCTCAGGTACAGGTGCAGAACCGCGTAACCCGGACCGAGCCGAAACTTCCTGAAGAAGTGACGCGCATTGGTATCACCGTGGACAAGGCCTCTCCCGACCTGACCATGGTTGTGCACTTGACCTCGCCGGACAAACGCTACGACATGCTTTACCTGTCCAACTACGCCATCCTCAATATCAAGGATGAGCTGGCGCGACTGGGTGGCGTCGGTGACGTGCAGCTGTTCGGTATGGGCGATTACTCCCTGCGCGTCTGGCTCGATCCGAACAAGGTGGCTTCACGCAACCTGACCGCGACCGATGTCGTGAACGCGATTCGTGAACAGAACCGTCAGGTCGCAGCTGGCTCGCTGGGCTCCCCTCCGGCGCCGAATGCCACCAGCTTCCAGATGTCGGTGAACACTCAAGGCCGTCTGGTGAGCGAGGAAGAGTTCGAGAACATTATCATTCGCTCGGGCGCCGATGGTGAGATCACTCGCCTCAAGGACATCGCTCGCGTCGAACTCGGCTCCAGCCAGTACGCTTTGCGTTCTCTGTTGAATAACCAGCCTGCGGTGGCGATCCCGATCTTCCAGCGTCCTGGCTCGAACGCCATCGAAATCTCCAATGAAGTTCGCGCCAAAATGGCCGAATTGAAGAAAAATTTCCCACAAGGCATGGACTACTCGATCGTCTATGACCCAACCATCTTCGTGCGCGGCTCCATCGAGGCGGTGGTTCATACCCTGTTCGAAGCGCTGATTCTGGTGGTGCTGGTGGTGATCCTGTTCCTGCAAACGTGGCGCGCTTCGATCATCCCGCTGGTAGCGGTTCCGGTGTCGTTGATCGGTACCTTTGCTGTGATGCACCTGTTTGGCTTCTCGCTCAACGCGCTGTCGCTGTTCGGCCTGGTACTGGCCATCGGTATCGTAGTGGACGACGCCATCGTGGTGGTGGAGAACGTCGAACGGAACATCGAGCTTGGATTGACACCGGTCGAAGCCACCAAACGCGCCATGCGTGAAGTCACCGGCCCGATTATCGCCACGGCGCTCGTACTCTGTGCGGTGTTCATCCCGGCAGCATTCATCTCTGGCTTGACCGGGCAGTTCTATAAACAGTTCGCCCTGACCATTGCGATTTCGACGGTGATTTCGGCCTTCAACTCCCTGACCCTGTCGCCTGCCCTGTCGGCCGTGTTGCTCAGAGCTCACGACGCACCGAAGGATGGTTTCTCCAAGGTCCTCGACAAGTTGCTGGGTAGCTGGTTGTTCCGTCCGTTCAACCGCTTCTTCGATAAGGCCAGCCATGGCTATGTCGGTACCGTAGGCCGGGTCATCCGTAGCAGCGGCATTGCTTTGTTCCTCTATGCCGGTTTGATCGTGCTGACCTGGTTCGGTTTCGCCAACACACCGACCGGTTTCGTCCCGACGCAAGACAAGCAGTACCTGGTGGCCTTCGCGCAACTGCCGGATGCGTCCAGCCTGGACCGTACTGAAGACGTGATCAAACGCATGTCTGACATCGCGCTCAAGCAGCCTGGTGTAGAAAGTGCGGTGGCCTTCCCGGGCCTGTCGATCAACGGTTTCACCAACAGCCCTAACGCTGGCATCGTCTTCGTGACCTTGAAGCCATTCGACGAGCGTAAGGACGCCAGCTTGTCGGCAGGTGCTATTGCCGGTGCCTTGAACGGCAAGTTCGGTGCAATCCAGGAAGCCTACATGGCAATCTTCCCACCACCACCTGTACAAGGGCTCGGCACCATTGGCGGCTTCCGCCTGCAGATTGAAGACCGTGGCAACCTGGGTTACGAAGCGCTGTACAAAGAAACCCAGAACATCATCACCAAGAGTCGCACTACGCCAGGACTGGCCGGGCTATTCACCAGCTACACGGTCAACGTGCCACAGGTCGATGCCGCTATCGACCGTGAAAAAGCCAAAACTCACGGCGTAGCGATTTCGGACATCTTCGATACCCTGCAGATCTACCTGGGTTCGCTGTATGCCAACGACTTCAACCGCTTTGGCCGTACCTATCAAGTCAACGTTCAGGCTGAACAGCAGTTCCGTCTGGAGGCTGACCAGATCGGTCAGTTGAAAGTACGCAATAACCTGGGCGAAATGATCCCGCTGGCGACCTTCATCAAGGTCAGCAACACCTCGGGCCCTGATCGCGTCATGCACTACAACGGCTTCATCACGGCGGAAATCAACGGCGCGGCCGCTCCGGGTTACAGCTCAGGGCAAGCTCAGATTGCCATTGAAAAGTTGCTCAAGGACGAACTGCCCAACGGTATGACCTACGAATGGACCGACCTGACCTACCAGCAGATTTTGTCCGGCAACACTGCACTGCTGGTGTTCCCGCTCTGCGTACTGCTGGCGTTCCTGGTACTGGCCGCTCTGTATGAAAGCTGGAGCCTGCCACTGGCGGTGATCCTGATTGTACCGATGACGCTGCTGTCGGCCATCGCCGGGGTGATCATTGCCGGTAGCGACAACAACATCTTTACCCAGATCGGCTTGATCGTATTGGTCGGCCTGGCCTGTAAGAACGCGATTCTGATCGTCGAATTCGCCAAGGATAAACAAGAGGAAGGCATGACCCCGCTGGCTGCGGTACTCGAAGCCTGCCGTCTGCGTCTACGCCCGATCCTGATGACCTCCTTCGCCTTCATCATGGGCGTCATCCCTCTGGTGTTGTCCAGCGGTGCGGGTGCTGAAATGCGTCATGCCATGGGCGTGGCAGTGTTCTCCGGGATGCTCGGGGTGACTTTCTTCGGTCTGCTGCTGACACCTGTGTTCTACGTGCTGATCCGTAACTATGTGGGACGCAAGCAGGCTCGCAAAGCCGACAAGGCCCTGAAGCTGGAGGAGCAACAATGAGCGTGAAATTCTTTCTGCCGAGCCTGTTGGTCATCGCGCTGGCGGCCTGCACCGTCGGCCCGGACTACAAAGCCCCGGTGACAGCGCCGGCCAAGGTCGAGTCCGCAGCCCAAGGCAACTACGATCGCAGCCAAGTTCAAACCGTGTGGTGGCAACAGTTCGATGATCCGATCCTGAATCAACTGGTTGCTCAGTCGATGACGGGTAACCGTGAGTTGCGCGTGGCTTTCGCCCGATGGAAGGCAGCACGAGCGATTCGCGATGAGACCAGCATCAAAGAAATGCCGGTGATCACCAGTCGCGCCAGCGCCGATCTGGGCAAGGGTCAGCAACCGGGTGTGACGACCCAGCGGGTCAACACTGAGCGTTATGACCTGGGGCTGGACATGGCCTGGGAAGTCGACCTGTTTGGTCGCATCCAGCGCGAAGTGGAAGCCAGCAGCGCCGATGAGGACGTGGCCGAGGCCAATCTCTACCAGCTTCAGGTCACCATGACCGCTGAGCTGGTCGATGCCTACGGGCAACTGCGTGGCGCGCAACTGCGTGAAGGCATCGCAAGGGCCAACCTGAAAAACCAGCAGGACTCACGGACCGTCACCGTGAACCTGCGTGAGGCCGGTGTCGGCAACGAACTGGACGTGGTGCGTGCCGACGCGCGTCTGGCCGCCGTTGAGGCCAGCGTGCCTCAGTTGCAGGCTGAACAAGTACGGCAGCGCAATCGCATCGCCACGCTATTGGGCGAGCGTCCGGAGAACCTGACCGTCGATTTGAGCCCGGCGAAATTGCCGGCGATTGCCAAAGCCTTGCCGATCGGTGATCCGACCGAGCTGCTGCGCCATCGTCCCGACGTGCGCAGCGCCGAGCGCCAATTGGCAGGAGCAACGGCTCGCATCGGTGTGGCCACCGCAGATCTGTTCCCTCGGGTCAGCCTCAGTGGTTTCCTCGGTTTCACCGCCGGGCGCGGCTCCCAAATCGGCTCTTCGGCAGCGCAGGCCTGGTCGCTGGGCCCAAGCATTACCTGGGCGGCCTTTGACCTGGGCAGCGTTCGGGCACGGATTCGCGGGGCCAATGCCGAAGCCGACGGTGCACTGGCCAACTACGAGCAGCAAGTACTGCTGGCCCTGGAAGAATCCGAAAACGCTTTCAGCGATTACGGCAAACGCCAACAGCGCCTGATCTCGCTGATTCGTCAAAGCGAAGCGAGCCGCAAGGCGGCGGATCTGGCGTCGATCCAGTACCGCGAAGGCACGGTGGACTTCCTCGTGCTGCTCGATGCCGAGCGTGAGCGTCTGGCGGCTGAAGATTCTCAGGCTCAGGCCGAGGTCGACACGTACCGTGGGATTGTTGCCATTTACAAAGCATTGGGTGGTGGCTGGCAGCCACAGGCCTGATGCTTCGAACCACTCATTTGGTTGACTTCCACGGTTAACCTTTTTAGCCCCGCTTCCGCGGGGCTTTTTTTGGGCCCGCGCAAAACGTTCTTTCGAGCAGGCCCAAACGATTGCCGTTTGACAGCTGCCAGTCACTCCCTGAAGCTGCAAGCCGTCATGAACTGGATATTGGTATGCCAAAACCGCCTCTGAAAGGTTCTTCCGCTGAACCAAAAGCCCGCCGTCCATGGCGTCTCGGTTATACGATCACGCTACTGGTCATCGCTTTTGGCGTCGGCCTGCTGTTGTTTCGCGGCATCTCCTCTACCCCGCCTCCCCGTGTCCCGCCGCTCAGCTATACCCACGCCCTGGAGCAAGCACATAACGGTAAGCCGGGGGCGGCTCGGGTGCTTTATCAGCAACTGGCCCGTACCGACCTGTCGGGCATCCGTCGCGCCAGCCTGCTTGTCGAGCTGGCCAACTACCCCAGCCCGCAAGCATTGAAACTGGCGGGTGCCGATCTGCACAGCGACGCACCAATAGTCCAGCAGGCGGCGATCGATGCCATCGTCAAGCTGGTTTCCGGCAGTCAGCGCAGCGTGCTGCTGGGGCCTCTGCTCGATGAGGCGGACCAGACCACTCGTTTCAACGCGGCGAAAGCGCTGCTGGGCCTCACGCCCGATGAAGTAGGGCTGTACTTCAGTTCGATGGAGCAGGTCGTCGACGAATATGAAGACGTACTGAATGCACAGTCACCAACCAGTGAGAACCAGTTGCAACTGGCCAGGCTATATCTGCACACAGGTAATCAGGATCGGGCCTTGAAGGCGCTGGAACAGGTGCTCACGCTGGAGCCCAATAATCTGGAAGCCGGATTGGCCCAGATCGAGCTGCTCGATAAGCAGGGTCAGGCCGACAAGGCCCGACAACTGCTGGGACAACAACTGGAACGCAACCCAAAATCGGCGCTGCTGCAGCACGCACTTGGCATGTGGTTGCTAAGCCACGGGCAAAACGAATACGCGCTGCTGGGATTGGCCAAGGCACTGGAGCTGGAGCCGGAGAACAATGACTACCGCTACGACCTGGCGGTGGCCCTGCATGGCCTTGATCAACTGGAGGCGGCACAGAAGCAACTCGAAGAAATCCTGCAGCGTCAGCCTGCCAATCGAGCCGCCCGGGTGCTGTTGATCCATTACTGGCAAGAAAGCGGACAGCTGCAAAAGGTGCAGGTGTTGCTCGCAGAGCTGGAGCAACAAAACCCGGACGATCCGGCGCTGCAACAAGGGCTGTAAAACACCGAAATACGCCCCTGGAGCCGACACTTCAGGTTTCCCGACGTGCGGCTAATATCGGAAATAACTTACAAACTCCGTCATCTGATATCACAGAGAATGAGGCCGACGACTAAGTGGCAATTTTCCCTTCGCTATACTCAATTGCATAAAGACTATTTTCTAACTCGAAAAAAAAGTGCATGATTTACCTGCAACTGGTGAACAACTACCCCTTTCACTTGAGCGTGACTGACAGCAGACCGTTAGTTTCGTCACAGAAAGAAAACGCTCAAGGGTCGGGTAGAGGACTGAAGGAACGAATCGGCCAGACGCTTTTGTTTATAGCTTTGTCAGGCTGGGAACAGCCAACTACACTGTCGGAGTAACTATATTTGTCCAGACTCGCCGAGTTTCGCGCAGCAGAAAAAGCCCTTCAAGAACAGCTTGCTCAGCTGGAGTCCTTGAAGAATGACGCCGGACTAAAAAAGGAGATCGAATTCGAACAGAAGCTCCAGGGCTTGATGAGCAGCTACGGCAAGAGCCTGCGCGACATCATCGCCATCCTTGACCCAAAAAGCTCGCTGCCTCAGGCCGCGCCTGCTGGTATCAAGCGCCGCAGAGCCCGTGTCGTGAAGGTCTATCAGAATCCGCACACTGGCGAGCTGATTGAAACCAAAGGCGGCAATCACCGCGGCCTGAAGTCCTGGAAATTGCAATACGGTGTCGACACCGTAGACTCATGGCTTCGTGCTTGATCGAAACTGTCGAACTAAAAAGCCCTGCATAGCAGGGCTTTTTAGTGCCTGTCAATTTTGCCGCCGCGAAGATGTGTCACTCGTTCAGCGTTCCGACAGGAAAGGAATGCCCAGTAAGCTCGACACTACGAAAAAAGCTCAACAAGGTAAAAATTCATACAATCATTTCGGACTATGCCTTCAGCTTAGTGCTTGACCGCCCCTCACTTTTTCCGCTCGTCGAGAATGTAACAAGACCGGAATTACAGGCACTTCCAGTGCTTGATACTGGATAACAGGTTATCTAGTGGCAGTTCAGTGTTGCACATTCATTGCATTCAATCCTTGCCCGGCCGGAGATACATCGGAGGCTCTATCCCCTGCGAGTTTATGGCACCCGCTCCGCGTCGCCCTTGCTCAACTAGCCAGCCAGGCTTTTTTCTTCACACATTTTTCACATCGATTCTTACAGGATGAAGGCTGCTAAAGGATTAGCGCCCCAATGCCCGCTTCGGCGGGCTTCTTTTTGCCTGTTATTTGGCGCCAGTGTTTTTAACGCTCGTGGGTTTATTGCGTAACGACCAGCTGCAGGCTGCCCCGAATGCGCTGCACCTCATCTTTAGTCGCCTCATAACCGTCGGCAGAACCTGCGTAGGAAAGTGACCAGGCCATGTCCTTGTTCGCGGCAGCTACCAGCGTCTGGGTCATCACATGCCCGCCGTTCTGAGTGATGGTGCAGGTGGTTTCCAGCGCCGGAAGATCGCTCAGCGTGCTTTGATGGACCTTGCTGCAGACACTCTGAAATCCGTCACGGACAAAATTGATCTGAACCGATTTGCGCATTTCCAGTAATACGCTTTGTACATTGACGTCATGCCCCGGCTGAAGCCGCGTTTGAGTCAGCTCCATGACCATGATCGGGTCACCATTCTGATCATTCTTCACCGCCCGCTGTCTCATCTGGACTGACGGTTGGCCATCGACTTCGGCAGCCGGTGGCAATGGCTCGACTTCCCAGCCAGCAGGCCAGGTGATCATCGCGTCGGCGGCATGGGCACTGCTCATGACGAACAGAAGGCACAGGCTTATCAACGATGATCTGCATTGCGGGTAAATCATGATAGGTACCACAGGGACAATGAGCCGGAAAGTTTGAGCCTGTCTCCACCAACGGACAAGGCTTTACCGTCTTTTTATCGTCGGCCAGGTTTGGCACTGCCCGCCTTGCCCCGTATCATTTGGCAATTACGCGAATACTTGAACTGGAGATATCCATGAGCTTGCACGAATTGAACACCTTTGCCGGCGTAACCGCCGAACCGGATGCCGCGACCCAGGGCTTTGTGTTCAACCACACCATGCTGCGGGTCAAGGATATTACCGCGGCCCTGGATTTCTACACCCGCGTGCTGGGCTTCAGCCTGGTTGAAAAGCGTGACTTTCCGGAAGCCGAATTCAGCCTGTACTTCCTTGCGCTGGTTGATCAAGCCCAGATCCCTGCTGATGACGTCGCCCGCAACCAATGGATGAAGTCCATTCCCGGGATTCTGGAGCTGACTCACAACCACGGCACGGAAAACGACCCTGCCTTCGCTTATCACAATGGCAACGCCGACCCGCGCGGCTTTGGTCATATCTGCATTTCAGTCCCGGATGTTCACCTGGCCTGCGAGCGATTCGAAAACCTGGGCGTACCCTTTCAAAAACGCTTGGCCGACGGCCGCATGAACCACCTGGCCTTCATCAAAGACCCGGATGGCTATTGGGTCGAAATCATTCAGCCAACGCCGCTCTGATCTCACTGCGCAGCAGAAAACACTGATAAAAAAATCCCCCTGCATGCAGGGGGATTTGTTGTCAGCGCGCCCAATTATTCTGGAGCGGAGGTGCGGATCAGGTGATCGAATGCACTCAGCGAAGCCTTGGCACCCTCCCCCAGCGCAATAACGATCTGTTTGAAGGGCACGGTGGTGACGTCGCCAGCAGCGAAGATCCCGTGAGCCGAGGTCTCGCCACGGGAGTCGACAACGATCTCGCCGCGCGGTGACAGCTCGACAGTACCCTTGAGCCAATCGGTGTTAGGCAGCAAGCCGATCTGCACGAAGATACCCTCCAGCTCAACGGCGATTTCTTCGCCATTCAGGCGATTCTTGTAGCGCAAACCGTTGACCTTCTGGCCGTCGCCGGTAGCCTCGGTGGTCTGTGCATTAGTGATGACCGTCACGTTCGGCAGGCTGTGCAACTTGCGCTGCAACACCGCGTCGGCACGCAACTGCACGTCGAACTCCAGCAAGGTGACATGGCTGACGATACCGGCCAGGTCGATAGCCGCTTCCACGCCAGAGTTACCGCCGCCGATCACGGCAACACGCTTGCCCTTGAACAGCGGGCCATCGCAGTGCGGGCAGTACGCCACGCCACGGTTGCGATACTGCTGCTCGCCGGGCACGTTCATTTCACGCCATCTTGCACCGGTCGCGATGATCACGGTCCTGGCTTTGAGCGAAGCACCGCTGGCGAACTTCACTTCATGCAACTCACCGGCCTTGCCCGGAATCAAATGATCCGCGCGTTGCAGGTTCATGATGTCGACTTCGTATTGCTTGACGTGTTCTTCAAGTGCCACAGCCAGCTGAGGACCTTCGGTGTGCTGGACGGAGATGAAGTTCTCAATGGCCATGGTATCGAGCACCTGGCCACCAAAGCGCTCTGCCGCGACACCGGTACGAATACCTTTGCGTGCGGCGTAGATCGCGGCAGCGGAACCTGCAGGACCACCGCCAACCACCAGCACATCAAACGTTTCTTTGGCGTTGAGCTTTTCAGCCTGACGATCACCGGCGCTGGTATCGATCTTGGCCAGAATTTCTTCCAGACCCATGCGGCCCTGGCCGAACAACTCACCGTTCAGATAAATGCTTGGCACTGACATGATCTGACGATCAGTGACTTCGGCCTGGAACAACGCACCGTCGATAGCGACGTGCTTAACGTTCGGATTGAGCACGGCCATCAGGTTCAGGGCCTGGACCACATCCGGGCAGTTCTGGCAGGACTGGGAAAAATAGGTTTCGAAATTGAATTCACCCTTGAGCGAGCGAACCTGTTCGATAACGTCCGCACTGGCTTTAGAGGGGTAGCCGCCGACTTGCAGCAGCGCCAGCACCAGCGAGGTAAATTCGTGGCCCATGGGGATGCCGGCGAAACGCAGGCTGATATCAAATCCCGGACTATTCAACGAAAAGGACGGTGTGCGCCCATCGGAGCCGTTGTCTTGCACGGTAATGAGCGGCGAAAGACTGGCGACGTCTTTGAGCAACGCGAGCATTTCTTCAGATTTCGCGCCGTCATCAAGGGACGCGACGATCTCGATCGGCCGGGTAACCCGTTCCAGGTATGACTTCAACTGGGCTTTAAGATTGGCGTCCAACATGAGGGCGATTTCCTTTTTCGTTCGGTAGAAAAAACAACGCCCAGGCGATAGTCGCCCGGGCGTTTTTGGGGGCGATGCGGTTTACGTGCTTAAGAGCTCATAGCCCCCAGCCGATTCACGGCGACTTAGATCTTGCCGACCAGGTCCAGAGACGGGGCCAGAGTGGCTTCGCCTTCTTTCCATTTGGCTGGGCAAACTTCGCCTGGGTGGGCAGCGACGTACTGAGCGGCTTTGACCTTGCGCAGCAGCTCGGAAGCATCACGGCCTACGCCACCATCGTTGAGTTCAACGATTTTGATCTGGCCTTCCGGGTTGATCACGAAGGTGCCACGGTCTGCCAGGCCCACTTCTTCGATCAGCACGTCGAAGTTGCGCGAGATCAGGTGAGTCGGGTCGCCGATCAGTGGAAATTGGATTTTGCGGATGGTGTCCGAGGTGTCATGCCAGGCTTTGTGAGCGAAATGGGTGTCAGTCGACACGCCGTAGATTTCGACGCCCAGTTTCTGAAATTCAGCGTAGTTATCAGCCAGGTCGCCCAACTCGGTTGGGCATACGAAGGTGAAGTCGGCTGGGTAGAAGAACACGACAGACCACTTGCCTTTCAAGTCGGCTTCAGAAACGTCGACGAATGCGCCGTTCTGGAAAGCAGTCGCTTTAAACGGTTTTACTTGGCTGTTGATGATAGGCATCGGTGAATCTCCTGATGGTTGGGAAAATCTTATGAGGTGGATCTTACGTATAACCGGCAACGCGGGCTCATTGGCAAACCTCATGCTGCTGATTGGTTTTCACTATGAGAGGTGTCTATTAATAGAAGAAATCTGTGGCAGTTCTGCCTCGCCATTCATCGCCGTGAACGGCGTGGCTTCAATGTAGCGCATGGCTGACTTGATATCCTTCCAGCCAACGTAGCTCATCAGCGACTTGAGATCCCAGCCACTGCGGTGTGCCCACGTAGCAAAGCCCCGGCGCAACGAGTGACTGGTGTACTGCTCGGCGGGTATGCCCGCACGCTCCAAAGCCTGACGCAACAGCGGGATGATGCTGTTGGCGTGCAGGCCCTCATCACTGAGATTGCCCCAACGATCGATGGCTCTGAACACAGGCCCGCGCACCAGGGCAGCGCAGTTGATCCATTCAATGTAGGCCTGCACCGGGCACAAGCGCTGCAGGGCCGGGGTCTGGTAGGTTTTGCCCAGATTATCCCGATCACTTTTGCTGCGCGGCAGGTAAAGGCTGATCCCGGAGCCGGCGACGGCTTGCACGTGCTCGATGTCCAGGCGGCACAGCTCGTCGCTGCGAAAACCTCGCCAGAACCCCAGCAGAATCAGCGCTGCATCGCGACGGCAACGCAACAACCCAGGTTGATCGCCGTCAGCCAAGGCTTGCACGGCCTCCTGGTCGAGCCGTGCGATGACCTGCTCCAGGTGTTGCAGCTGCAACGGCTCGGCCTGCTTCTCCTGCACGGGGTGCAACGCGCGAATGCCCTTGAATACCTTGCGCACCACGGGCGCCTTGGTCGGGTCGGCAAAGCCCTGGCTGCTGTGCCATTGAGCCAAAGCCGACAGGCGCAACTTCAAGGTATTGATCGACAGTGCGCCCGCATAGGCCACCAGGTAACGCGCCACGCTGTCGCTGGTCGCCGGCAGAAACCCGCCCCACGTCACTTCGAAATGCTCGATCGCCGCCCGATAGCTGCGCCGTGTGTTGTCGCGGGTGGCGGCTGCAAGGTAGCGATCAAGATCATTCATGCCTGGAAATTCCGTTTGTGTACCGAAAAGCAGCGTTGAAACGCGTTTTTGGCGTCTAACACGGGATAATACCAGTATATCCCGTGTGTTTAATTAGAAATAAAGCAGAGATATTTGTATTAGTATAGTATGTAATTACATGATACATACCACAGTACGAAATCGTAGGAGCAAGGCATGGCACGCGGCGGTGTAAACAAGGCGGTGGTTCAAACAGCACGTATGGCGCTGCTGGCTCGTGGCGAACACCCGAGCATCGACGCAGTACGCATCGAAATGGGCAATACCGGCTCGAAGACGACCATTCACCGCTATTTGAAGGAGTTGGACGAATCCGATAACCGCAGCAGTGCGCCGCAGGCCGAGATTGGGGATGAGCTGACTGAATTGGTGGGCCGACTGGCGCAGCGACTGAACGAGCAGGCGCAAGCCCTGATCGATCAGGCACAGGCGGCCTTCAGGAGCAAACAGGATGAGTTGCAACATGAAATGGCGACGACGCAGCAGCAACTGAGCGAGCTGCAAAAACAGTTCGCCGCCCAACGTGATGAACTCAACACGCAGAACGCTGCCCTGGAGAGCACACGCCAAATCTTGCAGGCAGAACAAACCACAACCGCCCGCCTGTTTCAGGCCCATCAGGACCTTGAACTTCGCTTGCAGGACAAGGACGGGCAAATACGCTCACTGGAAGAAAAACACCTGCACGCTCGCGATGCCCTCGAACACTATCGCAACTCGATCAAGGAACAACGCGAGCAGGAACAGCGCCGTCACGAGGGGCAACTGCAGCAGGTGCAGATGGAGCTGCGTCAGGCCCAGCAGAGCGCGATGGTGCGCCAGGACGAAATCACTCAGCTGAACCGGGACAACGAGCGTTTACTCGGCGAAACCCGCAGTACGCTGCGCGAGCTGAGCGCGCGGCAGGAGCAGCTGAGTAAAGCGGCCAGCGAGACGGCAAGCTTGGGCGAGCAGTACCGACTCATGCAGACCCACGACGCGTTGCTGCAAGAACGCCTGAATACAGCGCAGAGCGAAAGCAGCCTGCTCAAACAGATGCTGACTGAGCAGCAGCAGTCAAATCAGGTGCTTCAGCTTGACCTGATCAAGGTGCAACTGGCCTTCGAAAACCTGCGCGTCTCCACGGCAGCCATCAACCACACACCCGAGACACCCACCGCTTGACGCACCGCACGGGCGAACCGATCAGGACCGTTCGCCCTCGATTATCTCGCGCACCTTGAGCGCCAGTTCATCGATGCTGAACGGCTTGATCAGCATGTCCATGCCTTGATCGAGAAAATCAGTGCGCACTTCAGCATCGGGTGCGTGACCGGTCATGAACAGCACACGCAAATCGGGACGATACTGACGCGCAATTTCAACCAGCTGTCGACCGTTAAGCCCCGGCAGGCCAATATCACTGACCAATAGATCGATACGCACCGAGCCTTGCAGCACAGCGAGCGCGGCCTTGCTATCGCACGCCTCCAGAGTCGAGTAACCGAGCTCTCGCAACACATCAGTCACCAGCATGCGCACAGCAACTTCATCTTCAACCACCAGCACTTGCTCGCCTTTCAGCGCCCGAGGGGTGCCGGGGTTCTCAGGTTCGGCGATGTGGCGCTCGCCCTGCTCCAGATGGCAAGGCAGGTACAAGTGGATGCGCGTGCCTTGCCGCTCGACGCTGTCGATCTGCACATGGCCGCCGGTTTGCTTGATGAACCCGTAGACCATGGACAATCCCAGCCCGGTGCCCTGCCCGACCGGTTTGGTGGTAAAGAAGGGATCGAATGCGCGACCGATGACCTCGGTCGACATTCCGAAGCCATTGTCCTCAACGCTCAGCAGTATGTACTCGCCAGGCGCCAGAGCGTCCTGCTGAGCATCGATACGGGCAACCGCGGTCCTGATGGTCAACCGTCCGCCGTCAGGCATGGCGTCGCGGGCGTTGATCACCAGGTTCAACAAAGCATTTTCCAACTGATGCTCGTCGGTGTTGGCTTGCCACAGTCGGGCCTGGAGGTCGATGTTCAGTTCGATGCTTTCGCCAATGGTGCGCCGCAGCAACTCCTCCATGGACCTCACCATTCGATTGACGTCCACAGCCTGCGGGTTCAGCGACTGGCGCCGAGCGAACGCCAACAACCGATGAGTCAACGAAGCGGCGCGATTGGCCGAAGTCATCGCGGCATTGATGTAGCGGTCGATTTCCCCCACGCGCCCGGCTGCCACGCGCCGCTGAATCAACTCTAGAGCGCCGAGCACACCGGTCAGCATGTTGTTGAAGTCATGGGCGATACCGCCAGTGAGTTGACCGATGGCATCCATTTTTTGCGCGTGGCGCAGCGCTTCTTCGGCGCTCTCGCGTTCACTCATTTCGACTTGCAGCAACTCGTTGATCGTCACCATTTCACGGGTGCGTTCCGCCACCCGCCGTTCCAGGCTCTCATTGAGATCTCGCAGGGCTTCTTCGGCGTTGACCTGAGCCGTGATGTCCGTGTGCGTTCCCAACCAATGGGTGATATGCCCCAGACCATCGCGGATCGGCAAGGCGCGGGACAAAAACCAGCTGTAGTTGCCGTCTTTGCCGCGCAACGGAAAGGTGTCTTCCCAGAGCGAACCGGTCGCAAAGCAATGCTTGACCCGCGCCGTGACCCGCTGGAAATGCTCGGGATGATGCACCGAACGCCAACCCAGGGCCTGCATGGCTTCGAGCGAGGTGCCGGTGTAGTCGTACCAGCGTTTGTTGTACCAGTAGATCTTGCCCGCCGGCTCAGCCGTCCAGGCAAGCTGGCTCATGTTATCGGCCAGGGTGCGAAATTGCAGTTCGCTTGCCCGCATTACCTGCTCAACCCGTGCGCGCTCGATACGTACTTTGGCCCGTTCGTCGGCCGCTCGGGTGCGGTCCGCGACTTCGCGGACCAGCGCGACGTCTTCGCACGACCACTGACGCGGTTGCTCGGAGCTTATATAAAGCAGCGCATTAAAGTGTCCGTCATCGACAAGCGGGGCAATCAACACACTGCGTACGGAGTAATCGGCATAGCGCCGGGCTGCCTTGGCGGTTCGCGGATCGCTATCCACGTCCTCGATAATGATCATCTCGCCCTGACTAAGGCTGCCGAGCAATCCTTCGCCGTACTCACTGATGCAGTGTAAGCCGCGACTGCTGCGTGCCGGTCTTTGCAACCATTCGCTTTCGATGACCAACAGACCCTGTATGTCGAAACGGCCATAGCCGATGCGCTGGACCTCCAGGGTCGAGCCCAGGCTTGCACCCAGATTGAAGACCACATCCTCGGCGCGGACCGCATCGTGCAACCGATCACTGAGTTGCAAAAGAAAAGCCTGACGATGGTTTGCGCGTTTGCGCTCATCAATATCAACGGCCACTCCGACCCAGTGCTGCAACGTGCCGTCGGCTGCCAGCACTGGCGTCCCTCGCTCCTCGAACCAGCGATAACGCCCATCGGCGTCGGCGAACTGAATTTCGGCACAATAAGGCTCGACATTGGTTTGCGCCACCGCCCAGACGGCCTTGAAGTGCTCAAGCTGATCGGGATGCACCACCGAGGACCAATCCGGCGAAGGCAGGTTCGGATCCAGGCCGGTGTATTCATACCAATAAGGATTGAAATAAGTGACATGTCCCTGGGCATCGGCCAGCCACACCATCTGCGAGCTAAGCTCGACCAGCGCGCGATAACGCACCTGACTTTCCTGAGTGGCCAACCGTTGCTGCTGGTGACGGGTTTCGCTTTCACGCTGAGTGCACAACGCTCGCCGCAACTCCAACTGACTCACGACTTGACGCGCCAGAACTGACAGGGCTGCAACTTGACGCTCGGACAAATGCCGAGGGTGCACATCGAGTACACAGAGCGTGCCTAAGGGCAGCCCTTCGGCCGTGAGCAATACAGCGCCGGCGTAAAAACGCAGACCGGGAGCGCCGACCACCAGCGGATGAGTGGCGAAACGTGGATCGGCCTGCAGATCGTCGACGATCAACCCGTCAGGCCGACGAATCGTCTGGGCACAGAGGGAGTGCTCGAGGAGGAGATCCGGTTGCGCCAGGCCAAATTGAGCCTTGGACCGTTGGCGGTCGGCGTCGATCAGATTGATCTGCGCCATCGGCACGCCGCACAGTTGTGCCGCGAGGCCGGCAATCTCATCGAATGCCGGTTCCGGAGGAGTGTCGAGAATAGCGAAGAGTGCAAGAGCGGCAAGCCGATCCGGCTCACTCCAGGGCGTTGTCGCCCAAAGGTTGTGACTGCTCAAGAAATTGGTCCACGTCCTGAAAATTTCTTCTGCATGGCTCAAGCTTCGTCCTGAAGCTTGAGTGATGCCCTACTACCGCTAAAACAGCCTAGGGTGCGCTCTCAATAAATGGCAGATCGCGTTGGAGCTGTGATTGTGTTCAGGCAAGGCGCGGGACGCAGTAGATGCTTATTGCCTCTTCAAGTCCCGCAACGCCGCCTGGCGCGATCACAGTTTCAACCCGCAGGGCCTAGCCCCAAACACCTTATCTTACTGCCTTGCCTCGCTCTTTGCGGGGCGACGGCGCGACTGTCAGTTACTGAGAACGCACCCTAGCTGGCGACGGGTGTGCGCAACGTGACGAACTCCTCGGCAGCGGTCGGGTGTACACCAATCGTTTCATCGAAAATCTGCTTGGTCGCGCCGGCCTTCAAGGCAATGGCCAGGCCCTGGACGATTTCGCCTGCATCCGGCCCGACCATGTGGCAACCGAGTACCCGGTCCGTTTTAGCGTCGACCACCAGCTTCATCAACGTGCGCTCCTGATCATCGGTTAGCGACAGCTTCATTGGCCGGAAGCGGCTTTCGAAAATCTGAACCTCGTGACCGGCTTTTTTGGCTTCCTCCTCGGTCAGGCCCACGGTGCCGATATTCGGCAGGCTGAAAACCGCCGTCGGAATATGGGCATAATCCACCGGGCGATACTGCTCAGGCTTGAACAGACGCCGCGCGACAGCCATGCCCTCGGCCAGCGCCACAGGCGTCAGTTGTACCCCGCCGATGACGTCGCCGAGCGCCAGAATCGACGGCTCACTGGTCTGATAACGCTCGTCGACTTCGATATAGCCGCCCTTGTCGAGCTTGACCCGGGTATTTTCGAGCCCCAGGTTATCCAGCATCGGCCGGCGCCCGGTGGCATAGAACACGCAATCGGCGGTCAGTTGGCGGCCGTCCTTGAGGGACACCTCCAAGCTGCCATCGACCCGTTTGTCGATGCGTTCGATATCGGAATTGAACTGCAGGTCGATGCCGCGCTTGGTCAACTCTTGCTGCAGATGGGTCCGGACAGCGCCGTCGAAACCGCGCAGGAACAATTCGCCGCGATAGAGCTGCGTGACCTCGGCCCCCAGGCCATTGAAGATCGAGGCAAATTCGACGGCGATATAACCACCGCCGACCACCACGATGCGCTTGGGCAGTTGCTTGAGGAAGAACGCTTCGTTGGAGGTGATCGCGTGTTTGCACCCTGGGAAGTCCGGCACCTGTGGCCAGCCGCCAGTGGCAATCAAGATGTGCTCGGCGCTGTAGGTATGGCCGTTGATTTCAATCTGATGCGGGTCGCGCAGTTTGGCGTGACCTTCGAACAACGTGACGCCGCTGTTGACCAGCAGGTTGCGATAAATGTCATTGAGGCGATGAATTTCGCGGTCTTTATTACTAATCAGAGTGGGCCAATCGAATTTAGCCTCACCCGCCGACCAGCCAAAGCCTTTGGCCTGCTCGAAATCTTCGGAGTAGTGAGCCCCATAGACCAGCAATTTTTTCGGCACACAGCCGACGTTGACGCAGGTGCCGCCCAGGTACCGGCTTTCTGCAACAGCCACCCGAGCACCAAAACCAGCCGCAAAACGTGCCGCACGCACACCACCGGAACCGGCACCAATCACAAAAAGGTCGAAGTCGTAGGCCATTGCTGTCTCCTTAGCAGGACAACAGCATAACCGCTTCGGGACTTTCGGTCAGCGCTGTCGGCCAGAATCGAGCAGGAGGCAGGAGTACTTCTCCTGCTCGATCCGTTGACCCTACACTTTCGGAGGTGCTTTGAGGCTATCCAGTAGACCACTCTCCAGTAAAGCCTTGTACTTCAACGCTTCAGCTTCATCGTGATAGACACCCACAAGAACTTCACCCTGAAATACATCCCACATCCTGATTCCTACATCTTTAGCCTCATGAGACAGGTGTTGCTCATCGCGCTCTTTGACAGTAATGACCATTTTCACATCCTCAGGATTGCTCTGGGATAGTCATTTTTACTCCACTAATCTCCAAGGTTCCATACTGAAAATCATCACCTGCCGCCCTCCGCGTTCCACCTGTACGAACCCAAGCGGGTTGCGCTTGCGCGCACGAAAAAAAGCCACCCGAAGGTGGCTTTTTCTTACAAACAGGCCTGACGATGAATCAGTAAGCTTTGCCCGTTTTGTAAAAGTGTTCGAAGCAGAAGTTGGTCGCGTCGATGTAACCTTCAGCGCCGCCGCAGTCGAAACGCTGGCCTTTGAATTTGTAAGCGATGACGCGGCCTTCTTGAGCCTGCTTCATCAGGGCGTCGGTGATCTGGATTTCGCCGCCTTTGCCTGGCTCGGTTTCTTCGATCAACTTGAAGATGTCCGGGGTCAGGATGTAACGACCAATGATCGCCAGGTTGGACGGAGCATCTTCCGGCTTCGGCTTTTCAACCATGTTGGTCACGCGGTACACGCCACGCTTTTCATCGATCAAATCACCGGCGATCACACCGTACTTGTTGGTTTCCTGCGGATCGACTTCCTGGATCGCCACGATGGAGCAGCCATAGTGGTTATACAGCTTGACCATCTGGGTCAGTACACCGTCGCCTTCGAGGTTTACGCAAAGGTCATCGGCTAACACCACGGCAAACGCTTCGTTACCGATCAGCGGACGACCGCTGAGGATCGCGTGGCCCAGACCCTTCATTTCGGTCTGACGGGTGTAGGAGAAGCTGCAGTTGTCCAGAATCCGACGGATACCGACCAGGTACTTTTCTTTATCGGTGCCTTTGATCTGGTGTTCCAGCTCGTAGCTGATATCGAAGTGGTCTTCCAGTGCGCGTTTGCCACGACCTGTGACGATGGAGATTTGGTTCAAGCCTGCATCAAGTGCTTCTTCCACGCCGTACTGGATCAGTGGCTTGTTGACCACTGGCAGCATTTCCTTGGGCATGGCTTTTGTCGCTGGCAAAAAGCGCGTGCCGTAACCGGCTGCTGGGAACAAGCATTTCTTGATCATATGAGTCCTTATTAAAAAAGGCTGTGGCTGTTTGCGGCGCAGTCTAATCAGGAGGCGGCCACCTTACAATGCCCCACCACTGGCCTGCTTGTGCCTTGGTAGAGGAATACTGGCGCAGATAGTTCCATAACCGCGTGGATATTGCGCTCGCCAAAGACCAACGGCACACGCGTCGAAGCTGCACTCGCTTGAAATCCGACGAGTGAAATGGCTTCCATTCAGCCATCGGCACTCAAGCATCCATGGCATCTACGCAAGATTCCAGCGTAGCTGAGCGCTTTTGATTACGTGGGAATAATGTGCAGCCTGATGGCATGCGCTTTATCATGTGCAGCTTGAATCATTCAACGAGATAGATTGATGTCGGAAGCGAAGAGCGTTAACGGATACCTGATCAACAAATTGCAGGACGGCCAATGGTGGGTGTCGGATGCCAGCGGCGAAGCCATTGCCGGCCCGTTCGCCTCGGAAAGCGCGGCCATCGAAGTCGCCGCGGTTCTGCAGGATCAACCCAAGCCCCCCGCGCGTCGCCGCTCCGGCCCCAAATCCTGATCGAGCCCTCAGCCGTGGGCGGTGCGCAACTATTACGCCATCAGTCGGTCGAAAGCGTTGCGATTAACACCTTTCAGCCCTCATCACGAAGCATGAAAAACCATGAACAGACTTTTACTCGTTATGGCTGTATTGGGGCTCAGCGGCTGCGCGACCGCGTCTAATACCTACTTGAACGACGGCCAGCAAGGTCTGAGCATCGATTGTTCAGGCGAAGCGATGTCCTGGGCAAGCTGCTATGAGAAAGCGGATGCCTCCTGCGCAGGCACCGGCTACACCATTGTCGGGACCGATGGCACGCCGCAGCCTAAAGAGAGCGACAAAACCCTGGGGGTCGATGTTGGCAACTACAAAAGTCGCAGTGTTGTCGTGGTCTGCAAATAGTTCCGATTCCACAGTAGCCGTGCACAGCCCTGTCCCGTGACAGGGCTTTTTACAGGTGGATTTCCGCAAACTTGATGCCCAGGCCACGGATGATGACCACCAACTCATTCAATTGGCTGAAAGACTCGACTTCGTCGTTGTCATCGACCAGAAAAAAGCTTCTGCCCGCGCTTTTCTTGAAAAACACGATCCACTCACCGACAACCGCCGGGTTTTGAATGATATGCGTGGCCGAAATATGGCCTTCGGCATGCCGTTGCTTTACCAGCTCTCGCTTCATTTACCGCTCCAGTAACAGGGATTCGTCCTTCCTGAGGTCAGGCTTGATCATTCGCCCGAGATGCAGGCCGTAGCCGCATTCAGCACGTCCTTGGGACGCAGTGGATTGTTGGACATATGCTCGTAGAGCTTGATAGAACTACCATTGCTGCGGCTTTCGATCATCGCCACTGCGCCGGGGGCCGAGCTGAGTTTCTGGTCGAAAATGACGCGCAAACCATCATGATATGCCTCGATCAAGGGTGGCTTGCGGCTATCGCCGAGCTTGCCGATCAAACAATCGGCATAGTGTTGAGGGGTCTTGCCGGAGATGACGTTCAGGGTCGGCGGTGAATGCTCGATGTCTTCGAGGGTCGCGCAGCCGGTCATCGCAAGGGCCAAAACAACAACAGCCAATTTCATACAATCACTCCACTAAAAAAGCTACGACAGGCTTATGACCGATTAGATCCCTGTTTAGGCACTTTTATCGGGTATTCACGCAATAAAACCTGTGCCGACGACTAAATGCCGGCGCGCCCATGCTATCGTTTTGATTTTGCAGAAAAAGCCTTTTCGGAGACACCATGAAATTTGTACACCAGCGCGAGCATCTCAACGAAGACGATATCGTCGTCATTGAGTGTTCCCAGCTCTGCAATATCCGCTTGATGAACGACGCGAACTTCCGCAGCTTCAAGAACGGCGGCCGCCATACCTACCACGGCGGCGCTTTCGACAGGTTCCCGGCGAAGATCGTGGCACCCAGCACCGGCTTCTGGAACATCACCATTGACACCGCAGGCCGCAAAGCCGATACGGGGGGTGGTCGCAAGCCCACGTTCACGCACACCATCAAGATCGTTCGTCGGTCGACTTCGCGGTTGAGCTGATCGTTCTTTGAGAAGGAATCCCCTGTGAGCACACCTGCCGCCACCACCAAATACGCCATCAGCTACAAACTCAACGGCGAACGCCGGTTCGAATTCGCTCAACTGCAATCGGCCTCGTCTGAAGAAGCCATTGCGGCCCTTGAGAAGATGCACAGCGGCAGTGACGATAAAATTACCGACGTCAAAGTCAGCAAGGCGCTGTAGCACATTTCTACCGCCAGTGCCTAAGTAACCCCCATGATGCGACGCAAGAGCACGGAACCCGCCACCCTCGATCTGTTCGCCGACGACGCCCCTCAAGCGCCACGCACCGAACAGATCGGCCCCCGTTCGTTTGTCCTCAGAGGCTTCGCGCTGCCATTGGTCGAGCAACTGCTGCCCGCGTTACAGCACATCCTCAGCGAGTCACCCTTCAGGCACATGGTCACCCCCGGCGGCTTCACCATGTCAGTTGCCTTGAGCAATTGCGGCAGTCTCGGCTGGGTCACCGACCGCAGCGGCTATCGCTACACCCAGATCGATCCCGACACCGGTCAACCCTGGCCGGACCTGCCTGATGTATTCATGCAGCTTGCACAAGCGGCGGCGACCGAAAGCGGCTTCCCCGGCTTCACCCCGGACGCCTGCCTGATCAACCGCTACATCCCCGGCGCAAAAATGTCATTGCATCAGGACAAAAACGAACATAGCTACGACTGGCCCGTGGTTTCGGTGTCACTGGGCATTCCGGCGATGTTCTTGTTTGGTGGGCTGAAACGCAGCGACACGACCCAACGCGTCCCGCTGTTTCATGGTGACGTGGTGGTCTGGGGTGGGGAAGATCGGTTGCGTTATCACGGAGTGTTGCCGTTGAAAAACGCCGAGCACCCACTGTTGGGTGAGCAGCGGATCAACTTTACCTTTCGCAAGGCCGGATGAGTGCTCCTGGGGTAGACAAAAAATCTGTGGGAGCAGGCTTGCAACTACGCGTCCCGCTGCGAAGAGGCCACCCACAGATGATCTTTCTGGCCCGTGGGATTATCTGACACTGATCTATTGATTCGCAGGCAAGCCTGCTCCCACTATCGACTCCCCTGCCCACTCGCCCGAGCCTTGGCCGGACACTCCACGCGGTGCAGGTTCAACGCCGTATTGATAATCCCGATATGACTGAACGCCTGCGGAAAATTACCCAGCATGCGTTTCTCCCTGGGATCGTATTGCTCGGCCAATAACCCGACGTCATTGCACAGGCCACACAAGCGGTCGAACAGCACCTGCGCTTCGTCATCACGCCCCAGCAGCACGTACACATCGGCAAGCCAGAACGAACACACCAGGAACGTCCCCTCTCGACCCGAGACGCCATCCTCCGTCCGGTCACTGTCGTAGCGCAGCAGCAAGCCATCTTGCATCAGGGTTTTTTCGATGGTGGCGACGGTGCCGATCACCCTGGGGTCATTTGCCGGCAAAAAGCCGGTCAAGGCAATCTGCAGCAAACTGGCGTCTAGCGCTTGCGAACCATAGATCTGCACGAAGCTGCCGAGCTGCGGATCGAAACCATTGAGGCAAACGTCGGCATGAATCTCATCCGCCACCGCACGGTAATGGCGCGCCAATGCGTGGTCTTCTTCGGTTTCGGCGGCCTGAAGAGCGAAATGTGCGTTACGGTCGAAGGCCACCCAGGCCATGACTTTGGAGTGGGTGAAGTGCTGTGATTCGCAGCGGATTTCCCAGACGCCCTTATCCGGCTGATGCCAGACCTTCTCCAGAAACGGCATGATCACCTTGACGATGGCCGCGCTGCGCGGCAGTACTGGCAAGCCACCTTTACGGGCCTGGGTCATGGCGTCGGCAACCTCGCCATACACATCGAGCTGCACCTGGGTAGCCGCCGCGTTGCCGATCCGTACCGGGCGAGAGTTTTCGTAGCCGCTGAGCCAGGGCAGTTCGTATTCGGGCAAACGCCGCTCGCCGCCCAGGCCGTACATGATTTGTATCTGTTCCGGATTACCGGCCACTGAACGCAGCAGCCAGGCACGCCAGGCGTCGGCTTCCTCGTAATAACCCAGGTGCATGAACGCCAGCAGGGTCATGGTTGCATCCCTCAGCCAGCAATAGCGGTAATCCCAGTTCCGCTCGCCGCCCAGCCGCTCAGGCAACGAGGTGGTCACCGCTGCGACGATGCCGCCGGTGGGCTCATAGGTCAGGGCTTTGAGGGTGATCAGCGATCGTTTGACCTGAGCCGACCACCGACCTACCTCCGGGCAGCGATCGGAAAACTTCAGCCAGAACTGCTCGGTGGTCTTCAGCGCTTTTTCGCCGTCAATACCGGCATGGACTGGATGATTTGACGCTTGATGGCTGAGGGTGAATACCTTGCGTTGTCCGGTTTCCAGCAGAAAACGGCTGCCGGTGTGGTGATCCAGCGCGCGCAATGCAGTCGGCGTGCGCAGCACCAGCATTTCCGGGCCGGCCACGGCGGTCAGGGTGTGCGGATTTTTCTTTTCAACCCAAGGCACACTGCTGCCGTAATCGAAACGTATCGCCAGGTCCATATCGAATTCGATCCGCCCTTCCAGCCCGACCACGATGCGCACCACGCTGCTGGCCGTTTCCGTGGGCATGAAATCGATCAGCATGGCGCGGCCGGTCTCGGTCTCGAACAGGGTCTCGAGGATCAGCGTGCCCTCGCGGTAACGCCTTTCGCTGTGTGTGATCGGATCTTTCGGGCTGATTTTCCAGCGGCCGTTGTCGCTGTCGCCCAGCAAAGCGGCGAAACAGGCCGGCGCATCGAATCGTGGGAAACACAGCCAGTCCAGTGAACCGTCTTTGGCGACCAGCGCGGCAGTCTTGCAGTTGCCGAGCAATGCGTAGTCTTCAATCAGTGCGGTCATGGGCAGGTATCCGAAAAGGTCAGTGAGTGATTTTTCAGAAAACGGGCCCAGCTTCGTTGGGCCCTGGATCGAAGGCTCGGATCAGACCGGCAGAATGTAGCGCCTGATGGCCTTCGCCACGCCGTCCTCAAGGTTGCTGTCAGTGACGTAATCCGCCTGGCAGCGCACGTTTTCCTCACCCTGCCCCATGGCAATCGACAGCCCGGCTTTATGGAACATCGCGACATCGTTGCCGCCGTCGCCGATGGCCGCGGTGTGTGCCAGGGATATGCCCAAATACTCGGCCAATGTCACCAGTGCCGTGCCTTTATTGGCGTCCACTGCGTTGACGTCCAGGTAATACAGCTGCGACCGCGACGCCAGCGCCAATCCGTCGATCTGCGGGTTCAACTGTGCTTCGAGGCGTTTGAGCAGTTGGTGATCGGCGCTGGCCGCAACGATTTTATCGATGCGGTCCAGGTATGGCTCGAAGCTGCCGACCAGCACCGGGTCGTAACCCAGGGTGCGGCGCTCGTGATCGACATAGGCGCCATTGAGGTCGCGTAACAACCACTGATCATCGGCGAATACCCAGACCGAGCAATCCTGGTCGGCGAACATCGCCAGGCTGGCGACAGCGGCCGCCTGCGGGATGCGATGGGCCGACAGCACACGGCCATCGGGATGGGTAATTAAACCGCCGTTGAAGGCCACGGTCGGCAGATCGATGCCCAATGCTTCAATCTGCTGACGCATCGCCCGAGGCGGACGGCTGCTGGCCAGGGTGAAATGAATACCGGCGGCACGTAATTGAGCGATCGCCTCGATATTCGCCTGGCTCAAGCTGTGGTCGGGGCGCAACAACGTGCCGTCGATGTCAGACAGCAGAAACTGGATGAGGGACCGCTGCTGATTGCTCATCCGATGCTGCGCCATTCACGGCCGTCGCGGGCCAGCAATTCGTCGGCGCTGGCCGGACCATCTTCACCGGCCTTGTAATGATCCAGCTTGCAACCCTTGGCCCAGGCATCAAGAAATGGTTGCACCGCACGCCAGCCGTTTTCGATGTTGTCTGCCCGTTGAAACAAGGTCTGATCGCCAGTCAGGCAGTCGTAGATCAAGGTTTCGTAGCCCGTGGAAGGTTGCATTTCGAAGAAGTCTTTGTAGGCAAAGCCCAGTTCGATATTTTGCGTATCCAGCGTCGGGCCCGGACGCTTGGCCTGCAGGTCGAACCACATGCCTTCGTTAGGCTGAATCTGGATGTTCAAATAGTTGGGTTTGAGCTGATCCACTTCAGTGTCGCGAAACTGAGCATAAGGCGCCGGTTTGAAGCAGATGGCGATTTCGGTGTCACGCGCGCTCATGCGCTTGCCAGTACGCAGGTAGAACGGCACGCCGACCCAGCGCCAGTTGTCGATCATGACCTTGAGGGCGACATAGGTTTCCGTGCAGCTGTCCGCCGCCACGTTAGGTTCTTGCCGATAGCCGGCGATGCTCTTGTCGCCCACCGTGCTTTCGGCATATTGACCCCGCACCGAGTTGGCCAGCGCTTCGGCCTCGGACCACGGACGAATCGCGCCAATGACCTTGGCCTTCTCTCCACGCACTGCGTCAGCGCCGAAAGCGGCTGGCGGTTCCATGGCGATCATCGCCAGTAACTGGAACAGGTGATTAGGCACCATGTCTCGCAGCGCACCGGTATGTTCATAAAAACTGCCACGGGTTTCCACGCCGACGGTTTCCGCGGCGGTGATCTGTACGTGGTCAATGTAGTGGTTGTTCCAGAACGATTCGAACAACCCGTTGGAGAAACGGCTGACCAGAATGTTCTGCACCGTTTCCTTGCCCAGATAGTGGTCAATTCGGTAGATCTGTTTTTCGCTCATGACTTTGAGCAGGCAAGCGTTGAGGGCTACAGCGCTGGGAAGATCCGAGCCGAACGGCTTTTCGATCACCACACGCCGGAAACAGTCATCGGTTTCCGCCAACAGCCCCGATGACCCCAGGCGCTTGGCGACCTCGCTGAAAAAGCGTGGCGCCGTGGCCAGGTAGAACACCGCATTACCGGTGCCGGTGGTTTTGATCTTCTCGGCGATGTCGCTGTAAGTGGAATCGTCGAGGAAGTCACCCTGCACATAACTGATGCGCCCGGCGATTTGGCGCCAAAGTTCAGGGTCCAACGGCTCGGCACCGCCTTCGGCGACCTTGCCTGCGGCCTCCTGACGGATGAAGTCTTCGAGCTTTTTGGCGAAGTCGACATCACTGATTGCGTTGTGGTCCACGCCGACGATGTGCACGCCATTGCCGAGCAGCCCGTCGCGGCTCAAGTTGTACAGCGCAGGCATCAACAGGCGCTTGACCAGATCGCCATGAGCGCCGAACAGAAACAACGTAGTAGGAGGCGCAACCTCAGGCTTTTGCTTGGATTTCGTGCGCGACAGACCCATTATTTTGGTCCTTCTTTGTGTCCGCCAAAGCCGAAGCGCATGGCAGAAAGCAGTTTGTCACCGTAGGTGCTTTGCTGGCGTGAACGGAAGCGCGCAAACAGCGCACTGGAGAGCACCGGCACGGGTACCGATTGTTCCATCGCCGCATCGATGGTCCAGCGCCCTTCGCCGCTGTCGGCCACCGAGCCGGAATAGGCATTGAGTTGCGGATCGCTGGCCAATGCGTCGGCGGTCAGGTCCAGCAACCAGGAGGACACGACGCTACCGCGGCGCCAGACTTCGGCGATATCCGCCACATTCAGGTCAAAACGCTGCTCGGGCGGCAGGTTGTCCGAGTTTTTCATCTTGAGGATGTCGAAACCTTCGGCGAACGCCTGCATCATTCCGTACTCGATGCCGTTGTGGATCATTTTCACGAAATGCCCGGAACCTGCGGGGCCGGCATGGATATAACCACGCTCAGCGCGATTGTCCGCGGCATCACGGTCCTTGGTCCGTTCCACCGAGCCATAACCGGGGGCGAGGCTGTCGAACAACGGATCGAGGCGCTGCACCACGGCACTGTCGCCGCCGATCATCATGCAGTAACCACGCTCCAGGCCCCAGACACCGCCTGACGTCCCGACGTCAATGTAGTGCAGTTGCTTTTGCGTGAGGGTCTGGGCCCGGCGGATATCGTCCTTATAAAAGGTGTTGCCGCCGTCGATGATCACATCGCCAGGCTCAAGCAGTTCGCTCAGGGTTTCGATGGTGACTTCTGTCGGTGCACCGGCCGGCAGCATGACCCATACCGCACGCGGTTTTTCCAGGGTTGCTACCAGCGCGGCGAGATCTGCGACAGCGATCGAGCCCTCTTTGGCGAGGGTGGTGCGGGACGTCTCATCCCGATCGTAAACCACGGTCGAATGCCCCTTGAGCATCAACCGTCTCGCAATATTGCCGCCCATGCGGCCCAACCCAACAATCCCAAGTTGCATGTGGTGGTGCTCCTTAATACGAAGAAAGGGATGCCTCACCTTATAGCCCAGCGGTGCATAAAGGGTTAGTCCAGAGAGCCCGGACTAAGTTTCGCAAGAGGCAAGGGGCATGGGTGAGCCGGCCTGATAAAGCGCGCTTCTGCGACAGCGGCGCGTGCCCGAAAATCAGCCAGGCGTCCTCAGACGAGACGCATCGGCGCACCGAAAAATAGCGCTGGCTTTTCCTGATTGTGTCTTCAACGCGTTTGATATCGAGCGTTTTTTGTCCACAAAGTATCCAATTGGCAAAATTGTCGTACAATCCGACGAACGGTATGACGTGATTTTTGTACGTTTGCGCGCTCCATAAAAGCGCAATCTGAGTGATAAATGCCTCCTTATCTGTCACTTCTTGAGGGATCGTGCGCCGCCAATCCGCATGCCAGACACCTGTAAAAAAAAAAGTAGAAACTTTCTACTTCAGTGGTAGGTCATGATGAAAGAGAGCCTAAGCTATTGGCGTAACCCGAGCTAAGGCTCTACACCTGTCCCGCTACCACGCAACCGGTAAATGGGTACCGATATTGCGTAGTGCTTGTGTGCCCGGCCATAGGACATGGCCAATAAAAACTCGAGTGATGCACCAACACTGTATTAATGGGAGAAAGAAAAAGATGATTAGCGCCGCTGTCAAAACCCAGAAGGGAGAGAGTTTTAACCAGCCGGCCAGCGAGCTGACCCATCTGCCGGTCTTCGCGTCGACGAGCGTCCCACTGCTGCAACTGCCAACGTCTCAGCCAAGCATTACTCTGACAAACAGACGGAAGATTCTGTTCGTCACCTCAGAGTTGGCTGATCTGGTGAAAACCGGAGGTCTTGGCGATGTGTCTGCCGCACTGCCGCGAGCCATGCGCCACTTGCACGATGTACGCGTGCTGATTCCCGGTTACCCACAAGTCCTCAATAGCGGCAACCCGATCCATATCATCAGTGAGCTGAGTGGCTACGCGGCCCTGCCCCCATGCAAGATCGGCCGAATGGATATGAAAGACGGCCTGGTGATCTATGTACTGGTCTGCCCTGAACTGTACGAACGCGAAGGCACGCCTTACGGCGATAACCATGGCCGCGACTGGTCTGACAACCATATCCGCTTCGCCCGCCTGGGCCTTGCAGCTGCCGACTTCGCTGCCGGCGCGGTGAAAACCCAGTGGTGCCCGGAACTGGTTCACGCCCACGATTGGCCTGCCGGACTGGCGCCTGCGTACATGCGCTGGCGCGGGCAATCCACCCCGACCATCTTCACCATTCATAACCTGGCGTATCAAGGCACCGTCAGCACCGGCTCCAGTCGCGAATTGGGTATTCCCGATCAGGCACTGGGTGCCGACGGCATGGAGTTTTACGGCAAGCTCTCATTCATCAAGGCCGGCATGGCTTACGCCAGTCACATCACCACCGTGAGTGCGACCTACGCCAAAGAAATCACTACGCCGGCGTTTGGCTGCGGGCTCGAAGGTTTTCTGCAAAGCAAAGCCCGTCAAGGGTTGCTCAGCGGGATTCCAAACGGCATCGATGCCAGCTGGGATGCCGCCACCGATGAACACCTGATTTGCCGCTTTGCCCCTAACGAATGGCAGCGCAAGGAGATCAACGCCGATCACGTCCGCGAGCTGTTCGAACTCGAACCGTCTCAAGGCCCTTTGTTTGCCGTGGTATCGCGGCTGGTATTCCAGAAAGGTCTGGACCTGACCATCGGCGTCGCCGAGCACATCGTCAATCAGGGCGGGCAAATTGCGATCATTGGTCGTGGCGAGCCAGAGGAAGAGGACGCCATGCGCGAACTGGCCCTGCGCTTCCCAGGCCAGATCGGCGTGCGCATCGGCTTCAACGAGACCGATGCCCGGCGCATGTTTGCCGGCAGCGATTTCTTGCTGATGCCGTCGCGTTATGAACCCTGTGGCTTGAGCCAGATGTATGCCCAGCGGTTTGGTTCGTTGCCAGTTGCGCGCAAAACCGGCGGCCTGGCCGACACCATCGAAGATGGCGTGACGGGCTTTCTGTTCGAAGAGTCGAGCGTGGAAAGCTACGCCGAGGCGCTGACGCGGGCAATCAAGGTCTTCGCCAATCCAGAGCTGCTCAATGCCATGCGCTGCCGCGCCATGGCCGCTCCGTTCAATTGGCATCAGGCCGTGGAGCCGTACGCCGAGCTTTACCAGGAACTGCTGAAAAAGAATGTGGGTGCGTCTGTTCATTATTAAAAGGGGTTAACGGATGCCTCTGCGCACGGATGAAAACTGGCGCCACGGCGCCGTATTGCTGGACTCCGAGCACACCCGGTTTGCCCTCTGGGCACCGGATGCCTATTACGTCAGTGTCGAGCTCGAGGACGGGCCGTCACTGGCTATGCTGCCGCAGAACAACGGCTGGTTTGTGTTGGAGACCCGCTGTTGCGCTGGCAGTCATTACCGCTACAACATCGATGGAGAGCTGGAGGTCCCTGATCCGGCTTCCCGTGCTCAGGTAGCCGATGTGCATTCCCCAAGCGTGGTGGTCGATCCTTTGGCCTATCGCTGGCTGCACACTGGATGGATGGGGCGGCCTTGGCATGAGGCCGTCATCTATGAACTGCATGTCGGGGTGCTGGGTGGGTACGCCGAAGTCGAAAAACAGCTGCCACGACTTGCCAAACTGGGCGTCACCGCCATTGAGTTGATGCCACTGGCACAATTCCCCGGCGGTCGTAACTGGGGCTACGACGGCGTATTACCTTATGCACCGCAATCGTCTTATGGCACACCCGAGCAGCTCAAACACCTGATCGACGCCGCCCACGGTCATGGCCTGATGGTGATTCTCGACGTGGTCTACAACCACTTCGGCCCGGACGGCAATTACCTGGGTCATTACGCCAAGGCCTTTTTTCGCGACGACGTGAAGACCCCCTGGGGCTCCGCCATCGACTTCCGCCGCCGAGAGGTGCGCGACTTTTTCATTGATAACGCATTGATGTGGCTGCTTGAATATCGCTTCGATGGGCTGCGCCTGGACGCGGTGCATGCGATCAAAGATCCCACCTTTCTCCAGGAGTTTGCCCACCGGGTCCGCCAACAGATCGATCCGCCCCGGCATGTATGGCTGACGCTGGAAAACGAGTTCAACGAAGCCCACTTGCTGGAACAGGGCTTCGATGCACAGTGGAACGATGACGGTCACAACGCTCTACACGTCCTGCTGACCGGCGAAAGCGATGCTTACTACGCCGACTTCGCCCATGAGCCGACGCACAAGCTGGCCCGTTGTCTGAGCCAAGGCTTCGTTTACCAGGGCGAAAGTAATCGCCACGGTCATAACCGCGGCCAACCCAGCGGACACTTGCCACCCAGCGCGTTCGTGCTGTTCCTACAGAATCACGATCAAATCGGCAACCGCGCCTTTGGCGAACGGCTAGCGCAATTGAGCGAAGGCCCGGCGTTACGTGCGGCCACCGCCCTACTCCTGCTGTCACCGATGATTCCGCTGATGTTCATGGGCGATGAGTGGGCCGCGAGCGAGCCATTCCTGTTTTTCACCAGCCACCACGGCGAATTGGCCGATGCGGTGCGTGAAGGCCGTCGTAGCGAATTTGCCGATTTCCCGGCGTTTGCCGACGAAGAACAGCGCCAGCGCATCCCCGACCCCAATGCCCACAGCACGTTCGAGGCGTCGCGACCCGACTTCAATGCCCTGCGTCTGGAAACCGACAGCCTGAAAACCGACAGTCCGGAAACCGACAAAGGTACCGATCATCAAAGCTGGCTTGCGTTGTACCGACAACTGCTAAGTATTCGCCATCAAGAAATCATCCCGCGTCTGCCGGGAGCTCAGGCCTTGGGGACCGATATGCTGGATGAAGGCGCGATCACGGCGCGCTGGCGCATGGGTGATGGCAGTGTGTTGCGCATCGACCTGAACCTTGGCACACGTCCTCTCGATCTGCTGCCAGCCAACCGGCCTGTCATCGGCCCGGACAGAGTTCTTTTCGAAACACTGCCCAGCGCGGCAGAACTTTCCCAACAGGGCACCCTCAATCCCTATACGGCCATTGCCTACCTGATCGAGACCGATGTTCTGGAGGAACAGGATGAGTAATGAGCAACTGCACATTTTAGCTGTCCGGGCCGGCCTGGCTGTCGATTGGGTCGACGCCAACGGGCGACCACAAACCGTCAGCCCAGAGGTTTTGCGCAGGGTACTCGATGGCCTGGGTTATCCCGCTGACAGGGCGGATGACATTAGAGCCAGCCTGCAACGCCTGAACGATGCCAGTCAGCAAAGCACCGCACCGCCGCTGCTGACGGTCGATCACGGTCACACGCTGGATCTATCGACATGGTTCGCGCCAGAAACGCCTTTTGTGCTGGAACTCGAAGACGGGGCCACACTCAACGGCAGATTAACTGTCACCGCCGAACTGCCCGCGTTGGCGCCTGTGGGGTATCAGCAACTGAGCATTGCCGGCCAGTATTTGACCCTGGCCGTCGCTCCGGCGACCTGTTACAGCATGGCCATGGCCACTGAGACGAGCGTCCCACGCGTCTGGGGACTGACCGTACAACTGTATTCGCTGCGTCGCGAGGGCGATGGTGGGTTTGGCGATACTCAGGCACTGGAAGCCCTGGCCCGCTCCGCCGGTGAACGAGGCGCCGATGCCTTGGCCATCAGTCCGGTGCACGCAATGTTTGCCAGCGACACTCAACACTACAGCCCTTACTCGCCGTCCAGTCGGTTGTTTCTCAACGGGTTGTACTCCGCGCCAGGCGCCATACTCGGGGAGCGAGCGCTCAGGGTGGCTATCAGAGAAACCGGGCTTGGCGCAGAGTTTGAGCGCCTTGAAGCGTTGCCGTTGATCGACTGGCCGAATGCCGCTGCCGCCAAGTGGAAGCTGTTGCATGCGCTGTATAAGGGCTTTTGCAGCGGGGCAAACCCACTGCATGAAGATTTCAACAGCTTCCGGCACCTCGGTGGCGAAGCGCTGGACAACCATTGCCGGTTTGAAGCCTTGCAAGCCGAATGCGCCACCCGTGGCATGAGCCGGGATTGGCGAGAATGGCCGGACGACTTCAAGAATCCGCGGAGCGAGGCAATGGCCGAGTTCGCGGTCGACCATCAAGAGCAAATCCGCTTCCATGCCTTCGCCCAGTGGTTGATCGCTCGCAGCCTGGAACGGGCGCAGATTGCTGCGCGCAGTAGCGGGATGCGCGTCGGCCTGATCGCCGATCTGGCTGTGGGTGCCGACGGTGCCGGCAGTCAGGCCTGGAGCCGACAGGACGAGCTGCTTTCGGCCCTCACCGTCGGTGCGCCCCCTGATATCCTCAACCGCGCCGGGCAAAGCTGGGGCATCTCGGCGTTCTCGCCGGACGGCCTGAAGCGCCATGGTTTCCGCGCGTTTATCGAGATGCTGCGAGCCAACTTTGCTCATGCCGGCGGTTTGCGCATCGATCACGTTATGGGCCTGCAAAGGCTCTGGGTGGTACCGATGGGATCGCCGCCCAGCGAAGGCGCGTTCCTCAATTATCCGCTGGACGACATGCTGCGCTTGCTGACTCTGGAATCCTGGCGTCACAAGGCCGTTGTTCTCGGCGAAGACCTCGGCACCGTCCCGGAAGGTTTGCACGACAAATTGTCGGGCCGGGCAATTCTTGGCATGCGCGTGCTGTTATTTGAACAGGATCACAACGCTCACTTCAAACCGATTTTGCAATGGTCCGATGAAGCCCTGGCGATCACCAGCACCCATGACTTGCCGACGCTGGCCGGTTGGTTGAGCGAACTGGATATCGAATGGAACAGCCGCCTCGGCCATATCGACGAACAGACTGAACGCAATTGGCGGGAGGGCCGCCGGCGCGAACGCCAGGGCCTGCGTCACGCCTTGAGTCAGGATTGGGCCAACTTCGGCGGCGACCTCAGCGAAAGCGCACAAATCATCGATGCCAGCATTCGCTATCTGGGCCATACCCGCGCGCCGTTGGTGTTACTGCCCATGGAAGATGCGCTGGGTGTCGAGGAGCAATCCAACCTGCCCGGCACCATCGATAGCCATCCCAACTGGCGCCGACGTCTGCCCGGAGACAGCGCGAGTCTGCTCGATGACGAAACGGCCGCCCGACGTCTGGAGCTGCTGTCCCAGTCGCGCCTGCAAGCCGGGGAGCGTGACCAATGAATGCACCCCTCACGCCTTTACAGCCACTGAGGGCAACGCAGCGCCTGCAATTTCACAGGGATTTTACCCTCGACGACGCTGTGCCCTTGGTGCCCTACTTCGCCAGCCTGGGTATCAGCCATCTCTATGCCTCGCCGCTGTTCAAGGCCCGCGCCGGATCGATGCACGGCTACGACGTGGTCGATCCGCGCGTGATCAACCCGGAACTGGGCGGCGAACCGGCGCTACAACGCTTGGTCAGTGCCCTGCGTGCGCAGGGCATGGGCCTGATCCTCGACATCGTTTCCAATCACATGGCGGTCGGTGGCGCGGACAACCCATGGTGGCTCGATTTGCTGGAATGGGGCCGCAGCAGCCCCTATGCCGACTTTTTCGATATCCAGTGGCATTCGCCAGACCCGCTGTTGGAAGGCCAAATGCTGCTGCCGTTTCTCAGCAGTGATTACGGCACAGTGCTGCACGCGGGCGAGATTCCACTGCGATTCGATGCCGTGCACGGTGCTTTTCATATCGAGCATTACCAGCATCACTTTCCAATCAACCCGACGACCTACGCCCCGCTACTCAGTGCCGCCCAGCATCCGCAATTGAGCGAACTGACCCAGCGCTTCGCCGCGCTCGAACACTATCCGCAGGCCTACGAACGGGCCCGCCAGGCGCGTGCCGAACTGGTGGCACTGGCGCAGCAGCCCGACATCCAACAGGCCATCGAGCTAGGTCTGGCGCAGTTCGACTCCCGCCAGCCAGACGGCTTTGATCGTCTTCATAAATTGCTTGAACGTCAGCACTATCGCCTGGCCAGTTGGCGCACTGCGGGCGACGACATCAATTGGCGGCGTTTTTTCGATATCAACGAACTCGGTGGCCTGCGTGTCGAACGCCCTACCGTGTTCGAAGCTACCCACGGCAAGATCTTCGAACTGATCAGCGAGGGCCTGGTGGACGGCCTGCGCATCGATCACATTGATGGCCTGGCCGATCCGCGCGGGTATTGTCGCAAGCTGCGACGTCGGGTTGAGGGGTTGCTGGCCCAGCGACCGGCCGCTGCACAGTTGAGTCATTTGCCGATTTTCGTCGAGAAAATTCTCGGCCCGGATGAGCAACTGCATCAAGACTGGCGCGTCGACGGCACCACCGGCTACGAATTCATGAATCAGGTGTCGTTGTTGCAGCATGATCCCAAAGGCGAAACGCCTCTCGGCGAGCTGTGGAGTCGGCTCAGCGAGCGTACCGCCGACTTCAATCTGGAAGTGCTGGAGGCACGTAATCTGGTGCTGCATGGCACCCTGGCCGGCGATTTCGAAAGCGTCGCCCAGGCCCTGCTGCAAGTGGCCCGCAGCGACCTGATGAGCCGTGATTTGACCTACGGTGCGATTCGCCGGGCGTTATTGGCACTGGTGGTGAACTTCCCGATTTACCGCACCTATATCAGTGCGTGCGGGTGCTCGGCCGAAGACGATCGCTTCTTCCAGCAAGCGCTTGAAGGTGCCCGGCTCAACCTCAGCGAAGCCGATTGGCCAGTGCTTGATTACCTGCAACGCTGGCTCGGTGGCCAGCCGTGGCGCAAATTACCGTTGGGGCGCTTGCGCAAAATTCATCGTCACGCCTGCGTACGCTTTCAACAACTGACCTCACCGGTGGCGGCCAAGTCGGTAGAGGACACCTCGTTCTATCGCTCAGCAGTGTTGCTCTCGCGCAATGACGTGGGCTTTCATCCACAGCATTTCAGCGCAGCCACAGCCAGCTTCCATGACGCCTGTCTGCGTCGCGCCGAGACCTTTCCGGACAATCTGCTGGCAACCGCCACCCATGACCACAAGCGCGGCGAAGACAGCCGCACACGGCTGGCGGTGTTAAGCGAGTGCGCCGGCTGGTACGCAGAGCAGGTCGGGCATTGGCGGCAATTGGCGGCACCGCTCAAGGGCGAGGAGATCAGCATCGGCGCGGGTGACGAACTGATGCTCTATCAGACGTTGCTCGGCAGTTGGCCGCTGCTGCTGGGTAGCTCGCCGCAGGACCCAGAGGGCGAACAGGCCTTCAAGGATTACGCTGAGCGCCTGGTGAAGTGGCAGGAAAAAGCCCTGCGCGAAGCCAAATTGCAGAGCAGTTGGAGCGCTCCGAATGAGCCCTACGAAAACGCTTGCCGGGACTTTCTCAATCGTCTGCTATTGGCCCCAGAGGGTTTGGCACTACGCCAGTCTGTCGGTGCAACAGCGAGCCGTATCGCGACCGCCGGGGCGCTTAATAGCCTGACACAAACGTTGCTGCGCATGACCGTTCCCGGCGTGCCTGATCTGTATCAAGGCACTGAGTTCTGGGACTTCAGCCTGGTCGATCCGGACAATCGCCGCCCGGTGGATTACCCCGCTCGTGTGCGCGCCCTCGAACAAACCCTCAGCCCTGAAGCGTTGTTGGCGCACTGGCAGGATGGGCGGATCAAACAAACGCTGATCGCTCGCGTGTTGACCCTGCGTGCCGAGCACTCTCTACTGTTCAGTCGCGGGAAATATCTGCCTTTGCAGGTGGTCGGCCTGTATGCCGGGCAGGTCGTGGCGTTTGCCCGAGTGATCGACGGGCAGCACGCCATCGTTATCGCGCCGCGACTGACCACTGAACTATTGGGCACCGCACAAACTCCATTGATCAATGCGGATAGCTGGGGCGACACACGAGTTATGTTGCCCTTCGCTGATTCAGGCTATTGTTGGAAGGGACTATTTTCAGAGGTTGTAGTCACAACTGAAAAGACGCTGTTGCTCAGTGCAGCGCTCAAGGATTTTTCTGTAAACCTGATTGTTCAAACTGTGTAATACCTGGGAGTGCCGAGATGAGTGCAGACGAAAAACGTATCCGAGAATTTGCGTATCAGATCTGGGTGTCAGAGGGTCAACCTGATGGCCAGGAAGAACGCCATTGGGAGATGGCCCGCAAGCTGGCTGAAGCCGAAGCATTGGCGCCGGATAAAGCCTCTGCGCGCAAGGCGGCCAAACCCAAGATGCCAAAGGTCGACGGCGCTGGCGATGCGACGCCTGTTGTTGCCAAACCAGCCGCAAAACCGGCTTCCAAGTCGGCCTCCAAACCAGAGGCTGTTCCCGCGCCCGGCAAAAAGCCCCGCGCACCGGGCAAGTCGTCTGCGACCTGACCTTTAAGTACGGCGAAGTGTATTACCGCAGGGATCGCATTAAACCCGATCGTCCCTGCGGTCGTTCTAACAGAATAACCAACATCGGAGCTACCAAGGCTGCGATGGCGGTTTCGGCCGCTTTCCAGAAATCATCCGACGCCGGGTATGTATATGAGCACGCAGCACCCCAACACCTCGAAAGATAAGGGTAAAGAACCCCCTAAGGCTGACGCGCCCAAAACCGAGCAGCCGCAACCCGTTGTCTCGCGAATCCGTGAAGGCCTGCCCTTCCCTCTGGGTGCTAACTGGGATGGCTTGGGCGTCAACTTTGCATTGTTCTCGGCCAATGCCACCAAGGTCGAGTTGTGCCTGTTCGACGCCGCCGGCGAAGTCGAACTCGAACGCATCGAGCTTCCCGAATACACCGATGAAATTTTCCACGGTTATCTGCCCGACGCCCATCCCGGGTTGATCTACGGCTACCGTGTATACGGCCCCTACGACCCGCAGAACGGGCACCGCTTCAATCACAACAAACTGCTGATCGACCCCTACGCCAAACAACTGGTCGGAAAACTGAAATGGTCTGAATCGCTGTTCGGCTACACCATCGGCCACCCCGATGGCGACCTGAGTTTTGATGAGCGTGACAGCGCGCCCTTCGTGCCCAAAAGCAAGGTGATAGACCCCGCTTACACCTGGGGCCGCGATCAGCGGGTCAACGTGCCCTGGGACCGGACTATCCTCTACGAAACGCATGTGCGCGGCTTCACCATGCGCCATCCATCCGTACCTGAAGAGCTGCGAGGCACCGTCTCAGGGCTGATGGTCGATGACGTGATCGAGCACATTCGCAAGCTCGGCGTCTCCTCAGTGGAATTGCTGCCGATCCACGCGTTCGTCAATGACCAGCACTTGCTGCAAAAAGGCATGACCAACTACTGGGGCTATAACAGCATTGCCTTCTTTGCCCCGGACCCGCGTTACCTGGCATACGGCAAGATCGCCGAGTTCAAGGAGATGGTCGCACACCTGCACCATGCCGGCCTGGAAGTGATTCTCGACGTGGTCTACAACCACACCGCCGAAGGCAACGAGTTGGGCCCGACCCTGTCGATGCGCGGCATCGACAACGTCTCCTACTACCGCCTGATGCCTGACGACAAACGCTTCTACATCAATGATTCCGGCACCGGTAACACCCTGGATTTGAGCCACCCCTGCGTGCTACAGATGGTGACTGACTCGCTGCGTTACTGGGCGACGGAAATGCACGTCGACGGCTTCCGCTTTGACCTGGCGACCATTCTTGGCCGTTATCACGAGGGTTTCGATGAGCGCCACAGCTTCTTGGTGGCCTGCCGTCAGGACCCCGTGCTGCGTCAGGTGAAGATGATTGCCGAGCCATGGGACATTGGGCCTGGCGGCTATCAGGTCGGTGGTTTTCCGCCCGGCTGGGTGGAATGGAACGACAAATTCCGCGACACCGTGCGGGCGTTCTGGAAAGGCGACGACGGCAAACTGGCCGACATTGCCGCACGCATGACCGCCTCAGGCGAGATGTTCAACCAGCGCGGGCGCCGACCTTATGTGTCAGTCAACTTCATCACTGCCCATGACGGTTTCACTCTGCACGATCTGGTGTCGTACAACGACAAGCACAATGAAGACAACGACGAAGACAATCAGGACGGCAGCGACAACAACCTGTCCTGGAACCATGGCGTCGAAGGGCCGACGGATGACGAGGAAATCAACGCCCTGCGTTTGCGTCAGATGCGCAATTTCTTCTCCACCCTGTTATTCGCCCAAGGCACGCCCATGGTGGTGGCAGGGGATGAATTTGCCCGCACCCAGCATGGCAACAACAACGCCTATTGCCAGGACAGCGAAATCGGCTGGGTCGACTGGGACCTGGATGAGGACGGCAAGTCGCTGCTCAGGTTCGTCCGACGCTTGATCAAGCTGCGTCTGTCGTATCCGATCCTGCGGCGTGGGCGCTTCCTGGTCGGCAATTACAACGAGGAAATCGGCGTCAAGGACGTGACCTGGCTCTCGCCCGACGGCAATGAGATGGGCATCGAACAGTGGGAAGACGGCAATGGCCGCTGCCTGGGCATGTTGATGGATGGCCGCGCACAGGTCTCCGGCATCCGCCGCCCCGGTGCCGATGCCACGCTGCTGTTGGTGGTCAACGCGCATCACGAAGTAGTCAATTTCAAGCTGCCCGAAGTACCCGAGGGCATTTACTGGACCTGCCTTGTGGACACCAATCAGCCAGACAGTCATGGCAGGGAGCAGCTGCAATTTGATACGGAGTACGCCGTGACGGCTCGTTCCTTGTTGCTGTTCGAATTGCATCGAGAAGAGCAGGCATGAGTCAGAAACAAAAAACTCACTAGCAGGTGGGTCAGGTATTGACCCTCTACCGACAAGGATGTAGGCACTGTGAACGTAAATCTGATCTTGAGCAAAGGTACATCTCTTCACGCCTGGCACCATTCGAAAAGCCTGGCTCAACTGCCGGTTATCACCGCCGAGATGCTGGTGCCGGCCGGCTCCCGCGCAGTGATCATTGCCCCTCACCCCGATGACGAAGTGTTGGGCTGCGGCGGTCTGATGCGACAACTGGCGCAGTTGGGGCGATCCATGCAGCTGATTTCGGTGACCGACGGCAGCGCCAGTCACCCAGGCTCGACGAGCTGGCCGATGGAGCGTCTGAGCGTGATCCGCCCGCAGGAAAGTGCTGAAGCCCTGCGTCGTCTGGACCTGCCGCTGCACAGTTTGAAATGGATTCGTGGCGGTTTTACCGACAGTGCCGTCGCCAGACAAGAGCTAGCGCTCGCCAATTTCATCGAGCGTTACCTGCGCCCTACCGACGTGGTATTCGCCCCCTGGGATCACGACGGCCATTGCGACCACGACGCGGTCGGTCGCGCGACCGCCAGAGCGGTTGCAGCCGTTGGCGCGCAGTGCCATGAAGTGCCGATCTGGGCCTGGCACTGGGCGCAGCCGGAGGATGAGCTGATCCCCTGGCAACGTGCCCACAAGATTTTGCTGGACCCGGTGACGGTGGCGCGCAAACGGCATGCGGTCCATGCATTTGCCAGCCAGTTGCATAGCGATCCCGAGATTGGCCTGCCAGCGGTGCTGACGGCTGACGTGCTGGAGCGTCTGTTGTTGCCGTTCGAAGTGCTGTTTCTATGAGTGTTGCCTGATGATCGTTCCCGCGCTCCCGCGTGGAAACGATCATCCAACCTATTCTTGATGCGCCGTCTGCATACCCGCGCGGCTCGGCTGACTCAACGCATCACCGAAAAAACGTATGGCGTCGACGCTCAGGTTGCGGTGAATATCCACTCGGTCGACACCCTCTGCATCCGTACACAGACCCGGCGTGGTCACTTTCTGCTCTTCGGTGCAGGGCGCCAGAAATACGAAATGCCCGGCTCCGGCCAACAGTTTGAAATTCGGTGCCTGAGGCAGTTTGCGCGCCAGCGCTTCGGCATTTTTGTCCAGGGCCAACAATTGATCGCCGTCGCCGCTGTACAGCAGTACCGGCACATGCACGTCGGCCAGGCTATGGCGGCCGAACATCAGGCTCAGCGGCGCCATCAACATCAACGCCCCGACGCGCGGATCCGCTTCAGCGCGCAGATCATCCCGATCGGCAATCAACTCACCCTGAGTCTTGCAGGCGTCACGATCCAGCGGACGCTCCGTGCAATATTTACGCAAGCGTTTCAGATCGGGTTGAGCACCGGCCAGGATCAGCGCGGTTTCGCCACCGGCTGAATAGCCGATGACGCCGACTTGCTTCGCATCGACATAGGGCGACAGCAGCGGGTCGATCAGTGCAGCACTGATAGCTTCAGAAATCTGCAATGGCCGCCCATATAGATTGCTCAAACTGCCCAAACGGCTGTGATCGAGATAGTTATCACCCGGATGGATCACCGCGACCACGACAAAACCTTTGCGCGCCAGGGAGGTTGCCAGGTCATGCAGGGCCAGCGGTGTCCCGGTGTTGCCATGGGACAGCATCAGGAGCGGGAAACGGCCCATGGCAATGGCTGCGTCCTCACTGGCGTCAATCTGGTAGCCATCGATCTTGCTGACTTTTTTCGAGTCGGTCGAAGGATAGAAAGCAATCGCGCTCATCGGCTGTAAATCCAGCGGATCGAGGAACGTCAGGCGATGAAACCCTGCGCTCCAATGGGTGCCTGCTTCGACTTGCACTGAAATCAGGCTTCCAAGCAGGCATATCAATATCACTGCACAAAGACGCACCATCATTAGGCCCAACCTTTGTAGATCCAGATTAAGTCACGTATGCAGTCTGCTGCGAGTTTCCGCGCTCTTCACCGCTCCGCGCATTCGGCGCTTATAAATATAAGAGTAGCTGCCCGACGAGTAGTGCATAAGCCGGGCCAAAGGCTGAAAAAAACCTGAGGACACGCTTTTAATCGCCAAACCGCCGGTAGCGCACCGAATTAGGGCAAGCTTACTGCGATTACAGTCAAGTTGCCCGTAAGGAAGTCGTCAATAATGATGGGCTGTCGCAAATAGAGTGAGAAAGGACGCCAAACGAAAAAACTCCGTAGCCCTTTGCGTCACGACGCAGGGGCTACGGAGTTTCAGTGGGGCGGTGTTGCCCTGTGAGGCAGAGCCGATTACGCCGTGGCGAACAGTTCCTCGCTGATCTGCTTCTGAGCAGCGGTCATGGCATTGGCGCGCGGCTCGTCACCGTAGGCCAGGCCGTGGGCAAAGATGAATTGCAGGTCAGTCACGCCGATGAAACCAAACAGCACCTTGAGCAGGTCTTCGTGACCGACGCTGGTCGGTTGGCCAACGTGCAGACCACCGGCAGTGGAGACGATGATGACTTTTTTGCCGCCACACAGGCCTTCAGGACCGGTTTCGCTGTAGCGGAAGGTACGACCGGCAACCGTGACACGGTCGATCCAGGCTTTGAGTTGGCTTGGAATGGTGAAGTTGTACATCGGTGCGCCGATCACAACCACGTCGGCTGCCAGGAACTCTTGCAGGGTGGCTTCGTTCAAGTCTACTTCGGCCTGTTGTGCAGCGTCGCGAGCTTCGCTTGGCGTGCCGGCAGCAGCAAGGCTGGCAGCAGAAAAGTGGCCCAATGCATCGCTGGCCAGGTCTCGGTAGGTCACTTGGCTGTCAGTCTCGACCGCTTGCCAGGCCTGAACGACGCTACGGCTGAGTTGACGGGAAGCAGAGTGGTCGCCAAGGATGCTGGAATCGAGATGCAGAAGTTTCATAGGGCTCTCCAAGTAGGGATCGCCACCAGGCGACCAAGTGCGGATAATCCTACAGTGCAAACCAATAGCTGATTAGTCAGCGAAAATGCGATAGTTCGTCCCATGTATAGAACAGTCGGGTCATCTGCATGCAAGATCTCAACGATCTCTATTACTTTGCCAAAGTCGTCGAGGCAGGCGGCTTCGCGGCCGCCGGGCGCTTGCTGGGCATTCCCAAGTCCCGCCTGTCTCGACGCATCGCCGAGCTGGAAACCCGCCTCAACGCCAGCCTGCTACAGCGCACCACGCGCAAACTGGCGTTGACGGCGGTGGGTGAGCGTTATCTGCAACACTGCCAAGCCATGTTGCTGGAAGCGGAAATGGCCGATGAAGCGGTCGCTTCACTGTCGGCTGAACCCCGTGGTCGGCTGCGGGTGTCTTGCCCCGTCGGTCTGATCCATTGGAACCTGACCAACGTGATCAGCGACTTTCTCGGAAACTACCCACAAGTCCAGCTGGAAATGCTGTTGGTGAATCGACGTGTCGACCTGGTCAACGAGGGTATCGATGTAGCGTTGCGAGTACGCGACATCGGCGATGAGGATCCGAACCTGATCGTTCGCCAGCTGGCACCGGCCCTCGCCGCGCTGGTGGCGTCGCCGGCACTGCTGGCCGGCCGGGTCATCAGTCACCCCCAGGATTTGGCGAACCTGCCGGTATTAGGTGCCATCGAGGCTGATCGCAAGGTCCACTTTCAATTAGTCCACAACAGCGGGGAGCGTTGCGAAGTGGCAATGGAGGCGCGTCTGGCCATCGACGATTTTCCGATTCGTAAAGCAGCAGCCTTGAGCGGTCTGGGCCTGACCATGTTGCCGATGATGAATTGCCAGGAGGAGTTGGCTGACGGTCGCCTGATTCAGTTGCTGCCCGAATGGTCACTGCCTGGCGGCAACCTGCAAGCGGCTTATACCCAGCGTCGAGGTATGCTTCCAGCGGTACGGGCATGGATTGATCACATCTCTGCGGCATTCACCGCTGACCTGCGCTGTCATGACTGATGGCCATCGATCGATAAGGAGACAAGGATGAGCCCAGAACAAGTCGCACACTTTTGCCTGCAGCTGCCGGGTGCCCGTGAGGATTACAAATGGGGCGGCACCCGGGTGTTTTCAGTGGTGCAAAACAAAATGTTCGCGGTGCTTGATCTGGCGGGTGCCGGGTTGTCGTTCAAGGTCGGGGCCGAGTTGTTCTTGGGCTATGTCGACCGGCCAGGCATTCGACCCGCACCGTATCTCGCCCGTGCGTACTGGATCAGCATCGCCCCGCCCTACCCCCTGAGCGACGATGAACTGCAAGACTTGCTGACACGCTCGCACCAGTTGGTAGTGAGCAAGCTGTCCAAGATTCGACAAGTCGGTTTGAAGGTGTGACGTGAAGCCCGAATCAGTAGAGGTGCCGAGCCAGGTAATGGCTGCCCAGGAACAATCGGTCAATCCAGAACACCTGATGCAACAAGACGATCAGCCAGAACACCGCCTGATAAGAGAGTTTGCGGGTTTTGTGCCGAAAGCGTTGCTGGGCGAGCAACGCACCCGGCCAGCCGCCCAGCAACTCGGCACCGTGCAAGAATTTTTCCGGGGTGCGCCAGGTGTCATTGCGTGCCTGGCTTTTATCACGCCAATAAAGGAGGAAGGTCAGCAGGCTCATCAATACATAAACACCGGCCGGGATCGCCGAGACGCCCCTGGCCAACATCGACAACGCGCCAAACCCCGGCAACGCGCACAGTGCAAAAAAGCTCAAGAGCTTGAGCCATGGATGCTGCATCGGCTGTTTTACCCGACGGGAATCGGCACGGGGCCTGACTCCACCCAGTGTAGCTTCACGAGGCTTGCCTCGAGAGCGAACGCGTTGGTCCATCGGTCTTATCCTTAAGCGGCTACAGAGGCCCAGTCGATCCAGCCGAACTTCCAGCTCGCCAGAATCAGCAGACCGAACCCGATCCTGTACCAAGCGAACGCCGCGTAGCTGTGGCTGGCGATGAACTTGAGCAGGCCACGCACCGCGATCATCGCGAAAATGAACGAGGCGATGAAGCCGATGGCGATCACCGGAAAGTCATCAGGCTGGAACAGATGACGGTATTTATAGCCGGAGTAGAGTGCTGCCCCGACCATGGTCGGCATGGCCAGGAAGAACGAAAACTCGGTAGCGGCCTTGCGCGACAGGCCGAACAGCAGCCCACTAATGATCGTCGCGCCGGAACGCGAGGTACCGGGGATCATCGCCAGACATTGAGCGCAACCGATTTTCAGGGCATCGACCCAGGTCATTTCATCGACGGTTTCGGCATGCACCACATGCTCACGGCGTTCGGCCCAGAGCATGATCACCCCGCCGATGACCAGTGCAGTCGCCACCGTGATCGGGTTGAACAGGTACTCATGGATCAGGTCAGCGAACATGATCCCGAGCACTACGGCCGGGAGGACAGCAATGATCAGATTAGCGGTGAAACGTTGCGCTTCGCGCTGTTTAGGCAGCCCGATGACCACCTCGAGAATCTTGCGTCGAAACTCCCAGACCACGGCCAGAATCGCCCCGAGCTGGATGATGATGTTGAACGCCATTGCCCTTTCACCACCAAAGCCGATCAAGTCCGCGACAATGATCTGATGCCCTGTGCTGGAAATCGGCAAGAACTCCGTCAGCCCTTCCACGACGCCAAGTATCGTTGCCTGTGCGGCGGTCCAAAGATCCATCATTCCTCCATGAAGCGATGCTCTTGGCATGCCCCTTTAGAATTTTTTAATCGATTGCGTACGAGATACTCAACGGGCGTCACGCCGACTTGATGAGTGCGAACACCTGAAAAAGCCGCGCCTCCCTCATGTTTACTCAAACAGCGCCGAAAACCTGTCAAACATGACGAGTTAACGCTCTAGCGTGAACAGTGTGACGCATGCTTTGATGCGGTTGCATGACAGAAAATAACAAAAACATGCATAAAGGAGCGGAATGTCATGAATAGCTTGCGCAGTGTGTCGATCAGCCGTCGTTTGTGGCTGATCCTGGTGGTATCTGTGCTGATGCTGTTGACGCTTGGGATGTTGATGCTCAAGCAGATTCACACCGACCTGTATGCTGCCAAGGCCGAAAAAACCCACCAGCTTGTAGAGACCGCCAGCGGTTTCCTCACGCACTTCCACGATCAGGAAATCGCCGGCAAACTCAGTCGCGAGCAGGCCCAACAGCAAGCACTGACCGCGGTGCGCGGGTTGCGCTATGCCCGCAACGAGTACTTCTGGATCAACGACCTGCGGCCGGTGATGATCATGCACCCGGTCAATCAGAAGCTCGAAGGCCAGGACCTGTCCGCCATCAAAGACCCGGACGGCGTTGCCTTGTTCAACGAGATGGTCGCCATCGCCAAAAGCAAAGGCGCAGGCCCTCTGAACTACCGCTGGCCCAAGGCGGGCTCCAGCGAACCCGTGGAAAAAACCTCTTATGTGCAATTGTTCGAGCCTTGGGGCTGGATCCTGGGTTCAGGCGTGTACATCGATGATGTGCAGGCAGAGTTCTACGCACAGGTGTGGAAGGCTTCAATCGCGGGCCTGAGCATTGCGCTGATCATGGCGCTGCTGGTGGTGATGATTTCCAAAAGCATTGTCCGTCCGTTGCAGAATGCAGTCGATGCCATGGCCAACATCGCCAGCGGTGAAAGCGACCTGACACGCAGCCTGGATACCCATGGTCAGGACGAAGTCACGCAGCTGGCCACCCACTTCAATGCCTTCACCACGAAAATGCAGCGGGTCGTGCGCCAACTACTCGAAGCCGCAGCAGCGCTGGGCCAGGCGTCCACCGAGCTGGGCAACAACGCCAGCCAGGCTCAGGCCCACAGCCAGCAGCAGTCACAACAAATGGAGTTGGTGGCCACCGCAATCAATGAAGTGACCTACGGCGTTCAGGACGTGGCGAAGAACGCCGAACAAGCGGCCAGTGAAATGCGCGACGCTGAAGCCCAGGCCAAGCAAGGTCAGATCAATATCGACAGCAGCCTGCGCCAGATCGATCAACTGTCCAACACCATCACTCAAGCGGTGACCGTTATCCAGACCCTGGCAGCTGAAAGTACGCAAATCGGCAGTGTGCTGGAGGTGATTCGCTCCATCGCCGACCAGACCAACTTACTGGCGTTGAACGCGGCGATCGAAGCAGCCCGCGCCGGTGAACAAGGTCGTGGCTTTGCCGTGGTGGCGGATGAGGTGCGTCTATTGGCCCAACGTACGCAAAAATCGACGGCTGAAATCCAGTCGATGATCGAGCGCCTGCAAGGCCATTCCGATGCAGCGGTCAAAGTGATTGGCGACAGCAGTCACGCCTCGCAATTGACCATTGATCAGGCCAGCCAGGCCGGTGAAAGCCTGAACTCCATCGCCCAGGTCTTGCGCAATCTCAATGGCCTGAACGCCTCGATTGCCAGCGCCACCCTGCAACAGGCCCATGTGGTCGAAGATATCAACCAGAACGTCACCCAGGCCGCCGGCCTGTCGCAAAACACCGCCTATGCCGCAGAACGCTCCAGCGCCGCGAGTGTGCATCTGCGGGAACTCAGCGACCGGTTGAATGGGTTATTGACGCAGTTTCGGGTGTAAGCTTTCGATACTCTTGCGCTAGTCCCGTTTTGGGACTAGCATTCTGCGCATGAGAATAATCGCCATCAGCCAACTGAAAGCTTTTTGGGAGAAATATCCGGACTCCGAACAATCGTTCCTCGCCTGGATCGATGAAGCCAAGAAGGCCGTCTGGACAAATCCTGCTGACATCAAAAACCAGTTTCGCAATGCGAGCATTCTTAAAAGTCGAAGAGTCGTGTTCAATATCAAAGGCAATGACTATCGACTTGTGGTCGCTATCGCTTACCGTTTCGGTGCTCTCTACATTAAATTTGTCGGCACCCATAAGCAGTACGACGCTATCGACGCTGACATTGTAGAAATGGAGTAATTATGAATATTCGTCCCATTCGTACTGACCAGGATTATCGGGAAGCCCTCAAGGACGTGTCTGCTTTGTTCGACAGTGAACCCGAGCCTGGCACTCCGGAAGGTGATCGTTTTGAAGTAATGATCACACTGATCGAAGCTTACGAAGCCAAGCACTTTCCCGTTGATCTACCCAATCCGGTCGATGCCATCAAATTTCGCATGGAACAATCTGGTTTATCGGTCAGTGATCTGGTGCCGGCAATCGGCCAACTGAACCGTGTTTATGAAATTTTAAGCGGGAAACGCACGCTCACGCTTCCGATGATCTGGAAGCTTCACGCTATGTTCGGCATCCCTGCAGAAAGCCTGATCAAGCCCGTCAAGCACGCGTAAAAAACACCGATCGTTTCCCATATTCTGCGTGGGCAACGATCCGTCTCGGCCCACATCCGCTCCCCCACTACCCGCTTATCCACTTACAATCACTCCCCGATTTTCCCCGTCATACCCCAAGGAGTTGCCATGTCCGGGCTTGAACTGTTCGCTGCCGCGATGGGCGTGATCGCCGTCTGGCTGACGGTGAAACAGAACCCCTGGTGTTGGCCAATCGGCTTGGTGATGGTGCTGCTTTATACCTGGGTCTTCTTCGACGTAAAGCTGTACTCGGACATGCTTTTGCAAGTGGTATATGCCGTGCTGCAACTGTATGGCTGGCGGCAATGGACACGACACAGCCAAGTGCAGCAGGGCCGCGTGGTCACGTATCTGGCCACAGGCCCGCTGTTGCTGAGTCTGGCACTGGGTGCGATGGTCAGCGTGACCCTCGGCGCCGCGATGGCTCACTTTACTGATGCCGCGCAACCCTGGCTGGATGCGGCGCTGACGGGGTTCAGCCTGGTGGCCCAAGTGTGGATGGCGCAAAAACGCGTGCAGTGCTGGCCGCTATGGATTGTGCTGGATGTGATTTTCGTCAGCCTTTTCGTCTACAAAGAGCTGTACCTCACGGCGACACTGTATGCGTTGTTTATGCTGATAGCCGTACAAGGCTGGCGCGAATGGCGTAACGATCTGGCTGTGGTCCAATGAAAGTGTTATCAGCGGCGATTGGAACAACCGGCGCGAACGCGTATTGACAGCCGTCAGTCAGCTATTGAGTGCGCAGTAAATTGCGCAATGACAGGTTTCTGTCGCTAAAGTGTCCACTTATGAAACACCCCCCTACCGGGAAAAGGCTGAGCCAGAGAGGTTTGCTGATTTATCGCCCTATCTGTTAAGCCACTGACACAAGTGCCCGGCACGTCAATTATCTGCGTGACCGCACGTACAGCCACTCCTCCATTCAATTGACTCTGTCTCAGCATCGTTACATAGGTGTTGCAATCTTGATCGCCCGCATCCGCAACAACTTGATTCATATAGAAAAATAGAAAGCGGCACAGCTTCTGCTCTCCTTCATGCATCGCTGATTAGGGCCAGTGCATCAAATAAGGAAGAGCAGTCATGGGGAGTTTCAAAAAAGGCATATTGGGTCTTGTGATGATCGGATGCGTCAGCACCGCCTCCATCAGCCTCCCCGTACTTGCCGCTGGCGACGGTGTCATTGTCATTCAGCGAACCGTTCAGCCCCACGTCGCCACCCGCCCGTTGATGCGTCCCGACCCGAACCCCACCACCGTCAATGCCAACGTTTCCAGCCAGGTCACCGGGGCATTGAGTGGTGGCGAGTTGTCAGACGGCGACTTCGCCAGTGTCACCAGCGGCGCAACCATCAATCACTTGTTGATGCCCAGCGGCACCCTGCGCGGTCTGGATTCGGTCGACCGGGGGCTGCCAGGACTGGATGCCGCTCACTCGGGCGGTGCCACCGGCGGCATAGCCGGAACAATCACCAATAGCATCTCCCAGGGCCTGGCACCGCTGCACATGATGACGGGAGAAATGAAATGACTCGCTCACTCCTGCTATTGGCGATGTTCTGCTCCTGCGCGGCGCTGGCCGACTCCAACAGCCCGGTGGTTGATCAAGCCGTCATCGGTAGCTCCGGCCAGAATTATCAAGGCAACGTTTCCGTGAACCAGGCTGCTGGCGATCAACAACAACAAGTCAATGGTCGCGCCATTGCCATCGGTGCTGACGCTCAGGCCACTGGCCAATACCGTCAGCAACTGAATACCCGAGCCGACCCTGCACGAGACTCGCGGTCAGCCATCGAAGGCAACGCATTCAGCAATGGCAGCGGGATTCTGGGGGTCAACCAGTCATCCGGCGCCAATAACCAACAAATCAACGCAGTGCGCCTGGGCAACAGTGTCCAGCCGCAAAGCATAGACGACAGCGCCCTCTCACAGCAAAACGTGGCGCTGTTGCAAGGCTCCGGCACAACGGGACATTCCCCTGGCAATCGCCAGGTCGCTACCAGCGACCAGGCCTTCACCGGTAGTCGTGGGGTCGTTCAGTTAAACCAGAGCGCCGGGGTGGGAAACCAATCGGTCAACACCCTGAGCGTACGGGTCTCGAATTGACCCGAAGCGGTACAACGTTCCAACACTTAACTATCTAATAAGAATGGAGAAACACCATGAAACCTACAATGGCAATCAAGCCTCTGGTCTTCGCACTGGCAGCGATCATGGCTGTAGCGGCACACTCGGAAGGACGCGGTGATAAAGACCGCCACGACCATGATCCTAGCCCTGTGGTCGCTGCAGGCTCTATTGCAGCGGTAATTGATGCACAAAACAGCTACGGCAACTCGACCCTCAACCAAGGCACTCAAGACTCTGCCAAGGTCGATGCCTCGGGCTCCAACTCCAACGGCAACCTGGGGATCAACGCCGCGGCCGGCAGCGCTAACCAACAGGACAACGCTGCAGCCATCGCAACTGCCGATCAAGCTTTCATTTTCGGTAGTGCTGCCGCTGTCACCAGTGCAACCCAGAACAATAACAATAACGCGACTAACAACTGGGGCAGCCACACCACCTCCACCCTCAGCAACTCGGCCAATACCAGTTCCGGCAACATTGGTATAAACGTGACCTCTGGCGACTACAACCAACAGAAAAACAACCTGGCAATCGCGGTGTCTGGCGGTCACGTGGCCGGAGCCGGGGCTACTGCCAATCAAACCTCCAACAACACCACCGTCAACAACTATGCTGACCGTACCTACACCACCACCACCCTCAAATCCACCATTGCTGTAACCGGCAGCTACAAAGGTACAGGTACAGGTACCGTTGCTGACAATGACAACCGTGGTGATCGCGACGACCGTAATAACACTAACAAACTAGCCTTCACCGAAAGCGGCAATGTGGTGTTGAGTGGCGTAGCGACCTGGCAGGTGATGACCCCAAGTGGTTGGGCAAACCCTGTGATGAACAGCGCTACCCTCAGCAACTCCCTGAACAATGTGTCGGGCAATGTCGGCGCCAACGTTTCGGCGGGTACTGGCAACCAACAAAGCAACTCGCTGGCCATCGCCGCAGGCTGCAAAACCTGCATGTAAGTGCGACGGTAATCAGGGGCTCTCGCAAGAGAGCCCCATTTTCCAAGCCGTGTTGGAAGTATTACTTTGCTGACGTGGCCCTCAAAAGGCTAAGGCGTAAAGACCATGCGTAGTACCGCCCTGTTCTGCCTATTGTTGATTGCCGGTCTGACACAAGCCGGCCAAATGGCGATCCCCGGTTTGCCGGGCTCAAACCTGGTCTACAAGCACGTCCAGAGCATGCGCGAACGGCGCTTTAGTGACCTGGTGGAGCAAAAGACCGATTTCAGCTGTGGCGCTGCCGCGCTGGCCACCGTGTTGCGTCAGGCCTACTGGCTGGACGTCACTGAAGACCAGCTCATCGAAGGCATGCTCCTCACCGCGAACCAGGACCTTGTGCGCACACAGGGGTTCTCCATGCTCGATATGAAACGCTACGTGGAAAGCATCGGCATGCGTGCCCGAGGCTACCGCATTCCTGCGGAAAGTCTGGACCGCCTGACCATTCCGGTCGTGGTGCTGATGGAAATTCGCGGCTACAAGCATTTCGTCGTGCTGCAAAAAACCCAAAAGGATTGGGTGTACATCGGAGATCCAGTGCTCGGCCACAAACGCTACTCGCGTGAGGACTTCGTCAAAGGCTGGAACGGCATTATTTTCGCGGTGATCGGCCCAGGGTACGACAAACGCAACGCCCTGCTCGATCCGCCAGCGCCATTAACAGCCAAAGGTCGCGTCGATGCATTCAGCCCAGTCAAGGATGCAGAGCTGATGGAGTTTGGCTTTTTGCAAAGTGACTTCTTCTAATAATAAAGTGGCACCGGGAGCCCGAACATGAAAATTCATTACTGGCTAGCCGCCGCTTGCCTGGCCGCTAGTCTGCCGACGCATGCCACGTCGGTGTTCAAACCGATCGAACTCAAGGATCAAGAACTGTCCCAATTGCGCGGCCGCTATGTGATGCCGGGGGGTATCGTCTATTTCGGCATGTCCATGACAAGCACTTGGCAAAATGCCGCGGGCGATGTCCTGGGTGCAAAAACGACGCTGCAAATTCAACAGAACACGATCAAACCTCAATTCTATGTCTCGCTCATCAATCAGAAAGGCAATGGTTCGACGCCCACTAACGGCAACGGTTCAATCACCGGTGGCGCGGGCCTCAATACTGTTCAGGGGGTCACGCAAAGCACACGCACGGCCGGCGATGGCAACAGCGCCTACAACAACGTTGATATCAACGTCCAACAAAACGGCCAGGCACCTGCTCTGGCGGCCAATCAGGGTCAGGCCCTGAGCAGCGGTTCGACGATCAGCGGGTCCAACGCAGCTGGCAATCTGTCAGTCTCGTCCGTCAATGGTGGCGTGCAGTTGGCCATTCAAGCCAATAACAACCAGGGCAACGCCATGCAGCTTATTGCTTCGGGCGGAGTGATGCAGGCTGTCAACCTGATCGGTGCAGGAAATCAAGTTCAAAACTTGACACAATTGAATGTTGTGCTAAGAAACGACCTGCCCTCCGCGGGTGTGCTGAATACCAATCTGGATCAGCTAAAGAGTCTCCGATCGGTAGGATATTGATCTACGCTCTGTCTCATAACACAGCTAACACGGATGGTTCTCGATATGTCTCGATCGTTCTCGTTTCGCACAGTTCTGTGTTTTAGTGCGCTGTTGCCAACGACGCTTATTCAGGCTGCAACAGATGTTGATATCGAGACACTGAAACAAGAACTTGTGGAATTAAAACAACGCTATGAAGTGCAACAAAAAGCACTGATGGTGCTTGAACAACGGGTTCGTCAGGTCGAAGACCAGCCGGCGACGCCTCAGCCCAAACGACTGGTGCGTTCACCGGCTAGTACTGTCGCCGCCGCGAGCAACGCCGCAGGCTCGAACTCAGGCAGCTCTTACGGCCAGTCACTCAAAGATGATTCGCAACCGGCACAAAGCGTAACCAACCTGTATGACGAGGCCAGCGGATTTTTCGGCGGAGGCAAGTTCAGCCTGGAAACCGGCCTCACCTACACCCACTACGACACTCACCAGTTGATCCTCAACGGTTTTCTGGCGCTGGACTCGATTTTCCTGGGCAATATCGGCGTCGACCAGATCAAGTCCGACAACTGGACCCTGGATTTGACCGGACGCTACAACTTGAATCAGCGTTGGCAGTTTGATGTCAACGTGCCCGTTATCTACCGGGACACCACTTACTCTTCGGCCGGGGCCGGTAACTCGACGAGCGCCATCTCCGAGGTCGATGTCAAACGCGACCCGACCCTGGGCGATGTCAACTTCGGGGTCGCTTATAAATTCCTCGATGAAACCGCCAACTCACCGGATGCGATCTTTACCCTGCGACTCAAGACGCCTACCGGCAAAAACCCCTACGGTATCAAGCTGGTAAAATCCAGTCAGAACGACAATCTGTTTACGCCTGAAAGCCTGCCGACCGGCAACGGCGTATGGTCCATTACACCTGGCCTCTCACTGATCAAGACCATCGACCCTGCCGTGCTGTTCGGCAGCATCGCTTATACCTACAACATGCAAGAGTCATACAGCGATATCAGCCCTACTCAAGGCGTCACAGTCCCCGGCAAAGTCAAATTGGGCGACACGTTCCAGATCGGCGCCGGTATCGCCTTCGCCTTGAACGAGAAGATGAGTATGTCGTTTTCGGTGTCTGATCTGATCGCGATGAAAAGCAAGATCAATCAAGACGATGGCACGGGCTGGCAAACGGTCGCCAACAGCGATGCCAATGCGGGGTACTTCAACGTTGGCATGACCCTCGCCGTATCAGACAAACTGACCATCGTGCCCAACCTTTCCATTGGCCTGACCAACGATGCACCGGACTTCACCTTCAGCTTGAAATTCCCGTATTACTTCTGATTCCTCAACTCACCGTTGCCCCAAAGCAAAGCCCGCGATGATCGCGGGCTTTGCTTTGGGGCAATTAGCGTTAGCCTAAATAACCAACTTAGCGAATTTGATGCTTGTGCAGCAGCCGGTAGAAAGTCGGCCGCGACACCCCCAGTACTTTGGCGGCGACGCTCAGGTTATCACTGTGTCGATTCAACACATCAGACAACGCCTGACGCTCGGCACGGGATTTGTAGTCATCGAGGGTGCCCATGGGGGTGCTGATTTCCTGCTGACCGACCAACCCCAGGTCAACCGCTTCGATTTGCCGCCCTTCGGCCAGCACCAGGCCACGGCGTACCCGGTTAGCCAACTCGCGGACGTTACCCGGCCAGTCATGCTTGCCCATGGCAACCAGCGCATCCTGGCTGAAGTTGCGCGGACGACGACCTGTTTCCTGACTGTAAAAGTGCGCAAAGTGATTGGCCAGCATTGCCAGATCACCGTGCCGTTCACGCAATGGCGCGGTGCCTACTTGCAAGACATTCAGGCGGTAATACAGATCCTCGCGAAACCGCCCTTGACCAATGGCCGCCTCGAGGTCGACATGGGTGGCCGCCAGCACACGAACGTCGACGGCAATCAGCTCACGCCCGCCAACTCGTTCAATGTGTTTCTCCTGAAGAAACCGCAGCAGATTGGCTTGCAATTCCAGTGGCAGATCGCCGATTTCATCAAGGAACAACGTACCGCCGTTGGCGGCTTCGATCCGTCCGATCTTGCGCTGATGAGCCCCCGTGAAGGCACCTTTCTCATGGCCGAATAACTCGGACTGAATCAGATGCTCAGGAATGGCACCGCAATTGATCGCGATAAACGGCTTGCCTTTGCGCTGTGACTGCTGGTGCAACGTGCGCGCCACCAGCTCTTTGCCCGTGCCGCTCTCGCCCCGGATCAATACCGGCGATTCAGTGGGCGCCAGCTTGCTCAATAATCTGCGTAATTCGCGAATGGGTCGGCTTTCACCCAATAGCTCGTGTTCGACTTCACGGACATGGACCGTGCCCTGACCGCGCAGACGCGCCATGCCGTAAGCCCGGCCGAGAGTAACTTGCACGCGGGAAACATCGAATGGCAAGGTATGGAAGTCGAAAAACCACTCACAGACAAAATCACCAAACTTTTGCAGGCGCAAATCATCGGGGCTAAGCACCGCAATCCATTCGGTATTGCTACGGGTGATCAACTCCTTGACCGCTTCGGGGTGTTGAACGTGATAAGGCATCAGGCGAAGCAAACCGACGTCACAGGTACGTTCAGCGGCCGACTCCAGAGTGCTGCTGTCCACATCCCAACCCGCTTCGCGCAGGACGGGAATCAAGCGATGACAGTCGTCGCAAGGATCAACAACCAGCAGGCGACGTAATGGAGCCGATTCATGCATAGCGATTCCTTGGCGCCAGTTATTTAGAAGTCTTTTTAGAATTCTTTTTAGAAACAGCAAGTTGGCTAACCCGGTTGTAACATTAGCAAAAATTTGACACACCCTTGTACCGTTTAACTATAAGCGTCATGCCAAAAAGTGCTGACAGTGGCACTCGGGATTGGTTCAACGTTGCAACTTACTAATTATGCACCTTGGTTCTACTCTACGGCGTGCCCGGAGATACGGGGTTGTCAGCGATTGGCGTCGCCACAGAAAAATTATTAAATATTTTACACAGTGTTGTGACTTACCCCCCCTCTTGTGTCATCAGTACTAGTAACCAGCCGAACGGTAAGCCCCCCCGTCGGTGATTCAACTTACTTGGGCACGGAGAGGAACACCCATGAACGCCCCACTGCGCTTTAACGAAGCACTTTTGATCGTCGGCCACGCTTTTGAACCTTTTCAATGCGTCGCCTGGGCTCCGCAGGACGGTAACGGCGAACTCAGCCTGAGCGTCATCGACCGCACCAATACCCGTATCGGACACAAGCAAATCCCGAGCAGCGCTTATCGCGACCCGGCGCAGCTGGAAAGTCTGTTGGAGCAGGCCCGGGCAGAAATCAGCCGGGAAGGTTACAGCCTCAAGCCCTGGACCATGCCTGCATAAAGCCCGACACAATATGGCCTGATACGGCCGTCACCACTGACGGCCGACAGGTTTGACAGGCAACGAGTCAATATGGCAATACTCAGCCCCCAGCGCTGAAGCCAATTGCACTGCTCGCCCCAAGCGAATCGGACCCTGTTCGATATCAATCAACAAGCTTGGGCAATCAAGCTCCGCCAAGACAGGCAAATCCTTCACACGGCCATCGGTCAACAGCAGCAGACGTTGCTGTTCAGTGGGATGACGTTTTTTCCGCAAAATCAGCCAGTACATAGCTTGCTCAAGGGCTGCGAGTAACGGCGTGCCGCCACCCGCGCCCAATGCGTTTAGCCAGGGTTGCAGTGCGGCCGACGCTTTGAGGCCTTGGTGTTGCCAGCACGGTGTATGGCCGCTGGCGGTGAGCAATGCCAGGCGAACGCGCTGACGATAGGCATCATCGAACAGCTGGCTCAATAAACCTTTGGCCTGGCTCAAAGCTTGATGGCGCCGGGTCGAGGCCGATGCGTCGACAATCACCAGCCACAGCTCCTGAGGACGACTGCTGCGCGGCCTGCGGATCAGGTCTTTGCGCGCTTTCGGTCGTCCGCGCAACAGGGTCGGCAACCAACAGATGGCACCGTCGGCAACGGCCCGTGTGGCCCCGGTTCTGCCGCCACTGAGTCTGCCTGGTCGGGGCGTGGCATCCGCCCCCAGTGTCGAACGAGGGCGGATGCCTAGGGCTTTTTTGGCCAGCTCGGCACTTCTCGACGAATGCCGGAAGGCATTGCTTGCGCGGGCAATTCGCCCCAACTGCCCTGCCCGCCGTTCTGGCTCTCATGTTGTTCAGCTGCTTTTGTACTGGCTGTATTGGCGGACGGGGTCCGATCCGGAGCCTGCGGCGGCGAAGCTTCCGCGCGTGGAGTCTCGTTACGGCGACGATGGCGCAGGGCAAACTCGGCGACCGCATCGATATCCTCGGTCACGATCTCCCCAGCACCGCGCCAGGCCGCATGGGCTCGCGCGGCACGCAACCAGACCAGATCCGCACGCATGCCATCCACCCCGGCGGCAAAACAGCGCTCGGTGATTTGTCCAAGCGCCTGGTCATCCAAAGCGATGCTCGGCAGCCGCGCCCGCGCTTGTTCGCAGCGCTGTTTCAATGCTTCCTGCTGTGTCGCCCATTGCTCACAGAACGCCACGGGGTCGGCATCGAAATCCAGTCGTCGGCGAATGATTTGCCCGCGTTCGGCCGGGGCGGTTTGCCCACTCAAGACCACGTTCAAACCAAAGCGATCGAGCAGTTGCGGGCGCAACTCACCCTCTTCCGGATTCATGGTGCCAATCAACACGAAACGCGCCGGGTGCCGATGGGAGATGCCATCGCGCTCCACAACGTTGACTCCGCTGGCGGCGACATCGAGCAGCAGGTCGACCAGATGATCGGCCAATAGATTGACCTCATCGACATACAACACCCCGCCATCGGCCTTGGCCAGCACGCCAGGGGAAAATTGCGCCCGACCTTCACTCAGTGCGGCGTCCAGATCCAGTGTCCCGACCAGACGCTCTTCGGTCGCGCCCAGCGGTAACGTGACGAATTGCCCACTGGCCAGCAAATCGGCCAGACCGCGGGCGAGGGTCGATTTGGCCATGCCCCGCGGGCCTTCGATCAACACTCCGCCGATCTTCGGATCGATGGCCGTCAGGCACAGCGCCAGCTTCAGCTCATCGGCAGCCACTACCGCAGCCAACGGGAAATGCGGGATATCGCTCATGCTCGTCTCTCAACAGTCATCAATTTTCTTCTATATCCAGCAACAGGTTTTCCAGCGCCTGGCGATACTCGCCCGGTTCTTGCCAAAGCCCCCGCTGCTGAGCTTCAAGCATGCGCTCGGTCATATCGCGCAAGGCATCAGGGTTGTGCTGCTCAATGAACTCGCGAGTCGATGGATCAAGCAGATAAGCATCGGCCAGCAGCGCGTATTGATGATCATCGATCAATTGGGTGGTGGCATCGAAGGCGAACAGGAAATCCACGGTTGCAGCCATTTCGAATGCGCCTTTGTAGCCGTGGCGTTTGACCCCCTCGATCCACTTCGGGTTGGCCGCGCGCGCGCGTACGACCCGATTCAATTCTTCTTTGAGGGTACGAATTTTTGGCAAGTCCGGCTGACTGTTATCGCCATGATAGCTGGCGGCTTTGTTTCCGCTGAGGCTCTCCACGGCAGCAAGCATGCCACCCTGAAATTGGTAATAGTCGTTGGAATCGAGCAAGTCATGCTCGCGGTTGTCCTGATTCTGCAACACTGCCTGAACCTGAGTCAGCCGCTGAGCAAAACGGTCCCGCGCCGGGGTGCCTTCATCGGCCCCTCCATACGCGTAACCACCCCAGTTCAGATAGACCTCAGCCAGGTCGTCACGGCTTTGCCACAGGCGTCCATCGATCGCGCCTTGCACGCCCGCGCCATACGCACCCGGCTTGGCACCAAAGATCCGCCAGCCCGCCTGACGTGCTGCATCGTCGGCACTCAAACCATTGCGTTCAAACTGCTGACGCTCTTCACGCACCTTGGCCGCCAGCGGGTTGAGGTCATCTGGCTCATCAAGGGCGGCCACCGCTTGTACCGCCGCGTCGAACAACCGAATCAGGTTGGCGAACGCATCCCGGAAAAACCCCGAGACACGCAACGTCACATCGACCCGAGGCCGGTCGAGCAGGCTCAGGGGCAGGATTTCAAAATCATCGACCCGTTGACTGCCCGTGGCCCAGACCGGACGTACGCCCATCAGGGCCATGGCCTGGGCAATATCATCGCCACCGGTGCGCATGGTGGCAGTACCCCAGACGGACAGACCGAGTTGACGCAGGTGATCGCCATGATCCTGCAAGTGCCGCTCCAGCAGCAGGTTCGCGGATTGAAAACCGATGCGCCAAGCGGTGGTGGTCGGCAGATTGCGCACGTCCACTGAAAAGAAATTACGCCCGGTAGGCAGTACATCCAGACGACCACGACTGGGGGCTCCGCTGGGTCCTGCCGGGACGAATCGACCGTTCAAAGCGTCAAGCAAACCCTGCATTTCTGCGGGACCGCAAGCGTCCAGACGTGGCGCGACAACTTCGCTCAGACTCTGAAGAATAAGCGTTAACTCATTGTTTTCAGTCAACTCACGGATTGGAGTTTGCGCCAGGACCTGCTCGATCAACCACGCCGCATACAGTTCCAGTCGCTCGCGCGCATCGCCCGCCGTGCGCCAGGGTTCCTCACTGACGTCGAGCAATACCGTCGGACGCGGACCGCTCCAAGGGTCAGACAACACGCAATCCAAAGGATCGAAATTCAGTTCGAAGGCTTTGCTGAGGGCACGCAACAGACTCGATTGGGCGCCACGACCATCGCCCCGGGGAATCCGCAGCAGCGCAAGCAAGGTGTCGATGCGCAGACGGCCGCAGGGCGATTCGCCGAAGATATGCAGGCCATCGCGGATCTGAGATTCCTTCAGGTCACACAGGTAGGTATCCAGACGTGGCAACCAAAGCGCGGCATCACCATCGCCGAGCTGTTCGTCCAATTGCAGTTCGCGATCGATTCGGGTTTCACGCACCAGCTTGAGGATGTCCCGTTGCAGTTCGCCAGCGCGGCGCGGGTCGAGCAATTGCGCTTCGTAATATTCGTCGGCGAGCACCTCCAGATCGCGCAGCGGGCCGTAGGTCTCGGCACGGGTCAGCGGCGGCATCAGGTGGTCGATGATCACTGCCTGGGTGCGGCGCTTGGCTTGGGCGCCCTCACCCGGATCGTTGACAATAAACGGATAGATGTTCGGCATCGCGCCCAACACCGCGTCCGGCCAGCAGCTTTCCGACAAGCCGACACCTTTTCCCGGCAGCCATTCGAGGTTGCCGTGCTTGCCCACATGCACTACGGCATGGGCACCGTAGGCCTTGCGCAACCAGAAGTAGAACGCCAGATAACCATGGGGCGGCACCAGATCCGGGTCGTGATAGACCGCGCTGGCGTCCACCTGATACCCCCGTGCCGGCTGAATGCCGACGAAAGTCAGGCCAAAACGCAGCCCGGCGACCATCATCCGCCCGGAGCGAAACATCGGATCGACCTGCGGCTCGCCCCAACGCGCGATCACTGCCTCGCGATTGGTCGGCGGCAAGTCATTGAACGCGGCCAGATACTCGTCCAGCCCCATGCTTTGCTGGCACGGGCGCAGGTCGATGTTGTCCAGATCATTGGTCACCCCGCCGAGCAGCGCATGAATCAGCGCAGTGCCACTCTCGGGCAAGGGCGCCAATGGATAACCCTCGGCGTGCAAGGCCCGCAGAATATTCAGCGCAGCGGCAGGGGTATCCAGACCTACGCCGTTACCGATGCGGCCATCGCGGGTGGGGTAATTGGCGAGGATCAGCGCGACACGCTTTTGCTGATTGGGCAGGCGCGCCAGGTCGATCCAGCGTCGCGCCAGTTCGGCGACAAAGTCCATGCGCTCGGGTTGAGCGCGATAACAGACCACATCGGACTGGCTGCGCTCACTGTGCCAGGCCAGGTCCTTGAAGCTGATGGGCCTGCTGATAATGCGCCCGTCCAGTTCTGGCAAGGCGATGTGCATCGCCAGATCCCGTGGGCCCAGCCCTTGCTCGCTGGCGCGCCAGGCCGGCTCGTTATCTTGGGCGCAAATCGCCTGAATCACCGGGACATTGCGCCGGAATGGCCGCAAATGGGGCGCTTCCGGGCTGGACTGTGCAAAGCCGGTGGTATTCAGGATGAGTTCGGCCTGGACGTGATCGAGCAGGTCTTCCACCACCGTCAAACAGCCCGGTTCTTTCAGGCTGGCGACCGCGATGGGTAAAGGATTCAAACCCTGAGCCTGCAAACGGGCGCAGAACACATCAACAAAACCGGTGTTGGCCGCTTGCAGGTGGGATCGGTAGAACAACAACACCACAACAGGCTGAGTGGCCTGCCACTCAGCCTGCCAGTCATTCAGTTCGGCATTGGCCTTGTGCGGATGGTAGATCGCGGTCCTCGGCAAGGTCTGCGGCTCAGCCCAGGGATAATCGCGACCCAGCCAACGACTCGCCAGACACCGATACAACTCAAGGGCATTGTGCATGCCGCCCTGGCGCAGGAAATGCCAAAGCCGCTCGCCCTCTTCAGCCGCCACGCTGCTCAAGCCGCTCAGTTCCGGATCCGGCCGATCATCGCCCGGCACCAGAATCAGTTGCACACCACGCCCGGCCAGCTCCACCAGCCGCTCGACGCCATAACGCCAATAACCAATGCCGCCATGCAGGGAGATCAGGATCACCTTGGCATGCCGCAGCACCTGATCGACATACAGATCCACCGAAGCATGGTTCTGCACTTGCATCGGGTTGGCCAGACGCAGGCTGGGGTAATCCTCAGGCAACTGTTGCGCTGCCTCGGCCAGCAACGCCAAGTGTGAATCGCCGCTACAGAGAATCACCAACTCGGCGGGGGTTTGCCCCAAATCAGCGATGCTGTCGTCAGGTACAAAACCGCCGGGCTGCGTTCTCAGTAAGTGCATGGGTCAGCCGGCAATCGCTGCGCGCAGTTGGGCTTCAAGCAGACCGGCGTCGAGTTCCTGACCAATCAATACCAGATGGGTCGCCCGCTCTTCATCGGCACGCCAGGCGCGGTCGAAATGCTTGTCGAAACGCGTGCCCACGCCCTGGATCAGCAAACGCATTGGTTTGCCAGGGATGGCCGCGAAACCCTTGACCCGCAAAATACCGTGCTGCACCACCAATTGCGTCAGGGCGTCGAGCAGCAGGCTTTCGTCGGTCTGAGGCAGTTTGATCGAGATTGAATCGAACGCGTCATGATCATGGTCGTCATGGTCATCGCCTTCGTGATGGTCATGGTGCGTACGACGGCTGTCGATGTGCTGCTCGGACTCGGCACCCAGACCCAGCAACACGTTGATCGGCAAGCGACCGCTGCTGGCTTCGATCACTTTGACCGCAGGTGGCAACTCTTCCGAGACTTCAGCGCGGACCGCAGCCAGACCGGCGGCGTCCATCATGTCGGCTTTATTGAGGATGACCAGATCGGCGCTCGCCAATTGATCGGCAAACAGCTCGTGCAACGGTGATTCATGGTCCAGGTTCGGGTCGAGCTTGCGCTGTGCATCGACTTGATCCGGAAACGCGGCGAAGGTGCCGGCCAATACAGCCGGGCTGTCGACCACGGTAATCACCGCATCCACCGTGCAGGCGTTGCGAATTTCCGGCCACTGAAAGGCTTGCACCAAGGGTTTTGGCAGTGCCAGACCGGAGGTTTCGATCAGGATGTGATCCAGATCACCACGACGGGCGACCAATTCGCGCATCACCGGGAAGAACTCTTCCTGGACGGTGCAGCACAAACAGCCGTTGGCCAGCTCATACACGCGGCCGTTGGCTTCTTCTTCAGTGCAGCCGATGGTGCATTGCTTGAGGATCTCGCCGTCGATGCCCAGCTCGCCGAACTCGTTGACGATCACCGCAATCCGCCGCCCTTCGGCGTTGTCGAGCATGTGCCGCAGCAAGGTGGTTTTGCCCGAACCGAGGAAGCCGGTAACGATAGTGACGGGAAGTTTGGCCAGTGTTTTCATCGGATGCCCTTTGGCAAAGCGGCGGGCAAACAGGACGATAACCACGCAGCACATGTACGCGGATCAATTCGCCACCGGATCACCCCGCCCGGTTGTAGTGAGAATCTGGTTACGAGGCAGGTCTCCTGGCTTACGGTGGCGTGTCGACAGCCTATAAAGACAGTGTCCGACACACACTCATCGCGCCTTCCCGCGGCTCACAGATGGGAGCTGGCAGTGGCTGTGCAATGAACATGACCGTTTACAGTTGCGGGGGCAGCCGCGGCATCGACCGCGTTCCCTTCTTAGCTCCGGCCAATGCCGGAGAACCTCGAAAGCGCAAGGCTACGCAGTGACCCGATAGAGGTCAATGACCAGGGCGTGTTCGATTGACGCCCGGCGCTTTGCCATGGTCTCCTGTCGCCCTTTGCCGACACCAAGAGGGAACCGCCATGTCGACGATCCTCGTAGTCGGTCTCGGCTGCCAACGTGGCTGCCCTGCAAGCCTGTTGTTTGAACTGATTGAACAGAGCTTGCAGACTCACGGCCTGGCGATTGAAGCCATCACAGCCCTCGCCTCCATCGACCAAAAACGCGCTGAACCGGGCTTGCTCGCGCTGGCGGAGCAGTTGGGCCTGCCGTTGGTGTTTTTCAGTGCGGCCCAGCTAACTGCTTTCGAAACGCAACTCAGCCATCGTTCAAACATCGCATTTGCCCATACCGGCTGTTACGGCGTGGCTGAAAGCTGTGCATTGGCATTGTCGCAACAGCTGAGCAATCGTCCCGGCGAATTACTGGTCAGCCGACAGAAAAACCCACAGGCCACATTTGCCTTGGCCGGCGACGCACCGAATCGTTGATAATCCGGCGGCCCCACTTCCTTGCAAAAGCCCATCGCTAGATTCTGGAGAACCCATGACCGTCTTTTTTATCGGCGCAGGCCCCGGCGACCCCGAACTGATCACGGTCAAAGGTCAGCGCTTGATCCGCAGCTGCCCGGTGATCATCTATGCCGGCTCGCTGGTACCGGCTGCTGTGCTGGAAGGGCATCAGGCCGAACAGGTGGTCAATAGCGCCGAGTTGCACCTCGAACAAATCATTGCCTTGATGAAATCGGCTCATGAACAAGGTCAGGATGTCGCGCGGGTGCACTCCGGCGATCCCAGTCTGTACGGTGCGATTGGTGAGCAGATTCGTTACCTGCGCGAGCTGGCTATACCCTTCGAAATCATCCCCGGCGTCACCGCCACGGCCGCCTGCGCTGCGCTGTTGGGCACCGAGCTGACCCTGCCGGATATCTCCCAGAGCGTGATCCTGACCCGCTACGCCGATAAAACGTCGATGCCGGCCGGTGAGGAACTAGCCAGTCTGGCGCAACATCGGGCAACCATGGCGATTCATCTGGGGGTCAACAATCTGCACAAAATCGTCGCTGAATTAGTCCCGCATTACGGCGCCGACTGCCCGATTGCTGTGGTCCACCGCGCCAGTTGGCCGGATCAGGACTGGGTAACGGGGACCCTGGCCGACATTCAAGAGAAGGTTCAGGCCAAGGGGTTTCGCCGCACCGCGCTGATTCTGGTGGGCCGGGTATTGGCCAATGACCAGTTCACCGAGTCTTCGCTGTATCGGGCCGGACATGCGCATCTATTCCGACCCTGATTGCCAAGGACCGAGGGTGTTTGGCATTGTTGGCAACACGTGTCAGCCCCGGTCTCCCTAAAAACACCTGCAAACGAGGTCACCCCCCATGCTTGAACTTCGCCCGAACTGTGAATGCTGCGACCGCGACCTGCCTGGCGACAGCCTTGAAGCCTTGATCTGCTCCTTCGAGTGCACGTTCTGCCGCGATTGCGCGCAAAGCAAACTGAGCGGTCGCTGCCCTAACTGCTCAGGGCAACTCCTGCCGCGTCCGGCTCGCACCGGCGCTGCGCTGAGCAAGAACCCTGCTTCAAGCCATCGCGTGCTCAATCCTGCCGGGTGCGCCAAGGCCAGTTAAACCGGCCGCACCGGCAAAAAAAGCCCCGAACCAGTCGGGGCAATTTTTTATTCGTTAGATCGAAAGCGCCTTAGTAGTAAGCGTTCTCTTTTTGCGAGTGGTCGGTCACGTCACGTACACCCTTAAGCTCGGGGATACGTTCGAGCAAGGTACGCTCAATCCCTTCCTTCAAGGTCAGGTCGGCCTGACCACAACCTTGGCAACCGCCACCGAACTGCAGAACCGCAATATTTTCGTCGTTCTCTTCGACCACATCGATCAGTGTGACCTGACCGCCATGGCTGGCCAGCCCCGGATTGATCTCGGTTTGCAGGTAATAGTTGATGCGCTCGTTGATCGGGCTGTTGGCATTGACCATAGGTACTTTGGCGTTTGGCGCCTTGATGGTCAGCTGGCCGCCCATGCGATCAGTGGCGTAATCGACAACAGCATCATCCAGAAAGGCTTCGCTGAAGGAATCGATCCAGGCAGTGAAGCTTTTCAGGCCGATAGCCTTGTCTTCAGGCTTTTCTTCACCCGGCTTGCAATAAGCAATGCAGGTTTCAGCGTACTGGGTGCCAGGCTGGGTAATAAACACGCGGATGCCGATGCCCGGAGTGTTCTGCTTTTCAAGCAGATCGGCCAGATAGTCGTGGGCGGCATCGGTAATAGTAATAGCGGTCATGAAAATTCCTCGCAGACGTGGGCGCAGTTTACGCCAATCATCAGCGACGTACAAAGTCCTAGTAATTATGTCGGGAAAGAGCCACCGCCTCGCCCGCGTCCCGCCGCTTGTCCAGCCAGCCTTTAAGGTGGCGATAAAGCCCTTTTTCGATCCATTCGTAGCTGCCCCAGGCACCCAGGCCGATCAACGGCACGCAAACCGCAAACACCGCGTAAGGGTTGAGCCCATAGCGCTCGGACGCCAGCCACCCGCCATACAGCACCAATACGTGCAGCAAATATACCGAGTAGGAACAGTCGCCCAGCGCCTTGAGTAATCGGTTGCCCTCGAAATAGGGCTCCAGCGAGATGCACGCGACAACAATCACTGCACTGGGCATGCCCCAGTTCCAGAATCGATCTGAAGGCGTGAGGTGATAGAGGGTGACCAAGGCACCGGAAATCGCCAGCAGCGGCAGCCATAGCCCATGAACGATCCAGCCGCGGCGGTAGATCACGCCGATGCCGATGCCCAGCAGGAACTCATAAACGATGTCGTTGCGATAAAAATGGCTGATCAAACCGTAGCGGGTCAGCACTTCACTGACGGCAAATAGCGCGGTTGCGACAATCAACGGACGGTGGCGCTGATGAACCAGGAACACCAGCGAGAACAATAGATAGAAGAGCATCTCGTAATTCAGCGTCCAACCCACATTCAGCGTCGGATACATGCCGTAACCGCCGGGATTTTCCGAAGGAATGAACAACAGGGAAAGAATGAAATGCTGCCAGTCGATCGCAGCATGGGGCATCAGCGGTCGGGCGACGACGATCAGCAGCCCCATGGCCGCCGTGTAGACCCAATACGCCGGAACGATACGGATGATGCGATTAATCATGAAGCGACCGATCGGCATGTCTTTGTCTTGAGTCGACAGGTAAATCACCAGCCCACTGATCACGAAGAAAATGTCGACCCCTACCGCCCCCTTGTCGACGAAGAACTGCCCCACGGGGCCTTTGGCATGAAAATCAAAGAAGATCTGCATGAAGTGGTGACATACAACGACCCACGCGGCGAGTGCCCGCAGGGCTTGAACCGAAATCAACATCCGCAACTCACCTGTTTTTAAATCACAATCAAGGACCCCGAATAAATCGCTATCTCAGGACGTCTTGATACGTCGGACCGTGATAAGGGCGAAAAGGTTGCTATGGATTGATGACTGGTAGATGGCTGCGGGCCATGTTCTGTCGAGGCTTGATCGTTCCCACCCCTCCACGCGGGCACGAACTGCTATTAGATATTCTCGTACCGATTCATATCCAACACCCTCGGCAACATGAGCGATATTCATGCAAAAGCCCGACTCTCACTAAAAGCGCGCAGGTTTGCTATTATCTCGGACCTTCTGTATCAGCCTTTTCAGGTAGTCCTATGTCCGACCGCAGCGCTCGCCTTCACGCTCTCCAGCAAGCCCTCAAAGAGCGCATTCTGATTCTCGATGGCGGCATGGGTACTATGATCCAGAGCTATCGCCTGGAGGAACAGGACTACCGTGGCAAACGCTTCGCCGACTGGCCAAGCGATGTCAAAGGCAACAACGACTTGTTGATTCTCAGTCGTCCAGACGTGATTGGTGCCATCGAAAAGGCCTATCTGGATGCCGGTGCCGACATCCTCGAAACCAACACCTTCAACGCCACCCAGGTTTCCCAGGCCGATTACGGCATGGAAGAACTGGTCTACGAATTGAACGTAGAGGGCGCGCGCCTCGCCCGTAAGGTCGCCGACGCAAAAACCCTGGAAACGCCGGATAAACCACGCTTCGTGGCCGGCGTCCTCGGCCCGACCAGCCGCACCTGCTCGCTGTCGCCGGACGTGAACAACCCTGGCTACCGCAACGTGACCTTCGATCAACTGGTGGAAAACTACACCGAAGCCACACGCGGGCTGATCGAAGGCGGCGCCGATCTGATCCTGATCGAAACGATTTTCGACACCCTCAACGCCAAGGCGGCGATCTTCGCCGTGCAGGGCGTGTTCGAAGAAGTCGGCTTTGAATTGCCGATCATGATTTCCGGGACCATCACCGATGCCTCCGGACGCACGCTGTCCGGGCAGACCACGGAAGCGTTCTGGAACTCGGTGAGCCATGCCAAACCGATCTCGGTGGGTTTGAACTGCGCACTGGGTGCAGCCGATTTGCGCCCGTACCTGGAAGAGCTGTCGGACAAGGCTGGCACCTATATTTCAGCGCACCCGAACGCTGGCTTGCCCAACGCCTTTGGTGAATACGACGAAGAACCGAACCAGACCGCTGCGATCATCGAAGAATTTGCCCAGAGCGGCTTCCTTAATATCGTCGGTGGTTGCTGCGGCACTACCCCTGCGCACATCAAGGCCATCGCCAACGCGGTGAGCAAGTACCCGCCGCGGGTGATCCCGGATATTCCAAAAGCCTGCCGCCTGTCGGGCCTGGAACCCTTCACCATCGATCGCAGCTCGCTGTTCATCAACGTCGGCGAACGCACCAACATCACCGGTTCCGCGCGCTTCGCCCGGTTGATCCGTGAAGACAACTACACCGAAGCCCTCGAAGTCGCCTTGCAGCAGGTCGAAGCCGGCGCTCAGGTGATCGACATCAACATGGACGAGGGCATGCTCGATTCGAAGAAGGCCATGGTGACCTTCCTCAATCTGATTGCTGGCGAGCCGGACATCTCGCGCGTCCCGATCATGATCGACTCCTCCAAGTGGGAAGTGATCGAAGCCGGCCTCAAGTGCATTCAGGGCAAGGGCATCGTCAACTCGATCAGCATGAAGGAAGGCGTCGAGCAGTTCATCCATCACGCCAAACTGTGCAAGCGCTATGGCGCCGCCGTGGTGGTGATGGCGTTCGATGAAGACGGCCAGGCGGATACCGAAAAGCGCAAGAGAGAAATCTGCAAGCGCTCCTACGACATCCTGGTCAACGAAGTCGGCTTCCCGCCGGAAGACATCATCTTCGACCCAAACATCTTCGCCATCGCCACGGGTATCGAGGAGCACAACAACTACGCGGTCGATTTCATCAACGCCTGTGCCTATATTCGCGACCACCTGCCCCACGCCCTGACCTCGGGTGGCGTATCCAACGTGTCGTTCTCGTTCCGTGGCAACAATCCGGTGCGTGAGGCGATTCACTCGGTGTTCCTGCTGTATGCGATCCGCAACGGCTTGAGCATGGGTATCGTCAACGCAGGACAACTGGAGATCTACGACCAGATCCCGGCTGAGCTGCGCGACATCGTCGAAGACGTGGTCCTCAACCGTAACCCGCACGCCACCGATGCCTTGTTGGCCATTGCCGACAAGTACAAGGGTGACGGCAGCGTCAAGGAAGCGGAAACCGAAGAGTGGCGTGGCTGGGACGTCAACAAGCGCCTGGAACACGCGCTGGTCAAAGGCATCACTACGCATATCGTTGAAGATACTGAAGAGTCGCGGCAATCGTTCGCCCGCCCGATCGAAGTGATCGAAGGCCCGCTGATGTCCGGCATGAACATCGTCGGCGACCTGTTTGGCTCGGGGAAAATGTTCCTGCCGCAGGTGGTGAAATCGGCTCGGGTGATGAAACAGGCCGTGGCCCACTTGATCCCGTTCATCGAACTGGAGAAAGGCGACAAACCGGAAGCCAAGGGCAAAATCCTCATGGCCACGGTCAAGGGCGACGTGCATGACATCGGCAAGAATATTGTCGGCGTGGTGCTGGGTTGCAACGGTTACGACATCGTCGACCTGGGCGTCATGGTGCCGGCAGAGAAAATCCTGCAGGTCGCCAAGGAGCAGAAGTGCGACATCATCGGCCTGTCCGGGTTGATCACGCCATCACTCGATGAAATGGTGCATGTCGCCCGGGAAATGCAGCGCCAGGGCTTTAGCCTGCCGCTGATGATCGGCGGCGCGACCACCTCCAAGGCCCACACGGCGGTAAAGATCGAACCCAAGTACAGCAATGACGCGGTGATCTATGTCACCGATGCGTCCCGCGCCGTCGGCGTGGCCACACAATTGCTGTCCAAGGAACTGAAACCGGCATTCATCGAGAAAACCCGGCTCGAATACATCGAGGTGCGTGAGCGCACCGCCGCGCGCAGCTCACGCACCGAGCGGTTGAGCTACGGCGCGGCGTTGGCCAAAAAACCGCAGTTCGACTGGGCCAACTATCAACCCGTCAAACCCACCTTCACCGGCGTCAAGGTGCTGGAAAATATCGACCTGAATGTACTGGCCGAATACATCGACTGGACACCCTTCTTCATCTCCTGGGATCTGGCGGGCAAATACCCGCGCATCCTCACCGATGAAGTCGTGGGTGAAGCGGCGACCTCGCTGTTTGCCGATGCTCAGGACATCCTGCACAAGCTGATCGACGAAAAGCTGATCAGCGCCCGGGCGGTGTTTGGCTTCTGGCCTGCCAATCAGGTCGACGACGATGATCTGCAGCTCTATGGCAACGACGGTCAACCCTTGGCCAAATTGCATCATTTGCGTCAGCAGATCATCAAGACCGACGGCAAGCCGAACTTCTCCCTGGCGGACTTCGTCGCCCCCAAGGACAGCGGTGTGACCGATTACGTGGGTGGTTTCATCACCACCGCCGGCATCGGCGCTGAAGAAGTGTCCAAGGCCTATCAGGACAAAGGCGACGACTACAACGCGATCATGGTCAAAGCCCTGGCCGACCGCCTGGCCGAAGCCTGCGCCGAGTGGTTACACCAGCAGGTGCGGAAAAACTACTGGGGTTATGCCAAGGACGAACAGTTAGCCAACGAGGATTTGATCAAGGAACAATACAGCGGCATCCGTCCTGCGCCGGGTTACCCAGCCTGCCCGGATCACACCGAGAAAGGCACCTTGTTCGACTTGCTGGACCGCGCTGAAGACGGGCAATCCGGCCAGAGCGGCGTCACCCTGACCGAGCACTACGCCATGTTCCCGGCGGCATCGGTAAGTGGCTGGTATTTCGCTCACCCTCAGGCGCAATACTTTGCCGTAGGCAAGGTCGACAAGGACCAGGTCGAAAGCTATACCGCGCGCAAAGGCCAGGACCTGAGCGTGTCTGAACGCTGGCTGGGGCCGAACCTGGGTTATGACAACTGAGTATTGCCTCGACTGAGCTTTAAGGAAGCGGCCTGCCTGGGCCGTTTCGTTTTTCAGTGAATGTTGATCGGCGGCTTGAACAACTCAAAGCCAGCGCCTGGCGGCATATTCCCCTGATTTGACTATCCTCCAGTGAGTTTCTTCTACTTCGAAGCGAATTCGCGAGGGTGTATGGACGATTCATCCGACAACAAGCCGCCGACTTTCTGGCAAATGTTGCTGAGCGTAATGGCAGCGGCGTTTGGCGTGCAAAGCGGGAAAAATCGCGCACGGGATTTTACCCACGGCAAACCCAGTCATTTTGTGATTATAGGGGTGCTGTTCACGGCGGTTTTCGCTCTGACCCTGTTTGGCATCGTGCAACTGGTGCTGCACTTTGCCGTGGGTTAAACCCAGGCCAACGTTGTACCGCGACTCAAGGCAGTATGCTTTTCAGGGAGAACCGGTAATGCGTCGGCGCGGTTTTTCCAGCAAGGCTGAATGTGCGGAAATCGACGCCATAGTTATCATCGCGACTAGCCTTAAGCAGACGCTCGGCATCGTGTGGTTCGATAAGCTGCAACACGCGCAACTGGTGTTCACCAAGGTATTTCCGATCCTGTTTCTTAGTCACGTCATAGTCGTGCAGCATCACCATGGCCCAGCCACCCACTGTGAAGTGCCCGCCAACCAGAACGCTCAAACTTCCATCCAGTCGCGCCTGCAAAGCGGGCGTCGAACAATTCAACCCGCTGAATAACACGTCCTTGCCCGGCTGGCCGCCTCTTTCGCGCAGCGCAGCCATGGCACCAAACGCCATTTCATCATTGGCGGACCATACCAGGCTCGTTTGTGGATAGCGCTTGAACAACTGCCGGGCCTGCTCTTGCGCCCGCTCTCGCTCCCAACCAGCCTGCACGAGCTGACGCAGACGTACTTCAGGATGCTCAGCCAAGGCGCGGTGCAGGCCCAGTTCACGGAGCTGCGCGGCGGGTGTGGTTGTCGCGCCGGAGAACGCCAGCATGTCGATGCTCTGGCCAGCGGCAACTTTCGGGTGTTGGCGAATCAGCTCCTTGGCCATCAGATACCCGCCCTCCTCGTCATTGCTCACCAGACTCCCGATCAAGTTCGGAAAGCGGCTGCGTACATCGCCGAGCATCTTGATCTGATCAGAGGTGAGGGTATTGTTGACCGCAAACAGCTTGACCCCGATGCCTTGAGACAGACGGAGGATTTCCGGGGCGGCATACCGTTCGTTGACGAACACCAGATAGTCAGGCTTGTTTGGGCCGATCAAGGCATCGCGCGCCTGACTCAGCATGATTCGAGGATCGCGCTCGGCATAACGCACTTGCAGCGTCATGCCCAGGTCGTTGGCGGCCGCCTGCATGAACGCGGAGTAACTGACCCAGAACGTTTCAGTCGACAAGCCCGGGTTGAGGAAAACCACCGTCGCCGCCTGAGCCGCCGTTAGCCAGAAGCAGCTCAACGCCAACAAGCATCTACAAAAAGGCTTAAACATCTTTACGTGAGCCCGAAAAAAGTCAGGCAGTATACCTGCCTGACTGCTGGCTCTTTGAAACCGTTTAGCGCGTTGTCCGACAATCATGCCGGACAGGCGCAGGTTGATTGCGTTATTGGTGGCTCACCCAGAATACGGCCGTCGATACGACCAGGATGATAATGAAGAAAATGGCCCAGGCATCTACGCTGCTATCGGTTTTCGCTGCTTTGACAGGGTTGCTCATTGCATCGCCTCTTTTCAGTTTTTGTCGGTGAGTGCACATGAAGCGTGACCACTGCTCTGACATCAGATTGCCGCGATCACGCCCACAGTAAAGTCGAGCATTGCCCATTGCTCAAGTAGGGTTATCCGATCGACTCTGGCCAGTTAGTTCTTTTGGTTCTTTGCATATACTCAAACTTCACTTTTGCGCATAACTGCAAACTGGTATCTTCCTTCGGCTCCGTTGGGAGTGCGCGGCCGTGCGCGCGGATTTGCTGTAAGCAGCCTGAGAACAGGACCTATATGTACGTATACGACGAGTACGATCAGCGGATCATCGAGGACCGCGTCAAGCAGTTCCGTGATCAGACCCGACGCTATCTGGCCGGAGAGCTGAGCGAAGAAGAGTTTCGCCCGCTACGCCTGCAGAATGGCCTTTATATTCAACGCTTTGCGCCGATGTTGCGGGTGGCTGTGCCTTATGGCCAGCTGACTTCACGTCAGGTGCGCATGATGGCCAAAATCGCCCGCGATTACGACAAGGGCTATGCCCACGTCAGCACCCGTCAGAACATCCAGTTCAACTGGCCGGCGCTGGAAGACGTGCCGGACATCCTGGCTGAGCTCGCGACTGTACAGATGCACGCGATTCAGACCAGCGGTAACTGCCTGCGCAACGTCACCACCGATCAATTTGCCGGTGTTGCAGCCGACGAATTGGTCGATCCGCGCCCATGGTGCGAGATCGTTCGGCAATGGACGACGTTCCACCCCGAATTCGCCTATCTGCCACGCAAATTCAAAATCGCCATCAATGGTTCGACCAGCGACCGTGTGGCCATTGAAGTGCACGACATCGGCCTGGAGCCGGTGCGCAACGCTGCGGGCGAACTGGGCTTCCGTGTCCTGGTAGGCGGCGGCCTTGGCCGTACGCCAGTGGTCGGGGCCTTCATCAATGAGTTCCTGCCGTGGCAGGACCTGTTGAGCTATCTGGACGCCATTCTGCGGGTTTACAACCGCTACGGCCGCCGTGATAACAAATACAAGGCCCGGATCAAGATCCTGGTCAAAGCGTTGACACCAGAAGTGTTCGCCGAAAGAGTCGACGCGGAAATGGCCCACCTCCGGGGGGGCCAGACCACCTTGACCGAAGCCGAAGTACAGCGCGTCGCCAGGCATTTCGTCGACCCTGAGTACAAAACCCTCAGCGATCAACACGCCGAACTGGCTCAGCTCGATAAAGAACACCCTGGTTTCGCTCGCTGGCGCACGCGCAACGTAATGGCGCACAAGAAGCCGGGTTACGCTGCCGTTACCTTGTCGCTCAAGCCGACGGGCGTCGCACCCGGTGACATCACCGACAAACAGCTCGACGGCATGGCCGATCTGGCCGACCGCTACAGCTTCGGTGAACTGCGCACCTCCCACGAGCAGAACATCATTCTGGCCGACGTCGAGCAGAGCCAATTGTTCGCGATGTGGGGCGAGCTGCGCGAGCAGGGTTTCGCCACGCCGAACATCGGTCTGCTGACTGACATCATCTGCTGCCCCGGTGGTGACTTCTGCTCGCTGGCCAACGCCAAATCGATCCCGATCGCCGAAGCCATCCAGCGTCGTTTTGACGATTTGGACTACCTGTTCGACATCGGCGAGCTGGACCTGAACATTTCCGGTTGCATGAATGCCTGCGGCCACCACCATGTTGGCCATATCGGCATCCTGGGCGTGGATAAAAAAGGCGAAGAGTTTTATCAGGTGTCCCTCGGCGGCAGCGGCAGCCGTGACGCCAGCCTGGGTAAAATCCTCGGCCCGTCTTTCGCTCAGGACGTGATGCCCGATGTGATCGAAAAGCTGATCAACGTTTACGTGGAAAAACGTAACGAAGATGAGCGCTTCATCGACACTTTCCAGCGTATCGGCATTGACCCTTTCAAGGAGCGCGTCTATGCAGCGAATCATTAAGAACAACGAAGTCATTGACGAGACCTGGCATTTACTGCCCAAGGACGCGACGCTCGACGACCTGCCCAACTGTGACGACCTGATCGTGCCGCTGGCGCTGTGGATGGATCATGGTCACGCCCTCAAAGCGCGTGACGGCGGCCTTGGCGTGTGGCTGGACAGCGACGAAGAAGCCGAGGAAATCGGCGACGACGTCCACCAGTTCCAGGTCATCGCCCTGAACTTCCCGGCGTTCACCGATGGGCGCAGCTTCTCCAATGCACGCCTGCTGCGTGATCGGTACGGCTTCAAAGGCGAACTGCGGGCGATTGGCGATGTGCTGCGCGACCAATTGTTCTACATGCGCCGCTGTGGCTTCGACGCCTTTGCGATTCGTCCCGATAAAGACCCGTATGAAGCCCTTGAAGGCCTCAAGGATTTCTCGGTGACCTATCAAGCCGCTACCGACGAGCCGTTACCGCTGTTCCGCAGACGCTGATTGCGACTGAAAAAAAGCCCGGGCCTCTATCGAGCTCCGGGCTTTTTGCTGTCAGTTGTGTCCTCGTCACACAGAGCGTGTGACGAGGCAACTTATGCCTACCAAAAACGTTGCTGAGTCAATCGACTCCACCAGCTCAATAGCACACGATCTACCGAACTGCTGGCAGCAAGACCTACCCGCTCCTGCAAACTTTTGCGTTCGGAGTAATGCAAATGGAAGACTTCAGCGACCTTGGCGCGCTCAGACAGGTATTCGTCACTGGTCTTGAGTTCATCCACCAACTGGTTGTCCAGCGCCGCCATGCCGAGCCAGACTTCGCCGGTGGCCACTTCGTCAATGGCCAGTTGTGGGCGGTAGCGGGCCACGAAGTTCTTGAATAGCGTGTGAGTGATGTCCAGCTCTTCCTGGAACTTCTCTCGACCCTTCTCGGTGTTTTCGCCAAACACAGTCAAGGTGCGTTTGTATTCACCGGCCGTCAGCACTTCAAAATCGATGTCATGCTTTTTCAACAGGCGGTTGACGTTGGGCAACTGCGCCACCACGCCAATGGAGCCCAGAATGGCAAAGGGTGCGCTGATGATCTTGTTGCCAATACAGGCCATCATGTAGCCGCCACTGGCCGCGACTTTATCGATGCAGATGGTCAGTGGTATGCCCGCCTGACGAATACGGGCCAATTGCGAGGAAGCCAGGCCATAGCTGTGAACCATGCCCCCACCGCTTTCCAGGCGCAGGACCACTTCGTCCTTGGCCGTGGCCAGGATCAGCAGAGCGGTAATTTCATGGCGCATGCTTTCGGTCGCGGAGGCTTTGATGTCGCCGTCGAAATCCAGCACGTACACCCGAGGCTTGGGTTCGGCCAGTTTCTTCTCCTTTTTCAGACTTTTGCCTTGCTCCTTGCGCAAGGCCTTGAGCCGATCCTTATCCAGCAACGATTGCTCAAGACGCTCGCGCAGTCCTTTATAGAAATCATTGAGCTTGCTGACCTGCAACTGGCCGGCAGACTTGCGGCGACCTTTGCTCCGCAGTGAGGCGAACGCCGCCAGCACGATCAGGATGGCGACCACCAGGGTGACCGTCTTGGCCAAAAAGTTTGCGTACTCGACAAGAAACTCCACAGTTACTCCTTACAGACTTTGTGCCCCTCCAACCAAGGGGCTATGAATCACTCAAGCATACCGGCGCGCCCTGCAGACGACCAGTCTGCGCGCATGTAGCAATACATTCAGCAAACAACTATTCAAACAAGCGTATGTTTTTTCATTGACAGGCTTTGAGCATCCTCATAACCTCGCGAAACCTTCAACGTACCGGGATGACGTGGACGTGGGCAGCATCTATTTGATTCGACATGGCCAAGCCTCCTTTGGTGCAGACGACTATGACGTTTTGTCGCCCACGGGTATTCGCCAGGCCGAGATACTCGGCGCACACCTGGCACAGCTAGGTTTAAGCTTTGATCGTTGCCTGTCTGGGGACCTGCGTCGCCAACAGCATACCGCTCAGGCGGCAATGGCCCAACTCAACGCGGCCGGACAAGCCACGCCCCCGCTTGAAATCGATTCAGCCTTCAATGAATTCGATGCCGACGCAGTGATCCGTGCTCTGCTCCCGGCGATGCTCCCTGATGAACCTGAAGCCCTGCATGTTCTGCGCAATGCCGCGCAAAACCGCGCCGAGTTCCAGCGGCTGTTCGCCTTGATCATCGGCCGCTGGCTCAGTGGCAACCACGACACGCCGGGGCTGCAAAGCTGGCTCGGCTTCGTCGAGCAGGTTCAGTCGGGCTTGCACAAGGTTCTCGAGGGGGCCGGCAGCAAAGACCGGATCGCCATTTTCACCTCCGGCGGCACCATCACCGCCCTGCTCCACCTGATCACCCAACTGCCCGCACGGCAGGCGTTCGAACTTAATTGGCAAATCGTCAATACCTCGCTCAACCAGCTTAAATTCCGCGGTCGCGAGGTAACCCTGGCTTCCTTCAACAGTCATGCGCACCTGCAACTGTTGAAGGCGCCGGAGCTCATCACTTATCGCTGAGCCCGGCCCACCGCGACTTGATAGGTCGCTAGAAACCTAACCACAAGCCCCATCCAAAAGGATAAAACCATGACCTCAGTAGCCGACGCCGTTCAAGCAATGAAAGCCAAGTTCAACCCAAGTGCCGCTGTAGGTCTGGACCTGGTTTTCGGCTTCCGTATCGATGACGACAAAAACTACTCGCTGATCGTCAAAGACGGCACGTGCGAACTGCAAGAAGGCGAAAACACCAACGCCAATGTGACCCTGGTCATGGACAGCGACACCCTCAAAGGTATCGTCAGCGGCGACACCGACGGCATGCAGGCTTTCATGGGCGGCAAGCTGCGCGCTGAAGGCGACATGATGCTGGCGATGAAACTGAGCGAGCTGTTCCCGGTTTAAGAACCGACAGCGATACACACAAAACCGAGGTCTCAGGGCTTCGGTTTTTTTTCGCCTGCTCGTCGCAGGTTCGCAGCGATAAAAGCCAATGATTGGCCTGCAACACGCTCACCTATAAGGCCGTTTCCAGCTTGTGAGCGGACAGTGGCCGCATTAGATTAGTCAATAATCTCTGCACTCCATAATAAGCAGAAGGGATAAGCATGGCGCTTACTGACCAGTCCACCAAGATCCGCTCTGGCGAAGAACTCGACGCCAGCCTCATCGACCCTTACCTCAAGGCGCATATTCCCGGCCTTAGTGGCTCGCCTGAGATCAGCCAGTTTCCGGGCGGTGCCTCGAACCTGACGTACCTGATTCAATACCCGGATCAGGAGTTCGTTCTGCGCCGTCCGCCTTTTGGCCATAAAGCCAAGTCCGCCCACGACATGGGCCGCGAATACCGCATCCTGACCCAATTGAGTGAGGGCTTCCCCTACTGCCCCAAGGCGTACGTGCACTGCACGGACGAGACGGTGATTGGCTCTGAGTTCTATGTCATGGAGCGCGTCAACGGCATCATCCTGCGCTCCGACCTGCCGCCTGAGTTGAACTTCGACGCTCAGCAAACCGAAGCACTGTGCAAAAATTTTATCGACAAGTTCGTCGAGCTACACCAGGTCGACTACAAGGCCTGTGGCCTCGCGGACCTGGGCAAGCCCGAAGGTTATGTCGAGCGCCAGATCGGTGGCTGGAGTGATCGCTACGAAAAAGCCCTGACCCCCGACGCGCCGAGCTGGGAAAAGGTCAGGACCTGGCTCAAGGAAAAGATGCCGGCCGATCACCCGGTCTCCAGCATCGTGCACAACGACTATCGCTTCGATAACGTGATTCTCGACCCGACTAACCCGATGCAAATCATCGGCGTACTGGATTGGGAACTCACCACGATTGGCGACCCGCTGATGGACCTGGGCAACACCCTGGCTTACTGGATCGAAGCCGGTGATCCAGCGCCCGTGCAACTGATGCGCCGCCAGCCCAGCCATGCCCCCGGCATGCTGACCCGCCGTCAGTTCGTCGATTACTACGCCGAGCGTTCCGGAATCCAGATCGACAACTTCGACTTCTACTACACCTACGGCCTGTTCCGCCTGGCCGGCATCGTGCAGCAGATCTACTACCGCTTTTTTCATGGCCAGACCCAGGACAAACGCTTTGCGCAGTTCATTCAAATGAACAAGCTGCTGGAGCAGATGAGCCTGCAAGTGATCGATAAATCCAGCCTTTGATTGTGACGATATAAGGAAGACAACATGTCCAAGACCCAACTGTTCGACCTCGACGGCAAAATCGCTTTCGTTTCCGGCGCCAGCCGCGGTATCGGTGAAGCCATTGCCAAACTATTGGCCCAGCAAGGCGCTCACGTCATCGTCTCCAGCCGCAAGATCGATGGCTGCCAGCATGTGGCCGACGCGATCATCGCCGACGGCGGCAAGGCCACGGCGATTGCCTGCCATATTGGCGAGATGGAACAGATCAGCAGCGTGTTCGCGCAGATTCGCGAGCAGTTTGGGCGCCTGGACATCCTGGTCAATAACGCCGCGACCAACCCGCAATTCTGCAACGTGCTGGACACCGACCTGAGCGCATTCCAGAAAACCGTGGACGTGAACATTCGCGGCTACTTCTTCATGTCCGTGGAAGCCGGCAAGTTGATGCGTGAAAACGGCGGCGGCAGCATCATCAACGTGGCCTCGATCAACGGCATCTCGCCGGGCGTGTTCCAAGGCATCTATTCGGTGACCAAGGCCGCCGTGATCAACATGACCAAAGTATTTGCCAAGGAATGCGCAGCCTTCGGCATCCGTTGCAACGCCCTGCTGCCAGGCCTGACCGACACCAAATTCGCCTCGGCGCTGGTGAAGAACGACGCGATCCTGAACATGGCCCTGGCGCAGATCCCGCTCAAGCGCGTGGCTGCCCCCAGTGAGATGGCCGGCGCAGTGTTGTATCTGGCGAGTGATGCCTCCAGCTACACCACCGGTGTTTCGTTGAATGTGGACGGTGGCTTTCTTTCCTGATTGCCACACTTCAGTACACGAAAAGGCAGCCTTCGGGCTGTCTTTTTTATGGGCACAACAAAGAATATAAATTCCATAAATAACAAATAGAGAATATATTTTCCGAACAACAATTTCAAAAGGGCTTTGTCATGCGCGAATTTTTCATACCTGAACCTTCTATGCCTACGCTGGGGATTGGCCTGATCGGCACGGGCTTCATGGGACGGGCGCATGCCATGGCCTTTCGCAACGTCAGCGCCGCGTTCCGGTTACCAGTACGGATTCACCTCGCGGCGCTGGCCGATGCCGATGCCGCGCGTGCCGCGCAATGCGCTGACGACTGGGGTTTCGACCATGTCCACGGCGACTGGCAACAATTAATCGACAATCCCGATGTGCAACTGGTGGCGATCACCACACCCAATCATCTGCACTACCCCATGGCCATGGCCGCATTGGCCGCTGGCAAAGCAGTGTATTGCGAAAAACCCTTGGCAGTCAGCCTCGCCCAGGCCGATGCAATGCGTCGGGCGGCCAGCGCCGCCGGGGTGGTCACGCGCGTAGGTTACAACTACCAGCACAACCCGATCATCGGCCTGGCACGGCAGATGATCGCAGAGGGTGAACTGGGCGAAATCGTCAGTTTTCAGGGCGAGTTCAGCGAAGATTTCATGGGTGATCCGACAACACCCTGGTCATGGCGCTGCGAAGCGGCCCACGCTGGCGGCGCTCTGGCGGATCTGGGCAGCCACTTGTTGGCACTGGCCCGCCATCTGTTGGGTGATATCGACGCGGTATGTGCCGACTCTCATACTGTGCATGCCCAGCGTCCGACAGCCGCGGGCAGCAGGGAACTGCGCAACATCGCCGTGGATGATCAAACCCACGCGCTGCTGCGCTTCGCCAACGGTGCACGCGGTACGTTCAGCAGCAGTTGGCTCAAGCATGGTTACAAAAATCACCTGAGTTTCGAAATCAGTGGCACACGGGGCACTCTCGCGTTCGATCAGGAGCGACTCAACGAATTGCGGGTCTACCGCACAGGCCAGGCCGGCCTGGATGGCTTCCAGCGAATACTCGCCGGACCGGCTCTGCCCGGGTACGCCGCGTTCTCCCCGGCGCCAGGGCATCAGTTGGGCTACAACGAATTGAAGACGCTGGAAGTCCATGCCGTGATTCAGGCGGTCTGCGGCCAAGGCAATGAAGGGCCGGATTTCGAAGAAGCGTGGCAGGTCGAGCGATTGGCGGCGGCGATTCGGTTGGCGGCTCAGGAGCAGCGTTGGGTCAAGGTTGATGAGCTGTAGGCTGGCGAAGCCGGTTATGGGTAAAATGGCCGCCTTCTGGCGCAGCCATTCTGCCCAACGTCGTATAAGTCGATCCCTCCCATGCCTTTTGAACTCAGCGTTGACCTGACCACCCTCGCCATTCTCGCCGCCGTCGCTTTTGTTGCAGGTTTCATCGATGCCATCGCCGGGGGTGGCGGCTTGTTGACCACCCCTGCGCTGATGACCGCCGGGCTTCCACCGCATCTGGTCCTCGGCACCAACAAGCTCAGCTCGACCTTCGGTTCGGCGATGGCGAGCTACACCTTTTTCCGGCGCAAGCTGTTCGATCCCAGGCAATGGCTCCACGCCTTGATTGGCACGGCCGTCGGGGCGTCGATCGGCGCAGTGGTTGCGCATTATCTGCCTGCAGAATGGATCAACCAGATGCTGCCGGTGATCGTGTTCGGGTGCGGCCTGTACTTGCTGTTCGGCGGCACACCCAAGGCGCCGCTGGACAGCAACGCACCGATCAAGAAGAAGTGGCAACTGCCCCAAGGGCTGGGACTGGGTTTTTATGACGGTGTCGCCGGGCCTGGCACAGGCGCGTTCTGGACGGTCAGCAGTCTGCTGCTCTACCCACTGGATCTGGTAAAAGCCAGCGGCGTGGCGCGCAGCATGAACTTCGTCAGCAATGCCGCGGCGCTGTCGGTATTCATTTTCTCCGGCCAGGTCGACTGGCTGATCGGCCTGAGCATGGGCTCGTCACTGATGATCGGGGCCTTTTTTGGGGCTCGTACGGCCATTCAGGGCGGCGCAAAATTTATCCGCCCAGTGTTCATTATCGTGGTGCTGGGGCTGACCGTGCGCCTAGCCTGGCAACACTGGCTCAACTGATCCTGAGCGCCGGGCCAGATACAGATCGATCAGATAGCGCGCAATGGAACGGCTGGCCGGTAGCGGTGGCAAGTCGTTGATGTGAAACCAGCGCGCGTCTTCGATCTCATCAACCTGCGGGACAATCTCGCCACCCGCGTATTCGGCATGGAACCCGAGCATCATCGAATGCGGAAACGGCCAGCACTGGCTGCCCATGTATTGGATGTTCTGGACTTCTATCTGCACCTCTTCCATCACTTCGCGGCGTACGCAGTCCTCGGCAGACTCCCCCGGCTCGGCGAACCCTGCCAGGGTGCTGTAGACGCCAGCGACGAAGCGCGGCGAGCGCGCCAGCAAGATCTCATCACCCCGGGTGATCAGCACGATCATGCTCGGTGAAATACGTGGGTAGTGACGCAAATCGCACTGCGCACAGTACATCGCGCGTTCGCCCGACACTTGCAGCATCTCCTGACCACAACTGCCACAGAACCGATGTTCCCGAGCCCAAGTGCTGATCTGCGCGGCATAGCTGAGCTTCTTGTAGATGTCGAAGTCATCCTCCAGCATGAACTGGCGAAGCCCTTGCCAAGTGCAACCCTCGACTTCAACCGGGTGCTTGAGTACCAGTATATAGACCGGCTCACCATCAAAATGGCCGATACCATGTTCACTCAGCACCGGCAGATCCTGACGCTTGAGCCATTCCCGAGGGAACATCACGCCATTGCTATCAAGCAGAAAACCCTGGGCACTGTGGACCACGGCCCAACCGCCGCTGAGCTGGGTATCGAGAATGGCAGTTGTCCAACGCTTGGGGGCTGTCATGAAAAATCTCCTCTGCTTGCGCAAGTCACGTTGACCGCTTGCGGCTCAGTGCCCGGTTCGGCCTTCATTGTTGAGCTTTAATTGTCGAAGGCGGCTTTCTGTTTGCTCATGTGCGCGGTCATCGCCAGCCGCAGGTCCGCTGATTGCAACATTGCCGCGTTCCAGGTCGCTATATACTCAAGGCCGTCATCGATCCGATGGTCGCGCATGTAGCTGATCATTTCCTTGGTACCGGCGATGGCGATCGGCGACTTGCTGGCAATGTCTCGGGCAATGGCCAACACACCTTCCAGCAGGCTCGGCGTGTCGACGAACGTGCGGTTGACCAGGCCGATACTGCGCGCCTCTTCTGCACCCATAGTACGCCCGGTGTAGGCCAGTTCGCGCAACATACCGTCGCCGATGATACGCGGCAGACGCTGCAAAGTGCCGACGTCCGCCGCCATGCCCATGTCGATTTCCTTGATCGAGAATTGTGCATCTTCAGCGGCGTAACGCATATCACAGGCTGAAATCAAATCGATGGCACCACCCAGGCAGTAACCCTGAATGGCTGCCAACACCGGTTTGCGACAGTTATCCACGGCGTTGAAGGAGGCCTGCAATTGCAGAATCTTGCGGCGCAGCAAGCGTGCATTACGCCCGACATCCTTACCCAGTTCAGTGGCAACCGAGGCCAGCAGCATCAGGTCGATGCCTGACGAGAAGTGTTTGCCCGCACCACTCAAGACCACGACACGCACCTCGTCCGTTTCATCGATCCACTGGAAAATATCGATGATTTCAGTCCAGAACGCGGCGTTCATGGCGTTGACCTTTTCCGGCCGATTAATCTGCACATGGGCGATGTTGTCGTTCAGCTCGACGTGAAAGGCTTGGTAATCAGACACGGCAGTCATCCTCGAAAACTCATAATGATGGGCAATGGCAGGTTTGAATGGCGCTCAGACTATAACAAGCCTGCCCGGTCAGCCGTAAGGTTGCGGTTGTGCCATTTACAGGACGATGACAGGCATTCATTTGGTTGGAGAAGTTCTAAAAGAAACTACCACGAAAGTGTGAACGGTCAGAGTGGGCTGCGGTCCAGAGATAAGACAGTCATTGAATCGGGCCATGCTGTGTGCACCCCGCAGCCAGACTGTTCGAGCAGTCGAATCATGGTTGCACGAATACTTTCCCAGGTCGTAAGGGGGCGATTCTTGATGACATCAAAAGCGGCAACCGGCATTGTTGGTCTGGACGACATCCTCTCGGGTGGCCTTTCTCGCAGTCATGTTTTCCTTGTCGAAGGTGAACCCGGAACCGGCAAAACGACGGTAGCCCTGCAGTTTCTGCTGGCAGGCGCCAGAGCGGGTGAACGCTCGCTGTACATCACCCTTTCAGAAACCGAGCGCGAACTGCGCGAAAGTGCGCTGTCCCACGACTGGGAGTTTGATAGCAACATCGAGCTCTACGAGCTGACGCCACCGGAAAGCTTGCTCAATGCCGAGAATCAGCAAAGCCTGCTGTATTCATCCGACCTGGAGTTGGGTGAAGCGACCCGGCAAATTTTTGAAGTGGTCGAGCGCGTCAGGCCAATCCGCGTGGTTATCGACAGTCTTTCGGAAATTCGTCTGCTGGCACAAAGCTCTCTGCGCTATCGACGACAGATATTGGCGATCAAGCATTACTTCGCGCGCTATGACGCCACCGTGTTGCTGCTGGATGACCTGACTGCCGAGTCCCTGGACAAGACCGTGCACAGTGTCGCCCATGGTGTCATTCGACTTGAAGAACTGACCCCCGACTATGGCGCTGAACGGCGCCGTCTTCGGGTGGTGAAATACCGCGGGCAGAAATATCGCGGTGGTTTCCACGACTTCACCATCATGGCTGACGGTGTTCATGTGTTCCCTCGTCTTGTGGCCGCGGAACATCGTAGCCGCTACGAACGCACGCAGCTGAGTAGCAGAATTACCGAATTGGACGCATTGCTTGGCGGTGGTATCGAGGGCGGCTCCAGCACACTGATCCTTGGCCCGGCCGGTACCGGAAAAACACTGATCGCGCTGGTGTTCGCGGCCGCAGCAGTGTCTCGAGGCGAAAAGGTCGGGCTGTTTGTCTTCGACGAAGAGATGGGCCTGCTGTTCGAGCGCATGAAAAAAATGGGCATTGACCTGGATGCGCTGCAAGCCACCGGTAACTTGATGATCGAACAAGTGGACGCAGCAGAGTTGTCGCCGGGTGAGTTCTCCCATCGGGTGCGACGATGCGTCGAAGAAAAGCAGATCAAAACCGTCGTCATCGATAGCATCAACGGTTATCAGGCAGCGATGCCCGGAGAAAACGCAGTGATTCTGCATATGCATGAATTGCTGCTCTATTTGAATCGCCAAGGCGCTTCGACCTTCATGACCGTAGCCCAACATGGGCTGGTCGGTGATATGCGAGCGCCCGTGGACATTACCTACCTGGCGGACACCGTGATTCTGCTGCGCTATTTCGAAGCATTGGGCGAGGTTCGTCGGGCCATTTCCATTATCAAAAAACGCACTGGCACTCACGAGTCGACCATTCGAGAATACCGGATCGGCAGTCAGGGCTTGAAGATCGGCGCTCCACTGGATGCCTTTCAAGGCGTGTTGCGCGGGGTTCCCCACTACTACGGGGAGAGCAAACCGCTGATGCGGGATGAAAACGCGTGAGCATTCCGGGACCGTTATCCGAGCGGACGATCATCCTGGCTCCCCACGGCCGAGACAGTCAGATTGCGTTGATGCTTCTCGAAGAGGCAGGTTTCGCGGCGCTGATCGCCTCCGATTTACCACAGCTGTGCAAAGAGCTGGCGGCCGGGGCCGGACTGGCAATCATCGCTGACGAAGCCTTGCACGACACAGACATAAGCCCATTGCTGGCCCTTATGGATCAGCAGCCTGCCTGGTCGGATATGCCCATCGTGTTGCTGACCCATCACGGTGGGCCGGAGCACAACCCATCGGCCAGGCTTGGCGCTCATCTGGGCAACGTGACGTTTCTGGAGCGCCCTTTTCATCCGGCCACGCTGGTCAGTCTGGTGACGACCGCACTTCGCAGTCGTCGCCGACAATACGAAGCGCGCGTGCGGATGGAAGACATTCTGGAAAGCGAACAGCGTTTGCAGAATGCGCTGAAAGCCGGGCGTCTGGGCTCTTGGCAGCTTGAGGCCGTTGACCTGAACCTGACCTGCTCGGCGATCAGCAAGTCCCATTACGGGCGCGACGAAGAAGACACATTCACCTATGACGACTGGCTGAAGTCAGTGTTTGCCGACGATCAGTCCCGGATGCAATCGGCTCTGCAGCACAGCTTGCAGTCAGGCGATGACTACATTATCGAGTACCGTAATGTCTGGCCCGATGGTTCACTGAACTGGATCGATGTGCGTGCCCGGGCGATTCGCGGCAAGGATGGCAAAGTCAGTTCGCTGATGGGCGTGACCTCCGATATCAGCGAGCGAAAACAGGGCGAGGAGCAAATTCATCGTCTCAACGAGACCCTTGAACAACAGGTCGAAGAGCGGACTTCACAACTCAGGCACAACGAAGAAGCGCTACGCCAGTCACAAAAAATGGAAGCGGTCGGCCAGCTCACCGGCGGTATTGCTCACGACTTCAACAACATGCTGACCGGCATCATCGGCAGTCTTGAGCTGCTGCGAAGGCGCCTGGCACGTGGGCGTACCAAGGACCTGGACAGCTTGATCGATCTGGGCGTGACCTCGGCCAACCGCGCCGCAGCACTGACTCATCGCCTGCTGGCCTTTTCACGTCGGCAGTCGCTCGATTCAAAACCGGTGCAGATGAATCAACTGATCAACTCCATGGGCGAGTTGATCCATCGCAGCCTCAACGAAAGCATCCACCTGGACATGCACCTGAATGATCACTTGTGGACCGCGGAGGCCGACCCCAATCAGCTGGAAAACGCCCTGCTCAATCTGGTACTCAACGCCCGAGATGCGATGCCAGAAGGCGGCCAATTGACGATCAGCACGCTCAATCAGCGTTTGGACAAAAACTTCACTGACGACCAGGAAAATCTCCAACCGGGGGATTATGTGGTCCTCAGCGTCAGCGATAGTGGCTGCGGCATGCCACAAAGTGTGGTCAATCGGGCGTTCGACCCTTTCTTCACCACCAAACCGATTGGTCAGGGCACCGGCCTTGGCCTGTCGATGATCTACGGCTTCAGCAAGCAATCCCATGGTCACGTGTCCATCCAGAGCGAAGTGGGCGTCGGCACCACCGTTCGGCTGTATCTGCCACGCTTTCGCGGTGAGGACGGTCACGACGACCTCAGCTATCAAAGCAACGCCACCTATGCCAAAGCAGGTGAAACCGTGCTGATCGTCGAAGACGACCCGGTCGTTCGCGTGCTGGTCAGCGAAGTACTCAGCGAGCTGGGTTATGCCTTTGTCGAAGCCAGGGACGCCGGTACCGCAGTGCCGATTCTCGAGTCCGGGCAGCGCATCGACTTGATGATCAGTGACGTCGGCCTGCCTGGCATGAATGGCCGGCAATTGGCCGAAATAGGCAGGCAATTACGTCCGAACCTGAAAGTCCTGTTTATCACCGGCTATGCCGAACATGCCGCCGTGCGGGCAGGCTTTCTCGACGCAGGCATGCAGCTGATCACCAAGCCATTCGCTTTCGATCACCTGACGGCCAAAGTGCGGGAGATGATTGGGGTTTAAGACCTCAACCCACTCCTATCAAACAAGCTATAACCCATTGATAAATAAAATATAAATCTTAAGTCCGGCACCGATCGACTGTAGGAGCTGACTTGTCTGCGATCGGCTGCGAAGCAGTCGCAAATAGGCTGGACACGATATCGCTGGAAGGTCCTTCGGCCCTTTTCGCAGACAAGTCAGCTCCTACAGGGGGACCGTGTTTGCTGCGCGACAGCGCGGCGCGGAATTTCCCTACAGAGCCCGGGCGGGCACAGAATTGCAATTCCAGTCAACACAGCAGACTTTTGATTTGGGTATGCAGGCTGTCCAGGGTAAAGGGCTTGGCCAGGATGGGGGCCTTGAGGGCGATAGGGCTTCCAGACTCAATAATTTCTGCGGGATAACCACTGATGAAAATCACTTTCAATTCAGGTCGTAACTTCACGGCAGGTTCCGCAATCATCACGCCCGACACCCCACCCGGCAGGCGGTAGTCGGTGATCATTAAGTCCAGGTTTGGTTTGCTGGCCAGAATCTCGAACGCCTGTTCGCCGTTTTCCGCCTGCAGAACCCGGTAGCCCTCGCCTGCGAGATAATCGGCGAGCAGCATCAGGATCAGTGGTTCGTCTTCGACGATGAGTACGACATTTTCTGCATCAGAGCTCATGAATGTGCCTTAGATCTTTTAGTTGCTGCCATTACGACCATGGTGTGCGGCGTAGGTTGCGCTGTCCGTCGGATAAATACCGATGGGTATCAAAGAGGCAGACACACCCTGAACAACGCCCCCTTGCCCTCCTCGCTTTCTACGCTGATCGAACCACCGTGGGCGGTGACGATCTGCTCCGATATGAACAAGCCCAGCCCCAAACCTGCGATGACCTGCTTGGCCGATACTCGCTCGAATTGCTGGAAGATCCGCTTCTGGTTTTCTTCGCTGACGCCGATGCCCTGATCGAGTACATCCACCCGTGCTTGCCCGGCCTCGCAGTACACCCGCACATCGATCGGTCCACGCGCACCATAGCGCAGCGCGTTGGTCAGCAGGTTGGCAACTACCTGCTCGATACGGAACTCGTCCCAGGTACCGACGACCGGCTGCTCTGCGGTAAACGAGACCGTCGATTCGGCGGCCGAAATTTGCGCAGAGAAGTTCTCCAGCAAATTGTTGACCAACTGCGCCAGATCGAAACGGTTGGGGCGAATCGACAGTTTGCCTGTACGAATACGCGAGACATCGAGCATGTCTTCGATCAAGCGAATCAGGCTCTGAATCTGCCGCTCATCGCGGTCAACCATGGCGCGCAGCTTGTCCAGGGTAAACGCGGCGGTGTTGTCTTTGGCCAGATGCAGTTTGCGCAGCTGGGTTTCCAGAATCAGGCCGTTGAGCGGTGTGCGTACTTCATGGGAGACAATCGACATAAAGTCATCGCGCATCCGCACCGCATGCTCCAGCTCGTTCTGCGTAGCCTGGAGCTGCTTGAGCAAGGCCTCCTGCTCTTGTCGACTCTGTTCGAGGGCTTCAACTTGCTGCTTCATGGCTTTGCGTTGACGATAAAGGTCGACGAACACGTTGACCTTGCTCTTCACCGCATGGATATCCAGCGGTTTGTGCAGAAAGTCCACTGCACCGCTTTCGTAGCCCTTGAACGCGTAATTCAGTTCGCGACCGGCGGCGCTGACAAACACGATAGGAATGTTTTTGGTTTTCTCGGTGCTGCGCATCAGTTCTGCCAGCTCGAAGCCATTCAGCCCCGGCATCTGCACATCGAGAATGGCCAGAGCGAATTCATGCTGCAACAACAGCGAGAGCGCCTCGTCCGCAGACAAGGCTTTATAGACCGCGCGGTCTTCGCACTTGATCAACGCCTCAAGAGCCAACAGATTTTCTGGCAGATCATCGACGATCAGCAGTTTGGCTCGAATTTCACTTAGCATGCAGTTCTTTCCAGCTCGACAAGCAGTTGGCCGATGTCGTGTAAAGGGAGGATGTAATCCGGCGCACGCAACGCCCACGCCGCTTCCGGCATGACGGGCGCTTGAGCCTGCATGGGGTCCTGAATCACCGTCAGTCCGCCGTATTGTTTGATCAAGGACAGCCCTCGAGCACCGTCTTGATTGGCTCCGGTCAGCAATACGCCTGCCAGCCGTGGCCCATAGGCATCGGCAGCAGACTCGAAAAGAATGTCGATGCTGGGCCGTGAATAGAAAACGCGCTCTTCCTGGCTAAGGGACAGGCTAAAGTCCTTTTCTACCGACAAATGATAACCGGGGGCGGCAAAGTACAACGTGCCGGGAACAATCATCTCTTTGTCGTCGACTTCTTTGACGGGAATGGGCAGGCGTTGCTGAAAAACCTCAGCCAACCAACTACGGCGCTCGTCACGGACATGCAGGACGGCGATGATCGGCAGGCCGAAACCCGGGGTCAGCACGGAGAAAACCTTCATCAGGGCTTCCACCCCACCCGCCGATGCTCCGATGACAATCGCATCGACAATAGGCAAAGACCTGAGGGATCTGTGACTGTGTTCTTCAGTCGTTTTCATGACTTTCGGTAGATCCGCTCCTTCTTGACCAACGCCTCGAAATCTTTGCGATAGGCGGAGAAGTCGAGTGTTTCCTTGCTGCCCAGCACGAGAAAGCCCCGATGGCAGAGCGAGTCATGAAACAAGCCAAGCGCTCGATCCTGAAGTTTTTTATTAAAATAAATCAGTACGTTACGACACGATATTAATTGAGTTTCTGAAAAGACGCTGTCGGTCGCCAGGCTGTGATCAGCGAACGTTACGTTCTCACGCAGGGTCTTGTCGAAAATCGCGTTGTCGTACGCCGCGGTGTAGTAATCGGAAAACGCGCGCTTTCCGCCAGCCTTCTGATAGTTCTCGTTATAGACACGGATATTTTCCAGGGAAAAAATCCCCTGCTTGGCCTTCTCCAGCGAGCTGGGGTTGATGTCGGTCGCATAGAGGATGGTTCGCTCAAGCAACCCCTCCTCGCGCAGCAGGATGGCCATTGAATAGACCTCCTCCCCGGTGCTGCAACCGGCAATCCAGATCTTGATCGAGGGATAAGTCTTGAGCAGCGGAACCACTTCCTGACGGATCACCAGAAAATGCCCCGGATCGCGAAACATCTCACTGACGGGAATGGTCAGGAGCTGCAGCAATTGCATGAACGCTGAAGGATCGTGCAGCACACGCTCCTGCAAGGCCGAAATGGTTTTGCAGTCAAACTGGCGCAACGCATGATTGACCCGGCGCTTGACCGACGCACCGGAGTAATCACGAAAGTCGTAGCTGTATTTGAGGTAAATGGCCTCGATCAACAAGCGCAATTCAATTTCAGCGTTTTGCTCAAGCGACATGACGCAAATCCGGATACTCGATGCTGAGAGTCAACTTAGTGGCTTCAAAACTGGATACGTTCAATCAATCAGATGCGTTCCATTTTTGGCAGCCATACACGAATCAGCGAAAACAAGCGGTCAAGGTCGATGGGTTTGGCCAGGTAATCGTTGGAGCCGGCCTGCAGGCAGCGCTCTTGATCGTCCTTCATGGCCTTGGCCGTTACCGCAATGATCGGCAGTTTGCGCCAGCGTGGATCCTTGCGGATTTCTATGGTCGCCTCGTAGCCGTCCATCTCGGGCATCATCACATCCATCAATATCAGGTCGATGTCGTCGACTTCATTGAGCTTGCTGATGGCTTCTCGACCATTTCGAGCAATTTCAACCACAGCGCCCTTGTGTTCCAGGGCACTGGTCAGCGCAAAAATGTTGCGTACGTCATCATCCACCACCAGGATCTTGCGACCCTCGAAGACTTTGTCGCGGCTGCGGGCGGTCTTGAGCATCTTCTGCCGTTCGTTGGACAGCTGCGATTCGACCTTGTGCAGGAACAGCGTCACTTCATCGAGCAAACGTTCCGGCGAGCGAGCGCCCTTGATGATGATTGAGCGCGAATACTTGAGCAGCTCGGCCTCTTCATCACGGGTCAGGTTGCGCCCGGTGTAGACGATCACTGGCGGGAATGCACAGATGTCATCGGTGGACATGCGCTTGAGCAGGTCGTTGCCGAGCATGTCTGGCAGTTTGAGGTCGATGATCATGCAGTCATAGACGTTATCGCGCAGCAACTCCAACGCATCCTGAGCGAACCCGACGGCCGTGATCTCGATGTCATCGTCACCGATCAGCCGCGCGATACTGTCGCGTTGCAGGGCATCGTCCTCGACCAGCAGGATGCGCTTGACCTTCTGTGTCAGCTTGGCTTCGAGCTTGGCAAAGACATCCTTGAGCTCTTCGCGGGTGGTCGGCTTGACCACATAGCCGACGGCGCCCATGTGCATGGCGGCTTCCTGACGATCTTCGACCGAGATCACGTGCACCGGGATATGTCGGGTCTGCGCCAGTTCCTTCAAGCGTTGCAACACCGTCAGACCTGAATGATCCGGCAGACGCATGTCCAGCAGTATCGCGTCGGGCATGAACTGCGCGGCGAGGTTAAAGCCGTCGTCAGCGGCGTGGGCTACCAGACACTGATAACCCAATTCGTGGGCCAGATCGTAAAGAATCTGCGCGAAGCTAACCTCATCCTCGATAACCAGAATGCAGCGGCTGCTGAAGGGGCTGTTGTCTCGGTCATCGGCAAAAGCTGGAACGGGCGTCGGCACAACAACGGGGGCAATGACCGGGGCCACCGCCACAGGTGCCGCGACCGCAACCGGTTGCTCACCGTATTCGAGCTGAACCTGTTCAACGTAGTGCTCAGGCAGCACCAGGGTGAAGATACTGCCCTGCTCCGGCGCGCTGGTGACGGTGATGGAGCCACCGAGCAATCTGGCCAGATCGCGGGAAATCGACAATCCCAGACCTGTGCCGCCATACCGCCGATTGGTGGTGCCGTCGGCCTGACGGAACGCCTCGAAGATGCTTTCCTGCTGGTCTTCGATAATCCCGATCCCCGAGTCGCGGACAGTGAAGGTAATGCCCTCGCCCGGCTGACGCGACACCGTCAGGCTGACGCTGCCGTGCTCGGTAAACTTGATCGCGTTGGACAACAGGTTTTTCAGAATTTGTTCCAGTCGTTGGCGGTCGGTGAACAGCAGCGCGGGTGTTCCGGTCTGCAGTTCGACCTGGAAATCGAGCTTTTTGTCTACCGCCAAGGGTTGAAACATGCCACGCAAGCCTTCGACCAACCGCGCCACGCTGGTGTTTTCCGGGCGCATGTCGAGCTTGCCGGCTTCGACTTTGGAAATATCGAGAATGTCATTGATCAAGTTGAGTAGGTCATTGCCTGCCGAATAGATCGACTCGGCAAATTTGACCTGCTCGGCCGTCAGATTCTCCGTCGGGTTTTCCGCGAGCAATTTCGCCAGAATCAGTGTGCTGTTGAGCGGGGTGCGCAACTCATGGGACATGTTGGCGAGGAATTCGGATTTGTATTTGCTGGAGCGTTGCAGCTCTTCGGCCCGCGCCTCGAGTTCGACCTGCGCAACACTCAGCTCTTCGTTATTGCGGTCCAGCGCATCGCGCTGATCAGCCAGGGCCTGGCCCTGTTCGGCCAGTTGCTCATTGGTCCGCTCAAGTTCCGCCTGTTGGGTTTCCAGATGGACCTGGGATTCCTTGAGGATCCGCGACTGCTCTTCAAGCTCTTCGTTGGCGGTTTTGAGCTCTTCCTGTTGTACCTGCAACTCTTCATTGAGTTGCTGGGTTTCAGCGAGGATTTCCTGCAAACGCTGACGGTAACGCGCCGCTTCGATCGAAGTGCCAATGTTATCGGCTATCACCTCGAGGAGTTCGACATCACGCTCGGTCAGGGCCCGTAAAAATCCCAACTCAATCACGCCGTTGACCTGATCGTCATTGCGGGTCGGCACTATCAGGACGCTGCGCGGTAAGCCTTCGCCCAAACCCGAGCTGACCTTGAAGTAATCACCCGGTACATCGTTCAGGGTGATGATTTTGTCCTGCTGAGCCGCCTGACCAATGATGCCCTCGTCGCTGTAAACCGACTGTTCACGCTGTTCCTGCTCACGAGATAAACCGTAGGACGCCATGCGCTTAAAACCGCCATGCTCCTGGCGGACATACATCGCCGCCACGACCGAGCCCAGGTAATGAGCGAAAAACTGCAACACATTGCGACCCAACAGATTCACTGTCAGTTGTCCCAGCACCTGCTCAGCCAGTTCGCTTTGCCCGTTGCGCAGCCACGCCACATGCTGCAGGCGTTGAGCATTGTTCTCTTGCAGCTTCAGGTTTTCACTGTAACTGACTGATAGCGCTAACATATCGCGGCGACCGATGTACGCCAGCAACGCGCTGATCGAGAGGACGAAGATGAGGTACAGACTGATGCTGAGCACGGTCGTGTGGGTAACGTCTTCGTTGCGATTGATGCGCAGTTGCTGCTCCATCGCCACGGCTTGATCGTATTCGCTGCGAATCTCGTCGGACAACCGCTTGCCTTGCCCGGCCTGAATTGGGCTCAGGTAGTCGCCGTTTTGTCGACGCAGAGTGATCATTTCCTGCGCAAAATCGTTCCAGTCATTCTGCAACGCAGACAGTCGCTTGAAGCGATCTACCTGTGGAGGGTTGTCGTCGACCAACGCTTCCAGCCCTTTGAGTTCAGACTTGATCCCGGGTTTGGCCACTTCGTAGGGGTCAAGAAAGTGCTCATCTCCCGTCAATAGAAACCCGCGCATGGCGGTTTCCATGTCAATCGACAGTTTGAGTGAATGGTTAGTGTTGTTGATCACACGGTCAGTGTGTTCGACCCATTGGATCACCGACAATAAATAAGTAATCAGCGCAATAAAGAACACCGCGCTCAGCACGCCGACGCCCAAAGGCAGGCTGACATTGCGGCTCAGCATTTTACGGAAGCGTTGCTCGTCAATCGAAGACAGCTTGTTCATCAGGACGCCCAGGCGAATTCATCGAATTCACGGAGTTTGCCGTAAACGTCAGCAAAAGACTTGATTTCTAATACTGGAAGCGGAAATTTCAGGCACAAGGCCATGACGTTTCCTGGCTAAATTTTTTTCTGGATGAAAAGTGAACAAAAAAATATCCGAATGGATACTTTTTCAAGTTGTTGGGAACTTGTAGTCATCTTCTACTCACTTATTAACGAGCAGAACAGAGACAATCAGGCTCGAACCACCGCCTTTTCTACAGGGAGCACACCATGTCCGCACCAGCCAGCACCATCCTCGTGGTCGAAGACGACAATATAGTGCGTATGTTGATCGTCGACGTGCTTGAAGAGCTGGAGTACACCGTGTTCGAAGCCGCTGACGGTGAGGCCGCGCTCGCCCAACTGGGCGATGCTCAAAAAGTCTTCGACCTGCTGATGACTGATCAAGGATTGCCTGACATGCAAGGCAGCGACCTGGCGACCGCCGCCCGACAATTGCGCCCCACCTTACCCGTGCTGTTCGCCAGCGGCTACGCGGAAAACCTGGAGGTTCCGAAGGACATGTACATCATTGGCAAGCCGTTTTCCATCGATCAACTGCGCGACAAGGTGAAGGGAATTTTGAACCCAAGGGGCTGATGCTCAGCTTCTTGCGCAGCTGCAAACCTGTCGAGGTCAGTGCCTGTTAGCCGCCCTGTGGTTTAATTGCGCACCCTGCCCACCAAGGAACCTCCGTCCATGAGCCAGACCCACTCGAGCGCACCCACCCACGTGCTCATTATTGGTTACGTCTGGCCAGAGCCGTGCTCGTCGGCAGCGAGTGGGCACATGATGCAATTGATCGAATGCTTTCGGGAGCAAGGCTGGCAGATCACATTCAGCAGCCCGGCGACCGAGGGCGAGCATAAAGCTGATCTTGCGGCCCTGGGCATTACCGAGATTGGCATTGAGCTCAACAACAGCAGCTTCGACGCGTTCATTGCCGAACTCCAGCCCGACATCGTGTTGTTCGACCGTTTCATGATGGAAGAACAATTTGGCTGGCGCGTGGAGAAGCACTGCCCTAGTGCCCTGCGCGTTCTCGAAACCTCAGACCTGCAAAGCTTGCGCGACGCGCGCCATCAACTGTTCAAAGATCACCTGAAGACAAGTCCTGAACTTGATGATTTTACTGATTTTTTCAGACTTTCATCTCAGGCCGTTTTCCAACCTATGGCAGCAAGTGACCTTGCCCAGCGCGAAATTGCCGCTATCTACCGCTCAGATATCAGCCTGATGACTTCCGACGTAGAAATCGACCTGCTCGTTGATCAGTTCAGGGTACCCAAGGCGTTGTTGCAGTGGTGCCCGTTGATGCTTGACGGCAGTCCCGCCAGCGCGCGGCCGTTCGAAGAGCGTGCGCACTTTCTCAGCATCGGTAATTTTCGCCATGTGCCGAACTGGGATGCAGTGTTATGGATGAAAAACACCATCTGGCCGCTGATTCGCCAACAGTTGCCATCCGCGCAACTGCACATCTACGGCGCCTATACCCCGCCCAAAGCCACCGCTCTGCACAATGCAGCGCAAGGGTTCCACGTAATGAACTGGGCCGAAGATGCGCTGGAAGTGATGTCCGGGGCGCGAGTCTGCCTGGCACCCTTGCGCTTCGGCGCCGGTATCAAAGGCAAAATCATCGATGCGATGATCTGCGGCACGCCCAATGTGACCACCCCTATCGGCGCCGAAGCCATGAGCGGTGAACTGCCGTGGCCGGGTGTGATCGCCACCAGCGCCAGCGCTATTGCTGCCGCCGCCGTCGAGCTTTATCGGGATGAAAGCCTGTGGACCCAGGCGCAAGCCAAGGGCTGGGCGTTATTGGCAGCGCGTTATCAACACAAGCAACACTGCGCGAGCCTGATTGCCCGGATTGAGGCCTGTCGGCAGAGCTTGCAGCAGCATCGAACCGATAACTTCACGGGGGCGATGTTGCGTCACCATCATCATAAAAGCACTCAGTACATGGCTCAGTGGATCGAGGCGAAGAACCGCAAGGTTTGAGTCAGATCGGCTCGATCGGCTTGCGCAACAAGTAAGTGTCCATGATCCAGCCTTTCTCGCGTCTGGCGGCTTCGCGGACGCGCTGGATTTCAGCACTGACGTCCTTGAGCTTGCCGGCGATCAGGATTTCATCCGGAGTGCCCAGATACGCGCCCCAATAGATGTACAGATCGCTATCGGTCAGGGTATCGAACGTACAATGTGCGTCGAGCATCACCACGACGTTCTCTATACTTTCGACGTCCTGCTGCGCCAATCTCCGCCCCGTGGTGATCTGGATCGGCTCGCCAATGCGGTTGAGTGGAATCCGGTGCTGGGCGACCAACGCCTGTACGCTGGTGATGCCTGGAATGACCTGGTAATCGAACGACTGCGCGCCGCGCTCCAGTACCCGGTCGAGAATTCGCAAGGTGCTGTCGTACAGCGATGGATCGCCCCACACCAGAAAGGCGCCGACCTCCCCTTCGGCCACTTCATCGCCAATCAGTTGCTCGAACAACACCGCACGCTGCTCATGCCAGGTCTCGATGCCGAGTTGATAGGACTGCGGATCGTCTTTGCGTTGCGGATCCTGAATCTGCACCACGCGGTAATTGTCGCCCGTGATGTAGCGCTGGCAGATATCCCTTCTCAACCGCAACAGATCGTCATTGGCATAGCCCTTGTCCAGGATGAAAAACACGTTCGCCTGATTCAACGCGTTGATGGCCTGGACCGTGATCTGTTCCGGATTGCCTGCACCAATGCCGATCAGCAGGATTTTTCTCATCAGGTAACAACTCCGAAGTGGCGTGGTTTTCATGCGTGTGGATAGTGAACACCATATGCAATGGAAGCAAAAGCGACACATTGACTTTATCCCCATATAGGTATAATTTCGCCCATGTCATATGGATATGAAAAGCCACTATTCTGGGTGGCCAGTAGCAAAAAGGACCTGAGCACCATGCCTGAAGAAGTCCAGGACACGTTCGGCTTTGCCCTCCACCTTGCTCAGCACGGTGGCAAGCACCCTCAAACCAAACCACTCAAAGGTTTCGGCGGAGCGGGCGTGCTGGAAGTGGTCGAGAACGTTGATGGCAACACTTACCGGGCTGTCTATACCGTACGCTTTGGCGCAGCTATCTATGTTCTTCATTGCTTTCAGAAAAAGTCCACCAAGGGCATTCAGACGCCGCAGCCTGAGATCGCGATGATCAAGGCTCGCTTTATGGCGGCAGAGCATCACTCGAAAGGATCACCAACATGACTGAAATCGAAACCGGCAGCGGTAATGTCTATGCCGACCTGGGTCAGGCCGACGCAAGCGAAATGCTGGTCAAGGCGCAACTGGCCGCAAAAATCGGTAGCATCATCAAGGCGCGACACCTGACTCAAGTCCAGGCCGCCGAAATTCTTGCCATGCCTCAACCCAAGGTCTCGGAAATGCTTCGGGGCAAGTTTCGTGGCATCAGCGAATCAAAAATGATCGATTGCCTTGCTCGTCTGGGTCGTGACGTCCAAATTGTCATCAAGGCCGCACCACGTTCTCGACGTGAAGGACGTGTTGAAGTGGTATTTGCCTGATCCATCATTCCTGACGATTCACACATGACTAAAACAACAAGAATCACCGACCCTTCCTACGAGCTGATGGACGACCATAACGGCCTGTCGATCATTTATCGCGAGCATGGTTTCCCTTGTCCGTTGGTGCGCTGGCACTTCCATAAGGAATACGAGTTGCACCTGATCGTTGCCAGTTCCGGCAAGGTGTTCATTGGTGATTACATCGGCAATTTCTACCCGGAGAGTCTATTCCTGACGGGGCCCAACCTGCCGCATAACTGGATCAGCCAGGTCGGTGAGGACGAAGTGGTGCCCAAGCGCGACATGCTGGTGAACTTCACCGACGAGTTGTTCGAGAGCGGCAATCTGGTGTTCTCCGAGCTCAAGACCCTGACCCCACTGCTGGAGCGCGCTCAGTACGGCATCGAGTTTCGCTGCAAGCGCACGATCCGTCAGGCAATGAAACTGATGCAGAAAATCGCCGACAGCAAAGGCATCAGCCGGTTGGGGCATTTTTTCATTCTGTTGGAGCTGCTGGCTGCCAGTGATGATATCCAGTTGCTGTCGGGAACAACCTCGCCGCAATTGGCCGATGAGCACAGCATCGACCGCACCAACCGCGCAGTGGATTACATCTTTGCCCATTACGCGCGCGAACTGCCGCTAGAAGAAGTAGCCGATTACCTGGGCATGAAGCCGACGTATTTTTCCCGGGTGTTCAAGCAGGCAACCGGCCGCTGCTTCGTCGAATTCGTCAACCGTTTGCGCATCAGTAAATCCTGCGAGTTGCTGGCCGATGGCGATAAACCCGTGACCGATGTGTGTTTCGAGTCCGGCTTCAATAACATTTCCAATTTCAACCGGCGCTTCCAACAGCTTAAAGGCATGACACCGTCCCACTATCGTCGCTTGGCCGTGCAGCGCCTGACCGAACAAAACCTGTACTGATTCACCCCTCCTTTACCCACTTCAACTACGCTGGAATCGGCCTATCCCGTGTCGGAGCGGTGTTCCCGTGCATTTTCATTTCTGCCCTGAGTGCAAAATAGTATCGATTTGAGTGCGGCGCAGGATTTGTCATTAAACCCTCAGACCGTTGTAATCAGCTCACAGTCTTCCTTGCCTCCGGAAGATACAAAAACAATAACCGACCTTCTGCAGCTCACTGGGCGCAGGAGAGGAGTGATCGATGAAAATCGCAGCAAACGTTCTACTCGCAAGCACCTGCCTTATCGTCGGCGGTAGCGCCTTCGCTGGCACCGTGACCATTGCCACGGTCAATAACAGCGACATGATCCGCATGCAACGCCTGTCGAAAACCTTCGAAGAAAAGCACCCTGACATCAAGCTCAACTGGGTGGTGCTGGAAGAAAACGTCCTGCGCCAACGCCTGACCACCGACATCGCCACCAAGGGCGGGCAATTCGATGTGCTGACCATCGGTATGTACGAAGCATCACTGTGGGGCGAAAAAGGCTGGCTGGCGCCCATGACTGATCTGCCGGCGAGCTACGCGCTGGATGACGTCTTCCCCTCGGTACGTGACGGCCTTTCGGTCAAAGGCACGCTGTACGCCCTTCCGTTCTACGCCGAAAGCTCGATGACCTATTACCGTAGCGATCTGTTCAAGGATGCCGGGCTGGTCATGCCGGAGCGCCCGACCTGGACCGAGATCGCTGGTTTCGCCGAAAAACTTACCCATCGCGACAAAGAGCAGTACGGCATCTGCCTGCGCGGCAAGGCCGGCTGGGGTGAAAACATGGCGCTGATCAGCACCGTCGCCAACTCGTACGGCGCACGTTGGTTCGATGAGCAATGGAAACCTCAGTTCGATCAACCTGAGTGGAAAAACGCGCTGAACTTTTACGTAGAAACCATGAAGAAGTCCGGCCCGCCCGGTGCCTCCAGCAACGGTTTCAACGAAAACCTGGCCTTGTTCAACAGCGGTAAATGCGCGATATGGGTCGATGCCACCGTTGCGGGCTCTTTCGTGACCGACAAGAGCCAAAGCAAAGTCGCCGACCACGTAGGGTTTACCTACGCACCGCATGAAGTGACCGACAAAGGTTCAGCCTGGTTGTACTCCTGGGCGCTGGCCATCCCGACCAGCGCGAAAAATCAGGCTGACGCCAAAACCTTCAGCACGTGGGCGACGTCCAAGGAATATGCCGCACTGGTCGCCGAGAAAGACGGCGTTGCCAACGTACCGCCAGGCACCCGTGCTTCGACTTACAACGATGCATACATGGCAGCAGCGCCGTTCGCCAAAATCACCCTGGAATCGTTGAAAGCGGTCACACCCAAGACGCCGACGCTCAAGCCTGTGCCATACGTCGGTATCCAGCTGGTGACCATTCCCGAATTCCAGGCAATCGGCACCACGGTCGGCCAGAAATTCTCGGCGGCCCTGGTGGGCACAGCGACGGTCGATGCTGCCCTGACCGACGCGCAGACCTCCACTGAACGAGACATGAAGCGAGCGGGTTATCCGAAGAAATAGTCACGACTGACTGTTGCTTGTGTCGAGGGGAGCCTTGCCTCTCGACACCTTGTTCAAGCTTGCACCCAGGTTCGGAGTCATCATGAATACCTCAGCCGTTAATCCCCGTCTGGACACGTCCAGTCAACAACCCCAGGCCAAACGCCGCTTGGTCAAACCCGGCTGGTTGCTGGTCAGCCCATCAGTGTTGCTGTTGCTGGTGTGGATGATCGTGCCACTGGGCATGACCATTTATTTCTCGCTGATCCGCTACAACCTGCTGTCTCCTGGCGAGAACGAATTCGTCGGTCTGGAAAACTTCATCTACTTCATCACCGACAGCGGCTTCATCCCCGGCGCCACCAACACCTTGTTGCTGGTGGGCAGCGTGCTGGCGATCAGCGTGATTCTGGGTGTGTTGATTTCGGCACTGCTGGAAGCCAGCGAGTTTCTCGGTCGCGGCATCGTCCGAGTGCTATTGATTTCGCCGTTTTTCATCATGCCGACGGTCAGTGCGCTGATCTGGAAAAACCTGATTTTCCATCCGGTCTCCGGGATTCTCGCGGCCATATGGAAGTTCTTCGGCGCGCAACCGGTGGACTGGCTGGCGCACTTCCCGCTGCTGTCGATCATCATCATCGTGTCCTGGCAATGGCTGCCCTTTGCCATTCTGATCCTGATGACCGCCATGCAATCGCTGGATCAGGAGCAGAAAGAAGCTGCGCGTCTGGACGGTGCCGGTCCGCTGGCGATCTTCTGGCACCTGACGCTGCCGCATCTGGCACGGCCGATTGCCGTGGTGATCATGATCGAAACCATCTTTCTGCTGTCGGTGTTCGCCGAAATCTTCACCACCACCAATGGCGGGCCGGGCTACGCGTCGACCAACCTGGCGTACCTGATCTACAACCAGGCGTTGTTGCAGTTCGACGTCGGTATGGCTTCGGCCGGCGGCCTGATTGCCGTGGTCATCGCCAACATTGCCGCGATCATCCTGATTCGGATGATCGGCAAAAACCTCACCGACAAGTCATGAGGGCCTTGCCATGATGACGCTCAAACAATCCCGCCGCATGCAAAGTGTTTTGCTCGGCACCCTGTCCTGGGCCATTGCGGCGCTGGTGTTCTTTCCGATCTTCTGGATGGTGCTGACCAGCTTCAAGACCGAAATCGACGCCTTTGCCACGCCGCCGCAGTTCATCTTCACGCCGACACTGGAAAACTACCTGCACATCCAGGAACGCAGTGACTACTTTCACTTTGCCTGGAACTCGGTGGTCATTTCTTTCAGCGCCACCATTCTGTGCCTGCTGATCGCGGTGCCAGCGGCCTACTCCATGGCCTTCTTCGAGACCAAACAGACCAAGCGCACGCTGTTGTGGATGCTCTCGACCAAGATGTTGCCGCCGGTGGGCGTCCTGATGCCGATCTACCTGTTGGCCAAGACGTTCGGCCTGCTGGATACACGATTCGCGCTGATCGTCATCTACACCCTGATCAACCTGCCGATCGTGGTCTGGATGATCTACACCTACTTCAAGGACATTCCGCCGGACATTCTCGAGGCCGCGCGTCTGGATGGCGCCACGACCCTGCAGGAAATCTTCCGCGTGTTGGTGCCGATCTGCAAAGGCGGCCTGGCGTCCACAGCACTGTTGTCACTGATCCTGTGCTGGAACGAGGCCTTCTGGTCACTCAACCTGACCTCCTCCAACGCCGCGCCGCTGACCGCGCTGATTGCCTCGTATTCAAGCCCCGAAGGTTTGTTCTGGGCCAAGCTTTCCGCAGTCTCGACCCTGGCGTGCGCGCCGATCCTGATCTTCGGTTGGATCAGCCAAAAACAACTGGTTCGCGGCCTGTCTTTCGGCGCCGTCAAATAGTCTCTCAAGAATAAGACTGGAGGCCATCATGGCTAACCTGAGCATCAGAAATCTGCAAAAAGGCTTCGACGGTAACGCCATCATCCAAGGCATCGACCTGGATGTTCGCGATAAGGAGTTCGTGGTGTTCGTCGGCCCGTCAGGTTGTGGCAAGTCGACCCTGCTGCGCTTGATCGCCGGGCTTGAAGAGGTCACCGCCGGCACCATCGAACTCGATGGCCGCGACATCACCCAGGTCACCCCGGCCAAGCGCGATCTGGCCATGGTTTTCCAGACCTACGCCCTGTACCCGCACATGACCGTACGCAAGAACATGTCCTTTGCCCTCGATCTGGCGGGCGGCGACAAGGCCGAGATTAAACGCAAGGTCAGCGAGGCCGCACGTATTCTGCAGCTGGAACCGTTGCTGGAGCGTAAGCCGAAACAACTGTCCGGCGGTCAGCGTCAACGCGTGGCGATTGGCCGGGCCATCGTGCGCAACCCGAAGATCTTCCTGTTCGACGAACCCTTGTCCAACCTCGATGCCGCCCTGCGTGTGCAGACCCGACTGGAACTGTCGCGCCTGCATAAAGAACTGCAAGCAACCATGATCTATGTGACCCACGATCAGGTCGAAGCCATGACCCTGGCCGATAAGGTCGTGGTCCTCAACGGCGGCAAAGTGGAACAGGTCGGCTCGCCCCTGGAGCTGTACCATCATCCGGCCAACCTGTTCGTCGCAGGCTTTCTGGGCACGCCCAAAATGGGTTTCCTCAAGGGCACCATCAGCCGCATCGGTAGCAACGGCTGCGAAGTCGCTCTGGACGCCGGAACCAAAGTCAATCTGCCGTTGAGCGGCGCCAACTTGAGTGTCGGCAGCGCGGTGACCCTGGGGATTCGCCCGGAGCACTTGAATATCGCCAAGGATGGCGACTGCCAGATGCAGGTGATTGCTGACGTCAGCGAGCGCCTGGGCAGCGACACCTATTGCCATGTGCGTACCGCTTCAGGCGAAGCCCTGACCATGCGTATCCGCGGGGATCTGGCCAGTAAATATGGCGAGACACTGAACCTGCATCTGGATAGCGCCCACTGCCATTTGTTCGACGCCCAGGGCCTGGTGATCACCAAAGCCTTGCAGGTCGCCGCCTAAGCGAGATCGTTACCATGAAGCTCAACAAGCAGAACCTTTCGCAACTGGCAAAGCACATCGCCCGACCTGCCTACTCACCGAGCGAAACGCGTCAGGGCATCGCCCACATCGGTGTTGGCGGTTTTCATCGCGCGCATCAGGCGTTCTATACCGACGCGTTGATGAACGTTGGCGAAGGTCTTGACTGGAGCATCTGCGGGATCGGCTTGCGCCCGGAGGATCGCGCCGTGCGTGACGCCCTCGCAGGACAGGACTACCTCTATACGCTCTATGAGCTAGGCGACACTTACGACACCGAAACCCGCATCATCGGCGCTATCAGCGACATGTTGCTGGCTGAAGATGGCGTACAGAGGCTGATCGACAAACTGGCCAGTCCCGAGATTCGTATCGTCTCGCTGACGATCACCGAGGGCGGCTATTGCATCGACGATAGCAACGGCGAGTTCATGGCGCACTTGCCGCAAATCCAGCACGATCTGGCGCACCCGACCGCGCCAAAAACCGTGTTCGGCCTGCTCTGCGCGGCCCTGGCTAAACGCCGCGCGAACGCTACGCCAGCCTTTACTTTGATGTCGTGTGACAACCTGCCGCACAACGGCGCCGTCGCGCGCAAGGCCTTGCTGGCCTTCGCCGCCCTGCGCGACGCCGATCTGCATGACTGGATCGCCACCAACGTCAGCTTCCCCAACGCCATGGTCGACCGCATCACGCCGATGACCAGTACTGCCCACCGACTTCAGTTACATGATGAAGAAGGTATCGACGACGCCTGGCCGGTGGTCTGCGAACCGTTCGTGCAATGGGTGTTGGAAGACACCTTCGTCAACGGTCGCCCGGCCTGGGAAAAGGTCGGCGTGCAGTTCACCGACGACGTGACACCTTACGAAGAGATGAAAATCAAACTACTCAATGGCAGTCACCTGGCGCTGACCTATCTGGGCTTTTTGCAAGGCTACCGCTTCGTCCACGAGACCATGGAGGATCCGCTGCTTGTCCAGTACATCCGCGCCTATATGGACCTTGATGTCACGCCACAATTGGCTTCGGTGCCGGGCATCGATCTTGAAAGCTACAAGGACACGCTGATTGAACGCTTCTCCAATCGAGCGATTGCTGACCAGTTGGCGCGGGTTTGCTCGGATGGCTCGTCGAAGTTTCCCAAGTTCACTGTCCCGACCATCAATCGTCTGATTCTCGATCAGCGCAACCTCGACCGCGCGTCGCTGGTGGTGGCGGCCTGGGCCTTGTACCTCAAGGGCGAGGATGAAGCCGGCAATATCTACCCAATCCCCGACCCGCGGTCTGAGTTCTGTCAGGCATTGGTCGCCGACGATGTACTGATCACCCAGCGCTTGCTGGAGGTTGAAGAGATATTTGGCACGGCGATTCCACAGTCCGCCGAGTTTGTCGCCGCGTTCGAACATAACCTCAACAGCCTGCGGGAACTGGGCGTCAGCAAGACCCTGGAAAATCTGCTGGCCAAAGAAGGCTGAGGTGCCCATGTTTCTCGGTATCGATTGCGGCACCCAAGGCACCAAGGCGATTGTCCTCGACGCAGCAAGCGGTAAGGTCCTTGGCCAGGGCTCGGCGGCGCACAGCCTGATCAGCGCCGCCAACGGCCGGCGCGAGCAGGATGTACAGCAGTGGCTGACGGCGTTCGAACACGCCACCCATGGCGCGTTGGCAGAAGCAGGCGTCAGCGGGTTGCAGATTCAGGCAATCGGCGTTTCCGGGCAGCAGCACGGACTGGTGTTGCTTGATCAATACGGCGAGGTGTTACGCCCGGCCAAGCTGTGGTGTGACACCGAGTCCGCCTCGGAAAACGATCGACTGCTGGACTATCTCGGTGGCGAAGCCGGTTCTCTGGCGCGCCTGGGCGTTGCCATTGCACCGGGCTATACCGTGTCGAAACTGCTTTGGACCAAGGAGCAGCATCCCGAGCTTTTCGAGCGCATTGACAAGATCCTGCTGCCCCACGATTACCTCAACTACTGGCTGACCGGACGCTGTTGCAGCGAATTCGGCGATGCGTCCGGCACCGGCTACTTCAACGTGCGCACCCGCCGTTGGGACGTGGCGCTGCTCGAACATATCGACCCCAGCGGCCGCTTGAGCCGCGCGTTGCCGCAGCTGATCGAAGCACAGCAAGCCGTAGGCACGATTCGTCCGCAGATCGCCCAACGGCTGGGGCTTAACCCGCACGCCATTGTCGCCAGCGGTGGTGGCGACAACATGATGGGCGCCATCGGCACCGGCAATATCCAGCCAGGTTCCATCACCATGAGCCTGGGTTCCTCGGGCACGGTGTACGCCTATGCCGACCAGCCACAGGTCAGCGATCAAGCCTCCGTGGCGACCTTCTGTTCTTCTTCTGGCGGTTGGCTGCCGTTGATCTGCACCATGAACCTGACCAACGCCACCAGCGCAATTCGCGAACTGTTCGCGCTGGACATAGACGGCTTCAACCGCTCGATTACCCAGGCGCCGATCGGCGCTGAAGGCGTGTTGATGCTGCCCTTTCTCAACGGTGAGCGAGTGCCCGCCCTGCCCCATGCCACCGGCAGTATTCTGGGGCTCGACAGCACCAACCTGAGCCAGGCCAACCTGTGCCGGGCGGTAGTCGAGGGCACCACCTTTGGCTTGCGCTACGGCCTGGACCTGCTGCGCGCCAATGGCATCAAGAGCGAGGCCATCCGTTTGATCGGCGGCGGCGCGAAAAGCGCAGTCTGGCGGCAAATCGTCGCTGACATCATGGACACTCCCGTCATCTGTACCGAACACAGCGAAGCGGCGGCACTCGGCGCAGCGATTCAGGCAGCGTGGTGCTGGTCCGAAGAAATGGGGCAGAATCAGGGGTTGCAAGCATTGTGTCAGCGCTGCGTCAGCCTCGATGCAAACAGCGAAACGCAGCCAATCCGCGAGAATGTCGTTGCTTATCAGCAGGTCTATGACCGCTATCGCACTCACTTACCGGCACTTTAAACGCCGTGGACCCCCTTATGTTGATGGAGCGTTTATGTTTCTAGTCTGTGGCGAAGCGCTGTTCGATTTTTTCAGCCAACCGGATAGCAGCGGGCAAAGCAATAAACTGGGCTTCCAGGCCATTGCCGGCGGCTCACCGTTCAACGTCGCGGTGGGGCTAAGCCGTTTGGGAATCGATGCGGCTTTCTTTGCCGGGCTCTCCACCGACTATCTGGGCCGGCGCCTGCGCACGGTGCTCGATGAAGAAGGTGTGCGACCCTACTACCTGATCGACTTCGACGCACCCACCACGTTGGCGATGGTCGCTGTGGGTGCCGACGGTTCACCTCACTACAGCTTTCGCGGCGAAGGCTGCGCCGACCGACAATTGCAACATCAACACCTGCCGACGCTGAATGAGCAGGTGCGCGGCATTCATGTTGGCTCGTTTTCGTTGGTCGTGCGCCCTGTCGCCGACACCTTGCTGGCACTGGTCGAGCGCGAAAGCAATCAACGCCTGATCACCCTGGACCCGAACGTGCGCCTGAATCCGGAGCCGAATATCCAGCGCTGGCGCGAGCAAATCGCCGCGTTTGCCGAGCACGCACACATTATCAAGGTCAGCGACGAAGACCTGTCCCTGCTCTACCCGGATCGCGACCCACAGAGCGTGGCTCAGGGCTGGTTGAACAAACGCTGCCAACTGGTGTTCCTGACCCGCGGGAGCCAGGGCGCCAGCGTCTTCACCCGGCAACATGGAAGCTGGTCGGTGCCCGCCCGTGACGTCATCACGGCCGACACGGTCGGCGCAGGCGATACCTTCCAGGCCGCACTGATCACCTTCCTTAGCGAACGCCAACTCGACGCCCCGGACAAACTGGAATCGCTGTCTCGAGAGCTTATCGACGACATGCTCACATTCGCCGTAGCCGCCGCCGCACTGACCTGCACCAAGGTTGGGCCGGATTTGCCGTATCGGGAGCAGCTGGGTAAATTATAACTCTGGATACATCTTTTCTATTGCCTTAAGATAACCCCAGCCACACCATTCAGCGCTATCTGATTCAAAAGGAGCTGATGGTGAAGAGCAGGGAGTTGATAGCAGAACTTGAAGCGGCAGGCTGGACGCTTCAAAGGATCAAAGGCAGTCACCACATTTTTACGCACCCCTGCAACCCAAACACAATCCCTGTCCCCCACCCGAAAAAGGATTTGCCGGTCGGGACAGTTCGAAGCATCAGGAGGCGCGCATGGTTGATCCAGCCCAGCCTTGCCTGACACTTTTGCAGGAGAGCACCATGCAATACCCAATCGCCATAGAATGGGGTGACGAAAACACCGCCATCGGCATTCATATTCCCGACATCCCTGGTGCAGTGACCGCAGGCGATACCTTCGAAGACGCCTACAACGCAGCCATAGAAATCGCCCACATCATGCTCGAGGAAATGGCAGCTAACGGTCACGCCGTGCCCATGCCTACATCGGCCATGGACCATCACAACCACCCCGACTACGCCGCAATGGGCTGGGGCATGCTGGAAATCGATATCTCGCCTTATCTGGGCAAGACCGAAAAGGTCAACGTCACCCTCCCCGGCTTCGTCATCCAACGCATCGACCGCTATGTCCGCGACCACAACATCAAAAGTCGCTCGTCCTTCATTGCTGACGCAGCGATGGAGAAATTGAGCCGGCCTTACGGATGAATCCATTCAAACAGGAGCTAAAGAACATGGCAGTTGATTGCGAAAACATCGAGCAAGTCCGCGGGTATAGCACCGAAGCGGGCATGGGAGGTGGCGGGCGTTGCGGCCGGGCAAACCGTACTGATTGAAACGTTGGTATGGGGTGTGATGTACAGGGTGCCAATGGGCACGATGGTGACAGTTTTGCGCGAAAGGAATCACCGCAATGTAACATTGTTTTTGCACGTTAACATCAACGATGTTAACGTGCAGATATTAAGTTATATAGCGCTCCCATGAACATCTTTGACAGCACACAACATTACCTTCAAACGCTGTTCGGTTTATCCATTCAAATGGAGCGCTGGGCCGCAGATGGCGCGTTGCCTTATTTCCTGATCGACACCTACGAATTCCGCCTGATCCGACTTCTGGACACGCCCTGTTTACTCATGCGGTTTCGCGCCGACTATCCGGGGTTAGTGCAGGTTAAAAAACATATTCGGACGGTGAGAAACCTCACTGATGTCACGCCGGTATTGTTGTTCGAGGAGTTGGCCTCGTATGAGCGCAAAACATTGATCGATGGGCAGGTGTCCTTTGTCGTGCCAGGCAACCAGACTTACATCCCCGAACTGGCCGTGGATCTACGCGAGTATTTCAGAAAGAAAGAGGCAAAGGATAACGTGCGGGTGTCTCCCGCGACTCAAGCGCTGTTGATTCGAGCCTTACTCGGTGTATGGCAACAAAAAAACCATCCAAGCCTGCTGGGTGCAGAGCTGGGTTATACCGAAATGACCCTTTCCCGCGCAGCCAAAGAAATGATTGGTTTCAACATCGCGCAACCGATAACCCAGGGGCGAGAGCGCTGGGTGGAGTTTTTTGCTAAGAGCCCTCAAGAACTTTGGACGCAAATACGTCCGCTGCTTTCGACACCGGTAAAAAAGCAGCTGTACGGTGACCTCGATTCGTCTTCAAGGAAAATCCGTGCAGGTGAAACCTTGCTTGCCACACGAACGATGCTCACAGCCGCATCGCGAACAACAGTGGCTACCAACACTGAAATCATCAAGATCGCTAAGGGTTCGGGGCAGGAGTTTTCAGCAATGGATCAACGGCAGCCGCTCATGATCGAGGTTTGGAGCTATTCACCCTGGCTCCTGCCAAACGCTGAAGAGGCAGATCCTTTTTCGCTAATACTCAGCCTCCAGGGCCACCCTGACGAACGCGTACAAATGGCATTGGCCGATTTTGAGGAAAATATCGAATGGTAAGAGGACTGGATGTCTTCACCCGTTTCTTTGCGGATTTTACTGACCGCTACGTTCTTATTGGCGGCGTTGCGAGTGCCAAAGTCATGGATGAGGCGGGCCTTGCTTTCAGGGCAACCAAGGACTTGGATATCGTTCTGATTATCGAAGCGCTGGATGCCAACTTCGCAGAAATCTTCTGGCAGTTCATTGCAGCCGGTCATTATCAGATCGCTCAGCGCAGTGATGGTGCGCCGCAGTTTTATCGATTCCAGAAGCCACAGGATGAGAGCTTCCCTCTCATGCTGGAGCTTTTTTCTCGCATTCCCGACGGGTTGATCTTGATGCCTGGAGCCGAACTTTCACCCATTCCCGTTGACGAGGCTGTATCAAGCCTTTCGGCAATCTTGCTGGATGAGGATTATTACAACTTCATTATTACCGGCAGGCAGACTGCTGATGGTTTGTCCTTCATAGGCCCAGAACGGTTGATTCCCCTCAAGGCCAATGCCTGGCTGGATCTGAGCCGACGCAAGCTCGAAGGACAGGATGTCGATAGTAGAAATATCAAAAAGCACCGCAACGATGTGTTGCGCATTTCTCAATTGCTAAGTCCAGCGGCACAAATCGAGTTACCCGAGCGGGTCGCTGCCGATCTAGACCAATTTCTCACAAGGCTTGCCCACGAGAATATCGACCTGAAACAGCTGAACATTTCGGGAGGGGATTTACCCACATTGATCGCCCGCATTCGTCCGTCATTCAAGCTCACCGCATGAGCACCTTGCCAAATGCTCGTCAAGGATCGACGATTGTCAGTCGATACATCCCCTTATCGAACGTTTGAGGAATCAGCATGAGCCTGTCTTATTACCAACTGTCTGTTCCGGTGTTTTTGCGCGGTCTCAACAATCTCTCGACGTTGCTGGATAAGGCAGTCGACCACTCCAGCGCCAATGGCATGGAGATCGACGAGCTGTTGCAGGCCCGTCTCGCGCCCGACATGTTTAACCTGATTGGTCAGGTCCAGAGCGCCAGCGATGCTGCGAAATTCTGTACTGCGCGGCTGGCCGGCGTACAGGCGCCGAGCTTTCCCGATACCGAAACCACCCTTGAGCAACTGCGAGAGCGCATTGCCAATACACAAACCTTCATGCATAGCCTGACGCCTGAGCAATACCAGGCCAATGCCGGCAACACGGTGATCGTCAAGACCCCGAGCCAGGCGCTAACCTTCAGCCAGCAGGATTACCTGTTGAATTTCGCCCTGCCAAACTTCTATTTCCACCTGACCACGGCCTACGACATCCTGCGCCACAAAGGCGTGGCTGTCGGCAAGATGGACTATCTGGGCGGGCTTTGAGTCCCACCCCACCCTCTAGACGTGATCCTAAACCCCCGCCAGCTCCCGCAACCGTGCCAGTTCAGCCACAGGAATGTCGATACCCTGGGTTTGGGCCTTGGCGCGTTGCAGGTAGCGGCGGTCGCCGGGCATGCGCTCCTGACCGACGCCGTGCATCTGCCGGACCAACTCCTCACTGCGCTCGGCAAAGTTCTGCCCGGTGCCCTTGTTCGGGTCGATGACGATAAACAGTTGGCCCGTCCAGGGGGTTTGCGCGCCAGGATGTTTGGACCAGTCGAACTCGAAGGAGAAGTTGCCGCCCGTGAGCCCGGCCGCGAGCAGTTCGACCATCATCGACAGCGCTGAGCCCTTATAGCCACCAAACGGCAGCAGCGCGCCGCCATCGAGGATGGCCTTGGGGTCCTCGGTCGGTTGTCCAGCGCGATCCACGCCCATGCCGGCTGGCAGCATTGCACCCTTGCGGGCGGCGATCTGCACGTCACCGTTGGCGATGGCGCTGGTGGCCAGGTCGAACACAATCGGATCGCCACCGGCACGCGGTGCGGCAAACGCAATGGGATTGGTGCCGAACAACGGGCGCTGTGCACCATGAGGCACCACGCACGTCATACTGTTGACCACGCTTAACGCCACCAGCCCTTCACGTGCGAACGGCTCGACATCGGGCCACAGAGCAGCGAAATGGTGCGAGTTGCGAATCGCCAGGACAGCGATCCCGGCATTTTTAGCCTTTTCCACCAGCAACGACCTGGCTGCTGCCAATGCCGGTTGAGCAAATCCATTGGCCGCATCGACCCGGATAAACGCAGCCCCGACGTCCTCGACCTTGGGCACAGCCTTACCGTCCACCCAACCACTGGCCAGGGTTGAAAGGTAACCGGCAATGCGAAAAATACCGTGGCTATGGGCACCGTCACGCTGAGCGCTGGCGCAATTTTCGGCCAGGATACTGGCCACTTCCGGGGAGGTGCCGTTGCGTTGGAAGATCTGGCGCAGCAGCTCGACCAACTCAGGGAAGGAAATGTTTTGCGTCTCGACCTGGACAGCGGTATCGCCGGATGCAGACATTTGAAACTCCGATGTATTTATTGGGAGGTAATGGCGCTACTCATTGATCCCGCGCCTGTCGATAGACGTCAGGGTTTGACCTTGCGGCGCATGAACCCGTTGATGATCACCACCAGCACCGCAACGGCGATGGCGATGTATTGAAAGGTCTTCTCGGTGATCACGCCGCTGTTCTGTAGATGCGACAAGCCCAGCATGATCGCCAGCACCGTGAGGGCGATCAGAATCGAATACGTCAAACGCTGTTTGTTGGTCATTGCGGTTTCCTGAATGCTCGTAGAGATCATTTGTTCTGCACAAATGCGACCCTATGTTACCGCTGATTTAGTCCGCTCTCGTAGCGGGATTTTTTATCCATCACTCCCGAGAGCGAATACTCAACCACGCATTAATCCGATAGAGCGACTGCCGTGATCAACCAGTGATCCCGATCAGCACTCAATGAACGCTGATGAGGTAAACCTCCCATGATTTAATGCCCCACTATTCCAGTTGATCAAACCGTAACGAATCCAGGAGCTCACCATGCCCCACGAAGGCAATCTGCTGCAGGCCGCCGTTGTGTTTCTGCTCGCTGCAGTATTGACCGTGCCGCTGGCCAAACGTCTGCAATTGGGCGCCGTGCTGGGGTATCTGTTTGCCGGAGTCATCATCGGGCCGTCAGTGCTGGGCCTGATCGGCAATCCACAAAGCGTCAGTCATATTTCCGAGCTGGGCGTGGTCCTGCTGCTGTTCATCATCGGCCTTGAGCTCTCGCCACGTCGCTTGTGGGTGATGCGCAAGGCAGTGTTTGGCGTCGGGCTGGCGCAGGTGCTGCTGACTGGAATGGTCATTGGCAGCGTCGCCCTGTTTGCCTTCGGCCAGCCGCTGAACAGCGCGGTGGTGTTGGGTCTGGGGTTGGCGCTGTCATCTACCGCCTTCGGCCTGCAAAGCCTGGCCGAGCGCAAGGAATTGAACAGCCCTCATGGACGTCTGGCCTTCGCCATCCTGCTGTTTCAGGACATCGCGGCAATTCCGTTGATCGCCATGGTGCCGTTGCTCGCCGGCGTCGATCACAACGCCAGCACCGCCGATGACCTGGCCCACGGCCTGCGGGTGTTGGGCAGTATCGCGATTGTGGTGGTCGGTGGGCGTTACCTGTTGAAACCGGTGTTTCGTATCGTCGCCAAGACCGGTTTGCAGGAGGTCTCGACCGCCACCGCACTGTTGGTGGTGATCGGCACCGCCTGGCTGATGGATCTTGTGGGCGTGTCGATGGCCCTCGGTGCGTTTCTCGCAGGACTGCTGTTGGCCGACTCCGAATACCGTCATGAGCTGGAATCGCAGATAGAACCCTTCAAAGGCTTGTTGCTCGGATTGTTTTTCATCAGCGTTGGCATGGGCGCCAATATCAGCCTGCTCTTCAGCGCTCCGATGACGGTGCTGGGCCTGACACTGCTGCTGATTCTAATCAAACTGCCGTTGCTGTTTTGCATCGGGCGCCTGGCCAGTGGCCTGGGCCTGAGAAGCGCGTTACGTCTGGGCGTAGTATTGGCTGCCGGAGGTGAGTTTGCTTTCGTGGTGTTCACGATCGGCCGCGATCAAGGACTGTTCGAGGCGCGGCTGTACGACATTCTGGTACTGACCATTACCCTGTCCATGGCGCTGACACCGTTGTTGTTGCTGCTGATTTCGCGATTGCTCAAACCTAAACCCACCCCGCAGGTGGTGCCGGACGAGTACCGTGATATCGACAGCGATTCACCGCGTGTGGTGATCGCTGGCATGGGCCGTATGGGCCAGATCATTTCGCGGATACTGCGGGCGCAAAAAATCCCCTTCGTGGCGCTGGACACCTCCGTGGAATCCATCGAATTTTCCCGCAGTTTCGGCCATATACCGGCGTTCTACGGCGACCCGTTGCGCCCGGAGATCCTGCGCGCGGCGAAAGTCGATCAAGCCGAATTTTTCATCATCGCCACCGACGATCCGGACACCAACATCAAGACTGCCGAGCTGGTGCGCAAGCTGTACCCGCACATGAAAATCATCGCCCGGGCGCGCAACCGTCAGCATGTGCACCGACTGATGGACGTGGGCGCTCAAGCGGTACGGGAAACCTTTTATTCCAGCCTGGAGATGAGCCGACGTACGTTGGTGGGGCTGGGCCTTAGCCAGACTCAAGCCGATGCACGGATCAGCCGCTTCAAGCGCCACGATGAGCAGCTGCTGGCCGCCCAGCATCTGGTCTATGACGACGCCGCGAAAGTATTGCAGACCGCCCGCGAAGCCCGAACCGAACTGGAGAAGTTGTTCGAAGCGGACCGGCTGCAAGAGGAGTCAGCGACGCCTGAATAGCGGCCGTGGCTCGATCGCGGAGCGGCCATACGCAACACTGACGCCGGCCAGGCCCTTGAGCGCATCTTCGATCGATTTATCCTCGCGCACGGCAAAACAATCGAAGCCGCACTGGCGCATATGGCTGAGTTGATCGCGCAACACATCGCCAATGGCCCGTAGCTCACCTCCCCAGCCAAGGCGGGTGCGCAGCAGGTACGCTTGACTGTAACCCCGACCATCGCGAAAGCTGGGGAAGTCCACGGCAATCAATGGCAATACCGACAGAACCGGTTTCAAGGTTTCGACTTCGTCATCGGGCCCAAGCCAGACTCCGTCAAGACTCAAGCGCTCACCGGCCAGAGTCGCTCGATCCTGACGCGACCACCAACGGGACACTGGCAATAACAATGGCCCGCTCGGCAGTTCCCCTTGTGCTTCGCGAATCAGCGTCCACGGATCGAGGGCCGCGACATGCGCCAGGCCCGCTTTAAGTTTCAGCACATTGTTCACGGTGCCACCTCGGCTTCGACTTTCTTGTAGACGCGTTCTTTGAAGGGCTCCAGACCGATGCGATTGACGGTCTGCACGAAGCTCTCCTCGCTTTCCCGGTAATCGCTGAAGGTAGAGACGATCATTTCGATCACGTCCGGGACCTGGTCGGCACTGAAAGACGGCCCGATCACTTTGCCCAAGGCAGCCGCCTTACCTTGAGAGCCACCGAGGGTAATCTGATACCACTCGCTGCCATTTTTATCGACGCCCAGAATGCCGATATTGCCAATGTGATGGTGGCCGCAGGCGTTCATGCAGCCGGAGATATTCAGGCTGACCTCACCCAGATCGTGCAGATAATCCAGGTCGTCGAAACGCTGTTGAATGGCTTGCGCAATCGGGATCGACTTGGCATTGGCCAACGCGCAGAAGTCGCCGCCCGGGCAGGCGATGATGTCGGTCAACAGCCCAATGTTGGCGGCGCCCAGCCCGCTTTCGGAGGCGAGGCACCACAGCGCATGCAAATCGGATTTGCGAACGTCCGGTAAAACGATGTTCTGTTCATGGGCAATGCGGATTTCACCGAACCCGAACAATTGCGACCAATCGGCCACCGCGTCCATTTGCTCCGCGGTCACGTCCCCCGGCGGTGCGCTGATTCCGGGTTTGGTCGACAGCACCACGCTGACATAGCCGGGGATTTTATGCGGCTGCACATTGCGTGAGACCCAGCGCGCGAACGCAGGGCTTTGCGTCAGATGCGAACCGAAGTCCAGATCGGTGTCCGACAACCTGGCGTAGGCCGGGGCTACGAAGGCTGAGGCGACACGCTGAAACTCCTCATCCGTCAGCTGCGCCGGGCCGTCTTTGATGTATTGCCACTCTTGCTCGACTTCGCGGGAAAAGGCGTCGATGCCCAAGGCTTTGACCAGAATCTTGATCCGCGCCTTGTACTTGTTGTCCCGCCGCCCATGTCGGTTATAAACCCGCAACACCGCTTCGACATACGACAGCAGGTGCTGCCAGGGCAAACCTTCACGGATTTGCAGCCCGAGAATCGGTGTACGCCCCAACCCGCCACCGACCAGCACCCGCAGCAGCATCTGTCCGGCCTCGTCGCGGTACAGGTACAGCCCGATGTCATGCATCTGAATCGCCGCCCGATCCTGCTCTGCTGAACAGATAGCGATCTTGAATTTGCGCGGTAGAAACAGGAACTCCGGGTTGATGGTCGACCATTGCCGCAGGATCTCGGCCAGCGGACGCGGGTCGAGCAACTCGTCGGCGGCGACCCCGGCGAAGGCTTCGGTGGTGATATTGCGCACACAGTTACCGGACGTCTGGATTGCGTGCATCTCGACACCGGCCAGGCGCTCGAGAATGTCCGGCACCTGCGCCAGCTCGATCCAGTTGAACTGCATGTTCTGCCGAGTGGTGAAATGGCCGTACCCACGATCGTAATCGCGGGCGATGCTGGCCAACGTGCGCATTTGCCCGGCGCTCAAGGTGCCGTACGGAATGGCCACCCGCAGCATGTAAGCGTGCTTTTGCAGGTACAGGCCATTTTGCAGGCGTAGCGGCAGAAACTCTTCTTCGCTTAGATCGCCACTCTGGAAGCGCTGCACCTGATCACGAAACTGCGCGACCCGTTCAAAGACCAACGCACGGTCGTACTCGTCGTATTGATACATCGTTCACCCCCTCAAGCTCATCAGTGCTGGCTGCCTTCTTCGCAGGTCGAGGCAGTTGTCGAGACTTGAGACTATGGCGAAGGACAGCGGCGCAAAACAGCTTCAGGCTGGGTAAAAAAAACCGTATCAGACACTTTGATTTCGGGTCGTCTGCTCCGCTTTTCTTTGCGTTTTCTGAGTCTGTTTTGTTGGCCTCACAGTTTCTACAGTGCAGCCTCGTGCCAGACCGCGGGGGCCTGGCAAGCAATGGATTGATGGAAACTCAACCATGAGCACAGAACACATCGGGCAGGCCTACAACTACAAGGTGGTCCGGCAATTCGTCGTGGCGACCGTGGTGTGGGGCGTCATCGGAATGGCCGTTGGCGTCTGGATCGCCTCGCAACTGGTCTGGCCGCAGATGAACCTGGACTTGCCCTGGACCACGTTCGGCCGACTGCGCCCCTTGCACACCAGCCTGGTGATTTTCGGGTTCGCCGGCAGCGCGCAGTTCGCCGCAAGCTATTACGCAGTACAACGCACCTGTCAGGTACGGCTGTTTTCCGACAGGCTCGCCGCGTTTACCTTCTGGGGCTGGCAGTCAGTGATCGTAATCATGTTGGTCAGCCTGCCGCTGGGCTACACCACGACCAAGGAATACGCCGAAATCGAGTTCAGCGGCGCAGTGTGGATGACCGTCGTCTGGATCGCTTACGCCATCGTCTTTTTCGGCAGCGTGATCAGCCGCAAGACCTCCCACATTTACGTCGGTAACTGGTTCTTCGGCGCATTTATCGTGGTCATCGCCATGCTGCACGTAGTCAACCATCTGTCGATTCCGGTGAGCTGGTTCAAATCCTATCCGGTGTATGCCGGCGCTACCGATGCCATGGTGCAATGGTGGTATGGGCATAACGCCGTAGGGTTTTTCCTCACTACCGGCTTCCTCGGCATGATGTATTACTTCGTGCCCAAGCAGGTTGGGCGGCCGGTGTATTCCTATCGGTTGTCGATCATTCACTTTTGGGCGCTGATCACCCTGTACATCTGGGCTGGCCCGCACCATTTGCATTACACCGCCTTGCCGGATTGGGCGCAGTCGCTGGGCATGGCGATGTCGCTGATTCTGCTTGCGCCGAGCTGGGGTGGCATGATCAACGGCATGATGACCCTCTCGGGCGCTTGGCATAAGTTACGCAGCGACCCGATCCTGCGGTTTCTGGTGGTGTCACTGGCCTTCTACGGCATGTCGACCTTCGAAGGCCCGATGATGGCGATCAAGACCGTCAACGCCCTGTCCCACTACACCGACTGGACCATCGGCCACGTCCATGCCGGGGCGCTGGGCTGGGTGGCGATGATCACCTTCGGTTCGATGTATCACATGATTCCGAAAGTCTTCGGTCGGGAGCAAATGTACAGCGTTGGCCTGATCAACCTGCACTTCTGGTTGGCGACCATCGGTACGGTGCTGTACATCGCCTCGATGTGGGTCAACGGCATCACTCAAGGCCTGATGTGGCGGGCAGTGAATGACGACGGCACCCTCACCTACTCGTTCGTCGAAGCGTTGCAGGCCAGCCATCCAGGGTACATCGTGCGTTTTACCGGCGGCGTGTTTTTCCTGACCGGTATGTTGCTGATGGCCTACAACACCTGGCGCACCGTGCGCGTGGCCAGTCCGGTGCTCGCCGAGCAGCAAGCACAGTTCGCCTGACCTTACTGCGGGAGTACAGCGTGGCTCCCGCCTTTCTGACAAGGCCCTACTTTATGATCGAATCAGGTTACGAGTGGCTGGGAATCGCCGCCGTGGTGTTTTTCTTCGTGGTTACCCAGCTGTGCCTGAAAAACAGCAGCACCCAGAGCATCGACGAAGCCAGCATGCTCCCCTTCGCCGATGACCCGGAGGTGGCTAGACGGGTTGAACAGGCCACAGGCAAGACTATCCGCTGCGTGGAAGTCACCCAGTGGGATCAGGTCGAGATGTAATGGGCTGATACTTGTGGGAGATTCTATGCTGCCAGGCAAATTGATGGTGCCGGGACTGGATTCTAATGAAATGGTTACCCCCCGTCCCGCCCGGTGAAACGCCACTAAGCTTTCATCGGGCACCTAACGGAGACCATTGCCATGAATCGTGTAGAAGTCGTGAGTGTTGATCTGGGAAAACAGTGCTTCCACGCTATTGAGTTTGATAGTCGCGAGAAGGAGATTCTTCGCAAGAAGCTCACTCGCGTGACGCTGTTGCCATTCTTTGCCAACCTCGACCCTTGCACCGTGGTGATGGAGGCCTGTGGCGGTGCCCATTTTCTAGCGCGTGAGCTGATCAAACTCGGGCATACGCCCAAGCTGATTGCCGCCAAGCACGTGAAGCCAATGCTCAAAAGCAACAAAAATGACTTTGCCGATGCCGAAGCGATTTACGAAGCACGCAAGCGTCCGAATATTCATTTTGTCTCGCCAAAAACCGAAGTCCGGCAAGCGCAGGGCCTGTTGATTACGGTGCGCGATGCTTTCGTCAGAGACCGCATAGCGACGTCAAATCGGATTCACTGCATCCTTCTGGAGATCGGTATTGCGTTGAGTGCCAGCCACAAATCAATCAGAGAGCTCCCCGTCCTGCTTGATCAAAAGAGCATCCCGCCTGCTTTCAAAGCGCTGCTGTTAGAGCTGCATAGCCACTTCAATTACCTCGAGGTGAAGATCAAGGACATGGACCGGCAAATCAAACGCCAAGCCGCTGAAGATGATCTGGCTCGCCGTTTGATGACAATTCCGGGCGTCGGCCCGATCACCTCCAGCGTCCTGGCCTCGGAGCTGGGCGATGGCAAGCAGTACAAGTGTGGTCGCGACTACTCGGCGTCGATCGGGTTGGTGCCCAAGCAGTACACGACAGGCGGCAAGCCGAGACTTTTGGGGATCAGCAAGCGCGGCGATCCCAACCAGAGAAGGTTGTTAATCCAGTGTGCGCGGGTCTATTTGATCGCTCTGGATCGACAGAAAGGCGCGTTGGCAGACTGGGTCCGCCAACTGCTGAGCCGACACCACAGCAATCATGTGGTCTGCGCCCTGGCCAACAAATTAGGCCGCATTGCCTGGGCAATCGCGGCCAATCACAGCGAATTCGATGCAGGGCCAAGCGCGATGAGCGCCTGACCCTGCTGTCACCCGAGCACCACCCACCTGGTTTTGCGATGCTGGATAACAGATGACGTGAACGGCATACCGGCCTGACGAATACCCTGGGCTCCCACACGGCTGAAAAAGCCGTCATTCTATCAAGGGTCGTCGGGCGCGATTTTCATCGAGGCGCGGGGTGCGATATTCCCCAGACGCCGGATAGATTAAAGCAAGCCAAACACGCATCAAAAACAGTATTGCAGAAAAGGGGGTAACCATAGATGTGGGAGCAGGCTTGCAACTACGCGTCCCGCTGCGAAAGCCTTGGATCAGGCACAATATTTCGCAAGTCATGACGCTCTTCTTTGTGCGACCGGCCTCTTCGCAGGCAAGCCTGCTCCCACGGTTGATCCGGTACATCAAAAAGCTCTTTAAAAACAATGATTTAAACGGTGTTTGATAAGAGCTGCCGATCACAGGTCACCTGTAGGCACGGGGTCGTCGGTAGTTAGCCCAGCACCTCACTCAACGGAATGAAATTCAGGTAATCGCCCTCGGCAACGGTCGTGCCTTCACGCACTTCGATCAGGCCGTCTGCCCAGGCGGCGCTGCGCAATATGCCCGAACTCTGATTGCCGTGGAATACCGCGCGCCCCTGTTCCAATCGCCCGCGCAAGTATTCGCGGCGATCGCCAGCCTTGTTCCAGGTGAAACCGGCGGGGACCGGGAACTGCAACGGCGCAACATCCGCGACGCCTTGACGGCGCAACAGATAGGGGCGCGCAAGCAAAGCGAACGTCACCAGCGTCGAGGCTGGATTACCCGGCAGGCCAATCACCGGCACACCACGAAAATGGCCGAAAGTCAGTGGTTTCCCCGGCTTGATGGCCAGTTTCCACAATGACAATTCACCGTCTTCACGCAAAGCATGTCCGAGAAAGTCCGCCTCGCCCACCGACACACCGCCGGTCGACAGAATCAAATCGACGTGGCCCAGACTGCCCAGCGTGTTGCGGGTTTTTTCCAGATCGTCCGGCAAAATCCCGGCATCCACCACCTCACAACCCAGTCGCTGCAACCAGCTGCACAGCAATACCCGGTTACTGTTGTAGATCTGGCCAGGCCCCAGCGGCAGACCTGGTTCAATCAACTCGTCGCCCGTCGACAGCACCGCCACGCGGATGCGCCGCACTACGTTCAGCTCAGCCAGTCCCAGCGACGCGGCCAGACCCAACTCGATGGGCCCCATGCGCGTGCCAGCGGCAAGCACTTGCTCACCGGCAGTGGTTTCCTGGCCTTGCGGACGAATGTTTTGCCCTACGCGCATAGGCTGGCTGAAGCGCACCCGCTGGTCGCCCAGCACTTCGGTGTTTTCCTGCATTTCCACGCAATCGGCACCGGCCGGAACCGGTGCGCCGGTGAAAATCCGGGCGCAGGTTCCGGGTGCCAATGGCTCCGGCGCTTGTCCGGCAAAGATCCGCTGACTGACCACCAGCGGCTCGCCAGTCCAGTCCGCGAGGCGCAACGCATAACCGTCCATGGCGCTGTTGGACCACGGCGGTAAATCCAGGGTGGAAATCAGCGCCTCGGCCAGAACCCGGCCTTGCGCGGCTGCCAGTACGACCTGCTCACGCTCAAGGATCGGCATCGCCTCAGCCATCTCCAGCACGTGCGCCATTGCCACTTCGACCGGCATCATCGGTCGCGCTTCAGAGCGGCTCATATCAGTTCATCCACGGGTTTCGCAAGGCTCGGCCTGCTTGAGGTGGGGGACGAAGTTGCAGGGGCGGTGACGTGAATCCAGTTGCTCGGCAAGAATGCCGTCCCAACCGGTGCGGCAGGCATTGGTCGAACCCGGCAGGCAGCAGACCAGCGTGCCGTTGGCCAAGCCCGCCAGCGCGCGGGATTGCACGGTCGAGGTACCGATATCCGCCACGGAAATCTGCCGGAACAGCTCGCCAAAACCATCGACCTGTTTGTCCAGCAGGCAGGTTACGGCTTCGGGCGTGCTGTCGCGGCCGGTGAAGCCTGTGCCACCGGTGATCAGCACCACCTGCACGTCATCGTCGGCAATCCAGGTCGCGACCTGAGCGCGGATTTTGTACAGATCGTCCTTGAGCAGCACTCGCTCGATCAGGCTATGGCCTGCGGCGGTCAAGCGATCGACGAAGACCTGGCCGGACGTATCGGTTTCCCGAGTACGGGTGTCGCTGACGGTCAATACAGCGATGTTCAATGGCACAAAAGGTGTATCAGCCTTCGCTTTCATAGGCTCAATCCAGAGAGAGGGAAACAGCCCGCTGTTATATCACAGCGTCCATTTTAGCTGCCCACTCGTTGATCCAGACCAGTGATCGAGACCCCTGACCACTATTCATGGAACTTGCCAGTGATGTATACGTCTCAACCTCAGTAAAACCAAAGCATCCCCTGACGGAGACACACAATGACTCAACGGACCCTACCCGCTGCCTTCCTGCTCGCATTGAGCCTCGCCAGCCTTGCAGGTTGTGCTTCGCCCACGGTAATCACCCTCAACGACGGTCGCGAAATCCAGTCTGTTGATACGCCCAAGTATGACGAAAACTCGGGCTTCTACGAGTTCAAACAGCTCGACGGCAAAGAAACTCGCGTCAACAAAGACCAGGTTCGCACCGTTAAGGATCTCTGACCTTTACCGCACCCCTTGCGGCCTTGTGTCGCGAGCGGCTGGCGGACTTGTAGACCCTATTCCGCTGACTACCACAGCAGCTTGATTTCCGTCTCAAAGTGCCTGTGCTGCCCGGACAAAGGATCAATGAAACGCAGGCCCTGGGCCAGCAGCTTCAGCGGCTGGCTATAATCGTCCACCGTGGTTTTCACCACGTCCGGGTAAAACGGGTCATTGCAGATCGGCGCGCCCAAAGCGGCCATGTGCACGCGCAGCTGATGCTTTTTTCCGGTCACGGGAGACAAGCCGTAACGCCAATATTCGCCATTGCGTTCACTGACTTCAATGCGCGTTTCCGTGTTGCTGGCGCCCGGCCCTTCCTGCATGCGAAAGAACGGCTCGCCCGCGACCAGGCGACTTTTATGCACGCGGGGAAATTGCACCTCGGGCAACGCCCGGGCAATGGCCTCATAACGCTTGTCGATCTGACGCGTTGGAAACAGCGACTGATACGCCGAGCGACTGTCCTTGTTCGCCGAGAACAACACCAGGCCCGCCGTGTGCCGGTCAATCCGGTGCAACGGCACCAGATCAGGGTTGTCCAGGCGACGAATCAAGCGTCTGAGCAAAGTTTGCTCGACATATTCACCCGCTGGCGTGACCGGTAAAAAATGCGGTTTATCCGCCACCACCAGATGCTCATCCGCATACAGGATCGACTCCAGCACCGGTATTGGCGTTTCGTTCGGCACTTCGCGAAAGTAATGAACGCGCAAGCCTTCTTTATAAGGCAGTTCCGGCGTAATGACTGCGCCCTGAGCATCCAGCACCCGTCCCCTGGCTATTCGGTCCAGCCATTGTTCCCGGCTGATGGCAGCAAAGTGCGCGCACAAACAATCGAGCACTGTTGACCAGCGCCCGGCAGGCAGATACAGGGTGCTGGCTTGGCTTTGCGCGGGGGAGAAAACGGACTCGGACATGGGCAGGCTCAAAATCTCGGGCGGCGTTGATTGGCTAGCGGCGCATTATCGCGCAAGGGCTTGGCAGAACCTAATGACCGCAAATCAACCTCACTCATCCACGTGCCAATACCGGCGTTTGCGTGGCTGCTGCCTCAGTGAATTCCTTGAGCCAGCGCAGTACATCCACCGCTTCCCAGCGCGCCGGGTCATACAGTGCATAAAGCAGGCCCTGATAGCCAACCACGTCCAACTGACGGTGGTAGCCGGCACGCTGGAACAACGCTTCGATTTCCGCGAAACAGGTATTGAAATGCAATTTGGTAAACGGAGTTTTCCCCTCCGTGACGAGACCGTCCATACGCAGCTCCAGCACGGCCTCGCTGACCACCTCGGTAGACATGCGATTCACGCTGTTTTTAAGTTGTTCGACATTGACCATGGCTGTGCTCTCGTTGTGATCTTTTGATTCGCTCAATCGGGATGCGACCGCACTGTCAATCACCGACCTGTATCGGTTCATTGCGGGCAAGGAAGATGAGAGGCATACGGAGCTATCCGCAAACTGTATATGCATACAGTAAACGAATCGACGTTCGCTGGCCAATCGATTAACGACCGGCCGCGACGGATGGAGGGGTTTACCGAAGGAACAAGACCACCTGTTCGGCATCGAAAGGCCAATCCAGCTCGGCCCCTGTGTCCACTCGCCGCAGCACAGGGATGCGCAGGCCATATTGGTCCACCATCGCCGCGTTCTCGCCGATATCGATCAACTCGACCAGCAGGCCATGCTCGACCAGTGGTAACAGTTCGGCTTCGGCGACTTCGCACAGGTGACACCCAAGGGTGCCGAACAATTGGCATTCAGGAGGCATGAAGGCACCCTTAAACGTTGCGCAGGAAGAATGAAGAGTGCCGTATTTTAGGCCGCCCCGAATGGCCGCGTCGAGCCTGAATCCTGTGCGGCAGTCCCTTGCTTCACTCCTGACTGACCGAACCAATCTTGTGGATCGACAGATCGGCGCCGTAGTACTCCTGCTCCTGGCTCAAGCGCAGGCCGGTGATCATCTTGATTGCGCCGTATACCAGGAATCCGCCGAGCAAGGCCACGATCACCCCCAGCGCGCTGCCGATCAATTGGCTGACGAGACTGACCCCACCCAATCCGCCCAAAGCCGTCTGGCCAAAGACGCCACACGCGATGCCACCCCAGACGCCACACAGCCCATGTAAAGGCCAGACACCCAGCACGTCATCGATTTTCCAGCGCACCTGAGCCGCGGTAAAACACCAGACAAACAACGCGCCGGCGATAACGCCGGTGATCAAGGCACCCACTGGATGCATCAAATCCGATCCTGCACAGATCGCAACCAGGCCAGCCAAAGGCCCGTTGTGCAGAAAGCCGGGGTCGTTACGCCCCACAATCAGCGCGGCAACCGTACCGCCCACCATGGCCATCAATGAGTTGACTGCCACCAGACCGCTGACACCTTGCAGCGTCTGTGCGCTCATGACGTTGAAGCCGAACCAGCCGACAATCAGAATCCATGACCCCAGCGCCAGAAACGGGATGCTCGATGGCGGATAGGCGATCAACCGCCCTTCCCGATAGCGCCCGTTACGCGGCCCCAGCAACAGCACCGCGGCCAGTGCCAGCCAACCGCCCATGGCGTGGACGACGACAGAGCCGGCAAAATCATGAAAACTGGCGCCAAAGCGTGCCAGCAACCAGGCTTGCAGACCAAAGTTGCCGTTCCAGACCACGCCTTCGAAGAACGGGTAGACGAAGGCCACGATCAACACGGTTGCACACAACTGAGGGGCGAACCGCGCACGCTCGGCAATACCGCCGGAGATAATCGCCGGGATCGCCGCGGCGAAGGTCAGTAGAAAAAAGAATTTCACTAGCCCGTATCCATGATTGGCACTGATCACCGCGGCAGGCTGTAAAAAATTCACGCCGTAAGATATCCAGTAGCCTATAAAGAAATACGCCAGTGTCGATACGGCAAAATCGCTGAGAATCTTCGACAGTGCGTTGACTTGGTTCTTGTGCCGGACGGTACCGACCTCAAGAAAGGCAAAACCCGCATGCATGGCCAGAACCATGACTGCGCCGGTCAAGATGAACAAGGTATTGGAGCTTTGGACTAGAGTGTCCACCGCACTTTGTAAATTTTCCATGTAGGGGGCAGGCCTGCAAGTAGCTGAAAAGCACCAAAGCAGGTCAATCGATCCTCATGGCGCACCGAACTGGCGCCCAACCCCAGCGTAGCGCTGGAATGCGTGACCCGCTTTGGAGCAGTCAAGCCTGGAGGACAAATTGCTGCTTGAGCTTTTTCTCAAGTTTTTAGGGTGTGAGCGTAAGGTCTGGGCTCATTTGCCACCGCCTCCGCCCTTATTCAGCGCATCCGCCCTCCGTGGCGCACCAACGAGAAGCAAAACCTGTACCAGCCAACCGATCGAGTGCCGTTGGTGATTGAAATGAACCTTCAGTAATCCCTTGGACTCGAAACCCCATAAGCCACTAAACGGAGAACACCATGGCCCGCAAAACAGCGCAAAGCCCTCAGGATATATTGATGTCTGACTTTCAAACATTGGTCAGCGACACGGAGAAACTTCTTGAGCACACCGCCAGTCTGGCGGGCGATCAGGCCGAGGAGTTGCGGGGGCAGATTCAAGAGAGCCTGGTAAAGGCACGGGAAACGCTAAAACTGACCGAGGAATCGCTGCGCGAGCGCGGCAAGGCGGCGGTGGTGGCCACTGAAGATTATGTTCAGAGCAACCCATGGCAATCAGTGGGGATTGCGGCTGGCGTCGGGTTCCTGTTGGGGCTTCTGGCTACAAGGCGCTGACGACTATGGCTCTGGGTACGGAATCAGGTCCGCCACCTGCGGAAGACTCCTCATCGCGGCGCCTGGGTGCTGCGTTCCTGGGTCTGTTGCATGGCCATGTCGAACTGTTCGGCATCGAATTGCAGGAACAAAAATCACGCACGGTGAGCCTGCTACTGTTTGCCGGATTGACGCTGGTGTTCGCCCTGTTGCTATTGATCGGGCTGTCGGCGTTGGTACTGATCGTGCTGTGGGACAGCTATCGCCTGGCTGCCATCATCGGCTTATGCGTCTTCTACACGCTCGCAGCCGTGTTCTGCGGGTTGCGTTTGAAAGCGGCAATCTTCGATGAGTCGTCGCCTTTCCATTCCACCCTTCAAGAGCTGGCCAATGACCGCGAGCGACTGATCCCATGAGCCTGCCTGAACTGCCTGCAACCAATTCCCGGCGGGAACTGCGCAAGGCGCTGATTCGCCTGCGCATGGAAATGTATCGTCAGGAGATTCGTCACGAGTCCAGTCAACTGCTGCAGCCGCTGCGCCGTGTGCGCGGCATGACCCAGGACTGGCAAGGCACCCTCGGCATCAAACACGCCCCACTCTGGGGTCTGGGCATCGTTACCCTGCTGGGCTTTCTCAGCGGCAAGGGCGCCAAAGGCGGCGGCATCAGCAGCCTCACGCGCCTGGTCCAATTGGGCGCCAGCCTCATACCGCTGATAAAACTTGCGTTACAGGGTTCTTCGCCTAAACGCTGACCCTCCCCATCTGGCTACATTCTTGCAATGCGTTACGAATCCCGTCACTCCATGGTTCGCCATGGGTGACGGGTGCTGCCTGCCTGGCAGCCCAATTCCAAGATCTACTAAGGAGGCTCTGTGATCCATGGGCAACCGCTAGCCTGCTTTCAGCCGTTCATCGATACCGCTACTGGCCGCATTGCGGGTGTTGAAGCCTTGGGTCGTCTGCGCCAGAGCGATGGCAGGCTTTTATCCGTAGGCCCCTTGTTCGCCGACCCGAAGATCTCCCCTGCTACGCTTCGCCGCCTGGACCGGACGATCCGCGACAATGCCTTGAGCCGGCTGCATGAAGTGCCCAGCGACTGGTTTTTAAGCCTCAACATTTCCCCGCGCTGGATCAGTCGCCTGCGCCCCGAACAGCCGCTGCCCAGTCTCAAGCAATTGCACCGGCACAGCGTGGCGCCCCAACGAATCCTCTTCGAAATCACTGAGCTGGGCGGCGACAGCCAACGCCTGGCCAATGTGGTGGCACGCTATCGAGAAGCGGGTGCACGTATCGCGATCGATGACTTTGGGGCCGGTTATTCACAGTTGGATCGGGTATTGGCACTGCAACCTGACATTTTGAAACTGGACATGCGCTTGTTTCAAGCTGCCGCCCGCGGCGGTCCCAGCAGCGATGTCGTCAAGGCGCTGGCGCAAATGGCAGAGAAAACCGGCTGTTGGATCATCGCCGAAGGGGTGGAAACCGAAGCCGAACTGGATTTCGCCCTGGAGTGCGGCTCGCGCTACGTTCAGGGTTTTTTGTTCGCCCAGGGTGAGCTGGAGTTTTTCGCCGCCGACGCGTTCGTCCAGCGTTTCGCCCAATTGCGCGATCGTTATGTGTTGAAAAAGGTTGCCGAACGCGCGCGTATGATGACCCTGCGCCAGCAACTGAACAAGCTGATGACCGTCCTGCAAAGCTGGGCCGAAGGTGAGGCGCCCCTGAGTCAGTTGCCCCAATTGGACGACTATCCGTGGTTGTTGCGCTTTTACCAATGCGACCGCCATGGCACCCAGCTCACACCGAACCTGGAATGGCGCAATGGTGCCTGGCAGTCCGACGCCAGCTATATGGGTCACAACTGGTCGTGGCGACCGTATTTCTATCACTTTCTGGCCGAGGGTTGGGATGAACGACGCCTGACCCTGTCCAACACCTACCGCGATGCCACCAGCAACCAGTATTGCCTGACTGCCGGACAGTTCTTCGACAACGGCCAACGCCTGCTGCTGGTCGATATAGACGCCGCCGGGTTGTGATCGGAACGCGTCGATCAAGACACGACGATCAACGCTCTTGCAGCCCAAGGGCTGAACCGGGAAGCTAGGCTCATTCAACAGACGGAGTGAACGCCTTGGATTGGCAAACCCTGCTTACCCGCGAACGACTTGGCAAACCCCTGCACAGCCCTGAAGAACTGGGGCGCAGTCCATTCCACAAAGATCATGATCGCATCATTTTCTCCGGCGCTTTTCGCCGCCTGGGGCGCAAGACACAGGTTCATCCGGTATCGAGCAACGATCACATCCACACCCGCTTGACTCACTCGCTGGAAGTCAGCTGCGTCGGCCGCTCACTCGGCATGCGGGTCGGCGAAACCATTCGTGACGCCCTGCCCGACTGGTGCGAGCCGAGCGATTTGGGAATGGTCGTACAATCGGCCTGCCTGGCCCACGACATCGGCAACCCTCCGTTCGGGCATTCCGGTGAAGATGCGATTCGCCACTGGTTTCTACAAGCCGCCGGACGCGGCTGGCTGGATGCCATGAGTGACGCCGAGCGCAATGATTTTCTCAACTTCGAAGGTAACGCCCAAGGTTTTCGGGTTCTTACTCAGCTGGAGTACCACCAGTTCGAAGGCGGCACCCGCCTGACTTATGCAACCCTGGGCACCTACCTGAAATACCCCTGGACCGCGCGTCACGCTGACTCGCTGGGTTACAAGAAACACAAGTTCGGTTGCTACCAGAGCGAACTGCCAATCCTCGAACAAATCGCGCACAAACTCGGTTTGCCACAAATCGAAGAGCAGCGTTGGGCACGTCATCCACTGGTCTATCTGATGGAGGCGGCCGATGACATCTGCTATGCCCTGATCGACCTTGAAGACGGTCTGGAAATGGACTTGCTCGAATACGCCGAGGTGGAATCCCTGCTCCTGGGACTGGTGGGCGACGACCTCCCGGAAACCTATCGGCAACTGGGCCCCAGTGATTCACGTCGACGCAAACTGGCTATTTTGCGCGGCAAGGCCATCGAACACCTGACCAACGCCGCCGCCCGTGCTTTCGTCGAGCAGCAGGATGTGTTGTTGGCTGGCACCCTGAGTGGCGACCTGGTGGAGCATATGCACGGCCCCGCCAAGCGTTGCGTACTCAATGCCAAGGACATGGCGCGCAAGAAAATCTTCCAGGACAAACGCAAGACCCTGCATGAGATCGGCGCCTACACCACGCTGGAAGTGCTGCTCAATGCATTCTGCGGTGCCGCGCTGGAGCAGTTCGGCGGACGCACCCCCTCGTTCAAACACCGACGCATTCTCGACCTTCTAGGCAACAATGCGCCTGACCCCCATTGGCCGCTGCACACCTCGTTCCTGCGCATGATCGATTTCATCGCGGGGATGACCGACAGCTATGCCAGCGAGATGGCGAGAGAAATGACCGGCCGTTCAAGCCCGGTTTAACACGTGCGACCGAATGACCGGATGAGTGACCCGCATGCTGTCACTCATCCGGCGGCGGATCTGCAATGTGTGCCCCACGCATTGCAATTAAAGAGATGCCCTACATCCAGAACAGAAAAGCCCTATCGATCGAGATGCTCGGCTGCCGAATAATTCGACCTGTTCTTGCCCCGTACCGGTGAGATCACTTATCAGCCCGGAAGATCCTGATGTCAAAAAACAACCTGCGCATCTTGTTGGTGGAAGATCACCCTTTCCAGTTGATTGCCACCCAAATACTGCTGAACAACCAAGGCTACTACCGGTTGACCCCGGTGTTGAGCGCTGCTGAAGCAATGGTGGCAATGGAGAAGGCAAAAGACCCCTTCGACGTCTTGCTCTGCGATCAATGCCTGCCCGATCTGCCGGGCCTGGACTTGATAGAACTGGCCAGCCAGCAGGGTCTGATTCGCAGGGCTGTGGTGCTCAGCGGATTGAGCCAGGAACAATTGGAAGAACTGGAAAGCACTGCTGCTCAGCGCCGGCTACCCCTCCTGGGATGCTTGAGCAAGCCCTTGCACGTTCAGGCCTTCACCGCACTGCTGGCGGCAACGGCAGCCTCCATCGCCACTGACCGACCTATGTAATGGCTTGCTCATGCGCTTGCAAATGCTTCATCACCCTTTAAACGTCCATGTTAGATACAGCGAATAAACAAAGTCTTTGTCACGCAGGCAAAATCCTAATTTGCTGTAGGGTAATTCCCAAACGCTATAAATCGCGTGCAGTTTGATAGCAAATCTACACACTAGAACTGTCCGATATTTTAAACATCGACTCAGTTCCGTGAGCATTTACGTACGTAAATACGTTAATTCTTGTAGGAACTTTCCTATATCCACTTGGCAGCCCTGTCGGTTCATGTGCCTGCCTGAACATCTGAGCTAAGGTGCGCGCTTTCTTCGCTTGTATGGAATTGAATTATGAACTCGGTTTTTATCATCGACGACCACCCCGTTATTCGCCTGGCAGTACGCATGCTATTGGAAAATGAAAATTATGAAGTGGTTGGCGAAACGGACAACGGCGTGGACGCCATGCAAATGGTCCGCGAATGCATGCCTGACCTGATCATTCTCGACATCAGTATCCCCAAACTGGATGGCCTGGAAGTCCTGGCCCGCTTCAACGCGATGGGCTTGCCATCGAAAATCCTGGTGCTGACCGCTCAGACCCCCAATATTTTCGCTATACGCTGTATGCAATCGGGTGCAGCTGGTTATGTCTGCAAGCAGGAAGACCTGAGCGAATTGCTCAGTTCGGTAAGAGCGGTGTTATCCGGCTACAATTACTTCCCAAGCCAAGCCCTGAGCCCTGCTTGTCGCGAAGACGGGCCGCCTTCTGAAATTGAATTATTCAAGTTGGTCAATGATCGCGAATTGATGGTATTGCAGCTGTTCGCCCAAGGCAGAACCAACAAAGAAATTGCCAAAGGCATGTTCCTCAGCAACAAAACCGTCAGCACCTACAAGACCAGGCTTATGCAGAAACTCAGGACAAAAACCTTGGTAGACCTTATCGAGATGGCAAAACGCAACGCGCTAGTGTGAGAGACCGGATGTCGAAGCGCTTAATGGATTATCTGAAGCTGGTCGCAGGCATTTGCTTGAGCATGAATGTGCAGGCAGCAGAGCTTGCGTCCCAGCACTACACGCTGCTCAGCCGCTCCAGCCCCAGCCACATGGAAACCCGGCTGGACAGGGCGCAATGGCAGTGGCTGCAGAACAAGCGTGAGTTGATACTGGGCACTTCAGCCCCGGATTACCCGCCTTTCGACATGACCCTCACCGGTCGCGATTACGAAGGATTCACTGCCGACTACGCGGGCATTCTCGCCCATGCCCTGGACACGCCGATCAAGGTCCAGCGCTTCGAATCCAGGGACGCGGCCATTGAAGCCCTGACCCAGGGACAGATCGACCTCCTCGGTAGCGCCAACGGTTTCGAGGCGAAGGGCAAGAACATCACATTGTCCATGCCCTATGCCATTGATCAACCGGTGCTGGTCACCCGCGTGGGAGAGACCCGCCCGCTCACCGAGGGCCTGGCCGGCATGCGTTTGAGCATGGTCTATCACTACCTGCCGCTGGAAGAAGTCGAAGCGCTCTACCCCAACGCACTCATTCAAACGTACCCTTCATTTCAAAGTGCAATCAACGCCGTCGCCTTCAATCAGGCCGATGTCTTCCTTGGTGACACCATCTCGACCCACTATCTGATCAACAAGGGCTATCTGAACAATGTGCAGATGGCCAATTTCGGCAAGCATGAGGCCGACGGTTTCAGCTTCGCCGTGCGCAGCGATGACACCCAGTTGCTGGAGATCGTCAACAAAACACTCAAGGCGATCCCGATCGACGAACGGGTCAGCATTTCCAAACGCTGGAGCGCCGGCAGCGATTTGCTGCTCACCGACCATAAACTACAACTGACCCAACGCGAAGAGCGCTGGATTGCACAGCACCCGGTGGTGCGTATCGTCATCAATGAGGCGTATGCGCCGTTGACGTTTTTGGACGCCAGCGGAAACTTCCGCGGGATTACCGCCGACGTGCTCGATCTGGTCCGCCTGCGCACGGGCCTGAACTTCGAGGTCAAACGCGTTCCGAGCATGACCGAAATGATGAAGCAGGTCAGCGAGGGTGAGGCAGACTTGATCGGAACGATGATTCCCAGCGATGAACTGGAAAGTCGTTTCAGCTTCAGCCGTCCCTATCTGGACACCTCTTTCGTGCTGGTGACCCCAAAAAAACCCTCCAGCCCGACCCATCTGGATCAGCTCGCGGACAAGCGCCTGGCCGTCACCCAAAGCAGCCCGAGCCTCCCCTTCCTTCAGCGCGAGTACCCTCAGATCGACCTGGTGGAGACGGACAACCCTTTCCAGGCGCTGGACATGCTGGCTCAAGGGCAAGTGCAAGGCGCAGTCATTTCGTTGGTCAGTGCCAACTATTTCCTGTCCTCGCAGCTGTTCGAAGACAAATTGCAGATGAGTGCCACTGTCAGTGACGATCAGGCACGCATCTCCATGGCCACCGCGCGTAATGCCACAGAGCTAAGTTCGATCCTGGACAAGGCCCTTTCGAGCATCGTCCCGGAGGACCTCGCCGTGATCAACAATCGGTGGCGCGCCTATGTCCCGCCAAGCGGTGGTTACTGGCGCAACTACCATGAGCTGATTTATCGGATCGTAATCGGCACCGGCCTGTTACTGCTGGGCTCGCTGGCCTGGAACGCCTACATGCGCCGCCAGATCAAACAACGCGAGATGGCAAAGCGCGCCTTGAACGATCAGTTCGAATTCATGCGCACATTGCTCAATGGCACCCCTCATCCCATCTATGTGCGCGACCGTGAAGGTCTGCTGCAAACCTGCAATGACAGCTATTTGGCAGCCTTCTCGGTCAGGCGCGAAGACGTTATCGGCAAAAGTGTCATGGATGGCGTGCTGGGCAATGTGTTCGAAGCCCGGGAGTATGCCGCCGACTACCAACGGGTCATGGCCGAGGGCATCCCGCTGATTCTTGACCGCGCGCTGCAGATCGGCGATCGCCAACTGACCATCTATCACTGGATCCTGCCTTTCCGGGACTCGTTGGGTGAGGTACAAGGCATCATTGGCGGCTGGATCGACATTAGCGAGCGACGCCAGCTGATCGAAGACCTGCACGCCGCCAAGGACCTGGCCGACGATGCCAACCGCGCCAAAAGTACGTTTCTGGCGACCATGAGTCACGAAATCCGTACCCCGATGAACGCCGTGATCGGCATGCTCGAACTGGCTCTCAAACGTGCGGACCAAGGGCATCTGGATCGTCCGGCCATCGAAGTCGCCTACAACTCGGCCCGAGACCTGCTGGAGTTGATCGGCGACATTCTCGATATCGCCCGGATCGAGTCCGGCCGCCTCTGCCTGAGCCCGGAACGGGCCAATCTGCGGGAGCTGGTGGAGTCAGTGGTGCGAGTGTTCGACGGCCTGGCCCGGCAAAAAAGTCTGAACCTGTTGCTGGACTTCGACAGCCGCATAAACGTCGATGTGCTGCTCGACCCGTTACGCTTCAAACAGATCCTTTCCAACCTGATCAGTAATGCGATCAAGTTCACCGAACAAGGCCAGATCAAGATCAGCCTGCACCTCGAAGACAGCCCGGATCCGCAACAATTGCACCTGCACCTGTTGATTCAGGACAGTGGCATCGGCATCAGTGACGAGGACCAGCGGCGACTGTTCGAACCATTCGCCCAGGCCGACAATTCCGGTCAGTTGGCCAGAAGTGGTGCGGGATTGGGTCTGGTCATCTGCCGCAGCCTGTGTGAAATGATGGGTGGCCAGCTGACCTTGAGCAGCCAACACGGCCAGGGCACCCAAGTGCAGGTTGCCTTGACGCTGACCACGCTGGAATCGATCAAGGTCGTCGCGCAGCACCGCGTTCCCCTGCTCGATGTCAGCACCCCCCTGAACATTCTGATCGTCGATGATCACCCCGCCAATCGGCTGTTGATGTGCCAGCAGCTTGGCTTCCTGGGGCATCACTTTCAAGCGGCCGAACACGGCGCCGAGGGCTTGCACATCTGGCTGGAAGGTCATTTCGATCTGGTCCTTGCCGACTGCAACATGCCCGTGATGAACGGCTATGACCTGACCCGTGCCATCCGCGCTCATGAGCAGGCTCAGTCGCTCCCCCATTGCACCATTCTCGGTTTCACCGCCAACGCGCAACCCGAGGAGTTCCAGCGCTGCCGGGACGCAGGAATGGACGGCTGCCTGTTCAAACCCATCAGCCTGACCGCGCTCAATGAGCAGTTGACGAAGATAACCCCCCTCCCCCTGCATTCGACGAAAATCGCCACGGCGGTCTTCAGTGTCGACGGTATCAACGCGTTGACCGCTGGGCGTCCGGAACTGATTCAACGCTTGCTCGCGCAGTTGCTCAGCAGCAGTCAGGAAGACCGTAAAGAGCTGGCGGCGACTGCGATCGAGAGTAATCGGCAAAGCCTTCGCGACATGGCTCATAAAATCATAGGGGCAGCGCGAATCATCCAGGCCCGCGACGTGATCGAACACTGCGAAGCGCTGGAAGACGCCTGTGATGAAGCGACATCGGACGAAGTGATCGCCGCCCGGCTGCAGGCGATCGACGCCGCGATGATCGAACTCGAACACGCATTGCGCGCGCAACAGATCGATGGCGCTGCGACGCCAAACCCTCTCACTTGACCGAACAGGGCGTTCAACCGATGGTGCACTTGATCAACATGAGCGAAGAGCAATTTCAACGCTTCGTGGCCCACTCGGCCGCGGGTTATGTACAAGACGTCGGAGAGACGTATCGCCAGCCACCGCCGCCGGAAGACGTCATCGATGGCATGAAAGAGCTGCTCCCGGCCGGACTGGATACCCCCGACCACCATCTATTCAGTCTGCAATCCACCGAGGGCGAAGACGTCGGCGTCCTGTGGTTCGGCGTCAGCACGGAGCATGAGGTCGAGACTCTCTTTATCTATGACCTCGAAATTTTTCCTCATGCGCGGCGCCGTGGTTATGCGAAAAAGGTACTGCAAACAGTCGAGCAATGGGCCAGGGCCCGAGGCATCGGGAGCATCGAGCTGAATGTCTTCGCTCAGAATCAGGCGGCGCAGGCGCTTTACCGCTCGTTTGGCCTCAAACCTTACGAAATAACAATGGGCAAGCCATTGGATTGATTTGCCGACCGAATATCAAGTAGCCATCATTCGGACGATCTCGGCAGTCCTCAGCGAAGCGCTGACGATCATGGCGCAGATGTGTCGCGATGCGCATATCGATCCAGAACTGTTTCAGCTGTTTATCCAGGCAGGTATCTATCAGCAATACGCCACCCGCTTTCTACAGCCGCAACAAATCGACACCGTCGATGAAAACAGCGTTTTGGCCAAAGCGGGATTGGGTGCGCGGGGATAAATCGGGAGTCATCGCCGGAGCATTGCACTCGGCGAAAAAAGCAGGCCCTGGGGCGCCCCGGGGCCTGCCTTTTCTTACATCAAGTACATCAAGCTACCGGATTGATCGGCTTTTCCGGGTACCAGACGTCGATCAGCGGGCTGACGGTCATTTCTGTCAGTTCGCTGCGGCCTTTCAGCCAGGCTTCGACAGTGACACGCTGCTCTTCGTTGACCGAGCCACGTTTGCTCAAGCAAACCAGACCGAAATCATCACCGCCAACATAATTCAAACCATTGGCTTCCATGGCGTCAGTCAGGAAAGCGTCGAGGAAGGCATCAATAGCCTGATCATCAAGGTCTTGTTTGAAGTCCAGGTTCAGCTCAAAACCCAGCTCCTGGAATTCATCCACGCAGAGTTTTTTGCGCAGACGTTGGGAACGGTTAGTGGCCATGGAACAATCCTCATAAGTAATAACGGGCGGCACTTTACCAGCTTGGGCCATTAAATGCCCGCCTCAGTGCCGATGTTTGCCGGTGAGCGAGCCCTTCGCAGAAAAATTACCCGCCTGTCGAAAAAAATAGCCGATCAGACGGCCTTGCCACGGCACAAGTCACCCACGCTTGGGGCATAATGCCGCTCAATTCGGGGCCCGCTCCAGTCACTGACAAATCAGCCGTCAGCACAACAGCGCCTTGAACCGCCGTTTTCACTCCGCCTGAAGTAACGATGACCGAGGGAACCCATCCATGCCCTCCATTTTTTCCCCCTTCTCAGCAGTAGGGTTTTATTTCAAATGATCAAATCTTTGCGTCCATTGTTTTTCGCCAGCCTTCTTTTCCCCCTGGCCATGTCCGTCGCCGCCGCACCCATCAACACCTCATTGCCACCCAGGGTTCAGCAAGCCCTCAAAGCCGCCAAACTGCGAAACGATGCCCTGTCTCTGGTGATGTTGCCGCTCAATGGCCCGGGTACCGCGACCGTGTTCAATGCCGATGTTTCGGTCAACCCGGCGTCGACCATGAAACTGATCACGACCTATGCATCGCTGGAAATGCTCGGCCCGAACCATCAATGGAAAACCGAATTCTTCACCGATGGCACCCTGAGCAATGGCGTGTTGCATGGCAACCTCTACCTCAAGGGCGGCGGCGACCCCAAGCTCAACATGGAAAAACTCTGGCTGTTGATGCGTGACCTGCGTGCCAACGGCGTGCAACAGGTGACCGGTGACCTGGTGCTGGATCGCAGTCACTTCATCCAGCCGCAACTGGCGGAGTTCAATGACGACGGCAATGACGAAAACAAGCCGTTCCTGGTCAAGCCCGACGCATTGATGGTCAACCTCAAAGCCCTGCGCTTTGTGGCGCGCAATGACACGGGCAAGGTGCTGGTGTCCGTCGAGCCACCGATTGCCGGCATCCATATCGATAATCAGGTCAAAGCACTGCCGTCGGACAAATGCACCGGCGACGTCCGTTACAGCCCGGCCCCCCAGGCTGACGGCAGCGTCACGGTAACGGTCAGCGGCCAATTGGGCCAAGGCTGTAACTCGCAGACGTATCTGTCGCTGCTGGATCATCCAACCTATACCGCTGGCGCCGTACGCGCGATCTGGCAGGAACTGGGCGGAAGCATTCTGGGCAAGGACCGACTCGATGTCGTGCCGGGCGATGCGAAGTTGCTGGCCAAGGCGTTTTCTCCGGACCTGGCCGAGATCATTCGTGACATCAACAAATTCAGCAACAACACTATGGCTCAGCAGCTGTTCCTCAGCCTGGGCGCGCAGTTCCGCAACGAAGCCGACGGCGATGATGCCAAGGCCGCGCAACGCGTAGTTCGGCAGTGGCTGGCGAAGAAAGGCATCATCGCTACACATCTGGTCATGGAAAACGGCTCAGGTCTTTCTCGCGCCGAACGGGTCAGTGCACGTGAAATGGCACAGATGCTCCAGGCCGCCTGGCAGAGCCCCTACGCGGCTGAGTACATGAGTTCTCTGCCTCTGGCAGGCGTGGACGGCACCATGCGCAAACGCCTCAAGAACACGCCAATGCGGGGTGAGGCGCATATCAAGACCGGCACCCTGAACACCGTGCGCGCGATTGCCGGCTTCAGCCGCGACAGCAATGGCAATACCTGGGCGGTGGTAGCGATCCTCAACGGCTCAGGGGTAGGGGGCACAGCTTCAGTGCTCGACGAGGCGTTACTCGACCTGTATCGCCAACCGAAGCTGGCCAGCACCGCGGTCTCTCTGCAGCCCTGATCTTCAGCGGACCCGTTTATTGACGGGTCCGTTGACTGCCTATGGCTTCAAGGCAACTCTGGCTCGACCCGATCGCGCCCAGCCTGTTTAGCGGCATAAACCCCCGAGTCAGCCCTCAGCAACAAGGCATCGCCGCCTTCAGCCGGGCGCCAGCTGGCGATGCCGAAACTGGCCGTCACCACACCAACACCGTCGATGGGGTGGCTGCGCAGCACATTCCACAACTCCAGTGCCAGCGCATAAGCCTGCTTCCCATTCGTGTCTGGGCACAGCACCATAAACTCCTCGCCACCGAGCCGACAGAACACGTCGTCGCGGCGTAACCGCTGGCCGATCCGCTGGCAGAGCGCCTGCAACACCTGGTCACCCGTGGCATGACCGAATTGATCGTTGATGCGTTTGAAGTGATCGATATCGAGCATGATCACCGACAGCTCACGGCCATGCCGCTGGACCCGAGACAGCTCGGCCTTGAGCCGCTCCTGGAAATAACGGCGGTTGTAGACACCCGTCAGCACGTCCGTCACCGACAACGCACGCAACCCCTCCTCGACCCGCTTCAAGTCGGAGATGTCAGAGACGAAGCCGTGCCACAGCACCCCGCCATCGGGCAATCGCTCAGGAGTGGCCTCGGCACGCAACCAGCGCTGTCCCTGGCACGGCAGTTCGACACGGTACTCTTCACACAACGGGGTCAAGTGCTCGGCGGAAAAACCGATCGACCTCTTGATCCGGTCCAGGTCCACGGGGTGAATCCGCTCGAACACTGCATCTGCACTGCGCTGCATCACATCCTGCGACAGCTCGTAAATTCGCCACATACCGTTATTGGCGTAGTTAAAACAGGAACTGCCATCGCGATTCATCTGGTACTGATAAATACCACCGGGCACATGGGCACTGAGTTTTTCCCATGCGCTCAACACGCTGCTTAACTCGGTCGTGCGCTGCTCGACCAACAGCAAGGCGCGTTGACGCTGGCTGATCAGGCTGTAGAACAAGGCACTGAGGATCAGGCTGAGCAAGCCGCCCAACACGACCACACTGGTCGACGAGGACTGATTGGCCGCCATGAATGCAACGGATGGACGAATGTCCAACTGGTAATCACGGTCGGCCATGCTCAGCATCGTGGTGATGTGCAGATCGCTTTCGACGGCGCTGTTACTCGACTGGTAGAGCAAATCAGGCTCGGCCGGCGAAGACATGTCGAACAGCTGCACCGCGAGGTTATCGCGTGTCTGTTCGGGCAAGCCTTCGGACATCAATCTACGCAGGCTGATCACCGCCATGACATACCCCGACAGCGCCTGATTCTGCGCCCCACCTCCAAGACCCGGTGACAGCACCGGCGAAACCAGCAATACGCCACTGGTGTTGGCCGGCTCCAGGCCCACCAGATCCATTCGCGGCGACACTGCCATACCGCCCGTCAGGCGCGCGCGCTCAAGCGTGGCCCGGCGTATGCCTTCGGACAGCACGTCGAACCCCAGCGGCACCGGCAGCGTGCTGCGGGATTGGGTGTAGAGCACCGGGAAGTATTCCGCGCGATTCGTTGCAGGCTTGAATACGCCGGATGCATCCATCTCGCGAATGGTGTAATCGCTCAAGCCTGACGCATGCGCCCGCTGTTCGAACGCCAAGCGTTCAGCACCTGGAACCCTGGGCGTCCAGGAATAGGCCTGCGTCCACACCAACAAGGGCGCCGCATAACCATCGAATTCGCGTTGGGTGATTTCGTCGGAAAAGACAAAGAAGCGACGCAGGTCGTCAAGACGCTGGACCTGATCGTCGAAGCGCTCCTGAATCCGACTGAACCGTTCGCTGGCCAACAGATTGAAACGCTGATGCAGTTGGTGTTGATGCTTCTCGCTGTTGGCCGCGGCGAGCATAGCGGTCAGCGCGGCACCTGCCACGAACGCCAGAACAGCAGCGGACCATGCGCAGGCATCTTCGCTGATCAAACCTAAAATCTTGGGGCGGACGGTGTTGAGCGGCATAAGCAGAACTCATAACGCCGGCGTGTTGTGGCGTCACCTTGGCTATAGCTCCGTTATAGCCATTCGCCACTAATTTGCCTAGCCTCACGCCCGACTAATTGAAGTAAGGGCGTGAGGCATCGTCGATCTAGCGCGCCGTAATGCGCCAGGCGCGGTGGATCTTGCTGTTGCGAGCGAAGTCCGGGTCCACGGTTTGTGCGGTGATTTCCTCGACCGCATAACGCTCGCTGAGGTTTTCATCGAGCTGGAACTTGCGGAAATTGTTGGAGAAATACAACACACCACCCGGCGCCAGACGCGCCATCGCCAGATCGAGCAATTGCACCTGATCGCGCTGCACGTCGAAGATCCCTTCCATGCGTTTGGAGTTGGAGAACGTCGGCGGGTCGATGAAGATCAAGTCGTACTCGTCGCGGCTCGCTTCCAGCCAGGCCATGACGTCGCCCTGCTCCAGGCGGTTCTTGTCAGAGAAGCCATTGAGCGACAGGTTACGCCGTGCCCAATCAAGGTAAGTCTTGGACAGATCGACACTGGTGGTGGTGCGTGCACCGCCCTTGGCTGCATGCACGCTGGCGGTTGCGGTGTAGCAATACAGGTTGAGGAAACGCTTGCCCGCCGCCTCACGCTGGATGCGCATGCGCATCGGCCGGTGATCGAGGAACAGACCGGTATCAAGGTAATCGGTCAGGTTCACCAGCAGCTTGACGCCACCTTCGCTGACTTCCTTGAACTGGCCTTGGGCGCTCTGGCGTTCGTACTGTTTGGTACCGCTCTGGCGCTCGCGACGCTTGATCACCACACGGCTCTTGTCGATGCTCAGCGCCTGGGGAATGGCAGCCAAGGCGTCGAACAGACGGGCCGAGGCCTTTTCCGGGTCAATGGACTTCGGTGCGGCGTATTCCTGAACGTGAACCCAATCGTGGTACAGATCGATGGCCAGCGAGTATTCCGGCATGTCAGCATCGTAGACCCGATAACAATCGATGCCTTCGCGGCGCACCCACTTGCCCATCTGCTTGAGATTTTTTTGCAGGCGGTTGGCAAACATTTGCCCGCCTTCGCTCAGGCGTGCCTGCTCGACGACCACCGGGGCCGGTTTGATCGGATTGCCATTCTTGTTGTACTTTTCGTACTTGCCCGGCGCTTCGACTTCGCTGGAGATCTCGGTCTCGACCTGTTCGCGTTCGATTTGACGCTGTTCGGCGGTGCGACGCTCGCCGGTGACGAACTGATCCGGCAACACCTTGATCAACAGCAATTTGCACGGCAATGCGCCGTTCCAGAAGGCGTATTGCTTGTGGCTGCGAATGCCCATGCGCTTGCCCAGATCCGGTGCGCCGGTGAACACCGCCGCCTCCCAGTTCAGACACGCCTGACGCAGACGCTCGCCGAGGTTCTGGTAGAGATAGAGCAAGCTCGCTTCATCACCCAGACGTTCGCCGTAGGGCGGGTTACAAATCACCAGGCCTTTCTGGTTCTGGTCCGGGCGCGGCTCGAAGGTCGCGACTTCGCCCTGATACACCTTGATCCACTCGCTCAATCCGGCGCGTTCAATGTTATTGCGCGCAGGCTGAATCAGACGTGGGTCGGCTTCATAACCGCGAATCCACAGCGGTGGCTTGGACAGACCGATGTCGGCCCGCGCCTGAGCTTCTTCGTGCAGCTTTTTCCACAAGGCCGGGACGTGCCCCAACCAGGCCGAGAAGCCCCAACGCTCGCGCCTGAGGTTTGGCGCAATGTCCGCCGCCATCATTGCCCCTTCCACCAGGAAGGTACCGACACCACACATCGGGTCAGTCAGTGCGCCGCCTTCGGCTGCGATGCGCGGCCAACCGGCACGCACCAGAATCGCCGCTGCCAGGTTCTCTTTCAACGGTGCCGCGCCCTGCTGCAGGCGATAACCGCGCTGGTGCAGGCTGTGCCCGGAAAGGTCCAAAGACAGAATCGCTTCGCCGCGATCCAGACGCAGGTGAACACGCAGGTCCGGGTTGAGTTTATCGACGGACGGACGCAGTCCCGACGGGGTGCGCAGCTTATCGACGATTGCATCCTTGACCTTCAGCGCGCCGAAGTGGGTGTTGTCGATCCCCGAACCGTTACCGCTGAACTCCACCGCGAGGCTGCCTTCGGCGTCCAGGTGATCTTCCCATTCAACGTCGAGTACACCGTGGTACAGGTCCTCGGCATCTTTCATCGGGAAACGCTTGAGCACCAGCAACACGCGGTTGGCCAGGCGCGACCAGAGACACAGCCGATAGGCCGTCTCCATGTCGCCCATGCCACGAATCGCCGAGGTGTGTTCGCGGGTCTCCTCGAGGCCAAGCCCGGTGGCTTCCTCTGCGAGCAAGCCTTCGAGGCCCTTGGGGCAGGTAAGGAAGAGTTCGTAACGGTCCGACATGGGTAATCCAACGCCTTTGGCGATAAGCGGCGGGGCAACGCATTGCCCGACCAGATTTTAAACAGGCGCCTTTCTTGGAGAACGCCTGCGTGGCACACACATTGTGCCGGTCCACCGTCATCAGCGCAGAGCGTCAATGCGGCAGTCAGTCCATCAGCCTGGCGGCCGAATGACAACTAATGGTTCGAGCCAAGCGCGTTTATCTTGATGATCGTTGCGACAAAAAGTCACATCCCTCGACCCTTCGTCGATTAACGGTAGCGTGCAATTCGCCATCATTCATGCCTGAGAAACAACTTCAAATTTCAGCCAAAGCCTCGGTTCAGGGGGCTCGTGACAAAAACATCACGCCAAAAGAGTGACTTGCTTATGGCCATAACATGCCAACCGTTACGTTCTTATGACAAAACGATCATTCACAGGGCCCAGCGCATTGGTTAGAAATCAACTCAGGTTGTCACCGCAACGATGACGACACCAAGCCCGCGACGCCGGCAGCGGGTACCAACGGCAGAAGATTCTGCCCGACCTCGACATGAGGTCTTCAGGGACATAACAGTCAACAAACGAGGGCAATACCCTATGAGAAGACTTAAGCGTGATCCGTTGGAAAGAGCATTTTTACGCGGATATCAATTTGGTGTTCATGGTAAATCCCGTGAGCTTTGCCCCTTTACTCTACCGTCGGTACGCCAAGCCTGGATCAATGGCTGGCGAGAAGGACGCGGCGACAACTGGGACGGTATGACCGGCACTGCGGGCATCCACAGACTCAACGAACTTCACGCGGTCGGCTAACCAGGCACATTCCGATCAAGTTTTTTTAAAATCTTCGACATTAAACCTGAACCATGCACGCCCCATCCGGGCGGCGGGCGAAAGCCCAGGGGGTTCCCTCAAGGGAACCCCCTTTTTTATCGCCGTCTTTTATGGATAGCGGCTCAGCGTCTTGCCATCGCCGCGATGGCGTCCACCGACTGACCAATCAACGCCGGCCCTTTGTAGATGAAGCCCGAATAGATTTGCACCAGACTCGCACCTGCGGCGATTTTTTCAGCCGCGTGCATGCCTTCGGTGATCCCGCCCGCCGCAATGATCGGCAACCGCCCCGCCAGCTCGCCTGCCAGTATCTTGACCGTATGGGTACTTTTTTCGCGAACCGGCGCGCCCGACAGACCACCCGCTTCGTCGGCATGGGGCAAACCTTCGACACCCTTGCGGCTGAGGGTGGTGTTAGTGGCAATCACCGCATCCATACCCGACTCGATCAACGCAGCGGCCACCAGTACGGTTTCCTCATCTGTCATGTCCGGGGCGATCTTGATCGCCAGCGGCACACGTCTACCGTGCTTTTGCGCAAGGTCTTCCTGACGCAGGCGCAGCGCTTCGAGCAATTGCTTGAGCGAGTCGCCGAATTGCAGGCTGCGCAAACCGGGCGTGTTCGGCGAACTGACGTTGACCGTCACATAGCTGGCATGGGCGTAGACCTTGTCCAGACAGATCAGATAATCGTCCACGGCCCGCTCGACCGGCGTATCGAAGTTCTTGCCGATGTTGATTCCCAGGATGCCGCTGTATTTGGCCGCCTTTACGCGGCTGATCAGGTGATCGACACCCAGGTTGTTGAAGCCCATGCGATTGATGATCGCCTCGGCCTGAGGCAAGCGGAAAATCCGTGGTTTCGGATTGCCCGGCTGCGGGCGCGGGGTCACGGTGCCGATTTCGACAAAACCAAAGCCCAACTGCGCGAAGCCATCGATGGCCGCACCATTCTTGTCCAGTCCCGCCGCCAACCCGACCGGATTAGGGAAGTTCAGGCCCATGACCGTTACCGGCAACCGCGCGGGCGCTTTGCTCAACAAGCCATTGAGCCCCAAACGCCCGCCCGCGCCGATCAAATCCAGCGACAGGTCATGGGAGGTTTCCGGGGAGAGTTTGAACAATAACTGGCGGGCCAGGTTATACATGGGCGGGCGTAGCTCGTGAGGGGCTGAATTCAGGGCGGCGATTATAGACGGGCTGGGGGCTCGCAGGCGAGTTCGAACTACAGCAGATCAACATTGTGGGTTACCGACATTTGTAGGAGCGCGCTTGCCCGCGATGGCGGTGGGTCAGTCGCAGAAGGTCCTTCGTGTCGGACGCGACCCCGGCCTATCGCGGGCAAGCGCGCTTCTACAGGTTATGTGCCTTGGCAAGAGTGGCATATGCCTTGCACGAAACCGTGCATCAGCACTCGCTCCAACGGCGGAGCGAGGCATCGGACAATGGCGTCGTGACCGTCTTTGCTTCTGCAAACAGGGCGCGACGCTTTTTTATGGATGGCGCACACTCATGAACGACCGATTATGAATACATCACCGAGCAATGCCCTGGCGTGGGTCGCAGGCAGCGATGCGCCGGAGAAAAATGCCATCGACGTGGGCTTCATGGCCCTGACCGACTGCGCGTCATTGGTAGTGGCGGCCACCCAGGGTTTCGCTCAGCCGTACGGCCTGACCCTGAACCTGAAACGTCAATCGTCCTGGGCCAATCTGCGCGACAAGCTGGTCAGTGGCGAACTGGACGCCGCGCACAGCCTTTATGGCTTGATCTACGCCGTACAGTTAGGTATCAGCGGCAGCCTGGCCACCGACATGGCGGTGTTGATGGGCCTGAACCAGAATGGGCAAAGCATCAACTTATCCAAAGCACTGCAAGACGCCAACGTGACCAGTCCTGAGGCGCTCGACCGGCGCGTGCACCAAAGCCGCACAAAACTGACCTTCGCCCAGACCTTCCCCACCGGCACTCACGCCATGTGGTTGTATTACTGGCTCGCAAGCCAGGGCATTCACCCGCTGAACGACGTCAACAGCGTGGTTGTGCCACCGCCACAAATGGTCGCGCACCTGCAAGCCGGTCGTATCGACGGCTTTTGTGTCGGCGAACCCTGGTGCGCCAGCGCGGTGAATCAGGAGCTGGGTTTTACCCTGGCAACCACCCAGGCAATCTGGCCGGATCACCCGGAGAAAGTCCTCGGCTGTACCCGTGAGTTCGTCGAACAGTATCCCAACACCGCACGGGCGCTGGTCATGGCGGTGCTCGAAGCCAGCCGCTTCATCGAACAAAACGATGAAAACCGCCGCAGCACTGCACAGTTGCTCAGCGGCAGCGAATACCTCAACACGGCGGTGGGCTGCATCGAACCACGCCTGCTGGGGGATTACGCCGATGGCCTGGGCAATCACTGGCACGACCGGCATGCCGTGCGCTTTCACGGCGCAGGTGAAGTCAACCTGCCTTACCTGTCCGACGGCATGTGGTTCATGACCCAATTCCGGCGCTGGGGCCTGTTGCGCGAAGACCCCGACTATCTCGCGGTCGCCATGCAAGTGCAGCAGTTGCAGTTGTACGGCCAGGCCGCCGCCGCAGTGGGCGTTGCGATCCCCGCGTCGGCCATGCGCAGCAGCCAACTGATTGATGGCAACGTCTGGGACGGCAGCGATCCAGCAGCCTATGCACGCAGCTTCAAGCTGCACGCACTGGCTGATACCGTCCCCACCCGTGTCAGCCGCTGAAGGAGATCGCGAACATGCTGCGTATCCTGCTGATCAACGACACGGCAAAAAAAGTCGGACGCCTCAAGGCCGCCCTTAGCGAGGCCGGTTTCGAGGTGATCGATGAATCCGGACTGACCATCGATTTACCCGCACGGGTGGAAGCGGTGCGCCCAGACGTGATTCTGATCGACACCGAATCCCCCGGTCGCGATGTGATGGAACAGGTGGTGCTGGTCAGCCGCGATCAGCCACGCCCCATTGTGATGTTCACCGACGAACACGACCCCGCCGTCATGCGTCAGGCGATCAAATCCGGGGTCAGCGCCTACATCGTCGAAGGCATTCATGCCCAGCGCCTGCAACCGATTCTGGACGTGGCCATGGCCCGTTTTGAGAGCGATCAGGCGCTGCGTGCCCAATTACAGGCACGCGACCAGCAACTGGCCGAGCGCAAACGCATCGAACTGGCCAAAGGTTTGCTGATGAAAATGAAGGACTGCAAAGAGGAAGAGGCCTACACACTGATGCGCCGCCAGGCCATGAGCCGCCAGCAGAAGCTGATCCAGGTGGCCGAGCAGATCATTGCCATGAGTGAGTTGCTGGGGTAGATCACCCACCATCCATGTAGGAGCGCGCTTGCCCGCGATCGGCTGCGGAGCAGTCGCAAAATCAGCGACTCGATTCTGGCAGTAGAACGGTACTCAGCATTTTTGGGACCGCTTCGCGGTCCATCGCGGGCAAGCGCGCTCCTACAGGGATTTGCGTACAGCATTTGGCCCGGCTCTTGCTTTAACAATCTCAGGTAGCCAACGGCGGTTGCCCCGCATTACGACAAAGACGTCGCACACCCTTCTCGCTCAAGCGATTCGGGTTGCGGCGTTTTTTGCTTTCTGGCCTCCGGCCACGACTCTTTTTTTGCAGATGAGGTGTTCAATGAATACAAGCTTCTGGAAAGCCGGCCACAAACCGACTCTGTTCGCAGCCTTCCTGTATTTCGACCTGAGTTTCATGGTCTGGTACCTGCTCGGCCCATTGGCCGTACAGATCGCCGCCGACCTGCACCTGACCACCCAGCAGCGCGGATTGATGGTCGCGACACCGATTCTGGCGGGTGCCTTTTTGCGGGTTTTGATGGGCCTGCTCGCGGACAAACTGTCACCCAAAACGGCCGGCATCATCGGTCAAGTGATCGTGATTGGTGCGTTGTTGACAGCCTGGAAATTGGGCATCCACAGCTACGAGCAAGCGTTACTGTTGGGGATATTCCTCGGCATGGCAGGCGCATCCTTCGCCGTCGCCCTGCCGCTGGCCTCGCAGTGGTATCCGGCAGAGCATCAAGGCAAGGCCATGGGGATTGCCGGTGCAGGCAATTCCGGCACCGTATTCGCCGCCTTGATCGCGCCCGCGCTGGCCATGGCTTTTGGCTGGAGCAATGTGTTCGGTTTCGCCCTGATTCCGCTGGGTCTCACCCTGATCGCCTTTACGTTGCTGGCCCGCAACTCACCGCAGCGGGCCAAACCTAAATCCATGGCGGACTACATGAAAGCCTTGGGTGACCGTGACACCTGGTGGTTCATGTTTTTCTACAGTGTGACCTTCGGCGGCTTCATCGGCCTGGCCAGCGCCCTGCCCGGCTATTTCAACGACCAATACGGCCTGAGCCCGGTGACTGCTGGCTATTACACGGCTGCCTGCGTGTTCGGTGGCAGCATGATGCGCCCACTCGGTGGTGCACTGGCGGACCGATTCGGCGGGATTCGCACCTTGTCGGGGATGTACGCCGTAGCGGCCGTCTGTATTGCGGCGGTAGGTTTTAACCTGCCCAGTTCGTGGGCGGCCTTGGCGCTGTTCGTCTCGGCAATGCTCGGTCTTGGTGCCGGTAACGGCGCGGTGTTTCAACTGGTGCCACAGCGCTTTCGTCAGGAAATCGGTGTGATGACCGGCTTGATCGGTATGGCCGGTGGGGTCGGTGGTTTCTTGCTGGCAGCCGGTCTGGGGGCGATCAAGCAGAACACCGGCGAATACCAGATGGGCCTGTGGCTGTTCGCTAGCCTCGGCGTGCTGGCCTGGTTCGGCCTGTATAACGTCAAGCGTCGCTGGAGAACCACGTGGGGCTCGGCCGCTGTGACCGCCGCACGGGTTTAGGCCCAGCGATGAGCCTGCAACTGAGCTTCGCCCATTTCAGCGCCAGCGGCCCGCGTCCGGAGAATCAGGACGCCGGCCGTCTGGTGACACCGATGCCGGCGCTGGCGGCGAGCAAAGGCTACCTGTTCGCCCTCGCCGATGGTGTCAGCCACTGTGTCGATGGCGGACTGGCGGCCCGTTCGACTTTGCAGGCACTGGCACTAGACTACTACGCCACCCCGGAAACCTGGGGCATTGCGCAATCGCTGGATCGCCTGTTGCTGGCACAAAATCGCTGGCTCCAGGCCAACGGGCTGCTGACCACCTTGAGCGCAATCGTACTGCGCGGGCGGCGTTTCACCCTGGCTCATGTCGGCGACTGCCGGGTCTACCGCTGGCACGCCGGGCAACTGCAACGTGTCAGTGAAGACCACGTCTGGGAGCAGCCGGACATGCAGCATGTGCTCAAGCGCGCGCTGGGGCTGGATCAATACGTGGTCATGGACTACCTCGACGGCGAACTGCGCGATGGCGAGCGCTGGCTGCTGCTCAGCGATGGCGTGTGGGCGACTCTAAGTGATGCCAGCATCACCTCGATCCTGCGTGAACAGGACAATCTCGACAGCGCAGTGCAGACCCTGGTCAGCGCTGCGCACCTCGCTGGTAGCCAGGACAACGCCAGCGCCCTGCTGATTCAGGTCGATGGCCTGGGCCTGGACAGCCTCGGCGACACACTGATCCAGCTTCAGCAATGGCCATTGCCACCCCCACTGAAACCGGGGCAATGGTTTGAAGGCTGGCAGGTGGAAGCGGTACTCGGGCAGTCGCGGCAATCCTTGCTGTATCGGGTACGCGACCGGCAGCAACAGCCCTGGCTACTGAAAACCTTGCCCGCGAGTCGCCACACCGAAGCCAATGCCGGGCAAAGCCTGTTGCTGGAAGAGTGGTTTTTGCGACGCGTGGCCGGGCGGTTTTTCCCTGAGGTTCATCCGGCCACCGAGCGTCAACACCTGTATTACCTGATGCGCGAGTACCCCGGCCAGACATTGACTGAGGTGTTTGCGCAAAACGGTCCGTTGCCGTTAGCGCAGTGGCAAGACCTCGCAACACGCCTGCTGCGGGCCGTGGGCCTGCTGCATCGGCGCAATATCCTGCACCGCGACATCAAGCCGGAGAACATCCTGCTCGATGATGACGGCGAACTACGCCTGCTGGATTTTGGCCTGGCGTATTGCCCCGGCTTGTCGGTGGACACCGCCAACGATTTACCGGGCACGCCGAGTTACATCGCGCCCGAAGCCTTTACCGGCACGGCCCCGAGTGGACAACAGGATTTGTACAGCGTCGGGGTGACGCTGTATTACCTGCTCACCGGCAACTACCCCTACGGCGAAATAGAAGCGTTTCAGCATCCGCGCTTCGGCATTGCGGTCCCGGCCAGTCGCTATCGGCCGGACGTGCCCGACTGGCTGGACCATAACCTGAGTCGGGCGCTGCATGCCGACCCTGCCCAACGTTACGAGACCGCCGAAGAGTGGCTGCTGCAACTGGGGCAGGCCGAGACGACCATGCTCGAGGTCAGGCCCAGACCGCTACTGGAACGCGAACCGCTGAAGGTGTGGCGGACGTTAGCGCTGGTGTCGTTGTTGGTGAATCTGCTGCTGATGATTTGGCTGCTGCATGGATAACTAATGTGGGAGCAGGCTTGCACCATATCCGCGCAACCTGCTTTAAAAGGGTGCGATAAATCAGCCACCTCAGCGGGTAAACACCAGAAAAACCGGACCTTCCCCGACTTGGCACAACCACTGCATTAGCTTCATCAAGCAATTTATAAAAGTGCAGCTTTCAACGACGAAAGCTGCACTTCCCGAGAGAACGGGACTGGACAAAGGTGTCCTCGCCAGGTGACTGGCGGGACGCCTTTTTTTGTTTGCGCGGAATTTGTCGAGCACGCCCCTCGTGGTCTCTCGGAGGCAACATGAAAAAACTCAAACTGGTGATGATTGGCAACGGCATGGCCGGCGTTCGCACCTTGGAAGAACTGCTCAAACTGAGCGCCGATCTGTACGACATCACCGTGTTCGGGGCCGAGCCGCACCCCAATTACAACCGTATCCTGCTCTCGCCGGTGTTGGCGGGTGAGCAGACATTCGATGAAATCGTGCTCAACGATTTGAGCTGGTACCTGGACAACAACATCCAGCTGCTGCTCAACCGCAAAGTGGTGAAGATCGACCGCGCCAAGCGCATCGTCATCGCCGACGACGGCACCGAAGCACACTACGATCGCCTGCTGATCGCCACCGGTTCAACCCCCTTCATCCTGCCAATCCCTGGCAATACCTTGGAGGGCGTGATCGGTTACCGCGACATCGCCGACACCCAGGCCATGATCAACACCGCCAAGACCCACACCCACGCGGTAGTGATTGGCGGTGGCCTGCTCGGTCTCGAAGCCGCCAACGGCCTCAAGCTGCGCGGCATGGACGTGACCGTGGTGCATATCGGCGACTGGCTGCTGGAGCGGCAACTGGACAAAACCTCCGCCGGACTGCTGCAAACCGAGCTGGAACAACGCGGGCTGAGCTTCCGCCTGAACGAACAGACCCAGGCGCTGCACGATGACGGCAACGGCCGGGTGAAAACCGTGCAGTTCAAGAATGGCGATGTGATTCCAGCCGACCTGGTGGTCATGGCCGCCGGTATCCGCCCCGCCACCGAGCTGGCTGAACAGTCCGGCATCCCCTGCAACCGCGGGATTCTGGTCAACGACACAATGCAAACCTACGACCCACGGGTCTACGCCATCGGCGAATGCGCCAGCCATCGCGGTATCGCCTACGGCCTGGTAGCGCCACTGTTCGAACAGGCCAAGGTCTGCGCCAATCACCTGGCTCAGTTGGGCTTCGCTCGCTATCAAGGCTCGGTGACCTCGACCAAGTTGAAAGTGACTGGCGTCGATCTGTTTTCCGCTGGCGACTTCATGGGCGGCGAAGGCACCGAGACCATAACCCTCTCCGACCCGATTGGCGGCGTGTACAAAAAGCTGGTGATCAAGGATGACGTGCTGGTCGGCGCCTGCCTGTATGGCGACACTGCCGACGGCGGCTGGTACTTCCGGCAGATCCGCGAGAACGCGCAAATCAATGAAATCCGCGACCACCTGATGTTCGGCGAGAATGCCTTGGGCGACGTCGGCCACCAAGGCCAGGACAAAGCCATGGGCATGGCCGACAGCGCCGAAGTCTGCGGCTGCAACGGCGTTTGCAAAGGCACCATCGTCAAGGCGATTCAGGAACACGGCCTGTTCAGCGTCGATGACGTGAAAAAGCACACCAAAGCGGCCAGCTCCTGCGGCTCGTGCGCCGGGCTGGTGGAGCAGATCCTGATCAATACCGTGGGCGGCGCCGCAGACGTCAAGCCGAAGAGCGAAAAAGCCATCTGCGGTTGCAGCGACCTGAACCATGGGCAAATTCGCAAGGCCATCCGCGAGCAGCACCTGCTGACCATCGCCGGCGCCATCAGTTACATGAACTGGCGCACCCCCAACGGTTGCGCCACCTGCCGTCCGGCACTGAACTATTACCTGATTTCCACTTGGCCGGGTGAGGCGAAAGACGATCCGCAATCGCGCCTGATCAACGAACGTGCCCACGCCAACATCCAGAAGGACGGGACCTATTCGGTGGTACCGCGGATGTGGGGCGGCGTGACCAACCCTTCCGAGCTGCGCCGCATTGCCGATGTCGCCGACAAATACAACGTGCCCATGGTCAAGGTCACCGGCGGGCAACGCATCGACCTGCTGGGAATCAAAAAGCAGGACTTGCCGGGCGTCTGGAAAGACCTCGACATGCCGTCCGGGCATGCCTACGGCAAATCGATCCGCACGGTGAAAACGTGTGTGGGCAGTGAATTCTGCCGCTTCGGCACGCAGAACTCGACCCAACTGGGCATTGAGCTGGAGCACGACCTGTTCAACATGTGGTCGCCGCACAAGGTCAAGCTGGCCGTTTCCGGTTGCCCACGCAATTGCTCGGAAGCCGGGATCAAGGACGTCGGCATCATCGGGGTCGACTCCGGCTGGGAGATGTACATCGGTGGCAACGGCGGGATCAAGACCGAAGTCGCCGAGTTTTTCGTCAAGCTGAAAACCGCTGAAGAAGTCCGTGAATACAACGGCGCGTTTTTGCAGCTGTATCGCGAAGAAGCTTTCTACCTTGAGCGCACCGTGCACTACCTGCAGCGGGTCGGCATGGAACACATCAAAAAAGCCGTGCTGGAAAACGATGACAACCGCCGCGCCCTGAATGCACGGCTGCAATTCTCCTTGTCATTCGAGCAAGACCCCTGGAAAGAACGCATCGAGCAACCGCTGCTGAAAAAAGAATTCGAACGCATCCCTGTGGAGGTGCTGGCATGAACTGGCTCGATATCTGCGCACTGGACGACATCAACCCGTTGGGCTCGCGCATCGTCGAAGGGCCAAAAGGTGACATCGCGATCTTTCGCACCAGCGACGACGAAGTCTTCGCTCTGGATGACCGCTGCCCGCACAAAGGCGGGCCGCTGTCTCAGGGGCTGATCTACGGCAAACGCGTGGCTTGCCCGCTGCACAACTGGCAGATCGACCTGGAGTCGGGTGAAGCGCAGGCGCCGGACGTGGGCTGCGCGCACAAACACCTGGCCCGGATCGAGAACGGCCGCGTGCTGCTGGCACTTAAGGAAGCAGCATAATGCGCGCGCCAGCCGCGACGCAGATCACCGCGTCGACCTGCTGCTACTGCGGGGTCGGCTGCGGCGTGCTGATCGAGCATGACGATGAGCGCATTCTCGGGGTCAGCGGAGACCCGCAGCACCCGGCCAACTTCGGCAAGCTGTGCAGCAAAGGCTCGAGCCTGCACCTGACCGGCGACCTGACCGCCCGGGCGCTGCACCCGGAACTGCGCCTGGGTAAATCCCTGGCACGCAGCCCCACCGATTGGGACACGGCGCTGGACCACGCAGCCAATGTCTTCGCCGACACCATTCGCGAACACGGACCGGACAGCGTCGCGTTCTATGTCTCCGGGCAACTGTTGACCGAGGACTACTACGCGTTCAACAAACTGGCCCGGGCACTGGTTGGTACCAACAACATCGATAGCAATTCGCGGTTGTGCATGTCCTCCGCCGTAGTTGGCTACAAGCGCAGCCTGGGGGCCGACGCGCCACCGTGCAGCTACGAAGACATCGAACTCAGCGATTGCGTATTGATCGTCGGCAGCAACATGGCTTACGCCCATCCGGTGCTGTTTCGCCGGCTGGAAGAAGCGAAAAGCCAACGTCCGGACATGAAAATAATCGTTGTTGACCCCCGCCGCACCGACACCTGCGAACTGGCTGACCTGCATCTGGCGATCCAGCCGGGCACCGATGTCGCGCTGTTTCACGGCATCCTGCATCTGCTCCTCTGGGAAGACTGGATCGATCGCAGCTTCATCGACCACCACACCCAGGGCTATGCCGAGCTGAAAACCCTGGTGCGCGACTACACCCCGCAAATGGTCGCGGATATCTGCGGCATTCCCGTGGAGCAGCTGCACGCCTGCGCGCAGTGGATTGGCACGGCGCCAAGCTTTCTGTCGCTGTGGTGCATGGGCTTGAATCAGTCCAGCGCCGGCAGTGCCAAGAACAGCGCGCTGATCAATCTGCACCTGGCCACCGGGCAGATTGGCCGCCCTGGCGCAGGCCCTTTCTCTCTCACCGGTCAGCCAAACGCCATGGGCGGCCGCGAAACCGGCAGTTTGTCCAACTTGCTGCCGGGTCATCGCGAAGCGGCCAACGCCACGCATCGCGCAGACGTCGCCGCGTATTGGGGGGTCGATGCACTGCCTGCCACCACCGGGCTGACCGCGATCGAACTGTTCGAGCAACTACAGACCGGCAAGATCAAGGCCTTGTGGATCGCCTGCACCAATCCTGCACAGTCATTACCGGATCAGCAAAAGATCCAGCAAGCGCTGAGCGCCTGCCCCTTCGTCGTTTTGCAGGAAGCCTTTCGCACCACCGAAACCGCCCCATTTGCCGATTTGCTGTTGCCAGCCGCCAGCTGGGGCGAGAAGGAAGGCACTGTGACCAACTCTGAACGGCGCATCTCCCACGTCCGCAAGGCGATTCCGGCCCCGGGCCAGGCGCGCGCGGATTGGGCGATTACCGTGGATTTCGCCCAACGTCTCGAGCAACGGCTGCGCCCGGGCATGCCCAGCCTGTTCGATTTCGATCAGCCACAAGCGCTGTTCGACGAGTACAAACAACTGACTCGTGAACGCGACCTGGATTTGTCGGGCATCAGCTATGCCTTGCTCGATCAGCAAGGGCCACAGCAATGGCCCTTCCCAGTCGGCGCCCAGACAGGCACAGCGCGCTTGTACGGCGATGGCGTATTCCCTACCGACTCAGGCCGCGCCAACTTCATCGCCGAGCCCTACAGGGCCGCCAAGGAGCTGCGTGACGCGCGTTTCCCTCTGACATTGAACACTGGCCGCCTGCGCGATCAATGGCACGGCATGAGCCGTACAGGCACCTCTGCGCAGCTGTTCGGCCATGTCAGCGAGGCGGTATTGAGCCTGCACCCTGATGAACTGCGACGCCATCGCCTGCAAGCGGGTGATCTGGTGAGTTTGAAAAGCCGTCGCGGCAGCCTGATCGTGCCCGTCAGCAGCGATGACAGCGTACGCCCCGGCCAGGCGTTCCTGCCGATGCATTGGGGTAACCGCTTTCTCAAGGGCGGCGTTAACGTGCTCACGCAACCGGCCTTCGACCCGCTGTCCAAGCAACCGGAGCTGAAACACGCTGGCGTGCGCATCGAAGCGGTGAGCTTGCCGTGGCAACTGTTCGCGCTGGTCGAGGGCGACGTGCAGGCCCACCTGGAAGCCCTGCGCCCCCTGTGTGAGGCGTTTGCCTACGCCAGCCTCAGCCTGGCGGGCCGTGAGCGTCCCGCACTGCTGATACGCGCTGCCAGCGCCGAGGCACCCGACAATCGATTACTCACACAGATCGACCAATTGCTCGGTCTCAACGAAGGACCAGTGCTGTCCTACGACGATCCGCGGCGCTCCATTGGCAAGCGGGTGCGTATCGAAAATGGGCGAATCACTGCTATCCGTCTGGCCGGGGAAACCATCGCCCGGCATTGGCTGCAGAGTCTGTGGCTGGAAGGTCGCGCCGATGAGCAACTACGCCGCTGGCTACTGGCACCCATCAGCACGCCACCCGGCAACGCGGCGGCCGTGCCTCACAACAGCAAAACCTTGTGCAACTGCATGAATGTCAGCGAAAGCGCCGTGCTGGCGGGGATTGGTCGCGGGCTTGATCTGAATCAACTGAAAACACAACTGGGCTGCGGTAGCCAATGCGGCTCTTGCGTACCGGAAATCAAACGGCTGTTGGCGGTCAATCCGCTGCCGGTCGCGATCAATCAATGAGGGTTACAGCATGAGCGCAAAAGTCTGGTTGGTAGGCGCGGGCCCCGGCGATCCTGAGCTGCTTACGCTCAAGGCCGTGCGGGCCCTGCGCGAAGCCCAGGTGGTATTGATCGACGACCTGGTCAACGACGCGGTACTGGAACATTGTCCTGCGGCCCGCGTCATCGCCGTCGGCAAACGCGGCGGCTGTCGTTCGACGCCACAGGCCTTCATCCATCGGCTGATGCTGCGTTACGCCCGCCAGGGCAAATGCTTGGTACGGCTAAAAGGTGGCGATCCGTGCATTTTCGGGCGTGGTGGCGAAGAGGCTGATTGGCTGCGAGCACAAGGGGTGGAAGTCGAACTGGTCAATGGCATCACCGCAGGTCTGGCCGGGGCGACTCAGTGTGGTATCCCGCTGACGTTGCGCGGCGTCAGTCGTGGCGTGACGCTGGTTACCGCCCACACCCAGGATGACAGCAGCCTCAACTGGCAGGCTTTGGCGCAGAGCGGCACGACACTGGTGGTTTACATGGGCGTTGCCAAACTGCCGGAAATCCGTGACAGCCTGCTGGCAGGCGGTCTGGCTGCGGGCACACCAGTGGCGATGATCGAAAACGCTTCACTGCCTCATCAGCGCGAATGCCGCAGTTCGCTGGCCGATATGCAGCGGGATGCCGTGGCGTTTGAACTGAAAAGCCCGGCGATTCTGGTGATTGGGGAAGTGGCGGCTGCTCAAGCAGAGGTGACCCTGGCAGCGCAGTTCGCCTGACACACCGCGTCAAGCGCATCGCGGGCAAGCGCGCTCCTACAGGATTTCGCACGCGCCACTTTTTCCGTCCCGTTGAATCCTGAGTTCGGGAGAGGCCCCATTGCCAGAATGCCGGAGCGAGGGCAGTCCGAGCCACAGCGAGGACCCGCATGGAGGGGCAAGCGTTTTGGGTTACCTTTTTGTGGTCCGGCATTCCGGCGTTTGTAAAAGGTGACCCGCTGTAAGAGCGGAACCATAATCCCAGCAAACGCAAATGCCGGATATACACGTTGACTTCAGCAACGCCCACAAGCGCCGTCCGCATCTGCCGCCCCTAAATCGCAGGCAAAGAAAAGCCCGGCCTGAGCCGGGCTTTTCTTGAGAGGCTTTAGCTAGAATTACTGAGCTTTGGCTTCTACTTCAGCTTCTACGCGACGGTTCATCGCACGGCCAGCGTCAGTTTTGTTGTCAGCGATTGGGCGGGATGCACCGTAACCAACCGAGTTCACACGACCAGCGCCAACACCGTACTGCTTAACCAGTACTTGTTTGACAGCGCCTGCACGCTTCTCAGACAGTTTTTTGTTGTAAGCGTCAGGACCGACGGAGTCAGTGTGACCTTCAACAACGGTGGTGGTTTGTGGGTACTGCTTCATGAAGTCAGCAAGGTTCTTGATGTCGCCGTAGCTGTTAGGCTTGACCACAGCTTTGTTGAAGTCGAACTTGACGTCCAACTGAACACGTACGACTTGTGGAGCGGCTTCTACTGGAGCTGGCGCGATTTCAGCAACTGGCTCTGGAGCAGGTGCTGGAGCTGGAGCTGGCTTGGAGCCGCCACCGAAGTTCACACCCAGACCGATGCTAGGAGCGTAGTCCCAACGACCGTTATCCAGCTTGTACGAGGCATCAACGCCAGCACGAGCATACAGATTGTCGGTGATGTACCACTTGGCACCGCCGCCTACCGTAGCGAATGTGGAACCGTCACGACCGGAATGGCCATCAGCCTGCACGTTGGTCAGGCTCTGGTGAGCGAAACCACCGGAAACGTATGGACGAATAGCGTCGCCAACGGTACCGAAGTGGTACAGACCCTTCAGAGAAGTTTCGTCGCCGTTGATTTTCTGCCAGTTGGTATTGTTGTTCGAGCGCGTGTAATTGGTTTTGTCGTAGCTCAACGCAATTTCGACGTCGTCGGTCAAGAAGTAGCCGATGGAAGCACCAGGATTGTAGCCATCTTCAACGTCATTGACGCTACGGTTGAAGTGTTTCTGGTAGAACAGCTCACCCTCGACCGCGCCTTGGCCTTGTGCCAGAACGCCGAACGAAGTCACGGCTACAATTGAACCAATGGCAATGCCCAAGGTGTTTTTCAGTTTCATCCGTTAAATCCCCATCTGGTGATTGTTAAGCAGCCCTTCCTAACGAAGGACAACTCGTCGGCAAGTCTATCAGAACTTGCCAGCACGTTAGAGATATTTACCCGAGTTAAGTTTCGGTAATGCCTGCAAATTTCTCACGTAGTTTATCAAGGGCCCGTTTGTAGCGCATTTTCGTGGCGCTCAGGCCCATGTGCATAATATCTGCGATTTCCTGAAATTCCAGCTCTGCGACAAATCGTAGCACCAGAATTTCCCGATCAATCGGGTTCACATGGACAAGCCAGCGATCAAGTCCGCCCCGCTCTTCTGGTTTCGGCGTCCTCTCTTCAGACGCCTCCTCAAGTGGGTCGAGACTCAATGCGTCCATCAAGCGACGCTTTCGCCGTTCCTTCCTGTACTGCGTGATGCATTCATTGTAAGTGATGCTGTAGAGCCAGGTTTTGAACTTCGATTTGCCCTCGAAATTCTTCAATCCGTACAAGACCTTAAGCATCACTTCCTGACAGACATCATCAGCATCGCGATCGTTCCCTAAATAACGTGCACACACGTTAAAAAGAGTCCTTTGATAGCGCCGCATCAGTTCTTCGTATGCGCGAGTCACATGAAACAGCTCGACGTGCGCCCGCGCCACCAACTCCTCATCAGAGAGATCGCGGGGGTCGTAGCGCATGGATAGCGATTGGGTTTTATTCAAAACAAGTCGTGCCGACAGTCAGGTCAATGTCCGCCACTGCCCGTGTTCCTGGCAATTCTGTGGCGGCATACATTAGCAGGAATCGCCGGGTTAGCGGCTGCTCACTCGCTGTTCGAGGAGGATTCGGTTGGACAATGACACCAACTCTCCCTCATCGGTCAGCAAGGTAGTTTTCACCGTGCCAATTTCTTCGATCTGACCTTCGACCTCGCCAACACGCACTTGTTGCCCAACTTGATACAGCTCACGCACATAAATTCCCGCCAGAATCTGCCCGGCGATTTCACGGCTGCCCAGCCCCATTGCCAACGCAACGGCCAGACCAACGGTAATCAAACCGATCACAATCACATGGTTGAGCAGGTCGGTTTTGACCTCCAACTGGCTGATAGCGACCGAAATACTGATGATAATGACCAGCCCTTGAGCGATTCGCCCCAGGCCAGCGGAATAATCGAGCCCTACACCCTCGGCAGCACCGCGCACCAGACCATTGGCCAGTTGCGCCAGCAGTACACCGACGAGCAATACCAATGCGGCACCAAATACCTTCGGCAAGTACAGGGCCAACATGTCCAGCGTCGCGGAAACCCGCTCAAGACCCAGGGATTCAGCGGCCGAGACGAGGAAAATCAACAACACGAACCAGTAGACGATTTTGCCGACCAGGGTCGAAATCGGCACCTGGACGCCGGCCCGAGCAATCAATTTGGTCAAACCAGTACCGCCCATCAGGCGATCCAGCCCCAGCTTGGCCAGCAACTTTGACAGCAGCGTGTCGAGCAATTTGGCAACGACAAAACCCAGCAGCACCACAATGAGTGCGCCAAACAGGTTGGGAATGAAGTTAGCGACTTTGGTCCACAATACCGTCATTGCGGTGACCAGGCTCTGCGTCCAGAGATTTAATTCCATATTCAATCAGCCTTATCAGCAGGGCGAGCAGAAGAAAGAGTGCGACGCGAAACTGGCGCTACATGAGGCGAGCCGTTGTTCATACCGATCATCAACGCTTGCGACCAACGGCCGAGCAAGCTGAACAGGTCCCCCGCACCGACCTGACGGTTCGCGGTTTTCAGCACACGGCCCAGGCAAGCATCGTCATCCCGGCTGGAGGATGACGAATTGAGCATGTCGCGCAGTGATTCTTCGAACGGATCGTGCATAGGTACCTCACGCAATGTCACTGAAAGACGCGCCAAAAATTGCCCGAGTCACAAATGAGTCATTGGGTAGCGAAAACATCGACACGTCTAAACCCAGCGCAAGCGACGGAATAACCACCACTGCCCCACGCCCACTGCGCCCATTATCAAGCAAGCAATCAGAAACCCGTGAGGGTTGGCGGAACCGGGAAGGCCCCCGACGTTAACGCCCAGCAGACCGGTCAGGAAGCTCATGGGCAGGAAGATCCCGGTGATGATACCGAAGCGGTACATGACCCGGTTCATGCGCTCGCTCAGGCGTCGGTCCTCGGATTCGAGGATTAATCCGACACGTTCGCGGGTCAATTCCAACTCTTCCAGATAGCGGGTCAGGCTGTTGTTCAGTTCATTCCAGTAATTGGCATCGTCATCGACGAACCAATGCACTTTATTGCGGGTCAATTGAGCGTAAACCTCGCGTTGCGGTGCCAGAAACCGGCGCAAACCGGCAGCGCGGCGGCGAATGTGCAGCATATCGCCGTGATCAGACGCATACCGTTCATCGGCATCTATCTTTTCTTCCTCTTCATCGACTAACTCCGTCAGTTCACCGACCAGCGTCTGGACCTTGTCGGTGAGGTGTTGAGCGAGGTAGAGGATCAATTCGGAAGCGGTTTTCGGCCCTTTGCCTTGATTCAGGTGCTCGATTAGCTCATCGGTGGCACGCAGAGGACGCAAACGCAGGGAAATAACCTGCTGTGCCGCAGCAAAGATACGCACCGACACCATATCCTCAGGCTCGGCACCCGGGTTGAGGTTGACTCCACGCAGAAACAGCAGCAACTCGGCGTCGGGTAATGGCACCAAACGTGGCCGTGTGTTCTCTTCCAGCAGCAGATCGCAGCTGAACTCGCTCAGCCCGCTGGAGCTGCGCAACCAAGTCTGCGTTTGCGGATGACTGCGATCCCAATGCAGCCAGACACTTTCGTGCGGCTGCAATTGAAGACCGTCCAATTCGGTTCGAGCAATGAAACGCGCCCCGCCCTTACCATCCAGCACCAGGGCATGTACCAGCCCCCATTGCGCGTTTGTTTCGTCGAACATTCGGTGTCCTGTTTATTCCGGCATCTTTAGAGAGGTCGGGGAGATGATCACGCCGTTATTGTCGGCATAAACGTACTCTCCCGGACGAAAGGTCACGCCGGCGAACGTCACCGCCACATTCAGGTCGCCAATACCACGCTTGTCGGTTTTCATCGGGTGACTGGCCAGTGCCTGTACGCCCAGATCGGTTTGCGCGATAACGTCGACGTCGCGGATACAGCCGTAAATCACCAGCCCTTCCCAACCATTCTTTGCGGCTTTTTCGGCCAACATGTCACCCAGCAACGCCCGGCGCAGCGAACCGCCGCCATCGACCACCAGCACTTTACCCTTTCCGTCGAGCTCGACTTGCTCTTTGACCAGCGAGTTGTCCTCGAAACACTTGATGGTGACTATTTCGCCACCAAAGGAATCGCGGCCACCGAAATTGCTGAACATAGGTTCGACGACCTGCACCAATTCCGGGTAGGCATCGCACAAATCGGGAGTGAGGTAATGCATGGGTGAACTCCTGTCAGTGAAAAAACAACAATCTCATGGGGTACAGCTGATGTGACATGAAGAATCGCCTGCTGCAGATTAATTGCTGCATAGACAGACCTCATGTACGAGTCAAGGTTCCGCCGAAGCGCTAGACATCGATACCGATCCGATCGCCTTCGTACGCCAGGGTAAACAATTTCAGGCCCGGACATGAGCCCTGCAAGGGTCGTCCGCTTGGCAACTGAAACTCAATCCCATGACGCTGGCATCGCAAGACCGTACCCAGAAGAGTGCCACGGTGCAAGGGCGCACCTTGATGCGGGCAGCTGTCTTCGAGCAGCAGCGGCTGATTATCGACCACCAGCAGCAACAGATCGCGCCCGGCGACCTTGAAGGTCTGCCTATAGCCGTCATTCAAATTGATCAGACGCTCAAGTGGCACGAACATAAATACGGGACCGGAAGCGGAAAATGACTGAAACAGCGCAATGCGTCATAGCTTAGCCGCAAGCCGGCTTCAGCGAAACGGCTCGTCCAGCCTGGATCAATGCCCCGGCGCCAAGCCGTGCGACTGTGCCTGGTCGGTCAAAGGGACTGACTGATCCCGCAACCAACTCGCCACCAATGGCCAGACCTGAGTCTGCGCACCTTTGCTGACGAGCATTTCGACATGACCAAAATCTTCGGTGAAGCCCTGATCACGGCCCAGACAGACGAACTGTCGCTGCTCGGACCCGAACTGCTCGTACAGCTTGCGACAAGCCCAGGCAGGATCTTGATCATCGCCCGCGGCGGCAACGGCCAGCACCGGCACCTGCACCTCACTCAAACCGGCCCACCAATCTCGCTCGGCATCGCCAAAGCGACGGAACAGCCCATACCAGCGCATGCTTTCCAGCGCCAGGCCAATGGGCTCATCCTCGGGCCCACGCCTGAGGCGCGAACCGGAGAGGTGCGGGAAGCGCTTTAGCAACAGGCGTCCGCTCCACTCCACCGGCGGGATCTTCAACGGCCAATACGTGCGGCTGATCTGGCTGCCGAACAACGCAGCCGAGGCCACTGCCGCGGTGCCCAGGTAGTGACCGCCAAGCGCCGCGGCAAGGGTGATGCCGCCCAGCGAGTGGCCGATCCAGTGCGGAATCTGCCCGCTTTGCTCACGCACGAAGGCAGCAATCGCCGGCAGGTCATACCGCGCGTAATCGGCTACGCGGTTGTGCCGGTAAGCCTGATTGCGCGAAGAAAGGCCATGCCCACGCATTTCCGGAATCCACACATCAAAACCGGCGCGCGCCAGATACGCGCCCAGGCCAATGCCTTTGGGTGAGTACCAGAAACGTCGATTGGAGAAACTGCCGTGAAGCAAAACCACTGGAACGCCACGCGTGTCTGGCGGCTCCACCAGGCCGAGACGGGTCACAGCCAGTTCGACACTGATGTCCGGGCTGTTGGCGGGTTTCAAACGGTATACGTCCTCGATCAGATCGCCACGACGCTCGGCACTGATCAAGGCCACAGGAAAAAGATCGCTGCTGCTTTGCATATTGCTCTTGCATAAAAAAGGGCAGTCTTTTTTGAAAAAAACCGCCCTGCGAAAACAGAAAGAAACGTCAGCCTGCCAATGCAGACCGACGCCTCACTCATCACATCAGACCGGCGCCTGAGCTTCAGCCAGGAAGAACCAGGTTTCCAGCACGGAGTCGGGGTTCAACGAAACGCTTTCGATGCCCTGCTCCATCAGCCAACGAGCCAGATCCGGGTGATCGGAAGGGCCTTGACCACAGATACCGATGTACTTGCCCGCCTTGTTGCACGCCTGAATGGCGTTCGACAGCAGCTTTTTGACCGCCGGGTTACGCTCGTCGAACAGATGCGCAATGATCCCGGAGTCACGATCCAGGCCCAGGGTCAGCTGAGTCAGGTCGTTGGAACCAATCGAGAAGCCGTCGAAGAACTCAAGGAACTCTTCGGCCAGGATCGCGTTGGACGGCAGTTCACACATCATGATGATGCGCAGACCGTTCTCGCCGCGGGTCAGACCATTGGCCGCAAGCAGATCGATCACCTGACTCGCTTCGCCCAGGGTGCGCACGAACGGCACCATGATTTCGACGTTGGTCAGGCCCATCTCGTTGCGCACGCGCTTGAGGGCGCGGCATTCGAGCTCGAAGCAGTCACGGAAGCTTTCGCTGATGTAACGCGAAGCACCGCGGAAGCCCAACATCGGGTTTTCTTCTTCCGGTTCGTAGAGCTTGCCGCCGATCAGGTTGGCGTATTCGTTGGACTTGAAGTCCGACAGCCGCACGATGACCTTTTTCGGTGTGAACGCCGCCGCCAGGGTGCTGATGCCTTCGACCAGTTTTTCGACGTAGAAGCCGACCGGGTCGTCATAGCCAGCAATGCGCTTGTCGACGCTGTCTTTGATATCTTGCGGCAGACCCGCGTAATTCAGCAGCGCCTTGGGGTGCACGCCGATCATGCGGTTGATGATGAACTCCAGACGCGCCAGGCCGACACCGGCGTTGGGCAACTGGGCAAAATCGAATGCGCGGTCGGGGTTACCGACGTTCATCATGATCTTGAACGGCAGGTCAGGCATGGCGTCGACCGAGTTTTTCTTGATGTCGAAGCCCAGTTCGCCTTCGAAAATGTAGCCGGTATCACCTTCAGCGCAGGAAACGGTCACGCCCTGCCCGTCGCTCAACAACTCAGTGGCATTGCCACAACCGACCACAGCCGGGATACCCAGCTCGCGAGCGATGATCGCTGCGTGGCAGGTACGTCCGCCACGGTTGGTAACGATGGCGCTGGCGCGCTTCATCACCGGTTCCCAGTCAGGGTCGGTCATGTCGGAAACGAGTACATCGCCCGGCTGCACCTTATCCATCTCGGACACATCTTTGATGATCCGCACCTTGCCAGCGCCGATGCGCTGGCCAATAGCGCGACCTTCCACCAGCACGGTGCCGGTTTCCTTGAGCAGGTAGCGCTCCATGACATTGGCAGAGGTGCGGCTTTTCACGGTTTCAGGGCGCGCCTGAACGATGTACAGCTTGCCGTCATCACCGTCCTTGGCCCATTCGATGTCCATCGGGCACTTGTAGTGCTTCTCGATGATCATCGCCTGCTTGGCCAACTCGTTGACTTCAGCATCGGTCAGACAGAAACGCGCGCGATCAGCCGGCTCGACGTCGATGACCTTGACCGATTTACCGGCCTTGGCTTCGTCGCCGTAGATCATTTTGATTGCCTTGCTGCCCAGATTGCGGCGCAGGATCGCCGGACGACCGGCTGCAAGGGTGTTTTTGTGAACGTAGAACTCGTCCGGGTTGACCGCGCCCTGAACCACGGTTTCGCCCAGACCATAAGCGCCGGTAATAAACACCACATCGCGGAAGCCGGATTCGGTGTCCAGGGTGAACATTACGCCGGCAGTGCCGGTTTCGGAACGGACCATGCGTTGCACGCCGGCAGACAAGGCGACCAGTTTGTGGTCGAAGCCCTGGTGCACGCGATAGGAGATGGCGCGGTCGTTGAACAGCGAGGCGAACACTTCCTTGGCGGCGCGAATGACGTTTTCGACGCCGCGAATGTTGAGGAAGGTTTCTTGCTGACCGGCGAAGGAGGCGTCCGGCAAATCTTCGGCGGTGGCCGAAGAACGCACGGCGACGGCCAGGTTCGGGTTGCCGGCCGACAGTTCAGCGAACGCCATACGAATCTCGGCGTTGAGTTTCTCGGGGAACTCGGCTTCCATGATCCAGGCGCGAATCTGTGCGCCGGTCTTGGCCAGGGCGTTGACGTCATCGACATCAAGCGCATCAAGGGCCGCATGGATCTGATCGTTCAAACCGCTCAACTCAAGAAAATCACGATACGCTTGAGCCGTAGTGGCAAAGCCACCGGGGACCGAAACACCGGCACCCGCGAGGTTACTGATCATCTCGCCGAGGGATGCGTTCTTGCCCCCCACATGCTCCACATCATGGACGCCGAGCTTATCGAGGGAAACTACGTACTCTACCAAGGTGATCTCTCCACTAACTGTGTTGGGAAAAGCTCAGGACGCTGAAACTGCAGAAAGAGCGGTTCCGAGCGTGTGTGGCCTGGACCTGGAAAATAAGTGAGAATGCCGGCAGGTCCGCAAGCGGACCTATCATATCCAAGATTCGTCACCAGCTTAAGGCCCCGGCGCAAATGAAACGATCTGCTTTCTTTATCTCCGACGGCACGGGCATCACCGCCGAGACCCTCGGCCAAAGCCTGTTGGCGCAGTTCGAAAACATTACGTTCACCAAACTCACGCGACCGTACATCGATAGCGCGGAAAAGGCGCGCGCAATGGTACAACAAATCAACGCCGCCGCCGACCGGGACGAAGTTCGACCGATCATTTTCGATACCATCGTCAATCAGGACATTCGTGAAATCCTGGCGACTTCCAACGGTTTCATGATCGATATTTTTTCGACTTTCCTCGCCCCGCTGGAGCAGGAGCTTAGTTCACACTCCTCCTATTCGGTGGGGAAATCCCACTCTATCGGGCACAACTCCAACTACATGGAGCGGATCGAGGCAGTGAACTTTGCTCTCGATAATGATGATGGCGCCCGCACGCACTACTACGATAAGGCCGACTTGATTCTGGTGGGTGTCTCGCGCTGTGGCAAAACCCCGACTTGTCTATACATGGCCATGCAATTCGGCATCCGCGCGGCCAATTACCCGCTGACCGAAGACGACATGGAGCGCCTGCAACTGCCCGCCGCACTCAAGCAGCATCGGAACAAATTGTTCGGCCTGACCATCGATCCGGACCGATTGACCGCCATCCGTCATGAACGCAAACCCAACAGCCGCTATTCCAGCTATGCGCAGTGCGAATTCGAAGTGCGCGAAGTCGAAAGTCTGTTCCGCCGCGAAAACATCGCGCACATCAATTCCACCCATTTTTCGGTGGAAGAGATCTCCGCGAAGATCCTCGTGGAAAAAGGTGTCGAGCGGCGGTTCAAGTAATGCTTGAACAATGTAGGAGCTGACTTGTCTGCGATCCGTCCGGGGTCGCGCTCGACCGAAGCGCTGGCAAAAATGGTGAGTTCACCACCGCCGGAAGGTCCTTCGGCCCTTTTCGCAGACAAGTCAGCTCCTACACAGTTCAGATTTCAGCCGTCAGTTCAAATCACCCACAAATCAACAAACCGATTAACCGGCGTTGCCTCCAACTTCGCCTGATCCTTGCACAGGGCGAAGATTTCGCTGCTGCGCTGGGCGGTGAATCGGGTGGCCAGGTTGGCCTTGAACTTGTCTTCGAGCAACGGGATGCCATCGCCGCGACGACGACGGTGACCGATCGGGTACTCGACCACCACTTGCTCAGTGCTGGAGCCATCCTCGAAGAACACTTGAATCGCGTTGGCGATAGAGCGTTTGTCAGCCTCCAGGTACTCGCGGGTATAGCGCACGTCTTCAACGATCACCATCTTCTCGCGCAGCTCGTCGATGATCGGATGGGCGGCGTGGAAGTCGTCTTCGTACTGCTCGGCAACCAGGTTGCCAAAGGCCAACGGCACAGCGGTCATGTACTGAATGCAGTGATCGCGGTCAGCCGCGTTGGCCAGCTTGCCCTGCTTGGAAATGATGCGAATCGCCGATTCATGGGTAGTGATGACGATTTTTTCGATCTCGTGCAGACGACCCTTGACCTGCGGATGCAGGGTCACCGCTGCCTCACAGGCAGTTTGCGCATGGAATTCGGCCGGGAAGCTGATTTTGAACAGCACGTTCTCCATCACGTAGGTGCCGTACGGCTGGGACAGACTGAACTCGCGCTTGTCCTCCGGCTTAAGCGCCAGATCCTTGTTGGTGTGGCTGAACAGTACGTCGTAGAAGCCCCACTGCGGTGCACTCAGAACACCCGGAATGCCCATCTCACCGCGCATGGCGATATCGGCCAGACGCACACCACGGCTCGACGCATCGCCCGCTGCCCAGGATTTACGTGAGCCCGCATTTGGCGCGTGACGGTAGGTCCGCAGCGCCTGACCATCGACGAACGCATGAGACAACGCAGCCAGCAGCTGTTCGCGATTGGCACCCATCAGTTTGGCGGTGACGGCAGTCGACGCCACTTTCACCAACAATACGTGGTCGAGACCGACGCGGTTGAAGGAGTTTTCCAGTGCGATCACACCCTGGATTTCGTGCGCCATGATCATCGCTTCAAGCACGGCGCGCACGGTCAGCGGCGCATCGCCATTGGCTACACGCTTCTGCGACAGATGGTCGGCTACAGCGAGGATACCGCCCAGGTTGTCCGACGGATGACCCCATTCAGCAGCCAGCCAGGTGTCGTTGTAGTCGAGCCAGCGCACGATACAACCGATGTCCCAGGCCGCCTTTACCGGGTCCAGACGAAAGCTGGTGCCCGGAACCCGGGCGCCGAACGGCACCACGGTGCCTTCTACGATCGGGCCCAGGTGCTTGGTGCATTCCGGGAAGCGCAGCGCCAGCAGGCCACAACCCAAGGTGTCCATCAGGCAGTTGCGCGCAGTGTCCAGCGCCTCCTTGGACTTGATCTTGTAATTCAGAACGTAATCGGCGATGTCTTGCAGGACCTTGTCGTAGTCCGGGCGGTTATTCAGATCAACGTTGGCGCTCATCTTTAACTCCCTCTATTGATACCGTCTAGACACCGCCCACTAATGAAATGGTTACGGGTCAGACACAACATTGTGGGCTGACCTCAATCCTGTAATTGGATGGACTCGCCCAAGCCGAGGCGTCTATGCGCCACGGTGGCATCCTAAGCATGCCAACGACAGCGAGGGCGAGCCCATGAAAAAGCATACGACGATAAGTAATTCCTTGTCTGCGACCAATGTGTCGACGTGCACGACCGTGGCGGTGGATTTGGCCAAGAATGTGTTTCAGGTCGCGGGTGAAGACACCCTTGGCCAAGTGGTCCACGAGCAACGGATCAAGTCACGCGAAGCTTTCCACCTGTTCCTGCGCCAGTTGCCGCCGGGCGTGACAGTGCTGATGGAGACCGGTCCGGGCGCGCAGGCCTGGGCGCGGCTATTACAAGCGCAAGGTAATCCGGTGCGAATCCTGCCCGCACAGCGTGTGGCCGAGCACCGCAGTGGAGCGAAGAACGACCGCAACGATGTACTGGCCATATTGCGTGCAGGCCGAGATCACAAGATTGCAGCCGTGCCGGTCAAGAGCGAGGCGGCGTTAGCGATGCAGGCACTGCACCGCGTCCGGCAGGGGTGCGTGCGACGGCGCACGGCCATGGGTAACCAGATGCGTGGCTTGCTGCTGGAACATGACATTGCCATGGCACAGGGCGAGACGGCTATCAGCCGGGGCGTGTTACGGGTACTGGAAGACCCCAGCCAGCCGCTGCCGGAGTTGTTGCGCGAACTGATCGCCGAAATACTGGGTGAATGGAGCCAACTGGGCGAACGCATCAACGTGCTGACGGGGCGCCTCGAAGCCAGTGCACACGCGGACGAGACGGCGAAACGACTGATGACGATACGGGGTGTCGGCCCGATCATCGCCACGGCGATGCTGGCCAAAACGACCGAACCTGAGCGCTTTGCCAACGCGCGCCAGTTCGCCGCCTATTTCGGCACGGTGCCCGAACAGAACAGCAGCGGGCAAAAGGTTCGACTGGGCAAAATGTGCAAGCGCGGTGACGCCTACATGCGCAGCCTGGCGATTCAAGGTGCGCACGCCGTATTGAGGCAGGTGCGGCCGGATTCGGAACATCCAGATGACCAGCGTCTGCGACGCTGGTTGAGCCGTCACGGTCAAAAAGGTGCGGCGGTGCGGTTGGCCAACCGCAACCTGCGCATCATGTGGGTGCTGTTGCAAAACGAGCAAACCTATCATCGCCAACCGGCCACTGACCAGGAGGCGGCGATGAGGACCTGATTAACAGAGTTCTGCCACCGGGGCGCTGAGTCGCCTCAACCTCTGCTGAAGAACATTGACCCTAGGTCAGACCGTCGCGGATAGATGCCTGAGCTCCTACCGGCCCTTGAGGCCTTAATGTAATCGGCATACCGCGAGCTCACCCAATGTTGGCCAGAAGCCGATAAAGGCTTCCTCGAACAGGCCTTTATACATAGATGCAACCGGGTAGCAGTGTTCAAAAGCGGGTTGAAAGTGGGGGCGAGTCCATACATAGGAGCTGGCTTGCCTGCGATCAGTTTGATGCGGTGTGTCTGACACACCACCATCGCGGGCAAGCCCGCTCCTACAGTGAGTTACGGGTCAGGCACAGCATTGTGGGCTGACCTCAAAACGCATCACCCGGCACCCGCACCCACCCTTCCATCAACACTCGGGCGCTGCGACTCATAATGGCCTTGGTCACCGTCCATTCGCCGTTGTTCTGGCTGGCTTCGGCACCGACGCGCAGGGTGCCCGAGGGGTGACCGAAGCGCACTGCGCTGCGCGGGCTGCCTCCTGCTGCGAGGTTAACCAGCGTGCCCGAAATCGCGGCGGCGGCGCCGATGGCCACGGCAGCCGTGCCCATCATGGCGTGGTGCAGCTTGCCCATGGACAGCGCGCGCACCAGCAGATCCACGTCAGCGGCGACCACCGGTTTGCCGCTGGAGGCGAGGTAATCGGCAGGCCCTGCTACGAAGGCGACCTTGGGCGTGTGTTGGCGCTTGGCGGCTTCATCGAGGTGCTGGATCAGGCCCATGCGCAGTGCGCCGTGTGCGCGAATCGTCTCGAACATGGCCAGCGCCTTGGCGTCGCCATTGATGTCACCTTGCAACTCGGTGCCGGTGTAACCGATATCGCGCGCGTTGACGAAAATAGTCGGGATCCCAGCATTGATCATGGTGGCCTTGAACGTTCCGACGCCAGGCACTTCGAGATCGTCCACGAGATTACCGGTAGGAAACATCGAGCCGCCCGCCCCCTCTTCCTCGGCGGCCGGGTCCATGAATTCGACCTGGACTTCGGCGGCGGGGAACGTGACGCCATCGAGCTCGAAGTCACCGGTTTCCTGCACGGCGCCATCGGTGATGGGCACGTGCGCGATGATGGTCTTGCCGATGTTGGCCTGCCAGATGCGCACGATTGCCACGCCGTTGCGCGGGATGCGGCTGGCATCCACCAGACCGTTGCTGATGGCGAACGAGCCGACGGCGGCGGAAAGGTTGCCGCAGTTGCCGCTCCAGTCGATGAAGGGCTTGTCGATCGAGACCTGACCGAACAGGTAATCGACGTCGTGGTCAGGCTTGGTGCTCCTGGACAGGATGACCGTCTTGCTGGTGCTTGAGGTCGCCCCGCCCATACCGTCGATCTGCTTGTCGTAAGGGTCAGGGCTGCCGATCACGCGCAGCAGCAGTGCATCCCGGGCCGCGCCCGGAACCTGGGCAGAATCGGGGAGGTCTTGCAGGCGGAAGAACACGCCTTTGCTGGTGCCGCCGCGCATGTAAGTAGCGGGAATCTTGATTTGCGGTACGTGGGCCATCGGAATGTTTTTCCTTGTAAGCCGGGGCGGGACGTTTCCGCCCCCCCCCCGGCTTGTCGCGTTAGACAGCAACAGTCGATTCGAGGAAGTCCTGGGCAAAACGCTGCAGTACACCGCCAGCCTCGTAGATCGACACTTCTTCGGCAGTATCGAGACGGCAGGTGACCGGCACTTCGACACGCTCGCCGTTCTTGCGGTTGATCACCAGGGTCAGCGTGGTACGCGGAGTGCGCTCGCCGATCACGTCAAAGGTTTCGCTGCCGTCGATGCCCAGGGTCTTGCGATCGACCCCTGACTTGAACTCCAGCGGCAACACACCCATGCCCACCAGATTGGTGCGGTGGATGCGCTCGAAGCCTTCGGCGGCGATGGCTTCCACGCCGGCCAGACGCACGCCCTTGGCCGCCCAGTCACGGGAAGAACCCTGACCGTAGTCGGCACCGGCGATGATGATCAGCGGCTGCTTGCGCTCCATGTAGGTCTCGATGGCTTCCCACATGCGGGTCACCTTGCCTTCCGGCTCGATACGGGCAAGGGAGCCTTGTTTGACCTCGCCGTTCTCCAACACCATCTCGTTGAACAGCTTCGGGTTGGCAAAGGTGGCACGCTGGGCGGTCAAGTGGTCGCCGCGGTGAGTAGCGTAGGAGTTGAAGTCCACCTCTGGCAGGCCCATCTTCGCCAGGTACTCGCCGGCCGCGCTGTCGAGCATGATGGCGTTCGACGGCGACAAGTGATCGGTAGTGATGTTATCCGGCAGCACTGCCAATGGACGCATGCCCTTGAGTGGACGAGCACCGGCCAGCGCGCCTTCCCAGTACGGCGGACGGCGGATGTAGGTACTCATCGGGCGCCAGTCATACAGCGGCTCGACCTTGGGACCGGTGTCCTCCTGGATGGCGAACATCGGGATATAGACCTGGCGGAACTGCTCCGGCTTCACCGAGGCCTTGACCACGGCATCAATCTCTTCGTCAGTCGGCCAGATGTCCTTCAGACGAATGTCCTTGCCGTTGGCATCCAGACCCAGCACATCCTTCTCGATGTCGAAACGGATGGTCCCGGCAATGGCGTAGGCCACCACCAGCGGCGGCGAGGCCAGGAAGGCCTGCTTGGCATACGGGTGGATACGCCCGTCAAAGTTGCGGTTACCCGACAGCACAGCGGTGGCGTACAGGTCGCGGTCGATGATTTCCTGCTGGATGACCGGGTCCAGCGCACCGGACATCCCGTTGCAGGTGGTGCAGGCGAAAGCCACTATGCCGAAACCCAGTTGCTCAAGCTCGTGGGTCAGACCGGCTTCGTCCAGGTACAGCGCAACGGTCTTCGAACCGGGCGCCAGGGAAGACTTGACCCACGGTTTGCGGGTCAAACCCAGCTTGTTGGCGTTGCGTGCCAACAAGCCGGCGGCGATGACGTTGCGCGGGTTGCTGGTGTTGGTGCAGCTGGTGATGGCGGCAATGATCACTGCACCGTCCGGCATCTGCCCGGGCACCTCGTCCCACTGCCCGGCAATGCCTTGGGCCGCGAGGTCTGCGGTGGCCACACGGGCGTGGGGATTGCTCGGGCCCGCCATGTTGCGCACCACGGAAGACAGATCAAAGCGCAGCCCACGCTCATATTGCGCGCTCTTCAGGCTGTCGGCCCAAAGGCCGGTGTGTTTGGCGAAATTCTCGACCAGTTGCACCTGCTCGTCTTCACGGCCAGTGAGCTTGAGGTAATCGATGGTCTGCTGGTCGATATAGAACATCGCCGCGGTGGCACCGTACTCCGGGGCCATGTTGGAAATGGTGGCGCGGTCGCCGAGGGTCAGCGCCGAGGCACCTTCGCCGAAGAATTCCAGCCAAGCCCCGACCACCTTCTGCTGGCGCAGGAATTCGGTCAGCGCCAGCACCATGTCGGTGGCGGTGATGCCAGGCTGCAGCTTGCCGGTGAGTTCGACGCCGACGATTTCTGGCAGGCGCATCCAGGAGGCGCGGCCGAGCATAACGCTTTCGGCTTCAAGGCCACCGACACCAATGGCGATCACACCCAAGGCATCCACGTGCGGAGTATGGCTATCGGTGCCCACGCAGGTGTCGGGGAAGGCCACGCCATCGCGCACCTGAATCACCGGCGACATCTTCTCCAGGTTGATCTGGTGCATGATCCCATTGCCCGGCGGGATCACGTCAACGTTCTTGAACGCTTTCTTGGTCCAGTTGATGAAATGGAAGCGGTCTTCGTTGCGACGGTCTTCGATGGCGCGGTTTTTTTCGAACGCCTCCGGATCGAAGCCACCGCGTTCCACGGCCAACGAGTGATCGACGATCAGCTGGGTCGGCACCACCGGGTTGACCTGCGCCGGGTCACCGCCCTGCAAGGCGATTGCATCGCGCAAGCCGGCAAGGTCGACCAGTGCTGTCTGGCCGAGAATGTCATGACACACCACGCGGGCCGGGAACCACGGGAAGTCCAGATCGCGTTTACGCTCAATGAGCTGCTTCAGCGAGTCGGTCAGCGTGGCCGGATCGCAACGGCGCACCAGGTTCTCGGCCAGCACGCGGGAGGTGTAAGGCAGTGTGTCGTAGGCCCCGGGCTTGATCCCATCGACCGCCGCGCGGACGTCGAAGTAATCCAGTCGGGTACCGGGCAGCGGTTTGCGGTGTTCAATATTCATGGCGCGGGGACTCACTCACGGAATGGTCAGAGGGACGGGCGGGGAGCGTTGATGATCGCACTCCCCCTTCCCCTGTCAGCGTTGCTCGATTGGCACGAACTTGCGCTGTTCGACGCCCACATACTCGGCGCTCGGCCGGATGATGCGATTGTTGGCACGTTGTTCGAAGACGTGCGCGGCCCAGCCGGTCAGCCGCGAGCAGACGAAGATCGGCGTGAACAGCTTGGTCGGAATGCCCATGAAGTGGTACGTCGTGGCATGGTAGAAGTCGGCATTGGGGAACAGTTTTTTCTGTTCCCACATGGTTTTTTCGATGGCTTCGGACACCGGGTAAAGCACGGTATCGCCCGCTTCATCGGCGAGCTTTTTCGACCAGCCCTTGATCACCTCGTTACGCGGATCGCAATCTTTGTAGATCGCGTGACCGAAGCCCATGATCTTGTCCTTGCGCTCAAGCATGCCCAGCGTGCCTTTGATGGCTTCTTCGGCAGAACCGAAGCGCTGGATCATTTCCATCGCCGCTTCGTTGGCACCACCATGCAACGGGCCACGCAATGTGCCAATGGCCGCGGTGACGCAGGAATAGAGGTCCGACAGCGTCGAGGCACAGACCCGCGCGGCAAAAGTCGAGGCGTTGAATTCGTGCTCGGCGTACAGGATCAGCGAAACATCCATCACCTTGCGGTGCAGCTCACTCGGTTGTTTATCCAGCAACAGGTGCAGGAAATGCCCGCCGATGGACTCTTCGTCAGTCACGCAATCGATGCGCACACCGTCATGACTGAAACGATACCAATAGGTCATGATCGCCGGGAACGCCGCCAGCAGGCGGTCAGTGACATCGCGCTGCTGCTCGAAGCTCGCTTCAGGCTCCAGCGTGCCGAGCATCGAAGCGCCGGTACGCATTACGTCCATCGGGTGGGCATCGGCAGGAATGCGCTCCAGCACTTCCTTCAAGACTTGCGGCAAGTCACGCAGGCCTTGCAACTTTTTCATGTAGGCCGCAAGTTCGGCCTGGGTCGGCAATTCGCCGTAAAGCAGCAGGTAAGCCACTTCTTCAAAACGGGCATCGGCGGCCAGTTCACGCACGTCATAACCGCGATACGTCAGGCCCGCGCCGCTCTGCCCTACGGTAGACAGCGCGGTCTGCCCCGCCACCTGGCCCCGCAGGCCAGCCCCACTCAACACTTTTGCTTCAGCCATTGCTTTCTCCAATCTTGAATTTATTTGAGAAACTGCAATTTATTCCAGGCAACTTCAGGCCTGGACCCGGCGCTCAGAATCACTTCTTCTGTGCGAACAACGCATCGAGCTTCTGCTCGAAGATGTGGTAATCGATGGCGTCGTACAGCTCCATGCGGGTCTGCATGGTGTCGATGACGTTCTTCTGCGTGCCATCGCGACGAATGGCGCCGTAGACGTTTTCTGCGGCCTTGTTCATGGCGCGGAACGCTGACAATGGATAGAGCACAAGGGAGACATCGGCCGAGGCCAATTCATCAGTGGTATAGAGCGGCGTAGCACCGAATTCGGTGATGTTGGCCAGGATCGGCGCGCCAACCCGTGAGGCGAACAACTTGTACATCTCAAGTTCGGTGATGGCTTCCGGAAACACCATGTCAGCGCCGGCTTCGACGCAGGCCGCCGCCCGTTCCAGCGCCGATTCCAGCCCTTCGACTGCCAGCGCATCGGTACGCGCCATGATCACGAAGCTGTCATCGGTGCGCGCGTCGACGGCGGCTTTGATACGATCGACCATCTCTTGCTGGGAGACGATTTCTTTATTCGGGCGATGGCCGCAACGTTTGGCGCCGACCTGATCTTCGATATGAATCGCTGCCGCGCCGAACTTGATCATCGACTTGACCGTACGCGCCACGTTGAACGCGGAAGAACCGAAACCGGTATCCACATCCACCAGCAACGGCAGGTCGCAGACATCGGTAATCCGACGCACGTCGGTCAACACGTCATCCAGACCCGTGATGCCCAAGTCCGGGAGACCAAGCGAACCCGCTGCCACACCGCCACCCGAGAGATAGATCGCTTTGAAGCCGGCACGCTTGGCCAGCAGCGCGTGGTTGGCATTGATCGCGCCCACCACTTGCAGCGGATGTTCGCTGGCGACGGCATCACGGAAACGCTGACCGGGAGTGGTCTTGTCGTAACTCATTTTTCACCTCGGGCTGTGGGCTTGGGAGCCGCCTGATAATGGCGCTCGATATTGCGTTTCGATGCGCCGATATGGCGGCGCATCAACAACTCGGCCAGTTCGCCATCACGCTCGGCAATGGCATCAAGAATACGGTGGTGCTCGGCAAACGCCTGACGCGGACGATTGGGCGTCGCGGAAAACTGGATGCGGTACATGCGCACCAGTTGATACAGCTCGCCGCAGAGCATTTGGGTCAGCGTGCGGTTGCCACTGCCTTGAATGATTCGGTAGTGGAAATCGAAATCGCCTTCTTGCTGGTAATAACCCACGCCTGCCTGAAAAGCCGCATCGCGTTCATGGGTATCTAGGACCCGACGCAACTCGTCGATTTCCTCGTCGGTCATCCGTTCGGCGGCCAGGCGACAGGCCATGCCTTCCAGAGACTCGCGAATTTCATACAGCTCGATCAGCTCGGCATGGCTCAGGGAAACCACACGAGCGCCCACATGAGGGATGCGCACCAGCAGGCGCTGCCCTTCAAGTCGATGAATCGCCTCACGCAGCGGCCCACGGCTGATGCCATAGGTGCGCGCCAGCTCAGGCTCGGAAATTTTGCTGCCCGGCGCGATCTCGCCTTTGACTATAGCCGCCTGAATGCGCCGAAAGACGTTTTCGGACAAGGTCTCCGAATCGTCTTGGGTCAAACCTGGGATTTCGATCGTATCCAGCATATTGTTGACACCTTGGTCGCCATCGATGCCAAAAATAGCCAATACAGCCTAATACGTCAACGCAAAAGTAGAGACTGTCGACAATCGTCTAATGCCGATGCCAATCTACTGTAGGAGCTGACTTGTCTGCGATCGGCTGCGAAGCAGTCGTAAAATGGCTGAATTCACTATCGCAGGAAGGCCCTTCGGCCCTTTTTCGCAGACAAGTCAGCCCCTACAGGGACCGCGCCAGCACCGAATATTCCTACAAGATTTGCCAGCGGCTTCATTGGCTGCCGCCATAAAACTCTCATGCTAGAATGCCGCCCGGATCTGTCGGCTGAAACCGATGCCACTGCCTGTCTGCCAGGTGCCCAGGAAGCTAGCGCGCACTGTGAAACCGCCCTTGCCCCCGAAGATCGCCCGTCACTGCGCCAGGACTTATGAGACTCAAGCTCTTCCCCACCCTATTCTGTTTGTTCTTTCTACCCGGCGTGAGCGCTGCGGCTGACAAGACCGTTTATGGCCTCAACGAATACGCCACACTTTCCGATATCGATCTGCAGGTCGCGGCAAAACTCGACACGGGCGCCAAAACCGCCTCTCTCAGTGCCCGCGATATCAAACGCTTCAAACGCAATGGCGAAAGCTGGGTGCGCTTCTATCTGGCCATTGACGACGCCCATGCGCACCCCATCGAACGCCCACTGGCGCGGGTCAGCAAAATCAAGCGCCGCGCCAGCGACTACGACCCAGACGACGAGAAAAAGTACACCGCACGCCCGGTTATCAGCCTGGATGTGTGTATGGGGACTGCGTTACGCAACATCGAAGTGAACCTGACTGACCGAAGCGCATTCGAATACCCGCTGTTGATCGGCTCCGAAGCCCTGAAAAACTTTGATGCGCTGGTCGATCCAAGTCTTAAATACGCAGCCGGCAAACCTGCCTGTGCTACCGACGCTCATACGGCAGAGTAATACCCATGCGCTCTATTAACCTCCATCTGAAAATCCTGATTGCTGTCCTGGTGACACTGGGGATAGCGGTCACGGCCTATCAGATCTTCGTGCTTGGTATTCCGGTGACCGAGGATGAAACGGACGACCTGTGGAACATCGACGCCAAAGTCGTGTTCGTCGCCAATGCCAAAGACCCGGTCAAGATCCAGATGTTCGTGCCGCCACTGAGCCACGATTACGTCAGCCTCAACGAGAGCTTCATTTCCAATAATTATGGGGTCAGCGTCAACCGCGTCGATGGCAACCGCAAGGTCACTTGGTCGGCCCGACATGCCACCGGCAATCAGACCCTCTACTACCGCCTGGTACTGACCAAGCGTTACAGCGGTGACAAACCCAAGATCAAAGGACCGACTTTCCGCGACAGCATCGCTATCGAAGGCCCGGAGAAAATCGCCGCCGAGGCCCTGCTCGCACCGATCCGCCAGCACTCGGCGGATGTCGAAACCTTCATCACCGAAGCCATCAAGCGACTCAACAACCTCAGCGACGACAACGTGAAACTGTTGCTGGCCGGCGACACGAGCACCGCGAACAAAGCCCGAATCACCGAACTACTGCTGTCCATTGCCCACGTGCCGGTGGAAAAGGCGCATACCATTCGCCTGACGACCGATCAGCCTCAGACCCCGGAACTATGGCTGCGCAGCTTCAATGGCAAAGCCTGGCTGTACTTCAACCCGGACAATGGCGAGCAAGGCCTGCCGTCGGATCGTCTGCTGTGGTGGACCGGCGATGAAAACCTGATCAGCGTCGAAGGCGGGAAAAAAGTTACGGTCAACTTCACCCTCAATAACAGCGAGATGAACGCGATCCGACTGGCCAAGCTGACCGACGCCAACACCAACGGCGACTTCCTCGGCTATTCGCTGTACGGGCTGCCGCTGCAAACCCAGCAGACGTTCATGATCATGGTGATGATCCCGATTGGCGTGCTGGTGATCCTGATCCTGCGCAACCTCGTCGGTCTGGAGACCCTGGGCACCTTCACCCCGGTCCTGATCGCACTGGCGTTTCGAGAGACACAATTGGGCTTCGGCATTGTGTTATTCACCGTCATTACCGCGCTCGGGCTATCGCTGCGCTCCTATCTTGAGCATTTGAAACTGCAAATGCTGCCGCGACTGTCAGTGGTATTGACCTTCGTCGTGGTACTGATCGCCGCTATCAGCCTGTTCAGCCACAAGTTGGGGCTTGAGCGCGGGCTATCAGTGACACTGTTCCCGATGGTGATTCTGACCATGACCATCGAACGCCTGTCGATCACCTGGGAAGAGCGTGGCAGCGGTCACGCGATGAAAGTCGCGATTGGCACCCTCTTCGCCGCGTCGCTGGCGCACCTCATCATGAGCGTGCCGGAACTGACCTACTTCATCTTCACCTTCCCCGCCACGCTGCTGATTCTGGTGGGCTTCATGCTGGCGATGGGACGCTATCGCGGCTACCGTCTGACCGAGCTGATGCGCTTCAAGGCATTCCTCAAGGAAGAAGTAAAATGATGGGGTTCTGGAAGACCTGGAAGGCCCTGGAAGCCCGGGGCATCATGGGCATCAACCGGCGCAACGCGGACTACGTGCTCAAGTACAACAAACGCAGTCTGTATCCGATCGTCGATGACAAGATCATCACCAAGGAACGGGCGATTCAGGCCGGCATTCACGTGCCGGAGATGTACGGGGTCATTTCCACTGAAAAGGAAATCGAAAAACTCCACGAAATCATCGGCGAGCGCAACGATTTCGTGATCAAACCGGCACAAGGCGCCGGTGGGGACGGCATTCTGGTGATCGCTGACCGCTTCGACGACCGGTATCGCACGGTCTCGGGCAAGATCATCAGCCACGAAGAAATCGAACATCAGATTTCCAGCATCCTGACCGGTCTGTACTCCCTGGGCGGCCACCGTGATCGTGCGCTGATCGAATACCGGGTCACGCCAGACCAGATCTTCAAGAGCATCAGTTTCGAAGGCGTACCGGATATCCGCGTCATCGTCTTGATGGGCTATCCGATCATGGCCATGCTGCGCTTGCCGACGCGTCAGTCCGGCGGCAAAGCCAACCTGCACCAGGGCGCCATCGGTGTCGGCGTCGACCTGGCCACCGGCCTGACCCTGCGCGGCACCTGGCTGAACTCCATCATCAGCAAACACCCGGACACCACCAACGTGGTGGACGGCGTGCAACTGCCGAACTGGGGCAGTTTCATGAAACTCGCCGCTGACTGCTATGAGCTGTGTGGCCTGGGTTACATCGGCGTCGACATGGTGCTGGATCAGGACAAGGGCCCGCTGATTCTCGAACTCAACGCCCGCCCCGGCCTGAACATCCAGATCGCCAATGACTGCGGCCTGACCCATCGCGCCCATGCCGTGGAACGCCGTCTGAAACAGCTCGCGCTGAATGGGGAACAGGATACCCCGCAAGAGCGCGTGCGCTTTGTGCAGGAGCTGTTCGGGCATGTTCCCACAGGTTGATACAACTCACAAAATCCCGGTCTGCGTTGCCCACAGATGACCTCGGTCCTACAGAGGACTACAATCGCCGCCCTCACGCCGATGACTGATTTTCTTCGAATGCCGACCTGTTCCGTACATCCTCTGCCCTATCGCACCAATCCCGCCGAGTATTTCTCGAGGGTTCGCCATGCTCCTGGGGCAGTACTGCTCGACAGTGGCAGACCGAGCGCTGACCGGGGGCGGTTCGATCTGCTGAGCGCGTGGCCCACCGAGCAATTGCTGACGCAGCCAGACGAAACCGGCACCGCCTTTCTCCAGCGCCTGCGTGACAGCCTCGGCCGTCTGGGCCCCGCGCAACTGCCCAGCGGCTGCCCGCTGCCGTTTGCAGGTGGGCTGATTGGCTACCTCGGTTATGACTTTGGCCGGCGCCTGGAACCCCTGCCCAGCCAGGCCATCGATGACCTGCAACTGCCCGATGCGCGGCTGGGTGTCTACGCCTGGGCCATGATCAGCGATCACCAGCAAGGCACCAGTCAATTGGTGTTCCATCCCGCATTGGCCGAAAGCGAACGGCAGCGTTTACTGACGTTGTTCACCCAAAAACCTGCCGCTGATCCGGCGACCTTCAAGCTGAGCGCTGCCTTCAAGGCGGACCTTTCCCCCAGCGATTACCGCAGCGCCTTCCTGCGTATTCAGGCCTATATCCTGGCTGGCGACTGCTATCAGGTGAATTTCGCCCAGCGCTTCCAGGCGAACTATGAAGGTGATCCCTGGGCGGCTTACTGCGCACTGCGTAGCGCCTGCCCGACACCTTTTTCCGGTTATCAGGCATTGCCCGACAGCAATGCGCTGCTGAGCCTGTCCCCGGAGCGTTTCGTCCACGTCAGCGGCAGTCTGGTCGAAACCCGCCCGATCAAAGGCACCCGCCCGCGCGGCATCGACCCTACCGAAGACAGGGCCTACGCCGACGAACTGCTAGCCAGTGCCAAGGACCGCGCGGAAAACCTGATGATCGTCGATCTGCTGCGCAATGACCTCGGCCGCACCTGCCGGATCGGCACGGTGAAAGTGCCCGAGCTGTTCAGCCTGGAAAGTTATCCGAACGTGCACCATCTGGTCAGCAGCGTGACCGGCGAACTGGCGGCAGGCAAAGACGCGCTGGACCTGATCGCCGGCAGCTTCCCCGGTGGTTCGATCACCGGCGCACCGAAAATCCGTGCGATGCAGATCATCGACGAACTGGAGCCCACTCGTCGGGCCTTGTACTGCGGTTCGTTGATCTATCTGGATGTGCGTGGCGAAATGGACAGTTCCATCGCCATTCGCAGCCTGCTGGCCAAGGACGGGCGGGTTTCCTGCTGGGGTGGCGGCGGCATCGTCGCTGATTCCGACTGTGAAGCCGAATACCAGGAATCAATCACCAAGGTGCGGGTGCTGCTGGATACGTTGCAAGCGCTGTGAATGTATTCAATCTCATGTAGGAGCTGACTTGTCTGCGATCCGTCCGGGTCGCGCTCGACCGAAGCGCTGGCAAAAATGGTGAATTCACCACCGCTGGAAGGTCCTTCGTGTCGGACGCGACCCCGGCCTTTCGCAGACAAGTCAGCTCCTACATGGAATATCGATTTACAAACTCAACTCACGATTCGACGCCTTGATGAACTCTTTCTTCAGGTCCTCGAAGGTGTGCACTGCCGGGAACTGCGGGAATTCGCGGATCACGTTTTCCGGCGCATGGAACAGAATGCCAGCATCCGCTTCGCCGAGCATGGTGGTGTCGTTGTACGAATCACCGGCCGCCACTACTCGGTAGTACAGGCTCTTGAACGCCAGTACTGACTGACGCTTGGGATCTTTCTGACGCAGCTGATAGCTGACGACCCGATCGGTCTCGTCGGTGATCAGGCGATGGCAAAGTAAGGTCGGGAAGCCCAGCTGACGCATCAGCGGCTGGGAAAACTCGTAAAAGGTGTCCGACAGAATCACCACTTGGAAACGTTCGCGCAGCCAGTTGACGAACTCGATGGCACCGTCCAGTGGTTTGAGGGTCGCGATCACTTCCTGTATATCGGAGAGCTTCAGACCGTGTTCATCGAGAATCCGCAGGCGTTGCTTCATCAGCACGTCGTAATCGGGAATATCCCGGGTGGTCGCCTTCAGCGATTCGATACCGGTTTTCTCAGCAAAGGCGATCCAGATTTCCGGGACCAGTACACCTTCCAGGTCGAGACAGGCAATTTCCACAGAACACTCCTCGAGGGGACTTCAAAAGAAGCGGCACTTTAGGGCGTCTGATCAATTATTTCCAGCAGCGTTACCCTCACACCAACCGGCAATTGAACGAAGTATTTTGTTACCATCACCCTCATTACGAGCGCTAAGCGCCATACACGTTAGGAAGCCGCCTGATGAGCCAACCATTCGACGTCGCCGCACTCGCCGCGACTTACGCCAACAAGTCTGCACAGGACATTTTGAAACTGGCCTTCGAGCATTTCGGTGATGAGGTGTGGATCTCATTCAGCGGTGCCGAAGATGTGGTGCTGGTGGACATGGCCTGGAAGCTGAACAAGAACGTCAAGGTGTTCAGTCTCGACACCGGCCGTCTGCACCCGGAAACGTACCGTTTCATCGAACAGACGCGTGAACACTACAAAATCGACATCGAGCTGATTTCTCCGGATCAACGCGTGCTGGAACCGTTCGTCAAGGAAAAGGGCCTGTTCAGCTTCTACAAGGATGGCCACGGCGAATGCTGCGGCATCCGCAAGATCGAACCGCTGCGCCGCAAGTTGGCAGGCGTGAAGGCCTGGGCCACTGGCCAGCGCCGGGATCAGAGCCCCAGCACTCGCAGCGAAGTCGCCGTGATGGAAATCGACAGCGCGTTCTCCACGCCTGAACGCACGCTGTACAAATTCAACCCGCTGGCACAAATGACCAGCGAAGAAATCTGGGGTTATATCCGCATGCTGGAGCTGCCTTACAACAGCCTGCATGAGCGCGGTTTCATCAGCATCGGTTGCGAACCTTGCACCCGCCCCGTGCTGCCAAACCAGCATGAACGTGAAGGCCGCTGGTGGTGGGAAGAATCGACGCAGAAAGAATGCGGGCTGCATTCCGGGAATCTGATCGCCAAGGTATGAAGCTGCTGCGCCACCCAATAAAAACCCGGCAAACGCCGGGTTTTTATTAGGGAAAAAATCAATGCACCGGCAACTCAACACCCTCGAACAACTCTTCAAGCTCTTGCTTGTTGTGGCATTGGATCGCTTTGGCCATTACTTCGCGGGTCAGGTGCGGCGCGAACTTCTCGATGAAGTCGCACATGAAACCCCGCAAGAAGGTACCGCGACGGAAACCGATCTTGGTGATGCTCGCTTCGAACAACTCGCTGGCATCAAGCACCACCAGATCGCTGTCGAGCTTGGGGTCCACCGCCATTTTTGCCACGATACCCACGCCCAGGCCTAAACGAACATAGGTTTTGATCACGTCAGCGTCGGCTGCGGTGAACACCACTTTCGGGGTCAGGCCGCGATGGCTGAACGCCTCATCCAGTTTCGAACGACCGGTAAAACCGAAGACGTAAGTCACAATCGGGTATTCGGCCAGTACTTCCAGGGTCAGCTTGGATACCTTGGTCAGCGGATGACCTTGCGGCACAACGACACAGCGATTCCAGCGGTAGCACGGCATCATCACCAGATCACCGAACAGCTCCAGCGCTTCGGTGGCGATAGCGAAATCCACGGTGCCGTCGGCAGCCATTTCGGCGATTTGCATCGGCGACCCCTGATGCATGTGCAGCGCGACGTCAGGGTATTGCTTGATGAAGTTGCTGATCACCGGCGGCAACGCGTAACGCGCCTGAGTGTGGGTGGTAGCAATCGACAGCGTGCCTTTTTTCTCGTTGGAAAACTCTTGAGCGATCTGCTTGATGCTCTCGACCTTGCGCAAGATCTCACCAGCGGTGGTGATGATTCTTTCACCGGCCGGCGTGACACGAGTCAGGTGCTTGCCGCTGCGAGCAAAGACCTCGACGCCCAATTCGTCTTCGAGCAAGCGGATCTGCTTACTGATACCGGGCTGAGAGGTGTACAAGCTCTGAGCCGTAGCGGAAACGTTGAGGTCGTGGTGCGCCACTTCCCAGATGTAGCGCAGTTGTTGAAGCTTCATATGTATCCCTCAAAGCGGTAGACGCCACGGTCATCAGCGACGGTATATAACTATATTAATGGTCAGAAGAATAAAGCTAGAACTTTTTATCATTTTCAGACGGTAATGACACACCTGGCGTCTACTATTCACACACTTATTCACGTCCCCGATGCTGCAGCATGGGCACCATGTAAACCGGAACCTCCGATAATTGCAGGACCTTGGCGGCGGTACGACCCAGTGGCGTGTCGCCCTCAGTGCCATGGCTGTGGCTGCCGACAATCAGCAGATCCACCTCCAGTTTGTGCGCCTGTTCCAGTATCACGTTGGACGGATCCCCCTGTATGACCCGCACCGTGCGAATCAACGCCAGATCCTGATGCCCCTCCCCCAACTCATCCCGAAAGCCAGCCAGAACGCGCGCCTCGATACCTTCCATGACTGTATTCAAGCCCTGGCTGTGCAACTCCTTCAACGCATCCTCATCAAGATAGCTCTGCAAAACCGACTCGGCGAACAACCCCATGGGTTCCACGGCATGGATCACATACAGCTCGGCATTGAAAGTTCGAGCCAGCGCCAGGGCATGCTGCAAGACGTAGGGCGCATAAAGCCCAAGGTCAGTGGCATAAAGCATCGAACGAATCATATGACCTCCTCGACTGCCAATAATGGCGGAGATTGATTCAGCTTAGCAGCGCCTTAGCGACTGCGGCGGCCGAGCCCTCCCGAGGCGACAGGGGTTCAAAGTTTTATCTCATTGCTGATCCCATGCGGCACATGACCGGTCGCAACGACATCCCGTGCCTTTTCACAATGCCCCGGCTGATCGTCGAAGAACACGTCGGCCGCGAAGGCCTCAAGAAATGCCGATTTCTCCAGCCCGCCCAGAAACAGCGACTCATCCAGTCGAATATCCCACTCTCGCAATGTACGGATCACGCGCTCATGAGCCGGTGCCGAACGCGCAGTGACCAACGCTGTGCGTATCGGACAGGCATCCTCGGGAAATTCGCGTTGCAACAAATTCAATGCCGCCAGAAAAGGCTTGAACGGACCGCCGCGCAACGGCTCACGTGCCGACTCACGTTCGCTGGCCTGAAACGCTGCCAATCCACCGGATTGATAAACCCGCTCGGACTCATCGGAAAACAACACGGCGTCACCGTCGAACGCGATGCGTAATTCGGCACTGGCCGCGCGCCGTGCACCGCCCGACAAAATGGTCGCCGCGGCGAAACCGGCATCCAGGGCGCTGCGCACATCCTCGGCGTGGGTCGAGAGAAACAAATGGCAACCAAACGCTGCCAGATAAGGATAAGGGCTGCGTCCACCGACGAAGGCCGCACGCGTTATATCCAGACCGTAATGCTGAATCGAATTGAACACCCGCAAGCCCGTGTCGGCGCTGTTGCGCGAGACCAGAATCACCTCGACACGCGCTTCCTCCAAGCGGGCATTGAGGCTCAGCAGTTTCTCTACCAGCAGGTAAGCATCGCCTTGCTCAAGGATCTCTTCCTCATGCCCGATCTGGTATTGGCGATAAGCTTCCACGCCGTCGGCCACGTACACCGCATGGCTTTCGCGCAGATCGAACAGCGCACGCGAAGAAATCGCCAAGACCAATTTATTGCCTAGACCTGTAGCCATATCGCCCCCTTGGCTGACTCAGCGGTTTCGCGTATCGATGAAGGCCAATGCCTGGTACAACGCCCGAATTTTCGGCATGTCATGTCCGGCCTTCAACGTCGCCGCCAATGGCCTGGCATAGATCGCCTCCAGTTCCAGCGGCCGCTTTTCCTGATAATCGAGGTACATGCTCGGCCAGTAATCCGGCATTTTTTCAGTCACGGCAAACAGATGCTCAGCATAACCTGCCGGTAAGTCATGCCCACACGCCCGGGCGCCCAGCACCACTTCTTTCATCAATGCCTGGATCAACTCGCGGCTACTGGCGTCAGCCATTAATGGCGTTGTACTGGCCCCCAACAAAACAGACAGGCCGTTGTAGGGAATGTTCCAGACCAGTTTCTGCCAGCGCGCCTGATGCAAGTTGGCCATCGCCTGAGATTCCAGCCCCGCCTTGCGTAATAGCGCTGCACCCTCTTCGGCGATGCGTTGCCGGGCAGCCGCGTCGGCTGCCGGGCCGCTGTGATAACCCAGGTTCACCGCACCGAGTGCCTGATGGGTGATAACTCCCGGTGCCGCACGATGAACGCAAATAAAGCACAAACCACCCAACAGATGCAGCGAGTCAGGCAGCAAGGGTTGCAAGCTGTCTTCGACCTCCAGCCCATTCTGCAGCAACAAGACTTTCGCGCCGGGCGCCGCCACCTGAAGGATGGTCGGGGCAAGGCTGGCATTGCTGGTGGTTTTAGTGCCGACCAGCAACCAGTCGCAAGGTGGCATGTCGGCCGCCGAGGAATAGGCCTGGACCGGGCTCAAAGCCAAAGTGCCATGAATGGCACTGTCTATTTTCAGGCCATTTTGCGCCACCGCAGCAAACTCGCTGCGCAGCAGAAAATGCACGTCAAAACCGGCGCGCGCCAACATCAAACCGTAAAACCCACCGATTGCACCGGTCCCGATAATACCGATCCGTGCCCGTTTCGCTTCACTCGCCATGGCCACTCCCCTTAAGGCAACTCATCAGAATCAAGGCTCAACGCCTGCCCCAGAGCCGCGCTGAGCCCGGTCAGGGTCAGCCGTGAATGCAACGCCCCATAAAACTCACCGTCACGCACCACGAACAGCGCCGGCAGATGAAAAACCTGATAACGCTGCACGGCGCCTCCATTGTTCCCGGCATCGATCCAGCACAAACGTTCGATGGGCAAGTCGAGACCTGGCAGTTCACGCCTGGCCCAACGACAACTGGCACAGCCGACGCTGGTGAAAATGACCAACGAGACGCCCTGCAACTCCAGCAAACAATGATCCACGTCGAAGTCTGTCAGTTCCAATTCATTCACAAAGGATGTCCTGTGGGCTGGCTGCACACTATCCGTCCCGGCGGCGTTACTGGCAAATCTCCCATCCTGTTGACCTACGCCGCCAGCTAAACGCGCGTTTGCCCATTGTCGAACAACCGGATAACGCGCTAAGGTTCCTCCCCCCGCTGCGCTCAATCATGCTGGGCTCCGCCGCACGGGGATCGTTGGCGGCCAGCACCCGTGACCTGATGAGTAACACGATGGCTGATTTACCGATTGACGACCTCAACGTTGCCTCCAACGAGACTCTGATCACGCCGGATCAGCTCAAGCGCGAAATCCCGTTCAGCGAAGCTGCTTTGCACACGGTGACCAAGGGCCGCGAGGTAATCCGCAATATCCTCGATGGCAAGGATCACCGCCTGTTCATCGTGATCGGGCCGTGCTCGATCCATGACATCAAGGCCGCTCACGACTACGCCAATCGCCTCAAGGCCCTGGCTGCAGAGGTGTCCGACACCCTGTACCTGGTGATGCGTGTGTACTTCGAGAAACCGCGCACAACCGTCGGCTGGAAAGGCCTGATCAACGACCCGTATCTGGATGACTCGTTCAAGATCGAGGACGGCCTGCACATTGGTCGCCAGTTGTTGCTTGATCTGGCGGAAATGGGCCTGCCTGCCGCGACCGAAGCCCTCGACCCGATCTCCCCGCAGTATTTGCAGGATCTGATCAGCTGGTCGGCCATCGGTGCGCGTACCACTGAATCGCAAACCCACCGCGAGATGGCTTCCGGGCTGTCTTCGGCGGTCGGCTTCAAGAATGGCACCGACGGCGGCCTGACGGTGGCGATCAACGCCTTGCAGTCAGTGTCCAGCCCCCATCGCTTCCTCGGTATCAACCAGGAAGGTGGCGTGTCCATCGTCACCACCAAAGGCAACGCTTACGGTCACGTGGTACTGCGTGGCGGCAATGGCAAGCCTAACTACGATTCGGTTAGCGTCGCCTTGTGCGAGCAGGCGCTGAACAAGGCAGGCATTCGCCCCAACATCATGGTCGACTGCAGCCACGCCAACTCCAACAAGGATCCGGCCCTGCAACCGCTGGTGATGGAAAACGTCGCCAACCAGATCCTCGAAGGCAACCAGTCGATCATCGGCCTGATGGTCGAAAGTCACCTGAACTGGGGCAGCCAGGCAATCCCCAAGGATCTGGCAGAGCTGCAATACGGTGTGTCCGTCACCGACGCCTGCATCGACTGGGAAAGCACCGAGAAAACCCTGCGCAGCATGCACGCCAAACTCAAGGATGTGCTGCCCAAGCGCCAACGCGGCTGATTGCTGCAGATACAAAAACGCCGAGCGAATGCTCGGCGTTTTTCGTTGCAGCGTCAGGTGCGGCTGTCGCCAGCTGAATCAGATTTTCGCCATATGCCGCTGGTGGCGCTCCATGTACCGTTCGACATACGAACACGAAGGAATCACCGTGTAACCCATGCGATCGGCGTACGCGAGCGCCTGCTCGGTCAAGGCCGCGGCAATACCTCGACCTCGCAGGGCATTGGGTACAAAGGTCCGATAGATATCCAGGGTCTGCTTACCCAGATCCATATAGGTCAGGTAGGCACGATGACCGTCCACATTGGTCTCGAACTGATGACCGGCCTGGTCATGATGGATGGACAACGCCTCGCTCATCACTACTCCTCGCGGGTCTTGAAATTAGACCCCTACCTTACCGATGTTTTTCCGGCGAAGGAACCTCTACGCCACCCTGTGCCTGTTTTGGACACCGAGAAGAGTTGGCTACTCTCTACAAACGAGCACCTGCAAATAGTAGGCGTCATTGCCGTATATGCTCAAGCTGCTTGCAAGGGGGACGCAAAAAAAGCCCGACTGCACACCTCAGATTGTCACAACCTGAAGGGATCGTCCTGACACTTGAACTGAACATTGCCGGATGCTGTCAATTGAGACGAGTGCGAGATGGAAAAGTCACCTCTTCCCTGCGCAAAGAAGCAGGCTCGTGACGGGTACGGAACAGTGAAAAATCGAGAGGTTCAATATACTTGGCAGCAAATCGGCTATCCTCCCTTGCCACCGGTCAAGGGCGTGCTTGAGCCTTGCCCGGATTCAGAGCAGAACCGACAAGTTCATGCGGCGCCGCTGGATAATTTTCATACAAAAAGCCTGAGTAGTTGTGCGGATTACTTTCAAACCCAAGAATTTTTTCCGCTTCTTGCGCTTCCTCCGTTTACTTACTACAAACAATGGGTAGTATGTACGCCGGTCATTTTCTCATTTTCGAGAGATGACTATTTAATAGAAAGTCCTTGAAGGGGAACACGATGAACAACGTTCTGAAATTCTCTGCTCTCGCTCTGGCCGCAGTATTGGCCACCGGTTGCAGCAGCGTAAACAAAGAAACCGAAGCTCGTCTGACTGCAACTGAAGACGCAGCAGCTCGTTCGCAAGCTCGTGCCGATGAAGCCTACCGTAAGGCTGATGAAGCTCTGGCTGCTGCTCAAAAAGCTCAGCAAACTGCTGACGAAGCCAACGAACGCGCTCTGCGTATGTTGGATAAAGCAAGCCGTAAGTAATAGTCTTTCGAGATTATTGATAAGCCGATCCGGTTCTGGATCGGCTTTTTTATTGCACTCGCTTTACCGCAGGCAATAAAAAACCCGTCAGCCTTGCCTTGGAGTTCAAGGCAGGGCTGACGGGCTCGTCAGCAGGTGATTACTGCATATCGAGCGGAGCGCTCGAGACCACCGTAGCGCTCGGTACGGCGATTTCAACCGGCATACCGTCCTCGGCTGCTACCACGTCCCGCACGACGTCCCAGTTGACGCGCACTTTGTTGGACAGATCCTCACGCTTGAGCAAGGCATTGATCACCGCCGTGTGCTTGTCGACCACAGACGGATTGCCGCTCTCATCCAACGGAGCATGCGCTTCCAGGTAGACCTTGCCGCCACTGACGCCGAACTTGTACGGCTCGTTCATGATCCGCACCGAAGTACCGATCGGCACAATGCCGGCCAGTTCCAGCACGTTGTTGTTGTACAGGCGGAAGCAGCCGTGGCTGGTGCGCATGCCGATACCGAATTTTTTATTCGAACCGTGAATCAGGTAACCCGGTAAACCGAGACCGAACTTGAACGGCCCCAGCGGGTTGTCCGGGCCTGCCGGCACCACGTTAGGCAGCGGATCATCGTCAGCGGCATGTTCGGCCTTGACCGAAGCGGGCGGTGTCCAGGTCGGGTTCGGCGTCTTGGCCGTCACTTTAGTCACCGCCACTGGCGAGCCCCAACCCTCACGACCTATCCCCAGCGGGTAGGTGTAAACCACGTTCTTGCCTTTGGGGTAATAGTAGAGGCGGTATTCAGCCAGGTTGATCACGATGCCTTCGCGCGGGCCTGGCGGCAGCACGAAACGGGTCGGCAACACGATCTGGGTGCCGGCGCCCGGCAACCACGGATCGACGCCCGGGTTGGCCGCGATCATCTCCAGATAGCCCAGATCGTACTGGGTACCCAGGTCGGCGAAGGTATCTTCGTATTTGGCGGTCACCGTCTGAACCTGGCCGACGATATCTTCGCCGGGAGAAGGCAGAGGGAACTCCAATGCAGCAACGGGGCCCGCCGCACAGAGCATAGCAAGCGACAGACAGCGGGCGACGGCGGGAATGCGCGACAACATCCGGAAAATCCTTGACATAAACAGAGGGCAATAAAATAACAGAATTGTACACCGCCGCCCGAAAAATCAGGAGGTGGCTATCGATTTACTCCATGAATCGGAGCTCTGGCCAAATCGGTCGGGTACCCCGTTTCTGACTTTCGACAATCGCGCGACACAGCGAACACAAACGCTCATCACGAAAAACCGCGGGTTCGACGCCCGACCAACGTGGTTGTGCCGGTAACAACGTGCCACACAACGTACGGTCGATCGAGCCGCCCAACTCCAGCTGGCGCGCGACCAGATGCACCCGCACTTCCTGGCAAGCGAACAGGTCGAGCTGCTCATCAGGTTCGATCAGTTGATAGGCAAATAAAGACCAGGCGGGACGCGGCATCGGGGGCTCCAAATCGGGGCGCCACCTTAGCCCAAAGCCCGCCGCTAGAAAAGCGTCAAAGCAGCGGTTTTAGTGTCGGCCAGACGTTTTCCAGCAACTTGCCCTGGGCCGCGACGGCCGGGTGCAGACCATCGGCTTGCATCAACTCGGGAATCCCGCCCACGCCCTCGAGAAAAAACGGTACCAGCGCGACTTTTTTCTGCTCCGCCAGATTGCCGTAGACCTCTGCGAAAGCCTGGGTATAACGAGCGCCATAATTGGGCGGCAGTTTCATCCCTAAAAGCAGCACCTTGGCACCGGCGGCGCGGGAGCTGTCGATCATCGACGCAAGATTTTGTTGCAATTGCTCAGGCTGCTGGCCGCGCAAGCCATCGTTACCACCCAATTCGAGGATTACCAACTGTGGCTTATGCTCTGCAAGCAGCGCCGGCAGCCGCGCCTGACCGCCAGCACTGGTGTCGCCACTGACAGAGGCATTGACCACCTTATCGGTGAACCCCTCCTTTTGCAGACGCTGTTCCAGCAACGATACCCAGCCCATACGGGTATCCAGTCCGAAAGCCGCGCTGATACTATCGCCAACGATCAGCACCGTGCCCGCCGCCGCTCCTTGAGACAGCAACAGCACACCCAGGCCCGCACTTAAAAACCACGCACGCATCGGATTCTCCATGAGTGAAAGTATTCTCAGTGCTCGGAACCTTAGCAAAGTGGTCCCCAGCACCGAAGGTGACCTGACCATCCTGCACGAACTCTCCCTGGAACTGAACAAGGGCGACAGCCTGGCCATCATTGGCGCGTCGGGTTCGGGCAAATCCACCCTCCTCGGTCTGCTCGCCGGGCTCGACCTGCCCAGCGCCGGCGCGGTCACGCTGGCCGGGCGCAACCTCAGTGATCTGGACGAAGATCAGCGCGCGCGTATCCGCGCCGAGCATGTCGGTTTCGTCTTCCAGTCGTTTCAATTGCTCGACAGCCTCAACGCGCTGGAAAACGTCATGCTGCCCATGGAACTGGAAGGCCGCACGGACGCTCGAGCGCGGGCCCGTGTTTTGCTGGAGCGCGTAGGCCTGGGCCAACGCCTGACACATTCGCCGCGTCAGCTTTCCGGGGGCGAGCAACAACGGGTGGCCATTGCCCGAGCCTTTGCGGCTGATCCGGACGTGCTGTTTGCCGATGAACCCACTGGCAACCTCGACAGCCACACTGGTGAACGCATCAGCGATCTGCTGTTCGAGCTGAACAAAGAACGTCACACGACTCTGGTGCTGGTTACTCATGACGAACGTCTGGCACATCGCTGCCGACGCCAGATCCGCCTCGAAGGTGGCCGCCTGGTCGGCCCCCTGGAGCCTTGATGGCACGCTTGCCGTTTCTACGCCTGCTGAGCCTCGCAACCCGGCAACTCCTGCGCGACGCTCGCGCCGGGGAGTTGCGGGTGTTGTTTTTCGCCTTGCTGGTCGCCGTGGCGGCAAGCACCGCCATCGGCTACTTCGGCTCCCGCCTCAACGGCGCCATGATGCTGCGAGCCACCGAGTTTCTCGGCGCCGACTTGATCCTCGAAGGCACCAGCCCCGCGCAGCCGCCGCAGATTGAAGCGGGCAAGCCGTTAAACCTGGACCACGCCCGGGTCGTCGAGTTTTCCAGTGTGATCGCCACCGACATCGGCATTCAATTGGCGAGCGTGAAAGCGGTCGACGCGGCATACCCTTTGCGTGGCGAGCTGAAAAGTGCCGCCGCGCCGTATCAAACGGAAGAACCCGGCGGCAGACCAAAACCAGGTGAAGCCTGGGCCGAATCACGCTTGTTTGCGGCACTGAATCTAAAGGTTGGCGATAGCATCGACGTGGGCTCGAAAACCCTTCGCCTGAGTCGTGTGCTCACCTACGAGCCGGACCGCGCCGGCAACTTCTACAGCCTGACACCCAGGGTAATGATCAATCTGGCTGATCTTGCAGCGACCGGTGTCGTTCAGCCCGGCAGCCGGGTCAGCTATCGCGAACTCTGGCGCGGCAGCCATGAATCGCTGGAAGCCTATCGACAGGCGATCGCGCCGGGGTTGGCGGCTAATCAACGCCTACAGGACGCCCGTGACGGCAACCGGCAAATTGGCGGCGCGTTGGGCAAGGCCGAGCGCTACCTGAACATGGCCAGTCTGGTCGCGGTCTTGCTGTCCGGGGTTGCCGTGGCGCTATCGGCCGCCCGGTTTGCGACGCGGCGCTTCGATGCCAGCGCTCTGTTGCGCTGCCTGGGGCTGTCGCGCAACGAAGCGCTGGTGTTGTTCAGTCTGCAACTGGCGATGCTCGGGCTGCTGGCCAGTATCAGTGGCGCATTGCTGGGCTGGCTCGCGCAACTGGGTCTGTTCGCCCTGCTGCACAACCTGCTGCCTGCCGCCGTCCCGCCCGGCGGCCTGCTGCCGGCCCTCGCGGGCATCGGCACGGGTCTCGTCGCCCTCGCCGGCTTCGCCCTGCCACCCTTGGCCGCGCTGGGTCGCGTTCCCCCCCTGCGTGTATTGCGCCGCGACATGCTGCCCATCCCACCGAGTTCGTGGCTGGTCTACGGTGCGGCGCTGTTGGCGCTGGGCCTGATCATGTGGCGGCTGAGTCTGGATCTGGTGCTGACCTTCGCTCTGCTCGGCGGCGGCATCATTGCCGCTGTGGTGTTGGGCGGCTTGCTGTTGCTGGCCCTGCAAAGCCTGCGTCGTCTGCTGGCCGGCGCGTCACTGCCGTGGCGACTGGGCCTGGGTCAACTGCTGCGCCATCCTCTGGCCGCCGCCGGGCAATCGTTGGCATTCGGCCTGATTCTGCTGTCCATGGGGCTGATCGCCCTGCTGCGGGGTGAGTTGCTCGACACCTGGCAAAACCAGTTGCCCAAAGATGCGCCAAACTACTTCGTGCTCAACATCCTGCCCTCCGACAAAGACACCTTCACCGAACGGATGACCAGCCTTTCCACCCATGCCGCGCCGCTTTATCCGGTGGTGCCCGGACGCCTGATCAGCATCAATGGCCAACCGGTGCGCAACAGCGTCAGCAAGGACTCGCGTGGCGAAAACGCTACTGAACGCGACCTCAGCCTGACCTGGGCCGCCGACCTGCCCCAGGGCAATCACCTGAGCGCCGGTAGCTGGTGGACGCCTGCCGGCAGCGACCCAACCGCCGAGCACATTCCTGGCGTGTCCGTGGAATCGAAATTGGCCGCAAGCCTGAACCTCAAGCTCGGCGACCGCATGAGCTTTGTCGTCGGCGGGATCACCCGTGAGGCTGAAGTCACGAGTCTGCGGGATGTGAACTGGGACAACTTCCAGCCAAACTTCTTCATGATCTTCCAGCCTGGCACGCTCAAGGATTTACCGACCACGTACCTGACCAGTTTCTATCTGGCACCCGGTAATGATCAGCAGATCGTCGAATTGTCTCGAGCCTTCCCGGCGGTGACCATCCTTCAGGTCGAAGCCCTGCTGGAGCAACTGCGGAGCATTCTCGCCCAGGTGACGATAGCGGTGGAATACGTATTGCTGTTCGTGCTGGCGGCGGGCCTTGCAGTGTTGTTCTCCGGCTTGCAGGCGACCCTTGACGAACGCATCCGCCAGGGCGCCCTGTTGCGCGCACTGGGTGCCGAGCGAGCGTTGTTGATCAAGGCGCGACGCATCGAGTTCGGCTTGCTCGGCGCGGCCAGTGGCGTTCTGGCTGCCTTGGGTTGCGAGTTGGTGAGCTTTGCGCTGTACCGCTATGCCTTCGCCCTTCAATGGCACCCTCACGCCTGGCTGCTGCTCCTGCCGGTGATCGGTGCGCTGTTGGTCGGCGGTGCCGGGGTATTTGGCACCCGCCGCGCCTTGAATGTCAGCCCACTGACGGTGCTGCGTGATGGCTGATAAACTCGGCGCCCCTCAATCGCTTGGCGACAGCCCATGAGCCGCTACCGTCCTCCTCGCTCCGCCGGCACCGCGCTGATCACCCCTGAAGGTGAAGCGCGGATGCGCGCCGAACTTCACGAGCTTTGGCATGTCCGCCGCCCTCAGGTCACTCAGTCCGTGAGCGAAGCCGCGGCTCAGGGCGATCGTTCAGAAAACGCCGAGTACACCTACGGCAAAAAAATGCTGCGCGAGATCGACAGTCGCGTGCGCTTTTTGACCAAGCGCCTGGAAAGTTTGAAAGTGGTCAGCGAACACCCCAGTGACCCGAACAAAGTCTATTTCGGCGCCTGGGTCACCATCGAGGACGAAGAAGGCAAAGAAGCACGCTACCGAATTGTCGGCCCCGACGAACTGGACCTGAAACAAAACCTGATCAGTATCGACTCGCCACTGGCCCGCGCCCTGATTGGTAAAGCACTGGATGCAGAAGTTCGGGTTCAAACGCCCATCGGCGAGCAACTCGCGTACATCATCGCCATTGAGTACTTATGAGGGCCTGCATCATCGGGGTTTATGTGTACTCGCTTTTAAAAACCCCCGTCAAAATACTCAGACCCTCAACACGCTATTTTTCCCACAGTGCCTGATGAACGAGCATGTTCAATAATATCTGCCCTCCCACGGCAGCCTCATTGACGATGGCCAGCACTCATTTAAACTTCAGTCAGACCCTAGGCGGCGCTTATCCGCTGTAGCGGTTTAACTAAATCAAACCCTCCGTACACTCAATCATGGAAGATTGATCAATGAGAATAAACCCCGACACTCGCCCCCACAGTTGGATGGGGCAAAACGCTGCATTCGCCACACTCACCCTCGACCAACTGATCCTTCCCGGCTCTCACGATTCGGGCGCAGATAAGCAGGCGCCCACCGGTTATTTCTTTGAAATGACCCAGGACGTATCCCCGGTCGAGCAAGTAAAAGGAGGCGTCCGCGTACTGGATTTAAGGGTGTATTGCGATACCCACTATTCGGTGGGCAACCCCAAGCGATTTCAGCTGTTCCACTTCACGTCGACCGGCAGGACCGTCTCCCTCGATATTTTCAAACAGCTCAATCTCTTTTTCGAAGGCGTTGAAAAGCCCGGGGACACCAGCAGGGAAATCATCATCCTGGATTTCCATCAACTCGAGAACTTCACACCGGAGATCCATCGCGAATTCGAAGAGTTGATCACCCAGGAAATCGGGCATCGGATCATTCCCTGGGAATTACGCGAGTGCTCCGTGAGCCAACTTTGGTACAAGCACCCTCAAAAAAATATCGTTATCGCTTACTCAAGCCAATATGCCCCCGCCTATGCCTGGCCTGGCGTCCAACAGCAATGGAGCGAAAAGAACTTCATCAGCACGGACACGCTGAAGGCATTTATGGATGAGAGAAAGAACAGTTATAAAAGCCCTTTTCATCTGCGAGCAATTCAATGCGCTAAATATGCAATAGCCGCCGATGATTTCAGTGACAAGATTGATGAGTGGTTTCACTCGGTTGACGAGGACAGCTATATTCAGAGTTTTTACATCATCAACACCGACTGGACACTGAGAAGCTCCATCGTGGAAAACTGCATGCACGCCTGTTTGGTGCGTGCATTGTCCCGATAAACCTGAGCACACGCTTAGGCCAACATCGACCCCATCGTTACCAACGACGGGGCCGATGCCCGCTAGTCACTTGCGCGAGTAATCAGCCCCTGCCGGGCAACACGCGTCAAATGCTTGATGAAGTCTTCAACCTTGTCGGCACTGGGTGCCTGTACTACTGCAAGGTCAAACCGATCATTGGGGAAGTTCGCGAGGGATTCACAATGGTCGACGAACTGGATCAGGAAAGCAGCAGGTTTGCCGTTACGCTTGGGCCAGCCATCGAGATAGCGCAGCAACGTCGGCTGATGGGACCCCCCCAGCAGAATCCTTGGATTGCGGCGAGTCAGGGGTGACGTAAAAGGTGACAGTCGTATAAGGGGACGCGGACAGCTCATGGTGTTTTTTCTCAGCCTCAGAAATCCCGCTGGGCAGCGGTGAGAGGCAACACCGAACCAGCGCTTTAGCGGTATTTCGAAGTCTTGTGCAGACTTCTGTAGGTGAGGGTTCAAGCCTCACCTGGCGCCCCGCAAGTAGCTGTTTAAATCGGCGCATGGGCAGCATCCTAGAGAAGCCGCCGGTGGACTGTCAAGAACGGCATGGGCCGCAAAAATAACCAGGCCCGCACGGGGCGGGCCTTGTTCGTCACTGTAACGTTCAATCGGCGATGGTCCGATCAACCGATAATTTGCCGGCGCCTTCGATCAATACTGCTATGACCCCACCCAACAGAGCGAGGGCGAATTCATAACCGTCATTGGCCAAAAACAGACCATTGCCGATATGCACCGACAAAATGGCTACCACCAACATGCCGGTCAACAACACGGCAGCTGGACGGGCCAACAGTCCGATGATAAAGGCCAGCCCTCCGAAGAACTCTGAACCACCGGACAGCACGGCCATGAGATAGCCCGGTCTCAAGCCCAGGCTTTCCATGTATTGCGCGGTCCCGGCGAGACCGTATCCACCAAACAGGCCAAAAAGTTTCTGCCCCCCGTGGGCGACGAAGATGATCCCCACGAGGATCCGCAGAACAGTCAGTCCGTAACCGGCACGGGTTGCAAAAACGGTTTTGATCAGTGTGCTCATCGCGTTCATTCCTTTGTAGGAGGGAGTGTTTTGGCCGCCATCTTAATCAAAATAATGCATATGAAAACCGTAGAAATACGGGCACAACCATTAGTTATATCGATTGTTTTTTGAGGCTACCTTCCGCTGTTTCGCTTCCAGAGGCTGGGTCTCCAAGGCCCCCCGTTCGCGATCGAACGCCAGATAGTACTTGTTGACACTATTAACATAGCTGACGACGCCCATCCCCACCTGCTCCATGGCAATTCGGCCTTCACCGCGCTGCAAAGCGGTGAGCAGTAGTGTTATAACCAGCTGTATTAACTGGATTTTTTTATATCGATAAAGCTCTGATATCCTCTTCAGCCTTAGGCCTGAGGTAGCACCATGCAACTCATCGACATCGGCGTCAATCTGACCAATGCAAGCTTCGCTAACCAGCAGCAGGCTGTGCTCGATCGCGCCTACCAGTCCGGCGTATGCCAACTGGTGCTGACCGGGACCAATGTCGAGGGCAGCGAACAGGCCCTTGAGTTGTGCCGGCAATTGGACGAATCGGCGCAACGTTTGTTCTCTACCGCCGGGATTCACCCCCATGCAGCCAGCGATTGGACCGTCGATACCGAGCGCCAGTTGCGTGCCTTATTAAAAGAAAATCGAGTCCGCGCCGTGGGCGAATGCGGACTGGATTTCAACCGTGACTTCTCCCCGCGCCCGCAGCAGGAAAAAGTTCTCGAAGAACACCTGGCCCTGGCCGTCGAGCTGCAATTACCGGTGTTTCTGCATGAGCGCGATGCCAGCCAGCGCTTGCTGGAGATCCTGCGCGATTACCGCGACCGCCTGCCCGCCGCCGTGGTGCACTGCTTCACCGGTGAACAACGCGCGCTGTTCAGCTATCTGGACCTGGACTTGCACGTCGGCATCACCGGCTGGATTTGCGATGAGCGACGCGGCACTCATCTGCATCCACTGGTACGGGAAATCCCTCGGGGTCGGCTGATGCTGGAAAGCGATGCGCCCTACCTGCTCCCGCGAAGCCTGCGGCCCAAGCCGAAAAGCGGCCGCAATGAACCCGCCTACCTGCCGGAAGTGCTGCGCGAAGTCGCGCTGCATCGGGGTGAAAGCCTGGAGGATCTGGCGGCCCACACGACTACCTGTGCGCGCGCGTTTTTTGGTTTGCCTGACGCCCCTTCTGCGGCTGACTGACCGCCGTTCGCAGGCAAGCCTGCTCCCACAGATTCCATAAGTCCCCTGTGGGAGCCAGGCTTGCAACTACGCGTCCCGCTACGAATGGCTTGACCCAGATCAAGAAGCCTTCTGAAGATTCGCGGCACAATAATGGCACCTTGCCTTTATCTATTACCGCCAATCAAAAGAAGACCTCCCATGGGCGCCTGGCTTAGCAACGTTTCCCTGAAGTACAAGTTCTGGGCCGTGAACGCGGTCGCTTTTATCACCACATTGATGCTGGTGCAGTACGCCTTGCAGCTTGAGCAACAAGCCCGGGTGAGCGCTGCACAAGACTCAGCCCAGGCCCAGGCCCATTTGCTCAGTGCCTGGCCCGCCGCTCAAGCATTGCCCACTGCTGCCAATCTGCTGATCTACGCCCAGGGTCAGGCCCCGAGCTTGAACGGACAGCGATTGCCCGAGTTAAGTAACTCCAGTGGCTGGGTCGAGTTCAGCCATCAGCCGCTGGTGGGTGATGACCCGCTGATTGGCGCTCAGGTGGTCACACGAACCGATGGTCAACGACTGGCGGTGTTGGCTTTCGCGCCGAGTCTGGCGCAAGTACTGGCTGAACGCTTTGCCCAGTACGCCGTCGCCGTGAGTATTCTGATGCTGGCCATGCTTGGCGCCTCGCAGTTACTGATCCGCTTTCTGCTCAGCCAGCTCAACACCCTCAAGGACGTGATGCTGCACGTGGAAAAAAGCGGCGATCTGTCCGCTCGCGTGCCGTTGGCCGGTGAAGATGAAGTCGGGCAGATGGCCAAGGCGTTCAATGCCATGCAGGCCGGCTTCCAACGGGTGGTGAATACCGTCGCCCAGACCGCCGCACGGCTCGACGAAGGCGCGGTGCGTCTGGCAGCCGGCATGAGCGAAGTGCGCCACGGCATGCTCGGCCAGCAGAGCGAGACGGACCAGGTCGCCACCGCCATCAACCAAATGTCGGCGACGGTGTTTCATATCGCCCAATACGCTGGAGACACCCGCGACCAATCGCAGACCGCCGATGCACTGGCAGGCACAGGTAAAGAAGTGGTCAATCGTGTGCAATTGTCCATCGCCGGGCTCTCCAGCGGCGTGCAGCAGACCGCTGAGATGATCCAGCAACTGGCCCAGGACAGTCAGAAAATCAACGGTGTGGTCAGCGTGATTCACAGCATCGCCGAGCAGACCAATCTGCTGGCCCTCAACGCCGCGATTGAAGCGGCGCGTGCCGGCGAGATGGGCCGTGGGTTTGCGGTGGTCGCCGACGAGGTGCGCAACCTCGCCAAACGGGTGCAGAGCTCGACCGACGAAATCACCACCATGGTCTCCGCCTTGCAGGCTGGCACCCGTGACGCGGTGGATTTCATGCAAGAAAGCTCGTTCAAGGCCGATGACTGCGTGCAACAAGCCAGGGAAGCCGGGGAAGCGTTGGCTGCCATCACCGGCGCGGTGGCGCAGATGCGCGAAAGCAATACGCAGATCGCCGTAGCGGCCCAGCAACAAAGCCAAGTGGCGGAAGAAATGAATCGGGCGGTGGTCAGCATTCGCGACGTGACCGAACAGACGGTGCAGCAGACTGTTGATTCGGCCACCACCAGTGGAGAGCTGGCCGTCCTGGCTGGCGAGTTGAGCCGCGCCATCGGCCAGCTCAAGTTATAAACGCGCACCTCTGAAGAACCACGTCGCTGAAGCCGCAGCCCTCGTTAATCCGCGCCGTCGCGGCCATTACAGACGCGGGAAGCGCGTTTAGCCGAACACTGTCACCGTCTGCCGACTGATCGCCACCAACTCACCCTGCGGTGTCCACAGTGCAGCAGCCGTGTGGCCATAACCATCGCGGGCATGCTCGATCACGGCCCGGTACATACACCAATCCAGCGTGTTCAACGCCGGCAACGGCTGCACGAACTCAATGGTCCAGGTCAGCGAGCTTCCCGGTACCGGCTTGCTCAAATGCGGCAACAACGCAGGCGGCCAGGCATCCACCAGCGCCAACAGGTGCGCTTCGCTCAGACGCTCCTGTTTGTCACCGTCGCGCATACGCACATAACCACCGATTTCCCGCGAACGCGTGTTGCTGAAAGGCAAGCCACCCACCCCCCAACGCAGGGCCATGAGCCGCATGAATTCGGGGGTAACGCCTTTGACGTAAGGCACTTCCTGGCACTCTTCCACCGGCTTCATGCTTGGCGCAGGCTCCGCCTGAACTGAAATCACCGACTCGCGGGGCGCACCGAAGCTGCCCTGAATCAAGGTCATGACCTGACCATTTTGCATGGCACGCCCCAGCACCTGGCTGACCGCTTTGCCCTCGCGCAACACTTCCACCTCGAAGCGGATCGGCACATCTGCCGCGGCCGGGCCGACGAAGGTGATCGCCAGCGAACGAACCGGTCGATCTGCCGGGACCTGCGCACGCATCGCTTCGAACTGCAATGCAGCCATCAACCCGCCAAAACAGGCGCGACCCTGCGACCACTCACCGGGAATGACCACGGACAGAGGATTATCACGTACGGCATCAACCAATTCGGAAAAGCTCATGCAGACCTCATGCCTGTCAAAACACTGGAAAAAACAGTGCATGAATCTTAACCAGCGTTGTGCCTGCACGCAGGGTTCATTTACGCCAAATTGCGGCCTGAATTCGATTTAACTGCCGAAACACGCCTTGCCCAAACGCTCCAGCGCCTGATCGGCTTCTTGCTCAGCGCGGGCGATCCCCAAACGCCAGCCGGGAACGCACGGTGCCAGATCGTGTTGCTGTTCGGCCTGCGCCAGCCACTGCAGATGGTCGTGCCAACCGCCCAAAGCGCTTTGCGCCGCTTTTAGCCGCGCCTGGGTATTTTTACCGGTACGACTCAAGTCCGGGTAGGCCTCGGCGGCATAGCGCACCCGCTTGATCAGCAGGCGCAAACGATGGCGATCGTGCTCAGGATCATTCATTGCGCTATCGAGTTTCTTCCATTGTTTGTCCAGGCGTTTTTCGATGCGCGCCTGCAAACCTCGCAACAACCCTTGATGCTGTGAAGCGCGAAGGAAGCGCGGAAAGGCATCCAGCACGGCGAACAGTCGAGCCAACACCTCGGACGTCGCGACCTGCTTGTAGGCGTCACCCATCGAATCACTGCGCCGCCGAGCCGCTTCGATCATGCCCTGCCCGTACAGCCAGGCGGCCAGCACTTCCCGATCGCGCAACGGCGTGGTCAGTTGGCCGAGGTCTTTTGCCGCCTGCTCGAGTTGCTCGACACCGGGTAAGCCGCGCAAGGGTCGCAGCACACTGCGCAAGCGCCGAACCGTGATACGCAGATCATGCAGCGCCTCACTGTCAGTCTCGGCCGCCAGGCGTGCATGGCAGGCCATCAGTTTTACATCCAGAGCCAACAGCTGAGCGACAAGGCGATCAACCCGTGCAGACATCACTCTCTCTCCTCTCTCATTTTTATTGTTGAAAACCGCCACGGCAGACTCCGCCGCAATCGCCTCAATTGTCGACGCAACCGTGTCAGCGAATAGGTCTGACCAGCATAGCGCTGCGCTTCGAACTCGGCGGCGAAGGCCTCGATAATTACGGCTTGCGCCGGGAATTGTCGGACCGCTCGCCGAGAAAAGGCCTGCGCGCCCTCGGCGTGACGACGGGGTAACCCATGGCGCGCCAACAGCCGTTCAAACGCTTTGAACAACCGCAGTTGCGGATCGTTTTCGCGCTGCCAGGGTTTGAACAGCCACAGGGCCAACAGGCCAATCACAGCGCAGGCCCCTCCGAAAAACGCCAGGCCGTCGAAGCCGGCGAACCAGCGACTGAGCACCTGCACTTGCTGTTGCCCCTGATAACCCAACACCCAACGCTGCCAACCATAGTTAAGATTATCCCAGCTCAATCGCAACGAATTGAGCCAGGGCAAGTTTCGGTAACGCAGGGCTGAAAATGGCGAACCTTCGAGAAACGCTTCATCCGCCGCCAGGGCCTGTTCCAGACCTTGCTCGATCCGCTGCGGCGCCACGGCGGCCGTGGGGTCCACGCTGCGCCAACCGCTTCCCGGCTGCCAGTATTCGACCCAGGCGTGGGCGTCGAACTGGCGCACGCTCAGGTATTGGCCGTCCGGGTTCAGCTCCCCGCCTTGGTACCCGGCCACCACCCGTGCCGGAATCCCTGCCGCGCGCAGGACGAAGGTCATCGCCCCAGCGTAATGGGCACAGAACCCACTGCGGCTGTTGAACAGGAAATCGTCGATGCTGTCGGCACCCAGCACCGGCGGTTTCAGGGTGTAGTGGTAGGGCTCGTCGCTGAACTGCGCCAACATCGCTTCGACCAACGCGTCGGCTCGCTGATAGCGTCGATTCAAGTCGGCGGCCCACTGTCGGGCCTGCGGGTTGCCACGCGGCGGCAACTGCAGATTCTGGCGTTTTGCCGCGTCACTCAGCTGCGTTTCGCGAACCGCTTGCGGCCACGAGCTGACGCTGTAGAGCAACGCCTGGTCCACCGGGCGTCGACGCTGCAAACGAAAGTCGTTCATCTGGCGTACATCAGCCAACGTGGTTTCGCCGATGTCCAGCGCCAGCAGCCAGGGTCGCCCGCTGGGCTCCATGACAATGCTGTAGGTCTGCGCGTCGCCACGCTTTTGCCAATCCGGCGCCAGGCTGATCATCGCCCTGCCCGACTGCGACCAGCGTCGACCGTCGAACTGCTCCAGGCTCAGAGCGCGCCAGTACAGCTGATTGCGCGGTGGTATCGGCCCATCGAAACTGGCACGAAACACCAGCGCAGCCGACCTGCTCAGCTCAGCAATATCACCCGGCGCCATGTTGTCGGACAGCCCGGTGACGCCTTTGTTATTCGGCTGCGGCAGCGACCACAGCGGCTCTAGCCGGGGGAAGAACAGAAACAGCAACAACATCAGCGGTATGGCCTGCAACAACAGCTTCAGCGCCAGTTTCAGGGTGCCGACCGGTTTATTCGCCAGCGAGGACTGTTGCAGGCCGATCAATGCCGCCAACAGCGTACTGACTGGCAGCACAGTGAATACCGCCCAGGGCAGGCTGTCCTCGAACAGATAGCCCACCACCACGCAGAAAAAGCCGAGAAAAATCAGCACCAGCGCATCGCGTCGGGTACGCATCTCGAGCATTTTGAGAATGAAAGCCGCCATCAACAACGCGGCGCCAGCGTCCAGCCCGACCAGGCTGCCTCGGGAGAAAAACACCCCGGCGGCGGTCGCCAGCAACAGCACCGACTTAACCAGCGTGCCGGGATACTCGGCGCGCATGCGCAAGATCTGCACCCGCCATACCGTACAACCCAGCCACAAACCGATCATCCAGATCGGCAGATGCGCCAGGTGTGAAACCATGACCAACGCTTGCGCCAGTAACAACCAGATCAGGCTGGTGCGCGGAATTGGCAGGTTCAGGTTCATGAGCGGCTGCCAAACAAGGCCAATGCCTGCAAACAGGCTTCACGATGCTCATCACCGCTGCCTGACGCCAGCAGAAAACCGGGCAGGCGCAAGGCGAAAGGTTGGCGGCGCTGGGATAGCTCCAACACCCAATAACAGAGCCGCGACAGGCGTTCTTCGATATCGCCGCCCAGGGCCATGAAGTCCAGACACAGGTCGTGGCCGCTGACGTCGGTAAAGTCTTTGATCAACAGGCCCTGCCCTCTGGAATAAGCCTTCCAGTGCAGACGTCGCTGTGAATCTCCCGGTTGATACGCTTTCAAGCCTTGATAATCGTCGACACCCGGCCCTCGCGTGGCCTGGCCTTGATCTTCGGCATGGGGTTGCGCGCCCACCAGCAACGGCATGGCACCGGGCACCGGTCGTGGGTAGATCAGCACCGATTGCTGCATATCCAGCCAGCTCCAGGCGCGAAAAATACTCAACGGGAAGGCGCTTTCAACCCGCAGCCTTGGCGCTCGTAGCCAGCCGCGCGTGACGGCGGGCAGACCGATCTCCAGTTCTACCAGCCCGGCACCCGGCACATCGAACTCCTGCAACTGATTGACATCCCAGCCCAATGCAATCGCCTGATGCGGACGGTCGGCGCTTTCCAGACGCAGACGCAGTAGCAGCGGCTCGCCCACGAACACCGACCGGGCCGAGCCTGAACTGAGGATCAGACCGCTGAGGTTACGATAGGTGTGCAAGATGGCCAGTACTGCCACCGACAGCAGCAGGAAGGTCAAACCGTAGGCCAGGCTGTTCTGGTAATTGATCGCGACCAACAACATCAGGATCAGCACCAGCGCAAAGATCGCCCCGGTGCGGGTGGGCATGATGAAGATTCGACGGTGATTCAATTCAACGCGCGACGCCGGGGGAATCCGCCGCGCCAGCCAGCGCTGCCAAAACGGTTTGAGCTGTTCGATCAAAGCACCGGCACCTCGCGCAATAGCCATTGCACCAACACCCCGCCACCATGCCCGGTGGGATCGGATCGTTCGCGTAAACGATGACCGACCACCGAAGGCAATACCGCTTGAACATCTTCAGGGATCACATAATCCCGCCCCATCAACAAGGCCCAGGCCCGCGCGGCCGCCAAAATCGCCAGGCTCGCCCTGGGCGACAATCCCCAGGCGAACTGTGACTGGCTGCGGGTGGCGTCCACCAGTCGCAACACATAGTCGACCAACGCATCACTGGCACGTACCTGCCGCGCTTCGGCTTGCAACGCTGCCAGTTCAGTATGGTTGAGGATTGCTTGCACGCGCGGCAGTAAATTCCGCCGCGGTTCGCCCTGGAGCAAGGCTTTCTCCGCCGCCTTGGCCGGATAGCCCAACGACAGGCGCATGAGAAAGCGGTCCAGTTGCGATTCGGGCAAGGCGAACGTACCGCCCTGGCTGAAAGGGTTTTGTGTGGCAATGACAAAAAACGGATCGGGTAAGGGCCGCGTCGCGCCTTCGATGGTGACCTGGCCCTCCTCCATGGCTTCGAGCAATGCGCTCTGGCTTTTTGGCGTGGCCCGGTTGATCTCGTCGGCCAGCACCAGTTCGGCGAAGATCGGCCCAGGATGGAAGGTGAACTGCCCTGTTTCCCGATCAAACACCGACGTCCCGAGAATGTCGCCGGGCAACAGGTCGGAGGTGAATTGAATTCGCTGGAAGCTCAGCCCCAGGACCTTGGCCAGGGTGTGACTGAGGGTTGTCTTGCCCATCCCGGGCAAATCCTCGATCAACAAATGGCCGCCGCCCAATAGACAGGTCATGGCCAAACGCACCTGAACTTCCTTGCCCAACACCACTTCATTCACGGCGTTGAGACACGCATCGAGTTTTCTGCCCATTAAAACGCCTCCCCAAACGACTGCCATCAATGCTAGCTGTGCATTCACTGTACGGTCAGCGCAGCGTTTTTAACCAGACCCTAAAACACAAAAGCCACCGAGCGCTGGTTGCGCTCGATGGCCTTGATTAACGGGTCGGCTGCTTGAGAGGCTGTCGCCGGGGTTAGCGACCCGCGCGGGACTCCTTGATGTAGAAGCGCGCCTTCTCGGCTTTGCTGGAGCAGCCTTCGTACGCTTCGAATTGCTGCTGGGTTTTCGCCCCGGTCAACAACGACAGCGCTTTGGAATAGCTGACGGTCCCGGCAAAGCCTTCAGCCTTGGCTAGATCCAGCTCGCGCCAGGCGGCGTCGAGTTGAGTAGCACAGGTGTCGCGATACGCGGTTGTACCGGCACAACCTGTGAGAACCAAAGCAATCAATGGCAGGCAGATCCAGGCTTTCATCGGTGTTCCCTCAAAAAATAAAATTCGACTGTGCGGGCTTTGACGGTGCGGGCGTTGAAAAGTGCCACAGGCCAAGGATTAACAAGGTTAACCCAGTTCCAGCCAGATCGCTTCGCGCGTATGGTGAAGCAACAGCGAGGAAGAAATCACATGAACAAGCGAATAGCGCTGGTGCTGGGTTCTGGGGGCGCGCGCGGCTATGCGCACATCGGGGTGATCGAAGAGCTGGAGCGGCGCGGTTACGACATCGCCTGCATCGCCGGCTGCTCCATGGGCGCGGTGGTCGGCGGCATCTACGCGGCCGGCAAGCTCAAGGAGTATCGTGAGTGGATCGAGAGCCTGGATTACCTCGACGTATTGCGCCTGGTGGACGTCAGTTTCCGCCTTGGGGCGATTCGCGGGGAGAAAGTGTTCGGTAAGATTCGCGAAATCGTCGGTGAAATCAATATCGAAGATCTGCGTATTCCTTACACCGCCGTGGCCACCGACCTGACCAATCAGCAGGAAATCTGGTTTCAGGAAGGCTGTTTGCATCAGGCCATGCGCGCCTCGGGGGCGATCCCGACCCTATTCACCCCCGTGATGCAAGGCAATCGCATGCTGGTCGATGGCGGCCTGCTCAATCCCTTGCCCATTGTGCCGGTGGTGTCCAGTCACTGCGATCTGATCATTGCGGTCAACCTCAACTCGACCAACCAGAAGCACTATCAGTTGCCTGCGATCGAACGGCCACCCGCGGTGAAAAAGCGTTTCGACAACTTGATCAACTCGCTGGGTTCGCACCTGCCGTTCCGGCGCAAGCTCGAACCCACGACTGAACTGGATGTGTTGCGACTCGAGCAGGACAGCCTCAAATCCAGTATCGCGACAATTCCCAATCCCTGGTTGAACGAGCCCGCAAACCCGCAGGCCCAGCAACCGTCTGCCGCCCCGGACCGCGCCGAAGCTACGCCTAAGTCTGCCAGCGGCTCGGTGATCATCGATAACGTCGGCCCTGCGTCTTTACTGGATCTGATCAACCAGAGTTTCGAAGTCATGCAGACCTCGCTGGCGCAGTACAAAATCGCCGGTTATCCACCCGATATCCTGATCAACGTGCCCAAACGCGTGTGTCGCTTCTTCGAGTTCTACAAAGCCCCTGAATTGATCGCCCTGGGCCGCGAGATCGCCCGGGACACGCTGGATCGGTATGAGCAGGAGCAAGAGCGGAATCGCTGAATCAGATGGACCGTGTCGTACCCTCTGTCCTTGTAGGAGCGCGCTTGCCCGCGATCGCTTCGGAGTCGCGCTCGACCGCAGCAGTCGCAAAATCAGCGAACTCGGTTCTGGCAGTAGAATGGTGCTCAGCATTTTCGGGACCGCTTCGCGGTCCATCGCGGGCAAGCGCGCTCCTACAGGGGACCGAGTTTGCTGCGCGACAGCGCGGCGTCGAAAATAGCTCTAACTTTCCAACAACCGATACCCCACCCCCGCCTCAGTCACGATAAACCGCGGATCGGTCGGGTCGTCGGTCAGTTTCTGGCGCAAGTGGCCGACCACGATCCGCAGGTAGTGGCTGTCTTCGGTATGGGTCGGGCCCCAGATGTCCTTGAGCAACTGCTGCTGGGTGATAACCCGCCCCGGATGCCGTGCCAGTTGCGCCAGCACCGCGTATTCCTTGCGTGTCAGCCCCACCTCAACGCCGTCGAGCAACACCCGCCGATAAGCCAGGTCCACCGTCAGCGGGCCGAATACCAGCGCGGCTTCCTGCTGCTCGCCGTTGGGCGCCTGGCGCAATAACGCGCGGACCCGGGCCAGAAACTCCTGAATCCCGAACGGCTTGGTCACGTAATCGTTGGCGCCGTTGTCCAGCGCCAGGACTTTCTGCCCTTCGCTGGCGCGCACCGACAGCACCAGCACCGGCACTTTCGACCATTCACGAAACTCACGCAGCACGTCCTGGCCATCCATGTCCGGAAGGCCCAGGTCAAGCACCAGCAGATCAGGTTTGTTCAACGCCGCCTGGCTCAAGCCTTCGGTACCGGTGCCGGCCTCAAGCACTTTGTAGCCTTGCGAGGCCAGGCTGATGCGCAGGAATTTGCGAATCTGCGGCTCGTCATCGATCACCAGGATGGTCGAGGTCTGACTCATGGTTGCCTTGCCATTTCGAAAGAAGACGTGAGCGTAACGCAATGAGACATCAGAGCGTGTGCTCCATTTCGGCTTCAGGCTGAGTCTGCAGAGGCAAATGCAGGGTGATACAGGTACCTCGTCCGTCGATGCCATCCGCCACGGTGATTCGTCCGCCATGGGCGCCGACCATCCCCTGACAGATCGCCAGCCCCAGCCCCGTGCCCTGCCCGCCACGATCGCCGCGGGCGGCGGTGTAGAACATGTCGAAAATCTTCGCCCGCTCGGCTTCGGGAATCCCCGGCCCTTCATCACTCACGGAGAAAAACAGCTCACTGTCACTGGCGCCAGCCTCCAGTTGCAGACGGCCATGCGGCGGTGAAAAGCGCGCGGCATTTTCCAGCACATTGACCAGCGCCTGCTCGATCAGCGCGGCGTGCACGTAAAGCAGCGGCAATTCCAGCGGCACCTGAGTACTGACCTGCAACGGCGCCAGCACTGCGCGCAAGCGGTTGAGCGCGCTGCCGACGATATCGCCGGGAGACACCCAGTCCCGGGCCAGCTTCAGCGCGCCGTGGCCCAGGCGCGTCATGTCCAGCAAGTTCTGAATATAACGATCCAGACGCTCCGCCTCGTCGCGGGTGCCTTCGAGCAATTCGCGGCGGTCCTCCAGCGGGATCGCCTCGCCCAACGCCAGCAAGCTGTCGATACTGCCGCGCATGGAGGTCAAGGGGGTGCGCAAGTCATGGGACACCGACGCCAGCAAGGCGCTGCGCAGTTGTTCGGTTTCACCGTGCAGACGTGCGGCTTCCAGCTCTTCAGCCAATTGCGCCCGGGCCAGCGCCTGCGCCAGCGGTTGGCTGAGGGCGGTCAGCAGACGCCGACGCTGGTCGGTAAACGGCTGCCCTTCACGGGGGCTGACACCGAGCAACGCCATCGGCCCTTCTTCCGTCGACAACGGCCACCACCACCAGTGCCCGAACGGCAAGGTGCCGGTGCCCATTCCGGCGGCCTGATCGTGTTGCCAGGCCCAGTCCGCCGCTGCGCGTTCGGCTTCGGAGAGCTGCAAGGGACCACCGGCTTCGACTTTCCAGCCGTCCTGCCGGTCACGGTCGAGCAGGCAGATCTGCAGCTCTTTCCAACCACTCAGGTGCTGCTCGGCGGCGCTCAACACCGCCTGACGATCGGTGGCGGCCGTGAGTTTGCGCGACAGGTCGAGCAATTCGCTGGTTTCCTCCTGAGTGTCGCGTAATGCCTGCAACTGCCGGCGCTGACGAGCGGCGAGGTTGCCAGTCAAGGCCGCCATCAACAGAAAGAACAACAGCGTCAACACGTCTTCTTCGCGCTGGATCCTGAAGGAGAACGTCGGCGGAATGAACAGAAAGTCATAGGTCAGAAACGACAGCGCCGCACAGGCCAGCGCCGGGCCGAGACTGCTGCGCACCGCCACCAGCAACACGGCCGCGAGGAACACCAGGGAGATGTTCGGCAGCGCCAATACGCTCGACACCGCCCAGGCCAAGGCGGTGGCCAAAATAGTGGCAACCAGAGCCAGACCATAATCGAACCAGACCACGGCGCGTGCCGAACGCGAGCGCGGCTGATCGTGCTGCGTTTCGCTGTCGAGTACGTTGATTTCCAGGCCATGGGCGTCGCGCAGCAAGCGCGCTGCCAGCCCACCGCCAAACAGCCGTCTGCGTAAACGCGGGCGCGACTGCCCCACCAGCACCAGACTGGCACGTCGCTCGGCCGCATGTTGAATCAGGGTTTTTGCCACTTCGCCCGCGCGCAGCAGCACCACTTCGCCGCCCAGCCGCTCGGCCAGTTGTTGCGCGCTTTGCAGGCGCATCCGCGCATGTTCGTCGGTGACCCGGCCATTGTCGACATGCACCAGGCTCCACGGCAGATGCCGACGCTGCGCCACCCGGCTGGCATGCCGCACCAGGCGTTCAGCCTGGGCATCGCCGTCGATCCCCACCAGCAAGCGGCCGCGCACCGCTGGCGCGGATTGACCCAACTGGCGATAACCTAGCGCCAGATCATCATCGACCTGGGCCGCTGCGGTTTGCATCGCCAGTTCGCGCAACGCTGTCAGGTTGGTCTGGCTAAAGTACGCATCAATGGCTGCTCGGGCTTGCTCCGGCACATAGACCTTGCCGTCACGCAGACGCTCCAACAGTTCCCGTGGTGGCAGGTCGATCAATACCAGTTCATAGGCTTCCTGCAACACCCAGTCGGGCAAGGTTTCGCGGACCTGCACCCCGGTGATGCCGCGCACCTTATCGTTGAGGCTTTCCAGGTGCTGGACGTTGACGGTGGTGTAAACATTGATGCCCGCCGCCAGCAATTCCTGAATGTCTTGCCAGCGCTTGGTGTGTCGGCTGCCGGGCGCGTTGCTGTGGGCCAGTTCGTCGACCAGCACCAGTTTCGGAGCGGACTTGAGCAGGCCATCCAGGTCCATTTCTTCCAGCGTGACGCCGCGATATTCCGAACGCAGCAACGGCTGCTGTGGCAAACCGCTGAGCAAGGCTTCGGTTTCGGCGCGACCATGGGTTTCCACCACCCCGGCCACCACCTGCGACCCTTGGCGCAACTGCGCGTGAGCGGCCTGGAGCATGGCGTAGGTCTTGCCCACCCCCGGTGCGGCGCCGAGAAACACCTTGAGCCGCCCACGACCATCCTTGGGTAGATCAGCTAACAGGGCATCGGCACGGCGGGTGTCACTCATGGTTTTCTCTCATGGTTTGCGATAGCCCCTGTAGGAGCTGACTTGTCTGCGAAGGGCGCAACGCGGTGTATCTGACAGACCGCGCCGCTTGGTTCGCAGACAAGTCAGCTCCTACGCCCTTTGGGCAGAATCAAGATCAAAGTTGCGCTGACGGTAACTCATTCAGGGTTTGATTCAAGATCAAAACGTTGACCACTGGCGGCCCGATCAGCGGCCGGTAGGTATTTTCGTTCACCAACCGTTGCACCGCTTCCACCGGCAAGTTGCGTGCAGCGGCTACCCGCGCCACTTGATAAGTCACCGCTTCCGGTGGCAAGTGTGGATCAAGACCACTGCCCGAGGTGGTCAGCAAGGCCAATGGCACCACGCCTTGGCCGGGGACCACTTCCTTGGCCACGTCCGCCGTGACCCGCGCGGCCAGCGCCGGGTTGCTCGGGGCCAGGTTGCTGGCGCTGCTGGATACCGTGGCAAACGCACCGGCCGACGGACGCGAATGGAACCAGCCGTCACCGGTGAAGTTCTGGGAAATCAGGGACGAGCCGCGCACCTTGCCGCTGGCGTCATACACCAGGCTGCCATTGGCTTGCGAGGGGAACGCCACCTGGGCGATTCCGGTGACTACCAGTGGATAGGCCACGCCGGTAATCACGGTCATTAACACAAGAAGGCTCAGGGCCGGACGCAATACAGTCGACATCATCTAATCCTCAATCAGGGTGAACACCGCGCCCTTTCGAGCGCGACGAAAGTAGCGTGTTTAGACCAGATGCAGACCGGTCAGCAGCATATCGATCAGCTTGATCCCCACGAACGGCACCACAATCCCGCCCAGGCCATAGATCAACAGATTGCGACGCAGCAGGTGGGCCGCACTGGCCGCCTGTACGCGCACGCCTCGCAATGCCAGCGGGATCAGCACCACGATGATCAAGGCGTTGAACACAATGGCGGAGAGAATCGCGCTCTGCGGACTGGCCAGGTGCATGACGTTGAGCACCCCCAACTGCGGGTAGATCGACGCGAACAACGCCGGCAGAATCGCAAAGTACTTGGCCACGTCGTTGGCGATGGAGAACGTGGTCAAGGCGCCGCGAGTGACCAGTAATTCTTTGCCGATCTGCACCACATCCAACAGCTTGGTCGGGTCGCTGTCGAGGTCGACCATGTTCGCCGCTTCACGCGCCGCCTGGGTGCCATCATTCATCGCCATGCCGACGTCAGCCTGGGCCAGTGCCGGGGCGTCATTGGCACCGTCGCCACACATCGCTACCAGGCGACCGTCGTTCTGCTCCAGACGAATCCGTTCCAGTTTCTTCTCTGGGGTGGCTTCAGCCAGCACGTCATCGACCCCGGCTTCAGCAGCAATCGCAGCGGCGGTCAGCGGGTTGTCGCCGGTCACCATGACCGTGCGAATCCCCAGTTTGCGCAGCTCGGCGAAACGCTCGCGGATACCTGGTTTGACCACGTCCTTGAGGTGAATCGCACCCAGCAGCTTGCCGTTCACACAAACCAGCAGCGGTGTGCCGCCGGTCTTGGCAATCTTGTCGACTTCGCGGGCCAGCGCTGGCATCAAGTCGGCGCGCGTCATGTCGACAAAGGCCAACACCGAATCCACCGCACCTTTACGGTACACCCGGCCTTGATAATCAACGCCAGACAAGCGGGTCTCAGCGCTGAACGCGACCGGGGTCAGCGCCGCGGCATTGGGCTCGGTGATCGGGTGCAGCGCACGCAGGTACTCGACAATCGACTTGCCTTCAGCAGTGTCATCGGCCAGTGAGGCCAGCAACGCGCCCTCACCCAGCTCCTTGGGGCTGACACCCGGTGCGGTATAGGTTGCAGTGCAACGACGGTTGCCGAAGGTGATGGTGCCGGTCTTGTCCAGCAGCAACACATGCACGTCACCGGCGGCTTCTACCGCGCGGCCGGACTTGGCGATCACGTTCAGTCGCACCAGACGGTCCATGCCGGCGATACCGATGGCCGACAACAGACCGCCGATGGTAGTTGGAATCAAGGTCACCAGCAGCGCCACCAGGAACACCAGCGGCAGACTGCCGCCGGAGAAGTGGGCGAAGGGTTGCAGGGTCACCACCACCAGCAAGAAGATCAGGGTCAGGCCGATCAGCAGAATATCCAGCGCGATTTCGTTGGGGGTTTTCTGCCGTTTGGCGCCTTCCACCAGGGCGATCATGCGGTCCAGGGTCGATTCACCCGGGTTGGCAGTGATGCGCACCAACAGCCAGTCGGACACCAGTCGGGTATTGCCGGTGACCGCCGAACGGTCGCCACCTGACTCACGGATCACCGGCGCGGACTCACCGGTAATCGCCGCTTCGTTGACCGCCGCGATGCCTTCGATGACCTCGCCGTCACCGGGGATCATCTCCCCCACTTCGACACGCACCACATCGCCTTTGCGCAAGCGGCTGGCATCAACCATGCGAAAGGTCCCGGTTTCATCCTTGCGCCGTGCCTTGAGGCCTTCGCTGCCAGCCTTGAGGCTGTCGGCACGGGCCTTGCCGCGCCCCTCGGCCAAGGCTTCGGCAAAGTTGGCGAACAGCACGGTGAACCACAACCAGATGGCGATCTGCACGGCCACCGAGGTCGGCACTGCCGGGTCAGGGACCAGGCACAGAATGCTGGTCAGGATGGCGGTCAGCTCGACCACCAGCATCACTGGCGCACGTTGCAACTGACGTGGATCAAGCTTGACGAAGGCTTGCACCACCGCCGGACGCCACAGCGCCGAGATAGCCACGCTGCTGGAAGGAAGAGCAGCGCGCTCAGCCGTTGGCTGTGTATCCGCACGCTTTGCGACAGGAATTGGCATATTCATGATTCGTTCCTCAGAAACCCATGCTCAAGTGTTCGGCAATCGGCCCCAGCGCCAATGTCGGCAAGAAGTTCAAACCGCCCACCAGCAAGATGGTCACCGCCAGCAGCGTGACAAACAGCCGGCCATGGGTCGGGAAGCTATTCAGGCCTTGGGGGGCGGTCTTTTTCATCGCCAGGCTGCCTGCCAGTGCCAGCACCGGAAGGATGTAACCGAAGCGACCGAGGAACATCGACAGACTGAGCATCAGGTTATGGAACATCGTGTTCGCGCTGAACCCACCGAACGCCGAACCGTTGTTGGCGGTGGCCGAGGTGTAGGTGTAGAGCAGCTGACTGAAACCATGGGCGCCAGGGTTGCTGATTGCGCCCGCCGGACCCGGCAAGCTCGCCGCCAGGGCACCGAACACCAGCACGCCAATCGGCATCACCAGCAAGGTCGCGACCAACAACTTGACCTCTTTGGCTTGCAGCTTCTTGCCCAGGTATTCCGGGGTGCGGCCGATCATCAGCCCGGCGAGGAACACCGCAATCAACACGTTGAGCAGCATGCCGTACATCCCGGCACCGACCCCGCCGAAGATCACTTCGCCGACCATCATGTTGGCCATCCCGACCATGCCGGTCAGCGGATTGAGGCTGTCGTGCATGGCGTTCACCGAACCGTTGGACGCCGCAGTGGTGGCCGTCGCCCAGAGCACGGTGCCGGTGGTGCCGAAACGGGCTTCCTTGCCTTCCAGCGGCGCGGTCTGCTCGACCGAGGCGATGTTCAGGGTCGGGTTGGGCTGGTACTCGGCCCACATCGCCGTGACACCGCCGATCAGGAACAGGCTCAGCATGCAGGCCAGGATCGCCTTGCTTTGACGCATGTCCTTGACGTAATGGCCGAAGGTGAAGACCAGCGCGACCGGGATCAGGATGATCGACACCAGCTCGAACAGGTTGCTCCAGGCTGTCGGGTTCTCGAAGGGATGCGCCGAGTTGGCACCGAAGAAACCACCGCCGTTGGTGCCCAGTTGCTTGATTGCGATCTGGCTGGCCGCTGGCCCCAGTGGCACGCTTTGATCGGCGCCTTGCAGGGTCACGGCATCAATGTAGTGGGCGAAGGTTTGCGGAACGCCCTGCCAGACCAGGAACAAAGCCAGCACCAGACACAATGGCAGCAACCCATAAAGGGTGGCGCGGGTCATGTCGGCCCAGAAGTTGCCCAGGTTCTGTGTCGAGCGACGGCTGATACCACGACAAAACGCGATCAACACCGCGATACCGGTGGCGGCACTGACGAAGTTTTGTACGGTCAGGCCGACCATCTGGCTCAAGTAGCTGAGCGACGCTTCACCGCTGTAACTCTGCCAGTTGGTGTTGGTGACGAAACTCATCGCCGTGTTAAACGCCAGCGACCACTCCATCCCCGGCATATTCTGCGGGTTGAGTGGTAGCGAACCCTGAAACAGCAGAATCGCGAACAACAGGAGAAAACCCGCCAGGTTGAAGGCGAGCAAGGCCAGCGCGTAGGTTTTCCAGCTCTGTTCGACCTGGGGATCGACCCCGGAGAGGCGATAACAGACGCGCTCGACCGGCCCTAATACCGGGGTCAAAAAGGTTCGCTCGCCTTCCATGATCCGATAATAAAAACGTCCCAGCCACGGCGCGGGCAGCAGCACCAGCGCGAAGAACGCCACGATCAATAAATAGTCATAACTGTGCATGGCTGCTCCTAGTTCTGGTCGGCGCGTAACAACGCAACCAGTAAGTAAATGAACAGCCCTGCTGCCAACAGCAGTGACACCCCGTCCAGAACGCTCATGGAAATTCTCCGTCGTACGGCAACTGCCGCGTGTCAGCCATTGTCCGCACGCAAGCCGTAAAGGAACGAGATCGACAGACCTTGCTGGGCATAAAGAAAGCGTAAAGAGTGGTGTAAAGCGGGGGGTTACAGGTCGGAGGCGCTTTTGTATCAACACCGACACACTCCCGACAACCGCCCGACACTCAGACAGAACAACCTTTCGCCCCGACTGTCAGCGAAGTAGCATGGCGGCACTTTCAGGCGGTAATCGCACCATGCAAGCAGTCCCCACTCTCAGTATCGATAACGCCCCGACAGAGGAGCGTCGCTGGAACACCCGCGCCCTGATCGTCGACGACGATGTGCCGATTCGCGAACTTCTCTGCGATTACCTGGCCCGCTTCAACATCCAGTGCCGAGGCGTTACCGATGGCAGTGCCATGCGTCAGGCGCTGGCGGAAGAAACCTTCGACGTGGTGGTGCTGGACCTGATGCTGCCCGGCGAGGACGGCCTGTCATTGTGCCGCTGGCTGCGCGGTACCTCGGACATCCCGATCCTGATGCTCACCGCCCGCTGCGAACCCACCGACCGCATCATTGGCCTGGAACTGGGCGCCGATGACTACATGGCCAAGCCGTTCGAGCCCCGTGAATTGGTGGCACGGATCCAGACCGTGTTGCGCCGGGTACGGGATGACCGCAGCGAGCAGCGCACCAACATCCGTTTCGACGCCTGGCGCCTGAACAGCGTCATGCGCCAATTGACCGCGCCCAATGGCCTGGTGGTGCCGTTGTCCAATGCAGAATTCCGTCTGCTGCGCGTGTTCCTGGAACGCCCGCGGCGCGTACTCAATCGTGAGCAATTGCTGGACGCAGCACGTGGCCGCACGATCGAAGCCTTCGACCGCAGCATCGATTTACTGGTGTCACGTCTGCGACAGAAACTCGGCGACGACCCGAGAGCCCCCCAACTGATTAAAACGGTGCGCGGCGAGGGTTATCTGTTCGACGCCAAGGACATCGGTTGATCCGTTCGGCCGACACACTGTTCGCCCGACTGTTCGGCGGGGCGTTGCTCGCCATCCTGTTGGCGCATTTGCTGGCCTTCATGTGGTTCATGCATTACGGACCGCCCCCACCCCCTCCACCACCGCCCCTGTCCGAAAGTTTCATCCCGCCGCCACACGGCTTCGATCCTTCAAGACCGCCGCCGCACCCGCCGGGAAGGCCGCCGCTGTTCGGTGGACCTGTCGTGCCGCTGGTATTTCAACTGATCACGTTGGTGATCGCCGCCTGGTATGGCGCCAAGGCACTTAGTCGACCGATCCGGCGTATGAGCGAGGCCGCCGAACGCTTGAGCGAAAACCTCGACAGCCCGCCACTGGAAGTCAGCGGTCCACACGAGGCGCGTCAGGCGGCGCAGACGTTCAACTTGATGCAACAGCGCATCCGCGAGCAGGTCCAGCAACGCGGGCGGATGCTCGCGGCCATGTCTCATGATCTACGGACACCGCTTTCACGCCTGAAACTGCGGGTCGAACAGATCGACGAACCGAAGCTGCATGGGCAGATGACCCAAGATCTGGATGACATGATCGGCATGCTCGATGCCACGCTGACCTACCTGCACGAGCAACGTACCAGCGAGGCGTTGCAACTGTTCGATTTGCAGGCGCTGATCGAGTCTCTCACCGAAAACGCCCAGGACCACGACGATGACGTACAGAGCAGTGGTCAGTGCAAACCGCTCAAGGCGCAGCCGATGGCGTTGCGTTCATGCGTGAGCAACCTGATCGATAACGCCTTGCGCTATGCCGGGCACGCACATATCGAGATTCAGGATCACCCGCAACGGGTGCAACTGCTGATCATCGATCACGGGCCGGGGATTGCGCCGGATCAGCACGAGGCGGTGTTCGAGCCCTTCTATCGCGTCGAAGGCTCACGCAATCGCAATTCCGGTGGTGTCGGCATGGGCATGACCATCGCCCGCGAAGCCGCCCGGCGCATGGGTGGCGACCTACAGCTGGAAGAAACGCCGGGCGGCGGCCTGACTGTCGTCTTCGACCTCCCACGCCCGTGAAATTCGACGCGCTGACTGAGCGTACCAGCCTCGATACAAAGCCCACATATCCAGGACACCTGACGCCCTGAGGCTGCATAAGCCGGTGCACCCTCTCACCGGACCAATCAACCTGATGGGAGTCAAACCCGATGATCAGTGGCGTCAGTAATAGCAGTTATTCGAGCTATACCAGCTCAAGCTCAAGCACCAGTACAACCGCCAGCGCGGCCAGCAAAAAATTCCTCGAGGAATTGCTGGCCAAACTTGAATCTAATAACAGCAGCACTTCGTCGAACAGCAGCCCCAGCGTTGTGGTCAGTCTGAGCAACGCGTCCAGTAGCACCGACAGCAGCGCCAACAGTAGCACCGACAGCTCAAAAATATTTTCGGCACTGGACACCAACAAGGACGGCACGATCAGCCTTGACGAGCTGACCAGCGCCATGCAGGCCGCAACCGGTTCCAGCAGCGGCACCACGGGCGCAGCCAGCAGCACAGGAAGCACTGACACCGCTTGCGCCGCTGGCGCGGCGAACACTGGTACCACGAGCACTAGCTCCAGCACCACTGGCTCCAGCGCAAGTGACGCCAGCACCCTGCTCAGCTATCTCGATACCGACAGCAGTGGCGGTGTCAGCCTCGGCGAACTAACCTCGGCACTGAGCAGTGGTACCAGCAGTTCGGACCAGAGCACCACCAGCACTAGCGCCAAAGCTGCTGCCGAAGCCCTGAGCAAGATGGTCGCAGCGTTGAGCCAACGCTACGACACCAGCGGCACCCAGTCGGTCGGCAGCAATCTGAACGTCGCCGCCTGATAAACGAAGCCGCCGCGAAACACAGGCTTCGCGGCGGCTTCGCACAGCACGGGATCAAGGGCTGTCTAGAGTGTCCGGGCGTTTGATTTTTGAAGCGGTCCAGTCGATCAACAAACTGTAGGCCACTGCCAACAGCGTCGGACCGATGAACAGGCCGATAAAGCCAAACGCCAGTAAACCGCCGAACACCCCAAGCAGGACGATCACCAACGGCAGGTTGCCGCCGCGACTGATCAGGTAGGGTTTGAGTACGTTGTCGACGCCACTGATGATAAACGTCCCCCAGATGCCGAGAAAAACCGCCATGCCGTATTCACCCTTCCACGCCAGCCAGGCGGTGGCGGGAATCCACACCAGCGGCGGCCCCATGGGCAGCAGGCTGAGCAGAAAGGTGACGACCCCCAGCACCAGCGCGCCCGGAATCCCCGCGATCCAGAAGCCGATCAAGGCCAATACGGCCTGCGCCGCTGCCGTACCGATCACCCCGTTGACCACCCGTTGTACGGTACCCGCCACCAGTTCCAGGTAATAGCCAGCGCGGTCGCCGATCAGGCGTTCCAGCAGGCTCAGGACGAATGCCGCCAGCCTCGGACCATCGCGGTAAAAGAAAAATACGAAGACGATACTCAAGGTCAATTCGAGAATCCCGCCACCAATCTGTGCGCTGCGCGCCAGCAGCCAGTTGCCGACCTGACCCAGGTACGGCTTGATGCTGGCCAGCGCCACTGCACCCTGCTGATCGATGGTGTGCCAGAACGCTACCAGTCGCGCGCCCACGATCGGCACTCCCGCCAACCATACGGGCGGCTCGGGCAGGCCATCGACCTGCGCGTCCTTGATGAAGATCGCCGCGTCACGAATATGGTCCGCCAGATTGACGCCCAGCCACACCAGGGGCGCCGCCACCAGCAACATCCAGATTAACGTCAGCAGCCCCGCCGCCAACGATTCGCGACCCTTGAGCCAACGAGTCAACAGGCGCATCAGCGGCCAACTGGCAAAGGCCAGCACCGCCCCCCAGAACAGCGCTGACCAGAACGGTGCCATCACCCAGAGACAGGCACCGAGTAGCGCCAGGAGCAGGATCTGCACCAACAGGCGATCATTATTGAGCATGGGTTATCTCGTAAAAAGAAGAGCGAATGGTGTGAGCATAACGGCGAACACTGACAACGCCAGTGCTCGCGGGATCAGAGCAAGGTGTCAGCGGATAAGTTCGACGGCCAACCCCGGCTTGTCGCTGCGGCCCGCCTCCAGCCGTGCCGCGCGCACACCCTTGGCAATCAACGCCTGGCGCCAGGCCTCGGCATCCACCCCGGACACGCTGACGCGCAAGGTACTGTCCAGGTTGAGCCCGCGCGAGAGCAAGGTGGTCCAGACGTCTTGCGGCTCGCCAGTCAGCATCGGCAAATCCAGAACGCCCGTGCTTTTGAGTTGACGCAACAAGGTGGCCGAGGTCGGCAGCAAATCGCCTAAAGGGGCAGCCGCATCGAACTGCTCGACATGCAGGTACGCTCGACGATTGCCACGCGTGATGCTGTACAACGCCACCAGTGTGTCGTTTTTCGGCGCAGCCAGACGCAACAGCAAATAGGCCTGCTGCTCATCGGCGCCATACAGTTTGGAGTTGCCGAACACTTCGTTGGCCCACAGGCTGCTTTCGCCACAATCACGCGCCTGGCACCAGAACAACAGTTCCGCGCCCTGTTTCTGCAAGGCTTCGCGAGCCGCGGTAAAGGCCTCGTCAGAGGTGTGTTCGGGGGGTAATTGGTAGGTCACGGAGGTCACATTGCCTCGCGCACTGACCTGACCGTCGAAACGCAGCTGGCCGCTGATTTTGCGAATCGAACCCAGCGGGTAGATTCGCTCCAGTTCCACCAGCGGACGAAAGTCGACGATTGCAGCATCGAGCACACGCGGTACCACGTCCAGATCATGACTGTCGGGTACATCGGCGGCGTAGAGCATGGCGCTGAGCAGCGAACTGCAGACCGACACGCCAAGAACACTGAATAAACGCATGCGTGTTCTCATCGGGTCGCCTGGATGGGGGCAGCGTTAGTCGTCTTGCAGGTTCCGGCAATACAGTGGTCCATCAAAGTTGTCTCCCATTTCAATCCGCCCAGCCTCGACAGTTGCCCGCTGCAAGTCAAGGAACGGCATAAAAGCGATTGAAACAGTCTGCAACAGCGCGCGCGCCTGCCTCGTCATTCAAGTGCAAATGATGGCCGCCGGGCAAGGTCGTGATGTGAAAAGGCAGCTGTGAAAGCAGCTCGGGATGCTGGGCCAGCATGCCCTGTCCCGCCACCACCAATTGGGTCGGACAACTGACGCGGTTGACGAACGCCATGGCCTGATCGCGGGTCAGGCGCATCGGTGACGCCAGCGTCAGTCGACTGTCGCTGCGCCAGGTATAACCGCCGGGTACCGGCATCAGTCCACGCTGGGCCAGCAATTCGGCTGCTTCCCGGCTGACCGCGACCACGCCTTTCATGCGCGCCTCGACAGCCCGGTCCAAATCGCTATAGACCGGCTTGCGTTTGTTCGACAGGTTCAGTTGCGCTTGCAACGCCATACCCAGCCGCTCAGCGGCGCTGCTCGCCTCGCCGGTCGGCGGAATGACCCCGTCAATCAGCGCCAGACGCGTGACGCGCTCGGGCAGCGCGCCGGCCAACGCCACCGAAATAATCGCGCCCAAGGAATGCCCAAGCAGGGAAAAACGCTGCCAGCCCAGTTGCTCGGCCACTTGCAGCACGTCATGCACGTAATCCCACAGGGTATAACCGGCCCCCAGCGGGCGGTGGTCGGAGTGGCCGTGCCCGGCCAGGTCCAGGGCGACGATGCGCAAGCCTTTGAGCTGCGGCGCCAGGCGCGCGAAGCTGTTGGCGTTATCCAGCCAGCCATGCAGGGCAATCACCGGCTGGCCGTCTTCAGGCCCGAACAGGTGCGCGGCCAACTCGATATGCGGCAGGCTCAGGCGGACTTCTTCAACAGGTATGCTCATGCGCAGGCCCTCTCGACGCGACGCGCTTCCCAACGGGCGAACAGGGTTTTGAGCAGCGCGGCGGTCTCCTGCGGGCGCTCGAGCGGGAACATATGACCGCCCGGCATGGACAGGTATTCGCCTTGTGGTATGCGTTTCACGGAACTGGCGTGGTGACGCATGACCACTCGGCTGTGCTGCCCGCGCACCATGGCCAGCGGCACTTTCAATTGCTGCACCCGACCGGGGCTGGTATGCGGCACGCTGCGGTAAATACTGATTTCAGTGGCCGGGTCGAAGCGCAGGCGCAACTGCTCGCCGTCCTGCTGCAAGCCATGTAGCAGGTAAGCGTCGAAGCACTCGGGATCGAAGCGGCGAAACAGGGTCTTGCCAGCGAAATACTGGCGGGCGGCATCCATATCCGCGAAGGCTTCCCGGCGTCCCAGGGTGCGCCCGGCCGGGGTGATCCGATCGATGAAACCGAAGCGTTTGGCTGCGCGGATCATCCACTGATCGACACGCGTCAACACAGGTGAGTCGAGCATCACCACGCCGCGATACAGTTCAGGACAACGCAGTGCTGCGTGGAAATGCAACAGCCCTCCCAGCGAATGCCCCACGCCCCAGACGGGTTCCGGCTGCTGGCGCAGGTGATGAATCAGCTCATCGACCAGATTCAGCCAGTTGTCATCCACCGGAAAGCGCGGATCGTGCGCATGCTGCTGCAGATGCGCCACGGTATAGTCCGGCGCCAGTGCGGCGAACAATTTGCCGTAGGTGGCCGACGGAAAGCCGTTGGCGTGAGCGAAAAACACCTGTTGCGACATGCGCGCGCGTCCATAACAAAAACCAGTGGCGATTGTGCGTATACGCCGACCACGCGGCAATGACTGTAACTGACATGAATGATGACACTTGGGAAATCAGGCTATTCGTGGCGGCCTATTCGCAGGCAAGCCTGCTCCCACATTAGAGTTGGGGCCAGCCGCAGATCCTGAGCAAAGCCAAACTCTCTCAGCGCAGCGGCGGTTGTTCACCCAGTGGCACCACGGCCATGGTCAAGCGGGAGATACAGCTGGCCTTGCCCTCATCGCTGCTCAGGCGGATGTCCCAGACGTGGGTGGTACGGCCGATATGTACCGGGCGCGCGACGGCGGTGACTCGACCGCTGCGCAAGCCGCGCAGATGGTTGGCGTTGACTTCAAGACCCACGCAGAAGAATTTGCTCGCATCGATACACAGGTAACTGGCGGTGGAACCGACGGTTTCGGCCAATACCACCGACGCGCCACCATGCAACAGACCGTAGGGCTGATGGGTACGATGGTCGACGACCATGCTGGCGGTGATGGAGTTGTCATCGAAGGTTTCGAAACGAATGTCCAGCAGCTCACCGATGGTGTTTTTCTGGGCCGCATTGAGTTGTTCGATATCGGGAGTTCTCAGCCACAAGCTCATGTTCAATCCTTCTCTGAAAAATAAAATATAAATTTTAAGTCCGGCACCGATCCAATGCAGGAGATCGCGCAGCAAACACGGTCCCTGTAGGAGCTGCCGAAGGCTGCGATAAGGTCGGTACGACCTTCAGCGGTATCAAGAACGCGACCGGTTCCCGGTCGATCGCAGCCTTCGGCAGCTCCTACATTGGATAGGTGCCTGTCAAGTGATCATCTACAGGGGTTATGGATGCCGAACGCTGCGCAATTCCATCAGCCCCGCCAGCGGAAAGTCGCCTTCCAGCTCAGCCAGGCTGGCCGTGTTCATGGGCTGTGCCTCGCGGTGATGACCGTGAACCAGCACGCCTACCAGCGAACCAACCAGCGGTTGGTGGCTGACTAGCAACACATCCTCTGTCGAGTACAGGTCCAGCTGACTCAGTGCCACCCGCGGGTCGCTGTCTGGAGTCAACCAGGGGACCGTTATGATCGGCTCGTTGAATCCCAGGACTTGATGGACCAGTTCAGCCGTCTGCTGCGCACGCACATAAGGACTGGCGATGATCCGGTGCAGGGGTTTGCCGAGCAAATGCGCAGCGCTATTGAGCACTTCTTTGCGCCCATGGTCAGTCAGTTCTCTCTCGGCATCACTGCGTGCCTGAGAGTGGGCTTCGCCATGGCGCAAAATCCACACCTTCATAACTTCGGTTCCTCATCGCGAACCGGATGCGGCGCAGGGGGGACGCTGTGCGCGGCTTCGCCTTCGGGCGCCCGAGGCGCGGGCCAATCGGCGAAAGGCCAGGGTTTCTGCTCGCTGTGGAAGGTCCCGAAGCGACCGATCTGCGCCAGGTACTGACTCACGCTATCGCCGAAGTTCATCAGGCTGCCACTCGGCGCGCCGTAGATCATTCGGTAAGCCAGCTGCACCAGGACCACACAGCCCAGGACAACTTCCGCGAGTTGCCAGATCAACACGAATACCAGCATCCACAGAATGCGCAGCAGGATCGATTCATGCTGCTTGAGTTTTGATTCGTTCATGACTTTCACCTGCTCGAGTAATTCAGTTAAAAACCGCTGGGGAAATAAAATCGACGTCGGTTTTCGGTTCTGCTCGCATCAGCAATTCGATGACTTGATTGAGCGTACGACCTTCGAAAAGAATCGCATGCAGGCCTGCGACCAGCGGCATATACACCTGAAGCTCATCCGCCTTGACCTTGAGTACCTTAAGAGTGTTCACCCCTTCCGCCACTTCGCCCAGACGGGTGACCGCCTCTTCCAGGCTCAAACCCTGACCGAGGGCAAAACCCACCTGATAGTTACGACTTTTGGGTGACGAGCAGGTGACGATCAAATCCCCGACCCCGGCCAGCCCCAAAAAGGTCATCGGATTGGCGCCCTGGCTCACCGCAAAGCGGGTCATCTCGGCCAAGGCGCGGGTGATCAGCATGCTCTTGGTGTTTTCGCCCATACCCAGCGCGACGGCCATGCCCGAAATGATCGCATACACGTTCTTGAGCGCGCCCCCCAGCTCGACACCAAACCGATCCGAGCTGGCGTACACGCGAAACGTGCGGCCATGCAACGCCTCCTGCACCTGTAGACAGAGGTCTTCATCTTCACTGGCCACCACTGTGGCCGTCAGCGCGTGCTCAGCGATTTCACGGGCCAGGTTGGGTCCGGACAACACGCCGATGCGCGCGTCCGGGGCGATTTCCTCGAGGATTTCGCTCATCAGCTTGAAGGTGTGTGCTTCGATGCCTTTGGTCAGGCTCACCAACATTTTGCCGGTCAAGCGCCCGGCATGAGGCGCCAGCACCGAACGCAAGGCACTGGACGGCAAGGCGACGAAAATCAATTCGCTACCCTCCAGCGTGGTCAGCAAGTCGGTCAGGGGCTCCACCGTCGGGTGGACCTTGATGCCTTTGAGATAACGGGGGTTCTCGCGGTTCACACGGATCGCCTCGGCCTGAGCCGGGTCGCGCATCCATTGCCTGACCGGATAGCCGTTCTCTGCCAGCAGGTTCGCCACAGCAGTACCGAAGCTGCCGCCTCCAAGAACCGCGATAGGTCGCTGTTGAGTCATAACCAATCCATCTAGAGCCATCTATCTGGCGATGGGGCATTATACGGGGCCACGCCTGCGCGACCAGTCTTGACGACAGCTCAATTCAGGCCCGATCAGTACCCTGTAAGTTCCATGGAAATTGCCCCCGCGTCGGTTACCATGCCCAGCTGACACTTTCGATCAAGGCTAAGTTGTGCATTGTGGCCCTCCTACCGCCCGCTCTTCCCTGTCAGATCGCTGGATCAGCAGGCTGTGCGCGTTATTCGCTTGCCTGATGCTATCGCCGAGTGTCTGGGCCGCCCAAGTGCTGCTCAGCGGTGCCGAGGACAGCCCGACAGTGCAAGCTTTCACCGCAGCGCTGGCGCAACGCCGGCCCGAGGATGTGGTGCGCTTTGTCACCCTAGACCAATTGCCGACCCCCAGCGAGCTGCCAGCCGACACTCGCCTGATCCTGCTCGACCTCGGCAGCCTGAACTGGCGCCTCAAGGACAATCAAGGCCCACCGACCCTAGTGCTGCGCATCAGCAGGGTTCAGGCCCACCAGCGACTCGGCGAAACCCGCCCGCCTCACCTCAGCCTGCTATGGAGTGACCCTCCGCTGCTGCGACAACTGCGTCTGGCCCAGCGTCTTTTACCTCAGGCCAAGCGGATCGGGGTGCTGTATGACCACCACAGCCAGTTCCTCTTCGACGAACTGTTCGACACCGCCAAAACGCTGGGGCTGCAGGTCATCGGTCAACCGTGGCCCCACACCGACGACAGTCGCCCCCTGCAAACACTGCTCAAACACAGCGACATGCTGCTGGGACTGGATGATCCAGACCTGTACAACCCCAAAACCGTGAAAAACCTGCTGCTCAGCAGTTATGCCCAACAACAGCCGTTGCTCGGCCCTACGGCCGGCTTCGTCAAGGTCGGGAGCCTGGCCAGCACCTACAGCGACCAGAACGATTGGCTGGCGATTCTCGACGATTTGCTCGATCAGCCCCCTGCCCGCTGGCCAAGGGCTGTTTATCCGAAGCGCTTCAAAGTCCTGAGCAACCGGCAAGTCGCACACTCACTGGGGATCGAGCAGATCGATGACGCCGCTATCGCGGCACAACTGGCCGAAGGAGAGAGTACCCAATGACTTTCCGTCGAAGCTGGGGCATCAACACCCGCACACAAATCATCAGCCTGGGCCCGGCACTGCTGCTGACCTTGTTGCTGATCGGTTTTTTCACCTTCGTGCGGCTTCAGGATTTGCGTCAGGAACTGAATCACACCGGCCAGTTGATCGCTAATCAGTTGGCCCCGGCTTCGGAATATGGCGTTATCGTTGGTAACAATGACGTCCTCGAAGGCCTGATGCGCGCCACATTGGCCACGCCCAACGTGCGTTTTCTCGAGGTTCAGGACAACGCCAACAATGTGCTGGTGTACGTCGAGCAGCCGAACGAAAGTGACGTGCGACCGACGCAGACGGAGATCTTCCAGGCGCCGATCCGCTTACAGCGCATCAAGTTGGGCACCGACTTTCTGCAGGACTCGACACCATCGACTGCCGTACAACCCGAGGATTATCTAGGCCGGGTACGGGTGGGCATGTCCAGCGATGCGTTCAGTCAGCGCCAGCAGGAGATTCTGTTCAAAGCCGGAATTCTGGCGCTTTTCGCCCTGCTCTTTACCTACATCCTGGCCCGGCGTCTGGCGCTGAGCCTGTCGCAACCGATCAGCGACATGGTTGAAGCCGTCAAGGCGATCCAGCAAGGTGACTACAACACCCCGCTGCCGGTGGCCGACGACGGTGAGCTGGGCGATCTGGCGCGGCACATCAACAAACTCGCCTACGGGTTGGAGCAAGCCAGCCGCGAACAGCAACAGACCATCGACCAGTTGATCCAGACCCGCGAAGAAGCGGAGCGCGCGAACAGCGCCAAATCCGACTTTCTGGCAATGATGAGCCATGAGCTGCGCACCCCCATGAATGGTGTACTCGGGATGTTGCAGTTGATGGAAACCACCCGAATGACCGAAGAACAGGCCGAATACTCAACGTTGGCGACCGAATCCACCGAGCATTTGCTGCGGGTGATCAACGATATTCTCGACTTCTCGCGCATTGAGCGCGATGCCCTGGAGCTGGAGCATATACCGTTCAACCTGGCGGAGCTGATCAACACCTCGGCCCAGGCTTTCCAGCATAACGCCCAGCAACGCGGTCTTTCACTGGAGCTGAAAATCCCTCCGGGGCTGGACGTACTGGAGGTTCAGGGCGATCCGACCCGTATTCGGCAAATCCTGGTCAATCTGATTGGCAATGCGCTGAAGTTCACTGAATTGGGCTGCGTCCAGGTCGAAACTTCCTGGCAATCCATGGACCATGAGTTGCTTTGGTTCACCTGCACCGTACGTGACAGCGGCATTGGTATTTCCGCCGAGCGTCTTGAGCTGATGTTCAATGCCTTTCAGCAGGCAGACAGCTCGATCTCCCGACGTTATGGCGGTACCGGGTTGGGCTTGCCGATCGCCCGGACCCTGGCCGAGCGCATGGGCGGTACGCTGCGGGCCCAGAGCGAAGAAGGCAGGGGATCGGTCTTCACGCTGGAGATTCCGCTGGCGCTGTATCAGCAAAAAGGCCCTGAAAAGGTCCAGATCGTCCACGCGGGCAACAACGATGGCAAGAACCAGCACGTGCTGTTGGTCGAGGACAACCCGGTCAATCAGACCGTGATCGAGGCGATGCTACGCAGCCTCGGCTTCCAGGTCAGCGTGGTCGGCGATGGCGCTCAGGCAGTGAGCGCGGCCCGGGCTGGCGATTTCGCCGCGATTCTTATGGACTGCCGTCTGCCGGTGATCGATGGCTACGAAGCAACGCGACAGATTCGTCATCTACCGAACGGTGTAGAGGTACCCATCATTGCCTTGACCGCCAATGCGCTGCATGGCGATCGGGAAGCGTGTTTGCAGGCCGGAATGAACGATTACCTGGCCAAACCCTTTAAACGTGCTGAATTACAGCGAATTCTTCAGCGCTGGCTACCCTTTCAAGCATCTGCGACTGGCGATAAATGCTAAATTACGGCAGTCTTGGTTGACCAAACGGCTAGTAAAAGCCGATTGAATAATAATTTCAGTGCACAAGTGTGCTTTCATTTATCTTGTGCTGTGACTTTCACTACAACGCAATAGTCTATGAGTAGGCTGACGGCTGATACTTGGCGCGTCATCCGGCCAGGACTGGTTATTCGGGCCAAGTATGGCCCCACCCTGCCGCACAAGATTATTGAGGAGCTCGCATGACCCAACAAAACGCCTATACCCGGGAAGATCTGCTGCGCTGCAGTCGTGGCGAGCTGTTCGGCCCAGGTAACGCGCAACTGCCCGCCCCGAACATGCTGATGGTGGATCGCATCACCCAAATCAGTGCCGAGGGTGGCAAGTACGGCAAAGGTGAATTGGTCGCCGAGCTGGATATCAATCCGGACCTGTGGTTCTTCGCCTGTCACTTCGAAGGTGACCCGGTGATGCCAGGTTGCCTGGGTCTCGATGCCATGTGGCAGCTCGTCGGTTTCTATCTCGGCTGGCAGGGTAACCCCGGCCGTGGCCGTGCGCTGGGATCAGGCGAAGTGAAATTTTACGGCCAGGTTCTGCCGACCGCGAAGAAGATCACTTACAAGATCAATATCAAACGCACCATGAAAGGCAAACTGGTCCTGGCAATTGCCGACGGCACCGTGAGCGTTGATGGTCGCGAAATTTACAGCGCCGAAGGCCTTCGGGTCGGCCTGTTCACTTCCACTGAAAATTTCTAAGGGTATCCGCATGCGCCGCGTCGTTATCACTGGTCTGGGCATTGTTTCCTGCTTGGGCAATGACAAAGACACCGTTTCCGCCAACCTGCGTGCAAGCCGCCCTGGCATCCGTTTCAATCCGGAATATGCCGAAATGGGTCTGCGTAGCCAGGTTTCCGGCTCCATTGACCTCAACCTCGAAGAGCTGATCGATCGCAAGGTCTATCGCTTCGTCGGCCACGCAGCGGCTTACGCCTACCTGGCCATGAAGGACGCCATCGTCGACTCGGGCCTGAGCGAAGATCAGGTATCCAACCCCCGCACCGGCCTGATTGCCGGCAGTGGCGGCGCGTCGACGCTGAACCAGATGGAAGCGCTGGATATCCTGCGCGAAAAAGGCGTCAAGCGCGTTGGCCCATACCGCGTCACGCGGACCATGAGCAGCACCGTCTCTGCCTGTCTGGCCACCCCGTTCAAGATCAAAGGCCTGAACTACTCCATCGCTTCTGCCTGTGCGACCAGTGCTCACTGCATCGGTACTGCCATGGAACAGATCCAGATGGGCAAGCAGGACATCGTGTTCGCCGGTGGCGGTGAAGAAGAGCATTGGAGCCAGTCGTTCCTGTTCGACGCCATGGGCGCGCTGTCCAGCCAGTACAACGAAACCCCGGAAAAAGCCTCCCGCGCCTACGATGCCAAGCGTGACGGTTTCGTCATTGCCGGCGGCGGCGGCATGGTCGTGGTCGAAGAGCTGGAGCACGCTTTGGCTCGCGGCGCCAGGATCTACGCGGAAATCGTCGGTTACGGTGCAACCTCCGACGGCTACGACATGGTCGCACCGAGCGGCGAAGGCGCTATCCGCTGCATGCAGATGGCACTGTCCACCGTCGAAGGCCCGATCGATTACATCAACACCCACGGCACCTCGACGCCGGTCGGCGATGCGAAAGAGATGGAAGGCGTGCGTGAAGTCTTCGGTACCAACGCGCCTGCCATCAGCTCGACCAAAAGCCTGTCCGGTCACTCCCTGGGCGCCGCCGGCGTTCACGAAGCGATCTACTGCATGCTGATGATGGAAGGCAACTTCATTGCAGGTTCCGCCAACATCGAAGAGCTGGACCCGGTTGTGGCTGATATGCCGATCCTGCTCAAGACCCGTGAGAACGCCAAAATCGATCAGGTCATGAGCAACAGCTTCGGCTTCGGTGGCACCAACGCTACCCTCGTGCTGAAACGCTGGCAGGGTAAGTAAGCAATTAAGTAAATAGCCGCTGTATAAGAACGGCACCTGCGGGTGCCGTTTTTTTTTGCTTCGCTTTTGTGCACACGCACAGCCTTGTAAAAGCGCTCAATGTAGTCAAGGATGTGATTTGGCCATCGTCCCTTGTTTTGCGCCCTGGACCCTGCCCCTTTCCTGAACGTTCAGGACTAAAGTTCGCGCACTTCACCCCTACAGGGCCTGATGACAGCACACACCCAAGCGTGTTCTGCCGGAGTATCAAAGGTGCCGCACGCTCATGGAAAAGGGACGTAATGGAAGAATATGATCGCGATGCCAGCCCAACGTCCGTCATCACATGCGGTAACAGCCCCGAACGATTGAGGAGGCCGTATTTGCTCGGGATCTGTTCAATTACCGCCTTTTATCTTTTCGCTGCGGCCCCCGGATACGGCCAGGTTTTGCCCGATCTTCCAGTCAGAACGGGTATCGAAAGCTCCACGATTTCCGTGATCCAGGCCCAGCAGATCGTTGCCAAAGCGACCGAAGCCGTTCGCTGGAGCGGCCCCGAATCAGGTCCACCTGCCCTGCGGGACAAGAACATCGCCTTTGTGGCAGAGGATTTGCGCAACGGCGGGATTATCGGTGTCGCACAGGGCACGCGCGAGGCTGCTACGGTGATGGGCTGGACGCTGAAGATATTCGATGGCGGTGGATCGTCAGCCGGACGTGCGAAAGCCTTTGCCGATGCGCTGGCAGCAAAACCCGACGGCCTCATCCTGTGCGGCTCCGATGCACTTGAAAACAATGCGGCGCTGGCCCCCTTCGTCCACCGGGGTGTGCCTGTGATTGGCTGGCACGCGGGTGCACAGCCAGGGCCCATTGCGGGCACGCCTGTCGCCATGAACGTCACGACTGACCCACTGGAGGTCGCTCACCTCACTGCCATGGCCGCAGTGGCACAATCAAAGGGCCACGCTGGCGTGGTCATCCTGACCGACTCCAAATACAGCATCGCCACGGCCAAAGCCAAGGCCATGGAGGACGTCATCCGGGCCTGTAAGGAATGCACGCTACTGGAAGTGCGCGATGTCGCCATCTCGGACAGTGGCGAGCAGATGCCCGTGATTGCCAAGGAACTCCTCCTGCGATATGGCAAGCGCTGGACCTATACCCTGGCGATCAACGATATTTACTTTGACTACGCCATTGCAGCGTTGACCAGTGCAGGGATACCGAGCGACGGACTCAATTTATTGTCTGCCGGTGATGGCAGTGCTTCCGCATTTCTACGCATCCAGGCAAAGACTTATCAGACCGCCACGGTGGCCGAACCGCTCAACCTGCAAGGTTGGCAAGTGATGGACGAACTGAACCGGCTCTTTGCCGGGCAGCCAGTGAGCGGCTTCGTAGCACCGATTCACCTGGTGAATGCGAACAACATCGCCCTCGACGGCGGGAAGAAATTTCAGTACGACCCTGACAATGGTTACCGAGACCAGTACCGCCGCATATGGAACCCCTGACATTGGACGTGACTTCCAGGCTCTCAGCCCTGTATCACCGGCTATTGCCGCAATCATTGCGCGCACAGTTCACACTCGCTTTTTTGGCGCTGGCCCTATTGAATCTGGCGGGCGGCGCCACGGCGGTCTATGCCTTGCGCACCTCAAACACCGCCACCCGCCAACTGGAGGAAGAGCGGCTGGTCCGCATGCAGGCTGGACAGGACATGATTCAGGATACGTTGCTGATCGAACGACAGACCGATCAACTGCTCACGACCACCTCTTTCGACACCCTGCGCTCAAGCTATGCCGCAATGATCAAACAGCTCGAGGCGCTTGATCACCTGGTGATTGAGCTGACCACCGCCAACAACGGTGTCGCGATACTTGACCTGCATCAGTCGAGTCAATTGTTCCGCAATACCGCCAACATCGTGGCGCAACTGCGAGAGGGCATGCTGCAAACCGAAGTCACGTTCGAACAGACCCTGAAGGATCGTACCGCCGGATTAAAACGGGACCAAACAGAGGGCAGCCTGGAACTGGCGGTTTTACTGTACGACCTGCCCACTGCGAGTGACAGCAACGCGGTCCAACTGTTGCGTACCCGGTTCGAGCTCAAGGCCAATGCGGCAGGCGGGCTACCAGACTCAGTGCGAAGCGATCTCGCGGCCCTGCGATCACAGCAATCGGACGCCATTGACCCCGATGCGCAAGATCTGTTCTCCCTGCGCCAGAAACTCATCAATCAGCACGAGGTCCTTCAGCGCTTCCATGAAGAACTGAAGCATCAGGCCAAGGCACTCGTGGCGACGGCACGAGCGCAATCCAGCGTTTACACACAAGACTATCAGGAAGCCGTGCAGCACTTGGTCGAGGCCTCCAATCGCAGCCAGCAATGGGTCCTGCTCATGCTGGGCGGCAGCCTGGTGTTTGCATGGTTTGTGACGCGCGTATTCATGGGGCACCATGTGCTTGTGCGCTTGAATGAGATAAGCCGCCAACTACGTCAGGAGCACATCGACGATACGCAATTGCTGATGGAGATGGATGAGAAGGACGAGATCGGCGATATGGCTCGCGCCGTGAATCAGTTTCTGAAAGATCGCCATCAGCTTGAAAAAAGAACGGCCGAATTGAGCGCCGTCAAAGAGCGGCTCGCGGTGCAAAACTCGAGATTGCAGCAGGAAGCTGTGATACGCGCCGGGCAAGGTCACGTCCTTGAGCTGATAGCGAGGAGCACGGAGCTGGAGGAAGTCCTTGAAAGTCTGGCGTACCTGGTTGAATCCCAGCTAGAAGGGATGATGGTATCCATCCTGCTGCTGGACGAGGAAGGAACGCATCTTCTGCATGGAGCAGCGCCCAGCGTGCCGAAGGCCTATACCCAAGCCATCGACGGGGTTGCGATCGGCCCAAACGTCGGCTCGTGCGGCACCGCCGTGTATCGACGGGAACCGGTCATCGTCACTGATATCGAGCAAGACCCGCTGTGGGCCGATTACCGTGCGGTCGCCGCACCCTTTGGCTTTCGGTCATGCTGGTCGACCCCGATCCTGTCCCATGAGCGAAAGGTTTTGGGAACCTTTGCCTTGTATTCCCGCACGGTGCGCAGTCCCCTTGCGAGCGAGACGCAACTGATTGACATGGCGACGCCACTTGCCGGCATCGCGATTGAACGCAAACACACGGAAAATCGCATCCGCTACATGGGAGACCATGACGCGTTGACCGGACTGCCGAATCGCACACTGCTGGAGGACCGTCTCAAGCAAGCCATCCTTTACGCCCAGCGCTACGGGCGTCTGGTGACGGTGGTGTTCATCGACCTGGATAAATTCAAACTGGTCAATGACAGCCTGGGCCACAGTGCCGGAGACGAACTGCTGAAAACAGTCGCCAAACGCATGGTGGAGTGCGTGCGACGCACCGACACGGTCGTTCGGCTGGGCGGCGACGAGTTCGTGATCATCCTGTTTGACCAGCCCTCCGACCTTGACGGCGTTGCTCCGGTTCTGCAGAAGATCCAGGAAGCCATCCTGCAGCCGATCCAGCTCGGCGGGCACAAACTCCATGTCACCTGCAGCATGGGATTGGCCTCCTACCCCGCCGACGGCGCCGACACCGACACCTTGCTCAGAAACGCGGACGCCGCCATGTACCGCTCCAAGGAACTGGGCCGCAACAGTTACCAGTTCTATACCAGCGAGATGAACAGCAAGAATCAGGGCAAGCTCGCCATGCAGGACGGGCTTCGCAATGCAATCGACCACAATGAGTTCCTGCTGCTGTACCAGCCGCAGGTGGATCTGCATTCGGGTCGGATTATCGGCGTGGAAGCACTGATTCGCTGGCAGCACCCCGAACTCGGCATCGTTTCCCCGATCAAGTTCATTCCACAGGCCGAAGAGACCGGATTGATCGTCCCCATCGGTGACTGGGTAACCCACACCGCCTGCAAACAGAACAAGGCCTGGCAGGATGCGGGCATGCCCCCGATCACCATGTCGGTCAATATTTCAGCGCGCCAATTCACCGAAAGGGATCTGGTCAGTCGGGTCAAGCATGCATTGCAAGAAAGCGGACTGGCCCCCATGTACCTTGAGCTGGAACTGACCGAAAGCCTGATCATGCAAGACCTTCAGCAAGCCATTATCAAGATGAAGGAACTGCAAGCGATGGGGATACGACTCTCGATCGATGACTTCGGCACCGGCTACTCCAGCCTTGCCGCACTGAAAAGCTTTCCAATCGCTCGATTGAAGATCGATCAGTCTTTCGTGCGTGACCTTCCTGATAACGAGAATGACAAGGCCATCGCCACGGCGGTGATCTCATTGGGGCACAAACTGAATCTCAAGGTTATCGCCGAAGGTGTCGAAACCGAAGAACAGCGAGCGTTTCTACGTGATAACGGCTGTGATGAAATGCAAGGCTATCTGTTCAGTCAGCCTGTCTCCGCGCAGGAAATAGAACAACTGCTCCCACGCGCTATATCGTTAAACGCCCACTCAACCGCCCATGAGGTTTTCCATGACCGTAACCGTCAACACCCTGTCCAGGACCGGCTACCGCCACGCCATTGAGATCGATGAAAAACATGAGCTGTTCGCTGACCTGCCTGTAGACCTTGGCGGCGAAGGATCCGCGCCCGACCCTCATGATTATTTCGATACGGCACTGGGCGCGTGCAAAGCGCTGACGGTCAGGCTATACGCCAAACAACACGACATCCCGCTGACCGGCGTCACCGTCGAGGTCAAACACGACGACAGCCAGGAACGAGAAGGCAAGTATCGCTTGAGCGTCAAACTGACCCTCCTGGGCGTGCTGAGCGATGACCAGCGCACTCTGCTGCATCGCGTCGCCGATCGTTGCCCGGTACACAAACTGATGACCACCACTGAAATCACCATCGAAACGCATCTGGTCGAAGGCGCCTTTAGCCAATAACACCACGTACGCCAAGGCGGGTTATGCTCTGCGCATCGACCCACCCAGCCTGCCGAGATGACGCTCATGATCGTAATCAAGCCCCGCGCCGAAGATGTCGAAGGTCAGCCGATTCTGCGCCCACTGCCTTCGGCCAAATGCCGCAGCGTTGGCCCTTTCGTGTTTTTTGACCACATGCTGGAAACGGACTACCCGGCCGGCAGCGGCCTGAATATCCGCCAACATCCGCATATCGGTTTATCGACCCTCACCTACCTGTTCGACGGCCAGATCCAGCACAAGGACAGCCTGGGCAGCGACCAGTTGGTCCTGCCCGGCGACGTCAGCTGGATGACTGCCGGCAGTGCCGTTGCGCACCTCGAGCGTACACCGGAGGACTTGCGCAGCAGCGGCTCACGCCTGCATGGCCTGCAGATCTGGCTGGCCACGCCCAAAGAGCACGAGCAAGGCCCGGGGCACTATAGCCATCACCCGGCCCATACGCTGCCCATAAGCGACAACCTCGGGATACGCATTCGCATGATCGCAGGCAGCGGTTTTTGCCTGACGTCGCCGGTACCGGTGCTGTCACCGACCTTGTATGCCGAAGTGAACCTGCAAACCGCCACCACACTGCTGATTCCCGCTGAACACGAGGAGCGCGCGCTGTATGTGCTCACAGGAGAGGCGCAGCTGGATGGCGAGCCCGTAGAGCTACGGAGCCTGGTTGTGTTGCCGATTGGCGAAGAGATGACGCTGAGCGCCGACAGCGAGTGCCATGCCGTACTGATCGGCGGCACCGCACTGGACGGCCCACGACGGATGAACTGGAACTTCGTGGCCAGCGACCCGGCCTTGATAGAACAGGCACGCGCCCGCTGGGCTGCGGGTGATTGGCCGACGGTGCCGGGTGAGACGGAACGGATTGAGTTGCCTTAATAGGTGCCTGACATTCCGCCATCGCGGCGGGACGCGTAGTTGCAAGCCCGCTCCTACATGGGGCCAACGTCAACCTGTAGGAGCGGGCTTGCCCGCGATGGGCCCGACAGGGCCCCAGCTATCAGCCCGTGAACACTTCATCCAGCAAGTCATGCATCGACGCAAACGCGCGTTTTGCGGTTTTCGCGTCGTACATCATCATGCCCGGCTTGTCCGCGTGCGGATCGGTGAACGAGTGCACCGCGCCGCCGTAGCTCAGCAATTGCCAATCCACGCCCGCTGCATTCATCTCCGCTTCGAACACCGGCAGTTGTTCTTTAGGCACCAGGGGATCGGACGCACCGTGCAGGACCAACACCGAACCCTTGATATTTTTCGCGTCCGCCGGATGAGGCGTGTCCAACGAGCCATGGAACGACACCGTGGCTTTCAAGTCGGCGCCGCTACGGGCCAACTCCAAAGCGCAGCAACCACCGAAACAGAAACCGAAAGTCGCCAGTTTGCTGGTATCTACAGGCGCGTCGGTCTGAGATTTCAAGGCGTCGAGTGCCGCCTGCATGCGCTTGCGTACCAATGCCCGATCATTCTTCAGCGGCATCATCGCAGCGCCCGCCTCGTCGGCATTCTGCGGACGCGTGGCCTGGCCATATAAGTCAGCCAGTAGCACCACATAACCCTGCTCGGCCACCGACTGGGCGATTTTTTCTGCGCTGGCACTGACGCCCATCCAGTTCGGTGCCATCAACAGGCCCGGACGCGACGAGGCGTCGCCAGCGTCGAACACCAGACGGCTCTCGTAAGATTGGCCATCGATCTGATAAATCACGGAACGAACAGAAACGTTGCTCATTACTGACCTCCAAAGAAAATGACGCTAAAAAAAATCCCGCCGAGGCGGGATTTTCATACCAAGTGTTTAAACCGACAGCTCTACCAACAGCTTGTTCAGCCGGCGCACATAGGCGGCCGGGTCTTTCAGGCTATCGCCCGCAGCCAGGGCAGCCTGGTCGAACAAGATATGCGACAGATCAGCGAAACGCTCTTCGCTCTGCTCGGCATCAAGCTTGGCGACCAGCGGGTGGACCGGGTTGAATTCAAAGATCGGCTTGGAGTCCGGAACCTTCTGGCCGCTGGCCTCGAGGATCTGACGCATTTGCAGACCGAGGTCTTGCTCGCCGATGGCCAGAATCGCTGGGGAGTCGGTCAGGCGGTGGGAAACCCGCACTTCACTGACAGCGTCGCCGAGGGCGATTTTCAGGCGCTCGATCAAGCCTTCCTTATCCTTGGCGAATTCTTCCTGAGCCTTCTTGTCCTCATCGGAATCAAGCTTGCCCAGATCCAGATCGCCACGGGCCACGTCGACAAAACCTTTGCCGTCGAAGTCGCTGAGGTAGCTCATCAGCCACTCATCGATGCGGTCGGTCAACAGCAGCACTTCGATGCCTTTCTTGCGGAAGACTTCCAGGTGCGGGCTATTCTTGACCTGAGCGTAGGTTTCGCCGGTCAGGTAATAGATCTTGTCCTGACCTTCCTTGGCGCGTGCCAGGTATTCCGCCAGAGCGACAACCTGCTCGCCGCCGTCTTCGTGAGTCGATGCAAAACGCAGCAAGCCGGCGATTTTTTCCTTGTTGGCGAAATCTTCTGCCGGGCCTTCTTTCATGACCTGACCGAAGTTCTTCCAGAAGCCTTTGTATTGCTCAGGCTCGTTCTTCGACAGTTTTTCCAGCATCTCCAGCACGCGCTTGGTCAGCGCCGACTTCATCGAATCGATGATCGGGTCTTTCTGCAGGATTTCACGGGAAACGTTCAGCGACAGGTCATTGGAATCGACCACGCCCTTGATGAAACGCAGATACAGCGGCAGGAACGACTCGGCTTGATCCATCACGAACACGCGCTGCACGTAGAGCTTCAGACCGCGCGGTGCTTCACGCTGATACAGGTCGAAAGGCGCACGGCCCGGAACGAACAGCAGCGAGCTGTATTCCAGCTTGCCTTCGACTTTGTTGTGGCTCCAGCTCAGCGGGTCTTCAAAGTCATGAGCGACGTGCTTGTAGAACTCCTGGTATTCCTCGTCCTTCACCTCAGTGCGTGGACGGGTCCAGAGCGCGCTGGCGCGGTTGACGGTTTCCCATTCCTGCTCAGGCGCGGCTTCACCTTCGGCAGCGGCCTGTTCTTTAGGCAGCTCGATCGGCAAAGCGATGTGATCGGAGTATTTCTTGACGATGTTGCGCAGACGATAACCGTCAGCGAACTCGTTTTCAGCGCTTTTCAGGTGCAGAACGATACGGGTACCGCGATCGGCTTTCTCAAGGGTCGCGACTTCGAACTCGCCTTCGCCTTTGGAGGACCAATGCACACCTTCGCTGGCTGGCAAGCCGGCACGACGGCTGAACACTTGAACCTGATCGGCAACGATGAACGCCGAATAGAAGCCCACACCGAACTGGCCGATCAGGTGCGAATCTTTTTTCTGATCCCCCGACAGGTGCTTCATGAAGTCGGCAGTGCCCGACTTGGCGATGGTGCCCAAGTGAGTAATAGCGTCTTCACGGCTCATGCCGATGCCGTTGTCTTCGAGGGTGACGGTTTTCGCGTCCTTGTCGAAGCTCACACGGATTTTCAGCTCGGCGCCGCCTTCGAGCAGGTCCGGTTTGGACAAGGCTTCGTAGCGCAATTTGTCGACAGCGTCAGAGGCGTTCGAGATCAATTCGCGAAGGAAAATTTCCTTGTTGGAATACAGCGAATGGATCATGAGGTGCAGCAGCTGCTTTACCTCGGTCTGGAAGCCCAGGGTTTCCTTTTGAGTTTCCACACTCATGGTCATCAAACTCCAATCAGATGGCACAAGCCGCATACAAAGCGGCGGGGTGTCATCAAAGTGGGGGCAGGGTCAGATATTTCAAGGGCGTGGGGACACCGATCTACGATTCTTCGATTTTGAAATGCGCCCGCGCCGTGGCAATCGGCTCGGCCGGGGTGCTTTGCCAGGCAGTGATGGCGACGTTGGCCACCCTCCGCCCCTGGCGCCAGACCTGACACTTCGCATAGGTGTCGCGGAAATGACCGGCGCGCAGGTAATCGACCGAGATGTCGATAATCTTCGGCACCGAGCCCGAACCGGTGGAAATCAGCAAGTGCATGGCCGCCGCCAACTCCATGAAACCAGCGATTACACCGCCGTGGATGGCCGGCAGCAACGGGTTGCCAATGTTGTCCTTGTTGGCCGGCAGGCGAAATATCAGCTCGTCATCCGGACGCGAACATTCGATGCCTATCAGCCTCGCGTAGGGGATCAGCTCAAACAGTGCTTCGTAGCTGTTTTGCTCATGAGCCAGGCGAACCCTATCCTTGAAATCGATCGTCATCACGCACCGCCTTTGATCGAGCCACCGAAGCCCTGGCTGACTTTGATGCCCTTGCCCATACGCATGAACGTCCCGACCACGTGAGCGATGGGCTGCTGCGGATCATCCTGATAGGCGAAACCCCGGGTGAAGATGATGTCAGTGGTGACCCGATAACACTGGGCAAAACCATAGACGTTCTTGTGCGGCTCGGCCGGGTTCATGTAGTCGATGCGCAGATCGAGGGTCGGGCAGACTTCGAACTCCGGCAGCACGCAGAGCGTGGCGGCCCCACAGGCGCTGTCCATCAACGACGTCAGCGCCCCGCCATGGATAACGCCGGTCTGTGGATTGCCAACGATTTGCGGGCTGTAGGGGAGGATCAGGGTCATGCCGCCGGCATCCGCGCTGTGGACCCGCAAACCCAGAACCTGACAATGCCTGAGCGCAGAAACGAAACGCACCGCGCGCTCAAAAATGGGGTTTTCGCTCATTGACCGTCGACTCGACTTATTCTTGATTGAAGCCAGCATAGCTGGAGCGTAAAGCAGCTGAGACAGCAACCTTTATATATCTGGAGGAAAGGCGGAACTTAATTTGTGAGCCGACGCTCGAAAGGCGTAGATATCTTCATTAGGAGAAACACCCCATGCGTAAATCTTTAGCCATTGCCCTGATGCTTTCTGCCACTCTGGGTCTCGCCGCCTGCAATAAAGGCAGTGACGATAAACAGAAAGAAGCCGATAAGGCCGCTCAACAGTCTCAGGACTCGATGAGCAAGGCCCAGGACAAAGTCAACGACGCAGCCAAAGAGAGCCAGGAAGCGGCCCAAAAGAACGCTGAAGCCGCTCAAGCCCGTGCAAAAGAAGCCAACCAACAGGCGCCCGCTCCTACCACTACCAAATAAGCCGGGACGCTTTCAGACCCTAAAGCCCGCTATTAGCGGGCTTTACCCGTTAGTGCAAGTTAGACCCCTCGCAACAAAGGGCTGAGCATCAATACCAACGAGCAGACCAGCCCGACAAACCAGGCCGGACTGCGCACGTTGGGAATGTCCGCCAGATACGCCCCCAGATAAATCAACCGCGCAATCACGAAAATCACGGCAATCCAGTCGATCAAAAAGCCTTGAGTCTGCGTGGTATGGGCGACAAACACCCCCGCCGAAAACAACACGAACGCTTCAAAACTGTTTTGATGTGCAGCCAGGGCCCGGGCGCCATAACCGGTCAACTGTGATTGTTGGCTGCGCGGTAGATGGTTGTTGTAACCACCCTGCTCTTTCATCGCTTTGGCGACCGGAATCCGCGCGATATAAATCAGTAAGGCACTGATAAACAAACACCAGAAAGGAATACTCATCGCGCCGTTATCTCCTTGATGGGCACCGCTGCGGGAGCCTCGATTCGGGTAGGGATCATTACTTGCCATACGCCAGAATGCATCAACTTTATTAAGATTAAGGACGGGGCATCGCGCATCGAAAAGCCCTGCATCCATGGATGCAGGGCTTTTGGGTGTTACAGCAAACTGCCAGAAAGTGACTCAGGCCAGGGCTTCGCTGCGCTTGCCCAGCAGGCGGTCGCAGATGAATGCGCCCATCAGGGTGATCACCGTCGGCACCAGCCACGCCAGGCCCTGCTCACTCAAAGGCAGATGCGCCAGCTGCGTCGGCAGCCAATCGGCGAACCCTGCACCTTTGCAGGCGTCGATGATCCCGAACAGCAGCGACACCAACATCACCGGCGCCACGATGCGACCCTGTGAGTGCCAGAAGTCCTTGCAGAAGCTCAGCGCCACCAGAACGATGCATGGCGGGTAGATCGCGGTCAGCACCGGAATGGAGAACAAAATCAGCTTGGTCAGACCCAGGTTGGACACCAGCAACGAGAAACCGGCCAACAGAATCACTAGCGCTTTGTAAGACAGCGGCAGGACCCGGCTGAAATACTCGGCACAGGCGCAGGTCAGGCCGACAGCGGTGACCAGACAGGCCAACGAGATCAGCACAGCGAGAAAACCGCTGCCCAACGAGCCGAAGGTGTGCTGCACATAGGCGTGCAGGACCGCAGCACCGTTACTCGCCCCCGCCGCTACGGCATGGCTGCCCGCGCCAAGACGGAACAGACTGATATAGACCAGCGCCAGTCCGAGACCTGCAATCAGGCCGGCAATGATCGCGTAGCGAGTGATCAGTTGTGGCGAAGTCACTCCTCGCGAGCGGATGGCGTTGACGATGACAATGCCGAAGACCAGCGCGCCAAGGGTATCCATGGTCAGGTAGCCATTGATAAAGCCTTGGGAGAACGGCGCCGCGACGTAGGCCGGCTCTGCCACGCCGATATCTCCGGCAGGCAAAGCGAACGCGGCGATGCCCAGCACGGTCAGCGCGAAGATTTTCAAGGGTGCGAGGAAACGGCCCACGGTATCGAGCAGGCGGCCCGGATACAGCGAAACCCAGAACACCACCATAAAATACACAAGGCTATACAGAAACAACGCCAGCGGGCTGTCCCCGGTCAGCGGCGCCAGACCCACTTCGAACGACACCGTTGCCGTACGTGGCGTAGCAAACAATGGTCCCACTGCCAGGTAACAAACCGCCGCGAGAATACCGCCTGCAACTTTACCAATCGGGCTGCTCAATGCGTCCATCGCGCCGCCGACTTTGGCCAGTGCAATGACCGTGACCACAGGAAGACCCACCGCAGTGACCAGAAAACCCAGCGCTGCCATCCAGACATGCGGTCCGGCCTGTAAACCGACGATGGGTGGGAAGATGATGTTGCCAGCCCCGACAAACAGGGCAAACGTCATAAAACCAAGTGCCAGGATGTCCTGGCCTTTCAACACTTTCATTAAGGAAATACCACACTGCTCAATCGGAATTTAGAGAGGGATCTCCCCTGGGATTAGGGAAATGCAGCCGGTCCGGGTAAGACAGGCTCGTCATGCAACACAGCCCCTTATGGGGGCCGGCAGGCAAAATGGTGAGTAGCCTAACGAATTGAGCCTGGGAGCGCACTGCTATGGGGCGGACTGTCTCATTAGCGACTGGAAGTGTCGCAAATGAGACAGCTGCTGATCTGTCGGGGGGACAAAAATCACCTGTAGGAGTGCGCTTGCCCGCGATAAGGTCCGAAGGGCCTTCCAACGATATCTGGGCGAACCCATTTGCGACTGCTTCGCAGTCGATCGCGGGCAAGCGCGCTCCTACATGGGCAGGTCAACATCAAACCCCAGAATGCACAAAGGCCACCCGAAGGTGGCCTTTGCTGATTGCGATGTCAGTTAAGCAGAAGCTTACTTGGCAGCCCAACCGGTCAGCTCAGCCAAAGCTTTGCCGATGTCTGCCAGCGAACGCACGGTTTTCACGCCTGCGTCTTGCAGTGCAGCGAATTTCTCGTCTGCAGTGCCTTTGCCGCCGGAGATGATTGCGCCAGCATGGCCCATGCGCTTGCCCGCAGGGGCAGTCACACCAGCGATGTAGGAAACAACCGGCTTGGTCACGTGTGCCTTGATGTAGGCAGCCGCTTCTTCTTCAGCCGAACCGCCGATTTCACCGATCATGACGATCGCTTCAGTCTTCGGGTCTTCCTGGAACAATTTCAGGATGTCGATGAAGCTTGCGCCTGGAATCGGGTCACCGCCGATGCCTACACACGTGGACTGGCCGAAACCAGCATCAGTGGTCTGCTTCACGGCTTCGTAAGTCAGGGTGCCGGAACGCGACACGATACCGACTTTACCTGGCAAGTGAATGTGACCTGGCATGATGCCGATCTTGCATTCGCCCGGAGTGATCACGCCTGGGCAGTTAGGCCCGATCAGGATCACGCCCAGCTCGTCGCACTTGACTTTAGCGTCAAGCATGTCGAGGGTCGGGATGCCTTCGGTGATGCAAACGATCAGCTTGATGCCGCCGAACGCTGCTTCAAGGATGGAGTCCTTGCAGAACGGAGCTGGAACGTAGATCACGCTGGCGGTAGCGCCAGTGGCTTCTACTGCTTCGCGCACAGTGTTGAACACTGGCAGGTCCAGGTGAACGGTACCGCCTTTGCCCGGGGTCACGCCGCCAACCATTTTGGTGCCGTAGGCAATGGCTTGCTCGGAGTGGAAAGTACCTTGCGAGCCAGTGAAACCCTGGCAGATAACTTTGGTGTCTTTATTGATCAGGACGCTCATTACTTGCCCTCCGCAGCTTTGACAACTTGTTGAGCAGCGTCGGTCAGGCTGGTAGCAGCGATGATGTTCAAACCGCTTTCTGCCAGTACTTTAGCGCCCAGCTCAGCGTTGTTACCTTCAAGGCGAACAACAACCGGGATTTTTACGCCAACTTCTTTCACTGCACCGATGATGCCTTCGGCAATCATGTCGCAACGAACGATGCCGCCGAAGATGTTGACCAATACTGCTGCAACATTGCTGTCGGACAGAATGATCTTGAACGCTTCAGTGACGCGTTCTTTGGTAGCGCCGCCGCCAACGTCGAGGAAGTTGGCTGGTTTGCCGCCATGCAGATTGACGATGTCCATGGTACCCATGGCCAGGCCAGCACCGTTGACCATGCAACCGATGTTGCCTTCCAGTGCCACGTAGTTCAGTTCGAACTTGGCAGCGTGAGCTTCGCGCGGGTCATCTTGCGATGGGTCGTGGAAAGCTTTCAGCTTTGGCTGGCGATAGACAGCGTTGGCGTCGATGTTGATCTTGGCATCGAGGCAGTGCAGGTTGCCGTCAGCCTTGATAACCAGTGGGTTCACTTCCAGCAGAGCCAGGTCGTAGTCCTGGAACAGCTTGGCCAAGCCAACGAAGATGTTGGTGAACTGCTTGATCTGGTCGCCTTTGAGGCCCAGTTGGAAAGCCAGGTCACGACCCTGGAAAGGCTGAGCGCCTACCAGTGGATCGATAGTGGCCTTGAGAATCTTCTCAGGAGTGTCGTGAGCGATCTTCTCGATGTCCACGCCACCTTCGGTGGACGCCATGAACACGATACGACGGCTCGAACGATCCACTACAGCGCCGAGATACAGCTCTTTAGCGATGTCGGTGCAGGATTCAACCAGGATCTTGGTGACTGGCTGGCCGTTGGCGTCGGTCTGGTAAGTTACCAGACGCTTGCCCAACCACTGTTGAGCGAACGCTGCTGCGTCTTCTTTGCTGCGAACCAGCTTTACGCCGCCCGCTTTACCGCGGCCACCAGCGTGAACCTGGGCTTTGACGACCCATTCGGTACCGCCAATTTTTTCGCAAGCTTCTGCTGCAGCTTCCGGGGTGTCTACTGCGTAGCCTTTGGATACTGGCAGGCCGTATTCAGCGAACAGCTGCTTACCCTGATACTCATGAAGATTCATGCTTATTACCGTCTTCGTTAGGTGCTGCGCATTCGGTGCTGCACTTGGGTAAGTGCCGCACCACCTGTGACTCCGCCCTCGGATGATCTCAGGAATGTGCCGAAACCTTGGAGGTCGCCTGAAAACTACTGCGCTACGTTTTCACACGACCTGCTGGCTCTGTACGTTCCTGAAGGCGCCCTCGAGATCGAGTCCGGCGGACATTCCGCGGTGAGTCTTGCTCGCAAGGCTCACGACGGGCAGTCCGTCGTGGTTTCTTATTGTCTTAGCGTTTTTTCTTGTTCTGGATGTGGATGGCGCCGCCATTCACTGCCAGTGCCGCTTCGTGCAACGCTTCGGACAACGTCGGGTGAGAGAAGACCATCATCCCGATATCTTCGGCACTGGTGCCGAACTCCATAGCGATAGCGCCCTGCTGTACCAGCTCGGCAGCGCTCGGGCCAATCACGTGGACGCCCAAAACGCGGTCTGTCTTGGCATCAGCGATGACCTTGACGAAACCACCCGTGTCGTTGGCAGCCATGGCACGGCCACTGGCAGCGAACGGGAAGGTGCCGACATTAACTTCAACGCCTTCAGCCTTCAAGGTTTGCTCGGTTTTACCGACCCATGCGATTTCCGGGTGGGTGTAGATAACCGAAGGAATCAGGTCGTAGTTGATCTGGGCTTTGTGGCCCTTGATGCGCTCGACGACCATGATGCCCTCTTCCGAGGCTTTGTGCGCCAGCATCAGACCACGAACCACGTCGCCGATGGCGTAGACGCCCGGAACGCTGGTTTCGCACTGGTCATTGACGAAGATGAAGCCACGTTCGTCGAGGTTCACGCCGCTGTCGGAAGCCAACAGTTCAGTGGTCACCGGACGACGGCCCACGGAAACGATCAGGCGGTCAAAGGTAATGTGCTGCTCGCCAGTCGCGTCAGTGTAAGTCACCACGACTTCTTCGCCGTTGACCTTGGAACCGGTCACGCGTGCGCCGAGCTTGATGTCCAGACCTTGTTTGGTGAAGGTCTTCAGCGCTTCTTTGGAAACGGCTTCGTCAGCGGCTGGAATGAATTTTTCCAGTGCTTCGAGAACGGTCACCTGTGCACCCAGACGAGCCCAGACGGAACCCAGTTCCAGACCGATGACGCCAGCGCCGATCACGCCCAGGCGCTTCGGAACTTGCTGGAATTCAAGGGCGCCGGTGGAGTCGACGATAACGTTGTTATCAACTGGAGCCGGTGGAATGTCGATCGGACGCGAACCGGAAGCCAGGATCACGTGCTCGGCTTCGATCACTTCAACCGAGCCATCAGGCTTGGTCAATTCAACCTTCTTGCCAGCCAGCAGCTTGCCATGGCCTTGCAGGGAGGTGACGCCGTTGGCTTTGAACAGGCTGGCTACGCCGCCGGTCAGACCTTTGACGATGGTGGATTTACGGCCAACCATCGCTGGCACATCCATGGTCACGTCGGAAGTCGAGATGCCGTGGATTTTGAAGCCATTCTTGGCTTCATAGAATTTCCAGGAGCTGTCCAGCAGCGCCTTGGATGGAATGCAGCCGACGTTCAGGCAAGTACCGCCGAGAGCCAGTTTGCCCTCCTTATCCTGATATTTCTCGATGCAGGCAGTCTTGAGACCAAGTTGCGCAGCCTTGATAGCGGCAACATAACCGCCAGGGCCCGCGCCAATCACTACTACGTCAAATTTTTGCGACATTCAAAAAATCCTCTTTTAGCGGCAAGCTCCAAGCAACAAGCTACAAGCCAAAGCCCCAACGCAACCCTCTTGCGGCTTTCAGCTTGCAGCTTGCAGCTGTTTTATCAGATATCCAGCAGCAGACGAGCCGGATCTTCCAGCAGGTCTTTGATGGTAACCAGGAAGGTCACTGCTTCTTTGCCGTCGATCAAACGGTGGTCGTACGAGAGTGCCAGGTACATCATCGGCAGGATCACGACTTCACCCTTGACCGCCATTGGACGCTCCTGGATTTTGTGCATGCCCAGGATAGCGGCTTGTGGTGGGTTGACGATCGGGGTCGACAGCAGCGAGCCAAAGGTACCACCGTTGGAGATGGTGAAGGTACCGCCGGTCATGTCATCCATGGTCAGCTTGCCGTCTTTGGCTTTTTTGCCGAAGTTGGCGATGCCGCCTTCGATTTCAGCCAGGCTCATCAGTTCGGCGTTACGCAGAACCGGTACTACCAGGCCACGGTCGCTGGAAACAGCAACACCGACGTCGGAGTAACCGTGGTAAACGATGTCGGCGCCGTCGATCGAGGCATTGACCGCGGGGAAGCGCTTCAGGGCTTCGGTGGCCGCTTTCACGAAGAAGGACATGAAGCCCAGGCGTACGCCGTTGTGGGACTTCTCGAACAGGTCCTTGTACTTCGAACGCAGGTCCATGACCGGCTTCATGTTGACTTCGTTGAACGTGGTCAGCATCGCCATGTTCGACTGAGCGTCAACCAGACGCTCGGCAACCTTGGCACGCAGGCGGGTCATCGGAACACGCTTTTCAACGCGATCACCGGCAGAGAACACAGGGGAAGCAGCGGCAGCCTTGGCAGGCGCTGGAGCAACGGCCGGAGCGGATTTCTTCGCTTCGACAGCAGCAACCACGTCTTCCTTGGTGACGCGACCGTCTTTACCGGTGCCCTTCACGTTGGCCAGGTTGATGCCGTTCTCTTCAGCCAGCTTGCGAGCAGCTGGAGCAGCGATTGCATCTTCGTCAGCAGCGGCTGGAGCAGCAGCGGCCTGAGCCGGTGCAGCAGCAGGGGCCGCGGCAGCAGGAGCAGAAGCAGCAGCGCCGCCCGCTTCGATAGAGCCCAGCAATTCGTCGGAAAGAACGGTGTCGCCTTCGTTCTTGACGATAGCGCCCAATACGCCGTCAGCAGTAGCCAGAACTTCAAGCACAACCTTATCGGTTTCGATGTCAACGATCAGGTCGTCGCGCTTGACAGCTTCGCCTGGCTTTTTGTGCCAGGTGGCAACGGTACCGTCGGCAACCGATTCCGGGAAAGTGGGGGCTTTGATTTCGATAGCCATTATCTGTGGTTCCTTAAATTCGGTTTCTGATGCGCGAAGGCATTAAACAGTGAAGGCATCTTGCAGCAGTTTTTCCTGCTGCTCAGCGTGCATCGATGCATAGCCACAAGCCGGAGCGGCAGACGCTTCACGACCAGCGTACTCAAGGAACAATGCCTTGTCGTGACCGCTGATAATGCGACGCATGTGATGCTGGCTGCAGTACCAGGCGCCCTGGTTCATCGGCTCTTCCTGACACCAGACGATGTGCTTGACGTTCTTGTACGGGCCCAGGACTTCGATCAAGTCGTCTTCCGGGAACGGGTACAGTTGCTCAAGACGCACGATGGCGATGTCATCACGACCTTCGGCACGGCGTTTTTCCAGGAGATCGTAGTAGACCTTGCCGCTACACAACACAACACGACCGACCTTGGCCGGATCCTGCGCATCGACTTCCGGAATAACTGTCTGGAACGAGCCTTCGGCCAGATCTTCCAGGGTCGAAATCGCCAGCTTGTGACGCAACAGAGACTTCGGCGTCAGCACAATCAATGGCTTACGCAGAGGACGAATCACCTGACGGCGCAACAAGTGGTAGATCTGAGCCGGTGTCGTCGGTACGCAGACCTGAATGTTGTGCTCGGCGCACAGCTGCAGGTAACGCTCCAGACGCGCAGAGGAGTGCTCCGGACCCTGACCTTCATAACCGTGAGGCAGCAGCATGGTAAGACCGCACAGACGGCCCCACTTGTGCTCGCCACTGGTGATGAACTGGTCGATAACCACCTGGGCACCGTTGGCGAAGTCGCCGAACTGAGCTTCCCAGATAACCAGTGCATTCGGCTCGGTGGTCGAGTAACCGTACTCGAACGCCAATACCGCTTCTTCCGACAGCAGGGAGTCGTACAGGTCGAAACGCGGCTGACCTTTGTACAGATTCTGCAGAGGAATGTAGGTAGCAGCATCTTTCTGGTTGTGCAGCACCGCATGACGGTGCGAGAACGTACCGCGACCAACGTCCTGACCGGTGATGCGTATTGGGTGACCTTCGAACGCCAGGGTTGCGTACGCCATGGTTTCGGCGTAACCCCAGTTGATCGGCAGGCCGCCGGCTTGCATTTTCTGACGGTCTTCGTAGATCTTCGAAACCTGACGCTGAACCACGAAGCCTTCTGGCAGCTCCATCAGTTTGGCGGACAGTTCCTGCAAGGTCTTCAAGTCGAAACGGGTGTCGTGACGAGCGGTCCAGGCGTGGCCCAGATACGGACGCCAATCGACGAACAACTCTTTGTTCGGCTCTTTGACCAGGCTTTTTACAACGTGCAGACCGTTGTCCAGCGCATTGCGATAGTCATCGATTTTTGCCTGAACACGGGCGTCATCGAGAATGCCGGCCTTGGTCAGACGTTCGGCATACAGCTCGCGAGTGGTGCGCTGTTTGGCAATCTGCTGGTACATCAACGGTTGAGTACCGCTTGGTTCATCAGCCTCGTTGTGACCGCGACGACGGTAGCAGACCAGATCGATTACCACGTCACGCTTGAACTGCATGCGGTAGTCGATGGCCAGCTGGGTCACGAACACGACGGCTTCAGGGTCATCGCCATTCACGTGGAGAATCGGCGCCTGAATCATCTTGGCAACGTCGGTGGCGTACTCGGTGGAGCGCGAGTCTTCCGGGTTGCTGATGGTGAAACCAACCTGGTTGTTGATGACGATATGGATCGTGCCGCCCGTCTTGAAGCCGCGAGTCTGCGACATCTGGAAGGTTTCCAGGACCACGCCCTGACCTGCGAACGCAGCGTCACCGTGGATGGAAATTGGCAGAACCTTGTCACCGGTCGGATCGTTACGACGATCCTGACGTGCACGCACCGACCCTTCCACCACAGGAGAAACGATCTCCAGGTGAGACGGATTGAATGCCATCGCCAGGTGGACTTCGCCACCGGTGGTCATCACGTTGGACGAGAAGCCCTGGTGATACTTGACGTCACCGGAACCGAGCTCGACCTTTTTCTTGCCTTCGAACTCGTCGAACAAGTCGCGCGGGTTCTTGCCGAAGGTGTTGACCAGGACGTTCAGACGACCACGGTGGGCCATGCCGATCACGATTTCCTTGGTGCCGTAAGAGCCTGAACGCTGAATCAGTTCATCCAGCATCGGAATCAGGCTTTCGCCGCCTTCCAGACCAAAACGCTTGGTGCCGGGGTATTTGGTACCCAGGTATTTTTCCAGGCCTTCGGCCGCAGTCACGCGCTCGAGCAAGTGGCTTTGGATGTCAGCGGAGAACGCTGGACGCCCGCGCACGCTTTCGAGGCGCTGCATGAACCAGTTACGCTGCTCGGAATCGACGATGTGGGTAAATTCCGAGCCGATGGTGCGGCAATATGTCTGCTGCAACGCATCGAGAATTTCGCGTAGGCTGGTTTCCTCTTTGCCGATGAACAAATCGCCGGCACGGAAAGTTGTATCAAGATCAGCGTTAGTCAGACCGTAATGATTGATCGACAAGTCGGCTGGCGCAGGACGTTGCCACAGGCCCAGCGGATCGAGCTGGGCTGCCTGATGGCCACGCATACGGTAAGCCTGGATCATTCGCAGGACTTCAACCTGCTTCTTCTCGTGCTCGCTGCTCACGCTGCCGGCGGAAACCGGTTGAGCGCGGCGCTGGTTTTTGGCCAGCAAGACGAAATGATCGCGGATTGTAGAATGCGAAACATCGGTGGCAGTGCTGCCGTCAGCAGGCAACTTCTGAAAGTAGGTGCGCCACTCTTCTGGCACAGCGTTAGGGTCGTGCAGGTAGAGCTCGTAGAGCTCTTCCACATAGGCAGCGTTACCACCGGAAAGGTGGGCACTGTTCCACATGCGCTGCATCACGCTTTCTTGCATGCTTGGTCACCCTCGGTAAGGGGACACCACCGGCGAAGACACCATAGCAAACCTGAAAAAGTCCATGTACAGCGACTAAGACAAGCCACCAAGGATCACGCAGATAGTCCGGGTACCAGCCCGGATGCCCCTGCTGGTCTCATTTCTTCAAAATAAGAGCCGCAGCTTTGTGAGCTACTGCTCAAGTTAAAACTACGGCGCCGGTTGAAGCCTGCGCCGCAGTTAGTACGGGTACATCAGTTACAGGTGCAACGGTTCTACGAGTACAACAGTCAAATCAGATGCCGCTTTGCAGCAGCATGCTGCGAACGTGACCGATAGCCTTGGTAGGGTTCAGGCCCTTCGGACACACGCTCACGCAGTTCATGATCCCGCGGCAGCGGAATACGCTGAACGGGTCATCCAGCGAAGCCAGACGTTCCTGGGTCTGGTTGTCACGGCTGTCAGCCAGGAAACGGTAGGCTTGCAGCAGTGCAGCTGGACCAAGGAACTTGTCAGGGTTCCACCAGAAGGACGGGCAGGAAGTCGAGCAGCAAGCGCACAGGATGCACTCGTACAGACCGTCCAGCTTCTCGCGCTCTTCAGGCGACTGCAGACGCTCGATGGCCGGAGCCGGCGTATCGTTCAGCAGGTATGGCTTCACCTTCTCGTACTGCTTGTAGAAGATGCTCATATCGACGACCAAGTCACGAATAACTGGCAAACCAGGCAATGGACGTACCACCAGCTTGTTGCCCTTGACCACGGCAGACAGCGGCGTGATGCACGCCAGGCCATTCTTGCCGTTGATGTTCATGCCGTCGGAACCGCAGACGCCTTCACGGCAAGAGCGACGATAGGAGAAGCCTTCGTCCTGCTCTTTGATCAGGGCCAGCACATCCAGGACCATGATGTCTTTACCATTGGTATTGACCTGGAATTCCTGCATGAACGGCGCGGCGTCCTGATCCGGGTTGTAGCGATAAACACTGACTTGCAACATATCGGCCACCCTTAATAAGTCCGAATCATGGGTTCGAAAGTCGGAACAGTCTTCGGCGAGAAGTTCACGGCACGCTTGGCTACACGCTTTTCACCCGGGAAGTACAGGGTGTGGCACAGCCAGTTCTGGTCGTCGCGATCTTCAAAGTCTTCACGGGCGTGAGCGCCGCGGGACTCTTTACGAACTTCCGCAGCAATCGCCGTAGCTTCGGCAACTTCGAGCAGGTTTTGCAGTTCCAGCGCTTCGATACGGGCCGTGTTGAACGCCTGGCTCTTATCGTTGATCTTGACGTTGGCGATCCGCTCACGCAGACCTGCCAGCTGAGCAATACCCTTCTGCATGTATTCGCCAGTACGGAACACACCGAAGTAGTTCTGCATGCAGCTTTGCAGTTCTTTACGCAGGGAAGCGACATCTTCACCGGTGGTCCGCGAGTTCAAGCCAGCAAGGCGCTCGAGGGCAAAGTCAACATCGGTTTCAGTGGCGCGACGGTACTCAACACCTTCACGCAGGCTTTGCTCCAAATGGATGCCGGCAGCACGACCGAACACCACCAGGTCGAGCAACGAGTTGCCGCCCAGACGGTTGGCACCATGGACCGATACGCAAGCTACTTCGCCAACAGCGAACAGGCCTGGAATGATGGTGTCCACCCCGGCAGCATCCTGGGTGATCGCCTGACCATGAATATTGGTGGCAACGCCGCCCATCATGTAGTGGCAGGTTGGAACCACGGGAATCGGAGCAACCGCTGGATCGACGTGAGCGAAGGTCTTGGACAGTTCCATGATCCCTGGCAGACGGCTGTGCAGTACTTCTTCGCCCAGGTGATCGAGCTTGAGCATTACGTGGTCGCCATCCGGACCACAACCGTTACCGGCGATGATCTCTTTGACCATGGAACGCGCGACCACGTCACGACCGGCAAGGTCCTTGGCATTCGGAGCATAACGCTCCATGAAACGCTCGCCGTGCTTGTTGATCAGGTAACCACCTTCACCACGGCAGCCTTCGGTGACCAGTACACCTGCGCCGGCGATGCCGGTCGGGTGGAACTGCCACATCTCGATGTCCTGGACCGGCACGCCTGCACGCAGCGCCATGCCGATACCGTCACCGGTATTGATCAGGGCGTTGGTGGTCGACGAGTAGATACGACCAGCGCCGCCCGTTGCCAGTACAGTCGCGTTGGCGCGGATGTAGGAGGTCTCGCCGGTTTCGATGCAGATCGCGATGATGCCGACGAACACGCCATCCTGGTTCTTCACCAGATCCACTGCATAGTATTCGTTGAGGAATACAGTGCCGGCTTTCAGGTTGGCCTGGTAAAGGGTGTGCAGCAGTGCGTGACCGGTACGGTCGGCAGCAGCGCAAGTACGTGCAGCCTGACCGCCCTTGCCAAAGTCTTTCGACTGACCGCCGAATGGACGCTGATAGATGCGACCCTGTTCGGTACGGGAGAACGGCAGACCCATGTGCTCGAGTTCAAAGACCGCTTCCGGGCCTACGGAACACATGTATTCGATAGCGTCCTGGTCACCGATGTAGTCGGAGCCCTTGACGGTATCGTACATGTGCCAGCGCCAGTCATCGTTCGGATCGGCCGAAGCGATGGCGCAGGTGATGCCACCCTGAGCGGAAACGGTGTGGGAGCGAGTCGGGAATACCTTTGTGACTACAGCGGTCTTGTGACCACCCTGGGCCAGCTGCAATGCTGCGCGCATGCCGGCACCGCCGCCGCCAATGATGATGGCGTCGAAAGAAAGCGTATTAATGTTAGCCATGAATCAGATACCCCAAAGAATCTGCACACCCCAGACGAAGTAAGCGAACATGGCAATGCCGCATACTGACTGGAAAAGGAAGCGTACTGCAGTCGCGGACTTGCCCAGCGCCATCGGCGTCAGGTAGTCGGTCGCGATGGTCCACATGCCGACCCAGGCGTGAGCGCCCAGAGCAACGAAGGCCAGCAGACTGAAGATACGCATCCAGTTGTTCGCAAACAGCTCATGCCATTGGGCGTAGCCCAGGCCTGGGTGTGCGATGAGGTATCCGATCAGGAAGATGAAATAAGCCGCGAGCACGACCGCAGATACGCGCTGCGCCATCCAGTCATAGAGGCCCGAACGCGACAGGTTTGTGACGTTGGTTACCATATCCATACTCCCGCCAGAACGATCAGCACCGCGGATACGGCGAGAACGATTTGCGAGCCCAGTTTGCCGCCTTCCAGCGTTTCACCGATGCCCATGTCCATGATCAAGTGGCGAATACCTGCCACCAGGTGATACAGCAAGGCGGACAGCAGGCCCCAAATCACTAGCTTGGCTAGCACACTGGTCAAACACGCCTTCACTTCGCCGAAACCTTCCTCGGAGCCGAGCGATTTACCCAATGCATAAAGCATGATGGCAAGGCCGACAAAGAGAATAATCCCGGAGATACGATGAAGAATGGACGTGTAAGCAGTGACTGGGAGTTTGATGGTCCTTAGGTCGAGGTTTACAGGTCGTTGGCTATTCACGGCTTTTTTTCACACTGAAGAGCCCCTAACAATCAGGGCAAAGTTGTTGGGAAGTGCACTGGTCAGGTACCCACCACCCAGGGAGTGACGACCCCCATGAAAACAGGGCCAAAAGCCCCTGGCGGTCGGACGCCGAGTATAGACAGTTAGGTCACTAATGACAACGCGCAGACCTCACCCAAATAGGCAATTGCGCCAGCGAATCAAAAGGCGTAAACGGCGGGGATTTTCGAGGAAAAGTCGCGCCAAGAGCCTTCCTGTGCATGACTTTACGCAAATTGACTTTAGAATTTATCTCACTATAGTGGTGCGGGCCCTGCGTGGGGGGTCTGTCTGATGATTTGAAGCATAAATAGGAGGCCACATGGCTGACAAAAAAGCGCAGTTGATCATCGAGGGCGCAGCCCCCGTCGAGCTGCCCATTCTGACCGGCACCGTTGGTCCCGATGTAATCGACGTCCGCGGTCTCACCGCCACCGGCCGCTTCACATTTGACCCTGGTTTCATGTCGACCGCCTCTTGCGAGTCGAAGATCACCTATATCGATGGTGATAACGGCATTCTGCTGCACCGCGGCTATCCGATCGAGCAACTGGCCGACCAGTCGGATTACCTGGAAACGTGCTACCTGCTGCTCAACGGCGAACTGCCGACTGCCGAGCAAAAAGCCCAATTCGTCATCGTCGTGAAAAACCACACGATGGTGCACGAACAGTTGAAGACGTTCTTCAACGGCTTCCGTCGCGACGCTCACCCGATGGCCGTCATGTGCGGCGTGGTGGGTGCCCTGTCGGCGTTCTATCACGACTCCCTGGACATCAAGAACCCGCAGCATCGCGAAATTTCGGCGATCCGCCTGATTGCCAAGATGCCGACCCTGGCAGCGATGGTTTACAAATACTCCATGGGGCAACCCATGATGTACCCGCGTAACGACCTGAACTACGCCGAAAACTTCCTGCACATGATGTTCAACACCCCCTGCGAGATCAAACCGATCAGCCCGGTGTTGGCCCAGGCCATGGATAAGATCTTTATCCTGCACGCCGATCACGAACAGAATGCGTCGACCTCTACCGTGCGCATGGCGGGCTCCTCGGGCGCCAACCCGTTTGCCTGTATCGCTGCAGGCATCGCCGCCCTTTGGGGTCCGGCACATGGCGGCGCCAACGAAGCCGTGTTGTCCATGCTCGATGAAATTGGTGATATCTCGAATATCGACAAATTCATTGCCAAGGCCAAGGACAAAGACGATCCGTTCAAACTGATGGGCTTCGGTCACCGCGTTTACAAAAACCGTGACCCACGCGCCACAGTGATGAAGCAGACCTGCGACGAAGTACTCAAAGAGCTGGGCATCACCAACGATCCACAGTTGGAACTGGCCATGCGCCTGGAAGAGATCGCCCTGACCGACCCGTACTTCATCGAACGCTCGCTGTACCCGAACGTAGACTTCTACTCAGGCATCATCCTCAAAGCTATCGGCATTCCAACCAGCATGTTCACCGTGATCTTCGCCCTGGCGCGGACCGTCGGCTGGATCTCGCATTGGAAAGAAATGCTCTCGAGCCCGTACAAGATTGGCCGTCCTCGCCAGCTGTACACCGGTTACGTGTCCCGCGACATCGTCCCCCTCGAAGATCGCAAGTAAGTTCTCGGCCGAAACGCCGAAAACTAAAAAGGGCTGCCATTGGCAGCCCTTTTTTATTGGTGCGCCAGGCATGGCGCGTTGCGCGTCAGCGCAACCAGTTTGGCTGTGGTGGCCTCACTGGTGACTTGGAGGTGAAAGTCCTCTACACACCCGGCAAGGGGAAGTGTTAGCCAGAGGCAAGGGTGTCGTGGGTGACTGCGAATCCGAAGGAAGCCCGAGGCAAAATGCTGGCCTGACGAACAGGAAGCGGATTAGGCGGCGCAGCGGGGTGAGACGGCCATAATCGTCAAAGCCCGATACTTGCACGGAACGCTGTGACGTAGATCCGACAGGCATAAGCAGGAAGGTCGCGCGAATTACCCTGGGAGATCTGCACGTTTGCCACTGTGCTACCGAGCGTCGAGAGGCGACGGGATGAGCGTGCAGAAGTCAGCCGAGGCCGTAGTAAGTGGCGAATAACCCCGTCACCAAGGGCCGAACAGGTTATGCCGCCAGTAGGCGACAGAGTCTCGTTGAATACCGAAATGCAGAAATTTCTCCAAGAGAAGACTGTTACTCCGAGTCCCGGACAGAATCCGAGGATGACGGCTGACAGCGCAAAGGTGTCGGCGGCGTCTGTGACGTGGACGAAAGCGGAGCCGGAAACGCTGCTGGAGCGGGTGCTTGCACCGGCCAACCTTCGGCGTGCGTACCAACGCGTGGTCAGCAACAAGGGCGCGCCGGGTGCCGATGGCATGACGGTCGACGAATTGGCAGGCTACGTGAATCAGTATTGGCCGACCCTCAAGGCACGGCTGCTGGCCGGCGAGTATCACCCGCAAGGTGTACGCGCCGTCGATATCCCCAAGCCCAAAGGCGGCACAAGACAGCTGGGTATTCCCTGCGTCGTGGATCGCCTGATCCAACAGGCATTGCTGCAACAGCTCACCCCGATCTTCGACCCGCTGTTCTCGGACTACAGCTTTGGCTTCCGTCCGGACAGACGCGCCCACCAAGCCGTCGAAACCGCCCGCGCCCATGTGGCGGCGGGGCACCGTTGGTGCGTGGAGCTCGATCTGGAAAAGTTCTTTGATCGAGTTAATCACGACATCTTGATGGCCTATGTGCAGCGCCACGTCGAAGATAAGCGGGTACTCAAGCTGATCCGCCGTTACCTCGAAGCCGGAGTGATGTCGGGTGGGATCGCCAGCCAGCGGCAGGAAGGGACGCCGCAAGGCGGCCCGCTCTCGCCGTTACTGTCGAATATCCTGCTCAACGAGTTCGACCGCGAGCTGGAACGGCGGGGGCATCGCTTCGTGCGCTATGCCGATGATGCGAACATTTATGTGAGCAGCTGTCGTGCTGGCGAGCGTGTGCTGAACAGCGTCGAGCGCTTCCTGAATCGGCGTCTGAAACTGACGTTGAATCGGGAAAAGAGCCGAGTAGCAAGACCGTGGAAGTGTGACTATCTGGGTTATGGGATGAGTTTGCATCGACAGCCGAGACTAAGAGTAGCGACGATGAGTCTGGGTCGCTTGTGCGACCGGCTCAAAGAGCTGCTGCGCGGTGCTCGGGGCCACAAGATGGCGAGCGTCATCGAACGAATCAACCCTGTGCTAAGGGGGTGGGCGGGCTATTTCAAGTTGAGCCAGAGTAAGCGGCCACTTGAAGAGCTTGATGGCTGGGTGCGACGCAAACTTCGCTGTGTCTTCTGGCGTCAATGGAAGCAACCCTCGACGAGGGCCCGCAACCTGAAGCGTCTGGGGCTCGACGAGGCTCGCGCTTGGAAGTCAGCAGTCAATGGTCGAGGCCCTTGGTGGAACTCGGGAGCGTCACATATGAATCAAGTGTTGCCGAAGAAACTGTGGGATCAACTCGGGCTAGTCTCGATACTGGATACGATAAACCGGCTTAGCCGCATAACCTGAACCGCCGTATACGGAACCGTACGTACGGTGGTGTGAGAGGACGGCGGATGTAAATCCGCCTCCTACTCGATCATCAGGGATATCGCGCCGAACCCTTCTACTGTGCAGGCTGTGTGAAAACCTCCGCGACCGATTAACTGATTAAAAACTGACCTGAAAATCGCGTTCCTACGTGAAATTCAGGTCTGTCCAACAGCCGATCTATTTCAGAATTGACGTACGAACATGCAGTTCAGTTTTCTGTTGGGGTTTTCACACAGCCTGTGTGGGAGCAGGCTTGCAACTACGCGTCCCGCTGCGAATTCTCCCGATCAATTCTCGGCTTTTGCCTTCAACGCCTTAAGTGTATCGAACGGAGCATCCACGACAAACTTGTTGGCGAGCCACGACGGCACGCTGCCACCCGGCTCGGTGTGAACCTGATAAGTCACTTCAGTTTGATTGACGCCCTTGGGAACGAACTTCCAGAACCCCTCCACCTGCGCGACCCGGACAAAGCCTTTTTCTTCAGGAATGTAAGTGGGCTGCCCCTTGAGCGTGCGCGTCAGGCTGCCATCGGCGCCCTCCTCGGTGGTCACCATCAACACCGAGTCGCGCGGGGTTACAGGCCACGGGGTATTGAACTGGGTATAGGTCCAGCTCATCGCACCATCATGCTTGAGTAACTTCTGCGATTTGCATTCATGAATCCAGGCGCAGGCACCGACTACATCCTCCTGCAGGCCGCGCAGTTTGGCCACGCTCGCCTTGATCGTGGTGACACCGCGATACGCCTTGTATTGGGAACCCGCCACTTCGCTCAAGGACACCTTGATGCCGCCTTCATCCTTGGCAACTTGCCAATCTTCGGCCTGGGCGGCAGCAGCCATCAACACAGTCAAACCACACACAACAGCTATCCGATGCAGCGAACCCATTGTTTTATTCCTTGTTGTCAAAGTTCTGGTAAATCGGTTGGCGGTAAATTCAGCTCTACCCCGGCTATTCAGATCACCCTGCACCCATCAAGCCACAGCCGTCGCCTGCTCCCACCAGCCAATCAGGCGAATAGCCTCGGACTGGCTCGAGCCACAGACCTCTTCGTCCGCCGCGAATGCGCTACAGACCGCCGGCCGCTCTGACCTGCCGAACAGACCACAAAGCGATTCGACAGAAAGATGCAGGCAACGCTCTCCAGCAGCTTTGCCATTTGGCATGCCAGGAATGGGCGAACTGATGGAGGGTGCAATACAGCAGGCCCCGCAATCCGGACGACAGTCCATGACGAATATCCTCGCTACAGGCAATGGTTGATTTACCGGGAGATAGTACCCGCTAAAACGGCCGTTTGAAATCAGGTCGTCCGCGGACAACGCAATAGCGTCATTGCTTGAATTCGAAATCAAGGGCAGCGCCATCGATTTGCTGTCGGCTCTCGTTACGCAGCTGCAACTGCATTTCGTTGTTCAGCAAGCGACCATTGAGCTGGAAAGGCGTTTTCGGGGCAGTCTTTTTCTCACCGAGCAGCGGCGGCAGCAGCGCCTTAGGGGTGATGGGCGCCACCGTGCCAACGGGCTCCATCTCCTTGACCATATTCGTCGGCAGGCTCAGATCCAGAGCTGGCTTGGCGAGACTGGTCTGCTCTACAACCTCACTCGCTGGCTTGCTCTTGCTGGCGATGGGCGCACGCGACTTGTCAGAAGTCGATTCGTGCCTGGCGTCGCCGGGTGCAACCTTGGAGGCCTGCGCTTTGACGACAACCGGCTTTTTCAACGGAGAAGGTGGCTCCCGGGTAATCATCACAGGTACAACCGGCACCTTGGGTACCGGCTCATGTACCGACCCTGTAACGGGTGCAGATGGCGCGACGGGTGGCTTGGCTGAAACCGAATCTGCCTGCGCAGCAGCCTTCACTTCAGCGGCAACTTTAGGCTTGGGCGCAGGTGCGTTCTGAGCGTCGCAAGCACTGAGCAGCAGAATCAGCAACAACCCAATACAACGAAAAGAGTTCATAGATACAACGGCAGAAAGGCAGAGAGCTATATGCTCACCTGTTGTACCGTCCGTGACAAGCTGGCAAATCAAGACCCGATCATAAACGCCTGACGCGGGCTCCGCGGCCCGGACAAACAGGCTAATACGCTTGCGCCGTCTCCTGACACAGTTGTTTGGCGAGCATCCCCAGCGTCATAAGTGCGCGCTCGGCTTCACGGTTCCACGGGATACCACAGTTGAGACGTATGCAGTGATTGAACTGCTCTGTATTACTGAAAATCAGTCCTGGCGCGATGCTGATCCCTTGTTCCAGCGCTCGAACATGCAATTCCTGCGTATTGACACGCCCCGGCAAGCTCACCCACAGGATAAATCCTCCCATAGGACGACTCATTTGTGTGCCTTCAGGGAAGTACTGCTGCACCGCCAACTGGAAGGCACTCAAATTCTTCCGGTATTCGAGACGAATAAAGCGTAAATGCCGGTCATAACCGCCGTTTTCCAGATAAGCGGCCACCCCCATTTGCGTGACGCTGCACGCCGAATGGGTGCTGAACGTCTGCAAACGCTGGATTTCAGCCTGGTATTTACCGGCAATCATCCAGCCGATACGAACACCGGGAGACAACGTCTTGGAAAAGCTCGAGCAATAAATCACCCGCCCCAGCCGATCAAAGGCCTTCAGCGCCTTGGTTCGCCCGAGCTCAAACATCAGTTCGCCATAAATATCGTCTTCAACGATCTGAATATCGAAATCCGAGGCGAGGCGCAGCAGGTGCTTCTGTCGCTCTTCGGGAACGGTCCCACCCAAGGGGTTACTCAGGCGCGACGTCATCACCAGTGCCTTGATCGACCACTGGTTAGCCGCCAGTTGCAACGCTTCGAGGCTGATGCCGGTGGCAGGATCGCTGGGGATCTCGATGACCTTAAGCCCCAGAAGATCGGCCATTTGCAGCAAGCCGTAATAGGTCGGCGACTCGGTCGCGATCAGATCGCCGGGCTGGGTCAAGACCCGCAAGGACATTTGCAGCGCATCGACACAGCCGTGGGTAATCACCACCTCGGACGGATCGACCACCACACCGGCGTCACGCATCCGAATGGCAACCTGACGGCGCAACGGCTCAAAACCGGGGCTGAACATATAACTGAAGGCCCTTGGGCTTTGAAAGCGCGTCACTTTTGCCAACTGCTGATGCAGTGCACGCACCGGCAGATAGTCGACGTGAGGTACTGCCGCGCCCAACGGAAACACGCCTTCACGGCGCGACTCGACCAAAACCTGCTGGATAATGCTGCTGCGAGTAACCAGACCGGGGCGCTCTACGCGAGCGATATCCGGGGTCTGCGCAGTCAGGGCCGGCGTCTGGTGCACGTAATAACCCGACTGCGGCCGCGCACGAATCAAACCCTGATCTTCAAGGTTCGCATACGCCTGCAACACCGTCGCATGACTGACGTTGAGCTGCGAACTCATCTTGCGAACAGACGGTACTCGCTCACCGGGCTGATAAACGCCGCGACGAATATCCTCAGCCAACTGCTGAGCAATACGTTGATAAAGCAAAAGATTGGTCATGACCCGGCCCTCGGTGCTGCTGACAACTTATTTTTATATGGCTTTTAATACGGACGCCTACCGTAACAGTTAAGAAGTGTACTGGGACAGTTTCTATAAATGATAGCCCTACTGTGCATTGATGATAAAAATTGTAGGGCAAACGAGCCGAGGTTCAGCAGTTTATGCGCGCAAAAAAGCCCGGCACCTCTCGGCCACCGGGCTTTTTACCAAACACCTAACGCGTCGCGCCCAAACGACCCTTGTCGTCCGAGAAAACGATTTCAACACGACGATTCTTTGCCCTGCCCCGCTCGGAAGCATTCACTTCAATCGGAAATTCATCGCCGTAACCTTCGACCTGAATACGCGCGTCATCAATACCCAGATCCGCCAGCACATCAGCCACCGACTGCGCTCGCGCCTTGGAAAGCGTAAGGTTTTCCTGCTTGTCACCAGTACTGTCGGTATACCCTTCGATCCGCACAATGCGCTTGGGATTGAATTGGAGAAACTGCACCAGCTTGAGCAACGCGCGGTTAGCCGAGCTGTTGAGCTCCGTTTCCCCAGTGTCGAACAGAGCGTCACCCAAGGTCATGACCAGCCCGCGATCGGTCTGGGTGGCCAAGGCAACCATCTGCTCTTCCAGCCATTTACCCTGCTGCTGAACGCTGGACAATTTGGCTTCACGCAGCGCCAGTTGCAAACGCTGGCGCTCCAGCTCGGACTTGGCCAACTGCTCCTGATTGAGCATCAGGTTGCTGTGCTCGCGGGCGATTTCGCTGTAACGACGACTAAGGTAAGCGTAATGCCTGACATCCTCGCCGCTGCCCCAATAATTGGACAGACGCTCGGCACGCCCCAACGACTCGCCGGCGCGAATAACGTCCCTGGGTGCACTGCGCAGGACATTGGTATCTTCTTTGACTTTTTGGAAGTCAGCGCTGGCCTGCTGCAATGCCTGCTCACTGCTCTGATGCCCCGCACAGCCATAAAGGCCAGCCGAACCCAACAACATGAACACACTGATCACGCGAGGGATACGATTCACTGAGCGACTCCCTCAACTTCTCCCACTTGCTTGCGCAGGCGATTGAGCCGGGTATTGAGTTGGCTCAATTGCTCCTGACTCTTCTCGGTCAGAACCCGGGCTTCGGCGAGCCGCGCATCGAGTTCCGACTGCTCGGCCTGCATCCGCGCGTCCTTGAAAGACTCGTCAGCCATGTCGGCGTGGGCCTGAATCAATTTCGACTGAGCCAGTGTCATCTCTGGCATTTCTTCGGTGGCGCCCACCGCTTTGGCTTGTTCGACCGCCTGGTCGGTCAGTCGCAACTGTGCGATCGGTGCCGGATCGTTGGCACAGCCGACCAGGGCAGCAAGGGCCGTGGCGACGAATAAAGGTCGAATACTCACGAAAACATTCCTACTTGTTTGAGACGCTCGCCGGCTGCAACAATTGCGCGTTCCAGAGCTCTAGATTGCGCTTCACCGCTTCACCTGCCAGGCCAGAAGCGGCCAATTCTGTCATCTTTCTCGCCAACTGTCCGCGCAACCACGGTTCATTGCAGGCCGAGTTGAACGACAATCCCAGATACAGGCCCGGCTTATCCAGTGGCAAAGGCTGGGCAATAACGGCCGCCGACAACCCCAGGGTATGGGTCATCGCCAACCCGGCGTAGCGACCCGCCAGTACGTATTCGACCTGACCCAGCATCAGTTTTTGAAATGCCTGGGTCAGATTCGCCGTGTGTTCCAGGCTGAGATGCTCCGTGACTGCCGCCTCGAAGGGCGGAGTCAGGCGGATCCTTTCCGACATCGCACCCGGATGGCCGTGCAGATCGGCCAGCGCATTGAATGGCTGCGCATGATCGCTCCGGGTCCAGACCAGGATTTCGTTCTGGGTGATTGAAGGATGGATGTAATCCAGCGACTCGAGTTCGGATGCCATCAGTGGCGCATCGGCCAACAGGTCCATGCGTCCGCTGCGCACTTCGTCCAGCGCCTGACTGCGCTTGCCGGCATACAGCAATTCCACTTTCAGGCCAATTTCCTGCGCAGCCTGTTTGAGCAGATCGGCATTGGCCCCCATCAGGTGTTTCGGATCCTGAGGATCACGCCAGAGATAAGGTGGCGCATCGGGGCTGCCGGTCACGATCAGGCGCTCACACTTGCCCGCAGCAAAACCCGACGTCGGCAACATGAACAGGCCTAAAAGAAGCGATGGCAATAGCAGCCGAGGCTTGCTCATGGGTCAATCCTTAATCGAATCCAATAAAAAACCCGCTCATCAAAGACCGTGGAAGTCTGCGGCGCATCGAAGTACTCGGCGCACCGCCAGTTCACACAGCCCGAAATGAACGGGTTCTCTTTATAAGTTAAGAGCCTGGATTAAACCAGCTTCTCAAACTCAGGTATGGCTTCGAACAAGTCCGCCACCAGACCGTAATCGGCGATCTGGAAGATCGGCGCTTCTTCGTCCTTGTTGATCGCAACGATCACTTTGGAGTCTTTCATACCAGCCAAATGCTGGATCGCGCCGGAAATACCGACCGCGATGTACAGCTGTGGCGCAACGATCTTGCCGGTCTGACCGACCTGCATGTCGTTCGGTACAAAACCTGCGTCGACTGCGGCGCGAGAAGCACCGACAGCAGCGCCCAGCTTGTCGGCCAGAGCGTACAGGTGTTTGAAGTTGTCGCCGTTCTGCATGCCACGACCGCCGGAAACGACGATTTTGGCAGCGGTCAGTTCGGGACGATCGGACTTGGCCAGTTCTTCGCCAACGAAGGTGGACTTGCCTGCATCGTGAGCCGCCGCAACCGTTTCAACCGAAGCCGAACCGCCTTCAGCCGCCACCGGATCAAAACCGGTGGCACGCACGGTGATCACTTTGACCGCAGCGCTCGATTGCACGGTAGCGATGGCGTTACCGGCGTAGATCGGACGCTTGAAGGTGTCAGCGCTTTCAACGGTGATGATCTCGGAGATCTGATCGACATCCAGCTGCGCGGCAACCCGTGGCAGGATGTTTTTACCGTTGGCAGTGGCCGCAGCCAGGATGTGGCTGTAACCAGCTCCCAGCTCAGCAATCAATGGCGCGACGTTTTCTGGCAACTGATGCGCGTAAGTCGCGTTATCAGCCACCAGCACTTTCGAAACACCCGCGATTTTCGCAGCGGCTTCAGCCACGGCACCCACGTTGGCGCCCGCCACCAGCAGGTGAATATCACCACCGATTTTTGCAGCGGCAGCCACGGTATTCAGGGTTGCCGGAGCAACGACACCGTTCTCATGTTCAGCAATAACCAAGATAGTCATTTAGATTACCTTCGCTTCGTTTTTCAGTTTATCGACCAGCTCAGCCACCGACTTGACCTTGATACCTGCGCTGCGTACCGCTGGCGCTTCGACTTTCAGGGTCTTGTTGGTGGAGGCGGTAGACACGCCCAAAGCGTCCGGAGTCAGCACTTCAAGCGGCTTCTTCTTGGCTTTCATGATGTTTGGCAGCGAGGCGTAACGTGGCTCGTTCAGACGCAGGTCGGTGGTCACAATCGCCGGCAGGCTCAGGGAAACCGTCTGCAGGCCGGCGTCGACTTCACGCGTGACGCTGACTTTATCGCCCGACACTTCGACCTTGGAGGCGAAGGTGCCCTGGGCGTAGCCGCTCAGCGCCGCCAGCATCTGGCCGGTCTGGTTGTTGTCGCTGTCGATGGCCTGTTTGCCCAGGATCACCAACTGCGGTTGTTCTTTGTCGACCACTGCCTTGAGCAGCTTGGCCACCGCCAGGGAGTTCAACTCATCGGCGCATTCAACGAGGATGGCGCGATCGGCACCCAGTGCCAGAGCGGTACGCAGCTGCTCTTGAGCAGTGGTCGGACCGATGGAAACGACGACGATCTCGGTCGCGACGCCTTTTTCTTTCAGGCGTACGGCTTCTTCCACAGCGATTTCGCAGAAGGGGTTCATCGACATTTTGACGTTAGCGAGATCGACGCCGGAGTTGTCCGCTTTGACGCGAACCTTGACGTTGTAGTCGACCACTCGTTTGACAGCTACAAGAACCTTCATGGATTCCTCGTTACTCTCCGGTGAAAAGAAAGTCGCCCGGGCGGACCTGGCGATTGATACACGTCGGTAAAAAGGACACCTCTAAAAACAACTGCACCTGTGCAGGCAGTACCCATCAAGGCATGTAAACTACGCAATCCGCGGTTTGTCGCCGAAATTGCCTGCACCGCGCTCGCAACGCTTTTTAGAGGTGCCCTTGAAACCAGCGGTCAGCCTACGGCGAGCGCAAAACCGCCCGTATCTTGACCGGAACGTCTTTTCTGGTCAATACGGCAAAATGGCCAGTCATAAGCCGCGCCTCTTTGATTTATCTGGCCTACAGCAAATTCAAACAAACGTTTGTATTGGACCTGCGCGACGGTGTAGATATAATGCGCCCCTTTGCGACGCGGATGGCAGCGAATGTCACTTGCGCCCCGCTTCACTCGCTTCATATAAAAAAATACTGTTGAGCCTTGAGTAGGAGATAGCCTGTGGAACGCGAATACATGGAATTCGACGTGGTCATCGTCGGTGCCGGCCCCGCGGGCCTTTCCGCCGCATGCCGCCTGAAACAGAAGGCTGCCGAAGCCGGGAAGGAAATCAGCGTCTGCGTGGTGGAAAAAGGTTCCGAAGTAGGCGCTCACATCTTGTCCGGTGCCGTGTTCGAACCTCGCGCCCTGAACGAATTGTTCCCGGACTGGAAAGCACTCGGCGCTCCGCTGAACACACCGGTCACCCGCGACGATATCTTCGTACTCCGAAGCGCCGACAGCGCCACCAAAGTGCCTGACCTGTTCGTGCCCAAGACCATGCACAACGAAGGCAACTACATCATCTCCCTGGGCAATCTGTGCCGCTGGCTGGCTCAGCAGGCGGAAAACCTCGGTGTCGAAATCTACCCGGGCTTCGCCGCTCAGGAAGCACTGTTCGACGAGAACGGCGTGGTCCGCGGGATCATCACCGGTGATCTGGGCGTCGACCGCGAAGGTCATCCCAAAGAAGGCCTCTACACTCCCGGCATGGAACTGCGCGGCAAATACACGCTGTTCGCCGAAGGTTGCCGTGGTCATATCGGCAAGCAGCTGCTCAAGCGCTTCAACCTCGACACCGAAGCCGACGCCCAGCATTACGGCATCGGCCTGAAAGAAATCTGGGAAGTCGATCCCGCCAAGCACCAACCGGGTCTGGTGGTGCACACCGCCGGCTGGCCTTTGGACGTGATGGGCACCGAGAACACCGGCGGCTCCTTCCTTTATCACCTGGAAAACAATCAGGTGGTGGTCGGTCTGATCGTCGACCTGTCCTATAGCAACGCGTTCCTGTCACCCTTCGATGAGTTCCAGCGCCTCAAGCACCACCCGGTGCTGAAACAGTATCTGGAAGGCGGCAAGCGCATCAGCTACGGCGCCCGCGCCATCTGCAAGGGCGGCCTGAATTCGCTGCCGAAAATGGTCTTTCCCGGCGGCGCGCTGATCGGTTGCGACCTCGGCACCCTGAACTTCGCTAAGATCAAGGGCAGCCACACGGCGATGAAATCCGGCATGCTCGCCGCGGAGTCGGTCGCGGATGCACTGTTCGCCGGCAAGGAAGGCGGTGATGAACTGACCACGTACGTCGAGGCGTTCAAAGCCAGCTGGCTGTACGAGGAACTGTTCGCCAGCCGCAACTTCGGCCCGGCCCTGCACAAGTTCGGTCCGATCCTCGGTGGCGCGTTCAACTTCATCGACCAGAACCTGTTCGCGGGCAAGATCCCGTTCACCCTGCACGACACCAAGCCGGACTACGCCTGCATGAAGCTGGCCGCCGACTCGACGAAGATTGCCTACCCGAAACCGGATGGCAAGCTCAGCTTCGACAAACTCAGCTCGGTCTTCCTCTCCAGCACCAACCATGAAGAAGAACAGCCTTGCCACCTGAAGCTGGCCGACCCGAGCATCCCGATCGGCACCAACCTGCCGCTGTATGACGAACCGGCACAGCGCTACTGCCCGGCTGGCGTGTATGAAGTGATCACCCAGGAAGACGGCGAGAAGCGCTTCCAGATCAACGCGCAGAACTGCGTGCACTGCAAGACCTGCGACATCAAAGACCCGTCGCAGAACATCACCTGGGTGGCACCTGAAGGCAGCGGCGGCCCGACTTACCCGAATATGTAGGTTTGCAGCGACAAGCTTCAGGCTTCAAGTGGCAAGAGAAAGGCTCCTTCGGGGGCCTTTTTTTCGCTGACAGTAAACGCAATCCTTTGTAGGAGCGGGCTTGCCCGCGATTAGCTTGATGCGGTGTGTCAGTCACGCCGCCATCGCGGCGGGACGCGTAGTTGCAAGCCCGCTCCTACAAGGGATCCGTGATCAACACATTCTTTTGAACATCCGGCGCAGAGAATGTGTCAGACAACCACATGCCTGCAGGATCAGGCATATCACCCGGAGAAATGGTCATATTCGGCAACGCTCTGCGCAGCCAAAATGGTCCGCTACACCCCAGTCATTGTCTTGCGAGGTTCAACATGATCAAAGCCATCGGTTACGCCGCTCAAACGTCGACCGCTCCCCTTGCCCCCATGACCTTCGAGCGCCGCAGTCCGCGAGCCGATGATGTGGCGATCGAGATTCTTTACTGTGGCGTCTGCCACTCCGACATCCACCAGGCACGCAACGAATGGGGGTTTGCCTCGTATCCATTGATGCCCGGCCATGAAATCGTCGGCAAGGTCAGCGCCATCGGTGCGAACGTCAGTCGCTACAAGGTCGGCGATGTCGTCGGTGTTGGCTGCCTGGTCGATTCCTGCCGCCATTGCGAAGCCTGTGAAGCCGATCTCGAGCAATACTGCCTGGAAGGTCCGACACAGACTTACGCGTCCCGCGATCGCGTCGACGGCAGCCTGACCATGGGCGGATACTCCAGCAGCATCGTGGTCAGCGAACGCTTTGTCGTGCGCATTCCCGAGAAACTGGACCTGGCCAGCGCAGCGCCGATTCTGTGCGCCGGCATCACCACCTACTCGCCGCTCAAGCATTTCGGCGTCAAACCGGGCCACAAGGTCGGCATCCTCGGCATGGGCGGTCTGGGCCACATGGGCATCAAGTTCGCCAAAGCCATGGGCGCGGAAGTCACGCTGTTCACCCGTTCCGAAGCCAAGGCTGAAGAAGGCCGTCGTCAGGGCGCCGACCATGTGATCGTGTCCACCGATGCCCAACAGATGAAAGCCGTTGCCGGCAAGTTCGATTTCCTGCTGGACACCATTCCGGTGCAACACGACCTCAACCCCTACCTGCAAACCTTGCGTTTCAATGGCGTGCACATCCTGGTCGGGCTGGTCGAGCCGATTACCCCCCCAGTGAATGCGGTCAATCTGGTGATGAAACGCCGCGTGCTGGCCGGCTCGATGATCGGCGGTCTGGCGGAAACCCAGGAAGTACTGGATTTCTGCGCTGAACACGACATTACCTGCGACATCGAGATGTTGGACATCAACAACATCAATGAAGCCTTTGAGCGCGTGGTCGCGGGCGATGTGAAGTACCGCTTCGTGATCGACATGGCGACCTTGAAAGCCTGATTCAGGCTTTCGCCCCCAACTCGGCCGAGAGTCGCGCTGCGGTCTGTTTGATCAGCGGAATCAACTCGGCCATTTTCTCCAGGGGCATGTAAGGCACGGTACTGGCGATACTGATGCCGGCAACGATGGCGTTGCTGGCATCCCTTACTGGCGCCGCGACACAGCGAATCGACGGTTCGTTGTCTTCCAGATCGAATGCGTAGCCGCCCGCTACATAGTCCAGCATTCGTTGCTGGAACTGCTCCCAGGACTGCTCCTGATGCTGTGGCCACACGGCAGGCTTCCCATCCACCGGCAGGCTGATCTGATACAGACGCTGCCACTCGTCCTGCGGGCAATCGATCATCAACGCCTTGCCAATCCCGGTGCGCGCCAGCGGCATACGGTGGCCGACCCGCGAGCGCATTTCCGGGCCATTGCGGCCGGGGTTCTTGTGCAGGTACAGCACATCGTCGCCCTCACGAATCGCCAGGTGCACGGTATCGCCGGTCAGCGCTGACAACTCGTCGAGGTACGGACGCGCCAGAATCGCCAGCGGTACTTCTTCGCGAGCCTGAAAGCCCAGCTCGATCAGCTTGGGCCCCAGCAGGTAGCCGACGTGCGGCAAGACCCGCAGGTAACGCTCGTCTACCAGACAACTGACCAAACGGTGGGTCGTGCTGCGCGTGGTACCGATGATCCGCGCGATTTCCTTGAGGTCACGGGCGCCGCTGGCCACGGCCTGGACCACGCCCAAGCCACGAAGCAGGGTCTGGGTGCCAGTGGGCGCGGTGTCCTTGGGGGCGCCGCTTTTCGCAGGGTCGATTGAATCGTGCTGCATATCACGCCTTATCAAGTCAGAAAGCTGGCGGCATTATCGTCGCCAGCTTGCAGCGGTTACAACTCGATGCGTTCGACCTTCCCCACCAACAGGATGTACGACAGCGCACCCAGCAGCGCCAGCACCGCGACGTAGGTGATCGCCGGCGCAAAGGAATCCCCCGACGCCAGAAAGCCGATCACGATGGGCGTGGTGATCGCCGCCAGGTTGCCGATGAAGTTGAAGGTGCCTCCGGTCAATCCCAGCAAGCGCGCAGGTGCCAGGGTGGAGACCAGCGACCAGGTGATCGAGGCCAGCCCGTTACCGAAGAATGCCAGCGCCAGAAAGGCAATCACCAGCGGCGTCGACTCGACGTAGTTGGCGCCGATGATCGAGGTTGAAATCAACAGCCCGCCAATAATTGGCAGCTTGCGGGCAAACCCCACGCTACTGCCGCGACGGATCAGCCAGTCGGAGAAAAACCCCGAGCACAGCACACCGATAAACGCGGCGAGAAACGGCAGTGACGCCAACAGACCGGACTTGATGAAGTCCATGCCGCGGTACTTCACCAGGTAGGTCGGGAACCAGGTCAGGAAGAACCACAGCGTCGAGTTCAGGCAGAACTGGCCCAGGTAGATGCCCCAGAGTTTGCGCTTGCTCAGTACGATCCCCAGATCCAGCCAACTGAAACCACGTTTGTTTTTCTCGGTGCTGGCCTGAATGTCCACCAACCCGCCGCCGTCGCGAATCAGCTCGATTTCCGCTTGATTGACACCTTTGAAGTCACGCGGCTCGCGATAGATCAGAAACCAGATCAACGCCCAGACCACGCCCACAACGCCAGTACTGACGAAGACCATGTGCCAGCCGAACTGCGTCTGCAACCAGGCCAGCACCGGCGTCAGGAACGCCAGACCGACAAACTGCCCAGACGTGTAGAAGCCAATGGCGGTCGCCCGCTCACGCTCAGGGAACCAGGTGGTCACCACGCGGCTGTTGATCGGATAAGCTGGCGCTTCGAGAGCGCCCACCGCCATGCGCAGAACAAACAGCGCGATAAAACTGGCAGCAAAGCCGAGCATGATGGTTGCCAGTGACCACAGCAGTAGCGCGACGCTATAGAGAATGCGCGGTGGCACGCGGTCCACCAGCCAGCCACCGGGGATCTGCATGGCGGCGTAGGTCCAGCCGAACGCGGAGAAGATCAAGCCGACATGAATCGGATCGATCCCCAGCTCGGTGGTCAATGCCGGGGCGGCAATCGACAGGTTGCTGCGATCCAGGTAGTTGATCACTACCGTGATGAACAACAGCACCATGATGAAAAAACGCTTGCGGCTTGGCGTCACAAGCGACGCCTTGCCTGTGAAGGCTTGAGATTGCATGGGGGTGCCTCTTTTTTATGGTTATTAAGGCTGGGGATCGACACCCCTGTAGGAGCTGCCGAAGGCTGCGATCGGCTGCGAAGCAGTCGTAAAGTTGATTACGATTGAACGCCGTGCCGACGTTATCGCAGCCTTCGGCAGCTCCTACAGGGGATTAGTGGCGACCTGTTACCACTCGGCAAAACTGCCGTCGGCATGGCGCCAGATCGGGTTGCGCCAGCGATGACCGATGGCAGCGCGCTCCTTGACGTATTCCTCGTTGATTTCAATGCCCAGACCCGGCCCGTTGGGGATCTTCACGAAGCCCTTGTCGTAGTCGAACACTTCCGGGTTTTTGATGTAATCGAGCAGGTCGTTGCTTTCGTTGTAATGGATGCCCAGGCTCTGTTCCTGGATAAACGCGTTGTAGCAGACCGCGTCCAGTTGCAGGCAGGCGGCCAACGCAATGGGCCCCAGTGGGCAATGCAGCGCCAGGGCGACATCGTAGGCTTCGGCCATGTTGGCGATTTTGCGGGTTTCGGTAATCCCGCCAGCGTGCGAGGCATCGGGTTGAATGATGTCGACGTAGCCTTCGCTCAGTATCCGTTTGAAATCCCAGCGCGAGAACAGCCGTTCCCCAAGGGCAATCGGCGTGCTGGTCAGCGGCGCCAGTTCCTTGAGGGCTTCGTAGTTTTCGCTGAGCACCGGCTCTTCGATGAACATCAGTTTGTACGGATCAAGCTCCTTCATCAGCACCTTGGCCATGGGCTTGTGCACCCGGCCATGGAAGTCGACGCCGATGCCGACGTTGGGGCCGACCGCATCACGTACGGCGGCGACGTTGGCCAGCGCCAGGTCGACTTTTTCGAAGGAATCGAGAAATTGCAGCTCTTCGGTACCGTTCATCTTCACAGCGGTGAAACCACGTTCGACGGCTTCTTTGGCGGCGCGTGCGGTGTCCGCCGGGCGATCGCCGCCAATCCAGGAATACACACGGATCTTGTCGCGCACCTGGCCGCCGAGCAAATCGCTGACCGAGACACCCAGAGCCTTGCCCTTGATGTCCCACAGCGCTTGATCGATCCCGGCCAGAGCGCTCATATGCACTGCCCCACCGCGGTAAAAACCGCCGCGATAGAGCACGGTCCAGATGTCCTCGATGTTGCGCGGATCCTTGCCAATCAGGTAATCGGATAGCTCATCCACCGCCGCCGCGACGGTGTGCGCACGCCCTTCGACCACGGGTTCGCCCCAACCGGTCACGCCTTGGTCGGTTTCGATCTTGAGGAATAACCAGCGCGGCGGGACGATGAACGTGGTGAGTTTGGTAATTTTCATGTGTGCCTTCTCTTATTGGATGCAGCGCTCAGGGCGCCTGATCAGCTCAATTCATTCCATGCCGACACATAGGCCTTGGCCCGCTCGGCAACATCAGCCGCGCTCATGCCCGGTTTGAACAACCCGGAACCAAGGCCGAACCCGGCCACGCCGGCATCGATAAACACCTGCATGTTGTCCGGGGTGATCCCCCCTACCGGGATCAGTGCCGTGCCGGCCGGCAATACCGCCAGCAACGCCTTGACCACCGCCGGGCCCATCTGCTCGGCCGGGAACAGCTTGAGCACGTCCGCACCCTCAGCCAGTGCGGCGAAGGCTTCGGTCGGTGTGGCGACACCCGGCGACAGAAACAACCCCGCCGCTTTGGCCGCGCGCAGCACCTTGGGATCGCTGTGTGGCATGACGATCACCTGGCCGCCCGCCTCCTTGACCAGGCCGACCTGCTCAGGCGTCAGCACCGTGCCAGCACCGATCAGGCAATCGGCGGGCAGCGTCGAGCGCAGAATGCGGATGCTGTCGTAGGGTTGTGGTGAGTTGAGCGGTACTTCGATGACCCGGAAACCCGCCTGATACAACACCTCGCCGATGGACGCCGCTTCTTCCGGGCGCAAGCCGCGAAGGATGGCGATCAAGCCGTTTTTAACCAGTGTTTGTTTAAGCATGTCAGACCTCTGCAAGAGTGGGATTGAGCAAGTTGGCCTGCACCGCCAACTGCCACAAACCGCGTTCGGTGGCCTGTTCGGCCAAGGTCACCTGAGCGAAACCGCAGGCGGCCAGCGCACGTGAATAACGCGCGCACAGCTGGGTATTGCCAATCAGGATGATGGGAGGCAGTGGTGTTCCGGGCTGCGGCCGCTGCAAAGCAGCAAGCGCGACCAGTTCGTGGCCGATCAACAGGCCGGACAGATAGTCGGGTTGCGCGCGAGCGCTGAGTTCGCCGGTCAAACCGAGGGTCCGACAGCTGAACATCGTCGACAGCGGCCCCGCTGCGCCATCGCTCGACAGCGCAATCCTCACGCCGCGATCAAAGGCTTCGGCGTCGAAGGTGTCGCTGGCCTGCATCGTGCGGCCGAGGATGGTATGGGTACTGAGCGCGGCGTAGACCTCGCCGGTCATGAAGGTATCGAAATGGACAATGCAGCCCTCGGCGACCTGCACCCATTTCGAATGACTGCCAGGCAAACCGATCAACAACGACTGGCGGGGCGTTGCGCTGGGCAGACTGGCGAGAACGCCCAATACCTGGGTTTCTTCGCCGCGCATCACATTGGGCAAGGTCGAGCGCTGCAGCACGCCGGGAACGATGTGTACATCGACCCCACGCAGACTACGCACAGTCTGCAAGGCGGCGCTGAGGCCGGCGACATCCGCCGGGGTTTCCCGATACACCGCCTCACGCCAGCCCTGGGCGCTGCCAACCATGCCGCAGGCAATCACTGGTGTCCCGGGTTGCGCGTCGAGCCAATCACCGCACGCCTGATCGAACGCCAATTCGAATCCATCGGCACACATCACGCCAGCAATCAGCCGTGGCGCGGTCGGCAACTGCATGATGCCCGCGCTCAATGAGCGCTGTTCCAGCACCTGGCCGTGTTCGCCGAGCAGATAGGCACGAAGAGAGGTCGTCCCCCAATCGAGCGCGATCAATTGCGCTTGCATCGCTTCACCTGTTTTATTTTTCGGATATGAAGTCATGCGACGACTATAAACCTGAAGCACAACTTATCTCAATATGTAAATTCATATCCCATATATCGGGATATTAAAAGTGACGTGCAAACTGACTCGCCAAGCGGGCATTATTCGGGCGACAGTTCATCCACCGGCCAGGACGACCGCAATGAAGCCATTCCAGGTGCTCGACAGTGTTCGGGGGTTGTTTGCCCTGTTCATCGTGGTGCATCACTCCCACGTGCTGCAAAGCGTCACGGAGTTGGCGCTGTTCAGGAACGCCAACTATCTGGTCGAGTTCTTTTTCGCGCTTAGCGGCTTTGTGCTCTCTCAGCAGTACGCCAGCGCACTGGGTTCAGGGCAGGCATTGCGGCAGTTCATGATCACCCGCACCTGCCGTGTGTACCCGCTGCATGTGGTGATGCTGGTGGTATTCATCGGTTTCGAGGGCATCAAGCTGATCACCTCCAGCCCCAGCTTCGGCGGGGATCGCGCGCAGGGCGAGATACTGCCCAACCTGCTGCTGCTACAGGCGTGGTGGCCTGGAGCCAATGCACTGTCGTTCAATTACCCGTCATGGTTCGTCAGCGTCCAGTATTACGTGTGGCTGCTGTTTGGCTTGATCGCCCTGGCTTTGCCCAGACACTCGGGCAAGGTCTTCGCTGCCATCGCCGCGTTTGCCTTGCTGGCGCTTTATTTCAAGGGCACGCCACTGACCGATAACGTGTTGAGGGGCTTGGGTTGCTTCTTCGCTGGCGGCGTGACGTATCAGGTCTACAACCGGCTGCAAGGTCTGCGTCTGAGCCTGCTGCTCGGCAGCGTGCTGGAGGTGCTGATCCTGACAGTGATCTATCTGGTAATGACCCGTAGCGACACCCCACAGGACGCCCTGCTGGGCTTGTTGTTCTGCCTGGCGGTCGGAGTGTTGGCGTTCGAAGCCGGCTGGATCTCGACGCAGTTACGCAGAGGTCTGTTTACCTGGCTGGGCACGCGCTGGTTTTCGATCTACATGACCCATGCGGCGGTAATTTTCGTGACGTCTATCGGTGTGATGGTGGCGGCCAAGGTCACCGGTCGGACACTGATGATTGATCTACCCGGTGAAATCGTGGGGCTTACTACTCGTTACATCAGCACGGGTAGCGTGGTGCTCGACAATCTGCTGATCGTCGTTGAGCTGGTGGTGGTGCTGGGCGTTTCAGCGCTGACCTACCGCTACATCGAACGGCCCGGCATGGCGCTGGGCAGGAAATGGAGCAAGGAACGTATAGAGGCGCACGCCTGACCTGCCGCCTTCAACCCCTGTAGGAGCTGCCGAAGGCTGCGATAAGGCCGGAACGGACTTCCCTAGATAAACCTTCGCAACCGGTCCCCGGTTGATCGCAGCCTTCGGCAGCTCCTACAGGGGAATTGTGTCGGGCATCCAGTTTTCGGCGTACCCCCATCCGTGAGCGAATTCATTCGAGAGGGCGATTTGCCAAGCAATAAAAAACCCGCGTCTCGATTGAGAAGCGGGTTTTTCATTTGGAGTCGTTAGCGGATCAACGTTCCAGCAGGATTCGCAGCATGCGGCGCAGCGGTTCGGCCGCGCCCCACAGCAACTGGTCGCCGACGGTGAATGCGCCCAAGTATTGCGAGCCCATGTTCAGCTTGCGCAGACGACCGACCGGGATGTTCAACGTGCCGGTGACGGACGTGGGGCTCAGCTCCTGAATGCTCGCCTCACGGTGGTTCGGCACCAGCTTCACCCAAGGGTTGTGCTGGCTGATCATGCCTTCGATATCGGCAATCGGCACATCCTTGTTCAGCTTGATGGTCAGCGCCTGGCTGTGGCAGCGCATGGCACCGATACGCACGCAGATACCGTCCACAGGGATCGGGCTCTTGAAGCGACCCAGAATCTTGTTGGTCTCGGCCTGGCCCTTCCACTCTTCGCGGCTCTGGCCGTTCGGCAGTTCCTTGTCGATCCAGGGGATCAGGCTGCCAGCCAATGGCACGCCGAAGTTTTCCGTCGGGAAGGCTTCGCTGCGCATGGCTTCAGCGACCTTGCGGTCGATGTCGAGAATCGCGCTGGCCGGGTTGGCCAGTTCGTCAGCCACGGCGGCGTGAGTGGCGCCCATCTGCTTGATCAGTTCACGCATGTTCTGCGCGCCGGCACCGGAGGCCGCCTGATAGGTCATGACGTTCATCCACTCCACCAGACCGGCTTCGAACAAGCCGCCCAGGCCCATCAGCATGAGGCTGACCGTGCAGTTGCCGCCGATGTAGTTCTTGGTCCCGGCATCGAGCTGCTGGTCGATAACCTTGCGGTTCACCGGGTCCAGCACGATCACCGCGTCATCCTGCATCCGCAGGCTGGAAGCGGCATCGATCCAGTAACCCTGCCAACCGGCTTCGCGCAGCTTCGGGAACACCTCATTGGTGTAGTCGCCACCCTGGCAGGTCAGAACCACGTCGAGGGTTTTGAGCTCTTCGATGCTGTAAGCATCCTTCAGGGGCGCAGTATCCTTGCCCACGGCCGGGCCTTGGCCACCGACGTTGGAAGTGGTGAAGAACACCGGTTCAATCAGATCGAAATCCTGCTCTTCCAGCATCCGCTGCATGAGCACGGAACCGACCATACCGCGCCAACCGATCAGACCTACACGTTTCATCGCAACTACACCTTTTACAAAAAAGTGGGGCCGCTGCAGTGCAGCGGGCCCGAGATATTACAGATTGCGCAGCGCGGCGACTACCGCATCGCCCATTTCCTGCGTACCTACCTTGACGTTGCCGGCCGACCAGATGTCGCCAGTACGCAAACCTTGATCCAACACCAGGCTCACCGCCTTTTCAATCGCATCAGCCGCAGCCAGCAGGTTGAAGCTGTAACGCAGCATCATCGACACCGACAAAATCGTCGCCAACGGGTTGGCAATGCCCTGCCCGGCGATGTCCGGGGCCGAGCCGTGGCAAGGCTCGTACATGCCCTTGCTGTTGGTATCCAGCGACGCCGAAGGCAGCATGCCGATGGAGCCGGTGAGCATTGACGCCTGGTCGGAAAGGATGTCGCCGAACATGTTCTCGGTGACGATCACATCAAACTGCTTGGGCGCCCGCACCAGTTGCATGGCGGCATTATCGACGTACATGTGGCTCAGTTCGACGTCCGGGTAATCCTTGGCAACCTGTTCGACCACTTCACGCCAGAGCTGGCTGGCCTCCAGGACGTTGGCCTTGTCCACCGAACACAGTTTCTTGCCACGCAGCCGGGCCATGTCAAAACCTACGCGGGCGATCCGACGGATTTCGCTCTCGCTGTAAGGAAGTGTGTTGTAACCCTCACGCTCGCCATTGTCGAGTGTACGAATGCCTCGTGGGGCACCGAAATAGATACCACCGGTCAGTTCACGAACGATCAGGATATCCAGGCCAGACACCACTTCCGGCTTCAAGGTGGACGCTTCGGCCAGTTGCGGATACAGAATCGCCGGACGCAGGTTGCCGAACAGCTTCAGTTCCGAGCGGATTTTCAGCAGGCCTTTTTCCGGACGAATCGCACGGTCCAGCGTGTCCCATTTCGGACCGCCGACAGCACCGAGCAGTACCGCATCAGCCGCCTGCGCGCGAGCCAGGGTTTCATCGGCCAAGGGCACGCCATGCTTGTCAATGGCCGCGCCACCGATCACGTCGTGGCTGAGCTCGAAGCCCAACTGATACTTGTCATTGGCCAGTTCCAGCACCTTGACCGCTTCGGCCATGATTTCAGGACCAATGCCATCACCTGGGAGAATCAGAATCTGCTTGCTCATGCTTTCCTCAATTCATTCAAACGGCGCCTGAAAGTGCGCCTGAAAAGATAACCGTCACTGTTCTTGAAAGAACAGCAGACTAACGCTCGGCCCACAACACCAGCACATCGGTGCTGAACGAGCCGTCGTCAGTAATTTCGAAATACTCGCGCACTTCTGCGCCCATTGCCTGCTGCAAATCGAGAATCGCGACCCGAAGCGCCGGTGGCGTGCGCATGCGCTCGACCCAGGAGGTGTATTCCAGGCGCAGGCGTTGGCGGCTGTGGCTACGGGTGAATAAACCGGCCTCGCTGACGTGGCGCAACCACTCACCCGCAGAATAATCGCGTACGTGACTGGTGTCGCGCAGCACTTCAACGCTTTGCAGGTAGGTATCGAACAGCGGACTGCCCGGCGACATGACGTCGATGAACGCCGCGACACCACCCGGTTTCAGCACCCGACGCACTTCACGCAAGGCCAGACCCAGATCGCTCCAGTGATGCGCCGAGTACCGACTGAACACGAAATCGAATTCGCCATCCTCGAACGGCAAGCGCTCGGCCGCTCCACACACGATCCGTACGTTATTCAAACCACGCTCGGCTGCAGCACTGGCAACCACATCGAGCATCTGCTGCGACAGATCGTAAGCCACCACTTCGCCCACCGACGGCGCGACATTGAAACTCACGTGTCCTGCGCCACAGCCCAGATCCAGCACTCGCGCATCGCCACGCCCGGCCACTTCAGCCTGTAGCAGAGCAAACTCGGTGCCTTGAGCGTGCACGGCGCTGCTCAGATAGGCCGCGGCCTGATCACCGAATTGACGCTGGACGACTTGGGTGTGGGCGGTGTTGGTCATGGGAGATTCCTTGAATTTTTTATCTGTCAGGACGCTATCGCGGGCAAGCCCGCTCCTACAGGGGTACGTGTTCAGTCTGTGGGAGCAGGCTTGCCTGCGAATAGATTGATCAGTCGCGAAACAGCCACGGCTGGCTAGCACGGTGTTTGCTCTCGAAAGCAGCAATGGCCTCGCCATCCATCAGGGTCAGACCGATGTCGTCCAGGCCGTTGAGCAGGCAATGCTTACGGAAGGCATCGACCTCGAAGGTCAGGACTTTGCCATCAGGACGGGTCACGGTCTGTGCTTCCAGATCGATGTTCAACTGGTAGCCCGGATTAGCCTCGACCTGCTGGAACAGCTCATCGACTTCCGCGTCGCTGAGGATGATCGGCAGCAAACCGTTCTTGAAGCTGTTGTTGAAGAAAATATCGGCATAGCTCGGTGCGATGATGCTGCGAAAGCCATATTCTTCCAGCGCCCATGGCGCGTGTTCACGGCTGGAGCCGCAGCCGAAGTTCTCGCGGGCCAGCAATACACTGGCACCTTGATAACGTGCGTTGTTGAGCACGAAATCCTTGTTCAGCGGGCGCTTGGAGTTGTCCTGATACGGCTGCCCCACATCCATGTAACGCCACTCGTCGAACAGGTTCGGACCAAAGCCGGTGCGCTTGATCGACTTGAGGAACTGCTTGGGAATGATCTGATCGGTGTCGACGTTGGCACGATCCAAAGGAGCGACAAGGCCGGTGTGCTGAGTAAATGCTTTCATGCTGGGCTCCTTAGTGTTGGATCAAGTCACGGACGTCGACGAATCGACCGTTGACCGCCGCCGCTGCCGCCATGGCCGGGCTGACCAGGTGGGTGCGGCCACCGGCACCTTGACGGCCTTCGAAGTTGCGGTTGGAGGTGGACGCGCAATGCTCGCCGGACTCCAAACGGTCCGGGTTCATCGCCAGGCACATGGAGCAGCCTGGCTCACGCCATTCGAAACCGGCCTCGATGAAGATCTTGTCCAACCCTTCTTTTTCAGCCTGCGCTTTCACCAGACCCGAGCCCGGCACCACGATGGCCTGCTTGATGGTGGAAGCGACTTTGCGACCTTTGGCAATGTCCGCTGCCGCACGCAAATCTTCGATACGCGAGTTGGTGCAAGAGCCGATGAACACACGATCCAACTGGATATCAGTGATCGCCTGATTGGCTTTCAAGCCCATGTACTTCAGCGCACGTTCAATCGAGCCACGCTTGACCAGATCGGTCTCTTTGGCTGGGTCCGGCACATTTTGATCAACGGCCAACACCATTTCCGGCGAGGTGCCCCAGCTGACTTGTGGCTTGATCTGGGCGGCATCGAGCTTGACCACGGTGTCGAATGTCGCGTCGGCATCGGACACCAGGTCTTTCCAGGCTTCAACGGCCAAATCCCATTCCGCGCCTTTCGGAGCGAACGGACGGCCCTTCACGTAAGCGATGGTTTTCTCATCGGTCGCCACCAGGCCGACGCGAGCGCCTGCTTCGATGGACATGTTGCAGATGGTCATGCGCCCTTCGACGGACAGGTCACGAATCGCGCTACCGGCGAACTCGATGGCGTGACCGTTACCGCCGGCGGTGCCGATCTTGCCAATCACGGCAAGTACGATGTCTTTGGCCGTCACGCCGAACGGCAATTTGCCCTCGACCGACACCAACATGTTTTTCATTTTCTGCGCGACCAGGCACTGCGTAGCAAGCACATGCTCGACCTCGGACGTACCGATCCCATGAGCCAACGCGCCGAACGCGCCGTGGGTCGAGGTGTGCGAGTCGCCGCAGACCACGGTCATGCCCGGCAAGGTTGCGCCCTGCTCCGGGCCAATGACGTGAACGATGCCCTGACGCGGGTCGTTCATTTTGAATTCAGTGATGCCATATTCGTCGCAGTTGTCATCGAGGGTCTGCACTTGCAGGCGCGAGACCTGATCGACGATGGCCTCGATACCACCTTTGCGTTCAGGCGTGGTCGGCACGTTATGGTCCGGGGTGGCGATGTTGGCATCGATCCGCCATGGCTTGCGCCCGGCCAGACGCAGACCTTCGAAGGCTTGCGGCGACGTCACTTCGTGAATGATGTGACGGTCGATGTAGATCAGCGCCGACCCATCGTCGCGCTGTTTGACCACATGCGAATCCCAGAGCTTGTCGTAGAGCGTTTTGCCGGCCATCAGACGTTTCCTCATCAACTTGTTTCTATGCCGGTTATCGAGGCCCGGATTTTTTAACCCGTTAGCCCAATAACCTCTCGGCTTGTGAGGTGAATCCTATGAGGTATGATTAAATAACTCAAATTCATATTTTTCATGCTTTGGATAACCAACTGGAATACAACTATGGATCTGGCCAATCTCAACGCGTTTATTGCCATTGCCGAGACCGGAGGCTTCTCTGCGGCGGGGGAACGCCTGCACCTGACGCAGCCGGCGATCAGCAAACGAATCGCCGGTTTGGAGCAGCAACTCAAGGTCCGTCTGTTCGACCGCCTGGGCCGCGAAGTCAGCCTGACTGAGGCTGGCCGGGCCTTGCTGCCCAGGGCCTATCAAATCCTCAGCGTGCTGGACGACACCCGCCGGGCGTTGACCAACCTGACCGGCGAGGTCAGCGGGCGCCTGACTCTGGCCACCAGCCATCACATTGGCCTGCATCGCCTGCCGCCTCTATTAAGGGAGTTCACGCGGCGATACCCCGAGGTGGCGCTGGACATCCAGTTTCTCGACTCGGAAGTGGCCTACGACGAAATCCTCCACGGCCGCGCCGAGCTGGCGGTGATCACCCTCGCCCCGGAACCGCACACGCTGGTCAAGGCGGTGCTGGTCTGGGACGACCCGCTGGATTTCGTCGCGGCCCCCGAGCATCCTCTGGTCAACAGCGGCGCCGTGAGCCTGATGGACGTCGCACGTTATCCCGCGGTGTTCCCCGGCGAAAATACCTTCACCCACCACATCGTCAGCCGCTTGTGCGAAGCTCAGGGCTTGAAACCCAACATTGCCATGAGCACCAACTATATGGAGACCATCAAGATGATGGTCTCCATCGGCCTGGCGTGGAGCGTTTTGCCCCGCACCATGCTCGACGATCAGGTGGCGCGCATCCCGTTACCGGGCATACAGCTCACGCGCCAGCTAGGCTACATCGTGCACACCGAACGAACCTTATCCAATGCCGCACGGGCGTTCATGGCTTTACTGGACGCGCAGATAATTCAACCCTGCCAGGCCTGACAAGTGCTAAAAGGATCGACGTGTTTGCCAACTTTCTCAAGGTTTGTTGACCGATGCCCAAAACTGCTGAAAGTCTCCCGTTCCTAGCGCTCAGTCAGGCAGCTGACCTCAGCGAGTCGGAAAAGCGCTTTGCGACCCTGTACAACCTCAGTCCCAATGTCGTGCTCCTGACCCGCCTGGAAGACGGCTTGATCTGCGAGGCCAACCGACATTTCGAAAGCCTGCTGGGCTGGCCGATCAAGGACATTCTGGGCCGCACCACCCTGGAAATAGGCCTGTGGGTTCAGCCGGCACAACGCCTGCAAGTACTCGAACTGGTTCAGGGCAAACCCAAACCGATCAGCCTCGAAGTCCAATTACACGCCAACAATGGCCGTGTGCACGATGGCATTCTCTGCGCACAGAAGATCGAGCTGGACGGTTGCGCCTATATTCTCAGCACGTTTCTCGATAACACCGAACACAAACGCGCCGAACAGGCCCTCAAAGAAAGCCAGGAGCGCCTTGATCTGGCGCTGGATTCGGCGCAATTGGGCACCTGGGACTGGCACATCCCCACGGGCATGTTGTATGGGTCGGCCCGCGCCGCGCAATTGCACGGCCTGGAGCCCGAACCCTTTCATGAGTCGTTCGATGCTTTTTTCGAGGGTGTACCGGGCGAAGACCGAAACACCATGCGCCAGGCCTACCGCAGTCTGCGTGAGGGCCCGGCGGGCAATTACCAGATCACCTACCGCATTCAACTGGAAAACGGTACCACGCGCTTCCTCGAAAGCCGTGCCCGTCTCTACCGTGACGCCAACGGTGAACCGCTGCGCATGGCCGGCACGTTGCTGGACATCACCGAGCAGGTCGAGCGCGAACAACGCTTGAGCAGTTCCGAAGAAAAATTCGCCAGCCTGTTTCAGGCCAGTCCCGATCCGGTCTGTGTCACCCATTTCGAAACCGGCCAGTTCATCGAAATCAACCCCAGCTTCACCCAGACGTTTGGCTGGGAAGCCGATGAAATCATCGGCCTGAGCGTCGGTGAAGTCCGTTTCTGGGCTGACCCTGCGCACCGCCTTCAACGCAACCAGCAGATCCTCCGCGACAACGGCCTGGACAATTTCGAGGTGTTCCTGCAGAACAAGGACGGCGAACAGCTGACCTGCATCACCTCCAGCCGCTTGATCGTGGTCGACGACCAACCGTGCATCGTCACCACCCTACGCGACATCACCCAACAGCAGCGTGCCGAAGCCGCGCTCAAGGCCAGCGAAGAGAAATTCGCCAAAGCTTTTCACTCCAGCCCCGACGCCATCACCATCACCGAGCGAGATTCGGGTCGCTATCTTGAGGTCAATGACGGTTTCTGCCGTTTGACCGGCTACAGCAGTGAAAGCGTGCTGGGGCGCACCGTCTACGAAGTAGGCATCTGGGCCGACCCCAAGCAGCGCGCCTTGCTGATCAGTGATTTGCAGGAAAAAGGCCGGGTCCATCACCGGGAAATGCAGGGGCGCAATAAAGACGGAGAGCTCCTCACGGTCGATGTGTCGGTCGAACCCATCACCTTGAACGAAACCGCGTGCCTGTTACTGACGGCCCGCGACGTCAGCCAATTGAAGAACGCCCAGGCGCAGATCCAGCATCTGGCCTACCACGACCCGTTGACCGACCTGCCCAATCGCGCGTTGCTGATGGATCGCCTGAGCCAGCAGATCGCCCTGCTCAAGCGCCACAACCTGCGCGGTGCCCTGCTGTTTCTCGACCTCGACCATTTCAAGCACATCAACGATTCCCTTGGGCATCCGGTGGGCGACAGCGTGTTGAAAATCATCACGGCACGGCTGGAGGCCAGCGTGCGCATGGAAGACACCGTGGCGCGCCTGGGCGGGGATGAGTTCGTGGTCTTGATCAGCGGCCTGCACGGCACGCGGGCCGAGGTCACCCATCAGGTGCGTGGTCTCGCCGACACCCTGCGCGAACTGTTGGCCCAACCGATGTTCCTCGACGGCCAGCGCTTGCAGGTCACCCCGAGCATTGGCGTGGCCTTGATCCCGGATCACGGCTCGACCCCGGCCGATCTGCTCAAGCGCGCCGACATTGCCCTGTACCGGGCCAAGGATTCAGGGCGTAACACCACACAACTGTTCCACAGCACCATGCAAAAAGCCGCCAGCGAACGCCTGCGCCTGGAAAACGATCTGCGCCTGGCCCTGGCGCGCGGCGAGTTCAGTCTGCATTACCAACCGCAGGTGGACGCACGGGACGACCGCATCGTCGGCACTGAGGCGTTGCTGCGCTGGCAACACCCGCAACTGGGCGCTCTGGCACCGACCCAGTTCATTCAGGTGCTGGAAGAAAGCGGGATGATTCTGGAAGTCGGCACCTGGATTATCGATGAAGCGTGCAAGGCCGGTGGTCAGCTATTGCGCGAAGCGTTGATCGACCCGGACGACTTCAGTATGTGCGTCAACATCAGCCCCCGACAGTTTCGCCAGAATGACTTCGTCGAGCGCGTCGAACGCAGCCTGCGTACTCACCACCTGCCCGCCAGATTGCTCAAACTGGAGATCACCGAAGGCATCGTGATTCAAAACCTGGACGACACCATCGCCAAAATGCGCCGCCTGAAGAAAATGGGGGTCAGCTTCGCCATGGATGATTTCGGCACGGGTTATTCTTCATTGACCTACCTCAAACGCCTGCCGGTGGACGCACTGAAGATCGATCAATCCTTCATCCGCGACGCAACCACCGACCCCAACGACGCCGAAATCATCCGCGCCATCGTCGCCATGGCTTCCAGCCTGAACCTGGCAGTGATTGCCGAAGGCGTGGAGAAGCCGGAACAATTGCGGTTTCTTGAGCAACTGGGCTGTCATTTGTATCAGGGGTATTTGTTCAGTGAACCGTTGGGATTGGCGGACTTTGTGGCGATGCTGAGTCAGGAAAAAGAACTGTAACCCCGGCTTGAGCGGAATAAAGGAAGGCGCCCATCGGGCGCCTTCCTAGTTTTTAGCGCTTCAATCAATGTTGCAGCACTTTCTGCTCATTGATCGGGATACGCTTGGCCTTGGCTTCTTCTGGCACAAGACGCACCAGATCGATATTCAGCAGACCGTTTGCCAGGCCGGCGTTTTGCACCTCGATGTGGTCAGCCAGGCGAAAAGACAGTTTAAACGCGCGCTGAGCGATGCCTTGATGCAAATAAGTCACGTCGGGCGCGGTGTTTTCGCGCTTACCGCCGCTGACGGTCAACACGCCGTTCTCCACTTGCAGTTCCAGGTCTTCTTCCAGGAAACCCGCAGCTGCGATGACGATGCGGTATTGGTCTTCAGCGTGCTTCTCGACGTTGTATGGAGGGTAGCTACTGGCCGAATCATTGCGGGCAGCGGCCTCGAACAGGTCATTAAGACGATCAAAACCAACGGAGTGGCGGAACAACGGAGCTAAAGAAAAAGTAGTGGTCATGATACTTCTCCTGAAAATCAGCAAGGGTTAAATTCGCGACCCTATTTCGGCATCGCATAATTCCTAGATAAGGATCGCCATTTGATTTTCAAGAGAGGGGTTTCAGAATTTTATCGAATCCCTTGTAGGAGCTGCCGAAGGCTGCGATAAGGCCGGCACGGCCTTCAAAAGATCAACCGCGCAACCGGTTCCCGGTTGATCGCAGCCTTCGGCAGCTCCTACAAGGGATCGTATTTTCACTGAGGACCTCAGGCAGCTTCGCGCTGATTTACGCCCAGCAACCGCCCGATGCGCTCGCAGTCGGTTTCACGTCGCAGTTCGTTGAACAGCAGGGTCGCTTCGGGATAGCTCTTGGTCAGCAACGCCAACCATTGCTTCAAGCGGCCCGGCGCCTGGATCAGGGTCATTTTGTTCACCGCCTGCTGCCAGAAATCCAGCAGGAAGGGTTGCAGTTCCGACCAGGACATCTCGACCACTTCATCACCCGCCTCGGCGGCAGCGATCTGCCGCGCCAGATCCGGGCGCGCCACCAGTCCGCGACCGATCATGATGTCTCGGGCGCCGCAGATTTCCCGACAGCGGCGCCAGTCGTCGACGGTCCAGATCTCGCCATTGGCGACCACCGGTACCTTGACCACTTCCTGAATACGCGCGATCCATTCCCAGTGTGCCGGCGGCTTGTAACCATCGACCTTGGTGCGGGCATGGACCACGATCTGCTCGGCACCGCCATCGGCCAACGCGCGGGCGCAATCGAGGGCGCCCTCCGTGCTTTCGTAGCCGAGGCGCATTTTCGCCGTCACCGGGATATGCGCAGGCACCGCCCGACGTACGTGGCTGACGATGGTGTGCAGCAATTCAGGCTCTTTGAGCAGGATCGCGCCACCCCGAGAGCGATTGACGGTCTTGGCGGGGCAACCGAAGTTCAAATCCAGCACGGGCGCGCCCAGCTCGCAGGCCAATGCAGCGTTCTCGGCCAGACACACCGGATCAGAACCCAACAACTGCAGGCGCAAGGGCACGCCCGCGTCGGTTCTGGCACCTTTGTGCAGCTCCGAGGCGTATTTGTAGAAGTAGTGAGCGGGCATCAGACGCTCGGACACACGGATGAATTCGGTTACGCACCAGTCGATGCCGCCAACCTGAGTCAGCACATCGCGCAGGATGTCGTCGACCAACCCCTCCATGGGCGCCAAGGCAATTTGCATGGGTCACACTCGAAAAAAGTCCGGCAGTTTACGGGGCGGCTGCCGGATTGGAAACGCTTATACGCTGTTTGGCTTCACGCCTGGAGGTTTATCAGTGCCGGGCCGTAGCCTTCGATGAACTCGGCAGGCAGGCGTTTGGGCTTGCCGCTGGACAGCTCGATGCACACAAAGGTGGTTTGCGCGCGCAGCAAGGTCATACCGTCGCTCGGGCGCTTCAATTGAAACCGGCGGGTCATCTTCAGTCGCTGATCCCAATCGACGATCCAGGTCGCCAATTGCAGCTCATCGTCTTCATAGGCGCTGGCCAGGTAGTCGATTTCATGCCGGACCACCGCCATGGCCCGGTCGATTCGGCGGTATTCGCTCAAGTCCAGGCCAAGCTGCTGCGAATGTCGCCACGCGCAGCGCTCCAGCCAGGTGACGTAGACCGCGTTGTTGGCGTGGCCCAACCCATCGATGTCGTCGGCCGTCACGCACAGGTCAATGACGAATGGCGTTGCCAGATCCCAGCTCATGCTCGCTCCTTCATGCTCACTCCGATGGAAAACAACTCGCGAGCAGTGTAGCGGAAGCTCAGGCAGATTGGCGTTGCGGGTGCGCACTGCCAGCCAGGAGCGCCAGTACCCCTTCGATCATCTTCGGATCAGCCAATACACGCTGATGGCCGCCCTGCTTGAGGCGCAGCAAGCGGCTATCGAACCAGGCGTCGTGAATCAACTCGGCTTCGTCGACCGACACCATGGCGTCATCCTCGGCATGCACGATCAAGCCGGGCATGGTCAGTTCATAGCGGCTGACATCCAGCGCAGACACCGCCATGCCCACGTCATGCTCAAACTGCCTGATGAACGAAGAGCGCGCCACAGGCGGCAATCCAACCCGACGGGCAAAGCCACGCAGCACACCCAATATTCGGCTGGGCGCGGCGATGCTCACCAGCGTTTCGCTGCGCAGCCCCATTTGAGTCGCCAGCAGCGCGCTGGCGCCGCCCATGGAGTGCCCGATCACGGCTTTGAGCGGCGGCAGTTCCGCCGAGGCTTCCAGCAGCGCCCTGGCAAACAGCACCACATGGGCCTCTCGACCCGGTGACTGGCCATGCGCCGGGCCGTCCAGCGCAACGGCGGTGTAGCCGGCAGCGACCAAGGCATCGATCAGACTGGCGAACTGCGTGGGACGCCCTTCCCAACCATGCATGAGCAGCACCGTCGGACCCGAGCCCCAACGCAGGGCCGAGAGACCAAAACGCAAGGTGATTCGCTCGGCACGGGCCAGCAAGGGCAACTCCCACTCCCGCGGTGCCAGATTTCGTGGCGTGGTGAACGCCAGATGCATTTTCGCCGCAACCACCTTGGGAGCTAGTCGGCCTAACGTGCCATTGACTCCGCGAACCCAGCCTAAACTGTTCATCGTTTATCTCCCGCCAGTCTGCATCGTTCGAGTTACAGCGTTCAACTTCAGGGTTTCAGTCAGCACACCGCCGACTTGGCGGCTCGAAGCACCCGGTCCGACAACTCACCCGGGCCCAACGCCCGCGCCAGAGCCAGCCCACCCAACATCAGCGCGAGATCAGCCAGCACCGTGTCGGTTTCTTCCGGGCTGTCGGACAATTGCGCAGCCATCAATTCAACATGCTCGGCCAACGCCGCACGAAAGCTCTCAGGCAAGCGCGTCAGCTCACCTACGGTCGACGGCAATGGGCAGGCCTGCTCGGAAGCATCTCGATGTTTACGTGACAAGTAGAAAGCGGCCAGCAGCGCACGACGCTCCTCGCCCGGCAATTCACCATCGATGCCGGCCAGCGCGTCGCGACGCCGTGCAAGCAACTGATTGAAGGCCTCCAGCATCAAGGCTTCCTTGCTTTCAAAGTGCGCGTAGAAACCACCCACGGTCAGGCCTGCGGCGCCCATCACTTCGCTGACGCTGGGCTCAATGGGGCCTCTCTGGATAAGCGCCGAACTGGCTGCCTGAAGGATGCGTTCGCGGGTTTGTGCTTTTTTGTCGTTCATTCCGGCCTCCGAATATTATGGAAATAATATTATTCTCATAATAAATATTGGCAAGCAGAATTTTCTGCCGCTGGTCGGCAAGACTGCACGCGGGCAAGACAAGGGAAACTAGCGAAGGATTTGATGCAGAAGGAAGGGGGATAACAAACGGCACAAAAAACAAAAAGGGCCATTCAATAATTGAATGACCCCCAAATCCCGTAGAACGGGTAATCGTGGCGTCCCCTAGGGGACTCGAACCCCTGTTACCGCCGTGAAAGGGCGGTGTCCTAGGCCACTAGACGAAGGGGACGCAAAACCTTCTATACAACGTGATCAGGCTGAGTCTGATCGATTCAAGGCCGGTGTGGCCAAACCTTGAACTGTACAATTTGGTGGAGCTAAACGGGATCGAACCGTTGACCTCTTGCATGCCATGCAAGCGCTCTCCCAGCTGAGCTATAGCCCCGAATTTATCGCCTCGCGGCGGAGCAGTCTTTCACAACTGCTTCTTGAAACTGGCGTCCCCTAGGGGACTCGAACCCCTGTTACCGCCGTGAAAGGGCGGTGTCCTAGGCCACTAGACGAAGGGGACATAAACCTTCTGTGCAACATGATCAGGCTGAACCTGATCAATTCAAGGCCGGTGTGGCCAGACCTTGATCTCTACAAAGTGGTGGAGCTAAACGGGATCGAACCGTTGACCTCTTGCATGCCATGCAAGCGCTCTCCCAGCTGAGCTATAGCCCCACGTTGTGGACGGGGCGCATGTTAAGCGCGAGTCGGTAACCTGTCAAATTTATTTTCAACAAATTTCAAACTTTTTCGTCGGCATAACAATCACTTACCGTCCAACCCCCGTAAATCAGGGGGCACAGCGGTCACTGTGCCCCCTACTCCAGACGGACACAAGGACCATCAACTGCCTGGCAAGCGCTTCAGGCGATAGCGCCCAGAAGCTTTTCCCATTCCTTGTTTTCTTTCTTCGAAACGCCGCCGAGCAAATCGATCGCCTGGCGCAGACGGAAGCGTGTCAGGTCCGGGCCGAGGATCTCCATGGCATCGGTCACCGACACCGAGTTGGCCTGGCCGGTAATTGCCGCGAACATCAACGGCATGGCGTCACGCAGCTTGAGCTCCAGGTGTTCGACCACGGCTTGAATGCAGCCGGTGATCGGATCCTTTTCCCACTGACGCAAGGTCTCCAGCTTCCACAGGATCAACTGCATCACCTGGCGAACCTGATCCGCCGACAACTTCTTGTGCTCGAACAGCTTGACGTCCGGAGCGACACCCCCTGCGAAGAAGAAGCTGGCCAGTGGCGCGACTTGACTGAAGGTTTCCACGCGCCCCTGAACATGGGGTGCGATTTTCATCATGTACTCCGGGTTCAGCGCCCAGGTCTGCAAGCGACTGGCGAACTCTTCCACCGGCAACTCGCGCAGCCATTGGCCATTGAGCCAGGACAGTTTCTCGATATCGAAGATCGGCCCGCCCAGGGACACCCGCGACAGGTCGAAGTTGTCGACCATTTCCTGCAGGGAGAACTTCTCGCGCTCGTCCGGCATCGACCAGCCCATGCGCCCCAAATAGTTGAGCATCGCTTCAGGCATGAAGCCCATGCGCTCATAGAACGTCACCGAGGTCGGGTTCTTGCGCTTGGACAGCTTGCTCTTGTCCGGGTTACGCAGCAGCGGCATGTAGCACAGCTGCGGCTGTTCCCAGCCAAAGTATTCGTACAGCAGGATCAGCTTCGGTGCCGACGGCAGCCACTCTTCGCCACGCAGGACGTGGGTGATGCCCATCAAGTGGTCGTCGACGACGTTGGCCAGGAAGTAGGTCGGCAGCCCGTCGGTCTTCATCAACACTTGCATGTCCATGCGATCCCACGGGATCTCGACGTCGCCACGCAGCATGTCCGGCACCACGCACAGGCCTTCGCTTGGCACTTTCATGCGGATCACGTGCGGCTCGCCAGCGTCCAGGCGACGCTGTACTTCTTCTTTCGACAGCAACAGGGCGCGACCGTCGTAGCGCGGGGTTTCACCCTTGGCCATTTGCTCGGCGCGCATCTGGTCAAGCTCTTCTGCGGTGCAGAAGCACGGGAAAGCGTGACCGAGTTCTACCAGTTGCTTGACGTATTTCTGATAAATATCGCCCCGCTCGCTCTGCCGATACGGGCCGTGCGGGCCGCCGACGTCCGGGCCTTCGCTCCACTCGATCCCCAACCAGCGCAACGCATCGAAAATCTGCTGTTCGGACTCACGTGTCGAGCGCAGTTGATCGGTGTCTTCGATGCGCAGGATGAACTCGCCGCCATGCTGCTTGGCAAAGCAATAATTGAACAATGCGATGTAGGCAGTGCCAACGTGGGGGTCGCCAGTGGGCGATGGCGCGATGCGGGTGCGGACGGTGGTCATGGAAGATCTCGAATAGGTCGAACAAGCGGCGAATGTTAACAGGCGCACCCCCCACGGCTCCAGCACAGGGGCGCAATCAAGTACAAGACAGACACAAGGCAAAACGGACTAAATGAATACCCAAACATCAACCACGGTCATTATTCAGGCACACGGCTACTTGCTAGAATTAAACACTGATAAATTCGCTTACATTTCAAATAATTCAGAATGCCCATGCCCGTCAAACTTAAACGCCGCCTGTATGTGTTTTTCACGATTGTCCTGCTGATCGCCCTCGCCCTTTTTGCTCAATGGTTCTTTAGAGGGCGCTTCTACGAAAGCACTGACAACGCGTATGTACAGGGCGAAATCACCCGGATCTCCAGCCAATTGGGCGCCCGCGTCGACGACGTGTTGGTGCAGGACAACCAGCACGTCGAGAAAGGCCAGTTGCTGGTCAAGCTGGACGCTGCGGACTTCCAGATAGCTGTCGACCGGGCGAAGGCGATGCTCGCCACCCGTGAAGCCGAGCGCGTTCAAGCGCAAAGCAAACTGACCCAGCAAGGGAGCATGATTGCCTCTGCCGAAGCGCAAGTGGCGGCGACCCAGGCGACCTTTGGGCGCACACAAATCGATTTGAATCGGGCGCAGACCTTGCGCAAACCCGGCTTCGTTTCCGAAGAACGCGTCACCACCCTCTCCGCCGACAGCCATATCGCCCGCTCACAGGTCACCAAGGCTCAGGCCGACGTGCAGGGCCAACGGCAAGAGGTCGTCGCCCTGTCGGCTGAAACCAAGCGTCTGGATGCGCAGATCGCCAATGCCCGCACCGACCTCGCCCAGGCTGAACTCAATCTGCAACGCAGCGAGATTCACGCGCCGATCAGCGGGATGATCGGCCAACGCGGTGCGCGCAATGGCCAATACGTGCAAGTCGGGGCGTATTTGTTGTCGATCGTGCCGGACCAGGACATCTGGATTCAGGCCAACTTCAAAGAAACCCAGATCGGCCATATGCAGCCCGGGCAAACAGCGGAGCTGACCTTCGACGCCTACTCCGATACCCCCATCGAAGGCAAGGTGGACAGCCTGTTCGCCGCCTCCGGCGCGCAATTCAGTCTGCTACCACCGGACAACGCCACCGGTAACTTCACCAAAGTGGTGCAGCGTATTCCGGTGAAACTGACCTTTGCCGCCGACAACCCTTTGCACGGCAAGATCCGCCCCGGCATGTCAGTCACGGTCAAGGTCAAGATCAAAGCCAACGGCGCTGACAATGGTCGGTGATCAACTAATCCGCCCCGTTGGCGAGCCGAGCCGACGGGACTGGATTGCGGTCATGAGCGTGATGTTGGGCGCCTTTATGGCGGTGCTGGATATCCAGATCACCAACTCTTCGCTCAAGGACATTCAGGGCGCACTGTCAGCGACACTGGAGGAAGGCTCGTGGATTTCCACCTCCTATCTGGTGGCGGAAATCATCATGATCCCGCTCACCGCCTGGCTGGTGCAGTTGCTGTCAGCGCGGCGCCTGGCGGTCTGGGTTTCGTGCGGATTTCTGCTGTCCTCCATGCTCTGCTCCATGGCCTGGAGCCTGGACAGCATGATCGTGTTTCGCGCCCTGCAGGGCTTCACCGGTGGTGCGCTGATCCCGCTGGCGTTCACCCTGATCCTGATCAAACTACCCGAGCATCATCGCGCCAAAGGCATGGCCCTGTTTGCGATGACGGCGACGTTCGCGCCCTCGATCGGCCCGACGCTGGGTGGCTGGCTAACGGAAAACTATGGCTGGCAATACATTTTCTACATCAACATCCCGCCCGGCCTGCTGATGATTGCCGGCTTGCTCTACGGCCTGGAAAAGAAAGCCCCGCACTGGGAACTGCTGAAAAGCACCGACTACGCCGGCATCGTCACGCTGGGCATTGGTCTGGGCTGCCTGCAGGTGTTTCTGGAGGAAGGCCACCGCAAGGACTGGCTTGAGTCCGATCTGATTGTGAGCCTGGGCAGCGTCGCCCTGGTCAGCCTGATCACCTTCGTGATTCTGCAACTGTCCAAACCCGAGCCTTTGATCAATCTGAGGATTTTGGGCGAACGCAATTTTGGCCTGTCGAGCATCTCCAGTGTCGGGATGGGCGTGGGTTTGTACGGTTCGATCTATCTGTTACCGCTGTACCTCGCGCAAATCCAGGGCTACAACGCGCAGCAGATTGGTCAAGTGATCATGTGGATGGGCGTTCCGCAGCTGTTTTTGATCCCGCTGGTGCCGCAACTGATGAAAGTGATGCCGCCGAAACTGCTGTGTGCCTTGGGTTTCGGGCTGTTCGGGTTTGCCAGCCTCGCTTCCGGGGTGCTCAACCCGGATTTCGCCGGGCCACAGTTCGATCAGATCCAGATCATTCGCGCCCTCGGCCAGCCGCTGATCATGGTCACTGTTTCGTTGATTGCCACCGCCTATACCCAGCAGAAGGACGCGGGCTCGGCGTCGAGCCTGTTCAATATCCTGCGCAACCTGGGGGGCGCCATTGGCATTGCCCTGCTCGCCACACTGCTCGATGCCAGGACCAAGGTCTATTTCGATTATTTGCGCGAAGCCATCGTCCCGAGCAATCCCCAAATCGCCGAACGCCTGGCCTTGCTCACGGACAAGCTGGGTAATGAAACGGCAGCCTTGGGTAAACTCAGTGAAATAGCGCACCAGCAGGCAGCGATCATGGCCTACAACGATGCGTTCCATTTTGTCGGGATTGCGCTGGGGGTGAGCATGATTGCAGTGCTACTGACCAAGGCGCTGCCCGCCGGGATCAAGGGTGGGGCTGCGCATTAGGCCCTCCCCTATATATCTGGAACACACAAAACCTGTAGGAGCGCGCTTGCCCGCGATCGGCTGCGGAGCAGTCGCAAAATCAGCGAACTCGATTCTGGCAGTAGAACTGTGCCCAGTATTTTTGGGACCGCTTCGCAGTCCATCGCGGGCAAGCGCGCTCCTACATGGATCGGCGTCCAGATCGATCACACCACCAACAACCGCTCACGCAGTTTGCCGATCTCGTCGCGCATTTGTGCCGCGGCCTCGAATTCGAGGTCGCGGGCCAGTTGGTACATCTTCTCTTCCAGTTGACGAATGCGCTTGCTGACCTCGCCAGGTGAGCGCAGTTCGGCTTCGTACTTGGCGTTTTCTTCGGCGGCCTTGGCCATGCCTTTGCGTTTCTTGCTACGCGAGCCCGGCACCGTGGCGCCTTCCATGATGTCGGCAACGTCCTTGAACACGCCTTTGGGGGTAATGCCGTGTTCCAGGTTGTAGGCAATCTGCTTGTCGCGGCGACGGTCGGTTTCGCCAATCGCCCGCTCCATGGAACCGGTGATGCGGTCAGCGTACAAAATCGCCCGACCATTAAGGTTACGCGCGGCGCGGCCGATGGTCTGAATCAGTGAGCGTTCGGAGCGCAGGAAGCCTTCTTTATCGGCATCGAGAATCGCCACCAGCGACACTTCGGGCATGTCCAGGCCTTCACGCAACAAGTTGATGCCCACCAGCACGTCGAACGTGCCCAGACGCAGGTCACGAATGATTTCGACTCGCTCCACGGTTTCGATATCCGAGTGCAGGTAACGCACGCGAACCCCATGGTCAGCCAGGTAATCGGTCAGGTCTTCGGACATGCGTTTGGTCAGCGTGGTGACCAGCACCCGCTCGCCCAGCGCGACACGCTTGCCGATTTCGGAGAGCAGATCATCGACCTGGGTCAGCGCCGGACGAATCTCGATTTGCGGATCGATCAGGCCAGTAGGCCGCACCAACTGCTCGATCACCCGGCCAGCGTGCTCGGCTTCGTAGTTGCCGGGGGTGGCCGAAACGAAGATGGTTTGCGGGCTGACACTTTCCCACTCATCAAAACGCATCGGTCGGTTATCCAGCGCCGATGGCAGGCGAAAGCCGTATTCGACCAGGGTTTCCTTACGAGAGCGGTCGCCCTTATACATCGCGCCCACCTGCGGCACGCTGACGTGGGATTCGTCGATCACCAGCAGCGCGTCGGCCGGCAAATAGTCATACAAGGTGGGCGGCGGCGCCCCGGATGGACGCCCGGACAGGTAGCGTGAGTAGTTTTCGATGCCATTGCAGTAACCCAGCTCGAGGATCATTTCCAGATCGAAGCGGGTGCGCTGCTCCAGGCGCTGCGCTTCCACCAGCTTGTTGTTGCTGCGCAGGTACTCCAATCGCTCCTGAAGCTCGACCTTGATCCCCTCCATCGCGTCGAGCAGGGTTTCCCGGGGCGTCACATAGTGGCTTTTCGGGTAGAAGGTGAAGCGCGGCAATTTGCGGATCACTTCACCGGTCAGAGGATCGAAGGCAGAAATGTTCTCGACCTCGTCGTCGAACAGTTCGATGCGGATCGCTTCGAAGTCCGATTCGGCCGGATGGATATCGATCACGTCGCCCCGCACACGGAATGTCGCCCGGGCAAAATCCATGTCATTGCGGGTGTATTGCAAATCGGCCAGACGGCGCAGCAGAGCGCGCTGGTCGAGTTTGTCGCCGCGATCGACGTGCAGCACCATCTTCAGGTACGTCTCGGGACTGCCCAGACCGTAAATGCACGACACCGTGGTGACAATGATTGCGTCTTTGCGCTCCAGCAGTGCCTTGGTCGCCGACAGCCGCATCTGCTCGATGTGGTCGTTGATCGAGGCATCCTTCTCGATAAAGGTGTCCGAAGACGGCACGTAAGCTTCTGGCTGGTAGTAATCGTAATAAGAGACGAAATATTCGACCGCGTTGTTCGGGAAGAACGCTTTGAACTCACCGTACAACTGCGCCGCCAGGGTTTTGTTCGGCGCCAGCACCAGGGTCGGACGCTGCACTTGCGCGATCACGTTGGCGATGCTGAAGGTTTTGCCCGAGCCAGTCACGCCGAGCAATGTCTGGTGTGCCAGCCCGGCTTCGATCCCTTCGACCATCAGGCGAATGGCTTCCGGCTGATCACCGGCTGGCTGGAAACGGGTTACGAGCTGAAACTCAGACATAGGTTACCTCTGGGTTCATTCCGGCACGCAGAACAGCGCAGAAATGAGAAAACCGCGAACGACCGATGCCGCCGGGAAAAGACGTGAAGACACTACAGATGGAGTCGCTGACATCACCTTTCAAGCGACCAATCCTACAAGCCGTTAAAGCATTGCTGTTGCAATTTGACCAGTAGCAGAAAAATAAACTGAAAAACCCGAAAAAACGCCCTCCAGCCTGTCGCAGCGCGACACGATGGCCTCTATACTAACTCCCCGTTTGTGCACCGCTCTAGTGCATTCGGCCGGAGCGTTGTATCCCCTTCACTCCTCCATCCAGAGCCGCCGCAAAAATGAGCCTGTTCTCCGCTGTCGAAATGGCACCACGCGATCCAATCCTGGGCATCAACGAAGCATTCAACGCCGATACCCGGACCGATAAGGTCAATTTGGGCGTCGGGGTCTACTGCAACGAAGAGGGGCGAATTCCACTCATGCGCGCCGTTGCCGAAGCCGAGACCACTCGCGCGGCTCAATACGCAGCTCGCAGTTACTTGCCGATCGATGGCATCGCCGCTTACGACCAGGCCGTGCAAAAACTGCTGTTCGGCGCCGAGTCGCCACTGCTGGCTGCCGGTCGCGTCCTGACCGTCCAGGCCGTCGGCGGTACCGGTGCCTTGAAAATTGGTGCTGACTTCCTCAAGCAGCTCAAGCCCGGTGCAGTCGTGGCCATCAGCGACCCAAGCTGGGAAAACCACCGTGCCCTGTTCGAGACCGCCGGTTTCCCGGTGCAGAACTACCGTTACTATGATGCGACCAGCCATGACGTGAACCGTTCAGGGATGCTGGAAGATTTGCAGAACCTGCCTTCCGGCTCGATCGTGGTCCTGCACGCCTGCTGCCACAACCCGACCGGCGTCGACTTGAGCCCCGAGGACTGGAAGAAAGTCCTGGAAGTGCTTAAAGCCAAAGACCACGTGCCGTTCCTGGACATGGCGTATCAAGGCTTCGGCGACGGCATCGAAGAAGACGCCGCTGCCGTGCGTCTGTTCGCTGAATCGGGCCTGACCTTTTTTGCCTCCAGCTCGTTCTCCAAATCGTTCTCGCTGTATGGCGAACGCGTTGGCGCATTGTCGATCGTGACTGAATCGAAAGAAGAAACCGCACGAGTACTGTCCCAGGTCAAGCGCGTGATCCGCACCAACTACTCCAACCCGCCGACCCATGGCGCGACCATCGTCTCTGCCGTGCTGAACAACCCTGAGCTGCGCGCGGTGTGGGAGCAGGAACTGGGCGAAATGCGTCTGCGGATTCGCGGCATGCGTCAGGCCATGGTCGAGAAACTGGCTGCCCAAACCGATCGCGACTTCAGCTTCGTCGGTCGTCAACGCGGCATGTTCTCCTACTCCGGGTTGACCAGCGAGCAAGTCGGCCGCCTGCGTAGTGAGTTCGGCATCTACGCGCTGGACACTGGGCGGATCTGCGTTGCAGCACTGAATCAAAGCAACATCGATGCAGTGACCAAGGCGATTGTTCAGGTGATTTAAGCGGTATTGGGTAGTACATCAAGGGAAGTCAGTGCGAGCTGACTTCCCTTTTTCGTTAGCAGGAGCTGCCGAAGGCTGCGATCACCCCGGGGTCGCGTCCGACGGAACCGGTCGCTTTCTTGAGACCGCTGAAGGTCGTGCCGGTCGAGCGCGACCCCGGCCTATCGCAGCCTTCGGCAGCTCCTACAGGGGGTTTCATCGTGCGGACGATCATCAACCCTTCTTGCGATACGCCATCGAATCATCAATACGCTTGAGGATGTAATCCCCCGCCGCCACCGGCGTGTACAGGCTCGTGACCGAATCGATACCAAGGTCGCAAGGATCGACCACCGCGCTGTAAGTCGGGTCGAAAAAGGTGGCGATGGAATAGCGTTCATGACCTGATTTATTGATCACTCGGTGCAAGGTCGAGCGGAAGCGGTTATTGGACCAATGCGCCAACAGATCACCCACATTGACCACCAGGCTGCCAGGGATCGGCGTGGCGTCGATCCAGCTATTGGAGCTCAATTCGCGCACCTGCAAACCACCGCTGTTGTCCTGATAGAGCAAGGTGATGCAGCCGTAATCAGTGTGCGGCGCAACCCCGAATTGGTCGGCCTCGGCCATCGGCGGATGCGGTGGGTAATAGACCATCTGCGTCCGTTGCAGCGGTTTGTGGTATTTGCCGCCGAAGAAGTCGCTTTCGATGCCCAACCCTGTCGCTACCGCCGTCAACAGATCAGCCCCGGCCTTGCCGATTTCCGCGTAGTACTCAGCCAACGCGCCGCGAAGCTCCGGCATGAACGCCGGCCATTGGTTCGGCCCGCGCAGCGCTTCACCGGCGACCACGCAAGGATCATCCTCAGGCAACTCCAGCCCCATGCTGAAGAATTCCTTGAGATCAGGCTTGGTCGCCTCATACATGGTCGCGCCACCCAACGCGTGCCAGCCACGATGTCGATTATTCACCGCCACCTGGCGCTTGGTCTCGGCCGGATAGGCGAAGAACTGCGCAGCCGCCGCCATCGCGCGATCGATCACGTCCTGCGGGACGCCATGATTGATGATGTAGAAGAAGCCGATTTCGCTGCAGGCCTGGCGAATGGCGTCACCGGCCCGGCGAATACTCGCCGGGTCACCTTCGCGAACACCGGACATATCGATCAAGGGGAGATTGGCGTCAGGGGTCATGCTCGCTCCTGTTTATACGGGTTATGCAGTGCTGGAATCAAAATTCAGTCAGGGACCTGACGAACCGGTATATACAGGACTAAGCATTTACTGTGCCGCCTGCTTCATCTATTGCTGTAAACCCTGGACCAAAGCCTAACGTCTCTTCCGACACCGTCGAACCTCGCCCCATCTCCCGTCACTGCGGGGTTTCCCTTCGCCCCAACAGTGTGCGGAGCGACCTCAATGAGTGCAACTTTTGGTGACACCGTTCAGCAGAAACGCTTCGAGCGATCCTGCTCGATCCTTGAAAAACAGGCTCAGGAACGCGGTTTACGGCATGTTACCGGCGAACTGGCCTGCATCTTGCCTTACCTGTATATACAGGCCTATGTGGCTTTGTTTTCCTTCACCGAACTCAGGACAGTCCTCATGCAAGCGTCTCTACTTCTCACGCCCGGCCACTTCACCCTTGAACAACTGCGCGCTGTCTATCAGCAGCAAAGCCCGTTCGAACTCGATCCCACCGCGCGTGAAGCGGTAGACGCCAGCACGCGCACGGTCAATGAGATCATCGCCAACAAGCGCACGGTGTACGGCATCAATACCGGCTTCGGTTTGCTGGCCCGCACCTCGATTGCCACTGACTCGTTGGCCAAGCTGCAACGCAACCTGCTGCTGTCTCACTGCACCGGCACCGGTCCTTTGCTGGATGACGCCAGTGTCGCGTTGATCATGGCGCTCAAGGTCGGCTCGCTCGCGCGTGGCTTCTCCGGGATTCGCTGGGCAGTGATCCAGGCATTGAGCAAGCTCTATGCCGCCAAAGTCTACCCGTGCATTCCGTCCCAGGGTTCGGTGGGCGCTTCGGGCGATCTCGCACCGCTGGCGCATATGTCTGCCGTATTGATCGGCGTTGGTCGGGTTCGTCATCAGGGGCGTGAAATGGACGCCGTCGAAGGCCTGGCGTTGGCGGGTCTGGAACCGATGGTGCTGGGTCCGAAAGAAGGTCTGGCGTTGATCAACGGCACCCAAGTGTCGACCGCCCTCGCCCTGCGCGGCCTGTTCGCCACCGAGAAGCTGTTCAGCGCCGCCGTGGTTGCCGGTAGCCTGAGCGTGGAAGCACTGAAAGGTTCGGACGTACCTTTCGACCCACGAATTCAGGCGGTGCGTGGACAACCGGGGCAAATCGATGCGGCGCGGTTCTACCGCGAACTGCTGGCCCACAGCGAAATCCGCGAGTCCCACCGTGACTGCGCGCGCGTGCAAGACCCCTACTCTCTGCGCTGCCAGCCGCAAGTGATGGGCGCGTGTCTGGACCATATGCGTTTCGCCGCAGGCGTGTTCCTGCGAGAAGCCAATGCCGTATCGGATAACCCGCTGGTGTTCAGCGCCGACGGCGACGTGCTGTCCGGTGGCAACTTCCACGCCGAACCGGTAGCCATGGCCTCCGACGTGCTAGCGCTGGCGATCTCGGAAATCGGCGCCCTGTCGGAACGACGCATTGCGCAATTGGTCGATCCTGCGCTGTCCGGTCTGCCAGCGTTTCTGGTGCGTGAGGGCGGCTTGAACTCCGGTTTCATGATCGCTCAGGTCACCGCCGCAGCCCTCGCTTCGGAGAACAAGACCCTTGCCCACCCGGCATCGGTGGACAGCTTGCCGACCTCCGCCAACCAGGAAGACCACGTATCGATGGCGACCTTCGCGGCACGTCGTCTGCTGGACATGGCCGGTAACAGCAGCGCCGTGGTGGCGATCGAACTGCTCGCTGCCGCGCAAGGTATCGACTTGCTCGCGCCGCTACAGACCTCGGAAATGCTCAGCGAAGTGCTGACGATGATTCGCGAAGAAGTCCCGCACTACGATGAAGATCGCTATTTCGCGCCTGACATCGCAGCCTCGCGGGCCTGGGTCGAAGACGGTGTGTTTGGCCGCTGGTTGCCGTTCCAACGCTTGCACGGTTAAGTGCGCTGCGTTCGCCGGGCATCAAGTCCGGCGAACGCCTATTGTCTGCCTAACGTTTTGCAACGGTGCCGCCTTAGGAGCGTCCATGCGTCGCTATCATTCAGGTCCGGATTTTCGTCGCGCACTCAGCATTGCCGAACTGGCATCGATGGCCCGTCGACGGCTACCACAATTCGCCTGGGAATACCTGGAAGGTGGCGCTGAAGAGGAATTGACCCTCAAACGCAACCGCCAGGCATTCGCAGAGATTGGCCTGCTGCCCCAGACGCTGGTGCCCTGCCATAACACGCACACCCAACGGTCGTTGCTGGGCGCAACCTTGCCGCTGCCCTTGGCCATCGGCCCGACCGGTTACAACGGCATGCTCTATCGCGATGCCGATATTCTTTTAGCGCGGGCCGCCACTGAGCGCGGCCTGCCCTTCACCCTCAGCACGGTGTCCACCAGCTCGCTGGAACAGGTGGTCGCGGCGGTGCCTGAGGTCAATTTATGGTTCCAGCTGTATTGCCTGCGCGATCCTCAGGTGCAGCACGACCTGCTGCAACGCGCCAACGCCGTCGGTTGCAAGACCCTGCTGCTGACCAGCGACGCCGTGCTACTGGGCAATCGCGAGTGGGACAAACGCAATTTCGCCCGACCGCGACAGCTAAGCCTGCGCAACAAGCTCGATGTGCTGTGCCATCCGCGCTGGATCAAACAGGCGCTGTGGCCACACGGCCTGCCAAATCTGAGCAACATCGAACGCTATTTACCGCCAGAACAACGCAACATTGAAGGTGCCGCGCACTTTATTGGTGCGCAAATGGACACCGGCCTCGATTGGGATGCTTTGGCGCGCCTGCGGGACCGTTGGCCTCAACAGCTGCTGCTCAAAGGCGTGCTGCATCCAGCGGATGCGGAAAAAGCCATCGCGCTGGGGCTCGACGGACTGGTGATCAGTAACCATGGTGGCCGCCAGCTCGACGGCGTGCCCGCCAGCATCGACTGCCTGCCGGCGATTGCTGCGGTGGCCAAAGGCAAGCTGGCGTTGCTGCTCGACAGCGGCATCCGCCGTGGCACAGACATTCTCAAGGCCTGCGCGCTGGGCGCCGATGCAGTTCTGCTGGGGCGCGCTACCTTGTATGGGGTGGCTGTCGGCGGTCAGGCAGGCGCCGGGCATGCCCTTGATCTGCTGGCGCAGGAATTGCGCCTGGCCCTGTCCTTGCTCGGCCAACCGGACATGAGCCAGCTTGGCAGTCATGACTTGCGCTTAAACATGCGTCTTTCCCCTCCCACCTCTTCTTTCTCCGTGAGCTGAACCGATGAACGATCTGCAACAAACCCTCGAGCAATTGCGCGCAGCGCTGGGTGACGCAGCGGTAGTCACGGGCGCCGCGATCAATCAACGCCACTACAGTGACTGGACCGGCCACGCCCCGGCCTGCCCGGCAGCAGTATTGCTGCCACGCACCACGGAGCAGGTCGCCGCCGCTTTGCGCATCTGCAATGCAGCGCAGCAACCGATCGTGCCCCAAGGTGGCATGACGGGTCTGGCCGGTGGCGCGGTGCCTCGGGCCACCGACATCGCCTTGTCCCTCGAGCGCATGCGCGGCATTGAGGAAATCGACTCGGCAGCCGCAACGGTCAGCGTCTGGGCCGGCACCACCCTGCAAGAGGTCCAGCACGCCGCGCTCGATGCAGGGTTCCTGTTTCCACTGGACCTGGGCGCGCGCGGCTCATGTCAGATTGGCGGCAATATCGCGACCAACGCTGGCGGCAATGCAGTGATCCGTTACGGCATGACTCGCGATCTGGTACTGGGCCTGGAAGTGGTCCTCGCCGATGGTCGCGTGCTCAATCTGCTGAACAAGATGATCAAGAACAACTGCGGTTATGACCTGAAACAGTGCTTTATCGGCAGTGAAGGCACGCTCGGGGTGATCACCCGCGCCATTTTGAAACTCGCACCCTTACCCGGCGAAACCACCACCCTGCTCTGCGCCCTGCCCGATTACGCCAGCGCGGTGAGCCTGCTGCGTCGAGTGCAACGCAGCGCTGGCACGCCGCAAGCCTATGAACTGATGTGGCAGGATTTCTTCCGCCTCGGAGTCTCCTGGCTGGAAACCCCCGTGGCGCCTATGTCGCAGGATTATCCACTGTACGTGCTGTTCGAATCCGCTGGCCCGCGCGAGTTGCTGGAGCAGACCCTGGAAGAGGCAATCAATGCCGGCGAAGTGGTCGATGCGGTACTGGCCAGCTCACAGACCCAGGCCCGCGCGCTATGGAAGATTCGCGAAGCGACCGGCGAGTTTCCGCTGCGCATGACCCCACTGAACTTCGACGTCAGCCTGCCCATTGGCCAGATCGGTGACTTCGCCGAACTGTGTCGTCAACGCCTTGAGCAGCGCTGGCCGGGTAACCATAGCGTGTATTTCGGCCACATCGGTGACAGCAATCTGCACCTGACCGTGGACTGCGATTCGTTGCCGCAGCCAGCGCCTATCCTTGAGGTAGAAGAGCTGGTCTATACCGCAGTCGGCGAATTGGGCGGATCGGTGTCCGCCGAACATGGCATCGGCCTGCTCAAGCGCGAGTTTCTTCATCATTCGGTGAGCGCCGAGGCACGCCTGGCGATGCGACAACTCAAGGACTGCTTCGACCCTAACGGCATACTCAATCCAGGGAAAATCCTCGGCTGAAGGTGATGCGCGGTTGTATATACCAGTATGGCACGCTAACTGCAGTATCAAAGCGCCACAGACTGTAATCCTTACACAACGATCATGAAAACCGACACAAGAACCGACACAAGAACCGACACAAACCACCAGCGTTCACTGCATCTGATGAAGGAGTTACCCAATGCAACTCGATTCTCTGTTCAGTAAAACATTCAACGGCCTGTGCGTTGCCATGGCCTTGGCCATCGTTCCCTTGGCGGCGCATGCCGATCAACTGGCCGATGTGAAGAAAGCCGGTGAGCTGGTCGTGGGCACCGAACTGCAGTTCGCACCGTTCGACTTCACCGAGAACGGCAAACAGAAAGGCATGAACGCCGAGCTGTTCGAACAACTGGGTAAAGAACTGGGGGTCAAGGTCAAGTTCCTCGACCTGCCGTGGCCGAGCGTATTGCCAGGCCTGGAAGCGAAGAAATTCGACGTGGTTGCTGGCCCGATCATCGTCACCAAGGCGCGTAAAGAGCGCTATCACTTCGTGATGCCGATCGCTGAAGCGACCGTGGCCCTGATGATCGGCGCCAAAGATGACAGCATCAAAAAACCTGAAGACATCGCCGGCAAAATCGTCGGCGCAGGCAAAGGCTCGGCACAGCTCGAAGAACTGAAAACCTTCGCCGCCACCCTGCCGAAAAAGGTAGAGATTCGCGAGTACATCGACAACAACCAGGCCTACGCCGACCTGGCGGCCCATCGCATCGTCGCTGTCGCCAACTCTCTGCCAAACGTGTCCTACGTCGCCGCGGAGAAATCGAATCTATACAAAGTGGTCATGCCTCCGTTCGGCAAGAAATCCTACTTTGCCTACCTGGGACGCAAGGATGACGACGCCAATAGCCTGATCGCAGCCCTCGATGCCGCCATGCTGAAAATGCATAGCGACGGCCGTCTCGCCGCCCTGCAGAAAAAATGGCTGGGTGCCGAAATGGACGTGCCAAAAGCTGACTTCGCCCCTACCTGGTAAACCGGGCTTGCAGGTTCGATGAACAGATCGTCGGCTCAGCCGGGTCGGCGATCATCGATGTTGGAGGCATGACGATGTTCGATTGGCCTTTACTGCTGCAAAACCTGCCTTTGCTGCTGAACAGTCTGCTGGTGACCCTCGAAGTGTCCGTCGCGGCATTGGCCATTGGTTTTGTCGTCGGCGTTATCGTCGGCAGCCTGCGATTGTCGCCCGTGCCGCTGCTCAGACGTCTGGGTGGCGCCTATATATTCGTGTTCCGCGGCATTCCGCTGCTGGTGCAATTGCTGTTCATCTATTATTTCCTGCCGCGCATCGGCCTGCCCAACGTCTCGCCCACGGTGGCGGCGGTGATCGGCCTGTCGCTGGCGGCGGGGGCGTATATCGCAGAAATCATGCGCGGTGGTTTTCTCGCCATTCCCGGCGGGCAACTGGAAGCCGCCGGCCTGCTGGGCCTGAGCTCAGGACAAATGCTGGTGCGTATTCGTGTGCCCCAAGCCGTGCGCCTGACCCTGCCGGCGCTGATCAATGAAATGATCCTGCTGATCAAGGCGTCGTCGCTGGTGTCGGTGGTGGGCCTGGCCGACCTGACCCGCACCGCGCAGAACATAGCAGCCAGTGACTACATGTTCGTTCAGGACTACCTGATGCTGGCGGGCTTCTACTGCCTGATCAACATCCCGTTGGCATTCTGTGGCGACCGGTTGGAACGCCATCTGAAGGAGCGCAGCGCATGATCTTCGATCCCCATATCGTTACCGATCACCTGGGCGATATCGGCGGAGGCTTCCTGGTCACGCTCGGTACCTGGTCGTCCGGGGTCGTGCTCGGTCTGTTGCTGGGCATGCTGATCGCGGTGGCCCAGCTGTTCGGCAACAACCTGGTGCGCACGCCATTGCGGGTGTTCATCGAGATCATTCGAAGTACGCCGTTTCTGGTGCAATTGTTTCTGGTGTACTACGGCGGCCCGTCATTCGGCCTCAGCCTCGACCCGATCCCGGCCGGGGTACTCGGTCTGGGCATTTATGGCAGCGTGTATTTCGCCGAGATCTTCCGCGGCGGCTTCGAGTCCGTCAATCGCGGTCAGTTGGAAGCCGCCGACTGCCTGGGCATCAGCCGCCTGCAATGCATCGTGCGCATCCAGATCCCACAGATGCTGGTGATTATCCTGCCGGCGCTGGTCAATATGGTCAGCGTGCTGTGCAAGGAAACCGCTGTACTGTCGATCATCACCATTCCTGAAATGACCATGGTCCTCACCGGCATCGGTTCGGAAACCTTCGCGTTCGTCGAAACCCTGACGATGCTGTGCATCGGTTATCTGGTGTTAGTGGAAGCCTGTTCACGCCTGGGCATGTTCCTCGAAGGACGTGTCGGGCACTTCATGCAGAAGCAACCGCGATGAACAACCTCCTCCCCGTCACGCCAACAGACCCATACTTATCAGCATTGCAAGAATCAGGTGAAGCGATGAAGACTCCCGAGGCACTCTCCGACAACCGCGAGCCCATGCTGAAGCTGCACAACGTCGGTAAAAGCTTTGGCACGCTGCGCGTACTCAAAGGTATCGACTTGCAGGTCCGGCATTCTGAAGTGGTGTGTCTGATCGGCCCGTCCGGCTCGGGTAAAAGCACCCTGCTGCGCAGCATGGCGTTTCTCGAAGAGTACGACGAAGGCGAGATTTATATCGAAGGCCAACTGCTCGGCTGGGTGCCGGAGAATGGCAAAGGCCGCAAGCGCGCGGCGCAGTCGCAGATCAACCTGGTGCGGCGCAATGTCGGCATGGTCTTCCAGCAATTCAACCTGTGGCCGCACATGACCGCGCTCGGCAACGTCAGTGAGGCGTTGTTGCGAGTGCGCAAACTGTCTGCCGATGACGCCCGGCAACGGGCCATGGCGATGCTCGATAAAGTCGGACTCGCACACAAGGCGGCGACTTATCCGGCCCAGCTGTCCGGTGGTCAACAGCAACGCGTGGCGATTGCCCGGGCGTTGGCCATGGAGCCGCACATCATGTTGTTCGATGAACCGACCTCGGCGCTCGACCCGGAGCTGGTCGGTGAGGTTTTGCAGGTCATGAAAACCCTGGCCAAAGAAGGCATGACCATGGTCGTGGTCACCCACGAGATGGGCTTCGCCGCGCAAGTGGCCGATTCGGTGGTGTTTCTCGATCAGGGTGAACTGGTTGCACGCGGCACCCCGCGCGAAATATTTCACAACGCCGAACATCCGCGTCTGCAGCAATTCCTGCAGAACTACCTGGACCGCAACGCCTTCTGGCAGGACAACAAAGAAGTGAGCCCCGCATGAACGCTACCGATCTGCACCTGTTGGCCCGCGCCGAAGTGCGTGACCTTGCCAGCTACAACGCCGGCCTCAGCTCGGATGCAGTGCGCAAGCGCTTCGGCCTGACCCGTGTGGCCAAACTCGGCAGCAATGAAAACCCGCTGGGCCCGGCACCCGCTGTCGCCGCCGCCATGGCCCAGGCCTGTAGCGAAATCGCCCTGTACCCAGACGCCAGTTGCCTGGCATTGCGCGCCGCGCTCTCGGAAAAACTCGGCGTGCCGGGCAATCAATTGGTGTTTGGCAATGGCTCGGAAGATCTTCTGAGCATCATCAGCCGAGTGTTTCTCGATCATGACGACGAAGTGGTGACGGTGGTGCCGTCCTTCGGTTTGCATTTCATTTACCCGTTGGCAGCCGGTGCCCGCGTGGTGGGTGTGCCGATGACTGCCAGCGGCGCCTTCGACGTGGCCGCGATGGTCGACGCGCTGACACCGCGCACGCGTCTGCTGATGTTTTCCTGCCCGTCCAACCCGGTCGGCTCCACTCTCAACGCCGATGAATTGCAGCAACTGCTCGACGCATTGCCCGCGCACTGTTTGCTGGTATTCGACGAAGCCTATTACGAATACGCGCAGTTCGAGGCTGATTACCCGAATTGCCTGAGCCTGATCCAGGCCAGCGGCAAACCGTTCATTTTGCTGCGGACCTTTTCCAAAGCCTACTCGCTGGCGGGCCTGCGCATGGGGTACGGCATCGTCAGTGATCCCGTACTGGCGGACCTGATCGACCGCTTGCGCACGCCCTTCAACATCAACCGAGTGGCACAGGCCGCCGCCGTCGCGGCCTTGGCCGATGATGAGCACCTGCACGCCACCCTCGAACATGTCGCCCGCGAACGCCAACGGATGGCCGCTGCATTACAGGCGCTGGGCATCGACAGCGTGCCGTCGATGGCCAACTTCCTGTTTTTCTCCACGCCCTTCAACGCCGAAACGGTCAATCAGGCACTGCTGCGTCAGGGCGTGATCATCAAACCCTGGCGTGAGGCCGGATATACCCAGTATTTGCGGGTATCGGTGGGCAATCGTGAGGATAACGACCTGTTCCTCGAAGCCTTGGCGAACATACTCACCGAACAACAGACGCGGAGCGCCTGATGACTAACACTGCACCGCAAGCCCTGTATCGGCGGGCGAAGGACTTTGTGCAAGGCAAGCTTCGCTCCGGCGAATGGAAGCCCGGCGACCTGATCCCCTCGGAAAACCGTCTGGTGCAGGAACTGAGCATGTCGCGCATGACCGTCAACCGGGCCTTGCGCGAACTGACCGAAGAAGGCCATCTGGTACGGGTTTCGGGGGTCGGCACCTTCGTCGCCGAAAGCAAGCCACAGTCGAACCTGCTGCGCATCACCAACATCGCTGACGAGATCATCGCCCGCGGCCATCGCTACTCCTGCCAGGTGTTGCATCTGGGCCGCGAAGCCGCCTCGATGGCCGTGGCGGCGGCCTTGGCGATGCCCACCGGCACCTCGGTTTTTCATCTGCTGTGCGTGCATTGCGAAGAAGGCGTGCCGGTGCAACTGGAGGACCGTTACGTCAATCCCGAGCTGGTGCCCGAGTTTCTTCAGCAGCAGTTCGGCGAACAGCTGCAACCGGCCAGATATCTGCTGCAGGTAATCCGCCCCGACGAAATGGAACACATCGTCGAAGCCAGCCACCCCAGCAGCGATGAAAGCCGACACATGCAGATCGACGCCAACGAACCCTGCCTGGTGCTGCTGCGCCGAACCTGGAGCAGCAACAAGATCGTGACCTACGTGCGCCTGATCCATCCCTCCTCGCGCTATCGGCTGGGCAGCCGCATGCCGGTCAATGGCGCGCATCGCGATAGTTGAGTTCGCCCCCTGTGGTCACGGTATTCGCCGCCCGATACAACCCGTTGCTCAATACACTCAAATGAAAACAATTCCAGCCTTTCAGGTGGCGTATTTTTCAATTCCAACTACCGTAATTAGGGCGTCCGTGGCGGCTACAGGCTGTGGACGCAAAAACCGGCCCGTCTAGCTGTCGCGCCTCAACCGTTTTAAACGATTGAGTTCTGCCAGGAGCGCAGACCTGATGCTGGCTCTCGAATATGACCCCTCGCAAAACGCCCTTTATCACCCGGAAGCACAGCCTTCTATTTTTGCTTCAGTGCCAACCCGCGACCCCCTATCGTTGGCCGTCGAGGCTGCCAGGCTGGCCTATCTGCGCTTCGAAGACGTTCAATCCGACAAGCCCACATTAGCGACCCTGCTTTGCGCGCAAGGATTCGGACCACCCGTCTTATTCAGACATGCACCAACAGACAGCGAAGGCTTCGGCACCCTGCGCGATGATGGCAGTGCACTTCTGGCCCTGCGAGGCACGCAAATTGACCACATAAAAGACGTGATCTCGGGTGCGCAAGTAGTGCGTATGGCGTGGCCACTTGGACCCGGCAAAGTACACAGCGGATTTGCCAAGGCCGCTTTGGGGCTGTGGCCTTTCATCCAGAAGTGGCTGAACGATACCGCCCACCAACGCACCTCGTTGACCATCACCGGCCATAGCCTGGGCGCCGCCATCGCGACCTTGCTCGCCGAGCCCGCAAGGGCGGATTTTCTGGTGACACTTGGATCGCCACGCGTCGGCGACCATGACTTTACCCAGGGCCTGTCAGCCCATAAAAAACTGCGCATTGCGCGGCTGGTCGACTGTTGTGATGTGGTCACCGAATTAGTGCCCGCCAGTCTCGGTTTTGACCATGTACACGGGCTTGCCTATATCGACCGTTATGGCGTCATGCAGGCTTCCTTCTCAGCGGCGCTGATTCACCAGGATCAGCAGAAGGCTCGCTTCGATTACCTGACGCGGTATGCCCACGATGCCGAGAACGTATTCTTACGGGAATGGGCGGATCACTCTCCCATTAACTACGTGCGTGCCTTCTGGTGAACAGGCTGTGAAGTAGCAGATATCTCAGCCTCATTGACCGTTCCTGCTCGCTAACCGCCGGGGCCTGGCCTACCATCGCCCCGGCCTGTGGTTTTACGCAGCGCCCGATGCTTAAAGGAATGGATCATGATCGACCAACACCGCATGCAGTCCGGCCGCCTTGATGGCGCCCGGCATTCACAGGAAGGGGTCGAACAATGAGCCTCGACGGGATCGCCCTACCCAAAGGCGTGGGACCAGACGCCGAAAAGCTGTTGGACGCCATCACTCAGGCAGGCTCGGCAGATGACTTGAACCGGGCCGGTGGTAAAGCCGAAGGGTTCGTCCTGGGACTGGAGAGCGGCAAGACAATCAAAAGCCAGATCGCGGAACGTCTTTACGTGGCGTTTGACGATGCGTGCAGCCAACGATTGACGGAACTGTCTGCTTAAACTAACAGCGGTTCGTTTCTTTAAACGAGCCCCATAAAAAAGGCGCTGCATGACAGGGCCTTTTTTATAACGTTATTACCGGCGCACGTTATCCCCACACCGAAAACAACTAACGTTTAATTATTAGAGCACCCGGTGCCCGGTGTCAGGTATTCAAGCGTGTGCGAGGCGCCTGCAGAGTCCAGATAGTTCATTCGAACCGGTACGGGGTCCTGTGAGCAGGCCGTTTGATCATCGCTGACCGATATAACCTTCGCAATATCCAGCTTCATTGAATAGTTGTAGTTCTCTACCGCAGATTGCTGCTGGGCGGCCTCGTCGTGTTTATCATTGGCCATGCTGACGGTGGACACGCAGGCTAATAACAACAGCAGTGACGCTTTCATGTTTGCATTCCTCTTACTTCAGAGTTGGCAAACAGCAGTGTTCATCACAAGGTACTTGGACGCTTGAGTGATCCACCTGTTTGCAGGGGGTTGCTGGTTGGCAGGGAGAATAGTAGGCGGTCAGTACGCTTAGTTACAGCGCCTATAGGGATAAAGACTATCTGCTTTTTTGGTAACAATAGCGTTGCGTTCAGCTACACACAGCCAAGTTCCACCGGAACAATAGGCAATACGTCGTAGATATTCGATATCCATGAAGTATCGTGCATCAACACTCGCCAGTCAGCTGCTCGAAGGCCTCTTCGATTTCGCTGACATTCGTCGGCCGCACCAGCCGGGCGAGCGTCTGACCGTCACGCAAGAAGACCAGCGTTGGCCAGAGCTTGACCTGGAATGAACGCCCCAGTCGCCGACTACTGCCGTCTTCGATTTTCAAATGGCGGACCTGTGGATAGTCAGCAATGACTTTCGCGAGCAGCGGTTGGGCGGCAAGGCAATGGCCGCACCACGGCGCACCGAACTCGATAAGGGTCGGACCTTCCAGCGCATCGGCCGCGGCGCGGGTGGGTTCGGTTGCGGCGTAGACCGTGGTCATGCTCATGTCGCTCTCCTCACAGGATGACTGCGCCAAGCACTACAGATGCAGACGCTTCCGGCATCTTCCTCGCTGCTCGACCCTCGTTTCAACAACCTTCTCCCTTCTTTCAGCTTAAGACGCTTTGATTGCCCGGCCGAGCTGATTTTCGTCGGCTGACCAGTGGCGAACAGAGTGACTTGCATAATGAAATCCACAGCATTATATTATGATCATAATTTAACGATTCCAACCCTTCAGAGAGGGCGGTCATGAAGAGAAAAAGCTTTGAAAACATGCGCTGTCCGATTGCTCGCAGTCTTGAGCACGTCGGCGAGTGGTGGAACATTCTGATTCTGCGCGATGCCTACTACGGCTTGAGCCGCTTCGACGAATTCCAGAAGAGCTTGGGGATCGTGCCCACTACCCTGACCCGTCGGCTCAACGATTTGATCGAAGGTGGACTGCTCGAACGCCGCCTTTACAGCGAAAAACCACCCCGTTACGACTATGTCCTCACCCAACGCGGGCGTGATTTCAGGCCGGTCATGCTGACCTTGATGGCCTGGGGCAACAAGCACTTCGCCCCCGAAGGCAATAGCGTTTTTCTGGCCGACGAGGCCAGCGGCGAAGCGGTCGACCTGGTGCTGACAGACGCCAGGACCGGCAAAAAAATCAACCGTGAACAGCATGCCATCCATGCCGGCGAGGCCGCCGACGAGATGCTGCTCAAGCGTCTGGAAAACGGCCGCCAGCGCCGCCTGGCCCAGCTTGAATCGATACCCGCCTCCTCTGAATCCAACAGGTAATCCTGCGATGAATAGCTCAATTGCGCTGGGTGATATCGACACCGCGATCACTCCGAAAAAAAGTTGGCCGGCACTGCTCAAGCGCGTGCTGTTGCTGGTGGTGCTGGCAATCGCGCTGGTACTGGCGGTGGTGTACGGTGCCCATTGGTGGACCGTCGGACGCTTTATCGAATCCACCGACGATGCCTACATCGGTGGCGATGTCACTGTGATCGGGCCGAAGGTGACCGGTTACATCACTGAACTGAAAGTCACCGACAACCAGCTAGTGCACGCTGGCGAACTGTTGGTGAAAATCGACGATCGTGATTACCTCGCTGCCCTGAACAAAGCCGAGGGCGCGGTAGCCGCGCAGGAAGCCTTGCTGGCCAATCTGGAAGCCACCGAACAGCTGCAATACGCGGTGATCGGCCAGGCCAAAGCCAGCATCGACGCAACCAACGCCGAAACGGTTCGCTCCCGTGACGATCAGGCCCGCTATCAAAAGCTGGTCAGCCAAGCAGCGGTGTCCGTCGAGAGCGCACAACGTGCCGATGCCACATTCAAAACGGCCCAGGCCAACGGTGCCAAGGCCCAAGCCTCTATGCTCGCGACCCAGCGCCAGATCGCGGTGATCGCCACTCAGAAACAACAGGCCCGGGCCGCGTTGATGCAAGCCAAGGCCGAGCGGGACATGGCGCAATTGAATGTGGGCTACACCGAACTGCGCGCCCCGGTCGATGGGGTCATCGGCAACCGCCGGGCCCGGGTTGGTGCCTTCGCTGCCGCCGGTTCGCAACTGCTTTCGGTCGTGCCGGTCAGCGGTCTGTGGGTCGACGCCAACTTCAAGGAAGACCAACTGGCCCATATGGTTCCAGGTCAGGCCGTGACCATTCATGCCGATGTGCTTCCGGGTCGCGCATTCCATGGTCATCTGGACAGCCTCGCCCCGGCAACGGGCTCGCAGTTCAGCGTACTGCCGCCGGAGAACGCCACCGGCAACTTCACCAAGATCGTGCAGCGTGTGCCGGTGCGGATTCTCCTCGATCAGGCCGACGGTACCCTGGGCAATTTGCGTCCTGGTTTGTCAGTGACGGCTGAAGTCGATACCCATGCCGGCTCAACCGACTTACAAGGCCACCGTCTCGCCTCGAATCAGGCCAGCGCACCATGAGCGCCGTCCCCGCAACGCCAGCCAAACCTTTTGACGCAGCGTCGATGGCCACCGCGGCCAAAGTATTCGCCTTCGCGACCATGTGCATCGGCATGTTCATTGCGCTGCTGGATATTCAGATCGTCTCTGCATCGCTGCGTGACATCGGCGGTGGTCTGTCGGCAGGCACCGATGAAACGGCCTGGGTGCAAACCAGCTACCTGATCGCTGAAATCGTGGTCATTCCGTTGTCTGGCTGGCTGTCGCGGGTGTTCTCCACACGTTGGTTGTTCTGCGCCTCAGCGGTCGGCTTCACCATCGCCAGCCTGCTCTGCGGCGCGGCCTGGAACATTCAGAGCATGATCGTATTTCGTGCCCTGCAAGGCTTCCTTGGCGGCTCGATGATCCCAATGGTGTTTACCTCGGCGTTCATGTTCTTCACCGGCAAACAGAAGGTCATCGCAGCTGCGACCATCGGTGCCATCGCCTCGCTGGCGCCGACTCTGGGACCGGTCATCGGCGGCTGGATCACCGATGTGTCGTCCTGGCACTGGTTGTTCTACATCAACCTGGTGCCCGGTATTTTCGTCGCGGTGGCGGTGCCGATCCTGGTGCGCATCGACGAGCCGGACCTGTCGCTACTCAAGGGCGCGGATTACCTGAGCATGGTGTTCATGGCATTGTTTCTCGGCTGCCTGGAGTACACCCTCGAAGAAGGCCCGCGCTGGAACTGGTTCAGCGACAGCACGATCCTGACCACGGCCTGGATTTCCGGACTCTCCGCCCTCGCCTTCATCAGCCGCACCCTGATGGTCAGCAACCCCATCGTCGATCTGCGTGCCTTGAAAGAACGTAATTTCGCCCTCGGCTGCTTCTTTTCCTTCGTCACTGGCATCGGCCTGTTCGCAACGATTTACCTGACGCCGCTATTTCTGGGCCGGGTACGCGGCTACAGCGCGCTGGACATCGGCCTGGCGGTTTTCTCCACCGGCGTATTTCAGATCATGGCGATTCCGCTGTATGCCTTCCTGGCCAATCGCGTCGATTTGCGTTGGATCATGATGGCCGGGCTGGGGCTGTTCGCGTTGTCGATGTGGGATTTCTCGCCGATCACCCACGACTGGGGCGGCCATGAACTGATATTGCCTCAGGCATTGCGCGGTATTGCCCAGCAACTGGCGGTGCCACCCGCTGTCACGCTGACCCTCGGCGGGCTGGCCATGTCGCGACTCAAACAAGCGTCGGGCCTGTTCAATCTGATGCGAAACCTGGGCGGCGCCATCGGTATCGCCGCCTGCGCGACGATTCTGAATGACCGCACCAACCTGCACTTCACGCGTCTTGCCGAACATCTGAACAGCAGCAACGAAGCGATGAATCAATGGCTGAGCCAGGTCGGCAACAACCTCGCCACCCTCGGCCAGACTGGCAGCGAAGGCACCACTGCGGCCTTGCATCAACTGTGGCTGCTGACGTACCGCGAGGCACAGACGCAAACCTATTCCGACGCGTTCCTGGCGATCATGGTGTGTTTCATCATCGCCACCGCGATGGTCCCGCTGATGCACAAGGTGGTGCCACCCGCCTCTCCTTCCCCCGATGCCCATTGAGACCACCCTGGACACGCTCATCCTTTTTCGCACCTTGAGGACCGGACAATGAAAACCCTGGCGACTCGCTTCAAAGGCTCCAAGCTGTTTGCATTGACCGCACTGTTCGTTGCGCTGGCAGGCTGCGCCGTCGGCCCTGACTACCAAAAACCGACGAACACGCTGACCGCTGACTTCAACAATCAGTCGCTGTTGCAGCAACGCGTCGGCGAAGTACCGGCACCGTCTTTGGACAGCTGGTGGACTGGCTTTTCAGATCCCGAGTTGACCACTATCATCCAGCGCGTGCTCCAGCAGAACCTGGATCTGGCGGTTGCCATGGCCAGGGTCGATCAGGCCCGCGCTGCCGCTCATGAAGCCGGCGCTGAGCGTTTGCCGCAAGGTAGCCTCGACGCGCAAGCCGTGCGTCAACACCAATCAGTGAAAAGCCCGTTGGGCGAGATCGGCAACGCGTTGCCCGGCTACCAACGCAATCAGACGCTTGAAAGCATCGGCGCTGGCGCCAGCTGGGAGACCGACCTCGCGGGTGGCCTTCAACGTGGCGAAGAGGCCGCAGTCGCCGAGGCCCAGGCTGCCGACGCCACCCACGCCGGCGTGCGCATTTCCGTCGCCGCCGAAGCCGCCGATGCCTATTTCCGGGTGCGTGGCGCTCAACAACGAATCGCCCTCGCCCAGGAGCAAGTACAAACCGAAGACAACCTCCTCGCTCTGGTGCAAGCCCGCATGGGCAGCGGCCTGGCGACCAACCGTGAGCAAGCCCAGGCCCAGGCGTTGGTGTTGCAAGCCCGAGCCACCTTGCCGCCGTTACACACTGAACTGGCCATGCAGCTCAATCGTCTGGACGTGTTGATGGGCGTGCAACCGGGCACCTATGCCCAAGAGCTGTTGAGCAGCTCACAAACCTTTCGCGTGCCGACCATCACCGATACCAGTGGACCGGCCAGCCTGTTGCGCCGTCGTCCCGACGTGATTGCCGCCGAGCGCAAACTGGCCGCGTCCAACGCGCGCATCGGCCAGGCAGTTTCCGAGTATTACCCCAAGGTTTCACTGGCCGGTTTGCTCGGTTTCGAAAGTCTGAAGAGTGGCGAACTGTTTTCTGCCGCCGCATTCCAGCCGCAAGCCGTGATTGGTCTGCACTGGCGCTTGTTTGATTTTGGACGGGTCGATGCTGAAGTCGCCCAGGCCAAAGGCGCTAACGCTGAAGCCCTGGCTCAGTACCGCCAGTCCATGCTGCGCGCCACCGAAGATGTCGAGAACGCCATCGTGACCCTGACCCAACTTGAACAGCAGCGCACTGAGGTGGATCAGGAAGTCGCCGCCCACAAGGTCGCCCGAAGTGCCGCACAGGATGCTTACAAAGGTGGCGCCATCAGCCTGGTCGAAGTGCTCGATGAAGACAGGCTGCTGCTCACCGCCCGCGATCAACTGGCGCAACTGCACGCCAATGACGCCCGCGCAGCCGTCGCAACCTTTCGCGCATTGGGTGGTGGTTGGTCGCAGGACACTTTGTCAGCCAGGAATTGAGGCGTAGCGCAGTTCCATTGTGGGAGCGAAGCCAAGCGCGGCAAGCTCCGCAGTTTCAGGACTTGGGCGCGAGATCAGCCATGCCTTTAAGCAACTCAATGGGCATCGGAAAGACGATGGTCGAGGTGCGGTCGTTGGCAAGCGCGCCCAGCGTCTGCATATAACGCAGTTGCATGGCACCGGGTTGCCGGCCGAGCACTTCAGCGGCTTCTGCCAACTTCTGTGAGGCCTGCAACTCGCCTTCGGCATGGATCACTTTGGCGCGACGTTCACGTTCAGCCTCGGCTTGCCTGGCGATGGCGCGAATCATCGACTCGTTGAGGTCGACGTGTTTGATCTCGACGTTCGCCACCTTGATGCCCCAGGCGTCGGTCTGTGCATCGAGCACCTTCTGAATGTCGACGTTGAGCCGCTCACGCTCGGCGAGCAGTTCATCCAGCTCATGCTTGCCCAGCACTGCCCGCAACGTCGTCTGCGCCAGTTGGCTGGTGGCCATGAGGAAATCCTCGACCTGAATGATCGCCCGCTGCGGGTCGAGCACCCGGAAGTAAAGCACCGCATTGACCTTCACCGAGACGTTGTCACGGGTGATTACATCCTGCGGCGGCACATCCAGCACAACCGTGCGCAGATCGACCCGGACCATCTGCTGGACCACGGGAATCAACAGGATCAGGCCCGGTCCCTTCACCTGCCAGAACCGCCCGAGTTGAAACACCACCCCGCGCTCGTACTCACGCAAGATGCGAAAGGTCGCAAGCGCCATCAGTACCAGTAGCAACACCAACGTACCAAAACCCAGTTGCACAAACATCATCAGTCTCCTTTTAGAGGTGTCTCTGGCACCCCCGTGACCTCCAACAGCAGGCCACGGCGCGCCACTACCCGGACCCGTTGACCGGGCCGTAACGGTGCTTGACTCAACACCTGCCAGTGTTCTCCTTGCAGTTGCACCCAGCCACCCAAGGGGTCGTCCGAATGCAACGCGGCTATCGTGACAATGCTGCCCACCAGGCCCGCGTCACCACTGACGACCTGACGCTGCCGAGACTTGAGTGCCACCCCGACCAAGCCGATGAGACACAGAGCGCTGACCACCGCCAAGGTGATGATCAACGGCAGTGCGATAACGAATCCCGGTGCTCTGGTGTCCATCAACATGGTTGCGCCACCGATGAAAGCGACGATGCCGCCAAAGCCGATCACCCCGAAACTTGGCAAGAACGCTTCTGCCACCATCAGGGCCATTCCGAGCATGATCAATCCGATACCGGCATAACTGACCGGCAACAACTGCAAGGCATAAAGCGCCACAAGCAAACAGATGCCACCGATCACACCACCCGCCGTCGAGCCCGGATTGAGGAGTTCGAAAATCAGACCGAAGACGCCGACCATCAGCAGAATCAACGCCACGTTGGGGTTGGTGATGACCATCAGAAAGCGGATACGCCAGTCTGGATCATCACGAACCACCACCGCGCTCGCGGTATGCAGTTGAATGTCTCGGCCGTCCACGTTCAGTTTTTTGCCGTCCAACTGCCCGAGCAGATCGCTCAAATCTTTCGCCTGGTACTCGATGACTTTAAGCGTCAGGGCTTCAGAGTCCGTCAGGCTGACGGCTTCACGAACGGCTTGCTCGGCCCACTCAGCGTTACGCCCGCGCAATTGCGCCAGCCCACGTAAAAAAGCCGATGCGTCGCTGATTTGCTTACGCGTCAAGGTGTCGGTCTCAGGCGATTCCGGGGGGGCCGGCTGGACACCAATCTGAATCGGTGTGGCGGCGCCCAGATGAGTACCCGGTGCCATGGCCGCGATATGGCTGCCGTAAAGAATATAGGTGCCGGCACTCGCGGCCCGGGCGCCGCTGGGCGAGACATAGCTGGCCACGGGCACTGGACTGGCGAGGATGGCTTGCACGATCACCCGCATCGAGCTTTCCAGCCCCCCCGGCGTATCAATGGCGAGTACCACTAACTGCGCGTGCTCTTCCGCCGCTCGGGTCAAGCCATTAACCACGTACTCAGCACTGGCCGGGCCAATGGCATCGTCCAGCGTCAGAACCCTGACCGAACCCTCCGCCGCAGTTGCCCCCGCCGGCAGCCCGAGCAGCAGCATCAACACAAGCACATGGCGCCACCAGCGACTGCTCACAGGGCCCTCCCGAACACGTCTCGCCGACCGTCATCTATCATCTTAGTTGACGTCAGCCCCGGACGAGCACAGTTCGCTCAACGTGCTGCAAGCCGTTAAATTGAATGAAAACTGATGGCCGAACCTTAAGGGCAAGTGGTTCGGATTGCCACCTGCTCGAACTTTTTTCCGCGCAAAAACAAAACCCCTGTCTGCGTAAGCAGACAGGGGTTTCGGAATTTAATCTTGACGATGACCTACTCTCACATGGGGAAACCCCACACTACCATCGGCGATGCATCGTTTCACTGCTGAGTTCGGGATGGGATCAGGTGGTTCCAATGCTCTATGGTCGTCAAGAAATTCGGTAGCCAGTTCGTGGGCCCTTGCGGGTTCACGCGCCAGCGAATGGGGATGTGATAGATTTGTGGGTGTTGCCAATTTTCGACGTGTGTCGTCTTCACACACCGCAATCTGGCCCTTCTTTCGAAGCAAGCAGATTGCTTGGGTGTTATATGGTCAAGCCTCACGGGCAATTAGTATGGGTTAGCTCAACGCCTCACAGCGCTTACACACCCCACCTATCAACGTCGTAGTCTTCGACGGCCCTTCAGGGGACTCAAGGTCCCAGTGAGATCTCATCTTGAGGCTAGTTTCCCGCTTAGATGCTTTCAGCGGTTATCTATTCCGAACATAGCTACCCGGCAATGCCACTGGCGTGACAACCGGAACACCAGAGGTTCGTCCACTCCGGTCCTCTCGTACTAGGAGCAGCCCCTCTCAAATCTCAAACGTCCACGGCAGATAGGGACCGAACTGTCTCACGACGTTCTAAACCCAGCTCGCGTACCACTTTAAATGGCGAACAGCCATACCCTTGGGACCGGCTTCAGCCCCAGGATGTGATGAGCCGACATCGAGGTGCCAAACACCGCCGTCGATATGAACTCTTGGGCGGTATCAGCCTGTTATCCCCGGAGTACCTTTTATCCGTTGAGCGATGGCCCTTCCATACAGAACCACCGGATCACTAAGACCTACTTTCGTACCTGCTCGACGTGTCTGTCTCGCAGTCAAGCGCGCTTTTGCCTTTATACTCTACGACCGATTTCCGACCGGTCTGAGCGCACCTTCGTACTCCTCCGTTACTCTTTAGGAGGAGACCGCCCCAGTCAAACTACCCACCATACACTGTCCTCGATCCGGATAACGGACCTGAGTTAGAACCTCAAAGTTGCCAGGGTGGTATTTCAAGGTTGGCTCCACGCAGACTGGCGTCCACGCTTCACAGCCTCCCACCTATCCTACACAAGCAAATTCAAAGTCCAGTGCAAAGCTATAGTAAAGGTTCACGGGGTCTTTCCGTCTAGCCGCGGATACACTGCATCTTCACAGCGATTTCAATTTCACTGAGTCTCGGGTGGAGACAGCGCCGCCATCGTTACGCCATTCGTGCAGGTCGGAACTTACCCGACAAGGAATTTCGCTACCTTAGGACCGTTATAGTTACGGCCGCCGTTTACCGGGGCTTCGATCAAGAGCTTCGCGTTAGCTAACCCCATCAATTAACCTTCCGGCACCGGGCAGGCGTCACACCCTATACGTCCACTTTCGTGTTTGCAGAGTGCTGTGTTTTTAATAAACAGTCGCAGCGGCCTGGTATC
>NZ_CM155281.1:922500-1525000 GCF_056680425.1 Pseudomonas sp. ASL3 | reverse complement strand
CCCCCGTCTCGACACTGACGATGGGCTGAAACCAGGGCACGAGTTCGTCAGTGCGCTTGAGCGCGTTGCGTAGCGCCCCTTCGCGCTCCACCTGATCCGATACTTCGCGCCGCACCTCTTGATTGAACACTGCATAGCTGTCGCGACCGCCGCTCTTGACCCGGTACATCGCCGTATCCGCGTCGCGCAGCAAGTCGGCCGGCTCGTAGTGAAACTGACGGTCCGCACTGACGATCCCGATGCTGCAAGAGGAAAACACCTCATGGCCATTGATAACAAACGGTAGATCGAACGCGGCGAGAATACGCTCCGCGATATCGACCACGGCTTCGAGCGGCGCTTCGGGCGCCAACACCGAAAACTCGTCACCTCCGAGCCTCGCCAGCAAATCGCTCTCGCGCAGACAACTGCGCAAGCGCTGGGCGGCCTGCATCAGCAGCAGATCGCCAAAGTGATGACCAAGGCTGTCATTCACCATCTTGAAACGGTCAAGATCGATGAACATCACCGCGAGTTGCTGGCCCTCACGGTCAAATTGCGACCATGCCAAATCGAGACGCTGCTGCAAAAAGCTTCGGTTTGGTAAACCCGTCAGCGCATCGTGGGAGTTCTCATGTTGCAACTTGGCATTGGCGTGATCGAGTTCGCGGGTGCGGTCCTGAACCCGCGCTTCCAGTTTGAGGTTGGCCGCGTGTATCGCTTCAGCGGCGCTGCGGCGCGACAAGGCGGTGTCGATATGACGCGACACGAACGTCAACAGCTCCTGATCGCGCAGCGAATAGCTCACCTGGGGCGTATAGCTTTGCACCACGAGCACGCCCCGAACTACATCGCCATCGAAGAGCGGAATGCCAAGCCACGAACAGGATCGGAGGAAGCTATCGACGATTTCGATTTCGCCGACGCTCTCCAGCCGCGAGGCTTCATTCGAATCGATCAGACACGGCCGTCGCTGGCGTATCACATACTCGGTGCAACCACGCTGACCGCGGCGCGACGGCGGGCACGTCGTCAGTTGCTCATCGACGTAATAAGGAAACGTGACCTCTCCGGTCGCGCCATCGAAGAGCGCGATGTAGAAGTTTCGCGCAAACAGCAAATCGCCCACGATGCTGTGCAGGCGATGAAAAAGCTCCGCCATATCGCCGGGCTGACTCGAGAGTTCGGCAATCTGGAAAAGCGCGCTCTGCAGATGTTCGGCACGCTCTCTTTCCGCCACTTCCAGTCTCAACGCAGTGTTGAGTTCCGACAGCTCCAACGTGCGGCGCAACACCGTTTCTTCCAGGTCCGCGCGGTGCAGGATCCGATCCAGCGCCATGGCCACATGGCGTGCTACGACGAGGAACAGTGCACGATCCTCTGCACTGTAAACGCGGGAAACGTCGTACACCTGCATGGCAAGCATGCCGAACACATCATCGGATGCGTTTTTCAGCGGCGCGCCCATCCAAAACTCGGGGCGGTCGCCCACGCAGAAGAATCGGCCTTGCGCTTGTGCCGCACGAATGCCGGCCGCATCGATGAGCAATGGCTGGCCGCTGGTCAGCACTTGCCCGGTCAAGGAAAGGTGCTTGGAATCGAGAAACTCGTAGTTCTCGGCTTCCAGCGCATCGACATCTATGATGTCGACATAATAGGGATAGGTAATCTTGCCGTTACGCGGGTCATACAGCGCGAGGTAGAAGTTCTCGGCGTCGATCAAGCTCGCAAGTAACCGATGAACGCCCACCAGGAACACCGAGCGGTCGCGCGTGGAACTGGCAAGGTAGGTAATTTCGTACAGCACACGCTGGGTGATCTGCGCCCGTGCAAGCGTATCGGTCTGCACCTGAAGCCCCAGACGCAGAGCAAAGTCGGCAAGGGCCGGCTCTGACGCATCGCTCAACGGCGCCAATAGCCAACCCAGCACGCTTTCGCCGTTACCCGTTGGCCAGCGATGCAGTTGCCATTCGACGCAAAACGCATCGAACTCTTCGTTCGCAATGCCGGCAGGAAACTGCACCCGAGGATCGCCCTGCCCCACCAGATGCATCTGCTCGCCGGCTCTGTACACCACCCATGCCGTGGTGTGGGCCCAGCTGCGCGCTGCGGCCAGCAGTGCTTCGATCGTGTCCTTGTTGCCAGCGAATGCGACATCGTCGCAATCATTCGATTGCTGCAGGGTATCGGTCAAAGGACGGAAACTCATCAGCGCTCCATGGGCCAGAAACTGGCAGTACTCATCTTGCTATAACCAGCGATGTGCCAATGATCCATCCGTTTAAAGCTAATAGCGCTTTTTTTCAATAGTTTTATACGCTTTAGTGCGGTCTAAGCTCAGATGTCGGGGTCATTCAACCAACGTTACCCCAGCCAAAAATAGAAGCTGGATGCGTCCATACCGAGCGTTTCGCCAGCGAACCCAGCCCAAAGCGAACGGTCTAAATCAATGATGGAATCGCAAACGATCAAGCCCCCGCACTCACTGCGAAGGAGATTCATCGATGGTTATTCACTACAAGATCGCCGGGCACCTCGCCTGCGGCCGCCATGGCGGCAATCTCACCTCCACCACCGAATTTGCACGCGTGAAATGCCGCAGCTGTCGTAGCACCGACGCGTTCAAGGAGGCACGCAAAGCTACGCGGAATGAGGCGCGCAGAGCTGCGCGGAAAGCAAAAATCCCTCACGCCGCGAATGCCTGGCGCGAATCCTGGCAAAAGAGACTCACCGAGATCCCAGGGCCGCAGCGACTCCCACGGGGATTCCACGGTCAGCCCTACGTCTAGCGACGGGGTATTTTGCAGATCAGTCGTCACAAGGCAGTTCCGCGCCAGCATTAGCACGACACCGACCCGCGGCAATGACCATAGTAGGTTAAGATGCCGACAAACCGGCTCGCCACGAGAACTCCCGCATGACAGATAACAGCCGGAACAACACCCGCCTGATCAAGAAGTACCCGAACCGCCGCCTGTATGACACATACACCAGCAGTCATTTAACCCTTGCGGATATACGCCAGTTGGTAGTCGATAGAATTCCGTTCCAGGTGGTCGACGCCAAGAGCGGTGAGGATCTGACCCGAAGTATCTTGCTACAGATCATTCAAGAGGCCGAAAGTGGCGGCGAGCCGATTTTCTCCAGCGAGATGCTCATGGGGATTATCCAGTTCTATGGCCCCTTTCAGGGAGTCCTCGGCAGCTACCTGGATAAAAGCATCCAGACGGTCATCGACATCCAGTCCCAAACTGGCGCGCAGTCCTCCGAGGCCTGGAGCGAGTTCTTGCACCAGCAGGCACCCGTCATGCAGGATTTGATGCGCCAATATGTCGACCAGTCAAAGGCTCTGTACCTGAATACTCAGAACCTCTTCGGCCTGTTCGGCGGCATACCTCCGGGCCAACCAGGAGCTGGCGACGGACGAAAAAAAAATGGCGATGGGGAATAAACCCATCGCCATCGGTAGAACTATTGCTGATTTGACTTACTTGGTACCGCCTGCCGCTTTGCCCGCCTGCTGAGTGGCTTTGCCGGCAGCGGAGGTCGCTGCGTCAAAACCGCTCTGAGCGATGTCAGCAGCCTGTTTTGCAGCTTTTTGCGCGTTTTCATAAACGCTACCGGCATTCGCCAGTGTCGACTTGAGCACAGCTACAACAGGCTCGGAGCCAGCCGGTGCATTCTTGCTGATCACTTCTACGAACTCTTGTACCTGTTTGGCACCCGCCTCGACCTGACGCTCGGTCAGTTTGGCGATGTCCGACTGGGTGCCGGAGATCAGCTCTTGCACTTTGCGATTGTACTCAGCCAGGCGTTCGGCCTGCACATTCGGCTGGGTAAAAGAAGCCTGTAGCTCGGCGAACCCCTGAGTGTCTCGTACCGAGAGCAGCTTGCGAAAACCGTCGAAGTATTCCTCGCTGGAAGCCTGCAGTGTCTTGAACTGCAATTGACTGAGCTGTTCAACACTCGCGAAGACTTTGCCGCTGATTTGCTGCAGAAGGTCAAGATTGGCTTTCTGCGCGTTTTGGAACTTTTCCGAGTCAAAAAAAGACATGCGTGAATCTCCTGGCAATAGAAGGCCGACATGGGCCTGAGACGCGATAGCGATCTGGCTGAGTCATCGCGTTAGCCTTAATATTGCAGTGCACAAATCTGCTTTGCAATCTTTTTTTGTGCACTGCAAAAAACCTTTGCTCATCCCGACACTATTCGCTATAAATCCATCACAACCGAATAGATCGACCTAGCCAGGCGCCTCTCGAACACTGGATATGGAAGCTAACCGCTCACCACGCACAAACCCAGGAGATGATCATGGGCCAGGAAGATCTTTTTGCAGCGCAAGAGAAACGCTTTTCCTCACACCACAGCTTGCTCGAACGCCTGAACCAACTGCAGCGCCTGAATACCCAGAACGTCCTCGACGCTGTGGGCCGGCGCCAGGAAAAAACCATTGCCCCACTCGGTCAGGGCCAACTCAGGCAACCCACGGCCAACGACTGGCTGGAATACTTCACCGACCTGGGCCAACGTAGCCTGCTGTTCTGCGACACCTTACGCCAGCGCGGCGATAACACCCTGGCCCACGAGCGCGCCGGATATCCACTGCTGCTCAAGTTCGACCATGAAACGCTGATCGCCGGCGATGACCTCCCGCACCCGGTAAACTATTCGCTATTGCGAATCCTCCCCGGACCAGAGCAAAAAATCGACTACAGCCGCCGGCCCGTGATCATCATTGACCCACGCGGCGGCCACGGTTCGGGCATCGGTGGTTTCAAGCAAGACTCGGAAATCGGCGAAAGTCTCAGAGCCGGACACCCCACCTATTTCATCGCCTTTAGTCACTCGCCCAAGCCTGGGCAAACGCTTAACGATATCGCCGAAGCCGAAGCCCACTTCATCGAAGTGGTCAGCGCCCTCCATCCCGCCAGTGACAAGCCCGTGGTCATCGGCAACTGCCAGGCCGGCTGGGCTTTAATGGGATTGGCTGCCGCGCGCCCGGAACTGCCGGGGTTGGTCATCGTCAATGGTGCCCCCTTGTCGTACTGGGCCGGTGTCGATGGACGCAACCCGATGCGTTATGCCGGCGGCCTGCTGGGCGGAGCCTGGATGACTCGCCTGGGCAGCGATCTGGGCAATGACCGTTTCGACGGTACCTGGCTGGTCAGCAACTTCGAGAACCTGGACCCGGCCAACACCTATTGGGGCAAGTACTACCACCTGTTCCGTCAAGTCGATAGCGAGGCTCCGCGCTTTCTCGACTTCGAACGCTGGTGGGGCAGCCCTACCCTGCTCAATGGCGAAGAAATCGAGATGATTGTCGACGACCTGTTCATCGGCAACCATCTGTCCGGGGGCCTCGGGCGCAAGAGCACCGGGCTTGACCTGAAACGGATCGAAGTACCGGTGGTCGTGTTCTGCTCCTATGGAGACAACATCGCCTCCCCACAGCAGGCATTGAACTGGATCGCCGATGTCTATCCCAGCGATCTTGCCTTGCGTAGCGCCGGACGCACCATCGTCTACCTGCAACACGCCAGCATCGGCCATCTGGGCATCTTCGTTTCCGGCAAGGTTGCCCGACGTGAACACCGCGAGTTGCTCGGCGCTGTCGACGCCATCAATGCACTGCCGGCGGGATTGTATGAACTGCTGATCGACGATCTGCCGGACCCATCAGGCAGCGGCATCCCGGAATATTCCGTGCGTTTCGAATCGAGGCGTATCGCCGATATCCACGGTGATGGCAAACCGGTGCGTGACGACGAGCGCGAATTCGCTCTGGTAGAGCGTGCCTCGGAAGTCAACAGCACGCTTTATGACTGGTTTATACGTCCCTGGATGCGCCAGGTGATCAATGAGCCAACTGCCGAACTGATGCGCAAGTCACACCCCTTCCATCAGCAACAGGTGGTATGGAGCAGCCTGAATCCGGCATTGTGGTGGCTGGCAGGTACCGCCGCAGTGGTACGCAGCGATCGTCGCCCTGCACGCGCAGACAATCCGCTGCTGGCCTGGCAGGACCTGTTCTCCAACCAAATGCAAGACACCCTCAACGCTTATCGTGATGTCCGCGATGCATCCCAGGAACTGTGCTTCTACAGCGTGTATGGCGGGCTGAGTGCCCTCACCAGCAATCAGCCTGCGCGAAATCCCCAAGAGCAAGCCAACCTGCAGGACAAGGCCCTGATCGAACGCCTGCATGATGCGCTGCCCCACGGCGGCAGATTGGAAGCACTGGTACGGATCCTGATTTTGCTTGGCCGCAATAGCGACAAGATCGGCAAGCAACGCGTCGAGCAACTGGTCCTGCAAGGCCATGCGCTGGTCCTGCACTACACCGTCGACCCAGTTACCCTGCGCGAAACGGTACGACTGCAAAACCTGCTGGTCTTCGCTCACCCTGAAGAAAGCCTGCACAGCCTGCTCTTATTGCTCCCCGAGCGCGAGGCACGCGAGCAGGTCCTGGCAGCCGTGGCGCAATTGGTGCCAGAGTTGCTGACGGCTGAAGGGGCCATCGGCGAACTCTGGCGTGAGCTGCACACGCTGCTCGAGTCTCCCCTGCCAGGCTTTAGCCTGACCGAACCACCCAGTGCACCCACTGCTGTCGTTGAGACTGCTGTCGTTGAGGTAGACCACCAGGAGCAACCTCAACCTCAACCTCAACCTCAGCCGTTGCCGTTGCCGTTGCCGTCGCAGCCGACCGAGGTGGCACCCTTGAAGGTCGAACAAACTGAGTCCGTAGCGACGCCTCCCGCGCTCGGCAAAAACACCACCAAAACCACCGATTCCAGCCGTCAGGCCACCAAAGCCGTCACTTCGCCCCCGGCCAAAACGCGGTCGAAAAAAGCTCAGCCAGCAACGCCCCCAGCTTCTCCACCACCGGCACCCACTCCTGCAACCCCGCGCAAACGTCCTACGAGTAAAACGACCAAAGGGAGCAAGCCGGAATGAGCAGGATCTAGGGGCATCGCCTCATTTTTTACCCCACTAGACGAAGCTTTCCTTCCTCGATCTTGAGCGGCGAGTCATCGGTTCGATACTGGCCAGGGGGCATACCAAACCAGCGGCAGCAGGCTTTATGGAAGCTACTGTGATCGTGGAAGCCAAGGAGATAGGCCACATGCTTCATATTGTAATGAGAGTGGCGCAAATAGAAGTCGGCCATTTGCCGACGCAAATCACTCAAGACGTCTTTGAATTGCGTACCGTCCCTCTCAAGCGCTCGTTGCAGCGTTCGCTTGCTGATGTTGAGCGCTGCGGCTATCGACTCCATATCATACGGCCCCTGCCCTTGGCTCAAGCGCTGAGTGATCAGCCCGCGAATCCTGCCAAGAATAGAGAAGCCGAACGACTGGTCCAACTGAGCCTCGGCAAAACTGTCATGAACTTTGGCCAACGCCTCGTTGGCCATACTCAAAGGATGCAGAAGGTCCTGCCCATCGAACAAGATGCTGTCAAAGGCAGCCCCAAAACGTAACGGACAATCAAAAAGCCGCTGATGCGCTGACGTATCCTCCGGTTCCGCGTAGGTGAACTCTACATTCAGAGGTTGCGGTAGATTTCCACCCGTGAGCCAGCGGCAGAAACCAAGAAGCGAAGCAAGCCCGGCGTCGGCGTATTGCCGGGGTTTACCCGAGTCGTATTGCTCGTGATCAAGTGCGGCCAGGCGAAAATGCTGCTGTTCTTGAACGAAAAAAAGGCTGACTCCAGTACCAATCAACGGACTGAAACGAACCAAACGCTCGAGGGCTCGTTTCAGATTCAAGCTGGACATCATCGTGTACCCCACGATCTGCAGACTGCCCGGATGTATATGCCCGTAGGCTTTCAGACCAATATTCGGATTGCCAGATTGTTGAGCGGCCAACTCCCACAGCCGGCAGATAGAATTTCGCGGATAGAAGGCTCCCTGTTGACCCAGAATCTTCATATCCAGCCCCGCCTCCTGGCACAAAGTGACCGCATCCAAGCCTTCAGCCGAGAGCGTATTCACCAGCACACTCGCATAACCTGTACTCACTCTATACATGACAACCTCTACGACCTGTGGAGCCGAACATCCTTTACGGAGCCAATGCGGACCTGCGCTGAAGCTGATGGTAGCGGCACTTTCAGTACCCGGCATTGATCCAGGCATAGGTTGTGCTCTCTTTGTTCCAGCGGTGTTTCAAAACGCCAACATGGCACCGATGGACACCAAACAGTCACCGCCAAACACTTCCGCAAGACTTGTCGATACGGAACAATAACTTATCTTGCACGCACAAACACAAAAAGGAAGTTGTCCATGGAGTCTCGTAATCGTATTGCAGTGGTAACGGGTGGGATGGGTGGCATTGGCACAGCGATCAGCCAGCGTCTGTACAAGGATGGGTTCAGGGTAGTCGTCGGTTGCAGCGCAAACTCCAGCCGCAAGGATGCCTGGCTGGCAAGTCAACTGGAGGCCGGTTATCAGTTCGAATGTGTCGAGACCGACATCACCGATTGGGAATCAACCCGCAAAGCCTTCGAAATGGTGCGCGAAAACATCGGCCAGATCGCTGTACTGGTCAACAACGCTGGCATCACTCGCGACGCCTCCTTTCGCAAGCTCACCCCGGAAGACTGGAACACCGTAATCGGGACCAACCTGAACAGTCTGTTCAACACCTCCAAGCAGGTGATTGAAGGCATGTTGGCCAAAGGTTGGGGGCGGATCATCAACATCTCCTCGATCAACGGCCAACGCGGTCAGTTCGGCCAGACCAACTACTCTGCCGCCAAGGCCGGTATTCATGGTTTCACCATGGCCCTGGCCCGCGAAGTCAGCGGCAAGGGTGTGACCGTCAATACCGTATCCCCTGGCTACATCGAGACCAGCATGACCGCGGCAATACGCCCGGACATTCTCGACACCATGATCACCGGAATTCCGGTCGGTCGCCTTGGCAAGCCTGAAGAAATCGCATCGATCGTGGCCTGGCTGGCCTCCGATGAGTCCGCCTACAGCACCGGTGCCGACTTCTCGGTAAACGGCGGCATGAACATGCAGTAGCCCACCCAGGGCATGGATGCCCTGGTCCTGTTCGACAATTTTTAATCTTTGTCTCCCCAATGAGGTTATGCATGAACGAAGTCGTAATCGTTGCCGCTACGCGCACTGCCATCGGCAGCTTTCAGGGTGCTCTGTCCGGCATCCCCGCCACCGAACTGGGTGCCGCTGTGATCCGCAGTCTGCTGGAGCAGACGGGTATCGATCCGGCGCAGATCGATGAGGTGATCCTCGGTCAGGTACTCACTGCCGGCGCTGGGCAAAACCCGGCACGCCAGACGGCGATCAAAGCCGGTTTGCCGCATACCACGCCTGCCCTGACCTTGAACAAGGTCTGCGGCTCCGGTCTCAAGGCGGTCCACCTCGCCGTCCAGGCGATCCGTTGCGGCGACGCCGAGTTGGTAATTGCTGGCGGCCAGGAAAACATGAGCCTGGCCCCCTATGTTCTGCCTAAGGCACGCACCGGTCTGCGCATGGGTCATGCGCAACTGGTCGACAGCATGATCGAGGATGGTCTGTGGGACTCTTTCAACGACTACCACATGGGCATCACTGCCGAGAATCTGGCGCAAAAGTACAGCATCACCCGCGATCAACAGGATGCCTTCGCCGCCGCCTCGCAACAGAAAGCCGCGGCTGCCATTGAGGGCGGGCGCTTCAAGAGCGAAATCACCCCGATCCTGATTCCTCAGCGCAAGGGCGACCCGCTGGTCTTCGATACGGACGAACAGCCGCGCGTCGACAGCACCGCACAAGCTCTGGCGAAACTCAAACCTGCCTTCAAGAAAGATGGCACTGTCACCGCCGGCAACTCCTCGACCCTCAACGATGGCGCCGCCGTCTTGTTGCTGGCCAGTGCCGCCAAAGCAGAGGCCCTGGGTCTGCCGATCCTGGCCCGCATCAAAGCCTACGCCAGTGCAGGCGTGGACCCGTCGATCATGGGCATCGGCCCGGTCCCGGCGACACGTCTCACCCTGGAGAAAGCGGGCTGGAGTCTGGACGACCTGGACCTGATCGAAGCCAACGAAGCCTTTGCCGCCCAGTCGCTAGCGGTTGGCCAAGAGCTGGGTTGGGACGCCAGCAAAGTCAACGTCAACGGTGGCGCGATTGCGCTGGGTCACCCGATCGGAGCGTCCGGGGCTCGGGTACTGGTGTCGCTGTTGCACGAACTGATCCGCCGTGACGGCAAAAAAGGTCTGGCCACCCTGTGCATCGGCGGCGGCCAAGGCGTCGGCGTGGCCATCGAGCGCTAGTCAACGCTATATCAGCAATCCACGGGCGGGCTTGGGACCCCCGCCCACTATCACGCTGGTATCAAAACGGTGCTGCCCACCTTCCGACTATCGCTGCACCGGACTCAGACAGAGTGCGGCTTTTTTTTGACCGGTTCGTCTTCCCGGGCAAGGAGCTCTATGGACAACTCACATACATTCAACACCTACTGGTCAGGCCAGGTTCCTTTTATCGCCTCCTTTGCCGTCCAACAATTGCGCCTCTGGGTCAGCACTAATCCCTGGTTTAAAGGGCATGAGCATGGCGCCTGGTTCGATTTGCCCGCCGAGACCCTCAATCGCCTTCAAGCTGATTACCAACTTGAATGGGGCCAGCTTGGCCAGAAGTTGCTGACCGGCCAGCCATTCAGCTTCGATGATCGACGTTTCGCCAGCGGCAACTGGAGCGAACCACTGTTCGGCTCCCTGGCCGCCTTCTACCTGCTCAACGCCAGCTTTCTCATGAAGCTGCTCGATACGCTTGCGATCGAAGAACAAAAGCCGCGCCAACGCCTGCGCTATCTGGTCGAGCAAGCCATCGCCGCCAATGCACCCAGCAACTTCCTGGCAAGCAACCCCGATGCCCTCGAGCGCATGGTAGAGACCAAAGGTGCCAGCCTGTTCACGGGTCTGCAGCACCTGGCCAGCGACCTGCGCGAAGGCAAGATGCGCCAATGCGATAGCGGCGACTTCGAGGTCGGTGTCGATCTGGCCATTACCCCTGGCGAAGTGGTTTTCGAGAATGATCTGTTCCAGCTCATTCAGTACTACCCGCAGGGCGAAACCCAGTATCTGCGTCCGGTATTCATCGTCCCGCCGTCGATCAACAAGTACTACATCCTCGATCTGCGCCCGGACAACTCGATGGTCCGCCACCTGGTGGAACAAGGTCATCCCGTATTCATGATGTCCTGGCGCAACTTTGACCAGGAACACGCTGACACCACCTGGGATGACCTGATCGAGCACGGCGTGATCAATGCCCTGCAGGTGACCCGGGCGATCAGTGGCGAGCCGCGCCTCAACTGCGTGGGCTTCTGCATCGGCGGCACCCTGTTGAGCAGCGCACTGGCAGTACTCGCAGCGCGCGGCGACCAAGAAGTCGCCAGCGTCAGTCTGTTGACTACTTTCCTCGACTACCTCGATACCGGCCCGATCAGCATATTCGTCGACGAACAATTGGTGGCCTACCGCGAACGCACCATCGGTCGTCGGGGTGACGAGGCCGGTCTGTTTCGTGGCGAGGACATGGGCAATACCTTCTCCCTGCTCCGTCCCAACGAGCTGTGGTGGAACTACAACGTCGACAAATACCTCAAGGGACAGAAGCCGATTCCTCTTGACCTGCTGTTCTGGAATAACGACAGCACCAATCTCCCAGGCCCGATGTACTGCTGGTACCTGCGCCACACCTACTTGCAGAATGACCTGAAGTCAGGAGAGCTGGAGTGCTGTGGGGTCAAGCTCGACCTGAGTGCGATTGATGCACCCGCCTACATTCTTGCAACCCATGACGACCATATCGTGCCCTGGAGGAGCGCCTATGCCAGCACCGCGCTGCTCTCCGGAACCAAGCGTTTTGTACTGGGCGCTTCCGGGCATATCGCCGGCGTGATCAATCCACCCTCCAGACAGAAACGCCATTACTGGACAAATAGCCGAACCACGAAAAACCCCGACACCTGGTTCAAAGGTGCCGAACAGCAATCCGGAAGTTGGTGGACCGACTGGTTCAGCTGGCTGGCCAAACATTCCGGCGAGCTCCAGCCCGCGTTGGCGCATATCGGTAGCGACGAATACCCCCCGCTAGAGCCCGCGCCGGGCCGCTATGTCAAGCAATGACCGATTCGCTGTCTGAGTCGAGATCGCGCACCTGACGGGTACGCCAGGATGACTGGCCGAATGTTGTACTGCATTCGGCCAGGCATCCCTCTCACGCCTTAAGCCCTTCACCTGAACCCTGCAGGGTTGATTGCCGGTCGAGCAACGCTGTTCAGTCCAGGCGCGCCTGGGGCAATATCTGCCGTGGGTCGGTGCGCAACTCAATCAACGCCGGAACGCCAGCCTGCTGCGCGCGCTGGAATGCCGCGGGAAAATCCTCGGTTCGTTCGACCCGTTCGCCATAGGCGCCGAAGGATCTGGCAAAGCTCACGAAGTCCGGGTTAACCAGATCGGTAGCGGATATCCGGCCTGGATACTCACGTTCCTGGTGCATACGGATGGTCCCCAACATACCGTTGTTGACCACGATGACCACCAGCGGTGCGCCGAACTGGATGGCGGTCGCCAGCTCCTGCGGATACATCATGAAGCAGCCATCACCGGCAAAGCAGACCACTGTGCGTTCCGGCCTGTGCAGCTTGGCCGCGATCGCCGCCGGAAAACCGTAACCCATGGCGCCGTTGGTGGGCGCCAACTGAGTGCGCGGTTGCCGATAACGGTAGAAGCGATGAACCCACACGGCGTAGTTGCCGGCACCGTTGCTGATCACGGCGTCGTCGGGCAGCACGTCGCTCAGGTGCGCGACCACTTGCGCCATGTCCACACCGGCCAGTTGCGGATGCGCTTCAGGCGGCGTCGAGTGCTGCAAATAATCAGCGCGTGCGGCCTGGGTCCAGGCCTTCCATGGCTGCTCGGCGAGCGGTTCCATGTGCTCCAGCGCGGCGGCAAAACCGCGCAGAGACGAAAGGATCGGTAAGCGCGCCTGATACACGCGACCCAACTCTTGCGGGTCGGGATGCACGTGGACCAGTGGCTGTGTCGGCACCGGGCTTTTGATCAAGGTGTAGCCACTGGACACGGTTTCGCTGAGGCGTGAGCCGATCACCAGCAACAGGTCAGTGGTGCGCAGACGCTCGGCGAGCTTTGGCGATACCCCGAGACCCAACTGACCGACGTAATGTGGATCGCGGTTATCGAACAGATCCTGGCGGCGGAACGAGGCCGCCACCGGCAGGTTGTTCGCCGTCACGAAGCGCTTGATCGCCTGGCTGGCCCTGGCATCCCAGCCGGTGCCGCCCAGCACCACCAGCGGCTGACGAGCGGCGCCTAGCAGCTCACGCAATTCATCCAGCGCGGCCGGGTCCGGTGCAGCGTATGCAATGCGTACCGGCGGTGCGTCGGCACACAGGCCGCTGCCGAACAGCACTTCTTCCGGGAGGCTGATCACCACTGGGCCCGGACGCCCGGAGAGCGCGATGCTGAACGCCTTGGCGACGATTTCCGGAATGCGTTCCAGGCTATCGATCTCAGTCACCCATTTCGCCAGGCCGCCGAACATCTGCCTGTAATCGACTTCCTGAAACGCTTCGCGGCCCTTGAAAGCACTTTCGATCTGGCCGATGAACAGAATCATCGGGGTTGAATCCTGTTTGGCCGTGTGCACGCCGTTGCTGGCATGGGTGGCGCCGGGGCCACGGGTGACGAAGCAGATGCCGGGGCGGCCAGTCAGCTTGCCGTAAGCGTCGGCCATGTTCGAGGCGGCGCCCTCATGGCGGGTGACGATGGTGCGGATGGCTTGGGCGTCATGCAGGGCATCGAGCACCGGCAAATAGCTTTCGCCGGGCACGCAATAAATAGTGTCCACCGCGTTGCGCAGCAGCGCTTCGACCAGGATTTGCCCACCGTTGCGTGGTTGGGTGACTTCAGACATAAGCTACAAGCTCCTTGTTATGGTTTTTAACGAGCGTCGCTCTGCGCGTTCGATATCTACGGGTGACTATGCTTGTCGAATGATAGCCAAGAGAATCCGCTGTGCATGTGGAGGCATCATGAGCATCAGACCCTTGAGTGACAGCAAGATAATCGACTCGTGGCAACGTAATGCATCCCCTTGGGTGGATGCGGTACGCAGCGGGGTCATCGACAGTCGGCGCCTGGTCACTGATCGCGCCATCGTCGACGCCGTGCTGGCGTGCACACCGGGCACGGTCATCGATCTGGGTTGCGGTGAAGGCTGGCTGGCCCGCGAACTCCACAATCACGCCATTGAAGTGGTGGGTGTCGACGTGGTCCCGGCGCTGGTGGACGCCGCCAGACAGGCTGGTGCAGGTGACTTTCGCGTTCTGTCCTATGAAGACATCGCGGCTGGAGGCCTGGAAGTTCGTGCCGATGCGGTGGTGTGCAACTTTTCCCTGTTGGGCAAGGAGTCGGTAGAACGTCTGATCCGGGCCATGCCGCGGTTGCTCCAGCCGGACGGAACGCTAATCGTGCAGACACTGCATCCAGTGATGGCCAGCGGCGACGCCCCTTATATCGACGGCTGGCGAACGGGTTCCTGGGTCGGGTTCAGTGAAGTGTTCAGCGATCCGGCACCCTGGTATTTCAGAACCCTGGGAAGCTGGATCGAGTTGCTCGGCTCCAGCGGCTTGAGTCTCTGTGCACTGCGCGAGCCGATCGATCCCCGGACTGGCAGGCCCGCCTCGGTAATTTTCGTCGCGCAGGCCGCGGACTGAAAGAGTGCCCAATTCACAACCAGAATTATTGAATTCGGCTTCTGGCGCGTCAGCTGGGGTGATGTGGGTCAGGCCAAACCTTAAACCGGAACACCCAGAATAATGTGCGAGGCCTTGATCACGGCGGTGGCACTGACACCAGGCGCCAGACCCAGTTCGGCGGGAATCCACAGTCCGGCGTTAGGCGTGGCGTCGAAATCCCCCAAATCCCCTGCCCTGTAGATCGCATGCGGAAAGTCGCTGGAATCCTCTCAACCATCACGCGCGCACTCAACTACCCTGTAGGCACTCATTGACGTCACTGGGGTGGCTGACGCTTATGTCAATAATTAGCCGCATGCTGCGCATTCTGATAGCCCTCCTGGCATTGGCCGCCATTTTGTACCTACTGGCCTGTCTCCTGTTGTTCGTGTTTCAGCGCTCGCTCATCTACTTCCCGCAGCCCCGTTCCATGGGCAGCGCGACGACGGTTCTTGAGCTTTCAGAGCCTGACGCGAAGGTGCTGGTGTCCGTCAGGCCGCACACAGGTCCGAATGCGTTGATTTACTTCGGCGGAAACGCCGAGGATGTTTCGCTGAATCTGTTGCCGTTTTCGCAAGCGTTCCCGGATCAAGCCCTTTACCTGCTTCACTACCGGGGCTTCGGTGGCAGCGCCGGGTCGCCCTCCGAGGCGGCAATCGAGCAGGATGCCCTGGCCTTGTTCGACAAGGTCCACACCGAACATCACCACATCACGGTTGTGGGTCGCAGCCTGGGCACAGGCGTCGCCATGCGTCTCGCCAGCGAACGGCCAATATCGCGGCTGGTTCTGATTACGCCCTATAACAGCCTTCTGGGATTGGCCGAAAGCAGGCTTTCCTTTTTCCCGGTGAAATGGCTGCTAAAGGACAAATACGAGTCCTGGCGCTACGCGTCGCTGATCACCGTGCCAACACTCTTGATCGCGGCAGAGCACGACGAAATAGTACCTCGCACCAGCACCCAGCAGCTCTATGCGCAGTTCAGCACAGGCGTGGCGTCGCTGCAGGTCATCCCAGACAAAGGCCACAATTCCATCTCCGACAGTCCCCAGTACCTGAAAGTGCTGGGCACGGGGCTGTGAGCGACACCCCGGCATCAACTTATTGGGTTGAGGCGTGGATGTCCGGTTTATATGGGCAAGTCTGGGCCAACAACTCCGCCAGTTTCCGGCCACTGAAACGCACCTGCGACAAGCTCAGCGCGGTGAAACCGATCATCACCGCAGCCGGCAGTCGAACGTCCTGGCAAAATTCACTGATCGGTTGCAACACCAACCCGACTGCCGCCGCCCGGCGGCAAAAGTCGGCCTCGTCGACGCCCCCGGGCAGACCCAACACGAAGTGCAACCCGGCATGCTGCCCTGAAATGCTGTAACGACCCGGCGCATGTTCGGCAAGACAGGCGATCAGCGCATCGCGACGCTCCTGATAGGCCTGCCGCGCCGAGCGCAAATGGCGGACGAACGCCCCGCTTTTGATGTACTCGGTGAGCGCTGCCTGTTCGGTGATGCCCACCGAGCGGCCGGTGGTCTGCAAAGTACTCAACAGCTGGCTCCGCAACGCAGCGGGCACCAACATAAAGCCGACCCGCAGCCCGGCGAACAGCGTCTTGTTGAAACTGCCGCAGTAGATGACCCGGTCCGCTTTATCGAGCGCCTTGAGCGCTGCAAGCGGTGCGCTGTTGTAGTTGAACTCACTGTCGTAATCGTCCTCCACGATCCAGGCCCCGGTTCGGCTCGCCCAGTCCAGCAGCGCCAGCCGCCGCGAGACCGAGAGTGTCACGCCGAGCGGCGATTGATGGGCCGGAGTGACGTAGGCCAGGCGCGCATCCGTGTGTCGGCGCAGTTCCAGGTCATCAATGCCGTCTGGCTTGACCGGGATGTAGACCAGTCGTGCCCCGGCCATCGAGAAAATTCTTTTTGCCGAGTGATACCCAGGGTCTTCTACGCAGACTTTATCGCCGCTACTCACCAGACTCCGGGCGACCAAATCGATGGAATGGCGAATGCCGGTTGTGACGATCAGGTCCTCAGGATTGCAGCGGATACCGCGGTATTTACCCAGATAGTCGGCAATCTGTTCCCGCAGCGCCTGCATGCCCCCAGCGTAGGGGGAGCAGAGCAATTGCGCCGACGCCGCAGCCATGGCTTTGGCCACAGAGCGCGACCAGGCCGGGATTGGAAACAAGTCCGGATCCGCCAGCCGCGCGACAAACGGTACCCCCACCCGCACGCCGACCTCAGGGGCCGACTTCAGAAGCGATTGCTCGCCATCGGTCCGGGATTGCAGCACCTGCGCCGCTTCCAACACGGGTGCGGCGATAAATAGATCAGGCACCACCGCGCAGACCCGCGTCCCGGAACCGGAGACGCGAATCACATAACCCTCGCCGCTCAAGCGATCAAACACCGTCTCCAGCGTGCCTCGCGACAATGACCAGCGCTGTGCCAGCGTCCGGGTCGAGGGTAACCGGCTGCCGGCTGGCAACAGCTTGCTGAGGATTGCACTGCGCAGCGCCTCATAGGCGCTTTCCTGTTTACCAGCCGCCCTCGAGCCGTCCCACAGGCTGTCTGGTTGAGGCAGATCAAGGGGAACTGAAACCTTTCCTCGGCTCATAGTGGTCCAATCAATTTAGGGGTTAATGGCTCTTAGGATTAAACCACAAAGCGCCTAACTTTCGCGGCTCAGCAACGGACGCCCGAGAGCGACATGGTTTCTACAGAACAACCCCCTAAATTCACCCTCGCGGTTATCGGTGGCGGCGGCGCTTGCGTCGCCTTTCTCCACCATTTTGTGTCATCGATCAGCCGCGAACGGGCGGCAGCAATCCGCATCCAGGTGTTCGAACCTCGCACCACGGTCGGTCCAGGATTGGCCTATCACCCGGATGTTGACACGCTGTTGCTCAATCGAGTGGCCGAAACCATGTCGGTCTGCGCCAACGACTTCTCGACGTTCTCCGCCTGGTTGCGCTGGAAAGCCCATCACGCAGACGAACTCAAGCCGGTGTCCAGCACCAATCTTTCCGAAGCCTTCGTGCCACGCTCGGTCTTCGGGCGGTTTCTCAGCGATTTCTTTGCCGAGACATGCGCCATGGCCCGGCGCAAAGGCCTGGATATCGACGTGGTGCATGCGCGGGTCGGCGCAATCCACAAGGGCACGCGCTACAGCCTGACCACCGCCACATCGAGCCATGTGGCCGACCGCATCATCCTGGCCGTCGGCAATACCGGGCCACGGGATCATTACCGGTTGGACGATCATTACCGGTTCATTCGCGCCCCTTATCCGATCAGTGAACAGATTGCCCCGATCATTATCGGTCAGCGGATCTGCGTCATCGGCACTGGCCTCTCCGCGGTCGACGTGGCGCTTAGCCTGACCGCACTGGGCTTCAAGGGGGAGATCGACATGGTGTCGAACTCCGGCCGCCTGCCCTTCGTTCGTGGCCTGCCAGGCCCACGGCACACCCTGCACTACCTCAGCGCCAAGGCCCTGGACGACTTGAGCCACGGCGGTACCCGGCACATTTCACTGCGCAGCCTGCTGCGTTTGCTGCGAGCCGAACTGCGCTCGGTCGGCGGCGACTGGCGCGAGCTGTTCAGCACTGTCAGCGGGCCAGAACTGATGTTGGATGAGGAAATTCAGGCGGCAACGCAAAGACGGGATTGGCAGAGGGTCCTCGCCGCCACCAACGAAGTCATCGAATCGGCCTGGAATGCTTTGGGCCCCGCAGACCAAGCGCTGGTCACGCAACGCTTTGCCCGCGATTGGCTGGCCCGGCGTGCGCCTATGCCATTGGGCAATGCCCTGAAGCTGCGGACCCTGATCGAGGCCGGCACCCTGCGTCTGTTCGCTGGAGCCGTCGATTTCGAGGGGCAACAGGAAGACCTGATCGGCGCACGTTATGGCGCAACCGGCGAACGCCGCAGCTACGACTACGTAGTCAACGCCACCGGTGCTGCGAAATGGGTCGAAACCGAGCAGGACTCGGGCGTGCTCTGGCAGCTACTTCAGGGTGGGCATGCCGTGCGTGACGAGCGCGGTGGCATACGGGTGGACTTTGCCAGCGGCGCCCTGATCGACCGGTATGACCAGCCCGACCGGAACATACGGGTGCTGGGCCACATGACCAGTGGCACCTACTTCTTCGTGTCGTCCCTGGAGATGATCGCCAAACGGGCGCAACGCATGGCCATCGACCTGATCACCGACCTCCCCTTCAACACCCGTCTACCTGATGGAACCGTTACCCCTTCACTGGCCACGATTTCGGAGTAAGCAATGCCGGTTAAAAATACCCTCGCACCCTGGATCTGGGCGACCTTGTTACTGGTCGTGGTCTGTCTGCCCCGCATCACCATCGATATGTACCTGCCGTCGCTGCCGGCCATGGCCGATGCGCTGCATGCCACGGACGCGCAGATGCAGCTGACGCTGACCCTGTACATGGTCGGGTACGCCTTCTCGATGCTGATTGGCGGCCCGCTCTGCGACCGATTCGGGCGGCGCCCGGTGCTGATCGGCGGTACCGCGCTGTACCTGGTCGCAACCCTGGTGTGCGCCAATGCGACCAGCGCTGAAGTACTGATCGGCGCCAGAATGTTTCAGGCACTGGGCGGCTGTTGCGGCACGGTGATCGGCCGGGTCATGGTCCGCGATCGTTTCGACAGGCATGAGCAGACCCGTCTGCTCAGCCGGATATCCATGGGCATGGCTATCTCGCCGATGGTCGCGCCGATCATTGGCAGCGTGATCGAAACCGCGTTCGGCTGGCGCGGGGTGTTTATTGCACTGACCGTGACCGCCGCCCTGGCGCTGATCCTGATCAGTCTGCTGCTGCCGGAAACCAGGCCCGCGCAAAGCCCCTGCACCTCCCGGGAAAGTGTTCTGAGCATTTACGCCAGACTGCTGCGCGATAATTATTTCCTCAGGTACTCATTGGCCATCGGCTGTGTTTACTGCACCTACTTCCCGTTCATTGCCGAGTCTTCGTCGCTGCTGCAACGCTCGATGCACCTTTCGTCGATGGAGTACGCCCAAGTGTTCGCCGCCACGGTGGCCGGCTATGTGATCGGCTCCAACCTGTTCCGGCGCCTGTCTGCCGGCAACGATACGGACACCTTGATCGTCTACGCGATTACCTTGAACCTCATCGGCTCGGCGTTACTGATCATGGCTACCCGAGTATGGCCGGACGCGCTGCTGTCGATCGTCTGCCCGATGCTGCTGATCATGCTCTCGGTGGGGATCGCCATTCCCGCCTGCCAACTTGCGGTGCTGCAACCCTACGCGGCCATCGCAGGCACCGCCTCGGGGCTGTTCTTCTTCATTCAAATGGCAATCACCGCGCTGTGCAGCTTCGTCACCGGCCACCTGTCCGACGGTAGCGTCTACCCGATGGCGATCATGACCTCCGTCGCCAGCATCGGTTTTGGCGTGGTCTGGTTAGTGTTTCGCGGGCAGGCGAAACAGGCGGATGGGGTGATGGGCGACATTTCGTAAGACCCTAGTCCGCCCTGGGACCGGTGTCGGCCAGCACCTGTTTCAAACTGGCGATGTCGAGGGGCACGCAATAGGCTGGGCGGGCACGTTCAAAACGCCAGCCTTCGGACAGTGGACCCGCATCAACGGTGTCGAAGCCAAATCGGTCGTGAAGTTCGATAACGATCTGCTTCGCCTGAACATCATCACCCGCGATCGGCAGAGCCCGTCGCTCCGCTGATCCGGCCTGGCGAGCGTCCTTTTCTATGTCGCGCTCCAATATCGCATTGAACGCCTTGACCACTTTCGCGCCCGTCAGGTGATCAGCCAACAGCTCGCTGGTCGTGGTGGCATGGTTGTCCAGTTGCGGAAAGTTGCCGTCGCGCTGCGGGTAATAATTGTTGGCGTCCAGGACGATCTTGCCGTCGAGAAGCGCTGCGGGAATCGACCGGTAGTGACTGAAGGGGATGGCGACGATAACGATATCGCCAAATTTAGCTGCGTCTTGCACAGAGCCAACTTTGCAACCGACTGAAATCACGGTGCTGGTCAGCGTCTCTGGACCACGTGAATTGCTGAGCATCACGTCGAAACCATGTTTAACCCCAAGACTGCCCAACGCACGCCCGATAAACCCGGCGCCGATGATCCCGATTCGCATTTTATCAATGGTCATTTTTTCGAGTCTCCGATTCTCATAACCGACGCCGAGTCATGGGCGCCTGGATTTCGCTCGACACGGCAACAAGCCGTGTCGCAGCTCGGCCAAAAACAACCGAAAACCAATGCTACTTGAAACGTATAGTCCGATAAATTAGCGTTCGGTGGGGTCTGTCGAAACTGTGGGTATTGAATAATGGATCGTCTTCAAAGCATGGCCGTCTTCGTCAAAGCCGCCGATAACGGGTCTTTCGCCGCGGCGGGCGCGGCTCTGGGCATGTCTTCGCAGATGGCCGGCAAGCATGTGAGTGCGCTGGAACAACGCCTGGGTACTAAACTGCTCAATCGAACCACCCGCAGCCAAAGCCTTACCGAAGTCGGCCGACAGTTCTACGAACATTGCAAGATCGTGCTGGCCGAAGTCGATACGGCCGAGTCAGTTGCCCAGGACCTCACATCGAGCCCCCGAGGCCGGCTTCGCATCAGTGCACCGGTCACCTTCGGGACCTTCAGCCTCATGCCGTTGATCACCCGGTATTTGAAAACGTACCCCGAGGTCCAGATCGACTTGTCCTTGACCGATCGCCTTGTGGACCTCATCGACGAAGGTTACGAAGCGGCTATTCGGATCGGCCCGCTAACCGACTCCACACTCTTGTCCCGAAGCCTGGCACCCTACCGTCTCATTGCCTGCGCCTCGCCGGACTACCTCGCCGCTCACGGCATCCCCGCCTCACCGGCCGAACTGGTTGATCACGAATGCATGGGCTTTGCCTACTGGGCGCGACCGCCCGCCAAAGAGTGGTTGTTTACCCAAGGTGGGCGCACGCACAGCGTCCAGGTCAATAACCGATTCCAGGTCAACGACGCCAGGGCACAACTGTCAGCCGCGCAGGATGGACTGGGGGTCATTCTCGGCGCTGAAATCATGCTCCGGGCCGATCTGGATTCCGGCCGTCTTGTTCGCCTGTTTCCAGACTACGAGGCGCCGTCTCGTCCTGTACACATCCTATTTCCAGGCGACAGGCGCTTGACCCCAAAACTCCGGAGCTTTGTCGACCTCGTCGTCGCGCAATCCGCTCGATAAGCATTTCAGCCCTCTAGCACGACACGGGGAGCCTGCGGTGAGGGATTCTCGACATGGAACACCTGCTGCGTGCCGGCGATGAGTTGATCGGGCGACCTGGCCGTCGCCGAATCACAGCCGCTACGCGCCAGCCTTGGCTGGCAAGATCACGGGGCGGCTGACACAGACTCTTTCATGGAAAGGTCGGCAGACGATTCCTCCGGGACCTTGACGAAGACGCTGTACTTCGCACCTTCCATGGCTTCGAAGGCGATCAACTTATCCACCAATACCGCGTGAAGCATTTTGCCAGCATTGAGCAAAAGCATGCCATTGTCGGCATTGAGGTTGCGCGCCAGCACCATTCCCGCCTGCAGTTCGCGGGTGCTGACCACCTTGACTGTAGGATCGCCCAGGGTGACATCGCTCAAGTAGGCGGCGCAGACCTTAACGAAGTCCTCCACCAATTCTGGGTCGTAAAGGCGACCGGCGTATTTTCGGATAAACACCAGCGCTTCATCACTGTTCATTTGCCGTTCGAGAATCAGCCCGCGCTGCAACTCGATAAAGTCCACGGCCAGTTTCAGCAGACGCGAGCCAAACGGAATCGCTTCGCCTTTGAGGCGGTCGGGAAAGCCACTGCCGTCCCAGCGTTCCTGATGGTGAAGAATCAGTCGGGCCGCATCCTGCATCGGCTCCAACGTCATCAACAGCGACTCGCTCTGTTTCGGATAACCGCGATAGCGCTCCCGATCCGTATGGTGCAGCAGGTCGGCAGGAGCCCCCATCATGCTGTCACTCCAGCTCAGCTTGCCGATGTTGTAGAGCGCTGCCGCCATGGACAGATCGCGGCTGCTCGCCTCGTCCATGGGGTGGGATTTGCAGTAGGTGCGAACCAGATCGATGATCTGCCGGTTAGTCTGCTTGCTTTTGGGCAGCCGCTGGTTGACCAGCAGGGAGAACACTTCGGTGCTGGTGGCATAACTGTGTTTGAGTTCGTCGTAGGCCAGGTCGAGCATGTCGGCGGTCTGTTGCAACTCGGACATGCGCGCGGCGACACGCTTTTCCAAGGTGGCATTGAGCGACTGCAGGGCTTCGTTCTGTTCATGGGCCAGCAGTTCCAGGCGTTGCCGCTCTCGTTCGGAATGCTGATGGGCGAGGGACTGACGCAACGTCAGTAGCAGCTCCTCGTCGTTCCAGGGTTTGCTGATGTAACGATAAATCTGTCCCTCGTTGATCGCTTTGACGATCATGTTCAGGTCGGCATAGCCGGTCAGCAGAATGCGCGTAGTGCTCGGATAACGCTGGTGAATTTCCGCCAACAAGGTCGCGCCATCCATATTCGGCATGCGGGCGTCAGTGATCACCAGATCGATTCGCTGGTGGGCCATCAATTCCAGGGCTTTTTCACCGCTTTCGGCAAAAAACAGGTCATACGGCTGACTGCGCAGCAGGCGTCGCAGGCTGTTAAGGATGAACTCTTCATCATCAACCAGTAGCACGCAGGGTTTATCTGCCGAAATAGAAGCGGATTGCTCATCCATAGCGTTACCTCACATCAGCACTCAAGGGGTCATTTACTGGCTCGGCATGATAAAAAAGCCTGCTCCGCCGCTATTTTGGCTAAGGGTAGAAGCATTTTCAACAAACTGATGGCATCTTGACCGCGGTTTCCGAGCGAAATGCCTCAACCAGAGCTATGCTCTCCGCCATTGGATCCAATGTATACGCCGCTGTGGTCGACATTTCAGGAAGGGATACCCGTATGCATGCTTTTCATCTGAACACAGATCTGCCAGGAATAGCTGAATGAGTAGTCCGGCCTCGCGCGCGAATCGTCGTGTTCTGATCATCGACGACACCTCCTCGATCCACGAAGATTTTAAAAAAATCCTCGGCTCGGTCGCCTGCACCGAAGATGCCTTGGCTTCTGCTGAAGAGGCCCTGTTCGGTTCGGCACCCACGGTGGCTATGGACCCTTTCGAACTCGACTCAGCGCTTCAGGGCCAGGAAGGCCTGGCCAAGGTCGAGTTGGCCCTGGCCCAGGGCCACCCCTATGCCATGGCTTTTATCGACATGCGCATGCCGCCCGGCTGGGATGGCCTGGAGACCATCGAACGGCTCTGGCAAGTCGATCCCAAGCTGCAAGTCGCGCTCTGCACGGCGTATTCCGATTATTCCTGGGAAGACATGACCGAGCGCCTCGAACTCGGGGACCGGTTGCTGATCCTGAAAAAACCCTTCGACGCCATCGAAATTCGTCAGATGGCCAGCGCTCTGACCGTGAAGTGGCAGATGACCGAAGACGCCGCCTTGAAGATGAGCATGCTCGAACAAGCGGTCGAAGAACGCACCCGGGAGCTGTCCGACGCCAACATCATCGTTCAGAACAGCCCCACCATCCTTTATCGCTTGCGCGGCGAACCCTCATTTCCGCTGATGTACATCTCCCACAACATCACCAAGTTCGGCCACGTAGCCGCACAACTGGTGGGGTCGGTGAATTGGTCCAAAGAACTGATCCATCCGGCTGACCAAGAGAAAGTCGACGACGCCATGGCCCGAGTCCTGGACAAGGATGCTCTAGGTGCGTCCATCGAGTTCCGATTGCGCACGGGCAGCGGCGCCTACCGCTGGGTCGAAAACCGTTACATCCCGGTCCGCGATAACGAAGGGCGCTTGCTTGAGGTCGAAGGAATTATCATCGACATCACCGAACGCAAGCTGGCCGAAGAAAAGATCGCCCTGCTCGCCCGCACCGATGGGCTGACGGGCCTGGCGAACCGCGCGACGATGATCGAGCGCCTGCATCAAAGCTTTGCCGCAGCTCAGCGCGGTGCAGCCTCGTTCGCGATTTTCTATCTGGACCTCGATCACTTCAAACAGATCAACGACACCCTCGGCCATCCGGTGGGCGACCTGTTGCTGCAAGAAGTGTCCCGACGCATCAAAACCTGCGCCGGCGCCAACGATATCGTTGCGCGCCTGGGCGGCGATGAGTTCGCGGTGCTGCAAATGGAAATGGGCGAACCGGCCAACTCGGGGATGCTGGCGGCAAACATTCGCAATGCGTTGCTGCCCCCCTACAACCTCGACGGCAATGAAATCCGGATCTCGGTGAGCATTGGTATCTGTACCTACGCGCCGGGCAGTACCAGTGCCGATGCAATGCTCGGGCAGGCGGACATGGCCCTGTATCGCTCGAAGGAAATGGGGCGTAACCAGTACCATTTCCATTCAGAAGAGATCGGTCAAGAAGTACTCGAACGCACAGCCCTGGCCAACGACTTGAAAAAGGCCATCGAACAGGACGAACTGGAGTTGCATTACCTGCCTGAAGTCGACCTGACTTCCGGAAAAATCCTCGGTATGGAAGCACTGGTGCGCTGGAACCATCCAGAGCGCGGCTTGCTCGGGGCCGATGTGTTCATCCCCGCCGCGGAGAAAACCGGGACCATCGTTGCCCTTGGCCAATGGGTATTGAATCAGGCCTGCCAACAGATGAGTCTGTGGCGTGATGAGGGCATAGCCCCGCCCGTGATCGCGGTCAACCTTTCCCTGGCCCAGCTCAAAACCGGTCCTGCGCTGATTCGCGATGTGATCGACACCACCACCAAATGGGGGCTGCTGCCTTCAGACCTGGAGTTCGACGTTACCGAAGCCACTCTGGCGCAGACCAAATGGACGCAAAATGATGTGCTGCCGCAGTTGCGCGAATTGGGGGTGAAGATCGCCATTGACGATTTCGGCACCGAATACTCGTCGTTCGACTACCTCAAAACCTATCGGGTCAATCACCTCAAGCTGGCCCAATCGTTCATCAACGATGCCACCCAGGACCCCGATAGCGCCACGACGTTACGGGCAATCATCAACTTCGCTCGCGAAGTGGGGATTGGCATCATCGCCGAAGGTGTGGAAACCCAGGAGCAGCGCGCTTCATTGATCTCGACCGGCTCGCCAATGGCCGCTCAGGGCTTCTACTTCAGCAAAGCGGTCAACAGCCTTTATGCCGGCCAACTCTTGCAGACCGGCAGCATTGCACCGGAAAAAAATGAGCAAAGAACCCGTACCTCGGACAAACCATCGCAACGTCTACCGGAGGCACCGCGATGAAGAGAGCCCTCACCGCCTGTAACCGGCGGATTCTGATCATCGACGACACCCCATCGATCCATCAGGACTTTCGCAAAATCCTCTGCCCGGAGCCGGACAGTGAGCAGTCCTTGGCCTCGACCGAGGAAGCGCTGTTCGGCACGGTGCAGGTCACCCAGAAAACCTTCGAGCTCGATTCTGCCTATCAAGGACAAGAAGCCCTGGAGCTGGTCAAACGCGCGCTGGTCGAGGGCCGGCCCTATGCGCTGGCGTTCATAGACATGCGCATGCCGCCCGGCTGGGATGGCCTGGAGACCATCGAACAGCTGTGGAAAGCCGACCCGCAGCTACAAATTGCGCTGTGCACCGCCTACTCCGATTACTCCTGGGAGGAGATAACCGAGCGTCTGGAATTCGGCGACCAACTGCTCATTCTGAAAAAACCGTTCGACCACCTGTCCATCCGCCAGATGGCCAGCGCACTGACGGTCAAATGGCAGATGGCTCAGGATGCCGATGCGAAAATGCTCAGCCTGGAGCGAACCATCGCCGAGCGTGTTCATGAGTTGCTGAAAGTCTCCCACCTGCTGCAGTACGACGTGCTGACGGAGTTGCCCAACAGCACGCTGCTGGGTGACCGTTTGACTCAAGCCGTTGCCCTGTCCCGCCGTCACAACAGGCAACTGGCGGTGATGTTCATCGGCCTCGATCGATTCGAACGCATCAATAACGCGCTGGGCCATCCCGCCGGCGATGAAATGCTTAAACTCGTCGCGCAATGCCTGGTCCAGACCGTGCGCCAGTCCGATTCGGTGTTTCGTTATGGCTCGGATGAATTCGTCCTGATCCTGGCCGATGTCCATCACCCCCAACAAACCAAAGGCATTGCCGAGAAACTGTTGGCCGCCCTCAAAACTCCGCGCTATATCGCCGGGCATGACCTGTGTATGACCGCGAGCCTGGGCATCAGTATTTTCCCGAACGACGGCGAAGAGGCTATCAGCCTGATCAAGAAAGCCGAAACCGCCATGCGCAACGTCAAGCTGACCGGCCCGGATGACTACTGTTTTTATGCCGACAACCTGAATCAGCGTGCCCGCGAACACCACTCCATCGAGTTGGGCATTCGACTGGCGCTGGAACACAAAGAGTTTGTCCTGCATTACCAACCCAAGTTCAACCTGGAAACCGGCAACGTGGTCGGCGCCGAAGCCCTGATCCGTTGGTTCAAGCCGGGGCACGGCTGGGTCTACCCGTCCGACTTCATTCCTGTTGCCGAAGACAGCGGCCTGATCGTCCCGCTGAGCAAATGGGTATTGCGCGAGGCCTGCCGCCAGACCTGCGCGTGGCAAGCTGCCGGGCTGCCACCGATTCGCATGTCAGTGAACATTTCTGCCACTGAGTTTCGCCAGAAGGGTTTTCTCGACGGCATTCGCACCGTCCTCGAAGAAACCGGAATGAACCCTGAACTGCTGGAGTTGGAAATCACCGAAGGCGTTCTCATGCAAAACGCCGACTCGACCATCCAGATCCTGCAGGCCATCAAGGAAATGGGCATCTGGTTGGCCATCGATGACTTCGGGACCGGCTACTCCAGCCTGAGCTATCTGCGTCGTTTTCCCATCGATGTGTTAAAAATCGACCAGTCATTTGTCCGCGACCTGAATACCGACAGCCATGATGCGGCGTTGGTCAGCGCCATCATCAGTCTGGGCAAAAGCCTCAAGTTGAACATCATCGCCGAAGGTATCGAAACCCTGGAGCAGCTTGATTTTCTGAGGGCTCACCACTGCGAAGAGGGCCAGGGCTATTTCTTCAGCCGGCCGGTAGAACCACGCGCATTCGCCAGGATATTGAGTGGAGGACGATTGGAAACGGCGCAACAGGAATAAATCGGGCATGGCTTGCCAGCGGGCGTATTTCGGATGAATCTGATGCCCGGGATAAATGTCATCAGGATCTATGTAATCAAGGAATCATCGATGCAGTTACATGGATTGGTCGCTACTTTTACGCTGTTGCTCGGCGTCTGTACTCTGGCCGGCGCCGCACCACTGGACGAACCGCTAAAACCGTTACCGGATGTCGTGATAAACAACCCTTTGCAGGTCGAACTGGGCCGTCAGTTATTCAACGATGCGCGCCTGTCAGCCAATAACAGCGTGTCCTGCGCCAGTTGCCATCACCTGGAAAAAGGCGGGGCCGACGACAAGTCTCTTTCCATTGGTCTTAAAGGCACCATGGTCGGCGTCAATACACCGACCGTGCTCAATGCGAGCCTCAATTTCAAGCAGTTCTGGAATGGTCGGGCAGATTCCCTGGAGGCGCAGGTCGAAGCGGTCGTCCAAAGCCCCATCGAGCTGGGCAACACCTGGAAAGCCGTGGTCGACACCCTTTCCAACGACCCTGGTTACCACGCGGCCTTCAACACCGCCTACCCGGACGGCGTCACGGCGGCCAATGTGCAGAATGCCCTGGCGACCTACGAGCGAACCCTGCTCACACCCAACTCGCGCTTCGACCTCTACCTCAAGGGCGATACCGACATCCTGACCATCGAGGAAAAATACGGTTATCAGCGCTTCAAGCAATATGGCTGCATCGCCTGCCATCAAGGTGTCAATATCGGCGGCAACATGTTCCAGAAATTCGGCGTGATGGGTGACTACTTCAACGCTCGGGGCAACCCGACCGAGGCCGACCAGGGACGTTATCTGGTGACCAAGGATGAAGAGGACCGTAACGTCTTCAAGGTACCGAGCCTGCGCAATGTCGCCCTCACAGCGCCGTACTTCCATGATGCCTCGGCCAAGACACTCGATGAAGCAGTCGATGTGATGTTCAAGTATCAGCTGGGGCGCACGCCGTCGGCGCTGGACAAATCCCTGATCATTCAATTTCTCAAGACGTTGACGGGTGAATTGGGAGGCAAGCCATTATGAAAGCTTCCCGGCGGATTCTCAGCCAGATCTTCCTGACGGCAATGACTGTACTGCTCATCTCGGTCCTGGTGTTTCTCTATATCAAGGCGAGCGCCAATGAACCGTCTGACTACTTCCAGTCCCAAAACTTGACTCGCCAGATCGGGCAACTCGATGCGCGCTGGGAAGCGGAAGTGCTGAAGTCGAGAATTGGTGTAAACCGTAATTACGACCCACTGGTCGAGCCGTTGAACAAGATCAACCAACTGTGGGCACAGTTCGAGGAGTCCGACACCTCCGTCAACTGGCGAAAAGGTCGCGAGGCCTACCTGGCTGCGATCAAAGAAAAAACCCGGCTGATCGAACGGTTCAAATCCCATAACGCCGTATTACGCAACTCCCTGGACTTCCTGCCCACGGCTGAAGAGGATATCGACAACCAGCTCGCCTCTCTCAAGGACAGCGATCAACAAATGCTGCAATCGGTCACGGCGAATGTCGACGATCTGCTGCTCTCCAGCCTGGAGTTCGCTCAACTGGCTACCGACGACAAGGCCGCCGACATCCTGGTTGGCCTCGGCCGGCTGGCGATAGACCAGCAACGCTTGCCTGTAGAGCTCCAGTCCTCGGTGGACCTCCTCGTCCAACATATCAACCTGATCCTGCGCGAACAGCCAGTGGTCAACCAATTGCTTGAGAAAATCTCCGCCGTACCGGTAGCCGCCTCGCTGAACAACATCACCGACCTCCTCGATATAGACCAAGAGAAGGCCGTTGAACTGGATCAGCAATACCACAAGTACCTGCTGATTTTATCGACGCTGCTGGTTGCCCTGCTGCTGTACATGGCCATTCGTTTACTGCGCAGCTACACCGAGATCAACCGTGTCAACAAAGCGCTTCAAGCCGCTAACGAAAGTCTCGAGCAGCGAGTGGAAGAGCGCACCCGCGAACTCAAGGACACCCAGAGCGCGCTACTCGATACCGCCCGCCTGGCCGGGATGGCGGAAATTGCCACCAACGTGCTGCATAACGTCGGCAATGTACTGAACAGCGTGAATATCTCTGCCGATCTGGTCACCCGCAAACTGCGCGCCAGCAAGGCCATCGGACTCAGTAAGGCGGTGCAAATGATCAACGAGCATGCGCAGGACCTCGGCGATTTCATCACCCACGACGAGAAAGGCAAACTACTGCCGGGCTACCTGATCCAACTGGACAAAGCCTTGACCGCGGAACAACAGAGCATGACCGAGGAGCTTGAGCAGTTGACCAAAAGCGTCGACCACATCAAGGATATCGTCGCCACTCAACAGTCCTATGCCGGCGCCTCCAGCCTGGCCGAATCCCTGAACATCAGCGACTTGCTTGAAGATGCCCTGCGCATGAATTCCGGCGCATTGACTCGCCACCAGGTCACGGTGGTCAAGGATTTCAGCGATGTGCCCTCCATCATGGCGGACAAACATCGGCTGTTGCTGATTCTGATCAACCTGATCAGCAACGCCAAATACGCCATGTCCAACATGGATGACCGTGCGAGGGAGATGACCCTGGGGGTGAAATTCATCGACGACGCGATCTTGCGGATTAGCGTCAAAGACGAAGGTGAAGGCATCCCGCCCGAGAACATGACGCGCATTTTTGCCCACGGTTTTACCACCCGCAAAGAAGGCCACGGCTTTGGTCTTCACAGTTGCGCCCTGGCCGCGATCGAGATGAATGGACAGTTGAGCGCCCACAGCGACGGACCGGGTAAGGGCGCCATTTTCACCCTTGAATTACCGTTGAAAATCGCGATGGGTGGCCAATGAAAAGCTTATCGAACCGCCGCATCCTGCTGATCGATGATACGCCCGCCATTCATGACGACTTTCGCAAAATCCTGCTCCCGCAAACGGACGTGAGCCCTGGTCTCGATCTGATGGAGGCCGCGTTGTTCGGCCACACAACCAAGGCCCAGGCCCCACCGTTCGAACTCGACTCGGCCTACGGGGGGCAGGAAGGTCTGGCCAAGGTGTGCACATCGCTCGAGGAGAGTCGCCCGTATGCGTTGGCATTTGTCGACATGCGCATGCCTCAGGGCTGGGATGGCGCCGAAACCATCGAGCATCTCTGGGAACAAGATCCGCGCCTGCAAGTGGTGGTCTGCACCGCTTACTCCGATTACTCCTGGGAAGAGTTGCTGGACCGGCTGCATGCCCACGATCGGCTGCTGATTCTGAAGAAACCCTTCGACAACATTGAAGTCCATCAACTGGCCAATACCCTCACCGCCAAATGGGAAATGACCGAGCGCGCGTCGGTGCAGATGAGCCAGCTTGAGCACTTGGTCGAACAACGAACCCTCGAATTCAAGCAGGCCAGCGAAGCCCTGCAGCGCGAAATCGACGAACGCAAACAGCTGGAAAGTCAGCTGGTGCAATCCGAAAAGCTGGCGTCCCTGGGGCAACTGGCAGCCGGGGTCGCCCATGAAATCAACAACCCCATCGGCTTTATCTCGTCCAACCTCGGCACCCTTGAAGGTTACTTCAGCAAACTGCAGAGCATGCTCAACGCTTACCAGAGCGCAGAAGAAGGCATCGCTTCGACCGACATTCTCGAGCAGCTGAAAAACATGCGCGAGCGCGTCGAACTGGACTTCCTGAGAGAAGACATTCCGCTGCTGATCAAGGAGTCCAAGGAAGGCATTAGCCGCGTCGGGCAAATCGTCAAAGACCTCAAAGACTTCTCCCGCGTCGACTCGAATCAGGAATGGCAATGGGCCAACCTGCAACAGGGGATCGACTCGACCCTGAACATCGTCGCCAACGAAATCAAATACAAAGCCGACGTCATCAAGGAATACACCGACCTTCCCGACATCGAATGCCTGCCCTCGCAGATCAATCAGGTGATCATGAACCTGGTGGTCAACGCCGCCCAGTCCATAGGCCCCCAGCGCGGCAAAATCACGCTTCGCAGCAGGGCTGAAGCAGAGAACATCTGGCTTGAAGTGGCCGACACCGGCTCAGGTATGGCGCAAGACACCTTGCAGAAAATCTTCGACCCCTTCTTCACCACCAAGCCCGTCGGCCAAGGCACAGGGCTGGGCCTGTCGCTCTCTTACGGCATTGTGAAAAAGCACGGCGGCCATATTACCGTCAACAGCGAAGTCGGCGTGGGCACCACATTCAGGGTGACTCTGCCTATTCGGCAAAGGCAATTGAGTGCTTGAATCACGGACTTGCTGCGCGAGAGCCGACCGGCTGTACCCATACTTTCCGCCAACGCTGCGGGCAGACTAAGCTCCTTTTGTAGTTTTCCAGCCCCTTAATCTGGGGGCATCTGAGGAGCCACGTCATGTCTACGCCTACGATGAAGCTTTATCAGGCCGTTGCCTCGCCGAACTCACGCAGGGTTCGGATCTTTATCGCCGAAAAGGGTATCGAGGTGCCAAAGATCGACCTTGATCTGGGCACCAAGCAGCAGTTCTCGGACACCTACCGCGCCATCAACCCACGCAGCGTGGTGCCTACCCTGGTACTGGATGACGGGACGTCGATTGGCGAAGTCCCGGCCATCTGCCGCTACCTTGAGGAGGTGTACCCGGAGCCTGTGCTGCTGGGGAGCAGCATAAAAGAGAAAGTATTAGTGACCATGTGGGACCGGCGCATGGAGCTTGAAGGTTTTGCCGCGGTCATGGACGCCGTTCGTAACTCTCTGTCGGGCCTCAAGGGTCGCGCACTCACCGGGCCCTACGACTACGAGCAAATCCCCGAACTCGTTGATCGCAGCAAGCTACGGGTGGTCAATTTCTACACCGATCTCGACAAGCGCCTGACAGAAGTACCCTTTTGTGCTGGGGAGCAGTTTTCCATCGCTGACATTACCGCGATGGCCACCGTCGACTTCGCCACGCGGGCCTTGAACTTGCCGATCATCAACAAGCACAAAGCCATCAAGCGCTGGTACGACGTGGTCGCTGCCCGGCCCAGTGCGTCGGCCTGAAGTCATGCCCCCTTTATCGCGAACACGTTCGCCCCACAGAAGACCGCATACCCCGTAAGAGTGAACTTGTTCGCGATCTGGCAGGCGAGGCTGAAGACAATGGCAATGGCAACTATCACTTGCGCTTCAGTTCATCTCGCCACGCGATTGCTTCGAGTTCGACCCGGACCGCGTCCTCTACGGCAACCACCGGGCGCGCCTGGAATTCAAACGCAGGAAACGTCGAGCAAACCTTGTGAACCGCCAGCGGATCGTCGCAGTCCACCAACATGTGCCCACCCCACTCACCCACGCGCACGACAAACACCTCGATCTTGAAATTGTCCGGTGCCTTCCATTGACTGAACACTTCAAGGATCCGTTTCTGCGCATTCTCGTACTCCGCAGGCGAACCTTGTGGGCGCTCGAACCAGCTGATCATGTACTTCATTGCCATCCTCCTCTATTGCATTGATGCCCTCGAAACGACTACTGCTTGAGCTGGCCACCTACAAATAGACACCAAGTGGTGCATTACACCCTGTGAACCGGCTTGGCGGATAACATTCTGAAGGCTGTACGCTCTACCGCTCTGAAATGCGGTGTTTGTGAAAGAGTGGGATATGAGGTAGTTATGCGCCATGACGACAACCCCCTTTACGTGCGGATTTCAGCAGTGTCAAGGATAGTTCTCGATGCAACGGAAAGCCAACCCAGACCGGGGGCCCCTTCGACGCAGCCATCCCCATCCTGGCGCTTCAGCCTGAGTGACCGCGCCTGGTGTCAGGCCTTGACCCTGCGTAAACCGTCAACGTACCCGATACCCATAGTCGTAACGCCAGCAGCAAGTGAGCTGCCGGCGGACGAGCGACAAACGCTCGCCGACTCCCTGTATGAGCGCGGCAAAGCAAAGGCCAGTGCGGCGAACAAGAACTAGGTTCTGTACGAAGAAACCGGATGGCATAAAGGCCCAGGTCTCGTGCGGGATAGATTCCGCAGTCGCCGTGACTACCGCCTCCTATCAAACAAGGGGCTTCACCGTTTTGAGTGGGTAATCTATTCTCCTCCCCATGAGAGATATTGATTTATATGCCCAAATTCTTGGGCTCCAGGCTCCGTGGAAAGTGGTCGCAGTTAACCTTGACCGTGCGTTGGGGCAAGTCGTTGTCGGCGTTGGAGTATCTGATGCTGCTGCGTTCACCTGTCCGCAATGTGGCCTGCACGCTTCGCGTTATGACAAACGCAAACGTCGTTGGCGGCATCTTGATACGTGTCAGTTCGTGACCATTCTAGAGGCTGAGGTGCCCAGAGTTCATTGCGCCGAGCATGGCGTGGTGACTGTCGAGGTCCCGTGGGCAGACGCTGGTTCAGGTTTCACCTTGATGTTTGAAGCATTGGTGATCAACTGGATCCAGGAAGCCAGTATTCAGGCGGTCTCGCGTCAACTCCAGACGAGCTGGGGCAGCATTGACCGGATCATGGCTCGCGCCGTCAGACGCGGATTGGCGCGTCGAAAACCGTTATCACCGACCCAGATATGCGTGGACGAGACTTCGTTTCAAAAGCGTCGCGAGTACGTCACCGTGGTGACCGACCCCGCAACGGGTCAGGTCTTGCATGTGGAAGACGGCAACCTTACACAGAGCCTGGAAGCGTTTTATACGAAGCTCAATAGTGACCAGAAGCAAGCAATTACAGGCGTTTCGATGGACATGTGGCCCGCCTTCATCAGCGCGACCCAACGTCATATTCCTGATGCCATGCACAAAATAGCGTTCGACAAGTTCCATGTGGCCAAGCTGTTAAGTGAGGCGTTGGACAGAGTGCGTCATATGGAGAACCGCGAGTTGCTAAAGGCCGGCTCCACGGTGCTCAAGAACACGAAATACGTCTGGCTCAAGCGGGCTGAGAACATGACTGAGCGACAACAGGCAACCTTCGAGTCGTTGCGAGAGGGTTCGTTGCGTACAGCCAAAGCGTGGGCGATCAAGGATCTGGCCATGCAGTTGTGGCGAGGTAAGGATCGGGATGAGGTCGAACAACAGTGGAACCACTGGCTGGAATGGGCCTTGAACAGTGGGCTGCCACCGATGTGGAAAGTCGCCAAAACGATCAAGCGACGACTGTGGGGCATCGTCAACGCCATCGTGTTGAACCTGCATAACGGTCATGCAGAAAGCATGAACGCACGCATTCAACGGCTCAAGCAACGCTCTTGCGGGTTTCGAAATCGGGAGCGTTTTCGCAATGCCATTTACTTTCATTTTGGTGGTTTGGATTTATACCCGGAACGTCTCCAAAACTCATAACACCCACTTGATCCGGTGAAGCCCCTCAAACAACGCATAAGTCATTGATAAATAAGTAATAAATTCTGTTAAATTTTCAGCCAAACGCTGACCCCCTGTAGGAGCTGACTTGTCTGCGATCCAGTGCGAAGCGCTGGCAAAAATGGTGAATTCACCACTGTTGGAAGGTCCTTCGTGTCGGACGCGACCCCGGCCTTTCGCAGACAAGTCAGCTCCTACGCCCTCAGGGCAGAATCGGTACTCTGTTTGCTGTGCGACAGCGCGGCGTCGAAGACGGGGCGGACCCTCCATCGGAGCGTCCGCAAGATTGAAGACCTATTTTGCTGTGTCGTCATGAGGCTTATAGAAAAGAAATTTTTTGGTCTCGGCTGTCTTGATGTACTTCCTGGCCCAGTCGGGTTTCACCTTCCTGTCGTGGAAATACATCGCGCCATGGGTTCGGTCCGTGAGTTGCTGGTTGAGCGCTTTTCGCGCTATTTCTTTGGCCGTTGCGTAGGCGCCCTCCTCGTCTGCCTGATCCGAATGCCTGTCACACCACCACGAAAACTGACAGGCCTTCTTTTCGGAGCCTTGCTTGACCACCTCGCAAATCGTACCTGGAAAGCCCTCATGACCTATCCGGTTCAAGACAACGTTGGCGACACCTTCCATGTCGGCAGCTGCCCCACCTTTGGCTTCCCAGTAAATGGTGCGAGAGAGACAGGTGATTGCATCGTGCAACGACGCTTTGCCTGCCGGATCGACCGCCTGCACTTCAGATTTGGTGATGGTTTCGGCCTTGGGCGCAGGTGCCACGCTCTCTTTGTCGGCGGCTTTCTGTTCCAGGACCTGCGCCTTGTCGATAGTCGCTCCGGTGCTTTGCGCGCTCTCAGCTGCGATCGCCTGACTTCCGAGAAGGACTGTTGCGAGGCAGGTTGCTATCCAAATGAGGCGCATGATCGATCCTGCTGACTGAAGCAAATTTGACTCTCTATTTTGCGCCACGTCTGACCCGACTTTCCGACCCTGCTAGTCGTGAAATACGCAACAAAACTCCGACGCTATAATGCTTCGAAGGATGCACCCTGTTGGCGACGTCGCCTTATAGAATCGACACTCTGGTAGTCAAATCATTCCAACAGACTGACAACAATCTGCACTTTTGCTGTTCGCTGAACCCCCTATAAAGGGTCGGTTCATGTAGTCCACTTTCCTACCCTTTGACGCACACCACCTGGCGCAGGGTGTGCAGCACTTCCACCAGATCCTGCTGGGCTTGCATGACGTCGTCGATGTCCTTATAGGCCATCGGAATCTCATCGATTACCGCGGCATCCTTGCGGCATTCGACATGGGCGGTGGCGCGAATCTGGTCTTCCACGGTGAACATGCTTTTCGCCTTGGTGCGGCTCATGGTGCGACCGGCGCCGTGGCTGCAGGAGCAGAAAGATTGTTCATTACCCAGCCCACGGACGATGAAACTTTTTGCCCCCATTGATCCGGGGATAATCCCCAGCTCGCCTTTTTTCGCCGACACCGCACCCTTGCGGGTGACCAGTATTTCCTGTCCAAAATGCCGCTCTTTTTGCACGTAGTTGTGGTGGCAGTTCACCGCTTCCAGCGCAACGTCGAACGGTTTGGCAATCACCTTGCGCACCGCAAGAATGACTGCCTGCATCATCAGTGCGCGGTTCTGCCGAGCGAAGTCCTGCGCCCAGCCGACCGCTTCAACGTAGTCATTGAAGTGCCGGCTGCCTTCTTCGAAGTAGGCCAGATCGCGGTCCGGCAGGCTCGCTATGTGCTGACGCATATCTGCCTGAGCCAGTTGGATGAACAGGTTGCCGATGGCATTGCCCACCCCGCGTGACCCACTGTGCAACATGAACCAGACCCGGTTCGCTTCGTCCAGGCAGACCTCGATGAAGTGATTACCCGTCCCCAGAGTTCCCAAATGCTTGCGATTGTTGGTGTTCGCCAGCGTGGGGTATTTGCCGGTGATGGCCTTGAACCGGGAATCCAGCGCAGCCCACGCCTGATCGGCCTGGTGCGGAATGTGTTCCCACGCGCCTTTGTCTCGTCCGCCACGATTGGACGTGCGCCCATGGGGCACGGCTTTCTCAATGGCACTACGCAGGCCGTGCAGGTTATCCGGCAGGTCAGCGGCGGTCAGTGAGGTGCATGCCGCGATCATCCCGCAGCCGATATCCACCCCGACCGCAGCCGGAATGATCGCGCCCACGGTGGGAATCACACTGCCGATGGTCGATCCCTTGCCCAGGTGGACATCAGGCATAACCGCAAGATGCTTGAAGATGAATGGCATCTTTGCGGTGTTCATCAGCTGCTTTTTGGCGTCGTCTTCCACTGGAACACCTTGGGCCCAGAGCTTGATTGGCTTACCGCCGACGACTTCCAGCAGTTGATAAGTATGTTCGTGCATGACTCTGCTCTTCATCCTGATGGCTGATTGTACGGCGATGTACTGGTTAAGCGACGACAAGGTATGGTGAAGCGTATAGGCGCGGCACAGCCCTCGCCAGCCGCGGCATCTCATTCAGGCCGGCGAACAGCCCTCACCTTGCCGCTACCCCCGCCTCCGCAGAAAAACTGATCGCCACCATCAGACTCAAGCCCCGACACCCCGACTCCTTCCGGCATCTTGACGCTCTCCAGAACCTCTCCCGTTTTCGGATCGACTCGCCGCAATTCGCTCTCATCTCCTTCCCACGTACCGTGCCAAAGCGCTCCCTCAACCCAGGTAACCCCGGTGACAAAGCGGTTGGACTCAATGGTGCGCAGAATCGCCCCGGTCTCGGGATCGATCTGATGAATCTTCCGGTCCCGATACTCGCCTACCCAGAGTGTCCCTTCAGCCCACGTAAGCCCCGAGTCACTGCTGCCAGGCGCGGGGATGGTGGCGAGCACATTGCCGGTCTCCGGATCGATCTTCTGGATGCGATCCTCGGCGATCTGAAACAGGTGTTGGCCGTCGAAGGCGGTTCCTGCATGGGCGGCGACATCAATCGAGCGTAGCGTCTGACCGCTCGCCGGATCGAAGGCGGTCAGTTTGTCTCCGGAAGCGAACCAGACGTGCTGACCGTCATAGGTCACGCCATGCACGCTGTCGACACCCGCAAAGGGTCCATATTCACGGAGGATTTCTGCTGCTGAGCGTTTCATTTTTCCATCCTCATCACTAGGGGGCGTTCTCAATTAATTTCCACGCCGCGTTGTCGCCTTAAAGCAGGCCAGGCAAGGCGCAGGCCGCAGGTAATGGTTGTTCCCTTTCCAAGGCCTGCAACGCAGCCTGGCCCGCTTTAAGGCACAACCCGAAGGGCCGGGCCTGCTGTTGTGCAGGGCTGCGTTGCTCGAAGCTTATTTGGAATGACCAAACCACGCTTCTCGCGCCTTGCCCTGCACAACAGCAGACCCGGCGCGGTGCGGAAACTAATTGAGAACACCCCCTAGGTAGTGAAGTGATCCTAGGGTCTGTTGACGTTTGGTGACGACCGCCACCAAACGTCAACAAATCCTAGTCACTCGGTAGTGGAACGGGGAGTAACAAGGTCGTCACGAAACCCGGCACCGGCGGGGTCATCCAGCGACGGGCTCGCCCGCAACCGAACGACTGCACCTTGCCAACGGCCGCCAGCGCGTCGAGTGTCCGCTGCACCGTGCGCTGGCTGACGCCAAGGGCAAGCGCCAGGGCCGAACTCGACCACGACTCACCGTCGGCGAGCAAGGCGAACACCGCCGTATCCTTCTCTTCCACGGGCCGCGCCAACACGACGACCTCCTGTGCGCCACGGGGCACCAGGACAAACCCGCGCTTCGTCGCGGTCACGCCGGCCAGGGGCCGAAGTGCCGCGCGAAGCCTCCCGACTTCGACACGCAACCGTGCGCGATGGGACTCATCAACGAACTTCAATCGAAAGGCCCGGGCAATCAGCGTTTCCCTCGACACGTCGGCGGGCCACGCTTCGCCCAGCGCCCGTGCCAGCGCGAACAACACCGGACGCCTTGCGAGGGGGACCAACGTGCCGGCGCCACGAACCACATGACGGCACGCGTCGACGACCAACGCCTTTGACGCCAGCAACGCTTCAACCTCCTCCAGCAGCAGGGGCCGCTCCTCGTCACGGGCAATCAGGCGCGCCGCAGGTGTGTTCAGGACGAGGGATGCGCTTTCGACCTCCGCTGTCAGCGCAGGGATACCGGCGTGGCGCGCGGCGTGCTCGGCCCGAGCGAGGGCAGCGCGCGCCCTATTCGTCTGGAGTCGCCGCATCGCGATTCCGGCCACGACCAACTCGTGAGCGGCCCTTAATGCAGGCGGTAAAGGCGTGGCGTCGAGCTCGGCGAGCCGGCACTCGGCCTCGTCGAGGCACCCGATCAGCAGCCAGCGCCGGATCTCGAGATACCGCGCATGGGCGGCGTTGACCCGGTCGCCGTGTGCCTCGAGCGTCGCCCGCGCGGCGTCGAGCACCTTCGCCGGCCAGCCCAAGTCGCGGGAGGCGAGCGCGATCTCGGCCTCGGCGACGACACACCGCGCCCGGGCCAAGGACTCTTTCGGGCCAAAGGCACGGGCCGCACTGCGCAGCAGCGCCTTCGCTCGAACCAGATCGCCGAGCTGCGCCATCGCGATGCCTCGCAGCGCAAGCGCCGGCGCATCGTCGCGTAAGGCGACCCGGTTCAGCGCACCAAGAGGGTCACCCGCCGCCAGCGCAAGCGCCGCAGCCGTGATCAGCGAGTCCATCTGAATCCCGCCACACTTGTCACTCCCACCGTCCGATGCCCAGCGTTTAGTCTATCTCACGACCACCCACCACGAAGGACGACACCCAAGGGAGCGAACAATCATGACCAGACACATGACCGGCACACGTGAACAATGGCTGGCAGCACGGCTCGAACTGCTCGAAGCGGAGAAGGCGCTGACCCGGCGCAGCGACGAACTGGCGCGGCAACGTCAGGCGCTGCCGTGGGTTCGGGTCGACAAGGCTTACCGATTCGACACCGATGACGGCAGTGCTTCGCTGGCCGACCTCTTCAACGGGCGCTTGCAACTGCTCGTCTACCACTTCATGTTCGGCCCCGACTACACGGCCGGGTGCCCGTCCTGCTCGGCAATCGCGGACGGGTTCGACGGCTTCGTCGTCCACCTGGCGAACCACGACGTCACGCTGGCGGCGGTGTCCCGGGCGCCGCTGGCGAAGCTGCAGGCGTACAAACGGCGGATGGGCTGGACGTTTCCCTGGGCGTCCGCATCCGACAGCGACTTCACCGCCGACTTCAACGTCTCGTTCACCGAGGCGCAACAGCGCGAAGGACTCATCGAATACAACTACCAGCGCGGCGGCCACACCATGGACGCCACACAAGTCCCCGAGCCCGTCGCGCAATTCGCCGCCACCTGCGGAACCGACGCACCTACGTACTCACGTGACAGGCCAGGCCTGAGTGCGTTCGTACTCGAGGATGGTGTCGTCTACCACACCTATTCCACCTATGCGCGCGGGCTGGATGGGCTCTGGGGCATGTACCAATGGCTCGACCGAGCGCCCAAGGGACGGAATGAGACGGGGCCTTGGTGGCGCAGGCATGATGAGTACAACGAGGGCTGATCTGAAGATCATCTGCGTTCGTGCTACCACCATCGCAGCCTTCGGCAGCTCCTACAAATATCGAGTCGCGCATGCCTCTGTAATAGGAGCTGCCGAAGGCTGCGATCTTTTGATCTTCAAGATGTAAAAAGCCTATTTCACCCACGCAACTGACTCGTCATTGTCCGTCCGCCCACCCCGGCTGCCGCTCAAACTCGTCGAACAGTTCAAAAATGGTCGCCTTGACCTTTTGCACCGCGTTGCTCTGCACGGCCGTGTCATGCCAGCACAGCGATAGATCACGTGTGAAGAGTCGATGATCGATCCTGGCCAGCTTGAGCTTATGTTGTTCAAGTTCAACATAGGCAGCCGCCCAAGGCAGGATCGTGACACCGAGCTTTGCCTTGACGGCCGAGAACAACAAGTCCGTGGAATTGGCTTCGAACTCAACCTCACAGTGCAGTCCGGCCTCCTGCAATGCCGACTCGACCCGACTGCGAATCGTGTTCGGTGCACAGGGCAGCACCAGCGGCATCTTCGCCAAGGCGTCGATCGACACCGGTTCATCCGCTATCGAAAACTCCGGCCACGCCACCAGATACAGGGTTTCGGTAAGCAGCCGCTGCGAGACCACACCACGGGTTTCGACCGCATCGACAATCACCGCCAGTGCAACCCGTCCAACCGTGATCAGGCCGCCCAGGTCGGCGCTCGGTGCATCGATCAACTCCAGCTTGATACCCGGATAGCGACTGCGGATCGTGCGAGCGAGCGGAATCGCCAACATACGAGCAGTACTCGACGGCATGCCGACCGATACCTTTCCCTGCGGGAATTCGGCGTCCTGACGCAGCAGTTCCCGGGTGCCATCGGCCTGGCGCAGCAGCTCGATGGCATGCCGGTACAGCGTCTGGCCAGCCGCGGTGGGCACCACGCCCTGCACGCTGCGCTCGAGCAATTGCATGTCCATATCCCGTTCCAGATTGCGCATCTGCTGACTGATCGCGGGCTGCGCGATATGCAGCGCTTCACTGGCGCGGGTGATGTTGCCGCACTCAACCACCTTGATGAAATACCGCAACTGGCGCAGGTCCATGAGGGGCGTCCAAAGAACCTGACTCTATATAAAAATCCGATGGGATCAAAGGAATTTCATATTTGATGCTTATGAGATGCGCTGCCTAGACTGATTTCACAATAAACGAAGCGCTGACGGCCATAACGGTCTCGCGGTGCTTCTATAGGCCTGATCAGGGCCAATGGGAGATCTTGATGTTTAGAGCATTAACAACATCGGCAACGAGCGTGAAACCCATCAAAACGCCCCTGACCCGCGAGCAGATTCGCGGTTTCTGGGCGGTCTACCTGGGATGGGTTCTGGATGGCGTGGATTCGGTGATCTTCGCACTGGTTTTGATTCCCGCCCTGACCGAGCTGCTCCCCAACTCGGGCATTACCCCAACCCCCGCCAACATCGCCATGTACGGCTCTGTGATGTTCGGGCTGTTCCTGATCGGTTGGGGTCTGTCATTCATTTGGGGGCCCCTCGCCGACCGCTTCGGCCGGGTCAAGACGCTGGCCGCAAGCATTCTGGTCTACTCGCTCTTTACCGGAGCGGCGGCTTTCTCAGACAACATTTGGCAGTTGGCCATTTTTCGGCTGATCGCCGGGATCGGCGTCGGTGGCGAGTGGGCACTGGCCGGCACCTACGTGGCCGAGAGCTGGCCGGAAGACCGGCGCAAGATGGGTGCAGGCTATCTGCAAACGGGCTACTACCTCGGTTTCTTCATTGCCGCGTGGCTGAACTACACCGTCGGCGCAACCTATGGCTGGCGCGTGATGTTTCTATGCGGCCTCGCCCCGGCGGTCGTTGCGATCTATACCGCGTTGAAGATCAAAGAACCCGGCCAGATACGCAACGCTGCGCATAACGTCGCACGCCCCCACTCGCCAACTGCTTGCGCGCGTGCACCGTGGTGGGAAATCTTCGCACCGGCGTTTCGGCGCCGCACGCTGACCAGCTCTGCCCTGGTCGGGGTCGCTATCGTCGGCTTGTGGGCCGGCTCGGTTTACGAAGCGACGGCCGTCGTGACACTGGCGACGCGCGCCGGTATCGACCACGTCGGGGCGGTGCATCTGGCGTCCATTGGCGCGGCGGTGCTGTCGCTCAGCACGATTCTCGGGTGCCTCGTGGCGCCTTGGCTGGCCGAACGACTCGGTAGACGGGTTGCACTGGGCATCTACTTCGGCGGCATGGCCGCGTCGATCGTCTTCGCGTTCGGCTGGGTGTTCTACATGGACGACGGCCTGCATCTGTTCATGGTGTCGTTGGTGTTCCTCGGCTTCTTCGGCGGCAATTTCGCGATTTTCTCGCTCTGGCTGCCCGAACAGTATCCGACCCGGATACGCGCCACGGCCTTCGCCTTCAACGCATCGGTCGGCCGCTTCATCGGCGCGGGCGTCAACTTCCTGCTGGCCGCTGCGATTCACTGGTATGGCTCGATAGGCGCACCGATCGCATGGACGACCGCCGCCTTCGTGCTGGGTGTGCTGATCCTGCCGTTTGCCGTAGAAACCCGGGATCAGACGTTGCCGCAATAAAACCGCACCGCTCAAACATTCACTGGAGAACCGTATGCAAGCTTTGCAAGGCGTGAAGATCGTCGACCTGAGCCGTGCGCTGTCCGGGCCGTTCTGCACCATGGTGCTGGCGGACCTCGGCGCCGATGTGATCAAGATCGAGCCCGGCCCGACCGGCGACATGAGCCGGACCTGGGGCCCGTTCGACCGGGGCGTGAGCACCTACTATCTATCGTGCAATCGCAATAAACGCGGCATGTGCATCGACTTCCGCAATCCCCAAGGGTTGGCCACGATCCAGCAGTTGATCGATGATGCCGACGTCGTGATCGAGAACTTCAAACCCGGCACCCTCGAGAGCATGGGGCTCAGCTATGACGTGCTCAGCGCGCGCAACCCGCGGCTGATCATGGGCAGCATCAACGCCTTTGGCACCGACGGGCCGATGAGCAGTTGGCCGGGTTTCGACCAGATCGCCCAGGGCTACTCGGGGCTGATGAGCCTGACGGGTTTCGTCGATGGCGACCCGACCCGCACCGGTACGGCCATCGGCGACCTGACCTCGGGCATGTGGCTGGTGACGGCGGTATTGGCCGCCTTGCTGGAGCGCGAACGCACCGGGCACGGCCAGCACGTCAGCACGTCGTTGCTGGCCAGCCTGGTCGGGTTGTTAAGTGTGCACGGTCAACGCTACCTCAGCCTGGGCGATGTCCCCTGCCGCACGGGCAACGCCCATTCAGTCATTGCGCCTTACGGCGTGTTCCAGACGCAGGACGGCCCGCTCAATCTGGCGCCGATCACCTCGGCCATGTGGGGACGTTTATGCGTGCTGCTCGATTTACCCACGCTGCCGGACGACCCGCGCTTCGCGACCAATGAAGCCCGGGTTGCGCGGCGTGACGAATTGAAAGCCATCCTGGAAAGCCGTTTAAAAACCCGCAGCAAACGAGCGTGGACAGAACTGCTCATCGAGGCAGGCTTACCCGCCGGCCCGATCAACACACTCGACGAAGTGTTCGACGACCCGCAGGTGCTGCATAGCCAGCTGACCAAGACACTCATGCACCCAACGCTCGGCGCACTGCGGCAGGTCGTGACCCCCGTGTTCAGCGCCACTGACGCAGCTGAACCGGCACCAGGCGTCAGCCAGCGACCACCGCCCCTTTTGGGCGAACACACCCTCGAAGTACTACGCGAGGCAGGTTTCGACGCCGCGTCGATCAATGCGCTGCTGGCCGCGAAGGCCGTGTACCAGGACACAAACGATTCGCCAGCAATGGCTTCCGGACAATCAACAGGAACAGCACAATGACCCCGACACAAACCTCTTCCGCCACCGTGACGGTCAACATTGTCGATGAACGAATCGGGCGGTTGGTCTTCAGTAACCCCACACACCGGAACGCACTCAGCGCGCAACTGCTGACGGCGTTCGACGAAAGTCTTGCCGCACTGGCGTCACAACGCATACCGGTGGTGATACTGGGCAGCGAGGTGGGCCAGGCAGTGTGGAGCGCTGGCCACGACATCCGCGAACTGCAACATGACCGCGACCCGATTGCCTACGGCAAGCCACTCGAACAGGTATTACGCCGCTTACGCGCCTACCCCGGCGTGGTGATTGCCATGGTCTCCGGCTCGGTGTGGGGCGGCGCGGTCGACCTGGTAATGAGCTGCGACCTGGTCGTCGCGGATCACAGCGCGAGCTTTGCCATGACCCCGGCCAACATCGGTTTGCCTTACACCACCAGCGGGTTGCTGCGCTTCTTCAACAACCTGCCGATTCACGTGCTGAAGGAAATGTTTTTCACCGCACAGAAACTCGATGCAGAACGCGCTGAACGCTTCGGTGTGATCAACAGGCTGGTCGACAGCGACGCGCTGGAGGCGACAGCGCTTGAACTGGCACGCGGTATCGCAAGCAAGGCGCCGCTGGCCGTTCAGGCGGTCAAGGAGCAATTGCGCATCCTCGAAGACCTGCAACCGATGCCTGTGCAGGCAATGGAGCAGATTGCTGAACTGCGTCGACAGGCGTGTGAAAGCAGCGACTTTGATGAGGGGCTGGCGGCATTTGCGGAGCGTAGGCCAGCGGTGTTCTACGGTAGGTAGGCCGCGAGGGGGCGAAAGAGAGTAACGTTCGCAGAACCTCGCGGCTGACCTCGGTTGTTTTCAGAAGCGGCGCTGAGCAATCCTTTCTAGTAGTGGTGAGGTTGGGAGCACAGTGCACGGCACTCATCACTCAGAAGCGAGCGCGGCGTCCCCCCTCACCTGTTGGGTGCCAGCGGCCGTCTGGCGACCCACCTTGAACCATGCGGCGTACAGCGCCGGGACGAAGAAGATCGTCAGTAGCGTCGCCACGGTAAGGCCGCCCATGATCGCAATTGCCATCGGCCCCCAGAACACACTGCGCGTCAGCGGGATCATTGCAAGCACGGTGGCCAGCGCCGTCAGCATCACCGGACGGGCCCGGTGAATGGCGGCATCGAGCACAGCATTCCACGGGTCGCGCCCTTCTGCGATCTCGGTTTGCACCTGGTCGATCAGGATCACCGAGTTGCGCATGATCATGCCACCCAGTGCGATGATGCCCAGGATCGCGACGAAGCCCAGCGGCGACTGAAACACCAACAGCGCCGGCACCACACCGATCAGGCCCAGCGGTGCAGTCAGGATCACCATCCACATGCGAGAAAAGTTCTGCAGTTGCAGCATAAGCAGCAGCAGGATCGTGACCAGCATCAGCGGGGCCACCGCGAGCAGCGCCTTGTTGGCCTTGTCACTTTCCTCCACCGCGCCGCCAACGTCTATGCGGTAGCCCGTCGGCAGCTTGGCTTCGATGTCCTTAAGCAACGGCTGGATCTCCTGCGTCACCGATACACCCTGCTCGCCATCTTTCACATCGGCACGCACGGTGATCGCCATGTCGCGGTTGCGGCGCCACAGCACCGGCTCTTCCAGCTCAGAGTGCACCTGTGCGACTTGCGACAGCGGCACCACCGTGCCCTGGCGCGTGTATAAGTTGATGTCTTTCAGTGTGTCGAGGTTCAAGCGTTCCTCAGGCACGGCACGCGCCACGATGTCGATCAGGTCCTCGTGCTCACGCAACTGCGACAAGGTTGCGCCGTTCATCACGGTCTGGGTCGCCAGCGACACGTCGGCCGGCGTGAGGCCCAGCGCGCTCGCCTTGTCCTGATCAAGCTCCACTTTCAGCGTGCGAACCGGGTCGTTCCAGTCGAGCTGGAGGTCACGCACCTTCGGGCTGGACCCGACCACCTTTTCTACCTCGCGGGCGACTTTGCGCACTACCTGGGTATCGGGGCCCACGATGCGGAACTGCACTGGGTAGCCGACGGGCGGCCCCAGTTCAAGCCGGGTTACGCGCACCCACGCCTGAGGGAATTGCTGGTCGGCTGCGGCCATCAGCCGCGCACGTACCCGCTCGCGCGCGTCCAGATCCTTGGTCATCACAACGAACTGGGCAAAGCCCGGATTCGGCAGCTCGGGATTGAGCGAGAGATAGAAGCGCGGTGCGCCGGCGCCGGTGTAGGCGGTGAAGTACTTGACCTCCTCGTCCTTCGACAACTCCGCCTCCATGCGCTTCACCTGCTCGGTGGTCGCCGCGAAGGACGAACCTTCTTTCATGCGCAGGTCGACGACCAGCTCAGGGCGCGAACTGTTGGGGAAGAACTGCTGCGGCACAAACTTAATGCCGGCCAGAGCAAGCACCAGGGCACCAAACGTTGCACCGATGACAACCCAGCGGCGCTCAATGGCGGTGTCGATCAGGCCGCGCAGCTTGCGGTAGAACTTCGAGTCATACGGATCGCCGGCATGCTGGTGCTTGCCGAAGTCATTGGGCAGCATCTTGACCGCCAGGTACGGCGTGAAGATACCCGAGCAGATCCACGAGAACAGCACCGCGGCGCCGACGATCCAGAAAATGCCACCCGCGTACTCGCCGGTGGTGGACTTCGAGAGGCCGATGGGCAAGAAGCCCACGACGGTGATGAGTGCGCCGGTCAGGCGCGGCATGGCGGTGGACTGATAGGAGAAGGCGGCCGCCTTCACGCGGTCCATGCCGGCCTCCATCTTCACCACCATCATTTCGATAGCGATGATCGCGTCATCGACCAGCAGGCCGAGCGCAATGATCAGTGAGCCGAGCGAGATGCGCTCAAGGTTCCAGCCCATTGCCAGCATCACCAACGCCACGCCACCCAACACCAGCGGCACCGAGGTCGCGACCACAAGACCTGTGCGCCAGCCCAGACTGGCCAGGCTCACCGCGATCACGATGATCAGCGCCTCCATCAGCGACCGCTCGAAGTCCCAGATCGCGTCCTTCACTGTGGAGGGCTGGTCGGCCACGCGCTCCAGTTCCACGCCGTGCGGCAGCTCGGACTGGATCTTGTCGACCGCTGTCTCCATCGCCTTGCCGAGGTCTACGATATTGCCGTCGTTGGTCATCGTGATGCCGAGCATCAGCACCGGCTGGCCATTGTGGCGGACCGTGTAGGTTGGTGGATCCTCAAAGCCACGCGAGACGGTCGCGATGTCGCCGAGCTTGATCAACCGGCCGCCCGCGGTGATGGGCACGTTGCGGATAGCGTCTTCGCTGGCGAACTGGCCGCTCACGCGCACCATGACGCGGTCGCCGTTGGTGTCGATCTGGCCTGCGGGCAACATGGCGTTCTGGCTCTTGAGGCTTTCGGCGATGGCCAGCGGTGTAATGCCCAGCGCTGCCAGGCGTTCGTGCGAGAACTCGACGTAGATACGCTTGGCCTGCTTGCCGATGACATCGATCTTCTTGACCATCGGTACCTTTAGCATGCTGCGCTTGATGTCCTCGGCCGCGTCCGACAGGTCGGCATGGCCGATGCCGTCGCCCTTGACCGCATACATCAGGCCATACACGTCGCCGTACTCGTCGTTTACGATTGGGCCGATCACGCCGTCAGGCAGCTCACGGTTCAGGTCGTTGAGTTTCTTGCGCGCCTGATACCAGGCCTCGCGCTGGTCGGCCTTGGAGGTGCCGCCGCGCACGGTAAGCGTCATGCCTGCGTAACCTTGCCGCGCGTAGGTGACCACCTTCTCGAAGTTGTCGATCTGCTCGAATTTCTTCTCCATGCGATTGAGGACCTGGTCTTGCATCTGCTGGGCGGTTGCGCCCGGCCAGATGACGATCGCGGTCATGGAGGGCACGGAAAAGTTCGGGTCCTCGAGCTGACCGAGCCTGGTGAAGCTGAAGACGCCGGCCACCGCTACGATGAGGAGCATGAACAGGACGATGGCGCGATGGCGCAGCGCCCAGTCGGTGAGGTTGAAGTTGTTCATCGGGCGGCCTGCTGCGTGATATTCGCGTCAACGATCGCCGCGCCGGGGAGCGCGACCTTGAGTCCGGACGTCATCTTCTGGACCCCGGCGGTAACGACCAATACGCCAGCCTGCGGCCCGGAGACGAGCACCTCGTCGTTGCGGTAGCCCCACACCGCCACAGGCATCAGTTCGACGGTGCCTACCGGATCCTTGCCCGCGGGCGTGACCACCCACAGCGCCGGCTGGCCGCCGCTTTGCGTCAGTGCCGTGGCCGGCACCGCCGCCACCGATATATGTGTCATCTTGCGCTCGGCCATTACCGTGGCGGTGGCGCCCAGTGGCAGCGCCTTCACCGGCTTAAGCCGCGCGCGATAGGTGCGCGTCTGCGCCGCCGCCTGCGGCGACAGCTCGCGCAGCGTGACATCGAAGGTCTCGTTCGGCGCACTGGCCAGCGAGGCCTTGAAACGCGCCTCCTTGAAGACGGACAACTGATCCTCGGGTACATCGACGACGATTTCGGATTCATCCGGATTTGCAATCGAGACAACCGGTTGACCCTCTGCCACGACTTGCCCCGCCTCAAAGCGTACAGACGTGACGACACCACCACGAGAGGCGCGCAGCACGGTGTACTTGAGTCGGTTGCGCGCGAGTTCGAGCTTTCGCGCCTCGGCTTCGGCGTTCGCATGAGCGGTCCGGGCATTGGTATGGGCACGCTCGTCGTCGGCCGCACTGACCGAGCCGTCAGCCTTCAGCGCGGTCAGGCGCTGGCGCTCCGAGTCGGCCTGGTGCGTCTGCTCGACGGCAACCGCCCACTGCTGTTGCGACGCTTCTTCAGCGAGGCGGTAGTCACTGTCGTCCAGCACAGCCAGTATGTCGCCTTCGCGCACAAACTGGCCTACATCGACCTTGCGCTGGGCTACCTTGCCGCCCACGCGGAAGGCCTGGTCGACTTCATGCCGCGACTGTACGGTGCCCACGTAGCGACTGACTTCGCGGGCATTGTCGTAGTTAATTTCAACGGTGCGTACCGGCCGTGGTGCCTGCACGGTGGGCTGGTCCGGGCTACACGCGGACAGCATGACGGCTACGGCCAAGGCGCCGGCCGCAGTAAGGGAATTCTTCAAGGCGGTTCCTCTTTGAAAAACGACAGGTTCTTAGGAAAGTGGTGGTCGGTCGGCTTCGGTGGCTGCAGTGGGGTTGGCGGGTTGTTCGAACACCTGCCAGCCCCCGCCCAGTGCTTTGTAGAGCTGCACGCTATCGAGCAGCATCCGGGTGTTGCTGTCGTTGGCGCTCAGGCGCACCGCCAGGCGCGCCCGTTGCGCGTCCAGCAGCGGCAACAGGTCGATCTGCCCCTTATCGTAGAGCGACTGCGCGTGGCTCAGCGCAGCCTCCGCGGACTCGGTGGCCGAGTGCAACGACTCGGCGCGGTGGCGTTCTTGCGCCTGCGTGACGAGGGCGTTCTCCACGTCCTCGAGCGCCCGCACAATGCCGTCCTCGGCGCGAAGTAGTGCCTCACGCTGGCCGCTCTCGGCGACCTCGTTGATCGCGCGCGTGCGCCCGGCGTTGAAGATCGGCATGGTGAGCAGACCGGCCACGTTGGTGAAGCGGGCGGCGCCGAGATCCAGACCGTTCATCTCAAGGCCCTGGCGGCCGTAGGATGCACCGAGGAACAGTCGCGGGAACCACTCGGCCGCGGCTTGTTTACGGCGCGCATTGGCGGCATCGAGCTGCGCCATCAGCGCCAATACATCAGGTCGGCGTTGTAGCAAGGTGGCGGGCTGCCCCTGCCGCGCCTCGGGCGCCACCACGTTGCCACGGGAGGGCTGGATGCTCGTGGCGTTAAAGGCCTGGTCACCGATCAGCACTGCGATGCGGTGCCGCGATACGGCTGCCAGCGTCTCCAGCGGTGGGATCTGCGCGCGCGCCGATGCGGCATCGGTCTGCGCGCGCTCGACGTCGAAGGAAGTTGCCAGCCCTACACGGTGGCGCGCGTTAACCAGGCGCAGTGTTTCGTCCTGCGCCGCCGAGATCGCGCGTAATGTTTCGACCTGGCGCAGCGCGCCGACCAGCGTGAAGTAGTTGCTGGCGACGTCGCTCATCACTAGCAGACGCACACCACGTACACCGTCCTCTGCAGCCAATGCCTCGGCCTCGGCCGCGGTCGCGCCAGCGCGCAGGCGTCCGCTCAGGTCAAGCTCCCACGAGACGTTCAGGCCCGCGCCGACGGTCTTGGTGTCTGGAAAGCCCTGCTTCTTGGCAGTGTCGTAGCTGCTGCTGCCGTCGGCGCCGAAGGCGGACACGCCGACACTCGGAAACAGCCAGGAGCGACTGATCGTCTCGCCGGCGCGTGCGGCGCGCACGCGCTCGGCGGCGATCTTGACGTCCCGGTTCTCGCGCATCGCGCGGCGCACCAGATCCGTCAACACCGGGTCGTTGAAAGTTTTCCACCACGCAGCTTCGGGTTCCATCTCGGAGGCGGTGCTTGCGGCGAACTTGGCCGGTAGGTCTACCGACGGCTTGGCGACCTCCGTGGAGCAACCGGTCAAGACCAGGGCGATAGACGCGGCGAGCGCCGCACCAACGACGACGCCGAGCAGGCGTTCAACATGTTGCAGGGGCGTCTGCCCGGCGTAGCGGATCAGCGGATGGGAGGTTGGAAGTCGCGGCATCGGATTGGACTCGTGTAGATTCGAGATTGCATCAGCGTAGGGCCCGGTGTGCGCGAAGTCGTCAGCGAAGCGTCGCCGTTCGGTCGCCATATCGAGCGCTCATTCATGTTGGAGACGTCACTCGCCGTCGGCATCTGCCGTGTGCTCGCCGGCCGCCGACACGAGGTCCGAGGCAATCGACTCCAGCAGCTCTTCGGCGGACGAAAACTCGCGCTGACGTCCGGTGACCAGGTTTTCGAGGCGGCCCACGAGGGCCCCCGGCGCGGCATCGCCACGCAGCTTCACTACGTACGAGCGGCGGCTCGGGTACTTGGATTCAGGGTTCAGGCTCATCGCAGACCAAGGGATCAAGAAAGTTCGACGACAGCGTAGGCCGCCCCCTGGGTCAAGTCGTAAGCGAAAGGTCAGACTTCGGTCAGGACAGGCACCCGCGCGCCAAAAGCGGCTGGCGCATGAGCGTCAAGCTCATCCCTGGAACGGGCTCTCCCTGCCCTGCCCGCTGAGCAGAGACAGCGATCACCGGAACGCTGGCGGCCACGCGGTTCCTGACCCACGCTGCAGTGGCGCGATGCCAGTCCGCCAGGCAATGAATGAAGGGTGCGCACCTGTCGCTTCAAGCCAAATTAGCAGCTTGAAGCAGCGAGCGCGCACGTTTCACCAGCTCGGTTCCGTCAGTTTCGGGTAACTGGTCAACCAGCGTCGCCAATGCCTGGCGGTCCTCGGCCGTGGCGTCGTGGTGCTCGCACAGCTCGACCAGCGCGAGCAGCTCCAGCCACGGTGCTTCCTGGGCGCGAGCCTCCTCAACCGCACGCCGCACCGCGGTATTGCCGGCATCGAGCCGGCCCTGCATCCGCGCAATCGCTGCCTCCAGCAGCAATAGCTGCGGCAGATACACGCGCTCGCCCAGTTCCTCCCCCACCCGTAGTGCTTCCTCTAGCTCGACTTGCGCGGCGTTGCAATCACCTGCCAGCAGCAGCGCCTCGGCGGCGTAGCCGAGCACTTCGCTGGCACCGGAGCGCATGCCGAGCCCGGTGTGTTCTTCGTAGGCCTCGCGGATGCGGCGGTAGCCGTCGCGCGGCGCGCCGTTGCGCGCGTCGGCCCAGCCGCGCCACCAGCGGCAAGCCGTACGCCCCAGTGCGAGCGAATACTCATCGACCAGCTTCTGCATGTCGTCAGCCAGCGCTGCCACACGCACAGGGTTCCCCATCCGTACCTCGATCAACACCTCATGCCAGGTGGCGACCAGCCAGGTCATAGGTTGGCGAAGCGCCTGCGCGCGGGTCCGCGCCCGCTGTATGTGGGCTCGGCCTTGCTCAACCAGGCCAGAACGCACGAGTTCTATGGCCAGCATACCGTGCAGCATGACCTGAGGATCGGCCGCAAAGATCTCGTTCGCCCCGATGTCCAGCGGCTCGGCGATAGCGAGGGCGCGCTCTAGCCAACTGCGGGTCGTCTGCGTGCGACCCTGGAGGTGATGCACCTCGCCCTGCACAATGCACGCCGCCAGCAAGAGCACTGGATCGTTCGCCTCGGACGAGAGGGCTTCGGCACGTTCCGCCATCTCCAGCGCCAGCGCATAGTCGCCGCGCAGACCGAGCAGATAGCCGAATCCGTGCAGCAGGCGACCGCGCATTGGATGCTCGGGTACATCCGCTAGCAGCGTGTACGCGCGTTCGAACGCGTTCTTGGCTTGGCTGCCGACACCGAACGTGTGGAAAGCCGACACCCCCTGCAGCGTGGCCAAGGTAATTTCGAGCGCATCGCGCTCCGTCCCTTCTGGTGCCTGCGTCAGCAGGACCAACGCACGCTCAGTGAGACCGATGCACAAGGCCGGGCTGAAGTGCAGCAGCGCGGCTTCTGCGGCCTCGGCGTAGTAGCGCAGCGCGATCATCGGCTGCCGAGCCCGGTCGAAGTGCATTGCCAGCTCCGAGGCAGTAACCGGCACGCCGGCCGTGCGCTCGCGTTCGAGGGCAGCGCCAACCTGGCGATGGAGGTGGGTGCGCAATGAACGCGGCGTGCGGTCGTACAGCACCTGGCGGAAGAGAGCATGCCGGAACAAGTAGGGTAGCTCTACCGTCTCTTCAACTTCGGTGGTCCGCGACCGTGTGAGCCATACCTGCTCGCGCACCAGTTCCTCGCAGGTGTCGGCCACAGAAGCGAGATCGCGCTCAAGGGCCAGCGAAACCGTCTCGACCCGGAATTCGACTCCGCACACCGCTGCCGCCGAGAGCAGCGCACGCTGCTCCTGTCCGAGCTTGGTGATGTAGTGATCAATGATGGCCGCGAGGTTCTCGGGGACCGCCAATCCCACCAGCCGAGCCTCGATGGTGGCGTCGTCGTCCGTTGGATCCATCACTTCACTGATGACTGACGATACGAACAGCGGCACACCGTCGGTGCGCTCGTGTAGGGCACGCACGAAGGCTTCATCGCGCGCCAGCGAGGCCGAACGCAGCGCAACATAGTCAGCGACCTCGGTTTCCGAGAACGGATCGAGCACCACTTCCTCGCACAGACGTTGCAGGCGCAGTTCGTGGCGCAACGAGTTGAGCGGATGATCGAGCGCTACCACCTCGGCGACGCGGAAGCTTGACAGCCACATAAGCCGCGTGCAGCCACGTCGCCGCGCCACATAGTCGATGAGCTGGACCGTCGCCCGATCGCTCCAATGCAGGTCTTCGGTCACCAGCAACAGCGGTCGCTGCTCCGTGTAGCGGTCCAGCAGTTCGCCCATTTCCCGCAGCATGCGATCCGGGCCGATGCCGGCAAGCTCGCGCCGCAATGCGTCTCGCTCCTCCGCAGTGCTCAGCCACGGCAGTTGCAGCAGCCAGGTCGGCGCGACGGCGCGCAGCAGCGCCGGCAGGGTGGGGTCGCTGCGGCACAGATCGGCCAACGCCTCTAGCACCGGCAGGTACGGCTCGCCGGTGCCGTAGTGTTCCACGCAATGGCCGCGTGCGCAGGCGATGCCGCCAAGGCTGGCGAGGAAATACTCGATCAACGTGGTCTTGCCAATCCCCGGTTCTCCGGCGAGCCAGACCACTGCACGTTGGCCGCCGCAAGCCCGCTCCCACGCCCTTTGCAGCTTTGAGACCTCGTCGGTGCGACCGATGAATGACGGCGACGGATGCGTGCCGGCCGCCGGTACCGTCACGGATGCAGGTGGCATCGAAGGTGCGGGGGACGGAACGGCGATGAAGCGATAGCCGCGCCGCGACACAGTCTCGATGAAGCGGGGACGCCTGGGGTCGTCGCCCAGCACCTTGCGGAGATCGCTGATGGCCGTCTTCAGCACCGAATCGCTGACAAACCGATGCCCCCACACTGCATCAAGCAAGGCATCCTTGGTCACCAGCGATCCCGGCTGGCGTGCAAGTGCGCACAGCAGTGTGAAGGGAGTTGGCGCCAATGCCACGGCTTCTCCGTTACGTAACAGGCAGGCGTTGGCCTCGTCGAGCTCGAACTCGACGAAGCGGAGCTGGACTGGGTTCGGATGGGGCTGCGGACGCGCCACGTTTGATTCCTAAAGACTAAAACATAGTTGTGCGCTGTGAGGCATGGCATGTGGACTAAACACCGTAGTGCCCGGCTTCCTGGTCCTGTCAACCAACAGCTTCTTGAACCGACTGTTCTCCAGCCTCAGCTCCAGCGCCTTGGGGGTAGTCCACTCTCTAGTATTGGGCCATTAATCCAATGACAACGCTGATCGGCTCAGAAGCCAAGCCTCACCGGTCGGAAACTGACGCACGCGTGACTTCACTCCTCAGGCATCCGGGATTCATCTCTTCGGACCGGACTCGATTCGCAAGCCCCCTGCCCCCCTCAGCACAGCCCACATGGCCTCATCTTGGTGCGGTAATGATCTCAAAAATTAATGACATAAACATCAATATTGAAATATTCCTCATTTTTGCATACCTTCACATTGCCTGACGATGAGACCTCCGCGTCTCACGACTTCAATCACAACAAGGGCTCGATATGAACAACAACAAAAAAGTTTCCGAACTGCCTCCCTCCGCCGTCGATGTGCTGGTCGTCGGTAACGGTCCGGTAGGTGCGACAATCGCGGCGCTGCTCGGCCGCTATGGGGTAAAGACACTGGTACTGGACAAGACCCATGAGGTGTTGCTGATGCCCCGCGCCATTGCCCTGGACAACGAGGCGCTGCGCATCCTGCAACTCGCGGGATTGTCGGAGGACGCGTTCGAGAAGATCGTAATCCCTGAAGTGAAGATGCACTCCCCGGTTCTCGGGCAATTCGGTCGGGCCAATACCGCGGGGTGCATCGACGGCCATCCTAAACTTGTGACGTTCTATCAACCCGACCTCGAACACGCGATGCGCAGCCAGGTTTCCCGGCTGAAGTCAGTGACCAGCCTGGGCGGCTTCGAGCTCGAGAGCCTGGTCGATGAGTCGGACTGCGTCGTCGCCTCCGTACGGGATCAGGATGGTCACTCGCATTCCGTTCGCGCCCAGTACCTGGTAGGTGCGGATGGCGCAAGCTCCAGGGTCAGAACGCTGATTGGCCAGGAATTCGAAGGACAAACCTATGCAGAGGATTGGCTGATTGTCGATGCCAAGAATCGGCATAAGTCAGCCATTGATCACATTGAGTTTATCTGTGATCCGCGGCGTCCAACGCCTCACATGCCCGCTCCCGGCGGAAGGGAGCGTTGGGAGTTCATGCTACACCCAGGCGAATCCCGGGAAGAGCTGGAAAGCCCGGAAAGCATAGCCCGGCTGATCGCGCCATGGGTCAATCCGCAGGAGCTGGAAATCGAGCGCAAGGCGGTGTATCGATTCCACGCGCGCTGCTGCAACAAATTCAGCAAGGGACGCATCTTCCTCGCAGGCGACGCAGCCCACGTTACCCCGCCCTTTGTCGGGCAAGGTCTTGTAGCGGGACTTCGAGATGGCGCCAACCTGGCCTGGAAGCTGGCCTGGGTCCTTCGCGGCTATGCCGCGCCTTCAGTCCTCGATACCTATGACGTAGAGCGCCGCCCCCATGCCCAAGCGATGATCAATCTAGCGAAACTCATGGGCCGTTTGGTGATGCCCAGAAACAAGATCGCAGCTTTTTTCATCCACGGCCTGATGCGCATGCTGGCGTTGACTCCCGCTACCAGAAGGTACTTCGAGCAGTTGGACATCAAGCCGAAGAACATCTTCAAACACGGTCTGTTCATGCAGCATCGTCGTGGCGACAAGCTGGTTCGTGGCAGTCTGTTTCCCCAAGCCTGGGTTCGCAACATGCAAAAGCAGATCAAACTGAGCGACGATGCTCTTGGAGACAACCTGACCCTGGTTGGATTCGGTGTTGACCCGTTGTCACTGCTGACCACTGCTCAGATCGTTTCCTGGGAAAAAATGGGAGGCCACTTCTTAGAGATCAGAACACGCGGCCAGCGCTCCGGCGGCAGTTGCGACTTCATCGAAGACCTGAACCATGACATCCTGCCGCTGGCTGCTAAAGGAACGCTCGTCGCGGTTCGCCCCGACCGCATCATCATGCACCACGCCCCTGGCGCAGAAGCGGCCAGTCTCCTCAGAGACTGCCGGGGTCTTTTGGCCAGCGAAGACGTCACTGCCGGTAGCATTTCCATTACCATCAACGAGCCCACTCGATTGCGAGCTTGAAATGCATTCCCCCACACCTCCTTCAGAAGCGGTTGCGCCACCACCCCTTACGAGAGGCCATAAGAAGCGTGAACGCACCCGCCGCGGCCTGGTGGACGCGGCATTGCGTCTTGTCGCACGTAAGGAGGTGGGGGAGATTGCACTGCTCGAGGTAGCCGCAGAGGCTGCGGTATCCAACGGCACCATCTACAACTACTTCCGAACTCGCGACGAAGTACTCGAGGCGGTTGGCATCGCCATGGCAGCCGAGTTCTCCGATGCCATTTCCGCCCTGAGCTCGGACGTGCACTGCGGCGCACAGCGGCTTTCGATTGGCGTGCGCATGTTCGTATGCCGGGCCGCCGACGACCACCAGTGGGCCAACGCACTGCTGCGCATCATCCATTTCGATCAGGCCATGCGCTCGCGATTGGCTGCCCATGTGCTTGGCGACCTGCGTGAAGGTCTGCGTGCGGGCACTTTCGCTTACGAGGACGAAGGGATCGCCCTGGACATGGTCGTATCCTGCACAACCGGAGCAATGCGCTCGGTTGTCGAGGGGCGCAGGGTGGCGGAGCACGATCTGCGGGTCGCCGAGATGATTCTCAAGGCTCTGGGCGTAACACCTGCCAGAGCCAAGCGAATCGCCGGTAAGCCGCTACCCTAGTCCTGATGTCATCTTCGGCCCGCTAGGCCCGGCCAATCCATTGCCGATAGTTCTTCGCCTGGCGACGAGATTTCAGCTGATTGCCGATCAATGCTATGAGTGGCGACGTCCTGGGTTTTGTCCGCTTCCCTTGGCTCAACAAGCCGAGCTGCTTCTTGACGACCGACGCCAATGCAAGCGATGCCAGCGCCTTGTTCTTCCAACGCACGACGATGGGCTCCACTTCGGTGTTCTGACCTGCCATCCACTGGCTTGGCAGGGCCGGCTCGATTGCCAGTGCAGTGGCAAGCCCCACCATCGACACCGAGCCGCTCACCACTCGCTCCGCGACCTCCTTTCTACGCACGCCGCCGGTGACCATCAGCGGCATGCGCGCTATTTCTCCTATTCTTTCCGCGAACTCGAGAAAATAGGCTTCTCGAGCCAAGCAGCTGCCATCGCGGGTCTGCCCCTGCATCGCCGGGCTTTCGTAGCTGCCACCTGACAACTCGACCAGGTCGACCGCCTTGGCGTTGAGCATTTCCACCACGCAAGCCGCATCCTCGGCATCGAAACCGCCTCGCTGAAAGTCCGCGGAATTGAGCTTCACAGCGACGCAAAAGGTCGGCGCCACTCGCTGACGTATTGCGTCGATGGTTTGCAGGAGAATTTGCGCACGATTTTTCAGGCTGCCACCCCAGCGGTCGCTACGTCTGTTGGTCAAGGGCGAAAGGAATTGGCTGAACAGGTAGCCATGCGCGGCATGAATCTCCACGCCGGTGAATCCGGCACGCTCGGCCAGCGCTGCAGCATGGGTATAGCGCTCAATCAGCTCTTCGATCTCCTGCTCATTCAAGGCCCTGGGAGGCACAAAAGCCTTTGATAGTCCGGGAATGTCGACGGCAACCGCGGAGGGCCCCCGTGCCGATTGCCCCATTGAAGCCAATAGCTGCCGTCCGGGATGATTGATTTGCATCCAGGCCTGGGCTCCACGACTGCGGCAAGCGTCGGCCCATAGCCTGAATTTGCCCAGGTTCCGATCGTCCTCAAGCACCACGCCAGCCGGTCCGGTCAAGGCGCGGCGATCAACCATGACGTTGCCAGTGATGATCAGACCGGCCCCACCGTCCGCCCAACGCCGATAGAGCCTGGCCAGCGCTTCCCCTGGAGCGTGATCCTCATTGGCAAGGTTCTCCTCCATGGCAGCCTTGGCGATTCGGTTTGGAATCACCGCGCCGTTAGGCAATCGAAGCGGTTCGAAGAGCTTTGAGCCGGTCATGTTCTGTCCTTCAGTTAATGAAAAGTCGGCCAGCCATCGCCGAGGGTCAATACCTAAGGAGCACCGTCGGGCACGGTGCTCCTTAGGTTTGTTGAGGTCCTGGTTTACATCGATGGGCCGGTTTGATGGCCCTATCGAGAGGGCCAGCCAGAAGCACGATGAGCTGAACATGCGTGTCCAGTCAAGTCAATGTATAGAAATCTAAAGATCCTTCCTTGACTTTGCCTATCACCCTGAACATCCAGAATTTCAGGGCATATAACGGTTTTCATTGTGAAAAACGTACTTAATTCAAAAAACATTGTTGACGACAAACGAACACGCGTGTTCAATTAAGGCATAAGGTAATCCTGGAGAGAGAAACCGTGGAATCCCTAAATCCGACACAGCGCCGCATTCATCAAGCCGCCTTTCGCCTGTTCGCTGAAAAAGGCACCTCTCAGGTGAACATCCTCGACCTTGCGCAAGAGGCAGGAGTGGCGCGCGGAACGATCTATAGCAACATCGACAGCATGGAAAGCCTATTCGAGGCGGTCGCCAGCTATCTCGCGAGGGAGATGCATGAGCGCGTCAATAAGAGCTTCAATTCCCTCTCCGATCCGGCTCAGCGACTTGCCAATGGCATTCGATTCTTCATTCGTCGAGCTCACGAGGACTCCCAGTGGGGGGCATTCATACATAAGTTCGCCATGAGCAATTCTTCGTTGCGCGAAATGTTTAGCAGCCAAGCGACTACGGATCTTCTGAGCGGACTTTCCAGTGGGCGGTACACGTTTCAGCAGGAGCAATTGCTCTCAGTACTGACGCTGATTTCGAGCAGTGTCCTCGGCTCAATTTTCCTGGTGCTGGAAGGGCACAGAACGTGGCGCGAATCGGGCTCTGACACCGCCGAGTTGGTACTGCGGGCATTGGGTGTGCAGCCAGAGGAGGCTCGTGCGGTGGCGACCAAAGAGTTGCCAGCACTTCCCTCTCTCGACTGAGCTCGTAAGCGATTCAACTAGACAACACCCCTGGTATTTTCAGGGGTGCGGGGACAGCTTTACCCTAGAAACCCGGAAAACAAGAACAATGAACAACAAAAATGAAATGCCCCCGTTGGCGACACAACAACCTGCCCGGCATCCGCAGCCGACGGTGAAGGCCCAAGATCTGACTCACCTGATCTTTCAAAGGCCGGACTTGAATGAGGCGGCCCGATTCCTGACTGACTTCGGCCTTTCGGTACGTCAGAAGGATGCTGATACGCTCTACCTACGCGCCACCGAACCCACTCCATACTGTTACCGTGTCCATCGTGCAGAACATGCACGTTTTATTGGGTTCGGACTGGCAGTCCAGTCTCTCAAGGATCTGGAAAAGCTGGCTCGAATCCCAGGCGCGTCACCGGTAGAGAAATCGGAACATCCTGGTGGCGGGTATTGCGTCAGACTGACCGATCCTTCCGGTTTCATTGTGGAAGCCGTTTGCGACCAGACTCCAAGTAAAACGCAGGTACACAGAGCTCCTCTTGCTTGGAACCTGGCGCAGGAGCAACCGCGAATCAACGCCACGCAACGCTCGCCGATTGCTCCGCCTGAAGTACTCAAACTTGGCCACATCGTAATTGAAGTGGCCGACTACCAGGCGACCTGTGCCTGGTATACGCAGCATTTCGGGTTTATTCCCAGCGACGTGCAGGTACTTCCCGACGGCACACCTATCGTCGCCTTCATGCGCCTTGACCTCGGTGAAATTCCCGCGGATCACCATACGCTCGCGATAGCGCAAGGGTTTATGGCTACCTATAGCCATAGCGCCTATGAGGTCGTCGATGCAGACGCGGTGGGCATGGGGCAGCGCGTCCTGCGGGAGCGGGGTTGGGAACACGCATGGGGAATCGGCCGACACATCCTGGGCAGTCAGATCTTCGATTACTGGCAAGACCCTTGGGGCGATAAGCACGAGCATTACTGCGACGGGGATATCTTCACGGCCGTACAGCCTACAGGCATTCATCCCGTGAGCCCCGAGGCAATGGCGCAGTGGGGGCAGCGCATGCCCAAGAGTTTTACAAAACCCAAGATGAGCTTGACCAATCTGCGTGCGCTGATCCGTAACCTGCGACGCAGCCCGGACCTGACAATTCGCAAGTTGATAACGCTTATGCGGATGTTCGGGTAGATCCGCCAGCCCTTCCACAGAACAACACCACAGTTCTCGCGCCACCGAGCGCGGGACAAACGCCGCTCCAGGAGTACCTTCAATGTCTGCTGTACACGTAGTCCGCTTTGAGTTTCAGAACGGTATCCACTGGGGCGTGCTACGCCAAGGCCGTATCACGGTTATCCCCGGTGCTTTTGAAACCACCGGTGACTTCATTCGCCAGAACAGTATCGACGACCTCGCTCAAATGAAAGGTACGGAGTTGGATGAGGGCGAAGTGAAACTGCTGTCGCCGGTGACCCGTAACCAGCAGTTCGTCTGCCAGGGCGCCAACTACCGTCAGCACATGATCGAGTCGGGCATGAACCCGGATGCGAAGAAATTCAACATGATCTTCACCAAGGCGACGAGTTGCCTGGTGGCGGCTGATAGCGACCTGATCAAGCCGCGTACCGTGCGCTTCCTTGACTACGAGATCGAACTGGGGCTTGTGATGAAACGCGCGATCACTGGCGCTGTTGCTGTCACCGACGCCAATCTGCATGAGTTCATTGCAGGCGTCGTCATTGTCAATGACTACTCGGCTCGTGACATTCAGATTCCCCAGATGCAGTTCTACAAGGGCAAGAGCTTCCGCACTTTTGGCCCGGTCGGTCCCTACCTCTGCCTTCTGGATGCCAAGGACATGCATTACCTCAAAGCACTGCAGCTGCGCCTGACGGTCAACGACCAGGTGCGACAGAACGACAGCACCGCCAACCTGGTTTACGGCCCCGCTGAAACCCTTACCGAGCTCTCCTCCCTGCAAGATCTCGCCGCTGGAGACCTGATCGCCACCGGCACCCCTGCGGGCTGTGCTCTAACGGTACCTTCGCCGGCCAAACAGCGCATTGCGGCCCTGATGCCAGAAGCCACCAAGTGGAAACTTTTCCTCAAGGCGCAGGAGGGCCGGACGCAGTATCTCAAGCCAGGTGACGTGGTCGAGGCGCGCATTCGCAGCGCCGATGGCGTGATTGACCTCGGCGTGCAACGCAACCGAGTCGTGGGGGAAGCCTGATGGTAGTGCAGACCCTGAGCGACATCGAAAGTCTCGAACAAGTCCCCTTGTCGGAGCGTGGCCTGGCTTCCAGCACTTATGAAGCGCTGCGACATGCGGCCGGGTGCACTCCCGACGCGCCCGCATTGAGTTTCTTCGCAGACGCCACAGACTTCAAGAGCACCCACGACTGGAGCTATTCCGAGCTCTTCGCGGATATCACTCGCGCGGCAAATGCCTTCCATGACCTGGGCATAAAACCGGGCGAGGTGCTTGCCTTCATCCTGCCTAACCTGCCGGAAACCCACTTCACTATATGGGGCGGGGAGGCGGCGGGCATCGTCATGGCGATCAATCCTCTGCTCGAGGCCAAGCAGATGGCTGGCTTGCTGAATGCCGCGAAAGCATCCGTGGTGGTGACGCTCGCGCCGACTGCGGGCAGCGATCTGTGGCCTAAACTGGCTTCGCAGCTGGATCAGTTACCCGCGATCAGGTCTGTCGTTTGGGTCAGCATGGAGCCCTATGTCGCCGAACCTGTGCGTGGCGCCCTGAAAGCCGTGGCACTGAAGGAACGAGACTTACACAGCGGTATCGCGATTCACGATTTGCTATCGCTGATGAATGCTCAGCCGCACACATACCTGAAGAGTGGTCGGCAAATCCGCCAAGATGAATGCTCCTCCTACATCTGTACTGGCGGCACCACCGGGCTCCCCAAGATCGCCGCGCGTACCCATGGCTCGGAAGTATTCAATGCATGGGCCATGGCCGCTCACTTGCAGCCACGCAGCAGTGGCCAGGTTATCTTTTGTGGCCTGCCGCTATTTCATGTCAATGGACAACTGGTTACTGGACTGATGCCTTGGACTCAAGGCGACCATGTGATCCTTGGGACGCCTCAGGGGTATCGTGGCGAGGGGGTGATCCCACGATTCTGGGAGATGGTCGAGCACTTCGGTATCAACTTCTTTTCCGGCGTACCAACTGTCTATGCTGCACTTTTACAAAATGAATGGCAGGGCCGCGACCTATCCAGTCTTCGCTATGCAATGTGTGGCGCCGCACCAATGCCGGCTGAGCTTCTCCGAGAATTCGAGCGCCGGACCGGGCTAAAGATCCTTGAAGGTTACGGTCTTACAGAGGGCGCCTGCGTTTCCTCAATCAATCCGCCCTATGGCGAGCGCCGTATCGGCTCCACTGGGATACGGATCGCCTACCAGGATATGCGCGCGGTCTTGCTCAATGATTCTGGAGAGTACCTGCGCGACGCCAACGTGGATGAGATCGGCCTCATCACGATCAGTGGTCCGAACCTCTTCGGTGGCTATCTGGAGGAGCGTCATAACCAGGGCCTTTGGATCGATATCGACGGTCAGCGATGGCTGAATACGGGTGATTTGGGGCGCCAGGATGCGCAGGGTTACTTCTGGCTGACCGGACGTAAGAAGGAGTTGATCATCCGCGGCGGCCACAACATCGATCCCAAGCAAATTGAGGAGGCCCTGCAGGCGCATCCTGCCGTCGCCTTAGCCGCTGCAATCGGCAGCCCCGACGTTTACTCGGGCGAGGTGCCGGTCGCCTACGTTCAACTGCGACCCGGGCAAGCCTGCAACGCCGAAGAACTTGAGGCGTTCGCTCATCTCAACATCAGCGAGCGGGCAGCAGTTCCCAAGCGCATTGAAATCCTCGAAGCACTGCCACTGACTGCCGTGGGCAAGATATTCAAGCCCGCCTTGCAGCAGCGGGAGATTGCCAGAGTGGTCCATCAGGAAGTGGAACGCCTGGGGCTTTTGGATATTGCAGTGGAGGTCGTGCAGGATAATCGCCGTGGGCATGTCGCATGCATCAGGGCCGGAACTAGCCAAGAAGTCCTGGCTCCCCTCCTGGGGCACTATAGCTTTCAAATCGAGTGGCTTAATTGAGTTCCTGATTCGCATCTGTAGTGCAGCAATGATGCCCTGGTACTGTTCAGCCAGGGCCTTTTACACAACTTCTATCAACTCCAACCGGCACTGACAGGTGCACAGGAAGGCGAAGCCTTGCCTGCGTGCAATCAACAAAAACAATAAATAAGAGGTGGAAAATGAAACTGAATAACCGTGCGATCCCGTGTCTCTCTGCGCAGCGAAAGTGTGCTGCCTGGATTAAGTTCACCAGTGCCATGGCACTACTCAGCGCCTCTACAATTGCGGGCGCCAATGGCATTGCCCTTAACGAACAAAGTGCCAGCAGTGCGGGAACTGCTTATGCGGGAAGGTCGTCGTCCGCGCTGGACGCCAGCACCATCTATGGAAATCCTGCTGGCTTGACCAAGTTGCAGCGCAGTGAGATTTCCGGCGGGGCCGCGATCGTCTCGGTGAGCGACGACATTAGTGATGCGCAGGGCAGTGCTCCAGGAACGAATAAGGGGAACTCGGTACCTTTGGGGGTCGTGCCCTTCTTCTATATGTCGACGCCGCTTGATGATCGTCTTTCGATTGGTCTGGGCCTCTATGCTCCGAGTGGTCTGATCAATGACTACGAGAGCACTTTTCAGGGCCGCTACCATGGTTCCTATAGCACGACCAAGGAGATAACCCTTCAGCCCACCATCGCCTATCGGATCAATGATTACGTGTCCATTGGTGGCGGACCGACCATAAACCATTTCAATGCAAATCTTCAGAATTACTTGGCCACCGGCGCCCTGAACAACGGCCAGGACACACAGGTCACCATCAAGGGCGATGACACGGCACTGGGCTACAACCTCGGCCTCTTGGTTGACTTGAGTGATGCAACGAGTTGGGGGCTTAACTATCACTCGAAGGTGAGCTATCAACTCAAAGGGCATACTACGGTTTCCGGCTCCCCGGCTGTTCTCCCGGTGGACGGAAGTTATCCCGCCAAGATAGCTATTGTTATGCCCGAATCAGTGGATACGTCCATCACCCATCATTTCGATAGTCGCTGGACTGGATACCTGGGGGCCACCTGGAAACGTTGGAGCCGGCTCGATAAATTCGAGGCAATCAACAGCGGTGTTTCCCCCGTTGGCCAGAGTGTCGGCCTGGGGAGTGTGGGCGAACCATTGAACTGGCACGACACCTGGGCCACCGCGGTTGGTGCATCCTATCAATTGAGCCCGCAATGGCTGATGCGCGCAGGCTACGCCTATGATCCGTCGCCCGTTGGAAATGCCGATCGCAGCGTGCGTATTCCGGTTGGTAACCGCCAAGCCGTGACCTTGGGCGGCGCTTATTTGCCGAATCCCGATCTGACGATAGACTTTGCTTATGGTTATCTCTGGGATTCCAAAGCCTCGGTAAACCAGCCGAACACCTCCGGTCTTCAACCTGCATACAGTGCCAATTACGAAAACAGTGCGAATGGAGTTTCAGTGCAGGCAACCTATCGGTACTAATCGACACGACACCCCTTTTTAAGGGAGCCCATTTTCGAAAGCCTTCCTGAAAGTTCACCTTTAATCGATAGGCAACTATCCCAGCGGGGTCGTGATGCAGTTCCGCCTGTCAATCAGTACCAACTGCCGCGAACACTTTCGCGGTAGTTGGTGGGTTGTCGGCAATAACCCATTTGAGAATGTGCCGTTCGATTTGCAGGTCCCGTCACCTTCAATGAATCGCTTCATGATCCCCCCTGCGAAAGATACTCAAGGGTAAGAGACGGTTGTTGACCCAGCTTTGCCAGTCGTCACCGGCTGCTTCTGGCCGATCTCTGCCGGTGACCACTCGCAGCAGCGGGTCGGTTCCGGTCATTCGTGACTGGCAGCAACCGACCCAGGCTGTGTGAAAACGCAAGCACCGTTTTAAAGTCATCGCTTCTACGTTAAATCTGTCAGCGTTCGGTTAGTCAGCAGACCTGGAATTTGCGTAGGAACGCAATTATTGGGACCATCGTTGATGAGTGTAGTGGTCAACAAATTCCGGACATATCGCTAGTTCGCTCTTCTGCCATTTTCCGTTAGCGGGCGGTAGAAACCCACTCATGCCAGGGTAAACATGATGAAAGCTGAAACCTCAGCGCGAACTTTTTAGAACGGTCGGGATCTACGTACAGGGCTTCAAAGAACCCAGCAAAATGACCCACGGTGCGGTTGTTATCAATGACCAGCTACATGTCGGCGTGCATCCGGCGAAGGCCCACGCTGTCCCTTCTACACGGCTCAGCAGCAAGGGACAGCCTTCGTGTTCGGGACTGACCGAACCCGCATTGCTGGTGTGATCAAGGATATTGAAAACATGCTCGCCGCAACATAACCAGAAACCGCTTCCACCCAAGCCCCGTGATTAGGGGCTTTGCTGTAAGTATCCCCTCTCAATCCAATTCGAAGATTTTAAGCATGAACCTACGCAAAATTGCAGTGGGGCTGTCGGCCCTTGTTTTGTTCTCGACGGGTGCGGCAGACGCTCGCAGCCTGCTGGACTTCATCAAACTGCCCAGCCAGCATGAAGAGCAAGGGTCCCGCTCTGGCTCAATCAGCCAGAACGCGGCGATTGACCTCTATTCAAGCAAACAGAAACAGGCATCGTTTGATGGGTGTGCAGACCTGTTCCCGGCAGCCAAGCCGATCAACATGGCCAGTGTGCCTGCAACGATGAAGCCCTTGGCCCTGTGTTCCGACAACTTTGCGGTGCTGTACTCGCAAACCAGCAAGACTCCGTTGGTTGTGGTGGAGCGCCTTAATTCTGCCCAGCTACAGGACGCCAAGGGGGAGCAACGAACCAACCAGTTCTATCCGGACCCACGCATTCCCAAGAGCGGGCGGGCAGAGTTGAGCGACTACCATGGCCAACATCCGGCAGTGGATCGTGGCCATCAGTCCCCGGCAGCAGATGCACCGAACCCGAATGCAATGGCCCAGTCCTTTGCGCTTTCGAACATGGTGCCGCAAGACCCAACCAATAACCGGAAGATCTGGAGCAAGGTCGAGTCTGACGTCAGAAAGTTCGCGAAGCGAGCCGATGGCAATGTCTTTGTCTTTACCGGCCCGCTCTTTGACGCTGGCCATACCACTGTTGGCGACAACAAGGTCTGGGTACCTACCCGCCTGTTCAAGCTGGTCTACGACGCTTCGTCCAAGCGGGCCTGGGCCTACGTGCTACCCAACGCGGAAACCCGCATTGAGAGGCCGATGGACTATGAGACTTTCGTGAAGACCACGGGACTCAACCTGCTGGAAAATCTACCGGTCTCTGGTTCGGTGGTTCGCTCTTGATCTTCGAGAGTCCACTTCCCTATCAAAAGGCCGTCCGCCTATGCTCGAGCAGCTTTCTACGCCGCGGTGTGCCTAAGAGATCGGCGGCTGACTCAGCATGAAGAGCTCCCTGCAGAGCTCTCAGCGGCCCCTCTGAATCAGAGCCTTTTGCTTTTTTCCAGCTCAGCTTCCAGATCATTCATCCCTCAACGATTTGAATTTCAGGAGAGCCTTTTTGCTTTTCCGCTCCCTGACAGCCTTTTCGGGTAGGCCTCTTACCCTTGGCCTCCATTCCCTTCTCGCCCTTCCTTTTTGGCGGTGGCTATATGGCCTTTTCGGGGGCCACGTCACAATGTGGTAGGAAACTGGTTTCTCCAGTTTCCTTTTTTGATCGAAGGATGGTGGTGCTGGCAATATCGCTGAAGAGGATTTCTTTGACCGTGCTCATGCGAGCGAGGGGAACGAGCCTCATCCCTGATCTGGGATGTCATGGTGCCAAGGCACAAGCAGGTTGTGGACTGTGGAGTTATTACCCTTAAAATCGTCGTTTTTACGCTCTGTATGTAAGTCGCTTTGTTCGTTAGCGGGTCGTCACCCAGTCCTCAATACGTAATCCAACCACGCGATCAAATTCCCGAATGTTGTTTGTCACGAGGACCAATCCCAGAGATCGGGCGTGGCCGGCAATCATCTGGTCGTAAGGGCCGATAGGCTTGCCCAGTTTCGCCAACTCGGCCCTTAGCTGACCGCTATGAACGGCCGCTTCATGGTTGTAATCAAGCACCTCAAGTCTGGCAGCGAAGCCCTCGACAACCGCCAGATTCCGCTCCGGGGTCGCTGATTTTTCTGCACCGTAGATCAATTCCATCAAGGTAATGGCACTGATGCACAGCTGACCGTGATGGAGGCTGAACGCCTCACGAACCTCCTGAGGTTTATTCTTGATGGTAAAAATGCAAATGTTGGTACCCAGCATGTACTTGAGCATCAGAGCCCCTCGCGCTCTTGATCAATTGGTTGCTCACGCTCAGCCATGAAGTCAGCGCTTACGCTTGCGCCATCGAACCAACTATCCCATGACTCGCCAGCTGGCGTAATAATTCGGGTACGCCCCACCGCAACGACATCTACTCGCGTCACTCCTTCAGGAAAAGCGACCGCTTTGGGCAGGCGTACAGCTTGGCTTCGATTGCTTTTGAATATGGCGGCTTGCTCCATGATGCGCTCCTTGGATATGCCTGCTGGACCTCCAATTGTAGTTAGCACTTGGTATATATCAATGGGATATACCATTCAAGTCGGCTAACCGATAATACTCGCGCCTATTCCTCTGCGAAAAGCCCTCCCAAGGCAAAGACATCGCTCGCGTCCTGGGTGCAACCAAACGTGGCGACGGCTGCCTGATCGGTGATTCCGTCTGCGTCACCTGGTGCATTGGCCACTTACTCGAAACCGCCCCGCCGGAGGTGTACGACGACCGCTACAAGTCCTGGTCGCTGGAGCATCTGCCTATCATTCCCGGCGACTGGAAGGTTGAGGTCAATCCAAAACGGCTACGCAATTCAAAGCAGTGAAAATGCTTTTGCGTGAGGCCAGCGAGTTAGTGATTGCCACAGATGCTGATTGCGGATTCCACGCCATCCGGCCAGTCATTCCACGTACATCCGGCCACCTGTTCCACGCTCATCCGGCCAGGCAGTCGGAGCGCAGCGACGCAGGTTCGCATTGTTAGTCTGAAGTCCCCTCCGTCGTCAATTTCGTCGTGCGCCTGCGCATCGATTCGCCCTTCAGTTCGATGCGGTAAGCGTTGTGCACCAGCCGGTCGAGGATTGCATCGCCCAAGGTCGGATCGCCGATCAGCGCATGCCATTTGTCCACCGGCATCTGGCTGGTCACCAGCGTCGAGCGGTGCCCGTAGCGGTCGTCGATCACTTCCAGCATGTCGCGTCGTTGCGCAGCGGTAAACGACTGGGGTCTGGCACCGCTGGAAGAAAACGCCCGGCACGACTTGCTGGAAGTGATCGACGACCGCGCCGGCTCCCGGTCGACGGTACTGACCAACCAACTGCCGGTCGATCACTGGCACGGCTGGATCAACGACCCGACAGTGGCCGACGCCTTGCTGGATCGGCTGGTGCACAGTGCGTATCGAATCGTGATGAAGGGCGAGTCGTTGCGACGTAAAAAGACGGAAGAAGAAGCGGCATCGTGACCGATGCGGTTAGAATTTAGACCCCGCGCAATCGGGTGGAGGAACCGGTCACGTTGTTAGCGAAATGACCGGTCACGATGAGCGAAATACGCACCATACTGAGCATGTCCTCGATACTTGCCAGGTCTTCCAGGGCGATACCGAATAGGTAGTTTTGAGTCTCATAGGTCATAGGGTGAACCGAGTTCAGGCAAATCAAGCCAGGATGCACCTCTTGGTGGAGATATAGCCCGCCTGGGCTGACGAGGCCTTTTCCGCGAAAATCCCTCGCATTGGCAGTGACCAAAATATAGTCGTGCCCGATCGCGCAACTGACGATGTCTGGATCCTTGAAACCCAGCCATCCGCGATCTCGAACACAACTGCAGTCCAGACCAGCGTTGTAAGCGTTTTGGACCAACCTGGGACTCAGACACTCATCCAGTAAAAGCCGATGAGTCATTGGCCACCCTTAGTGGAAGTGATGACCCTCCGCACTACATGACCTTGGGAGGTTTTCGGAACTGAGATAGCCTTCGGCCGACCGCGACGCGGATGCGTTTTCGCGTAGATTCTCGCGTCCTCGACAAGCTCGAGCGTCAAGAACCCATAGTCTTCCTTGAGCACCTCGAACGGGGTGCCTTCGTCGAGTGAAGCAATGACGATATCGATGGGGACCCGTGAACCTTTGAAAACAGGCACTCCGCCCATTATGTCAGGGTCAGTTATGACGACAGACTCAGCCTCCCTCAAATGCTCGAGGCGTTCTTTCACAAGGTTCATATGCTTTTCAAAACTGATTTCGTAAAGATCGGTGGACACACGTAGAGCCTGAGCATCAGGAAAAAGCTCCATCGTAACCAGACGCTCGGCCCGCGGTGAGCTCCGCAACCTATCTGTAAAAGCCTGAATAATTTCGACACGGGCCTTTTTCGAAAAAACGTCTTGGGCTGCCCGATTGAAGCTCATCAGAACTGCGGCCAAAGGCGCATACAGCCGGTAACCAGTCAGTTTTCGTCGGTAGACATAAAAGGCCGGCAGGATATTTTCATCAACAGCTTTATTGACCTCCTTCTCGGTCAAACCACTGAGATAGGCGACCTCGGCGGGCATCATTGACTCACGGACGGCAGCGACCATCAGGGGCTCCTAATAATTATTCCTTTCACCGGGTATAATAATAGCCATGTCTGTCTCAAGCACAACTGGTAGCCGACAACCTGCCCAAACGATGAAATGCAACATTCGCCAGGCTTGACACAGCACAGGTCTTTTCTCACTCTAGGTCCATGTCTCGCTGACGCCGTCAGCAGGATGCCCAGGTAGCCAGGATCTTCAAGGTTACGACGCGGTATTACGCGTTGATCGCCCCAGGATCGCCATCAGCATTCGTCAGTGCGATCAGTCGTCAGTCTCAACGACGATGGAATGCTCCAATACCACATCACCCAATCGGGGATTCATTTCCCCACTGGGCGAAGTGTTTCTCCGTTTTACTGACAGGAGAAACACATGAGCGCACTCAGTTACCAATTCGGCTACTGTCTGGGAGTCATTGTCCATCGGGCGATCACTGCCCTTCGCTCACTCCAGCACATGCCTCCCCAGCGAGATCAGTGTTCCGATCCGGACATACTCGAGCTGTGCCGGACGCCCTCCCTCGCTCGAAAGGGTGTGGACCTCAACCAGTGGGACGAGAACAACGTATCAATCTGCGTTCCCAAACCTCAGCGCAAGCGTAAAAAAGTGACACCAAAACGTAGCACGCTGATTCCCGTTGACCAGGCGTTTGCATTCCCACTGACCACCCATTTGCATTCGCACTGACCAGCAAATGGCGGGGGGCATAACGGCAGGGGGCAAACGGGCAGGTCAGACGCGTCACGGATGAAGGGGGGCATTGCGCCGAAACCACGCCCTGAAACCGGGCGTGGCGGTATTCGCTTGCGTTAATGCCACTGAGCAAGCAAGCGTAGATGTTGCCCCTGCGCGACCTCCTGGACGACGGGCGATAAACGCAGTTCGGTGCCCGGCAGGCACTGCGCCAAGCGAGCCAGCGAGCGCGGGGTCAGGGCGCCCAGGCGTGGGTAGCCGCCGATGGTCTGGCGGTCGTTGAGCAGGATGATCGGCTGGCCGTCCGGCGGCACCTGGATAGCGCCCAGGGGAATGCCCTCGGAGATCAGCGCCTTGCCCTGGTAGTGCAGGGCCGGGCCGAGCAGGCGCACGCCCATGCGGTCGGCCCTCGAGTCGACTTGCCAGGGGCTGTTGAAGGCATCGAACAGGCTCTGCCCGGCGAAGTCGGCGATCTGCGCGCCAAGCACGGTCTCCAGGGGCTTGGCCGAGCTCAGGTCGGGGATCCGGGTCGCCTCCAGTTCCCGTGGCGCCGGGGAGGAGTCGGACCAGCCGAGTCGATCGCCAGCCGTCAGCGCCCGCCCCGAGCCGTCGAGGCCGCCCAGGCCTTCACGGCAGACGGTGGACTTGCTACCCATCACGGGTGTCGCATCGAAACCACCGGGGGCCGCCAGGTAGGCGCGCGCGCCCTGGATCGGCTGGCTGAAAACGAGGCGTTGGCCGCGGCGTACGAGGAAACTGCGCCAGGGTTGCAGTGGCTGGCCGTCGAGGCTGGCGCCGAGGTCGGCACCCGCCAGGGCCAGGCAGGCATCCTGCTGGGCAATCAGGCTGAGGCCGCCGAGGGTGATCTCGATCACCGCCGCATCCAGCGGATTGCCCAGCAGCCAGTTGGCCCAGGACATGGAGATCCAGTCGGTGGCGCCGCCTTGGGTCACGCCGAGCTGGCGAATGCCGAAGCGGCCGCCGTCCTGCAGCAGGATCAAGGGGGTACTGCGTTCTACCAGCAAGCCACTCATGCGCCCGCCTCCAGTGGTGTGTCGTCGCCGCCGAGACGGATGAATTCGTCATGGCTGACTGCTTCGAAGCGCACCCGGTCGCCCGGTTGCAGCAGGCTGTAGCCATCCAGGGCGTGGTCGAACAGCCGTACCGACGTGCGTCCGATCAGGTTCCAGCCGCCGGGCGAGGCTTGCGGGTAAGCGGCGGTCTGGCGTTCGGCGATGCCGACGCTGCCGGCCGCCACGCGTTTGCGCGGGGTGCTCAGCCGCGGGCTGGCGAGGATTTCCTCGACCAGGCCCATAAAGGCGAAACCGGGTACGAAGCCCAGGGCAAACACCTGGTACTCGTGGCCGCTGTGGCGCTCGATGACTTCATTGATGGACAGCCCGCTGCGTTGCGCCAGCAGCTTCAGTTCGGGGCCGACGCTGGGGTCGTACCACACCGGCAGACTATGGCTGCGGCCACTGCCGCCGGCATCGGGTTGCAGGTCGTCGAGGGCCTGGGCGATCAACCCCCGGGCCTCGCTCGCCAGCAGCTGGCGCAGGTCGTAGTGCACCATCAGCGTGGTGTAGGACGGCACTAGGTCGATCAGGCCCTGGCCGAAGCATTCGCGCAAGCGCCGGGCTGCCGCCAGCAGCCAGGGCATATTGGCTTCGTCGATGGTGTCGAACAACCGCACCATCAGGCAGTCGACGGCGACGATTTCGATACGGATCTTCATGCCTTCTGCAGCTCCCCGAGGGCCTGGCGAATGCGCTGCACGGCAGCGATCGAGCTGGCGTTGTCGCCATGCACGCAAAGGGTATCGACCTGCAGTTGCAGGGCGCTGCCGTCACTGGCGACCAGGCTTTCGCCGCGGGCCAGGGTCAGGGCCTGGCCGATCACGGTTTCGGCGTCGCGGTGCACCGCACCGGGCAAGCTGCGCGAAACCAGGTACCCGGCCGGGTCGTAGGCGCGGTCGGCGAAGGCTTCGAACCACAGCGGCACGCCAAATTCGGCGCCGAGGGCCAGGGCGGTGGCGTTATCCCGCGAAGCCATCAGCATCAGCCGCAGCTCGCCCCCGTAGGCGGACACGGCCTTGACTACCGCTCGCAGCAACTTGGGGTCGCGCATCATGTCGTTGTACAGCGCACCGTGGGGTTTGACGTATTGCACCCGGCCGCCCTGGGCGCGGCAGATGCCCTCCAGCGCGCCGATCTGGTAGAGCAACAGGTCTTCGACTTCTTCCGGCGAGCAGCTCATGGAGCGGCGACCGAAGCCGACCAGGTCCGGATAGGCCGGGTGCGCGCCGATGCGTACGTCGTGGACCAGGGCCAGAGCCACGGTCTTGCGCATGGTGGTTGGGTCGGAGGCGTGGAAGCCGCAGGCGATATTGGCGCAATCGATATAGGGCATGACCTCGGCGTCGTGGCCCATGGTCCAGGCGCCGAAGCTTTCCCCGATATCGCAGTTCAGTAGTGGTGTGTTCATGGTCGGCGACTCCTGCTTAAGCTGTGCAGCCAGGCTGCGAAACACCCGGGGCAGGCGGACGCCCCGGGTGTCAATTTACTCTGCCTTTACTTTTCCCACTTGGCTTTGGGAATCAGCAGGCCGTGGTTACCGTTATAGGCGGCGCGCTCGGGCTGTTTCCAGCCGTCCAGCAGCGACTCGTCGAGACGGTAGACTTCCACGCCCAGCGGACGGCAGACCTTCAGCGGATCCTCGGCGTCGGGGCCCCACATCGGCAATGACAGGTCGCCACCTGGGCAGGTGGAAAGAGCGCAGAGCAGATCGATTTCAGCGAAGAATTCCAGGTAGTCACCCTGTTTCGCCGGGCAGGCCTTCATGAAGTACATGTCGTCGTGATTGAGGCCAGTGCACTGGAAAATGTTCAGCACGTCGTGCACGTCGAACTCGGTCAGGCCATGGGGCAGCACGGCGCGGGTCAGGTTAGAGTGGCAATGGTGGTGGAAATCCTCGCCGGTGAGCATCTTGTTCACGTATGGGTCGCAGCGGGTACCGAGCAGATCGTGAAGACGTCCGCCGTGCTCATCGATGCCGTAATCCGCCAGGCTGTCGTCGGTGATGGTCACCATCGGTCGCAGGAACGGCAGGTTCGACCACAGGCGGTCATAGGTGGTGACGTGCGCGCCTTGCAACTGGCGGGTACGGGCCGCCCACATGCGTTCGCGGGGGTCGTTGGCACTCCATACGTTGAAGTCGCCGACCTGCGGACCAACAGGGGTGGTCACGCGGAATACATGACCTGCCGGAACCTTCCAGGCACGACCGGTTCGGATCGGTATTTCGAACTGCTCGACCAGCGTGCGGCCTTCCTTGGTTTCGCGCACGCGGTCATAGAACGCTTTGTCTACCTGCAATGCGGCGCCTTTGCTGACTTGGTAAGCCGCTGGATAGTCCTTGTACATGGTGGGTCCTCTTTTCAGTGCTTTGGAACGCTGCTGAGAATGTCCAGCAGCACGAGTTCGGAGTCGTTGAGGTAGCTGCTCAGGGCTTCCTCGGCTTCTTTCTTGCGGCCGTCGCCCAGCAGGTCGTGGATATGCCGGTCACGTTCGAGCCAGGGTTTCTGGAAGGCTTCCTCGCTGGGGGCGTTGGAAAACACCAGACGCATCTGGGCCGCGACATGGGTGAAGAATTCGTCGAACAGCGGACTGCGCAGCAGCCCGACGATATGTTGGTGAAAACGCAGGCTGTGGGTACCGAAGGCTTGCCAGTTCTCGCGGTCCTGGGCCAGTTGCGCCGCCTCGATGGCCTCGAGCATCAGGTCGGACTGGTACTCGCGCAGCGGCTTGCTCGCGGCGATCGCCTGCAATTCGAGGGTGCGGCGGACCTTGAAAATATCGCGCACTTCGTCGATGCCCAGCCGGCGCACCATCACGCCTTTGTTGCGCACGTAGCTGGTCAGGCCTTCGCGGCCCAACTGGTGCAGTGCCTCGCGTACCGTATTGCGCGAGGCGTTGTAGGCATTGACCAACTCGCTTTCCACCAGCGGCATCCCTGGCAACAGGCGCCCGCCGATGATGTCTTCGCGCAGTTCGATGGCGACCTGGTCCGTCAGCGACAGGCTTTTTTCCTTGGGTTGGCTCATCGTTGTGCTCCCTCGGCTCACGCCAGTTGTACGTCTTTGAGGAACTTGGTCATGCGCTCGCTTCGTTGTTCCAGCATTTCTCTCGGCGCGGCGTTCTGGATAATCTCGCCGCCTTCCATAAATACCACCCGATCAGAGAGCCTGAAGGCGAAGTTCATTTCGTGGGTGACGATCACCATGGTCATGCCTTCGCGGGCCAACTCCTCGATCACGGCCAGTACATCGCCGACCAGTTCCGGGTCGAGGGCCGAGGTCGGCTCGTCGAACAGCATGACCGAAGGTCGCATCGCCAGCGCCCGGGCAATCGCCACGCGCTGCTGCTGGCCGCCGGAAAGCTGGTGCGGGTATTTGCCGGCATGCTCGAGCATGCCCACCTTGCCCAGCAGCGCCAGGCTCAACAAGCGCAGTTCTTCGCCGCCACCATGGGCGTGATAGACCGGTGCGAGCATGACGTTTTCCAGGGCGGTCTTGTGTGGGAACAGGTTGAAGCCTTGGAAAACCATCCCGACATGCACGATGCCCTGCATATGCACCTTGTTACCCAGGGTGCCCTCCGGCTCCTTGGTACCGCGCAGGAACGGCTGGCCTTGCAGAGTGATTTCGCCACGATCCAGGCTTTCCAGGCCATTCATGGTGCGGATCAGCGTGGTCTTGCCCGAGCCCGATGGGCCGATGATCGACAGCACCTCGCCCCAACGCACATTCAGCTCGACGCCCTTGAGTACTTCCAGCTCGCCATAGGACTTGCGCACGCCCCGCGCCTGCAGGGCAAACTCGCCTGGCTCGGCCTGGCCGGCGGCACGCCGGGTCGCCACTTGCCCGAGTTTGGCAGGGGCGACGCTCTTCGGTTTGCGCCGGGTCACGTCCAGGTGGTTCTCCATGAGGCGCAGCAGGCGGCTGAACACGGTGACGATAAACACGTAGTAGAAGGCCACTGCGAACATGGTCTCCATGACCAGGAAATTCTGGGTATAGAGCTGTTGGCCCACCAGGAGGATTTCCGACAGCGAAATCACCGAGACCAATGAGGTCAGCTTGACAATGGTGATGTATTCATTGGCCAGGGTCGGCAGGGCGACGCGTAGTGCCTGGGGCACCACGATCAGTCGCTGTACGCCGCGATAGCCGATGCCCAGGGCTTTGCCCGCTTCCAGCTGCCCCTTGACCACCGCCAGCAGGCCGCCGCGGTGGATCTCGGCGATATACGCCGCTTCACTGAGTACCAAGGCGATCAGGCCCGCCGAGTAGGGATTGGAAAGCAGCGCGCTGGTGGAAGGAAACACCTGGGGCAGGTTGTAGACGAAGATCAGCAGAACCAGTAGCGGTAGGCTGCGGAAAAACCAGATATAGAGGCCGGCCGCATCCCGTAACAAACGCCGCTGGGACTGTCGCGCCAGGGCCAGGAAGAAGCCGAAGACGATACCCAGCAGCCAGGTTTCCAGGCTCAGTTCGACCACAGTCGCCACGGCTCGCCAGAAGTCGCCGTTCCACAACAGGCCCAAGGTGTAGTGCCAATCGAATTGCATGTACTTACTCCGCGTTGCTGTGATCTTTTGCAGGCTGGAAAGGATCGATGAATCCGCTACCGGGTGCGCTCGGCGCGGTGTCTCAGCGTGTGGCGTTGCCCAGTGCCGCGCTGATTTCCTCGGCATTCGGTTCGGCCAGGTTGTAGCGGGCGAGCAACTCGCCGTAGCTGCCGTTCTGTTTGATCTGGCCGAGAGCCGTGGTCAGTTCTTCCAATAGCGCCTGGTTGCCTTTGCGCACGGCCAGCCCGATGACCACCGGATAGATCAGTTCGCTGGAGCTGATGACGGTTTTGCCCTGCAGTTTTTCTACGGTGATCTTGGCTACCGCGGGATCTTCCATCTGCACGTCGACCGCCTGAGCCAGTAGGGCCTGAGCCGCTTCGGGTGAGGTCGGGAATTCACGAGACTGAATCGCCGGCTTGCCCGAGGCCAGGCAGTATTCGGCGGAAACCTTGTTGAGCTTGGGAACCCAGGACGCGCCCTTGATCGAGCCCACGCGCTTGCCGCAAAGGTCTTCCGGCCGCAGTGGTCTGAAGTCGCTGGCGCTGAGCACCATCAGGGAGGAACCGGTCTTCAGGTAGCTGAGGAAGTCCACCTGCTTGGCGCGTTCCGGAGTGACATACAGCGCCGAGGCGACCACATCGAAGCGTTGGGCATTGACGCCCAAGATCAGGTTGGCAAAGCGGGTGTCGAGGAAGCGCGGCTCCAGCCCCAGTTGCTTGCCGATCAACTGCATGAATTCGGGGTCGAAGCCGGTTGGCTGCTTTTGCTCCAGATAGGTGTAGGGCGGGTAGGTGAGGTCGGAACCTACCGACAACTCTCCCTGTTTCATCGTGCCCTTGATCTCTGCGGCAGACAGTAGCGGCGCCACGCAAGCCAGGGCGATCGTCAGCGCCAGGTTGCGCGTGGTTTTCTTGCCCATCAGACCTTTTTGCATGTTCGTATCCTCGGTTGGTGGAAGCAGTAGAGTGATTAGATTGTTCAACAATTTGTTACTTAATGATATGCGGTTATCATGCCAACTATTGAATTTAAGGCCTATTTTAATGTTTTTTGTCTGTAAAACGCCTTTTATGGGTAAGCGGGTACGCCACGACGGTGCGATTCGTTACCGAACGCTACGTTACGGAGCAAAAAAATGGTTTTTTGCGCGGGTGAGGTCCAGAGCTGTTACCGAGGGCGCGCGGTGCCCGCATAGCTCGTAGCTGATGGAAAGCTGCAATGGACTGATCGTCATTCTGGGGTGTTCCAGTTTCACTACCAGGCTCGTTCCACTGGTTTGCCTGCAGCGCATTTTCGCCCGTGGAGGTGCTCGAGCGTTCTCCATGCTTTTGGTCGAGGTGATACGTAATCCATCGCTGGTCAGTGCCCTCGGGAAACACAACCCCTAGTGAAACGGACCGCCACATAACCGACCTTTTGAAAAAGGCATTGGATTTGATCGACGTCACAGTGCTGGACCATTTCATCGTCGGAAAAGGCAAAGCCCTTTCCCTCGTTGAACACGGCTGGCTTTAACCCTCATCAAGGCGCCTTCGGGCGCCCTACTTACCGCCCCGTCGTCCTACGCGAAACACCTCACCCAGGAATCCCCCTCCCCTCGTACGCACCGCATTCACGCATGCGCGCGGCCGCTGACTCGGAAATCTGGACGGGACCGCACCAGGGATCGATTGGACCATGCCGTGATGGCTCTGCATGGTGGACAGTTGAACCCGGAATGGGTCGAGTGGCTGATGGGAAATAGGGACGTTTCCGTCCCCTCAACGAAACTGGTGCCACCGTGGGTCAGCTCTTGCTGGCTGCTAGATAAGCGCCCAGGCGCCGCCCCATCTCCTCCCCCAGAGCCTGTAAGCCGCTCATGGGCCGAATCATTACCTCGAACTCGACGATCTTGCCTTGCTCGTTGAAGCGGATCATATCGATGCCCTTGAGCTCCCGACCGCCGACACGGGCGCTGAACTCCAACACCACGCTAAGAGCGTCGGCAGTCGCTAGTTCGCGGTGGTAGGTGAAGTCCTCGAACACCTTGCTCACGGTATTGAGGATCGTCGATACCACGGGCGCGCCAGGATATGGGGTGTGCGCCATGGGGGAGCGGAAAACGGCCTGCGGATCCAGCAGGTCAGGCAAAGCGCTCAGGTCGCCTTGCGCAATCATGGTGTGCCAGCGCTGGAGGGACACGGTGGCCTGGGGGTGTAGTTTGAGCTCAGACATTTTCAAATCCTGTTGGTCACTTGTGTTGGGGTTGGTGTTCTGGGGAGGCAAATCAGAGCTCCGCGGCCAGTCGCGAGCCCTGATTGATTGCACGCTTGGCATCCAGTTCAGCTGCAATATCGGCACCACCGATTAGATGCACGCTCTGCCCGGCTGCGACCAGGCCGTCATGCAACTCGCGTAGCGGATCTTGGCCAGCGCAGACGATTACGGTGTCCACCGGCAACACCTGTGGCTCCCCCTCGGCGATGCGGATATGCAAGCCGGCGTCGTCGATCTTCAGGTACTCGACCGAGTTGAGCATCTGCACCTGTTTGTTCTTCAAGCCGGCGCGGTGGATCCAGCCGGTGGTCTTGCCTAGGCCATTGCCGACCTTGGATTTCTTGCGCTGCAGCAGGAACACCAGCCTGCCGGCCAATGCCTCGTCCTGGCTGGCAACGCCCACGCCCGCAGCGGCGGAGTCGCCGAGAACCAGCAAGCGCAGGGCCGGGCCGCTACCGCTGACACCCTGGCGCTCACCATGAGCTTCGGGCAGCCTGTGCGTCACCCAGCGGGTGTAGAGCCCCTGCATGAGCAGCAGCGGCCCCAGGGCTATCTTCGTGAACATTTCCGTCATGTTGCAGGTCTGCTTCCCTGGGAATAAAAACGGGACGGCCAAGGGCGTGGCGCTCGACCATCCCGAAACTTTGAAACCGTTTAGAAAGCCGGTTAAATCTGGCCGCGCAGTTCCGCGCGCAGGATCTTGCCGACGGTGGACTTCGGCAGTTGCTCCCGGAAGACGATCTGCTTCGGCACCTTGTAGCCGGTCAGCCGCTCACGGCAGTGGCGGATGATGTCCTCGTCGTTCAGTCCAGGCCGGCGTACCGCGACGAAGGCGCGTATCGCCTCGCCGGTGATCTCGTCCGCCACACCGACCACCGCTACCTCGGCCACATCAGGGTGCTCGGCAATGACGGCTTCGACCTCGTTGGGGTACACGTTGAATCCCGAGACCAGGATCATGTCCTTCTTGCGATCGACGATCTGGATGAACCCATCGCTGTCCATCACCGCGATATCGCCGGTATGGAACCAGCCATCGACAATCGCCTCGGCTGTCTCGCTTGGCCGATTCAGGTAGCTCTCGATAATGTGCGGCCCGCGCACGAGCAGTTCCCCAGGCTGCCCGGGCTCCAGCACACGACCAGCCTCGTCGACGATCCGCACCTCGCTGCCCGGCATCGGCAGGCCAACCGTTCCTGCGCGGGGAATCCCGCCAGGCGGGTTGAATGCGACGAAACAACTGCTCTCTGTCAACCCATAGCCTTCGAGCATCGGGCAGACCTGCGTCTGCCAGCGTTCGGCGGTGCCAGGACGCAAGGCCGTACCGCCAGAAACCGCGAACTTGAGTTTCGGCGGATTGGCTTGTAGCCACGGCTCGTTGAGTAGCCCGGCATAGAGCGTATCGACTCCGGTCATCCAGCTCACCGGGAACTTGTCGAACGCGGGAAAGAGGTTAGATAGCGGTCGAGGGTTAGGTACCAATAGATTGCGCCCGCCCAACCTGAAGAACAGCAGGAAGTTAAAGTTGAAGGCGAAGATGTGGTAGAGCGGCGGCACGGTCAGGATCGTCTCGCCATGACCGACTTTCTCGCCATAGGCATTGAGGAAGTCCTCGGCTATGCGCAACACGGCGAGCAGGTTGGCATGCGTCAGGACCGCGCCCTTGCTCCGCCCCGTGGTTCCCCCCGTGTACTGATAAAGTGCCACCGGGTGATGCAATCCGACGACAGGAGCATGTGCCTGGCCAATGGCGAGCGCATCGCTGAAGCGCTCATGAGGAATGCCAGGAGCAAGATTGCCCCCGCTGTCAGCCGCCAGCTTCTGCTGGATAGCAGAGCCTATCGCTGATGGAAAGAAGTCCCCCAGGCTAGCGGTGACCAGCTTCAGGCCGCGCGCGGCCACCACGTTCTCGGCACGTTTGACGAACAGATCGCAGGCCACTAGCAGCTTGGCGCCACTGTCGGCGAGTTGCGCGTCCAACTCACGCTCGGTATAGAGCGGATTGACGTTGGTGACGATGAGCCCAGCCTTCCAGGCACCCAGCACAGCGATGGGATAGTGCAAGCAGTTGGGGAGTTGGATCGCCATTACATCGCCGTGGCGCAGGCCCTGCTGGATGACCAAATAGGCGGCGAAGGCACTCGAAAGCTCGTCGACAGCCTCGAACGACAGATCGGTGTGCAGACCAGACGGCAGTACAACAGTGAAAGCAGGATTACCTCCATAGCGTCGCGCTCCTTCGCTGGCGAAGTCGGCAATGTTGCCCTGTAGGGTTTGTGGGTCGAGCCTGTAGCCGCGCAGACTTTCTGGATAGCTCTTTTCCCAGGGATTGGCGTAAGTCATTTCAGTCTCCATGTTCTTGTTTTAGGACACACCAGCACTGCAACACGGCGTGCGACTCGGCTGGCCAACGAGCAGGCAATGCCCCTCATCGACCAATCACATTGAGTGGGCTGGAGAATCACGATGTCTTCGGTCGGAAGCGCGACGCAGGAATAGATCCAGCTGAAGTTACGATCGGACTATCTCAGGTGCGCTTTCGGTGGGTTGAATACAGCGCCGGAAACCAGCTTCACCCGACACAGGCTGCACCCGCCCGAACGGCAGGCGTTTTCGGCCGAGTAGACCGGCGTTGCCGGCGCCGATTACGACGGGTCATAGTGTTTTATATCCTTCCTTAAAACTTATCACCGATAAGATCTAGTCAAAAAAACGCCCTCAGAGGGCCGCACGAATTTCGCTCAGGTCCGCGAACTGGGCGGTGGCGCCCGACGTCCTGGCCTGGATCGAACGGAGGATGTCTTCGCCGCTGAGGATCGAGCTTTGTAGCAGCGCGGTCTGCTGCAGCGACTCGTAGACACCGTGGTCGCGGCTGTAGAGCATCGCACGCTTGATCCCGCTCACGGCGATTGGCGGGCGCTCCGCAATGCGATGAGCCGCGGCGAGCGCGCCATCGAGCAACGTCTCGGTGCTCGAAAAAATCTGTGCGACAAGCCCTAGGCGGAAGGCTTCGACCGCACCCAGGGTTTCGCCAGTCAGCGCGAGATAGCGCGCTTTACCGGCGGGGATCAGGTGCTGCAAGCGTTGGAGAATCCCTAGGTCGGCCATCATGCCGAGGTTGGTTTCCTCGATCCGGAACTTCGCCGTCTCGGTAGCGAAGCACAGGTCGCAGGCAGCTATCAGATCGAACCCTGCCCCAACACAGGTGCCTTGTACGGCTGCGATCACCGGGAAGCGCGCGCGCTCAAGAGCATTCAAGGCATCCTGCATCTGCAGCAGCCCGGCATGCATGGCCTCTCTCGCCATAGCGTTGGTGGCGTGGAACTCCTGAGAAGAGGCGAATATCTGCAAGTCGAGGCCGCCGCAGAACACCTTGCCCTGGGCCGACAGCACCAAGGCTCGAACCTTGCCCGAGCGACTCAGTTGGTCGATAGCCGCAGGCAGTTCGCTCCAGAAGGCGAGCGTTAGACTGTTGGCCTTGGCTGGGCGATTCAGTTGCAGATGAGCAACTCCGTTATCAACGGAGACCTCGAAGCACTCGTAAGACTGGTTAAGCGGCATGGTTGTCGTCTCTTTCGGGTTTTAGGTAGTACGAATCTCCACACACCAACCCACGCCCTGCGGCATTGGCGGCCTGTGGAAGAGATTGGGGCGCAGACCCCAGGCATAGCCGAAATGATCATGCTATCGGGCCCCTCCACCCCTAACTGGCGAGGCGCCTGGTGCGCTCAAGCGAACTGCGAGAGGCTGTCTGGTCGAGATGGAGCGGTTCGCAAGCCACCCTGTTGTCTCTGCCCAGCTCTGCCGAAAAATCGAGAAGGACATGGCTGCTCCTTAGACTTGTTGTGAGCGGAGGCTATGCTCACATCTTATCAGTGTCAAGATACTTAGCCGTGTTAGGATTTCGCCATGAGGACGCCCATCCGCAACGCCGTACCTACCTTCTGGAGTCGAGCAGGCGATGACGAAAACGAACCTACGAACACGCGACACGTACCACGTAGGAAATCTTGCGCCGCTGCTGCTTAGTGCCGCCCGGGAAATGCTCGACGAGGTGGGACCTAACAAGCTCTCGCTACGCGCCGTTTCCGAAAGGGTCGGGGTCAGCTCCACCGCCGCCTACCACCACTATGCAAACCGGGCCGAACTCATCGGGCATCTTGCCGCCCAGGGTTTTCGCGAACTTGCCAAGGTGCTAGCTGCCAGGGATTCAGCAGCCACGGAGGAGCAGAAACTGCGCGAGGCAAGTCTGGCCTATTTCAGCTTCGCGCGGAGCAACCCGGCGCTTTACCAACTCATGTTCGGCCCTGAATTCGTTTCCGGAGAAATGATCCCGGAGCTTCGCGTGGCCCGCGAAGACGCATTTGGTGAAAATAAGCGCATCATCGCGGAGATTCTCAGGCTTGACGTTGAAAGCCGGGAGGTACGGGGAGCTGCCCTTGCTGGCTGGTCACACATGCACGGACTGGCGTCGCTGGTAATACATGGCGTTATGCAGTTCCCCGCTGGCACTAGCGATGAGCGTTTCGTGGACACTGCATTGCAGGGTTTTGCGCATCTCTTTTATGCAGGGCGCAGGGACCAGGGAGAGTAACCTTCGTCGAACAGCGACGTATCTTCCCGAACTGAATACCAGATTGAATGGCCGCTTGGCGATTCTATTGAAAAAGTCGCCGGCGGTTTCGGCGGCAAAAAAATGCCCGTCTGAGATTGAAATCCGCACTTTGCGTAGAGGAATATCGACTTAGAATTTACCTGGCGACGTGCAAAACGAACGTTTTCCAAGCTCAGTGCAGGTTGAGTCAGGCCGCTTCGACTTTTTCAACAGAATCGGCCGATTTCTGCCTGTCGCAACTACCTATTTCGGATCGAAATCGGCCGCTCAAGCGCAAAGTACCGGCTCAGGTGAACTCGACTTAAACTGCGCTACCAAAGGCCGGCGTGAAACTCGTCCGGCCCCATACCCAAACACAGACAGCAGCGGTCCGGTCTGTTCCAAGACGGTGACCAAACAATTGGGTGACCGTCAACGTCAGCCGGAACAAGGAGCCGACGTAGCGCCAAAGCTCAGGCCCTACTGCTTTCAGGTGGTAAATGGACACCTCATGATCTGGCGCTGGTCATGATCGGGGCGATTGCGGTGGCCTGGGCGCCGTTTCACTGGGCCATGAAGCAACCGAAATCCTTGCTGGGCGCGCCAATGCAGTTGCCGGTCAGTCGTGAGCTGGATCGCCGCTTAATCGGTGGCAGCCTGCTCTTCGGGGTTGGCTGGGGCATTGCCGGCATCTGCCCCGGCCCGGCACTGGTGTTGCTGCCCACCGGGCACCGGCAGGCGTGGGTGTTTGCGATCGCCATGTTGGCGGGGATGTTGATGTTCAGAGCGCTGCAAGCGCGTCGTTGAGTCGCCAACGGTAAAAGGTCGCAACCTTCGGCGGCGCCCGCAGGCGTTGCCGAAGTCTGCAATCCTTTACGCTTCAGGCCGCCAATTGCCCACTGGCAATCGCCGCCGACGCCGCCAGCATTGCCCGCAACAACACCGCACACCCGGCCGCCAGGTCATCCGGCGCGGCGTTTTCGATTTCGTTGTGGCTGATGCCGCCTTCGCACGGCACGAAAATCATTCCGGCCGGGCCGAGTTCGGCGAGGAAGATTGCGTCGTGCCCTGCCCCGCTGACGATGTCCATATGCGACAACCCAAGGCCTTGAGCGGCGCCGCGTACCGCTTCGACGCAGCCCTTGTCGAAGTACAGCGGTGGGAAGTCGGCGGTGGGTGTCAGTTCGAAGGTCAGGCCATGTTCTTCGCAAGTGGTTTCGATGACTTCGCGAACCTCGGCGATCATCGAGTCCAGCCGCGCCGGTTCCAGATGACGGAAGTCCAGGGTCATGCGTACCTCGCCGGGGATGACGTTGCGTGAGCCGGGATAGGCTTGCAGACAACCGACGGTGCCGCAGGCGTGGGGTTGATGGCCGAGGGCGGCGCGGTTGACCGCACCGACGATGACCGATGCGCCGACCAGAGCGTCCTTGCGCAGGTGCATCGGGGTCGGGCCGGCGTGAGCTTCGACACCGCGCAGTTTCAGGTCGAACCATTTCTGGCCGAGGGCGCCCATCACCACGCCGATGGTTTTGTGTTCATCTTCGAGGATCGGGCCTTGCTCGATGTGCGCTTCGAAATAGGCGCCGACCGCATGGCCGCTGACCTTGCGCGGGCCGGCGTAGCCGATGGCGTTAAGCGCTTCGCCGACCGTGATGCCATCGGCATCGACCTTGGCCAGGGTTTCTTCAAGCGTGAATTTTTCTGCGAACACGCCGGAGCCCATCATGCACGGGGCGAAGCGCGAGCCTTCTTCGTTGGTCCAGACCACCACTTCCAGCGGCGCTTCGGTTTCCACGCCCAGGTCATTGAGGGTGCGCAGCACTTCGACACCGGCCAGCACACCGAAGCAACCGTCGAACTTGCCGCCCGTGGGCTGGGTGTCGATGTGGCTACCGGTCATGACTGGAGGCAGGTTCGGGTTGCGGCCGGGGCGGCGGGCGAAGATGTTACCCACGGCATCAATGCTGACGGTGCAGCCGGCCTCCGTGCACCAGTTGACGAAGATGTCCCGGGCCTGACGGTCGAGGTCGGTCAGGGCCAGGCGACAGACCCCGCCCTTGACCGTGGCGCCGAGCTTGGCCAGTTCCATGAGCGACTGCCACAGGCGGTCGCGGTTGATGTGCTGATGGGTGGATTGCAGAACGTCTACGGCAGCGTTCATGTTGATCTCCTCAGGCAGTTTTTATGGGATTCTTCAAGCAATTCGTTGGTGTGTTTACTGGCGATGGGGCCCGTTGTTCAACCCGAAGATTTCACAACAGACGGGCTGCTGCGCATCGAGCACAACCCGTAATAAATCAATCCGCCCAAGGCCGAGCCGGTAAACCAGCCATAGCTGTAGAACCAGCTGAACACATCGCTGCCCAGCGACATCAACGTCAGCACCACTGGCACGCCAAACGCGATAAAACCAAACCAGTTCCACGCCGGATAAATGTCATCGCGATACAGCCCGGCCAGATCCAGTTGCTGTTTCTTGATCAGGAAATAGTCCACCACCATGATCCCGGCAATCGGTCCCAACAGGCTGGAATACCCCAGCAACCAGTTGGAGTACACCGTCTCCAGGCTCACGTTCGAGACAATCAGCCCAAGCTTTTTCAGCAGTTCATGGCCCATCAGCAACAACCCGACCAGACCGGTGAGCAACACCGCTTTGGTGCGGTTGATCACCTTGGGCGCGATGTTCTGGAAGTCATTGGTTGGCGAAACGATGTTGGCCGCGGTGTTGGTAGAAAGCGTGGCGATGATGATCAACGCCATGGCCAGCGCGACCCAGACCGGGTTCTGAATATGGCCGATCAGGCTGACCGGATCGGAGACCGTGACGCCCACCAATTTCACCGACGCAGCGGTCATGACGACGCCAAGGGAAGCAAACAGGAACATGGTCAGCGGCAAACCAAAAAGCTGCCCGAGAATCTGATCTTTCTGGCTTTTGGCGTAACGGCTGAAGTCCGGAATATTCAGGGACAAGGTCGCCCAGAACCCGACCATGGCCGTCAGCCCGGCGGCGAAGTAACTGACCACGCTGGCCCCTTCCGGACGCTTGGCCGGGATTGCCAGCAACTCGGTCATCGACACATTCGGCATTGCCCAAACAAGCAGCCCTACCCCCACCAGCACCAACAGCGGTGCCGAGAGGGTTTCCAGCCATTTGATCGATTCGGCCCCGCGCAATACCACCCACAGGTTCAGCGACCAGAAGATCATGAAACCGATGACTTCCCCGGTACCACCGAGGGATTTCCAGCCCTCGAAAATCGAGCCCAGAAACAGGTGAATCGCCAGCCCGCCAAACATGGTCTGGATGCCGAACCAGCCGCACGCTACCAGCGCGCGGATCAGGCACGGCACATTGGAGCCGAGGATGCCGAAAGACGACCGCAGCAACACCGGAAACGGGATGCCGTACTTGGTGCCGGCGAAGGCGTTCAGGGTCAGGGGGATCAGCACGATGAGGTTGGCAAACAGAATCGCCAACAGCGCTTCGCCGACGCTCAAGCCGAAGTAAGCGGTGAGCACCCCGCCAAGGGTGTAGGTCGGCACGCAGATCGACATGCCGATCCACAATGCGGTGATGTGCCATTTGTTCCAAGTTCGTTCGTGCACCTTGGTCGGTGCCATGTCGTGGTTGTAACGGGGACTGTCGAGGACGTCGCTGCCGGCTTCGAGCTCAAACAAGCCGTCGCGCTCGGTCACTTGCGATCTGATCTGTTGCATGGCCGCTCCACTGTTTTTTTGATTATTTTTGCTCATCGGGGGGCTGGCGCCAACAAGCGCGAGCCGGACGATGGCCGGAGAAACTAACAACTTTACGGACCGGCCAAGGTGTCAGCGGCGGCATCAATAAACGTGCCGGGTATTCCGCTTATGCATCGGGCAGCGCCATAAAATCTTTGTAAATAACTGATGTTTATCAGTTTTATTTATCCAACGATTGGGTCCAGGGTACTTGTCTGTTCACTCAGGCCGAATGCCAGGCAAGTTGTCCGAACAGTCAGGACTCAATCTGGTGCATGGATCTTTTTTTCAAAGTTGCGCACCAACCATAGACCCTCCTCAAGCAGCTGATTTCACATAAGAAATCTCGTCTATTTTTGAAACCTGTCAAGTGCGTCAAAATGGTGAGAGGTCGAACCATTTTGGTTATTTTATAAATAAATCGTTATTTTTCATAAACTTAAAACAGCTACAAGCCTATAAAAAATATTCTTGCTCATTCCTTGAACTACGACTAGATTCCATTCCTGACAGCGCTGACAGGAATACACCTGTTTGCACCATCTTCATATAAAACATTTAGAACCGGCATCAGTCGGTCATGCCTGCGAGGAACTCGGAATGTCTCTGTTGATCCGTGGCGCCACCGTTATTACCCATGATGAAAGTTACCGCGCCGACGTCTATTGCGCCGACGGCGTGATCAAGGCCATCGGCGAAAACCTTGATGTTCCCGTCGGTGCCGAAGTGCTCGACGGCAGTGGACAATACCTGATGCCCGGCGGCATCGACCCCCACACCCACATGCAACTGCCCTTCATGGGCACAGTGGCCAGCGAAGACTTTTTCAGCGGCACGGCGGCGGGTCTGGCCGGTGGCACCACGTCAATCATCGACTTCGTGATCCCCAATCCGCAGCAGTCATTGCTGGAGGCCTTTCACCAGTGGCGTGGCTGGGCCGAGAAATCGGCCTCCGATTACGGCTTTCACGTAGCCATCACCTGGTGGAGCGAGCAGGTCCGCGAGGAAATGGCCGAGTTGGTCAGCCATCACGGAGTCAACAGCTTCAAACATTTCATGGCCTACAAAAACGCGATCATGGCGGCCGACGACACCTTGGTGGCGAGCTTCGAACGCTGCCTGGAACTCGGTGCCGTGCCCACGGTGCACGCGGAAAACGGTGAACTGGTTTATCACCTGCAACGCAAGCTGATGGCCCAGGGCATCACCGGCCCGGAAGCCCATCCGCTGTCGCGACCTTCGCAAGTAGAAGGTGAAGCCGCCAGCCGGGCGATTCGCATCGCCGAAACCCTCGGCACGCCGTTGTATCTGGTGCATGTGTCGACCCAGGAAGCCCTCGACGAAATCACCTACGCTCGCAGCAAGGGCCAACCGGTCTACGGCGAAGTGCTGGCCGGGCATCTGCTGTTGGACGACAGCGTCTATCAACATCCGGACTGGCAGACCGCCGCCGGCTATGTGATGAGCCCACCCTTCCGTCCGCGCGGTCATCAAGAAGCGCTTTGGCACGGCCTGCAATCGGGCAATCTGCACACCACGGCCACCGACCATTGCTGCTTCTGCGCCGAGCAAAAAGCGGCAGGGCGTGACGATTTCAGCAAGATCCCCAACGGCACTGCCGGCATCGAAGACCGCATGGCGGTGCTCTGGGACGAAGGGGTGAACACCGGGCGTTTGTCGATGCAGGACTTCGTCGCGCTCACCTCCACCAACACCGCGAAAATCTTCAACCTCTATCCGCGCAAAGGCGCGATCCGCGTCGGCGCCGATGCCGACCTGGTGCTGTGGGACCCCGCCGGCACCCGCACCATTAGCGCCAAGACTCACCACCAGCAAGTGGACTTCAACATCTTCGAAGGCAAGACCGTGCGCGGTGTGCCCAGCCATACCGTCAGCCAGGGCCGCGTGGTGTGGGCCGATGGCGACTTGCGTGCCGAACGCGGGGCCGGACGCTACATCGAACGGCCGGCGTATCCGGCGGTGTTTGATTTGCTGAGCAAGCGGGCTGAGTTGCATCGGCCGGTTGCAGTTAAACGCTGAGATCGAGGCGACGAAAAAACCAATGCCCATCAGAGGCAGTACCTCAATAACCGTGAGGCCAATACCGTGATCAAGACCCTGAACCACCTCCCGCATCCCCATGAGATTGCGGCCGCCCTCGCCAGCCATTTCACCGATCTGGCGCCACCGCTCAACGACCGTCAAGCCCATCTGGAAGCCTCGCGCTGCCTGTATTGCTACGACGCGCCATGCGTGAATGCTTGCCCGAGCGAGATTGATATTCCGTCGTTCATCCGCAATATCCATCAGGACAACGTCCAGGGCGCCGCGCAGAAAATCCTCTCGGCCAACATCCTCGGCGGCAGTTGTGCCCGGGTGTGCCCGACAGAAATCCTCTGCCAGCAAGCCTGCGTACGCAACAACGCCCAGGAATGCGCACCGGTGCTGATCGGCCTGTTGCAGCGTTACGCCGTGGACAACGCACACTTTAGCCAGCACCCCTTCCAGCGCGCTGCCGCCACCGGCAAGCGTATCGCGGTGGTCGGCGCCGGTCCTGCGGGGCTGTCCTGCGCCCATCGCAGCGCCATGCACGGTCATGACGTGGTGATTTTCGAAGCTCGGGAAAAGGCCGGTGGCCTCAACGAGTACGGAATCGCCAAGTACAAACTGGTGGACGATTACGCGCAGAAGGAGCTGGATTTCCTGCTGCAAATCGGCGGCATCGAAATCCGCCACGGGCAGAAACTCGGCGAGAACCTGACCTTGAGCGAACTGCACCCACAATTCGACGCGGTGTTCCTCGGGCTCGGCCTGGCCGCCAGCAAGCAACTGGGCCTGCCCCACGAAGAGGCGCCGGGGCTGCTCGCGGCCACCGACTACATCCGAGAACTGCGCCAGACCGATGATCTGACGCAACTGCCGTTGGCCGACCGCTGCATCGTCCTCGGCGCCGGCAACACCGCGATCGACATGGCTGTGCAAATGGCACGTCTCGGCGCTCGCAATGTGAATCTGGTGTACCGCCGTGGTGTCGAGGACATGGGCGCGACCGGCCACGAGCAGGACATCGCCAAGGCCAATCAGGTGCGCTTGCTGACCTGGGCGCAACCCGATGAAGTGCTGCTCGACGATCAAGGCAACGTGCGCGGCATGCGCTTCGCCCGAACCCGGTTGGTAGACGGTCGCCTGCAAACCACCGGGGAAACCTTCGAGCTGGCCGCCGATGCCATCTTCAAAGCCATCGGCCAGGCGTTCGACGCCAGCGCCCTCACCGACCCGCTAGCCCGGGAACTCAAGCGTCAGGGTGAGCGGATCCAGGTAGACGAACAGCTGCGCACCAGCATCCCCGGCGTGTATGCCGGCGGCGACTGCACCAGCCTCGATCAGGACCTCACCGTGCAAGCGGTACAGCACGGCAAACGGGCCGCCGAGGCCATTAATGCTCAACTGATTCTCAATGTGGAGGCTGCGTAAATGGCCGATCTGTCGATTGTCTTCGCCGGTATCAAAGCCCCTAACCCGTTCTGGCTGGCCTCCGCGCCGCCTACCGACAAAGCCTACAACGTGGTCCGCGCGTTCGAGGCTGGCTGGGGCGGTGTAGTCTGGAAAACCCTGGGTGAAGACCCGGCGGCCGTCAACGTCTCGTCGCGCTACTCCGCGCACTTCGGTGCCAACCGCGAAGTCATGGGCATCAATAACATCGAGCTGATCACCGACCGCTCGCTTGCGATCAACCTGCGGGAAATCACCCAGGTGAAAAAGGACTGGCCGGACCGCGCGCTGATCGTGTCGCTGATGGTGCCCTGTGTCGAAGAGTCCTGGAAATTCATCCTGCCGCTGGTGGAAGCCACCGGTGCCGACGGCATCGAGCTGAACTTCGGTTGCCCCCACGGCATGCCGGAACGGGGCATGGGCGCAGCGGTGGGCCAGGTGCCGGAGTACGTCGAACAGGTCACTCGCTGGTGCAAAACCTATTGTTCGCTGCCGGTGATCGTCAAGCTCACGCCAAACATCACCGACATCCGCGTCGCCGCCCGTGCGGCCCACCGTGGCGGCGCCGATGCGGTGTCGTTGATCAACACCATCAACTCGATCACCAGCGTCAACCTGGAGCAAATGGTCGCGATCCCCACCGTCGGCCACCAAAGCACCCACGGCGGTTATTGCGGTTCGGCGGTGAAGCCGATTGCGCTGAACATGGTCGCTGAAATCGCCCGCGACCCCCAGACCCAAGGCCTGCCGATCTGCGGCATTGGTGGCATCGGCAGTTGGCGCGACGCGGCGGAATTCATTGCCCTAGGCAGCGGCGCGGTGCAGGTGTGCACGGCGGCGATGCTGCATGGTTTCCGGATTGTCGACGAAATGAAGGACGGGTTATCGCGCTGGATGGACAGTCAGGGTTACGCCAACCTGAAAGCATTTTCCGGGCGGGCGGTGGGCAACACCACCGACTGGAAGTACCTGGACATCAACTATCAGGTGATCGCCAAGATCGATCAGGCGGCCTGTATCGGCTGCGGGCGTTGCCACATCGCTTGCGAAGATACCTCGCACCAGGCGATTGCCAGCCTCAAGCAGGCGGACGGCACGCATAAATACGAAGTGATTGATGATGAGTGTGTGGGGTGCAACTTGTGCCAGATCACCTGTCCGGTGGCCGATTGCATCGAGATGGTGCCGATGGACACCGGCAAACCGTTTCTGGATTGGAATCATGATCCGCGCAATCCCTACCATGTCGCCCTTTAAGAACTGCGGCGCCTGAGCTGACGCCTTCGCGGGCAAGCCCGCGAAAAGGCCCGCCTCCCCACCGCAAAACCTACGGTTCCAACCCAATCCCCCGCAAGATCACACTGGTCACCGTCTGCACCGCCCGCTCAAACTGCATGTCGGACAACGGCTGATGGTCATTCAGAATATTCACCTGATGATCAAAGTCGGCGTAGTGCTGGGTCGAGGCCCAGATCATGTACAACAGGCTGGAAGGCTCTACCGGCAGGATGCGTTTGTCCTCCACCCATTGGCGAATTTTCGCTTCTTTCATCTTGGCCCAGTCGTACAGGCTGGCGTCCAGTGCCTCACCCAGTGTCGGCGCGCCGTGGATGATTTCGTTGGCCCAGACTTTCGAGCCGTAAGGCCGGCTGCGGGAATGGTTCATCTTGGCGCGGATGTAACTGCTGAGCACCACTCGCGGGTCGTCGAACATTTCAAAGCACAGCGCGTCCTGTTTCCAGACTTCCAGCAGGTCGAACAGCACAGCGCTGTACAGCTCGCTCTTGGTACTGAAGTAATAATGCAGATTGGAGCGCGGCAGTTGCACTTCGGCGGCGATATCGGCCATGGCGGTGCTGCCGAAACCTTTTTCGGCGAAGACCTTCTCGGCCCCCAGCAGGATTTTCTCGACGTTACTGCGGCGAATCTCGATCTTGTGATTGCCCATGAGGGCTCCCTGACTACAGCGTTGCTCAAGACTAGCACCCGTCCCGGATCGCGGCGACCGCCCTGTCGCACTTCCCCGAGCAAACCCGATTGACGCACGGCGAGACCATGATTTCCAGCCCGGACAGCGGCTTGATCCTTCAGGTGCTGACCGGCCTTGTCGACAGCGGTCTTCATGTTGTCGTAGATGCCACGACGTGGCACCCCACCTAGCGCGCCAAACCAGCGAGTATGGGCATCGAACAACGTCTCGGGCCCTTGGCTGGGGTATGCGACCAACCAAAAAGCGCGACTGGCGCACAGCTTCATGTGGGAGACCTGGGTACGTCGAAACAGGCCGCCAATCAGCAAGCCTTCTTCGCTCTAGTCGAACTGAAAGGCCTCACCAGGTGCGAACGTCAACGGTATAAAGGAACGTAGAGATTTACCTTGCTCACCGCGCCACGAGCGTATGAAGGCCGTGAGCTGGCTGTAGCCGCCGTCCGTAACCCTCGGCCTTGATCAACGCCAAAAGTGCTTTGGCGCTCCTGCGATTCTGCTTTGCCCTAAACGAATCGGCCTTGAGCGCCTGCTCCAGCGTCTCGTGGAAAGGACTGAGTTTGTTGAAGGCTGTGCGCCGCTGGTACACCGGCTGGGTTGCTTCGGGCGCTCTGACCCATTTCCGGATGGTATTGCGCGACAGCCCCGTATGCTTGGCTATTATCTGATGCAGCGACAGCTTGTCGCGAAAATGCATCCGCCTACATGTCCAACGTCATGGGACGGTTGATCGGAACTCTGCTTTCAGGCTGGATATTTCAGGCCTATGGCCTGGTTGCCTGTTTGTGGGTTTCAACGGTTTTCGCCCTGTTGGCCGCAGTGATTTCTATCGCCTTACCCAGGCACGCCAAGGCGATATGCAAAATCCGAAAGCCAAATATTTGACTTTTTTTTCGCCTTAAATAAAAAAGCCAATAAACTGGCATTGTCAGAAATTTTACAATAAATTTGAACTGGCAGATCAGCCTCCCAAGGGAGATGGCGCAATGGAGATATCTCGGCGAAAGATGATAGCGGGGCTGCTGGCCATGTCCGGGGCTTTGCTTACCTCGGCCTATGTGGGCAGTCACAAGGTCAAAGCCTACATGGAAAACCATGACGGGACGCCTCCCAAGGCCCGCGTCGAGCCGGCCAATGTCGATATCCAGCGACTGGCCTCTCAGCTGCGTGGTGTATGGCAATTGCAATTCATGGGTAGCGCTGCCGATTTGAGCGATCTGATGCCGGAAGGTCTGGAAATGTTTCTCGACGTGGCTGACCGTGGGCGGAGTTTACGGGGCTTTATCGACACGCCAGAAAACCTGCGCGCGTCGCAGCCTCCACGCTATCAGGTGATGGGTGATCTGGTGGATGCGTCAGCTACTCAGATTCACTGGATAGTGCTGGATAGGGACTCGGTGCGTTATTCGCCCATTTACCAAGTCACTGTCGCGCTCGAAAATATCTGGGCAAAGTTCGGAGTTGCCGACAACGACATTTTGAAAGGCCGCTTTCAGCGCCTGGATCGACCGGCTGCAGCTGGAGTAGAAGCTTTCGATTTTATTGCACGCAAGCGTCCGTTTCCGGAGGCGCGAGAGCGCATACCGCTCAATGCTACATTTCTGAGCTGGCTGATGAAGCCCGAGCACCGACTGGCTCATCAGATTTGGCACGCCTCACGGGATAAATGGCACGAGCTTTCCGAAGAGCGTCGCAATGCATTACGAGGCCTTGGCTGGCAACCGGGGCCCTTGGACAGCGAGCGCCATGCGCGAGGTCGGCATATGGATCGTAACGGATCGGGCGTGGATTTCTTTTTCATGCACCGGCATATGCTGGGTATTGCTCGCTCCATGCAGGCACCGCCTGCCTGGACGCACTTTCCCTTGCCACAACCGGCTGTGGAACAGGACCGGCTCGGCTTCGCCCGCTACTTTGACAATCATGACGGCTGCTCCGTCCCACCGACCTGGTTAGCGCCTGATGACAAGGAGTACGCCGAGGGATTGGAGGCGATGAAGAGCCGAGACGCTTTTTACAGTAACTTCCAGGTTTGGGAGTCGCGATTCCGGGATCCCGAGTACTTATCTCGTGTCACCCTTGGCCAATTCGGCTCGGAGATGGAGTTGACCTTGCATGATTGGCTGCATATGTGTTGGGCCACCGTGCCGCGTGATCCCGCCGACAGTGTTCCAGTCCCGCTCGCCCGAGGGCCTGCGGATTTCTCAGAACGCTGGTTCGGGCCACAAAACGACTTCCTCGGGGACCCTTTTTCATCCCATGTACACCCGTTGTTCTGGGGATTCCACGGTTGGATCGACGACCGCATCGAGGATTGGTTCGATGCTCACGAACGCGTTCATCCCGGGCAAGTTGTGCGTCGCTCACTAAGGGGTACCGAATGGTTCGCGGCGGGCCCTTGGGTGGAAGTCGACGAGCCATGGCTGGGCCCGATGACGCACGGATGCGGCGCCGTCCTTGATCCTATGACCGTGGGCACAATGGAAATGGATGTAGTAGACAGCGCGAAGCTGGCGCTGCACATCGCGTGCGACGATAAAGACCATATCGCAGATGCGCTGGCCAAGGCACCAAACAGACCCTGGTTCGCACGCAATCTGCCGGTGCGCAGCCATGTTGGAAAAGCATAGGAAGACACATAGTGAGATTCAATTTCTCTTGCGTTCATCCGTTGCTATTAATGTGAACTCATAACAAAAAAACGCTATAACACAGGAGTCTGTTTCGTGAAGCCACCCACACATGTACGGAATACTTCAAGCTATCGGCCGGACATTGATGGTCTGCGTGCCGTTGCCGTAATCCTTGTTGCGCTGTTTCACGCCAAGTTTCCGGTACTGGGTGGTTTTGTCGGCGTCGACGTGTTTTACGTGATTTCCGGCTACTTGATTACATCGATTATTGCCAAGGAAATCCCGGCAGGGGATTTCACGTTTCGTCGGTTTTATGAGCGAAGAATCAAGCGGTTACTGCCTGCCTACTTGTTCCTGCTATTTTGGCTGTTTATTTATTGCAGCCACTTTATGTTCGCAGAAGAGCTGGTCTCGTTTGCCAAAAGCTCGGTGTATTCCCTGATCGGGGTGAGCAATGTCTACTTCTTGTTCGGGACGAAGTACTCAGGATCGGCCTTTTATGAACCGCTCTTGCACACCTGGTCCCTTTCGGTAGAAGAGCAGTTTTATATGGTCTGGCCGATCCTCCTCATCATTTTATTCAAGATCAGGCACAAGGTTTCGCCGACCCTCATGATAGCAATAATTTTTCTGATATCGCTTTCGCTGTCAGAGGTGTACTCACGCCTGCACCAAAATGCCGCCTATCTGTTATTGCCGTTCCGTTTTTTTGAATTGCTCATCGGAAGTTACCTGGCCGTTGCGTCTGACAAAGTCGCGAGGGTGATGAAGTACCCGGCGGCTTGCTCGCTGGTCGGGGTTGTGCTGATTTTTGCCAGTGCTTTCATGCTGAATGACTTGTCCACTTTTCCGGGCATCAATGCCTTGCCTGTGTGTGTGGGCACCGGGTTGCTCATCGCGTCCGGGATGACGACGAAGCCAAGCCTGGTCACCCGTTTGCTCGGCCTGCCGCCTGTAACCTATGTAGGGAAAATCTCGTACTCGTTGTATCTCTGGCATTGGCCTGTACTCGTCCTGGCCCAATATCAGGGGATAGCGTTAACGACGAGCAATGCGTGCCTTCTCCTGGCGGGCTCTTTTGCTGCCTCGTCCATCAGTTATCACTTCGTGGAAAAGCCTTTCCGGTCGATCAAAGCCGGACAATTCAGAACGGTATTTACCGGACTCTATCTACTGCCTTCAATGTGCGTCCTCGGGATGGCCGTGCTGATTGTCACGCGTGACGGTTTCCGTTCTGATGCCGACATGGCCGTGCCAGAGCTCCTGGAACAGAACAGCTCCCACGTCATCCGCAGCAAATGCATGGAAACCGCGGTGGTGGGCAACATAGACGAATGCCACCTGGGCCTCTCCAAGAAATCCATCGATGGTGTGCTGATCGGGGATTCGTTCGCAAACGCGTACGCGCCGTTCATCAATGCGCTGGCCGTCGATGCAGGCCTCATGATTCACGACACGACCATGAGTTCGACGCCCTCTATACCCGGCATCTTTGTCGTGGACATCCAGAGCAAAGCCTCCCCGGGGGAGGCTGAAGCGATCATCAAATACTCGACCGACCGCTTCGAATTCGCCAAGAAACAAAGAATCGTGATCCTGTCGAATTTCTGGAACGCCTACGACCATTGGAATCAGCGTTACAGCATTCAAAATTCAAAGCGTGAAGACCTGACGGATCAAATGGATCAGTACTATTTCAAGGCAGTCAAGGAACTGTTGGATGCCGGCGTGAAAGTGGTGGTCATTGCCCAACCCTTTGCAGAAATTGGTCGGGTCAAAGTCAATGAACTCAGGCTGATGAAGCTTCATCATCTAGACCTGCAAGCGGTCACGCTGAAACCCGCCGAGGCTCTTGCCGAGCGGATCGAGTACAAGATCAAACAGAAATTTCCTGCCGTGGTCCTGATTGATCCCAATGATGAGTTGTGCGCAAAGGAATGCCGGCCGATCGTGGCGGGGAACATCCTGTTCACCACCGACGGCTCCTACCTTAACTCCATCGCCGCGGCGGCGCTGGGGAGTGAGTACATCAAGAATTTGGGTAATCCGCTGAAGAATTTGTAAGGAGGAGCGCAGCGCAGGTTATTCCAGGCGCGTCATTGCTCTGGAGCGACCAGGCGGAGCTTCCAGCGACCGCCGCCCCGTTCCGCACCAATACCGGTGTACCAAGTCGAAACGTGCTGTGCAGCGTCGAGACGCCAGAAGTCGACCTCACTGCCCAAGGGGGCTCTGGCCATCAATAAACCCCATAGTCCATGCGGGTGAGGAAGTCGTTGCTGCTTAAGCTGAAGGAGAGCCCGATACCTGCGAGCGTTGACCCCTACTACATGATAAAGGGGTTGGCCTCTATGATTGCACCACCTTTATCACAAGAGCTCATACTGAAGTGCGCGTTGTTATCTCTGCAGGAGACCAGAGAGCGGCCAGAAGCGGGCACGGCTTTAGATAGAACCAATTTGCTTCAGAACTGCTGCCACGATGTCCTCCGGCCTATCTTCCTGCATGAGGTGGCCGGACTTTTCTACCCGAATGCATGGATCCCGGGAAATCAACCCCGCAAGGTGCTCCCCTTTCTCATATGGAATCCAAGCGTCTTCTGCTCCCCACAGAACCGTGACAGGGCAATCCAGCGCCCCATAGAGTCCTTGAACCTCATCAGTAACCGCCTGATCCATCTGTGCGATCTGTCGATAAAAAGCAGCTTGGCCGACTACGCCAAGCCAAGGACTGCTGTAAACCTCCAGGGCTTCCTCAGATAGCGGATTGCACGCCGCAGTTTGCAGATATGCCTTCAGAAGAACCTGGTGCATATAGTCAGGCATCCCCGCGAATGCAGCCTCGTGCTGACGAACATGCTGAACAAATGGTGAGCCCCACGGGGCCAAGGCCACCGCATCGAAGATCGTGAGAGATTTGTAACGAAGCCCATTCAGGTAGTAGGCGCGCAGTGCTGTTGCCCCACCAAAGTCGTGTGCAAGTACGTCTGGCCGGATTATGCCCCATTCATCAAGAAGCGCTGCGAGCACATTATTCTGGATGGCCAAAGAAACATCTTGGCCATCCCTCATCTCGGACAGTCCATAGCCGACCATATCGAAGTAATACACCGTACGCCTGTCAGCCAAATGAGGAATGATCCTGCGCCATACCTGAGATGAAAACGGTGTCCCATGAAGAGCGACTAGAGGCGCGCCAGCCCCCAGCTTTCCCCACCTGACAGCGTTACCTTCGATGATCGATGTGTAGGGTAAATCCAGCATGGCTCACCTCATATTGTCATTTAGCTAAATAACTATATGATGTATTCATGGACAGATCAATTCAAGTTAAGGCGATGGGGAGCGAAGCCCGGATGTCGATATTGCGGCTGCTAGCAGAGCCGCATAAAAATTTCGCAGATCAGTGGTCAGCAGACCCTGCTGAGCTAGGGGTCTGTATGACCCTCATCGCGAGTGCAATGGGCGTAGCACAGCCAACAGCCAGTCGGCACCTAGAGATTCTAAAAAATGCCGGTTTCATATCAGTTGTCAAACAACACAAATGGTCATACTGCAAACTCAATGAGTCTGCGATTCTGGAGTATTTGGAATGGCTTCGGATCGAGTTAGCGTTGCCAAAAAGGGGTTAGCTGTTTGGTATTCTCGTCCGCTTCAGATCGATTTCGGCCTTTCGACCGCCAAGTCGCTGCCAGGTCACATCTTATGGCCGCCCCTCGCTCGCATTAATCTCACTGGGCGTCCTGCCATCTAAAGTCGGCACTTTATCCAGCTTTCGGGTGTCAGCCCAGAACTGTCGTCGACCACCAATCGTTCTCCGTAGCCATTGATCCTGGCCACTGCGGCAGTCAGTCTTGGCCAGTCTTCATCGTCTAGCTGGCCTCACATCAACGCGGCCAAATCTAACAAGCCCAGAATCGCCAGCATCCGGTACATCAGCGCTTGAGCAGGCATTTCCAGGCTGTAGATCTGTACGGTATTGGCCGGATCCTGCTGCAGCACCGCATCGACGAAGCTCAACGCAAGACTGGTTTTGCCCATGGACGGACGTGCGGCGACGATGATCAAGTCGGCGTCCTGAAAACCGCCGGTTTTCTGGTCCAGATCCGCGAGTCCGCTCGGAACGCCTGTCACGCCATCGCCGTGATTGAAGTTGAAATCAACCTGCTCCAGCACCTTCATCAGCGCGTCGTCGACGTCGACAAAGCTGTTGGGTGTACGGCCCTGTCCCAGTGCAAAAAGCTTCTGCTCGAAGCTCTCCTGCACCTCAGTGCTTTTCGCCTGATTGTCAGAGGCGCTGCGGCTGCATTCATGGCCCAGCATGATCAACTGCCGCAGATGAGCGCGCTCTCGAACGATCTCGGCGTAGGCGCCAATGTTGGCCACCGAGGGGATGTTTTTTGCCAATTCGCCGAGGTAAGCAAGACCGCCCGCCTCGTCGATTTCGACCAGCGATTCGGACACGGTGACAACGTCGAACGGCGTGTTGGTGGCTGCCAGCGCTTCAATGGCCTGGTAGATCAAGCGATGCTCACGCTTGAAGAAGTCCTCGGGACCGATGGTATCGGCGATCAACTCCCAGGCTTCGTTGTCGAGCATCAGCCCACCGAGCACGCCTTGCTCAGCTTCGATGGAATGCGGTGGCATCAGGTCGAAGAGGTTCACGAAACCACCTCGTGGTCGGCCTTCCGCCGGCTACCCAGCGTTTCTGCCGCCAAGAGATCAAATTGCGGTTTCCACTCCGGAAACAACTCCACGGCCAGCGCCTTGATCACGCTAAACGCCGAGGGGGAGCGGCGATTTAACGGTTGGCGATATTCCAGTCGATGAGCCGGCACACCCTCGGTGGCCGCTCGGCGAAAGCTCACCGCCGCTGGGAGTGTGGTGTTCAGCAGATTGATCTGCGGATGGTCCGCAAGGGTCTCGGTGAGTGATTGATAGATAGATCAGGCTCGCATCGTTAGTGGCATCAAGCTTGTTGATCACGATGTTCAACGGCGGCGTATGCACACCTAGCACTGAAAGCGGCTCCAGATCCTTGAGCAGCTGCTGCGTCCCCCGATAAAACTCACGCGCGGCGAGCATGTCCGGGGTGATTGGCGAGATCGCCAGATCCGAGCACAGCAACGCCATTTCCAGCATCACCGAGCGCGCGCCCTGGGTATCGATCAGCAGCAGATCGAAGTCAGCGGCAAAGGCCGACACCAGGTTTTTCAGACGCAAACGCCCGTCAGCCGCATGCAACAGCATGTTGCTGAGCTGGTTGAACGGATCGTTGGAGACGATGAGCGACAGGTTTGGGATGCAGGTGCGGGAAATGATCTGCTCTGCCCGGGTGTCGTTGTGAGCAATGAGTTGGTAGGTCCCGCCTTTCGCTTCGTGTTCGATGCGATAGAACGAAGACAGCGATGGCTGGGTGTCGAGGTCGATCAGGAGAGTGCGGAGATGAGCGTCGGCGCAGAACGCGCCTAGATTTGCGGTCACCGTGGTTTTACCCGGGCCGCCTTTGGTTGAAACGATTGATGCGATTTTCATGATGCTGGCCTCTAAATCAGTTGATTAGAGGCAGCGCTTTGCACGTGAAAACTAAACCTAGAATACTGTTACCAAATGTTTTTCGAAGCAGTAGAGCGAGATTTTGAAGGCTCGGCGCAAATGATCAAAAATCATTTGGTCCTAGAAACGTCCTACAACACCCCACTCAACCCCTTGAAAAATCTGGCTCACGACCTGGACTCGAATAGATAATTAAGTATTTGTTTTATAACGAAATTATGCTTAATTCTAAAGTTTATATCCCTACGATTATCCTAATCTAGCCCGTATTTTATGCGAATTCTTTCGATACCCCATGAACAGGGCAGCAGCAAGCTGCTGAAGGTGGCGTACGCAGGCCAGTCTGTACTGGATCAGAAAAGCACATCAAAGTGACTGCTTTTGACTGATAGTCGCCGGTGTTAAGGGCTGCTATCGCCTCAAAGCGAATACCTATAGGGAGGCGGTATTGGCGAGCTAGGGCGGCTGCACTCACCACTGAAGGACTATCAGATAATGTTGTCCAATAAATCAGTAGCGTGTCGCGCTCCAACAACCGTGGCTTCCGAGTGCGAGGAATTTAGCTGGCCGCGTTGAAGCTCCGATTAAATTCAACTACGTCACGATGAGAAGGATTTTTGGCGAATAGTGCAGGGAGTTGCGCATTGAACGCCTCTCGCTTCTGCGCTGCGGCTCCCTTAACTGCGACATTCAATGCTGGGCGCATCTCATCTGCGGTGTAGTCGCAGCAGTACGCTGGCGTGCAGGGTTGTTGACGCCATGAGTCCTCCAGGCTGCCGCTGTCGACCGGCTCGAATCCAACTTCATCGACAAGTTGCATCACAAGACGCTTGTGATTTGCATCGTCAACGGCAACGGCGACTCCCAGACGGCCTTCCGCGCCTTTTGGCTTACCAAGATTCTCTAGCGAATAAGCCAGAATATTGTTGAAGGCCTTGATCACCGGTCGGCCAAGCTGCTTGCTAACCCAGACGCTCTCCGTTTGACCATCTTCCAGCGCGGGGATCAGTTCGTCTCTCAGACCAGGGTAATAGTTACTGGTGTCGACCACTGGAACCGAGGATGGCAGTGCGGCCAGCAGGTTCTTAGGAAGAGCTGTCATGGCCGGTTGGGGAATGGAAATAATCACAGCATCGGCGCTGTCGAAGACATCTTTCAAGTCACAAGGAACGGCACCTACTTCTTTGGCAAAGGCGCTCACCGCCTCTTTTCCCCGAGAGTTAGCCACTCTGACCTCGTGGCCAGCAGTGACAAGCCGGCGGGCAAGGGTTCCGCCGATAGATCCAATACCAACGATCGCAATTTTCATACTGCCTCCAGGGATTCAAAGTCCGGATACGTTATTATCGATACTGCAATATCCGCAAGAACCGACGTTTTTGTCTGTAACCCACCAAAAGGTAAGTATCGATGGAGCGCCAGTGGGAATGTGAGAACCCTTTACGACGGCAGGCCTGGTCTGCCGCTATAAACGCTACGCTTCGCGTTCTGGAGGGCAAGTGGAAAATTGTGATCATCAATGAGCTGATGGCCGCTAAAGGCCGGCCGCTTCGGTTCTCAGAATTGGAAAAGCTCATTCCCGATGTCACGCAGAAGATGCTCATTCAGCAGTTGAAAGGGCTCCAGCAAGACGACATAGTTCAGCGCACCGTATACCCAGAGGTACCGCCGCGAGTGGAGTACGCGCTGACGGCGCTTGGTCATGCACTCGGCCCGGCTATGACAGCCCTTATAGACTGGGCTGAGCTTCGTCACATGCACGACGCCAAGCGCATGGAAACTACTTAGCGACGATGGACTTGCGGAACGCTAATCCCTCATGTTCGATCACTCAAACGTCAGCCCGTTTCACGCCTGATCGGCTGAAGTTTGTGATCGCTCGGAAAAGTCGTTCAAAATGGTCGATTTGTGACTATATATCTTATCGGTCACAAGTTGTCAGTCCTCGATAGGGTGAGTAAGCTGTTGTCATGAATCAGCCATCAATATCTTCATCTTCGCCCAGCGCCCGTGGCCCAGTGGATCACGACATTCGAGACCAGATTGTCGCGGCTGCCAACGAACACTTCAGTCAATACGGCTACGGCAAAACCACGGTTTCCGACCTGGCTAAGGCCATCGGGTTTTCTAAGGCCTACATCTACAAATTTTTTGATTCCAAGCAGGCGATCGGTGAAGCCATCTGCGCAAATTGTCTGGCAGAAATCGTCGCGGCTGTGGAGCAGGCTATCAATGTAGAAGGCCTGTCGCCGACGGAGCGCTTTCGACGTTTGGTCAAAACTGTGATCGCCACAGGTGTGAATCTGTTCTTTAACGACCGAAAACTCTATGACATTGCAGCGTTCGCGGCGTCGGAAAGCTGGCCCAGTTCGCAGGCTTATGACGCACAGATCAAACGCTTCGTGTTGCAAATCGTGCGAGAGGGGCGAGAGATTGGCGAGTTTGAACGCAAGACTCCGCTGGACGAGACAGTAGAAGCGATACATCTGGCGCTGCGGCCATTCGTCAACCCTTTGCTGCTGCAGTACAACCTCGATTTCGTCGAGGAGGCGCCCACGCTCACCTCCAACCTCATCTTGCGTAGCCTCATGCCTTGACCTTCGGCTAACGGTTTTACGGCATACCCGGGTAAGCGCCAGATCACCAAAACGGCTTTTCACTTTGCCCTTCTTCCATCCGTCGAAGGGCATTTTATTTATCTGCTTTGTGACTATTGACTGAATTGGTCACATGAACAAATATGGTGATGCGTCGCTTCTACTGTTTCATCTCAGTGATACCCATAGAGTTCAAACAATGAAAACAATATTGCTCAAGAGCCCATTTGGCCTCGCTGTCGTGCTCGCATCCTCAAACGTTTTTGCAAGCGGCTTCGCTCTCAATGAACAAAGCATCAGTGGGATGGGATCCGGGTTTGCCGGTCGCTCCTCCTCCGCTGAAGACGCGAGCACGGTCTTCGGTAATCCTGCGGGAATGTCTCGCTTGAAAAGGGAGCAGGTCAGCGTGGGGGCTGCGACTCTTTTTGCTAAGTCCGACATAAGCCAAACTCGCAGTACATTCGGGGGCCAGGAAGACGGCGACATGGTGCCAACCACCACAGTGCCTATGGGTTACTACGTCAAACCCATCGATGAGCATTGGGCGTTCGGTGTGGGTTTTTATGTACCTTTCGGTCTGATGACTGACTATGGCAGTGGTTTTGCCGGGCGTTACTACGCCAACAAAAGCGAGGTCACGACCCTTACGTTCCAGCCCACCATCAGCTATGCCTTTAACGACAAAGTTTCGATAGGGTTCGGCCCCACAATCAACCGTATCACTGGTGAGCTGTCCGGGATGGTGCCCAATCCACTCAGCCCTGGTCGCAATGACGGAAAACTCAAAAGCACTGGCGACGACACAGCTCTCGGTTTCAACGCCGGTATCCTGGTGCAGGCTACAGACCGAACCCGCTTGGGAATGACCTACCATTCCAAGGTCAGTTATCACTTGGATGCCAAGACCAAGGTCACCGACGGCATCTTTACCGTGTTGGGGGTCAGCGGTCGGAGTTATGACGCTTCGCTGGATGTGGATACCCCAGAGTCAGTGGACTTCTCGGTGACTCATCAGCTGAATAATGACTGGACCCTATACTTGGGGAGTACTTGGACCCGCTGGAGTCGCTTCAAAGAATTAACCATCGAGAACACTGGTTTACCCCCTTCGTTGAGCAGCGCGCTGGGCACCATTACCGAAGAACAGAACTGGCATGATACGTGGGCTCACGCTATCGGCACTGCGTATCAACTGAACAACCAATGGGTACTTCGCGCGGGCTTATCGGTCGACCAGTCGCCCACCAACAACACCAACCGAGGACCACGCATTCCTACGGGCGACCGGAAGGTTATCAGCTTCGGTGCTGGCTGGACTCCGGTGGACAATGTCACGATTGATGTTGCTTATTCCTACCTGTGGGAGGAGAGCGTGCAGGTCAACGACGCCTCGACGACCAGAGGCGCTTACAGTGCCAAATATAAGAACAGTGCGAGCGGGCTCGGTACTTCTGTTAGTTACCGCTTCTAATTGAGTGCCGTTACACGATAACTGTCCGGTCGGGAGCACGCGTTGCCTCCCGGCTTTTTAGAACACATCTCGGGCATTCCCCCTCAGGGAAAAGGCCTCTTTGTCGCCCCCTCAGACTCCCATAACCTGTGCCATAAGGCCCTGATGAAACCGACGTGGAGTGGCCCACGTCAAGACAGTGATGGCCTTGTTGCCAAAACCCGGCACCACACTCATGCGTCCGGCTTGCAGTGCACGGATTCCTGCACGCACGACGGGTTGAGGCTGCATCATCACTCTTTTTAAGGCTGGCGTGATCCGTTGTTTGGCGCTTTCTGCAAATCCGGTATCTGACATCCCAGGGCAAAGTGCGGTAACGACGACACCGTCATTTTTCAGTTCACGATGAAGCGCATCAGAGAAGCGAAGAACATAGGCTTTCGCGGCAGAGTAAACGGCGAAATTCTTCACGCCCTGGAAGGACAGCAAGCTTGCGACCATCAGGATGTGCCCACGTTTGCGGGCTCGCATGTCGGCCGCGAAAAGGCGTGTCAGGGCTGTCAGGCTGGCGATATCCAAATCAATCATGGTCAGGGACTCATCCAGAGGTTGATCCAGGAAAGGCCCCTGCAATCCATGACCCGCATTGTTGATGAGCACATCGATCACTATATTGCGTTCGCTGAGTCGCTCATGCAGTTCGATGATCGCCGGGATCGAGGACAGGTCTACTTGTTCGACTATCACATCAACGCCGAAGCGTTCGCGCAACTGCGCCGATAGCGCTTCGAGCTTACTCAGCCTTCTTGCTATCAGAACGAGCGATTTTCCCTGCGCTGCATATTGCCGGGCAAACTCCTCGCCAAATCCGCTTGATGCTCCGGTGATGAGCACCCAGGAATTCTCGTTCGATTTCATTTCGCTGCACTCCGGTTGGTTTCTATTGAGCAATTGGTTGCTGAGCACGTCGCAACAGAACGGCCTGAGACCACTGGTCGTCAGTCGATGAGCGAATCCCGCTCTCGGGTTGGGTAGTAGCGAAGAGAGGACGTGGAGGTGCGTGCATCAGGTGCTATGTCACCTGGTTAAATCATCGTGTCGCAATAGGCTGGGCTTCAGGAGGTTGCCAGCCACCACCTAGCGATTTGAATGCCGCAACCGCCGCTCGTGCCGATTCAGTTCGCGCTTGCGCCCGAGCATCGGAAGCCTGCAGCATCGTCTCGTCAGCGTGCAGGACATCGATCAGGCTGGCCGTGCCTTTCTCATAGGCAATGAACGACGATTGGCGAGCCTGTGTCAGAGACGCCTCTCCCCCGGTGAGGGTGGTTGCTTGAGCTTCCCGATTCACCAGTGAGGAGAACGCGTTCTCGACATCCTCGGTGGCGCGCAGCACAGACTGACGGTAAGCGGCCAGGGTTTCGGCTTCCTGTCCCTTGGCTTGGTCGATTTGGGCGTTTATGCGACCGAAGTCGAAGAGTCTCCAGCGCAGTCCCAATACACCCGCCGACTGGCTGGCGCCGCCGGTAAAAAGGTTGCCTGCGGATACAGCCGTGGCACTGCCCAGCAATGCGCTAAGGGAGAATTTCGGGTAGTACTCAGCAATCGCTTCCCCGATGCGTGCGTTTGAGGCCGCAAGACGGCGCTCAGCCACAATGAGATCTGGCCTGCGGCGCAGCAAATCGGCCGGCGTTCCCATCGCCTTTAACTGCGGCGCTACAGGAATGCTCCCCGCACTTGCCAATTGCGTGCGGTGAGTGCCTGGCGGCGTGCCGAGAATTACATCCAGCGCATTCCTTGCAGCATCCAGACCGGTCTGCAGGACCGGCACTGTCGCTTGGACCTGCGATAGCGCTCCCTCAGTCTGGTGAACCTGATAGTTGGCGGCGAGCCCCTTGCTGTAGAGCAATTGGACTTTCTCTAGCAACTCCTGCTGCGTTTTGACTTGCCGATTCGCAATGTCCAGCCGGGTCTGCAGTCCGCGGATAGTGATGTAGATATCGGCGGTCTGCGCGGCGATGGCCAGTCGTGTGGCAGCGACACCCGCCTCGGAAGCCTGGTACTCGGCCAGTGCAGCCTCGCGTCCGCGTCGCAGGCCGCCAAAGACGTCCGCCTCCCAGCTAGCATCGAGGTTGACCTCGTAGGAACTTCCGTACCGATCATAGCCAGGCGTTGAGTTCAACACCTGGCCGAGTGGGGTCTCGATTGACTGGTAGGAACGCGCGGCCTGGCCGCTGATGTTTCCCGAGGGCAGTAAAGCGGCATTTGCGGCGCCTAGTCCTGCCCGTGCCTGCGTTACTCGCGCCGACGCCTGCGCCAGATCCAGGTTCTGCTCAAGTGCCTTGGAGACGAAGTCGGCTAGCAGTGGATCACCGAAGCCTTCCCACCAGGCTACAAGACTGGCAGGCGTCGCCCCAGGCCTCTGTTCGACAGAAGGCTGACCCAAGTAACGGTCCGAAAGCGGGGCGTCCGGACGGTGATAGTCCGGACCGACCGCGCAACCTGTCATCAAGCTGGCACTCACCAAGAGAGCAACGGGACGGAGGGGAGGCATTGAGGTTCCTTCAATTGAGGATGTTTGTGACCATATTACGTTATGGTCACTTTCTGTCAATCGACGCTCGTTTAGCCAAGTTCGAAATTGGCTCAGTGCATTCGGCGATTCCACCGCTGAGGTTGAGGAGCTTAGCACTTCATAATTTGTGACCATTGACAGTAATGGTCACTCGGCTGAGAATATGACGCCTGTCCTATTTGTTTAAGTAAGGGAACCTATGCGCCGGCTTCGACCTGTCCCCATTGCCGCTTGCTTGTTGCCTCTAGTCCTGACGGCGTGTGGCGATTCATCCACCGTTGAAGATCCACGCATGCATGCCCCTCTTGTGAGGTCCTCTGCTGTTCAGGCTTCGTCCGACGTCTCGCGTTCTTTCACTGGTGTCGTGGCTGCCCGCGTCCAGGGCGACCTGGGCTTTCGGGTATCAGGCAAGGTACTTGAGCGTCTGGTTGACACCGGTCAGACCGTTAAACGTGGTCAGCCACTCATGCGCCTTGACCCAATCGACCTAGGGTTGCAGGCGCGAGCACAGCAAGAGTCGGTCATGGCCGCTCGGGCCCGAGCCAAGCAGACAGCAGATGACGAGGCTCGATATCGCGACCTGGTCGCCGCAGGTGCTATTTCTGCATCGGCCTATGACCAGATCAAAGCCGCAGCGGATACCGCAAAGGCGCAGCTTAGCGCCGCTGAAGCGCAGGCTGATGTAGCCCGCAATGCTTCTGGTTATGCGGTGCTGTTTGCGGATTCCGACGGCGTTGTGGTGGAGACGCTCGCCGAGCCCGGACAAGTTGTCAGCCCGGGACAGCCCGTGGTTCGACTGGCGCGGGCGGGGCAGCGCGAAGCCATCGTGCACCTGCCCGAGACGTTGCGCCCCGCAGCAGGATCCACCGCGCAGGCGACGCTTTATGGCAATACCACGGATGCTGTTACAGCGAAGCTGAGGCTGCTTTCTGACTCGGCCGACCGAATGACACGCACCTTCGAGGCGCGGTATGTGCTTGAGGGCGCGCTGGCCAATGCACCGATAGGGTCGACCGTCACGCTTCGGATCGCTGAAGGAACCACGCAAGGGCAGGGGCTGCAAGTACCGATCGCTGCCGTTTATGACCCAGGCCAAGGCACTGGCGTGTGGGTCATCGCCGGTACACCGGCGAAGGTGGCCTGGCGACCTGTACAAGTCCTGGGCTTGAGCGACGACACAGTGCGAGTCGCGGGCAACCTCAAAGTCGGCGAGCAGATCGTAGCGTTAGGCGCACATCTGTTGCGCGAAGGTGAAGAGGTGAGATTGCCTCAACAGGATGACGCCAAAGTTGCCGGGGGTCGTCCATGAGCGAGGGGCGCTTCAATCTTTCCGCGATCGCCGTTCGTGAGCGCTCTATCACGGTGTTTCTGATCTTCCTGATTGCCGTTGCGGGCATCTTGTCGTTCTTTCAGCTGGGGCGTGCGGAAGATCCTCCGTTTACGGTCAAGCAGTTAACGGTCATTACCGCCTGGCCGGGCGCCACGGCGCAGGAGATGCAGGATCAGGTAGCAGAGCCACTTGAAAAACGCCTGCAAGAACTGAAATGGTACGACCGCACGGAAACCTACACCCGTCCTGGCCTGGCCTTCACGATGGTGTCACTGCTCGATAGCACGCCGCCTTCACAAGTGCAGGAGGAGTTCTATCAAGCGCGTAAAAAGCTCGACGATGAGGCCAGGAAGCTGCCGGCGGGAGTCATCGGGCCAATGGTCAACGACGAGTTTTCGGACGTGACATTTGCACTTTTCGCCCTGAAAGCCAAAGGCGAGCCGCAGCGACTGTTGGTGCGTGATGCAGAGTCGTTGCGCCAACAACTGTTGCATGTGCCGGGCGTGAAGAAGGTCAACATTATTGGGGAGCAGCCCGAACGTATCTTTGTTTCCTTTTCGCATGATCGGTTGGCCACCTTGGGCGTATCTCCTCAGGACATCTTTGCCGCGCTGAATAATCAAAACGTGCTCACGCCCGCCGGTTCGATCGAAACCAATGGGCCGCAGGTCTTCCTCCGGCTGGATGGCGCCTTCGATAAGGTGCAGAAGATTCGTGACACACCCATTGCGGTTCAGGGGCGCACGCTCAAACTCTCTGACGTGGCGACAATCGAACGTGGTTATGAAGATCCCGCAACCTTTCTCGTGCGCAATAACGGTGAAGAGGCCTTGTTGCTGGGGATCGTGATGCGTGAGGGTTGGAACGGTCTTGACCTCGGCAAGGCGTTGGACGCGGAGTCGGTCAAGATAAATGAAGGCATGCCTTTGGGCATGACGCTCTCCAAGGTCACCGATCAATCTGTAAATATCAGTTCGGCCGTCGGCGAGTTCATGGTCAAATTTTTCGTCGCGCTGCTTGTGGTGATGCTTGTCTGCTTTCTCAGCATGGGCTGGCGTGTAGGCGTTGTGGTCGCTGCGGCTGTGCCATTGACGTTGGCTGTGGTGTTTGTGGTGATGGCGGCCACTGGAAAGAACTTTGACCGTATCACCCTTGGCTCGTTGATTCTGGCGCTTGGACTGCTGGTGGACGACGCCATCATTGCTATCGAAATGATGGTGGTGAAAATGGAAGAGGGCTACGACCGCATCAAAGCTTCCGCGTACGCCTGGAGTCATACGGCCGCGCCGATGCTTTCCGGTACGCTAGTGACGGCTATCGGCTTTATGCCCAACGGCTTCGCGCAATCGACAGCCGGCGAGTACACCAGCAACATGTTCTGGATCGTGGGCATTGCCCTGATTGCCTCCTGGGTGGTTGCGGTCGCTTTTACCCCATACCTGGGGGTGAAGATGTTGCCGAACATCAAGAAAGTCGAGGGTGGTCACGCGGCCATCTACAACACCCCTAACTACAACCGCTTCCGCCATGTTTTGACGCGAGTCATCGCTCGCAAATGGCTGGTGGCCGGCACTGTCATCGCTTCGTTTGTCGTGGCGATCCTCGGCATGAGCCTGGTCAAGAAGCAGTTCTTCCCTACCTCGGACCGTCCCGAGGTATTGATTGAAGTGCAAATGCCTTATGGAGCCTCCATTGAGCAGACCAGCGCGACCACCGCCAAGATAGAGACCTGGCTGCAAAAGCAGGATGAGGCAAAGATCGTCACGGCCTATATCGGACAAGGCGCGCCGCGCTTCTATCTAGCGATGGCACCGGAACTCCCTGATCCGTCGTTCGCGAAGATTGTGGTGCTGACGGACAGCCAGGAGGAGCGCGAGACCCTCAAGTTCCGTATCCGCGAAGCGGCGGCTGAGGGACTTGCCCCAGAAGCGCGTGTCAGGGTGACTCAGCTTGTTTTCGGGCCGTACTCGCCATTCCCTGTTGCCTACCGGGTGATGGGACCTGATCCGTCAAAGTTGCGCGAGATTGCGGGCCAGGTACAGGACGTGTTGCAGTCGAGCCCGATGATGAGAACCGTCAACACCGATTGGGGGCCACTGACGCCGACGCTGCATTTCGCTCTGGATCAGAATCGCTTGGAGGCGGTGGGGTTGACGTCAAACTCAGTCGCACAGCAACTGCAGTTTCTGTTGACCGGAGTACCGATCACAGCCGTTCGTGAGGACATTCGTTCGGTGCAGGTGGTCGGTCGCGCAGCGGGTGATATCCGGCTCGATCCCGCCAAGATAGAAGGCTTTACGCTGGTAGGCACGGCGGGTCAGCGGATTCCATTGTCCCAGGTGGGAGAGGTCGATGTGCGTATGGAGGATCCGATCCTTCGGCGTCGTGACCGCACGCCGACCATTACCGTGCGAGGCGACATTGCCGAAGGCCTGCAGCCACCGGACGTATCGAGCGTGATCATGAAGGAGCTGCAGCCGGTCATCGACAAGCTGCCTGACGGGTACCGGATCGAGCAGGCGGGTGCAATCGAGGAGTCGGGCAAGGCCGGTAAGGCGATGCTGCCGCTATTCCCGATCATGATTGCCATGACTCTGCTGATCATCATTCTGCAGGTACGTTCGATCTCGGCGATGATCATGGTGTTCCTCACCGCGCCTCTGGGATTGATTGGCGTGGTGCCAACATTGCTTATCTTCCAGCAGCCTTTTGGTATCAACGCCCTGGTCGGTCTAATCGCCCTTTCGGGCATTCTGATGCGCAATACGCTGATTCTGATTGGGCAAATCCATCACAACGCGCAAGAAGGACTGGATCCGTTCCACGCGGTGATCGAAGCCACAGTGCAACGTGCTCGCCCGGTGCTGTTGACAGCGTTGGCGGCAATCCTGGCGTTCATCCCCCTGACACACTCCGTCTTCTGGGGGACGCTGGCCTACACACTGATCGGAGGTACGTTTGTCGGAACCATCATGACGCTGGTGTTCCTGCCAGCGATGTACTCCATCTGGTTCAAGATCCGCCCTGACAATACGGGTCAAACTGAAACAGCGAATAAGCAAGCAAGCCTAGTGGACAGGACGCCACCCCGTCCTCTCGCCGCTCACCTAACCACAGAGCTTTAGCCGTAGGCCATAGCGTGCTGCTTTTAGTGGGCGTCGACTGAAAAATGAAGAGGGTTCAATGATTAATTTCGAAGGTCAAAAGCGAATCGTAGTCACGGGCGTCGGAATTGTCGGGCCTCTGGGGTGCGGAGTAGAAGAAGTCTGGAAGAGACTGCTGGCTGGGCGTTCTGGCATCCGTAACCTGCCCGACGATATTACTGAGGGGACGGGCGTTGCAGTAGGCGGCCAGGTGCCGTCTCTAGAAGATGATGCCATCGCGGGTTACGACCCGGAGCGCATCATCTCGGCCAAGGATCGCAAGAAGATGGATCGCTTCATCGAGTTTGCACTTGTGGCAGCGCACGAAGCTCTGGAGCAGGCAGGCTGGCATCCGACTGATGTCGCAGACCAGGAGCGGACAGCCACGATCATTTCATCGGGCGTAGGTGGGTTTGGCGCGATTGCCGACGCTGTGCGCACCACCGATGCGCGTGGTCCTCGCAGATTGTCGCCGTTCACTGCGCCGTCTTTTCTCGCCAACATGGCGGCCGGGCACGTATCCATTCGGCACGGTTTCAAAGGGCCGCTCGGCGCGCCTGTAACGGCCTGTGCTGCTGGGGTACAGGCCATCGGCGATGCGGCCAGAATCATCAGAAGTGGTGAGGCGGATATCGCCATATGCGGCGGTACCGAAGCAGCGATAGACCGTGTGACCCTGGGTTGTTTTGCTGCGGCCCGTGCGCTATCCACTGGTTTTGCCGAGCGCCCGCAGCAGGCCTCACGTCCCTTTGATCGTGATCGCGATGGCTTCGTCATGTCCGAAGGTGCCGGGTTGCTTGTGATCGAGTCGCTGGAACATGCCCTTGCGCGTGGAGCCAAGCCCCTGGCGGAGCTGGTCGGCTATGGCACCAGCGCCGATGCCTATCACCTGACGGCAGGTCCGGAGGACGGCAGCGGCGCACGGCGCGCCATGGAGCAGGCACTGCGGCAGGCGGTTGTCAGTCCTGCTGACGTACAGCATATCAATGCACATGCGACCTCCACACCGGTTGGCGACAGGGGGGAGTTGGCAGCGATTTGCTCGGTGTTCGGGAGTGACTCTGGCGTAGCGATCAGCTCGACTAAATCCGCCACCGGGCATCTTCTGGGAGCGGCCGGAGGCATTGAAGCCATCTTCACCGTACTGGCGCTTCGTGACCAGGTCGTGCCCCCCACGCTGAATCTGCTTCATCCCGATGAGGCGGCTTACGGGCTTGATCTGGTCGGCTTGAACTCCCGGAAGACACTGATAACGCACGCGCTCTCAAATGGGTTCGGGTTCGGTGGAGTTAACGCCAGCGTTCTGTTCCGCCGCTGGCAGTCTGAGTCTTGACTGTGGAGCTCATGCCGCCGCTATCTGTACGTTAATGACCGCTTTTGAGCGGTTGTTGACCCTCGCGTGGCGGTTGAGCTGCCAGGACTTTCCTAGGCGATGAACAAGCAAATGCACGGTCAGCAGATAGTAATAGCGAGTCGATTCAGCGTGCTGGTTCACATGGTGATTTAGGAACCATACAAGATGCTTTTGCTGCCAGGTCCATGGATTGTTGCGTTGCCAGCGATCAGCTATTGCTGTTTGGATAGCCTTCGCCTGACGCAGGTGGCGTTGGCGTGTGGTATGAGATCCAGTCAGGACGCCCGCCAGGAACAGCTCCATATCGAATGCCTTACTCATGCTCGGCCCCCGATGTAAGCCGACACTACGTCGATACGACCGTGCCCCAGCTCATAGCTGATTTGTGCTCGGGCCTCCTGATCGAGGTGTCGGTCGAGCTGGTAGCAACTGCCACCGTTGATGGGCGCAGGATGCTGGGTGATTTGCTCATAGCGTTCGCACGCATAGGTCGCCCGCAATTCGTGGAAGCCCTTGAGGTTGTGCGTAAGGAGAATCTCCCGTGCGGGGCGAACGATTACCTGTTGGAAATCGAGGTAGCGTTCATTCGCTGCAAGCAGGTTGCGGCTACCGTCTGGCGAGACTTGAAGGGCGAATGCCAGTGCGTCGCGGATGTGCTCATCCACCGTTATCCACCGAGGGGCCGAGGCTCCCGAGCGGCCACCTTTGGTGCCGTCCTGGATGTTGATCCTCCCGAGTTGCTCGGCTTCCCGTTGCAGTCGAGGAAGGTCGGCCAAAATCGCCTCGCGTAAGCGCATACCGGTTGCTCGCGCCAACTGCGCGATGGCGGCGGCGCGCGACTGCTGATGTCCGCAGAGCACGTCTACGACCCGCTTCACGTGTTCGCGGTCTTGGCCTTGCGGCACCGAGCGACGAACACTGGTGCGCCGCATTCCCAACGCCTTGCTCGGACTCACGACCTTCACATACTGATCACCGCGAAGCGCAGCCATGGTCCGGTTCACGCTGGACAGCCGGTTTTGCGCGGTGGCGATGACGAGTTCACCTCGTTCAACTTGCTTACGCAAATGCCCGGCGTAGTCCAGCAAAGTCTGCCGATCAATTTGCTGCGCATCATTGAACCCTGGCCCATCGTCTGACCGACACCAGCGCACGAACGCTTGCCACCGATCGCTATGCGCTTTGACCGTGCCGTAATGCCCGCCGCCAAATAGATCGCGCAATGCCTGCGGCCCGGCATAGCTTAACTGCCGGCCATAGCCAAAATTCCGCCCGTCCCGTCTACCGACCAGTGCCATGATCAAACTCCTCTCGAAACCAAACCCTTGAAGCTTTCCCCACGTCATCCCGCCAAGGATGTTGAGTGTTATCAGGGATCAAGGCCCCTGCGACCTGTGAGGGTTGTCCACTAACGCGGGACTGGCGGCTCCTTACGACCGGGAGCATGGGCATCTCATGATCTGGCCTCCTGAACACCTTCGAAGAAGTGGGCGGGTGGAGGCTGCGCTGGTTGACGAGACTGGCGCCGCGAGATCCTGAGTCGGGTGAAGGCAGTGAAGCAATGACCGGGGCATACCTGACTGTCAGTCAGGTGCAGTCCATTCCTTGGGCTGCGGCACCATCATCTGCATCGCTGTTGCTGGTGACTTTTCGGTGATTGTCACGCCGATTGTCACGAGGGGAAATGCCGAAAAGCCTTGTACGAGTTGGGCTGCAGCAGCGGTAGGAGCGCCCGTCTCTTTCCGGAGAAAGAGACGGGCGCAGGTTGGCGCAAGAAATGGCCAAGCGGATAAGTTGCTGCAGAGCAGCTAGGAAGGGGTATGAGTTGCCGCAGTGGGCACTCTGCTAGAAGTAGGCATCCATCACATCGCTGTGACTGTGCGAGCCGCCGGACGCTAATCGCACTTGGGGAGAACCACCACGGTGTGGCGTAGCCTCAAAGGTTCTGGCTACCTGGGTTGCTGTCAACGACAGCGCTTGCACGATCTTTTTTACGCCGGTGAATAATTTGGGTCAAGGCTCGAATTTTCGATGGTTCTGCGGCTGTGGATGAAATTATCCACCGGTGGAAATCAGTGGTTTTCCCTAGGCGCGTCACTAGTTTTCAGATCTTCTAAGTGAGGTCCTTCCAAACCAGGCGGCTTTGCAGCCCTGTTTGGAAGGACCCGCGTGGACAAGCGGATCACCGAAATATGAAGACCGTGCGCTTACTCGGTTGCGCCATGTTTTGCTTTTAGTCGAGTGACATTCGCACCCGCCTGATTGGCGAATTCGCGAGGGCTGACATGCTCCTGCTGATTAGCCTCAAGGTAGCGACTCCACCAGTTCATGATCAGCCTGCGCTCCTCGATGAACTCGGCCTTGTGGATGTAGGCCGCTCGGACGTTGTTGCGTTCCTTGTGGCTCATCTGCCGCTCGATGGCTGTATCCGTCCACAAACCCGACTCGATCAGTGCGCTGCAGGCCATCGAGCGAAACCCATGCCCGCAGATCTCGGTTTTGGTGTCGTACCCCATCTTCCGAAGCGCGCTGTTCACAGTATTTTCGGACATCGGTTTCCAAGACTTTGTATCGCCTGCGAACACCAAATCAAATTTGCCTGTGATTGCGTGGATCTGCTCGAGCAGGGCGACCGCTTGCGGCGATAAGGGTACAAGATGGATATCGCCTGCCATCTTCGTACCCCTTGTGGAAAAGGGTACGCCTTCCAACGCTGGTCGCGTGTCGGGTATTTCCCAGACACCACGCTTGAGGTCGAACTCGCTCCAGCGGGCGAAGCGCAGCTCGCTGGAGCGTACAAACACGTGCAGCGACAGCAAGACCGTCAGCCGGGTAAGTGCGCGGCCTTTATAGGTGTCGATCCGTTCCTGCAATTCAGGCAAGCGCGATAAGGATAAAGCGGGGCGATGGACGACCCGCGAGGCTTTGATCGAGCCTTCGAGGTCGTAAGCAGGGTTTACGGTGATAAGCCGGAGGCGCTTTGCCTCGCGCATGATGTTCTGCAGGTAGTTTTGTACCCTTAAAGCAACGTCTATCGCTCCGCGCTTCTTGATCGCTTCCAAGGGCCGCATCAGGTCGTGGGTGTCTAGGTCGACAATGGCGCGGGCGCCGATCAGCGGGAAGAGGTGGGTTTTGAGGCGGCTCATCACGGTCTTGGAATAGTCTGGTGCCCACTTGGCTGACATTTCCGTGTGCCAGCCGAGGGCAACGCTTTCGAAGGTGCGACCTTTGATCAGGGCTTGCGTCTTGGCTTGGTTCTTGGCTCCTATGGGATCAATGCCATCCGCGAGCATTCGTTTGACCTCCAAGCGCTTGCGGCGCGCATCGGCGAGGCCAACGATGGGATAGTTGCCGAATGAGGTCAGTCCTTCCCGGCCATCAGGTTTGATGTATCTGAGACGCCAGCCTTTGCGGCCATTGGGTTGGACTAGAAGGTAAAGGCCGTCGCCGTCGAAAAGCTTGTAGGCGCGGTCTGTGGGCTTGGCCGATCGGCAAGCGGAATCGGAGAGTGGAGCAGTGGTGCGCGACATAAGGGTACTCCCTTTTATCGAACTGACCTTTACCCCAAACTCTACCCTTAAAACGGCTGGTACCCACCGGAATCCGACGGAACGCCAAAACGAAAAAACCCGCCAGAAGGCGGGTTTTTCGGGGGTTTCAGAGATTTTGGAAGCCTTCTCTGGAACCTTGTCTGGCTCCACGACCTGGACTCGAACCAGGGACCCAATGATTAACAGTCATTGGAAATTAGCGTGTGCTCTACACCACCGACAACTTTTCACCTCTGAGCAAATGTAACTTTTGTTGTCGGGGCCGCGCTTGTGTTCTATCAAGCATTTGTTTCTACGGCATTGCTGCCGTCACAACCGCAAAAATAACCGGCGTTGCCGGTGATGTCAAATGGGGACTTGTTGCTGGGGAGGACCGTATTGTTTTCGTACGCTGAAAGCGTTACATGTTTAGCCGTGTTTATAGAGCCCGGGCTTGCTATAAATTGATGATGGCCGCCACGAATGACTGTAAGCGGCCCGTGGCGGACATCAGACTTCAATCGTTGTTGCTTTTTTCAGCGAGGACACGTCTTGAGTAATTTCCGTAACTTTGACTTTCAACTGTTCAATCGCTCCGTTGGTATCTGCTGTCTTCAGGCCCAAATCTTCCTTGATCTCTTGCTTGTACGTTGCGGTAAACGAACCGTCGGCCCCAACTGAGATCTGAAAGGATGTCCAGATCGACAAACCCTCCAAGAAAGAACCAAAAACGACCATAACCAAACCGCTTAGTCCAAATGTCTGGCGCCAGACAAATACGTAAACGGTACTGAGTAATAACACTGCGCCTAAAACCAGGCCAAGGTAGAACGCGATGTCTTTGATGCTCATGAAATGTAAGCCTCGCCCTTAACCTTCCTTTTAAACGTCAATGTCAAAATAAAGCCTCGTACTCCGTACCCCACGCTGCAAAGCAACATCGTTAGGGTCCATGTCCGTACGTAAGCTAACACCCTGTTCCCCTGTCGCCGCATCCAGCGCCTTCATTAATCCCTCCAAAGGAAGAGCTCCCCAGCGCCGCTTCACGGCAACGTCATGATCTACCGGAACCACCGCTGCAGTTAGATGGGTCATTAACTCCAATCCGCCTTTGCGTAAGGTAGCGTTATAACTTCCATGGTGTCCCACTTTGTAGAACGTGGTGCGCTTTACCAAATCCGTTCCGGTCATCACTTCCCCTCCAGGAAGATCCCATTTGCAATCCGCCCATGACAACCAATTACCCACCTGCGCATCCGCAGCAAACAACAATACGCCAGCGTCCTCGAGATCAATGGCGAGCACTAGGCTGGTATTGTTAGTCATACTGTCCAGCGCCAACGCAAGGCCGGTCGCATCGTCTAGCCACGCATCATCGATGCGCCTCCAATCCTCATGGTTCCAATATCTCTCTTCGAAGAACAATACTGTTTGCGCCACTTTGCGGGGAATGTTGTAGGGCTGAGCAAAAGGTACTTGAGACTCATCGGCGCTGATCGCAGGGCCAATATGCAGGTTGTAGGTTTCTAGGGCCATTTTGTAAGTTATGTCTTCCTTTTCTGATTTGGAAGGCAAGATCTTCTTTAACTTTGCATCGTCTCGTGGTGGCCCGAGCACGAAGATTCGCGCACGGAAATCCCGAAGAACGAGGGGCGGATCCTTGGGGTCACAGTACCGAGGCGGTTGACCCAGCTTATTGCGCACCGTCTCCAGAGCAGCTTTGGTAGTGCCCCGGGCAGGCGTACCGAAGAAGGCCAGCAGATCGTTCACAGGATGGGTATTGTCCGGATCATCAACGTGCAGCCGCACAGCGGTTGCTTGCAACATTGCCAGCGCCTGGTCGTGACTTTGCTTAAGATCGATGGCTTGTGGATCGTCCGGATCTTCGGTCCAGCCCATCCAGACCTCGCTGACATCTAGTATCTTGAAGATATCCTCGGCCTGAACGAAGCCGGAGAGGTGGTCCCAGTGCTCGTGTGTCACCACTAGTAGGTCGAGTTTGCCATCGGTTGTCCGGACCACATCCTCCATTACCGCCATCATCTTTTTTTCTTGATCTTCGGTGCCGAGAATTACCCCGCAATCGATCAGGATTCGGTACGTTTTATCACCATCGCCAAATAACGTAACCAGGTGACAATCGCCCAGCCCATGACGGTAGATACGCACCGTGGCCCGGGGCTTCGCGTTGTTATTCGTTGGCATGACCTCTCCCCTATCTCCGGTGCAGAAATGCGAACGGCTCACTGGCCAAGGCCGCAAGACCACGGTAGTTGTCCGCGAGTGCCTCTAGCTGGTCTTCCTGAAATTTTTGCTGGCGCTCGATGCGTGCGGACTGATCGAGACGCTTACGTATTACGTACGCCACCTCGCTGCTTACAAGGTCAATCACCAACGTGACCCCTCCCCTGAACACTTTGCCGCTGCCGTCTTTTGCATGGACCGACTGGGTTAACTCAACTACCAACTGCGACAGCAACTCACCATCCGGCCCCACGCGCCGCAATGGTCGGACTGAGTGGACTTCGATATTGCGCATTTCGCAAGGAACCACCATCCCGCTTATTTGCAGTGAATATTGAGTAATGCCAAGGCGATGCAGACCGAGGAAAGAGAGTTCGTCATCACTCACCTGTTTTTCGTCCATTAACCAGGCATGGAGCCGGATCGCATTTTTCCGAGAGCTCTCCCAAGCGGAGTCTCGGCGCGTCTGTAGGGTCCATTGCAAGCTCAATTTCGGAAGCAGTTTGCCAAGGTTTTTCAGTGGCATCAGCGGTGCTTCCCATTGCAGGGTATCGACCGAATAAGTACGCAAACCTTCTGGATAGATCCCTCGTGCCATAAATGCAGAGGCAAAGGCTACGCGATAGCCATAAGGGTCTTTGGGAATCAGATCATTGTCCGCCGTGATCAGCGCTCGCAAGTAGTCGCCGAATGTGAGGTCCACTGGCGGACAATAGTCCAGCGCTCGGATACACATGGTCAGCACATGCCTTGCGACCGTGCTGGCGACATCGGTAAGGGCGTCGACGAGGTCTGCTTGCAGCGCCCCGAGAGGCAACACCTCCGAACCCTGCGTGGCAAGGCGGATAGGGACCAATGCCCGACGCATATATATCTGCAGGAAGGCATCGAACACTGCAGAAACCAACACAGAGCCACGGTCATGCGCCTCGGTTTTGCTCGTGTAGTCAGTCGGGCTGGGTTTTACCCGCCGCCAAGTCATTTTGCCATTCTTGCCCTCTACCTCAGTACCGATGGCATCTCGTAAAGCCCGGTAGTGTCCGGTGGCCTTGCCAAACTGCACCGCCAGCCACGCAAGCATCGACTCTTGAGATAGATCACCTCGTGAACGTGCAATCAACTCTCTTAATGAATCCCTCAAGGTGAAGTGCTGGAAAAGCGCAATGATGTCCGCAAATCCCTCGTGGAAGGCCAGAACATCGGGGTTGGTAGGCTCGATAAAACGGCGATGCAGACCATCCAGCAACGCGTGGGTAGTTTCGTGCGCGACGATGTCATGGGAGAGCGCGGTGAAAATAGTCTCACCTGGTACGTTGCCGCCTTTATTGGATGATATAAAGTAGCCTAGGAGCAAAGCTTTCCGCTGGGGACTGTAGAATGCATTGGCCCCGCGCAATGCATGGGGATAAATACGCAGTCGTTGTACGAAGTGCGATTGGTTACCTGCAAAACGCGGTGCCCATAGGGCCACTCGGCCAAGAGCCTTCTCGAAATAGCCTATGGTTTTCATCGCCACGGCGTAGGCCATTTGCTGGTGAAACTGGGGATTGGCCTCCGATGGCAGAAATCCATCCGTAGCCAGCAGTCTCGGATCATTCAGATCCACAGGGGCGTAGCAGTACCCGCTAGCAGGGTCCACGTCTACAACCTCTAGGTACTCGCCCACCGGCCCAGGCGCCAATTCAGTCTCCCACGGCAGCATTAGTGTGGTCTGGTTGATCGCGACCATATCGAGTTCACGCGCTAGTGACGGATCATAGGCATATACCCGTAGCCTGCGGCCTACTGGCGTTGGTGGTTGAGGCGACAGGGCCTGGTGCATTTGCAGCCGGTCAAGGTTGCTGATGTACTGAGTCGGCGGTGACAATGGCGGGCCATCGTCCTGCCGGGGCATTGACGAGGTTTCCAACTGCAATGCTTGGCGAAGGGCCTGCGAAGCTCTAGGGTGCTGTGCCAAAGCGTTCGCGATGGCGAGTCGCTGCCCCAAGGTCAGTGAGTCCGGATCTACATCAAGATCAGGCAGCAAGGTCTCGATCGAGGCTGAATGGGACAGTTGCAACGCCTCCAACTCCAACATGCGCTGCTTAGCGCCCGACGCTTGCGCCATGCCAAGTCCCGTGAGCACGCGCAGGAATGCAAATGACGCCGAATCGGCAGCCTCTTTCTCCAATTGCTTGGGGTCTGGCGCTGCCACCTTGAAGGCATCCAGCGCACGTAACTCCCCTTGGCCAAGCTTCTGCGTACTGGTCTTGCTGCCGGTATCAAACAAGGCCTTGCGAACAGCGGCGACACGCATCCATTTGTGTGGGTACGCAGCACACGCAGCCCTATTGTTTTGTAGCCAAATTGCCGCCGCCGCAGCGATCTGTGGCGTAGCGGCTGACGTCCCGGCGCCATCGAAATCAACCACATTTTCACAGCCAAACTTGGCCCAAGGTACGTTCGGTGTATATGCGGCCAAGGCCGTGCGCATTTTGGATTTAGGCCCGTAATTGCCAGCCATTTTCTTGAGGGCCAGATCGGCGTACGGCGTGTGGTCGGCCATCACACCGCACGCAGCAATTACACGGTTGAAGCGCGCGGGATAAACAATGTTATGGGTCAGCAGGTTCCCGAAGTTGTTGCCCGCTGCCGTGACTAATACCACTCCCTCCTCATACAAGGCATTTACCGCATCCGCCCATGCCTGGCTTGCCACACCCCCCATGCTCATGGATACCACCTGAACTTCTTTGCCAGGCTGCCCGCAAAGCGCGTGGACATAATCAAATGCCTGCGCGATTGCGCTGTTGTAGAAAAGCACTACCCGATTGGCTACTCGGATTGGTACTACCTTGACGAAGGGCGCGGCACCTAGGCTTGCGAAACCTGCCGCCGGAGCGCCAGCGAGAATGCTCAAGGTACCGGTGCCATGGCCAAGGTTGTTCAACAAGCCGGAGGTGTCATCTGACGCGTCATTTGGACGGTTGTCATCGACAAAGTTTCGCGCCAATTTGGTCTCCAGCCGCTGCGGGAGGCTGGCATGATTCGGATCATATCCGGTGTCCAGATGGGCCACGCGTACAGCATCAACTTCGGCCACGGCCCCAAGGTTCTTCAACAGATTGGCGAACTGCGAATGCTCATCGTCCTGGTACCAGAAATTGTTTGAGCTGCTGGGGTAGTCCGCACTTTGCTTCATGACATCGCACGTCGCGGTGAGCGCTAATTGCTGGTCTTGCGACGTTCCGGTCACCCATCTCTGGGCCAGGTCGGGCTCAGCGAACACCGGGAGTGCAGCGCCAGCGATGCCCAGCCCCTGAGTTAGCATGGCATGACAGGCATCCCACGGATTGCCGGTGTCTATGGCCATGCCGGATTCAACAACATGCCAAGTAGGGCTTGGGGCCACACCCTGCTGTGCTTGGTCAATGCTTATGAATAAGGGGCGGATGCTGAGCGGTGTCGCGGCAAGCGCCATCTGGGCCGCGGTGGGTGGTAACATTTTCACTAGAAAGCGTTGGATATTAGGCATGGTTCGAGGCTCTGCTGCACAGCACAACAGCTTTTGCGGCACAGCGCTTCGCCGCAACCAAAAACCGCACGACTACGATGGGCCGTACTGCAAGGCGGGCGTTTGCAAGGGGAAGAGTAGACTAGGGAAATAAGTGCCGCCAGCCGCGTCGATACAGGTCGTCGGGGAAATCGGCCGCCTTCGTATAGGAACAACCCTAGTTGAATCCGATCAGCGTAAGCGATGGTGAAGCGAAGATCCCGTAGAGTGAACGCTGCTGTCATTGACCAATTCCATCCACCCCCTGAATAAGGCCATCACCCATACGTATTCAACAGTTCTCTCATCTGCTCATGATTCACCGAAACATAAGTCAGCGTTGTCGAAATATTACGATGCCCCAACAATTCCTTAACGACATGAATATCACGATCGGGATAACGCATCAGCTCAGTGGCAATGGTATGCCTGAACCTGTGAGGGCTCACCCTGACGTCGATCGAATTGGATAAGTGCGTATAGAATGCCGACACCTGATCCATATCCATCCGTTTCTTCCTATGGCGCATGGAGAAAATATTTACATTGAATAGTTGATCACTGGCGTCCATGTGCTTTTTCTTGGCGCACCGGATGAGTTTTATCAAATACGGATAAAGGTCTTTATGAATCGGAATGTAACGTTCCTCATAGTTTTTTGAAACATCAGCAGTCACGCAAATCAATCCTTTATGAATATCAACATCACACATGCGGAGATTGATTAACTCATTAGCACGTAGTCCAGTATAGACAAAAGTCTCGTACACCACCCTCCAAAACCATGCGGGATGAATTTTCGCCTGCTGTTGCCACTCAACCTCCTCCTGCTCCATATCCGTCAGAACGTGCCTGGCGCGAGACACATTAATGCGGTCCACCGTTTTTTTCGGGCGCTTGGGTGTACGGACCTGACAGTCTTCGAATGGGTTATCAGCCACGCCGACGAGGCCTCGTTCGATGCCAAACTGCACCAGACCAAACAGGTGTCTGATGTAGCTGTTCCAGCTCACCGCTTTGAGCGTGACCCCGAGCACTTCCTTGCGCCATTGCAAGACTGCTTTCCTGTTGATCTCCTCGACGAGGCAATCACCTCCCCAACGGATCCAGGCTCGGGAGGCGACTCCATACGAATCTTCCGAGCTGTTTTTAAGGACTTTGTCTGATAAATATTCGGTTACTAGTTCTGATATCAAATACATGGCTTTTGTTCTTTGATGTGCGGGGAATCAATCAATTCCAGATAGGGATTATCGTATGGCTTCTCGGTAAACACTGACAACGGATCTTTAAGCAGGTACCCCTTAACATTTCGCGTTTTTCGTGGACCCTGTACCTGACATGTCCATATATTCAGTCCATCGTCGCGTTTGACATGAAGCCCCAATTTCTCGAACGAACGCTGAACCAACCGCCAGTCACTACACCCTTCGATTTTGGCACACTGCGCCACATCGGGATGTTCCTGCGCGTATCGTTGAAAAATTTCAGGCGTAACTAAAAACGCTGTCCCGGCAACAGAGTGGACCTTCGCTTTTGCGTCATTTATTACAATCTTGTGTGTCACTACTCCATCTTGGACCCAGTCTATGAAAGTTGAGCCTAGTTTAACTAGTTCGAATTGATAATTGTTCACTCTATTGCTGTTATCAAAACGTCCTACAGCACTCACAGACCCTTCTCTCAAGCCATTCCCGGGTGGTCGAAAAGGCTCACGGCTTTCTACTACAGGCGCCACAGACGTATCCTCAGTCATCCCCAGAAGGTCCAGTAGCATGTCTACATCGTCGTTAGATGTGACACTGCTTTGGTCACCTGAAGGCATTCCTTGGCCTTCTGGCGATGACGCCTGATGGCGTTGACTACCCTCTTCCATCGCTGGAAGTGCCTCGGCGGAGGAAATCGTTTCCGAATCCAGATCAGATACCTCGGCTGTAACCGTCCCTTCAAAAAGCTCTGGACGCGACTCGGCATCCCAGATCAGCGCAGGGGAAAGCTTTAAAAACGTCAACGTCATCTGCCAACTTCCACTGTCGATGGCGGCCTTCCAAATGGCCTTCCCTGCCTCGTTGGATTGGATGATTCCATGGTCCTGGAGGACATTGAAAAATGTCGAGTTCGAGCTTGGAATGCCTTCGACACCTTGGGAAAGAAGATGGGCTCTCAGCTTGTCCGCAACCGTCTTGCTGACCAGCCACAGTGCATCCTTGGTCAGCCAGCCATCCGAGGCTCCAGGCTGATTCAGCTTCAACTGATCCGCCACTAGGTGCCGCAGGCCTTCCACCAATTGCCGCTGCAGTGAATGCTTCGGAGCGGCTAGTGCTCGCTCCGGATTGCCACCCAGCTCTTGAGCAACAGAGGCGCGATCGGCCTGGATTACCAGCTCACCGAGTATGCCGGCATGTTCATACTGGCCAGCTAGCAAATAGATCAGTGCTGCCCACAGCTCGGGAAATGTGCTGAGCCAATCGAGTATTTTTTCAGAAAGGATCTGCGTGTAAACCAACCCTGCCGCGGCACCATGGAGTTTGTATTCCCGCCCCTTGGCAAAGCGGAATCGGTAGCTGTCCGTGATAGGTCCATGCCATGGATGCCAGCGTGAGCCAGAGGCGAGATCCACCTCGACGTCGACCGCAATCTTGCCAACGTCGTGAAGCAGCGCCGCATAGGCCACTGCCGCAGTCCATGCCTCCGCTTGAGCGGCCTGCTGCTCCGGTGAGGTGCCCACAGGAAGCAAGTACGACTGGCGCATCTTCAGCGCATAAGCAACGATCTCTAAACCGTGATCAAGCATCCCACCTGGGTAGGCATGGTGGTGAGTTTCGGAGGCAGGGAGATGCTGGACCAGCTCTGCAAAGCTTCGCAGCGGCCCCCCGTAAAGCTGGTCAAATTGTTTGCGCGAGAGCGAGGTACGCTGCCAGATATGTTCGAGTAGCTTCCTGCGTCGTGGCGTGCTTAAAAGATCTTCGGCCGACTCAGCCAGACGAGCCCCAGGCTCTGCTACAGGCGGCCTCTCAGGGGCAATGCCTTTTGCTTTTTTCCAACTCAGCTTCCAAAACATTCATCCCTCGACGATTTGAATTTTAGGAGAGCCTTTTCGCCTTTCCGCTCCCTGACCAACCTTTTCGGGTAGGCCTCTTTCCCTTGGCCTCCATCCCCTTCGCGCCCTTCCTTTTGGCGCTGGCTTTATGGCCTTTTCGAGGGCTACGTCACAATGAGGAAACTGGTTTATCCAGTTTCCTTTTTGATTGCAGGATGATCGTGCCGGCGATATCGCTTACGTAGTTTTCTTTGACCGTGCTCGGATGAGCGAGGAGAACAAGCCTCACCCAATGACAGGGGATGTCATGGGGCCAAAGCTCAAATAGGCGGCGGAGTTATTACTCTGGAAATCGTCGTTTCCAGGTTCTGAATCAGGATCGCTCTGCCCGTTATCGGGTTGTCACCCAATCCTCAATACGTAATCCCGCCACGCGATCAAATTCCCGGATGTTGTTGGTCACAAGGACCAATCCCAGAGACCGGGCGTGGCCAGCAATCATCTGGTCGTAAGGACCAATAGGCTTACCCAGCTTCGCTAACTCTGCCCTTAACTGACCGCTATGAGCGGCCGCCTCGTGATTGTAATCAAGCACCTCAAGTCTGGCAGCGAAGCCCTCGACAACCGCCAGATTCCGCTCCGGGGTCGCTGATTTTTCTGCACCGTAGATCAATTCCATCAAGGTAATGGCGCTGATGCACAGCTGACCGTGATGGAGGCTGAACGCCTCACGAACCTCCTGAGGTTTATTCTTGATGGTGAAAATGCAAATGTTGGTATCCAGCATGTACTTGAGCATCAGAGCCCCTCGCGCTCTTGATCAATGGGTTGCTCACGCTCAGCCATGAAGTCAGCGCTCACGCTTGCGCCCTCAAACCAACTGTCCCATGACTCACCCGCCGGGGTAATGATTCGGGTACGCCCCACCGCAACGACATCTACTCGCGTCACCCCTTCAGGAAAAGCGACCGCTTTGGGCAGGCGTACAGCTTGGCTTCGATTGCTTTTAAATATGGCGGCTTGTTCCATGATTGCCTCCTGGAGATATGCCCTTTGGACATCCAATTGTAGTTAGCACTTGGTATATGTCAATGGGATATACCAATCAAGTCAGAAGGCAGGATTACCTGACTTACGGCCAAATCTCCCTCACTGGGCCCATCTTTCGGAACTCTGCGCGGCTTGCCCACGGCGCGCGTCGCCATGACCGCCGACCGATAACCCCAGTCTCCAATCCAGTTTTCCAGGGGAATTCCCCACTCACTTCCTGACAATGTCGAGGCAAATTCGCACATCATCATCGACTAAACGAGGTCTCCATTGCGCCTATTCCTCTGCGAAAAGCCCTCCCAAGGCAAAGACATCGCCCGCGTCCTGGGCGCAACCAAGCGCGGTGATGGCTGCCTGATTGGCGACTCTGTCTGCGTGACTTGGTGCATCGGCCACTTGCTCGAAACCGCCCCGCCGGAGGTGTACGACGACCGCTACAAGTCCTGGTCGCTGGAGCATCTACCTATCATTCCCGGCGACTGGAAGGTTGAGGTCAAATCCAAAACGGCTACGCAATTCAAAGCAGTGAAAAAGCTTTTGCGTGAGGCCAGCGAATTAGTGATTGCCACAGATGCCGATCGTGAAGGTGAACTGATTGCCCGCGAGATCATGGATCACTGCGGTTATCGTGGCCCGGTTCAGCGTTTGTGGTTATCAGCCCTGAATCCGCAATCGATTCGCAAGGCTTTGGCTGAATTGAAGTCGGGTGAAGAGACGTTTTTGCTTTACCACGCGGCGCTGGCTCGTTCCCGCGCAGATTGGTTGATCGGGATGAACCTGAGTCGCTTGTTTACCTTGATCGCGCGGCGATGCGGTCATGATCAGTTGCTGACCGTGGGGAGAGTGCAAACGCCTACCTTAAGCCTGGTGGTGAACAGAGACCGGGCCATCGCAGCGTTTGTAAAAAAGCCATTCTGGGAGGTTGAGGTTCGTCTCTCTGCGGAAGGCCAGGCGTTTAGCGCCAAGTGGAGAGCGCCGCGCGAGTTGTTGGACGCTGAAGGATGTTGTGTTGATCAGGCTCGAGCACTTGAAGCGTCTAGGCGCCTTGCGCAAGGTCAGGCCGTTGTCAGCGCGATCGATGTGGAGCGAGTGATCGAGCGACCGCCGTTGCCTTTCGATCTCGCCGCGCTACAGGAGCAATGCGACCGGCAATTCGGCATGGGTGTTGAGGAAACGTTGAACATTGCCCAGTCGCTGTACGAGACACACAAGGCAACGCATTACCCTCGCACCGAATGCCCTTATCTGCCTGAAAGCATGCTCGAAGAGGTGCCTGCGGTGCTGGACGCATTGGGTAAAACTGACCCGTCAATTGTTCCGTTGCTGCCAACATTGAACCGAGAGCAACGCTCACACGCCTGGGACGAAAAAAAACTGATCGGCCCGCATCACGGCATCATTCCGACGACTGAACCAGCTGACATCTCAAAGATGTCGGAGACGGAAAGCAAGGTGTATGACCTTATCCGTCGTCGTTATCTCGCCCAATTTCTGCCACATCATGAATATGATCGCGCAGTGGTATCGATGTCCTGCTCAGGCTTGGAGTTGCGCGCTGTGGGCAAGCAGGTCGCTGTTGCAGGGTGGAAAGCGTTGTTCTGTAGCAACGATTCAAGCGACGGGAAAGATGAAGAAAATCCCCCTGAAAAATCTCAACAGCTACCTGCTCTGCAGGTGAGTCAAAACTGCCGCATCGATGCTTCAGAATTGAAGTCTTTGATGACCTCGCCTCCTCGGCCTTACACCGAAGGTTCGCTACTCAAAGCGATGAAGAACATCGCTGAACAGGTCTCAGATCCGCGCCTAAAAGCGAAGCTGAAGGCGACTACCGGCATCGGCACGCAGGCCACTCGCGCGGCAATCATCAAGGGCCTGATGCAGCGCGGATATCTGGAGAAGAAACGTCGATCATTGAGCCCAACGGCGTCTGCATTCGCACTGATCGACGCCATCCCTGGCATCGTCAAAGACCCAGGCATGACCGCGATCTGGGAGCAGGCATCGGACGAGATTGAAGCAGGTCGACTGACCTTGGACAACTTTCTCAAAAGCCAAGGCCTATGGATCAGCAAACTGGTCGAGCAATGTTCGACGCTCACACTTCACATCGATCAACCGCCCTCACCGCCCTGCCCTCAATGTGGTTCGACCATGAACAGGAGGTCCGGCAAAAATGGAGCCTTCCTGTCCTGTGCGAAATATCCGGATTGCAAAGGGATTGTGAATGTCGAAGCCACAGGCAAACGAAAGACCAGTCCAAAATCCTACAAAAAAATCTGACTCAATCTGTCGGCCTAGGAGAAGGTTAAACGGTATTCCAAGATTTAATGGCGTGTGAAAGAATTACCCAGCATTGCATTTTCAACCGCTGGCTACTGGCGGTCATCAGTGGCGTCTGGAGCTCAACACTCCAAACCCAAGCACGCTTTACCTCGGGAAGTGCGTGCAGACTCTCCCTTCGTCTCCCTGTCTGTCCGGACACGTTGCCGTCACAATCTCCATGTTTGGGATTCACAGGCGTAAAGAGTTCAAGGTCTACTACTCCTCGGGTCGCTGCGCTGACGCACGACCCCTACTCCCCCTTTTAAAGCGACTTTGAAGAGTGCCCTGACGTTCTGCGAGGCGGAACGTGAGGACACCCTTCCGAGGGACTGATATTCGCTGCCGGTGCCCGCCGGTGAAAAAACGGGCTCCCTTTGTACGCGGATGCGTGCCAGCAAATTCCGATTCCAGCCACGACAAGAATCGGGTGAGGTGTTAGCAACGACAGGTCAATGCCAAGGGGCCGTCAACGCCGACGTTCACAGGTGGTTTTCTTTTCTTGAGCCGAGACTCTGGTCTCGGCTTATCTTCCTTGATCCAGGAGAACACCATGTCCCTTGCTGCTGTGATGAAGTTCTTCGGGTTGCTCGACGAGAAAGACATGTACATGAAGGCTAAAGGCGGCGTGAAGAATCTTCGCATCGTCGGCCGTGGCATGCTCAAACAGGACGTTGAAGAGATTTATGGCTCAGACAGTTACAAGCAAGCTCAACAGATGGCTAAGCACATCATTGCCAGGCAAGCGTAGGGTCAGCCTTGATCGGCTGATGGAATGCGGTGCCGGGGATCATCTGACTTGACATACCACAGTTCTTTTTCCACTCTAGATTCATGTCTCGCTGACGCTGTCAGCAGCATGCCCAGGTAGCCAGGATCTTCAAGGCTACGGCGCGGTACTCCGCGTTGATCACTCCCAGGATCGCCATCAGCATTCGTCAGCGCGATCAGTCGTCAGTCTCAACGACGATGGAATGCACCAACACCACACCACCCAATCGGGGATTCATTTCCCCAATGGGCGAAGTGTTTCTCCGTTTTACTGACAGGAGAAACACATGAACACACTCAGTTACCAATTCGGCTACTGTCTGGGAGTCATTGTCCATCGGGCGATCACTACCCTTCGCTCACTCAAGCACATGCCTCCTAGGCCGGATAAGTGCTCCAATCCGGACATTCTTGAACTGTGCCGGACGCCCTCCCTCGCTCGAAAGGGTGTGGATCTCAACCAGTGGTACGAGAACAACGTATTGCTCCGCGTTCCCAAACCTCAGCGCAAGCGTAAAAAAGTGACACCAAAACGTAGCACGCTGGATGCGCTCATCTGACTTCACGCCAAGCCTTGCACTTGACAGCACGGCGATCATTTTCCATGCTTTTGTCATGTTCAGCTGACGTCGTCAGCAACATGCCCGGGTAGCTGTGATCTTCAAAGCTACGACGCGAGTCATCGCGATGATCAACCCAAGATCGCCACAGCATTCGGCAGCGCGATCAATCGTCGGCAGCATTGACGATCGAGTGCCTGATCACACCATCACCCAAGCGGGGAAATCACTTTCCCCTTGGGGCGAGTCTTTCCCCGTTTTCATTTCTGAAATCGGAGAATCACATGACTCAATCCCTCACCAACGAAACCAAATACTTCGACCTGCACACCCACGGCATCGGTTATCTCAACCGAATTCGCGAGGTGAGCGTACGCAAGGGCGATCCATTCATGGCCGTCACCATTGGTGCCTTGCATGGCGCCTCTGATCAAGTGGAGTACACCTACATCGATTGCAAGGTTGCCGGTGGAGAGGCTGAAAAGCTGGTCCGTCGCTGCCAACAGGCCGAAAACGCCAAGAAGAAAGTCTTGGTCGCTTTTCGCGTTGGCGACCTTTGGGTCGATACCTTCACCTACGAGAAAGGCGAGAAAAAGGGCCAGCCAGGCGCAAGCCTCAAAGGTCGATTGCTTTTCCTTTCCTGGATTCGAATAGACGGCGAGCTGGTTTACCAGGCGTCGGCCAAGGAAAAAATTCTTGAATCCGATAATCAAATCGACCCAGCAGACGCTGATGCCGCTTGATCATTAACCTGTAATTCAATGCGTCCCTGCGACGCCAGCAACACACCCCCATGAGGGACACACCCTCTATGAGGTGTGCCCTCCCGTCGTTGTCCAAGGAGGCACACATGACTCAACCTAGACGTTCCACCCGTTCGTCCAAGCGTGGCTCGGCCCGTATCCATCGTGAAAGCCAGATCGTTGCACAGGCTTTGCAAATCCTCGATCAGCGTTTTTTCCAGCGTGGAGAACAACTGACCCAATCCTCTACCGTGGCTGATTTCCTGAGGATTCAACTCGCACACCAACAGAGCGAAGTCTTTGGGGTGATTTTCCTCGACTCGAAACATCGACTCTTGAAGTTTGAGCAGTTGTTTCATGGTTCCATCAGCGACTGCAAAATCTACCCTCGGGAGGTAGTCAAACGAGCATTGGCCCATAACGCCGTTGCTGTGATTTTGACCCACAACCATCCCTCGGGAAACACAACCCCTAGCGAAGCGGACCGCAACATAACCGACCTTTTGAAGAAGGCATTGGATTTGATCGACGTCACAGTGCTGGACCATTTCATCGTCGGAAAAGGCAAAGCCCTTTCCCTCGCTGAGCACGGCTGGCTTTAACCCTCATCAAGGCGCCTTCGGGCGCCCTACTTACCGTCCCGTCGTCCTACGCGAAACACCTCACCCAGGAATCCCCCTCCCCTCGTGTGCACCGCATTCACGCATGCGCGCGGCCGCAGGAATGATGATGAATGAGTTGGCTCTTTTCGCAGGCGCTGGTGGCGGAATACTGGGTAGCCACCTGCTTGGCTGGCGGACCATCTGCGCCGTTGAGCGTGATGCCTACGCAGCACAAGTTCTGGCGCAACGACAGAACGATGGAATCCTCTCAACTTTCCCGATTTGGTCTGACGTGTGCAGCTTTGACCCCTGCCCATGGCGAGGCCTTGTTGACGTGGTTTCGGGGGGCTTTCCCTGTCAGGACATCGCCATCTGCGGACGCGGCGAAGGCATTGAGGGTGCTCGATCCGGACTTTGGAAAGAAATGGCAAGAATCATCGGTGCGATTCGACCTATGTACGTCTGGCTGGAAAACTCACCAATGCTCGTCGGAAGAGGACTTGCTGTGGTCCTCGGTGATCTTGCCCAAATGGGGTATGACGCTCAGTGGCGTTGTCTATCAGCAGCTGAATGCGGAGCGCCGCACCGTCGCGACAGGATCTGGCTCGTGGCCTACGCCGGTAGCGAGCATGGCGCGCGGATCATCACCCGGGTCGCTGACTCGGAAATCTGGACGGGACCGCACCAGGGACCGGTTGGATCATGCCGTGATGGCTCTGCATGGTGGGCAGTTGAACCCGGAATGGGTCGAGTGGCTGATGGGGTGGCCCATCGGGTGGACCGCATTAAAGCCCTTGGCAACGGGCAGGTTCCGATCGTGGCAGCGTCGGCATTCGAGTTGCTCGCAGCGGAGGAATAGGCGAGCCCGCGTTCGATGAACACAGCTTCAACCGGGAACTCTTGATGCCTCCCAAATGCGGATGCATCGCTATTATCAATGGTGCGTCTGGTTCGCGTTGCCCCATTTGCATTCGTCTGAGCAGCGACACTATCCTTACTGCACTTATAATTTGTTTACTTCGAATGGATTGCGGCGTGGCTGGTGGCGATAGGAGACGTTCGGCAGAAGCGGCCGATCGCGTCGTCAGCAGATAGCGATCAGAAACGGAAGTTCAGCGCGAACAGATGACCTGCGCCCCCATTCGGGCAAGATTGGCTGCCCGATAAAGGGGACTGATACGCTTCCTCCCTCAATTTATTTTGGCAATACCCTAACTTTGCATGACCGCTCGAAATTTTTTGTATTCCCGTTTGATTTTAATAAACTGACTTTCAATACTTTTTGAGCGATTTAGTGCACGCACCTCAATCATTTCATCTGCAAAAAAACCAGCAACCTCATCTGCCACACCGTACTCTTCAAAAAAGTTTCGCTGTTGATCTGAACGAAATGGCAGATGTAATCCATCCTCCACGCTAAGCACTGAGCCTTTCACTGGGAACATCTCCAACATCCTACCAAGCTTATCGTCAAACGTTGCCAAAAATGGAAACATAATACGCTCAGTCGGGACGGAGCTTATTATTAACTCCATCGCTCTCGGAGTATAAAAATCCCAAGCTATATTATCCACCTTTTTCAACAGCCGCCTATTTTTCCCTCCTTTATTTATAGTGCCCAGAATCTCCATAGACTTTGGATCCGCAAAATACGCGAGCAAAATACTTAGCTCTCTCTCATGAAAAACACCTACTACATTCTGAACTTCGTGTAACAACTGTTTAAATTTCTCCGACGCACTCCGACTTGAAGAAAAATTAATCCTTAACGCTATTAGTAAAAGCAGCAATAGCTCCCGCTGTATTAATACCACTTGTCGAGAAATTTTTTTTCCATCGGGAGAAGCATAATAATTAAAAGCCACATCGCGAGCCTCCCTCACAGCCTGCCTAAACGAGCAACCAAAAACCAATTTACTGTTTCTTACATACTCATCGCAGTTTATCTTTCTAAAATACATCAATGCCGTGAGATTCCAACGAAACCCTTTATTCAAGCACTGCCAAAATCCAACTACTCCACCATTCCAACGCTCCGCCTTGCCACGTACAAACTTGATGCTCTCCTGCATATAAAAAAGATGATCGAAATTATACCCCCCATAAATAACTGCATCCATTAACTTGATCACGCGACTGTGATTATTACCCAAAGATCGCCCTCTAAGCATTGTTGATATAAAGCTAGCCACGTTAGTATCAAACATCAAAGTATAATCAACAGCGATATCTGCCTTTCTATTTTCCGCTGCCGCACGAACCGTATCCTTGCTCAACACCAGAACTTGATGAGACCGATAATAGGGAATCACATGATCAATTTTTGAAATGGTCTCAAATATCCCAAATGATTCATGCGCGGAAAACCCTTCAAGAGACAATACAACTTTTAAATTTTTAAAGCGCAAAGCGTATATACAATAAACTTTGAATGCTTCAAAAGATGTTTCCACTTCACGCATCCGTATCAAAAGCCTTTTAACGTCCAACTCATCATATAGTCCCATGCCACCCCCCCCCAAAAAAACAAAACTCACCACATATAAGCTCGAGACCAAACCCAAGACTCATCCTTCCACACTTGCACGTCGGCTCTTACAGCTCAGGGTGACCCTAACCAGCGCTGGCTTCGTAGCGGATCAACTGCCCTAATGCTGTGCGCTTACTATTGAACGACCGGCTACGTCCTATCGCTTTGATGTCACTGTAGCCATTATCGCGAACGAACCACCACATCCAAGAGGAGCAGTAATATGACCCGACAAGCTCCTAGGAGACAAATCATTCCCCCTCCTCATTCGCTTGCTCAGCTCCCCAGTATGCGTAGTTAAATAAAGCATCCAATTCGACAAAATCGCGAAGCCCCAGATCCTTTCTGATCCTTTCCGCCTGTTGGCAGTAATCCGCATAGCGTTGAGCGTTGACAGTTGTTTTGCTTGGCTTAGCTGGAAACTGACGAGTATTGGCCAACCCTAGACCCGATACGGCGTTTTGATTCATCACGGCGAAACGCGTACAGTCAAGCGCCATCAGAATTTCGGTAATAACATTCACACCAGCTCTGGGGACGTCGACGAAATGGTCCAGCAAAATTTGGTATGCATCTTGAGCCGTAAGCTGTTCACCTTGAGTGATAGCTCTCAGGGCGGCGATAAAGTGTTGTGCATGATCAGCAACGATATTCTTTCCCCGATGCAGCCCTCCGGAGTGGAACAAATTGATCAGTTGTTCGTAGTGCTCAAGAAAGGAACTTCGGCTTGATCGCTCCATAGAGGCAAGCTCACTGATTTTCAGTGCCGCTGCCTTTCTATTTTCTTTTCGAGTAGTTGTTTGTAACGCAAAGCCACTCTCCGATTCATCCTGTTGCATTAACCCCAAAATGTCGCGGAGTAAATTCGTGTCAAGGCTCGTCGAATCAGTAACTAGTTTGGCTCTCCGATCCGCCAGCCGGTGCTGAGCCTGATAAATCGCATAGCGATATGCGTACTCATCAATGCCCGCTTTTGTCGCAGGCACAAGCTCCTCGTCATCGATGAGATGGTCGACGTACTCCGTCACTGAACTAATCATCGTACCGCTTGGATCGTCTATTACTGCTGAAGCCTCATAATTGCCCCCCAATCCACCGGAGGTCAGATTGGCCGAACCAATGACCACCGTGCCGCCGTTTGGCCCCGAAAACCCATAGATTTTCGGATGAAACGTGGCGCTCGTATTGCTGAGGTAAAGGCTCAGACCATGTTGCGCCTTGCTTATACTAAAGAGTTTTCGCAATAGCGCCGGGCTTGTCTGGAAAAAGGCAAGACCAATAGAAAACCTAGCGGTAAGCCCAGCGGTAAGGCGCTTTTCAAGGGGGTGGAGAATCAATCCAAGAGCCGACTCTTTCGCAAAGGCAACAACGCATTCCAAGTGCGTTGCCTTCGCCAATAGAGAAACGATGACGCTACAGTGATCCTGTTGCTCGTCATTGAGCAGCAGTCGGACATTTTGTTTTTCCAACATGTCGGGACCTATTTGATTTCGTCAATGGATGACCCCTGGCTCGCTGGATCAATGCCTTTTTGCAAGCGTATACCCGAGATATTTTCTCACTTGGAATGTCTCGGCAAGCGACTTCAGCTCAACATCGCTTGAACGCAAACATCTAAACAGTGCCATACAATTGCCACCAATGCAGCATCCGCCAGCGCGATAATTGGCTCAGTGATGCCAACCGGAAGGTGCAAGAAATGATAGCGTTGATAGGCTAAGCACCAGCCAGCCCGCGATATTTTTCAGTTGAACACTGGAGCATCCCCTAACCAGACGCTTTCAATCTCTACGACAGCGATCATTCAATCAGAATGCGTAGGCGCTGCGGGGGGCTGGTGTGTAAGCGCCTAATCTGCGCCAATCACGGCCTCGTATGCGTGCCTCATCATCTCTATCAAATGCCTTGGCCGCTGGAGACAACGAAAAATTTCAGAAACGTCTGATTGACGCCTCCAAGATCAAAAGCTAAATATCAGAACAGGACCGCTGTCGTCGACAGCACCTGCCCAGGTAGTCAGGATCTTCAAGGCTACGGTGCAGCTCGCTGCATTGATTCAACCCGGTTCGCTCAGCATTCGACGGCGCGAACAATCGTCGAGAGTCTCGATGATCGAATGCTTACTCAACCACCCTGACGGGAGACCCCGTTAGGTGGCGTCTCCTCAAAAATTTAATGGAGATGCCATGAAAATATCGCTCACGCTGTACGACGCACTGATATCCGCCAATGTCTCGACCGACAAGGCCAAGGCCGTGGTGGATGCTTGGGAGACCGATGTGGAAAAGCTCGCAACCAAAGCTGACCTTTAGCATGTAGAAACCAGGCTGACCGCCTCGATTTCCGAGCTTCGTTCGGAGGTTCGGTCTGACATGAAGGTCATGCGCTGGCAACTCGGCGCAATCTTCGTTTGTGTGGTCGTTCCGTTGCTCAAGCTGGGTTTCGATCTGCTGACTCACGCGGCGGGCTGACATCGTTAGCCATCGGCAACTTCTCCCACTGACGCTCGAAACACCTTGAAAAGATCGGTCAGCTGACACCAGCTTGTCCGCTTTTTCACCCTCATCTATTCAACCCATACGGGGAAACACTTCCCCTGCCAGGGTGCTGTGTCTCTCCGCTTGCCAACATTTTGGAGAAACACATGCTGACACCAAGAAAAACTGCGCTACTCAAGCTCCCTATCGTTCTCAGTGAACAAGCATGGCTGGAGGCAGTGTTCATTAACGACTTTCTTGTTACCGAATTGAATAGTCGTCTCAACGCCGTCGTCCAGCGTGCGTACCGCGAGCTGCTATTGCTGCGTGACTTCGAAGAGGAAGATAACATCGGTTGCGGGCTTTATCTGTTCCCCGCCAGTGGCGAGAGAATAGATCGTGTCTGGTGATTGAACGCCAAGGCGGGGAGCCACATCTGCTGCGCATCATGTTGACGGATGAAATTCCGAGTCCATAACAGACCCCTGGCAGCACCATTCACGCGACGGTAAAACAATGCGCCATCTTCAGATGGCGCTTCTCCTAATCGCATAGGCCTGAAACCAGTTTTCCTGCTGCCCGCTGCGCGTTGATTTGACAAGGTGCCTTCACCATCACCTGAGGACAAATCAAATGCCCTTTTCTCCCAGCGCGCAAAAAGGTGTCTCTCCCACCACGCTCATGCTTGTCTCAGCCTTGTTATTGAACGGTTGCGCGTTCATCCCATCGCCAAAGAACCCAGCCTCAGGAGATGAGTCAAGCGTCCCATCGCATCTGAGATCCAACCCAGTTACAAAGGGCGAAACCCCGAGCCTGAAGCACATCCGTTATGACCGTTACACCGTCATGTCGACATCCCCCAAACCGGATCAAACCGACCTTCTCGCCCAGATCATCGACATCCGCATCCCCGATACGCTGACGCCGTCGGTGCAGGATGCGATGACCTACGCCCTTCGTAGATCCGGATACCAGCTCTGCCCCGCCAATAGCGACATCCAGCGGCTGTACTCACACGCCCTTCCCGCCTCCCATTACCAGCTTGGCCCTATCACCCTGCGTGACGCGCTCCAGGTCTTGGCAGGACAAGCCTGGAAACTTGAGGTCGACGAGCTCGCGCGCAGTATTTGTTTTTCGATGAGACCGAGTTTTCAACGCCCCACAGCTGCCTCTCTTGCCACCGATGTGATGGCCCAGCGGGGAGATCAGTGATGAAACTGAATCCAAAAATATGGTTCGTCCATAGTGCGTTGCTTCTGGTGCTGAGCAGCGCCGCCATTTATCAGGGAATGCAACTGCAGCATCTATCGCTGACTACCGAATCCAACCCGCTGGCCGGCACCGTCGAGACGTTGGTGGAGCAGCAAAACACTTTGCGTATGGAGATGGATGTTTTCACCAATGCAAACTTCGTGACCGGTGCACAACACGAGTCATACACGTCGGAGATCGGCCGGAAACTCGATGCTATAGCGCAAGCAGATCAACCCAACTCCGAATGGCAGTCGCTTAGAGAGGAAGTCACCGTGCTCGCGGCGGACGTAGAAGTCATCCGTCAAAACCTCCAGCAACTGAAGCTTCTCATGGAGCAGCGCCCTGCCTCTGCAATCACGACAAACCCCGCCTCTCGCAAGTCTTCATCCAAAACGGTTCCGCAGGCCGCCCCTTTCAAAACAATCGGCATCGAGTACCGCGGCGGTGACGAGTTTTTAGCTGTTTCGCCACCAGGAACACGCCGTCTGAGCGACGTCCAGCTGTTGCGCGCGGGTGATTCGTTAGAGGGATGGCAGCTCCGGTCACTGGAGCCGGGCGCAGCACATTTCACCTTGCCGAATGGAAGCCGGCAAACGGTAGCAGTCAGATAAGGAGGCCGCATGAGTTCACTAATCATCAAGGGACTGTTCATAGCCGGCGCATGGGCAATCCTGCCGGCCGCGCAGGCCGAAACCGTCCAATCCGGCACTACCCATACCGAACCCCAGGAACTCTCAATCAATGAGCTTGAAACACGAAAGGCCAGCCTATGGGGCTTGGATACGGTCGAGTGGGAGCGCTTTCGCCAACTCATGCAGGGGCCGCTGGGTATCTACTCGCCCAACCTCGATCCGCTCTCCGCGCTGGGCATCGAAGCAAAAACCGAGCAGGAACGCACGCGCTATGCCGAGCTCCAGGTACAGATGGAAACGGCACGAGTCACCAAGCTGCTGGCCTATCAAAATGCCTACGATCAAGCCTACAAGCGGCTGTACCCAAACATGCTGCCAGTTAACCTCATCGGTTCGGAGACGTTCCCTCAGGCTTCACCAGCAATAAGCCGCGAGCGCTTGGCGGTGTTCGTCACACCGGACTGCAAAGAGTGCGCTGAACAGGTGAAGCAATTGCAGCGCGACAACCAGTCTTTCGATATCTACCTGGTTGGAGCCCGCCTGAACGATGACAGCATCCGCGCCTGGGCACTCAAGGCCGGAATCTCCGCGGACAAGGTTCGCAGTCGTCAGATCACGCTGAATCACGATGCAGGTCGATGGATCAGCATCGGTGGCAAAGGCCGTTTCCCGGCGGTGCTCCGTGAGGACAACGGCAAGTGGGTGCGGCAATGAATCGTCAGGCGCTTGCCCTCACGACGGGGCTGGTGATGTGCTCGGCGCAAGCGGAGGTTCCGCCACCGGCCTATCAGCTCGCAACGCACGGGACCGCCGTCCCCAGCGAAGTGCTGTACGCCCTCGCATTGCAGGAAAGTGGCACCCCGTTACGCGGCAAGTTAGTGCCGTGGCCCTGGACCCTGAACGTGGCCACAGTCTCCTATCGGTTTCCCACGCGCAGCGCAGCCTGCACGGCACTGCAGCAGGCCATTCAAGAGGTGGGGCCGAAACGCGTCGATGCGGGGCTGGGTCAGCTCAACATTGGCTGGCAGCGTCATCACTTCTCCCAGCCCTGCGATGTGCTCGACCCTTATTTCAATCTGGCACTGACCGCTCGCGTTCTGCATGAGCAGAAATCAGCAAGCCGCGACTGGATCGAAGCCGCCGGACGTTATCACCGACCCGCCGGTGGCCCGCTCGCAGCGCGCTACCGCGAAAGCTTCACTCAACATCTAAGACGCGTGACTGCACCCTCTATCACCTCGGGAGAACGCCAATGAAAGTCCTGCTCACCTATTTCGCTCTGATGTTTCCGGCGCTGGCCTATGCAGAGCTGATCATCGTCGAAGATCTTGGCGGCATCTCTGCGCTGCCCTATTACCGGGCCTTGAATCTGCTGCCTGATGCTGAGCCATCGCCCCTGCAGTCGCTTCCCCCGATCCCGGTCAAACCCTATGGCGAGGCCGACATGTTGCCGGTCAAGTCTGCGCGGCTGAGCCCTGGCAAAGTCGTGAATCGAGCGCTTAATGCGCCGGGGTTGCAACCGTTGTTCCTGATCGGCGACGACCCACTTTCACGGGATTGGTTATCGACTCGCGGCGACATCCTGCGCGAGCTGAATGCCGTGGGTCTGGTGGTCAACGTCGAAAAACTCGAGACACTGCAGGAGCTGCGACAGCTCGCAGCGGGTTTGGAGATTGCGCCGGCGTCAGGCGATGAGCTCGCCGAGATGATCGGGCTTGAGAACTATCCCGTGCTGATCACGTCGACGGGCCTGGAGCAATAACCCATGGCACAGGATCATGTCATCGAAGCCCTGCTCCGCCCGGCCGTCGAGCTGTATACCGTTGGCGTCTGCCTGATGGGCGCTTTTCTCTCGCTGTTTGCGCCTTGGGCCTTGGCCCTGTCGCCCTTATTTGGCCTGGCCGCCGCATGCTTCTTCCTGTGGTTTGGCTGGATACGGTTGCGTCAGGCGTTGGTGGTACTTCGTTACCGACGCAACATTCGCCGCCTGCCGCGCTACGTGATGACCAGTAAGGACGTGCCCGTCAGCAATCGACGCCTGTTCATCGGTAAGGGATTCAAATGGGAACAGCGCCATACCCAGCGGCTGATGCAGACCTATCGACCCGAGTTTCGTCCCTATGTTGAACCAACGTCGCTGTTTACCGCAGCACGGCAAATGGAAGAGCGCATGGAGTACGCGCCCTTCCCGCTGAGCCTGATTCCCAAGGCCACGGCTTGGGACAATCCACTCAATCCGCTACGACCTCTGCCACCCGTAGGCGGCGCGCCGCGTATTCACGGCGTCGAGCCGGTTGAGGTTGAGGTCTCGTTGCCTCTGGGCGAACGCGTCGGTCACAGCCTGATACTTGGCACCACGCGAGTCGGGAAGACGCGCCTGGCTGAGCTGTTTATCACCCAGGACATTCGCCGCGTGAAGCAAGTCGCAGACGTCAGCGAGTTCGAGCCTGTGATCGTGTTTGACCCCAAGGGCGACGCCGACTTGCTCAAGCGCATGTACGTAGAAGCCAAACGCGCCGGCCGCGAGGGCGAGTTCTATATCTTCCACCTGGGCTGGCCCGACATCTCGTCCAGGTACAACGCGGTGGGACGGTTCGGACGGATCTCGGAAGTGGCCAGCCGAATCTCAGGACAACTTTCCGGTGAGGGCAACAGCGCAGCCTTCCGAGAATTTGCCTGGCGCTTCGTCAATATCATCGCCCGGGCGCTGGTCGAGCTGGGTATTCGCCCCGACTACATGAAGATCCAGATGCACGTGATCAACATCGATGCGCTGTTCATCGAGTACAGCGGTCACTACTTCGCCCGCCATGACACCAAAGCCTGGGACGCAATTGTGAAGATCGAGGCCGGGTTGAACGACAAGAACATCCCCTTCAACATGAAGGGCCGCCAGAAACGCGTGATCGCCATCGATCAATACCTCTCCCAAACCCGCGTAGCCGACCCGGTGATGGACGGCCTGAGATCCGCAGTGCGGTACGACAAGACCTACTTCGACAAGATCGTGGCCTCATTGCTGCCCTTGCTGGAAAAACTCACCACCGGCCGTATGGCGGAGCTGATCTCGCCCGACTACACCGACCTCAACGACCCGCGCCCCATCTTCGACTGGATGCAGATCATCCGTAAGCGCGCGATCGTCTACGTCGGCCTTGATGCATTGTCCGATCCGGAAGTGGCCGCGGCGGTTGGCAACTCAATGTTCTCCGACCTGGTCTCGGTGGCCGGACACATCTACAAATTCGGTATCGATGACGGACTGCCCGGTGCCGGTAATGAGCAGAAGATCCCCATCAACCTGCACGCTGACGAGTTCAACGAACTGATGGGCGATGAATTCATTCCCATGATCAACAAAGGCGGTGGCGCCGGCATTCAGGTCAGTGCTTACACCCAGACCGTCAGCGATATCGAAGCCAAGATCGGCAACAAGGCCAAGGCCGGGCAAGTTGTCGGTAACTTCAACAACCTGTTCATGCTGCGCGTGCGAGAGACCGCGACCGCGGAGCTACTCACCAAGCAGCTGCCAAAAGTCGACGTCTACACCACCACCCTGGTCAGCGGTGCTACCGATAGCTCGGACCCATCTGCCACGACCGACTTCACCAGCAACACTCAGGACCGGGTCAGCTCCACCAGCGTGCCGCTGATCGAACCGGCGCACATCGTCAGCCTGCCCAAAGGACAGGCGTTCGCCCTGATCGAAGGCGGCAACCTCTGGAAAATCCGCATGCCGCTGCCGGCGCCCGATCCGGACGAAGTCATGCCCAAAGACCTGCAAACCCTCGCCGAGAACATGCGCAAAAGCTACATCGACGGCGGCGGCGAATGGTGGACCACGACCGGCACCCAAGGCCTTGGCCAAGACCTGCCGCCCGACCTGCTCGATGATCAAGCGGCCTCTCCTTTCTCGCCCCCATAAGTGCCGTCGCGTCTTGATCAAACGCCCATCATCACGAGAACACCAGCATGGCCAGCACCACACAGACCGCCCAAACCCAGCAACAGCAAGTCCAAAAGAAAGGCGTCATCGCCCGAACACTCGCCCTACCCTTCGCGTTCATTGGGATCATGCTGGTCTCGCTGCTTATCAGCATCGTCATCGAATGGCTCGGCCTCTACTTCTACTGGCCCAACCAAGGCTGGCACCACGCCCAAGGCATGCTCAACAGCGAGTTGAAATGGATCTCCGACAGCTACGTGCAAAGCCTGGTATTGGACCAACCCGGTAAAGTGGCAAAGGAACTGATCAACCTGGTGTATGAGTGGGTGTTCGAAAAAACCGGGCTGATCGACTGGATAAACTACTCCGCCAGCCAATCCAGGCTCAACGGTACTCAGGGTGACGGCGTGCAGCATTACCTCGGCGTGCTGTACATCTACGTCGAGGACTATGGGCTGGCAGCCGTCTACACCATCCTCACTTTTCTCACACGATTGGTGATCCTGACGCTGACCATTCCGCTGTTCTTGATGGCGGCGTTTACGGGGGTGGTTGATGGGCTGGTGCGTCGTGATCTGCGCCGGTTTGGGGCTGGTCGTGAGTCGGGGTTCATTTATCACCGAGCCAAGATAATGATCGTGCCGTTGGTGGTTGCGCCTTGGATCATCTACCTGGCTTTGCCGGTGAGTATCAGCCCCGTTCTGATCTTGTTGCCATGTGCGGCCGCGCTGGGGTTGGTGGTCAGTGTGACGGCGGGTAGTTTCAAGAAATATCTTTAGGAGAGTGCCGGTGGATATTCCGGGGTGGATTGTTCGGAGTCTGGCTCCTGCAAATCACGCAGTTGGCTCTGTACGTGCCATACCTGCTTGGGTCGACACTTGCTTGTCGCGATAGGTAGGAATCGGCCGATTCTGTTGAAAAAGTCGGCTGTGTGCACCACGAACGTATCACACCGAAAACCCACCTCCTCCCTGAAAATGCCCAAAACTGTCGGGAGCGACTTTTTCAACAGAATCGGTCAAAAGCAGTCGTTCGGATACGTCTGCCTGCTTTCGATCTGGCCACACTATTTGAGCCTGGAGCGCCCCCAAAAGGAGCACTCATGAGTCACACGCTTGTTGTTCATGTTTTTCTGGTAGCGCTGGCACCGGGGTTCTGAGAACTTGTGTGAGTAGGTTGACCAATACCGTGTAGTTGGGTTTTTCGCCAAGCGCGTCGATCGCCTTCGTTCCGTCGACCTGGTGGAAGTCTCCGGAGGACGAAACCAGAAATCGAAGAGCTTCCGCTCGTAATCCTAGTTCGGAAAACTCAGCAGTCACAAGCACTTCGATGTAGAGTCTCTCATTTTTCACGACTGGGTAAGCGTGTGTAGCAAAGCTCTTGGAAGCAATTGTTCCGCGAATCAATTCTGATCTAGCTGCGCTGGGCTCTATCTTGAGTGAACCATCATAGAAGTGCTCTGCCAGCTTTCTCCAGTGATCCACGTATCCATCAAAGGAATCCCAGGCTCGGCTGAGTTCACGTGCATTTCGCGAAATTTGTTCTGACAATTGCTGTACGTCTTGTGTGTTTAGCATCTTCCAGCTTTCCCTTGCGCGTGTGCTTCCAGCATACAGTTCCTTGTTCCAACTCGCATACTGCGGGCATTTCTGTCCGGTGGAATAATGTATCTGGATTGCCTCAGCTCACGCAGGCATTCAGAATCAGATGTTCCACTGATACCCATCGAGAGCGGGTCCGCTTTGGGTCCAGGCTGTGTGAAAACACGCTGGATGCGTTGAAGGCTGGGATTTGTTTGGGTTACATGCGGGACCGACAGAAGAAGGCACGGATTGATCCACGCAGTACCGTTGCCCCTCATGTGGCGGCCTAGGTCAGCCGCAGGCTGACGATCAAGCGGCTTGTTTCACACTCTGATCGCTCCAAGCAATCTCTGGATGCCGAAGATGCTCATCATTCGCTTGAGGTTATAGCTGTGAAACACGCGGATGCAGCGCTGCACCTCGAAGCGGACGTCGGCCGGTCATCAAGTTGGGGCGCGCTAAGCTGGATCTCACCGCCGACGGGGGCGGACTGTAGGGCATTGAGCAGTAGATGGGGATCGAATTGAGCCCGCTCGACTTCTACCCGCCGTTGCAGGCATAGCTGGTGCCGCATAGTTCCTCCCCATAGCCGGCGAGTACTTCCCGGCAGAAGACTAGCAGGTCCACGATGGCGAGTCGGGCGCTCGGGGCTGGGGCAGGTCCAACCAGCGGCGCAGCAGGCCATTCAGATGGGCGATTTGTGCGATGATCTCCGCCAGCGTCCTATCTTTACCCGGACCGTTACCGGCGAGGTCATTCTTGGTCGTAACCACATCGAGGCCACCAGATACTCGGTGCAGGCAGCGTCGGCAGCAACGCACCGTGTCCGCCATCTCGGTTGGATGGCCTAACGCTTGTAAGCTGCCATTCTTTCAGGTGAGCTTGGCATTGCTTAGTTGTATCTGGATTAGACCTCGTGTCGCCGTGTCACACTGCGCCGAATCGGTATGCGAGCCGTACATCAACCTGTATATAGGTGAGGTCGAGTTACGCTGAACGCCGACATCCTTTAGGATATCGGTAAAACCAAGGAGTGGGCTTTGCTTATAATTCATTTGTCAGACATTCACTTCCGCAAGTCCGAGATCCGCACAGTACAAGATCCGAACTTTCATCTGCGGAACGAGCTGGTCCGGGACGTGGAGCGTCAATGTCGACAGTTGGGCACCCCAGACGCAATCATCGTATCCGGCGACGTCGCCTTCGCCGGCGATCCCGAGGAATTCGCCTATGCCACGGAATGGCTCGCCGAACTCTGTAGAGCCTGCGGTTGTCCGAAGGATTCGGTTTTTGTTGTGCCGGGCAACCATGACGTAGTACGTCAGTCGGCCGAGCGCAATCTCGTCCAATTGATCCACCGTCAGATCAAGCATGCGGAAGATCCGATCGCCGAGATCGCCCACCAACTGAGGGATCCGGATGCTGGCCGTCTACTTTATGAGAGCCTGGATAACTACAACCAATTTGCACTGCAGTTTTTTTGCGATTTGTTGCCACCTGAGAGGACGCGTGCTACCCGCGACCTCAGGCTCAACGACGGCTCCACCCTACGCCTGTGGGGCTTGAACACGGCATTTGTGTCAAGCCGTCATGATCAGAGAGGGGATCTATTCGTCGACCCAGCAAGCCTGCAGATCACACGCGAGGATGGCGTGGTGAACCTAGTGGTTGCACACCATCACCTGTCTTGGCTGCGGCAGGCCCGTGAACTGGAGGATCATCTCAATGATGTGGCGCCTGTGCAGATCTTCGGCCATGTCCACACGAACCGCATCGACATGAATCGCGACTACGTGAGGCTGACCGCCAGCGCCGCTAACCCCGATCGACAGGAGGAGGGATGGGAGCCGGGCTATAACCTAATCGAACTATCCGTTGACGGTGGACCTGATGCGCGCATGCTTCGAATCAAGGCCCACGTGAGAGTGTGGCAGACGGCACCCGGAGGTTTCCAAGCGAAGATGGACAGAGCCTCCCCCGTGTTCGACCATCTCATCGGGCTAGACCGGTGGTCACCACCCATTGCGAGACTATACCCGACCGCGCTCCCCGGCGACTCCTCGGAGCCTGTGGTCGGAGGTGCTGCATTGCCCATCGAGGGAGGACATGCGATGAACACCCTCCGAGATTTAGGCCTGCGCTTCTACCGACTTTCCTTCAGTAAGAAGTCGGAAATCGCGGGAAGGCTGGAGCTTCTGGAAGACGAGGACATGGGCCAGCCCGACCACGAGCGCTTCAGGCGCGCATTCCTCCGAGCACACGAGCGCGGAAAGCTAGATGCGCTCGCCGAAGCAGTATATGCAGCAGAACAAGGTTAAAAGGGACTGTTAATGGCCAAATTTACGTTCGCGGATCGTTACGCCGAGGCAGGGCTACAGCCCAGCTCTCAAGTGATTACCTCTCGGCAGGAGCCTGCCAAACGCATTGTCGACAACATCACGGATGCGCACATCCTAGATCTAGCGGCCGTTTACTATGGCAGCACTGGGCTCGACTTGAGCTGGCTTAGGGACCAGTTCATTCAAGAAGACGCAAGTTTTAGCCTCGTGAACAATGAGCGCGAGACACGGGTGCTTGCAGCATTGATGCTGGGCGAGCTGGTGGCCAATGAGCGTTCCGAGGCAATCCTGGCTGTGATTGTAGGTGGTGTCATGGGACACCGGAGCCCTTCTCAGTCAGGATGGCTCCTGAGCGACGCGAGAGAGGCCCTTGGGCGGCTTTCGGTGGCAGAGCGCAGGCCCGGGGAGGTTCATACCAAGGTAGTGGCGACGATCACCCCCCAACTTAGTGAAGAAATTACAGCCATCACCCCAAACGACTGGGCGACGCTTCTGGCAATGCTTGGCAAGATCAGATCTGAAGCGCAGGCATCGGCGAAGACCACCGCAGCCCAGTCTACGAACGCTTTAACTGCGCTCAATGAGCAGGTGAAATTGATGCGCGAGGAGAGCCAGATGCTCTGGTGGCTGTTCGGCGGTCACAGCAGGTCACTTGAACGCAGTTTCGATAACTTTAGCCCTCAGCAGGCAGCGCTAGTTGGCGCTGTGGATCTCGGCGCTTTAACTACAGAATCTTTGCTCGGTCCGGTCGCGGCACCGGCGATGCTGGAGCGGGTGATCGCATTAGCCAAGTGGACGAAAGGGGCGCAGCCTCGTGATCTCGCTACGGCAGTTGATAGCTTTACCGCAGAGGATATTGAGCGCTTGGAAGTATTTCCGAATAAGCTGCCACCGAGACTTGCTCCTGTCACGGCAGCGATCTACCTTGCTCGTATGCTGGGGATCGGCGCGTGGCATGCGCAATTTAAGACTAAAACTGGCCTAGACGCTTCAGTATCGTTCGATCCACTTTCGCTGGCGGAGCAACTCTACTGCGAACACCTATTAGGTCAGCTTCTGTGATGGACGAGCACGGCGAAGTCGACGCAGACGTCGATGTATTTGAGCAACCGGAGGCAGGGCAGGCAGCCGATCTTGATCTGCGATGGGTAACGCTTCCACCGTCGGCTATGTTAACGGTGGAAGATGCCGATGCGTTACTCCGTTGGCAACCGGCATCGGTGATCGCGGTGGTCGGAGAACGGAACGGTGGCAAGACGACTCTGGTCACCGAAATGTACGAGCGGTTCCTACGCGGTCCCTTCGCCAACGCTCTCTTTGCCCACAGCCTAAGCCTCATAGGCTACGAGAAGAAAAGCTTCCAGTCGCGCGCCGAGTCGGGCGCTGGGCGTCCGGACACGCCCCGCACGTCAGCTCAGGATGGGTTACGCTTCTTCCACCTCGCCGTGGCGGATGAATCCGACCTCCAACGGACCGACCTTCTAATTTCTGAGCGCGCCGGCGAAGTCTACCGCGAGGTTCGTGATAGGCCGGAGCTTGCCGCCGATCTGATCGAGATTCGCAAGGCTAGCGCTATCGCGTTCATCATCGACGGCGAACGGGTCGCAGACGACCGCAGACGCGCTGAAGTTTTCGCCTCAGTCCGGAACATCGCACGTGCGCTAGCAGCCGCAGGGAACATTGGCGCCCAATCACAGGTCCAGCTAGTCACCACCAAGTGGGATCTACTTGAGAGCGACGCAGCGGCCGGCGCGCGGGCTGCGCTGTCTGACTTCGAGGAGCGTCTTGCCAATCTGCTCGACGGGCGGTTCAAGGTCGAGACGTTCCACACGGCCGCACGCGATCCAGACGGAGTTGTCGAGCCCGCGCGCGGCCTCGAACCTCTCCTGCAAAGTTGGCTGCGGCCCGCGAAGCAACCACCAATCGACAACCCCGAGCTGCCGGCGCTGTCGGATGAGTTCGATAGACTTATACTCAGAAGGATCGTGAAATGAAGGCGAGCTTCGTCATCATGGGGTTGCCCGCGTCGGGTAAGACTACCTTTTTGGCGGCGCTCTGGCACCTCGTAGAGGCCGACGAGACCGAGTGTCGCCTCAAGCTGAACGGTTACCGCGGCGACCTTTCTTATCTTAATCGCATCGCGGAGGCGTGGCGTACCTTTCAGAAGGTACCTCGGACGTCTCAGGTCGGGGACATGAATGTGACCATCCATTTACTTGATCGCGAGACTGGCGTGAGCGGCGCGGCGTTCTTCCCGGACCTTGCCGGAGAGACCTTCGACCTTCAGGTGGAGGAGCGGCGTTGCCGGGCCGAATTCCTCGAACAAGTCGCCGTTGACGACGGCATCTTGTTTTTCATCAACGCCGACGTGAAGGATGATGCCCTTTCCGTAACCGAATTGAACGCGAGGCTCCCCGGCGGTGGCGCAACCGCGATAGGAGGTGCTGCGGCTGATCCGGCGGAAGACGCGGGAGATGGGATAGCTTCGGCCTCATTGCGTGAATGGGAGCCGAAGTTGCTGCCTGCGCAAGTCAGGATTGTACAATTGTTCAGTGACTTCGTACGCCATCCGTTCACACCTCGCAGTCGACGTCTTGCGATAATGATTTCCGCATGGGATCTCACCCGCGGTATGGAGCTTGCCCCTCGGCAATGGCTCGCCGCGAACATGCCGCTTGTCGATCAGTTCTTGAGAGCGAATGGAGACTCTTTTAAGCATGAAGTGTATGGAGTCTCCGCGCAGGGCGTGAGTCTGGAGGACCAGTCGGCAGTGGGTGAGGCGGCTAAGCTGACGCCGAGCAGGCGCATTCAAATCGTCGGCCCTGAAGACGAGGGGCACGACCTGACAGCACCGCTTATTTGGCTTATGTCGGCGGGCGAATGAAACTCGATCAATGCTTATTTGGATACGATGACGGGCATAGGTTGCTGGCATCGTCGCTACCCCTGGGATCTGAAACGTCGTTCCTCACCGAACTTAGTGATCTCGCTCCAGGAACAGTCTTCAGCCGCTCTGAGGGGTACTGGACGGGCTTGCCGGTACCCGCTATCGGTCGCTACGTTCTTATGCGCACTTGGCCAGCGCCGGAAATGCCTCGGCCTGGGTGTGTCTGGACCCATGCGCTGCTGATCGAGCCAGCGCTTCTCGAGTCGGTAGAGAATCTGTCCGTGCTACAAGCCCTCGCGATTCGGCCAGCCGCTCCCCTTGATAGGGGCCGCTACCGCGAGGCGGTGCCGGTCGACTTCACCTCCTTTGCTGGGGCCGACTTGCCGGTCGACGACGCTATAGTGCGGAAGCTAATCGCGTCTCTTTACGCGATGAGCAGTACGACAGTTGAAGTTGCCGCGCCTGGCGAGCTCGATGGACCTCTATTTGCAGTCTGGTCCCAACAATGGCCGCGACTTAGGCGTAACTTTCGCTTCCAGACCGCTACTTCACGGTTGCCTCGCTCCACTGGTTCGGCCCGCTTCGACATCACTGCGGTGCTCGCGAACCAGAGGGATGGGGCTACGCAGAACGATGATCCCGATACGCCGTGGCTCTCAGCTGCTGCGCGCGATGTTCAAGAGGGCGTCAACGGATCTTTGCGCCGGTTCCTTTGGCTTTACGGTCGCGACGTTCGCAAGCAGCGTGGCTCGTTTCGGCCTCTTGTCGAAGTCAAGGCTATTGATCATAAGGCTGTGGCGGATTCCGGAAAGCGCTTGATCGAGATCGTCACCGGCTCTTTTCCAACTCTAGATGATGCAACGTATCTGAAGCAGGATCTTGTGGATGGAGTGTTGGTTGCCCCCGCACAAGTAGAGCTGCTTCGGTTCGTGCTGTCGAACGAGGGGGAAGCTGTCTTTCCTCCGCCGACAAGTACGGGTGTCGCCAGACTCGCGCACTTCTGGCTAGAGAAACCTGATGAGATCCTCCAGCTCGCCGAGATCACGGCGGATGCTGAGGACCCGCTAGGCAGGTCGGTGTTTGAGAAGGTGACCGGCGGCGTCCAGACGTCGGAGTTCTGGCTTCTTACGCGCTCCTATCCGCGTGTCCGACTGCGCATGCTGCAAGCGCGCCCGGAGCTTTTGATGGCGGATGCCGCGCTTGAGCTCGATGATGCCACTCTAACGGAACTGCTCCCTCTGGTCCCCTCCGAGACTGCTGGCCTGACGAAACTGATCTCTCGTTTGCTTCCGCGCAACGACGAACAGCTTGTAAAGGTTGCGTTCGAGCAGTTTTCAGGCGTCGCCGCGGCCCAAGTCGTATTGGCGGCGAATGGTGCAAACACACGAGTGGCAGACGCCTGGTTGCACGAACTGACACGCAGACCCAGAGTCCTGCTCCAGCCTGACGTTATGGGCCTGGTCTCCCGCGCAAGCCTTCTATACCAGCTCGCCGACGCACTCGGCTGGCTGACGCCGGAGGTAGCCGCAGCGGGTACAAGCCCTTGGCTTGCCGCGCTCATCAATGTATTCAATGACCTCCCTGAGGACCAGGAGGACATGCTCTACTGTTTCCTCGTAGCGCTAGCGCTTTTATCCGGAGGCGACAGTGGCCGCCACGTAATTGAGAAGTTTTTCGATGTCTTACACGGGCAGGTGCTTAAATCGAGGTTGTCCTGGCATGCGCGAAACATCCTATTGCCCCTGCTGCCAGATCTCGGTTGGATACGAGGCTGGGATCTGGGGCTTCGGCTTCGAACGGCGGTGGCGGCGGCCTATGTTCGTTATGAATGGTCTCCGCAAAGTTACGCCGCGCTGACAGGCGACCGAAAGGTCCGTGCGATGCTCGCCGATGCTGCGTCGGACGTTCCCGGTGGTCAACCATATGTCGAGGCAGCAGAATCAAGCTGACTTACACCCTTGACCACGGATTTGCATTCGGCCAGACCAACCGTTTGCACTCGACTTGTCCAGCAAGGTGACCCCTTCCAAGTCTCGAAGGCACATGACCTGTCGGTTGGATTGATTGCCGTGGGTAGCTATGGATCGACTGCCACCAGGAGGTACGGGCTGCAGTCGACCCGTAGCTGACTTTACATTGGCATTTCGACCGTCCATCTCTGCTTGTTGAACTAAGGTGGCCTTAATGTACTGTTGGCTCGGTCGGACCTATCTACGTGCATGTCGCATCTTCTTCAGATTTGGCACGCTGCCAGCTATGCTACACGGGGGCACTGCCATGCAACTGCTGCTTTTACTGCTGCTGCCATTGACCAGCCTAGCTAATGCTGCTGAGCCGCCGCCCTATGACTACAAGGTATTTCAGAGAAAATTTGAATCTGTGTATGTCCTGCCGCACCAATGCGATCCTCAGCATATGGAGTGGCCTCAGATGGTTTGTTCCAACGACAAGGTTGACGCCGTAAGGCGGTTCAGCAATGAGTGGGTAGCGCGCTCGTACTGGGATGGACACACTGTAATCGACAATCCCAATGCTGATAAGCGCGTCAACGCACGGCCCTGAGTTATGGAGACCTGCTACGACTTGGCGTCCTGACGCCCGTATATGGACTGGCTACCCATGCATTGAGCGGTGAAAGCGCTTTTTTTTTTGCACGCTGCTACGTCAAATCTTAGCCCTGAACCTTCTGCGCAAAACACAGACTTCAATCTCATACGCGTACTTTTCTGCCGTGGAAACCGAAGTCGACTTTTTCAATACAATCGGCCGCTCTCTGCCTGTCGCAACTACTTATTTCGAATCGAAATCGGCCGCTCACCCGCGAAGTACCTCCTCACCACAAATTGATCTCGATCAATCTCTCCCCGCCCCTTGATGCCCCTTGTACCAACAGCGTCAAAAAACGCCCAAAACAAACTCCCTTCATTCTAGTTTTCTAGCTGCTCCCTCCCCTCCGCCTTGGCAAGCTGGTCCTACCCGTTGCAGCCAGGACCACCCAAATGCTCGCCGCCACATCCAATCCCCCTACCCAATACAAAGTCCCGCTCGCACTCGCTTTCGTCCTATTCCTCTGCGGCGTAGACACCCAGGCCGACTCAACCCTATCCGAACAAACCAGCCTAGAACTGATCCTGCGCCAACTCGACACCATCGACCGCATCGCCCAATCCAGCGAAGCGCTCCCCGTGGAGGACAGCGTTCGCTACCTCTTTGACTACCCACGCCTGGCTACTGACATCGATCTAATCCGCCAAGGCATCAAGGCCTATCAAACCCCATCCCGCGCACAGCCACGTCAACCTCCGGAGTTGACCGGCCACTACACCCAACAGAGCGACCAGCCACGATGAGCATGAACTCTGCCCAATCCAATGCGTTCCGGGCTGCCGGCGGTTACGCGCACCAGGACAGCTCCACGTTGATGGTGGGATTAGCGCTAACGCTCGCCCTGATTTTTACAGCCTGGGCCATCGGAAGCGGATTCCGAGGCTGGACCAGTGGACAACTCACCCAGCAGCAGTTTGGCGTTCTCGTTTTGAAAGCGCTGCTGATCTACACCCTGCTCACCTACCTGCTGCTGAGCTGACTCACACAAAAACCAACTGCCCGAGGAGGCAATCATGACTTTTCATCAAATGACCAAGCGTTTGGCTTTAGCGCTATTGAGCACCACTGCGTTCTTATCATCGATCGCTCATGCCGGCCTTCCGCAGATGGATGCACCCAGTCGCGGAGAAGGCGGCAGCATCATCGAGACGATCCAGAATTACGCTTTCGACGGCGCAGGCCTGATCGCACTGGTGATTTCGGTGGCCAGTTTCTGTGGCGTTGCGTATCACGCGTACGGGAGTTACGCGGAGGTACAAACCGGCAAGAAGACGTGGGGACAATTCGGACTCACATGCACTGTCGGTGCGGTATTGCTGGTGCTGTCGATTTGGTTGCTGACCAAGGCCGGCGGAATTCTCTGAGCGGAAGGAGGCGAACACGATGTCTTCGATTCCTGATCAGCTTTCAGACGGCACCTTGGTCTTTCTGCCGAATCGACTCAATCGGCAACCCATCATCGTATTGGGCATGACCGCGGATGAGCTCTGGTTGTCAGTTGGTCTGTCCGCTGCTGCGGGGCTGGTGACCGGTATATGTCTTGCGATGCTCACACAGAGTATCGCCATGGTGCCTTCAACCATCCTCGGATCCGTTGCGCTGGGCATTTTTGTCGGCGGGAAATTTCTACGCCGACTCAAGCGCGGCAAACCTCAGACCTGGTTGTACCGCCAGATGCAGTGGCGGGTCTGTCAGCAGCTGCCGGCACTGACAGCCTGGACTGGCGGCAGCGATCTGGTGGTGCGCAGCGGGCGGTGGGAGACGCGCCGGAGTGCTCGCAGATGAGTCGTTTCAAGAACGAGGTTTCGCGGCTGGAATCCCACGTCAAAACCTTACGAGTGGGTACGGTGTTGCTGTTTCTACTTGGGGTACTGGCAGGCGCAGGCTGGTGGTCGGCCCCGCGGGATATGACGATTCATGTCCCGCCCGACCTGCGCTCTGGCAGCACCCGCAAGTGGTGGGAGGTGCCGCCGGAAACGGTGTATGCCTTCAGCTTCTACATCTTCCAGCAGCTCAATCGCTGGCCCAACGATGGCGAGCAGGACTATCCCCGTAACTTGCATCAGCTCAGCGCCTATCTGACGCCCAGCTGCAAAACGGTGCTTCAGGCGGAGTTCGAGCAACGGCGTGCTGCCGGCGAACTGCGTAAGCGGACCCGCGGGGTTTTCGAGATACCTGAGCGCGGGTATGGCGACGATCCCACTTTTCGCGTGAAGACGCTGGGCGCTGATGCCTGGCTGGTCAATCTCGATCTGACCGCTGATGAGTACTTCGGCTCGGAGAGAGTCAAGCGCGCATTGGTGCGTTACCCCCTGCACGTGGTGCGGATGGACATCGATCCGGAACGCAATCCATTTGGTTTGGCCCTGAACTGCTACAGCGGCACGCCACAACGTATCGCGGCATCGTCCTCGACTCGCTCTCACCGCGCGGGTCTGGAAGTACCGGCGGAAGGAGAATTGAAATGACACGATTAGGCCCTTCTCTATGGCTGCTCGCCCTCTGCGGACTGTCGGCTTCGACCCAGGCGGTTGAAATCATGCAGTGGCAACGGCTACCGCTGGCAATCCCGCTAAAGGTCGGTCAGGAGCGCATTGTCTTTGTCGATGAAAACGTGCGCGTCGGTATTCCCGGTTCGCTAAAAGCCAAGCTGCGAATTCAAAGCAGTGGCGGCGCGCTGTATTTGCGCGCCAATGAGCCGATCGAACCGACCCGACTGCAGCTACAAAACGTCAGTACCGGCGAGATCATGTTGGTCGACATTGCGGCCACTGATGCCGAGGGAGATCAAGCGTTAGAACCGGTCAAAATCGTAAAGGTCGTAACGGCAACGCAGGCAACGACGACGGAGGTAGAGAACGCTCAAACCGAACTGGCTCCGCGACAAACACCCGTGCCCGTGGTGATCACCCGCTACGCCGCTCAAAACCTGTACGCACCGCTGCGGACCGTCGAACGCCTTGAAGGTGTCAGCCAGGTCAGGGTCAAACGAGACCTGGATCTGAGCGGCCTGATACCCATACAGCCTATCGAAGCCTCAGTGCTGGGCGCATGGCAGCTGGATGATTTTTGGGTGACTGCAGTGCGATTGCAGAACAAGGCCCCGGGAACGCTACAACTTGACCCTCGCGCATTGCATGGCGACTTTATCGCTGCGACTTTTCAGCACCAAAGCCTGGGTAGGAGCGGTACGCCCACCGACACCACCGTTGTCTATTTGGTCACTCAGGGCCACGGGTTATCGGCTGCCCTGACACCGGCAATGATCGATGTCGACGCGGCCATCAACCTGCCAAAACCAGGAGAGGGTCGCGATGAAAAGTAACGGCCTGATCAAATGGTTACTGTTGCCGATCCTCCTGGTGCTGCTCTTCGTGGTCCTCAAATCCTGCTCCAGCGACAAACCCTCCACGTCCAACTCGGCAGCACCCGGCACTCAACTTTCACCTGAAGAAATGAAACGCCTCGGCATCGAGGGCGACACGCCCATGGACACCGTGGCGACGCTTGTCGGCCAGACCAAAGCCATGCGCAAAGAGTTGCAATTGCTGCTGGACACAAACAAAACCCAGCAGGAAGAAAACGACCGCCTGCGTAAACGCGAAAGCGACGTCGACCAACGCATCCGCAGTGCCCTCGGCGGTCAATTGGACCAGCTGAGAAACGACCGCGATCAGTTCAACCAGGACAAACAGGTCACGAAAAACCTGCTGGAAACACTCAAGGATCAGTTGGACACCAGAAGCCTGTCGTCAGGAAATGCAGACCTGCCAGTGGGTCTCGGCTTGCAGCCCGGAGATAACGAAGCGTTCGGAGGTTCCGAAGACAGCCTGATATGGATTGATCCCCAAGACGCCACGGCGATCGATGCCCAGGGCAAACCGATCCCAGCAGGCTCCAGTAAACCGGCGCAAGGCTTCAATTTTCCCAGCGCTTTCGCCGACCACATCAACATGGGCCAGCGCGAACTAAAAGCCGCTGTCGGCGACGCTGGCCGCAACATCAAAACGGAAGACAAGCCACCCGCCAGACCGGTCTATACGCTGCCGGAAAACGCAACGCTGATGGGCTCGGTGGCCATGACCGCATTGATCGGCAGAGTCCCGGTGGACGGCACGGTCAATGACCCCTTCCCCTTCAAAATCCTGATCGGACCGGACAACCTCACAGCCAACGGCATCGATCTGCCGGACGTGGCCGGTGCGGTGATCAGTGGTACTGCAGCAGGAGACTGGACCTTGTCCTGCGTGCGCGGCCAGATCGTCAGCATGACCTTCGTCTTCAACGACGGTCGTGTACGCACAGTGCCGCAACCTCAGCGCCTGACCACTCGCCAAGGCAACAACACGCAAAACAGCGGCCAGATGGACAAAATTCAGGGCGGCATCGGCTGGATCAGCGATCCATACGGGATCCCCTGCATCTCTGGAGCTCGCCGTTCCAACGCAGAGCAATACCTCGGCAGCAAGAGCCTGGTGACTGCCGCCGGCGCGGGAGTCGCCAAACTTCTTGAGGCCGATCAGGCCAGTTCCGGCACGGTGATCAGCAGTGGCGGCACCACCGTCGGAACCACCAACGGCCCCGGGACTTCCGCACTCAGCACCATCCTCTCGGGTGGGGTCAAGGACATCGGCGATTGGGTCAACAAGCTGTATGGCCAAGCGTTCGCCGCAATCTATGTCCAGCCCGGCGCTCAGGTGGCCGTCCACCTGGATCGGCAACTGGAGATCGATTACGAGCCCGACGGCCGCAAAGTGAAATACGCATCAGGAGGTTCACATGCTTCATCGCTCGATTAATCCGCTGCTGGGGTTCGCTCTCCTGTCACTGCTCTCAGCTTGTACCACCGACAAAGACACGCTGATGCCGCACGGCCCGCACAACATGCTCGACCTCTGGACCAACTCTGCCGGTGCTACGGGTAGCCATGGGAGTAACCAACAACTCATGGAAGCTCGACTGCAGCTGCGTCGGCCCATGACCGAACACGACTCTCAACAGCAGGCTTATACCCGCACCGCTCAAAACGAGATCTACAGCCAGTTCAAGCGACTGCCCAATCCAGACCTGGTGCTTTATGTGTTTCCACATTTGGCCGGTACCGACCCTGCCCCGATTCCAGGCTACAGCACCGTTTTTCCTTTCTACCAGCGTGTGCAGTACGCGATGCCCGGTGAACGGACCGAGGACTATTGATGAGCCAAGTTGAGCAACCTGATGCCTGGGAGCAATACGTTTCCAAACTGGCAGAGCAAGGAATTCCCGAGCCTGGGGTAAAGAAGAATGCAGCTACCCAAGCCGATGAGCAGGACCTGTACACATCCCAACCGAGCTTCGTCGACCTGTTGCCGTGGGTTGAATACTTGCCCGATTCGCAGTGCATGTTGCTGGACGATGGCGAGTCGGTGGCTGCGTTTTTTGAGCTCACCCAGATTGGCACCGAAGGCCGCGAAGCTGATTGGCTGCGAGGTGTTCGCGATGCCTTGGAAAACGCCCTACAGGACAGCTTTGATGAGCTGGAGGATCAGCCATGGGTCGTGCAGCTTTACGCCCAAGACGAAACCAACTGGGACACCTACGTAAACCAGCTTCGTGACTACGTTCAGCCCCGCGCGCAAGGGTCTGCATTCAGTGAGTGCTACCTGCAGATGTTCCAGCAACACCTAGAGGCGATCTCAAAACCAGGCGGCTTGTTCGAAGACAATACGGTCACACGACTGCCTTGGCGTGGTCAGTCTCGACGCGTACGTCTGGTCGTCTATCGACGCAGCAAGGGCACAGACGCTCGACGCGGCCAAACCCCGGAACAGGCACTGAACGCTATTTGCGATCGGCTGGTGGGCGGGCTGGGAAACGTCGGAGTGAAATCCAGTCGCATGGACGGCGCACAGATCCACAATTGGTTGTTGCGCTGGTTCAATCCTCACCCCACATTGCTGGGTCCGTCTCCAGAAGACCGAGCGCGTTTCTATGAAGCGACGACTTATCCCGACACCGCCGAACCCGGCGAGCTGGAGCTGGCCAGCGGTACCGACTTCGCGCAGCGCCTGTTCTTCGAGCAGCCGCGATCGGATGCAGAACATGGTCTCTGGTATTTCGATCAAATGCCCCACCGGGTCGTCATCCTCGATCGGCTGCGCTCGCCACCGGTGACAGGCCATCTCACCGGTGAAACCCGCAAAGGCGGCGATGCTATCAACGCTCTGTTCGACCAGATGCCCGAGGACACCGTCCTGTGCATCACCCTCGTGGTCACACCGCAAGACATGCTCGAAGCACACCTCAACCACTTGGCCAAGAAGTCGGTCGGCGACACCTTGGACTCCGAACAAACACGGCGAGACGTACACGAAGCCCGATCGCTGATCGGCAGCTCACACAAGCTGTACCGCGCCAGTGTCGTGTTCTACCTGCGCGGCCAGGATCTGGCCCAGCTCGACGCCCGAACCCTGCAGTTGAACAACGTCATGCTCAACGCCGGGCTGCAGCCTGTAAGAGACGAACACGAGGTCGCACCGCTCAACAGCTACCTGCGCTGGCTGCCCTGCACCTACAACCCGGGGATGAAAAACGCAGACTGGTACACCCAACTGATGTTTGCCCAGCACATCGCCAACCTGGCGCCCGTCTGGGGTCGCAGCCAAGGCACCGGCCATCCAGGCATCACCTTCTTCAACCGTGGCGGCGGCCCGATCACAGTCGATCCGCTCAACCGCCTCGATCGGCAGATGAATGCCCACCTCTTCCTGTTCGGCCCTACGGGCTCCGGTAAGTCCGCCACACTGAACAACATCCTCAACCAGATCACCGCAATCTACCGCCCGAGGTTATTCATTGTCGAAGCCGGCAACAGCTTTGGTCTGTTCGCGGACTTTGCGAAACGTCTGGGTATGAGCGTGAACCGAGTGAAGCTCGCGCCCGGCTCTGGTGTCAGTCTGGCGCCCTTCGCCGATGCCCACCGCCTGATCAGCGCACCCGCTCAGGTAAAAACCCTGGACGTCGACGAACTGGACGAGACGGATGCCAGCGACGAGGACGAGCGCGATGTGCTGGGTGAACTGGAAATCACCGCACGACTGATGATCACCGGGGGTGAAGAAAAAGAAGAAGCACGGATGACCCGCGCGGACCGCAGCTTGATTCGCCAATGCATCCTCGACGCCGCACGAACTTGCGTCGAACAACAGCGCACAGTGCTCACCCAGGACGTCCGCGATGCACTCCGTCACGCTGGCCAAGACAACACCCTGCCCGAAGCCCGACGCACACGATTACTGGAAATGGCCGACGCCATGGACATGTTCTGCCAAGGCGCCGACGGTGACCTGTTCAACAGCGACGGCAGCCCGTGGCCAGAAGTCGACATCACCATCGTCGACCTCGCCACCTACGCCCGCGAAGGCTACAACGCCCAACTCTCCATCGCGTACATCTCGCTGATCAACACCGTCAACAACATCGCCGAACGCGACCAGATGCTCGGCCGACCAATCATCAACGTCACCGACGAAGGTCACATCATCACCAAAAACCCCCTGCTCTCGCCCTACGTGGTCAAGATCACCAAAATGTGGCGAAAACTCGGCGCCTGGTTCTGGTTGGCGACTCAGAACATCGACGACCTGCCGAAGGCTGCAGAGCCGATGTTGAACATGATTGAGTGGTGGATTTGCCTGAACATGCCGCCGGATGAAGTGGCCAAAATCTCACGGTTTCGGGAGCTGAATGAGGCGCAGAAAAAGCTGATGCTTTCAGCGAGGAAGGAATCGGGGAAGTTTACTGAAGGGGTGATTTTGTCGAAGTCGACGGAGGTACTGTTTCGGGCCGTGCCGCCGAGCTTGTACTTGGCCATGGCGATGACTGAGCCAGAGGAGAAGGCGGAGCGGTTTAGGGTGATGGGGGAGCTTGGGGTTGGGGAGTTGGATGCGGCGATTGAGATTGGGCGGAGGATTGATCGGATGAGGGGGATTGATACTTAATTTATTTCATCATTGAGGTTTGCATAACTCCCAACAGATGGCCATCAGAAGCGGTACATAACACCATTTCATAAGTTTTTTTCCGCTAGCAGTTACATAGGCAGGAACCCGCAACAGTGATACCTTATGGCCAGCACAGGACCTCAGGACCGTTCATGAGCGAAGAAAATCAGACCCAAACAAATAAAATACTTGGGAGGAGATGTAACATATGCCTCCTGAGACGGCCTATGACAAAGGATCATATTTTTCCAAAAGGAATTAGTGCTCCAGGGCAAAAACTTACAAAAAAGATCCTAGGAAAACTAGATCCAACCGGCGCAAACTCTCGAAGAAATGTAATCAGTCAAAATGGCTACACCAAAAGCACCTTGTGTTCCGACTGCAACAATAGATTGCTGGGTATCCAGCTGGATCCATCGCTGTCTCGCTTTTGCAAAGAAATAGATCTATACGTCCGAAATGCCCCGTTACTGATGTCACCTGTGGCGTCAATTAGGGGAGTTAAGCTGAATCAGATAGTTCGTTCCGTTGTAGGACATTTGCTTGCAGCTGACGACAAGCCTATTGTTCGAAACATAAAAACAAAGGCACTACGTCGCTACTTCCTCAACCGCCATGAAAATTTCCCTGACGAATTTGAGATTTTATTTTGGCTATATCCTTTCCGCGAACAAATTATCGCAAAAGATATATATACTACTAACAACCCCGGATCTGGAGCAATGCTATGGACGACGGTTTACAAAGCTTACCCTGTAGGTTTTGCAGTATGCAAAAAAATTGACAGCTATCAATTTGATGTCAAGGGCTTACTCAATATCACACCTCATCTTGATAAAAATATAGAGAGGGAATACTCCATCAACATTCCTTTGCGCCCTCTTGCGCCTTATAACTGGCCCGAAGCACCTTCACGCAACGGTTTCATCATGACTACCGACGCACCCGGAACAATTACTACTCCATACATGAATCGAAAAGCCTATCCTCACTAACTAAAACAGAAAAAATTTATCGATCTAGGCCCTGTACAAAAATCCATGATCACCCCGTTTTTTTTCAAGGACCAAGCGTTTGCTTTCGTATCTTAATCAGAAAGCAGCATATTGGCTCAACAAACTAAAATTACGTAAGGAGCTCACCTAAGAGGTGATCGCCGGACGCATACAACTCAAACCGAAGGGGCGCTAAGGTAGTGTAGGGGGTTGAGAATAAAATGAGGCGCTACCGACAACCGGAGCGCCCCAATCCCCTACCTATGCTTACTTCCAGTTAGCGACGAGTACCGCCTCCAGCTGCGTGTGCTGAGACGCAGTCAGGTTAGTCTCCGCCCCTGCGTCAACACCGAACGACGCCATGCTATCGACTAAGCTCTGAACTTGACTGTCCAATAAGGTTTTACCATTGGCCGCCTTGAACTGGTCGATATGATAGTCATTGGAAGAGTACCAGTTGTTGACCACGACCTTATCATTGGTACCGACGATACTGATCTCCAAGTTACTCCCACTGCGCCGCAACCATAGATCTTCAAGGCTGACTTCAGCGCCAAATTGCAGGGCATCAGTTCCGCCGCTTGTATCGTAGTTATTGATCGTATCTCGACCCGAACCTTTTCCAAACTGATAGATGTCATCGCCGTTGCCGCCATCCATAGCGTCATTACCAGTCCCTCCGTTGAGTACGTCGTTGCCACTACCCCCGTAGAGAATGTCATTACCCGCTCCACCTTGGAGCTGGTCGTTGCCGTCTTCACCGTTGAGCGTGTCGGCGCCATCGCCTCCGAATATCGTGTCGTTGCCGTTGCCTCCGTATACGGTATCGTCGCCAGCACCGGAGTCGATCACGTCATCACCGCTATAGCCCTGGAGCGTCTCGTCGGTATCAGTCCCCAGCAGCATTTGCGCTTTGATCTTAGTCTGATCCCAGGTGCTGCCATCGGCAAACTGGATACGATCAATCTGGTAGCCCGACGTAGCATCGCCAGCGAAGTGATTCATCACTCGCAAGCTATCGGTGCTGCCATTCACGCGGATAACCAAGTCACTGCCATCGCGTTTGATGCTGACGTCCGAAGCATTAAGATCGGTCAGCTTGACGGTATCAAGCTTGTCCGGTCGACTTTCGTAGGCATAATAAATGGTGTCTTGTCCCGAACCTTTACCGAACAGGTACGTGTCGTCCCCATTGCCACCATCCAGGCGGTCGTTACCGGCTCCGCCGTCCAGGATGTCGTTGCCATTGCCGCCGTAGAGGATGTCATTACCGGCCCCTCCCTTGAGCAGATCATTACCCTCCTCCCCGTTGAGCGTGTCTGCCCCGAGGCCACCCAGGAGAGTGTCGTTACCGCCCCCGCCATTGACCGTATCGTCACCGGCACCGGCATCAATAAGATCATCATTGCTCGTGCCCGAGAGCGTTTCATCAGCGCCTGTGCCCTGCAGCACCTGAGCCTTGATCATGGTCTGATCCCAAGTGCTGCCATCGGCAAACTGGATACGATCAATCTGGTAGCCAGCCGTAGCATCGCCAGCGAAGTGATTCATCACTCGCAAGCTATCGGTGCTGCCATTCACGCGGATAACCAAGTCACTGCCATCGCGTTTGATGCTGACGTCCGAAGCATTAAGATCGGTCAGCTTGACGGTATCAAGCTTGTCCGGTCGACTTTCGTAGGCATAGTAAATGGTGTCTTGTCCCGCCCCCTTGCCGAACAGGTAGGTGTCGTCACCATTGCCGCCGTCAAGGCGGTCATTACCGGCTCCGCCATCCAGGATGTCATTACCGTTTCCGCCATTAAGGATATCGTTCCCTGCCCCCCCTTGAAGCAGGTCATTGCCCTCCTCCCCGTTGAGGGTATCCGTGCCTGCGCCGCCCAGAAGCGTATCGTTACCGCCTCCGCCATTAACGGTATCGTCACCGGCATGAGCATCGATAACATCATCGTTACTCGTACCCGACAACGATTCATCAGCGTCTGTACCTTGCAGGACCTGCACCTTGATCATGGTCTGCTCCCAGAAGCTGCCATCGGCAAACTGGATACGATCAATCTGATAGCCAGCCGTAGCATCGCCAGCGAAGTGATACATGACCCGCAGGCTATCGGTACTGCCATTCACGCGGATGACCAGGTCGTTGCCATCGCGGTTGATGCTGACGTCCGAAGCGTTCAGATCAGTCAGCTTGACCGTATCAACCTTATTCGCTCGACTTTCGTAGGCGTAGTAAATGGTGTCTTGCCCCGACCCCTTGCCAAACAGGTAGGTGTCGTCACCACTGCCGCCGTCCAGGCGGTCGTTACCGGCGCCGCCGTCCAGGATGTCATTGCCATTACCGCCATAGAGGATGTCGTTGCCGGCTCCGCCTTGGAGAAGATCATTACCCTCCTCCCCGTTAAGGGTATCCGCGCCTGCGCCGCCCAGAAGCGTATCGTTGCCGCCCCCACCATTGATCGTATCGTCACCCGCGCCGGCATCAATCAGATCATCACTGCTGTAGCCCAGAAGCGTTTCATCGGAGTCGGAGCCTTGCAGCACCTGTACCTTGATTGTGGTTTGATCCCAGAAGCTGCCGTCGGCAAACTGGATGCGATCAATCTGATAGCCAGCCGTAGCATCGCCAGCGAAGTGATACATGACCCGCAGGTTGTCGGTACTGCCATTCACGCGGATGACCAGGTCGTAACCGTCGCGTTTGATGCTGACGTCCGAAGCATTAAGGTCGGTCAGTTTGACCGTATCGACCTTATCCGCTCGGCTTTCATTGGCATAGTAAATGGTGTCTTGTCCCGACCCCTTGCCAAACAGGTACGTGTCGTCACCATTGCCGCCGTCCAGGCGGTCGTTACCGGCGCCGCCGTCCAGGATGTCGTTGCCATTGCCGCCGTAGAGGATGTCGTTGCCGGCTCCACCTTGGAGAACATCATTACCCTCCTCCCCGTTGAGGGTATCCGCGCCTGCGCTGCCTAAGAGCGTGTCGTTGCCGCCACCACCGTAGACCGTATCGTCACCGGCACCGGCATCAATCAGATCATCACTGCTGTAGCCCAGAAGCGTTTCATCGGAGTCGGAGCCTTGCAGTACCTGCGCCTTGATCACCGCCTGATCCCAGGTGCTGCCATCGGCAAACTGGATGCGATCAATTTGATAGCCAGACGTAGCATCGCCAGCGAAGTGATTCATCACTCGCAAGCTATCAGTGCTGCCATTCACACGGATAACCAAGTCACTGCCATCGCGTTTTATGCTGACGTCCGAAGCATTAAGATCGGTCAGCTTGACGGTATCAAGCTTGTCCGGCCGGCTTTCGTAGGCATAATAAATGGTGTCTTGTCCCGAACCTTTACCGAAAAGGTACGTGTCGTCCCCATTGCCGCCGTCCAGGCGGTCGTTACCCGCGCCGCCGTCCAGGATGTCGTTGCCATTGCCGCCGTAGAGGATGTCGTTGCCGGCTCCACCTTGGAGAACATCATTACCCTCCTCCCCGTTGAGGGTATCCGCGCCGGTGCTGCCTAAGAGCGTGTCGTTGCCGCCACCACCGTAGACCGTATCGTCACCCGCACCGGCATCAATCAGGTCATCACTGCTGTAGCCCAGAAGCGTTTCATCGGAGTCGGAGCCTTGCAGTACCTGCGCCTTGATCACCGCCTGATCCCAGGTGCTGCCATCGGCAAACTGGATGCGATCAATTTGATAGCCAGACGTAGCATCGCCAGCGAAGTGATTCATCACTCGCAAGCTATCAGTGCTGCCATTCACACGGATAACCAAGTCACTGCCATCGCGTTTTATGCTGACGTCCGAAGCATTAAGATCGGTCAACTTGACGGTATCAAGCTTGTCCGGCCGGCTTTCGTAGGCATAATAAATGGTGTCTTGTCCCGAACCTTTACCGAAAAGGTACGTGTCGTCCCCATTGCCGCCGTCCAGGCGGTCGTTACCCGCGCCGCCGTCCAGGATGTCGTTGCCATTGCCGCCGTAGAGGATGTCGTTGCCGGCTCCACCTTGGAGAACATCATTACCCTCCTCCCCGTTGAGGGTATCCGCGCCTGCGCCGCCTAAGAGCGTGTCGTTGCCACCACCACCGTAGACCGTATCGTCACCGGCACCGCCATCGATCAGATCATCACTGCTGTAGCCCTGAAGCGTTTCATCGGAGTCGGTGCCTTGCAGTACCTGCGCCTTGATCACCGCCTGATCCCAGGTGCTGCCATCGGCAAACTGGATGCGGTCAATTTGATAGCCAGACGTAGCATCGCCAGCAAAGTGATTCATCACTCGCAAGCTATCAGTACTGCCATTCACGCGGATAACCAAGTCACTGCCATCGCGTTTGATGCTGACATCCGAAGCATTTAGATCTGTCAGCTTGACGGTATCAAGCTTGTCCGGCCGACTTTCGTAGGCATAGTAAATGGTGTCTTGTCCCGAACCTTTACCGAACAGGTATGTATCGTCACCACTGCCGCCGTCGAGGCGGTCGTTGCCTGCGCCACCGTCCAGGATGTCGTTGCCATTGCCACCATTGAGGACATCGTTCCCGGCACCACCGTTAAGACGGTCGTTACCATCCGTACCAGTCAGTTGAAGCGATTCAAGGAAGGCAGCCGAGGAGACGTTGGCCTTAATATCGTCGTAATTCCAGACTACGCCATCGCTGAACTGCAACTGATCGATCGCGTAACCATAGAGGCTGTTTTGGGAAAAGTGCGATCCAACCCGCAATGTTTCGCCGGTCTCCTTGATCTGGATGACCAGGTCATCGTACTCGCGCCGAATGATCACGTCCGCGGAGGTCAGACCTTCAAGGCGAATCACATCCAGCTTGTTCGGCGTGGTGTCGTTATAGGCGAAGTTACTGATGGTGTCCTGGCCTGAGCCTTTACGGAATACGTAGGTGTCTGAACCGTAGCCACCGTCCAGGGAATCATTGCCCGTGCCACCGTCGAGGACATCATTGCCGTAGCCACCGGACAGCGTGTCGTTGCCAGCTCCGCCCAACAGGGTGTCATTGCCATCTTCGCCGTTCAGCGTGTCTTTGCCATCGCCACCATCGAGCACATCATCGCCGGCACGGCCACTGAGCGTGTCGTTTCCGGCCAGGCCGGTGAGCGTATCGGCCGTCTCATAACCGATGAGGCTGTCATCACCTGCGGTCCCCGTAAGCAACGCGGACTTTATCTGCGCATTATCCCAGATCGAGCCATCGCTGAACTGCAGCTGATCGATCGCGTAACCATAGAGGCTGCTTTGGGAAAAATGCGATCCAACCCGCAATGTTTCACCGGTCTCCTTGATCTGGATGACCAGGTCATCGTACTCGCGTCGAATGATCACGTCCGCGGAGGTCAGACCTTCAAGGCGAATTACATCCAGCTTGTTCGGCGTGGTGTCGTTATAGGCGTAGTTACTGATGGTGTCCTGACCCGACCCTTTACGGAAAACGTAGGTGTCTGAACCGTAGCCACCGTCCAGGGAGTCGTTGCCCGTGCCACCGTCGAGTACATCATTGCCGTAGCCACCGGACAGCGTGTCGTTGCCAGCTCCGCCCAGCAGGGTGTCATTGCCATCCTCGCCGTTCAGCGTGTCTTTGCCATCGCCACCATCGAGCACATCATCGCCGGCACGGCCACTGAGCGTGTCGTTTCCGGCCAGGCCGGTGAGCGTATCGGCCGTCTCATAACCGATGAGGCTGTCATCACCTGCGGTCCCCGTAAGCAACGCGGACTTTATCTGCGCATTATCCCAGATCGAGCCATCGCTGAACTGCAGCTGATCGATCGCGTAACCATAGAGGCTGCTTTGGGAAAAGTGCGATCCAACCCGCAACGTTTCGCCGGTCTCCTTGATCTGGATGACCAGGTCATCGTACTCGCGCCGAATGATCACGTCCGCGGAGGTCAGACCTTCAAGGCGAATCACATCCAGCTTGTTCGGCGTGGTGTCGTTATAGGCGAAGTTACTGATGGTGTCCTGGCCTGAGCCTTTACGGAATACGTAGGTGTCTGAACCGTAGCCACCGTCCAGGGAATCATTGCCCGTGCCACCGTCGAGGACATCATTGCCGTAGCCACCGGACAGCGTGTCGTTGCCAGCTCCGCCCAGCAGGGTGTCATTGCCATCCTCGCCGTTCAGCGTGTCTTTGCCATCGCCACCATCGAGCACATCATCGCCGGCACGGCCACTGAGCGTGTCGTTTCCAGCCAGGCCGGTGAGCGTATCGGCCGTCTCATAACCGGTGAGGCTGTCATCGCCTGCGGTCCCCGTAAGCAATGCGGACTTGATCTGCGCACTATCCCAGATCGAGCCATCGCTGAACTGCAACTGATCGATCGCGTAACCATAGAGGCTGCTTTGGGAAAAATGCGATCCAACCCGCAACGTATCACCGGTCTCCTTGATCTGGATGACCAGGTCATCGTACTCGCGCCGAATGATCACGTCCGCGGAGGTCAGACCTTCAAGGCGAATCACATCCAGCTTGTTCGGCGTGGTGTCGTTATAGGCGAAGTTACTGATGGTGTCCTGGCCTGAGCCTTTACGGAATACGTAGGTGTCTGAACCGTAGCCACCGTCCAGGGAATCATTGCCCGTGCCACCGTCGAGGACATCATTGCCGTAGCCACCGGACAGCGTGTCGTTGCCAGCTCCGCCCAACAGGGTGTCATTGCCATCTTCGCCGTTCAGCGTGTCTTTGCCATCGCCACCATCGAGCACATCATCGCCGGCACGGCCACTGAGCGTGTCGTTTCCAGCCAGGCCGGTGAGCGTATCGGCCGTCTCATAACCGGTGAGGCTGTCATCGCCTGCGGTCCCCGTAAGCAATGCGGACTTGATCTGCGCACTATCCCAGATCGAGCCATCGCCGAACTGCAACTGATCGATCGCGTAACCATAGAGGCTGCTTTGGGAAAAATGCGATCCAACCCGCAACGTATCACCGGTCTCCTTGATCTGGATGACCAGGTCATCGTACTCGCGCCGAATGATCACGTCCGCGGAGGTCAGACCTTCAAAGCGAATCACATCCAGCTTGTTCGGCGTGGTGTCGTTATAGGCGGAATTACTGATGGTGTCCTGACCCGAGCCTTTACGGAAAACGTAGGTGTCTGAACCGTAGCCGCCGTCCAATGAATCGTTGCCCGTGCCACCGTCGAGGACATCATTGCCGTAGCCACCGGACAGTGTGTCGTTACCAGCTCCGCCCAGCAGGGTGTCATTGCCATCCTCGCCGTTCAGCGTGTCCTTGCCATCACCACCATCGAGCACGTCATCGCCGGCTCGGCCGCTAAGCGTGTCGTCTCCTTCCAGACCGGTGAGCGTATCAGCGGTAGCATAGCCCGTCAGCGAATCGCTGTTTTTAGTACCAATGAGGAGCGCCGCCTTGATCTGCAACCCACCCCACACAATGCCGTCACTGAACTGCAATTGGTCAATCGAATAGCCATAGAGATTATCTGGGTTGAAGTGCGAACTTACTCGCAGCGTATCTCCGGTTTCCGCAATTTGGATCACCAGGTCATCGTACTCGCGCCGAATGATCACGTCCGCGGAAGTCAGACCTTCAAGACGAATCACATCCAGCTTGTTCGGCGTGGTGTCGTTATAGACAGCGTTACTGATGGTGTCCTGACCCGAGCCCTTGCGGAACACATAGGTGTCCGAGCCAAAACCGCCATACAGAGAATCGTTGCCCGTCCCACCGTCGAGTACGTCGTCACCGTAACCACCAGAAAGCGTGTCGTTGCCAGCTCCGCCCAGCAGGGTGTCATTACCATCTTCGCCGTTCAGCGTGTCATTGCCATCGCCTCCATCGAGTACATCATCGCCGGCACGACCGCTGAGGGTGTCGTTTCCTGCCAGGCCGGTGAGTGTATCGGCCGTCTCATAACCGGTGAGGCTGTCATCTCCCTCGGCCCCGATGAGCAATGCGGACTTGATCTGCGCACCTCCCCAGACCGTACCATCGCTGAACTGCAGCTGATCGATCGCGTAACCATAGAGGCTGTTTTGGGAAAAGTGCGATCCAACCCGCAACGTGTCTCCGGTCTCCTTGATCTGGATGACCAGGTCATCGTACTCGCGCCGAATGATCACGTCCGCGGAGGTCAGACCTTCAAGACGAATCACATCAAGCTTGTTCGGCGTGGTGTCGTTATAGACGGCGTTGCTGATGGTGTCCTGACCCGAGCCTTTACGGAACATGTAGGTGTCTGAACCGTAGCCACCGTCCAAGGAGTCGTTGCCCGTGCCACCGTCAAGTACATCATTGCCATAGCCACCGGACAACGTGTCGTTGCCAGCTCCGCCCAACAGGGTGTCATTGCCATCCTCGCCGTTCAGCGTATCTTTGCCATCGCCACCATCAAGCACATCATCGCCGGCACGACCACTGAGGGTGTCGTTACCAGCCAGGCCAAATAGAGTATCGGCGCCGGTATAGCCAATTAGCCCATCGCCATTCTCAGTACCCTGAGTAACCGCTGTTCTGATCTGCGTACCATCCCAGACCGTGCCGTCCGCGAATTTTATTTGATCAATCGCGTAGCCATACGGGTTGGTATCGATCTGAGTGAAGTGAGATGCCACCCGCAAGGTGTCGCCTGTAGACTTGATCTGGATGACTAAGTCGTCCGACTCTCGCCATATGCTGACATCCGCAACAGTGAGGTCATCAAGCCGGATCACATCCAGTTTGTTCGGGGTAGTGTCGTTGTAAGAGGTATTATTAATCGTGTCCTGACCAGAGCCTTTGCGAAACACGTAGGTGTCCGAACCATAGCCACCATCCAAGGTGTCATTGCCGCTTCCACCGTCTAGAACATCATTCCCGTATCCGCCATAAAGCGAATCATTGCCCGCGTCCCCTACAAGAATATCGTCGTCATCCTCACCAAAGAGCAGGTCAGCACCCGCACCTCCATGTAGCACGTCTTTGCCAGCACCGCCATACAGCGTGTCGTTGCCTTCATCGCCAAACAGTGCATCGTTTCCGGCTTGCCCGAATAATATATCGTCACCTAGACCACCACTGATATGGTCGTCAGAAGAGTAGCCAGTCAACACGTCATTGCCATCGGTGCTTTTGAACGCGGCCATTACCTTGACTTGGTTGACGCTCCATTTGGTCCCATCAGCAAAACGGATTTCATCGACCTGGTATGGATTGTCGCCATCGTTGCTGAAGTAGCTGGAAACAGTGATCTGGTCATTGGAGTTTTTCAAACTCAGGACTAGATCGAAGCCGGAACGGGTTAAGACAATATCCTCAACAGCTATATCCGCACTGAATTCGATCGCATCGGTTTTGCCGCTGGTGGAATCGTAGTTAGCAACTGTGTCCTGACCCCAGCCACGGCTGAAGCGGTAGATGTCAGAACCCGCGCCGCCGGTCAGGTAATCATTGCCAGTGCCGCCGTCCAGAACGTCGTTGCCAGCATCGCCGGACAACATATCGTTGTCCGCGCCACCTTGCAGGAGGTCGTCCCCGGCACCGCCGAACAACGTATCGCTGCCTGCTCCGCCGTTAAGCACATCAGCGCCGTCTTCGCCAGAGAGCGAGTCGTTCCCTTCACCCCCAGAGAGCCGGTCATCGCCAGCTCCACCACTGAGTGAATCGTTACCCGCGTTGCCGTCCAAGACATCGTTGCCAGCCTGGCCATGAAGAGTGTCGTCCCCTAGACCACCACTCAAGGTGTCGTCGGTGGCGTAGCCCCAGATCGAGTCGTTGCCATCGGTGCTTTGCAGCACCATCGCCTTGACCTGGTCCAACGTCCAACTGGTGCCGTTACCGAAGTTGATCGCTTCCAGCTTGTAGTCGCTGACACCATCGTTGCCGAAGTAACTCGACACGTTAATCCGATCCGTTGTGCCACGAAGTGACAGGACCAGGTCGTCACCGGAACGGGTCGCAACGATATCTCCCGGCCCAATATCCGCGCTGAATTCGATCGCATCGGTTTTCCCGGTGCTGGAGTCGTAGTTGTTGATCGAGTCCTGACCCCAGCCACGGCTGAAGCGGTAGGTGTCGGAGCCCGCGCCGCCAGTTAGGTAGTCATTGCCGGTGCCGCCTTCCAGGAGGTCGTTGCCTGCATCGCCGTACAAACTATCGTTGTCCGCGCCACCTTGCAGGAGGTCGTCACCAGCACCGCCGAACAACATATCGCTGCCTGCTCCGCCGTTAAGCACATCAGCGCCGTCTTCGCCAGAGAGCGAGTCGTTACCTTCGCCCCCAGAGAGCTGGTCATCGCCAGTTCCACCACTGAGCGAATCGTTACCCGCGTTGCCGTCCAAGGCATCGTTGCCAGCCTGGCCATGAAGAGTGTCGTCCCCTAGACCACCGCTCAAGGTGTCATCGGTGGCATAGCCCCAGATCGAGTCATTGCCATCGGTGCTTTGCAGCACCATCGTCTTGACCTGGTCCAACGACCAACTGGTGCCGTTGGCGAAGTTGATCGCTTCCAGCTTGTAGTCGGTGACACCATCGTTGCCGAAGTAACTCGACACGTTAATCCGATCACTGGTGCCGCGCAGGACCAGGACCAGATCATCACCGGACCGGGTCGCAACGATGTCTCCAGGCGCAATATCTGCACTGAATTCGATCGCATCGGTTTTCCCCGTACTGGTGTCATAGTTGTTGAGCGAGTCCTGGCCCCAGCCACGGCTGAAACGGTAGGTGTCAGAGCCCGCGCCGCCAGTCAGGTAATCATTGCCAGTGCCGCCGTCCAGAACGTCGTTGCCAGCATCACCGAACAACATATCGTTGTCCGCGCCACCTTGCAGGAGGTCGTCACCGGCGCCGCCGAACAACGTATCGCTGCCTGCTCCACCGTTAAGCACATCAGCGCCGTCTTCGCCAAAGAGTGAATCGTTCCCAGCATTGCCGTCCAAGACATCGTTGCCAGCCTGGCCATGAAGAGTGTCGTCCCCTAGACCACCACTCAAGGTGTCATCGGTGGCGTAACCCCAGATCGAGTCATTACCATCTGTGCTTTGCTGCACCATCGATTTGACCTGGTCCAACGTCCAACTAGTGCCGTTACCGAAGTTGATCGCTTCCAGCTTGTAGTCGGTGACACCATCGTTGCCGAAGTAACTCGACACGTTAATCCGATCACTGGTGCCGCGCAGGACCAGGACCAGATCATCACCGGACCGGGTCGCAACGATGTCTCCAGGCGCAATATCTGCACTGAATTCGATCGCATCGGTTTTCCCCGTACTGGTGTCATAGTTGTTGAGCGAGTCCTGGCCCCAGCCACGGCTGAAACGGTAGGTGTCAGAGCCCGCGCCGCCAGTCAGGTAATCATTGCCAGTGCCGCCGTCCAGAACGTCGTTGCCAGCATCACCGAACAACATATCGTTGTCCGCGCCACCTTGCAGGAGGTCGTCACCGGCGCCGCCGAACAACGTATCGCTGCCGTCGCCGCCAATGAGTACATCAGCGCCGTCTTCACCAGAGAGCGAGTCGTTACCTTCGCCCCCAGAGAGCTGGTCATCGCCAGTTCCACCACTGAGTGAATCGTTCCCCGCATTGCCATCCAAGACATCGTTGCCAGCCTGGCCATGAAGGTTGTCGTCACCCAGTCCACCACTCAAGGTGTCGTCGGTGGCATAGCCCCAGAGTGAATCATTGCCATCAGTGCTTTGCAGCACCATCGCCTTGACCTGGTCCAACGTCCAGCGGGTGCCGTTGCCGAAGTTGATCGCTTCCAGCTTGTAGTCGCTGACACCATCGTTGCCGAAGTAACTCGACACGTTAATCCGATCGCTGGTGCCACGAAGGGCCAGCACCAGATCATCACCGGAACGGGTCGCAACGATGTCTCCCGGCGCAATATCTGCACTGAATTCGATCGCATCGGTTTTGCCGGCGCTGGTGTCGTAGTTGTTGATCGAGTCCTGACCCCAGCCACGACTGAAACGGTAGGTGTCAGAACCCGCGCCACCGTTCAGGTAATCATTGCCGGTGCCGCCGTCCAGAACATCGTTGCCAGCATCGCCATAAAGAGTGTCATCCCCGGTACCACCCTGCAGGATATCCGCACCGTCACCACCGGAAAGAAAATCGCTGCCTTCCCCGCCGATAAGCACATCAGCGCCGTCTTCGCCAGAGAGCGAGTCGTTACCTTCGCCCCCGGAGAGCTGGTCGTCACCGTTACCACCGCTGAGCGAATCGTTACCCGCGTTGCCGTCCAAGACATCGTTGCCAGCCTGGCCATGAAGACTGTCGTCTCCTAGACCACCGCTCAAAGTGTCGTCGGTGGCGTAGCCCCAGATCGAGTCGTTGCCATCGGTGCTTTGCAGCACCATCGCTTTGACTTGGTCCAACGTCCAACTGGTGCCGTTACTGAAGTTGATCGCTTCCAGTTTGTAGTCGCTGACACCATCGTTGCTGAAGTAACTTGATACGTTAATCCGATCCGTTGTTCCACGAAGTGACAGGACCAGATCATCACCGGAACGAGTCACAACGATGTCTCCGGACGCAATATCCGCGCTGAATTCGATCGCATCGATTTTACCGGCGCTTGTGTCGTAGTTGTTGATCGAGTCCTGACCCCAGCCACGACTGAAGCGATAGATGTCAGAACCTGCACCGCCGGTCAGGGTGTCATTACCCATTCCACCTTCGAGCACATCGTTACCGTTATCTCCTGAAAGGGAATCGTTGCCATCCCCACCCAAGAGGATGTCATTCCCATTGCCGCCAAAAAGAGTATCGGTGCCGGCACCACCGTCTAGACTATCGTCACCATCTTCTCCGTATAGTTTATCGTCACCCTGATCCCCTTCTAGGATGTCCCGCCCTGCCTGGCCATACAGAGTGTCATTACCCAATCCGCCAGAGAGCAAGTCGTCAGTGCTCCCGCCCCAAATACTGTCATCTCCGCTGGTGCTTACGAGGACTTTTAGCGAAACATCCTCAACGGTCCAAACAGTGCCATCTGCAAAACGAATTTGCTCTACAGAGTACCCATGATTCGCAACACTCTGATCGTCGAAATAACTCTGAATAGTAACTGTATCCAAACTTCCCTTGAACCGAATGATCAAATCATAAAAATTACGATTAAGGATGACGTCATCTACCGCTATATGTTCGCCAAATTTCAGTACATCTAACTTGGTGCCAGCAGCATCGGTATCCGAGTTAAGGAGAGTATCAGACCCATCTCCCTTATCGTAAATATAAGTATCAGCTCCGTCCCCCCCAACCAGATAATCGTTACCGATCCCCCCAACTAAGACATCGTCGCCGGAACCACCATATAGACGATCATTTCCCGCCATACCAAAAAGATAATCGTCTTGAGAAGTACCGTTTAATATATCGTTGCCAACACCACCGGTAGAGGAAACCAACCCTAAGCTCGATATAGCCAACGAAAACCCTGATCCACCGACGTCACCTTTGGATCTTAAGTCGTTGAGAACCTCAGCCCCAAAACCACCCGCACCCTTTAAACTACTTGCAAATTCACTCATAAGAAAAGAGGCAGCTTCAGGATCTTTCGCATATTGAGATTGAAATTCAACTACAAGCTTTGAAACATCCCAAACTATCCCACTGGTCGATACATCTATCTGTATGGAATTCACTAACGATGACAAATGCGTTTGCAACATAAGCTTACTGTAGACAACCCCTGCAAGATTATCAAATGCTTGCAGCAGAATTGCAGAAGCGGGCCCATGGGGATTAGGGTCTCTCTGTCCCCAGCACCAAGTTCCCAAATAACTCTCACCCAGGAAAGTTTCTAATGCAGCCAATTTCCGCGCATCTCCAATGACGTTACCGTAAATCTGCGTAGCTGCGCGGCTGAGTGGGTCTATATCCTGAACACCAGCCCAGTGATATATAATGTCTAGGAGCAAACTTTGACGTACGGACTCATCATCCGCTTCAGCGAATTTCTTTACCAGATCATCAAGGACTCCCGTTGAGTCACGCGCCATTGCCTGATGCAGACTATGCACGTTGCCGAAACCTTCAATATCCGGCATTGCAGCAATATTAGAATTTATGTCTACCGAGCTTAGATCAACAGTTTTCGAGGGATCTACCGCAAACCAAACATCATCCATTGCAGCGGTAGTGCCATCCAACTTTATATAGCTACCTGTCTGCCGATGTTCATTTCCATTTGCGTCAATTACGTTAGCTGATACGTCCCCATTCGCATCAGCAATGCCCGGTTCAGCGTACGCAACGTTCAACGCCTTCACACCAGCGCCCTGAAGCGTCAATAATTCGGCATTTTGCACAATGCCGTCGCTATTCTTATCAACCCAAACCTTCAACTTTGAAAAAGCTTCATCCCGGGAGTCTACAACGCCGTCATGGTTGGTATCGATATCTACGAGAGCAAGGAAACCGTTTTGAGCTTTTGCTCCGGACACCAACGCAGAATTATTACCAAAAAGCTCATTACCCGTACTTATTTTACCGTCACCGTTTTTATCCCAAACCAATAATCCGTCATTTTTACCGACCCAGCCAGTAGCTTCCGCGAAGCCATTTCCATCGTGATCAAAACTTACCCCCTGTTCGACCGAGATGGTTTCAACCCCATTCCCATCCAAATCTAAAATCAGAGGACTTCTAGTCACCTCTGCGCGACCGAACTTACTTTGAAGATCCTTAACTAGTTCCTCACCAATATTTGTAAAGGGAGAGAATACAGATGCAAAACTCTTATAAGCGTCGGCAACTGAAGCATCGGCAGGAATAGTAGGATTATCAATACCGTCCTCAATAGTTTTATTCAGATCCTCTTTTGTTATATAGTCATACACCATAGGACCATATTGACTTATCGCCATAGCCACAGAACCAACTGTTAAAGCAGTCAGAACCCAGGGAGCCGCTAGCCCTGTAATCACACCAAATCCGGCAGCTACTGCAGCAAAGTCGTACAGGACATCTGCGACATCCTTACCTGTTAACTCGCCTTTATCGACCTTATCAAAAAAATTTGAAAGACTACCTACGGCGCCTCCTTGACCAAGTAAAAAAGTAGCATACGCCTTGCCGAACGGTCCTCCGACTTTGGCCGCAATCTGCACACCAACAAACTGGATCGCATTTGTTGCACTTTCTATATTAGATGCACTGCTCATTTAATCTTCTCCATGACATAAGCAATAATTAGCAAAACGAAACCCAAAACTATTAATGACAGACCAATCCGACCTAAAACAGCTGTAATTCTAAAATAAAAGAACTCATCATTCTCTTTTTTTGTCCGACTAGAGCTATTTTTTAGGGCGTCTATTCTTACCTTTATTTTTTTTGAGTAACCCAAAAAATCACTCATACAAAAATAAATAGCAAGACCAAAAATTATACATATAGCCGAAAACTCACGCATGATAAAACCTATATTTTTCGGCAACCTTATTAACATCGAGACCTTTAGTAATAATGCATGGATAACTGGCCGACGGATCAACTATATAACTAAAACCGTTCAAAAAAGACAACTGCACCGACGACACACTTACCAAACCCATGACATCCCTCTCACTGAACGATAATTTTATTTAATAGATCCAAGATCTTTTTATCTACATCCTTATAATCCACACGCACCAGATCAAATCGATAAAGGACTTCGTATCCATTCCCATACATGCGATCTGATTCACCTGTAGATAGACCGGAGGTCACATAAACAGTTTGATTATCAGCGCCTATAAAAACAGATATTCTTCACCCCCTAACCACATAGATACTACCATCACGACTCACGTCAACCGGCTGAAACCCTTGAATTGCATAGTAAGATCGAGAAATAGCTTTACTCACTCTCCTCAGTCTAACTATCACACTATTTGTCTCTGCAAGAGAGTCCCGGACAATATTGTAACGTGATAGATCAAACCCAAAGGTCAGCACATTTGAACCATTAAACCTAAACAGCGAACACTCACACCCACTTACCTCAACCACAAATGGACCATGTACACATATTTCACTAGGCAACTGTACTGACTGCCCATTAGCCATTGTGCTGTAGATATTTACAAAAAATGCTAGACCCGCAATCCAACCGGCATTTTTAAAAAAATTAAATGCATCCAATTTAGCGCTCATTGATGCTTCCACTGAGATGCTGTTGCAAGGGGCTAAGAAAATACTCTATGACCCGGCGCTGATCTGTCTTCACTTCCGCAGTGATGGCCATACCAGGAGAAAGCATAACCTTCTGCCCATCAATAGTAAGATAGTCGTTAGTCAATCGAATTTTACTACTATAGATTAATCCTCGTTTTTCATCTTCGATTGCATCGTTGGAAACGCTGAGCACTTCGCCGTCAACTGCACCGTACTTGGTAAATGTGAAGGTTTCGACCTTGACGGTCACCGGCTGCCCCGCATGTACAAACCCTACATCCTTATTCTCCAGCATGGCTTCAACCTCTATCGGCTGACCTGTCGGCACAAGAACTAATAACGGTTGCGCAGGCGTAACGACTCCACCAATGGTGTGTACAGCCAATTGTTGAACCGTTCCATCTACAGGAGCCTCCAGTGTGGTGAGGCCTTCTTGGTAACGTGCCTTCGCCAAATCTTGACTAAGCGAAGAGACTTTCTGATCTGCTTGCTGAAGCAAATCGAGCATGGCGCGGCGTGTTTGAGCGATGACACCTTCGCGGCGTTGCTCCGCTTGCTGTCTAGCAGCGGTCGCTTGAAGAATATTGACTTGTTGGACACTAAGCTGGCGCTCAATTTCAAGACGAGCCTGCTCTTTTTCAAGATAAGCGTGACGCGCGATGTACTGCTTTTCTAACAAATGTTGATAGTCTTCAGCCAGCTTACTCGCAATGGGTAAGCTCTTTTGCAAACTTGCGACTTGTGCTTGGGCAGATTGGACGTCGGCTTGTCGCTGGCGTATCTCTGCCTCGGCAGTGTCCAGACTGCTCCGATATTCCTGATACTGGCCATGAAGCCAGCGCTCTGCCGCGAGTACGTGCTCAGGGTCGGCACCGCGAATAGTGCCGGCTAACGGTCGAGGCACCTGTTTATAAGTAATCGCGTCTAGCATGGCACCGGCCCGGGCATTGTCGACACGTGCAGCAAGTAGATCGCTTTGGACTCGACTGACATCGGCGTCGGCTGAAGTGGAATCCAATTCCAGCAACAGTTCGCCAGCCTTTACCGATTGTCCGTCGCGAACATGAATCGCTTTCACCACTGCAGTCTCACTGGACTGAATCACCTTGGTCTTACCACTGGGAATAATTTTGCCGGTGGCCGTAGCCACCACATCGATTTTTCCCATGCAAGCCCAAAGTAATGCCAATGCAGCGAACCCCATGATCGCCCACATGAAAACTCGCGGTGCGGGATGGCTGGGCTTTTCCTGCAACTCTAAAGCGGCTGGTAAAAACTGCACTTCATGGGACAGACGTTTCGGTACGTCCATATCACGACGGTGACGCCAAGACTGACGCCAAACGCTACGATAGCGGTGTAGGAGCCCGGTTTTATCGGTGTCAGACATGACCGCCCCCTTGCTGCAGGCGATGCAGACGCGAGTAGTGCCCAGCTTGATGGGTCAGAAGTTCGGCGTGACTACCTTGCTCAACGATCTGGCCTCGGTCCACGACGATGATCCGGTTTGCATCCCGCACGGCGGAAAGGCGATGCGCAATGATGATGACGGTTCGTCCTTTACAGATGGCCTGCATGTTCTGCTGCACAATCCGTTCGGACTCGTAGTCCAAAGCACTGGTCGCTTCGTCGAAAATCAAAATACGTGGATTACCCATGAGTGCGCGGGCAATCGCGACTCGCTGTCGTTGCCCACCGGATAACGAAGCACCATGTTCGCCTACAACAGTGTCGTAGCCTTCTGGAAGCTCCAGAATGAACTCATGAGCCCCTGCTAGTTTGGCGACCTGTATCACTACTTCAAGCGATACCCCCGGATCACTCAGAGCAATATTTTCACGAATGCTCCGATTGAAGAGCATATTGTCCTGAAGCACCACACCGATCTGTCGACGCAAAGAAGAAACGTCTGCTAGAGCCAAGTCCATGCCATCAACCAGCACCCGACCACGCTCCGGCACATAGAGGCGCTGCAGCAGACGTGTGAGTGTGCTCTTCCCTGAACCAGAACGCCCCACAACACCAATGACTTCCCCAGCAAGGATATTGAGACTGACACCCCGGAGAACTTCCGAACCATCCGGGCGATAGCGGAAATGCACTTGGTCAAATTCGATTTGACCTTTGATCGGGGGGAGCGCGCTGCGCGTTGCCTGGGATAACTCATTGCGGGTATTCAGGATGTCGCCGAGTCGCTGCACGGAGACCCCGGTCTGCTGGAAGTTGGTCCACAGTTGAGCAAGGCGCATGATCGGTTGCGCCACTCGACCTGCAAGCATATTGAAAGCAACCAGTTGTCCAACTGTAAGGTGGCCGTCGATAACCAAACGAGCGCCGAACCATAGGGTGGCAACAGTGACTAGCTTACCGATCAACGAAACGCTTTCGTTCGCTACCGTTGATAGGGTTTGGGTTTTGAAACCAGCGGCGACGTAACCTGCCAATTGGTTATCCCATTTGCGGATGACTTGTGGCTCGACTGCCATGGATTTAAGCGTGTCAATACCATTTACGGTTTCTACCAGGAATGCCTGATTCTCGGCGCCCCGCCCGAAGCTGTCGTTGAGCCGGGCCCGGAGTACGGGTGTGATCAATACCGAAACAAGAACATAAAGCGGCAGCGAGAGCAGCACAATCAACGTCAACACGCCGCTGTAGTAGAACATCACCGCGATAAACACCACGGAGAACAGCACGTCCAGCAATAAGGTGATGGCGTTACCGGTCAGGAAGCTACGGATATTTTCTAACTCTCGCACCCTCGCCACCGAGTCACCGACCCGCCGTGCCTGAAAATAAGCCAGGGGTAAGGTAATAAGGTGTCGAAAAAGTTTGGACCCCAGCTCCACATCGATGCGGCTAGCAGTATGCGCAAAAACGTAGCTTCGCAGCCCAGACAATGCGGATTCGAACATCATCACGCCAGCGAGGCCGACAGCGATGACATCAAGCGTCGTCAAGCCATGGTGGACCAACACTTTGTCCATCACCACTTGGAAAAATAGCGGAGTGATCAGCGAGAAAATCTGCAGAACGAACGACACCAGCATTACTTCGCCCAGCAGCTTGCGGTATTTGACGATGGCCGGAATGAACCAGGTGAAATCGAATCGCGAGGACTCGCCTGGATTTCCTGCTTCGGACCTTAGCAACAACACCTGCCCAGCCCATCGGGCTTGCAGTGTTTCAAAGCTAATGATTTCAGGTCGCTGGGAACGCGGATCATGGATTAAGGCCTTACCCTGATCCAAGCGGGCGATGATGAAGAAACCGCCATCTATATCCACTGCAATTGCTGGAAGCGGGGTGCGGTCCAGTCTATCCACTGAGGTTTTGGCAGCTTTCGCTTTAAGCCCAAGCTTTCGAGCTGCCAGCAAGAGGTCCGCTTGCCCCAAGGGTTGGTTCGAAGAACCAAACTCATGCGCCAGTTGCTCGGCGGAAGCCGCCACATGATGGAATCTAGCCAGCATGACCAATGAGGCCAGACCGGTGTCCATCGGTAGAGAGCTCTCGGGCATATTGTCGCCCACTCCTTGGTCGTTCATCTCGCTTCCCTACAGGTGTAGCATTTTGGACATCGTATATGCTTGGCTAGTTAGTCTCAATTGGCCAGCTTAGACTCTGCGACAGTTTAAGATGTAGGTGTCAGACCTAGATCTTTTTGGTAGAAATATGCAGCGCGGACGGTGCCTAGCGTTAGTTAGTCAAGAACGTTACTGCCGCCCGAAACTTGCTTCCTGAGCCCTGGTGGCAGGAAATCACGGTCCGCCTCGTAGTCCTGCTTAAGGTACACCGATAAAATTTTCAGATCGCTAGGGCTAAGGGTACCGGCAGCCTGTTTGAGTTTAAGGTTGTCCAGAATGTAGTCGTATCTGGCATCGTTGTAATCACGCACCGCCGCATATAGTTGCTTTTGGGCGTTTAGCACATCAGCGGTATTACGTGACCCAATATCCATGCCTACTTGGTTGGCCTCAACAGATTTTTGCCCAGAAATGATGCTCTGCCTGCGGGCGAAAATTTGCTCGATGTCAGCATTGATTCCACGGAAAGCGTTACGCGTGTTGAGCACTACCTCGCGAAGGCGATCCTCGTGCTCATCCTGACTTTGGTAAAGACGTTCCGTGGACTCCTTCACCTGCGAACGAGTCATACCGCCAGAGTAAAGCGGAATACTCAACTCTATGCCGATGCTGCTTTGCGCAACGTTACCCCGATAACCATTCCCTCCGAAGTCAGTCGGGTTGCTGTAGCCGAAACTATCATTGTCACCCTTTCGATAGGAGCCAACCGCATCTAGTGTGGGCGCATAGCCCGCTTTGCGCTGCTGAAGCGTCTCCTGTGCAGCGACGACCGCGTAATCGCTGGCTTGCAATTGCAAGTTTTGTTGAATCGCGGTGGTCACCCAAGACTTAGCTTCATTGGGGACTGGCGGTTCGATAGGTAAGTGATGCCCCATACCAGCAATCGAGTCATAGGATTGCTTAGTCAGACGGGCCAAAGCCTCGTAAGCGTCGTCTACTTTACGTTGCACCAGTTGGCGGTTTGCGCGGGCATTGTCATAAGCTGCCTGGGCATCATAGACATCGGTAATGCTCGAAGCGCCATCCTCCAATCGCCCTTGCGCTTGATCCCGTTGACGCAACAGTGCAGCCTCTTCTGCTTTTGCTGCGGCAAGACCGTCTAACTGACGAAGCGTTTCGAAGTAAGCCTGTGCAGCGCTGAACACAAGGGCCTGCTCCTTTACCGAAAGCTCAAGCCCCGCCTGAGCCGAACTCGCATGTGCGGCCTTGAGTTGATACCAACGATCGATCCGAAACAACGGCTGACTCAGATTGGCACGAAAAGTCGTTCCACTGCGCTCACGGGTTAGCGACGGCTCGTCACGCTCAAGACGAGTCGTTTCTGACGTGGCGCCAGCACTCAGCTGTGGCAGCAGGCCAGAGAGTGCTTGGGGTACGGCTTCGAGTTGCGCCTGATAAGCATGCCGGGCAGCCGAAAGCTGCGCATCATTGAGCGCTGCTGACTCATACACGCCAAGCAAATCAGCATGATTTGCAGATGCGTAGTCCATTGAATTAACTAGTGGACTGCAAATGGAGACCGCAAGCAACGCAGCTCCGCGAAGGGGGGCATAGAGCTTCATCAACTGTCCATGTAAAAGGAAGACCACTCAATAAGCGAACCGATCATGGAATGACCAGGTAGCAAGCAATTCGGCTGCAAACCGAATCTTTAATTTTCACCTCAGACTCTCCGACAACCACTTGTAGCTTCTATTTACTCCTCATGAGCGGCTGCCCACTCAGCCCCGGCAGGACCACTAAGCCAACTAACATTTAGAGATAGGCCAACTAAACCGATAAAAATCCGAAATATGAGAAGGTATCGTATCAGTAATAGCGTTTAGCCCTAACCGTACTAAGCAGTAAACAGCACGCCGCGATTTCGGTCAATCCGCATCGCACTAAATTTTGACAGATGAGAGGTAGGGACGTGTGGGGAAGCCTCTCTGCTGCGAAGGGTGGCAGATTGTGTAAGGGTGCTTGGAGTCGAAGCTAGCTATAGTTCCGAGCCAATTCAGACTGATCAATATGGCATCTAGTAGTTGGATTTCGCTACTGAGGATTACCCCCACCCTATTCATCGCCGAGCACCTAGACCATGAACTAAACCGGAGTCGGCATCGATATCTAAGTGAGTTTTCACCCCGAAAAATATTGATTTCCCGTCCTGGCTTGATTCATTTCTGGATCACGTTCTCCGTCCTTGTTCTTGGTCGAACTCGGGGCATTCCGTCGGGAATACATTCCGTTCAAAATCAGTTTTCCAGAAGCACCACACGCTTCCACGTAGTTGACTGTGTCCGTATTCCTACCCCGGACACACCGCTATGTCACCACCATATGACCTATCAACCCCCTCCCTTCCAGCTTTTTTGAGACTGCTTGCGATAACCACCCTACTGCTTGCCGTCTCTGTTGCAAACGCAGAAACCGTGATCATCGCCGATAACCATCAACACATCAGCGCAGGCCCGGACACACGCTCAATAAATCTTGATCTCCCAAGCTTCTTGGAAGCTGACCTTTCAACCAATCTCCCACCCGACCCAACAAAAGCCCAAACCATCATCCAACAACGTCTAACCCCCGACCTAACCGCCCGCATAACCAAAGCCCACCAAGACGTCGCAGACGCCTGGAGCATGGGCATCACCAAAAGCCCCGCGGTAGTGGTCGATCAAAAATACGTGGTCTACGGCGAAACCAACGTCCAGCGCGCGCTCGATCGCATTGAGGCGTATCGGGAGGCGAACCCATGAGCCTGCTCGCCCTTCACCGACAAATCAGACGCGCCCTGCCCGCTCTGATGCTGATGACAACACCCGTCTTCGCGCTCAACACCGCAATCATCGTGCCCTCAGCGTTTTCCCCCACCTGCATGGACTACCGAGTCGTCGGTGTCTGCTACTGGCTGCGCTGCACCACCTTCGGCTGCAAGGTAAAAACCTCTGCCAAGGTCGGTCATTACGTCCCCGATGCCGTGGTGTCTAGCTACTCCTCGACCGGGCAAAACCCGTGGGTTGAAGTGCAGGCATTGAGCGCGGCCACGTCGACGTCCAAGGGCGGTGGAAGCGGGACGACCAACAACGTGCATGAGAACAATCTGGCTGCATTTAAGAATGTCGATGTCATCGGCCACCCCGGGATCATCGCCTTCAACGCTTTCGCCAGCGGATCGGGTTATGCCTGCTCGGGTGCCGGCACGCCTTACATACCCAACATGCTCAGCACCCTGGATTACATCGGTTGGCGTTACGGCGTTCCCGAAAGCGTTTATCCGCAATCCATCACACCAGGTCTGCGTGAGATCGGCAGTCGTTCGACCTTGAATCTGTGGGGCAACGTTTATCCGCGCAGCGGTTTCCTGCATCAGGCCGACGACTTCAAGGCTGCTGCAGTCATGGCCCAACGTGCTGGCGACATTGTCACGCGCAATGGCCAGGTCCACGTGTACCAGCCACTACTTGCCATGCCACAGCCGGGTTACTGGCCAGCCGGTGAGTTGCGGGAGACGGAAAAGCGTACCGGTAAATGGCAGCAGCTAGCCCCTGTTATGAGCTCCACCTGCTCTGTTTTCCCGGACTCCGCGCCTGCTATTCAAGCCAGGGACGGCGGGTACGCATGGGCGCTCTGGCGTCCTTACAGCTGCTGCAAGCGCGAAGGGCAAACCTTCCTCGGCAGCACCGGCGCTTATTAATTCATTCAACTCTCAGGAGGCCAAACCATGGACCGGTTTTATCCAATCGCCCTGCGTCGATTTTGGCGGCAGGTCATGTTGCTCGCTGTACTTCCGATCGGTACCGCTCAAGCCGAGCCCATCAACGCCGGAGCGTCAGGCAGTGTCCTTGGTGACGACGTGCTGTACAGCATCGGCGGCGGAAGTGCCGTATCGATGGGACGCGCCGGGAACATGCAAAACATCGGCGTTGGTATGGGCTGGAACAGCAACCTGATGTGCGGAAACATGGACCTGTCCACAACGCTGCAGAACCAGCTCAATGGCACGACTGATGGATTCAAGAACATCATGAGCAGCGTCATCCAGAACGCCACCGGTGCCGTAGCATCCCTGCCGGCGCTGATCATTCAACGCGCAGATCCCGGGCTGTACAACCTCCTCACCAACGGCATCCTCCAGGCCCGCGTGGACTTTGATCGATCAAAGTCCAGCTGCATGGCCATGGCTCAAAGGATGGTCGACGTCGGCAGCAAGCAGACTGGTTGGGGCGCGCTCGCTGATGGCCAGGCCATGAAGGAAGCAGTCAGCCAAAACAACGATGCCGTCGCCGCGACCAAAACCGCCGAAGCCGACAAGGGCAATACCGGCGTGCCGTGGATTGGCGGTCAGAAGGCCGGCGGACGCAGTCAGCAACCGATTCGTGTCGTCGGAGGGGTCACCCGAGCTGGCTACAACCTGCTGAACGGCCGCAGCGCTGTCGACACGTCCTCGATCAGTCAAAGCAGCTGCAACAGCGGCATGTTGTGCGGTACCTGGAAGTCTCCGGACGAAGCAGCGCAGTTTGCCAATCGAGTTCTTGGTGAAGTGGAACAGCAGACCTGCGAAACCTGCGTCAAAACCAGCGCCACAGCGGGGGTTGGTCTCACACCGCTCATCCAGGAGGAGTACGACGCCAAGCTCAAGGGACTGCAAGAGCTCATCTCTGGCAGCAAGCAGCTCACACCTGAAAATCTAGCCGCGGCTGGCAGCAATTCACTGCCCATTTCACGGGGTGTCATCACCGCCCTCAAAGACGAGCCTGACCAGGAACTGCTGGCTCAACGTCTTGCTTCCGAGATCGCCGTCTCCAGCATATTGGAAAAGGCCCTGCTCCTGCAGCGCACCCTCCTCGCTGGCAACAAGGAACCCAACGTGGCGGCCAACGAGATTGCCACCAGCACCATCAGCAGCGAAAGCCAGAACCTCACCCTGGAAATCGACAACCTGAAAACGGAGCTCGAGCTCCGGCGATCGCTGGCCAGCAACTCGGCCACGGCAATCATCGCGCGCCACAAGGAGCGTAAAGACAACTCGCGCGCCATCTACCAGGGCGATACCGAGATGAACCGTCTGGACGAAACCCAAAAACCTGTCACTCAAGAAAATCCATAGGAGGCGTCATGAAGATAGGGATGATCAAACACAACCGTTTCTTCCAATTCAAATACTGGGGGCTGATCGGTCTCACCGTACTGATCATAGCGGTCGCAATACTCTTCAACATTTTCGGCATCTACCTGACGGGGGGCCTGGAAAGCTGGATCGCCTGGCTTGCCGACTCTTACTGGTATTTCTTTGCCTGGCGGATGGTGCTGTACGTCGCAATCGTCTCGGGTTGGGTCTGGCTACGTAGGCGCATTTTCGCTCGCGAGCCTGAGTCACGCCGGCGCATAAACCGGGCCGAAATCGCCTTGGCCACCACTTTCGTGCTGGCGGAAATTGTCCGCAGTCAGCCGTATTGGGCATAGGAGGAAGGATATGACGCTCTATACCAATGACTATCTGGAGTACTACCTCACCCTCGTCGGCTGGCTGATCAGTAACGGCATTTGGGAAGTCCTGATGGACTGTGGCCTTTTCGCTCTTGCCTTGGTGGCAATCATCCTCCAGGAATGGCTCAAAGCCCGGGGCGAAGGTGCCGATGAAGGCAACAAAGGCATGCTCTCGACGTTGCGCATCGAGAACCGCCTGTGGGTGGCCACTGCGGTCATGATGTTCGCCGGCATTCCGATGGTTGACCTGGATTTGAACACGCTCAAATTCGACGACACGCGGTCGCAGCAATGTCAGTACCAGGTGCCGCAACCTCAAGACACGCGCTGGGGCAATCCTTCACCACGCTGAATAACCAAAGCGCCAAAGTCCCGGCCTGGTGGTTCTTCGTGCACTCGATATCCAAGGCCGTCACCGCGGCCGCTGTCGCGTCGATACCGTGCGGCACGGATCTGCGACAAATGCGAATGGAGGTCAGCAACACCCGAATTCACAACCCCCTCCTCGCCCAGGAAATCGCCGACTTCACCAACGACTGCTACGCCTCCGCCCGGGCCAAACTGTTCATGAACCGGCCCCAGCTGGACGCCAAACTCATGAACGACATCAACTGGATCGGCTCGAACTACTTCACCACTCAGCCAGGCTATTACGACACCTACTACTCGCGATCGCCTCGCACCGAGTTTCCGTACGACCCTGTGCGTGACGCGACCATGCCCCGGGTGAAAAATGAAGGCGGCTTTCCCATGTGCAACCAGTGGTGGGGAGACAGCACGAACGGCCTGCGCACTCGTCTGCTCAACCAGGTCGATACCAGCCTGATGGAGCGATTCGTGAACTGGGCGAGCTTCATGACGCCTCAAGAAGTGAACGACGCGATCATTCGTGAAGTGGCATCGCCGCGCAGCCAGCGCATGACACAAGGACAGGTTTATACGGATTACGGTGGTCAGGTCGGTGGCTCACTGTTCAACGACATGAGCCGCGTGACAGGTGCTGCGGGATTGGGTGTCGGCTCGCTGGCTTACTTTCCCGCGATGGACGTGGTGCGTCAGGCGTTGCCGATGGTGATGGCGTTGCTGAAGATGGCGTTGATCATCTGCATACCGTTGGTGCTGACGTTTAGCACGTTTGATTTGAAGGCGGTGATTACGGTCTCGTTGGTCCAGTTCGCGATGATCTTCGTCGACTTCTGGTTTCAACTGGCCCGGTGGTTGGACACGACGATTCTGGATGCGATGTATGGGGGGAGCTCGCCGCATGCGACGCTGAATCCGTTGCTGGGGGCGAATAATACGCAGGCGGATATGCTGTTGAATTATGTGATGGCGGCGATGTTTATCATTTTGCCCGGTTTTTGGATGGGTGCTCTCAGCTGGGTGGGAGTCAAGGCCGGTACCGCTCTAGACGGGCTAAAACAAGGATCCAAAGGAGGCGAAAGCGCCGGCGCAGAAGGAGGAGAAAAAGTGAAGTCGACAGTTAAATCAGGGATGAAATAGCTAATGCGATGAGTGAGGGTCAAGACTCTCATCCCCCTCACTCATCCTCCTCGTCAAATCTGCCTGGATCAACACGATACTCCCCGCAGTAATACCCAAATCCCGAATGGCCACCTCTCCAGCCATCATCGTCATCGACCCGAGCGTCAGGCATCAGTCCTGACTGTGCCATCCCTTGAAGAATCCAAAGCCCAGCACCGAATAAAGCGATCCAGAACGACACGTAAAGAAGCAATCCGATCGCCCCAATTTTGATAGCGCGAAAAACCCACCTGCAGAGTGTCGCTGAAGCACCTGCCGTCACCAGACGCTGAATCAATCGTGCTTCCCATTTTAGGTATCGGCTGATCGCCGAGCCGATCAAATGACCTGCTCGATGAGCGATGCTTGGTTTGACGTTTGAGCTCTGCATTTTCGCACCTCACGTTTGATAAATACCTTCGAAGTGAGGCAAGCAGATCAAAAAGCCAGCGCTATTGAAATCGCCCTTTTCCGAGAAGTGCGTACGACATTTCCGAAGCCTCAGTAGACAGACGGAATGCACAGCAAAGTGAGCCACCGGCTATTGTAATTTGCGTCCCAATCGAAAATCAGAAGGCGTATAAAGCAGGTAAAGCCGCCCAAGGCTTGAGTGATGGCACGCGATCGGCTCAACAGGAGGGTGGCAAAGGGGCAGACATTACCAAGAAAGCTGCGTCCTGATCGCCGGACAAACCTAGGGTGACAAGCCCCTAGGCTGGCCTCTTAAGCATCGTCATGATGGAAGCTAGGGTCAAAAATATTCTCAGGTGCATACGGATCTGGAAACAGCGCTTCGGTATCAAAACCCACCTCACCGTCATGATTCCATGTGGTTGAATCTTTCTTTTCACTGCGAAGGGCTCCCGCCGCCAAGACAGCTAAGGCAACGACAGCGAACCAGAAGGCACCGTACAAGAGAAACGCAGCCAAGCACACATTGAAGATCAATAGCCCTGCGCTCACCAACGATGATGGGACACCCTTGCGAGATATCCAGCCCGCTAATCTCACCTGATACTTGAGATAGCGGCTCACTGCAGAACCGAGCAAATGACCTGCTTGATGGGCGATTCCTGGCTTGACTGTTGAATTCTGCATTTCGACTCTCCCGCTGGCCTAAAACAAAATCTGGACATGCCGAGAGAAAATCAAAAAAACGACCTCATTGAAATCGTACGTTTCCGAGAAGCGCGTACGATATTTCTGAGGACGTAGAACAAGTATTAAATGCCCGAAGCGCATTTACATTTCATCGTTTGGGCCGGATTTGCGTTTGTGCAATCATTGATGCCTTGGTCGGCAAACGGACCTGACCATCGACATCTCAATACAAGAAAACCTATGCCCTTTTTTCCGCCTCTGATCTCGGATGATCAGACTATCCATCTCTCACATTTAGATCCCTTCACCCTTAAGGTGGAAAGTCAGATCGCAAATAAATTGCTGAGAGTCGGAGTGAGGTTCAGTAATCACTGCTTCACCAAAGCCTATGATCCAAGCACCCATCCAGAAGGGTTTCCAGTTTTGCTTGATGCAGGACGACGGGAAAGAAGTTTTTGTGCAACCCGCTATCGATTATCCCTACGGCTGCCTCAGGTCGTGGCAGGTTTTGGGCACCCACGGGTTCAGGTGTGGCAGACGGCCGAGAGACGCAACTGGGTTTACTCGATGACAATTGACGACCCCGAAGGTCCCTATCATGTTTTCTTCGAACTGAGACGGACACCACCCACTCATCGGCAGCAATGGGACTTAAATATGGTCATTGAAAGCGCCTATCACGAGAGTCCGCACCTGGGACCTCCGAACGTGTTGGGCAAGATGGGGTTCGTCTTGTTGTGCGGTAAGGTCTACACCGGCAAACCAGTTTCGACAAAACGTTAGAACGAAAAAAGGTGCCCTAGGGCACCCTTTTCGTGTTCGGTAAAGCTATCCGGACACCACTCTGGCTTTCGCCTTGGACCGCCTTGCGCGATCACTGGATTGCTCCAGCTGGGAAGCGCTCGATCTCATCCGGTCAGTCGCTTCGTTTGACCAGTATATCCATCGATCGAATTTGAGCAAGCACTCGCTATTCATTTCGAATAGCGCTCGCTATTTGTATCGATATTCCTCTACCCCTTGGATCAATGGGTATCAGTGACAGAAAACCTGCCACAACTGATCCAACCGGGTCGTATAACTCTGACTCATCATCTCCCGCCGCATCCCCCAATCCGGATCGGTGGGAACACTACCAGTCCTAAGCGTCCCCCTGCCCCACCGCCCATTGATTTCATCCAACACCCCCATCACCTTCTCTGCCGCCACCGGCTGCGAAGCCGCAAACATATCGTCCGTGTAATCCCCCGCTGACCAAGTTCCAGCAACAATACCTCTGCCTTGCTGTACCTGAACCCCGGCCGAAACACCTGCTCAACCGCCGCAACCGCCGCCTTGGTTAGCACGCGCACGTCATCAGTCGGATACGGCAGATCCACGATCACACCATTTGCATACTTGGCCTCTTCCGGGTTGAACATCCCCGTGCGGATGCTGATGCGGATCTTCTTGCACAGCGACCGCTGCGCCCTGAGCTTTTCCGAGGCGCGCATCATGTAGGTGGCCACCGCTTCTTTGATCGGCGCCATCTCGGTCAGGCGCTTGCCGAACATGCGGCTGCAGCAGATCTCCTGCTTGGGCGGGTCAGGCTCGTCCAGTTCGAGGCATGGCGTGCCAGCAAGCTCGCGCGGTCTTCTCGATGACTACGCTGAATTTCTTGCGCAGCATCCACGGGTCGGCTTTCGCCAGGTCCATGGAGCTTCTGATCTTCAAGCCTTCCAGGTGAATCTTCATGCGCCGGCCGACGCCCCAGACTTCACCGACATCGGTGTTGCGCAGCACCCAATCACGCTTGTACGGGTCGCAGATGTTGACCACGCCGTCGGTCTCGACCTGCAGACGCTTGGCCGTATGGTTCGCCAGCTTCGCCAGGGTTTTGGTCCCAGCGATAACCACTCCAACGGGTATGCCGGTGCCCTGCAGCACGGTCGCTCGGATGCGCCGGCCAAGCGAATCCAGGCAGCCCGGAACGCCCGTCAGGTCGACGAACGATTCGTCGATGTAGACCTCGGCCACAGACACCATCGACTCGATCAGCGTCATGACGCGCTCGCTCACGTCACCGTTTATGTGGAATAGAAAATCAACGGGGATGCGGATTTTTCTCCCCCCTCACACCAAACCAGCATGGCCATGAGCATCCAAAGAAAAACAGATCGCCGACGGCTCCGGTTTACGACTGCTACCGGATGTATCTTGCATCCGGCTGACCATGCCCGCAAAAGAGACGACAGACAGAGACGACCCTGGACGGTCAACTGCCGCTGCACTCCCGCTCAAGAAAACCGTCTTCAGTTGCCTATGCTGGCAAAGGCCCGGACGCGCGGTAGGCTTCGATCAACGTGTCGAAAAGCGAGATGTCCGACCGACTTCTTGCGATGAGCTGAGCGCCGGCGACGGCTGCAAAAATGGCACGTGCCCGAACCTCACTGTTCTCCGGTTTGCAAACCTTCGCGGCCGAAAGAAGCTTGGTTAGCCAAACGACGTTGACATCAGCAAAAGCCTGGATTTCCTTCGTCATCTCGCTTGGCAGGTTATCGGTCTCCGCGCCCATGAAGCTGCCTAGGCAAAGACGATTATCGGCTTCAAGTGATCGACGAAAAATCTCAGGAAAGCGACGCAGAGCGTCTATCGGGTTCGGGTCTTCTTCGGAGATCGTCTCAAGTGCGGCCGCGCCGTCCTCCCAATATCGCTTGGCAACAGCAACACCAAGATCGGCTTTGCTAGGAAAGTGGTAGTAAATGCTCGCCGCTTTGATCCCTACCTCTTGGGCAAGGTCGCGAAAATTCAAGCCATTGTAGCCCTGTGATTGGGCAATTTTCGTGGCGGCCAACAGGATGGCCTCTCGGGCGTTGGTGTTCATTGTGGTGCCTTTCGTCCAAAGGACGATGTCTCGGATGGTGTACAACCATGCTATATCAAAAGCCTACCTTTAGTTAGGTAGACCTTGCGTCGCTGGAAGGGAGATAGCGAGCTTCCTTTCTCTGCCATGTCGGGAATGTGGAACCTATCGTTTTCTGAGCGCCGACGGCTTGGTCGTCGCCAGCGGCCGCCGAGAACGCCATGCGACGGCGATCCCGACGGTTCCGGAGCTACCCACTAGAGCCGTTATTCGGCCGGCGAGTCCAGCTCAGGAATGCCACTACTCCGATCGGCGTAGGCAGCCTGGAAGCTAGGGCGCTTCTGCCAGCGCTTCCAGTAGGCGTCCAGGAACTCAAAACGTTCGTCCAGAGGGGTGGCGTTGACCGGGAATTTGGAGAACGCGATCGCTGTTGCCAGCGTTATGTCCGCGAAGGTGGGAGCATCCCCGCCCAGCAGCCATTCGCGGCCGTCGGACAGATGACGATTGACCAGCGCAGCATGGGCCAACGCTTCCTTGCGGCAGTGCTCGCCCCAAGCCTCGTTCTTGGTAAGTTCGAGCTTGAATCCGAGCCCGGTGTGCAACACGTGAAATGCCGTGACGATCCGATACAGGATGTGCACCCAGACCCGGTTGTCCCACATGTTATCGAGCCCCTGTTCCAGTGCGTTCTCGCCCATGATCTTGCGACCGGGATAGGACTGGTCGAGATAGCGAACGATGGCAGCCGTCTCGGAAATGAAGCTTCCATCCGCCAGTTGGAGCGTGGGCGTCTCGCCCCACGGATTCATGTTGAGGTGACGCCAGCCACGCTGCTCGCCCCCTGGGGCCATGTCATAGACGGTCTCGTCGAACTGATCAGCGATGCCCTTTTCGTGCATGAACAGGCGCAGGCGCTGCGGGTTGGGAAAGGCCGAAGGCGAGGTGAAGAGTTGAAGTTTAGAAGTCATGATCGATCCTGGAGGTTGGTGGCTGAATTGCCTAACTAACGTTAGGTAGCCAAACCATAGCGAATGCATTACCTCGAGTCAACCCCTATCTAACACTTGTTAGGTAAATTTTTATCCGAGAGGTCCGTATGTGGATCAGGCAGCAAGGGCATAACGATACGGGCTCCACTCTCCGCGTCGGATGTCACCGGGTTGCGCGAGGTTATTCCTGTCGTAGTGACTCCGCTTGCCGCTAGGTCACATCTTATGGCCGATCCTTTCTCGCATCGATCTCACTGGGCGTCCTGCCATCTAAAGTCGGCACGTTGTCCAGCTTCTGGATAAGGCCGTCCAGCTTCTCCAAATCGCCTTCCACAATCGCCAGCTCATCAGCAGTCAATGGAACTGCTTCCAAGTAACGCCCGATGGAAGTTTTGCTTTCCAAGGCCTGGGCTCTTGCGCTGGCTTTCGGCAGGTTAAAATCACACCCTGCACAGGCCATGCGATGTGGGTGTCAGCGCGATTTTTGCCAGTTCGCGCGTGATTCCACTGGAATCACCATGGCAGTTGGGCACTATGATTCCAGTGGAATCACTTTGACCAGGGTTCGATTAGCGTCATCGTCAAAGCCTCGGAATGGCTCTATCTGAATAGCGCACGAGCTTGCAAAGCGCCGCCTAGCTTCACGGATTAGACCTGCCTTCATCACCGACAACGCTCGTTCGCTCTTGCAGAACGTCTGCATCTGCGTCGGGCAGTCCAGCCAGCGAAAGCCAGCTGGGCCGTACGGGGCGTAGCGTAATAGTGTCGCCGTTGCGTGTAATTTCCAGCTCCGCGACTCCCTCATAAGCCATGTCAGTGGGCAAGCGAATCACTTGAGCTTTACCGTTCTTGAAAATGGAGACAGTGCGCATAACGTTGCTCCTACATAGGTCCGACATGTGTGCGTTTTTTTGCCCGGGAGCAGGTGATTCCAGTGGAATCATGATGGCTAACAACCACTATGATTCCAGTGGAATCACCATAGCAGTCAGCCATCAATCAAACTCAAATCCCACGTAGTCCTGACATCTTCGCGGTGGCCTAAAGTTTCGAGGATAAAGCCCCACTCCACCAGCAACCTCACGCATGGGGCGATTTTTGTGCCAACTCAATCCTCAGGTTCGGCCGCCGCATGATCAGGCGCAGCAAGCACCACGCTTTCAATCCGGTGAGGCAAGATCCCGATGCGATTGGCCTGGACTTTCATCGCGCTGTTCTCGTCGCCCTCGTCGTCTTCCCACTTGTCCATCACCATGCGCCCCTGCACCAGCACCCGAACGCCCTTCGCGTACAACTTTGAGTAGCGCTCGGCATCCCGATGCCAAAGCTCGACGCTGGCCCAGAAGCCGCCCCGATCCTCGTATTCACCATCCCCCTTGGGAATCGAGTTGTCGAAGTAGACGTTCAGTCGCAGCAGACGCCGTGGGTCTTTGTTGCCGTTTGGGAATTCCTTGAATTCTGGCTTGGTGCCGATGTTGCCCTCACCCAGAAATGTTGTGGCCATGGTCAGGCCTCCTTTGCATGGTTGCTGTTGATTAAGTTGAGTCGATGGCGATACGCGGCTTCTGCCTGGCCCATTTTTTTTGAACACTCGGTCGCTTGGCGGCAGATGCTGTGGGTCAGGCTGATCTGCATGTTGATCGCGATGCGCTGCAGCTCCAGCGCGTACAAATCGGCGACCAGGCTGTCGGGGGTGCGTGGGTCGCTCAGGAGCTCGTCCCACAAATCGACGCCCATCTTGCTGCGGTCCGAACGGCTCCATCTCAGGAAGACGGTTCCCGCGCCTGTTGATTGGCAGGTCAACCGAATCGGCAGCAAGGTAAATGGATAACGCTCGGCCTGAGCGAGCACATCGTCGACCGCGAGCTGGATCAGGTTGCCCCTCAGCTGTCGGCAGGAAAGCGCAAATTGGCTCAGGTCTCCCTTACCCTTAAAAGGTTTTAAAAGCCCTTTAAGGAAGGATGCGTGTTCGAGGGTGGAGAAGGCTGTCTGTTGCAGCGGCAGGAAGGCAGCGTGTTTTGGCCCAGCGCTCGATTTTTGCGACATGGGGTCTGGCGCAGGCTTTCGAAATTCGGACATTGCCTCAGCCCTCCTCGACCCCGGGGTCATCAACGCCTGATCGCCCCGCTTCTTCGGTAGTGCTGGATGCGCCTTCCGTATCCCACTCATCTGCAGCAGCCTGAGCTTTAGGACGGATGATGACCGGGGCGAACTCGGACCGACGCGTGCCCTCAAGAACATCCCGCGGCAGTTCTCCAAAGGCTTCACGAGCCTCTCGGGCCCTGGCATTGTTGGCGGCAAAGTCGCCTCGTGCAGCGCCGGAGAATTTGTACCGCTGAGCCAGCCCAAAGAGACTTCTCAGTACATGCGCGCCTTCATTGAGCCAGATCTCCATATCCCGACGGCCAATCAAAGCCGTGTGATGGGCCAGTAGCAAACGGCGAGCAAGCTCATCGAATTGCGTCAGCAGATAGACCGCCATGAACCCCAGCTGAGCGTTGATGAACAGCGGCAGCTTTACCGGATGCAGGCTGAGGTTTTCACCCACGTTCAGGGTCGGTGGCAGACCCGACATGATCTGATCCAGCTGTTCCTTGATCGTGTTCAGCTCGGTTTTACAGGTAGCGATCTTTTCTTCGACCTGGATGATCCACCAATCGGAGTAAGGGTCATCCAGTTCGGCACCACGCTTCATCTTGTTCATGATCCCGACGAATCCGCTCAGGCCAATGATGCCGTTCTTGTCTTCGGTCGCAGTTCGCCCATGCCAAATCCGCGCGGCATGGTGGGTATGCAGGGTGAGATCCATGGCGCTGCGGAGCGCACCGAGGTTGAGTTGGATAGGTTCTGCCACGTTAAACTTCCTGATTGGCTTGGATGCGATCAGTGTCGCCAAGGCGCAGGAAGGCTGTCAGTGCTCAAACTGAATCAGCGCTGGTACTTTTCGGGGCAGGCTGTTGGGTGCCAGTGATTCCACTGGAATCACTACGGCAGTTGGGCACCATGATTCCACTGGAATCACCATGGCAGTTGGGCACCATGATTCCACTGGAATCACCATGGCAGTTGGGCACCATGATTCCACTGGAATCACCATGGCAGTTGGGCACCATGATTCCACTGGAATCACCATGGCAGTTGGGCACCATGATTCCACTGGAATCACCATGGCAGTTGGGCACCATGATTCCACTGGAATCACCATGGCAGTTGGGCACCATGATTCCACTGGAATCACCATGGCAGTTGGACACCATGATTCCACTGGAATCACCATGGCAGTTGGGCACCATGATTCCACTGGAATCACCATGGCAGTTGGGCACCATGATTCCACTGGAATCACCATGGCAGTTGGGCACCATGATTCCACTGGAATCACCGTGGCAGTTGGGCACCATGATTCCACTGGAATCACCATGGCAGTTGGGCACCATGATTCCACTGGAATCACCGTGGCAGTTGGGCACCATGATTCCACTGGAATCACCATGGCAGTTGGGCACCATGATTCCACTGGAATCACCGTGGCAGTTGGGCACCATGATTCCACTGGAATCACCATGGCAGTTGGGCACCATGATTCCAGTGGAGTCTCAGGGTGCGGACCAGCAGAGAACGGCCGACTCTGTTGAAAAAGTCGGCTTCGGTTTCCACGGCAGAAAAGTACGCGCCTGAGATTGAAATCCGTGTTTTGCGCAGAAGGCTCAGGACTCAGATTTGACGTAGCAGCGTGCAAAAAAGGCGATTTCACCGTTCAATGCATGGCTAGCCAGGCCGGGTCGACTTTTTCAACACAATCGGCCAGAAGCAGCCACTCATCGCCATTGAAACCTGGGTGACTCAATTCAATAAAACAACTGCTTTCTGCCTGTAAGACAGGCAGCTTCGCTGCCCTTCAGTAAGTCCCTTCCCGCACCGACCGTCTGACCTCAGCCTGTATGGCATAAGCCGGCGCCTCCACAGCATTGAAATCTTGTATATACCGCTGGGCAAATCCTTCTACCCCCCATTCCTGATACTGCTGCACATGCTTTAGTTCGTGAGCCCAGAGCGCGATGTCCTGTTCTGCGGTTTGAGCGTCCCGGAAGAGGATAATGTCGATCAGCGTCACGGCACCGACATCGGGGTTTTGCAGCATGGCAGTGGCGGCGCTGAATTGGCCGTTGTCGCTAACTTTATAGCGTGCGGTATCGAGGACGCTGGGGTCGTACCAACGCAGCAATTGCTCCCGGATGTGCGGCGGAATGGGTTGGATGCCGGCGTTGGCTGCTTCAGCGCGGGCTTGGGTCAGCCACAGCGCCAGGGCAGGGGCCGCGATCTGGTAGATGCCATCAGGTAAGGGGGCCGAGCATCTGTCCCAGGTCTGGCAGGCAGATGCAGCCGTCCAGGCACACTTGTTTCTCGCCAGCTGGGCAGCCGTTGGTCTGGGCTGGCACTTCAAGAGTCAGGCAAAGAACAAGCAGCGCCACCAGGCGCGTGTTGATGGGCGGCATTGGGCGCTCCAGGGACGGACGCAGCGCGAACAGCGGGTCACAATTGATCGACGACCCGCATAGCTTTAGCGTAGTCCCGAACCAGGCGCCCCCAAGATAATCGCAGGAAGCGACAGGCCACTGTAGTAAACATCCGTCCGCGGCAGCTCTTGGCTGGTGACTCCCGCCCGTCGTGACCAGCAGAGGCCGGCCAAAAGCGGTCGTCCGACACATTCAATTAAAGTGCTTCCGCGCGCAATATTGGCGAATTCAAGCAGCTTGCTGAACCTGCTTACGCGAAGTGACAAAGGCCATCACAGCGGCGAGTAGCAGCAAGGCGGCGCTTGCCAGAAAGGTGATGCGGTAGCCGCTGCCATCGAACAGCATGCCGCCGACGGTCGAGCCAAGTGCAATGGAGAGCTGAATCACAGCCACCATCAGGCCACCACCGGCTTCGGTGTCCTTGGGCAATGCGTTGGCTAACCACGACCACCAGCCCACGGGCGCCGCCGTTGCGACCAGGCCCCACAGACCCAGCAATACAAAAGCCGCTACCACTGCGTCGCCAAAGACTATCAAGGCCAGCGCGATGGTGGCCATCAAGAGTGGAATGCACACCAGGATGCGGTACATGCCGATCTTCAGTAACGTGCCGATGAGTAGCGTACCGATAAAGCCCGCGACGCCGATGACCAGAAGAATCATCGACAGCATGGAGACATCCACGCGGGTAACGGTTTCCAGGAATGGGCGCAGATAGGTGAACAACACGAACTGCCCCATGAAGAAGGTGCCCACCGCCAACATACCGAAGGTGACCAATGGGCTCTTGAACAGTCGAAAGACATTGCCAGAACCAACCTTACGCGGTCCGGCCTTCATGGAGGGCAGGCTGATCCACTGCCAGATCAACGCGATGACCACCACCGGCATTAGACAGAAAAAAGCACCACGCCAACCGATGACACTCCCGAGATAGCTGCCCAGCGGCGCGGCCACAACGGTCGCCAGCGCATTGCCGCTGTTGAAGATTGCCAGTGCCTTGGGCACGCTACGAGCCGGAACCAGGCGCATGGCCATTGCCGCCGACATTGACCAGAACCCGCCGATCACTACACCAATCAGCGCACGGCCGACCATGTACACCGCATAGTTCGGAGCCATACCGACGACCAGCCCCGACACACACATAAGCCCGGTCAGCAGCAGCAACAGCGTCTTGCGGTCCATTGAACCTGCGAGCGTCGAGATCCAAAGGCTGGTCAGCACGGCGAAGGCGCCGGAGATGGCGATGCCATAGCCGGCAAGTCCTTCGCTGATTTGAAGATCCGAAGCAATCGGTGTGAGCAAACTGACAGGCATGAATTCCGAGGCAATCAGCGCGAACACGCACAGTGTCATCGCAAAAATACCACTCCAATAAGCCGGTCGATCCTCGGTCTCCGGCGGGCCGAGGGTATCGCCTACCGGCATGTCAAATACTTGAGCCGTCATTCAAAAATCACTCATCAAAAAATTGTTAGCAGAAAGCGCGGGCTGTTAGCCAACCGCCGTCAGGTGCCGGGTATAGAATGAGCTGAGCGTGTTCCAGGGGATCAGGTTCACGCGGTCATACAGATCGACGTGACCTGCGCCGGGAACCCACACAAGTTCCTTAGGCTCGGCGGCCCGTTTATAGGCGTCTTCGCTGAATTCTTTGGAATGCGCCTGATCGCCGGCGATGAACAGCAGCGGGCGCGGGGAAATCGTCTCGATATCGTTGAACGGATAGAAGTTCACGAACCTGACTTCACTGGTCAGCGCGCGGTTTTGCGTCAGCTCCAGCGTTCTGCCCTGAGGGATATGGATGCCGCGCGGCGTGCGGTAAAAGTCCCAGAACTCACGTGTGACAGGGTCGGTATCTTTATCAGGCTGCGCAGGCAAATAGTTCAGGAATTGCATTTTCCCGGTAGAGAACTCGTCATACCGTTGCTCCGCTGCTTTAGCGAGCATGGCTTGGCGTTGCTCCGCAGTCAGTGAATGGCCCAGCCCATTTCGGGTAACCGCACCCATGTCGTACATGCTGACAGTGGCGATGGCTTTCATGCGTGGATCCATCTTGGCGGCACTGATTGCAAAACCGCCGCTACCGCAAATGCCCAGTACGCCGATACGGTTGCGATTAATAAAATCCCGCGTCCCGAGATAGTCAACGGCGGCGCTGAAAGCCTCGGCATACAGTTCGGGGGCTACCAGATTGCGAGGCTGGCCCTCGCTTTCACCCCAAAAAGACAAGTCAATCGCCAGCGTGATAAAGCCTTGCTCCGCCAGTTTTTGTGCATAGAGCATGGAGCTTTGCTCTTTGACCGCTCCCATCGGGTGGCCAACGATAATTGCAGGAGCACGACCATTTCGACCCAGATTTTTGGGGGTAATTAAATTTCCCACAATCTGCATGCTGTATTGATTCTTGAAGGTCACCTTCTGCACGGTCACCTTGTCGCTCTTGTAAAAATTGTCAGCATCTTCCGGAATGCTTGAAGCTCTCTGCGAACCCGCTGCAAAGGCAGAGCCTCCTGCGACGGAGAGGACGCCCAGAGCAGCGATGCTGACGCCGGCCGTCTTCACAAACTCACGGCGATCGGATCCCGTAGTGGTCAAAGTTTCTGCAGTTTCAAGGCTAATGTCAGGTGTCTCGCTCATCGTCGTTGCCCGTTGAAGATTAGGTGGCAGATCTTGACGGATTCGCGAGAACCTGATTAGTAGGCACAATCTTCATGTAGTTGTGAGAAAAACTCAGCAATGACCAATACCAAAGTGAACGATCTTCAGGCCTTTCTGGCTGTGGCGCTAGACCAGAGCTTTACGAAGGCCGCCGCCAAACTCGGCATCACCCCGTCCGCCCTGAGTCATACGATCCGGGCACTTGAAGAACGGCTGGGCGTGCGCCTGCTGGCCCGCACGACACGCAACGTGTCGCCTACGGAGGCGGGAGACAGATTGATGCGTTCAATCGCCCCGCTCTTCGATCAGATCACCGCCGAACTTGAGGCGCTGGGTGAATTGCGGGACAAGCCGAGTGGTACGATTCGCATCACCTGCACTGACGATCAGATTGAGTTATGCATACGGCCGATGCTTGCGGGATTTTTGAAAGACTATCCAGATATTACGCTGGAGTTCTACGTGGACTACGGGTTCACAAATGTGGTCGAAGAGCGATTCGATGCCGGCATTCGCATGGGTGAATCGATCAGCAAGGACATGATTGCCGTGCGTATAGGGCCGGATTGGCGGCTGGCCGTAGTGGGGTCTCCAGCGTACTTCGAACGGAACCCGGCGCCGACGACACCCCATGAGCTGACCAGCCATGCTTGCGTCAATATCCGACACAGACCATCAGGCGCCATTTACGCATGGGAGTTTGAAAAAAATGGCCAGGCTTTTACCGTCAAGGCAGAGGGGCAGCTGGTTTTCAACAGCATCATGCATGTTCTCAATGCTGCCGTAGATGGAATTGGTTTGGCTTACGTGCCAGAAGAACTGGTTGCACCTTATCTGGCCGATGGCCGACTTAAAGAGATCCTGGCCGACTGGTGCCCCAAGTTTCAGGGTTACCATTTGTATTATCCAAACAGGCGCCAAGCATCTCCTGCTTTTTCTGCATTGGTCGAAGCGCTGAAATATAGGAGCTAAGTTGCCGTCTATTATTTGACCGCAACCTCCCCCCAACGTCCGCATCGGGTCGTTCTCTGCCGGTCCACACCCAAATGATTCCACTGGAATCATGGTGCCCAAGTGCCATGGTGATTCCAGTGGAATCACCTTGCACTTAACCATTTCCACCACCTGATGCTGGGGGATTCCCGCCCAAACCCGCTCCGCGCCTACCCATCATCGCCATGATGGCGGCCATTTCCTTACTCGCAACGGCCCGGTTGTATTCGGTCGGTTGATGTTGCCTGGCGACCGGCGACGGTTCCTGCCTAACCTGTCCTGCAACGGGAGCCGTAGAAGCCCGCGAAGCCGGACACCGCTCTCGATCAGGTCCCGCCTGAGCAACCAAATTAAACTCCCCATTCCGCGCCTTCTCGATCATCCCAAGCAGGTATCCAAACGGATTGCGCATCGAACCCTGCGCAAGCCGCGCAGCCCACTGATCAAGCACCGATTGCTGCAACTCAACCGAGATCAACGCCAACCCAGCCTGCGCTTTCTGCCTCTGGTCCGGCGGCAACCTCTCGAACGAGGCAGGCCACGCAATCCCGGTACTCGCGCCCGCACGCGGTACAGAGCTTTTACATACAGATGTATTTGTATAAGTACTTGTACTAGATGAGTTCGGATTCCGAACTCGGGCTGCAGGACCCGATTTTCCACTGGGTTCGGAATCCGAACTGGGGGCTGCACGATTCCGAACTGGGTGTTTTTTACTGAGTTCGGATTCGCTTGAGCCGAGTTCGGATTCGTGTGGCGCGTCAGTCGCAGGCGCTCGCCGGTTGGATGACTCCAGCCGCGACTTGGCCCATCCTTGATTGGCGACCCGCCGTTCCAGCACTTCCAGATGGCTCGGAAGCGTCTGGTCGCGGAGATGAGGATCCTGCATGAATTCCTCGAGCGTATTGGCCGCCACCTGGCGTATCGATTTATTGGCGTGGTTTTGTGAGTTGCCCACCAGTTGCAGGTAACTGCTATCCAGCAGCATCGCTTCTGAAATGCTGATGGGTTCGTCGTGCAGCAGGTAGATGTTGCCTTTCATTTGCCCGGTGACTTCGTCACGGACCCGCCCGGCCAGGCTCAGCCAGCGGGTCAGGCGCAAGGTGGTCAGGGCCTTGGCGACGGTCTCGCGAGACGCCAGCTTGTACGGCGACGAGGCCAGGTAGGGACGTAGCTGCTCGTAGGTTGGGAAGGACGTCAGGCCGTCGTCGTTGAGCAGCAACCGGAAAACCTGCCAGGCATTGCGCTCGAGCGGCGTCAGCCGATTATCCAGCAGAAGCCTTCGCGGGAAGGCTTCATGGGGATTGCCGGTGAATAGAATGCCGGTGCTTTCAGTGTCGAGAATGGGCGCCAGTGGCTGCGCGCCCGGTCGATCGGGTTTTGGGATTCGGGTTTGCTCACGACGTTTATCGCTCAAGGAACTGGAGGCAGAATCCAGTAAGGCATTCAGCGTGTCGAGGTTGCCCGGGGTGAACCTGCGCGACGTGTCGGGCATCAGACCAAGTCCTGTTCAATCCAGCCCTGAATCGTCGTCCAGACCATGGCCAGGTTGAGTGGCGGCAGCTGTTCAGTGAGCTGTATCGCTACGTTCAACAAGGCCCGGCTGTCACGGGGGGCGTCGGGAAACGCTTTGATCGCGTTGACCCAGTGATCCCATAACGCCCGCTCCTGCTCCTGGTTAACGGCAGGCCAGCGACCCCTTCGGTTCGGCATGCCGAGGATGTTGCGACGCAGCGCCACCTCCTTGGCCGACAGCCCGAACAGTTGGTGGATCATCGGCGAGCTCGCGCCTATCTTCAAAGCCCGCATGATCAGTTGATCTTCTTCGCAGCTCTTGGCTTGCGACAACAGACGTCGAACGACCAGACCGTCGACCACCACTTTGAACCAGGGAACCGGTGCGTTGACCAGCATGCTCATGCACTGCGGCTCGATAAGATCCTTGAGGTCCTGTTCGGCAAAGCCCATGGCCAGGCAGCTGCGTAGCTGACCATTACGGATGTCGTTGAGGATCTGAAAAGCCACTGCCAAATTTAATGGATGGGCCATGGATGTTTCTCCATTTCGAGGCGGACAGTCACGCCGTTGCTTCCAGTTCAATTAGCCGACGCGCGAGGCGCATGACACGAAAGATTTTGACCAGGGCGTGATCGCTGAGTCGGTCTGAGGTAGAGGCGATCCGAGACTCGAGTTTTGCGCAGCCCAGGATCAGTTGTCCCAGTTCAGCAGAAGTTTGAAACGTCTGATCCGCCTGGACTTGCGAATACCCGTTGAGAGCCTCGAGCAAGGTCATTGTCGTTGCGGTCAATGGGGTCAGTTTTTCGTCTGGGTCGGCCGTGCGTTTCAGGTAAAAACCAGTGCCCACATCGCTGCGCCACAGCTCCGTAGGACATCCAACTTCACTGATGACCTCGCTGACCAATCCGTAGATCTGGTTTCGCAGCTGCGCCGGCTCATCAATCTGTCGTTCGATGTACCAAAGATCCGAGATCGGGTGCAGACCTCCGACCTGCACGGGAATGGAGTGCAGGCACGACTCGTCGAAGTCCGGGATCGGCTCCCCGGTTGCTTCGGCGAGCTGCTTTTTCATCGTCTGAATACGCGGTGTCAGCCCGGGAATGGGCGTGATGACATGGGCTTGAGTTCGCTCCTGGTTCTCTTCCTCAGTTAACTCGGGCGCGCGCCTGGAGGCAGGCTCCGTCTGCGTAATGGTTTCAAGTACCTGATCAGAGGGTGATTGAGATTTTGTGCTCCGCGCTGGCTTTTCATCGCTGCCATCAGGAGGCTCGTCCTTCGGTTTCGGCGTCTCAATGACAAGGGGTTTCGCCTGTGGTGGAGGTGGGGGAACTGCAGACCCCACCACCTGCTGCTGTTGTGAATTCGCATCAAGAATATCCAGCTTGAGCCAGTTGTAATCCTTACCCAGTGGCTGCTGCATCTGATGAATCAGCTCGTCCTGAAAGCGCTCAAACTTGAAGTCACCGCTGTCATCAAAAGTGGCCAACACCTCAACGAACAATGACTCAAAGTCGACGGTGACTGTGGAAGTATCCGCATACTTCGCCCAGCTCTTGGCGGCATTGCGGCGCAGGTTGGTCAGGCGTTCGATTTGCGGTTTCCCAAGGCCTGAATAGAGCAGATTGGGGATGGCCGGCAGCAGGAAGTGAATGCAGTCGTGCATCTTGCTGATGTGGGGCTGGGACACCGGATAACCGTCGGCCGCCAGCCTGCGAGCCAGCTCTCTTTGTGAGATAGGCTCGTTGGTTTCCAGCTCATACAGCCCCTTGGCCCGCTCGATACCCAGTGCACGTTCAATGAAAGTCAGTTCCCCGTGTATATCGTTTTCAGCCAGGTGCCCGGTCAACGCGACGATGTCGCCGCGCTTGGGCCACGGGCGGAACAGGCAATTAATGCGGAAAAACTGTTCGTCGCGGGTTTCTCGCCACAGCTCATTGAGGATCGCAAGGCGGGTATTTCCGCCGTTGCGAATGATGAAATGCTCCTCCCCCGGCCGCCGGGTGATCGGCGGCGGCGCATCCAGCCCTCTGCTGAGAATCGATGCTTTGAGCTCATCGAAAAGCGGGTTGCGATTGATGCGTGGGTTGTACTCATAGGGTCGAAGCTTATCCAGCGCGATCACCATCGGCGTGTCCGCGACGGGGTCAGAAAGCTGGGTCACATTGGGGCCGTTGTTCATGAAAGATCCCTGCAGCAGTTTTCCTTTAATGTCGTCGCGGCTTAATGTCCTGGCGCCCATCAGGAACCTCCCTTGATCACACGGACGTCACTGCAGTCATCGATCTCTGGCGAATTGGCCGGCTCGCGAGAGCTGCCATCGTCTGCCAGGCCATAACCTGTCAGCCGATCGATCACTGCATTGGCTCGCCTCAATTCCTCTTCCAATTCGAAGCTGCGGAACAATCGATAAACAATCTCGGCGTTCATCGAGCGCTTGGTGAGTTTTGCCTGATCGGCGATCTGGCCTCTGAGTCCAGGCTCGGAAAACCGGACAACGAATTTTTCTCGATCAGTTCTGCGGCTGGTCATATTCAGCTCCCTCTTCAGTCTGCTTGCTGTGTTGTGCGCTCTCGTAGCGCAGATCACCGATTTCCAGTTTGACGACCTCGACATGCGTCCACTGCTCGACTCGGCAGGCCAGGGCGTAGACAAATTTCCCCGCATCGACACGACCATTTTTCAGTCGAAACACAACCGTGCAGTACTCGTGGGAATTGTCATTGGTGGTCTTCATGACGACCCTCCTCCACTGAGTAACTGCCACACTCCGGGCAAACCAAAATATCCAGTTCGCCGTCCGGTAAAATGGTGTCAGCGATACGGCGAATGGCCTTGTGTATCGGGAAGTCAGCAGTGCAATCCATGCAGGTTCCTCGTGGCAGAGGTGTCTTGTTCATGCTGTTGCTCCTTGCCAGTGCTTGGCGTCCAGATTGGCGAAACGGGTGTGCGCGGGGATGAAAGCGGTGTGCACAACGCCGGTCGGCCCGTTGCGGTGTTTACCGATGATCAGTTCGGCAATACCTTGATCGGCTGAATCGGGGTGATAGACCTCGTCGCGGTAGATAAACAACGTGAGGTCGGCGTCCTGCTCGAGGGCGCCGGATTCACGTAGATCGCCGTTATGCGGGCGTTTGTTGGGGCGGTTTTCCAGCGAGCGGTTGAGCTGAGAAAGCGCTACGACGGGGCAGTCGAACTCTTTGGCGACGGCCTTGAGTCCCGCGGAAATAGCAGCGATCTCCAGGTTGCGATTTTCTTTGCCGGGACACTGCATCAGTTGCAGGTAATCGACCATGATCAGGCTCGGCTTGCCGTATCGTCGGGCGGCTCGCCGGGCGCGGGCGCGCAAGGTGGCTGGTGTCAGCCCGGAGCTGTCGTCGACCACCAATCGCTCGCCGTAGGCATTGATTCTGGCGACTGCTGCAGTCAGCTTTGGCCAGTCTTCGTCCTCCAGCTGCCCCCGCATCAAATTGGCCAAATCCAACTGACCAAGAATCGCCAGCATCCGGAACATCAGCGCCTGAGCAGGCATTTCCAGGCTGTAGATCTGGACCGAATTGGTCTGGTTTTTTTGCAGCACCGCATCGACAAAATTCAACGCGAGACTGGTTTTTCCCATGGACGGACGCGCCGCGACGATGATCAGGTCGGCGTCCTGAAAACCGCCGGTTTTCTGATCCAGATCCGCGAGCCCGCTGGGGACGCCGGTCACGCCATCGCCGTGATTGAAGTTGAAATCGACCTGCTCCAGCACCTTCATCAGCGCATCGTTAACGTCGACAAAACTGTTGGGGGCACGCCCCTGTCCCAGTGCAAAAAGCTTCTGCTCGAAGCTCTCCTGCACCTCAGTGCTTTTCGCCTGATTGTCAGAGGCGCTGCGACTGCATTCGTGGCCCAGCATGATCAGCTGACGCAGATGAGAGCGCTCTCGAACGATCTCGGCATAGGCGCCGATGTTGGCGACTGAGGGTGTGTTCTTTGCCAGCTCCCCGAGGTAGGCAAGACCGCCCACCTCGTCGATTTCGACCAGCGATTCGGACAAGGTGACAACGTCGAACGGCGTATTGGTAGCCGCCAGCGCTTCAATGGCCTGATAGATCAAGCGATGTTCACGCTTGAAGAAGTCCTCAGGACCGATGGTGTCTGCGATCAACTCCCAAGCCTCGTTGTCGAGCATCAACCCACCGAGCACGCCTTGCTCGGCTTCGATGGAGTGAGGTGGCATCAGGTCGAAGAGGTTCACGAGGCCACCTCCTGATTCGCATTCCGCCGGCTGTTGAGCGTTTCTTTAGCCAATAACTCGAATTGCGGCTTCCACTCCGGAAACAACTCTACGGCTAGCGCTTTGATCACGCTAAACGCCGAGGGTGAGCGCCGATTCAGCGGCTGACGATATTCCAGACGATGAGCCGGCACGCCCTCGGTAGCCGCCCTACGGAAACTCACTGCCGCCGGGAGCGTAGTGTTGAGCAGATTGATCTGCGGATGATCCGCAAGGGTCTCGGTGAGGGACTGATAAATCAGGCTCGCGTCATTGGTGGCATCGAGCTTGTTGATCACGATGTTCAATGGCGGCGTATACACGCCCAACACTGAAAGCGGCTCCAGGTCCTTGAGCAGCTGCTGAGTCCCTCGATAAAACTCACGCGCGGCGAGCATGTCCGGGGTGATCGGTGAGATCGCCAGATCGGAGCAGAGCAACGCCATTTCCAGCATCACCGAGCGGGCGCCCTGGGTGTCGATCAACAGCAGATCGAAGTCATCGGCAAAGGCCGATACCAGGTTTTTCAGGCGTAACCGCCCGTCAGCCGCGTGCAGCAGCATGTTGCTGAGCTGGTTGAAGGGGTCGTTGGAGACGATAAGCGACAGGTTTGGGATGCAGGTCCGGGAAATGATCTGCTCAGTCCGGGTGTCGTTGTGAGCAATGAGCTGATACGTCCCGCCTTTCGCTTCGTGTTCGATGCGATAGAACGAAGACAGCGAGGGCTGGGTATCGAGGTCGATCAGGAGGGTACGGAGATGAGCGTCAGCGCAGAACGCGCCTAGATTCGCGGTCACCGTGGTTTTGCCCGGGCCGCCTTTGGTCGAAACGATTGATGCGATTTTCATGGTGCTTGCCTCTAAATCAAGTGATTAGAGACAGCGCATTGCACGTAGAAAACTGGAATGCTGATATTGTTACAAGACGTGTTTCATGGCCGTTGAGCATGATTTTTGAGTTTCTATGAGAAAGCTCAAAAATCATTGGGCCCTGGAAATTTCCTACGGGACCCCGCTCAACCCCTTGAAAAATCTGGCTCCACGACCTGGACTCGAACCAGGGACCCAATGATTAACAGTCATTTGCTCTACCAACTGAGCTATCGCGGAATGCGCCGTATGTTACTGATTGAAAAGAACAAGTCAAGTCTTCAATGAAAAAGACCCGCCCTACTCCGCTAAAAACGCCTTGATGCGCGGCACGATGAAGTCAGGCTGTTCTTCCATGATCCAATGACCGGCCTTGGGCACGATCAGACCTTTTACGTGGGTGAAACCCGCCTCGGCGAAGGTTTGCATGCCAACGCCGAGTGACTTTTCACCGCCCACAGCGAGTACGGGCACGTCCAGCTTGCCCGTCTTGGCGAGGCGCGTCTGGTTGTCCCTGGCATCCTGCGAGAATGCGCCGAATTGATTGAATGCGGCATGCATGGCACCAGGCTGGGCGTAAAGGCCTGCGTAGTGCTCGCGGGTTTGCTCATCGATCTTCGCCGGGTCGTATGACAATTCGTTATAGAAGCGATCCAGATAGATACGCTCACGCCCCGCCACCAGCCGCTCTACATCCGGGCCGCGGAAATTGAAGTGCCAGACAATCGGGTTCAGCAGAATATCGTTCCAGGGGCCGATGCCGGGCAGTGGCGCGTCCATCAGCACCAGACGGGTGACGCGGGCAGGAAATTGCGCGGTGAAGGAGTAGGCCACCATGTTGCCGATGTCATGGCCGACGACTTCGACCTTGCCGACCTTTAACGCGTCCAGAAGGCCTGCAATATCCAGGCCTTGGGTGTCTTTGTCGTAGCCGCCTTCGGGGCGACTGGACAGGCCCATGCCGCGAAGGTCCGGGACGATCACTGTATGATCGCTCGCCAATTCTTTAGCCAGCGGTTCCCACATGTCGCCGGTATCGCCGAAGCCGTGCAGCAACACCACTGCCGGGCCATGACCGCCGACACGAACATGCAAGGTAGTGCCGTTGGTTTGAATGTCTTCGATCTTGAAACTGGCGGGGAATGGCGTGACCGCCGACGCCGGAGCAGCAGCAAATATAGCGGCGAACGAGACGGCGATCAGTGATGCAGTCAGCTTGAGCATAGCGATGTCCTCGAGTGGATGAATACTTGCGGCGAGTGCACTGATTCAAAAGCATAGGCCGCCCCTGTGTCGGGCCGGCCTGAAACAGCCGGATTAAAGCGCTGCGTTCTGCGGGAACAGCGCGCGACGGGTTTCTTCGTCGAACTCGGCCTTGAGGGTCAGTTTTTCCTTCAGGCCGTGGGCGCGCTGCGCGGCCGGACGAGCACTGATTTCATCGAACAGACGCTTCACGTTCGGGTACGCAGTCAGGCCGCTTTCACCCAGCACGTAACCTGCGTAGTTGGCCCAGCCCCACAGCGCCATGTCGGCGATGCTGTAGTCGTCACCGGCCAGATAACGCGAGTTGGCCAGGCGCTGGTCGAGGACGCTGTAATGACGTTCGACTTCTTTCAGATAACGATTGCGAGCGTACGGTACGGCTTCCGGCGCGTGGTGCAGGAAGTGCACAGCCTGACCGGAAAACGGCGACAGACCGGTTGCGATGTACATCAGCCAGGACAACAGCTCACCTTGCTGTTCAGCGACTGGCAAGAAGCGGGCGTTTTTTTGCGCCAGGTACAACAGGATTGCGTGGGAGTCGAACACCTTGACGTCGCCGTCGGTCAGCGCCGGGACCTTGGCGTTCGGGTTGATGGCCAGGAACGCAGGCAGATGCTGCTCACCCTTGAACGTATCGACGGCGATCAGCTCGTACGGCGTTTGCAGTTCTTCAAGCAGCAGCGCGACTTTCATCGGGTTTGGCGAAGGGTGGAAAAAGAATTTCATGGGGACGGCCTCTTGAATTCGAATGAGTGGGCGGGTAGTGCCCAAGCGGTGGGTTACGCTGGAACAGAGGATGTGCCCGTCTCGTTCGAATGACGTACAATGATTTCGCTCTATTCATTCGAAGGAGTCGAACATGTTGTCCAGTGAAGATTTCGCCCTGCTCGAAGCCATCCGCGAAACCGGGAGTCTGTCCCGGGCGGCCGTGCGGCTGGGCAAAGCGCCGTCGACCATTTCCTATGCCGCCCGGCAATTGGAAGAGCGTTTCGATGCGCTGCTGTTCGACCGCCGCCGTTATCGCTTGCAACTCACGCCGGCTGGCGAACTGCTGGTGCAGGAGGCGGCGCGCCTGATGCTGGATATTTCCCGCCTGACCCAGCGCGTGCAGCAAGTGGCCAATGGCTGGGAAAGCCGGTTATGGATCGTCACTGACGAGTTGCTCGAATTCGAAACACTGCTGCCGGTGATCCGTGAGTTCGACGCGCTGGACTCGGGCGTACCGTTGCGCATGACCCATGAAGTGCTGAAGGGCGTCTGGGAGGTACTGCTCGAGGGCCGTGCAGACCTGGTGATCGGCGCGACCAACGAACCGCCGGCCATCCCGACGTTGCGCTGGTTTCAGCTGGGGGAAATGGAGTGGGTGTTTGCAGTTTCGCCCAGGCATCCCTTGGCCAAGGCCGTAGAACCCATCTCGCGAGCGGCCGTCAGCCAACACCGGGCGGTGGTGGTGGCGGACTCCTCCAGAGCCACCGAAGGCCGCACCTACGGCGTGTCAGGTGGGCAACCGGTACTCGCCGTGCCGAGCATGCGCGCAAAAATCCTCGCGCAACGCGATGGTCTCGGCGTCGGCTGGCTGCCCAGACACCGCGTCAGCTCGTTGCTTAAAAGCGGCGAGCTGATCGAAAAGCGCATGGCCGACCCTCGCGAACCGAACATTCTCTACGTCGGCTGGCGCGGGGACCACGAAGGACGGGCGCTCAGTTGGTGGCTGGAAAAACTCAAGCAGACCCATCTGGCAACCCGGCTGGTGCAGGGCAATGATCAGTTTAACTAAAGCTTAAAAGTTGGCTTTCAGCGCATCAAGGCCGCCCTGGTAGATGCCGGTGAACAGTTCGACGACCTCGGCATCCGTCACACCGATGGGGGTGAAGCTGCCCGACCACTGGACCTCTGTCGCCTGTTTGCCGGCCACTTCGCGAACCGCAATCGTCGCCAGATAATCGGTGACTGGGAACGGTCCCTGTTCAATCGAGTATGTGTAGGTACGCGCCTTGTTATCGTAGGTCTGGAGTCGCTCGACAATCACCGCGCCATCAGCGGTTTCCAGACGGCGCACGCGCCCACCCTCGCTCGCTTCACTTTTGCTAATGAATGGCAACCAGTCGGGCAAGGAGTCGAAGCCGCCCATCAGTTGCCATACGTGATCGGCAGTCGTTGGAATCTCAATCGTTGCAGACGCTTTAGCCACGGTATTTCTCCAAAATAGGGTTCAAGGGATCAGGATTCAATAAGCCGGAAAGGAATCAAATCGCCAGACTATCGACCACACCACCATCGACACGCAATGCAGCGCCCGTAGTAGCCGAAGACAACGGCGACGCAATGTAGACCACCAGGTTCGCGACTTCATCCACTTCAGCCGCGCGCTGGATGATCGATGTCGGGCGCGCGATCTTGACGAACGCATCGGCCTCTTCACGCGCGCTACGTCCGGAGGCTGCGATCGCGTCCTTGAGCATGTGCTCCAGGCCATCGGTGAAGGTCGGCCCCGGAAGCACAGCGTTGACGGTGACACCGGTACCCGCCAGACGTTTGGCCAGACCGTGGGACACCGCGAGGTTGGCGCTTTTGGTCACGCCGTAGTTGATCATGTCGGCTGGCGTGGCGATGCCGGACTCGGAAGAAATGAACACCACCCTGCCCCATTTGCGTTCGACCATACCCGGCACGTAATGACGCGACAGGCGCACGCCAGAGATGACATTGACGTCGTAAAACCGCAGCCACTCGCTGTCGGGTACATCAAAGAAATCGACGTCGTTAAAGATGCCAAGATTGTTGACCAGAATGTCTGCCATCGGCTCAGCCTTGAACAGTGCTTCGGCACCTTCGACCGAGCCCAGATCTGCAACCACACCGCGCACCTTCGCCTCAGGCAGCATCTTGAGAATCGACGAAGCGGCTTCGTCGACCTTGTCCTGTTGACGGCCAACGACCACCACCGTGGCGCCGGCCTGAGCCAGGCCCTTGGCGATGCCAAAACCGATACCGGCGGTAGACCCGCTGACAATGGCGACTTTGTTGGAAAGATCGATTTGCATGATTGACCTCGATTGGAGACTGAATGTTGCCTCGCTGCTGATGCCGGTGATGACGAAATCAGCAACGAGGCATGACGGTTACTGCTTGGCGTCGATGGGCAACGGGGCATTGCCCGCGACCAGGCCCGCTTGGCGCAATTCGCGCCAGAACTCTGGCGGAATCACCGCGTTGAGTGCTGCGACATCTTCAGCGATACGGCTTGGGCGACTGGCACCGGGAATAACCGCAGCCACCGCCGGGTTGGCCAACGAAAACTGCAAGGCGGCGGCTTTGATGTCGATGTTGAAACGCTGTGCAATGCTTTTGATCCGCTCGACCTTGGCGAGAATTTCAGACGACGCTTTCTGGTACTCGAAGTGCGCACCACCGGCCAGCACGCCAGAGCTGTACGGGCCGCCAACGACGATATCGACGTTGGCGGCCAGAGCGGCCGGCATCAAGCGCTGCAAGGCGCGGTCATGATCGAGCAGGCTATAGCGACCGGCCAGCAAGAAAGCGTCTGGTTGAGCTTCAGCCAGGTCCAGCGTCAGCTCACAAGGCTCGACCTTGTTTACGCCCAGCCCCCACGCCTTGATCACCCCTTCCTCACGCAGACGGGTCAGCACCCGGAAGGCGCCTTTGCGCGCAACGTTGAAGTATTCAAGCCACTCATCGCCATAGAAATCCTGAGCGATGTCATGAACCCAGACGATGTCCAGCCGATCAGTGCGCAGGCGCTTAAGGCTGCCTTCAATCGAACGCAGGGTCGCGTCCGCCGAATAATCGTTAACGATCTTGTTCGGGCGACCGTGTTCGAAAACACCGCTTTTTTCGCCCAGATCTCGGGCGGCCACGTCTTCGACTTCATCCAGAATCACCCGGCCGACTTTGCTGCTGAGTACGTATTGGTCCCGCGGGTGCCCTTCCAGTGCGGCGCCCAGACGGATTTCCGACAACCCGGAACCGTAGAACGGCGCGGTGTCGAAGTAACGAACGCCTTGCTCCCAGGCTGCTTCAACCGTGGCGGCGGCTTCTTCCTCTGGAATAGCCCGGAACATATTGCCCAATGGCGCGGTGCCAAAACCCAGAACACCTTGCAGTTTGTCTCTGAGACTCATGGATAAATCCTTCAAAAATAATTTCACGTAACCGTGAGGGTGTAGGGGATGGCGACATCTTCGCGATGGGCCGATCACTGCTTCGGGGCAAATCTTAGGTTGCGGGTCTTTGACCGTCCAAGACATAATTCGCCAGACTTAAGTCCCTAGAGGTCTCACATGATCGATCTACGCCAGCTCCGTTACTTCGTGGCGGTCGCCGAAGAAGAGCACGTTGGCCGCGCTGCGGAACGCCTGCATATTTCGCAATCGCCGCTGAGCCGGCAGATCGCGCAATTGGAAGAACGCCTGGGCCTGAACCTGTTCGAGCGCAGTCAACAGCGCATTCGGCTGACCATCGATGGCCAGACCTTTCTCGCCGAAACCCGCGCCTTCCTGACCCACGCCAATCGTCTGGAGTCCCTCGGTCGCCGCCTTGGCCGTGGCGAAGAAGGCGGTCTGTGCATCGGCTATATCGAAAACTCCATGCACTCCGGCGTGTTGCCCGATGCCTTGCGCGTCTTGCGCAGCTCCCGCCCCGGCGTGCATATCGCCCTGTACAGCCTGAACTCGACCGAGCAACTGGAAGGCCTGCGCCAGCGCAGTCTCGACATCGCGCTGGTCAGCGAACCACCGGCCAGCGACGACGCGGATCTGGACAGCGCACGCGTGCTGAATGATCCGATGTTGTTGGCGCTGCCTGAGCTGCATCCGCTGGCGCAGCAGGCAGAACTGAGCCCCGGTGATCTGGCCGAACAAGAGTGGATCGCGGTCTCTCACCGGCAGAGCAGCAGCAAGCACGACGATTTTGTTTCGGCCTGCGTGAAAGCCGGTTTCAACCCGGACATCCGCCTGGAAGCGACCGAACCGCTGACCGCGCTCGGCTTGGTGGCGGCGGGCCTGGGCGTATCGATGATTCAAAAAAGCCTGCGTCATAACGCCCCCAAAGGCGTAGTGCTGCGTGAGCTGCCGTGGCTGCTGTACACGACACCGCTGTGGGCTGCATGGCACCGGATCAATCTGCGCCCATTGGTGGCAACCTTCCGCCAGGTGCTGATCGAGGGCATCACCACCCGCAGCGGTGATTAAGCCGCGCTAGCCTTTGATAAAGCCCAGCAACTCTTCGTTGATCTGAGCAGCCAGCGTGGTGCACATGCCATGGGAGGCGCCGGGGTAGATCTTCAACGTCGAGTTTTTCACCAGCTTCGCGCTGAGCAGGCCCGAGGCCTTGATCGGCACAATCTGATCGTCGTCGCCGTGCAGGATCAGGGTCGGCACGTCGATTTTCTTCAAGTCCTCGGTAAAATCGGTTTCGGAAAACGCCTTGATGCAGTCCAGCTCGCCCTTGTACGAGCCGAGCATGCCCATGGCCCAGAACCAGTCGATGGTGCCCTCGGACTTCTCGACGCCACGGCGATTGAAGCCGAAGAACGGAACGGCCAGGTCCTTGAAAAACTGCGAACGGTTGGCGATGACCCCGGAGCGTATGCCGTCGAAAACATCAATCGGCAACCCTTCGGGGTTGGTCTCTGTTTTCAGCATCAGCGGCGGTACGGCACTGATCAGCACGGCTTTGGACACGCGCGAGGTGCCATGGCGACCGATGTAACGCGCCACTTCGCCGCCGCCGGTGGAATGGCCGACCATGATTGCGTTCTTGAGGTCGAGTTTCTCGAACAGCGCCGCCAAATCATCGGCGTAGGTGTCCATCTCGTTGCCGTCCCACGGCTGGCTGGATCGGCCGTGGCCTCGTCGATCGTGGGCGATCGCCCGATAGCCATGATTGCCGAGGAAAGCCATCTGGCTATCCCAGGCGTCGGCATCCAGCGGCCAGCCATGGGAGAACACCACCGGTTGCCCGGTCCCCCAATCTTTGTAGTAAATCTCGGTGCCATCTTTGACAGTCAGCGTACTCATAGCCGTGTTCCTCTGGTAATGAAGCTGTAGATGGTTCAAGGACGACACGTCGAACGACATGACAAATAGCGCCAATGCGCTGAACGTGTCGTGGACGTAAAGCCTAGACGCGATTGCGGACTGTGCAGCGTCATCACTGGCTCACGTGACCACCGGCATCACGGTTCAGACTCCATTCGTGACTTTTGCGCAAATGACTTTTGCTCAAACAAGGGTAGGTCCGGGTAAAGACCGCAGGGATACTCCGCACGGCTTTCTCGCATTCCCGTCCCGTTGCCGAGATCCCTGCCCCATGGTCCCCACCCTTAAAACCATCGCCTCACGTTTACGCCTCAAACAGCTGCGTCTGCTGATCGCCCTGGATGAGCAGGGTTCGCTGCACAAGGCCGCCGAACACATCTCGATCTCCCAACCCGGCGCGACCAAGGCCTTGCATGAGATCGAATCGATCCTCGGCATGCCGCTGTTCGAGCGCCAACCCAAAGGCCTGAAACCCAACGATCTGGGGCGTTGCGTGATTCGCTACGCACGGCTGATCTACAGCGACCTGGCGCACTTGCGCGAAGAAATAATCGGCATCACACAGGGCCATGGCGGGCGTTTGTCCGTGGGCGTGATCATGGGCGCCGTGCCGCTGTTGACTCGGGCCTTGAGCCGGCTCAGGGTCCGGCAAGCGGACCTGTCGGTGGAGGTTGTGGAAAACACCAGTGCGAATTTGCTTGGTCTGCTCGATCAGGGTCGCCTGGACCTGGCGATCTGTCGCACCAGCGTGAGTCAGCGATCAGGCGCCTACGATTGCCTGACCCTCAGTGAGGAGCCACTGTCGGTGGTGGCGAACCGGGCTCATCCGCTGGCCAGTGCGCAGTTGCTGGAACTGACGCAACTGAGCGATTACCGTTGGATCGTGTATCCAGTCAACATGCCCATGCGCCAGGCGCTGGAACGTGAGCTAAACGAAGCCGGCCTTGAGGTGCCACGCTACCCGCTGGAAACCGCCTCGACCTTCGCGACCTTGATGATGCTGCAAGAAGACCCGTCATTGGTGGCAGTCATTCCACGGGAAGTGGCCGAATTCGGCGAGAAATTCGGCCTGTTGGTTCAATTGCCGGTGGCACTGCGGGCATTGATCGAACCCTATGGCGCCATCAGCCGCATCGGCTCCGATCTGTCGCCTGCGGCGCTGTTACTGATCGAGGAACTCACCAAGCAGTTGCCGGGTTGACACGGCGAACATAGAACCTGTGTAGGAGATCCCGCCCCGTCATCGACGCCGCGCTGTCGCGCAGCAAACTCGGTCTCGATTCTGCCCGAAGGGCGTGGGAGCTGACTTGTCTGCGAAAGGCCGGGGTCGCGTCCGACACGAAGGACCTTCCAGCGATATCGCGTCCAGCCCATTTGCGACTGCTTCGGTCGGACGCGACCCCGGACCGATCGCAGACAAGTCAGCTCAGATTTTCGAAAATTCACTTCCGGCAGTTGACGAAGTAACAACACGGATCGACACCCGGTCTTTCGCCAGACATCGACAACCGGGCGACGCTTATTTAATGGGCGAAAAATTAGCCGCCATCAGCAACTTCGATTCCTGTTTTTCCAGCATCGGAAATGCCTTGGGCACAAAGTTATTCAGCCAATCCTGGTCTTGATAGAGCGCCGCTCTTTTTTCGATCCGCTCATCCAGGCTTTCATACGCCCAGATGTGAATCACCTGATTGAGTTCGCCAATTTCCGTGTACCACCACCCTACCAATGTGGTGTAGCGCGAGATCACCGGCAAACCCATTTCCTCGAAATGACGCAGGTATTCCTGCATCTTTCCGACTTGAATCGTGTACGTGCGCATTTCGTAAAACATTTGAATTCACCTGTTTAAATGGGTAAGTGAGTCATCGCCGGGAATTCAAAGCACCCGGTGGTAGGCGTTACTGATAATTCGTTCGATATCAACGGCGGTGGTCAGACGTGGGTTGACCAGTACGTTGCCGCTGCGCATGGAGTCGCTGACCATCTGCGGCAGGTAGTCGAGATCAACCCCCAGATCCTTGATGTTGTCGGGAATACCGATGGCTTTGTTCAGGGCGACCACGTAATCCACGACTTTGTGACCGCCCTGGGTCGCGCTCAGGCCGTCGACGCTCTCGCCCATGGCAATCGCGATATCGCGAAACCGTTCCGGACAGGCAGCCAGGTTGTACTCGATCACGTACGGCAACAGCGTGGCGTTGGCTATGCCGTGCGGGATGTTGAAGACGCCGCCAAATGTGTGGGAAATGGCGTGTACATTGCCCAGCTTCGACTGCGCGAAGGCTACGCCAGCAAGGAATGAACCCATCAACAGTTGCTCCCGGGCCTCGATGTCAGAGCCGACAAAAAACGCCCTGCGGAGATGGCCGCTGATCATCTTGATGGCTTGGATCGCCAGTGCCTGACTGACTGGATTCGCCTGCTTGGACACGTAAGACTCGATGGCGTGGGTCAGCGCATCCATGCCCGTGGCGGCGGTGATTGCCGGGGGTAACTTGAGGGTCAGTTCGGCATCGAGAATCGCCAGTTTCGGATACAGCCACGGGCTGATGATTACCGTCTTGAACATGGTTTTTTTATTGGTAAACACCGTGGATGCGGTGCACTCGCTGCCGGTGCCAGACGTCGTCGGAATCGCGAAGATCGGCAGCGGCGGATTGATCAACTTGTCAAAGCCTTCGTAATCCAGAATATGGCCCGGATTACAGGCCATCGCCGCGACACCCTTGGCGGTATCGATACTGCTGCCTCCGCCAACGCCGATCACTGAATCGCAACCATGACTTTTCAGAAATTCGACGGCATGATCCAACACGTCAGTCGACGGGTTGGGCTCGACGCCGGAAAACACTTCATAGGCAATAGATTCGGTGTTGAGTGACTGAAAAAAGCCTTCAAGTACCCCCGAGCGCAACAGGCCTTCATCGGTCACGATCAGCAATTTGTTTTGAATAAACGGTTTCAACAAGGCGCCGGCCTGTCGCGCAAGGCCGTTCCCACATTTCAGGGTGGTGGGAAAATAAAATTGAAACGAACTCATCGGGGCACTCCGGATTTTATTGGTCTTGGAACACGAGTCGCGAAGTCCTTCTCAGGCGGCCGAAAAGGCTCGGATCGCTGCGCCCCGAAACAGTAATAAGCGTCTCGGCGCGTTGATAATGAAAAGAGCTGATCCAGCGATAACCCTTTTTCATCCCCTGCCGTCGGCCATGCCCGTTACAGTGCTGGCTTCGCCGCAAACGGCCATCTTGTCCATCAACCAATAGGAGCATCGTCATGGATCTAGGCATATCAGGACGCTGGGCAGTGGTCTGCGCAGCCAGTAAAGGACTGGGCCTGGGCTGCGCTCGGGCGCTGGCCAAAGAAGGTGTCAATCTGGTGATCAATGCGCGGGGCAGCGAAGCGCTGGAGCACGCCGCACAACAATTACGCCTGCTTCATCCGCAGATTGAAGTGCGCACTGTGATCGGTGACGTCGCCGAACAGGCCGTGCGTGATGCTCTGCTGGCCGCGTGTCCGCAGGTCGACATCCTGGTCAACAACGCCGGTGGCCCGCCACCGGGCGACTTCCGTGACTGGCAGCGCGAGGACTGGCTCAAGGCACTGGATGCCAACATGCTGACCCCCATCGAGCTGATCAAGGCCACGGTCGACGGCATGGCCCAGCGTGGTTTCGGACGCATCGTCAACATCACCTCAGGGGCGGTCAAAGCACCGATCGACATCCTTGGCTTGTCCAACGGCGCGCGCAGCGGGCTCACGGGATTCATCGCCGGTCTGGCGCGGCAACCGCAGTTGGCCGGGCATAACGTCACGGTCAACAACCTGCTCCCAGGCTCCTTCGACACTGAGCGCTTGCAGAAAAACCTGAGTACCGTCGCGCAATCTTCCCAGTGCAGTGTAGAGAGCCTCAGTGATCAGTGGCGCCAGGAGATTCCCGCAGGGCGCTTTGGCAATGCCGATGAGTTCGGCGCACTGTGCGCGTTCACGTGCAGCGCCCATGCCGGTTACCTGACCGGGCAAAACCTGTTGCTCGACGGCGGCGCTTATCCAGGCACGTTCTGACCATTCCGAACGCCAGGGGATGACGCACGGTTATCCCCTTATCAAGTCCTCTCATTAGGCAGCATGGGGAGGCGCTCTTACAGTTGGGCACCTGGTTTTTCACACCACTGTATCCACAACAATAAGAGCCGCCCCCATGAAAACACTCAACGCTCAGGGGCTGCCGATGGCAGCTTTGAACGCCGCTGTACGCCCGACCAGCGTCCGCTGGCGGATATTCCTGATCATGCTGTTACTGACCGCGATCAACTACATGACCGTGCATCACTGTCGGTGGCACTGCCGCTGATCTCCAGCGAATTCGAACTCCCGCCCGCGCTGGAAGGCCTGATGCTCAGCGCATTTTTCTGGTCCTACGCGTTGATGCAGATCCCTGGCGGCATGCTGCTCGACCGGTTTCAGACTCGCCGCATCATCGTCATCGCCACCGTTGCCTGGGGCAGTTTTCAGGCGTTGGCGGCCGGTTCGCATAGCTGGATCATGCTGCTCATCACCCGCATGGGCCTGGGCGTTGCCGAATCACCGATCATGCCAGCCGGCGCCAAACTCAATGGCGCCTGGCTGACACCCAATGAACGCGGACGCGGCGCGGTACTGGTCGATGGTGGTGCACCGCTGGGCAGTGCATTCGGTGCGATCATCATTGCCGGGCTGATCGGCTGCTTCGATTCCTGGCGCATCGCCTTTGTCATCGCCGGCGTCGGCACCATGCTCGCGGGCGTGCTGGCCTGGAAATACATCCGCAATCACCCCTCTGAACACCCTGGCGTCAATGCGGCGGAGCTGGCCCACATCACCGACGCCAACGCCGCCATCAGCCGGCCACAAGGCGACAGCAGCGTGCCACTCAAAGCATTGCTCAAGGACCGTTCGGTACTGGCGATGTTCGCCGGTTACTGCTGCATTCTCAGCGTGTTTTACGGGCTGCTGACCTGGATGCCCAGCTACTTGCACAAGACCCATGGCCTGGACATTTCCGCCATGGGCGGCGCGACCTTTCTGATCTTCATGTGCGGTTTCGTCGGCGAATTGATCGGCGGCTACCTGGGCGACAAATGGAAATCCACCGGTGCCTCGCCCAATCTGGTGATGCGCAGCATGTTCAGCGGATCGGCACTGATCGCCGCGCTGTGCATGCTGGCCGTGGCCTACACACCCGACGCCAGCACCGCCATCGGCCTGCTGTGTGTGGCGTTGTTCTTCATCCGCTGGTGCGGCATGTACTGGTGCATTCCCTCGATCGTCGGCGGCACCTCAAGGACAGGCGTATTGGCCGGCACCATGAACTTCTGCGGCAACATGGCCGGCGTGATCGTGCCGATCCTGATCGGCCTGATCGTACAGTTCACCGGCTCGTACTTTCTGGTGCTGATCTTCTTCGTGGTCATGGCCGTGCTGCTGGCGATCTTCTCCAGCCTGATCGACTACCGCGAGCGGGGGTTGGCTTGAATCAATCCCGAGCAACGATCACCTGCCCGGGCGACTGCTTCAGATGCATGCCGGTTCCTTGCCGATCAATTGCAGCAAGCGTTCGAGGGTTTGCTCGATAGGCCCGGAGTTGTCCAACAGCCACAGCGCCTTGTTCTCGGCCGCCATCAAGGCCGCAGCGAAATCGGCATTACGCGCCAAACGTGCCTCGATCTCCGGCAGCGACTCGCGACCACGGGCCAGCAAACGCTGGCGCAACACCGCCTGATCCACCATCAGCAGCAGCGCGAGCAACCCCGGATAGCGTTGACGCGCCTGAGGCAAGTGGCCACGCGAGCCGTTGACCAGCACATCCAGCCCGGCCTCCAGCCACTCGTCGATTTCTTTCGGAATCCCGTAGTGCAAGCCATTGGCTTGCCAGCTCAAGGCGAGAGCGCCGTCGGCGTGCAGCGTCGCGAATTCCTCGACGCTGACCGCCTGCGCCGCCTCACCGACCGCCTCGGCCGAACGGGTGATGACCCGCCGCACCATCCGGCAACCCTGGTGGGCCAACGATTCGCGGGCAGCATCCAGCAGGCTGTCCTTGCCCGAACCTGAAGGTCCGATGAGATAGATCAACCTGCCTGCCATCAAAACACCCTCTTCGCTTGTCGCCAGACCTGTTGAATCATCGTTGTTCCGGGCCGCCAACAGAAACGCCGCCCGCAAGACTGGGCCCGATAGTAATCGCTGGAGAGAATATCCAGTAGCCCTGCTTTAGCAAGGTCTGCCACCACCACGTTGCCCGGGTGCGAACCGCTGCCCACAACCGGTTCGATGAGCGTATCGTGCTTAAGTACCCGGTTTGATAGCTCTTTCGACGTGGGGGATCAGATACATGAGTGCTGTGCAGCGCCTCAACTACTTGCTGGTTCTGTTACTGAGCTGCCTGCCGCTTGTCGCTCAGGCCACCTCCAAACCCCAGCCGCCCCCTCAGACAAAATCCGAACCAACCCTCGCCGACCGTGGCTCGGCGCATTACCGGTTCGAGCGTTTGCACGTGGACTCCGCAGACGGCCAGCGTCGCTATCGCCTCGACCTCGCCATTCCCCGCCGCGCCGCACCCACTGCAGGCTACCCGGTCGTCTATCTACTGGATGGCAACAACGTCATGGCCGAGCTACGCGAAGACTGGCTGGCGGAACTGGACGCAGGCAACCCACCCGTGCTGGTGATGATCGGCTACGACATTGAAGAGCGTTACGACATGGACCTGCGGACACGGGACTACACCGGGGCCAGTTCGGCCGAGTTTCTGACGGTCGTCGAGTCACGCATCAAGCCGCTGGTGCAAACACAACAGCCCATCGACCGGACGCGGCAGATGTTGTGGGGGCACTCTTTCGGCGGCCTGTACGTGCTCTACGCGTTGTTCGAACATCCCGGCGCTTTCCAGACCTACGTCGCGGCAAGCCCCTCGCTCTGGTTTCAACCCGAGACATTCGCCAAAGGCAGCCGCTTCCAGGGCATCCAGGAGGGTTCGACACGACAGGTGCTGATCTTGCGCGGCTCAAAGGAAGGCACTCCGCCAATAGCTCAATTTGATGGAGGGTCGCCTGACCGCAGGAAAGCCATGGCCGCCGTGCCCGCCGATGCCAACCTACAGTTGGCCCGACACCTGGCGTCATTACCGGGAATGAATGCCAGCTACCGTGAGTTCGCCGGGCTCGCCCACGGCGAGATGTTCACCGCCGCACTTTACCCGGCGCTGCGGCTGGCGGCGGGATTGAAGGAAGAGCCCTGAAGCACGGGCCCGACCATCACCCCTTGGCGTATTCCTTGAGGTAACCCAGCAGCTTGGTCACTGCCGCCGACAACGGCCGTGATTGTCGGGTCAGCAGCCCGATATTGACCATGGAGATGGGCAACTCGACTGGCAGGATAGCGACCATGCCGTAGCGCAAGTAATGCTCTGCCACGTCATTGGGCACCACGGCAATCATGTCTGAGGCCTCGATCATGGAGGTGGTCGCCAGAATCGAGGCGGTTTCGACAATATCCAGCGCTTCGACCATGCCCCCCGCCTTCAGCGCGCTTTCCACCCTGCGGCGCATCGGGCTGCCGATGGGATGGAGTATCCAGGTCATGGGCACCAGGTCGGCCAGGCTCAGCCTGGCGACAGTGGCTAACGGATGACCAGGCCGGGCGATGACGCGCATCTGTTCGCCCTTTTCGAACAGCTCGATTTTCAGGTCCTGGCTGCCGGTCTGATCCGGCAAGCGCCCCAGCACCACATCGAAGTCGCCGCGAATCAACGCAGGCAACAGCGTGTCGCTGGTGCCTACCTCGATGGAAATGCGCACCTTCGGGTTATCGGCCTTGAACGCCAGCACGCCACGGGTCAACAACGTCGGCACCGGGCCCATCACCGTGCCGATGCGCACCAACCCCGACGCACCGCGCGCCAGCTCGGCGAGCTGCGCTTCAGCATGTTCGAAGTCATGAATCGCACCCTGGGCGTAGCGAATCATCACTTCGCCGTACAGTGTCGGCTCCATGCCTCGGGGCAAGCGCTCGAACAGTCGGGCATCCAGCCGCTCCTCCAACTGCTGTAACAACAGGCTCGCGGCAGGCTGGGTGGTATGCATCGCCGCGGCGGCCCGACGCAGGTTGCGGAACTCGCCCAGTGCGTTGAGCAGAGCAATTTGGCGACTGGAAATCTTCAACGGGCTGAAGGTTTTCAGTGGGACGTTGCTGGGAAGCAGGGGCGTTGGCGGCTTGCCTGACATATTGATTTTGATATCCATGGATACGAATCGACGATTATACCTGTATCGCTACCCGCCCTACAGTCGAGCTCCCAAGTGGTCACTAACCAAAAGAGTCCGCCATGAGCATTCGAATCACCCACCTGAGCGTTCGCGACATCCGCTTCCCTACTTCACAGTCACTGGACGGCTCCGACGCCATGAACTCCGCGCCAGACTATTCGGCGTCCTATGTGGTGCTGCACACCGACTCGACACAAGGGTTGGAAGGGCATGGCCTGACCTTCACCATCGGCCGAGGCAACGAGATCTGCGTCTCTGCCGTGCAATCGTTGGCGCCGCTGATCGTCGGTCTGAGCCTGGAAGAGATCACCGCCGACATGGGGGCCTTCTGGCACAACATTACGGTCGGCGACAGCCAACTGCGCTGGCTAGGCCCGGAAAAAGGGGTGATTCATCTGGCCACCGCCGCCATCGTCAACGCGGTGTGGGACCTGTGGGCCAAGACCGAAGAAAAGCCGGTATGGAAGCTGCTGGCGGACATGACACCCGAAGAGCTGGTCCGTTGCCTGGACTTCAGCTATGTGACCGACGCCATCACCCCGCAAGAAGCCATCGCGCTGCTGCGCCGTCTGGCCCCGAGCAAAGCCCAGCGTGAAACCCAGATGCTGCGCGAAGGCTATCCCGGTTACACCACGGCCCCAGGCTGGCTGGGTTATTCGGAAGAAAAAATGCGCCGACTGGCCCGTGAGGCCGTGGCCGAGGGTTGGACCCACTTCAAGCAGAAAATCGGCGCCAACCTCGAAGACGACATGCGCCGCGCCGCGATCCTGCGCGAAGAAATCGGTTGGGATCGCACCCTGATGATGGACGCCAACCAGGTCTGGAGCGTCGATGAATCGGTGCAGAACATGCGTCAACTGGCCGCCTTCGACCCGTGGTGGATCGAGGAACCGACCAGCCCGGACGATATTCTTGGCCACGCGACCATTCGCCGGCGAATCGCGCCGATTGGCGTCGCTACCGGCGAGCACTGCCATAACCGGGTCATGTTCAAGCAAATGTTCCAGGCCCAGGCACTGGACTTCTGCCAGTTGGACGCGGCCCGCCTGGGCGGCCTCAACGAAGTGCTGATCGTGTTGCTGATGGCCGCCAAATTCGGTGTGCCCGTGTGCCCCCATGGCGGCGGTGTCGGCCTGTGCGAGTACGTCCAGAACATCTCGTTGTTCGACTACATCGCGGTCTCGGGTTCACTGCAAAATCGGGTACTGGAATACGTCGACCATCTGCACGAACACTTCCTTGAACCCGTGGTCATTCGCAAAGGCCGCTACATGCCACCGCAGCGCCCTGGCTACAGCATCGAAATGACCGCAGACACCCTGGAGCGCTACCAATACCCCAACGGCCCGGTCTGGACGGATCTTGCCCAATCCTGATCGATAAGCCCCGCTGCCGTTAGCGCAACGGCACAATGGCGCCCTTTGCACCGGGCGCCATGACTCGCGCACCTGCCAACATTAGGACTATAAAAATGACAATCCTAAGCTCTACTGCGGCTGCCCAGGCACCTGCAGCCAGTGTCGACCAGCGCCTGACCAACCTGCTGCTACGCAAATTGATGCCCCTGCTCGTCGTGGTCTATGTGATGAGTTTTCTCGACCGCACCAACATTGCCCTGGCCAAAGCCAGCATGGGCGTCGACCTGGGGCTTTCCGCCGCGGCGTATGGGTTGGGTGCCGGGCTGTTCTTCCTGACGTATGCGCTGTTCGAAGTGCCCAGCAACCTGATCATGCACAAGGTCGGTGCGCGCTTCTGGATCACCCGCATCATGATCACCTGGGGTCTGCTCTCGGTCAGCATGGCCTTGGTCCAGGGCGAAACATCCTTCTACGTGATGCGCTTGTTGCTGGGCGTCGCCGAGGCCGGACTGTTTCCCGGCGTCATGCTCTACCTGACGTATTGGTTCGATCGCGAGCAACGTGCCCGGGCCACCGGTTATTTTCTGTTGGGCGTGTGCCTGGCCAATATTCTCAGCGGCCCCGTCGGCGGCGCACTGCTGCAACTGGAAGGCCTGCTGGGCTGGCATGGCTGGCAATGGCTATTCGTGGTTGAGGGCCTGCCCGCAGTGGCTCTGGCCTATGTGGTGTGGAAGAAGTTGCCCGACGGTCCCTCCTCCGCGCCCTGGCTGTCAGCGGCTGACGCGCGGGAGATCGAAGATCGCCTGAACGCCGAGAAAGACGCCGCCCCCCAACAAACCCGTCTCAGTCAGATGCTGCGCGACAAACAGATCTGGCTCGCCATCGTCGTGTACTTCGTGCATCAGATCACCATCTACACCGTGATCTTCTTCCTGCCCGGCATTATCGGTACCTACGGCGCACTGTCGCCGTTGCAGATCGGCCTGCTCACCTCCGTGCCCTGGATCGCCGCCGCCATCGGCGCAGCCACCTTCCCGCGGCTGGCCACCTCTGCACAGCGTTGCCGGAGCATTCTGTTTTTTGGGCTGCTGACCATGTCTGCCGGGCTGCTGCTGGCCTCATTGTCCAATTCGTTCATTGGCTTGATCGGCTTTTCGCTGACGGCACTGATGCTGTTCGTCGTGCAATCGATCATCTTTGTCTTCCCGTCCAGCCGCCTGAGCGGCACCGCCCTTGCGGGTGGCCTGGCCTTCGTTACCACCTGCGGCTTGCTGGGCGGCTTCGTCGGTCCATCGGTGATGGGCTTGATCGAACAGACCACCGGCAGCACCCGCAATGGTTTGCTGGTGATTGCCGGATTATTGGTAGTCGCCGCCCTGGTCAGCACACGTCTGCGTCAGGGTCAGGAACAGACAGCAGGCTGATTGAGCCTACCGGGAGGTTGATGCGAGGGAGGTTGACGGTTGAGAGAGCGACGGCGGAAGAACAGCCGCCGTCGCCTCAGGGTGCATCGATCAGATGCGGAAGGTTCCCACCAGACGCTGCAACGTGGTTGCTTGCTGCTCCAGGTCGGCACAGGCTTCGAGGGTCGATTTCAGGTTGTCGACCCCATCCTGATTCAAGGCGTTGATTTGCGTGATGTCGACGTTGATCGACTCAACGACGGCCGTCTGCTCCTCGGTGGCGGTGGCGACCGATTGGTTCATGCCATCGATTTCACCGATACGGCCCGTGACGCTGCTCAAGCGTTCACCGGCCTGATTGGCGATGGTGACGCTGGTTTCGCTCTGGCGCTGGCTTTCGGTCATGGTCACCACGGCTTCGCGCGACCCTACCTGCAACTCTTCGATCATCGTCTGCACTTGCTGGGCCGAGTCCTGGGTGCGGTGCGCCAGATTGCGCACTTCATCGGCCACCACGGCAAAACCTCGGCCCGCTTCCCCTGCCCTCGCCGCCTCGATGGCGGCATTCAGCGCCAGCAGATTGGTCTGCTGGGAAATGCTGGTGATCACTTCGAGGATCTGCCCGATGTTGACCGTCTTGCCGTTCAGGCTCTCGATGTTGATGCAGGACTCGCTGATTTTTTCCGACAGTAGATTCATCGCCTGGATGGTCTGCTGAACGACCTTCTGACCATCGCCAGCCAGATGACTGGCGTCGCTGGAGTGCTGCGAGGCAAGCGCCGCGTTCTGCGCGATCTCCTGCGCTGCGGCACCCAGTTCATTGATGGCGGCCGCAACGCTGCTGGTGCGGTTGGCTTGCTCGTCCGAGTTGACCATGGACGAGTTCGACGCGTACACGACTCGCGCTGCCACTTCACTGAGATGAGCGGCGGTGCCAGCCACTTCGCGAATCGACGCATGGATACGTTCAACGAAACGGTTGAAGGATTGCGCCAGCGCGCCGAACTCATCCTGAGAGTCGATGGACAGGCGCTTGGTCAGATCACCCTCACCGTCGGCGATGTCCTGCATGGCACGGCCCATCTGGTGCAACGGCTGCATGAGCAGGCGAATCAGCAGGCCCAGCAGCAGGACGACGAAAACCACGACCACCACCATCGCGGTCAGCGCCGAGGTACGGAACTCACTGAGCATTGAATACGCGGCGTCCTGATCGAGCACCAGCGCCACATACCAGTTCGCGGAGGCGAGACCATCGACATGGGTGAAGGAGATGAATTCAGTCTTGCCCGATGATTTGACTTCGGTGACCCCTGGAACGATTTTCGGCGTACCGGTCGGGTAAGCCTCGCTCAGGTTTTTCAGCACCAGCTTGCTGTCCGGGTGAACCAGGATCTTGCCGTCCGCACTGACGATAAAGGCGTAGCCGTGGCCGCCAAAGTTGAGCGAGTTGATGGTGTTGCTGATGCTGTCCAGCGCGATATCGGCACCCGCCACCCCGATAAATTGGTTGTCATGCCTGACCGGTGTGGCCAGGGTGACCACCAGCTTGCCCGAAGAGGCGGCGATATAAGGTTCCGTCACGATAGTGCTTTGGGCGCTTTCAGCCGCCTTGTACCAGCCACGCTGACGCGGATCGTAATCGGCAGCACGATTGCCCGCCGGGATGGAAAACATGACACCGTCATTACCGCCGAAATAACTCAGCTGGAAATTGTCGAGGTAAGCCGGTAGCCCGATCGCCCGTTGAAGATTCGCCGGGGACTTTCCATCGACGGCAATCTGTTGGGCCAGCGACTGCAGCAACTGAGTCCGGCTTTCCAACCAGGTCTGGATGTTATGCGTGGTCAGATTGGCCAGCTGTTGCAGTTCGGAGACCACGTTGGCACGCACGGTTTGACGTTGTCGATAATCGTTAACGGCAATAAAACTGGTAAAAGCGACAACAATAATTAACGTGGCGGCGAGCAGAATCTTCCTGCTGAAGCCCAGATTTCTGATCATGCGAGCGTATCCACTACTAAGAATGACAACGGCGTGTTCGCCGCGCAGGCGAACAGGGGGATTGCGATGCAGCGTTGTACGGACTTACGCAATGAAAAGGAAGTCACCGGATTAAGAAGATCAGGTTTTTTTTGACCCACTCATATCCGGCCTCACCTGATCACAACATCTCTGTTCACAACAGCTCGGTTTACAACAGGCCTGTTTCCAAATGGCAGCGCACCAAGTTGTCGTCGGCCTTGCCCTTCGCCGCCAACAGTGCCTGCGGTTTGTTACAGCCTGTGGTGGCGCGCGGGCAGCGGTCGCGGAAAAAACAACCGCTGGGCAGATTGCGGTTACCGGGCAGTTCGGTGGGCGCAGCGACCTGGGCGTTATCCAATGGCGCGCCAAGACGCGGCACCGCTTCCAGCAACAGGCGCGTGTAAGGGTGGCGCGGTTGTTCGAGCACCTCGGCGGCGCTGCCCAGTTCGACGATCTGCCCCAGGTACATCACCGCCACGCGGTCGGCCATGTGCCGGACCACGGAAACGTTGTGCGAGATCAGGATGTAGGTCAGGTCACGACTGCGTTGCAGCTCACGCAGCAAATTAAGGATCTGCGCCTGTACCGAGATGTCCAGCGCCGAGGTCGGCTCGTCGAGGACAATGATGTCCGGGTTGGAAGACAGCGCCCGGGCGATGGCGATGCGTTGCCGCTGCCCACCGGAAAACTGGTGGGCGAAGCGGTCCATGTACTCGGTACGAATGCCGACTTGAGCCGCGACTTTGGCGGCGATGTCGCGCATTTCCCGACGCGGCGCCGCGCGCTGGACGAACAGCGGCTCGGTGATGATCTTCCAGATCGGCAGACGCGGATCGAGGGATGACTGCGGGTCCTGGAACACGATCTGCACATTACTGCTGCGCTCGCGGGTGTCGTTATAGACCCAGTCCAACGTTCCGCTGGTGGGCTTGATCAACCCCATCAACAGTTGCGCCAGAGTGCTTTTGCCACAGCCGGACTCACCGACCACGCCCAGGGTTTCACCGGCGCGGACTTCCAGATCAATGCCGTTCAACGCATGAGCCAGGCCCTTGGGGCGACCCAGCCAATCGTTGCCCACCGGGAAATGCACCCGCACATTGTTCAGGCCGAGAATCGCCGGGGTGTCGCCGGGCAGTCGTTTATGTGCAGTGCTGATCATGATGATTGTTCCTGTACGGTCAGCCAGCAGGCGCTCTTGCGCAGGCCGCTGGGGTCAATGGCGTGCAGTGGCGGGCGTTTGCTGCAGACCGGCATCGCGTACAGACAGCGGTCGCGGAACGTGCAACCGGCGGGCAGCGCGGCAAGGTTCGGCACCTGGCCGGGAATGGTCAGCAGGTCCTCGCCCGGCTGCACCTGTTCCGGCAGACCGCTGAGCAGACCCCGGGTATACGGATGGCGTGGATCGACCATAACCTCGCCGGTCGCACCCTGCTCCACCACGGCACCGGTGTACATCACGTAGACCCGATCGCAGAACTGCGACACCAGCGCCATGTCGTGGGTGATCAGCAGGATGGCCGTGCCACGCTCACGGGCTTTTTCCCGCAACAGCAGCAGCACCTGACGCTGCACGGTGACGTCCAGCGCGGTGGTCGGTTCGTCGGCAATCAGCAGCTGCGGATCGCAGGAAAATGCCAAAGCGATCATCACCCGCTGACGCATGCCGCCTGACAGTTCGAACGGATAGCTTTCCAGCACCTGTTCGGGATCGGCAATGTGCATATCGCGCAGCAAGGCAATGGCCTTGGCCCGCGCCTCGACCTTGCTCAGGTGCTGGTGATGGATGATCACGTCGAGCATCTGCCGACCGATGCGGCGGGTCGGGTTCAGCGCGGTCATCGGCTCCTGAAAGATCATCGCGACGTCACGGCCACGGACGTTCAGCAGGTCTTTTTCCTTGGCCGCGAGCATGTCGCGACCGAGTATGTGCAGGCTACCGCCACTGACGTGGTAACTGCGCTCGGGCAACAGGCGCAGGCTAAGCATGGCGGTTACCGACTTGCCGGAACCGGACTCGCCGATCACACCGACGATTTCACCCGGATTGACGTGCAGCGAGACGCCGTTGAGGGCCTTGACTGTGCTGCGGTAGGCCGGGAACTCCACGCTCAGATTGTCGATGGTCAGGACTGGCGTGTTGATGCGCGGCACTGGCCCGTTTACTTCTGGAAAGGTCTGCATGGTCATTTCCCCTGCTGGCGCGGGTCGAGCAAGTCGCGCACGCCGTCGCCCAGCAGATTGAAACCGGTGGCGGTGATCAAAATCGCCAGGCCGGGGAACGTCGAATACCACCATTGATCGAGGATGTAGTTGCGTCCAGTGGCAACCATCGCGCCCCACTCTGCCGTCGGTTGCTGCGCACCGAGGCCGATGAAGCCCAGGGCCGAGGCCATCAGGATCGCGCTGCCAATGTCCAGACTCAATTGCACCAGCAACGGCGGCATGGCGTTACGCGCCACGTGCCAGAGCACGATGTGCCAGCGCCCGGCGCCAAAGGTCTGCGCGGCCTTGACGTAACCCATCTGGCGGATGCTCAACGCCTGACCCCGGGCCAGACGCACATAGAACGGAATCCGCACCAGGGTGATCGCCAGCATCGCGTTGAACAGGCTCGGGCCAAGCGCGGCGGCCAGGGCCATGATCAGCACCAGCGACGGCACCGACAGCATGATGTCCATCAAGCGCATGGTCAGACTGTCAAAGCGCCCGCCGATGACCCCGGACATGCAGCCCAACAGCCCACCGATCAGACACGAGGCGAAGGCGACGAACAGGCCGACCCCGACCGATTGTTGGCTGCCGTACAGCACCCGACTGAACAGATCGCGGCCGACTTCATCAGTGCCGAACCAGTGCGCGGCGGACGGCGGTGCCAGGCGATGCACCAGATCCAGTGCGTTGGGGTTGTGGGGCGCCAGCCACGGCGCGCACGCCATGCACAGCAGGACCATCAGGGTGATCGCCAGACCGGCCATGGTCAGCGGACTGCGACGGATCTGGTAGCCGAGGTAAGCGAACTTCTCCCGCCAGCGCGGGGTTTGCGCCAGCGGCGCGACGGTCACAGACGTAAGCGGAGTCGTCATATCAGTTGACCTCACCAATGCGGGGATCGATCAAGCGGTAAAGCAGATCGATGGCCATGTTGAGCAGCACATAAATGAAGGACACCAGAATCGCGAAGCCCATCACCGCCGGAAAATCCAGCGACTGGATCGACTTGACCACGTAGGCGCCCATGCCTGGCCAGGCGAAGACCGTTTCGGTGAGCACCGCACCGTAGAGCAAGTCACCCAGGGTCAGGCCCAGCACCGTCACCGACGGAATCAGCGCGTTGGGCAGCGCGTGGCGCAGGATCACCGCCCAGCGCGACAAGCCATAAGCCCGCGCGGTGCGAATGTAATCCTCGCCAAGCTGGTCGAGCATCGCTGAACGAATCTGCCGGGCCACGACCCCGAGGTTGACGAAACCCAAGGTCACCGCAGGCAGGATCAAATGCTGCAAGGCGTTGGAGAATAATGCGCCGTCCCCGGCCAGCAGCGAATCGATCAGATAGAAGCCGGTACGGGTCGGCGGTGGTTCGAGGCCTTCATCGAGGCGACCGCTGCCAGGCAACCAGCCCAAATGGCCGTAGAACAGCACGATCAAGCCCAGCCCGAGCCAGAATGCCGGAGTAGAAATACCAGTGACTGCCAGCGTGCGTGCGATCTGGTCGATGGCGCGGTTGTGGTACACCGCCGAGAGCACGCCCAATGGCACGCCGACCAGAATCGACAGGGTCAAGGCGGCCAGCGCCAATTCCAGGGTCGCCGGGAAATACGCCTGCAAATCTTCGAGCACCGGCCGACTGGTGCGGATCGAAGTGCCGAGGTCGCCATGTAGCAGGTCAAGCATGTAGCGGCCGTATTGCTGATACAGCGGCAGGTCCAGGCCCAATTGATGGCGGATGTTGGCGACAATGGCGTCGCTGGCGCGTTCGCCCGCGATCAACCGGGCTGGATCGCCGGGGATAAGATGGGAAATCGCAAAGGTGATCAACGAAACACCGACGACGACCAGCAACAGGCCGAACAGGCGTTTGCGCAAGATATTCAGGAAGGCCATGAGGCACCTCGGTAACGCTACGGATCAGCAGCGATAAATGCCTGCCGTGGGCACAACGCTGCAACGCCCCCCGTGCAGGCGGGGTCGCTGGAGCGATAACGACGATTTACTTGGTAATGGTGTCGAGGTTGAACACTTCTTCAAGCATCGGGTTGAACACGTAGCCTTTGACCGCATCACGCATCGGCAGCGTGTAGCTCTTCTGGTACAGGTAGGCGTAGACGCTGTCGTTGAGGACGATTTTCTGCGCTTGCTGGTAGAGTTCGGTGCGCTTGGCGGTGTCGTTGTTCGAGGCGGCGTCCCGGATCAGCTTGTCGACGGCCGGGTTGTCATAGAACGAACGGTTGCCCGCCAGGCCTTGCAGCTTGGAGTCGAACCAGAAATTCATGAACATATAGGGGTCGGCGAAGTCCGGGCTCCAGGAACCTATGGCGATATCGAAGTCGCCAGTGCCCAGGCGCTCACGCAGGGTCGCGTTGGCCAGTTTCTCCATCTTGAGATTGACCCCCAGCGGCGCCAGGCCAGACTGCAGGGTCAAGCCGATAGGCTCCCAGTTCGGGTCCTTGTCCGAATACATGAAGTTCAGGCTGCTGATTTTCCCCGGCGCTTTCGCCAGATCAGCCTTGGCTTTGGCCACGTCCTGCTTCATCGACGGCAGCTTCGAATCGTAGGCCCACATGCCCTGCGGGATTGGCCCGTTCATGGGTTTGGCCTTGCCCTTGAGAATACCGTCGATGATGCCGTCATAGTCCAGCGCATCGACGATGGCCCGACGTGCATCCGGGTTGTTCATCGGCGCTTTCTTGTTGTTCAGGTACAGGTAGGTGACGCGCAGCGAAGGATAGTCGCCAACCACTATCCCGGATTTTTTGCCCAGCGCATCGAGCTGGTCTTCGGGCATGTCTTCGATGATGTCGAGGTCACCGTGCTCCAGTTGCAGGCGGCGTACCGACGCCTCGCCAATGATCTTGATCACGACTTTCTTCAGCGTCGGTTTGGGACCGCTGAAATAGCTGTTCTGCTCCATGGTCAACGACTGACCTTTCTGCCACGAGACCAGACGGAAGGCACCGGAGCCGGCGGTATGCGTCGACAGGTAGGCGTTGACGTCATCGGATTTCTTCGCAACGTCCGGGTTGATGATGGCGCCGCCGTTATGCGCGAGGGTATAGAGAAACGGCGCATACGGCGCTTTCAGGGTGAAGCGCACGGTCATCGGATCGACCACTGTCACTACCATGTCGTCGGGGAAGGCACCGGACGGCCCTTGCTTGAGTTTCATCAAGCGGTCGAAAGAAAACTTCACCGCGTTGGCGTCCACTTCGGCACCGTCATCGAACTTGTTGCCGGGTTTGATCTTGAATTCCCAGATCAGGCTGTCAGCTGATGTGGTCCAACTGGCGGCCAGATCGCCCTGCACCTCGGTGCTGCCCTTGCCGTTCTCGACCTTGTAGGCCACCAGTTTCTGGTAGGACGGATAGGTCACGGTCCAGTCGTTGTTATCAATGGTCACGGCCGGGTCGAGGGTCTGAGGGTCGGCGGGTTTGCCGATCATCAGCGTGTCTTTCGGTACGGCGGCGCTGGCCGACTGCCAGGCGCCGAGGCCCAGAGCTGAACACAGCAAGGCCATGGCCAATTTGCGCGGGGTGAAGAGTGGATTCATGCCGGTTCCTTGATCATTCGATGTATGGAAGTTCGTCGGGTTTTTTATTAAAGCTATACCGGGCAGTTGAAGCTCGAGCGCTCGCAGTGAGCGTTCGTAAACGGCCAACCCTTGCCTTACGCACAAGGATTGAGCCGGATTTACGCCGGGATTCATTGTCGTCCCGGTCATGTCAGGCAGTGTCACGGTCCAGCACAGGCTGTACAGGTGTCGTCGTTAAAGGGGTTATCGGTCAGTGGCTGGCCGGACGGATCGAACCGTCGTCGATCAATGGGTAAGCATCGGCATCAGGCAGTTCGTAATGCCACCATTCGCTGGCAATCGGCTGGAACCCCGAGCTCAACATGATCCCCAACAGCAGCAGGCGGTTACGTTGCACGGTGGATGGCAGGTCGGCGAAGAACTGGTGGGACTGCTCACGCATGTCGTCAAAACCGGTGCCCATGTCCAGTGGCTGGCCGTCGGCGTCGATCAATGTCAGATCGACCGCCACACCACGGCTATGGTGCGAACCGAGCGCCGGATCACGCACGTACTCCGGATTCGGCAATGCCTGCCACAACAACAGTTGGGCGTACGGCGGGCGGTAGGCATCGAGGATGCGCAGGCTCAGCCCGGCCTGGCGCGCCAGACGGCTGGCCATGCGCAGGCAGCGTTCGGCATCGCGGTGCAGCAGGCAGCGTGGATCCTGATAAATCGGTGCGCCAGCCAGGTTATCGGCACCGGCGTAGATCAGATCGACTTCGACCTGCAGCGCGTGGGCATCGACTTCGACAAGTGGGCTGCTGTTCACTAAACACTCCAATGAAAAGTAAGGCGGTGGTCATCATGTTGCCGGTTCGATCGCCCAGGAGCGGCTATTCGAACTGGCCGAAAAGCTCTTGCAGCTGTCTGTTTTTCGCCAGACGCTCGTCCAGACGATCGCCGTATTTTTCCGCCACGGCTGACACCATCAGGTTGAACAGGCACGCCAGCGGCGCCACGGAATCCCAGAACTGACCGACATCGGACTTCAGTTGCAACAGGTCCATCGGGTAATCCCGGGCCCACGGGCAGTGGAAGTCGGTGATAAAGGCCAGGGGCAGATGGTGGGTGCTGGCGACCTCGCAAAACGTGCGGGCCACGCTGGAATAAGTGCGGAAGTCGGCAATCACTGCGTAGGGATTTTCGAAATTTGAATTCAGTGACTCAGCGTAAGTCCCGGACAGGCCATCAACGTAGTAGACCTTGGGCCGGATGTACTCAAGGTGGCTGTGGAACGCGTTGAGAATGCCGCGGGTGGTCTGGATGCCGACAATAAACACCGCATCGGCGGCGTACAGGCGCTCGACGATGTGGGCGAACTGCTCGCTACGGGCCAGGCCGTATACATGCTGAATGGCGTCCAGCTCCCGAGCCAATGAACGGTCCAGGGCATCGCCGTGGGTGCTTTCTTCACGAAAGGCGCCAAGCCGGTCTGTGATCACCCAGGGGTTACCCGAATCACCGCGCAGGCTTTGTTTGACGTCGTCCAGGTTGCGATAGCCCAGCGAACGCAAGAAGCGCCCCACCGAGATGCCGGTGGTCCCGGTTTGCTGCGCAATGCTGTCTGCAGTTTCGAAGGGCAACTTCTGCGGATTGGCCAGCAGATAGCCCGCGATACGCTTGCCGGTCGGCGTCAGGCTGGTGAAGCGCTGCTCCAGCGTGGTTAGAAAGCTGCTTTTTTCCGTGGAATTCATGCTGGATTCAGCGCCCCGACTCAGCGGAAAATGTTAGAAAGCATTCATATCGTTGCAATATGTTATCAACATAACATTCGATTTCAGCCTGACACAATGGCTTTTTTGCAGAAATTTTCAGAGGGGTATTTGTTGAGTCAAGGTGGTGCGCGGTGGAGCGGGAATGCCCGGTTTACGGGCAAAAAATGGGCGTCTGATCAGCCCTTTTTCGCGGGCAAGCCCGCTCCCACAGGTCGCGTGGTTCCAGTGGGAGCGAATTTATTCGCGAATAGCTTGATGCGGTGTATCAGACGTGCGGATCACCCGGGTTTTTTAACGGGATCGCATATTGCGGCTTCAGGTGGCCTTCCTTGTCGAGCAGCCAGGCGTCCATGATCTGACGCACCACAGGACCGGCCACGCGGCCGCCGGCTTCACCGTTTTCAATCATCACCGAGACTGCGATTTTCGGCTTGGCCGCCGGGGCGAAGCCGACGAACAATGCGTTGTCGCGGTTGCGCTCCAGGGTCTTCAAGCGGTTGTAGCGCTCACCCTGTTTGATTGCGACCACCTGGGCCGTACCGCTTTTACCGGCAATCCGGTATTGCGCGCCAACGGCGGCGGCCCGGGCGATGCCGCGCGGGTCGTGCATCACCATCTGCATACCGTGATTGACCTGATCCCATTCACTGGCGTCACGCAACACGATGTTGGGCATCGGATGCTCATCGACCGGCGCTACGCCATCGACCGTTTTCGCCAGATGAGGTCGATTCCATACGCCTTTGTTGGCAATCAGTGCCGTAGCCTGAGCCAGCTGCAACGGCGTCACCTGCATATACCCCTGACCGATACCGAGAATAACGGTTTCGCCAGGGAACCAGACCTGTCGTCGGGTGGCTCGCTTCCACTCACGGGACGGCATCAGCCCTGGCGCCTCTTCGAACATATCCAGCGAGACTTTTTGCCCCAAGCCAAACATGGTCATGTAGTCATGCATACGGTCAATGCCGAGCTTGTGCGCCAGGGTGTAGAAGTAGGTGTCGTTGGAACGCATGATGGCGGCGTCCATGTCCACCCAACCATCACCGCTGTGGTTCCAGTTGCGGTATTTGTGGTCGTAATCCGGCAGTTGGAAAAATCCAGGGTCGAACACCCGCGCCTGCGCCGTGACCACGCCGCTGTCCAACCCTGCAATCGCGACCTCTGGTTTGATCGTCGAACCGGGCGCGTACAACCCGCGCAGCACGCGATTGAACAAGGGTCTGTCGACGGAATCGCGTAGCGCTGCATATTCCTTGAAGCTGATACCGGTGACGAACAGGTTGGGGTCGAAACTGGGTTTGCTGACCATGGCCAGCACTTCGCCGGTCTCCGGGTCCAGCGCCACCACCGAGCCGCGCCGATCCCCCAATGCATCCTCGGCGGCGACCTGAAGATTGGCATCCAGACTCAGGACAATGTTTTTGCCGGGGATCGGGTCCGTGTGCTTGAGCACTCGCAACACCCTCCCCTGGGCGTTGGTTTCGACCTCTTCATAACCGACATGGCCGTGCAGCTCCGCTTCATAGAACTTCTCGATGCCGGTCTTGCCGATCGATTGGGTGCCGCGGTAATCCACGGAATCCAGTTGCTTCGATTCTTTTTCGTTGATCCGGCCGACGTAGCCAATCGAATGGGCAAAGTGCTCGCCCAACGGATAATGCCGAATGAATTGCGGCTCGACGTCGATCCCCGGCAGGCGAAACTGATTGACGGCAATCAAGGCGATTTGTTCTTCGGTCAATTCATACAACAGCGTCACAGGGTCGAAGTGATGGCGGGCCTGCTTCAAATCCTTGTCGAACAGAATCCGGTCTTCTTCGGGTAACTGCAGAATGCTGATCAGCGAGTCCAGCACCTGACTCCAATCCCCGGAGCGCTCACGGGTCATGATCAAGTTGAAACTGGGCCGGTTATCCGCCAGCACCGTCCCGTTACGGTCGTAGATAATCCCTCTCTCCGGGGTGATCGGCAGCACATGCACCCGGTTGTTCTCTGAAATCGTCGAGTGATACGCGAACTCGGTCACCTGCAGAAAATACATTCTGCCCACCAAAATACAGCTCAACACCGCCACGATCAGACCACAGACCATCAATCTTTTATTGACCAGCTGCTTCTCTTTTTCGTGGTCCTTCAAGGGAATTGGATCAGGCATTTCTACAGCTTCTCGTTGAAAAAAAGGGTAAACGTCACAAATTGTGACGCACGATACCAAGAAGTACGCGCCGATATGAATTCATCTGCCGAACGCCACCCTTGAAGTCGATCCTAAGCTGCGTTTGCAGCTGACCGGTGCGGTGATTTTGTGCTCTTTACATTTATGTCCGGAGAAACGGTATCGTGTGTCGCAACGGCCGGCCAGAACAGATTCCAGCCCTACATAGCGCGTGCCAGCAGCGCCGCTCACAGATGTCCAGCGTGTCAGTTCGGAAACACTAATGCCGAAAAAATCAAACAGCGGCGCGGCTGCCGTTGTTGCCCCCGCATTGCAAAAACCCTCGAACCTGACATTGATCGATGTGGCGAAGGTGGCGGGTGTGTCGCCGATGACCGTCTCGCGCGCCCTGCACCGTCCAGAACTGGTGAGCGAGCGCACTCGGGAAAAGGTCCGCGAGGCTGTGCGCGCCACAGGTTATGTACCGAACATGCTGGCCGGTGGCCTGGCGAGCAACAAAAGCAGGCTGGTGGCGATTTTTCTGCCGACCATTGCCAACTCCATTTTTGCTGACACTGTTCAGGCATTGATGGATCGCTTGACGGAAGCCGGCTACCAGACGCTGCTGGGGCTCACCGGCTACTCGGCGGAACAGGAAGAAGCATTGCTCGAAGCGGTTCTCGGGCGTCGCCCCGATGGCATCGTCCTCACCGGCACCCTGCACACCGAGGCCAGCCGCTTGCGCCTTGCCCAGGCAGGCATTCCCGTGGTGGAGGCCTGGGACCTGAGCGAAGCCCCGATTGACATGCTGGTCGGGTTTTCCCATGAACAGGTGGGCGAAGCGACGGCTCGCCATCTGCTCGACAAGGGCTACCGTCGGTTCTCGGTCATTACCATCAGCGACCCCCGCGGCTTGCGGCGCTGTAAAAGCCTGATCGCTGAACTGGAGCGACAGGGCATCACCGATGTCCCCATTGAGGTGTTGTCACCCCCTGCCACGCTGGAAGTCGGTCGCGAAGGCCTTCGCCGTCTGCTGAAACAAGAAACGCCCCCCGACATTGTGGTCTGCAGTTCGGACACCGTGGCTCAGGGTGTGCTGGCCGAAGCGGCCAGTCGTGGGTTGCGGGTACCTGCTGACCTGGCGGTGATGGGTTTCGGTGATCTGAGCAGCGCGGCACAGGTCTATCCGGCCCTTTCCACCGTCAAAGTAGATGGCTCGCGTATTGGGTTGCAGGTAGCACAGGCCTTGCTGGATCGCTTCCGCCATCCGCTGAGCGATCAGTCACCCGTGCGCATCGATACCGGTTTCAGCTTGATCGATCGCGCCAGCACCTGATTCCCCTGCCAAAACGAAGCGGTTTTGGGTGAACGATGCCGTTGAATGATTGCGCAATCAGTGTAATATCCGACCACAGAGCTGCCCCTCCAAAAGCAGTTCACTTTTTTAACATTGAATGATTGCGCAATCATCGATTTGAAACCATAGAGCTGAAACACCGCTTCAGGAGCGTTACCGCCCAACCGATTCGCCGCACCGTTTTCACCATAAGGAAAATAAAAAGTGAACAACCCTATGCACGCCATAGCGACGAAAACCAACGTCCGCTATCTGATCCTGGTGATGATTTTCATCGTCACCGTGTTCAATTATGTCGACCGGGCGACCCTGTCCATCGCCGCACCTAGCCTGCGCAAGGATCTTGGCTTCGATGCCGTGACCATGGGCATCGCCTTCTCCGCCTTCGGCTGGGCCTACACCTGGCTGCAAATTCCCGGGGGGATTATTCTCGACCGCTTCGGTTCACGTCTGGTGTTGGGGATAAGCCTGATCATCTGGTCGGTGCTGACCTTTTTACAGGGCTACGTAGACCTGTTCAGTTCAGCGTTCGTCGCCCTGTTCGTGCTGCGCTTCCTGATGGGCGTGGCAGAAGCGCCCGCCTTTCCGGCCAACAACCGCCTCACCGTCATGTGGTTTCCGCGCCACGAGCGGGGCCTGGCCACGGCGGTGTTCCAGTCGGCGCAGTACTTCGCGCTGGCGGCCTTCACCCCGATCATGGTCTGGACCCTCAACGTCTGGGGCTGGCAGCAGGTGTTCTTCGTGACCGGTGCGGCGGGCATCCTGATCGGCTTGCTGTGGTTTCGCATGGTCCATGAACCGCGCAAGGACAAGCGCGTCAATCAGGCTGAAATCGACTACATCGAAACCGGCGGCGGCCTGCCCTCGATGGGTGATGCCCCTACCCCCTTCAGTTGGAAACGCGTACGGGCGATTGGCGGCAACCGGATGATGCTCGGCATCTACCTGGGCCAGTTTTGCCTGACGTCCATCACCTGGTTTTTCCTCACCTGGTTCCCGACCTACCTGATCGAAGCCAAGGGCATGACCCTGCTCAAGGTCGGTCTGGTGGCGGCTATCCCGCCCATCGCCGGCTGCCTGGGCGGCATGATCGGCGGCCTCTGGTCGGACTCGATGCTGCGCAAGGGCTTCAGTCTCACCGCCGCCCGCAAGACCCCGATCATCTGCGGCTTGTTGCTATCGAGCAGCATCGTGGTAGCGAACTACACACCGTCGATCACCCTGGTCATCCTGGTGATGTCGATCGCCTTCTTCGCCAAAGGCGTCGGCAACCTGGGCTGGTGCATCGTCGGCGACGTATCGCCCAAGCGGGCCATGGGCGTCAGCGGTGCCATGTTCAACTTCTGCGGCAACCTGGCCAGCATCGTTACCCCCATCGCCATCGGCGTAATGATCAACCAACAGGGCTCCTTCGATGTCGCGCTGATGTATGTCGCGGCCATGGGCTTGTTGGGCGCCTTCTCGTACCTGCTCATTGTCGGCCCGCTGAAACGCCTCGACCTGGACGACTCGGAAGATCCGCCCCTGGAAGCGGCTCCGATTGCCTCGACACCGATTGACCTGGCTCGGCCACGTCGGTAACTCCCCCTCTTTTTTGAAATTGATCACCAGGAGAGCCCGCATGCTCACTCAAGCACAAAACATCAAGTCCTCGGATGACGACCGCATCGCATGGGTCCGGGTTTCCTCAGTATTCCTGCCACTGGCCAACCCCATCAGTGACGCGAAAGTCCTGACCGGCCGCCAGAAACCGATGACCGAAATCGCCATGCTGTTCGCCGAGATCGAAACCGTCGACGGCCATCGCGGTCTGGGCTTCAGTTACTCGAAACGTGCCGGCGGCCCGGGCCAATTCGCCCATGCTCAGGAAATCGCCCCGGCGTTGATCGGTGAAAACCCCAGCGACATCGCCAAGCTCTGGACCAAACTGTGCTGGGCTGGCGCATCGGTGGGCCGCAGCGGTCTGTCCACTCAAGCCATCGGCGCGTTCGACGTGGCGTTGTGGGACCTGAAAGCCAAACGGGCCAACCTGTCGCTGGCCCGCTTGCTGGGTGCACAACGCGACTCCGTGCGCTGCTACAACACCTCGGGTGGCTTCCTGCACACCCCGCTCGATCAATTGATGAAGAACACCGACCTGTCCCGTGAAAAGGGCATCGGCGGGATCAAACTCAAAGTCGGCCAGCCCGACAGCGCGCTGGACATCCACCGTGTCAGCAGCGTGCGTAAACACCTGGGCGACGACTTTCCGCTGATGGTCGATGCCAACCAGCAATGGGACCGGCCCACCGCGCAGCGCATGTGCCGCAAGTTCGAGGAATACAATCTGGTCTGGATCGAAGAACCGCTGGACTGCTACGACGCTGAAGGTCACGCCGCTCTGGCCTTGCAATTCGACACCCCAATCGCCACGGGCGAAATGCTCACCAGCGTGGCCGAGCATGCCGAGTTCATCAAACTGCGCGGGGCTGACTTCCTGATGCCCGACGCACCGCGCGTCGGTGGCATTACCCCTTACCTGAAAGTGGCGTCCATGGCCGAGCACGCGGGCCTGATGCTGGCCCCGCATTTCGCCATGGAGTTGCACGTTCACTTGGCCGCAGCCTACCCGACCGAACCCTGGGTCGAGCATTTCGAGTGGCTGGAGCCGCTGTTCAACGAGCGTCTTGAGACTCGGGACGGCCGCATGCTCGTGCCGACCCGTCCGGGCCTGGGCCTGACCCTGAGCGAACAAGTCAAGGCCTGGACCGCGCAGCAGGTGGAAGTCGGTAAGCGGGCGTAATGCTGAAACCGCCCGACTGAACATTCAGCCGGGCGATTCCCTGATTGAGCCAACACATAGGAACAATAAAACGTCGCCGATTACGCCCTGCCGGGTGTGGCGGCATTTTTCAGCATGGGCACCCTGCGCAAACTTCAATAATTGAGTCGAGCCGTTTAAAACAGGATCAGCGGATGCGCCGAGTCAGCCGACTATCTCCGTTCCGTCAGCTTCGACGCCAAAAACCTGTGCTCCGGTGAAAACAGCCGTCTGTAGGTGAGCAACACTGCACACACGGTCCCCAGCCCGGAAGCGGCCGCGATCAGAAACATGATGATGATTTGATAACGCACCGCCTGAATCGGCGATTGGCCCGCCAGTACCTGGCCGGTCATCATCCCGGGAAGGCTGACCAATCCGACCACCGTCATTTGATTCAGCGTAGGAATCATCCCGGCTCGCACCGCCTGACGCGCCGGGCCTTGTGCGGCTTCCCAGCGTGAGGCACCGAGCGCCAGGCTCATTTCCACCACGCTACGACCGGCCGTCAATTCCTGAGTCATCCGCTCAATGCCCAGCGATACACCGGTCAGCGTATTGCCGAGAATCATCCCGAGAATGGGGATTGCATACTGCGGCTCATACCAGGGATGAATCCGAATGATCGCGAACAGGCCGACGGCAGTGACCAACCACGAACTCAGCCAGATTGAAGCAATGCTGTCGATTCGCTGCCCCGCGTAGGTGCGCCGCCCTCGATCCGAAGCCGACAGTCCCGCAATCAGGGTCATCCCGGCCATCAACGCCAACACGACATACCACTGCGCGAAGTTGAACACCCACCCCAACACGTAACCAATGGCGAGTAGCTGCACGACAGTCCGGACCGCGGCCCAGGCGAGCTTGCGCTCCAGATCAAGTTTCAGGACCAGCGAAAGCAGGCCGTTAATCAGGATCAACGAGGAGGCAATACCGATGTCCAGGAGCGACAGGTTCTGATAGTTCATGATGCCGTTTGCTCGCTCAATGTACCCGCCTGCATCGTTAGCCGACGCTCACTCATGCGCTGCGCCTGTTCTTGATTATGGGAGATCCAGATATAGGCGCGGCCGTCCTGTTTAGCACCCTTGAACCAGGCCCCGACCAATGACTCGATCTCCCTGGATGATTCCGGGTCCAGTGCAGCGGTGGGCTCATCGAGTAGAAGCACGTCAGGCTGCAATTGCAGCACCCTGATCAGCGCGGCGATTTGAGCTTCTCCGCCCGACAGTTCGCTGGAGTGTTTACCGAGGAAGCGATCATCCCTCCCCGCCTGTTCGGCCAGCCGTAAAACGGCGGCGTGGTCGAACCTGAGGTCCTGATAGACCTTCAGGGTAAAGGGGTAGCGTAGATTTTCCTCGACTGTCCCCTCGAGCATTGCTGGACGCTGGGCGATGTAACTGACGTGGCGGCGGTACGCCGGAATTGCCGAGCCTGACACCGGTTCATTACGCCAGAACACGCTGCCCCCATCCAACGAGTCAAGCAACGCCAGGGCACGAAGAAACACGCTTTTCCCCGACCCCGAAGACCCGGTGAGGGCAACGCGATCACCTCCTGACAAGGTGAAATCCGTCTCATTGAGCAGATTCTTACGGGTTTTCGCGTCATATCGGACAAGTCCGGATGCTTTGATAAAGATCACTCGACAATTTTCTCGATATAAAAAGCAGCGGTTTCACAGATGCCCCTACCATAACGCAGAGGGGCTCTTACCTATAACCCCGGGCTTGTAAGTTGAACAACTGGGCATAACGCCCTCCGGCCGCGATCAAGCTCTGGTGATTACCGCGCTCAAGCACCCGCCCCTGATCCAGCACAATGATGTGATCAGCGTTACGCACACTGGAAAAGCGATGGGAGATCAGCAACGTCATGCGGCCCTTGGCATGCTCGCGAAAGTGTTCGAACACGGCCGCTTCTGCGGCCGCATCGAGGGCCGCGGTGGGCTCGTCGAGGATCAGAATGTCGGCATTGCGGCGCATGTAGGCGCGCGACAGTGCGATTTTTTGCCATTGCCCACCCGACAGTTCCTGCCCGCCCGCAAACCATCGGCCTAATTGGGTCGCATAGCCTTGATCGAGACGCTCAATGAATTCCGCCGCCATGCCTTGGGTGGCGGCTTCGCGCCATCGGGTTTCGTCGCCGAACGCGTCGATGTCACCCACACCCAGGTTTTCGCCCACGGGCAGTTGGTAGCGGATGTAATCCTGAAAGATCACCCCGATACGCCGGCGCAACGCGTCCTCACTCCAGTCATTGATATCGCTGCCGTCGAGCAGAATGCGGCCCTGATCCGGCCGATACAGGCGGGTCAACAGCTTGATCAGCGTAGTCTTGCCCGAACCGTTCTCGCCGACCAACGCCACGCTGCTCCCGGGCACCAGATGCAAATCGATATTTTCCAGCGTGGCATGGCTGGAATCCGGGTAACGAAAGCCGACGCCCTCGCAGCGCAAACCATCGCCAGGTAATACGCCTTGGGTGAGGCTCCCGGTTTCGACAATCACCGGCTGCGCCAGGTATTCATAAAGATTGGACAGGTACAGACCGTCCTCGTAAAGCCCGCTGATGGCGCTGAGGCTGCTGCTGACTGCTGTCTGCCCCTGCTTGAACAACACCAGGTACATCGTCATCTGCCCAAGGCTGATGTGGCCATTCACCGTGTCGATCACCACCCAGGCGTAGGCCAGATAAAACGCGCTGGTACCGAGCAGTCCCAGCAGGAACCCCCAGCTATCGCGACGGAGCGTGAGGCGCCGGTCTTCAGCATAGAGCCGCTTGAACGTGTCCCGATAACGCTGGAGCAAGAGCGGCGCAAAGCCGAATAACTTGACCTCTTTTATATAGGTTTCATGAGAGAGCAGCGTTTCGATGTAGTTTTGATGCCGGCTTTCAGGAGCGCGGCGGGTGAACAGGCGAAAGGCATCGCCGGAGAAATGGGCTTCGGCGAAGAATACTGGCAAGGCGCCGAGCAGCAGAATCACCAGCGCCCAAGGCGAAAAATGCACCAGCAACACCGCGAAGCTGATCAAGGAAATCAGGTTCTGAATCAGGCCAAGGGACTTGGTCACCAACGCCAGTGGCCGCGTCGAGGCCTCGCGGCGCACGCGAACCAGTTTGTCGTAAAAGTCTGAGTTCTCGAACTGAGTCAGCGACAGCGTCTGGGCCTTTTCCAGAATCAAGGTATTGACCTTCTGCCCCAACTGCACCCTCAACAGTGACTGCTGAACCGAGAGCCCGCGTTGCGCACCGGCCAATAACCCGAGAACCCCGGCCTCAAACAACACGTAACGCAACACTGGCCACAGAGGCGCACTGCCCTGCTCCGCATGCAACCGCATGGCGGCGACCACCGCGTCGACGATGCGCTGCCCGAGCCAGGCGGCCAACGCAGGGAGAACACCCGCCACCAGCGTCGCCAGCACCAGGCCCAGGAACAGTCCTCGCGAGGTGCTCCATACCAACTCCAAGGCACGCCTCGCCTGGTCGAAAAAAGAAGCGAAACGGCTGACAACAGGCATGCGACGGATGGCTCCTGGAGGAAGGTGAGGCTGAACTGGGTCGCGATTCTGCCCGGAGGGCGTAGGAGCTGACTTGTCTGCGATAGGCCGGGGTCGCGTCCGACACGAAGGACCTTCCGGCGGCGGTGAATCCACCATTTTTGCCAGCGCTTCGGTCGAGCGCGACCCCGGACGGATCGCAGACAAGTCAGCTCCTACAGTCGATCGGTGCCTGACTTAATATTTATATATTATTTTTCAACGACTTATAGGTTGTTTGATAGGCGGGACGAAAGCTTTCGCAGTTCGGCCCGCCGGTTAACAGATTTAAGCAAGCGCCAGCTGGACTACCTTGTAAATCACCATCCCCATTGCCACGACCAGGTAGCCTCGCAGCACCCCCATCCAGATGCGATTGCGTTGCGACAACACCATCGGCGTCAGTTGTGCCAGTGGCGGCATCCGCCAGGAGTACATCATTTTTTGGGTGAAGGTGACGGTGTTGTCAGACAACGCCCCTTTGTCGGCTTCTTCGCGGGCGTGCAACACATTCACGGCAATGGCGACAATGAGCCCTACCATGCCGCCACCAATCAAGATGTTGGTGATGGTTTCACCGGACATATTCGGAAAAGCCACCGCAGTGGTCAGAATGATCGACAGCAGCACCAGCACCGCCACGATCACGGCAGTAATCACGTTAGTGAAGCGTTTGTTCGTCCATGGACCTAGCACCTCCTTGTCATTGCACAGCAGCAGCAAAAACACGGTGGCGCTCGGCAGCAGCACGCCGGCCAGCGTCTGTACGGCGTTGGTCAGCAGGCCCAGCGGCACACCGGGAATCAGTACCAGCGCTGCGGCGAGCGCGATCAGGCCGCAGTACATCACGTAAAAGCCCTTGGCATCGCTTGGCTTGCGGTGCAGTGAATGCTTCAGGCTCAGTACATCACCCAGCGCATAGGCGGTCGACAGCGACACCGCCATTGCGCCGATGATGCTGGCGTCGATCAGTGCGATCGCAAATAGTACGCCTGGGAGACGCCCGTGGTATTTGGCGATACCCGTTGCGATAGCGCCGGCATCGGTGAACTGGCCAAACTCTGGGTGACCGACAAAAACTTGCGCAGTGAAGGCAATCATTGCCACCGCGCCAATCACCACCAGCGCGATGCCCAACCACAGGTCGGCGCGCTCGTACTTGATGAAGCGCGGAGTGATGCGCTTGTCGATCACGTAGCTTTGCTGGAAGAACAGCTGCCACGGCGCCACGGTGGTGCCCACGATACCGATTACCAGCAGCAACACCTCCGACAGCTTGCCGTCAGTAGGCAGTTGCGGGACGAGAAAGTCGTGAGCGACTTGCGCCATGGGTGGATGGATCATCACGAAGATCGGAACCAGGAGCAGGCTGCCCACCACCAATATCAGCGAGAAGCGTTCGAAGCGCCGGAAGTCGCCGGTACAGGCGGCGAGCATGATGAACACCGCTGCCACACACACACCGGCCACCTTGGGCACACCGAGGAACTCCATTCCGAGGCTGATGCCGATGAACTCGGTAACAATGGTCAGTGCGTTGAGGATGAACAGGTCGATCGCACTGAACGCACCCCAGAACTTGCCGAAGCGCTCAATGATCAGCCGGGCGTGACCGACACCGGTCACGACGCCCAGACGCAGCACCATTTCCTGGTTTACGTAAAGCACCGGGACCAGCAGTGCCATTGTCCACAGCAGCATGGTCCCGTAGTTCTGGCCGGCTTGGCCATAGGTGCTGAACGCACCGGCGTCATTGTCACCCACCATCACGATCAACCCGGGGCCGAGGATGGCCAGAAGCGTTTTGAAGCGCTGCCTCCAACCATTGCGAGGGGCAATGTCGTCATAACGGATGGTACCGAGTGCTCCGCGGATGTCTCCGACGTGGGCGCTGTCGAGAACAGCGGTTTCAATCTTCAAGTTGGACATAATGAAATCTCTCCAAAAGCGTAACGCTGGATGCCGCTTTCGATTCCTGCCGGACAGGCACGCCTGTATTCCCCCTCTCCAGGCCACTGCCTGTGGCCGGCACTTAGAGCGGAAAATCAGACATCCTGATGCAGCGGAAAACGCAATAAACGGGTCATACACCACCGACCAAGGGAGGTCAGGGTTCTGAGGAGGTCACGCGGAGAGGAATGGAGGGACGCGCGGGAGAGATCAACCAGAGATGGTTTTACGACTACCCGCGAGGCGTCGCCATTTCAGTCAGAGTGACCGATCTACTAATACTGGGGTCCATAATCGGTTCTCCTTCTGGCTTTCTCTCGCTGTAACAGCGTCAAACAAGGTAGTGGGCTTTGACTATGTTCAGATGACATGACCCCTCCTTTCCGTACCCGGCGGTTCGATTACGTAAAAAACAGCCGCTCCTGCGCAAATGGAGGCAGATGGCGGGTGCAAAAACCTGCGACCGCAGCGAACGTAAGACGCACGCAGCGGTTCAGGAGCGAACAGAAGGATCTGATCGCCCAGGCTTTATGTTTTAGTTACGCGAAGGAGTTCAATACTGATGCGCGCAACGTCTTGCTCTTGGCAAGACGTTGGCTAAGGGAATCTAGCTAAGATCTGGCCAAGCCTATGCGGAAATTTTTTCCGATTTATTACAATGGCTATCCAAGGTAATAGGCTCTCCAAGATATGACGGACGAATTTTATGCGTGCCTAATAAAAAAAGTCAATACAAGTTGTTTCAGTCCCGCGGTCGCCTGCCAACTACCTGCACGCCCGGTACCTGAGCCCGCTGTTAAACCCATCTTGGTGGGCGATCCCCTGCTGGCGTATCAGTCATAGATTTCTTTCGCTTTACCTTACATATGGAAAATCATATATTCGGAAAACCGCATATAGACTGAGGCCTCGTCATGACCAGCGCATCAAAATATTCCTCTTGGTGAAATTCAGACTCAGAGAACAGCAATGACCGACCACCTGACACCGACCACCGTTTTCAAATGCCTGGCTGACGACAATCGGGTGCGCATGATGCTGCTGGTTACCCGTGAGGGTGAACTCTGCGTCTGCGAACTGACCTGCGCGCTGAATGAGAGTCAGCCCAAGGTATCCCGACACTTGGCCCAACTGCGCACTTGCGGATTGCTGGCGGATCGTCGGCAAGGCCAATGGGTCTACTACCGGCTGCATCCGAACCTGCCTGATTGGGTGCATGGTGTTCTGACTACCGTGCTGGAGGCCAACAAACATTGGTTGAGCCCGGATGCGAAACGCCTTGATGAAATGGGCGACCGCCCGGAACGGGCCGCTGCTTGCTGGAGTCGGCAGAAGAACTCATGAACCGTGTTAACCAGCGCTCTATCTGAGGGTATTTCACCGTGCAACAACATCCGTATTCCGTATTGCCCCTGACGCAGCTCAAAGGCCAACTGATTTTCACCCCGTGCCCTGGCACCAAGGGCACCCGGTCTTTTGAAGCATTGCAAACCCTCAAGGACGCCGGTGCATCGGCTCTGCTGACGCTGATGCCGACCGAGGAGTTGCTCCAGAACGAAGTCGACCTGCTGCCTGAAGAATGCCAGCTCCTGGGCATTGAATGGTTTCACCTGCCGGTAGCGGACGAACAGGTCCCCGGCGAGGCATTCAAGGCGGCCTGGGAACAGCACCATCAACGCCTCAAGCAGTTGCTGACCGAAGGCAAGACCATTGCCATCCACTGCAAAGGTGGCTCTGGTCGCACCGGCCTGATCGCGGCGCAGTTATTGATCGAATGCGGCGTGCCGTTCGACGAAGCGATCTGCGAGGTGCAGTCGCTGCGTCCACGCGCCATTCAACATCCTGCCCATATTGAATACATCGACCAGTTCGACACTCGTAAGTCGGACTCCCACTGACAGCAGATACAGAGAATAAAGACATGACTATCAAAGTGGGTATCAATGGTTTCGGTCGGATCGGTCGCCTCGCTCTGCGAGCTGCCTGGAGCTGGCCAGAATTTGAATTCGTGCAGATCAATGACCCGGCAGGTGATGCAGCCACCCATGCGCATCTGTTGAATTTCGACTCCGTGCATGGCCGCTGGCACTATCAGGCCAGCGCTGAGGGCGACTGCATCATCATCGACGACAAGCGGGTCAAGGTCAGCGCCAATAAGGCGATTGCCGACACCGATTGGTCGGGTTGCGATCTGGTGATCGAAGCCAGCGGCAAAATGAAGACCGTTGCGGTCCTCCAGGGCTACCTGGACCAAGGTGTGAAGCGCGTCGTGGTCAGTGCCCCGGCGAAGGAAGAAGGTGCGTTGAACATCGTGATGGGCGTCAATCATCAACTGTTCAAGCCTGCGGAACATCGCATCGTCACGGCGGCGTCCTGCACCACGAACTGCCTGGCTCCCGTGGTTAAAGTGATTCACGAAAATCTGGGCATTCGTCACGGCTCGATCACCACCATTCACGACCTGACCAACACGCAAAGCATCCTCGATCAGCCGCACAAGGATCTGCGCCGTGCGCGCGCTTCCGGGATGAGCCTGATCCCTACCAGCACCGGCTCGGCCACGGCCATCGCCGAAATTTTCCCGGAATTGCGCGGACGCCTGAATGGTCACGCCGTGCGCGTACCGTTGGCCAACGCGTCGCTGACCGACTGCGTGTTCGAGGTCGAACGCGCCACCACCGCAGAGGAAGTGAATCAGCTGCTGAAGGACGCCTCAGAAAACGAACTGAAGGACATTCTCGGCTATGAGGAGCGGCCTCTGGTGTCCATCGACTACCGCACCGATCCGCGCTCGTCGATCATCGACGCGCTGTCGACCATGGTCATCAATGGCACCCAAGTGAAAATCTATGCTTGGTACGACAACGAATGGGGCTACGCCAACCGCACTGTCGAGCTGGCGAAAATGGTCGGGCTGGCAGTCTGACAGGAGATTGCGCCCCATCGCGCAGCAAACTCGGTCTTGGGTTCACACTGAATCCCCCGTGGGAGCGAATTTATTCGCGAAGGCGTCGGCACATCCACCATCGTCGGCGCCTGATAGACCGTATTCGCGAATGAATTCGCTCCCACAGTTAATCCCGCATTCCAAAAAATAATCTTTTAAATCCAATGGGTTGAATCTAGTTTGATGAGAGCGATCATGAACGCGTTGTCAGCCCTCGCTCCAGAAGTGCGGCAGTATCTGCTGGTCACGGGTAACTACTGGGCCTTTACCCTCACCGACGGCGCCTTGCGTATGTTGGTTGTGCTGCACTTTCACGCACTGGGCTACAGCCCACTTCAAATTGCGGCGCTGTTCCTGTTCTACGAATTCTTTGGCGTGGTCACCAACCTCGTCGGTGGTTTTCTGGGGGCTCATTTGGGTTTGAACCGAACCATGAACATTGGTTTGGCGATTCAGGTCGTGGCATTGCTGATGCTGGCAGTGCCCTCGGTCTGGTTGACCATCCCTTGGGTGATGGGCGCCCAGGCGCTGTCGGGGATTGCCAAAGACCTGAACAAGATGAGCGCCAAAAGCTCCATCAAGCTTCTGGTGTCTGATGGACAACAGGGCAAACTCTACCAGTGGATAGCGATCCTCACCGGCTCGAAGAACGCTCTTAAAGGCGTCGGATTTTTCCTCGGCGGTGCACTGCTGACTACCATTGGCTTCAAGGGTGCCGTGCTGGCCATGGCCAGCGTCTTGGGGCTGATCTGGATCAGCAGCCTGATCTCGCTACAGAAGGACTTGGGCAAAGCTCAAGCCAAACCCAAGTTTCGCGAGATCCTGTCCAAGAGCCGTGCAATCAACATTCTGTCGGCAGCACGGATGTTTTTATTCGGCGCGCGGGATGTCTGGTTTGTCGTCGCGTTGCCGGTGTATCTCAGTACAGCCTTTGGCTGGGACGTCTGGATGGTCGGTGGTTTCCTAGCGGCGTGGGTTATCGGCTATGGCATCGTGCAGTCGTTCGCCCCGGCTATCACTGGCAAAAGACGTGGGCATGTGCCTGATGGTCGCGCCGCCTTCCTCTGGGCACTTCCGCTGGCAGTGTTGCCGGGAGCGATTGCCCTGGGTTTGAACACCGGACTATCCGAGCAGGTCGTTCTTTTGGGCGGGTTGATGGTCTTCGGCGCACTGTTCGCCGTGAACTCATCACTGCACAGTTACCTGATCGTCTCCTACGCCAAGGAAGACGGCGTATCGCTGGATGTGGGTTTCTACTACATGTCCAACGCCATGGGCCGATTGATCGGCACCGTCCTCTCCGGATGGATTTACCAGGTGTATGGGCTGATTGCGTGCCTGTGGATCTCGACCGCATTTGTGTTGCTCGCCGCTTTGATCTCTATCGCTCTGCCCAGGCATGCCCTGCCCAAGTGAAACAGCTAGTCAAGCAACTCGGCAAGCCAGGCAGTCATCTCCGGGATATCGGTCTCGAAGATGCCAAAGTGTGCCCCCAACTCAACACCTTCACCAACCGTGGCATAGATTCGGTAGTACACGTTGTTGCCCTGTGCGCCTAGCTCACCGACGAGCAAGGTGGAATCACTGACTTGCACCCGGGGATCGCTCTGCGCGTGCGTAATGCGCACCGGCACAGGGATCTTCAGTGCAGGATTCATCAGATCAAGTTGACGCAGAAACTCCTGCTGATGGGGGTTGGGGTGGTGCACGATATCTCCCCTAAACTGCGCCGTGCCCAGGATGCCGCCCCAGGAATCGGACTGACTGAGCTCGACCCGGCATTTGCACGCGGCGTCTTCAAACAGCGCAAATGCTTGCTCCGTGAGTACCTGGTCAGGATCGATCGGATTGCCATTGGCAGTGGCACCCGCTCGCGAACCGACGATGGCTCCAGACAGGAACAGCGGGGTAAAGGCGAAACCAGGGAAGGTGACTGCCGCCTGCGCACCGCGCAGAAGTCCGGTCTTCAAATGAGAGGCTGGCGCCAGTGCGGCCACGCCTCGCACATCCAGCTCGGGCGTCCATTGTTTTGCATAATGAGCGGCGAATAGGGCTGCCTGTCCGCCCTGCGAATGTCCAGTGATGGCAACACGATTGGATATCTGCGGGTAGCGTTGGCGCGCGGCCCGAACCATGTCGAGCACCCCGTATGCTTCGGATTGACCAAGCAGATACGGATGATTTCCGGGTGTACCCATGCCCTCGTAGTCGGTCATGACAACCGCCCACCCCAGCTTAAGAAAAGCGTTGAGCATGATATGCGGTGCCTGATTGATCAGATGATGCTCCAGCAGTTCGTGAGCCATCTGCTTGCTGTCGCGTGAGGGTGCGCATTTGCTACCCAGCCCGAGCGTGCCATGCGCCCAACTGATCACCGGATAACCCAGCTTGCCTGGAGGACCGGAGGGCAGCGCGATAATGCCGGAGACGCCAATTGGGGTACCGTCGACTGCCTGAGATTGATAGAGCATCAACTCGGTATGGCTGGCTGCGGCGAGGGCTGCGGGTCCGCCGAGCGTCCGAGTCCAGATGACATCCCCATGTTCTCCGACCAAGTCAGCAGGTGGGTTGTAGAAGCCATCACCCTCAGGCGGTTGCGCGACTGCGCCAAGCGTTTCTACTGTCATGAAAATCCCCTCCATGGGAGTGTGTTGCTTCATTCGTATCTTTCAATATAGATCCCATCACAGCGGGCAAGCGCACCCCCGATCAATGGCGCGACCACATGGCTGCTCTATCTGCTGGTCATACACAGCACCGGCGCTTATGGTGCTGCTATGTCATCCAACTACAACAGCCGCCCACTGTTGCGGGAAGTGTTGATCGAGCACGGGCACGGCAAATTGATTCGACGCCCACAGCCACTGGCGGACTTGTTGGCCCTGGAGTTGGGGCTTTAGAAGTCAGGGTTGAATCGAAACAGTCGGTTGATGAGTATTCTCTTTCAGCCGACAACAGAAACAGACGGCACTGGCGCTAAAGCTCGGAGCTTCACGGGCAAGCTGAGCTATGCTGAGCGATATTCTCACTGCCCGGAAACCGCTCAATGGCCACGATGCCCACCACAATTCAATCACGGGGCTTGGCCTTCTGGTGGAAGCCAATCCTGTTCTTGTTGGTAGCCGTCATTGGCCTTTACTACGTCAAATGGTCGCCCTACTACCTCAAGTCGTTCGTCGCCGCTGACAATCACAACATCGGGGCCTCGATTCTCGGCGCTGCACAGGACGGTCCACTCACCGCCGCGCTGGCTTACGCCCAGGTGTATTTCCTGGCGATCTGGAAAGCGGCAGTGCTGGCGGTAATCCTTGGCTCACTCCTGCAAGTGCTTATTCCCCGGGACTGGCTGCTGAACCTGTTCGGGCGGGCCGGCTTTGGCTCGACGTTGCGCGGCGGGCTGTTTGCGCTGCCTGGCATGATGTGCAGTTGCTGCGCCGCTCCCGTGGCCGCGGGCATGCGTCGCCAGCAGGTTTCCGTGGGCGCGGCGCTGGCCTTCTGGATCGCCAATCCAGTGCTGAACCCGGCGACCCTGGTGTTTATGGGTTTCGTGCTGGGGTGGGAGTTCACCGCACTGCGCCTGGTGGCCGGCGTGGTAATGGTGCTGGGCGTCTCGCTGATTGCTCAACGCATCGCCAGCCCAGAGCAAGTCCCTGAGCAAGCGCTGGAAGCCGTAGCGGACGCGAGCTCAACCGACCAGAAGAATTTCCTGACGCGCTGGACGCAGACGTTGTGGCAGTTGTTCTGGAGCACCATTCCGATTTATGTGGTGGCGGTATTGGTGCTGGGCGCGGCACGGGTCTGGCTGTTCCCCCATGTGGACGCGTCCATGGGCAACAGTCTGGTCTGGATTGCGGCACTGGCCGTGGTCGGCACGCTGTTTGTGATTCCCACGGCCGCTGAAATCCCGATCGTGCAGACCATGCTGTCGCTGGGGTTGGGCACCGGTCCTGCCGTGGCGCTGCTGATGACCTTGCCAAGCGTGAGCCTGCCGTCGCTGCTGATGTTGCGCAAATCGTTCGACGCCAAGGTGCTGGTGGTTGTGGGGCTACTGACCATGCTGGTCGGCATCGTCAGCGGACTGGTGGGTGCCGCGCTGTTGTAACATTGGGCAACACACAGCCCCCTCAAATAACCTTTAAGCAATTGATAAATAATATTTTTTCTTTCTGATATTTTCGACTAGGCGCTGATCGACTGTAGGAGCTGACTTGTCTGCGATCCAGTGCGGAGCGCTGGCAAAAATGGTGAATTCACCACCGCTGGAAGGTCCTTCGGCCCTTTTCGCAGACAAGTCAGCTCCTACGCCCTCCGGGCAGAATCGAGACCCAGTTTGCTGCGCGACAGCGCAGCGTCGAAGACGGGACGAAATCTCCTACAGGGATTTGCGGTCCTTCAAGTACTCAAGCACCGCCGCCTGCTCGCCCGAAAATTCGATGCGCGGCCCCTTGCTGTCTCTCTGGTAGGCATACATCGGGTCGTAGTATTCGCCAAGCATCCCGGAGATCCACTCCCGGTGCATCTCCACCGCGCCAGACCGTTCCTGCTCGATCAGCGCGCTGTCCATGACCACTGACAACCGCTGGTAGCGCTCACCGCCCAGGCGTTTGACGATACTCGACAAGCCCTGGCGCAGGTGCGCGGCAAAGATAGCGAAACCCTGTTCGATACCATGGACGCCGATGTACTCGGCACACAGGTCGATCACATAATCCTTCAAAATCCGTTCGACCCGATGCTCGAAGCGCTCTTCGAGCCAGACCAGCGGGTACTGCTGCATGCCCTGATACAGCGTCAACGGGATCGCGCGGCTTCCGACAGCGCGCCCCTCGTCCTCAAGCACGAACTGACTCACGCCCGCCGCGCGCTTCTTGAGAATGTCGATTGCCAAGGCATTTTCGAAATTGATCTGAACCGGTTGCGCCGTTGCATGCTTGCCGAAACTGGAACCCCGGTGATTCGCGTGGCCTTCCAGGTCCAGGGCATTGGCCAGCTGTGACAGCACCTCGGTCTTGCCCGAGCCCGTCAGCCCCCCCACCAGCACGAAATCGCACTCGGCCACGGCGTTGTCAGTGACTTCGATCAGGTAGGTACGCAGCGCCTTATAGCCATCGATGACACGCGGATACTCGATCCCGGCCTCACTCTTGAGCCATTGCTGGGTGAGTTGCGAACGCAAACCGCCCCTGAAGCAATACAGGAAGCCTTGGGGTTGGGAGCGGGCAAAGTCTGACCAGGCTTCGATGCGTGCCTGTTTGGTCTGACCGGAAACCAGTTGATGACCCAACTCAATGGCCGCCTGCTGGCCGTGCTGCTTGTAGCAGGTGCCGACCTTCTCCCGCTCCAGATCATTCATCAGCGGCAGATTGCGCGCCAAGGGAAAGGCACCCTTGTCGAATTCGACCGGTGCCCGTACGTCCATCAGCGGAATGTCGTTGAGAAAGATATCGCGGTAGTCGGCACTGTTGTCGCGCATCAGAACACCTCGACCGCGTGACTCTGTCGGCCGACAAATTCGCCAATCACAGACAGCACCAGGCCCAGGTCGGCGGCCATCGCGAGGAATTCCGTTTGCGCGTTCGTCTCGACGGCAATCAGCAGCCCGCCACTGGTTTGCGGATCGCACAGCAATAATTTCTGCATCTGCGTCAACGGGGTGATACGCCCGGAATAGCTGTCGAAGTTGCGATGGGTGCCGCCGGGGATGCAGTTCTGCTCCAGATAGAAATCGACACTGGGCAGCCGAGGCACGGCCGCAAAGTCGATACGCGCCGTCAGTTGGCTGCCGTCAGCCATCTCCACCAGATGGCCAAGCAGGCCAAAGCCGGTGACGTCGGTCATCGCCTTGACCCCTTCGATTCTGGCGAAACGGCTGCCGGGTTTGTTGAGCGTACACATCAGGTCGCGTGCCACGCCTTGATCCTCCGCCCGCAACACACCCTTCTTCTCTGCCGTGGTGAGAATGCCGATACCCAGGGGTTTGGTCAGGTAGAGCTTGCAGCCCTCGGTGGCCGTGTCATTGCGCTTCATGAAGCGCTTTTCGACCAGCCCTGTCACCGCCAGGCCAAAAATCGGCTCGGGGGCATCAATCGAATGCCCGCCGGCCAGCGGGATGCCCGCCTCGTCACAGACTGCCCGTCCACCGCGAATCACTTCACGGGCGACTTCCGGTGCCAACACGTTGACCGGCCAACCCAGAATCGCGATCGCCATCAACGGATCGCCACCCATGGCGTAGATGTCGCTGATGGCATTGGTGGCAGCGATCCGACCGAAGTCGTACGGATCGTCCACAATCGGCATGAAGAAATCGGTGGTCGACACCACGCCGCGCTCTTCATCGATGGCATACACCGCTGCATCGTCCCGCGAGGCATTGCCGACCCAGAGCTTGGGATCAAGGTTCTGTGCACCACTGCCAGCCAGAATCACTTCCAGCGTTTGCGGGGAGATCTTGCAGCCACAACCTGCGCCGTGACTGTACTGGGTAAGGCGAATCGGCTCGCTCATGGGTGCACCTCTGAATATCAAGTCGTCGGATATTAGCAGAGCGCTCAAGGATGGAAGGTGGATTAGAGGTGAACGGCCAGCTTGCTGAGCTACTGCGCATCGGTGGCAAGGCAGCCCTCCAATTCATCTCTACCGGCCAGTTTCCAGCGCATACCGACGGCAATGCTCCAGGTAACCCTGCTCATGGCTGCCCACCAGTTGAACCACGCTGGTCCATAACCAGGACGGCGCATCAAGGTTTTTTGAGCGATTGAGCTGCAAGTCAGCCAGCCAGCTTTTGCGCGTGGCTTCATCCATCTGCCGCGCATGGGCAATGCCCACCACTCTCGCGAGATAGCCCGCTGCGCGAGTGGCATCTTGCTCGTTCAGTGTGTCCAGTTCCAGCTTCAAGTCTTGCGGCAGCAGTTCGCGGATAAACATGCCGTGGTCAAGAACACGCGTAGCCAGCATGCGCTCACCGAGCGCTGGGGATAGCTGACGAGCCCCCTCGACCACACGGCGGGCATTGTCCCGAGGCATATGAGCGCGCGCGACGCGGGGAGCCGCCGCGCCGACGGCTTGTTTGATATCGATGAGGCAATAGTCTTGCTCCTCTTGCCCCCCTACGCCCAGCAACACCGCATACCGCAACAAGCCAAGCGAACTACAACCCTTGACCCAATAGGCGGAATCGAGCAGCTCGACACGGGCATCATCCGGTCGCCCCTTTAGCGAGGTGACGAGTTGCTGGATCTCGGGTGTGACGCACAGCGCCTTGATCGCGGCTTTTTCATCGAGCGATAGTGGCCAGAAGCTCTTGCCAAGGGGAATGGTCGGACGCGCGTTCTCTATACGTTCACGGGCCAGGTGTTTCCAGGTGCGCTGTACCGCCGAGCGCATGCCGCCCTTCACCTGGCTTGGGCGTTCAGGTGCTTCGCCCGAACCTTTAACGAAGGCTTGCTCGTAGCCCTTCATCATTTCTTCGAGCATGCGTGCCGTCGTCACACCGGGTAAATCCGAACCACGCGCAGCGGTGGCCAATGACAACGCCAGTCGGACCAGATCATGTACCGGGTTGCCAATCACCGCTTGGTCGAGATCGCGAATATGAATATCGATACGACCATGGATGTCGCCAGTCGGGCCAAGGTTACCCACGTGGCAGTCACCGCAAATCCAGACACCGGGACCATGGGGTAAACGCCGCCCTCGCTGGCTGTGCAACCAGTCATAAAACTGCACGGCATTGCCACGCACATAAGCATGAGCGGAACGGGCCATTTTCTCGTTGCGGAGACTGTTGAGGAGCACCAGCCGTTCTTGCGGGCGAGGCAATTTCATCAGGCATTCTTTCCGCGTCTTATGGACTTCAATAGACTTGAAGAATCAGACATTGGTTTCAAAATTAACGAGAGTGAGTCATGAGCAGCGAACTACAGGTTGTAGAGATTCAACCAGGCGACGGCAAAGAAGTGGTCAAAGGCGCTTTGATCACCACCCAATACACCGGTTTTCTTGAGGACGGAACCACGTTCGACTCATCCTGGGAGCGCGGCAAGCCGTTCCAATGCGTCATCGGAACCGGACGCGTGATCAAAGGCTGGGATCAAGGACTGATGGGCATGAAAGTCGGCGGCAAACGCAAACTCTTCGTGCCGGCCCACCTGGCCTATGGCGAAAGACAGATCGGCGCCCATATCAAGCCGAACTCAAATTTGATCTTCGAGATCGAGCTGCTGGAAGTGCTGACGCGGGATGATTGACGGCGTACTACACTGAATTATTCCCCTACAGGGGTGCGCAGCTGACGGCTTCCCGGCACATCGCGCCTCCGCTGTCGCCCTGGTCATCTATCCGACCACCGCCGAGCAGGTTGTTGCCTGATCAGCAACTCCCGTGGACGGTGGCCTTCTTACAGGAGGACACGCAATGGATGAGGCCAAACTCAATGACTTCATGGGCAAGCTGGTTTCCGACATGGGCGGTGCGGCGATGCTCGCGAATGTCATCCTCGGCGAAGAACTCGGTCTGTACCGCGCCATGGCTGACAGCCAACCTGTCACCCCTGAAGTACTCGCCAGCAAGACCGGCTGCAACGCGCGCCTGCTCCGTGAGTGGCTCAGCGCCCACGCGGCATCCGGCTACATGGAGCACATCAACGGGCAGTTCCGTCTGCCGGAGGAGCAAGCCCTGGCGCTGGCGATCGAGGACTCACCGGTCTATGTGGCGGGCGGCGCCGTGGTGTTAGCGGCGTTGTTTCATGACAAGGACAAGCTGGTCGCCGCCATGCGCGGCGATGGCGCCCTGTCCTGGGGCGATCACCACCCGTGCATGTTCAGCGGTACGGAGCGCTTCTTCAGGCCCGGCTATCGGGCGCACCTGGTTGCCGAGTGGTTGCCGGCCCTGGAGGGGGTGGTCGACAAGCTGCACGCCGGTGCCAAGGTGGCGGACGTCGGCTGCGGGCATGGGGCGTCGACGGTGATCATGGCGCAGGCCTTCCCGGCATCGCGTTTTGTCGGTTTCGACTACCACGCGCCGTCCATCAGCATCGCCACGCAACGTGCGGAGGAAGGAGGCGTGGCGGCTCACGCGAGCTTCGCCCAAGGCACAGCCAAGAACTATCCCGGCAACGATTACGACCTGATCTGCTACTTCGATTGCCTGCACGACATGGGTGACCCGGTAGGTGCCGCCCGGCATGCCCATCAGTCGCTCAAACCGGACGGTACGGTGCTGCTGGTGGAGCCTTACGCCAACGACAAGCTTGACGAGAACATGACCCCAGTGGGACGGCTGTTCTACGCCGCGTCGACCTTCATCTGCACACCGAACTCGCTGTCTCAGGAGGTCGGCCTGGGTCTGGGTGCGCAGGCTGGAGAGACGCGCCTGCGCGAGGTCTTCACCGAGGCCGGGTTCACCCGGTTCCGCCGGGCAGCGGAAACCCCGTTCAACCTGATACTGGAGGCGCGCAAGTAATCGAGGCGATCCACCACGTTGGCATGGCGCTGGCTGGGTTCGGCGCCATGCCGAGGTACATCGCCCTCAATTTCATCGACGGCAGGTGAACTCCTGCGTCGCTGAACAGTGCGCGGCTAACCTAGCTGATCAATCATAACCGCGTTGGTATAGATCAAGCTGCCATCACTCTCCCGATACCCGACCAAATGGAACTGGCCGCGTTTGTCGTCCGAACTCAAATAGACGCGGAATTGACAATCGGATAGAGGGCCGTATCCCTCCGGCAAGATCAAGTCCATCGCGCTCATGTCAACATCGACCATGACATCAGGCTCGTGGGTCCTTTGCAGGGATTCTTCGGCCTGCTCCAGGAGCAAATGGACGGGTCCACTGACGTAAAAATGGATCTCCCCCACCGGGGTGGACTTTTGCTCGCCGATTTTGCACCAGCCTTCGATCGTCAGGGCATTCATGGTGAAACCTCCTGATGTGGTCCGTTGGACACTTATGGACTCCTTGCGTATTACGCCAAGGCGCGGACGCTCAAGGCCTCAGAAAAAAGGCCTTGAGGCGCCGGCTTTCAGCGCTTGATCAGGGAAATCTTGGTTCCCTCGATACTGACCCCAGCCATTAACCCTTGCTGGTCGAAGATGAACGCATAGGCATCGTCCTTCAGCGTCGAGCTCGACAGATTCTTCGCCAGGCCTGCGTCAACCACGACAACGGTTGGCCCCACGCCGATTTCCCAGCCCTTGGTCTTGCGTACATAGTTCACGGCTTTATCGGTCATCAGGAAAACCACATAGCCGTACGACTGGGCGCCTGCCTGCAGCCCCCATGACCCGGTCACGGAGTTGTAATAACCGTCCACTTTTTTACCCTTCAACATTTCGCCTTCGCCATAGCCGCCACCAAACACCAGACCCGCCTTGATGATTTTCGGGAAGACCAGCACAGCTTTGGCACTGTGCGAAATGGTCTCGGCAAATGGAGTGGCTTTGTAGAGGATTTGCAACGCTTGCCGGGACTCGGCATTCAGATCCTCGGCGGTTGCAGCGCCGGCAGTGTTCAGCAGGCTCGCTGATGCCAGTGATGCTGCCGCGAGGACGATCGATAGGAAGAACCGCAGTGACTGGGTCATTTTCGTACTCCGATGCGGGAGGACCAGATGTGACCAGCAGTCAGAGCCTGCAACAGGCAGGATCCGAACCTGCGGGAAGCTTTCCGGCGCACCCTAAAGTGTGTGGATTAAAACGCCGACCTTTAATGCACTGAATCAGAATCACCACGAGTGCCACGACCGGCAGGATGTGAATGAATCCACACCACAGTGTAGGTCGACACCCGCGCCCGCGCCCGCGGTCATGAGTTTGTTTGCATCAATTGTTGCGCATCCTGGCCTGTGCTGGTCAGCGAAGCCCCGAAACAGGACTTCGCTTTACTTAACGACGTATCACTTAATAGCCCAGCGAAAGTCCCGAGCCCTGCCGCGGATCGTTCGCGCCGTAGAAGCGGTTCTTGCCGACCGGCTTTCCGCCGAGGGAAGGCGCCCCGACCAAAATCGCTGCCACATGGTTGAACGGCTGCGGCCCGGTGAACTTTTGCCCCCAACCTTCGAGGATTTTCTGGGTATCAGGGCTGACGGCGAACGCTTCGAGATTGGTTTCTTCAGGCAACCACTGCTGATGGAATCGCGGCGCATCGACCGCTTCCTGAATATTCATTCCGTAGTCGATCACATTGAGCATGGTCAGCAACGTCGCAGTGATGATGCGGCTGCCCCCTGGCGTGCCGACCACCATCACGGTTTTGCCGTCCTTGGTGACGATGGTCGGGCTCATTGAGGACAATGGGGTTTTGCCTGGAGCGATCGCGTTGGCCTCCCCTTGCACCAGACCGTACATGTTGGGGACACCGATTTTGGAAGTGAAGTCGTCCATCTCGTCGTTGAGGATGACCCCGGTCTTGCTGGCCATGACCCCCGCACCAAACCAATCGTTCAGCGTGTAAGTCACCGAGACTGCGTTGCCCCATTTGTCCACGATCGAGTAGTGCGTGGTGTTGTTGCCCTCGTGAGGCGCTACACCCGGTTTGAGGTCGCGCGAAATACCGGCTTTTTGCGGATCGATAGCAGCACGGAGCTTCGCCGCATAGTCTTTATCCAGTAGGTGCGTCACCGGGTTCTTGACGAAGTCGGGGTCGCCCAAATAGCTGTTGCGGTCGACATAGGCGTGGCGCATGGCCTCGATCTGGTAGTGCAGCCCCTGAGCCGAATGGAAGCCGAGGCTTTGCATCGGGTAGCCATCGAGGATATTCATGATCTCGCAAATAACCACGCCACCCGAACTCGGCGGTGGTGCCGAGACGACGTGGTAGCCGCGGTAATCGCACTCGATCGGCGCGAGTTCGCGGGTCTGATACTTATCAAGGTCGGCCTGAGTGATGATGCCCTTGCCGGCCTTGCTTGAAGCAACGATGGACTGGGCCACCCAGCCCTTGTAGAAACCGTCGGTACCCTTAGTGGCAATTTCTCGCAGCGTCTTGGCCAGGTCCTTTTGCACCAGCTTTTGGCCAACCTGCATTGGCTCGCCGTTGCTCAGGAAGATCGAACCTGAGTCGTGCATATCTTTCTTGAACTCGTCGGTCGCGGTTGCGAGCAAGTCGACGTCGCCCTGCTCGAGCAGGAAACCGTCCTCGGCGTACTTGATTGCCGGCGCGATGACCGTGTCACGCTTCATCGTGCCGTATTTCTTCAGCGCCAGTTCCATGCCTGACACGGTCCCCGGGACGCCGACTGCCAGGTATCCCTTGGTGCTCAGGTCCGGGACGACGTTGCCATCCTTATCGAGGTACATGTTCGCGGTGGCAGCCTGGGGCGCCTTCTCGCGGAAGTCGAGGAAGGTCTTGCGGCCATCGGCCAACTGGATGGTCATGAAACCGCCGCCACCAAGATTGCCTGCAGCCGGGTAGACCACCGCCAGCGCATAACCGACCGCCACCGCCGCATCGACTGCGTTGCCGCCGTCCTTGAGGACATCGACGCCGACGTGGGTGGCCAGATGTTGGGCCGTGACCACCATGCCATTCTCGGCGGCAACCGGGGCTTGCGAAGCCGCGTATGCACTGATGGAACCAACAGCGAATGCCGTCGCAATGAGCGATTTGGCAAAGGGTTCGAATTTCATGAGCCGACTCTCTTGTTTTAAGGTAAGGGAACGTCGTGTGGGCAGTTGCCAGTTCATAGTGCCAATGCCGAGAGATCGTGTAGTGTCCGTTTCGATCAGATGGCCGGCGCCAACAGACTGTAGGACAATTTTGGCTCGCCCGCCCCGCTAAACCACAGCCAGCAGACACACCATCGCCCGCCCGCAACGAAACAGGGACGTGCTACGCCAAATCAAGGCAGTAAGTGTAGTAACCAGAGTCGCGGACATAGCCCAGTGACTCATAAAGACGTTGAGCCCCCTCATTGGCTCTTCCCGTCTCCAACAAAATGCCCTTTGCACCTGTCGACACCGCAAATGCTTTGGGGTCCCTGGCGAGCAAACCATTGAACCTGCCTCAAAAAATCTGCCTGTAAATGTTACGAAGTGTTGCTGCAACGTGCAGAATAGAGCAGTTGCACAGGGCTCCGCAGGCCCTGACACGATCCGAAAACCTTCGGCCCGTCACGGAGCAAAGAGTGCATGACTATGGAAATTGCTGAATTGGATGCTTTCAAAGCGATCGTCGATTACGGAAGTGTTACCCGAGCCGCGATCAGGCTTAACCGCGCCCAATCCAGTATCTCTTTTCGGATCAAGACACTCGAGTCACGGCTCGACACCAAGTTGTTTGAACGTGCCGGACGGGGCATCACGATGACCGCTGAAGGCAAGGAACTCTACTCCTACGCCTCACAGATACTCGAACTGGTTGCTCGTGCTCAGGCCAGCCTGAGCCAGGCGAAAACCGAAACGAGGGTTCGTCTGGGGGTTATAGAAAACCTCACCATTACCCGGCAACACCTATTGCAAAGCATGGTGGCCAATCCGGATTGCCTGGCAGTGGATATCAGTATTGGCAACACACAGTCGCTGCTGAAGGATCTCGAGGCAGGCAAACTCGACGCGGTGATAGTCGGTGCTGGCTTTGCTCCCGCCCACTATCGCCGGGTTACGCTGTTCAACGACCCCCTCGCGCTGATTTACAGTGCTACACAACCGCCCATCAGCGACCTGAAAGAGTTCAGCGGCAAAGTCTTTCTGGTCAACAGTCGTCGCAGCGCTTCTCAACGCAACCTCGATGAACTGTTTTTGATGGGAAACATCTCCCCCGAGAAAATCATCGAGTGCGGCTCTTACCCACTACTGTTTTCCAATGTGATCAGCGGCATGGGCGTGGCCCTGGTCCCCCTGTCACTGGTTGATTCATGCTGCCGCCAGGAACAGGTGCAAACCTACTTCCTGAACGGTTCCTATGCCTCGCTGACCACTGAATTCGTATTTTTTGACCATCCGGGCAAACCAGCACCCAGGGCACTGGCCCAATGGGTCCTGGACTTCGAAAAGCAGGCCCGCTCACAGCCTTCGGCGGCAGCGGTGTAACGGACCATAGGGATATTCGTCAGCAGTTACACGACTGACGAACAACCTCATCTTCAAAGGCATTCGACAAGTGCAGGCCATCCGCTTGACTGGTCGCCTGGATGACATCCCCGTGTTGCAACCCAAAGGCATCTCTATCGGTACTCAATGAAGCCCCCAACAGCACATAGTGAACCGTACCGGGTTCACACAGCTCCTCATGTTGAAACAACAGGGCTTCTAGTTCATTTTTGGCAAACATCATCTGGTCCAGGCCAAGCAACGATTCTTTGTCCCAGACGATTTCTCCACGCCGCACTATCGAACTCCTCACCTTCGAACTGCGCTGTGGTTCAGCGATCACCAATTCGTGGCACAGGGCAGTATTTCGCAGCTTGGAAAGACCGGCCAATCCTGGCTGGGTGTGGCGTAGGACAGGGTCAGAGAAATCCACCGCCAATGTGTAACCGATATAGCGAGGGTTTCGGCATTCATCGATGAGGTACACACAGGCATACTCGATCTCGATCCCCGCACCACTTGCGTGACAGGGCGACTTGATCGGCTCGGCAGCGGCGACCAGCCCCTTGCCGTTCCCTTTGTAGTACCAGTCCGGCGAAGACCGCTCGGGCATGGCCAGACCATTTACCAAGCGGTGTGTGTAGCCAAAGCCACTGACCATACACAACGTATCCTGCGCTGGCCGAACCGGTACGTTGAAGCTCATTGATGAAAGCGACCCAGGCGGAATGACACAAAGGGACAACCCGCCTTTGAAGTCCTCCCAGGACTGTCTGCTGCGAACAAAATCACAGGCCAACGCCTGCGAGCCCTCTACTCCCGCGACCCGCCAGACTTCAGTAGCCTCACCCTTGCCCCGCACAATGCCCACCCAGCGATCGCCATGACTGTTTACTGACTCGATAATCTTGTCCATTAAGCGGCCTCCGTCCGTAGCGCAACCGGCGCACGTCGCCGAATGGAGCACAGGATCACACCGAAACCGATCAACACCAGGCTGACAAGGTGGTAGGCGTGCAGTTGTACATCGAGAAACAAAATGCTGAACAAGCCGCCAGAAAGCGGAACCAGGTGAGTGAAGATCTCGCCTCGCGTGGCTCCAATTTCACCGATACCTTTGCTCCAGAACAGGTACGACAGCCACGACGGGAAGATCACCAGATAAGCCAGCCCCAGCCAGGGCGCGGCACCCTGCCCCAGATTGAACGTCACATCAGGATGAATGATCCAGACACCCATACTGAAGGGAACCAGGCACAGCGCGCCCACCACTGCGGAAAATGTAACGAACGCATTGCCGGCAATGGTTTTGGGCTTTGTCCGCAAAAAGGAACAATAGACAGCCCAACTGGCAGCCGACGCCATCGTCCAGAAGTCCCCCTTGTTGAAACCTTCGAGAAAGCTCAAATCGGAAAGATGCCCCATCGTCACCAACCAGAACACGCCCACCGTACTGATGACCACCCCGAGAATGTTCGACCTGGAGATGAAGTCACCGAATACGAAACGATTGAGTGCCAGAACCAGGCATGGCGTAGCCGAGAGATAAATCGCTGCATTCAAAGAACTGGTGTATTGCAAACCGATATACAACGTCAGTGGAAACACAACTTGCCCACAGACCGCCAACATCACCAGTGTGAACCACGACTTGCGAGCGACCGGCAAACTGGCCACAACAGCCTTGTAATTGACAAGTAATAGCAACGCACTGGTAATCAGCCATCTGACTTGCGACAGAAGAACCGGATCAACGTCCACCACCATTAACTTACCGACAACATAATTACCGCCCCAAAATACCGCGGCGAGCGAAAGCAATAAGTACGGCATAGATGCCTCCGTTAGATTTTCTTCATTAACATGAATGGGGCACCTTCAAGTTCGACATCCCCTCGAAGATGGAACGACGCCTGATAAAGAGGCAGTTGCGCTTGCAACGCGTCACTGTGTGACACCCGTAGAAAAGCATCCGGTGCCAAAACGCGGGCCAACTCTTTTACATAGACCCGACAAGGCTCGACTTCGACAGGCCCACTGTTAGCAACGATGAGCGAATATCCAAGGCGACGGCGATAGTGGAAATCCCCGGCCGAAGCAAAAGGCAGCCTGGAAAAATCCAGGTCGGCGCGCAACCTGAGCTGCTTGTGGCCTTGGTCCTGAGCCCACTGCAAGTGATGGGCAAACGGCTGCCGCGAGCTGGAGATGATGTCGATGCCGTGCCGGGCAAAGGCTTGAAGTTGGGTGTTATCCGCCGGTGCAATCAACAGCACGGACTTTTTGCCGAGCGTATCGAGATGCGCCGCAAGCTCCTCGGGCAATGCTGCCGCAGCCGCAAGCTTCGGCGCGTCGCGATAGATCATCAGCCAGTCTGAATTGATCGCCGCCCAATCGCTCACCTGCAACGTCTGCTCGATCGAAGGGTGATAGGTTTCCATGAGGTGCGCCTTGAAAGGCAGGTATTGCAGAACCTTTCCCTGATCGCCAACGATTGAATAATCACCGACCCACGTATTGAGGAACGAGCGAATCCCGACAATGCTCGCCTTGCCCAGATAATCCGCGTTCCAGCCAATGATAGCCTCACGCCCCACCCAAGCGTAGTCGCACAACCGCACAGGCGGCAGACGGGTCATTGCCACGGTCCGGGAACCGATGGAGAGCCTGCCATAAGGATCGTGATCCTGGCGCAACAGCTGACTACCCGGCGACAACCAGACACCATTGCCGATGTCCACATCGCCACCGGCATTGACCGCCGCATTACGACCAAAACGCACGTACTGACCAATCTTGATCGAGGGCAGTTTATCAGCCGCATAATCGAGTTGGTGATCCGCATGGGGATGACTGAAATAGGCCCCATTCTCAAAGTGCGTAGGCGAAATCAAGTGCTCCCCGACCTGCTCCTTGACGATCAATGGCGAGCCACTGGTATTGACCGAAAAGTGATCCTTTGACAAACCGAAGTCATCAGATAGGACTTGCAAGTGCTCACTAAACGTAACACCAAACTTAATCTCGTCACGGTGACAACTGATCGTTTGAGAAGCCTTCCTGAGTTGGCGCAGTGTTTTGACATAGCGAGGAACCGGCTGATGAACATCGGCGGAACTTAATGCCCGCTCCAATGCACCCAACTCCTGAACTTCACTGTCCAGTTCAATAGGGCTGACACTGACCGACGCATCCATATATCGATTTATCATGTAGGCTCTTTATTTTCTTGATGAGTACTAACCGGATATTCACCGCAACAGTGAACACCGCACGCAACAAGATCGTATGCCGGATAAAAACGGATGAATAATGAGTTTTATATCTGACACCCATCGATAAATACGAATGGGCAGAAGAAATGGGGAGTATTGCGGGTTACACGTCAGCCGAGCACATGCCAAAAGCTTGACCGGTAACAGAGTATCTACAGGATGACACCGAACTGTAGGGGCGAGGCTTGCCCGCGATACGATCTATCAAACGACGATTATTGAAAAACCAGCGCGGACGGCATATCCACATCCCACAAAACTCCGGGATCCTCCGTCGCCACCTGAACAACTTTCGCCGACGCAAACAGCGGCTTGGCCCCGCGATCACCGGACAAAGCCATCAGTGCCGCACCAAATGAACGCCCAAACCCCACCGGACGCCCAAACTCGCCACCCTGCACTGGCAGGCTGATGGTATCGGTGCTTAGCAAGAGAGTCCCTATCCCTCGACCCCTTGCAGCTTCACTCGCATAGAGGTCATTGAGAAGCCAGGTTCGTTGGGCGGCGATTGATGAAAACGTCGGGTACAACTGTACGAATCCTAGAACTTCGCCGGTCGGATCCTGGGCGTAGAAGATCGCTGACTCACCTCGGGCGATACGCTCAGCGATGAAGTTGTACGATTCCTGAATGTTGGAAGGCTGACCATAGAAACCTCTGTAGGCGTCGAAGAGGTTTGCGACTTTATCTATGCAGCTTGCATCGGCGCGTATGACTTGGACATCCATGACCTTTATCCCCCTGGGTTTCAGGTGCCCATTTACGTCCGTCCTGGTCATTTTCCTGAACGATGACTATTGGGCTAAACAGCCCTCAAAGCCAAGGGATTATTGCCTCTGTATTGTGCTACCCCGTTCATTGTCAGGTTGGGCTAGCCTTGATCCAATCGACCGGACGCAACATCCATCATGACAGCCAAATCAGTCAATATATTGAAAGTCAACGCCAGAGCCCGATGCGGGCTTCAGGTGTTTACTTTAAAACCGTCAGCAAATCCTCGGCGGTGTTGACCACTTTTCCGAAGTACAGGCCGAAGTTCAACATCGCCGCATTGTGCATCGCTTCGTCAGCATCGGCGCAAGCGTCCGAGACAAGAACGCAGCCATACCCTCGATCGGCGGCGTCACGAGCGGTTGTTTCGACGCAGCAACTGGTAACTACGCCCGTGAAAACCAGATTTCTTATCCCCATGCGCTGCAGCGTAGTGTCGATTTCGCTGCCATTGAAGGCTCCTTGAGTCGTCTTGCGGATGATCGTCTCGTCATTCCGGGGCGCAACTTCTTCCCGGAAGTTGTAGTCCGGATTATCGACCCACCACATGTCCTTGACGCCTGCGGCAATCTCCAACTCTCGGGTCCAATCCCGAAAGCGTGCGGGACAATCACGCATGTCCTGGTAAAGAGAGCCGGTACACAGATGAATGACCGGGCGACCCGCATCACGAAAAGCCTCCAACAGACTGCGGATAGCTGGAATCGTGGTCTGCTCCAATCTATCCAGGTAGTAACGCATCGACCCAGGCTCCACCGCTTCGCACGCTTTTACCCAGCCACGATTCGGTGTTGCGTCGCTGTGCTGTACATCGACTACGACCAAGGCTGTTGAAGAAATATCGGAGAAGTCGACACCGGGAATGGTGGAGGACAATGCTTCAAAATCATTCTTATGCATTCTCATGCCTATATCCTTTGTCCGCTGGCAGTCTGTTGGCGATGCTAACGGCTTCAATATCATCAAGTGACATAGGCACGCCCTTTTGATGCTTTTTCGCGCCACGATAAAGACCTATCGGTCGTGGCATGGAAAGCCGATGCGTAAATTCCTGTTTGTTGCTAGGCCGACGTGCTCGCGCGCTTTGAAACCTGGTCGTACCAGCGCTTCAGGGCGGCGCGCTTCTCCGGCACGGGGAAGTTGATCGCTTTGGCCGCAAAATCCACGGTTACCAAAGCCGTGATGTCGGCCACGGAGTAGCAATCACCCGCCACGAACGGAACCTCACCCAAGCGGGCATCGAGGTCGGCGAAGAAGTTCTTCACCCGCAGCTTGCTGCGCTCGGCCAGTTCCGGGATCTGCGTGTAGTTCATAGGGACCTGCGATCGCGCGTCCCTTGAGGCTTGGTGCGGCGTTGCGGATGGCCTCCATGACTGCCGCGAAACCTTCCAGTTCGGCGCGCCGCTCCCACATCGTCACCTGCGCCTTTTCCTTTGCGGTCTCGCCGAGCAATGGCGTTTGCGGATTTCGGCGACAACCAGATTCAGGCGCGCCCGGTGTCTTCGGAAAGGAACAGGGACGCGTGGCCGACAAAGCGCTCGGGGTATTGATACTGCGAGCCGTGGCTGGCATCCGGATAGAAGATCAGCTGCGCGTTCGGCAGGTGCCGCTGCAAGATCGAAGAGTTCACCGAATAGATGATCACGTCGTTGTCGCCATTGACGACCAGCGTTGGCTGCTTGATCGCCTTCAGGTAATCGAAGGGGTGCTCGCGTGGTGCGCCCCACTTGGCCAGCGCTTCGATCTGCGCGGGCCCGACCTTGTCGCTGACGTCTGGATCGCGGTTCTCCATGCGTTGCCGAAAGCGCTTGAGATAAGCGTGGCCCGCCGCTTGGCTAGCTTCGGATGGGGTGAAGAACACCCTGAGCCACAAGTGATCAGGCTCGTCGTAGGTCGCGCCGAAGATCTCCTGCGCTTCGGGCGTCAGCGAGACCATGCCTTCGCCACTGCGCGGTCCGGTACCCACCAGGATCAGCCGCCGCACGAGCACCGGCTCGGCCAGCGCCAGTTCCTGCGCGACCAGGCCGCCGAGCGAAAAGCCTAGTACGTCAACCTGTATTAGGCCGAGCGCCCTGATGAAGGCTGCGGCGTTGGCCGCCATTTTCTCGATTGAGTTCGGTACCTCCCCCGAACTGCTGGAGATACCGGCGTTGTCGAACAGAATCACTTCGCGGTCGTGCGCCAGTCCGTCCGTCACCGCAGGATCCCAGTGATCCATCGTGCCGGTGAAATGCATGTTGAAGACGAGCGGCACGCCACCCGATTTGCCAAAGCGTCGGTATGCGAACCGAATACCAGCCGCGTCCACGAACTGCGTCGGTGCGGTCTGGTGACTATGCTGGATCATTGAGATTCCCTCTGGTAGTGGCCGCCCCTTAACCAGGCGCGGAGCAAACCTCCGCGCCCGGACAGGATCAGTTCGCGGAGTGACCGCCGTCGACGTTGAGGATATGGCCGGTGATGTATGAAGCTTCGTCCGACGCGATGAAGACGATCGCGTTGGCGAGCTCCTCCGAGAGGCCGAGGCGACCCATCGGAACACCCGTCACCAGAGCCGCCTTGTTATCTGGCGTGCCGGTAAAACGGGTCAACATGCCAGTGTCCGTAGGACCAGGTGCCACGCCGTTCACACGGATTCCCGACTTGGCGACCTCAAGCGCCACCGACTTGGTAATGCCTTCGACGGCGTGCTTGCTACCGACATAGACGGAAGCCCCCGCCGCACCCTCGTGCCCGTAGGTCGAGGAGATGTTGATAATGCTACCGCTGCCCTGTCCCTGCATGACGCGCACTTCGTGCTTCATGCTCAGGATCACGCCGAGAACATTCGTGTCGAACGTCGCGGCATAGGTTTCCGCGGTCTGGTCCGTGATCGGGCCAACCTGGCCTTCGGTGCCAGCATTGTTCACCGCGACATCGAGACGGCCAAACCGTGCGACGGTCTTGTCGACAAGAGCGCGGACGTCCTCCTCCTTACGGACGTCGGCGTTGATGAATTCGGCCTCCGAACCGAAAGAGCGCAGCTCCTCAACGAGCGCCTTGCCGGCTTCATCACGCCGACCGGCAACGACCACCCTCGCGCCCTTCCTGGCGAAGGCGACGGCGGTGGCGCGGCCGATGCCGGTGAGCGCTCCAGTGATCAGAATGACGGGGTTGTTCATTTTTTAACTCCAGTGAGGTATGACTTACGGCGTATGGGTAGCCGACCAGCGGCGCCCGTTTCGGTGCCCGGAGGGGCTCCACGACGCCGCCACAGCCCAGAAACTAGGGGTTTGTGGCAAAGTTGAGAAAGACTTTGTAAGCTGGTGGGCATACCTGGCAGGCATGGGGGCGTCATGGAGCTGCGACATCTTCGATATTTCATTGCCGTCGCCGAGACGGGCAGCCTGACGGAGGCGGCCGAACGGCGGTTGCACACCTCGCAGCCGTCGCTAAGCCGGCAGATCCGGGATCTGGAGGCTCAGGTCGGGGTCGAGTTGCTGACGCGCAGCGTTCATGGCGTCGAGCTAACCGCTGCGGGCAAAGCCTTTCTCGACCATGCCCGCCTGGCGCTGATGCAGGTCGATGCCGCAGTCGAAACGGCACGCAGGGCGGCGCAACCGGCAAAGAAGACGTTCGCCATCGGCTTCCAGACCGGGCACGAGATGAGCTGGCTGCCGCAGGCGATGCATGTACTGCGCGACGAACTGAAGAACATTCAGGTCATGGTCTCCAGCGACTATTCCCCGGATCTCGCCGAAGCGCTCGCCCGCGGCCGGCTGGACCTGGCCTTCCTGCGCGTGGAGCCAGGCTACGACCTCGAGTACCACGTGGTGGACCGGGAACCGCTGATCGTCCTGATGCCGAGCGACCATCGCCTCATCGCGCGCGAAGCAGTGCGCCCGCAAGATTTCGTGGGCGAGATTTTCATCGGCGGTTCGAACAAGGCCACCGTGCTGCGCGCCGTCACCGAAGACTATCTCCGCCGCTCGGGGCTCGACATCAAACTGGATCACGGGGTGGACAATATGGCGATGGCCATGTCCCTGGTCGCATCCACCCGCGGGCTGGCGTTGATGCCCGCCTACGCCAAGAACCTGCTGCCATGGTCTGTCGTCAGCCGTCCGCTGGAAGGCGAGGCACCGACGGTCGATGTAGCGGTGGGCTATAGCAAATCGAATACATCGCCGATTCTCAAGCTGTTCCTGTCGCGGCTCGACGAACTGGTGGCGCCGAACCAGAAGCACTGACGCCACGGATTACTTCGCTCCGGGGGGCGACAGCTCTTACGCTCGGCGCTAGGGCCGGTGCATGAGATAAGCTTCACCGGTCACCCGGATCATCGGATGGGGTGTGATCTGACAAGTTTTGACGATACTGAAACCATGCCGTTCGTAAAAACGCCGGGCGCCGGTATTCGCAGCGTAGTCGATCAGGCTCAGGCCTTTAAGCCCCAATTCATCGGCGCGCACCTGAGCGTGTTTGAGAAAGCGCACCCCCAGGCTCTGGTTCCGCCACCCTTCGTGAAGCGCCAGGCTCGAAATATATAGGGTGTCGGGGATTTCCATGTCGGCATAAGGTGCCAGCACTGGGTCGGTCACCGGAGCGGCCATGGGATCGTGACGCATCACGTAGCTATGCATCATGCCGATAACGCGTCCTTCTGCTTCTGCGATGAGGCAGTTCTGGTAAGAAAAATCCACATCTTCCCGGGCGTAACGAATGGCACCCACGTCTAACAAATCTTGTCCCGACTCCGCCAACTGGCTCCAGATGTAATCCGATGCCCCCTCAGAAGTAATCTGGAACAAACGAGCAATCTCACGCGCATCCGAGCGCTGGGCCGGACGAAATTCAACGGTCATTCACATGACTCCATAAGAAATTGGGCGCCTCTTATAGCGTGGATGCTTGAGACATATCAATGTGCTGATCGAGGGTTTGTATATCGGGTTGCTGCAACCTTTCGCTCAACGAACCACGCCTTCTTCGATAGGGCGGCCCTGCAGAAGACCTCCCCGTCGTCGTGTGTTATTTTTTCCGCGGAATAAACCCAGGCACACCGGTTTCCACTACCGAGTTAAATCGTATCCTGGTCGTAATCTCTTCCTGAATTTCACGCATGGCCGTTTGAGGCAGGGTAGAAATATCTAAGTTTTCCTGGATATGGCTCGGTGTTGCAGAAGTGGTCAGGAAAGCAACGCCGCGCTGTACAGACCAGGCCAATGCAACTTGAGCCGGGGTCCTTTGTACGCGCTGAGCGATCCCTGTAATCACGGAGTCTTCCAGTACGTTCGGCTCCATGCCATGTCCAAGTGGCGCAAACGCAAGGACGATGATTCCATGCTGCTGACAGAATTCAAGCAGTTCCCATTCAGGCAGATAAGGGTGGGATTCGACCTGCACGACGGCGGGTTTTATCCGGGCCGCTGCCACATTGCGCAGTATTGGGAGGTTGCCGCTGACGCCATGCATGAGGCGCTGGCGGACCACGACCTGCCAGTGGCCGAGGCGTTGATGCGTTTCTACGAGGGGCAGTTGTCGATCTACTTCTCGGGTGACAGCCAACCGCGAGGCTGCTTTGTGATCGGCACGGCGACTACCGAAGCGGTCGAAGATTCTGAAATACGAGACATTCTTTCGGAGCTGATCAGTAAGCTCGATACCGATCTCGAAACGCGTCTGCGAGCAGCCATCAATTCCGGCGAGTTGAAAGACGATGTCGACCCAGTGGCCTTGGCGGCACTCGCGTCAGCCATGCTGCATAGCATTGCGATACGTGCGCGGGCGGGCGGGCGGGCAAATCCCGCGCTGAATTGACGGAGCTTGCACGCCATGCGGTCAGCGTGATCTGCGGATGAGATCGAGTAGATTGGATAATTGGCCTCGGCACCTGCCGGGTTTGTGAGGTTTATGGTGGGTGAAAGACTCGAAGATATTCTTACCGAGCATCTTGCAGTGATTTTTTGTGGCATTAATCCGGGAGTGACTGCCGCCGCCCAAGGGCATCATTTTGCGGGCAGAGGCAATCGCTTCTGGCGCACACTCCATCTCGCCGGCTTTACGCCGGAGGAAGTACGCCCGGAAAACGATCGGACGATCTTGCAGTATCAGTGTGGATTAACGGCCGTGGTTGAACGGCCTACGGCGCGAGCGGATCAGCTGTCTGTACATGAGCTCATCGCTGCCGCTGCGGATTTTGAACAAAAGATCGCGCTATGCGCCACGCTTTGTGGCTTTTCTCGGTAAAGCTGCGTATTCCGCGTTATCCGGCCAACGAGAAGTTACGTGGGGGCTTCAGGCAAAGACCTTTGGTAATGCCTCGGTATGGGTGCTGCCCAACCTTAGTGGGCGAAATCGCGCGTTCACGCTTGATCAACTGGTTGGCGCGTATCGCCAACTCTGTTTAGCAACAGGCGAGAGTCGGTTTTAGATTAATAGCCCAGGAAGGGCACTTGGGGGACTGGCTTAAAAATACCTGGCATCAGCGAGGTTCGCACACGCACCTCGCTCCCGGTTCCCGGCCGATCGGCCGAAGCGGACAATGAAAATCTTCGGTACCGAGGGTCTGCTGAGGGCTCTTGCGGCCTAAATCCGCGCTCGGCAGTCATCGCCAGTGAACGCGTTTTTACACACTCTCAGCCAAAAGCGGTCATAGCCATGCTTCACAGTACGTTGCCGGATGGGCAGCGATACTTTTGGTTCTCTTCATTCCATTGAAAGTCGTTGCTCGAGCGAATCGAGACCGTCGACTCATTGGGAACGCCGGCAAAAAATCTCGAACTCAAGCCTTACCGCGGTATCCAATGTGTAGGCCAATGGAGGTAAGCGATATGAACAACGATGACAATGTTAACGACCTCGAATCAGAAACAACGTCAAACGCCCCGCCCACCGATACGTCTGGCAAACCCGTCAATGTGGTCGAAAGAGATCTTGAGGACCGGGATAGTGACGCCAATGATGTAGACCAAGCAATTACGCCCTCTTCAACTCGAACCAAGGAGCAGGACGCTGAGGAGCTCAGTCGAAAAATAGCTGAAATAGAACGGAAGGTGGCGGATGGTAACTAGCAAAATGCTTGAAGCCACTTGGGGTCAGTTTTACTGTTTCCGCCGTTTCTCTTGAGCCGAGGTGGCTCAAAGGTTGGATTGAGCTACCTCCCTAGCGCGATTCAAGCCAGTTGTTACGCTTGCTTCGAGCCCACTCGTTTACATCCCTTCAATTCCGGCAGTGCTAACGCCGCCCCCGGTTTATTGGGCGTTCGGGGTGCTGAGCAGTTCCAGGTGATGTTTGGGCAGGGACATGTTGTTCTAGTCAGGCTTGTCACGGTGGAGGCGCGCATTGTAGCGGCGAAACGCTTGACCGGCACCCGTGTGCTACCCGGTGGCGGCCGCTCGCTGAGCGGGGCCGCCGGATAAGTCCGCGGACTCAGCCCTTGGCCGCCATCGCGGTGACTTCCACGCGCATGCCTTCGACCGCCAGGGTGGCCACGCCAACGGCGGCGCGAACCGGCCAGGGCTTGGCGAAGAAGCGCTGGTAGACCTCGTTGAAGGCGGCACGGTCGGCCATGTCGGTGAGGTTAGATGGTCAGATGCAGAACCCGGCCCATGGAACTGCCGGCGCGCTCCAGCGCTACTTTGAGCGCCTGCAGGGTGCACTCGCTTTGCTCGACGATGCCGCCCAGCTCCAAGCTGCCGTCGGGCCGTTCGTGAATTAACTCGAAAACTCGGAAGGCAAGCAGATGGGCGCTCCCCGCGGGGAATGACGATGCCGGTACCACACTCGAACGGCCCCAGAAATGTCCGGCTAGCGATAGTATTTTTTCATCCTGCCGCTCTTCCTCTTGAATAAAATCGGTCTAAAAAGTCCGGCCAGCACTTCGGGCTTTTTGCTATTCTGAAGTTATAGGTGAAGACGCAGACTGATGCGCAAGGGGATAGCAAGGAAACGTGGGGCGCGTTCCGAAGGGTACACGGTTAGAAAGATCTCCCGCTGAGATCCAGCCCTTATGCCGTGTGAAGCAGAAGAGCACAAAACTGTTCTGTCAGAGTCCTGATAAACCTTGTAAGCCGGAGACCAGCGCCGGCCACCTATATAATTTTCAAAGCCCGCCATGTGCGGGCTTTTTCGTAGTGCAAGACTGATACCCTCTCATAAAAACCATTTAAATCATTGGTTTTAAAGGAATATTTTCTGACGTACCGGATCAACTGTGGGAGCAGGCTTGCCTGCGAATCATGGTGAGTATTACAGCTGAATCAAAACGCCAATTTGGAACCAATGAAAACCAGCATTACGGCCAGGCAAGGACGCAGTACTGCGTCAGGAATGCGGCCTGATAAATGACTGCCCATGTAAATCCCTGGCAGTGACCCTACCAGTAGGTAGCCTAATACAGACCAATCCATATTACCCATGCTCGCATGGCCCAAACCGGCGACCAACGTCAGGGGTACGGCGTGTGCGATTTCAGTACCGACCAAGCGCTTGGTGGTCAGAAAAGGGTACAAGATAAAGAGTGCCACAGTACCCAATGCGCCGGCGCCGATGGAGGTTAATGCCACCATTGTGCCGAGTGTCATGCCCGTGACCACCGTCAGCACATTCAAACTCGAACCGCTGAGGTGATAGTGGTCACCCGCATGCTTATGGGCAAATGCCAGCAACTGTTTCTTAAAGAAAATGGCCAGCGCAGTCAGCAACAATACGAAGCCCAATGCCTGCTTGATAACTGCATTCATCGCTTGGGGATCAGTATGTAAACTGTTCAAAAACCACAGCGTAAGCGCTGCCATCGGCACACTGCCCAGTGTCAGCCAGCCGGTAATTGACCAGTCAATATTGTTGTTCTTTTTATGAACCAGTACGCCACCGGACTTAGTGATTGCCGCATACAGCAAGTCGGTCCCCACTGCGATGGCTGGATTAATGCCAAACCATAAAAGAATCGGCGTCATTAAAGAGCCGCCACCCACACCGGTCATGCCGACAATGAATCCGACAACTAAGCCTGCCACTACAAAACCAGAATTACCGAGATCCATTGCCATGTCCTACAAATCAAGCGCGACCAGATGAAAAATCTGACCGGCAGCATAGCGATTTTTTCTTATAACCACTTATACCAATATGATCTTATCTTATAACTTTTCACCTGCTTACCTGATGCTCCAGCAAGCTCTGCCGCCATAGTCTCGGCCATAAGCGGGGTGTGGGAGCGCGCTTGCCCGCGATGCAGCCACCTCGGTTTGAACTGGCCAACCGCAGGGGCACAGGCGCTCCTGCACTTTCTGCAACGTGGGCGCTGGTGCTCACCAGCGCACACGCACTCCAAGGTTACCGATCAAACCGAAGGCGTTATCGGTAGTGCCACTGTAGTCGCCACTGACAAACAGGCTGACGGTCGGCGAGACTTTGGCTAACAGACCAAGGCCCACTTCCACAGTCGATGAGTTGCGGCTGCTGGCGATCTTGTCGACCTGGCCAAGGCTAAGCGTGTCACCACTGGAATAAGTGAGCCAAAGGTTGGTATGCACGTAGGGTTCGACCGGCAGGCCGCGGACTTCGAAGTTACCCTTGAGACGTGCACCGACACGCCCGCTCCAGGAAGTCAGGTCGTCAGAGGGGGCGTTGGCAGCCGACGTACTCTGGCTAATCAGGGACACGCGTTGGTTGATTAACTGCGCCTGGGGTTCAATGACCCAGTTTTCGCTGATACCTATGGGGAAACCGCCCTCCACCGAGAACGTCATGGCGTTGCCTTTGGTAGCTTGCCAGTCGCCTTGTTCCGAGCGTACCTGGCCATTCAGGCGTGTCCCCATGGCGACCAGATTCACATGCCAGCCCTGTGCTCCTGTCAGGCTCCAGTAGGCCCCGAGGCTTTGACCTTGCAGGTTAAAGGCGTTGGTTCCGGGGGTCGCTACAAAACCAACCGTGTCGCTCGGCAGCTGACTCTGACCGACAAACAGACCCGCGCGCTGGGTATTCCCGCTATTGCCTTGCGCAGTATAGAGCGCAGGGCCGACTTGAAAGTTGCCGGGGGCGCCAGAGAGTTGTGGTCCAAGATTGCCGACTTCCCCCTGCCCCAATTGGCGACCACGGATCTGGTCCCAGGCGGTGGAGTCAGTTCCGACGCTCGCCAGTAGTTGAGATTCGAATCGAGGTTTAGCGGGTGCGGCGAGATTCTCTATCAATCGACTTGGGTCAGGAGGTAGCAAGGAGAGAACTGGAATGTCCCCTCGGTACCAGGGAGTCGTTTGATCCTCTGGCGGTGCTGCCTGAATTTCCATGGTGGAGCAAAGCAGGATTGAAGTCGAAACCGTACAAACTGCAGATTTGATTTCCCGTGGGGTCATGGAAGTTTTCATGGGGTAGTCCTTGTTGTCACATAAATACTCTGCTCTGGCGCCTCTCCTACCCTGAACGAGGGGCGGCCGAATTCATTGAGGCAAACCCCGGCCGCCTGCCGTAGCAGGTATCCAAGGCTTGACTCTGATTGTGTAGCGGGGGTAGTGAGCTATAGCTAAGGAGAGGTATGAGGGAGTGTCAAGAAAACGGACAATTTGTGTAATGGTGAGTTTACAAACTGCAAGTAGCTGATATTTTGACGTTTATTAAAATATTTCCTTTATGCAGAATCGATCCTATTTCTTCAAACCCTGCCTTTATGCCGAATAGATCCTATAGATGCCCCGCAACCGCCAGCGAACCGGTTATTCGCTTGACGCTTGCGTCATGTACACCTCGGTCCGGTGTCGCGTGGATCACCGCCCCGGTCGTGCCGCCTCGTGTTGTCCCAGGCCCAGGAGCTGTTCGCTCAAACGCCAAAGGCGGCCAGCCGCCTCAAGATCGACCGCATAAGGCATCACGCCAAGAGGCCTCGAACCGACCTGGCGGATTGCATCATCGCTCCTTCTCGCCTCAACCTCCTTGGCCACTCGCGGGACGATGTCGCAATTCTCGCAATAGATGCCGCCCATACCGGCGAGCTGCGGGCTCGTCGCGCACCAGACACTGGTCGCCGCCCCCTGCTCTACAGTCTTGAGGCCTCGCGCGGGGTCAAGGATCGGCTTCCGGTGCTCGTCGATGACCCCGGCCGCCCGTAGTTCCTCGTCCGAAAGATACTTTTCGAGACCGGTGCCGACGATGCCGCCCGGATGAAGGGAAAAGGCACGCACGCCTTCTGCCTTGCCACGCTCATCCAGCGCCAGCGCGAAAAGGATGTTGGCCGTCTTCGACTGGCCATAGGCCAACCAGCGATCATAATGTCGGCGTTCGAAATTGGGATCCTCGAACACCACCGGCGAATGGCGGTGCCCCCATGAGGAAACCGAGACCACCCGTGCACCGTTCGCCTGGCGCAGGGCGGGCCAAAGTCGCGCCACAAGCTGAAAGTGCCCCAGGTGGTTGGTCGCGAACTGTGACTCATACCCTCGCGCGTCGCGCACCAGGGGAGACGCCATAATCCCGGCACTGTTCACCAGGATGTGCAGCGGCTGGCCAGAGGCAAGAAACCTCTCGGCGAATGCATCGATCGAGGCCGGGTCGGTTAGCTCCATCGCCTCGATCTCGATACCGTCGAATCCCTTCAGCGCAGTCGCCGCCTTGTCATGATCGCGCGCCGGGACGATGACCCTGGCGCCTGCGGAGCATAGCGCTCGCGTGGTCTCCAGCCCGATGCCGGAATAGCCGCCGGTGACGATTGCGACCTTGCCGGACAGGTCGAGGCCCTTGATAACCTCGGCCGCAGTGGAGGCGGCGCCGAAGCCGGAACCTATAGGCTTTTGCAAAGTGGGCATTGTTCGTACCGCCTGAATGAATGGTGTGGGGTCCAAACCACTCTACGCGCGGCCTTCCGGACGATGAATACTTGATAGTCCGTATTACCTGCGTGATAGTACGGAAATGACTGCTGACCTCTTCTCCGACATCCTCAAATTCGCGAACGCCCAATCTGTCGTATCGGGTGGCTTTACTGCCGCAGATCCATGGGCGATCTACTTTGAGCCACCGACCAAGATCAAGTTCTTCGCCGTAGTCAAAGGTAATTGCTGGCTCTGCATCGACGGCGAAGAGTTGCCCGTGCGGGTTGAAGCAGGAGACGTGTTTCTGCTTTCGGCGCAACGGTCCTTCATTCTCGCCAGCAATTTGACGGTCGTTCCGGTAGACGCGAAAAGTGTATTTACCCCCAACGCAGGTACGATCGCGAAGCTTGGCGAAGGCGATGACTTCTTTGTGGTCGGCGGCCATGTTCAGTTGGATGCTGCAAGCGCAGGGCTTCTGGCGGATGTCCTGCCGCCGTTGATCCACGTTCGGGCCGCTTCGCCTCAGGCGACGGTCTTGCAATGGCTTGTCGACCAACTGGTCCGCGAGCGGTTGGCGGAACTCCCGGGGGCCAGTGTCGCGTCGTCGCAGCTCGCACAGCTCATGTTCGTCCAGCTCTTGCGCGCGCATCTGGCAGAGTCCGCGCCATTGCCGGCCGGATGGCTGCGGGCACTCGGCGACGCACGCATTGCGCCGGCCCTGCGTCTGATGCACAGCGATCCGGGCAGACCGTGGCAACTGGAGGAACTTGCCAGGTCAGTGGCCATGTCCCGGACCACGTTTGCTTTGCGCTTCAAGACCGTGGCCGGGGTTCCGCCACTGACCTACCTGCTCAACTGGCGCATGCGCATCGCTGAGCGCGCATTGCGCGAGGAAAACACCTCGGTGTCGACCCTCGCACTGTCGCTCGGCTATACCTCCGAGAGTGCTTTCAGCAATGCCTTCAAACGAACAATCGGAATGGCGCCGAAGCGCTACCGGGATGCCGCGCGGGCCGACGGCGTGAAGTAACCTATTATTTCTCCGATCGACTCACCAGAAATGCCGAGTTTCCCGACATTCATCCTTCAGTCGCGATGAGGCAGCAGCGGCGGTGACCGGTGGCGCAATCAACGGCATCGAATTGACCTCCACATGAGGAGTACAGAATGAGGCGCAGCGACGTTCTGATCATTGGGGCCGGCCCTACTGGGTTGGTTCTGGCACTCTGGCTCAGCAAGCTCGGGATCAAGGTGCGAATCCTCGACAAGACGGCCGCGCCGGGCACGACATCGCGAGCCTTGGCTGTCCAGGCTCGAACCCTTGAGCTCTACCGCCAACTCGACCTCACGAAGGTCATTGTGCAGGACGGCCACGAGGTGCCTGCGGTCAATCTCTGGGTCAAAGGCGAACAGGTTGCGCGCCTGTCGTTAGCCGCCATCGGCAAGGATCTGACCCCCTACCCCTTCCTGGAAATATTCCCTCAGGACCAGCATGAGCAGCTTCTGATCGAGCGACTGAAAGTGCTCGGCGTCTCGGTCGAGCGGCAGACTGAGTTGACACGTTTTGTTGATGACGGCGGTTGCATCACCGCACACCTGCTCAGAGCGGATGGGCAAGAAGAGATCTGCGAGGCCAGTTACCTTGCTGGCTGCGACGGCGCCCGCTCGACAGTGCGCAAAATCCTCAACACTGGGTTCCCCGGCGGCACCTACCAGCAAGTGTTCTACGTCGCCGACGTCGAAGCAGCAGGTCCTGCGATCAACGGCGAACTGCATGCGGACCTCGACGAGGCGGATTTCCTGGCCGTCTTCCCCTTGGCCGGCGAAGGGCGTGTTCGTCTGATTGGAACCGTGCGAGATGAGCGCGCCCAACATGCAGACACGCTCAAGTTCGAGGACGTCAGTAGCCGGGCGATCGACCATCTCAAGGTTCACATCAACAAGGTGAACTGGTTTTCGACTTATCACGTGCATCACCGGGTGGCGGAGCACTTTCGCACGGGACGAACCTTCCTGCTTGGCGACGCCGCGCATGTCCACAGCCCCGCTGGCGGTCAGGGAATGAACACCGGCATTGGTGATGCGATCAATCTGGCCTGGAAACTGGCCGCAGTACTGACTGGCAGTGCGGCGGACAGCCTGTTGGAGAGCTATGAGGCCGAGCGCATCGGGTTTGCGCGACAATTGGTGGCGACGACCGATCGGGTGTTCGGCTTTATCACTGCCGAGGGGCGGATTGCCAATCTTGTGCGTACACGGATCGCCCCTCTGCTGCTGGCCAAAGTCACTTCATTTGAACCGGTACGCGAGTACCTGTTTCGCACGGTTTCGCAGATCACCTTGAACTATCGAGAAATGCCCCTCAGCGCTGGCATCGCCGGCCACGTCCACGGCGGCGACCGGTTGCCCTGGGCGCCTGGCGACGGCATCGACAATTTCGACGCTCTCTCGACCCTGGTCTGGCAGATCCATGTGTATGGCGTTGCAAGCGAAAAGCTCGTCGCATGGTGCGCCGATCACGGTGTACCGCTGCATGTATTCGAGTGGACGCCTGCACATGAGGTGAGTGGTCTTGCGCGCAACGCATTCTATCTGCTCCGGCCCGATACCTATGTGGCGCTCGCTGAGGCGTCTGGGGATCCAAAGTTCCTCAATCGTTATTTCACCGAGCGCAAGATCCAACTGTGCACTGGTCCAGAACAGCCGTCCCGCTAAAGTTGCACCGGGCGATCGGCCCGAGAACGCCTCTGGTCTCTTCAAGAAAACCCACATTCGTCACCTGCGATATACTTTCAGGATCACTACACTCGATGCGACGCGCAGTCGTGTTCGATGTACTCCGCGCAACGTGTCGAGCGGTCGTTCACGCAGGCCTCCAGGCCTGCCCCTTGGTAATGAGGAGAACATCATGACCCGCAAATACATCGATTGCCGCGAATTTCCGAGCGACTCCAAGTGCACGGTAGCGCTGTCCGCAGACTCCGAAAGAGAATTGCTCGAGGCGGCTGCACAGCATGCGGTCACTGTTCACAAACATACCGATTCGCCAGAACTACGCGCCCAACTGAAGACGCTATTTCACGACGGCACACCGCCCGTCGAAGCACCGCGCCATGCGTAATGCACGCATAACCGTTTGAAGCCTCATGGCTGAAAACCCTTCAATCATCCAGCGGCTTGGGTGGCAGTATCGGCTTGGCGGGTTTGCCGTGTTTGCCCGCCTTGCCGGCAGGGGCCGGTGTGGCCTCGGGCGCGGGTGGAGGTGGCGCTGAGGCCTCTTTTTCTTGTATGGGCATCTGGTCGATGGTGCTGAAGATCTCCTTGAGATCGATGGGGCCGGTGTGTTCGATCTTCTTCTCGCCGTCCTTGCCCACCAGGATGACCCGGGCGTCGGCGCCAGCACCCAGATTCAGTTCGCGGATCAGCGCCATGGTAGTTTGCGCGTCCAGATTCTTGCCATCGCGCTGGCCGATCGTGTTGACCACGGTGTAGAGCACCATCTTGCGTTCGGTGAAGGCTGCGCGATTGGCTGACTCTTCCAGCGCCTTCTTCAGGTTAACCAGCGTCGGGTCCACGGAGCTGGGAGCGATGATAATCAGCGGGCGGGAGTGCCCGCGCTCCTGGGCCAAGGGGGCATCGCTGTCAGCGGCGAGCAAAGGGCCGGCGGCGGCAAGCAGAGTGGCAAGGGTCAGTGACCGGATGAGCATGCGCAACTCCTTTTGATATCCATGCGCTAATCATTGCGCATCGTGGCGAAAGGTCCAGCTCATGCCCCTAAATTTCTGACATTTCGATCGAACCGGAGTCGGGTTACAGCTCGCGCATGCGCTGCACCGCAGGAACTCGCGTATCGCGCAACGCCCCCAACACGGCGATGACAATCGACACCAGCGCCAGGGCAATCAGCGCACCCAGATAGCGCCACGGTATCTCGAGGCTCTCCGGTGGAGGATCGAACACGCCGGTCAGCAGTTTGACGAGCATCCAGGCCAAGCCGAAGCCCGTGAGCACACCCAGACTGGTGCCGGCAAAAAACTGCAGCAGTGCCTCGCTCCAGATAAAGGCGCCGAGCTGGCGTGGCTTGGCGCCCAACGCCGAGAGGATGGCGAACGTGCGGCGTCGTTCGGCCAGACCAAGGGCCAGCATCAGCCCGCTGGCTGCGGTCACCATCAGGACCGCGAAACTCAATTCCAACTGCGCAAGTCCGCGAAGGTCGATGGCAGTCAGGCCGGAGGCAATCAATCGGCGGGCCTCGCCGAGGTCACTGACCTTGCTACCCGGCAGGTCCGCGACCACCTGCCGAGCAGCCTTGGCCAACCCCGCAAGATCCGATGCATCGCTGCGCAGCAGAACGATTTCAGCGCCCTGCGCGCCTGACTGCTGGCTCATATAAGCCGTATTGGCGACCAGAAAGGAGTCATGGGGTGCCGTCGGGAACTCCCGGACCAGACCGATAAAGTGGAAGGGTACACTGTGGTATTGATGGTCGGCGTCGCTCTGCAGTCGCAGGTTCAGTTCGTCGCCGAGTTGCAGCTGGAAGTCCTGTGCCGTTTCTTCCGAGACCAGCACGCCGTCCGGCGTCTTCGCCAGCAGCCCGAGCAACTCCTCGGCACTACCGCCTTGGAAGTAAGCGTCGGCTAGCCGCGTTGCCTCACCGATATGCAGGGGATCAATTCCGTAGAGATCCTGCAGATCGTTGCCAACATAGGCGTAGCGGTGCTGCATCGGCTGTGCTGCCTTCACGCCTGGTAGCTGCTCCAGTTCGTGCAGGCGGCTGGATGCAGGGTTCTGTGCGGTACCGGTGACGGTGACGTCGGCGCCGTTGGTCAACTCAGCATCGACCCGCGCTTGAGCGTTGTAAGTGGTGTTGAAGATGGCCGTCGAGGTGGCAAAGGCAAAGCCCAGCGCAGCCAAGGCAATACCCTGCGTCACACGCTGGCGCTGCTGGCTGATGGATGCTGCCACCAGATCCGCCAGTGGCCCGGCCAGCGCCCGCAGCAGGTATGCCAGCGGTCGTCGGCCATGTTTCAGGGCGAGCGCGCAGAGCCGCAGGACCAGCAGCCCCATACCCAGCCAGAACAGCAGAGGCGCGAGGAAGGCCTGGTAGTCGACCTGGGCGGTCGGCACGCCTTCCGGCGCCAGCACCAATTGGTAGCCACTGCTCGAAGTACGCCAGAAGACCACACCCGCCAGCCCCAGGCAGATGAAATCGAGACCGATACGCTGCCAAATCCGTGGATGCCCTTGCACGCTGCTCATGCGCGCCTGCTTTACTGTCACCTGCCGCAGGTCGTGCCAGGCGGGCAGCAGGATGGCCGCCTGCGCCAATAGCAGGCCGATCAGGGTGGCTATGCCAAGCCAGGAAACACTGGCTGCCTGGAACAGCCCTCCCGTCAACAGCAGCGGCGCCCACACCGCGGCCATCGCCACACCCACGCAAAGACCGCCGATCCCTATCATGGCTGCCTCGGCAGCGGCTAGCCAGAGAATGTCGGCAACCACGGCACCGCGTATGCGCAGCAGGGCCTGTTCGCGCCGACGCCGCTCGCTGCCAGAAGCCGCCACGGCAAGTGTGAGGAACACCGCCAACAGGCAACCCGGCACGCCAAGGAAAAGAAACAGTACGCGGGCATAGAGGGCATCACCGCGCACCGCGTCGAGCCGCGCCGCCAGATTGTCGGCGAGCACCCCACGCCCAGCGATACGTGCTTCCAGATTGCGGGCGGCACCCTGGCTGAAGACAAAGGCCGATTCAGGGGAGTCCGGCAGCTGGCTGCGTTCAAGCGCGATATGCAATTGCAGGCGGACGGAGTCCGGCCTGACCTGCGCTTGCGGATCGAACAGCGAATGCCAGAGTGGCAGCGGGAGCAACAGCACATTGTCCGGCGGTGCCTGGGGGGCGGCACCGGGCGGTACACCGATGGCCTGGAACAAGGAATCGGCGGTGGGCAGGTCAACCACGCCGGTAATCCGCAACTCGGCGGTTGTCAGCCCAGGCCGTTGGATGGTCAGCAGCTCGCCGGGCGCTATATGCAAGTTGGCCGCGGTTTGCTGGGCGATGAGCACACCATCGTTGGTACCGACCAGCAGCCGCAGCTGGCCCGGAAAGTCCCGAGTGTAGCCGTCGTCTAGCCCCAATACCTTTCCGGCCCCCGTGGTCTGCACCGTTGCGCCCGTCTGCGCCTGGAAACCGTCCACGCTGGCGTACCCGACCGTTTGTTGACGGTTAACCCGCGCGGCCTTGGCGACCGCCAGGGAGATACCGGCAAGCCCCTCCCCCGGTACCAGTTGCACCTGCCAGTCCACCGGGATTTCCCTGACCGCCCGGGCGGTCATGCTGGCACCGCTCTGGGCGAGGAAGGCACCGAGCAGCGTCAACAGCGCTACCGTAAGGGCGACGCCAGCCATGCTCCCAGCGAGTCGTCCTCTGCGGGCGCGGAGCAGGCCACCGAGCCAGAGCCAGATCATAGCGAGCCTGCGAGTGGTTCACTGACGCTTAGCAGGCCATGCTCCATTTGCCAGTGGATCTCCATCCTCGCGGCGATGACCGGGTCGTGAGTGGCAATCAGCAAAGCACATTCGCTACCGGCCAGGTGCCTGAACAATGCGTCGAGCAGGGCGTGGCCGCTGACTTGGTCGAGTTGCCCAGTAGGTTCGTCGGCGAGGATCAGTTTCGGTTCTCCGACGATCGCTCTGGCCATGGCGACGCACTGCATCTGCCCGCCGGACAGGGTCTCCGGCAGTTTGTCGGCCAGCGACAGCAGGCCGAAGGTATTGAGCGCAAAGGCTACGCGAGCGCCGCTATCCCTGCCGCGCCCAGCCATCAACAGTGGCAACGCGACGTTCTCGGCAACGGTGAGTGAGTCCAACAAGCTAGGCGCCTGGAATACCAGGGCAACCTTCTCCGGCAGCAGCGACTCGACCGGCCCCAGACCCGGCCACGTGAGACTTCCGCCGCTGGGCTCATCGAGCCCGGCGAGCAGATGCAGCAGCGTCGATTTACCGCTGCCGGAACGGCCGACCAGCGCAATCCGCTGGCCGGGCCATATGCGCAGAGTCGCCGAGCTCAATGCCACCACGGCTTCCCCGGCCTGCTGGTAGCTACGCCCGAGGCCGTCGGCCTCAATCAGCGGCGAGGCCATTGACCAAACGTCCATCATCGAGCCGGAGCAGCCGATCGGCTTTGCTGGCGAGTGCACGGCTATGGGTCGCGATCAACATCGAGCAACCCTCACGGCAACGTACTCTCAGGTAGTCGAGGATGTTCGCCTCGGTCACCCCATCCACTTCGGCGGTTGGTTCATCCGCCAGCAGCAACGCTGGCCGAGTGCACAGCGCAAGCGCCAGTCCGGCACGTGCCACCTCGCCACCGGACAGCTGCGACGGGCGGGCCTGCAGGCGCTGAGTAAGACCCAGGGTCTGTAGCATGGCGTCAATCCCGACCCGTTCGCGCAGGCCCGCCAGCTTCAATTGCAACCATAGATTGCGCTCTAGGGTGAGGTGTTCGAAGAGATTGCCTGACTGCATCAGGATGCCGATATGCCGCGCACGCACGCCCGCGCGTTCCCGCTCGGTGCGCCGTGAAATACGTTGCCCCATCACTTCGACTATGCCGCCATCAGGGTCGTCCAACCCGGCCAGACACGCCAACAATGTGGACTTGCCGCTACCGGAAGGTCCCATGACGGCGACGAACTCGCCTGCTGCGATTTGCAGGGACACGCCCTTCAATGCCGCCGTCTCGACGTCGCCGTTATGGTAGAAGCGGTAGAGCCCGCGAGCCGAGAGAGGCAGCATCTCAGTTCCAGCGCAACGAATTGGCCATCAACCGCCATTGATCGGCATTGTCAGCGCCCACAGGGGCCGACAGGTCGAGAGCGGCCTGCCGGCCATCGTGATAGAACAAGTAGCGTTCGTGCTCCAGGCGCAACTGACGGTGGGTCACGGGGTTGGCTTCTGAGTCAGAATTGTAGCGGATGCGGATGGCCAAACCGCCCTTGAGCGTGACGCTATCCACTTTTCCCGGTTCGACGTTGTGTCCGGCTTTGACCAGTGTCGGTACCTCGATTGCCTTGGCCGATGCCTCACTGGGCGCGGCAGCCACCTGAGTAAGGCTCAGGTCAACCGCATTGAACTTATCGGCGAAACGCGCGCCGTCGTCACGCTCGGTTCGCGCCCACCCCTCGGGAACCTTGAGCACAAGCCCAAGCGGTGATTGGTAGCTGATAAAGACCTGGGAATCAGGAATATCGCCTGGAGGATTCTTTTCCTGCTGGGCTGCAAAAACAGCGGAACATGACAGGCAAATTGCCACCATGATAGCCGTGAGGCGCTGGCCGATGGCGAGTCGTGGGAAGTGTCGGATCCTGCCTTTCATGCTGGCCTCGGCGCGCAATCTGATGGGCAGGCGACAGCGAGTGTCGCCCCTACCAAGCGTAGGCGACTTCCGATCTATAGGCCGTGGAGAATGGCGCTCAAGATGTCCGCTTAGCGACTTGGAGCGTAGCTTCACGCCGGATATTATTGATCCCGTGTCCGCCACCTATACTTAAGATACCGGTTCCGTCTGGATAGCTGTGTGAAGTGCTTGGTTGAAGCTCATCCGATGTTGGATGGGCTACCGCTGTCGAATCTATTTTAGGGGGACTGCGATCTTGAATCCGCGCTCCCTGATCGTTGCCTTGATCGTCGTCTTGATGGTGGCGTTGGCGGGATGCGCCACTCCACATCACACCCCCGACCTGACTCCACCGACTCTGATCTCAGAAAATATCTGGCGGCAGGTCGATGCGGACATCGTCGCCGCGTCGCAAGCCGCGACAGGGCAGGCCAAAGTCTACACACGCGGCTCCATGGAAGCCTGGAGGGACCGCGTCAATGAGCGCACCGAGGCAAACTTCATTCCGTGGTTTAGCAGCTACTGGACCCAGCAATGGCTGGCTATGAAGGTGACCTGGTACACGGTGAGCACAGGGGGAAAGACAGACCCGGCCGCAAAACGATTGGCTACCTATCTGCAGGAGCAATATCACGCTCGCGTGCTGGACCCCGTCGCCAAGGAGATCGATCCCGACATGGTCATGGGGGAGGCAACGAACTTCTACGTCCAGCTCCTCGGCGAGCAACTTCAGGGAATCCCGCAGCGCTACGCTGTACCTCTCGATCAATTTGACCGGCGGCTCAACGACATTCCAGCGATCGCGCTGGCGCCTCCACCCACCCGTAGCGCTTCGCTCTACCAGATTCTCCATGCCGACCCGATCGCCAAGCTGCCGGCCTATGTGGCCCTGGTCGATCGGATCCATACTGCCGCGGGTCCCGCAGGTGCCGGGCCATCGGACGCAGCCATATCGTCAGCAGCGAACCGGGCCAGCGAACAACTGGAGGCCCAACTCGCCCCTCGCGGCGTCGCAAGCGCGGTCGCAGCGGCGGTCGGCCGGGTCACAGGCGTGATGATTTCCATCGGCGTGACGGGTTTCAGCGCCATCACGCACGAGAGAGAACGGCCGGAAATGGAAACGCAGCTTCGGAAAAACCTGAACTCCGCCTTTGACGATGCGTGGCTGGGTATGACGGAGAACCCCAACACTGGGGTGATGGCAGGGGTCTATTACCTATCTGGACAAATCGAAGGAAGTCTCGCCAAAACCGTTACCCTGCCGGGCAAAATCGAACCGCTATCGCGCGAAGTTTCCCTGCCAGGCGAGCATTAGTCCTGAGAGTGAGTCTCTAGAATACCGACCAGCCAATCCGCTGACTCAACAACTCCAAAGCGGCCATGCCGGCCAGTGAGTTACCGGCGGCGTTCAGTTCCGGCGACCAGACGCAGACAGTGAATCGCCCCGGTACCACTGCGACAATTCCACCGCCTACTCCACTCTTGCCCGGCAAACCGACGCGATAGGCGAAGTTGCCCGCTTCATCATATAGGCCACTGGTAGCCATGATTGAGTTGACCTGCTGGGTCTGACGCCGGGTCAAAATCTGCGCGCCGCTGTGTTTGCAGAAACCATCGTTGGCTAGAAAACAGAAGGCGCGCGCCAGATCGACACAATTCATCCGCAGCGCGCAATGGCTAAAGTAACTGCGCAGCACCGCCTCGACATCGTTGTGGAAGTTACCGAACGATTGCATCAGGTAGGCCATGGCCGCGTTACGGGCACGATGTTGGTATTCCGACTCGGCGACTCGCCCGTCGACCAACACCCCCATGTTGCCGGAAAGGCGGCGGACGAAATCACGCATCGACAGCGCAGGTGCGGCAAAGCGCGATTGATTGATATCGCAGATCACCAAGGCGCCCGCATTGATGAACGGATTACGTGGACGTCCGCGCTCGAACTCCAACTGCACCAACGAGTTGAACGGCTGCCCGGAAGGCTCATGACCCAAGCGTTGCCAGATAGCCTCGCCGGAATGATCGATGGCCTGCACCAGGCTGAACACTTTGGAAATACTCTGTACAGAGAATGGCGTTTGCGCATCGCCTGCACAAAACAGCTCGCCGTCATTACCATACACGGCGATGCCCAATTGCTGGGCTGGCACATCGGCCAGCGCCGGAATGTAGTCGGCAACCTTGCCCTGACCGATCAAGGGGCGAACTTCGTCGAGAATTTCGTTCAACAGCGCTTGCATGCTCAGGCCCGTATTCACTCCCCCGAACGGCTCCGGGGATACTTTTTCTAGACGCCGGGCGCCATGTCCAGAGCACAGTTTTCAGCTTCAGCTTCAGCGCTCAGCAAGCAGCGCAGGCATCGACGCTCAAACACTTGAACGTTGGATTCACTGACATCGACCTTCATAAATTCTTTAACGGGTTGCCTAGATTTTTAATGTATTCACTGCCAAGCGCTGCGGCGGCGATTGAATTAAGATGCGTGCCGTCAGTCGTGAATATAATGTTTCCCGCTACAATGGGGCTGCATTCCTTTTCACAGAGCTCATCGTTAGGGTCGATCAATACCACCTGCGGGAATCTCTCTTTTATTTTATATTCGATCCTGTCGGAGTGAGGTTCGGCCGGTTTCAGCTTGATAGCTTGTAAGCTAAGGTGATGAAGTTTCATGAGCCTCAGCTCATTCACTTTAACTCGACCGACCTCTGCAAAGGGTTGCGCGATAATGACCACTTTCACGCCAGCATCTAACAGTTCCTTGACCGCGTTGAAATAGGACTGATCCATGTTGTCGGTGAGGTCTTCAAGTTTCGAGTTATGGATGCTATAGCGCTGATTCCTATGATCATACGCATTCCAGAAATTTGACAGGATTACAATTCTTTGTTTTTTTGCAAATTCAAATCTGTCTGTCGAGTATTTGATGATGGCCGCTGCGGCCTCCCCGGATATTTTATTTTGTATGTCCATCACAAATATACCGGGAATGGAGGGGGTAGAACTCATCGTTGTATCATGTATCATGAGGCCCGCATCGGTGGCCAGTGCGTTGATAAAAGGCGCGTACGCGTTAGCAAAAGAGTCTCCGATCAGCACGCCGTCAATCGATTGTTTGTTAGCGCCCAAGTGGCACTCCTCTATGTTTCCGACCAAGGCGGTTTCCATACACTTACCGCGAATCATATGAGAAGTATTCTGTTCCTGGAGCTCTGTGACGGCCCTGTCTGCGTCCGAGCGGAAGCCGTCATGCGTGACAATCAGCACTGACACCCCCAAGACCCCGACCAAGGGCAAAAGATACAGGCTGACAAATATCTTTTTAAAGGCTCTTGGTTTAATGGCCCGACAAGGCTTTTCTATGAAGTGATAGCTTATTGATGAGGCGACAAAGGCGCCTGCCAGGAGGGCAATCGAATGGCTCGTCGTTAAAGCGATCCCTCTGTACTCGGCAAGTATGAGTATGGGCCAATGCCAAAGATACAACGAATATGATATTTTCCCTACATACGTAATGGGCGGCAGACTTAACAGTCTATTCATTACGCCTTGGTTCACTGTCGTCCCGGAGGCGATGATCAAGACGGCACCCAAACAAACGGGCAATGCATTGACACCTGGAAAACTGGATGACTCATCCAACAAGAAGGCGCTCGCGATAATCAACCCGCACCCGGCAAGGGAGCAGAGGTCAGGGTATTTAATAAAACGTGCGACCTTGTCGGAAATGATGGCAAGGTAACTCCCCATGAGCAGTTCAAAAAAACGGAACGGCAGTAATAGGTAAGCGGCATTTCTGTGATGATGCGAGAACAGTTCTGACAGTGAAAGGGACACCAGAAAAAGCCCAAGCATGATGAGTGTCGGGGATAGCCTGTGCCTTACCTTGAATAAAACGATGAGTATGATCGGCCAAAAAACATAGAATTGCTCCTCTATGGATATAGACCATGTGTGCAATAGCGGTTCATAACCGGCCGAGCCGAAGTAGCCAGTTCCGAACAAAAAGTAGACATTGCTGAGCCCGACCAGGGAATAGACGGTACTTTTGGCAAACGATATCAACTCGTCTGCAAACAGGAAGTTACCGCAATAAACAAACAACCAAAATAGCAGAAACAGATAGGCGGGCAATAATCGCTTGATTCTCCTCTCATAAAACGCACGAAACGTAAAGGTTTTAGCTTCAATTTCTTTGTAAATTATCGATGTGATCAAATAACCTGAAATCACATAAAATACGTCAACGCCGACAAAGCCACCTGGGGTTGGGAACTTGGCGTGATACAACGCAACCAATATGACGGCAATGGCGCGTAGTCCGTCGATGTCCGGTCTGTAGCTACCGGTTCGGACAGACTTTTCGTGGGTTAAGGTTCCCCGTGTAAATTTAGAAGGCATCAAGAAACAGACTCCATGATTTGTGGGATCCACAGTCTCGTTTGGGCCCGCCGTTCGCCCCAGACAAGTACCTGAATGCCCTCACCCCAGATGAATTCTATTTTTGCTTGCTCACCCGTGAGATGTACGTAGTGCATGGGGTACGGCCTCTCCATGACTAACCGTGCGATCTCCTTGAGATCAGCTCAACGTGGGGACCTCTCGGCATAGACCGGAAACTTGAATTGCGCCATTTATTTAATGGGTAAATTCCATGCCCGGTTACCGAGTTTGGCACCCTCTTGATTCCACATTAATATCAACTGAAGGGCACAAGAGAAATTGAATCTCACTATTGTATTCACCGTGCAGCAATAGCCATTTGGCGCCAGATCACAGGCTCGTTTGAGCACGTTCCCCTCTGCTCTCTATCAACGGCAAATCATTGCTTCCAGACTATCCAGGCGCCCCAAAACAGACTGGAGAAAAACCGTATGGGTGCCTCAAACCCGGCCTGGTCGAGCAGTGAAAACACGGCGTCTTCAGACGCCGGCGGATCGGCCCCACGCATGATTTTTGCCAGTTTGTCCTTCACCTCCTGCTCAGGTGCACCTTGCATGCGCCAGCGCTGCCCCCATGCGGCAAGCATCAAAGGGCTTTCGGCGTACCGTCGATGATTGCAGGCGAGAATTAAAGGAGCCCCAGACTTCAAACGAGCAGCAATGTCAGAGAGGATCGCCAGCTTTTCGGCATCGCTCGGCAGGTGATGCAGAACGCCAATCAACGTCGCAGCATCGTAGTCGCCGCTGGCCGGCAAATCCTTCACATGGCCGAGAAACATCTCCGTGCGATCCGCCAGCCCGGCCATTTCTATGCGAGAGCGAGCCAGCTCAAGCATCGGCACGGAAGGATCGACAGCGACGAAACGCCATTGCTGCTCCAGACGACCCGCGGTGGTGATCTCACTGGCCGTGCCGCCCGCCCCTGCAACTAGAATGTTCGCCGTCGAACCTTCACCCAGGCTTGCCGCGAGCAGACAACTGGATAATTCGTGGCAGGCATCGTAACCGGCCAGAGCGATCCTGCTCTGCTGCTCATATTCGGCAGCCCGCGACACATCAAACTTGGCAGCTGCAGCGGTGGTCGTCATGGGGTTTCCTTTTTCAACGAACGGGATGGTGAGTCCAGCGGCTTCGACAAACTCGCTTCGATTCGCCTAAGATCCCATACCTACAGCAACCATCTTTCCGAATTACATGATCGAGAGTCCAAAAAAATACGATCGACTCAGTGCCTTCCTGAATGCATTCGATTTGAAAGCATCTGTGCTCACAAGCGACACGTCCTCCGACCAGGCTCACCTTTTCATCGTTGTAGAAAGGCTCGGCAAAGGCCCGACGCAGGTCGTATTCCAACCGGATGCAGGCCCGGCTCCACAGGGTGACTTCGAGTTGATCGTGGCTGTACACGTCGACTTTGGCGGCCAGGCCAACCCTCTTCTGAAAGCCATGCCGCCGCAGATGGACTTCGCACTGCAACCGCAGGACGCACTGCATGCCATCGCACAACTGATCGTCAATGAATACCAACAGCGCAAGTGCGGGGGCCTTACGGTACAAAGCCGCCTTTGCGAAATACTCGTTCTGATGGCTTTCAGGCGAGCGATCGCAGAAAAGGCGATAGGTGCCGGACTGCTGGGCGGCCTGGCCCATCCGACGCTGCATCGTAGCCTGGTCGCTCTGCACGAGGACCCGGCGAAGCCTTGGCATCTGGAACAACTGGCCGAAATTGCCGGCATGTCGCGCAGCCATTTCATCGCCCGCTTCGGCGCGATGGTGGGCCAGACGCCAGCCGCCTACATCACGGCCTGGAGACTGGCATTGGGGCGCAAGGCGATCATTGGCGGCAAAAGTGTGAAAGACACGGCTCGCCGCGTAGGCTTCAACAGCGCCGCGGGATTCTCGCGGGCGTTTTTACGGTCCTATGGCTACTCACCCTCATCGCTGATTCAGAAAAGCGATGACCGCTAAATGGATAGAATCGTCCACAACGCGCCGTTAGCAATTTACCAGGAGAGGTTGAATGTCATTTTTCAGCAAGAAAACCATTGTGTTGGTCTTGAGCATGGCGGCCATTTTGGCCGGCATGAATGTTTACGCTACCAGCAAATCCCAAACAAAACCGGCAGCCGCGCAGAAGGTCTCGACCCTGGGAGGAAAATTCACGTTCAACCTGCCCAAAGGTTATGTCGCCAGCGCAATGCCCGCTGGCGATGAGAAAAGCGGTACCGCCGGTGCGACGGGAACGATGTATATCAATCAGGCGGAAAAGCGCGTGATCATCGCGGCTGAAAATACCCTCCCCGATGGCATGAAGGTTGGCGACAATGACGATATGTTCCTCGACAGCGCCGTTGCCGACTTCATTCATCAGCAGAGCGCAGCCCTGCCCGGCTTCAAGCAACTCAGTGAAAACAGAATCAAGTTCAAAGGCCTTGGCGTGCGCGAGATTGACGCCACAGCCCCCATGGGCGGTGGCAATACGCTGAATACGACCTTCCTGGCAGGCTCGGGCACCCACATGTCGGTGGTCCAGGTGATATCCCGCGCGGATGATCAGGCCGGACATACTGCACTGATCAAGCGGATCGTTGACGGATTACTCGCCCCCTGAACGCGAAGATGAATGAATCCGGGGGTCAGGATTTAGCGTTGAACAGGGTATCCAGAGACGTATCGAACCGCTCCAGAGCATTCACCTGCACAGCGTGTTGCTCATTAATCTCGGCGGCTATTTCGGGGGCGCCTTTGTTGAGGGCCCATACCGGCGACATGATCTTGTCGGCGTGGCCTTCGGCTTTACCGATGTAGTTGAGGCCGGCATCGAAGAACTCGGCCACGATAGTGGCCTGCACGTCTGGATTATGCGCAGTCACCAGCGTACTGCGGGTATCGAGCAGCACGATGACATCGGGTCTGGCCGCCATCAGGGCATCGAGGCTGTCATAGAAGTCAACCGAGGCAAACTGCGCTTGCAATGAAGTGGTGAACCAGTCAATCGCCAGTTCCGGGTCGGAACTCGAAACAAAAGCCTGTTGGACCTGTTGATCGAGCAGGTGACTGTTCTGGGCAACAGCGTGGTAGTGCTCGAGATAGGCCAGATTGGCCCTGGTGTTTTCACTGAAGATTACGCCCACTGACTGCGTGTGTTTCAACGCAATGCTGGACGTTTGGGTGGCAGGTCTGAACAGACCATCCTGATTGTCGGAATAACTTGGTGTACCCGTAACAGCACATCCGGCCAAGGCAACAACAAAGACAAGCAGAGCGGCCATGCGAGCGTTCATTTCACTTCTCCAGATTGCCTCAGTTGGCAGAGTGCCATCCTGAACCTTCATCGAAAAAAATGAGCGCCACGATCATCAATGATGATAATCGACCAAACAGATAGTGACGGTGGTCTGATAGCTAAAGCCGATCAGGCTGTGTGAAAACGTAGCGAGCGAAGGCAAGACAAGGCAAAAACAGGCGAGGAAGACGCTTCGACTTCCCCCACGTCATCCATGTCGTGCCGGATTAACTCATGCTCCTCGATGACGCTTGGGGCAGAACGCACCAGGTCGTTATATTGCCGGAGCCATCTGCAAATAACTCCCGCGCACGCTGCAAATGTTTCACGTTGTCCATCGTGACTCTCCATTCCTATCAAAAAAGGGGCTTCACCGGATCAAGTGGGTGTTATGAGTTTTGGAGACGTTCCGGGTATAAGTCCAAACCACCAAAATGAAAGTAAATGGCATTGCGAAAACGCTCCCGATTTCGAAACCCGCAAGAGCGTTGCTTGAGCCGTTGAATGCGTGCGTTCATGCTTTCTGCATGGCCGTTATGCAGGTTCAACACGATGGCGTTGACGATGCCCCACAGTCGTCGCTTGATCGTTTTGGCGACTTTCCACATCGGTGGCAGCCCACTGTTCAAGGCCCATTCCAGCCAGTGGTTCCACTGTTGTTCGACCTCATCCCGATCCTTACCTCGCCACAACTGCATGGCCAGATCTTTGATCGCCCACGCTTTGGCTGTACGCAACGAACCCTCTCGCAACGACTCGAAGGTTGCCTGTTGTCGCTCAGTCATGTTCTCAGCCCGCTTGAGCCAGACGTATTTCGTGTTCTTGAGCACCGTGGAGCCGGCCTTTAACAACTCGCGGTTCTCCATATGACGCACTCTGTCCAGCGCCTCACTCAACAGCTTGGCCACATGGAACTTGTCGAACGCTATTTTGTGCATGGCATCCGGAATATGACGCTGGGTCGCGCTGATAAAGGCGGGCCACATATCCATCGAAACGCCCGTAATAGCTTGCTTCTGGTCGCTATTGAGCTTCGTATAAAACGCTTCCAGGCTCTGGGTGAGGTTGCCGTCTTCCACATGCAAGACCTGACCCGTTGCGGGGTCGGTCACCACGGTGACGTACTCGCGACGCTTTTGAAACGAAGTCTCGTCCACACATATCTGGGTCGGTGATAACGGTTTTCGACGCGCCAATCCGCGTCTGACGGCGCGAGCCATGATCCGGTCAATGCTGCCCCAGCTTGTCTGGAGTTGACGCGAGACCGCCTGAATACTGGCTTCCTGGATCCAGTTGATCACCAATGCTTCAAACATCAAGGTGAAACCTGAACCAGCGTCTGCCCACGGGACCTCGACAGTCACCACGCCATGCTCGGCGCAATGAACTCTGGGCACCTCAGCCTCTAGAATGGTCACGAACTGACACGTATCAAGATGCCGCCAACGACGTTTGCGTTTGTCATAACGCGAAGCGTGCAGGCCACATTGCGGACAGGTGAACGCAGCAGCATCAGATACTCCAACGCCGACAACGACTTGCCCCAACGCACGGTCAAGGTTAACTGCGACCACTTTCCACGGTGCCTGGAGCCCAAGGATTTGGGTGTATAAATCGATATCTTTCATGGGGAGGAGAATAGATTACCCACTCAAAACGGTGAAGCCCCTCAAAAAACCTATAAGTATTTGAAAAACAAAGAATAAAAGTTATGAAATTTTCAGACAAACGCTGATCCTCTGTAGGAGATTCCGCCCCGTCTTCGACACCGCGCTGTCGCGCAGCAAACACGGTGCTGGGTTCACCTTGAATCTCCGTGGGAGCAGGCTTGCAACTACGCGTCCCGCTGCGAATGCGTTGGATCAGGCACAATACTGAACGCACGAATGCGCGAAGCCTTGCAGGCTGCCGCGCATTTGGCGTGATGAACACAGTTGCTACGCCCTCCGGGCAGAATCGAGCCCCAGTTTGCTGCGCGACAGCGCGGCGTCGAAGACGGGGCGGCCCTTCTTCGCATCGAGTCAGTTCTTTGGTCGCGTCTGGGACGAGCCTTCGCGAAGGCTAGCGGACCCGTTCAAACCGCACATATTTTCCGTCCATCCCGGCCCCGATCAAAGAGATCGTTGCCCGCCACTCTCACCCCTTCCCATTGCTCCAACAGCGTTTAAATCCGACACAGGAAAACCGACTCGATTACTATTCCAGCGGTGCCGGATGCGCAAACAAGTACAAACGCCGTAACGACAACGCGGAGACTGCAACATGATCGATAGCCAGGCCAGCCAAGGTCTAGAGACGCTCTATCGTTTAATGGCGGAGAAGCAATTTTTGGTCCTGACCGGCGCGGGTATCAGCACGCCTTCGGGTATTCCGGACTATCGGGACCGCGACGGGGTGCGTCGGGGCAAAGCGCCAATGATGTATCAGGAATTCCTCAGTGCGCCGGCGTCGCGTCGGCGTTATTGGGCGCGGGCGATGCTGGGCTGGCCGCGTATCCGACAGGCTCGGCCCAATGCCGCCCATGACGCGCTGGCGACGTTGCAAGCGAAGCAACATATCGCCGGGCTCATCACCCAAAACGTGGACACGCTGCATGATCAAGCGGGCAGCCAGGAAGTGATTGAGCTGCATGGCAGCTTGCACCGGGTGGTTTGCCTGGATTGCGAACAGCGCATTGATCGCAATGCGATCCAGGTCGTCATGGAAGCGGAAAACCCATACCTGTCCGGTGTCGACGCCATCCAGGCACCCGACGGCGATACCTTGCTGGACCCGGCCTTCGAAGCGCGTTTCCAAGTACCCCGCTGTCCATACTGCGACGGCGAACGGTTAAAGCCAGACGTGGTGTTTTTTGGTGAAAACGTCGCCCAGGCCACCGCCGCCAAAGCCGCACTGTGTGTCGAGCAGGCCGCGGGGTTGCTGGTGGTGGGTTCGTCGCTGATGGCCTATTCGGCCTTTCGCTTGTGCCGCGCGATGGCGGCCCTGCACAAGCCGCTGATCGCCATCAATCTGGGTAAAACCCGCGCCGACGACCTGTTGGACCTGAAAATCGAGGCGTCCTGCGAACAGCTGCTACCGCTAATGGCTGAACGCCTGAGCCAAAGTGGACATAACTCGTTTCCGCACACCGAGTTATAAGCGTCCGAAGCGTTGCCTATACGCCAGAGGTGTCAGCGCCGTCAGCTCCTTGAACATGCGCCGCATGTTCGAGTCGCTGCTGAATCCCAACTCCGCACAGATAGCGCTGACCGACGACGAGGTCAGAATGAGTCGTTCACTGGCTTGATTCAGCTTGATACGACGCGCATAGGTTGCAATCGAAACCCCGGTTTCGCCTATTACCTTGCGCGCGAGGGTACGTTCGGTCATACCCAGTCGCTCTGCCAATCGCTGCACCGTGATGTCTTGCGCAGGTAATTGCTCGACCAGTGCGTGCAATTTGCGCAGCAATAGCGAGGACTGCTCGATCATGCTCATGGCTTGAAAGATGCTATGGGACTGCACGGGACGCGGGAGCACCATTAACTTGGTCAGACGCTGCAATGCCTCTGGGCCCACATACCGCTCGATCAACGCCTGGGCGATGGGCAGGTGACCATTTACCCCAGATGCAGTGGCGGTACGTGCGTTGACAATGCAGTTCTGCTCCGTCTGCCACTTCACCTGTTTATAGCGCTGGGCCATTGCCTCAGCCAGCCACCAGGTCACGGTTGCAGACTGTCCGTTGAGCCCACCGCTCGCAGCCAGGAGACTGACTCCGCTGCAATAACTCCAGAGCATGACCCTGTTGGCGCGTGCCGCCAGAGCCGATATCAAGGCTCCATTGTCGGAAACCATCGCATCCACTTGCGATGCAGATTCAGCCCAGAACCCGGGCACCAGAATCGCGTCCAAATCAGCATGATCAAGTGTCTCGGTCACGTGCAACGATACGCCCTGAGCGCACTCGACACGTCCTGCCTGCAACGCAACAAAGCCTGTGTCGAACAGAGTGCGCCCCGCTTGCCGGTTAGCTGCATTAAGCAAGTCTGAAAATGCGAATAACCCTGCTGGCATGCAGTGCGGAAAAAGCAGCAAGCCGATTCTATGTATTTTTGTCATGGCAGAAAATGAACTGATTATGTCCAGACCTGCCATTCTCCAGCGTTAAGCGCTTAGACACAATCAAGCCTCTTCCAGGAGGCGACCTCATGCACATCCATCAACTTCGCAACGCGACGATCATTGTTGAATTCGGCCTTAACCAAATCCTGATCGACCCCATGCTCGCCGCTAAAAACGGACTGCCACCCTTACGTGTGCTCGGTGCACGGCAACGCAACCCCATCGTCGAATTGCCGGCATCAACAGCACAGGCACTAGAGTCCGTCACTCATTGCCTGATCACCCACTGCCAGAAAGGCCATTTCGATCATCTGGATCGAGCGGCGAAACAGTGGTTACGCGATACCCAAACACCGGTTTTCTGCACGCCCCACGACGCAGGCTATCTGGCCGATCGCGGATTGAACGTTCAATCCTTGCCGGAAAATCATGAACAACCGAGTCCGTTTTTAGGCGGTCAGATCCGAACCGTTCGCTGTATCCATGGCCGTGGGCTCGTCGGAAAATTGATGGAGCATGGCGTTGGATACCTCATCGAAGTGCCAGACGAACCGAGCCTTTACCTCAGCGGAGACACCTTACTCACGCCAACTGTCAGGGAGTTTGTGGCGCGTCATCGGCCGAATCTTTGTGTCATTCCTGCCGGGGGCGCTCGATTCGATCTGGGAGGCGACATCATCATGGGCATCGACGAAGTCATCGAGTTCACCCGCCTCGCGCCAGGCTTTGTAGTCGCCAACCATCTGCAAGCGCTCAGCCATTGTCCGGTGACCCGCAATGCGTTGGCCGACGCGGCACGACAAGCCGGTGTTGAAACACGCTTGCGCATTCCAGCAGATGGCGAAAGATTGAATTTCACGCGTCCCGACAGTGAAAAGAGGCAGCACTCATTTATCGGACAGGTCACGGCGCCATGAAAGGAATCAACTTACCGGGTCGCGATAATGAAAAGCCTGGGGAACGGCAGCAGCACCGTGCCGTCGGCAAGCGCCGGATAGGCTGCCGTGATCTGCGCTAGATAGGCCTCGAGGAAAGCAGTCTTTTCTGCCGGCACCAATGGCTCAAGATAAGGCCGCAGCGCTGATCCCTTGAACCACTCCACCACGGCGGCATGGCCGCCGGCCAAAGGGTGGTGATAGGTCGTGCGCCAAACATCGACCGTGCTGCAATGCGGATGCAGCAGTTCGTAATAGAAGCTCGCAGTATGTCGTTCGGGATGTTTGAACGTACCGATTTTGCCTGCCCAAGGCCCGTCTGCCGCCACTTGGCGTGCCAGCCTGTGCGCGGGCTCTTCGAGGTTGTCAGGGGTCTGCACGGCCAGGGTTCCGCCAGGCGCCAGCTTGCTCACCAGATGCGGGTAAAGCGCTGCATGATCCGGTAACCATTGCAGCGATGCGTTTGCCAGAATCACATCGAACGCCAGTGCAGGATTCCAGGACCCAATATCGGCCAACTCGAAGCTCAACGCGGGCAATCTTTCGCGCGCGTCGGCGAGCATGTCGTCGGAGCTGTCCATGCCAGTCACCACCGCGCCCGGAAAGCGCTCCGCCAATACCTCGGTAGAATTCCCGGGCCCGCAGCCCAGGTCGACGGCCACACGCACGTTGACGGTAGGGATGGCTGCAACAAGGTCGCGGACCGGACGAGTTCGCTGTTGTTCGAAGATTGAATACTGCTTGGCTGACCACGTCATCGCCGCTTCCTTTTTTATACGGGGGAGTTCGGGCACAGCGTAAATCTTGCGATCCATGAGTACAAATGCCAGGAATAGTGGCCTGCCATACCTGGAAAGTATCAGTTTGATGCGCTGGTACATGAAAGGCTCGATGCGGCGTTCATACGCTCACCCCTGAGTGGCACGCACGCCCTGCAGGATGAGCCCATTCTGGTCGAACCCATGCTACTGGCACTGCCGATAGACCACCCTTTGGCCACCGATTCCACTGCGCCGCTACCGTTGGCTGCATTGGCGAGTGAAGCCTTTGTCTTGTACCGACGTCGAGTGGGACTGGGGCTGTACGACGCCATTCTAGTGGCCTGCCGCGAAGCAGGATTCAGCCCACAGGTGGTTCAGGGAGCACCGCGCATGACGGCAACCCTGAGTCTGGTTGCCGCTGGCCTCGGTGTATCCATCGTACCGGCTTCCATGCAACGCCTGCGAGGCGATGGCATCGTGTACCGTGAGCTCTCGGAATGCCCAAGTCTGGTCGCCCCATTGCATCTGGCCACACGCATTGGCGATACATCGTCGGTACTGCACAAGTTTCGGGAACTGGTCATCCAGGCAGCAGCGACGGAGGTCTAGGTCTGTTCGAAAAGTAGAGAGAAATGCCGCGTCAACCAGGTCTCCAACACGTGGGCTTTCGAAGGGTAGCCACGTGTTCGATGTCCACTGTGGAGAAAAACCGAGTGGCAGATTCGGGTTGACTCCAGCGGGTCACGACAGGCTGAAATCGGCCAGAAGCAGCCCTTCAAATCTGCCGAGGCGCGCGTTGCTGGTCGCTGCACCTAGCATCAACTGGATTGATCGACGACCTCAATCTGCGTCAGCCCTAACAGCTTAGCCTGCTCTAAAATTTCCTCCGGCGTCGCGTCCGCAGTGGGCATGATCAGGCTGTTCTCTCCATCCCCAAAATGCAGCTGTAGCAGGTGCATCGCCGCCTCATGGGCGGGCAGTTGAGGCTGCTTGAGTTCGAACATGTGTGTGCGGGGCTCGCCGTTGAACAGGTATTCAAGGGTGTAGATGCGCATGGTGGGATCCTCGTAATGGGAGAAGTGCAACTGACCATCCTGACTTAATAGTCAGCTTTTAGTTCAACTGCTCGGCTTTGCCCTTTTCATGCAGACCCCAACTTTTGGGTATCGAGGAGCTATATATGCGCCTCGGTACGTCAGCCTGCACTTGCACGTCTGCGCATACAAGGGATCACCCCAATTACCCTCCTTCTGCCGAAGCCCAGAAGGTCGGCGCGCGCGGCGGCGTTTTCCTATCCTAGGAGGCTCTGGTTTGGTAAGCATCGTGATACCCCTAGCAAGCGCGTCACTCGCTTGGGCCCGTGTGAGTGGAATCTGAAGACGACTGACTCCGAGCGTCCGCTGGCCGATTGCTGCCTCTCGCCAAAGACGGTTATCGGCCAATAGCAGTCGCTCGCTTTAAGGGTAAATCAACGCCTGTCAGATAAGTTCGCGCTCCTGGGTTTCGTAAATAACTTTTACGCCTTACATCAATGGAATTGTATAGCTCACGATCAGGCGATTCTGGTCCTGGTCGCGGGCGATATCACTTCGGGACATCGCGTTCCGCCAGCCGAAACCGACGTTCTTCAACGCACCGCTCTGGATCACATAGTCCAGAGAGATATCGCGCTCCCATTCGCCTGCGTCCTTGCCGCTGGCAGTCTGAATATTGTCGCCCTTGAGGTACATCACCGATGCCTTCAAGCCTGGAGCCCCCAGAGCAGCGAAGTCGTAGGCATACTGCGCGAATGCGGTCCGCTCACCCGCTTGGATGAAGGTCTGAATGGTGCGGTCGGTGTAAAGATAAAGACTGGCACCCGCCTCGCCTTTATCGACCAGGCCACCCTGATTGAGTTGCGCAAAGTTGCTGTCATCGGAAACGCTTTGATAGCCCGCCGTAATCGCATGGCCGCCCAACGAATAAATGAACGCCGCGCTCCAGGTATCGTTGTCGATTTCACCGGTACCGCCTTTGGTGTAACCGCTGAACTTGTAACCACTGGCGCGACCGGCCGCACTGCTGTTCTTGCCATCGGACGTGGTCTTGAAATAATGCAGGTCGGTTTTCAGCGAACCGTATTCACCGAGCGGCAACACATGCAGCAAACCGGCGAAGTGCTGCTGGTAATAGTCTTCGAGATTGGCGTAATAATACTGAGCGGTCAGATCCTTCGTCAGTTTGTAATCGCCACCGGCAAAGGTAAATTTATTGCTTTCCTGAGTGCCGCCCGCAACAGCCAGACCTGCACTATCGCTGGAAACACGCCCGGTGGCGTGTTCAAGTTGGCCGGCGGTGAAGGTCAGGTTATCGATTTCATTGCTGGTGACTTGCCCGCCCTCGAAGGTTTGAGGCAACAGACGGCCATCGTTGGAGACCAGAATCGGCAACTTCGGTTGTAAGGTGCCATAACGCAGTTCGGTCTTCGAAGGAGCGGCGGCACCATCGCGGTTATCGTTGTTGAAGTAGAAGTTGCGCAAGCTCAAATTGGCGTTGCTGTCTTTAATGAAATCAGCAGACGCCAACGGCGCTCATCGCAATACTCAGGCCGCCGGTCAAAAAACTTAATACTTGAAACGTGGCTTTCATCAGGACGAACTCCAGCGCAGAACCTATGTTCCGGGCATATTGAAAAGGCAGCAGGAAGCACTCAGCCAATCAGGCGATTGGCCAATGCGTTAATTAATCATCAAGAAAAACTTCAACCATACGCAGAGAGTGATATCGGTTAAAGTCTCCGAAGAACCTCGTCAAAAAAACGCCTTGAAAATCCCTGTGTCATCAGTCGATCAATCCATGAGCGTCATAAAACGGATACGGTCCGGGATACTCACCAAACACGGCGTTATGGGTCACCAGCCCCTGCTGCGCTTGCCAGCGATGCAGCAGATACCCGGCCGGTTCCAGATTGAAATGCGCCGGGGCGGTTTGCTGTAGATCCAGCACGATTTGATGTGAGGTACCGGGGCACACACAACTCAGGCTGCCACCGAAACGCCGCTGCATCGGCCGGTGCAAATGCCCGCACAGCAAGCGATCCACCTGCGGGTGACGGGCGATGATCTGCTCCAGCGCCGACGCATTGATGAACGGCTCGCAGTCCATATGGCCGATACCGCTGATAAACGGCGGGTGATGCAGAACCAATAGCGTCGGTACATCGGGACGACGTGCCAGTTGTTCATCGAGCCAGAGCAACTGGCTGTCCAGCAACTGACCGCCATGGGCGCCAGGGATCGTCGTGTCCAGACCGATCAGGCGCACCGGATGCTCCTCAACCACCCAATCCAGTGGCGCGCTGGCCGACATCGGTAAGTAGGCATGATCGGCAAATGCCGCTAGCAAATGCTCGCGATTGTCGTGGTTGCCGGGCACGAGGTAGCAAGGCATGTGCAGGCGCGCCAGCTCGGGATGCAGAACGGCATATTCATCAGGACGACCGAAGTCCACCAGGTCGCCACTGATCGCCACGATGTCGGGACGCGGATGGCTGGCATTCAAATGATCGACAGCACGACGCAACGCGCCAAGGGTATCGACGACGCCATAAGTCAGTCTTTGACCGGCTTTAAGGTGCAGATCGCTGATCTGCGCAATGAGAAACGGACGGTTCAAAATAAGTTCTCTGAAAACAAAAACATCATGAATGCAGGGTAAACAGCACTTGCGGCTCGATGGCCAAGGCAATCAGCGCGCCGGGCGCGTGAATGATGCCGTCGGTGCTGTTCACCAACAGCGGCTGTGCGGCGCCGACATCCACCAACAGGCGGCTTTGGGCACCCTGGAAAAACTGCCCCACCAGACGCCCGCGCAGATGACCCAGGCTATCCATCACCTGCAAATGCTCAGGGCGGCAATACACTGTGGCGGGCAGACTGGCGCCACTCCATGGCAATTCGCCACCGCTGACTTTCAAGCCATGGGGCGTGCGCTCGATCACCGAAAAAGCATTGAGGTTGCCAACGAAACTGGCGACGAAAGCGTTGGCCGGTTGCTGATAGATTTCACGCGGGCTGGCCAATTGCGCGACCCGGCCGTGCTCCATGACCAGGATGCGATCCCCCAGCGCCATGGCTTCGCCCTGATCGTGGGTGACGAACACCGCGGTGATTCCCAAACCACGTAGCAACTGATCCAGTTCGCTGCGCAAACGTTCACGCAACTGAGCATCCAGCGCTGCCAAGGGTTCGTCGAGCAGCAACACCCGAGGCCGGGGTGCCAGCGCGCGGGCCAGGGCGACCCGCTGGCGCTGACCGCCGGACAACTCGTGAATGCTGCGCTTGCCGTGATCATGCAGGCCGACCAGTTCCAGCAACTCCGAGCAACGCTTGTTGCGTTCGGCGGGTGAAAGGCCGCGAATCTTTAGGCCGTAAACAATGTTGCCGGCCACATCCAGGTTCGGAAACAACGCGTAGTTCTGGAATACCATGCCCACGTCGCGGCGCTCGATGGGCACGCGTGTGACGTCGCTGTCGCCAAAAAATATCTGACCCACGTCCGGGCGTTCCAGACCGGCGATCAGGCGCAAGGTGGTGGTTTTACCGCAACCGGACGGGCCGAGAATCGCCAAGGTTTCCCCGGCCTCGATGGTCAGGTTCAGATCATGCACAGCAACGGTGCCGTCAGAGAACGCCTTGCGGCAACCCTCCAGGCGAATGGTGGTTCCGGTCATCGACTCTCTCCACGGGAAAGACGGGCGCTGATGGCCTGCAACGCAATGAGCAGCGGCACGATCATCAACAGGAATATGAGGGTATAGGCGCTGGCGACTTCCAGCCTGGCCGAGGCATAGCTGTCGGCCAGGCCCACCGGCAATGTCTTGGTCATCGGGGTGTGGAGCATCCAGGTCAGGTTGAACTCACCCAACGACAGGGTGACGACCATCAACACCCCGGCGAGAACCCCCGCCCGGCAGTTGGGCACCACCACGCTGAAGAAACGCCGGATCGGCCCGGCGCCAAGGCTGGCCGCCGCTTCTTCCAGCGTCAGCAGGTGCTGACGTTGCATCACCGCCATCACCGGGCGCACCAGGAATGGCAGCGTGAACAGCACATGGCCGACGAGAATGAACACCCAGCTGCTACGAAACCCACCGAACTGACCATAGGTGAGCAGCAACGCCAAAGCGCTAGCCAGACCGGGCATGGCCACCGGCAACACCATCAATTCCTCGAACGCCCGGCTGAAGCGGTTGTTCATCCGCACCAATGCGTAGGCCGCCGGCACCCCAATCACACAGACACACAACGCGCAGGCGGCGGCCAATTGCAGGGACAACCAGACAGTCGGCGAATAGGCCTGCCAAACCTGTATCAGCCAGTCGAATGTGAGTCCGCTGGACAGGCCCACGAAATAATTGCGCGTCAGCCCGGCCAGCAGCGACATCAGCACGGGCACCAACATGAAGGCGCAAACCAGCAAGGTAAAAACCAGTTGCCCGACAAACAGCGTTGAGCGTTTCACAAGACAGTCCCCGGTTGTTTGACCAGCCGCCGGGCCAGCAACAGTACGGCCCAGGTCACCGCACCCAACACCACCGACAGCGCAGCGGCCACGGCGAAGTTGGCGTAATTGGTGAACACGTTGTAGATCGCCACCGGGGTCACGTTCAGCCGAGTGCCCAAGGTGAAGGCCGTACCGAATGCGCCCATGGAGGTCGCGAAACAGATCGCCCCACATGAGACCAATGCCGGCGCCAGGCCGGGCACGATGACATCGCAGACCACTCGCCAATGACCCGCCCCCAGTGAATGGGCGGCTTCTTCCAGGCTACGATCCAGGCTTTCGCAAGCGGCCATCACCGTGAGGATCACCCGCGGAATCGAGAAGTACAGATAGCCAATGAACAACCCCATCAGCGAGTAGGCAAAAATCCAGCGCTCCCCCGCCAGCTCAAGGCCAAGCGTGGCGAACAACCCCTGACGACCGGCCAGCAGAATCACCAAAAAGCCGACCACCACGCCGGGAAACGCCAGCGGGAAGGTCAACAAGGCGACCAGTGCCGAGCGGCCGAAGAAGCGCTGGCGAGCCAGAAACACACCACTGATGCCGCCCACCAGCAGCGCCGCAAGGGTCACCACGAGGGCAAGAATGCAGGTCTGCGCCAGACTGCCCAGGTATTGCGCGCTGCTCAGCACCTGCCAATAACCGCTGTCGCTGCCGTCGCGGCTTTGCCCACCCAGCACGATCAGGTGCGCCAACGGCAATAACCAGAACGCGAACAGCACCGCTGCTGCCGGCGCCAGCGCCCAGGCAGCGGTCGGCCGCAAGCGCGGCACGATGGCCCGACCCGACCGGACTTCCTGAGCTTTTACTACCGAGGCCGTCACTTACTTGACCTCACTCAGATAACGCGCGGAGAAGGCTTCCTGCACCGCCGCCATGTGTTCGTAATTGACCACGCCGGCCCGGGCATAGTCGCTGTCCGGCAGGAACTGCGCAGCGACGTCGGCAGGCATCTTCATCGCCCGCACTGGTCGCAGGTACGCCTTGGCCCACAGCGCCTGGCCTTGATCGGACAAGACAAAATCCAACACCTTCTCGGCGTTGGCCCGATGCGGGGCATTGCCGACCATGCTCATCACGTAAGGCACGCTGATGCTGCCTTCCTTGGGAATCACGAACGCGACGTTGGCGTTGTCCTTGTAGCGAGCGCGATAAGCGTTGAAGTCGTAATCGACCAGAATCGGCAACTCGCCGGACAGCACCCGCGCATAAGCCGTCTGCTTGGGCACGATGGGCGAGTTTTTCGCCAGTTTCTGGAAGTAATCGATGGCGGGTGCGAAGTTATCCAGGGTGCCACCCATGGCCTGGTTGATGGCCACCGCAGAGACGTAACCCACGAAAGCGCTGGACGGATCAAGATAACCGACCATGCCTTTGTATTGGGGTTTGAGCAGGTCGGCCCAGCTTTGTGGAACCGGCAGGCCACCCAGCGCATCGACGTTGACCATGATGCCCAGGGTGCCGGAGTGAATCGCAAACCAGTGCCCCTCAGGGTCCTTCAAGCCCGCTGGAATCTGGTCCCAACCCTTCGGCTTATAAGTGCCGACCACCCCGGCTTTTTGCGCCTGCAAACCGAACGTCACGCCGTAATACACCACGTCAGCCACCGGTGCGGCTTGTTCAGCTACCAGTTGCGCCAATGACTGGCCGGAATTCTTGTTGTCCAGCGGGACCTGCACGCCGGTGGTGTCGGCAATCGCCTTGAGCTGTGCGCCCCAGTCCGCCCATTCCGGAGGGCAGTTGTAGCAAATCGCCGTTTCGACGGCTTGGGCCAGGCTGGCCACGCCGCATAGCAACAACGCCGCCAGGGTTTTACTGAAGCGGATCATCAAGCGTCTCCTCGTAGGGTTGAGTACTTTCGCCCGGCCGGATAAGGCAAGGCAGGCAATGGGAAACCGGTGCGGCGCCAGCGATCTGCGCCAGTAATTGATCGATCACGGTGCAAGCCAGCGCCTCGATGGGTTGAACGACGCTGCACAGCGTCGGGTGCATCTGGGTGCCGAGGGCGATGCCGTCAAAGCCAATGACCGAGAGCTGCCGGGGCACGTTCCAGCCATTGCGCCGCAGTTCCGCGATCAGACTGATCGCCAGCAAGTCGTTGGAGCAGACCAGCGCACTGGGTGCCTGCGGGCTGTGCAATAACGGCTCGATGGCGGCGAAGTCAGCCTGGGTATGGGCGGGCATTTCGATCACCGGCAGGCTGTCGAGGCCGGCCTCAAGCATAGCGTCGCAATAACCGGCGTAACGCAGGCGAGAGCGGTCGGACTGCAAGGCTGGACCGGCGACCATGCCGATCTGCAAGTGTCCCGCTTCCAGCAGATAACGGGTGGCGAGCGCCATGCCTGCGCGATTATCCACCGACACGGCGCTGTAGTTCGGATTGTCGGGCTGGTGATAGGCCAGCACAAAAGGCGTGACTTCGCTGGCAAGGCTTTGCAGCACGCGGTTGCTCTCGGCATCAGTCACGGTGAGGACCAGACCATCGACCCTCTGCCGCAACAACTCCTCGACCACCGCGCTTTCGCGCTCGCTGCTGTAGTCGGTAGTTGCCAGCAACAGGTTGTAACCGTGTAAGCGTGCAGCCTGCTCCATCGCCTGAAATTGCTCGGCGAACACCGGGTTGAGCAGATTGGGCACCACCACACCGATCAGGTTGGTGGTTTGCAAGCGTAGTTGGCGGCCGAGGCGATTAGGCCGAAAACCCAGCTGACGCGCAGCGGCGAATACTTGCTCTCGGGTGGCCGGACGCACCACTTCGGGGGAGGCAAAGGTTCGCGCGGCGGTCGCCCGCGAAACACCTGCCAGCCGTGCAACCTCTTTCAAATCAGTCATTGTCACTCGCTTGAGATCGATCTCATTTGCGAGAACAGTACTCAGGAAACATGGCATTCCCGCGATGAATAGATGACGTTTAGATGTCAGAAACGACGTTCATAGACTGAGCAGCATGGTTGATGCCCGAACTTCGTGCCTGTCTTCGACCGCCAGCACACTTTTTCGAGCCAATTAAGCGTCGTAAACGCCCGAAAAAGCCCAATCAGCTTTCCCATAGAAGGACTTGCCCTGGGCACCCAGCTGCAAGATCCATCGCCCTTCGGTCACGCGAGGCGCCTCATCACACCCATTCAAAAGCTGGCAATCGTGTGTCTCACAGCTGGGATAACTAATCGCCCGAAGTGCGACCTTGCAATGTCTCCTGTGGGTCGATTGTGTTGAAAAAGTCGGCTTCGGTTTCCACGGCAGAAAAGTACGCGTCTGAGATTGAAATCCGTGTTTTGCGCAGACGGTTCAGGGCTCAGATTTGACGTGGCAGTGTGCAAAAATGGCGTTTTCACCGCTCAATGCATGGGTAGCCAGGCCGGGTCGACTTTTTCAACAGAATCGGTCGATTGCTGTCGCTCATGATAGGCGGAAGTCGATCGACTCAGGCCAGCCGCTCGACCGGCAGCAATCGGCCAAAAGCCATTGAGATGTGTCGATGAAACCAGGGGCGATTCACTCGGTTTCGTTAACAACTCTCAGACCAGTAATTCGACGGTCTGCAACATGCGCCGATAAGGCGAGTGCAGATGCCCCATCTCAAAGTGAATGGTTTCGATCAGACATTCCAGAAACCGCTCGGCCGCCGGCCGCAGGGGCTGCCCGCTTCGGCTGATGGCTCCCACTGAGGCACTGCTGACCGGCTCGCGCAACGGCAAGGCGCACAAGCCTTCTCTTTGAGCGCAAATCTCCACCAGCGGCCAGGGAAAGATGCTCAACATGTCGGTTTCACGCAGCAAACTCAAGATAATCGATAGCGAATGGGCGAAATGCACCTGCCCCTGCGTCGTAATCGTCCCGTCTTGCTGTGAGGCCAAAATCCAGTCGGCCAACGCCAGTTCCTCCATGGCTCGACTGTTCGACAAAGGATGTTGTTGACGGGCCACCACCGCACAATCGGCCGTGAACAGAGGTTGATAGGTCAGGTCGGCGCTGGAACACCGGGTATCAAGCCGTCCGATAAAAAGATCGACGCTCGCATCCCGCAGCCGCGGACAGGCGACGGACGAAAGACCTTCATGCAGCTCAAGCTGCACCTTTGGAAATAACTGGCGAAAACGCACGACGGCCTTGGGCATGAGCGTCATCGCCAACCAAGGTGTGACGGCTACCGACAAGCGTCCAACCAGTTCCCCGTTGCAATCAGCCAACACTTGACGGGCACTGACCATCTGCGCCACCAGCAAGCGTGACTGAATCAACAGTTTCTTGCCGAGTTCGGTAAACACAATCCCGGAGGTATTGCGGATCAGCAATTGTGTTGCTGTGTCTGCCTCGAGTTTCTGTATCGCTTTGGTGACTGCGGCCGGCGAGGTGTCGAGCCTTTTTGCGGCGCCGCGAATGCTGCCTGCGTCGGCCACCGCCACCAGTGCATTGAGTTGATAGAACTTCATAGTGTCCGCCGCTGTTAACCCTGGGTTGCCTTGTTCACTTTCGATTGCCTATTGGCCTTTCTCTTGGCCCTCTAAGCTCAAACCAACGCCGCCTGGGCTTCGAGCCTCACCAAAAGAACCTATCAGAAAAAGCCTAGGCACTTTGATGAAACGTATGACGCCGTGAGCCATAGCGTGAGATGTGGCCCTGGCGACAGATCTGTTTCTCCTCCTGGTAACAAAGGAAAAACGCTGCCAATGACACAGTTCATGACGCTACTGAAAGAGATCGAGCACGAAATGCGCGAACTCCGCCAACATATCCATGCCAACCCTGAACTCGGTTATCAGGAGGTCGAGACCAGCGAACTGTTGTCCGAGCGACTGACCAAATGGGGGTATGAAGTGACGCGTGGCTTCGCCGAAACCGCGGTCATCGCCACGCTAAAAAAAGGCACCAGCCCCCGCGTGCTCGGCATAAGGGCTGACATGGACGCACTGCCGATTCTAGAGAAAACCGGGCTCCCCTATGCAAGCCGGATACCCGGAAAAATGCATGCGTGTGGCCATGACGGGCACACTGTCATGCTCCTCGCCGCGGCGTACGCCCTTGCCCATGGTCACCCGTTCGATGGCACCGTACACCTGATTTTCCAGCCGGCTGAAGAAGGCCTGGCCGGTGCCCGAAGAATGATTCAGGAAGGCGTGCTGCAACAGTTCCCCTGCGATGCGGTGTTCGCCGCACACAATATGCCTGGCTACCCTGCCGGAAAACTCGGGTTCCGAGCAGGGCCCTTCATGGCCTCCGCCGACCAGGTCAATGTCACGATTCACGGAAAAGGTGGTCACGGCGCGATGCCGCATCTGAGCGTCGACCCTGTGGTGGTCTGCGCAAGCATCATCATGGCCTTGCAGACAATCGTCTCGCGCAACGTTTCACCTCAGGAAATGAGCGTTATCACCGTCGGGGCCATTAACGCAGGCAAGGCGTCCAACGTGATCCCGGACAGCGCGCACATGCTGATGTCGGTCCGTTCACTGAACAACGCCGTCCGAGACCGCCTGGAGAGCCAGATAAAACGCCTCATTCACGCCCAGGCGGAGGCATTCGGCGCGACAGCCGACATTCACTACAGTGCCGACTACCCCTTGCTGGTGAATGACGAAGAAATGACCCGGTTCGCCAGTCAGGTGGCCATCGACTGGCTCGGTGAGGACGAGGTAATGAGAGACATCGTGCCCTTCAATGGCAGCGAGGATTTCGCCTATTTCCTGCAGCAATGCCCTGGCTGTTACCTGATTATCGGCAATGGCGACGGTGAAAAGAGCTGCATGGCTCACGACCCACGCTACGACTTCAATGACGACATCCTGATTCGTGGCGCTGGCTATTGGGTCAAGTTGACCGAGGCCTTTTTACCGCTTAACGCTTGAGCAACGACCTGCCAAACCGTGAAAACCAATAAAAAACGAGGTCATCATGCAGCTACGCAAACTTCAATACACCGTCATGCTGTTCGGGCTGATCATCACCCCGCTATCGCAGGCGGAACCAGTGATCAAATTCGGCGTCGATCCCAGCTATCCACCATTCGAGCAAAAGCAGCCAGACGGCTCATTGAGTGGTTTTGATATCGATCTGGGCAATGCCCTGTGTGCCGAGTTGCGGGTCAAGTGCATTTGGGTCGAGCAGAGCTTCGACAGCATGATCCCGGCGTTAAAGGCGAAGAAATTCGACGCGATCCTGTCTGCATTCAGCGCTACCGAGGCGCGTCGCCAGCAGGTCGATTTCAGCCATAAAATCTACACCGCTCCGTCTTCTCTCGTCGCCAGAAAAAACGCCGGATTACTGCCGACGGCTGAGTCATTGAAAGGAAAGTCCGTAGGGGTTGTTCAAGGGTCACTGCAAGAAAGTTATGCCAAATCGCAATGGGGCAGCCAAGGCATCGATATCCTTTCCTACCAAACCCAGGATCAGGTGTTTTCAGACCTCATCAATGGGCGCCTGGATGCTTCGTTCCAGGCCTCGGTACAGGCAGATATCGGGTTGTTGCAGAAGCCTCAGGGTCAGGGGTTTGCCTTCGCGGGTGAACCCATCACCGACAAAAGCATCATTGGCGATGGCGTCGCAATCGGTGTCAGAAAAAACGAACCTGATCTGAGAGAGCAACTGAATACGGCGATTGCCGGCATTCGCCAATCAGGCCAATACGACCAGATCGCGAAGCAGTATTTCAACTTCGATATTTACGGCAAGTGAGCGAATCCCCATGAACGAAATGACACAATGCGCTAAGCCTCGTCTTGCCGTCCCCGTCAGTGACGAGACTGTGCGCGCCTTCCAGACTCAGGGCGCGGTGTGCATCCGCAATGCGTTTTCTGCGCAGCAAATCAGCGAACTGACCCAAGGCATCGAGTGGAACCTTGCCCATCCCAGCCCTCGCGCAAAAGTGGCGAGCAGCGCCACCGACCCGGGATGGTTCTTCGAGGATTTTTGTAACTGGCAAGAGAATGCGCACTATCGCAACCTCATTTTCAACTCCGCCATCGCGCCTATCGCTGCCGCCCTGCTGAACAGCCAACACGTGCGCCTGCACCATGACCACTTGCTCGTAAAAGAGCCCCATACGCGCCAACGCACGCCTTGGCATCAGGACCAGCCTTACTACAACATCAGTGGCTCGGACACCGTGAGTTTCTGGATTCCCGTCGATCCAGTGCCCAGGGAATCGACCCTCGAGTTCATAGCGGGTTCACACAAGGGACCCTGGTTGATGCCTCGGTCTTTCATGGACAGCCAGGCCAAATGGTTTTCCGAGGGAACCCTGGGCGAGCTACCGGATATAGAAAGCCACCGCGAGGACTTTCCCATCCTGGGATGGGCGTTGTCGCCGGGGGACATGGTGTGTTTCAACATGTTGACCTTGCATGCCTCTGCCGGGGTGGGAGGGCAAAACCGCCGTCGCGCGTTTTCAGTGAGGGTCATCGGCGATGACGTACGGCATGCTCCGAGACCCTGGGCCACCTCACCTGATTTTCCTGGGCTTCGGGATACTCTGGCGTCAGATGTTCCTATGGAACACGAGCTGTTTCCGACACTTTGGCATCGCGGGATCTGAATGTCCGAGCGATGCCGTGAAAAATGCCTCCAGCATCCCGGCTATGGCGCTTAAACTGCGCGCTCACGAACGACTGATAATTAGCTAATGAATTCAGATGCCCTCTCCCTCCTGCAACAGCATTTAATCTCCGCTTTAAGTGCTGTACCTGACGAAGCCCGACGTTTGTTTCACGGCCGGGGTCTACGCTGGGAGGGGCTTGAGGATGTGGCTGTCGACTGGCTGCAAGGCGTGCTGTTGGTATCGCTGTACAGGGAACCCAATGAGCCCGAGATGGCCGCTTTACGGAGCATGCTTTCGGCCCTGACGCAGTCCCCCGCCTGGCAGCAGGCAAAGGCTCATGCATTGCTATTGCAGCATCGCTACCGTCAGGACAGCACAACGGAGTGGTTGCTGGGGGATACGTTTGATACCGGTGTCATCACTGAGAACGGCCTGCAATTCAAGTTGGATTTTGGCAGAAACCAGAACACGGGGTTGTTCCTGGATATGCGCTATGGGCGCCGCTGGGTCCAGGCTCATGCGCAAGGTAAACGTGTGCTGAATCTGTTCGCGTATACCTGTGGTTTTTCTGTGGCCGCCATTGCCGGCGGCGCGGAGCACGTCGTGAATCTGGACATGGCCAAGGCAGCGTTGAGCCGGGGGCGAGAAAACCACCGTCTTAACCAGCATGATTTGAGTCGAGTCAGTTTTTTAGGCCATGACCTGTTCAAATCCTGGGCGAGAATAAAAAGAGACGGACCCTACGACCTGGTTATCGTCGACCCACCCTCTTTTCAGAAAGGCAGCTTTGTACTGACCAAGGATTATCAAAAAATCCTGCGCCGCCTGCCTGATTTGCTCAACCCACAAGGCGTGGTCCTGGCATGCATCAATGACCCGGGCATTGGCCCCGAATTTTTAATCGAGAGCGCAGCTAATGAAGCGCCAAGCCTGAGCTTCCAGCAGCGCCTGGAAAACCCGCCAGAGTTTGCCGATGTCCATCCTGCTGGCGGGTTGAAGGCGTTGATTTTTTCATTGAATAGCGACCTTGTCGTGAACCCGACGGAGTAGCGCTGCAACCAGACATCTTGCGCCGGGAACGGCCCCTGTGGGAGCTGGCTTGACTGCGAAGAATGCACCGCGGTGTGTCAGGCATACCGCCTTCGCAGCGGGACGCGTAGTTGCAAGCCTGCTCCCACAGTTCACGTGGGCTACTCCGCCAGCAGGGCGCGGGGTCAGAACCGCACGTCAGCTGTGTTTTTCAGCTTCACGAAGGGCCCGTTCAACGTCAGGTTGTGATGCTCGATAATCAGCTTGGCGGGCATCGCAGGCGTATCCATGCAGGTATGCCCGTCAGCCACCAGCACCACCTGAAAGCCAAGATCTGTTGCGACGCGGCACGTTGCGTCAATGCAGTATTGCGTTTTCATCCCGACGATCACGACCTCATTGACGTCCGCTTCTGCGAACCGTTCGGCCAGCCGAGTCCCCACAAAGCAGTTGGGGCGGATTTTATCGAACACCGTATCTTTCCTGATATCCACCTCGAGACCCGGCAGCAGCTGCCAAAGCGCGCTCCCCTGCTCGATCGGCGAGCCCTGCGGCCCTGTGTGCCGAACCGCAAAAACAGGCGCGCCAGCCTCGTGCGCCTTACGGATCAGCTGGTTGATATTCCCCAGAACACGCGTCCCTTCGAAGGGCTCTTCGGGGCCGTTGAACATCCCAACCTGCATGTCGACGATCAATAGCGCAGAACGTTTAGGGTCTAAGTCACTCATCGGTATTTCTCCATGTTGTGCCCGCCAGGACGGAGAAACCGAAAGGCCCCGTCCATTGCTGGCGGGGCCTTGAGGTGTTCACGCTATTTTGCGCTCATGAACCCACCTCACGACCCGCCATAGGCGGTCGTGGTGATCGTGGTGGTGGCATGGAGCGCAATAATGTTCATGGAGGCATCATGCTGTCAGCGCTACAGGACGTCAACGCGCCTTCTATCAAGCAACGAATAACTCATTGAAAAATAACGAATAAATTTTAAGTTAAGCACCGATTCAATGTAGGAGAGACCGGGACGCGTAGTTTTGTCTGCGAAGACCATACGGCGCGATCTGTCAGACCCACCGCGTTGAATGGTCTTCGCAGACAAGTCAGCTCCTACGCCCTCCGGGCAGAATCGGGACCGAGTTTGCTGCGCGACAGCGCGGCGTCGAAGACGGGGCGAGGCCTCTTATCAAACAACAGACATGTTTTCAGTCAGATTTTGCTGCATGAAGTCCAGAAAGCGGCGTTGAAACAGCATGGTGTGTTCATGCGCAGCCTGTTCGGCCAGGTCAGCGTTCCGATCGGCAATAGCGTCGATCATCTCGTCGTGGTCACGCCCTAATCGGGTAGTGCTTGCGGCGCTGATGATGTAATCGAAATGAAGGTGAAGAAGCCGTTGCCCTTCGCCCAACAACTTTTCGTAGTAACTGATGAAGTACGGGTTTTTCCCGGCAACGGCAATGGCCATGTGGAAGGCCTTGTTCATTTCCGACATGGCCTGGAAGTCACCGGTGCTCACCGCATCAAGGTACGCGGCATCCGCCGCTCGGATACGCGCCAGGTCCTCGTCGTTATGCTGCGTTGCGGCGAGCCGTGTCACCACGCGCTGAATCAGATCCAGTGCCGAGATGTAGTTCGGAAACTCTTCGATTTCAAACGGAGTGACCAAGGTCGTGCGGTTGGGCAAGATCGTGACCAGGCCCTCACTGATCAGCCGAGCGAGTGCGTCACGCACGGGCGAGCGAGACAACCCGAATTGCGCTGCCAGCGACACTTCATCCAGCGGCATGCCGGGCTTGAGCTTGAGCGTCAAGATCTGCTTGCGCAGCTCTTCATAGATATACCGACCGCCATGGCGTTTGCCGTTGCCAGCCTTTTCAGTAGGGGTGTCTGTGCTCATAAAAATCACTCTCGACGCTGCTGGCCGAACATTCAGACCAGCAGCAACTTTAACACCTGCTCGCGAAGGGTTAGAAACCTTCGCCCCAGGTATCGCTCAGCATGAAGCCTTCATGCAAGGGGTCATCGGGATCGATACCGATCTGCTCAAGTCCGTATATCCATGCACGGCCGGTGATCCTCGGCAGGACCGCAGGCCTGCCACCCACTTCCGTGTGACCCAGTAGCTCGACCTTGAACTCGCCGCCAATGATTGAGCGAGAGACCAGCTGGTCACCAACCTCAACCAGCCCGCGGGCACTCAGTGTTGCCAGACTGGCTGAACTGCCCGTCCCACACGGCGATCTGTCAACTCGCCCGGGGGGCAGCGTCGTGCAGGTTTGGTAGGTCGTGTGATCGAGGCGATTTCGGAACATCACATAGGCGACCTCATCAAGCGCTTCAAACAATGGATGGCGCACCTTGACCTGTTGCTTGATCAGCGTTTTCAGACGTACGCCTTGGGTAGCCAGTTGCCGTGCATTTTCTGGAGCGATGGTCAGGCCGATCTGCTCGACATCGACCAGCGCGTAGTAAACGCCGCCAAACGCGATATCCGCTTTGAGGGTGCCAAACTCGGCGGTCTCGATAGCGACATCAAGCTGCTCGACAAACGATGCAACCATGTCCAGCGACACGCTCAGGCAACGCCCATCTTCGCACTGCGCCCGGGCCGTCACCAGACCCGCAGGTGTATCGAGCACCACGGTGGTCACAGGCTCTTGCATCGGTAACATGCCCAGTTCAAGCAAAGCCGTCACCACGCAGATGCAGTTACTCCCTGACATGGGGTGAGCCTTGTCGGCCTGCAGGACGATGAAGCCCGCTTGCGCTTCAGGTCGAGTGGGTGGCAAGAGCAGGTTCACTGACATTTGCAGGCACCCACGCGGCTCGAGCATGACCAACCGGCGCAGACTATCGTCCACGTCGTTGATGTAGTTCATCTTGTCGAGCATGGTCTTGCCGGGGATATCAAGGACCCCGCCGGTAATGACCTTGCCGATTTCACCTTCGCAATGCACCTCGGCCATTTGCAGTGTTTTTTTCCAACGCATGGCGGCCTCCTCTACTTGATGTACCAGCCCCAAGGCTGATCGCTGTCGTAACGTGTGATCTGTTTCGTTTCCAGATAGTTGTTCAGGCCCCATTCGCCCAGCTCACGCCCGATCCCGCTCTGCTTGTAACCGCCCCAGGGCGCTTCGGTGAAGGTGGGCTGTGAACAGTTGATCCAGACGATACCGGCACGCAGGCGTCGCGCTACCCGCTCGGCACGCTCCAGGTCCCGCGACATCACAGCGGCGGCCAAGCCAAAACGGGAGTCGTTGGCACTGCGCAGCGCGTCGGCTTCGTCATCAAAAGGACGAACGCAGACCACCGGTCCAAAGATTTCTTCCTGCCAGATCCAACTTCTCTCCGGTACGTCAGCGAAAATCGCGGGTGTCAGGAAGTAGCCCTTGTCGCAATGCGCCGGACGAGTCCCCCCTGTGAGCAAGGTCGCGCCCTCCTCCCGGCCACGCGCGATGGCTTCAAGCACCTTGTCGTATTGACCCCGGCTGACCAATGGGCCAAGTAGCACGCCCTCTTGCAAGCCGTTGCCGATGCTCAGGCGCTGTGTCTGCTCGACCAAGCGCTTGAGCAGAGGCTCATAGAGCTCACGCTGAACCAACACCCTTGAGGTGGCAGAACACACTTCGCCCTGGTTCCAGAAGATCCCGAACATGATCCATTCGACCGCAGCCTCGATATCGCTGTCATCGAAAATGATGAACGGTGATTTCCCGCCCAACTCCAGGCTGATGTTTTTGATGTCGCGCGCAGCCGCCTGCATGATCCGGCTGCCGGTGGGAATGCTCCCGGTAAAGGCCAGCTTGTCGATGCCAGGGTGTTCGCTGAGCGGTGCACCGGCATCCGGGCCCAGGCCGGTTACCACATTAAGTACACCTGCAGGCAGACCGGCTTGGTGTGCAATGTCGGCCAGCTCCAACGCGGTCAAAGGCGTCAACTCAGAAGGTTTGAGCACGATGCTGCACCCCGCAGCCAGTGCGGGTGCGACCTTCCAGGCGGCCATCAGCATCGGGAAGTTCCAGGGAATGATGGCCCCGGCTACGCCCACCGGTTCTTTACGTGCAATCGATGTGAAACGCTCATCCGCCAGCGAAACAGGCTGCTCGCGATGGCCATCCAGGTCTTCAGCCAGACCCGCATAGAAGTCGAAACAACCCGCCGTATCGCCGATGTCCCACAGCGCTTCAGGCAATGGCTTGCCGTTGTCGCGGACCTCCAGCTCAGCCAATTTATCCTGGCGCTCGCGTATGCCCTCTGCGATGCGACGCAAAATGGCGGCGCGCTCCGCGCCAGACATCTGTGGCCACGGTCCCTCATCGAAGGCGCGACGAGCCGCTTTTACAGCGCAATCAACATCTTCGGCGGTCGCGGCAGCCACCCGAGTGATGACCGTTTCATTACTCGGGTCGATGGTCTCGAAAGTACCGCCTTTCACCGGGCGTACCCATTGGCCGTCGATGTAGAGCTGATCATAGGCATTCATGCATGGCCTCCAGAAAGGGCAAAGCGCTTAGCGCTGAAAGGGGTCAAGTCCTGTGCCGGCTTACGCCCGGACACCAGGTCAGTGATAAGCCGGCCAGTAGTCGCAGCCAACGTCAGGCCAAGTTGACCGTGACCAAACGCCAGGAACACGTTGGGCAACCGTGAGCTGCGGTCGATGACAGGTTTGGTATCCGGCAGGAACGGGCGATAGCCAACGCCGAACTCGACAGCGTCGACTTGTAGCTGGGGAAGGACTTTGCGCGCCTTCTCCAGAATGATTTCAGCGCGCTTGTAATTGGGCTCGGCGTCCTGGCTCGCGAACTCAATAGTGCCGCCGATTTGCAGGCCACGGGTCATCGGACTGAAGCAGAAACCGCCATCGGAATAGATGATCGAGTGACGAAGCGCCACGCCGGGAGTTGGCAGCAGCACTTGATACCCTGCAATACCCGCCAGAGGAACCTTTGCCCCCATCTGCTCGAAGAACTTCCGCGACCCCGTCCCGGCGGCAATCACAACATGGTCGGCCGGATGGCGCTCACCATTGCTGAGCGTTACTCCGCTGGCACGGTCTGCGACCTCATCAATGTGCTTCACTTCAGCGCGCAAACGTATTCCGCCCTGATCAAGAAAGCTATGAGTCAACGCCGCGATGAATCCTTTGGTATCGCTCACTGCGCGCCAGTCGGAAAACAACAAACCATGGTTGAATTTCCCTGCCAGAGCGGGTTCCAGATCAGCGATAGCCGCACGATCCAGCACCTCGGACTTGAAGCCCAGCGCTTGTCGAAGCTCCAGATGGGGCCCCTCGTGCTCAAGCCCGGATGACGTATCGAAGACTTCAATAATCGGTCGTTCGCCCATCAATGTCTTGTCAGCGCACACATCAAGCAGTGGCGCGTAGTCTTCATAGACGTGATGAGTCAGCGTCGCCATGTCTTGTGCAATTTCGACAATCTTCGAATGACGAGCGCAGGCAACGAAGCGCAGAAACCACGGCAAAATGCCTGGGAAAGCGCTAGGCCGCAGGGCCAGAGGGCCCTTTTGGTCCAACAACCAGCCCGGTATCTTCTTCAAAATGCCGGGCTTGGACAGCGGGATGACTTCGCTCACCGCCATCTGCCCGCAGCTCCATTTCGCGGTGCTGTCGCCGGCAGCCGCCGGGTCGATCAACGTGACGCGATAGCCCTCGCGTTGCAGGTAGAGCGCACAGCAGACGCCGACAATACCGCCGCCGACCACGACCGCGGTTTCCTGAGGGACCGATTGCAGGGGCGTCATAGCGCTGTCTCTTTGGAAGGCGCGGGACTGGCAAAATCCTCCAGGCTGAATCCACCCCACCACGGCTCGCTGTCGTCGACGGTGTATTCGGAGCGACCTGTGATCCAGGCCCGACCTTCAATACTGGGTCGGATCGCCTCAAGCCCATTGCCCAGATGCAATTGCTCTTCAACCCGGCCGACAAAGTGGCTGCCGATCAGGCTCTCATGGCGATAGGACTGATCGGCTTTCAGCCAGCCGCGAGCAAAGCGTTGGGCCACGCGTGCCGAGCTGCCTGTGCCACAAGGCGAACGGTCGATCAGGCTGTCACCGGCAATGACCACACTTCGTCCGTCAGAGTCGGGCGAAATAGGAGCGCCGGTCCACATGCAGTGCTTGACCCCGCGTAGGGAAGGATCATCCGGGTGGACCACGTCCAGCGTCTGGTTGACCAGCCCCTGCATCTGCCGTCCCCAATCGAGCAGTTGCTGGGGGGTGTAATGCTCACAGCCAAGGTAGTTAGGCTGGACTTCAACAATCGGGTAAAAATTTCCGCCGTAGGCGATATCGACTTTCAGCTCGCCCAGCGCGGGCAGTGAAACCACCACATCCCGGTGGAGCAAAAACGACGGCACGTTGGTGAAACGCACCGAGGTGATGTTCTGCCCCTGCCGGGTATACGTGGCATGGATTTGCCCGGCGGGAACATCGACCACAACCTTACCCGGCCGTTTCGGCGTAACCAGTCCACTTTCCAGGGCAAGGGTGATGGAGCCGAGGGTGGCATGACCGCACATCGGCAGGCATCCCGAGGTTTCGATAAAGATCAGGCTGAAATCGGCCTCGCCGCTGAGGGGCGGGTAAAAAATCGTACCTGACATGTGCGAGTGCCCTCTGGGCTCCAGCATCAAGGCCCGACGTATCCAGTCGAACTCAGCCATGAATTGCTGGCGGCGCACGCCCATGTTGGCGCCACTCAACACGGGACCGCCATCGATGACCATGCGAACCGGCATGCCTTCGGTATGGCCTTCGAGACAGGTAAAACGATGTCGTGTCATGTCATTAACTCCCGAGAACCCGCATCGGTGGACGTAGCCGCCGACGCGGGCAGATCATCAACGTTGGGACAGTTCGAACGCTTTGCGGAACCCGGCCTTCTCATCATCAGTGAGTGGCTTCAATGGCATGCGCGCATTGCCGGCGTTGAAACCTGCGAGCTCGCAGCCATATTTGACTTTCTGAATGAACTTGCCGGATTCCATGTCGGCCAGGACCGGGAACAACGAACGCATGACCGCCTGAGCCCCGATCAGGTCGCCGGCGGTGTATTTGTTATAGAACGACATGACTTGTTCGGTCAGGCAATTGGCAGGCCCACAAATCCAACTGGTCGCGCCCCAGAGGAAGAAATCCAGCGCCTGATCGTCAGAGCCGCAGGACAACTGGAAGTGGTCTTTGTAGGTCCCGCCGATTTCGATGGCGCGCAGCAGGTTGCCGCTGCTTTCCTTGATGCCGATGACCCTATCGTTGTCCTTGAAGGCCTCCAGTACGCTGAAGCCCACTTCGACGTTGGTGCGAACAGGATAGTTGTAGAGCACCAGGTCGATATCCGGCACCGCATCCAGAATCGCCTGGTAGTGACCAATCAATTCATCCTGGGAAGGCAGCGCGTAATACGGTGGCGCGATGAGCAGATGGGTATAGCCGGCATCTCGGGTCTGTTTGACCTGTTCGATGACTTCACGGGTGCAGGAGCCATTGGCGCCGGCGATCAGCAAGCCACGCCCACCCACCACTTCACGCACGGTGGCCAGCACCTGACGGCGCTCATCATTGGTCAGGGCGTAATATTCACCAGTCGAGCCCAGCGGTACAAAACCACTCACGCCGGCCTTGAGCTGGAACTCGATGATGGAAGCGAGCATGTCGTAATCGACCGCGCCAGATGCGTCGAATGGGGTGACCAGGGCTGGCAAAATACCTTTGAGTTGCTGCATGAAAAATCTCCAGTTTGATGGGGTGTTAGTACGCGTAACGTCTGAGCATCCGGGCTTCGATCACGCCGACCAGCCGGGTCAGCGGAAACGCAACGAGGAAATAGATCACCGCTACCGCCGTCAGGAACTCAACGGGCCGCGCGGTGCTGTTGGAAATGTTCTGCCCCACAAACATCAAGTCAGCGATCCCCACTGACGAGATCAGCGCACTCTCTTTAAACAGGCTGACCACGTTCGAAAGCAGTGGGGGAACGGCCCTGAGCAAGGCCTGGGGGAAGATCACGTAAAGAACCTTGTTCCACGAAGCCACTCCCAATGCGGTGCATGCATCGTGCTGCTCGCTCGGAATTGATTTGAGCGCGCCACGGAAGGTCTCACTGGTGATTGCCGTCATGTACAGGGTCAAGGCCAGCAACACCGAGACGTAAGGCGGGATCGAAATACCGAATACGACCGGGAAGCAGAAGAACACCCAGAACAACTGAATCAGCAACGGAGTGCCGCGAAACAGCTCGACGTAGAGCCCGGTCGGGATACGGATCAGCCGGCTGCGCGAGAGTCGCAACAGGCTCAGCAGGAACCCGGCCAGACTGCCCAGCACTGCGCAGCCGACGGTAAAGGCCAGAGTCAATGCCAGTCCTTTAAGGAGCACCTGCCAATAAGAAAAGACCACGGTGAAATCGATATGCATGACCTGATCCTCAGCGCTGAAGCGCAGCGTCCTGACGTCGCTCCATCACCTGCACCAACTGCGAGACAGGCAGTGACAGCGCAAAGTAGATCAGGGCGATCAGCGAATAGGTTTCAAGAGGTCGATAGGCCTCGGTCGCGATGCTTTTGCCGACGTACATCAGATCCGCGACAGCCACGATGGCCACCAGGGCACTCTGTTGCAGGATCGAAATCCCGTTGGTCATCAGCACCGGTAACGCCGTGCGCAAAGCCTGCGGCAGAATCACGTACAGGGTTCGCTGCCAGGGCCGCAGACCTAACGCCACGCAGGCATCGAGGTGTTCTTTCGGCACCGCCTGAACCCCGGCCCGATAAGCCTCGGCGTTGAACGCGGTGAGGTTCAGCCCCAGCGCCAGGATGCCCATGACAATCGGATCGATGAACACGTTGAACAGCATCGGCAGGCAGTAAAAGAACCAGACAATCTGCAACAACGCCGGGGTGCAACGAAAGAACTCGATAAACAACTGCGCTGGCCAACGCACAAAAAACCAGCGGCTCAGGGTGAGCAGGCAAAGACCGAATCCCAGTAGCAAACCAACGACGTTCGACACCAACGCCAGCTCTAACGTGACCTTCAGGCCATCCCACAGCACGCCGTAGTTGCTCGTCAGAAAATTGAAATCGAATTGATAGTTCATGACCCCAACCCTCAGTCCAGGTGCAAGACTTTTTCCAGGAACTCGCGAGTTCGCGGCTCCTTCGGTTGCGTGAAGATTTGCTCGGGACGGCCTTGCTCCACGACTTTGCCGTTGGCGCAAAACACCACGCGCGTTGCGATGTGTCGGGCAAAGTGCATGTCGTGAGTGACGATGATCATTGCCATCTTTTGCTCAGCCAGTTGCTTCATCACGTTCTGCACCTCGATGACCATTTCCGGGTCCAGGGCCGACGTAACTTCATCGAACAACATCAGCTTGGGCTCCAGCATCAAGGCCCGGGCAATCGCCACCCTTTGCTTCTGGCCACCCGACAGCTGGCTGGGATAAGCGTTGAGCTTGCTTTCGAGTCCCAATCGGGTGAGGAACAGGCGAGCTTTTTCGATGGCCTGGCCCTTGGAAAGACCATGCACTTTCATCGGTGCGAGGATCAGGTTGCTCAACACCGAGAGATGGGGAAACAGCGTGTAATGCTGGAAGACCATGCCCACCTGGGTTTGCAAACTCACGTCGAGTGGTTTGCCATGCCGCTTCGAGTTGCCGTTGATGTACGGCTTGCCCTGAAAATGGATCGTCCCGCCCTGAATGCTTTCCAGACCCATCATCACCCGCAACAACGAGCTTTTACCGCTGCCGCTGGGGCCAATGATCACCAACCGATCATCAGCGCGCATGTCCAGGTCCAGGTGGTCCATCACCACCAGCCCTTCGCCGTAGGTCTTGTACACATCACGCAGCTGGATGAAGTCGCCACCCGTCGAATCGTGGGCGAGCGAAGGCTGTGGCTGGGCGGCCACGAGATAAGGAGCTTTCATAAACCGTTCTCCGGGAGAGCGCCGATCAAGCACGCTCTCGAGAGTCATTGATGTTTACTGGGAGGATTTGCTGGTGGCGATGGCTTGCAATGAAGCCTTATCGACCAAGGCATCGATCTCACCTGTCTCACGGCGCTGAGTGAGATAGATGTTCAGCACCTGAAGGTCAGCCGGGGTGGCATTTCGACGAACGCCGAAGGAAACACCTTGTTTTGCCAACGCAGGATTAGGGAGGACTTCCTTGGCCCAATCCGGATTGGCTACAGCAAAGAGATGATTGGTATCGCTCGCGTCGACCAGTACATCGGCCCGTTTCGACATGACGGCCAGACGGGCTTCGTCCATACCGGGCAGGCGCATGATCTTGCCCTGTTTGACCACCGCAGAGATCGCCTTGTCCTGGGCAGTACCCGACATCACCGCGAAGGTCACGCCTTCCTTGTCAAAGTCGGCAATCGCATTCTTGGCATTGGCAAACTTTGGATTGTCCTTGTTCACCAACAGGGACACTTGGTAGTCGGTTGCCGGTACCGAGAAACCCACTGCCATTGCGCGCTCGGGCGTCTGGTTGAGGGCCATGGCCAGATCCCACTTGCCACTTTGCAAACCTGCAACCAGATTATCCCAGCTGGTATCGACGAACTCGACTTTGACTTTCAGCACTTTTTCGCCGAAGTCGCGGCACAGATCCACGAAGTAACCGCTGTAATCCCCTGAACGAGCATCACGCATGACGTATGGCGCGGCGACGGCAGCTCCGCAACGAAGAACACCTGCTTTTTGAATGTCTTGCCAGAGCGAAGGTTCAGCAGCGTGAGCAGGAACCTGGGTGAGCAACGCACCGACGGCGGTAGCGCAGACGAGCATTTTGCGGATAGAGCGAGTGAGGAACCAAGCCATTTTGACCTCTCCAATGATTTCGTTGTTATAGGCAGGAAGGTACAAGTCGTGTTGCTGCGCTGTCATGTGTGCAGCGCTGTATGCAGATTAGAATTGAACGAATCGAACTGTCAACCTGCGACGAAATATTTTTTTGGACGGGTGACCGAGCGGTCGAATGACCGCTCACTGAGGCGGGATGATTTAGATTGTCTGCTGGATAGCGTCGAGAAAGTGATCAAGGATCAGACTGGGACGCCGGCCTTTGGCTGTTACCACGGCCAGCGGTGCATCGAAATGCAACCGCTGCGCAGCGATGGATTTCATCAAACCTTTCTCCACCCAACCCGCAGCGTAGTGGTCAGGAAGAAACCCGATATAGCTTCCGGTCAGGATCAAAAATGCGATCCCTTCACGGTCGGTGGCCGTCGCGGTGCAGTCGAGCAACTGGTGCAAACCAATCGCTTCTGCGGTCATTCGGTAACTGGGCACGACCGCATCGACATGACGCAAATCGTCGTTGGCAACGTCGCCGACCCGATCAAAAAGCGGGTGTTCCCGACTGCAATACAGGTTCGAGCGCTCGTTGTAGAGCAGGCTGTACTCCAGGCCTGAGAGCGGCGCTATCAGCGGGATGGCGCCGACATGCAAGCGTCCATCCAGCAACCCACGCTCGATCTCCCCCGGGGTGCTCATGCTCAGGTTGATGGTCACGCCTTCGCCTTGGCGGCGCAGCGATTTCAACGCGCTGGTGATGCGCATCTTCGGTTGGGTGACCAGGTTATTCATGACCCCGATATTCAGGTCGCCGCGCAGTTGACTGTGCAACTGATTCACTTCACTGCGAAATCCCTCGATGGCGCTCAGAACCGCTTCACTGGAACGTAGCACTTCCCTCCCCTCGTCGGTAAGAGCGAAGCCCGCTCGCCCGCGCTGGCACAAGCGCATGCCCAGACGCTTTTCCAGATCACTCATGTGCAGACTGATGGCGGACCGGCTGATGCCGAGGGCGGTTTCAGCCGCGGTGAAACTGCCGCACTGCACCACCGTCTTGAACAACCGAATCAAGCGCAAATCGAAATCGCTGACTTGGCTCAAGGGATTTTTTTTGCTCATAGGTGAGTTTTTCTATATGTGAACTTAAGAAGATCAAGATTTAACTCACCCATCGATTTGTCACAAGCTCCGTCACAGGAAAATCCTCAGGAGCCCGACGATGAACACACCCTTGCTTGAGCCGCCGTGCGTGTACACGGCGGGATACGTCTTGGGGCCATCGTGAAATGACCTCATATGACGAACGTACTTATTTTTCCCAAGCCGCCTTGGCGATATGCAGACCATGCAGGCCGTTGTAGGCAGCGCGCTCCGGTTGTTTCCAGCCTTCGAGCAAGGCGTCATCGAGCTGATAGATCTCCACCCCCAGCGGACGGCAAACGGTCAGCGGGTCTTGAGCATCCGGGCCCCACATGGCCAGTGACAGGTCACCACCGGGGCAGGTAGACAGGGCGCACAGCACATCGATTTCCGCGAAAAACTCCAGATAGTCACCCTTCTTCGCCGGACAGGCTTTCATGAAGTACATGTCGTCGTGGTTGAGGCCGGTGCACTGGAAGATGTTCAGCACATCATGCACGTCGAACTCGGTCAGCCCATGGGGCAGCACGGCACGGGTCAGGTTGGAGTGACAGTGATGATGGAAGTCTTCGCCGGTCAGCATCTTGTTCACGTACGGGTCGCAACGGGTGCCGAGCAGATCGTGAAGACGTCCGCCGTGCTCATCGATGCCGTAATCCGCCAGGCTGTCGTCGGTGATGGTCACCATCGGCCGCAGAAACGGCAGATTCGACCACAGCCGGTCGTATGTGCTGACGTGTGCGCCTTGCAGTTGCCGAGTCCGCGCCGCCCACATCCGTTCGCGCGGGTCATTGGCGTTCCAGATGTTGAAGTCACCCACCTGCGGGCCGACCGGCGTCGTCACGCGAAACACCTGCCCCGCCGTGACTTTCCAGGCGCGACCGGTGCGAATCGGTACTTCAAACTGTTCAACGAGGGTACGTGCGGATGTCTGCTCGCGAATGCGGTCATAAAACGCTTTGTCCACGTTAAGCGCAGAGCCTTTACTGACTTGATAAGCCGCAGGGTAGTCTTTGTACATGGGTCAAATGCCTCTCGAAGGGAAAAAGGGCTGACACGATCAACGCTTTGAATGTAACAATTTATCGCGAGAAAAACGCCACATACCGCCCATGGATCTGGAAAAGCCACGCATGTCCACGCTCTCTCCCGCCGCGTCACCAAACGTTGCCACCACCACTCAGGGAGTCGACCCGGCTCGGGTGGCCTTTATTGCCGCGCGCATTGACCGGCTGCCGACGGTCGCGACCCTGTGGCGATTGGTGGCGTTGTTATCGATTGGCGGCTTTTTCGAGCTGTACGACCTGTTCCAGACGGCCTATATCAGCCCCGGCCTGATTCGCGACGGTATTTTTGCCACCGGCAATCTGGGCGTGTTCGGATTTTCCGATCAAGCAGCGTTCGCGTCGGCGACCTTTCTCGGGCTGTTTCTGGGCGCGAGCCTGCTTAGCCCGATAGCCGACCGTTTCGGTCGCCGGGCCATTTTCACCTTCGCCCTGATCTGGTACACCGTCGCGACGGTGCTGATGGGCGTGCAAAGCTCGGCACTCGGGATCATTTGCATGCGCTTTCTGGTCGGGATCGGGTTGGGCATCGAACTGGTGACCATCGATGCCTACTTGTCGGAACTGGTGCCAAAACGGATGCGCAGCTCTGCGTTTGCGTTCGCTTTTTTCGTGCAATTCCTGTCGGTGCCAGCGGTGGCGCTGATGTCCTGGTGGCTGGTGCCGCAAGCGCCTTTCGGTATCTCCGGCTGGCGCTGGGTAGTGCTGGCCAGCGCGGCATTTGCCCTGTTTATCTGGTGGCTGCGCTCGCGTCTGCCCGAGTCGCCGCGCTGGCTGGCGCAGCAGGGCCGGTTCGACGAAGCCGAGCAGATCATGGACGATATCGAAGCGCGCTGCGTGCGTGATCACGGCAAGACCCTGGACGAGCCTGAACCAGAAATCGTCAGCGTCGAAGGCAGCGGCCATTTTGCCGATATCTGGCAACCTCCGTACCGCCGCCGAGCCTTGATGCTGATCGTGTTTCACGTATTCCAGGCCATCGGTTTCTTCGGCTTTGGCAACTGGCTGCCGGCGTTGTTATCCGGCCAGGGCGTGAGCGTCACCCACAGCCTGATGTACGCCTTCATCATCACCCTCGCCTATCCGCTCGGGCCGCTGCTGTTCGTCAAGTTCGCCAACCGCTTCGAGAACAAATGGCAGATCGTCAGCTCGGCATTGGGTGCCATGGTGTTCGGAACGCTGTTTGCGCTGCAAACGTCAGGCGTAGGACTGATCATTTGCGGGGTGATGATCACTTTCTGCAACGCTTGGCTGAGCTTTAGCTATCACGCTTATCAAAGCGAACTGTTCCCGACCAACATCCGCGCCCGCGCCGTGGGTTTCTGCTATTCCTTCAGCCGCTTGTCGACGGTGTTCAGCAGCCTGTTGATCGGCTTTTTCCTCGACCACTTCGGTACGCCTGGAGTGCTCGCCTTTATCGTCAGCAGCATGTTGATCGTGATGATCACCATCGGCCGCTTCGGCCCGCGCACGCGCAACCTGGCGCTGGAGAACATCGCGCATCGTTAGCCGATTATCGGAACCGTTGGACACCCGATGTCGTTCATTTCAACTTTGCACCCACTCGACATCCGTGATGCCGAAATGCTCGGCATACAGTCTCGAGACCCTGGGCACTTTATCCAGTCGATACTTGGGGATCCGGCCGATACCTGCGTCAACGCTCGCGTGGTGCCAGGCTTCGGTGTTGTCCATGAACTCAGCGCTGATGTAGAACGATTTGAACACGCCATTGAGCAAGTAATCGATTCTGTAGTGTTTGTATTGGGTCATCCCTTGGGTGCCTCATGAGTCATGGCCTAGAGCATCAGATGACCCTTTCTGGTGGGAAAAAATTCAGTCGTCAGTTACGAGCGATTGTAGCCTGACACATCGCGAACAAGATTTGAGTACAGCCCCTATTCAGCGGCCAGCCTCGATTCTGTAGGAAATTCCGCCCCCCGTCTTCGACGCCGCGCTGTCGCGCAGCAAACTGGGTCCCTGTAGGAGCTGCCGAAGGCTGCGAAAAGGTCGGCACGACCTTCAGCGGTCTCAAGAAAGCGACCGGTTCCCGGTCGATCGCAGCCTTCGGCAGCTCCTACAGGGGATCAGCGTTAAGCTGAAAATTTATGCTTTATTTTTCAACGATTTATAGGTTGTTGATGAGAGCAGGCTTGCAACTAAGCGTCCCGCTGCGAAAGCGTTGGGTCAGGCTCAAATATTCCGCAAGTCATGATGCTCTTCTTTGCACGACTGGCCTCTTCGCAGGCAAGCCTGCCCCCACATCTAGTTGATCCGGCATGCCAAAAAATAATCTTTTAAAACCAATGACTTAAATGACGCTTGAGGGGCTTCACCGGATCAAGTGGGTGTTATGAGTTTTGGAGACGTTCCGGGTATAAGTCCAAACCACCAAAATGAAAGTAAATGGCATTGCGAAAACGCTCCCGATTTCGAAACCCGCAAGAGCGTTGCTTGAGCCGTTGAATGCGTGCGTTCATGCTTTCTGCATGGCCGTTATGCAGGTTCAACACGATGGCGTTGACGATGCCCCACAGTCGTCGCTTGATCGTTTTGGCGACTTTCCACATCGGTGGCAGCCCACTGTTCAAGGCCCATTCCAGCCAGTGGTTCCACTGTTGTTCGACCTCATCCCGATCCTTACCTCGCCACAACTGCATGGCCAGATCTTTGATCGCCCACGCTTTGGCTGTACGCAACGAACCCTCTCGCAACGACTCGAAGGTTGCCTGTTGTCGCTCAGTCATGTTCTCAGCCCGCTTGAGCCAGACGTATTTCGTGTTCTTGAGCACCGTGGAGCCGGCCTTTAACAACTCGCGGTTCTCCATATGACGCACTCTGTCCAGCGCCTCACTCAACAGCTTGGCCACATGGAACTTGTCGAACGCTATTTTGTGCATGGCATCCGGAATATGACGCTGGGTCGCGCTGATAAAGGCGGGCCACATATCCATCGAAACGCCCGTAATAGCTTGCTTCTGGTCGCTATTGAGCTTCGTATAAAACGCTTCCAGGCTCTGGGTGAGGTTGCCGTCTTCCACATGCAAGACCTGACCCGTTGCGGGGTCGGTCACCACGGTGACGTACTCGCGACGCTTTTGAAACGAAGTCTCGTCCACACATATCTGGGTCGGTGATAACGGTTTTCGACGCGCCAATCCGCGTCTGACGGCGCGAGCCATGATCCGGTCAATGCTGCCCCAGCTTGTCTGGAGTTGACGCGAGACCGCCTGAATACTGGCTTCCTGGATCCAGTTGATCACCAATGCTTCAAACATCAAGGTGAAACCTGAACCAGCGTCTGCCCACGGGACCTCGACAGTCACCACGCCATGCTCGGCGCAATGAACTCTGGGCACCTCAGCCTCTAGAATGGTCACGAACTGACACGTATCAAGATGCCGCCAACGACGTTTGCGTTTGTCATAACGCGAAGCGTGCAGGCCACATTGCGGACAGGTGAACGCAGCAGCATCAGATACTCCAACGCCGACAACGACTTGCCCCAACGCACGGTCAAGGTTAACTGCGACCACTTTCCACGGTGCCTGGAGCCCAAGGATTTGGGTGTATAAATCGATATCTTTCATGGGGAGGAGAATAGATTACCCACTCAAAACGGTGAAGCCCCACGCTTGAAGGAAATGTCGCCCCGTCTTCGACGCCGGATTTCAGCCAGCCACAGATTTAGCGCCGAGCATAGATCCACCGTAGGAGCTAACTTGTTCGCGAGGCGATATACCTGACGTGCCACCCTAAGCGCTTCGCCAACAAGTTGGCTTTCAACAACCTGTACGTCGTTGAAAAATAAATAATAAAAATTATGTGAACTTTCAGCCAAACGCTGATCCCTCTGTAGGAGCGCGCTTGACCGCGATGGACCACGAAGCGGTCCCGAAAATGCTGAGCACCGTTCCACTGCCAGAATCGAGTTCGCCGATTTTGCGACTGCTGCGCAGCCGATCGCGGGCAAGCGCGCTCCTACATTGACCGAGTTTGCTGCGCGACAGCGCGGCGTCGAAGACGGGACAGGATCTCCTACAGAAAAATCCAGCCTGATTATTCAACGAATCCCCAGTCGCTTGGCCAGCCGACTGAGGTTGGCGCGATCCAGGCCCAGTTCCCGGGCGACGTCGGCCCATTTGCCCTGATGCCGGACCAATGCGTCGCTGATCAGGATTTTCTGGTAGGCATCCACCGACGCCTTCAAGCCTTCGCCTTCTCTGACCCTCGGCACCTCGCCGTTCGTGACCGATTCCACTTCCGGCATGTCATCGTCCATCCCCAGCGCCTGGGACTCGATGGTGAGAATGCGCGGGCGCTCGGCGTGGGTCGACAGGGCCTTGAGCGTGGCGCGGCTGATCAGATGCTCCAGTTCGCGGACGTTGCCCGGCCAGGTGTAACTCACCAGCAGCTTTTGCGCCTCGGGGTTTAGCCGCAGGCTTCGCAGGCCCATGCGCGCGCGGTTTTCTTCGAGAAAAAAGCCGGCCAGCAGAAGGACATCCCGTCCCCGCTCGCGTAGCGGTGGTACCAGTAACGGATAAACGCTGAGCCGATGGTAAAGGTCGGCGCGGAAACGCCCGGCTCGCACCTCTTCGGCGAGATCACGGTTGGTGGCCGCAATGATTCGCACGTCGACATGGTGCTCCTGATCAGAGCCGACGCGCTGCAACTGGCCGCTCTGCAATACCCGAAGCAATTTCGCTTGAACCGGAAGCGGCAGCTCGCCGACCTCATCGAGAAAGATCGTGCCGCCGTCGGCCAGTTCGAATTTGCCGCTGCGCCCATTGACCGCACCCGAGAACGCGCCTTTGACGTGGCCAAACAGCTCGCTCTCAACCAGCAGTTCAGGCAACGCCGCACAGTTAAGGCTGATCAGCGGTTTCTGCGCCCGCGGCGATTGCAGGTGGATCGCTTCGGCCACCAGCTCTTTGCCGACGCCCGTTTCCCCAGTGATCAGCACCGACAACGCGCTGTTGCCCACCAGTTGAATTTCTTGCTGCATGCGCTTGTGAACAGCGCTCTGGCCAATCAGTTCGCGAGGCCCACGTCCACCCGCCGCGCGTTTGTAGACCTCGGCCAACTGACGCTGATCTTCGAAATTGCGCGCCAGCTGGTTGATCCGCTCGCTGGCCATCACCGTCGCCGCTGCCAGGCTGGCAAAGGCTTCGAGATTGTCCAGATCGACCTGGCCAAAGCTCGACGGGTCCAGCGCATCCAGGGTGATCAGCCCCCAGGGTTTGTCCTGCAGGTACAGCGGACAGCCGAGGCAGTCGTGGACTTCCAGATGCCCCTGATGGCCGTCGACCAGCCCATCATACGGATCAGGCAGACCGCAATCGGTGGAGAACCGGGTCGGACCACGGTTCTCCAGAAGGATCTTGAGCCGGGGATGCTCGTCGACCTTGAACCGCCGGCCCAACGTGTCTGGACTCAACCCTTCTACCGACAGCGGAATCAGCACATCGCCTTCGAGCTTGAGCAACGCCACCGCATCGCACGGCAGCATCTGGCGCAGTGAGCGCAGCAGACGTCGATAGCGTTCTTCATCCGGCAATTCGCGGGAAAGATCGGCGACCAGTGGCACCAGCGCCAGCAGGAGTGGATTAGTCATGATGATTCCGCAGGGGTCCATTGGAGGTCGGCAAGCATAACAGAGGTCAATATGACTCCTGCAAGGTCATAACGACAACTTCACAACGAGTCATTAGGACACGATGTTTTTCACCCCGAGGCCGGACGGTGGTCCGGGTTAGAACGTCAGTGACTGCCGCCGCTCAAGACCGCTGTAGACGGTAGTCCACCCAACTTCCTAAACTGTCGACCGATATCGTGCGATGTTTTGCGCAATTTGGGGATCGACTGATGAATCGCAATGAACTGCGCAAGGCCGACATCAACTTAATGGTGGTATTCGAAACCCTGATGCAGGAGCGCAATGTGACCCGCGCCGCCGAGAAGCTGTTCCTCGGCCAGCCGACCATCAGCGCCGCGCTGAACCGTTTGCGCGCCCTGCTCAATGACCCGTTGTTCGTCCGGGTCGGCCATCGCATGGAGCCGACAGCCAGGGCTCAGGAAATCATTCAGCACCTGTCGCCAGCGCTGGACGCCATGTCCGTGGCCCTGAGCCTGACCCGTCCCTTCGATCCAGCCAATAGCACCATGACCTTCCGTATCGGGCTGTCCGACGACGTCGAGTTCGGCCTGCTGCCAGCCCTGCTCCGATCCGTGCGCGAGGAAGCACCCAAGATCGTAATCGTGGTCAAGCACGTGGACCATTGGAACATCTCGGACTTGCTGACGACCGGGGAAATCACCGTCGGTATCAGCCGGACAGAGGATCTGCCCGCCAATGCCAAGCGCAAGCTACTCAGGAGTTTTCAGCCGCGGGTATTACGCGCCGATCAGTCATCGACTCCGCTGACCCTCGACGAATACTGTTCGCGACCGCACGTGGTGGTATCGCATACCGCCGATATCAGCAGTTTCTCCGATGAGTGGCTCAGAGCCATTGGCCGCAAGCGTCACGTGGTGCTGTCGATTCCGCAATACAGCACCCTGCCCGCGCTGATGGCTGGCACCGATCTGCTGGCGAGTCTTCCGGATTACACCGCAACCGCCATGGCGGCGGCCTCCAGCGTGTTGGTCGATGAGCCGTTGCCGTTCATTACACCGACCCTGGACCTGTCCATGGTCTGGCTCAGCATTAGCGACACCGACCCGGCCGAACGCTGGTTACGGTCGAGGCTGGAATCGTTTATGAGCGACAGGCCGCAAAAGCCTGTCGCGGCTGAAACCGGGCTTAACCGAAGCGACCGGTGATGTAGTCCTCAGTCTGGGACTTGCTCGGTTTGGTGAAGATGGTGTCGGTGTCGCCGTGCTCGATCAGTTCACCCATGAACATGAACGCGGTGTAATCCGAGACCCGCGCCGCTTGCTGCATGTTGTGGGTGACGATAATCACCGTGAACTGCTCTTTGAGGTCGGTGATCAGCTGTTCGATGCGCCCGGTGGAAATCGGGTCGAGGGCCGAAGTCGGCTCGTCCAGCAGCAACACCTGAGGGCGCAAGGCAATGGTGCGGGCGATGCACAGGCGTTGCTGCTGTCCGCCGGACAGGCTTTGCGCACTCTGCTTGAGTTTGTCCTTGACCTCATCCCATAGGGCCGCGCCATTCAGGGCCTGTTCGACGCGATCATCCATTTCCCCACGGGACAGCCGCTCATGGTGACGCACGGCGTAGGCGATGTTGTCGTAGATCGTCATCGGGAACGGCACCGGCTTCTGGAACACCATGCCAACGTGGCTGCGCAGGCGGTTCATCGAGTAACCCGGTGCGAGAATGTTCTCGCCGTTGAGCAGCACTTCGCCCTTCGCTTCTTGCTTGGGGTACATGGCGTAGATGCGGTTGAACACCCGCAGCAATGTCGACTTCCCGCAACCCGAAGGCCCGATGATCGCGGTGATGCGCTTCTCGGGAATATCCATATTGATGGATTTCAGCGAGCGTTGGTCGTTGTAAAAGAACTCCAGGTCGCGCACCCGAATTTTGGTTCGCTCATTGGCTAGGGCAAGGCTATTCATCAGGTCAACCTATTGCGCAAAAGGATCAAGCGGGAAAGCAGACTGAGCGCCAACACGAAGAGTGTCAGTACCAATGCGCCCGCCCAGGCCAGGGAATGCCAGTCATCGAACGGACTCATGGCGTACTGGAAAATCACCACCGGCACGCTGGCAATCGGTTTGAGCAGGTTGCTGCTCCAGAACTGATTGCCGAACGCGGTGAACAACAGCGGCGCCGTTTCACCGGTAATCCTGGCCAGCGCCAGAAGAATCCCGGTAACGACCCCGGCTTTGGCTGCCCGCAGGACGATTTGCAGGGTCAGCTTCCATTGCGGCACACCCAGCGCCAGCGCGGCTTCGCGCATGGTGGACGGCTGCAACTGGAGCATTTCGTCAGTGGTACGCACCACCACCGGGATCACCAGCAAAGCCAACGCCAGTGCGCCGGCGATGGCCGAGAAGCCCATTTGATGATTCGTCAGCACGTTGAGCGGCAGAATCACCCCGGTGTAGATAAACAGCCCCAACACAATGGACGGCGCCGAGAGCAGGATGTCGTTGATAAAGCGGATCGTGGTGCCCAGTCGGGTATGCCGTGCGAACTCCGCCAGCCAGATCCCCGCCATCAGGCCGATCGGTGTACCAATCAGCAAGGCCAGCCCGGACATCAGGGCACTGCCGTAGAACGCATTCGCCAGCCCGCCTTCAGTGCCGGGCGGCGGCGTCATCTCGGTGAATAGACGCAGATTCAGTGCCTGGAAACCGTTGATGATAGTGGTCAGAAGAATCCACACCAGCCACAGCAGACCGAAGAGCGTGGCGCCACAGCTGAACACCATCGCCAGCCAGTTTTTGATAGCGCGATTTCGATAAAGACTCTCGTTGCCGGTCATAGACCCTCCTTACGCGAAAGGCGCATCAGCATCAGTCGCGCCAGTGCCAGCACGACGAAGGTGACGATGAACAGCAAGAAACCCAGCGCGATCAGCGCCGAGCGATGCAGGTCGGTGTAGGCCTCACTGAATTCGTTGGCGATCACCGAAGCGATGGAGCTGCTGGGCATCAGCAAGGAGGCCGAGAATTGTTGTGCGTTACCCAGCACGAACGTCACGGCCATGGTCTCGCCCAACGCACGACCGAGCCCCAGAAACACGCCGCCGACCACCGCTGAGCGGGTGTATGGCAGGACGATGTCCCAGACCACTTCCCAGGTCGTACTGCCCAAGGCGTACGCAGACTCCTTGAGGGTGGTGGGCACGCTGCGGAACACCTCATGCATCACCGACGTGATGAACGGCATGATCATGATCGCCAGGACGATGCCGGCCGTCAGCATGCCGATCCCCAGAGGTGGCCCCTGAAAAAACTGGCCGATAAAAGGCAGTGCGCCCAGATAGTCATTGATCCAGGGCGACAGGTATTGAGCCATGAACGGGCCGAATACAAACAGCCCCCACATGCCATAAATAATCGATGGAATCCCGGCCAGCAGTTCGACGGCCGAAGCGATCGGCATCCGCAGCCATGGCGGCGCTACTTCAGTGAGGAAAATCGCGATGCCGAAGCTCACAGGCACGGCGATCAGCAAGGCCAGAAATGACGTGACCAGCGTGCCGTAGATCGGCACCACGGCGCCAAAGTGGTTGTTGACCGCGTCCCACTCAGTACTGGTGAGAAAGTCCAGGCCAAAGGTCCTGAACGCCAGACTGCCCCCCCACAGGGTGGAGGCGGCAATGCTTGCAAGCAAAAACAGCACCAGCAATGCGGCGCCCTGCATCGAGCGTCTGAACCAGAGGTCATGACGCTGATCGCGGGCGGCTCGCATATCGCCAGTGCTGTCGGCCTTGGAAAGCGTCGTGGACATGGTTCGGGTGTTTTCTGTCATCAATGGTCCACTCGCAAGAACGCCCCCCTTCATCAAACCCGGCGGGCTTGATGAAGGGGGGCCGAACGCTTCAGATTAATGGCTGAAGTCGGATTTCCAGTAACCTTCAATGCGCTGGACCAGCGAGCCCGGCAAAGCGACATAGTCCAGTGCGGCAGCTTGCTGCTGGCCATTTTCCAGCGACCACTTGAAGAAGTTGAACGCAGCCTGGCTTTGCTCGGCATTCTTCGGTTGCTTGTACATGATGATCCAGGTGGTCGCCGTGATCGGCCATGCGTTGTCGCCCGGCGCATTGGTCATGATCAGGTTGAAGTCCTTGGCGCTGGCCCAATCGGCAGTATCAGCGGCAGCCTGGAACGCCTTGGCGTTAGGCTCGATGAACTTGCCCGCGGCGTTTTTCAACTGTGCATGGGTCATTTTGTTTTGCAGAGCATAGGCGTACTCGACATAACCGACCGAGTTCTTGATCTGCTTGACGTAAGCGGCAACACCTTCGTTACCCTTGCCACCCACACCGACCGGCCATGGAACGGTGGTGCCGAAGCCGATCGCGCTCTTCCAGTCTGGGCTGACTTTGGCCAGGTAGTTGGTGAAGTTGAACGAAGTGCCGGAACCGTCAGAGCGGTGAACCACAGTGATAGGGCCGTCTGGAAGTTTCACACCCGGGTTCAGCGCGGCGATGGCCGGGTCGCTCCACTTGGTGATCTTGCCGAGGAATACTTTGGCCAGGGTTTCGCCGTCAAGCTTGAGCTCGCCAGGCTTGACGCCCTCGATGTTCATCACCGGCACGATGCCGCCGATCACGCTAGGGAACTGACCCAGGCCTGCAGCCTTGAGGTCATCCTCGGACAACGGGGCATCGGAAGCGCCGAAGTCCACGGTCGCCGCCTTGATCTGGGCAATACCGCCACCCGAACCAATCGACTGGTAGTTGATGCGGTTGCTGGACGTTTTGCCGTAATCCTGCGACCACTTGGACAGCACTGGGTACACGAAACTCGAGCCAGCACCGGTTACATCAGTCGCATGTGCCATACCGCTCAGGCACAACGACGCCAGTAAAAGCGACAGACGGTTTTTAGTCAGCAACATCACGGCAACACCTCAAAAAGGGGGTTTTGTGGATTCGCCCACAAGGAAGGGGCCGTGACGATTTAATGCTTAAAATATTTCTGCTTGATGACAGTGAGGCAAGATGTTGCGAGATAGTAGGCACAGCATCGTCAGCATGCAACGTTCGGCGTGATTGCCGAACGCTGAGTGACCATTGAAATCAGTTCGGATTATTCGCCGTAGGTATCGAAATCGAAGTACTTCTGGCGAATTTTGTCGTAGGTGCCATTGGCCCGAATCGCCGCCAATGCCTGATTGAAACGGCCTGCCAGCGGATCGTTCTTGAGCACGGCAATACCGATACCGGTGCCAAAGAATTGCTCTTCGGTGAAATTCGGGCCGAGCTTCATTCCTTCTTGAGCCCGTTCAACGCCCTGCAAACGCCTGCTCCAGCTTCTTGAGGTCGAGCTTCTTCATTTGCAGCATGGCCATCATGACCCTGGCGGATTTCTCCGCGTCACTATGATCAATCATGTCCAGCAGCAAGCGTGGAATGACTTGCCATGACACCCCGAATTTGTCCTTGAGCCAGCCGCACTGCTGAGCCTTGGCGTCGCCCCCGACCGAAAGTCTGTCCCAGTAGTGGTCGATTTCGGCCTGCGTCTGGCAATGAATCTGCAGCGAGATAGCCTCGTTAAAGGTAAACGCCGGTCCTCCATTGAGTACCGTAAACGTCTGCCCTTCCAGCTCGAAGATAATCGACATGACAGAACCCGCCGGCCGCTGATGAACCTCGAATCCCGCTTCGCCATAACGGGTGGTGCCGATGACCCGCGAGTCTTTAAAGATCCCGGTATAAAATGCGACCGCTTCTTCCGCTTGATCGTTGAACCATAAGCACGGAGTGATTTTCTGGATGCTTTGCATGGAGTCTCTCCTGTCGGTGGACGTCGTGATCATACATAGCGGCGATTACCCCTTAGTCGTTTTCGTGCACCCGGAATCGACAGCGTCCGCAAACAAACGACAAAGCCGAAGTGTCGCCACTTCGGCTTTGTCGTTTGAGCAGTCAGCGGTGAAGTCAATCCATCAACCGCGACGGGCATCCAGGCTGAAACGGCCAGCACCGAAGGCGATCACTTGCAGCAGACCACCGGCCATGGCGATGTTTTTGAAGAAGTGGATGAACTGATTCTGGTCAGCCAGGTTGTGGTGGAAGGCAAACGCGGTGACGACGGTGAACAACGCCATGATCGCGGCAACTGTTTTGGTGCGGTAGCCGAGGACCAAGGCAATACCGCCGCCGACTTCAACCAGAATCGCCAGGCCCAGCGCCACGGCCGGAAGTGGCAGGCCGACCGACTGGATGTAGCCGATCATCATCGCCGGAGCGGTGATTTTCGAGAAACCCGAGAGCAGGAAGATGGCGGCAATGAAAATCCGGCCAACCAATGCCAGGCTGGCATGGGTGGTCGATGCGTCGGAAACGTTCTGGTTCGAGGTTGAAACGGCGGATTGCGACATGGGATTTATCACCTGATTAAGTCAGCGAAACCGACATGGCTTGCTGCGATGGGTAGATTCTGGCATCTCCGCAGATGACGCAATAGCCGACTAATTTCGACATTTATGTTCTATTTTTTCGAACGTACGGTATTAGCCTCAACCAGCCACTGGTAAAGTGCCGCAATAGGTTCGAGGAAATAGACATGAGTTCTGATCCAGGTACACCGACCCTTGACCAACTGCGGGTATTTCTGACTGTAGTCGAAGTTGGCAGTTTCGCCGGGGCGGCGCGAAAACTACACCGGGCGACCTCGGTGATCAGCTATTCCATCGCCAACCTGGAGTCGCAACTGGGCGTGCAGCTTTTCGACCGCAAAACCACGCGCAAACCTCAGCTCACCATCGCCGGGCGCACCGTGCTGATCGAAGCGCGCACCGTATTCAGCGGCATCGACGGCTTGCGCGCCAAGGTCAAGGGTTTGGTGCATGGCCTGGAAGCCGAAGTCCATCTGGCGCTGGATGTGATGCTGCCCGCCTCCCGGGTGGTGGATGCGCTCAAAGCCTTTTCTAGCGAATTCCCGACGGTGTCGCTGCACCTGAGGATTGAGGCGCTGGGGGCAGTCACCCAGCTTGTGCTGGAGAGGGCATCGACCCTTGGCGTCAGCGGCCTATTGCATGCGGATATCGGCGGCATCGAACGCATCGGCATTGGCGGTCTCACCCTGATACCGGTCGCGGCCCCCGACCATCCCCTGGCCCTCGGCAACCCGAATCCGCCTGGCGCAGCGCGTGAGCATGTGCAATTGGTGCTCACGGATCGTTCACCGCTGACTCAAGACAAGGAGTTCGCCGTAGTCAGCCCGCGCACCTGGCGTCTGGCCGATCTGGGCGCCAAGCACATGCTGCTTCGTGAAGGCATCGGTTGGGGCAATATGCCGACGCACATGATCGAGGAAGACCTCGCCACCGGCCGACTGGTGCAGCTCGACCTGCCCGAATCCAGGGGCAACCCCTACAGCTTCGACGTGATCTACCGAACCGATACACCACCCGGTCCGGCCGCTCGTTGGTTGATCGAGCGGTTTATCCGGCAGGTGAGCTGAAGATTGCGGCCGCTCACAAATCCCCAAGGAGCTGGCTTACAACTACGCGTCCCGCTGCGATCAGTTTGATGCGGTGTGTCACCCATTAGCCGGCCCAGCGCAAGACTCAAAACAATCCCGCCCTGCTTTTTAAGCGGACGGGGCAAGCCCCGAAAAAAAACCCTGTCTCTCAATGAGCGACAAGGCTTTTTTTAATCGACTTGCTGTGAAGATTGGCTATGCCAATGTCACCGCTATTACATCGCCGTACGGAAAATTTCCTCGATCTCGTCCTGGCTGGCCGTACGCGGGTTGGTAAAGCCGCAGGCATCCTTCATGGCGTTAGCAGCCAGGGTCGGGATGTCGTCAACCTTGACGCCCAGTTCTTCCAGGCCGCGCGGAATGCCAACATCCGAAGACAGTTTGCGAATGGCGGCAATGGCCGCAGCGGCGCCTTTTTCCGCATCCAGGTGCTGGGTGTCGATGCCCATGGCGGTGGCGACGTCTTTGAGCCGGGCCGGGCAGATGCTGGCGTTGAAGCTTTCGACATGCGGCAGCAGGATCGCGTTGCAGACGCCGTGTGGCAGGTCGTAGAAGCCACCCAGTTGATGCGCCATGGCGTGGACATAGCCCAGCGAAGCGTTGTTGAAGGCCATGCCGGCAAGAAATTGCGCGTAGGCCATATTTTCCCGAGCGTTCATGTCGCCACCGTTGGCAACGGCGTTGCGCAGGTTGGCCGAAATCAATTCCACGGCCTTGAGTGCGCAGGCATCGGTGATCGGCGTCGCCGCAGTGGACACGTAGGCCTCGATAGCGTGGGTCAGTGCGTCCATGCCGGTGGCGGCGGTCAGACCTTTGGGCATGGCCGCCATCAGCGAAGGATCGTTGACCGACAACAGTGGGGTGACGTTGCGGTCGACGATAGCCATTTTCACATGACGGACCTCGTCGGTGATGATGCAGAAGCGCGTCATTTCACTCGCCGTGCCAGCGGTCGTATTGATCGCGATCAGCGGCATTTGTGGTTTGGCGGACTGATCCACCCCTTCGTATTCGCTGATGTGACCGCCGTTGGCGGCACACAGAGCAATACCCTTGGCGCAGTCATGAGGTGAACCACCGCCCAGGGAAATAATGAAATCACAGTCACTGCGATTGAGCAGCTCAAGGCCTTTCTCGACGTTACTGACCGTCGGATTGGGTTTGGCACCGTCAAAGAGCGTGGAGTTGATGTCCTGCTCGGCCAGAAGCTTGGCCACCTTGTCAGCCACGCCGGCTTTGGCCAAGCCTGCGTCAGTGACGATCAAGGCTTTACGGAAACCATATTTGCGGATGGCGACCATCGCTTCGTCAAGACTGCCAATGCCCATCATGTTCACAGATGGAATAAAGAACGTGCTGCTCATGATAAATCCTCTTTTATTCTGGACACTTCAGCTCAGCGTGGAGGGAGGCTTCTGTTCATATTTAGAATTGCTGAGGCTTGTATGGCCATCGCAACCGGGATCGGTTGACTATGGGATTTAGCCTAAAGCAACGACGCCAAACCTAAATGGTCCTTTAGGTTTTACTGGCACCGCCTTTAGTAGTAGGGAGGGAAACGTTGCAAGCGCCTGGTTTGTTAAAAAAGAGACAGATTTATTCAGAGAAATTAAATCTGTCCCTTTTTGCTCAGCTGTTTTTTCGGGCGAAGACTATTGCTTGCTGATCGCCGCCGCCATGAGCGGAGCTAACTGCTCATCGGTCAGCGCTGGGTAAACCTCCATATTGAGAAGGTCATTCCAGTCGAGCACCCATTTTTGTATCAGCGTGAGATCAGTGGCCTCTGCGATACCAAAGCCGGCCGAGCGTCCGACGGCATGCCAGCGTCCCAGCATGGTCACACCTGCGGGTGCAACTGCGCCTGTTTTGAGAAAACGCTCGATTGCGCTATTACGATGTTCGGGACTGATTGACCAATGGACAATGAATAACATCTGCCACCTCCTGATTGGCACCTGCTCTTCTCTTCGCGCACCAGGCTGGCACCGCGGCCACGGCCACGCGTCTGTTCCCTACCCGTAATATTGCGGGCCTGGAACGACTTCTCCAATGGGAAGGAATAGCAGTCTGCCGAACCCTGCGTATGACCGCTGATCCTCTTTCCTTGCATCTGCATTCGCGTAAGCAATGGAGGCATAAATAGCTGAACGTATTGCGTCGTCACCTATCAAACGAACCATGCGGATATAAAAAAGGGAAGAAACCACATGTTCAAAAAAATCGTTCGCGCGTTGGGCCCCGGATTGATCACTGGCGCGTCGGATGATGATCCTAGCGGCATTGGTACCTACTCACAGATGGGGGCCCAGTTTGGGTTCGGCATGCTGTGGACCATGGTGTTCTCATACCCGCTAATGGTGTCCATCCAGGTGATCTGCGCCAACATTGGCCGCGTCACAGGCCATGGGGTGGCCGGCAATCTGCAACGGCATTACCCCCGTTGGCTGCTGTATCCGATCGTTGCATTACTGCTGATCGCCAACACCATCAATATTGGTGCGGATCTGGGTGCCATGGGCGCAGCACTTCACCTGCTACTGGGTGGCCAGATCGGCGTGTACACCGCTGCATTCGGCATCTTCTCCGCCGCACTTCAGGTCTTCATACCTTACCATCGGTATGTCCAGGTGTTGAAATGGCTGACGCTGGCGCTCTTCGCTTATGTCGCAACGATCTGGGTCATTCAGATTCCCTGGGGACAGGTCGCCCGTGAGACGTTATTGCCTGCGTTTTCCCTCAAATCAAGCTACATCACCGCAGTGGTCGCTATATTTGGTACCACGATCAGTCCGTATCTATTTTTCTGGCAAGCGTCACAGGAAGTCGAGGACGAAGAAGGCGCATCTGATCAACATGCACTTAAACAAGCACCGGCTGAAGCGCCGAAGCAACTAGCCCGTATCAAGTTGGACACGCTGATAGGGATGGGTGCATCCAATTTAGTTGGCTTTTTCATCATACTGACCACCGCCGTGACACTTCATACCCATGGGATCAATGATATCGACAGCGCGGCCAAGGCCGCCGAGGCATTGCGCCCGATTGCGGGCAACTTCGCATTCACCCTGTTCGCGGCGGGAATTATTGGCACAGGGTTACTTGCCATCCCCGTACTCGCCGGTAGTGCCGCGTATGGTTTGGGTGAAGCCTTCCGATGGACTACGGGTCTAGAACATACGCCGCAAGAGGCACGCGGATTTTACGCAGTGATAGTGATCGCAACCCTGGCCGGTATTGCGATGAATTTTCTGCACATCAATCCAATAAAAGCCCTTTTCTGGACTGCTGTGATCAACGGCGTGATCGCTGTGCCTATTCTTGTGGTCATCATGCTGATGGCTGTACGCCCGAAAATCATGGGGCAGTTTGTTATCTCAAGAAGGCTGCGATGGGTAGGTTGGCTCACGACCGGCGTCATGGGCGTCTGCGTAATCGCGATGTTCGTCACCTGGCCTGCCTGACCCGGGCCCTGAGCATCTCCGTAGCGCACACATCATGTAAGTGGTCGCAGTCTCTGCGACACATTAAATAGTCCCCACTAACTACCGTCCAACTTTCATCGCAAAAATCTATTCTCCTTTAGTTTAATACATTGGCACTCCTGACAGACGGACCGCCACTGCTCTGCTGTAGTGACAGCAACAGAGCAACACTAAATTTAATTTCATGTATGAAACAAGGAAGTCGTCATGCAACTGTCACAGGGTTGATTCTTAATGCGCGTCAACAGCTTGCAGCGTACCAGGCGCTGTCGCTCTGCCGCTGAAGTTCCGATCCATTGCGCCGGGCCGGAAACTCAGTCAGCAGGTTGAATACCCCTGTAAACGAGACCCATGATGACCCATAAATTAATCAGGCCTGTAGTCGGTGCCTTGCTGGGCGGAGTGATGTTGTCTGCTCAAGCGGACTTTATCGACGACAGCCATGCCGACCTGACGCTCCTCAATCGCTATCTCAACCAGCAGGGTCGGGATGTCGTCGGCAGCAGTAGCAAAGCCAAGAGCTACCGCGACTGGGGGCAGGGCTTTCAATTCAACTTTAAGTCCGGCTACACCGAAGGCGCCGTTGGCTTTGGGCTGGATCTGGAGGCTTTTTATGGCCTCAAGCTCGACTCCGGCGGTGATCTGAACAATAGCTCTCACCAGAGCCGCTATCCGGGCAGCATGTTCCCGCTGGATGACGGAAAGTCCGCTAACGATTTCAGCGTCCTGAGCCCTACCTTCAAGATGCGCTTTCTCAAGGATGAGCTGCGTATAGGCACGCTCTATCAAAACAACCCGATGCTGGCCAACACCGATGGGCGTCTGTACCACCAGACCAATACCGGGGTGCAACTGGTTTCCAAGGATGTGTCGGACTTCACCTTTACCGCGGGTGACATCATCCGGACGAAAATCCGCAATGAGACCAACGACAGTGACATGACCACAGGCGGCGGGGCGAAGCTCAGCGACCGCTTCCTCTATGGCGGTGCCGATTACACGGGCCTGGCCGATACCACCCTGAGCCTGTGGTACTCCAATCTGCAGGATTACTATCAGCAGGCCTTCATCGGCGCCAAGCACACCAGCTCGTTGCCGGTCGGTAGCCTGCTCAGTGATTTTCGTGCCTATCGCAGCCTGGGCGTGGGCGGCAACGCAGAGGGGGACAGCGACTTTGCAGCCAGTGGTTCCTTCGATAATGGTCTGAACAAAGGGCGGATCAATCAGTCGACCATCAGTTTGATGGAAAGCTATAGCCTCGACGGCCATACCCTGGGTCTGGGCGCCCAGAAGAACACCGGGGAAAGCGACTTTCCCTACCTGGACTCAGGCCTGAACAGCGGTGCCGATCGCCAGGGACCGGGGGCCGGCGCTGATACCCCGGCGTTGACCAACCTGCAATTGAACAAATTCCAGCACGCCGGTGAGCGCACCTGGCTTGCGCAGTACAAATACGATTTCGGCCAGTTGGGCATCAACGGATTGGGCTTCGCGGCCACGTATGCCCACGGTGATCAGATCAGGGTGGCCAAGGGGGGTAATAGCGAATGGGAGCGCGACCTGGCGTTGAGTTACGTCGTGCCTGAGGGGAAATTGAAAGGGCTGGGTGTCACCTGGAAGAACGCCCAAGCCAATCCGAGTCTTACCGGGCAGACCCAGCAGGATGAGAATCGCCTGTATGTGAGTTATATCGTACCGTTGTGGTAGTACTCGGTCGGGCATGAACGGTGCCGGCATGAAGTAATCACGCATACCCACGTCCCGCGTGGGTATGCGCCCTTCAAAGGGCAAAGAGGAATTCGTCGAATACAAATCCCATGGGCTTTACCCCATACTCAGCGAAGCGATGAGCTACGAGCGAGCTCGACATCTTGATCGCCCCCTGAGTCCAGCCCCATGGATCCGTGCACGTGAAGATATTCTGATGCTGCCTTCCCCACTTAAAAGTCATGCCAGTCCCGGACTGCGGCACACCCAGAAATGGCGAGGACGCATTGGTCTTAGCCTGGTGGCTGGCCTCTCGGTATTAGCCGGAATGACGGATGCTATTGGCTTCATGGCAACCGGGGATTTCGTCTCCTTCATGAGCGGCAACACGACCCGCCTGGCCGTCGCCATCAGCAGCGGCGACCTGGGACTCACACTGCGGCTGCTTATCCTCGTTGCCACCTTTATCGCCGGCAACGCGGTGGGAGTCGTCGTAAGCCGAATGAGTGGTCGACGCGCCCTCCCCTTGCTGCTGTCCGTCGCCGCACTGCTTTGCGTCGCTGCGACTTGGCCGCTTGATGCTCAGTTGCCCGCGCTGTTGGGGGCTATAACTGCGATGGGCATGCTCAACGCAGCCGTTGAACAGGTGAACGGCTTTCCCGTCGGGCTCACTTACGTGACCGGTGCCCTCTCACGGTTTGGCAGAGGACTGGGCCGATGGATGCTTGGGGAACGAAGGAATGGATGGCGGGTTCAGTTGATCCCCTGGACCGGTATGCTTGCCGGGGCGGTGATCGGTGCCCTGCTTGAACAGCATCTGGGCCTGAAAGCCTTACTGGCCAGCGGCTTGTTTTCTGCGATTCTCGGGTTTGCCTCACTGAAGATCCCCCGCCGCTGGCAACTGGCTTACATGCCTAAATAAAGGCGTTAGCCAGGCGGAAATGGCCGGGATGGATGGCTTCATCACTGCCGAGTGTTACAGTCGGCATTTTCAGGATGAGGAAACATCATGCGGATGTTGATAGGTGCCATGACCTTGGGGTTGCTGGCTGGGTGCATGACGCAGGGCATGACTGAGGCCAGATCCGGAGCCCCTTACAAAACGTTTTCATCCCAGAAACAAGACCAACTCGTTGCCCAATGCATTCAATTCGCCTGGCAGGATGAATCAGTCTTTGGCGTCGACGCTGCTGCGTATATACAGCCGGGCAGCAAGGGCGGGTTCACGGTCCACACAAGGGATTCGGAATATTTCGTCGATGTGCTGAGCAGTGCGTCCGGCACGACGGTGAGTTACTACACCGCATTGAGTAATTCGATTGCCGAACGCAGGCTTGCCGCGCTGGCGACCTGTCTCTAAAAAAGATGACGGCGCCGCCAAAAACATCGCGGCCTTAATTTTTATCTGGAAGTCAAATGACCCCTAACGCAGAACTCTACAATCCCTCCACCGAATATGCCGACAAACTGGTCACGCGCATCGGACAGACACCCGCATGGATTGCAAAGCGCATCGGTGTCACTGACCGACGCATTCGCTACATCCTTGATGGCTCACGAACCGTCAAAGGGGTCACCAGCCCTATCCAGATGACCTATACCGAGCAGTTTGCCCTTGAGTGCCTTGCGGCAGAAGCCAGCGCCAAAAAGAAATAGCTTTCTGGCTGCAACAGGGAACAGACCAAGATAGGGGACGCGGCTGACTGTCGACGCTTAGGTCGACAGTTGATTGGCAAATTGTCCCACGGCGCTCACGACTCGCTGAGCACCATCCTGAATCTCGACAATCACCGTCCCCGCCTCGGATGCCAGTGCCAGGCCTTCTTCGGCCTGGAGTTTGCCACCACTCATGAGCGCCACGGCATCGCGCGCCATGTCCTGGTTTTGGCGCACAACGCCAACGATCTCTTCCGTCGCCTTGCTGGTTCGCGAAGCCAGCTGCCGGACTTCGTCCGCCACCACCGCAAAGCCGCGGCCTTGCTCACCCGCCCGAGCTGCCTCGATCGCCGCGTTGAGCGCCAGCAAGTTGGTTTGCTCGGCAATGCCGCTGATGGTTTTTACGATCGAACCAATCACCTGCGACTGTGCATTCAGGGCTTCGATACCCTCGCCGGCCTGCTGCATGTGCTTGGCCAGATTGCGCATGACGTCCACCGCCTGAGTGACCACGGCGGTACCTCGCTGGGCGCTGCTGTCGGTCTGCTGCGATGTGCTGTAGGCAATGTTGGCCGCCTCGGCGACTGCCTGCTCCTGATTGACCTGGTCGGTAATCACGGTCGCGAACTTGACCACTTTGTAGAGCTTTTCGTTGGCGTCGAGCACCGGGCTATAGGAGGCCTCCAGCCAGACAACCCGGCCGTGGCTATCGACCCGCTTGAAACGGCCGGCAATGAACTCGCCAGCGTTCAATCGTACCCAGAACGCCTGATACTCCGGGCTGCTGTAATCCCCCGGTTCGCAGAAGAGTCGGTGATGTTTGCCTTTGATCTGCTCGAGGCTATAGCCCATCGCATTGAGGAAACGGTCGTTGGCACTCAGCACGTCACCGTTCAGGTTGAACTCGATGACCGCAGTCGAGCGCAATAGCGCACCGATCAGGTTTTCGTGTTCGCGGGAGGTCTCGATGGTTCGAGTCAAGTTGTCGGAGTAGATCGAAAACCGCAGCACTTGGCCATTCGACCCGCGAATCGGCTGCAGGATCGAACGCAGCCACGCTTCGCGTCCATCGCCTCTTAACAATCGAAGCGCACCGCTGAAATGCTCGCCACGCGTCAGAGCGCTTTTAAACCGCTGCTGAAACTCATTGTTTTTGAGGTAACCCGGCACGAACTCTTCGATGTGACGCCCGAGCAATGCGCTGCTTTGATAGTGCATCTCCTGGAGGAAGTTCTGATTGACCGATTCGATCCTTCCATCACGGTCAAGGGTGAAGGAGAGCATTTCCCTTTCCAGGCTATCCCTCACCTGCTGGAGGCTGGACAGTTCTTCGCGAAGAGCGGACAGCTCCTGCTTCAAGCTTTTGTTGAACATGATGGCACCGATGAGCAGTGAAATAGCGGCGTTATGCCATTGCCATCGGCCATACCCATCTTTTCTGAAGCGCTCTGGCGGCCAGTCCAGTAAATAAATTTCAGCCACTCCATGTTCACCCACAGCAGTCGGGCCAGAGCGGCTCGTGCCTGAAATTCGAACAACTCGATGTGACACATATATTTTTATAAATTTGATTTGTGAAATAAAACGTGTCAATCATAGATACAACGAAATCACCAAGACCGACCCACCTCGCCTCGACAACCCAAACGCCCCATCCAAGGAGTCAATAAGATGAACAAGATCAAACTTCTAGGCGCCCTGGCGCTCTGCGCCTCCAGCATCCTGGCCCACGCGGACGAAGATACCCTGCGTATCGGTATCGAATCCGCCTACCCACCCTTTGCCTTCAAGACCCCGGAAGGCAACATCAGCGGTTTCGACTACGACATCGGCAATGCCCTGTGTGAACAGATGAAGATCAAATGCCAATGGGTCGAACAGGAATTCGACGGCCTGATCCCATCGCTCAAAGTGCACAAGATCGATGCTGTGCTGTCGTCGATGTCGATCACCGAAGACCGCCTGAAGTCCGTCGACTTCAGCAAGAAGTACTATCAAACCCCTGGCAAGTTTGCGATGAAGGCCGGCAGCGTGATCCACGATCCGCTGGTGGATCTCAAAGGCAAGAAAGTCGGCGTGCAACGCGCTTCCACGTACGACCGCTTCGCCACCGATCAGCTCGAGAAAGCCGGGATCGAGGTGGTGCGTTATGCCGCGCAGAATGAAGCCTTCCTTGACCTTGCCTCTGGTCGCCTGGATGCCACCCTGGCAGACATCGTCAACACCAACGAAAGCTTTATCAAAACGCCTTTGGGCAAAGATTTCGCACTGGTAGGCCCGGATATCAACGACCCGAAATATTTCGGCAGGGGCGCCGGGATTGCCGTGCGCAAAGGCGATAGCGAGAACGCTGCGCGCTTCAACGCCGCCATCGATGCGATCCGGGACAATGGCAAGTATCAGGCCGTGCAGGCCAAGTACTTCGCATTCGATATCTACGGCAAGTAAACCGCCTTTGCGTAACGCTGGCGCCTCTTGATCCGAGGCGCCTCTTTTTCGTTGTCCGGTGCGCCTTCCGGCGCATCGCGTGAGGAACTTCATCATGCTCCACGGCTACGGATCGACCATCCTCGATGGCGCCTGGCTCACCCTGCACCTGGCCCTGACGTCCATGGCACTGGCCATCGCTCTCGGCCTTATCGGTGCAGCATTTCGTCTGTCGCCGCTGAAGTGGCTGGCGCTGCTGGGCGAAGGTTACACAACGCTTATTCGCGGCATCCCTGACCTGGTGTTGATCCTGCTGATTTTCTACGGCGGCCAGGATCTGGTGAACCGCATTGCACCGCTGGTTGGCTACACCCACTACATCGATATCAATCCATTTATCGCCGGTGTCTGCACCATGGGGTTTATCTTCGGCGCCTATCTCTCGGAAACCTTTCGCGGCGCCTTTATGGCGATCCCCAAGGGTCAGGGCGAAGCCGGTGCGGCCTATGGCATGAAAGGCCTGCAGGTGTTCTGGCGGATCCTGGTGCCGCAGATGATTCGTTTCGCCATTCCCGGGTTCACCAACAATTGGCTGGTGTTGATCAAATCCACCGCACTGATCTCGGTGATCGGCCTGCAAGACATGATGTTCAAGGCCAAGAACGCAGCGGATGCAACCCGTGAGCCCTTTACCTTTTTCCTCGCGGTCGCGGGGCTTTATCTGGTGCTGACCAGCCTGTCGTTGCTGGCTCTGCGTTACCTGGAAAAGCACTACTCGGTCGGCATCAAAGCCGCCGATCTGTGAACACGGGAGCGAATGTATGATCTTTGACTACAACGTAATCTGGGCAAGCCTGCCGATGTATCTTGGCGGTGCCTTGCTGACCCTGAAGGTGCTTCTGATCTCCCTGGCATGCGGCCTGATGTTGGCGATTCCTTTGGCGCTGATGCGGGTCTCCAGGTCGCCCCTGCTGAGCTTCCCGGCCTGGCTTTACACCTATGTGATACGCGGCACGCCCATGCTGGTGCAATTGTTCCTCATCTATTACGGCCTGGCGCAGTTCGAAGCCGTGCGTGAAAGCGCACTCTGGCCCTATTTATCCAGCGCGACCTTTTGTGCTTGCCTGGCTTTTGCGATCAATACCAGTGCCTACAGTGCGGAACTCCTCGCCGGCAGCCTGAAGGCCACGGCCCATGGCGAGATCGAAGCGGCCAAGGCCATGGGCATGTCTCGCGTCACCCTGTACCGCCGCATTCTCCTGCCCTCGGCCTTGCGCCGTGCGCTGCCGCAGTACAGCAATGAAGTGCTCATGATGCTGCAGACCACCAGCCTGGTGTCCATCGTCACCCTGGTCGACATCACCGGGGCTGCACGCACGATCAGCGCGCGATTCTATATGCCGTTCGAGGCTTTCATCACCGCGGGCGTCATCTATCTGGTCCTCACCTTCATTCTGGTGCGTCTGTTCAAGCGGGCCGAGCGCCACTGGCTGGCGTATCTGGCACCCCGCAAGCATTAAGGAAATCCTATGAAGCAGATTCAATACCTCCTGCCCTGGAGTGCCATGGGTACCGAACGACACTTGTCGCTGTTTCGTTTTGGCAGTGGGTCACGCAAGGCTTATATCCAGGCCTCGTTGCATGCCGACGAGTTGCCGGGCATGCGCGTCGCGGTCGAACTCAAGCGCCGCCTGCTGGAACTGGAAGAGCAAGGCCGCCTGAGCGGGGTCATCGAGCTGGTGCCAGTGGCCAATCCGATCGGGCTTGCGCAAATGTTCCAGGCCACCCATCAGGGCCGCTTCGAGTTCTCAAGCGGGCAGAACTTCAACCGCGATTTCCCGGTGCTCGCCGAAGCTGTGGCGCCCTATGTGAAAGGTCAACTGGGCGAAGATGCGAGCGCCAATATCGCGCTCATTCGCCGCGCCATGGGCGATGCCCTCGCAGCCCTGCCCGCCCCCGGATCGGAACTCGATGGCCTGCGCCGCCTGCTGTTGCAGCACGCCTGCGATGCCGATGTGGTCCTGGACCTGCACTGTGACTTCGAGTCGATCATGCTGCTCTACGCCCTGCCGCAAAACTGGCCGCGCCTGCGTTCATTGGCCGCTCGCCTGGGTGCCGGCGCGGCACTGCTGGCCGAGGATGCGGGCGGCAATGCCTTCGATGAAGCCTGCGCGATGCCTTGGCTGCAGCTGGCCGAACGCTTCCCTGAAGCCAATATTCCGCTGGCCTGCCTGGCCACCACGATTGAGCTGCGCGGCATGGCCGACACCGGGCGCGAGCAATGCATTGAGAGCGCCAACGACATTCTCGGTTTTCTGGCCGACCAGGGCCTGATCAGCGGTGACTGGCCCGCTGCTCCGCCGACCTGCTGTGAAGCCACGCCGTTCGCCGGAGCACAGTACGCCTATGCACCCCACCCTGGCGTGGTGAGTTTTCTGCAACCGCTGGGGGCTCAGGTCAAGGTCGGTGATCCGCTGTTCGAGGTGATCGACCCACTGACCGATCGTCACAGCGTGGTGCAGGCCAGCACCGACGGCATCCTCTATGCCCGTGAACGCCTGCGCTTTGCCCAGCCCGGTTTATGGCTGGCCAAGGTGGCCGGTAGTACCCCTATTCGCCAAGGTCGCTTGCTCAGCGACTGATTCAGAGAACGACAACCATGTACAAACTTGAAATCCAGGATCTACACAAGCGTTACGGTACTCACGAAGTGCTCAAGGGCGTGTCCCTGGAGGCGAAAGCCGGTGACGTGATCAGCATCATCGGCTCCAGTGGCTCGGGCAAAAGCACCTTCCTGCGCTGCATCAACCTGCTGGAGCAACCCAACGAAGGCCGGATTCTGCTCAATGGCGAACAGCTCAAGCTAGCGGCCAACAAACTCGGGGGGCTCAAGGCCGCCGATCCCAAGCAGTTGCAGCGCATGCGCTCACGCCTGGCGATGGTGTTCCAGCACTTCAATCTGTGGGCACACATGAGCGCCCTTGAAAACGTCATGGAAGCCCCGGTGCATGTCCTGGGCATGAGCAAGAAAGACGCCCAGGACAAGGCCGAGCACTACTTGAACAAGGTCGGTGTCGCGCACCGCAAGGATGCCTATCCGGCGCACATGTCCGGCGGCGAGCAGCAACGTGTGGCAATTGCCCGCGCGCTGGCCATGGAGCCGGAAGTGATGCTGTTCGACGAGCCGACTTCGGCACTCGACCCGGAGCTGGTAGGCGAAGTACTTAAAGTCATGCAGGACCTTGCCCAGGAAGGCCGCACCATGGTGGTAGTGACCCATGAAATGGGTTTTGCGCGCGAGGTGTCCAACCAGTTGGTGTTCATCCACCAAGGTCGGGTCGAAGAACGCGGCAACCCGCGTGAAGTGCTGATCAAACCACAGTCCGAGCGCCTCCAGCAGTTCCTTGCCGGAAGCTTGAAATAACCCCTCACACCGGCCGTTGACGAACACGCCAACGGTCGGCTTCGGATACACTTCAGCCCACCTTTTGCCAGGGCAGCAGGCACACCCCCTCCTCTACCCATCAGAAAATGTTGAGCCGGATATGCCTACCCCATCGAAAAACACGACTGTCTATGCAGCACCGGTGATGCGCAAGCTGGCGGAAATCGTCTCCGATTTGCAGCCATCACTGCGCAAGGTGGCGGACTTTATCCTGCGTCATCCGCTGAGGGCCGCCACCTTGACCATCGAGGAACTGGCCCAGGAAACGTCCACCTCGCCAGCGGCCGTCAATCGCTTGGCCAAGGCCATGAACCTGGGTGGTTACACTGGCATGAAGGCCGAGTTGGTGGCCACCTTGCAGCAAATGGTTTCCCCGGTCGACAAACTGCGTAACGAGCTGGCGCATCGCCCCGGTGGCGCGTTTGGCCTGCATGAACAAATCCAGATTGCCACCAGCAACCTCGGTACCGCCGGCACCAACAACCATGCCGATACCTTTGAAGCCTTCGTCACGTGCCTGACCAAAGCGCGCAAGATTTATATCCTGGGCTTTGGCAACAGTGCCTACCTGGCCGGCCTGGCCGCCTCGACGCTCATGCCCTTCTGTGCCGACGCCACGGCTATCAGCATGGAGGGCGGCAACGAAAACGCCGCTTATCGCCTGGCGGCGATCACCGATCAGGACATATTGCTGGCCATCTCGCTACCGCGGTACTCGCTCGACACCCTGCAACTTGCGCGATTCGCCAATGAGCGTGGCGCCACGGTGCTGGCGATCACCGACTCCCCCGCGTCCCCCCTGACCAACATTGCCAAACACGTGCTGTTCGCCCCCGCCGACCACCCGGTATTGACCAGCTCCAATATCGCAGTCCTCGCGTTGATCGAAGGATTGGTCGCCGGGGTGATGGCGCGCAATAAAGAAGCGGTAAAACTGGCGACCGAACTCACTGAAAGCGTGATGGCTTACCTGCACATGCCAGCCAGCCATAAACCCGCGAAAAAGTGAGCTCGACTTCATTGATTTGCTATTGGCGCCCTCGACACATCACCGAAAATATCCTGCAACAGGAAGTAATTGCGGAAGGCGTCGCGCACGTTGTCGCGCAACAGCGTGTTGTCCCACGGCTTGGTATAGAAGCGATAAATCGCACCACGATTCATTGCCTCCATGATTGATTCCAGGTCGGTGTATCCAGACAATATCCGGAATGCATCGGGATACAGTTCCTTGACCCGGTCGAGGAACACCGCACCGTTCATGATGGGCAAGCGCTGGTTGCACAGGACGACCTGCACCTGATTGAGTGCCAGCAAATCAAAACCCTCGGCGGCCGACCGTGCCGCCAAAATATGGTAGCCATCCTGGCGCAGCAAGCGTTGCAAGGAGGCCAATGCCTGGGGTTCATTGTCTACCAACAGCAATGTCTTGTGCGGCATATGCGGAGAGCCAGCAGGTAGCAGCAAATGCTGTTCATCACGTAGCATTTTCTCCACGTGTGCCAACGGCAGCGGCGGGCTGAAATAGAAACCCTGGATGTAGTCGCAATGGTGGCATCGCAAGTACATCATTTGTGCAGCCGACTCGACGCCTTCCGCGATCACATCGAGCTTCAAGCTATGGGCCATGTGGATGATGGCCAGCACAATGGCCGCATCGTCAGGGCTGGTCGTCAACTCACGGATGAAGGCGATGTCGATTTTCAGTTTATCGATAGGGAAACGGCGCAAATACGCCAGGCTGGAATAGCCGGTTCCGAAATCATCGATGGAAATCTGCACGCCTCGACTCTTCAGATTGCGCAAGCTGCCGATCGTGCGCTCGGTGTTCGCCATCAACGAGGTCTCTGTCAGTTCCAGCTCCAGCAGATCAGCCGAGATACCGTTGTCGTCGAGCGCTCTGATAACGTCCCCTTCCAGGTCACCTTCAACGAATTGGCGCCCGGACACGTTCACCGATACTTGTACCGCGCCGATCGTGGAGTGGAGCCATAAGCCTATTTGCTTGCAGACCGTAGCAATGACCCAACTGCCCACGCGCACGATTAACCCGGTCTCCTCCAATAGCGGGATGAATTCATTCGGCGGCACCATCCCGTGTTCTGGCCGTTGCCAGCGCAGCAGCGCTTCGAAACCGACTATGCGGCCACTACTGAGTTGCACCTTGGGCTGGTAGTACAAAACGAACTCTTCATTCTCAACAGCCTTGCGCAAGGCCGTTTCCAGGTTGAGTCGGGCCAGCACGTCGGCATTCATTTGCGCCGTAAAGAAACGGTAGGTGTCACGTCCAGCATGCTTGGCCCGGTACATCGCCGTATCCGCATACTTGATCAAGGTGTCGGGGTCGGAGGCGTCCTCGGGATGGATCGTGATGCCGATACTGGCAGTCATGCTGACCTCGTGGCCCTGCAGCTGGAAGGGCGCGCGCAGTACCTCGCGGATCTTCTTGGCGACCGGCACGGCGCCTTGCTGCCCCTCCTGCATCACCAGAATCAGGGCAAACTCGTCGCCGCCCAGGCGCCCGATGGTATCGCGGATGCGCACGCACTGGATCAGCCGATCGCTGAACTGGACCAGCAACTCATCGCCGATTGCGTGGCCTAGCGTGTCGTTGACGTTCTTGAAGTGATCCAGGTCGATGAACAGGACGGCAATCACCCATCCATTGTCGTCTGCCATTGCCAAAGTCTTCTTCAGCGTCTCATAGAACAGCGTGCGGTTCGGCAGGCCGGTGAGCGCATCGTGATGCGCTTGATGCTGCAGACGTTTCTCCGCTTCCTTGCGCTCGGTAATGTCGCGCACCACGGCGACAATGATCCAGTCCATACCAGAGAGCAGAGCCTGGTGATGCACTTCTACCTGCACATAGGTGCCATCTTTGCGCCGCAACTGGGCTTGAGTCAGCTCCTTGCTGGCGAGGCTTTCGATGATGCCATCGTACAAGCTCTCCAACTGCTCCGGCTTAGCATCCAACTCCGCCGGCCCGATCATGAACATTTCCGCTCGCGTGTAGCCGAGCATATCGCAGGCTGTCGCATTGACTTCGACATAGCGCATTGTGGTGCGGCTGACCAACAGGATTGCGTCAGCGGTGGCGTCCATCGCCGTCCGGAAGCGCCGCAAGTCAACCGTGCGCGCCAGCACCAGTTGTTCCAGGTTGGAGCTATGGTTCTGCAGATCGCCAAATGCTTTCAAACGCAACAGATTGCGCACTCTCAGCCATAATTCGGCGCGGTCGACAGGTTTCGTCAAAAAGTCTTCCGCCCCCGCGTTGAGGCAGGCCAGTCGAGCACTGCGTTCTATGTGTGCAGTCACTATGATGATCGGAATATTCGAGGTGGCCGGGTTGGCCTTCAGAATGCTGGCTACCTGGCAGCCGTCGATGCCCGGCATCATGATGTCGAGCAAAATCAAGTCCGGTGCGCACTGTGAGATCGATGCCAGCGCCTCTTCGCCACTGGCGGCGGTGGAGGTGAGATAACCTTCGGGCCGCAGCAGCACCGCCAGCAGCCTGCGATTTTGCGCTTCATCATCGACAATCAGGATGGTCGGAGCGACAGCAGCACTCATGAGAATTCCCCATTGAGCAAAAGCGCATCGATTGCCGCGTACAAATCCTGGTAACGCAATGGTTTGGCAATATAGGCGTCGCACCCGGCTATCTTGCTCTTCTCCTCATCCTCCTTCATTGCCATCGCGGTCAGCGCAATGACGGGGATGGCAGCAGTGGCAGGATCTTGTTTCAGCAGGGCCGTCGCCGCCAACCCGTCCATGCCAGGTAGCTGGATATCCATCAGGATCAGATCGGGCAAATCGGTACGCGCCGTGGTCAAACCGGTCTCGGCATCAGCGGCACACAACACCGTATGACCGGCGTTGCGTAACAACAGGGATGCCAGCTTCATGTTCGCTGCGTTGTCTTCTACGACTAATACTTTGGCCATATGACGCCTTCCCTAGTGTGGCAGCAACGCGCGCCGGACCTCGGCAATGAATCGGACCTGGTTGAACCCGGCCTTCTCGACAATGTGGACAAGCTGATCCGAACTGCTGCCGAGCACCCCCCGGTCCTGTGCCGAGACTTGCTTGGCTGTCACGACCAGGATGGGGATGCACGCCGTATCGGAATTGAGCCGCAGTGCTTCCACCACATCAAAACCGTTCACGCCCGGCATCATCAAATCGAGCAAGATCAAATCCGGGCGAACGCGCTGTGCCAGCGTGATCGCTTCGGTGCCGCCATACGCGCGCACCACCACATAGGCAGGCGCCGGCAAGAACCCGGCAATCACCTCGACGGCCTTGGGATCGTCGTCCACGACCAGTACCGTGCGGGTGTGCTCGGGCGCCGGATGCAGGCCCAGGTTGCCCAGCGAGACTCTCAGCTGGGCGCGGCTGAGGGGCTTTTGCAGGACGGCGGCGGCGCCACCGGCGAGTGCCAGATTGGTGTCGGCGACAATGACCACCGGCACCTGGGCCAGTGTGCTGTTTTCGCGTATGAGCTGGAGAAACTCCCAACCGTCGATACCGGGCAAACGAATATCGAGGGTGATCAAGCTGAGTGTTTGCTGTGGTGCCATCAGCAAGGCGGCCTCGGCACTGGCAGCACGCAAGACAGTAAACCCCTCGGCTTCGAGCAGCAGGCGCGCCAGATCGGCGGCCTGGTCGTTGTCCTCGACGACCAGGGCCAGACGTTCGCTCGGTCCGGCGCTTGCCAGGACCGCAGGACCGGCGTTGCGCTGCGCAGCACGCGTTCCTTGTGCCGGAGTACGCAGCGGCAACCAGGCAGCGAAACGCGAGCCTTCGCCCTCAAGGCTGGCCACCGCCACCGCCCCACCTTGCAGCTCGGCCAGTTGCCTGACCATCGCCAGGCCGAGACCGGTGCCCTCGAATTTGCGCGCGAGGCTGCTGTCGATCTGGCTGAACGCCTGGAACAGTTTCGCCATATTGTCCTGGGAAATGCCGATGCCGCTGTCGCTGACGCAGATCTCCAGAAAGTCGTTATATTCGTTGTCGGCCAGGGGGAAGCTGTGCACGGGCCAGGCGCCCACCAGCGTGCCAACGACACTGCGTGGAACCCGTCGCGCCCGCAAGATCACCGGGCCGCCGTTGGCGCTGAATTTGACGGCATTGCTCAGCAGGTTGTAGACGATCTGCTTGGTCTTGCGCATGTCCAACTGGGGCACGCCCAAGTCTTCCTCGATCTGCAGTTCAAGCGCAATATGCTGGGCCGCCGCCTTTTCCCGTACGATCGTCAGGCTGTTGGACAGCAGGCTATTCAAGTCGACCGCCTCCAGCTCAAGCGCCATCATGCCGGCTTCAACCTTCGATAGATCCAGAATGTCGTTGATCAGCGAGAGCAGGTGCTGGCCGCTGGTGAAAATATCGTCGATGTATTCGTGTTGGAGCTCCGTGGTCTGGCCCATCAAGCCATCTTTGAGCGCTTCGGAAAAACCGATGATCGCGTTGAGCGGCGTACGCAATTCGTGCGACATGGTGGCCAGGAACTCCGATTTCATCCGGCTGGCGCGTTCAAGCTCGATGTTCTTGTCTTCCAGCGTGTGTTCGAAACGTTTGCGCTCTGTGACGTCGCGCGCCGCCGCGAATACGCCTTGCAGCGTACGGTCGCGGTCGTGGAAGATCGCGGCGTTATAGGACACCACCGTTTCGTCCCCGTTCTGGGCGCGCACAGTCAGTTCGTAGTTACTCACCTTGTTTTCGGTCAGCACGCGTTTGATAGCGGCGTCGGCCCGTACCGGATCGGTAAAAAAGTTCTTGCAGGGCGCGCCGATCAGTTCATCGCGGGTACGCCCTGTGAGCGCCATCATCTGTTGGTTCACGTCCGAGATGATGCCCTGCGGGTCGGTCATCATGAGCGCGTCGATATTCGATTCGATCAGCGAGCGGGTGTAGAACTGCTGGTCGCGCAAGCGCTGGTCGAGCAGCGCCTGGGCTGCCTCGACTTGCTTGCGCGCCGTGTTGTCAGTGCCGATCAACAAATAACCGATGATGTCGTCATAGGCATCGCGTAGCGCAGTGACCGATACGATGGCGGGGAACCGGCTGCCATCCTTGCGGACATAAGTCAGCTCGTATATGTCCTCAATGCCGCGCGAGGCCTTGAACACCAGCGCCTCAAAGCCTGGTGTGATGGGCGTATCCAGTTCCAGACTCAGGGCCTGAGCGCGTGCAATCACTTCCTGAGGATCGGAAATGTCGGCCGGTGTGATCTTGTTCATCACTTCGACGGCCGTGTAGCCCAGCATGCGCTCGGCGCCGACATTGAAAATCTGGATCACACCTTTCGCGTCCGTGGCGATGCTCGAAAAATTGGCGCTGTTGAAGATCGCTCTCTGCAGAGCGCCCGCCTTGAGCAGCGCCTCTTCCGCGTGCTTGCGCGCAGTGTTATCGGTGCCTATCAGCAAATAGCCGATGATCGCGTTTTGATCGTCGCGCAACGCCGTGACGGACACGACGGCGGGAAAGCGGCTGCCGTCCTTGCGAAAGTAAGTCAGCTCGTAGATGTCCTCGATCCCGCGCGAGGCCTTGAACACCAGCGCCTCAAAGCCGGGATTAATGACGGTATCGAGCTCCACGCTGAGCGCTTTGGCGCGTGCGATCACCTCCTGTGGATCGGAAATGTCGGCCGGTGTGATCTTGTTCATCACTTCGGCAGCCGTGTAGCCCAGCATCCGTTCGGCGCCGACGTTGAAAATCTGGATCACACCCTTGGCGTCCGTGGCAATGCTCGAAAAATTGGCGCTATTGAAGATCGCGCTCTGCAGCGCGCCCGCCTTGAGCAGCGCCTCTTCCGCTTGCTTGCGCGCAGTGTTGTCGGTGCCGATCAGCAGATAGCCAATGATGGAATTGTGATCATCACGCAGTGCCGTGACGGACACCACCGCCGGGAAGCGGCTGCCATCCTTGCGGATATAGGTCAGCTCGTAAATGTCTTCGATCCCGCGCGAAGCTTTGAATACCAAGGCCTCGAAACCTGGGGTAATCGGTGTACCCAGTTCCAGGCTCATGGCGGCCGCCCGGGCGATCATTTCTTGCGGATCCGAGATGTCAGCCGGCGTGATCCGGTTAAACACATCGAGCGCCGTATAGCCCAACATGCGCTCGGCACCGACATTGAAGATCTGGATCACACCTTTTTCATCCGTGGCGATACTGGAGAAATAGGCACTGTTGAAAATGGCGTCCCGCAAGGCACCCGTCTTCAGCAAATTTTCCTGGCGCCTAAACTCAGTGTTGCCATCAAGCCGATCATGAGAACCACTGCCAAAACCGGTCGTATGCATTGTTGCGTCCATGCGAATGTTGCATATTCAGTCGGTAGCGCTTTACCCGAAGGGTACGCGCCATAACTGCAGAGCAGGCTCACAGATTGACGCCGATCAGCACTGAAACAAGAACAGGCCGACGGCAAAGAGGAGAGGGGTCGAACAAAGCGTAGCAGAGGCGATGCGGTACGTATTAATTAATCATTGGAAAGCATGCAAATACGCTAGAAGCGTAATAAATGGGTTTAATTGTGTATTTTGCGATCAACTTTTTCTGAAAAGTAAAATAGACCGGACATTGAGTTTACAGAAGCACTAACAGGGGGCGTATAAAGTAGAGGGCCGTTCCGCCAGCGAATATTTCAACGTAGCATTCATGCGCTGAAAAGAAAGAGATAAGGCGACCGCCCATCTGGTCAGTCGTATTCGGCTTCCTGGTGTTCTCCCAGCAGGCGCCGTTGTCGCGGTGTGGCGGCCGCCAGCACAGCGGGGTTGAAACGCCAGTGCAGGTATGGTGCGAACTTCTGCGCCACCATGCGCCTGCCGTAGTGCAGCTGCAACAGGTAGCGCGTGCGGTCGAGGGTCCGGTTGCTGCCGCCTGCGTGCCACAGTTCGCTGCGAAACATCAGCACGTCGCCAGCCCGGCACAGCACCACCTGCGCAGTAAGACCCTGCCACTGACTTTCACCGACGGCGGGCGGCCGTCCGGCTCGGTGGCTGCCGGGGATCACCCGAGTGGGGCAGAGATCGGCGTCAATATCGTCGAGGTAGAGGTGCGCGGTGCAGATCTGCATCGGCAACGTGAAGGTAGGATCGGCCAGCAGGCTTTGTGGCAGTTCCATCACCAGATAGTCCAGATGCAGTGCGAGGCCGACGAAACCGGGATGGCAGCGCCAGGCGGTCTGGCCAATGAGGTGGCAATCGTCGCCGAGGGCCGCTTCGGCCAGCTCGATGATCCCGGGCAGGTCGAGAAACGGCAGCCACAGCGGGTCGCGGTTGAACACGCACTTGTAGTGGTCGAGCAGGCCGCTGTAGTCCCAGTGCTGGGGCTTGAGGCGGTCGATGGCGTCGCGCAGCGTTTCGATCTGAGCGCCATCCAGCACCCCAGACAACAGGACGAAACCTTCTCTATGCAGGGCCTGCAGACGATTGGCGGTCAGTATTGGCGAAAGTTCGGTGGTGTCCATGGCATGCACCCCGGCAAGCGCGGATGACTCCACGCATACTTGCACGGCGCACGGTGCGAGGAAAGGGGACACGGTTTTCTAGCCTTGCCCTTGCGTCCCCCACCCGTTCACCGCTCACCGACCTCGCTCCCTGGCGCGGGCTCTTGGTGTTGTAGGGAAACCTCGATGGCGATCAATTGATATAGCGCCTTCGGCGATCACTACCTTTACACTTCGATACTTCTTCACTCCCAAAGATCAAAGTCCATGTCTGAAGACTTCGAAGTCCCCAGCCCGCACGAACGTCATCTGGAACACGTCACCGAGCACGCCCATGCCCGCGGCGACAGTTTCGGCAGCAAGATAGCCGTGATGACGGCGATCATGGCGACCATAGGCGCCTTGCTCAGCTATCAAACCGGCTCCACTGAGAGCGAAGCGGCAATGGACAAAAACAACGCCGCGATCAAGAAAACAGAAGCCTCCAACCAGTGGAATTACTACCAGGCCAAATCCAGCCGACAAAACCTGTCTGAACTGGCGGTCCATATCCCCGGCCTCGATGCCGCGCATTACAGCGCGGAGGTACAGCGCTATAAAAGTGAAAAAGAAGTGGTGCGGCAGAAAGCCGAAGCACTCGAGGTGGAAGCTCGCGAGTGGGATGAAAAGTCGGAATTAGCATTGCATCAACATCACCGCTGGGCGCAGGCGATGACGGCGATTCAGATTGCTATTTCGCTGGCGGCGATTACCTTGCTGACGCGCAAGGAGTGGCTAAAAAGGGTGGCATACAGTGCGGCTGGAGTCAGTGTACTGCTGGGCACGCTGGCGTGGTTACATATCTAAGTAGACGAGGCTCCCCGATACGCCAGGTTGATATGTAAATTTGAGAGCCCGGCCCAGCGCCGGGCTTTTTCATTGCGCTACTGCCCCTTGCTTTGCCTCGTCGCCACAGAAGGAAATCCTGCTCGCGGCAAATCTAAAATGGACAGTTCTGAAGGTAAATTCAGCGCCCGCAGCACTGCGTAATCGTGCCCGTACACGTCGGGTTTAAAAGCCACTCGACCATCATCACTCAGATCCACTGTCCAATAGGCTAACAACACAGGCACTTTTACGGGGAGACTGATATTTTCTGTCTTACCGTTGGCTAACTTCGCCTGAATCGCGGCGGCACTCCAACGAATCGGGTCGTTGAACAACAGTTCTACCAACTGAAGCGGGTTTTCGACCCTGATGCAGCCTGAACTGGTGGCACGGCGTGATTGAGCGAACAAGTCTCGATGAGGCGTGTCGTGGAGATAAACCGCATAGTCATTTGGAAACCGAATGACAACCTGGCCGAGAGAGTTGTCAGGGCCAGCATCCTGACGGAGCGTGATGCCGTGCGGGTTGTGCCAATCGATGGTCGACGGATCGACGACAGCCCCTTGCTTGTCAAGGACTCGAATAAGGTTTGCGTCAAGGTAATGAGGATTCTTTAACACCTTGGGCAGAATATCACTGTTGAGAATCGTCGGTGGAACTGTCCAGGTAGGATTGAACGTTATGTAAGTAATCTCGGATTGAAATACCGGTGTGCTGCGGAAGGGTTTACCGACCTGTACACGAGAGCGCCATATAGCCTTACCGTTGCGATAAAGCGCGACCTTGTACCCGGCGATGTCAACGACCACGAAAGTTCCCTGAAGCTTATACAGTAGCCAACGCGCCCGCTCCATATTCACTCGGACTTGGTCTATCCGCGCCTCTATCGGTATATTCAACGCCGCAAGTGTCGCCCCACCCACGGCGCCGTCCACCGGAAGGTATTGCTCGGTTTGAAATTTTTTAACCGCAGCTGTAACGGTTTCGTCGTAGTCAATCCCTGTTGCCATTTGTGCGTCCAGATAACCACCGGCACTCAAACGGGCTCGCAACACCGCCACTGAGACGTCGGCCACGCCTGGCTTGAGAACCTGCCCTGCGGCAATCCGCGGCCAGCCGCCGCTGTCTCGAACCCTGCGCAGTTGCGCTAACCCCTGTCGTAACCTGCCGTAAATCGCATTTTGTGGCGGCGCTTGATCGAACGCGCGCGCTACGGCATGGGTTTCGATTGCGTCGAAAAAGCCTTTGACGTCTTCACGAGGATCGACGTCGATTGGATCGAAGTTCCAATGTATTTCCAGACGAGAGGGGTCGACTTTGCCGCGCCGCAACTGGAGCAGCGCCGTAATGTAAGTATGGGTGGCAGCTATATCAAACGTCGCGCGTTGTGCGGGGGTTGGCGCCGTTGCGTGCATCGACGCTTCGGCCCTGGCCAGATCATCAATGCGGAAATCACGAGGGTCCAGACCGTCTGCCTGAGTATTGTTCAGGCTTTTCAACAGCTGGGCTGCGTCGCTATCGTCGGTCCAGGCAGGACGGAAGCTTCGCTGAGCATAAAAATCGATTACCGCACGATTGACATCCACGCGTTGGTGACGCGGTGAGGCGGCGAGTAGAGGGGAAGAAGTTGAGCCCCCGGGGGCGAGAATTGCCTGGATCGCCTGTGCGACGGCGTTGGCTGGCGCAACGTCAATGGCGCTGGGTGATGGAGTCGTCAACAAAATAGGCGAAGACTGTGCTGTCGCTGAGTGGCCTATCAGGAGTCCCATAAAAAAGACGCGGCTTAACATGGATAAATTTGATCGCTGCCGCATGGACAATCCTTAATTTTCCGTACATGAGAGCTAGCATCCGTCACACTGCTAGACTCGTATGAATAGTGATGAGATCACGCACATGACGCTGGACCGCTTTGGCTTTTTAATGGCAGCCATGCTCCTGATGTCCATTTCTGTAGAAGCAGCCTACGCCGATTCGCTTGAGGCCGCGCTGGTCAAAGCGGCACCAGACGCTAACGCCAAAGTTATCGCGTTGGCCGTACGTGCGTCGCAGTGCAGGTTGGCGCAAGGCACAGTACCTGCCCAAAGGCTCGCAGTGATTGATTATTCTCTTCCCTCAACCGAGCAGCGACTGTGGGTTTTTGACCTGCAACACCGCACATTACTTTTTCACGAACTGGTCGCGCACGGCCGGAACAGCGGCGAAAATATGGCCAGCCAATTTTCCAACCAGAATGAAAGCATGGCCACCAGCCTTGGGTTATATCGGACGCGTTCGACCTATCTCGGTCATAACGGTTATTCCTTGCGCATGGAGGGATTGGAGCCTGGTTTCAACGATCATGCACTCGACCGAGCGATTGTCATCCACGGGGCACCCTATGTCAGTCGCGATATGGCGCGGTTGAATGGCCGTATTGGTAGAAGTTTAGGTTGCCCCGCCGTACGCCCTGCCATTGCTCATCAACTCATCGACTCAATGAAAGATGGCCAGTTACTATTTTCTTATTATCCTGATCAGCGCTGGCTGAACTCGTCGTCGTTTATAAATTGCGATAGCTCCAGCGTGGCTGATGCATCCAAACCGATGACAGGCTTTTAAAGGGTGGGGGTTTGTGGAGCGGTTACTTTAGTCGTGTCCAGACGCTCCTACCAACGCAACTCGAAGGCATTTTTCGCGCCCAGCTGGATGCTGCTGCCCCAGCGTGCGCACTCGCGAGAAAGGGTGTCGTGCAGCCATTGACGGTCATCCCCTTCGGCGCGACAGATGCGAAAGCGACGGAGGCGGGTGGGTATCAGGTCCAGCGACTGCAGCTGCCCGCCCGGGTCCAACGAGGCAAAGTATAGAAACCCCAGGTCGCCGCGAAAGGCTGTGTGGTCCTCGATGCCTTCGTAATCGCTCAGGAGATCACCGCAGCCATAGAGAATCAGGCGTTCGCGGTACACCTCGATGCCCTTGACGTGGTGCGAGGAATGCCCGTGCACCAAGTCAACTCCGGCCTCGTCGATCAAGGCATGGGCGAACCGGACCTGCTCCCGCGGGATATCGAACCCCCAGTTGCCGCCCCAGTGAATGGAAGCGATCACCAGATCCCCCTGATTTTTGCCCTCGAGAATCCGTTTGGCCACAGGGCGCAGGCTTTGCATCGACAGATCCTCCAGCCGCGCGACGCCCGCGCGTCTATCCGTGGCGGCCCAGTCCGGCGGAATGCCGCTGTCGGGTGCGCCGAGGCCAAACACCAACAAGCGCCGCCCGCCAAGCTGCGGCAGCACGGCGGGCGCTTCGGCAGATTGCCGGTTGTGCCCGGCGCCGGCGCTGCACATACCGTTGCTCGATAGGGTCTCTAGCGTATCGGCCAGGCCGGCTGCCCCCCAGTCCAGCACATGGTTGTTGGCCAGCACGCAGCAGTCGATGCCGGCTGCGCTGATGGCCGGGAAGTTCTCCGGGCTCATGCGGTAATTGATGCCCTTTTGCTCCGGTCGTCCGCGGCGGGACACCGCAGTTTCCAGATTGATGATGCGTGCGTGTGGCTGGTGAAGTTCGAACTCATCCAGCGCAGCGCCCCAGACATAGGTGAAATCGACTGGGCGGGGAATCAAGCCATTGAGTCTTTCTGCCAGCCGGACGTAATCGCCGGCATTCTTGACGTAAGCTTCGTAAAGCCGCGGATCGCCAGGATGCGGCAGTACTGAGTCAATGCCGCGGGCGGTCATGACGTCGCCGGCGAGAAACAGCTTCAGCGTATCGGTAACAGCTGCCATGGCGCCCTCCCAGATCGTGAATAACGTAAACCGGGGACAGCCCCCAATTAGCTCACCTGCGACCCCATCACAACGATCATCACGCCTCAACTATAGCCAGGTGGCGCTCTCAATCAGGCCAGCCATATGACGGCTGATGCCAGGCTCAGCATCGACTGATAGTTTCTTGCCCGTCGTTCATACCTTGTTACGATCCGGCGATACTGCTTCGGCTTCTGGAAAAAGCGCTCCACCCAGTTGCGCACCTTTTAGAGATGCCGATCCAGCCAGCGAGGTTTCAGGCGATTTCTTTTCGAGCAACTGGTTGTTATCGGGCTGATCCTGGCACAAAAGCAAAGTATTGAAGATCAGCTTATTCATTACTGCCTGATGTTCGACAGATAAGCCGAATGAAAAGCGTAGCGCTTCAAAGCAATTAAAAATTTCTAAATAAATCCGTCCAATGTACTTGATGCTGACAACAACATTGATATGGCCTGAAAGTTCTTGCCTCTAGCGTTTCCTCGCCCATTCATACACTGCACTACGCTCTCGCTTACCCACAGCTACGACAGATACGACAACTCGCTCATCAATTACTTGGTAAACCAGCCTGTAGCCTGAAGATTTCAACTTAATCTTGTAGCAGTCGGGCATTCCATGCAGTGAATCCGCCTGCACCCGAGGCAGCACAATACCCTCCGCCAACTTTTTCTTGAACTGCTCGCGCAGGGTATGCCCAAGCTTGTCCCACTCCTTGCGCGCGGACGGCAAGAACTCAAGCTTATAGGTCATCCAGGCTTACCGGCTCAGGGGTCTCATGGCTACGAGCACGAACCAGCTCTGCCAAATCCATATCATCCAGACGCTCCATCATTGCCTCAAACACGTCTGCCGGTACCATGTATCCCATTACCCGGTTGTGATTCAGCACAGCAACCGGACCACCATGGGCTCCACTCAGCACGGCAGAGGGGTTTTTCTTCAATTCGGACACACTGACGGCCATATCGGCCAGTACGCTTTGCATTATTAAGACTCCTATTTAGGTCTTAATTTTGGTCTTTTATTTGCGAAGGGGCAACCCTCCCCTCCACGATTTTGAGGGATTCAGTGTGATGGATGGGAGCGGCCAACCATATAGCCCTTTAAAACAGAGGCTTACAGAGTCTTTCTACTTCCCCCGTACCAGTTTTGTACCACCAAAATCTTCTAAAGCGACCTTTCCGCTATGGATATGTGCGTTTACATCAGGGGCAGATAACGGCCAGAAGAGGACCATGGACACAATGCACGTGACTCCGTAATGTGCTCTGTAGTCATGTGGCTTTTCCTCTACAACGTTATGCACTAAAAACGCGCCACAGGGATCTGGTTCAATATTTTAAGCTGACATCATTCAAGAACTTACAAGCTGAGTAGAAAAATATGAATCGTCGTAAAAAAATAAAGCAGCTATTAAAGGCTCACGCCAAAAAGGCTAGTGCCAAATTGGCACCGCCAAGCAAGTCTAAATACATTAGTAAAGCTGACCGATTGAAACTAGCTGCTGAATCCAGTCACGACTCAATCATTTCCTCTGAGAGCTGATCTATGTATCTTAAGCACCACCGGAATTTACAAATCTGGTTGGGCTAGGCATTCCGATGGCACGTACCGCGAGAACGCGGCCTAACAATGCACTCAAGGTCGCTCTCTTCGGTTGCTGGACGCTGCGCGATAAAGCCAATCTGTTGCATCGACCGGTTGAATCCACAGTCGATTGCTGCCAGTCAGGCGCAAAATCATCAGCCTTTTCGGTGATGGATTGGAGCTACTAGAAGTTCAGCCCACGGAAACAAACGCCCTCAGGCCTGCTCGGTTTCTCCTGTTCCAGTTACGTACCACCCAACCCCATTGCGCGTTTCGCAAATCGAGCCTCCGGCCTTTGTGCTGCTATGATTTCGATTTTCCGAATGGAGTCGAAGCCTTGTCCAACCAGAACGCTATGCAACCGCACAACGTAGACGAAGCCAAGCAAGCGTTAAGACCGGTCAGGACGTGCATCATTTGTGGCAATCCGGCAGGCTCAGGTGAGCATCTGTTTCCAGCTGCCTTGGGTGGCCGCAGAACACATAATGGAATCTACTGCAAAATCCACAACGAGGGGTTGTCGCCCTTCGTAGCGGTAATGGCTGATCAACTGGCCTTATTCAACGGCATGCTCGAAGTGCGGCACGATCGAAAGAAGGCTCCTCAACCGCCGATCATTGCATCGGCAGACGGATCGCTCTATTCGATCGAAGGGCAAAGATTTGTTCCACAAAGCACGCGCATACTTGCAAGGACGCAAGTTGGCGATGACAGGGAACAGATGGTAGTAGCGGTGCCTAAACACCTGATGGGTAAGTTCAAGGCCTTGGAAACCAACGGCGACATTATAATTTTGGCGAAAGGCCATCCTGTACCTCGGCTGCAGGATCAGAATATCGGCTTCAGCCTTAGCATCGGTGGTCCAAAGTTTCTTGCCGCGATCAGCTATGTGAGCATGACTTACTTCGCAAAATATCATCCCGAACTCGCGCGAGAAAAGACGGCAGATTTGGAGTCGTTGAAAGCAAGCCTTATAGACTCCGCAGCGAGAAAGGAAGATGAAGTAGCCTCCCCCGAACACGTCTGGTGGGAGTCTACTGAGCTTCTGGAAACTTTGCCGACGCCACCGTTTCGCTTCTCGCATACGATCGTCTTGTCCACCTCGCAGGAGACCATGCACGCTACAGCGTATCTCTGTCTGTTCGGTGTGTTTTGCTTCGGGATCGATTTCGGTGAATTCAAAGCGCTATCAGATCATACGGTGGTGGTGCACCTAGACCCATTGTCACCGCATCCCCCGAATGACCAGAGCGAGTACGTGCAGCCGGGCGCTGCCCTGCGCATCACACCTCCCAAACAAAGCCAGACCGAGCACCTGCGCAATTCATTGTCAAACGGCATTGCAGAAAGACAGCTATCAACCTTCGTCGCACGCACTATCGACTGGCATCTCGAGAGCGCGGCTATGGCAATGCTAGAGCGACTGCGACTCATCCCCCCAGGCAGGCTGATGACTTTGGCAAGTCGAGAGGCAGCGCAGCGGCTGTTGGACGACGAGGAACAACGCGTGTTTAACATGATGACGGAGTTCGTAAAAGAGTTTCGAGACAAACACTTGCGGGAGATGCCACACGCCGTCGGTACTGCGTACGGCCATGCCCTCCAACTTCAAATTGCGCCTCAAGAGTCAATGCCTGATGGCCTATCGCAGCCGGCTGCGGCAAGCCTAATAGTGGCTAAGTCAGTGCTTACCAATAAAATTCTTAAGGAGCGCGACCTAGGAAATCTGACGGTGGAAAAAGCGAAGATGCTGCTGGGAGGTGGAGAGGGCTTGGCAACCGTCGGACGCTCGATGCTTTCCCACATCATGGGCGAAAGTTTACTAGACGAATAGCTCCGCTTACAGCCGACTCCGGAAATACATTCAAGCTATCTTGAACATATCTCTGCCAGAGAACAGTGCGATGAAGATCTTCAATTTCTTCGCAACCTTTACGCACATCGTGCGTGGCGATACAGCATCACAGATGGAAGGACGAACGAAGCGAATTTACGCAATAATCAGAGCTCAGCCAGGGGTGGCTCAATCGGAAACGTTCGCAATCGTAAACACCACCTGTCTTCGCAGCGCAATGAACAACGCTTTGGCGCTGATTGAGACGCTTCGACAAGCGCACCCTTCAACTGAGCCTGATCTGGTGGAGTTAGATACATGAGAGCTAAGAACGTGCAGGAGGTAACGTTCACCCCGCGCTTCGCTCCGGGCGGCCAGACCCTTAACTCAAACATTAGGTATTTAACTCAGGAGTTCCCATGAACACGATTTTCAAAAATACTTTTGTTTTGCTCACTACACTGTTGCTCTCATCTTGCGCCTCAACCTATACCCCCCAAAGCACTTTCCCAGGATTCAATGGCTATTTTGACACTAAGCTAGGTGAAAATATTTTTCAAGCCGGCTTTCAGGGGGATGGATACGACTCACCAGGAAGAGTGACAGATCTTGCGCTTCTTCGGAGTGCCGAAGTGGCCTTGCAAAATGGTTTCGCTTACTTTGTGATTGCAAACATGACGGATAACTCCACTGGAGCCAATTATACAGCACAAAAAACAACGCAAGCGGCGGCGACAGTCGTCGGAAATACGGCATACGGAACTGCAACCACCTACGGCGGACAAAGCTTCTTCATTACCTACCCCAATACCACCAATACGATTGTGTGTTTCAAAGAGAAACCGGCCATACAAGGATTGGTATATGAAGCCAGGTTTGTAGCAGCATCACTTAAGTCTAGGTATAGTATTAAATAAAAATATACCAAGAAATTCCGGGTAAGTTTCTAACAAGACGCATATGGGTTCTCCCCCATAAGTAGTGAGTAAACGATATACGAGGGCAATCCGCGCTGCCGACCTTTGCGGATTCCGTGGCACTTGGACCTGACCCAACAGGGTTTATCTTCCTGACGTGGCCACCTCTGCATGCCGATTCAGCAGCACGCATTTGTCCGTCTGGACATAAATATCGCCCTCCAGGGGCTTGGCGCCGTGAATTTCTTTCATGGGCAAAGCTATGCCGCGCAGCCTCATTTGGGTGATTCGAAAGTACATGGGGCGCCTCGGATAACTGTTTATCCATACAGTTAACTTTCATCTAAACTTCAGGTCAACCACAGGCGGTGAAAATTCGACAGAGGGCTGTTATGTGCGGAAGACTGTCCCAGTACCGGGGTATCCATGACTTCGTGGAGGCGCTGAGCATGCCTAATGCGCTGGTCAATACCGTGGGTGATCAACCCATCGAACGGTACAACGTCGCGCCGACTACCCAGGTAGCTCTTCTCCATCTAGAAGGCGAAGTACTACACGCCGACCTTGTCCGCTGGGGATGGCGACCGCATTGGGCGACCGACCGTCCGCCGCCGATCAATGCCAGGGTCGACAAGGTCGCGCACGGTCCTTTCTTCCACGCAATCTGGCCACACCGGGCTATTACGCCGATCGATAACTGGTTCGAGTGGGTTTATGAAGGCGGTCCGAAGAAGCAACCCTACCTCATCCGGCGTCGGGACCGTGCGCCGATTCTGTGTGCAGCCCTTGGCCAATACCCTACCGGTAACCGAGAGCCGCAAGAGCACGATGGCTTCGTGATCATCACAGCGGACGGCGCTGGCGGAATGGTCGACATCCACGACAGGCGGCCTGTCGTCCTGGCTCCGGAACTAGCCCGGGAGTGGCTCACCCCGGCAACTCCAAAGGAGCGCGCCGAGCAGATGCTCCTGCAGCAGGGCGAGCCTTCCGAGACGTTCGAATGGTTCAAGGTAGATCACGCGGTGGGCAACGTGAGGAATCAGGGGGCCGGTCTCATTACCCCTATTGGCGCGATCATTAGGGGGAACAAAAAGGGCAAAGGATGACAAACATCAAACCCTTTGCACAGGTCCAGGATACTGCGCAACCAACGAATCAGCGGTTAGCAGTGTGATCCCTTCGACGGTCGCTTGGGCTACCAAAATGCGGTCAAAAGGGTCTTTGTGAATATCAGGCAGGCTATCGATAGCGACTGCATGCTCACTGCCAATGGGCAGTTCGCTATAGCCGTTGTCTAGCAACCCACGACGCAATACCCGTGCGTCCACTTTGAAGTCTGGGCGGCCCAGACTGTGTTTGATAGCGATCTCCCACAGACTGGCAGCACTGAAAAATAGCTCGTTCTCGGGCTCGCTAATCAGGGCGGTGGCAGTATCAGATAAACGACCTGGGTCGCCAGCAGCGCACAACAGTAGATGGGTGTCGAGCAGTAGCTTCATGCCTCACCGCCAAACAGATGCTCGATGTCATCGCTCCCCATCCGGTCAAAGTCATCGGGCACATTGATCTGTCCTGCCATGAAACCCAAGCGCTTAACTTGGCCAGGTTCGGGCGAGGTCAACGACATAACCTTGACCAGCGGCTTGCCCGCTTTGGCAATAATAAAGGGCTCACCGCGTACGGCCTGATCGATCAGGCGTGACAGGTGGGTCTTGGCTTCATGAATGTTGATGGTGAGCATAACGGACGCCCCGAAGTAAACTAAGTCCTGTTAGTTTGGTTCATTCAAAAAAAACGACAAGAGCCGTTTAAACATCAACCCACAAAGGTACACAGCGCCCATTCCGAACAGCCCCGAACCATCCGGCACTTTTTCATTTGACTCTTCTCTTGCCGCAAGTACGTCAAAGACGTATAGTCAGGCAATGCTCACAATCATTGAATCTCCACTGTTCACCAAGCTATGGCCTGACTATTGGACCGAAGAAGAGCGAGGTGCATTCATGACCTTTCTCGCCAACAATCCCGATGCCGGTGTGGTCGTGCCTGGCTCCGATGGCTGCCGTAAAGTCCGCTGGAGCGTCGACGGTCGCGGCAAGAGCGGATCTGTAAGGGTCATCTATACGGCACAGCTCGCCAGCGGAGCGTTGGTTACCCTGCTGATTTATGGCAAAGGCGCTACCGAAAATATCCCAGCGCACATCCTGCGAAAAATCGCAAAGGAGATGAATCATGCCCCTGACTGAAAAAGAACTGATCGAGCGTGACGCCAAACGCAATATTGGCGAAGAACTATTGGCTGCCATCATCGATGTCAAAGCCGGTCGTCATGGACATGTCCATACTGTGGAAATCACAGAGGCCGCTGAAGCACGGAGCAAAACCGGGCTTTCACAACCCAAGTTCGCAGAGCTTCTGGGCGTCTCCGTGCGCACTCTGCAGGAATGGGAACAAGGACGACGCTCGCCTTCTGGTGCTGCCAGATCATTGCTGCACATTGCGGCTCTGCGCCCTGACGTGTTCCGAGATGTCCTTTCGCACTGAGCCCCCGGTCAACTATCAAATCATCGATAATGACTCGCCTCTAAAACCTGCAATAAACACGTAGAGCAAAATGGTACAGAAATCAGCTACAAGCCCGGTAGATACAAGCTCTACGGTATCCAGACGCTTCTCCGTTGCGCCGATGATGGATTGGACCGATAGACATTGCCGTTTTTTCCTACGGCTTTTGTCGAAAAACACCCTCCTCTACACCGAGATGGTCACCACCGGCGCGCTTCTCAACGGCGATCACGACCGTTTCCTTCGCCACGACGAAGCGGAGCACCCACTAGCCCTGCAGCTAGGCGGCAGCGTCCCAGCCGACCTGGCAGCGTGCGCACGCATGGCTGAAGCCACCGGCTACGATGAGGTCAATCTGAACGTCGGCTGCCCAAGTGATCGAGTGCAGAACAATTTAATTGGTGCGGTGTTGATGGCGCATCCGGGGTTGGTGGCGGATTGTGTGAGGGCGATGCTGGATGCGGTGTCTATTCCGGTGACGGTGAAGCATCGGATCGGGATCAATGGCCGGGACAGTTACGCACAGTTGTGTGATTTTGTCGGGCAGGTGCATGAGGCCGGATGTACAAGCTTCACGGTGCATGCGCGGATTGCGATTCTTGAGGGGTTGTCGCCTAAAGAGAACCGCGATATTCCGCCGTTGCAATATGACGTGGCGGCCAGGTTGAAAGCGGATTTCCCCGATCTGGAAATTATCCTCAACGGCGGGATCAAGACGCTCGAGCAGTGCCATGAGCATCTGCAGGTATTCAATGGTGTGATGTTGGGGCGTGAGGCTTATCACAACCCTTATATTCTGGCCGACGTTGATCAGCAGCTGTTTGGCAGCTCCGCGCCGGTTATCTCTCGGGCGGAGGCGTTGGCGGCGTTGCGGCCTTATATCGCCGAGCACATTGCCAGCGGCGGTTCGATGCATCACATCACTCGTCATGTGCTGGGGCTTGGCACGGGCTTTCCGGGGGCACGGCGGTTTCGGCAGTTGCTGTCGGTCGATATCCATAAGGCGAAAGATCCGTTGGCGTTGCTCGATCAGGCTGCGCAGTTGCTGGAAGGTCGCTAGTCAAATCGTCGCTTGGGGAACAAGCTGTGCGGATCGGGCTCAAATGATTCTGGATCGCTTATCCGCTTCTTGGGGCATCGATAAGGATGCGCCCTTGAGTGGCTGGCAGCGCTCGGGTAATGTCATCTAACCGCACAGGACAGAGCACACTCATGACTTCCAAGCTGGATCAACTCAAAAAAATTACCACTGTGGTCGCTGACACTGGCGATTTTGATGCCATCGCCCGCCTCAAGCCGGTGGATGCTACGACCAACCCTTCTTTGCTGCTTAAAGCCGCCTCCAGTTCGAACAATGCCGAACTGCTCGCGAAAGCTTTCAGCGGTAGCAAAAACGATATTGGCCTGGCCTGCGATCGTTTTGCCGTCGCTATCGGTCAAAAAATTCTGAATGTTGTGCCGGGGCGTGTGTCCACTGAAGTGGACTCCCGGTTGTCGTTCGATACCCACGCCATGATCGAACGCGCCGAGCGTCTGGTCGGTCTCTACGATGACGCGGGCATTGGCCGCGACCGGATTCTGATCAAACTGGCGTCGACCTGGGAAGGCATTCGTGCTGCCGAAAAGCTTGAAAAAAACGGCATCCAGACCAACCTCACCCTGCTGTTCTCGTTCGCCCAGGCGGTTGCCTGTGCCGAGGCCGGTGTGTTCTTGATCTCGCCGTTCGTAGGGCGGATTTACGACTGGTACAAAAAGTCGGCCGGCCATGACTTTGTCGGTGCCGAAGATCCAGGTGTGCAGTCTGTCACCAGGATCTACAACTACTACAAGTCCAATGACTACAAGACCGTGGTCATGGGCGCCAGCTTCCGCAACCTTGGCCAGATAGAGCAATTGGCCGGCTGTGATCGCCTGACCATCAGCCCGGACTTGCTGGAACAGCTGTCGCAGGACAACGGCACGCTGGAGCGCAAACTGGCGCCGGGCAATACCGGTGAAGCGCGTCAAAGCCTCAACGAAAACCAGTTCCGCTGGGCGTCGAATGAAGACGCGATGGCAACCGAGAAGCTGGCCGAAGGTATTCGTCAGTTCGCTCGCGATCAGGAAAAACTCGAGGCATTGCTCGCCGCCAAGGCCTGAATGCATCAAAGGGCGGCACCTTTACAGGTCCGCCCTTTTTAATTCCCGTGTCCCTGCTGTCGTGTCAGCAGCGCTGGTTGCTCTCAGTTCCGTTCGAGGGCATTGACCAGATCGTGAAACGCCTCGCGATTCGAGTCGTTCAGGCCCATCAAGATCTTGTGCGCCTCCAACACCTTGGCTTTCACCACTTCTTCGGACTGATCCTGCGACGGCAAATCGGTCAGGGACTCAGGGCATCTGATCGGCCGATCAACGATGTTGAACACCTGATCGAAGCCCATCGACTGCAACAGCCGGGTGATGTCTTCGTGGGTGGTGACAACGGTCGGCAATAGCCCTACTTTTTGTCGCGACATGATCGACAGCTTGGCCAGCAAGCCGAGCGTCGTACTGTCGATGCTGCGGGTTTCGGTCAAATCGATCACGATTGCGGAAAAATTCCGCGAGGTGAAAATTCTTTCAATAGTTGTATCCAAAGCCGAACAGAGTGTCAGACGCACTTCACCCACGAATTTGAGGACAAAGGTGCCTTCTTGCTCGGCGAACTGGATTCTACCAGTACTCATTAAAGATTCCTGCTCAACACCAACAAGGCGATATCATCCGGCATCTCCCCTAGCGTGGCCAATCCAAAAACCTGACGCAGGCCATCCAGGCTGCCGCCCGCCGTCTTCACCATTTGAGGTAACACGGCTTCTTTCTCTTTGAGTGTATCACCCGGTAAAAGGTCCAAAATCCCATCAGAAAGTAAGGTCAGACTGAAGGTCTCAGGCAAGTCCAGTACGTGATCCTGATAGGTTGCCTCATTGAACAGTCCGACCGGCAGGCCACGGCCTTCCAGATAGTGGACATCCGTGGGCGTGTACAGAATCGGCAACGGCAGATGGCCGCCGATACTGTAGGTCAATTTCCCGGTTTCTTCGTCGATGACACCGCCCACCATGGTCACATGCTTGCCCAGGTTGCAGTTGATCAATCCACGGTTGATATGGCCCAGCACTTCCGAAGGCTTGAAGTCCGGCATGGCGCCGTTACGCTTGAATTCGAACAACAGGCGCGTGGTCATGAATTTCAGTAGAACCGTGACAAAGGCCGACGAAGCCCCATGCCCGGATACGTCGGCGAGATAAAACGCCACGCGACGCTCATCGACCCGAAAGTAATCCACGAAATCACCGGACAGGTACAACGACGGGATAATTTCGTGGGCGAACTGGAACTGGTCGACCACCCAAGGGTTGACCGGCAGCATGTTCATTTGCACCTGACGACCGGCGTTCTGGTCTTCCTGGAGCAAATGCAGGCTGGCTTCGAGTTCGCGGTTAGCGGTTTCGAGCTTCTGGCGATAGCGCTGGTTTTCCAGCATCAGTCGCGCACGATCCAGGGCTCGACGCACCGAATGCTCAAGCACCGCCAGATCTTCCAGGGGTTTGACCAGATAATCGGCGGCGCCCAGGCGCAAAGCCTCGACGGCATCGTTCATGACCCCTGCCCCGGAAACGACGATCACCGGCATTTCGGGCGCAAGATTCGTTACCTGGCGGATCAGCTCGAGGCCGCCTACCTGAGGCATACGCAGGTCGCAGATCACAAGGTCGGGCTTTTTTTGCTCGAAGACCTGGAGGCCCTGCAAGCCATTGCTCGCTTGCAGGACGCTGAAGCCACTGTCTTCCAAATAGGCGGCGATGCTCGCGCGCACTACTTCGTCGTCATCGATTATCAGCAGCGTGGCACTGGTTTTCTGCATGTGGGCAAACGGCGCCAGAGTAGGTTGGCGTAGGCGGTTCGGTTTTACCGGACCGCGTACTGGATTCGCTTCTAGCCTCTCTAAAACAGCAGCGACAGACTTTTGGTCGCGCGCATTGCCATTCAAAGGTGCCCTTCAAGGCGCAGACGGTACTCCCATCCGCCGGGCGTTTCAAGCTCACGCCAAGGTCACGGAGTGTCTTTACATCGCAAATCACGTGGAGTTATAAGAATAGACAAATCAGCAACAGAATCGAAGGGCAAGCCATGAGCCAAAATGATCGGGACTACGCGGAGAAGAGAGATTACATCCGCATGCGTGTGGAGGCCGACATCACCCTGCTGTACGCCGGCCAGATTATTCCAGCGGTCTGCGTTGACCTGTCAAGCTCAGGCATGCAGGTGCATGTGCCGCGCTCGTTCAAGGTCGGAGACAAGCTGAGCGTGCGGATCGATTCCGACCATGCGGCGCTTAAAGGGCTGGAAGCTGAAACCGAGGTGGTCTGGCTGACAGATGAGGAGGAAGGCGGCCAGAAGCTGGGACTGACGATTATTTCAATGAATTGATACTTTTTTTGTCCGGTCCTTTTAACGGATAAAAAAGGCGACCCTGAGGTCGCCTTTTTTATCGCTCGGTGACGACTAAAAATCGTCTTCGACCTTGCCGTCTTTGATCTTGAACTCGCGGTTCTGCAAGTAGGCGTTACGGATGAACACGTATTTGTCACCGAGGATCAATTTCTCGGCCGACAGCAGGCTGGCACGAGTGTCGACAATACCAACGCCCTGGATCGTATTACGCGCCGGTATGTCGTTCATGTAACGGTACGGTGCGTCGTAAGTGTCAGGGTACTTGGCGAGGCCATCGCGCACGGTGCTAGGGCCAAACAACGGCAGAACCACGTAAGGGCCGCTAGGCACACCCCAATGCCCCAGGGTCTGACCGAAGTCTTCATCGTTGCGCTGCAAGCCCATTTTGGTGCCGACGTCGAAGAAGCCAGCCACACCGAGCGTGGTGTTCAAGAGCAGACGCGCCGTGTCGACGCCAGCGGCGTGCGGCTTGGCCTGCAATACATCGTTGGCGAAGTTGCGGACGTCGCCGATGTTGTTGAACATGTTGTGAATGCCGTCTTCGAGGAACTGCGGCGTGATGAACTGATAACCCTGTGCCAGAGGCTTCAGAGCGTAAGTATCAAGCGTGTCGTTGAAGCGGAAAATAACGCGATTGACCCCTTCCCACGGATCTTCATCAGCGGCTTGCGCAGCTATAGGAACCAACGCCACACCGACACAAAGGCACAGTTGAGCTAAACGATTGATAAAGCCTGCACCAGTCACGGGCATAGCTGACACTCCTGGTTAATGGTTCGGGCGCTATGCCCTGCAAGTCAAGACGGGCAGTATAAAGCCTTACGCAACGATTTAGGCACCCTGCCGGAACTGATAGTGCTAATGCACAACATCGATAACCGCCCCTGCCATCGGGCTTTCACGCGACTGTCATATAGCCCCCGTAGCGTAAGAGAATATTTCAGGGACGTTGCCATGCCTGCGCCACACACCAAACCCATTCTCGTACCTGCGCCCGCCTTCACAGCCTTGCTCTTTGGCCTCAGCGGCTGCCTGGTCGACTTCGGCGCTCGCGCTCCGGCTTTGTTGGCTCGGGGAGCGCTCAACGCTCAGCAGCAGGACGTACACGCCAAGATCAGCGAACAGGCCAACGTCACGCCTGGCGCTCTGACTATCCTGCAAACACTGAGCCGACAAGGCGTGCCCTGCGCCTGGCTGGAGGAGTTGCCCGGCAGTGTAAGCCAATGCCTGGCCACACCACTGGGCAAGTGGATTCAGCCGGCTGATCGCTCCAGCACCTGCGCCGACTGGCCTGCACCCGATGCGTGCTGGCAGGCGTTGATGACCTTGAATGTGAAACAACTGGATGGTTGCGTGCTGGTCAGCGGCGAACCACGCCTGTTGCAGTCCGGGCTCAACGCCGGACTCTGGACGGTCGGTCTGGCCTCCTGCGGCCCACTCTGCGGATTGTCACCCAGCGATTGGCAAGCGTTGACCAGCGCCGAACGCGAATACCGACGCGGTCAAGCCACCCTGCAACTGTATGGCCTTGGCGTGCATTCAGTGATCGATCACCTTGGGGAGCTCGCTTCCTGCCTTGCCGATATCAGCTTGCGCCGCACCAAGGGCGAGAAGCCGTGATCGTGTCTGCTTGATCAAGATCATGCACGCAGCTTCGGAGTGGATTAGTCTTAAGTAAACAGGGACCTTTAGCCCAGCGCCGGGGTCCATGCCAGAGACTATCCATAAAGGGAGCACGCTATGCCTGCCCGCGAACTGCAAGAACAACTCAACACCCTGCGCGAGCAACTGGAGCAGAACCCACCACTTTCCGAATCGGAACGCCAGAACCTGCACGAATTGATGCAGCAGATCGAAGACCAAATCAAACTGGAGTCCGTGACCAAGGATTCGAGCCTGTCCGACGGCGTCAATCTCGCCGTGGAACGCTTTGATCTGGAGCATCCAGCCATTGCCGGGACGCTGCGCAATATCATCCAGACCCTGGGCAACATGGGGATTTAAACCCGCCCGCAAAACACCTGAATCACCGACACAAAAAACCCGTCTTATCGACGGGTTTTTTGTTTACTGACGCGCCAGCCTGCGGTTCTCCAGGCTGATCACCTCGGTGCTGCGATAGGGGTTGATGTCCAACCCGCCGCGCCGCACGTAACGCGCGTAGACCGTCAGTTTTTCCGGCTTGAGAAGACGTTGCAGATCGAGAAAGATCCGCTCGACGCACTGTTCATGAAAGTCCGAATGCTGGCGGAAGCTGACGATATAGGCCAGCAGACTGGCATGATCCAGCGCCGCACCGCGATACTCCACGGCTACGCTACCCCAATCGGGCTGACTGGTGACCGGGCAATTGGATTTGAGCAGATGACTGTGCAGGCGTTCTTCGACCACCCGTGAATCATCGCAACGCAGCAGCTCTGGCCGTGGTGTTTCGTAGTTATTGATGCTCACATCCAGCTCATCGATGCAAACGCCGGGCAGCGACGCCACGCCTTCGCCTTCAATCTCGGCCAGACTGCGAATGCGCACGCCGACCGGTTTGCCGGCAGCCGCCGACAAATCCTTCTCCAGCGTCGCCATCAGCTCTGCACGATCAGCGAACGCGGTCTGGTTCAGCGAGTTGAGGTAGAGCTTGAACGACTTGGACTCAATGATATTTGGCGAGTCTGCCGGAATGCTGAACTCAGCGATGGCCACCACCGGCTTGCCCGACGGCAGCAACCAGGACAGCTCGTAGCAGTTCCAGAAATCGACACCTTGATAGGGCAAGGTTTCAGCCGTAAGCCCAAGCTCGGCCCATTTCGCCGCGCGCGGGATCGGGAACAGCAAGGACGGCGTGTAGGTGGCAATGTATTCACTGGACTTGCCCAGCGGCGAGTGTTCGGCTGCGGGATGCATGGCGGGGACCTGGGACTTGGCTAAATAATCTCCGCAAGTTTATAGGGTTTGCCCACAGCTTTCAGCGCCTAGTCGACAATGTTGATCTTGCCGACCATCCCCGCCTGATAATGCCCGGGAATATCGCAGGCAAATTCAAGATCGCTGGCCTTGCTGAACGTCCAGGTCAGCTCGGCGGTTTTGCCCGGCTCGACCAGAACACTGTTGGGATCGTCGTGTTTCATGGCCATCCCGTTTTTCATGGCGCTATGATCCATCGCCTCATGGTTGATGCCGGTCGGCATGAGCATGCCGCTTTGCTGCATCGCCAGCATTTCCTTCTGATGCTCGGCGTGCATGGCCGCGTCGCCGAGGTTGAACTCATGCAGCAACTGGCCCTTGTTGATCAGGACGAAGCGTACCGTCTCACCGGCTTTGACCTGCACGACCTTGGGTTCGAAAAACATATCACCCAAGGTCACCTCGACCGTACGCGTGGCCTGAGCAGCCGGGGCAGCGTGACCAAAGCTGAGGGTCTGGGCCGGGGAAGCCATCAGCGGCAGACTCAGCACCAGCAACCCCACAGCCACCACCAGGCGTATAAGCGACCCCATGAGACTTCTCCAAATAAGCGACAATCGATCACCTCATTGTAGAAAGGCTCCGCTGGCAGTTAGCTGACCGAAAGATTACAACTTTGTCAGCTTCGGTCCTTTCCGTTGCTCGCGTTATAAAGTACCGCTGCATAAAGCCCCGCTGCGTTCGTCACGAGTAGCCCATGAAACTACTGATCATCGAAGATCAACCCAAAACCGGCCACTACCTGCGTCAGGGCTTGAGCGAGGCTGGCTTCATCGCCGAACTGGTGGCTGATGGCACCACCGGTCAACACATGGCATTGAGCGGCGATTACGCGCTGCTGATCCTCGACGTGATGCTGCCCGGCCGCGACGGCTGGCAGATACTCCAGGCGGTGCGTAACGCCGGACTGGAGGCGCCGGTGCTGTTCCTTACCGCGCGCGATGCGGTGGAGGATCGGGTGCGCGGCCTTGAGCTGGGTGCCGATGACTATCTGGTCAAGCCCTTCGCCTTCTCCGAACTGCTCGCGCGGGTACGCAGCCTGCTACGCCGGGGCAGCAACGCCGCGCAGGAAACACACCTGCAACTGGCCGATTTGCGCCTCGACCTGCTGCGTCGACGTGTCGAGCGCAATGGGCAACGCATCGACCTGACGGCCAAGGAGTTCTCGCTGCTGGAACTGCTGTTGCGGCGTCAGGGCGAAGTGCTGCCTAAGTCGCTGATCGCTTCGCAGGTCTGGGACATGAACTTCGACAGCGACACCAACGTGATTGAAGTCGCGATCCGTCGCCTGCGCTTGAAAGTCGATGACGACTACCCAAACAAACTGATTCATACCGTGCGCGGCATGGGCTATGTCCTTGAAGAGCGCGCCCTGTGATGGGCCGCCTGTCCCTCGGCAGTCGTCTGGCACTGCTGTTCGCCGCCTGCACTGCCGTGGTGTCGTTGACCGCCGGTGTACTGTTCAACCGAGCCAGCGAGGCGCATTTCATCGAACTGGATCAGCAATTGCTCGACGGCAAGCTGCTAGCCCTGCGCACGACCTTGAAGGGCGTTGAAAGCCAAAACGATATCACTGCTCGACAAGCATCATTGCAGAGCGAACTCAGCCACCAGCCCGACCTGACGCTGCGTATCAGCGGCAACGACGGACGAATCTGGTTTGAGAGCCTGCCGACGCTACCGGTGACACTGCCGACACTCCCCGGGCTGCAAACCCTGCATAGCGCAGGGACTGACTACCGGGTATACACGACCTCGCTGGAGCCAGACAACGCTGGTTCACCGCAGCTGACGCTGCTGCTGGACATCACGCACCACCAACACTTTCTTGAGCGCATGCAGCGTTTGATCTGGCTGACGGTCGGCCTTTCTGCATTGGCCACGGCTTTGTTGGGCGCCTGGGCGGCCCGCAGCGGCTTGCGCCCACTCAGGCAAATGAGTGAAATCGCTGCCAGCGTCTCGGCCAGTTCGCTGACCACACGCCTGCCGCAAACGGACATGCCAGTGGAGCTGGCAGAACTGACGCAGGCGTTCAACGCCATGTTCGGGCGTCTCGACGACGCGTTTCAGCGACTCTCGGCGTTCTCCGCCGACATCGCCCATGAGCTGCGCACCCCGCTGTCGAACCTGCTGACCCACACTCAAGTCACCCTCACCCGCCCACGCCCGGTCGAGGACTACCGCGAAGCCCTGCTCAGTAACCTTGAGGAGTTGCAGTGGATGGCACAGATGGTCAACGACATGCTTTACCTGGCCAAGGCCGAACACGGCCTGCTTAATCCGACGCGAGAAACGCTGAAGCTCGAAGACGAAGCGGATGCGGTACTGGAATTTTTTGCCCCGCTGGCCGAGGAGGCGCGAGTGCGGCTGTCACGCGAGGGGCACGCCACGCTGGCCGGTGATCGCAACATGCTGCGCCGCGCGATCTCCAATCTGCTGGACAACGCCCTGCGCTTCACCCCGGCAGGCGGACAGGTGGCAATGCATATAACCCACTTGGCTCAAGCGGTGCAGCTGAGCATCGAAAACAGCGGCGCAACCATTCCGGCAGACGTTTTACCGCGTTTGTTCGATCGTTTTTTTCGTGCGGACCCGGCACGCCACGAAGGAAGTAGCGAGCATGCAGGGTTGGGGCTGGCCATTACCCAGTCGATCATCCGCGCCCATGGCGGGCAGATTCGTTGCGAATCGGCAGAGGGTTTGACGCGGTTTGTAATTGACCTACCAGCTTAGTTCCGGCGGCGAATGACAGGACGCCTTCGCGAATAAATTCGCTCCCACAATAGATCTCCGTACTCTGTGGGAGCGAATTTATTCGCGAATGGTTTTATTCGGTGCGCCTGACACACCGCTAGCAATCACTCATACCGCAACGCATACGCCGGCTGGATCTGTGCCGCGCGCCAGGCCGGGTACAGGGTGGCAAGGAAGCTCAGGATAAATCCGGCGCTGCAGATCAACACCACATCCCCACCTTGCAACTGCGATGGCAGGTTATTCACGAAGTACACATCGGAACTGAAGATGTGCTGACCGGTAACCCGCTCCAGCCAGCCCACCATCTCACTGACGTTGATCGCTGCAATCACTCCCAGAACGCCACCGATGATCGTGCCGACAACACCGATGACCGTACCCTGAACCATGAAGATCGTCATGATCTGCCCGGGCGTGGCGCCGATAGTGCGCAGGATGGCGATGTCAGCGCCCTTGTCGTTCACCACCATGATCAAGGTGGCGATGATGTTGAACGCCGCCACCGCGACAATCATCAGCAGCAACAGACCGATCATGGTCTTTTCCATCTTCATCGCGCTAAACAGGCTGCCCTGGCTGTGAGTCCAGTCATCGGCGCGGTAATCAGCGCCAAGACCGGCCACGATGGCCGCCGAGACCTGTGGCGCGGTGTACAGATCTTTCAGCGCCAGACGCACGCCTTGCACCTGACCAGGCTGCCAGTGCTGTATCTGCGCGGCGTCGGCAGCGTTGATCAGGGCCATGGTGCCATCGAGCTCGGCGCCGACCTTGAACACACCGACCACCGTCAGCCGTTGCAGGCGCGGGGTGATACCGCCCGCAGCAGTAGTGCTGGCTTCCGGCACGATCAGGGTCACTTTGTCACCGACATTCAGACGAAAGCGCCGCGCGGTGATTTCGCCGAGCACCACACCGAATTCGCCGGCCTTGAGGTCTTCCAGGCGACCCTGAGTGATGTGCTGGGCAACAATCGATACTTGGTGTTCCAGCGCCGGATCGACGCCGCTGATCTGAATCGGTTGCATCGAGCCCTTGTAGGAGAACATGCCTTCCATTTCGGTGAAGGGTACGGCAGCGGTGACCTCGGGATTTTTCATCGCGGCGGCGGCAACCGGCTTCCAGTCGTCGAGCGGCTTCACGCCAGCGATGACTGCGTGGGGCACCATGCCGAGAATGCGCGAGCTCATTTCACGCTGAAAACCATTCATCACCGACAGCACCACGATCATTGCCAACACGCCCAGCGCGAGGCCGATCATCGAGGTCATCGAAATGAACGAAATGAAATGATTGCGGCGCTTGGCGCGGGTATAGCGCGTGCCAATAAAGATCGATAACGGTCTGAACATTCGCGGAGCACCGTAGAAAAAAACGAAGACCCCGACGCAGCGACAACCTGCGCCGGGCTGACTGAATCAGGCAGCGATCAAACGACCATCTTCCAGACGCAATACACGGTCCATCTGTTGGGCCAGGCTCATATCGTGGGTCACGACCAGAAACGCCGTGCGCGACGAGGTGCTGAGCTCCAGCATCAAATCCTGAATACCTTGCGCCGTGTGATGGTCGAGGTTGCCGGTAGGCTCATCGAGCATCACCAGACCCGGTCGGTTGACCAGAGCCCGGGCAATCGCCACTCGCTGACGCTCGCCGCCGGACAGCTCCGACGGCTTGTGCGCCAGACGATGCCCCAGCCCTACCCGCTGCAGCAGCGCCGTGGCGCGCTGACGGGCTTCCGGGATCGGCGTGCGGCCGATCAACAGCGGCATGCAGACGTTCTCCAGCGCGGTGAACTCAGGCAACAGGTGGTGGAATTGATACACAAACCCCAGCGCCCGGTTACGCAACAGACCACGGGCTTTTTCGCCCAGGGCCGACAACTCTTCGCCTGCCAGCCACACGCTGCCCTGCGAAGGCGTATCCAGACCACCGAGCAGATTGAGCAAGGTACTTTTACCAGAACCCGAGCTGCCGACAATGGCTACACGCTCGCCTGGATGCAACTCCAGCTGCAAGCCCGACAGGACCACCACCGACTCCGGGCCTTCCTCGTAGGATTTGCCCAGGTTGCGGCAACTCAGCACTGCTTTATCACTCATGCCCAACTCACTCATAACGTAGCGCCTCCGCAGGCTGGGTGCGCGCCGCACGCCAGGCTGGATACAGGGTGGCGAGGAAACTCAGAACCAATGCGGCGCCGCAGACCAACAGCACGTCTTCGGCCATCAATTGCGAAGGCAGGTAGTCGATGAAGTAGACATCCGCACTGAGAAACTTGTGCCCGATCAGACCTTCGAGGGCGGAGATGGCAGCACTGACATTGAGCGCGGCGAAAATCCCCACCACAGCACCGATCAGCGTTCCGACCACACCGATGACCGTACCCTGCACCATGAAGATCGCCATGATCTCCCCAGGCGTGGCACCCAGGGTGCGCAGGATCGCGATGTCGCCCTTCTTGTCATTGACCACCATCACCAGCGTGGAAATGATGTTGAAGGCCGCAACCGCAACGATCAGCAACAACAGCAGGCCGATCATGGCTTTTTCCATACGGATCGCCTGATACAGGTTGCCGTGGGTACGGGTCCAGTCACGGGCATAAAACTCATGATCACCCAGCTTCTGGGCGATTTCCCATGATACGCGTGGCGCCTGGAACAGGTCGTCGAACTTCAGACGCAGCCCTTGCACCTGATCCGGCTTCCAGCGATGCAAGCGCGCCAGGTCAGTCAGGTTGGTCAGGCCAAGGTAGCCGTCCAGCTCACCAGCGCCGACATGGAAAATACCGACCACGGTAAAGCGCTTCATCCGCGGGAATATTCCGCCTGGCGTCACGGTGACTTCCGGGGTGACGAAGGTCAGCTTGTCACCGACACCAACGCCCAGATTGGTAGCCGCCTTGTCGCCGATAACAATGCCGAAGCTGTCGGGCGTCAGGTCGTCGAGGCGGCCCTGCTGCATGAAGCTGTCGATGATCGAGACCTTGCGCTCCTGCGCCGGATCGATCGCATTGAGCAACACCTTCTGCACTTTGCCGTTGTTGCTCAGCAAACCCTGCATCTGGGTGAATGGCGCAATCGCCAGCACCTGAGGGTTTGCCTTGACCTTGTCGGCCAGGCTCTGCCAGTCGTTGATCGGCTGATCGCCTTCGATGGTCGCGTGGGGCACCATGCCGAGCACGCGGGTGCGCATCTCATGATCGAAGCCATTCATCACCGATAACACGACGATCATCACGACAACGCCAAGGGCGAGGCCGATCATCGACGTCAGGGAAATGAAGGAGACAAAATGATTACGGCGTTTTGCACGGGTATAACGCGTGCCAATAAATACAAACAGAGGTCTGAACATGTCGGGGCTTGTTCGGAGGAAAGGGAACGTCCTTGTGGCGGGGCTTAACGAGCAGCTTTACACTCAGACCACCGCTACTACCATGGGTTCGCCATGTCGACATTAGATGAAGAAGATCGCCGCGAATACTATCGTATCGAGGACACGATCGCACTGGAAATTAAGCACCTGACCGGCACCGATGCGACCCATCATGCGCCCGCCCAGGATACGTCCACGCTGTTCAACCTGCTCAGCGAACTGCACATCAGCGAGTTCGAATCCCAGCATTTGCTACGCCAACTCGGCGAACACGACCGCGTACTGGGCAGTTATCTGAAGACCCTGAACAAGCGCATCGATTTGCTCGGCCAGGTCGTTGCGCAAACCGTACTGGGCAAGATCGGCGAGCCACAGCTGGTGATTCTGTCCGAGGGCGGCTTGCAGTTTCACCACCACCTGCCCATTCACACAGGCACTCAACTGTCCATCAAGATGGTGCTGATGCCGCAAGCACGGGGTTTGATGCTGAACGCCAAGGTCACTCGTTGCGATGCACACGAGATCGGCAACTTCGAGATCGGCGTTGAGTTCGAGGACCTGTCGGATGCCCAACGACAGCTGCTCGCCCGACACATCCTTCAACGACAAGCCCAGCAACGGCGGTTGGCGCGAGAACAGGACGGCCCGCCAGAAAGCTGAGGCCTGCGAACCCACGTAACGATGATGCTTAAGCAATAACGGCGCTAATGCCACAAGGAGTAAACGTGACCCTCATCTACGGCCACCGCGGCGCCAAAGGCGAAGCACCGGAAAACACCCTGAACAGCTTCAAGGAGTGCCTCAAACACGGCGTTCGCCGCTGCGAACTGGATCTGCACCTGTCTCGTGATGGCGAACTGATGGTAATTCATGACCCGACCCTCAAGCGCACCACGGATCGTCGCGGCAAGGTCGTCGAACAGGATGCCGCGGACCTGGTTACCTATGATGCACGCAAAGGCGGCCCAGGCTGGATCCAGCCCTGCCCGATTCCCCGCCTGGAGGAATTGTTCGAGCAATGCGACTTCGATCACTGGCAATTGGAAGTCAAAAGCCCATCTCGCACTCGCGCCGTGACCACCGTGCTGGCGATTCGTGAGTTGGCCCAGCGCCATGGCCTGCTGGACAAGGTCACCATCACCTCGAGTTCACGGGAAGTGTTGCGTGCAGCACTGGAGCTGACGCCCGACCTGTCCCGCGGACTGGTGGCCGAATACGCCTGGCTCGACCCGTTGAAGGTCGCGCAAAATTATGACTGCAAGATTTTGGCGTTGAACTGGACGCTGTGCACTCCCGAGCGCTTGCAGAAAGCCCAGCGCCAGGGTTTGCATGTGTCGGTCTGGACAGTCAACGAACCCGCGCTCATGCGCAGGCTCGCCGACTTCGGCGTAGATAGCCTGATTACAGACTTTCCCGGTTTGGCCAGCGCCACTCTCGGGAATTACTGAAATCGGTCTCCCCGGCCGGCTCAGGCCACCGGCCGGAGTCGCTCAAAAAAGCCGGCCGAGGCCGTCGTAAGCGGCGACCCGATAGGCTTCGGCCATGGTCGGGTAGTTGAAGGTGGTGTTGACAAAATACTTGAGGGTATTGGCCTCGCCCGGCTGGTTCATGATCGCCTGACCAATGTGCACGATCTCTGACGCCTGGTCACCGAAGCAATGCACGCCCAACACTTGCAGCGTATCGCGGTGGAACAGGATCTTCAGCATGCCCACCGGCTCGCCGGAAATCTGCGCCCGAGCCATGCTTTTGAAGAACGCCTTGCCCACTTCGTACGGCACTTTGGCTTGGGTCAGTTCGTGTTCGTTCTTGCCGATCGAGCTGATCTCCGGAATGGTGTAGATCCCGGTTGGCACGTCGTTGACGAAACGCCAGCTGCCATTATCGACGACGCTACCCGCCGCTGAACGACCCTGGTCATAGGCCGCACTGGCCAGACTCGGCCAGCCGATCACGTCACCGGCACCGTAGATGGTCGACACATTGGTGCGGTAGTTTTCGTCAACTTCGATCTGACCACGGCCATTGGCCTTGATCCCGACGTTTTCCAGCCCGAGTTTGTCAGTGTTGCCGGTACGGCCGTTGCACCAGAGCAAGGCGTCGGCCTTGATTTTTTTGCCGGACTTGAGGTGCAGAACCACACCGTTATCCAGGCCTTCGACCCTTTCGTACTCTTCGTTGTGGCGAACCATCACGTTGTTGTTGCTGAAGTGATAGCTCAATGCCTGGGCGATTTCCGAGTCAAGGAAGCTCAACAGTTGTTCACGGTTGTCCACCAATTCGACCATCACGCCCAGGCCGCTGAAGATCGATGCGTATTCGCAACCGATAACCCCGGCACCGTAGATGATCAGCTTGCGCGGGGTATGCCCGAGGCTGAGGATGGTGTCGCTATCGTAGATTCGCTTGTGGGAGAAATCGATATCGAGCGGGCGATACGGACGCGAACCGGTGGCGATGATGATCTGGCTGGCGACCAGTTTTTCCACTGCGCCGTTGGAACACACCACGTCGATGCTGTGCTCATCGGCAAAACTGCCGGTGCCGAAAAACACGTCGACCCGGTTACGGGCGTAATAGCCGGTACGCGATGCCACTTGCTTGGTGATGACTTTTTCGGCGTTCTTCAACACATCAGGGAACGAGAACCAGCGCGGCTCGCCAATGGCCCGGAACATCGGGTTAGTATTGAAGTGAATGATCTGCTTGACCGAATGACGCAGCGCTTTGGAAGGGATGGTGCCCAGGTGAGTGCAGTTGCCGCCGACCTGGCGACGGCTATCGACCATCGCTACCTTGCGCCCTGCTTTGGCGGCGTTCATTGCCGCACCTTCTCCCGCAGGGCCGGAACCCAGCACCACTACGTCGTAGTTGTAGACAGCCATGCGTACTCCTTTAGAACAGGCCGAGGCGCCACTCTGACGTCTCTGGCTAAATCATGCCGCGGCCAGCGACATGAAGGATCAAAACCTGGGGCGCAGTCTAACCAAGCGCGGACGCGGCGAACATTAACCCTTGGTCGCGTCGTAGGCCAATGTTGTCTGCACTACATCGCAAGCCAAGGTAATAAATCGCTGTCCGTCTACTGCGATTTGCCGGCAAACAGCCTGTCAAACTCCGGATTGCTGCGGATGATAAAGCGCTTATCGGCACGAATCACAAAAAATGCAGCGATTTTATGCTGCTCGGCATAGGCCCAGCCACGTTCCGGACCGAGAATCAGCAGCAGGGTCGACAACCCGTCGGCCATCAACGTCGAACGATCAATGACTGTGACCGACGTCAGCGCGTGAGTAATGGGCGCCCCGGTCAGCGCATCAAAGGTATGGGAATAACGCTGTCCGCCCTGCACGAAGTAATTACGGTAGTCGCCAGAAGTGGAAACACCATAACCCTCGAGCTCGATCGTTTTTTGTGCCACCTGCTGATCATCGCGAGGCTCTTCAAGTGCTACTCGCCAGGGTGATCCATCCGCTTTTTTGCCAACGGCCTTGAGTTCACCCGACATGTCGACCAGATAGCTTCGGATACCCAATACCTGCAATCGCGAGCTAATGAGGTCTGCCGCGTAACCAGGGGCAATGCTATTGAAATCGACCTCCACTGCCGCATCCTTGCACAACTTATCGCCGTCAATACGCAAATGGTCATGACCCACACGCTGGAGTACTTGAGCCACTTCTTGTGCCGTCGGCACGCGCTCGACGCGAGCCTGCGGGCCAAATCCCCACAGGTTGAGCAATGGCTCGACCGTCAGATCATATGAACCCTGGCTGGCGACGGACAATTGCTCACCCACCCGGACCAACTCCAACACCCCCGCCGACATCCGCTGACAACTGTTGGCCGGCAGCACATTGAACCGCTCGATATCCGAATCACTACGGTAGGTCGACATCTGCCTATCCACTTCGGCCAGAATCGCTTCTACCTCCGGCTGGACTTTCGCAGCCTTTGGCCCGTCGGGGCCGCGCACGTATTGCACTGAATACGTGCTGCCCATGGTCGGACCGCCGAAACTTTCCAGGCTGTCACCCGAACCGCATGCCGTCAGGGCACCCATCAGCAGCGCAGACATCGAAACCTTGACCGGCCAAGGGCAAAATCTGAACAGGCCAAGACCTAAAATCCAATCCAAACGCATTTGTCGCTCGCAAAGCCCGATACCGGGCAGAAATTGACTTGATCTATCAATAGGCACTCAACAAGGCGCGACCATTATGCGGTATCTCCTTGTCTGCTTATTGCTGTTATTAAGCCCGGTCACTCAGGGCAGCCCGGCAGCGCGACTCAAGGAGGCCTGTTTTCCTGTCCAGCCAGATCATTTTTAGTAGCGCCAATCCCGAGCTGGCGCGAGTCTATTTCGGACTTTGGCTGGCCCCCGACGCACTGTCGCAGAGCCTGCGCGAGACTTTATTGGATCGCAGTTGAAAGCACCTTTTTTGTTGTCTTGGCGCCCCATAAAACATATTGTTACAAACGCGTGCTGCATGCTGGCAGGAGCCACAGTGCAACAACGAATAAAGACAAGGGATTCCCAGTTACATAGCCTAAGTGAGTAATTAGACATGGCCTCAAACACGGGCAAGGGCAAGGCGATCTTTCGCGTTGTCAGTGGCAACTTTCTGGAAATGTTCGACTTCATGGTCTACGGCTTTTACGCCACAGCCATTGCCAAGACCTTCTTCCCTTCCGATAGCGCTTTTGCTTCGCTGATGTTGTCGCTGGCCACCTTCGGTGCCGGCTTCCTGATGCGTCCACTGGGTGCAATTTTCCTGGGCGCTTATATTGACCGTCACGGCCGTCGCCAAGGCTTGATCATTACCTTGGCATTGATGGCCATGGGTACGGTACTCATTGCTTGCGTACCCGGTTACGCGACTCTTGGCGTCGCAGCGCCGCTGCTGGTATTGCTGGGCCGCCTGTTACAAGGCTTCTCAGCTGGAGTGGAACTGGGCGGTGTCTCGGTTTACCTCGCAGAAATCTCCACCCCAGGCCGTAAAGGCTTCTTCGTCAGCTGGCAATCGGCTAGCCAACAGGCTGCGGTGGTGTTCGCTGCCCTGCTCGGTGTAGGCCTCAACCATTGGCTGAGCCCGGATCAAATGGGTGATTGGGGCTGGCGCGTGCCGTTCCTGGTCGGCTGCATGATCGTTCCTGCCATCTTCGTGATTCGTCGCTCACTGGAAGAAACCCCTGAATTCCAGGCGCGTAAACACCGTCCATCCCTGGGCGAAGTGATGCGTTCGATCGTCCAGAACTTCGGTCTGGTGCTGGGCGGCATGGCACTGGTTGTCATGACCACCGTGTCGTTCTACCTGATCACCGCCTACACCCCGACCTTTGGCAAGACCGAGCTGCACCTGTCTGACCTCGACAGCTTGTTGGTCGCGGTCTGTGTCGGTGTGTCGAACTTTATCTGGCTGCCAGTGATGGGATCCCTGTCCGACCGCATCGGCCGCAAGCCGCTGCTGCTGGCGGCAACCATTCTGGCACTGGTCACCGCTTACCCTGCGCTGTCCTGGCTGGTGGCCAACCCGAGCTTCGAACACCTGCTGATTGTCGAGCTGTGGTTGTCGTTCCTGTATGGCTCCTACAACGGTGCCATGGTCGTCGCCCTGACCGAAATCATGCCCGTTGAAGTCCGAACCACCGGTTTCTCCCTGGCCTACAGCCTGGCAACTGCGACCTTCGGCGGCTTTACCCCGCTGGCCTGTACCTACCTGATCCATGCCCTGGGTAACCAGGCAGCGCCTGGCATCTGGCTGAGTGGCGCAGCTGCACTGGGCCTGACTGCGACGTTGGTACTGTTCCGCAAAGGCAAATACCAACTGGAAGCGCCTCGGGCAGTTCCAGCTAATGGCTGATTCATCGCTGTAATAAAAATACCCCGATTCGTCGGGGCATTTTTTTGGCTGGATTTTGTGTGCGCCAAGGGGACTGATTTATTTTCAGCGCTTCATCGAAAATTAATCTGTCCCCGCTGTTGGGGCCGGGGACAGATTGATTTTTCAAAGAGCGCGAAAAACAAATCAGTCCCCTCACGACAAAAAAACGCCCCGAACCAGTCGGGGCATTTTTGTTTCTGTCGCTTAGCGCGGGAATGCAGGTGGGTTGACCCCAGCCATGTCTTCCATCACGCGAACAACCTGGCAGCTGTAACCGAATTCGTTGTCGTACCAGACGTACAGGACAACACGGTTATCGTTGCAGATCGTTGCTTCGGCATCCACTACACCGGCGTGGCGCGAGCCAACGAAGTCGGTGGAAACCACTTCCTGCGAGTTAACGAAGTCGATCTGCTTGTGCAGATCCGAGTGCATGGCCATGTAGCGCAAGTACTCGTTCATCTCTTCGCGGGTGGTCGGCTTCTCGAGGTTCAGGTTGAGAATCGCCATGGACACGTTCGGTGTCGGTACGCGGATCGCGTTGCCGGTCAGCTTGCCAGCCAGCTCAGGCAGGGCCTTGGCAGCAGCAGTCGCTGCACCGGTTTCAGTGATGACCATGTTCAACGCGGCGCTACGGCCGCGACGATCACCCTTGTGGAAGTTGTCGATCAGGTTCTGGTCGTTGGTGTACGAGTGAACCGTTTCAACGTGGCCATTGATGATGCCGAACTTGTCGTTGACCGCCTTGAGCACCGGCACGATGGCGTTGGTGGTGCAAGACGCCGCCGAAACGATCAGGTCTTCAGCGGTGATCTGGTCATGGTTGATGCCATGCACGATGTTCTTCAGTTTGCCTTTGCCTGGCGCGGTCAGAACAACGCGATCGATACCCGGGCAAGTCAAATGCTGACCCAGGCCCTCGGCATCACGCCATACACCGGTGTTATCCACCAGCAAAGCGTTCTTGATCCCGTACTGGGTGTAGTCCACCTCTGTCGGGTTCTTCGCGTAGATCACCTGAATCAGGTTGCCGTTGGCGGTGATGGTGTTGTCGGCTTCATTGATGGTGATGGTGCCATCGAACGGGCCATGCACCGAGTCACGACGCAACAGGCTGGCACGCTTGACCAGATCATTCTCGGCGCCTTTGCGCACGACAATGGCACGCAGACGCAGGCCGTCGCCGCCGCCGGTTTTCTCGATCAGGATCCGCGCCAGCAGGCGACCGATCCGGCCAAAACCGTACAACACGACATCCGTGCCTTTACGCGCGGCAACATTTTGTTGACCGACAACATCGGCCAGCTCTTCGCGCACGAACTGCTCGGCACTGCGGCCTTTGCCTTCGGACTTGAATTTCACAGCCAGCTTGCCCAGGTCCACCGAAGCAGCACCCAGCTTGAGCTCGCTCATCGCCTTAAGAAGCGGGAAAGTCTCGTGTACGGACAATTCACTGTCGTCGGCCTGACGGTGACGAGCAAAGCGGTGGGCTTTGAGAATCGCGATGACTGAACGGTTGATCAGGCTGCGGCCATAGATCGAACTCACCACATTGTTATTGCGGTAGAGCTGACCGATGAGGGGGATCATCGCCTCGGCGAGGGCTTCACGATCGATCCATTCACCAAGACACTGGTCGGGCTTCTGAGTCACGGGAACCTTCCACATGTAGGGGCTGAAAAAAGGGGCTACATTATGCCGCCGCCTTTGTTTATGAGCAATGTGCGGCTATCAGATTGCACGGCACTACATGTTCCGGCGCGCTGAAAACTGACAGGACGCACCTTCGCCCGTTACAATCGCCGCCCCTGTCGCAACGCTTGGAGCTCAACCTCCCGTGCCCGTTCTGCGTCTACCGCTACTCCCTGCCGCTGCAGGTAAACAACACTGGGGCAATTTACCCGGTGCCGCCCTCAGCCTGGCCATTGCCGAGGCTGCCAGCGCCGCCAAGCGCTTTACGCTGCTTTTGACCGCTGACAGCCAAAGTGCAGAGCGTCTTGAGCAAGAGCTTAGCTTCTTTGCGCCTACGCTGCCGGTTCTGCATTTCCCGGACTGGGAAACCCTGCCCTACGATCTTTTTTCGCCGCATCAGGACATCATTTCCCAGCGTATCGCCAGCCTTTATCGGTTACCGGAACTCGATCATGGCGTTTTAGTAGTCCCGATCACCACAGCCCTACACAGGCTGGCGCCGACAAAATTCCTGCTCGGCAGCAGCCTGGTGCTGGACGTCGGCCAGAAGCTCGATGTCGAGCAGATGCGCACCCGGCTCGAGGCAAGTGGCTATCGCTGCGTCGATACGGTGTACGAGCACGGTGAGTTCGCGGTACGCGGGGCCTTGATCGATCTGTTCCCGATGGGCAGCAAACTGCCGTACCGGATCGACCTGTTCGACGACGAAATCGAAACCCTGCGCACCTTTGACCCGGAAAACCAGCGCTCCATCGACAAGGTCGAGTCGGTTCGCCTGCTGCCGGCGCGTGAGTTTCCGCTGCAAAAAGATGCCGTCACACGCTTCAAGGCCCGGTTTCGCGAACGCTTCGACGTGGATTTCCGTCGCTGCCCGATTTTTCAGGACTTGAGCAGCGGCATTACGCCAGCCGGTATCGAGTACTACCTGCCGTTGTTCTTCGACGAAACCTCGACCCTGTTCGATTACCTGCCCCAGGACACTCAAGTGTTCTCGCTGCCCGGCATCGAACAAGCGGCGGAGAATTTCTGGAGCGATGTACGCAATCGTTATGAGGAACGTCGCATCGACCCTGAGCGGCCTTTATTGCCGCCCAATGAGTTGTTCTTGCCAGTAGAAGACTGCTTCGCCCGCCTGAAAAGCTGGCCGCGAGTGGTTGCCAGTCAGCAGGATATCGAGACCGGTGTCGGCCGCGAACGTTTCCCGGCGCTGCAACTACCTGATCTGGCCATCGAATCCAAGGCCACTCAGCCACTGGCGGCGCTGTCGAAGTTTCTCGATGAGTTCCCCGGTCGCGTGTTGTTCACCGCCGAATCCGCCGGGCGTCGTGAAGTGCTGCTGGAACTGCTCGAACGCCTGAAGCTGCGGCCGAAAACCGTCGACAGCTGGCCGGATTTCGTCAGCAGCAGCGAACGCCTGGCGATCACCATCGCCCCACTGGACGAAGGTCTGGTGCTGGAACAACCGGCTCTGGCGCTGGTGGCCGAAAGTCCATTGTTCGGTCAGCGGGTCATGCAACGCCGACGTCGCGAGAAACGCAGCGACGGCAGCAACGATGCGGTCATCAAGAACCTCACCGAACTGCGCGAAGGCGCACCGGTGGTGCATATCGATCATGGCGTCGGTCGCTACCTGGGCCTGGCCACGCTGGAAGTGGAGAATCAGGTCGCCGAATTCCTGATGCTGGCCTACGCCGAAGACGCCAAGCTGTATGTCCCGGTGGCCAACCTGCACTTGATCGCGCGTTACACCGGCAGCGATGACGCCCTTGCGCCGCTGCATCGACTGGGCTCGGAAACCTGGCAGAAAGCCAAACGCAAGGCCGCCGAGCAAGTGCGCGATGTCGCCGCCGAACTCCTGGACATCTATGCGCGTCGTGCTGCCCGGGAAGGTTATGCCTTCGCCGACCCGAAAGCCGATTACGCAACCTTCAGCGCCGGCTTCCCTTTCGAGGAAACCCCGGACCAGCAGACCACCATCGACGCCGTCCGCGCCGACATGCTGGCGCCCAAGCCAATGGACCGCCTGGTGTGCGGCGATGTTGGTTTCGGCAAGACCGAAGTGGCGATGCGTGCGGCATTCATTGCCGTCCATGGCGGGCGTCAGGTCGCGATTCTGGTGCCGACCACCCTGCTCGCCCAGCAACACTACAACAGCTTTCGCGATCGCTTCGCCGATTGGCCGGTAAGCGTGGAAGTCATGAGCCGCTTCAAGTCCGCCAAGGAAGTCAACGCGGCCGTGGCTGACCTGGCCGAAGGCAAGATCGACATCGTGATCGGCACGCACAAACTGCTGCAAGACGATGTGAAGATCAAAAACCTGGGCCTGGTAATCATCGACGAAGAACACCGCTTCGGCGTGCGCCAGAAGGAGCAACTCAAGGCCCTGCGCAGTGAAGTCGACATCCTCACCCTGACCGCGACCCCGATCCCACGCACGCTGAACATGGCCGTATCGGGCATGCGCGATCTGTCGATCATTGCCACGCCGCCAGCTCGCCGCCTGTCCGTACGCACCTTCGTCATGGAACAGAACAAAAGCACGGTCAAGGAAGCCCTGCTCCGTGAACTGCTGCGTGGCGGGCAGGTTTACTACCTGCACAACGACGTGAAAACCATCGAGAAATGCGCCGCCGATCTGGCCGAACTGGTGCCCGAAGCGCGTATCGGCATTGGCCACGGACAGATGCGTGAACGTGATCTCGAACAGGTGATGAGCGACTTCTACCACAAGCGCTTCAACGTGCTGATCGCCTCGACCATCATCGAGACCGGCATCGACGTGCCGAGCGCCAACACCATCATCATCGAGCGTGCCGACAAGTTCGGTCTGGCGCAGTTGCATCAATTGCGTGGCCGGGTCGGCCGTAGTCACCACCAGGCGTATGCCTACCTGCTGACACCGCCTCGGCAACAGATCACCCCGGACGCCGAGAAGCGTCTGGAAGCCATCGCCAACACTCAGGACCTCGGTGCGGGCTTCGTGCTTGCCACCAACGACCTGGAAATCCGTGGCGCCGGCGAACTGCTGGGCGACGGCCAGAGCGGGCAGATCCAGGCCGTGGGCTTCACCTTGTATATGGAAATGCTCGAACGCGCGGTCAAGGCCATTCGCAAGGGCGAACAACCCAACCTCGACCAGCCATTGGGTGGCGGCCCGGAAATCAACCTGCGTCTGCCGGCCCTGATCCCCGAAGCCTACCTGCCCGATGTGCACACCCGCTTGATTCTGTACAAACGCATCGCCAACGCCGCCGATGAAGAGGGCCTCAAGGACCTGCAAGTGGAGATGATCGACCGCTTCGGCCTGCTGCCAGAACCGACCAAGAACCTGGTGCGCTTGACCTTGCTCAAACTGCAGGCCGAGCAATTGGGCATCAAAAAAGTCGATGCCGGGCCACAGGGTGGACGAATCGAATTCAGCGCCGATACTCAGGTTGATCCACTGGTGCTGATCAAGCTGATTCAGGGTCAGCCCAACCGGTACAAGTTCGAGGGCGCCACGCTGTTCAAATTCATGGTGCCAATGGAACGCCCGGAAGAGCGATTCAATACTTTAGAAGCGCTACTCGAGCGCCTGACTCCGAAAACCGCTTGAAGGATTCACCCATGCGTGCGCTTCGCTCATTGATCCTGCTGCTGACACTGGCCGCACCGGCAGCGTTTGCCGATGGCCTGTATCAGGTCGAAATGATCCTTTTCCGGCAGATCGGCGAGCCTGCAACCACCAACCAGCCAGCCCCCGAAGACTGGGCAGCCGGGGCGCAAAAAATCACCGCCGGGAACGAACCCAGCCTCGCCCTGACCGATATGGCCACTAAACTGGATGCCAAAAGCACCTACAAAGTGCTGCTGCATCGGGCCTGGCAGCAGCATCTGAGCGCGAATCCGAGCAAAATGGCGGTGAGCAGCGGTCAGGAGCGGTTTGGTCACTTCCCCATTGAAGGCACCGTCACCTTGAGTCTGGCGCGCTTTACCGACATCACGGCGGACTTCTGGGTCAATAAACTCGATACCTATGGCGTGCTGAACACCAGCGAGCGACTGACGCAGACGACCCGGGTCAAAAATGGCGAATTGACCTACATAGACAATGGCAGCCTGGCCATGCTGATCAAGGTTTCTCCTCTTTAAGCATCCAAGGGGCGCGCGGCGCTCCTTGCCCTTTTAGCATCGCTGCGGCGTAGGGCTGTACTGAACTGTGTCGTCAATTCTTGAAAAAGTTCTTGCCTCCTCGTGGGCACAAGTATTCAAAGCTCAAAGCCTTGAGCGAGGGCGCGACTACGCCCAACAACAACGCATCATGTTGCAGCACCTGAGCCCCGAACTGATCAGAACGGTGTGCAGAGGTTCGAGTCTGGAAATCTATACGCAAACCCTCCAGCTCAAAGACCCGGCCAACCATAAGCAATTCGTGGTGTGCAAATGTACCTGCCCGGTGCGCAACAACTGCAAACACTGCGCCGCCGCCCTGTTCTTTCTGCAAGATCCAGAAAACCAGGCCTCGGTTCTCGCTGCACTGGAGTCGCCTGCGCGAGCCGCAGAGTCGGCCCGAGCGGAGCAGAAGCCCTCCCTGCCGGTGCGTTTGATCGACACCCTGCAACCCAAACCACGGCTAATCCTCGCCAGCTTCGAGTTCAGCGCCTACGAGCCGCGCAATGGCCGGATGCAACGGCATATTCAGCATCGCGCAGCCCTGGCGTTCGGCTATGGCGAGCACTACACGACCGGCAGCAAAACCGTTGATCTGCTGGTGCATGACGAAACCGAAATCCTGCGCATCCGTCGTCATCCTGAAGCCGAAAATGCCCAGCGCAAGATCATTCAGGACTTCGGTTTCAAGCTGGCAACCCGGCAAAGCAAAGCCTTGCCCGACAGCGCCGGGGACATGTTCGAGCTGCCGAACGATAAAGTCTGGCTGTACTTCATGACCAACGAACTCCCCTTGCTGCGTGAGCTAGGCTGGGAGATCGAGATCGCCGAGGACTTCGCCTTTGACGTCACGCCGGTTCAGGACTGGTATGCCGTCGTCGATGAACAGCCTGAACACGACTGGTTCGATCTGGAATTGGGCATCATCGTCAACGGCGAGCGTCTGAGCCTGCTGCCGATCCTGATCAATCTGTTGCGCAGCCACCCTGAGTTGATGAGCGCCAGCGGAATCGCCAAACGCCGCGATGACGAACAGTTGTTGGTCCAGCTCAATCACTTCACCCAGAAAGGTGGCGGCCCGATCCAGGTGGCCCTGCCCTATGGCCGTCTGAAGCCCGTACTGGCGACCCTCGGTGATTTCTATTGGCGCGAGGACGGCAACAATGCGCTGCGCCTCAATACCGCCGACGCCGCGCGCCTGACCGAACTGGACGACCTGCCGCTGACTTGGGAAGGCGGTGAGCGCCTGCGCCAGTTCGCCGAGCGACTGGCCGATATCAAGAATTTTTCGGTCAGCGTGCCCGATGGCCTGAATGCAACCCTGCGGCACTATCAGCTTGAAGGCCTGAGCTGGATGCAATCACTGCGCGAGCTGGAAGTCGGCGGCATCCTCGCCGACGACATGGGCCTGGGCAAAACCTTGCAGACCCTGTCCCATTTACTCGTGGAGAAACAGGCCGGCCGCCTGGATCGCCCCTCCCTGGCGGTGATGCCCACCAGTCTGATCCCCAACTGGATGGATGAAGCCGAGCGTTTCACCCCGCAACTGAAAGTGTTGGCGTTGTACGGCGCGGGCCGACGTCAGGACTTTGCCCATTTGCAGGATTACGACCTGATCCTGACCACTTACGCCTTGCTGCCACGCGATGTCGAGCTGTTGGCGCAGCAACCGTTGCATGTGCTGATCCTCGACGAAGCGCAATACATCAAAAACCCCAAAAGCAAGGCCGCTCAGGCAGCGCGCAGCCTGAACGCCCGGCAGCGCCTGTGCCTGAGTGGCACGCCGCTGGAAAACCATCTGGGCGAGCTCTGGTCGCTGTTTCACTTCCTGATGCCCGGCTGGCTGGGCGACAGCAAGCAGTTCAACAGCAACTACCGCACCGCCATCGAAAAACAGGGCAACGAAGAACGCTTGCAGCACCTGAACGCACGGATCAAGCCCTTCCTGCTGCGCCGCACCAAAGAGCAAGTCGCCACCGAACTGCCGCCCAAGACCGAAATCATCCATTGGGTCGAACTCAACGACACCCAGCGCGACGTGTACGAAACGGTGCGTTTGGCCATGGACAAGAAGGTTCGCGACGAAATCACCCGCAAGGGCGTGGCCCGCAGCCAGATCATTATTCTTGAGGCGCTGCTCAAGTTGCGTCAGGTCTGTTGCGATTTGCGCCTGGTCAACAGCGCGCCCTCAACCGGGCGCCATGGCAGTTCAGCCAAGCTGCACAGCCTGATGGAAATGTTCGAGGAGCTGCTGGCCGAAGGCCGAAAAATCCTGTTGTTCTCGCAGTTCACCTCAATGCTGACCTTGATCGAAGCTGAGCTGAAACAGCGCGGCATCGAGTACGCGCTACTCACCGGGGCGACCAAGGACCGCCGTACGCCAGTGCAGGATTTCCAGAGCGGCAAGCTGCCGATTTTCCTGATCAGCCTCAAGGCCGGCGGCACCGGACTGAACCTGACCGCGGCTGACACGGTGATCCACTACGACCCTTGGTGGAACCCGGCCGCCGAACACCAGGCCACCGACCGTGCGCATCGCATTGGCCAGGAAAAACCGGTGTTCGTCTATAAGATGATCGCCCGCGGCACGGTAGAAGAGAAAATCCAGCGCTTGCAGCAGGACAAATCAGCGCTGGCGGCCGGCGTGCTGGATGGCCGAACCGCAGGCGACTGGAAGCTGGAAAGCGAAGACATCGCAGCGCTGTTCGCGCCATTGCCGTTGCCGGCGAAGAAGAAAGTGAAGCACTGAATGTAGCCACAATCCCATAGGAGCTGCCGAAGGCTGCGATAAGGTTGGAACAACCTTCAGCTGTTCATTATTGCGACCGATTCTCGGTCGATCGCAGCCTTCGGCAGCTCCTACAGGGTATCGATCAACCGCTCAACCCGCAGCCAACACCCGAGCCAAGGTCGCTTTGACCTTACCCATCCCGTCATGCAACGCCTGTTCGATCTCGGCCATGGTGATCACCGCCGAGGACTTGCCCGCTGCTGGATTGACCACCAGCGCCAGGCAGGCATAGGCCAGATCAAGCTCGCGAGCCAGTGCCGCTTCAGGCATGCCGGTCATCCCGACGATATCGCAACCATCACGCTCCAGCCGGATGATCTCCGCCACGGTTTCCAGACGCGGCCCCTGGGTGCAGGCATACACGCCCTGATCGCTGTAAGCACAGCCTTCGGCAGCCAGTGCGGCAATCAATCGAGTGCGTACGGCTTCGCTGTAGGGATAGCTGAAGTCAATGTGGGTGACCTGCTCCAGGTCGTCGGCAAAATAGGTGTGCTCACGGCCGCTGGTGTAATCGATCAACTGGTGCGGCACACAAAAATGCCCGGTGCCCATGGCCGGATGAATCCCGCCCACCGCGTTGACCGCCAGAATGGCCTCGGCCCCGGCCTGTTTCAACGCCCACAGATTGGCGCGGTAGTTGACTTGATGTGGCGGAAAGCGATGGGGGTGACCGTGGCGCGCCAGAAATAGCACTTCGCGGCCTGCGTACTCGCCAATCTGAATCTCTGCTGACGGCACGCCATAAGGGGTGTTCATCGGCAGGGACTGACGAATATTCAAGCCATCGAGTTGGGTCAGGCCGGTGCCGCCGATAATCGCGTAAACAGTCATCGTAAAATCCTTCAGTCGATCAGTTGGGCGGCACGCAGTGCTTCGATGGCAGCCAGCCAGCGCGGGTGCTGACGATATTCAGTGGTGGCATACGCTTGGCCGCGCATGCGCGCGATACGTGGCGATGGTTTGACCTTGAGCCGTTGCGCGGCACTGAGCGCCAGTTCAGCGGCAGCCCGGTCGTTGCACACCAACCCCATGTCACAACCGGCAGTCAGCGCAGCTTCGATGCGACTCGCCGCATCACCGACCACATGCGCGCCGACCATGGACAGATCATCGCTGAAAATCACCCCATCGAACTGCAACTCGCCCCGCAGAATGTCTTGCAGCCAACGCCGGGAGAAGCCTGCGGGCTGAGCATCGACTTGCGGGTAAATGACGTGCGCCGGCATCACAGCGGCCAGTTGCTTGCTCAGACGGGCGAAGGGCAGCAGATCTTTGGCGCGGATTTCGTCCAGGCTGCGCTCATCAGTCGGGATCGCAACATGGGAATCGGCTTCAGCCCAGCCATGGCCAGGGAAGTGTTTGCCAGTTGCCGCCATACCTGCGGCGTTCATGCCGCGAATAAAAGCACCGGCCAGCAACGTCGCACGCTCGGGGTCACCGTCGAAAGCCCGGCTACCCACCACGGCACTGCGCTGGTAGTCCAGGTCCAGCACCGGGGCAAAACTCAAATCCAGACCGACCGCCAGCACTTCAGTGGCCATCAGCCAACCGCAATGTTCGGCCAAAGATTCGGCATTCAGGTTGTCGGCAATCGCCCGCATCGCCGGCAATCGGACAAAACCCTGCCGTAGACGCTGCACCCGTCCGCCCTCTTGGTCCACCGCCAGCAACAGGTCGGGGCGTACGGCGCGGATCGCGGCACTGAGTTCACGAACCTGACGCGGATGCTCGATATTACGGGCAAAAATGATCAAACCACCGATTTCGGGCTGACGCAGAAACTGGCGGTCTTCAGCCGTCAGCCAGGTACCGGCGACATCCACCATCAACGAGCCTTGCAGGCCTGAACTCATATGAAATTCCTTAACTCAACGCAGCCGATGCCCAGTCCAGGCATGGCATCGAGCACAGTGGGGGACAGCCAGACGCACAACCCGCTGCCGATCGGCAACGCCGTAAACACACTGATTGGCGAGAGAGACATGAAAATATCGAGCGTACGCATGGGCGGCTAGCTTAGCCGATGAAAGCTGCCGCGCCCACCCGTCAACGGCTAAACCTTGGCCGCGACGGCCATGCTTTTGCTGCGAGGCTTGAGTTGCGCCGACACCATGGCGGCGTCGGTCACGCCCGTTTCGGCCCGCATGCCGGCCGCGAGGAACGGCACCATCAGGCGCATCACCTGTTCGATGGAGGTATTCACGCCGAAATCCGTCTCGGCAATCGCCCGCAACGCCTTGATACCGGACATGCTGAACGCTGCCGCCCCGAGCATGAAATGCACGCGCCAGAACAATTCGATCGGTGGGATACGCGGAGCAGCTTCATTGACCAACAGCATGTAGCGGCGAAACACCTTGCCGTACATGTCTTCCAGATAACGACGCAAATGACCCTGGCTCTGGCTGAACGCCAGGCCCAGCAACCGCATGAATATCGACAGATCGTTACCGCTGCGTGGCTGTACGACCAAGGCTTGCTCGACGAGGATTTCCAGCAGCTCTTCAAGCGTCGGCTTATGCTCTGGCTTGGCCTGACGACGCTCCAGCTCGCGATCGAGGCTGACGCAGAACGGCCCGAGGAAACGTGAGAACACCGCCTGAATCAGGGCCTTCTTCGAACCAAAATGATAATTCACCGCCGCCAGATTGACTGAGGCTTTGCTGGTGATCAGCCGCAACGAAGTTTCGGCGAAGCCTTTTTCCGCGAACAACTGCTCAGCAGCATCGAGGATGCGTTCAACTGTTTCCGACTGGGCCATGATTCTCCGCCTGACAAACACTTGTTTGAAACATACGTTTCAGATGGACCTTTTGTCAACCCTGCCCGTCCGTTTTCTGGCTGGTCAGTCATGCATTAAATCATATCAGCCGGAACCTGTAGCCACCCTGCGACTTATCGCCCCCGGATCGCCTCCCGACAGTCTGCAGAAGACCGTCCAGCGGCCTGACTAAAAAGGACGATTGCCAAGACGCAATCACTGTATATAATCCCAGTCACTGTATAAAAAGACAGAGCGATCAACATGCTAAAACTGACGCCACGCCAAGCCGAGATTCTGGGTTTCATCAAACGCTGCCTCGAAGACAACGGCTACCCACCGACCCGTGCGGAAATCGCTCAGGAACTGGGCTTCAAGTCGCCCAACGCGGCGGAAGAACACCTCAAGGCCCTGGCGCGCAAAGGCGCTATCGAAATGACCCCGGGCGCCTCGCGGGGCATTCGCATTCCAGGCTTCGAAACCAAGTCCGAAGAAAGCAGCCTGCCGATTATCGGGCGCGTCGCGGCTGGCGCACCGATTCTGGCGCAGCAACATATCGAAGAGTCCTGCAACATCAACCCGGCGTTCTTCCATCCGAGCGCGGACTATCTACTGCGCGTACATGGCATGAGCATGAAGGACGTCGGCATCCTTGATGGCGACCTGATTGCCGTACACACCTGTCGCGAAGCCCGCAATGGCCAGATCGTCGTGGCGCGGATCGGCGATGAAGTCACGGTAAAACGCTTCAAGCGTGAGGGCAATAAAGTCTGGCTGATTGCCGAGAACCCCGATTTCGCCCCTATCGAAGTGAACCTCAAAGATCAGGATCTGGTGATCGAAGGCCTGAGCGTCGGCGTCATTCGCCGCTAAAGGAGACGTTATGCAGTTCCCCCAAACCCCACAGCATGCACAATTACCACTGTTCGAGGCATTCATGGCACAGCCCATCGCCCCGCTACTTAAAGAAGTGGTCGAAACGCCCTGGAACACCGAGCCAGAAGCTTTTAGTGAGCTGTCATTGCGTGGCGCGGCCGGGAACTGTCTGAACCTTCTGGCGCCGATCTTGCGGGAGTTGAGTCAAGACCAGGATGCACGCTGGCTGACCTTGATTGCGCCACCGTCGAGCCTGACTCAGGCCTGGTTGCGTGATGCGGGGCTTAATCGTGAGCGGATTCTTCTATTGCAACCACGCGGTACGCAAAGCGCACTGCAATTGACCTGCGAAGCCCTGCGATTGGGCCGCAGCCATACGGTTGTCAGCTGGATCAATCCGATCAATGCCGTGGCGCGCCAACAATTGATCAGCGCTGCAAGGACGGGAGACGCGCAAAGCTTGAATATTCGGCTGGGCTGACGATCAGCCCGCGATCAATGAAGAACGCGCGGGCCATCATGCTTATCAAGATCACCTTCCGCAAGACGCCCGGCCATCTGCACGCCGACGCTCAGCATGGCTTTAGCAATTTCTACGTGCTGGCCTTGCAGGAAGACCTTGGCATCAGCAGAAAAGTCCAGGGTGACCAAGGAACCCTCGTCCTCAGCACGGCGCAGCTCGATACGGCCGTCGGGCAACTCGACGATTTCTAAAAAAGACGTTGGCATAGGGATCTGTTCTCCACGAAAGGCGACATTGTATCAGCCAGTCGACTCAGCCCCTAGGGCCTGTTGACGTTTGGTGGCGAACCGCGTCACCAAACGTCAACAGGCCTGGCCCTGGCCCATCGATCAATCAGCATTCGCTCAGCCCTTCGCGAAAACGAATTGTCAGGCTTTTGAGCTGCTGGCGCCAACTCTCCATTTCTTCGCGGCTCAACTCAGGCACCGGCTCGTCATCCAGGTTGACGGCAATGATCATCGGTTTGGTAACGTCACCCTTGACCTTCTTCGGTGCACGCGGTGGCTGGAACAGCGCGTTGTAGGCCGCCAGCAACTGCGCCAGCCAGGTTTCCGAATGCTGCGCCAATTCGACCAGCTCGGCCATTTCCGGGATAGCGATAGCGTCCAGCACTTCCTTGGTCAGCAACAGCTCTGCCCGTGGCGCATTGGCTTGAGGCAAGCGATAGAAGCCTGCGACCTCATGGCACAAGCCGAGCAAGGCGCCGTACAGGTGAAACAGCGCGGACTCACGCTCAGCCTGAACCAGCGCCTGAGCATTCATCGCCTGGCTTTCCTCAGCCTTGGCCAGCGCTTCGAGGGCGAGCCCGGCGAAATAAATTTTCTGGTTGGTGCGGGTATAGAGCTCATGGGCCATGGCGGCACTCTCCATAACAAAACTTAAAGCAAATCTGGCTCGCGCAACGCGCTTAAGGCACACCGGGCGAGCCAGCATCAGACAACCGACTCACACCTGACACTACCTGTCAGGTGCAAATCATCAACGCTTGTCTTCGACCTTCCAGGCCTTGCCATCATAGAACGCCCGCCAGCCTGTCGGCTTGCCTTCCACTTCGGTCTGTACATATTGCTCTTTGGTTTTGCGGCTGTAACGAATCACCGCCGGACGCCCGTCTGGATCTTTCTTCGGCGCCTCGCAGAGGAAATGGTACTTCGGATCGATCTCGTCTTTGTGCGGCACGATCTCGATCACCAGGGGTGCGCGGGTCTCGCGATTTTTCGGGAACTGGCTCGCCGCCAGGAACAGGCCCGAAGCGCCGTCACGCAGGATATACGTGTCGGTGACCTTCTCGCATTTGAGTTCGGGCATCTTCACCGGGTCCATCTTCGGCCCCGCTGCTTCGCCGCTTTTCAGCAGCTTGCGAGTGTTCTTGCAGTCCGGGTTGGTGCAACCGAAGAACTTGCCGAAGCGGCCGGTCTTGAGCTGCATTTCGCTGCCGCACTTGTCGCACTCCAGGCTCGGGCCTTCATAACCCTTGATCCGGTAAGTGCCCTCTTCGATTTCATAACCCGCGCAATCAGGGTTATTACCGCAGATGTGCAGCTTGCGCTTTTCATCCAGCAGGTAAGCGTCCATGGCCGTGTTGCAGATGTGGCAGCGGTGCTTGCCGCGCAGTACACGCGATTCAGACTCACCTTCGTCATCCTCGGCAATTTCGTCGCCGGGGGTCAGGTTGATGGTCGCTTTGCAACGTTCTTTGGGCGGCAGGCTGTAGCCGGAGCAACCGAGGAAAACCCCGGTCGAAGCAGTACGAATCTGCATCGGGCGCCCGCAGACCTTACACTCGATGTCAGTCATCACCGGTTGGTTGGAGCGCATGCCGCTGTCAGGTGCTTCGGCTACTTCGAGCTTTTTCTTGAAGTCACCGTAGAACTCGTCGAGCACGCTCTTCCAGTCGCGTTGACCTTGAGCGACGTCATCGAGGTTCTCTTCCATGCCGGCGGTGAAGCCGTAATCCATCAGATTGGAGAAGCTTTCAGACAAGCGCTCGGTAACGATGTCGCCCATTTTTTCGGAGTAGAAGCGGCGGTTATGCAGCGCCACGTAACCACGATCCTGGATGGTCGAGATGATCGCGGCGTAGGTCGATGGACGGCCAATACCACGTTTTTCCATTTCCTTGACCAGGCTTGCTTCAGAGTAACGCGCAGGCGGCTTGGTGAAGTGCTGGCTTGGATCGAGCTTGTTCAGTTTCAGGTTGTCGCCCTGCCCCATGTCCGGCAACACATCGTCGTCGCCCGGCTTGGCCATCTGCGGCATGACACGGGTGTAACCGTCGAACTTGAGGATGCGGCCCTTGGCGCGCAGCTCGAAGGTCCCGGCAGCGACGCTGACGGTGGTCGACAGGTATTGCGCCGGTGGCATCTGGCACGCGACGAATTGGCGCCAGATCAGCTCGTAGAGGCGCTCAGCGTCACGTTCCATGCCCGTCAGCTTGCTCGGGTGGGTGTTGACGTCAGACGGACGAATCGCTTCGTGCGCCTCTTGTGCGCCCTCTTTGCTGCTGTAGACGTTTGGCGATTCAGGCAGGTACTTCTTGCCGAACTCGGTTTCGATGTAGCTGCGCGCCATGGTCACCGCGTCGACCGACAGGTTGGTCGAGTCGGTACGCATGTAAGTGATGTAGCCGGCTTCATACAAGCGCTGGGCCATCATCATGGTTTTCTTCACGCCATAGCCCAGGCGGTTGCTCGCAGCCTGTTGCAGGGTCGACGTGATAAACGGTGCGGAAGGCTTGCTGCTGGTTGGCTTGTCTTCACGCTTGACGATGCTGTAGCTGGAAGCCTTGAGCTTCTCCAGCGCAGCCATGGCCTGGGTTTCGTTCAGCGGTTTGAACGCTTCGCCGTTTTCGCGAGCGACTTCGAAACGCACGTTGGCGCCCTTGGCAGTGCCGAGGTCAGCGTGGATTTCCCAGTATTCTTCGGGGTTGAACGCACGAATTTCGCGCTCACGTTCCACCACCAGTTTTACCGCGACCGATTGCACCCGACCTGCGGACAGGCCACGGGCAATCTTCTGCCACAGCAGAGGCGACACCATGTAGCCCACGACACGGTCGAGGAAGCGACGCGCCTGCTGGGCGTTGACCCGATCGATATCCAGCTCGCCCGGCCTGGAGAAGGCTTCCTGAATCGCTTTCTTGGTGATTTCGTTGAACACCACGCGCTTGTAGCGGCTGTCGTCACCACCAATGGCTTCGCGCAAGTGCCAGGCAATGGCTTCCCCCTCGCGATCCAAGTCGGTTGCGAGATAGATGATGTCAGCATCCTTGGCGAGCCGGCGCAGCTCTTCGATCACCTTCTCTTTACCAGGAAGGATCTCGTACTTGGCTTTCCAGCCGTGATCAGGATCGACGCCCATCCGCGAGACCAACTGACGCTTGGCCTTTTCCTTCGGCGTCAGCAGGGGCACTTCACCCGCAGCAGCCTTCCCGCGCTTGGCGGCCGGCTCTTTGCTGGCGCTAGCCGAACCGCTGGTGGGCAGGTCTCGGATATGGCCGATACTCGACTTCACCACGTACTCGTTACCCAAGTACTTGTTGATGGTCTTGGCCTTAGCCGGGGATTCCACAATGACCAGCGATTTGCCCATGGATCAGAAAATTCCTGAATTCTAGAAATGAAAGGCGGTTGGAGCCTGTCGAGGCACCGCTATATATAGTGGCAATAAGGTGAGGTCAAGCACAGGCTACTGCGCGATCTCGGCTCAAGGCCTTGAAAACAGGCTCGGTTCAGCCTGAACCAAAGCAAAACGCGGCACTTGCTCGCCGTCAACCTCGACGGATTCGAGAAACATGCTCAGGGGGCGCACCCACAGGCCGTAATCGCCATAGAGCGCCTGATAGAACACCATTTCCTCTTCGGTTTCGGAATGCCGGGCAACACTGAATACACGGTACTCAGGGCCCTTGTAATGGCGATAGAGTCCAGGCTGTAACTGCATGTTGCTGCCCTCGAAAATAAAACCGAAATAAAAATTGAAAAACAACTTTTCAGAAAAATAGCGCTTCAGGAAAGCAGTTCTTCAGAAAAACAAAAACCGGGGCACAAGGCCCCGGCTTCCATCACTCGAACCTTTAGACGCGTTCGAAGACGGTGGCAATACCCTGACCGAGGCCGATGCACATGGTAGCAACCCCAAGGTTACCGCCATTCTGCTTCATGACGTTCAGCAACGTGCCGGAAATACGCGCACCAGAACATCCAAATGGATGGCCCAGAGCGATTGCGCCGCCGTGCAGGTTAACCTTCTCGTTCATCTTGTCGAGAACTTTCAAATCTTTCAGCACTGGCAGGGCCTGTGCTGCGAAAGCTTCGTTGAGCTCGAAGAAGTCGATATCGGCAATGTTCAGACCTGCACGTTTCAAAGCTTTTTGTGTAGCCGGTACTGGACCATAGCCCATGATTGCCGGGTCCACACCTGCCACCGCCATGGAGCGGATGACCGCCATAGGCTGGATGCCGAGGTCTTGCGCACGCTGTGCGGACATCACAATCATGCACGATGCGCCGTCAGTGATTTGCGAGGAAGTCCCCGCTGTCACGGTGCCACCTTTCGGGTTGAAGGCAGGCTTCAAGGCTGCAAGACTTTCCAGGGTCGTTTCCGGACGAATGGTTTCGTCGTAGTCGAACATTTTCAGGAAGCCGTTCTCGTCATACCCTTGCATCGGGATGATTTCGTCCTTGAACTTGCCTTCAATCGTTGCCTTGTGCGCCAACTGGTGCGAACGCACACCGAAAGCGTCTTGCGCCTCACGGGTGATGCCATGCATTTTGCCGAGCATTTCCGCGGTCAGGCCCATCATGCCCGACGCCTTGGCGGCGTACAGCGACATGTGCGGGTTCGGGTCTACGCCATGCATCATGCTGACGTGGCCCATGTGCTCGACACCGCCGACTACGAACACATCACCATTACCGGTCATGATCGCTTGCGCAGCGGTATGCAGCGCGCTCATGGACGAGCCACACAGGCGGCTGACCGTTTGCGCAGCCGAGGTGTGCGGGATCTGGGTCAGTAGCGACGCCATGCGGGCGATGTTCCAGCCCTGCTCCATGGTCTGGTTCACGCAGCCCCAGATCACGTCTTCGACTTCCGCCGGATCGACCTTGACGTTGCGCTCCAGCAGCTTGCTGATCAGGTGCGCGGACATATCTTCAGCGCGGGTATTACGGTGCATGCCACCCTTGGAGCGGCCCATCGGGGTGCGACCAAAGTCGACAATCACGACGTCTCTCGGATTCAAGCTCATAAATTCCTCTCAGTCGTTGGGCGCTTAACCGAAGAAGCTCTGGCCGTTTTCAGCCATCTCACGCAGCTTCGCGGTGGGGTGGTACAAGGCGCCCAGATCAGCATATTTGTCAGCCAGGGCAACGAATTCCGCGACACCGATCGAATCGATGTAACGCAGTGCGCCGCCACGGAATGGAGGGAAACCAATGCCGTAGATCAAGCCCATATCGGCTTCGGCGGCGGTTTCGACGATGCCGTCTTCCAGGCAACGAACCGTTTCCAGGCACAGCGCAATCATCAACCAGTTGATGATGTCGTCGTCGGACACTTCACGCTGCTCATAGATAATCGGCTTGAGCACTTCAAGCACAGCCGCGTCGGCGACTTTCTTCGGCTTGCCCTTCTTGTCCATTTCGTAGGCATAGAAGCCCTTGCCGTTCTTCTGGCCCAGACGATTGGCTTCGTAAAGCACGTCTACAGCCGAACGACGATCGTCCTTCATCCGATCAGGGAAACCTTCAGCCATGACATCGCGGCCGTGGTGGCCGGTGTCGATGCCGACCACGTCCATCAGGTACGCCGGGCCCATTGGCCAGCCGAATTTCTCCATGACTTTGTCGATGCGAACGAAGTCCACGCCGGCACTGATCAACTTGGCGAAACCGCCGAAGTAAGGGAACAGCACACGGTTGACCAGGAAGCCCGGGCAGTCGTTGACCACGATCGGGTTCTTGCCTATTTTCTTGGCGTAGGCCACGGCGGTCGCGACGGCAACTTCGCTGGACTTCTCGCCGCGGATGACTTCGACCAGCGGCATCATGTGTACCGGGTTGAAGAAGTGCATGCCGACGAAGTTTTCCGGACGCTTGAGGGCATTGGCTAGCAGGCTGATGGAAATGGTCGAGGTGTTCGACGCCAGAATGGTGTCTTCCTTGACCTGGCCTTCGACTTCAGCCAATACCGCTTGCTTGACCTTAGGGTTCTCGACCACGGCTTCGACGACAAAGTCGACGGTACCGAAATCACCGTAGGACAGGGTCGGACGAATCGCGTTGAGGGCGACAGCCATCTTCGCGGCCGTCAGACGGCCTTTGTCGACACGGTTGCCCAGCAGTTTGGACGCTTCGTTCAGACCCAATTGAATGGCGTCTTCGCGGATGTCTTTCATCAGGATCGGCGTGCCTTTGACAGCCGACTGATAAGCAATACCGCCGCCCATGATGCCAGCGCCGAGTACGGCCGCCTGCTTCACGTCTTTAGCGGCTTCATCGTAGATCTTGGCTTTTTTCTTCAGTTCCTGATCGTTCAGGAACAAACCGATCAGGCTCTGCGCGGCAGACGTCTTGGCCATTTTGACGAAACCGGCGGCTTCGACTTCCAGCGCCTTGTCACGGCCAAAGTTGGCGGCTTTCTGGATGGTCTTGATCGCTTCGACCGGTGCCGGGTAGTTCGGGCCGGCTTGACCCGCAACGAAGCCCTTGGCGGTTTCGAACGCCATCATTTGTTCGATGGCATTGAGCTTGAGCTTGTCCAGCTTCGGCTGACGCCTGGCCTTGTGATCGAACTCGCCGGAAATGGCGCGTTTGATCAGATCCAGCGCAGCATCGAGCAGCTTCTCAGGGGCGACTACCGCATCGACCGCGCCTACTTTTAGGGCGTCCTCAGCACGGTTTTCCTTGCCGGAAGCGATCCACTCGATGGCGTTGTCGGCACCGATGATGCGCGGCAGACGAACGGTGCCGCCGAAACCTGGATAGATACCGAGTTTGACTTCAGGCAGACCGATTTTGGCGCTGCTGGACATGACGCGAAAGTCCGCCGCCAGGCACATTTCGAAACCACCGCCCAACGCGATGCCATTGATGGCCGCGACGGTTGGAACACCGAGGTCTTCAAAGTCGCTGAAGATTTTGTTGGCTTCGAGGTTGCCAGCCACCAGCTCTGCATCCGGCAACTTGAAGTTGTCGACGAACTCGGTGATATCGGCGCCGACGATAAAGACGTCCTTGCCGCTGGTGACGATCACGCCCTTGATCGAACCATCTGCCTTGATGGTATCAACGGCCTGACGCAGGTCGTTGAGGGTTAGACGGTTGAACTTGTTGACGGACTCACCCTTGAGATCGAAATTCAATTCGACGATGCCACTTTCAAGAGCCTTAACCGTGATGGCTTTACCTTCGTAAATCATCAACTGATCTCCACGATATGGAAGCTGAACAATACGCGTCGGACACTAGAGACCGGCGTGACTACGACGTTGCCGTCGATGCTAACGCCAAACCGCCAGACCCACCCGCCGACGCGATAGTCGGGATTCTGTAAGAGCGTTCTGACAATGCAAACGCTCAATTCATACGCCCGTTTGATTTGGGTACGGACACCATCACGGAATTCCCGGCAATTGTCAATTCCACAAAACACCAATGAAAGCGGCAAATTGTGTGTGTGCACGATTCTCCCTCCGTGCTTGTTACGGATTTGATGCACGCTTGATAGAGGAATATTCATGCCGCTTATGATGCAAAGTTTGAGGCAAACCCTGCACCTTTTCGGGGCGGCATGGACCCAGGCGGATAAAAAAGAGGCGTGACAGCGACAAACTCACCAGGACGGTCTACATTCAGCGCACAGGTGCTTCAGGCTCGGCAAAACCGCCGACAACAACGCCCCCTGCACAGTGCTTTCCCCTGCTTTGCACCGGGGATCGCTACAGATTATCGGCCTGCCTGGCCAACCCTGGCCCGATGTTGTTGTCGGGCTTTTTATCGCCTGCACACCGGTAAAATGGCTAATCGCCATTAGGTGCCAGGGTTATCAGGCCAGCGCTTTGAGTACGGCGGCAATACGTTGCAATATTTCAGGCTCGCCACGCTCGGCCCAATATAAGGCAATCATTTGCTTGCCGGCCTCGACCTTGAACACGTCAGCAGGAAGTGTGCTGAACTGAACCATCAGCAACGCATCCTCACAAGGCTCGCGCCATTGATTGAGCCAGATCCCCGGTACGGTTTGCCAATAGACCCAGCTGGCTGCCTGCTCACTGCGGCGAGGGCTGTGGTATTGCGCGCAGGGGCTTGGTGGCTCTTTGGGCAGCCAGTGCGGCCACTCCTGAGGCGCCAACTGCATGCCCAGGCCAATGCGCCGCGCCTCCATGCGCAGAGCCATTTTCCCGCTCTGCTGGCGCGAAGGTCGCAACCATGCAAGGGGGCTCAGGATCAGCGCAAGGATTGACAGTACTATCCAGACCGTCATATTTCTTATTCCCAGAAGTAATTATCAAATTAACGGCGCACCCAGTTGTGCGTGAAAAGAGCCATACTCAAGGCTGTCGCAATCCTCAAGAGGTACTCCTCATGCCCTACGAACATATTCTGGTCGCCGTCGACCTCACCGAAGAGTGCGATCCCGTCATCCGCCGCGCTCGCGAACTGGCCGTCAGCAATGCTGCCAAACTGTCCCTGGTGCACATCGTAGAACCCATGGCCATGGCCTTTGGTGGCGATGTACCGATGGATCTTTCCCAGTTGCAACAACAGCAGTTCGACCAGGCCAAGGAAAAACTCAACGCCCTGAAACTGAAGTACCCGGAAATCAAAACCGCCGACAGTCATCTGACCTACGGTCAGCCCCGGCAAGAAATCCATCAACTGGCCAAAGCGCAGAACTGCGACCTGATCGTGGTCGGCAGCCATGGCCGCCACGGCCTGGCACTGCTGCTCGGCTCGACCGCCAATGACGTTCTCCACGGTGCGCCGTGCGACGTTCTTGCCGTGCGCCTGAAGCGCGGGACTGAGTGAACCGACTCTGAATCCGAAGGCGGAGGGTAACCTCGCCTTCAGCAAAAAGCCCAGACCATTTTCTCTGCAAATGGCGCCGGGCTTTTTATTCAGTTCAGCTAAGCAACTCGCCTCAGGCGTCCAGCTCGGCCCAACGCTCCAGCAATACATCGAGTTGCGCTTGCAGGTTTTCCAATTGCGCCAGCACCGCAGCGGTCTGTTCGGCTGGACGCTGGTAGAAACCTGCGCCAGCCATTTCGGCGGTCAAGGTGGCCATTTGTGCTTCTACGTCGTCGATTTGCGCTGGCAAAGCTTCCAGCTCGCGTTGCAGCTTGTAGCTGAGCTTCTTCTTGGCCACCGGCATTTCCTGGGCCGCCACGGGCGCCGCAGCAACAACCGCAGTCGCCAGCTCGGCTTTACCGGATTTGTTCTCAGTCACGCCTAACAGACGTGGTGAGCCACCCTGACGCAGCCAGTCCTGATACCCGCCGACGTATTCACGAACCTTGCCTTCGCCTTCGAAAACCAGGGTGCTGGTCACGACGTTGTCGAGGAATGCCCGGTCGTGACTGACCATCAATACGGTGCCTTTGAACGTCAGAAGCACCTCTTCAAGCAGCTCGAGGGTTTCCACGTCCAGGTCGTTGGTCGGTTCGTCGAGTACCAGCAGGTTCGCTGGTTTGCTGAACAGCTTGGCCAGCAACAGACGAGCACGCTCGCCGCCGGACAGCGCCTTCACCGGCGTACGCGCGCGTTGCGGACTGAACAGGAAGTCGCCCAGGTAGCTCAGCACATGCCGGCTCTGGCCGTCGATATCGATGAAATCGCGACCTTCGGCCACGTTGTCGATCACGGTTTTTTCCAGATCGAGCTGGTGACGCAACTGATCGAAATAAGCCACGTCCAGACGTGTACCCACTTCCACACTGCCGCTGGTGGGCTGCAGGCTGTCCAGCATCAGCTTGAGCAAGGTGGTTTTGCCGGTACCGTTGGCCCCCAGCAGACCAATACGGTCCTCGCGCTGCAGGACCATGGAGAAGTCCTTGATCAGGAACGGGCCGCCTGGGTGAGCGAAGCTGACGTTATCGAGCACCATCACTTGCTTGCCGGACTTGTCGGCTGTATCCAGCTGAATGTTGGCCTTGCCAGTGCGCTCGCGGCGCTCACTGCGTTCCACCCGCAATTCTTTCAAGGCACGCACGCGGCCTTCGTTACGGGTACGGCGCGCCTTGATGCCCTGGCGGATCCAGACCTCTTCCTGGGCCAGCCGCTTGTCGAACAGCGCGTTGGCGGTTTCTTCAGCGGCCAACTGGGCTTCTTTGTGCACGAGGAAGCTGGCGTAGTCGCCGTTCCAGTCGATCAGGCCGCCGCGGTCCAGCTCCAGAATGCGCGTTGCCAGATTCTGCAGGAAGGACCGGTCGTGGGTAATGAACAGAACCGCGCCCTGGAAGCCCATCAAGGCCTCTTCAAGCCAGGCGATCGCGCCGATATCCAAGTGGTTGGTCGGTTCGTCGAGCAGCAGCAGATCGGGCTCGGACACCAACGCCTGAGCCAACAGCACCCGGCGACGCCAGCCTCCGGACAGCTCGGCCAGGGTTTTGTCGGCCGGCAATTGCAGGCGGCTCAACGTGCTATCGACCAATTGCTGCAGACGCCAGCCGTCGCGGGACTCAAGGTCGTGCTGGACATGCATCAGTTTGTCCAGATCCTCAGCGGTAACGATGTTCTGGCTCAGGTGATGGTATTCGGCGAGCAGCGCCCCAACGCCGTCCAGGCCTTCAGCGACCACGTCGAACACTGTCCGCTCGTCGGCCACCGGCAATTCCTGCGGCAGTTCGCCAATTTTCAGGCCAGGAGCGCGCCACACGGAGCCGTCATCAGGCTTTTGTACGCCTTTGACCAGCTTCAACATGCTGGACTTGCCAGTGCCGTTACGGCCGATGATGCACACCCGCTCACCACGGGCGATCTGCCAGGACACCTTGTCCAACAACGGCATAGCGCCGAAAGCAAGGGACACATCGCTGAATTTGAGCAGGGTCATGAGCTTCTCCAAAAACCGGGGGCGCATTCTACCTGAGATACCCGGGGCATGTTGGCATTCAATGACGATCGAGCTGGCGCCGCTGAACGCAAATGACTCCTTGCTCCCTTACTTTTTAAATATGAAGAGAAAAGCACGGGAAAATATGTCTGTAACAGTGTGTCGGTCAGCAATGCTTTCACCCGGAGCTGGCAAACGGCTAAGCTACAAACACTTTTCCCGATTCATCTGCACGGAAGTCTCATGCGCAGTCGTTTGCTCAGTCTTTTATCCTGCCTGCTTCTCTCTGCTACCGCAGTCCAGTCAGTTCAGGCAGTAGACCTCACCCTACAGCGTCAGTATTACGACGAGGCAAAACGCGCGCTGGCCAGAGGCGACTCCGGCCCCTATATGGCTTACAGCCAGGCACTTGCCGATTATCCGCTGGAACCGTATCTGGAATATGACGAACTGACCGCGCGGCTCAAGACCGCGAGCAATCCGGAGATTGAAAAGTTTCTCGCGGACCACGGCGACCTGCCCCAGACCAACTGGATGAAATTGCGCTGGTTGCGCTGGCTGGCCGAACGCGGTGACTGGCAGCCCTTCGTCAAGTATTACGACCCCAAGCTCAACTTCACCGAACTCGACTGCCTGTACGGCCAATACCAGCTGGGCCACAACCTGCGCGCCGAAGGCTACGCCAACGCCGAAAAACTGTGGATGACCGGCAAGACCCAACCTGAGGCGTGCGACGCATTGTTTGCGCGCTGGGCGGCCGAAGGCCAGTTGCCAGAACAGAAACGCTGGCAGCGTGCCAAGCTGGCCGCCGCAGCGCGCAATTACAGCCTGGCCACGTCCTTGGTCGACAGCCTCGTGACCCTCGCCCCGCAAGGCAAAATGCTGATCGCAGTCGCGCAGAAACCTGAATTGCTCAACGACCCTTCGCGCTTCACTCCGGCCGATGAAGCCATGTCCGACGTGGTCGGCCTTGGCCTGCGTCGTCTGGCCAAGCAAGATCCGCAGAGAGCCCTGGACATGCTCGACGGCTACTCGGCGCGCATGCACTTCTCGCGCGACGAACAAGTGGCGATCGCCCGGGAAATCGGTTTGGCGCTGGCCCGCAGCTTCGATAGCCGGGCGCTGGAGGTGATGACCAAATATGACCCGGACTTGCGCGACAATACGGTCACCGAATGGCGCTTGCGCCTGCTGCTGCGTCTGGGTCGCTGGGACGATGCCTATCAGTTGACGCGCAAGCTGCCGCAGGATCTGGCCACTACCAATCGCTGGCGTTACTGGCAGGCGCGTGCGCTGGAACTGTCCCAGCCTACCAGCCCACTGGTGCCAGCGCTGTATAAGGCGGTGTCCAGGGAACGCGATTTTTATGGTTTCCTTGCCGCTGATCGCTCGCAGACCTCTTACCAGTTGAACAACAAACCGCTGGTGCTCAGTCAGCAGGTCATCAACAAGGTCCGCAATACGCCCGGTATACGCCGGGCCCTGGAATTCCATGATCGCGGCCAGGTCGTCGACGGCCGCCGCGAGTGGTACTACGTCAGCCGCCTGTTCAACCGTGATGAAATGGTCGCTCAAGCCAAGCTGGCCTATGACATGCACTGGTACTTTCCAGCCATTCGCACCATCAGCCAGGCGCAATACTGGGATGACCTGGACATCCGTTTCCCGATGGCCCACCGCGACACCCTGGTGCGTGAAGCCAATGTACGCGGCCTGCACTCCAGTTGGGTATTCGCCATTACCCGTCAGGAAAGTGCTTTCATGGACGACGCGCGCTCCGGCGTCGGCGCCAGCGGCTTGATGCAATTGATGCCCACCACCGCGAGGGAAACCGCGCGCAAGTTCGACATTCCACTGGCGTCATCCCAGCAAGTGTTCGACCCGGATAAAAACATCGAGCTGGGCGCTGCTTACCTGAGCCAGGTCCACAGTCAGTTCAATGGCAACCGCGTACTTGCCTCGGCGGCCTATAACGCCGGCCCTGCTCGGGTTCGTCAATGGCTCAAGGGCGCGAATCACCTGGCATTCGATGTCTGGGTCGAAACCATTCCGTTCGACGAAACCCGCCAGTACGTGCAGAACGTTCTGTCTTACTCGGTGATTTACGGGGAAAAACTCAATTCGCCACAACCTCTGGTGGATTGGCACGAGCGGTTTTTCGACGATTTTTGAGAGCTTCGCTGCCTGAGCTAATGCTTTCGCAGGCAAGCCTACCCTCATCAAACAACCTGTAAGTGATTGGAATATATGAAGTGAACTTTCGCAATCTGTAGGAGCTGACTTGTCTGCGATCCGTCCGGGGTCGCGCTCGACCGAAGCGCTCGCAAAAGTAGTGAACTCACCACCGCTGGAAGGTCCTTCGGCCCTTTTCGCAGACAAAACTACGCGTCCCGGTCTCTCCTACGCCCTCCGGGCAGAATCGAGCCCCAGTTTGCTGCGCGACAGCGCAGCGTCGAAGACGCGGCGAGGCCTCTCATCAAACAATGCATAACCAGCTGAAATAAAAAGATTATTTTGTAGGAGCGCGCTTGCCCGCGATCGCTTCGGAGTCGCGCTCGACCGGAGCAGTCGCAAAATCAGTGAACTCGATTCTGGCAATAGAACTGTGCTCAGCATTTTCGGGACCGCTTCGCGCTCCATCGCGGGCAAGCGCGCTCCTACAATTGACCGAGTTTGCTGCGCGACAGCGCAGCGTCGAAGACGGGGCGGCATCTCCCAGCAGGCTTGCAACTACGCGTCCCGCTGCGAATAGCTTGACGCCTACTCCAGAACAGTCACCGGCATCCCGACCTCAAGGGTGCCAGGGCCGTCATTGACCATGTTCTGCCCGAACCACACATCCCCTTCGCGCTCACGATAAGTCTTCAAGGTGGTCATTGGCTCGCGATCCGGCGAACGCTCGCCTGTCTTTGGATCGATAGTGGTAAGGATGCAACGCGAGCAGCCCTTGAGCAGGCGAAATTCGATGTCGCCGATGCGGATGCGCTTCCAGCCATCCTCAGCGAAGGCCTCGCTGCCCTCGACCACCAGATTCGGCCTGAAACGCAGCATCTCCAGCGGCCGCCCGACCTTGGCCGACAAGTCATCCAGAGAGGCCTGGCCAATCAACAGCAAGGGAAAACCGTCGGCAAAACCGACCTTGTCGTCGACAGTGCCGTAACCACTGGGCAACCAGCGAGCGCGCTCGGCCGGCACGTGAACCATGCGCGTGGGCCTGCCCATGAATTCGCTGAGCCACTGCGCCGCCTCGTCACCCGCGTCTGGCACGCGCAGCGTATCGCGCCAGATGGTCACGCCACGTAGCGATGCAGGCGTGTCTTCGGGCACGGGGACATTGAGTGTTTCGAAGCCAGGCGCATTCAGGGCCACACCACCATCGGCATTCCACAACACCGACAGCTGCGACATCTGCGGCATGGCGCGCTGGGTAAAGAAGCGCCCGGAGCCCTCCTCCACCAGCATCCAGCGGCGATCCCCAGACAGACCCAGTCCATCGAACCTGGCCTGTTGCAGAGGTTCGGCCATGCCGGACTTGAGTGGAAATCGATAAAGTGCGCTGAGACGCAACATGGCCAGCCCCCTGATTGGCAAAGAGCCAACTTATACGAGCTGACATCGCGCACTACAACCCCTACACACCCCACAAAATTAAAAAGTGGCCGGGAAACCGTCAGGCCTGGTCCAGCATCAGGCGCTCGCGCACCACGTCGACCAATTTATCCGGCTGGAATTTGGAGAGGAAGTTGTCGCAGCCGACCTTCTTCACCATGGAGTCGTTGAAGCTGCCCGACAATGAGGTGTGCAACACAACATACAGACGGCGCAAGCGCGGATCGTTGCGGATTTCGGTCGTCAGCCGGTAACCGTCCATCTCTGGCATCTCGGCGTCGGTGAAAATCATCAATAGCTTGTCAGTCATGACTTCGCCGGCATCAGCCCAGGCCTTGAGCATATTCAACGCTTTGAGACCGTCGCGGGCGATGTGCATCTTGACCCCTAGCTGGGACAAGGTATCGCGCAGCTGGGACAGCGCCACGTTTGAATCATCGACCAGCAGCACTTCGCGACCACGGGCGCGCTCCAACACCGGATCCTGGAGCTTTTCGCGAGAGACTTTGGCGTTGTAAGGCACGATTTCGGCGAGAACTTTTTCGACGTCGATAATCTCCACCAACTGGTCATCGACCTTGCTGATGGCCGTCAGGTAATGCTGGCGGCCAGCGCTCGCGGGTGGTGGGAGAATTGCTTCCCAGTTCATGTTGACGATGCGATCCACACCGCCGACGAGAAATGCCTGCACCGAGCGATTGTACTCCGTGACGATGATCGTACTGTTCGGCCCCGGTACCAGCGGCCGCATACCAATGGCCTGGGAAAGGTCGATAACCGGTAACGTTTGGCCACGCAGATTGACCACACCACAGACAAAGGGATGACGTTGCGGCATCAGGGTCAGCTTCGGCAGCTGCAGGACCTCCTGAACTTTGAACACGTTGATCGCGAACAATTGCCGCCCAGCCAGGCGAAACATGAGAATTTCCAGGCGATTCTCACCCACCAGCTGCGTGCGTTGATCTACCGTGTCGAGAATGCCGGCCATTAATGACTCCTGGGACGTGGTTCGGGTTGAGAGCGCTCAAGCTGTTATCGGCTGAAGTGAGCAGGACCTTAATTGCAACAAAGTGCCACGTAAAGCCATTGATGTCATATTGGCATCATGCTTTACTCAATTTTTCTTTTCGGCGACCACATCGGCCGTTCACGGCGTCGTTCATCCCACCATAGAATCTGACTGACGGGTCACTCTCTAGGGGAAACCCTGAGTGACAATCAGGCCCAACCTGATATTCGTGATATCTAATAGCCACTAATGTGACACCATTCTCATTGCATGAATGGAGTCAGGCTCTTGTTTGCTATCGCGGGACCGTGGTCAAGCAACACCATGAGGATCGTTGCCGTCCTTGATCATTTATCAAGGCCTGCCATCACGGGTCGCAAAAGACTCATCTGTCGCGTTGCAACACGCTTGCACATGCGGGTGACCGGGTCGTTGAATATGATCAAAAAACAACATTCGGAAATAGACTACAGACTTCCGTTTGATTTCAACATTAACTTGAAACCACTCGCCGAGCGCGATCTACGTTCGCTGTCCATGAGTTGTGGAGATAAAGCATGTTGAACGGCAAAGAGTGGCAACATTCGCTCCCTGATTTTCTGATCGAGTCTCAGTCACTTCTCGCCAAGTCGGAAGAATGCCTGAGCCACCTGGAGTTATTCACTAACGATAAGGATGCCATCGAATGTCTGCTCGGTACCCTGTTCACACTGGCCCACAAGGGCGACGCCCTTGCCCTTGACGACATCACCGACTTTTCCCTGCGTATTCACCGCCTGCTGAGCCTTGCCCACCCGCTTATCAGTCTCCAGGGTGAAGCGTTGCGCACCCTCAGAAACTGTTTCACCCTCCTTGCCTGGCAACTTGAACTGGTCGACGCCGATTCGGGCATGCTCTTGCTCGACGACAGCGAACAACTGGAGTTGCTATACACGTTCGCGGTTATCGCCGGGCTCGAAGAGGAACTGGCACGTCTTGTACCGCTCAAGAGCTGGGCGGCCGCCCTGAAACTGCAATCCACTGTGGCGTCAGAAGGTATTGATCCTTCAAGGTTCGCTTGACTCAGCCGGCCAAAAACATGAGTGCTCGAAAAAGGGGCGCTTTATTCTTTAAGTTTCAGATTAATGTGCTGATTGTCTGTCCGCCCTTGAATAGCGAACTTGCGCATCACTTCCGATACACATATTTCTGACCAATCAGACATATACAGGCCCATGGTTTTTCTGCCGACCACCTCTAAAACGCTTAATTATTCAGACATTTAAGGTAAGATCAGCGCCCTTGAATTGAGGGTCAGAGTTTTTTCCCGGGTTGCACAGGCAGGGTTGTCACCGGACCCGTTACTGGCTAGACGAATGATGATCCAAAGGTGAGGCGTCGACACCGTCGAGCTCCCTGACACTGACCTGTAGCAGCCGAAACAGGTTATCCGCAGCGAACATCCAATGGCTCCATCCGCTATGTATGCCAGCATCAAGTCATTCAAGCTTTGGCCCCTCAGCAAAAACAACGCCCGCTGGCTTACTGCTCTACTGTGCATGGGGTCGGTCGCTGGCAACCTCGCGGTCTATTTCACCGCCATGGCATTGCCAGCGGGTTTGCTTGCGCTGAACCTGGCAACCATCGCCAGCATCTGGTACGTCCAGCGACGGTCCGGCAACTCGATCAGGTTCCAACCCCGGGAACTGGCCGAACGCATGCTCGAAGTGCAAGAAACCGAGCGCCATCGGCTCAGCCGCGAATTGCACGATGACATTGGCCAAATGCTCACCGCCGCCAAACTGCAAAGTGACTGGCTGCAACGGCGTCTGCCACCCGAGTTACACAAGCAATGTGCGGTGTTGTGTAGCACGCTGGACGAAACCCTGGCGAAAGTCCGCGACGTGTCAGCCATTCTCAATCCTCGTCAATTAGCCAGTCTGGGGCTGGAAGCCAGTTTGCGCGCACACCTGTTGCGCACGCTGGGGAACACTCCAGTGCACTGGAGCATGGAATGTCACCAGCGCCTGGCGGGCATCCCCGAAGAAATGGCGGTTGCTGCGTTTCGGATTACCCAGGAGGCCGTCACCAATATGCTGCGTCATGCTCAGGCGGTTAATTTGCTGGTGCGCTTGCAACGTTCGCCCGAGGGCTTGCTGCTGTATATCGCCGACGACGGCCTTGGCTTTTCGCCGGCAGAAAACCCGGGCCTGGAAGGTCAGCGCGGTATGGCCGGTATGGCCGAACGGATAGCGCTGCTGGGCGGCACCTTGACGGTTCATAGCCAACCCGGCAAAGGTACGCAAATCGAAGCACTTTTTCCCTGGGCACCCCGTGCCCGCGAACGAGCCAATAAAAGCAAGGGTTTATGATCTGCAATTTGCTTCTGGTCGATGACCACTCGCTGATCAGGGCAGGCGTCCGCGCGTTGATCTCGGATATTCCTGGCTACGCCGTGATCGGTGAGGCCAACGATGGCGCGCAGCTGCTCGATCTGGTCCGACAACTGCGTCCGGACATCACGCTTCTGGATATCTCCATGAAGGACACCAATGGCCTGGACGCGTTAGAGAAGCTGCTTCGGGAGCTGCCCCTCAGCAAAGTGCTGATTCTGTCGATGCACACCGATCCGCAGTTGATCATGCGGGCGCTGGAGATGGGCGCGCATGGTTACCTGCTCAAGGATGCCACTGGCACGGAGCTGGAGCAGGCCCTGGAGGCGTTACGCAATAACGAACGCTACCTGAGCCCCGCCATCGCCCATACCGTGATCAATCAAGCCTTGATCAGCGTGCAGGCGAACCGACACGAACCGGTGAAAAATCACAACCTGACCGCGCGCCAACTGGAAATCCTGCGCCTGATCGTGCGCGGTAAATCCACACGCGAGATCGCCAGCGGCCTGGGCCTGAGCGTCAAGACCGTGGAAACCCATCGCTCGCAAATCATGAAGCGTTTGCAGATCTACGACGTAGCCGGCCTGGTGCTGTTCTGTGTGCGGGAGCGGATCATCAGTCTCGACGACTGACCCGCTAAGCCGTACCGAGCCGCGGCGAGCGCGCCGGCAACGACAATCCTCCAGTAATCCGCTGCCAATGCCCCTTGCAAAGGATGTTGACCGAGCGGGCAAAAAAAGCCCGGAACCGCCTCGATTTTTTAGCAGCTAAAGACCCTCACGGAACGACACAGGCTGCTTCATCGGCTTTACTTCCATTACGCCGCCCATTTGGATTTTTTTCGGGGGAGGGTTGCAGAAATAGTTGACCCCTTGTCGGAGAAAAAGCTGCATGGGTACACATCACCATTGAAATGAAATCACTGGCCGTGTTTAATTCGACAGAATATTGGCTATAGTGGAGCAAGAAGGCGCATACGTCATTTTATTGACTTCTCCAATGAATATCTGCCGCTGTACCGTGGGATCAGGCACTGAGTTCATGACTAAAGGGGTGGGAACGTTTTATGCGCTTGCAACCTGTCGACAGTCTTCTGCTAACACGAACCGGTCTGGTCGAATACTTTCTCTTCGGTATTCGCCTGGTGCACGGCATGAGCTGCATTTTGCCCGGGCTGGTGATGTTGGCGATCGCGCAGAACGACCACCCCACCGCGCTGAACAGCTATTTTGCGGTGCTGATTTTCTTTGGCGTCATCAGCGTATTGATCTTTCAGGCGATTGGCGTCTACTCCGAGTCCATCTTCAGCAATCTCCTGCGCTTTCGCCTGACCTTGTTCGCCTGGTCTTCGGCGTTTTGCCTGCTGCTGTTCATGCGTCAGGGATTGTCACTGCTCAATTCCGTCTCCAACACGCAATTGGCCCTCTGGTTCGTGGGCAGCTTTGTGTTGTTCGGCATAGAGCGAGTTTTGCTGTTGATGGCGTTCCAGCACCTGATGCAAAAGGGTTTCTTCCTGCAGAACGCAATCATCCTCGGCGCGACTGAAAACGGTCAGCGTCTGGCCGAGTACCTGGCACAGAATCAAGACATTCGCTCCGGGGTTTCCGGATTTATCGACGACCGCATCGGACGCATGCCCAAAACCATGGCCAACTTGCCCCTGTTGGGTAACTCCGGCGACCTGGAACGGTTGATTCGCGAAGAGAAAGTCACGCAGGTATTGGTCGCCCTGCCCTGGTCCGCGGAAAACCGCATGGACTACATCATTCGTGAGCTGCGCAGGTTGCCCGTCAACGTGCTACTGGTGCCGGACATGATTGCGTTCCGGCATGCCCACAACCGAATCACCGAAGTTGCCAAACTGCCGATGTTCAATGCGTCCGAAGTACCGCTGCACGGTTGGTCGCCATTTTTCAAGCGGCTGGAGGACATGCTGGTATCGAGCCTCGCTTTGCTGTCGCTCGCACCGGTGATGATGATCGTGGCCATGGCGATCAAGCTCGACTCCCCTGGACCGGTACTGTTCCGGCAAAAACGCTATGGCTACAACAACCGCCTGATCGAGGTCTGCAAGTTTCGCTCGATGCACCAGGATCAAGCCGATGCTAACGCCGAGTTACAAACCACTCGGGGCGACGCCAGGATCACCCGGGTCGGGCGCTTTATCCGCAAGACCAGCCTTGATGAACTGCCACAACTGTTCAACGTCTTCGCGGGCAGTATGTCCATGGTCGGACCGCGCCCCCATGCCACCGCAACCAAAGCCGCCGGCATTCTTTTTGAAGAAGCGGTCAAGGAATACACCTCACGCCATCGAGTCAAACCGGGCATTACCGGGCTGGCACAAATCAACGGATACCGAGGAGAGACGGATACCTTGGAAAAAATCGAGAAGCGTGTCGAGTTCGATCTTGAATACATAGAAAACTGGTCGGTCTGGTTCGATTTGTACATCCTTTTCCGCACTGTTCCGGCAGTGCTATTCACTCGTGAGGTTTATTGATGAGCATACTCATCCCGTGCATTATCGCTGGTGGAGCTGGCACCCGGCTGTGGCCGGTTTCTCGCGAAGCCATGCCCAAACCCTTCATGCGTCTTCCCGACGGTGAAAGCCTGCTGCAAAAAACCTTCGTCCGAGCCACCGGGCTGGCCGGCGTCAACCGAATCCTGACGGTGACCAACCGCGACGTTTATTTCCGCACGGTGGACGACTATCGCCACCTCAACAAAAGCAATGCGAACCTGGACTTCATCCTTGAACCTTTCGGGCGCAATACCGCACCCGCCATCGCGGCTGCGGCACTGCATGTCGCCCGCTTGTATGGCGAAGATGCGCACCTGCTGATTCTCCCGGCCGATCATTTGATCAAGGACCTGGAGGCTTTCGCTCAAGCCGTCAACGTGGCGCGGGAGCTGGCCGATCTAGGCTGGATAGCAACGTTCGGCATTGTGCCGACCAAAGCTGAAACCGGCTTCGGTTATATCGAAAAGGGCCAGGTCCTCAACGCGACGGCTTATCAAGTGGAGCGCTTCATCGAGAAGCCGGACGCCGACACCGCTCAGGGTTACCTCGACGGTGGCTTGCACCTGTGGAATTCCGGGATGTTTTGCATGCGCGCCGACACCATGCTGCGTGAACTGCAGGCGCACGCGCCGCAGGTGTTGGCCACGGTTAGCGCCTGCCTGGCGCAAAGCCTCAGCAAGGAAGGCAATCACGAATTGCAGGTGGAATTGCACAGCGAACTGTTCGCCGAAGCCCCGGATATTTCCATCGACTACGCAGTGATGGAGCCTTCGCAAAAAGTCGCCGTGATCCCTTGTCAGCTGGGTTGGAACGACATCGGTTCGTGGCAGGCCCTACGTGAACTGAGCCCGGCCGATGCCGACGGCAACCAATGCAACGGTCAGACGGTGCTGCGTGACGTGACCAACTGTTACATAGACTCGCCACGGCGATTGGTCGGCGGTATCGGTCTGGATGACCTGATCATCATCGACACCCCTGACGCGTTGCTGATTGCCGATGCCAAGCGCAGCCAGGAGGTCAAAGTCATCGCCCAGGAACTCAAGCGTCAGGGCCACGATGCTTACCGTCTGCACCGCACCGTCACCCGGCCGTGGGGGACATATACCGTGCTCGAGGAAGGCAAGCGCTTCAAAATCAAACGCATCATGGTTCGGCCAAAGGCGTCGCTGTCGCTGCAAATGCACCACCACCGCAGCGAACACTGGGTTGTCGTCAGCGGTATGGCGAAAGTGACCAATGGCGACAGTGAGTTTCTGCTTGATACCAACGAGTCGACGTTTATCAAACCTGGCCGCAACCACCGCTTGATCAACCCTGGCGTAGTCGACCTGGTCATGATCGAAGTACAGAGCGGTGAGTACCTGGGCGAGGACGATATCGTTCGTTTCACCGACATCTATGGCCGTGTCCCCGAGGAGCCCGCCAAGACTTAGAAAACCGACACTGGCAGTCCGCTGGACTCGACACGCCAGCGAAATGGGAAGCGAACGAGTCCGGAGCCACACGCCCGAACGCTTCAAACAATTATCCCAAGAAGCGTGCGGAGGAAAATTGCATGTGGCGTAAATCCTTTACGTTGCTCCCGCTACTGACCGTGACAACTATTGGTCTATGCGCTGTGCCGTGGACCCAGACGGCCGACGCTCAAACCATCCTGCATGCACCGCATGCCGTGGAGTGGAAAGACTTTCTAGGGGTCAACGCCCAATTCCAGTATTTCTCATCCGATATATCTGAAAAGCAGATGACCCGGCTCGATCAGCTGGGCTTGAACTGGGTACGCCTGACGACGCACTGGGCTGCGCTCGAACCCGAGCAAGGGCAGTACAACCTCGCCGATCTGGACGTGGCGATGAACGCCGTCAAGGCCCACCACTACAACACCGTCACCTATCTCGTGGGTTCGGCGCCCTTTGTCAGTAGCGGCCCTCCTGGAGCGTCCAACAGCGATCAGTACCCGCCCAAAGACTTCAACGCCTTCGCCGAACGCATGGTGATGCTGGCCCAACGTTACCCGCAGGTGAACAACTGGCAGGTGTGGGACGAGCCGAACATCATCTGGCTGCCCCAGGAGGATCCACAGGCTTACGACAAGCTGCTGATCACCACTGCCAGCGCCATCCGTGCGGCCATGCCCGGTAAAACCATCGTCACCGCCGGCATGGCCTATTACAGCCAGATGCAAGGCACCCAAGGGCTGATGCTGGAAAAACTGCTGACCATGGGTCTGGGCAATCAGGACATCGTTGCGGCCTACCACCCCTATTCCGAGTTCCCCGAAGGCGATTCGCCGGCCGACGGTGATTTTCTGGTCCGCGCCAACTTTATCAACAACGCCCTGCACGCCAAGGGTGTGAAACAGGTCTGGGCCACCGAATGGGGCTGGTCGAGCTATACCGGCCCGAAAAAAACGCAAGCGCTGATCACCGTCGACGAGCAGTCTGACTACACCCTGAGACGCCTGGCGCTGATGAGCGCGATGGACTACCAACGCATCTTCCTCTTCAACCTCAGCGATCTGGATTCCCGCGCCAGCCTCCGCGACCAGTTCTATGGCCTGCTGGACCTGCAGGGCAACCCGAAGCCGGTGTACACCGCGCTGCATAACTTCCTCACCATCACCGGCCCGCGCCTGGTGCCCGCCGATCCACCCGCAATGAACAAAGCGCCGGTGGACCTGTACGCTGTACCCTGGACCCGCGCCGATGGCGTTCACATCCTGATGTTCTGGAGCGCCAGCGGCACCAGCCTGCAACTGCCCGGCATTAAATCAGCCGCGCTATTGGACCCCTTGATCGGCACCCGAACCGTTTTGAGCAACGAACACGGGATTACCGCTGCACTGAAACCGAGCCTGCAAATCCTGGTCTGGCGGTAGGAGAGCAGCCCCCCGCCCGTTGCGATGCCTGATGGAGCCTTGCCGGCAGTGCTGGCCTCTTCGCAGGCAAGCCTGCTCCCACGTGGGGGGATTGTGGGCGGGAGGGGCTGGACTGAAAATTCATCATTTCTCCATGACCCTTTCTGTTTGGGAAAGGGTCATGAAACGTCATTACGACGTTTTCAGCAGTGTGTGGCCACGCTCAGTCAACCGATACATCTGCGCAGGACTGCGGGGCGAGTCGGGATCGGTCATTTCCACCAGCCCTGCCGCCAATGCCGGGTTGAGATACGTGTTACGAAATGATTGCCGATGAACGAGGCCCAATTGATCCATCAGCTCGCCGGATTTGAACGAAGGATGGCTTGCGAGAACCTTGAGTAGTTTTTTTACCGGGTCGGTTACTTGTGCGGCTACTTGTTCGGTTACTTGTGCGGTCTGATCCACATCGCTCAACGCCTGCTTCAAGGCACCCAGCATGAATTCAACGAAAGGTGTCGCTTCGGCGAGCTGGTCTGCCGCAGATAGCGCACCGTAATACGCATCCTGCTGATCACGAATCACCGTTTCTACCGGCAGATACGCCAGCACTGGACGCCACTGACTCAGGATCAGGGTTTGCCAGAGTCGGCCCATTCGTCCATTGCCGTCCGCGAAGGGGTGAATGAATTCAAATTCGTAATGGAACACGCAACTGGCGATCAACGGGTGCAGGTCAGCCCCCTCCAGCCAACCCAGCAAATCATCCATGAGTGTCGCGACGCGACTGGCCGGAGGAGCCATATGCAGCAATCGGTCACCGCGATAGATCCCTACCCCGCCCCGACGAAACTGACCGGCGTCATCGATCAAGCCACGCATCAATAGCTCGTGAGCCTGTAACAGGTCAGAGCGGACATCGGGTTTCCATCCAGGCATTGCCTCATAAGTCGCGAAGGCATTGCGCACTTCCTGAATCTCACGAGGTAGACCAAGCACCCATTGCCCGTCCAGCACCGCAGTCACTTGTTCCAGGCTCAACGTGTTGTTCTCGATAGCCAACGAAGCCTGAATGGTACGAATGCGATTGCCACGCCTCAGCATTGGGGTCTGCGTCGTTTCCCACAACGCCGACAAACGACCCACCTGTTCGCTGATATCTGCGACGAGGGCGAGCATCTGTGGGGTCAGTGTCAACGGTGGTTGGTATTTCTTCATTTACTAAAGTCCATGATCAATCTTCACGTTCCAGAAATGTGCAGGGTTAATCATGGGTTGTCTCGCTGAAATACTTTACGTATTCGATGAAGTGCGCCACCGCTGGTGCCTTTTCAAAACGTCGATAGACCAGCGACAAGAATGACGAAGGGTGACAGTCATGGATACGCCGATACACCACATTAGGCAGTTTGAGGTGATCCACCACCGATTCCGGGACCACGGCCACGCCCTGCCCCAAGGACACCAACGCCACCACCGAGACCAATCCACCCGGTTGAGGCCCTAGTTTCGGTGCGTAGCCACCTTGTGCAGCGATCTGCAAGGTGCCGGAGATCTGTTCGGGGAGGATGAAGGTTTCGTTCTGCAAATGCGCCGCGTTGATTTCTTTCAGGCGACACAGCCAAGAGCTGTCCGGCAGCGCCAACGCGAAGCCCTCTACCAACAGGCTGACGGTGCTCAGGGACTCGGGTAAATGCATGGGTGAGCGGATATAACCGACATCCAGCCGCCCTTCCTCGATCAGGGTTGGCAAGGCTGGCATCAGACTCTCGCGGATAGCGAAACCGATGTCCGGGTAACGCTGGCGAAAGCTGCTGACCTGTTTTTGCAGGGAACCGGAAAACACCGCCGAGGCGACATAGCCCAGTTCGATATGCCCAGTCTCACCACGCCCTGCCCGCTGCGCATTGAGCTGTGTGGCCTCGAACTGACGCACGGCCAGCTCCGCCTCTACCTGCAAGGCCCTGCCCGCCTCAGTCAGGCTGACCTCGCGTTGCAGGCGCAGGAACAGGCGTGTGCCCAGCTCGCTTTCCAAATCCTGAATCTGCCGGGTCAGGGTTGGCGGCGCGATGCCCAGCTGTTCGGCAGCGCGGGTGAAATTCTTGTGCTTGGCAACGGCCAGAAAGTAGCGAAAGTGGCGTATTTCCATAGCTGCATTAGCTCAAAGGTAATGAAGTGCTGAGATGCAGCTAATAAAAAGCTGAGATCGCCGCGATAAGCTTGCCAACAACGTTACCTCTAAAGCAACCATGTATCAGTGCCAGGAAATTAAATGAAAACGCTCAGCCCGCGCATGACCCTGCTGACGGCTTCGGGTGTCTGCTCGCTTATCGTCCTGGACACCAATATCGTGGCCGTGACCTTGCCGAGCATCGCCCGTGACCTGGGGGCGAATTTCGCCGATATCGAATGGGTGGTCAGCGCCTACATGCTGGCCTTCGCTGCGTTGCTGTTGCCTGCGGGTAGCATCGCCGACCGGTTTGGCCGGAAAAAGACCCTGCTCAGCGGCCTGGTGCTGTTCATCCTGGCCTCGGTGGGCTGTGGCGCGGCGCCGAACATTGTGTTCCTCGACATTGCCCGGGCGATCAAGGGTGTGGGCGCCGCGCTGCTGTTGACCTCGGCGCTGGCGACCATCGGCCATGTGTTCCATAACGAGACCGAGCGGGCCAAGGCCTGGGCGTTCTGGGGGGCGTGCATGGGCGTGGCGATGACCGCGGCGCCGACCGTTGGCGGCCTGATTGCCTCGTTCGTCGGCTGGCGCTGGATCTTCTACCTGAACCTGCCGGTGGGCTTGCTGCTGGTAGCCATGGTGTGGCGCAACATCGAAGAGTCACGCAACGAACAATCGGCGCGGCTCGATCCTTGGGGCAGCCTGGCCTTCAGCGGCAGTCTGCTGTGTCTGATCTGGGCCTTGATCGAGGCCAATCGCATTGGCTGGGACAACTCACTGACCACCCTGCGTCTGCTGGGCGGGGTGCTGCTCATGGCCCTGTTCGTGGTGGTCGAGCGCCTGCAACGTCGGCCCATGGTCGATCTGCAACTGTTCAAGCATCCGCGTTTCATCGGTGCACTGCTGGGGATGTTCGCTTACGCCGGCTGCGCTCAGGTGATGATGACGCTGTTGCCGTTCTACTTGCAGAACGGCCTGGGCTTCACCGCCATCGCTTCCGGGCTGGGCATGTTGCCGTTCGCCCTGACCATGCTGACCTTCCCGAAAATCGGCTCGCGGCTGTCCAGCGTGCTGTCACCGGCCAGCATGATGACCCTCGGTCTGACCCTGGTTGGCTGCGGCAACCTGCTCAGTGCCTGGGCGGCATCAGCGGGCGGTTATCTGGGTTTCGCCTGCGCCATCGCCGTTACCGGGGCAGGCGCCGGCTTGCTCAATGGCGATACACAGAAGAACATCATGGCCTGCGTACCCCGCGACCGTGCCGGCATGGCGTCGGGCATGAGCACGACCATGCGCTTCAGCGCGATCATGCTCGCCATCGGAGTGTTCGGCGCGGTATTGGCCAGCCACACGCAACAGGCATTGAATAGCAGCCTGCAGCTCAATGCCCCCGGTTGGCTGGCGCAAACCGATCACATCGCATCGCGCGTGATAGCCGGTGACATGGTCGCAGCGATGCAACCGCTGACAGAGAATGCGCGGCTGATCATCCGGCCCTTGGCGCAACAGGCATTCGTTGCCGGTTTCAGCACGATTATGGAGTTGGCCGGGCTGTTGGCGCTGTTTGGCGCACTGCTGGTGGGCACGCTGATGCGCAACCCGATTCCAGCGGTGCAGATGAGTTCCGCCTGATCCGGTTATTCGTGCCGCTTGAGCCACTCGCCGGGCGGAACGCCAAACAACCTATAACTCGTTGAAAAACAAAAAATAAAAATTATGAAATTTTCAGCCAAACGCTGACTCCCTGTAGGAGCTGACTTGTCTGCGATCGGTCCGGGGTCGCGTCCGACCGAAGCAGTCGCAAAATGGCTGGACACGATATCGCTGGAAGGTCCTTCGTGTCGGACGCGACCCCGGCCTTTCGCAGACAAAACTACGCGTCCCGGTCTCTCCTACGCCCTCCGGGCAGAATCGAGCCCCAGTTTACTGCGCGACAGCGCAGCGTCGAAGACGGGGCGGGATCTCCTACAAGTCAGATGTATTTCTTTCAAATTATTTTTCACAGCGCGGGAATAACCCCCCTCCGCCTTCGTCGTACAGGCTCATGAAACTCAACCTGTCCCACGACGAGAACCTCACCATGAAAATTTCCCTGAAAGGCACCTTGATCGCCCTCTCCCTCCTTGCTGTCAGCGGCGCGGCCTCGGCGGCCAGTGACACCTTCAAATCAGTCAACCAGGTCGAGGACTACAGCTACTCCACCCAACTGGATATCGCTCGGGTGATCGCGGCTCCGGACTTGGGCTTCTGCGGTATTCAACCGGTGCAGATGACCTATGAAGACCATTCAGGCAAAACCCACACCGTACGTTTCGAAGAGTTCGGCAGCGGCTGCAACAATATGGGCTGAAGCTGCACCCGGACGCCCAACCGGCCATGGCCGGATCTGCGCGCATCGAGGGCTCGTGCCACCGCCACCATCGAGTTTGATCGGACACTCGACGGCGCGCCTGATCTATCATCAGCGCTCCAACGAGATGAGGGAAATCCCCATGGAAATCACGATCAAACAATTGCCGCCCGTGCGGATTGCCTACATGCGCCTCACGGGTCCTTACGGCCCGGCTATCGGTGTGTTCTGGCGTGAAGTGTTCGGCGTCTGGATGGAGCAGAACGGTCTGCTGCAGCAGGTTCGTTTTGGCATAGGCCTTGATGATCCGCAGATCACGCCCGCCGAGCAATGCCGCTATGACGCCTGCGTCGAAGTGCCGGAAAGCTTTGACGCGCCCCCGAAAGTCCTGGTTCGCACCCTGCCTGGCGGTCAGTTTGCCGTCGCTCGATTCAATGGTACCGGGGCGGAGATGGGTGGGGCCTGGATGCGGTTTTTCAGCGAGCTGCCCGCCAATGGCGTGCAATCGGATGGAGGACCTTATTTCGAGCGTTATGCGGAAAATTCCAGCTACGATCCGGTGACCGGGGTGATGGCGTGTGAGCTGTGTGTTCCGGTGAAGCCTCTGTAGTTCAATCACTGTTTTTTTGTTGGAGTCACACAGAACCCATGTAGGAGCTGCCGAAGGCTGCGATCGGCCGCACAGCGGTCGCAATTTTGGATAATTTGAAGGTCGTATCGGTCGAGCGCGACCCCGGCCTATCGCAGCCTTCGGCAGCTCCTACAGTTGATCCGGGTTCGCCAGACAGAATCATCCATCTGTCAGCGCGACGCCGCCAACTGCCAGACCCGCGCCAGATCGCGGGCGCGGGCATGCAGCAGGCTGGCGGCATTGCGGCAGGCGTGATCGAGGGTCATTGGACCACTGGTCAACGCGAAGGCTGCACTGATGCCATGTTCGTACAAGGCGGCATAGCCCTCGCCCAAGGTCCCGGCCAGCACGATCACCGGCACGTCCTTGCGCTGGGCGATGCGAGCGACGCCGAACGGGGTTTTCCCACGCAGGGTCTGGGCATCGAAACGGCCTTCGCCGGTGATCACCAGATCGGCACCGTCCAGTGCTTCGGCCAGACCCACCAGATCGGCCACCACTTCGACGCCGGGGCGGAAGGTCGCGTTCAGATACGCCTTGGCAGCGAAGCCCATGCCTCCTGCCGCGCCGCAACCAGGGTTGTCCCGCAGGTCTTGACCAAGCACCTGCGCCGAATGATCGGCGAAATGTCCCAGGGCTGCGTCCAGCTCCAGCACTTGCTGCGGCGATGCCCCCTTTTGCGGGCCAAAAATATGCGAAGCACCCTGAGGACCACACAGCGGGTTGTCGACATCAGCGGCAACCTCGAAACGCACGTCACGCAACCGGACATCGAGGCCGTCCAGCTCAATCCGCTGCACCTGTGCCAAGGCCAGACCACCCGGCGCCACGGGCTGACCGTTGCCGTCGAGAAACCGCGCGCCCAGCGCCGAAAGCATGCCGCTGCCCGCATCATTGGTCGCGCTGCCGCCAATCGCCAGGATGATGCGTTGCGCGCCCGCATCCAGCGCCGCGCGGATCAACTCGCCGGTACCTTGCGTGCTGCTCAGGCAAGCGTCCCGCTGCTCAAGAGTCAATAGTTGCAGGCCGCTGGCCATGGCCATTTCGATGATTGCGGTGCGGGTCTGCTCCAGCCAGCCCCACTGCGCATCGACGGCAACCCCCAGCGGCCCACTGACGTTGGCGCTCATCCATTGCCCGTCACACGCCGCCAGAATCGCCTCAATGGTGCCCTCGCCGCCGTCGGCCATCGGACATTGGACCAACTCGGCGCCTGGCCAAACCTCAGCCAGGCCACTGGCGATGGCACTGGCGACACCCTGAGCACTCAGGCTGTCCTTGAAAGAGTCGGGGGCGATGACGATTTTCATGGGGAGTCTTCCTATCCGTAATGGGTGGATGTTCTCACTCTGGTCGACATTTGCCGCCTGACCTTCGCACAAGGAACGTCAGCCGTTATTGGTCATTGGAACAAAACGGCGCGACCTGATTTAGTCGGCGGCGATGCGCGGCGTCATCTGCAAACCCAGATAAAGGCGCAGCAAGTCGTCGGTTTTGTACGGGTCGCAACCGCTGAGTTCGGCGACCTTCTCCAGTCGATAGCGCAGGCTGTTGCGGTGGATGCCCAGCGCATCGGCACAGGCCTGGCTTTCACCGCTGTAATCGAACCAACTGCGCAGGGTTTCCAGCAACTGGCTGCTGTTGCTCTCTTGCAGGCGGGTAATGGGTTCGGCCACGCCCTGGGCCAGCCAATCGTTGCGATAGCGCCAGAACAGTACCGCCAGCCGGTGGACCGCCAGACGTACAAGCCGTTGTTGGGGATGAACATGGCGCGCGTAGTCGAGCAAGTCGCGGGCCGCTGCACAGGCCTGACGCAACGCCGCCAAATCTGTCGACTGTTCGACCGTGACCATGCGCAACACCGGCCAGCCCTGTTCGTCGAACTGCTCCAGCAGCAGCGCATCATCGCGCTCCTTGCCTGCGGCCCGACACCAGTACAACAACGTCGGCTCACGTGCGACACACCAACTGTGGGCATAACGTGCGTTCAACCAGGTGACGATCTGACTGGCCGCAGGCGTTTGCGCAGGCAGTTCGATCAACACCGCCTGACGCGGCAATTGCGGTTGCAGCCCCAGATGCTCGGCTTCGTCGACCTGGCTGTCAGGGCAGTCGGGCAGCAACAGCCGCGACAGCAGGTCCTCGCTGCGCTGATGTCGCCACTGCTGATCCGCCTGCTGGCGCCGGTGCTCCATCAACATCTCGGCGGTCATCTTCACCAACTCGCCATAGACCCGCACCTCATCCGGCTCACCCGTGATGCCCAGTACGCCAACCAATTTCTGATCGAGCATCAACGGCAGATTGACCCCGGGACGCACGCCATTCAGATGCTTGGCCGTCTGCGAATCGATCTCCACCACCCGGCTGTTGGCCAACACCAACTGCGCGCCTTCATGCCGGGTATACAACCGATCAGCCTCGCCACTGCCGATGATGATGCCCAGATAGTCCATCACATTGACGTTGCACGGCAGAATCGCCATGGCACGGTCGACGATGTCCTGCGCAAGGTCGTGATCGAGGGCGAACATAAAAGACTCCGGTTGCGGTGAATGTGTTTATGGAAACACTTTTTTATTGGATGTCGGGGAGTCTGCCTGATTCTCTGTAGGAGATCCCGCGCTGTCGCTCGGCAAACTCGGTCGGGTGTAGGAGCTGACTTGTCTGCGATCCGTCCGGGGTCGCGCTCGACCGAAGCGCTGGCAAAAATGGTGAATTCACCCCCGCTGGAAGGTCCTTCGGCCCTTTTCGCAGACAAAACTACGCGTCCCGGTCTCTCCTACGCCCTCCGGGCAGAATCGCGACCCAGTTTGCTGCGCGACAGCGCGGCGTCGAAGACGGGGCGGGCCCTCCTACAGATGATTGCGACGGGCAAAATTTACGCCGGGCTAGCTTGATTGGGTTTTTATAAGTAAAATTCAAAAAAAACTTATATAAAACTTATATTTATTATGAAAAACAACGTACAAATCATCAACGGCCCGGACGGCAAGCCGGCTTTTGTCGTCATTCCCTATGAGGACTACCTCAGTCAGCACGGCGGGAATGATTTGATCCCTCACGAAGTCGTGAGCCTGATGGTCGACGGTGCAACACCGATCCGGGCATGGCGTGAGTATCTGGATCTGACGCAGGAAGAAGTCGCCAAGCGATTGGGCATTTCCCAGCCGGCTTATGCGCAACAGGAAGCGGTCGCCAAGCCGCGCAAGATCACCCGGGAAAAGATCGCCATAGCGTTTGGCATTCGGGCCGATCAGCTGGAACTTTAAGCTGCAAGCTGCAAGCTGCAAGCTGCAAGCTGCAAGCTGCAAGCTGCAAGCTGCAAGCTGCAAGCTGCAAGCTGCAAGCTGCAAGCTGCAAGCTGCAAGCTGCAAGCTGCAAGCTGCAAGCCTTAAGCCTATAACTTGCAGCTTGCCCTTACGTCTACTCCGCCGGCGCCAGCCGTTCGCGGCTGTTGCTCAAATGGGTCCACATGGCGGCGCGGGCGGCGTCAGGGTCCTGGCGGCGGATCGCGCTCAGCAGGGCTTCATGTTCGAGGTTGGCCAGGTAGCCGTGGTGAGCGAGGCTGGTCCCGGCGCGCTCGCTGGACGCAATACGGCTGCGCGGGATCATGGCGCTGCCCAGGTGCTGCATGATCTCGATGAAGCACGGGTTGCCAGTGGCTTCGGCGATCAACAGATGAAAACGCCTGTCCGCTTCCACGCAGCTGTCGTCCTTGGCCAGCAGGTCCTGATAGTCATCCAGGGCCTGACGCATGGCCGCCAGTTGCTCATCGGTACGACGCAGGGCGGCCAGCGCCACTGCCTGAGTTTCCAGACCGATGCGCAGTTCGATGATGTCACGCACGCTGGCTGCGGTTTCCACCTTCAGGCGCAAACCGGTCTGCCCTTGATGCTCAAGCACAAAGGTGCCGATGCCATGGCGGGTTTCAACCAGTCCTGACGCCTGCAACTTGGAAATCGCTTCGCGAACGACCGTGCGGCTGACGCCGTGCTCGCGCACGATTTCACTCTCCGAAGGCAGTTTTTCACCCGGATTGATCTTGCCCAGCAGGATTCGCTGGCTCAATTGCGTAACCAGATCAGTGGCCAGGCTGTGCGGACGCCGCTTGGGGGCGGCTCGGGTCGGGTCTTGCATACGAATGATGTCCAAATAAAACGCTGAAACCTGCGCTGCCGGGATCATACCACCTGCTTCGGGCGCAATAACCTGATGCAACAAGCGCTATCAGCGGGATTCACAAAACCCTACCAACTTGTATGACGACATAAAAATATCTTGCCCCACCAAGATCGCCAACCCACAGAAAAAAGCTGTCGAATACAGCAATAGCTGGAAATAACAGCCACAGACCCTCTTGCGTCGTCAAATTTTACTTGTATGATGACTGTCAACCAGGCACATGACCTTGTTGCGACTCAACCCGCATAAAAATAACGAGTGGGAGATCCGATTGTGAATACATCCAATGCCAGGATGAACGGCGGCGCCGATTCAGCGCTGCTTTCGGCAGTGTCGAAGGTGAAGCGCCGCGTACTGCCGCTGTTCGTCATCATGTTCATCGTCAACTACATCGACCGGGTCAATATCGGCTTCGTTCGAACCTATATGGAACACGACCTGGGCATCGGCGCTGCCGCCTACGGTCTGGGCGCCGGCCTGTTCTTCATCGGCTACGCGCTGTTTGAAGTCCCTTCCAATATCCTGCTGCAAAAGGTCGGCGCACGAATCTGGCTGACTCGCATCATGCTCACCTGGGGCCTGGTAGCGGCCGGGATGGCGTTCATCCACAACGAAACCCACTTCTACATCCTGCGCTTTCTGCTGGGCGTCGCTGAAGCGGGCTTCTTCCCCGGCGTCATCTACTACTTCACTCGCTGGTTGCCAGGCGTCGAGCGCGGCAAGGCTATCGCCATCTTCCTCAGTGGGTCGGCATTCGCGTCGCTGATCTCCGGTCCGTTGTCGGGTGCGCTGCTGCAAATCAGCGGTTTGGGTTGGCACGGCTGGCAGTGGATGTACTTCATCGAAGGCATGGTCTCGGTTAGCCTGTGCTTCTTCGTCTGGTTCTGGCTGGACTCCAAGCCCCACGATGCCAAATGGTTGAGCCACGACGAACAGAATGCATTGGTCAATGCCATCGACGCCGAACAACTGGAGCGCGAAGCCGCCACGCCGATCAAGCCGTCGCTGACTACCCTGCTCAAGGATCGGCAAATTATCCTGTTCTGCGTGATCTACTTCTTCATCCAGCTGACCATCTACGCCGCCACCTTCTGGCTGCCCAGCATCATCAAGAAGATGGGCGACCTCAGCGATATGCAGGTCGGGCTGTTCAATTCCATTCCGTGGTTGCTGTCGATTGTCGGCATGTACGCCTTCGCCTCGTTCTCGGCGAAATGGAAACACCAGCAAGCGTGGGTCGCCGTAGCACTGCTGATTGCGGCTGCCGGGATGTTCATGTCCACCACCGGTGGACCGATCTTCGCCTTCGTCGCGATCTGCTTTGCGGCGTTGGGTTTCAAATCGGCCTCGTCGCTGTTCTGGCCGATTCCGCAGGCTTATCTGGATGCACGGATCGCCGCAGGCGTCATCGCGCTGATCAACTCGATCGGCAACCTCGGCGGCTTCTTCGCGCCGGCGACCTTTGGCTGGCTTGAAGAACACACCGGCTCGATTCAAGGCGGTCTGTACGGCCTGGCCGGCACCTCGATCATCGCAGCGATCATCGTGTTTGCCGCGCGCAACAAACCCAAGGGCGCACCCGTCGCCGCTATCCCAGGCAAACCAGTGCCGACCCACTCCTGATACCCAATGGCCACGCGCCGAGACTGATCGACTCAGATTTCGGCGCTGCCCCCAGAACCAACGAACACGTATTTTTTACAGGATCACACCATGACCACCTTGAATCCCCAGACCGTTGGCAAAGCCCCCGTCATCACCAGCATGCAGATCGTTCCCGTGGCCGGCCACGACGGGATGTTACTGAACCTGAGCGGCGCCCACGGGCCGTTTTTCACCCGCAATATCGTCATTCTCAAGGACAACGCCGGGCACACGGGTGTCGGCGAAGTACCCGGCGGTGAGCGCATCCGTCAGACTCTGGAAGACGCCCGTTCGCTGGTGGTGGGCAGCCCGATCGGCACTTATCAGAAAATTCTCAATCAGGTGCGCCAGGCCTTTGCCGAACGCGACTCGGGTGGCCGTGGCCTGCAAACCTTTGATTTGCGCATCACCATTCATGCGGTCACCGGCCTGGAGGCGGCCTTGCTGGATTTGCTCGGCCAGCACCTGGACGTACCGGTCGCCGCGTTGCTCGGTGAAGGCCAGCAACGCGACGAAGTGAAGATGCTCGGCTACCTGTTCTACGTCGGCGATCGCAACAAGACCAACCTGGCCTACCGCAACGAACCCGACGCCGACAACGACTGGTTTCGCCTGCGCCATGAAGAAGCCATGACCACCGAATCAGTGGTGCGTCTGGCTGAAGCGGCCCACGCGAAGTACGGCTTCAAGGATTTCAAACTCAAAGGCGGCGTGTTGCGCGGCGAAGAGGAAATCGAAGCGGTCACCGCCCTCGCCGAACGCTTCCCGGATGCGCGCATCACCCTGGACCCCAACGGCGCCTGGTCACTGAAAGAGGCGATCTGCCTGTGCCGCGATCAGCAACATGTCCTGGCCTACGCCGAAGACCCTTGCGGTGCGGAAAACGGCTTTTCCGGCCGCGAAGTCATGGCCGAATTCCGTCGCGCCACGGGCCTGAGGACCGCCACCAACATGATCGCCACCGACTGGCGCGAAATGGGTCATGCGATCCAGTTGCAGTCCGTCGACATCCCGTTGGCCGACCCACATTTCTGGACCATGCAGGGCTCAGTGCGGGTGGCGCAGATGTGCCATGAATGGGGCCTGACCTGGGGCTCGCACTCGAACAACCACTTCGACATTTCCCTGGCGATGTTCACTCACGTCGCGGCCGCGGCGCCAGGCGAGATCACGGCCATCGACACTCACTGGATCTGGCAGGACGGCCAGCGCCTGACCAAAGCCCCGCTGCAAATCGTCGACGGCTGCGTGCAGGTGCCGAAAAAGCCCGGCCTGGGCATCGAGCTGGACATGGACCAGGTGGCGCAGGCTCACGAGCTGTACAAAGGCATGGGACTGGGCGCTCGAGATGACAGCGTTGCCATGCAGTTTCTGATTCCGGGGTGGTCGTTCAACAACAAGCGGCCGTGCCTGGTACGGTAAGTCGCAGCTGTAACCCACGGCGCGGAATCAGCTCTGCGCCGTTTTTTCTTCTGCCGCTGAGGGTCGTGCTAAGGTTCGTGCAGACCCTGACTGCGATGCCCTCCGATGCCCCATCTTGGCCGCACCCACCCTCGCCTTACCGTTGCCGGACTGGTTGGCTGCGCCAGCGGTGTCCTGTGCAGTTTCATCGTTCCCGGCCTCACGATCACTACGCACATATTGATCGGCTGGAACATCGGTGTATGGACCTACCTGATCCTGATGATGTGGCTGACTCTTCGCGCAGACTCCGAGGACGTCAAACGCTTCGCGATTATCGAGGACGAAAATGCCGGACTGGTGCTGGCGACGGTGTGCACAGCGGCGATTGCCAGCCTTGCGGCCATCACCCTGGAGCTGGTCGGCAGCAAAGACCTGAGTACCTCCGCCAAGGCGCTGCACTATGGCTTTACCGGCCTGACCGTCATCGGCTCCTGGCTGGTCACCGGAGTGATTTTCAGCCTGCATTACGCCCGTCTGTTCTACACCGCCAACACCAGGGAGCCCGCCCTGCGCTTCGCCGATGGTGAGAAGCGCCCGGACTATTGGGACTTCTTGTACTTCTCCTTCACCATCAGCGTCGCCGTGCAAACCGCTGACGTGGGCGTCGCGAGCCGGAACATGCGCAAGACCGTGCTGGCGCAGTCGCTGATCGGTTTTGTGTTCAACACCGCAATCCTGGGTTTCTCGATCAACATCGCGGCGGGGTTGTTTAGTTGAGGGGTGTTGTCGGCTATTGCATGTCAGCCACTTAAACGTCCGTGAAATTGTTCCGATTCGATTAATTTTCCGAGTTTTTGATTAGAAATCGGCAGTTCGTCAATAAAACGATTACTTTTCTACCCTCACCCCCCTCAGGCACCGTTCTCTCCTCAAACAAGGGGCTTCACCGGATCAAGTGGGTGTTATGAGTTTTGGAGACGTTCCGGGTATAAATCCAAACCACCAAAATGAAAGTAAATGGCATTGCGAAAACGCTCCCGATTTCGAAACCCGCAAGAGCGTTGCTTGAGCCGTTGAATGCGTGCGTTCATGCTTTCTGCATGGCCGTTATGCAGGTTCAACACGATGGCGTTGACGATGCCCCACAGTCGTCGCTTGATCGTTTTGGCGACTTTCCACATCGGTGGCAGCCCACTGTTCAAGGCCCATTCCAGCCAGTGGTTCCACTGTTGTTCGACCTCATCCCGATCCTTACCTCGCCACAACTGCATGGCCAGATCCTTGATCGCCCAAGCTTTGGCTGTACGCAACGAACCCTCTCGCAACGACTCGAAGGTTGCCTGTTGCCGCTCGGTCATGTTTTCGGCCCGCTTAAGCCAGACGTATTTCGTGTTCTTGAGCACCGTGGAGCCTGCCTTTAGCAACTCGCGGTTCTCCATATGACGCACCCTGTCCAGCGCCTCACTCAACAGCTTGGCCACATGGAACTTGTCGAACGCTATTTTGTGCATGGCATCCGGAATATGACGCTGGGTCGCGCTGATAAAGGCGGGCCACATATCCATCGAAACGCCCGTAATAGCTTGCTTCTGGTCGCTATTGAGCTTCGTATAAAACGCTTCCAGGCTCTGGGTGAGATTGCCGTCTTCCACATGCAAGACCTGACCCGTTGCGGGGTCGGTCACCACGGTGACGTACTCGCGACGCTTTTGAAACGAAGTCTCGTCCACACATATCTGGGTCGGTGATAACGGTTTTCGACGCGCCAATCCGCGTCTGACGGCGCGAGCCATGATCCGGTCAATGCTGCCCCAGCTTGTCTGGAGTTGACGCGAGACCGCCTGAATACTGGCTTCCTGGATCCAGTTGATCACCAATGCTTCAAACATCAAGGTGAAACCTGAACCAGCGTCTGCCCACGGGACCTCGACAGTCACCACGCCATGCTCGGCGCAATGAACTCTGGGCACCTCAGCCTCTAGAATGGTCACGAACTGACACGTATCAAGATGCCGCCAACGACGTTTGCGTTTGTCATAACGCGAAGCGTGCAGGCCACATTGCGGACAGGTGAACGCAGCAGCATCAGATACTCCAACGCCGACAACGACTTGCCCCAACGCACGGTCAAGGTTAACTGCGACCACTTTCCACGGTGCCTGGAGCCCAAGAATTTGGGCATATAAATCAATATCTCTCATGGGGAGGAGAATAGATTACCCACTCAAAACGGTGAAGCCCCTCAAACAATGCATAACTAGCTGAAATAAAAAGATTATTTTGTAGGAGCGCGCTTGCCCGCGATCGGCTGCGGAGCAGTCGCAAAATCAGCAAACGCGATTCTGGCAATATAACTGTGCTCAGCATTTTCGGGACCGCTTCGCGGTCCATCGCGGGCAAGCCCGCTCCTACATTGACCGTGTTTGCTGCGCGACAGCGCAGCGTGGAAGACGCGGCGAGGCCTCTCATCAAACAATGCATAGCTAGCTGAAATAAAAAGATTATTTTGTAGGAGCGCGCTTGCCCGCGATCGGCTGCGGAGCAGTCGCAAAATCAGCGAACTCGATTCTGGCAATAGAACTGTGTTCAGCATTTTCGGGACCGCTTCGCGGTCCATCGCGGGCAAGCGCGCTCCTACAATTGACCGTGTTTGCTGCGCGATAGCGCAGCGTGGAAGACGCGGCGAGGCCCCCCAAACAACCTGTAAGTGATTGGAATATATGAAGTGAATTTTCGCAATCTGTAGGAGCTGACTTGTCTGCGATCCGTCCGGGGTCGCGCTTGACCGAAGCGCTGGCAAAAATGGTGAATTCACCACCGCTGGAAGGTCCTTCGGCCCTTTTCGCAGACAAGTCAGCTCCTACGCCCTCCGGGCAGAATCGAGCCCAAGTTTGCTGCGCGACAGCGCGGCGTCGGAGACGGGGCGGGATCTCCTATAGAAGACCGGCAGTTTCCTGTTGTCCTGGCCGCAAGTCTGATATCGAGTTTCTCGATCAAACCAGCCTGACTCTGTTTCGCTCGCTGGCGCTCTGGCGTTATTGTTGGCCCCACGAATAATTCCAATGCGTTTCTTTGGCGAGGCAAACCAATGACTGAACATTCCCTCTTACGGATCGCCGTCCTTGATGACTGGCAATCGGTAGCCAGTGGTGTGGTGGACTGGACCGTCCTCGATTCGATTGGCGAGGTCAGCTTCCTGCATGAGTTCCCGGCAGACACCGCCAGCATGGTGGCGCGTCTGGAGTCGTTCGAGGTGATTTGTGTCATGCGCGAGCGCACCCTCTTCAACGAAGCCTTGTTGAGCCAACTGCCGTGCCTGAAATTGCTGGTCACCGGCGGCATGCGCAATGCCGCGATCGACCTCCCGGCAGCAGCACGGCTTGGCATCCAGGTGTGTGGCACTGACAGCTACAAGAACGCCGCCCCGGAAGTGACCTGGGCGCTGATCATGGGCATCACCCGCAATCTGCTGAGCGAAGCCAATTCTTTACGTAACGGCGGCTGGCAGATTGGCCTGGGTGGCGACTTGTACGGCAAGACGCTGGGGATTCTCGGCCTGGGCAGCATTGGCAAATGGGTCGCGAACTATGCTCAAGCGTTCGGCATGCGAGTGATCGCCTGGAGCGAAAACCTCACGGCCGAGCGCGCGGCGGAATCCGGCGTGACCTACGTCAGCAAGCAAGAATTGTTCGAACAGTCGGATGTGCTGTCAGTGCATCTGGTGCTCAGCGACCGCAGCCGCGGCATTGTCGACGCGCAGGCGCTGAGCTGGATGAAGCCCAGCGCCTACCTGATCAACACCGCGCGCGGGCCGATCATTGACGAAGCAGCGCTGATCAGCGTGCTGCAACAACGTCGTATTGCCGGAGCTGCGCTGGATGTCTACGAGCCAGAACCGCTGCCCGCCGACCATCCGTTCCGCCACCTGGACAACGTCCTCGCGACGCCGCATATCGGCTACGTCACCGAGAACAACTACCGGACCTTCTTCAGCCAGATGATCGAAGGCATCCAGACCTGGCACGACGGCAAGCCGATTCGAGTGTTGACATGATGCGCTCCACTGCTATCTCCCCGTCTGACCCTTCTTGCGCACTGCTGGTCATCGACATGCAGAACGACTTCATGCCCGGCGGGCAGTTGGCGGTGGCCGATGGCGATGCGCTGGTGCCGTTGATCAACCGTCTGGGCGCACGCTTTCGCAACGTGGTGATCACTCAGGACTGGCACCCGACCGGGCATATTTCCTTTGCCTCCAGCCATGCCGAGCGCAAACCGTTCGACAGCATTCACTTGCCCTACGGCCCGCAAACCCTCTGGCCCGATCACTGCGTGCAAGGCAGCCAAGGCGCGCAGTTGCATGCCGATCTCGATCTGCCCAAGGCGCAACTGATCCTGCGCAAGGGTTGCAACGCCGACATCGACAGTTACTCGGCGTTTCTCGAAGCAGACCGCAGCACCAGCACCGGGCTGACCGGGTACCTCAAGGAGCGCGATATCAATAGTGTGTTCGTGGTCGGTCTGGCCCTGGACTTTTGCGTGGCCTGGTCCGCACAGGATGCGCGCGCTGCTGGCTTCAATACCTTCGTTATCGCCGACGCCTGTCGGGCCATTGATCTGCAGGGCTCACTGGACAAGGCGTGGCAGGAGATGTTGGCGGCGGGCGTGCAGCGCATCGAGTCTATCGAGGTGCTTCAGGCCTGAAGGTCGAGCTTGCGCAGCACCCGCTCGGCCAGCGCCAGGCAGGAGGTCAGCCCCGGTGACTCAATGCCGAACAGGCTAACCAGGCCGGGTACGCCATGTTCGCCCGGGCCGCTGATGACAAAGTCACTGGCCGGCTGATCGGGCGCCGAGATTTTCGGGCGCATGCCGCTGTAGCCCGGTTGCAGGCTACCGTCCGCAAGGCCGGGCCAATAACGGCGGATTGCCGCGTAGAAGCCATCACCACGACGCGGATCGACTCGGTAGTCGGCGTCGTCGACCCACTCTGTGTCCGGCCCGAAACGCGCCTGGCCACCGAGGTCCAGGGTCATGTGTACGCCCAAGCCTGCGGCTTCCGGCGCCGGGTAAATCAGGTGCTTGAACGGCGCACGACCGCTCAAGGTGAAATAGCTGCCCTTGCACAAGTAAGCCTGGGGAATGAAATCAGCCGCCAAACCTTCGATTTGCCGCGCCACGGTGGTCGCCGACAGGCCGGCAGAATTGATCAGCCAGTGGCAGGACAGCTGCATCGGTGATTCGCCGCCGAGTTCCAGTAGAAAACCGTCGCCCATGACCTTCGCCGCCAGCAACGGCGTATGAAACGCCAGCGCAGCACCAGCCGTCTCGGCATCGCCTTGCAGGGCCAGCATCAGGCCATGGGAATCGACGATGCCGGTGGAAGGTGAAAGCAACGCGGCGACGCACTCCAGTTGCGGCTCCAGCGCTCGCGCCTGATCGCGGTCGAGCATCTGCAAATCATCGACGCCATTGGCCAGTCCGCGCTCAAGCAAGCCGTGCAGTTGCCGATGCTGTTCCTGGTCCGCAGCCGCAATCAATTTGCCGACCCGGCGCACGCTGACCCCGTGGCTGGCGCAATAGTCGTACAGCCGATGTTTGCCCTCGACACAGAGCTGCGCCTTGAGGCTGCCGGCCGGGTAATAGATGCCAGCGTGGATCACTTCGGAGTTGCGCGAACTGGCGCCGACGCCGATGCCTTCGCCCGCCTCGACCACGATCACCTCATGCCCCGCCCGAGCCAGGGCACGCGCCACGGCCAGATCGACGACGCCGGCACCCACCACCACACACTCGATATCGACGCTCACCGGTCTGCCTCTCTATTTGTTGTCAGGCATGGTTGTCAGGCCGTGTTTCAAGCATCGCCCAACGCAAAACTCTTCAGGGTTTCGCCAGCCAGTCGGTAGCGCACCCACTCCTCCTGCGGCTCGGCACCGATAGATTTATAAAAGTCGATGGCCGGCGTGTTCCAGTCCAGCACGCTCCATTCGAAACGGCCACAGCCGCTGTCGTACGCCAGTTTCGCCAGATGCCGGAGCAATTTCTTGCCCGCGCCGACACCGCGATGGCGTGACGAAACGAACAGGTCTTCCAGATACAAGCCCTTGCGCCCTTGCCAGGTGGAATAGCTCAAGAAGTACACGGCGAAACCGATCGGCTCATCATTCAGCAGGCAGATCAGGGCCCGTGCCGGCGAAGGCTCGTCGAACAGGCTGCGCTCGATATCCGCCACGCTGGCCAATACTTCGTGCTCGGCGTTTTCGTAGATCGCCAGTTCGGTGATAAAACCCAGAATAACCTCGGCATCGGCCCTGGTCGCTTCGCGGATATGGATGCTCACGGTCACTCTCCTGAATTTGAACAGTTTGACTCAGCGAAATGCTCTCGCCTCGGAGGGCGAACGCTCAGCAGCGAATTGTGTCTTAACCATCAGCGCTATGCAGCATTCGATGCACGACTGCGCGATGTTACTGAACTCGAGTCGAGGACTTTTATGGACAGCAAAGAAAATGGCAAGACCCCAGGCCTGTCCGCTGAAGAAGAAAAAAACGCTGACAAAAACCAGCCCCCGCGTGCCGCGGTACTGCACGAAATCATTCGCCTGCAGGGCGATCAGGAGCTGGAGCGCAGCGTTGCCGCGCTCTGGTGGTCGGCCCTGGCCGCCGGTCTGACCATGGGCTTGTCGCTGATGGCCATGGGGCTGTTCACCGCGCGGCTGCCCGAAGGCGATACCAGCAAGGTGATTGCCAGTCTGGGGTATTCGGCAGGGTTTCTTGCGGTGATTCTGGCGCGTCAGCAGTTGTTCACCGAGAACACCCTGACCGCCGTGCTGCCGGTGATGACTAAACCGACGCTGGACAATTTCGGCCGACTGTTGCGTTTGTGGGGGGTGGTGCTGGTGGGCAATCTGACCGGCACCCTGCTGGTGGCCTACGTCATGCTGCACTTGCCGATCTTCGATGTGAAAACCGATGCGGCGTTTCTCGATATCGGCCACAAAGTCATGGAAAACAACGTCAGCCAGATGTTCTCCAAAGGCATCGTTTCCGGCTGGATGATCGCCACCATGGTCTGGATGATCCCGTCCATGGAGAGCGCGAAAATCTGGATCATCATCCTCATCACCTACCTGATGGCGCTGGGCGATTTCACCCACATCATCGTCGGCTCTGCCGAGGTCTCGTACATGGTGTTCGCCGGTCAGCTGCCGTGGAAGGACTTCTGGCTGACCTTCGCCGGACCGACCCTGGCCGGCAATATCATCGGCGGCAGTTTTATTTTTGCCTTGATCAGCCATGCACAGATCCGCAGCGAAAGCGGAGCGCCCAGCAAGGGGGAAAAGGGACGACAGCCATCCCGCAAGGGAGCGCAAACGGTTGAGCCTGAGCGGTTGAAGAAGTGATTGGCTGTAGGACTTCCAGCGCCTGCGCAGCAACATAAACTTTTTTTAAAAAGTGACGAAACGTTTAAGGGCCGTGCGAGGCTCGGGCTATGTCATTGCTGAACCCCTCTAAGGGCTGGCGCTCTTCGAGCAGCCGCCTGCTGGCGTTATACAGTTTTCTGTTCGTCGCCTGGAGCTGCATTCTGATGGGTGTGCTGTATTGGGAAGTCACGCGATACCTGAGCAACCTCGCCCGCCATTCCCTGATGCAACGTCAGCACCTTTTTTCTCGTTTCCAAGGCGACCAGTTGATCGATGCGCTGGTCACCAGCATGACCTTCGACATGCGCACCGTTGTAGGGCGCTGCGCAGTTTCGCAGATGGCTTCGGCATCGGCGAAGTCGTTTTTGTTGCTTTTCACATAAGGACGCACATGCTGAGCGGCGATGAGCTTGGGGCAGATCGATGGCGACGGTAGCTTCTGTGTTCATGACAATGGTCTCCGATAGGTACCTGGTGAAAGCTTAGAAAACTTTCACCAGGTAGGCAGGGGGTGACCATTTCATTAGGTTTAGGTGATCTCTGTGGGAGGCCTCGCCGCGTCTTCGACGCTGCGCTGTCGCGCAGCAAACTGGGGCTCGATTCTGCCCGGAGGGCGTAGGAGCTGACTTGTCTGCGAAAGGCCGGGGTCGCGTCCGACACGAAGGACCTTCCAGCGATATCGTGTCCAGCCCATTTACGACTGCTTCGCAGCCGATCGCAGACAAGTCAGCTCCTACAGTTTTTCGAAAGTTCAGTTTCTATATTTCAATCACTTACAGGTTGTTTGATAAGAGGCCTCGCCGCGTCTTCCACGCTGCGCTGTCGCGCAGCAAACTGGGGCTCGATTCTGCCCGGAGGGCGTAGGAGCTGACTTGTCTGCGAAAGGCCGGGGTCGCGTCCGACACGAAGGACCTTCCAGCGATATCGTGTCCAGCCCATTTACGACTGCTTCGCAGCCGATCGCAGACAAGTCAGCTCCTACAGTTTTTCGAAAGTTCAGTTTCTATATTTCAATCACTTACAGGTTGTTTGATAAGAGGCCCCGCCCCGTCTTCGACGCCGCGCTGTCGCGCAGCAAACTGGGTCCCGATTCTGCCCGGAGGGCGTAGGAGCTGACTTGTCTGCGAAAGGCCGGGGTCGCGTCCGACACGAAGGACCTTCCAGCGGTGGTGAATTCACCATTTTTGCCAGCGCTTCGGTCGGACGCGACCCCGGACGGATCGCAGACAAGTCAGCTCCTACAGGGGGTCGGCGTTTGGCTGAAAATTTATGTTTTATTTTTCAATGATTTATCGGTTGTTTGATAAGAGCAGGCTTGCCTGCGAATCGAGCACAATCACCTACAGACCAAACAACGCCTGCGGTGCCTCCACCAACATCGCGTGTTCGATATCTGCCGGACAGCCAAGCTGCTGCAATTGCTCGACCGCCGAGCTGTAGCTCATCTGATCTTCGTACTGGGTGTGCGGCCAGTCGCTGCCCCACACCAGGCGTCGCTTGCCAAAGGCCTGGGTCAGCAACGGCATGGCCTCGCGGGCGAAGGCCATGTTCTGTTCAAGGTTGCCGCCCAAACGATAAATGCCAGAAATCTTCATCCACAGCCGACCGCTCAGCCCCAGTTCCAGCAACTGCGCAAACGCCGGTTGCTCGACGCCCAGCAGGGCATCCGGACGGCCGAAATGGTCGACGACGATCTTGCAGTCATAAGGCATCAAGCCGCTGATCAACGCCGGCAAATCTTCGACTTCGCGATGTACCTCGACATGCCAGCCAAGGGCTGCGACCTGGGTAAAAAGCCGCTTCCACTGGTCTTCGGCAAGGTCCGGAAAAGCCTGTCCGACAAGGTTCAGACGAATACCGACGACGCCCTGCCCGGCCATCTGTTCCAGCGCTGCGCGACTGATAGCGGGATCAACCACGACCACCCCGCGCAACTGCCCGGGCGCCTGTTGCAGCGCCGCCAGCAGGTGCTGATTGTCGGTGCCCAAAAAGCTCGGCTGCACCAGCACACCATGGCTCAGGCCGTGTTTGCGCAGGTGCGTCAGATACTGTTCAAGTGTGGCGTCATAGTCCGGGCTGTAGCGCCGGGCCGAGACCAGCGTCAGCTCACGGCTGAACACATGGGCATGGGCATCGATGCCGAGGATCGGCGAAGTATCGGACAAGCAGATATCGGGCATGGAACTCATCTATGAAATGAGCGCGGCGGCAAACACCGCGCCGTTTAAAAATCGGATCAAGCCTGCGCGGTTTCAGCCTTATTGGCTGATCCCTGAGTCGGCGCAGGGGTGGCGTCGAGCGTACGTCCTCGGGTTTCCGGCAACGCCATGGCTGCGATCACCGCCACGCCGTAGGCAATCCCGGCATCAATGCCGATGGCCGATCCCAGTGACATGGACTCGCTCATATGGCCAACCATGAATGGAAACACCGACGACACCACGCGGCCGAAGTTGTAGCAGAACCCTACGCCTGCCCCGCGCACATCCGCCGGGTACAACTCGTTGAACAAGGCGCCCAGGCTCGCGGGAATGCCGGCCGCGAAGAAACCCAGCGGGAAACCGAGGAACAGCATCTGCGTGTTGGTCAGCGGCAGGAACAGGTAGCACTGCACCGTTACCACGCAGCACAGGGCGAACAAGATGATGTTTTTGCGCCGACCGATGCGATCGATCAACAAACCGCTGGCGATGCAGCCGCACCAGAACGCAACGATGATCACCGCCAGATAACCACCGGAACTGAGCACCGAAAGATTGCGCTCGGTCTTGAGAAAGGTCGGCAACCAGGTCATGACCGCGTGGTAACCGCCGTGCGCGCCCAGGCCCAGCAAGCCGCCGAGCAGTGTCACGCGCAGCAGTTGCGGACGGAAAATCCCGGACATGGATTTGAAGAAGCTCTGGGGTTTGGTTTTTTCTTTTTGCTGACGCTGAAAGCTGTCCGGTTCCTGGACATTGCGCCGCACCCAGATGATCAGCAGCGCCGGCAGCAGACCGACCAGAAACATCGCGCGCCAGGCCATGGCTTCGGGCACCAGGGAATAGATCAGCGCGAACGTACCGACCGCCACGCCCCAACCCACGGCCCAGGCGCTTTGTACGGTGCCCATCACCTTGCCGCGAAATTTTGGCTGGATGGTTTCGGCCATCAACACCGCGCCCGCCGCCCACTCGCCACCGATGCCAAAGCCTTGCAGTGCCTTGACGATCAGCAACTGATTGAAGCCGGTGACAAAGGCCGAGAGAAAGGTGAATACCGAAAACCAGAGAATCATCCATTGCAAGGTGCGAACGCGGCCATAGCGGTCGGAAAGTGTGCCGCCCAGCCAGCCGCCCAGCGCCGAAGTGATCAGGGTCACGCCGCTGATCAACCCTGCGTCACCCTTGGTCAGGGCGAAGGCAGCGATCAGCGCCGGAATCGCCAGGCCGAACATCTGCACTTCCAGAGCGTCCAGCGACCAGCCACCGAAACAGGCCCAGAACGTCTTGCGCTCCCGAGGAGTGACTTCGCGATACCACTTGAACATGATTCTTGTCCTTATAGATGTACATGAGGCGGCCGCAACGGCCGGTGGCATCAGCGGATTTCGACGCTGTAGCGAAAGTGGCTGGCATGCCCGCGCGAACGGCGCCACTCCAGCGGTGCTCCGGCGTAATTGCGCGCCAGACGCTCGATCACCACCACCGGGCTGTTAACAGGAATCTGCAGCAGTCGGGCGTGAACCTCGTCGACCGAGTCTGCCGTCAGGGTTTCCTCGGCATAGGCGACCACCTGACCACAGAATTCTTCGTAGATCGGATAAAGCAACGGCCCCTGCTGATCCAGATCGATGTCCAGCAGCGCATGGAACTGAATCCGCGGCAGCCAGATTTCTTCGGCCAATACCGGCCGCTCGTCAAGCAAACGCAGACGCAGTATGCGGATGACCGGCGCATCCGCAGGCAACCCCAGCATCTGTGCAACGGCCGAAGGTGCGCTCATGGGTTCGATGGACAGAATCCGGCTCTCAGGCACCTGACGTTCACCGGCAGCGGTCTGGAAGCGGAAGAAGCGGAACAGCGATGACTGGAACTGCGGACGCCGAATGAAGGTGCCGCGCCCTTGCTGGCGTTCGAGGATGTTGTCGTTGACCAGCATGTCGATGGCTTTGCGCACCGTGCCGGTAGACAGACAGTACTCGCTGGACAGCGCTGCTTCGGTAGGAATCGCCTCACCTGGGCGCCAACGATTATTGGCAATCTGCTCGGCCAATTGATCGCGCAGACGGTGGTACAGGGGCAGACGTACGTCACTGGAGAGTCTGTTCATTGTTGTAATTATCTAGTCATATATATGAATATTGAGGCCAGTATTCTCCCGATACAAAATCTCGTCAAGCGTTGTGTTTTGCCTGATACATCCCATTCGCAGCGGGACGCGTAGTTGCAAGCCTCCCACAAAAGCTGCATCAGGCTTAGCCGCCACCAACCGTGACCTGCGCCAGGAAGTCACGGCCAAGCGTTTTCGCGAAGACCTGTATTTCCGCCTCAACGTGTTCCCGATCCAGTCCCCGGCCCTGCGCGAACGGCCGATGGACATCGCGCCGCTGGCCGCGCACTTCCTCAAGCGGCGCCGACTTGAACATGGACCTGCCGGACGAACCGAAAACCAGTGTCGCACTGCCCGCCCTCACCTCCACGATCATGACCGATGGCCAACTGCGCGAACTGGAACGCAGCAACACGCTTGCCGCCCTCAAAGCGGCCAACGGGAAACTGTTTGGTAAGGGGGGTGCCGCTGAGTTGTTGGGGCTTAAACCGACGACATTGGCTTCAAGATTGAAGCGATTGGATATCGAGTTGTAATGAAGGGCCAGGGGATGAGCGCGCGCTCACCACCTGCATGCGTTATGCACGCAGGTGGCGAATCACGTTGACCAATACTGGAGAGAATGGCTGCAATTTCTGCTCTTCATTGGGTTGCAGCAAGTCATTCAATAGCAGTTCCAGAAACTCATCATCTTCAAGGCTGAGTTCATCTGGCGCCAGCGAGCTGGAGTAAAGCAATGCATCTACCATCGCCTTACGCTCACCCACCAGGCCGCGGTTGCTTTGATAGCTTCCACCCAGATTAAGCACCTCAATGCTGGTGCGCGCCCGCTCGGTGAACCCTTTAACCAATCCCGATAACTCGAATTTCAACTCGGTTTCACATTCGGCTATCAGCGGTGTCAGGGGCAATAGCTGCCTGCCATGGGCCTTCCCGCAACGACCCTGCTGATTGCAACTGGCGACGATGTTTGAAAAGTCCAACGTGCGATGGGGTGCCAGAGACTGTGCTTCGACGTGCTCATTGTGTGAACTGGCTTTCTCCGACGATATTCCCCGACAGCAGTAAGCGCACAGCCCAAATTGTTCAGAGACGCAGGCCTCGCGAACAACATCCTTGATCGCTTCATCGCTGACCAGATCTTGATAACGCTTGCCTGGGTTCGCCCGCTTCCATGCACTCAACTCTGCTGATTCAGCTCCTTTTAAAATCCTACGCACGACGAATCCCCAGCTTTCGAATCAGTAACGCGGCCTTTGCCAGCTCTATATGTCCCGTCGGAAGCTCGCCCGATAATGACTCATAGAGAGACTTGGCCTCATCCAACTTGCCGTCCTGCAATAATGCTTGCAGATAATCCAGCTGCTGCTGCACTTCGCTGTTGCGAATATCGGTATCCATCACACTCAGCAACACCTGATTGGCATCGAGGCCATACAAACCCGTCTGCTCCTGCAACTCACCGTCATCCATCACGTAGCACAACACATCCTTCGCATCGCTGATGACCAGCGGGGAATGTGTCGTCAGCAAGAACTGCAAATTAGGGAACGTCGTACTCAGTTGTCGTATCAAACTGCGCTGCCACTTGGGGTGCAAATGCAGATCCACTTCATCGATCAATACAATGCCGTCACCCTGCAGAGGGTTTTCCAGTGACTGATTCATCATCGCCAGACGTCGTGCAATATCGCCGACCAGCGCCATCATCGACTTTTCACCCTGCGACAGCTGCGAAACGTTCAGCGTGACACCGTCTTTATCGATAGCCATGTGCAAACGGGGTTTGCGTTGAACACGCAAGTTGCTGAAACCCGGCATGAATGCGGCGATGGCGGATCGAACCGCCGTCAGTTGTCGATCGCGAGAAGAGGCGTTGACTTGAGAAAGGGTTTTCCATAATTCACTGTCTTGGCCGAACCTTTCGGAAATCTCGGCCAACACCGTGACGGAAACGCCGGTCTCGTTTTCGCTGTCTTCCCGCTCTCTGAACCATTCGAAAAAGCGTCGAAAGTCGACCCCGCGGTTTAGCGCGTTGTCATAGCCGTCCAACTGATCAAAGGTGTGTCGGGCTTTGATCTTTAGTGGAATTTCAAGCACCGACCGCTCCACTGGATAGTAGGCAATCAGCGGCACAGGCGCCTTTTCGACGTTGCTCATTAGTGCTCGATAGCCGTCCGCCAGGCGGCTGACGTCCGTTAGCACGCTGGACGAATCTGCCTTGCGCCCTTTACGGGCGGCGGCGACCGACCATTCGTAATGTGTTTGTACGGGATTAGAAGCGGAGTCTATTTGCGGAACACAGAAATCGCGGACCGTTATGGTAATGGCAGCTGAAGCGGCACCATTGAGAATGGAGTCTTCGTCAATCCGTTTACCGCTACCTTTCTCCGAACTGATCCTGGCCACCAGCCAGCTAAGCGAGAGGGCAACAGACTTGAGCAATGTCGTCTTCCCTGCACCGTTATTGCCAACCAGAACCGTCACATTGGACGAATGCTGATTGGTCGGAGCCAGTGCGACCTCAAGGTCGACAAAACGGCCGACGTTGCGGAGCCTGAACTTTTTGATTTCCATCCAAATACCCTTGTGGGGTTGTCCGATTGAAGCAGCAGGGTCGCATTATGTCATTCCTTGCCCGACATTGAACGGCTGACTTGAGGTCTCCGAGCGTCATAAAAAAAATCATTCTTTTCAGGAATAATAACTATCACCCTCACGCCCCTTCTTACTTCCCGGCGGAACACTTAGCCTGCGCTCTATCCAATGCCAGATGGCCCTCTGCGGGCGTGCTCGAGCAGCACTTGGCTCATTTGTCCGACCGGGAATTTCCATGAATACCACGACCCAAACCAGACACGCCGATGCCCCCGCCATGACGCGGGGCATGGTGATGCTGTTCGCGTTTTGCTGTGGCGCCATCGTCGGCAATATCTATTACGCCCAACCCATCATTGGCATGATCGCGCCAGACATCGGCCTGTCCAGCACCCTGGCCAGTTTCATCGTTTCGCTGACCCAGATCGGTTACGCATTGGGGTTGTTCTTCCTGGTGCCACTGGGCGATCTGCTGGAAAACCGCCGACTGATGATAATGACCGCATTGCTGGCCATTATCAGCTTGTTGGGCGCGGCGTTCAGTCAACAGCCAAATGTGTTTCTACTGGCCTCATTGTTGGTCGGTTTCAGTTCGGTATCGGTACAAATCCTGATTCCGCTGGCGGCGCATCTGGCACCGGAAGAATCCCGAGGCCGGGTCGTCGGCGGAATCATGGGCGGTTTGTTGTTGGGGATTCTGCTGGCGCGGCCGCTGTCCAGTGTGATCGCTGATCACTTCGGCTGGCGCGCGGTGTTTGCCTCGGCTGCGGTACTGATGATGCTGATCAGTGTGGTGCTCGCCACCACCATGCCCAAACGCCAACCCAACCATAGCGCCTCGTACGGGCAACTGCTGGGTTCGCTGTGGACCTTGCTGCGCAAGCAACCGGTGCTGCGTCAACGGGCGTTCTATCAGGGGCTGATGTTTGCGTCGTTCAGCCTGTTCTGGACCGCCGTACCGCTGGAACTGGCACGCAACCATGGCCTGTCCCAGACCCAGATCGCGATCTTCGCGCTGGTCGGTGCCATCGGCGCGATTGCCGCACCGATCAGTGGTCGTCTGGCGGATGCCGGGCACACCCGCATCGCCAGCCTTGGTGCATTGGTCTTCGCCGCGCTGAGCTTCTTGCCGGCATTGATACACCCGGCCTACAGCGTGATCGGGCTGGCCGTTACCGGCGTGGTCCTGGACTTCTGCGTGCAGATGAACATGGTGCTGGGCCAACGCGCGGTCTACGCCCTGGATGCCCATAGCCGCAGCCGCCTGAATGCCCTGTACATGACCAGTATCTTCATCGGCGGCGCCTTTGGTTCGGCGATTGCCAGTGTGCTGTATGACCGCGGCGGCTGGCTGTGGATCGTGATTGCGGGCAGCGCTTTTCCGTTGATCGCACTGCTTAGCTTTCTGAAAAACGCTTCGGTCGAACGACGTGTCGGTGTCGGCGCGCACTGAAATGCAGGCGCCCGCGCCCCCGACCTATCGCAGCCTTCGGCAGCTCTTCAAACAAACTTTAAATCATTGTTTTTAAATGATTACTTTCTGACATTCCGGATCAGCTGTGGGAGCAGGCTTGCCTGCGAAGAGGCCAGTCGTGCAAAGAAGAGCGTCATGACTTGCGGAATATCTGAGCCTGACCCAACGTTTTCGCAGGCAAGCCTGCTCCCACACAGGCTGTGTGAAAACCTGACGATCATGTTTCAAACCAACGCCCCGACTTGTCGGGGCGTTGGTTTTTGGCCTTTGATCCCGAAATCATCGCTGTTCGTTTTCACGTCGCCGGGACAAAGCGTTTTGAGCGCTCCATGGCCAGTCCTGGGACGTTTGTCAGGCGCAAAAAAAGGCTGCTTAGCCCATCTTCGCCATCATTTCACGCGCACCCAGCACATTGATCGCCCTTTTAAAGTTATAGGCAAGCACCGCCAGCGACATCTCTATTCGCGCGCCTTTCAGTTGGCGTAGCAAGAACCGTCCATTGCCCATGATCCATTGCTTGAGGTTGCCGAAGGGGTGTTCAACGATGGACCTTCGTTCAACCATCTTCTCCGGATGCGCCTGCATGCGCTGCTCCATTCGCTCAAAAGCGGCCTCATGCGCATGCCGCGTTACTTTCCGGCGGGAGGTCTTGGTGCACTGACTTTTCAGCGGGCAGTGGGCGCAGTCACTGGGCAGTGCGTGGTAAATACGCGTGCCGCGATTCAGTTGCGTCAGCGTCAGTAGCTTGCCATTCGGGCACCGGTACTGATCGTCCAGGGCCTCATACGTAAACTGGGTGCGGTCAAAGAATTTTACGTCCCCGCCCCGCGTGTTGATCGTTCGATTCAGCGGCACATACGCCGTGATACCCGCGTCTTCACAGGCCTGGAATTGTTTGCCGTGGGAATATCCGGCATCGGCCACTACCGTCAGCTCTGACTGTTGCAGTACTTCTTTAGCCGCTTTGGCCATGGGTTCAAGCTGTTTGCGGTCATCGCCGTCCTGAGTCACTTCGTGGTGCAGGATCAAGCCGTTCTCGGCATCCACCGCCGTCTGCACGTTGTACGCCACGGCCATGCCTTGCGGCGCCCGCATCATCCGCGCCTCGCTTTCGGTGCTGATGAACTGCTCGACTTCCAGCGCCTTCATCACCTGCTGACGGGTCAGGTTGTTGTCTCGTTTGTTGCTCAGACGGGCCAAAGCGGCTTTGACTTTCTGCTTATCCACAGGCTGATCGGCGTCGTCTTTGTCCGCCCGATCAAGCTCCGCCAGGTACTGGGTAATCTTCTTGTTCAGTATTTCCTCATCGCGCTTAAGGTGCTTGAGGCTCATATGACGGCGCTTGGAGGCCACGGCTTTGAATTTGCTGCCGTCGATAGCAACCAGCTTGCCGGCGATTAGCCCCACTTCACGGCAAAAAAGAATGAAGAGTCGGCAGATGGCGGCGAATGCGGCACCGTTGTCTCTGCGGAAATCGGCGATGGTTTTGAAGTCAGGTGCGAGCTGATTGAGCAGCCACATGACTTCGATGTTGCGCAGGCATTCGGCTTCGAGGCGGCGTGACGAACGGATGCTGAGGAAATAGCCGTAGAGATAAAGTTTGAGCAGGTCTGCCGGATCATAGGGCGGGCGCCCGTTGCCCTTGAGGACAGCCTTGTCGAATCCCAGCTCCCGCAGATTGAGCTGGGTGACATAGGCATCAATGACTCTGACCAAGTGGTCTACCGGAATGGATTCTTCCAGCGACACCGGAAAAAGACTGCTCTGATCGCGCGCTATGCCTTGGATGTATGCCACAAAAATGCCCCCAATCTTCCGATGAAGGCATTTTCTTAGACCGTTGCAAGAATTGCCAGGTTTTCACACAGTCTGCACAGATTCAAGGTGAACCCAACACTGCGTTTGCTGCGCGACAGCGCGGCGTCGAAATGGGGGCAACGTGGGACCAACGAGAACACAAACGGCCTTGTCCGCCAGTTTTTCCCCGAAGGGAACCGACCTGTCCAAGTACACCCAAGAGGAGTTGGAAAGTTTGTGTATTTACTAAACATCCGACCGCGCAAGCGATTTAACTGGCTGTGTCCGATCGACGTACTCACTCCGCTCATGGGCTTGTAACATGAGGCTCCTGCTTCAATTCAATAACTGTGTTGCACTGAGCTTCTGCAACCGCCTGACGTTTATCTGACCCCACTAAAAGCTTTTTCGTGTCTTGCATGTCTTGCGCGTTAACTGAGTGCTAGAATCGCGCGATTTTATATACCTGTGGCAGTTCAGAAAATTATGCGCAACGCACATGAAAATAGCTTGCAGGCTGCATTAAAATCCTGTAGAGGCAGTTTGATATCAGTCGGTATTTTCAGTTTGTTTGTTAATGCCCTGATGCTGGTTCCTACCTTTTATATGCTTCAGGTTTACGGTCGAGTAGTGACCAGCGGAAGTCTATCAACGTTGGCCATGCTGACCATTATCATGGTCGTACTTATGGTCACTACGGGACTGCTGGAGTGGATCCGTTCGCGCATCATGGTCCGTGTCAGCAATAAATTGGACGTGACGCTGAGTCGCCATGTCTACAGGGCCAGTTTTAAACAGGCACTGGCAACTGGCGGCATGAACGCTTCGGCCCAGCCTCTCAGTGACCTGACCAACCTGCGCCAATTTATGACGGGTAACGGCGTATTCGCATTCTTTGATGCGCCCTGGCTGCCGATTTATGTCGCTGTCATGTTTATGTTTCACCCGTGGTATGGGTGGATGGCCGTTGGTTCCGCGATTGTTCTGATCTGCCTGGCCTTTGCCAACGAGAAGGCAACGGGCAAGACCATGTCGAACGCCAATAAGGAAAATACCGCTGCCAGCCTCTACACCACCAAGAACTTGCGTAATGCTGAAGTCATTGAATCCATGGGCATGCTCAATACCCTGATCCATCGCTGGTCGCTGCGTCAGAACAAAGTACTGCTTCTACAATCGATAGCCAGCGACAATGGCGGTGCAATCACCGCAATTTCCAAGACGTTCCGCGTGCTGGTGCAATCATTGGTCCTGGGACTGGGCGCCTATCTGGCGGTCAACCACGAAATCAGCCAAGGGTTGGTCCTGGCCGGTTCAGTCCTGTTGGGCCGCGCCCTGGCGCCTATCGATCTGATCATCGGCAGCTGGAAAGGCTTCATTGCGGCGCGTGGGCAGTACAACCGCCTCAACGAAATTCTGGACAAATTGCATTCCGAGCCAGAACGCATGTCCTTGCCCCCGCCGGAAGGTAATGTGCTAGTCGAAAACATTATCGTCAGCTCACCTGGTTCCCGAGCGCCCATCATTAAAGGTGTCAGTTTCACCGTCCAGGCCGGGACGGTCGTCGGTGTCATTGGCCCTAGCGCATCTGGCAAATCCACTCTAGCCCGGGCGTTACTGGGGATCTGGCCAGTCCAGCACGGCGTCGTGCGTCTTGATGGTGCCGACATCAGTAATTGGAACAAGGCAGAGTTGGGGCCGCACGTCGGCTACCTGCCACAGGACATTGAGTTGTTCGAAGGCACCATCAGTGAAAACATCGCTCGTTTCGCCGAAGTTGAAGCCGAGAAGGTTATTCAGGCGGCGAAAGTTGCGGGTGTACATGAAATGATCCTGCTGCTGCCTAGCGGCTACGATACGGTCATCGGCAGCGATGGCGTCAACCTGTCCGGTGGTCAGCGCCAGCGCATTGGTCTGGCCCGGGCGATCTACGGCACACCGCGTTTGATCATCCTTGATGAGCCCAACTCCAACCTTGATGAGGTCGGTGAGCGTGCATTGTCTTACGCAATCACTTACCTGAAGGCAACTGGCGCGACCATTTTTGTCATCACCCACCGCACCAGCATCTTGTCCCAACTTGATCGCCTGCTGGTGATGAACGATGGCCTCGTCAGCATGTATGGGCCGACCGAACAAGTAATGGCCGAGCTTAGCGCGAAAGCAAAAACTCAACAGAATGCAGCCCCGGTCGCCTCAGGCGCAGCGCCAATCAGCGCCTGACAGGAAGATGTCGATGAATCGAAATACGCTTATTACAACCGCCGATAACTTCAGTGATTTACCTACCTCGGACCTTAAGACGCGCCGCCTCGGGTTCAGTATTATTTTTGTGGTTTTCGGTGTATTCGGAACGTGGGCGGCTTTCGCACCGCTGGACAGTGCAGCCTATGCGCCTGGGGTCGTGACCGTACAAACCTATCGCAAGACGGTTCAACACCTGGAAGGTGGCATCGTCAAAGACGTGCTGGTCCATGACGGCGACATTGTCAAAAAAGGCGATCCAGTCATCATTCTTGATGATAGCCAACTACGTGCTGAATACGAGATGACCCGCAGCCAGCTGATTGCTGCCAAAGCGATGGAAGCGCGCTTGATCGCTGAGCGTGACAATCTTCCGTCGATCAACTTTGACAAAGTTGTCGAACTCAACAACGTTCGAGGCATGGAAGCACGCAATGGGGAAACCCAAGTGTTCAATGCGCGCCGCGGAGCTCGTCTGGGTCAGATCTCAGTGCTGCAAGAGCGAATTGGCCAGCTAAACCAGCAAATTAAAGGCACCGACACCATGATTGGTACCAAGGACGTTCTGGGGAAATCTTACAGCGGCGAAATCGGTGAACTGAACGAACTGTTGGCCCAAGGGTTCGTCGACAAGCAGCGTCTGCTCGAACAAGAACGCAAACTCGACATGCTTAAGTCAGAAGTGGCGGACAGCCGCTCTTCAATCATCAAGACGCGTCTGCAGATCAATGAAACACAGCTGCAGCTCCTGCAAATCAATAAGGACTTCAATTCTGACGTGGTCAAGCAATTGGCCGAAGTCCAGACCAAGGCCTATGACCTGCAAGAGAAGGATGCCGCTCTTGAGGATCGGCTGAGTCGTGTGGTCATCCGGGCACCGGATAACGGCATGGTCATTAGCATGACAGTACACACTATAGGCGGCGTTGTACGGGCCGCTACGCCGCTTCTCGATATCGTGCCGTCCATCTCCGATCTGATCGTGGAGGCCCATGTGGCGCCAGTCGACATTGATCGCATCGGTGTCGGCAAATTAGCTCAAATTCGCTTCAGCGCCTTTAACAGTGCAACCACCCCGGAAATCGAAGGTATCGTCACCAAAGTGTCTGCTGACCGCCTGACCGATGAGCGAACCGGTCAGCCGTATTACCTGGCTCGACTTCGTTTGACCGAAGCCGGTGAGAAGAAGCTGGGTGACCACAAACTGGTCCCGGGTATGCCGGCGGACGCGCTGATCAACACTGGCAAGCGCACGATGCTGCAATACCTGATGCAACCGGCACGCAATGCTATTTCAGAATCGATGATCGAGGAATGATCGTGCGCCTGCTTCCATGTTTGATGTTGGGGGTACTGGTGCTGCAGGCACATGCCGCCGAGCCGAAAACCGCTGAACCATCAACCCTGAAACCGTCTCCCTCAAGCGTCAGCGCGAAAAATTACTCAGCTGATCTGATGCAGCTTTATCGTGAGTCGCGTCTGGAGGACCCTCGTGTGCTGGCGGCCTATGCCCGGGCTGAGGCTGGCAAAGAGCATCAACGTGAAGCGTTCGGTTCTTTATTGCCACAAGTGACGGCGAACGCTGGCACCAACCGCATCAAGCAGACCGATGACGTCACTAATCAGATCTACGATAGCAAGAGCTACAGCGTGAGTTTGAGCCAGGTCATCTACAACAAGGCGGTATGGGAAAACTTCCAGAGATACAAAAGCCTGGCGAAACAATCTGTATCTGAATCCGAAGAAGCCCAGGCAGAAGCAGCCGTCGATCTGGCGCAGCGCTATTTCACCTCCCTGGCGGCCGATGATGAGCTCGAATTGGTCCAGGCCGAGCGTCGTACGATGCAAAAAAACCTCGATCGGGTCAACGCTCTGTACAAGAAACAACTCGCCATGATCACTGACGTGCTCGACCTCAAGGCTCGTGTTGATTCCCTGGCTGCCCAGGAAGTGGATGCACGTAATCAGGTCAGCTTGAGCCGAGCCGCGCTGTCGGAAATTGTCGGTCGTCCGGTCACGGAAAAACTCAGCCGTATCCGCAATGACGTGGAGTTGCAGGTTTCCACTGACAGCCTTGAACGTTGGGTCAATTTGGGTCTGACGGAAAACCCCACGCTCAAAGCCAATCAAAGCGCGGTCGAGGCTGCGGAGGCGGCCTTGCGCGGTGGTAAGGGCGGGCACTATCCGACACTCGGTGTGAACCTGAGTGTACAAAACACGACCGAAGGCTATAACAACGCCCTGGCCCCCAAAACGGATAGTTATGTCGCCGGCCTGCAGTTGTCAGTGCCCATTTACAGTGGCGGGTCAACGTCGGCGAGAGTTAGCGGCCTCTATCAGGATCAGGTCTCTGCTGAACAGCAGTTGGAAGGAACTCGTCGGCAGATCGTAAAAGAAATAACCAATGCTTATTTGACCGCTGATTCAAGCGTCGAAAAAATACGTGCCGACCGCAACGCCCTGACGTCGGCCGAGCAATCGAGCATCGCATCGGAAAAAGCATTTACGTATGGCGTAGTGAACGCCGTGGACGTCCAGACCAGCATACAGAACGAATTCAAGGCGCGTCGCGACTTGCTCAAAGCCCAGTATGACTTCATCACCAACCTGTTCATCCTCAACCGTTGGGCTGGCAAGCTGTCCAATGAAAGCGTCGAAAGCGTCAACGTCTGGCTGAGCAACAACAGCAAAACGGACCCCGCCCTCGACCGGGACATAAAACGATGAACGACTGTAGGAGATTCCGCGCTGTCGCGCAGCAAACTCGGTCAATGTAGGAGCGGGCTTGCCCGCGATCGGCTGCGGAGCAGTCGCAAAATCAGCGAACTCGATTCTGGCAGTAGAACTGTGCCCAGCATTTTTGGGACCGCCTCGCGGTCCATCGCGGGCAAGCCCGCTCCTACAAAATAATCTTTTTATTTCAGCTAGTTATGCATTGTTTGATGGGAGGCCTCGCCGCGTCTTCGACGCTGCGCTGTCGCGCAGCAAACTGGGGCTCGATTCTGCCCGGAGGGCGTAGGAGCTGACTTGTCTGCGAAAGGCCGGGGTCGCGTCCGACACGAAGGACCTTCCAGCGATATCGTGTCCAGCCCATTTACGACTGCTTCGCAGCCGATCGCAGACAAGTCAGCTCCTACAGATTTTAGAAAATTAACTTATTATATTTCAACAAGTTACAGGCTATTTGAGGGGCTTCACCGTTTTGAGTGGGTAATCTATTCTCCTCCCCATGAGAGATATCGATTTATACACCCAAATCCTTGGGCTCCAGGCACCGTGGAAAGTGGTCGCAGTTAACCTTGACCGTGCGTTGGGGCAAGTCGTTGTCGGCGTTGGAGTATCTGATGCTGCTGCGTTCACCTGTCCGCAATGTGGCCTGCACGCTTCGCGTTATGACAAACGCAAACGTCGTTGGCGGCATCTTGATACGTGTCAGTTCGTGACCATTCTAGAGGCTGAGGTGCCCAGAGTTCATTGCGCCGAGCATGGCGTGGTGACTGTCGAGGTCCCGTGGGCAGACGCTGGTTCAGGTTTCACCTTGATGTTTGAAGCATTGGTGATCAACTGGATCCAGGAAGCCAGTATTCAGGCGGTCTCGCGTCAACTCCAGACAAGCTGGGGCAGCATTGACCGGATCATGGCTCGCGCCGTCAGACGCGGATTGGCGCGTCGAAAACCGTTATCACCGACCCAGATATGTGTGGACGAGACTTCGTTTCAAAAGCGTCGCGAGTACGTCACCGTGGTGACCGACCCCGCAACGGGTCAGGTCTTGCATGTGGAAGACGGCAACCTCACCCAGAGCCTGGAAGCGTTTTATACGAAGCTCAATAGCGACCAGAAGCAAGCTATTACGGGCGTTTCGATGGATATGTGGCCCGCCTTTATCAGCGCGACCCAGCGTCATATTCCGGATGCCATGCACAAAATAGCGTTCGACAAGTTCCATGTGGCCAAGCTGTTGAGTGAGGCGCTGGACAGAGTGCGTCATATGGAGAACCGCGAGTTGTTAAAGGCCGGCTCCACGGTGCTCAAGAACACGAAATACGTCTGGCTCAAGCGGGCTGAGAACATGACTGAGCGACAACAGGCAACCTTCGAGTCGTTGCGAGAGGGTTCGTTGCGTACAGCCAAAGCGTGGGCGATCAAAGATCTGGCCATGCAGTTGTGGCGAGGTAAGGATCGGGATGAGGTCGAACAACAGTGGAACCACTGGCTGGAATGGGCCTTGAACAGTGGGCTGCCACCGATGTGGAAAGTCGCCAAAACGATCAAGCGACGACTGTGGGGCATCGTCAACGCCATCGTGTTGAACCTGCATAACGGCCATGCAGAAAGCATGAACGCACGCATTCAACGGCTCAAGCAACGCTCTTGCGGGTTTCGAAATCGGGAGCGTTTTCGCAATGCCATTTACTTTCATTTTGGTGGTTTGGATTTATACCCGGAACGTCTCCAAAACTCATAACACCCACTTGATCCGGTGAAGCCCCCTATTTGATAAGAGCAGGCTTGCAACTACGCGTCCCGCTGCGAATCAATCGACCAGTGTCAGATAATCCCACAGGCCAGGAAGATCATCTTTGGGCGACTGGCTTCTTCGCAGGCAAGCCTGCTCCCACAGTTGATTCGGTACGTCAGAAAATAATCTGACAAGAGATCCCGCCCCGTCTTCGCGCAGTGCGATGAGCACTGCCTTGTTCATACGTAAAGCCCATTCACGGGCACTGCCGACTCCTCTTGCTAGACATTCAACGACCAGCTCTGCTGCCCACTTACGGGAGGATTTCCACCTCCAGAATTACGCACATGTTGGGCGCATAAAAAAACCCGCGAAAGCCAATGGCCACGCGGGTTCTGAATGATTTACCACTTTACTTTCAATATTTAAACGCTACAGCCAGCCCCCTTGTGAGGGGCGAGGCTTTGACGTTTTGCAGGCTTCACCCGGACTCCGCCTTGCGGCTTCGTCCGGGTTACAAGGCCAGAACCCACTGACGACACGACTTAGCTCGTGATAGTCAGTCCAGCATGAGAAGCAACGGACATACCCACCAGCACGACATCAACCGAGCCGACCTGGATATCCAGCCCCCCTGTGACATCGTGATACGAGTAGCCATGGCCAGTAGCTAAATCTGCCGTAAGGTGGTTGTTGATCTCCCCCGTCATGCCGGTCAGATTAAGAACAAAACCGGTCGCGGTATTGGCATTACTCACGGTAACCGACGTCCCGGTCGCTACTCCCATGTTGAGGTTGATCGTGCTCGCGTTGGATACCGACGCCAGATCAACGTCCGCGATGACGTTGGTCACGGTCATTGCAGCCGTGCTGGTCGCACCGCCAGTAGCGGTCAAGAACCCCACCTGCGCGCCAGTCAGCGTCGACATCGACAAGGTCGCCGCACTCAAGTCAAAGGTGGGGACATTTCCACCAAGAACATGAGAAGCAGCAGCACTCAGACTAGTGTTCAGTGTCATCAGCGAGGTGATATATCCGCTGGTGACCGATCCGGTGATATCGATGGCATGTGCAATCTGCTCACCCCCGAAGTTGGCCGCATTGAGGACATTCCCGACCGAGTCACTGATGATGATGGAACTTGATCCGCTTGCGCTGTAACTGTGGTTAGCGCCGGCTGCGATAGTATTAACACCGAACGTTGTCTCGCCGCTGGCGTAGTTGGTATAGAACGCTTCCGAGACGGCTGCCGATACCGTCGACGCCTGGGATACCTGCACAACCGGGGCTGCCACTCCCGAGATGGCATTAATGTTTGTTATCGCAGAGTTCAAGTTGCTGACCGTATCGGCGATGGTCAGTGCGTTAACACCGCCATTGACCGAGTTGAGCGTGGCTTCCGACTCCAACGTCTGCAGATTACCCGCGCTAACGGTATCACCTACACCCACGTCGATATTCATGAAACTCGCCTCGCCGACAGCTGTTGTATAAGCCGAGTTCAGCAAATGCGCTGCCGTATCGTGAAGCGTGAGCGTGGTGACGCCACCCTTCACAAAGCCCGGAGTCGCCTGCACATTAGCTGCCGTGTCGTAAATGCTCACGGCCGTGACTGTCCCGGTTGTCTCCGACTGGATGCTGACCAGATCGGCGATGCTCCGCTGATCTGTCACAGTAATATTGACCGCACCCGTCACAAAGGCATTGGAATTCAAGTGCAGATTGGTATAGGTGTCACTAACGGCTGTGTAGGTCAGCGTGCCGCTGCCGATTGCTTGCTTAACCGCTTGCAACTGCGCCAGGTCGGGTGCGTTGATGCCGTTGCCGGTCAGCGTCACATTCTCCCCATGCACCAGATAAGTTAAGGCGCTAGCGTTAAGTACGTCGCTAAGTACACCGCCGCTTGTGAACAAGTCTGCCGCTGTGTCGCTTACGCCGTTGTTGGTCAGGGTGCCGCTACCGATCGCGGTCTGGATAGCTGCCAATTGCGCCAGGTCGGCGAGGCCGGTGACCGTCGCGTTCATACCGCTGGCCAGAGCCGAAGCATCGGTGGTCAGCGTGCCACTAGCCGATGCGTAAGCCGCCGCACTGTCGCTGACACCGCCCGACGCCGCCAGCGTACCGCTGCCAATCGCCGACTTGATCGCATACAACTGCGCTATATCGGCGGAGGTGGTAACCGTCACGTTCGTCCCGGAAATCAAGGCCCCCGCGTTGGTAGTCAGCGTGCCACTGGTCGAAGCGTAATCCACCGCTGTATCGCTGATGCTGTAGCTCGCCGTGGCGTTCCAGGCATGGATCGAGTGAGCCGTCGCGACATCAATCGCCGCATCGCTAACCGTCACTGCCGTCGCATGACCCACCGACGATGCAGTGCCAAGGCTCAGAATGTTCGAGGCTGTGTCACTTATGCTGTAGGTCGCCGCATGGTTACCGTTGTAGATGGTCGTCGCCTGTGCAGCGGTCGCTGTACCCGTCGCCGTCACTGTCACCGCATGGCCCAGCGCCGTGGCGTTCACTGCCGCAAGTGCAGCGGCCGTGTCGCTGATCGTCGCAAATGTCGCCGCGTTCAAGGCGGTGTACAAGGACGTCGCATCGGCTGCATTGGTCGTACCCGTTGCCAGCACTGTCGCCGCATGGCCCAGCGCCGTGACGTTCACTGCCAAAAGTGCGCTGGCCGTGTCGGAGATTGTCGCAAACGTCGCCAAAGCGTTACCGGTGTAGATGGTCGTCGCCTGTGCAGCGGTCGCCGTACCCGTCGCCGTCACTGTCGCCGCATGGCCCAGGGCCGCGGCGTTGACTGCCGCAAGGGCAGTAGCCGTGTCGGAGATCGTCGCAAACGTTGCCCCAGCGTTACCGGTGTAGATGGTCGTCGCCTGTGCAGCGGTCGCCGTACCCGTCGCCGTCACTGTCGTTGCATGGCCCAGCGCCACAGCGTTCACTGCCGCAAGGGCAGCAGCCGTGTCGCTGATCGTCCCAAACGTCGCCAAAGCGTTACCGGTGTAGATGGTCGTCGCCTGAGCAGCGGTCGCTGTACCCGACGCCGTCACTGTCGCCGCATGGCCCAAGGCCGTAGCGTTGACTGCCGCAAGGGCAGCGGCCGTGTCGGAGATCGTCGCAAACGTCGCCGCATGGTTACCGGTGTAGATGGTCGTCGCCTGTGCAGCGGTCGCCGTACCCGTCGCCGTCACTGTCGCCGCATGGCCCAGCGCCGTGCCATTCACTGCCGCAAGTGCAGCGGCCGTGTCGCTGATCGCTGCAAACGTCGCCGCGTTCAAGACAGCGTACAAAGATGTCGCATCGGCGGCATTGGTCGTGCCCGTTGCCAGCACTGTCGCCGCATGGCCCAGCGCCGTAGCGTTGACTGCCGCAAGGGCAGAGGCCGTGCCGGAGATCGTCGCAAACGTTGCCGCAGCGTTGCCGGTATAGATGGTCGTCGCCTGCGCAGCAGTCGCCGTACCCGTCGCCGTCACTGTCGTCGCATCGCCCAGCGCCGTGGCGTTGACTGCCGCAAGGGCAGCGGCCGTGTCGGAGATCGTATCAAACGTTGCCCCAGCGTTACCGGTGTAGATGGTCGTCGCCTGTGCAGCGGTCGCCGTACCCGTCGCTGTTACTGTCCCCGCATTGCCCAGCGCCACAGTGTTCACTGCCGCAAGGGCAGCGGCCGTGTCGGAGATCGTGTCAAACGTCGCCGCAATGTTGCCGGTGTAGATGGCCGTTGCCTGCGCAGCGGTCGCCGTACCCGTCGCCGTCACTGTCGCTGCATGACCCAGCGCCACAGCGTTGACTGCCGCAAGGGCAGCGGCCGTGTCGGAGATCGTATCAAACGTTGCCGCAGCGTTACCGGTGTAGATGGTCGTCGCCTCGGCGGCTGTCGCCGTACCCGTCGCCGTCACTGTCCCCGCATGACCCAGGGCCACAGCGTTGACTGCCGCAAGTGCAGCGGCCGTGTCAGAGATCGTTGCAAACGTCGCCGCAGCGTTACCGGTGTAGATGGTCGTCGCCTCGGCGGCTGTCGCCGTACCCGTCGCCGTCACTGTCCCCGCATGACCCAGGGCCACAGCGTTGACTGCCGCAAGTGCAGCGGCCGTGTCAGAGATCGTTGCAAACGTCGCCGCATGGTTGCCGGTGTAGATCGTCGCCGCCTCGGCGGCTGTTGCCGTACCTGTCGCCGTCACCGCCGCAGCATGGCCCAGCGCCGTAGCATTCACTGCCGCAAGTGCAGCGGCTGTGTCAGAGATCGTCGTAAACGTCGCCGTGCTCAAGACGGTGTACAAGGACGTCGCATCGGCGGCATTGGTCGTGCCCGTTGCCAGCACTGTCGTCGCATGGCCCAGGGCCGTGGCGTTGACTGCCGCAAGGGCAGAGGCCGTGTCGCTGATCGTTGCAAACGTCGCCGCATTGTTGCCGGTGTAGATGGTCGTCGCCTGTGCAGCGGTCGCTGTACCCGTCGCCGTCACTGTCGCCGCATGGCCCAGCGCCACGGCGTTGACTGCCGCAAGGGCAGCGGCCGTGTCGGAGATCGTCGCAAATGTCGCCGAGTTCAAGGCGGTGTACAAGGACGTCGCCTGCGCAGCTGTCGCCGTACCCGTCGCCGTCACTGTCGCCGCATGACCCAGCGCCACGGCGTTCACTGCCGCAAGTGCGCTGGCCGTATCGGAGATCGTCGCAAACGTCGCCGCAGCGTTACCGGTGTAGATGGTCGTCGCCTGTGCAGCAGTCGCCGTACCCGACGCCGTCACTGTCGTCGCATGGCCCAGCGCCGTGGTGTTCACTGCCGCAAGGGCAGCGGCTGTGTCGGAGATCGTCGCAAACGTTGCCGCAGCGTTACCGGTGTAGATGGTCGTCGCCTGTGCAGCGGTCGCCGTACCCGTCGCCGTCACTGTCGCTGCATGGCCCAGCGCCACAGCGTTAACTGCCGCAAGTGCAGCGGCTGTGTCGGAGATCGTCGCAAACGTTGCCGCGTTCAAGACGGTGTACAAGGACGTCGCATCGGCGGCATTGGTCGTGCCTGTTGCCAGCACTGTCGCCGCGTGGCCCAGGGCCGTAGCGTTGACTGCCGCAAGGGCAGCAGCCGTGTCGGAGATCGTCGCAAATGTTGCCGCAGCGTTGCCGGTGTAGATGGTCGTCGCCTGCGCAGCGGTCGCCGTACCCGTCGCCGTCACTGTCGCCGCATGGCTCAGCGCCGTGGCGTTCACTGCCGCAAGGGCAGCGGCCGTGTCGCTGATCGCTGCAAACGTCGCCGCGTTCAAGGCGGTGTACAAGGACGTCGCATCGGCGGCATTGGTCGTGCCCGTTGCCAGCACTGTCGTCGCATGGCCCAGCGCCGCAGCGTTGACTGCCGCAAGGGCAGCGGCCGTGTCGCTGATCGTTGCAAACGTCGCCAAAGCGTTACCGGTGTAGATGGTCGTCGCCTGTGCAGCGGTCGCCGTACCCGTCGCCGTCACTGTCGTCGCATGGCCCAGGGCCGTAGCGTTCACTGCCGCAAGAGCAGCGGCCGTGTCGGAGATCGTCGCAAACGTTGCCCCAGCGTTACCGGTGTAGATGGCCGTCGCCTGTGCAGCGGTCGCCGTACCCGTCGCCGTCACTGTCGCCGCATGGCCCAGCGCCACAGCGTTGACTGCCGCAAGTGCAGCGGCTGTGTCGGAGATCGTTGCAAACGTCGCCAAAGCGTTACCGGTGTAGATGGTCGTCGCCTGTGCAGCGGTCGCCGTACCCGTCGCCGTCACTGTCGCCGCATGGCTCAGCGCCGTAGCGTTGACTGCCGCAAGGGCAGCGGCTGTGTCGCTGATCGTCGCAAATGTCGCCGTGCTCAAGACAGCGTACAAGGACGTCGCATCGACGGCATTGGTCGTGCCCGTTGCCAGCACTGTCGTCGCATGGCCCAGGGCCGTAGCGTTGACTGCCGCAAGTGCAGCGGCCGTGTCGGAGATCGTCGCGAATGTTGCCGCAGCGTTACCGGTGTAGATGGTCGTTGCCTGCGCAGCGGTCGCTGTGCCCGTCGCCGTCACTGTCGCCGCATGGCCCAGCGCCGTGGCGTTGACTGCCGCAAGGGCAGCGGCCGTGTCGCTGATCGTTGCAAACGTCGCCAAAGCGTTACCGGTGTAGATGGTCGTCGCCTGTGCAGCGGTCGCCGTACCCGTCGCCGTCACTGTCGCCGCATCGCCCAGCGCCGTGGCGTTCACTGCCGCAAGGGCAGCGGCCGTGTCGGAGATCGTCGCAAACGTCGCCGCATTGTTGCCGGTATAGATGGTCGTCGCCTGCGCAGCAGTCGCCGTACCCGTCGCCGTCACTGTCGTCGCATCGCCCAGCGCCGTGGCGTTCACTGCCGCAAGGGCAGCGGCCGTGTCGGAGATCGTATCAAACGTTGCCCCAGCGTTACCGGTGTAGATGGTCGTCGCCTGTGCAGCGGTCGCCGTACCCGCCGCCGTCACTGTCCCCGCATTGCCCAGCGCCACAGCGTTCACTGCCGCAAGGGCAGCGGCCGTGTCGGAGATCGTGTCAAACGTCGCCGCAATGTTGCCGGTGTAGATGGCCGTTGCCTGCGCAGCGGTCGCCGTACCCGTCGCCGTCACTGTCGCTGCATGACCCAGCGCCACAGCGTTGACTGCCGCAAGGGCAGCGGCCGTGTCGGAGATCGTATCAAACGTTGCCGCAGCGTTACCGGTGTAGATCGTCGCCGCCTCGGCGGCTGTCGCCGTACCCGTCGCCGTCACTGTCCCCGCATGACCCAGGGCCACAGCGTTGACTGCCGCAAGTGCAGCGGCCGTGTCAGAGATCGTTGCAAACGTCGCCGCATGGTTGCCGGTGTAGATCGTCGCCGCCTGTGCGGCTGTTGCCGTACCTGTCGCCGTCACCGCCGCAGCATGGCCCAGCGCCGTAGCATTCACTGCCGCAAGTGCAGCGGCTGTGTCAGAGATCGTCGTAAACGTCGCCGTGCTCAAGACGGTGTACAAGGACGTCGCATCGGCGGCATTGGTCGTGCCTGTTGCCAGCACTGTCGCCGCATGGCCCAGGGCCGTGGCGTTGACTGCCGCAAGGGCAGAGGCCGTGTCGCTGATCGTTGCAAACGTTGCCGCAGCGTTACCGGTGTAGATGGTCGTCGCCTGTGCAGCGGTCGCCGTACCCGTCGCCGTCACTGTCGCCGCATGGCCCAGGGCCGTAGCGTTGACTGCCGCAAGGGCAGCGGCCGTGTCGGAGATCGTCGCAAATGTCGCCGAGTTCAAGGCGGTGTACAAGGACGTCGCCTGCGCAGCTGTCGCCGTACCCGTCGCCGTCACTGTCGCCGCATGACCCAGCGCCACGGCGTTCACTGCCGCAAGTGCGCTGGCCGTATCGGAGATCGTCGCAAACGTCGCCGCAGCGTTACCGGTGTAGATGGTCGTCGCCTGTGCAGCAGTCGCCGTACCCGACGCCGTCACTGTCGTCGCATGGCCCAGCGCCGTGGTGTTCACTGCCGCAAGGGCAGCGGCTGTGTCGGAGATCGTCGCAAACGTTGCCGCAGCGTTACCGGTGTAGATGGTCGTCGCCTGTGCAGCGGTCGCCGTACCCGTCGCCGTCACTGTCGCCGCATGGCCCAGCGCCGTGGCGTTCACTGCTGCAAGTGCAGCAGCCGTGTCGGAGATAGTCGTAAACGTCGCCGTGCTCAAGACAGAGTACAAGGACGTCGCATCGGCGGCATTGGTCGTGCCTGTTGCCAGCACTGTCGCCGCGTGGCCCAGGGCCGTAGCGTTCACTGCCGCAAGGGCAGCAGCCGTGTCGGAGATCGTCGCAAATGTTGCCGCAGCGTTGCCGGTGTAGATGGTTGTCGCCTGCGCAGCAGTCGCCGTACCCGTCGCCGTCACTGTCGCCGCATGGCCCAGGGCCGTGGCGTTCACTGCTGCAAGTGCAGCGGCCGTGTCGCTGATCGTCGCAAATGTCGCCGCGTTCAAGGCGGTGTACAAGGACGTCGCATCGGCGGCATTGGTCGTGCCTGTTGCCAGCACTGTCGCCGCATGGCCCAGCGCCGTGGCGTTGACTGCCGCAAGTGCAGCGGCCGTGTCGGAGATCGTCGCAAACGTTGCCGCAGCGTTACCGGTGTAGATGGTCGTCGCTTGGGCAGCGGTCGCCGTACCCGTCGCCGTCACCGCCGTCGCATTGCCCAGCGCCGTGGCATTCACTGCCGCCAATGCGCTAGCCGTGTCGGAGATCGTCGCAAACGTCGCTGCATGGTTGCCGGTGTAGATGGTCGTCGCCTGCGCAGCGGTCGCCGTACCCAACGCCGTCACCGCCGTAGCATTGCCCAACAGCGAAGCAGCGGCGCCAGCAAGCGCCGTGGCGTTGTCGCTAACTGTGTAGGTGTATCCATTGAGCGCTACGTGCAGATCGCCAGTACCGCTACCAAAGAGTGTCAGCGCATCCGCCACCGACAGCCCGGTCACATTGGCCGTCAGGCTGATCGAGGAAGCCGCGAGTACGGCAGCATCGCTCGCATGGGCCAGCAAAGCCGCCGCCGTATCGCTGATCGAGTACGAAACCACCCCAGCAGTATGTTCCACGGTCGCAGCATTCGCGGCCGAAACCCCCGTGACGGTCATGCTATTGCCTGCGACACCCATAGCAGCCACATACGAGGCATTGCCCGAGAAAACGCTATAGGTCAAGGTTACCGGTGTCGCCGACGACGGCACTACGACCGAAACCTGCGCGTAGTGATTAGTCGCGATATAGCTGGTCAGCGCGGTGTAATCCCCCAGCGAATCCGACGCGGCGGTTACATCAATGATCGTACCGTCACCAGTCCAGGCATGTTCCAGCGCAGTCACATAGCCAGGATTGTGGACGAAGTCGCCATAGCTGAGGGTGATCGGCGCCGAGAATCCAGGGACCTGCACAACGGAGCCGTGGTCGTAGGCGCCAAGAGCGCTCACCGCCGCATTGTAATCAGTCAGCGACATCGAGGTGGCGATGAGGGTGATGGGGCTAGTCGTCGCTTTCAGCAACACGATATAGGCCGCGTTGGCGGTGCTGGTGAAATCGTTGTAAGTCAGCGTGACTGGCGATGCCGCCGGCATCACGACGGAGCCATTGGCATAGCCGTGCAGCGCTGACACTGCGGCGTTGTAGTCGGCCAGCGAAGTCGAAGCCGCTGTCAGATGGAGGGTATCCCCCGCCGCTTCCAGCGACTGCACATAGCCCGCGTTGTTGGTGCCGGTGAAATCAGCAAAGGTCAACGTCACGGTTTCGCCGGAGCTCAGCACGACGCTGCCATGCACGTAGCCATCCAGCGCCAACATCGCCGCGCTGTAATTCGCCTGCGTGGTGGTGATCTGGAACGTGTCGCCCGCTGCCTCCAGCGCCGCCAGGTAGTCCGGGTTACCGCTAACGATCGACAAATCCAGCGTGATCGGCTTCAACGAAGCCGGCAGTACGACAGAACCATTTGCATGGCTGTGCAGCGCCGACACTGCGGCGTTGTAGTCGGCCAGTGCAGCCGACGCTGCATTCACCTGTATCGACGTCGCCAAGATCAGGGCAGCCGAACCAAGAGCGGCGATATGCGCGGTGGTGTCGACTACGGTCAGGGTCTCGCCGTCGGCCATCGTGACGCTGGCGCCCAGCGCTGCCAATGCGGCGGCGGTGGATGCGTTGACGATGGCGCCGTCACTGATAACGATAGCGTTATGACCGCCAGCTGCGGCGATCGCCGCCACGCCTGCATGCGAAGTCAGGTTGCTTACGGTGTCGCTGATGGTCAGATGACCGCCGGAGCTAAAGCCACGGATGTGTTCCAGCTGAGCAGCTTCAGCCACCGTTACAACGTTGCTCTCCGGTGCGCTCGAGTCGATGGTCACGGTCACCGTGGTCGCAAGGTGCGAGGCGATGGACGGGTCGAGCAACTGGGCCGCCGTGGCGGTGTTGATCGTCAGGCTGGCGAGGTTGAACTTGGCGGCAGTAGTGCTTGCATCCAGCAATGCTTCAAACTGCGTTGCCGATGCCAGGCCGGAGACAAAAATGGTCGAGGCGCCGGAAATAACAAGCGGCGAAGCGTCCAGTACATTCAGTACATTGGTAGCCGAGTCGGTGATTGAGTAGCCACCTGTGTAACCGCCATTCACCGCCAGGGCCGCTTGTACCACAGTCAGCGTGCCGGTGATCGAGGCATGCGTGAGGTTGACGGCAAAACCGTCAACGTGCACGGCACTAACGAGGCTGACCAGGGCAGTCAGGTTGGCGCCGGTCAGGGAGCCGGTCAGCGTCAGGCCTGACAACTGCATCGCATTGATGCGGGCCTCGACGGCCACGATCACCCCACTAGCGAGCACATTGGCCGTAGTGTCTTGCAGGACCAGTGCGACACCGCTGCCTGCTGTGGCGTGGATCGCGCTCAGCGTGTTTAGGGTGGCGACAGAGACCGTTGCGTTAGTGTTGACTTGAACGGTGGGGGAATGCAAACCGCCGAAAGCGATCGCCTTGGTCATCGACGCGGCAGTCAGGTTGGCTACCGTGTCGGAAATGGTCAGGGTGCCGGAGGCGGCGGTGAAGCTCGCCAGCGTTTCCAGCTTCAGTGCCTGGGCCACGGTGACCGTGTTTGCAGTGCCATCGCTGCCCAACAAGGCGACAGAGGAGGCGCCGCTCAAGGCGGATACGTTGGCCGGGTTGAGCAGATCAGCTGCGGTTGCCGTCAAGCCGTAGTGCGCCAATTTGTGGCTGCTGGCCCATACGGCTTGCGCGATAGTCAGGCCCGTCGGGGTATTCGTCGCCAGGCTCAGGTTCGCGGTGGCAAAGACCGGCGACGCCTGCAGGCTGGCGATGTCGGCCGCCAACAGCACGCCACTGACATAAATATGGGCCGCCCCTGTCACGCTGGCAGAATTGCTGGATGACAGCAGATTAGCCGCCGTGTCCGACAGCGTATACGGCCCCACATAGTGAGCATTCAACAGTGTGGTGATTTGGCCGACCGTCTCGTTGCCGCTGGTAATCGTCGCCCCACTCAGGTTCAGCTTGCCTGCAAAAACCGAGTTGGCGGAGTTGTTAAGATCGGCGGTCAGGTTGGCAACATCGGCCGCTACCAGATTGCCGGTGATGGCGACCGTGGTTGCCATAGCCAGGGCAGACAGGTTGAGATGAATATTGGCAGCCGTGTCCGAAATCGTCAGTGTTACGGGCTGTGCGTTCACATCTGTAAGCGCTAGCTGGGCGTGAATCGCCGTCAGAATCTTAGCGGTTGCTACGGTGACCTTGGCGCTGTCGGACACGACGACAGTAACGCCGCCAGCAATGACGGCCTTCTGAATCATCGCCTGCGCAGCGCTGGAAGTCAGATTGGCCACTTTGTCGGAGATAGTCAGTAAACCGGCGCTGTTGAAGCCCTTCATGCCTTCGAGCTTGGTCGCTTGTCCGACTGTCACCACATTGTCTGTGAGGGTGCCGGCGACCAGCGTAACGGTGCTTTCCAGAGACAAGGCAGCCGCGTTGCTGGTATCCAGCAGGTCAGCCGCCGTCCCGGTAATGTTAGCCGTGACAGTACGTGCGGAGGATTTCAACGCCAGCAGTGCAGTGAGGTTAGCTGCAACATTGTCGATGCTGTCGCTCACAACCAACGTCGTTGTTTTGCTGTTGGTGACGAGGGAACCCGTAGCGGCGGCGTTTAGCAGAATGTTGGCCGCCGTATCGCTGATGCTGGTATAGGTCAGCGTTCCAGTCGTCTCGGCAGCCTGAATCGCCGTCAACTGGGCGATCGTGGCGGCGCCTGTCACCGTCACGGCGATGCCGGCCTTCACCAAACTATTGACCGTCGTGCCGGTGATCAGGTGGGCGATCGTGTCGGTGATGCTGGTATAGGTTAGCGTTCCAGTCGAGTCGGCAGTCTGGATCGCCGTCAATTGGGCGATCGTGGCGGCGCCTGTCACCGTCACGGCGACGCCGGGCGTCACGAAACTATTGACCGTCGTGCCGCTGACCAGGTGGGCGATCGTGTCGCTGATGCTGGTAGCGGTTACCGCTCCAGTCGTATTGGCAGCATCGATCAGCGTCAATTGGGCGATTGTGGCGACGTTTGTCACCGTCACGGCGACGCCGGCCTTCACGAAACTATTGACCGTCGTGCCGCTGATCAGGTTGGCGACCGTGTCGCTGATGCTGGTAGCGGTTAGCGCTCCAGTCGTGTCGGCAGCATGGATCGCCGTCAACTGGGCGATCGTGGCGGCGCTTGTCACAGTCACGGCGACGCCAGGCTTCACGAAACTATTGACCGTCGTGCCGCTGATCAGGTTAGCGACCGTGTCGCTAATGCTGGTATAGGTGAGCGCGCCAGTCGTGTCGGCAGCACGGATCGCCGTCAATTGGGCGATTGTGGCGACGTCCGTCACCGTCACGGCGACGCCGGGCTTCACGAAACTATTGACCGTCGTGCCACTGATCAGGTTGGCGACGGTGTCGCTGATGGTGTTCGCGGTAATCACGCTTGTCGATCCGGCGGCTGTCCGAATGGCATTAAGCTGCGCAATATTCGCCGCGCCGGTAACGGTGGCATTTTGATTGGTCAGGAATGTCGTGGCGCCCAAGCCACTCAGCGTTACCAGGTTGGCAGCGGTGTCGACTATCGTCAGCCCATGGGCCGCGATGCGCGGGAGCACTTGGGTGAGCGCATTAGTTGTACCTTGCAGCGTTACCGCCTGAGCCTCAGTGAGGGTACCGGTGACGGCCAGGGTGTAGTTGGTGTTGGTGATCTTGCCCAAAACGGCTGCGTCGGCGACCAGCTGCGCTGCCGTGACAGTAGCCGTACCGGGTACCGCGTCAGTCAGCGTAATGCTTGTAATCTGGCCATTTTTCGCCTGAAGGCTGGCTAGATTGGCAATCAAGAAGACGTTCGCTTTTGTATCCGAAATCGCCAGTCCACTGGCACTGGAGAGTAGCGCCGCCGCAACCGTAATGTTAGCCATTAAATTTTCCCTGAATACAAATTAATTAAAATTTGAGCCGCTTGAGCGACCGAATGCTTTCGTATACCAGGCCACCAGGGGCCGGCTGCCTGCTTCATGATTTTGTGAAACGTAGTGCGGACGCGGCCTGGCTGCCATTATGGGTGCCATTATCAGCGCAAAATAGGCGCCATTATTGGTGCCATTATTGGTGCAAAACTGAATTTTTGAGCCTTGTTTTTGAGCACATTTCAGGGAGAGATCCCCTCGAATGCTACCCAAAAATGCGGCAACGATTTTTTGCGAAAATACGGCACGACCTGATTTTGACGCACTCAACAGATCGATTATTCCAATAGTCCTCCCTGAAAATTCAGAATATTTCTGTTACGAAATTGACGTCAAACTCAAAGCGCAGTATTTATTTGGACCAAATCTAACATAAGAAAATAAATAAAGAATCCAGGCGCTGAAAAATTTTTCCAACGCGACGCTTTTCAAGTAGTTGTCGCGTCAAGCGTACTGCTATACCGTCTTTCCCCAGCCTGAATCCAGGGAATAAAAGCCCACAGGGTGTAAGTACCGAGTGTGTAATTCGTTTATCTAAGTGCCGAGTGTGTAGTTCGTTTATCTAACAGCCTGTCGATATACCAACCAGACGTCGACCTCACTGAGCAGTAGTGCGCATGCCCAAGCCCGCCGCCCCATTTGTTTTAACGCCAGCTGACCACGCCACACTACAAGGCTGGTCGCAGATCGGCTCGTTGGCACAACGTCTTGGGCAGCGGGCCAAAATTCTGTTGCTGCTGGCTGATGGATTAACGCCCAAAGACGTCAGCCATCAGCTCCAGATCTCGGCACCTGTGGTGTTCAAATGGCGAAAGCGCTATCTGGAGGCGGGTCTTGAGGGCTTGAACGACCTGCCTCGAAGTGGCCAGCCTCGCAAGCTCAGCACTCAAAAGATGAAGGAAATTCTTACGCTGACAACCCAGCACGTGCCTCGTGAGGCGACGCATTGGAGTGTGCGCCTGATGGCCAAGTATGCCGCCGTTACGGCTTGGCAGGTGCGACAGGCCTGGGCTGCTTCCGACCTTAAACCCCATCATTTGAAGACGTTCACGATCAGCAATGATCCGCATTTTGCCGATAAGGTCGTCGATGTAGTCGGGCTTTATCTGAACCCGCCGGATAACGCCATCGTGCTGTCGGTTGATGAGAAAACCCAGATCCAGGCACTGGACCGCACACAACCGATGTTGCCGCTACGCCCCGGTCAGATCGAGCGACGCACGCATGATTACAAACGCCACGGCACCGCCAGTCTGTATGCCGCTTTTGACATCCTGACAGGCCAGGTTATCGGGCGGATAACCCAACGCCACCGAGCCAAAGAGTTCCTGGCCTTCCTGCAACAGATCGACCACGCTACGCCCGCAGAGCTTGACCTGCATGTCATCCTGGACAACAGCTCGACGCACAAAACGCCGGCCATCAAGCAATGGTTGGAGAAGCACCCGCGTTTCAAGCTGCACTTCACGCCAACCAGTGCTTCGTGGCTGAACGCAGTGGAAGGCTGGTTTACGCAGCTGGAAAGTCGGGCACTGTGTCCTGGTGTCTTCACCAGCGTGCCCGAACTGAAAGCGGCTATTGGTCAGTTTATCGAGGCCCACAATGACCTTTCGGCCAAGCCCTTCAGGTGGAACAAGACGGCTGAATCGTCGGGGCGAATTTCAGGTAAAAATCTTTGTGCTTAGGGTGCGTTCTCAATAAATGGCAGATCGCGTTGGAACTGTGATTGTGTCAGGCAAGACGCGGGACGCAGGAGATGCTTATTGCCTCTTCAAGTCCCGCAACGCAGCCTGGCGCGATCACAGTTTCAACCCGCAGGGCCTAGCCCCGGAAACCTTATCTGATGACCGTGCCTCATTCTTTGCGGGGCGACGGCGCGACTGTCAGTTATTGAGAACGCACCCTAATACAAACCCGAAAAATCGAAGGTCTCGCTATGAACGCCTGGCTCTTCCGCCTTGGTTGAAGGCTCTGCTTTAGGCGGTTGAATCCGTTGGGCCAAGGCATCAATTTTCTGCATGGACAAAAGCTGGCAATACACCACCGGCAAGGCACCTGCCTGGCGCAACGCCAGAAACGCCCCATCGGACAAGGTGTTCAATACCGCTTCATCGATCTTATAAAGTCCCGCAACAGACTGTTCCTCGACTCCGTTATTCAGGACTATTTTCCATGGGCTTATCAAGCCATGCTCCGCTAACACGGCACAAATATTTTGGGTCAGCTGGCGGCTCGCATTGAACTGCTTCACCAGCTTGAAAATCTCACTGATGGCTTCTGTGACTTCACCATTTTCATTAAAAAACGGCTCACCCTCTGCACCGTCGGTGACACGGTCCTCATCAATACACAAAACCTGTTGGCCTTCCAGGCCTGTGACGGCGAGCAACTCGAAAGGACTGCTGCGGTAAGTGACGGGCATGTACTCTGCCAGCCATTTCCCCTCTGCCGAGACCAACAAATTCTCTCCTGGCTTCAGGCCCATAACGACAACCAATACAAAGCCTTGCTCTTGTTTGACAAAGGCTATCGGCATGGCTTGTACGGCCGCAGCCAATTCATTCACGAACAGGGGTGCGACGGTATCAGTCCTGGAAAAAGCTAACGATGTGTGGCGCAACCAGCGCTTGTTACGATGTAGTTCATGACTAATGGCGGCGTAAGTAGGCATCTGAAAACTCGTATGTGAGACGTTACCAAGCGACTAAGGGATATGACCGGCCTCGGCAAGCGTTCGAGTTTAACGCTAAACCCCGACCAGCTCCCCACTGCGCTCGGCAAAATTCTGCCGGCGCTACGTCGGTCGAGGCGTTTTAGATTGAAACCGAGTCGACCCGTTCGCAGGCAAGCCTGACTCCCACAGATTTTGTGCTCGACGCTTATTCTGTAGGAGACGCCGCCCCGTCTTCGACGCTGCGCTGTCGCGCAGCAAACTCGGGCTCGATTCTGCCCGGAGGGCGTAGGAGCTGACTTGTCTGCGAAAGGCCGGGGTCGCGTCCGACACGAAGGACCTTCCAGCGATATCGTGTCCAGCCCATTTACGACTGCTTCGCAGCCGATCGCAGACAAGTCAGCTCCTACAGTTTTTCGAAAGTTCAGTTTCTATATTTCAATCACTTACAGGTTGTTTGATAAGAGGCCTCGCCGCGTCTTCGACGCTGCGCTGTCGCGCAGCAAACTGGGGCTCGATTCTGCCCGAAGGGCGTAGGAGCTGACTTGTCTGCGAAAGGCCGGGGTCGCGTCCGACACGAAGGACCTTCCAGCGATATCGTGTCCAACCCATCTACGACTGCTTCGCAGCCGATCGCAGACAAGTCAGCTCCTACAGATTTTAGAAAATTAACTTATTATATTTCAACCAGTTACAGGCTGTTTGATAAGAGGCCTCGCCGCGTCTTCGACGCTGCGCTGTCGCGCAGCAAACTGGGGCTCGATTCTGCCCGAAGGGCATAGGAGCTGACTTGTCTGCGAAAGGCCGGGGTCGCGTCCGACACGAAGGACCTTCCAGCGATATCGTGTCCAGCCCATCTACGACTGCTTCGCAGCCGATCGCAGACAAGTCAGCTCCTACAGATTTTAGAAAATTAACTTATTATATTTCAATCAGTTACAGGTTGTTTGAGGGGCTTCACCGGATCAAGTGGGTGTTATGAGTTTTGGAGACGTTCCGGGTATAAATCCAAACCACCAAAATGAAAGTAAATGGCATTGCGAAAACGCTCCCGATTTCGAAACCCGCAAGAGCGTTGCTTGAGCCGTTGAATGCGTGCGTTCATGCTTTCTGCATGGCCGTTATGCAGGTTCAACACGATGGCGTTGACGATGCCCCACAGTCGTCGCTTGATCGTTTTGGCGACTTTCCACATCGGTGGCAGCCCACTGTTCAAGGCCCATTCCAGCCAGTGGTTCCACTGTTGTTCGACCTCATCCCGATCCTTACCTCGCCACAACTGCATGGCCAGATCCTTGATCGCCCAAGCTTTGGCTGTACGCAACGAACCCTCTCGCAACGACTCGAAGGTTGCCTGTTGCCGCTCGGTCATGTTTTCGGCCCGCTTAAGCCAGACGTATTTCGTGTTCTTGAGCACCGTGGAGCCTGCCTTTAGCAACTCGCGGTTCTCCATATGACGCACCCTGTCCAGCGCCTCACTCAACAGCTTGGCCACATGGAACTTGTCGAACGCTATTTTGTGCATGGCATCCGGAATATGACGCTGGGTCGCGCTGATAAAGGCGGGCCACATATCCATCGAAACGCCCGTAATAGCTTGCTTCTGGTCGCTATTGAGCTTCGTATAAAACGCTTCCAGGCTCTGGGTGAGATTGCCGTCTTCCACATGCAAGACCTGACCCGTTGCGGGGTCGGTCACCACGGTGACGTACTCGCGACGCTTTTGAAACGAAGTCTCGTCCACACATATCTGGGTCGGTGATAACGGTTTTCGACGCGCCAATCCGCGTCTGACGGCGCGAGCCATGATCCGGTCAATGCTGCCCCAGCTTGTCTGGAGTTGACGCGAGACCGCCTGAATACTGGCTTCCTGGATCCAGTTGATCACCAATGCTTCAAACATCAAGGTGAAACCTGAACCAGCGTCTGCCCACGGGACCTCGACAGTCACCACGCCATGCTCGGCGCAATGAACTCTGGGCACCTCAGCCTCTAGAATGGTCACGAACTGACACGTATCAAGATGCCGCCAACGACGTTTGCGTTTGTCATAACGCGAAGCGTGCAGGCCACATTGCGGACAGGTGAACGCAGCAGCATCAGATACTCCAACGCCGACAACGACTTGCCCCAACGCACGGTCAAGGTTAACTGCGACCACTTTCCACGGTGCCTGGAGCCCAAGAATTTGGGCATATAAATCAATATCTCTCATGGGGAGGAGAATAGATTACCCACTCAAAACGGTGAAGCCCCTTGTTTGATAAGAGTCAGGCTTGCCTGCGAATGGCTTGAGGCAATTATTCTCCCAGACACGCTTCAAACCCACGCCGCAAATCCTCGATCAACGCGCCCACGTCTTCCAGCCCGATGTGCAACCTCAACACCGGGTTAAGTATTCGATCGGCGCTGCTATGGGCGCTGACGTCGGCGACGGTGACCAGGCTTTCATAACCGCCCCATGATGCGCCGAGGCCGAACAACGTCAGGGCGCCGATAAAACGTTCCAGTTGACGAGGATCAGCGTCGGCGAATTCAAAGGACAGCAGTCCGTTGCTGCCGGTGAAGTCACGTTTCCACAGTGCGTTGCCGGGATGGTCGGGCAAGGCTGGATGGAACACCTGCTTGACCTGCGGCTGCGCCTGTAGCCAATGGGCGACTTCCAGCGCCTGACGTTCATGCACTTCCAGCCGTGGCGCCAGTGTGCGTGCGCCGCGCAGGACCAGATAGGCGTCGTCCGGGCTGACGGTGGTGCCGAAACTGTCGCTCATCCGTGACAACGGCTGCCAGACCTCTTCGCGGGTGCAAACGCTGCCCATGACCACATCGCTGTGACCACACAGGTATTTGGTCAGGGCCATGATCGAAATATCCGCGCCCAGGGTCAGCGGCCGATACAGATAGCCCGAGCCCCAGGTGTTGTCCACCGCCAGCAGAATGCCTCGCGGTTTGCACAGGGCGGCAATGGCCGGTAGATCGCTCAACTCGTAGAGCAACGAACCCGGCACTTCGCTGTAGACCATCCGCGTGTTGGCTTGCAACTGCGCTTCCAGCCCCTGACCATCGGCGGCGAAGTAGCTCACCTGAATGCCGAAGGGCTCGAGAAAGTCTTGCGCCAGACGCCGCACCGGCCAGTACACCGCATCGGTGATCAGCACATGATCGCCGGGGCGCAAGTAGGCGAGAAAGGTCTGCGCCACAGCAGCAAGGCCGGTGGCAAACAAACGCGTGCGATAACCGCCTTCCAGTTCGGTGACCAGATCTTCCAGGGCAAACGCGGTGGGATTGCCCCGGGCGCCGTAACTCAGCACCCGCTCATGATCGCGACGGGTGCGGGCGTCGCGCATTTGCTGGAGGTTATCGAACAGCACCGTGCTCAGACGCGTGACGGGAACGTTCACCGCTCGCCCGCCACCGCCTTTGACGGTACGTGCGGCGTGGACCAGACGGGTGCGCACCTGGGCGTTTTGCGCCTGACGCTGAGCCGCTTTGTCGGACAGCGGTTTGAGGCTGTTCACTTCGCTGTCGGTCATCTGCCCCAGCAAACCGGTTTCCCAGGCGAGATACTGACGCGCGGCGTCCTTGTTGCCGGAGTGGCGATCGTGGGTGAAGAACAGGAAGTCGATGCACTGTTCGTTCGCTGGGTTGGCCGGGTCTTCAACCAGCGGCAGACCCGCTTTTTGCCAGGCTGGAATCCCGCCGTTGAGCAGGCGCAGTTGATCGCGTTGAATGTCGCTGAGCTCCAGCGCCGCCAGTTGCGCGACAGACAGATCATCAGCCACCACCACCAAGGGACGCTGCTCATCCGCCAGAGTCGCAACCAACAATGGGCGAATCGACCAACGCGAGCCGTCGATATGCGCCTTGCGCCAGGCCATGCTCGGGCGCAGATCGATCAGCGCCACGGCCTTGTCTTTCAACGCGTCGGCCAAGGCCAACGCATCGATGGTTGCCAGTGCCGGACGCTCTACAGCCTCCACCAGCGGCAATGACAAACCACTGTTCACACCTTCGGCCAACACATACGCATCGTGACCCAACTGTTTCAGCCAGCTGGCAACAATCGGCGCCCTTACACCATCAGAATCAATCAACACCAAACGCGCCTGACGCACACCGACGTACAGATCAGTTGATTGAATCAACTGTCCGCCTGGCGTGTGTTGCGCACCGGACAGACTGCCGGCGGCAAATTCTTCGGCAGTGCGCACGTCACACAAAAACAGACTGCGCTGGCTGTCTTCAGCCCACGTCTCAACCTGCGCCGCACTCACCGTTTTTACCCCGGCACGCTCGGCCAACCGCTGTGCGGCAAGCCGTTGTTGGGCGAGCCCAGAGGGCGATGTCGTGTCTGTGTAGCGCCGGGTGCTGCCGTGTTCCAGCGGCAGATCAGCGAGAAACCAGCCTTGGGTGCCGTTCTCCAGCGCATACACCGGGTTTTTCACCCCGAGGTTGATCAGGGTTTGTGCGCCGATGATGCTGCGGGTGCGGCCGGCACAGTTGATCACGATGGGCGTCTGCTCATCCGGCAGCAGATCGCGCAGGCGATAACCCAGCTCGCCGTTGGGGCAGCAGATGGAACCGGGGATGGTCATCTTGCGGTATTCGTCGAACGGTCGGCCGTCGAGCAGCACCAGCGGTTCGCCACGGGCTTGCCAGTCGGCCAGTTCAAGGGCGCTGATATGCGGCGTGGCGCTGGCCTGTTCGACCAACTCGCCAAAGGCCTTGGACGGCACATGCACGCCAGCGAACAATCGCAGACCCGCCGCCTGCCAGCCGTCAGCGCCCCCCTCAAGGATGCTGATGTGGCTGTAGCCCAGCGTTTGCAAGCGCTGGGCGGCACGGACTGCCAGCTCGCCGCCATTCTGGTCGTAGATCACCAGGCGCACGGCAGGGTTGGGTGCCAGTCGGCGGACTTCCAATTCCAGTCGGCTGTAGGGCAGATTCACCCCATGGAACAGGTGCGCTTCGCCATATTGGCCGTGCTCACGCACATCGAACAGGGCAATTTCCTGCCCGTCGAATAGCCATTGCTGCAGTTGCCGTGGGGTGATGATTGAGGTCATGGGAGTTCCGTTTGAGTTTGTTGTAACCACATTCCCTGTAGAAGGGTCTGCCCCGTCTTCGACGCCGCGCTGTCGCGCAGCAAACTGGGCCCTGTAGGAGCTGCCGAAGGCTGCGATAAGGTCGGTACGACCTTCAGCGATCTCAAGGAAGCGACCGGTTCCCGGTCGATCGCAGCCTTCGGCAGCTCCTACAGGTAATCTCTACGGGTCAATCATGCGTAAGCCTGAATCGACGGCACCATTTGCGAGGCGTTGTAGTTGAGGATGCGACCATCGGCCTCGACCCCATAACGGCCGTTGAGCGACTCCAGCGGCAAGCCGTACAAGTGGAAGTGCAATGTCGGTTGCTCGCCATCGACACGAATGCCGTGCAGGTCGTCGCCAAGGAACGAGATCGAGGTGCCGGGCTGCACGATGACTTCCTTCTCCAATTGCAGGCGGGCGATCTGCGGGTCGCTGCCGTCATCACTGCGGCCATACACGTAGTTGATTTCCTGGCCTTCCACGGCGCTGATCACCGCCCAGGTTTCGTGGTTGTGGGCGATGGTGTTCTTGCCCGGCAACAGCGAGTTCAGGTACAGCGTCGGCGTGTCGCCGTCGTCGTTGAGGCGATAGCGGAACGCGGTGCTGCCCTGCCCCGGAACCGGCGCTGGAAAGGCGTCGAAATTGAACAGATCGCGACGCTCGGCCAGGCCCTCAAGCAAGGCCACGATTTCCACCAGTGCAGCGCGATCGACGCCACGTTGGTTGATCAGACGAATTTGCTTGAGGAAGTCCTCAATCACATCGGCACGGTTAGCGGTACTCATGGGGTTGCTCCTTCAGGGTCTATTACAGACAGGTTCAGACGGACAAACTGTAGCGGCTGATGTTGCTCAACAGATACGGATCGGGTGGCATGGAAGGACGGCGCCCGGCATCGCCCAGGGCATGGCGTAGAAATTCATGGGTGCGCTCGCTGGTCGGGTGCTGGAAGATCTGCTCGGCGCTGCCGTGCTCGACGATCAGGCCGTTTTCGGTGAAGTACACGACATCGCTGATTTCCTCGGCGAAACGCATTTCGTGGGTCACCAGCACGCAGGTCATGCCCTCTTCGGTCAGCTCACGAATCACCGTCAGTACTTCGCCGACGGTTTCCGGGTCCAACGCCGAGGTGACTTCATCGAACAGAATCAGCTCCGGGCGCATCGCCAGCGCCCGAGCGATGGCCACCCGTTGTTGCTGGCCCCCGGACAACTGGCCGGGATAGGCATCGGCCTTGTGCTCCATGCGCACTTTGGCCAGCAACGCCCGTGCTTCTTTTTCCGCGTCGGCACGATCACGGCCCAGCACTTTGCGCGGGGCGATCACCAGGTTTTCCAGCACCGACAGGTGCGGAAACAGGTTGTACTGCTGAAAGACAAAGCCCACCCGCTTGCGCAGTTCGATGCGCTCGGCTTCGCGCGCCAGTTTATGCACCTCAGTGCTGCCGACCCGAAGCGTCCCGCGCTGTGGCTGCAGCAGGCCGGTGATGCAGCGCAGAATGGTCGACTTGCCGGAACCGGAGGGGCCGATGATCGACACCGCCTGCCCACGCTGCACGTCCAGATCGATGCCCTTGAGCACCTGATTGCTGGCGAACGACAAATGCACGTCCCGCAGGCTGACCAGAGGCGTTTCAATAGAAGGCATAACGTCGCTCCAGGCGTTGGGTCAGTCGGGAAATCGGGTAGCACCAGGCGAAGAACAGCGCCAGCACGCTGAAGTAGATCAGCACGGTGAAGGCGGTGCGGTTGACCGTGTTGCTGGCGATTTGCGCGGTGTCGAGCAGGTCATGCACGCCCACCAGCGAGACCAGCGCGGTGCCCATGGTGATTACCGCGTACAGGTTCATCCACGGCGGCAACATGCGTTTGAAGCACTGCGGCAGGATGATCGAACGAAAAATCTGTCCACGGGTGAAGGCCAACGAGCGCGCCGCTTCCCACTGAGTGCCGGGGATCGAGGCGATGGCGCCACGAAAGATTTCCGCGACATTGGCGCTTGCCGGCAAGGCCAGGCCAATCGTCACTTTCAGCCAGTCAGGAAACGGCAGATACGCAGTGCCCAGATGAATTTCGAACGGGAACACGTAGGTGGTGAAGTAGATCAGCACCAGCCACGGCGCGTTGCGAAACACCTGGACCCAGATCCGTGCCGGCAAGCGCGTCAGCCGCAGGGGTGACAAGCCCAGCGCGCCGACCAGCAACCCCAGCAGCGAACCGATGGCAATCGCCAACAGACTGATCAGGATGTTCTGGGCAAAACCCACGGCCAGCGCAGGCGACCACTCCAGCAGCGCGGCGACGGATGATTCAATGGCCATAGCCGGGCATCCTCAGGCGCGCTTCAAGGGCGCGCCCCACACAGTTGACGACGAAGCTCAGTACGCCAAAAAACGCCAGAATCAGGATCATCAATTCCAGCACGTTATCGCCCTGGGTCCAGATCATGATCGCGGCGTAGGTGATATCGCCGACTGCAATGGCAGAGGCGACGGCGGTCATTTTCACCAGATCGATCAGGTTGTTGATCAGGGACGGCAAGGCGAAACGCAGGGCCAGCGGCAGTTGCACGTTCCACAACAACTGGCGGCTGCTGAAGGCCAGCGACGCGGCAGCCTCCAGCGTCACCGCCGGCACCGCTTCGATCCCGGCGCGCAGGGCCTCGGCATGGAACGCGCCCTTGTGCAGGGAAATCACGATCACCACCCAGGCAAACGGCGTCAGCGGATTGGCCGCGCCGACCGCCTGGGTCAATAGCATGTTGAGCACCAGAAATGCGCAATACAGCTGCACCAGCGTTGGCGTATTACGCGTGACTTCGACGAAGACCCGCGCAGGCTTGGCCAGATATGGCTTGCCGGAGGTCAGCATCGCCGCCAGGGCCACCCCGGCCAGCAGGCTGCCGACGAGGGTAAACAGGCACAGCAAGAGGCTGGTCAGCGCACCATCCACCAATGAACCGCGCTGATAGGCATCCAGCAGAAAGCCGTAGTTCAAACCGAACCCGGCCGTCCAGTGGACAAACAGCGCCAACCACTCACTCATTGCGGCGCCTCGACCCGCAGGCGCGCACAGGCATGGGCGATGCGCCGGCCCGCCTCGCTGACACTGGACGTGGCGGTGGCTATCGACAGGCGAAACCACGGCGACAAACCATAGGCGCTACCCGCAACACCGGCCACGCCCTCCTCCAGCAAATACGCGACCACGTCGGCGTCGCTGTCCAGGCGCTGGCCATCTTCGCGATAACGGCCGAGCAACCCGGCGCAGCGCACGAACACAAAGAAACCGCCCTCAGGTTGCAGCACCTCAAGACCCTCCACTGCGCTCAGTGCCGTGACTAGCAGATCACGCCGCTCATGGTAAGCAGCGACCTGCGGCGGCAGAAACGCCAGCCCACCGTCGAACGCGGCAAGCGCCGCCGCTTGCCCCACCGATGACGCACCCGAGGTGGATTGCGACTGCACCACTGTCATCGCAGTGGTCAAGACTTCCGGCCCGGCAGCGAAACCGATGCGCCAACCGGTCATGGCATAGGTCTTCGACACCCCGCCCACCAACAGGCAACGCGATCGCAGGTCCGGCGCGACGTTGAGCAGGCTGAGTGCCGGTCGATCATCGAAGCGGATGTGTTCGTACAGCTCATCCAGCAGGATCAGCACCTGGGGATGACGGCGCAACACCTCGGCCAACGCGGCCAGCTCAGCCTCGCTGTACACCGCGCCGCTGGGGTTGCCGGGGCCATTGAGAATCAGCCAGCGAGTGCGCTCGCCAATGGACTGTTCAAGCTGCGCCGGGGTCAGTTTGCAGCCCTGCTCCAGGCCGCATTCGATGAACACCGGTTCTCCACCGTTGAAGCGCACGCTGTCGGGAAAGGACGGCCAGAATGGTACCGGCACCAGCACCTCATCGCCGTCATCAAGGGTCGCGGCGAAGGCGTTGAAGATGATTTGTTTCGCGCCGTTGGCGATCACCACGGAGGCCAACGGGTAATCCAGACGGTTCTCGCGCTTGAGCTTGCGCTGCACCGCCTCACGCAAGGCTCGCACGCCAGGGGTCGGGGTGTATTTGGTCGCGCCGGCGGCGATGGCGGCGTACGCGGCTTGTTTGATGTGGTCCGGGGTGTCGAAATCCGGCTCGCCGGTGGTCAGGTCGAGAATGTCCCGACCGGCATCCCGCAAAGCGGTGGCCTGTGACTTGGCGGCCGCGTTGGCCGACAGCGACACGCGCTGTACACGTTTGGATAAGCGAATGGTCATTGCACAGTTCCCTTCAGTACTTTGCCCGGATTCAGCAGACCACGCGGATCGAGCGCGTGCTTGATGCGCTGCATCAGGTCCAGCTCCACCGCGCTTTTGTAGCGCGGCAGCAGGTCCAGCTTGCGTTGGCCGATGCCGTGTTCGGCGCTGATGGAGCCGCCGTGGGCATGGGCGCTGTCGTGCACCAATAGGCTCAAAGCCTCGTAGTTGGCCATGTGCTCGTCGACCGTCTTATCCAGCGGATGAGCAACGTTGTAATGCAGATTGCCGTCGCCCAGATGACCGAAGGTGTAATGCCGCACGCCGGGGAAATGCGCCTGCAACAGCCCATCGGTGCGCTCGACGAATTCCGCCACCCGCGAGATCGGCACCGAGATATCGTGCTTCATGTTGCGCCCGGCGCGCTTCTGCGCTTCGCTCATGTTCTCGCGCAACTGCCACAGCGCTTCGCTCTGGGCCAGGCTTTCGGCGATCAAGGCATCGGCCAGTAGCTCGGCTTCGAAGGCTGCACCGAGCACCTCTTCGAACGCCTGCCGGGCATGACTTTCGCTGTGGCCATCGGACAGCTCCAGCAGCGCGAACCACGGCTGGGTCGCCCGAATAAAGGGCTGCGGCCCCTCTGAAAACTGCTCGCGCAACAATGCCAGGCAATCAGCAGTGAGCAATTCGAAGGCGGTCAGGCTGGCACCGAATCCGGCGCGGGCATGGGACAGGAATGCCACCGCCTGTGCCAGCGAATCAAAGGCCAGCAACGCCGTGCATTGCGCCTTCGGCAAGGGAAACAGTTTCAAGGTCGCGGCAGTGATGATGCCCAGCGTACCTTCGCTGCCGATGAACAGATCGCGTAGGTCGTAACCGGTATTGTCCTTGCGTAAACCGCGCAAGCCATTCCAGATTTCGCCTTGAGCGGTGACCACTTCCAGCCCCAGCGTCAACTCCCGAGTATTGCCGTAACGCAACACGGCAGTGCCGCCAGCGTTGGTACCCAGGTTGCCGCCAATCGTGCAACTGCCCTCGGCTCCGAGGCTCAGGGGAAACAATCGTCCGGCGTTGCGCGCCACGTCCTGGACGGTTTGCAGAATGCAGCCGGCTTCGACGGTCAGGGTGTCGTTATCGGTATCGATTTCACGCACGGTGTTTAAGCGATCAAGCAAGAGCAAGACAGCGGTGCCGCTTGCGTCCGGGGTCGCGGCACCCATCAGCCCGGTGTTGCCGCCCTGCACCACCATCGGCGCGTCGTGCTGCGCACACAGGCGAACCACGGCGGCGACTTCTTCGGTGTTAGCGGGATGCACGGCGGCGATCACTGCGCCGACATAACGACCCTGTTTGTCAGTCAGGTACGCCGACGCGTCCTCGGAGGTCTGCACATGGCTGACGCCGAGCAATTGCTGCAACGCTGCAAACAGATGCGCACTCATCGGGTCGCTTCCAGCGGTGCGGCATCGCGGTATTTTTCATGCAACTGATGCAGCGCTGGCGACGGTGCCATGCCGGTACGCTCGCCGAGGTCGATCAGCCAGCCACTGCGATGCCAGTCGCGAATGATCGCGTCCAGTTTCGCCTGAGTGTCGTGCTCGCCCTTGCGTATCCAGATCACCGAGTCCGAAGGAATCAGGTCGTCGGCCAAGGGGATTTCGTAATCGCCCCATTCTGCATCGCCTAGCAGTGTGTGCATGGTCGGACTGACATGCACCGCCGCGACGCAGCCATTGCCCCGCAGCGACAACAACGATTCCGACTGGCTCTTGAAAGCCTTGATTTCCGCGCCGTAGGTTTCCTGCAACGGCTTGATGAAGTTGCTGCCCTGGGACACGCACACCGGCTTGCCTTTCAGGTCTTCCCAGCGAGTGATGCCGGCGCCTTTACGAATCAATGCCGCGCCACCGACTTCTTCATAAGGCGTGGGCACGTAATCGAGGATCTGGCTGCGCTCTTCGGTGAACTGCATGTTGGCGATCAGGATGTCGACCTTGCCCTGCTGCAAAAACTGCACGCGATTGGGCGCCAGCACCGACACGGTTTCCACCTCCACGCCCAAGCGTTGTGCGATGCCTTTCGCCAGCTCGACGTTGTAGCCCAGGTGCTCGCGGGTCTTGGGGTCGATGGTGCCGAACGGCGGACCGCTGAGGATCACGCCGACGCTGATTTTGTGTCGTTGCTGGATTTTGTCCAGCGTGGCGTCGGCCTGGGCCAGTCCGGCACACAGGCTCAACAGCAACGCCAGCAGGGTTTTGCCCGAAAAAATCGTGTTCATAAACGAGAGCCTTGAAGAAAGAGAAAATCAGGCGCCGGTGCTTTGGAACTGCTTGCGCAACTCCACCAGCGCGGGCGACGCCGGGGTGATGTGGTTGCGCTGCTCGGCCTCGATCAGCCAGCCGCTGCGGTGCCAGTCTTTGACGATCGGGTCGAGCCGCGCCTGGGTGTCGGTCTCGCCGCGACGGGTCCAGATCACCGAGGGCGCCGGGTTCAGTTCCGGGGTCAACGCGCGGTAGTTCTGCCATTCGGTACTGTCGGCCAGCAATGGATTGATCAACGTGGCGTCGTGCACGGCGGCGACACAGTTATTGCCACGCAACGCCAGCAGCGACTCGGACGAGCTTTTGAACGCTTTGATTTCGGCGCCGAACTCGGTCAGCGGTTTCACGTAGCTGCTGCCCTGGGAGGTGCACACCGGTTGGCCCTTGAGCTCTTCCCAGCGGGTGATGGTGCTGTCTTTGAGAACCGCTGCGGTGCCGCCGACCCGATAAAACGGCGTCGGTACATGCCCGAGGATCTGGTCGCGCTCGCTGTTCCATTCCATGTTGGCAATCAGCAGATCGACCTTGCCCTGCTGCAAGAATTGCACGCGGTTGGCTGGCAGCACCGGCACCAACTCAACCTCGGCGCCCAGTTGGCGGCCCAGGTCATTGGCCAGATCGACGTTCAATCCACGCGGCACCTGAGTGGTGGGATCAATCGAACCGAACGGTCCACCGGACAACACCACGCCGACCACCAACCGATGACGCTGCTGGATCTTGTCCAGGGTCGCATCGGCCTGCGCCGCGCTCATACCGGCAAAGGTCAACGCAGTTCCCAGCATGACGGGCAACCATCGGGTAACGGGCGAGCGCTTGAACGGCATGGATTTCCCCTCAGTGATGATCGGCGTTTCCCGACCTGATGAGGGCGCATGCTAGGTACAGCCGTCCCGTAACGGAAATGCAAATATCTAATATTGTTATAACTTTCTGGATGAGCCGTTCTTTTGAAAAGGTTATATAGGCTGTTTACGGGGCTTGTAGCGTATCGATCAAAATTCGATGCCACGAATACATAAAAATACGTAATGTATTAGCACGTTCCCCTGATATGAATTCAGCCTCATCGAGCCATCATGTCCGACCTTGCCACCCTCGATCTTGAATTGCTGCGGACCTTTATCGCAGTGGTCGATCACCACAGCTTCGCCGAAGCCGGCGTGCATCTGGCACGCACCCAGTCCTCGGTGACGCAACATATGCAACGTCTGGAGCAACAGGTCGGCGTCACCTTGTTCCGCAAGCAAGGCCGGCAAAAGCACCTCACCGAGCCGGGGATGCAGTTGTTGCGGCATGCGCGACAGATGCTTTCACTCAACGACGAGGCCTTGAGTTCCCTGCGTGAAAACAGTCTCAGCGGCGTGCTGCGTATCGGCTCACCGCACGACATCGCCGACACCATCCTGCCGCCGATCCTCAGCCACATCGCCCGCTCGGCGCCGCGTTTGCGTCTGGAGATCGACGTCGGCCGCAGCCCGTTCCTGATGGAGGACCTGCACCGTGGCAAGGTGGACATGGTGATTTCCACCCGCGAAGACCCGAACCTTGAAGGCTTCGCCCTGCGCACCTCGCCGGTGTGGTGGATCTGTTCAGCGCAGTACATCCATGTGCCCGGCGAACCGCTGCCGTTGATTCTGGTGGATGAGCCGAGTATTTATCGACGCTATGCGCTGGAGGCCCTGGAGCGCGCGCAGATTCCCTGGCGTCAGGCGTACCTGGCGTCCAACCTGATCGGCATCAAGGCCGCGACCCGCGCAGGTCTGGGTGTCACCCCGCGCAGCATGGAAATGCTCGGCCCGGACATGCGCGTACTCGGCGAAAGCGACGGCCTGCCGCGCTTGCCGGACGTGACCTATTTCCTGTGGATTCGGCCAAACACGGTCAACCCGCTGGCGCGCAAGGCTTACGAATTGATTCGGGGAAGTCAGGGGCTTCGGGGCGGGTTTTGAGGCAATGGGCAGTCTCAAAAAAATCCTGAGATCAGACCGGCCTCTTCGCAGGCAAGCCTGCGAATAGCTTGACGCGGTCTGCCTGCCTCACCACACCGCAATACTTGAATCTGCCCTCGGTTCGGTGCCGCCGCACAATACCCCGGTTTGCGGATCACGCAGGATGATCTGGCCGCGACCGTAATGGGTCAGGTCACAGGCGATTTCAACCTGGTGCCCGCGTCGCGCCAAAGCGGCCGCCAGGTCCCGTGAAGCGCTCTGCTCGATCCCGACTTTCATCTCCCCCAGCCACTGCCAGCGCGGCGCATCCAGTGCGGCTTGCGGGTTGAGGCCGAAGTCGATCAGGTTCATCACCATCTGCACATGACCTTGCGGCTGCATGTAACCGCCCATGACCCCGAACGGCCCCATGGGCACGCCGTCTTTGCTGAGGAAGCCGGGGATGATGGTGTGAAAGGTTTTTTTACCCGGCGCCAGGCTGTTGGCATGCGCCGGATCGAGGCTGAACTCCTGACCCCGGTTTTGCAGGGCGATACCGCTGTCGGGCAGGACCACGCCAGAGCCGAAGCCGTGGTAGTTGCTCTGAATGAACGAGACCATATTGCCTTCGGCATCGGCTGCGGCCAGGTACACCGTGTCACTGGCGTGGGGGTCGCCCGGCTTCGGCGCCATGGCCCGCTCACCGATTTCTGCACGGCGTCGGCTGGCGTACTCATCACTGAGCAGATCAGCCACCGCTACCCGCATGTGCCGCGGATCGGTGATGTAGTGCCGACCGTCGCTGTACGCCAGCTTCATCGCCTCCAGTTGTCGGTGCCAGGTTTGCTGGCTGTCGCGATGATCGAAGTCGAAGCCTTCGAGAATCTTCAAGGTCATCAGCGCCACCAGCCCTTGACCACTGGGTGGAATTTCCCAGACGTCATAACCACGGTAATTGATGCTGATCGGGTCGACCCATTGCGCGCGGTAACCCTGCAAGTCGCTGGCGCTCAAGTAGCCACCGGTCGCCTGCGAATGATCGGCCAGACGCTTGGCCAGGGCGCCGCGATAGAAACTCTCACAACCGGTGGCCGCCAGTTCGGCCAGGGTCTCGGCTTGCGCGGGATTGCGAAACAATTCGCCGGCCTGTGGCGCCCGGCCGTCGATCAGGTACGTTTCAAACCAGGCCTCCAGCACCGCGTCCCGATGCGGACCGAATTCGGCCAGCGCGGCCTGCCATTGATGGGCAACCACCGGTGACACTGGAAAGCCGTCGCGCGCCAGGCTGATGGCCGGTTGCAGCAGATCGGCGAAGGGCAAGCGACCGAAGCGCCGGGACAGCTCGGCCCAGGCGGACGGGATGCCAGGCACGGTGACCGGCGTCCAGCCATACAGCGGCATCTGCGGATGACCGGCCGCCTTGACCGCGTCGATGGTCAGCGCCTGCGGCGCGTGGCCGCTGGCGTTGAGCCCATGCAGGCTGCCCTGGGTCCAGACCAGGGCGAACGCATCGCCGCCAATGCCGCAACCGGTCGGCTCGACCACCGTCAGCGCCGCCGCCGTGGCGATGGCCGCATCGATGGCATTCCCCCCCTTTTGCAGCATTTCGATCCCGGCTTGCGCGGCCAGGGGTTGAGAAGCGGCGACCATCCCGCGCCGGGCAAACACGGTTTGGCGCTGTGACGGATAGGGATACTCGTGAGCGGAAAATTTCAACATGGCATAAGCTCATTCAAATTCAATCAGCACAGGATTCTGAGGCGGTCAAAGGACTCGACTGAGACTCCGATCTGATTGAGGTAGCGAACGGGGCAGTTAAACAAGTTGTCCGTGAGATTTTTTCGCAGGCAAGCCTGCTCCCACAGATTCATGCCGGGCACAAATCCTTGTAGGAGCTGCCGAAGGCTGCGATCGACCGGGAACCGGTCGTAGATGCAGATATTTTTGAAGGCCGTTCCGGCCTTATCGCAGCCTTCGGCAGCTCCTACATGGGTTCGGCGTATTGCCTGAGAACATAGAATCTCCCACAGGGGATTTCCTGTGGGAGCAGGCTTGCCTGCGAATAGCTTGATGCGGTCTATCAGAGGTGCAATGCATGCCCCAGCGCACGCAAAGCCGCTTCCTGGACCGCTTCGCCCAGTGTCGGATGAGCGTGAATGGTGCCGGCGATGTCTTCCAGTCGAGCGCCCATTTCCAGGGATTGCGCAAAGGCAGTGGACAGTTCCGAGACACCAACACCCACGGCTTGCCAGCCGACAATCAAGTGGTTGTCCCGCCGTGCGACCACACGTACGAAGCCGCTTTTCGACTCCAGGGTCATCGCCCGACCATTGGCCGCGAACGGAAAGTTGGCGACCAGGCAATCCAGTCCGCCTTCTTCAGCCTCCTGAGGTGTTTTGCCGACCACCACCAGCTCCGGATCGGTAAAGCACACGGCGGCAATGGCGACGGGATCGAACTCGCGGTGTTTGCCGGCGATCAGTTCCGCGACCATTTCACCCTGAGCCATGGCGCGGTGGGCGAGCATCGGCTCTCCCGCAAGGTCACCGATGGCCCAGACATTGCGCATGCTGGTCTGGCAGCGGTTGTCGATCTTGACCGCCGCGCCGTTCATGTCCAAGGCCAGGGTTTCGAGGTTCCAACCCTGACTATTAGGGCGACGGCCGACCGCGACCAGCACCTGATCGGTTGCCAGTGCGAGCGTCTCGCCGTCCGGGTTGCGCACCTGCAGCGTCTGGGTATCGGCATCGAAACCTTCGACGCTGTGTTGCAAATACAGCTTCACCCCCAGGTGTTTCAGGGTCTCGGCGATGGGTTGAGTCAGCTCCTGATCGTAGGCCGGCAGGATCCGGTCACGGGCTTCGACCACACTGACTTCAGCGCCCAGCTTGCGATAAGCGATGCCCAGCTCCAGGCCGATGTAGCCAGCACCGACCACGATCAAGTGCTTGGGTATGGCGTCAGGGGTCAGCGCTTCGGTGGACGAAATGATCGGGCCGCCGAGGGGCAACATCGGCAGGTTGACCGAGGTCGAACCCGTGGCCAGCAACAGGTGCTCGCACTGGATACGCAGGTCGTTGACTTCGACAGTCTTGCCATCGATGACCCGCGCCCAGCCATGGATCACCTGCACATTGTTTTTCTTCAGCAAGGCCGCGACGCCGGTGGTCAGGCGGTCGACGATGCCGTTCTTCCAGTTCACGCTTTGCTTGATGTCCAGCGCGGCCGACTGGACGCTGATACCCAGCGCCGACGTTTGACTGAAACCCGTGGTCTGGTGGAACTGTTCAGCGACGTGGATCAGCGCCTTGGACGGGATACAACCGACATTCAGGCAGGTGCCGCCCAGTGCCTGGCCTTCCACCAAAATGGTCGGGATCCCCAGTTGACCGGCACGAATCGCGGCCACATAACCGCCAGGACCGCCGCCGATGATTAGCAACGTAGTGTTCAGAGTCTGTTGCATGATTACTCCACAAACAGGGTGGCGGGTTGTTCGAGCAAGCCGCGAATGGCCTGGATGAATTGCGCCGCGTCCATGCCATCGACCACGCGATGGTCGAAGGAACTGGAGAGGTTCATCATTTTCCGGATCACGATCTGGCCTTTGATCACCATCGGCCGTTCGACGATGCGGTTGACGCCGACGATGGCCACTTCTGGCAGGTTGAGTACCGGGGTGCTGACGATCCCACCCAATGCACCGAGGCTGGTCAGGGTGATGGTGGAGCCGGACATCTCATCGCGAGTGGCTTTGCCGCTGCGTGCAGCGCTGGCCAGACGCGCGATTTCCTCGGCGTTGGCCCACAGGCTGCGGGCTTCGGCGTGACGTACCACCGGCACCATCAGTCCGTTGTCGCTTTGTGTGGCGACCCCGACATGCACCGCGCCATGACGGGTGATGATTTGCGCTTCATCGTCGTAGCGGGCGTTGATCTGCGGGAAGTCGCGCAAGGCCACGACCATGGCCCGGACGAGGAACGGCAGCAAGGTCAGCTTGCCGCGACTGGCGCCCCATTTTTCATTGAGATGCACACGCAGTTCTTCCAGCGCGGTGACGTCCACTTCTTCGACATAACTGAAGTGCGCCGCGCGGCGCGTGGCGTCCTGCATGCGTTGGGCGATTTTGCGGCGCAGGCCGATGACCGGGATTTGCTGCTCGTCGTTGCGTTCGGCGTAAGCGGCGGCCGGGGCAGGACTGGCCTCATTGCCGTGTTCGAGGTAAGCGTCCAGGTCTTCATGGCGGATCTGCCCGGCCGGGCCATGGCCTTGCACCAGACGCAACGGAATACCGGCATCCAGAGCGCGCTTGCGCACTGCCGGAGAGGCCAACGGACGCTCATCAGTCTGACGGGTAGAACGGGCTTCCAGGGAACGTTTCACGCCGGCTGCCGGGGCCGTGTGTGGCTTGATATCAAGCGCAGGTCTGGCTTCGACTTTGGGCTGTACCACTGGCGTCGGCGCGGGCTCAGCCTTAGCGGTTGTGGCGGTTTCCTTGAGGTTACCGGCGCCTTCGACTTCGATCCGGATCAGCTCACTGCCCACGGCCATGACTTCACCGGGCTGACCACCCAAGGCTATTACCTTGCCGGCCACAGGAGAAGGAATATCCACTGTGGCCTTGTCGGTCATCACATCGGCGACGACCTGATCCTCGACGACCATATCGCCGACTTTAACGAACCACTCCACCAACTCGACTTGCGCGATGCCTTCGCCAATGTCCGGCATTTTAATGACATGCGTGCCCATTCAGACCTCCATGACCCGTTTCAAAGCCGCACCCACTCGGGATGGACCGGGGAAATACGCCCACTCTTGAGCATGGGGATACGGCGTATCCCAGCCCGTGACGCGCTCGATAGGCGATTCCAGATAGTGGAAGCAGTGTTCTTGCACCAGCGCCACCAGCTCCGCGCCAAAGCCGCACGTGCGCGTGGCTTCGTGAACCACCACGCAGCGACGGGTTTTCTTCACCGAATTGACGATGGTTTCCAGGTCCAGCGGCCAGAGGCTGCGCAGGTCGATGACTTCGGCGTCGACGCCGGTCTCTTCCGCCGCCACTTGCGACACATACACCGTGGTGCCATAGGTCAGCACCGTGACGTCGTTGCCAGGGCGAGTAATCGCCGCCACGTCCAGCGGCACGGTGTAGTAACCATCGGGCACGGCGCTGGCCGGGTGTTTCGACCATGGCGTTACCGGACGGTCGTGATGCCCATCGAACGGGCCGTTATACAGGCGTTTGGGCTCGAGAAAAATCACCGGGTCATCATTCTCGATGGAGGCGATCAACAAGCCCTTGGCGTCATAAGGATTGGAAGGCATCACCGTGCGCAAACCACAGACCTGAGTGAACATCGCTTCCGGGCTTTGGCTGTGGGTCTGGCCGCCATAGATACCACCACCGCAAGGCATGCGCAGGGTCATCGGAGCGATGAATTCCCCGGCCGAGCGATAGCGCAGGCGAGCCGCTTCCGAGACGATCTGGTCGGAAGCCGGGTAGAAATAGTCGGCGAACTGGATCTCGGCCACCGGCCGCAACCCGTAGGCGCCCATCCCCACCGCTACACCGACGATCCCGCTTTCGGAGATCGGTGCGTCGAACACCCGTGAGGTGCCGTATTTGGCTTGCAGGCCTTCGGTGCAACGAAAAACCCCACCGAAATAACCCACGTCCTGGCCGAACACGACCACGTTGTTATCGCGCTCTAGCATGACATCCATGGCCGAGCGCAGGGCCTGGATCATGGTCATGTTGGTGGTGGTCATGGCGGTTTCCGTGTCCAACTGGATAGTGCTGTTGTGATCGTTCATGTCAGATCCCCAGTTGCTGACGCTGCCGACGTAAGTGCTCCGGCATTTCTTTATAGACGTCTTCGAAGATGGTCGCGGCGCTGGGCATTTGCCCGCCAGCGAGGGTGCCGTATTGCTCAGCTTCTTTCTGCGCAGCGATGATCTCCGCTTCGAGTTCGGCGCTGGTGGCGGCGTGTTCTTCTTCGGACCATTGACCGATGCTGATCAGGTGCTGTTTGAGGCGCAGGATCGGATCGCCCAACGGGAAGTGACTCCAGTCATCGGCCGGACGGTATTTGGACGGGTCATCGGAGGTCGAGTGCGGGCCGGCGCGGTAGGTCACCCACTCGATCAGCGTCGGGCCAAGGTTGCGTCGGGCGCGTTCAGCGGCCCAGGCGGAGGCCGCATAGACCGCGATGAAATCGTTGCCATCCACGCGCAGAGAGGCAATGCCGCAACCGACGCCGCGACCGGCAAAGGTCGTCGCTTCGCCACCGGCAATCGCCTGGAAGGTGGAAATCGCCCATTGGTTGTTGACCACGTTGAGAATCACCGGCGCGCGGTAGACGTGGGCGAACGTGAGGGCGGTGTGGAAGTCGGATTCGGCGGTCGCGCCATCGCCGATCCAGGCAGAAGCGATCTTGGTATCACCCTTGATCGCCGAGGCCATGCCCCAGCCGACGGCCTGGACGAACTGCGTGGCGAGGTTGCCGGAAATGGTGAAGAAGCCGTGATCACGCACCGAGTACATGATCGGCAGCTGTCGCCCTTTGAGCGGGTCGCGTTCGTTGGACAGCAATTGGCAAATCAGATCCACCAACGGCACTTCGCGGGCCATCAGGATGCTTTGCTGACGATAGGTCGGAAAGCACATATCGGTCATGTTCAGGGCCAGGGCCTGAGCGCTGCCAATTGCCTCTTCGCCGAGGCTCTGCATATAGAAGGACATTTTCTTCTGGCGCTGGGCGACGACCATGCGGTTATCGAAGATCCGCGTCTTGAGCATGGCACGCATGCCTTTGCGCAGAATTTCCAGCGGAACGCCTTCGGCCCACGGGCCAAGCGCCCTGCCCTGATCATCGAGGACACGAATCAGCCCTCGGGCCAGGTCAGCGGTATCGGCCGGCTCGACATCGATCGGCGGCTTGCGGACCAGGCCCGCATCCGTCAGACGCAGGTAGGAGAAATCGGTGGTACAGCCTGGACGGCCAGAAGGTTCAGGAACGTGCAGGCGCAGGGGTTCGTATTCGTTCATGGGCTTTTCTCTACGCTCGATCTTGTCATGTGTTTTGTTGGGCGTTGGATCTTGTCCTACACAAATCATAGGCCTGACCGTAGAGAATATTTTTCTCAACTTCATTGCGCTTCGAGCCATTTAAGGACAATTATTCTGAATAAACACAATAAACAGGCGTATTTACCTCATGCGAAAGCTGGATCGTACCGACATAGGGATTCTCAACAGTCTTCAGGAGAATGCCCGCATTACCAACGCGGACCTCGCACGCTCCGTCAATCTCTCCCCCACCCCCTGCTTCAATCGGGTCAAGGCCATGGAGGAACTGGGGCTGATCAAGCAACAGGTCACCTTGCTCGACCCCGAATTGCTGGGGCTGCACGTCAACGTGTTCATCCACGTCAGCCTCGAGAAACAGGTTGAGGAAGCCTTGCATCTTTTCGAAGACGCCATCTCCGATCGCCCCGAGGTGATGGAGTGCTATTTGATGGCCGGCGACCCGGACTACTTGATCCGCGTGCTCGTCCCGACCATCCAGGCGCTGGAGCGGTTCATGATGGATTTTTTGACCAAGGTGCCCGGCGTGGCCAACATCCGCTCCAGCTTTGCGCTGAAGCAGGTGCGCTACAAGACGGCGTTGCCGTTGCCGGCGAATGGCTTGAGTCTGGGGATATAGGGAAGGTGTCGCAAGCTCTGGCGTCGTTTACCTCAACGCAATCGACGCCTGATAGCCGCTTATATAATTAAGCTCCGCAGTCCAAACGTTGCGGCCCACACTTTATAACCCACGATTCAATGACCGAACAAACAACCCACCTGTTTTATTGCTGTTTTTCAACGCCGAACTTCAGGCCCTGAAAAAAAGTATTACTGGCCGGAAATTAACACGCTAGCCAGCAAACACGAGCCCATTGTCTACTAGCCTTACCGACCCGCTTATGCCCGCCAGGCAAGCGCACGGGTGCTGACTCTTACAACTATAAAAAAGGAAAGTGCTATGGTTTCCCACGTGAAATCACGGGGCCTGCTATTCGGCATGCCCCTCTGTCTGATCTGGGGTTATGTTGCAATTGCCCTGTTCATGACGGGCGATGGTATCGAACTGGCGTTCTTGTCTCGTTATGTCGTCGACCTCGGCTTCTCCCCCTCGCAAGCCTCTTTTCTATTTACGGTCTATGGACTACTGGCTGCATTGTCCAGTTGGGGTTCCGGCGTACTTGCGGAAATCTACGGGCCGCGTCGGATCATGCGCATCGGCGTGGTGGCCTGGATTGTTTTGCATGTGCTCTTTCTCTACTTCGGCCTGGGTGCCAAAAACTATCCATTAATGGTGCTGTTCTACGGTATACGCGGCCTCGCCTACCCCTTATTCATCTATTCCTTTCTGGTCTGGGTCGCCCAGGTCGCACCGCGAGATCGGCTGGCTTCGGCGATGGGCTGGTACTGGACGATGTACTCCATCGGCATCGGCTTTCTCGGAACCTACCTGCCGAGCTTCAGCATTCCCCGTATAGGGTTCATGGGCACCTTATGGATGTCGATCATTTGGGTGGCCTTCGCTGGGGCGATCGTTCTGTTCCTGGTGAAAGACCAGAGGATGGGCATCCCGGAGGTTCGATTGAGCACGGCTGAGCGTCTTCGCGAACTGAGCCGTGGCGCAACCATCCTCTTCGACAACCGGAGCATTTTAATCGCGGCCATTGTGCGGATCATCTGCAACCTCACGCTGTTCGGCTTCCCCGTCATCATGCCGCTGTACCTCACCTCGGCCGAGGTGGGGTTCACGATGGAGCAATGGCTGCGGATCTGGGGGCTGATGTTCATCGTCACCATCTTTACCAACGTCTTGTGGGGGCTGATCGGTGATCGAATTGGCTGGATTCGCCAGATGCGCTGGTTCGGATGCGCCGGGTGTGCCATCGCGACCCTGGCCTTCTACTACCTGCCGCTGACCTACGGTGCCAATTTCCCCGTCGCGGTGATCGCCGCAGTCGCATTGGGCGTCAGCGTCTCAGCCTTTGTGCCCATGGGGGCGATCTTTCCCGCCATGGCTCCAGACCACAAGGGTGCGGCCATCTCGGCCCATAACCTGGCTGCCGGCCTGTCCAACTTCATGGGCCCGGCGATTGCCACCCTCGCCATCGCCACGCTGGGCGTCAAAGGCATCGTCTGGATCTACGCCGGGCTTTACCTGGTCGGTCTGGGGCTGACCTATTTCATTCACGTCGATCAACCCGGGTTCGAGTCCAGGGCCAAGCCAATGATTTACACCCCGAATCGCCCAAAAACCAGCGAAGCACTATGAATCTGCGAGGCTCCACCATGAAAGCTTTAGTCCTGGAAAAACAACACCAATTGACTATCCGTGATATCGAAGTCACCCAGGTATTGGGCGCCGATGATGTGCGTATCCGGGTCCATACCGTCGGCGTGTGTGGCAGCGACGTGCATTACTACAGCCATGGCCGGATCGGACATTTCATTGTCGACCAGCCGATGATCCTGGGGCATGAAGCGGCCGGTACGGTTATCGAAACGGGCAGCAACGTAACCCACCTTGTGGTCGGCGACCGGGTCTGTATGGAACCGGGCATTCCCGACCCCAAGTCCAGGGCCTCACGCCTTGGCCTCTACAACGTCGACCCCGCCGTAGTGTTCTGGGCGACCCCACCGGTGCATGGCTGCCTGACCGCTGAAGTCATCCATCGCGCATCCTTCACCTACAAGCTGCCCGACCATGTCAGCTTTGCCGAAGGGGCAATGGTCGAACCCTTCGCAATCGGCATGCAGGCGGCGGTGAAAGCTCGGATCAAACCCGGCGATGTGGCGGTGGTCATCGGCGCCGGCACCATCGGCATGATGACCGCCCTGGCGGCCCTGGCAGGCGGCGCCAGCCAGGTGCTGGTGTCCGATCTGATGCAGGAAAAGCTGGACATCGCCCAGCGCTACGACGGCATCACCAGCGTTAACGTGCGTGAACACTCCCTGAGGGACAAAGTGGCCGAGGCTACCAACGGTTGGGGCGCGGACGTTGTATTCGAGGCCAGCGGCAGTGCGCGCGCTTATGACGATGCACTGGCAGCCGTCTGCCCCGGCGGAGCACTGGTGCTGGTGGGCATGCCGGTCGAGCCGGTGCCCTTCGATGTGGTGGCGGCCCAGGCCAAGGAAATCCGCATCGAAACGGTATTCCGCTACGCCAATGTCTATGAGCGCGCAGTGAACCTGATTGCCAGTGGCAAAGTGGATCTGAAACCTCTGATCACGGCGACCTTCCCCTTTGAAAAGGGTGTCGAGGCCTTCGAGCGTGCAGCTAGCGCCCTGCCGGCCGATGTGAAGCTGCAAATCACCTTTGGTGATGCTTGAGCAGAGGGGCTACTTTGGCATCAGGTAATCCAGCGGAGATCAAAGGTGATGATGGGCGAACAATCAAACGGTAGGCCCTCGGATTTCGAGGTGATTCTTACCGGGCCTCAGCATAGTTTCCGCTGGTACGAGCATGATTATCCGTATCCATTGGCACGCTGGAATCATCACCCTGAATTCGAGATTCACCTGATCCGACAAGGTAGCGGCCGGTTGCTTGCCGGAGACTATATCGGCCATTTCGGTCCGGGGCATGTGGCGCTGATAGGCCCCGGCTTACCCCATGACTGGATCAGCGACCTGGCACCCGGGCAGCGGATAGAGGGCCGCGATGTGGTCTTGCAGTTCGATGGGGAAGCCTTGCTGCAGTTGCGTGAAACCTTGCCCGAGTTGGGCGAACTGGAGTCCCTGTTCAGTCGTGCACGGCAAGGTATCGAGTTCAGTGGGGAGGTCGCGCGCTCAGCCGCCTGCCTGCTGGAAGAGATCGGGCAGGTCAAGGGTTTGAAGAGCTTCGTGCTGTTTCTGTCGCTACTGGAAGCATTGGGGCAGGCAGACGCTCATGGGAGCCGAACCCTGGCCAGCCCACACTACGCACCGATGCAGGACAGCCTGACGACTGAGCGAATGAACCGGATCTTTGATTACGTCCTGGGGGATCTGGCGGGCGAGATTCGCATGTCGACCATCGCCCACCGTCTGGAAATGACCGAGTCGGCTTTCTCACGGTTCTTCAAACGTACGACCGGCCATACCTTTGTCGAGCTGATCCGCAAGCTGCGTATCCAGCGCGCTTGTCGCCTGCTGCTGCAAAGCAGGCAGTCGGTTGCTGATATCTGCTTCGAAGCGGGCTTCAGCAACCTGTCGAATTTCAATCGTCAGTTTCGCGGTGAAATGCAGGCAACCCCCAGCGACTACCGGCGCAAACTCGGCGAACATTCTGTTAAGGAAATTGTGTGAAAGACAGTATTCAACGTTTTGCATGGCGCGAGGATTCGCCATGTTTCTAGTCTGCGGCGAAGCGTTATTCGACCTCTTTGCCAATCCGCCGAATAACGGGTTGTCGAGCCAAATCGGTTTCAACGCAATCGCAGGCGGTTCCCCCTTCAATGTGGCAGTGGGACTGAGCCGGTTGGGCATTGATAGTGCTTTGCTGACCGGCATATCCACCGACTTTATGGGTAAGCAGCTACGTCAGACGCTGAAGGAGGAAAAGGTTTCAACGGCCTACCTCATCTCCGTCGACGCACCGACGACCCTGAGCCTGGTCAGCCTCGATGAGCGTGGCATTCCCCACTACAGCTTCTATGGACAGTCCGGGGCTGACCGGCAACTGAATCTGGCCGACATTCCCCGGCTCGATAACGCCCGAGGCATTCACGTAGGATCCTATTCGCTGGTGGTGCCTCCGACGGCCGATACGCTCTACAAGATGGTGGCAAGCGCTCCCGCCCATTTGCTGATCACCCTTGATCCCAATGTGCGCCTGAATGTCGAGCCAAATCTCGATACGTGGCGAACGCGGATCACCGCCTTCGCCCGGCATGCGCACATCATCAAAGTCAGTGAAGAGGACCTTGAGCTTCTCTATCCGGATAAGGAGCCTGCGTCGGTCGCGTCCAGTTGGCTGGGTGATCGCTGCCAGCTTGTGCTCCTGACCCGGGGTGAGAAAGGCGTCAGCGTTTTTAGCCGCGCGCTCGGCGAGTGGTCGCATGCAGCCCGGCAGTTGATCCCTGTGGATACCGTGGGCGCGGGAGATACCTTCCAGGCCGCAGTGATCGCCTTCCTGATAGAGAGCAACCTGGACTCACCCGCCGCCCTCGCAACGCTAGAGCGCAATGACATCGATGCCTTGCTGACTTTTGCCACGGAAGCGGCAGCATTGACCTGCTTGCGCCGTGGACCGGACCTTCCCCGGCGCCATGAGCTGATCCACCTCTTGCGAACAGCACCGAGCTGATTAGCTTGCGCAGTGAAAACGCCTGGGCGACTCTTGCCGAAAAGAGGCTTCATTGAACCGATGAATTATTTTCAATCATCTCGACTCCCTTCGCTGCTGCGCAAACTACTGCGTCCGCTGCTGGATCCCTATCGACGCTATCGCCACGCCCGGCTTATCCATGCCGTGCGTGTGTCGCTGGGGCTGCTCGCCACGATCTTGCTGACCACCGGTATCAACCTGCCCCACGGTGAATGGGCCTCGATCACCATGCTGGTGGTGATTGGCGGCCTTCAGCACCACGGCAATATTGGCAAAAAAGCCGCTGAGCGGGCCTATGGCACGCTGATCGGCGCGGCTGTCGGCCTGTTGCTGATTGCCCAGCACGCGTATTTCGGCATACCGATGCTCACCTACCTGGGCATTTCTGTGGTGTGCGGCTTTTTTGCCTACCATGCAATCGGCAAGGGCGGCTACACGGCACTGTTGTCGGCGATCACGGTGTTCATCGTCGTCGGCCATGGCGATAATCCGGTATCCGATGGCCTTTGGCGTACCGTCGATATCTTGATCGGCATCGTCCTGGCCTTGGCGTTTTCCTTCGCTCTGCCGCTGTATGCGGTGTTTTCCTGGCGCTACAACCTGGCGAGTGCACTGCGTGACTGCGCGGTGATCCATGGCCGAATCGTCAGTGGGCAATCGGTCACCGACGACGACTATATAAAGCTGATCAACCGTGTAAACGGCGCGATGGTGCAAATGCGTTCGTTGATGCCGTCGGTGTCCAAGGAAGTGCGGATATCGATCAATGAACTGGACGCCATCCAGCGCAATCTGCGGATGTGCATCAGCACCCTGGAGATCCTCGCCAACACCCGCCCCGCCGCCGACGACGAACAGACCATGGCCCGGCTGCAACTGTCCCTGAAAGCCGAGCACCGACAGATACGCGTTCAGCTGATTGCCATGGCACGCGCACTGCAAACCGGTGCCTCGGAGCGACTTGAACGGCCTGCCGGTGGCCTGGAAAAAGAGGCAGGGTTAAAAGCGCCGGTCTACTCGGCCCTGGACGGCTACCGACTGTTGACCCTGCAACTGGCCGCCAACATCGACGACATGCGTCAGCGGTTGGCGAAGAGTGCAGGGCAATGGAAGATCTGACTGTCAGTCATGGCGCGGGCAAACCCGCTTCTGTCAAATAAGGGGCTTCACCGGATCAAGTGGGTGTTATGAGTTTTGGAGACGTTCCGGGTATAAGTCCAAACCACCAAAATGAAAGTAAATGGCATTGCGAAAACGCTCCCGATTTCGAAACCCGCAAGAGCGTTGCTTGAGCCGTTGAATGCGTGCGTTCATGCTTTCTGCATGGCCGTTATGCAGGTTCAACACGATGGCGTTGACGATGCCCCACAGTCGTCGCTTGATCGTTTTGGCGACTTTCCACATCGGTGGCAGCCCACTGTTCAAGGCCCATTCCAGCCAGTGGTTCCACTGTTGTTCGACCTCATCCCGATCCTTACCTCGCCACAACTGCATGGCCAGATCTTTGATCGCCCACGCTTTGGCTGTACGCAACGAACCCTCTCGCAACGACTCGAAGGTTGCCTGTTGTCGCTCAGTCATGTTCTCAGCCCGCTTGAGCCAGACGTATTTCGTGTTCTTGAGCACCGTGGAGCCGGCCTTTAACAACTCGCGGTTCTCCATATGACGCACTCTGTCCAGCGCCTCACTCAACAGCTTGGCCACATGGAACTTGTCGAACGCTATTTTGTGCATGGCATCCGGAATATGACGCTGGGTCGCGCTGATAAAGGCGGGCCACATATCCATCGAAACGCCCGTAATAGCTTGCTTCTGGTCGCTATTGAGCTTCGTATAAAACGCTTCCAGGCTCTGGGTGAGGTTGCCGTCTTCCACATGCAAGACCTGACCCGTTGCGGGGTCGGTCACCACGGTGACGTACTCGCGACGCTTTTGAAACGAAGTCTCGTCCACACATATCTGGGTCGGTGATAACGGTTTTCGACGCGCCAATCCGCGTCTGACGGCGCGAGCCATGATCCGGTCAATGCTGCCCCAGCTTGTCTGGAGTTGACGCGAGACCGCCTGAATACTGGCTTCCTGGATCCAGTTGATCACCAATGCTTCAAACATCAAGGTGAAACCTGAACCAGCGTCTGCCCACGGGACCTCGACAGTCACCACGCCATGCTCGGCGCAATGAACTCTGGGCACCTCAGCCTCTAGAATGGTCACGAACTGACACGTATCAAGATGCCGCCAACGACGTTTGCGTTTGTCATAACGCGAAGCGTGCAGGCCACATTGCGGACAGGTGAACGCAGCAGCATCAGATACTCCAACGCCGACAACGACTTGCCCCAACGCACGGTCAAGGTTAACTGCGACCACTTTCCACGGTGCCTGGAGCCCAAGGATTTGGGTGTATAAATCGATATCTTTCATGGGGAGGAGAATAGATTACCCACTCAAAACGGTGAAGCCCCTCAAATAACCTTTAAGTCATTGGTTCTAAATGATTATTTTCGGAGATTCCGGATCAACTGTGGGAGATTCTATGTTGCGGGGCAACTCGCAAGCATAGGGCTCGGTCGATATCTGGTGTAGGGGACTGATTTGTTTTCAGCGCTTCATCGAAAATTAATCCGTCCCCCGATGTTGAGGTCGGGAGCTAAGGTAGAGAGCTGAGGTAGAGAGCTGAGGCCTGGGACAGATTGATTTTTCAAAGAGCGCGAAAAATAAAATCAGTCCCTGTGGGAGCAGGCTTGCCTGCGAAGAGGCCAGTCGTGCAAAGAAGAGCGTTATGACTTGCGGAATATTTGAGCCTGATCCAAGGCTTTCGCAGCGGGACGCGTAGTTGCAAGCCTGCTCCCACAGATTCAGGGTGAACCCGGCACCGTGTTTGCTGTGCCACAGCGCGGCGTCGAAGACGGGACAGGATCTCCTATCAAACAGCCTGTAAGCCACTGAAAAATAAAATATAAATTTTAAGTCAGGCACCGATCGACTGTAGGAGCTGACTTGTCTGCGAAGGCCATTCAACGCGGTGGGTCTGACAGATCGCGCCGTATGGTCTTCGCAGACAAGTCAGCTCCTACGCCCTCCGGGCAGAATCGAGACCCAGTTTGCTGCGCGACAGCGCGGCGTCGAAGACGGGGCGGGATCTCCCACAGAAATTCAAGGTGAACCCAACACCGTGATGGATTTCCTAGCCTTCGTAGGGTCACTGTGGCCCACGAGAGGAGCATTTAAAACCAGGCGCCAAGGCAATGGAAATACGGTGATGTGCCGAGCAAAGCATGCACTGGACCACATCCCTGTACAAATAATCAGTTACCCCCCTCACGACGAACGTGAAGCTTTTTTTCATCATCACGCTTCACAAACGCTAACGATTAGTAGAGTATCGCCTCAACCTGTATGACAACCTGATAACAACACAACAACAGGATTGCCACGATGTTCGACAAGGTCCCTACGCATGTGTTGAGCGACAACGTCGCCCAGCAGTTGTTGGAAAAGATCGAAACCGGTGTTTTTGCCAACGGTAGCAAGCTGCCCAGTGAAGCCATGCTCTCCCAAGCCTTTGGGGTGAGCCGCACGGTGGTTCGAGAAGCTATTTCCCGCTTGAAGAACGAAGGCGTCCTGCAGCCCCAGCAGGGTCGCGGCATCTTCGTCACGCCTAATGCCAATATCCGCCCCCTGCGCATCGACTACACCGAAGCCAACCTGCCCGGCAGCGTGTTCCATCTGCTGGCGCTGCGCCGTGCCATCGAGGCGGAGATCGCTTCCGAGGCCGCCCTCAATCGCAGCGAAGCGGATTTGGTAGTGATCGATGAAGCGCTGGCGCGCATCGATGAAGAAGTCGATGAGGGCCTGGACGGGGTCAAGGCCGATGTCGCGTTCCATCGCTCCATCGCCCAGGCCACCGGCAACCCCTACTTCCTCAAGACCCTCGAGTTCGTCAGCCAGTACCTGGAGACCGCGACGCGGATCACCCGTACCAACGAGGCGCGCCGGGAAGACTTCTCGCGCCAGGTGCACGAAGAGCACCAAGCCGTGGTTGCGGCGATTCGCCTGGGTGACCCGCTGGCTGCCGGCAATGCCGCGCGCGCCCATATCTACAACGCTGCCCGCCGCCTGCGCCAGGCTGGCGTGGAGTGAGACCGTAGCTTTTCTGTCTGGAGTACACCCATGAATAACAAGAATGTCGGCGTTATCGGTCTGGGCGCAATGGGACTGGGCATTGCCCGCTCGCTGTTGCGTGCCGGCTTCAATGTGCATGCCTGCGACGTCCGCGCCTCGGCGCTGGAGCAGTTCGCGACCGAAGGTGGCGTGTCTTGCGCCTCCCCTGCGGCGATGGCCGAGGCCTGCGAGGTGATCATCACGGTGGTGGTGAATGCCGAGCAGACTGAAACCGTGCTGTACGGTGAAAACGGCGCCGTGGCTGCATTGCGCCCGGGCAGCCTGCTGATTGGCTGCGCCACCGTCGCGCCGACCTTCGCCGTGGAACTCGGACAACGCCTGGCCGAGCAAGGCCTGCTGTACCTCGACGCCCCCATCTCCGGCGGTGCGGCCAAGGCCGCTGCTGGCGAGATGACCATGATGACGTCCGGCCCGGCGGACGCTTACGCCAAAGCCGAAGCGATCCTCGCTGGCATGGCGGGCAAGGTCTACCGTTTGGGCGACGTTCATGGCCTCGGCTCGAAGGTCAAGATCATCAACCAATTGCTGGCGGGCGTGCACATTGCCGCCTCCGCCGAAGCCATGGCCCTGGGCCTGCGCGAAGGCGTGGACGCCGATGCCCTGTACGAAGTGATCACCCACAGCGCCGGCAATTCCTGGATGTTCGAAAACCGCGTGCCGCACATTCTCAAAGCCGACTACACGCCGCTTTCGGCTGTGGATATTTTCGTCAAGGACCTGGGTCTGGTACTGGATACCGCCCGCGCCAGCAAATTCCCGCTGCCGCTGTCAGCCACTGCGCACCAGATGTTTATGCAGGCCTCCAGCGCCGGTTTCGGCCGCGAGGATGATTCGGCAGTGATCAAGATTTTTCCGGGCATCAAATTGCCGACCGCGAAAACCGAATCAGCCTGAGGAGCGCAGCATGAGCACATCCACCGCACGCCCGCTGCTGGGCTGCATCGCCGACGATTTCACGGGCGCCACCGACCTTGCCAATATGCTGGTGCGCGGCGGTATGCGCACGGTGCAGAGCATCGGTATCCCCAGCGCTGAAGTGGCCGCCGGGCTCGATGCCGACGCCATCGTCATCGCCCTCAAGTCGCGCACCACACCGGCCGTCAGTGCGGTCGAAGAATCCCTGCAAGCCCTGGCGTGGCTGCGTGAGCGCGGTTGCGAGCAGATTTTCTTCAAGTACTGCTCGACCTTCGATTCCACCGCCGCCGGCAATATCGGTCAGGTCAGCGAAGCCTTGCTCGCCGCGTTGAACAGCGACTTCACCCTCGCCTGCCCGGCCTTCCCGGAGAACGGTCGAACGATCTTCCGTGGCCACCTGTTCGTGCAGGATCAACTGCTGAACGAATGCGGCATGCAAGATCATCCGTTGACGCCGATGACCGATGCCAATCTGGTGCGCGTGCTGCAATCCCAGACCCGGCTGAAGGTTGGCCTGCTGCGCTACGACCACGTCGCCCAAGGCGCCGAGCAGGTGCGCGCGCGCATCGACGAACTGCGTGCCGAAGGCATTGGTATGGCGATCGCCGATGCCGTGTCGGATGCCGACCTCTACACTCTGAGCACCGCGTGCGCCGATCTGCCGTTGCTGACGGGGGGTTCCGGGCTGGCCTTGGGGCTGCCGGAAAACTTCCGTCGCGCCGGCAAGTTGCGCAGCCTCGATGCAGCCAAACTGCCTCCAGTCAGTGGCGGTGAGGTGGTCCTCGCCGGCAGCGCTTCCCTGGCCACCAACGGCCAGGTCGCCGCTTGGCTGGAGGCCGCCCACCCGGCCTATCGCATCGACCCGCTGGCCCTGGCTGCCGGCAAACCGGTGGTCAACGAAGCCCTGGCTTTTGCCCGCGACAGCGCTGAAACCGTGCTGATCTACGCCACCTGCAGCCCCGAACAAGTCAAGGCGGTACAGCGTGAACTTGGTGTGGAACGCGCCGGCAGCCTGGTGGAGCAGGCCCTTGGAGAGATCGCCAAGGGCCTGTTCCAGGCGGGTGTACGACGTTTTGTGGTGGCCGGCGGCGAAACCTCCGGCGCAGTAGTCCAGGCCCTCGGCGTACAGTTGTTGCAGATTGGCGCGCAGATTGATCCCGGCGTACCGGCCACGGTCAGTAGCACAGATGAACCACTGGCCCTGGCCCTCAAGTCCGGCAACTTCGGTGGCCGTGAGTTTTTTGCCAAGGCGCTGAAGCAGTTGGCAGGAGGTGCGGCATGAGTCAGGAAAACACCCTGCGCGAAGAAATCTGCGACGTCGGCCACAGCCTCTACGGCCGTGGTTATACCGTCGGTAGCGCTGGCAATATCAGCGCCCGGCTGGATGACGGTTGGCTGATCACACCTACCGATGCCTGCCTGGGCCGCCTCGACCCGGCGACCATCGCCAAGGTCAACCTGGCCGGTGAATGGGTCTCGGGGGACAAGCCGTCCAAGACCCTGGCGTTGCATCGCCAGGTCTACGACCGCAACCCCGGTGTCGGCGGCGTGGTGCATACCCACTCTACCCATCTGGTGGCGCTCACCTTGGCCGGGGTCTGGCAGCCGGACACCATCCTGCCGCCACTGACCCCTTATCAGGTGATGAAAGTCGGGCGCATTCCATTGATTGCCTATGAACGCCCCGGTTCGCCGAAAGTCGCCGAACGGGTCGCGCAACTGGCCAACAGCGTGCGAGGCGTGATGCTCGAACGCCTCGGCCCGGTGATCTGGGAAAGCTCGGTATCCAAGGCCAGTTATGCCCTGGAGGAACTCGAAGAAACCGCTCGGCTTTGGCTGATGAGCAACCCCAAACCAGCCCCGCTGAACCAGGCCGCCCTGGATGAATTGCGCGAGACGTTCGGCGCGCAGTGGTAAACCGCTAGACCGATAACGCAAGCCCTGCCCGGGAGCTGCTGTTTCGCTCCCGACGGACTCGGCTTGCCTGAAAAAACAATAACAACAGGAAATACCCACATGGCCCACCTCGACCGTAACACCCCAAGCCCCTCGTCCACAGCCCGGTTCGGGAGTCTTTCGGCATGAGCCCACTCCTATTGATGGTCATCGCCGGCATCGGCATCGCCTTGTTGCTGTTCCTGGTGCTCAAGTACAAATTCCAGCCCTTCGTGGCACTGATGCTGGTCAGTATTCTGGTGGCCCTGGCCGCCGGGGTGAAACCGGGTGATCTGGTGGCGACCATCGAAGGCGGCATGGGCAAGACCCTCGGCCATATCGCGATCATCATTGCCCTGGGCGCGATGATCGGGCGCATCATCGAACTCTCTGGCGGCGCCGAAGCCCTTGCCCATACGCTGATCGCGCGCTTCGGCAGCCGACGCACCCCCCTGGCGCTGACCATGGCCGGATTCATGGTCGGGGTGCCGGTGTTCTTTGAAGTCGGGGTGATTATCCTGATGCCACTGGCCTACGGCGTCGCCCGCAGTGCGCGCAAACCGCTGCTGGTGTTCGCCCTGCCGATGTGCGCGGCACTGCTCACCGTGCATGCCTTTCTGCCGCCACACCCGGGCGCCGTTGCCGCCGCCAGCCAATTGGGTGCCGACCTCGGTCGGGTGCTGATGTTTGGCCTGCCGATCACCGCGTTCCTTTGCTATGTAGCCTACCGCGTGGCCGGGCGCATGACCCGTCGGGTCTACCCGATGTCCGATGACATCCGCGCCGAAGTCTATGGTCCGCACGTCAGCAACGCCGATGTCGCCGCCTGGGCCGCCAATGACTCGACGAACACCGTCCAGGCCCGCGCACAGAAGGTCGAACTGGGCCTGGAAGAAAGCCTCAGCAACCTGGTCGCCAAGCTGCCGGCCGCTCCGGCACCGGGTTTTGGCTTGATCGTCGGCCTGATCCTGTTGCCGATTACCCTGATCCTGTTGGGCACCCTGGCCACCTCGTTGCTGCCGGTCGAGTCAAGTGTGCGCAGTGTGATGACGGTCCTTGGCGCGCCGCTGGTTGCGCTGCTGCTCGACACCCTGCTGTGCGCCTATCTGCTCGGCTCGCGTCGGGGCTGGAGCCGCAGTCAGGTGTCCGATGTGATCGGCTCTGCGTTGCCGGGCGTGGCCATGGTGATTCTGATCGCCGGTGCTGGCGGTGTATTTGGCAAGGTGTTGGTCGACACCGGTATCGGCGCGGTGGTCTCCGACATGCTGCGCACCACCGGCCTGCCGGTGCTCGCGCTGGGTTTCCTGTTGACCATGTTGCTGCGTGCGGTGCAAGGTTCGACTACCGTGGCCCTGGTGACCACAGCCGGGATTATCAGCCCACTGATCGCCACCTTGAATCTTTCGCCCAACCATATGGCCCTGCTGTGCCTGGCCATGGGCGGCGGGGGCCTGGCGATGTCGCATATCAATGACGCGGGTTACTGGATCTTCACCAAACTGGCCGGTCTCAACGTAGCCGATGGCCTGCGCACCTGGACCGTGTTGACCACGCTGCTCGGCACTTTGGGGTTCATCATTACCCTGCTGCTCTGGCCGTTCGTTTAACTTTTCGCCCACTCAGGAGCCACCATGCCTCGTTTCGCTGCCAACCTCAGCATGCTGTACCCGGAACACGAATTTCTCGAACGCTTCGCCGCCGCCGCCAGCGATGGCTTCGAAGCGGTGGAATATCTGTTCCCCTACGACTACAGCGCCCAGCAACTCAAACAACGCCTGGACGACAACGGTCTGGTCCAGGCGTTGTTCAACGCCCCGCCCGGTGACTGGGCGGCCGGTGAACGCGGTACCGTGTCGCTGCCGGGGCGGGAAGCGGAATTCAAAAGCGGCTTCGGCCGCGCCCTGGAATACGCGACGGTGCTCGGCAACGACCGAATCCACGTGATGGCCGGCCTGCTGCCCAGCGAGGCCGAACGCCCGCGTCACCGCGCCACCTACCTGGAAAACCTCAGCCACGCGGCGGCAGACGCCGCCAAGGTCGGGATCACGGTGCTGATAGAGCCGATCAATACCCGCGACATACCGGGCTTCTTCCTTAACCGTCAGGATCAGGCCCAGGCCATTTGCAAGGAAGTCGGCGCCGCCAACCTCAAGGTGCAATTCGACTGCTACCACTGCCAGATCGTCGAGGGCGATCTCGCCACCAAGCTGCGCCGCGACTTTGCCGGTATCGGCCATATCCAGATTGCCGGGGTACCCGACCGCCACGAACCGGACCTGGGCGAGCTGAACTATCCCTACTTATTCGACCTGATCGACCAATTGGGCTATACCGGCTGGGTCGGTTGCGAATACCGTCCACGAGGTAATACATCAGCAGGACTGGATTGGCTGAGAAAGCTGCGAGCACTGCCGGCCTGATGGCTGAAATAAAGCGTCCTTCGTCGCTTATCTAAACATGGAGTAACGTCATGACCAGCGAGCGCGTTCTGAATAACCTTTTTCCCACCGCAGCAGATATCCCGGAAAACTATCGCCTCGACGGCCAGATCGAACAACGCGAGTATCTCGTCGATGGGTTGCTGCATCTCTGGGAGGGTCCACTGGCTCAAGTGCGCAGCCCGGTTTACCTGGCAACGGATCACGGTGACGAGCAAGTCATACTCGGCAGCACACCCTTGCTGGATGCCCCGACTGCTTTGACGGCACTGGATGCTGCTGTCCGTGCCTACGACAATGGGCAAGGAAGCTGGCCAACCATGCGGGTCGCCGAGCGGATTCAGCATGTGGAAACGTTCCTGATACGCATGCGGGAACAGCGCGACGCGGTGGTCAAACTGCTGATGTGGGAAATCGGCAAAAGTCTCAAGGACTCCGAAAAGGAGTTCGACCGGACCTGTGACTACATCGTTGACACCATCAATGCCCTCAAGGAACTTGATCGTCGTTCCAGTCGCTTCGAGCTTGAACAGGACACCCTCGGCCAGATCCGTCGTGTACCGATGGGCGTTGCTCTGTGCATGGGCCCCTACAATTACCCGTTGAACGAAACCTTCACCACCCTGATTCCCGCGCTGATCATGGGTAACACCGTGGTGTTCAAGCCGGCCAAATTGGGCGTGCTGTTGATCCGCCCTCTGCTGGAAGCCTTCCGAGACAGCTTCCCGGCCGGGGTGATCAACGTGATTTATGGCAGCGGACGGGAAACGGTCAGCGCCCTGATGGCCAGCGGCAAAGTCGATATCTTCGCCTTCATCGGCACCAACAAGGCAGCCAGCGACCTGAAGAAACTGCACCCAAAACCCCACCGCTTGCGTGCGGCCCTGGGTCTTGATGCAAAGAACCCCGGCATCGTTCTGCCCGAGGTGGATCTGGACAACGCCGTCAACGAAGCCGTTACCGGTTCGTTATCTTTCAATGGTCAACGCTGCACCGCGTTGAAGATCCTGTTCGTCCACGAGGCGGTGGTCGACAGTTTCATCGAAAAATTCAACCGCAAACTCGAAACGCTCAAGCCCGGCATGCCATGGGAGCCCGGCGTGGCGCTGACTCCCCTTCCGGAAACGGGCAAGACCGACTACCTGCGTTCACTGGTCGAAGATGCCACCAGCAAGGGGGCGAAAGTCGTCAATGCCCATGGCGGCGAGACGCGCAGTTCGTTCTTCTATCCCGCGGTTCTATACCCCGTGACCCCCGAGATGCGGGTGTATACGGAAGAACAATTCGGCCCGGTGGTGCCTATCGTCCCTTATCGTTTTCTCGAAACGGTCATCGACTACGTACTCGACTCGGACTTCGGTCAGCAACTGAGTATTTTCGGCACCAACTCCACGCAGGTGGGGCGCCTGGTTGACACCTTCGCCAATCAGGTGGGGCGCATCAACATCAATGCCCAGTGCCAACGTGGCCCGGACACTTACCCGTTCAATGGCCGGAAAAACTCAGCCGAAGGCACCCTGTCCGTTCACGACGCCCTCAGGGTCTTCTCGATCCGCACGCTGGTCGCCACCAAATTCCAGGAGAGCAACAAAGAACTCATCAGCGAGATCATTCGTAATCGAGAATCGAGTTTTCTGACTACGGATTACATTTTTTGAGGGGTTGAGTGAGGGTATGAAAGGGTCTGTGCGGGAGACGCCCACCACCGCCAATCAAACCTCATAACCACTGCCGACGAGCATTGAAGAACATGCAAACGATGAAAAACACAGTGCTTCTCGGCAGTCTGCTGGCGCTATCCGGCGTTGTTCAGGCACAGGAAGCGCCATCACACCTGGACACTGTGATGCAGCAGGGTCAATTGACGGTGTGTACCACGGGCGACTACAAGCCCTATTCCTACAAAGGCGAAGGGGGCGACTACGAAGGTATCGACATCGCATTGGCGCGCTCGCTGGCAGAGAGCCTGGGCGCCAAGGTGCAGTGGGTACCGACCACCTGGAAGACCCTGATGCCCGATATGTTGGCGGGGAAATGCGACATTGCGGTCGGGGGTATTTCTGTCACGCTGGAGCGGCAGAAGAAGGCGTTCTTCAGTCACACGCTGGATGTAGATGGCAAGATTCCGCTGGCGCGTTGTGAAGATCAAACGCGCTACCAGACCATCGAGCAGATCAACCAACCCTCAGTGCGTCTGATTGAACCCGCCGGTGGTACGAATGAAGCTTTCGTTCATGCTTTCCTGCCCAAGGCACAGCTGATCCTTCACGACAACGTGAGTCTATTCCAAGAGCTTTTGGACAAGAAAGCCGATGTGATGATCACGGATGCGTCCGAGGCGCTCTACCAGCAGAAACTCAAACCAGGACTCTGCGCCATCAACCCGACCCGGTTCATGCAGTACGGTGAGAAAGCCTATCTCCTGCCTCGCGACGACATCAGCTGGAAACAGTACGTCGATCAGTGGCTGCACCTGACCAAGGTAAACGGGAGTTACCAGAAAATTGTCGGCCAGTGGCTGGCAACGCCCGGACAGTCTGAACACGGCGCAATTACTCCTCCTTAAGAGGTCCCGCCCCGTCTTCGACGCTGCGCTGTCGCGCAGCAAACTCGGTCTGTAGGAGAGACCGGGACGCGTAGTTTTGTCTGCGATAGGCCGGGGTCGCATCCGACAGGAAGGACCTTCCAGCGGTGGTGAATTCACCATTTTTGCCAGCGCTTCGCACTGGATCGCAGACAAGTCAGCTCCTACATTAAATCGGTGCCTTACTTAAAAATTATATTATTTTTCAATGACTTACATGTTATTGATAAGTGCGAATCGAAGAACCTCATCCAGGATTCCAAACAGCGCTTTGATGTGAGGTTGTTTCAGGGCTTGCGGACGCGTGACGAGAAAGACCTCCATCTCGGGTAGTTCGATTTCCGAGAACAGCTCAATCAATCCGCCAGCCAAAATGCGCGGTAGCACCGCGACGCCATGCCCTCTTTTTACCGCCTCCATCTGTGCGGCAAAAGAGTTCACGCTGATCTGAGCGCCCCTCAGATTCGCCGCCCGCGCTGCACGCATGTGAGGGAGTGCATCCAACGGCGGCAATAGCGCAATGCTGGACACTGTCTCCGGTGCCAGTCCGTCCCCTGCCCGATCAAGGTAGGCAGGTGCTGCGAAAATGCCATAGGCGACGTTGCCGAGAGGCCGGTAGATCAGCGACGGCTCCCCCAGATGGCTGGTGCGAATGGCAATGTCCACGGCTCCGCGCGCGACCTTGCAGAACTCGGCTTCCATCACGAACTTCACCGAGCAGCGCCGATGTAGAGAGGTCAAGCGCCCCGCCGCTTCCATGACATAAGGAGAAAAACCCTCGCCAGCGGTCACTACGACGTTACCCGAAAGTACCGCGTTATCCAGGCCGGCCGCTACGCCAGAGGGACGCTGCAAACCTTCTTCCGCCGCCTGGGCAACCGCCACCAGGGCCAGACCGCGTTCGGTAATCCGGCAGCCCTCGACTCCGCGCTCTACCAGCAGCTCGCCGACCGCTTCCTCTAGTTGGCTAACGCGCCGCGACAACGTGGAAGCCGCCATGCCCAGTGTTCGCCCTGCCTGAAGAAAGCTACCCCGACGCGAGATCGCAAGCAGAAGGCGCAAGTCATCCCAATTGGTTTCCACGTTTAAATCCTGTTCAGGCCGTTACTTTGCATATTCGCAAAGCCATTGTGCATCTATCACCGTTTTTCGCAAAACAGTCTCACGGTATACCAGTCCTCTCAAACGAAAGGCCCAAACTGAAAGGACTAAACCATGCAAACCGTATTTGTCACTGGAGCCACCGGACTGCTCGGGAATAACCTGGTCCGTGCGCTCATCGCCAAAGGGATGACCGTGCGTGCGCTGGTCCGCTCTCGACATAAGGCCCGGGAGCAGTTCAACGGACTTTCGAACATCGAGATCATCGAAGGCGACATGCAGAACGTGGCGGACTTCGCCGACTCGCTGGTGGGGTGTGATGCGCTGTTCCATACCGCGGCCTATTTCCGTGATAGCTATTACGGTGGCCGGCACTGGACCCTGCTGGAGCGCATCAACGTTAAGGGTACGAACGACCTGCTCAATGCCGCCTATGCAGCCGGTATCCGCCGTTTCGTCCATACCAGCTCGATCGCGGTGGTCAATGGTCCGCGGGGTGCGCTCATCGACGAGAGCATGAAACGGGACGTGAGCGAGGCGGACGACTATTACCGTAGCAAGATCCTTTGCGACAGGGTCGTGTCGGACTTTCTGGTGCGTCATCCGGACATGTTCGGCGTATTCGTCATGCCGGGCTGGATGCACGGGCCTGGCGATATCGGACCCACGTCGGCCGGACAATTCACACTGGACTTCATGCAACGCAAGCTGCCCGGCATCCCCCCGGCGACCGTCTCCTTCGTCGATGCGCGTGACGTAGCGTCCGCCATGATTTCGGCTGTTGATAACGGTCGACGAGGCGAGCATTACCTCGCGGCCGGCAGGCACATCAGCATGCGCGACCTGATGCGCATGTATCAGGAAGTGACCGGGATCCCCGCGCCCACTCGCGCTATTCCTCCATTGCTGCTCTGGGTCGTCGCCGGCTGCCAGGAACTCATCGCGCGGATCAGCGGGCGGCCGGCACTGCTCAGCGTGGCCACCGTCCGCGTCATACGCAGAGAGATAGACCGCTCGCACTTTGACCACTCAAAGAGTCAAGCCGAACTGCACCTGAGGTTCCGGCCAATCACAGAGACTCTTCGCGACGAGGTCGATTGGTATATGACCCATGGCAAACTGCCGACCACCTCAATGAGTGACCTCACCAGCCTTAATCAACCCCGGGATTGATCGGACTCAAGTCTGTTCAATCAATCTGCGCGCTCGCGGTGTCAAACTGCACGCCGAGAGCAGCCAGCGTTTGCCAATAACCCGGGTAAGTCTTGGCCACGCAATCCGGGTCGAGAATCCGGATCCCCTTCACTTTCAATCCCGCCAACGCAAAACACATGGCAATCCGATGGTCAGCGTGGGTATCGATCAGCGCTTCGCAGGAAGTACCCGCCAGCTCAGGGTCGGCCGCCACCAACAGGTCGTCACCTTCGACAGTCGCCAAGCCCGAGCGGATTGCATTCAAGCCATCGAACAAGGCCTGGATGCGGTCGCACTCCTTGACCCGGAGATTGGCCAGGTCAGTAAAGCGCACCGGTGTCTGGTTGAACGCAGCCAGCACCGCCAGGGTTGGAATGGCGTCTTGCATCTGCGAACCGTTGATCACCCCCGGCATGTTCGGAAACTGCGCGATTAGGCTGCTGGCCTTGGCATCGGGCTGTGTGAAGTCCTCCTCGGCAATGCCCAGATCGATATTTCCGTTGGTCAATGCCTGCGCAGCCCACAGATAGGTGGCGGCGGACGCATCCGGCTCGATCAAGTAGTCGCTCGCGGTATAACCGGTCGGGGCCACGCGCCAGGTGCTTTCGTCCACAGCCTGAACCTGCGCACCGAAGGCGCTCATGCAGGCCAGGGTAAGATCCACATAGCCACGCGCACCGATATCCTTACCGGTCAGGACCACCTCGATGGGCGTCTGGCCGCAGGCGGCAACCATCAATAGCGCGGACACGTACTGACTCGACAAGCCTGCGTCGATTTCGAAACGTGTGGCCTGGATACGTCCCATGCCCCGGACGATGACCGGCGGGCAGCCAGTGAGGCTTTCAGCAGTCAAACCGCCAAGGGTCAACGCGTCGAGTAGCGGACCTATGGGGCGCTTGCGCATGTACTCATCGCCATCCAGGGTCACCACGCCCTCTACCGTCGCCACGGCTGCGGTCAGGAAGCGCATCGCAGTCCCGGCGTTACCCAGGAACAGCGCCTGCCCTGGCGCTTGTAGTTTGCCTCGGCCAGTGACCACAAAGGTGGTGTCGTCGGGTTCGTCGATGATGACGCCCATCTGCCGCAGCGCATTGGACATATGCCGGGTGTCATCGCTTTTCAAAGCACCGCTCAGGCGACTGGTACCCGTGGCCAGAGCGGCAAGAAGCAAGGCGCGATTGGTGATGGATTTTGAACCTGGTGGCGTCACCTTTCCGCGCAAGGAAAAGCTTGGCGGGATAAGGGTCACGGTCTTATGGATACTCAATGCTTAACGCTCCTGATTCAAAACGACGCAGCCGCCAAATCTAATGTTTAAGAGCTTGATAGAGTGCCATATAGACGCCGTCCACGACAAAACTCTGCAGATACACGCGCCATATCTGCAGATTCGAAGAGGTCGAAGCTGACTGAGCAGCAGCCTGGGCTCTATGAAAAGCCGTCCCAGGCCGAGGAGTCAAGCGGGCCTAGATCAGCGCCAGTACCGCCTCAGCCGTGGCGTCGGACGAGCCTGGGTTCTGCCCTGTAACCAACAGACCATCCGTCACGACGTGGCTCTGCCAGTCCGCGGTTTTCGAGTAGATGCCACCGTTGGCTTGCAGCATGTCCTCAACCAGAAACGGCACCACATCAGTCAATTGCACCGCGGCTTCTTCGGAGTTGCTGAAGCCGGTGACCTTTTTGCCATTGACCAGGAACTCGCCATCGGCTCGTTTGGTGTGCCGGAATATGCCCGGAGCATGGCAAACAGCTGCAATCGGCTTCGCGGCGGCAGCGAATGCCTCGATCAGGGCGATCGAGTCGCGGTCTTCCGCCAGATCCCACAGCGGACCATGGCCACCCGGGTAGAACACGGCATCGTAGTCGTCGGCTTTCAGGCCTTTGAGCGTCGATGTAGCTGCCAGTGCAGCCTGAGCCGCTGAGTCCTTACGGAAGCGCTCGGTGGCGGCGGTCTGTGCGCCTGGCTCGTCACTCTTCGGATCCAGTGGCGGCTGGCCGCCCTTGGGTGAGGCCAGGGTCACTTCGGCACCGACGTCCTTGAACACGTAATAAGGGGACGCGAACTCTTCCAGCCAGAAGCCGGTCTTGGCTCCGGTGTCGCCGAGTTGGTCGTGGGAGGTCAATACCATCAGAATCTTCATAACGTTCTCCTGCTTGTTGAGATCAGTCGTCGCTGCCGACTCTAAGCCAGAGCTGTCGTCAATACAGCCGGCGATTCGCTCGATGATCTGCTGCGCACCATCCCATGCGCATGGATTCAGTGACAAGCCGATGGTCCCGTCTTCACGCTAGAGTAACGCCCTCATTCGAGGCTTCGATTGGCAGCTCAAGGGTAAAGGTTGCACCTTTTCCCGGCCCATCGCTATTCGCTTTCAGCGAACCACCCATCTCCATGGCTGCCAGACCGCAGCTATGCAAACCGAAACCATGGCCGTCTTTGCGGGTGGTGAATCCATGCGCAAAAATGCGCTCCAGGTTCTCTTGCGCAATACCCTCTCCATTGTCGATCACGCTGATCGTCAAGGTCTGTCCCTGCACCACCTCAATATGTAGCGTGATCTGAGAGTGTCGATCCGGTCTATTGTCCATTGCACTGCAGGCATTTTTAATCAGGTTGACCAGGATCAGAAGCACCCGGTGCTTGTCCAGTTGCAGCACGGGAGCTTCTGCGAAGTCTTTCAGAACCTCTATCCGACGAGCCGTGAGTATCCCGACATTCATACGCAAGGCATCTTCTACCAGATCCCGTATTTGCACGGTCTCGACGATACTGGAAGCGCCCGCATAAGATTGCTGGGTGGCGACGATTTCTTTGATGTGCTCAACGCTTTTGGTCAATTGCGCCAGTTCGGCGGTCATGCTCTGCTGTTCGAGGGCCAGGGTGTCCACCAGTTGGTTCAGGTACCCCGGCAGAAGCTTGCCTTTTTCGTCTCGAGAGATGAAGTCGCCCAAGTCTTCGGCATGCTCGTTCATCAACTTTACCGCCCTGCTGAGCCCTGAGACCTTGCTGGTGCTTAGCTTGCGAGTCACCAGGTCAGCGGAGACATTCACACTATTGAGGACGTTGCCAACGTTATGCAGCACGTTGGTGGCGATTTCGGCCATGCCGGCCTGCCGGGCAGTTGCGACGAGTTGGCTCTGGGCTTCCCTGAGTTCCTGGGTACGTTCCTGTACCCGCTGCTCGAGTTCTTGGTAGAGCGTGGAGTTCTCGATAGAAATAGCAGCCTGGGATATCAGCAGCCCAAGTACCGTGATTCGGTTCACGGTAAACACATTGCTGGAGAGGTTGTTTTCAAAATAGGCCAAGCCGAGCAGTCGACCCTGGTTCATAACGGGTAAACAGAGCACTGACTTCGGTTTTGCCCTCACCACATACTCGTCATTGATAAATCGATGATCTTGATAGACATCGTCCAGGATAAGGTTATCGTGCGTTCTGTGGACAAAGTTGACAACGCCATGGATCAGGTCCGGGAAGTCTTGCAAAGGGCGTTTAACGACGGCCGAGCCTTGAATATTTGCTTGCGCTTCAATGAACAGCTCCCCGTGCTTTTCAAGAATCAGAACCCCTCGTTCAGCCCCAGCGCTTTCCATCAGTGTCGACATCAACGTGCCCAGTAACTTGTCCAGAACGATCTCCTGGGATATCGCCTGGCTTGCCTTGATCACCGTGGCGAAGTCGAGACTGCTATTACCGTCGGTAACCGAGATATAGCGAGTCACCTGTACCGCATTTCCGGCTTTGATCGTGTCCGATTTAACGCCGGCATTGAGCAAGAGTTCGCCGAACTCTTGCTCCAGGAGACTGGTTTTTGAACTTGCGCCCCAGCGCCTGTAGGCATAGTAGGCATCGGTCAGGTAAACCTGAGCCACTCGTTTACGGCCTCTCTCCAAATAGAAGAGTGCTGCAAATTCCAGTGCCAACGCTTCATCATGGGTAAACTTCCCTGCTACAGCATTCTCGATACTCAGATCGTATTGCGTCTGTGCATCCGCGTCCCGCCCTTCCAGCCGCGCCTGCTCTGCGCTCATCAATTGATAGCGATGCAAGAAGTTAACCGGGCCGTTCTCCGACCAGAGTTTGAATTTTTCCAGATTTCTTTTCAGGCGTTCGTTATAGCGGGTCTTTTCCGGCTGCGCGACGTCGGCATACGCCTTGGTGATGGCCAAGGACTGATAGAAAAAGTGGTTGGTGGTCGACCACAGTCCAATATCGTAGGGAATGGCACTCTCAGTGAGCTCGGCGGTCTGCAAGGCCTCGGAAAACTGCCCCAGCATAACCTGTAATCCCGTTTTGAAAACGCCATACCAAAGCGTTCCAACGTGAAATTTGCTGTCCTGAAAATACTGCACATGCTCAGCTTCATTGAAGGTATCTGTGTCGAGCGAGCCCGGACTTTTCGTCAGACCCTGAAGACCAAGCAGAATCTGGCGATGCAAGTCATAGGCATTGATAATATTCCCGTCTTTGATATCCCTGACGAAATGTGCGTATTTGTCGGACTCTCTCAAGACATCGTCCAGATTGTCGCCTTTCATCGTTCTGACCAAAATCATCAGATGAGCGGCCCATAAGCTATAGAAGATGTCTCCGATTTGAGGGCCGGTCGTGTAGCTTTTCATGTAGTACGGCAAGTTGCTTTCGAGGTGGTTGAAATAGGGATTCAGTGAATTTGCCATCATGTTGCAGACTTTAGGGGTATAGACTGGATTGACGAACTTCTCCTCGTTCAAAGTTTTCCCAAGCATGCCGAAATCGAAACCCCGCCGGTAGTTTCCTTCAATCGCCAGAAGCATGCCGTGGAGTACATAGCCCATCGCAGAAGCATCGCAATTGCCATATTCCAATGAGGTCGAGACCATCCAATACACTGTGAGGGCGCTCAATTTCATATCGCCTGCGAAGTAGGCAGCACACCAGGTGGGCACCAGAAGATCCATGGCAGTTTTTTTCACCGGATCATTCATCGCCGGGTGCTCGACCAGGGTCGCGACCGCAACACCGTGCAAGCGCTCGTTGATTCCCGCCAGTTCCGCGTTACAGGCTCGTGTCTTTTCGTCGTCACTCCTCGGTACGTTGAAATTCAGCAGCGTGAGGCCTTCGATCCCAGCCTGAAGGGCTTTCGAAAACTCCGATCCTGTCATGAATAATTGAACGCGCGTGGAATAAGCCGCCGCCTTGTCCGCTTGACTTCGGCCGTGAGTGACAGCCTCCATACTGAGGCGGTCAGACGCCTGGAAGTTTCCGATCAGATACTGACATTCAGCCTGACTGTTGTGCAGTTCAAACAGGAGTTCGTAGTGTTGTCGCCATGCCTGTGGACCCAATAGGCCAAGGGTGATGGAAAAATGTTGAACGGCCGCCTTGTTGGCGGCGGCCGCTTTGGCGCGCTTGCCGGCTTGAAAGTTGAGCTTGGCAAGTACTAGTTTTTCGGACTCATCAATGACCAGATCGATACCGATATTGAGATGTCTCGTCACCTCGAAGAGCATCTCCTCACGTTGAGTTTCAGTGTTGCATCCTGCCAACAGAAGACGACCGATTCTTAAATGTTCGAATTTTCTGTCCTGCTCCGGAATCAACAGATAGGCCGCCTGCTGCACACGGTCATGGAGAAAACGATAATGTGCATTGAATCGCCCCGACTCAATCTCTTCACGCAACGCTTCATTGAGCCTGGCTCGAAGGGGCTCGGCATTTTTGCTCGAATGGGCCTGTGCGGGTATTAACTCGTGAGCGGCCTGGTAATCCTTGGAGATCGGAACAATAAGACCCTGAATCAACGCAGGCCAGATATGTTGCGCCGTCATGTGATACGGCGTTTGCGAGACAGTCGATAACATCTTGAGATCAAACTGGCTACCGATACACGCCGCCGTCTTGAGGAAGTCCATGCACAGCTTGGGTAAATGTTTAAGTCGAGCGCTCATCAACTCAACGATATTGTTGGTGATACCGGTACTTTGCAGCTCTGTTATATCCCAACGCCACTTTGCATCGTCAGGGTTCAAGGTCAGTTGATGAGTTTCATGAAGCGAGTACAACAACTGAATCAGAAAAAACGGATTGCCCCCTGTTTTCTCATACAGCAACTGAGCCAAAGGAAATGTTTGCTCCTGGTGACTACGAAGTGCTCCCGAAATGAGCGCGCCTGCATCGCCAGGTGTCAACGGAGAAAGGACAATGGCACTGACGTTGGTTTTAGACTTCCTGATGGCCTGCACGGCAAGCATGAACGGATGCGCTGCATCAACTTCGTTGTCCCGATAGGCGGCGATGACAAAGAGGTGGGCAATATTGCTTTGACACAGAAGGCCCTCTAGAAGAACGAGGGAAGGATTGTCTGCCCATTGCAAGTCATCAAGAAAGATAACCAGGGAATGCCTGGCCTGAGCCAGGACGCGAACAAAGTTCTGGAAAACCTGGTTAAAACGACTCAGCGCTTCTGTGGGGGGAAGTGTCGGGACAGCGGGTTGTGGTCCAATCAGCTGTTCGAGTAGCGGGATGACATCAACGATGATCTGACCATTAGGACCCAGCGCGTCCTGAACCTGGGATCGCCAGGAGGCGACTTGCTCGGATGACTCGGTCAGGATGCTCTGCACCATTTGATCGAAAGCCTGCGCGAGCGCAGAGTACGGAACCCCACGATCGAATTGATCATATTTGCCGGCAATGAAGTAACCCTTTTGCCTGACGATAGGCTTGTGCACCTCTCTGACCAGGGACGATTTACCAATACCCGAATATCCCCCCACCAGAAGCAGCTCTGTATTGCCTTGGACAACACGATCAAAACCTTGTAGCAACGTGTCGACTTCAGCTTCGCGCCCGAAGATATGTTGTGGTATTTCGAGTTTTGTGGAGACATCTCGCTCAGCCAGTGGGAACGGATTAATTTCTCCTCGTTCTACCCATTGACTCAGACACTGCTGCAAATCGTGTCTCAACCCGATTGCGCTCTGGTAGCGATCCTCCACCGCTTTGGACATCAACCGGGTGACAATATCTGATATTACCTGAGGTATCTCTTCATTGATCTGGCTGAGCGGGCGAGGTTGCCGGGCGATATGCGCATGCACCAGCTCCATCGCATCGGTGTTTTCGAAGGGTGGCATGCCTCCCAGCAAGTGATAAAAGGTCGCTCCCAGGGAGTACAGATCGGTTTTGAAGTCGAGGGTGCGGTTCATTCGCCCGGTTTGCTCTGGCGAAATATAGGCCAGCGTTCCCTCAAACCCATCGGGATTCTTGAGTACTTGGGTTTCGTGCGAAATGCGGGTGGAAATCCCGAAATCTATAATTTTGACTTCGTGAGTGTCCGGATTGAAAAGGATGTTCGTTGGGGAAATATCTTTATGAACAATGTCATATTCGTGGATTGCGAGGAGACCGTCAGTCACCGCAATCGCGATTTCCAGGACAGCCTGGACGGAGATATTTTTCCCGGAAAAATAGTGAAGGATCGGCGATCCGCCGAAATCCTCCAGGACTAAAAGCATTCTGTTGTGTAGCCGCTCCAGGCTATAGGCTTGAATGACCTGATGCGATTGGAGCCCTTGCAAAATATCGAACTCATTTCGCAGGCTTGCCGCTTGCTTGAGTGGAGGATATTCATTGGCTGAATATTTGATAATGACCGGAAGATTGTCTCGCTGCCGCACCGCCCGCATGACGACCGTTGACTCATTCCGATAAATTTCTTCTCGCGATATAAATCCCGGCAGCTCGCTCATGACATCTCCCTGTCCTGCACCTCAAAAAGCGCCTTGCATTCCGGCCCTTACTCCAGAGGACTATAGCAGCGCCTGTGCAGGGACTATAGACCGAAGTAAAAAGACTTCCACTGCTCGACGCCCCTCAGATCCCCTCTAGCGCGGCATCTGAGACCCCAGAGAGCAGCGAAAAGGTAATCCGACGCAATAAACCATCCCAACAACAAACTGAGCACAGCATGAAACTAGCCTACTTGGCTCTCGCGGCAGCCCTGATTTTTCAGCCAGCTTTCGCAAAATCGTACGTTGATCGTAGCGCCGTATCCCCTGATGAATCGCAGCTCATTGAGCATGGCTCATACATAAAGCGACGGGCAGCCGGTGCATAGCCCAGCTCATACAAAATCAGAAACTGCCCCGGTTGGTGCTACTGCCAAATGTCGTGATAAATCGTTCAGCTTCAGCCGGCACAGAAGTGGCACATGCTCGCGGCATGGCGGTGTGATGGCTTGGCTGTAAAACCGTCAGACCGGATGCAAAAAGCCCAGCGCTTGGCTGGGCTTCTAATCACTTGGCAGGACTTACTCTTCTTCGGTCCCGGTCCAGTCGCCTGCACCCTGCACCCTGCACCCTGCACCCTGCACCCTGCACCCTGTTCAGTCTTAGGTTGCCGCCGGTGATGTCAAACCAAAAGGATGCTACCCAGGTAACGGCCTGCTGTCGGCAGAACAACCACTCACATAAAGATCTGACTTAGAAAAAACCTACCGACTCATCTCCGCTTTGGTCCACGCACTAACATACAACCCATTATTGAATAGTAACTGGGTGACTATTACATTTGCCCGCTCGTCATACGTCAGGCCCTGACAATTACAAAAAAATCAAACGACCTTATTCAGTTAGAACTACAGAGATTTGAAATATTTAATGCTCATAAAAAATATTTTTTATAAAGCCAACAGGAATGTCAAAAGTTTTTTATACCCCATCTAAGCAATCAAAAATGTTACATCAGCGATACACTAATGAAAATTTTTATAACTTACAATACGTTAGAAAAAAGGTGCTTCCCACCACTACAACAGCCCACAACACTATCTGATAATAAATAGACATTCGGAGTAAAGCCGCTTTTTTGACATTTAAAAAAAGCGCCCTATGCTCACTCAAGAACCCAGCCGAGAAAAGCATGATGCTCATCCCGCATACTCTACCAGGTTCAGATACAACAGCATGGACAGAAAATCGGGACAAATTTACTTATCGACTCGATGTCTTGGACAGCTTTGTCCTCGAGTTCAGATCGATGAATGGCCTTCCGCGTAAAGCGGCACATAACTCTGTCACCGTTTCGATCCAGGCCCACGGTCGCCGATCAAGCAGCATACAGGTGCGCTTTCTGAGTATCGATAATGGTCGCGTTTCGACAGTTGACTGTTAAATATAATTGGCCTCGCCCACAGATTAAAAAAGTAGCTGACTCCGCAATGCATACATGTCAAAAATTGTAGAGTCTTAATATTTCCAGCTTGAATCAGGAATATACGGAGATTGTCATGTTGCCATCTTGGAGCAGAAATATATTGCTTCCGTTTGCTCTTGCATTCGTTTCTTGGGGAGCAACTGGAGCAGATAAACAGCAGTATTCTTTGAAGGTGGGTGAAAGTGTAGATATTGGCGAATTTTTCTGGGTCAACCGACACTGCGAATCACTACTGAGAGGAGTTAGGGGTGTGGACTTGCTCGAGGGACCTCCTGGGATCGAACTGTCGATTCGTGAAGAAGATGTTACGGATCTACGTCAACAGTGCCTGGGCACGGCCAAGATCCCTGGAGGGACCGTGGTATTGACTGCGAAGGCCATTCCATCGAAATTTATCGGAACAATAAGATTCCGTGTTCGCTTCAACACAACAGAGGGTGCCAAAGAAGATAGTTACTCACGAAATATTGCCTTATATCCAAACTAAGCGATCAATTTCACTCTTAGGCATTTCCACAATGAAAACAAAACTCGCATATTCGTACCGGCCAGTATGTGCGACGTTGGTGTTATTTGCCAGCATCGTGGCGGGCAGCTTTGCTCAGTCGGTCGGCGGCACGAAGCCGATTCAAATCGTCGCGTCTGGAGCTAGCCAGACCGCAGGGAAAATTGTGAGTCGGGACCAAGCATACCCAGCGCAACTGGAGCGGCAATTGAGAACAGAGGGTTTCAATGTAAATGTCGTAAACCAAGGTTCAAGTGGCGACACAACCGAAGATGAGCGCAACAGGCTGGAACCCGCAATTCCGATCGGCACAGACATTGTCCTCTTCCAACCGGGAACCAACGACTGCGGCCACAAAAACGGCATCAGTGAGGACCATATGGCGAAAAACTTGGCGACGATATTGTCATGGATGAAGGACCGTCATCTGAAAGTATTGGTTCTTGGTGGTGATTGTTATGAAGACCTACAAGCCAGTCTGCCAGGAAAGTATGGCTTTACGTACTACGGAAAAATGGCGCAAGGCCTCAAAGATTTTCCTCGGCCTGATGGCCAGCATTTCACAGCCGAAGGCTATGCACACATGGCGGAACTGCTTTTGCCTTCTGTCAAAAAAATGATTGTTGAACTGGGCGCATCTGCGGACAAGTGATAGCTGCACTCAAAGACTGCAGTGCTTCGTCCGCGAGACCATGAAAAGTAAGGTGGGATGAAAGATCGTGCCACTGGGCCATGACATTACGATAACATCTGCCGAGCGGAAACGCCCTCTAGAACCTAAGAGGGCGTCATGGAGTGAGCGCCAGACTCGCGTTGCGCGAATGCTCCTGGACGACGACGGCTTATTACTGAGCGTCTTTTAAGTAGTCCTTGAGTGCAGTTAACGGGGCATCAAGAGCCTCCATCGTTTCCGCGCAACTAAAGTCAGCTGACAGTTTATGAAGCTCCCGCCCTAGCGGTGTATCGGCACCGCCTAAAGCTTTCAACGTAAGGGAACGGCAAACCCATCTTTTCAGCCCCGCTAAGCACCGACATGGTGTGCACTTAATTTAAGTGGACACCATCTCTGGCCTATTTAAGCGGATCCTTCATGCAGCCAAAACGACGCTCCTACACCAAAGCTTTCAAAGCCAAAATCATCCAGGAATGCGCACAGCCTGATGCGTCCATTGCCAGCGTGGCCCAGCACCACGGGCTCAACGCCAACCTCGTGCACAAGTGGATTCGTCTCCAACCGCGCCAAGATATAGCTCTGCAATCAGCCTTCGTCCCGTTGAAATGGCAGGCGCCAACCCCACAGGCTGAATCCGCCACCTCAGTCATCCACATCGAAGTCCCCCATGCTCGCGGCACCGTCGTGGTGAGCTGGCCTGCCGACAACGCCACTGCGTGTGCGACCTTTCTGCGAGACCTGCTGCGATGATTCGTGTCGACGCCATCTGGCTCGCCACCGAACCGATGGACATGCGCGCCGGCACCGAGACCGCGTTGGAGCGACTGTTGTGTTGTCACCTTCCGCGCCAGAGCCGGTGTCCTGACTTACGGCTATATGGGTGTACAAAGCTCCACCAGTGTTCCGTCGGGGCATCGAACATAGGAAACCGTTTGTCCCCAGGGTTTGGTCACCGGGGCAGCGATTTGTGTGGCGCCTGCGTTCAAGGCTTTGTCGTGGGCGCCTGGAACATCCTCGGTCACCAGACCTATTTCCATACCCAACGGTATTACGGACGAGTGTGCGGCCACATGGCCGGTGCTGAAGTTCATCTCGGCCAGTTCGTGGGAGGCGAAGGCCAGTGCGGTTTCTCCCGTTTCCAGTTCGCCATAGGTGCCGGACTCATGCAGGAAGCGAGTGGCAAGCCCGAAGGCCGAGGAAAAGAACCGGAGCGAGGCGGTAACGTCCGGAACGTAGATGATCGTGTAGCCGAATTTCATGGTCGAACATTCCTTGCTTGTGCCGAAGAAATCGAGACGAAGAAAACGGCCCTGGGTTGGGCGGTTTTTCTGCAAATTCGATAGGAAGCCGGTTTGCTGATCTCATCGAGACTATCGATAAGGAACCGGCTTTACTCAGGTTACTTGAGTTGCATCAGGCCAGGCTAGATGACTGAGTGCAAGCTCAGCCCATCGGCTGATCACGCCCCCTTTAGCTGTGACAAACCCCGCCCGCAGGCCGGCGCGGCCCAAAAAAACTGGCCGCTACACGGTAGAAACATCACCGACTTGTTGCTCCAGTGCCATCGCAAATTTGCCCGAGCCCACCGACCAATCCGAATAGTCATTCTCATGCATGAAGATGAAAATATCTTGCGGGCGAACCTGTGCCCGGGCAGTGAGGTTGTCGGCAATTTTTTGGTAGAGCTCGCGCTTCATCGCGTCACTGCGACCTCTGCGCATCGTAATTTCAATCACGATCAGACGGTCTGAACGCGCGACGCCATTAAAGCTGCGACTGTAAAAAAACTGTTGCGGATCATAGTCCACAACCAGATTGAACAGTTCATCCCGGGGCATGCCAATGCTCTCGACCAGCGCTTGGTGTATGCCATCGACGATGCGTTGACGTTGCTGCTGGCTGGTGCCGCTGATGACCGATGTTCGAACGAAGGGCATGGGAGATTTTCTCAATTAATTCAGGAGGTACGCCTATCCTCCTAGCGCCTCTTGAACGGCAACCAGACAGGCAGGAACCAAGTGATTTTGCAAAACCTGGACAGGACTGGAAATCGATTTATGCGCTCATTCAAATTGAGTTAAAATCACTTTATGAACCGTCGCCTCCCACCACTGAATGCACTCCGCTCTTTCGAGGCTGCTGCCCGACTGGGAAAAATGACGTCCGCCGCCGAAGAGCTGTCTGTCACGCCCGGAGCCGTGAGTCGCCAGGTACGCCAGTTAGAGCTGAGCCTTGGAGTGGAACTGTTCGAGGGTGCCAAAAACAAACCGCGGCTCACCGCCGCAGGGAAAGAACTTCTGCCCGATTTGACCGCTGCGCTGGATCAGATCGAAGCCGCCGTCGGCAGAATCAGTGATAGCGCGACAGGCATTCTGGACGTGTCCTGCTTCAGCACGTTTACGCTCAAGTGGTTGATCCCCCGTCTTTTCGACTTCAATGCGAAGTACCCTGAGATCAAGATTCGCTTGAGCTCCTCAGCCCAGGCCAGCGATCCGGGCCGAGACCGCTATGACGTGATGATCAGTGCGGAGCAAGGGGTCGCTGACGGTCAAAAAAATACCCTGCTTCTGTTTCCTGAACGATTGGGCATCGTGCTGTCACCCACGTTAGCCGCGCGTGTTCAACTAACCGAGTTGAATTCCATTTTCCAGCACCCGCTACTGCACACAAAAACTCGCCCGGACGCCTGGACCAGTTGGAGTGATGCGATCGGCTATCCGGCGGCCGCGCCAGACGGAGTGGAGTTCGAGCACTATTATTTTACCCTGGAGGCGGCAATTTCCGGCCTGGGGATTTGCGTCGCCCCCTGGCACCTGGTGGCCGACGACATTCGTCTTGGCCGTTTACTCGCGCCATTCGGCTTTCACCAAAGCCGCTACACCTACATTGCCAAGCGCAGCCCGGAACAGAGCAAGAAACTCGAGCTGTTTTGCACATGGCTGGTGCAGCAGGCCGAACAAGGCAGCTTGCCACCGCCCCTCCAAGGCCAATCACCAGAGTCACCATCCAGCTCAGCGCCGCCGCCCAGCGTACCTGCTGGAATAACGCATTGAAGTGCTCGGCATGCAAGGGTATCAATGTTCTCAACAGAATCCAGCAACCCACTGCCTGACAACTTCTCGGGAAAAGAGCAGGTCCTGCACAGCTAATCCAACCGACTTGAAGATCGTCACACCCTCCTCATGAGCCAACACGTCATCGACGCAGACAGTACCGATCTCCGTGTCCGGCAATAGGCCTTTGATAACGGCCTTGATCGTGGCGGTACAGATGATGTCGCCGTCGCGCACCGCCTCAATAACCGTGGCGCAAATCGCGACCGGCAAATCGCAGTAGTGCTCGCTCCAGGACGCAAACGTCAGCTTTCCGGTCGTTATCGATCCCTTGCTCGCCAATTGGCTAGATAGCAGAATCGGCAACGGTGCATAGATGACTCCGGGGTAATTAACATTGTCACGGTTTTGCCTGTCAGGTCCGACCAGACCTTCTAGCGAACGCCCCAGGCTGACGCCGATGACGCTGACGGCATTGGCAGCCAAACGCGTGCGCTTCTACTCCACGGTGGATCTGGTCAATTTACTGGAGCGCGAAAAGTACGATGGCAAGACGGGCCGAATCGCTCAAGGGCTGCTACGGACAGACTTGGTGATACTCGATGAACTGGGGTATTTGCCCTTCAGCCAGAGCGGTGGTGCACTGTTATTTCACCTGCTATCCAAGCTGTACGAGCACACCAGCGTCGTTATCACCACCAACCTCAGCTTCTCAGAATGGTCGAGTGTGTTTGGCGACGCCAAGATGACCACTGCGTTGCTGGATCGGCTGACGCACCACTGCCACATCGTCGAAACGGGCAACGAGTCCTACCGTCTGCAACACAGCAGCTTGGTCGCCCAGACAAAGATCAAATCACGTGAACGAAAGCGCAAAGACGATGATGGTGCCGAGGACGATGAGCCGTTTTGATCGGCACCGAAAATACCCTGCCGCATGCCTACATGCGGTGGGGCTTGATGCCTCTTCCACCGGGATACGACTGCTAAGCTTATCCACAATTGCTGATGCAAAAATCAGCAATCCGCCCTGGGTCAATTTTCAATCGGCAGGGTGGGTCAGTTTTCAATCAGCGCCGACAACCCACCGCTTCTGTTGGTACTGCAACAGTGTGTGAAGCCCAGAAAGTCATGCATAACTCGGAGTTTGGTTGATTCGCCATTTCTTACCAGTATCGAACTTTCATCGACTATCCTCCGCCAGCTTTAACTGGCGCTCTATGCGCCCGGCGAAATCATCTATACGCAGACAGAACCTACAATGAGCTCTGCGCAGCAGCCTGCAGCAGCCATTCCCGAAACGCTTCAAGATCGCGGCGCGGCGCACTCGCACGCGGGGTGACGATCCAGTAGCTATAGTCGTTCGGAATCGCTATCGGGAACGGTTGCATCAGACGCCCCGCCTGTATATCCGCTTGCGCGAGCATTAATCGGCCCAATGCAACACCCTGCCCGTCCATGGCGGCCTGCAACACGAATGAGGCGTCATCGAAAAATGAGCCCTGAGACAGGTCTAGATTCACCTGAGCAATTTCGCACCACTGTGCCCAACCCGAGCGCGGCTTGTCGTGCAGCAGACGCATGCGGGCCAGATCGCGGGGAGCAATCAACTCCGCAGCCCCGGACGGGCTGCACACGGGACTCAAATACTCGCGCGCCAGCAACTCAGTCCTGAACCCAGGCCAGCGACCGATCCCAGAGCGGATGCCCAGATCATAACTGTCATCGCCTGCCCACAATTGAGAGGAGCTGCTGACCCGCAGTTCGATGTCCGGGTGGCGTACATGGAAATCCGGCAGCCGTGGTAACAACCAGCGCGACGCGAAAGACGGCAACGCAGTGACCCGCAATGGCCCCTCCTGGGGCATCTGAACTTGCTCGGTAGCTGCTGCTAATTGATCGAACACTTGGGAGAGCGCAGCTAGATACGCCGTGCCTTTGTCAGTAAGTGTGAGGCTGTGCCCCCGACGTTCGAACAAGCGTTGACCTAACCAGTCCTCCATCAGACGCACTTGGTGACTGACTGCTGCCTGAGTGACGCACAGCTCTTCGGCGGCACGGGTAAAGCTCATGTGCCGGGCGGCGGTTTCGAAGGCGCGGGCAGCACCAAGGGGCGGAAGTTTGCGCATGGTGTTCGATTAGCCAAGATTATCGAGCCGGTGATGATAAGTCGTTTTGCCTGGCATCGGGAATAGGCGCTAATAGCGACCTCTGACACGTAGCGTAGGAACACAAACATGATTGGGTGGGAACTGTGGGGAGCGTTTTTGAGCTATGCCGTGCCAATGATTATCAGCCCGGGGCCGGGTAACACGCTGCTGGCAACCACCGGCGGCAGCCTAGGGGTACGCAGTGCGATGCCGTTCTGGTTCGGGTTCGAACTGGCTAATCTCGCGTTATGCACCCTGTACGGACTGGGCCTAGGGGGCACATTACACCAGTACCCACAGGTACACCTCGCTTTGAAATGGTTGGGCGCATGCTACCTGCTGTACTTGGCGTACGGGTTCTTACGCGCCTCGGTAAAACCGTTGAAGGACAGTACTAAGGCCAAGGCGCCAGGGTTTCGGGAAGGATTTTTCTGCGTGATGCTTAACCCCAAGATCCACTCAATGATCATCGTGATGTTCGCACAGTTTCTGGTCAGCGACGTTAGCCTCACCATGCAGGTTCTCCAACTGAGCGCAGCTTTCGTGGTGCTGGGGGTGTTCTGCCACTTCCCATGGATCTATGGCGGCAGAGTAATCCTTGGACGGTTCAACTCACCGGCGGCATTACGGGTTCAGGCGGCGGTGTTCGGTACGGCAATGGTAGGGGTCGCGGCGTATACCTGTTTTTCATAGGGCTCGTTCAGCGCCCATTAGCCGGTCTCGAGTCAAGGTTAAAAGCCACCACCCCCTGCAGTTTTTAACTGCAGGGTTTACCCTTTAACTCAACCTAATCGGTTGAACCCGTTTCCTCGTCATGGGCTACGACGAGTCGTGCCTGACACCCATGTGGATCAAACGGTAGCGATACAGCAAGCACCGCCCTGGCAGTTAGAGGCACCATCTGCTGGTGCCTCGCCGACGTGCGTGAGTCACGTTTGTGGGTTATTGGTGCATGGCCCGGCATTGAGTCGGACTGACGATCATCACCTCATGCAGTAGCCTCGTCCAGCTCCTGGCGATTGAGCAGCAGCCGGATTCTGTCGACCAGTGCATTCATCGCTTGAGCAGTGCTTAGGTAGCCCGTTTCCGTACTGTCCATGCATACCATCCCACATGGGGTGTCTTCGAGCCCAATCTCCCGGTAAGCCATCCAGAACATATCTTGATGTTCGTCGTTGCAATAATTCGCGCACTCCTTGCTTATCTGTGACACACAGTCGAATAGCGTGGAGAGCGAAGTAGGCTTGATCTGCTCATCGCCTTGAGCATCTAGCGTGACACGATAGGCTGGTGCGCTGGTGCGAGCGACGGCCTGTATCAGGCGGCTGATGGCGATTGCAGCGTGTGATTCAGATAACGGAAGTCGCGGATTGATGTAAGGAAAAAGCATGACCGTACCTGCTGGAGAATGGATTCATTGAGTATGGGATGAGCTCAGCCGCTCACCCCTGGCGCGAAGCTCTGTGGCGTTGGCCTCTCGAATGCTCGGCATCGACTGCCGTAGTCCTTGGTAGCTGCCTTGCAGAGGTAGCTCACCCGATGGAAGTACCGATCCATCTCCGCTGAATCATCCTGGGAGAGGTGGAATGTGGCGTCGGCTGGGATGTGCACCAAACCATCGGCATCTTCGAATGAAATCCTCAGCGCACTGGCCCATGCGGCCTGAATGCGGCTGTATAGATTCTCCCTTTCAGATTGAAAACGTCCCACCGTGTGGTACGCATCCCGATTCACTAGCAAGACGCAGTGATAATGCGGACGCCCCTCTTGCCCAACCTCTCTGACCCAGCACCAGCGCACCCGTGTTTGATGGGCAAAGCCATTCAGGCGCCTGGAGCGCTCACGTGCTATTTGAATCCTTTCCTTCAAGGAGTCGACAAACCTGGAGATGACGGCGTTCCCTGATGCAGGTGGCAGATAGTCATCTGGAAAACGCAGATCGAAACGTACCGCGAACACTTGGCGATGATCGCTCAGCGCTAACTGAGTCGTTTCGTACAGTCGTTCGAGGTATTCGGTAATGAAGGGGGCGTGGGACGTCATCACGGGTAGACCGCGAAAGGTGTCCTCGTAGTACAGGTGGAGATTGCTGTTGCCGGAGTGACGCTTGGACTGGTGTGCCATGGGGGTGATCCGCTGAGTGAATTCATAACCTCAGTGGACTGGGTATTTATTTACGATTCGATCTGCCAATGGGCCGACCTCGGCTCAGCGTCTGGCGCTGATCCTGTTACTGGCTGCAATAGGGATGGGTGACTGAGCTCATAGCGCTTACCCCATTGAGAGGGGTAAGCCTGATAGGTATCTGAAGAGAGCTTGTGAATTGGTAAATTCTATTGGTAGTGATGGACGTATAATCTGACGCTATAAATAATACTAATACCGAAACCTACCACCCTAGACCCGCAAGAGAGTGGAGCAGCGAAGTGCCAGAGAACGCGGGAAGAATGGGACTGTTTCGATACTCTGGAAATAAACCACCGTTTGGAGCCACATCGTCAGCTCGAACGCCGACCGAATGACTGGGCGCAAGCTCACCCCATCGGCTGATCAAGCCGACCTTAACGTCGATACCCACGCTCTACTCATCACGAACGGCTAAAATGGAGCGTCGCCACTGATAGTTAGGCGACGCAGTGCGTACATGGGGGGACAAGAATACAAAACCTAACAAAACCCAATAAAACAGGGCAAAACATCAAAAATAACGCCGCCCACAAGCCGGAGACGCAGCAGATTGTGGCGGGGCGCTTGAAGGAATTGAAGTCTTGGCTATATGACTGATCCAAGCCACGACGTCCCCCTGAAGCCGAAGCGGCAGGGGACTTGAGTCTATGGAAGTCTTCGGTCGCCGCCTGGCTCAGCCTCCGGCCCTATTAAGATATGCTTCAGCCGATCAGCCTGATTGGCCACCTGATGAGCAATAAACATGACTTCCTCGATGTTAAGGACCGTCATCCATAGGCTGCATAGCTCAACAAGCCAGACAAACCAGTCCATTCCGCTACCTTGCTCATCCATCCGCAGCTAGCGGCGATTGAGAAAGCCCGTCGCTAGCCTGTGACTACATGTAAAGGCAAACGAGTAGTATCAGATCCGGCTAGCCCCAAAGCCATGATGACCATCCCCAAAAGCCTTGGTTGCAGCCTTACAGAGATAGCTAGCCCTGAAAAAGAACTCAGCCTGTCCAGCCAAATCCTCACGATTCAGGTGATAGTACGGATTACTCGGGATCTCGACCAAGCCGCTGACTGCCTCTACTGGCAAGCCTAGGGCACTGGCCAAGCCTCCACCAGACGGTTAAACATGTTATCCCTGCTGGCTCGAACTTACCCAGTGCATTGAAGGCATCGTAATTCAGCAGGATTGCCAGGTGATAATGAGGCCTTCTATGCTTACCCCGCTCTCTCTCACCCAAACGTAGCGAACTTTACCGTCGTGAGCAGAGCCAGAGCCACTCCTCAAGCGAGCGCCAAGATCGCTATACGCAATCTTAGCCTTCAGCGACTCGATAAAGCGTTCGATGACCCGGTTCGCGTAGGCGTCGTCTGACAGCAGAATCCCCACAGGAAAAGCGAAACGTCATTGTGTGAGTTCGCGACAGCTTTGATACCAACCAGAACCCAGTAAACCCAGCAGCCCACATCGAGTCATAGTCACACCCTCTGGGCAGGCTGGAGAGTTGATCGCATCAACCAAATGCATTGATGTCGCAATGCCCTCTAGAATCTATGAGGACGTCATGGAGTGAGCGCCAGACTCACGTTGTGCGAATGTTCCGATGACGACGGCTTATTACTGAACGTCTTTTAAGTAGTCCTTGAGTGCAGTTAACGGGGCATCGAGCGCCTCCATCGTCTCCACACAACTAAAGTCAGCTGACAGCTTGTGAAGCTCCCGCCCTAGCGGTGTATCGGCACCGCCTAAAGCGTTCAACGCCAACCCCAGACACTCATCCATTTTCAGCTGGATAGCTTCGACATCACCTTTACGCACAAGCAAGCCGAACACGTCTTTCTGGTAATCACTCATTATCGTGTCTTGACGCAAAATCGGACTATCGCCCTCCTTCTCATAAGCCAGCTTGAGGGAAAAAAGGGCAACCGTTTCCAGTGGCAATTCCATAACCTGAATCCTTGCAATGTCTTACCGGACCTAGGCCGGTTTGGGCAGGCAGTTTGCAGCCTGCTTGAGGGGCAAGCTAATCCACGAGTCAATACTACGAACAAAGAGAACGGGATTCCTCGCTGGCCGCGGACGTCTGTTCGAAAATTTCACGTACATCGAGCAGGCGACGATTGATCTCATCGGCGACTGTGCTTTACCCAGCGCATGTTGCGTCGTCACTTGGTGCTGTGCTTTCTCCAGCCAGGCATACAGTGGGCCCGGGACTGGCAGGCTATTTTGCTGTCAACCTTCTCGATCAGACTCTTTAGCACCCACATCCACACCCGCGCCTCATCGCAGTGGATAGCCTCTGCGCCATCCAACCTTGAAACTCCGATAACAGATCCAAGACGCAGCGTGTAGCTCTTCAGAGCGACCGATGGTCGAATCAATTGAAACCTACAACAGCGTGCTCCAGCAAGCGCTACGATTGCAGGGGCAAAGGCTGATCAATAGGAAGCGCGTCGTGTGTGGGGGAACAAATGGGGGAACAGAAAGCGCTGATAGCAAAAAGGCCCCGTAATACGGGGCCTTTAGGCGTAAATATGGCGGAGGCGATGGGATTCGAACTCATGGACCTGTTACAGTCGGCAGTTTTCAAGACTGCTGCCTTAAACCACTCGGCCACACCTCCGTTGCGTTGCGGGCGCCATAATACCCGAATGAAACACACTGTCAAACTCTCTTGATAGCCAGCAGCAGAGCCTCTGTTATGATCTTTGCGTCTGAACATTTCAATCACCAGGAGTTGCGCCATGCGCGAACAGGATTACGCAGTTAAGAACGGCGTGCAGGCCGAGCAGCTAGAGGTTAGCCGCGTCCTGCGCAACACATACGGTCTTCTGGCTATCACCCTCGCCTTCAGCGGCTTGATGGCTTTTATCGCTCAGCAGAATCATGTTCGTTACCCGAACGTATTCGTGGTGCTGATCGGCTTTTATGGCCTTTTCTTCCTTACCAATAAATTGCGCGACTCGGCTTGGGGGCTGGTGTCGACCTTCGCCTTGACCGGTTTCATGGGTTATCTGCTGGGCCCGATTCTCAACCGCTACCTGGGTATGCAGGGCGGTGCTGAGGTTGTCAGTTCGGCATTTGCAATGACCGCGCTGGTATTTGGTGGCTTGTCCGCCTACGTGCTGATCACTCGCAAGGACATGAGCTTCCTCGGTGGTTTCATCACCGCCGGCTTCTTCGTCCTGCTGGGCGCTGTGCTGGCGAGCATGTTCTTCCAGATCAGCGGGCTACAATTGGCGATCAGCGCCGGTTTCGTGCTGTTCTCCTCGGTCTGCATCCTGTTCCAGACCAGCGCCATCATCCATGGCGGCGAGCGTAACTACATCATGGCGACCATCAGCCTGTATGTATCGATCTACAACCTGTTCATCAGCCTGTTGCAGTTGTTCGGCCTGATGGGTGGCAGCAGAGATTGATGTGCTGTTGAGCTTCAACAAAAAGCCCGCTTAGCGGGCTTTTTGCTGTCTGCTGTCCGCAAACTCTTTATCATGGCTGCAGATTCATTGACTGAGCCGACCATGAAGTTCGCCATTGCCCTTTTCTCCGCGGCCCATGCGCCCTCTTCCCGCCGTGCCTTGCTGTTTGCCCAGGCGGCGCTGGCTGGCGGCCATGAGATTGTCCGGCTGTTTTTCTATCAGGATGGCGTGCACAGCGCGTCGGGCAATATCGTCACGCCTCAGGATGAGCAGGACCTGCCCCGCCAATGGCGCGAATTCGTCAGCCAGCATCAACTCGATGGCGTGGTGTGCATCGCCGCCGCCTTGCGTCGCGGCGTCTTGAATGAAGAAGAAGCTCTGCGCTATGCGCGACCGGCAGTCAATCTGCCAGCACCGTGGGAGCTGTCCGGACTTGGCCAGTTGCATGATGCGGTGCAGATGGCCGACCGACTGATCTGCTTCGGAGGGCCTTGAGATGTCTAAATCCTTGTTGATTATCAGCCGTCAGGCCCCGTGGTCAGGCCCCGGCGCACGAGAGGCACTGGATATCGTGCTGGCGGGCGGCGCCTTCGATTTGCCCATCGGCTTACTGTTTCTCGATGACGGGGTGTTCCAGCTTTTACCCGAGCAAATGGCCGCTCAAGTACAACAGAAGGACCTGACGGCTAACCTGAAGGCCCTGTCGCTGTTTGGCATCGAGGACATTTATGCTTGTGGCGACAGCCTGGCAGAACGCGGGGTTTTTCCTGCGGGGTTGAATATGGACACACTACAGCTGCTTCATGCGTCAGAAATTTCCGTGATTATTGACCGCTACGACCAAGTGATAACGCTCTGATGTCGACTTTGCATGTTTTGTCTCACTCCCCCTTTGCAGATAGCCGTCTGACGAGTTGCCTGCGCGTGCTCGGCAAGGAGGACGCCATTTTGCTGTGCGGCGATGCGACGTACGCCCTGCGCCCTGATTGCGCGCCGCGTCGCGACCTGGAAGCGCAAATAGCGTCGATCACGCTGTTCGCACTTGAGGAAGATATCCTGGCTCGCGACCTTGAGGCTCCGCACTGGGTCGAAAGCGTCGACTACGCAGGCTTCGTCGCGCTGTCGATCCGCTTCGACAAGGTCAACACCTGGCTATGAAACAGTTGATGATTGCCGAGCGCAGCGTTGCTCTGGACAAGGACGGCTTCCTCGAAGACCTGAACGACTGGTCGACTGAGGTCGCCGCCGCCCTCGCTGTGCAGGAAGACATCATTCTCAGCCCGGAACACTGGGAGATCCTGGAATTGCTGCGGGCTTTTTATGCCGAGTTTCAGTTGTCGCCCGCGACCCGCCCGCTGATCAAATACACGGCGTTGAAGCTGGGCCCGGAAAAGGGCAACAGCCTGCACCTCAATCGCCTGTTCAATGGCACTCCCGCCAAACTTGCCGCCAAGCTGGCGGGCCTGCCCAAGCCGACGAATTGCATATGACCACTATTGCCCCGCTGATCACCGAAACCCCTGCCGAGCATCCGTTCGCCCAGTTCGTGCGCATCCTTGGCAAGGGCAAACGCGGGGCGCGCAATATGACCCGCGAAGAAGCCCGGGAGGCCATGGGCATGTTGCTCGACGAGAAAGTCGAAGACACCCAGCTCGGCGCTTTTCTGATGCTGTTGCGGCACAAGGAAGAAAGCGCGGAGGAGCTGGCAGGCTTCACCGAGGCAGTGCGCGAACGCTTGCAGACCCCAGCCTTGCAGGTCGATATCGACTGGCCGACCTACGCCGGCAAGAAACGCCACCTGCCGTGGTATCTGCTCGCCGCCAAGTGCCTGGCGCAAAACGGCGTTCGCGTACTGTTGCACGGCGGCGGCGCACATACCGCAGGTCGCCTGTACAGCGAGCAATTGCTCGACCTGCTGGGCATCCCGCTGTGCCGCAATTGGCAGGAGGTCGGTACAGCGCTCGAACAACACAACCTGGCGTTTATCCCGCTGGGCGATTGGGCGCCGCAATTGCAGCGAATGATCGACCTGCGCAACACCCTGGGCCTGCGTTCGCCGATCCATTCACTGGCGCGGGTTCTCAATCCGCTGGGCGCCCGCTGTGGCCTGCAAAGCATTTTCCACCCCGGCTATCAGGGCATGCACCGCGACGCCAGCGGCTTGCTGGGAGACCATGCGATTGTGATCAAGGGCGATGGCGGTGAGGTCGAAATCAACCCGGACACCATCAGCCATTTGTACGGCACCACGGCCGGGCAAAGCTGGGATGAGGAATGGCCCGCGCTGTCGCCAAGACGCCATGTCAAACCCGCGACCCTCGATCCTGCGCAACTGGTCGCTTTGTGGCGCGGCGAAGTAGAAGACAGCTACCCGCAACTGGCCTTGATTTCGACCATGGCGCTGGCTTTGCGTGGCCTGGGGACGCCGCGCGATGAGGCCTTCGTGCTGGCCCAGCAGTATTGGGACGCTCGCGACCGATCGATTTAACCGATCATAATTGCCCATGCTTTGCGCTATTCGTTCGAAGCAATGCAATTAAACTGGCCTTCAACGCTAAACAGCTTAGGAGTCAGACATGGGCCTTCTGGTCGAGGGACGCTGGCATGACCAGTGGTACGAAAGCAGCAACGACGGCGCCTTCCAACGTGAAAACGCGCAACGCCGCCACTGGATCACCGCTGACGGCAAACCCGGCCCGAGCGGTGAAGGTGGCTTCGCCGCACAAGCTGGCCGCTACCACCTGTACGTGTCCCTCGCCTGCCCATGGGCCCATCGCACCCTGATCCTGCGCAAGCTCAAGGGCCTGGAAAGCTTGATCGACGTGTCCGTGGTCAGTTGGTTGATGCTGGAAAACGGCTGGACCTTCGACAAGACCACCGGCTCTACTGGCGACAAACTGGACAACTTCGACTTCATTCACCAGCGCTACACCGCTGATGACGCCACTTACACCGGCCGCGTGACCGTGCCGCTGCTGTGGGATAAGCACGAACAACGCATCGTGAGCAACGAGTCATCGGAGATCATCCGCATGTTCAACTCGGCGTTCGACGGCCTGACGGGCAATCGTCTGGACCTCTATCCCGAGTCGCTGCGTCCTGCGATTAATGAACTGAACGATCGAATCTATCCGGCCATCAATAACGGCGTTTACCGCGCAGGCTTCGCCACGTCGCAGGGCGCTTACGAGCAGGCTTTCGACGGGTTGTTTGCGGAACTGGATTCGCTGGAAGTGCTGCTAAGCAAAAATCGCTATCTGACCGGTGAATATCTGACCGAGGCCGACGTGCGCCTGTTCACCACCATCGTGCGTTTCGATGCCGTGTATTACGGGCACTTCAAGTGCAACCTGCGGCGGATTGCCGATTACCCGAACCTGAGCAACTGGCTGCGTGAGTTGTATCAGTGGGAAGGCGTTGCCGAAACCGTGGATTTTGAGCACATCAAGCACCACTACTACGCCAGTCACCGCACCATCAACCCGACCGGTATCGTGCCAAAAGGTCCCGCGTTGAATCTTGATGCAGGCCATGATCGCGAACGCCTGACGGGGCGCGGCATCTGGGTCGCTGCTTGAGAGAAGACGCTACCTTGATCACCCGCAAACGCGGATGTTCAAGGCACGGATTGAAATGCTAGACCTGTGACTGAGCGCCTTCGAACCACGCCAGTTTTTCCCGCAACTGGACCACTTCGCCGACGATAACCAGCGTCGGCGCATGGACTTTATGCTCCGCAACCAGCTGTGGCAGGTTGGCCAATGTACCGGTAAACACCCGCTGATTCGGCGTGGTGCCTTGCTGGATCAGCGCCGCAGGCGTGTCCGCAGAACGGCCATGCTTGATCAGCTGTTCACAGATAATCGGCAAGCCGATCAGGCCCATGTAAAACACCAGCGTCTGTGCAGGTGCGACCAGGTCGTCCCAGCGCAGGTCCGTGGTGCCGTCTTTCAGATGCCCGGTGACGAAGCGCACCGATTGCGCGTAATCACGGTGGGTCAGCGGAATACCGGCGTAGGCTGCACAACCGCTGGCAGCGGTAATGCCCGGTACTACCTGGAACGGAATACCGTGGGCCGCCAGCTCCTCGATCTCTTCGCCGCCACGCCCAAAAATGAACGGGTCGCCGCCCTTCAGGCGCAATACCCGCTTGCCCTGCTTGGCCAGCTCAACCAACTGCTGATTGATCTCATCTTGCGGAAGCGCATGATCGGCACGTTGCTTACCCACATAAACCCGCTCGGCATCGCGTCGGCAAAGTTCGAGAATCGCGGGCGCCACCAAGCGGTCGTAAAGCACCACATCGGCTTGCTGCATCAGCCGCAAGGCGCGGAACGTCAGCAAGTCCGGATCACCCGGCCCTGCTCCCACCAGATACACTTCGCCCGGCGCGTTGGGTGCCTCGCCGTTGATCTTGGCGAGCAGCAAACGCTCGGCTTCAGCGCCCTGCCCAGCCAGTTGACGATCGGCGATCGGACCCTGGAACACGTCTTCCCAAAATGCCCGACGCTGCTGCACGTCGGGAAACAGGTTTTTGACCTCCGTGCGAAAGCGCGCCGCGAGGCCAGCCAATTGGCCATACGTCGAGGGAATCCAGGTTTCCAGCTTCGCCCGAATCAACCGCGCCAGCACCGGAGCATCACCGCCACTGGACACCGCAATCACCAATGGTGAACGGTCAACGATGGCTGGAAATATCACGCTGCAAAGTGCCGGCGCATCCACCACGTTGACGGGCACGCAACGCTGCCGGGCATCGTGCGACACCTGTGCATTGAGCGGCTGATCATCGGTGGCGGCGATGATCAGCACGCAGCCATCGAGATCGTTTTCGCTATAGCCACGTAAAATCAGTTCGCCACCGCTGCGCTCCACCAACTCGCACAACTGCGCTTCTATTTCAGGTGCGACAACCCGCAGCAACGCCCCGGCATCAGCGAGCAGGCGTGATTTGCGCAAGGCAATCTCCCCCCCACCCACTACCAGTACGCGACTGCCACGCAGGTTATGGAACAGCGGCAGGAATTCCATTTAGCCGATGACCTCAAGTCCACCCATGTAAGGCTTGAGCACCTCAGGAATACGAATCGAACCGTCGGCTTGCTGATAGTTTTCCAGCACCGCGACCAAGGTCCGACCTACGGCCAGACCGGAGCCGTTCAAGGTGTGGACCAGCTCTGGCTTGCCGGTTTCCGGGTTGCGCCAGCGCGCTTGCATGCGCCGCGCCTGGAAATCACCGCAATTGGAGCACGAGGAAATTTCGCGATATTTGTCCTGGCTCGGGATCCAGACTTCAAGGTCGTAGGTCTTGACCGCGCTGAAGCCCATGTCACCGGTGCACAAGGCCAGTACGCGGTAAGGCAGCTCCAGCAGTTGCAGAACGCGCTCGGCGTTGCCGGTGAGGCTTTCCAGCGCGGCTTGCGACCGGTTGGGCTCGACAATCTGGACCATCTCGACTTTGTCGAACTGGTGCTGACGAATCATCCCGCGTGTATCACGGCCCGATGCACCAGCCTCACTGCGGAAGCAGGGTGTATGCGCAACAAATTTCAGCGGCAGTTGTTTCGGATCGAGAATTTCGCCGGAAACGATATTGGTCAGCGACACTTCCGCGGTCGGGATCAGGTACAGATCTGCTTCACCTTCACGGGAGATCTTGAACAGGTCTTCCTCGAACTTCGGCAACTGGCCTGTACCCTGCAACGCAGGCGCCTGCACCAGATACGGGGTGTAAGCCTCTTCGTAGCCATGTTCGCTGGTGTGCAGATTGACCATGAACTGTGCCAATGCACGGTGCAGACGAGCGATGGGGCCGCGCAGCAGGGCGAAGCGCGCGCCGGACAATTTGGCAGCGGTTTCGAAATCCAGCCAGCCGTATTTTTCGCCCAGTGCAACGTGATCCTTGATCTCGAAGTCGAACGCGGCCGGTGTGCCCCAGCGGCGGACTTCAACGTTGTCGTCTTCGTCAGCACCAACCGGAACCGATTCGTGCGGCAGGTTCGGCATGCTCAGCAACATCCCATCCAGCTCGGCCTGGATGTTGTCCAGCTCGACCTTGCCAGCGCTCAGTTCGTCAGCCATGCGCTCGACGTCTGCCATCAACGGCCCGATGTCTTCGCCGCGCTGCTTGGCTTGACCGATGGATTTGGAACGGGCGTTACGCTCGGCCTGCAACTGTTCAGTGCGGGTCTGGACGGTCTTGCGCTGGTTCTCCAGCGCTTCGATGCGAGCCACGTCCAGGGTAAAACCACGGGACGCCAGGCGATCCGCTACGTCCTGAAGTTGGGTACGTAACAGTTTGGAATCGAGCATATCGTTCTCTCGTCTATCAAAGTTTGGTCAAAGACAGGCCAGCCCATGTTGAGAGCAGCCCGCCGAATACGCTGATGGCCGCATAACCCAAGGCCAGCGGAACCTGCCCGCTTTCCAGCAAGCGCAGCGTATCCAGTGAAAAGGATGAAAACGTCGTCAGGCCACCCAGAAAACCTACCATCAGGCCCGCACGAATCTCGATCGGCACTTCGGGACGCAACAGGAACAGTCCGTACAGGTAACCGATCAGCAAGCAGCCGATGATGTTAACGGCCAGCGTTGCGGTATAGAAGTGGCGCGGCCAGTTCGCCGAAATCCAGTTGGCGGTGGCGAAGCGCAATAATGTACCAGCGATACCCCCCGCGGATACTGCAAGAATCAATCGAATCACTACTTTCTCCGCTTGCGCGGGCTGACCTTGTCCAGCGCCGCCAGATGATTGAGCTTTTCCCCGATCTTCAGCTCAAGGCCGCGTGGTACCGGTTGGTAATACTGACGTGGTTCAAGATTGTCCGGGAAGTAGTCTTCGCCAGCGGCGTAAGCATCGGGCTCATCGTGGGCATACCGATATTCTTCGCCGTAGCCGAGCTGCTTCATCAATTTGGTCGGGGCATTGCGCAAGTGCAGAGGCACTTCCAGCGAACCATGCTCGGTCGCCTCGCGCATTGCTGCCTTGAAGCCCATGTACACGGCGTTGCTTTTCGGTGCGCAAGCCAGATAAACGATGGCTTGCGCCACTGCCAGCTCACCTTCGGGGCTGCCCAGGCGTTCCTGCACATCCCACGCCGACAGGCATAACGTCAGCGCGCGAGGGTCGGCATTGCCGATGTCTTCACTGGCCATGCGTACGACACGGCGGGCCAGGTACAGCGGATCGCAACCGCCATCGATCATCCGCGCGAACCAGTACAGCGCGGCGTCAGGGTTGGAGCCGCGAATCGATTTATGCAGCGCGGAAATCTGATCGTAAAACGCTTCGCCACCCTTATCGAACCGACGACGACTGTCGCCAAGCAGGCTTTGCAGCAGTTCGAGACTGATCTCGCTGCCGTCTTCGGCCAGGTCGGAGGCGTTTTCCAGCAGGTTGAGCAAGCGCCGACCGTCACCATCAGCGGCGGCCAAGAGCATTTTGAAACCTTCGTCGCTCAGGCTCAGCTGATGCTTGCCCAAGCCACGCTCTTCGGTCAGCGCGCGCTGCACCAGCTTGTGCAGCGCCGCTTCGTCGAGGCTTTTCAGGACGTAGACCCGTGCACGGGAGAGCAAGGCATTGTTCAATTCAAAGGACGGGTTTTCAGTGGTCGCACCGATGAAAATCAAGGTGCCGTCTTCCACATAGGGCAAAAACGCGTCCTGTTGCGACTTGTTGAAACGGTGCACTTCGTCGACAAACAGGATGGTGCGACGACCATATTGCCCTGCCTGCTGCTTGGCGATTTCGACCGCCTGACGGATTTCCTTGACCCCGGCCAGCACTGCCGAGACCGTTTCGAAATGCGCATCGGAGACTTTCGCCAGCAGCCGCGCCAGGGTAGTTTTACCGACGCCCGGCGGGCCCCAGAAAATCATCGAATGCAAGGCGCCCTGCTCCAGCGCTTCGCGCAAAGGCTTACCGCGCGCGAGCAGGTGCTCCTGACCGACGTACTCGTCCAGGTTGGCCGGACGCAGGCGCGCAGCCAGGGGTTGAGCTATCGGGTCACTACGAAACAAATCCATGGGCCGCGGTTAAAACCTCTTATTCCTGAATGACATCAGCGCCTTTCGGGATTACGAACTGGAACTTGCTCGCCGGGATTGGCTCGTTGGCTTTTACCCCTGTGAACAGAATATTGGTGCGCTGGCCGACGCTGTCGATCAGTTGCATGTCATTGATCATGCCGTTGCGGAAAGACAGACGCAGGCTGTCGAACAGCGTGTCCTTGGTCTTGGGCTTGAGTATGAAGTCGATCACACCGCCGGCTTCCTTGGCGCTGATGTCGAAGCTTTCGCTGATCTTGGACACATCGCCAGACAGCAGCAGCGCCGGTGTCTGGGTCAGACGCTGGTCGAGGGTCTTGATCGTCACCTGTCGCAGATCCGGATCCCACAACGAGACTTTTTTCCCGTTGGAGACCATCAGTTGCTCCTGAGGGGCATCCGTGTGCCAGTAAAACAGGCCGGGACGCTGCAACGACATATCGCCGGCTGTTTCCTGCAATTGGGTGCCGCTGCCGTCCAGTGTCAGTTGAGAAAACCGGGCGGTCAGGGTTTGCGATTTTTCAAGCAATTGGGTGAGTCGCGCGACGTCCTTGCCATCGGCATGGGCCGGGATAGCGGAAAAAGCCAGTGCAGATACCAACAGCATGCGGATAAGTCGCATGGGAGTCCTCTTTGAATTCAGTGAAGTCCGAACAGCGTATTGCCACGCTGTTCGGGTCAGTCGCGTACCGGGCTCGGCGCAATGACCTCACGCGAGCCGTTGGTGTTCATGGACGTCACGACGCCCGCCATTTCCATCGCTTCGATCATTCGGGCGGCACGGTTGTAACCGATCTTCAGCTTGCGCTGTACCGCGGAAATGGAAGCGCGACGGCTTTCCAGGACGAAACGTACCGCTTCGTCATACAGCGCATCGCTTTCGCTGTCTTCAGCACCTTCGCTGCCGCCGTCGAAGCCACTACCAGGCTCTTCAACGCCCGCCAGAATGTCTTCGTTGTAGTCAGGTGAGCCTCGCAGTTTCCACGCCTCTACGACGCGGTGGACCTCATCGTCGGACACAAAAGCGCCATGGACACGGATTGGCAGGCTGGTGCCGGGCGGCATGTACAGCATGTCACCATGGCCGAGCAATTGTTCGGCGCCGCCCTGATCGATGATGGTCCGGGAATCGATCTTGCTCGACACCTGGAACGCCATGCGCGTCGGGATGTTGGCCTTGATCAGACCGGTGATCACGTCCACCGAAGGACGCTGGGTGGCGAGAATCAAGTGGATACCGGCTGCCCGGGCTTTTTGGGCGATCCGGGCGATCAGCTCTTCGACCTTTTTACCGACGATCATCATCATGTCGGCGAACTCGTCCACCACCACCACGATGGTCGGCAATTTGGTTAACAGCGGCGCTATGTCGTGAATGCTTTCGCGTTTGTACAACGGATCTTCGAGCGGCGTGCCGGCGTCTTGAGCCTCTTTGACCTTGTGGTTGAAGCCCGACAGGTTACGTACGCCCATCTTCGCCATCAGCTTGTAGCGCCGTTCCATCTCGGCGACGCTCCAGCGCAGGGCGTTGGCCGCGTCTTTCATGTCGGTGACCACTGGGCACAGCAGATGCGGAATGCCTTCGTAGATCGACAGTTCCAGCATCTTCGGGTCGATCATGATCAGCTTGGCGTCTTCCGGGCCCGACTTGAACAGGATCGACAGGATCATGGCGTTAACCCCCACCGATTTACCGGAACCGGTGGTACCGGCCACCAACAGGTGTGGCATTTTCGCCAGGTCGGTAATCACTGGCCGGCCGCCGATGTCATGCCCCAGTGCCAGGGTCACTGGCGACTTGGCGTCATCGTACTCTGGCGTGGACAACACTTCGGAGAAACGCACGATCTGCCGGTCTTCGTTGGGGATCTCGATACCCACGGTGGTCTTGCCGGGGATCACCTCAACCACACGCACACTGGTCACGGCCAGCGAACGCGCCAGATCCTTGGCCAGGTTGGAGATTCGGCTGACCTTGACCCCGGCTGCCGGCTGAATTTCGTAGCGCGTGATCACCGGACCTGGATGAATGGAGTCGACTGTGACCTCCACACCAAACTCCTTGAGCTTGATTTCCAGCAGGTGACCGACGGCAGCCAGCGATTCAGGGGAGTAATTGAGTTTTTTCTTCTCGGCCGGATCAAGGATCGAAATCGGCGGCAAGGTACCTTCCACCGCGCTGTCGATGAACAAGGGCGCCTGTTTCTCTTTCTGCACGCGCTTGCTCGGTTCCGGCACTTTCGCCGGTGCGGGGGCAATCACGGCGGGCACGTGTTTTTCGCGCTCGGTCATGTGTTTGCTGAGGGCTTGTTCGCGCTCGATCAAACGCTCTTTGGCCTTGGCCTGCTCCCGACGATCCGGGGCGACAGGCGCCACCACTTCACTGACGCGGGTATCGACCTCACGCAACTGAGCAACCATCTGCCTGCGCTCGCTACGGGCTGTCCACCAGCGATTGGCGGCGCCCTGGAACAATTCGAACAGGTCCAGGGTGATCTTGCCTGTGACGTCCATCACCTTGAACCAGGAAAGGTCGGTGAAAACTGTCAGACCAAACAGGAACAAGGCGATGAACAGCAGCGTACTGCCCTGGATATTCAGCGCGTTTTTCGCCAGATCGCCCAGGCTTTCGCCCAGCGCACCGCCGGCCGATGCCGGCAGGCCCGCAGTGAAGTGAAAATGGATATGGGCCAGGGCCGCACCGGACAGCACCAGGAACACCAGACCGATCAGGCGCCAGGAGAACAGCCAGCCGCTCCACTGCCACGGCTCATGGCGCTGACGGAAAACTTGAAATGCCTTGATCGCCAGCAACAGCGGGAATATGTACGCGAAATAGCCTAGCACCATGAACAGTATGTCGGCCGAGAATGCGCCAGCGCGGCCCGCAGCGTTCTGTACCTGCTGGGCATTGCTGGTATGGCTCCAGCCGGGATCGGCCTGGTCATAGGTCAACAACGCCATCATCAGATACAGGCACAGGGCGCCAAAGGCAATCAGCGCACCTTCCTTGAGCCGGTAGTGCAATTGCTGACGCCACAGCGGAACGGGGCTAGGTGCTACGGTGGATTTCTTCAAAACGCTTCTTTTCCTGCGCCTTAGCGCGAACATCTAATGATTGACTACGAAATACTACGCTCTAGCGTCCGGTAAGAATAAAACAACGACTGCTTTTGCTTCTCACTCGGACGAGAACTTGAAAATACGCCAATAAAGTCGGCATTGTACGGGTTTGCACGGCCGATGCCACGCTAGTCTGGCTTGGGTGTAGCATATCTTCAAGCGCCGATCGAACGGCTCAATTTGAGCATGCATTGTCTTTTGTGACAAAGACTTATGGGGTGTTTCATGAGCAACATCAAACATCCGGGTACTGCGCTGTCAGATGTTGAAGCCGTCGATTACAACGCCTTGTCATACAAATCCGCCCCACGTTTCTTCAACGAGATCGTCTACGACCACATCGACAACGTAGAGTTGCAACAGCCGCTTGTTCCGCCCTCCCCTTTCGTTAAGTCCTGATGCCATGTTGACCTGGTTACAACGCAATACCCTGACATTCCCGCCACTGGAAAAAGCCATGCGCGAGCCTAACGGCTTGCTCGCCGCAGGTGGCGACCTGTCCGCCGACCGCTTGATCCAGGCCTATCGGCATGGCTGCTTTCCCTGGTTTGAGGAGGGACAGCCGATTCTGTGGTGGTCGCCCGATCCGCGAACGGTGCTTTTTCCTGAAGAGCTGCACATTTCGCGTAGTCTGGGCAAAGTATTGCGCCAAGAGCGCTATCAGGTGACCTTCGATCAGAATTTCGCTGCGGTGATTCAAGCCTGCGCTGCGCCACGCACCTACGCCAACGGCACCTGGATTACCGGCTCGATGCAATCGGCCTACCTTGAGCTTCATCGACGTGGCCACGCCCATAGCGTGGAAGTCTGGGAGCAAGGCATTTTGGTCGGAGGGCTTTATGGCCTGGCAATAGGCCGGCTGTTTTTTGGCGAGTCCATGTTCAGCCGGGCGGACAACGCTTCGAAAGTCGGCTTTGCGACGCTGGTCGAGCGCCTGACCGCCTGGGGCTTCGTGCTGATCGACTGCCAAATGCCGACCCAACATCTGCACAGCTTCGGCGCCAGAGCCATTGCGCGCACAACGTTCGCCCACTACCTTCGCGAGCATCTGGATCAGCCCAATATCGCCGACTGGTTACCTAGGCGAGTTTCATAGGCTGACATACACTCTTACTAAAGGTTTTATCCGAGGGTTGATCATGACCGAGCTGGCGCGGCTTAAGTTTTATGCCACTCAACCCCATTCCTGTAGCTATTTGCCAGAGGAACAGGCGACAACGCTGTTTCTGGACCCTAGCCAGCCGATGGATGTACAGGTGTATGCCGATCTTTCCGACATGGGCTTTCGCCGCAGCGGCGACCATCTTTATCGGCCTCACTGCCAGAATTGCAGCGCGTGCGTTCCTGCGCGCATCCCGGTAGGACTGTTCGTACCGGACCGCCAGCAAAAACGCATTTTCAAGCGCAATTCCGACTTGCAGGTACGCCCGGCCCAGCCACGGTTCAGCGAAGAATACTTCGACCTGTATAAGCGCTATATCGAACAACGGCACGCCGATGGCGACATGTACCCCCCCAGCCGAGATCAGTTTTCAACTTTTCTGGTACGGGATCTGCCCTTCTCCAGATTCTACGAATTTCGCCTCGGCGAGCGCTTGCTGGCAGTGGCCGTCACCGACCTTCTGCCGAACGGTCTTTCAGCGGTTTACACCTTCTACGAACCGAGCGAAGAACGCCGCAGTCTGGGCCGCTACGCGATTCTCTGGCAGATCGGCGAGGCCGCCCGGCTGCAGCTCCATGCGGTCTACCTGGGGTACTGGATAAAGAACTGCAAAAAGATGAATTACAAAACCCAATATCGCCCGATTGAGCTGCTGACAAATCAGAGATGGGTCACTCTTTATTGAAGCCTTGGCTTAACCCCTATTTTTCGGGCACAATGCACGCCGCTTTTGCCTGGCGCAGTTGCACCGGGCCATTCATTGGATACCGAGGGCTTTTACTGCATGTCGAAAGAAGAAAGCTTGGAAATGGAAGGCACTGTCGTCGACACCCTGCCCAACACCATGTTTCGTGTGGAGTTGGAAAACGGACATGTCGTCACCGCGCATATTTCCGGCAAAATGCGTAAGAACTACATCCGTATTCTTACCGGCGATAAAGTGCGCGTCGAAATGACGCCCTACGACCTGACCAAAGGGCGTATCACTTACCGCGCCCGCTAACAGGTCTTAACAAAAACGCCTGGCATCTGCCGGGCGTTTTTGTGTGCCCGAAGGGGACTGATTTATTTTTCGCGCTCTTTGAAAAATCAATCTGTCCCCGACCTCAACAGCGGGACAGATTGATTTTCGATGAAGCGCTGAAAATAAATCAGTCCCCTCGCGCGGGCACAAAAAAGCCCTGCACCCCACCTTTCAGTGGAATGCAGGGCTTTTTGTTTTGGCTCAGGCCATTTCTGCCGTTGTCTCGAAGTCGAAGGTCATTTCCCCGTCCTTGACGTCGATGTGCACTACACCACCGTGCTCGGCCAACTCGCCAAAGAGAATCTCTTCAGCCAGCGGACGCTTGATCTTGTCCTGGATCAAACGAGCCATTGGTCGTGCACCCATCTGCGCATCGTAGCCACCTTCTGCCAACCAGGTTCTGGCGGCATCAGTCACTTCAAGCAGCACACGCTTGTCTTCCAGTTGCGCCTGCAGTTCGGTAAGGAACTTGTCCACCACGCTTTTAATGACCTCATGGCTGAGGCGACTAAATTGGATAATGGTGTCCAGACGGTTGCGGAATTCTGGCGTAAAGCTCTTCTTGATCACTTCCATTGCATCGGAAGAGTGATCTTGATGAGTGAAGCCAATCGATGCCCGCGCCGCGGTTTCCGCACCGGCGTTGGTGGTCATGATCACAATCACATTGCGGAAGTCCGCTTTGCGCCCATTGTTATCGGTCAGCGTACCGTGATCCATCACCTGCAACAGCAGGTTGAAGACTTCCGGATGCGCCTTCTCGATCTCATCGAGCAGCAGTACGCAATGCGGCTGCCTGGTGATCGCCTCGGTCAGCAAACCGCCCTGATCGAACCCGACGTAACCTGGCGGCGCACCGATCAAGCGCGAGACGGTATGGCGTTCCATGTACTCAGACATGTCGAACCGCACCAACTCGATACCCAGTGCCTTGGCCAACTGGCGGGCTGCTTCGGTCTTGCCGACGCCGGTAGGACCGGCAAACAGGAACGAGCCGACCGGTTTATCCGGCGATTTCAGACCTGCGCGCGACAATTTGATTGCCGTCGACAACGCATCGATCGCTGCATCCTGACCAAATACGGTCAACTTGAGGTCGCGCTCGAGGTTACGCAGCAGTTCCTTGTCGGAGCTGTTGACGTGTTTAGGCGGAATACGCGCGATCTTGGCCACGATATCTTCGACCTGGGCCACTTCGATGCGCTTCACGCGCTTCTCGAGCGGTTGCAGGCGCTGGTAAGCCCCCGCCTCGTCGATCACATCAATGGCTTTGTCCGGCATGTGCCGATCATTGATATAACGCGATGCCAGCTCAGCAGCAGCGCGCAATGCCTCGTCGCTGTACTCGATACCATGATGCTGCTCGAAACGCCCCTTGAGGCCCCTCAGGATGCCTATGGTGTCTTCAACCGATGGCTCGGACACGTCGACTTTCTGGAAACGCCGCGCCAACGCCCGATCTTTTTCGAAGATCCCGCGGAATTCCTGGAAGGTCGTCGAACCGATGCACCGGATATCACCCGAAGACAACAGCGGCTTGAGCAGATTGGACGCATCCATCACGCCACCGGAAGCTGCACCGGCACCGATGATGGTGTGGATTTCATCAATGAACAGAATTGCCTGAGGACGTTTGCGCAATTCATTGAGCAACGCCTTGAAGCGCTTCTCGAAATCGCCGCGATATTTGGTCCCGGCCAGCAAAGCGCCCAAATCGAGGGAATACACCACACTGTTGGCGAGCAGGTCAGGCACCTGACTGTCGACGATACGCTTGGCCAGACCTTCGGCAATGGCGGTTTTACCCACCCCGGCCTCACCGACCAGCAGTGGATTGTTTTTGCGACGACGCGCCAGAATCTGCGCCACGCGCTCGACTTCCATCTCGCGCCCGACCAACGGATCGATGCGACCCTGACGAGCCAGCTCATTCAAGTTGCTGGCATAGGCATCCAGAGGATTGCCTGAAGAAGAAGACTCACCGCCCTCGTCGTCCTGCATATCTTGCTCACCCTCAGAGTGATCGCCATGCCCTGGCACTTTAGAGATGCCATGAGCGATGTAGTTGACAACGTCGATCCGGGCAACGCTCTGCTGCTTGAGCAGAAACACTGCCTGGCTTTCTTGCTCGCTGAAAATAGCGACCAGCACGTTAGCGCCAGTGACTTCCCGCTTGCCCGAACTCTGCACATGGAAGACAGCACGCTGCAGCACCCGCTGAAAGCCCAGGGTTGGCTGGGTTTCGCGATCCTCGTCATGAACGGGAATCAACGGTGTCGTGGAGTCGATGAACTCCTGCAGATCATGCTTGAGCTTGTCGAGGTTTGCGCCGCAGGCACGCAGAACGGTCGCGGCAGCCTCATTATCCAAAAGAGCCAGCAGGAGGTGCTCAACCGTCATGAACTCATGACGCTTGGAGCGAGCCTCCTTGAAGGCCAGATTGAGGGTGACTTCGAGCTCACGGTTTAACATAGCTTCACCTCATACCCAAGTGGTCGGCGTTAACCGTCCTTCTCGATCTCACAGAGTAGCGGATGCTGGCTTTCCCTGGCGTATTGGTTGACCTGCATTGCCTTGGTCTCGGCGATGTCGCGGGTAAACAATCCACATACTGCCCGTCCCTCTGTATGGACGGCCAGCATGACCTTGGTCGCCAGCTCGCGATTCAGGTTAAAAAACACCTCGAGCACTTCGACGACGAAATCCATCGGTGTGTAATCATCATTAAACAAAACCACCTTGTACATCGGTGGCGCCTGCAACGCTGGCTTGGCTTCTTTCAGCGCCAGACCAGCGGCACCATCGTCGTGCGTCTCTGGACGATCCTGATTGAATGTTAGTCGAATCTGGCTGAATGCATGCATGGAAAGAAAGGTTCGTAGGTGGGCGGATTCAGTAATTTAGTCGCAGTCTGACCGGTTTTTAAATGGACTGCCGCATGACCTTGACTATCGGCAAAACAGTGTTACAAACAATAGAACCCACATTGGGTAAAAAGGGTCCGTGCAGTCAACCAAATTCTTTTCGGTCCGGCGGATGAGGTGGATCATACTCCAGACGGAGTCCTTTGCAGAGGGAAGTGAGCATGGCAAACAGCAGTACTACCCCCACCAGGCACGGAAAAGTCAAATGGTTCAACAACGCCAAAGGCTACGGTTTCATTGTTGAGGACGGCAAACCCGATGATGACCTGTTCGCCCACTACTCGGCGATAACGATGGAAGGCTACAAGACCCTGAAAGCGGGTCAGTCCGTCGTTTTCAACATCATCCAGGGCCCCAAAGGGATGCACGCTGTAGAAATCAAAGCAGCGAGCGAAACCCAGACTTCCCGCCCTGTTGATGCCTCGAACCTGACCCATAATCCGCTGAATATGACCGTCTGAGCCGCCCACCCTCAAACCGTCATACCAAAAGCCAGCCGAAAAAAAACCGGCCAGTTCAATCAATTTGAACTGGCCGGTTTTGCTTAGCGCCGATCAGCTCACATGTGAGAGATCAGGGCGTCGCCGAACGCGGAAGAAGACAGCAGTTTAGCGCCGTCCATCAGACGTTCGAAGTCATAGGTCACGGTCTTGGCCGAGATTGCGCCGTTGGTGCCCTTGATGATCAGGTCAGCCGCTTCGGTCCAGCCCATGTGACGCAGCATCATTTCAGCGGACAGGATCAGCGAACCCGGGTTCACCTGGTCTTTGCCAGCGTACTTCGGTGCAGTGCCATGGGTAGCCTCGAACATGGCAATGGTGTCGGACAGGTTGGCGCCTGGGGCGATGCCGATACCGCCAACTTCAGCAGCCAGGGCGTCGGACAGGTAGTCACCGTTCAGGTTCAGCGTCGCGATCACGTCGTATTCGGCCGGGCGCAGCAGGATCTGCTGAAGCATGGCATCGGCGATGGCGTCTTTAACGATAACGTTCTTGCCGGTTTTCGGGTTCTTGAACTGCATCCAAGGACCGCCATCGAGCAAGGTAGCGCCGAATTCTTCAGCAGCCACTTCGTAGGCCCACTCTTTGAAGGCACCTTCGGTGAACTTCATGATGTTGCCTTTGTGCACGATGGTCAGCGAGTCGCGGTCGTTATCGACTACATACTGCAGAGCCTTGCGCGCCAGACGTTTGGTGCCTTCCAGGGAAACCGGCTTGATGCCGATACCGCAATTCTGGTCGAAACGGATCTTGGTAACACCCATTTCCTCTTTGAGGAACTTGATGACCTTGATCGCTTCCGGAGAGCCGGCTTTCCACTCGATACCTGCATAAATATCTTCGGAGTTTTCGCGGAAGATAGTCATGTCGACGTCGCCTGGCTTCTTGACCGGACTAGGCACACCTTCGAACCAACGCACTGGGCGCAGGCAAACATACAGGTCGAGCTGTTGACGCAGGGCAACGTTCAGGGAACGGATGCCGCCGCCGACTGGAGTGGTCAGCGGGCCCTTGATGGAAACGACGTAATCTTTGACAGCGTCCAGGGTTTCCTGAGGCAGCCAGGTATCCTGATCGTAGACTTGAGTGGCCTTCTCGCCAGCGTAGACTTCCATCCAGGAAATCTTGCGCTCGCCGCCGTAAGCCTTCTTAACAGCAGCATCAACAACCTTGATCATGACTGGGCTGATGTCGACGCCAATACCATCACCTTCAATGAAGGGGATGATTGGATTGTTCGGCACGTTTAGAGAATGGTCTGCGTTGACGGTGATTTTGTCGCCGACTGCTGGAACCTGAATCTTCTGGTATCCCATGCTGCACTCCGTTTGTGATTAAACATCATGGTTGCCGAGCGTACCCCAGTTCAGGACTGGAACCAAATGGTCCATTGGTCGATAAGCGACACAGTATTCTTCCCAACCAACAAGCCGGACAACAAGAAGCGCGCTTGCCGCCTGAACGCTTGGCACAAGGCCAGCGGAGATCGTTCGCCAGCCTCTGGGCAACGCTCTGGAAACACCGACCAATGGCCAATATCCAGCCTCTCGTACTACGACCGGCACCCACTACTATCGTATTAATCCATAAGACCAATGTTATACTGCCCGAGTGACCAATGAGTCACTGAGGGTCGAGCCGTCTGGATCAAGACTTTCAACCCTCGAGCAGGCTGGGCTATTACCGTAGTTCAACCGCTTGACGCTCTATTGATGCACTCAACATCACCGCGACGAACCCTCGACTTTCGGCTCATTGATGACTTTGGACGAAAGCGCCTACCTGCGCATCTCGAGATTTTGTGCACGCTCAGCAAAGAAGAGAGTTTCCCGAAAATGTCCATCCGCTCGAAAATCATCTACACCTTCACCGATGAAGCCCCTGCACTCGCCACGTACTCGCTACTCCCCATCATCGAAGCCTTCACTGCATCTTCCGATATCTCGGTCGAAACCCGCGATATTTCTCTCGCCGGCCGCATTCTCGCAAGCTTCCCCGAGAACCTTGACGCCGACCAACGAGTGCCGAACCATCTCGCCGAGCTAGGCACCCTGGCCACCACGCCAGAAGCCAACATGATCAAGCTGCCTAACATCAGCGCCTCGGTTCCGCAGCTCAAAGCAGCCATCAAGGAACTGCAAGAGAGCGGCTTTGACATACCGGATTACCCGGAAGCAACGACCAGCGACGCGGACAAGGAAGCCAAGTCCCGCTACGACAAAATCAAGGGCAGCGCAGTCAACCCGGTTTTGCGCGAAGGCAACTCTGATCGTCGCGCACCGCTGTCGGTGAAGAATTACGCGCGCAAGCACCCGCATAAAATGGGCACCTGGAGCGCAGAGTCGAAGTCGCACGTGGCACACATGACCAGCGGCGACTTCTACGGCACCGAAAAATCAGCCCTGATCGAAGCCGCTGACGCCGTTAAAATCGAACTGGTCGCCAAAGATGGCACCACGACGGTCCTGAAAGAAAAAACCACCGTAAAGGCTGGTGAGATCATCGATTGCGCGACCCTGAGCAAAAAAGCGCTGAGTAGCTTCATCGTCGCTGAAATCGAAGACGCGAAAAAACAAGGCGTGCTGCTGTCAGTACACTTGAAAGCCACCATGATGAAAGTCTCCGACCCGATCATGTTCGGCATCATCGTTGCCGAGTACTTCAAAGACGCGCTGACCAAGCACGCCGCTGCACTGAAAGAAGTCGGCTTCAACCTGAACAATGGTATCGGCGACCTGTACGCCCGCATCAAGGCACTGCCTGCCGAGCAACAAGCCCAGATCGAAGCCGACATCCAGGCCGTGTACACCACACGTCCGCCACTGGCGATGGTCAACTCCGACAAAGGCATCACCAACCTGCACGTACCGAGCGACGTGATCGTCGACGCTTCGATGCCGGCGATGATCCGTGACTCGGGCAAGATGTGGAACACCGAAGGCGCGCTGCAAGATACCAAGGCTGTCATCCCGGATCGCTGCTACGCCACCATCTACCAGGCTGTCCTGGAAGACTGCAAAAAGCACGGCGCATTCGATCCGACCACCATGGGTAGCGTGCCAAACGTTGGCTTGATGGCTCAAAAAGCCGAAGAGTACGGCTCGCACGACAAGACCTTCGAAATCAAGGCTGACGGCGTAGTACGGGTAACCGACGGCCAAGGTCGCCTGCTGATGCAGCAAAACGTCGAAGCCGGTGACATCTGGCGCATGTGCCAGACCAAAGACGCGCCGATCCAGGACTGGGTCAAACTGGCCGTCAACCGCGCACGCGCCAGCAACACCCCGGCCGTGTTCTGGCTTGATCCGATGCGCAGCCATGACGGCGTGGTGATCGAGAAAGTCCAAAAATATCTGAAAGATCAGGACACTTCGGGCCTGGACATCCGCATCATGTCGCCAGTCGACGCGATGGCCTTCACCTTGGCGCGTACTCGCCTGGGTCAGGACACCATCTCGGTCACCGGCAACGTATTGCGCGACTACCTGACCGACCTGTTTCCAATCATGGAACTGGGCACCAGCGCCAAAATGCTGTCGATCGTGCCACTGATGAGCGGTGGCGGTCTGTTTGAAACGGGCGCAGGTGGTTCGGCTCCCAAGCACGTTCAGCAGTTGCTCGAAGAAAACTTCCTGCGCTGGGATTCGCTGGGTGAGTTCCTGGCCCTGGCCGCCTCTCTCGAGCACCTGGGCAATACCTACGACAACCCGAAAGCCAAGGTATTGGCCAGTACGCTTGACCAGGCAACCGGTCAATTCCTGGACAACAACAAATCACCTTCGCGCAAAGTAGGAAACATCGACAACCGCGGCAGTCACTTCTACCTGGCGCTGTACTGGGCCCAGGCTCTGGCCGCGCAAACTGAAGATGCGTCCCTGCAAGCGCAATTCAGCCCGCTGGCAAAAAACCTGACCGACAACGAGGCGACTATCGTTGCCGAACTCAACGCTGTTCAGGGCAAACCGGTAGACATCGTTGGTTACTACTCCTTTGACCCGGCTCTGGCGGCCAAAGTGATGCGCCCTAGCCACACCTTGAACGCTGCGATCGCCGCACTCGTGTAAGGCGCAACCGGCCGGGCGCCTTACCGCGCCAGACCATCAGAAACCCCGGCCATGTGCCGGGGTTTCTGCCTCTGGGACTTTTTTACAGGACATTTATATGGATTGGCATCCCCATATCACCGTCGCCACGATTGTCGAAGACCAAGGGCGCTTCTTACTGGTCGAGGAGCTTAAAAGCGGACAGCTGGTGCTCAACCAACCCGCCGGCCATCTGGAACCCAACGAAACCTTGCGCCAGGCCGCTGTCCGCGAAACCCTCGAAGAAACCGGCTGGGATGTCGAGCTCACTGGCGTCGTAGGTGTCTACTTGTATACCGCGCCGAGTAACGGCGTGACGTATCAGCGAGTGTGCTTTGTCGCCAGACCTCTTCGACATCACCCGCAACGCAGCCTGGACACCGGCATTGTCGGCGCTCTCTGGTTAAGCCGCGATGAACTGATCGCCCAGCCCGAGCGCTGGCGCAGTGAGTTGGTCCTGCGCTGCGTCGACGACTACCTCGCCGGGCCTCTGCACGACCTGGACCTGATCCGTGATTAAATACCTCTTTAGCCTTGGCGCCGACAGCCTGTTAGAATCGCGTCCTTTTTACAGACACACATCGAATCCCTATGCGTGATCCAGCCCCCCACGATCCAGCAAAGACGCGCGTTATCGTCGGCATGTCCGGCGGCGTTGACTCTTCCGTTTCTGCCCTTCTGCTGATCGAGCAGGGGTATCAGGTGGAAGGCCTGTTCATGAAGAACTGGGAAGAAGACGATGGAACCGACTATTGCACCGCCCGCGAAGACCTGGCCGATGCTCAGGCCGTTTGCGACAAAATCGGCATCAAGCTGCACACCGCCAACTTTGCCGCCGAGTACTGGGACAACGTGTTCGAGCATTTCCTGGCCGAATACAAGGCCGGACGCACGCCGAACCCGGACATCCTGTGTAACCGCGAAATCAAGTTCAAGGCGTTCCTCGACTACGCCTTGATGCTCGGTGCCGATCTGATCGCCACTGGCCACTACGTGCGTCGCCGCGACATCGACGGCCGTACCGAACTGCTCAAAGGCCTGGACCCGAACAAGGACCAGAGCTACTTCCTGCACGCCGTGGGCGGCGAACAGATCGCCAAGACGCTGTTCCCGGTCGGCGAGCTGGAGAAGCCTGCCGTACGCGCCATCGCAGAAAAGCATGACTTGGCCACCGCCAAGAAAAAAGACTCCACCGGCATCTGCTTTATCGGCGAGCGTCGCTTCAGCGACTTCCTCAAGCAGTACCTGCCTGCTCAGCCCGGGGAGATCAAGACCACCGAAGGTGAAGTCATCGGCCATCACCACGGCCTGATGTATCACACCATTGGCCAACGCCAAGGGCTCGGCATCGGCGGCTTGAAAGATGCCAGCGAAGACCCGTGGTACGTACTGATCAAGGACCTGGAAAACAACGAACTGATCGTCGGCCAGGGCAATGACCATCCATGGCTGTTCTCCCAGGCACTGATCGCATCGGAGATCTATTGGGTCAATCCGATCGACCTGAGCAGCCCACGCCGACTGACCGCGAAAGTGCGTTATCGCCAAAGCGACCAGAAATGCACGCTCGAGCAAACGGCCACAGGCTACCGCGTCACGTTCGACGACCCCCAGCGTGCGGTGACACCGGGCCAGTCCGTGGTGTTTTACGACGGCGAAATCTGCCTGGGCGGCGGCGTCATCGAAGTGGCCGAGCCCTGGCACAGCAAGGACAAGCGCTGATGACTCCGACGCAAGAACAATTGGTCGCCCTGGGCGGTGTATTCCAGGCGGCAGTGCTGGTCGACAAGATCGCCAAGACCGGCCAGGCCAATGAGGCGCTGCTCGGCTGCATGCTGGGCAGCCTGCTGGTACTGGACCCCAAAGATACGCTGGACGTCTACGGCGGCGACGACCTGAACCTGCGCGAGGGCTATCGCTCGCTGATCAGCGCGCTGGAGCGTGACCCAACGACCCTGCAACGCGAGCCGTTGCGCTATGCCCTGTCGATGCTGGGCCTCGAGCGTAAACTGGCCAAGCGTGACGACCTGCTTGAGGTGATCGGTAAACGTTTGCCACAGATCAAGCAGCAGGTGGAACATTTCGGCCTGGTTCACGACAACGTGATCGCCGCCAGCGGTGCGCTTTATCAAGACACACTAAGCACGTTACGCCAACGAATCCAGGTTCACGGCGACATGCGCAACCTGCAGCAACCGAGCAACGCGTCGAAAATTCGCGCCTTGCTGCTGGCCGGCATCCGCTCAGCACGATTATGGCGACAGCTGGGCGGTCACCGCTGGCAATTGGTCATCAGCCGTCGCAAGCTACTTAAAGAGCTTTACCCGATGCTGCGCGGCTGATTCGCCACGCTGTAACGGCTGCCACCCTTGACACCGACACTATTAACTATCGCGCGCTCTACGCTGGTCAGTCCGAACCGAACTGACCAGCATTTCATGTATGATACGCGCCCCATTTCGTTGCCCGACTGTCCGAGAGCACCCCATGCAGCTTTCTTCGCTCACTGCGGTTTCCCCTGTTGACGGCCGCTACGCCGGCAAAACCCAGGCCCTGCGCCCGATTTTCAGCGAATACGGCTTGATCCGTTTTCGCGTCATGGTTGAAGTCCGCTGGCTCCAGCGCCTGGCCGCTCACCCGCAAATCACTGAAGTTCCGGCCTTTTCCGCCGAAGCCAATGCGATCCTCAATACTCTGGCTGAAGACTTTTCCCCAGCCCACGCCGAACGCGTCAAAGAGATCGAGCGCACCACCAACCACGACGTCAAAGCCATTGAGTACCTGCTCAAGGAACAGGCCTCCAAGCTGCCTGAGCTGGCCAACGTCAGCGAATTCATCCACTTCGCCTGCACCAGCGAGGACATCAACAACCTGTCCCACGCCCTGATGCTGCGTGAAGGCCGCGACAACGTACTGCTGCCGCTGATGCGTGAGATCGCTGGATCCATCCGTGAACTGGCGATCCGCTTCGCTAACGTGCCGATGCTGTCGCGCACCCACGGTCAACCGGCTTCCCCGACAACTCTGGGCAAAGAGCTGGCCAACGTGGTGTATCGCCTGGAGCGTCAGATCGCTCAGGTCGCTGCCGTTCCACTGCTGGGCAAGATCAACGGCGCGGTCGGCAACTACAACGCACACATCTCCGCTTATCCGGACATCGACTGGGAAGAGAACGCTCGTGCGTTCATCGAAGACGAGCTGGGTCTGGGCTTCAACCCCTACACCACGCAGATCGAACCGCACGACTACATCGCCGAGCTGTTCGACGCGATCGCTCGCTTCAACACCATCCTGATCGACTTCGACCGCGATATCTGGGGTTATATTTCCCTGGGCTATTTCAAGCAGCGCACCATCGCGGGTGAAATCGGCTCTTCGACCATGCCGCACAAGGTCAACCCGATCGACTTCGAAAACTCCGAAGGCAACCTGGGTATCGCCAACGCGCTGTTCCAGCATCTGGCCAGCAAGTTGCCGATTTCCCGCTGGCAGCGCGACCTGACCGACTCCACTGTCTTGCGCAACCTGGGTGTTGGCTTTGCGCATAGCGTCATCGCTTACGAAGCCAGCCTTAAAGGCATCAGCAAACTGGAACTCAACGCGCAGAAAATCGCCGCAGATCTGGATGCATGCTGGGAAGTGTTGGCTGAGCCGATTCAAACGGTCATGCGCCGCTACAACATCGAAAACCCCTACGAAAAACTGAAAGAATTGACCCGCGGCAAAGGCATCAGCCCTGAAGCGCTTCAGACTTTCATCGAAGGTCTGGAAATGCCTGCCGAAGCCAAGGCTGAGTTGAAAAAGCTCACCCCGGCCAATTACATCGGCAATGCCGTGGCTCAAGCCAAGCGCATCTGACCCGCAACAACTTTTGCACACGCCCGGCTGTGCCGGGCGTTTTCATTTCAAGGGCTTACAAATGAATCCTGATATTCCTCTTCAACTTCTGGGCGGCATCAGCGCACGTGAATTTCTGCGCGACTACTGGCAGAAAAAGCCCCTGCTGATCCGTCAGGCACTGCCGGATTTCCAAAGTCCGATCGACGCCGACGAACTGGCTGGCCTCGCCCTGGAAGAGGAAGTCGAGTCGCGCCTGGTCATCGAGAACGGCGAGCGCCCGTGGGAATTACGCCGCGGCCCGTTTGCCGAAGACGAGTTCAGCAAACTGCCGGAGCGCGACTGGACCCTGCTGGTGCAAGCGGTCGATCAGTTCGTGCCGGAAGTCAGCGAACTGCTGGAAAATTTCCGTTTTCTGCCCAGCTGGCGCATTGATGACGTGATGATCAGCTTCGCCGCGCCAGGCGGCAGCGTCGGCCCGCACTTCGATAACTACGATGTGTTCCTGTTACAGGGTCATGGCAAGCGCCACTGGAAGATCGGCCAGATGTGCGACTCCGACAGCCCGCTGCTGGAACACGCAGACCTGCGCATCCTGGCGGACTTCCAGGCCACCGACGAGTGGACCCTGGAGCCCGGCGACATGCTGTACCTGCCGCCGCGCCTGGCCCATTGTGGTGTGGCCGTCGATGACTGCCTGACCTACTCCGTCGGTTTCCGCGCACCCAGCGCTGCCGAAGTACTGACCCACTTCACCGACTTCCTCAGCCAGTTCCTGCCGGACGAAGAGCGCTATACCGACGCTGACGCCCAACCGGTCAGTGATCCGCATCAGATCCAGCACGACGCGCTCGACCGCCTCAAAGGCTTGCTGGCCGAGCACATGAACGACGAGCGCCTGTTGCTGACCTGGTTCGGCCAGTTCATGACCGAGCCGCGTTATCCAGAAATGGTCGTCGGCCCCGAGCTGGACGAAGACGATTTGTTCAGCAGCCTGGAACAAGGCGCCGTGCTGATCCGCAACCCGAGCGCGCGCCTGGCCTGGTCCGAAGTCGACGATGACCTGCTGTTGTTCGCCAGCGGTCAAAGCCGCCTGCTGCCCGGCAACCTGCGCGAACTGCTCAAGCTGATCTGCGCTGCCGACGCATTGCACACTGATAACCTCGGCCCATGGCTGGCCGATGATCAAGGACGCAACCTGCTCTGCGAGCTGGTCAAACAAGGAAGCCTGGGGTTTGCTGATGAATAAGATCCATGTACGTGTCGCTGACTGGCAAAAAGATAACGCGCAAATCCGGCGCATTCGAGAAGCCGTGTTCATCGCTGAGCAATGCGTACCGCCGGAACTTGAGTGGGATGCCGACGACGCCAGTGCGATTCACTTCCTTGCGCTGGAAGACGATTTCCCGATCGGCACCGCCCGTCTGCTGCCGGATGGTCAGATCGGTCGCTTATCGGTGCTCAAGGACTGGCGCGGCCTGAAAGTCGGCGATGCGCTGATGGATGCAGTCATTAGCGAAGCGGAAAGTCGTGGTTTGAAGCAACAGATGCTGAGCGCTCAGGTGCAAGCCACGCGCTTCTACGAGCGCCTTGGCTTCACCATCGTCAGCAGTGAGTTTCTCGAAGCCGGGATTCCACACGTCGATATGGTGCGCGGCGCGGCCTGACAGCCGGACGCCATTCCTGTAGGAGCGCGCTTGCCCGCGATCGGGTGCGCAGCAGCCGCAAAACCCGCGAACTCGATGCCGGTAATGGAACTGGGCTAAGGTTTTTTGGGACCGCTGCGCAGTCCATCGCGGGCAAGCGCGCTCCTACAAGGATTGCCCCCACTTTGATCTGTGAACGCCCCGCTCTCTACACTGAGGCCGGGGCGTTTTGCTGTCTGCGATTCAACTTGGCCACTCCCGGGCCGACAAACTGTCAAACTCAAGCCTTTACGCACCCCGATTGCGGAGATACGGACATGTTCCTACGCACCCTGCTCACTTCACTGCTGCTGGTCTGCAGCTTTAGCGCCATGGCTGCGACAGAGGTCGTGCCCCTGAACTATCGCACCAGCGATGACCTGTTGCCGGTGGCCAGGTCTTTTCTGGGCAAGGAAGGCACGGTCAGCGCCTATAACAATCAACTGATCGTCAATGCCGAGCCAGGCAAAATACAGGAATTGCGTAACCTGCTCTCGCAACTGGATAAGGTTCCCAAACGCCTGCTGATCAGCGTCGATACCAGTGACAGCAACTATCAGGACGATCAGGGCTATGCCGCCAATGGCTCGGTACAGACGCAAAACGGTGACGTCAGTGTCCGCAACCAGACCCGCATCATCAACCTCAGCACTGATAGCCGTAACGGTGGCGTGCAGCAGGTTCAAACCAGCGAAGGAACCCCCGCGCTGATTCAGGTAGGCCAGGCCGTGCCGCTGACCACTACCCAGACCAACAACAACGGCTATGTGCAAAGCGACACCCAATACCGCAACGTCACCCAAGGTTTTTACGTCACTGCCAGCCTGACCGGCGAGACCGTGCACTTGAGCATCAGCACCAATCGCGACCGCATGAGCCAGGAGCGTCCTGACGTAGTGAACCTGCAAAGCACCGACACCCAGGTCAGCGGTCGACTGGGGGAGTGGATCACCCTCGCTGGTGTCAGCGAGCAATCGCAAGCCGGTCAACAGGGGCTAGTGCAACGCCACACCACTCAGGGCCGGAGCGACATGACCTTGCGCGTGAAGGTCGACGCTCTGGATTGAAAATCGAGACCAAAGCACCAAAAACTGACTGATTAGTCGTATTAGACTAATTATGTAGTGCCATGAAAAAAGCACTACAAAACATTTGACGGGTCAAAATTCACAAGGCATGATTGCCCCGCTCCCGCTTATCAGAGGCTCTGCAAAGAGCCTTCGAATCGCTGCTCTAACCTACCCACCTGAGCCGATTCGTGTCCGTACCGCCCACAAGGCAGTTTGACGAGGTTGCGACTGGAACGAAGTTGTCCCGAGGGACGGAAGCGTAATACGGTAGATCGGCAATACCCACTGCGTGATCGCATCAAGGCATCCACGAGCCAAGCTGCGCCCACCAGATGTGCCTTTACACCCGCTCTCTTCCCCTCTTGAGCCTCTCGTTCTCTCGTCGCCTCCCCGCCAAACCCCGGCTTTAATGCCTAAGCTTCTGATAAGTGAGTAGCCAGCGACGTGCCTTCTGCAAATCAGGGCGTTTTGGCGGAGCAGGAATTTTCCACCCAAGACCTATGCGACGAGGTTTATCTCCATGGCACTGACACGCGAACAGCAAATTGCAGCCCTTGAAAAAGACTGGGCTGAAAACCCACGCTGGAAAAACGTGACCCGCAATTATTCTGCTGCTGACGTCGTCCGCCTGCGTGGCTCGGTCCAGCCTGAGCATACGTTCGCCAAGCTGGGCGCCGACAAGCTCTGGAATCTGGTTACCCAAGGTGCCAAGCCTTCCTTCCGCCCCGACAAAGATTTCGTCAACTGCATGGGTGCCCTGACCGGCGGCCAGGCTGTACAACAGGTCAAGGCTGGCATCCAGGCGATCTACCTGTCTGGCTGGCAAGTGGCCGCGGACAACAACTCCGCCGAGTCGATGTACCCTGACCAGTCGCTGTACCCGGTGGATTCGGTTCCAACCGTGGTCAAGCGCATCAACAACTCGTTCCGCCGTGCTGATCAGATCCAGTGGAAAGCCGGCAAAAACCCGGGCGATGAAGGCTACATCGACTACTTCGCACCGATCGTGGCAGACGCTGAAGCCGGTTTCGGCGGCGTGCTGAACGCTTACGAACTGATGAAGAGCATGATCGAAGCGGGCGCTGCTGGCGTGCACTTCGAAGACCAACTGGCATCCGTGAAGAAGTGCGGCCACATGGGCGGCAAGGTTCTGGTGCCAACCCAGGAAGCCGTACAGAAGCTCACCGCTGCCCGTCTGGCTGCCGACGTCGCTGGCGTACCGACCATCATTCTGGCCCGTACCGATGCCAACGCCGCTGACCTGCTGACCTCCGACTGCGATCCTTACGATCTGCCGTTCGTAACAGGCGAACGTACTCAGGAAGGCTTCTACAAGGTTCGCGCCGGTCTGGACCAGGCCATCGCTCGCGGTCTGGCCTACGCGCCATACGCCGATCTGATCTGGTGCGAAACCGCCAAGCCGGATCTGGACGAAGCCCGTCGCTTTGCCGAAGCGATCAAAAAGGAATATCCGGACCAGCTGCTGTCGTACAACTGCTCGCCTTCCTTCAACTGGAAGAAAAACCTGGACGACGCGACCATCGCCAAGTTCCAGCGCGAACTGTCGGCCATGGGCTACAAGCACCAGTTCATCACCCTGGCGGGCATCCACAACATGTGGCACAGCATGTTCAACCTGGCGCACGACTACGCCCGCAACGACATGACTGCCTACGTGAAGCTGCAAGAGCAAGAGTTCGCTGACGCGTCCAAGGGTTACACCTTTGTGGCTCACCAGCAGGAAGTCGGCACTGGCTACTTCGACGACATGACCACCGTGATTCAGGGCGGCTCGTCCTCCGTGACCGCGCTGACCGGTTCGACCGAAGAAGAACAGTTCCACTGATTCAGCTTCGAAGCACGAGCAAGCGGCCATTCCAGACCGTTTGAAGAGCAACTGGAATGCCACATGACTGACGCCCCGACTGGTTCGGGGCTTTTTTTTGCTGAGGTTTTAATACAGCGAAAAGAGTAAAATGAGCTCTCCCGCAACTTGCGGCTGAGGACATATGAAGACAACTTCCCCGCCCTCACCCAGTGCAACCAATTGAAAACCACCACAAACAATATTGATTATCATTCAGCTGTAGGAATATTCATTACCGGTCTGACAAAACAGATTCAACAAAACCTCGGCTAATGCCCGCAGAGCATGGCCTGCGTCTATTTCGAAGGTCTCTATGCCCTAAAGTATTAGAATAATTTCACTGTAGAAAATTTACTTGCTACCTGTTTACCCATAAAATCACCCGGATTGATTTCGCTGCGACATATCGTCACTGCATTGTTTCTTTTCAAGCCCAGAGACCTTTGCTCTCTGTCAAGGATTACCAGCATGCCCGAATCGACAGGTCTGATCGCCCATAACTGGGGCTTCGCCATTTTCCTTTTGGGTGTTGTCGGCCTCTGCGCCTTCATGCTCGGTGTATCCAGCCTCCTGGGCAGCAAAGCCTGGGGTCGCAGCAAAAACGAGCCGTTCGAATCCGGCATGCTGCCCACGGGCGGTGCCCGTCTGCGGTTTTCGGCAAAATTCTATCTGGTCGCGATGCTTTTCGTGATCTTCGACATTGAAGCCCTCTTTCTCTTTGCCTGGTCTGTGTCTGTCCGCGAAAGCGGCTGGACCGGATTCGTCGAAGCTCTCGTTTTCATAGCAATTCTGTTGGCAGGTCTTGTCTACCTATGGCGGGTAGGGGCGCTCGATTGGGCTCCTGAAGGTCGTCGTAATCGACAAGCGAAGCTAAAACAATGAGGCTTTGGCGATGCAATACAATCTCACCAGGATCGACCCGGATGCTCCGAACGAGGAGTATCCAATCGGTAAACGGGAAACCGTTTCCGATCCGTTAGAAGATCAAGTCCACAAAAACATCTACATGGGCAAGCTTGAAGACGTGCTGAACGGCGCGGTCAACTGGGGGCGTAAAAACTCCCTGTGGCCGTACAACTTCGGCTTGTCGTGCTGCTATGTGGAAATGACCACCGCCTTCACGGCGCCCCACGACATCGCACGCTTCGGCGCCGAGGTTATCCGGGCATCACCGCGTCAGGCGGATTTCATGGTTATTGCCGGGACTTGCTTTATCAAGATGGCGCCGATCATCCAGCGTCTCTACGAGCAAATGCTCGAGCCCAAGTGGGTTATTTCCATGGGCTCGTGCGCCAACTCCGGTGGCATGTACGACATCTATTCAGTAGTCCAGGGGGTAGACAAGTTCCTTCCCGTGGATGTCTACGTGCCTGGCTGCCCGCCCCGCCCAGAGGCTTTCCTGCAAGGCTTGATGCTATTGCAAGAGTCTATTGGCCAGGAGCGTCGTCCTCTTTCCTGGGTCGTCGGTGATCAAGGCGTATACCGCGCCGAGATGCCGTCGCAAAAGGAACAGCGCCGCGAACAGCGTATTCAGGTCACCAACCTGCGCAGCCCCGACGAAGTCTGATCCAGCTCTTTCTTTTTACAAAAGAGACAAGAACCCGGATTCATTCTTTACGTTGACCGAAAGCGATCGAGACCATGACTGCAGGCACCGCTCTGTACATCCCGCCTTACAAGGCTGACGACCAAGATGTCGTCGTTGAATTGAATACCCGTTTTGGCCCTGAGACGTTCACCGTCCAGTCGACCCGTACCGGCATGCCGGTGCTATGGGTTGCCCGCGCCAAACTGATCGAAGTGCTGACCTTCCTGCGCCAGCTGCCCAAACCTTACGTCATGCTGTATGACTTGCACGGCGTCGACGAACGCCTGCGCACCCATCGCCGCGGCTTGCCGGGTGCTGACTTCAGCGTGTTCTACCACCTGATGTCGATCGAGCGTAATAGTGACGTAATGATCAAGGTGGCCTTGTCTGAGGACGACCTCAGCTTGCCGACCGTCACCGGAATTTGGCCAAACGCCAACTGGTACGAGCGTGAAGTGTGGGACATGTTCGGCATCGACTTTGCCGGCCATCCGCACCTGTCCCGGATCATGATGCCACCGACCTGGGAAGGTCACCCGCTGCGCAAGGACTTCCCGGCGCGCGCCACCGAGTTCGATCCGTTCAGCCTGACCCTGGCCAAACAGCAGCTCGAAGAAGAAGCGGCACGCTTCCGCCCTGAAGACTGGGGCATGAAGCGTTCGGGCCCGAACGAGGACTACATGTTCCTCAACCTCGGTCCGAACCACCCTTCTGCTCACGGCGCATTCCGCATCATCCTGCAACTGGACGGTGAAGAGATCGTCGACTGCGTCCCGGATGTCGGTTACCACCACCGTGGTGCCGAGAAGATGGCCGAGCGGCAGTCCTGGCACAGTTTCATTCCGTACACCGACCGTATCGACTACCTCGGCGGCGTGATGAACAACCTGCCGTACGTGCTTGCGGTGGAGAAGCTGGCAGGCATCAAGGTGCCGGAAAAAGTCGACACCATCCGCATCATGATGGCCGAGTTCTTCCGTATCACCAGCCACCTGCTGTTCCTGGGGACCTACATCCAGGACGTGGGCGCAATGACCCCGGTGTTCTTCACCTTCACCGACCGTCAACGCGCTTACGTTGTGATCGAAGCCATCACTGGTTTCCGTCTGCACCCGGCCTGGTACCGCATCGGTGGTGTCGCCCACGACCTGCCTCGCGGTTGGGAGAAGCTGGTCAAGGACTTCGTCGAATGGCTGCCCAAGCGCCTCGACGAGTACCAGAAAGCGGCGCTGGATAACAGCATCCTGCGCGGCCGGACCATCGGCGTCGCAGCTTATAACACCAAGGAAGCGCTGGAATGGGGCGTTACTGGCGCCGGCTTGCGTTCCACCGGTCTGGACTTCGACCTGCGTAAAGCACGTCCATACTCGGGCTACGAGAACTTCGAGTTTGAAGTGCCGCTGGCCGCCAATGGCGACGCCTATGACCGTTGCATCGTGCGCGTCGAAGAGATGCGTCAGAGCATCCGGATCATCGACCAGTGCCTGCGCAACATGCCGGAAGGCCCGTACAAGGCGGATCACCCGCTGACGACGCCGCCGCCAAAAGAGCGCACCTTGCAGCACATCGAAACCTTGATCACGCACTTCCTGCAAGTTTCGTGGGGCCCGGTCATGCCGGCCAACGAATCCTTCCAGATGATTGAAGCGACCAAGGGCATCAACAGCTATTACCTGACGAGCGACGGCGGCACCATGAGCTACCGTACCCGGATTCGCACCCCAAGTTTCCCGCACCTGCAGCAGATCCCTTCGGTGATCAAAGGCAGCATGGTCGCGGACTTGATCGCGTACCTGGGTAGTATCGATTTCGTTATGGCCGACGTGGACCGCTAAGCATGAACAGCCCGCTTATCCAGACAGACCGTTTCGCTCTGAGCGAAACCGAGCGCTCGGCCATCGAGCATGAGATGCATCACTACGAAGACCCGCGCGCGGCGTCTATCGAAGCCTTGAAGATCGTCCAGAAGGAACGTGGCTGGGTGCCTGATGGCGCCATTTATGCCATTGGGGAAGTCCTCGGCATTCCAGCCAGCGACGTTGAAGGTGTGGCGACGTTTTACAGCCAGATTTTCCGCCAACCGGTCGGCCGTCACATCATCCGCGTTTGCAACAGCATGGTCTGCTTCATCGGCGGCCACGAGTCGGTCGTCAGCGAAATCCAGACTTCGCTCGGTATCGGCCTGGGTGAAACCACCGCCGACAACCGCTTCACCTTGCTGCCAGTGTGCTGCCTGGGCAACTGTGACAAGGCGCCGGCCGTGATGGTCGATGACGATACTTTCGGCGACGTACAGCCTGCTGGCGTGGCCAAGATGCTGGAGGGTTACCTATGACCATCACGTCCTTCGGCCCTGCCAACCGCATTGCGCGCTCGGCAGAAACCCATCCGCTGACCTGGCGCTTGCGCGATGACGGCGAACCTGTCTGGTTTGACGAGTATCAACTCAAAGACGGTTACGCCGCCGCACGCAAGGTCTTCGCCGAACAGTCGCCTGACGACATCGTTCAAGCGGTCAAAGACTCCGGTCTCAAGGGTCGTGGCGGTGCAGGCTTTCCCACGGGTGTGAAGTGGGGCCTGATGCCCAAAGACGAATCCATGAACATCCGCTACTTGCTGTGCAACGCGGATGAAATGGAACCCAACACCTGGAAAGACCGCATGCTGATGGAGCAACTGCCCCATCTGCTGGTCGAGGGCATGCTGATCAGCGCCCGGGCGTTGAAAGCCTACCGGGGTTACATCTTCCTGCGCGGCGAATACACCACGGCTGCCAAGAACCTGAGACGCGCCGTGCAAGAGGCCGAAGCGGCCGGCTTGCTGGGCAAGAACATTCTCGGCAGCGGTTTTGATTTCGAGCTGATCGTGCACACTGGCGCCGGGCGTTATATCTGCGGCGAAGAAACCGCCCTGATCAACTCCCTGGAAGGCCGTCGCGCCAACCCGCGCTCCAAGCCGCCCTTCCCTGCCGCCGTCGGCGTGTGGGGCAAGCCGACCTGCGTGAACAACGTCGAGACCCTGTGCAACGTGCCGGCCATCGTCGGTAACGGCAACGACTGGTACAAATCCCTGGCCCGCCCAGGCAGCGAAGACCAAGGCACCAAGCTGATGGGCTTCTCCGGCAAAGTGAAGAACCCTGGCCTGTGGGAACTGCCTTTCGGCCTGCCCGCACGCGAGCTGTTCGAAGACTACGCCGGCGGCATGCGCGACGGCTTCAAGCTCAAGTGCTGGCAGCCAGGCGGCGCCGGTACTGGCTTCCTGCTGCCTGAACACCTCGACGCGCAGATGTACGCCGGTGGCATTGCCAAAGTCGGCACGCGGATGGGTACGGGTCTGGCCATGGCCGTCGATGACAGCGTCAACATGGTGTCCTTGCTGCGCAACATGGAGGAGTTCTTCTCCCAGGAGTCCTGCGGCTTCTGCACACCATGCCGCGACGGCCTGCCGTGGAGCGTGAAAATTCTGCGCGCCATCGAGAACGGCGAAGGCCAACCGGGCGACATCGATACGCTGCTGGGGCTGGTCAACTTCCTCGGCCCAGGCAAGACCTTCTGCGCCCATGCACCGGGCGCCGTGGAACCTCTGGGCAGCGCAATCAAATACTTCCGGCCGGAATTCGAAGCGGGCATCGCGCCACAGCGCGATGCCCACGCGACCCTGGCCCAGCGTCCGATTGTGGTTGGCGCATAACAAGACAAAAGGGTCGGTAGCCCATAAAGCCGCCGACTTCGTGCCCGATGACGCCTTAACAGGCTGTTTTATACGGGTAGCACCGAGATTCCATTAGCCACGCCCGCTGACAACGGGCCAACGAAGAACTTTGAACCATGGCCACTATCCACGTAGACGGCAAAGCGCTCGAGGTCGATGGCGCAGACAACCTGTTACAGGCATGTCTGTCGCTGGGCCTCGACATTCCTTATTTCTGCTGGCACCCCGCCCTTGGCAGCGTTGGCGCTTGTCGCCAGTGCGCGGTCAAGCAGTACAGCGACGAGAACGACAAACGTGGTCGTATCGTCATGTCCTGCATGACCCCCGCCACTGACGGCAGCTGGATTTCCATCGACGACGAGGAGGCCAAGGTCTTCCGCGCCAGCGTCGTCGAATGGCTGATGACCAACCACCCGCACGACTGCCCGGTCTGCGAAGAAGGCGGTCACTGCCACCTGCAAGACATGACCGTGATGACCGGTCACAACGAGCGCCGCTATCGCTTCACCAAACGCACCCACCAGAACCAGGAACTCGGTCCGTTCATCGCTCACGAGATGAACCGCTGCATCGCCTGCTACCGTTGCGTGCGTTTCTATAAAGACTACGCCGGCGGCACCGACCTTGGCGTATTCGGCGCTCACGACAACGTGTACTTCGGCCGTGTCGAAGATGGCACGCTGGAAAGCGAGTTCTCCGGCAACCTCACCGAGGTCTGCCCGACCGGTGTGTTCACCGACAAGACTCACTCCGAGCGCTACAACCGCAAGTGGGACATGCAGTTCTCGCCGAGCATCTGCCATGGCTGCTCCGCCGGTTGCAACATCAGCCCCGGCGAGCGCTACGGCGAAATCCGCCGTATCGAAAACCGCTACAACGGCTCGGTCAACCAGTACTTCCTGTGTGACCGTGGCCGCTTCGGTTATGGCTACGTCAACCGCGAAGACCGTCCGCGTCAGCCATTGTTGGCTGACGGCCAGGTCAAGCTGAGCCTGGACGCCGCCCTCGATAAGGCCGCCGATTTGCTGCGCGGTCGTAACATCGTCGGCATCGGCTCACCGCGCGCCAGCCTGGAAAGCAACTTCGCCTTGCGCGAACTGGTCGGTGCCGAACATTTCTACTCGGGTATCGAAGCCGGTGAACTGGAACGCCTGCGTCTGATCGCCAAGGTCCTGAAAGACAGCCCGCTGCCGATCCCGACCATGCGCGACATCGAAGACCACGATGCGATTTTCGTCCTCGGCGAAGACTTGACCCAGACCGCCGCACGTATGGCCCTGGGCCTGCGTCAAGCGGTCAAAGGCAAGGCCGAAGACATGGCCGCGGCGATGAAAGTCCAGCCATGGCTCGATGCCGCGGTGAAGAACATCGGCCAGCACGCAATGAACCCGCTGTTCATCGCCAGCCTCGCCGACACCCGTCTCGATGATGTCGCCCAAGAGTGCGTTCACGCTGCCCCCGACGATCTGGCGCGCATCGGTTTCGCCGTCGCCCACGCCCTGGACGCCAGCGCGCCAGCGGTCGAAGGCCTGGACACCGAAGCACTCGAACTGGCCCAGCGCATCGCTGCTGCCCTGCTCGCGGCCAAGCGTCCGTTGATCATCTCCGGCAGCTCGTTGGGCTCAACCGCACTGATCGAAGCCGCGGCAAACATCGCCAAGGCACTGAAGCTGCGCGACAAGCAAGGTTCGATCAGCCTGATCGTGCCTGAAGCCAATAGCCTGGGTCTGGCAATGTTCGGCGGTGAGTCTCTCGACGACGCCTTGCAGGCTGTGATTTCCGGTAAAGCCGACGCCATCGTGGTGTTGGAAAACGATCTGTATCACCGTGCCGACGCTGCCACGGTCGATGCTGCATTCGCTGCTGCGAAAGTGCTGATCGTTGCTGACCATCAAAAAACCCCGACCAGCGATCGTGCTCACCTGGTACTGCCAGCGGCCAGCTTCGCTGAAGGCGACGGCACCCTGGTCAGCCAGGAAGGCCGCGCCCAGCGCTTCTTCCAGGTCTACGACCCGACCTACCTGAATGCCGGCATCATGATCCACGAAGGCTGGCGCTGGATGCATGCCCTGCGTGCGACCCTGCTGAACAAGCCGGTGGACTGGACTCAGCTCGATCACGTCACCGAAGCCTGTGCTGCAAGCACTGCGCAGCTGGCCGGGATCGTCAACGCCGCACCGTCTGCTTCGTTCCGCATCAAAGGCTTGAAACTGGCTCGCGAACCGCTGCGTTACAGCGGCCGCACGGCCATGCGCGCTGACATCAGCGTGCATGAACCACGCACTTCGCAAGACAAGGACACCGCGTTTTCCTTCTCCATGGAAGGTTACTCGGGTTCGGCCGAACCGCGTCAGCAGGTGCCGTTCGCCTGGTCCCCGGGCTGGAACTCGCCGCAAGCCTGGAACAAGTTCCAGGACGAAGTCGGCGGTCACCTGCGTGCGGGTGATCCGGGTACTCGCCTGATCGAAACCCAAGGCGATGGCCTGTCCTGGTTCGCCAGCGTTCCGGGCGCGTTTTCGCCGGCTCGCGGTACTTGGCAAGTGGTGCCGTTCTATCACCTGTTCGGCAGCGACGAAACCTCGTCCAAAGCCGCCCCGGTGCAAGAACGTATTCCACAAGCCTACGTGGCGCTGGCCAAGTCCGAAGCGGATCGTCTGGCTGTCAACGATGGCGCCATGCTCAGCGTGAGCGTTGCCGGTCACACCCTGCGTCTGCCACTGCGAATCAATGAAGAACTGGGCGCCGGTCTCGTGGCTCTGCCTGCCGGTCTGGCTGGAATCCCGCCTGCGGTGTTCGGCAAAACCGTTGATGGTTTGCAGGAGGCAGCGCTATGACCTGGTTCACGCCTGAAGTGATCGATGTGATCATCTCGGTTCTCAAAGCCATCGTGATTCTGCTGGTCGTCGTGATCTGCGGCGCGCTGCTGAGCTGGGTCGAGCGTCGTTTGCTCGCCCTCTGGCAGGATCGTTATGGCCCTAACCGGGTTGGCCCGTTCGGTGCGTTCCAGATTGCTGCCGACATGATCAAGATGTTCTTCAAGGAAGACTGGACGCCACCGTTCGCCGACAAGGTGATTTTCACCCTGGCACCGGTCATGGCCATGAGTTCCTTGTTGATCGCCTTCGCGATTATCCCGATCACCCCGACCTGGGGCGTGGCGGATCTGAACATCGGCGTGCTGTTCTTCTTCGCCATGGCCGGTCTGTCGGTCTATGCGGTGCTGTTCGCCGGCTGGTCGAGCAACAACAAGTTCGCCCTGCTCGGCAGCCTGCGTGCTTCGGCCCAGACCGTTTCCTATGAAGTGTTCATGGGGCTGGCGCTGATGGGCATCGTGATCCAGGTTGGCTCGTTCAACATGCGCGACATCGTCGATTATCAAGCTCAGCACCTGTGGTTCATCATTCCGCAGATCTTCGGTTTCTTTACCTTCTTCATCGCCGGCGTCGCCGTGACTCACCGTCACCCCTTCGACCAGCCGGAAGCGGAACAGGAACTGGCCGACGGTTACCACATTGAATACGCCGGCATGAAATGGGGCATGTTCTTCGTCGGTGAGTACATCGGCATCGTGCTGATTTCGGCGCTGCTGGTGACCTTGTTCTTCGGTGGCTGGCACGGTCCGTTCGGCATTCTGCCGCAAATCCCGTTCATCTGGTTCGTACTGAAAACCGCGTTTTTCATCATGATCTTCATCCTGTTGCGCGCGTCTATTCCGCGCCCACGGTATGACCAAGTGATGGATTTCAGCTGGAAGTTCTGCTTGCCGCTGACCCTCGTCAACATGCTGGTGACCGCTGCGATCGTGTTGCTCAACACGCCCGCCGTCGCGGCTCAGTGAGGATAGAAAATCATGTTCAAGTATCTGTTTGACATCATTCACGGCACCTACACCCAGTTCCGCAGCCTGGTGATGATTTTTGGTCATGCCTTCCGCAAGCGCGACACCCTGCAGTACCCGGAAGAACCGGTGTATCTGCCGCCGCGCTACCGTGGCCGTATCGTCCTGACCCGTGACCCTGACGGCGAAGAGCGCTGCGTAGCCTGCAACCTGTGCGCCGTGGCCTGCCCGGTCGGTTGCATCTCGCTGCAGAAAGCTGAAACCGAAGACGGTCGCTGGTACCCGGAGTTCTTCCGTATCAACTTCTCGCGCTGCATTTTCTGTGGCCTCTGCGAGGAAGCCTGCCCGACCACCGCGATCCAGCTGACACCGGATTTCGAAATGGCCGAGTTCAAACGTCAGGATCTGGTTTACGAGAAAGAAGATCTGCTGATCTCCGGCCCTGGTAAAAACCCTGATTACAACTTCTATCGCGTTGCCGGTATGGCCATCGCCGGTAAGCCTAAAGGCTCCGCGCAGAATGAAGCCGAACCGATCAACGTGAAGAGCTTGCTGCCTTAAGGAAGAAAGATGGAATTCGCTTTCTATTTCGCATCCGGCGTCGCTGTTGTGTCCACCCTTCGGGTGATCACAAACACGAACCCGGTGCACGCCCTGCTTTACCTGATCATTTCGCTGATTTCGGTCGCGATGACTTTTTTCAGCCTCGGTGCTCCATTTGCCGGTGTACTGGAAGTCATCGCTTACGCAGGCGCCATCATGGTCCTGTTCGTGTTTGTGGTGATGATGCTGAACCTGGGCCCGGCCTCGGTTCAGCAAGAACGTGTCTGGCTCAAGCCTGGCATCTGGACGGGTCCGGTGATTCTCGGCGTACTGCTGCTCGGCGAGTTGTTGTATGTGCTGTTCAACAACTCGACTGGCGCCGCCATCGGCCACACCACTGTGGACGCCAAGGCCGTGGGCATCAGCCTGTTCGGTCCTTATCTGCTGGTGGTTGAACTTGCCTCCATGCTGCTGCTCGCGGCAGCAGTGACGGCATTCCATCTCGGCCGTAACGAGGCGAAGGAGTAAAGCCATGAATGCAATCCCTCTCGAGCACGGTCTGGCAGTCGCCGGCATCCTGTTCTGCCTCGGTCTGGTCGGTCTGATGGTGCGCCGCAACATTCTCTTCGTGCTGATGAGCCTGGAGATCATGATGAACGCCTCCGCTCTGGCCTTCATCGTCGCCGGTAGCCGTTGGGCGCAGCCGGATGGACAGATCATGTTCATCCTGGTGATCAGCCTTGCAGCCGCCGAGGCCAGTATTGGCCTGGCGATCCTGATGCAGCTGTATCGCCGCTTCCACACTCTCGATATCGACGCTGCCAGCGAGATGCGCGGATGAACCTTCTCTTTCTGACTTTCGTATTCCCCCTGATTGGGTTCCTGCTGCTGGCGTTCTCCCGTGGACGCCTCTCGGAAAACCTTTCCGCGCTGATTGGTGTCGGCTCCGTCGGACTGTCGGCGATCGTGACGGCCTGGATTATCTGGCAGTTCAACGTTGCACCGCCTGAGGGTGGTCACTTCACCCAACTGCTGTGGCACTGGATGTCGGTGGATGGTTTCGAACCGAGCTTTACCCTGTATCTGGATGGTCTGTCCTTGACCATGCTGGGTGTGGTGGTCGGCGTAGGTTTCCTGATCCACCTGTTCGCTTCCTGGTACATGCGCGGTGAAGCCGGTTACTCGCGCTTCTTCGCCTACACTAACCTGTTCATCGCCAGCATGCTGTTCCTGGTCCTGGGCGATAACCTGTTGTTCCTGTACCTCGGTTGGGAAGGCGTGGGCCTGTGCAGCTATCTGTTGATCGGTTTCTACTACAGCAACCGCAACAACGGTAACGCCGCGCTCAAGGCTTTCATCGTCACCCGTGTCGGCGACGTGTTCATGGCCATCGGCCTGTTCATCCTGTTCCAACAGCTGGGCACGCTGAACATTCAAGAGCTGCTGGTCCGCGCACCGACCCATTTCGCCAGCGGTGATTTCTGGATCGTTCTGGCCACCTTGATGCTGCTCGGTGGTGCGGTCGGTAAATCCGCGCAACTGCCGCTGCAAACCTGGTTGGCCGATGCGATGGCAGGCCCGACTCCAGTGTCGGCATTGATCCACGCCGCGACCATGGTCACCGCAGGTGTCTACTTGATCGCACGGACCCACGGTCTGTTCGAACTGGCACCCAATATCCTGCATCTTGTAGGTATCGTTGGTGGCGTGACCCTGGTGCTGGCAGGTTTCGCGGCACTGGTGCAGACCGACATCAAACGTATCCTCGCCTACTCGACCATGAGCCAGATCGGCTACATGTTCCTGGCGCTGGGCGTAGGTGCCTGGGAAGGCGCGATTTTCCACCTGATGACCCATGCCTTTTTCAAGGCGCTGTTGTTCCTCGCTTCCGGTTCGGTGATCGTTGCCTGCCACCACGAGCAGAACATCTTCAAGATGGGCGGTCTGTGGAAAAAGCTGCCACTGGCTTACGTCAGCTTCATCGTCGGTGGTGCTGCGTTGTCTGCCCTGCCATTGCTGACCGCGGGCTTCTACTCCAAGGATGAGATTCTTTGGGAAGCCTTCGCCAGCGGTAACCACGCTCTGCTGTACGCAGGTCTGGTCGGCGCGTTCATGACCTCGCTGTACACCTTCCGCCTGATATTCATCACCTTCCACGGTGAAGCGAAGACCGAAGCGCACGCGGGTCACGGCATTGCTCATTGGCTGCCGCTGTCGGTGCTGATCATTCTGTCGACCTTTATCGGCGCCTTGATCACTCCACCGTTGGCCGGTGTCTTGCCGCAGAGCGTCGGTCATGCCGGTGGCGAAACCAAGCACAGCCTGGAAATCGCCTCGGGTGCTATTGCCCTGGCCGGTATCCTGCTCGCGGCCCTGCTGTTTCTGGGCAAGCGTCGCGTTGCCACTGCCATCGCCAACAGCGCTCCGGGACGTTTCCTCTCGGCCTGGTGGTTCGCGGCATGGGGCTTCGATTGGCTTTACGACAAGGTGTTCGTCAAGCCGTATCTGATGATCATCCATCTGCTACGCAAAGACCCACTCGACCGCACCATTGGTTTGATCCCGCGTCTGGTCAAGGGCAGCCATAACGCCCTGAGCCGCACCGAGACTGGCCAACTGCGTTGGTACGCCGCTTCAATGGCTGCAGGCGCTGTATTGGTGCTCGGCGCCATCGTGCTGGTTGCGGTCTGACATGAACCTTGCGAATTTGCGAAAGGAATTGAGCCCATCATGATTCTGCCTTGGCTAATCCTGATCCCCTTTATCGGCGGCCTGCTGTGCTGGCAAGGTGAGCGCTTCGGCCCTACCCTGCCACGCTGGATCGCGCTGCTGACCATGTCCCTGGAACTCGCTCTCGGCCTCTGGCTGTGGGCCCATGGAGACTTCCATTTTGCTCCGGCGCCTGGCGTCGACCCCACTTGGGCGATCGAATTCAAGTACCAGTGGATCGAGCGCTTCGGTATCAGCGTGCATCTGGCCCTCGACGGCCTGTCACTGCTGATGGTGTTGCTGACCGGCCTGCTCGGTGTGCTGTCGGTGTTGTGTTCGTGGAAAGAGATCCAGCGTAACGTTGGCTTCTTCCACCTCAACCTGATGTGGATTCTCGGTGGTGTGATCGGCGTGTTCCTCGCCATCGACCTGTTCATGTTCTTCTTCTTCTGGGAAATGATGCTGGTGCCGATGTACTTCCTCATCGCGCTCTGGGGTCATAGTTCATCGGACGGCAAGAAGACCCGGATCTACGCAGCGACCAAGTTCTTCATCTTCACTCAGGCCAGCGGTCTGATTATGTTGGTGGCGATCCTGGGTCTGGTGCTGGTCAACTTCAACAGCACCGGTGTGATCACATTCGACTACACCCAGTTGCTCAAGACCAAGCTGGCACCGGGTACTGAATACATTCTGATGCTGGGCTTCTTCATCGCCTTCGCGGTGAAGCTGCCAGTGGTGCCGTTCCACTCCTGGCTGCCGGATGCCCACGCTCAGGCACCGACGGCGGGTTCCGTGGACCTGGCGGGTATTCTGTTGAAGACCGCTGCTTATGGTCTGCTGCGCTTCGCCCTGCCGCTGTTCCCTAATGCCTCGGCCGAGTTCGCGCCGATTGCCATGACGCTGGGTCTGATCGGCATTTTCTACGGTGCGTTCCTCGCGTTCGCCCAGACCGATATCAAGCGCCTGATCGCGTTCTCCAGCGTTTCGCACATGGGCTTCGTACTGATCGGGATCTACTCCGGCAGCCAGTTGGCTCTGCAGGGCGCCGTAATCCAGATGCTCTCTCACGGCGTCTCGGCAGCCGCGTTGTTTATCCTCAGCGGCCAGTTGTACGAGCGTCTGCATACCCGCGACATGCGTGAAATGGGTGGCGTCTGGTCACGCATCGCGTATCTGCCGGCGGTCAGCCTGTTCTTCGCAGCCGCGTCTCTAGGCTTGCCAGCCACCGGCAACTTTGTCGGCGAGTTCCTGATCCTGATCGGCACCTTTGCCGGTTCTCCGTGGATCACTGCGATTGCAACGTCTGGCCTGGTGTTCGGTTCGGTCTACTCGCTGATCATGATCCACCGTGCCTACTTCGGCCCTTCCAGGTCGGATGAAATTCTCCACGGCATGGATGGACGTGAACTGATCATGGTGGTGGGACTGGCAGCACTGCTGGTCTATATCGGCGTTTACCCGCAACCGTTCCTCGATACCTCTGCCGCTACGATGCATGGCGTGCAGCAATGGTTCGGTACCGCCTTCACTCAACTCGCTTCGGCCCGGTAAGAGCGCTATGGACCTGACGATTCAACACTTTATTGCGCTTGCGCCGCTGCTGATTACCAGCGCCACGATTCTTGTGGTGATGCTGGCAATCGCCTGGCGTCGCAATCACTCGCAAACCTTCCTGCTCAGCGTGGGCGGACTCAACCTGGCGCTGCTGTCGATCTACCCAGCTCTGAAAGTCGCGCCATTGGTAGTGACGCCACTGCTGCACATCGATAGCTTTGCCTGTCTGTACATGGCGCTTATCCTGGCCTCGACACTGGCGTGCGTGACCTTGGCTCACGCTTATCTCGGTGAAAAGGCTAACGGCTACCCCGGCAACCGCGAAGAACTTTACCTGCTGATTTTGATGGCAGCGGCCGGTGGTCTGGTGCTGGTCAGTGCGCAACATCTGGCGAGCCTGTTCATCGGTCTGGAACTGCTGTCGGTACCGGTTTACGGTCTGGTGGCCTACGCCTTCTTCAACAAGCGTTCACTCGAAGGCGGCATCAAGTACATGGTGCTGTCGGCGGCAGGCTCTACGTTTCTGCTGTTCGGCATGGCGTTGCTGTATGCCGAAGCCGGCACCTTGAACTTCAGCGGTATCGGTGCAGCCTTGGCGGCGACCGGGCTGCCTAGCCCGATCGCGCAGTTGGGCCTGGGCATGATGCTGGTAGGTCTGGCGTTCAAGCTGTCGCTGGTACCATTCCACTTGTGGACTCCGGACGTTTACGAGGGCGCTCCTGCGCCAGTGGCGGCATTTCTGGCGACCGCCAGTAAAGTCGCGGTGTTCGCAGTGCTGGTCCGTCTGTTTCAGATCTCCCCTGCTGCCAGCAGTGGCGTGCTGAACGATGTACTGTCGGTGATTGCCGTCGTTTCGATCCTGATGGGCAACTTGCTGGCTCTGATGCAGACCAACCTCAAGCGTCTGCTGGGTTACTCGTCCATCGCCCACTTTGGCTACCTGATGATCGCGCTGGTTGCCAGCCATGGACTCGCCGTCGAGGCGATTGGCGTGTACCTGGTGACCTACGTGGTCACTACCTTGGGTGCCTTCGGTGTGGTCACCTTGATGTCCTCGCCTTACAGCGGTCGTGATGCGGACGCACTGTTCGAATTCCGCGGTCTGTTCTGGCGTCGTCCGTACCTGACCGCGGTGATGACTGTGATGATGCTGTCACTGGCGGGTATCCCGCTGACCGCCGGCTTCATTGGTAAGTTCTACATCATCGCCACGGGCGTCGAGTCGCACCAGTGGTGGCTGATCGGTTCGTTGGTCATCGGTAGCGCCATCGGCGTGTTCTACTACCTGCGGGTGATGGTCACGCTGTTTCTGGTCGAGCCAAGCCTGCACCGTCACGATGCCCCGTTCAACTGGGCACAACGTACCGGTGGCGTAATGCTACTGGTGATCGCGCTCCTGGCGTTCGTCCTCGGTGTCTACCCGCAACCGTTGCTGGACGTGGTGCATCACGCGGGCCTGCAACTGGTCAGTTGATACGCTGAAGCACGCTGATCCACCGAAAAAGGCCCTGCTCATGCAGGGCTTTTTTATCGCGAGTGGAAACCTAGCCAGGCAAACGCACGCTCTTCTTGGTTTCGACGAACAGGCCCCACGTGGACATGAACAACGCGGCCACCAACGGCCCGATGACAAATCCGTTCAAGCCGAACACGGCCATGCCACCCAGGGTCGAGATCAGGACCAGGTAATCCGGCATCCTGGTGTCCTTACCCACCAGAATCGGCCGCAGCACGGTGTCCACCAGGCCGATCACGAACACCCCGAACAGCCCGAGCACCACGCCCTGCCAGATCATGCCGCTGAGCAGGAAGTAGACGGCCACCGGTGCCCAGACGATCCCCGCCCCCACCGCTGGCAGCAACGAAAAAAAGGCCATCAATACCGCCCAGAGCAAGGCGCTGGGGATGTCGAGGAACCAGAAAATAATGCCACCTAGCGTCCCTTGGACGATGGCCATCACCACATTACCTTTCACCGTCGCCCGCACCACTCGGTTGAACCTCAGCTGCAAACGGCGTTTTTGCGGCTCGGCCAGTGGCACTGCGGCGCGGATTTTGCGCACCAGATCAGGACCATCGCGCAGGAAGAAAAACAGCAGGTACAGCATGATGAAAAAACTCACCACGAAATCAAACGTTCCCTGACCTACGCTGAAGGCTTGGGTCGCCAGGTACTGGCTGCCCTGCATCGCCGTGTTGACGATCTTGTTGCGCAGGCCATTGAGATCCCCCATGCCGACACGGTCGAGCAAATGCCGAAAGTAAGGTGGCAACAAATCTTTGAACTGCGCCAGGTAACTGGCGATGTCCAACTGCCCGCTTTCGACATTCTTGTACAGCGTGGTGCCTTCCTGGACCAACAAGGTACTGATCACGATGACCGGCAAAATCGCGATCAGCAGGCAGATCATCAAGGTACACAGCGACGTCAGATTGCGTTGCCAACCAAAGCGCAGCAGTAATCGCCGTTGCAGAGGTGCGAAGATGACGCCCAGGATCACCGCCCAGAAAACGGCGCCGTAAAAGGGCAAAAGAATCCAGATGAATGCGAGGGTGACCAACACCAACAGCACCAGAAAGGTTTTGTCTTGCAGCGTGTTTTCGTTCATGTCCTGTCCATATCAGTCAGGCCCGGCCTTCACTCGACTTACTGTTTAGTCAGCCAATCCACAGACGAGTGCCATCCGCCATGCGATCAGCTTAGACACGGAGCGACGTCATGGAAGGGTTGACTGGATGGGACCGGGACGCAACGAGGACGCGAGAGGTTGTTTAGCAAAGTGGACAAGGCCATTGCAGCCTTATCCCGAGCAGGCTATGTGAAAACTACTGCAGGCTGGGCGCCTTCGGCGCTACGCGCACAATACTGCGTTAAAAACAGGCTCGGAATGCTCATTTACAACCCGTAGACTCCGCTTCCTCGCCTGTTTTTGCCTTGTCTTGCCTTCGCTCGCTACGTTTTCACACAGCCTGCGAGCCCGTCAGATGCGGAACTGCCCGACCAGTTTGCCCAGGCGTTGGCCCAGGTCTGCCAGGCTGCGTGAGGTCTGTGCGCTTTGCTGGGTTTGATCGGCGACGCTGTCCACCGCCTGAGCGATCTGATGCACGCTGCGATTGATCTCCTCGGCCACAGCAGTCTGCTCTTCGGCGGCGCTGGCAATCTGCGCGTTCATCGAGTTGATCGTACCGATCAGCCCCGCAATGGTGTCCAGCGACGTGCCCGCTTCGTTGGCCCGCGCCGAAGTGCCGTCGCCAGCCTCGCTGGAGCGACGCATCGCGTCCACGGCGCCCTGCGTGCCCAACTGCAAACGGTCGATCATGCCCTGAATCTCTTGGGTGCTTTGCTGAGTCCGACTGGCGAGCGCCCGTACCTCGTCAGCAACTACCGCGAAACCACGCCCAGCCTCCCCTGCCCGCGCCGCTTCTATCGCCGCGTTAAGCGCCAGCAAGTTGGTCTGGTCGGCAATGGAGCGAATCACTCCCAGCACGCTCACGATCGAAGAAACATCGTTCTGCAGGCTATCCAGAGACGTGCCGCTGCTACGGATGTCATCGACCAAGGCATGGATCTGTTTGATGCTGCCATCCACCACACGCTTGGCCGCCTGGCCTTCGGCGTCGGTTTGCTGAGCTGCGACTGCTGCGCCTTGCGCGCTTTTTGCCACCTCATGGGCCGCTGCGGACATTTCATTAATTGCTGTGGCCACCTGATCGGTTTCGTGACGCTGACGCTCCATCGCCTTCTCGGAGCGGTGGGCCTGGTCGGACACCTCACTGACCAGTCCCGTCAGTTGGGTGGTCATTTCGGCGATTTGACGCACCAGCCCATGAATTTTGTCGACGAAACGGTTGAACGAGCCAGCCAACTCGCCCAACTCATCCCCGCTGGTGACTGCCAGACGACGAGTCAGATCGCCTTCGCCGGCCGCAATGTCGTCCAGGTTGGCCTTCATCAAACGCAGTGGACGCACAATGGTACCCGCCAGAACGGCACCGACGATGGCAATCACCACCAACACCAGCAGGGCGATGCCAATGATGCTCAGCAACATGCTTTGCATGCGCGCGTCGACATTCTTCTGGACCTCGGCGACCTGAGCTTCAATCCCGTCCAGGTTGACCGACGAACCGAACGCCATGTCCCATTTGGGCAGGTATTCGGTGTAGCCCAGTTTGGGCAACACCTCTGATTTTCCCGGTAACGGTGAAGAATACTGCAGGTAGTGCGTACCCGCCTTGCCGACCGCGACCAGTTCGCGGTTGACGTAGACACCATTGGGATCGCGGGCGTCTTTGAAGCTTTGACCGATGCCTTCAGGGCTGCTGCCCTTAAATAGCCGCACCGCCTCTGAGTCGTATCCGAAGAAGTAACCGTCCTTGCCGTAAGTGATGCTGGAGAGCATTTTCACCACCTGCGCCCGCGCCGCCATATCCCCTGGTGCCGCAGCGTCATACAGCGGCTTGATAGAGCCCAGTGCCACAGCGACGTAGTTTTGCAGCGTGGCTTTGGCTTCGGTGAGCAGGCGTTGCCGCGTGTCCTCAACCTCCCGCTTTGCCTGCCCCTGCAGCATGAACACAGTGGTGACGCTGATTACCAGAGCAAAGATCAACACCGGCAGCACCGCCAATGACAGCACTTTGGCCTTCAAATTAAGACGCATAAGTTTTTACTCTTATTAGGATCCCAGTGTTTAAGTCGCAACGTTTGATTGGTTAGCGGCCTCGACCTTAAAAAGTTGAGAAACGTCCGTCGGTTTTGTAGGAGAAAGGTATGCGTCCGGGCATCACGCCTTGCGTAATTAGACCGGCTGCCACTTATGCGGCAGCAACTCGTCAATCTCACTCGCCCGCTGCGTCGGCAGTCGCGTGAGAACGTCCTTCAGATAGGCATACGGATCATGGCCATTCAGCCGCGCAGACTGGATCAAGCTCATGATCGCTGCCGCCCGCTTGCCGCTGCGTAACGACCCTGCGAAGAGCCAATTCTTGCGTCCAAGAGCCCATGGTCGGATCTGGTTCTCGGCCCAATTGTTGTCTATGGGTACGGCCCCGTCATCGAGGTAGCGCGACAGAGCTGCCCAGCGTTTCAGGCTGTAATCCAGTGCTCTGCTGATAGCTGAACCTTCGGGCACGAGATCGCGCTGGGCGATCATCCAGGCATGCAGTGCATCCATCACAGGCACAGCCTTTTCTTGCCGTATTCGACGGCGTAAATCCGGTTCCAGGTCGCGGACTTCACTTTCGATTTCGTAAAGCAACTGGATGTAGCGCAGGGCTTGCTCGGCGAGCATGCTCTTGTTGGTGGCATGCAGTTCGAAGAACTTGCGCCGCGCATGGGCCATGCAGCCGATCTCGGTCACACCGAGTTCGAAGCTGGCCTTGTAACCACCAAAATCATCGCAGACCAGCTTGCCCTTCCAGCCTTGCAGGAAGTTGCGAGCATGCTCACCGGCGCGGCTGGGGCTGAAGTCGTAAACGACTGCCGCTGTTTCGCAGAATTGGCTGGTGGCGTAGGCCCAGACATAAGAGCGATGGGTTTTCTTTGAGCCCGGAGCGAGCATCTGAACCGGTGTTTCATCGGCGTGGATGACCAGCTGCCCGAGCACTACGTCGCGCAGCGCATCGACCAGAGGCTGCAACTGCACGCCAGTAACGCCAACCCATTGAGCCAAGGTTGAACGCGGAATTGCCAAGCCAGCCCGACCGAAAATCGATTCCTGGCGGTAAAGAGGCAGATGGTCAGCAAACTTGGCGATCATGACATGGGCCAGCAACCCGGCGGTCGGGATGCCCTTGTCGATGACCTGCGCCGGAACGGGGGCCTGGATCAGCGTTTCGCAGTCATCGCACACCCACTTGCCACGGACATGGCGTTCAACGGTAAACACGCCGGGCGTGTAGTCCAGCTTCTCGCTGACGTCTTCACCGATGCGTTTCAGTGCGCAGCCACATGGGCAGTGAGTATTGTCGGGCTCGTGATGGATCAACGTGCGTGGAAACTCTGCCGGCAACGCAGTGCGCTTAGGTTTTTGCTTTTTTTCGGTCGCCGCTGGCACTGCTTGCAAGGCCTGAAGCTCTGCTTCAATCGCCGCGATATCGGTATCGATCAAGTCATCGAGCAAGCTGGCCTGCTGCGGATTCAACTGCTCGCTGCGCTTGGCAAACTTCAAGCGCTTGAGTTGTGCGATCTCGTGGGTCAGCTTCTCGATCACCGTTTGGTCGCGGTTGATCTTCTTGCCCATAGTGTCGACCTGCGACAGCAACTGCGCTGCCAAGGCACGCAGTTGGTCGGGAGACATTTGGTCGAGATTGGGCGAAGAAGTCATGCTGCGGATTTTGCCAGAGCGGGCAATTCACAGCGATAGACCGATAGGCTAATGGTGGCCTTTAAAGCAGTGTGATCGCGCTGCCGGAACCCACGCGTTGCCATGGCAGGCCCAGCACCAAGGCTTGAAGTTGCTCGGCATCCAACTCCATCTCAGAGCCATGGCGAATGCCTGGCCAGTGAAACTTGCCTTGGTTCAACCGGCGAGCAGCCAGCCAGATTCCGAAGCCGTCATGCACCAGCACTTTCATGCGAGTGGCGCGGCGATTGGCGAACAGATAAGCACAGTGCGGCTTCGCCGCACCAAACACCGCGATCACTCTGGCCAGCGCAGTCTCGGTACCCGCTCGCATATCCATCGGTTCGGTGGCGAGCCAGATGGCATCGATGCGGATCACAGGGCAAGCCCCCGGATGAAGCGGGCGCACCCTTCGGGATCGCAAGTTGGCCATTTCACTGTGAGCGTTTGCTGACCGAGCGGTAATTCAATGATCGCCGACGCTTCGGTCTTTCGTTTTGGTTCGACTTTCAAAGCAATGAAGGCTGGCAGCGCGACTGCCTGTTGATCACGATAAAGCGGTATCCACCGGCGAACGACATTGGCGTTGATACCGTGCCTCATCGCAATAGCCGCCACGGAAACACCGGGTTGTTCGCACTCTTGGACGACTTGGGTTTTGAAGGATTTCGGGTAGGACTTACGTTGGCGCATGGCGATCCTGGCGTTAAGGGTAATTGCGTCCGCTTAAAAATACGCGGACACAATCGCCCTTATCGGCCGGGCTCGGAAGGTGTGTTCGCCGGCCCCTTACGGAGAAAGCATATTTAATTGTCGGAATAAAGAAACAATGTGCATAGCCGATAACGATAAAATCTTCCTTCTTATCCGCTAAAAGGACTTTTTCATGTCGCTCAGACAGCTTTCCATTCAATGGAAAATTACCCTGCTGGCCGGCCTGTGTCTGTCGGGTATCGTTACCTTGCTCGTGGGGCTTTCTCTGTACCGCATGGAGCACAGCTCCGAGCTGGTGAAAGCGTCGAGCATGGAGATGCTCAACGAAGCGGCTCAGTCGCGGATCGAAGCTCAGGGCGATGTGCAGGCGCTGACTATCCGCCGCCAGTTCATGGATGCTTATCAATATGGCAACGGCTTCGCACGCCAGGTGTTGTTTCTGCGCGATCAGGCCGAGAAGCGTTTTCTCGACGCCTTCGATCTGCGCGAAGACCTGACACGCCAAGTGAAGGCTGCGCTTGAGGCCAATCCGGAGTTGCTCGGGATTTCGCTGGTCTTTGAACCCAACGCACTGGATAGCAAGGACGAATTGTTCGTCAATCAAAAAGAGCTGGGCAGCAATGACAAGGGCCGTTTTGCCCTGTATTGGTCGCAGCCTGTCGCCGGCAAACTGACGTCTATGTCGCTGCCTGAAAGCGACATAGCCGACACCAGCACCGGCCCCAGCGGAGAAGCGAACAACGCCTGGTTCACTTGCCCGCGCACGACGCGCAAACCCTGCGTCATCGAGCCCTACTTCTACGAGATCGATGGTCAGAATGTATTAATGACCAGCATCGTCTTCCCCCTGATCCTGGACGGAAAGCTCATTGCATCGCTGTCGGTCGACATCAACCTCAACAGCTTGCAAGCAGACAGCCAACAGGCCAGCCAAAGTCTGTATAGCGGACAGACTGCCGTCAGCATCATCAGCCCGGTTGGCGTGCTGGCAGGTTTCAGCCCGGATGCCAGCAAACTCAGTAAGCGTCTCGATCAGGTCGACCCGGCGAACGGCGCCGAAATCGTGCGCTTGCTGGCCAGCAGCAGCCATGTGCAAAGCCTGCGGGCCAATCAACGGCTGAAGGTCCTGGCCTCTTTCATGCCGATCCCCGGCGGCAAACCCTGGGGCGTGGTGCTGGATGTGCCGGAGAAAGCACTGGTCGGTCCGGCTGAAGCGCTTAAGATACAGCTCGATCAGCGCAACGCTGACGGCGTGGTGATGGAGCTGGGCCTGGGCCTGTTGGCGGCGGTCATTGGCTTGTTGCTGATCTGGCTGATGGCCCGCAGTGTCACGCGCCCAATCCTCGGGGTTGCGCATATGCTCGAAGATATCGCCAGTGGCGAAGGCGATCTCACTCGTCGCCTGGAGTACGCCAAGCAGGATGAGCTAGGGCAATTGGCTAGCTGGTTCAACCGTTTTCTGGACAAGCTGCAGCCCATCATTGGTGAGGTCAAACGTTCGGTTCAGGACGCCCGCAATACCGCCGATCAGTCAGCCGGTATCGCGACTCAGACCAGCGCCGGCATGGAGCAGCAGTATCGCCAGGTGGATCAAGTCGCAACCGCTTCCCATGAGATGAGTGCCACCGCTCAAGATGTCGCCCGTAGCGCCGCTCAGGCCGCACACGCTGCCCGCGATGCCGATGAAGCGACGCGACAAGGGCTCAAGGTTATCGACCAGACCACTGGCAGTATCGACAACCTGGCAGCCGATATGAGCACGGCCATGATTCAAGTCGAAGGTCTGGCGGTCAGCAGTGAAAAAATCGGCTCGGTGCTGGAAGTGATCCGGGCGATTGCCGAGCAGACCAACCTGCTGGCGCTCAACGCGGCGATCGAAGCGGCACGCGCGGGTGAAGCCGGACGAGGTTTTGCCGTGGTGGCCGATGAAGTGCGTAATCTTGCTCGCCGCACCCAGGAGTCAGTCGAAGAAACCCGCCTGGTCATTGAGCATCTGCAAACCGGTACTCAAGAAGTCGTCAGCTCCATGAGCAATAACCACCGTCAGGCGCAAAACAGCGTCGAACACGTCAGCCAGGCTGTGACTGCGCTACGGCGGATCGGCGAGGCGGTCACGGTAATCTCGGACATGAACCTGCAGATTGCCAGTGCCGCAGAGGAACAGAGCGCCGTCGCCGAGGAAATCAACAGCAACGTAGCGACCATTCGCGACGTCACCGAGTCGCTGTCCGGGCAGGCCAATGAGTCGGCTCGGGTGAGTCAGTCCCTCAATAGCCTGGCTAATCATCAGCAAAGCCTGATGGACCAGTTCCGCGTCTGACCCTCTTGCAGACTCCGGCGGCCACTGCCGGAGTCTGACTAATTGCTGATACCCACACGCTCTGCTGCCGTTCGCTCAGGAAGATCGATGCGCACCTGGAGCCCCCCGAGCGGGCTGACCAACAACTGCAGATTGCCGCGCCATGCGTCGACAATGTCGCGCACGATACCCAGGCCCAAGCCATGGCCGCTGATTTGTTCATCCAGACGCATGCCACGGCTGAACACCTGATCACGGCTGGCCTCAGGAATACCTGGGCCGTCATCATCGATCAGCAAACAAAAACTCTGCGGCTGCTGCGTGATGCTCAGACGCACTGCGCTGTCGGCCCACTTGCAAGCGTTATCCAGCAGATTGCCCAGCAGCTCGAGAAGATCTTCTCTGTCCCAAGGTAAGCGCAGGCCGGGCACAGCCGCTTTGCTCAGCTCGAGGTGATCGCCATGGATCATGCCCAGCGTCGCGAACAGGCCGGGCAACTCTGCGTCACAATCAAACTGCGCGCCCGGCAGGGTATCCCCGGAAAGGCGGGCACGGTTCAATTCGCGGGTCAGGCGCTGCTGAATCTGCTCCAATTGCTCGCGCAACGTGCTGCGCAGGTCCGGATAGGCATCGAGCTTTTCGCTCGCGGCCAGACTGACCAGCACCGCCAGCGGCGTTTTCAGCGCATGACCAAGATTGCCCAGCGCGTTGCGTGAGCGTTTGAGGCTGTCCTCGGTATGAGCGAGCAGGTGGTTGATCTGCGCAACCAACGGCTCCAGCTCCACGGGTACTCGATCATCAAGCTGTGAGCGCTGCCCCTGCTGTAACTGGGCGATCTGCTCACGGGCATTCTCAAGCGGTCGTAGCGCACTACGCACCGTGAGACGTTGCAGGACGAGAATCAAAATCAACGCCGCCAGCCCCACCCCCAACCCAATCTGTTGAAGACGCTCAAAGCTGGCCTTAACCGGTGTGTAGTCCTGAGCGACAGTGATGGAAAGTGGTTGGCCGAATCGACGGTAATCCGCACGTAGAACCAGCAATGACTGACCACTGTTTCCCAACTCGAAGTTGGTGTGCAGGCCGGGAGTTTCCGGTTCAGGTAGCTCAAGATCCCAGAGTGAGCGAGAACGCCAATGGCCTTCAGGGAAGTCGATACGGAAATAGTGTCCGGAATAAGGTTGCTGGTAGGCCGGCGCCAGGTGTTGCACATCCAATTGCGGACCTTGCAGGCCTCGTGCAAGCGCCGCCAGCAGGTGTTCGCTTTCATTGCGCAATCCTGATTCCAGGTAGCGCTGCAATCCCAACTCGAACAACCACAGACTGGTTTGAGCCAACACCAGGCCCACGATCACCAGCACGCTGATCAACCCCAGACTGAGGCGAGCCTGTATGGACCTCACCCGCCCGCCCCACCAAAGCGATAACCCTGACCGCGGCGCGTTTCGATCACCGTGCGGCCGAGCTTGCGCCGCAAATGATTGACGTGGACTTCGATTACGTTGGAGTCGCGCTCACTTTCTCCGTCATATAAATGCCCGGCCAAATGGTTTTTGGAGAGTATTTGTTCGGGATGCAGCATGAAGTAACGCAGCAGACGAAACTCAGCGGCGGTCAGCCGGATTTCAGCGCCATCCTGGGCCACACATTGACGATTTTCGTCCAGATGCAGGCCAGCCGCTTCTAGCCTGGGTTGATTGGCCAAGCCATGGGATCGTCGTAACAACGCTTGAATGCGCAGCTGTAGCTCTTCGGGGTGAAAGGGTTTGCTCAGATAATCATCGGCGCCTGCTTTGAGCCCTTCAATACGTTCAGCCCATGAGCCTCGGGCCGTCAGAATCAAGACCGGAGTCGCCAGGCCGCCGGCACGCCACTGCTGAAGAACATCAAGGCCCGGCAAACCGGGGAGCCCAAGATCCAGGATGATCAAATCGTAAGGCTCACTGGCCCCCTGATACACCGCGTCGCGCCCATCGGCCAGCCAGTCCACTGCATAGCCTTGCCGGTTGAGTCCGGCAACCAGTTCATCTGCCAACGGCACATGGTCCTCAACCAATAACAGCCGCATCAATCATCTTCCTTGTCCTTTAATAATCGACTGTCGCGAGCATCGAACTTCAACTCCCGGACCACACCTTGCACCGTCAGCAACTCCACTGCGTAAAAGTAGACGCCGCGCTTCTCCTTAAGCTCTGTCTCCAGCAACTTTGCACCAGGGTAAAGCCCCAACGCTTGTCCTATCAGTTGCTCGAGCGGCAGAATCACACCTTGCTGACGCAATCTCAGCGCTTCGTCCTGGTCCAGGCTCCGGGCTTCGACCCCGAAGCAGAACAGGGTCAGAAGCAGAGCTAGAAACCGGTAGGGATGTCCACTTACTTTCATTGCTTAATCATCTGGCCGTTGGTTGCGGCAAACACAGCAGCCATGGGTCTCATGACCGGTTTCCGCAGGAATAAATGATTTTTACGGTTATCAAGATAAACGCCCCTCCTTAATTGAAGCTGAATTCATCTGGCCAGGGTCAGGCAAGCGGTAAAAGACGCTCGGCGAGCAGGCCGTTCTTTGTTTTAGCGCATCGGACAAACCATTGCTGCTAAACTGCACATCTGCTTTTATCGCCTTGGCGATTGCCACTTCCTAGAGCTGAATACACTGTGGAAATTTTCAAAGAGTTTACGTTCGAATCTGCACACCGCCTCCCCCATGTTCCTGAGGGCCACAAATGCGGGCGCCTGCATGGGCATTCATTTCGTGTAGCGATCTATTTGGCAGGCAAAGTCGACCCCCATACAGGCTGGATCCGCGACTTCTCCGAAATCAAAACTATCTTCAAGCCGCTCTACGAACGTCTCGATCACAATTATTTGAACGACATTCCCGGCCTTGAGAACCCGACCAGCGAAGTCCTGGCGAAATGGATCTGGGATCAGTTGAAGCCCTTGCTGCCGGAGCTATCAGCCATCCGTATTCACGAGACCTGCACGAGTGGGTGTGAATACCGCGGCGATTGAGTTCGACAGATATAAAAAAACCACCTATCCGGTGGTTTTTTTATGCCTGCTGATTCTGGGTTGTTAAGCAGCGCACGGTACCTCAGCTTTTCCCCGCGCAAAAACAAAACCCCTGTCTGCGTAAGCAGACAGGGGTTTCGGAATTTAATCTTGACGATGACCTACTCTCACATGGGGAAACCCCACACTACCATCGGCGATGCATCGTTTCACTGCTGAGTTCGGGATGGGATCAGGTGGTTCCAATGCTCTATGGTCGTCAAGAAATTCGGTAGCCAGTTCGTGGGCCCTTGCGGGTTCACGCGCCAGCGAATGGGGATGTGATAGATTTGTGGGTGTTGCCAATTTTCGACGTGTGTCGTCTTCACACACCGCAATCTGGCCCTTCTTTCGAAGCAAGCAGATTGCTTGGGTGTTATATGGTCAAGCCTCACGGGCAATTAGTATGGGTTAGCTCAACGCCTCACAGCGCTTACACACCCCACCTATCAACGTCGTAGTCTTCGACGGCCCTTCAGGGGACTCAAGGTCCCAGTGAGATCTCATCTTGAGGCTAGTTTCCCGCTTAGATGCTTTCAGCGGTTATCTATTCCGAACATAGCTACCCGGCAATGCCACTGGCGTGACAACCGGAACACCAGAGGTTCGTCCACTCCGGTCCTCTCGTACTAGGAGCAGCCCCTCTCAAATCTCAAACGTCCACGGCAGATAGGGACCGAACTGTCTCACGACGTTCTAAACCCAGCTCGCGTACCACTTTAAATGGCGAACAGCCATACCCTTGGGACCGGCTTCAGCCCCAGGATGTGATGAGCCGACATCGAGGTGCCAAACACCGCCGTCGATATGAACTCTTGGGCGGTATCAGCCTGTTATCCCCGGAGTACCTTTTATCCGTTGAGCGATGGCCCTTCCATACAGAACCACCGGATCACTAAGACCTACTTTCGTACCTGCTCGACGTGTCTGTCTCGCAGTCAAGCGCGCTTTTGCCTTTATACTCTACGACCGATTTCCGACCGGTCTGAGCGCACCTTCGTACTCCTCCGTTACTCTTTAGGAGGAGACCGCCCCAGTCAAACTACCCACCATACACTGTCCTCGATCCGGATAACGGACCTGAGTTAGAACCTCAAAGTTGCCAGGGTGGTATTTCAAGGTTGGCTCCACGCAGACTGGCGTCCACGCTTCACAGCCTCCCACCTATCCTACACAAGCAAATTCAAAGTCCAGTGCAAAGCTATAGTAAAGGTTCACGGGGTCTTTCCGTCTAGCCGCGGATACACTGCATCTTCACAGCGATTTCAATTTCACTGAGTCTCGGGTGGAGACAGCGCCGCCATCGTTACGCCATTCGTGCAGGTCGGAACTTACCCGACAAGGAATTTCGCTACCTTAGGACCGTTATAGTTACGGCCGCCGTTTACCGGGGCTTCGATCAAGAGCTTCGCGTTAGCTAACCCCATCAATTAACCTTCCGGCACCGGGCAGGCGTCACACCCTATACGTCCACTTTCGTGTTTGCAGAGTGCTGTGTTTTTAATAAACAGTCGCAGCGGCCTGGTATCTTCGACCGGCGTGGGCTTACGCAGTAAATGCTTCACCCTCACCGGCGCACCTTCTCCCGAAGTTACGGTGCCATTTTGCCTAGTTCCTTCACCCGAGTTCTCTCAAGCGCCTTGGTATTCTCTACCCAACCACCTGTGTCGGTTTGGGGTACGGTTCCTGGTTACCTGAAGCTTAGAAGCTTTTCTTGGAAGCATGGCATCAACCACTTCGTGTCCCAAAGGACACTCGTCATCAGCTCTCGGCCTTAAGATCCCGGATTTACCTAAGATCTCAGCCTACCACCTTAAACTTGGACAACCAACGCCAAGCTGGCCTAGCCTTCTCCGTCCCTCCATCGCAATAACCAGAAGTACAGGAATATTAACCTGTTTTCCATCGACTACGCTTTTCAGCCTCGCCTTAGGGACCGACTAACCCTGCGTCGATTAACGTTGCGCAGGAAACCTTGGTCTTTCGGCGTGGGTGTTTTTCACACCCATTGTCGTTACTCATGTCAGCATTCGCACTTCTGATACCTCCAGCAAGCTTCTCAACTCACCTTCACAGGCTTACAGAACGCTCCTCTACCGCATCACCTAAGTGATACCCG
>NZ_CM155281.1:0-917500 GCF_056680425.1 Pseudomonas sp. ASL3 | reverse complement strand
ATGAAACGGCGGCCAGCTCCTGTGATGCCATAAGAGGCTACAAGGTCATCGCCAAGTCGGGTGATGCCGTGGAAGACCCAGGCGACTACCCCTTCGGCTTGAACCCGGCGGGCTACACCAGCCGCAGCATGATCATCATCTGCAAGTAGCCCCATGCTGATTCAAACGTCGATCACCAACCGCCCCGGCGCGGTGCCGCCTTCAACAATGTCATGGGCGGCCTGCGCGGTTTCCAGAGTGAAATACCGGTCATCGAGTACAGGCTTCACACTCCCCGCCTCTATCAGCCGGGTTGCCTCGCGCAGAATGTCTCCATGATGGCCGCGACCTTTGCCCGTCAACAACGGCAGCAAGGTAAAAACCCCCGAATACGTTGCGGCGCGGAACGACAACGGTGCCAGGCTGTGCGTCCCCCAACCAAGACAACTGACCACATGCCCGCCATAGGTACGCGCTGCAACGAATGAAACGTCCAGCGTTGCGCCGCCTACTGTGTCGTAAACCACATCAAACCCCTCGCCGGCCGTATACGCGGCGACGTATTCCTGCACGGGACTGTTGCGATAATCGATCGCGGTTGCGCCAAAGCTTTCGATCAATGCTTTCTGCCCTGCTGAGCCGGTGGCAAACACTTTGGCGCCCAGCGCCCGGGCAATTTGCACAGCGATATGCCCTACCCCACCTGCTCCACCCTGAATCAGGACTGTCTGCCCTGCCTGCAATCTGGCCCGATCCACCAAACCTTCCCATGCTGTGATGAACACCAAAGGCAAGGCGGCGGCTTCTCGCATATCGATATTGCGCGGTTTGAGCGCCAGCAACTCGGCGTCCACCGCCGCGAATTGCGCCAACGAGCCTTGTGCTCCGCCGATGCCGGTCGCCATGCCGTAAACCTCGTCGCCCACCTTAAAGTGGCTGACGCCCTCACCCAGCGCTTCGACAACGCCCGCGAGGTCCATACCCAAGACTGCCGGCAATGGCTGCCGAGCATGTGCGGCGTTGCCCGAGTGGATTTTGCTATCCAGCGGATTGACCCCGCTGGCCTTGATTCGGACCAGCACCTGACCGACCGCGGGAATGGGCATAGGCAGTTGGGTCAGGCGAAAAGGAGCGTTGGCTGCATCTACGATCAGAGCGCGCATAGTCAGTGAGTCCGTCATGGGAGCGATTCTCTCTTCAAGCCAGCCGGGATGGCGGCATTGAGCTGATTCTCAGGCGGCTGACTCATGCCGATAAGACCCAATAAAGCTATAGTCACCATTCCATATCGGCATGAATAACCAAAACATGGACAAGCTCAATGCAATGGCGGTGTTTGTGCGCGTGGTCGAGCGCGGCAGTTTTACCGCCGTCGCTCAGGAGCTGCACACAACCCAGCCAACCATCAGCAAGTTGATTCGCGCACTGGAGAATAACCTCGGCGGCAAGTTGATCGCGCGCAGTACCCGACAGTTGTCCCTGACCGATGAAGGCGTGCGTTATTACGAGCAGTGCCGGGGGATTCTCGCGGCGGTGGACGCGGCCGAGCACAGCTTTCAATCCGGACGCGAAAGCGTTGCCGGATTGTTAAGGGTGGGCTCTTCGGTCAGCTTCGGACGCACGCAAATCGCGTCCCGGCTGGCGGACTTTCTGCAGCGCTATCCCTTGGTGCAGATAGACCTGCAGCTCAGTGACCAGAATCAGGATCTGGTCACTGAAGGGCTGGACGTCACGTTTCGAATCGGCGATATCAGTGACAGCGGCTTGATCGCCCGCCACGTCGGCACGACCCACCGAATCACTGTCGCCGCACCCGATTACCTTGCTCGCCATGGCACGCCGGACACACCCGAGGCGCTGAGCCAACACAACTGCCTGTTGTTTAATTTGCTCGCTACGCAGAATCAGTGGCGCTACGAAAAAGATCAGCAGCAACATACGGTCCGCATCAAAGGCAATGCGCAGAGCAACAGCTCCGAAGCGATTAGAGAGATGGTGGTGGCAGGATTAGGAATTGCGCTGTCGCCGGTCTGGCTGTTCCGCGACGATCTGCGTGCAGGCCGGGTCGTGGCGATTTTGCAGGCGTACACGCCACAGTCCCTGCCTGTCTATGCCTTGTCACCGGCGAACCGTCGGCAATCGGCTCGGGTCCGAGCGCTGGTCGATTATATGGCCGAAGCGTTTGCCGCTGCGCCGCAGGGTTGAGCCCACGGCACAATCGGCCCCGATCAGATCGGGGCTGTACGGGTGCGCAGCCAGTCCCGCGCAGGCCCTTGCAGCAACGGGCTCAAGCGCTCATTCACCTGCGCATGGTAGGTATTGAGCCAGTCGCGCTCCTCCTGCGTCAGTAAAGACACTTCAAGGCAACGGGTGTCGATCGGGCACAGAGTCAAGGTTTCAAACTTGAGGAATTCACCGAATACGGTTTTCCCCACTTCGCGGTTGAGCACCAGATTTTCGATGCGCACGCCCCAGCGACCAGGTCGATAAGTGCCCGGCTCGATGGACGTGATCATCCCCGGCTGCATCGCAGTGTGCGGTGCCGGGGCGACCGAATAGGCAATGACTTGCGGACCTTCATGAACGTTGAGGAAATACCCGACGCCATGCCCGGTACCGTGACCATAATCGACACCCTCAGCCCAGATCGGCGCTCGGGCGATGGCGTCCAGTAGCGGTGAAGCAATCCCGCGAGGAAAGTGTGCCCGCGACAGCGCGATCACGCCTTTGAGCACGCGAGTGCAATCGCGCTTTTGCTCGGTGCTGGGCGTTCCGATCGGCACCATTCGCGTGATATCCGTGGTACCCCCCAGGTATTGACCGCCTGAATCAATCAGCAACAGGCCATCACCTTCGATCTGCGCATGCTCCTGCTCCGTGGCGCGGTAATGCGGCATGGCACCATTGGCGTTGAAACCGGCAATGGTGGCGAAGCTTTGTGAGACATAGCCCGGACGACGGGCCCGAGCCTGCCCCAAATGAAGATCGATGGACAACTCACTGACCGGCTCCCGTCCCAACGCCGACTCGAGCCAGGCAAAGAACTCACAGAGCGCAGCACCGTCCTGCTCCATCGTCTGACGAATGTGCTGCGCATCGGCGTCGCTCTTTTGCGACTTGAACAAGGTTGTGGGGTTCAGCCCCTCGATCAATGTCACCTCGGCGCTGAGGTGATCGAGCAAGCCGCAGGTGACGCGCGTCGGATCGATCAACAATCGAGCATCAGCCGGGACTTCCCGCAAGGCTGATGCGACCTTGGTGTATTCAACGAGCGTGATGCCATCGCTTTCCAGTGTTTGCCGCAACTCGGCATCCAGCTTGGCGGAGTCGACAAATAGACTGATCCCTTGTGGACCGATCAAGGCGAAGGAAACAAACACAGGGTTGTAGGAAACATCGGCGCCACGCAGGTTGAACAGCCAGGCGATGTCATCCAGGGTCGCAATGAAATGCCAGTCAGCGCCACGCTCTTGCAACACCTCACGCAACCTGGCCAGCTTGTCACCTCGGCGGAGGGTCGCTTGAGGCGGCAAATGTTCATAAATGGCATTGGTCGGCAAGCCTGGGCGGTCCTGCCAAACCTCGCTGAGCAGGTCGAAATCCGTCCGTAAGCTGGCACCACGCTCATATAACCTGGCGGCGAGGGTGCGTGCCGACGCGACCGCCAGCACTGCGCCATCCACCGCAACAATGCTCTGGGCCGTCGCTTTTTCGGCCAGCCAGTCCAGCGCACCGGGCTTGCCCGGTAACATTTTCACCAGCTCGATACCGGTGCCCGCCAGCTCTTTACTGGCTTGCTCCCAATAACGGCTGTCAGCCCATAGACCGGCAAAGCTCTGGGTAACGATCAGGGTGCCGACCGAACCATGGAAACCCGAAAGCCATTGCCGCCCCTGCCAATAGCCCGGCAGATACTCAGAAAGATGCGGGTCCGCCGACGGCACCAGGTAAGCATCGATGTGCTCCCGGCTCATCAGGGCGCGCACCTGCGCCAAGCGTTCTGCGACCACTCCATTGGTTTTCGACTGCGTACTCATGGACTCTCCTGCTGAACCGGTAATTGGCGTGTTCCGGTTCAGATAATGGAGCAGCACTCAAGACTGAGCAACTGCCCAGAAGGCAGGCTGGGTCAGAGAGGCCTTGATCAACCGGGCTGCGCGGTCAACATCCTGCTCGGTGGTATAGCGCCCGAGACTCAAGCGGATGGTCTGGCGTGCAGCCTGCGCGTCGTGGCCGAGAGCAAGAAGCACATGCGACGGCGCATTGTTTGCCGAGTTGCAGGCCGACGTGGAAGAAAAGGCCAGGCTGTCGCTCAGAACAGCAAGATTGAGATCGCCCTTGCCAAAGGTCAGGCTGAGGGTGTGCGAGACCCGTTGGCTCGGGCTGCCATTGACGCGCAAGCCGGGGATCTCGAGCAACGGCTGGCGCAAGCGCACATGCAGACGTTCGATGTGCGCGGTTTCGTGCTCGAACACCTCTGCCGCCAACGCGAAAGCGGCGCCCATACCCGCAATCTGATGAGTGGCCAATGTCCCCGAGCGCAGCCCGCCTTCATGCCCGCCACCATGAATCTGCGCCTGTAAACGCTGCTCGGCGCGCGGGCCGACATAAAGCGCGCCAATGCCTTTGGGGCCATAGACTTTGTGCGCGGAGAACGACATCAGGTCCACCGCCAGCGTGGCCAGGTCGATTTTGACCTTGCCTGCCCCTTGAGCCGCGTCGACATGCAACAGCGCGCCCTGCTCACGGACGAGTTTGCCAATCGTTGCAATATCATTAAGCGTGCCCAGCTCGTTGTTGACCAGCATCAGCGACACCAGAAAGGTGTCCTCACGAAGCGCGGCACCGACGGCTGCGGGAGAGATCAGCCCTTGCGCATCCGGGGCCAGGTACGTCACCTCGTACCCGGTCGCTTGTAACTGCTGCGCGGTATCGAGAATCGCCTTGTGTTCGATCTGGCTGGTAATGATATGCCCGCCCCGCTGCGCTCGGCCCTGCGCAACGCCCTTGAGCGCCAGGTTGTTCGACTCGGTCGCGCCGGACGTCCAGACGATTTGCCCGGCCCGCGCACCGACGAGGTCGGCGACCTGCCGGCGAGCTTGCTCGACCGCTTGCCGAGCCTGCTGGCCGTACGCATGGGAGCTGGAGGCCGGGTTACCAAAATTGCCCGACAGCCCCAAACACTCGACCATCACCTGAATGACACGCTCATCCACAGGTGTGGTGGCGGCGTAATCGAAGTACAGCGGAAGATTTTTCATAGGCAGATAACCTTGAGGCGCACACCCCAGAACGCTGAGGTGTTTTGCGTGATGCCGAAGCGTCGAGCCCTGATAGTGCCTGATTCTGTATAGATCAAATAATTATTAATTGTTATTTGCATATTCCATTAATAAATATACAAGCTATATCTGAAACTTCGGAAAATCGTTACCCAGGGATTCAAACCCATCTCAACCGCCACATCCGACTTTTTCCGTAGTCCTTTTCCCAAGCTGCGGTTACCCCCTCTACGACGCCTGTGCAGTCAGGGACAATCCTCTGTTTTCCCTCAGCAGGATGTGCTTTCGATGTTCGAATCTGCCAACCCCGTTCCTTTTCGCCTGACTATAAAGGGCGTGAACCTGGATTTGCCTGTTGAATCCTTTACCGGCACGGAAGCGATCAACGCGCCTTATACCTTTCAGCTCAAGGTACTCTGTGAACCCGACACCCTGGATATGGCTGCCTTATTGTATCGGCCTGCTTACCTGGCATTCACCGATTCCAGTCACGGGATCCACGGCCTTGTTTGCCAAGCGGGGCAAACCAGCGTCGCGGGCGGTGCCCGTCATTATCAAATCACTCTGCGCCCGCATCTGGCCCACCTGGCACATCGTCGGCACAAGCGTATTTTCCGACAGTTATCAGTACCGCAAATCGTGACCCGCGTTCTACGCGAACACGGCATGGACGAAGCAGCCTACGCCTTCCACCTCAGTATCGATTACCCCAACCGCGAACATTGCGTGCAGTACGACGAAAGCAATCTGCATTTCATCCAGCGCCTGTGCGAAGAGGAAGGCTTGCACTATCACTTCCAGCACAGCAGGCAAGGTCATCAACTTCTATTTAGCGACGGCGATTTTTTTCGGCGGGTTGCGCCGCAGCGCTACGACGCCTTGGCAACTCATCTGCCCGGCCTGCGAGCAATCAAACGTTTCGGCGTTACAGCCGACAGTCATCTAGCCAGGGACTCGACCCGCGCCTTCGGTGAAAGTAACCAACCGCAGCTGATCAGCGGGCATTTTCTACCCTTGAGCGGGCATCCACGCACCGAATGGAACAGCTTGTGGCTGCTGACTGAAATCCACCACCAGTGCCATCAGGCACCGCAATCACCGCTGCATGAAAAGGCTCGAAAGGCTTCGCCTACCCCTGATCCGGGAGGTGGAACAACACATCGGTACAGCAATACATTCCACGCGTTGCCTTGGGATCAACGGTTCACAACCTTGGCCAACCATCCGAAACCCCGGCTTCAAGGGTGTCAAACCGCACGAGTGATCGCTCATGGCCCGGCAGTGTCGAGCCGGGTAAAGGTGCGGTTCAATTGGGGCCAGGAAGGACAGCACACGCAAGCCTGCTGTTGCTGGGCGCCGGTGGCGTATGGAGTGGGCGGACCTTCTCAGGCTCAGGGGCGACCGCACACACTACCCGCCGTGGAGAGCGAGGTCGAAATCTGCTTTGTGAACGGTGATCCCGACCAACCGCTGGTTCTTGGCTGCTGAATCAGCGCATTCGGCCGCCAAAGGAGAACCCGTCTGCACACTGAAAATCGAGCCGGTCAAACCCTCAACCGGCCTTTCAAGTGTCACTCAAGCTCGTAGCAATGACAGCGTCAAAACACCCATCCGAGCAGTCACCCGTTTAATAAAATCGAACTACACTCACGGAGCACTCTGTCAGTGCCTAATCATCCAAATTAATACTTGACCAAATCCACTATTTCTACTTGTTTCGAGCGCCTAAAAAACGTCACCGCACCTTCGCAGTGCACACGATGGTTTTTTGACTCTTAATATTTTCAATGACTTACAAACGCTAACAAACCGTTTATCAAAAATTTTACAGTTATTTGACGAAATAATTTGACAGGAAGGACGAGGCCGCCGATATATATCCCTGTCAGACGATTCGTTGCTAGAGCAGCAGTGCCAAAGAGCACTGCGCACGAAGCGTCAAGCCCATACGTTTTTAGTTCTGCCTACACGACATTAGTTAGCGGCACGGTGCAGTTTCTTGCGCCTGTGGGAGTCCGTTGATTAATTGAACCTGCGATTTTTACTGAGCGTGCTCGGTCGGGCGGTAGCGTTGTCTGACCGTTAACCTCAGCAGGTTAAATAAGCGTGCAGGCTGGAGTGTTCAAAACAGCGTTTGTTAGAAAAACGGACAAACACAGGATCAGCAGATTCGGGCGGTAGCGTGCTTGAACAACATGTTGTGATGCGTGTTCAGTTTCGTTTTTAGCCTGTGCCATTCCAGATAATGGCACATGCATCTAATAGCCGTCCTGCCGTCTTACCTAATAAGAGCCTGAAGCGATGCCATTATCTTTTGACATTGATGAGCAACGGGTCCAACAGCTGGCCAATGAGATTGATATCAATGGCTTTGCCAAGCTGAGCGGGGTGCTCAGCGAAGCCGATCTTGAACAGCTGCGCGCCTACACCGACCACCATGCGAGCCAACATTCCGGCGAGTATTTTGCCTATCACGGCGAGCGGGCGTTGGCCGACAGCTTGTTAGTGAGCATTTGGGCCGACCCTCGATTCAAGGCGCTGCTGGCCGACCTGTACCAGCAAGCGGCTGGAGAGCAAGCGCACAATGATCGGATCTTTCCAGTCCTGCGCTGCGTACAAGGAACCCAAGGACAACGCGAATCCAATTGCTTCCATTTTGACGCCAGTCTGGTGACTGCACTGATTCCAATCTTTATTCCGCAACATGGCGAAGAGCGTGGAGATTTAATTCTGTTTCCTAACTTACGCACCGTACGTTCTAACGTGATGCTTAATGTTATTGAAAAAGCTTTATTGCAAAACCGTTTCAGTCGCAAGTTGATCTGCCTGGCCATGCAACGCGGCTGGTTCACGCCCGACACGTTGCAGTTGGAACCCGGCAATGTCTATTTCTTCTGGGGTTACCGCTCATTGCATGCCAACCGTCCTGTCAGCCCTGATCTGAAGCGGGCCACCGCACTCTTTCATTTCGGCGACCCCCATACCGGCAGTCTGGCCACGCAGCTGATGCTCAAGTTCAACCAACGTCGGGCCTTACGGGTCAGCCGTAGAACCAGTGACCAGCCACCCGAATCAACCCCCGGTTAATCGGGTACTTCAATGTTCGGTATCAGCGCTCAACGTCAGTCATGGAGGCTTCGATGATCAATGTGACCAAGACCTACCTAGGCGATATCAACAAGTTCAAAACCTACGTAGAAGGCATCTATGCACGGGGTTGGCTAACCAACCACGGCCCCCTGGTGTGCGAACTCGAGCAACGGCTCAGGGAGTTCCTGGGCGTGAAGCATGTTCTGCTGACCAATAACGGTACATTGGCCTTGCAGGTCGCTTATCGCGCACTGGGTTTGAGCGGAAGCGCCGTGACCACGCCCTTCAGCTTTGTCGCAACCAGCAGTTCATTGCAGTGGGAAGGCATTCGGCCGATCTTCGCCGACATCGACCCGCACACCTGGAACATCTCCCCCGAACATATCGAAAGCCGGATCGTTTCCGACACCACAGCGATCGTCGGCACTCATGTGTTCGGCAACCCTTGTGCGGTCGAGCGCATCGAGCAGATCGCGCGCAAACACCAACTCAAGGTGGTCTATGACGGTGCCCATGCTTTTGCCGTCCGTCACGCCGGTCAGTCGGTGCTCAACTGGGGCGACATCAGCACCCTGAGCTTCCACGCGACCAAGTTGTTCCACACCATCGAAGGCGGCGCCATCATCACCAACGATGACGAACTGGCTCGACGCGCCTACCTGCTGTGCAACTTCGGAATCGCCGACGTCGACAAAATCGATGGCATTGGTATCAACGCCAAGCTCAACGAATTCTCTGCGGCCATGGGCCTGTGCATCCTCGACGACATCGACGACATCCTCGAGCAGCGTGCTGAAATCGCCTATCGCTACCAGTCCCGGCTGGGCGATTACCTGGACCTGCAGAAAGCCGAACCCGATAGCCAGCTCAACCACAGCTATTTCCCCATCGGCCTGAGTGGAGAGCAACAACTGTTACGGGTGCGGGCTGCGCTCAACGCCAACGGCATCAACCCGCGTCGCTACTTCTACCCGTCTCTGGACACCCTCGACTACCTGCAGCCGCAAGCCGCTCAGAGTACTTCGCGGACCTTGAGCCAACGCGTACTTTGCCTGCCGATCTATCCGGGCCTGGCACGCGAGGATCAAGACAGGATCATCGACACCCTTATCACTGAATGCAGTCTGGGTCGGATCAGCTATCAAGATCCGGACCTCGCTCAGGTTATCTAAGCGCCATGCCCAGAAAACTTTCCGTCCTCAGAAACACCATCCTGAGCTACGCCGGACAGGCCTACGCTTTGCTGGTGGGTATTCTGATCATGCCGTTCTACCTCGGCCATCTCGGGGCTGAAGCTTATGGCCTGATCGGCTTCTTCTCGGTCATGCAAACATGGCTGCTATTGCTCGATGCCGGGCTGTCCCCCAGCCTGGTTCGCGCCGTCGCCCACCAACAGGGGTTGTCGGCCAGCGAGCGAAGCGCGGGGCATTTGCTGCGCTCGTTCGAGATCATGTTTCTGCCAATGGCAGTACTGTGCTGCTCAGTGATCTACGCTGTCAGCCCGTGGATCGCGGTGAAGTGGCTCAACGCTCAGACGCTGGATCATCAAACCCTCATCAGTTGCATCAGCATGATGGGGTTTATCATTGCGCTGCGCTTGTATTCGACGCTCTACAAAAGCGGCATTCAGGGTCTGGAACAGCACGCCTGGCTGAACATCGCCAACGTGATCATTGCCACCCTGCGCTATTTCGGCGGTTTGCTGCTGGTCAGTTCAATCTCTAACGATCCTCGGGACTTTTTTGAATTCCAGGTGTTGGTGGGGCTGGTCGAAGTGCTGATCTTCGCGGCCCGGGCCTACCAGCAGATGCCAACCCCGCATCTGCTCAGCGGCTTCAGCTGGGTGCTGGTCAAACCGATCATTCCGTTTGCCGCCAACCTGTCCCTGACCGCCATGCTGTGGATCGTACTGACCCAGATGGACAAGGTTCTGCTCTCGGAAATGCTGCCGCTCAAGGAGTACGGATATTTCTCGTTGGTGGCGCTGATCACCACCGGCATCCTGATGTTAGCCAACCCGCTGGCGCAAACGCTGTTGCCGCGCCTGACGGTGTTGATGGCAGAAGGTCGGCAGGACGACATGCACACGTTGTTTCTGGCCGCCAACCGCTTTGTCTGCACCCTTCTGTTTCCGTTGGGCGCAGTGATCGGGGTGCACGCCGCCCCCCTGATTTACGCATGGACCGGTGATCACATCGCCGCCCAATGGAGCCATTCGATACTACTCTGGTATTCGTTGGGCAGCGCGATCGTGGCCGCCAGTGCTTTTCAGTTTTACCTGCAATACGCCCACGCAAGAATGGAGCTGCATCTCTGGTACAGCGTGGTGTCGGCAGTGGTGACCGTGCCGGTGATGCTCCTGGCGATCCATTACCAGGGGGCCTACGGCGCCGCCCTGGCCTGGTTCGGGTTGCGCCTGGTGTCTTTCATGATTTGGCCTTCAATCGTACATACCCGGTTGGCCCCGGGCATTCATGGTCAATGGGTGCACGATATTTTGCGTATCAGCCTGATGACCGCCGTCGGCATTGTGATCAGCGAACCGCTGTTTCGCATGATCGCAGGCGACGACCGTATCACGACCTTCCTGGGCTTGGCCGTCAGTGGGCTGATTACCCTGACGCTGGTGGCGGCAAGCTACAAGCCGCTGGCCGTGAAGATCTTCGTTTTGTTCAGCAAACCGAGTACCTGAACCATGGATAGCACCACGCAAAACGCCACAACTGAACCGTCGTCCTACGATCCGCTGTTAAGCATCGTCTGCCCGGCGTACAACCAGGAAGCGTTTATCACCCAGACGCTCGACGGTTTTCTAGCCCAGCAGACGAATTTTCCTTTCGAAATTCTGATCAACGACGATGCGTCCACCGACAGTACCGCACGCATCATCGCGCAGTACGCCGAGCGTTATCCGGGGATCATCAGGCCGTTTTATCATCAGGTGAACCAGTTCCAGCAAGGCAAAGCCTGTGTGCCGTCGCTGTTCAAGGAAGCTCGTGGACGCTACATCGCTTATTGCGAGGCCGACGACTACTGGACCGACCCACGCAAACTTCAAATTCAGGTGGACTTCCTTGAGAGCCACCGTGATTACGTACTGACCTATCACGACGCCATGTCCTTCGACAGCGGCGGTGAACGGGGCATCCAGTTACAGGGCAAATTGCGTCGCGACGCCAGCGCCGTCGAGCTACAAAAGGCGCGGCCGATTTCAACGCTGACCGTGTGCTTTCGCAATGTTTTTCACGAATTGCCCCCGGAATTGCTGCTCGCGCCCCTCAACGACATCTGCTGGTGGTCGCTGCTCGGCGCTTATGGCAAAGGTAAATTCCTCGCCGAGATCAAGCCGGCCATGTACCGCGTGCATCCCGGCGGCATTTTCTCCATGCGATCGCACAAGCGGAAATTGCACATGAGCCTGCAGACCTGCGCCAGCCTGGCCAACTACTACAACCGCATAGGTGATCAGGCGCTGTACGAATACTTCCTGATTCAGGTGTTTGGCTTATCGCTGTCGGCCATCTCGCCCTTGCACAAGCTCCAAGCGCTTCTGCTGGTAGCCCGTAACGTCAGCGTCAATCTCGGCAAGCGGCTAATGCTGTCGGTCAGTAAGGGTCATGTTCAATAGCCTGTTGGTGATCTGCGTCGGCAACATCTGTCGCAGCCCGATGGCTGAGGCGATATTCCGCCAAAGGCTACTGACGCCAAGTGTGCAGATTTCATCGGCCGGCATTCACGCAATGCTCGACTCGCCGATGGATCCTCTGGCTCTGGAGGTCCTGAAGACCCATCAGGTGCCTGTTCACCGGCATCGGGCCCGCCAGGTCGACCGGCAGATGTTGCATGAGGCCGGGTTGATTCTGCTGATGGAGCAATCGCAATTGCACAGCATCTTGAAGCTGGCCCCGGAAGTACGAGGCAAAACGTTTCTGATTGGGAAGTGGCAACACGAGCTGGAAATAGCCGACCCCTACCGGCGCCCGAAACAAGCCTTTGAAGAGACCTACGAGCACCTTTCGCGTTGTGTCGATGACTGGCTTCCTTATCTACAGTCAGGAGTAACAAGATAAATGACCGTTATGAACCGCTCTTCCCTGGACTACTTCCAGGACACCCGGATCGATCTGGCAACTATCTTGCGCACATTATTCGATCACAAAGGTCTGATTGCCTCGATCGTCAGCCTCTTTTGCGTGACCGGATTGGGCTACGTTTTGCTTGCTACACCGATCTATCAAGCCAACGCGATGATCCAGATCGAACCGAAAAAAATCGGCATCGAGGGCACTCCAGAAGTCAGTAGCAAGCCACTGTCGGTATCGCAGGCCACCACCGAGATTGAGCTGATCAAGTCGCGGGCCGTGCTGGGGCGGGTGGTCGACGATCTCAAGCTCAACATCATCCAGAAGCCCAATTACTTCCCGGTGTTTGGCGCGTACATGGCGCGCACGTACAAACCGCAAAGCGAAGGCCCGTTCGCCGCGCCATTGTTTGGCCTGAGCAACTACGCGTGGGGTGGCGAGCAAATCAGCGTCTTCCAACTGGAAGTCCCGGAAGCCCTGCTCGGTACAACGCTGACGCTGGTGGCCAACGGCGCCGAGACGTTCTCGCTGTTCGATAAAGATCATGCGTTGCTGCTCAAGGGACAAACCAATCAGACCGTCGAAGGCAGTGGTGTGAAAATTCAGGTGGCGACGCTCAAGGCCCGCCCCGGCACCGAGTTCACACTGACCAAGGAGCGCACGCTGACCAGCGCGCTGGCCTACCAGATACGGCTGAACATCACTGAAGCCGGCAAGGATTCAGGCATCATTTACCTGTCCATCCAGGATGCCAACCCCGTCCTGGCCAGACTCATTCTCGATGAAGTCAGCCACCTGTACGTGCGGCAGAACGTTGAACGCAGCTCTGCCGAAGCTGCGCAGCGCCTGGAGTTCCTGCGTTCGCAACTGCCGCTGGTGCGCAAGCAGCTTGAACAATCAGAGCAAGCCTTGAACGCGTTCCAGGCCAGCGCCAAATCCGTTGACCTGAGCATCGAAACCAAATCGGTGCTCGATCAGGTGGTCAGCCTCGACTCGATGCTCTCCGAGCTGAAGCTCAAACGCGTTGAGGTCGAACGGCTGTACACCCGCGAACACCCGACCTATCGCGCGCTGATGACCCAGATGGGCCAACTTGAAACGCAGAAACAAGGCCTATTGAAAAAGATCCAGGCGTTGCCGGTTACTCAGCAAGAACTGCTGCGCCTGAACCGCGACATGCAAGTCACCACTCAGACCTACACCCTGCTGCTGAACAAGAGTCAGGAACAGGACATCCTTCGCGCTGGCAGCATCGGTAACGTACGGGTCATCGACAACGCTGACGTCAACGTCGAAGAGCCGGCCAAACCCATGCGCAAACTGATCGTGTTCCTCGCAACGCTGCTCGGCGGTCTGATGGCAGTCATCGTGGTGTTCCTGCGCCAGGCGTTCTATCGCGGCGTCGAGAACCCGGAAATCATCGAAAACCTCGGCATGCCGGTCTACGCCTCGCTGCCGTACTCGCGCAAACAGGAGCGTCTGGAAAAGAACAACCAGAGCCGCTCCGCAGGCAAGGAGTCGAAACTGCTCAGCGTTTCCGAGCCCACCGAGTTAGCCGTAGAGTCGCTGCGCAGCCTGCGCACCAGCCTGCACTTCGCAATGCTCGAAGCACGCAACAATGTACTGATGATTTCCAGCCCGGCACCTGCCTGCGGCAAGTCATTCGTGTCCAGCAACCTGGCAGTGATCATCGCCCAGGCGGGCAAGCGTGTACTGCTGATCGATGCCGACATGCGCAAGGGCTACCTGCACAAGGTGTTTGGCCTGCAACCCAAGCATGGCCTGTCCGACACCCTGGCGGCTCGCCTGACCAGCAAAGAGGTGATCAACCCCACCGAGGTGGCGAATCTGGATCTGATCTCCTGCGGCTTTGCGGCGCCCAACCCGTCGGAGCTATTGATGCACGACAACTTCAACAAGCTGATCAGCGACCTGTCGCCGCTCTATGACCTGGTCATTGTCGACACCCCACCGATCCTTGCGGTGACCGACGCCACGCTGGTCGGACGCCAGGCAGGCACCTGCCTGCTGGTCACCCGCTTTGGTCTGAGCACCGTCAAGGAAATCGAAGCCTGCAAACGCCGACTGGGACAAAACGGCCTGGTCATCAAGGGAGCCATTTTCAATGGCGTGCTGCGCAAGGCATCGACGGCGGCCTACGACTGCGCAGCCTATGGGTACGACTACAGCCCCGTTCGAAAGTGAAGGGCACGGTTAACACTAACCTCGGAGACTCACATGGCCAGGACAATTGCAATGATGCAGCCTTACTTGTTCCCCTATCTGGGCTACTTCCAGCTGATTGCGGCGGCCGATGTCTTCGTCCTCGGCGACGATTTGCAGTACATCAGGTCAGGCTGGGTTAACCGCAACCGTATCCTTCATAACGGCGAAGCCAAACTGATCACCTTCCCCCTGAAACGGGACCGGTTCGATATGCCAATCAATCAGCGTCAGTTGGCCGACAACTTCGCCGACGAGGCTGAACATGTCATCAGAGTGATCACCCAAAGTTATGCCAAGGCGCCCTATTTCACCCAGGTCATGCCGCTGCTGGAGCGGTTGATCCGCTTCCCGCACAGGAACCTGGCGCTGTACATCGAGCACTCGCTCAGGGAGATGTGCGCCTACCTGTACATTGATACACCGATTCTGCGCGGTTCTGATTTGCAGATCGGCGTCCCGGCCGACAAGCAGGATCGGGTCGTGCGGATCGTGCAGACCTTTGCTTGCGGGCGCTATCTCAATCCTATCGGCGGGGTCAATCTGTACGACTCCGAATACTTTGCGCGACATAATCTGTCGCTACGTTTCTTCAAGATCGACCCGATCGTTTATCGGCAATACAGAGAACCTTTCGTTGCCAATCTGTCGATCATCGATGTGCTGATGTTCAACTGCGTCGAGCAGGTTCAACAACTGCTGTCGTGCTACTCGGTCCACACCCATGCAGAGCACGAACAGGTTGAGCGCGAGTCCGCCACGGGCTGAAAATCTGACGTTGTCTGCCCAATCAAACCCGGATTGCAATGGAGTGAACCTATGTCGTACATGGAAAGCCCCGCACGCTGGTACCTGATTCAAACCAAGCCACGTCAGGAAGCTCGCGCCGAAGAAAACCTGCAACGTCAACATTTTGAATGCTATCGCCCGCTCAAAGTGTCGCTGCAGAAAAAGCGCAGCCCACGGGCCCTCAACGAAGAAGAACTGTTCCCTGGTTATCTGTTTATCCGCATGGATCAGGTGCACGACAACTGGTACCCGATTCGTTCCACCCGTGGCGTGGCGCGCATCGTCACCTTCGGTGCGCACCCGGTACCGGTGCAGGACGAACTGATCGAGCAGATTCGCCAACGCCTGTTGTCGCCGGAACCACGACCTGCGTTTCAGCAGGGTGAACATGTGCTCATCAAGGCCGGCAGCTTCTGCGATATCGAAGCGATTTTCCTCGCCGCAGACGGTGAAGAGCGCGCCGTGATTCTGCTCAACCTGCTGCAACGTGAACAAAAGGTCACCCTGCCGATCAGCAGCCTGGCACGGATGGAAGCGCGCGCCTGAGATCTATCGCGCAGTTTCCGGACCGTTTCTAAAATGCCTGGAATCGCCATGAATCAAAAAACAACGCTGGTGACGCTCACTTATGGTGATCGCCTGCCCTACCTGCAGACGCTGGTCAGCCGCTCGCTGGCCAGTTCCCAAATCGAACGGGTGATCATCGTCAGCAATGCGTCGGTGGCGCCACTCGAATCCCTGAAGCGCGCCTGGCCCGGTCAGGTCGAAGTGATTTACCTGCAGCACAATACAGGGTCGGCCAAGGGCTACTCCGTGGGTATCCAGGCCGCACTGGACGCCGGTGCCGACTATATCTGGCTGATGGACGACGACAACGCACCGACCGTCAATGCCATCGCGACGCTGCATCATTGCCTGTATCAACGCGAGCGCATCGATGGCCGCGAGAAAGCTGCCGTCCTGGGTTTTCGCCCGACCCATCAAGCCGATATCGCCGCCGGTGTACCTAACCGTTTCGCCATTCAGCGGCGCTCGAGCTTTTTCGGTTTCCATATAGCACAACTTCCGTACAAGATCTGGCGGCGCCTGCCCTGGGGTCATCCTCGGGCCAAACAGACGCGACAGCCCATGGTCCAATTGCCATTCGCGACCTATGGCGGTCTGCTTGCCCACCGCAGCCTGTATGAAAAAATCGGCCTGCCGCTGGATGCGCTGCTGCTGTACGCCGATGACAGCGAGTACACCTGGCGGATCACCGCGAGTGGCGGCCGGATCTTCCTGGTCCCCGAAGCGCTGCTCGACGATCTGGAAGAGTCCTGGAACATCAAGGCCAAGACCAACAACATCTATGAAAGTTTCCTGCTCGGTGGCTCGGACCTGCGCGCCTATTACGGTGCGCGTAACCAGGCCTGGTTCGACAAGAACATCTGGGCATCCTCGTCCTGGCTGTACGGTCTCAATCGCTGGATGTTCTTCCGCCTGCTGCGGATGATCGCCAAACGACGGGGCGCCGAACAACGTTTGGGACTGATCGAAAAAGCCATTCACGACGGTGAATCCGGCGTGCTGGGACGACATCAGTCATATCCCTTATGAAAATACTGTTCATCAATAGCCTCTATCCACCGCATATCGGCGGCGGTGCGGAAATCATTCTGCAGCGCACCGCCGAAGGCCTGCAAAAGCGTGGCTGCAACGTGGTGGTATTGGCCACTGGGCCAGATCCGGGCCTGAGCGAAGACTCGCTGAACCGGATCAAGGTCTATCGCGCCGGGCTGCGCAACTTTTATTGGCATTACACGGCTCAGCGTCCGGGGCGCCTGAGTCGGCTCGGCTGGCATATACGAGACCGCTATAACAACGGCATGCGCGAATACGTACGCGACGTGATCAGTGCCGAGCAGCCGGATCTGGTGGTGTGTCATAACCTCAGCGGCTGGTCGGTGTCGGCCTGGGACGAGATCAGCGCCGCCGGTTTGCCCATTGTCCAGGTGCTGCATGACATGTACCTGCTCTGCCCCAGCAGCACTATGTTCAAGAAGGGTAAAAGCTGTGAGCGCCAGTGCGCCAGTTGCCAACAATTTCGCAAGGGACATGACCAGCGCTCAGCACAGGTGGCCACGGTGATCGGGGTCAGTCGCTTCATGCTCGATATCTTGCAAGGTCAGGGTTACTTCAAGGGTGCCCAGGCCCATGTCGTGCACAACAGCAGCCCGTTCGCCGCCCCGCCGGTGAAACCCCGGCAAGCCAGCGGTCTCGGTGCCAGGACACCCTTGCGTTTTGGCTACATGGGCACGCTTTCCGAGGCCAAGGGCGTGCGCTGGTTGATCGAGCAATTCCAGCGCCTGCCATTCGACGCCACGTTGCAGATTGCCGGGCGTGGTCAGCTCAATGATGAAGCGCAGTTCAAGGCGCTGGTGACCTCGCCGAACATCAGTTTTGTCGGTTACCAGACGCCGGAGGCGTTTTACAGTCAGGTCGATGTCGCGGTGGTCCCGTCGATCTGGAGCGAGCCCTTTGGCATGGTCGCCGTCGAAGCCTGCGCCCATTCATTGCCGGTCATCGCCAGCCGTATGGGCGGGTTGCCCGAGCTTATTCAGGATCACATCAACGGCTTGCTGTGCAGTCCCGATGATCCGGATTCGCTGGGCCTGGCCATGCTGCGCCTGCATCAGCAGCCTGATTTACTCGACCGGCTCAGTGCCCAGGCACGTGCCAGCGTCGCTTCACTACTCGACCAGGACCTGATGCTCGACAGTTACCAACGCATTTTCGCCCAGACCCTTCTGGAGACCATTGTGCGACATGACGATCACCCCTTGCCCCATCCGGTATGAGCGTTTGTTAAAGCGTCGCGTAGCGGCTTGAACGTTTCGACATGACCTTGCACTCACCGTGCGGTCTTGCTCGGCCCGTGACCACCCGAGCAAACGCTCCGCACCGCTGCCTCTTCGCGAGACGAACATGCTCAATCCGAACCTGACCACGTCGCGCCGGCAACTGACGTTATTTCTGACGGGCCTGCTTTTCAGTTTTTCGGCCATGGGAGATGAGCCGTTCATCATTGGCGTCGGCACGCACCTGCTCAACAAGAGCAGCCCTTTGGCCAGCGCCATGCAGTTGATCCGCGATGCGGGCATCGATTCGGTCCGTGACGATGCCTATTGGTCGACAGCCGAACCCCGACGGGGCCAGTTACATATCGATTCGGTCTGGCAGGCCTATTTGAACGAGGCGCAGGAACATCGCTTACACCCGTTGCTGGTCCTCGGTTATGGCAACCCGTTTTACGACAACAATGCAAAACCCCGCGAGCCGCAGGTCCGAGCCGCCTTCGGCAACTACGCGAAGTTCGTCAGCCGCAAGCTGGGTGACCGCGTAAGTTTTTACGAAATCTGGAATGAGTGGGATAGCGAGAATCCAGCCGATGCCGGTCTCTCCAGCGATTACGCCACCCTGGTCGCCGAAACCGCGCGACACATCCGGGCACAGAACAAACAGGTAAAAATCCTCGCCGGCGCCATCACTAGTAAAGGGATAGACCTGGGATTCGCCAACCGTTTGGTCGAAGCCGATGTGCTGTCAAAAGTGGACGGTCTGTCGCTGCACCCCTCCGTGTATTGCCGCAATGTCGAGCGCCATACCCCGGAGCACTGGATTGCCTGGCTACGGGGTGTGGATGCGGACCTCAGGTCAATTGCGGGTAAACCGGTGCCGTTGTACCTGACCGAAATGGGCTGGCCCAGCAACGATGGCAAATGCGGGGTCGATGAAAAAACCCAGGCTGCGTACCTGGCGCGCAGCTTCTTTCTGGTGCGGACCGTGCCAGACATCAAGGGCATGTGGTGGTACGACCTGGTCAACGACGGCGCTGACCGCAGCGACTTGAAACAAAATTTCGGCCTGCTTGAGCAAAATCTGCAGGCCAAGCCAGCCTACCGGACCCTCAAGGCGATCAGTCCGACGCTACGCGAATACCGTTATGAGCCGGAGAAAAGCAGAGAGAATGGCTCGATTTACCTGCTGCGTTTTTCCAAGGGTTCGGAACAGATACTGGTGGCCTGGACCACCGGCGAGAACCAACAGATACAAGTCGCTGCCAGCAGCGTGCAACACGGCAATGTACAGATCATTGATACAGGCGAGCCCGAAAAGGGCCGCTTCGACAGCGGTTCCGCCTGGCAATGCGACGACGGCCGATGCTCGGCACACATACCCATCAACGATTTTCCGAAAATCATCAGCCTGGGCACCCGGCCTCCGCTCTTTAGCACCATAAAGAGTTTGGTCCTTAGAGACACGGCCTGTCACAGCAGCTATTTCACTGCTTTCTAACATTTTCTTCAGGTCGCCTCCGATGATTGTGATCAATGCTCGTTTTCTGACTCAGGAACTGCGTGGTGTCCAGCGGTTCGCGGAGCAGACTTGCCTGGCGCTCAAGCAGATGCGCGACGATGTGGTCTTTGTCGCCCCCCACAACATCAAAATGCACGAAAGCGCCAAAGCGCTGGATGTGCAATGCACCGGCCGCAACAGCGGCCACCTTTGGGAACAACTGGATCTGCCACTGTATCTGTACCGCCAAGGCAATCCCTTGCTGGTGTCGCTGTGCAACAGCGCGCCGTTGATATACGGCAACCAGATTGCCACGCATCACGACATCACTTACGTACGTCACCCGGAAAGCTACACCCGGGTGTTCCGTACGCTGTATCGGGTGATGACGCCGATTCTGCTGGCGCGCATCAAAGCGCTGCTGACCGTGAGCAGTTTTTCCAAAGGCGAGATCGCGCAGTTCTACAACTACCCCGAGAATAAAATTTTCGTGGTGCCCAATGCCGTCAACGACACCTTTCAACCCGGCCCGCCGATCTCCGACAAAAAGGATTATCTGCTGGCAGTGTCTTCGCCCAGCGCCCACAAAAACTTTAATCGCATGATCGAAGCCTTTCTGACGCTGCGCGGTCAAGAACACCTGCAACTGCACATTGTCGGTACCGCCAGCGAAGTTTTTTCCGACCCCAGCCTGCAACGTCTGGCCTGTCGTGACTCACGCATTCGCTTTCTCGGCAGGCTCAGCGACGCCGAGCTGATCGCTCAATACCAAGGTGCGACAGCCTTCGTATTCCCGTCGCTGTATGAAGGTTTCGGTATCCCGCCGCTGGAAGCGCAGGCCTGCGGCTGCCCGGTACTGGCGGCCAATGCCGCCTCGATCCCAGAAGTACTGCAAGCCAGCGTGCTGTATTTCGACCCGGTGGATGTCAGCCATATCGCTGCCGCCATGGAACGCATTCTTATCGATTTGCCGTTACGCCAGTCTTTGCGCCGTCGCGGTTTGAACAACGTGACACGGTTTTCCTGGGAAGACTCGGCGCGGCGCGTCTCCCAACGCATTGACGCCCTGATCGAAAAATCCAGTGGACCTCCACTGGCCAAGCAGGTCCCGCCCCCTCAGGCAGTGGCCAAACAGGCACTTAAAAAGAGCCTCCCTGCGAAATCGTCCAAGTCTTGAGGCATGCCCATGAAACGCTTGGCCTATCTGGATGCTTTACGCGGCATTGCTGCGCTCTTGGTGGTGTTCACGCATATGTACGTACCGCTGTTCGGCAGTGTCTGGCTGCTCGACCACCTGTTCGATCCGGGCAAGCTTGGGGTGCTGTGGTTTTTCATGATCAGCGGCGTGGTCATCCCATTCAGCCTGCAACCCGGGCCTGACGGCCCGCGACGCTTCGTGATTTCGCGAGTGATGCGACTGTACCCGGCGTACTGGCTGTCGTTGCTGGTGTTTCTGAGCATGCTGCAACTAAGCGGAGTACTGTTGCCACCGTGGTCACAGATCATCGCCAACCTCAGCATGATCCAGACGGCGCTAGACTTCGACGATGTGATCGGCCTGTATTGGACGCTGTTCATTGAATGGGTGTTCTACGGTTTGTGCCTGGTGCTGTTCATGGGTGGCAAGCTTTACGACCTGGCCTTCCGAATGCGATGTGTGCTCGGGTTGCTGGTGCTGGCGCTGGCCATGTCCATCGCACGCTTTGTGACCGAACGCAAATTGCCAGTGGCACTGCCGCTGGCCCTGTCGCTGATGTTTTTCGGCTCCATCTGGCGCCAATGGTTGCTGGGCGAACACAGTCGCCAGTTGACCCGCAGTCTGGTCACGCTACTGAGCGCCTACCTGCTGTTGCTGCCCTTGACCTTCGTCCTGGCCTACAACCAGGACATGGGCACCGGCGAAACCTGGAGCCGCTATCTGTTCACGTATGCCTTGGCCATCAGCAGCTTCCTGCTGTTGACCCTGAGGTTGCGGCTCACCCATCCATTGCTGCTGTGGCTGGGCGCGATCAGTTACTCGCTGTACCTGCTGCACCCATCGATGTTGATGCTTAGCCAATACCTGCTCAGCGGACTGAAGCTATCTCACCTGCTGATTGCCGTATTCGCCACCGCCTTGACCCTGGGCGCCGCCCACCTGTGCTACCGATGCATCGAACAGCCCTTTATCAACCTCGGTAAACGCCTAAACAACCGCCATGCCAAGCCACAACCCGCCCGCGCCTGACGTAGTGCTTATGCACACATAAGAGAGTCCCATGAAAATCGCTATCGTCCATGACTGGCTGGTGACCTATGCCGGCGCCGAACGCGTACTCGCCGCACTGATTAAAATCTGGCCTGAGGCTGATCTGTTCTCAGTGATCGACTTTTTCAGCGACCAGGACCGCGCTCATTTGGGTGGCAAAAAGGCGCAGACCACATTTATCCAAAACCTGCCCAAGGCCAAAACCCATTACCAGAAATATTTGCCTCTGATGCCGCTCGCCATCGAGCAACTGGATCTGTCTGGGTATGACCTGATCATTTCCAGCAGCCATGCCGTGGCCAAAGGCGTGCTCAGCGGTCCCGATCAGTTGCACATCAGCTACGTGCACTCACCGATCCGCTACGCCTGGGATTTGCAGCACCAGTACCTGCTCGAAGCCGGGATGAGCAAGGGCTTCAAAAGCAAGCTGGCGCGGATGGTCCTGCATTACATCCGCATGTGGGATCAGCGCACCGCCGCCGGAGTCGATGACTTTATCTCCAACTCGTATTTCATTGGCGGGCGCATTTCCAAAGCCTATCGCCGCGAATCGACGGTGATCTACCCACCGGTGGATACCCAGGGCTTCACCCTGCAAGAAACCAAACAGGAGTACTACCTGACCGCCTCGCGCATGGTTCCTTACAAACGCATGCCGATGATCATCGAAGCCTTCGCGGCAATGCCGGACAAACGCCTGTTCGTGATCGGCGATGGGCCGGAAATGGACAAGGCGCGCGCCATCCATGCGCCGAACGTGACGTTGCTGGGCTATCAACCGTTCGGCGTACTACTGGAACACATGCGCAATGCCAAGGCCTTTGTCTTTGCCGCCGAGGAAGACTTCGGCATCAGCCCGGTCGAAGCCCAGGCCTGTGGTACCCCAGTGATTGCCTACGGCAAGGGCGGCGTGCTGGAAACCATCTGCGGCCAGGACCACCCCGTACCGACTGGCGTGTTCTATTACGAGCAGACGACGTCGGCGCTCATGGCTGCCATCGGTGAGTTCGAAATCACCAGACCACGGATCAGTGCCCTGGCCTGCCGCGCCAACGCCGAACGTTTTTCCAGCGAGCGTTTCGAGCGGGAAATCAAAAGTTTCGTCGATGCACGCTTGAGCGCCTCGCGCAGCTCACGCCACCCCCTGTCTGTGCCGACACCGGTACTCACTCAGCCGGTGGCCGTCGCCGACCACAGCGCACGCGTAGTTCCGATAAAATCCGTCTGAACGAGATCAGGCCATGAGCACTCCACTTCGCGGCATGCTGCACGCTCATCACTCGCTGTTATCCGTTGCCCATCGCTTGCTTGATCTGAGCGTCATCGCTCTGTGCGGGTATTGGTTGAACCGGCTCGACGGCACGCCCATGGCCGCCGAGTCGTGGATCCTGACCATGCTGTCGGTGTTGGTCTTTCACTGGCTCAGTGAGTATCACCAACTGTATGGCTCCTGGCGCGGCGAACGCATCCTGCGTGAGCTGATCCAGATCTGCAGCTATTGGGCGTTGACCTTCGTCATCCTGCTGTCGGTGGATTACCTGTTGTTGAACCATGCCAGTCTGCCCGGCAACGGCCAGATGACCTGGTTCGCGTTAGTGCTGGTGGTGCTGTGTGGTTATCGCCTGTTGATCCGCAGCCTGCTGCAAGGTCTGCGGCGGCGCGGCTTCAACACCCGCCGCGTGGCCATCGTCGGCACCGGACAGTGTGGCGAACGCTTGGCCATGTCGATTGCCAGCGCCCCCTGGATGGGCATGAATCTGCTCGGTTTCTATGATGAACACCCCAAGCAGATGGACCTTTGGGCTATTGGCCAATGCGTGCCGGTGCTGGGCAATCTGGACCAGTTGGTCCGCGATGCCCGTGAAGGCCGCATCGACAAGATTTACGTCACTCTGGCGCCCAATGCTCAAACCCATCTGAACAAGCTGGTTAAAGGCTTGAGCGATACCACCGCCTCGGTGTACCTGATTCCCGACGTGTTCATGTTCGAGCTGCTGCGTGCACGCAGTGAAAGCATCAACGGCTTGACCAGTATCAGTCTCTTCGACTCACCCATGGACGGCGTCTGGAGTCTGGTCAAACGCCTGGAAGACATCGTGCTGTCCAGTCTGATTCTGCTGATGATCGCGTTGCCAATGCTGCTGATTGCCGGCGCTATCAAGTCCACGTCGCCCGGCCCTGTGCTGTTCCGTCAACGTCGTTATGGTATGGACGGGCGGCCAATCATGGTCTGGAAATTCCGCAGCATGAGCGTGCAGGAAAACGGCGACATCATCCGTCAGGCGACCCGCAACGATGCGCGGGTCACGCCGCTAGGCGCCTTCCTGCGCCGCACCTCACTGGACGAGCTGCCGCAATTTTTCAACGTGTTGCGCGGCGACATGTCGATTGTCGGCCCGCGCCCTCATGCGGTGGCGCACAACGAGCAATACCGAAAGCAAGTCACCGGTTACATGCTGCGGCACAAGGTCAAACCCGGGATCACTGGCTGGGCGCAGATCAATGGCTGGCGTGGCGAAACCGACACGCTGGACAAGATGCAGAAACGCGTCGAGTTCGATCTGGAATACATCGAGCACTGGTCGGTCTGGCTGGACATAAAAATCATCCTGCTGACCCTCTTTAAAGGCTTTTTCAATAAAAACGCTTTTTAAGTAAGTCATCTATCCTTTGCACGACCAGGCTCGTTGAGGAGGTGCGCCAGGACGTGGACGATCGAAATAACGTTGTATCGGTGTTGGTAAGGGATGCAATGAAATCACTGTGGTGCGCCTTGCACCTTTGGAAGGAATATATATATGAAGCGAACCTTAGCTGTTGTGCTGCTTTCCGGCCTGGTTTTGCAAGGCTGCGCATTTGCTCCCGGGCAGCATATGACTCCAGGCGAAGTAGAAGACAACGCGCCTGACGCGCCTAAAGTCAAACTCGTCCACATCACGCCTAAAACCGTGCAGCAACTGAATATCGGACACCAGGCCAAGCCGCTACCGCCTGAACTGTTGAACTATCGCACCCCCGAATACTTGATCGGCCCAGGTGACGACTTATTGGTGACCGTCTTCGAACACCCGGAACTGACCGCCCCAGGCTCTCAGACTCAAATTGATGCCAACAGCCGGGAAGTACTGAGCGACGGCACGGTTTTCTTCCCCTACATCGGCAAGCTCCAGGCTGCGGGAAAGACCGTTGCACAGCTACGTGAACAACTAAGGATGGGCCTGCTGCCGCAATACACCGAGGTCAAGGTCGACATCAAAGTGTTGCACTACAACAGCCAACGCATTTTGTTGGCGGGCGCCTTCAAGACCCCTGGCTCGCAACCGATCACCAACGTTCCGCTGAGCCTGGTGCAAGCCATCAGCACAGCCGGACTGGATCTGAACGACGCCAACCTCGCGGGGTTGACCCTCAGGCGTGACGGTCAGGAATACACGCTCGATGTCGACGCGCTCAACCGCAAAGACTCGCAACTGAGCAAGATCTACCTCAAGGACGGCGACTACCTGCACTTGAACAGCAACTCACCGAACAAGATCTATGTAATTGGCGAAGTTGTGCATCCGCAGGTGATCTCTTTTGGTACGTCCAGCCTGACGCTGATGGAAGCCCTGGGTAATTCCGGTGGCCTCAGCCCGGACTCTGCCGACGGCAATGCGGTGTACGTGATCCGCGCTGCTGGCATCAACGGCCAGGCAGCGACGGTCTACCACCTCAATGCGGAAAAACCCACCGCCTTCGTACTGGCCCGTCAGTTCGAACTCGAGGCCCAGGATGTGGTGTTCGTCGGCCCGGCCAATATCACCCGCTGGAACCGTTACATCAGCAATTTGCTGCCATCGGCCAGTGTGGTTGCTACCGGCGCTGCGTTCAAAAATTAAACCGCGACACAACCATCCCCGCTGTTGCCAAACGCGGGGATTTTTTTGCCTGCGATTTGGTCACGGCAACTGTTGCCACAGCAACAGTGAATCAGCATTTGCGTGCCGATCGTGCAGCCCAAGGGGCATCCACAGAAAACGGGTATTTAGATAAAGCTGTTTAATTTCAGATAGTTAAATAGATATTTGACGCTGGCATGCTTGCTGCTTTGTTCTTGGGTACACCGTTGAATAGACCGAAGCCATCTGCATGGCGGGTGACATTGACCCAAGGAAATACAGCATGTTGGTAGTTTCTCTCTCAGGCAGCCCGACCCTGAAATCCCGCTCCGGCGTGGTCCTGGAACACGCACGCAGTTGGCTGCAAACCCACGGCGTGAACGTCAAGGCCCTCAAGATTCGCGACTTTGCCGCCGAAGACCTGCTTTACGCGCGCTTCGACAGCCCACAAGTGATCGATTTTATCGAGGCGGTCAGGCAGGCCGACGGCCTGTTGATCGGCACGCCGGTGTACAAAGCGTCGTTTTCCGGCGCACTGAAAACCCTGCTCGATCTACTGCCCGAACGCTCGTTGCACGGCAAGGTAGTACTGCCACTGGCCACCGGTGGCAGCATTGCCCATATGTTGGCCGTGGACTACGCGCTGAAACCGGTGCTCTCGGCGCTCAAATGCCAGGAAGTGCTGCACGGCATCTTCGCCATCGATACCCAGATCAGCTACAGCGATAACGACTGGGGTGGCGAACTCGACGAAATCCTCACCGAGCGCCTGCATGAAGGACTCGAGCATTTTCATCATGGTCTGCAACGACGGGTTCAGGCCCGGCACACACTGGTCGCCGGGCATTTGAAATTGGCGTTGTGATCATCCGCTGCCGGGATCAGTGCTCGAACAACAGAGGATATAAAGACAGCACCAACAACAGCGCCATAAAGCCGTTGAATAGACGCAACCAACGCGGCTCACGCAAGACCGTGCGCAGCAGGCTGCCGAAACCGGCCCAGACGCTCACGGTTGGGGCATTGATCAAGGCGAACACGGCCGCGATGATCCACACATTGCTGAAATAGCCCTGCAAGGGGGTATACGTGCTGATCGCCCCCACTGCCATCACCCAGGCCTTGGGATTGACCCACTGAAAAGCAGCGGCGCCCCAATAGCCCAGCGGGCGCGCCTGGCTGTCGAGCTCATCCGCAACCGGCCCCGACGTAGCGATTTTCCAGGCCAGGTACAGCAGATACCCGGCGCCTGCATAACGCAGCACCGTGTACAGCAGCGGATACGCCTGGAACACCGCGCCCAAGCCAAGACCGACCGCCAGCACCAGGACGAAAAAGCCACAGCTGATGCCGAGAATATGGGGGATAGAACGGTTGAAACCGAAGTTCACTCCCGACGCCAACAACATGGTGTTGTTAGGCCCGGGCGTAACGGACGTGACAAACGCAAACAAAGCGAAGGCCAGCAATAGATCAGTAGTCAGTGCCATGAGTCGGTCCACGAGTAGAAACAGTCAAGGACCTACCCTATCGTGGGCGTTGCTGAAAACCCATGGACAGTTGGGTGAAACTTCAGGCGGTACAGTTGTGAGCAGTGACGGTGTTGCAGCTGATTGTGCCTGTGCAATCAACCCTGACGATCAGGGCGAGCGACACTGTGAACCGCGTTCATCTCTCCACGGTTATCGAACTCATGAGCAACCTGTGGTGTGCTGAGCAATTGGGCTTTCTTGACCTGGTATTCGTCGAACGACAAACCACGACGGTTCAAGTCTTCAAGCGCCAGCTCATGGGTCTCTTCAGCGGTGTAGGGACGTAATTCCGGAGCATGGCTGGCACATCCCGAGAGAACGGCAGCGGTGATCAACAGGGCGAGAGTGAGCAGGCGGTTCATGAGCGTTTCCACAGAGTTCGTTTCGGCAATGCGCTCAGGCTACCCGTCGTCGTCTCTCAGCAATAATCACCGCGCTCGATAGTCGTTATCGACTTCCTTATGCCCTCTCCAACACCTGCTCCTGCGCGCACTCGATCAACACATCGCGCAATGCCTGGGCCGCCGCCGAGAGCTTGTGATCCGCCAACATCATCAGACCGATGCGCCGTTCAATGCGAGGCTCGACCAGAGCTATGCAATGCGCGCCCAGCTCGCGCATCTGCTGAATGCACAAGGACGGTACGGCGCTGACCCCCAGGCCATTGGCAACCATGCGGCCGATGGTCGACAACTGATGGCTCTCAAAAGCGACTGACAGTTTGCCGTGTTGCGTGTGCAGGTCTTGTTCGAGCAACAAGCGCACGGCCGAGGGACGTTGCAAGGCAATGAAATCTTGCTGCAACAGTTCGCTCCAGGTCACCTCCCCGTGCTCGGCCAATGGCGAGTCTTTCGGCACCACGGCCACGAAGCGGTCCATGTAGAACGGGGTAAATACCAGCGAACTGCTCGACTCAGGCTCAAAGCCGATACCCAACTCCACTCGCCGATGGCGCACCAGCTCCAGCACCTCTTCGTTGATCACGTCATGCACCGCGACATTGACCCGCGGATAACGATCACGAAACACCTTGAGCGCCCCCGGCAACAAATTACCGGCGAACGAGGGCATCGCCGCAATCGACACTTTGCCCAGTTGCAAGGTGAAGCGCTGGCGCAGCAGTTCTTCGGTGTTATCCCAATCGGCGAGCAACTGCCGCGCCAGGGGCAACAAGGTCTCGCCCTCAGGCGTGAGGCTGACACTGCGCGTCGTACGGCTGAGCAGTTGCCCACCCAGATCGTCTTCCAGGCCTTTGATGGTCAGGCTCAACGCCGGTTGCGACAAATGCAGACGCTCCCCGGCCTGGGCGAAGCTCAGGCATTGCGCCACCGCGAGAAAAGCCCGGAGCTGCTTGACGTTCATATATTTGGTTTCTTTATCAATCCATCAGAAAAACAAAATTAACAAATCATTGAAGGCAAGAGAAGATGCTCTGAACGCACTCCGACAGCCTATTTGTCGGACAACAACTACAAAAGGCGGATCATCATGGCTGGACTCGACAAACGAGTGGCAACGTACAAAGAAGCTCTCGATGGGCTCACCGATAACATGACCGTGCTGTCCGGCGGTTTCGGTCTGTGTGGCATCCCGGAAAACCTGATTGCGGAAATCAAACGCCGTGGCGTCAAAGGTCTCACCGTGGTTTCCAACAACTGCGGCGTCGACGGTTTCGGCCTCGGTGTGCTGCTCGAAGAACGCCAGATCCGCAAAATGGTCGCCTCTTATGTCGGCGAGAACGCCCTGTTCGAACGCCAGTTGCTCAACGGCGAACTGGAAGTCGAACTAACCCCGCAAGGCACCCTGGCTGAAAAAATGCGCGCAGGCGGTGCCGGCATCCCTGCGTTCTACACCGCCACCGGTTACGGCACCCCCGTGGCTGAAGGCAAGGAAACCCGCCAATTCAATGGGCGCAATGTGATCCTTGAAGAAGCGATCACCGGTGATTTCGCCATCGTCAAAGGCTGGAAAGCCGACCACTTCGGCAATGTGGTGTACCGCCACACCGCGCAGAACTTCAATCCGATCGTCGCCACTGCCGGCAAGATCACCGTGGTCGAAGTCGAGGAAATCGTCGAACCGGGCGAACTGTTGCCAAGCGAGATTCACACCCCCGGCATTTATGTCGACCGAGTGATTTTGGGCACCTTCGAGAAACGCATCGAACAGCGCACCGTCAAGAAGGCCTGAGGCGGTTCTTTGGCCGCACTCATGCGCCGTCTCGTACAGAACACTTTCGTATCGAAGACTCTCGTACAAAACAACAAGAGAACCTGACCATGGCACTTTCCCGCGAACAAATGGCACAGCGCGTCGCCCGTGAATTGAAAGACGGCTTTTACGTGAACCTGGGCATCGGCATTCCGACCCTGGTCGCCAACTACGTGCCCACCGATATCGACGTGATGCTGCAATCGGAAAACGGCCTGCTCGGCATGGGTGAGTTTCCGACCGAAGAAACCATCGATGCCGACATGATCAACGCCGGCAAACAAACCGTGACCGCCCGCAAAGGTGCGTCGATTTTCTCCTCGGCCGAATCCTTCGCCATGATCCGTGGCGGTCATGTCGACCTCACCGTGCTGGGCGCTTTCGAAGTCGACGTCGACGGCAACATCGCCTCCTGGATGATCCCCGGCAAGCTGGTCAAAGGCATGGGCGGCGCGATGGACCTGGTGGCCGGTGCCGACAACATCATCGTCACCATGACCCACGCCTCCAAAGACGGCGAATCCAAATTGCTGGCGCGTTGCAGCCTGCCGCTGACCGGTGCCGGTTGTATTCGCAAGGTGTTGACCGACCTGGCCTACCTGGAAATCGCCGACGGCGCTTTCATCCTGCGCGAACGCGCGCCGGGGGTCAGTGTCGAGGAAATCATCGCCAAGACCGCCGGCAAATTGATCGTGCCGAATGATGTTGTGGAAATGAGCTTCTGATAGTGATGCAGCGTCTGGCCGATTGCTTTCGCGAATAAATTCGCTCCCACGGAGGACCACGCATCCCCTGTGGGAGCGAATTTATTCGCGAAGGCGTCAGCCCAGACAGCGAAATACTCAAGATGTAACCAAACGATGCCATCACGTTGTGCCATCCTGCCTCTTCAGCCGTTGAAGGGGCTTGTTGTTTTATAGCTCCAGCGCTTTTTGCGTCAAACAAGAATGGGCTACACCCTTAGCCCCTCAATAATAAATTCAAAAAGGTAGGACTCATGGCCGCCGATATCGAAGACAGCCGCTATGCCCGCTTTGCCCTGCGTTGTGCCAATTGGGCTGAACGCTGGTTCCCCGACTCCTGGGTGTTCGCCGTATTGGCGGTGGTTATCGTGGCCGTTGCAACCATGGCCATGGGCGCCAAGCCGACTGAGGCTGCCAACGCATTCGGCGATGGTTTCTGGAGCCTGATCCCGTTCACCATGCAGATGGCCTTCGTGGTGATTGGCGGCTACGTGGTGGCCAGCTCACCACCCGCCGTTCGCTTGATCGACCGCCTGGCACGCATCCCGAAAAACGGCCGCTCGGCGGTGGCCTGGGTCGCACTGATTTCCATGGTGGCTTCCTTGCTGAACTGGGGCCTGTCGCTGGTGTTTGGCGGCCTGCTGGTTCGCGCACTGGCGCGTCGCACCGATCTGCGCATGGATTACCGTGCCGCCGGTGCTGCGGCTTATCTGGGGTTGGGCGCGGTATGGGCGCTGGGGATTTCATCCTCGGCCGCGCAACTGCAAGCCAACCCTGGCAGCCTGCCACCGTCGATCCTGGCGATCACCGGCATCATCCCTTTCACCCAAACTATTTTCATGTGGCAGTCCGGCGTCATCCTGGCGATGCTGATCGTGGTTTCGCTAGTCATCGCCTACGCCACCGCACCGGGTCCGGCCAGCGCGCGCGATGCAGCGGCCTGCGGTGTCGACCCAAGCTTCAGCATCCCGGTCATACCCAAGCGCTCACGTCCTGGCGAGTGGCTTGAGTACAGTCCGCTCCTGATCATCCTGCTGGTGTTGCTGGCTGCGGGCTGGCTGTTCCATGAATTCTCGACCAAACCGGCGATCACCGCCATTTCCGGTCTGAACACCTATAACTTCTTGTTCATCATGGCAGGTGCGCTGCTGCACTGGCGCCCGCGCAGCTTTCTGGATGCCGTGACTCGCGCGGTGCCGACCACCACCGGCGTACTGATCCAGTTCCCGCTTTACGGTTCGATCGCGGCACTGATGACCACGGTCAAAGGCAGCGATGCGCAGACCCTGGCGCATCACATCTCGACGTTCTTCACCCAGATTGCTTCGCACGATACTTACGCGCTTTTGATGGGCGTGTATTCGGCGGTGCTGGGCTTCTTCATTCCATCGGGTGGTGGCAAGTGGATCATCGAAGCGCCTTACGTGATGCAGGTCGCCAATGACCTGAAATACCACCTGGGCTGGGCAGTGCAGATCTACAACGCGGCAGAAGCGTTGCCGAACCTGATCAACCCGTTCTACATGCTGCCACTGCTGGGTGTTCTGGGCCTGAAGGCGCGTGACCTGATCGGTTTCTCGTTCGTACAGTTCCTGATCCACCTGCCGTTGGTGTTGTTCATGCTGTGGCTGTTGGGCACGACGCTGGCGTATATCCCGCCGGTCATGCCATGACGGTAAGCTTCAGGGGGTAAGCTTCAGGGTGGTGATTTCGCCGCCTCGTTGATCAGCCAGTCCTTGAGCGCCTGCACCGCCGGGCGCGTCATCGACAACCTGGGCTGAACCAGATAAAAACCCTTCACCAGCGGCAATCGCTGGCTGAAGGGTTCGATCAAGACACCGCTTGCCACCTCCTCTTCCGTCAGTACCGCACTGGTCAACACCACGCCTTGATCGTGCCGCGCGGCCTCGATCGCCATCAGCGATTGATCGAAATGAATCCCCCCCAGCGTCGCCACTTCCCCTTTCGGTATCCCGCTAAAGCGCTCCAGCCACTCGCCCCAATTCGGGTGCAAAGTACTGTGCAACAAGGTCGCCAGACGTAAATCATCCGGATGTTTCAACCCCAGGCGCTGTGCATAACTCGGGCTGCAATATAGCCGCGCCTCATCCTGATACAGCAAGTGCGTCTCCAGCTCCGGGGCGCGCCCATCGAAGTGTCGAATCGCCAGATCGACCCGCTCGCTGGCGAAGTCCACCAGCACTGTCGAGGAACTGAGGTGCAGGGCAATCGAGGGATGCTGCTGGAGAAAGCCGGACATGCGTCGGGCGAACCATTTGGCGGCCAGACCGGGAGGCATGGTCAGCCAGACACTGCTGCTTTGACGCTCGCGCAGGGCCTGACTGGCGTCATTGATCTGCGCCAGCGCCGGCTGAATCCGCGCCCAGTACGCCAGGCCGTCCTCGGTGGGTTGCACCTGTCGGATTCGGCGGGTGAACAACGCCACACCCAGCCACTGCTCGAGACTGCGAATCTGCTGGCCGACCGCACCGGGGGTAACGCACAGCTCGGCGGCAGCCAGAGCAAAACTGTTCAGTCGCATGGCCGCTTCAAAATAGACCAGCGATTTAAGGGGCGGCGCACTTTTCATGATGGAGTTTTTCTATTCCATAGAGCACAGATGATGATTTGTAGCCGACCCGTGCGCCGAGCACAATCGGTTTCTCCGCCGCTCACTTCAAAGGCTGCCCTCATGAAAAACATCGCCTATGTGGCATTCGCCTTACTCGGGGTTATCTGGGGTACCAACTTCATTTACATGAAATGGGCCGTGGCCTTGATCACTCCGGCGCAGATCGTCCTGCTGCGAATCTTTTTCGGTTTCCTGCCGATCCTGGTCTTCGCCCTGGTCACCCGCGCTCTGCGCTGGAGCCATTTGCGCCACGCCCATCACTTCCTGGTGATGGCGCTGCTGGCGACCGACATTTACTACTTCGCTTTCGCCAAAGGCACGTCGATGCTGCTGTCGAGCGTGGCCGGCATGCTGAGTGGCGCGATCCCGCTGTTTACCTTCGCCTGTGCCTTCCTGTTCCTGCGTGAAGAGCCGCTGACCCGCCGTGTCGCCACGGGCGTGGCGCTGGGGTTTATCGGTGTGCTGTTGATCGCTCGTCCGTGGGCCACCGGCGCGGGCGGCATTTCCCTCGAAGGCGTGCTGTACATGGTGCTCGGTTCACTGAGCGTCGGCTGTTCGTTCGTGTATGCCAAACGCTTTATCTCCAAACTAGGGATTTCACCGGTCGCGTTGTCGACCTATCAGATCGGCCTGGCGCTGGTGCTGATCGCGGCGGTCACGGATTTGCAGGGCGTGGGCCGTATCATGGAGGATCGACGCGCCTTTCTCGGCGTCGCCATCGGGCTAGGCCTGGCGGGTACCGGCCTCGCTTACATTCTTTATTACTTCATCGTGCACCGTCTGGGCGCTCTGGCGGCGGCTTCGGTGACCTACATTCCGCCGGTCGTGGCGCTGCTGATCGGGGTGTTCATGGCCAACGAACCGGTGCATCTGATCGACCTATTGGCCATCGCCGCCATTCTCGGCGGTGTGTATGTCGTGCAAACCGGCAGGGCCAGGGCCGCCGCCCGGGCATCTGCCCCCATCGCTCCAGTGCTGGAGCGTTAACTCTGCATCACCGGCTTGGCGTGTTCGAACGACTGCATGGGGCGATCTGCATCAAGATCGAGCGTTGTGTCGAGCGCAGGCTGGTGGCGTGACACCGCCGTTCGCAGGCAAGCCTGCTCGCAGGATTCAAGTCATGCCCAAACCTGTGGGGTCAGAGCGAATTGCGTCCTGCCTCGTTCCCCCCTGCGCAACGCCTGCGCTCGGCCTTCTGGCAATGGGGCCTCTCCCGATCTCAGGACTCAATTCGCACAAATCCTGAGGCGAACTAAATCCTGTGGGAGGGCCCGCCCCGTCTTCGACGCCGCGCTGTCGCGCAGCAAACACGGTCTCGGGCGTAGGAGCTGACTTGTCTGCGATAAGGGCCGAAGGACCTTCCAGCGGTGGTGAATTCACTATTTTTGCCAGCGCTTCGCACTGGATCGCAGACAAGTCAGCTCCTACAAGGAATTAGCGTCAGGCTGAAAATTCCATAAAATATACCCTTTATTTTTCAACGGCCTATAGGTTGTTTGATGGGAGCAGGCTTGCCTGCGAATCAATTGACGCCGCGTACCTGACCCACCGCCCTGACAAACGCCGCCACCAACGGCGGAGTAACACCCGTCAGCGCGGCCCTTTCCGGCTGGAACAAGGTTGCAACGAAAAACGGATGCCCATCCAGCTCTATCACCCGCACGTCCCCAGCCTGATCACGCCCCGACACTCTCAGCGGCCCTGACAGCAGCGCCTCGGAGAAGGCTTCGTTCAAACCATAACGGCAACGGTAAGTCTGCGTGGTATTGAGTGCGCCGTAAGCCTGGGCGATCCGCGAGCCGGGGACCAACTCGATCGAATCCTCCGCTTCCACCAACGCACAGCTCAATGCCGTGATCACTGCACGCTCCGCCTCGGGCGAGGTTTCGGCGTGCTCGGCATCCCGCCAGCCCAATTGGTGACGCGCGTACTCGATCACGGCGTGCTGGAACCCGCCGCAGGTGCCCAGAAAAGGAACGCCCTGTTCACGGGCATAACGGATGGCATTCAGCGCGCCATCCGTGTCTTGATAAGGGCTGGCCGGCACGCACCAAACGCCATCGAAACCGGCGAGGGTCGCGATGTTGTGGGCTTGCGGCGTGGGCAGCCACTCAAAACTGATCGCCTGTTGCTCAGCCTCAGCCGCCAGCCTCAACGCCAAAGGGATGGCCTGATGCGCGGTGACTTCCGCGTTGTAATCCCCGACCAATGCAATCCGAACGGTCTTTTCGTGTCCCATGGAATCCCTCCTGAAGTGACTCATATCGGGGCGGCTATCGACGCAATGCGCCCCTGCCGCCCCGCGATCAAAATTAACACCACCGACAACAGTGCGCAGGTCGCGCTGAGCAGGATGGAGGCGGCATAGCTCTGGTACAGATCGAACAGCAATCCTCCCAGGCTCCCGCCCACCAAGGCGGCAATCCCGACCGAGATGTACAACGCGCCAAGGATTGCACCGAGATTCGCCATGCCGAACCAACTGGCGGCGACCGCTGGGTAGAGGGAGATGCAGCCACCGTTTGCCACACCGAAGAAGATGGCGAACACAGCGAGTGAATAGAAGCCATGGGCGCTGAGCCAGAAGCCATTCAGGAGCATCAGCGCGAAGGTCAGGCAGATGAGCAGGCGGCGTGCGCCCATTCGGTCGCCAAGGCTGCCGAGAAACAGCCGCCCGCCGACATTGCCTACGCCGATGAGGCCGATCAGCAGGTTGGACTCGTTGGCTGAAATACCCAGTTGCCGGGCATAGGGATTGATGTGCACCAGCGCAAGGAACAGGCCGACCGAGCCGAAGAAGATTGCCCCGAAATACCACCAGAAGCGTCCCGACCTGACGGCATCGGCCAGCCGCATGCCGGGCAATGTCGTAACACGTCCAAGGGTGCCGGTGCTGGATGGCAGGTCTCCATCTGGCAGCAGCCCGACTTCCTGAGGAGTACTCCTGACCAGCCTCGCCGCCAGCACGCCGAGAACCACGATCACTGCAGCGAAGATGCGCATCGTCGCTTCCCAGGAAAAATGCTGCATCAACAGCCCCGCCGCCATCGGTCCGATGAACGTCCCGACGCCGGTTCCCGCCAGCGCCAGACCCGAGGCCTTGCTGCGATGCTTGACGAACCAGCGCTGCACGGTCGTCACCGTTGGCACATACACCAGACCGACGCCAAGCCCGACCAGCACACAGAACGACACGATAAACAACTGCAACGACGCGGACGCCAGGCTGCTGACGAAAAAGCCGAGGGCCAGCAGCACCACGCCCGCGCTCACCACCAAGCGTGTCGAGATACGATCCGCCAGCGAGCCTGAAAAGACGCCGACCACGTAGTAGATGAAAGCCGTCAGGGAAAACACAGAGGCAACGGAGAAACTTCCCACACCAAAACTGGCCTGGATCTGCGAGAAGAACGCCCCGAAGGAGTAAGCGGCGCCAAAGATCAGCGCCAGCAACAGATGGGCCGCGAACACGACATACCATCCCTGGAATACGTTGGTTTTCATAACACTGCTCTCGGTTCGGACTTGCTGCGTGGCTTGGATGAATCCCGAGAGGGTGCCGTCTGCGCATTCTATTTACAAGGTGACGATGATCTTCCCGAACGGCTGCAATGCGACAGGCCTGCTTGTTTCAGTCAGCTACACACAACCCATGGATATCAACGTCGCTCTAACTGCCTCATCCCACGGCGTATGCGGTTCGTGGCCGAGTACGCTGACCAGTTGGGCGTTGTCCATGCGCAGGGGTTGCTGCCACAAATAGCGCATTTCCTTCAGCTCTCGGAACATCTCGAAAAACGGCGCGACGAAGGGCAAAACCCACCAGGGAAAGCGGCGGGTAACGACTGCTGAGTGGCCGACCATACGCAGGATCGTTGCAACCATCCTGGTTCCATCAGCGTCCCAGTGACCGCGCATATGAAAGGTTGCGAAAGGCGCAAGCCGGTCTTCCTGTTCAAGCAGACGGATCATGGTCTGCGCTACGTCCGGCAGGTAAGCCCATTGATGGCCTATTCCGGGTTTGCCCGGGTAGCGGATAGATCTCAGCGGTTTTCCCGGTTTGACCAGGCCGCTTGCGAACCAACTGTTAGGGTGATTCGACCCGAAAAAATCCCCGGCCCGTACAACCAGGCTATGCACGCCCTCCGACGCTGCCTCTTGCAGACGTCGTTCCAGTTCAACCCGTATCGCACCCTTGCGCGTGACGGGGTGCTGGGGCGAGGTTTCGGAGCACACGGGAAAAACGTCCGGTCCGTAGTTGTAGACCGTCCCGGGTAACAGGATCCGCGCACCAGATGCTCGGGCGGCGGCAATGGTATTGTCGATCATTGGCAGAACAAGACCACCCCAATTACGGTAGCCGGGTGGGTTGACCGCGTGCACGATCAAGGTCGCCCCTGCTGCTGCGGTCACGACATCCTGTCGAACCATCGCGTCTCCGCGTCGCCATTCAAACCGAGTATTTGGATGCTTCACTTCCGTGGGGCTGCGGTGAAGCGCACGTATCAACCAGCCCTGGGCGGCCAACTGCCGTGCCACCTCCCCACCAATGCCGCCCGTAGCGCCCAACACCAATGCAATGCGTTCTTTATTCATGTTGGCCTCACCAGGTTCGATGGCGACCATGTTTGCGCGGACTGTGGTTAAATGAAATTATCGAAAATAACCTATCAACTAAACATTTTTGTATGAATAGATCCGAACCGAGTTGGGAGTTTTACCGAACGTTTCTGGAGGTCCTGCGCGAGGGTTCGCTGTCAGGTGCCGCACGCGTGCTGGGGATGACGCAGCCTACGGTCGGCCGTCATGTAGAAAAGATCGAGGAAAGTATCGGCGCCGCACTGTTCATTCGTACGCAGCAGGGGTTAAGCCCCACGCATACTGCACTCGCACTGCGTCCTTATGCCGAGGCCATGGAATCAACCAGCGCCGCGCTTTTGCGGGTCGCGTCGAGTGAGGGAGAGAACGTGCGTGGCACCGTACGAATTACCGCCAGCGATATTATTGCCGTCGAGGTGCTCCCTTCCATTCTTGCGCAACTGCATGCCGACTACCCGGAACTGGTCATTGAACTGGTGCCATCCAACCGCATGCAAGACCTGCTCCTGCGTGAAGCCGACATCGCCGTGCGCATGCTGGCACCGAGTCAGGACGTGCTGGTTGCCCGCCGGATTGGTGAAGTTGAACTCGGCCTCTATGGGCATCGCAGCTACCTGGATCGGCAGCACCCTCCCGCCAGCATCGACGAACTGAATAACCACGCGCTAATTGGCTACGACAAAGAGACCGCGTTCATCCGCGCGATGAAGGTACAGGTTCCGTGGATAAACCAGATGCGCCTTGCCCTGCGCACCGACAGCGATCTCGCCGGGCTTGCCGCTTTGCGTGCAGGTTTTGGCCTTGGATTCTGTCAGGTTGGCATTGCCAGTCGCGACGCAAACCTGGTGCGCCTGTTCCCCGAACACATCTCCCTGTGGCTCGACACCTGGCTTGTCATGCATGAAGACCTGCGTGACAGCCCCCGATACCGCGTCACGTTTGCGGCCTTGGTCGAAGGGCTGGCGCGTTATGTCGGTGCCTGAACGCTCGCCTGCCATCAGCTTGATGCGCGGTGTCAAATTCGCCGCCTTCGCGAATAAATTCGCTCCCACAGGGGACTGCATATTTTCTGTGGGAGATTCGATGTGCCCAGGCAACACACAACACTGTGGGAGCGAATTCATTCGCGAATGGCCTGACGCGGTGTGTCAGATGCCCCCCAGATGCTGCCGTCGAAACTGCCCCGGCGGCATACCGTTGGCTTTGCGAAAGCGCCGGGAAAAGTAGGCTTCATCGGCAAAGCCACACACTTGAGCGATGTGGCTGACGGGCTTGGTGCTGTTGATCAGGTGGGTACGCGCCAGGCGCATGCGTCGTTCCAGTACCAGCTCGGAAAACGTGCTGCCGGTTTCCTTGCGCAGCAGGTGCGTCAGGTAGTTGGGCGACAGAAAGGCCGCAGCGGCAGCATCTTTGAGGGTCATGCCGGGGTTGGCGATGTGTTCGCGAATATAAGTGGATACCCGCCCCAACGCATCGCGCCGTCCGCGCTTTTGCGCCTTGCTGGCAGACAACTCCAGCAGCCGGGTTTCGTACAGCGTGCACACCTTGCCGATCAACTGCAGCAGATAGCCCCTGAGCATCAGGCTGGTACCCAACTGGCGGGTCTGGTCCAGTTCGCGCATCTTGTGCAGCAGGGCTTCAACCTCCGCGAAGTCAGCCTCTTCAAGGATGAAATCGAGATACTCCTGAAAGCGGAACGGCGCCAGCTCCGGGGCTTCTGCCAGCGAAACATCCTCAAGATCCATAGGATCACAAGGCATATGTTGCAGGAGAAATTCCTGGGAGAAGTTGATCAGGACAAAATTTCCGTCCTCGGGATGAGGGATCACGTGCAAACGATGCGGCAGGATGAACGCCAGGGTGTTGCGTGGGAACGGTCGAATGGCACCGCCAATGTGCTGCACGGTATCGCCGCCCAGATTGATCTGGATCTGGAAGTATTCATGTCGATGAGGCGTCGTCAGCGCCGGACGAGCCGACTTGTCGCGGATGTAGAAGTCCGTCCGGTCGCTGCGTTGCTGCATGCCGTAAGTGGGAACACGGGACAATGTTGGCATGGCTGACGCCCCCTGACTTCGCTTCGAACTGACCGCCACAGGGTATTTCAGCGTGGCGGTCAGGCCCAGCGAATTATTGGCGGGGCGAGTCACCCGGCCGGTTTGCTTCAGCGAGCGCTGACGGTGAACGTGAACTCGCTGATCCCGTCGATACCGCCGCTGACCACATCACCCACTTGCAGCGCCCCGACACCGGCCGGCGTGCCAGTAAAGATCAGGTCGCCCGCCTTGAGTTTTACCGATTGCGAGATGTAGCTGATCACGTCCTTGACCGGCCAGATCTGGTCGCTAAGATCCCCACGTTGCCGCTCGACACCGTTGACCTTCAGCCAGATCGCGCCTTTTTCCGGATGGCCTGCCGTGCTGACCGGCACCAGCGGGGTGCTTGGCCCGGACTCGTCGAATCCTTTGGCCCAATCCCACGGCCGCCCCATCTTCTTGGCCTGGGCCTGAATATCACGACGGGTCAGGTCGGCGCCCGCCGCATAGCCCCAGACATGGCTCAAGGCGTCTTCAGGTGCAATATCGATACCGTCCTTGCCAATCGCTACCACCAGTTCGATCTCATGATGCAGATCTTCGGTCAGCGCCGGGTAGGCAATATTCCCTTGCGCAGGAACAATCGCATCAGCCGGTTTCATGAAGAAAAATGGCGGTTCACGATCAGGGTCATGGCCCATTTCCCGGGCATGGTCCGAGTAATTCCTGCCAACGCAAAACACCCGGCGAATGGGGAAACGGCTCGACGTGCCTTGAACGGCCAACGAGGGCGCTGTAACAGGTGCAATGACGAAATCGCTCATGGTTCTCTCCTTTAAGGGAAGCGCCAGCCTGAAGGGATCGAGCTGCGGCTGCCATGACGTCAGTGTGCGCAGAACGGCCCGCGACAGGTTGGACAGAACGATGAAGCTTTTGGACGGAACAACGCATGTCGCTGATTAAGCCTGCCGATGTCCCGTCCCGCCCCTCAACCCCGTCCCACGAACGGCATATTGCTCGCCATCACCGTCATATTGAGGACGTTGGCGGTCAGCGGTAGACCCGCCATGTAGCGCACTGCATCGGCCACGTGCTGGACGTCGAGCATCGGTTCCGCGGCGATTTGCCCATTGGCTTGAGGCACACCTTTGGCCATTCGTGCCGCCAGCTCGGTCATGGCATTGCCGATATCGATCTGGCTGCAGACGATATTGAACGCGCGACCATCGAGGGAGGTGCTTTTGGTCAGGCCCAGCACCGCGTGTTTACTGGCGGTGTAAGGCGAGCTGAACGGACGCGGCGTGTGCGCGGAAATCGAGCCGTTATTGATGATGCGACCGCCTTGGGGTGTCTGCCTTTTCATCAAGCCGAAGGCGGCCCGGGTGCAGAGGAACACGCCCGTCAGGTTGGTATCGATCACGTTCTTCCATTGCTCGACCGTCAGCTCATCCATCGTCACGGCCGGCGCACCGACACCCGCGTTGTTGAACAACACATCGAGACGGCCATAGGTCTGTTCGATCTGCGCGAACAGCGCATCGACGCTGGCCGGATCACGCACATCGGTGGTCACTGCCAAAGCCTGCTGCCCGGCAGCACGCGCCTCTTCAGCGAGTTCAACCAATGGCTCCAGCCTGCGGCCAGCGAGTACCACACGGTAACCGTCCTGCAAAAAAACTTGCGCCACCGCGCGGCCAATACCACTGCCGGCGCCGGTCACGAGCGCGACTTTCGATGCTGAAGAATGAGGCATGAGTGATCTCCTGAAGGGCTTGTGAGGATTGTGTAGCAATCGAGTGTTTGGCGAGTGACAGAGGCCGAATCTAGCGCAAGCGGTGCCGAGTACGCAGCAACTTCTGGTTAATCAGTCATTAGTAGGCTCCCGGCGTGCAGTTGATATCACTACAATCCAGACTTCTGATTTGAAGTGAAACCCACATGGACATCGACCTGGCCCGGACCTTTGTTGAAATCGCTCGTTACGGCAGCCTTATCGCTGCCGCCGAACGACTTCATGTCACGCAGACGGCCATCACGGCCCGCGTGCAGAAGCTTGAGAGCCACCTCAACTGCAAGCTGTTCATACGTAACCGGGCCGGGGCCAGATTGACCGCAGATGGTGAAGCGTTCGTCGTCTACGCCAATCAACTGGTGCAGACGTGGGAGGCGGCTCGCCGAGACCTGCCTCTGCCTGAGGGCTACCGCAATGTGCTGCATATCGGTGGCGAGGTCAGTTTGTGCAACCCGCTGATGCTGAGCTGGGTGCGACTGATGCGCGAAATGATCCCGACCCACGCCTTGCGCGCAGAAATTGGCGACGGCAAGCAGTTACTGCAGCAACTTGAAATGGGTGTGCTGGATGCGGCGCTGGTCTATCAGCCGACCTACTGGCCGGGCCTGCAAGTCGAACAATTGCTGGAAGAAAAGCTGATTCAGATCCGGCTGAAATCCAACCCGGAACCTTACGTGTATGTCGACTGGGGCGACGATTTTCGCAAGCAACATGACGCGGCGCTTCCCGACCAGGCCAAAGCGGCAGTCAGCTTCAACCTGGGGCCACTGGCGCTTCAATACATTCTCGAAAATGGCGGTGCCGGTTATTTCCGCACGCGAGTGGTCCAGAGCTATCTGGACAGCGGAGTACTCGAGCGGGTACCCAGGGCGCCGGAATTCACCTACCCCACGTACCTGGTCTACTCACGGGACCGTGATTCAGCGGTGCTGCAGTCGGCTTTCGAATTGTTGCGAGACATCGTCAAGACCGACAGTGATTGGTCGCAACGGTGGGATCCGATGATCTAGGAGCCCCTCAAAAAATCTGTAAACCGCTGAAAAATAAAATATAAATTTTAAGTCAGGCACCGATCGACTGTAGGAGCTGACTTGTCTGCGAAGGCCATTCAACGCGGTGGGTCTGACAGATCGCGCCGTATGTTCTTCGCAGACAAGTCAGCTCCTACGCCCTCCGGGCAGAAGCGGGACCGTGTTTGCTGCGCGACAGCGCGGCGTCGAAGACGGGGCGGGATCTCTCACCCAAGATGCATGATCAAGTCCCGGTGAAGCGCTGCAATCAGGTCGGTCTGAGTCACGATGCCGACCAACGCCCCCTTCTCCATCACCGGCAGGCAGTGCAGCCCCAGGCCCGATAACAACGGAATCAATTCGACGACATGCGCATCGCTCTGCACGCAGGTGACCGGGCGGCTCATCACTTGCTCCAGCACAACGCTGCGGTTCAGGCCCAATCGACCCAACACACCGAATCGTTTGGTATTGAGCGGGTGCCCAAGCAAATCAATCAGGCTGACTATGCCGACAAGGTGCCGCTCCTCGTCCAGAACCGGCAGCGTCTTGAGGTGATGCGAGGTCAGCATCTTCAGCGCCTGTTCGAGCGACGTGTCCGGGGTCGCGCACTGCAGATCACGGGACATGATCTGGGCAGCCGTTATATCCCCCATGCTGCGTCGTAACGCGTGTTTTTCAGTGGCACGCACGATTTCTTCAAGCTCTTCACGCGTCACATCGACAAACTCGCCCAGGTCCGCCAGCGCCAGATCCAGGTCCGCCGACGTGATGCCTACTCGTTCATCCGGGGCCGGATCGTGAGTGTGATGCACCTCTTTGGAAGCCGTCGCATGCACTTTCGGATAACGCACACCGGTGATGTTGTTGTAGAGCAGCGCCGCAATGAGCAGGCAAAACACATTGAGCATGACCGGGTAAAACACATGCAGGCCCATTCCGGTCAGCTCGGCATCTGCCAGCACCAGACACAAGGCCAGCGCAGCCCCCGGCGGATGCAAGCAACGCAACACACACATTGCACCCAGGGACAGCCCGACGGCCAAGGCAGCGCCTTCCAGCGAATGACCGAAATAATGGCTGATGAGCAGCGCCATAGCCGTTGAGGTCAAATAACCACCTATAACCGGCCAGGGCTGCGCCAGTGCCCCCGACGACACCGCAAACAAAATGACCGCCGACGCCGCCACAGGTCCCATCAGGTGCAATGCCACAGGAGTGCCAAAGACTTCGCGACAGACCAGCATACTGATCAGCATCCCGAGAGAACTTCCGAAACTTGCTCGAAGCCATTCTTTGGGACGCGTATTTAATGTCGCCGGTGTAAAACCACTCAACCAACCCATAAAACCGTAACGCTGCATAATCAAAACCAGATTTAAAAACAGGCTCACTGACACAATAAGGTGAGCGTCGTATCAGCGAGAGATACTCATTAAACCCCGCCCTTGGACAGGGCATCGGTTCGCACTTCAAATCGTCAATCAGGCAACGGTCGCAATGGCCGATTGAACGTTACGCTCTCCAGCCCGCACAGTGCGCCAGGTGTTGTAGGCCATCAGCAGCATCCCACTCGCAAACGTGGCGCCGCCGATAAGCCGCACGATGTAACCCGGGTGACTGGCTTGCAATGCCTCGACGAAGGAGTAGGTCAATGTCCCGTCTTCGTTGATCGCGCGCCACATCAAACCCTGGGTGATGCCGTTGACCCACATCGAAGCGATGTACAGAACGGTGCCGATGGTCGCCAGCCAGAAGTGAACGTTGATCAGCCCCACGCTGTGCATCTGCTCACGGCCATACAGCTTGGGAATCATGTGATACAGCGTGCCGATCGAGATCATCGCGACCCAGCCCAGAGCGCCGGCGTGTACGTGGCCGATGGTCCAGTCCGTGTAGTGAGACAGCGAGTTGACGGTCTTGATCGCCATCATCGGGCCTTCGAACGTCGACATGCCGTAGAACGCCAGCGACACCACCAGGAATCGCAGGATCGGGTCGGTACGCAGTTTGTGCCATGCACCCGACAGGGTCATCATGCCGTTGATCATGCCGCCCCAGCTTGGCGCCAACAGAATCAGCGACATCGCCATACCCAGCGACTGCGCCCAATCCGGCAGCGCGGTGTAGTGCAAATGGTGCGGACCGGCCCAAATGTAGAGGGTAATGATCGACCAGAAGTGCACGATGGACAGGCGATAGGAATAGATAGGACGCTCGGCCTGCTTGGGCACGAAGTAATACATCATGCCCAGAAAACCGACGGAGAGAATAAAGCCCACGACGCTGTGACCATACCACCACTGCACCATCGCATCGGTCGCGCCGGAATAAATTGAATAGGACTTGAACAGGCTGACCGGGATAGAGAGATGGTTAATCACATGCACCATGCCCGTGACCACGATGAAGGCACCGTAAAACCAGTTGCCGACATAAATATGTTTTACGGTGCGTCGGGCAATAGTGCCGAAGAATAAGTAGGCATACGCTACCCAGACAAAGACCACCGCTATCGCGATGGGCCATTCCATCTCGGCGTATTCTTTAGACGTGGTTAAACCCAGTGGGTAAGTAATCAGCAGCGCGACGATAATCGCTTGCCAGCCCCAGAACACAAAGTTGGCCAACTTGTCCGATATCAACCGGACCCGGCTGGTGCGTTGGACCACATAGAACGAAGTGGCGAATAATGCCCCTCCGCCAAATGCAAAAATCACCAGATTGGTATGGATCGGACGCAGCCGGCCGAACGTGGTCCAGGGCAATTCAAGGTTCAGTTGAGGCCAGACTAACTGGGCCGCCAGAACCACCCCCATCCCCATACCAAGGATTCCCCAGAACAGGGTCATTAGAGTGAAACGGCGAACGATTTCATAATTATAAGAAGCGCTGATATCAGGAGGCGTTGCACTGGCCATCATTATTCCATTGCTCAAGAAAACGCTGAGTGACTCACGCTAATACCCAGGAAAAGACACTGTATGCCTTCAACCTGGTATTCATGACCCAACGAGACGGGTACCCGATGACATCGGGTAATGAGGATTGAGCTGTGAACCCCAGCAGTGTGCCAATCGACAGAAGGCTGGGCAATGTCAAAATAATGATGCCTGACTGCACTTTTATTGATGTTATTTCCAGGCTCGGCGCAATCAGCCGCTCAATTCAGTTGCTCCCCGGCATAACACACGGGTGAACTTTGCGGCCCTTGTTTATCCAACTCGTCTTCAAGCCACTCCACTAGCACGATGGCATTGTTATGCTGGATGTCTTTCGCAGAGTAGATGAGTGTCAGCGTGCCCTGGCGGGCTGACTCGAGCAGTCTCCACCAATGCTCCGGGTGGGCCGTCAGTTCCTGTCGATACGCTGTACGAAAGTCTGCGAAGTTCAACTCGCCACTTTTGAAGGCTTTTCTCAATGCGGTAGTCGGGCCTGTGTCAGGCAGCCATTCGTTCAGAATCAGTTGATCCTTACGCACGTTGCGCGGCCACAGGCGGTCGATCAATACACGGTGGCCGTCGGCAGGAGATGCCGGGTCATAGGCTCGTTTGCATTGAATCATGGTCCTCTCCTTTTACCGACCGGATGAGTATAGTTGGCGCTGAACCGAGCCCTGCTTTCAAAGGAAAAAAACGAGTGACGTCGCAACCACTAACGCTGAATCTGGTACAGCACCACCCTGCCGAAGGACCGGGCGAAATCGCGCGCTGGGCTGAAGAGCGAGGCCTGTCTTTAGCTATTTTCCGTGCCTACCTTGGTCAACTGCCGCCCGTGGGTGACGCCCCCGTCATGCTGCTGGGTGGACCCTACGAAGCCAACGCCGGCCCGTCATGGCTACAGGCGGAGCGTGAGTGGCTTGCCGCGAGCCTGGCACAGGGTGCCCCGGTTTTTGCCATCTGTCTCGGTTCCCAGTTGTTGGCCCTGGGCCTCCACGCAACCGTGGGGCGCATGCCAGAGATGGAAACCGGCTGGAGCAATGTGCAGTTCGACGATGGCCAGACACTCGACGTGCTGCAATGGCATGAAGACTCATTCAGTCTGCCACCTGGCGCTAAGGGGCATGGCGTCAGCGCAGCCTGTAAACAACAGATGTTTTCATTGGGGCCGCGACGTGTTGGCTTGCAGTTCCATCCCGAATGGAACGAGGAATCCGTAGCAACCCTCAATCAGCATTTCGGTGACGAATCGCCACTGCCGCGCAGCAGTGACAACGATCAGGTACAGGCCTATGCCAGCGTTGCCCGTTGGCTCAGGATGACGCTCGATACCTGGTGGGCCGCTGCTTGCGACGGCAGGTCAGTGCAGGGATAACAGAGCCCTCGATCGAGTCAGTGGTGCACTGGCGTCAGTACCGGTTGCCCGGAGAAATACGCCAGCAGATTGTCCGCCACCAACTGAACAGTGCCCTGTGAAGCTTCCGGCGATAGACCGGCGACATGGGGTGTGAGCACCACGTTGCCCAATGCCTTGAGCGCGTCTGGCACGTGTGGCTCATCGTCAAACACATCCAGTGCGGCGCCAGCGATACGTTTGTGTTCAAGCGCATCGATCAAATCGGCGGTCGAGACAACGCTCGCACGCGCGATATTGACGATAAAACCCGTGGGGCCAAGGGCCTCAAGAACCTGCTTGTCGACCAGCTGCCGAGTTCCCGTACCGCCCGGCGTTGCGACGATGAAGAAGTCCGATGCGCTCGCCAGTTCGCTCGGGGTTGCGCAATACGCGTAGGACACATCGCTGCGCGGATGGCGATTGTGATAACTCACAGACATATCAAAGCCCAGTGCGGCACGCTTGGCGATCGCCAGGCCCACAGCGCCCAGCCCCAGAATACCCAGGCGTTTGCCGGCCAGCGAAGGACGCATGATCTTGCTCCACTCGCCGCGCCGCACCGAGGCATCGGCACGCGGGATATCACGCACCAGCGAGAGCAGCAGCGCCAGCGCATGGTCAGCGACCGAGGGCGCGTTGACCCCTGCCCCGTTGGTCACCACGACGCCCCGAGCCTGAGCAGCCTCAAGATCGACGTGCTCATACCCGGCGCCGATCACGCAGATGATTTCCAGGTGTGGCAGCGCGGCCATTTCCTCGGCATAAAAACCCAACGGACCACGAGTCAACACCGCATTGATCCGGGCGCCGTGGGTTGCAATGGCCTTTGCCCGTTCGACCGGAGTCGGAGCAAGAATCAGGTTGAAGCCACTGCTTTCGAGTATCGGCAGATAGTCGTTGATGGTTTCCACCAGCACCAGAACAGTCGTTGTCATGCGCCCCTCCTATCAATAAACCGATAAGCCATTGAAAAATAAAACATAAATTTCATCAAAACGCCGATCCCCTGAATCGAGACCGTGTTTGCTGCACGACAGCGCGGCGTCGAAGACGGGGCGGGATCTCCTATCAGGATCAAATGTCGGACAACCGGGATCAATGCGTCGACTATGCCGCATATCGGCCATGTGGGTCATCTGACAAATGGCTTATAGCAAAAGGCCCGCACGAGGCGGGCCTTTAATCACGATTGGCGCTTGATCACGAGTGAAACCTGGCCCGCGATGATGAGCCCACGGGCTTCAACTTACGCTCGGCCAGCCAGCCGAACGTCAGCCCGACGGTGGTCCACAGCACGATTTGAATGCCCAGGGAGGCCACACGGAACTTCCACAGCAGCACGGCAGAGAAGCTGTCCGGCACTTCGTTGATGGTCGGGAACAGCAAGCCCGCCACCGCAACGATCACCAGGTACAGCGCGACAGCCAGCAGCGATCCACTCCAGACGCCGCGACTGGCAATCAGCTTACGCGCCGCATTGATCGCAATGACCATCGCGGCCACGGAAACCAACAGCATCAGGAAGAACAGTTTTGTGCGCTGCCCGATTGTTTCCGGATCACCGATCGAGGGCGGGTTGGCGGGATATTTCAAGCCCGGCACCAGAATCACCGCGACGAACGCCGCCAATGCCAGCAATGCGGCCAGCCCACGAGGACCTATAGACCCTGCGCGGCCCAGCGAATAGGCAAACACCAGGGCAAAGATTCCGCCCAGCGAAACGCTGTACACCAGGATCCCTGTCAGCAGGCCGACAGTGCTTTGCACTTCGCGGCTGACCAGTTCTTCTTCATGCGCATCGCCATGCATCGCAGACATTTGTTCTTCGAAGGCAATCGCCCTGTCGATCTGCGGCTCACCAAACACTTTTGCAAAACCAAACGCGAGAATACCGGCGAGCAGGCCCACCAGCATTCCCCGGACGAGTAAATGCCCAGTCATGGAATGTTCCTTGATTTAAGTCAGTGGCAAGGGAAGCCAAGCAGGTGGCGACCGTCATGCACAAACTCATGAACGTACATCCCGGAAATCAACGACGTCGCGCCTTGTTCAGCACCGACGAAATAAAGGGCCAGCATCAATAGCAAGCCGACGAAAATCGCCCATGGCAGGATTTCCCCCAGCGGAATGGCGGGGATTGAAATATCGGTTTGTGTTGTAGCGCTATAAGCCATAAAAGCCTCCAGGGAATACGCGTCCCAGTACGGATTACGGGATGGACGAAGCAAGGTCTGGCTTACGGTAAAATACCGAATACAGTGGCGCGACCGCGCCGGAATCGAACCGGCTTCCTGCTTCGCAACAAAATGATGCAACTGCGCTGGCAGTGTACTCTCCTCAATTCGCAAAACCAGATGGTTCTCAGTGATGGCTATTCGTTTGACCCTGATTTGCCATGCCCGAACCCTCGCGCAAAAACTCGCGCGTTTTCCGCTGGATGAGCCCATCGAACTGGATTGGCAGGCTGCGGGGCATTCCCTGTCCGGCACCTTCAAACCGTCGGCGCATCTGCTCAGCGCACCAGAAACCCGCGCCAGGCAAACCGCTCACCTGTTCGGCTCGGAGATGGAGATCGTCCCCGAACTGCACGATTGCGATTTTGGGCGCTGGCAAGGGCAGCGCATCAACGATCTACAGGAACATGAAGCCGAGGCGCTTCAGACCTGGATTGCCGACAGCGCTTCGGCACCCCATGGCGGCGAATCCGTAGCCCAGGTCTGCGCGCGCGTCGGCGCCTGGCTCGACACCCTGCGAACGCCAGGGCATTTTGTGGTGATCACCCACCCGTTCGTGATCCGCGCCGCCATCCTGCACGCCCTGCAATGCCCGCCCGCCGCCTTCAACGCCATCGATATCGAGCCGTTATCGGCGACCGAGCTGCGGTTCAACGGGCGGTGGCGATTACGGATGGAACAGGGTTTTCTGTGAGGTGCGTCAACCCACTGCGGGTTTCTTGCGGGTCGATGTCTTGCGTTTCTTCTTCCAGGCTCCACCGCCGCGACCGGACGGGCTCGCCGGTCCGGTGATGGTCAGGCTCAGGCTGGCGCAACGCTCCACCTGCTTGCTCATCCACGCTGACTGCTTGGCAACGAAATCCTCCAGGCTCATCTCGCCGCTTTGCACCATGTCCAGTGCCTGCTCCCAGATGGCCGTGGTGCCAGGATCGGCGATGGCTCGGGGAACGGCGTCGATCAGGCTGAAGGCTGCCGGGGTGGCGGCCAATGCCTTGCCCACCTTGGTCAGGTAGCCCCGATCCAGCAATCCCTGGATGATCCCGGCGCGCGTCGCCTCGGTGCCGATACCGGTGGTGTCCTTGAGTTTTTGCTTGAGCCGGGGATCGGCTACCAGCTTGGCAACATTTTTCATCGCCTTGATCAGATCACCCTCGGTGAAGGGTTTTGGCGGCTGGGTCCATAGATCCTTCAGCATCACGTCCGTAACGGCGCAATCTTGCCCCTCGGTCAGGGCTGGCAATGCCTGGGGGGGAGGCGCTTCGCGACCTTTGGTGGGCGTCAGGGCTTGCGGCAACGCACGCCGCCAGCCCGGCTCGACGATCCGCTTGCCCACCGCACGCAACGCCTGCCCGGCGCACTCGAGGTCTGCCTGGGTTCGATCGTATTCGTGGTTCGGCAGAAACTGCGCCACATAGCGCGCGCGTATCAAGGTGTAGACCGCCCGTTGTTTGCCCGCCAAGCGCCCAAGGTCAATCGTTGCGGCAGTCGGGATGATGCCGTGGTGGGCACTGACCTTGGCGTCGTTCCAGGCCCGCGAGCGGCGCTGCGGGTCGACATGCTTCAGCAGGTCGGCCAGGTCTGGATCGGCACGCCCCAGGCCGGCCAGTATCGCCGCGGCCTCGCTGTGCTGACTCAGTGGCAGATAGCCGCAATCACTGCGCGGGTAGGTAATGACTTTGTAGTTCTCGTAGAGTGCCTGGGCGATATCCAGGGTTTCCTGGGCGCCAAGACCCAGCTTTTTGGAGCACACTTCCTGCAATGTGCCCAGATCAAAAAGCAAAGGCGGCGGTTCGCGCATACGCTCGGTGCGCAGCCTGGACACTCGGGCGCTCATGGCGTCACGCAAAATCGCCGCAGCCTTTTTCGCCAGCGTCTGATCCTGGCAGCGACCGTGTTCGTCGCATGTGTCTTCTGGAGGGCACCACTGTGCAGAGAAAGACGTACCACCGCTAAGCAGCTGGACCTCGATGGCCCAATACGGGACCGGCACGAAATCAGCAATGCTGCGATCGCGGTCCACGACCAGACGCAGGGTCGGCGTCTGTACGCGACCCACCGGCAGTACGCCTTGGTAGCCGGACTGACGCCCAAGCAGCGTGAATAACCGGCTCATGTTCATGCCGATCAGCCAGTCGGCACGGGAACGGCCCAACGCCGAATGGTAGAGACTGAACGTTTCGGCACCGGGCTTGAGCGCCGCTAATGCCTTGCGGATGGAGGCATCGTCCAGGGCCGACAGCCAGAGCCGTTGAATCGGTCCACGATACCGGCAATGCTCTACCAATTCACGGGCGATCATCTCACCCTCGCGGTCAGCGTCAGTGGCAATGACCAGCTCATGGGCTTCGCCGAGCAAACGCTTGACCGCTTTGAACTGGCTGGCGGTCTTCGGTTTTACCAACATCTTCCACTGCTGGGGGACGATGGGTAGATCGGCCAGAACCCAGCGTTTATAGCGGGCGTCGTAGGCATCCGGCGGTGCGGTTTCCAGGAGGTGGCCGATGCACCAGGTCACCGTTACGTTCGACCCCACCCAGCAGCCGTCGCCGCGTCGGTTGGCGCCAAGCACCTTGGCAATGTCTTTGGCCTGAGAAGGTTTTTCACACAGGAAGAGCTGCATGGACATCATTCATTTCTTGCAGAGATGACGTACAGCATGCGCAGTGCCGGGTGTTCAGGCAACCTTTATCTGTATGGATATACAGTTTTTTTTGCCAGCCGCAACTTAACAGTCAAGTCAGCAACGTCCAATCGCAGCACTGCATCTCGAGTCAAACCTGCTGTGATCACTTTATGCCGACGGCAAACTGAGCGCGCCATCGCCCAGCGCACGCTGCATCAGAATGGTGTCCACCCAGCGACCATGCTTGAAGCCGACCGACTCAAAAACGCCCACCCGGTGGAAACCGAGCCGCTCATGCAGTCGAACCGAGGCGTGGTTTTCGCTATTGCCGATGATTGCGATCATTTGCCGCCACCCGCCCCGCGTACAACGTTCTATGAGTTCGCCGAGTAATGCCTGGCCAATGCCATTCCCTCCTGAACCGTCGCGGACATAGACCGAATCCTCAACGGTAAAACGGTATCCAGGACGCGGTCGGTAAAGTGTTGCGTAGCCATAACCGACCACCTCGCCCGCCAGTTCTGCGACCAGATACGGCAGTCTTTTTGATAGAACATCAGCGCGTCGGCAGATCATTTCTTCCACGCTCGGTGCGTCCAGTTCAAAGCTGGCGATACCACCGACAACGTGTTGCGCATAAATGCTCTGCACCGCAGGCATATCGTTTTCGCAGGCGTCGCGCAGGAGTGGAGTGCCGCTGATCTTCATTTCTCGTTTACTTCAATTGCTGGCTGGATGGGTGCAATGATGCCGTCGGCCCCAATCAAAAAAAAGTTATGATTTCTTATCCCCAGCATAAGAAAAACTTTGAGATGCATCGACTAAACCTGAACCACTTGCATACTTTTTCACAGGTTATCGCTTGCGGCAGCTTCTCCGCCGCGGGGGAGAAACTGGGTCTGACCCAACCAGCGGTCAGCCTGCACATTCGTCAGTTGGAGCAGCGTCTGACTGTGCGGTTGATCGAGCGCGTCGGAAAGAGGATCAAGCCAACGTCAGCCGGTACAGTGCTGTTGGAACACATCACTCACATTGACGCGGCCGTTGAAGATGCCTTGCTGGATCTATCAAGTCACACCCAAGGGGTTGCCGGAACCATCGCCATGGGTACCGGCGCGACCGCGTGCATCCACCTTCTGCCGCCCATACTCCAGGCCCTTCGGCAATCGTTTCCAGCACTGGAGGTTCGAGTCAGTACCGGCAACACCGAAGGTATGCTCAAGGCGGTAGAGGAAAATCGTCTGGATCTGGCGCTTGTTACCCTTCCAGCCCTGGGGCGCAGTCTGGCGATCACTCCGCTGCGGGATGACGACTTTGTCGCGATCTTCTGCACCAGTGAAAACCAGATTCCGGACTGCATCACCCCTGAGGCGCTGATCAACTACCCGCTGGTGATATTTGAAGCCGGCAGCAGTACACGCCTGTTGATAAACGAGTGGTATTTAAAATCCGGCATACGCATCAAACCGGTGATGGAACTGGGCAGCATCGAGGCGATCAAGGAAATGGTTGCCGCTGGCCTGGGCTATAGCATAGTGCCCAGCATGTCAGTGTCTGCGGCCCATCATCGGCGCGGCCTTCAAGTACGAGCCCTGACACCCGGTTTGACGCGCACCCTGGGCATTGTGCTGCGTCAGGACAAGCCGCTCAGCAACGCGTTGAGACAGGTCATTGATGCGTTGAAGTCCCTGGCTCAATCCAACTCTGCATAGAACAGATTGACGACCCTCTCCGACTCTTAGCCTGGCGTGTATTCAACGACTCGAACGCAAGAGGTATCGCTGGTAACCCAGGCTCCCTCCCAAGTTACCCGCGACGCAGCAGCAACACTCAGCAGTAGCTGTCGACGAAACAAACCCCGGATTTGTTTTGGATCAGGCTCCACTCTTGTTTCAGTGTTTGAAGGACACGCCCGATGAAGTCCTTGTCAGCCGCAGCTTTTTTCCCGACATAGCCTTGGCCCCGGCGGTACATTCTGAACCTGGCGCGCATGCTCGGGTTGCACGTCTCGAATTCATTTTCTCCCGAGTGGAGCGACAGGCGATCAATATGAACCTCCCCCGACTCGCATACCCAGAGTATATGGCTATCAACGCTGTCCTTTTGCGACGCGAACAGTCGGGCCAATTCATCGATAGTAGGTTGATTGTTCAAATTCATCTGTATGCCCCTTGACCATTCGTTGATCTGTCTTGGTTAACTCAAACATGGCATCCAATCGGCCGTTTGATTGACACTGCACACCAACGACGACTCATGTTGTCCATCGAGTGCAGATCTGGCTTGGGGTTTGATGAATGTAGCGTTGATCAGAAGCGGCTACAGCAGCTTCCTATCGAGGAGAACGAGCGAAAGCCCAAGAAAACCACTGGCGACAGTAACGAAGTCAGCCACAAGCATCATGAGAATGTCTCGCCAGCGCTTCTCGCCCTTGCGGGGACGATCATGCCAGTCAGCTTCATCAATCTGCCTTGTGGGCAGTACACTTCCGGGAACAGCTCGGCGGCTTGTCGAGCATGCTCAGAACACCCTTGCCAGCGCTCCCGATCAGGGAGACGAGTGCATAATGCAAGCGGACGGTGGAGGCGTCAATGGTCATGTAGTGAATATTTTTATCCACTACATAATGCGATGACTTTGCGCTGGTTCGCGTCCTGAACCGTCTGGAGGGCTCAATCGCGGGGCCATTGACCAGGATTAAGCGCTGCCCTTGCCCCAGGGACAGCGCTTCTTCATCGGACACATCAAACACAGAGTTGAAAGGCCTCTCACTGGCTGCGATCATCAATGTTTCATCTATGACTGAGATCACCCCGTGGAAGAACTGAATCATTCGCTGTTTCTGCTAATCAATGCCAGTGCACACCCCGCATCAGGGATGCTGTTCATGGCGACCGCCGTGGCGCAATGGCTCATGTATGGTGTTCCGTTGCTACTGACCGGGCTCTGGCTATGGGGCGGACGAGAGAGCAGAACGGCTGCAGTGACTGCCGTGTTGACTATCCTGCTTGGACTGGGTTGCAACGTGTTGATCGGTATAGTCTGGCCACATCCGAGGCCATTCATGATTGAGTTGGGTAATACATTCCTGGCACACGCACCGGACACCTCCTTCCCCAGCGATCATGCCGTTGTTTTCTTCAGCCTGGGTCTGGCCCTCCTGTGGAGCCATCTGCGCAAGACCGGGGCTCTGCTCATTGTGCTTGGCGCAGCAGTTGGATGGGCTCGTGTTTACCTGGGTGTGCATTTCCCGTTCGACATAGCCGGGGGCTTCCTGGTGGCATTGCTCAGCAGTTGGGTCATCGCGCGGCCACTGAGCTTCAAGCAACTGAAAATGCGTTTAGTGGATGGGCTGGAAAGTGTGTACCAGCGTCTGCTCGCATTACCGATCTCCAAGGGATGGATTTATCGTTAACATCCATGCGTGCTCCCCGGGCTACAGGCGGTAATAAGCGTTATTGTCGATAAACGCTTCAAGTGACCGTGAAAAGAACCAGGCTAACCATCCTGAGGTAAAACAGATGGGCGAATCTGCCAGTGGATCGGCCCGTGCCATTCCGCGCACGGTATGGGCGCTGGGATTCGTCAGCCTGTTCATGGACTTATCATCGGAGCTGGTGCATAGCCTGTTGCCAGTGTTTTTGGTGAGCACACTGGGCGTCAGCATGCTGACCGTTGGCCTCATCGAAGGGGTCGCGGAAGCAACCGCACTGATCGTTAAAGTTTTTTCCGGAGCAATCAGCGACTTCATCGGTCGCAGAAAAGAACTATTGCTGTTGGGTTACGGCCTGGCGGCGCTGACCAAACCGTTATTTCCCTTGGCCACCTCTGCGGAACTGGTCTTTACCGCCCGTATTCTGGACCGGATCGGTAAAGGGATACGCGGCGCTCCGCGTGATGCGCTCGTCGCGGATGTGGCGCCAGCCGCCATCAGGGGCGCTTGCTTTGGGTTGCGCCAGTCGATGGATACCGTGGGGGCCTTTTTAGGCCCCATCCTGGCGATCCTGCTGATGATGCTGTTGGCCGATGATATTTCTCGGGTGATGTGGTTTGCAGTGATTCCCGCAGTGCTGGCAGTCGGGCTGCTCATTTTCGGGATCAGCGAGCCGAAGCACGAAACCGTACAACAGCATTTTCGATCGCCTATCCGACTGAAGTCATTGAGCCAGTTTTCACAGAACTACTGGTGGGTCGTGGGCATAGGTGCAGCGTTCACCCTTGCGCGCTTCAGTGAGGCTTTTCTGATCCTGCGTGCTCAGCAGCTAGGATTCTCTGCCACTTGGGTGCCCCTGGTCATGGTCGTGATGTCCGGGTTCTACATGTTGTCGGCCTATCCGGTTGGAAAATGGTCAGACAGCATCAACCGTACCGCGTTACTCAGTGTCGGCCTGGTGCTGCTGATTCTTGCCGACCTGGTGCTGGCGTATGCCGAGTCTGTCGGCATGGTTTTATTGGGCGTTGCCTTGTGGGGACTGCACATGGGCTTCAGCCAAGGGATTCTGGCAACACTGGTAGCAGACACGACCCCTCCCGACCTTAAAGGCACGGCCTTTGGTCTATTCAATCTGGTGAGTGGGGTTGCTTTGCTGTTGGCAAGCGTCATCGCTGGCTGGCTCTGGCAGATGCACGGCGCAGCGACTGCTTTCTACGCGAGTGCAGCATTTTCAGCGGCGGCACTGATTCTGTTGCTCGTCAAACGTCGTTCCACGCAGGAACATTGATCCGTCATGAGAGATCCCGCCCCGTCCTCGACGCCGCGCTGTCGCGCAGCAAACACGGTCCCGATTCTGCCCGGAGGGCGTAGGAGAGACCGGGACGCGTAGTTTTGTCTGCGAAGACCATACGGCGCGATCTGTCAGACCCACCGCGTTGAATGGCCTTCGCAGACAAGTCAGCTCCTACAGTCGATCGGCGCCGGACTTAAGATTTATATCTTATTTATCAATGTTTTAAAGGTTGCTTGATAAGAGGCTTTCCGAAACCGAGCATGCAGTGCTGCACTCCTTGCCCGGCCACGTTGAAATTAATGGTCTTGTTTGGTCGTTGATAAAGCCGCGTTGGTCAAGCCTTTTTCGTTGTGTTCACCCGGCGTGGTCTCAGAAATCGACGTTGCCTTAGTCAACCCTCGCGTCTCTTTAGAGTGCGCAACGTCAGAAGTGATCGAGCCACGGCGATCCTTATCGGTATCAATATCAGTACGGGTAATGCCGGTATGCTTACCGCTTAACCCCCTGTCCCTTACGGCCTTGCGATCCTTATCAGTGCGGGTGATGCCGGTATGCTTACCGCTTAACCCTCTATCCCTGACAGCCTTGCCATCCTTATCGGTATCATTATCAGTGCGGGTACTGCCGATATGCTGACCGCTTATCCCACCGTCCCTTACGGCCTTTCCATCATGATTGCCACTCAGTCCCTTGCCCTGTCCATTGCTTCCAATTCCGCCAGAATGGCCACTACCGCCGCTGCCACCACTACCTCCGTTACCGCCACCACTCCCGCCGCCATTGCCATGACCACCCCCCTCTTTTGCATGGGCTGAGGAGATGAAAGACAGCTCACCGGGCAGCATGGATACCGCTGAAAACATCATCGTGCATGCAGCCACAGCCATGAGTTTCTTCTTTATAGACACAGTGACTCCAGGAAGTTAAAAGTAACGGCACTGTGACTATGTCCACGTAGTTAGGTTCCAACACCCTAGGCGCGGCGATGCGCTTCATGACCTCTGAATCCGCTCCGCGTCCCCATAGGATCAAATCCGTAACCGAGGTCGAAGACGGTACCAGCAGGCTCTTCCTGACAGATTCGTAATTGTGCAGTCCGTTATCAACGACTAGACTCCCCCGCATGAAACGCTACCTGCGGTGTTGCCTCATTTTCCTGATTAGCCTGGCGCTTCCCTTAAGCGGGATGGCGGGCAATCAGGCACCGACAGAACCCTGCCCGATGAAAACACCGGGCATGGCGATGATGGGGGATATGGGCAAGGACTGTTGCCACGACATGAACAGCCCCTCCGATCACGGCAAACCCTGCAAACCTGGCCAGGAATGCAAGAGCGGCAGTTTGCTGCAAGTGTCGTTTGTGAAACCTGCCACCCGCTTGTCCAGTCCGCTGGTGCTGTCCCTCTTCAGCGACTTCCTGCCCACTCAGTCCCCGTCCGGGGTGTGGCGACCACCTCGCGTTTGATTCCTGTACCACATTGAGCCTCATCCCGCCCTCGCGGGATGGCCTATCTGCGTGCACGTATAAACGGCGCGCAGTGGATCATCACAGGAATCGTGAACATGAATTCCCTACGCTATTGTGCAGGGTGGCCCGTCGTGGCTGCCCTGGCGGCAAGCGTGCTGGCATTGCCGAGCCTAGCCGCCCCTCTGACACTCGATGAAGCCTTGCGACTGGCCGAAAACAATGCCCCGTCGCTGACCGCCCAAACCGCCAAACTGCAAGCCGCCAGCAGTGCCGCCATCCCTGCCGGCGAACTACCCGATCCGAAGTTAAAATTCGGCGTGCAGAACTATCCCATTGGCGGCCCCGATCGCTGGAGCATCAACCAGGACTTCATGACCATGCAGATGGTTGGGGTCATGCAGGAAGTGCCCAACCGCGACAAACGCAAAGCACGCATTGAAGTGGCCGATGCGGCCGTTGACCGAGCCGCGGCCGAAGGCCGTATCGAGCGTCTGAACGTCCGTCAGGCCACTGCACTGGCCTGGATCAGCAGCTACTCCGTCGAGCGTAAGGAAGCGCTATTCCAGGACTTTTACAAAGAAAATCATCTGTTGACCGATACCGTCCGTGCGCAGATCGCCGGTGGTCGTGCCCAACCTGCCGATGCGGTAACGCCCAAGCAGGAGGCGGCTCAATTGGCGGATCAACAGGACGACCTGGTCCGCCTCCGCACTCAAGCCCGCGCTGCACTCAAGCGCTGGATTGGCCCGGCCGCCAATGACCCGCCAACCGGCAGTTTGCCGCAATGGCCCATCGAGACCTCAAGCTACTCCCATAAGCTGCAACATCACCCCGCACTGGCCGCCTTCGAACCGATGACCCGCGAGGCGCAAGCCAAGGTGCGTGAAGCCGAAGCGGAAAAGCAGTCCGACTGGAGCTGGGAACTCGATTACCAACACCGTGACCGTCAGTTCGGTGACATGGTCAGCGTGCAGTTCTCGTTCGACCTGCCACTGTTTCCCGACTCCCGACAAAATCCCAAGATTGCTGCCAAACACGCTGAACTGAACCAATTGGAGGCTGAGCGTGAAGATATGGTGCGCGAGCATACCCAGCAATTGGAGGAGAGTCTGGCCGAATACGAGCGCCTGAATCGTGCCGTGCGCCGCAGCCAGGAAAGTCTAGTGCCCCTGGCCAAGGAAAAGGTCGGGCTGACCATGGCCAGCTACCGCGCCGGTAAAGGTGACCTGGCACCGGTCATCGCGGCCCGACGTGAACTTATAGAGGCCCGCCTCAAACAGATTGACCTCGAAGAACAGCGAGCCCTGACCAACGCGCGCTTGTATTTCAATTACGGGGAAACCAGCCAATGAGCGCTCGAATCTGGAAAGGGGCTTTATTGACCGGCTTGTCGATCGCCCTAGGGGTTGTCGGCGGATACTGGTTCGCTCAGCATCGCATGAGCGCAATGCCGGGGGCGGCCGCCGAACAGAGTCCCAAGATGCAAGACGAACGCAAAGCCCTGTATTGGTACGATCCGATGTACCCGCAGCAGAAGTTCGATAAACCGGGCAAATCGCCCTTCATGGACATGCAGCTGGTGCCCCGATACGCCGATGCCGCAACGGACAGTACGGCCATCAGCATCGACCCCAGCCTGACTCAGAATCTCGGCCTGCGCCTCGCGGCAGTCACTCGTGGGGTCCTCGCCTCCAGCTTGGACGTGGTCGGCGTGCTGGCGTTCAACGAGCGGGATGTCGCCGTTATCCAGGCGCGCACCTCTGGTTTTGTCGAGCGGGTTTATGCCCGTGCTCCAGGCGATGTACTCAAAGCCAATGCTCCATTGGTTGACCTCTTGGTACCGGAATGGGCTGCTGCCCAGGAAGAGTTCCTCGCACTGAAGCGTAACGGTGATGCTGACTTGTTGTCGGCGGCACGCCAACGGCTGCGCCTCACGGGGATGCCGACAGCACTGATTGCCCAGGTAGAACGCAGCGGCAAGACTCAGCCAACCCTGACTCTCACCAGCCCTATCGGCGGAGTGCTACAGGAACTGGATGTGCGTGCGGGTATGACCGTGGCGGCCGGCGAGACGCTGGCTCGAGTCAATGGCTTGAGTAGTGTCTGGCTAGCAGCGGCCGTTCCAGAGTCGGAGACTGGATCGATCGTCGTCGGTCAAACAGTAGAAGCACGCCTGCCAGCCTTCCCAGAAACAGTGCTCAAGGGCACGGTCAGCGCGATTCTGCCCGAAACCAATCCGGACAGCCGCACCGTTCGCGTGCGGGTCGAATTGCCCAACCCTGATGGGCGCCTCAGACCAGGATTGACCGCGCAGGTGCGCCTGAATCGTTCGACTGAGCAAAGTGTATTGTGGGTGCCGAGCGAGGCAGTCATTCGCACCGGTCGACGCGTCCTTGTGATGCTCGCCGAAGACGCTGGCCGCTACCGACCCGTAGAGGTGCAACTCGGGGAAGAAAACGAAGGCAAGACGGTGGTGTTGAAAGGTCTGGAAGAAGGCCAGCAGGTAGTCACCTCTGGACAGTTCCTGCTCGACTCCGAGGCGAGCCTCAAGGGCATCGTCGCGAGAACGGCGGAAACGCCACCCTCTACCGCCGCAGCATCCGCCTTCCATGAGGCGGATGGGCAGGTTGTCGAGATCAATAGCAAAGACGTGACGCTCGCCCATGGCCCCTTCAAGACGCTGGGCATGCCTGGCATGACCATGACCTTCCCATTGGCTGACCCGGCGCTCATGCAAGGGCTCAAGACGGGCGACAAGGTTCGTGTATCAGTCAGCCAAACCGACGATGGTTTGCGCGTTGAGCGACTGGAAAAACTAGGGGGCCGGCCATGATCGCCGCCCTCATCCGCTGGTCAGTGGCCAACCGCTTCCTGGTACTGCTGGCCACGCTGTTCGTCACGGCCTGGGGTGTTTGGTCGGTTCAGAGCACCCCCATCGATGCACTGCCGGACCTCTCCGATGTTCAGGTGATCATCCGCACCTCGTATGCGGGACAAGCGCCGCAGATCGTTGAAAACCAGGTGACCTACCCGTTGGCCACCACCATGCTCTCGGTACCAGGGGCCAAAACCGTACGTGGCTATTCCTTTTTCGGCGACAGCTTCGTTTACGTGCTGTTCGAAGATGGTACCGATATGTATTGGGCTCGCTCGCGGGTGTTGGAGTATCTGAGCCAGATACAAAGTCGCCTGCCCGCCAGCGCCAAACCGGCGTTGGGGCCAGATGCCACCGGGGTGGGCTGGATCTATCAGTACGCACTGGTGGATCGCAGTGGCGGACATGACTTGGCGCAACTGCGCGCACTTCAGGACTGGTTCCTCAAGTTCGAGCTGAAGACCCTGCCCAATGTGGCGGAAGTGGCCACCGTGGGCGGCATGGTCAAGCAGTACCAGGTGCAACTCGACCCACTCAAACTGGCCAGCCTGGGTATCACTCAGGCGCAGGTGACTGACGCCATCGGCAAGGCCAATCAGGAAACCGGTGGCGCCGTGTTGGAGATGGCGGAAACCGAGTTCATGGTCCGCGCCTCAGGCTATCTAAAGACCCTGAATGACTTTCGTGCGATTCCCCTCAAGCTCAGTGCGGGTGGCGTGCCGGTGACCCTTGGTGATGTGGCAACGATCCAACTGGGGCCGGAGATGCGGCGCGGCATCTCCGAACTCGATGGCGAAGGTGAGACAGTCGGTGGCGTGGTGATTCTGCGCAGCGGCAAGAACGCTCGCGAAACCATTGCTGCGGTCAAGGCCAAGCTCGACGAACTGAAAAGCAGTCTGCCGGCGGGGGTGGAAATCGTCACCACCTACGACCGTAGCAAGCTGATCGACCGCGCCGTGGAAAACCTCAGTCACAAACTGCTCGAGGAGTTCATCGTCGTCGCGTTGGTCTGCGGGATATTCCTTTGGCACCTGCGCTCATCCCTGGTGGCGATTATCTCTCTGCCGGTTGGGGTACTGATTGCCTTCATCGTCATGCGTCATCAAGGGATCAACGCCAACATCATGTCCCTTGGCGGGATTGCCATCGCCATCGGCGCCATGGTCGACGCCGCCGTGGTCATGATCGAGAACGCCCACAAGAAGATCGAGGCCTGGCACACGGCCCATCCAGGGGAAGAGCTGAAGGGCGAACATCACTGGCATGTGATGACCGAAGCGGCGACGGAGGTGGGGCCGGCGCTGTTCTTCTGCCTGCTGATCATCACCCTGTCGTTCATCCCGGTGTTCACCCTGGAGGCTCAAGAGGGCCGTCTGTTTGGCCCGCTCGCCTTCACCAAGACCTATGCCATGGCTGCGGCGGCCGGTCTGTCGGTGACCCTGGTGCCGGTGCTGATGGGCTACTGGATTCGCGGTCGGATTCCCAATGAACAACAGAACCCGTTGAACCGTTGGTTGATCAGGCTCTATCAACCGGCCCTGGACGCGGTGCTGCGTCGGCCCAAAGTCACCATGCTGGTCGCGGTACTGGTCTTTTCCAGCGCGTTATGGCCGATCTCTCAGTTGGGTGGCGAGTTCCTCCCACCGCTGGACGAGGGCGATTTGCTCTATATGCCTTCGGCTCTGCCGGGGCTGTCGGCGCAGAAAGCGGCGCAGCTGCTGCAACAGACCGACCGACTGATCAAGACGGTGCCCGAAGTCGAACATGTCTTCGGTAAAGCTGGCCGCGCCGAAACCGCCACCGACCCGGCACCGCTGGAGATGTTCGAGACCACCATCCAATTCAAGCCGCGTGAACAGTGGCGCCCTGGGATGACCCAGGAGAAGCTGGTGGAAGAGTTGGATCGGGTGGTACGTGTCCCTGGGTTGACCAATATCTGGATACCGCCCATCCGCAACCGCATCGACATGCTCGCCACCGGGATCAAGAGCCCGATCGGGGTGAAAATTGCCGGCACCAACTTGACGGAGATCGATGCGGCCACCCAGGCGGTCGAACGCGTGGCCAAGGATGTGCCCGGTGTCAGTTCGGCCCTGGCCGAACGATTGACTGGCGGGCGTTATATCGATGTGGATATCGACCGCAAGGCCGCCGCCCGCTACGGACTGAATATCGCCGATGTACAGTCGATAGTGGCCGGCGCTATCGGCGGTGAAAACGTCGGCGAGACCATTGAAGGCCTCGCGCGCTTCCCGATCAACGTACGTTATCCCCGTGAGTGGCGTGACTCGCTCGGCGCCTTGGAGCAACTGCCGATCTACACACCGCTGGGTAGTCAGATCACCCTCGGTACTGTGGCGAAGGTCAAGATCAGTGAAGGCCCGCCGATGCTCAAGAGCGAGAACGCACGGCCTTCGGGCTGGGTGTACATCGACGTGCGAGGCCGGGATATTGCCTCGGTGGTCGCCGACCTGCGCAAGGTCGTCAGTGAGCAGGTCAAGTTGCAGCCAGGCATGAGCCTGAGCTACTCAGGACAGTTCGAGTTTCTTGAACGAGCCAATGCACGGCTCAAGCTGGTGGTGCCGGCCACGCTGCTGATCATTTTCGTGCTGCTCTACCTGACATTCGCCCGCTTCGACGAGGCCTTGTTGATCATGGCCACCCTGCCGTTCGCACTGACTGGCGGGGCCTGGTTCCTCTATCTGCTGGGATTCAACTTGTCGGTGGCCACCGGTGTCGGTTTTATCGCCCTGGCCGGTGTGTCTGCCGAATTTGGCGTGATCATGCTGCTCTACCTGAAAAACGCCTGGGCCGAACGTGAAGACGTCGGCGACAGCACTGAACACGGATTGATCGCCGCGATTCGTGAAGGCGCCGTGCAACGCGTCCGACCCAAGGCCATGACAGTGGCAGTCATCATCGCTGGCCTGTTACCGATCCTTTGGGGCAGCGGTACCGGTAGCGAAGTGATGAGTCGCATCGCCGCGCCCATGGTCGGCGGCATGGTGACCGCCCCCTTACTGTCCCTGTTCGTCATTCCGGCCGCCTACCGCTTGATGCGTCGCCGACGCCTCCCAGTTGTACCCACCGACCCTCAAGGAAAAGTAGTATGAAACTGACCCTGATCGCAGTTGCAAGCACCGTTGTTGCACTGTCTCTTTCTGCCCAGGCAGCGGACATGCCGGGTATGAAGATGGACGCTATGCCCATGGAAGGTATGCAGATGAAGCAGGAGACCAAGCAGGCTCCAGCCAAAGCCGAGGGTACGATCAAGGCCATTGATACCACGAAACACACGGTGACTATCGCCCATGGCGCCGTGCCGGCCGTGCAGTGGCCCGCCATGACCATGGCGTTTTCCGCAACGGCAAAGCAACTGGCGGGTCTGAAGGTCGGAGATCATGTGGCGTTCGAATTTCGCGCCGAGGGTAACGCGGCCACGATCGTGTCCATTAAAACGGTGAAGTAACAGCCGTGTGGATGACTGGCCCGACATGTCGGGCCAGTCATCCACAGTTCATAGGACGTATTTGCCGGTAAAAGGCTAGCGATTAAACGAGCTGTTATTGCACCTTACTACCGCCTTGAGGGGATTCACTGTCCATATGTTTGTTCATGCTCTCCATCATTGTGTTGCAGCTCTTCATCATGGCTGACATCTCCTGCATCATATTCATCATCGGCATTTTGCTGCCGTCCATCATCGGCATATCCTTTCCCTTCATCATGTCAGAACCGCCCTGAGTAGTACTCTTAGGTTCTTCGGCAAAGCTCGTGCTAATAGCTCCAAGCGTTAAGAGAGCGGTGAGTGCGGCTGTGTAGACAATAGAGTTACGCATGATGGCTCTCCTGATCAACGATCTTGATGTTCGACACACTCTGGATAAGCAACGGCGAGTCCTGCAAGCAATGGGTGACGTTGCAATCTATCGCTGCGTATCGCGCTATATTCTTGATCATGGTGCAACCCTCTAAACTTCTCAGGTATTTATTACTGACATACCTCAATCACAAAACGAATGCTCAGACGTACCTACTGGGTCATGTAGAGCCAGGCTTTAGCGCCGTCAAAAGCGTAAATTTCAAACGGTTTCTGCTGAGTGCCGTCCATGCCGGGCGCCCCCGCTTGCATCCCCGCCAAGGTGATACCGCGGATGGCTGGGTGCTCCGCCAGTAACTTATTGACTGCGGTCAGCGGGACGTGGCCACCCACGACGTAACCCTCAATTGCAACGGTATGGCAGCCTGCCAGGGAGGGGGGGACACCAGACGCCTTATTGACCTGCTGAAGCTGTGCAGAGTCCGCGACAATCGATACTTTGAAGCCACCTTCGCGCAGATAGTCCGCATATTTATCACAGCACGTGCAGCCTGGGTTCTTATAGAGGATAGCCTCTTCAGCTGCCTGGGCTATAGGCATTGCAAGGGAAGCGAGTGCAAGTAGCATCCCCCCCCAAAATGTGGATGACTTACTCATAGTAACCACCTAATCCTTTTCCATTGACGACAAGGGTCTTGGTTCTAGACGCCCTGTGAATGCCTCAATGCTCTTTTGACTGTATGACTGAAAGAAAAAACGAGCTTGTCCAGGGCCGGGTTAGGACAAGCGGGTAAACTTGGGAGGAAAAGGATCTGGAGCAACGGGCATACGACCGAGAAAAGTCGTGTAGCCGTCGTACTGAGGAGATTTTAAGGTGTGCGAGATTAAAGCAAGAGGTGTAGCCGCTCCCGTGGAGGGAATGGAACAACTGATTGAACAAACTACTGGGTTCAGCATATCGGGGCAGGTATTAACCTTGCTGGAGTCAAACGACATACTCTGCGTTGCCCCACAGTTTAGAGAGGCATTTGACGGCTCGGATTTAAACATTAAGACCTGTCCATGTGCCGCTGCGATAAACAGCAGCACCATGAGCAGCTTGATCAGCGTTTTATCCAGATGTTGAGCCATCACAGTACATAGCTCCCTCAACGTTGAAGAGTACACCTTGAGGCAAGCTCAGAAGCGCTCCCACCCCAAACAGCGGCTCATACCTGATTCAAGCCTATTCATGACAGGCAATCATCGTCTCCTTTAGATTAGGCGCTGGCTGCAGTTTCACAGCTTGCTGCTCAATGCTTTTGCCCTGATCCTGATGAACGGCCAAGCGTGCAAAAGAGTGGTCTCACTCGAACTTCAATCTGATCGCTCATCCGTGCCCTCCTCTCTTATGAACCACCCCACTTTCTCTTTGATTATGCATAGCTGAACGCTGCCTGGAAGCACTAAACTCTCGGATAGGATGATATAGTCCCCTACCCTATTTTGAGGTGTGCCATGAGCCATACCATTCGCGACAAACAAAAGCTGTTGAATCGTGTACGGCGCATCCGCGGCCAGATTGACGCGATCGAGCGCGCTTTAAACGAGGAAAGTAATTGCCTGGATGTTCTGCAGCAGATAGCGGGCTGCAGAGGGGCAATGAATGGCTTGCTGGGGGTCGTTATAGAGGACCACATTCGTACGCATTTGATCGATGCGGATGAAGCCCACTCTGGCGAGCACGGAGATGCCAGAGAGCAGCTTATCGATGTCGTCCATAGCTATTTTAAGTGAGCCTGCAATGAGCGAATTTTATAACACCCCCTTTTCAGTACCCCATAGCCACGTTTTTTTGGGCGCTGGACATGAGAAGAACGAACGTAAGACCTGGGGCGTAATCGTCCTCTGCACCCTGATGATGCTCGCCGAGATTATTGGCGGGAACCTGTTCGGTTCGCTGGCGTTGGTTGCCGACGGTCTGCACATGTCCACTCACGCCGGCGCGATGTTAATTGCCGCGCTTGCCTACACCTACGCACGCAAACATGCCAATGATCCGCGCTTTGTCTTCGGTACTGGCAAGTTGGGCGATCTCGCCGGGTTTACGAGTGCAATCATCCTGGCAATGATTGCGTTGCTGATTGGTTATGAGGCGGTGGTCCGGTTGATGTCACCGGTACCGATTCATTTTAGCGAGGCCATCCCGATCGCGGTCGTCGGCTTGTTCGTCAACATTGCCAGCGCATGGCTATTGAGTGGCGACGATCATCATGGACATAGTCACGGGCATGGCCATGGTCATGGCGACCACGCTGAGCATGCACATGATGAAGAAGTGCAGCACATCGAAACGCCTGGTGGGTTGATCGCGCTGTCCATATTTGAGGAAGGTATCCCGCCTGTTTTCCGCATTCATGCCGAAGCGAATAGCGGCTTGCCAGCAGAGACGGTCACGGTGACGACGATTCGATCAGATGGTGCTCGCCAAACGTTCGGTTTTGCTCGGCAGGGCGATTTTCTGCAGTCAACTACGGAGATCCCTGAACCCCACGGTTTTAAAGTCGTCGCAAGCCTGCCGGACGGAGAGCATGAAGTTGTATTCGAAGAACATGCCCACGACGACCACGACGACGGTGTCGATTCGCGCGACCACAACATGCGCGCCGCCTATATGCACATCATTGCTGACGCCGCAGTCTCGGTGCTCGCGATCATCGGCCTGTTGTTGGCAAAAACATTCGGCTGGTTATGGATGGACCCTATTGCCGGCATCGTAGGAGCGCTCGTTATTGCCAACTGGTCATACGGATTGATCCGCGACACGGGAGGTATTTTGATGGATGTCAGCCCGGGTGAGGCGATGGCAAACAAAGTACGTACGGCTATCAATGCATTGGGTGACAAAGTTGTAGATCTCCACGTCTGGCGGCTGGGGCCTGGCCATTTCGGTGCCGTTATTTCGGTCGTCACAACGCAAACGACACGAGAGTCGGCCTTCTACCATGCGCTCCTTCGCCCTTTCAAAGGTTTCTCCCATATCACCGTTGAAGTGCATAACGTGAAGGCTGTGAACTGAGATGGCCGTTCCATCGCCTTGCATCGAAGTGTGCAGATTTGACGGAAAATCGGGGTTTTGTGTCGCCTGTCTGCGCACGCGGGTTGAATGCCGGGAGTGGAAAAAAATGAAGGACAACCGACGGCATGAAATTTTGCGTGACCGGTCCCGTCGTGAGAGCAAACTACCCATACAAGTGGTCTCAAAAGAATAGATGGCAGACCGTGCCTACCCGAATCAGCTGTTCAAGATAGTCGTGACTAGTCGGCACCCAGTGAGTAGACAAATGAATTTGAGTGTTCTGTACGCCCTGGCTGCGGCTGCGTTATTCGGAGCGAGCACGCCACTGGCCAAATTATTAGGCCTCCATGTCACCCCGATATTGCTGGCCGGACTTCTTTACCTCGGAAGCGGGCTAGGACTGACCGCTACCCGGTTTATTCGCGACCGAGGCTGGAGTTCAACCGGGCTCACCCGGCCGGAATGGCCATGGTTGATGGGCGCGATCGCATTCGGTGGCGTACTCGGACCTGCGTTACTCATGTTCGGCCTGATGCGGACCGCCGGGGCTACCACCTCTTTAATGCTCAACCTGGAGTCGGTGCTCACGGCGGTTTTGGCTTGGGTCGTGTTTAAAGAAAATGCCGATCGACGGATCGTGGCGGGTATGGTCGCGATTGTTCTCGGGGGGATAGTACTTTCATGGTCGCACGATACCCGTCAGGCGCAAGACTGGCTCGGGCCACTGGCTATCGCTTCAGCCTGTTTGTGCTGGGCAATCGATAACAATTTGACCCGTAAAGTCTCGGCGTCGGATGCACTTTTTGTGGCCGGTATCAAAGGCCTGATAGCGGGTTTGGTCAACTGCTCGTTGGCGTTTGTCCTCGGGGCTCAGCTACCCGGACTTTCGGTGCTGGCCCCGACACTGCTGGTTGGATTCCTGGGATACGGCGTTAGTCTGGTTCTCTTTGTATTGGCGCTTCGCGGACTTGGCAGCGCACGCACCGGCGCGTATTTCTCTACGGCACCCTTTCTGGGCGCAGTGATCTCGATTCTGATATTGGGTGAACCCGCATCCCTGACATTCTGGGTGGCTGCGGCGTTGATGGGGATCGGTGTCTGGATTCACCTCACAGAAAATCACGCACACACCCATCAGCACGACCCACTCGAACACGGTCATCGTCACGTACATGATGAACACCATCAGCATGAGCATTCATTCGAATGGGATGGCGCTGAGCCTCACAATCATGTTCACGTGCATGCACCGATGCAACACAGCCATCCTCACTTCCCGGATATTCACCACCGTCATAAACACTGAAGACATTGCCCTCGTCACCGAAAACGAGCTTCAAACGTCGACGACGTGGGCTTTGAATTTACCGCCCCTATCAAACAACGCATAAGTCGTTGATAAATAAGTAATAAACTCTATTAAATTTTCAGCCAAACGCTGACCCCTTGTAGGAGCTGACTTGTCTGCGATCGGCTGCGAAGCAGTCGCAAAATGGCTGGATTCACCACCGCATGAAGGTCCTTCGGCCCTTTTCGCAGACAAGTCAGCTCCTACGCCCTCCGGGCAGAATCGAGCCCCTGTTTGCTGCGCGATAGCGCGGCGTCGAAGACGGGGCGAAACATTCAACTCAAACCGGGTCGGGCACGCCCTGCTGTAAGGCACCGTCCACGATGCAACTGACCCTGTTGCGTCCCGTGGCTTTCGCCCCATACAGCGCTTTGTCGGCGTCGTTTACCCAGCCGGTCGCGTCCGGATGAAAGGGGCTGTAGGCCGCCAGTCCGATACTGAGGCTTACCTTCATCATCGGCGCCTGCTCGTAGTGGGTCGAACTGAAGGTATCGCGCAGGCGGTCCATGATCTCGGCTGCGGTCTCCAGCGGGGTATGAGGCAGGATCACGCAGAACTCATCACCGCCATAACGTCCCGCCAGATCCGCTGTTCGCAGGTTCTGTTTGAGCACTGCGCTCAGCTGCCGAAGGACGTTGTCACCCATCACATGACCATAGGTATCGTTGATGATTTTAAAGTGATCGATGTCGATCAGAGCGAGGGTGCCACTCTGATCCGACTGCCTGCAGCGCTGGAACTCTATATCCAGATGATCTTTCCATGAGCCATGGTTCAACAGCCCCGACAAGCTGTCGGTCCGGCTGAGGGCCAGCAGTTCGCGCTTGTGACGCTTCAACATGTGGGCCTGTTTATAGGCCACCCAGCCAAGCGCCAATGGGTAGACGGCCAGCAAAGGCAGGCAGGCATACATCTGCAAGGTGCTGGTTTCGGGCATGAAAACAGGGGAAAAAATCAGCAGGGATAAAGCAATACCCGACGCCTGCGCCAGCCAACCTGTCAGCAGGAAACGCACCCCGCCGATGGCGATGTTGTTCATGGCCATCATCGACAGGCTGGTGACACTGGGTAGCACGTTGAATTGCATGGCCCCGACCCAGAACCCACCGAAGAACGAATCCATCAGCAGATTGCGCTGCTCGGCCTGGAACGGAACCCTCGACGAGCGAGCCCAGAGAAAGGCCAGGTGCGGCCAGACAAACCCGTTGAGGACCATCAGCGCCCATAGCCAGGCTGGCTTATGCAGTGGGTAGATGGCGGCAGCAACGCAGACAAAGCCAAGCACCATCCCTAGCCCGCGCGACTTGTGCAGCCTCCTGGTAAGTGAAAGTCCTTTTCCTCCAAGGTCTTGCATGGGGTCGAGACTCCTCTGCCCTACCGCTCGATAAGGGTGGGCAACAGGACAGGATGGCTGTCCGGGTGATTAAGCGATCTGCGGGCAATGCAGCGCTCTCTCATTCCGTGAGGTTAATTCGTGTGTGGCGTAATACCGACAGCCCGCCTCAAGCACGCAGCTTATCAGAGCGACGGCCAATCGCCATCATCCTGCGGTCGGCTGGACGGCCTTGAACGGTCGCAGCACTCGGTTTGCATCACGCACTCTGCTGAAAGATCATGCTTCTATTCCTGCCGGCTCTTTTCGCTGAATACAATGCGGCGTCGGCGCGTTTTATCAGCATTTCGATGGTGTTGTCTTCACTGGGTACGCAGGCGTAACAACCCATGCTGACCGTGACGACTCCCAAGGGGTTGTCGACATGGGGTATGTGCCTGGCAAGAATCGAGAGTCTTATCTTCTCAGCCAGTGCATAAGCGCCCTCCACGTCATTATCCGGCAAGAATATCGCCATCTCTTCACCGCCATAACGAACAGCGAGGTCGCCGGCACGATTCAAGCAGCCACGGAGGGCGTCCGCTACCGCCACGATGCAATGGTCTCCGGCATAGTGGCCGTAGGCGTCGTTGAAACTTTTGAAGAAATCGATATCCAGCATGATCAGACTCAAAGGCGCCTTTTTTCGCCCGCTTCGGCGAAACTCGATATTCAGGACCCTGTCGAAATGCCGTCTGTTGGCTAAGCCGGTCATGCTGTCCTGCAACGCCAGCTTTTCCAGTGAGTCCTGGGCGACGCGCATCTTCGCTTCCGCTTGCAAACCGAATCGAATCTGCTGAACCAATAAAACGCCGAATAAAATATTGGCCAGCACGGCGATGACAATGATGATGATTGATTTAAAGGCATTCTTTTGCCACTCATCGAGCAGCGACTCTTCCGAGATCGCCGCTGCGACGACCAAGGGATATTTTTCCAGTTGTCTATAGCCGTAGAGCCTGGTGACGTTGTCAATGATGGACGTCACCATGGCGGTGCCAGAGAGAGATTTGGACAAGTAATCGGTAAACACTGGCCCTTTGGCGATGGACTTTCCAATCACCACCTCGTTGAAAGGTCTTCTTGCCAACAGGGTGCCGTCCGTCAGCGCCATGAAAATGGCGCCTTTATCATCAATATTGAAACTTTCAAAAAACCGGTCGAAATATTTCATATTAAGCGTGGCCAATACGACACCGTCGAACTGGCCTTGTTGGTCATTCACCCGTCTTGAGATGGGAATGATCCAATCGTTGGTCGTTCGGCTGCGGATCGCTTTGCCTATGTGCGGGCCAAGATTTGCGTTTTGCTGGTGATATTGAAAGTATTCGCGATCCGCATTATTGGCGCTTTCCGGCTTGCTACCGAAGGACGTAATGATCCACTGGCCTGTGCGGTCAAAATAGAACACACCCTGTAATTGCTCGGTTTCAACGACATGCTGCGCCAGGAAGCTCCGGAGGCGCTCGATCTGTGCCGGTCCTCGGCCGTCATTCTGCAATCGCTCAACAAGATCGACCAATATGATATCGGCCTCGTCGAACGTATCTTCTGCTTGCTGAGCCAGGGATTTGGAAAGATTGGACGTTGCGACTTCGGCCTGTTTCAACTCATGGTCTTTGGCGTGTTCCAGCTGCCATAAGTTAAAGCCCACAATCGACACGCAAACAAAGACAATAGCGATGATCGCCAGCCATAGCACCGGCGCTCTTTTGACCGGCCGTGCCAGATCTACCCTGCTGTCGTCATTCTGGGAATTCAACAACTTCATCCTTGTTTACAGACGCTCCAAGCCTACACCAACATGTTCTCCATAGCACTTGCGGCCTTGTGGCCTGTTTCTATAGACAGGGATCTACGTATTGCCCTCGTTGAGCGAGCACCCGATCAACCGTCGACTTTATGCCGCGCAGCGAAGAGGCAGACCATTTCCATGGCCAGTGCTGCACCGGCCAGTGCGGTGATTTCGGCGCTGTCATAAGGCGGTGCGACTTCCACCACGTCCATACCGATCAGGTTGATGCCGCGCAGGGCACGGAGGATCTCCAGCGCCTGATGGGTCGACAGCCCACCGCATACCGGCGTGCCGGTGCCTGGGGCGAAGGCCGGGTCGAGGCAGTCGATGTCGAAGGTCAGGTACACCGGGTGATCCCCGACCCGCGCGCGGATCAGTTCGGCGATATGTTCGGGGGTATTGCGGTTGACCTGCCGGGCGTCGAGCACCTGAAAGCCCATCACATCATCGTTGGTGGTCCGCAGTCCGATTTGCACCGAACGCGATGGGTCCACCAGGCCTTCGCGAGCCGCGTGGTAGAACATGGTGCCGTGGTCGATGCGGCTCAGCCCCTCGTCCGACCAGGTGTCGCTGTGGGCGTCAAAGTGGATCAGCGACAGCTTGCCGTGCTTTTTCGCATGGGCCTTGAGCAGCGGATAGCTGATGAAATGATCGCCACCCAGGGTAAGCATGGCGCAGCCGGCCGCCAGAATCCGATCAGCGTGGGCCTCGATCAGCTCAGGCGTTTGTTGCGGCATGCCGTGGTCAAACGCGCAGTCGCCGTAGTCGATCACCGCCAGGTGATCGAAGGGGTCGAATTCCCAAGGGAAGTGCCGCGCCCAAGCCATCTGTACCGACGCCGCCCGGATCGCCCGTGGCCCGAATCGGCTGCCGGGGCGGTTGGTGGTGGCGGTGTCGAACGGAATACCACTGACCACCAGATCGACGCCGCTCAAATCGCGACTGTAACGCCGCCGCATGAAGCTGGTGACACCAGCGTAAGTAGGCTCGGCCGACGTGCCGTACAAATCGGAACGGGTGATCGCCTGATCGTTGTTGATAGCTTGATCCATAACAATGGCTTCCAGGTCAAAAGGTTGTGGTTACTTTGTAAGGAGATCCCGCCCCGTCTTCGACGCTGCGCTGTCACGCAGCAAACTGGGGCTCGATTCTGCCCGGAGGGCGTAGGAGCTGACTTGTCTGCGATCGAGTGCGAAGCGCTCGCAAAAGTAGTGAATTCACCACTGAATGAAGGTCCTTCGGCCCTTTTCGCAGACAAGTCAGCTCCTACAGGGATTGGTGTCTGAGGCTTATTGGCGAGTGCGAAAGGTGGTCCAGACGCGCATGCGGTCGCGCATCAGTTTGGGGGGCATCATCTGCTCACCGAACAACCGGCCACGGACGTCCGCAGGCGGGTAGATATCCGGATCGCCGGTGATCTCCTTGTTCAACATCGCGGTCGAGGCCTGGTTGGCGTTGGCGAAGTACAGACTATTGGTCAGCTCGGCCATGGAGCTCGGGCGCAGCATGTACTCGACGAAGGCCTTGGCTTCCGCGGGATGTGGCGCGTCAGCCGGAATCGCCATGGTGTCGACCCACATCAGCGTACCTTCGCGGGGGATGCGGTAGATCACCTCGAAAGGCTTGTGTGCAGCCTCAGCCTGGGCGCGAGCAGTGCTGGCGTCGCCGTTGTAGGTCAGCGCCAGGCAAATATCGCCGTTGGCCAGGTCGGTGCTTTGCGTGCCTAGCCCGATGTAGCGCAGGTTGGGCTGCAATTTGGCCAGCAGCGCCTGCACTTCTTGCAGGTCATTCGCGTCAGTGCTGTACGGCGATTTGCCCAAATAGTTGAGGGCGATGCTGATCACCTCTTGCGGGGTATCGATCACCGAGATCCCGCAATCCTTGAGCTTGCTGGCGTACTCGGGCTTGAACAGCAGGTCGAGGCTGTTGAGCGGCGCATTGGGGATGCGCTTTTCCACCGCTTGCCGGTTGATCGCCAGCCCCGTAGTGCCCCAGGTGTAGGGCACCACAAACCGATTGCCTGGATCAGACGAAGCGACTTTGGCCAGAATCTCTTGGTCGAGATTGGTAAAACCCTTCATCTGCTGCACGTCTGACGGCTGCAAGGCTTTGGCCGGAATAATACGGCCGGCCATGACGGTGCTGGGGAACACCAGGTCGTACCCCGCGCGCCCGGTCAGCAGCTTGCTCTCCAGCACATCATTGCTGTCGAAGGTGTCGTAATTGACCTTGATCCCGGTCTCAGACTCGAACGCTTTCAGGGTTTTCTCGCCGACATAATCCGGCCAGCTATAAAGGTTGAGCACTCGCTCTTCGGCGTGCAGGGGCAGAACAAAACTCATCAAAACAGCCACGGTCAACAATTTCATGGTTAGCCTCACGTCATACGCGGTGATCCGGTTGCCTGCATCCTGCTTGCTGTCTGGCGTTTGAAAAATATAAAGTGTCTAACTTTGGCATTCACCACCATCAATGTTTGGAGACCTCATGCTCGGTCAGCTTCATGACATCGACTTGCAGTTGCTGAGGGTCTTCGTCTGCGTGGTCGAGTGCGCCGGGTTCAGCGCGGCGCAAGGCGTACTGGGTGTGACGCAATCCACCATCAGCACGCAGATGGCCAAGCTTGAAACCCGCCTGGGCTTCAGCCTTTGTGAGCGTGGTAAAGGCGGCTTTCGTCTGACGCCCAAAGGCGAGGAAGTGCTGAAGGCAACGCGCAAACTGTTCGACGCCATCGAAAGTTTCAAAGGCGAAACCCAAGGCATGGCCGGTGTGTTGCTGGGCGATCTGCATATCGGGCTGTCCGAATCCCTCAACAACCCCGTACTGCAAGGTGTTGGCAACGCTATCGGGCGTTTCCGCCAGCGCAAACAAGCGGTGCAGATCGAGATGCTCTGCGCCTCACCGGCAGAACTGGAACGGCGCCTGCTGCAAGACCAGGTGCATGTCGCCATCGGTTACTTCTTTTCTGGCAATCAGCCCGCATTGGATTACCGGCCCCTGTTTAGCGAGCGCCAGCAGCTCTACTGCGCTGCTGGCCATGCCTTGTTCAAGCACCCATCGCCCACCCTCGATGACCTCGCCCTCTGCGATCAAGTGCTGCACCCCTATCGCATGGGCGAAGTCCAGGAGCCGTTCCGTTCGGCGCTCAGCAGCGTGCGGGCCGAGCATGTGGAAGCCAGCCTGGCGTTCATTCTCTCCGGGGCGCATATCGGTTACTTGCCTGAGCACATCGCCGCGCCCTGGGTTCAGAGGGGCACGCTACACGCCCTGCTGCCCGACACCCTGAATTTCGAGGTGCAGTTCTACCTGACACGTCATCGTGGACGCCAGTCGAGCGATGTTCAGCAGGCGTTCATTGAGGATCTACTGGCGGCCTTTGCCGTCACGATCACCTGACCCGGCACTCTGGTGTAAGCTCCCGAGCTTCCGGCTAATGCTTCGAGAGGCTTATGCGCTCCACTTTCAGACGCTCCACCCTGCCTGCGCTTCGTGGTTTTGCCCTGGCAGCCGATGCCATGACGATGCTGCCCAGTGCCGCCGACTACCGCCGCTGCCTGCTGGAGAAGATTGCTTCAGCGACGCAGCGGATCTACGTGATCGCCTTGTACCTGCAACAGGACGAAGCCGGTCAGGAAATCCTCGACGCCTTGTACGCGGCCAAAGCGGCGCGGCCGGCGTTGGATATCGTGGTGCTGGTGGACTGGTTCCGTGCGCAACGAGGGTTGATCGGCGCCGGCAAGCAGCCGGGCAATTCGGCGTGGTATCAGGCGCAAAACCTGGAACATGAGGTGGAAGTACCGATTTATGGCGTGCCGGTACAGACCCGCGAGCTGTTCGGCGTGCTGCACCTCAAGGGTATCGTGATCGACAATTGCGTGATCTACAGCGGCGCCAGCATCAACAACGTCTACCTGCACAAGTTCGACAAGTACCGCCTCGATCGTTATCACCTGCTGCAGAACAAGCCGCTGGCCGATTCGATGCAACAGATGGTGCAGCAGGATGTGCTCGGGTCGAAAGCCGTGCACCGCCTGGACCTGCCCTCGCCGCCCACTTCTCGCAGCATTCGCGGTGATATTCGAGCGTTCAGGAACCACCTCAAGCGCGCCTCGTACGACACCACCTCGGGCAGCGAAGACGCGAGCGGCCTGCGGGTCATCCCGCTGCTGGGCGTAGGCAACAAGAACCCGCTCAGCCGCACGATCTGCGAGTTGATCGCTGCCAGTCAGACGCAATTGACCCTGTGCACGCCGTATTTCAATCTGCCCGTGATGGTGACGCGGGAAATCAACCGCGCCCTCAAGCGCGGGGTAAAAGTCGACATCATCATCGGCGACAAGACCGCCAATGACTTTTTCATCCCTGTCGACGAGCCGTTCAAGATCATTGCCGCGCTGCCTTATCTGTACGAGATCAGCTTGCGCCGCTTCGCCCAGAAGCATCAGCAAGCCATCGCCAGACACCAGTTGAACCTGCACTTGTGGAAAGACAGCGACAACACCTTCCACCTGAAGGGCTTGTGGGCCGATCAGCGCTACACCTTGCTGACCGGCAACAACCTCAATCCGCGAGCCTTTCAGCTGGACCTGGAAAACGCCTTGCTGATCGATGACCCCAAGGCCGAGTGGAGCGCACCGCGTGACGCCGAAGTGACCCAACTGATGCGCAATACCCTGCGAGTCGGCAAGTACGACGAGCTGGACACGCTCAGCGAATACCCGGTCGCCGTGCGCACCTTTCTGCGCCGGGTCAGCCGCGTTCGCATCGAGCGCTTGCTGTACCGCATCCTCTAACGGCCAAGGACGACAGCGTGAATAAAAAGACAGGGGTCAGGGCCCAGCAAGCCGACCAGACCCGAGCGCGCATTCTCGAGGCGGCGGTCAGGGTCTTCACCCGTGATGGCTATTCAGGCGGCCGGATCGAGCAGATTTCCAGCGAGGCCGACTCCAACGACCGGATGATCTATTACTACTTCGGTAGCAAGGAAAAACTGTTCATTCGGGTGCTTGAGCACACCTATGAGCAGTTTAATCACGCCGAAAGCCTGCTGCGTCTGGACCTGTCGACACCCGTGCAAACCCTGCGCGAACTGGTGGCGTTTGTCTGGCATTACTACGTGAGCCACCCGGAATTCGTTGCCATCCTCAGCATCGAGAACCTGCACAAGGGCAAGCACGCCAAGCAGTCCGGCGAGCTGCGGCGCCTGTCCGGTGAAGCGGTGGGTGTGCTCAAGCCGATCATCGAGGCCGGCCAGCAACAGGGCCTGTTTCGCCAGGACATCGACATCAAGCACGTGTACCTGATGATCGCCTCACTCTGCTACTTCTATAACTCCAACCTGCACACCCTCACCTCATTCCTTGGCGAAGACCTGGCGGGTAAAGACCAGCAGCGGGATTGGCTGGCGTTCATCAGTGATCTGGTGGTACGGGGCGTCTCGGTAGTGGAACACTTGTAGGAGCTGCCGAAGGCTGCGATAAGGCCGGAACGGCCTTCACACGATCAACCGTCGCAACCGGTCCCCGGTTGATCGCAGCCTTCGGCAGCTCCTACAGGGGGTTTGCGTTGTTAGTGGGTACCAGGATTGGCCCGCAGGTGTGCGATTTTCTGTTCCAACCCTTGCCACGCCGGCTCGGCTGAGGCGAAACGACTGCGCAAATAGGCCGCCAACTCGGCAATCTGGGTGTTGGACAGACTGTCCTTGAAGCCCGGCATGTAGCCCAAATCCGGGGTCGCGGGGGTGGAGATGCCTTGCAGGATCACCTTGAGCAAGTTGTCCGGCAGCGCGCTGTGCACGTTGGTGTTGGTGGCCAATGACGGGCTGACACCAAACAGCTTCGGCCCGAGCCCATCGGCGTGACAGCCCTGACAGGAACCCTCGAACACCCGCCGACCGTTGCTCAACGACACGACTGGTAACCGAGGGGACTGATTTATTTTCAGCGCTTCATCGGAAATTAATCTGTCCCCGCTTTTGCCCAGTGACGCAAGATACACCGCCATCGCCCGTACATCAGCCTTCGGCAGTTTGGCCAACTCGGTGACCACCGGCCCCATAGGCCCCGTCGCCACGCCGTGAGCATCGGAATAGCCACTGCTCAGGTAAGTGAACAACTGCTCTTCGGTCCAGGGCGTCGGCGATTTGGACAAGCCGTTGAGTGCCGGCGCTTCCCAGCCATCCACCGTGCCTCCGGCGAGGAACGACGCTCCGCCCTTCTCCGCCCCCATCAGGTTGCGCGGCGAATGGCAGGCGGCGCAGTGACCCAGGCCGTTGACCAGATACGCGCCGCGATTCCACTGCTCGCTGCGTTCGGGTTGCACCTGGATTTCGCCCTTGCGCAGGAACAGCGCATTCCAGCCCGCCATCAACGGCCGCATGTTGAACGGGAACTGCATGTCGTTGGCCTTGGCCGCTTGGCTGACCGGCGCCTGGGACATCAGGTAGGCGTACAGCGCCTGCATGTCAGCATCGTTGATATTTCTGAACGCGGTGTAGGGAAACGCTGGATACAGGTTCTTGCCGTCACGGCTGATGCCGTCGCGCATGGCCCGTTCGAACGCTGTATAGGACCAGTTGCCGATCCCGGTTTTCGGGTCCGGTGTGATGTTGCTGCTGTACAGCGTGCCGAACGGCGTCTGCATCGCCAACCCGCCGGCATTGGTCACACCGCCCGGTGCCGTGTGACACACGGCACAATCGCCAACCGCCGCCAGCAAACGTCCGCGCTCCAGGGTTGCCGCAGACCAGGTGCCCGCGCCGGGGGGCGCGATCGGTGCGATCTCCGCACGCCAGGGCAAGGCCGTCGCGGCCACGCCGAGAATCGCGCCGAAGGCTGCGAACAAGGAGCCAAACAGCCACTTCGAGCGTTTGGCCTTGAGCGAATTCGGCGGCGTGGCATTTGCATTATCCGCCGAGCCTTTCAGCGCAGCGAGTACGCGTTCAGCGGTGATCGGCAGTTCCCGAAAACGAATCCCGGTGGCGTCGTAGATCGCGTTGGCAATCGCCGCCGCGCTGGGCACCGCCGCAGACTCCCCCGCGCCCATGGGCGGTTCGTTCTGGCGCGGCATCATCAGCACGTCGATTTCCGGCACCTGAGGGAAGGTCAAAATCGGGTAACCGCCCCACTCCTTGCTGGACACCGTGGATTCTTCGAAGGTCACCCGCTCCTTGAGCACCCGGCTGGTGGACTGGATCACGTTGCCGTGAATCTGATGCCGGACCCCGGCCGGGTTGACCATCATCCCGGCGTCATGGCCAATCACCACGCGGGTCACCGACACCTCGCCGCTGAGTTTGTCCACCGCTACATCCGCAACCCACGCCGCCCACGCCGCACCGAAGCCGGGAAATTTGCTGTGGATATAGCGCGCATAGGCGAAGCCACGGCCCCGCAGGATGTTGTCCTCCTCCGGGATCTGCATCGGTTGCGTGCGCGGTGTCCAGTCGGCGCGCGCGGCGGTGGCTTTGACCAGCTCCGAAGCGCGCTCGTCATGCAGATAACGCAGGCGGTATTCGACAGGATCAACCCCCGCCGCGAACGCCAGCTCATCGATATACGACTCATGGGCGAAGGTATTGGGCAACGCCGACACCCCGCGCATCCACGACGCACGGACGATGGGCGCCATGTCGTTAATAGTCACGCGCATGTGTTCGAAATCGTAGGGCGGGATTGAAGTGCGGTCGCCCATCTCGAACATCGCTGCCACCGGCTCGACGCGACCGGTCAACAGCAGCGCCAGGGTCGGCGCGCCGTTGGACGGGTAGCTGGTCTGGAAGTCGTAACCGGCCACGCCGCCATCGGCATTGATGCCGCCATCGACTTCCATCAACTGCGCCGTGCCTTTGGGTTCCCAGGCGTGCTCTTGTTCGCGGGTCAGTTGCACTCGCACCGGCAAGCCGACGGCCCGGGACAACAACACCGCATCGGCGCACACGTCATCGGCGCAGTTACGCCCATAACAACCCGCCGCTTCCATGCGGATGATCTCGATGCGCTCTTCCGGGTACTCCAGCAGCCAAGCCAGGTCGGCGCGCAGCAAATGCGGGTTTTGCGTGCCGGACCAGACGCGGATGCTGTCCTCGTGGTAATCCGCCAGACCGCAAGACGGACCAATGGAGCCGTGAATCTGATACGGCCACAGGTAGGTGCGGGTCATGCGTTCGCTGGCCTGCGCAAGCGCCTCGCCGACATTGCCCTGGTCCAGCACGACGCGCTGCACCCTGGGGTTATCGCGGATCGCCTGGGCGATGTCGCTCATGTCCGGCAGCTTGTGGTTCCAGGCTTTCCAGGTGACTTTCAGCGCCTGGGCGGCCTTGGCGGCCTGCTCTTCGCGCATTGCGACCACGCCGACGAAATCGCGAATCACCACCACACGGACAATGCCGGGAATGTGCGCGATGGAGGACTCGTCCACTTCCAGCAGACTGTTGCCGACAAAATCACCACTGTCGAGCCCGGCATAAGGCGGGCGAATCACCCGTCCGTGGAGCATGTCCGGCAGGCGCATGTCGTGCACGTAGGTCAGTTCGCCAGTGGCCTTGCCGGGGATGTCCACCCGCGGCGCGCCCTTGCCCACCAGCCGATAATCTTCCAGGCGCTTGAGCGGCGCGTCGCCGGAAATCGTCAGTTGGTCATGCTCGCCCGCCACCAGTTCGGCAAACGTGAGCTGGCGACCGTCTTCGGCTTTAACCACCCCACTGTCTATCAGCAAGGTGTCAGCCGCGACGGCAAAACGCCGGGCCGCCCGCGCCAGCAGAAAACGCCGCGCTTCGGCAGCCGCATTGCGCAAGGGGATGGCCGAAATCTGGATCGTCGCGCTGGCGATGGTCGCGCCCTGATTCGGCGCACTGTCAGTGTCACCCAAGACCATGCTCACCTGATCCAGGTTCAGGTCCAGCTCTTCGGCGACGATCTGCGCCAGCGAGGTACGGATACCGGTACCGAGGTCCACATGCCCATTAAAGGCATAGACCCGGCCATCATCATTGACCGCGATGAACAGCGCCAACTCCTTGGGCTTGATCACTGGCACGCCGCCCTTGGCGACAGGGCCGGACGGTGGCTGGATCTGATCGACGATCAGCAGTACGCCGGACTTGGCCAGCAATTGATCACGGGTAGGCGTCACTTGAGTCATGGTCATCGATCCGTTCAAGGCAATTGACGGGCGGCACGCAGCACCGCACGAAGGATTTCGATATGGGTGCCGCAACGACAGAGGTTGGCCGACAGTTCGTTGCGGATCTGCGTTTCAGTGGGGTGCGGGTTGCGGTCGAGCAAAGCCTTGGCAGTCATGATCATGCCGTTCATGCAGTAACCGCATTGCGCCGCCTGCTCATCGATGAACGCCTGCTGCACCGGGTGCGGGTGCTCACGGCTGCCGATGCCTTCGAGGGTGGTGATGTCCCGCCCTTCGGTGCCGGACAGCGGAAACACACAAGACCTTGCCGCGATGCCATCGATGATTACCGTGCACGCGCCGCACTCGCCCAGACCGCAGCCGTATTTCGGGCCATTCAGGTGCAGGTCGTTACGCAATATCAGCAGCAAAGGCGTATCAGCCATGGCCGTCACCGAGGCGCTCTGGCCATTGACGCGCAAGGTCACGGTTGTCTCGCGCGCTGCGGCTTGCTCACTCATGTAGGGCTCCAAGTGTTACCGCACGACCGGTTCAGGGCGTTCGATTTGATGAAGTAGTCACTACATGAAATAAGAGCAGGAAGCGTGCCAGAGATAGGAATGAGGGGATGAATGGGAATATGTAGGAGCTGCCGAAGGCTGCGATCATTCGCGAATTTGAAGGCCGTTCCGGCCTTATCGCAGCCTTCGGCAGCGCCTACAAGTAATCAATCCTCGATCATTTTGCGCAGCAGGAACAGGACCGCCACCCGCTCGGCAGGGTTGAGATTGCTCATGGTCAGCTCGCTGATCTCGGCGGCATGCGGCACCGTGTTTTGCACCAATTGGCGGCCAGTGTCGGACAGGCCGACGATGACTTTGCGCCGGTCTTGTGGATCCGGCTCCAGGGTAATCAGGTCGCGGGCCTTGAGGCGCTCGACGATGCCACGGATGGTCGCCTGATCCACGGCGGTGGCCTTGACCAGCTCGGTCAACGAACTTGTCCCGCTATCACGCACGGCGCACAGAGTGACGAACTGCACAGCGGTCAGCTGCGAGTCGCCGACGTTCTGCTGGAAGATCGCCATGTGCCGCTGGTAAGCCTTGCGCAGCAAGTGGCCGACTTGTTCGGAAAAGGCGTAGGTATTGGTTGAATCAGGCACGGCGGGGGCTCGGTTGGGCTGGGGGAAATGGACGGTTACATTAACAAAATCTGCGGTGGTTGCACCGCCGCCATCGCGGGCAAGCCCGCTCCTACAACATGACCGCTTGTAGGAGCGGGCTTGCCCGCGATCGGCGCCAGTCAGCGCGCCATCGATTCCGGCGGATAAACCACCTCACCCGCCAACACCACCGCTGTGTCATCCAGATAGATATCACAACGGCGCAGCGGAATGTCCAGGTGGCACGGGGTTTTGCGGGTGCCGCCGACCTCGGTATTGGGTCCGGTGGAGAACAGGAAGTTGCCGTAGAACGCCCGGGCGTCCATGCACATGCCGTCGTTCTTGTCGTGCAGGCCCATGGCCGTCCACTGCGCACGCGGCTGTAAACCCCAGCCGATATGAGAGATGCCGTACACCTCGGGATCGTTGAAATACTTCATGTAGTCGCGCAGGTATTCAGCCTCGAAACCGCCGTGGATCGAGGTGATGAAGCCCTTGTCGATCTCCAGCGTGATCTGCTCCCGGGAGTAATTCTTGAACGGCAACACGATGTCGCCGACGTCGATCACCAGCACGCCCTCGGCGGTTTCCTCGTTTGGCCAGGAAAACAGGAAACCGCTGGGCCAGTGATCCCAGCGCCCCGGCTCATCGGCAAACCCGTATTCGGTGACCGACGGATACTGCCCGAGCAAGGCCCTGAAATCGCTACCCGCTTTGGACTTCACGTGAATCGAACGCGCTTGTTTCAGCACCTTCTCGGCCGCCATCACCCGCTCTTTGTCCGCCAGAGTCGGCAGCATCCGCGCCAGCACTTCAGGCGGCTCGACGGCCAACAGGATGCGGGTTCCGGTCTTGAGTATCTGCTCCTGCTCCGGTGAATGCAGCAGCATCATCGTGTCGATTACCAAATCCGCTGCTTCCAGCGCCCGTTGCGCGGCGATGTTGCCGGTCAGCGCAGTGTCGCCGCAGTAGGCGGTCATGTCGTTGCCCATGGCCGTGGGGTGGTTGAACGACGGCAACTCCACCGCGTAAACCTTGGCCCCAAGGCGCTGCGCGGCCTCCATTGCCGCGCGTACGGTGCGCGGGTCGGAGTAGTGACTTTTCAGCACCGCAACGCTCTGAGTCGGGTCGACTTTCGACAGCGTCAACACGTGCTCGAACATCTGGGTCAGTTCGCAATCGCTTACCGGCATTTCTTCTCTCCTCATCACTTGAGCAGTTTCTTCGACGCACCGAAACAAGGCGCTTCGCTTCACATTAGTGCGATTTTATAGCGTACACACCATTTAAAAGCGATAAGACATCAATTTTACGCAGTCTGCAATAGCCACGCCATATCGTTACAAAGCCACACACATCCAATAAAACAAGGTTACTTAGCGTTACGACAGCCGTTTATCGCTGAATTTTATTTTTTTAAAAGTACTGTTCCCATTTTAAAAAAAGAGCGTATACACTTTAAAAACGTTGCGGGACGACAAACTTGATCTCGCCGGTCACACATTCGAACCGAAGGAAAACCCCTATGCGAAGCAAACAAAAAATCGCAATCGTCGGCGCAGGCCTGGGTGGTGCCGCTGCTGCCACGCTGTTGCAACAAGCCGGATTCGAGGTCGATGTCTATGAACAGGCGCCAGAGTTTTCCCGTATCGGTGCGGGCATTCACATGGGCCCGAACATCATGAAAATCTTCCGGCGCATGGGGATTGAGCAAAAACTCAGCGACATGGGTTCGCACCCTGACTTCTGGTTCAGCCGCGACGGAGCCAGCGGTGACTATCTGTCCCGCGTACCGCTGGGCGAATTCGCTCGCAAGGAATACGGCGCGGCTTACATCACCGTGCACCGTGGCGACTTGCATGCGTTGCAGATGTCGACCATCGCCCCGGGCACCGTGCACTTCAGCAAGTGCCTGAGCAAAATCGAGGAAACCGGCGAACGGGTACGCCTGAGTTTCAGCGATGGCACTACAACCGAAGCCGATATCGTGATTGGTGCCGACGGCATCAATTCAAGGATCCGCGAAGAGTTGCTGGGGCAGGAAGAACCGCTGTACAGCGGCTGGGTCGCCCACCGCGCCTTGATCCGCAGCGATGTGCTGGCCAAGTACGACATGAACTTCGAAAACTGCGTGAAGTGGTGGAGCGACGACCGGCACATGATGGTCTACCACACCACTGGCAAACGCGATGAGTACTACTACGTCACCGGCGTGCCGCACCCGGCCTGGGACTTCAAGGGTAATTGGGTCGACAGCAGCCGCGACGAAATGCGCGAGGCATTCGAGGGTTATCACCCCACGGTTCAGGCGCTGATCGAATCCACTGACAGCGTGACCAAATGGCCGCTGCGCAATCGCAATCCGCTGCCGCTGTGGAGCCGTGGACGTCTGGTGTTGCTGGGCGATGCCTGCCACCCGATGAAGCCACACATGGCGCAAGGCGCGGGCATGGCCATCGAAGATGCCGCCATGTTGACCCGCTGCTTGCAGGAAACCGGCCTCACCGATTACCGCAGCGCATTCGAGCTTTACGAAGCCAACCGCAAGGACCGCGCTTCCCGCGTGCAGGCCGTGTCCAACGCCAACACCTGGCTGCGTACTCAAGAAGATCCGGCCTGGGTCTACGGTTACGACCTCTACGCTCAGGCGCTGAAATCCGGGGTGGTAGCGTGAGTACGTTCATTCACGGCGGCAACGTCCAGGCCAATGGCATCCGCCAGCATTACCTGCGTTACGGCGGTCAGGGCACCACCCACAAACCGGCATTGCTGCTGATCCCCGGCATTACCAGTCCGGCGATCACCTGGGGGTTCGTCGCCGAACGTCTGGGCCTGCATTTCGATACCTACGCGCTGGATGCCCGGGGTCGCGGCCTGTCCTCCACCGGGCCGGAGCTGGATTACGGCACCGATGCCTGCGCCGATGACATCGCTGCGTTCGCCGATGCCATGGGCATCGACGCCTATCACTTGGTGGGGCATTCCATGGGCGCACGGTTTGCCGTGCGCAGTGCGGTGCGCAATCCTCGGGGCCTGAAAAGCCTGGTGTTGATCGATCCACCCGTCTCCGGTCCGGGCCGTCGCGAGTACCCGAGCAAGCTACCGTGGTACGTGGATTCGATCCGTCAGTCACTGACCGGGATGGACGCCGAGGCCATGCGCGCCTTCTGTCCGACCTGGACTGACAGCCAATTGCAGCTGCGTGCCGAATGGCTGCATACCTGCTACGAACCGGCCATCGTCCGCGCGTTCAACGATTTCCATGACGTGGACTTCCACCAGGACCTGCCACAGTTGCGCGTACCAGCGTTGCTGATGGTCGCCGGTCGCGGTGGCGTGATCCAGGCCGAGGACGAAGCGGAGATTCGCCAGCTACAACCTGCCCTCTTCATCGCCCACGTCGAGGACGCCGGGCACATGATTCCGTGGGATGACCTTGAAGGATTCTTCGCCGCGTTCGGCGATTTCCTCGGCGAATCCATTAGCTGACAGCAGGAGAACAGTTCATGAGCGAAGAACTAAGTGCCGACGCCAACTATCAGGGCGTATGGGGCCAGCGCATCGGTTTCGGCAAAAAGCCTGCGCTGCTGATGATCGATTTCATGCAGGGCTACACCCTCGAAGGCGCCCCGTTGTTCGCGCCGGGGGTGGTCAGCGCGGTGGCCGAGAGCGTCGAACTGCTGGCCTGCGCACGGCAACAGAATATTCCGGTGGTGCACACCAACATTCGTTACCACCCCGGGCATTTTGCCGACGGTGGTATGTGGGTCAAGAAAGCGCCCGTCATGAAGGACATGGTCGAGGGCAATCCGCTGGCAGCCTTCTGCAAACAAGTGTTGCCCAACGCCGACGAAGTGGTGATCAGCAAGCAATACGCCAGTTCGTTCTTCGGCACCAGCCTGGCGTCGATGTTGCACGCTCAAGGCATCGACACCGTGGTGCTGGCCGGTTGCTCCACCAGCGGCTGCATCCGCGCCACCGCAGTAGACGCGGTGCAACACGGATTCCGGACCATCGTCGTCCGCGAATGCGTCGGCGACCGCCACCCCGCGCCGCACGAAGCCAACCTGTTCGACATCGATAGCAAATATGGCGATGTGGTGAGCAAACAGGAGGCGATGGAGCAGTTCAAACAGATTAAAGGCTGATGATTTCCTTGTAGGAGCGCGCTTGCCCGCGATCTGGTGCGGAGCGCCAGCAAAAATAGTGAGTTCACCATCGCAGGAAGGTCCTGCGTGTCGGACGCGACCCCGGCCTATCGCGGGCAAGCGCGCTCCTACAGGGAATGTGTGTTTTTCAAGAAGCCGGCACAGACCGCGCCACTGCAACTCTTCTGACACTGCCTTTGGAAGCCGCCCTACGGTGCTGCCAAAGCACTGGAAACTGCGGCTACATAACAACCACAAGTCACCGCCAGGAGACACCCATGCCCTCTGCGAATACCAATACAACCACTGCGACCACCGTCGCAGACCCGATCCAGGCGCTTTATCACAAGATCACCTGGAAGCTGATTCCCTTCCTGTGCTTCTGCTATCTGGCCGCGTATCTGGACCGGATCAACATCGGCTTCGCCAAACTGCAGATGCTCGACCAATTGCATTTCAGCGAGACCGCGTTCGGTCTGGGCGCTGGTCTGTTTTTCGTCGGCTACATCCTCTTCGAGGTGCCGAGCAATCTGGTACTGGAGAAGGTCGGGGCGAAAATCTGGATCGCACGGATCATGATCACCTGGGGTCTGCTCTCGGCCTGCACCATGCTGGTCACCTCCTCCACGCAGTTCTATATCTTGCGCTTCCTGCTGGGTGCCGCCGAGGCCGGTTTCCTGCCGGGGGTGCTGTTCTACCTGACCACCTGGTTCCCGACTTACCGACGCGGGCGGATCATTGCCCTGTTCATGATCGGTTTGCCGCTGTCCAGCGTGATCGGCGGCCCGATGTCCGGCTGGATCATGGGCCACTTCGACCAGGCGGCCGGTCTGCGCGGTTGGCAATGGCTGTTCCTGATCGAGGCGGTACCGAGCGTGCTGTTGGGCATCCTGACGTTCTGGGCCTTGCCGAATAATCACACCGAAGCCAAATGGCTGGACGAGAACGAAAAGAGCCTGCTGGAAAGCGAACTGCGTCTGGACGAGGCCGATGGCAAAGACAGCAAGCACAGCTTCCGTGACGGCTTTTTCAACCTGAAAGTGTGGATGCTCGGCGGTATCGACTTCTCGATCCTGCTCAGCGCCTATGCCATGGGTTTCTGGATGCCGACCTTCATCCGCAATGCCGGCGTGGTCGATACCTTCCACATCGGCGTGCTGACCGCCCTGCCCAGCGTCGCCGCCCTGATCGGCATGCTGCTGATCGGCGCCAGCTCGGACCGTCATCGTGAACGTCGTTGGCACATCATCGTGCCGTTCCTGATCGGCTCGGCGGCCATGGCCACCAGCACCTTTTTCACCCATAACGTGGTCGCCACGGTGGCGCTGTTTGCCATCGCGTCGGCGGCAATCATCGGTGCGGTACCGGTGTTCTTCAGCCTGCCAGCGACGTTCCTCAAAGGCCGCGCGGCCGCCACCGGCTTCGCCCTGGCCTGCTCGCTGGCAAACATCGCCGGGCTGGTCAGCAACTCGCTGATGGGCATCGCCATTGACGTCACCGGCAGCAGCGCCGGAGCACTGTGGTTCTTCGCCGGCTGCCTGATCCTCAGCAGTTTGCTGGTGGTTGCATTGCCGGCCAAGTTGGTCAACCGCTAACGCCCAGTGATGGAGTGGCACGCCGCCGACCACGTGTCAGGCGTGCCCTTTCTTCTCCAGTCATGCGATAACAAAAAGGTAAACACCCCATGCAAGGATTCTTCAAAGGCTGTGCGCTGGCACTGGCAGTCGGGCTGTCAGCCGGCTCACTCCAGGCGGCGGAAAAGGTCATCATCGACACCGACTTCAATGTGCTCAACGATGACGGCCAGGCCTTCATCATGCTGGCGCAGTTGCACGCACAGAAACGTATTGAGCTGCTAGGCATGACCTTGGTCAGCGGCAATGCCTGGGTCGATCAGGAACAAGTCGACGCGCTCAAGGCGGTCGAGCGCATGGGTCTGGAAAAACAGGTCGGGGTTTACTCCGGCGCCGCCTATCCACTGCTGCATGATTTCGCCACCTACGAGCAGGAAAAAGGCTTGTTTGGATCAGGCTGGCCAGGGGCATTCAAGAACCCGCGTCCGACCTCCGCCAGTCAGCTGATCGCACCACCGGACGGCATGGCGACCCATACGCAACTGCGTCCGGAATCCGCCGCGCAGTTCATCATCGACAGTGTCAAACGCAACCCGCATGAAGTGACACTGCTAGCGATCGGCCCACTGACCAACCTGGCGCTGGCGATTCGCACCGCGCCGGAAATCGTGCCATTGATCAAACGCATCGTGTACATGGGGGGCGCCTTCGAGATTCCGGGCAACACCACGCCAGCGGCTGAATTCAACTGGTGGTTCGACCCGGAGGCGGCCAGGATCGTATTGCGCCAACCCATCGAACAGGTGATCTTCCCCAACGATGTGTGCGAGAAGGTGACCTTCGATGCCTCGGTGTACAAACGGATCGTGGCCAAAAGTGGTGTGATTCCAGACCTGTACAAACAGGTGATGGGCCCGACCTTCGACAAGGATCCGTCGTACCACAGCTTCACCTGGGACAGCCTGCCTGCCCTGTACCTGGTCCACCCGGAACTGGTCACCGATGCACGGGACATGTGGGTCGATGTCGACGCGCACTATGGCCCGGATTACGGTCGGGCATTGGGCTACAAAAAAGGCGCACCGGTTGGCACGCAAAAGGCCAAAGTGGTATTCGGCGTCGATCAGAAACCCTTCTGGAATGAGTATGTGTCGCTGGTGACATTGCCGGCACCGGTAAAGCCGCAGTGATATCTCGTTAGTTGTAGGAGCGGGCTTGGTCTGGGCCGCATTCGGACGATAGCGGTTTACCTGACACTCCGCCATCGTCCGAATGCGGCCCAGACCAAGCCCGCTCCTACAGTTTGATCACTCACGCAAATAATCCATCACCAAGTCAGCACGGGTGGCGCAGGTCATACCGTCAGGATTGGCTTTGACCTGCTGGATGATCCCCAGCAGCTTCTCTCTGTTCTGTTCCAGTCGAACCTGCATCGCCTCGATCTGCTGCACCTTGAGTTCGAGGCTGGCGATCAATTCCGCGTGCTTATCGCTGTTCGGCTCGCTGCCCGGCAACAGCAGCGACAACTCGTCCAACGTGAAGCCCGTTTGCTGCGCGCACTTGATGATCTCCAGGGTGCGTAGCGCCTGAACCGGGTAGCTGCGATAACCGTTGGCCTGACGCTTCACGTCTTTGATCAAGCCCCGCGCTTCGTAAAATCGAATGTTCGAGGTTGCCAGACCGCTGCGTCTGGACAGTTCACCGATATTGATGGTTTCAGTTTTCATGATGGCTCTCGTTTCTGATGATCCCTGCTTCAAAAAAACCTCGACAAAACCGCTTGACATTAAAGTTAACTTTAACCTTAGGCTCTCATTATCTACCCAGAGGAGTCAACCATGTCGCCCTTTCAATCACTGCAACTGCCAAACGGCGTGATCATCCCCAACCGCATCGCCAAGGCCGCCATGGAGGAGAACATGGCCGACGCCGCTCAGAATCCGTCACCGCAGCTGTTACGCCTGTATCAAGCCTGGGCTGAGGGCGAAGCCGGCTTGTTGTTGACCGGTAACGTCATGATCAATCGACGGGCGATGACCGGACCCGGGGGCGTGGTGTTGGACCATGACCTGCCGCTGGAAAAATTCCGCCAGTGGGCGGGCATCGGTCGCGCCAAAGGGGCGCAGTTCTGGATGCAGATCAATCACCCGGGACGCCAGACCATGGCTAATCTCGGCCAAGGTGCGTGGGCGCCGTCGGCGGTGGCGCTGGAGATGGGTGGTTTTTCAAAACTGTTCGCCGTGCCTCGGCCGATGTCTGAACAGGACATTGAAGAAGTGATCCGCGCCTTTGCGCACACGGCTTATCTGGCGGAAAAAGCCGGATTTACCGGGGTGCAGATTCACGCGGCCCATGGCTATCTGCTCAGCCAGTTTCTGTCGCCACTGAGCAACAAACGCACCGACCAATGGGGCGGCTCGCTGGAGAACCGCAGTCGTTTGCTACTGGAAGTGGTGAAAGCCGTTCGCGCGCGAGTGTCTGCGCAGTTTTGCGTGTCGGTGAAGCTCAATTCGGCCGACTTCCAGCGCGGCGGCTTCGGTGCCGACGATGCGCTGAAGGTCGTGGAGATGCTTAATCAGCTGCCGGTGGATCTGGTGGAGATTTCCGGTGGTAGCTATGAAGCACCCGCGATGCAAGGCGAGGCTCGGGACGGACGGACACTGGCGCGTGAAGCCTACTTTCTGGACATCGCCCACGACATTGCCAAGGTGGCGAAGATGCCGATCATGGTAACGGGCGGCATTCGCCAATTGCCGGTGGTCGAACAGGTACTCGACAGCGGCGTCGCCATGGTCGGCATCGGTACCGCATTGGCCATCGAACCCGCCCTGCCCCGCCAATGGAAAGCCGGAAAAGCCAGCCACCCGCAACTGACGCCGATCCTGTGGAAAAGCAAACCCCTGGCCTCACTGGCGAGCATGGCCGTGGTCAAGTTTCAGCTACGGCGATTGAGTAAGGGCCTAATGCCCAAACCGCAGGTCTCGGCGGTGTGGGCATTGGTGCTGGACAGGTTGTTTATTGGCCGGCGGACACGGCAGTACCGCAGTGCGATGGGTAAGTGAAATTGTCTGCCTGACACAAATACTTGTAGGAGCGGGCTTGCCCGCGATGGAGCCATCACATCCAACATGCGCATTGCCTGAAATGCCGCCATCGCGGGCAAGCCCGCTCCTACAGATGTTTCGTATCAAGCCACCCGGTTTTACGTCTTGCTGTAATCCATCAAATAACTGACCGAAAAGTTGACGTCCGGGAACATCAGGCGGGTCTGCGGCAGGATCACGCCGCCGCAGGAGCGGCAAGTGTCCATCAAGGTGAAGAAGTGAATATCCCGCAGCTTGTTGCCCGACTGGTCTTTTTTGAGGATGGACGCCACCAAGCGCTCGGAGTCCAGCTCGCGGGACGCTTCGCTGATATATAAATGATCGGCGTCCCTCAGCACCGGGAGGCTGGTGAAATCAGGATCGGGCGCGCGTCCTTTCATGCGCATCCCGGCATCCACGTACGTCACACCGTCGATGACCGGAGTCGGTTGATCAGCTATCTGGATACGAAATTTCAAATTGCGGGCTCTTTTCCCTCCTGAAAAGGCGTAGTAGACAAATCGCTCACCCTCGGCGGTTTCGACCATGGCGTAGGCGAAGTTGGAACCGCTGATATGCTTGGATATCTGTGTCGCCGTTTCCGGTAACTTGAGGGTTTCCAAGGTGAGTTCGCGCCACTGGGCGGCCCTGCCTTGCAGCGGAAGCAATTGATTGAGGACGGCAAGGTTATGTTGTTGGCCAATGACGGTTCGATCCCCAAGCTTCTTGAAATCAGCAATGCTGTCTTTAGCCAACTGCACATACTTTTGCTGCATCGACTCCCCCGTCAGTAGGTTCTGGGCGTAACCGTACAGCTCGTTTTCCCGTTGCTGAGCGGCGCACCAGGTCACGTACTCGTCATAGCTGGACACCTGTTGGGCCAGGAATTGTTGTTGGAACTCCGGGGTGTCCTTTTCCAGATTGAATAACAACCTGGCGATATTTTCCCGGTCGCGCAGGAGGGTGGGACGCTCAGCCCTCAGCCGATACTGTTCGGAATGGCCCAAGTAGCTATTGATTTCCTCCCTGTTCAGCGTTCGGGAGAAGTTGTAGCCACCCGACTGTTCTTTCGGTGCCTTGTAGAACACTCCGGTGTCTGCCTCGACGACTATGTAGTCGGTGCCGTCGATGTCCAACAGCACACCGCGCACGACCCGTTTATCCGCAACCCCTATCGCAATGCTGTCGAGCTCCACCGGGGGTAGCCTTAAGTTGATCACGTCGACATCAGGGTCGGCTGCGCCGTCTGGAATACCCAGTCGCTCCTGGGTTGAAGGCCGACCGCTGACCATGTCCCGATAAACCGGCGTGTCGGCGAGCGCAAGCGCAGCGCTTTCCTCCGACGTCAGCGCAATCAGTTTTTTGTTCGCCGACAGCTGTGCCGGTCTTCTGCCCTTCGCAGGTTCCAGCACGTGGTCCCATTTACACACTTTGCCTTCGTGGACCAGCAGATCGATGGAGGTCGACGCGTCACCGGGAACCGAAACCCGCGCCAATTGAAACTCACGGGCCGAAAATGCCGCACTGGAAAATTGACCCATGGTCAGTGGCGTCCCCGCGTCATTAGGCGTAATGCTGATCGCAGGCAGCTCCAGCTTCACGTAATCGGCGCACGGCACGCCAGGGACCAGATCGCGCACGGTGCGGCAAAGAACGGCGATCTCCTCCAGACTGGCGGCGTCGCTCGATAGCCGGGTCGCTGCCAGCTTGCGCAACACTGGTTCATTGGCTGCGGTGTCGAGGCGATAAGGCTGGCCGTCGACGACAATGTCGACCACGCCCGCGTCGCGTCGGATGACGTTGACCTCGCAGTCCTGGGTCATGCGTAACGCGTAAACGCCGTCCTGCGCTTCACTGACCGGCAGCACCGCCGGATAGTGACCTGACGCCAGGCCATCGGCCGCCGACAAGGTCGATAGTTCAAGCGATTCCGAGGCAAGGGTGGTCAATGCCGGCCCGAAGGCATTCTGGGCATACGGATCGAGCAGCCGGAACTGCGCGGCGTCCGAGGTCCCGATGTTCAGCACCGCGACATCAGTGACCCCATCCACCGCCGCTCGAGCGTTCCGCGGTTGGGCGTCCTGCTCAAGACTTGGCGGCAGCCGATATTTGCCGCCCTCCAAGGAAGCCAGATCAACGAGGCCTACCTCTTCCTTGAATAGTTTTTGCAGTGCCGGCACCTGTTCGAGCAACTTGGCCCACGCCAGACGGGATAAACAGACTGCCAGCCTGGATAAATCGCGGATCATGAACAGCGCACTTTGTTCCGCCAATCCAAGGGTCAGTCGCCCGATAGCGGCAGTCATTTTCTCGGCGATCGACAGCACCGTGAACTCCCCTGCCCGCAGGATCACCCGTGCCGTCGCCCCGACAAACTGCCCCATTGGAATCAAGGCAAACGCAATATCCAGGGCGCAGCCGATCACGACCCCGGCGGACTTTTCGCCTGCGCTCAGGTCCTTGATGCAGCCGTAGAAAGGGATGAGCAAACGGGCAATACCGTCAGCGACGGACTTTTCCGCGGCCCATATTTTCTCCCACTCGGTCTGATGCAGATGCTCGCGTTTCAAGGTCTCGATCGCGTGAGCAACCCGATGTTCAGCGGCATGCGCGGCCAGACTGTCCAGCGCCGTTTCAGAGGCATCCGGGACAAAGATCAGATTCGGTGACGGAACCAGCGTTGCCTGAAGCGGCTCATTGAACTCACGCGCAGAGCGTGAAACGGCCCCCGTCAGGTAGGCACTGCTGTCAACGGGCAATAGCGGCGTGACCAGCGCGTTAGCGATTCTCTGTGCATTGCGTTGCTGCTTCTCGACGGTCTCGACGATGTTGCCGCTGAACCCGTGATCAAGCTCAGGGTGGTAGTTGAAGCGCTGCACCACTTTCCGAGCCACCCCGGCGGCGGGAATCACCTCGAAAAAAGTTTCGGCCACTGCGTGGCTATCGAAATCATGACGGTGATCACCGGACTGACAGCGGATGAAAATGCCGTGATCGCCCTCTTTGGTAGCGAACTTGAGACGACTCACGTCGCAGGTCGAGGCTGCCAGCAACGCCTTGTCCGAGGCTGGCATTTCCGCCAGAAAACGTCTGATCACCGGGCGCTCGGCATTGCTCAGTGCCCGATGGAACGTCTCGAATGCCTGCTCGTACACCTGAGGAACCGTCGATTTACCCCGCACATAAAATTCGCCCATCATCATCAATTCCACCAGGGTCGGGCGGTAAGCAGGCGCTTGAGGTGGTGCACCGACATCGTCGAGGATGCCCGGCGTCGCGATCGTTGCATCCCAGGCATAAGAGGACGAAACCGCCAGGCCCAAACCTTCCAGAAAGGTCCGCACGGCATGCCCATACGGCGCCACGTTCCAATGGCTTTCCGGCACCTGGGCCTCGGATAATTGCTGTTGCGCAATGGACTGTCGATCAGGGGGGGTCAGCGAGAGCAAACAGTTCATCTCTTGAGCATGAAGATCCTGCTGGGCAGTGAGGTACTGCAATGCCTGGCTAATTTGACCCGCCGTCGCGTTGCGAAGGTCTTCATCACCCGACCACTCGATGGCGCCATGAGCAATCGCGTAACGCAATGCAGGCAGGGTTTGGGTCTTTACCCATAAAGCGTGGATCTCGGGATTATCGGATCGGGTCATCTCGGCGCTGATGCCAACAACGTCATCGAATCCGCTTGTTGAGGTGGATCCCCGCGAGAGCGTCTCCGGCAAGGCCACGCCATGCAGGAGCGAAACGCTCTGCAATGAACGACCGTACCAGAGAGAATCGGGCACCGCGTGTACCAACAACTCCGGTGCCATTTCCCGCAGCAGTAGGTACTCAAGCACCCTGATCACGCTGGGCGAGGCATCCGGCTGGCGCGTGTTGATCCTCTGGCGCACCTGATCGAGTAGCTCGTTATGGCTGTATTCGTTCACCCTAGGGCTGAAATAGAACGCTTCGATAGATTCGGGGCTCGAGTCTGTCGGCGCCAAAAAATACTCGACGATTGCGCGCCCCGCCAATGCCTGGGTAATCAGTGGCGAAGACTGCTCGCCTTCATTGGCGCCATACCAGTTCATGTGGGCGAGCATCGGTGCGAACAGGGATTTGAACTGGGCAGTCTGCATCAGCGTCTGCCAGGTTTCGCAAGGCGAAAGGCGCAACACCTGCCGTCCACCGTCCTGTTGGCACAACAGATTAATGCCGAGCCGCTGAAACAGACTGTCGACCTCCAGCGTTGTGCACCATTGATCGAGTCTGGGAACGTTATCGCTCAATGCATGCGAATGAGGCTGCGATTTATCTGGTTGCAGGGTCGCGGGCTCAAGGGGCATCAGCATCAGGGAAGCGATCCGCAGGGCCAGTTCAGGGGGCAGTTGAGGATGCTTGCCGCACAGCAAGTTCGCCAACGACAGCGCTCGCATTCCCGGAGCTTTTTTTGCCTGCTCAATAGCCCGATCCAGCCAGGGTTCGTTGTCCGGATTCAGAACATACACCGCGATCCGGCGGAAAAAATCACATCGGGTTGCCGTGGACAGCGGCGTCGACGTATCGACAAGTAACCTCTCGCCGACGATTGCCTGAGCAGGTATTGCTCGGAGGTAATGCACAATCGACACCCAGGCCCCCGGTGAGTCGAGCTGCTCGGTCAACGAGTGCATCAATGCCTCGTCCTGATAATCACCGTGGGTGGGCAGCAACCTGGAGACAACGGAGGCAAAGATACTCAGCGAATCGCTCGGTACGTCATCCTGCTCCGGGTCTTGTTCCGCACGCTCTTCGGCGGCCAGACCCTGATACAGCGCACCCGCCGGGGCCAGCGTGAACCATTCAGCAGCAGTTGCCAGGCGCAGACCTCGTTTGAACTGCACCATCCATGCCTGCAGCTCCTGGGGAACAGGCGTGAGCAGATCATGCAACTCGGAATAGGCACCCTCGCCCAATTCAATGTCCTGATCCCAAAAGGGGGTAAAACCATAGGTATAGAAACTCAGTTGAGACTGGGCTTTCTCGGAGGTGAGTGCCGCGTCATTGAGCCAGGCAATGCGGGCGAAAAACTGATGAGTTATCAACGGCGTGACGTCGTCTTCACTACAGCTCAATACACGGGCGATCAGGGTGCGCGTCAGTGGACTTTGATACAGCTGCGCCACTTTCAAGTCCTGTCTGGATTCGTGGTCTGACAGATCATCGGAACGGAAAGAAATATCACGCCCAAAAATGTGCTGAAGCACGCCTCTGGCCACTCGAAAATAGTGTCTGGACTCAACCGGTTGAGGGTTCTGATCATCCTCTGCGTCGAGTAAAGCGAGGTCATCGATGGGATCATCCAGCACCATGGATAGCTGGCGTAGCAGCGTGGCGCTGCTGATGGTTTCTACATTGAGAATGGGGTTCGTTACTTCGGGCATCTTTCGGATATTCCTGTGTCAGTGGGTCGTGGTCATCACATGGCGACCACAACCCACTGAACAGCGAACCCACCCGAAAACGACGATAAATAGTTACCCCCCGCCTACCCGCCCAATCGCCACTCGCGCCGACCATCTATCGCATCCAGCACATCGCGTTTGCAAAGGTTGAGGGCACAAGCGTATAACTGAGTGCTTACTCACCCATTGAACGGTTTTCCGATACGCCATGGCCCGCCCAAAGAGCGAAGACAAACGCAACGCCATCCTCGATTCCGCCTTGCAGGTCTTTACCGAGCAAGGCCTGGGCGCGGCGACGGCGAAGATCGCCAAGGGCGCGGGTGTGGCCGAGGGCACGCTGTTCAACTACTTCAGCACCAAAGACGAACTGCTCAACCAGCTGTACCTGGAACTCAAGGCGGAACTGCGCGACGTGATGCTGCCTGGTTTCCCCAAGGACGAAAGCATCAAGAGTCGTATCAGACACACCTGGCACACCTATGTCGACTGGGGGGTGGCCCACCCCCACAAACGCAGAGTCATGGCCCTGCTGAGCATGTCGGATCGAATCACTGAACTGAGTAAGAGCATCAGTATCGTCGCGTTCGCCGACATCAACGCGACAATGAAACAGAGTATCGACACTGGTGTATTTCGCGAACAACCGCCCGCCTTCGTCGCCGCGATCATGCGCACCCTGGCGGAGACCACTATGGATTTCATGAGCAATGAACCGGAACAGGCCGAACGCTATCGCGAAGCCGGTTTCGAGGCGTACTGGAATGCAATTGCCAAGGCGTAATGGCTTTGCTTAATAAATGAGTGCTTACTTACTCATATATCTGTCCTTTCCATCAGCAGGAGATTCATCATGTCCAAAGTCTGGTTAATCACAGGTAGCGCAAGCGGCCTTGGCCGCAACATCGCAGAAGCCGTCCTCGCCTCGGGCGACCGTCTTGTCGCTACGGCTCGCGATCCACAGCGTCTGGATGATCTGGTCGAGCGCTATGGCGATCAGGTCCGCGCCGTGGCGCTGGATGTCACGGACAGCGCCGCTGCACGGGATGCCGTTCAGGTCGCCATCGATACATTCGGGCGTCTGGATGTATTAGTCAACAATGCCGGTTTCGGTCAACTCATGCCGTTCGAGCAAACCGACGAAGAGGCCTTTCGCCTGGAGTTCGAGACCAACTTCTTCGGCGTGGTCAATGTCACCCGAGCCGCAGTGCCCTTCCTGCGTAAACAGCGCTCAGGCCACATCATCCAGATTTCGTCGGTGGGTGGGCGTACGGCAACGGTAGGGCTCAGCGCATACCAGTCGGCCAAATGGGCCGTGGGTGGGTTTTCCGATGTTCTGGCGCTGGAACTTGGTCCTCTGGGTATTCATGTGACCACGCTGGAACCTGGCGGCATGCGCACCAACTGGGCCGTGCGTGCGGCGAAAAGCACCGTGCCCGTGTTCCCCGACTACCAGGAAACTGTCGGCAACTGGCAGGAGTTGCTCAAGCAGTATGCCGGCAACGAAAACAGCGACCCGGACAAGGTTGCCCAAGTGGTGTTGAAAGTGGCGTACCACGCTGACCCTCCTCAACGCCTGCTGCTCGGCAGCGATGCCGTGCACTACGCTGGAGAGTCGGAAGCCAAACGGGCCGCAGCGGGTGAACTGTGGAAAGCAGTCAGTGTGTCGACCGACTTCGCCGCTAATCCCGTACTGCCGAAACGCTGAGGAAAAACCTGATGAATGTTCTGCTGTTTGGTGCCACTGGAATGGTCGGCCTTGGCGTGCTGCAAGAATGCCTCGCGGCCGCGGTTGTGCAACGCGTGGTGACCGTTGGCCGCACGGCCACCGGGCAACGTCATGCCAAGCTCGATGAAATCGTCCGGTGCGATCTGCTCGATTACGCCGACCTCGACGCTGAGTTGCAGGGCTTCGACGTCTGCTTCTTCTGCCTGGGCATCACAGCGGCAGGGCTTTCAGAAGCCGAGTACAGCCGCGTGACGTACGACGTCACGCTGGCTGCAGCCAACAGCCTGGCGCGCCTCAACCCGCAGATGACCTTCGTTTACGTGTCCGGGGCAGGCACCGACAGCAGCGAACAAGGACGCAGCATGTGGGCACGGGTCAAAGGCAAGACCGAAAACGCCTTGCTGCGTCTGCCGTTCAAAGCGGTGTATCTGTTCCGACCCGGGGTCATCCAACCGCTGAACCAATTGCAATCTAAAACCGCGTCCTACCGGATTCTCTACACCCTCGCCCGCCCGCTTCTGCCATTGCTGCGGCGACTGATGCCCAACGTGGTGCTGACCACCACAGTGGTCGGTCAAGCCATGTTGACTGTCGCCCGGCATGGCGCCAACAACGCCGTGCTGGAGGCTAGAGACATCAATGCGCTTGCCGGCCAATACGGTGGTTCATGACGTTTGCTGTCGAGCCCAGGCACTAGCGCGCTGAACTCTTCGCAGGCAAGCCTGCTCCCACACAGACTGTGTGAAAACCTGGCAATTCTTGCAACGGTCTAAGAAAATGCCTTCATCGGAAGATTGGGGGCATTTTTGTGGCATACATCCAAGGCATAGCGCGCGATCAGAGCAGTCTTTTTCCGGTGTCGCTGGAAGAATCCATTCCGGTAGACCACTTGGTCAGAGTCATTGATGCCTATGTCACCCAGCTCAATCTGCGGGAGCTGGGATTCGACAAGGCTGTCCTCAAGGGCAACGGGCGCCCGCCCTATGATCCGGCAGACCTGCTCAAACTTTATCTCTACGGCTATTTCCTCAGCATCCGTTCGTCACGCCGCCTCGAAGCCGAATGCCTGCGCAACATCGAAGTCATGTGGCTGCTCAATCAGCTCGCACCTGACTTCAAAACCATCGCCGATTTCCGCAGAGACAACGGTGCCGCATTCGCCGCCATCTGCCGACTCTTCATTCTTTTTTGCCGTGAAGTGGGGCTAATCGCCGGCAAGCTGGTTGCTATCGACGGCAGCAAATTCAAAGCCGTGGCCTCCAAGCGCCGTCATATGAGCCTCAAGCACCTTAAGCGCGATGAGGAAATACTGAACAAGAAGATTACCCAGTACCTGGCGGAGCTTGATCGGGCGGACAAAGACGACGCCGATCAGCCTGTGGATAAGCAGAAAGTCAAAGCCGCTTTGGCCCGTCTGAGCAACAAACGAGACAACAACCTGACCCGTCAGCAGGTGATGAAGGCGCTGGAAGTCGAGCAGTTCATCAGCACCGAAAGCGAGGCGCGGATGATGCGGGCGCCGCAAGGCATGGCCGTGGCGTACAACGTGCAGACGGCGGTGGATGCCGAGAACGGCTTGATCCTGCACCACGAAGTGACTCAGGACGGCGATGACCGCAAACAGCTTGAACCCATGGCCAAAGCGGCTAAAGAAGTACTGCAACAGTCAGAGCTGACGGTAGTGGCCGATGCCGGATATTCCCACGGCAAACAATTCCAGGCCTGTGAAGACGCGGGTATCACGGCGTATGTGCCGCTGAATCGAACGATCAACACGCGGGGCGGGGACGTAAAATTCTTTGACCGCACCCAGTTTACGTATGAGGCCCTGGACGATCAGTACCGGTGCCCGAATGGCAAGCTACTGACGCTGACGCAACTGAATCGCGGCACGCGTATTTACCACGCACTGCCCAGTGACTGCGCCCACTGCCCGCTGAAAAGTCAGTGCACCAAGACCTCCCGCCGGAAAGTAACGCGGCATGCGCATGAGGCCGCTTTTGAGCGAATGGAGCAGCGCATGCAGGCGCATCCGGAGAAGATGGTTGAACGAAGGTCCATCGTTGAACACCCCTTCGGCAACCTCAAGCAATGGATCATGGGCAATGGACGGTTCTTGCTACGCCAACTGAAAGGCGCGCGAATAGAGATGTCGCTGGCGGTGCTTGCCTATAACTTTAAAAGGGCGATCAATGTGCTGGGTGCGCGTGAAATGATGGCGAAGATGGGCTAAGCAGCCTTTTTTTGCGCCTGACAAACGTCCCAGGACTGGCCATGGAGCGCTCAAAACGCTTTGTCCCGGCGACGTGAAAACGAACAGCGATGATTTCGGGATCAAAGGCCAAAAACCAACGCCCCGACAAGTCGGGGCGTTGGTTTGAAACATGATCGTCAGGTTTTCACACAGCCTGCACAGATAGCAGTTCGCCGCAGGATTTGAGTCAACTCACCAAAAATCAGCACAACACTTACCCACCCAGCCTTCACGGCCCCTCAACCCCCAACCGCTTCCACATCTTTTTGGTAATCCGCTGACGATTCTTGTACCCCGCCCACGGGTCCGTTTTCAGGCTGTCGAGACGATCCTGGAGGTTACTGATATTCCATTGCTGGGCCGATTTCAGGTCGGCGAGTTCGTCGCGACTGATGGGGACCGAAACGGGCAGTCCCGGTCTGGCGCGGGCTGAATAAGCGGTAACGGTGCTGCCGCCACGGGTGTTGCGCAGGTAGTCGATGAAGATTTTGCCGACCCGGTTTTTCGGGCCCATGGTGGCGGTGAAACGTTCGGGCAATTGCTGGGTAATGAATTGCGCGATGGTTTTGGCGAAGGTTTTGACGGTGTCCCAATCCGCCTGACGGGCGAGCGGCACGATGATATGCATGCCCTTGCCGCCGCTGGTTTTGAGAAAGGCTTGCAGACCCAGTTCGTCGAGCACAGTCAGGGTCAACTGGGTCGCTTCGACCATGCTGCGCCAAGGCAGTGCGGGGTCCGGATCAAGGTCCAGAATGAGCCGATCCGGGGTTTCAATCTTGTCGCTGGTTGCGCCCCAGGTGTGAAATTCGATAGCGCCCATTTGTGCCGAACCCACCAGCGCCTGCACCGTATCGATTTCCATCAGCCGTGCATGGCCGGGGTCAAGACCGGGCTCCAGCTGCTTGATATTGGGAATCGCCAATTGCTCGGCATGCTTCTGGAAGAACTGTTCACCGCTAACACCTTCCGGGCAACGCAGCAGCGCCACGGGGCGATGATTCAGATGCGGCAACACCCAGTCGGCGATGGCTTCGTAGAAGTGCGCCAACTCGATTTTCAGGGTGCCGCTGTCGCTGTCGATCACCCGATCCGGATGGCTGATGCCCACCCCGGCGACACTGATTTTGCCTTTGGCTTTTCCTTTGTCCATGTCAGGCGTTGCCTTGGCCTTGCCGGTTTTTGTTTTGGGTTTAGCGTTTATATCCTTAGCCGAGCGCGGATGCTCGCGGACCACGTCAGCCGCCGGCTTGTCGCTACGCAAGGCGATAAATGCCGCCTGACGCAAAATACCTTCACGGGTCCATTCGGCGAACTCGGCTTCGCAGACCAGTTCTGGTTCAATCCAATGCACACCTTTCGCTTGATCAGCGCCCAGCTTCTTCACCAGTGGCGACGAATCACGCTCCAGCTTGCTCATACGCTCGTGCAGTTGCTTCAGGGTTGCCTGATTGAAGCCAGTGCCCACTCGGCCGGCGTACACCAACCCCGGTTGCTCTCCCTCCTCGTTGACTGCCAGCAACAGCGCGCCAAAACCACTGCGACTGCCTTGCGGTGGGGTGTAGCCGACGATCACGAACTCCTGACGCAAACGACACTTGAGTTTGATCCAGTCCGAGCTGCGTTTGGACACGTAAGGGCTGCCGACGCGCTTGCCGATCACACCTTCAAGCGACATGGCGCACGCGCTTTCGACGATGTCGCGGTGGTTCGCGGTGAACCCATCGGAGAATCGCAACAGGCGACTGCGCTGCTTGTCGAGCACCTTCTTCAATGCGGCGCGACGCTCTTGCACAGGCGTATCGCGCAGGTCCTGGCCATTGAGATACGGCGCGTCGAACAGGTAATAAACGACGTCTTTACTGCGACCGATGTCGAAGGCGTTCTGCAAGGCCTGGAAGTCTGGCAAGCCCTTGTCGTTGAGCATCACCATCTCGCCGTCGAGCCAGCTGTCTTTCAGGTCCATGGCGGCCAGGGCCTTGGCTTGCGGTGCCAGCCGCTCGGTCCAGTCGTTGCCATTGCGGCTGAGCAGGCGCACGTGCCCAGCACTGAAATGGGTCAGGATCCGGTAACCGTCGAATTTGATTTCATACAGCCATTCGCCACTAGGCGGTCTGTCGACCAGCGTTGCCAACTGCGGCGCCAGATTGTCGGGGACGTTGGAGGACGCTTTGGCTTTTTTGGTTTTCTTCGCAGTGCGTGTCTCGCCCACGGTCGCACCGCTGATCACGCTCTTCGGTAGCGCCTCGACGATGTCGTACTCCTCGGCAGGCCGCGCGATCTCGTCCTTTTCCTTGATCAGCAGCCACTGTTCCTTGTCACCACTGCCTTTGAGGTGGGTACGGACGAGTGCCCATTCGCCCATCAATTTTTCGCCAATCAGGGTGAATTTGAGTTTGCCTTCCTTGTAGGTCGCCCGCGGATCACCGTGGGGCTGCCAGACGCCCTGGTCCCAGACGATGACGTCCCCTGCCCCGTACTGACCTTCGGGAATGCTGCCTTCGAAGTTCGCATAACCAAGCGGGTGATCCTCTACGTGCACGGCCAGGCGCTTGTTTTTCGGGTCCAGACTCGGCCCCTTGGGCACCGCCCAGCTCTTCAAGGTGCCGTCCAGTTCGAGGCGAAAATCGTAATGCAGATTGCGCGCATCGTGCTTGTGCACCACAAAACTCAACGCCTTGGCGCCGCGCCGGGTTGGCTTTCGATCAGCAAGCTCCGACGGCTCGGAAGTGATGTCGAAATTACGTTTGCGAACGTACTCACTCAATGGCTTGGCCATGATCGATTACCTTGCGCTGGATCGGAGCGGGTGGAGACTTTCCTAAAGAGACCTCAAGAGGCTTTGGTGGCTTTGGTGGTTTTCTTTCGGGCGGGTGCCCGCCGTTTGGCCGGGCCTTTGCTGCCCAGGCTGCGTTTGAGCAGTTCCGTGAGGTCGATGACATCGGCGCTTTTGCGCTCCGGCTCGCCGACGTCGGTTTCGACATCCTCGATTTTGCCTTCGCGCGCCTTGGTCTCGACCAGTTGCATGATCTTTTCTTCGAAGGTGTCGCGGTACTCATCGGGCTGCCAATCGACGCTCATGTCCTTGACCAACCGCCGCGCCATGTCGCGCTCGCTTTTGCTCAACGTCGCCTCGGTCACCTCGTCGGTCAACTCCAGGGTGTCCAGGCTGCGCACTTCGGCCGGCCAGCGCAGGATCACCAGCACCATCGCTGACTCCAGCGGCATCACCGCCGCCAAGTGCTGACGGGTATGCAGCACCACATTGGCCAGGGCGACTTTTCGGGTATCGACCAGGGTTTCGCGCAGCAACGCATAAACCTTTTCCCCACGCTTGTCGGGGGCCAGGAAGTAAGGCGTGTCGATGTTCTGCAAGGGGATCCGGTCACTGTCGACAAAACCGAAAATCTCGATGGTCTGGGTCGATTTTGGGTGGGCGGAGCGAATCTCTTCTTCGCTGAGGACCACGTAACGGCCCTTTTCGTACTGCACACCCTTGACGATATTTTCCGTGGTCATTTCCTTACCGGTGACCTTGTTGATCCGCTTGTAACCGACCGGGTCCATGCTGCGCTTGTCGAGCCAATCGAAATCGACTCCCCCAGAAGACGTCGCCGACACCAGCGCGACCGGGATATGCACCAGCCCGAAACTGATCGCGCCCTTCCAGATTGCTCGTGCCATCACCTGCCCCCCTGCGCTGTCTGTTCTAGAAATGACAGGGATGGCAGGGCAAAGTTTCGGGGAGGTGACGGGTGAAGGCCGAAAGTGCGGGGCCTCGGTATTCTGATTGAAAATTAGAAACCGCATCGCAGCCTTCGGCAGCTCCTTGTCCCAAATCCCCTGTAGGAGCTGCCGAAGGCTGCGATCACCCCGGGGTCGCGTCCGACGGAACCGGTCGCTTTCTTGAGATCGCTGAAGGTCGTACCGACCTTATCGCAGCCTTCGGCAGCTCCTACAGAGACCGAGTTTGCTGGGCGCGGCGTCGAAGACGGGGCGAGGGTGACCATTTCATTACCTTCAAAGCCATATGGCGTCCCAAAGAGGATAGTCTCCAATCCGCGTTACCAATCTGGCTCGCAGAGGGTTGGCGACAATGTAACGGGCAGCCTTTTTAAAGTCGTCCTCACTCCGAAGCGCTCGGTCGTAATAGCCTCTTTGCCAAAGACGGCCGTTATGGTGCGTCCTGCGCTTTAGTGTCTGGCTACTGCGAGACTTTACTCGGCACATGAGATCGGGCAACGAGCCTTTTTGCAGCTCAATCATCCAGTGAAAGTGGTCTGGCATGACCACCCAGGCCAAGGAGTGAACCATCCCGCATTCTTCTGCTGACCTGAACTGTTGCACCACAAGACGTCCCAATCGCCAGTCAGAGAATACTTGCTTGCGCTGCTCGACCACCACGGTGAGTACATACACGTTACCTGGGGCGGAAAATCGTCCTGTACGTAAACGGTGTCCGTTAAATGAAGTCGACAATTCCTTGGCCTCCTCGACCATAGATCAAGTTTCCGAGGCTGTGTGCAGAAGCGCTGTTTTTCCAAAGAAAATGAATGGCGGGTTGTGTCAGATGTTCCGCATCGCAGCCTTCGGCAGCTCCTACAGGGAATTCGTGGTCCCCTATATCTCCAATTGAAATCGAAAATTGTAGGAGCTGCCGAAGGCTGCGATGAGGCCGACCAAGGCAGCAGCCTTGGTCGATTGACAATCAAGAATCGATCTTATCCAACGTCCGCAATTTCGCTGGCAACGCCCAAAGCAGCAGCGCGGCGGCGACCAGGCTGGCGACGCCGATCACGTACAGCGCCGGGGTGGTGCTGCCGGTCAGGTCCTTGATCCGGCCGACCATGATCGGGCTGACGATGCCGCCGAACTGGCCGAGGGTATTGATCACCGCAATCCCGCCTGCGGCACCTGCGCCCGCACCGGCCAACAGTTTTGGCGGTAGCGCCCAGAACGCTGGAATCGAAGCAACGATGCCTGCTCCCAGCAGACTCAGGGAAATGATCAGGAATGTGGTGTGCTGCGCGAAAATTCCGGCACTGAAGAAACCGATCGCCCCCAGCACCACCAGACCGGATACGTATTTGCGCCGTTCGCCGCTGGCATCAGACAAGCGCCCGACCACCACCATACTGATCGCACCACAGATATACGGGATGGCGGTGAGCAGCCCGATGATCACCGGGCTCTCGGTGCCGGCGCTGCGAATCAACTGCGGTGCCCAGAAGTTGAGGCCGTAGGACGCCACCTGGATCAGGAAGTAAATCAACCCGAGCATCAAGAAGCCCGGCAGCCTTAACGCAGCCAATAATGATCCGCTTTTGTGCGGTTCGTGATGGGCAATACGGCTGGCGAGGTAGGTCTTCTCCTGGGCGGTCAACCAGTGCGCATCGGCGATCTTGTCCTTGAGCACCACCAGCACCAACAGGCCCAGCAGCACACACGGCAGACCGCCCAGCAGGAACAGCCAGTGCCAGCCGCGCATATTCAGTACACCGTCGAGATGGCCGAGCACCAGACCCGAGATCGGTGCACCGAACAGACCGGCGAAGGCCGAGGCCAGGAACAGCATCGAGGTGATGCGCCCGCGATAGTGCTGCGGAAACCACAGCGTCAGGTAATACAGCACGCCCGGTGCGAAGCCTGCTTCCATCGCGCCAATGATGAAGCGCAGACCGTAGAACTGCCATTCGGTGTTGACGAACACCATCAACGCTGTTGCCACACCCCAGGACATCATGATCCGGGCGATCCAGCGGCGCGCGCCGACTTTGTACAGCATCATGTTGCTGGGCACTTCGAACAGCACATAACCGACCACGAACAGGCCCGCGCCCAGACCATACGCGGTGTCGCTCAGGCTCAGGTCGGTCTGTAGCTGGAATTTGGCGAAGCTGATGTTGATGCGATCGAAGAAGGCGAACAGGTAGCAGACCATGATCAACGGCATCAGGCGCCAGGCAACCTTACTGATCAGGGCTTTTTCCGCGCTCACCACTTGCGCAGGTGTGCTGTCCGCATTCAGAACAGAGATTGTCATTGCATTTTCTCCAGACGGACTTCCCGTGGGTGTCCGATTGTTTTTGTTGTCTGGTCCGGGGGCGTGCGCCCCCTTGGTCAAGCGAAAGCGTGAAACATGATCAAGCGGGCACATTCTCCGGCGCCGGATGCAGGTCGCAGTTGCGTCCGGCCTTGGCCACCTGACCGGGCATTTCATGGCCCAGCAGCGCAGGTAAACGACGAGACATCGCCAGCAAATGCAGCAGATTGATGCCGGTGTGAATGCCCATTTCCTCGCACATATTCACCAGGTCTTCAGTACAGATGTTGCCGGAAGCGCCGGGGGCGAACGGGCAACCTCCCAGCCCGCCGAGGGAGGCATCGAAACGACGTGCGCCAGCTTCGTAAGCGGCCAGCACGTTGCTCAGGCCCAGGCCGCGAGTGTTGTGGAAGTGCAAGGTCAACTTCGAGGCTGGAATTCGTGTCAGCACACGCTGCACCAGACGATAAACCTGCCGTGGATTGGCCATGCCGGTGGTGTCGGCGAGGCTGATGCCCTGCATGCCCAACTCCAGATAGGCATCGACAATCTGCATCACCCGGTCGTCGCTGATCACGCCTTCGAAGGGGCAACCGAAGGTGGTGGCGATGGAAGCGTTCAGGCTCAGCGGGGTGCCGCGAGCCAGCGCCACCACATCGGCAAACGCCGTGAGCGATTGTTCGCAGCGCATGCGCATGTTTGCCAGGTTGTGGGTCTGGCTGGCGGACATCACCAGATTCAGCTCATCGGCGCCGGCGCTCAAGGCACGCTGTGCGCCCTTGAGGTTGGGCACCAGGGCGACGTAGGTCACGCCCGGATGACGCTGGATGCCGAGGAACACCTGTTCACCATCGCGCAGCGCCGGAATGGCCTTGGGCGACACGAAGGAGCCGGCTTCGATGCGGGAAAATCCAGCCAGCGACAGTTGATCGATCAAGGCGATCTTGTCAGCGGTTTCTACCCACTTGGGTTCGATTTGCAGGCCGTCTCGCGGCGCGACTTCCTGGACGATCAGGCTGTCGGAATAATCAGTGATCATTGCACCACTCCATCGGTTCTGAGCCGTGCGATATCCAGCTCGGTCATGCCCAGTTCGCCAAGCACACTGGCGGTGTGTTGGCCCAGGCTCGGCCCTTGCCAGTTGACTGAACCGGGGGTTTCGGAAAGCTTGGGCACGATGCCTGGCATCTTCACCGCCGCGCCGCCCGGCAACTCGGCATCGAGAATCATGCCCCGCGCCTGATAGTGCGGATCGGCGACGATGTCAGCCACCGAGTAGATACGTCCGGCCGGTACTTCAGCGGTTTCCAGGGCTTGCAGTACGGCATCAATGGGCTGACTCGCGGTCCAGACGCTGATCGCCTCATCGAGCATCGCGCTTTGCAGCGCCCGGCCATCGTTGTGCGCAAACTCGGGGTTTTCGCCCAGATCGGCGCGGCCAATGACCTGCATCAGGCGCTTGAAAATCGGGTCGCTATTGCCCGCGATCACCACGTAGGCGCCATCAGCGGTCGGGTAGGTATTGGACGGTGCGATGCCCGGCAACGCACCGCCGCTGCGCTCACGCACATGGCCGAGCATGTCGTATTCCGGCACCAGGCTTTCCATGACGTTGAATACGCTTTCCACCAGCGATACATCGACGATCTGCCCATCGCCCTGCCCGGTCTTGACCCGCAGCAGCGACATGAGTGCGCCCATCACGGCGTGCATCGACGCCAGCGAATCGCCAAGGCTGACACCCACCCGTGCCGGCGGCGAACCGGGAGTACCGGTGGTGTAACGAATCCCGCCCATGGCCTCGCCGATGGCGCCAAAACCGGGACGGTCGCGGTAGGGACCGGTCTGGCCGTAGCCGGAAATGCGTACCAGGGTCAGTTTGGGGTTCAGTGCGTGCAGCACGTCCCAGCCCAGGCCGAGCTTTTCCAGCGCGCCGGGACGCAAGTTCTCGATCAGCACGTCGGTGCTTTCAGCGAGCTGCTTGACGATGGCGATGCCTTCGGGGGACTTGAGGTTCAGGGCGAGGGATTTTTTGTTGCGCGATTGCAGGTACCACCACAGGGACGTGCCCTCGTGGAGCTTTCGCCATTTACGAAGAGGGTCACCTTGACCCATCGATTCGATCTTGATCACTTCGGCGCCGAATTCAGCCATCAGGCGTGCAGCGAAGGGGGCCGCGATCAGCGTACCGATCTCGATAACGCGGATTCCGCTCAGAGGGGCAGTCATCTTCAGTACCTCATGCTTTTTATTGGAATATGAGCCAAGGCTAGAGGATCAGTCGCTGAAGAATCCAACCGTCAGTTGGCAAGCTCCGTTCGCGAAACGCGAAGGCTTGGGGAGAAGTGTCTAGCTCGCGGCATTTTCCAGGCGACGCAGGTGCTCGAACAGCAGGCGGCTGACCGGAGACAGCGCCTCCAGATCACGGGCGACCAGGATCAAGGTGCGTTCGGACCAGTCGTCACTCAACGCCACCGCCGTCAGCCCGAGGGAACGACCGAACAGTTCATAAGCCTTTTGCGGCAGGATGCCGATGCCCATATTGGCCTGGACCATCCGGCACACCGCATCGAAACCCGGAACATGAATCCGCAGGCGCAGGATCCGCCCGCAGGCACGGGCCGCTGCGTGGGTGCGCATGTTGATCGAACTGGCGGCATGCAGCCCAACATGGTCGCTGTCCAGGGTATCGGCGAACGCGACGTGATCACGCTCGGCCAATGGATGGTCGCTGCGCATCACCACCACCAGTTTGTCGTGACGGTAAGGAATGCTGAACAGGCCTTGGGTATCGGTGTCCATCGAGCAAATGCCGATGTCCGCCACACCGTCGACGATGCCCTGCACCACACCATTGCTGGGGCGCTCTTCCAGGTCGATTTTCACTTGCTCGTGGCTGGAAACGAAGTCGTGCAGGTCTTCCGGAAGAAACTGGATGATCGCTGACAGGTTCGCCAGCATCCGCACATAACCGCGCACGCCCTGAATGTGTTCACCCAGTTCGAGGCCCATTTTCTCCACATCGAAAAGCATCCGCCGCGCATGGTGCAGCAGCGTCTCCCCCGCTGCGGTCAATGCCATGCCTTTGGCGTTACGCACGAACAGGCCAATACCGAGCGCGTCCTCCAGCTCCATCAAGCGCTTGCTGGCCGCCGACACCGCAATCGCCTCCCGCGCCGCCGCCCGGGTCAACGTGCCCTCTTCGTGCACGGCGACGAACAATTGCAAAGTGATCAGATCCAGACGGCGGGTGAGGTTTTTGTGGAGCATGGGGTGAGGATCTCTGCTTCGCGGTGAGGCAGAGGATATCGTTAAATCAGCGTTTGGCGTTGCTCCTTCCGGCGCCTTCGCGGACCGGGACGCGCAGTTTTGTTCGCGAAGGCAATCTGTCTGACAAATCGCATTACCCGGATCAATGCTTCAAAGCCGCCAACACATGCACCGGATCGTTACAAATCGCACGAAGCAACGCTCGAGCGGGACCTTCCGGTTCACGACGGCCCTGTTCCCAATTACGCAAAGTACCGACAGCCACATCGATTGTCTTGGCAAAACTGGTTTGGGAGAGCCCCGTTGCCTGACGGATTTCCTTTATTTTCAAGGCATCCACGTGAAACTCACGAGACGGTTCGCGCTTGCCGCGTACGATCTCGTTCATTTCAGTCATGCTTTCTACAAGACGGTTAAAGAGTTCTTTTTCCATCATTACCACCCTTTGTTCAGCTCGCTCAGCAGCTTTTTTTCCTCAGCCGTGAGTTCGTCTTTGACACCTTTTTGGTAGATCAGAATCAAGCGCAGCTGGTGAGCCACCGTGACATGGTAGTAAATCACTCTGACCCCTCCACGCTTACCCTTTCCTTGACCTGACCAACGCACCTTTCTCAGGCCACCGGTTCCTTGAATGACATCACCTGCTTGCGGATTGAGTGCCAGAAAAATCTGAAACTCCCGATATTCCTCCTCACTGAGAAGCCCGGTGACGTCCTGCGTAAAAATCCTCGTCTCTATGAAGATCATCCATTCTCCTCATACGTCATTGGCGCAGTCGTGAGGATAATTAGCCATCCAGGTATTTGCAACTCAAAAAAAAGGAGCGCTGATTGGACGCTCCCTATTTTTCGCAATGCAGGTCAGCGTTGACTCTGGAAAGCTCTCCTTCGCAGGTCCAACTTCTTCCAGATTCGGGCTACACTCCTCTGGCTGCTGAAACGATTCACCTCCTTCAAAAAGTCGAATAACTCCAACAAGGGCTTTGCATGAACTCACTCAAATTGATTATTGGCCTCAGTGCCTTGGCTGCTGCTCAACAGGCCATGGCCTGGGACTATGTGCTGCTCGACACTGACGTCGCGGCAAAAGACCAACGGATTACCAGCGAGCAGCTTGGGGTCAAGACCGATAAGCCTTTTTCTATAACGATGCGCAGCTTGCATGGCGGACGCCAGGAAGGCGTAAGCATCATCGACATCGACAATGGTCTGATGAAACTGTCGGTCGTCCCCACCCGTGGCATGAACGTTTTGCGGGCGTCGGTGGGTGACGTGCGGATGGGCTGGGATTCGCCGGTCAAGGACGTGGTCAATCCGGCGTTCATCGAACTTAACGGCCGCGGTGGCCTCGGGTGGCTGGAAGGCTTCAACGAGTTAGTCGTCCGCTGCGGTTACGAATGGGTCGGCCACCCCGGCATGGACAATGGCGAATTGCTCACCCTGCATGGCCGTGCCGCGAACATTCCGGCCAGTAAAGTGACGTTGCACATCGACGAAACGCCTCCTTACGCCATTCATCTCAAGGGTGAATTGAAGGAGCAGGCGTTCAAGAAAGTCGATTTCTCGATCGTGACCGAACTGATGATCAAGCCCGGCTCAGCGGAGTTCTCATTGAACGACACGCTGACCAACAATGGCGATTATCCAAAGGAATACCAGGCGCTGTACCACAGCAATTTCAGCACGCCCTTTCTTGAACAGGGCGCGCGCTTCGCCGCGCCGGTCAAGCAGGTGTCGCCCTTCAATGACAAGGCCAAGGCTGAACTGTCCGACTGGCAGACCTATAAAGCCCCTACTCGTGATTACGACGAGACCGTCTACAACATCGTGCCGTATGCCGACGCCAAGGGTGACACCCTTACCGTCTTGCATAACCGGGCAGGCAACCTCGGTGTGTCGGTGGGTTTCAACATCGAGCAACTGCCGGTGTTCTCGCTCTGGAAAAATACCGATACCCAGGGTCAAGGCTATGTAACGGGCCTCGAACCGGGCACCAGCTTTTCCTACAACCGCCACTACCAGCGTCCGCTCAACCTGGTCCCGACCATTGAGGCGAAACAGCAACGTCAGTTCCAGATCAACTACAGCCTGTTGGCCGACAAACCTGCAGTGGACAAAGCGCTACAGCAAGTCAGTACGATCCAGGCCGGGCGCACGACCGAGGTTCGTCAGACGCCCTTGGTGGATCTGAGCAAGGAATAAACGAGAGGGGCGCTATCAGCGCCCCACAGCCTCGCGTAAATCTCTGATTGAGCCCAAGCCCGACGGCAGGTCTGCAAGGACCTGCACTGAATACCCCGTATACCCCCGCGTGAAGAAACACCCCCTCATATACATAAAAGATCTAAAAATATGGATTTAGGTTCTTTTACGGAATAAATCTCAGGCTTTATAACTAGCCCCCTCGCTCAACGAACTGTTGCTCCAGCAACTGCTCCTCAACAACTGTTCGTCTGGCAATAGTCATTAAAAACGCATCATCGGCGCCGCGCTGTGGCGTCCATCCAAAACTGCTGAACATTGCTTGAAGGACTTGTCATGGATGTTTTCTGGTTCCTCCCTACTCACGGCGACGGCCATTACCTGGGCACCACCAAGGGCGCGCGCCCCGTCACCCTGAACTACCTGAAACAAGTGGCCCAGGCGGCGGATGACCTGGGTTATCACGGCGTGCTGATTCCCACCGGCCGCTCGTGTGAAGACTCCTGGGTCATCGCATCGGCCCTGGTGCCGTTAACCGAGCGCCTGCGTTATTTGGTGGCGATTCGTCCCGGGATCATCTCGCCGACCGTGTCGGCGCGGATGGCCGCGACCCTGGATCGATTGTCCGGGGGCCGGCTGTTGATCAACGTGGTGACCGGTGGCGACCCGGATGAAAACCGTGGCGACGGCAGCTTCCTCGACCACAGCCAGCGCTACGAAGTCACCGATGAGTTCCTGCAGATCTGGCGCCGCGTGCTGCAAGGCGAAGCAGTGGATTTCGAAGGCAAACACTTACGCGTGCAGAACGCCAAAGCGCTGTACCCACCCATTCAGAAGCCCTACCCGCCGTTGTACTTCGGTGGCTCCTCCGACGCTGCTCACGATCTGGCCGCCGATCAGGTGGATGTCTACCTGACTTGGGGCGAGCCACCGGCCGCCGTCGCCGAGAAGATTGCTGACATTCGCGAACGCGCTGCGCGCAAGGGGCGCACGGTGCGTTTCGGGATTCGTCTGCACGTGATCGTGCGTGAAACCAGCGAAGAAGCGTGGAAAGCCGCCGATACCTTGATCGAACACATCAGCGACGAGACCATCGCCGCTGCGCAGAAATCCTTCTCGCGCTTCGACTCCGAAGGCCAGCGACGCATGGCGGCGCTGCACGACGGGCGTCGCGATAACCTGGAAATCGCCCCAAACCTGTGGGCTGGCGTCGGTCTGGTACGTGGCGGTGCCGGCACGGCGCTGGTGGGCAATCCACAAGAGGTCGCGGCACGGATCAAGGAGTACGCAGACCTGGGGATCGAGAGTTTTATCTTCTCCGGTTACCCGCACCTCGAAGAAGCCTATCGCTTCGCCGAACTGGTGTTCCCGCTGCTGCCCGAACCCTACGCGAGTCTGGCCGGGCGCGGCATCACTAACCTGACCGGCCCCTTCGGAGAAATGATCGCCAACGACGTGCTGCCCGCCAAGGCCAACGCCAGAGGTCAGTAGACAGATCCACTGTGGGAGCAATCGGGACGCGTAGTCTCATTCGCGAATACGTCGTGTCAGGCGCCGATGATGTTGGATGTGCCCGCCTCTTCGCGAATGAATTCGCTCCCACAGGATAGCGGTGTATCTGACAGACCACGGGATCTCCTACTCCAGCAAAAGTGATGCCTATGCAGCTTCTGACCTTACCCCCATCGCCAGCCCTGGCGACGTCGATCCGGGCCACCGCTCAGGTCTTCGAGGATCCAAGATCCCAGGCACTGCTCGCGCATGTGCAACAGGTTGCGCCCAGTGAAGCCAGTGTGCTGATCATCGGCGAAACCGGCACTGGCAAGGAGCTGGTGGCGCGCCATATCCATAACCTCAGCGCCCGGCGCAATCGCCCTTTTGTGGCGGTCAACTGCGGAGCGTTTTCCGAATCGCTGGTCGAAGCCGAGTTGTTCGGCCATGAAAAAGGCGCGTTCACCGGTGCTCTCGGCGCCAAGGCCGGCTGGTTCGAGGAGGCCAATGGCGGCACGTTGTTTCTCGATGAAATCGGCGATTTGCCGATGAACATCCAGGTCAAACTGCTGCGGGTTTTGCAGGAGCGCGAAGTGGTGCGCCTGGGTTCACGCAAAAGCACTCCCATTGATGTACGCGTGCTGGCGGCCACCAACGTACAGTTGGAAAAAGCCATCAACGCCGGGCACTTTCGCGAGGATTTGTACTACCGACTGAATGTGGTCAGCCTGGAACTGAGCCCGTTGCGCGAGCGTCCCGGCGATATCCTGCCGTTGACCCGGCATTTCATTGAGGTCTACAGCCGACGCCTGGGTTACGGCCAGATCAGCATCAGCGCCGAGGCCGAACACAAGCTCAAGGGCTACAGCTGGCCGGGCAATATCCGCGAGCTGGAAAACGTCATCCATCACACCCTGCTCATTTGCCGCGACGGGCTGATCCAGCGCGACGACCTGCGCCTGTCGAACCTGCGCATCGAACGCCGGGATGACAGCCCACCGGTCGACGAATCCGCCGAGGCGCTGCTGACCCGAGCGTTTCACGCGCTGTTCGAAGAACACGCCGGCGCCCTGCACGAAAAGGTCGAAGACAACTTGCTGCGCGCTGCCTATCGCTTCAGCCATTACAACCAGGTGCACACCGCCAACCTGCTGGGTTTGAGCCGCAACATCACCCGCACCCGGCTGATCAGAATCGGCGAGCTGGCGGTGAACAAACGTCGCCAGCTTTTTGATCAAGAATGAAAGGCAATATCAGCAGGATCAGCTACAGTCTGTGAGACCACTATTGACTGAACCCCAATAGAGTGGACGAACGCCGCTCGGCACTCATCGCCTGAGCGGCGTTTTTTATGCATCAGCTTTTTGTCTTCAAGACACTAGCGCAGCGCAGCCAATCGCTCCGCCAGCGATTTGGCCTGACTGGCGACGTCGGTCACCGCGGTGCTTTCCCACCACATTCCGCGCAACGGCGGGCCCATGGCGAACAGTCGTTTCGAAACCTTCCCTTGCGCATCGAGCAACGCCCCGTCGGGCTGCGCAGCGATGCCCAGTGCCAGCGGCCCGGGCCGGATAAGGCCCCGCGCCAGAAGCTGTCTGGGCAGCGCTCGATCCACCCGACGCCAGTCGTATTCGATGCCCGTGGAGTTGATCAGCGCATCGCCAATGACATGCGAAGGCTCGGTCTCGCCGCGACGGCGGATACGGATCTGCAACTGCCCCGTCGAGAGTATTTCCAGTCCCTGCAATGACGCGGCGTGAATGCTCAACCGCCCCTGTTCCACCCACCGTGCCAGCAATGCCGCGCTGGGCGGCGGCGAGCGATGATGATGGCTCTCCCACCAGGGCCGTACATGGCGAACGAACTGTCGACGCTGCACATCACTGGCCTGGTTCCACAAGCGGCCAATATGCGCGCGCACGGTGTCCAGCGGCGCTTGCCAATCGATTCCCTCCGCGATGGCTTGCTGGCATTGCTCGCGCACTTTGCGCAGCAACTGGCGCGTGCTGCGGATACTGTGATCCTCGGCCAGAAAATCCACCCAGACGGGCGGCTGGCGGCGGACGTGTGGCAACAGGCCGTGGCGAGAAAATACTTCGATCGGACCGCGATGCCCGGCCTGCTGCAGGGACACCAAGGCATCGACCATGGTCAAACCAGAGCCGATGATCAGTACTTTGGCCTGAGGGTCGAGCCGGCTCATGGCGCTGATATCCCACGGATCGACCGCCGCAGCATTGAGACCACTGGATTCACGCTGCGGGGTGCGCGCAGCGGGAAACATGCCGGTGGCCAGCACCGCAAATGCGCCCTGTAACTGGCTGCCGTCGCCGAGGGTGAGACGCACACCGGCGTCGCTGCTTTGCAGATCGACCGCTTCGCTATGCACATGCTCCAGACTCGATCCATAGGTCGCACCCAGCGCCCGGGCTTCCGCCAGCCGCTGCTGCACATACAGACCAAAAATCCCCCGTGGCGGGAACAATTCGGCCAACGGCACCTGTTGCTCGGCAGATTCGGGCCAGCCACCGGCGGCGATGTAGTCGCCCAGCCATTGGGTCAAGTCGTCAGGATTGTCCGGCTCGACACTCATCCGCGCGGCGTTGCCGTTGAGGGTGTGACCCAATTCGGTGGCGCTGTAGGCTTCACCACGTCCCAACTCACTGCGGGTCTCGACAATCAGAATCCGTCGTTTACCCGGCAGTCGCAGCAGTTGCACGGCCAACATGCTGCCACTCAGACCGCCACCTACGATCAGGATATCGGCGGTACGGACGGCAGGGACCGCCTGTCCAGGATGCGACTCGGTCATTGCCCATGCTTCCTTCAAAAAAGTGCGCCTTCATAAATAGTGCTTTCCGTGCTCACAACACCACGTTGCGCACGAACCGCACGGCCACTGCCCCATCATTGCGATAGGTATGGACCTGATTGCTGGCGAACATGTAAAACTCGCCGCTTTCGACGCTGTGGATCTCATCGGCCAGACCGATACTCAGGCAGCCTTCGAAGACATACACCTGCTCACTCCAGCCCTCAGGGTCGGCTTCCGAGGAATAGATTTCGCCCGGTTCCAGGCAAAACTCCCACAGTTCCACTTCGCGCTTGGCCATCGCTTTGGCCAGCAGCACCGCTTTACTGCCAGGGATCAACCCTGCCCAGGCCACTTCGTTGATGCGGCTGGGGTCACGCACATCCGGCGCCTGGATCAGATCACTGAACGCCACCTCCAGCGCTTCCGCGACCCGGTCCAGGGTTGCCAGGCTGACGTTTTTCTCGCCCGCCTCGATGGCCACCAGCATTCTGCGGCTCACCCCGGACTTCTCCGCCAGGGCGCTCTGACTGAGATCCGCGGCATTGCGCAGACGGCGCACATTCTGGCTGACGTGTTGCAGCACCGGGGCTCTCTGAGAACTGTCTTTGTGCACTATATTGCTCGCTTGATTCGATTTGCGCAGTATACTGCCCACTTTCGACGCATTGTGCGTCTCACTCTTGTCGTACGCAAGCCCCTAAAGCTCGGTGAATACCATGAAGTCTACCCGCCTGACTCCCCGCGTCAGTAAAGCAGAAGCTGCTCTGATCCTGATTACCGTGATCTGGGGCGCGACGTTTCTATTGGTGCAGCATGCACTGACCGCCAGCGGCCCGCTGTTTTTTGTCGGCGTGCGTTTCGCTGCCGCGGCGTCCATTGTCGCCTTGTTTTCACTGCGAATCCTGCGCGATCTGACGCTGCTGGAGTTCAAGGCCGGGGTCTTGATCGGCGTGTCTATCATGCTCGGTTATGGCCTGCAAACCATCGGCCTGCAAAGCATTCCCAGCAGCCAGTCGGCCTTTATCACCGCGTTGTATGTGCCTTTCGTGCCATTGCTGCAATGGCTGGTGCTAGGCCGTCGTCCAGGGTTGATGCCAAGCCTGGGCATTGGCCTGGCCTTCGCCGGGTTGATGCTGCTGTCGGGCCCTAATGGCGCTTCGCTGAATTTCAGCCCGGGCGAAATGGCCACTGTGGTCAGCGCCATCGCAATTGCCGCTGAGATCATCCTGATCGGCGCCTATGCCGGCAAGGTCGATGTTCGCCGGGTGACGGTGGTGCAGCTGGCAACGGCTTCGGCGCTGTCGTTCATGATGGTGGCCCCGACCGGCGAACAGCTGCCGGAGTTTTCCTGGTTGCTGGTGATCAGCGCCGTGGGTCTGGGAGCTGCCAGCGCGGCGATTCAGTTGGCGATCAACTGGGCGCAGAAAACCGTCTCACCCACCCGCGCGGCCGTGATCTATGCCGGTGAGCCCGTGTGGGGCGGGATTGCCGGGCGTCTGGCCGGTGAACGCCTGCCCGCCATCGCCCTGCTGGGTGCGGCATTGATCGTTGCGGGGGTGATTGTCAGTGAGATGAAAGGACGGGCCAAGGTGGCGCTAGCGGAGGAAGAGGATCAACGGGAAGCGTTGGGCAAGGCTGATTGAAAATCACCTGTAGGAGATCCCACCCCGTCTTCGACGCTACGCTGTCGTGCAGCAAACTGGGGCCCTGTAGGAGCTGCCGAAGGCTGCGATAAGGTCGGTACGACCTTCAGCTATCTCAAGAAAGCGACCGGTTCCCGGTCGATCGCAGCCTTCGGCAGCTCCTACATAAGTTCTGCGTGTTGCCTGAGAACATAGAATCTCCCACAGGGGATCGCATGTTTTCTGTGGGGAATTTATTTGCGATGAAAGCAGTAAACCCGTTACAGCAAACTCACCAGAAGACCCAGTCCCAAACTACCCTTCTCAGCTTGGCCTGTAGGATTCTGCCACAGCTTGCTGGTTGGTGATCCGCGGCCTGCCACGTATCATCCTTGCCATTTCCCCGCAGATTAGAAGCCTATGTCCCTGATAGTTCTACTGCTTTTGCCTTTCATTGGCAGCTGTCTCGCGGCCCTCCTGCCGCACAATGCGCGTAACGCTGAATCCATTCTCGCCGGTATCCTGAGCCTTATCGGAGCGATCCAGGTCGCCCTGTGGTACCCGCAGATCGCCGACGGTGGTGTGATTCGCCAGGAATTCTTTTGGTTACCCAGCCTGGGCCTGAACTTCGTCCTGCGGATGGACGGTTTTGCCTGGCTGTTTTCCATGCTGGTGTTGGGCATCGGTGCGCTGGTGTCCTTGTACGCGCGTTATTACATGTCGCCGGACGATCCGGTGCCGCGCTTTTTCGCCTTTTTCCTCGCGTTCATGGGCGCCATGCTGGGCCTGGTGATGTCCGGCAACCTGATGCAGATCGTGTTTTTCTGGGAACTGACCAGCCTCTTTTCCTTCCTGCTGATCGGCTATTGGCACCACCGCGCCGACGCCCGTCGCGGCGCCTACATGGCGCTGATGGTCACGGGTGCAGGTGGTCTTGCGTTGTTGCTGGGGGTGATGCTGCTCGGCCATGTGGTCGGCAGCTACGACCTGGACAAGGTGCTGGCGGCCGGCGATCAGATTCGCGCCCACGCCCTTTATCCGGTGTTACTGCCTTTAATCCTGATTGGCGCCTTGAGCAAAAGCGCGCAGTTCCCTTTCCACTTCTGGCTGCCCCACGCCATGGCGGCGCCGACCCCGGTCTCGGCCTATCTGCACTCGGCGACCATGGTCAAGGCCGGGGTATTTTTGCTGGCACGGTTCTGGCCGGTACTGTCCGGCACCGAAGAATGGTTCTGGATCGTCAGCGGAGCCGGCGCCTGCACGCTGGTGCTGGGCGCCTACACAGCGATCTTCCAGACTGACCTCAAAGGTCTGCTGGCGTACTCGACCATCAGCCATTTGGGGCTGATCACCCTGCTACTCGGCCTGAACAGCCCGTTGGCCGCTGTGGCGGCGGTGTTTCATATTCTCAACCACGCCACCTTCAAAGCCTCGCTGTTCATGGCCGCCGGGATCATCGACCACGAAAGCGGCACCCGCGATATTCGACGGCTCAGTGGCCTGATCAAAGTGATTCCCTACACCGCCACCCTGGCCATGGTCGCCAGCGCGTCCATGGCCGGGGTTCCGCTGTTGAACGGTTTTCTGTCAAAGGAGATGTTCTTCGCCGAGACCGTGTTCATTTCCTCCACGGCCTGGGTCGAGATGGCCTTGCCCGTGGTTGCGACCATCGCCGGTGCCTTCAGCGTCGCCTACTCGCTACGCTTTACCGTGGATGTATTTTTCGGCCCGAAAGCCACCGACTTGCCCCACACCCCGCACGAACCACCGCGCTGGATGCGCGCCCCGGTGGAACTGCTGGTGTTCACTTGCCTGATCGTCGGAATCTTTCCCGCACAATCCGTAGGTCCGCTGCTGGCCGCCGCTGCACAGCCAGTGGTGGGCGGCACGTTGCCCGAATACAGCCTGGCGATCTGGCACGGCTGGAACACGCCGATGATCATGAGCCTGCTGGCCATGAGCGGCGGGATCGTGCTGTATCTGTTGTTGCGCACGCCGCTGAAACAAGATCGCTTTGCCGGGCCGCCGCTGGTGTCCCGACTGAACGGCAAGCACCTGTTCGAACGCGCACTGATCCTGAAGATGCGCTGGGCGCGGCGTTTCGAGCGACAGTTCAGTACCCGCCGTTTGCAGGCACAGTTGTTCCTGCTGGTAGTGGTCGCACTGATTGCCGGGTTGATTCCGCTGTACCCCAGCGGCCTGACCTGGGGTGACCGACCGAAGATTCCAGGTTCGGCGGTGTTCGTGACGCTGTGGCTGATCGCGATTGCCTGCGCCCTCGGCGCCGCGTGGCAGGCTAAATATCACCGTCTCGCGGCGCTGACCATGGTCAGTGTTTGCGGGTTGATGACCTGTATGACCTTCGTCTGGTTCTCTGCGCCGGATCTGGCCCTGACCCAGTTGGTGGTGGAAGTGGTGACCACCGTGCTGATTCTGCTCGGGCTGCGCTGGCTGCCACGGCGTAACGAAGAGGTCGCGCCGCTGCCCGGCAGCCTCAACCGGGCACGGGCGCGTCGAGTGCGTGACTTGCTGCTGGCGTTGCTGGTCGGTGGCGGCATGGCGCTGTTGTCCTACGCGATGCTGACCCGGCCAACCCCCAATACGACTTCTTCGTTCTACCTCAGCCGAGCCCTGCCTCAAGGCGGCGGCAGCAATGTGGTGAACGTGATGCTGGTGGATTTCCGCGGCTTCGATACGCTGGGTGAGATCACCGTGTTGGTGGCTGTCGCGCTGGCGGTCTTCGCTTTGCTGAGACGCTTCCGGCCACCGAAAGAAAGTCTCCCGTTGCCTGCGCAGCAACGTTTGCTGGCCCGCGACGTGGTCACCGACCTGGTCAACCCGCGCAGCGCCAGCGACACCGCACTGGGTTTCATGATGGTGCCCGCCGTACTGGTGCGTTTGCTACTGCCGATTGCCGTCGTGGTGTCGATGTACCTGTTCATGCGCGGGCACAACCTGCCGGGCGGCGGGTTCGTTGCCGGGCTGGTGATGTCAGTGGCCTTCATTCTTCAATACATGGTCGCCGGGACCCAGTGGGTTGAAGCGAAAATGAGCCTGCGGCCGCTGCGCTGGATGGGCACCGGTCTGTTGTTTGCGACCATCACCGGCCTGGGTGCCATGACCTTGGGATACCCATTCCTGACCACCCATACCGCGCATGTGCATCTGCCGTTGCTGGGCGACGTGCATGTCTCCAGTGCCCTGTTTTTCGATATCGGCGTGTACGCCGTGGTGGTCGGCTCGACGCTGCTGATCCTCACCGCTCTGGCTCACCAGTCGGTGCGTAGCCATCGCCCGACCTCGCTGCCCAAACCCATAGCTGCGCAAGGAGCCGCCTGATGGAAGAAGTCATTGCAATCGCCATCGGTGTGCTGGCGGCCTCGGGCGTCTGGCTGATTCTGCGACCGCGGACCTTTCAAGTGGTGATGGGCCTGTGCCTGCTGTCCTATGGGGTCAACCTGTTCATCTTTAGCATGGGCAGCCTGTTCATTGGCAAGGAGCCGATCATCAAGGACGGCGTCCCCCATGACCTGCTCAACTACACCGACCCGTTGCCACAAGCGCTGGTCTTGACCGCCATCGTCATCAGCTTCGCCATGACCGCGCTGTTTCTGGTGGTACTGCTGGCTTCACGGGGCTTGACCGGCACCGACCATGTGGATGGCCAGGAGCCTAAAGAATGACGCTGATGCATCAACTGATCGTCGCCCCCATTCTGCTGCCCCTGTTGACCGCCGCCCTGATGCTGATGCTCGGCGAAAAGCATCGGCCACTCAAAGGCCGGATCAACCTGCTCTCCACCCTGCTGGGGTTGGCGATCTCGATCTGTTTGCTGGTCTGGGTTCAGCAGGACGGTACGACGGGCTCCATCGGCGTGTACCTGCCGGGTAACTGGGAAGCGCCGTTCGGCATCGTGCTGGTGGTGGATCACTTGTCCGCGTTGATGCTGGTGTTGACCGGGATCATCGGGGTCTGCGCCCTGCTCTTCGCCCTGGCGCGCTGGGACCGGGCCGGTGCCAGTTTCCATGCCCTGTTCCAGATCCAGTTGATGGGCCTTTACGGGGCCTTCCTGACCGCCGACCTGTTCAACCTGTTCGTGTTCTTCGAAGTGCTGCTGGCGGCGTCCTACGGCCTGATGCTGCACGGTTCGGGACGCGCACGAGTGTCGGCGGGCTTGCATTACATCACCATCAACCTGGTGGCGTCGTCGTTGTTCCTGATCGGGGCGGCCTTGATCTACGGTGTCACCGGTACCTTGAACATGGCCGATCTGGCGCTGAAGATCCCACTGGTGCCGGAAGCCGATCGTGGTCTGTTACAGGCGGGCGCAGCCATTCTCGCCACGGCGTTCCTGGCCAAGGCCGGCATGTGGCCGCTGAATTTCTGGCTGGTGCCTGCCTACTCGGCGGCCAGCGCACCCGTCGCGGCAATGTTCGCGATCATGACCAAAGTCGGCGTCTACACCCTGCTGCGGCTCTGGACCCTATTGTTCTCGGCGCAAGCGGGAGCGTCCGCGTTTTTTGGTGGTGACTGGCTGATCTACGGCGGCATGGCGACGATTTTCACCGCGGCGGTGGCGATTCTGGCCGCACAACGCCTGGAGCGCATGGCCAGCCTGAGTATTTTGGTGTCGGCCGGCATCCTGCTGTCGGCCATCGGCTTCGCCCAGCCGAGCCTGACCGCTGGCGCGCTGTTTTATCTGGTCAGTTCGACCCTGACCCTCTGCGCCCTGTTCCTGCTCGCCGAACTGATCGAACGCTCGCGCTCGGCCAACGAAATCCCCCTCGAAGAAGACGCCGATCAACCGCCCCGCCCCCTGGAGGCGTCGCAGCCACCGCCAGGCACCAACCTCGACGATGAACAGAAAGCCGTGGTCGGTCAGGTGATTCCGAGGACCATGGCCTTCCTCGGTCTGAGCTTCATCGCCTGCGCCTTGTTGATCATCGGCATGCCGCCACTGTCCGGTTTTATTGGCAAGCTGACGCTGCTCAGCGCCTTGCTCAATCCACTGGGGCTGGACGTGGCCAGGGACGCCGCGGTTTCAGGTACCCGTTGGGCGCTGATCAGCCTGTTGATCTTCTCCGGTCTGGCCTCACTGCTGGCCTTTTCCCGGGTCGGCATCAAGCGTTTCTGGACCCCGAGAGAACGGCCGTCTCCCCTGCTGCGCCGCTATGAGTGCCTGCCCATCGTGATCCTGCTGGGCTTGTGCATTGCCCTGACGTTCAAGGCCGAACCGCTGTTGCGCTACACCCAGGACACGGCGGCGGCGCTGCATGATCCGCAGCAATACGTGTTGTCGGTCATGGCCACCCGACCACTGCCCGGCCCGACTGGCACCACCGCACAGGAGATACAGCCATGAAGCGTCTGCTCCCCGCGCCCTGGCTATCGCTGGCACTCTGGCTGCTGTGGCTGGTGCTGAACCTGTCCCTCAGCCCCGGCGACCTGCTGCTTGGCGCGCTTCTCGGGTTTTTCGCGCCCTTGCTGATGGCGCCCTTGCGACCCTTGCCGGTGAGGATTCGCAAGCCCGGTGTGATTCTGAAACTGTGCCTGCAGGTGACCTGCGACATGGTGTCGTCGAACCTGGCCGTGGGCTGGACGGTGTGGAACGCCAAACGGCGTCCGCCTCGCTCGGCGTTCATCAAAGTGCCGCTGGATCTGCGAGATGCCAATGGCCTGGCCGCCCTGTCGGTAATCGCCACGCTGGTTCCCGGTACCGTCTGGTCCGAGCTGGCGCTGGACCGCAGCGTATTGCTGATGCATGTGTTCGATCTGGACGATGAGGCGCAGTTCATCGAACACTTCAAACGCTGTTACGAACGCCCGTTGATGGAGATTTTTCAATGAGTGCCCTGCTCTCCAACGCCATTCTGCTCAGCCTGTGCCTCTTCGTGTTGGCGATGGTGTTGACCCTGATTCGTCTGTTCAAAGGCCCGTCGGCGCAGGATCGGGTTCTGGCCCTGGATTACCTGTACATCATCGCCATGTTGATGATGCTGGTGCTGGGCATCCGCTATGCCAGCGACACGTACTTCGAGGCGGCGCTGCTGATTGCCCTGTTCGGCTTCGTCGGCTCTTTCGCCCTGGCGAAGTTCCTGCTGCGCGGCGAGGTGATCGAATGAACTCGCTCAGTGTGTTGCCGTTCTGGGTCGAGGTCATCACCGCTGCTCTGTTGGTGTCCAGCAGCCTGCTCGCCTTGACCGGTGCCCTCGGCCTGCTGCGCATGAAAGATTTCTTTCAACGCATGCACCCGCCCGCATTGGCCACTACGTTAGGCGCATGGTGCGTGGCGCTGGCGTCGATCATCTATTTCTCGGCGCTGAAATCCGAACCGGTGATCCATGCCTGGTTGATCCCGGTGCTGCTGGCGATCACGGTTCCGGTGACGACCTTGCTGCTGGCCCGTACCGGCCTGTTCCGCAAGCGCATGGCCGGCGATGATGTACCGCCGGAAGTCAGTGGCGGTCGCAGCGAAGGTGATCCGGACGGGCGTTGATCGGTTGCTGATTGGGCGTCATTTCAAGCTGGCACTGACTTTGGTCGCAACCTCTTCAGGCAGCCATGCTTTCCACACGTCCGGGTGTTCCTTGAGGAACGCCTCGGCGACTTGCCGCGGGGGCAGGTGTTTTTCGCTCATGTCCGCCAATGCCTTGTTCAGCGGATCGATCGGCAGGTCGACTTTGCTGAAGAACCCAGACAGTTCCGGATGCTGCTTATTGAACGGCGCAGACACGCCAATGCTCAACTTCGAGGGCGGAGAACGGGTCGCCTGCGGTTTGCGGTTTGATGCATCGGTCAGGGTTTTCCAGGCTTTTGCGTCGAAGACCGGCTCCTGCAGCTGAATCAATTTGTAGCGTCCCAACAGCGGTGTCGGCGACCAGTAGTAGAACAACACCGGCTGGCCGCGTTTGATGGAGGACGTGATTTCAGCGTCCAGCGCAGCCCCGGAACCACTACGAAAGTTCACGTAACTATTACTGAGCCCATAGGCTTTGAGTTTCTGGCCGTTGACCACTTCCGACGTCCAACCAATCGGGCTGTTCAAAAAGCGCCCCTTCTTCGGCTCTTCAGGGTCCTTGAACACGTCTTTGTAGCGCGGCAGATCCGAGACGCTACGTAGATCGGGCGCCATGGGTTTTATACCGCGCTCAGGGTCACCCTTGATCACATACTCCGGCACCCACCAACCCTCCGTCGCCCCCTTGACGGTATCGCCGAGGCTGACCACCTGCCCCGCTGCTTCAGCCTTGACCCAGGCCGGACTGCGACCGGCCCATTCTTCGGCGATCACCTGGATGTCATTCTTTGACAGGGCAACTTCGAGACTAATCGTGGTGCCCGGCAAGGTGTCGGTAGGGAGCTCGTAACCTTTTTCGACGATATAACGCAGGATTTCGGTGATCAAACTGCCGCTTTCCCAGTTCAGGTCAGCGAAATGGATCATCGGCTCCGCCGCCCGCACAGGCGATGCCGCACTCAACAGGCTCACTGTCGCCAACAGGCTGACCAGCAGCGCACGTATTCCTTTCATGCTTGTGTCCCTCGAATGAACCTGGCCCGTAGACAACTTCGCTTGAACGCGAAAAGCCCGGGCTTCAAATACTCAGTCAGTAGACTGTAGTAGAGGTTCCTTTCCAGAGGGACATGCCTGATAAGTTGTGCACGTACTCACACGCTTGCAAGACACGGCCGTTACCGTTCTTCTTACTCGCTGGCCTTGAATGTCAGCTCGCCCTTGCGCCATTTCGCTGCTTTGCCGGTAACGGCTTTCAACGTCTTGCTTAGCGTGCCTTGCAACTGCTCGTTGGCGGCGAAGACCGTGACCACGGTATGACCTTCCTTGAACACAATGCCGTGGCCGTCAGCCGTGTTGACGTACGCGTACTCGCCCAAGCCGTAGACCGTCAATTTGATATCGCGAAATTTCAGTTCGAACTTGCCGCCTTCACGGCTGGGCAATACCGCAGCGCGAAAATGGTCGCCTACCTTGAGTTCCAGTCGCGGTTTGTCGTCCACCACCAGCGCGGTTTCGGTATCGATTTCAGCGATGTAAATGCCTTCGGCGGTCTGCTCGGTGACATAGACAAAACGGGATTGGAACTGCTTGACCAGCTTGGCACGAAGATCGCCAAGTACGAATAACGCGTGCATATCCAGATTACTTACTGCCAATGAAAGATCCTCAAACTTGAAAATGACTTTGCCCGACATCGTTCGGGCACCACAGAAAACCGGCCTTGATACAGCTGTTTACAACCCATGGTTACTGAACAAAGGTTACCGCACAAAAAACGCTGACCCACCTTGACCCGACATCCCCGGCGTTTCGAGGACGGTTGCAGACTTCTGGCAAAGGGATCTGCCAACAACCAAGTGCAGAAGATTAGTGGATAACCGGCTCGGCGTCTCGTCATACGGGCTTCCAGCCTTGCAGGAAATCACCCTTTCAGTTGCCAGACGGTACCGGACGACGAGTTCAAGGATTAAAACGCAATTCTACCGGCTAGCGGCGTCCCACGGGTATATACCTTTCGTCCGCTACAGGGCAATACCGACAGGCTGATGAGGGCGCGGGAAGCAGAGACCGGCTGATTGACGCCTTGATCCGGCAACCTGTCATTCGTCATCCTTAGTACTAAACCCAGCCTGCGCGCCTCAACAACTGCCATACTCGCCCACTACAAAAAAAACGGGCGATGCGCTAGCGCGCCGTAGAGTAGCAACTCGTCTCCATGGGAAGGTAATAGTGACTGAATTTGATATCGGCGAATTCTTCATCTGGGGCGAATCCAGGGAAGTCGAAGGCGAGTACCAGGCTGTAATCGTGATGCGCGCCAAAGAGGGGAAAAACACCATCAGCTACCATCAAGTCGAGAAAGACCGTTGGTTCAAGACAGCTGATGTCGCTGCGACTGCTGCAAAAGAGTCGGCCAAAGCCTTGAAAGTAGCGGTCGACGCTGGCGGTTTGAACGCCTAGTTCACGATTGACCGGGCCCGGAGTCGTGCGGCACCCAGGCCCGATCGGGACGCCTCACTGGGGATAACCGGGCTGACCGACGTTCGGGTGGCGAACACGCCCTCCCGGCTCGGGCGCATGGACGAACACCACATTGCTCAAGCTGGCCCCGCTACCGACCCATGCGTTCCAGTGGGCGGATCGATGGATATAGCGCCGACGCAACAGACTCTGCTCGCTTTCACTAAGCGTGTAAGGCCCTCCTTTGGCATAAGCGATCAGCTTTTGCGCGATGACTTGCAGCTCCGGCACAAGGCTTAAGTCGGGACTGTCCGGTACCGGCTCCAGAGGCACACCCTCGACGCAGGCCAACTCATGCATCACTCGTAGATAGACCCGGGAAAGATGGCCGTAGACCCGACGCTCCAGGCTCACCGCCGCCAGGACCTCTTTTACCCCGACTTTGTCGCTGCCTGCTTTCGGATGGTTTTCACGGCATTCAACGCGCAACGAAGCTTCCATATCGAGCGGATCGAGCCATTGCCTGGCATCCATTGCCCGAAGATCGGACTCGGTCTCCTGCCAGGCAGGGCTGGCGTGGCATGCCGTATCGAAGCTGACTATGCTTCGGCGCGGCCGGGTCAGCAGCACCTTTTCGCGCATGTGCAGAGGGTAGCCACCGCCAATATCCGAATGTGCCCCCGGTAACACGATTTCCTTTGGCCAATCCGGGGCGATGCTGTTCAAGGCGAAGTTACGCCGCTGTTCATCGCCAGCGACCAGATGCAGCACGTGTTGTGCTGCGCCGGGCGGCAGGTAGAGATTGACCTGCCTGTTGGTAGCGTCCCGGACATTCCCAAGGTCTTCAATGCCTCCGATGGCTGCAACCGTATCGAACAGACCGATCACCTTCAGTCTCACGCTTGCGTTATGCCAGGCGAAATCCGGCCCCCACGGAATGCTCCGTTGATTGAGCAAGGAGCCAAGGGAGCCTTTTGCCTGTTTCAATACTTCATTGGCAAAGTGTCGGGCGGCGGCGGCACCGCGACTGAAACCGAACAGGTCGAACTCCAGCCCCTCGATGACACACCCAGGGTTGTTGGCCTGGAACGCCTCAAGCGCAACGGAAAGCTTTTTCACACCGCTGGCAACCTTCGCTATGACCCCCGTGGCGCCGCGACCGAAACTTTGGCCCACCCATACCGAATCGCACTTGCCGGACGTCGTACCCACACCACTGACATAGATCGGCCAATACACGCTCAATCCATTCCTGGTTTTTTGCGCCGTGGGCCGCTGACGATAAAGCTCATAGAGTCTGGCAACATTACTTAGATCATTGGCGTAACTACTGTCAGGATTGGCATGACGCCCTCCGCAGGCACGGCTATGAGCATTATTATTCTCCGCGGCCAGCGCACGACAATCGGCCGCGATTTGACTATTGATTCGATTATTACCCGTTCCGTCGAAGAACATGCCGATGCGCACTGTAACGCCGCGCATTTCAGGGTCTCGGCTGTCCGCCGTCCCTGACGTTTTGAATGTAGAAACCATGATGTAACCGCCTGTATGGTACAGCTGAGGATCAGCTTGCTTAAATCAATAAATACGTCTGATCTAAAACAGCTTGCTCAGCCCTGCACGGGCGTCAAGGTCATCGCGATACTTCAGAAGTATCCCACATACACTATGGAACTTAGAGAGCTTATTAACTTATATGCCCTGCAAAAGAGGCAATACAAGGCCATTGAACACGCTAATACCCACCATCAACTTGATCAGTGGCAGCTCCACTTTGCAGATGATTCCTATCAAACAATGCATAACCAGCTGAAATAAAAGATTATTTGTAGGAGCGCGCTTGCCCGCGATCGGCTGCGAAGCAGTCGCAAAATGGTTGGATTCACCACCGCTGGAAGGTCCTTCGTGTCGGACGCGACCCCGGCCTTTCGCAGACAAGACTGCGCGTCCCGGTCTCTCCTACGCCCTCCGGGCAGAATCGAGCCCCAGTTTGCTGCGCGACAGCGCGGTGTCGAAGACGGGGCGGGATCTCCTGAGTGCTTACCCGCGTTTGTGCTGCGGCAGCCCTTCGGGCTTGTAGCCCAGACGCAGGCCACCCCAGTGACGCCCCTTGACCATGATCGGCACCGACAGGTCGTGCATCAACTCACCGGTATCGCGGGTGTAAGTTTGCAACAACACCGGCTGTTGATGGCTGCCGCACCGAAGGCCGGTGCGATCATCAAATTTGCGCTTGGTGCGGTTCTGAGCAGTGTCGAGTTTGATATCGCCGGTCAGCGGCTGGCTGAACACCTTGTTATGCGTCGGCACGTACCCTTGCGGCGTGCAGGCAATGACAAACACCAGGCCCTCGTGGCGCGGCAGCAGCGGCTCCTGGATCAAGGGCAATACCTGATCGGTGTAACGGTCGAAACGTGTCTGGAACTTGCTCGGCGAAGTCTTGGGAATCAGTTGGTAACTGCGGTCGAACAAATCCTCAAGACTGATGCGGTTCTGCTCGATATCCGTTTCGAATTGAGCCGTTATCTGGCGCGCGCCTTCGCGGGCAAGGTCGTAGATACGCTGGTGATAGTCGTCCAGCCCGACTTGCGCCAGCCGCTCACTGATGGTTTCCGCCTGGCCTTCCATCTGCACCGCTGCCTTGGCCAGCTGCCGGGTCTGCTCGTCACTGATCGCTAGATCGCCGCGCATCTGCTCGACAGCGGTGAATAAACTGCTCAAGTGCTCCTGATTGTTCTGCGCACCAGTCGCGATTTCGCTGACTTGCGTTTCCACACCGGCCGCCAGGCGGGCAATGTTTTCCAGATGCTGACCCGTGTGCTCGACCTGTTCCACGCCGCTGTCCAGATCACTGGACAGTTGCCGAATCTGCTCGACCACTTGCCCGGTGCACTGCTGAATGTCAGCCACCATCTGTCCGACTTCCTCAGTGGCACTGGCAGTACGCCCGGCCAGCCCGCGCACCTCATCGGCGACCACGGCAAAACCACGTCCATGCTCGCCGGCACGGGCGGCTTCGATGGCCGCATTGAGCGCCAGCAGGTTGGTCTGGCTGGCAATCGACTGAATGACCAGGGTGACACGCTGAATGTCTGAGCTGCGTTGGTTGAGGGCTTCGATCAGCTCGCGACTGCCGATGGCGCGCTTGCTCAACAGGTGCATGCGGCTGATGGACTCGGCCAGCACGCTGCGTCCGGCGTCGCTGCTCTGCCGGGCTTCACTGGCTGCTGCGAGGGCTTGCTGGCTAAGCTGTGAGGTTGCCTGCTCGGTGGTGATCATCACGTCGGCGCTGCTGACTATCTGCTCGGCGGCATCGAGTTGCGACTGGATCCTGCCCGCCAATTGACGCACGGAAAAAGCTACGCCCGCAGCGGACAGCGCATTGTGGCTCGTGGTGTAGGACAGATCGCGGGCCAGTTCGGCAATTTCGTTGCCACTGTTCAGCGCCGCGATCGGTGCTGTCGGACCTGCCAGCATTCGCGGCAGCCAGACCAGCAACAGCGCCAACGGCAGACAGACGTAGACCGACAGACCGATGAACGCCATCGCCAGCAGCAGCACGCTGAGTGCCAGGCTCTGCAACAAGGGCGTGAGCCAGCGTGAACCGTTGAGGGGGCTTTCTGCTTTTGGGGTCTGTGCTTTCTGGGCGTGCGCCTGCGACGCCAGCGTCCCCATGAGAGGTCCGTCTCCAGCCATGCTCTTCACCCCACCTGTGCTTATCGTTATTTGTCTGCATTAAACGCCAGACATCAACCATAAGCCATGAGTCGTTAGTGGTAGGCCGACTGGTATATTCGAACGACGTCGGTGGGTTCAAACCGACAAAACAGCGGGCACAACCCTACCGGGGCAATTGAATGCCCCCATAGAGCGACCGCCAGCGCCCATCAGGCCTGACGTTGGTGCTTGTCGATCTGCTCGTGACGTTCCTGAGCTTCGATGCAGTACTTGGTGGTCGGGCTGATCAGCAGGCGCTTGAGGCCAATCGCCTCGCCGCTGTCATCGCACCAGCCAAAGCTGTCATCGGCAATTCGTGCCAGGGCCATTTCCAGCTGAGGAAGCATGCGCTGGTCGCGATCAATTACGTTGACCAACCAGTGGCGCTCTTCTTCGACCGAAGCCGCATCGGCAGGATCGGCAGGCGTGTCCAGGCTTTCGATAGCAATACGGCTCTGCTCGATTCGCTCATGGATCTCGACTTTCATGGATTGCAGCAGCTCAACGAAGAAAGCGTGCTGCTCGGCATTCATGTAGTCATCGGCCGGCATCGCCAGCAACTTGTCCTTTGTCATTGATTTCTCTATAAAAAATACGTGCATTAAGGCGAATTAGGGAGCGGCTCAGCGGTGCCGAAAAAGCGCCATAGTCTCCAAGCGCCACCTGGCACTCAATTTATGAGGGGCGGCAGTCTAAGGCCGGCTTGTAGACACAGCAACATAATTGACGTGGATTTGCTCAACAAGTCGCCCAACGCCCTTGCTGCGTGCCTCTTCACGGCCTCGCGTAACGCCCGTGAAATCTGCTCTGGCCAGGGATTTCCAGAGCAGCGGCAACACGACCACGACCCTCGACAGGACGGTCTGACCGACGCGGCGGTCCATCGGTTCCAAAGGATCGACAAAAACCCAAGGTCAAATGCCCGCACAACCCGATAGAGGTTGTGCAGGCATTTTCACTTCCCTTCCTGAATCAGAACACCGTTTCCACTTTGACACCACCGATCCAGGCGGCGGCGACTTCCCGCACACCGCCCGGATAAAGCACGTATTGCAGGTTCGGGCGCACCGTCAGCCAGTTGGTCACATGTACGCCGTAGTAAACCTCGGAGCTGTATTCGCTATGCTGCAGCGGGATGCTGTTCGGGTCATTGTAGTCGGTATGACCACTGATCTGGTTTTGCAGCTCGGCACGTTCGAGATAGTCTTTGTTGGTATGCACCCGTGCGACGCCAAACCCGATGGCATCCTTGGGCCGCGCATCGAAGGGGCCGGTGTAAACCATGCCCGCCTGGATAAAATTGTCGACCTGATTGGTGTCCTTGTCATGCAGCGTGAGGTTGGCGAATAGCGACAAGCCGCGACTGGCATCGCCATCACGACTGGTTATTTGCTGTTGCGCCACCAGCCAGTAACCGGATTTGCTGCTGTGAGAACGGAAATCCCCTCCCACCAGCGGCTGTGGCTGCCCGTTGACGCCCAAAAGCACGTCATTGGCATTTGCGCTGCTGTAGTAATAACCGACGCGGTATTCACCCGGCAGCCCCCGGACTTTCGGCGACCAGACCAATTCCACCGGGACCACCGTCCCCTTGGAGCCACTGGCATTGAGTTTGAAACCGTTGCCGGTTTCCAGGTTAGTAGGGTTCTGTTCGTAAGCGCCCACTTGTACAAACAGTTCTGGATCGAGGTTGTATTTGACCCGCCCGCCCCACTGGCTGACCGGCCAGTTGTACCAGATACTACCGGCCCAGTTGCCCACCTGCGAACCGCAGAACGTCAGGCTCTGGAAGTCGCAAGGGAAGCTGTTGAAGTCCTCGCCGAGGCCGAGGCGACCCAGTTTCACGTCCAGTTTGTTATCGAGAAAGCCTTTGCTGAACCACAACTGGGTCAACCGCCAAGTCTGCCCCCGACCATAGACTTCCTGTGATGAGTCGTAGCCCCCCACACGCGGATCAGCGATCCGGTCATTGGTCAGGCTGCGGCCATCACGCTCGGTGATCGCGACCTTGAACAGCGCGTTCTCCAGACCCATGCTCTTTTGCAGATCGACCTTCAGCCCCAACACGAATTGCTCGGTCCAGCGGGCCGTATGATCCTCGTCGTAGCCGCCCTTTATGTTGGTCGCCAACTCGCCGCCGTGCTCCAACTGGAAGTCATACCCCTTGTCCAACAACTCGGTACGTAACCCACCCCAGTCACCCGTCAGCCACTTGGAGTCGGGATCAAAGGCCTCTGCCGCCAGTACCTGTCCGCCGATACACATGGCTGCCAGCCCCAACAGACAGGGAGAAACAAACACATTCGATTTTCTTGCGCCCATGGCAAAGCTCACCTCTTTATTGTTGTTAAGGTTTTTTTGAACGAGGGTGTGAACGAAGATTGGTCTTTAGAAACAAAAGCCAGACACAAGGGCCAGAACTGACCCCTGTGGCGAAACGGTGACTCAGCGCTTGATTTTGCGCTTGTTGCGGTATTGGTCGATCACCACGGCGATGACGATGATCAAGCCCTTGATGATGTCCTGGATATAAGCGTCGACGCCGACGAAGGTGAAGCCGCTGGCCATGACCCCAAGGATCAACGCCCCGATCACGGTCCCGGTGATGCGCCCCACGCCTCCCGCCAGGCTGGTACCGCCGATCACCGCAGCGGCAATCGCGTCCAGCTCGTAAGACATGCCCATCCCGGCCTGCCCTGTCGCCGCCCGCGCCGAAGCCACCACGCCCGCCAGCCCGGCCAGCAAGCCAGCAATGCTGTAGACGATGATCAAATGACGTTTGACGTTGATCCCGGACGTGCGCGCCGCCTGCATGTTGCCGCCGATGGCGTAGGTGTACTTGCCGTATTTGGTGTAGCGCAGGGCGATGTGGAAGATCACCGCCACCACCAGAAAGATAATGACCGGCATCGCGCCTTGGCCGATGGCGGTGTACGAATCGGACAGCATGCTCACTGGCTGGCCTGAGGTATAAAAGCGCGCCAGACCACGCGCCGACACCATCATGCCCAGCGTCGCGATGAACGGCGGAATCCCGGTGATGGCAATGATGCTGCCGTTGATCGCCCCCGCCAATAACCCCACCCCCAGCCCCGCGATCACCGGCATCCATACCGGCAAATCAGTGAGCGATGGGAACACCGCACGGGCGAAGTCCGAGGTCTGGGCCAGACTCGCGGCGATCATCGCCGACAGCGCCAGCACCGAACCAGAGGACAAATCGATGCCCGTCGTGATGATCACCTGGGTCACGCCGATGGCCAGCAAGCCGATGATCGACACTTGCAGGATCATCAACACCAGACGCTGCGAGTTGAGCAGGAAGCTTTGATCGCGCACGATCCAGCCAAACAATTCGAAGACCAGGCCGATGCCGATCAGCACCAGAAAAATGCTCAGTTCGGTGGGCAAGCGCCGTTTTGACTTGACCGACGCTACAGCGGGTTTGTTTTCCAGAATCGCGTTCATTGCAGTTAATCCTCGTGTTCTGCCGCGTAGTCTCAGCGAACCGCTAGTGAACAGAATTGCCCGAAGCCAGGTGCATCACCCGCTCCTGGGTCGCTTCGCTACGGTCGAGCATGCCCATCATCTCGCCCTCGTGCATGACCATGACCCGGTCGCTCATGCCCAGCACTTCGGGCAACTCCGAGGAAATCATGATCACCGCCATGCCTTCGCTGGCCAGAAAGGAAATCAATCGATAGATCTCCACCTTGGCGCCGACATCGATGCCACGGGTCGGCTCATCGAGAATCAGCACCCGTGGATTGGTCATCAGCCAGCGTGCGAGCAGGGCCTTCTGTTGATTGCCACCGGACAAGGTGTCGATGCACTGTTCCAGCGACGGGGTTTTTACCCGCAGCTTCTTGCACATGTCCTCGCACAGCGTGCGCAAGGCTTTTTGCTGGATAAAACCGCCGCCGGCGTAATGCGGCAGTACGGCCATCTCCATGTTTTCCAGTACTGACAGGCAGGGGAACAGGCCGCTGAGTTTGCGATCCTCAGTCAGCAGGGCGAAGCCTTTTTCAATGGCCAGATGCGGATCGCTGATGCGTACGCTGACGCCATCGAGCTGAATCTCGCCACCGTCACTGGGGGTGATACCAAAAATGGTTTCCGCAATATTGGTCCGCCCGGAGCCCATCAGCCCGGCGATGCCCAGGATTTCACCCGCGTGCAGGTCAAATGAGACACCCTGGAACACCCCATCCAAACGCAGATCCCGCACCGACAACAGCAAATCGCCAATCGGTTTTTCGCGCACCGGGAACAACTGGGTCAGTTCGCGGCCGACCATCATCGAAATCAGACTGTCGCCATCCATGCTGTCAGCGCGCTGCAGGCCGATATAGGCACCGTCACGAAACACCGCCACTTCATCGGCGATGCTGAAGACTTCGTTCATTTTATGGGTGATGTAAATGATGCCCTTACCCTGCGCCTTGAGATCGGCAATGATCGAAAACAGGTGGGCGACCTCCTTGTCGGTGATGGCCGACGTCGGTTCATCCATGATCAGGATGTCGGAGTCGTAGGACACCGCCTTGGCGATCTCGACCATCTGCCGCTCGGCAATGCTCAGGTTGCCCACCAGCTCCTGCGGGTCGAGGTTGATGCGCAAGCGTTCCAGCAATGCGGCGGTACAGCGGAACATTTCCCGGTGGTCGATCATGTGCAGGCCATTGAGCTGCTCACGGCCGATCCAGATGTTTTCAGCGATGCTCATGTGCGGCATCAGGTTAAGTTCCTGATGGATCATCGCAATCCCGGCCTGCAGGGCGGCCAGTGGTGTGTCGAAGCTGATGGGCTTGCCACGCAGGCGCAGCTCGCCGGCATCGGGCTGGTAGATCCCGGCGATGATCTTCATCAAGGTGGATTTACCGGCGCCGTTCTCGCCCATCAACGCCAATACCGAGCCGGGACGCACGCGCAGTTGCACATTGGACAAGGCCACCACGCCCGGAAAACCTTTGGTGACGTTGATGATTTCCAGCAGATACGGCACATCGGCCGTGTCGGTCGCAGCAGCGCCAGCCAGTACATCGGTCATGGCGATACTCGAAGCAGTAGCTGAAGCGAACATGATGACAAGCTCCTCAGTCGACCTTCTTGTTATTAATAAAGCTGTTATTAAGAGGTAAACAGGCGCTATTTGAACGAATCGACGTTTTCCGGGGTGATCAAGCGATAGGGTACCCAGACGGCCGGTTCAACCGGTTCCTTTTTGGCCATTTTCACGGCGGTGTCAATCGAGCCGTCGGCCTGGCCCTTGGCATCCTGGAACACCGACACCGCCATCTCCCCTTTCTTCACAGCGCGCAAGCCGTCGGGTGTGCCGTCGACACCGGCGATCAGCACGGAACCCTTTTCAGTGCCAGCCTGTTTAAGGGCCATGGAGGCGCCAATAGCCATTTCGTCATTGTTGGCGACGACGGCATCGAACTTCTTGCCCTGGGTAATCCAGTCGTTGGTCAGGTCCATGCCTTTTTGACGCAGCCAGACGCCGCTCTGCTCCTGGGTGATTTTGATGTTCGGGTATTTGGCGAGCACTTCTTTAATGCCCTTGGTGCGGTTCTGCGTGGAGTTGTTTGCCAGATCGCCCAGCAGGATCACGATATTGCCTTTGCCACCCATTTTGTCCGCCAGGTACTGCATCTGCATCTCACCGGCTTCCAGGTCATTGGAGGCGACCGTGACCACGCCCTTGGGCAGGTTCAGGTCATCGGGCCGGCGGTTGACATACACCAGCGGAATCCCGGCCTTGACCGCGGCGTCAGTGATTTTTTTGGTGGCGGCGGTGTCCACCGGATTGACCACGATGGCGTCGACTTTCTGGCTGATGAAATTCTCGACCTGACTCAACTGCTTGACCACATCGCTGCGAGCGTCCTCGAACTGCAGACTGACGCCGCCCGGCATGGACTTGGCTTTCTTGTCCATGGATTCGCGCAGGTAAGTCAGCCAGGTGTCATCGAACTGCGACATGCTCACGCCGATTTTGAGGTCGGCCAAGGCCGCGCCGCTAACCAACATCAACGCTAAAGCAAGGGAGGTGAAACGAATAGGTGTTTTCACGAGGGTCTGTCTCCAAATTTTAGTTTTGTTTTATGGACAACCTGAAACGACTCTATTAGAAAATAATTTCTATATCAACTTATTTTAGAATTCTTTTCTATTTTCATTTTATAGCGCCTGGAAGGCTGAGTTCGATAACCCTGCGCTGCTCCGAACTCAACCGCGCAGCATCGAGAACGGTCGCAGACGCTACCGCATCGCGTGGATCGACCGGGTTCTGCCCCCTGCCCCCAACAGCCTCCTGTAACTGGCGATAGAACGCGTCCCAGCAGCCTCGCTCGGAAGGAATGCGCTCACGCTGTTCGCCTTGCTCGAACCAGCCCCAGCGTCGGTGTTCTTCGACGCCCCAGCGGTCACCCTCGCTTTTCGGTGACAGACCGGCCAGCGAGGCCGCTTCCTGCCCGTCCAGACCTTCGACGCTGTAACAGCCCGCCGAACCGCTGACCCGAAAGCGCGGCCCCGGGCAGTTCTGCAAACAGCTGCCCCACAAATGCGAAACCACGCCATTGGCGTGGGTCAAGGAAACGAAAAAAGCGTGGTCGAGTTCCGTGTCTGCCGTGGCGAAGTCCAGTTCGGCGTAGACCCGAGAAACCGGGCCGAACAGCAGCATCGCCTGATCCACCAGATGGCTGCCCAGATCGCGCAGCATTCCACCGCCGCTGACCTTGCCCACCGATTTGGGCGAATACCGCTCGACCCGGGACTCGAATCGGCTGATCTCGCCCAGCACACCGTTGTCGATCAGTTTGCGCAGCGTGAGAAAATCCGAATCCCAGCGCCGGTTCTGATAGACGCTGAGTAACACCCCTCGATGTTCGGCGGCCTGAACCAACTCACGGGCCTGCGCTGCGTCGTTGGCGAAGGGTTTATCGCTGACCACCGCCACGCCCAGCTCGATGGCTTCGAGGATCAGCGTCCTGCGTGAAGCCAATGGCGTGGAAATCACCACGGCATCGATGCCACTGGCGACCAGCTCGGCGAGCGTGTCGAACGCCGCCACTTTTGGGTAATCCTGGGCCAGCTCCGCGCGCCGCTCCGGCGAACGGGTGACCACACCGACAAACGTCGCACCGGGCAAACTGGCGATCAAAGGCGCGTGAAAATAACGCCCGCCCTTGCCATATCCCACTAATCCAATGCGCATTGAGTTCTCCTGTTTGATTCAAAATGTGTGGTGCGGTATTCGCAGCGGGACGCGTAGTTGCAAGCCTGCTCCCACAGATTTTGCAGTCCTCTGTGGGAGCAGCTTGCCTGCGAATCGATCGGGCAACGCGATCTATCTGATCAACTCACTCCTCACCCGTTCCAGCATAAAGCGATTTGATTCATCCGCCCGCTCCTCCCAGGCAAACACCGAGACAGTCGCGATGCCGTCGAACTTGATCTCGCGCAGGGTAGAGAAGAACGCCTGCCAATCCACTTCGCCCTGCCCGATATCCAGGTGCTGATGCACCGTTGCAGTCACCCCCGGCGGGTTGACGATATAGCGCAAACCCGACGAAGCCTTGTGGTTGTAGGTATCGGCGATGATCAAGTGTGTCAGTCTGGAACCGGCGTATTTGAGCATCGAGGCAATATCCCCAATGCCATCGTCATAAAAGAAGGTATGCGGTGCGGCATAAAGGTAGTTGATCCAGTCACAGTCGAGGCCGCGAATGATGTCCACCGATTCATTATTGCGTTCGCAAAAATCATAGGGGTGCGCCTGAATATCCAGCTTGACCCCTTCGCGCTCGAAGATCGGCATCAGTTCATCCATGGACTTCATGAACTGGTTTTCACAGACCAGTGCGTTGTCGGCCTGCCCACTGAATTCGGTGTTGATCAGTTCGCAATCCATTTCCACGGCAATCTGGATCGCGCGCTTCCAGTTACGCACGGCGGCCTTGCGCAGCTCCTCATCGGGGCCGGCCCAGTGATACAGCGGCAATAGCGATGAGAGCTTGACCCCGGAGTCGCTCAAGGCTTTGCGAAACTCCTTGATCCGCGCCCGGTCGACACGCGGGTATTTGTAGAACGGCATAAAGTCTTCGCGGGGCGACAGCTCGATGTGTTCGTAACCCAGCTCGGCAACTTTATCGACCATCTTGCCCAACGGCAGATGGCGGTACATATAGGGATCCAGGGCAATGCGCATTGGTGTTCTCCGTCAGCAAGTGAACATCCCCTGTAGGAGCTGCCGAAGGCTGCGATCGGCTGCGAAGCAGTCGTAGAACATGACATTGCATCGCAGCCTCCGGCAGCTCCTACAGGGGATCGCGATCAGGCATAAAAAGCAGGACGATCCGGCAGGCTTACCGGCACGATGGCGCCGCTCTTTTGCGCTTCGACACAGGCATCGGCCGTGACAGCGGCAGCATAGCCATCCCACGCCGAAGGCCCATTGACCTGGCCCGCATGTACGCCATCGATAAACGCCTGCAACTCGACGTCGTAGGCCGCGATAAACCGGTCCTTCCAGTCCATCAAAATCGCGTTGGACAGTTTGGCACCGCTGCGCAGTTGCACCTGTGACGGCTCGGGCAGTCTGGCGATGCCGGTTTCACCGACCACTTCGCATTGAATGTCATAACCGTATTGGCAATTGACGAACACTTCGACATCGATGCGCGTGCCTTTGACGGTTTCCAGCAGGACGATCTGCGGGTCTTTGAGGTGAGCAAAGGCCTTGCCGGTTTTACGCGGGAACACCACTTGCACCGACACATAGTCGTCGTCCAGCAGCCAGCGCAACACATCGATCTCATGGATCAACGTGTCGGTGATCGCCATGTCGGTCTTGTAGTTTTCACCCACGGTCGGGTTGCGATGGGCGCAGTGCAGCATCAACGGTTCGCCGATCTGGCCGCTATCAATCACCGATTTCAATGCGCGATAGCCTTCATCATACGGACGCATGAAGCCGACCTGAACCAGGCGCTTGCCGTGGGCGATCTCGGCCTCGACGATCCGCCGACAGCCTTCGGCGGTCACCGCCAGCGGCTTCTCGCAGAACACCGGTTTGCCGGCCGCAATCGCCGCCAGCACGAACTCTTCATGGCTCGGCCCCCAAGAGGTCACCAGCACCGCCTCGACATCCGGCGCGTTGATCAGCGCATGTCCATCGGCATAGACCTCGGCCGTCAGGTTCAGGTCGCGGGCCACCTTGGCGGCCTGTTCAAGATTGATATCGGTCAGGGCCACGACCTGACTGCCCAGCAGGGTCTGGCTGCAACGCCGGATGTGATCCTGGCCGATTGCGCCGGTGCCGATTACGCCTAATTTCAACGCCATTTCAGTGCTCCCTTTGGATTTATTCTGGGGTGACTTCGATCAGTATTTGCGGGCTTTCGCCAGTTCTTTGTTTAGTTTTTCGAAGACCTGGGCGGTGGTGCCGGTGGTCGACACTTCAGCCACGCCCACCCGCCACCAGGACAGGTATTTGTGGATCATGGTCTTGGGCAGAACCTTGATGTCGATCAGCGTCGACACGCTTTGCTTCTGCGCATCGATCAGCGCCGCTTCCAGCTCGGCGACGGTGTTCACCTTGTAAGTCTTGCAACCGTAGGCCGCCGCGCTCATGGCGAAATCCACCGGTACGAAATCACCATCGAGCTTGCCGGTTTCCGGGTTGCGGAAACGGAACTCGGTGCCGAAGCTGTCCATGCCATGTTCCATTTGCAGGTTGTTGATGCAGCCGAAGGTCATGTTGTCGAGCAGAATCACGTTGACCTTGCGCCGCTCCTGAATCGAGGTGGCCAACTCCGAGTGCAGCATCATGTACGAGCCATCACCGACCAACGCGTAGACCTCACGCTGCGGCTCGGCCAGCTTGACGCCTAGCGCGGCGTTGACCTCGTAGCCCATGCAGGAATAGCCGTATTCGACGTGGTAGGTATTGACCCCAGTGCTGCGCCACGCCCGCTGCAAATCCCCCGGCAAACTGCCCGCTGCGGCGACGATCACCGCGTCGCGGGGCAAGCTTTGGTTGAGCACACCCAGCACCCGGCTTTGAGTCAGGCACGAACCGGTCAGCTCGATGAATTCGCGCAATACCGCAGGGTCGAGGTGGTCGTTGATTTCCGGGACGAAATCCTTGTTCTGGTACTCGACTGCGTAGATCCGGTCGACTTCGGCGTCCAGCTGCGCCCGCGCCTGTTGTGGCTGGTCGCCCCAGGCGGAACGGTAGTCGCTTTCTCCCAGCGCTTCGGTCAGTGCCTGCAACGCGACTTTGGCGTCGGCCAGCACTTGCACAGCGTCCAGCTTCTGCGCATCGAACGCGCTGACATTGAGGTTGAGGAACTGCACCTCGGGGTTCTGAAACAGCCATTTCGATGCAGTGGTGAAATCGCTGTAACGGGTGCCGACGCCGATGATCAAGTCCGCTTCTTTGGCCAACAGATTGGCGGCCAGCGAGCCAGTTTCACCCAGGCCGCCGAGGTTCAACGGATGGGCCGACACGATTGCACTTTTGCCGGCCTGGGTTTCAGCGAATGGAATGTCGAAGCGTTCGGCAAACGCCTGCAACGCCTGCGCTGCACCTGAGTAACGCACCCCGCCGCCACACACCAGCAGCGGTTTGCGTTTGCCCTTGAGCAGGGCCAGCGCATCGCCCAGCATCGCTTCGCTGGCGGGACGACGGTCGATGCGGTGCACGCGTTTTTGCAGGAAGCTGTCGGGGTAGTCGTAGGCTTCGGCCTGCACGTCCTGCGGCAGCGCAAGGGTCACGGCGCCGGTTTCGGCTGGATCGGTCAGCACGCGCATGGCGTTGAGCGCCGCGCTCATCAATTGCTCGGGGCGGTTGATCCGGTCCCAATACTTGCTCACCGCCTTGAAGGCATCGTTGGTGCTGATACTCAGGTCGTGGAATTGCTCGATCTGTTGCAACACCGGGTCCGGCTGACGGCTGGCGTAGACGTCGCCCGGCAACAGCAGCAACGGAATGCGGTTGGCGGTGGCCGTCGCGGCTGCCGTGAGCATATTCGCGGCACCCGGCCCGACCGATGAGGAACAGGCGTAGATCTTGCGCCGCAGGTTCTGCTTGGCGAAGCCGATGGCCGCGTGGCACATGCCCTGCTCGTTGCGGCCCTGATGAACGATCAACTGACCGCTGTCCTGCTCCAGGGCCTGGCCGATGCCCAGCACATTGCCGTGCCCGAAAATGGTGAAAATCCCGGCGACGAATTTGCTCTGAACCCCATCGACTTCGACGTACTGGTTATCGAGGAACTTCACCAACGCCTGGGCCATGGTCAATCGTGTTGTTTTCATGTTCGCACCTTGAAGAGAGATGAAGGGGTACGGTCACTCGTAGGAGCTGCCGAAGGCTGCGATAAGGCCGGAACGGCCTTCAGCGATCTAAAATCGCGACCGCTTCGCGGTCGATCGCAGCCTGCGGCAGCTCCTACAGGGGATTCCTCATCAAGCCAGCGACTTTTGTAGATGATCCATGCTCGCCGAGACCGCCTGCTGAATGTCGGCCAGTTCATGCACGCTGTCGGCAAACGGTTCGAAGGATAGATGCCCGCTGTAACCATCGCCGAGCAAGCGGTCGATCTGCGCCGCGTTGCCGAGAATGTCCGCCTCGCCCACCAGTACCCGATGCCCGTCGCGGATGCTCTCCAGCGGCACGGCGTCGTCTTCGACACCCGAGATGTGTACCAAACCTGTGATGTCCGCAAAGAACTCTTTTTCACCCGCCAGATGGTGGTGAAAGGTGTCGTGCACCAGGCGGAACACATCCAGCCCGCCCGTGGCCTTGATTGCGTCCACCGCCTGACGCTTGCGGCGTAGCGAACACTCTTCGAAGCCCAGCGGCTCGACGAAACCGAGAATCCCGTGTTCGCGCAAGATCGGCGCCAGTTCGCTCAATGCCGTGCGCAATCCCGCAGCACGTTCGGTGGCGCTACGTGGATCGGCGCGGTCGTTCAACGGACAGAGCACCAGCGCCTCGGCGCCACACTCGCGGGCATAGCTCGCCAGTTTCACGGCTTGCGCACGACGCTCGTCATTCCACACGTCGAAGGGGTACAGCGCGTTGATCGACAGCACACGAATGCCTTGGGCAGCGCATAGCTCGCGGACAGTCTGCGGCGGGGTGCCGTCCTCGATTTCGATACCTTTGAGGTCGTTGCGGATTTCAATGGCATCGGCTTTCAAGGTCACTGCGAGGTCAATGAAGTCCGGCAGCGACAAACGTGGGGCAACCATACGATTCAGGGCAAAGCGCAGGGGATGGCTCATTATTTTTATTCTCCAGAAAAGTCCGTTCTCGAAGGATTTATTTAGCGGTCGGCATACTGAATTCAGGGCCTTTGGCAATGCTGTCGGGCCAGCGCTGCATCACGCTTTTGTAGCGGCTGTAGAAACGAATGCCTTCTTCGCCATAAGCATGGTGATCGCCGAACAACGAACGTTTCCAGCCGCCGAACGAATGCCAGGCCATCGGCACCGGAATCGGCACGTTGATCCCGACCATACCGACCTTGATCGTGCGGGCGAATGCACGGGCGATACCGCCGTCGCTGGTGAAGCACGACACGCCGTTGCCAAACTCATGGGCATTGATCAACGCCACCGCGCTGGCGAAATCCGCTACACGGACGATACCCAGCACCGGGCCGAAGATTTCTTCCTTGTAGATGCTCATCTCGGGCGTGACGTTATCGAACAGCGTAGCGCCGACAAAAAAGCCCTGCTCGGCGCCCGGCACACTGAAGTGGCGACCATCGACAATCAGTTGCGCGCCCTGCGCCACACCCTGATCGATAAAGCCTTCGACCTTGGCCTTGTGTTCGCCGGTCACCAGCGGGCCCATGTCGATGTCGCTGTGCATGCCATTGCCGACCTTGAGCTGGTCGATCCGGGGCAGCAGCTTTTCAATCAGTCGGTCAGCGACATCACCCACCGCCACGGCGATGGAAATCGCCATGCAGCGCTCCCCGGCCGAACCGTAGGCGGCGCCGATCAGCGCATCGGCAGCCTGATCCAGATTGGCATCCGGCATGACGATCATGTGGTTCTTGGCGCCACCCAGGGCTTGTACACGCTTGCCCCGAGAAGTCCCCTGTTGATAGATGTACTCGGCAATCGGCGTCGAACCGACGAAGGAAATCGCCTCGATGTCCGGGTGTTGCAGCAAGCCGTCGACGGCCGCCTTGTCACCCTGGACCACATTGAACACGCCATTCGGAAGACCGGCCTCGGTCAGCAGCCGCGCCATGAGCAGGCTGGCCGACGGATCGCGTTCGGAAGGCTTGAGAATGAAGCAGTTGCCGGTGACCAGCGCCATGGGAATCATCCACAGCGGCACCATCACCGGAAAGTTGAACGGCGTGACCCCGGCGCAGACGCCCAGCGGTTGACGCAGGTTCCAGTTATCGATGCCACCACCGATGTTATCGCTGAAATCGGTTTTCAACAGGCTCGGCGCACCGCAGGCGTACTCGACGATTTCAATGCCTCGCGTCACTTCGCCCTTGGCATCGGAGAACACCTTGCCGTGTTCGCGACTGATGATTTGCGCCAGTTCATCGTGGTGCTGATCGAGCAGTTCCTTGAACTTGAACATCACCCGTGCACGGCGCAGGGACGATTGATCGGCCCAGGCCGGAAAGGCCGCCAGCGCCGAGGCAACCGCTTCGTCCACGGTCTTCAAGGTCGCCAGCGCAACCCGCGCCTGAACGCTGCCGGTGGCTGGGTTGAATACGTTGCTGTAGCGCTCGCTGACGCTGTCTTGCAGGTGGCCGTTGATGTAATGGCCAATGACCGGGGACTCGCTCATGCCGCAGTTCCTCTTTAAATAGGGTTAAAGATCCAGCAACCAGCTGTGCCGGGGATCGTTATGAAATTGCCAGGCGCGCTTCGGGCCGGCCATCACGTTCAGGTAATAGGACTCGTAGCCATACGGCACGCTGACCGGGTGATAACCCTTGGGTACGGTCACCAGATCGTTGTTTTCCACGGCCATGGCCTGGTCGATACTGCGGTCGTCGGTGTACACCCGCTGGAACACGAAGCCCTGGGGCGGGTTGACCTGATGGTAATAGGTCTCTTCAAGGAAGCTTTCGTGGGGCAGGTCGTCCTGATCGTGTTTGTGCGGCGGGTAGCTGGAGGAGTGTCCAGACGGCGTGCGCACTTCCACCACCAGCAACGAATGCGCCGGCTCGGTATCGGGAAGAATGTCGCAGACGTAACGGGTATTGGCCGCCTTGCCACGGGTGCTGCGCTTCATGCTGTCGGGGGTGATCAAACGTGCCGGCAGGTTTTTTGCGACGTCGCCAGGAGCCGCGCAGACTGCGATTTGCACCGCGCTCAGGGCCGTAATCTGTGCATGGCTGTGGGGCGGCAAATACACGGCGAACGGTGATTTGTCTTCGAAGACCGACTGGCGATCACCAATGTTCCGCCACTCAAAGCCGCCCTGCCCCGGCGCCTCGCCGCTCACGTCGACCCGGCCGCTGAGCAGCACCAGGCACAACTCCTTTTCACCGGAGCTGACCGGCAGGCTCTCGCCGACACTCAGACGGTAAGCGGCGAAACCAACGTACTCCAGAGCACCGTCAGCCAGTGCGACAACGTTGCGGCCTTCGGCTTTGCTCTTGACCAGCAGGTTCATTGTTCAATGCTCCGTTGCTGAGCGTTGTCCAGTAGACCGCGCAAGGTCTCGTAACCTTTTTTGGCGTAGACATAACTCGGCGCGACCGCAGGGTCCTGCTCGGCCTCGACCACCAGCCAGCCGGCGTAATCCGCCGCCAGCAGCACGTCGAGCAGCGCGGCGAAGTCGATATCGCCATCACCCGGCACGGTGAACGTGCCATTGATGATGCAGTCCGGAAAACTCCACAGGTTATTGCGCGCCAGCTGCACCACGGGTTTGCGCACGTCCTTGAAATGCACGTGGCAGATGCGCTCGATGTGCTTTGTCAGCACCTGCAACGGCTCGCCGCCGCCCATGTAGCAGTGGCCCGAATCGAACAACAGGCCGACTTCGTTGCCCGTCAGTGCCATCAACTTATCGATGTCCTGCGGCGACTCGACGTAAGCGCCCATGTGATGGTGATAGGCCAGACGCACGCCTCGGGACAAGGTGAAACGCGCCAGCTCAGTGAGTTTGTCGGCGTATTCCTGCCAGGCCTGATCGCTGTGAAAACGCGGCCGTTCAACCAGCGGAATGCGCTGGCCTTGAATCGAGTCGGCCACCTCACCGTAGACCAACACGCTGGCGCCGTTTTCGGCGAGCAACTGGACGTGACCGGCGATGGCCTCGATTTCCTCTGCCACGGAGCGCCGGGCCAGACGGCTGGAGTACCAGCCCGAGACCAGCGCCAGGTCATAAGGTCGCAACACATCGCCGACGCCCTTGGCGTCCTTGGGAAACTTGCCGTTGAGTTCAAAGCCTTCGTAGCCGATCTCCTTGCCTTCGCTCAGGGCCGTACTCAACGGTGTTTCACCGCCGAGGGCAGGCAGATCGTCGTTACTCCAGGAAATCGGGTTGATGCCGATCCGGATCGCTGAAGGGCCAGTGGAGGAGATTGTGGAAGCGGGCATGGCTGCACCTTTTCTTTATTATTACAGGCCGATGTTTTCAGTCAGGTTTTCCAATCACAGCGACGGCGTCAGACACGCGCCTCGCGCCAGGATTCGATCAAGAACACGAAGGTGCTCTGCACGCGGCTGATCAAGGCCGCGTCGTCGATTTCACCGGCCATCCAGGCCCGGCTTGGCTCCTGGAAAATCGTCCGGCCTACGGCAAAACCCCGGCAACTGCTGCTGTGGCTGGCTTGCTTGAAACCTGCGGCCAACGCTTCGACTGGCGCGTTCAGGCCCAGCAACACCACACCGCGGCAATAGGGGTCGCGTTCGCGAATCAATTCATCGAGTTGCTGCCAGACCTCGGCGGTCTGTGCTTCGATCTTCCACCAGGCCGGAAAGATGCCCAGGTTGTACAGGCGTTTCAGCGCGCGATAGAGCACATCGGGATGGCTGGACGGATGATCCTTGGGTGGAATCACTTCCAGTAGCAATTCGTGCCCGCTGACTTGTGCGGCCTGATACAGGCCCATGAGTTGGGCTTCCTGCTCCAGACGCAGCAACGGTTCGTCATCGGGATGAAATTGCACCAGGCACTTGATGATCTGTTCCTGAGGCCAGCTCAGCAGGTTAGTGCCGACGGAACGACCATGTTCGAACGCCAGCGGCCGCGAACCTTGCACCTCCACCGGGCGCGCGATCCACCAGCCACGACCGGTGGCGCTGTTCAGCGAGTCCTGACCAAAACGCTGATCGGCCAACAGCCCGACATCGGCTTCGATGCCCCGCTGCTTCAAATCGATTTCGACCCGCTCCACCGCCTGGATGAACAACTGCTTGAGCTGACAAATGCTGCTCAGATCACGACCGGCTTTCTGCGCCAGCTCCACCAATTGCCCACGATGATCGAAGGCGAAGATGAACAGCTGCTTCCATTGTTTGCGCGGCACGCTGACCTGATGCAGACGTTGCAGCACCGCGTCCTGATCCGGGCGCGTGATCGGCACCGGACTGTTAAATAAATAGTCGAGTTCCGCCGGAGTCGGCATGGCTGGCGCGCAAGCATGGCGGGACACCACCAGACCACCGCAGGCGTTGGCCAACTGGCAGCAACGTTCGTCGCTGGCATCGTTCAGCCAGCCGCTCAGATAACCGGACATGAAGGCATCGCCGGCACCCAACACATTCAACACTTCGACCCGTACACCGGGATAGATCGCGCCGTCTTCCAGGCGAGCCGGGATGGCACCATGAATCACCGTGCAGCCTTGCGGGCCGAGTTTGACCACCAGGGTCGCGGCAGTCAGGCCGCGCACCGTGCGCAAGGCGCTGAGCAGATCACTGGAACCACCGGCAATCAAAAATTCCTCTTCGGTACCAACGATCAGGTCGAAGCGCGGCAGGATGCGCTGCACATGCTGGCTGACCTTGTGATCGGCAACGAACCGGGTTTCGCCATCGGCCTTGCTCGCCAGGCCCCACAGCACCGGGCGGTAGTCGATATCGAGAATGCGTTTGACGTTGTGTTTCTCGGCGTAGTCCAGCGCCTGGCTGCTGGCCTTGAACACCTGATCGGTGGAGAAATGCGTACCGGTGATCAGCAAGGCTTTGCTGGAGGCGATCTGTTCTTCATGGATGTCTTCGCTGCGCAGCGCCATGTCGGCGCAGTTTTCGCGGTAGAACACCAACGGGAAGGTTTCGCGGTCCTTGAGGCCCAGCAGGACCATCGCGGTGAGACGCTCCGGATCGACCTTGATCCCGCTGATGTCGCAGCCTTCACGGGCCAGGGATTCAAGGAGAAAGCGCCCCATGTGGTCGTCACCAACCCGGCTGAGCATGGCGGATTTGAGCCCGAGGCGAGCGGTACCGAAGGCGATGTTCGCCGACGAGCCACCGAGGTATTTGGCAAAGCTGCTGACGTCCTCCAGCCGCGCACCGACCTGCTGCGCATAGAGATCGACGCCGAGGCGTCCGAGGCAAATCAGATCCAATTGACGCCCATTGGAAAAACGAGTCTGGCCCATGCTGGCTCCTGTTATTTTTATCAGCCTGCGTTGCGTGCCGGGGTTGCGCGAAACGCTCTTGTTGGATGCAGACTAGAACGTCTGGAGGCGCCAATCAATATTTATTCTATAAATTTTTCATGTGGAATATTTTTTCCAGAAGCCTTTGGAGTAATGGCACTTCGTGCTAAACAGACGAGGATATAAATCACAACCCCTGTAAACTGCGCAGTCTATTGTCAGGGGTACAGCCGGTTCGCTCGGCCAGCGATGCCTTAAAAGAACAAGCCAGAAGGATTGAATCGTATGTCCAGCACCGATCAGCAGGCATTGCCCGAAAGCAGCGCCGACACGCCTCCCCTCAATGCCGAAGGTCTGCTCAAGCTGATCACCACTGAATACGAGAGCTTGCCGCGTCAGCTCAAGCGCATCGCGACGTACATGAGCCAACAAAGCGACCGGATCATGGTCGACCGGATCAGCGATATCGCCCGCGAATGCGAGGTGCATCCTTCGGCCATCGTGCGCTTCTCCCAACGGTTCGGCTTCAGCGGCTTCAGCGAAATGCAGGCGCTGTTCCGCGAGGCTTACACCCACAAGACCACACCGGTTCAGAACTACCAGCAGCGCATCCGCAGCATGATCGCCAACAAGTCGCAAAAAGCCAGCGGCGGCGACCTGGCACGCGAATGCGTGAATGCCACACTGTCCGGACTGGAGCGCCTCGGCGCCGAACTGGACGACGAAGCCTTCGACAAGGCGGTGGATCTGGTGGTCAACGCCGACAACATCTATGTAGTCGGTGTGCGCCGCTCGTTCGCGGTCGCGGACTACCTGGTGTACAACCTGCAACACACCAACAAGCGCATCCACTTGATCTCCGGCTTGGGCGGCAGCTATCGCGAGCAAATGCGCAGCGTGCGCGCCAACGATCTGGTCATCGCCATCAGCTTCACGCCCTACGGCAAAGAAACCCAACACTGCCTGCGCATCGCCCAGCACAACCAGGCCAAGACCCTGATCATCACCGACAGCAACCTCTCCCCCCTGGCCAAACGCGCCAACGCGGTCTTGCTGGTCAACGAAGGCAGCTCCTTCGCCTTCCGCTCCCTGAGCGCCACGCTGTGCCTGTGCCAGGCACTGTTCATCGCCGTGGCCTATCGGCTGGAGTTGAAGGTGGATCAAATCCATGAACAGGTGGGGTTTGAGGATTAGTGGGTGAACAACGCCGTGCTTCGGCCTCCCGGATCGAGCACGGCAAAAGGGTGAACGCTGGATGTCGATGCAAGACGCTTATCGTCTAAACCCGTCCCAACGCCAGACCACCACGTCACCGTCTACCTTCGGCATGGGCGCCTCGAACTCCATGAATTGCTCGCTTACTGGCCGGTAGTCGCACACCCAATACCCCGGATACGGGCAAGGCTCGCCGCTACGGGCACGCATGCCGTACTGGGTCCAGCGCCAGCGGACGGTCTCACCCTGATGGCGTGGCAGGCGTTCGTTTAACTTGACCCTGCACTCCACGCAGGGATCGCGCTCCATTTCCCAGCGCCCTTCGCGTGGGGCGGGTTCGGCGCTGTTGGCGTGGCGGGCCGGTTCCGGTGGCGTCTGGTCGGGGTCTCGCTGCCACAGGGTGAAGACCTGAGTACCGTCGCGGTCGAGGGCGGGCAGCGTCTCGCCGTGTTTGAACGCACGGCGCGAGTCGGCTTGGCCCACGGCGAACCACCAACCGGCTTGCAGGCAGGGCATACCAGCGACGGCGCTGATCGGTGCGGGGGCGGGTTCGGTGGATGAGGTTGCGGGCGGCGCGTTGAAACGTACCGCAGGCTCGGGCCAGTCGCTGTCTTGGTCGAAACGGGCCATCCAGCGGCGACTGTCGGCGTCAGTGAAGCGCTCGTTGGGATCGCCGTCCCACTGCCCGAAACCCAGCAGCCCCAAGTCATCGAAACGGATCGGTTTGATCAGTTTGTTCAGCAGCATCGGCAACTCCGGGACACCCTGCTCGACCGGGTACAACTCGGGTTGCTCACCCAGTTCGATCCATTGACCGCTTTCCAGCTCAGTGACCGTAATTCGCGGATGAGCCAGCGCGGTGCGCACGGCTTCGCGTTGCAGACCTAGCTTGTTGCGCCAGTTGTTGGAGAGCAGAAAGGCCCAGGTGGGGGGGCGAATACCGTGAACCAACTCGTCGTCCATCCCATACGCATAGTCGATATCCAATCCAAAGAAGCGTGGAGTCAGTGCTCTCTCCCATACGGTTACTTCTGAACGGGTACCGAACTCCAAGGGATTGGCCATGGCGAAGCCGCTGTAGACTTGCTCTGCCTTTAGCAACTCAATGGTCTGCAGGACAAAGCGGCGCCAGGCATCACGATTGTCTTGCCACCACTGCCATCGATAGTAAAAGACGATCGAAGAGTAGCAAGGGTCCTTAAATTCTTTGATGGCACTGCGCCAAAAATAGCCAGCGGTGGCGGGTGAGGTTGCATGATTTTCCTCATCCGTGTAATTGAAGACAAAATAGTCATACAGCTCGTGCTCCCTGGCTTGCTCCCGTAAATCCGACAAACGCTCAGACCCGTAGGGATACGGTCGCGCCGAGTCAGGGTGGATGGCCATGGTGTAGGGCTTGCCGGCCAGCTGTTCAAAGGCCTCGTGGATATCCACCATCAACAACGAGGTTTCGACATATCGCTTGGGGTCATAAGGGAAATAGAAACTGATAAAGGGGCTGACGCTGTGCATGGCATCTTCGGTGCCCCATCCAGAGTTCGGCCATTCCTTGAGCAGCTCGATAAACTCGTCTCGCTCTTCCTCGGTAAACATCTCATGGGTCGTACTCATGGTTATATCCTTGTACCTGTACCTTTTTTTGGGAGGGCTTTCTTTTCGTCCGGGTCATAACCAGTGCAATCTTCCGGCACGCGTAACAGCGCAACTTTTTCCTTTCCTATCTTTTCTCGGTTCCTTCCTGTTTTCGGCATCATCAAGGCGACATAATTTTTCATTTGTGTAGGGTCCGCCCAATCCCCCGGAAACTTGATCTCCACCGCCGCAAACACGTTTTCGGTTTCAAACGGCTCCTGGCGGTACTCCACGATCACCAGATCCGGCGCGAGGCTTTGCCTGGGGCGCGGCCAGAACGGGAAGACCTTGCCCAGTCGATGCGGCCGGGTCGGCGGCTCGCCCAGCAGCGCTTTCTTGCTGTGTTTGTTGTAATTGGGCTCGGCCTTCAGCGGGCTGCGCCAGTCCAGCACTTGGTCCACGGCTTCGAACATCAACGACGCGGTGGTTTGTTTGAGGGCGATTTCGATGGTCGTCTCTATCACGTCACCGGGGATTTTCTTGCGGATGCGGCGCGGCACCTTGATCGGCGCTTTCAACGCCATGCTGCACACCTGGCTGATGGCCGGGCGGAAGGGGATTTTGCGTTCGATATATATCTTGAAATCAGTGTTCTCTTTACCACGGCGGGAAACGGTGCTGCGGCCTCCCGGATCGACCACGGCAAAGGTCGAACTCTTGACGTCGATTTCATGGGTCAGCGCTTCGAGGGCCTCACGCAAAACTTGTTGGATTTGCGCCTTGCGTTGGGCGATGTCGCTGGCCAATTGGGCCAGTTCGCTGGCGGTCATGCTGGCTTCGTAAGTTTGGTACGCGCGATAGGCACGGTACGCGCCCATTACAACGGCGGCTGCGGCAGGTACGGCCATCAGGCAGGTTCTCCTTCTTGTTGAAGGAAATCGTCGGCGAAAGCTGCGCCCGAGACCGGTTCAAAGGTGTAACGTAGATCACTGTGATGGAACATTGAGAGCGCCTTGTCCGAAGGGGTCCTCAACGTTAATGGAAGTTCAAACCTGTCAGAACCGGATTGTTCTCAGAATTGTGTAGGATTGTTCCCAATCCCCTTTAACCGACAGAGCCGCGCTGTTCGAACGACCGGACGCCTACCCGCTTCACGAGCACTATAAAAAACGATTCAGCAAGCTCGACCACCCCCCGCATCAGCCGTTCATCTAATTATTTAAACCATTTCCTCTTTCTGATTTCACACCCTTACGAGGCCCAGACCTCGCGGTAACACCCATAACGCTTGAGGTGGATTGATCATGCCTGACACCAAAAAACCAATGACTGGCGGCAAGAACCCTGATGCCAGTAAAAAAGGCGGCGGCGCTGGCGGCAACACTGCCATTGACCGCGAAAAAGCATCTGAAGCCGGCAAAAAAGGCGGAGACCAAAGCCCTACCGGAGGTCGCAAGTAAGTGATTGCCTAAGGCGGGAATGTTTGTTCCCGCCTTACTTGTTCTTGTTGTCTTGTCGTCGTGAGGGATTCAACGCATGAGACTCCACACTGCCGGCCTTGCCCTGCTGCTGAGTATGGCTTGCGCCACTGCTTATGCGGCTGCCCCCGAGGTCTTCGTTGACGACGCCTCTGCCAGGAGCATGGCGGAAATCCAGATCAGTCAACTGGCGCTGGAGAAAAGCCAGTCAGCGGATGTGAAGAACTTCGCTGAGATGATGATCAAGGACCATACCGACGCTAACCTGAAACTTGCCAATGTCGCCAAAGGCTTGCAGGTACCGCTGGCCCGCGAAACCGGACTCATGGACCGCTTCAAGAAAATGATTCTTGAATACCGCGGCAGGTCGTTCGACAAAGCCTACGTCGACAATCAAGTAACGGCCCACGAGGCCGCCATCAAGCTGTTCAAGGATGAGATCCAGACATCGCAGACACCGGCACTCACGGCCTTCGCCATGGACGCGTTGCCCACGCTGCAACACCACCTGGACATGGCAAAACAGTTACAGGCCAAGTACGACAAGTAATGCCAGCCCCGCAAGACACCACCTCGCACCGGGTGAGGATCCTCGATTGACGGCGCCCTAGCGTTGCGGCCTAAACATCCGTGGTGTCATGAACGTGCGAAGCCTTTTTCGCTTTCTCCCGACTGCCGCAGATATTCATCTGGCACCAACGACGGCGACCGTTTTTCGAGGTATCGAGGAACAGCCAGTCGCAGGCCAGGGTTGCGCAGATCTTGAGACGGGCCAGGTCGGGAGACGTCAACAATGAAGCCGCCTGAACCGCCAGTCGCCCCATCAGATTCGCCGTCATTTCTTCCACTGTAGCGCTGCGCCGCCACACCCATATTGACGTTACCCCCGCCGATTCCAGCTGACGGTATTGCGCCGTGTCCACCAAGGCTTTATTGAGGAAATGGAGAGTCGCGGGGGTTATACGGCGCCCCTCGGCAATAGGGAAGAACAACGCATACAGCTGTTCGCGAAACGTAATCAGCTGTTCGTAGGCACGACTTGGCTGATAAGACGGAACAGGCATCAACGCCAGAAAGTGAGCAAGTTCTTCTGCACTGATCAAGTGGGCATGTTGGAACCAGTAGATGACGTCTTCAAGGTTTAACAGGCTTTCAGTGACTTCATTCAATGAGGTTCCTGGCCGGCGTCCATTACAACTGTTCAAAAAATCCAGCACGGCCATACCACCCACCAAGCGAAGCGAGTTGATCTTCATAAGGCTGATAGGCATGGCGAATCCCTGACATTAATAAAATCACAATAATGACAGAGAATAGCGCCTTGCCACGTTTTTAGAGGGGTTGCTCTATTGAACAATCAAGCCCGCAGATGCCTGCAAATCCACGCCACGATGATGTCCACCGCTTCGTCCACGCTGACGCAATCGGTGGGTATATGCAGTTCAGGAAATACCGGGGGTTCATAAGGCGAGTCTATTCCCGTGAAATCACGATGCTGCCCACTTCTGGCCTTGCGATACAGCCCTTTGGGGTCGCGCGCCTCGACGACGCTCAAGGGTGCATCGATAAACACTTCGACGAATCGCTGGTTGCCAATGATCGAGCGAGCATGGTGACGTGAGGCATGGGTCGGTGAAATAAGCGCCACGATGACCAGCAACCCCGCATTGACCATCAGTGAAGCCACTTCGGCGACGCGGCGAATGTACTCGTTGCGATCAGCCATTGTGAATCCCAGGTCTTTGCACAGTCCGGTTCTTAGCGAGTCACCGTCGAGAATACAGGTGGGGCAACCGCTGGACTGAAGCAGGATGTTCAATGCATCGGCGATGGTCGATTTGCCTGAAGCGGACAAGCCGGTAAGCCACAGCACCACGGGGGCCTGTTTTAAATCGGTTAAGTCTTGCTCGCTGACGTCCAATTCGGAAGTTGGATCCGCGCTGTGAGTTGTCATGACGCACCGTCCCTGGTTTAGAAGTTGATCAGTAATGAATCAGTCGCTTTGACGCTGTTTAGGCAGCGTTGCGACCACCACCAGTTGCACCAGCAGAACTATCGAGATGAACAAATAGATCGGCGCGAACGAGCCCAGTACATCTTTGCAAACCCCGCCCAGGAAATTGCCGCACACGCCTCCCAGCCCAATCAGCACGTTGGCAATACCAAAAGCCTGGGTCAGCCGACTGACTTCGACGATCTGCCCGATATACGTCGGCACCAGGCCAAAAACCGGGTAAAACGCCAACGCAAAAAGAAAGCCAGCGACATAGAAATACCCGTCACTGTTGAAGTGGTACACGCACAGACTCGCCACGCACGCGCTGGCGAAACACAGGATCAACGCCAGACGGGTGCCGATTCGATCCGCGATCCAGCCCACCAGAAATCCGGCCGCCATGCCCACGGCACCAATGGTCGACCAGACCATGCCGGTGGTGGACGCCAAAATCCCCAGTTCGTCGCGCATGAACGGGGCCAGATACGTCTGGAACGGCAGCAGGGTCAGGCCATTGAGAAAAGCGACCAGCCACATCAGATAAAGCGGCCTGCTCAGCCATTTCTGTTCGCGATGATCGACAGCGGATTGCCCGCTCGACAGTACCGCTGACTGCGGTGTACGGCGTAATAAAAACCAGGCCGCCACGCACAGCACCACGGAAATCAGGCCAGCGGTCAGCCAGATGTTCCGCCATCCGCCCTGCAGGGTCAGTGCACTGACCAACAGACCGTTAATGAACACACCGTAACTGGTGCCGCTCGAAATCAGGCCCATGATTCTCGCGCGTTTGTTGGCCGCGAAGCTTTTGGTCACGAGCTCTGCCAGCGGGATATAGACCGACGCTGAACAGCCGCCGAGCAATACCAACAACGCCCCCGACAGCCAGATGTTGCCGCTCACGCCCAACCCCAGCAGTGAAAGGGCCGTGACGATGGTCGAACAGAGGCTTATTTTCCAACCCTGGAAAAACTTGCCGAGGTAACTGGTGAGAAATGAAAAGCTCAGGAAGCCTATCTGCGCGCCACCGGTTATCAGGCCCACGGTGGTGTAGCCGAAGCCCAGATCGCGGCGCATATCGACCACCAGATTGGCGAACAGGTACACGCCAAAACCATAGGTGCTGGCGACGAAACCCGTCAGGACAATCGCCAGAACAACCCCATTGACGCCCGATGTCCGCACGCTGACTGCATAGGTTGCCATTGAGCTTTCCTCTTCCCGTTTGTTTGTTTTGCTTGTTTAGGTTGTTTGCCTGTTTTTGTTAAATGCCTGCTATCGGGCGATGGCCGTATGAATGATGAAGTCACTGTTGATCACGTCGTAAATCGGCCTGAAGTCACCATAAGATTGGGGCACGCTGAAATCGGCCAGCTCGATCTCAGCGCGCAGTTGCGCGGGAAGAATGGGGTAAACCCGTAAGCGGAAGGAGGCGTTGTCACTGAAGGTGTAAACGAATTCGCACACCTGATCGGTCACTTCACCCAAGCCCACATGGGCCGTTGTGCCGCAGTAGTAATACCGGCCGGACGATTTGAATCTGCCCGCGCGAATGGCCTGAAAGTTGCGCTGATCGACGATCAGCAAGCCACCCGGTTTCAACAGACTTCTGAAGCGCTTGAGGACCTCATGCCGAGTCCTTTCATCGAACACATGGCACAGCGAGCTGCCCAGGCACAGGACGGCGTCGAATGTGCCCAGGGCCTGACTGTCCAGCTCCAGCCAGTCGGATTGGCGCAGTGGAATAGTCAAACCATGTTTGCGGAAGTTGGCCTCGGCCCGGTCGATCATCGTCGCGCTGCCATCACAGGCCACCACATAGAACCCGGCTTTGCGCAACTGCACAGCATGAAAACCACTGCCAGTGGACACGTCGATAACCTTGAAAACACCGGCCTTGTTCAGCAGATCGGCGAAAAAAGTGCCCTCGCCTGCGGATCGTTTCTGCCAATCGATCAACTCGTCCCAACGACTGACGAAGTCGCGGGGGTATTGGTTGGCATAATCGGCATCGGAGCCGGTTTGGGTATGGGCGTTGGTCCCGACAACCTGGTCGGTGGCGTCATCTGACAGGGTAATAATCGACATCGCTTGATTCCTTTCAAGGGTTGCTTTCAAAGGCTGCTTTCAAGGGCTGCCTTCACGGGATAGCCGAGCACCGGGCGTTTTCGGCGTAGGCTCGGTATTTGCGGGCAAGTTCAACGGACCACTGGTGAACGTCCTGAAGTTTCATGTGGAGCATCGAGAAGCCCAACAACGTTTCCATGATTGCCATCTGCTCAGGCTCGAACGTGACACTGGCGTCGGCGTTGATCGAGTGAATACCGTCCTGACTCTGGCAGCGCTGGTTGATGGCGATGGCGTCAGCCCGCGAGACACCATAGGGCAGTGAAAGCAGCACCTGGCCCATGCCAATTCTCAACGGATAACCGCCCGGCAGACCGTGTGGCCCGGGCGCATGCACCTCGACCTCGTCCAGAGAAAAAATATTGCTGATCACCGTGACCGCCGAAGCGGCGGTGAGAAACTGTCCGTCTACACCTCCCAGGCGCCGGAAATCCATACGGGCACGGTGAAAAATCTCGGCGTCCTGAAATTCCCCCGAACAATCGACACCCTTGACGCGGTAGGACAGGCTGTAATTGGCCTCCCTCGGCAGGCCGGCACGTGGGACGTAATGACTGAAATAATGCTGCGCGATGAGTTTGACCTGGACCTGATCTGGCGTACACGAGGCCAGCTTGGCGATCGCCGAGCGTGTCGCGGGAATCAGGTTGGCGACGTTACCCACACCGACATCCGGCGCCAGGCCGACCTTGTCCAGCACGGTATTGACCGCATCCGGGAAGGCGGCATTGATGGTCAACACCCTGATGCCGGATTGCCTTACCGCGCGCATCAGGTTGTACGCAGGTGCGAGGTGCATCGGCAGCCAAGGGCCGAACTGCGCTAAATCCAGTGCATCGAAAAAGGCTTTGGGCAGCTCGGTAATGACTCGCCATGACTGCAAGGAGGCGCAGTTGATAATCATGTCGGGCTTGATCTGAGCGAAAGTCTCGGCCGTCCTGGCGATGTCGCTCAGATCCATCTCAAGGGCGGTGATCGAACTGACCACGCCCAACTGCAAAGCGCCCAACTGCACCAGATTGCACCGGCGAGTGGCCTTTTCCAGACTCCGGCTGGCGACATAAAAGTGGAACGTATTGTACGGGGCCAGAATCTGCAGGATCTGCAGACACAGATTGCCAGCGCCCACGATGAGTATTTTTTTCCTGTTCATGACCGTCTCCTGCCGCGCGCTTGTTGATCCGCTACCGCGCTCTTGTTGTTGATCCGCTACCGCGGATACGCACCGTTATCCACCGCAATGATTTTCCCGGTCATGTGTTTGCTCTTTTCGGACAGCAGAAAAACAATCACATCGGCCACACCTGAAGGCGTTATCGGGTCTTTGATCGTTTCCTGTCGCTCGTACTCTTCTCGCCGGTAATCGGGAATCACGTCGTGAATGGCAGTCTCGCGAACCAGGGCCGGCGAGACCGCATTCACCCGGATATAAGGGCCGTAGTTCCATGCATTGGCTTTGGTCAAGCCGATTACCCCCGCCTTGGTCGCGCCGTAAAGTGCATCGCAACTGCCGACTTCCCCCGCGACCGAGGTGATGTTGACGATGCTGCGAAACGCTTTGGATTCCATTTCCCGTTCTGCGAAATCTTTGGACAGATACACCAGGGCCTTGAGATTGACGGTCCAGATTTCGTCGATTTCTTTATCGGTGTAGCGATAAACACTTTTGCCGAAATAAACACCGGCGTTATTGACCAGCGCAAACAACGACTCATGGTTTTCATACAGGTCGGGAATGAACGTCTTGATCGTGGAGAAGTCGGAAAAGTCCGCGAAGTGAATCTCCAGGCATTCGCGTCCTGCCTCAGCAGCCAGACATTCAAGACCCGCCATATCCTTGTCGGCGGCAATCACATAAAAGCCTTCGGCAATACAGGCCATGACCGTCGCTTTGCCTATTCCATTGGCAGCGCCGGTGACAACTACTACCTTTTTCATCAGGGTTTCCCTCAGCGGGTGAATTGATTCATGCGTTCATAAAAGGGCCGGTGATAGTCGTAATACGCCAACAACCGCGGAATCCGCTTAAGCGCCTGAGCATCAAAATCCACTGCCGAAGTCGTCGTTATCTGCGTGCTGTTTTCCGCATCCGTGTGCCAGCTTCTCCACGGCAGCCATTGCGGCGGGCACGCTTTGTCCCAGCTCAGGGCATGAGGTAAAAACTCGAGTTCCAAGTGGTCACACAATCTGCGTAGGGTGTCGTCAGGGTTGCGTGCCAGATCGTCGGCATTGATGACGTAGGGGATTTTTCCGGTGAGCTGGGTCACCACACAAAAAATCTCATACAACGCTTTGTGCCCAATCGCATTGAGCGGCATGTTCGGGAAAATCGCGAAGTGCGAAAGAATGGAACGGCCCGGCTCACGAATAATGAAAATGTTCTCCTGCTCGAGCAAAAACGCCCGATCGACCTTGAGGTCATCGAGGCAGTGGTAGCACATGTCTTTATGGAAGACGTGACTGCGCTGACGTGCCGAACGCAACAGCGCCTTGATGGCTTCGTATGAGTTCGGCAATCCGCAATCCAGGTTGTCCGAAGGGATGGCAGAGTTCTGATCGAAGGCCATGTGCGCAAAAGGCTCATGGAAGACTTCAAAATCCTTGCGTTCGATAAAGACCCGTTCCAGCACGGTGGAGCGTGAACGTGGATGAGCCCAGAGCGCGATCATTTTGTTCATGCCAGTGCTCCCGACAAAACAGCCGGGGTCGGGGTCAGGCCAGGCCGGGGCGCAGCTCTGGTTAAAGGCACGGTTGTTACCGGCACTGCCAGGCACGACGTCTGGATGAAATCCACCAGTCTCCGATGCGCCATACAGGCTTCGTGGCGGGCTCGGGTAAATGCCGGATGACGAGCAAAGTCCTGTGCCGCAAGAGCCCCTTCAAAACAGGCGTCGCGGAAATAAGGGAGCCTCATCAGCTTATGCAGAACGTCGCGGGGAACGTCTGAGTCCATTGCAGGTTGCACCGGCTTGCCGCTTGCCTCGCGCTGCACCAGGAACTCGATAATCTCCGGCGTCAGTGTGTAGCGGGTTTCACTTTCCCCGGTTTTTTCCAAGTGCCAACAATGGCCGCCGCCCTCTGGAGCCGCATCGACTTTGATACTCGAGAGCAACAGTCGTGCAGGGGTGTCAGAGCGTTTTAACAGCGCCTGGATAGCCTGATAAATCACTATTTCCGCCCAGCGCTTGTCCGAAGGCGCCAGTCGAATACCGAACTCATGGGCTTGCGTGTCCAGGACCGACTCGGCACCCCACCTGCCAATCATGAACGTAATGACGTAGCACGCGCCGCTCACATCCATACCGTTACGCAGTGCAGTCGCCTGACCGAGGCGAATGGCCTGCAAGCCCGCGGCAAACTGCGACACGGTAAAACAAAACGTGTTGTTGATTGAGCAACCGCGTGCCACCAGTCGCTCGATCGCGTCGTAACCGGCCTGACTGCCCGGCACCTTGACCATCACATTCGGCGCCGTGCGCGCCAGTGCGAGCCCCTGATGGACCATGCGCTCGGCACAGTGAATGTCATGGGCGTCGACCTGGGCCGACAGCCAACCCTGCCGGTGCCGGGTTTGCTGCCACAGATCGTTCAGCAGTCCGGCACCTTTTCCGATCAACTCGGCATGGACAGTGTGTTGGACATGCGCGGCATTATGATCCTGACGCAGGGCCTGAATGCGCGGCAGCCAGAGTGATGACTCGTCGAGAATGGCCGAGGTCACCAGCCGTGGATTGGTGGTCGCGCCGCTGATGCCCGACTCGCTGCCGACAAACCGATCCGGCAGCAATTGATCGATATAACCGCCGACACCGGGATAGCGGCCGGATAACTGGTGTTTGAAGGTTGCGTAACCTGTCGGCGAAGCGTCCCACCACACCTCGGAATCGGGGTTCAAATTTCTTAGCAAGCTAACTAAATTAGACGCTGTCATGGTCATGATTCCCTTCGTTATCGAAACGCGCTCAACCGATAAGGTCGAGCAGCTGACTCATCCTTGAAAACGGCACGGCACCGGCCTCTCTCAACTCCGGATGCCTGTCGGAGGGACCGTATCCCAGCACCCGTATACCGGCGGCCACCGCGGCCTGCACACCGGGAATGCTGTCTTCGATGACCAGCGCCTGATCAGGCTCGACATGATGGCTGGAACAGGCGACCTGAAACACCAGAGGATCGGGTTTCCATTTGCCCAGCTCATAGCAACTGAACACCTTGCCTTCGAACCAGGGCCATAAACGGGTCAGCCTCAGGCACTGCTCGACCTTAGAACGCGGCGCGCTCGAAGCCACACAAAAACGGGTGTTGAGGCGGGAGACCACGTCGAGGACACCTTCGGTTGCCTGCAAATCGGTCCTGTAGAGACTCATGGCCTGCATTCTCAGCACCGCTTCGAAATAGAACGGCAGCACGATCAGGTATTGGTCTTGAAGCTCATCAAGACAGGCTCTGATTTTGCGTCCTCTAAACCGCCGAATGCAGTCATTGGTATTCAGTAGCGGCTGGTCTGGACGCTGTTCGAGCAGTTGCGCGTTGAACAGATCTGCCAACACGCTGAGGGTGATTTCTTCGCTCTGGACCAACACCCCGTCGCAATCAAAAATAATCAGGGCGGGTCTGGTTTCAACCCATGCGGCTTCGATAAAGCGATGAGGCGGAGCCAACCCCTGAGAGCAACCACTGGAAAGCATGCTTATTCCTCCCTGAATTCACCTTCCACAGATTGAGTATTTCCGAGATAGAGATTGGATCCAATAATTAAACCTGTCAAAGCGGTTTTAATGGAGTTTTAATCATTAATTAATATAAAGAAATAAAGTTATAAGTGTTTTGTCAGTTTAAAAAAATTACAGGAAGGAATGTGTAAAGCAGGGTTATCACTTGATGCCTTTGGGCCATCATTTTTCAAGCGAATGAATGATTTAAACTTGCTGATGAATCGGTTCGATTTTTTTCTGGCGCTTCGCACTCGGCCTGTAACGACGAGCCTTATTCTCAGCCGCAGACATCTGTGGTTTGAAATTACGCATGTCAGAAATCCAGCTTGGCCCGGGCGATCAGTTGCCTCGGTTCGCCGATGACAATGGATTAGCCTTGGATAACTTTGCAGGTCTGACAGGTCTTCGTTGAGCGGCCAGCCTCTTCGCAGTTCAAGCCTGCTCCCACACAGGCTGTGTGAAAACCTGACGATCATGTTTCAAACCAACGCCCCGACTTGTCGGGGCGTTGGTTTTTGGCCTTTGATCCCGAAATCATCGCTATTCGTTTTCACGTCGCCGGGACAAAGCGTTTTGAGCGCTCCATGGCCAGTCCTGGGACGTTTGTCAGGCGCAAAAAAAGGCTGCTTAGCCCATCTTCGCCATCATTTCACGCGCACCCAGCACATTGATCGCCCTTTTAAAGTTATAGGCAAGCACCGCCAGCGACATCTCTATTCGCGCGCCTTTCAGTTGGCGTAGCAAGAACCGTCCATTGCCCATGATCCATTGCTTGAGGTTGCCGAAGGGGTGTTCAACGATGGACCTTCGTTCAACCATCTTCTCCGGATGCGCCTGCATGCGCTGCTCCATTCGCTCAAAAGCGGCCTCATGCGCATGCCGCGTTACTTTCCGGCGGGAGGTCTTGGTGCACTGACTTTTCAGCGGGCAGTGGGCGCAGTCACTGGGCAGTGCGTGGTAAATACGCGTGCCGCGATTCAGTTGCGTCAGCGTCAGTAGCTTGCCATTCGGGCACCGGTACTGATCGTCCAGGGCCTCATACGTAAACTGGGTGCGGTCAAAGAATTTTACGTCCCCGCCCCGCGTGTTGATCGTTCGATTCAGCGGCACATACGCCGTGATACCCGCGTCTTCACAGGCCTGGAATTGTTTGCCGTGGGAATATCCGGCATCGGCCACTACCGTCAGCTCTGACTGTTGCAGTACTTCTTTAGCCGCTTTGGCCATGGGTTCGAGTTGTTTGCGGTCGTCGCCGTCCTGAGTCACTTCGTGGTGCAGGATCAAGCCGTTCTCGGCATCCACCGCCGTCTGCACGTTGTACGCCACGGCCATGCCTTGCGGCGCCCGCATCATCCGCGCCTCGCTTTCGGTGCTGATGAACTGCTCGACTTCCAGCGCCTTCATCACCTGCTGACGGGTCAGGTTGTTGTCTCGTTTGTTGCTCAGACGGGCCAAGGCGGCTTTGATTTTCTGCTTATCCACAGGCTGATCGGCGTCGTCTTTGTCCGCCCGATCAAGCTCCGCCAGGTACTGGGTAATCTTCTTGTCCAGTATTTCCTCATCGCGCTTAAGGTGCTTGAGGCTCATATGACGGCGCTTGGAGGCCACGGCTTTGAATTTGCTGCCGTCGATAGCAACCAGCTTGCCGGCGATTAGCCCCACTTCACGGCAAAAAAGAATGAAGAGTCGGCAGATGGCGGCGAATGCGGCACCGTTGTCTCTGCGGAAATCGGCGATGGTTTTGAAGTCAGGTGCGAGCTGATTGAGCAGCCACATGACTTCGATGTTGCGCAGGCATTCGGCTTCGAGGCGGCGTGACGAACGGATGCTGAGGAAATAGCCGTAGAGATAAAGTTTGAGCAGGTCTGCCGGATCATAGGGCGGGCGCCCGTTGCCCTTGAGGACAGCCTTGTCGAATCCCAGCTCCCGCAGATTGAGCTGGGTGACATAGGCATCAATGACTCTGACCAAGTGGTCTACCGGAATGGATTCTTCCAGCGACACCGGAAAAAGACTGCTCTGATCGCGCGCTATGCCTTGGATGTATGCCACAAAAATGCCCCCAATCTTCCGATGAAGGCATTTTCTTAGACCGTTGCAAGAATTGCCAGGTTTTCACACAGTCTGCACAGATTCATGCCGGGCACAAATCCTTGTAGGAGCTGCCGAAGGCTGCGATCACCCCGGGGTCGCGTCCGACGGAACCGGTCGTAGATGCAGATATTTTTGAAGGCCGTTCCGGCCTTATCGCAGCCTTCGGCAGCTCCTACATGGGTTCGGCGTATTGCCTGGGAACATAGAATCTCCCACATTAGATCCGGGGATGCCTGATAGTGCCTTGCCGGCAGTGCTGGCCTTTTCATTCGCTGAGGCTGTCCGTCAACCCGATGCTCCACTGCGTCATCTCAGACAACAACGCCCCTACAGCCCTACACCTCCATATCCAACAGCGCCGCGCCCAATGCCTTGCCATGTGCGTCCAGCGCCAGCGAGCGGGTCACGCCGCCGCGCAGGATGCCGGGCAGGACGAAATTCAGCGCATGCACATTGGGCAGTTCATAACGTCGCACCGGCCCTGCCGCCGGGTCGAGCAGTTCGGCAAACCAGGCCGTCACGCGCTCGACAGTCAGCGACTGGCACAGCTGCGGATAGTCTTGGGCGCGGTAAGCGATTACTGAAATATTCGAGGTGTCGCCCTTGTCGCCGGTGCGGGAATGGGCCAGTTCCCGCAGTTTGACTGTACTCATGAAGCATCCTCCAAATGGACTCGCGGGGTGACCGCATCACGGGGCAGGTACAGCGAAGCGACAGCCACCACCTGACGCAGGCTTTTGCTGGCCCCGCCGCCCCCATAAGGGCCATTGGTGTAGAGCGTTTCCACCTCGTTGCCGATCCGCACCGCTTCAGCCCGGTCGGCACACCGCGCGGCGACCCGCAGACGCACTTCCCAAGGTTCACCGAGCGTGCGCGAGCCCAGTTCGGCCCCGTGCAGCGCATCGACGCCAATCAGTTCGGCACGCACCTCGTCGTAGATCACCCCGGTCAGTTTCAGCCGTTCGAGCACAACCTCCCGCGCCAACCGCGCCCGGGCCAACGCCCCCGGGCCGCCATAAGCAATCTGGCCTTCACCGATCCAGCCATCGAGGTAACCCACCGAAACCTTCAGGGTGTCAGGCCGCGCATGCCCGGCGGCGCCCGCAACCCGCACCCGGTCGACCTCCTCGGCAGTGAAGCTGACTGCGGAAAAGTCGGCGCTGACATCCGGCGTCAGATACGCCGCCGGGTCGTGTACTTCATAGATCAGTTGTTCGGTGCAGGTGGCGGTGTCGATGCGACCGCCCGAGCCTGGCACTTTGCTGATCACCGCGAGCCCCTCGGCCGTCACCTCAGCCAGCGGGAAGCCCAACCGCGCCAGATCAGGCACGTCCTTGTAACCGGGATCAGCGAAGTAGCCGCCACTGATCTGCCCTGCGCATTCCAGCAAATGGCCCACCAACGTACCGCGCCCCAGCAGTGTCCAGGCGTCTTCAGCCCAGCCAAATTCGAACAACTGCGGTGCAAGGAACAACGACGGATCGGCGACGCGGCCGGTGATCACCACGTCGGCGTCAGCCCGCAGCGCCTCGACGATGCCTACCGCGCCCAGATAGGCGTTGGCCGAGATCAGGCGATCGCCCAACGATCCCAGGGTCGCGCCATTGTCCAGCCGTTGCGACGGATCGGTCAGCAACGCGTCGAGTACGTCATCGCCAGTCAGTGCAGCGACTTTCAGGCCATGCAGCCCCAATTCAGCCGCGATCCGCCGTACTTCGCGCGCAGCGGCCAGAGGATTGGCGGCGCCCATGTTGGTGATCACCCGCAGGCGACGACGACTAGCGTCATGACCACATCCGACGAAGGGCAACACCCGGCGCATACGCTCGCTCAGCAGAGGGTCATAACCCGCCTCGGGATCAGCCAGACGCGCCTGTTGCGCCAGAGCGATGGTGCGTTCGGCCAGGCATTCGAAGACCAGATAATCCAGATCGCCCTGCTCGGCCAGTTCCACGGCCGGTTCGATACGGTCGCCCGAGTAACCGGCACCGGAGCCGATGCGTAAGGTTTTCATCTCAAAAGACTCCAAAGAGCAACGCAGTCAGGGTCATCAACACCGACGCGGCGAACAGAAAAGGGATGGTGAACCGTTGATGGTCGGCCAGTTCGATCTTGCACAGACCGACCAACAGAAAGGTCGCAGGGGTCAGCGGGCTGACCGGGAAGCCGGTGGTGTGCACCCCCAGCAACGAGGCCTGGGCCACTTGCAGCGGTTCGACGCCCAGCGCCCTGCCGACTTCAGCAATCACCGGCATCACGCCGAAATAAAACGAGTCCGGATCGAACAACAGGCTCAATGGCATGGACAGGAAACCCACCACCATCGGAATCAACTTGCCATGACCGGCCGGAATCTGCGCCACCGCCACTTCGGCCATGGCCTTGAGCATGCCGCTGCCCTGCATGATGCCGGTGAATACCCCGGCCGCCAGAAGGATGCTGGCCATAGTCAGAGCGGTTTTGGCGTGGGCATCAATGCGCGCCCGCTGGGCGTCGACATTCGGGTAATTGATGCAGAGCGCCAGCACCGTGCCAAGCATGAACATCACCACCGGATCCACCCAGCCGGCAATCATCACGCCCATCACCAGCACGGTCAGCAGCAGATTGAGCCAAAACAGCCGTGGCCGACGCAGACGTTCTTCTTCCGCGCCAAGCGTGCGCTGGGGCACCACATCAATCTTGACGCCCGCGCCCAGCCCGAGACGGCGTTCTTCACGACGCCCCAGCAGCCAGGCACAGGTGAAGACGAATGCCAGGCCGGCGATCTGCACCGGAATCAATGGCTGGAACAGATCCGCCACCGGCACATGCAACGCCGCCGAGGAGCGCAGTACCGGGCCGGTCCACGGCAGGAAGTTGACCCCGGCCGCCATGGCGGCGACGCAGGCGAGGATGCGCCGGTCCATGCCCAGGCGGTTATACAGCGGCAGCATGGCCGGGATGGTCACCAGAAAGGTGACGGCGCCCGAGCCATCCAGGTGCACCAACAACGCCAGTAACGCGGTGCCGGTGACGATGCGTGTGGGGCGCGTACCGACAGTGCGCAGAATGCGGTCGATGATCGGGTCGAGCATGCCGGCGTCGGTCATCACCCCGAAGAACAGGATGGCGAAGACGAACATGCCGACGACCGGGGCGACGTTCTTGATGCCGGTGATGATAAAGGCGCTGGTTTCCAGACCGAAGCCACCAATCAATGCCGCGATGATCGGCAACGCGATGAGGGCGACCAGGGGTGAGAGACGTTTGCTCATTACCGTAGCGAGCAGACAGAGGATGGTGATGACACCGAGCGTGGCGAGCATGGGCAAGTCCTGTGTGTCATTCCTGACCACCTGAGGCGGCGGAATGGACCGTTGTTGTTTTCAACGAGTATTGGAAAGCGGGTTAAGCTTTGTAAATTGAAATGTTCATCGCACTACGTTCGGAAAAACAGAATGAAGAATTCGATCCAGCATATTCGTGCCTTCCTCGCCGTGGCCCACGCCGGCAGCTTCGCCAAGGCGGCGGTGGAGTTACACCTGTCGCCCTCGGCGCTGACCGTGCAGATTCAGCAACTGGAAGACTGGCTGGGGGTGACGCTGCTCGAACGCAGCCCGCGTCAGGTCAGCCTCACGGCGGCCGGGCAAAAGACTGTGGGGCCGATGGAAAAGCTGCTGCTGGATCTGGACAACATCGTTGCCGGCTCGCGGGATCTGGCGGCGTTACGCCGAGGTGTGGTGACCATCGCCGCCCTGCCCTCGATCTGCTCAGGTGCGCTGCCACCGCTATTGCGGCAATTTCGCGAACAGTTTCCTGGCGTCGAAATACGTCTGCGCGATGTCGTGGCGCAGCGCATCGATGCACTGGTGCGTGAGGGTGAAGTGGATTTCGGTCTGGGGGTGCGGGCGCGGATGACCCACGGCCTGGATTTTCAAGTGGTGATGGTCGATCGGTTGTGCCTGTTCATTCCAGGCAAGCATCCGCTGGCGTCGCGCCAGTCGATCAAGCTCTCGGCGCTGGCGGGACAGCCAATGATCCTCACCGGCCGCGACAGCAGTGTGCGCGAACAGGTGGAGCAATTATTCGCCGAAGAAGGTCTGCACCTGATGCCGGGGCTGGAGGCCAACTACATGTCGACGGTGCTGGCGTTGGTGCGTCAGGGTTTGGGCATGACGCTGTTGCCCGAATCGGCAGACGATGGCCATGGCGACCTGATACGGGTACCGGTCGATCATCCGGGGGTCAACCGCGAAATCGGCCTGATCACCCGCGCCGGTCAACGCCTGAGCCCGGCGGCCCAGCGGTTTGTAGAGTTGATGAGGGCGGTACTCTGATCGTGCGCCAGGGAAGAATCTGACCTGGCTTGTACGGCCTCAAAAAATCACTCGGTTAAAAAAATAACCAATTCTCATTCAATAATGAGTATCATTATGTTACACATTACCAAACGCGCTTAGGCATCCGCTGCGCATCTGGTGGCTCACCCCACAGTCATTACCTTGGTGAACAATGCTCGTTCCTTTTTTGATCATGCTCCGCGAGGGGATTGAAGCCGCGCTCATCGTTGGCATCATTGCCAGCTACCTGAAGCAGACCGGCCGCGGAGAATGGATGTCCGCCGTGTGGGTCGGGGTTTTTCTCGCAGCAGCCCTGGCACTGTTGGTCGGCGGTGGCCTGGAGTTGGTCAGTGCCGAATTCCCGCAACGACAACAAGAGCTGTTCGAAGGCGTGGTCGGTCTGGTGGCGGTGGGCATTCTCAGTTCGATGGTGTTCTGGATGCGCAAGGTCGCGCGCTCCATCAAACATGCATTGCACGCGTCCCTCGACGCGGCACTCGCCACCTCGAAAAATCAGGTCTACGCGCTGATCGCCATGGTGTTTTTCGCCGTGGCCCGCGAAGGTCTGGAAACCGTGTTTTTCCTGCTGGCCGTGTTCCAGCAGAGCGAAGGCCCAGGAGCACCGATGGGCGCCCTGCTCGGCCTGATCCTGTCGATTGGTGTGGGGTTTGCCATCTACAGCGGCAGCATGCGCCTGAACCTGGCTCGGTTCTTCCGCTGGACCGGCCTGTTCATTCTGGTGGTCGCCGCCGGCATTCTGTCCACCTCGGTACGAGCGATGCATGAAGCCGGGCTGTGGAATCACCTGCAAACGGTGGTGTTCGACATCAGCGCTTTGCTGCCGATGGACGGCCCGTTGGGCTCGGTACTGGCCGGCATGTTCGGCTATCAGGATGCACCGACGATCAGCACCCTGGGTGTCTATCTGATTTATCTGATCGGAGCGCTGGTGCTGTTCTTCCTGCCGCCCCCGGTGAGTCAATCGACCCGGTCCGCGCAGCGTCAACCATCTTCCGTTACGAACGAATAAGGGCACCCATGTCGAATCTCCCCTCCGGGCTTCCTGAGAAAGCCAAGCCTCCTCGCGTCTTGCGTTTGGCGGTCGTCGGCTCCGTGATCATCATGATCGCGGCCAGCGGGCTCTTCTACTACGCCTCCCGCGCCGCGATGCAAAAGCGTCAGGCCAATAACAGCGCCGAGATCACTGTCAGCATTCACGCCCACAACTGTGAGCCCAATGAGCTGACCGTGCCTGCCGGCCACTCTGCCTTCCGCATCGTTAACCGCTCGGAACGCGCTGTTGAATGGGAAATCCTTGATGGCGTAATGGTGCTCGTAGAACGCGAGAACATTGCACCTGGCCTGAGCGTAGTGATCAACGCCAACCTGATGCCCGGCGACTTCACCATCACCTGCGGTCTGCTGAGTAACCCGCACGGCACCCTGCACGTGACGCCGACCGCCGAATCCGACGCCAGCGCCAAAGCCAAACCATCAATGAAGGCGTTTATCGGGCCACTGTCTGAATACCGCGTGTACCTGAGCATCCAGAGTTCAGCGCTGATCAAGGCTGCTGCCGTGCTGCAAATGACTATCGACGCGGGCGACCTGAGCCAGGCGCAAGCGGCCTACTTGCCGGCCCGTGCCGCTTACCAACGAATCGCCCCCGCCGCACAGCGTATTGCCGAGTTGGATAACGCCATCGATGCCCGCGCCGATTACTACGAAAAACGCGAGCAAGACACGGGCTTCAGCGGCTTCCACCGCATCGAGTACGCCCTGTTCGATCAACGCAAGGCGATGGCCTGGCACCGGTGGTGCAGCGCCTGCAAACCGATATCGCCAGCCTCAAACAACAACTGCTGGCGCAATCGCTGGCCCCCGAACAACTGGTCGGCATGATTACCCGCAACATGCACAACCTGGCCGAGATCCGTAGCAACGGCGAAGAAGAGCGTTACAGCCACGCTGACCTGAACGGGTTTGCCGCCAACCTGGAAGGCACGCGCAAGGTCGTCGACCTGCTGCGTCCGTTGCTGGTCAAGACCGCCGACGACCTGCTGCAACGGATCGACAGCGCGATGGCTGCGCTGGATACCCAGTTCAAGAGTTTGAACAGCGACACCGGCTACCGCCCGTACGATCAGGTCAAGCCTGAACAACGCCAGCAGATAGCAGACAAGGCCAAGGTACTGGCCGAAGCACTCGATGGAATCGACCCGGCACTTGGCCTTTCCGGCCTGTAATTGAGCACAGACAAGATCACTATGAACAATTCGAACAAGCCTGATTCACTCCAGCGTCGCCGTGTGCTATTGGGCCTCGGCGCGGCGGGCGCAGCACTGGCAGGCAGCAGCCTGAGCGGCAATGTACTGGCCGCAACCCCCACGCAAGTCACCGAAGCGCCGCACAGCGAAATGACCCAGGATCACAACGTGTTCCATGGTCTTCACCAGACCGGCATCGTCACGCCTCGCCCCGCTGCGGGCATGCTGGTCTCGTTCGACGTACTGGCCACCGACCGTGAAGATCTGGAGCGCCTGTTCCGCACCCTGAACGAACGCATCGCGTTCCTGATGACCGGCGGTGCCGTACCACAAATCGATCCGAAATTGCCGCCAATGGATTCGGGCATCCTCGGCCCGGTGGTCACGCCGGACAACCTGACCATCACCGTATCGGTGGGCGCCTCCCTGTTCGACGAGCGCTTCGGCCTCGAATCGGTCAAGCCCAAGCGCCTGATCCGCATGGTCGGCTTCCCCAACGATGCACTGGAAGCTGATAGCTGCCATGGCGATTTGAGCATCCAGTTCTGTGCCAACACGCCTGACAGCAACATTCACGCCCTGCGCGACATCGTCAAGAACCTGCCTGACCTGTTGTTGGTGCGCTGGAAACAGGAAGGCAGCGTGCCGCCACAAGCCCCGACCAAACCAGGGCAGCCCGCGCAAAGCGCACGCAACTTCCTCGGCTTCCGCGACGGTTCGGCCAACCCCAAGTCCAACGACCAGAAGGCCATGGACGAGTTGGTCTGGGTGCAACCTGGCAGCGATGAGCCGGCATGGGCCACCAGCGGCAGCTATCAGGCGGTGCGCATCATCCGTAACTTCGTCGAGCGCTGGGACCGGACACCGCTGCAAGAACAGGAAAGCATCATCGGCCGGGTCAAGCCCACCGGCGCGCCAATGGATGGCAAGCAGGAAACCGATGTGCCGAACTACGCCATCGACCCCCACGGCAAGCACACCAAAATGGATGCTCACATCCGTCTGGCCAACCCGCGTACCGCCGAAACCCAGCGCAACCTGATCCTGCGTCGCCCGTTCAACTATTCCAACGGCGTGAACAAGAACGGCCAGCTCGACATGGGCCTGCTGTTCATCTGCTACCAGTCCGATCTGGAAAAAGGCTTTATCGCCGTGCAGACGCGCCTCAATGGCGAGCCTCTGGAGGAATACCTCAAACCGGTTGGCGGTGGTTATTTCTTCACGCTGCCCGGTGTCGCCAGCGATCAGGACTTCATCGGTCGCTCGCTGCTTGCCGCTTCGAAACCGACAAAAACCGCATGATCCACAACAACCTTACCCGGAATCGTTCCATGAAAAAGTCGCCCATCGCTTTGATGCTCACCCTTGGCTTGCTCCAGACTCCGTTGTTCGCCGCCACTGCGCCGCTGGACCTGGTAGGACCGGTTTCGGACTACAAAATCTTCGTCACCGAACAACTCGATACCCTGGGTGACAACACCCAGAAGTTCACCGATGCCGTGAAGAAAGGCGACCTGGCGACTGCCAAGAAGCTGTACGCGTCCACTCGTGTTTCTTATGAGACCATCGAGCCGATCGCCGAACTGTTCAGCGACCTCGACGCGTCCATCGATTCCCGTGTCGATGACCACGAAAAAGGCGTGAAGGCTGACGACTTCACCGGTTTCCACCGCCTCGAGTACAGCCTGTTCTCCGAGAACACCACCAAGGGCCTCGGCGAGCTGGCTGACAAACTGAACAACGACGTGAAAGACCTGCAAGTTCGTGTTGTCGGCCTGACCTTCCCACCAGAGAAAGTCGTTGGCGGTGCCGCTTCGCTGCTCGAAGAAGTCACCAAGACCAAAATCACCGGTGAAGAAGACCGTTACAGCCACACCGACCTGTATGACTTCCAGGGCAACATCAACGGCGCGAAGAAAATCGTCGACCTGTTCCACCCGCAAATCGCACAGCAGGACGAGGCGTTTGCCGCCAAAGTCGACAAGAACTTCTCCTCGGTCAACAAGATTCTGGCCAAGTACAAAACCAAGGAAGGTGGCTTCGAGACCTATGACAAAGTCAGTGAAAATGATCGCAAGGCGCTGATCGGCCCGGTCAACACCCTGGCTGAAGACCTCTCCACATTGCGTGGCAAGCTGGGTCTGAACTAAAAAGATTATTTTGTAGGAGCGCGCTTGCCCGCGATCGGCTGCGGAGCAGTCGCAAAAATCAGCGAACTCGATTCTGGCAATAGAACTGTGCTCAGCATTTTCGGGACCGCTTCGCGGTCCATCGCGGGCAAGCGCGCTCCTACAATTGACCGTGTTTGCTGCACGACAGCGCGGCGTCGAAGACGGGGCGGCAGCTCCTACACAAACCCATGTTCGCCTCGCTCCTGTACAGGCTGTGTGAAAACCTCCGCGACCGATTAACTGATTAAAAACCGACCTGAAAATCGCGCTCCTACGTGAAATCCAGGTCTGTCCAGCAGCCGATCTATTTCTGAATTGACGTACGAACGCGCAGTTCAGTTTTCTGTTGGGGTTTTCACACAGCCTGTGTAGGAGCTGCCGAAGGCTGCGATCAACCGCGCAGCGGTTGCCTTAACTCCCGCTAAACCAGTTATAGCCCTGATCTTCCCAATAACCGCCCGGATATTCGTTGGTCACGAAGAGTTCTACGATGTGCTTGGGATTCTTGAACCCCAGTTTGGTCGGCACCCGCAAACGCAACGGATAACCGTAGTCCGGCGGTAGCGCCACCTGGTCGAAATCCAGCGCCAGCAAGGTTTGTGGATGCAAGGCGGTGGGCATGTCCATGCTTGAGTAGTACGTGTCGGCACATTTGAAACCGACGAATTTTGCCGTGGTGTCCGCGCCGATGTGTTCGAGGAATGTGCGCAATGGCACCCCACCCCACTGACCAATTGCGCTCCAGCCTTCGACGCAGATCAACCGCGTGATGTCGCTGCGTTGCGGCAGCTTGCGCAGGTTTTCCAGGGTCCAGGGTTGCCTGTCCCGCACCAGTCCGGAAACCGCCAGACGGTAGGTGGAGAGGTCGATCTCAGGGACGTTGAATTCGGCGTAGAACGCATTGAACGGGAACGGTTGGGTGATCCGCGACGGATCGTAGGTCGGCGCCAGGCGTTGGCCGCTGAACAACCAGGCCTGAACCCGGTCGTTCCAGCGCGACATGGCCCACAGCGCTTTGTCCACGGCATCGTCGCCCTCAAGGTTGCAACCGGTGAGCATTGACATGGCGCCAATCGTCAGCCCGGCACGCAGAAACGAGCGTCGTTGAATATTGATCAGTTGGGTCTGCTGCGCCGGTTCCAGGCGCAAGCGAGGTGGCCGTTGCCTGGGCTCAGTCATTGGAGTTCTCCCGAGTGCCGCCGTTAATCATCGGCACAAACGTACGTGGCACCAGCAGCACCAGCGTCAGATGAACGACGACGAACGCGACGATCCCGGCCATGGCAAAAAAATGCACGAAGCGAGCGACGTCGTATCCGCCCAGCAAGCTGCACAGGACCTGGAACTGGATCGGCTTCCAGATCGAGAGCCCGGACACCACCACCAGCACACCCAGCGCCAGTACCAGCCAATACGACAACCGTTGCACAGCGTTATAGCGGCCATGCTGATGGGCCAGACGGAAGTGCAGGGCATCCAGAAAGTCGTGCTTCACCGCGTCCACCGAAATCGGCAACAAGTCGCGCTTGAAGTGGCGGCTGAACACGCTATACAACACATACACCAGACCGTTGATCACCAGCAGCCACATCACCGCCAGATGCCAGGCGATGGAGCCAGCGAGCCAACCGCCCAGGGTTATCTCGCGGGGAAAGCGGAAGGGGAACAAAGGCGAAGCGTTGTAGATACCCCAGCCGCTCATGATCATGCAAACCATGCCCAGCGCGTTGAGCCAGTGCGTGAGCCGCACCGGCCAGGAATGGATACGTCGAGTGCTCATGACTGCCTCCGGGGTGGCCGCTTCGCAGCGGGACGCGTAGTTGCAAGCCTGCTCCCACAATCTATGAGTTTGGCACAAGATCCACTACCGACCCGGGCTCTGTGGGAGGGCCCGCCCCGTCTTCGACGCCGCGCTGTCGTGCAGCAAACTCGGTCCCGCTTCTGCCCGAAGGGCGTAGGAGAGACCGGGACGCGTAGTTTTGTCTGCGAAGGCCATGCGGCGCAGTGTGTCTGATAGACCGTGTTGTAGGGTCTTCGCAGACAAGTCAGCTCCTACATACTGTAGAAAACCCACCCTTATATTTCAATCAGTTACATCTTCTGTTTGATAAGAGCAGGCTTGCAACTCCGCGTCCCGCTGCGAAGAATTCAACTCGGTCCACCTGCACTACCTCACCGCTGATACCGCCGCACCACGCTGCTCACCCCCAGAATGTGGCCCTTGATTCTGGCTTGCAACTCGGGACCGGTCAGGCCCGGTTCGACGGCATCGGGCTCCAGGGTGTACTGAGGGTGAATCGTTCTTGCGCCTGTGCTGGCCAGTTGCAGACACAGCACCAAGGCCCCGCCCGCCAGCCAGCCAGGCGCAGACGCACGGGTATCGCGATGAACGTTGCATGGAAGGCCACCTTTCGATCAAACGTTTTCGGGTCAGCAAGCCGCGCTGATAAACCGTTGGACACAGGCGCAACGCGCTAAATTCATCCTGCCACTGAGCAAAATGACAGTTGACGTCGCCGCAGCAGTGTTACAAGATATTAATAGTTAGCAAGCTAATAATATCACCCTCAACAATTATCACCGGCAACGCCATGACTCTCGACAGACTCCAAATGAGCATCAGCCGCAGCGTAGTAACAGCCTCCCGTCATTGGCGACGTATTTGCCACACGACCCTGGTCAACTACGGCATTTCCGAAGCCTGCGCGATGCCGTTGTTGATGATTCTGCGTCTGGGCGACGGCGTGCGCCAAGTGACCGTTGCCCAGGCTGCCGGGTTGGAAAGTCCCTCGCTGGTGCGCTTGCTCGATCAACTGTGTGCCGCCGGCATCGTCTGCCGTACCGAAGACCCCACTGACCGCCGCGCAAAATCCCTGAGCCTGACCGACAGCGGTCGCGCGCTGGCGTTGTCCATCGAGGACGAACTGCAGCGCCTGCGCCGGGACGTGCTGAAAAACATCGAAACGGCCGACCTCGAAGCCACTTTGCGGGTATTGAGGGCGTTCGAAGAAGCCGGTGAGCACGGCACGGAGTGGTCATCGTGAGCGGATTTTTCAGCGGCCTGCCGCCAGCGCGTGACTGGTTCTACGGCGTCCGTACCTTCGCCGCCTCGATGCTTGCCCTATACATTGCGTTGATCATGGAGTTACCACGACCTTATTGGGCCATGGCGACGGTCTATATCGTTTCCAGCCCCTTCGTCGGCGCCACCAGTTCCAAGGCGATCTATCGGGTATTCGGGACAGCTGTCGGTGCGGCGGCGGCCATATTTTTCGTGCCCCTATTCGTTCAGACACCCTTTCTATTGGCCATTGTGATCGCGCTCTGGACCGGCACCCTGCTGTTCCTTTCGCTGCACCTGCGCACGGCCAACAGTTATGCGCTGATGCTCGCCGGCTACACCCTGCCGATGATTGCCTTACCGGTGGTCGATAACCCGCTGGCGGTATTCGACATCGCGGTCTCGCGCACCGAGGAAATTCTCCTGGGTATCGTCTGTGCCGCAGTGGTGGGCGGCATCTTCTGGCCGCGAAGGCTGGCCCCGGTGCTGCTCGACACGTCCAGTAACTGGTTCGTCAGTGCCGCGGCTTACAGCGAACGCTTTTTGGCCCGCGCGTCTGACCCGGAAGAAGTCGGCAAGCTTCGCTCAGCAATGGTCGCCAATTTCAACGCCCTGGAACTGATGATCGGTCAATTGCCCCATGAAGGCGCCCGGCCACAGACGGTGCGCAACAGTAAAGAATTGCGCGGGCGGATGATTCACCTGCTGCCTGTGATGGATGCGCTGGAAGACGCCCTATGGGCGCTGGAGCGGCGAACACCAGAGATGGCCGCCCGCCTGGCACCGCTGCTGGCCGAGAGCCGCGCCTGGTTGAAAAGCACCCACGAGGGTGCGCCGATCGAGCATTGGCAGGCATTGCACGACGGGCTGCAGCGGTTGCAGCCAAGCCCGGAGCAACTGGATGACCGGCATCAGTTGTTGCTGTCCAACGCCCTGTACCGGCTGGGCGAATGGATTGATCTCTGGCAGGACTGCTGCAGCCTGCACCATGCGCTGCGCACGGACGACCAATCCTCCTGGCACGCGGTCTATCGTCATTGGCGATTGGGCCGTCTGACGCCGTTCCTCGATCGCGGGTTGATGCTGTACTCGGTGCTCTCCAGTGTCATGGCCATCATCGTCGCATCAGTGCTGTGGATTTTTTTGGGCTGGACCGATGGCGCCAGTGCGGTGATTCTGGCCGCCGTGGCGTGCAGCTTTTTTGCCGCCATGGACGATCCGGCGCCGCAGATCTATCGCTTCTTTTTCTGGACCGCGATGTCGGTGGTGTTCGCCAGTCTCTATCTGTTCCTGATACTGCCCAACCTGCATGATTTCCCGATGTTGGTGCTGGCGTTCGCCGTGCCCTTCATTTGCGTCGGCACCTTGACGCTACAGCCGCGCTTTTATCTGGGCACCTTGCTGACCATCGTCAACACCTCCTCGTTCATCAGCATTCAGGGCGCCTACGACGCCGACATCCTGAACTTCCTCAACAGCAACCTGGCAGGGCCAGCCGGACTGTTATTCGCGTTTATCTGGACCCTGACCGTGCGGCCCTTCGGTGTCGAACTCGCCGCCAAGCGCCTGACCCGTTTCGGTTGGCGCGACATCGTCACCTTGAGCCACACGGCAACGCTGGCCGAACATCGGCGCATGGGTGTGCAAATGCTCGACCGCCTGATGCAGCATTTGCCGCGCCTGACCCTCACCGCGCAAGACACCGGCATCGCCCTGCGCGAGCTGCGCGTCGCCCTCAATCTGCTGGATTTGCTGGCGTATTTGCCACGGGTTCACCCGGTGCCACAGGCATTGCTGCATCAGGTGATCGATGAGGTCGGCGCTTATTTCCAGACATGCCTCAAAGCCGGCGAACGCTTGTCCGCCCCTAAAGGCCTGTTGATGACCATGGACCGGGCGCGACGCTCGCTGACCGCTGAATGGATGGGCGACGACCCGACCCGCATCCACCTGCTACATGCCCTGAGTGGTCTGCGCCTGGCACTACTGCCTGGGGTCGAGATCGTGACTACGGGTGAAATCGAAGAACAACCTCCCTATGACATCGGCGGAGCGCCGCTATGATCGGTGATATAGATATCAGCGGGGTGTTCATGCCCACGCTACTGGTGTTGATGGGCATCACATATGTGCTTTTCCTGGGGGTGCACGCGCTGCTGACACGCGCCCACTTTTACCGTCTGGTCTGGCACCGGGCATTGTTCAACGTAGGTCTATACGCTCTGCTGCTTGGCGTGGTGGATACTCTCAGTCGATACCTGATGAAATGAAAAAACCCTTACTGACTTTGGGCCGCGTGGTCCTGACCCTGCTGATTGTGACCTTCGCCTCCGTCGTGGTCTGGCGGATGGTGATGTACTACATGTTTGCGCCCTGGACCCGCGACGGCCACATCCGCGCCGACGTGGTGCAGATCGCCCCGGACGTTTCCGGGCTGATCCAGCAGGTCGACGTTACCGACAACCAGGTGGTGAGCAAGGGCCAGATCCTGTTCACCATCGACCAGGAACGCTTTCGTCTGGCCCTGCGCCAGGCCAAGGCGACGGTAGCTGAACGCCAGGAAGCCTACGAACAGGCCCGTCGCGAAAACAAACGCAACCGGGGTCTGGGCAATCTGGTCGCGCAGGAACAACTGGAAGAAAGTCAGTCCCGCGAGACCCGTGCGCAGTCAGCGTTGAGCGAAGCACAGGTCGCGGTCGATGCCGCACAACTGAACCTGAATCGCTCGGTGATCCGCAGCCCGGTGGACGGCTACCTCAATGACCGCGCGCCGCGTGCGCAGGAGTTCGTCAGTGCGGGTCGGGCGGTACTGTCTGTGGTTGACGGTGCGTCGTTCCATATCGACGGTTATTTCGAAGAAACCAAACTCGCCGGCATTCATATTGGCCAGCCTGTGGATATCCGCGTGATCGGCGACAACTCGCGCTTGCGCGGTCATGTGCAGAGCATCGTCGCCGGCATCGAAGACCGTGATCGCAGCAGCGGCTCCAACCTGCTGCCCAACGTCAACCCGGCGTTCAGCTGGGTGCGGCTGGCACAACGGATTCCCGTGCGGATCGCCTTTGACAGCGTGCCGGAAGACTTCCGCATGATCGCCGGACGCACTGCGACGGTGTCGATCATCGAGGATGCCAACGCTCAAAACGCTAAGGACGCCAAAGACAAGGAAGCCGCGAAATGAACAATGGCACGCGTCTGGCGACCGTCGGGTTGGGCTTGCTGTTGTCCGCCTGCCAAATGGTGGGCCCGGATTATCACCTGCCCAAGGACGCCGCATTGAATCGCCCCGATTTGCAGGGTGAACTGGCGGGCCGGGGCGCCGATGTGATGTCGGCACCGGTGCCAGCGGACTGGTGGCGGCTGTATCAGGATCGCCAGCTCGATGAGCTGGTGCGCCAGGCCATGGCTTCCAATACCGACTTGCGAGTCGCGGCCGCCAACCTGTCGCGGGCGCGGACACAGGTGGAAGAAGCGCAATCGGCCGGCGGCTTCCACAGCGGCGTGAAAATGGGCGCGCAACGTTTGCAGGAATCGGGCGAAGCGTATCTGCTGACCGAAAAGGTGCCCGTCGCAAACGTTGGTGACATCGGCATCAGCACCTCTTACCAGTTCGATCTGTTCGGCACCCTGCAACGCGGCATCGAAGCGGCGCAGGCCAACGCCGATGCCACCCAGGCCGCAGCGGACACGGCGCGGATCACCCTGGTGGCCGATGTGGTGCGGGCCTACACCCAGGTCTGCGCCGCCAATGAAGAACGGAACATCGCCTTGCAATCGCTGGACCTGCAACAGCAAAGCCTGACCCTGACCCAGCGTCTGCGCGATGCGGGTCGTGGTGATGAAACCCAGGTGACGCGTTCGCAAACCCAATTCAAATCCCTGCGTGCCGAGTTGCCGCACTATGAAGCGGTACGCCAGGCCGGGTTGTTTCGCTTGTCGATGCTGTTGGCCAAACCACTCGATCAACTGCCGGCTGGCGTGGCCACCTGCGCCGAACTGCCGCACATCGCTCAGCTGATGCCGGTCGGCGACGGCGCAGCATTGCTCAAACGCCGGCCTGATGTGCGTCAGGCCGAACGTCGGCTGGCCGTTGCTACTGCCGATATCGGCGTCGCCACGGGCGCGCTGTACCCGGACATCAGCATCGGCGCGACCGTCGGCACCGTGGGTATTCTGGGCGATCTCGGCAAGCCGGCGACCAATCGCTGGGGCTTCGGTCCGTTGCTGAGCTGGACTGTGCCGTCGAATGGCTCCCGGGCGCGCATCCGTGAAGCCGAGGCCGCGACCCAGGCCGCACTGGCACATTTCGATGGCGTGGTGCTCAATGCGATCCGCGAAACCCAGACCGGCCTGGCGCAATACACCGCGTTGCTCGAACGCCGCGATGCGTTGGCCGACGCTGAACAATCTGCCCGGCAGGCGGCCGATCAGACCCACCGCTTCTTCCAGGCCGGCCGCACCTCGTTCCTCGCCGACCTGCAAGCCACCCGCACCTACACCGATGTCCGCGCGCAACTGGCCTCGGCCAATACCCAGGTCGCCATGGGCCAGATCGACCTGTTCCTGGCGCTGGGCGGGGGTTGGGAGAAGCGCTGAGGCGCTTTCTTCGCAGGTCAAGCCTGTGCTCCCACATTAGAAGGTATGCGGTCCTTGTGGGAGATCCCGCCCCGTCTTCGACGCCGCGCTGTCGCGCAGCAAACTGGGGCTCGATTCTGCCCGGAGGGCGTAGGAGCTGACTTGTCTGCGAAAGGCCGGGGTCGCGTCCGACACGAAGGACCTTCCAGCGATATCGTGTCCAGCCCATTTACGACTGCTTCGCAGCCGATCGCGGGCAAGCGCGCTCCTACAAAATAATCTTTTATTTCAGCTGGTTATGCATTGTTTGATGGGAGGCCTCGCCGCGTCTTCGACGCCGCGCTGTCGCGCAGCAAACAGGGGCACGTCGTAGAATCGAAGCGCGCGCGGGGACCAAGACCGTAGCCATCACTGGTGTGTACGCACCCGCATGGGAGAGTGGTCCGCACGGTATCGGCGTGGAGTCGTTGTCGGCACAGCAAGCTGTGACCACGTATGAGAGAGTGAATCCATTCGCCACCGTGCTCCCCGCGCGCCCCTCAATCCTGCGAGGAATTGTCATGGCGCGCAAGAACCAGCAGAAACGTTTTGAAGTGGTTCACCCTCATTGTGCGGGTATCGATATTGGCAGTCGCGAGCATTGGGTGGGGGTCAACCCCGACCAGAGCGACACCCCTGTCCGCTCGTTTAAAACGTTCACCGACGAGTTGCTCGCATTAGCCGATTGGCTCGAAGCGTTGAAGATCAATGTCGTGGCCATGGAGGCAACCGGGGTCTACTGGATACCGCTGTTTGAAATCCTCGATGCACGGGGCTTCGAGGTGTATTTGGTGAACTCCCGCGCCACCCGCCAGACCTCCGGGCGCAAATCCGATGTGCTGGACTGCCAGTGGATTTGGCAGCTCATGACCCACGGCTTGCTCAGAGGCGCCTTTCGGCCCGCCGACGACATTTGCTCGATGCGCTCTCTGGTTCGCCAGCGCGCAATGAAAGTTCGCGATCAGGCCAAGAGCGTCAATCGCATGCAGAAAGCCTTGACCCAGATGAACATCCAGCTAGCCACTGTCATCAGTGACATCACCGGCCTGACGGGCAAGAAAATCCTCAACGCGATCATCGGCGGCGAGCGTGATCCGTACGTATTGGCCGGTTTTCGAAACGGTCACATCAAGGCCGATCATGAAACCATTGCCCGCAGCCTGCGCGGTAACTGGCGAACCGAGCATCTGCATGCCCTGGCTCAGGAAATGGCGACGCATGATTTTCTGGAACAGCAAATTGCCGAATGCGATCAGGCCATCGCTCACGCCATTGATCGACTGCCGGTATTGAACGATGAACCTCTGCCGCCGGCCAAGGCACTGCGCAGCCCGCACCGCTCGTCAGCCGAGCAAGCCCGTTTGCACCGTGCGCTGGGAAAAATAATGGGCGTTGATTTGACCGCTATTCCCACCATCGGCGTCGAAACCGCTTTGGCACTGGCGAGCGAAATCGGGCCTGATTTATCGCGATTTCCCACACAACAACACTTCTGTTCCTGGCTCGGCCTGGCACCTGCGACCCGGATATCCGGCGGCAGGCAGCTGCCTGGTAGTCCGCCAAAGGTCTCGAATCGAGCCGCGCAGGCCTTGAAGCAGGCCGCGTCCAACGCGCGCAACGACAAGAGCTTCATCGGCGCCAGCCATCGAGCCCGGTTGGCGCGCATGGATACCGCGTGCGCCATCAAAGCCACCGCGCATCAACTGGCCCGCCTGATCTACGTCATGTTGACCAAAGGCCAACCCTACGTGGAGCGAGGTATGGAAGCCTATGAAGCCGAGAGTCGACACCGTCAACTGCGTGCCCTGGAACGCAAGGCACACAAGCTTGGGATGCAGTTAGTTATGGCCAAATAAAAGGCATAAAAAACAATGCGTTATTTTTTGTTTGATGAGAGATCGCCCGTCGTCCAGACGCCGCGCTGTCGCGCAGCAAACTGGGGCTCGATTCTGCCCGGAGGGCGTAGGAGCTGACTTGTCTGCGAAAAGGGCCGAAGGACCTTCATGCGGTGGTGAATCCAGCCATTTTACGACTGCTTCGCAGCCGATCGCAGACAAGTCAGCTCCTACAGACTGTAGAAAACCCACCCTTATATTTCAATCAGTTACATCTAGTTTGAGGGGAGCAGGCTTGCAACTACGCGTCCCGCTGCGAATTGCTTGACGCGGTTCGCCTGCCACACCGCACTATCCGCCGAACGGTCTCAAGAACCGCCGGCACTCGCCGACCTCTAGATACGAGCTTCGAGCGGGACAATCCCGATCTCGAAGACAGGGATGTCTTTGCCGCACCCCGTTCCCCGCGTGGAATGCCTTATCCCTGGCCGTGAGACACCACCCATGTTTTTTCAAAAATCCCTTGGAGCCCAGATTCTGGCGTTGCTCGGCGGCAGCCTGTTGGCGATCCTGTTGATCGCTTTGACCTGCTTCCATTTCCTGTCCAACGGCGTGCAAAACTATAAGGGCCTGATTGATGGGCCGCTGCACACTTCACAACTGGTCGATGAAGCCAACCTGCAATTCAAGATTCAAGTGCAGGAATGGAAAGACGTCCTGCTGCGCGGCAAAGATCCAGCAGAGTTGAATAAACACTGGGGGCAATTCGACGATCGCCAGCGCCAGGTGCAGAACATCCTCGGGCAACTGGTCAGCCAGACCAGCGCTGAGCCCTCGTTGAAAAACCGGATCGAATCACTGCGTGATGCCCACCGGACGCTGGGCCTCGCTTACCAGAAAGGCCGCGAAGTCTTTGTGGCAGCCAACGGCGACCCCGTTGTCGGTGACACCGCAGTTAAAGGCATGGACCGCGCAGCCAGCCAGCAAATGAGCGAACTGGTCAGCCAGTTGCGTGAACAGGGCAGTCAACAATCCGAGCACATCAGCGCAGACGCGAACCACACGATTTTGCTTGGCGTTTTGGTGATGCTGGCGTCCGGGCTGTTGATCGGGCTCCTGAGCCTGTGGCTGCTCAACCGCAACCTGATTGATCCTATTCGCAACCTGATCGACTACGTCGCGCAACTCAGCCAAGGGAAATTCGGCGAGCGCGCCAGCATCACCCGTCAGGATGAGCTGGGGCGTCTGGCCGTGGCGGCCAATACGCTACGGGACTTCCTGGCGGAAACCTTCAGCAGTTTGAAGCGCAGCGCTACAGACCTGGACGGCGCCAGCGGTGAGTTGAATGCGATTGCGCATCTGATCGGCCAGGGTACGACCGAACAATTCGACCGCACCGATCAGGTGGCCACGGCCATGAATGAAATGTCCGCCACCGCGCAAGAGGTCGCCCGGCACGCAGCACAAGCGGCAACCGCCGCGGACGACGCTGACCAGAGCGCCCAGCAAGGCGAACACGTCATGCAGGCCACCATTGCCGCGATCACCCACATGCGTGGCGAGATTTCCAATACGGCCTCGGTCATCCGTCAGTTGGAAACCGACAGCGGACGCATTGGCAAAGTGCTTGAAGTCATTCGCGGTATCGCCGAACAGACCAACCTGCTGGCCCTCAACGCAGCCATCGAAGCGGCGCGCGCCGGGGATGCCGGTCGCGGGTTTGCCGTAGTCGCCGATGAAGTCCGCAGCCTGGCCCAGCGCACCGCCGCCTCCACCGCCGAGATCAATCAAATCATCCACACCGTGCAGACCGGCGCCATCGACGCGGTGAAAGCGATTGAGAGTGGCCAGTCTCGCAGCGAAGAAAGCGTCGAGCAGGTCACCGAAGCGGGCCATATGCTGCATCGCATCACCGAAGCGGTCGAGGCGATCCGCGACATGAACCGACAGATCGCCACCGCTGCCGAAGAGCAGACATCGGTCGCCGAAGACATCTCGCGCAACCTGACCGAGATCACCCAGATCGCCAGCACCAACCAGGACAATGTAAAGCGCACGGAAACCGCCAGCCGCAACCTGCACGGTTTGTCCGGCCAGTTGAATGAGGTGACGGCGCGGTTGAGTGCCTGATTCACCACCTTCGCGGATAAATCCGCACCCACAGGGGTTCGCATTTCTCTACAGCTTTTTGATCGGCTCGTTCTGTACCTGATCGACCTCAGCCGGATCGGGCGGTACTTCGCCGCTCTGGCTGGTGTCGATGCTCACCACCACCGACATCCCCGGCCGCAGGCGTTTTACCAGGGGTTGATCGGGCTCGACGGTGATCCGCACCGGTATCCGCTGGGCAATCTTGACGAAGTTTCCCGTGGCGTTGTCCGCTGGCAGCAGGCTGAATTCGGAGCCTGTGGCAGGCGAAATACGCTGCACCCGACCGTGCATCTTCTGATTACCGAGAGAGTCGACGCTGAAGGTCACCGGCTGACCGAGACGGACGTTAGCCATCTGGGTTTCTTTCATATTGGCGATGATCCACAGCCGGTCCGGCACCAGCGCCATCAGTTGCGCCCCCGAATTGACGTAAGCCCCCAACCGCACGCCGATCTGACCCAGCTGGCCATCTCGCGGGGCAACCACCCGGGTGTTGGACAGGTCGATCCGGGCCAGTTCGATGGCGGCCTCGGCGTTCGCCACTGACGCCTCCAGCGAGCCCCGATTGACGATCACGCTTTGCAGATCCTGACGGGAGATTTCCAGCGCCGCTTGCGCCTGAGCCACCGCGGCGACGGCCTGGGCGTTTTCGGCAAGGGTCACGTCAAGATCGCGTTTGGACACCGAACCGTCTGAGATCAAGCTTTCGTTACGGTGCAAGTCGGCGGCGCTCTTGCGGCCCTGAGCGATGGTATTGGCCAGTGCGGCCTGGCGCTGCAGGATGGTCGCATCGGCGCTGCGACGCTGTTGCAGGTTGTTGGCCAGTGCGGCTTTCTGCACGCCCAGTTGCGCCAGCGCCTGATCCAGGTGCTGCTGGTAGATCCGGTCATCAAGGCGTACCAACAAATCGCCCGCCTTGACGAACTGGAAGTCCTGTACGGGCACCTCGTACACATAACCGCTGAGCTGCGGTCCGATGATCGTCACCTGCCCTCTGACCAACGCATCTTCAGTGCTTTCGATGGCGCTGCTGAACGGTGGCAATTGCCAGGCATACAGCACGATCAGTACGCCGATGAGCGCGATCAGGGCAAACGCCAGCGAAGACAAAACCCGTACCCGCAACGACCGAGGTTGACTGCTCGGCGGCGTGGTGAGCGGCGCGGGTGCGGGGCCTGAAGCGGCCGCAGGTGTGGCGTTTGCGGTGGTATTCGACTCGGTCATGAAAGTTCGGCGCCACTGGATTGATCGGAGGATGGAGTTGTCGGAGCCGGAGCGATCGGTTTGGTGGTGAGCATCAGCCAGAGGCTACGCACGAAAATCCACAGCATGGTCAGCACCGCGATCAGCGCGATGGTCATGAACACGTCGTTGTAAGCCAGAACATTGGCTTCACGGGTCGCGGCGGCAGCAATGGCGCGGATGCCCTGATTGGTGCGCAGCGACGGGTCGGCGATGGCCGATGCATAACTGCCGGTGGAACTGAGCAGCCGGGACTGCACCTGCGCATCGATCAACGTCAGATGCTCGACAATGTGGCTGGAGTGAAACTTCTCGCGCACGATCTGCAGCGAGCCCAGTGCAGCAGACCCGATTAGCCCGCCGATGTTCTGCGTGATACCGAACAGCACCGAAAAACTGACCATGTTGCGTGGATTGGCGAGCACCCCGCTGATGCCCAGCACCAGCGTCGGACCGAGGAAGAAGGTGCCGCCGAAGCCCAGCAGAAACTGGCTCAGGTACATGTTCGCCGGCCGAGTCAGGTTGGTCGAATGGCTGTCCATCCAGGCCCCCACGGCCATGATCGCCAGCGAAATGATCAGCGGTTTGAACAGGTGCAGCGGGTCGATGGTCAGCGCACTCATCACCAGCCCCACGACACTGCCCAGCAGCATCATCAGATACAGGGTATGCATCTGCTGGCTGCTCATGTTCAGTGCTTGCAGGAAGCCGACCGCACCAATCGATTGCTCGGACAACACGATCCGACTCAGCATCACCCCCAGCGCCAGACGGATGATCTGCCCACTACCAAGCCAACGAGTGATCAATAGCGGCCTGACGCGGTTATGTTCGATGGCCAGGCCGGCGACAATCAGTACGATCGATGATGCCGACGCAATGCCGATCCACGGCGCCTCCAGCCACCAGTCGATCCTGCCCAGCGACAGCACCGCGCACAGCAACGCGAAGCCGGTGGCGAGCAGGCCGAAGGTGAGAAAGTCGAGTTTTTCAAACGCCTTGAAACGATCACCGGGCGGCAATTTGAGCAGTAACACACAACCCAGTGACAGCAACGCCATGCCCAACTCGAACAGGTACAGGCCGCGCCACTCGGCAATTTGCAGCAGGTCCTCGGACACCAGCCGTGCCAGCGGAATCGCCAGTTGCGACAGGCCCAGACCGACGACCAGTGCCTTGATCCGCCACCGCTGCGGAAACGCCTGAATCATGTAATACAGGCCCAGGGTGCTGAGCGCCGCACCGACCATGCCGTGGGCAGCACGCACGGCAATCGCCGAGTTCCAGTCGTTGACGAACAGATGGGCGAACGTCACCAACGCGTACAGCACCAGAAACACTTCGGTGAACGCGCGCAAACCGAACTGCTGGCGAAACTTCACCAGCAGCAGGTTCATCGACACGTAGGTCATGACATAAGCCGCAGGCAGCCAGGCTATTTCCTCCGTGGTCGCACCCAACGAACCTTGCAGATACGGCAAGTTGGCAATCACCAGCGCGTTACCCAGGCCGCCGGTCAACGCCACAATCACACCGACAATCGCAAACGCCCAGCGCTTGCCGGTCGAATGCAGCGGCGTCGACGGCGAACCCGGCACGCTTGGCCGCTCATGGGGTGCCCAATGACGGGGAGTATATTTGTTCATCGAATGGGCCTGATGGACTCCCTCCTCAAATGCGCATGAACTGAGTGAATCCAGATCAGTGAAGCGTGCGACTAAGGAGTAGTAAACCGTAGGACCGGAGTTCTTGCCAGTGTTGGAACGATCGCAGCCTTTAGCCGCTCCAGGGGGTTCGTGCCTGGCTCGCCTTCATCGGTGATATTTCGTCTTGACACAAATAATACGTCCGTACATATTTACCAATAAATACAGATGTATTGTTTTCCCCGATTCGAAAAAACTTCTGATCTCCTTTTACCCACCGGCGCGGCGCTGGCTCCGAGCCCCCTCGAGATCCTGATCACGCCACTGCCACATACGGAGAAACAACCATGAAACTGACAGGCAATACGATCTTCATTACCGGCGGCGGATCTGGCATCGGGCGCGGCCTGGCCGAGGCGCTGCATGCATTGGGCAATCAGGTAATCATTTCCGGGCGCCGCAAGGGCCATCTGGAAGCCACGACCAACGCGAACCCAGGCATGGTGTCGGTCGAGCTGGATGTCGAGAATCCAGCGAGCATCGCCGCCGTTACCCGGCAACTGATCGTCGACTATCCGGCCCTCAACGTATTGATCAATAACGCGGGAGTGATGCAGATCGATGAGGCTGCGGGTGTCGTCGATGACGAGATGCTGGTGTCGACCGTCACCACCAACCTGATCGGGCCGATTCGTGTCACTTCCGGCTTGATCGAGCACTTGAAGAAGCAACCGACGGCCACCGTCATCAATGTCTCGTCAGTATTGGGTTTCGTCCCGCTGACCATGGCGGCGGTGTACAGCTCCACCAAAGCGGCGATCCATTCCTACACCCAGTCGCTGCGTTATCAGCTTAAGGACAGCTCGGTGCGCGTGTTGGAGATTGCGCCGCCTTGGGTGCAGACCGACTTGCTCAACAGCAACGATGAGCCTCGCGCCATGCCCCTGGCGCAGTTCCTCGAGGAAACCATGGCGATCCTCGGTACGGATGCAGATGAGTTGGTGGTAGAACAAGCGAAGATGCTGCGCAATAACCCGGGCGCGAATGAAGCCGCGTTCGTGAATCAGTTCAACGATCTGATGCGCCAGCCACAATAAAGCTGACCGGCCGGCCCTGAGCGCACGAGCGTTCAGGGCCTCCGATTGGGTCAGGCCCGCGTGTTTGCTTACGCTGATCTCGGCAGTCCTGCGCTGAGTAGGGGCCAGAATCGACTTTCAACGGTTGAGTCTGGCAGCGAACTTGGCGACGTATTCACCCTGGTGCCGGGCAATATCCAGTTCACGCGCGTCGGGTTGGCGAGAGCCATCAGCACCGGCAATGGTCGATGCACCGTAAGGCGTCCCGCCGCCTGCGGTTGACGCATCGAAGAGCGCCGGATTGCTATAGCCGATGGGCACCAGGACCATGCCCTGGTGCGCCAGGGTGGTCCAGGTCGAGGTGATAGTCATCTCTTGGCCACCGCCAGTGCCGGTAGAGGTGAAGACGCTGGCTATCTTGCCGATCAGAGCGCCTTTGGCCCAGAGGCCGCCAGTTTGATCGAGAAAGTTGCGCATCTGACCACACATGTTGCCGAAACGGGTAGGCGTGCCAAAAATGATCGCGTCATAGTCGCCAAGCTCGCCAGGCGTTGCAATCGGCGCGATTTGGCCTTCTTTGCCATTGGCCGCCTTGAAGGCTTCGGCGTTCATGGTTTCCGGCACACGCTTAACGGTGACCTCGACACCCGCCACACTGCGGGCCCCCTCTGCGACGCTTTGCGCCATGGTTTCTATATGGCCGTACATCGAATAATAGAGCACGAGTAACTTAACCATTTTGATGTCCTCCTGGTGTGGGATTTATTGCGCCCTTGAACTCTAGATCATGGGTGGCACAGGCGTGGTAAAGAGACTGACGCCCCAAAGAATAAATAAGCCCTTGACCTTGACCTTATGGAAAGGTTGAACCTGCGGCTATCGAACCACTGTTGGAATTCCAGTAATGCTCAAGTCCACCACCTTTACCCTGCCTATCACCGGCATGACCTGTGCCAGCTGCGTCGGTCGGGTCGAACGCGCCTTGCACGCGGTTCATGGCACGAGCGATGTCAGTGTCAATCTCGCGACTGAGCAGGCGCGGGTCCAGGCACCGGCCGACAGCCTGCCCGCGCTGCTGGAAGCCGTGGACAAGGCCGGCTACAACGTAGGCAGCGAACGGCTGGAACTGGCCATCGACGGCATGACCTGCGCCTCTTGCTCGGGTCGCGTCGAACGGGCATTGAGCAAAGTCGCCGGGGTTAAAAACGTCAGTGTCAACCTGGCCAGCGAGCGCGCCCATATCGAGTTCATCGGCCATGCCGATCCGGCCGCGTTGATTGCTGCGGTCACTGCGGCAGGCTATTCCGCACGCCCGGTCGAAGATGATCAAGCCGCTCTTCAGGCGACTGTGCAGAGACAGCACACGCGTTTGAATAGAGAACGCGGGGCGCTGCTGTTGGCGATTGCACTGGCATTACCCTTGGTTTTCCCCATGCTGTTGCAGCCGTTTGGTGTGCACTGGATGCTCGCCCCCTGGGCGCAGTTTGCCTTGGCGACGCCGGTGCAATTTATCCTCGGTGCGCGGTTTTACATCGCTGCCTGGAAAGCCGTCAGGGCCCGAACCGGAAACATGGATCTGCTGGTGGCACTGGGTACCAGCGCCGGGTACGGGCTGAGCGTGTACGAATGGGCGAAAACCGAGGCTGGCGGCATGCCGCACCTGTACTTCGAGGCCTCGGCAGTGGTCATTGCCCTGGTGCTGCTGGGTAAATACCTGGAAAGCCGCGCCAAACGTCAGACCGCCAGCGCCATACGCGCCCTTGAGGCCCTGCGCCCGGAACGCGCCACGCAAATGATCGACGGTCAGGAGAAGGATGTGGCCATCAGCGCCCTGCGCCTGAACGATTGGGTGTCAGTCAAACCCGGCGAGCGCTTTCCGGTGGACGGCGAAGTGATCGAGGGGCAAAGCCATGCCGACGAAGCGCTGATCAGCGGTGAAAGCATGCCGGTATTCAAGCAGCCGGGAGACAAGGTAACCGGGGGTGCCATTAATGGCGAAGGCCGGTTGCGGGTCAAAACCACGGCCATCGGCGCCGAGTCCGTTTTGTCGCAAATCATTCGCCTGGTCGAGGATGCTCAAGCCGCCAAGGCGCCGATCCAGAAGCTGGTGGACAAGGTCAGCCAGGTATTTGTCCCGGTTGTCCTGTTGATAGCGCTCGTCACCCTGACGGGGTGGTTGCTGAGCGGTGCGCCACTGGAAATTGCGCTGATCAATGCGGTCGCCGTTCTGGTCATCGCTTGCCCCTGCGCACTGGGCCTGGCGACACCGACGGCGATCATGGCGGGTACCGGTGTCGCCGCGCGTTTCGGCATTCTGATCAAGGACGCTGAAGCCCTGGAGCGCGCCCATGAGGTCACGGCTGTCGTGCTCGACAAGACCGGCACACTGACCAACGGTAAACCTCGCATCACCCACCTTGTCACCATTGATGGCAACGACGATCAACTTCTGCAATGGGCCGGCGCGCTACAACGCGGCAGTGAGCATCCGTTGGCCAAGGCCGTTCTGGATGCTTGCAAAGAGCGCAATCTAACGCTTGAGACGGTGACCGCCAGCCAGTCGTTGACCGGTCGCGGCATCACCGGGACCGTCGACGGCCGCCAATTGGCCTTGGGCAACCGCCGTATTCTGGAAGAAAACGGTCTCGACACGGCTGGGTTGGCAAGCACTTCCCTGGCGTGGGAAACCGAGGGGCATACCCTGTCATGGCTGATCGAACTCGGGCCGCAACCCTCGGTATTGGGGCTGTTCGCTTTCGGTGACAGCCTCAAGTCCGGTGCCCTGCAAGCGATCAAGCAACTGTCAGCCCGGCACATCAGCACCCACTTGCTGACCGGAGACAATCGCGGCAGCGCCCGGTTAGTGGCCGAGGCCTTGGGCATTGTCGATGTGCACGCCGAAGTGCTGCCTGCGGACAAGGCCGCGACCGTCGTCGCACTGAAGAAAACCGGGGTCGTGGCGATGGTCGGCGACGGCATCAACGACGCACCGGCCCTGGCCGCGGCCGACATTGGCATCGCCATGGGCGGCGGGACCGATGTGGCAATGCATACCGCAGGCATCACCCTGATGCGCGGCGATCCACGATTGATCCCCGCAGCACTGGAAATCAGCCGCAAGACCTACGCGAAGATTCGTCAAAACCTGTTCTGGGCGTTTGTGTTCAACCTGATCGGCATCCCTCTCGCCGCGTTCGGCTTTCTCAATCCAGTGATCGCGGGCGCTGCCATGGCGCTGTCCAGCGTGTCGGTGGTGAGCAACGCCCTGCTGCTGAAAACCTGGAAACCCGAGGATCTGTAATGGGACAGGGGGGCCGACGCGAATGAATTCCCACAGGGAAACGCAAAACCTGTAGGAGCTGACTTGTCTGCGATCCGTCCGGGGTCGCGCTCGACCGAAGCGCTGGCAAAAATGGTGAATTCACCACCGTTGGAAGGTCCTTCGGCCCCTTTCGCAGACAAAACTACGCGTCCCGGTCTCTCCTACGCCCTTCGGGCAGAATCGGGATCGAGTTTGCTGTCCGACAGGTGATTTGTGATCGGTCGGGATACCTGCCCTTCATCACCCCTTCAGCGGGTTGAAAGCTTTGCCCTCACCAACTTTTCAAACGCCACCGATGCGCTGCTCTGGTAGCTATTCTTGCGCCGAAGAAGCGCTGCGGTACGTTGCGGAGGCGCCTCTATAAGCTCAATTTTCCTCAGCGTACGGTCTTCGGTGGCCGTCGCTTCAGGAAGAATGGTCGCGACCCCGGCATGGCGAACGATTTCCAGAATGGCGTTAACCGAGTTCGCTTCGATGATCACCGTGGGCTTGATCCCATGATCCAGGCAGTATTCATCGATGCATGTCCGGGTGATGAAGTTTCCAGTCAACAGCGCCAGGGGCACACGTTCCAGCTCGGCCAGCGATAGCGGCTCTTGACGGTCGTACAACGGGTGATCCCGGCCCACCATCAGCCCCAACTTTTCTTCGAACAACGGCGAGCAATCGATATCCGGGTTCCACACTTCGGTAAAGGCGATGGCGATATCCAGAGAGTCATCGGCAAGCCCAGCTTCGATGTCGACCATCGATAACTCGAAGACCTCGAAATGAATGTTCGGATAACGCGCGAGGAAATCCTTGAGTAGCGGGCCGACCAGATAGGCCATGAACGTCGGTGTCATAGCCAATCGAAGCGTGCCGCGCGACAGGTCTTTCACATCGTGTATCGCGCGCTTCCCCGCTTCCAGCTCTCTGAGCACGCGCCGTGCGTATTCAATGTACGCGGCACCGGCATCGGTGGGCTGCACAGACCGCGCGCTGCGGTCGAGCAGTTCAGTGCCCAATGAATCTTCCAGTTGTTTGATCTGTTGCGACAATGTCGGCTGGGAGACGTGGAGCGCCTGGGCTGCGCGGGTGAAGTTGCCATGATCAGCGACTGCCAACAGGTAGCGAAGATGTCGAAGCAGCATGGTCAATCCTCTATCGTCTCAAGGAAGATAAATAATGAATTTACCGCCCCCCAACTTGCCGCCATTGGCTAGCTCGATACGCCCACGCACGCCGTTGCGCTCATGCCGTTTGGCGATGTGCGCGGCGAAATACAGGCCCAGGCCCGTGCTGCCGCTGCTTTGATTAATGCCCTGCACATAGTCTGACTGACGCTCGATCATCTGCGCTGGATAGCCTGGTCCGTCGTCATTGATCGTCAACACGAGTTGCTCTCCCTCCTCATGGACGCTGATCAATACAGCGTGGCGCGCATAACGGATGGCATTGATGATGATGTTCGCCACTACCGAGCCGATCAGCTCACGGTCGAAAAAGCCGAGCGCATTAAAGCCTTCCAGCTCGTAGCTCGCGACAATGCCACGACTGTTCAAGACGTCCTGATGGCACGCCAGTTGTGCTTCGATGAAATCATCGAGCTCATGATAGTCGGGGCGCAGCGGCAACTGATTGACGCCCAGCTTATACAACCCGAGCAGCTGCACCAGCATCCCGTTGAGGTGGGCAAATTCGTACTCGATGGCTCCATGCTCGGGGGTGTCTTGCTCGGCTTCGGGCAGTCGCCTCTGCCACTGGCCGTGAGCGTGCATCAACGTCGCCAGGGAGTTCTTCATGTCATGCACGATGGAGGCAATCACCATGGAGAAGTCGAGGCCCTCATCGTTATCGTTCATGCGCCAAACGCCCTGCTCTGCAATTTCTGATAACGCTCATAACGGGGATCCGTATCAGGCATCATGCCGATCATTTTCAGACAAGCGCGACACTCCTCAAGCCCAGACGCATCCGCAGTCACGCTCTTCACATGCAGCAACGATTGCGCCATGTTCAGCGCGATGCTGATGTTCTTCGGTTGCAACGTCAGCGCACGACGGAAAAAGTCCTGCGCTTCGGCGAGACTACCTGCCTTGTAACTGCGTACGCCTTGAAGGTTGAGGTCGACTGCGGCCTTGCACCCACCGAGGATCGCCGGATCATCGGTCAGGCGGGCGATACCCTGCATGACCGCCGGGTCATCACCGTAGATTTCTGCGCAGCTTTTCAATAGCCCTGCTCCGGCGTCTTCTTGACCCAGTTTCTGGAGTTGGGCGGCAACGGCCAGCGCCGCGTCGGCGCTGAGAAAGTGATCCATTCCCTGAAGATGTGCCAACGCCTGCGCGGTCAGTTTCGCGGCGGTTTCAGGATCCGACTGTTGCACGCTGGTTGCTTTCATCAAGCGAGCACGCAATTGCACCCCCTGATCGTTAACGTATTCCTTCGCGACCTCGACCAGCGTCTGATTGATCTCCACCCGGGTTCGTGCATCCAGCCCTTGATCACCATTCTTGCTGATCAATGCTTGCACCAGGCCGAGGTTGCTCTCTGGATCCTTGAAGCGAGAATGCTGCCCTTGGGACACCGCGTGGCGATAGGCCTTGGAGGCGCTTTCAAAATCTTCGTTACCCAGCGCCAGCTTGCCCAGCAACCTTTGCCGGCGCACCGCCAATGGCGACAAACGCACCGCTTCCTCAAGCACGCCTTGTGCGCGCCTGACCTCACCACGAGCCACTAACACATCGGCCAGACCATCGTAGAGCGCCGGGATCATCGGGAAGGCAATCATTGCCCGCTCGAAAACCGCCTGTGCCTCGCTGGCCTTGCCGCGCTTGAACAATAATTTGCCGAGCCCCGCGTACGCCCAAGGCGTAGCGCGGTCGGCCAGAATCGTCTTGAGAAAGCTTTCCAGCGCATCATGCTGATTCAGATCGCGCAAGGCATCGGCCTTGTAGCGGTGACAGAGGGGAGCAAAGCGCTGGTCCTGCTCGGTAAGGCTGGTGCAAGCGGCCAATACTTCGGCAGGCTTGCCGCGATCAAGCGCCTGGAGAATCGGTTTGAGCAGCGTCTTGCGCTGGACAAGCTTTTCAAGACGCTGGGCCAGGCCGGCGCGGTTGAAAGGTTTGGTCAGATAGGCATCTGGTTCCCACTCCAAAGCGCTCATCACCATCGCCTGGCTATTCTCGGCGGTGACCATGACGAAAACGCTCTCATGGCTTATCAGCTTGTCGGTCATCAGGTCTTCGAGCACCTGCTGACCATTCTTCTTGCCGTCGCCAAAATTGAAATCATGCAGGATAAAGTCATAGCGCTTCTGCGCACACATGCGCAGCGCCTGCTCACCGGTATCGGCGGTATCTACTTCCTTGACACCCAGTTCGCGCAACATGGACCTGACCGAACTGCGAAAATCGGAGAAATCATCGGCGATAAGAAAAGTTTTTTGGTTGTAGGCCAGCATCGAGATTCCAGTCATGGGACGTAGGAAGAGGAGCCCAAAGGCAAATACCAATGCAAGGACGGGTTCAGCTTCGCTGCCCATTTCGGCGCGCACATAATAGCCAAGAGCTATAAGCCATCAAGCGACTTTACACAAGCATGCTATTTACCCTGCTTGCCGCATCGCAATGATCGCGCGCCCCCCCCTTTATAACCCTCGGCAGCGCCGCCATCCCCGGGCTGGCTCTTATTGGACGATCTGTCGCATATCGTCGACTGTTTGCACCCAAAAAGAAGACTTATCTCTCTAGCATAGGAACCGTACCTGGCGCCCGACGCGCCTGGATCCTTTTGCAATGCATTCATTTCGAGTCATTCATTTAGAGGAAGTTTTGTCATGAACGAAGTCACCCTGTACACCACCAGCACCTGTCCTTACTGCCGTAACGCAAAAACCTTGCTGACCAGCAAAGGCGTCGCGATAACGGAAATCAATATCGAATTCGATTCGAAGCAGCGCCAGGAAATGATGGCGCGAAGTGGTCGTCGGAGCGTGCCGCAGATTTTCATCGGCGATCATCATGTCGGTGGTTTCGACGACTTGGCCAAGCTTGATCGCCAAGGCGCATTGATGGGCATGCTGGCTTGAATGGTATTGGTGTCCCCTATTGTTCCTATTGTTCTATACCGGTGCATCTTGGCTCCTCACTGGGGAGCCAAGGTGTAGCTGTAATACACTTCATCGGTATCTGGATCTACCAGCCAGTAGTCATCCTTGTTTTTTTTGAGCCGATAACACTCATCCGGGTCCTCGGGCACAGTGAAACAAAGCACTCCATCCTTAACTGTCCAGCTCTCTACCTGCGGCTGTGATCCTGACATCATAAAAATCTCGGAGCCGTCCGCATTGAAGCTCATAGAGTATGGTTTCCCATTGGAGGCGATATCCTTCAATTTGTTGCCGATTAGCGTGTGGCAGATCTGAACGTCATCTAAAGCCACGGCTGAAGGACTTATGGGCTTTATGACATGGTCTCCTGAGGAGGCGCAGCCCGCTAGCGCAAGGGCCGCCAACGCGTAACTCAAGCCTTTCAGATTCATGCCGCACCTCATCTTATGTCGATTGTGGAAGCTCGTTAGAGCCTAGGCACGCAGCCTGAGGATCACCATGAACCCGGCAATTAAACGACAGTCGGCCATCCTCTTTGGCTCCATAAAAATAGGGGGCATACAACTATTTTCACTATTTCCGACTTTCGAAAAACCTCAAAACCGGGTCAGTCTCAAATCGGGGTCTCCTATTGTTTTCTGGTGCAGATGACTGTGGGAGATTCCGCCCCGTCTTCGACGCCGCGCTGTCGCGCAGCAAACAGGGGCTCGATTCTGCCCGGAGGGCGTAGGAGCTGACTTGTCTGCGAAAAGGGCCGAAGGACCTTCCAGCGATTTCGTGTCCAGCCCATTTACGACTGCTTCGCAGCCGATCGCAGACAAGTCAGCTCCTACAAATTTCAAAATATTAACTTCATATATTTCAATCACTTACAGGTTGTTTGATGGGAGGCCTCGCCGCGTCTTCGACGCCGCGCTGTCGCGCAGCAAACAGGGGCACGTCGTAGAATCGAAGTGCGCGCGGGGACCAAGACCGTAGCCATCACTGGTGTGTACGCACCCGCATGGGAGAGTGGTCCGCACGGTATCGGCGTGGAGTCGTTGTCGGCACAGCAAACTGTGACCACGTATGAGAGAGTGAATCCATTCGCCACCGTGCTCCCCGCGCGCCCCTCAATCCTGCGAGGAATTGTCATGGCGCGCAAGAACCAGCAGAAACGTTTTGAAGTGGTTCACCCTCATTGTGCGGGTATCGATATTGGCAGTCGCGAGCATTGGGTGGGGGTCAACCCCGACCAGAGCGACACCCCTGTCCGCTCGTTTAAAACGTTCACCGACGAGTTGCTCGCATTAGCCGATTGGCTCGAAGCGTTGAAGATCAATGTCGTGGCCATGGAGGCAACCGGGGTCTACTGGATACCGCTGTTTGAAATCCTCGATGCACGGGGCTTCGAGGTGTATTTGGTGAACTCCCGCGCCACCCGCCAGACCTCCGGGCGCAAATCCGATGTGCTGGACTGCCAGTGGATTTGGCAGCTCATGACCCACGGCTTGCTCAGAGGCGCCTTTCGGCCCGCCGACGACATTTGCTCGATGCGCTCTCTGGTTCGCCAGCGCGCAATGAAAGTTCGCGATCAGGCCAAGAGCGTCAATCGCATGCAGAAAGCCTTGACCCAGATGAACATCCAGCTAGCCACTGTCATCAGTGACATCACCGGCCTGACGGGCAAGAAAATCCTCAACGCGATCATCGGCGGCGAGCGTGATCCGTACGTATTGGCCGGTTTTCGAAACGGTCACATCAAGGCCGATCATGAAACCATTGCCCGCAGCCTGCGCGGTAACTGGCGAACCGAGCATCTGCATGCCCTGGCTCAGGAAATGGCGACGCATGATTTTCTGGAACAGCAAATTGCCGAATGCGATCAGGCCATCGCTCACGCCATTGATCGACTGCCGGTATTGAACGATGAACCTCTGCCGCCGGCCAAGGCACTGCGCAGCCCGCACCGCTCGTCAGCCGAGCAAGCCCGTTTGCACCGTGCGCTGGGAAAAATAATGGGCGTTGATTTGACCGCTATTCCCACCATCGGCGTCGAAACCGCTTTGGCACTGGCGAGCGAAATCGGGCCTGATTTATCGCGATTTCCCACACAACAACACTTCTGTTCCTGGCTCGGCCTGGCACCTGCGACCCGGATATCCGGCGGCAGGCAGCTGCCTGGTAGTCCGCCAAAGGTCTCGAATCGAGCCGCGCAGGCCTTGAAGCAGGCCGCGTCCAACGCGCGCAACGACAAGAGCTTCATCGGCGCCAGCCATCGAGCCCGGTTGGCGCGCATGGATACCGCGTGCGCCATCAAAGCCACCGCGCATCAACTGGCCCGCCTGATCTACGTCATGTTGACCAAAGGCCAACCCTACGTGGAGCGAGGTATGGAAGCCTATGAAGCCGAGAGTCGACACCGTCAACTGCGTGCCCTGGAACGCAAGGCACACAAGCTTGGGATGCAGTTAGTTATGGCCAAATAAAAGGCATAAAAAACAATGCGTTATTTTTTGTTTGATGAGAGCAGGCTTGCAACTAAGCGTCCCGCTGCGAAGGGTCCCGCTAAAACAAAGGCAATGTAACGAAATCGCAAGCCCCTTCCCTTTCCCTTGAGTGAAATTTCCTAGAAGATTCCACCCGCTTGCGCCTGCTGATTCACGGCACTAATCTGCGCCGGTTGCTGCAAATTCAGCGATCGGGTTTGGTAGCCCTCTATGTGATCAGGCGCAAAGCGCCACCTTGTGCAAGGCGCTTTTTTTCGGCCTGCGCTTTTATGGTGGCCGTGCGCTTGGCGTCCTCGGACGCGCCGGTTTGCCTGATCACCGGTCTACCAACCTGCGTACGGCCGCCACCCTATCGTTTGGTAGCGATGGTGACGGCGCCTTCAACATTGATCAGGAGTTGAATCACATGGTCAAAATCACCCCCGACCCACCGCCTTATAACCCTCGGCAGCGTTTCGACGATCAGCGAACCAGTGAGCCTCGGAAAATCCCCGATCCATATCGTCGGTCCAAGTCGCCGAACTGGCGAAATCGACGGCGGAAGCGGTGAATGGTCGCTGGATTGTTTTGAAGTTATGTTGAGGCGATAGAAGTAAACGACGCCCGTAGTGGTGGAAGACTGCGGGGGTTGTTATATGAGAGAACAACAGAACAGTACGGAAGTGGGGCCTCCCCCCCATTTGTTTATGTTGATGTGCCGAATATTGAAGCAGCGAGTCTCGGCAGGTGCCGCTGGCACGCTCGCAGCGCCTTGTTTACCGGGCAATCACCACGTTGCGAGTGGCCTCATCGCCTGGCATTCACCGATTAAGCCAAGGGTAGCGCGCGGTGTCCTGGTTGCCGAAATCAGGGTCCAGGTAAATGAAGCAGCGCTGAATTTTCCAGTCTCGAATCTCGAACACAGCACACCAGTAACCCGGCCCGGAAGTGGGCACACCGCCACGCCACTCGCCCTCGATGTGCTCGCCGAAACTGGTGCCTTCGCAGACCACGGTGTCTGAGCCCGACATAATCCAGTTGATGTGGGCGTAATCGTGAGTGATTGACTTAAACTGTGTGCCCAGGTCCGTGAACATTTGTCCGATCTGATCACGCCCCGAGGCCAATCCCCACTTGGGAAACAGCACCTGCGCGTCGCCCGCGAAGAGATCGAGGAGGATGCCGCCAGAGGATGTAATACCGCCGTTATCAAACGCCTTGAGGTACTCGAGCGCAACCGACTTGCGTTGCTCATCGGTCATAGTCTGCTGGCTGATCATGGCTGTCTCCGCAGTGCAGAATAGTGGGGCCTAGACAGTGATTTTATGTACTGGACAACCTTCGGCTTCAGGCTTCAGACAAGCGGTTTCCCCCTTTCACGTGGCGCAAGGAGTTATCACCATGAAAATCCCCGGCCCTGATCATCCCATCACCGTCTCCCCGTTCCTGGGGCGTGTCACCGTTCGCTTCAAAGGCGCTGTCGTGGCGCAGACTGACAAGGCGCTGAAACTCGAAGAAGCCAGGGACCCCGCAGTTTTTTATATCCCACGATCCGATATTCGGCTTGAACATTACACGCGCACCGAACATCACAGTTATTGTCCCTACAAGGGTGACGCCCATTACTTCAGCCTGAACGCCGAAGGGCAAAACGCCGAGAACGCTGTCTGGACCTACGAAGAACCGTACCCGGCCGTGGCAGAAATAAAGGAACACGTCGCCTTTTATCCTGATCAGGTGACCTTCGAAACCGAGGGTGTGCAGGGCTGAACGACGGACTCACCGGAGAGAACACTGATGACCAGCACCTCAAGCGAGCCACGCGATGTCCCCGCCGGTAACGTGCTACTCAAGCGCTACCTGACCATTCGAAGCCGGACCGAGAGCCTGATCGCACCGCTCAGCCCTGAGGACATGGTGGTTCAGTCGATGCCTGACGCAAGCCCCGCCAAATGGCACATGGCGCATTGCACCTGGTTCTTCGAGACGTTCCTGTTAGCAGAAAACATCGTCGATTATCGCCCCTTCGATCCAGCGTTCGGTTACCTGTTCAACTCCTACTATGAAGCCATCGGCCCCCGTCATCCCCGGCCACAACGCGGGTTGCTGACACGTCCGACCGTGGACAGGGTTCTGGACTACCGCAAGCATGTCGATGAACACATGCGCACCCTGCTTGAGTCGGAGCTGCCCGATACCACGTCCGATCTGATTGAGCTGGGCCTGGCCCATGAGGAACAGCATCAAGAGCTGTTGCTGATGGACATCCTGCACCTGTTCAGCACCTCCTCGCTCAAACCGGCCTATGACCCACACTGGGCCAAAGACCTGTCCGGGCGTCGCGGTCTGTTCAAGCCGCTCAAAGGCGGACTGACCAAAATCGGCCACAAGGGCAAAGGTTTTGCCTTCGACAATGAAGGCCCGAGGCACACCACTTACCTGCAAGCGTTCGAAATCAGCGACCGTCTGGTAACTAACGGAGAATGGTTGGCGTTCATGGCGGATGGCGGCTACACCAAGGCCGGGCTATGGCTGTCGGACGGCTGGGCGGTGGTGCAAGAAAATGGCTGGAGCGCGCCGCTCTATTGGCAACACGACGAACACGGCTGGCGCCAGATGACGCTGCGCGGTCTGGAAGCTATCGATCCCGCAGCACCGGTGATCAACATCAGTTATTACGAAGCCGCGGCCTTTGCCCAATGGGCCGATGCGCGTCTGCCGACGGAAGCCGAATGGGAAGCCGCCGCTGAGGCGGGGTTGCTTGAGCAGGTCGATGACGTTGCCTGGCAATGGACACAAAGTGCCTACAACGCCTATCCGGGGTTTCGTCCGGCGGCCAGTGCTGTGGGCGAATACAACGGCAAGTTCATGATCAACCTGATGGTCCTGCGGGGGGGCGCCAGCATCACCTCCCCCGACCACGCTCGCACGACCTACCGCAATTTTTTCCACCCGGAAAAGCGCTGGATGTTTTCCGGCCTGCGGCTGGCTCGCGATGCGCGTCAGCCAGGTGTGGTGAACAGTCACGACAGCGAGTTCGCCCGCGACGTCATTGCCGGGCTGTCGGCGCCGGTGAAAAACCTGTCGCCCAAATACTTTTACGATGCCGCTGGCTCAGAGCTGTTCGAGGCCATCTGCGAGACCGTCGAATACTATCCGACGCGCGCCGAAACCGGCCTGTTGACCCAGGTGGCCCAGCAGATTGCCACTGTGATTCCTGAGGGCGCAGCGTTGGTGGAATTCGGCAGCGGCGCCAGCGAGAAAACCCGTCTGCTGCTCGACGCCGCGCCGCAGATTGCTCTGTACGTACCCATCGATATCAGTGCCAACGCGCTGAAGAAAGCCGCCGCGCTGCTGAGAAAGCGCTATCCGAGATTGAACGTGGCGCCCCAGATCGATGATTTCAGCCGTGCGCTGCAATTGCCGACCGAGGTCGCCGGACACACGTGTGTGGGGTTCTTCCCCGGCTCGACCATTGGCAATTTCACCCATGATCAAGCAGCGAAGTTTCTGCATTCGGCCCATGCGTTGCTGGGCGATCAAGCGCATTTCATCGTCGGGGTGGATCTGGTCAAGGACGCCGACATCCTGGTCGCGGCTTATGACGATGCCGAAGGCGTGACGGCGCGCTTCAACAAGAACCTGTTGACCCGCATCAACCGTGAACTGGATGGCGATTTCAACGTCGAGGCCTTCGACCATCTGGCGCTGTGGAACGACACCGAGGAACGCATGGAAATGCACCTGGAGAGCCACCGCGAACAGGCCGTCACGGTCGCCGGACGCACCTTCCACTTCAGCGCCGGCGAACGCCTGCACACCGAAAACTCGCACAAATTCACCGTCGAATCGTTCACCGCACTGGCGGCAAGGGCCGGCTGGTCGGTGAGCGAGTATTGGGTGAGTGAAGCGCCGCAGGTGGCGTTGTTCAGCCTGAAGGCGTGATTCTGTGCAGGGGCACAAAAACCTGTAGGAGCGGGCTTGCCCGCGATGGCGGTGTGTCAGACACACCGCCGTCCCGCAAACTCATTCGCGAAGACCTCGGCACATTCAACATCATCGCTGCCTGCCCCAACGCATTCGCGAATGAATTCGCTCCCACTGTGGATCAGTGTCAGGCACAAAAACTGTGGGAGTGGCTGAATAGACTTCCAATATGTATGAGCATATTATCGAGCCATGGCTAAACCATCACATCGCGACAAAATACTGACCGAAGGTCTCAAGGTGGTACACGAACGTGGATTCGCGGGCGCAAGCGTGCGGGACATCGTTCAGGCTGCGGGCGTACCTCAAGGTTCATTCACCAACCACTTCGTTTCCAAGGAAATGTTTGGTCTGGAGATTCTTGACCTTTATTTTTCAAACACTCACACGATCATCGATGAAACGCTGCGTAACGACGCACTTGCGCCGTTGGCACGGCTGCGCAGTTACGTCGATTGGCATCAACAGTTTCTCGAACACGGCTGCCTCAACAAAGGCTGCCTGTTTGGCAACTTCGCCGCTGAGGCCAGCGAACACAGCGACCTGATCCGTAATCGTCTGGTGGAGATATTCGCCTCGTTGCAAGAGATGATCGCGAACTGCCTGAAGGCGGCTATCGAGGCTGGCGAGTTGCGCAAGGATTTCGACTGCGACCAAACAGCGCTGTTCATCGTATCGTCCCTGCAAGGCGCGATGCTGGTCGGCAAGGCCCAGCGCACGACCGAACCCATGCAGAGCTTCATCAACATCCTGTTCTCCGACGTATTACGTTGAACCCTTTCGGCCGATGAGCGGCTGAGCCGGTGGTTGGGCGCAGATTCAGGGCGCCCCGCGCACTTCAGAGCGAGCGGGCACGACGGGCTTCGTTGCGTTGCAAGGTGGCGCTCGGCGTTTCGCCGAACAGCTTGCGGTATTCACTGGAAAAGCGTCCAAGGTGAGTAAAGCCCCAGCCCAGGGCGATCACCGAAATATTGCGCGCCGAACGGTCCTCGAGCATTTCCTGGCGGACCGCGCTCAGTCGGTACTTCTTCAAATACGCCATGGGCGACATGGCGAAGTATTTTTTGGAAGTCTTCGAACAGCTTGAAGCGGGATATTCCCGACGCCCGTTCAATGTCTTCCAGATGCACGTCTTCCCGGGCATTCGCGTGCATGAACTCTTTGGCCCGGACCAGATAAAAAGGCAGTTTGACCTCCAGTAACTGGCGCAACTCTTCGGAGTAGTTATTTGGCTGGGCGAGTATCAGGCCCTTGATCAACGCACTTTCAATGTCCCGACTGAACACCACCTGATCGTAAAGGTCACGGCTGCTTTCCAGTTCGCCCAAGTGATAGCGGGCCAGCCGCCACCAAGACGCCGAGGTGCCGTTGACGGCATCCATCACCGACTCGAAACGCAAGGGTGCTTGCAGCGGGCGTTGCAGCATGTCTTCCAGGGTCTGACGCATGGCGGTCTGGGTGATCGCCACCTGAACTTTGCGGCAGTTTCCGGCGATGGTCAGCTCCTGGCTGTCGTCAGGCGATACGATCAGGCCGCGCTCTACATCGGAGCGCAGGCGAGTGCCGCGCAGTATCAATTCCTGTTCGCCCACCATCGGCAGGCTCAGGCTGTAGCAGTTGAGGTGCTCGATGTCTTCGACACTGATGGTCACGTCGGTGCCGTACTCGATGGTGCCCAGGGTGGTCGCCATTGACTTGAGCACGTTGCCCGTGTGGTGAAAATGAATACGGTCAGGGCAGCTGGTTTTCAGCACGTGCGGCCCGCAGATACCCGCCATCCATGCGCGCGCGCCCGCCAGGTCATAGCGATCGACACGAATGTCTCCAGGAGGAAGATCTCGCCTTGTAGTCATCACGGGCACTCACCAACAGGCTATTTACAACGGTATGACAGCAAACACCATGCCGCCAGCGAGCAGAATGCGCCGTCGCTGATTGAGTGGATAGCTTTGGCGTACTTTCCGGATAATTGGAGTGTTTTTGACAGAATGAAAAGCTGCACAACAGTGCTTGATAAGCATCGTGTGGGTCATTAGGTAGCAGGTTTTACCTGATACACCCCACCCAACTATTTGGCCTGCCTTCACCGACTAACCGGATAGACCCGATTTCGCGCAACTCATTAAATGACCTCACGGATTCACCGATGCCTGAGGTCTACAATAATGAGCAGCGAAAAGAGCGTCACCCAATGGAAAGCATTCATTGAAGGTTGCCTGGATTTTCGTCCGGTAGAAGGCGTGTTTCGCGTCGCCCGGGACATATTCACCGAGCCCGAGCTGTTCGATCTCGAGATGGAATTGATCTTCGAGAAGAACTGGATCTACGCCTGCCACGAAAGCGAAATCTCCAACAAACACGACTTCAAGACGATGCGCGCCGGTCGGCAGCCGATGATCATCACTCGCGACGGTGAAGGTCAGCTCAACGCGTTGGTCAACGCCTGCCAGCATCGCGGCACTACCCTGACCCGCGTCGGCAAGGGCAACCAGTCGACCCTCACCTGCCCCTTCCACGCCTGGTGCTACAAAAGCGATGGGCGTCTGGTCAAGGTCAAGGCACCCGGCGAATACCCGGAAGGCTTCGACAAAGCTACCCGCGGCCTGAAAAAAGCCCGTATCGAGAGCTACAAGGGCTTCGTCTTTATCAGCCTCGATGTCACCGCGACGAACAGCCTCGAAGACTTCCTCGGCGATGCGAAGATCTTTTTCGACATGATGGTCGCGCAGTCGGCCACCGGCGAACTGGAAGTGCTGCCGGGCAAATCCAGCTACACCTACGACGGCAACTGGAAGCTGCAAAACGAGAATGGCCTGGACGGTTATCACGTCAGCACCGTGCACTACAACTACGTGGCCACGGTCCAGCACCGCCAACAGGTCAATACCGAGAAAGGCACCGTGGGAGCAGACTCTCTGGACTACAGCAAACTCGGTGCCGGCGATGCCGATACCGACGACGGCTGGTTCTCCTTCAAGAACGGCCACAGCCTGCTGTTCAGCGACATGCCGAACCCGGCCGTGCGCTCCGGCTACGCCACCATCATGCCGCGTCTGGTCGAAGAATATGGCCAGATCAAGGCCGAATGGATGATGCATCGCCTGCGCAACCTGAACATCTACCCAAGCCTGTTCTTCCTCGATCAGATCAGCTCGCAACTGCGCATCATCCGCCCCGTCGCCTGGAACAAGACCGAGATCATCAGTCAGTGTCTGGGGGTCAAAAACGAATCGGACAAGGATCGGGAGAACCGCATCCGCCAGTTCGAAGACTTCTTCAACGTCTCAGGTCTGGGCACTCCCGACGATCTGGTGGAGTTTCGCGAAGCGCAACGCGGTTTTCAGGGGCGCCTGGAACGCTGGAGCGACATCTCTCGCGGCAGCCACAAATGGGTCGAAGGCGCCACGCCCAACAGCGAAACCCTGGGCATCAACCCCGCCATGACCGGCACGGAATTCACCCATGAAGGGCTTTACGTCAACCAGCACAGCCATTGGAAGCAATTCCTGATCAAAGGCCTGGAAGCGAAATCCCTGAAACTGCGTGAGGTGTGACGATGAATCTCGAATTGCAATACCAGATCGAGCAACTGCTCTATCGTAAATCCGAACTGTGCGATGCCCAGGACTGGGACGCCTACGTGGCGTTGTTCGACGAAAACAGCGAGTTCCACCTGCCGCAATGGGATTCCGAGCACGTGCACACCACCGATCCCAAGCGTGAAATGTCGCTGATTTACTACGCCAACCGCTCAGGCCTGGAAGACCGCGTGTTTCGTCTGCGCACCGGCAAGGCTGCCTCGGCGACGCCCATGCCGCGCACCTTGCACATGATCAACAACGTGCGCATCGCACCTCTCGACGATGGGCATCTGCAAGTGCGGGTCAACTGGAACACCCTTTTTTACCGTTTGGCCACCGCCGAACAGTTCTTCGGGCGCGCCACGTACCACCTCAAGTCGGTCGGCGACAGTTGGAAGATCACCCGCAAACACGTGGTGCTGCTCAACGACACGATCAATTCGGTGCTCGATTTTTACCATCTCTGATGGCTGGAGACATGACCATGACCCACAAGGTCGCGTTTAGCTTTGCCGATGGCAAAAACCTGTTTTTCGCCGTGCAGCCCAATGAAGTCCTGCTGGACGCCGCGTTACGCAGCGGCATCAACATCCCGCTGGATTGCCGCGAAGGCGTATGCGGCACCTGCCAGGGCCGCTGCGAGTCCGGTGATTACACGCAAGATTATGTGGATGAAGAAGCGCTGTCGGCCCAGGACCTGGCGCAACGCAAAATGCTGACTTGCCAGACCCGAGTGCAGTCTGACGCCTCGTTCTACTTCGACTTCGCCTCAAGCCTGTGCAGCGCGGTGGGCCCTGCCCTGCAACGCGGGCGGGTCAGTGCGGTCGAGCAGGTCTCGCCGAGCACGGCCATCCTGCATGTGGATGCCAGCGCCGACGGTCAACGCCTGGAGTACTTGCCGGGGCAATATGCGCGGCTGCAGATCCCTGGCACCGAATCGAAACGTTCCTATTCGTTCGCCAACCAGCCCAATGCCAATAATCAGCTGCAGTTCCTGATTCGCTTGCTGCCTGACGGGGTGATGAGCAATTACATCCGCGAGCGCTGCCGGGTCGGCGATGAAATCAGCTTCGAAGCGCCACTGGGTGCGTTTTATCTGCGGCATGTGGACAAGCCGCTGGTGCTGGTGGCGGGAGGGACCGGGTTGTCCGCCTTGCTGGGCATGCTCGATGACATCGCCGAACGCGGCGGCTGCGGTCAGCCTGTGCAGTTGTACTACGGCGTTCGCGATGCCGCCGACCTGTGCGAAACCGCGCGTATCCACGCCTATGCCGAGCGCATCCCGGACTTTCGCTACACACCGGTGATCAGCGCTGAAAGCCCAGGCTGGGAAGGTAAACGCGGTTACATCACCGACCACTTCGACAGTGCCGAACTACGCGACAGCCCCTGCGACGTCTACGTCTGCGGCCCGCCGCCGATGGTCGAATCGATCAAGGTCTGGTTGCAGGATCAAACCCTGGACAACACCCGTCTGTATGTCGAGAAGTTTACTGAAAGCAATACCTGACTCCATAGTGCACCGGTCCCCGTAGGAGCTGACTTGTCTGCGAAGACCATTCAACGCGGTGGGTCTGACAGATCGCGCCGTATGGTCTTCGCAGACAAGTCAGCTCCTACAGACCCAGTTTGCTGCGCGACAGCGCGGCGTCGAAGACGGGTCGGGTTCTCCTACACATGCAAAAACGCATCGCCCTGCTGCACAATTCCCGATTGTCTTTTGCAAATTTGCACTGTTAGCATCCGGGAATCATTTCTCGCGCCAGACGAGAAGCAGAACAATAAAGCAGCAGGGAGATATCGATGACTGCCCAGGATTTATCCACTCGGACTGCAGGTGCCGACACCACCTATAACGGTAACACCGTGCTGGCCACGGTCCGCAACCATATCGGCCACTTGACCCTCAATCGCCCCGCTGGCTTGAACGCCCTCACCCTGGACATGGTCCGCGCACTGCAAGATCAGCTCGATGCCTGGGCGCAGGATGATGAGGTGTACGCCGTGGTCTTGCGTGGCAGCGGCGATAAGGCCTTCTGCGCCGGCGGCGACATCCGTTCGTTGTACGACAGTTACAAAAACGGCCAGACCGTACACCTGGACTTCTTCTTCGAGGAATACGCCCTCGACCTGACCATTCACCACTATCGCAAACCGGTGCTGGCCCTGATGGATGGCTACGTCCTCGGCGGCGGTATGGGCCTGGCGCAAGGCGCCGATTTACGGGTGGTCACCGAACGTAGCCGACTGGCAATGCCGGAAGTCGCCATCGGTTATTTCCCGGACGTCGGCGGCAGTTATTTCCTGCCGCGAGTACAGGGCGAACTGGGCATTTACCTTGGCGTCACCGGCGTGCAGATTCATGCGGCGGATGCACTGTATTGCGGCTTGGCTGACTGGTACGTAAAGAGTGGACTGCTACCGCTCCTCGACCAGCAACTGGACAGCCTGATATGGAATGGCAATGCGCTGAGGGATTTACAAAGCCTGCTGGCGAAAAACGGCGTGCAGCAACTACCCGATGCTCCGCTGAAAAAACTGCGCCCGGTCATCGACCATTTCTTCGGCCTGCCGGACGTCCAGAGCATCATAGAACAACTGCGTGAAGTCACCGTCGCCAACAGCCACGACTGGGCGATGAGCACTGCAAGCCTGATGGAAACCCGTTCGCCGCTGTCGATGGCGGTGACCCTGGAACTGCTGCGTCGCGGTCGCCACTTGCCGCTTGAAGCCTGCTTCGCGCTGGAGCTGCATCTGGATCGGCAATGGTTCGAACACGGCGACCTGATGGAAGGCGTGCGTGCAATGATCATCGACAAGGACAAAAATCCACAATGGAAACCAGCCACCTTGCAGGCGCTCAGTGCCGAGCATGTCCAGAGTTTCTTCAACGGCCATGAGGGCTAAGCCATGCACGACCTCGAACTGACAGAAGAACAGGTAATGATTCGCGACATGGCGCGCGACTTTGCCCGCAATGAAATCGCGCCACACGCTCAAGCCTGGGAAAAAGCCGGCTGGATCGATGACGCACTGGTCGCCAAGATGGGTGAGCTGGGCCTGCTGGGCATGGTGGTCCCGGAAGAATGGGGTGGCACCTATGTCGACTACGTCGCCTACGCCCTGGCGGTGGAGGAAATCTCCGCAGGCGATGGCGCGACAGGTGCGTTGATGAGCATCCATAACTCAGTGGGCTGTGGCCCGGTGCTCAACTACGGCACCGAGGCACAAAAACAGACCTGGCTGGCAGAGTTGGCCAGCGGTCAGGCCATTGGCTGCTTTGCCCTGACTGAACCGCAGGCCGGCTCCGAAGCGCACAATCTGCGCACCCGCGCCGAACTGCGTGACGGCCAATGGATCATCAATGGCGCCAAGCAATTTGTCAGCAATGGCAAACGCGCCAAACTGGCGATCGTCTTCGCTGTGACCGATCCCGAGCTGGGCAAGAAAGGCCTCTCCGCGTTTCTGGTGCCCACCGACACCCCCGGATTCGTCGTCGATCGCACCGAACACAAGATGGGTATTCGTGCCTCCGACACCTGCGCGGTGACCTTCAGCGACTGCCGTATTCCCGCCGCCAACCTGCTGGGCGAGCGTGGCAAAGGACTGAACATTGCGCTGTCCAACCTCGAAGGCGGTCGTATCGGAATCGCCGCCCAGGCGCTGGGCATTGCCCGAGCAGCGTTTGAGGCCGCGTTGATGTATTCCCGGGAGCGGGTGCAGTTCGACAAACCGATCATCGAGCACCAAAGCGTCTCTAACATGCTCGCCGACATGCATATGCAATTGAACGCCTCACGCCTGCTGATTCTCCATGCCGCTCGCCTGCGCAGCGCCGGAAAACCCTGCTTGTCGGAAGCCTCACAAGCCAAGCTGTTTGCGTCGGAAATGGCCGAGAAAGTCTGCTCCAAAGCCATGCAGATTCACGGCGGTTACGGCTATCTGGAAGACTACCCGGTGGAACGCTATTACCGGGATGCGCGGATCACGCAGATCTACGAAGGCTCCAGCGAGATCCAGCGCCTGCTGATTGCCCGCGAGTTGCGGCATTACACGATTTGATTGACCAGCAGGCCTGCTCCCACAAACAAATGGTGGGAGCAGGCTTGCCTGCGAAAGCCGACTGTCAGCCACTGAAGATATTGGATGTGACGGCCTCTTCGCAGGCAAGCCTGCTCCCACACAGACTGTGTGAAAACCTGGCAATTCTTGCAACGGTCTAAGAAAATGCCTTCATCGGAAGATTGGGGGCATTTTTGTGGCATACATCCAAGGCATAGCGCGCGATCAGAGCAGTCTTTTTCCGGTGTCGCTGGAAGAATCCATTCCGGTAGACCACTTGGTCAGAGTCATTGATGCCTATGTCACCCAGCTCAATCTGCGGGAGCTGGGATTCGACAAGGCTGTCCTCAAGGGCAACGGGCGCCCGCCCTATGATCCGGCAGACCTGCTCAAACTTTATCTCTACGGCTATTTCCTCAGCATCCGTTCGTCACGCCGCCTCGAAGCCGAATGCCTGCGCAACATCGAAGTCATGTGGCTGCTCAATCAGCTCGCACCTGACTTCAAAACCATCGCCGATTTCCGCAGAGACAACGGTGCCGCATTCGCCGCCATCTGCCGACTCTTCATTCTTTTTTGCCGTGAAGTGGGGCTAATCGCCGGCAAGCTGGTTGCTATCGACGGCAGCAAATTCAAAGCCGTGGCCTCCAAGCGCCGTCATATGAGCCTCAAGCACCTTAAGCGCGATGAGGAAATACTGAGCAAGAAGATTACCCAGTACCTGGCGGAGCTTGATCGGGCGGACAAAGACGACGCCGATCAGCCTGTGGATAAGCAGAAAGTCAAAGCCGCTTTGGCCCGTCTGAGCAACAAACGAGACAACAACCTGACCCGTCAGCAGGTGATGAAGGCGCTGGAAGTCGAGCAGTTCATCAGCACCGAAAGCGAGGCGCGGATGATGCGGGCGCCGCAAGGCATGGCCGTGGCGTACAACGTGCAGACGGCGGTGGATGCCGAGAACGGCTTGATCCTGCACCACGAAGTGACTCAGGACGGCGATGACCGCAAACAGCTTGAACCCATGGCCAAAGCGGCTAAAGAAGTACTGCAACAGTCAGAGCTGACGGTAGTGGCCGATGCCGGATATTCCCACGGCAAACAATTCCAGGCCTGTGAAGACGCGGGTATCACGGCGTATGTGCCGCTGAATCGAACGATCAACACGCGGGGCGGGGACGTAAAATTCTTTGACCGCACCCAGTTTACGTATGAGGCCCTGGACGATCAGTACCGGTGCCCGAATGGCAAGCTACTGACGCTGACGCAACTGAATCGCGGCACGCGTATTTACCACGCACTGCCCAGTGACTGCGCCCACTGCCCGCTGAAAAGTCAGTGCACCAAGACCTCCCGCCGGAAAGTAACGCGGCATGCGCATGAGGCCGCTTTTGAGCGAATGGAGCAGCGCATGCAGGCGCATCCGGAGAAGATGGTTGAACGAAGGTCCATCGTTGAACACCCCTTCGGCAACCTCAAGCAATGGATCATGGGCAATGGACGGTTCTTGCTACGCCAACTGAAAGGCGCGCGAATAGAGATGTCGCTGGCGGTGCTTGCCTATAACTTTAAAAGGGCGATCAATGTGCTGGGTGCGCGTGAAATGATGGCGAAGATGGGCTAAGCAGCCTTTTTTTGCGCCTGACAAACGTCCCAGGACTGGCCATGGAGCGCTCAAAACGCTTTGTCCCGGCGACGTGAAAACGAACAGCGATGATTTCGGGATCAAAGGCCAAAAACCAACGCCCCGACAAGTCGGGGCGTTGGTTTGAAACATGATCGTCAGGTTTTCACACAGCCTGCTCAGTTCGTGTGATCGTCTGGAGCAGATCGATCAGGACACGGGCACGAAGCTCTCGCGGCCCAGCAACGTCACGAGAAGCGTCAATGAATCAGCGTTTTTCAGCATGATCTTGCTGCGCTTGTCGACACTAGCCATAAATTCCACCCGTGCGTCCGCCAGATTCGTCGTTCCGGTGACGGAGAGGATGAATTCCTTGCCCTCCTGATCATCATCATTCAGGTCTCGCCATCGGTTTTTCTCAAACAGCTTGAATAGCTGATTAGGTGAGGTGAGATGCGAAAGGTAGCGTTGTTGTGTTTCCTCCAGATCAGCCTTGGTGTTTGAACCGTCGAGCAACAAGTCACGATAAGGTGCCACAGAGCCCACATACGCGATGTCGTAGGTGTCATTGGTCAGATGGGAAAGCTCGTGTATCAGCGTGGCGCCCCGAAAGTGGGCATTCTGGTCGAAACCTGCGCGGCCTCGGACGTGTGGCTTGAGCGTTTGACGCTGAAACTGGAAGAACCGTTCGCTTAGAAATACCCGTTGCCGTGGATCTGCTTTAACGGTGAAGGCAACGGTGTTCTGGTACCCCGCCTTGTTAAAACCCATGACGTACCTGGACGAAGAAATCGGCGCCAGGGACGCATCCATCACGGCATTGAACAAGCGCGTCACCGACTGCCTGATCGCGTCGACGAGACGTACACTTGGCGTCCCCACACCAAAGAATTCGCTGATGATCCGATTGGCTCGCGCATCAAGCGGCGCATTGGGACTCAGGAAGTTGAGGTTATCCAGACAGGTATCCAGGTAAAGCTTGGCTTGCTGATGAGCCTGACCAATCCTGAACGCATGGCCGCGATAAGCCGCACGCATCTCAGTCATTCCCATGACTTGAACGGTAAACTCCTGGTCGACCAATGCGTCGATTTCGCGGAGGGTGAAACCGCCGGCTTTCTCGGCGTGTGTGAGAAGATTTCCGCCGCCTCTCAACCCCCACTGTAGATTGAGCTCCCACTGCTGATGCTGATTGACCCTGATGGCCGGTCCCTTTTTATCGGCGCTGACGATACTCCACTGCCCTTGAAACTGCTGGACCTGATAGACCTTCCCGGTAACAGCGGCATATGTTTTGTGGGTCCTGAGGTCCTGATAAACGTTGATCAGTTCGTCCCTCGACAAATCGCTCAACGCGACATCAGGCACTTCGAACGCTTGCAAACGGGTTTTGAGTTCAGCAGGCAGTTGAGCATGTCGCCAGGAAAACTCAGGCAGCGGATCTGCTTCAACATGGGTTTCAAGTTCGGGCTCATCGACGGCAACGTACTCAATGACACTTTCCTCGATGGCTGTCTGCCGGGTTGACACAAACACCGACAACGCTGCAGTAAACTCCGACAACGCCTTGCCCCACCGACGGCTGACCGCAGAGGCAGCCGATGCCTGAAGTAGCGAGACGCTTTGCCAGGCAGCGACAAGCAGACCGAGCCTGCCCGGCAGGAACATCAGGACTTGCTCGGCCTCAAGCGTCATCAGATAGGTGAACGCGTCCCAATCGGCCTGGGCCGTGGTCACTGCCTGTTTTTTGGCCAGGTCCTTGAGTACTTCCAGGGTGTCCTCCGACAGATACTGCAGAACGTTACCCTGTATAGGCTCGACATGAAGCGTGACAGGTCCCAGTGAAAACATCGGAAAATCCGAATAGAACTCGGTACGCCATACCGGAGGCAGATAGAAACTGCGATGGCCATAACGCGCTTGCACGTCGGGTGTGACGCGGCCCATGAACAGCGCTTGCAGGCTGTTCGAGGTCCGGATGTCTTGCAGCAGTTGAGCTTCATCAGCGTACTCCTTGAAGGTGAACGTCTGATTGAAGATCACATGAAGGACCAGTGGCCCGTGAACAGGGTCCTTGGGGCAGATCAGGTAACAGCCTGGTACCGTATCGGGCGTGGCTCCTTCCTTGGCGATCAGCTGAAGCGGACGCAGGATGATGTCTTCATCGTTCACGGTTTGTCGGGCAAGGCTATCAGGCATTTCAAAGACGCTTTCTATGTAGTCATAAGCGGTGTCACTGAGTAACCCTTCGAGTTTCTGCTGGAAAGCCGCTTCGAGTATCAATGCCGGCCACTGCTGGAAAAAAAACTTCTTGCGGATCAGGTAATCCGGATTGCTCTTGTCCAGCCTCTGCGCAAGCAGGCGTTGGTAGCTGGTTCCCACATCCAGTGTACGAATCAGTTGTTTGAGGTATGCAGGCGTCAACCGAGTCAAGGCTGGGCCACCGTCCGCAGAGGTCACAGTCAGGCTCGCGCCCTGGATACTAGAGAAGTGATTGAGCGCGTACTCAGTCAGTGTTTCGATGTTGCTGAAGGTTGCTGCAGGCACCAGGGAAGGCGTCTGCCCGACACCCACCGGACTCGGCACGTATTGCGTGAGCGTTATCTGTAGGGTGTCCGGATCCCATGATTGACCGGGGAAGTCAGTATCCAGCTGCCTGAGTACTTGTTCGCGGGCGTAGGCCTTCAGGTAAGGAATACCGAACAGAAAATCATGATTCGGGTCGTTGGTCAGGTAGTAGCGCCTCAGTATCTCGGCGTACTTCAACAAATCCCTGACCGAGGCTGTTTTCATCCAGGCTGGCATAACCGCTTGAAACAGCAAGCCATAGATCCTGATCGACACCGCATCCAGCACCAGGCCAACCTTGTCATCGGTCTCGGCAGCGGTCGTCACTTTACTGAACACTTCGGCCTCGAAACGGCATCTTTTTACGAACTGGCAGGCGCGCTCGACACCTCGGTATTGCCGATCCTGCTCTGCGTGTTGCAACTGTTGGATGAAGTGCTCATCAAGCCGCTGAAGGTCAATCGAGAGTTGATGACTGCTGGCGTGACCCAGATCCTGGCGGATCCGTGCTTTGTCCGGTTCGGCGAAAAGGTCCAGCCACCGCTCACGCGTTCTAGCCCTGGTCAGCCTGTGTATCAGGGTCTGCTTTAGCGCGTCCAGGGAGTCGAATACGCGCAGGCCCTTGAACGGCGACCAGAGCACCACACTGCTTGCGACGTCAAACGTCTGATGCAGCACAAAAACGTTGGTCATCAGCGCCGAGGACCGGTTGTCACCATAGATCAAGGCCACCGCGTAGACATCGACGATGGCATCGCCAAATACTTCCCGCAGATTGCGCACGGGGTAGTTCAGTACTTGGTCGAGCATACCCAGTGTCTGCTCGTCGAACCTGGCCTGTCGCCGCGCCAGATCGAGTTCGATGCGAAGCAGTGCTTCTCGTATATCGCAGGACACGGCCCCCGGGTGCAGTTGGCTGTCGGCCTGACGCAGGGCGCGCGAGTGGAACGTTGTGGTTTGGCGTGTATACGCCGCTGAAAACTGCTCCTGAGCACGCGCCAGCAGGTGATTGATCAGCAGGGGTGTCAGCAGCGTGGCGGATTCCGTTTGGGAAGGGGCCGGTGACGCAATCAGGATCCGGCTGTCGACAGGAACGTCAGCAAGCCGATGGCCACTCACCCGATTGAGCAACAGTGCGATCAGACCGATGGGCGCAGGGCTGGCAGCGACGAGCGGGCTCTGTACTTCAGCCCTCAGCGCGTCGACCGGCAGCGCTTCAATGAGCCCCACCTGAATATCACTGGCATCCAGACGTCCCTCGCTGAGGACCGACAGCTGTTTGTTCAGCACATTGCGCGCGCAAGACTCAATGCCCGGGTGCGCCTGCCAAAGGCGTTGGGCGTTGTCATCCAGCGTCTGTACCCGTTCCAGCCAGGATCGGAGCGGCGTAGCCGGCGCAACCACGGGGGATTGCGCAGGCCGCGGCTGAACCAATGGCGTCTGGAGCCAGGTCTCATTGAAAGTGCCCTCTCCTTCGCGCCATCGACCACCACCGAGCCGCAGCAGGCGATGATCGATCAGGCGGCGGATATCCAAAGCATCATCAATCATGACCGCGGCCCGTGTGCGGTCCTTGTGTGGCTGAGTGAGGGCGAAGGCCAGGTTGCGCTGTTGCAGGGCGACGATCGAATCGATGCGGTCCTGGAACAGGGGACGGTCAATGTCTTCGACATTCAACTGCACCGTCCGCGCACCCCGTAGCAAGGCATGGTCGTTCAACGACAGGTAGTGCAGCCGCTCGATTCGCCCTGCCGCTGTCGAGAAATAATCTTCCAGCGCCAGTCGATTGCGGAATCGACGCAGGCCTTTTTCTACCGAATAGAACAGTACCTCTGACAGATGCGGCACTACCGACCCGATCAGAAACACGCCTGCCAGTTTTAGAGGAGCTCGATCATCGGCCGCCAAGGTGAGCTTTTTGACGTGGACCGGACCACCGTCGCCCCACTGCACAAGGGACGGGGCCAACAATGCGCTGAGCCGGCGAAACTCGTGGGGGTCGAGCGTGGCGTCCTGTTTGCGCGCAAACAGTTCCTGCCGGAAACGGTCTGACAGCACATCGGCGGCGTACTCACGGCGAGTCTGGCCGTGGCCGACTGGCGTATCCCAAAACTGCCTCAGCAGATTTTCGAACGGCGTTTGCAGTGCCTTGGCCGTATCAGACAAGACGCGTTGATACTGCTGCGTCTCTTGTTGATCAAGGGTCTGGCCGCGTGAATTCAAGAAACGTCGCGCATGACCCTGCGGCAATGCGCGCCCGATGTATTCGTCCAGTGTGGCGTCCGCGAGGGTCTGTACGCCCACAACGTCTGTTGCGGACGGTTGTGCCGTTGCCTGGACGATGTGCAGCAGGTGGGTCGACGGATCGATCGGTATCCCGGGCATTGCAGTCTCGATCTGCTGCCCCAGGGCATACCCAATTACGCTTTGCAGCGACGGCAGCTGCTGCAGATGCGCGGCCACATCGTCGATTCTTTCCGCCTGCTGATCGATGATCGCCAGCATGCGCTGTTCGAACAACGGGCCTTCGATCAACGCCTCGTCGAACATCGGCACCACGCCTGTACGCGATCCAAAACGCGTTTGCAGGGTAGCGAGCAGTTGCTCTCGATCCTCGAACCGTTCCAGGCCATACAGCAGCGTACTGAGGTAAACGCGGGAATTGCTCGATGCCTCATGACTGATGAGTACGGCGGCGGCCAATTCGACGCCAGCCGGTACGCTGCGGGACATGATCACACGGCCTACACGCGGAGGATCCACGGCCTGCGCCAGTGCCAAAGGGCTCAGCAGCGTTCGTAGCCATCGTTCTTCATCCTCGTCGATATGGTCGGCGAAGACGGCGTCGCTCAGGTCCTGGGCAAAGCGTTGCTTGAGCGCTTCGGCATGGAAGTACGGAACAGTGGCTGCTGGAATGGGGGTAACTGGAGTGGAAGGTGATGTCATGGCAAGTTTCCTTTTGCACTGAAAACCAACACGCGGAACAAAGTCCGCGACGCTGGTTGAACGTGAAAAGGAAACTTACCGGTGCAACACACTCGCCCTGCGGTACATAACGCAAGGTGGCGTTTTTTGTGACTAAAACATCGCAGGCAAGCCTGCTCCCACAGTTGATCGCATTCCCTGTGGGAGGGCCCGCCCCGTCTTCGACGCCGCGCTGTCGCGCAGCAAACACGGTCTCGATTCTGCCCGGAGGGCGTAGGAGCTGACTTGTCTGCGATAAGGGCCGAAGGACCTTCCAGCGGTGGTGAATTCACTATTTTTGCCAGCGCTTCGCACTGGATCGCAGACAAGTCAGCTCCTACAAGGAATTAGCGTCAGGCTGAAAATTCCATAAAATATACTATTTATTTTTCAACGGCTTATAGGTTGTTTGATGGGAGGCCTCGCCGCGTCTTCGACGCCGCGCTGTCGCGCAGCAAACAGGGGCACGTCGTAGAATCGAAGTGCGCGCGGGGACCAAGACCGTAGCCATCACTGGTGTGTACGCACCCGCATGGGAGAGTGGTCCGCACGGTATCGGCGTGGAGTCGTTGTCGGCACAGCAAGCTGTGACCACGTATGAGAGAGTGAATCCATTCGCCACCGTGCTCCCCGCGCGCCCCTCAATCCTGCGAGGAATTGTCATGGCGCGCAAGAACCAGCAGAAACGTTTTGAAGTGGTTCACCCTCATTGTGCGGGTATCGATATTGGCAGTCGCGAGCATTGGGTGGGGGTCAACCCCGACCAGAGCGACACCCCTGTCCGCTCGTTTAAAACGTTCACCGACGAGTTGCTCGCATTAGCCGATTGGCTCGAAGCGTTGAAGATCAATGTCGTGGCCATGGAGGCAACCGGGGTCTACTGGATACCGCTGTTTGAAATCCTCGATGCACGGGGCTTCGAGGTGTATTTGGTGAACTCCCGCGCCACCCGCCAGACCTCCGGGCGCAAATCCGATGTGCTGGACTGCCAGTGGATTTGGCAGCTCATGACCCACGGCTTGCTCAGAGGCGCCTTTCGGCCCGCCGACGACATTTGCTCGATGCGCTCTCTGGTTCGCCAGCGCGCAATGAAAGTTCGCGATCAGGCCAAGAGCGTCAATCGCATGCAGAAAGCCTTGACCCAGATGAACATCCAGCTAGCCACTGTCATCAGTGACATCACCGGCCTGACGGGCAAGAAAATCCTCAACGCGATCATCGGCGGCGAGCGTGATCCGTACGTATTGGCCGGTTTTCGAAACGGTCACATCAAGGCCGATCATGAAACCATTGCCCGCAGCCTGCGCGGTAACTGGCGAACCGAGCATCTGCATGCCCTGGCTCAGGAAATGGCGACGCATGATTTTCTGGAACAGCAAATTGCCGAATGCGATCAGGCCATCGCTCACGCCATTGATCGACTGCCGGTATTGAACGATGAACCTATGCCGCCGGCCAAGGCACTGCGCAGCCCGCACCGCTCGTCAGCCGAGCAAGCCCGTTTGCACCGTGCGCTGGGAAAAATAATGGGCGTTGATTTGACCGCTATTCCCACCATCGGCGTCGAAACCGCTTTGGCACTGGCGAGCGAAATCGGGCCTGATTTATCGCGATTTCCCACGCAACAACACTTCTGTTCCTGGCTCGGCCTGGCACCTGCGACCCGGATATCCGGCGGCAGGCAGCTGCCTGGTAGTCCGCCAAAGGTCTCGAATCGAGCCGCGCAGGCCTTGAAGCAGGCCGCGTCCAACGCGCGCAACGACAAGAGCTTCATCGGCGCCAGCCATCGAGCCCGGTTGGCGCGCATGGATACCGCGTGCGCCATCAAAGCCACCGCGCATCAACTGGCCCGCCTGATCTACGTCATGTTGACCAAAGGCCAACCCTACGTGGAGCGAGGTATGGAAGCCTATGAAGCCGAGAGTCGACACCGTCAACTGCGTGCCCTGGAACGCAAGGCACACAAGCTTGGGATGCAGTTAGTTATGGCCAAATAAAAGGCATAAAAAACAATGCGTTATTTTTTGTTTGATGAGAGCAGGCTTGCCTGCGAAAACGACAGCACGGTCGCTACAGCTTGATGATATGCCCCTCGTCCGGGGGCACCTTGCCGTGATAGAGATCGCTGATCAGTTGCTGGGCAGCGGCATAACCGTCACTGACCACCACGTCCAGCAAGGGTTTCACCGCGTGTGAAAGCGGCTCTGTGTTTCGGTGCATCAAGGCGTGGAGGCAAAGCGCCGACGTCCCAGCTGCAACACCAGCAGGGTCAATGAGTCGGCATTTCCCAGCAAGATCTTGCTGCGTTTGTCCGCGTCGGCCAGAAAATCCACGCGAGCTTCTGCCAGTCCCGGTTGTCCGGTGACCGTCAGAATGAACTGCTTGCCCTCGTCGTCATCGTTGCTCAGGTCTCGCCACCGACCGTTATCGAAACGCTTGAACTGCTGATTGGGTGACGTGCGATGCGAAAGATAGCGCTGCTGCACCTCCTCCAGATCAGCCTTGATACTCTCGTCGGCCAGCAGATCGAGGTACGGTGCCGAGGAATCCAGATAAGCGATGTCGTAGGTGTCATTGGCCAAGTGGGAAAGCTCGTGGAGTAGCGCGGCCGCTCGAAAATGGGTACTCAGGCTAAAACCAGCGCTGCCGAAGGCCGGAGGCTTGAGCTGATAGTTGGGCACCTCAAAGAATCCTTCGCTCAGGTAAACCCGCTTAAGTGGATCAATCTTGAGTGTGAATGCAACGGTGTCCTGATACCCCAGTTTGTTCAAACCAACGACGAACCTGGGTGAGGAATACGGTGACAGCGACGGATCCATCACGGCATTGAACAGGACCGTGACCGCGTGTTTGATCTCGCCCACCAGACCTGCACTCGGCGTCTGCACACCAAAGAACTCGCCGATGATCCGGTTGACCTCTGCATCAAGCGGCATCGTGGGCTTTTGCGCGTTGATATTATCCAGACAGGTGTTCAGATAGCGCCTGGCTTGTCGATGAGCCCGGCTGATCCTGCGCGCGTTTTCGCGATACGCCATACGGATGGTGGGCATTCCCGTGGCTTGAACTGAAAACTCCTGATTGATTTCGGCTTCGACGTCGCTGACGGTGAAGCGGACGGATGTCCTGGACCGCGAAAAAACACCTCCGCCGCCTCTCAACCCCCACTGCAGATTGATCTCCCACTGCTGATGTTCATTAAGCCTGAGGGCCGGTCCCTTTTTATCGGCGCTGACGATATGCCACTGATCTTGAAACGGCTGGACCTGATAGACCTTCCCGGCAACAGCGGCATATTTTTTGAACGACGAGGAGTCCTGATAAACGTTGAACAGTTCGTCCTTCGCCAAATCGCGCAACGCAATATCAGGCACTTCGAACGCTTGCAAACGGGTTTTGAGGTCGGCAGGCAGTTGAGCATTGCGCCAGGAGAACTCAGGCAGCGGCTCTGCTTCAGCCAGGGTGTCGAGTTCAGGTTCATCGATGGCGACCTCCTCGAGGGCTGACTGTCTGGCTGATACAAACACCGACAACGCTGCCGTGAACTCCGACACCGCTTTGCCCCACCGCTGACTGGACGCAGCGACTACCGATGCCTGCAAGAGCTGGAGGCTTTGCCAGCCAGCGACAAGCAGTCCGATCCTCCCCGGCATGAACATCAGGAGTTGCTCGCCCTGAAGTGTCATCAGGTAGGTGAACGATTCCCAGTCGGCCTGGGCCGTGGTGACGGTTTGCTTTTTGGCCATGTCCTTGAGGACCTCCAGGGTGTCCTCAAATAGATACTGCAGGACGTTACCCGGTATCGGCTCGACCGTCAGCGTGACAGGCCCCAGTGAAAACATCGGAAAGTCCGAATAAAACTCGGTACGCCACACCGGAGGCAGGAGGAAGCTGTGATGACCATAACGTGCCTGTACATCGGGTGTGACCCGCCCCATGAACAGCGCTTGCAGGCTGTTCGAGGTCCGGATGTCTTGCAGCAATTGAGCTTCATCGGTGTACTCCTTGAAGGTGAAGTCCTGATGAAAAATCGCATAAAGAATCACCGGCCCCCGGACAGGGTCCTTCGGGCCGATCAGGTAACAGCCGGGGACCGTATCGGGCGCAGCACCTGCTTTGGGGATCAGCTGAACCGGGCGCAGGATGATGTCCTCATCGTGCACGGCCTGTCGTGCCAGGCCATCGGGCATATCCAGGACATTTTTTATGTAGTCGTAAGCCGTGGCACTGAGCTGACCTTCCAGCTTTTGCTGGAAAGCCGCTGCGAGCAGCAATGCCGGCCATTGCTGAAAAAAACTTTCCTGTCGAGTGGGGTAATCCGGACTGTTTTTATCCAGCTGCTGCGCCAGCAGCGTTTGGAAGCGCCCCCCCAGGTCGAGCTTGCGAACCATTGCCTTGATGTAAGTGGGCGTCAACAAAGTCGAGCCCGGGCCGCCTTCGGTAGAGGTCACCGTCAGGCTCGCCCCCTGGATACTCGAGAAGTGATTGAGCGCGTATTCGGTCAATGTTTCGGTGCTGGTGATGGTCGCTGCGGCCAACGAGGAAGGCACAAAGCCCGTGCCCGCCGGAGCCCCCTCGTATCGCGTGAGCGTTATACCCAGGGTGTCCGGATCCAGTGGCTGGTCAGGAAAGTCAATGCGGAGTTGAGTGAGCAGTTGCTCGCGGGCGTACTCCTTCAGGTAAGGAATACCTGCCAGAAAGCCATGGTCCGGATCGTTGGTCAGGCAGTAACGCGTCAATATATCGACATACGTCGACAAATCGTCGATCGAGGCCGTTTTCATCCAGGTCGGCATGAGCGCTTCGAACAGGGTGTTCTGGATCGCGATTGACAGGGAATCCAGCACCTGACCGGCCCTGTCATCGGTCTCGGCCGCCGTCATCACCTTACTGAACACTTCAGCCTCGAAACGGCATTTCCTGGCGAATTGGCTGGCGTGCTCGACGCCCTGGCATTGCCGGTCCTGCTCTGTGTGCTGCAACTGTTCGATAAAGTGTCCATCGAGTCGGCGAACGTCTATCGAGACCTGATGACCGCTGCGGTGATGCTCCAGGCACTGGCGAATCCGCGCTTTGTCCGGTTCGGCGAACAGGTCGAGCCATCGGTCACGCGACTTGACCAGGATCAGCCTGGTCATCAAAGATCGCTTGGCCGCCTCAAGGGAGTCGAATACGCGCAGGCCGTTGAGCGGCGACCAGAGCACCACGCGATGGGCATCGCGAAACGTCTGGTGCAGCACAAAAACGTTGCTCATTGGTGCCGAAGATCGGTCGTCAGCGTCACCATAGTTCAAGGACACGGCATAGACATCGACGATGGCATCGCCAAGTGCTTCCCGCAGCTTGCGCACGGGGCGGTTCAGTACTTGTTCGAACATACCCAGTGTCTGCTTGTCGAACGCGTCCACTCGCCGCTCCAGGTCGAGTTCAACGCGAAGCAATGTTTCTCGTATTCCGCAGGACAAGGGCCCCGGATGTATCTGGGTGTCGGCCTGACGCAGGGCGCGCGAGTGGAATTGCGTGGTTTGGCCCGTATACGCCGCTGAAAACTGCTCGTGAGCACGCGCCAGCAGGTGATTGATCAACAAGGGGGTCAGGAGCGTGGTGGACTCAGGTTGGGAGGACGCCGATGACGTGATTAAAATCCGGCTGGCAACGGGCACGTCCGCGAGCCGATGGCCACTCACCCGGTTGAGCAACAGTGCGATCAAACCGATGGGCGCCGAGACCGGGCTGGCAACAATGGGAAGGCTCTGTGATTCAGCTCTCAGCGCCTCGACCGGCAGCGCTTCAATGAGCTGCACTTGAATATTCCTGGCATCCAGTTGCCCCTCGCCGAGGATCGCCAGCTGCTTATTCAGCACATCGCGCGCGCAGGATTCGATACCCGGATGCGCCTGTCGAATGCGTTGGGCATTGTCATCCAGTGTCTGTACCCGTTCCATCCAGGACAGGAATGGCCCGAACGCCTCGACCACGGTCGGCGACGCAGGTGGCGGCTGAACCGATGGCGTCTGGAGCCAGGTCTCATTGAACGTGTCCTCTCCTTCGCGCCATCGACCACCACCGAGCCGCAGCAGGCGATGATCGATCAGGCAGCGGATATCCAAAGCATCGTCAATCATGACCGCAGCCCGTTCGCGGTCCTTGTGTGGCTGAGTGAGGGCGAAGGCCAGATTGCGCTGTTGCAGGGCGATGATCGAATCGATGCGGTCCTGGAACAGGGGACGATCGATGTCTTCGACATTCAACTGCACCGTCCGCGCACCCCGTAGCAAGGCATGGTCGTTCAACGACAGGTAGTGCAGCCGCTCAATACGCCCTGCCGCTGTCGAGAAATAATCTTCCAGCGCCAACCGATTGCGGAATCGGCGCAGGCCTTGTTCCACCGAATAGAACAGCACCTCTGACAGATGCGGCACAACCGATTCGATCAGAAACACGCCTACCAACTTTAAAGGATCTCGATCATCGGCAGACAGCGTGAGCTTTTTGACGTGGACCGGACTACCGTCGCCCCACTGCACAAGGGACGGGTCCAACAATGCGCTGAGCCGGCGAAACTCGTCGGGGTCGAGCGTGGCATCCTGTCTGCGTGCAAACAGTTCCTGCCGGAAATAGTCAGACAGCACATCAGCGGCGTACTCACGGCGAGTCTGGCCGTGGCCGATCGGCGACCACCAGAAATGACCAAGGCGAGTTTCAAAGGGCGTTTGCAGTGCCCTGGCCGTATCGGACAAGGCATGTTGGTATTGTTGCGCCTCACTCGGACCGAGCACTTGGCCAAGCGGGTCCAGGAAACGTCGAGCGTGCCCTTGCGGCAGTACATGCCCGCTGTACTCGTCGAGTGCAGCGTCCTCAAGGGTCTGTACGCCCACCACGACCGTCTCCGACGGCTGTGTCGTTGTCTTGACGATGTGCAGCAGGTGGGTCGACGGATCAATCGGTATCCCGGGCATTGCCGTCTCGATCCGCTGCCCCAGGGCATACCCAATTACGCTTTGCAGCGACGGCAATTGCTGCAGATGCGTGGCCACATCGTCGATTTTTTCCGCCTGCTGATCGATGATCGTCAGCATGCGCTGTTCGAACAACGGGCCTTCGATCAACTGCTCGTCAAACTCTGGCACCACGCCTGTACGCGATCCAAAACGCGTTTGCAGGGTAGCGAGCAGTTGCTCTCGATCCTTGAATGGTTCCAGGCCATACAGCAGCGTACTGAGGTAAACGCGAGGATTGCTCGATGCCTCATGACTGATGAGTACTGCAGCGGCCAATTCGACGCCAGCCGGTACGCCGCGTGTCATGATCACACGGCCTACACGCGGAGGATCCACGGCCTGCGCCAGCGCCGAAGGGCTCAGCAGCGTTCCTAGCCATCGTTCTTCATCCTCGTCGATATGGTCGGCGAAGACGGCGTCGGTCAGGTCCTGAGCAAATCTTTCTTTGAGCGCATCGGTATGGAAGTACGGAGCAGTGGCTGTTGGAGTGGGAGTGACGGGGATGGAAGGTGATGTCATGGCAAGTTTCCTTTTGCGCTGAAAACCAACACGCGGAACAAAGTCCGCGACGGTGGTTGAACGTGAAAAGGAAACTTACCGGTGCAACACGCTTGTCCTGCGGTACATAACGCAAGGTGGCGTTTTTTGTGACTGAAACATCGCAGGCAAGCCTGCTCACATTAGTTGATCGCATTCTGTGTGGGAGCAGGCTTGCCTGCGAAAAGGACAGCAAGGTCGCTACAACCTGATGATGTGCCCTTCGTCCGGCGCCACCCTGCCGTGAAAAAGATCGCTGATCAGTTGCTGGGCAGCGGCATAACCGTCACTGACCACCACGTCCAGCATGGGCTTCACAGGGTCGGTCACCTGCTGATAGAAGCGCTGCAAGCCTTCGCCGATGTGGCTGCTGACCCGCTCCGGGCCCCATTCGGCGTTGCGTTTGCGGATCTGGATCGGGGCGAAGAAAAACACCGGCGACGGCCCTTGAATAGCGGTCAATTGCGCTTCATCAGTACTTTGCGCGGACCCGGCGAAACAGCTGTAGATCAGCCCCTCGGCGAAGTGTTGATGCACCTTGTCACGCAGGTGCAGATCACCGGAAAAGTCGACATACAGAGTGGGCTGGTCCTTGGCCAGGCTGTGCAGATCGTCATAGCTGACCGCCTGCTCGTAGCCACTCAGCCCTTGAACGAAGTCGAGGTTGCGCGCCGAGGTCAGGGCGACCCGTTGCACGTTTTGCCCCTGCAGGCAGATCGCTGTGCCATAGGCGGTTTTGCTCGATGCGCTGGAAAAAACCAAACGTGTCGCGCCAAAAAACTCATTGTCCTGCAAAAAGTCCGCAAGCATGGATGAGGTCAAAAATAGTGGTTTAAGCAGGATTTGCAGGTTTTCCGTGGTCGGGCTGTAGTAAGCGTCCCAGCTGCAACGGGTGTATTGGTTGTAGGCCGAGGTCAGATCGCGGCGATGCTCGGCACCGTCGTAGAACCCGCGCTCGGTGACGCGCTCGGGCTTCATCCAGATATGGCTGGCTATCGGGTAATAGCCATAGAAGCGCTCGCCCACTTTGACACCCGGTACATCGGAGGCCAGCACATCGGCGAACCCCCAGACCGGCATGTGGCCCCAGTCTTGAAGACCGGTCGGAAAAAACTGCCAATAGTTCATCGAGTCGCCATACGCGGCATACGTGATGTTGTTGGTGGTGATCGCGCAGCGTTCGATCTTCAGGATGACCTCTCCGGTCGCAGGGATCAGGCTGCGCTGTTGCTGCTCGACGCGGGTCTGGTCCAGTGCGTTTTTCCGGGTGAGAAGCCGTGTTACCGTGCCCAGGCTTTGCATCGTCAAGCTCCAGTGTTGTCAGGTCGCCAAAGAGTAGCCCTCCGCCATGAAGACCGGGTTCGGAAACGCCAACAAGCCCTCCAGCAAGCTGCAAACCAAAGCCAAACCACTGAAACGGCCGAGTCAGGCCCGAGCGGTGTTTACGGTCGACGCGATTTATCAAGCGTTTGTTCGGATTTGGCAGCGTGACGGCTGGGCGAAACTGACCACTCGGGCTGTGGCGCTGGAGTCGGGTTTCGCCGTCGGCACCCTGTATGACTATTTCCCCAGCAAAGAGGCGCTACTGTCCGGCTATACGCGCCAGTGCATCGAGTCACTGTTGCGGCAATTGGATGAACAGGTCATTTCGGCCACCGATCTGGACTGGCAAAGCCGGATCAAGCGCCTGGTACGCTTGACCTGTGACCCCGCAGCCATCGACCTGCCGCTGTTCGGTATCGAACTGTTGATGCTGGAACACCAGATCGCCGAGCCCAAGCATCATCAACGGGTATTCCAGGAGCTGTCGGGCAAATGGCGGGAGGCGTTCGCGGCCTGCCATGACCTGCCGCAGCCGGTGACCGAGGCGACGATTGATGCCCTGCTGCTGATGGCCTGGGGTGGGCGCCGCTACAGCAACACGGCCCAGCTCTCGCCGGCGCAGGTCGACACCTGGCTGAAAGAGGCCGAGCGGATGATTTTTCTGCGGTTGAGCATCGCACCGACGATGCCCAACCCGGAGGAATCCGACTGATCGAATATCAGTCTTTCTTATGTTGCTCGACCCACGCGGCAAAAGCGTTGATAAAGGTTTGCAGAAGGGGTTTTGTTTGCTCGGACAACGTCCCCGCCGCATCGAAAGACGCCCCGGCATGGCCCAGATAGGCTTCCGGTTGCTGCATGCATGGCACGTTGAGAAAGACCATGGATTGACGCAGATTATGGTTGGCGCCAAAACCGCCAACGGCACCCGGAGAGGCGCTGATCACGGCGCCCGGCTTGCCGCCGGCCCAGGCGCTTTTGCCGTAAGGGCGCGAGCCCACATCGATGGCATTTTTCAGCACGCCCGGCACCGAGCGGTTGTATTCCGGGGTCACGAACAGAAAACCGTCGGCCGCGCTGATCTGCTGGCGAAATGTCGTGTAAGCCGCCGGTGGAGAATCCGTATCGATGTCTTCGTTGTAGAGGGGTAAATCACCGATTTCGATGATTTTCAGCTCAAGGGTGCTGGGGGCCAACGCCACCAATGCGCGAGCGACCTTACGGTTGATCGAGTCTTTTCTCAGGCTGCCGACAACGACAGCAATCTTATAGACCTGGCTCATGAAGATTTCCGCTTACTGATTAGAGGAGGTTTCAGTTATAGATGACGTGGCGAATTTAGCCCGGCTTTCGACTTCGATCATTGCCGCAGAACCGCCCAAGACGCCCTACGGAGCTATCTATCGCTCTTGGGGTCGACGGGCCAGACTATTTTTTCGACGCATCAAAACTCGCCTATGAAACAGTGGTCTGAGTCACATGGACGTAGCGGCTGACCCTGTTCGTTCAGACTTACCTTACAAGCGGGCGTAGATTGTCAGCGCGCAGTGTTAGCATGTCAGCGCAAATGAGCGGTTATCTCCAGAGGTTACAAAGCAAATGGCTTCAGTTCTCGTCGGACAGTTTCATGCAAGGGATGCGGAAGGCCGTGTCTACTCGGTGCATGAGTTCCAGGAATCACAGCCCGATGTGGCTGACGGCACGCAACCCGTTTCAACTTACCGTCTAGCCATCGGCGATCGAGTCAACCATTTGGGTGGGGATGACTTCGAGTTGCTTCAATCCGGCGTAAAAATGACCCGCACTCCCTGAGTCGGGCCACTTATTACGTTGCATCGCCAGGTTCCCTGCGCGCCGCTTGAACGCTTTGCTTGTCTTTTTTGAATACAAGCGGCGAGTACAAGCGGCAGGTAGCTCTGGATTGGTCGGGCCGTTACTGAGTTCGTCACTCATCGGTCATTCGAACATCAAATACCAGAAAATCGCCGTTTCCCGGGTGTCGGGATCAATGGCGCGATACAGCATGTGATCGACCCCGCCCACGACATACCCGCAACGCTCGTAGAGTTTGCAGGCTGCCAGATTGTTGTTTTGCGTCTCGAGCATGATCCCCGGCAAGTTGCGCTTGCGACTCCAGAACTGCGCGACATCCAGTAACGACCTGGCAATGCCATTGCGGCGCGCCGACGCGTCGACTGCCAGTTCATCGACATGGGCAAAGCCATTCCAGTGAGTGCTGAGTACCACATGGCCCACCGCCCGCTCGCCCAACCAGGCCACCAACACCGTGCTGTCGGTCGCATCCCGGTAGTGGCAGAACTCACTGGAATCGATCCCGTAATTCTTGCGATAAGGCTCGACCGGCTCGATCTCCCAGCGTTCGACGCGCTGCCCCACTTGCGCCAGCGCATAGCCGCTGACGGTGAACGTGAACTCGCTATTGAGGATGTAATCCTCGAAGCACTCATCCGCGACTCGAATGGACAGTGCCGGGTTTACCTCAGTCATGACAAGACCACTGCATTACCGGTGAATGGATCGGCCTGACGCCGCGCTGTTCACCGGGAAGCTTGCGCCTCTAGCAACTGCACCCACAACGCGGGCGCACCGGCAGATTTTGCGATCGCGGCCATGCGCACGTCGTGCTCGGCCATTTCGCTGTCACTGGCCCGAATCACCCGAGCCGGTTGTCGATCCGCCGGTAAACGACGAATTTCACTGGCCGTATTGCCCGAGCCTTCGCCGGAACCATTTCCGTCGGTCGCATTGCCCGCCAGGGACAGGCTGGTCTGCCCACCGGTCATGGTCAGGTAAACGTCGGCGAGAATCTCGGCATCGAGCAGAGCGCCGTGCAACTCACGACCGGAGTTGTCGACACCGTAACGCTTGCACAGCGCATCGAGGCTGTTGCGCTGGCCGGGGTGACGCTCACGGGCCATCGCCAGGGTATCGAGGACGGTGCAATGCTGGGTGATATCAGCCTTGTCCCGCTGCCCCATCAGCGCGAATTCGTTATTGATGAAACCAACGTCGAACGCGGCGTTGTGGATGATCAGCTGCGCGCCCTTGATGAACTCGAAGAACTCCTCCGAAACCTCATTGAAACGCGGCTTGCCGACCAGAAACTCGTTGGTGATGCCGTGGACGCCAATGGCCCCCTCATCGCTTTCGCGATCAGGTTGCAGGTACACGTGAAAATGCCGCCCGGTCAGGCGACGACCGATCAATTCGACGCAACCGATCTCGATGACCCGGTGGCCATCGGTGACTGGCATACCAGTGGTTTCGGTATCGAGTACGACGCTACGCATGCTTGATGCCTCTTACTTCATCCACACCGCGGTTGGCCAGTTGGTCGGCACGCTCGTTGCCATCATGGCCAGTATGACCACGCACCCACTTCCAGGTCACGGTATGACGATTGACTTGCTCATCGAGCAACTGCCACAAATCGGCATTTTTCACCGGTTGTTTGGCGGCGGTTTTCCAGCCGCGTTTCTTCCAGTTGACCAGCCACTCCTTCATGCCTTTCATGACATATTCGGAGTCGGTCACCAGCAACACATCGCAGTGCCTTTTGAGTTCTTCCAGGCCTCGAATGGCAGCCGTCAGCTCCATCCGGTTGTTGGTGGTATTGGCTTCGCCACCCCACAGTTCTTTTTCGACACCCTTGCACACCAACAAGGCACCCCAGCCGCCGGGGCCAGGGTTACCTTTGCAGGCGCCGTCGGTGAAAATTTCAACGCTTTCGTTCATTACAACCTTTTCCATCAAACTTTCCACCGAGAATGTGTCATCTGACTTGACGCTTCACGGTTGCGGGTTGCGCCGATTGACCTTGGCCATCGGCAACGGCAGCAGCTTGCCCATGGGCTCACGCCGCACCGGACGCACGGGGCGCAGGCCGACCACTATCTTGCGTGCAACCAATAAATAGAAGCCGCCGCCGGGGCTTTGCCAACCGTCACCGAGACGTTCCAGTCCGGCCAGTCGAGCTTTCCACGCCGCTGAAGCAAGCGGCGGACGATAGCATCCGAAGCGTCGTTTCTCCAGCGCGAAGCCGAGCAGGTTCAACCAGTCAGCCACCCGCGAAGGCGAAATGCAGCGCGCCTTGCGCAACGCATCATGGGCGAAAACATGCCGCAGCCCCCAGGCACTCCAGGGGTTGATCCCGATAATCAGCAAATGCCCGCCGGGGCGCACACTGCCGGCGGCTTCACGCAGCAAACCGTGAGGCGACAGGCAGAAATCCAGACCATGTTGCATGACCACGACGTCAGCCGCGTGCTCACTCAAGGGCCAGGCCTGTTCTTCACAGACAATTTCGACGCCGGGCAATGGCGCACCGAGACGAACGTTACGCTGAACCTGGTGGGCCACCGGCGGCGCTTCGGCAGAAGGGCCGTAATGCACCAGGTAGCCACCGAAGTAACGGCCCAGCTCATCTTCGAGCAGCCGCCGTTCCTCCTCCAGCAACAGTTGCCCCAGCGGCCCGGACAACCACTCACGGGCCGAGCTGATCAACGCAAGCCATTCAGGATCAGCCTGGGCGAAAGCTTCATCGGTCATTTATGATCTCCATGAGGGCGCTCGCTTAGAACCACGACAGACTCTAAGATGCACCATTGTTTACCGCTTAGCGAACTGCGCCATGATACAGATCGACGCCCTGCCCGCTTTTACTGACAACTACATCTGGTTGTTACAAGACACTGCCAGCCAACGCTGTGCCGTGGTCGACCCCGGCGATGCCACACCCGTCCTCGCCTGGCTGGAACAGCATCCAGGCTGGCAGCTCAGCGACATCCTGGTCACCCACCACCATCACGACCATGTCGGCGGCGTCGAGCAACTGAAAAAAGCCACCGGCGCCCGTGTACTGGGCCCGGCAGCGGAAAGCATCCCGGCGCGGGACATCGCCCTCAGCGATAACGATCAGATCACCGTACTCGGCCTGAGTTTCGCCGTGCACGCTGTGCCCGGTCACACCCTGGGCCATATCGCCTTCTACCATGACGATCCGAAAGCCCCGTTACTGTTCTGCGGCGACACCCTGTTCGCAGCCGGTTGCGGCCGTCTGTTCGAGGGCACGCCCGAACAAATGCATCAGTCATTGAGCCGTCTGGCAGCGCTGCCGGACAGCACCCTGATCTACTGCACCCACGAATACACCCTGAGCAATCTGCGCTTCGCCCAGGCAGTGGAACCCGGCAACATCGACATCGCCGAACGCTTCATCCAGGTCAGCCAATGGCGCAGTGAAGACCGGATCAGCCTGCCTTCCAATTTAGCGCTGGAACGACGCACCAATCCGTTTATTCGGACGCATGAAACATCCGTTAAAGAAAAAGCGGACGAACGGACTGGTACAGACAATCAGTCGCCAAGTGCTATTTTTGCTAGCTTGCGCGCATGGAAAGATAAGTTCTAACTGCTGCCATCATCAGCACGGAAATTCTGAAAGGTTGACCGTTGGCTGGGTGGTTCCTAGAATCGCCCGACATTTTTGCCTGAAAACACCCCCCAGCCAATGTCGTCACCCATACGCAAAGCCATCAATTCAGACGCATTGACCCGGTTGGCTCAGGCTATTGCTGTGGTCCTGGGCGCCGCGCTGGCTGGTTGTCAGACCACCAACCATATCGATCCCGGCGTCAGTCACCGGGCGCCGAATCTGGCCGCCGGATACCCGCAAAAACCAATTTTCCTCACTGACAAACCGACCCCGCTGGCGCCACAGGATGTCTGGGAGCGGATGCGTCAGGGCTTCCAGTTGCAAGAAGGCAACGGCCAGAACCCACGTATCGATCAACAACGCCTGTGGTTCGCCAACAACCCGTCCTTTCTGGAAAACGCCGGCGAACGCGGCAGCCTTTACATGCACTACATCGTAGAGCGCCTCGAAGAACGCAATATGCCGCTGGAGCTGGCCTTGCTCCCGGTGATCGAAAGCGCTTACAACCCCATGGCCTACTCGCGTAGCGACGCCTCGGGCATTTGGCAGTTCATCCCGTCCACCGGGCGCTACTTCAACCTGCGTCAGACCAGCTTCTATGATGGCCGTCGCGACATCACCGCCTCGACCATCGCCGCCCTGGACTACCTGACCCGCCTGCACGATATGTTCAACGGCGACTGGCTGCTGGCGTTGGCCGCCTATAACGCGGGCGAAGGCACAGTCAGCCGGGCCATCGAACGCAACCAGAAACTCGGCCTGCCCACCGATTACTGGAACCTGCCATTGCCGCAGGAAACCATGGATTACGTGCCCAAATTCCTGGCGTTGTCGCAAGTGGTGATGGCGCCGGAAGCCTACGGCGTCAACCTCAACCCGATTGCCAACGAACCCTACTTCGAAGTCGTCGAACTCAACCAGCGCATGGACCTGTCGAAAGTGGCAGCCATGGCCGATATCGACGAAGACGAACTGTTCCAGCTCAATCCAGCCTTCAAAAAGCGCATGACCATCGACGGCCCCCAGCATTTGCTGGTGCCAACGGCCAAGGCACAACTGCTGACCGCCAGCCTGTCGCACATGAAGCCGCAGGAACTGGTGGATTGGCAGCAATACCGTGTGCGCCATGGCGACACGCTGGCCAGCCTCGCCAGCCGCTATCAGGTATCGGCCAACTCGCTCAAGAATATCAACAAGCTGACAGGCAAAAGCCTGCGCGTGGGTCAGACCTTGCGTATTCCGACCCAGCCCGGCGTGACACCGGCACGGCCGGTATTCGAGCAAATGGCCAGCCGCGACAAGCCCACGCCAAGCCGCAATTATCGGGTGAAAAAGGGCGATAACCTGGCAGCCATCGCCAGAGCCAACAAAGTCGACGTCAAAGACCTGCAGCACTGGAACAAGCTGTCCGGACAAAACCTGAAGGTCGGGCAGACCCTGGTCATGCAGGACACAAGCAAAGCCAGCGCCAAAGCAAACGTTGTCGCCAAAACCAGCGGCAAAGGCAAAGGCAGCGACAAGAAAACGACGCAGTACACGATCCGCAAAGGCGATTCGATGTATCTGGTGGCCAAACGTTTCAACGTCGAGATGCAGCATCTCAAACGCTGGAACCCGCGCAGCGGCCAGGCACTCAGACCGGGTGAAACCCTGACCGTGTATCAGAACGATTGAAAGCTCTGTGCTGTCTGCCAGGCTCTCTGCGCCAGACCTTCAGCCTTCGCGAATGAATTCGCTCCCACAGTAGATTGCATACCCCTGTGGGAGCGAATTCATTCGCGAAGAGGCCAGCACTGTCAGCAAAGCTCCACCCCGCATTCCCCAGGCTTGTCCGGCAGCCTGCTTTTTCCAACGGATACAAGCTGTTACTGTACCGCCCCAGAAGCCCAAGCCGCCTGGATCGGATCCCGGATTTGATACGTCCCCTCCTGCTCATACTCAGCCTGGCCTTGAGCTTTCCCGCAGGCGCAACCATCAGCGAAAGCCATGGCTATGCGCAGTTCGGCGTTCTCAAGTACCCAGCCAGCTTTACTCATTTCGACTGGGTCAATCCCGAGGCGCCAAAAGGCGGCACCTTGAGGATCATGGCATTTGGCACTTTCGATACGCTCAACCCCTACACCTTCAAGGGCACCAGCCCGATTTCGACACCGAATTTCCTGCAATACGGGGTCAACGAGCTCAACGAACCCTTGATGGTCGGCACCGGCCAGTACGACCCCTCCGGCGACGAACCGACGTCCAGCTACGGTCTGATCGCGCAAACCGTCGAGTACAGCGAAGACCGCAGTTGGGTGGTGTTCAACCTGCGCCCGCAGGCACGCTTCCACGATGGCAAGCCGATCACCGCGTATGACGTAGCGTTCTCCTATCGCCTGCTGCTCAAGGAAGGTCATCCGCAATACCGTACCAGCCTGCAAGAAGTACAACGGGTCGATATTCTCAACCGCCATCGCATCCGTTTTGTCTTCAAACGTGCCAACAATCCCTTGCTGATCCTGCGTTTGGGCGAAATGCCGGTATTGCCGCAGCACTATTGGAAGAATCGCGACTTCAAGGCCACCACCTTCGAGCCGCCAGTGGGCAGCGGTCCTTACCGAATCACGCAGGTGCAACCCGGACGACAGCTGGTGTTCGAACGGGTCAAGGATTGGTGGGGCAAGGATCTGGCGGTGAACCGCGGCAAGTACAATTTCAATCGCGTCGAAGTCGAGTTCTACCGCGACAGCGATGTGGCGTTCGAGGCGTTCAAGGCCGGTGAGTTCGATATCTACATCGAGCATCAGGCCAAGAACTGGTCCAACGGCTACCACTTCCCGGCAGTCGCCAACGGTGACGTGATCAAGGCGCAGATCCCGCACAAGATTCCGACTCAGACCCAGGGACTGTTCATGAACACCCGGCGCGGCACCTTCGCCGACGTCAAGGTGCGCGAAGCGCTGGGCCTGATGTTCAATTTCGAATGGACCAACCGTGCGCTGTTCAGCGACGCCTACACTCGCTCGATGAGTTATTACCCCAACAGCGAATTCTCTGCCACCGGTCTGCCGGTGGGTCGCGAACGACTAATGCTTTCGCCCTGGCGCGATCAACTGCCGCCGAACCTGTTTACCCAGCCGTTCAGCGTGTCCAAAACCACCGGCGGTGACATCCCCCGGGAAACCTTGCGCCGGGCGCTGGGTCTATTGGCCGAGGCGGGATGGACACTGTCCGATCAGCGCTTGCTCAATCGCAACGGTCAGCCCCTGCGCTTCGAAATATTGCTGGTCAATCCCGACCTTGAGCGGATTCTGCAGCCTTACGTCGAGGATCTCTCACACATCGGGATCGACGCCCGTTTACGTACGGTGGATCGCGCCCAGTACAAACAGCGCCTGGACCAATTCGATTTCGACATGATTTTGATGACCCTGAACCAGACCCTCAGCCCGGGCCTCGAACAGTGGCAGTACTTCCACTCCAGCCAGGCCGTGGTCAAAGGCAGCAAGAATTACGCAGGCGTGTCCAGCCCGGTGGTCGACAGCCTGCTCAATCAATTGCTGGCGGCACAATCGTACGATGAACAACTTGCCGCGGCCCATGCCCTGGATCGGGTGCTGCTCTGGCAGCACTACAGCATCCCCAACTGGTACCTCGATTATCATCGCCTGGCGTACCGCAACCGGTTCGCCAGGGTCACCACCCCGCCCTACACTCTGGGTCTGCGCGCGTGGTGGCTCAAGCCTTCGGAGAAGACTCAATGATTGCTATGCGCTCCCTGCTGATGCAGGCCAGCGGCATCTTGCTGATGGGGGCCTGCGCCGCTCTGGCCGGCCCTGTTCAGGCCGATCCTGCGCACGCCCTGACCCTGTACAACGAAGCCCCGAAATACCCCGCCGACTTCAAGCATTTCGACTACGTCAATCCGGATGCCCCAAAGGGTGGCAACTTCCGTCAGGCTGGTTTCGGCGGCTTCGATAGCCTGAACCCCTTTATCAACAAGGGCGTGCCCGCCGACGATATCGGCATGATTTACGACACCCTCGCCCGTCAGGGTCTGGATGAACCCTTCACCGAATATGGGCTGATCGCCGGCAAAATCGAAAAAGCCCCGGACAATAGCTGGGTGCGGTTCTATCTGCGCCCCGAAGCCCGCTTCAACGACGGCCATCCGGTGCGCGCCGAAGACGTGGTGTTCAGCTTCGAAACCCTGATCAAAAACGGCGCGCCGATGTTTCGCGGCTATTACGCCGACGTTGATCAGGTCATCGCCGAAGATCCCCTGCGGGTGCTCTTCAAGTTCAAGCACCATAACAACCGCGAGTTACCGTTGATCCTCGGCCAACTGCCGGTCCTGCCCAAGCACTGGTGGGAAAATCGCGACTTCAGCAAGAGCAATCTGGAAATTCCGCTGGGCAGCGGCCCCTACAAGGTGGCCGAGGTCAAGGCCGGGCGCTCGATTCGCTACGAGCGGGTCAAGGATTACTGGGGCAAGGACCTGCCGGTCAACCGTGGTTCCTACAACTTTGACACGATGTCCATCGACTACTATCGGGACAACACCGTCGCCCTTGAAGCACTCAAGGCCGGGCAATTCGATTATTGGCTGGAAATCAGCGCCAAGAACTGGGCCACCGCTTACAACACCCCCGCCGTCAACGCTGGCCGGCTGATCAAGGAAGAGATTCCCAACGGTAACCCCACCGGCATGCAGGGCTTTGTCTTCAACCTGCGGCGCCCGATATTCCAGGACGTGCGCGTGCGTGAGGCGCTGAACCTGCTGCTGGATTTCCAGTGGACCAACAAGCAGCTGTTCAACGGCGCCTATACCCGAACCAAAAGCTACTTCGACAATTCCGATATGGCCTCCAGCGGCATGCCGTCCAAGGAAGAGCTGGCCGTGCTCGAACCGCTGCGCGGCAAGGTCCCGGACCGGGTGTTCACGGATGAATTCAAGCTGCCAGTGACCGATGGCAGCGGCATGATTCGCCCGCAACAGCGTCAGGCCTTTCAACTGCTGCAAGAGGCTGGCTGGCGCATCGTCGACGACAAGATGGTCGACGCCCAGGGCAAGCCCGTGCAGATCGAGTTCTTGCTGGCGCAGACCGAGTTCGAACGCATCCTGCTGCCCTTCAAGCGCAATCTCAGCGACCTCGGCATCGATCTGGTGCTGCGCCGGGTCGATGTGTCGCAATACGTGAACCGTCTGCGCTCGCGGGACTTCGACATGATTGTCAGCAGCTTCCCGCAGTCCAACTCGCCGGGCAATGAGCAACGTGAATACTGGGACTCCTCCAGCGCCGACAAACCTGGCAGCCGCAACTTCATCGGCCTCAGAGACCCGGCTATCGACACCCTGGTCGACGGCCTGATCAACGCCGACTCACGGCAAAGCCTGATCACCCACGCCCGTGCGCTGGACCGCGTATTGCTCTGGGGCTACTACGTGGTCCCCAACTGGCACATCAAGACCTGGCGCGTGGCGTACTGGGATCATATCGGGCACCCAAAAACCACGGCACTGTATGACGTCGCTCCTTCGACCTGGTGGGTAAAACCCGACGCCACGCCGGCGATTCCCCTACAAACAACCGGGCAAACAACTAAGCAAGCCGATCCGGCGAGCGTGGAGCAATAAGATGCTGGCCTATATTTTTCGGCGCCTGTTGCTGATCGTTCCGACGCTGTTCGGCATTTTGCTGGTCAATTTCGTGATCATCCAGGCTGCGCCCGGCGGCCCGGTGGAGCAGATGATCGCCAAGCTCGAAGGCTTTGAAGGCGCCACCAGCCGCATCGCCGGCGGGGGTGCGGAAGTGTCGGTGGCCGGCTCCAGCTATCGCGGTGCGCAAGGGCTTGATCCAGCGTTGGTGAAGGAAATCGAGCACCTGTATGGCTTCGACAAGTCCGCACCCGAACGTTTGTGGATCATGATCAAGAACTACGCCACCCTCGATTTCGGCGACAGTTTTTTCCGCGATGCCAAAGTCGTCGACCTGATTGTCGAGAAGATGCCGGTCTCCATTTCCCTCGGGCTGTGGAGCACCTTGATCATGTACCTGGTGTCGATTCCGCTGGGGATCGCCAAGGCGACACGTCATGGCAGCCACTTCGATGTCTGGACCAGCTCAGCGATCATTGTCGGTTACGCCATCCCGGCCTTCCTGTTCGCCATCCTGTTGATCGTGGTGTTCGCCGGTGGCAGCTATTTCGACTGGTTCCCCTTGCGCGGCCTGACCTCGAACAACTTCAGCGAGCTGAGCTGGGGCGGCAAGATCCTCGACTACTTCTGGCACCTGGCGCTGCCCGTTACCGCGCTGGTCATCGGTAACTTCGCGACCATGACCTTCCTCACCAAAAACAGCTTCCTCGATGAAATCGGCAAACAGTACGTGATCACCGCCAAGGCCAAGGGCCTGAGCCAGCGTCGCGTGCTGTACGGGCATGTATTCCGAAATGCGATGCTGCTGGTGATCGCTGGTGTCCCTTCGGCCTTCATCGGTATTTTCTTCACCGGCTCGCTGCTGGTGGAGGTGATCTTCTCCCTCGATGGTCTGGGCCTGATGAGTTTCGAGGCCGCCATCAACCGCGACTATCCGGTGGTCTTCGGCACCCTGTTTATTTTTACCCTGATGGGGTTGGTGGTGAAATTGATCAGTGACATCACGTATACGCTGGTCGACCCGCGTATCGACTTCGAAAGCAGGGAGCATTGATATGGCGCTCTCTCCTCTCAATCGCCGCCGCTTCGAGCGCTTCAAGGCCAACAAGCGCGGCTGGTGGTCGCTGTGGCTGTTTCTGATTCTGTTCGGCCTGAGCCTGGGCGCCGAATTGATCGCCAACGACAAGCCGCTGGCCGTGCGCTATGACGGCCAATGGTATTTCCCGGTGTTCAAGCGCTACCCGGAAACCACTTTCGGCGGCGAATTTCCGCTGGAAGCCAATTATAAAAGCCCGTACATCAAGGAACTGCTGGCGGCCAACGACGGCTGGACCTTATGGGCGCCGATTCCCTTCAGCTATCAGAGCATCAACTACGACCTGAAAGTCCCGGCCCCCGGCCCGCCGTCGGCGGAGAATTACTTCGGCACCGACGATCAGGGCCGCGACGTGCTGGCGCGGGTGATCTATGGCTTCCGTATATCGGTACTGTTCGCCCTGACGCTGACCGTGCTCAGCTCGATCATCGGAGTCATCGCGGGCGCGCTACAGGGGTTTTATGGCGGCTGGGTGGATCTGGTGGGGCAGCGCTTCCTGGAAATCTGGTCCGGGCTGCCGGTTCTGTATCTGCTGATCATCCTCGCCAGCTTCGTCCAGCCTAATTTTTGGTGGCTGCTGGGCATCATGCTGCTGTTTTCCTGGATGAGCCTGGTAGACGTGGTGCGCGCCGAATTCCTGCGGGGACGCAATCTGGAATACGTGCGCGCCGCACGGGCATTGGGCATGCAGAACGGCGCGATCATGTTCCGCCATATTCTGCCCAACGCCATGATCTCGACCATGACCTTCATGCCATTCATCCTCACGGGCGCCATCGGCACCCTGACCGCTCTGGACTTTCTCGGCTTCGGCCTGCCAGCCGGCTCGCCGTCGCTGGGCGAGTTGGTGGCCCAGGGCAAATCCAACTTACAGGCGCCCTGGCTTGGGATCAGCGCCTTTGCCGTGCTGGCCCTGATGCTCAGCCTGCTGGTGTTCATCGGCGAATCCGCCCGCGACGCTTTCGACCCAAGGAAATGAGATGAACAAGGACAATTTGATCGAAGTCCGCGATCTCGCCGTCGAGTTTGTCACTGGCGGGCAACCCAATCGCGTGGTCGAGGGGATCAGCTTCGATATCCGTCGGGGCGAAACCCTGGCGCTGGTCGGCGAAAGCGGCTCGGGCAAGTCGGTCATCGCGCACTCGATTCTGCGTCTGCTGCCCTACCCGCTCGCGCGCCATCCCAGCGGGACTATCCAGTACGCAGGGCATGACCTGTTGACCCTCAGCGAGAATAGATTGCGCGCGATCCGTGGCAACCGGATTGCGATGATCTTCCAGGAGCCGATGACCTCGCTGAACCCGCTGCAATCCATCGAGAAGCAGATCAACGAGGTACTTGGCCTGCACAAGGGCCTGCAGGGCAAGGCCGCCACGCTGCGCACGCTGGAGCTGCTTGAGCTGGTAGGCATCACCGAACCTCACAAACGTCTCAAAGCCCTGCCACACGAGCTCTCAGGCGGCCAGCGCCAGCGTGTGATGATCGCCATGGCCCTGGCCAACGAGCCCGAGCTATTGATCGCCGACGAGCCGACCACTGCGCTCGACGTGACGGTACAGCTGAAAATCCTCGAATTGCTCAAGGAGTTGCAAGCCCGGCTGGGCATGGCGATGCTGCTGATCAGCCACGATCTGAACCTGGTTCGGAAAATTGCGCATCGGGTATGTGTCATGCAGCAAGGTCGTATCGTCGAACAAGCGTCATGTGAACAGCTGTTCCGTTCACCGCAGCATCCGTACACGCAAGAATTGCTGGGCGCCGAGCCCAGTGGAGGTCCGGCGGACAATGTTGCCGGCGCACCGTTGCTTGAAGTCGACGATCTGCGGGTCTGGTTTCCGATCAAGAAAGGCCTGTTCAAGCACACCGTCGATCATGTCAAAGCGGTCGACGGCATCAACTTCAGCCTGCCTCAAGGGCAAACGCTGGGGATTGTCGGCGAAAGCGGCTCAGGCAAGTCGACGTTGGGTTTGGCGATTCTTCGGCTGATTGGCAGCAAGGGTGCCATACGGTTTCAAGGCAAGACGCTAGACTGCCTGACGCAACAGCAGATTCGTCCGCTGCGCCGGCAAATGCAGGTGGTGTTTCAGGACCCTTACGGCAGCCTGAGCCCCCGAATGTGTGTAAGCGACATCGTTGGTGAGGGCCTGCGCATTCATCACATGGGCACGGCGGCCGAACAGGAACGCGCCATCATCGAGGCGCTGAAGGAGGTAGGTCTGGATCCGGAAACCCGGCACCGCTACCCCCACGAATTTTCCGGCGGGCAGCGGCAGAGAATCGCCATTGCCCGGGCATTAGTGTTAAAACCGGCGCTGATTCTGTTGGACGAGCCCACCTCGGCGCTCGACCGGACCGTCCAGCGCCAAGTGGTGGAGCTACTGCGTTCACTGCAAAAGAAGTACAACCTGACCTATTTGTTTATCAGCCATGATCTGGCGGTAGTCAAAGCGCTGAGCCACCAGTTGATGGTGGTCAAGCAGGGGCAAGTCGTTGAACAGGGTTCGGCACAGAGCATTTTTGCCGCACCGCAACATCCCTATACACAGCAGCTGCTGGAAGCCGCCTTTTTGGCGCCGGTAGCTGTCGATTAACCTGAAGAGGAACAACACATGGGTTTTCTCGCCGGTAAGCGCGTCCTGATCGTCGGTGTCGCTAGCAAACTGTCCATCGCATCCGGCATCGCTGCCGCCATGCATCGCGAGGGCGCAGAGCTGGCCTTCACCTACCAGAACGACAAACTCAAAGGTCGTGTCGAAGAGTTCGCCGCAGGCTGGGGCTCGGGCCCTGAACTGTGCTTCCCTTGTGACGTGGCCAGCGACGAAGAGATCGCCAAGGTCTTTGAAGAACTGGGCAAAAAATGGGATGGCCTGGACGTGATCGTTCACTCGGTAGGCTTCGCTCCAGGCGATCAGCTTGATGGCGACTTCACTCAGGCGACGACCCGTGATGGTTTCCGCATCGCTCACGACATCAGCGCCTACAGCTTCGTCGCGCTGGCCAAGGCCGGTCGCGAAATGATGAAGGGCCGCAATGGCAGCCTGCTGACCCTGTCCTACCTGGGCGCAGAGCGCACCATGCCCAACTACAACGTGATGGGCATGGCCAAGGCCAGCCTGGAAGCCGGTGTACGTTATCTGGCCGGTAGCCTTGGCCCGGAAGGCACACGCGTCAACGCGGTATCGGCTGGCCCGATCCGCACCCTCGCCGCTTCCGGTATCAAGAACTTCCGCAAAATGCTCGCTGCCAACGAAGCGCAAACTCCGCTGCGTCGCAACGTGACCATCGATGAAGTCGGCAACGCCGGCGCATTCCTGTGTTCGGACCTGGCTTCGGGCATCAGCGGCGAGATCATGTACGTCGACGGCGGCTTCAACACCACCGCGATGGGCAACCTCGAAGAGTAATCTTCTCCGGTTGACCAGAAGCCCGCGGCTTGTGAGAGTTCGCGGGCTTTTTGTTGGGCCGCCGTTCGCAGGCAAGCCTGCCCCCACAGGGGCGGGTATCGCGGAAAAAAAAGGCCGCTCAATGAGCGGCCTTCTTTTTGTCGCGGGATCAAGCGTCAGTAACGCTCGATCTTCGCTTTGCTTTCCAACTGCGCGCGGTAAGCAGCAAAATCCTGCTGGCCAGCACGCGAGGCGAGGAAACGGCGGTACTGCGCTTTCTCTGCCTCTGTCGGCGCTGCGGCTTGATTGACGCCGTTGAGGCGCACAATCACAAAACTGCCGTCAGCTGCTTTCAGGCTGGAGTAAACAGGCTTGTCCTTAGCTTCAGGTTTAGGCATGCGGAACAGTGCTTGCAACACCGCTGGATCGACACCTTCCTGACTGCGAGTCACTGCTTCCAGTACCTTCCAGCTCTGACCGTCTTGCTTGGCCGCCAGAGGGATCTTGCCGTCACGCAAGCCAGCCAACAACGCTTCGCCCTTGGTCTTGACCGCTTCGCTGGCGTGATTCTTGATCAACTGCGCACGAATGCTGCCGGCGACGCTTTCAAGCGGCAACTGCTCAGGCTGACGGTGTTCCTTGACCCGTACCACCACCGCTGTTTCCGGATCGAGCTCAAGCGCGGCGCTGTTGGCGCCTGTTTCAAGTACTTCTGGGTTGAACGCTGCCTGGATCACTGCACGGTTGGCAGTAATGCCTTCACCGCCTTCACGACCGAATGGCGCAGACGTCTGCACTTTCAGACCCAACTCTTGAGCAGGCTGCGACAGATCCGATGCTTCGAACGCCGAGTCTTCGAGCTTCTTCATCGCATCGACGAAACGCTGTTCGACCTGTTGCGCTTTCAGCTCGTGGGTCAGCTTGCCCTTCAAGCTGGCAAAGGTCGGCACCGACGGTGCTTCAACGCCCAACAGCTTGATCAAGTGCCAACCAAAACTACTGCGTACCGGGGCTGAAACCTGGTCTTTCTTCAGGTCATACAGCGCCTTTTCAAAAGCAGGATCGTAAACGCCCTGGCCTGCATAGCCCAGGTCACCACCCTTGCTGGCCGAACCCGGATCCTGGGAAAATTCCTTGGCCAGGGCCGCAAAATTTTCACCTTTGGCCAGACGCTGTTGAATCTCTTCAATCTTCGCCTTGGCCTGAGCCTCGTTCAGCTTGTCATTCACGTCGATCAGAATATGCGCAGCACGACGCTGCTCGGCGAGGTTGCCGATTTCTTTCTGATAAGCCGCCTGCAAATCGGCGTCCTTGACTTCAACCTGATCGAAGAAAGAAGACTTCTTCAACTCGATGAAGTCCAGTACGACTTGCTCAGGGCTCATAAACTCTTTGGCGTGCTCGTCGTAATGTGCCTTGACTTCATCGTCGGTCACTTTCGCGGCGGCGGTGTCGGCGGTAAACGTCAACGTGGCGAAATCACGAGTCTGTTTTTCCAGACGGGCGAACGCTTCAACCTGAGCGTCGGTCACAAAACTGCTGCCCGCCAGACCTGCGCGCACCTGACCAATCAGCATTTCCTGAGCCATCATGTGGCGGAACTGCAAACGACTGTAGCCCAGTTGGCGAATGACCTGATCGAAATGGTCAGCGCTGAATTTGCCGTCTACCTGAAATTCAGGTGTCTGCAAAATCTGCTGATCCAGAGCCGCTTCGGAGAAGGCGAATTTCGAATCGGCTGCGCCTTGCAGCAACAATTTGCGATCGACCAGCCCTTTCAAGGCCGCGTCATGCAGCATTTTTTCATCCAGCAGTGCAGGATCGAAATCCTTGCCCAGCTGCTGCATAAGCTGACGGCGTTGCATTTCAACCGCCTGACTCAGCTCGTTTTGAGTGATCTCTTCACCATTGACCTTGGCAGCATCCTGACTCGTGCTGGTGGCCCTGAAAATGGCGTCAAAACCGGTCAAGGCCATCAATGCAACGATGACCCCAATGATCGTCTTGGCAATCCAGCCTTGGGAGTTGTCCCTGATATTCTGCAGCATGCGTCCCCCAGAAACGGTTGTACTGATTAAACCAACCGCGGAGCGTGGGTAGAATCCGGATAGAAGAAAGGCGCATCCGAGGATGCGCCTTCTCGTAACTGGCGGAGCGGTCGGGGCTCGAATCCGCGACCCCCGGTGTGACAGGTCGGCATTTTAGCCGACTGACCTACCGCTCCGCTGCCAGGACAGGAATGACCCTGGCCTGGATGGGCAAAGGTTTGAAAGAAACTTAGTTGACAGCTTCTTTCAGTGCTTTACCGGCTTTGAAACCTGGTTTTTTGGCTGCTGCGATTTCCAGCGTCTTACCGGTCTGAGGGTTGCGACCGATACGAGCAGGACGATCTGTAACGGAGAAAGTGCCGAAACCTACCAGTACAACAGAGTCGCCAGCCTTCAGAGCGCCAGTGACGGATTCGATCACTGCGTCCAGCGCACGGCCAGCAGCAGCTTTCGGGATATCAGCAGATGCAGCGATAGCATCAATCAGTTCCGACTTGTTCACTCTAAGTCCCCTTATATCTATATTGAGTATGTTTCTAAGTTTTTTGGTGTAAGCAAAACGAGTGCTGAATGGCCTACAGACACTTTTAGAGCCGCTTTATAACAAGGGCTCTAAAAATCTGTCAAGGAAGGCCCTTCAGACTAATGCGTGCTAATTCTTTCCTTAGAGTCAGACTCGCGCTTTTCATCCTTTGCAACCATCTCCGGAACCACATCTGGCAAGGGCTCCGGCGCGTATTGCAGCGCAATTTGCAGGACCTCGTCAATCCATTTAACCGGTTTAATCTGCAGGTCCCGTTTGATATTGTCCGGAATCTCTTTCAAATCCCGTACGTTTTCTTCGGGAATGATCACGGTTTTGATTCCGCCACGGTGCGCCGCGAGCAGTTTTTCCTTTAAACCGCCAATGGCCAAAACCTGCCCCCGCAGGGTAATTTCGCCGGTCATTGCCACGTCTGCGCGCACAGGGATCCCTGTCAGCGCTGAAACAAGGGCCGTGCACATACCTACGCCAGCGCTAGGGCCGTCTTTAGGGGTGGCTCCTTCCGGCATATGGATATGAGTGTCGCGCTTCTCATGGAAGTCCAGAGGGATCCCCAGGCTTTTGGCACGGCTGCGCACTACCGTCAGGGCAGCCGTGATGGATTCGACCATCACATCACCCAGCGAACCGGTCTTGATCAACTGACCTTTGCCAGGCACCACAGCCGCTTCGATGGTCAGCAATTCGCCGCCCACTTGCGTCCACGCCAGGCCTGTCACTTGACCGATCTGATCCTGCTGCTCGGCCAAACCGTAGCGGAATTTACGTACACCCAGGAAATCCTCGAGCATTTCCGCGGTAACACGGATCGAGAAGCGTTTTTCGAGCGCGTGCTGTTTGACCGCCTTGCGGCAGACCTTGGCGATTTGCCGTTCCAGGCTGCGCACACCCGCTTCACGGGTGTAGTAGCGGACGATGTCGCGAATCGCTTCCTCTTCAAACTCCACTTCGCCCTTTTTCAAGCCATTGGCCTGAGTCTGTTTTGGCGACAGGTACTTGACCGCGATATTGATTTTCTCGTCTTCGGTGTAGCCAGGCAGACGGATCACTTCCATCCGGTCCAGCAACGCCGCAGGGATATTCATCGAGTTCGCGGTGCACAGGAACATCACATCGGAAAGGTCGTAGTCGACTTCCAGATAGTGGTCGTTGAAATTGTGGTTCTGCTCCGGATCGAGCACTTCAAGCAGTGCCGAGGCCGGATCGCCGCGCATGTCGCTGCCCATCTTGTCGATTTCATCAAGAAGGAACAGCGGGTTGCGCACACCCACTTTTGTCATCTTTTGTATCAATCTTCCCGGCATCGAACCGATATAAGTCCGGCGATGACCACGGATTTCAGCTTCATCACGCACGCCACCGAGGGCCATACGCACGAATTTTCGGTTAGTTGCATGGGCAATCGACTCCGCGAGGGAAGTTTTACCCACACCCGGCGGACCTACCAGACACAAAACCGGACCACGAACTTTCTTCACGCGTTTTTGAACGGCGAGGTATTCGAGGATGCGTTCTTTAACTTCATCCAGACCATAGTGGTCGGCATCAAGAATGTCTTCAGCGCGAGCCAGGTCCAGACGCACCTTGCTCTGAGCCTTCCACGGCACTTGCACCAGCCAGTCGATATAGGAGCGCACTACCGTCGCTTCGGCCGACATAGGCGACATTTGCTTGAGCTTGTTCAGCTCAGCCAGCGCTTTGGTCAAGGCGTCTTTAGGCAGACCGGCAGCATCGATGCGCTTTTTCAGGTCTTCGATTTCGTTGTGACTTTCGTCACTGTCGCCCAGCTCTTTCTGAATGGCCTTCATCTGCTCATTCAGGTAGTACTCGCGCTGGCTGCGCTCCATCTGTTTTTTAACCCGGCCGCGTATGCGCTTCTCGACCTGCAACAGATCAATCTCGGCATCCAGCAAAGCCAGTACGTGCTCTACCCGTGCGGGCAGATCGACGATTTCGAGGATTTCCTGCTTCTGTTCGATTTTCAGCGCCATATGCGCAGCCATGGTATCGACCAGGCGGCCCGGCTCATCGATGCTATTGAGCGAAGACAGGACTTCAGCCGGGACTTTTTTGCCCAACTGTACATATTGTTCGAACTGAGCCAGCAGGCTGCGCACGAACACTTCGGATTCGCGGTCAGGTGCTTCCACCTCGTCGATCAAGGTCACTTCAGCGCGACAATGACCATCGACCTCGATAAAGCGTTCGACAGTGCCACGTTGCTCACCTTCGACCAGCACCTTGACGGTGCCATCAGGCAGCTTGAGCAGTTGCAATACGGTTGCAATGGTGCCGACGCTATAAAGAGCCTCTTCACCAGGATCATCATCCGCGGGATTTCTTTGCGCGAGCAAAAGGATCTGCTTGTCGCCAGTCATCGCGGCCTCAAGGGCTTCGATAGATTTCTCGCGCCCCACGAACAGCGGGATAACCATGTGCGGATAAACCACAACATCGCGCAATGGCAAGAGAGGCAATTCGATGGTTGTCTTCATGATTTCGCCTCTACGGCGGCCATAGGGCCGTGGACAGATAAAATTAAGCTTGAACCCAAGATGGGGGTAGCCACTCAAAAAAACAAGCTCTGGCGCAGGAAAAGCAAAAGGGGCCCGAAGGCCCCCTCTTTATTACTCATCCACGCAGCAGTTTCACTTACGCGTCTGGAGCAGCCTTGGCGGCCGGCTCGCTGTTTTCGTAGATCAACAGCGGCTTGGACGTGCCCTCGATGACACTCTCATCGATCACCACCTTGCTCACCTCAGACTGCGAGGGGATCTCGTACATGGTGTCGAGCAGAACGCCTTCGAGAATGGAACGCAGACCACGGGCGCCTGTCTTGCGCTCAAGTGCGCGTTTGGCGATCGATTTCAGCGCATCGGCACGGAACTCGAGGTCCACACCTTCCATTTCGAACAGTTTTGCATACTGCTTGGTCAGCGCGTTTTTCGGCTCGGTGAGGATCTGCATCAACGCAGCCTCATCCAATTCGTCCAACGTCGCCAGAACCGGCAGACGGCCCACGAACTCTGGAATCAGACCGAACTTGACCAGATCGTCAGGCTCGACCTCACGCAGCGATTCGCCAACCTTCTTGCCTTCTTCCTTGCTGCGCACTTCGGCGTTGAAGCCGATGCCGCCGCGAGTGGAACGGCTCTGAATAACCTTTTCCAGGCCTGAGAAAGCGCCACCGCAGATAAACAGGATGTTACGTGTGTCCACTTGCAGGAATTCCTGCTGTGGATGCTTGCGACCCCCTTGAGGAGGAACGGAAGCCACGGTGCCTTCGATCAGTTTCAGCAAGGCCTGTTGCACGCCCTCGCCGGAAACATCACGAGTGATCGAAGGGTTGTCGGATTTGCGCGAAATCTTGTCGATTTCATCGATGTAGACGATACCCATTTGGGCTTTCTCTACGTCGTAATCACATTTCTGCAACAGCTTCTGAATGATGTTTTCCACATCCTCCCCCACATAACCGGCTTCGGTCAGGGTGGTGGCGTCAGCGATGGTGAACGGTACATTGAGCAAACGAGCCAATGTTTCGGCGAGCAGTGTCTTGCCGGAGCCGGTAGGGCCGATCAGCAGGATGTTGCTTTTACCGAGTTCAACATCATCATTCTTTTTGTCACGCTGGTTCAGACGTTTGTAGTGGTTGTACACCGCTACTGCCAGAACCTTTTTCGCACGCTCCTGACCAATCACATACTGATCAAGGATGCCGCTGATTTCTTTCGGCGATGGCAATTTATGCGCGCTGCTTTCAGCCTGGGCTTCTTGCACCTCCTCACGGATGATGTCGTTGCACAGGTCGACGCACTCGTCGCAGATAAAAACCGAGGGGCCGGCAATCAATTTGCGCACTTCATGCTGGCTTTTGCCACAGAAGGAGCAATAAAGCAGCTTGCCGTTGTCCTCGCCGTTGCGGGTGTCAGTCATTCGATCGATCCAATCCGGTAGGCTTGCAACACAAGATGAAGGCTATTGCGGGCTTTTTCAAGTCCGCAGGTGGTCAGTTGTCCCAACCACCTCCGATTGAGCTGCTTAGCGAGCCATTTGACGCTGAGTGAGCACCTGATCGATCAGACCGTATTCAGCAGCGCGTTCCGCGCTCATGAAGTTGTCGCGATTGGTGTCTTGCTCGATCGTCTCAATCGACTGCCCGGTATGGTGCGCAAGAATTTCATTCAAGCGCGCACGAATAGACAGGATTTCCTTGGCATGGATATCGATATCCGACGCCTGCCCCTGGAAACCGCCCAGTGGCTGGTGAATCATCATTCGCGAGTTCGGCAGGCAGTAACGCTTTTTAGCGGCGCCACCAGCCAACAGCAAGGCACCCATGCTGCAGGCCTGACCGATGCAAATGGTCGACACGTCTGGCTTGATGAACTGCATGGTGTCGTAGATCGACATGCCTGCAGTCACCGAACCGCCTGGTGAGTTGATGTAAAGATGGATGTCCTTGTCCGGGTTTTCCGCTTCAAGGAACAGCAGTTGCGCTGCGATCAGGTTGGCCATGTAGTCTTCTACCGGACCCACCAGAAAGATCACCCGCTCCTTGAGGAGGCGCGAGTAGATGTCATAGGCGCGTTCGCCACGGGCGGACTGCTCGATAACCATCGGGACCAGGCCGCCAGCGGCCTGGATGTCAGAGTTCTGCTGAATATAAGAATTGCGGGACATGTCCTGCATTCACTCCCAAATAGTCATTTCTTGAATACGCATAAGCCAGCTCGAAGGCTGGCTTATGGTGTTTTCGAACGAGAGAAAAAATCAGTCGGCTTGTGGAGCTTCGACCGGCTTGACAGCTTCTTCGTAAGAGACCGATTTGTCGGTCACGCTAGCTTTCTGCAAAACAGTATCCACAACTTGCTCTTCCAGCACAACCGAACGCACTTCGTTCAGTTGCTGGTCGTTCTTGTAGTACCAGGACACGACCTGCTCAGGCTCTTGATAAGCCGAAGCCATTTCCTGAATCATCTCGCGAACACGAGCGTCGTCAGGCTTGAGGTCGAACTGCTTGACCACTTCAGCAACAATCAGGCCCAGCTCAACGCGACGCTTGGCTTGCTCGGTGAACAGCTCGGCCGGCAGTTGATCAGGCTTGATGTTGCCACCGAATTGCTGAACAGCCTGCACGCGCAGACGGCTCACTTCGTTGTCGAGCAGCGCTTTAGGCACTTCGATCGGGTTGGAGGCCAGCAAGCCGTCCATCACCTGATTCTTGACCTTGGATTTGATCGCCTGACGCAGTTCACGCTCCATGTTCTTGCGAACCTCGGTGCGGAAACCGTCGACGCCCGATTCCTTGATGCCGAACTGAGTGAAGAACTCTTCGTTCAGCTCAGGCAATTTAGGCTCGGAAACAGTGTTGACCGTCACGGTGAACTCAGCGGCTTTGTTAGCCAGGTCCAGGTTCTGGTAGTTTTCCGGGAAAGTCAGGTTCAGAACGCGTTCTTCGCCAGCTTTAGCGCCAACCAGACCGTCTTCGAAACCAGGGATCATGCGACCGGAACCCAGCACCAGCTGAGTACCTGTGGCGGAACCGCCAGCGAACACTTCGCCGTCGACCTTGCCAACGAAATCAATATTCAGTTGATCTTCGTTCTGAGCTGCACGCTCGGTGACTTCGAAACGAACATTCTGCTTGCGCAGAATTTCCAGCATTTTGTCCAGATCCGCGTCAGCCACGTCTGCACTCAGACGCTCGACAGCGATGGAGTCGAAACCTGCAACCGTGAATTCCGGGAATACTTCGAAAGTAGCCACGTATTCCAGATCTTTACCTTTTTCAAAGGCTTTTGGCTCTACAGACGGTGCGCCAGCCGGGTTCAGCTTCTGCTCAACCACTGCCTCGTAGAAAGTCGCCTGAATCAGCTCGCCCAATGCGTCCTGACGAGCGCCGTCTTCATAACGCTGACGGATCACGCTCATAGGCACTTTGCCAGGACGGAAGCCTGGAATCTTGGCGTTACGTGCAGTCTGCTGCAGACGCTTGTTGACTTCAGTCTCGATGCGTTCGGCAGGCACGCCAATGGTCATGCGGCGCTCAAGAGCGGAAGTATTTTCAACAGAAACTTGCATGGATATTCCTCGTTGCACAGACGTTAGCCGGCCGTTTCCGACCCCAGAATCAAGGGCATGCATTCTAGTGGGTCAAACTCAAGAAGTCACCCTACTGAAAAAGGGTAAATAAGCAGCATGAAATCAAGCCATCGCGAGGGATCGACGACGACCTTTGCGAACAGTTGACGCAAGGTAGCAGGCAACGCGTCTGGCACGGCCTATATAAGGAAGCACTGGCGCGCAGCCCACCCTCCTCTCAACCCAAAAACCGCCTGACGCCAGACAAAACAGCCGGGGCTGTTGGGCGCGCCGGGCGCAAAACGTAATACGCTGAAACAAAAAAAACCGCACTAGGCGGTTTTTTTTGTTGCCTTGCAAAGGCCTTGGGCGCTTCGCAAAGCTTGTATCTTGGTGCGGACGGAGAGACTCGAACTCTCACACCTTGCGGCGCTGGAACCTAAATCCAGTGTGTCTACCAATTCCACCACATCCGCGCATCAAGTCTTTAAAGCAAAGGCGCCAGATTGTTAAATCAGGCGCCCTTTCTAATATGGGGTGGACGAAGGGGATCGAACCCTCGACAACGGGAGTCACAATCCCGTGCTCTACCAACTGAGCTACGCCCACCATATTGCGTGTGACCGGTACATCAATACAACATTACTTGTGCCAAAGCTGCCTTAAATGGCGCACCCGGCAGGACTCGAACCTGCGACCATCCGCTTAGAAGGCGGATGCTCTATCCAGCTGAGCTACGGGCGCTTATTTAATCTGCATCTTTTACCGATTACAAATTAAGAGCTTTCAGTCACGCTGAGCAAACCTGCAACTCCGCCTGACTTTCTTAACCAGTGCTAGGCTGTGCCCGACAAGTGCGACGAATCTTATAGACGGTCCTGATAGTCGTCAACTCTTTTTCGAAAAAAATTCAGCTAGATAAAGGAGTTAGAGGAATATGCAGACCAAGCGCCTTTGCCCTTACGCCATGTCATGCGAGAATGCGCGCTCATTTTCAATCCCTTTCGATGGTTAATCACCCGTCATGACTGCAAAACTAATCGACGGCAAAGCGATCGCAGCCAGCCTGCGCCAGCAGATCGCCAAACGTGTCGCCGAGCGTCGCCAGCAGGGCCTGCGTACGCCGGGCCTCGCGGTGATTCTGGTCGGCAAAGACCCCGCTTCTCAGGTTTATGTCTCGCACAAGCGGAAAGACTGCGAAGAGGTTGGCTTCATCTCGCAAGCCTATGACTTGCCTACCGACACCACCCAGGACGAGCTGACTGACCTTATCGATCGTCTCAACGACGACGCGAAGATCGACGGCATCCTGTTGCAACTGCCACTGCCAGAGCATCTGGACGCCTCCAGGTTGCTGGAGCGCATTCGCCCGGACAAAGACGTGGATGGTTTCCATCCTTATAACGTCGGCCGTCTGGCGCAACGCATTCCCCTGCTGCGCCCCTGCACCCCCAAAGGCATCATCACCCTGCTGGAAAGCACCGGTGTCGATCTTTACGGGATGGATGCCGTCGTCGTCGGCGCTTCCAACATCGTTGGTCGCCCAATGGCGATGGAGCTGTTGCTGGCCGGCTGCACCGTTACCGTCACCCACCGCTTCACGCGAGACCTGGCGGGCCATGTCGGTCGTGCCGATCTGGTGGTTGTGGCCGCCGGCAAACCCGGTCTGGTCAAGGGGGAGTGGATCAAGGAAGGCGCTATCGTGATTGACGTCGGCATCAACCGCCAGGAAGACGGCAAGCTGGTCGGCGACGTGGTGTACGAAACCGCCCTGCCCCGTGCAGGCTGGATTACCCCGGTACCCGGTGGCGTGGGGCCGATGACCCGTGCCTGCCTGCTGGAAAACACCTTGTACGCAGCGGAAACACTGCACGCCTGAGTGCACTGACCGGCAATGAAAAACGGCACCCGAGGGTGCCGTTTTTCATGGATCGAGAAAAGCCGGAGGACGTCAGTCCGCCAAACGCCAGGTCGTCCCACCTTTACCATCTTCCAACACCACGCCCATAGCCGTGAGCTGGTCGCGGATGCGGTCGGATGCAGCCCAATCCTTGTCGGCACGGGCAGTCAGTCGGGCCTGGATCAGCGCTTCGACTTCAGCCGCATCGACCCGGCCTTCTGCGCCTGCACGCAAAAAGTCGTCCGCTTCGAGCTGCAACACACCCAACACACTGGCCAGCTCTTTCAAACGCGCCGCCAGGCCAGATGCAGCAGCCAGATCGGTATCGCGCAGACGGTTGATTTCACGCACCATCTCGAACAGCACCGCGCAGGCTTCCGGCGTGCCGAAGTCGTCGTTCATCGCCTGGGAGAAGCGCTCGACGAACGCTTCGCCACCGGCAGGAGCAGCCGCAGGCAAGCCCTTGAGAGCGTGATAGAACCGCTCCAGCGCACCCTTGGACTCTTTCAGACTGTCTTCGGAGTAATTGATCGAACTGCGGTAATGGCTGGACACCAGCAGGTAACGCACCACTTCCGGATGGTATTTATCCAGCACATCGCGAATGGTAAAGAAGTTGTTCAAGGACTTGGACATCTTCTCGCCATTGATGCGGATCATGCCGCAATGCATCCAGGCGTTGGCGTAAGGCTTGCCAGTGGCCGCCTCGCTCTGAGCGATTTCGTTTTCGTGGTGCGGAAACTCGAGGTCGTTGCCGCCGCCATGAATATCGAAGGTGTCGCCCAGGCAGCAGGTCGACATCACCGAACATTCGATGTGCCAGCCCGGACGGCCTGCGCCCCAGGGCGACTCCCAGCTCGGCTCGCCTGGCTTGACACCTTTCCACAGCACGAAGTCCAGCGGATCGTCCTTGGACTCATCCACTTCGATCCGCGCACCGATGCGCAGGTCTTCGATTTTCTTGCGTGACAACTTGCCGTAACCGAGGAATTTGCCGACACGGTAGTACACGTCGCCATTACCCGGCGCGTAGGCGTACCCCTTGTCGATCAAGGCCTGGATCATGGCATGCATGCCAGCGATATGATCGGTCGCACGCGGCTCCATATCCGGCGGCAAGATGTTCAGGCGTGCCTCGTCCTCGTGCATCGCATCGATCATGCGCGCCGTCAGGGCTTCGAACGACTCGCCGTTTTCACGGGCACGATTGATGATTTTGTCGTCGATATCGGTGATGTTGCGCACATAGGTCAGGTCATACCCGCTGAAACGCAACCAGCGGGTCACCAGGTCGAACGCGACCATGCTGCGACCATGCCCAAGGTGGCAGAAGTCGTACACGGTCATGCCGCATACGTACATCCGCACCTTGTTGCCGTCCAGCGGCTTGAAGACTTCTTTGCTCTTGGTGAGCGTGTTGTAGATCGAAAGCACGATGGTTCCTAATTCTGCGGGTGTGTGCGTAAAGCAGCCGAGCAAAGGTCAGGCAAGGCAAAAACAGGCGAGGACGCGGAGTTTAGGCCCCTAAATGAGCAGTCCGAGCCTGTTTTTAACGCAGCATGACCGAAGCGCAGGCGCTTTACGTGCATAGCCTAGCTCCACGAGTCTCGCAGAGTTACCGTCCGGTTGAATACCGGGCGACCAGGTTTCGAGTCCTTGATATCCGCGCAGAAATAACCTTCGCGTTCGAACTGGAAACGGTCTTCCGGTTGCGCTTGCCCCAGTGACGGTTCAGCGCGACAACCTGTGAGTACCTGCAGGGAATCGGGGTTGATGTTGTCCAGGAAGCTGGCACCGTCTTCGGCTTTTTCCGGGCTCGGGGAGCGGAACAGGCGGTCGTACAGACGCACTTCGCACTCGACGCTTTCAGCCGCCGGCACCCAATGCACCACACCCTTGACCTTACGGCCTTCAGGGTTTTTGCCCAGGGTTTCCGGATCGTAGGAGCAACGCAGCTCGACGATGTTGCCGTTGGCATCCTTGATCGCCTCGTCGGCGCGGATCACGTAGCTGCCCCGCAGACGCACTTCGCCGTTTGGCTCCAGACGCTTGTAGCCTTTTGGTGGCTCTTCCATGAAGTCATCACGGTCGATGTAGATCTCGCGGGCGAACGGCAGCTCACGAACACCCATGTCTTCTTTCGGGTGACGCGGCAACTCCAGCTTCTCGACCTGACCTTCCGGGTAGTTGGTGATCACGACTTTCAGCGGACGCAACACGCACATGGCACGCGGGGCGCTGTGATCAAGGTCGTCACGAATGCTGAATTCGAGCATGGCGAAATCGACGACGCCATCGGAACGGTTGGTGCCGATCATCTCGCAGAAATTACGGATAGAACCCGCTGTGTAGCCACGACGACGGAAACCCGAGAGGGTCGACATGCGCGGATCGTCCCAGCCGAACACGTGCTTCTCATCGACCAGTTGCTTGAGTTTGCGCTTGCTGGTGACGGTATAGCTCAGGTTCAGACGCGAAAATTCGTACTGACGCGGCTTGCTCGGCACCGGCAGGTTGTCCAGGAACCAGTCGTACAGCGGACGATGGCCTTCGAATTCCAGGGTGCAGATCGAATGAGTGATACCTTCGATGGCGTCCGACTGACCGTGGGTGAAGTCATAATTCGGGTAGATGCACCACTTGTCGCCAGTCTGGTGGTGATGAGCATGGCGAATGCGATATAGGATCGGGTCGCGCAGGTTCATGTTTGGCGAAGCCATGTCGATCTTGGCCCGCAGCACGCGCTCACCGTCTTTGAACTCGCCGGCTTTCATACGAGCGAACAGGTCCAGGTTTTCCTCGACGCTGCGGTCGCGGAACGGGCTGTTCTTGCCAGGCTCGGTCAGGCTGCCACGGTATTCCTTGGACTGCTCAGGGGTCAGGTCGCACACGAACGCGTTGCCCGACTTGATCAGCTCGACGGCCCATTCGTGCAGCTGGTCGAAATACTGCGAGGCATAACGCACTTCGCCGGACCACTCAAAGCCCAGCCACTTCACGTCGCTTTCGATGGCGTCGATGTATTCCTGGTCTTCCTTGGCCGGGTTGGTGTCATCGAAACGCAGGTGAGTGACACCGCCGAATTCCTGAGCCAGACCGAAGTTCACACAGATCGACTTGGCGTGACCGATGTGCAGGTAACCGTTGGGCTCTGGCGGGAAGCGGGTGACGATCTGGGTGTGCTTGCCCGAATCCAGGTCCGCCTGCACGATTGAGCGCAAGAAATTGGTCGGGACAGCAGGGCCTGCCTTGGAATTCGCAGTGGAGTCAGTGGGCTTGCTCATAGGATCCTTGGGCGTACAAGTGCGCGGCCAGGGTAGGCCGACTAAATCAAAGCGCTTATCATAGCCGAAGCTGTCAAGGTGTTGCGACCAGCGCGCGCGCCTTCCACGAATTCAAAAAGAGCGATTTCTACAATGTCCAAAGTCAAATTGAGCACCAACCATGGCGACATCGTCCTGGAACTGAACGCCGAAAAAGCGCCAGAAACCGTTGCCAACTTTGTGCAGTACGTTAATGAAGGCCATTACAACAACACCATATTCCACCGTGTGATCAGCAACTTCATGATTCAGGGCGGCGGTTTCGAGCCAGGCATGGCACAGAAAAAAACCCGCGCCACCATCAAGAATGAAGCCAACAACGGTCTTTCCAACAAGAAAGGCACCGTTGCCATGGCCCGCACCATGGAACCGCATTCGGCGTCCTCGCAGTTCTTCATCAACGTCGGCGACAACGACTTCCTCGACCATAGTGCACCGACTGTTCAAGGTTGGGGCTACACCGTGTTCGGTGAAGTGGTAGAAGGTATGGACGTCGTCGACAAGATCAAAGGCGTTGCCACCACCATGAAAGCCGGCCATCAGGACGTGCCCGCTGAAGACGTGATCATCGAGAACGCCGAGATCATTGAGTGATACTGCTGATCTCTGATTTGCATCTGGAAGAGGAGCGCCCGGACATCACCCGGGCGTTTCTGGATCTACTCACCGGCCGGGCCCGCGCTGCCGAGTCGCTGTACATCCTCGGGGATTTTTTCGAGGTCTGGATCGGCGATGACGCCATGTCGCCCTTCCAGTTGTCGATCTGCCAAGCCTTGCGCGAACTGAGCGACAGCGGCACGCAGGTGTTCCTGATGCACGGCAACCGCGACTTCATGCTCGGCCGGGCGTTCTGCAAAGCCGCAGGCTGCACCTTGTTAAGCGACCCCAGCGTAGTGCAACTCAATGGTGAGCCGGTGTTGTTGATGCACGGCGACAGCCTGTGCACCCGCGACGAGGCCTACATGCGCATGCGCCGCTACCTGCGTAATCCACTGACCCTGTTTGTGTTGCGCCATTTGCCGCTGCGCACCCGGCACAAGCTGGCACGCAAGCTGCGCAGTGAAAGTCGTGCGCAGACCCGGATGAAAGCCAACGATATCGTCGACGTCACGCCCGAAGAAGTCCCGCGGGTCATGACCCAATACGGTGTGCGTACGCTGATCCACGGCCACACCCATCGCCCGGCGATCCACAAACTGCAGGTCGGTGATGAGCCGGCGAAGCGGATCGTGCTGGGGGACTGGGATCGTCAGGGCTGGGCCTTGCAGGTAGATGAGCAGGGGTTTCAGTTGGCGGCGTTTGATTTTGTGCAGGCAGGGGACTGATTTATTTTCAGCGCTTCATCGAAAATCAATCTGTCCCGCTGTTGAGGTCGGGGACAGATTGATTTTTCAAAGAGCGCGAAAAATAAATCAGTCCCGAATGGCACTTACTTAACCTTCTTCGGATGCCCACGCTTTCTGACGTCCTCCCTTGCTGATCGGCGTGTTTTGGTCAGTAAGGGATAAGGTTTGGGTCTTCGTTTTATTGCGCGAGGCTCAGTCCGGCCAGAACGGTTTCCGACCCGTTTTTGGGCGATCAGCATGAGCAAACTCGACATGCCATCTTCCTCGCCAACACTGCCGTATTGCCTCAACGCCAGCCACAACTGAAGACTGTGTTTGAAGCTCAACTCGCGAGGTAAACAGTCTGCCAGCAGCGCGGACTGTGCCATGATCATCCGAATAAGATTGTGGGCCAGCAAATAGACCCATAACTCCTTGACGGCCATGCCTGGGGTCTTGCAACTCAGCATCTCAAGTCCCAGCGTGGACTTGAGATTGCGTAAATCCAGCTCGACGTGCCAGCGGCTCTTGAACAGCAACTTTAGGGCTGTTTTGGGGATCTGCTTCGGGCAATGCAACGTCGTTACCAAGATTTTCCCACCCGCCTTCAGCTCACGGACCATCAGCCTTTGAGGCGCCTGTTCGTAATATGCCTGGCTCATCCAGTCGGGTCTTTTCCTGGGTTTTTCCAGTTCAATCAAATGATCCTCCGAACCCAGGCATTGTCCCTTTTGAAAGTCAGTGCTGCGCCGCCGAGCACCGTATTGTTCAAACACACCGTCCACGCCCCTGCGCTGCAACTCACACAGTAAAAAATAAGTCGCGTAGTAGGCGTCACCCAACAAAATATCGCCTCGATTCAACGTGTCGAGCATCGACCTGAGCAGGGTTTGCTCATCACTTCCTTTTCCTCGGAAGCGGCCCAGTGCCGCATTTAAAATGGCTCCACTGCACAGGCAAACGATGCCGACCATTCGGCAGATTGGAAACCCCAGACCGACTTTCTGACCACGAGACTGCGGATAGGCAGCCTGGTTCTCGGCGGTGTCGGGCATGGTCACCGTCGTGCCGTCCACCAGCCGTACGGGGCGGCCCATCCAGCGCCATGACGTCGGTGCCTGGTCGCTCATCAAGGACCCGGTGTGGCGTAACAGCGTGCCAACCATCTCCACAGGCAAGCGTTTTCTCGCCTTGCAGTAGGCCCCTGTATGGGCGCTGTTGGGTTTCAAGCCGCCGCAGGCGCGTTTGATGGACAAGTCATTGACTGCGTTCTGGCAGGAACGATCAGCACTCATTGCTTGAGCCAGAAACATGGAAAGCGTTTCGGTCGGCGGGAACAGCCGCTCTCGATGCTCAGGTAACGACGCTTCGACACACGGTAGCAACTGGGGATCAGTGAGTAGATTGAAAAATGCGTAGGCATCACTGTTAGCGGTGCGCTGACGAATACGTTGCTGTTGATGCTGGACGATTTGACGTCTACGATTCATGCGGGCTGTGTCCTTGGTTTTTGGTGTGTGTTCGCAACTATCACCGTAGACCAAGGCCAGCCTTTTTTCATTTTTATGCTTTGAATCAGTTAGTTAGCTGCTAAGTAAGTGCCATTCAAATCAGTCCCCTCATTCAATGCCCTGCTGGCGGCCCCGCCTTGGCTGCGAACGGCGGTTTGGCCATCCATACCAGCAGGATCAACCCCATGAAGCCCCAGCCCAACATGTGGAAATAATCCACGGTCGACATCATGTACGCCTGGCTATTGAGCACCCCTTCGAGCTGTGCGTACGCCTGATTGCCGGCCCCGCCCAGCGTATTCAACGCGTCGCGGGTCGCAGGCTCATAGGTGCTGATGCTTTCACTCAAGTACGCATGATGCTGGTTCGCCCGGCGAATCCAGATCCAGGTGGTCAGCGATGCCGCAAAGCTACCTCCCAGGTTTCGCAAAAACGTCGCCAGCCCCGAACCATCGGCAATTTGATCAGGCGGCAAGTCGGACAGCAGGATGGTCAAGGTCGGCATGAAGAACAGCGCCACCCCCGCCCCCATAAATAGCTGCACCAGCGCGATGTGCTCGATATCCACCTGATTGGTGAAGTCGGCACGCATGAAACAGCTCAGGCCGATGGCCAGGAACGCCAGTCCGGCCAATACCCGCAAGTCGAATTTTTGCGCGTACTTGCCGACAAAGGGTGACATCAGCACTGGCAGAATACCGATGGGCGCCACTGCCAGTCCGGCGTAGGTCGGGGTGTAGCCCATCTGGGTCTGCAACCACTGCGGCAACAGCAGGTTGATGCCGAAGAATCCTGCATAACCACCCACCAGAGTGATGGTACCAATGCGGAAGTTACGGAATGCGAACAGCCGCAAATTGACGATGGGGTGACGGTCGGTCATTTCCCAAATGATGAATATCGCCAGGAACACTACCGAAATCACGGTACCGATCACAATGAAGCTGGAAGCGAACCAGTCCAGGTCGTTGCCCTTGTCGAGTACGATCTGCAATGCGCCGACACCAACGATCAAGGTCAGCAGGCCCACGTAATCCATGGGCTGACGACTGGTGACCACCGGCCGGGTACGCATTTGTGTGCGCACCACGAACGCCGCGAACAGACCAATCGGCACGTTGATGAAGAAAATCCACGGCCAGCTGTAGCTGTCAGTGATCCAACCGCCAAGGATCGGCCCGGCAATGGGCGCCACCACCGTGACCATCGCCAGCAATGCCAATGCCATCCCCCTTTTCGCCGGGGGATAAACCGCAATCAGTAGCGTCTGAGTCATCGGATACAACGGCCCGGCAACCACACCTTGCAGCACCCGGAACCCCACCAGCTCAGGCATCGACTGGGAGATACCGCACAAGAACGACGCCAACACGAACAGTATGGTGGCCCAGATAAACAGCTTTACCTCACCAACCCGGCGGCTGAGCCAACCGGTCAGCGGCAAGGCAATCGCGTTACTGACCGCGAACGAGGTGATCACCCATGTGCCCTGCTCCGAACTCACCCCCAGGTTGCCGGAGATGGTCGGCAAGGCGACGTTGGCGATAGTGGTATCGAGTACCTGCATGAAGGTCGCCAGCGACAGGCCGATGGTGCACATCAACAAACTGGGCGGCGTAAAAGAGGCGGGGGCGTTCGAGCTCATCGCGAATCCTTTAAATCTTCAACGGTGCTCCGGTCCTGCGACCGGAGCTGACGGATTGGCGAATCAGCGCTGAACAGTTTTGCTGATGCTGGAGGCGCTGTTTTCGTGGATTAAACGAGTAATCATCGCGTCGGCTTGCGCCAGCTGCTCCTCGTAGACATTGGTACTGAACGACGCTTTCTGCGGCGGCTGCTGCGCCAACACCGGCCCGCTCTGGTCATGCAGATTGACGCTGACCGCGGTCGACAGGCCGACGCGCAACGGGTGCTCTTTCAACTGGTCAGGGTTGATATGAATCCGCACCGGCACCCGCTGCACGATCTTGATCCAGTTACCCGTGGCGTTTTGCGCCGGCAGCAAGGCAAAAGCGCTACCGGTACCGGCACCCACGCTGTCGACGGTGCCGCTGTACTTCACATCGCTGCCGTACAGGTCCGACTCGATATCCACCTGCTGACCGATGCGCATCTTGCCCAGCTGGGTTTCTTTGAAGTTGGCATCGATCCACAACTGATCGAGCGGAATCACCGCCATCAACGCAGTGCCTGGCTGAACTCGCTGACCCAGTTGCACGGTGCGCTTAGCGACGTAGCCGGTGACCGGTGCGATCAGGGTACTGCGGGCGTTGGCCAGGTAAGCCTGACGCAATTGTGCGGCGGCGGCTTTCACATCCGGGTGTGAAGACACGACGGTATCGTCCACCAGGGCGGAGCTGGTGGCCAATTGCTGCTGGACGTTGTTCAGCGCATTTTGCGCCGTCGTCAGATCATCGCGGGCATGGGACAGCTCTTCCTGAGAGATCGCCCCGCCAGCGGCCAGGTTTTTACGGCGGCTGTAGTTGTCCTGGGCTTTTTGCACTTCAGCCCGCTGTGCGGCCAGTTGTGCCTTTATGCCGTCGACATTGCTGTACAGGCCACGTACCTGGCGTACGGCCTTGCCCAGATTGGCTTCGGCACTTTGCAGGCCGACTTCGGCGTCGCTTGGGTCGAACTGGATAAGCACCTGGCCCTCGCGGACCAGATCGCCATCATCGGCGCCGATGCTGACCACGGTCCCGGTGACCAGCGGGGTGATTGCCACCACGTTGCCGTTCACATAGGCGTCATCGGTGCTTTCGTTCCAGCGCCCGTACATTTCGTACCAGCCCCAGATACCCAGCCCGCCGAGGATCACCAACACCAGGACCAGCAACAGCCAGATCTTGCGCTTGCGCGGATTTTGATCTTTTGGCTGATCTTTAGGCGCGCTCTGACCTTGTTGGTCGTTTGTAGAAACATTTTCGGTAGCGGCAGTAGCCATGACGATTACCTTGATTATTCAGTCAGCGAAGCGGTTGATGGGGAGACAGCGCCGGTGGCATTACCTTGAAATCCGCCACCCAGGGCCTGCATCAACTGAATCGACAGATCGATTCGTTCGGCGGTGAGATCGGCCAGTTGGCGTTGCGACTGGAGGAGTTGTTGTTCGATGGTCAGGACATCGAGGTAGTTGCCGATGCCTGAGCCATAACGCTGGGTCGCCGTGTCATAAGCAGCTTGCGCGGCATCGGTGGACCGTTGCTGGGCCTCGATCTGGCCGTCCATGGAACGCAGCTGCGAGAGCGTGTCGCTGACATCACCCAACGCCCGAACCAGGCTTTTGTTGTACTGCGCCACGGCGAGGTCGTATTCGGCATCGCGGGCATCGAGGTTGGCGCGCAGGCGTCCGCCATCGAATATTGGCAACGATACAGTCGGAGCGATATTGAAGAAGCGACTGGCCGAGCCGAACAGCGAGTCGCCCAGCAAAGACTGGGTGCCGGCGGCGGCACTCAGGTTCAGATTCGGATAAAAGGTGGTCTTGCCAGCGACAATATTCTTGCTCGCGGCTTCGACGCGCCAGCGGGCAGCCACCAGATCAGGACGACGGCCAAGCAACTCAGCTGGCAGTGACGAAGGCAGCGCCACGGCACTGGACTTCAGCACGTTCGGGCGGGCGATTTCATCACCTCGGTCCGGCCCTTTGCCCAGCAGCACCGCCAAGGCGATTTTCGCGCTGCGCAGGCGTTTTTCGGCGTCGATCAGTTGCTCTTCGGAGCTGGCTTCCAGGCTTTGGGTCTGCTGGAACTGATAGCGACTGTCGATCCCCGACTTCAGGCGACGGTCGCCCAAATCGAGCATTTGCCGGGTGCGCTTCAGGTCGTCGGCGGCCAGGTCATACACTACATGGGCCTGACCGAGATCGCTGTAAGCGCGGGCGACATCGGCGGCGAGAGTCAGCTGCGCAGCCTGCTGATCAACTTCGGCGGCACGCGCCTGACCCAATGCCGCTTCCCAGGTGGCGCGCTGGCCGCCCCACAGATCGAAGGTGTAATTGAAACTCACGCCCAGATTGCGCACGGTCGCGTAAGTGCCGCCCTCGCCTGTCGGGCTCTGATCGCGCGCCAGGCGTGAACGAGTAACACCCCCTTTAGCATCGAGGGTCGGCATGCGCGCAGCATCGGCAGCATAAGCAGCGGCAGTGGCCTGATGCGCACGGGCACCGGCAATTTGCATGTCGGGGCTGTCGCGCAACGCTTCGGTGATCAGCCCGTCGAGCTGTGGATCACCGAGGCTCTTCCACCAATCGCGTTCCGGCCAGGCCGCTGGCGACAGCTTCACGTCCTTGAGGGTCTGCGCGGTTTGCAGGTTTTTCGCATCCAGGCTTGTGCCTTCTGTCTCAAGGCCACGGTAACTGGCACACCCGGCCAGGCTCATGGCGAGACTTACGACCAGGAAGGCAGGACTCAAAGAGGTTCGCAGGGTTGTGTGACTCATTTCACACCTGCCTGATCAAACGCCAAGCGGGCGATAGTGGTTTGATCGTCAGCGGCCACGAGCACCTTCGTCAGGATGCGCTCCAGGCTCGCCAATTCTTCTGGATCAATGGCATTGAATAACTCGTTCATGGCATCGGCACCCACCTTCGGCAACAGGTCCGACAGCGCTCTCCCCTCGTCGGTCAGCACGATATGCACCTGGCGCCGATCGATGTCCGAACGGCTGCGCACGATCAGCTCTTTTTGCTCAAGACGGTCGAGCATGCGCGTCATCGAGCCACTGTCCAGCGACAGGTGACGGCACAGCTCGGCCGGTGTATCGGTATTAAACTGGGCCACGATAATCAGCACTTTGAACTGCGAAGACGTCACGCCGTAAGGCACCAGATATTTGTCCAGCAAACGGTCTTTGAGCGCGCTCGTACGGCCAATCAACAGGCCCATAAGACCGGAGTGAAAATTGTCGGAAGTGAAGTGTTTCATCGGAATCAGCAAAATGCTGCCTAGGCAGAGAGTTGTGGTGATATTACTGCCTAGGCAGCGAATGTCAACGCATTAAGTAGGAAGCTTCCTAAATTTGCCGACGAATGACATTCGTTATCATGTAGGAAACCAGGAAGTGGATAAGATTAGGAGGGAGCGCCGGGGCGAAAGTTCAAGCAAAGAAAGGCCCCGTCGGATTGCAACGGGGCCTGTGGAAAGCAGATTGATCGAGGCGTCAGTGCGCCTCCTCCAGTTCATCGTGAAGCAGGCCGAAGATTTCGCGTTTCATGTCGATGAATGAGCGCTCCATGACCATGTCCAGGGTGCGAGGACGCTCGATCGGCACGTCGAGGATCTGCTTGATCCGCCCAGGCCGTGCGCCCATGACATAGACCCGGTCGCCCAAGAGGATGGCTTCGTCGATGTCATGGGTGACGAACAGTACGGTCTTTTTGCTATGCCCCCAGACCCGCAGCAGCAATTGCTGCATTTGCAAACGGGTCTGGCTGTCCAGCGCGCCAAAGGGTTCATCCATCAGCAGGATTTGCGGGTCGTTAGCCAGCGCGCGGGCGATGGCGACCCGTTGCATCATGCCGCCGGAAAGCTGCTTGGAGAAGTTGTCGGCAAACTGCGTCAACCCGACTTCGTTGAGGTAATAGTCGACAATTTCCTTGCGCTGGGCGGCCGGCATATTCCGCCGTTTCAGGCCGAATTCGATGTTCTGCCGCACCGTCAGCCACGGAAACAGGGTGTAGCCCTGAAAGACCATGCCGCGATCGGCACCCGGCCCTTCCACAAGCTGGCCGCCGACATAGATGTCGCCTTCGGTCGGTTCGGCCAGCCCGGCAGTGAGGTACAGCAAACTTGACTTGCCACAACCGGACGGCCCGACCAATACCGCGAACTGCTGGTCGGGAACCTCGAAGGACACCTGCTCCAGCGCGGTAAAGGTGCTGCCGTTGGGGCTTTGGTAGCGCAGGCTGACTTTGTCCACTTGCAGGCGCGGTGCTGTCTGAGTCGGGACGGCCAATGGCGTGACAAAGCGCGGATTCGCTGCAGTTACAGAGCCCATGCGGCCACCTTCAGACGGAGGAATCGGAACAGTTGATCAGTGATCAGGCCCAGCAGGCCGATGATCGCGATCGCCAGGAAAATCACATCCACCTGAAAGCCACGCATGGCTTTCAGACTCAAGTAACCCAGACCACTGGACGCCGCCACCAGCTCGGCGACCACCAGATAAGTCCAGGCCCAACCCATGGTCACCCGCAGCGTGTCGAGTACCCCCGGCAACGACGCCGGGGCGATCACATGCACCACGGCATCACGGCGACTCGATCCCAGGGTGTAGGAGGCGTTGATCAGATCCTTGGAAATGCCCTTGGAGACGTCGGCGATCATCACCAGTTGCTGGAAAAACACACCGAAGATGATCACCGACACCCGCTGCTCCAGACCGATACCGATCCAGAGGATGAACAGCGGTACAAAGGACGTCACCGGCAAGTAGCGGATGAAGTTGACCATCGGTTCGAGGAAGGCCTGAACAATGCGGAAACTGCCCATCAGCAAACCCAACGGCACAGCCACCAGCGACGAGACGATAAAACCCACCATCACCACTTCCAGGCTGGCCCAGACATGCAGGCCAAGCGTGCCGTCACGACCCAACCGCAGGGCGGCGTCCAGCACCGCCCCCGGTGTCGGCAGAAACATGCCGGGTACCACACCGCCGTATGACAGCCCGGCCCACAGACCGATCAACAGCAACCAGGCCAATCCGCCGGCACTCCAGATCAATTGCACCGGCAGGCCAGTCTTGGGCGTGATGCAGCGGTTCAGCCATGAATTGCGCTTGGACATGCTGACCTCCTATCGCGGGGTGATGAAGCGGCTGTCGACCAGGTCGTCATAGCTGACGTTGTAAGGTTTGCCCTGAAGTTCGCTGGCGGTTTCGTTGGCCAGTTTGATGACCGTGGCGCCTTCACCCGGTTTGCCCGGCGAACCCAGCAATTGCTCGCTCATCGCTTGGTCGTAGAAGCGCACACCCTTGGCCGCGGCCGCCAGCTCGGCAGGATCGGCCAGGTAACCACCAACGCCCTTGGCCATGATCGCGTAGGCCTCCTGCGGATGGTCCTTGGTGTACTGCACCGCTTTGTACAAGCCGGAGACCAATGCCTTGACGTCGTCCGGTTGTTTGTCGATGACCCCGCAGTTGAGTGCCACCACGTCGACGATCACCCCTGGGGTGGAACTGCTGTCGATCAACACCTTGCCTTGTTGTTTGGAGCGTACCAGCGACAGATGCGGCTCCCAGGTCACGGCAGCAGGCACACGACCGGCAATGAACGCCGTGGCAGCATCGTCGGCGGTCATGTTCTGCACCGTGATGTCGCTCATTTTCATGCCATTCTTTTTCAGCAGGTAAGACAGCCAGAACTGCGACACCGAACCTTCGTTCACTGCAACGGCTTTGCCCTTGAGCTCCTGCAGGCTGTTAACGTCCTTGCCCACCAATACGCCATCGCCACCATGGCTTTCATCCAGTGCGGCCACTGCCCTGAAGCAGAACTGCGGGCGATACTTGAGCACCTCATCGAGGGTCGAAGCGGACCCGGAAAGCTTGCCCGAGGCCTGGGCGGCCATGTACATCGAGGCTTCTTCGATAACCGGCAACTCGACGGTCAGGCCCTTCTCCTTGAAATAGCCAAGGTCCTGGGCGAGGTACAAAGTGCCGTAGCCGACCCAGGTGGTGTGACCAATGGACAGCGTTCCGGCCTGGGCACTGGTGGCGACACCGGCAGCGATGGCGGTCAGGGCAAGGGGACGGGCAAAACGTGTTAGCAAGGACTTGATCATGAAGCACTCCCACAGCTATTGATTTAGTTTTGTCTTGCGGGGCAGTACGGCCAGCGGCCTTGAACAGGTGCTACGTGCGGTCTCTGATGGACCTTGAAGCGTCAGTCGTTTGGCTGACTGGCGTGGTCGATGTTGGCCTAAGCCGGGGGATAGGAAAAATACTAAATATGTCTTTGCGAACGATGAAAAACCTCGTCAGCCCGCCCCGCAAAAGAGCGCCAAAACCGCGAATGCCCGGGGTGGGTGCGGTTTTGGTTTTTACGGAGAAATGAGGTGCGCGCACGCACTATCTGCACGATCATGACTCGATGCCAGTTGCTCATCCATGATCATCTCCGCCGCCTTCTCCCCAATCATGATGCACGGCGCATTGGTGTTGCCGCTGACCAGCGTCGGCATGATCGAGGCATCGGCGACGCGCAGCTTGCCCAGGCCGTTGACCTTCAACTGCGGTGTGACCACGCTCATCGCATCCACCCCCATCTTGCAGGTTCCTACCGGATGGAACACCGTGGCCGCGTGTTGCCGAACGTATGCCAACAGTTGCTCGTCCGTCCGGACCTGATCGCCCGGTAGCATTTCCTTGCCGCGCAGGCCATCGAAGCTCACGTCCGCGAGAATCTTTCGGGCCAGTTTCAGACCCTCGATCAGTACTCGAGCGTCGTCCATGTCATCGAGAAAGTTGTAATCCAGTTCCAGTTGGCGGTTCTTGCCCAGACGCAGGCTGCCGATGCTTTTCGGCCGCAGCACGCAGGTGTGGATCGCGTAACCGTGACCCCATTCGAACAGGCGCCCGCGATGGCTGCGGTAACCGGGCACGAAGTGAAACTGTACATCCGGCAAGGCACTGGCCAAGGGCGTGCGGGCAAAACCTCCGGCCTCGACATAGTTGGTGGTGAGCCAGCCGGTTTTCTTCAGCAGGTACTTGAACGGCGCCAGCAACACAGTGGGCAGCGAACCCAAAGAAAAACCCAAGGTCAGCGGACTCGGCGAACGCACTGTGATCAGGCCGTCGAGGTGGTCCTGAAGGTTTTTACCGACTCCCGGCAGGTCAACCATGACCTTGATCCCCGCCGCTTCCAGCTCGGCCTTTGGCCCGATACCCGACTGCAACAAAATCTGCGGCGAGCCGATGGCCCCGGCGCACAGGAGCACCTCCCTGCGCGCATTGAGTCGCAGTGCCTGCCCGTTCATGTTCACCTGTACGCCCTGTACGCCCTGTACCGCGCCGTCCTCGATGACCAGCGAGTTCACCTGACAATCGCTCAGCACCGTCAGATTCGGCCGATTTAAAACGGGGGCGACGAAAGCCCGATAGCTGCTCAGGCGCTTGGCGCTCTTTTGCGTCAGGTGATAGAGGCCAACACCTTCGAGGGTCGCGCCGTTGAAATCATCGTTGTGCCGCAAACCCAGATGCTCGGCGGCTTTGACGAACAGCTTCGACAGCGGATTGGGGTCACGCGCCCGATCCACGCACAACTCGCCTTGAGTCCCGTGATAGTTCAAGTCCTGGCCCAGCAGGTTGCGTTCGGACTTCTTGAACAGCGGCAGCACCTGCGCCCAACTCCAGCCACGACAGCCCAACTCGGCCCAATGGTCGTAATCGGCGGGCGCGCCACGGATGTAGATCATGCTGTTCATCGATGACGAGCCGCCGAGCACCTTGCCACGCGGGCAATGCAGCGAACGATCGTTCAGTCGCACTTGCGGTGTGGATTGGAAGTTCCAGCTGTATTTCGGGCTTTTATAGAGGGTGATGGTGCCGGCCGGCGTCTGGATACGCGAGCTATTGTCATGCCCGCCGGCCTCGATCAGACACACCCGCCAAGCCGGGTTGGCGCTCAAGCGGTTGGCCAGCACACAGCCCGAAGAGCCCGCGCCAACGATGATGAAATCGTAGTGGTGTTCGGTGGTCATAAGCATCCTCCTGATAACCCGTGTGCCGCATTCGCAGGGGATCTGTGCCGGACACAAAACTTGTAGGAGCTGCCGAAGGCTGCGATAAGGTCGGAACGACCTTCATGAAGATCAACCGCCGCGACCGTTCCGGTCGATCGCAGCCTTCGGCAGCTCCTACAGGGGATTTGCGATCGACACAGATCCACTGTAAGACCCTCCGCTCAAAGCCGCCCCAATTCCTGCGCCGTGCGATCCACCGCCCGCCGAGTCTTTTCGATCAACTCATCGATTTCCCCACGGGTGGCCACCAGCGCCGGAGCCATGATCATCCGGCCAAGGGTCGAGCGAACGATCACGCCTTCTTCGAAACCCAGGGTCCGGCAGCGCCAGGCAATGTCGTTTTCATTGGCGAAGCGTTTGCGCGTGCTTTTGTCCTCGGCAAACTGCAAGGCCGCGACCATGCCGACGCCCTGGATATCGCCGACCAACGGGTGATTGCCGAACACTTCGCGCAGGCACTGTTGCAGGTAGGGGCCGATATCGGTTTTCACCCGGCTGACCACCCCTTCGTCACGCAAGGCCTTGAGGTTGGCGATGGCAACCGCCGCCGCCACCGGGTGCCCTGAATAGGTCAGCCCGTGGGCAAACACGCCGCCCTGCTCCACCAGCACTTCAGCCATGCGCCGGGACAGCACCAGGCCGCCCATGGGGATATACCCGGAGGTCAGGCCTTTGGCGATGGACAGGGTGTCCGGTTCGAAACCGAAGTGTTCGTGGGCGAACCATTCGCCGGTGCGACCGAAGCCACCGATCACTTCATCGGCACACAGCAGCACATCGTACTTGCGGCAGATCCGTTGAATCTCCGGCCAGTAGCTCTCGGGTGGAAAGATCATCCCGCCCGCGCCCTGGAACGGCTCGGCGACAAAGGCCGCGACCTTGTCCGCACCCAATTCGAGAATCTTCTCTTCCAATTGCCGGGCGGCGCGCAGGCCGAATTCGGCCGGGCTCAAATCGCCTCCATGGGCATACCAGTACGGTTCTTCGATGTGCGCGACATCGGGGATCATGCCGCCCATTTCATGCATGAATTTCATGCCGCCCAGTGCGGTCGCGGCCAAGGTCGAACCGTGGTAACCGTTCCAGCGGCCAATCATGATTTTCTTCTCAGGCTTGCCGAGGATTTGCCAGTAACGGCGCACCGTGCGAATCAACACCTCGTTGGCCTCGGAGCCGGAGTTGGTGTAGATCGCGTGGCTGTAGTGACCAGGCAGCAGGCTGAATAGCAGCTCCGACAGCTCAATCACCTGCGGGTGGGTGGTGTGGAAAAATAGGTTGTAGTACGGCAGTTGTTCCAGCTGACGGGTGGCCGCAGCGGCCAGATCCTTGCGCCCGTAACCGAGGTTGGTGCACCACAGTCCAGACATGCCATCCAGGTAACGCTGACCATCGTTGTCCCACAACTCCAGGCGGTCGCCTCTGACCATTACTCGCGGCCCTTCGGCATTCAAGGCCTTTTGGTCGAGGAACGCATGGATGTGGTGAGCGGCGTCGGCTGCCTGATAGTCGCGGGTTTCACGTTGGTTGGTCATCGCCAGATCTCCCTTTTTATTGTCAGCGCAGTTGAAACCAGGTGGTCTTCAACGGGGTGTATTTGTCGAATGCGCGCTGGCTCGTGGATTCGATGGTGTCTGAAGCCGGCGGGGAGGAAAAATATTAAATATGTGTTCGCAGGCGATGAAAAAGCTGGGCAGACAGGAAGCCTGGCCGGGCGCTTTAGTCGTTATTGTGTGTAGACAAGACGGTATGGCGAAGAAGGTGCGACGGTGCGCAAATTGCTTGAGCTTGAGGCCGGGTCATTGCCTGCTTCGAAATCACCCACATCCCCTGATCAACGAGGTTCGCTGTGGCTGCCTACAACCTGCGTCAACTGAAGTACTTCATTACCACGGTCGAATGCGGCAGTGTCGCCGAGGCCTCGCGCAAGCTGTACATCGCACAACCGTCGATCTCCACCGCGATAAAGGGACTGGAGGAAAGCTTCGGTGTGCAGCTGCTGATCCGCCACCACGCCCAGGGCGTTTCACTGACCCCCAGCGGTGCGCGCTTCTATCGCAAGGCGCAGGAACTGCTGCGCATGGCCAAGGAGTTCGAACAAAACGCCCTGGCCGACAATGATGTGGTCGCCGGGCAGATTGATATCGGCTGTTTCGAAACCGTCGCGCCGTTGTACTTGCCGCAGTTGATTGCCGGTTTCAATGCGTTGTATCCGGGGGTGGAAATCCGCATCCGCGACGGCGAGCAACAGGAACTGGTGCAGGGTCTGACCTCCGGCACTTTTGACCTGGCGATTTTGTATGAGCACGATCTGGACAGCACCATCGAAACCCAGCCACTGATGCCGGCGCAACGGCCATATGCGCTGCTGCCAGCCGACCATCGCTTCGCCCAACAGCCCCAGGTTTCCCTGCGCGACCTGTGCCTGGAGCCGATGATTCTGCTGGACGTGCAGCCAAGCCGGACGTACTTCGTCAGCCTGTTCGAAGAACTCGGCCTGACGCCACGCATCGCGTTCAGCTCACCGTCGATTGAAATGGTCCGGGGCATGGTCGGCCAGGGCTTCGGCTTCTCGATCCTGGTCACCCGCCCGCACTCGGAATGTACCTACGATGGGCAGAAAGTGGTGTGCGTGGACATCGTTGAAGACGTCACCGGCTCAGGACTGGTGGCGGCCTGGCTAAAACGCGGGCAACTGACCAAACCGGCACAGCTGTTTGCGGATTACTGTTGTGAACAGCTGACGGCGAAGGCGCGCGATCTACTGTAGGAGCGGGCAAGCGCGCTCCTACACATGATCTGCGGCGAACCACAGATCAATTACGCAACCATTCCACCAACCGCTCCAACATCCGCTCACAGCCCTGCATCTGCTCGACTGTCACGAACTCATCCGGCTTGTGGCCCTGTTCCATGCTGCCCGGCCCGCACACCACCGTGGGAATCCCGGCCTGATCGAACAACCCGCCTTCCGTGCCAAAGGCCACGGTGCCGAAGTCGCTGGAGCCACTGAGCTGCGCAATCAATCGAGCAGCAAAGCTTTCAGAGTCCGTCATCAACCCAGGGTAGCCACTCAGCGGCTGAAAACTGATGGCGGTTTCTGCACGCACCGCCCGCATCCTCGGCAGCAGTTCCGCTTCGGCATAAGCTTGCAGATCCGTCACCACCTGCTGTGGATCGAAGCCCGGCAAGGCCCGCACCTCGAAATCGAACTCACACTGCGCTGGTACGATATTCAGCGCGGTACCGCCACGGATGACGCCCGTCTGTACCGTTGACCACGGCGGATCGAAACGCGGGTCATGGCCCTCGACGCGCGCCAGCACTTCACCGATGTGCCCCAACTTGCCGATCAGGCGGGCCGCATACTCGATGGCATTGACCCCTTGCGGCGCATACGCCGAATGACAGGCCGCGCCCTTAACGCAGCAACGCATGGCGAGCTTGCCTTTATGCCCGAGCACCGGGCGCAACTCCGTCGGCTCGCCGATGATGCACGCCAAAGGTTTGGGATCGCGTTGCGCCAGCTCGGCCAACAAAGAACGCACGCCGAGGCAGCCGACTTCTTCATCGTAGGAAAACGCCAGGTGCAACGGCACCCGCAGCGGTTGCTCGACAAAACTCGGCACGGCAGCCAGCACACAGGCCAGATAGCCTTTCATGTCCGCCGTGCCCCGCCCGTACAAACGCCCCTCCCGCTCACTCAAGGTAAACGGCTCGACCGTCCACGACTGGCCGTCCACCGGCACCACATCAGTGTGACCGGACAAGACAATCCCCGGGCACTCGCTGGCGCCGATGCTGGCATAGAGGTTGGCTTTGGTTCGGTCTTGGTTGAAGAACAATTCGCTGACCACGCCGAAACCCGCGAGGTAGTCGCGGATGAATTCGATCAACGCCAGGTTCGACTCACGACTGACGGTATTGAACGCGATCAGTCGTTCCAGCAGCGCACGACTTTTAAACCAGGTCATTGATCACCGGGGACCCCATAGCGAGGGGCGCGGGTCGGGTCCAGCGCGCGGATTACGTAGTCGTCCATCTGAGGACGATAGGCTTGCCAGAGCTGATCCAGTTGGCCGATCGGGTCGTGTTCGGCCCAGTCCACCCGCAGGTCCACAATCGGCCAGAGCAAATCGCTGACCACCGACAACGCCGCCGAATGCACCGGGCCAGCTTCACCGCCGGCAGCCATGGCCGCGTGCATCGCCACCAGCAGACGATCAGCCAGCGCTTCACCGGCCGTTGCCTCGAAGGCGGCGACCATCGCCGAGATGACAGTGATATCCGCCAACAGATTCCCGGCGGCCACGCACTGATCACCCGCCAGCGCATGGTGCAAGCCCAGCGCCTGACTGCCGGTGAACAGCGCCGTTGCGCCCTTCTGGTCAATCACCGCCACCTGCCGGTATTGGCTGAAACCATGCCGGGTCAGGGCTTTATCCAGTGCGGCACTGGCGCTTTCCCCGGCTTCGAGCAGGTCGAGAATTTCCGGGCCCAGGGCCGGTAGCGTGATGTTCTGGGTGGCTACGGCGCCCGCTCCGGCACGCAACCAGGGGCAGCGCGCGCCCACCGCGATGCTCGACGAACTGATGGCGATACCGAACTGCCCGGTTTCGGCACAACGGCCGACAATGGAAAAGGTCATGACTTTGCCTCAGGGATCACCGCGATCACATCGATTTCCATCAGCCATTCGGCCTGCCCGAGACCGGCGACCACCAGCCCGGTGGAGATCGGAAACACGCCCTTGAGCCACTTGCCCACGACCCGATACACCGGCTCGCGAAAACGGGGATCGGTGATGTAGGTGGTGGTTTTGACGATATGGCTCAGGTCGCTGCCGGCTTCCTCCAGCAGTTGTTTGAGGTTTTTCATCGCCTGCTCCGCCTGGGCAGCAGGGTCGCCGAGGCCGACCAGTCTGCCCTCGAAATCGGTGCCGACCTGACCGCGTACGTACACGGTGTTCCCGGCAACAACCGCCTGGCACAGGTCGTTGTCCAGGGTCTGGTTCGGGTAGGTTTGTTTGGTGTTGAACATGCGAATACGGGTGTGCGTGGGTGTGCTCATGCGGGGAACCTGCAACCAGTCATTAGGTGATATTTCTTCGACGCGCCCCGGCCTTATCGCGGGCAAGCCCGCTCCTACAGGGGAATGCGATCAACTGTAGGAGCGGGCTTGCCCGCGATAAGGCCCGAAGGGCCTTCCAGCCAAACAGTCATTTCACGAATCAGGCCTGTCCGGCCAACTTCAGCGGCGCGGCTTTGGCGTGATTGCCCATCACCCGCTCCGACAACCCGGCGGACTTGCGCACGAAGTCCAGCGGACCGTCCCAATCGAAATTGCGATAGACCGCCGCCAAATGCGCGAACGGTGGCGATTGGGCAAACAGCTGGAAGGTCAGGCGATGCCCGGCGTAGTCCGAGTTCATCAGGTCGCGGGCAAAGGCCAGCAGCTTGCGCCGGTCTTCGGCCACCCAGTCCTCGTTGACCGAGTAGTACTTGTTCAGCCACTTGCCGGCTTCCGGGTGGTTGAAGGTGGCGGCGTCCGGAGTCACGCAGATCTGCCCACCACACAATTCGCGGGCGATGTGGGTCATGTTGTGCAACTGCGAGGTCGCCAGCACGCGCCCGGTGTACAGCAATGACTGGTTGGGCATCAGCAAACCGCCGGGGCTCTTCTCCGCCAGGGCAATGGAGGCGGTCAGGTGCGCGTTGATGCCTTCGCGGTAGCAGGCCAGTTGTGCGAGTTTTTCCTGCACCGCCTGCTGGTTCTCCAGACCGGTCTGACGGGCGTTGAACAGCGCCGCACCGATCAGCATGTCAGCCACTTTCAGGTTGCGCTGGACGAAGGCAAACGCGCTGTAGCGGTGCAAGGTCGAACGAATGAAGGTCGCGGCTTTGGTGTGCTGGTAGAACAGCACGTTTTCCCAAGGGATCAGTACGTTGTCGAAAATCACCAGCGCGTCGACCTCATCGAACCGGTTGGCCAGCGGATAGTCGTCATCGCTGCCGCGCCCGGCAAAGCCACTGCGGCAAATGAATTTCAGTCCCGGCGAACCCAGATCACAAATAAAGCCGACGGCATAATTCGACAGCTCGGAATTGCCCCAGTTGGCGATGGTCGGTTTGGTGAACGCCTGGTTCGAATAAGCGGCAGCAGTCTCGTACTTTGCACCGCGGACGATAATCCCGGCGTCGGTTTCCTTGACCACATGCAACAGCATGTCCGGGTCCTGATCCTGCGGGCGTTTGGAGCGGTCGCCTTTGGGGTCGGTGTTGGCCGATACGTGAAAGGTGTCGCTATAGAGCGCCTTGTCGATGTGGTTGCGAATATTGGCCGAGAACTGCGGGTTGACCTCGTTCAGCATGTCCTGACCGTCATACAGCGACCACATTTCGCCGATGGTTTCGTCACCGACACGGGTGACCACACCGCCGATGTCGTTGAGCACCGCGTCGGTGGAATTGCGCTTGTCCCACCAGTCCTGCTGGGTGCGCGGCAGTTTCAGACCGATGGCATGGGTTTCGCCACTGGCATCCTGATAGGTCATTTTGCTTTTGGTCGCGGCATCATGCTGCATGTCATAGATACGCGCCCGGACGTCCACCAGCGGTTTGAATGCCGGGTGCGAAGGCACATCCTTCACCCGCTCGCCGTTGATATAAACCTCCCGGCCGTCGCGGATGGAGTCGCGGTACTGCTCGCCTGTTCTGATCATTGTGAATCCCCATGATGTGCCAACGGTTGTTTGCGCCGGGCGCTGTGTCTGGGGGCATTCTGTTCATGAGGTCAGGCACAAATAAATTAGGTTATTTGTGGTTGTTGCCTAGCTAAAAGCTGGCCTTCAGCTTTTTAGCGTCAAGCCAAACAAATTAAGTAATTTCGGTATTGAGCATCCACTCGCAGAATCAGGCCATCTCCCAGCGACGAAGAGGATGTGTGCGATGAATACTTCCGTGCGATTTCAACCCGGTGACGTCAGCGTACTGACTGCGGCGACCCTTACGGCCAACCCCGCCGAGTTCATTGCCGCCATGGGTAAATGCGCCACGGGGGTGACGGTGATCACCACCGACGGCGCGGGTGGCCGCTTTGGCGTGACCGTCAGCGCGATGACGTCAGTCTCGGCTGAACCGCCGTTGCTGCTGGTGTGCGTGAACCGCAACAACCTGGCGTCGAAGGCGATCGACCAGAACGGTTGTTTTTGCGTCAACGTCATCGAAACCGAGCAACAACCGGTTGCCCAGGTATTCGCCGGCCAGATCAAACTGGAAAACGGCGACCGCTTCGCCTGCGCCGACTGGACACAACACACCACCGGCGCGCCCATGCTGGACAATGCACTGGCCAGTTTTGATTGCCATATCGAACAACAGATGGACCTGGGCACCCACACGGTGTTCATCGGTAAAGTCGTGGCTGTGAAAAGCCGCGAAGGCGCTCCGCTGGCGTATTCACAGCGGAAATTCTGCGGATTACAGGCGCTTGAGGGGCATTAAGGGCTTTAAGGCTTGGACTGGTGTTGCGGGATCCCACTGTGGAAGCGGAATTCAACGTCAGGGCTGTCGATCAAGCTGGCTTCGAGCACCCGGACTTTTTCAATGGCTCGCTCAACGTCTGCAGCATCACCATAGTGATAGGCCAGTTTCAGATAACCCTGAAAGTGCCGCGCTTCGCTTTTCAGCAATCCGTGATAAAAGCGCCCCAGCTCTTCATCCAGATGCGGCACCAGTGCTTCGAAGCGTTCACAGCTGCGCGCTTCGATGAATGCGCCCACCACCAACGTATCAATCAGCTTCACCGGCTCATGACTGCGTACCGCCGCCCGTAACCCTGAGGCATAACGGGCGGCCGATAGAGGTCGCCATTCGACTTTGCGCTTTTTCATCAAGCGCACAACCTGCTCATGGTGCACCAGCTCTTCACGGGCCAGTCGCGACATCATCATGACCAGATCCGAATAGGCACCGTATTTGGCGATCATGCTCAAGGCCGTGCTGGCAGCCTTGAACTCACAGTTTTTGTGATCGAGAAGCATTGTCTCCTGATCAGCCAACGCCGCTTCAACCCAGCCCGCGGGCGTCCTGCATCCTAGAAAATCATGAATTTCAGACAGCATGGACGCCCCCGAGAAACCCGCGGTCGGGCGTGCGGCAAAGCAGGAAAGATTCGATTTCCGGGTTCAGTTGCATAGGCTCACAGTACGGCCAGGTGGACAAAGCGCAGCATTATACGAGGGCGGTGCGAATGAACCAGCTCCTTGCAGCAGATTTGTCCTGATCTGGATCAACAACCGAATTGGCCGACTGCAACTATAGTTGTGTCTATCAGCCGTCGGCCGTACAGGCGAGCAAGTGCCGAGGCGCAAGACATGACATGACATCGTCGAGGTCAAACCCATGCAAGCCGTACGCAGCATCCTTGTGGTACTCGAACCCCCACACGCTGATAGTCTGGCCCTCAAACGCGCCAAACTGATCGCGGGTGTTACCCAGGCGCACCTGCATTTGTTGATCTGTGACAAAAAGCATGACCACCAGGCCCTGCTCAGCGTACTCGAGAACAGTCTGCTCAACGACGGCTTCAGCGTTACCAGCGAACATGCGTGGCACGAAAGCCTGCATCAAACCATCATCGACGTTCAACAGGCTGAAGGCTGCGGCCTGGTGATCAAGCAGCATTTCCCGGATAACCCGCTGAAAAAAGCCCTGCTGACCCCGGATGACTGGAAACTGCTGCGGTTGTGCCCAAGCCCGGTGCTGATGGTCAAGACCAAGGCACCGTGGACCGGCGGGGTGATTCTCGCCGCGGTCGATGTCGGCAACCCCGACGAAAAACACCACGCCCTGCACTTCAGCATCGTTGATCACGGCTTCGAGATTGCCGCGCTGGCCAAGGGGCAACTGCATGTCATCGCCGCGCACCCTTCACCCATGCTGTCGGCAGCCGACCCGGTGTATCAGCTCAAGGAAACCATCGAAGAGCGCTATCGCGAGCAATGCCAGACGTTTCAGGCTGAATTCGATGTCGATGACCTTCACCTGCACATCGCCGAAGGCCCGGCCGACGTGCTGATCCCGTATACCGCACATACCCTCAATGCCGCAGTTACCGTGATTGGCAGCGTGGGGCGCACCGGTATTTCCGGTGCACTGATCGGCAACACCGCCGAAGTGATACTCGATTCGCTGGAAAGCGATGTGCTGGTATTAAAGACTGAAGAGACCTATACGCATCTGGAAGAGCTGGCGGCCAAAACCTGATTTAGTCTCGAAATAAGGGGACTGATTTGAATGGCACTTACTTAGCAGCTAACTAACTGATTCAAAGCATAAAAATGAAAAAAGGCTGGCCTTGGTCTACGGTGATAGTTGCGAACACACACCAAAAACCAAGGACACAGCCCGCATGAATCGTAGACGTCAAATCGTCCAGCATCAACAGCAACGTATTCGTCAGCGCACCGCTAACAGTGATGCCTACGCATTTTTCAATCTACTCACTGATCCCCAGTTGCTACCGTGTGTCGAAGCGTCGTTACCTGAGCATCGAGAGCGGCTGTTCCCGCCGACCGAAACGCTTTCCATGTTTCTGGCTCAAGCAATGAGTGCTGATCGTTCCTGCCAGAACGCAGTCAATGACTTGTCCATCAAACGCGCCTGCGGCGGCTTGAAACCCAACAGCGCCCATACAGGGGCCTACTGCAAGGCGAGAAAACGCTTGCCTGTGGAGATGGTTGGCACGCTGTTACGCCACACCGGGTCCTTGATGAGCGACCAGGCACCGACGTCATGGCGCTGGATGGGCCGCCCCGTACGGCTGGTGGACGGCACGACGGTGACCATGCCCGACACCGCCGAGAACCAGGCTGCCTATCCGCAGTCTCGTGGTCAGAAAGTCGGTCTGGGGTTTCCAATCTGCCGAATGGTCGGCATCGTTTGCCTGTGCAGTGGAACCATTTTAAATGCGGCACTGGGCCGCTTCCGAGGAAAAGGAAGTGATGAGCAAACCCTGCTCAGGTCGATGCTCGACACGTTGAATCGAGGCGATATTTTGTTGGGTGACGCCTACTACGCGACTTATTTTTTACTGTGTGAGTTGCAGCGCAGGGGCGTGGACGGTGTGTTTGAACAATACGGTGCTCGGCGGCGCAGCACTGACTTTCAAAAGGGACAATGCCTGGGTTCGGAGGATCATTTGATTGAACTGGAAAAACCCAGGAAAAGACCCGACTGGATGAGCCAGGCATATTACGAACAGGCGCCTCAAAGGCTGATGGTCCGTGAGCTGAAGGCGGGTGGGAAAATCTTGGTAACGACGTTGCATTGCCCGAAGCAGATCCCCAAAACAGCCCTAAAGTTGCTGTTCAAGAGCCGCTGGCACGTCGAGCTGGATTTACGCAATCTCAAGTCCACGCTGGGACTTGAGATGCTGAGTTGCAAGACCCCAGGCATGGCCGTCAAGGAGTTATGGGTCTATTTGCTGGCCCACAATCTTATTCGGATGATCATGGCACAGTCCGCGCTGCTGGCAGACTGTTTACCTCGCGAGTTGAGCTTCAAACACAGTCTTCAGTTGTGGCTGGCGTTGAGGCAATACGGCAGTGTTGGCGAGGAAGATGGCATGTCGAGTTTGCTCATGCTGATCGCCCAAAAACGGGTCGGAAACCGTTCTGGCCGGACTGAGCCTCGCGCAATAAAACGAAGACCCAAACCTTATCCCTTACTGACCAAAACACGCCGATCAGCAAGGGAGGACGTCAGAAAGCGTGGGCATCCGAAGAAGGTTAAGTAAGTGCCATTCGGGACTGATTTGTTTTTCGCGCTTTTTGAAAAACCAATCTGTCCTCGGCCTTTCCACGGGGGACAGATTGGTTTTCGGTGAAGCGTTGAAAACAAATCTGTCCCCTCGCACTCAACCACCAAACGCATCCTTGAGAAACCCCGGCGCGATGTAGCGCTCGTAATGGGCTTCGGACAGCAGAAAAAACTCGCGATCAATGGCGTCGCGCAGCTCTGGCAGGCCCCAGCCGCGAAACTCTGGCATCAACACCACGCCGTAGGCTTCAAGCTGACTGATGACCCGCGCGCCACGTGCAATCAGTTGGTACGCCCAGCAATAGACCGATTGATGCGGCACGAAACGGATTTTGCGCTGCTCCAGCTGCTTGCGCAGCTTGGCGGCGTCGAAGACCTCGAGCTTGCCGGCCATGACCTGAACGAGCAGCTGCTCCAGGCGCAGCCAGACCGCACGCTTTTCGTCCTCGTTGTAACCGTTCCAGTTGATCACTTCGTGATGGAAACGCTTGCAACCACGGCATACCAGATCCCCATAAACTGTGGAACAGAGGCCGACGCAGGGGGTCTTGATGGTTTGATTGGGCATGGCGAACAGGACTGCAACAGGCGAAACAAGCCCGCATGTTAGCCCTTTGTCTAACGAGGGTCACCCCTGAAGGTGTAGGGGCTAACTTACCTTTACCTGATTTTTCCCGTAGAATCGGCGAGCCTTTTAAGGCGCCAATGTCCGTTAGAAGCTGTTTTCAAAGCGTCACGAGCACAGTTAAGTTAACCCCGCAGTCGGTGTTGGCGCAGGTTTCCCCCTCTTCAGGAACCCTTCGCCGACACGCATCAGCCCTCCTGCAGGCGTAAAACTTTGAAAACAGCTTCTGTAAGGAATTGTCGAAACTCTGGCCAAGGAGCTCAAAAAGCTTCGTCGCGCAGGGTACGACCAATTGCTGGATGAGCGTCCCGGACACCCATTTGGGACCACTGATGAGGGTAATAACTGTGCTTGAAGCCTACCGTAAACACATCGAAGAGCGTGCCGCCCTGGGTATCGTGCCCCAGCCGCTCAACGCCGAACAAACCGCAGGCCTGATCGAGCTGCTGAAAAATCCCCCGGCTGGCGAAGAAGCTTTCCTTGTCGACCTGATCACCAATCGCGTTCCACCAGGCGTTGACGAAGCTGCATACGTCAAGGCCGGCTTCCTGTCTGCTCTGGCCAAAGGCGAAGCCACTTCTCCGCTGATCGACAAAAAACGCGCCGTTGAACTGCTGGGCACCATGCAAGGTGGCTACAACATCGTCACGTTGGTCGACCTGCTGGAAGACTCCGCACTGGCAGCCGTGGCCGCTGAAGAACTCAAGCACACCCTGCTGATGTTCGACGCGTTCCACGACGTGGCTGAAAAAGCCAAGAACGGCAACGTTCACGCCAAAGGTGTTCTGCAATCCTGGGCCGACGGCGAGTGGTTCCAGAAGCGCCCAACCCTGGCCGACAAGATCAGCCTGCGCGTATTCAAGGTCACCGGCGAAACCAACACCGACGACCTGTCTCCTGCACCTGATGCCTGGTCCCGCCCTGACATCCCGCTGCACGCTCTGGCCATGCTGAAAATGGCCCGTGATGGCATCGTGCCGGATCAACAAGGCGTCACCGGTCCGATGAAGCAAATCGAGCAGATGCGCGGCGAAGGCTTCCCTATCGCCTACGTCGGCGACGTGGTCGGTACTGGCTCCTCGCGTAAATCGGCAACCAACTCGGTGCTGTGGTTCTTCGGCGACGACGTTCCTTTCGTGCCGAACAAGCGTGCTGGCGGTTTCTGCTTCGGCAATAAAATCGCTCCAATCTTCTACAACACCATGGAAGATGCCGGCGCTCTGCCAATCGAATTTGACGTTTCCCTGATGAACATGGGCGACGTGATCGACGTATACCCATACGCCGGTAAAGTCACCAGGCATGGCACCGACGACGTCCTGGCCACCTTCGAAATGAAGACCCCGGTTCTGTTGGACGAAGTCCGCGCTGGCGGCCGTATTCCGCTGATCATCGGCCGTGGCCTGACCGAAAAAGCCCGTACCGAGCTGGGTCTGACACCTTCGACCCTGTTCAAACTGCCGGAAGCCCCCGCTGAAAGCACCAAGGGTTACACCCTGGCACAGAAAATGGTCGGCAAGGCTTGCGGCGTGACGGGCGTTCGCCCAGGCACCTACTGCGAACCGAAAATGACCACCGTCGGTTCCCAGGACACCACTGGCCCGATGACCCGTGACGAACTGAAAGACCTGGCGTGCCTGGGTTTCTCTACCGATCTGGTGATGCAGTCCTTCTGCCACACCGCTGCTTATCCAAAGCCGATCGACGTCACCACGCACCACACTCTGCCTGACTTCATCATGACCCGCGGCGGCGTTTCCCTGCGTCCGGGCGACGGCATCATCCACAGTTGGCTGAACCGTATGCTGCTGCCGGATACCGTCGGTACCGGTGGTGACTCGCACACCCGTTTCCCAATGGGGATCTCCTTCCCTGCCGGTTCCGGTCTGGTCGCGTTCGCCGCAGCCACTGGCGTAATGCCACTGGACATGCCGGAATCGATCCTGGTGCGTTTCAAAGGCAAAATGCAACCGGGCGTCACCCTGCGTGACCTGGTTCACGCCATTCCTTACTACGCGATCCAGGCTGGCCTGCTGACCGTAGAGAAGAAAGGCAAGAAGAACGCCTTCTCCGGCCGCATCCTGGAAATCGAAGGCCTGGACGATCTGAGCATCGAACAAGCATTCGAACTGTCCGACGCCTCGGCAGAACGTTCCGCCGCCGGTTGCACCATCAAGCTGTCGAAAGAGTCGATCAGCGAGTACCTGAAGTCCAACATCACCCTGCTGCGCTGGATGATCGGCGAAGGTTACGGCGATGCTCGTACTCTGGAACGTCGCGCTCAAGCGATGGAAGCCTGGGTTGCCAACCCTGAGCTGATGGTTGCCGATGCTGACGCCGAATACGCTGAAACCATCGAGATCGACCTGGCCGACATCAAAGAGCCTGTGCTCTGCGCGCCAAACGACCCGGACGACGCCCGTCTGCTTTCCAGCGTTGCTGGTGAGAAGATCGACGAAGTGTTCATCGGTTCGTGCATGACCAACATCGGTCACTTCCGCGCTGCCGGCAAGTTGCTGGACAAGGTCAAAGGTCAGTTGCCAACGCGTCTGTGGCTGTCGCCGCCGACCAAGATGGACGCTCACCAGTTGACCGAAGAAGGCTACTACGGCATCTATGGCAAGGCTGGCGCGCGCATGGAAATGCCGGGCTGCTCGCTGTGCATGGGTAACCAGGCACGCGTTGAGCCGAACTCCACTGTGGTGTCGACGTCGACGCGTAACTTCCCGAACCGTCTGGGCGATGGCGCGAACGTTTACCTGGCCTCGGCCGAGTTGGCGTCCGTTGCATCGATCCTTGGTCGCCTGCCGACCGTTGAGGAGTACATGGCCTACGCGAAAGAAATCGACACCATGGCAGCGGACGTTTACCGCTACCTGAGTTTCGACCAGATCGCCGAGTTCCGTGAAGCCGCTGCGAATGCCAACATTCCGGTTATTCAAGCGTAAGTAATACAGCGTCGAAAAAACCCCGTCCTGGTGATGGGGTTTTTTTATGGGTTTGGGTCTGGGTCGGTGTACATATCCGGCATTTGCGTGTGCAGGGATTACGGTTCCGCTCTTACAGCGGGTCACTTTTTACAAACGCCTAAAAAGTAACCAAAAACGCTTGCCCCTCCATACGGGTCCTCGCTGGTGCTCGGACTGCCCTCGCTCCGGCATTGCTCCGGGGGTCGCCGCAAGGGGCCATCCCTGGCCCCGTGCGGCTAACTCGGCGTCCTGCCTCGTTCCCCCCCTGCGCAATGCCTGCACTCGGCCTTCTGGCAATGGGGCCTGACCTGAACTCGGGATTCAATTCACGCAAAACTGTAGGAGCGCGCTTGCCCGCGATTCGCTTGACGCGGTGTGTCAGGCATACCGCCATTCGCAGGCAAGCCTGCTCCCACAGTGGAGCGCATTTTCCCTGTGGGAGCAGGCTTGCCTGCGAACGAGAGATTAGAGCGGATCGCCTCAGATTTTGTGTGAATTAAATCTCGAGGTCGGGTGAGGCCCCATTGCCAGAAGGCCGAGTGCAGGCATTGCGCAGGGGGGGAAACGAGGCAGGACGCCGAGCGAGCCGCACGGGGCCAGGGACGGCCCCTTGGGTTGTGCTACTTGAGCAGGACCGGAGTGAGGGCACCCGGAGCCTAGGCGACGGGCCGTATGGAGGGGCAAGCGTTTTGGGTTACCTTTTTGGCGTTTGAAAAAGGTGACCCGCTGTAAGAGCGAAACCGTAATCCCAGCACACGCAAATGCCGGATATACACACAAGACAAAACAAAAAAGCCCCACATCTCTCAATGCAGGGCTTTTGATTTACCGCTTCAACTCAAACCATCAAACCATCAAACCACGTTGGTCTGACCACTCATCGCCAAATCCAGCAACTCACGGTTGGCTACCGCATACATCGCGTAGTCGGTACCGCTCGCCGCACGCAGCTCGACCAGCATTGCACGCCAGCGATCAACCATCGGCACATGCTGTTCCAGCCACAAGTCCAGACGCGCTTCGACTTCCTCTGGAGCATCCGGCATTTGCAGGACTGAAACGGTAATCGCCCGTTGCTGCCAGTCGATGTCGTCACGGAAGGCTTCGCGAGCCAGCGCCTGCCAGTTGTTTTCCACCGGCAGGTTGCTGATCTGTTGCAAGTACCAGGTCACGTCCAGCGAGCTGCCCACGGCGAAGTAAGCCTTGGCCACGTCGGCAGCGTTCTGCCCGGTGACGTCCGACGCTTCGATGATCGGCAACAGCGTGTACAAGTGGCTGGTGCCTGCAACCATGCGCGCCAGCAACTCGGGAACACCGGCTTCGACATAAGCCTGATAACGGGTCTGCCAGACTTCCCGGGTCGGGCCTTCCAGCAGTTCGTCGAGTTTCAGACCCAGTGCCGCGATGTGCGGACCAAAGTGTGCAACGTCACGACCAGCATCCAGTTCGTTGCGACGGCTGCGCAGGAACCAGCGTGTGGCACGACGGCCCAGACGCATCAACTCGTCCATCAGAGCCAGCTGGATTTCGGCCGGAACCTTGTAGTCCAGCGCTTCGATCTGACGGAACCAGTGCGGGAGATGGAAGATGTCACGCACGATCACGTAAGCACCGGCCACGTTGGCTGCGCTCATGCCGGTGGACTCTTTGAGCCGCTGCACGAAGGTGATGCCCATGTGGTTGACCAGGTCGTTGGCGATCTGGGTGCTGACGATTTCGCGCTTGAGGCGGTGACGACGCATGGCTTCACCGAAATTGGCAGCCAGTGACGGCGGGAATGCCGTCTCCATGTCGCGGACCAGATAGTCGTCGTCCGGGACGCGGGATTCGAGCAGCGCTTCCTTGAGGTCGATCTTGCTATAAGAGATCAGCACCGACAGTTCGGCACGGGTCAGGCCATGGCCTGCCACGACCCGCTCGACCAGTTGCTCTTCGACCGGGAGGAACTCGATGGCACGGTCCAGCTTGCCCCGCGCTTCCAGGTCGTTCATCAGACGCTTGTATTCAGCGATCCGGTCGTAAGCGCGGCGCGCCGCCAGGGACAAGGCTTGCGTCTGCTTGTAGTTGTTGCCCAGCACCAGGTTGCCCACTTCGTCGGTCATGCTTTCGAGCAGCTGGTTGCGCTGCTTTTCAGTCATGTCGCCGGCATGCACCACTTCGTTGAGCAGGATCTTGATGTTCACTTCGTGGTCGGAACAATCCACACCACCGGCGTTGTCGATGAAGTCGGTGTTGGAGCCTCCGCCGTTGAGGCCGAACTCCACACGCCCGAGCTGGGTCATGCCGAGGTTACCGCCCTCGCCCACGACTTTGCAGCGCAGTTCGTTACCGTTCACACGCAGCGCGTCGTTGGCCTTGTCGCCGACATCGGCGTGGCTTTCTTCGCTGGATTTGACGTACGTGCCGATACCGCCGTTCCACAGCAGATCCACTGGCGCCTTGAGCAGCGCATTGAGCAGCTCGGTGGGGGTCAGCTTGTCGGCACTGATGTCGAAGCGCTCTTTCATCTGCGGGGAAATCGCGATGCTTTTTGCGCTACGGGAGAAAATACCGCCGCCTTCGGACATGATGCTGGTGTCGTAGTCGGTCCAGGCTGAACGTGGCAGGTCGAACAGACGCTGACGTTCGACGAAGCTGTTGGCTGGCTCCGGGTTCGGGTCGATGAAGATGTGCAGGTGGTTGAAGGCTGCGACCAGTTGCAGCTTGTCCGACATCAACAAGCCGTTACCGAACACGTCACCGGCCATGTCGCCGACGCCGACCACGGTGGTGTTGTCTTCCTGAACATTGATCCCGCGTTCACGGAAGTGACGTTGTACGCCCACCCACGCGCCCTTGGCGGTGATACCCATTTTCTTGTGGTCGTAGCCAGCCGAACCGCCGGACGCGAACGCGTCACCGAGCCAGAAACCGTAGTCGATGGCGATGCCGTTGGCGATGTCGGAGAAGGTTGCAGTGCCCTTGTCCGCCGCGACCACCAGGTACGGGTCATCGTCGTCGTGACGAACCACGTTCAACGGAGGCACCAGGGCGCCTTCTTTCAGGTTGTCGGTGATGTCCAGCAAGCCGGAAATAAAGATCCGGTAGCACGCGATGCCTTCGGCCTGGATTTCGTCGCGACCGCCACCCAGTGGCAGACGACGCGGCAGGAAGCCGCCCTTGGCGCCGACTGGCACGATTACCGAGTTCTTCACTTGCTGGGCTTTTACCAGACCCAGCACTTCGGTGCGGTAGTCTTCTTCACGATCGGACCAGCGCAGGCCGCCGCGAGCGACGTTGCCAAAGCGCAGGTGTACGCCTTCAATCCGTGGCGAATAGACGAAAATCTCGAATTTCGGCACTGGCTTCGGCAGCTCGGGAATCAGGCGTGGGTTGAACTTGAAGCTGAAGTAGCTCTTGTTCTGACCGTTGGCGTCCGGCTGGTAGAAGTTGGTCCGCAGAGTGGCCTTGATCAGGTCCAGATAGCGACGCAGGATGCGGTCTTCGTTGAGCACCTGAACGTTGTCCAGTGCCGCCAGAATCGCTTGCTCCAGACGTTGTTGCTTGTCGTCCAGGTCTTCGGCAGTCAGTTTGCGCGCCAGATAGAAGCGCGTCTTGAACAACCGGGTCAGCTCGTGAGCGATATCGGTGTGGTTGTTCAGGGTGCTGGCGATATAACCCAGGTCAAAGCCCAGACGGATCTGCTTCATGTAACGCGCATAAGCACGCAGCAACGCCACGTCGCGCCATGGCAAGCCGGCGGTCAGGACCAGACGGTTGAACCCATCGTTCTCCGCATCGCCGCGCACGATGTGCACGAATGCATCTTGCAGGGTGTCATTGAGCTGCTGGATGTCTAGGTTCAAGCCTTCACCGGCGGTGAAGGCAAAATCGTGAATCCAGAACTCGCGGCCATTGTGGTGGCGCAGGCGATACGGGAACTCGCCCAATACGCGCAACCCGAGGTTTTCCAGAATCGGCAGAACGTCGGACAAGGCCAGCGGAGTATCAGCGTGGTACAGCTTGCAATGCAGTTGCTGTTTGCCGGCCTGGGCCAGCGGTTGATAGAAGCTCATCACCAGCGGATTGGCTTCGTTCAGGCTCAGCAAATGCTGCATGTCGACCACGGCCGAATGCGCGGCGAAGCGCTCGCGGTAACCGGCCGGGAAACCTTTCGGGAAGTCCGACAGTACGTTGGTGCCGTGGGCTTCGCCGAAGCTTTCGATGACCAGGCTGGAGTAATCGTCCTGCCACGAACGGCAAGCCTGGATCACTTCGTTTTCCAGTTGCTGCGGATCGATGTCGAGGCGGCTTTTCGGGTCCACTCGCAGGATCAACTGCACGCGCGCCAGTACTGACTCGGAGAAGAAGGTCCAGAACTCGCAATCGCTGGCCTTCAGGCGATCCATCAGCACTTGCTGAATTTTCTGCCGGACTTCGGTGGAATAGACGTCTCGCGGCACATAGGCCAGGCAGTAGCAGAAGCGGCCGTACGGGTCTTTGCGCAGGAACACGCGAATCTTGTTGCGCTCCTGGATCTGCACAATGGACATCACGGTGCTGAACAGCTCGTCCACCGGAGTCTGGAACAGGTCGTCACGCGGCAGCACTTCCACCACCTGCGCCAGTTCCTTGCCCAGATGCGCCTTGGCGTCGAAACCGGAGCGACGCTCCACTTCGGCAACCTTGCGACGGATATAAGGGATCTGACGCACGCTTTCGCCGTACACCGACGAGGTGTACAGACCCATGAAGCGGCATTCCTTGATCACCTTGCCAGAGGCATCGATCTGGCGGATCGACACATAATCCGGGTACGCCGGGCGATGCACGCGGCTTGGGTGGGCCGCCTTGGCGAACGACAGCAACATCGGCTCTTGCAGGTAATTCACTGCATAGTCTTCGATGTGCAGGTCTTCTTTGGTCAGCCCTGCACGCAGCAGCTTGGTCAGACCGAGGAAGGACGACTCGTCGTACACCAGGTAGCCGCCGTCTTCGTCGCTACGTACTTCAAACTCTTCGTAGCCGAGGAAGGTGAAGTGATTGTCCACCAGCCATTGCAGGAAAACCTTGATCTCGGCTTTCTCGCCTTCTTCGACGGCAAACTGAAGCGTGTCGACACCGGCCAGCAGTTCGTTGATTTTGGCCTTCATCGGCTCGAAGTCAGCGACCGCGACCCGCACTTCACCCAGCACTTGTTCCAGCTCGCGAACCAGCACATTCATTTCAGCGGCATTGACGCAACGATCGATCTCCAGATACATCAGAGACTCTTGCAGCACGTCCTCGCCCTGGGCGCCCTTGGGCAGCAGCTCCAGCAATTCGCCCTTGCTGCCGCGACGTACGCTCAAAACAGTGGTTTGCAGGGTGTGGATGCTGTAACCGCGACGGTTCAGTTCGGTACGGACCGAATCCACCAGAAACGGCAGATCGTGATGCAGAACCTCGACCGCGGTGTGGGTCGACTGCCAGCCATGACGTTCGTAGTCGGGGTTGTAGACGCGCACTTGCGGATGAATGTGTTCAAAACGCTCAAGCAGACGCCAGGCAGAGAGGGTGCAGCCCGCCAGGTCGGAAAGCCGGCGTTGGGTCAGTTCATCGAGGGAAATAATGCCGAAGAATTGCTCAGCAAACAACGCCACTTGTGGCAGTGCCTGTTCACTGATGTGCTGCGCCAGTGCTGCTTGCAGTTGATGCTGGAAGTCAGACTTGCTGGCTGCGGTGAAGAACGCCATCTGTAGTACTCCGCTTGGGCTTTTATTGATGGAAGCGTCGTATCCCCTTCAGGGGATCGCCATCACGCGTGCTGGTTTCAAACAGAAGCAGCACAGCATGACAGGGTAGTGAAGCTAAAGAACAAACGCTCGTCACGAACGGGTAGTCACATTCGCTTTTCCCGAATGAGCCCTGTAAAGAAAATGGGCATCTACAAAAACGACTGCCCAGGCAGGCTGTGTCTTTAGAGGTGTCCATCCGCTGCGAAGCTTAACGACAGCGGACCCGGCGCTGCTTGCGGTGCTGCGACATATTCGGTCATAGGCACGTAACCGGAGCGCGGCAAGGCCTTTAAATGGCTATCGACAAGCGCAGGAAGGACTTGAACGGTCCTGGGAAGGGATTGGCGGCACTGAGAAAAAAATCACAGTCTGCAGGGCGAGGCGGGGATTTGCGGATCAACTGTCATGGGGTGCGAACGCGCACCCCATGACTAGGGTCTGTTGACGTTTGGTGGCGAGCCGTCACCAAACGTCAACAGACCCTAGCGGCCAATGATGGGTAATCAGGCCTTTTTCAAGAACTCGGTACGCAATACCAGGCCTTTGACTTTCTCGACCTTGCATTCGACTTCATCTTCGTTGTCGGTCAGGCGGATGCCCTTGACCATGGTGCCGCGCTTGAGGGTGACCGAAGTGCCTTTGACTTTCAGGTCCTTGATCAGCGTCACGGAGTCGCCGTCGGCCAGTTGGGTACCATTGCTGTCTCTAACGATCAGGGTCATATCGATTAAACATTCTTGGACATTACGAAAATGTAATGGCCGCAGTATAGCGGCTGTGGTCTCCGATAAAAACCGAGCCTCCCACTGGGGTATCATCGCGCTCTGCCCGCCTCGATAGATCAGGAATCCACTCATGCTTATTACCACCGCAAGCCTCATCGTCAATCCATGCGACGACGAATACGACGATATGGCCCTGCTCTGCTGCCACGGGGAAACCGGCGATCTGTTCTCGCTGACCCGTTTCCCCGACGAGAACCAGGTAGAAATCACTGTCCGGGATGACAAGACGCTCAATCTGCAAAGCCTGAAGGTCACCTTCAGCGCCGAACGCCTGCTGATAGAAATCGACCCGGCCGATGCCAGCCAGCTCGACGGCCACAGTGAGTATGAAATCCGTCACAACATGCCTGCATCCGAGTTGCGCGATATCGAAGAAACCTTGCAGATTATTCTGGAAGACGTCGGCACCTACGTCAGTGAAATCGCCTGATCGCAAGGGGACTGATTTATTTTCAGCGCTTCATCGAAAATCAATCTGTCCCTGAGGCCGGGGACAGATTGATTTTTCAAAGAGCGCGAAAAATAAATCAGTCCCCTCATGTCAGGCACCAATTTCCTACACAGATACAACACAACAAGTCAGACAATTCCTAACTTACCGCAAGCTCATTCCGATAATCCCGGAAAAAAGCCTATAGCCGTTAGTCGGCACAGCCCCGGATGGATTAAAGTAACGCCCCCAACCTCAGTGTCATTTGATGCTATCGGTCACCCTGCCAGGAACAGTCAACGATGGAACATCGTGAAGCGCTGATTGCGCTGCGAACCTTTCTTTCAACGCAGATTCTCGGCCAGGAAAAACTGATCGAACGGCTGTTGATAGCCCTGCTCGCCGACGGCCACATGCTGGTCGAAGGGGCACCGGGTCTGGCCAAGACCAAAGCGATCAAGGAGCTGGCCGAAGGCGTCGAAGCACAATTCCACCGCATTCAATTCACCCCTGACCTGCTGCCTGCCGACATCACCGGCACCGAGATCTATCGCCCGGAAACAGGCAGTTTCGTCTTTCAACAGGGGCCGATCTTCCACAATCTGGTGCTGGCCGACGAAATCAATCGGGCGCCGGCCAAGGTTCAGTCAGCCCTGCTGGAAGCCATGGCCGAACGTCAGGTCAGCGTCGGGCGCAGCACCTATGAGTTGTCGCCGCTGTTTCTGGTGATGGCAACGCAGAACCCCATCGAGCAGGAAGGCACCTATCCGCTGCCCGAAGCCCAGCTCGACCGTTTTCTGATGCACGTCAAGATCGGCTTCCCCGATGCGGCGGTCGAGCGCAAGATTCTCCAGCAAGCTCGCGGCGAAGCGCTCAATGGCGAGACCAAGCCAGAGCGGCGCGTCAGCCAGCAGGCGATTTTCGCCGCGCGCAAGGAAATCCTCGGCCTGTACATGGCCGATGCGGTGGAGGAATACCTGGTGCAACTGGTCATGGCCTCGCGCACACCCGCCAAGTTCGACCCGGAAATGGCCGACTGGATTGCCTACGGCGCCAGCCCGCGTGGTTCCATCGCGCTGGACCGCTGCGCGCGGGCCCATGCCTGGCTGGCCGGGCGAGACTTCGTCAGCCCCGAGGACATTCAGGCGGTGCTGTTCGACGTGTTGCGCCACCGCATCATTCTGTCGTTCGAAGCCGAAGCCGCCGGGATCGATCAGGATCGCGTGATCCAGCGCATCCTCGACGTCGTGGCTGTCGCCTGACCCCATGCAGCCGCAACCGATTGCCGAGCCGGGAATTCGCGTCAGCCTCAAAGAGCTGATCGAGATGCGTCATCGCGTGCGCGAAGTGCAACTGTTTTCCACACCGAGCCAGCGTAGCCCGCTGATCGGCCTGCATCACTCGAAACTGCGCGGACGGGGTGTGGACTTCGATCAGGTGCGGGTCTATCAGGCCGGCGACGACGTGCGCACCATCGACTGGCGCGTCACCGCCCGCACCCAGGAACCGCACACCAAGCTGTTCCATGAAGAACGCGAGCGACCGATTTTCATCATGGTGGAGCAAAGCCGCCGCCTGTTTTTCGGTTCGGGGCTGATGTTCAAATCGGTCCTCGCCGCCCAGGCCGCAGCGCTGATCGGTTGGGCCGCCCTGGGCCATAACGACCGGGTCGGCGGGCTGGTGTTCGGCGACAATGAGCACTACGAGATCAAACCCCGTCGCAGCAAGCAGAGCCTGTTGCAGCTGCTCAACCGACTGGTGCGGGTCAACCAGTCACTGCATACCGAAATCCCGGCCGACCGCGACGCTTTCGGCATTGCCCTACGCCGCGCCCGAGAGGTGTTGCGCCCCGGCAGCCTGGTGTTCGTGATCTGCGATGAGCGCGCGATTTCCGACGCGGCCGAGCAACAACTGAGTCTGTTGTCGCGACACTGCGACCTGCTGCTGTTGCCGCTGTCCGACCCACTGGACCACGCCTTGCCGGCGGCGGGTCTGCTGCGTTTTGCCGAGCGCGGCGCACAGCTTGAGCTTGATACGTTGAAACCGGATTTACGCCAGGCCTATCGTGCCCAGGGTGAAGCACGGGTCGCGCGTTGGGAATTGCTCGCGCAAAAGCTCCGCGTGGTGTCGATCCCCCTGAGCACCCAGAGCGAAATGGTCGAGCAACTGCGCGAATACTTGAACGCCCAGCGCCCCGGAAAAAAACGATGAGCAGCCTGGAGCAACTGCAACCGCTGATCACCCCAGCCGCGGTCAGCGCTTGGCCACCGGCGCCGGGCTGGTGGGTGCTGCTGCTCTTGCTGCCGGTGGCGGCTTGGGGACTGTGGCGATTGCGTCGCTACTGGCCGGGCAAGCGTCCGTCCGTTAACACCGAGCAACCGCTGGACCCGGTCCGCGTCGCCGCCCTGGAAGAACTCGCGCAACTGCCTAAACCCTACGATGGTGCGCCAGCCGGGGCCTGGCTGCAGCAAATCAATGCGCTGCTCAAACGCCTGTGCCGCAACCACTACCCTTACAGCCAGAGCCACACCTTGAATGGCCGAAAATGGCTGGCTTTTCTCGACAACCGCTGCCCCGCCGCCGGGCTGACGCGCTGGATGGTGCTGGTCGAAGGCGCGTACAAACCGGAGTGCAAACTCGATGACAAAGCCATCACTGGCCTGAACCAGGCGGTCGCCACCTGGATTCGCAAGCATGTTTGAGTTCGCCTGGCCGTGGCTCTTCGTCCTGCTGCCGCTGCCCTGGCTGCTGCGGGTGCTGCTGCCGGTGGCGGACAGTGGCGAAGCGGCGCTCAAGGTCAGCTTTCTCAGCGAACTGGAAGGCCTGGCCAAGCGCCGGGCGCGGGCCAATCTGCCGGCCTGGCGGCAGCAGGCGCCCTTCATTCTGCTTTGGCTGTTGCTGCTGATGGCCGCGGCCCGCCCACAGTGGCTAGGCGAGCCGTTGCCAATTGCCGCCAGTGGTCGCGACTTGCTGGTAGCTGTGGATGTCTCCGGCTCCATGGACTACCCCGACATGCGCTGGAATGACGAAGACGTCAGTCGCTTGACCCTGGTCAAGCACCTGCTGGGCGACTTTCTCGTCAGTCGCGAAGGTGATCGCATCGGCCTGATTCTGTTTGGCAGTCGGGCCTACGTTCAAGCGCCGTTGACCTTCGACCGACGCACCGTACGCGTGTGGCTGGATGAAGCGCGGATCGGCATTGCCGGGAAAAACACTGCCATCGGTGACGCCATTGGCCTGGCCCTCAAACGCCTGCGTCAGCGTCCGGCGCAAAGCCGGGTGTTGATCCTGGTCACCGACGGCGCCAACAACGCAGGTGAAATCGATCCGGTGACGGCTGCGCGGCTGGCGGCTGGCGAGGGCGTAAAAATCTACACCATCGGCATGGGTGCCGACCCGAATCAAGGCGGCACACTGGCCATGCTCGGCCTGAACCCTAGCCTTGATCTGGACGAACCCAGCCTCAAGGAAATCGCCGACATCACCGGCGGTCAATACTTCCGCGCCCGCGATGGTCAGGAACTGCAGAAGATCAAACAGACCCTCGACAAGCTCGAACCGGTCGCCCAGCAATCGACCCAGGCACGCCCGGCGCAGGCGCTGTATCACTGGCCGCTGGCCAGCGCGTTGCTGCTGAGCCTGTTGTTGGTGGTCCGCGAACGCTGGCCGAACACGCTGCTGCAACGCTTCTTCAAACAGAAAACTTTCCTGCCATCGAATCAGGAATGGCGCCAGCGGCTCAAGCGTCTGCGTCTGCGGAGGCGTCGATGATCGCGCTCTGGCCGCACTGGCTTCGGCCCTGGTGGTTGCTGCTGTTGCCGCTGTTGGGCTGGCTGCTGTGGCAACTCTGGCATCGACAAAAGCGTGCGGGACGCTGGCAGATGATCCTGCCTGTAGCCTTCCACGCGGTACTGCTCGGTGGCGGCAGTGGTCGCGACAGCAAATTGCCGTGGGTCGCACTGGGGCTGGCCTGGACCCTCGCCGTGCTGGCATTGCTCGGGCCGAGTTGGCAGCGGGTAGAGCAAGCCAGCCAGAAGCCCGCCGACCCGTTGGTGGTGTTGCTGGAATTGACCCCGGAAATGCTCGCCACCGATACCCCGCCGACACGCCTGGAGCAGGCGCGACGCAAACTGCTCGACCTGTTGCAGAGCCGCAGCGATTCGCAGACCGCGATCATCGTCTATGCCGGTAGCGCCCACACGCTGGTGCCGCTGTCCGATGACCTGGCCACCAGTCGCAACCTGCTCGACGTGGTCAAGCCGTCGATCATGCCCGAGGCCGGCCATCGCGCCGACCTGGCCGTGAAGAAAGCCCTCACTCTGCTCAAACAAGGCGCACAGGGCCAGGGCCGCTTGCTGTTGATTGGTTCTTCATTGGACGAGCAAGAGCGCGAGGGCATCCGTCAGGCCTTGAGTCAAGACGCACCGCCGCTGCTGATCCTCGGCGTGGGCACTGCTGATGGCATACCGGTCGTGCAGGAAAAAGGCGGCTTCCTCAAGGACCCACAAGGCGCGATCCTGCTGCCACGCCTGGACGGTCCGGGCCTGAAAGATTTCGCCAGCGAGCTCGACGGGCTCTACCGCCAGGCCCGGCTGGATGATTCGGACCTGCGCGGCCTGGGCCTGCTGGACAGCCCGCAAAAGCTACGCAGCAATGGTCAGACCGTGCACCTGGACAGCTGGGACGATCAGGGTCCATGGTTGCTGCTGCCATTATTGTTGCTGGCGGCCTGCGCCGGGCGCCGAGGTTGGTTGTTCTGCCTGCCGCTGCTGTTCATGCTGCCGCAGCCCAGCTATGCCTTCGAGTTCAATGACTTGTGGTTGCGACCCGACCAACAGGGCCAGCAGTTGCTCGAAGACAGTCGTCCTGCCGAAGCCGCACGACACTTCGAGGACAGCCAATGGCAAGGCGTGGCGTTATATGAAGCCGGCGACTACGCGACTGCCGCTCGGCGATTTGCTGAAGGCAGCAGCGCCGCTGACCATTACAATCGCGGCAATGCCCTGGCCAGGGCTGGCGAACTGGAAGCGGCGCTGGACGCCTATGCACAGGCACTGGAACGCCAGCCCGATCTGCAACCCGCCTTGAAAAACAAGGCACTGGTCGAGCAGTTACTGGAACAGAAAAAGCAACAACACAAGGCAGAAACCAGCAAACCGGCCGAGAACAAGAGCGACGAACCAGGGCAAACCCCGCAGCCCGGCGCGGCGACCGCACCGCAAAATCAGGATCAACCGCCGCCTCCGCCAGGTGAAGACAGCGCCGCCCATGACAACAGCACCAGTAACCCAGCAGCCCCTGCGGGCGGCAACGACGTTCCAGGCTCACAGCTCGGCGACGAAGACACTACCCGACCGCCGATCAGACCGGCCGACAGCAACCTCGACGGCGAGCGACGGCAGGCTCTGGAACAATGGTTGCGCCAGATCCCGGACGATCCCGGTGAGCTGTTGCGACGCAAATTCTGGTATGAACAGCAACAACATCAGGAACAGACCCGATGAGTCGTGCTTACACCCTATTCATCAGCCTCATGCTCTGCTGTGTGGCCTTGTCGGCTCAAGCGGCGGATCTGGTAGCCAGCGTCGATCGGGCGCGACTGAGCTCCGGCGAGACCGTGGAACTGACCCTGGAGTCCGACGACCCCACCTTGTTCGGTAAACCCGACCTGACAGCGCTGGACGCCGATTTCACCGTGCAGGACACGCGGCAGGTCAACCATCTGACCACCCTTAACGGTAACTCCCAGGCCACCACGCGCTGGATCATCACGCTGCTGCCGAAGCAGAGCGGCACAGTCGTCATCCCGTCATTGCAGTTGGGCGCGTTGAAAAGCCAGCCGATCACCTTGCAAGTGGTGCAGGGTGAAACTCAAGAATCCAGCGGCACCCTGGCGCCCGTCTTCATCGACGCCAGCCTCGATCAGGAAAGCGTCTACGTCCAGGCGCAGGCCGTGCTGACGTTGCGCATCTATCACTCGGTCTCGCTGTTCGATGACAGCAACCTGACGCCCTTGCTGATCGCGGATGCACGCATCGAAAAGCTTGGTGATTCGCGCACCTATGAAAAGCTGATCAACGGCATTCGCCATGGCGTCATCGAAATACGCTATGCGATTTATCCACAGCACAGCGGCGACCTGCTGATTCCCGCGCAAGTGTTCAGCGCGACCCTGGTGCAGGAAGCGCACGCCCCGAGCTCGGCCGATGCTCAGGGGCAGACTCAGAACCTCAGTCCGTCCACCCCCAAACCGGGCAAGCTGGTGCACGTCAGCTCCGCCGAAATTCCACTGACGGTCAAAGCCAAGCCCGCCGCCTACCCTGCCGACACGCCATGGCTGCCCGCGCGCAGCCTGAGCCTGAGCGAAGGCTGGAACCCGGAGCCTGATCACGCCCTGGTCGGTGACTCCCTGACCCGCAGCCTGACCCTAAAGGCTGAAGGCCTGTCCAGCGTGCAACTGCCGCCGCTGCCCACCACCGATGTCAGTGGCCTGCGCCGTTACCCTGACCAGCCGAAATTGGTCAACCTGGCCAGCGAACGTGGCTTGATCGGCAGTCGCGAAGAGCATGAAGCACTGGTGCCCACTCGCACCGGCGCGATCGATTTGCCGGCGGTGAATGTGGTCTGGTGGAACACCCACGAAGATCATCTGGAACACAGCAGCCTGCCCGCGCGCACCTTGCAAGTGGCAAACAACCCGAGCCTGGCAGTGGACGCTCCAGTGAACACCAATACGAACGGCCTGAGCGTCGTCGGGCCAGCGCTGTGGCCTTGGCAGCTGAGCACGCTGTTCCTGTCCTGCACCACCCTGCTCGGTTTCGGCCTGTGGTGGCGCGCGCGTTGGCTACCGGCGGTGTCGCGAGTCGCGCAAGCCGGCCCGAGCCCGCGCACCGTGCTCGATGAGCTCAAACGCGCCAGCCTGGCCAACGACCCTCAGGCGACCCGTCAGGCGCTGGACGCCTGGGCGCGCCAGCAGCCGGAAACCCTGGCCGACATGGCCGCGCGTTTCGTGCCATTGTCCGATGCCCTCGACGAACTCAACGGCGCGCTGTACAGCGAAGGTGGTCACTCGTGGCAAGGCGAAGAACTGTGGCGCGCCGTGCGCACCCTGCCTGCCGGCGAGCGAACTCAAGACCCGGCAACCGATGCCAGCCTGCCACCGCTTTATCCGAAATGATGTTGAAACCCTGTAGGAGCTGCCGAAGGCTGCGATAAGGCCGGGACGGCCTTCATCAACATCAACCGCTGCGACCGGTTCCCGGTCCATCGCAGCCTTCGGCAGCTCCTACAGGGATTGTTTCCACATTCAAGAATTCAAGGCTGTAAAAGGACCCACAATGCGTCTGTTCCACACCTCCGACTGGCACCTCGGCCAAAACCTCCATGGTCAGGAGCGAGACTTCGAACACGCTTGCTTCCTGACCTGGCTGCTGAGCCGTTTGGCTGAACGCCAGCCTGATGTGCTATTGATCGCCGGGGACATTTTCGACACGGTCAACCCACCGGTCAAAGCTCAGGAGCGCCTGTACGATTTCATCGTCAACGCCCATGAACAGCAGCCCTTGCTGACCATCGTGATGATCGCTGGCAACCACGATTCCGGCTCGCGCATCGAACTACCCGCGCCGCTGATGCGCCGTTTGCGCACCCATGCTCTGGGCCGCGTGTTGTGGCTCGATGACGGACAACTGGATGCCGAACGGCTGCTGCTGCCGTTGCCTGACAAGCAGGGCGAAATCGGCGCCTGGTGCCTGGCCCTGCCCTTTCTGCGCCCTGCCGAAGTCACAGGCGCCACCATGGGCGATGACTACCTGCGTGGCATTGGCCGGGTCCATGAACTGCTGATCGACGCCGCCAACCTCAAGCGCCAGCCGGGGCAAGCCTTGATCGCCATCAGCCACGCACACATGGCTGGCGGCTCGGTGTCCGAAGACTCCGAACGCAGCTTGATCATCGGCAACGCCGAAGCCCTGCCCGCCAGTCTGTTCGGCCCAAGCATCACCTACGTCGCCCTCGGCCACCTGCACAAACCGCAGCGGGTCAACGGTGAAGAACGCATTCGCTACAGCGGCTCGCCGATTCCACTGTCGTTCTCGGAAATCGGTTATCAGCATCAGATTCTCGAAATCAATTGCGAAGGCGAACAACTGATCAGCGTCGAGCCGACCTTGATTCCCCGCGCAGTCAATCTGCAACGCGTCGGCCCGACGCCACTGGCCGAGTTGCTGGTGCAACTGGCGTCCTTGCCCAATATTGATCTGCTGGCTGACATCGAGCGGCAACCCTGGCTGGAAGTCCGGGTGCGTCTCGACGAACCGCAACCGGATCTGCGTCAGCAAATCGAAACCGCGCTGCAAGGCAAAGCCGTGCGTCTGGTGCGTATCGGCACCGAATACGCCGGCAAAGGCACCGCCGAGGGCGATGACAACGGCAATGGCCTGATCGACCTCGACCAACTCAGCCCGCAGGAACTGTTCAGCCGTGCCTGGCAGGACAGCTATGGCAGCGAGGTCGACGAACAGACCCTCAAGGACTTCGCCACACTGCTGCAGGACGTGCAACTGGAGAGCGAACAGCCATGAAAATTCTCGCCATCCGCCTGAAAAACCTCGCCTCGCTGGCGGGCCCGTTCGAGCTGGACTTCACCGCCGAACCCTTGGCCAGCGCCGGCCTGTTCGCCATCACCGGGCCCACCGGTGCCGGTAAAAGTACCTTGCTCGATGCGCTGTGCCTGGCACTGTTCGGCGCCATTCCGCGGCTGAACAACGTCGGCCAATCGAAAGTGCCGGAGATCGACGGCGATATCAGCACCAACGATCCACGCACCTTGCTGCGTCGCGGTGCGGGCAGCGGTTATGCCGAAGTGGATTTCGTCGGTATCGACAGCCGTCGTTATCGCGCCCGCTGGGAAACCAACCGCGCCCGGGACAATGCCAGCAAAAAGCTTCAGGCCAGCCGCCAGACCCTGACCGATCTGGACAGCGAACAGGTGTTGAGCAGCCAGAACAAAACCGAATACAAAACGATGCTCGAAGCGCGTCTGGGCTTGAACTTCGAGCAGTTCACCCGCGCGGTGATGCTGGCGCAGAGCGAGTTCAGCGCCTTCCTCAAGGCCGATGACAAAGAGCGCAGCGAGCTGCTGGAAAAGCTCACCGACACCGCGATCTACAGCCAACTGGGCCGCCGCGCCTACAGCAAGAGCAAGGAAGCAGAGAAGGTCCACGACGATCTAAAAGCACTGGCCACGGGCGTCACGCCGTTGGAACCGGAAGCTCGTGCGGATCTCGATAAGCGCTTCAACGAAGCCCGGCAATTGCTGAAGACCCAACAAGCGCAACTCAAGCAACTTGAGCTTCAGCATCAATGGCTCAAAATCCTGGGGCAGTTGCAGGACGAGCAGCAAAGCGCTGCCGAACAACTGCGACAGGCCCAATTGCACTGGGATGGTCAGAGCGTCGAGCGCCTGAACCTGTCCCGACTGGAACACCTGGCGCCGCAGCGTCATCAGTTCGCCCGTCAGGCCGAACTGGCTGCGCAACTCAGCCCGCTGGCGGCGCAGATTCAGCAGCACCTTCAGCAGCAGAGCGAACTTCAGACTCAACAAGAACAACTCGAGAAAACACGCGTCGCGGCCCATGCCGCGCTGCTCAACGCGCAGAAGCAGCAAACCGACGCCAAGCCGCTGTTGCAGCAAGCCTTCGACACGCAAAGCACGTTGACGCGCCTGATTCAGGAGCTGAGCCAGACCACTGAACGCAAGCAGCAAGCCGAGCAACACTGCGCTCAAGGCCAAAGCGCCCTGCAAGCGATGCTCGATCAACAACGGCAAGTGGCTGAACGCCTGGAGCGGATTGCCGCGCAACTTGAACAAAGCACGGCGTTGGCGCCGCTCAGCGAAGCGTGGACTGCCTACCGCGATCGCCTGAAGCAACTGATGCAGACAGGTAACCGCCTGAACCAAGGCCAGATCGAGCTGCCGCAGCTTGAGCAACGTGCCGCCAGCGCCAGCCAGCAACTCACCGAGCGACGCAGCGCCCTTGAGCTGCTGTACAACGAAGCCGGTGCCGAAGCACACGCGGTTGGCGAGCAAATCCAGATCCTCGGCAGCCTGCTGCAAGACAATCGCAAGCAGCAACGCGCCTTTGAAGACCTGACGCGGTTATGGGCCAGTCAGCAGGAACTCGACAAGCGCTCGTTGGAGCTGGCGCAGAAACAACAGGACGCTCAGCAGCAACGCGAACAGCTCAACCGTGACGGTCTCCAGGCCAAGGATGAACTCAAGGTCGCCGAGCAGACCTTGGCCGTTACCCGGCAACTGCTGGAGCGCCAGCGCCTGGCCCGCAGCGCCAGTGTCGAGGAACTGCGCGCGCAGTTGCAGGATGACCAACCGTGCCCGGTGTGCGGCAGCAACGAACACCCTTGGCATCAGCCTGAAGCACTGCTGCAAAGCCTGACCCGGCATGACGAAAGCGAAGAAGCCAACGCCCTGAAAGCCGTGGACACGCTGAATGAAAAGCTGGTGGATCTGCGCGCCACCGTCAGCGGACTGATCGCTCAGCAAAAGGAATTCCTGCAACAACAGGAGCATCTGGCGACACAGCAACAAGCCCTGACGCCGAGCCTCGACGCCCATCCGCTCAGCGCCCGACTGCTGGAACAGGACACAGCCAAGCGCGACGACTGGTTGAGTCAACAGTTGAGTCAGTTGACGCAAAACATCACCCAGGACGAACAGCGCCAAAACGCCTTGCTCAAGCTGCAACAAGACGCCGGGCGCCTGCAGCAACAACTGCAAGCCGCCAACGAAGCGAGCCAGACCGCGACGCAGCACTTGGCAGATCAGCAGCGCCAACTGGCCAGTGACCGTGAGCGCCTGGAAGAAGAATTGGCAGCGTTCGCCCCGCTGCTGCCCGCCGACATCCTCAATGGTTTACGCAACGAGGCGGCGGTGACCGTCATGCAGCTCGATCAACAGGTTACCCAGCGTCTGGATCAGCTTGAGCAACAGCGCGATGAGCAACTTGAACAAAATGGGCGTCAGCAGAAGATCGAACTGGAACAGTCGCAGCAACAAACGCGGGTACGGGAACTGGAGGCACTGCAACAGCGCGTCGCCGTCCTCGCCGATCAGCAGCACGCCAGCCAGCAAACGCTCACTCAGCTGCTGGGCGACCACAGCAGCGCCGAACACTGGCAGCAGCAACTGGAGCACGCCGTCGAACAGGCGCGTCACAGAGAAAGCTCAGCCGGCCAAACGTTGCAGGACGCTCGCAGCCAACTGATCCAACTCGCCGCCGAACTCAAGGCCCAGCAGGAACGCCTGCAAAACCTGGAGCAGGAGAACAGCGAATTGAGCGCCAGGATCGCCGAATGGCGTAGCCGCCATAGCGAGCTGGACGACAGCGGCCTCGCACAGTTACTGAGCGTCGACGATGAACAGGTCAGCCATCTGCGCCAACAACTGCAAAGCAGCGAAAAAACCATCGAGCAAGCCAAGGTCCTGCTGCACGAGCGCGAACAACGCCTGCACAGCCATCAGACGCAACACAATGGCAATCTCGACGTCGAACAACTGAATAACGCACTCAGCGAGCTGCAACAGCAGTCCGCCGCCAGCGAACAACTCAGCGCCGATCTGCGTGCCCTGCAAGCCGATGATCAACGCCGACAGGATGCCAATCAGGCGCTGGCGCAACAGATCGCCGACGCTTACGCGCAGTATCAGCGTTGGGCGCGACTGGCCACGTTGATCGGTTCGGCCGAAGGTGACAAGTTCCGCAAGATCGCCCAGGCGTACAATCTCGATCTGCTGGTGCATCACGCCAACGCCCAACTGCGGCAACTGGTGCGCCGCTATCGCCTGAAACGCGGCGGCAGCATGCTCGGCTTGCTGGTCATGGATACCGAAATGGGCGACGAACTGCGCTCGGTACATTCGTTGTCCGGTGGCGAGACCTTCCTTGTGTCGCTAGCCTTGGCGCTGGGCCTGGCTTCAATGGCGTCGAGCACGCTGAAAATCGAATCCTTGTTCATCGACGAAGGCTTCGGCAGCCTCGATCCTGAGTCCCTGCAACTGGCCATGGACGCCCTCGACGGTTTGCAGGCCCAAGGGCGCAAGGTCGGGGTGATTTCCCACGTACAGGAAATGCACGAGCGGATTCCGGTGCAGATTCAGGTACGGCGTCAGGGCAATGGCTTGAGTACGATTGAGGTTGGCAATTGATAAACCGCCACCCAGCCCCCACTTTCTATGTCACACAGAACCGGTAAGCGGAATTTCTGTACCCTACACACCCACGGCGCGACCTGTCGCGCCACGTCAAAGAGAAGGTAAACCTCATGTCCAATTCCAAAGTATTTTTCGACATCACCGCCAACGACGAGCCAATGGGCCGCATCGTCATGGAACTGTTCGATGACGTGGTGCCGAAAACCGCCGAGAACTTCCGTGCCCTGTGCACCGGCGAGAAAGGCGATGGCCTGCACTACAAGGGTTCTTCGTTCCACCGTGTGATCAATGACTTCATGTTGCAGGGCGGCGACTTCACCAACCACAACGGCACTGGCGGCAAGTCGATCTACGGCGAAAAATTCAAAGACGAAAACTTCACCCTGAAACACACCAAGCCAGGCCAACTGTCCATGGCCAATGCCGGCCCGAACACCAACGGCAGCCAGTTCTTCATCACCACCATCGTCACCAGCTGGCTGGATGGCAAACACGTGGTGTTCGGTGAAGTCACCGAAGGCATGGACGTGGTCCGCGCCATCGAAGCACTGGGCTCGCAATCTGGCAAAACCAGCAAGAAAGTCGTCATCGCTGACTGCGGTCAACTGACTGCTGAAGCCTAAAGAGCATCGTCGGTGAATGCATCTAACCCTGCGACACCGACTCTCTACTCTTTCCGCCGCTGCCCCTACGCCATGCGTGCGCGCATGGCGTTGTTTTACGCCGGGTGCGCGGTGGAAATTGTCGAAGTCATCCTGAAAGAAAAGCCAGCGCACCTGCTTGCCTGCTCACCCAAGGGCACGGTGCCGGTATTGGTACTGGAAGAGCGCGTGATCGATGAAAGCCTCGACATCATGGGTTGGGCGTTAACCCACAACGACCCGGATGACTGGCTATTGGCGAACGATCCGTCGGCGCAATCCGACATCGCGGAACTGATCGCCTACAACGATCAAACCTTCAAGCACCACCTGGATCACTACAAATACGCGGTCCGCCATCCCGAACATTCACAGGAACACTACCGAGACCTCGGTGCGGTGTTTTTGCAACGGCTTGAAGATCGACTGCTGCACCGGGATTTTCTGGTTGCCGAGCATTTGAGCCTGGCCGATATCGCCCTCGCGCCCTTCGTGCGGCAGTTCTGCTATGTCGACCCGGACTGGCTCTGGCAGAGTCCGTATCCGAAGCTGCGGGCGTGGCTGGCGCGGTTTTTGGCGTCGGAATTGTTTACCGCTGTGATGGCCAAGCCCTAGGGGACTGATTTGTTTTTCGCGCTCTTTGAAAAACCAATCTGTCCCCGACCTCAACATGTGGGACAGATTGATTTTCGATGAAGCGCTGAAAATAAATCAGTCCCTCATCACCAGAATTTGTGATCGCTTGTTTTGCGTCGTACATAAAACCCGTGGGAGCAGCCTTGCCTGCGAAGGGTCCCAAAAGCTTTCACACAATCTTTTCAACCTCCCCCACCAACTCCGCCGGACTGCACCCCAACGCCGCCGCGAGCTTGAAGATAATCGTGATCGTCGGTTGATTGATGCCGCGCTCGATCAAGCTAACGTAGTTCCTCTGCACATTGGCCTCATGCGCTAACTGCTCCTGGGTCAAGCCCAGATGCTTGCGTCTCTGACGCAAAACCTTTCCAAATGCCACACCAATGTCCAAAACGGTTCCCCCTGCAATGAGGGGCACTGTCGGTTATGGCAATGCGCTGGTCTTCACAGTATATTGTGAATTTGCAACGCATGAATTAATTCGAAAGCAAAAGGGAGATCGCCTGCATGGCATGGAAAAGAGCAATTTGTTACGCCAGAAAAGCCCACAGCAACCCGCAACGACGCACCGCCCGTTCGGGCCAAACGCTACCCAGTGGCTATACACAGAAACCCACGCATCAAAGTCGCAGGTTGATGTCTGAGCATGAGCTGTCCAACGCGATCTATACCTTTGTCCTGAACAGCTGGGAAACGCTGTCCGCTGAGGAAAAACGCTATTTGGGGTTCGATCCGATGCCGGGCAGTGAGGGTGAGCGCCAGGGTTTGAAGTATCTGGCCACGCTGTTCAGGGAATTTACTGACGCAAGTTCGAGCGAGCGCTGGACGCCCGCCAACGTCGGCTCAGCGCAGGCCTACCTTAAGGAGTCAGCGATGCTGGTACTGACGCGAAGGATCGGTGAGCGCATCTACCTGGGAGATGACATCACGGTGATGGTCGCCGAGGTGGACAGAGGCGAGGTCCGGATTGGGATCATCGCGCCGAGAGAGGTGCCGGTGCATCGGGAAGAGATATGTCGGCGGATTTTGGCGAAAGGCAATGTGGAAACCGGAAAACGCTGAAAGAGTGAATAACGTGGATGAGCGCTCTTGTAGCTGAACTGCAAGATGAGGCGGCGAGCGCGTGGCTTCAATGCGGTAGCAGCAGGTCAGGAGTAGCCCCACCTAGATCGGAGAAATGTCCTACGTAAATCACGCTGAAATGGCGAACTGAGCCGTGCAGGCGGCCTGTATCAAGGGTTGCACGACCCTGCCCTGCCGCCTATGATTCGCCCCGTCGCTGCACATCAGCGACCGGATTTGGCGATCCGATTACATATAAGTAACAGCTACCAAAACTCCATGGTCTTCACTTAGGTGATGCCGATGCGTTATGGCGGCTGTACGTGGGAGACCTTCGGGTCTGCCGGGTTTATATGTGACCGGTTCGCCAACCTGCGTACAGCTGCCACCCTACATTCGTTTGGCGACGAACAGTGGCAGGTCCTGACATTCACATATGGATCACTCTCGATGGCTCAATTCCGTCCTCTGACCAACACCCCTAATACCGTTCTATTCATCAACACCGCCGCCTCATTCGACGATCTGCACATGTGCGCGATGGAACGTTTTCTCGCGGTAAAAGACTTGATGAAATGCCTATCCACCGTGCGCCACGCCAGCGTCGACGAAGACAATCTCAGCCGACTGGCACAGGTGGCGCATTTGTTGTTGCAGGAAGGGTGTGATGTACTGGATGTGATGGAGTTTCGCGGGAGAGATAGAGGTTAGGACTCGATTGAAGTTCCGCTCATGGAACTATCCTTAAATAAAAAGCGCTCCACTCAACATACTGCAATCAGCCAAACCTCAACGGGCGATAACGGCGCGGTCGTTAACCGTGATGGCGACAGAGGTTGCCGGCCAGCCGGCAACCTGAATTAGCGCAGGCTGCTTCCAAGGCCAAGCGCAAAATTGAAAACCTCAAAGCCCAGGCGCGGGCCAAATCGGACATCTGTTTCGGGCAACCAAGCGCCAGTACGATTATGTGAAAGTCCGATTCCGTAACGGCTCTATTTCTTTCTGCACATCTCAATGTCTTTCTGTGTTTTCAATTCAGTGTTGATTCCAAGCCGATACCTGCAGTAGTCGATGATCCACTTTCGTGCCTCGTCCGTGAGACGTTCAATTTGCCTGATTTCACCATCATTGGCGTGGATGTTGTAAAACTTCATCTGAAACGTCGGGTATTTCTTGATGAACAAAATGGTCTCAATATCACCATCTTCAAGGGCTTCGTAGTAGCCGATGTAGAGCACAGCCAGCACCGCCAACACTGCAACAATCAATAGCTTTTTCATTCTTGTGGCGCCGGTGGAGGCAACTTAAGCGGAAAAGAAGAATCGCGTCAGATGAAAGAAGATCGGCGCTGCGAAACATACCGAGTCCATCCTGTCGAGCATTCCGCCATGACCTTTGATCATGCTCCCCCAATCCTTGGCGCTCAGGCTGCGCTTGATGGCTGACATGACCAGCCCGCCCACAAACCCCATCACCACGATGACGAACGACATCAACAGCGACTGCCAAAAGCTAAAGGGGGTCATCCAGAACATGCACCCGCCGATTAGCGTTGCGGACAGCCCGCCACCCACCAGTCCTTCCACCGTTTTTGACGGACTCACCAGCGGCGCAACCTTGTGCTTGCCGAAGGTCTTCCCAAACACGTACTGCAACACATCGCTCAACTGAACGACGAACATCAGGTAGAACAGCAGAAGTGCGTTTTGGCCCTGAAAGCCTTCCAGATCCAAGAGTAAAAGCGCTGGTGCGTGGCTGATGCAATAAATGCAAATCATCACGCCCCATTGGATCTTGGCGGTCCTTTCCAGGAATGCCTCAGTGTCCTGACTTAACACTGCAATTGCCGGTAGCAGCAGGAATGCGTACACCGGAATCAGGAGCGTGAACATTGAATACCAGTGAATTCCTATAAGAACGTATTGCAGTGGAATCAGGATGAAAAACGCCAAAAACAGTGCGTTATGATCACCCGGTCTTGTTGGTGTCAGGGTGATAAACTCCCTGAGTGCGAACAGTGAGATGAAACCGAACAGGACGACCGTTGCGTTACCGCCAAGCTGGTAGGAAATAAAGAAGATGATTACCATCCCCCACCACGCATTGACTCGTTGATTCAGGTTTTCGACGGTCGTAATAGCGGAGTCTGTTTTGGCAAGCCTGGCAAGCAGTCCACCAGTAAGTGAAGCAATCGCTAACAACCCGGCCATCGCAGCAAAGAACCACAAGAACTTCGTTTCAAGACTCATTTCGACATCCTCACGATGGCTTCACGCGCCCGTTGCAGAAACGCCGGTTTTTCTTCGCCAGCCAACCTTTGCAATGGGTCACCGATACGGATCGTACAAATAATTGGCAGGGGAACATGTTTGCCTTTTGGCATCGAGCGATGCAGGTTTTCCAGGTATATAGGCACCAGATCGACGTCGGGGAAGGTTTCACTCAACCGGTAAAGGCCCGATTTGAATTCACCCGGCAGGGCCTGATTTGATCGAGTTCCCTCTGGAAAGAAGATGATCGAATAGCCTGCTCTCACCACATCGAATACGGGCTCCAACGCGTTTTTACCGGGAGCCGGGGACCGTTCGATAAGCACCGCGTTCAGCCCTTTCTGAGAGATGTACGAGAGAAACTTGTTCTCGCCCCAGTAATCGGCAGCCGCCACCGGTTTTACATTGACCCGAGCTTCTGGCGGCAGGGCCGCGATAATTGCCAAGGTGTCCATATGGCTGGTGTGATTGGCGAAATAGATTCGCTGGCGCGTGAGATTCGGTGGGCTTTCCCACCTGGCGGTGACGCCGATCACGAAGCGAAGAACAGAAATCAGCGCATTACTGATCCACATGGAGGACACCTTTTAGTTGCTTGGAAATAGCCAGTGCGCGCGTGGCGCAGGTTACGACTGATCCAATGACGATAATCACCAGCGATATAAAAAGCGCGTGGTGAGTGCCATACGCGATTGTTTCTACGGCATTGATGACAAGCCCTGCCGTCATCACTGCCATGCGGTGTTGCTTGGCCATGGGGCCCATGAAGTTCTGCTTCAGACCAATAGAGCCGCCAAACACGCGGACATACGCCGTGAGTGCGGCTGCCAAGGCAGCAAACTCCCCAAGCTCCGGGTGCCCAATGGCATACCCGAGTCCTACGATTAGAAGGGTGTCTGCAATTCGGTCCGGAAACTCGTTGTAGAGACTGCCGATGTCGGATTTCTTCCCGCCCTCTATCGCGACCATCCCGTCGAGCAGATTGCACAGCAGGCGCAATTGAATGCCAACGGCGCAGCAGATCGACCCAATGACACCGATATCAATAGTGAGTGCCGCAGCGCCCGCCGCCGCAAAGACCATACTGGCTACGGAAATCTGATTAGGCGAAATGTCTTGTTTCACCAGGAACTCGGTGATGCGCCGCGCCCAGCTCGCAGAGCGTGTCTTGATGGGTCTTCTGTTGTCATCCATTAGACGGTGTCCCTATAAATGATGAGTCATACATGCGCAAAAAAAAACGTAACCGCTGTATAGAACACAGGGTCTGCAATTGCGGCGTCTCGCGTTCAGGGTCTTTGAAGTAACACCCGGTAGTTCCTTCTATAGCCAGACAGTTGTTGCCAACCGTCAAAATCATTACGTCGAAGAACTGGCTAGTGTCAGGTTCCGCATTCACTTCTGCATTCTGGCGATGCAAGGTCAGTTGTTGGCCGTTCTGAAGCGATAATTGCGAGCCCATTTCCATGATGCCTTACAGGTAGTAACGGCTAACCAAGTCGTGGTCTGGCGTCTTATCGGCATGGACACAGGCGGCCAGGAATAGACTGGCGGCGAGTAACGCGATCCTTCTCATTTGTTTTTTCTTGAATCACCATTTGCTACAAATGCGAAGACGGGCCCAGCGCCTACCACGAACCATAGGGAATCCCGTACTTCTCGATATAGGCCTTGGCGGCCGGCTTCAGTGGCAAAGCGTACCGGCCATCATTTTGCCCCCCAGAGGGTCCCACTTTCACCACCTCGCCCTGCACCCGTGCCACGTCGATCGGTTTCAGGCACGCGCCCCCAAGCCAGACCCTGGCAATCCCTCCTGGGGCCAGGCCGACGGTCAACCCATCGCGATAGCCAGTGATCCATTTAGCATCAGCTTTGCAATAGGTCTTCTCACCCTTGAGCATGGCCTGCTGGATAGCTTCGGGAATGACGATAAAGGCCTCATAGGTCTGCGGCTCCACCAGCGATTGCCAGCGCACATACAGCAGCCGTGGCAGGTCGGCGCCGAGGACTTGTTTGCCTTTGCCTGCCCCCGGCCCCGGGGGCTTGGGCCAGCCACGCGGATCGCCCTTGAGGTTCTTCGGCGAGTTCCCTGCCACGCCACTCATGGCGCGACGGAAGTCTCGGTCATGGATGTCCACCGCATCGGCGGTTTCGATCCATACCTCCATGTAGTTGGGGGCAAACAGGCCCAGTCGCCATGAATCGTAGGGCAACCGACCTGCACCAGTGGCACAGCCGCTCAGCCAGCCCAGGGTGCAGCACAGCAGCACGGCTTTAAGTTTATTCATGGGTGATACTTCGCACGCTGCTTGCCCTCGGCCGGACGGTTGATGAACACCACGTCCAGGTCGCTGTTGTTCCACCCCTTGCCGGCATTCCAATGGGCCGAAAGGTGGATGTAACGACGGCGCAGCAGCGAGAGGTCGGCGGCGTTCAGGCGGTCGAAAGGCTCACGCAAGGCATAAGCCTGTAAATTGGCGGCGATGGTCTGCAGTTCGGCGGGCAGGGCAAAGGCTGGTGTATCTGGAATCGAATCGAACGCTACCCCAGCGCGTACGCCCAGCTCACGCATAATCCGCAGGTAGACCAACGAGAGTTCGCCGCGCACCTGACGCTGACCCGCGATGGCTGCATAAACACGCTTCTCCGGCTGGGTATCGCGGACCCGGTGCTGTGTTTCCACGTCCCAGGTGACAATGCTCAGACCCTCGAGCGGGATATAGGGCTGCCAGTCGTCGAGGCTGTGCTCAAAGCGCTGCCGGGTACGGCGATAGGCCTCACTGCGCTCGTTGGGCTCGCGCAACGGGCTCAGGCTGCTGTCGGGTTTGCTCAACAGCAGCTTTTCCGTGGCCAGAGGCAGATAACCGCCGCCAATATCGGAATGGCTACCAGGCACGAGCAGATCGTTATCGGTGCGGGTCAGCGAGAAGTTGTGACGATGCTCGTGCTCGGCCACCAACTGCACCACCTGACGAGCGCTGCCTGGGGCCAAACGCAGGTTCACCCCTGGACTGATGGGGTTGTGCGGACTGAAATCGTTGCTCAGCGGAGCGACGATGGCGGGCACGGTGTCGAACAGGCCGATAAAATTCAGGACGATGTCGCTACCGGTACGCCAGGCGAAATCAGCGCTAAGCAATGGCGAGCCCGCCGGCAGGGCGCGAGCCAGCAGGCTGTCCGGGCCCTTGAGCAGGTCATTGGCGCAATGCCGGGCCGCCGCCGCGCCGCGGCTAAAGCCAAACAGGTCGATCTCGATGTGACGGATGATGAGGCCAGGATTGTTATCCTGTAGAAGTCGTAACTGTCTCACTACCAGCGCCGGGACCTGTTCGACCCGTGCCACCACGCCAGTGTCGCCCTGGCCGGTGCCCTGGCTGTAAATAGAATCGTCCTGCCCGCTGCTGGTGCCGATGCCTTCGAGATACACCGGGATATACGCTTTCTCATCCCCAGCAGGCAATTGCTTATCAGAGTGATCCGGATAGAGGTCGTGCAGGCGCGCGACATTGCTGGTGTCATTGCCGTAGCTGTTGTCGGGAATCGCACCGGAGGCGTCGTAGCCGTAGGCGGTACAGCGTTGCCGGATAGCGGCGGCCGCCTCCGCATCCAGGCCCAGGTCGCGGGCCCGGCAGCCTTCGCCGGTCGCGCTGTTGCCCTGGTTGTTGCCGGTGCCGTCGAAGAACAAACCCAGGCGTAGCACGATGGTGTTTTGCTCCAGTTCCTCTTCTTCTTCCTCCTCTTCCAGGGGAGACCCCTGAGTTGGAGTCGCTGGTTTAGGTGCGGCGGACGCGAAAGCAGGAGCAGCGCTTGGGGGCCATGCTCTGGCAGTTTGCGGCGCTGGGCTGGCTTCATTGCTATAAGTAGCCGTGAATATCGAGGGGATCAGTTCGGCCCTACAAGGACAACCGCTAAAGCTGTCCAGGGTGCCGGCCATAAGCTTGCCATGGCTGTCCATATGCGAAATGCCACCGCGGATCTGATAAGTTTTCCCGTCCTTCCCACAGGACACTCGATCCCCCTCACGAGAATGTAAAAGACCATACATAACGACGCGATTGTCACCATCCAGAACTTCGCCACCGCAGGTGGTTTTATCGCCTTTGCCGATGAAATATCCGATATTCATGCAATACCCTTTGTAATCTATTCGACCTCATCGAGGATGTCCTCGAATCGGTCGTGGTAGTCAGTTTGTGACAACTTCAGTGGCGCTATATTGAGAGGCGATGAAGCAACGCCAGACCTCGTCGCTCAGCCCGCAACAGCCGGTAGAAAGTCTTTTTCCAGTGTTACGCCCTTACGCATGACCATTAACATGCCGTCTTGCAGCGTATTGATGATCTCGTCGCCATTGCTGAGATAACTACCCACCAGCGCAATATTGCTATTTGCTTGCCCTGCGCCCGTTACGATCTGCGCCTTACTGCCATCTGTATATACAACGAAGTCGCCCTTCTGCGCTCCGCGTACTTCCTGACCGTTATCCAATTTGAACGTCAGTGGCGATGTCGCTTGTTGGATCACCCCGCCGTTACGGGTTTGACTGCCCTCGGTCGCTATTCGATAAATAGCGACAGGGGGATGAGCTTTAATGTAGGCCCGTTGTTTATTGAAACGCGCCAAGGCTTCTTCGTTGAAATCAGCAAGCTGCTGCTCTGTGAAGGGTGAGTTGTCCAGAGTGCGGAGATGTTCAGGGGAGACTTCGTTGGTGTAGAAGCCATTAGTTTCGGTCGAATCATTTGGGTTTTTCATGGGATGTGCCTCATTTGAGTGAATGGGGCACAGACTAGAACTTCGGACCGGAAGGGTGGCTAGCGGGCGTCTCTTAAGCGCGTGGGAAATTTCCCAGAAAAATAGGGTTATTTCTGGCAGACGGTTCTGTAGGTAATAAGGTTTTGAAATGGATACTGCTGTAATGGCGAAGCCCAACTGATCGAAACCCCTGACGCAGATCTACAGGGGAAAGAAGACCTCTGTAGGGGCAGACTCGTCTGCGAAGACCATTCACCGCGGTGTGTCAGGTATATTTCATCGTATGGCCTTCGCAGACAAGTCAGCTCCTACAGAGGATCGCATTGCGCTACTCAGCACACCACCTCAAACAACCCCGATGTAAACAACCGACTCTTGTTCGGCGGATTGCTGGCCATCAGCATTTGCGTACGGGCCATTTCGATGTTGTGGGCGATTTCATGTTTGGCTTCGATACTACGCGCCAGGCCACCGGAAGAAGCCTGACCTAAACCGATCAATGAAAAACCATTAGTGATCACCGCGAAGAAAGCAACGATCCATAATTGCGTTCCTTTCATGATGCCGCCTCTGGGGCACTCACCGCAGCACCTTCAATCACGACAACCGGTGGCTTGGACGCATTAATGGCATTGATCGACGACGCATTCATGCTGGCAACAGTGACCACGGCGATGAAAGCAATGTACAGAGCAATGGCAGTGTAAGCGCCATGTTTGATGGAATGGATAATCGCAGTGTTCATGTGAGTAACTCCGTGGTGTGTTTCCAGACGCACAGAATCAACCAAACACGGACTATCTCAAAGACGACATATTCCATAGTGGACATCGACTTCGTTAATTATTGAGGGAGTCAATGAGGGTGATAGAGATTGGCTTTGACATACGAGGAAGTGCGCTGGATGCACTGACGCCTTCGCGAATAAATTCGCTCCCACAGAGCTCTGCACCGGGCGCTTAAGCTGCGACCAGCCAGAATCATGTGGGAGCGAATTTATTGGCGAAGGCTGACTTTCAGAAATAAAGACTAAAGCGAACAGAAAACAAAATCCCTAAAACGAATCCATTCCCCGTTATCGGTATGATCGTTAACGGGGAATGGATTCATTTGGCAGCCAGGTTCATTGCTGAGTCTTATGATCCAGTGCAGCGTAGAAGTTGGCGCTTTGTTGCAGATACTTTGTGGTGTAGCTCTGGGTGATGTTTGATTTTTTTTCGGTGACTTCGACACTGGCGCTGGCAGGCAGGGCGACGGTGGCAGAGATGGCGGACGCTGCGATAACGGAGAAGAGATTGAAGTTCATGTCGGTAAGCCTCGAATGTTCTGTTTGGGTAGCTGCCGTTTAAGGCCGTGACTCAAACTTACGCCCGGGGGTCCGATCTCAGAAATGCTTTGTACCACTAGCCCTTATCAATTCAATTAATAACAGGCTCCAGCCCTTTGAATACGGGGACTGCAGCCTGTTCCGCAAGGGGTTATCGGGTCAGGAATTTGAGGTCAGAGGGTGAATCAAAATCCATTTGCTGCACCGTTTCGCCCAAAATTCCGGTCTTGGTATCACGGCGAACGATGACGATCTGGTTGCTTTTCTGATTGGCGATCAACAGGAAATGGCCGGTGGGATCGATGCTGAATTCGCGCGGTTCGGTGCCTTCGACCGAGCGGCGCTGGATCTCCCTGAGCTGGCCGCTGGCCGGATCGATGGCAAACACCAGCAACTGATTGGCCTCGCCACGGTTGGCGACGTAGAGGAATTTACCGTCCGCCGAGCTGTGCAGGCCTCCCGCTCCGTTTTTCTGCGTCACACCTTTTTTGGTCAGGTCCAGCAGCTGGGTCTGTTTGAACACCCCGTCGTGGTAATCGAACACCGCCACTTTCGCCGCCATTTCCAGGGTCAGGTAAGCATGTTTGCCGTTGTTGCTGAACAACAGGTGACGTGGTCCGCTGCCGGCGGGTAATTCAACGAAGGGGGTTTTAGCCGGCTGCAGAGGTTGTTTGTTTTTGCCGTCGTAATGGAAGACAAACAGTTTGTCGGCACCCAGGTCACTGGCGATCAGGTACTTGCCATCGGGCGACGGCACCGCCGAATGCACATGGGACGACGCTTGCCGCTCAGGATCAACGTGGCTGGCTGGATGGGTACTGGTTTGCACCACCTCGGACAGCTTGCCGGACTTGTCCACCGGCACTATCGCCAGCACGCCACCCGGATCAGGATGCACGGCGTAGTTGGCCACGAACAGGAAATGCCCATCCGCGCTCAGGCTGGAATGGGTGGGTTCGTCACCGCGACTGACAACCTGGTTGATCGGTGTCACTTCATGGTTTTTGCCATTGATGGCGAAACTGCTGACCTTGCCCACCGTGTCGCTCTGCCCTGGCCCGTTTTCATTGACCGCAAACAAGTAGCGCTGGTCCTTGGAGAGCGTCAGCCATGAAGGGTTTTCGCTTTTGATCACCTGCCGCGGTTGCAGGTCGATCCTGCCGCTGTGGCTATCGAACCGGTAGCGGTAGATGCCTTCGCTTTTGCCCTGAGTGTAAGAACCCACCAGCAGATCGTAGTCAGTGACACTTTGCGCCAGAACGGGGAAAGCGCTGATCCCACTGGCCATTACCAGCCAAGGCAAAATTTTACGATTCATGGGCATCTCTCTGATTATCGGGCTTGTTGGGCGCCATGCGCGGTCAGTGGGGCTATAACCCTCCGGTCTATGACAGCGCACTGGGTGAAGTAGTTTTATTGCGTTTTAGGCAAAGAGAAGGCCATCACATAGTCGCCCTGCCGGGTACCCAGGGCGCCATCGCCGCCTGCCACGATCAGTACGTATTGGCGACCGTCGCTGCCGGTGTACGTCATAGGGGTGGCCTGACCACCCGCTGGCAGGCGGCCTTCCCACAGCTGTTTGCCATTGCTGATGTCGTAGGCGCGCAGGTATTGGTCCAGCGTACCCGCGAAGAACGACACACCACCGGCAGTGCTGACCGCGCCCCCCATGCTCGGCACCCCCATGGACAACGGAATAGGCAAGGGAAAGGGCAACCGCGGACTGTCTCGGACCCTGCCATTCCTGTGTTTCCAGATCACTTTATTAGTGGTCAGATCGACTGCCGCAACATAACCCCAGGCCGGCGCCTGACACGGCAACCCCAGGTGAGAAAGCAGTGGCCTAAGGATCACGCCATACGGCGCGCCCTTGTTTAGCTGCAGGTCTCGGGTCTCGCTTGTGCGTGCCGGACCATCGTTCACTGCGGTGTTCGGCACCAGGGTCGAGACAAAGGCCATGTAGTTGGGTGTGAGAAAAGCAACCTGCCGAATGGGATCGACGGAGATCCCGCCCCAGCTGAAGACCCCTGCATTACCTGGGTAAACAATCGTGCCCATGGTCGAAGGCGGCGTGTAGATCCCGTCATAGCGCAGTGAGCGAAAGGTGATGCGACACAGCATCTGATCGATCGGTGTCACTCCCCACATGTCCGATTCCTTGAGGCGCGGCGGCATCATGTTCAGCGCTGACATCGGTTGAGTCGGTAAGGTGAAGTCACCCTCCACGGCACCCTGCGGCACCGAGTTTTCCTTGATCGGCACGATGGGCGTGCCCGTGCGACGGTCGAGCACATAGATACTGCCTTGCTTGGTCGCTGCCACCAGTGCGGGCTTGATGCCGCTCGCAGTCTTGAGGTTCATCAGCGTCGGTTGCCCGCCGACATCCATGCCCCACAGATCATGGTGCGTGAACTGGAACGTCCAGCGCACTTTGCCGGTAGCGATGTCCAGCGCGGTAACCCCGGCGCTGTACACCTCGGGCTCCTTGCGGGCGGCGCCCCACTGATTCGGCGTCTGGTTGCCCATGGGCAGAAAGAGCATACCCAGCGTCTCGTCGACGCTCATGACCGACCACATGTTGGGCGAGCTACGGGTGTAGGTCAGGCCGGCCAGGATCGGTTGCGTGTTGTCCGGGTTACCGCTGTCCCAGTTCCACACCAGCTTGCCGCTGCGTACGTCGAAAGCGCGAACCACCCCTGACGGCTGGTCGATGGATTCGTTGTCGGCGACGTCCCCGCCAATGATCACCAGATTACGCGTAACCCCAGGTGGCGATGTCGAATAATAACTTCCGGCGGTGAAATCTCCGATATTGCTGGTCAGGTCGACCGAGCCATGATCACCGAACTCTTCGCACAGCTTGCCATTATCGGCATTCAAGGCGATCAGACGGGCATCGGCGGTCGGCACGAAAATACGCTTCGAGCAGGTATTCACTACGCCCTTTAAGGCCTTTTCAGGGCCATAAGCCCCGGCGTCATGGTAGGCCACACCGCGACAGGTCATGTGCGCCCAACCTTTGAAGTTGCTGGCGTTCTGCGTGCTGATTTTGGGGTCGAAGCGCCAGATCTCTTTACCCGAATCCGGGTCCAGAGCGATCACCTGACTGTGCGGTGTGCACAGGTAAAGCATGCCGTTGGCCTTGAGCGGTGTGTTCTCTGCCGCGGTGTCCTGCGGATCGTGGGGGCCCGGCAAATCGCCCGTGCGAAAGGTCCAGGCAGGTGCCAACAGATAAGCGTTGTCCGGGGTAATTTGCGCCAGAGGTGAATAACGATCACCGAACGCACTGCGCCCGTATGACTGCCAGTCGCCTTCTGGCTGATGCGGTGCGTCGCGCGGTACACCGGCATCGGTGCGGGTCAGGCTGCCCTGAATGTCGTCGGAATGCGTGTATTGGCTGCCCACCGCAGCGGCACCCGCAACCAGCACCGCCAGGCTCAGGCTGGCGGTGGAAAGCGGTTGGTCGTGCGGCTTCAACGGGCGGCGCACTGCAGGCAGCAACAACACGAGGCCGAGGACAAACCACAGGGACAAACGCGGAACCAGTTGCCACCAGTCCAGCCCGACTTCCCAAAATGCCCATACCGTGCTGATGAACAGCAGAAAAGCGTACAGCCCTATCGCAGAGCGCCGCGCCAGAATCAGCAACACTCCGCTCAGCGCAAAACCGGCACCCGCCAGCGCGTAGTAGAGCGAACCGCCCAACTGCACCAGCTTGACGCCTCCGGCCAGCATGACCAGGCCCAACGCCAACAACACCAGCCCGACCAGAGTCGCTAACAGGCGTGGGCGATTTTTTCCTGCACCTTCAGTGCTCATGGTGGATCTCCCTATCGTGTGGGGCTCAGATCCGTTGAGCCTGTGTGAAACGCAGTATAGCCGCCGTAGGAAACTCGACTGACTGCGGTACAGGCTGTTTGAAAACGTAGCGAGCGAAGGCAAGACAAGGCAAAAACAGGCGAGGAAGCGGAGTCTACGGGTTGTAAATGAGCATTCCGAGCCTGTTTTTAACGCAGTATTGCCGAGCGCAGTAGTTTTCACACAGCCTGTGTAGATCAGTCCTGCACGGGGGCATCCTCACTGTCGTCTTCGTCGCTCGGAGTGAACGCGTCGAGGCACACGAGTCGGTGATCGGCGCTGCCGTCGGAGAGCACCCAGCTTTGCAGTTGCGGGTCAAAGGTCGCGGCGTCGACTTGGGCCAGGGTAAATTTCCAGATTTTTTTATCGCGACCGTCAACGGCCTGGATCACAAGCTGTTCGTCACCCAGGGAAAATTCCCAGGCATGCAGCCCGTCGATTTCCAGCATGGTGGAGGTTTGCAGGGCTGCGAGAAGGGTTGGGGTGGTCATAGGATCAATCGCCTGAGGTAAAGGGGCGAATGATAGGCGAAATGGCGGATCGAGGTTCATCGCAGAAACAATGTGGGAGCGAATTCATTCGCGAAGGCGGTGTATCAGGCGCTGATGATGTTGACTGTTCTGGCCCCTTCGCGAATGAATTCGCTCCCACAGGAAGACCGCAGTCCTCGGTAGGAGCGAATTTGTTGAGCTTAAAGCTGCCCCACCTCACCCGGCTCAAACACCGACTCCGCCAATGCAATCCCATTCACCAACGGCGCGCCGAAGTCAGCCTGGCTGATTTCGAACTGGTCACCCGGCTGAGTACGCACACCGTCGGCGAACGACAATGTCGCGGTGCCGAAGAAATGAATGTGCACATCGCCCGGACGCAGGAACTGGCTGTATTTGAAGTGGTGATATTCGAGATTCTCAAAGCTGTGGCACATGTTGGCCTCGCCACTGAGGAACTGTTTTTCCCAGAGCACCGCACCGTTACGGCGGATCCGACTGATGCCAGAGAGATTCTTCGGCAGTTCACCGACCCGCAACTCAGGGCCGAACGAACAGGCGCGCAGTTTGGAGTGAGCGAGGTACAGGTAATTTTTGCGCTCCATCACATGGTCGGAGAATTCATTGCCGATGGCGAAGCCCAGACGGTGAGGCTTGTGGTCATGACCAATCACATACAAACCGCTGAGTTCCGGCTCTTCCCCGGCATCTTCGGCGAACGGCGGCAGCGGGAACGCGCACCCCGGACGGACGACGATGCTGCCGTCTCCTTTATAGAACCATTCCGGCTGCACTCCGTCCTGGCCGGTTGCTGGCTTGCCACCTTCCAGACCCCATTGGAAGATGCGCATGCTGTCGGTCAGCGACGTATCGTCAACCGCATGCTGGTGCATTTTGTCGCGAGTAGCCGCGCTGCCCAGATGCGTCAGCCCGGTGCCACTGACCAACACGTGGGCCGGATCGGGATGGTCCAGCGGCGGCAGAATGCGCAGATTCTGCAGCAATTGCGCGTAATCGTGGTTGGTCCCCAGCCCTTGGCTGTCGACCTGTTGCACCAGACTGACACCCGCCTCGATGGCAGCCAGCGCCAGCTCGCGGACGCTGCCTGCGTCCCGTACTTCGTGCACCCGATCACTGTCGACCACGCCGACGCGGCGCTGGCCGTTGCTCAATTCGAACTGTACTAAACGCATGTTCATGCTCCCTTCTTTGCAGGATTCAAGGACGACTGGCCGGCTGAGCCCTTTGATTGCGGGCGCTGGCGGCGAATTGAGTGGGGGCCAGGGCGTGTTTGCGCTCCAGCAGGCGGTAGACGACGCCGGTCAGCACCAGGCCGAACAGCATCACCGCGGACAGGAAGTACAGGCCCGAAGCCAGATTGCCGGTGTATTCCTTCAGCGCGCCGATCACGAAGGGGCCGATATAGCCGCCGAGGTTGCCGACCGAGTTGATCAACGCGATCCCGGCCGCCGCGCTGGCTCCGGCAAAAAAACGTCCCGGCAGGGTCCAGAACACCGCCGTGCAGGAAAACAGCGAGAACGCCACCAGGCACAGCGCCGCCAATTGCAGCACCGGCATCGTCAGCCAGGCGCTGAAGAACAGGCCAATGGCGCCGAGCACATACAGCACCGCCAGATGGCCGTAGCGGTCGTTCAAACGGTCGGAACTGCGCGGCACGATCAACAAACCGATGATCCCGAAGATATAAGGCACCGCCGAGACGAAACCGGTGGTCAGGTCGCTGCCGCCAAACTGTTTGATCAAGGTCGGTAGCCACAGGCCCAGCCCATAGATGCTCAGCGTCACGGGCAGGTAGAACAGCGACAACAACAGCACGCGCTTGTCTTTGAGGGCGTGCAGCGGATTGCCGTGACGGGTCTGGCCATATTCTTCCAGATCCTTTTTCAACTCGCCGGCCAGCCAGTCCTTCTCGGTCTGGTCCATCCATTTCACGCGCTTCGGACCGTCCGGCAACCAGCGCAGTACTGGCCAGGTGAGCAGAATCGCCGGGGTGCCGATGACGATGAACAGCCATTGCCAGCCATGCAGACCGAGTACCCCATCCATGCCCAGCAGGCCACCGGAAACCGGCCCGGTGACCATCATGGCGATGGGTTGCGAGAGGATGAACAACCCGAGGATTTTGCCGCGATGGCGAACCGGGAACCATTGAGTGATGTAATACAGGACCCCAGGGAAGAAGCCGGCTTCAGCCGCGCCGAGCAGCAAGCGCATCAGGTAAAAGCTGTGCGGCCCTTGAACGAAGGCCATGCCGATGGTGATTGCGCCCCAGGTGATCATGATGCGGGCGAACCAGCGGCGGGCGCCGAAGCGCTCAAGCATCAGGTTGCTGGGGATCTCCAACAGGAAGTAACCGATAAAAAACAGACCGGCACCCAGCCCGTAGGCCGCGTCACCGATGCCAAGGTCCGCGCCCATGTGCAGCTTGGCGAAACCAACGGCGGAGCGATCCACGTAAGCGATCAGGTACAGCAGGATCAGGAAGGGGATCAGTTTCAGGGTGATGCGACGTATAAGCCTGAGTTCCTGGCTCATGAAAGCGGTCTCCAATTATTTTTGTTATGGAACCTCTGGGGATCGCCTCTGCGCTTGAGTGCCTGGATTGAGTCAGCACGTTCGGCAGGGTCGTCCCTCATTGGAAATCGACTATATAGTATTACTATTTAAGCCACAACTCTTCCAAACTCACGTATTTAGGCTTACTTTAATCGTCATAAATGCTATTAAGTCTTACAATAAGAGTGCCGATCATGTCTGATAAAAAACCTGTCCTGCGTTCTGCCCAATGGTTCGGTACGGCCGACAAGAACGGCTTCATGTACCGCAGCTGGATGAAGAACCAAGGCATCGCCGACCATCAATTCCAGGGCAAGCCGATCATTGGCATCTGCAACACCTGGTCGGAACTGACCCCGTGCAACGCGCATTTCCGGCAGATCGCCGAGCACGTCAAACGAGGCGTGATCGAAGCGGGCGGCTTCCCGGTGGAGTTCCCGGTGTTCTCCAACGGTGAATCCAACCTGCGCCCTACCGCCATGTTCACCCGCAACCTGACAAGCATGGATGTCGAAGAAGCGATTCGCGGCAACCCGATCGATGGCGTGGTGTTGCTGACCGGCTGCGATAAAACCACCCCGGCGTTGCTGATGGGCGCCGCCAGCTGCGACGTGCCCGCCATCGTCGTGACTGGCGGCCCGATGCTCAACGGCAAACACAAAGGCAAGGACATCGGCTCCGGTACGGCGGTCTGGCAACTCAGCGAACAGGTGAAAGCCGGGCAGATCAGCCTCGATGACTTCCTCGCGGCCGAAGGCGGTATGTCGCGTTCAGCAGGTACCTGCAACACCATGGGCACAGCCTCGACCATGGCCTGCATGGCCGAAGCCCTCGGCACGTCGTTGCCGCACAACGCGGCAATCCCGGCGGTCGATGCGCGGCGTTACGTACTGGCGCATATGTCCGGTATGCGCGCAGTGGACATGGTCCGTGAAGATTTGCGCCTGTCGAAGATCCTCACCAAGGAAGCCTTCGAAAACGCCATTCGCGTCAACGCCGCCATCGGTGGCTCGACCAATGCGGTCATTCATTTGAAGGCGATTGCCGGGCGCATCGGTGTCGAGCTGGACCTGGACGACTGGACCCGCATGGGTCGCGGCATACCAACCATCGTCGACCTGCAACCCTCGGGGCGCTTCCTGATGGAAGAGTTCTACTACGCTGGCGGCCTGCCTGCGGTACTGCGGCGCCTCGGCGAAGGCAATCTGTTGCCCAACCCGAATGCCCTGACCGTCAACGGCAAAAGTCTGTGGGAAAACACCAAAGCCGCGCCGATCTACGGGGAGGACGAAGTGATCCGCACCCTCTCCAACCCCATTCGTGCTGACGGCGGCATCTGCGTATTGCGCGGCAACCTCGCCCCTTTGGGTGCCGTGCTCAAACCGTCGGCGGCCAGCGCCGAATTGATGCAGCACCGTGGCCGCGCCGTGGTGTTCGAGAACTTCGACCACTACAAGGCACGGATCAACGACCCGGAACTGGACATCGACGCCAGCTGCGTCATGGTGATGAAAAACTGCGGACCAAAGGGTTATCCGGGCATGGCCGAAGTCGGCAACATGGGCTTGCCGGCGAAACTGCTGGCCCAGGGCGTGACTGACATGGTGCGCATCTCCGATGCACGCATGAGCGGCACTGCTTACGGCACCGTGGTGTTGCACATCGCGCCGGAAGCCGCTGCGGGCGGACCGTTGGCGGTGGTACAGGAAGGTGACTGGATCGAACTCGACTGCGCCAATGGCCGTCTGCACCTGGACATCCCCGATGCCGAACTGGCGGCGCGTCTGGCCGACTGGCAGGCCCCTGAGAAATTGCTGTTGGGTGGTTATCGTCAGCTGTACATCGATCATGTGATGCAAGCCGATCAGGGCTGCGACTTCGACTTCCTGGTCGGCTGCCGGGGTGCCGAGGTGCCGCGTCATTCGCATTGATTGAGGTGACCTGTTCGCAGGCAAGCCTGCTCCCACAGATGATTGCGTACCTGTACAGGCTGTGTGAAAACCTCCGCGACCGATTAACTGATTAAAAACCGACCTGAAAATCGCGTTCCTACGTGAAATCCAGGTCTGTCCAGCAGCCGATCTATTTCTGAATTGACGTACGAACGCGCAGTTCAGTTTTCTGTTGGGGTTTTCACACAGCCTGTGTAGGAGCGGGCTTGCCCGCGATTGGAGCACCGCAGTGTTTATGCCTTGCCAATGTTATGATCCGCCGCACTAACGCTCAGGATCGACCCGCACCCTCATGGATTACCGTAAGCCTTCCGACCGCAAAAGCATGCATGCCCGTATCGTTCAGGACATCGGTATGCAGATCGTATCCGGCCGCTTCAAGCCCGACGATAAATTGCCCGCCGAAGCGACCCTGTGCGAAGAGTATGCGGTCAGCCGGCCAGTGCTGCGTGAAGCGACCCGGGTGTTGGTCGCCAAAGGCCTGGTGTATTCCCGGCCGCGCGTCGGCACGGTGGTCAAACCGCGTCGCGAATGGCATTTGCTTGACCCGGATGTGCTGCATTGGGTCATGCAAAGTACGCCGCAAAACGAATTCTTCAACCTGCTGACCAGCGTGCGCAGCATCATCGAGCCCGCCGCAGCGGCCCTCGCCGCCCAGCACGCGACCGATCAGGACATCGCTTCGATCGGCGAGGCCTATCAACGGATGGAAGCCGCGCCGACGCCCGAAGCGCTGTTGCAGCCCGACCTGGATTTCCACAGCCGAATTGCCGACGCCACCCATAACGACCTGCTCGCACACCTGTGCAACATGCTGTCGCTGGCGCTGCGTGAAGCGTTGAAGCACTCCAACCAACGGCCAAATCTGCATGAGCTGGCAATGCCGCGTCACAAAGCGATCCTCACCGCCATCGAAAACCGCGACGCCCTCGGCGCCCGGCATGCGACGCTGGTGCAGCTGGATGACGCGAGGAACGCACTGAGCGTGGTGTTGGGGCGGGATTTGGGGTTGTGAGCTGACGCAAATTCCCTGTAGGAGCTGCCGAAGGCTGCGATAAGGTCGGAACGACCTTCATGTGTTCAACCGCAGCGCCCGCTCCGCGGTCGATCGCAGCCTTCGGCAGCTCCTACAAGTCTGTTGCCCGCCAAGAATTTCCGAAAAAAAACCGCAGCCCTTGAGCTGCGGTTTTTTTATTGCGGGTGGACTCAGTGGGAGAACAACGAATGCCCTACCTGGCCCGCCATTTTCTCCGGTTTGATCAGGAACCGCGCCAGTGCCGGCAGTAGCCACAGGGCGCCGAACATGTTCCAAAGCAGCATGAAGGTCAGCATCAGGCCCATGTCGGCCTGGAACTTGATCGCCGAGAAGATCCAGGTGCAGACGCCGATGGCCAGGCACAGACCAGTGAACAACACCGCTTTGCCGGTGGATTTCAGGGTCTCGTAATACGCCTCTTGCAGCGGCAGACCGGCACGCAGGAAGCTTTCCAGACGGCTGTAGATATAGATGCCGTAATCGACACCGATCCCCACACCCAGCGCCACCACCGGCAAGGTCGCGACTTTCACGCCGATGCCCATGAACGCCATCAGGGCGTTACCCAGTACCGAGGTCAGTACCAGCGGCAGAACAATGCAGAGTGTCGCCGCCCACGAACGGAAAGTGATCATGCACATGGTCGCCACGCAGATATAAACCAGGATCAGGATCGTCAGCTCCGACTCCTTGATCACTTCGTTGGTGGCCGCTTCGATCCCGGCGTTACCCGCGGCGAGGAGGAATTGCAGACCATCCTTGTCGTTGTCCTTGGCGAACTCCTTCACGGCATGCACCGCACGGTCGAGGGTTTCGGCCTTGTGGTCGTTGAGGAACACCAGCAGCGGCGCCAACGAGCAATCGTTGTTGTACAGACCATCGGCGCGGGAGATGGAGTTGTTCAGCACATCCTTGTTGCGCGACAGGGATTCCCATTTCAGGTTGCCCTCGTTCATGCCCTTGATCATCTGCCTGGACACCGTCACCAGGGAGATCGCCGACTGCACGCCCGGGGTGTTTTCCATCTTCCAGGCCAGTTCATTGATGGCGGACATCGTCGGGTAGGCGGAGCAGCCTTCAGGCGGGGTCTTGACCATCACCACCAGCACATCGGAGCTGGTGGAGTAGTTGTTGATGATGAAGCTGTTGTCCTTGTTGTAGCGCGAATCCGGACGCAGTTCCGGTGCACCCTGATCGAGGTCGCCGATTTTCAGGTTCTGGCTGTACCAGAGCCCGCCGCCAAAGGCCAACAACGCCAGGACAATGGACACCGGAGCGATTTTCGCGCTGGCGAAATTCGACAGCAGGCGCCAGAACGGATGCTCACGCACCGCATCCTTTTTACTGCGCGAAACGGCTCTTTTACTGATGCCGACATAGGAGATCGCCACCGGCAACAGAATCAGGTTGGTAAAGACGATGACCGCCACACCAATCGAAGCCCCGATGGCCAGCTCGCGGATCACGCCGATGTCGATGATCAACAGGGTGATGAAACCCACTGCGTCGGCGAGGATCGCGATCATCCCCGGCAAAAACAGCTGGCGGAAAGTCCGTCGAGCGGCGGTCAAGGCGTTATCGGCGCCGCTGGATTGCAGGGCGATACCGTTGATCTTCTGTACGCCGTGGGAAATACCGATAGCGAAAATCAGGAACGGTACCAGCATCGAATACGGGTCCAACCCGAAGCCGACCACGTGCATCAGCCCCAGTTGCCAGACCACTGCGATCAACGTGGTGCTGAGTACGGCAATGGTGCTGCGGATGCACCGGGTGAACCAGAACAGCAACACCAGGGTAATCAGGAAGGCGACGCCGAAAAACATCACCACCATGATCAGGCCATCGATCAAGTCGCCGACTTTCTTGGCGAAACCGACGATGTGCACCTTCACATTGGGGTTCTGCGCCTGGAACTTGTCGCGAATTTTCTCTTCGAGCTGGTGGGAAAACTGCCGGTAATCGAGGGCGAGCAACTTGCCCTGATCATTCGGGTCCGGGTAGGACTCCAGCAGCGGTATCTCAACGATGCTCGACTTGAAATCGTTGGACACCAGCCGACCGACCTGACCGGACTTGAGTACGTTGTTGCGCAGTTGATCGAGGCTGTCTTCTGAACCGTTGTAGCTCTGCGGGATGACTTCACCACCGGCAAAACCTTCTTCGGTCACTTCGGTCCAGCGCACACTCGGGCTCCACAACGACTTCATCCCGGAGCGATCGACACCGGAGATGTAGAACACCTCGTCGTTGATCTGACGCAGGGTCTCCATGTAGTCCTTGGAGAAAATATCGCCATCCACCGCTTCCACGGAGATCCGCACGGTGTTGCCCAGGTTGGCCAGATCGTTGCGGTGTTCGAGCATCTTCTGGATGAAGGGATGCTCAAGCGGAATCATTTTTTCGAAACTGGTGGAGGGCCTTACCAGGGTCGCCTGATAGAACAGAAAAACACTGACCAGCAGGCAGATGAAAATCACTGCCGGGCGATTGTTGAAGATCAACCGTTCAAGGAGCGTGGCCTTGTCTTGATGATGATGAAGAGGTTGATGATTGGTCATGCGAAAACTTCCTCGCCTTAATAGGTCTTATTGTTGGACCAGCTCAGCGCCAGTTGGCGAGGTAACGTGAACGCCGCCTTGTCCTACCAGAATCAGATCGCCCTTATCGTCGGCGGTCACCCCGGACAGGGAAATACGGTCAGGACGGTTGGACACAGTGAACGTAAGACCATCGTCGTTGCTGCCCATGACGCTGCCGCCATTGCCTACCAGCACCAGCGAACCATTTGGCAACAAGGCGGCGCCCGACAGGCCGAACTCCAGCGGGCCGCGTGCGCCCTTGAGCTCGATGGCGTTCCAGGTGGTGCCGAAGTCAGTGGAGCGAAACAGGTTACCGCGCAAGCCGTAGGCGAGCAGCGTGCCGGATTGGGCGGTACCGATGGCGCCGAACAGAGACCCCTGATACGGGCTTTGCACATGCTCCCAGGTTTGTCCGTCATCGGCGGAGCGGAACATGCTGCCCTGCTCGCCGACGATAAACAGACCGGCATCCTTCACCTGAGCGATGCCGTTGTAGTGGTACTGGTCCTGGTTGTCGATGCGGTCGCTGACATCAGCCCAGTGCTCACCGCCGTCGGTGGTCGTCAGCAGCGCACCGTAGGCGCCTACGGCAAACCCGGTGCTGGCGTCCTTGAACCAGACGTCCAGGAGCGGCGCTTCACGCTTGAGGTCTTCGAATTGCTTGATCCAGGTCACGCCGCCATCGGCGCTGGCAAGAATCTGTGCATCGTGCCCGACCGCCCAGCCATGCTTGTCATCGACAAAATAGACGGCGGTCAGCAACTGCCGGCTCGGCACTTTGGCCTGAGTCCAGGTCTTGCCCTGATCATCGGAATACAGAATGTGGCCCCGGTCGCCGACGACGACCAGACGCGCACCGGCATGAGTCACGCCGAGCAACAGGCCCCGAGAGGACTTGGGCGATTCAATGGAGAAAACGCTGTCGCCAGCGGTACTTTGCGCAGCCTGCGAGGGTGTGGCGAAAGCAAATACCGAGAGCATACTGAGCTGGATGAGGGACACTGAGAGCGCTGTCGTCAGGGACTTGCCTTTACGTAATGCCAGCGGACGGTATGTCACCACGTCCCCACCGGACTGGGTGCGCCGATTGATAGGCTCACTCATAGACCTTTCCCCCGTTATTGTTATTTGGTCGTCCGCAAAGGTGTGCCAAGTGGCCGCAAGCGCTCTAGAAACACCCTTTTGGAAGCAGACCTATCCTAGCTAGCTTTAGAAACGTCTGACAATCGACATGACGTTATCTTTTGTTAAGCAGAACGGGGGGTGATAACAGGGTATTCGTTTGCCTGATGGGGCCTCTTCGCAGGCAAGCCTGCTCCCACAGACTGCTCGACCTACTGATCGGGTCGAGGTAACGGGACTAGCCCGTTACCCCTCCCACACCACCGGACGTGCGGTTTTCCGCATCCGGCGGTTGGACTGCTCAGTATTGCACTGAGGCGAGATCCTGCGCGGTGATCAGGCCATATTGCTTCAAGCGTTTGTTGTTCAAGGCTTGGTGCATGGCCGGATGTGCCGCCGCTTTCCAAGCTCCGTCGTGAAAACTCACTCGCGCAAGCCCTCGTTTCGAGATGCCCATCTTCAGCAGTTGGGCCATACGACCCTTGCGGTTATGCCACCGCTGCCAAAAGCACTTGCGCATGTGGCGCCGCGTCCATTGTGAGAGCTGCGTGAAGTTTCGCTCCGTGGCCAGCCGGAAATAACCAAACCAGCCAAGAAGATAACCTCTCCATTGCTCAACCAGTTCCCGGGAGGTGAGTCCCTGTCTGGCTGACCAACATTCACGAACGCGTTTGCGGTATCGCTTGACCGTCCTGCCCGACAGGTGATTGTTGCCTTCCTCGTCGATCAGATAACCCAGAAAATCGCGTTCCCAAGGACGACCCGTGCCGCTCTTGCTGGCATTGACCTTCAGCTTCAGGTGTTTCTCGATCCACGCCACGATGCTTTCCAGTATTCGCTCTGCGCTGCGCTCGCTTTCGACAAAGATCATCAGGTCGTCTGCATAGCGACAGAAGCTCAGCCCTCGAGTTTCCAGCTCCTTGTCCAGCGGGTCCAGATACAGATTGGCCAGCAGCGGACTCAGCGGACCACCTTGCGGTACGCCCGCCGTGCGTTTGTGCCGCTGGCCGTTCAGGACCATGTCCGCGCGCAGGTTCGACGCCAGATACTTGTTCAGCCGCTTGTCCCGGATGTCGCGGGTGATGCGCGTCATGAGTCGGTCGTGATTGACCTCGTCAAAGAACGCTTCAATGTCCACATCGACAACCCAGGTCTTGCCGCTGAGCACGAAGTCTTTCGCCGCCCTGATCGCGTCAAGGTTGCTGCGCCCGGGCCTGAACCCGTAGCTGTGCTCACTGAAACCACCGTCCCAAAGCTTCGTCAGTTGCTGGCTTACCGCTTGCTGGATCACTCGATCCTGCGTGTTGGGAATCCCCAGCAGCCGTTCTCCGCCTTGGGGTTTGCCGATCGTTTTACCCCTGATCGGACCGGGCTGGTAGCTCCCGGCCAGAAGCTTTTCCTTGATGCCCGGCCAATGCTTGACCAAGTGCGCTTCGAGGTCTTCAGTGCTAATACCGTCAACCCCGGGCGCACCTTTGTTGGCCCGGACTTTCTTGAACGCACGGCGCATGTTGTCAGCCTCGACAACCTGCTCCACGCTGATTTCGCTCAACACGTCTCCAGTTTCCTGTTCCGTCTGACACATCACTCGCTCTTTCCTTTCATTAGTTCTCCGGGATCCACCCGGGCATTCATGTCCGGCCAACCCGTCGGTGTCACTGCACTTTTCCGGGTTCGGTTTCAAAGAGCTCTGGCTCAATGTAAGAAGTCCATTACGGGTGTTGTTTATCCTTCGGCCCTTTGCTCCAAGCGCATTACCGCTCATCTTCGCTACTACGGCCTCTGCTGACTTCTCGCTCACTGACGTGTGCGAGATCTCCCCGGGTAAGGTGCCAAAACCATCGGCCCGTGCCGTCAGGCTCTACTGAATGCGTCTTTCGGTGACAGTCGGATTTCGTGGTTCCCAGCACACTAATCGCCCGCATCCAGCCTCGCTGCCTGTTCGTGTTCCTACGGTCGTGCCTTTGCTACGCGCTTCTTTCAGCTTGGCCTCACGGCGTCCACCTTGCGTTTCACTACAGTTGTCGTCACTTACTCTGGCCATCGCTTTCAGATGGCTGGTTTTGGCCCATGCCGGGCACACTGGGAGCAGGCTTGCCTGCGAAGAGATCACCGCAATCCCGCTGAGCATTGGAGCCCCATTTTCCAGACATAAAAAAGGCGCTGCCCCATCACCTGCGGGTAGCGCCCTCGATTTGTTGCGGATGAATCAAGCCAGACTTTTACTCACCACCTCATACACGTCGCTCGACAGATTGCCCGAGGCACGGATGCGTTCCAGCTCGGTTTTCATCAGCGCCTGACGGGCGCTGTCGTATTTGCGCCAGCGGGTCAGCGGGGCCAATTGGCGAGAGGCAATCTGCGGGTTGAAGGCGTTCAGTTGAATCACCAGATCCGCCAGGAAGCGATAACCCGAACCATCAGCGGCATGGAAGTTGATCAGGTTCTGACCGGCGAAGGCACCGACCAACGCGCGGACCTTGTTCGGGTTCTTCAGGGTGAAGGCCGGGTGTTCCATCAACTGCTGAACCCGTTGTAGCCCTCCCGGAAGGGTGCTACCTGCCTGGACGCTGAACCATTGGTCCATGACCAACGGGTTGTCCTTGAAGTTGTCGGCGAAGGTGGCCAACGCCTTGGCCTTTTCTTCGGCGAAGGTTGAGTTGACCAGCACCGCCAGCGCGGTCAGCCGTTCGGTCATGTTGTCGCAGGAATCGAACTGTTCAAGGCTGGCCGCCAGTACTTGCGGTTTGCCGCTGAGCATCAGGTACGACAGCGCGATATTTTGCAGGCCTCGGCGGGCGAAATGTTCGGCTTCGGCCATGTAAGCGGTGGTTTTCGACTGCTCGCGGTTGGCTTGATAGCGCTGCCACAGGCCGTCGAACAGACTGTCGGCCAGTTGCTTGCGGGCAAATTCACGGGCGGCGTGGATGGCGTCCACATCGGCGATTTCGCTGATTTCCGTCAGGTAGGCCTCACCCGGTAACGACAGCATCTCGGCGACCATGGCCTGATCGAGCTGATCGTCAGCCAGCACGCTGCTCAACGCCGTGACCAGACGCTGATCGAGTACCAGTTGGGCGCCCTTCTGATATTGGCCGATCAGTTCCTGCAACACCTGCACCGACAGTTGCTGGCCCGCTTCCCAGCGATTGAAGCCGTCGCTGTCGTGCTGCATCAGGAACATCAATTGGTCGCGGTTGTACGGGAAGCTCAGTTTCACCGGCGCCGAGAAGCCACGCAGCAATGAAGGCAGCGGTTTTTCAGCGATGTCGACGAAGGTGAAGGTCTGCTCGGCCTGGGTCACCGAAATCACCCGAGTGGTGCCGACGGCCGCGGCTTCGCCGGACAGACGCAGGGCGATTTCGCCGCCCTGTGCATTCAGCAAGCCGAGTTCCACCGGGATCACGAAGGGTTGTTTTTCCTGCTTGTCCGGGGTCGCCGGGTAGCTCTGGCGGAAGGTCAGGCTGTAGGTTTTCGCGGCGCTGTCATACGCCTCGCTGACCGCCAACCGAGGGGTGCCAGCCTGGCTGTACCAGCGCTTGAACTGGGTCAGCTCGACACCGTTGGCGTCTTCCATGGCCTTGATGAAGTCATCGCAGGTCACGGCCTGACCGTCATGGCGTTCGAAGTACAGGTCGCTGCCGTTGCGGAAGCCCTCGGCACCGAGCAAGGTGCGCAACATGCGCACAACTTCCGAGCCCTTCTCATACACCGTCAGGGTGTAGAAGTTGGAAATCTCGATGAAGCTGTCCGGGCGCACAGCGTGGGCCATGGGACCGGCATCTTCGGCAAACTGATGAGTGCGCAGGTAGGCGACGTCTTCGATGCGCTTGACCGTGCGCGAGTTCATATCCGCCGAGAACTCGGCGTCGCGGAACACCGTGAAACCTTCCTTGAGCGACAGCTGGAACCAGTCGCGGCAGGTCACGCGGTTGCCCGACCAGTTGTGGAAATATTCGTGGGCGACCACGGCCTCGACCCGCTGGTGCGCGGCATCGGTGGCGGTTTCGGCACGGGCCAGCACACAGCTGGAGTTGAAGATGTTGAGGCCCTTGTTCTCCATGGCGCCCATGTTGAAATCGTTGACCGCCACGATCATGAAGATATCCAGATCGTATTCGCGACCGTAGGTTTCTTCGTCCCAGCGCATGGACTTCTTCAGGCTGTTCATGGCGTGCTGGCATTTGTCGATGTTTTCCGGCTCGACATAAATGCGCAGGGTCACGTTGCGCTCACTCATGGTGGTGAACACGTCTTCCACGCACCACAGATCACCGGCCACCAGCGCGAACAGGTACGCCGGTTTCATGAATGGATCTTCCCAGGTCGCCCAGTGCCGACCGCCCTCTTCCGGGCCGCTGGCAATCGGGTTGCCGTTGGACAGCAGCACCGGGAAGCTGTGTTTGTCGGCGCTGAGGGTGGTGGTGAACCGGCTCATCACGTCCGGGCGGTCGAGGTAATAGGTGATCTTGCGAAAACCTTCGGCTTCGCACTGGGTGCAGAACATCCCGCTGGATTTGTACAGGCCTTCCAGTGCGGTGTTGGTTTCCGGATGGATGCGCACCGTGCTGTCGAGGGTGAACCGTTCAGCCTTGGGCTGCACGGTCAGGTGATCAGGCGTCAGTTGGTATTCACTGGGTGTCAGGTTGGTATCGTCGAGCTTGAGCGACAGCAGCTCGAGCAGCTGCCCATCCAGCACCAGCGGCGGCAGACCGGACCCGCGCACAGGGTTGCGACGCATCACCAGTTGCGCATGGACCAGGGTGTGGTCCTCGAACAACTCGAAGGTCAGGTGCGTCTCGTCGATGAGGTACTCAGGCGCCTGATAATCCTTCAGATAAATCATTTTCGGTTGTTCTGTGCGCATGCTGGAATCCTTTTACTGGGGCACGCCGAGTGGGGCATGCCTAGTGGGCACGTCTAGTGATGCACGGCGAGCTGGTAGGCCGTGTATTTACGAATATTGATCACGCCGGTATCGAAGATCAGGTATTGGCCCTTGATCCCCAGCAGCGTGCCTTCGGCTATCGGGTTCTTGTCCAGATTGAAGCTGACGATCTTGGCCGGATAAGCCTCGACCGGGTAACGGATCTCAATCGGCTCGACGTCATGCAGGAGTTGAATGGCCTGTAGGCCAAATCGCTCTTGCAGGCCCTGCAAGCCTTCGCCGCAGGTGTCGAACAGTTGCTGTCGAACAGCTTTCAAATCCACCGACGGCGCATCACCCTTGAGCAGGGCACGCCAGTTGGTACGGTCGGCCACTTGACTGCGCAACAGGTCTTCGACGAAACCGGACTGCTGCCGGGTTGCCACGCGCACGATCGGTACGGCCTGACTGGCCCCCTGATCAAGCCAGCGGGTAGGCAACTGGGTGGCGCGGGTGATGCCGACCTTGACCCCGGAAGAGTTGGCCAGATAGACCACATGATCGGTCATGCAGAATTGCTCGCCCCACGCAGGATCGCGGCAGGTGCCAAGTGCGTGGTGGCATTTTTCCGGGCTCATGATGCAGACATCGCACTGCGCCAGTTTGGTCATGCACGGATAGCAATAACCTTGGCTGAAACTGGTCTTGGTCTTGCGCCCGCAGTGGGTGCAATGGATGGCACCCAGGTATTCCAGACGTACTGTCTTGCCGATCATGGGGTTGACCGGAATGTCCGCCTCGCCCAGACGAAACCCGTACTGCACCGTCGGCGCGTCAAGGCGCGCCGACATTTTGCTGATTGCACCGCGGCCAATCTCGATCAATGGATAGCGTCCGATTTGAACAGAATGTTCGGCACTGGCGCCGATTTGGAGCTGCATTCCTGCGGGCCCATGTAGCCGGTGCGTTGCTCTTCAGGCACGTTCTGCACTTCCCAGGCGATCAATGCCTGCAAGGACAGCTCACGCTGATCCTGGGACAATTTTCGACCATCGGACCACTTGCCGATTTCCACTGCCAATTTCAGGCTTTCGTAGATATCCGGGGTAATGTTTTCGATCATTTCAACAAAAGAGGACATACCACTCTCCAAAGTAAGGACGCAATCTTAGCGAGTCCGGCGGGCCAGCGCACCGCCTACCAGACCTGTAACGCAACCGATGATCAGGCCGCCGACATGGGCTCCGTTGGCGATGGCGCCAAAGCCGAGCATGCTGATCAGGCCCGAGATACACAGCAGCAGCCAGACCAGCATCATGACCAGCACGCCGCGAGGCAAACTATAAATCGGGTTCGGCGCCAGCATCTGGTAGATCCAGCAATGACCGAGCAGGGCGTAGAGTACGCCGGACAGCCCCCCGAACAGGGTCGGCCCGCTGTACCAGTATTGGGCGTAGTTGGACACCGCACTGAACAGCAACGTCAACCCAAGCAAGTGCCAACTGCCCTGCCGCAACTCGATCCGCCGTCCCAGTTCCCAAAACCACATGCCGTTCATGGCGATATGCAGAATGCCGAAATGCACCAGCATCGGCGTGACGATGCGCCACCACTGCCCGGCCGCGAGGCTGTCTTCCAGCGGCGTGAAGGTGACGTAGTCGCCGTGCACGCGGAAGTCGAGAAACGTCAGCCAGCTCAGGGTGTCGAGGTTGTCTCCGAACAGGGTGACGGCAGCGACGATCGCGCTCAGCAGCAATACCAGCGTGGTGACTGGGCTGTTGCGCAATTGCTGGACGAGCCCGGGCTGGGTGAAGGTTGCACCCTGCTCGGGGCCGGGCAACTCGTAGGTCGGATCGCCGTCAGGGAAGCGTTGATACAGCGAGCGAATGTCCTCGGCCAACTGCATGTTTGGCACCCACAACACTTGCTCGCCCGATTCTTCACTGACGCGATGGGGCACGCGCAAGCGCTGCAACAGGCTGACGAAGCCACTCAAATCGGTGGTCAACGGCAGACGAAATACCGCAACAGGACTCATTGCACAGCCTCTGGACGTTCTACATCGACCCAGACAAATTTGCGCGGGTCGATAGAGGTTTCCTGATCCAGCCGATAGGCGACCAGTTTGCCGTAAAGCACGGCGCTGTAATCCAGACAGGCCAGATTCGGCCGGATTGGGGCGGGCTTGCCACTGCGCCAATAATGTCCGACGAACAGCAAAGGTTCGTCGCTGCCATAGCGCAGCAAGGCGTTTTTTTCGATCGACGACAACGGTGTCTTCGCGACCAGTTCGGGCAAGGCGTCGGGCTGAAACACGATGTCACCGTAGGTTTGTGGGTCGTCTTCCCAGAACTTGGTGCGGAAAAACGCGCGGGTCAGGCCATCGCCGCCGGTCAGGGTCAGGCCATGCGGCAGGCGCATGTCGGTGCCGCGCAGCAGGCGATCAAAGACGTTACTGGCGAAACTGCCGGGCACGGCGGAGGCCTGGACGAAGTGTTCGTCGATACAACCGTCGCTATGCAGCGCCCGCAGCGGCTCGATCAAACCCGCGTCCCAACAGGCGTGGACCATGCGGAAACGACCGGCGTCGATAAACAGCGGCATTTCGTAAAACCACGCGAGGAAGTCGCGCCAGTCGTCCGGGTGCTGGGCGAATTGGGTCAGGGTTTCATCGATCAACCGTGTGTGACGCGGCGTATGTTCGCGCACGAACTGTTTGTTGCTGCCGGGCAATGCCGGCGTGCTCCAGCCCAGTGCGTTGAACTCATGATTGCCCATGATGCAGTGGGCCTGGCCGGCGTCGACCATGTCATGAACGATGTGCAGCGCTTCGCGAATCCGCGGGCCACGGTCGATGATGTCGCCGAGAAACAGCGCGATACGTTCAGGGTGGCGCCAGACGCCCGCCTGAAAACGGTAACCGAGGTTGTCGAGCAAGTGCTCAAGGGTATGGGCACAGCCATGCACGTCACCGATCAGATCATAGCTACGCGCGGGATCGAGCATCAGTCGCCTCCACCACCGAGCCGGCTACCCCAGCCAAGCTTGGTGCGACAGACTTCGTAATAGTTGTGATCAAGGGGATGAATCAGCCGCAGTTTTTGCGGCTTCTTGCTGATGGTGATGGTGTCACCGGGCGCACAGGTGAAATGGTTCTGCCCGTCACACGAGACTTGCGGGTAGATCTGCATGTCTTTGGACACGACGATTTTCAGCTCGCTGTTGCCGTCGACCACGATCGGCCGACCCGACAAGGTGTGGGGGTACATCGGCACGATGACGATGGCGTCGAGCTTGGGGTGCATGATCGGCCCGCCCGCCGACAGCGCGTAGGCGGTCGAACCGGTTGGCGTGGCAACGATCAGGCCGTCGGCCTTCTGGCTGCAAACGAATTGGCCGTCGATGTACAGCTCGAACTCGATCATCCGCGTCGATTTACCCGGATGCAGCACCACGTCGTTGAGCGCATCACCCTGACCGATGGCTTCGCCATGACGCCGCACTTCGGCCTGAAGCAGGAAACGGTTTTCCACCAGATAGTGGCCATCGAGGACTTCGGCGACCTTCACTTCCAGTTCGTCGGGGCGGATATCGGTAAGGAAACCCAGGCTGCCCCGGTTGATCCCCAGCACTGGCACATTGTGCCGCGCCAAGGCCCGCGCGGCGCCCAGCAAGCTGCCATCACCGCCAACGACGATCACCATGTCACAGACTTCGCCGAGCATTTTACGCGTCGACGTTTGCAGACCATGGCCAGGCAAGACTTCGGCGATAGTGTCTTCGAGGATCACGTGCATGTGCCGCTCGAGCAGAAACGCCTTCAGTCGGCGAACGGTATCAAGCACCTGCGAACTGCCGAGGCGACCAATGATGCCGATATTGCGAAATTGCTCCATGGGGCTCCTGCGGGATTCGATACGGCTTAAAGAAAGAGATTATGGGTGAAAGGCCCACTCAGCGGCAAACGACTAACTATCTGACTCCCTCTGTGGAGCTGCCGAAGGCTGCGATAAGGTCGGAACGACCTTCAATTATCGAAACATCAGCGACCGCTCCGCGGTCGATCGCAGCCTTCGGCAGCTCCTACACTCGATTTGTGTCCGACGCATACCCCTCAACACCAGCTATTCTCGCAACATGACTTTGTTTCCGAGCTTACTCGACCTTCCCCGCCAGTTGCGCCATCCCGAAGTGCGCGACCTGGCATGGGTCATCCTCGCGCCGCCCATGCTCAGCCAGACACCCTGGCCCCAGCGCCATCCCCTGACCGGCAGCGATTGGGTGCAAGCACCGCAGACGCTGGCCGACTGGTTGCTCAGTCTGGACCAGGACAGCAGAGCCTTGAATCACTGGCTGGCGCTGGGCGCGACCCGTCGCCTGGGCCTGTATTACGAGCGGCTTTGGCAATTTGCCGTGCAACACGCCCCGGGCGTCGAGATGATCGCCGCCAACCTGCCGATCCGCCTGGCCGGGCACACACTGGGGGAACTGGACATGCTGCTGCGTGATCGCGACGGCGTGCATCACGTGGAATTGGCGATCAAGCTCTATTTGGGGCCACAACAGGGGGATGGCAAGGACCCGGCGCAATGGTTGGGACCGGGCTGTCATGACCGGCTGGACCGCAAACTCACGCACCTGAGCCAACATCAATTGCCCATCTCGGCGCGTCCGGAGAGCCGCGAAGCCCTCGCTGCGCTGGATATCCGCCAGTTCAGCGCCGAGCTGTGGCTGGGGGGTTATCTGCTGTATCCATGGCCTGGCCACGCGCAATCACCGACGGGCGCGCACCGTCAGCACCTGAACGGGCGCTGGCTGCATCAGCGTGACTGGTCGGAGTTCATCGCGCAAAGCCCCGCTGGCCGTTGGCAACCCCTGCCGCGCCACGCCTGGCTGGCCCCCGCTCATTACAGCGAAGCCCAGACCTGGCAGAGCGATCAACTGCAGGATTGGCTGAGCCAACTGGACCCGCTGGCACCCGCGCAGCTGTTGGTGCGCTTGACCGAAAATGAAGAGGGCGACTGGGAAGAGGCCGAGCGACTGTTCCTGGTATCGGATCAGTGGCCCAACCTCGGGGATACGACCAACGCGATCAGCTCAATCGCTGTGTCGATGCCGTCCGCCTGAGCGTTCGGCCGGAATCTATGTAGGAGCTGCCGAAGGCTGCGATAAGGTCGGCACGACCTTCAGCGGTCTCAAGAAAGCGACCGGTTCCCGGTCGATCGCAGCCTTCGGCAGCTCCTACAGGTGATCGGCGCTCATACCTTTTTAGTGTTGGGCAACAGCACCGTAAATATCCCCAGCAGCGGCAGGAATGAGCAAAGCGTGTACACGTAAATGATCCCGTGGATATCCGCCAGGTAGCCAAGCAACGCCGCGCCAATCCCGCCGAAACCGAACATCAAGCCGAAGAACACCCCGGCGATCATGCCGACATTGCCCGGCACCAGCTCTTGGGCAAACACCACGATGGCCGAAAACGCCGACGCCAGAACGAAACCGATGATCACGCTCAGCACCGTGGTCCAGAACAGGTCGGCGTAGGGCAACATCAAGGTGAACGGCGCCACACCCAGGATCGAGAACCAGATCACCGTCTTGCGCCCGACTTTGTCGCCGATAGGGCCGCCAAAGAACGTACCGGCCGCCACTGCGCCGAGGAACAGGAATAGGTGCAGTTGCGAACTGGCCACCGACAGATCGAATTTCTGGATCAGGTAGAAGGTGAAATAACTGGTGAAGCTGGCCATGTAGAAGTATTTGGAAAACACCAGAAACCCGAGGACCAACAGGGCACCGATCACCCGGTTTTTCGACAGACCATGGGTCGCTTGTTGCCCTGCCCTGAGTTTGAACAGGTTCAAATGCGCGCGGTACCAGCGACTGATGGCGTACAGCAAGGCAATGGCACACACGGCAAACAGCCCGAACCACGCGACATGGCCCTGACCAAACGGAATGATGATGGCCGCTGCCAACAGTGGCCCGAATGCCGACCCCGCATTGCCGCCCACCTGGAACGACGACTGTGCCAGACCAAAGCGGCCTCCCGACGCCAGGCGAGCCACTCGTGAAGCTTCCGGGTGGAAGGTCGAGGAACCCACGCCGATCAATGCCGCCGCCAGCAGAATGAGCGGAAAGCTGCCCACCATCGACAGCATCACAATCCCCACCAGCGTGCAGATCGAACCCGCGGGCAACAACAGCGGATTCGGATGGCGATCGGTGTAATAACCGACCCACGGCTGCAGCAGCGATGCGGTGACCTGAAAAGTCAGGGTAATCAATCCGACCTGGGAGAAGGTCAGCCCGTAATTTGCCTTGAGCATCGGATAGATCGACGGCAGCACAGACTGGATCAGGTCGTTGATCAAGTGTGCCAAGGCCACGGCACCGATGATGCGCATGACCAGCGGGCTGCTCTGACTTGCGGCCACCGGGGGTATCGAGCTCGACTGAGCGTTTGTCAGGGCCATGAACTTCATCCGTAAAAATGGACATGCGCTTTGCAAAATGTGTCACCAGCGCGTGGGGCGCCAATGTGCCACTTTTTAGTGCGGCATTGCCATTTTTTGTTGCGGACTTTGGTCTGACCCTTCGCAGGCCTATCAAGCAACAGACCCTATCACAGACTTCACAGCGTCAATCTCGCCAACACTGCCATGCAGAGATATTTTCGAAGTCTCCGGCAATGCCAAACCACCAGCCAACGCCAACACCGCGACGACCATCAGGTAAAAAGCCGGCGACAGATTGCTACCCGTGGTGCTGATCAGCCACGTTGCCATCAACGGCGCGGTGCCACCAAAAATCGTGTACGCCATGTTGTAGGTGATCGCCGAAGCGGTGTAACGGGTGCGGGTCGGGAAGGTTTCAGAGAGCAAGGCCGCGGTGACCACGCCACAGAGCACGGCACCGATCGCCAACAGCATCACGCCGATGACCGACGCAATGAATGACCCGGAACTGGCCATCAGGAATGCCGGATACACCACCACGAGCAACAGGATACCGGCACTGGCCATTGTGGCCCGACGCCCTACCCTGTCGGAATAAGCCCCGGCCAATGGGCAGATTGCTGCGGCAAAAATCAGCGCGATCACCGACACCAGCAATGCCGTGGCCCGGCTGAGGCCGCCTGCGACTTGCAGGTACGTGGCGAAGTACGTGGTGAACATATAAAAGGACAACGCTGTCAGCGAAACGAACGCCCCCAGACAGCAGATCGCGCCACCATGGGTTCTGAGGGTTTCGCGCAACGGTGAATGGGCCACCGCATGCTCTTCAGTGACAGCCTGAAACGCCGGGGTTTCATCCAGCTTCCAGCGCAGATACAGACCGACCAGCCCCAGCGGCGCTGCCACCAAAAACGGCAAGCGCCAGCCCCAACTGTTCATGGCTTCCAGCGACAGCGACGATTCCAGCGCATACGCCACCACAGCGGCGCAGGCAAAGGCGGAAAACGTCGACACTGGTACAAAGCTGCCGTACCAGGCGCGCTCGGTGCGCGGTGCGTGTTCCATCAAATACGCGCAGGCGCCTGCGTATTCGCCACCGGCGGAAAACCCTTGAGCGCAACGGATCATGGTCAATAGCACCGGCGCCAACACGCCAATCGCCGCATAACTGGGCAGCACGCCGATCAAGGTCGTCGCGCCCGCCATCAGCAGGATGGTCAAGGCCAGGGTCTTCTTGCGCCCGACCCGGTCACCGAGCATGCCAAAGAAAATACCGCCCAGTGGCCGAAACGCGAACGCCACGGCGAACACGGCAAACGTCTTCAACAACGCAACGCTGGGGTCGCCACTGGGGAAAAACTGCTGAGCGATCGTCGTCGCCAAAAAGCCATACACCGCAAAGTCGAACCATTCGACGAAGTTGCCAATGGCCGCCGCGCAGATGACGCGTCTCAAGGTAGCAGGGTCCACCCGCTTCATTGCTTGGGTTGTCATGCTGACCTCGGCGCACTCGTTAGGAAGATATCGATTATCGGGACAGCGCTGATACCTGCTGACTCCAGAAGAGTCATCCACGTACTCAGGTGCGACCCGCTACCGGATGAGTAGTCGCAGGATTCGTGCCACAAGGATCAGATCCTTATCCCTTCACCCCCCGCGCCTCTATCCCCCGCCACCCCTGCAAGCCACCGGTATGGACAAAGATCAACCGCGTGCCCCGCGCGAACAACCCGGCCGCCACCTGATCGTGCAGGGCCAGTAGTGCCTTGCCGGTGTACAGCGGCTCCAGCGGCAGACCGCTTTCGGCTTCGCTGCTGGCGATGAAGTCCAGCAAGTGCGGGTCGGTTTTGGCAAAGCCGCCGCGGCTGGCGTCCAGCAGGTGATAAACGGGACTGGGTGTATCCGCGTGTTCGAGGATGGCAGCCACATGCTGGGCGACGCCGTGGTCGTCCGGCACCGCCAGGGCACCATAGACCGGATGTGCACCAACTTCGGCCAGAACCAGCCCTGCCAGGGTGGTGCCGGTGCCTGCCGCCAGCCACCATGCGTGATAATCGCTCCAGCCGAGTCGGCTGATTTGGCTGCGCGCCTGAGTCAACACGTCGGCGCAACCCAAGGCACCGAGCAATCCGCCACCCCCTTCGGGCACCGCGTGCAAATGTGGGTAGAGCGCCTGCCACGGCAACCAGAAATCCGCCTGATGCCGCGCGCGATACCCGGCGTAACCCAGCCAGTGCAGTTGCATGCCGAATGCCTGCAAATCGAGTACGGTCGGCGTTTCCTGCGCATGCCCGCGCAACAGGCCTACAGTCGGGAAGCCGAAGCGTTTGCCGGCTGCCGCCAACGCATGCAGGTGGTTGGAATGCGCACCGCCCAGACTGATGACACCGTCAGCGCCGGCTTCGGCAGCCGCGGTAAGATGGTGGGCCAGCTTGAACCACTTATTGCCGGAGATCAGCGGGTCGATCAGGTCCAGACGCAGGATCGCTACATCGACATCGGCCTGTTTCAGCCAGGGCAGATGCAGGCGTTCGAGGGGGGCGTTGGGTGGGGTGGGGATTGGGGGGAACATGGCGGCAGAATCGGTGTTTCAGGTAGACCGCGTCAAGCTATTCGCAGGCAAGCCTGCTCCCACACAGGCTGTGTGAAAACCTCCGCGACCGATTAACTGATTAAAAACTGACCTGAAAATCGCGTTCCTACGTGAAATTCAGGTCTGTCCAACAGCCGATCTATTTCAGAATTGACGTACGAACATGCAGTTCAGTTTTCTGTTGGGGTTTTCACACAGCCTGCACAGTTCAACCGCATATTCTAATGAAATGGTTACCCCCCGTCCCGCCCGGTGAAACGCCACTAAGCTTTCATCGGGCACCTAACGGAGACCATTGCCATGAATCGTGTAGAAGTCGTGAGTGTTGATCTGGGAAAACAGTGCTTCCACGCTATTGAGTTTGATAGTCGCGAGAAGGAGATTCTTCGCAAGAAGCTCACTCGCGTGACGCTGTTGCCATTCTTTGCCAACCTCGACCCTTGCACCGTGGTGATGGAGGCCTGTGGCGGTGCCCATTTTCTAGCGCGTGAGCTGATCAAACTCGGGCATACGCCCAAGCTGATTGCCGCCAAGCACGTGAAGCCAATGCTCAAAAGCAACAAAAATGACTTTGCCGATGCCGAAGCGATTTACGAAGCACGCAAGCGTCCGAATATTCATTTTGTCTCGCCAAAAACCGAAGTCCGGCAAGCGCAGGGCCTGTTGATTACGGTGCGCGATGCTTTCGTCAGAGACCGCATAGCGACGTCAAATCGGATTCACTGCATCCTTCTGGAGATCGGTATTGCGTTGAGTGCCAGCCACAAATCAATCAGAGAGCTCCCCGTCCTGCTTGATCAAAAGAGCATCCCGCCTGCTTTCAAAGCGCTGCTGTTAGAGCTGCATAGCCACTTCAATTACCTCGAGGTGAAGATCAAGGACATGGACCGGCAAATCAAACGCCAAGCCGCTGAAGATGATCTGGCTCGCCGTTTGATGACAATTCCGGGCGTCGGCCCGATCACCTCCAGCGTCCTGGCCTCGGAGCTGGGCGATGGCAAGCAGTACAAGTGTGGTCGCGACTACTCGGCGTCGATCGGGTTGGTGCCCAAGCAGTACACGACAGGCGGCAAGCCGAGACTTTTGGGGATCAGCAAGCGCGGCGATCCCAACCAGAGAAGGTTGTTAATCCAGTGTGCGCGGGTCTATTTGATCGCTCTGGATCGACAGAAAGGCGCGTTGGCAGACTGGGTCCGCCAACTGCTGAGCCGACACCACAGCAATCATGTGGTCTGCGCCCTGGCCAACAAATTAGGCCGCATTGCCTGGGCAATCGCGGCCAATCACAGCGAATTCGATGCAGGGCCAAGCGCGATGAGCGCCTGACCCTGCTGTCACCCGAGCACCACCCACCTGGTTTTGCGATGCTGGATAACAGATGACGTGAACGGCATACCGGCCTGACGAATACCCTGGGCTCCCACACGGCTGAAAAAGCCGTCATTCTATCAAGGGTCGTCGGGCGCGATTTTCATCGAGGCGCGGGGTGCGATATTCCCCAGACGCCGGATAGATTAAAGCAAGCCAAACACGCATCAAAAACAGTATTGCAGAAAAGGGGGTAACCATAGATGTGGGAGCAGGCTTGCCTGCGAACAGGATCTTACAGTTCAGCCGCCAATCGCGAGCCCTGGTTGATCGCGCGCTTGGCGTCCAGTTCGGCAGCAACATCCGCGCCGCCGATCAGGTGCACGTTCTGACCCGCCTCGACCAGGCCGTCATACAGCTCACGCAGCGGGTCCTGGCCGGCGCAGATCACCACGTTATCCACAGGCAATACGTGCGACTCACCTTCGCCGATGCGGATGTGCAGACCGGCATCGTCGATTTTCAGGTATTCGACGCTGTTGAGCATTTGCACGTGCTTGTTCTTCAGGCCCGTGCGATGAATCCAGCCCGTGGTTTTACCCAAGCCATCGCCGACCTTGGATGTCTTGCGCTGCAAGAGGAACACCTGACGCGCAGGAACATGGGGCTCGGCTTTGATCCCGGCCACGCCACCGCGCGCCTGCAAGGCGCTGTCGATGCCCCACTCTTTCCAGAATGCAGCGCGGTCCAGGCTAGTGGACACGCCCTTGTGCACCAGATATTCCGACACGTCGAAACCGATGCCGCCCGCGCCAATCACCGCCACGCTCTGCCCGACCGGCTTGCGCTCCAGGATCACGTCCAGGTAGTTGAGCACCTTGGCGTGTTCGACGCCAGGAATGGCCGGGGTGCGTGGCGCGATACCGGTGGCGAGGATGACGTCGTCGTAACCGGCACCCACCAAATCACTCACCGACACCCGCGTGTTCAGGCACAGTTCGATGCCGGTGGTTTGCAGCTTGCGAGAAAAATAGCGCAGGGTTTCGAAGAACTCTTCCTTGCCCGGCACGCGCTTGGCGATGTTGAACTGACCACCGATCTCGCTGGCCGAATCGAACAAGGTGACCTGATGCCCGCGCTCCGCCGCCACGGTAGCAGCGGCCAAACCTGCCGGGCCGGCACCGACCACCGCGATTTTCTTGATCTGCTGCACGGGCAGGTAATTGAGCTCGGTCTCGTGACAGGCGCGTGGATTGACCAGACAACTGGTCAACTTGCCACCAAAGGTGTGGTCCAGACAGGCCTGATTGCAGCCGATGCAGGTGTTGATTTCGTCGCTGCGACCCGCAGCGGCCTTGTTGACGAAATCCGGGTCGGCAAGGAATGGGCGCGCCATGGAAACCATGTCGGCATCGCCTTCGCTGAGGATCTGCTCGGCGATTTCCGGGGTATTGATGCGGTTGGTGGTGATCAGCGGGATCTTCACCGAACCGCGCAGTTTGGCGGTGACCTTGCTGAACGCCCCACGCGGAACCTTGGTGGCGATGGTCGGAATTCGCGCCTCATGCCAGCCGATCCCGGTATTGATCAGGGTTGCCCCGGCTTGCTCGATGGCTTGGGCCAGTTGCACGATTTCTTCCCAGACGCTGCCACCTTCCACCAGATCGAGCATCGACAGGCGATAGATAATGATGAAGTTCGGGCCCACCGCTTCGCGCACCCGGCGGACGATCTCCACTGGCAGGCGCATGCGGTTTTCGTAACTGCCACCCCAGCGATCGGTGCGCTGGTTGGTGTGGGCGGCAAGGAACTGGTTAATGAAATAACCTTCAGAGCCCATGATTTCGACGCCGTCGTACTCGGCGATCTGCGCCAGGGTCGAGCAGGTGACGAAATCCTGGATCTGCTTCTCGATGCCTTCCTCGTCCAGTTCTTTGGGCTTGAACGGATTGATCGGCGCCTGAATCGCGCTCGGAGCGACTTGCTTGGGGCTGTAGGCATAGCGCCCGGCATGGAGGATCTGCATGCAGATTTTGCCACCGGCTTCATGCACGGCCTTAGTGACGATGCGATGCTTGTCGGCTTCTTCGACGGTGGTCAGCTTGGCCGCGCCGGAATACACCCCGCCCTCATCGTTGGGGCCAATGCCACCGGTCACCATCAAGCCGACGCCGCCACGGGCACGCTCGGCGAAATACGCGGCCATGCGTTCGAATCCGCCGGGCTTTTCTTCAAGGCCGGTGTGCATCGAGCCCATCAGGGTACGGTTGCGCAACGTAGTGAAACCCAGGTCCAGCGGAGCCAGCAGATGAGGGTAGTGAGCGGCGGCCATAGAAACTCCATCGAGCGTGATCACGGGATGCGGGGGCCTCAATGGACGCCCGTCAATTATTCAGGTCGGAGGCAAACGCCACTGACCTGTTCATAACGCAGACATTAAAGAGCCGCCCGGTCACACTCAATGACTGAAAGTGACAAGTTATTGATCCAAATGCACAGCGAGGGTTGGCAAGCGCGCCTCATCGCCCTACCCTAGTCAGCAAATCCTGCACACGGCTGCTCTCTGTGTCCCCCTTGCGCAAAATTTTCAATGTCTCCATCGCCCTGCTGTTGATCGCCATGGTCGTCAGCTACGCCATCTGGACCGGGCAGCGCCCCGTGAGCCACTACCTTTCCGATCTGCGCATCCAACTGACGGTGAATGAGGGTCAACCTGGCGAGCGCGGCAATCTTTTGGGCATTCAACCCGAACTGTTTCCCGTCGACTACCAGAGCCCCGAGCACCTGCACCGCAAGCTGGCAGCCTATCTGCAACAAGCCCGAGACAAAGGGCTGCTCAACAGCAAAACCATTGTGGTGCTGCCCGAGCACGTCGGTACCTGGCTATTTGCCAGCGGCGAAAAGGATCAGTTGTATCAAGCCACGACGGTCGATGAAGCCATGAATTGGCTAGCGGTCAGCAACCCCCTGCAATTTCTCAACGCCTTCATACGAGCCAAGGGCAGTAACCGGCTCAACGACGCCCATCTGCGGATGAAGGCGCGAGCCATGGCCGAGGATTACCAGGCACTGTTCGGCGGTCTGGCCAAAGAGTTTGGCGTGACGCTGGTGGCAGGTTCCATCGTACTGCCGGAACCCAGAATCGATAACGGCCGACTGCGGATCGGCTCAGGCGCCCTGTACAACACCAGTCTGGTGTTCGGTAGCGACGGCCTGCCCATCGGCCAACCGCAATGTCAGTTGTATCCGACATCCGCTGAGGGCAGTTACATCCAGCCAGCCTCTAATGCTGCGCTGAGTGTCATCGACACTCCGGCCGGGCGACTTGGCGTGTTGATTGGCAGTGATAGCTGGTACCCAAACAATTACGCGCAATTGAACAGCAACGGCGCCGAATTGATTGCCGTCCCGGCGTTCGTGGCGGGCAAGGGCCTCTGGTCCAAACCCTGGCATGGTTATAGGGGTGCTTCGACCCCGGCCGAGATCAGTCTCAAGCCGGGAGAAATCAGTGAGGGCGAAGCCTGGCGCCGCCTGACGCTGACCGGCCATGCACCGGACAGCACCGCACGTGCGGGCATCAGCGTGTTCATGCGTGGCCAGTTTTGGGATCAGGGCAGCTCCGGCCAAAGTTTTACCAGACGTCAGAGCCTGTCCGGCATCGATCAGATCAGCGCCGACCAGCCTGGGCATGGTGCGCGTCTGATCAACCTCTGGCTGTGATTCGATGAATCCGCCACGGGTGCGTCTGGGTGATTTGTCAGTAGGCTTCGTCCACAGCCTGGCCGACGCTGTGCGCAGTTTCGGCCAGGACCCTGCGCCCTTGCTGGAACAATACGGACTGGACCCGGCGCGTCTGGCCGAGCCCGGCGCGCGGCTGTCGATCCCGCGCTACATGCGCCTTGGGCATGCCGCCATCCAGTTGACCGGCGAACCGGGGCTGGGCTTGCGCATGGGCCAGTTGAGCCGCATCAGCCAGGCCGGACTGGCGGGCGTCACCGCCGCGCAAGCGCCCACCGTGCGTGAGGCAGCGCGTTGCCTGATTCGTTTCGAAGCGCTGTATGGTTCCAACTATCGGGGGCAGTCGAGCTTTCATGAGGACGCTCAAGGGGCGTGGCTGCGCTTCTACTCCATCAGCCCGTACAACGCCTATAACCGCTTCGTGGTGGATTCGATTCTCGCCAGTTGGGTTCAGCAGTTTTCGAAGCTGGCCGGTTGCAGCCTGCGTGCGGAAAAGGTCGAGATCGAATTTACCGAACCGGCCTACGCCGCGCGTTACAGCGACTTGAGCGATAACCCGGTGAGTTTCGGTGCCGAGATCAATCAACTGCGCTTGAGCCAGGCCAGCCTCGGGCTGCGCAATCCGGATCACTGCCCCAGCACTTGGCGGCATTTGCTGCAGTTGTGTGAAAAGGAGCTGGAACAACTGACCCGCACCCGCAGCCTGCGTGAACGCATCACCCAGTTGCTTGGGCCGTTATTGAATGGGGGGCGGGAACCGGATCTGGAAGAAGTGGCAGCACGGCTGAAGCTGCCCACCTGGACCTTGCGTCGCAAGCTGGCTGACGAAGGCACACAGTTTCGCGCCATCCTCAACGACACCCGCCGCGACCTGGCGATGACCTATATCCGCGATACGGAGCTGGCGTTCGGCGAAATCGCCTACCTGCTCGGCTTCGCTTCGGCCGAGGCTTTTCAGCGTGCCTTCAAGCGCTGGAACGGGCAAACCCCGGGAGAGTTCCGCCGCAGCCAACGCCAGGCCGGTTGACGCTTACAGCTCGGTAGCGTCGTCGGCCGGTTCCAGTGGATCGAGTTCGTATGCCTGGTACTCCAGCAGTTCTTCTTGGTAATCGTCCATTTCGCATGCCCTCTTGGCTGATGCTCACTATTGGTTTTGTTTCTGACCGCGACCTTTACTCTAAAGTGCCAAGGTGAAGGAAAAATGAATGCGGTCATTTCACTATTTGTGCTTGGCGCAGTTCCCTTGTAATTGGATGGACTCGCCCAAGCCGAGGCGTCTATGCGCCACGGTGGCATCCTAAGCATGCCAACGACAGCGAGGGCGAGCCCATGAAAAAGCATACGACGATAAGTAATTCCTTGTCTGCGACCAATGTGTCGACGTGCACGACCGTGGCGGTGGATTTGGCCAAGAATGTGTTTCAGGTCGCGGGTGAAGACACCCTTGGCCAAGTGGTCCACGAGCAACGGATCAAGTCACGCGAAGCTTTCCACCTGTTCCTGCGCCAGTTGCCGCCGGGCGTGACAGTGCTGATGGAGACCGGTCCGGGCGCGCAGGCCTGGGCGCGGCTATTACAAGCGCAAGGTAATCCGGTGCGAATCCTGCCCGCACAGCGTGTGGCCGAGCACCGCAGTGGAGCGAAGAACGACCGCAACGATGTACTGGCCATATTGCGTGCAGGCCGAGATCACAAGATTGCAGCCGTGCCGGTCAAGAGCGAGGCGGCGTTAGCGATGCAGGCACTGCACCGCGTCCGGCAGGGTGCGTGCGACGGCGCACGGCCATGGGTAACCAGATGCGTGGCTTGCTGCTGGAACATGACATTGCCATGGCACAGGGCGAGACGGCTATCAGCCGGGGCGTGTTACGGGTACTGGAAGACCCCAGCCAGCCGCTGCCGGAGTTGTTGCGCGAACTGATCGCCGAAATACTGGGTGAATGGAGCCAACTGGGCGAACGCATCAACGTGCTGACGGGGCGCCTCGAAGCCAGTGCACACGCGGACGAGACGGCGAAACGACTGATGACGATACGGGGTGTCGGCCCGATCATCGCCACGGCGATGCTGGCCAAAACGACCGAACCTGAGCGCTTTGCCAACGCGCGCCAGTTCGCCGCCTATTTCGGCACGGTGCCCGAACAGAACAGCAGCGGGCAAAAGGTTCGACTGGGCAAAATGTGCAAGCGCGGTGACGCCTACATGCGCAGCCTGGCGATTCAAGGTGCGCACGCCGTATTGAGGCAGGTGCGGCCGGATTCGGAACATCCAGATGACCAGCGTCTGCGACGCTGGTTGAGCCGTCACGGTCAAAAAGGTGCGGCGGTGCGGTTGGCCAACCGCAACCTGCGCATCATGTGGGTGCTGTTGCAAAACGAGCAAACCTATCATCGCCAACCGGCCACTGACCAGGAGGCGGCGATGAGGACCTGATTAACAGAGTTCTGCCACCGGGGCGCTGAGTCGCCTCAACCTCTGCTGAAGAACATTGACCCTAGGTCAGACCGTCGCGGATAGATGCCTGAGCTCCTACCGGCCCTTGAGGCCTTAATGTAATCGGCATACCGCGAGCTCACCCAATGTTGGCCAGAAGCCGATAAAGGCTTCCTCGAACAGGCCTTATACATAGATGCAACCGGGTAGCAGTGTTCAAAAGCGAGTTGAAAGTGGGGGCGAGTCCATACATAGGAGCTGCCGAAGGCTGCGATCGACCGGGGACCGGTCGCCGCGGTTGATCTTATGAAGGCCGTTCCGGCCTTATCGCAGCCTTCGGCAGCTCCTACAGGGAATTTGTGATCAACCAAATCCAGACGATCACACTCTTGACTTGCCCAACCCATCCGGAATAGCCTTCGGGCCATGAATCTATCCATGCAGTTCGTCCGCCAGATTATTATTACCGCCATTCCTATCTTGGCGGGTTAGCTGACGGCTGCACCCAACCCGCCCTAGAGGCGGGTTTTTCTTCTTCCTCCTGGGCAAAACCACTCGAACCAGGAGTTAGATATGACCGTTGCCCCCGGCGATACCGACCTGCTCAAGCAGTACGCGAAGAAAATCCTCACCTCGCGCGTTTACGACGTGGCCGTTGAAACCCCTTTGCAGTCGGCCCGCCAGCTGTCCGAGCGCCTCGGCAACAAGGTGTTGCTCAAGCGCGAAGACCTGCAGCCAGTGTTCTCGTTCAAGATTCGCGGCGCCTACAACAAGCTGGCACAACTGAGCGAAGCTGAATTGGCGCGGGGCGTGGTCACTGCGTCGGCCGGCAATCATGCACAAGGGGTGGCGTTGGCGGCCAAGGTGCTGGGGATCAAAGCCACCATCGTCATGCCCAAAACCACCCCCGAGATCAAGATCAAAGGCGTGCGTTCGCATGGCGGCAAAGTGGTGCTGCACGGTGATTCGTTCCCCGAAGCGCTGGCCTACTCGCTGAAACTGGTGGACGAAAAGGGCTACGTGTACATCCACCCGTATGACGATCCCGACACCATCGCCGGGCAAGGCACGGTGGCGATGGAGATTCTGCGTCAGCATCCGGGCCGTCTGGACGCGATTTTTGTCCCGGTGGGCGGCGGCGGCTTGATCGCGGGCATCGCGGCGTACGTCAAATACCTGCGCCCGGAGATCAAGGTGATCGGCGTCGAGCCGGACGACTCCAACTGCCTGCAAGCCGCCATGGCGGCCGGCGAGCGGGTGGTGTTGAGCCAGGTCGGGCTGTTCGCCGATGGCGTCGCGGTGGCGCAGATCGGCCAGCACACCTTCGACATCTGCAAGGATTACGTCGACGAGGTGATCACCGTCAGCACCGATGAAATCTGTGCGGCAATCAAGGACATCTACGACGACACCCGCTCGATCACCGAGCCTGCCGGTGCACTGGGCGTCGCCGGGATCAAGAAATACGTCGAGCTGTACGGCGTCACTGGCCAGACCCTGGTGGCGATCGACTCCGGCGCCAACGTCAACTTCGACCGCCTGCGCCACGTCGCTGAGCGCGCCGAACTGGGCGAAGGCCGCGAAGCGATCATCGCCGTGACCATCCCCGAAAAACCCGGCAGCTTCAAAGCCTTCTGCGAAGCCATCGGCAAACGCCAGATCACCGAATTCAACTACCGCTACCACACCGACCGCGAAGCGCACATCTTCGTCGGCGTGCAGACCCACCCGGAAAACGACCCACGTGCCGCGCTGATCAGCAGCCTGAACGAGCAGGGTTTTCCGGTGCTGGACCTGACCGACAACGAACTGGCGAAGTTGCACATCCGCCATATGGTCGGCGGTCATGCGGCGCGGGTCAGCGATGAGGTGGTATTCCGCTTCGAATTCCCGGAACGCCCGGGCGCGCTGTTCAACTTCCTCAACAAGCTCGGCGGGCACTGGAACATCTCGATGTTCCACTACCGCAACCATGGCGCGGCGGATGGCCGTGTCATGGCCGGGCTGGTGGTGCCGGAAGACGAACGCCATCTGGTGCCCGCGGCGCTGGCCGAGATTGGCTATCCGTATTGGGATGAAAGCGATAACCCGGCGTACAAGCTATTCCTGGGGTAAAGAGCTGGGATAGAGAGCAGGGGTAAAGAGTTGGGCTAAATCTGCCCCATGAAAAAAGCCGCTGGACCTGTGAAGTCCCAGCGGCTTTTCCGTTTTCACCCGGCTTGGCTTTGCCGGAATTATGGCGTCGGCGAAGTATGCGAAGCGACTGGAGTTGATTCTGGCGTCGCTTCAGCGGGCTGAGTCTGAGCCGGCTCAGACGTCGCGGGTGCGGCCTTGAAAGACTCTGACTGCGCTGGCGCTGGAACAGGTTCGCTGGTTACGCCGGTCGGGGCTGGCGTTGCGGCTGGCGCTGGTGCAGCGGCGGGTGTCGGCGTCGGCGTCACTGGTTTAGCCTCGGCTTGCGGAGCCGGTTTCGCTGCTTCAGGCGTCGGCTCTGGCACACCCAGATCGGTTTTCGGTTTTTCAGGGATATTGGCGGCTTTTTTCACCTCAGGCGGCAGGAAGTTTTCCACCAGGGCGAAGAAGCGGTCGTAGAACGCGGGCGACGAGACAGTCTCGCTGGCGACCTTGACCAAGGAGTCGTCGGTCGAGCCAATCGGCATGGATAAAGACCCCAACACGCCTACGCCCACGCTGGCGGAGTTGTTGACCTTCTTCAGCGCATAACGGTCCTGCAAAGCGTTGGCGAACATGGTCGCGCCTTTACCGGCACTGCCATCAGACGCACAAACGACGCTGAAGCTGATCTCCATATGAGTTTCCCCGGTTTGCTGGAAACTCTTGTGGCCGCTGATCATCTTTGTGTCACTGCTGGTGATGATGTAGCCCTGGCTGAGCAAGGCCCGACGCGCCGCCTCGCAGGAGGCAGCATCGGTAACCGGGTAATTTCTCGAAAAAGTCCCGGAGTCGTCGAAATTTTCATGATCGTAGACCGCCGGCTTAGGCGACGAGCAGCCTGCGGCGGCCAGCAGGGCGGTGGCCCAGCATGCGGTACGAAAGCTCAGTAATTTAGACATTCAAAATCCTGGGGGAAATAACTGTCAGCATAACTGCGGACCTGAAACGCGGAGGTAAGTCTGCAACAAGGCTGGCGTTCAATCAACGCAGTTTGGAGGTACGGTCGATTCGACTGACGGTTGGAGGATTCTACACCGGCAACGTCCGAGGTATGAAATTCAAATCCCGGAAACTAAAAAACCCGCACTAGGCGGGCTTTTCAGCGTACTGATGATTCACGAATGAACCAGCAGCACATGTATGGCGCAGCGGACGGGACTCGAACCCGCGACCCCCGGCGTGACAGGCCGGTATTCTAACCGACTGAACTACCGCTGCGTGTCGCTCGGACTCGCGTCCGATGAACTCATTTGAAACCGGCCTTCGAGTGCCTGCTTCGTTGTAACCCTGAAAGGACCGCTCTAAAGCGTTCCAGTCTCAGACCGTACAAGCCGATCTGAAGAATATGGCGCAGCGGACGGGACTCGAACCCGCGACCCCCGGCGTGACAGGCCGGTATTCTAACCGACTGAACTACCGCTGCGCATCGGTTGGACTTTCGTCCAGCTTTCTTGCGAAAGCCTCAAGAAGTGGTGGGTGATGACGGGATCGAACCGCCGACCCTCTGCTTGTAAGGCAGATGCTCTCCCAGCTGAGCTAATCACCCTTTGCTTCGTTGAGGCCGCGAAATTTACGCAGGTATCGAACCTAAGTCAATACCCTGCTTGAAGTTTTTTTAGAAACAGCTTCAAGCTGCAAGCTTCAAGCGACAAGCCAAAAGCAGTAACACGCAATCCGACCCGACATCATTCCGCTCTAACTTGCAGCTTGCCGCTTGAAGCTTGCCGCTCTCTACACGTAGACCATTTTCTTGGTCATGCCACCGTCGACCACAAATTCCTGGCCGGTGACGAACCCGGCGTTCTTCGACAGCAGCCAGGCCACCATCGCCGCCACGTCTTCGACCGCACCCACCCTGCCCGTCGGGTGCTGTGCATGGTCTTCATCGGACAACGGCTGCGCCCGACGCACGGAAGGGTCACGGGTATCGATCCAGCCGGGGCTGACAGCGTTGACACGGATCTCTGGCCCCAGGCTGATGGCCAGAGCATGGGTCAGCGCCAACAGACCGCCCTTGCTCGCCGCATAGGCCTCTGTATCAGGTTCCGACTGCCCTGCACGGGTCGAGGTCAGGTTGACGATGGCGCCACAGTGAGCGCGCAGGTAAGGCGCACAATGCTTGGCCAGCAGCATCGGCCCACTGAGATTGACCGCCAACACGCGGTTCCAGTACGCAAGGGTAAGGCTTTCCAGCGTCGTGTTGTGTGGATCGGCAACGGCGGCGTTGCAGACCAGCGCATCGAGACGACCGAACTGCCCCAGGACTTCGGCCACGCCCAACGTCACTTGCTCCTCACTGGACACGTCCATGGCGATGAACCAGGCATTCTCACCCAGCACTTTCGCCACTGTCGAACCACGCTGGCGGTCCAGGTCAGTCAACACCACTTGCCAGCCTTCGCTGATCAGCCAGGCAGCGATGCCCAGACCGATGCCACGCGCCGCGCCCGTGACCAAAGCAACCCGGCCATTATTGGCACTGGCCGCTCCCACCGCCCACTCACTCACAAAGCCGCCAGACCGCGCGCCAGATCCGCCTGCAGATCGGCGACGTCTTCAAGGCCAACCGCAACCCTGATCAGGCTGTCACGAATCCCGGCCGCTTCGCGCTCTTGCGGCGCCAGACGGCCATGAGACGTGGTGCTTGGGTGGGTGATGGTGGTTTTGCTGTCGCCCAGGTTGGCGGTGATCGAAATCAGCCGCGTGGCATCGATAAAGCGCCAGGCGCCTTCTTTGCCGCCCTTGACTTCAAAACTGACCACGGCACCGAAGCCCTTCTGCTGGCGCTTGGCCAACTCGTACTGCGGGTGGCTCTTGAGGCCGGCGTAGTGAACCTTGGCGATGCCGTCCTGCTGCTCCAGCCACTCGGCCAGAATCTGCGCGTTGGCACAGTGAGCACGCATGCGCAGGCTCAAGGTTTCCAGCCCCTTGAGAAAGATCCAGGCGTTGAATGGACTCAGCGTCGGACCGGCGGTACGCAGGAAGCCGACCACTTCTTTCATCTGCTCGCTGCGACCGGCGACCACACCGCCCATGCAACGGCCCTGGCCGTCGATGAACTTGGTCGCCGAATGCACAACCACGTCAGCGCCAAGCAGCAAAGGCTGTTGCAGCGCAGGCGTACAGAAACAGTTGTCGACCACCAGCATCGCGCCTTTGGCATGGGCAATTTCGGCCAACGCAGCGATATCCACCAGCTCAGCCAGAGGATTGGATGGCGACTCGACGAACAGCAATTTGGTGTTGGCCTTGATCGCTGCGTCCCAACCGGACAGATCGGCCAGCGGAACGTAATCGACTTCGACACCGAAGCGCTTGAAGTACTTCTCGAACAGGCTGATGGTCGAACCGAACACACTGCGCGACACCAGCACATGGTCGCCGGCGCTGCACAGGCTCATCACCGTCGCCAGGATTGCCGCCATGCCAGTGGCGGTCGCGACAGCCTGCTCAGCACCTTCGAGCGCGGCAATGCGCTCTTCGAAGGCACGCACGGTCGGGTTGGTATAGCGCGAATAGACGTTGCCTGGCACTTCACCAGCGAACCGCGCCGCCGCATCGGCGGCAGTGCGGAACACATAACTGGAAGTGAAGAACATCGGGTCGCCATGCTCACCTTCCGGCGTGCGGTGCTGACCGGCACGTACAGCGAGGGTGTCGAAACCCACGCCTTCGAGATCACTGTCCAGCCGACCGGCATCCCATTCGTGAGTCATGCCGCCTACTCCTTGGTTATTTAGTTGTTGTACAGATCGATGATGGCGCTGACCGCCTGAGTCTTGACCTTGGAAGCATCGTTACGCGCCTGCTCGATTTTGTTCAAGTAGTGTTCGTCGATATCACCGGTCACGTACTTGCCATCGAATACCGCGCAATCGAAGTTATCGATCTTGACCTTGCCGCCGCCCACCGCTTCGATCAGGTCGCTAAGGTCCTGATAGATCAGCCAGTCCGCGCCGATCAGGTCGGCAACATCCTGGGTAGTGCGGTTGTGTGCGATCAGTTCGTGAGCGCTCGGCATATCGATGCCATAGACGTTGGGGTAACGAACGGCCGGTGCCGCCGAGCAGAAATACACGTTCTTGGCGCCGGCTTCGCGGGCCATCTGAATGATCTGCTTGCAGGTGGTGCCACGGACGATGGAGTCATCCACCAGCATCACGTTCTTGCCGCGGAATTCCAGCTCGATGGCGTTGAGTTTCTGGCGTACGGATTTTTTCCGCGCAGCCTGTCCCGGCATGATGAAGGTGCGGCCGATGTAGCGGTTCTTGACGAACCCTTCGCGGAACTTCACGCCCAGGTGGTTAGCCAGTTCCAGAGCAGCGGTACGGCTGGTGTCCGGAATCGGGATGACCACGTCGATGTCGTGATCAGGGCGCTCGCGCAGGATTTTGTCTGCCAGCTTCTCGCCCATGCGCAGACGTGCCTTGTACACCGAGATACCGTCGATGATCGAATCCGGACGCGCCAGATAGACGTGTTCGAAGATGCACGGTGCGTATTGCGGGTTGGTCGCGCACTGACGGGTGTGCAGCTTGCCGTCTTCAGTGATGTAGACCGCTTCGCCCGGCGCCAGGTCGCGGATCAGGGTGAAGCCGAGCACGTCCAGGGCCACGCTTTCCGAGGCGATCATGTATTCGACGCCTTCGTCGGTATGACGCTGGCCGAAGACGATCGGACGTATGGCATGGGGGTCACGGAAACCGACGATGCCATAGCCGGTGATCATCGCGACCACGGCATAACCGCCACGGCAACGGTGGTGCACATCAGTCACGGCAGCGAACACGTCTTCTTCGGTCGGCTGCAACTTGCCACGCTGGGCCAGTTCATGAGCAAAAATGTTGAGCAACACTTCCGAATCGGAGTTGGTGTTGACGTGGCGCAGGTCAGATTCGTAAATCTCCTTGGCCAGTTGCTCGACGTTGGTCAGGTTGCCGTTGTGCGCCAACGTGATGCCATACGGCGAGTTGACGTAAAACGGTTGAGCTTCGGCCGAAGTCGAGCTGCCCGCGGTGGGATAACGCACATGGCCGATGCCCATGTGCCCGACCAGGCGCTGCATATGGCGCTGGTGGAACACATCACGGACCAACCCATTGTCCTTGCGCAGGAATAACCGGCCGTCATGACTGGTTACGATACCGGCAGCGTCCTGGCCGCGGTGCTGGAGGACGGTTAGCGCGTCATACAGCGCCTGATTGACGTTCGACTTACCGACGATACCGACGATGCCACACATGCGACGCAACCCCTACTTAGTGGAACTGGATTTACCGAACACTTCTTGCGGTATTGTTGACTGCAAGAGGCGATCCTTGAACGGCAGATCAGCGGGTACGCTGATACCGCTGGCTAGCCACTTGCTGGAGAACCCGAGAATCAGGTTTTTCGACCAGTCAGCAACCAATAAAAATTGTGGCATCAGTTTCGACTGCTGCCACCACTGATCTTGCTGTACCGGCCCCAGGCTCAACAGCCCGACCGCTACAACCACCAGCAGGCCCCCGCGCGCTGCGCCGAAGACCATACCCAGAAAACGATCGGTCCCGGACAGCCCGGTGACGCGAATCAGTTCGCCGATGAGAAAGTTGACCATGGCGCCTACCAGCAAGGTGGCGACAAACAGGATGGTGCAGCCGGCGATCACGCGAGCTGAAGGTGTTTCGATATAGGTGACAAGGTACTGCGAAAGCGATCCGCCGAACATCCAGGCAACCGCACCGGCAATGACCCAGGTGAGTAACGACAATGCTTCCTTGACGAAGCCACGCTTCAAACTGATCAAAGCGGAGATGGCGATAATCGCAATGATCGCCCAATCAACCGGAGTAAATGGCACGTTGCAGCCTACGGACGGATAAGGCGGCGTATTTTAGCAGAGCACTTGCCCGTCGGTAAGCAGCGATTAGCGACGGGTAAGGATTAGACGCTATGAATCAATTTTGCTCAGGCTGGAAGCGCACCACAAAACCCTTGAGTTTCTGCTGCTTGCTCAGCAGATCGCGCAGACGATCGGCTTCGGCGCGCTCGATCAGCGGACCGACAAATACCCGATTCATGCCATCGGAGGAGCGGATGTAAGCGTTGTAACCCTGGGTGCGCAGGGATTTCTGCAACGTGTCGGCACTGGCGCGGTTAGACAGGCTGGCCAACTGTACCGACCAACTGACCGACAGACCATTGGCATCGACACGACTGACGTCCGCAGCGGCAGGCCTGGCTGGCGCTGGAGCCGGAGCGGGCTTGGCCGCCGGAGCCGGGGTCGGAATGGGCAACGTAGTTGCAACCGACGGGGTAACCGTCGTTGTTGGCACCGCCGTCGAAGGTGCCACGGACTGAGCCAACTCGTCATCACTGGGCACAGGCTCCTGCGGCAACGTTTGAGGCTCCGGAACCGCTACCGGCTCGACCTGGACCAGAGACGTTGCTGGCGCTTGTGGCGTGGCGGGCACGTCAACGTGCACGCGACGCGTTTCATCCTGACGCGAAAACAGCATGGGCAAGAAAATCACCGCCAGTGCTATCAGCACCAGTGCACCCACCATTCGCTGCTTGAACACGTTATCCAGCAAAGCCATCTGCAACTTCCTCCTTGGCGTTCCGGGCAAGCCATTCCAGAGCCCCGGCAACACAATAAAAAGATCCAAACAGCAGAATTTCATCTTCAGCCGTTGCTTTAGCACACTGCCCTTCCAGTGCCAGCGCGACATTTTGATAAGACGTCACATTCGCGCCAAGGTTCTGCAGCGCGGCTTGCAACTCGCCGGCCGAGCAACTGCGGGGCGTCGGCAAGGGCGCCACGGCCCAATCCTGCACGCTGGCGGCCAACTCGGTCAGCACGCCATTGAGGTCTTTGTCCGCCAGCAAACCGAAAACCGCCAGACGCTTGCCAGCTAACGGTCGCCCCGCCAGACGCTGCGCCAGGTAGTGTGCCGCATGGGGATTATGGCCGACATCGAGCAATAGTGTGAGTGACTTGCTATGCCAATTGATCTGCCGCCGATCCAGACGACCGGTCACCCGGGTGCCACTCAACGCCGCACGAATCTGCACAGGTGCCCAGGGCAAGTCCAGCAACAGGTAAGCTTGCAGGGCCAACGCGGCGTTTTCCATCGGCAGATCGAGTAACGGCAAATCGTGCAACTCAACCGATTGACCGCGTGCGTCATGACCGTGCCAATGCCAGACACTGTCGGTCACAGCCAGATCGAAATCCCGGCCGCGCAGCAGGAATGGGCAATGGAGTTCCTTGACACGTTTGAGCAATGGCGCAGGAGGGTCGAGATCGCCACACAGGGCCGGACGCCCTTCACGGAAAATCCCGGCCTTTTCGAAGGCAACCGATTCACGGGTGTCCCCCAGCCAGTCAGCGTGATCGACGCCAATACTGGTGACCAGTGCCAGATCGGCATCGATCAGGTTCACCGCATCGAGACGCCCGCCAAGGCCGACCTCCAGCACTACCGCGTCCAGCGCGGCGCGCTCGAACAGCCAGAAAGCTGCAAGCGTGCCCATTTCGAAGTAGGTCAGGGTGATGTCGCCGCGAGCAGCCTCCACCGCCTCGAAGGCTTCACATAACTGGCTATCGGTGGCTTCGACACCCTGCACCTGCACCCGCTCGTTGTAGCGCAGCAGGTGCGGCGAGCTGTAGACACCAACCTTAAGCCCCTGCGCTTGCATCAATGAGGCAATGAACGCGCAAGTAGAACCTTTACCGTTGGTTCCTGTAACCGTGATCACCCGGGGCGCCGGTCGGGACAGACCCAGCTTGTGCGCCACCTGTTGCGATCGCTCCAGCCCCATATCGATGACCGATGGATGCAGTTGTTCCAGGTAAGCGAGCCAGTCGCCCAGGGTACGCGGGGTCATACAGTGGCCGGTGCCGCTGGAACAACCATCGGTTCCATAGGCGCGGCGACAAAACTGGGCGTCGGCAGGTCCATCAGTTGCGCCAGCAGGTTGCCCAGACGCGGACGCAGCTCTTGGCGATGGACGATCAGGTCGATGGCGCCGTGCGCCAGCAGGAACTCACTGCGCTGGAAGCCTTCCGGCAGTTTTTCACGCACGGTCTGCTCGATCACACGCGGACCGGCAAAACCGATCAGGGCTTTTGGCTCGGCTACGATCACGTCGCCCAGCATCGCCAGGCTGGCGGATACGCCACCGTAGACCGGGTCAGTCAGCACCGAGATGAACGGCAGGCCTTCCTCGCGAAGACGCGCCAATACCGCTGAAGTCTTGGCCATTTGCATCAGGGAAATCAGCGCTTCCTGCATCCGAGCACCGCCGGAAGCGGCGAAACAGACCATCGGGCAGCGATTTTCCAGCGCGTAGTTGGCGGCGCGTACGAAACGCTCGCCGACGATGGCACCCATCGAACCGCCCATGAAGGAAAACTCGAACGCACAGGCCACCACCGGCATCCCGAGCAGCGTACCGCTCATGGAGATCAGGGCATCTTTCTCGCCTGTCTGCTTCTGCGCGGCGGTCAGACGATCCTTGTACTTCTTGCCGTCGCGAAACTTCAGGCGATCCACTGGCTCCAGGTCAGCACCCAGTTCGGCACGCCCTTCCGCATCGAGAAAGATGTCCAGGCGGGCACGCGCGTCGATGCGCATGTGATGATTGCACTTGGGGCAGACGTCCAGGGTCTTTTCCAGCTCTGGACGATAAAGCACCGCCTCACAAGACGGGCACTTATGCCAAAGCCCTTCTGGTACCGAGCTTTTCTTCACCTCGGAACGCATGATCGAAGGGATCAGTTTGTCTACCAACCAGTTGCTCATGCTTTCTTTCTCCAGTACCGATGGCTCGAACGCGCGGGCGGTTCACAGCCCCGCGTATGCCCTTGAGCTAAATTTCATGTGTACAGCAATGACATGGCGCACAGTGATCGGCATACCGCCGGACCTGCCTGAACTGTCCCACATCACCCGCCATTGTGACGACGCGCATTGCATCGTCGCTTATTCGCTGCCGTTTATTCAGTGCCGGCCCGCCCGCTTATCGCTGCGGCAGGCTTATGGACGGTGGCTAAACTCCAACCGTCACATCAGGCAAACAACCTGATGAGTGGTCCGGATCAAGAACCCTGCACCGCGCGCATGAACGCACGAATCTTGTCGTGATCCTTGATTCCCTTGCTCATTTCCACACCGCCGCTGACATCTACCGCATAAGGTCGAACCTGGACGATAGCCTGCGCCACGTTGGCCGGCGTCAAACCGCCCGCCAGAATGATAGGCTTACTCAACCCTTGTGGTATCAACGACCAGTCAAAGGCTTCGCCCGTGCCACCGGGCACGCCGGCAACATAGGTATCCAGCAAAATGCCGCTGGCCCCGGAATAAGCCCGGCAACTGGCGGCGATGTCATCACCCGCCTGTACGCGCAGCGCTTTGATATAGGGCCGGTGATAACCGTCACAGTCCTCGGGCGTTTCATCGCCGTGAAACTGCAAAAGATCCAAAGGTACGACTTCCAGGATCTCGGTGAGTTCGCAACGACTGCAGTTGACGAACAAACCAACGGTGGTCACGAACGGTGGCAAGGCCGCAATGATTGCTCGCGCCTGCTCCACGCTGACCGCCCGAGGGCTTTTGGCGTAAAACACAAAACCGATGGCATCTGCCCCCGCATCAACGGCGGCCAACGCGTCTTCCAGGCGGGTAATCCCGCAGATCTTGCTGCGAACGGCTGACATGTAGTGAAAACCTCAAGCCTTGTTCGGGAAAGTCCCGGATGTTAGCAAATGCTTTTCCGGGCGTCAGCCGCCAAGTTCAGTGAAACCGGTCAAGAAGTGTGGGCCAATGTAACGATCCGGCAAGGCAAATTCATCGTGATACTCCACTTGCACCAGATAAAGCCCGAACGGATGCGCGGTCACGCCTCCGGTACGACGGACCCGACTCTCCAGCACTTCTTTGGCCCATTCGACAGACCGCTCGCCGGTGCCGATAGTCATCAATACACCGGCAATATTGCGCACCATATGATGCAGAAAAGCACTGGCGCGGATGTCAATGACGATCATTTGGCCGTGACGCGTGACCCGCAGGTGATGCAACTGCTTGATCGGTGACTTCGCCTGACACTGCCCGGCACGGAACGCACTGAAATCATGGGTACCGACCAGATGCTGAGCCGCCAACGCCATGCGTTCGGCGTCCAGCGGGCGATGGTTCCAGGTGATTTCCTGACCCAGATGCGCCGGCCTGATCGGATCGTTGTAGATCACGTAGCGGTAACGCCGGGCAATCGCCTTGAACCGCGCATGAAAATGCGCCGGCATGACTTTGGCCCAGGTCACGCTGACATCATGAGGCAGATTGATATTGGCGCCCATGACCCAGGCTTTCATCGATCGCTCGGCCTGAGTATCGAAGTGCACCACTTGCCCACAGGCGTGAACGCCCGCATCGGTACGCCCGGCACACAACAATGAGACCGGCGAATCAGCGACTTTGGACAATGCGTTCTCAAGAGTTTCCTGGACCGTCAGCACGCCGGAGGCCTGACGCTGCCAGCCACAATAGCGTGATCCCTTGTACTCGACACCCAATGCGATTCTGGAAAAGCCAGCGGCAGCCATTTCGGCTGCCGCGTTATCTGCTGTGTTATATGTTGGAGCCAAGGACTTACAGCCTGTTGGTTTGCGCAAAGGCGCCATTATAAGGGCTTCAAGCGCCATAAACGCAAACGACCGCAAAAGCGGTCGTTATGCGATCAAGCCTGGAGCATCGACTCAGGACAGCCGCGCCAACATCTGCTGCGCTTCGGTTTTCTGGATGTCGTCACCTTCGCCGACCACTTCGTCGAGAATGTCGCGGGCACCATCGCTGTCTCCCATTTCGATGTAGGCACGGGCCAGATCAAGCTTGGTCGCCGCCTCATCCGTCCCGGCCAGAAAGTCGAACTCAGGCTCGTAGCCCGCTGCAATTGCGCCTTCTGCAAAACTCCGGGCTTCGAACGGCTTGGCCATTGGCGGCTGCTCAAGGCTCTGAGACAGGCGATCCAGCTCGGCGTTCACATCACCGAGTTCCGATGCAAAAGCATCGGGCTCTGCTTCGGCATTGATTTCATCAGCCAGGGATAGATCAAAATCGGCAGGCAACTCCAGATCGTCCACAGGCGACTTGTCGACGACCGGGTGAGCCAGGTCAGGCGAGCCATCGAAAGCGGGCAGATCGCGCAAATCATCTTCGAGGCTGAGCAGGAAATCATCCTCGGCATTCAATGATGGCTGCTCTTCCGAGAGGTCCAGGTCGAAATCCGCCAAATCATCGGACATGCCTTGCTTGGCTTCAGCCTGCTGTTGCAACACTGATTCGAAACTCAGGTCGTCATCACTGGAGGCTTCGACAGCCACGGGCGCATTGTGGCTCAGCTCATCGCCAAGGTGATGCACACCATTGAGTTTCAGCTCAGGGGCTTTGACGACCGCAGGCGAGGCTTCTTCCAGATCGTCCAGACTCAGGTCGAAATCGTGATCGAGATCAAACTCATCGAACTCATTGGATTCAGCGGCAGGCGCTGCTGTTGGAGCTGGAGCTGAAACTGGCTTAGGAGTAGGCGCAGGAACAGGCCCCTCGGGCTCATCGAGCATCAGGTCCTTGACGTATTTGGCGTCAAGCTCCGCCGCCAGGGCCGCTGCGCCCAAACCTGCGCCCGCCATCAGCATCATCGGATAGCGGCTTTTCAGTTGTTCGACTTCAGCGTGATTTTTGCCGGTGGCCACCAACTTGCGTTCCTGGCCAGTAAAACCGTTGCGATCACCTTGTTCGGCGTAGATCTCCATCAGCTTCAAGCGCAGGTCGCTGCGTTGCGGCTCTTCCTTGGTGGCATCTTCCAGAAGTTCGGCAGCTTGATTGAGACGACCGCTGGCAACATGAACGTTCGCCTGATCAAGAACGTCGGCAGACCGCTCACGTACCGGCTCGACGACCGCCGCTGGCACCGGTGCCGGCGCCAGCTTGACGCTTGGCGGCGGAACTTCCAGCCCCTCGAAACTGGCTTCAGGCAAATCCATGTCCGCAGCGAACTCTGTTTCTTCAGCCAGCGCTCGCGCCATACGCTTATGTTTTTGCGACGCCTGCCGGGCATTGCGGCGCCGAGCCAGAAGCAATAACAACAGCAGCAGGATCAACAATGCCCCGCCACCGACCATCCCTGACAGCATCGGATTGGCGAGCAATTTATTCAGAGCGCTGTCGGCGTTCGACGCTTCTACAGGCGCGACAGGCGCGGGTGTAATGGGTTGAGCTTCCGGCGCGGCAGTCGCCTCTGCGGCAGCAGGAGGCATGGCGTCTTCCGGTGCGATCTCGCCCGGCGTCTTTGCGGCCCCCTCGGCAGACGGCGCAGTCGCGACCAGTTCGGCCGGTATCGTGGGCGTCGTATCAGTGGTGGCAGGTCCGGTAGTACCCTCAGCCTGCATCTTGGCCAACTGATCGCTTTTCAGCTGGATCAAGCGTTGCAGCTTGTCCAACTGGCTTTCCAAATCGGTCATGCGGCTTTTCAGCTCAGCATCGTCACGACGTGTCGTATCGAGGCTTTCCTTGGCCAGGGCCAGCTTGCTGCCGATCGCTTTGCTATCACCGGCAGCCCCTTTACCCCGAGCCTTGGTATTGCCCGAAACCAGGCTCAAGTTATCCTGAACCTCGACCTTGGCAGGCTCGGCGTCGGCACGATTGTGACGGGTCGCATCCACTTGACGCGCACCCGCGGGCAAACTGCGTCTCTGACGCCAGGCGAGATTTTGCTCGGACACCTGAGCGACTGCCTGCGGTTGAGCAAGCGTGGCGACTTGCTGTTGATCGGGAAGGCGCAGCACTTGACCGACCTTCAGCCGGTTGATATTGCCACCGATAAACGCATCCGGGTTCAGCGCCTGAATCGCCAGCATGGTCTGCTGAACCGAACCGCCACTGCGCACGCGGGCAGCGATTTCCCACAAGGTATCGCGCTTATTGGTGGTGTATTGAGCAGTTTTTGCCTCAGCGACGGGAGTCGGTGTGGGCATTACCACTGGAGTGGACGCGGCTGCCGGGGCTTGAGCCTGGGCGGGCGCAGTGGCCGGAAGTTGCTCGGCAGCGGCTGCCTCCGGGGTGACCTTCTGCGGATCGAGCAGCAGGCTGTATTCGCGCAGCAACCGGCCGTTGGGCCAGAGCACTTGCACGAGGAACTTCATATAGGGGTCGCGGATCGGTCTGGTCGAAGTGATCCGCAGCACGCTTTTACCGCTGGCGTTAAGCACAGGGGTAAACGTCAGGTCATCGAGAAACGCTTGCCGATCAACACCCGCCTGAGCAAAATCAGCGGAGTTCGCCAGGCTCGGCACTACCTGCCCGGCGCTCAAATCACGCGCATCAAGCAGCTCGATCTCGGCGACCAGCGGCTGGTTCAGGGTCGACTTCAGGGTTAGTTCCCCGAGCCCCAACGCATGCGCCATACCGGATGACAGCGCCGAAGCCGCTGCGATTGCTAATACCAGTTTGCGAACCTGAACCATAGCCTATCCCTTGTCTGAATATTCCTCGGTGACCGAGAAGGTAAAGCCTGCATTTTGTGACAAGCTGAAATGATTCTTTGAATTGTTGCCAAGTATCTTTTACACGAGGTCTTTTATCAACAATTCAGCGACTTGCACAGCGTTCAACGCAGCACCCTTGCGAACATTATCAGACGTTATCCACACATTAAGTTCCGCAGGATCATCGATCCCGGCCCGCACGCGCCCTATATAGACTACATCCTGACCCACGGCATCACCGACTGCCGTGGGATAATCACCCGCCTCGACCAGCTCAACCCCCGGCGCAGCCTCTAGGGCGGCGTTGACAGCGGCAAGATCGACCGGGCCAGACGCCTGCAGCGAGACACTAAAGCTATCGCCAAAAAATACCGGGGCTTGCACGCAGGTAGCGGCAACCTTGATTAAAGGCAGTGATAGCAACTCGCGCAACTCCGCGACCAAACGCTTTTCCAAAGGGACGTGACCTTGCGCGTCGGGAGTACCGACCTGAGCAAGCAGATTGAAGGCCATCTGCCGATCAAAAAAGCGCGGTTCCAGCGGTCGAACATTAAGCAGTTCAGCCGTTTGCCGAGCCAGCTCCGCCACACCTTCGCGGCCCTGACTGGACACCGCCAGGCACGCAGTCACATTGACCCGCAGAACGTCGAACAACCCGCGCAATGGCGCCATCGCCATCGCCACCGCCGTAGCGGAAGGACTAGGGCTGGCAATCTGATACGGCTTTTTCAGCGAGCCTATCAAGGCCGCGTTGATTTCCGGGACGATATTGGGCGCCTGTTCGGTCGGCAAACCGCCCGACAGATCGATCACTGAGCAACCGGCCGCCGTCGCCCGGGCAGCGTAGCTGCGGGTAATGGCGGGGCCAGCGGCAAAGAACGCCAATTGGACCTTGCTGAAATCGAATTCATCGACCTCACGCACGCGCACGTTCTTACCCCTGAATGGCACCGAATGGCCGGCCGATTCGACGCTCGCCAGCAGATGCAGACCGGCGACAGGAAATTCGCGCTCTTCGAGAATCTGGACGAGGGTTTCGCCGACAGTACCGGTGGCGCCGATCACGGCAATATCAAAGGACTGATTCATGCAAAAACCTCAGGCAAAACGGGGAGCGGCACTTTAACCGTCGAGTTACTGACAGGCAATTATCCACAGGGTCAGAGACAGTTTTAGTTCAACTACCGACCAATTTCAGGGCTCCAGCCCGATTCGAAAGAACGCTCCGCCGCTCCACACGCCCAACCAACATTGCCCGTCGATCTCCCGCGTCACCGCCAGATCGACCAATTGATAGAAAACATTGCGGTGAATCAGCGCTTCCAGATTGACCCGCACATGGACATAGGGTGCCGGCTCCTGGGTATGCGGATCGATTTCCACCCGCAAGGGATGCTCGGGGCCTGCTTCGGTCTGATCGTCGACATTAGTGGTGAAGCGTAGAACCTGATCTTCGCCCTCGCCTTCTACCTCAAGGCTAACGGCGACAAAGGGCGCGTCATCCACCTTGATCCGAACCTTTTCCACAGGAGTGATCAGAAAATAATCGTCATCGTCACGGCGCATGATCGTGGAAAACAGGCGCACCATCGGTTTGCGCCCAATCGGCGTACCGAGGTAGTACCAGGTGCCGTCCCGGGCGATACGCATATCGATATCGCCGCAGAAATCGGGGTTCCACAGGTGAACGGGCGGCAACCCTTTCGACTTGGGAATCTGCGCGAACAGATCGTTGTCCTTGCCCGGACCTCTCATGCGGTTCTCCTTAACAAAAGACCTTAACGACTGGCACCTATCAAGCTGCGAGCGTAATCCTCCAACGGTGGACCAAGCAAATCCTCGGGTTTGGTGTTGTGCATTGTAAAAAATCCGCCCCGGCTGCGAATCCGTGCAGTATCGATCAAATAACGGGTGTTGGTTTCGATCAACATTAGTTGAATCACACCACTGTCGACGCCCAGCCGATCCACGGCTTGTTGATCGGCCCATTCATCGCTGTTGCCAATCCGGTCGTCGGCCTTGGCGAAACGGGTGTACAGCAGATAGTTCGCACCGGCCGCACGCGCTTCGTTCATGGCCTCATCCAGCCCCATCGGGGCCTTGGCACGACGAACCATGGGGAAGTATTCGACAAAACCGTTGAAGGCTTCTTCAGCAACGACATTGGGCCGCGGATACGCGTTGCCAGGCGGAACGAACGCGCCCTGAGCGATATAAATAAAGGAATCTGGCTGCAAGCGCCGGTTGTTGGCCCGAGTCGTGTCGCTATGATCGAGCAAGCCCGCATCACTCATCTGATCATGAGCACCCTGCCCCATATCACTCACACTCATGCAACCACTTAACGCCAGCAGCGTCAGTAGCAAAACCAGGCTACGCATCATCCCCTCCAAGTACCGGTGACGGAAAACCGGCGAATGGCCGGTTAATGCAGCTTCCGCGCCAAGCACAGACTGCAGGGGCTGACTTGCATTTGATTGACCTGATGCGATCCGTCAGACATGCCGCATTCGCAGGCAAGCCTGCTCCCACACAGGCTGTGTGAAAACCTGACGATCATGTTTCAAACCAACGCCCCGACTTGTCGGGGCGTTGGTTTTTGGCCTTTGATCCCGAAATCATCGCTGTTCGTTTTCACGTCGCCGGGACAAAGCGTTTTGAGCGCTCCATGGCCAGTCCTGGGACGTTTGTCAGGCGCAAAAAAAGGCTGCTTAGCCCATCTTCGCCATCATTTCACGCGCACCCAGCACATTGATCGCCCTTTTAAAGTTATAGGCAAGCACCGCCAGCGACATCTCTATTCGCGCGCCTTTCAGTTGGCGTAGCAAGAACCGTCCATTGCCCATGATCCATTGCTTGAGGTTGCCGAAGGGGTGTTCAACGATGGACCTTCGTTCAACCATCTTCTCCGGATGCGCCTGCATGCGCTGCTCCATTCGCTCAAAAGCGGCCTCATGCGCATGCCGCGTTACTTTCCGGCGGGAGGTCTTGGTGCACTGACTTTTCAGCGGGCAGTGGGCGCAGTCACTGGGCAGTGCGTGGTAAATACGCGTGCCGCGATTCAGTTGCGTCAGCGTCAGTAGCTTGCCATTCGGGCACCGGTACTGATCGTCCAGGGCCTCATACGTAAACTGGGTGCGGTCAAAGAATTTTACGTCCCCGCCCCGCGTGTTGATCGTTCGATTCAGCGGCACATACGCCGTGATACCCGCGTCTTCACAGGCCTGGAATTGTTTGCCGTGGGAATATCCGGCATCGGCCACTACCGTCAGCTCTGACTGTTGCAGTACTTCTTTAGCCGCTTTGGCCATGGGTTCAAGCTGTTTGCGGTCATCGCCGTCCTGAGTCACTTCGTGGTGCAGGATCAAGCCGTTCTCGGCATCCACCGCCGTCCGCACGTTGTACGCCACGGCCATGCCTTGCGGCGCCCGCATCATCCGCGCCTCGCTTTCGGTGCTGATGAACTGCTCGACTTCCAGCGCCTTCATCACCTGCTGACGGGTCAGGTTGTTGTCTCGTTTGTTGCTCAGACGGGCCAAAGCGGCTTTGACTTTCTGCTTATCCACAGGCTGATCGGCGTCGTCTTTGTCCGCCCGATCAAGCTCCGCCAGGTACTGGGTAATCTTCTTGTTCAGTATTTCCTCATCGCGCTTAAGGTGCTTGAGGCTCATATGACGGCGCTTGGAGGCCACGGCTTTGAATTTGCTGCCGTCGATAGCAACCAGCTTGCCGGCGATTAGCCCCACTTCACGGCAAAAAAGAATGAAGAGTCGGCAGATGGCGGCGAATGCGGCACCGTTGTCTCTGCGGAAATCGGCGATGGTTTTGAAGTCAGGTGCGAGCTGATTGAGCAGCCACATGACTTCGATGTTGCGCAGGCATTCGGCTTCGAGGCGGCGTGACGAACGGATGCTGAGGAAATAGCCGTAGAGATAAAGTTTGAGCAGGTCTGCCGGATCATAGGGCGGGCGCCCGTTGCCCTTGAGGACAGCCTTGTCGAATCCCAGCTCCCGCAGATTGAGCTGGGTGACATAGGCATCAATGACTCTGACCAAGTGGTCTACCGGAATGGATTCTTCCAGCGACACCGGAAAAAGACTGCTCTGATCGCGCGCTATGCCTTGGATGTATGCCACAAAAATGCCCCCAATCTTCCGATGAAGGCATTTTCTTAGACCGTTGCAAGAATTGCCAGGTTTTCACACAGTCTGCACAGGTGCGGGCTTCTGTGGGAGCAGGCTTGCCTGCGAATGGCTTGATGCAGTGTGTCAGGCAGACTTACCCACCAATGATTTTCATGATGGTAGCGCCGCCCGAAAAAGCCACTTCCTGCTTGTCACCCAAGGCTTTGACCAGCAGCCGTTGCAGCGCTGGCAACGCTTCATGGCGCGGCTTGTCCAGCAGGTCGCCGACGTAATGGCGATTGCTGGAGGACAGGCAACCGTGCAGCCAGCCGGTGGAAGACAGGCGCAGGCGTGAGCAGGTCCGGCAGAACGGCACGCTTTCGTTGGCGATCACGCCGAAAAAGCCCTGGCCGGGGATTTGATAACGGACGGCGGTGGCATCCACCGGCGCATCGGCTTGCAGGTACTCGTAGCGTTCGCCGATCAACGCCAGCAATTGTTGCAGGCTGACAAACTGCTGCAGGAATGCATTCGAATCGCTTGCCAGATGGCCCATGCGCATCAGCTCGATAAAACGCAGCTCGTAACCGCGCTCAAGGCAGTAGTCGAGCAGCGGCATGACCTGATCCAGGTTTTGCCCGCGCAACGGCACCATATTGACTTTGATTTTGATCCCGGCGGCGCGCGCCTGAGCCATACCGTCGAGCACGGTGGCCAGATCACCGCCACGAGCGATCTTGCGAAAGGCCGCAGGGTCCAGAGTATCGAGAGAAACGTTGAGCCGGCGAATACCGGCTTCGACCAGCAACGGCAGCTTGCGAGCGAGTAACTGACCATTGGTGGTCAGACTGATATCAGCCAGACCCAATTGACCGACCTGGCTCATGAAGTCTTCCAGCTTCGGGCTCACCAGCGGCTCACCGCCGGTAATGCGCAAACGCTCGATGCCAGCGGCTTCGATCAGATAGGCCACGCCACGCGCCATGGCATCGGCCGACAACTCATCCTGCGCGGCAACCAACCGTTTGCCATTGGGCACACAGTAGGTACACGCGTAGTTGCAAGCTGAAGTCAGACTGATCCGCAAATTGCGAAAACGCCTGCCTTGACGATCAACGATCATGAACAACTCCGGCGAGAGAAAGTAAGACCTGTAAAACCTGACTCACAAATCAAGTTTTAGCAAGACCCTAACCTGAGTATATTCCTGCACCCCCAGGCCACGCATTCACTACCTGACGCCATAAGGCCGCCGAATGCATCAGCTACCTGGAGGGATATCGCTATCGCGCTTGCGCTTGTTACCCATGCGCACGCCAATATCCATGAGGAACTGGAAGAAACCTTCCTGATCTTCGAGCACGTTGCTCCAGAACGGCGAGTGATACAGCGCCACCGCGCCATGTACCAGTGCCCATGAGGCGCAGTAATGGAAATACGGGGGCACGTCTTCAAGCTTGCCCTCGCTGATCCGGCCTTTGATCAACAACGTCAGGCGTTCGAAGTTCGAGGCACGAATCTTGTGCAGCTCCTCGACCATCTCCGGCACCTGGTTGCCCTTGACCACTTTTTCTTCCAGACGATCGAACAACCGGTAGCGCTGTGGATCACGCATGCGGAATTCGAAGTAGGCACGGGATAAAGCTTCCTTATCCTTGTCGACGTCGGCAGAGTGGAGCAACTCGTTCAAATCGCGCTCGTAGTCGAGCATCAGGCGCAGGTAAATCTCTGCCTTGGACTTGAAGTGTTTGTAGATGGTGCCTTTGCCGATACCCACGGCATCAGCGATCATCTCGACGGTGACACTGTCTTCACCCTGATCGAGGAACAGCTTTAGCGCGGTATCGAGAATTTCTTGCTCACGGCGACGAAACTCACGGACCTTACGAGGTTCTTTCTGCATAAGAAAAGGTCTGTTGGGGGTCAAAATCGAAGCCGCGTATTATGCCTAACTTGCGCCAAATTGCACGGATCATCCGACCATGTCTACGTTTCTTGATGAGTTTGCACAGGCTCCGGGCCTGCGATATTTGAACCATGCCGCGGTCGCTCCGTGGCCCAAACGTGCCGCGACCGCGGTCAGCCGCTTCGCCCAGGAGAACGTTTTACTGGGCGCAAGGGACTATCCGGACTGGATGGTCGTAGAACAACGCCTGCGTGAACGCTTGATGCGCTTGTTGAATGCGCCATCGACCGATGACATCGCCCTGGTCAAAAATACGTCGGAAGCACTGTCGTTCGTTGCTTTCGGTCTGGATTGGAAAGCCGGCGATCAGATCGTCATCAGCGACGAAGAGTTTCCTTCCAACCGCATCGTCTGGGAAGCGCTGGAACCAAAAGGCGTCGAAGTGATTCAGGTCAGCCTCAAAGGCGACGACCCGGAAGCCGCATTGCTCGCCGCCTGCGGACCTCGCACACGATTGATCTCAATCAGTGCGGTGCAATACGCCTCAGGTCTGCGTCTGGATCTGGAACGCCTCGGTCAAGGCTGCAAGCAACGCAATGTGCTGTTCTGCATCGATGCCATTCAGCACCTGGGTGCCCTGCCTTTCGATGTCCAGGCCAGCCAATGCGATTTCGCCATGGCAGACGGCCATAAATGGTTGCTGGGTCCGGAAGGTCTGGGCGTGTTCTATTGCCGCAGCGATTTGCGACCACATCTGAAGCTGAGCGAGTTCGGCTGGCACATGCTCGAGCACATGGGTGACTACAACCGCACTACCTGGGAACCCGCCGCATCGGCCCGTCGCTTCGAATGCGGCAGCCCGAACATGCTCGGCACTATGGCACTGGAGGCGAGCCTTTCTCTGCTCGAGGAAGTCGGTATGGACGAGGTCGGCAAAGCGATCGCCGAGCGCATACTCTGGCTGGAAGAAGGTTTGAACGCCATTCCCGGCGCTCGTCTGCACACCCCGAAAAACCCTGAACGACGTGCGGGCATTTTGTCCTTCAGCCTCGATGGCGTGTCAAACACTCATGTGTTCGAGCGGCTTAAACAGGAACAGGTGGTTTGCGTCCAGCGCGGCCCAGGCGTTCGACTTTCCCCGCATTTTTATACCGAATCACGGGTGATTGAAGAAACTTTGGCCATCGTGCGTCAATTGGCCACTTCATGAGAACTCAACTGAAGCGCAGGTATTCCAAATTTGTTTAAAGAATCAGCCGATCCGGCTGGACGCCCGGCAATCCTGACCAATACTTAATACGTTGGCGCTGCATCTCCCCCAAGTGACGCGCCAGTAAAGGTACCAATGGATAGCGTACCTTTGTTTTACTCCTAATGGTCTTAACCCGGATTCACCCCCCAGAACCCGGGTTTTTTTTGTCCACGGAAAAACCGTTACGCGAAAAAGCCTAGCGCTTTACGTGTGCCAGAGGGAACAGGCGCGCGAAGTTTTCGGTGGTCTGATCGGCGAAGCGCTCGTAAGACTCGCCGCGCAACATCGCCAGGAACTCTGCCACTTCCCTCACGTATTGCGGAAGATTCGGTTTACCCCGGTAAGGGATCGGCGCCAGATAAGGCGAGTCGGTTTCCACCAGCAGGCGATCGGCGGGTACCTGACGCGCCACGTCACGCAACGCATCAGCATTGCGGAAGGTAACAATGCCGGACAACGAAATATAAAAACCCAGGTCCAGCGCCGCCCTCGCCATCTCCCAATCTTCGGTAAAACAATGCAGCACACCGCCTTGGGGCAATGCGGCTTCACGCAGCAGGTTCAGGGTGTCGGCGCGAGCACCGCGGGTGTGAACGATGACGGGCTTGCCCGTGAGATTGGCCGCCTGCAGGTGCAGACGAAACGATTGCTGCTGAAGCTCGGCAGCCTCGGGCTCATAGTGGTAATCAAGCCCCGTCTCGCCAATCGCCACCACCCGAGGGTGATTCAACTCTTCCAGCAGCCAGTCCAGCGCAGGCGCCGCGCCCGGTTGCAAGTCCAGCGGGTGAATCCCCACCGAACAATCCACATCGTCATAGCGCTCAGCCAGGGCTTTGACCGCGCCGGCATTCTCGGCACTGACTCCGATGCACAGGAAATGCCCCACCCCGCGCGCCCTGGCAGCCTCCAGGGCGGCATCAAGTGAGCCTGCGTGTTCAGCGAGATCGAGACGGTCGAGGTGACAATGGGAATCTACAAGCATGGTCAAGATGACAACTACATCGTATGGGTGGGACGGTCGGATTTGAGGGCTCCGGCCAGGTACGTTTCAATCTTGTTGCGGGCAGCATTGTCGCCATCGTTGAATTGCACGCCGACACCGGCCGCCCGATTACCCTGGGCGCCCTTGGGCGTGATCCAGGTGACTTTGCCGGTCACCGGAATCTTCTCCGGCTCGTCCATCAGATTGAGCAGCATGAACACCTCATCACCCAGCTTGTAGCTTTTGCTGGTCGGGATGAACAGACCGCCGTTTTTGATGAATGGCATATAAGCGGCGTACAGCACGGATTTGTCCTTGATCGTCAGGGACAAAATGCCATTACGCGGACCTGGACTCGACGGCAAGCTCATTGCAACTCCTGGTGACGTGATCCGAAGAGCGGAGTCTAACCTTGTCCGGGCAAGCCTGCCCACTGCACCAACAACGCCTCGAGCAACAGCACACGATTCAGGTTGGCTTTGGACATGACTTTCTGCCGCTGAGCCAGCACCCAATCCTGGATATCGAGCACTTTGCCCTGGGTAGATTTCTGCGCCAGGTATTGCAGCACCTTACGCATATCGGCCAGACCAAGGCCCGCTTCATCCTGAGTCAGTTGATGACGCAAAATCAGATGCGACCAGTCGCAGAACCAGTCGAACAGCAACAGCAGCGGAATATCTTTCCAGCCTTCGGCCAGTTGGGTCGGCGACTGCTGCTGTTTAAGCAGCTTCTTCACGCCATCTACCACCAACGCCCGTTGTTCGCGCACGCCCTGGGCATGCAGGCTGACCGCCGCCAATGGCGAACCTGCGGCCAGCGTCAGCAGTTCGAAACGCTCATCCTCGGTGCAATCAGGCAGCGCCTTGGCCAGCCAGTCCAGGCTCATCGCCTCGCTGGGCAGCGGGCAGGCCTGTTGCACGCAGCGGCTTTTGACGGTGGGCAACAGTCGGCTCGGCTGATGACTGACCAGTAGCAGCACGGTATTGCCCGAAGGCTCTTCAAGGCTTTTAAGCAATGCGTTGGCAGCGTTAATGTTCATTGACTCGGCAGGCTCGATCAACACCACCTTGCGCCCACCCATCTGCGCAGTCTGCACCACGAAACCGACCAGATCGCGGACTTGATCGACCTTGATCGCCTTGTCCGCTTCTTCCGGCTCCAACACATAATTGTCCGGGTGACTGCCGGCCACCAACAGCATGCAGGACTTGCACTGACCACAAGCGTCCAGCCCTTCCGGGCGCTGACACAGCAAGCGAGCCATCAGACGTTCCGCCAGTGCGCGCTTGCCAATGCCCACCGGGCCGTGCAGCAGATAGGCATGAGCGTGCTGACTACGCCCGGCCAGTTGTTGCCAGAGACTTTCCTGCCAAGGGTAGGCCTCAGCCACGGTGACGTTCCAGCAGCTCAGGCAGCAAATCATCGAGCGATTGCTGAACCTCGGGCAGCGACAACGCCGCGTTCACAAGACGGTAGCGCGCAGGATTGGCTGCCGCGCGATTCAGGTAGGTGCTGCGCACGGCGTCGAAGAATGTCCGGCCCTCCTGTTCGAAACGATCAAGCCGACCACGGGCGGTCGCGCGCGCCAGACCGATTTCCACCGGCAGGTCGAACACCAGCGTCAGATCGGGACGCAGATCGCCCTGTACAAAGGTTTCCAAGGCAGCGATTCGCTCGTGGGACAAGCCCCGCCCCCCACCTTGATAGGCATAGGTCGCGTCCGTGAACCGATCGCACAGCACCACCGCTCCACGAGCCAGTGCTGGACGAATGACTTCAGCCAGATGTTGGGCTCTGGCAGCGAATACCAGCAACAACTCGGTATCGGCGCTCATCGACTCTTCGCCGGGCGCCAACAACAGTTCGCGAATCTGCTCGGCCAACGGTGTACCACCCGGCTCGCGGGTCAGAACGACATCGATGCCCCGGGCGCGCAGACGCTCGGCCAGGTATTCACGATTGGTGCTTTTGCCAGCGCCTTCCGGACCTTCCAGGGTAATAAACAAGCCAGTCACAGGCAGTCCTTAATCATATTCATTGCGGGCTCTGCTCGCCTTGTACAGTCGGAGTCGCCGTCGGCGGGACAGTCGGCGGGACAGTCGGTGCGGGCGCAGGCGTGGCTTCGGGCTGAGGTTTCGGCTCAGGTGCCGACTCGGGTTTTGATTCAGGGATCGGCTCGGCTTTTGACTCAGGAAACGGTTCAGGTGTCAGCTCGGGCTTGGGCTCAGGTGTCGGCTCAAATCTGGACTCGACTGTTGGCGCAGCAACCGGGGCCGAAATGGGCGCCGGGCTGGAACGATAGTCCGCACGCCGCTTTAGTTGAAACTCGCGAACCGCGTTGTTGTGCGATTCCAGGTCGGCAGAAAACACATGCCTACCGTCACCCCGCGCGACGAAATACAAGCTGGTGCCGGACACTGGGTTGAGCGCGGCACGGATGGCCTCACGCCCCACCAGCGAAATCGGTGTCGGCGGCAAACCGGAAATGACATAGGTGTTGTAGGGTGTCGACTCTTTCAGGTATTCGCGGGTCAGCTTGCCGTTGTAACGCTCGCCGAGACCGTAGATCACGGTCGGATCGGTCTGCAACAACATCCCGATCTGCAGGCGCCGGACAAAAACGCCAGCGATCTGCCCGCGTTCCTGAGGCACGCCGGTTTCTTTCTCCACCAATGAGGCCATGATCAGCGCCTGATACGGATCGGTGTAAGGCACATCCGCCGCACGCTTGGCCCATTCCTCCGAGAGCACCTCATCCAGACGGTTGTACGCCTGCTTGAGCAAGTCGACGTCAGTCATGCCGCGCACGTAACGATAGGTGTCGGGAAAGAAACGACCTTCGGGAAACACATTGGCGTGACCGAGCCGGGTCATCAATTCGGTATCGCTCAGCCCGGTCAGGGTCTGCTCGAGCTTGACCTGCTTGGCCAACGCTGCGCGGACCTGACGAAAATTCCAGCCTTCGACCAGTGTCAGGCTGTATTGCACTACATCGCCACGTCGCCACATCGCCAACAGCGTCCTGGCATCCATTCCGGGTGCCATGCGGTATTCGCCGACATGGAATGATTGGCCGGCCAGGTTGAAACGCCAGTAGAGGCGCAACCAGAAGGCGTCCGTGATCACCCCGTCGGCCTCCAGGCGATTGAGCACGCCAGTGGGCGTGGAACCTGCGGAAACGTCGAGCAACTGCTCCTGAGTCAGTTTCAGGGGCTGTTTGAGTGCAGCACCCTGCTGCCAGGCAGACACGCCCAGCAGTAATCCTGCCAGGACCAGGCAACCTTCGAGCAACACCAACAATTTACGGATCACTGATCAAACATCCAAAAGCGCGAGAGCAATACCCTGCAGTTTACGGGTGAGCGGACCAACCGGCCAGTTCAGCTGTGCAAACCCGCGCACCGGCCACACACCGTAGACACTGTTGCACAGGAAAATCTCATCCGTCTGTTCCAGATCCGTCATCTGGACGTCGCGCACTTCGGTGGCAATGCCCAGCGTGTGTGCCTGGGCCAGCAGCTCGGCACGCATCACCCCGGCCACCCCGCAACGACTCAGGTCAGCGGTCAGCAGCGCGCCGTCCTTGATCAGAAACACATTGCTGTACACGCCTTCGATGACGCGCCCGGAGGTATCGCACATCAGCCCTTCGGCATAGGTGCTGTCCTGCCATTCGCTGCGGGCGAGCACCTGCTCCAGCCGGTTCAGGTGCTTGAGCCCGGCCAGCAAGGGTTGTTCGGACAAACGGGTGAGGCACTGAAACAGGCGAACTCCCTGCTCTGCATGAGCCGCAGGATAGGCCGGCGCCGGGCCGCCCTGGAGAATGCGGCGCGGTTGCGCCTGTGGCGCCGGAGCATAACCGCGCAGGCTGTCGCCACGGGTGAGGATCAGCTTCATCACGCCCTCACCCAACTGCGCGGCAAAGGCGATCAATTCACTGCGGATCAATGATTGATCCGCAGTAATCGCCAATCGGCTGCAACCCGACGTCAGCCGTTGCAGATGACGCTCGAGCAACAAGGGCTGTCCCGCCTTGACGGCGATGGTTTCAAACAAACCATCGCCATAAGCCAGTCCCCTGTCCGTAACAGACAAGGCGTCGGCCGGACGACCATCGATCCAGCTCGACATCACTCAGCGAACCGACGGAACACCAGCGAACCATTGGTGCCGCCAAACCCGAAGGAGTTGGAGACCACGACGTCGATCGGCAGGGCTTTGGCCTGATGCGGGACAAAGTCCAGATCGCACCCTTCACCCGGCTCATCGAGGTTGATGGTCGGCGGTGCCACCTGACCATTGATGGCCAGAATACTGAAAATCGCCTCGACCGCACCGGCTGCGCCGAGCAAGTGACCGGTCATCGATTTGGTCGAACTGACCGCCAGCTTGTAGGCGTGCTCGCCAAAGACAGTCTTGATCGCCGACGCTTCGGCCAGATCGCCGGCCAGGGTCGACGTGCCATGAGCGTTGATGTACTGCACTTCATCGACGTTGACCTTGGCATCGCGCAACGCGTTGGCGATGCAACGTGCGGCACCAGCACCGTCTTCAGGTGGCGAGGTCATGTGATAGGCATCACCGCTCATGCCAAAACCGATCAGCTCGGCATGGATAGTCGCGCCACGCGCTTTGGCGTGCTCCAGTTCTTCGAGCACTAAAGCGCCGGCACCGTCGGACAGAACAAAACCATCGCGCCCCTTGTCCCACGGACGGCTTGCACGAGCGGGGTCGTCATTGCGGGTAGACAGCGCCCGCGACGCACCAAAGCCACCCATGCCCAGACCGCAGGCGGCCATTTCGGCGCCGCCGGCAATCATCACGTCAGCTTCACCATAAGCGATATTGCGCGCGGCCATGCCGATGCTATGGGTACCGGTGGTACAGGCCGTGGCGATGGCATAGTTAGGCCCCTGTACACCCAAGTGGATCGACAGGAAGCCGGAAATCATGTTGATAATCGAGCCCGGCACGAAAAACGGCGAAATCCGTCCTGGCCCTTGCTCGTGCAACGAGCGGCTGTTGTTCTCGATATTGGTCAAGCCACCGATACCCGCCCCCATGGCAACGCCAATGCGGTCCCGGTTTTCATCGGTGACTTCAAGTCCGGAATTGCGCACCGCCTGAAAGCTGGCGGCCAGACCGTACTGAATGAACAGGTCGAGACGCCGGGCCTCTTTGGGCGCCAGATACTCCTCGACTTTGAAGCCCTTTATCGAGCCGCCAAAACGAGTGGTGAAGGCCGAAAGGTCCGTGTGTTCGATCAGGCTAATGCCACTGCGGCCAGCCAGAATACCTTGCCAACTGCTCGGCACATCCGTGCCCAATGGCGACAACATACCCATACCGGTGACCACGACGCGTCTACGCGACACAGCACTCTCCTTTTCTTCTATTGACGACACTTTTGATCGGTTCTAAAGAAAAAACCGCACGCCAGTAAAGGCAGTGCGGTTTTTCCCTGACAGCAAGCGACGACTACAAACTATTTCGCTTGGTGAGCTGTAACGTAATCGATAGCGAATTGAACGGTAGTGATTTTTTCCGCTTCTTCGTCAGGGATTTCGGTCTCGAATTCCTCTTCCAAAGCCATCACCAGCTCCACGGTATCAAGGGAGTCAGCACCCAGGTCTTCAACGAAAGAAGCAGTGTTGACCACTTCTTCTTCTTTGACGCCAAGCTGCTCGGCAACGATTTTCTTGACGCGCTCTTCGATGGTGCTCATACCTTGTTTTAACTCCTAAGTAGACAAATTCAGGCAGCTGGCCAGTGGGTAAGTGTATAGAAGAGGTTTTACGCATTTCAAGCTCAATGCTTGCCCTCTCGCACCACCCCGCCCTCTGCCTATTAATAGATTGCAGCTTTATAACGGATTTTAGACAGCTCGTATGACATTTTTTTGAAGCGATCCGTCACATTCAGCTCATGTACATGCCGCCGTTCACCGGGATTGTAGCCCCGGTCACGTAGCCTGCACCTTCAGACGCAAGAAAAGCGACCACATGCGCGATCTCTTGAGCCTGCCCCAGACGCCCCAAAGGAATCTGGGTAATCAACGCCTCACGCTGCGCTTCTGGCAGCTCACGGGTCATATCAGTATCGATAAAACCGGGTGCAACCGAATTCACGGTGACCGCACGCGAACCGACTTCACGGGCCAGGGCCCGACTGAAACCTTCCAGACCCGCCTTCGCAGCGGCATAGTTTACTTGGCCTGCGTTGCCCATGGCACCCACAACCGACCCAATACTGATGATTCGGCCCCAACGGGCCTTGGTCATGCCGCGCAAAACACCTTTGGACAGCCGAAACAGACTGTTCAGGTTGGTGTCGATGACGTCATGCCATTCATCATCTTTCATCCGCATCATCAGGTTGTCACGGGTGATACCGGCGTTATTGACCAGGATCAAAGGCGCGCCAACACGCTCCTGAATCAGGGCCAGGGTCGCGTTCACGGACTCGGCACTGCAGACATCCAGCGTCAGCCCGAAGCCTTCGATGCCGTTCTCCTTGAAGGTCGCGCTGATACGCTCGGCGCCAGACTCAGACGTTGCCGTCCCGACCACGATCGCACCGTTACGGCCCAATTCAAGGGCAATGGCTTGACCAATACCGCGACTCGCACCGGTGACCAGTGCAACTTTACCTTGCAGGCTCATGCAAGCTTCTCCTAATCAGGCCAATGCCGCACGGGTGGCGGCGAAGGCATCTGGGGTATTAAGGTTGTAGGTCGTCACGCCTTCGGCGCAGCGCTTGTTCAAACCGGCCAGCACTTTTCCTGGCCCGCACTCGACCAGTTGGGTCGCGCCATTGGCTGCCAGGCACTGAATGGACTCGACCCAGCGCACAGGCTTATACAGTTGTTCCAGCAGATCGCGCTTGAGAGTAGCAAGATCTGTCACCGCTGACGCGCTGACATTCTGTACCAGCTTGATCTGCGGCGCCTGCCAGGCGATCGCCTCGATGGATTCAGCGAAGCGCTCGGCCGCCGGACGCATCAGATCGCAATGGGACGGCACGCTGACCGGCAACGGCATTGCACGCTTGGCACCACGGGCCTTGCAGGCCTCGATGGCACGCTCGACGGCGGCAGCGGAACCTGCGATCACCACCTGGCCCGGCGAGTTGAAATTCACTGCACTGACGACATCACCTTGAGCGGCCTCGGCGCAAGCAGCCAACACAGCGGCATCGTCCAGCCCCAGAATCGCAGCCATGCCACCCTGACCTGCCGGCACCGCCTCCTGCATCAACTGACCACGGCGCTCCACCAGCTTGACCGCATCGCTCAAGGTCAGGCTGCCAGCGGCTACCAACGCGCTGTATTCGCCCAGGCTGTGTCCGGCAACAAACGCAGGGCGTGCACCGCTTTCAGCCAACCACAGGCGCCACAGCGCCACGGAGGCCGTAAGGATCGCCGGCTGGGTTTTATCGGTTTGATTGAGTTGCTCTTCCGGCCCCTGCTGGGTCAACGCCCACAGGTCATAACCCAAGGCTGCGGAGGCCTCGGCGAAAGTGTCGAGGACCAGCGGATATTTCGCGCCCAGCTCGGCCAACATACCGAGGGACTGCGATCCTTGACCCGGAAAGACGAATGCGAGGGATGCAGACATTGAACAAGCCCCTAATGATTTGTCGTCGAAAATTGGCGCCCGGCCAAGCCCGGCGCAAGAATTCTAAGTTAAGTGACTGGACAGTTGGATGACAGGTCAGTCATCAGTGTCACATTTCCTTTCTTGCAGCTACGTTCGCAGCACCGCAGCCTAAAGCAACTCCTCCAGACGTCCACTCAAACGCTGCGGCAGGTTTTCCTGAATCTCGATCAAGGCCCGCTGGATTGCACTTTGAAAGCCTTGCACACTCGCAGAGCCATGACTTTTCACGACGATACCCTGCAATCCCAGAAAACTCGCACCATTATGTCGTGCCGGTGCCAGGTCGGCCCGCAAGCGCTTAAGCATCGGCAATGCCAAGGCGCCCACCGCTTTGGTAAGCAGATTCTGCTTGAACAGCGATTCGATCCGCGCACCAATCATCGTCGCCAATCCTTCACTGGACTTGAGCAAGATATTGCCGACAAAACCGTCGCATACAACGACATCCGCCTCGCCACGGTACACACCATCGCCTTCGACGAAACCGACGTAATTCAAACCCGGCGCGGCCTGTAGCAGATTGGCCGCCAGCTTGACCTGCTGATTACCCTTGATGTCCTCGGTGCCAATATTGAGCAACGCGACCCGAGGCCTGGGAACGCCCAACGCCTCAGCCGCGACCGACCCCATCACGGCAAACTGATAGAGATTTTCGGCACTGCAATCGACGTTCGCCCCCAGATCCAGCAACTGGCAATAACCACGCTCAGTCGGGATGGCCGCGACCATGGCCGGCCGATCGATGCCAGGCAAGGTCTTGAGCACGAAGCGTGACAGCGCCATCAGTGCACCGGTATTACCCGCACTGACACAGGCCTGAACCTGACCATCGGCCAACAGCCCCAACGCCACACGCATCGACGAATCGGGCTTGCCGCGCAAGGCCTGAGAGGGACGCTCATCCATGGAGATCACCTCGCTGGCGTTTACAACGCGCAGACGCGAGCGATCCACACCGGAATGGCGGGCTATCAATTCTTCAATGAGGGGGGCTTGACCGACGAGGGTCAGGTGCAGCGAGGGTGTTGCGACCAAACAAGCAATACTCGCCTGCACAATGCTGCGGGGACCGAAGTCCCCGCCCATTGCGTCAATCGCGATGATCGGAGCGGACAAGAAATTACTCGTCAGCGCCCTTATCGATCACTTTGCGACCACGGTAAACACCTTCCGGCGATACGTGGTGACGCAGGTGAATTTCACCCGTGGTTTTTTCTACAGACAGAGTGCTTGCCTCAAGAGCGTCGTGCGAACGACGCATGTCACGGGCAGAGCGGGATTTTTTGTTCTGCTGAACAGCCATAATTGATTAACTCCTAAACGTTTGGGTCACGCTTTAACTGCGCCAATACACTGAACGGGTTGGACCGCGTTACCTCGTCCACGCTCGGCTCGGACACTTGATGGTCCGCCGGCTGCTGGCATTCTTCCGGATGATGAGCAGGCACAATGGGCAAGGCGAGCAAAAGCTCCTCCTCGATCAATGCCAGCAGATCCAATGGATCTTCGCCCAGTTCCAGCACGTCATAACCTTTCGGTAACGACTGGGTATTCGCACCCTCCTTCACCACGGCGTAACTGCATTCGCTGTGGATCGGCAGGGTGACCAGCTCAAGACAACGCTGGCAAACCATTTTGACTTCGACGTCGATGGAGCTGTGGATAACCACAGATCTGCGCTCGTCACGCTCAAAAACGAATTTCGCCTGCACCGTACCGAGGTTATCGGAAAGCGGGTCGCAGAGTCTCTCCAAATCAGCCAGCGGCACTTCTCCCTGAAGAGTAGTGCCACGATCAGCTAATTTGCGCGGGTCAACGTGAGGTGGAATCGGGTCATTCAACATAGGCGCAGCATTCTAGGGATGACCCCCTCCCCTGTCAAAGGAAATTCAGGTGTGTGCGCAACCGGAGCCGCTGATTACAATCAACTTTCACTCACGGAGAACAGCATGCCGTCCCTGCTACTCGCATCCAGCTCACCCTACCGCCGCGAATTGCTCGCTCGCCTGCGTCTGCCGTTCATCTGCAGCTCACCCGCTATCGATGAAGGCCGCCAGCCTGGAGAACCCGCCATCGAGCTGGTTCAGCGCCTGGCCCGGGAGAAAGCGCAGGCCCTCGCCAGCAGCCACCCCGACCATCTGATCATCGGCTCGGACCAGGTCGCGGTCCTCAATGGACAGATCCTCGGCAAGCCCCACACCTTCGAGCGCGCCCTGGAGCAACTGTCTGCGGCCAGCGGCGCCAGTGTGACCTTCCTGACCGGCCTGGCGTTGCTCAACAGCCGTACCGGCCACTGTCAGGTCGACTGCGTGCCGTTCACCGTACACATGCGCGCTCTGGATCAAGCCAGCATCGAGCGCTACCTGCACGCCGAGCAGCCCTACGATTGCGCAGGCAGCTTCAAGGCCGAAGGATTGGGTGTGAGCCTGCTTCGCAGCACCGAGGGCAGTGACGCCACCAGCCTGATCGGCCTGCCGCTGATTCGCCTGATCGACATGTTGCTCGTGGAAGGGCTCACAGTTCCTTAGTCTTGAAATGCAGAAACCCGACCAATGGTCGGGTTTCTTTTCACACAGACAGCTGCCTTATTAACGTAGCGCCGGACCCTGGAAGCCCATCCACATCGCCAACTGGTTAGCCATGCTAACGCCCAACTTCTTCGAAAAGCGATCAAAAGGCGAGTCTTCAACGGTGTAATCGACCATTTCTTTCTCACCGATCACCTCACGGGCAACGTAGCTGGCACTGCCCAGACCGTCGATCAGGCCCAGCTGCAATGCTTGCTCACCCGTCCAGACCAGACCAGAGAACAGCTCGGGATGGTCTTTATCCTTCAGGCGATCACCGCGACCTTGCTTGACGCTGGCAATGAACTGGCGATGAGTGGTATCCAATACGCCCTGCCAGAATTGGGTTTCATCGGCCTTTTGTGGCTGGAACGGATCAAGGAAAGCCTTGTGCTCACCCGACGTGTAGGTACGACGATCCACGCCCAGCTTATCCATGATCCCGACGAAGCCGAAACCGGCCGCCGTCACCCCGATGGAGCCCACCAGACTCGCCTTGTCGGCATAGATCTGGTCTGCAGCGCTGGCAATGTAGTAGGCACCGGAAGCGCCGAGATCCGTGATGACCGCATACACCTTGATGTTCGGCTTATCGGCGCGCAATCGACGTATTTCGTCGTAGATGTAGCCAGCCTGCACCGGGCTGCCGCCAGGACTGTTGATGCGCAGGATCACGCCTTTGGTCTTCGAATCCTCGAAGGCCGCACGCAGGCCGCCGACGACGTTATCGGCACTGGCCGACTCCTTGTCCGCGATCATGCCCTGCACGTCGATCAGCGCCGTGTGGTTGTCGCTGCGTGACACGTCTTTTTTGAAATCCATCAACGGGGTGAACAACATCAGCGCGCCAATAAGATAAGCGAACGTCAGCAATTTAAAGAAAATGCCCCAGCGCCGCGAACGACGCTGCTCTTGAACGCCTGCCAGCAAGGTTTTTTCCAGCAGCTTCCAGCTTCTGTCGTCAGTCTTGCTGTCCGTGACTTCAGACTCGCTGCCCTTCCATTCGTCCGACATGTTTTATCACCCTAAAAAGATTCAGTACTACCTAACCAGCTACGCAGCTCGGAAAAACTCTCGATAGCCAGACGCGGATCGAATGCGCGCAGCGATGCCAATGATTGTGCACCGTAACCCACTGCCACCGAATCCATGCCTGCATTACGCGCCATCAATAAATCAAAAGATGAATCGCCGATCATCAGTGCCTGCGCGGGCGTGACGTCGCAATGCCGAAGGATCTCGTGCAGCATCAACGGATCCGGCTTGCTTGCGGTTTCGTCAGCGGCACGGGTGATTTCAAAATAATCCTGCCAACCGTGTGCATTCAACACCCGATCCAGACCCCGACGCGACTTGCCCGTGGCGACCGCCAACTGATACCCCTCGGCACGAAACGCGGCGAGTGACTGCACCACCCCAGCGAACAGCGGCGACGGCTCGGCCTCGAGCGCAACATAACAATCGGAATAATGCCCACGAAAACCCAGCATCTGCTCTGGACTGATTTCCGGGTACAGCGTACGAATCGCCTCAGGTAGACCCAACCCGATGATGCCCTTGATCGCAAAATCATCGCGTACCGGCATATCACAGAGACTGGCCGCGACGCGCATTGCCTCGACGATACGACCAATGGAATCGGCCAGCGTGCCGTCCCAATCGAAAATCAGCAATTTATAGTCAGGGCGCACTCAATCGCTCCACGGTCTTGGCCCACATCTCATCGACCGGCGCTTGCAGTTTCAGCTCGCCACCATCGGGCAACGGCACCGTCAGCATGTACGCGTGCAGAAACAGGCGCTTGCCGCCCAGATCACGGATTTCGCGACTGAAGTCTTCGTCGCCGTACTTGGTGTCGCCGGCGATGCAATGCCCGGCATGAAGGGTGTGAACGCGAATCTGGTGAGTACGCCCGGTGACTGGCTTGGCCTCGACCATGGTGGCGAAATCACCGAAGCGGCGCAGCACCTTGAAGATAGTCAGCGCCTCCTTGCCCTCTTCGTTGACCTCGACCATGCGTTCACCGGAACGCAGGTTACTTTTGAGTAACGGCGCACTGACCCGTTTCTGGGCGGTAGCCCAATGCCCACGAACCAGCGCCATGTAGCGCTTGTCGACGCCATCACCGCGCAATGCTTCATGCAGATGGCGCAGCATGCTGCGTTTTTTCGCAATCATCAGCAGGCCGGACGTGTCACGGTCGAGCCGGTGGACCAACTCCAATTCCTTGGCATCCGGACGCATCTGACGAAAGGCTTCGATCACTCCGTAGTTCAGACCGCTACCGCCATGCACAGCGATGCCAGCAGGCTTGTTCAGCACGATAAGCGCCTTGTCTTCGTAGACAATAGCCGCTTCAAGGCGCTGCAACAGGCCTTGGGCCACAGGGACGGGCTCGTCACGCTCAGGCAGGCGCAAGGGTGGTACGCGAATGATATCGCCACCCTGCAGCTTGTACTCAGGCTTGATCCGACCTTTGTTCACACGCACTTCGCCTTTACGCAAAATGCGGTAAATCAACGTCTTGGGCACGCCCTTGAGGTATGTGAAGAGAAAATTATCGATGCGTTGACCGGCAAGTTCCGGCGCAACCTCAACCAGCTGGACGCCGGAGGTTGGGGGGGCAATATTTGTCATGCCGCAAATCATAACAATTTTTTATGGATTTGAAGCACTTAATGATTGCTGCTATAGTCGCGAACGTCGCCAAAAGCGGCCTGGACAGCGGACCAACGGTGTCACCACCGGCCCTGACCATCGCAATTCACAAGGACGCAAGGCCGTCCGACGGGGCTTTCGCTGGATAACGGAAGGTCTGGGAACGTAACAAGCGCAGGTGACATGAGGCCTGAAACAAGCCAGATCGCTGAGTTATCACTCGCCTTCGGAGCTCATCTTCACGGCCAGTTCACAAAGTGCAGTCGCTTTCAGACGATCCGAGCGAATGCTTCGGAAATAACGCCTTAAGCCATGACGCGCGGTCCTCCCTATCGAAGATCGCGGTAAATGCCAACCCGTTGCGGATTCTGCGCGCGGCAGCACCCGAATTATCAGGGATACGTGTGGGGTGGAGACGCACAACCATCGGACCGTGTAGCACTAGGCTTTATTCAAGACGCTTCATATCGTCCGCTGCCGATGGTTGATTCCTCCTCCTGACAAAGCTTTTGCTGACAGGGTGTCTTTTGTCACCACAGCAAGCAGGAAGCGTCGTCGCGACTCCGACCCCTTTGGTCGAAACTCGCTAGACACTGGAGTGGCCAACCACTCCTGACGCACCCTGACACCGACCGTGAGAAGTCGTGTGTGCCGAACGCCGTTTCCGGCAGCCCGGAAACCAACGGTACTACATGAAAAGAATGCTAATTAACGCAACTCAACCCGAAGAGTTGCGTGTCGCACTGGTAGACGGCCAACGCCTCTATGATCTGGACATCGAGTCCGGTGCACGCGAGCAGAAGAAGGCCAACATCTATAAAGGCCGGATTACTCGCATCGAACCAAGCCTTGAGGCTGCCTTTGTCGATTTCGGCTCTGAGCGCCATGGCTTCCTGCCCCTCAAAGAAATCTCCCGCGAATACTTCAAGAAAGCCCCTGAAGGCCGCGTCAACATCAAGGACGTCCTGAGCGAAGGCCAGGAAGTCATCGTTCAGGTCGAAAAAGAAGAACGTGGCAACAAGGGCGCAGCCCTGACCACCTTCATCAGCCTGGCCGGTCGTTATCTGGTTCTGATGCCGAACAACCCGCGTGCCGGCGGCATCTCGCGCCGCATCGAAGGCGAAGAACGCAACGAACTGCGTGAAGCGCTGAACGGCCTGATCGCTCCGGCCGACATGGGCCTGATCGTGCGCACTGCCGGCCTGGGCCGCAGCAGCGAAGAAATGCAGTGGGACCTCGATTACCTGCTGCAACTGTGGACCGCGATCAAGGAAGCTTCTCTTGACCGTTCCGCGCCGTTCCTGATCTATCAGGAAAGCAACGTCATCATCCGCGCCATCCGCGATTACCTGCGCCAGGACATCGGCGAAGTGCTGATCGACAGCGTTGAAGCTCAGGAAGAAGCCCTGACCTTCATCCGCCAGGTGATGCCGCAGTACGCAAGCAAGATCAAGCTCTACGAAGACAGCGTTCCGCTGTTCAACCGTTTCCAGATCGAAAGCCAGATCGAAACCGCCTTCCAGCGCGTCGTCGAACTGCCTTCCGGCGGCTCCATCGTTATCGATCCGACCGAAGCACTGGTGTCCATCGACATCAACTCGGCGCGCGCCACCAAAGGCAGCGACATCGAAGAAACCGCTCTGCAAACCAACCTGGAAGCGGCTGAAGAAATCGCCCGTCAGTTGCGTCTGCGTGATATCGGCGGCCTGATCGTCATCGACTTCATCGACATGACCCCGGCCAAAAACCAGCGCGCAGTGGAAGAAAAAGTCCGCGAAAGCCTGGAAGCCGATCGTGCCCGCGTACAAGTGGGCCGCATCTCGCGTTTCGGCCTGCTGGAAATGTCCCGTCAGCGCCTGCGTCCATCGCTGGGCGAAAGCAGCGGCATCGTTTGCCCGCGTTGCAACGGCACCGGCATCATTCGTGATGTGGAATCGCTGTCGCTGGCGATCCTGCGCCTGATCGAAGAAGAAGCCCTGAAAGACCGCACCGCCGAAGTTCGCGCTCAGGTGCCGATCCCGGTCGCTGCGTTCCTGCTCAACGAAAAACGCAACTCGATCACCAAGATCGAACTGCGCACCCGCGCTCGCATCGTAATCCTGCCGAACGATCACCTCGAAACGCCACACTTCGAAGTGCAACGTCTGCGTGACGACAGCCCGGAAGCCCACACCAACCAGTCCAGCTACGAAATCGCAGCTGCCGCTGCTGAAGTGGAAGAAGTCGCGCCCGCCCCTGCCGCGACCCGCACCCTGGTTCGCCAGGAGGCCGCCGTCAAGACTGCTCCGCCGCGTGCCAACGCACCGGTTCCAGTTGAAGCCGCCGCACCTGCGCCTGCCCCGGTTGCCCATGAGCCAAGCCTGTTCAAAGGCCTGGTGAAGTCGCTGGTCAGCCTGTTCGCCACCAAGGAAGAGCCGACGCCGGTCGTGACTGAAAAGCCAGCCGCCGAACGCCCGGCCCGTACCGAAGAGCGCCGCACCGGTCGTCAGCAGAGCCGCAGCCGTAACGGCCGTCGCGATGAAGAACGCAAACCACGCGAAGAACGTGCTGAACGCGCCCCACGTGAAGAACGTGCTCCTCGTGAAGAACGTGCTCCCCGTGAAGAGCGTGCACCCCGTGAAGTGCGTGAAGAAGCTGCCGCCCCTCGCGAAGAGCGCGCACCTCGCCCACCTCGTGAAGAGCGCGCGCCACGTGCCCCACGCGAAGATCGCAAACCTCGCGAAGAGCGCCCGGTCCGCGAATTGCGCGAGCCACTGGATGCAGTTGCTCCAGCTGAAGCCCGCAGCGAAGAGCGTCCTGAACGCGCACCTCGTGAAGAACGCCAGCCTCGCGCACCGCGTGAAGAGCGTCAGCCACGTGTCGAGCAGGCCGCCGTAGCGGTCAGCGAAGAAGAAGTGCTGCCTAACGAAGAACTGCTGCAGGATGACAACCAGGATGGCGCCGAAGGCGATCGCCCTCGTCGTCGCTCCCGTGGTCAGCGTCGTCGCAGCAACCGTCGCGAGCGTCAACGTGATGCCAACGGCAATGTGATCGAAGGTTCCGAAGGCGCCGAGGGTTCGGAAGAAGGCTCCCTCAGCGAAGAAACCACCTCTGATCTGGCTGCCGGTCTGGCTGTAACCGCCGCCGTGGCCAGCAGCGTGATCAGCGCACCGGCCGAAGCCGATGCACATCGCCAGGCTGAACGTGCTACTGCTGCTGTAGATGCCACTGAAACACCAGCCGTCGAAACCCCAGTGGTTGAAGCGCCTGTCGCTTACGTTGTCCCACAAGCCGAAGCCGCGCCGGATGTTGAAGTTCAGTACACACCACGCGAAGAAGTTGCAGCACCGGTCGAACAGCCCGTTGCCTCCGCTCAGGCTGAACTGTTCAGCGCACCGGTTGGCGAGCAGGTAGCGTCGTACAACAAAGCACCACGCGCTTCTGTTCAGGAAGAAGTTCAGGCGACTGAATCGCCAGAACTGCCGACCGAAGCGCCTGCCGCTCCGATCGTCGCTGAACCTGTGGTGGCCGAAGCGCCAGCAGCAGTAACGCCTGTTGTAGAAGCCGAAGCCGCACCACAGGCGCCAGAAGCCGTGACTGAAGCCCCGGCTCATCCGGTCAGCAGCACCGGCCGCGCGCCGAACGATCCTCGCGAAGTGCGTCGTCGCAAGCGTGAAGCCGAACGTCTGCAAAAAGAAGCAGAAGAAGCAGCCGCCAACGCTCCACAGGTTGTCGCCGCTGTAGAACCTGCTCCAGTTGCCCCGGTTGCTGAAGTCGAATCGACCCAGGCTGCTGAAAGCACTGAGCACACTGCAACTGAACAGCCAGCACCGGTTATCGATGAGAACCTGCGCTCGGTTGAAGAAGTTGTGAAGCACCACCCCGAAGCACTGGAAAAAAGCCACGAGCCTAAACCGCTCGCTTAATCCAGGCTGATGAAAAAGCCCCGTCTGCGCAAGCAGGCGGGGCTTTTTTTATGCTTTGGGTTTTGCGCGAATCACTGTAGGAGCTGCCGAAGGCTGCGATCGGCCGGGGACCGGTCGTCGTATTTGATCTTATGAAGGTCGTTCCGGTCGAGCGCGACCCCGGCCTATCGCAGCCTTCGGCAGCTCCTACAAGAGATTGCGATGTTAAGGCTTGAACACCAACGCCGCTGGCGTATCGACGTCCCATAGCACGCCTGGATCGTCGACCTGTACCTCCCGAACAAGCCCAGGCTGGAACAGGCGTTTTGCGCCCCGCTCGCCCGCCAAGGCCATCAACGCCAGGCAAAACCGGCGGCCGAATGCCACTGGATGGCCGTACTCTCCAGCGTTGACCGGCACGCTGATGCGCCCGTCCTCAACCGAATCAATCACCCGTTCAAGGGTCTCGGGCAAGATAAACGGCATGTCGCCCAGCACGATCAGCCAACCGCGATGGTCAGGCTGAGCGGCAACCGCTTCGGCAATGCTGTCGCCCATACCGGCCGAATCCAACAACGCCACCTGGCAGCCATAACGCTGCCCAAGCTCGATGACCTCAAGGCGATCAGGACGGGTCAGTAGCACAATGTTATCCACAGCTCTTTTATCCACAGACGCTTGCAGATTCAGCAATACCTGTTCGAGCATGGGCCGCACGATACCGTCGAGCCCAACGCAAGGCGCCAGCAGCTTGTCCTCATTGGCACCGGCAATTTCCCGGTAGCGACTGCCCTGCCCGGCCGCGAGCACGACAGCGCAGAGGGTTGTGCTCAACGATCGAGCTCGACGCTGAGTGGTTTTTTCTGCTTCAGGGCGATGCCGTTTTTTATGGTCACAATCTCCGCCATCAGCGATAAAGCGATTTCCGCAGGCGTGTGGCTGCCAATATGCAGACCAATGGGTCCATGCAAGCGCCCGATGACCTCAGGGTCCAGCCCCAGTTGCGCAAGGTTTTTCCGGCGTTTCTGGCTGTTGACCTGAGAACCCAGCGCGCCCACATAGAACGCTTTGGAGTTCAATGCCGTGAGCAAGGCCATATCATCCAGACGCGGATCGTGGGTCAGGGCAACAATGGCCGTGCGCTCGTCGGGTTCGATGGCCAGTACCGCATCGTCTGGCATGCCGGAAACGAAGCGTGCCTGCTGATCGTCCCAGCCGTAGGCGAATTCCTTGCGCGGATCACAGATCAGCACTTCAAAATCCAGCAGATGCGCCATTTCGGCGACATACCGCGACAATTGCCCCGCGCCGATCAACAACAAACGCCAGCGAGGCCCATAGATCGTGCGCAACGTCTGCCCATCGAAACTCACCAGATCTTCCCGGCCGGCCGGATGCAGGCTGACAGCGCCCGACCGTAGATTCAATTCGCGGGCGACGATCTGGTGATCCTCACAGCGCTGCAACAGCTCGGCGACCCACTGCTCATCGCCGACCCATTCTTCGGTCAAACGCAACGTCCCCCCGCACGGCAGGCCAAACCGGGCGGCCTCTTCGCGGGTTACGCCATAGGTCACCAGTTGCACTGCCTCGCTGGCTTGCAGACGACCGTCCTGCAAGCGTGCAATCAGGTCATCCTCGATGCAACCACCGGACACCGAACCGATGACCATGCCGTCTTCGCGCAGGGCCAGCATCGCGCCGGGCGGCCGAGGGGCGCTGCCCCAGGTCTGCACCACGCTGTACAACACCACGCGCTGCCCGGCACGGCGCCACTCGAGCACGCTGCGCAGAACATTCAGGTCAACGCTGTCCATCAGACGTTGGCATCCAAATGCTGATCTTTGCCATTGAGGTTCAGGGTCATCATGGAACACGCCACCTATTGATCAGATCGATAGCAAGCTAAGTAGAAAAGCGCTGAACGAACGACTGCCGCTCAAGCAATTGATAGCAGGTGTTTTAAAATGAAATGAAAGAATAGCCTTAAAACCACCGAACCTCAGTAAAGGTTCGGCTCCATTTCCAACTGCACGTTATAGCGCGTGGCGATGTCGTTTTGAATACGCTGCGCCAGGTCCAGCAGCTGCAAGCCGGTGGCATTGCCATAGTTGACCAGCACCAGCGATTGCAGGCGGTGAACCCCGGCATCGCCGTCACGAAAACCTTTCCAGCCGGCCTGTTCAATCAGCCAGCCGGCCGCCAGTTTCACCTGACCATCGGCCTGTGGATAAGCGACCAGACCCGGATATTCCCGCTTCAGCTCAGCGGCCAGTGAGGCGAGTACCAGTGGGTTTTTGAAGAAACTGCCGGCATTACCCAGCACGGCGGGGTCTGGCAGTTTTTCGTTGCGGATCGCGCAGATTGCCAGACTGACATCCTTGGGCGTTGGTTGGCTGATGCCTTGTTCGTCCAGACGCTGACGCACCGGCCCATATTCAAGGTGCAGATGCGCAGCGCGGCTGAGGGCAAACCGTACACGCAGAATCAGCCAGCGCCCTGTTTCGCGCTTGAACAGACTGTCGCGATAAGCGAAGGCGCAATCGGCGAGGAAAAAGTCGCGCAACTCACCCGTCTGCCGGTCCAGCGCCGTCAGGCTGTGGAACACATCCTTGATCTCGACCCCGTAGGCGCCGATGTTCTGCATCGGCGCAGCGCCGACGGTGCCCGGAATCAGACTGAGGTTTTCCAGACCGGCCAGGCCCTGCTCAAGACTCCACAACACAAAGGGATGCCACGGCTCACCCGCCTCGGCTTCAACGATGACTCGCTCGCCATCGTCGCTGAGGATGCGAATGCCGCAACTGGCCATGCGCAACACCAAGGCCTGAATATCGGCCGTCAGCAACAGGTTGCTGCCACCACCGATCACCAGCAGTGGCAACGCATGCTTAACCGAATACGCCAACGCCTGACGGACTTCGTCGTCGTTGTGGGCCTGGGCGAACAGTTTTGCCTGCACGTCCACGCCAAAGGTGTTGAACGGCTTGAGGGAAACGGCGGATTGCACCTGCAAGGTCATCAAACCTCCAGCAAGCGTCGCACGCGCTCAAGATCTTCAGCGGTGTCGACACCAGCTGGCGGCGCTTCCAGCGCATCGGCAACGTGAATCCGTACGCCATGCCAGAGGGCACGCAGTTGCTCCAGACTTTCGGTATCTTCCAGCCAGCATGGGCCCCAACTGACGAAATCATGCAGGAAACCAGCACGATAGGCGTAGATCCCGATATGTCGGCGATACGGCACGCCGGCCGGCAACTGATCGCGATCCCTGGCCAGCGCATCACGCGCCCATGGCAGCGGCGCACGGCTGAAGGTCAGGGCCAGACCATTGATATCGGCCACGACCTTGACCACGTTCGGGTTGAACAAGGCCGCCACATCGTCGATGGGTTCGGCCAGGGTCGACATCCGCGCTTCGGGGTGCGCCGCGAGGTTGTCCGCCACTTGATCGATCACCGCAGGCGGGATCATCGGCTCATCGCCCTGCACATTGACCACGATGGCATCAGGCGTCAGGCCAAGCTGCGTGGCGACTTCGGCCAGGCGATCGGTGCCAGAGTTGTGATCGTCCCGGGTCAGCAGCACTTCGGCACCGAAACCACGGCAAGCCTCAACGATGCGTGCATCGTCGGTGGCAACCACCACACGTTCGGCGCTGCTTTTACACGCCTGTTCCCAGACGTGCTGGATCATCGGCTTGCCGGCGATCAACTTCAGGGGTTTACCGGGGAAACGGCTGGAGCCATAACGCGCCGGAATGACAACGGTGAACACTGCAGTCATTTATCCAGACGCTCGTCAGAGGTCAAGGTGCGCGCTTCGCTTTCCAGCATGACCGGAATGCCATCACGGATCGGATAAGCCAGGCCAGCGCCTTTGCTGATCAGCTCGGTTTTATCGGCGCTGAGCTTGAGCGGCCCTTTGCAGATCGGGCAAGCGAGGATGTCGAGCAATTTGGTGTCCATAAGAAATCCTGTGGTGCTGCTGTTATGACGAAAGGGGCAAAAGGGGCAAAAGACGTAGCAACTGTGAGTCGAACCAACGGACGAACGCAGCTGAAGGCACTGCATCCACGGCCAGGTACCACCAATCGTCGGCAGCGAAGGCCCGGCATTTCACGGCATCCTTCTCGGTCATGATCAGTGGCAGCCCCGGTTTGAACGTCAACGCCTGGGCGCTATAGGCCGCATGGTCGGCGAACGCATGAGGCACAGGCCGCCAGTGTAGTCCTTCGAGGGTGTTGAAGAAACGTTGCGGGTTACCGATACCGGCCACCGCATGCAGGGCTTGCCCGGCGGGAAAATGCGTCAACGGTTGACGTTCGCCACTGCGCAGATTCACCAGCGTGGTGGGCTTGAGCACAAACCCGTAACCGTCCTCATGGTCGCTGGTAGCGCCGTTATAAAGCACCGCATCGACGCTGTTCAGACGCTCCACCGGTTCGCGCAACGGGCCGGCAGGCAGGCAATGACGATTGCCCAGGCCGCGGGCGGCATCAATCAATACCAGTTCCAGGTCCCGGGCCAGCCGGTAATGTTGCATGCCGTCATCGCACAGGATCAGGTCCAGCGGTTCGGCATCGAGCAAGGCGCGCACGGCACGGCTGCGATCAGGGTCGATCATCAGGGGCACGCCGCTGCGCTGCACGATCAGCAGCGGTTCATCACCGGCTTCGCTGGCGGGTTGCCCGACACTGACGCGCCACGGCAAACTCGGCGGTTTGGCACCGTAACCCCGGCTGACTACCCCGACCCGCAAGCCACGGCTGCGACAGTGTTCGATCAACCACAGAATCATCGGCGTCTTGCCGGTGCCGCCGACCGTGACGTTACCAACCACCAGCACCGGGACCGGCGCTCTATAGATGTCGCCTTCACCGGCCAGGAACCGCGCTCGCTTGTTCTGCACCACTCGCCGATACAGCCATTCCAGCGGGCGCAACAGGCCAAGCGCCGGATGGCCGGTGTACCAGGCGTCGAGTAAGCGGTCGGTCAGCGCCATCAGTTAGCCGTTGGCGCCTCGACAGTGGTCATGCGCAGGTGGCTGAAACCCAGCTTGCCCGCCGCATCCATGGCCGTGATGACCGATTGATGGGGGGTTTTGCCGTCGGCGCTGATCGAGATCGGCAGCTTGGTATCACCTCCCGACTCTTTTTGCAGTGCATCGATCAGCGTCGGCAAATCGTTCCCGGGCAGCAACTGATTGTTCAGCGAATAAATGCCCTCGGCGCTGATCGCGATATCCAGGTGCTTGAGGTTCGAGTCGGTTTCCGGGGTACCGGTGACCGCTTGCGGCAGTTCGACGCGCAATTGGGTTTCACGGGTGAAGGTCGTCGTGACAACGAAGAACAGCAGCAGAATGAACACCACGTCGATCAACGACACGAGGTTGATATCGATGTTCTCCCGCGGCTTGCGGCGGCGGAATTTCACACTTTGACCCCGGTCAGATCGACGTCACGGTCGCCCTGCACCACTTCGACCAGTTTGATCGCTTCTTGCTCCATGCCCACCACCAGTTCATCGACCCGACTCTGCAGGAAACGATGGAAGAATATGGCGGGAATCCCGACCATCAGGCCGGAGGCGGTGCAGATCAGTGCTTTGGAAATACCACCGGCCAGCACTGACGCGTTGGTGGTCATACTGGAGTTAACGAACGACCCGAAGATATCGATCATACCCAGCACCGTCCCCAGCAAGCCAAGCAACGGCGCCATGGCAGCGATAGTGCCCAACGCACTCAAGTAGCGTTCGAGTTCATGAATGACCCGTCCCGCAGCCTCTTCGATGCACTCTTTCATGATCTCGCGACCATGCTTTGAGTTCGCCAGACCGGCCGCCAGAATCTCGCCCAGCGGTGAATCAGCGCGAAGCTCCTTGAGCTTGTCCGTGTTCAGTTGCTTGTCTTTGATCCAGCGCCAGACCTGACCAAGCAGGTGCGGCGGAGTAATCCGGCTGGCGCGCAGGGTCCAGAGTCGCTCGATAATGATCGCGACAGCAGCAATGGAACTCAGAATGATTGGCAGCATCATCCATCCGCCTGATTTGACCAGTTCCCACACAGTAACGACCCCTTGAAAAAAGTGGCGCCACTCTAACATAGGGGCGCCCGCTCGCCGAACCCTGCGATGAATAACCGGCCTGTTCAATCGCGCCAGAAACGCCGCCGGGCCCGCTCCGCCAGTGGCTGATCGAACATACCCAGTTGCAGATGAATGGCGCCCAATTCGGCGTTGTCGTAGGGCCTTATCGCCATCGCGTCGTAGCGCGCCATCACCTGCGGGTGGGGGTGGCCGAAGGCATTGTTGCGCCCACGGGAGATCAACACGCCCTCGGGCGCTACCGCCTTGAGAAAGGCCATGGATGAAGACGTGCGACTGCCATGATGCGGCGCCTGTAGCCAGCGGGCGCGCAGATCAAAACCGCTGTCGATCAGCGCGCGTTCGGCTGCGCTATCGATATCGCCGGTCAGCAGCAGAACCTCGCCGTTGGCCTCGACTCGGAGCACGCAGGATGCCGGATTGCTTTCTGTCGCCGCCCCCCAGCGCCAGGTCGAAAAGTGCACGCCATCCCATTGCCACTGCTCATCGTTTTGACACGCCTGCGCCTGCAACTCCGGCACAAGCATCGACGCCTCGCCACTGAGTACGCGGGCGACGGGCAAACCGTCACGGACCGCCATCGCCCCACCGATATGATCGACATGGGCATGACTGAGCAGCATCAGGTCAAGGTGGCGTACGCCTGTCTTGCGTATGGACGGCAGCACCACGCGCTGACCGATATCGAAATCACCGAAACGCGGCCCCGCGTCATACAGCAGCGTGTGCTGGCGAGTACGTAACAAGACCGCCAGCCCCTGCCCCACATCCAGCTGTACAACCTCCACCTGGCCATGGGGCACCGCCTTCAACGGCGGAAACACGCACATCAGCAACAGCGGCCAACCCAACAGGCGCAACGGCACGCCCTTGGGCAGCAACAGCAAAACGCCACCGAGCACGCTCAGCCACCATGCCCACCATGGCACGGCGCTGCCGACCCAGGCCGGTAACCATGCCGCGATCAGCGCCAACCCCTGAAACAGCCCACCCAGCAGACCACCCGCCAGCCACAGCAAACTTTCGCCGACAACGGGTACTGGCAATAACACGGTGCCAAGCAACGCCAGCGGCAGCACGGCAATGCTGACCCAGGGCACCGCGAACAAATTGGCCAATGGCCCGCTGAGGCTGATGGGCAGGTTCAACGCCAACAATATCGGCAACAGCCCGATAGCGATCAGCCACTGCGCACGGGTCCAGCTTTGCAGCCAGCTCCAGGCACCCAGGCGCCCGCTGAACACCAGAATCAGAATCGCCACAGCGGCAAAAGACAACCAGAAGCCCGGCTGCAAGCTGACCAACGGCTCAACGATCAACACCGCATTGAGTGACAACAACAAGGGCCACCACACACCCAGATGGCGAAAGCGCAAACGCCAGAGCAGAACCATGCCGATCATCGTACAAGCACGGCGCACCGGTACTTCAAAACCGGCGAGCAAGCCATAACCGAGCGCAGCGGCAAACGCCAGGCCGCACGCCCAAGGTAGCCACGGCAAGCGGCGCGGCCACAGCCCCCAACGTGCCAAGCCGGCGACCAGCGCGTAAATCAACCCCGCCAGCAGGCCGATATGCTGACCAGAGATCACCAACAGATGCACGGTGCCGGTGTCTTGCAGCACTTGCCAATCGACAGTCGTCAGCCCCGAGTCGTCGCCCAGTATCAGCGCCGCCAGCCCCCCTTCACGTCCCTGCGCATCGACCGCCAACAGTCGCTGGCGCACCGCATCGCGCCAGGCCGAGCGAGCGGGCGCGAGCAATTGCCCATCCACTACCGTGCCAGTCGCGCCGATACGCTGCGCCAGAAGCCAGGCTTCGTAGTCGAATGAATCAGGGTTGACCAGCCCGGCCGGGCGCTTGAGCTTGACCGCCAGGCGCCAGCGTTCGCCGCTGCGCACATCACGGCGCCCATCAGGCCCGGCATACCACGCCAGGCGCATACGTTCGGGCAACCGGGCCCGACGTGATTGCGCACCGTCGAGCTGAAAACGCACCACGCCGCCGGCCGATTGCGGCAGACCGACTACCTTGCCTTGCAACCATAGCGTCTGGCCGTCGAGCCGAGGCAGCAGGCGATCGTCCAGCGCCCATTGCGCCGACACGCACGCCCAACTGAAGCCGAACAGAAAGAATGCCAGCGGATAACTGCGGAACGGCAACAGCATCAGCGCCGCGACGGGCATCAGCAGTAACAGCCAAAACGGCGGAAGCGCCGGCATGAATCGCACCGCCAAAAGCCCCAGTGCGAGCGCCACCATCCCTGTGCGCATAAGTCGTGCCTTTGAGGAGTCAGCCCCTTGGATTAGCGCACCGAGCCAGACGCTGCTTTATTAATTGTCACAAAGTCTGAATTCGATGCAGGCAGAATCTATGCATACTGACCCCCACTCTTGGCACGGAAACCCTTATGCCGCGTCGTTTATTCAAACGTTACATGCCTGACCCGACCAGCATCAGGGAACACAAATCCTTACGCTTTCTCGGCCGTCTTCTGCATGACCCGAACCTTTGGCACCTCAATCGCCACTCCGTCTCACGCGCCATGGGCATCGGAATATTCGCGGCATTTATGCCGATTCCCTTGCAGATGTTACTGGCGGCAGTGCTGGCAATCGTGGTGCGCGGCAATATGCCGATTGCCGTCAGCCTGGTCTGGCTGACCAACCCGATCACGATGCCCCCGGTGTTTTATGGCACTTACAAGCTCGGTGCGTTTCTGATGCAGGTCCCGCCGCGCCATTTGCCGGACGAACTGACCTGGGAATGGATCAGCGGGCAATTGTCGACCCTGTGGCAGCCATTTTTGCTGGGTTCAGTCGTGGCAGGCGTGGTATTTGGCGCGCTGGCTTACTGCCTGACCCAGCTGTATTGGCGCTGGTGGGTGAGCAGGCAATGGCGCTTGAGGAGGGAGAAGCGGCGGTAGTGATCTTGGGATATGTACGCCAATCCCAAGATCACTACTGACGCATCCCATGGCCGCTGACCAGCAGCCGTGCACAGCCCAGGTACAAGGCGATGGTCGCAATTACCATGAACGCCATGGCGACGCTGATGCGGATGTCGGACACGCCCAGAATACCGTAGCGGAAGGCGTTGACCATATGCAGCACCGGGTTGGCCAAGGACACTGTCTGCCAGAACGGCGGCAGCAGGTTGATCGAGTAGAACACCCCACCCAGATAGGTCAATGGCGTCAGAACGAAGGTCGGAATGATCGATATATCGTCGAAGTTGCGTGCAAACACTGCGTTGATGAAGCCTAGCAGCGAGAAAATCGTCGCCGTCAGCACGACCACCAGCAGCGTGATCCCCAGGTGATGAACCTGCAGATCGGTGAAGAACATCGATAACAGGGTAACGATGATGCCAACCATCAGACCGCGCAGCACACCGCCCACGGTGTAGCCGATCAGAATGGTGTGCGGTGACACCGGCGAGACCATCAACTCTTCGACCGAGCGCTGAAACTTGGCGCCGAAGAAACTCGACACGACGTTGCCGTAAGAGTTGGTAATCACCGACATCATGATCAGGCCAGGCACGATGTATTGCATGTAAGTGAAGCCGCCCATGTCGCCGATCTGTCGACCGATCAGGTTGCCGAAGATCACGAAGTACAAAACCATGGTGATCGCTGGCGGCAGCAGGGTTTGCGGCCAGATCCGGGTGAAGCGGCGAATTTCACGGTAAACGATGGTGTTGAGGGCAATCAGGTTGGGTCGCAGCTCGGAGCTACGTTCAGAGCTACGTTCGGAACTCATACGGCCACCTTCGCCAGGTTTTTTTCCACCAGAGACACGAACAGCTCCTCAAGGCGATTGGTTTTGTTGCGCAGGCTCAGCACTTCGATGTTCTGCGTGGCCAACTGGCCGAACAACGCGGTGATGCCCACGGTCTTGTCCACTTGCACTTCCAGGGTATGGCTGTCGACCAGCTTCACCGGGTAACCAATCAGCGTCGGCGCCACTTGATGCGAGTCTTTCAGATCAAGCAGGAACGTCTCGACATGCAACTTGTTCAGCAACTGTTTCATGCTGGTGTTTTCGACGATGGTGCCGTGATCGATGATGCCGATGTTGCGGCACAACTGCTCAGCCTCTTCCAGATAGTGCGTGGTGAGGATGATGGTGATGCCTTTCTGGTTCAACTCGGTGAGGAAGGTCCACATCGAGCGACGCAATTCGATGTCCACGCCCGCGGTCGGCTCGTCGAGGATCAACAGACGCGGTTCGTGAATCAGTGCCCGGGCGATCATCAGACGCCGCTTCATGCCGCCGGACAACGCACGCGATGGCACGTCGCGTTTGTCCCACAAACCCAGTTGAGTCAGGTATTGCTCGGCCCGTTCTTTGGCGATCTTCAGCGGTATCCCGTAGTAACCGGCTTGGGTCACGACGATATCGAAGGTCTTTTCGAACTGGTTGAAATTGAATTCCTGCGGCACCACGCCAATGCAACGCTTCAGCGCTGCGGGATCGCGGTCGAGGTCATGGCCAAAGATATTCACTGAACCGCTGGTCTTGTTCACCAGGGTCGAGATGATGCCGATGGTTGTGGATTTGCCGGCGCCATTGGGGCCGAGCAAGGCAAAAAAGTCACCTTCAGCGACATCCAGATCGATACCACTCAGGGCCTGGAAACCGTTGCCGTAGGTTTTGGTTAGCTGCCGGATGGACAGAGCGGAACTCATAACTGAAATACGCACCAAGAAGAAGGAAGGAAGAACAAATAAGGGCCAACACTATTGATTGCAACTGCGGCGTTCCAGGCAATGGTGCTTGGCAACGCCGCGCAAGTACAGCGACATGTGTTGATAGTCAGTATTAACTCAACGCGGTCATCACGGCTTTTTGATACGCCGGACGCTGCTTCAAACGCTGGTACCACGCGTGAAGATGAGGCATCGGCGCGCGCTCGATCGGCATTTCAAACCAGGCATAAATAAAGCAGCCCAGCGGAATGTCGCCCATACCGAATTCTTTACCGGACAGATAGGGCTGCTCGGCCAGCGCCTTGTCGACCATCCCCAGCAAGTCCTCACACGCCTTGATCGCGACGTTGATCTTTACCCAGTCCTGCTGATCGGCCGGGGTGCGCAACACGCCCCAGAACACAACCCTGAAGGTCTCGACAAACGACGAGGTAGTCCAATCCATCCACTTGTCTGCTGTTGCCCGCGCGACAGGGCTGTCTGGATACAGGGCCGAACCCGGCGCATAACGAGCGGCCAGGTAACGAACGATGGCGTTGGACTCCCAGAGTACCAAGCCATCATCCTCGATGACCGGGACCCGGCCGTTGGGGTTCATGGCCCGGTATTCAGGTTGATCGACAATGCCAAATGCGCCACCGGCATCAATCGTTTCATACGGCACCGCAACTTCTTCCGCGCACCAAAGGGCCTTGCGGACATTGGAAGAGTTTTTTCGGCCCCAGATTTTCAGCATTGCCCATTCCCCAATCAAACCAGTGACGACTAAATCGAGCGCCAGTCTACTCTTTCGCGCTCGGCGAACTCCACCATGGCTAGGTGGTCACTATCGATGATAGCGGCTGGGCTGCAGCCGGCTCATTCATATGCACGATGCGTTCGCTGTTTGCCCCTCTTCACTTGAGGCCGACTAAGCTGTTGATGGCGGTTTTGTTGCCGCTGTCATCACGGAGGATTACCTATGCTGTTGTTGTGGTTACTGGTTCTGGTTGTCGGGGTTGCTTACCTGGCCCACCGACGCATCGCGCCCCTGCCCGTGTTGGGTGTCGTGGCTGTCTACTTGCTGGCCATGGGCATCTTCGGCCACGGGCATCGGCATGGCTGGCTGCTGGCATTCCTGTGGCTGCTGTGGCTGGCGGTCATATTGCCATTGACCCTGCCGGATCTGCGCCGCAAGTATCTCACTGCGCCTCTGTTCTCATGGTTCCAGAAAGTCATGCCGCTCATGTCCGGGACCGAACGCGACGCCATCGACGCAGGCACCGTCTGGTGGGACGGCGAACTGTTCAACGGTCGCCCCGACTGGAACACGTTACTGGCCTACCCCAAGGCCCGGCTCACTGATGAAGAACAGGCATTCCTTGACGGCCCGACCGAAGAATTGTGCGCGATGGTCAGCGACTGGCAGATCGGACAGTCGATGGACCTGCCCCCTGAAGCCTGGAAGCACATCAAACAACACGGCTTTTTCGCCCTGATCATCCCCAAGGAATATGGCGGCAAAGGTTTCTCGGCCTATGCCCACTCCCAGGTCGCGATGAAACTGGCTACCCGCAGCGGCGATCTGGCGTCCACGGTCATGGTCCCCAACTCCCTCGGCCCGGCCGAACTGCTGCTGCATTACGGCACCGACGAACAACGCAATCACTACCTGCCGCGCCTGGCCCAAGGCGACGACATCCCGTGTTTTGCCTTGACCGGCCCGCTGGCGGGCTCCGATGCGGGCGCCATGCCGGATACCGGAGTGATCTGCAAAGGGCAATGGCAAGGTGCAGAAGTCATCGGCCTGCGCCTGAACTGGGAGAAGCGCTACATCACCCTCGGCCCGGTCGCCACCCTGCTCGGCCTGGCCTTCAAGGCGTTCGACCCTGAGCATCTGCTCGGTGACGAGGAAGACCTGGGCATCAGCCTGGCGTTGATCCCGACCGATACCCCCGGCGTGGAGATCGGCCGACGCCACCTGCCATTGGGCGCTGCATTCATGAACGGCCCCAACGCCGGCAAGGATGTGTTTATCCCCCTGGAATTCCTGATTGGCGGCCAGGAAATGCTCGGCAAAGGCTGGATGATGTTGATGAACTGCCTGTCGGTTGGCCGTTCGATCTCGCTGCCGGCGGTCGGCACCGGCGCGGCCAAGTTCACCAGCCTGGTGACCGGGCAATATGCGCAAGTGCGTGAACAGTTCAATGTGCCGCTGTCGGCTTTCGAAGGTATTCAGGAAGCCATGGCGCGGATCGGCGGCAATGCCTGGCTGATGGACAGTGCGCGGATACTCACTGCCAACGCGGTGGATCTGGGGGAAAAACCCTCGGTTTTGTCCGCGATCCTCAAATATCACCTGACCGAACGCAGCCGCGAATGCATCAGCCACGCCATGGACGTGCACGGCGGCAAGGCCATCATCATGGGCCCGAACAACTACCTGGGCCGCGTTTGGCAAAGCGCGCCCATTGCCATCACGGTAGAAGGCGCCAACATCCTCTCGCGCAACCTGATGATCTTCGGCCAGGGCGCGATCCGCTGCCATCCGTTCATACTCAAGGAAATGGCCTTGGCCGGCCGCGAAGATCATGACAGCGCACTGCTGGAGTTCGATGGCCTGCTGCTCAAACACATCGGTTTCGCCGTCGGCAACGCGGCCAGCACGTTCATTCTCAATCTCGGCCTTGGGCATTTCGAAGCCACCCCGGGAGATAGCCTGAGCCAGGGTTATTTCCGCGCGCTGAATCGCCAGGCCGCTGCATTCGCCCTGCTGGCCGACCTGAGCATGATGCTGCTGGGTGGCGAACTGAAACGTCGAGAACGGCTGTCAGCCCGTCTGGGCGATGTGCTCAGCCATCTGTATCTGGCATCCGCCGCGCTCAAGCGTTACCACGACCTCGACTCGCCCGAGCATCTGCGTCCGCTGTTGCGCTGGGCCATGGAGGAAAGCCTTGGCAAGTCCGAACGCGCATTGGATGAGCTGCTCAGCAACTTCCCGAGCCGGACAATGGGCTGCCTGTTGCGGGTGGTGGTGTTTCCGCTCGGACGCCGGCACACCGGGCCGTCGGATGCACTGGACGCCGAAGTGGCCGAAGTGATCGGTCGCGCCAAAGGCGATCCGACCCTGGAAGAACTGCTTGCCGGCTGCTATCGCCCGCAATCGACGGATGATCCGGTCGGTGCCCTGCAACACGCCTGTAACTTGCTCAACGCCAGCCAACCGCTGCAACAAAAACTGCACCACGCGCTGAAAAGCGGTCAGATGCAGCCGGTAGCAGGCGAGCACGTCATCGATACCGCGCTGCACGCCGGCGTGTTGCAGCCGATCGAAGCCGAGACATTGCGCGTAGCGGAGGCCGCACGGCGCAAGGTGATCGATGTCGATGATTTCGACAAGGAGGCACTGACGCTGGGCAAGGGCAAGACTCGCTAAGAGACCGTCGGAAGTAACACAGCGGGCGCGCAGGGCTTTATACTTGCGCGCCCGTTTTTGCTTTTGAGGACTCCATCATGGCCGACGCCACTCTCGACCACCAACTTACTCTGCTCGCGCACCTGCGCAGCATCCTGGTCGCCCTTGGCGAGGCCGAGCAAGTTCCCGAAGAAAGCCATGAACTGTTTATGGAGCGCTTCGACGAACTGGTCGCGCTGTTGCCGCAAGACCCGATCGAAAGCCAATACCTGGGCCAGGAAATGCTCTGCCAGGTGATCCAGCGCTACCCGCAGATTGCCCACCTGGTCCCGCGCGACCTGCTGTGGTTCTTCGCTGGCGACTGCCTGCACTTCATGCCCGACGACGAGATCGACCTGTACCAGGCCCTCGAAGAACGCCGCTACGAAGCAGAGCAGAACGACGAACCGTTCGACTGGAATCAGGAAAAAGCACTGCTGGCGATGTCGGTACAGGGTAGTAAGCACTGATCTGATGGGTTGATGCGACCCGAATTCGCAGGCAAGCCTGCTCCCATCAAACAACCGATAAGTCATTGAAAAATAAAACATAAATTTTCAGCCAAACGCCGACCCCCTGTAGGAGCTGACTTGTCTGCGATCCAGTGCGAAGCGCTGGCAAAAATGGTGAACTCACCACCGCTGGAAGGTCCTTCGGCCCTTATCGCAGACAAAACTACGCGTCCCGGTCTCTCCTACGCCCTCCGGGCAGAATCGGGACCCAGTTTGCTGCGCGACAGCGCGGCGTCGAAGACGGGGCGGAATCTCCTATTGGCCTGACGCAGTATTCCTGCCCTACCGCAACAAAACCCCTTGCGCCTGCGGAAACACTTCGCGATCAATCAACCTGGCGACATCAACGCCATGGGGAAAGATCTTTTTGGCGACGAACAAATCATCCACACCCTGCAACGCAGTGATGTCCGACGCTTCCACCGGTAGCAGTGACTCAAGGCCCCAACCGTGCAAACGCCGGGACACCGGCAGCGGAATGTCGTTGACCTTCGCGAAGACCCTCGCGTATTCATCCGGATTATTGCGTGCCCATTCGAAGGCCTTGGCGAAGCGTTGCAGCACGTCGTTCACCGCCTGACGCTTGAGTGAATCGGTGAGCACTTGATCGGACGCGGTGATGAAGGTCAGCCCCGTGTTGATCCCCTCCCCGCTCAGCAACACCCGCGCCCCATTCTCTTCGGCAAACGCCTGATAAACGCCGAACGTGGCCCAGGCCTCGATCTTGCCCGCATTGAACGCCGGCAGCGCGTCAGTGGGCAGGACGAAACCGATGTTCACGTCGGCCTCGCTCACGCCTGCGTCGGCCAGAGCGCGGATCAACAGGTATTGGGAAATGCTGCCACGCGCCGAAGAGATCACTACATTGCGGCCTTTCAGGTCAGCGACGGTGTGGATGTCGGAATCCTTGGGCACAAGGATCGCAATCCCCCGCGAATTGCTGCGGCGTACAGCCACGATGCGCAATGGCGCGCCTCCAGTGGCAGCAGCCAGCACCGGCGTGTCACCTGCGGGCGCAAGATCGACCGCCCCTGCCCGCAAGGCTTCGAACAGCGGCGCGGCCCCCTGGAAGTTGGCCCACTCCACTTGGTAGGGCAGCCCCTCGAACGCATTCGACGCTTCAACCACCGTGCGCAAACCCTTGGCCTGATCGCCGAGGATCAGCTTGACCTTCGACCAGTCCACCGCCGTGCTGGTCGGTGCCTGTTTCTCCGACTTGGCACCACACCCCGCCACTAACAGCAGGGCAACAGACAGCAGCAGGGCTGTACCTTTCCAGACGAGGGTCATCAAGCGAAACGGCATCGCGGAACATCCTTGTACAGAATGAAAATGAAGGGGTCAGGCCTGGCGTACATTGGCAAAACGGCGGACTTTTTCGTGCACGGGTTCAGCACTGACCTGTGCATGGCCACCCGCGACCTCCACCCCCAGCAACCCCAACAGTCGCGCGCGAATCCCTTGGAAACCGGCCTGCCCGGTGTCCCGTTGGCGTGGCAGTTCGATGCGTATTTCGTCGGCTATCTTGCCGTTGGCGAGCACGATCACCCGGTCAGCCAGCAGAATGGCTTCGTCGACATCGTGGGTCACCAGCAGCACCGCCGGGGTGTGTTTGCGCCACAAGTCGATGATCAGTTGATGCATGCGGATCCGGGTCAAGGCGTCCAGCGCGGCGAATGGCTCGTCGAGCAACAGCAGTTTCGGCTCGCGCACCAGACCGCGAGCCAATGCCACACGCTGCGCTTCGCCCCCCGACAGGGTCGCAGGGAAAGCATTCAGGCGATGGGCCAGACCGACCTCGGTCAAGGCCTCGATTGCGCGCTGCCTGGCGTCGTTGATGTGTAGGCCCAACACGACATTTTTCCAGGCGCTTTTCCAGGGCATCAGACGCGGCTCTTGAAACACCGCGGCGCGTGCGAGCGGCACACGCAATTGACCACTGTCAATGTTGTCCAGACCCGCCAGGGTGCGCAGCAATGTGGTCTTGCCCGAGCCGCTGGCCCCGAGCAAGGCGACGAATTCGCCCGGCGCGATATCCAGGTCCAGCCCATCGATCACCCGCTGCTGGCCAAACTGCCGAACCACATTGCGTAATTGGACGGGGGCGGACGCTGTTTGCAGAAGGTCGAGAGCAGCCATGTTCAATTCCTCACGAAAGTAGGTCGCCAAGCCAGCGCATAGCGCTCCAGCGTGCGGATGATGCCGTCGATCAAAAGGCCGAGAACGCTGTAGACCAGCAGGCAGATGACGATCACGTCGGTGCGCATGAAGTCCCGTGCATCGCTAGCCAGGTAACCGATGCCGGCGGTGTTGTTGATCTGCTCGACGAACACCAGCGCCAGCCAGGAAATACCCAGCGCATAACGCAGGCCGACGAAAAATGAAGGCAGCGAGCCCGGCAGAATCACATGCCAGATCAACTCGCGACGATTGAGGCCCAGGGTGTTGGCGGCCTCGATCAGTTTCGGGTCAATGTTGCGAATGCCGGAGAAAAGGTTCAGGTACACCGGGAACGTAGTGCCCATGACGATCAAGGCGATCTTGGTGAACTCACCGATGCCGAACCAGAGGATGAACAGCGGCACCAACGCCAGCGAGGGAATGGTACGCAGCATCTGCATCGGCGAATCCAGAATCACTTCGCCGCGCCTGGACAACCCGGAGATCAACGCCGCCGCCACCCCGAGGCTGACGCCGATGCTCAGCCCGAGCAATGCACGCTGCAACGACACCCAAAGATGCTTGCCCAACTCCCCGGAAACGATCATCGCCCACAACGTGCCGCCAATCTGCGACGGCGCGGCAATCACTCGAGTCGGGATCAGGCCGGTCTGCGAAGCCAGTTCCCACAGCAGCAGCAACGCGATGGGGCTGAGCAGACGAAGGACAAAATCCGGGGCGCGCCAGGGTTTACGCGTCACAGCACGCTGACCCGAGGGCGAGTCGGCCCGCGCGGCCTTGCTCACGCTGAAAAAGCCAGCGTCTAGGCGTTGGGAATCGAGGGTGTTCTCGGACATTAGGCATCCTTCCTGAAAAACGTGACGTTGACCTCATGCCATTCGCATAAAAAACCTCAGTGAAATTCTTTTTGGGAATAACCTAATAGTTAAAATTACTGATTTCTACCAATCTATAAAATGCATATTTTTTATAATTAACTTAGACCTAAAAAGAATTTCACAGCCTTCGTCTATACAAATATGTTGCAGGCACACGGTCGCCTCAACCATTGGAAGGAATTTTTCATGAGCATTGAATTCATCGGTTACATCGCCACTCAGCCAGGGTCGGAAATCCACCCTCGCAGCGGTCCGACGATTCAGCCCGAGTATGTCGAAAAAGTCGCCAGGGCCCATGAAGACGCCGGGTTCGACCGCGCGCTGGTGGCCTTTCACTCCAACAGTCCGGACAGCGCCTTTGTCGCGGCCCACGCGGCGAGCGTAACGTCCCGCCTGCAATTTCTGATTGCCCATCGCCCCGGGTTCATCGCCCCGACGCTGGCCGCCCGGCAGTTTGCGACGCTGGACGTGTTCAATGGCGGCCGCACCGCCGTGCATATCATCACCGGCGGTGACGACAAGGAACTGCGCGCCGACGGCAGCTTCATCGGCAAGGACGAACGTTATGCGCGCACCGATGAATACTTGAGCGTGGTTCGCCAGGAGTGGACCAGCGAAAAGCCCTTCGATTATCAGGGCACTTATTATCAGTTCGAAGGCGCGCACTCGGCGGTGAAGTCCCCGCAGCTGCCGCATATCCCGCTGTATTTTGGCGGTTCGTCTGCTGCGGCTATCGCAGTGGCAGGCAAGCACGCTGACGTTTATGCGCTGTGGGGCGAGACGTACGAACAAGTGCGCGAGGTGGTCAAGCAGGTCCGCGCCGAAGCCGCCAAACATGGCCGCACCATTCGCTTCAGTCTGTCGCTACGGCCGATTCTTGCCGAAACCGAAGAGAAGGCCTGGGCCCGCGCCGACAGCATCCTGCAAAAAGCCACGGCGTTGGCGCAGGCCAATGGTTTCGTGCGTCGTGAACCGCCGAACGAAGGCTCGCGGCGCCTGCTGGCTGCTGCCGCCCAGGGGTCACGTCTGGACAAGCGCCTGTGGACTGGCATCGCCGGCCTGCTCGGTGCCCAAGGCAACTCCACATCGCTGGTGGGCACGCCGGAACAAGTCGCCGAAGCCCTCCTCGACTACTACGACCTGGGCATCACCACCTTCCTGATCCGTGGTTTCGACCCACTGGACGACGCCATCGACTACGGCAAAAAACTTATCCCCCTGACCCGCGAACTGGTGGCAAAACGCGAACGTGATGCGCGGGAAAAGGTGGCTTGATTTGATCGGAAAAATCTTTAGCGCCTGTAGACAACCTTCAGGCAAGCCTGATCCCATCAAACAACCTATAAGTCGTTGAAAATAGATATAAATTTTAAGTCCTGCACCGATCCCATGTAGGAGCTGACTTGTCTGCGATCGGTCCGGGGTCGCGTCCGACCGAAGCAGTCGCAAAATGGCTGGACACGATATCGCTGGAAGGCCCTTCGGACCTTATCGCAGACAAGACTACGCGTCCCGGTCTCTCCTACGCCCTCCGGGCAGAATCGAGACCGAGTTTGCTGCGCGACAGCGCGGCGTCGAAGATGGGGCGACATCTCCCACAGAATCTGTGGGAGCAGGCTTGCCTGCGAATAGGCGCGACGCGGTTTACCTGACACACCGCTACCAGCAGATCAATTTTTGTAATCAGTATCCGTGCGCTCCAACTGACGAATCAGCGCGTTCCAGTGCCGCGCAACCCCTGGCCCCTCGCCGTCTTTGAATACCTTGGCCTGCTCTTCGACCTTGGCCACCACGTCTGCGGGCGGGAAGACCAGCTCGGCGTTGCCCGCTGCCTGCGCAGCGATCTGGATGTTGCAGGCGTATTCCAGGCCATGCAGCTGCTGGAACGCGTGTTCGACACTGACACCCGCGGTCAACAGGCCGTGGTTGCGCAGAATCATCACGCTCTTGTCGCCCAGATCCGCCACCAATCGTTCACGCTCGTCCAGGTCAAGCGCGACGCCTTCATAGCCGTGATACGCCACACGACCAGAGAAGCCGATGGAGTGCTGGGAAATCGGCAGCAAACCACCCTTTTGCGCTGAAACGGCAATGCCATCGCGGGTATGGGTGTGCAACACCGCCTTGAGGTCGTGGCGGGCGGCGTGGATCGCGCTGTGGATAACATAACCGGCGTAGTTGATGCCAAGGCCGGTGGGGTCATCGACGACGGTGCCGTCGATATCGACCTTGACCAGGTTCGAGGCGGTGATTTCATCAAACAACAAGCCAAATGCATTGATCAGGAAATGTTCGTCCGGACCTGGCACCCTCGCCGAGAAGTGCGTGTAGATGTGGTCAGTCCAGCGCTTGAGAGCGGCCAGCCGATAGGCCGCCGCCAGCTTGACCCGCACCTCCCACTCTTCAGGGCTGACGCGATCGCGGACGCTCGACGCATGTTGCTGGACTGGCAAAGAACTGACGCTGCTCATGGCATAACTCCCGATTGGCCTTCAAAGACCTGTCGGGAGAGCCTAAGCGCATAAGAAAACGTTTAAAAATTACATTTTCTTATAAGCTAATTATTAATATTTTTTATTATCTGCCCCGTCAGCACAGCACACTCAAGCGGCATTGCGGGTTTGCTTCAACGATTCGGCGACCAGACTGCCGAACGAGGCCACCGGGCCTTGCAGGTTGCCGAGGAAACGCGGGTAGATCAGCCACAAGTCCATGACCGGCTTGAAATCCTTGAGCGGCATGATTGCCAGTTGCTCGCGATGCGCACTGCGCTCCAGCAAGGGACGCGGCACCAGACCCAGGCCCATGCCATCGGCGACCAGCCCCAGTTGCAGCTCAGTGCCAAAGGTTTCCAGATTGACCTTCAGGCTCAGCCCCTGATCGGACAAGGTCCTTTGCAGGCCGGCGCGGAAACCGCAACCATCAGGATTGAGCACCCAGCCCTGGTCATAACAGTCGGCGAGTTTGCAGGGTTTCTTCGGCAGCGCCGCTTTGGCGCAGACCACCACCAACTCCATCTTGCCGATGGATTCGCCAATGATGTTTTCCGGGAAGATCTTGCCTGCCGGGAACAATGCAGCCGCCGCGTCAAGCTCGCCCTTTTCGATCTTGCCGATCAGGTGGCTGCCCCACCCCGTCACCACCTGGGCGCGTAAATCGGGGTATTCGCCGCGCAAATGCTTGAGCGCATTGAGCAGTACCACATCGCCAATAGTTTGCGGCACGCCCAGACGCAGCAAGCCGCTGGGCGGCGTGTCACTGGCGACCAATTCACGCAGCGCGTCCATTTCCCGCAGGATCGCCAGACACTTTTGGTACACCTGGGTGCCCATCAAGGTGGGCTTGAGCGGCTTGGTGTTGCGGTCGAACAGCTCGACTCCCAGCGCCTGCTCGAAATTCTGCACCCGGCGGGTAATGGCCGGCTGAGTCAAATCCAGGGACTCCGCCGCCAGGCTGATCGACTGACAGCGAATCACTGCCACGAAGGCATCGATATCATCAATTTTCATTCGGACCGCACATAGAAAGAGAAGAACAAAATATACAAAAAGCATAATTCCATTAACCCAATCCTGCAAAGCACCGATCACTTTGTAGGAGCGGGGGGGACGCCGAGTTCTTGCCCGCGATCGGTCTGACGCGGTATGCCTGACACACCGCCATCGCGGCGGGACGCATAGTTGCAAGCCCGCTCCTTGGAAAAGGAATTAAATGCGTTTTCGTTATAACCTAATCATTAAAAAATAGCATATTAACCACCAGCATTATGTTTATATTTATCAAACCAAACCGTACTCAGCACTGGCTTCGGAATAAACATGACTCAGACCCGACACCCGGAACGACTCAGAGCCTTCATTGGCGCACTGGCCGAGCTGATCGACAGCAACCCCCGTGAAGGCGACCTGCTGCATCGCGGCGGCAAACTGCTGGCGCAACTGGTCAGCTTCGACGACTGGCTGCCCGATGATTTCGCCATTCCCGACCCGCAACGTTATCAGCAGTTTCTTCTGCACGCCGACTCCCGGCAGCGGTTTTCCGTGGTCAGTTTTGTCTGGGGGCCGGGGCAGACCACGCCGATTCATGATCATCGCGTCTGGGGCTTGATCGGCATGTTGCGCGGTGCCGAATACTCTCAAGGCTACGCCCGCAGCGAAGGTGGCCGACTGGAAACCGAAGGGCCGGCCATCCGCTTGGAACCCGGTCAAGTCGAAGCGCTGTCGCCGCGCAGCAACGATATTCATCAGGTCAGCAACGCGTTCGATGACCGGGTGTCGATCAGCATCCACGTCTACGGCGCCAACATCGGCGCAGTGCGGCGGGCGGTGTATCAGGTCGATGGCACTGAGAAACTGTTCATTTCCGGCTATTCCAACGCCTTTCTCCCGAATATCTGGGACCTGTCAAAAGAGAGCCAAGACCAATGAGCCATGCAGCCACCCGATCCTTCGCCGACATTCGCAGCGCGCTTCTTGCCGATGAAGAGCTGGCACTGGTCGACGTCCGAGAAGAAGCACCCTTCGCCCAGGCCCATCCGCTGTTCGCCGCCAATATCTCGCTGTCGAAACTCGAACTGGAAGTCTTTTCGCGTATTCCCCGCCGCGATACCGCCGTCACCGTTTATGACAATGGTGAAGGACTGGCAACCGTCGCCGTGCAACGCCTGCAAGACCTGGGCTACAGCGACGTGCGCTTGCTCGAAGGTGGCCTGCAGGGCTGGCGTAACGCGGGCGGCGAGCTGTTCATCGACGTTAACGTGCCGAGCAAAGCCTTTGGTGAACTGGTGGAAAGCCAGCGCCACACGCCGTCACTGGCGGCCGAAGAAGTGTTGGCGCTGCTCGACGCCAAGGCTGACGTGGTGGTGCTGGATGCCCGTCGTTACGACGAATACCAGACCATGAGCATCCCCAGCGGTATCAGCGTGCCGGGCGCCGAATTGGTGCTGCGTGCCCGAGAACTGGCGCCGGACCCGAACACCCGAATCATCGTCAATTGCGCCGGCCGCACCCGCAGCATCATCGGCACCCAATCTCTGGTCAACGCCGGCCTGCCCAATCAGATATCGGCCCTGCGCAACGGCACCATCGGCTGGCTGCTGGCCGGGCAGAAACTGGAACACGGCCAGGCCCGTCGTTTTGCCGCCGTGGGCGAAGACACCCGCGAACTGGCCAGTGCCGATGCGCGCAAGGTCGCGGATAAGGCCAGAGTCCAGCGCGCCAGCCGCGCTGATCTGCAACGCTGGCAAGCCGACGCCAAACGCACCACCTACCTGTTCGACGTGCGCACCCCGGAAGAATTCGCCCAAGGCCATCTGCCTGGCGCTCGCTCTACACCGGGCGGGCAACTGGTACAGGAAACCGATTACTTCGCCAGTGTGCGTGGCGCACGGTTGGTGCTGATGGATGACGACGGCGTACGCGCCAACATGTCTGCCTCATGGTTGGCGCAACTGGGCTGGGAAGTGTTCGTGATCGACGATCTGCATGCTGCCGACTTCAGCGAGAACGGCGAATGGAGCGCACCGATTCCAACACCGCGTCAGGCCGAGGAAATCACGGCTCAAACCCTTGCCGATTGGCGCAGCCATGGCGACGTCGCGGTGCTGGATTTCACCACCAGCGCCAACTACGTCAAGCAGCACATTCCCGGTGCCTGGTGGGCATTGCGTGGGCATTTGAAGGATGCGCTGGCCAAGATTCCCACCGCCGAGCGCTATGTGCTGACCTGTGGCAGCAGCCGTCTGGCGCGGCTGGCCGTGGCCGACGTCGAAGCCCTGACCGGCAAACCGGTGTTCCTGCTCAAGGGTGGCACCGGCACTTGGGTCGCGACGGGGTTACCGACAGAAACCGGCGAAAGCCATCTGGCCTCGCCCCGCATCGATCGTTATCGCCGTCCTTATGAAGGCACCGACGCACCGCGTGAAGCCATGCAAGCGTACCTGGACTGGGAATACGGCCTGGTCGATCAGCTCGCTCGTGACGGTACTCATGGCTTCTTTGTGATTTGACTCCAGCGCCAATCCCTCTGTAGGAGCGCGCTTGCCCGCGATGGACCGCGAAGCGGTCCCGAAAATGCTGAGCACGGTTCTACTGCCAAAATCGAGTTCGCTGATTTTGCGACTGCTCCGGTCGGACGCGACCCCGGAGCGATCGCGGGCAAGCGCGCTCCTACAATTGACCGAGTTTGCTGCGCGACAGCGCGGCATCGAAGACGGGGCGGGATCTCCTACAGGAATAGTCGCCCCGTAACTTAATTATAATTATTTATATTAATCATGAATAAAATCACTTAAATACATAATTAACATATAACCAAACGATATTTCACATAAATTTCTTATAGGCATAACGTCAATACCAGACCGACCCCTTCTCCAGGCGGAGGCCGCTGAAATGCACCTTTTCGCCTGGAGTCACCTGCGCATGGCCCTTCATCTACGCCCCCACCTGTCCTTTTCTCGCCTGCTACTGGGTGCGCTGCTTACCTTGGCCATCGGCCAACACGTCCAGGCCGCCGAACTGCAACCTCTGCTGGTCGCCAACCAGAAGTCGTCGATCAAGGTGCTATTGCAGGTGGCGGGAGAGCTGAAAGATGTGCCTTACGACATTCAGTTTTCCGAGTTCCCCGCTGCCGCGCCGCTGGGGGAAGCCCTCAATGCCGGCGCCGTCGACGTCGGTGCGCTGGGCGACGCGCCTTATGTGTTCGCCCTCGGCGCTGGCGCGCCATTGAAAGTGGTCAGCATCATTCATGCCGAAGGTCGCTACACCACCGCGATCCTCGCCCCCAAGGATTCACCGCTGAACAGCGTCAGCGACCTCAAGGGCAAGCGCATCGTCACCACCCGCGGCTCCATCGGCCACTTCCTGGCGATCAAGGCGCTGCGCGAAGCGGGGCTGAAAACCAGTGACGTGAGCTTCATCTACCTGCTGCCCAGCGAATCGCGCCTGTTGTTGGACAGCGGCGATGCCGATGCCTGGTCCACCTGGGATCCGTATACCACCATTTCCGTTACCCAGAACCAGGCCAAAGTGCTGATCAGTGGCAGCCAGCTGTTGACCAACCACCTGTACCTGGCCGCCACCAGCAAGGCCATCGCCGACAAACGTCAACAGCTCGAGGATTTCATCGTCCGGGTCGAGCGCGCCTACCGCTGGACCAACGCCCACCCTGATGAATACGCCGCCGCCCAGGCGCAGGTCACCGGCCTGCCGCTGGCAGTGCACCTGGCCGCCGCGAAAAACACCCAGATGAACCGCGTCGAGATCGACGACAGCGTCATCAAGGGACTGCAAAACACTGCGGACATTTACCAGGAAGAAGGCATTTTGACTAAACACATCGACGTCTCCAAAGGCTTCGACAAGCGCTTCAACGCAGCGCGCGCGCAACTCACTCAAGCCTCCCAATAACTCACACAGGAGCCCGTAACATGAGCGAATACGTCGAGCGGCTCCAAGGATGCGTTCATTCATGACGACAAAAAACCAGGGACTGTTCAACCGACGCGATTTTCTCGCCGCCGGCTCGCTGGCTCTCGGCGCGCTGGGTCTGGGACTTGCGCCCCGGCTCTCCGCCAAGGGCAATGAGCTGGCTGACCTGACCCTGGACGTGGCCACCTATAAGGGCGGCGACTCGTATTTCACTGACGACGCGAAAACCGATCAGCGCCCGTATCAGGTCAAGTACGCGGAGTTTCCCGGCGGCAACCTGATTGTCGAGGCACTGGCCGCCGGCAGTCTGGACATCGGCTCGATGAGTGAAATCCCACCGATCTTTTCCATCCAGAGCCATCGCCAACCCAAGCTGATCGCGGTGTTGCAGGGCGATGTCAACAATCAAGTGTTCCTGATTCCCAAGGACTCGAAGCTCGAATCGATCGAACAATTGCGGGGCAAGCGCGTCGGTTACGTGCGCTCGACCACCTCGCACTACTTCCTGATCAAGGCACTGAAAGAACAGGGCCTGACCCTCGCCGACATCACGCCCATAGCCCTCACCCCGCAGGACGGTTTCAGCGCGTTCCAGAGTGGTCAGTTGGACGCATGGGTGATTTATGGCGTGTTCATCCAGTTGGCGAAATTTCGCAGCGGGGCCCGCGTCCTCAAAACCGCGCTGGGTTACCTCTCCGGCAATTACCTGATAGCCGCGCGGCCTGCTGCCCTCGAAGACCCTTTACGTCGTCAGGCGATCCAGGATTATTTGCAGCGCGAAAACCAGACCCTGCAATGGATCAACGACAACCCGGAACCGTGGGCCGCCAAATCGGCCCGACTTCTGGGCGTCGACAAGGCAGTGTTTCTCGACATGTACAACAGCCGCAGCCAGCCTTGGAAGATGCTTGAGGTCAATGATCAGGCCATCGTCTCGCAACAGGAAGTCGCCGATGTGTTTTTCGATGCCGGCGTGCTGAGCGAACGAATCGACGTTGCGCCCTTGTGGGACCGTCAGTTCAAACTTTTACCCACAGCCTCGGCCAGCCAAGGCTGATCAGGCTTTTTCAATAAGGGACCCCATTGATGAGCCTTTCAACCCTTCGGCCCGCTACCGTGCGCCAGAGCGATATCGATTCAGCCCCCGCCACCGAATCAGCCGAAGCTTTCGCGGCCAGGCTGGCGGCTCTCAGCGAAGCACTGGCGGACACGGCCGAGAGCTATGACCACAGCGGCGCGTTTCCCCATGAGAATTTCCGTCTGCTGCACGAACATCAGTTGATTGCCTTGAGCGTACCCGCTGATCTGGGCGGCGGCGGTGCCGATCTGGTGCGGGCGCAACAGGTGATCAGCGCCGTGGCCAAAGGTGAGCCGTCTACCGCACTGATTCTGGTGATGCAGTACCTCCAGCACACGCGTCTGCAGGAGAGCAAAAGCTGGCCGCAGGATTTGCGTCTGCGGGTCGCCGAAGAGGCCGTGCGTGACGGGGCGTTGATCAATGCCCTGCGGGTCGAACCCGACCTTGGCACTCCGGCCCGTGGCGGTCTGCCCGCGACCACCGCCCGACGCACCGCTGAGGGGTGGCGCATCAGCGGCAGCAAGATCTACTCCACCGGCAGCCATGGCCTGACCTGGTACAGCGTCTGGGCGCGCAGCGATGACCAAGACCCTCTTGTCGGCGCCTGGCTGGTGCACAAGGACACCCCCGGCATTCGCATCGTCGAGGATTGGGACCACTTGGGCATGCGCGCCACCTGCAGCCATGAAGTGATCTTCGAAGACGTGCTGGTGCCGCTGGAACATGCGGTCAGCGTCAGCCCCTGGAGCGCGCCTCAGGCAGAACTCGATGCCTCGGGGATGCTGTGGATGTCGGTGTTGCTGTCCTCGGTCTACGACGCCATCGCCCACTCGGCCCGCGACTGGCTGGTGGATTGGCTGGAGCAACGCAAACCCTCCAACCTCGGCACCGCGCTGTCGACCCTGCCGCGCTTCCAGGAAACCGTCGGGCATATCGACACCCTGCTGTTCGCCAACCGCAACCTGCTGGATTCCGCCGCTCAGGGCCGCACCCCGGCCGCGCATGCCGCGCAGATCAAATACTTGGTCACCGGTAACGCGATCCGCGCTGTGGAACTGGCCATCGAAGCCGCCGGCAACCCCGGACTGTCGCGCAAGAACCCGCTGCAACGGCATTATCGCAACGTCCTCTGCGGGCGTATCCATACCCCGCAGAACGATGCCGTTTTGACCGGTGTTGGCAAAGCCGCCTTCGCGCAACGCCAACAAGGACAAGACCAAAAAGGACAACGCCCATGAGCAACCTCGTGATCGCCAGCCAGCTGGACGAAGATTACAACCAGACCTTGCGTGAGCGTCTGCCCCACGCGCGTGTTCTGACGATTGCGCCAGGCACGCCCAGCGACCTGCCGCCCGAAGTCAGCGTGCTGCTGGCACGACCGATCAATGTGCGCGGCTATCAGGCAGCCGATACTCCACCCGAAGGCTGGCCGTATGGATTGAAGTGGATTCAGGTGGTGTCGTCGGGCGTTGACTTCTACCCGCAGTGGTTTCTACGCGGCCCACAACTGACCACCTCGCGCGGCAGTGCAGCGGAAAATCTGGCCGAGTTCGCCCTGGCGGCGATCTTCGCTGCCAACAAACACCTGCCGGATATCTGGGTACACGACTCGAAATGGAGCTTTACCCCGCTCAAGCCGGTCAAGGGTACGACCCTCGGGATCTTTGGTTTTGGCGCCATCGGCCAGAGCCTGGCGAGCAAGGCGCTGGCGCTCGGCATCAACGTCATTGCCCTGCGCCGGGGAGACACGCCGTTCGAAGTGCCGGGCGTCCGGGCGGCACGGGATATTCACCAGTTATTTGCCGAGTCCGACCATGTGGTGCTGGCCGCGCCGATCACACCGGCCACGCGCAACATTGTCGACCGCGACGTGCTGGGCAACGCCAAACCGGGCCTGCACTTGATCAACATCGCACGAGGCGGCCTGCTCGACCATGAAGCCTTGCTCGATGCGTTGAATCAGGGGCGCATCGGCCTGGCCTCGCTGGACGTCACCGATCCGGAACCACTGCCCGACGGCCACCCGCTCTACCATCATCCCCGGGTGCGCCTCTCCCCTCATACCTCGGCCATTTCCAGCAACAGTCGCCAGGACCTGATTGACGGGTTCACCGCCAATCTGCAGCGCTACCTGACCGACCAGCCGCTGGAAAACCTCACTGACCCGAGCAGAGGTTACTGACTCATCGCGAGAGATCCCGCGCTGTCGCGCAGCAAACTGGGGCTCGATTCTGCCCGGAGGGCGTAGGAGCTGACTTGTCTGCGAAAAGGGCCGAAGGACCTTCCAGCGGTGGTGAATTCACCATTTTTGCCAGCGCTTCGGTCAAGCGCGACCCCGGACGGATCGCAGACAAGTCAGCTCCTACAGATTGCGAAAATTCACTTCATATATTCCAATCACTTACAGGTTGTTTGGGGGGCCTCGCCGCGTCTTCCACGCTGCGCTATCGCGCAGCAAACACGGTCAATTGTAGGAGCGCGCTTGCCCGCGATGGACCGCGAAGCGGTCCCGAAAATGCTGAGCACAGTTATATTGCCAGAATCGCGTTTGCTGATTTTGCGACTGCTCCGCAGCCGATCGCGGGCAAGCGCGCTCCTACAAAATAATCTTTTTATTTCAGCTAGTTATGCATTGTTTGATGAGAGGCCTCGCCGCGTCTTCGACGCCGCGCTGTCGCGCAGCAAACTGGGGCTCGATTCTGCCCGGAGGGCGTAGGAGCTGACTTGTCTGCGAAAAGGGCCGAAGGACCTTCCAGCGGTGGTGAATTCACCATTTTTGCCAGCGCCTCGCACTGGATCGCAGACAAGTTCAAGTCAGCTCCTACAGATTGCGAAAATTCACTTCATATATTCCAATCACTTACAGGTTGTTTGATGAGAGGCCTCGCAACTACGCGTCCCGCTGCGAAAGCGTTGGATCAGGCTCATATATTCCGCAAGTCATGACGCTCTTTTTTGCACGACGGGCCCCTTCGCAGGCAAGCCTGCCCCCACATTAGAGTCTCCATCAGTTCAGGATTTGTGTCAGGCACAGACCGGCCTGAATCCGGCCCTTAAGGCGCCGGGTTCGGTTGGCGGGTATGAATCGCTTCCAGACCGGTCAGCACTTCCTCGGAGAGGGTCAGGTCGATGCTCGCCAGGTTGCTGGACAGTTGCTCCAGCGTCGTCGCGCCGATGATGTTGCTGGTCACGAAGGGCCGGCTGGTGACATAGGCCAACGCCATTTGTGCCGGGTCAAGACCATGCTCGCGGGCCAGCGCTACGTAGTCGGCGCTGGCGCGTTCGACCTGAGGATTGTTGTAGCGCTGGAAACGCTCGAACAGGGTCAGCCGTGCATTGGCCGGTCGTGCGCCATCAAGGTATTTGCCGGCCAGCACACCGAAGGCCAGGGGCGAATAGGCCAGCAGGCCGATCTGCTCACGGAAGGCAATTTCCGCCAGGCCGATTTCGAAGGTGCGGTTGAGCAGGTTGTAGGGGTTCTGAATCGATACCGCACGCGGCAAGCCTCGGCTTTCGGCCAGGTGCAGAAAACGCTGAGTGCCCCACGGCGTTTCATTGGAAAGGCCGAAATGGCGGATCTTGCCCGCCTTCACCAGATCGTCCAGAACCGACAGGGTTTCCTCTATGTCCACCGCCTGGTCTTCAGGATCATGCTGATAACCCAACGCGCCAAAGAAGTTGGTCTTGCGATCCGGCCAGTGCAGTTGATACAGGTCCAGGTAATCGGTGTTCAAACGCTTGAGGCTGGCTTCCAGCGCCTCGGTGATGTTGGCGCGGTCGAGCCGTGGATTACCGCCGCGGATATGCTCCATGCGGCCAGGGCCGGCCACTTTGCTGGCCAGAACCCAGTCCTTGCGGTCGCCGTGCTGCTTGAAGTATTGGCCGATAATGCGCTCGGTCTGCGCGTAGGTTTCGGCGCGCGGTGGCACCGGGTACATCTCGGCGGTATCGAGAAAGTTGACCCCCGCCTGCTTGGCCAGCCGAATCTGCGCGAAGGCTTCTGCTTCGGTGTTCTGCTCGCCCCAGGTCATGGTGCCCAGAGCGATGGCGCTGACCTTGAGGTCGGTCTTGCCCAATGTTCGAAACTGCATTGATGACTCCGTCTGGTTCGAATGAAAAATGCGTCCTGCCTCGGACGCGTGTAACGCGACAACTATTAGGCGCCTACCTACTTCAACGAAGCCAGTTTTTTTGCCGGCTCGGACGCCTGCTCGCTATGACGATTGAGCGGTACCGGGGCAGATGGCAATCATCATCGGCGGCTCAAACGCGGTGATGGCTGGCAACGCCTGGTCCCACCTCACGATCTCCACTGCAGCGGTCTGTGCCGAGCAGCCTTGGGAAAGACTGGAAGCGCCAACGTCGGCAGTGATCACATTCGGGTTGCCATGTTTTTCCAGGCTGTTGCGCTCGCCATGGACCAACGGATCGAACCAGGCTCCGGTGGCGATCTGCACCACCCCGGGACGAATCCCGTCGGAGACAATCGCCCCGGCCAGAAACGCGCCGCGCTCATTGAACACCTTGACCACATCACCGTCGGCAATCCCGCGGGCGCGTGCGTCCTCGGGATTGAGGGTCAACGGTTCGCGCTGCTGGATCTTCGAGGATCGGCTGTAGGCCCCGTGATCGTATTGGCTGTGCAGACGGGTTTTCGGCTGGTTCGACAGGAGATGCAGGGGAAACCGTATCGGCGGTTTGTCCAGCCACACCGGGTAGCCAGGGCAATCGGCGTAACCGAAGCCCGCGATGCGCTCGGAAAAGATTTCGATCCGCCCCGAAGGGGTCGGCAACGGATTCGCATCAGGGTCTTCACGGAAGGATTTGAGCAGCACGGTGTCGGTTTCGGGATAACCGATCTCGAACACGCCCTCACGCCAGAACTGATCGTAGTCTGGCAGCTCAATCCCGTATTCCTGCGCCCTGCCCCGAGATTCGTCATAAATGAAGCGCAGCCAGGCTGCTGCATCGCGACCTTCGGTGAAGGCTTCGGCCAACCCCAGACGCTCGGACAAATCGGCCAGAATCGAATAATCATCGCGAGACTCGCCCACCGGCTCGATAGCCTGCTGCATGGCGATCATGAACCGGTCCGAGGCAGCGCTGCCGATATCGTTGCGCTCCAGCGCCGTGGTCGCCGGCAGCACGATGTCCGCGTACTTGGCCTGATCGGTCCAGAACTGTTCATGGACGACGATGGTTTCCGGCCGTTTCCAGGCTTCCAGCAGGCGGTTGAGGTCCTGATGGTGGTGGAAGATGTTGCCCCCCGCCCAATAAACCAAGCGAATATCCGGGTAATGCAGGTGCTTGCCGTTGTAGTCGAACGCCGCGCCCGGGTTGAGCAGCATGTCGGTCACCCGCGCCACGGGGATGAAATCCTTGACCGGATTGCTCCCTTGAGAAAAGCGCGGCCCGGAGAACGATTTGCGTCCGCTGCCGGTGTTGTTCATGCAGCCATAACCCAGACCGAAACCACCGCCCGGCAAGCCGATCTGCCCGAGCAAGGCCGCCAACGTCACGGTCATCCAGAACGGCTGCTCGCCATGCACCGAGCGCTGCAAAGAATAGGCGATGTTGATCATGGTGCGCTGGCGTGCCATACGCCGCGCCAGTTCGGTGATCTGTGTGGCGGGGATATCAGTCAAGCCTTGCGCCCAGTTCGGGTCTTTGGGCTGGCCGTCGCTGTGGCCCAGTAGATAATCGCGAAACCGCTCGTAACCCACGGTGTAACGTCGAACGAAGTCCTCGTTGTGCAGGCCTTCGCAGATCAGCACGTAGGACAGCGCCATCATCAGCGCAGTGTCACTGCCGGGACGAACGGGCAACCACTGATTGTTTTTCGGTCCGGCCAGATCGTCGCGCAAGGGACTGACGTTGACGAACTGCACGCCGGCATCGGACATCTTTTCCAGCGCGCGGGTCAATAAATGCTCGCTGGCACCACCAGGGCTGGTTTGGGCGTTTTTCGCCGGCAGGCCGCCGAAGGCGACAAACAGCTCGCAGTGCTGCGCCAGATTACTCCATGAGGTGTGCGCCGCCAGCAGCCAGTCCATGTTGCCGACGATGTGCGGCATCAACACCCGACCAGCGCCAAGACTGTAGCTGTCCATGCTGAACACGTAGCCGCCGAAGCTATTCAAAAATCGATGCAGCTGACTCTGCGCGTGGTGAAAGCGCCCGGCACTGCCCCATCCGTAGCTGCCACCGAAAATGGCTTGATTGCCATGTTCAGCCTTGACCCGACGCAGCTCTCTGGCAACCAGGTCCAACGCGACTTCCCACGACACTTCAACGAAGGGCTCCTGGCCGCGCAACGCCTGAGCACGCAACGAGGGATGAGCGCCGTGATGGGCGAGATAGCCGCGGCGCACCGCAGGCCGCAGGATCCGGGTTGGCGAGGTGATGGCGTCTGCCATCGAGGCACCTATGGGCGACGGATCAGGGTCCCATTCCACCGGCACCATGGCCTCCAACTTACCGTCGACGACCTGCGGGCGATATGCGCCCCAATGCAGCGAAGTAAAACTCATGGCGCGATGCACTCCTTAAAGCGGCGGACAGGTCAGCGCGTCGCCTGGACCGGTTCGCTCAAAGCGCCGTTGAATGAGTCGTCGAATACATTGGCCGCCGGATAGGATTTGGTCAGCCCCGTGCCGTTGAAAAAGTCGATGGTCTGCTGCGCTTCGGCGATGACCTGAGCGGTGATCGGCACCACGGTGATCTGCGAGCGTTCGAACCAGCGCCGGGCGACCTCAGCATCGGCCTTGGTCAGCGCGGCCCAGGCATTGGCGTAAGTGTCGGTGTTCTTCGGATCGCTGACCGACCAGGCGCGTGCAGCGTGCAGCCGTTGTAGAAAGTCGCTGATCTGCGCCCGCTTGTCTTTGATGGCGTGTTCATTGGCCACAATGAAGCTCTGCGCCGGGATCAAGCCCTTGGCGGTGGCGATGACCCGTGCGCCCTGACGTTCCTGCTGAGTGACGTAAGGGTCCCAGGTGGCGATGGCGTCGACCGAACCGCCGTCCAGCGCATGGGAAGAATCCAGTGCGCTGAGGTAGCGATACTCCACTGCGTCGCGGGAAATACCGGCCTTGTCCAGGGCGGTGAGCATCAACTGCTGGCTGAACGAGCCTTTCCAGATCGCGACCTTCTTGCCCACCAGATCGGCGACGGTCTTGATCGGTGAATCCTTGGGTACGACGATGGCCACGCCTTCCAGACTCTGCCGCGAAACGCCGATGACTTTGATCGGCGCACCCAGCGCGCCCATGAACAACGCCGGGGCGTCGCCCAACAGGCCGACGTCCAGACTACCGACGTTCAACGCTTCGGCGACCGGAGAACCGGCGGTGAATTGCTTCCATTCCAGGGTGTAAGGGAGATCCTTGAGCACCCCGGCGGCTTCCATCACCGTACGCGCGCTATAGCTTTGATCACCGACGATCAGGTCAGCGGCCTGTGCCGCCAGCGTGGTCGTCATCGCCAGAGCCAGGCCAAGCAGGGTGCTTTTTTTCCAGATAGTGCGTTTGATCAACACGTACAGTCTCCACAGGCCCACACGGAGCCGGATCACAAGAGTGAGGTCCGGTCCGCGCGCGCGGTAGCCGACTGCCCGCCTAATAACTGATTAGCAGCATAAGATGGCTTTTTAAAACCATAACACCAGGCATGTCATTACCAAAATTCATTTTCAGTCTTAGGTAATATGCAAAATGAAGTATCGAGCGGGGACGTGAGGCGCAAAAACAAAAACGCCGCTCAATGAGCGGCGTTTTTGTATAAATGGAGCGGGAAACGAGACTCGAACTCGCGACCCCGACCTTGGCAAGGTCGTGCTCTACCAACTGAGCTATTCCCGCAAATGGCGTCCCCTAGGGGACTCGAACCCCTGTTACCGCCGTGAAAGGGCGGTGTCCTAGGCCACTAGACGAAGGGGACGCTGCCCGAAACATACGCTGTATGTTCCAGTGTCCAAAACCTGATCCGAAGATCCTGCCTTGGTTTCACCAGCCCTGCCCGAGAGCAAGACTGCTTAAAAATGGAGCGGGAAACGAGACTCGAACTCGCGACCCCGACCTTGGCAAGGTCGTGCTCTACCAACTGAGCTATTCCCGCAATGGCGTCCCCTAGGGGACTCGAACCCCTGTTACCGCCGTGAAAGGGCGGTGTCCTAGGCCACTAGACGAAGGGGACACACGTACAACATTCACTACTTATTTGCGTTTCGCTGTGTGCTTTACGCTGTAAGTGGCGCGCATTCTATGGATGCTTTGCCGGGTCGTCAACCCCAATCTATAAATATATCTAAATCAATGACTTCCCTGCGCTTTGAGATCTTCGCCAGCGCTTCGAGGCGCCTGATAAACAACGCCGTTAGTTTGACGATCGACCACTACACCTATCGGCCAAAAGGCTTAACCACTACACTCGGTCGCAAACTACCTGAATGAGGTTTCAACGGTGACACCACTCATGATCACCCTGCTGATTGTAGCCGGCATCGCCATTCTGATTGCCATCGGCTACCTCACCCATGTGGCGGAAAACAACAAGCTGGAAAAGGCTCGCCTTAAAGTCGAGCTAAATGATCGCCTGCGCCGTTGCAGCGAGCTCAGCGAAACCTTCCCCGGCCAGTTGATGACGCCCGCCCTCAAGCTGCTGTTGACCCGCCTGGAGCTCAATGTGAACCAGCGCATGCTGGCGCTGGATAAAGGCAGCAGCACGCTCAAGGCACGCATAGCTGAACTCGCAGCGTTGGTAGATAAGGGTGATGCGATCCCGATCAACAATCCGCCCAACCCGATCCAGACCGAAGCCAAGGCCAAGGACGTGCGCTTTCTATTAGAAGCCTTGCACGGCCAAGTGACCCGCGCCGCCCATGACGGCTTTTTGCCGAACAACGAAGCCAAGTACTGGGTCAAGGAAATTCGCCATATCCTGGTCCTGCTGCACATCGAGTTCTTCAATAATCTGGGACAACAGGCGCTCTCCCACGACCAGCCTGGCCAGGCGCGACTGGCGTTCGAACGTGGCGTGCAGTACCTGCGCAAACAGCCGGAGCCGGCCGTTTATCAAGAACAGCTCCAGTATCTGGAGAAACTGCTGGCACGCTCCAACTCCATGGTATTGACCAACATTGCGCCCGTTGAGGGCGAACATAACGAGCTGACCGAGGGTTTGAAGACCGTCGAGGCCGACGCCGACTGGAAAAAGAAAGCGATCTACGACTGAGGTTTCGTAGAGGGCTGGGTTCACCTTGAATCCCCGTGGGAGCGAATTCATTCGCGAAGAGGCCAGCAGATCCAACATCATTGGTGTCTGACACTCCGCCTTCGCGAATGAATTCGCTCCCACAGAGATCACCTATCCTCTGGAGCCAACGTGTTGGCTCTACAGACCGTTGCTCAGCGTTGCTATTCGCAGGTCGTCAGCTTCAGAAAAATGGCCGCCAACTGCTCGATCCCCGCCTGATCCTCCTCGGAGAAACGCCCGATACTCGGGCTGTCCAGATCCAGCACGCCAATCAACCGGCCTTCCTTGACCAACGGCACCACCAACTCGCTGTTCGATGCGCTGTCGCAGGCAATGTGCCCGGCGAACGCGTGGACATCTTCGACCCGCTGAGTCTGCCGCGTGGCTGCCGCCGTGCCGCAAACACCACGACCGAACGGGATTCGCACGCAGGCGATCTGCCCCTGGAACGGCCCCAGGACCAGCTCTTCATTGCGGGTCAGGTAGAACCCGGCCCAGTTCAAATCGTCGAGCTGACTGAACAGAAAGGCCGAAAACTGCGCGGCGTTGGCGATGAAGTCGCGCTCATCCGCCAGCAGGGATTCCAACTGGGCGGCCAGCAAGGTATAGCCATTAAGGCCGGCACCGGTGCTCTGTAAATCGATCATGCTTGTTGCTCCAACAATTTAAGGCCTACCCAATAACGCGCGAATTGATAAGCGCAACGGCCGTTGCGATTGCCGCGCCCGGTCGCCCAGCGGACCGCGACGATATCCAACGCTTCATCGCGCTGCCACTCAAGCCTGGACGCTGCTGCCAACTCACCGATCCAGTGCTCGACCACACTCAGAAAGTGTTCCTGAGTAAAAGGGTAGAACGACAGCCAAAGACCAAAACGGTCGGACAAGGCAATCTTGTCTTCCACCGCCTCGCTGGGGTGCAACTCGCCGTCGACGCGTTGCCAGTTCTCGTTGTCGCTTTCCTTTTCCGGCACCAGATGGCGACGGTTGGACGTGGCGTACAACAGCACGTTGTCCGGCGCCTGCTCCAGCGAGCCGTCCAGCACACTTTTAAGCACGCGGTAATCGCTCTCGCCCGCCTCGAACGACAGGTCATCGCAAAACAGCACAAAGCGTTGCGGCAATTTCTGCAACTGCTCCACCACCCTCGGCAGATCGCCCAAGTGATCACGCTCGATCTCGATCAGGCGCAAACCGGCCTGATGGTTCTCAGCCAGTAGCGCACGCACCAGGGAGGATTTGCCAGTACCGCGCGACCCCCAGAGCAAGGCATGGTTGGCGGGCAGGCCATCGATGAACTGTCGGGTGTTGCGTGCCAGTTGATCGCGCTGCCTGTCGACACCGATCAGGTCGGACAGGCGCATGTCCAGGCTGACCTGCAACGGCATCAAATAACCACTGCGACCTTCCTGCACCCAGCGTGCGGCTAAAGAATGCGTCCAGTCGACGGGCTGGCGCGGCGCCGGCAATAAAGGCTCCAGTCGCGCCAGCACCGCATCGGCGCGTTCGAGAAATGCATTTAACCGAGAGTCCACGATGTCTCCTTAATTAAACTGAATGAAGGCAAGGCCTGATCAGCTATGCTTCCTCGGCAAAGGAACACAAGGAATGGCTCTACCCCATGGATATATCGTTCACCAACCGCCTGTCGTTCAAGCAAGCGCGCCTGACAGTATTGGTCGGTTTCGTTCTGGGAACCCTGCTCAGCCTGGTTCAAGTTACCCTCGATTATGCCAGCGAAGATGCCTCCATCGATCGCGAAATTCGTTCTTTACTGGAAATCAGTCATAACCCGGCTTCGCGAATCGCCTACAACATCGACGCCGAACTCGCTCAGGAACTGACCCTGGGCCTGCTGCGCTCTCCCGCTGTCATCGGTGCCAGACTGAGCGACAACAATAATGTAACGCTCGCCAGCGTCGAGCGTCCCCGGGCACAAAGTCGTTATCGAATGGTCAGCGACTATCTTTTCGGCGCAAACCGCCAGTTCGAAGACTCCCTGCACCTGGACCGCATGCCTGACGAGTCGATGGGCACCTTGCACCTGGATATCGACACCTTTGCCTTTGGCAGCCACTTCCTGGAACGCGCCGAAATCACCCTGCTCAACGGTTTTGCCCGCAGCCTGCTGCTGACCGGCATCCTGTTGATGCTGTTCTACGCCACGCTGACCAAACCGCTGGTAGGGGTAATTGGTGCGCTGAGCCGCAGCGATCCACGCCGCCCGAATCAGACCCCGTTGCCTTGCCCGCCTTGCCATGAACAGGATGAGATTGGCGTGCTGGTGCACGTCGCCAATCAGCAGTTCGAAACCGTCGCCAGCGAATTCGCCCGGCGCCAGACAGCTGAAAATCGCCTCACCGAGCATTTGAACGAACTGGAAAACATCGTTTCGGCGCGCACCACCGAACTCAAGGCCAGCAATATCCGCCTCAGTCAATCCAACGAAGAGCTGCAAATTGCGCGCAGTACGGCGCTGGACATGGCTCACGCGCGCTCGGCCTTCCTGGCCAACATGAGCCACGAAATCCGCACGCCGCTCAACGGCTTGCTGGGCATGCTCTCCCTGTCACTGGACAGCCCGCTCAATGCCGAACAGCGCCAGCAACTGTCGATTGCCCATGACTCGGGCAAAGTACTGGTGGAGTTACTCAACGATATCCTCGATTTGTCGAAGTTCGATGCCGGCCAGCTTGAGCTTGAGCATATCCCTTTCGATCTGGGCGCACTGATCGAAGACACCGCCAACCTACTGTCGCAAAACGCGGCGCCCAGCGTCGAATTGACCTGCCTGATCGATCCGCACTTCCCGGCATTGGTACTCGGCGATCCCACGCGGGTTCGACAAATCGTCAGCAACCTGCTGTCCAACGCGTTGAAATTCACCCGCTTTGGCCGCGTCGATGTACGCCTGAGCGCACACGCCAACGGCATACGGATCGAAGTTCGTGACACCGGAATCGGCATCGCCCGGGACGCCCAGGCGAAAATCTTCCAGCCCTTCACTCAAGCGACGACAGGCATCACCCGTCAGTTCGGCGGCACCGGTCTTGGGTTGGCGCTGACCCACAACCTGTGTGGTGCCATGAACGGCCATCTGAGCATTGAGTCCGAAGTCGGCTTCGGCAGCCGCTTCTGCGCCGAGCTACCGCTGCCCAGCCACGCCCCGGCGCCAGTTCTCGGGCGACTCAAAGGCCGGGTGATCGCCGTCAGCCCGGCCAGCAGCGGCTTGGCGGAGCTTCTGGCAAGCCTGTTACCCAGTTGGGGCATCGACTACCAGCGCTACGGCATCGGCGACAGCCTGTTCGGCGTCGAGCCTGACCTGCTGATCACCGACTGCCCGGAATGCCTGTTCGGCCTGCGCCCCGCCATCAAGGCGCCGATCCTGCTGATCACGGCCTACGGCAACTTCATGCCCGGCGAACAGGTCACCGCCCTCGCGCCTCTGCAGCAACAGGCTCGCCCGCTGGCGCGCAATGCGCTGTATCAGACCTTGCGCCGAACATTGCAGCCGGATGACCCCAGCCACCCGGAGCTGTTGTTCAGGAATCAAGCGACACCGCGCCGTGCGCAAATCCTGCTGGTCGAAGACAACCCGGTCAACCAACTGGTGGCCAAAGGCATGCTGAGCAAGCTCGGCTGCAACGTGATCGTCAGCGGACATGGTGCCGATGCACTCGAGCAGCTTGAGCATCAGCACTTCGATCTGGTGCTGATGGACTGCAACATGCCGGTGATGAATGGTTATGAAGCGAGTCGGCAGATTCGCCAGAGCGGGCGCTGGCCACAGCTGCCGATCGTCGCCCTGACGGCCAACGCCATGCCCGAAGAACGCGAACGTTGTCGCGCGGCGGGCATGAGCGATTACCTGGCCAAACCCTTTCGCCGCGAAGAACTGATCAGCCTGTTGGATCAATGGCTGCCCCCGGCGCGGGGTGGAGGGGACGGTGGAAGGGACTGATTTATTTTCAGCGCCTCATCGAAAATTAATCTGTCCCTGACCGGGCCGGGGACAGATTGATTTTTCAAAGAGCGCGAAAAATAAATCAGTCCCCTAAATCAAAAAATAAATCAGTCCCCTAAATCAGACTCATTTCAACAGCGCTTCGATTTCGCTGGTGAGGTCTTCTGGCTTGGTCAGCGGCGCGAAGCGTTTGACCAGCTTGCCGTCCTTGCCGATCAGAAACTTGGTGAAATTCCACTTGATGCGCTCGGAACCCAGCAGGCCCGGCGCCTGTTTCTTCAATTGGACGAATAACGGATGAGCGTCACTGCCATTGACGTCGATCTTTTTGAACAGCGGAAAACTGACGCCGAAATTCAATTCGCAGAACTCGGAAATCGCCCCTTCATTGCCCGGCTCCTGATGGCCGAACTGATTGCACGGGAAACCCAGCACCACCAGACCTTTATCCTTGTAACTCTGCCAAAGCTGTTCCAGGCCTTTGTACTGCGGAGTGAAACCGCATTTACTCGCGGTATTGACCACCAACACGGCCTTGCCAGCAAAATCGGCCAACGTCTTTTGCTCACCTTTGATGGTTGTGCACGGGATGGTCAGCAGGTTTTCGCTCATGGCAACACCTTCAACAATTGGAATGTGGATAAAACATAGTGCGCAATTGAATTGCGCGCAATTTAATTCACCCCATCAATACCACGGCATAAGACGATCGCCCTGATTCGCCTTACTCTCTCGGCACCAGATTCAGACACACCGAGTTGATGCAATAACGCAGGCCGGTCGGCGGCGGGCCGTCTGGAAACACATGCCCCAAATGAGCATCGCATTTGGCGCAAACCACTTCGGTGCGGATCATGCCGTGGCTCACGTCCCGGATGTCGATGACCGCGCTGTCCTCAATGGGCGCGTAGAAACTCGGCCAACCACAACCGGAATCGAATTTGGTGTTGGAATCGAACAACGCTTCGTTGCAGCATACGCAGTGATAGATGCCGGCGGTCTTGGTGCTGTTGTATTTCCCGGAAAACGGGCGCTCGGTCGCTTTCAGGCGACAAACGTTGTACTGCTCTGGATCGAGCATCGCCTGCCATTCTTCACGGGTTTTTTCCAACTTATCCATGGGTACACCTCCGAATCTGAAAAAGCCCGATCTGTATCTTTTCCACGGATCGGGCGGCACGTATGATTGCGCCTCGTTAGACGCCAGTCTGTCACCCGCGTTTCGCGCATACAAATCCATTTTCATGGCGCTATGCTCGGCGATCCAGGTTGTGTGAATACAGTGGATCGTCCATTTTCGGGATCAATCACCATGCAGGTCAGCAAATCGAACAAGCTCGCCAACGTCTGCTACGACATTCGCGGGCCAGTGCTCAAGCACGCCAAACGCCTGGAGGAGGAAGGTCATCGCATCCTCAAGCTGAATATCGGCAACCCCGCGCCATTTGGTTTCGAAGCGCCGGACGAAATCCTGCAGGACGTGATCCGCAATCTGCCAACCGCTCAGGGCTACAGCGACTCCAAAGGCCTGTTCAGTGCGCGCAAGGCCGTCATGCAGTACTACCAGCAGAAACAGGTAGAAGGCGTCGGCATTGAAGACATCTACCTGGGCAACGGCGTTTCCGAGCTGATCGTGATGTCGATGCAGGCCCTGCTCAACAACGGCGATGAAGTGCTGATCCCGGCCCCGGATTACCCGCTGTGGACCGCTGCCGTGGCCCTGGCGGGCGGCAGTCCGGTGCACTACCTGTGCGATGAACAGGCTTACTGGTGGCCTGACCTGCAAGACATCAAGGCCAAGATCACGCCGAACACCAAGGCCCTGGTGATCATCAACCCGAACAACCCGACAGGCGCGGTCTATCCCAAGGAAGTGCTGCTGGGCATGCTGGAGCTGGCGCGCCAGCACAATCTGGTGGTGTTCTCCGACGAGATCTACGACAAGATTCTTTACGATGACGCGGTCCACATCTGCACCGCCTCGCTGGCCCCAGACCTGCTCTGCCTGACCTTCAACGGCTTGTCCAAGTCGTACCGCGTCGCGGGCTTCCGTTCTGGCTGGGTTGCCATTTCCGGACCCAAGCACCACGCCCAGAGCTACATCGAAGGCATCGATATGCTGGCCAACATGCGCCTGTGTGCCAACGTGCCGAGTCAACACGCGATCCAGACCGCATTGGGCGGCTACCAGAGCATCAACGATCTGGTGTTGCCACAGGGCCGTCTGCTGGAGCAACGCAACCGGACCTGGGAATTGCTCAACGACATCCCCGGCGTCAGCTGCGTCAAACCGATGGGCGCGCTGTATGCCTTCCCGCGCATCGACCCGAAAATCTGCCCGATCCACAACGATGAGAAGTTCGTCCTCGACCTCCTCCTGTCGGAAAAGCTGCTGGTGGTTCAGGGCACCGCCTTCAACTGGCCATGGCCGGACCATTTCCGCGTAGTGACCCTACCGCGTGTCGACGACCTGGATCAGGCCATCGGCCGGATCGGCAACTTCCTCAAGACCTATCGCCAGTAAGCTAACGATCCACTCCCTGCCTTGCGTGGCCCGAACGGGCCGCGCAGCGTGTCCGTTGACCTTTGTCGAGCTCGTAACGCGCTGGTTCGCGAGCAGTTCGACCGTGCTGGTTGATCATCAGGAACAGGCAGACGACACAGTTTGAAATAGTCCCCCAGTTGAATAGCCGCTGGCATCCCCTTATATACCCCGCATCACGTTGCATATTTTCATGAGGAGATCGTTTAAACCATGATGCGCATTTTGCTGTTTTTGGCCACTAACCTGGCGGTCGTGCTGATTGCCAGCATCACCCTGAGCCTTTTCGGCTTCAACGGGTTCATGGCGGCCAATGGGGTTGATCTGAACCTCAATCAGCTGCTGGTTTTCTGCGCTGTATTTGGTTTCGCAGGCTCGCTGTTCTCGCTGTTCATCTCCAAGTGGATGGCGAAAATGAGCACCAGCACCCAGATCATCACCCAGCCCCGCACTCGCCATGAGCAATGGCTGTTGCAGACCGTCGAACAGTTGTCCCGCGATGCAGGGATCAAGATGCCCGAAGTCGGCATCTTCCCCGCGTACGAGGCCAACGCCTTCGCCACCGGCTGGAACAAGAACGAGGCGCTGGTCGCAGTCAGCCAGGGTTTGCTGGAGCGGTTTTCACCCGACGAGGTGAAAGCGGTACTGGCGCACGAAATCGGCCACGTCGCCAACGGCGATATGGTCACCCTGGCGCTGGTGCAAGGCGTGGTGAACACCTTTGTGATGTTCTTCGCACGGATCATCGGCAACTTCGTCGACAAGGTGATCTTCAAGAACGAAGAAGGCCAGGGCATGGCCTACTACATCGCAACCATCTTCGCCGAGCTGGTATTGGGCTTCCTGGCCAGCACCATCGTGATGTGGTTCTCGCGCAAACGCGAATACCGGGCTGATGAAGCCGGTGCGCGCCTGGCAGGCACCGGCGCGATGATCGGCGCCTTGCAGCGCCTGCGTTCGGAACAAGGCGTGCCGGTGCAGATGCCGGACAGCCTGACCGCCTTCGGCATCAACGGCGGCCTCAAGCACGGGCTGGCAGGCCTGTTCATGAGCCACCCACCGCTGGAAGACCGCATCGAGGCGCTTCGCCGTCGCGGCTGATAAGCTTCAGGCACTGTCATGAGAGGGCGACGCAAGTCGCCCTTTTTTGTTTGTTTGGTGAAACTATTCGCATCGAGTGCCCCTGTGGGAGCAGGCTTGCCTGCGAATAGCGGTGTATCTGACACAAAATTAGGGAATCCAGCCATGCGCCCATTCGTTCTTGCCTGCATCGCCCTCTTCGCCCTGAGCGGCTGCCAAAATGCGTACTTCGCCGCCATGGACAAGGCCGGCATCCCGAAACGGCAGATGCTGGTCAACCGGGTCGAAGACGCGCGCGATGCACAACAGGATGCCAAACAGCATTTCACCAGCGCGCTGCAGAATTATCGCAGCGTGGTGCAGTTCAACGGCGGCGACCTGGAGAAGCGCTACAACGCGCTGAATGACGATTATCAGGCCAGTGAAAAGAGCGCAGCGGCTGTGCATCACCGCATTGGCGTCATTGAAGACGTAGCCGACGCGCTGTTCGACGAGTGGAATGACGAACTCGATCAATACAGCAACAAAGACCTGCGTGCCGCCAGCGCCAAGGAACTGGCTCGCACCCAAACCGAATATCGCGAACTGCTACAGAAAATGAAAACCGCTGAAAGCCGCATAGAGCCGGTGCTCAGTGTATTGCATGATCAGGTGCTGTTCCTCAAGCACAACCTCAACGCTAAGGCAATTGGCGCGCTTAAGGGTGAGTACAGCAACCTGCAAGGCAATGTCGATCAACTGCTCAAAGACATGCAGCGCTCGATCGACGATTCCGATGCGTTTGTCCGCCACCTACAACACAGCGCGGCGCAGTAGGCGATAAGCTCGTTCCTCCAGCCGCGTAGCGCCGGCCTGGAGGAATTTCCAGCTCTCGCCCAGTACATCGCGCTCTTCAAGAATGTCCAGCTGCCAGTCCGACGCCAGCAACTGCTGCACTTCAGCATCGGGCACTGAAAACGGCGGTCCGTCGATTTGCGTCTGCTCGTATTCCAGGGTGATCAACAGCCCTTGGCACACGCCGGGCAAAATCTGCGTGAGGTGCTGCGTGTAGCGTTCGCGCATCTCGGGCGGCAGTGCGATCAGAGCGGCACGATCATAAAGCCCCACACACTCGACGACGTCCTGTGCCGTCAGGGCAAAGAAATCGCCACACCACAGCTCGATCGACTCGGCGCTGTAGACCTTGAACGGTCCCCGCTGACTGATTTTCGCGGCCAGTTGCTGCTCGTTGAAAAAGTCCTCCACGGCTTTTTCCGACAACTCGACCCCCAGCACCTGAAACCCCTGGCCAGCCAACCAGGCCAGATCAAGGCTTTTACCGCACAGCGGCACCAGCACCCGAGCAAGCTTTTCAAGCTCAAGCTCAGGCCAAAAGCGTTGCAGATTGGGATTAACCTCTCCCAGATGAAAGCCAATCTGATTGCGCGCCCAACGCTTGTGCCAAAATTCCGGCTGCATAAATACTCCCGATAATTCGATCAAATGACACTAAAACTTATATTAGATTTAGATCAATATTCTGCCTGAAGATAACGTCATCTTAACGCTCAGGACTCTCGCTATGTTCCCCAGCTTATTTATCTCCCATGGTTCGCCGATGCTCGCGCTGGAACCTGGCGCGAGCGGTCCTGCACTGGCACGCCTGGCCGCCGAGATGCCGAAGCCGCGAGCCATTGTGATCGTATCGGCCCACTGGGAAAGCCAGGAGCTGTTGGTCAATGGCAACCCACAGCCGGAAACCTGGCATGACTTTGGTGGCTTTCCGGCCGCCTTGTTTGCCGTGCAATACCCGGCGCCCGGCTTGCCGGAACTGTCGGCCCAGGTGGTCGACCTGCTCACTGCCGGCGGCCTCCCGGCACGTATGGACAGCAAACGCCCCTTTGACCATGGCGTCTGGGTGCCGCTGTCGTTGATGTACCCGCAAGCCAATATTCCCGTGGTGCAAGTGTCGCTGCCCACCCGCTTGGGCCCGGCTCTGCAAACCAGGGTCGGTCGCGCACTCGCCAGCCTGCGCGAGCAGGACGTGCTGGTGATCGGTTCCGGCAGCATCACCCACAACCTGCGGGATCTGGACTGGCACGCCGGGCCAGAAAGCGTCGAACCCTGGGCCAAGGAGTTTCGTGACTGGATCGTCGACAAACTGGCGAGCAACGACGAAGCAGCCCTGCACGACTACCGTCGCCTGGCGCCACACGCCGTTCGCAGCCACCCCAGCGATGAACACCTGCTGCCGCTGTACTTCGCGCGCGGTGCTGGCGGTGAGTTCAGCATTGCGCATCAGGGGTTCACGATGGGGGCGTTGGGGATGGATATTTATAGGTTTGGGTAAGAGCAGGGGGACCGAGTGTATATCCGGCATTTGTGTGTGCTGGAATTATGGTTCCGCTCTTACAGCGGCTCACTTTTGGCAAACGCCCCAAAAGTAAGCAAAAAGTCTTGCCCCTCCATACGGGTCCTCGCTGGTGCTCGGACTGCCCTCGCTCCGGCATTGCTCCGGGGGGTGCCGCAAGGGGCCATCCATGGCCCCGTGCGGCTAACTCGGCGTCCTGCCTCGTTCCCCCCTGCGCAATACCTCCACTCGGCCTTCTGGAAATGGGGCCTGACCCGAACTCAGGATTCAATTCACGTGAAATTGTAGGAGCGCGCTTGCCCGCGATCAGCTTGACGCGGTGTGTCAGGAAAGCCGCTATTCGCAGGCAAGCCTGCTCCCACAGAGGAATGCAACCACCTGCGAAAGCCATATTGAAGACAAAAAAATCCCCGAACCAGTCGGGGATTTTTTTGTTCAGACGATCAGCTCAAGAGCGGATCAGTCTTCGCGATAGCGACGCAGCTTCAACTGCTTACCGGCAACGCGGGTGTCCTTGAGTTTGGTCAACAGACGCTCAAGGCCATCTTCCGGCAGCTCGACCAGGCTGAAGCTGTCGCGCACCTGGATGCGGCCGATTGCTTCGCGGGCCAGACCGCCTTCGTTGAGGATTGCACCCAACAGGTTTTTCGCAGCGATACCATCACGCGCACCCAGCGCGGTACGGCAACGAGCACGGCCTTCAGCCAATGGAACCGGAGCACGACGCTCACGATCAGCACCGCTGCGCTCAGGACGATCACCCGAAGAAGAACGATCACTACGCTCACGTGGCGCGCTGGTCGGAACCAGTGGGCGGTCACGTTCGATGGCAGCCAGGGTCAATGCCTGACCGTTGGTAGCCTTGCGCAACAGAGCTGCGGCCAGGGCACGCGGGCTGCAACCGATATCGGCGATCAGGCGATCGAGCAGATCACCGTGGGTCGATTCTGCGTCAGCCACCAGTGGCGTCAGGCTGTTGGTCAGTTTCTTGATGCGTGCATCGAGAACGGCTTGAGCGTCCGGCAGGCGGACTTCAGCAACCTTCTGACCGGTAACACGTTCGATCACTTGCAGCATGCGGCGCTCACGCGGAGTCACCAGCAACAACGCACGACCTTCGCGACCGGCACGGCCAGTACGGCCGATACGGTGAACGTAGGACTCAGGATCGTAAGGCATGTCCACGTTGAATACGTGGGTGATACGCGGTACGTCGAGACCACGGGCAGCAACGTCGGTCGCAACCACGATGTCCAGACGGCCATCCTTGAGCGATTCGATGACGCGTTCACGTTGGTTCTGAGCAATGTCACCGTTCAGCGCAGCGGCTTTGTAGCCTTTGGCTTCCAGGGCGCTGGCCAGATCCAGAGTCGCTTGCTTGGTCCGCACGAACATGATCAGTGCGTCGAAATCTTCCACTTCCAGCAGGCTCAGGACAGCAGAGGTCTTCTGGTCAGCGTGAACCAACAGGTGAGCCTGTTCGATCGCGGTAACGGTCTGGGTCTTGGTCTGGATCTTGACGTGCTTCGGATCGCGCAGATGGCGTTCGGCGATGGCACGGATAGATGAAGGCAAGGTGGCCGAGAACAGAACGGTCTGACGGGTTTCCGGCATGGCCTTGAAGATGACTTCCAGGTCGTCCATGAAGCCCAGCTTCAACATTTCGTCCGCTTCGTCGAGAACCAGGTGGTTCACGGTAGCGAGGACTTTTTCGTCACGGCGAAGGTGATCGCACAGACGGCCCGGCGTGGCGACAACGATCTGTGCGCCATTACGGATAGCTTTCAATTGCGGGCCCATCGGCGCACCGCCGTAGACAGCCACAACCGTTACGCCCGGCATTTGCTTGGCGTAGGTTTCGAAAGCGGTTGCTACTTGCAGGGCCAGTTCGCGAGTCGGCGCGAGGATCAGCGCTTGTGGTTCGCGTTTGGCCGGGTCGATGCGGTGCAGGATCGGCAGGGCGAACGCAGCGGTTTTACCCGTACCGGTTTGCGCCTGACCAATCATGTCGTGACCGGCCATGATGATCGGGATCGATTGCTGTTGAATAGCCGAAGGCTCTTCGTAGCCGGTCGCGATGACAGCTGCAAGGATATTTGGATGAAGTTCAAAAGCGGCGAAGCCGCCGAATTCCTGGGTCATGGGTCTGCCTCTAGTGCATCCGCAAAGACCCATGTTCCAAAGCTGCGCGTGCCGTGTAAGACCCTAGAGTCGCCCTGGCTGCTTTGTCGGCGGGGATTTGCGAAAACGTTTGGATGAATGGATCGTCAAGGATAGCCCGCAGAGCGGACAAGCAGCCGAAGCTGGCTTCGGGGAATTGCAATACCTGAACGAGGGCCCGGTTAAAGGCCGGCGCGCACTATACCGGAATTACGCACAAAAGTGAGGGTTTTTTTAAGAAAAGAACGATGGCGCGTCTGTCTGTCACAGGCTTTGCGCAAATTGATGCCAGTGTCTATTTTGCAAAGGCCCGGTATCACTAGGCTAAGCTGCTTAAACGGTTCACTGCTTCAGCTGTCCATCGCTCTTCCGACCCCATTCAACGCGCAAGGATTATGCCCATGTCCTCCACCACCAACGGCCGAGTCAGTTGTGAACAACGTGGTCATGTCCTGCTGATCGGACTCGATCGCGTTGCCAAACGCAATGCCTTTGATATCGGCCTGCTCAACGAACTGAGCCTCGCCTACGGCGAATTCGAACGCAACGAATCTGCGCGGGTGGCCGTGGTGTTCGCTCATGGCGAACATTTCACCGCCGGCCTGGATCTGGCTGCGGCCGGACCGGCCCTGGCCAACGGCTGGAACCTGCCCGAGGGCGGCTGCGATCCATGGGGCGTGTTCGCCGGCCCCAGGGTGAGCAAACCGGTGATCGTCGCCGCCCAGGGTTACTGCCTGACCATCGGCATCGAGTTGATGCTCGCCTCGGACATCAATCTCTGCGCCAGCAACACCCGCTTCGCGCAAATGGAAGTGCAGCGCGGCATCTTCGCGTTTGGTGGCGCCACCTTGCGCTTGCATCAACGGGCAGGCTGGGGCAACGCAATGCGCTGGCTGCTGACTGGCGATGAGTTCGACGCGCATGAGGCTTATCGAATGGGTCTGGTGCAAGAGGTTATGGCCAGCGAAGATTTGCTGCCCCGTGCCGTGCAACTGGCCGAGCGCATTGCAGCGCAGGCGCCGTTGGGGGTCTACACAACCCTCGCCTCCGCCCGCCAGGCATTGCTTGAAGGCGAAACCGCTGCGGCGAAAAATCTTCCGGCGCTGGTTCGCAGCGTAATGGCCAGCGAAGACGCCAAAGAAGGCGTACGGGCAATGCTGGAGCGCAGGCCCGGTGACTTCAAAGGCCAGTAGACGCTCGGGACGATCAGGTCGCCGGGCGGATGGTCTTGATCAACGACAGCAGCGAATAACCCAGACGCGGCGCGAGGGTTTCGGCGCGCTCGGTCAATGATTGCAGGTCCAGGGTCTGTTCCAGGTCCGCCGGCACCATCAGAATCACGTTGCCCTCTTTCACCGGCAGTTCCCAGTAATGGCGATGATAAAGACCGCGCAACAGCGCTGCGCCCAAGGGTTTGCCGTCATCGGTGGCCCATTGGTTGATCACCAGCCAGCCGCCCGGATTGAGGCGCTTCTGACAGTTTTCCAGAAAACGCCAGGCCAGATGGCCGACGCCGGGGCCGTGATCGGTATACAGGTCGACGAAGATCAAGTCGGCGGACTCGGCGCTGCCGAGCAACTCCAGGGCATCGCCGACGCGGATATACAGGCGTGGATCGTCATCCAGACCGAGGAACTCGACGGCCAGGCGCGGGACGTCCGGGCGCAACTCGATGGCTTCGACGTCTTCGAGCGGCAGAAACTTGAGACACGCCTGGGTCAGCGTCCCCGCGCCAAGGCCCAGAAACAGTGCGCTTTCCGGCGCGTCGTGACACAGCGCGCCGATCAGCATGGCGCGGGTGTAGTCGTATTCCAGCCAGCTCGGGTCAGCGGTGAACGTGCAGCTTTGCTCGATGGCATCGCCGAACTCAAGGAAGCGGTACTCATCCACTTCCAGCACGCGAATCATGCCAAAGTCATCGTGCACTTCAGCCAGTACCCGCTCCACACGCTCCTCAGTCATTGCCTCTCCTAACGGTGTGCCAACCGCCTGGTGGCAAGCGGGAAAGCGCGGATTGTCCTCTGTGCAGCCGTTCGCAGGCAAGCTCCCGCATCTGTTGAATCCGATGCAGATCCCTTGTGGGAGCGAATTCATTCGCGAAGAGGCCGGCACATTGAACCCTTCTTTGTCTGACCTGCCGCCTTCGCGAATGAATTCGCTCCCACAGGTTTGGCGCCACCGCAATCCGGACTGCTAACATGCCCATCCGACCGCATTGACCTGGAATTCACCATGAACCATCCCTGGAGCCCCGACAGCTGGCGGGCACTGCCGATTCAACAGCAACCTCAATACCCCGACGCCGCGCACTTGTTGCAGGTCGAGCAGAGCCTGGCCGGTTATCCGCCGCTGGTGTTCGCCGGGGAAGCCCGCGAGTTGCGTCGGCAGTTTTCCGAGGTGACCCAGGGTCGGGCGTTCCTGCTGCAAGGAGGCGACTGCGCGGAAAGTTTTGTCGAATTCTCGGCGGCGAAGATTCGCGACACCTTTAAAGTCTTGCTGCAGATGGCGATCGTCATGACCTTCGCCGCCGGCTGCCCGGTGGTCAAGGTCGGGCGCATGGCCGGACAGTTCGCCAAGCCGCGTTCCGCCAACGATGAAACCATCGGCGGCGTGACATTCCCGGCCTACCGGGGCGATATCGTCAATGGCATCGGCTTCGATGAAAAAAGCCGGGTGCCCGATCCCGACCGTCTGTTGCAGGCCTATCACCAGTCCACTGCGACCTTGAACCTGCTGCGTGCTTTCGCCCAGGGCGGATTTGCCGATTTGCATCAGGTGCATCAGTGGAACCTGGATTTCATCGCCAATTCGGCGCTGGCGGAAAAGTACAGCCAACTGGCCAACCGCATCGACGAAACCCTGGCCTTCATGCGCGCGTGCGGCATGGACACCTCGCCGCAATTGCGCGAGACCAGTTTCTTCACCGCCCACGAAGCCTTGCTGCTGAATTACGAAGAAGCCTTCGTGCGCCGCGACAGCCTGACCAATGACTGGTACGACTGCTCGGCGCACATGCTCTGGATCGGCGACCGCACACGCCAACTGGACGGTGCTCATGTCGAGTTCCTGCGCGGGGTGAACAACCCTATCGGGGTCAAAGTCGGGCCGAGCATGGACCCCGAAGACCTGATTCGCCTGATCGACATTCTCAACCCGGACAACGATCCAGGTCGCCTGAACCTGATCGCGCGCATGGGTGTGAACAAGGTCGGCGATCACTTGCCGCAACTGATCCGCGCTGTCGAGCGTGAAGGTCGCAAGGTGCTGTGGAGCTCCGACCCGATGCACGGCAATACCATCAAGGCCAGCAGCGGCTACAAGACCCGCGACTTCGCGCAGATCCTCAATGAGGTCAAACAGTTCTTCCAGGTGCATCAGGCCGAAGGCACTTACGCCGGTGGTATCCATATCGAGATGACCGGGCAGAACGTCACCGAATGCATCGGCGGTGCGCGCCCGATCACCGAAGACGGCCTGTCGGATCGCTACCACACCCATTGCGACCCACGGATGAACGCCGACCAGTCGCTGGAATTGGCGTTTTTGATTGCCGAGACGTTGAAGCAGGTGAGGCGCTGATTGAAGGAGCCTTTGTAGGAGCTGCCGAAGGCTGCGATCACCCCGGGGTCGCGTCCGACGGAACCGGTCGCGTTCTTGAGACCGCTGAAGGTCCTGCGGACCTTATCGCAGCCTTCGGCAGCTCCTACAGTTGATCAGCATCCAACCTCGAAAACGCCACCCGCAACCGCGCCGCACTGGCCCGCTGGCAATTGAGCTGCACCTGCGGCAAGCCGAGCCAGTCGGCCATCTGCCGCAGATTACGGGCCAAAGCCAGCATCCCCTCTTCATCCAGTCCCTGCTCTTCCTCATGCACCGCATGCACCGCCAGCCGCCCCAACACGCGCTCGGCCCGCAGATCCACCCTCGCGGCAATCCGTTCGTTGTGCAAAAACGGCAGCACGTAATAGCCGTACACCCGCTTGTCCTGTGGGGTATAGATTTCCAGGCGATAGCGGAAATCGAACAAGCGCTCGGTGCGGCTGCGCTCCCAAATCAGCGAATCGAACGGCGACAGCAAGGCGCTGGCGGTTACTTTGCGCGGCAGTTTGACTTCCGGCAGGCAATACGCCGGTTGACGCCAACTTTCGACCTGAACCACTTGCAACGCGCCCGCCTCGACCAGTTCCGCCAGCCCCGCACGACTTTCCGCCGGGCTTAGCCGGAAGTAATCGCGCAGGTCTTTGTCGGTACCCACGCCCAACGCAGTCGCCGCGTGCAACAGCAAACCGCGCTGGGCCTCGGCTTCGCTCAGTTCCGGGTGATCGAGAATCGCGGCGGGCAGTACCCGTTCCGGCAGGTCATACAAGCGCTCGAAGCCGCGACGACCGGCCACCGTCACTTCACCGGCGGCGAACAACCATTCCAGTGCGTGCTTTTCCGCACTCCAGTCCCACCACGGGCCGGCGCGCTCCTGGCGACTGCTCAGACTGCCAGCACCCAATGCGCCTTGCTCGCGAACGGACTGCAACACGCGGGCGATAGTCGCTTGTTCTTCGCGACCAAACTTGGCCAGCTGCTGATAGATCCCCACGCCTTGCGCCGCCTGACGCATGCGCCAACGCAACAGGGGATAAAGATTGAGCGGCAGTAACGAGGCTTCATGGCCCCAGTATTCGAACAGCTTGCGCTGCCGCCCCTGGCTCCAGGCTGCTTGGTCCAGCAGCGGCTGGGAATAGTTGCCGAGCCGCGAATACAGCGGCAGATAATGCGAACGTACCAGCGCGTTGACCGAATCGATCTGCAAAACGCCCAGGCGCTCGATCAATTGCGCGATGTGCGCGGCCTTGATCGACGCTGGCGGCTGGCGCCCGTTGAATCCCTGAGCAGCCAGCGCCAGACGACGTGCTTGCTTGAGCGATAGTTCTGCGGACATTCAGGCCTCCTCATCAGTCCGCAACGCTACCTGATCGACAGCCGTGCTGTCAGCGCCTCATTGGATCATTCCAGAACGGCCGTTCGACTTCTTGCTGAATATCGGCACGACTCAAACCCATGTCTTTCAAGGCGGCATCACTCAGGCTCGCCAGTTGCTGGCGCTGGCAATGCAACTCGTACCACCGAAGCAAATGCCGCTTGATCGTGGCTATCAGGCCTGCACCTGACGAACCACGGGGCACGCTTTTCTGCACCAGCACATAACCCTTTTGACCTTTCATCATCCTGACCTCCACATGGGGATGACTTAAGTCTCACGCCAGCGCTAAGATCAATCCAACGAATGTTTCTTATGCGCTGCATCTGGGAGATTGATGAATTGGCCACGTACCCAAGTATCGACAGCGAACTGTTGCGCACCTTTGTCGCGATTGCCGATGAGGGTGGGTTCACCCGCGCCGGAGAGGTGGTCAACCGCACGCAATCGGCGGTCAGCATGCAGATGAAGCGCCTGGAAGACGACATCCTTCAGCGCCCTCTGTTTCAGAAAGATGGGCGTACCGTCAGCCTCACCGTCGAAGGCCAGGTGCTGCTGGGTTACGCCCGACGCATTCTCAAACTGCACAGTGAGGTGTTCAACACCTTGCGCGAACCACACATGGTCGGCGTGGTGAAAATTGGCTCGCCAGATGACTACGTGATGCGGTTTCTGCCGGGGATTCTGTCGCGGTTTGCCCAGGCCTATCCGCTGGTGCAGGTGGAAGTGCATTGCGAAACGTCGTCGCTCTTACTGCAACGCCAGGATCTGGACCTGACTATCGTCACCCGCAAACCGGGCACCGAAATCGGCCAGATCCTGCGTCAGGAACGCTTCGTCTGGGCCGAGGCGCTGGGCTTCAGCCCCCATGAGCAAACGCCGCTGCCACTGGCCATGTTCAACAGCGATTGCTTCTGCCGGGAGTGGGCCTGCAACGCGCTGGACAGCATCCAGCGCGAATACCGCGTCGCCTACACCAGCGCCAGCCTGTCGGCACTCATGGCGGTGGTCAGCGCGGGCCTGGCGGTCACAGCGCAATTGCAGAGCTTGGTCACCCCGGATATGCGCATCTTGGGCGAAGCCGAGAAACTGCCGCAGTTGCCGTCAGCCAGTATCGTCCTGCTGCGCAATCCGAAAAATCCTTCACCGGTCACCGAATGCCTGGCCGAACACATCGCGGAAGGATTCAAACTTTAAAGGCGAGCACCACAGCGTGTTGATCGGCCGTTAGAGAATTTATCTGGTGCATTAAAGATCGCAGCACTAAATTAGAGCGTAATACCGAGAACAGAGGACTTCACATGAGCGCTGACGACAGCTCCACCTGCGACGCAGGCAATTACGACCATTTGCTGCTCGACAGTCAGCTGTGCTTTGCCTTGTACTCTACGTCTTTGATGATGACCAAGGTCTACAAGCCCTTGCTGCAAGCGCTCGGCCTGACTTATCCACAGTACCTGGCGATGATGGTGCTCTGGGAACGCGATGGCTTGACGGTGGGTGACGTCAGCACGCGCCTGCTGACCGACCCCGGCTCCCTGACCCCGCTGCTCAAACGCCTTGAAGCCGAGGGGCTGCTGAGCCGTACCCGCAGCAAGGAAGACGAACGCGTGGTCCTGCTGCACCTCACCGAACAAGGTCGCGCACTGCGCGAAAAAGCCAAGACGGTCCCCTCCTGTATCTTCGCGGCCTCTGACACTACGGTAGATAAACTGCGAGATCTGCAAACCGAGCTGCTCGCCCTGCGTGGGAATTTGCATAATAGTCTTGGCTGATATCAAGCCATTCGCAGGCAAGCCTGCTCCTATCAACACCATTTAAGCAGTTGAAAAATAAATAAAAATTTTAAGCCAGGCACCGATCAAATGTAGGAGCTGACTTGTCTGCGATCGGCTGCGAAGCAGTCGCAAATAGGCTGGACACGATATCGCTGGAAGGTCCTTCGGCCCTTATCGCAGACAAGTCAGCTCCTACGCCCTTCGGGCAGAATCGAGACCGAAGCTTGCCTGCCTCCACGGCGACGAACGGCAATTCTGCCGCCAAACCCTTCTGAATCAAGCCTCTGCCCCTACCACCTCAACCTTGCAAAACCTCAAAAATCCGACTGTTTGTATTTCTTCTGAAATTTATATTGCGCACTAAATATTTGCGCGATACATTTACTTGGCACTTAGTTAGCGCGCAAAGATTTAGCGCAAATCAAATCCAGTCAAACGCGATGAGGTTTCACCATGGACACTCTTTACACCGCCGTTTCAACCGCTACCGGTGGCCGTGACGGCCGTGCTGTTTCCAGCGACAAAGTCCTCGACGTCAAACTGTCCACGCCCAAAGAACTCGGCGGCGCTGGCGGCGACGGCACCAACCCTGAACAACTGTTCGCTGCCGGTTACGCGGCCTGCTTCATCGGCGCACTGAAATTCGTCGCCAGCCAAACCAAAGGGACTATCCCGGCAGACGCTTCGATCACGGCTCACGTCGGCATCGGCCAGATCCCCGGTGGTTTTGGTCTGGACATCGACCTGCACATCAGCCTGCCAGGCTTTGAACAAGCGGAGGCGCAACAACTGGTCGAGGCAGCTCACCTGGTCTGCCCTTACTCCAACGCGACCCGTGGCAACGTCGATGTGCGCCTGCACGTGACCGTCTAACTCGCTTGCACCCTGTCGCCCAAAACGAAAAAACCCGACGCTAAGGTCGGGTTTTTTCGTTGTTGCGGAACAAGACTGCGCTTATTTAGCGCGGCCTTTGTAAGAACCGCCTTCACGCGTGTCGATCTCGATCATGTCGCCGATTTCTACGAAGTCAGCAACGCTCAGCTCAGTACCGTTTTTCAACTTGGCTGGCTTCATTACTTTGCCCGATGTGTCGCCACGAGCAGAACCTTCGGTGTAGTCGACTTGACGAACGATAGTGGTCGGCAATTCAACCGAAACCAGACGCTCTTCGAAGAAGATCGCTTCGCAGACGTCGATCATGCCTTCTTCAACGAATGGCAGAACAGCTTCGATGTCTTCAGCGTTCAGCTCGTACATGGTGTAGTCAGTGGTGTCCATGAACGTGTAGGTGTCACCGCTGATGAAAGACAGGGTGGCTTCCTTACGATCGAGGATCACGTCGTCCAGTTTGTCGTCGGCGCTGTACACGATTTCAGTCTTGTAACCGGTCAACAGGTTCTTCAACTTGGTCTTCATGATTGCGCTGTTGCGACCGGACTTGGTGAATTCAGCTTTCTGAACCAGCCAAGGGTCATTCTCGAGCCGAATCACTGTGCCGGGTTTCAGTTCTTTACCAGTTTTCATTACGAATATCCGAATTTGGATTGAGATTTACAAAAATCTAGGCCGCGTATCATAGCCAATTTAGATAAAACTGTACCAGAGTCGTCGCAAGATCGGCCTGCAAGGCCTGCTCCAGACACCAGTGTTCGGCGTGTTCAGTGACTTCCGGCCAGTGTTGCAGCAACTCAGGCCAGCTTTGGCTCATGTCGTGCCCGGCATTCCAGGCCCGCCATACGTCGCTCAGTGCCTGCCCAGCCGCTGGCGAGAGGCCTTGGAGATAGAGTTCAAGGAAGGCGTCGAGCTTGGCCCAATGGGCGTCATCGTCCTGTTCATAGATGTGCCAGAGCAACGGGCGACCGGCCCATTGCGCACGAACGAACGAGTCTTCTCCGCGCACCGCATTGAAATCGCAGCTCCACAGCAGCCGGTCATAATCTTCCTGTCGGACGAATGGCAACACCTGAACGGTCAGCATTCCGCGTTTTTCCAGGCCCCCCGGTTGCAGACCGTCAACCCCAAGCCAACGCTGCAAGTCGCCGAGAATCCGCCCTTCTGGCACCAGGAGGTGGGTCGGTCGGCTGTCCGCGGCCAATACATCCAGCCAACTGGCCAGCCCGGTGTTCTCATACGCGAACAGCGAGATCAGCCGTGTGTTGCCTGCCGGGACCACCCCCAGTTTCTGCAAAAAGACTTGTTGTGCAGATTTGTCCTGTTGAAAAGCGTGGCGCTGATCGAGCAAGCCGGCTTCGCGCAATAAGCCACCGGTCGTCGGACGAAATCCGGGGAAAAAGAAAATCTTGCGCAGCCCGTTGGGCTGCGGCGAAGGCAACGCGTGGCAACCGGACACCCATTCCTCAGCGCTCAGATATTCCAGATTCAGCCACAGCGGAGGGTGCGAGCGTCGGGGCATGGCCTCGAAATAAGCCGGCGGCAGACGACAGGCAAATGCCTCGATCACCACGTCGGCCGGCTCGGTCTCCTGCCAATCTTTGCTCCAATGACAGACGCTGACCCCGTCCTGCCACTGTTGCTCGGCATGAGGATCAGCACCGGGACACAGCCGCGCGAACGGCTGCAAATCATCCACCCACAATCGCACCGTGAACGGATGCTCTGCAGCCAATTGCCGGGCCAGTCGCCAGGTAACGCCAATGTCGCCGTAGTTATCCACAACGCTGCAAAAAATGTCCCAGGAGGCTTTCATGCCTGGTTTCCTAAACGCTAAAGCTGCTGATTGTCGGTCATAACGGCCTGCAAGCTCCAGCTTCGGCCGTCTGTCGTGCGACAATCGCTGGCATCCACCGATCACGCCAGGACTTGCAATGCTCTCTCACCCCCTGAAATTGATTATCTGCATCGCGTTGGGTGTCTGGCTCGGCGTCATCGCGGTCGCGGCGACTGGCGTGTTCGCCTACACCTCTCTGTTTGCCGACAAGGTCAACGCCGTGACTGCGGCGGTTAGCCAGTTCGGCGTACGTGCACCGCAGGCCGCGAAACCGGATCCAGAACCGAATTCAACAGGCGCGATGTTTGAAAAATACAAACAGAACCTGCTCGACACTCAGGCTCAACAAGATCAGGAGCAAGCCCAAGCGGCCAAGGAAAAACGCCTCGGCGGCCCGAAATGCCAGTTCTGGATGCAGCAGAATCAAACCACACCCAGCGAAAAAACCCGGGTCAATGTCAGTCAGTTCTGTGGTTGAGTCGATGCCATCCTCCCTGAATAAGCACGCAGTCCTCGAACTGATCATTGCCAAACTCAAGATCGATCTGGACGTCTTGCAACGCGCGGCGCAGACCGCCTATGAGACCGCGACCCACGAAGAAAACATCGCTGAAAACAAGTACGACACCCTGGGCCTGGAAGCCTCTTATCTGGCAACGGGGCAAGCCCGGCGCGTCGAAGAGATTCGCCAGTCACTGGTGCTGTTCCAGAACCTCAGCTTGCGACCTTTCGACGAACAGCGCGGGATTCAGGTCGGCGACCTGCTTAGCCTCGAAGCCGACAACGGCAGCCAGCAACAGCTATTCCTCGGCCCCGACGCCGCCGGTCTGAAGATCCACCACGGCGATCTTTTGATCACGGTGATCACGGCGCGCGCACCGCTGGGGAAAAACCTGCTCGGCAAGGCTGAGGGTGATGCCGTCGAAATCACTATCAACGGGGCTCGCCAATCGTTCGAAGTCACTGAAGTTGTCTGACCTATCCGTTTGCAGGGTTGATCACCCCAACTTTTTCTGGGTAAGGTGCACAGTCGCTACATCATCAGTGCCTGGACTGATTCCTCCGGGAACAAGGACTCATACAAAAGGAGATTTTTCATGTCGAACGTCATCACTTTCCCTGACGCCCATGAACGTGATCGCCTCAAGTCCGATGACCATCCTGGGTTGTTATATCTGAGCAAGAAAGAGCGCCTGCTGATCGAGGAGCTGCGACTGACCAGCCATGCCGGTCGGCAATATGTGTATGACTATGCACACATCATGCAGGTGTCCAAACCCTTGCATCCTGATTGAGGTTATCGGCAAAAACGCGGCGTCGCTGTTCTGAACGAATCCAGCAACCCACGCAGCATGACTTCCAGCGTGCGTCTATAGTGGCGGCAGGGGCTCTGATGCCCGCTCGTTTTCACTTGAACATCAGGAATTCGTCATGACCTCTGCCGCACCCGAGACTCCCGTTTCCGATCCCGTTGCACCGGCTGCCCCAGCAAAACCTCACCGGGACCATTTTCGCTTCCATAAACCGCATGCCCACCTGTCGAGCACCTTCGGTAACGATACATTCGCTCTCAAGGCCGAGGCCTTTGCACGCTTCTTCGGCACGCCGATGTTTCTCGGCGGGCAAACGGTAATCGTCGTATTGTGGATCGGGGCCAACCTGGCGGGCTTCACCCAATTCGATATCTACCCGTTCATCCTGCTCAATCTGGCGTTCAGCCTGCAAGCGGCCTACGCCGCCCCATTGATCCTGCTCGCCCAGACCCGTCAGGCCGCACGGGACAAAGCCCACGCCGATGCCGATGCGCAACACCGCGAGGCGCTGGCCATGGCCAGCGATCAGCGCATGGCAATGGCCGCGCAGAATTCGGCGCAAATGCTCGAGCTGCTGGAGCAGAACACTCGCTTGACCGAACTGACCAAAACCCTGACCGAACGGATCGAGACGCTGACCGTGGAAATGCACGAACACTTCGTCAAGACACCTGTGGCGCAGTGACCCTGGCGATGCGGTGTGCCTGACACACCGCTCCACCCATCAGCCCTTGTGCTGCATCTCGCTAAACCCCGCCGCGGCTTCCTGCACATCAGCCGGAAAATCTTCGAATTCCTGCACCTGGCGGATTTCGATGATTTCGTTATCCGCCGCCGGGCAGCGCTTGGCCCAGTCGATGGCTTCCTTGCGGGAATTGACCTTGATCATCCAGTAGCCGCCGAGCGCTTCATTGGCCCAAGGAAAAGGCGCCTCAATCACCGTCGGCTGGCCGCCAGTGAACGTCACCCGCGCGCCCATTGACGGCGGATGCAGGCCATCCAGCGTCAACAACACGCCGGCTTCTTGCAGTTTTTCGTTGTAACGCATCATCGCCGCGACGGCCTCGGCGTCAGGCAAAACACCGGGCGCAGCGTTTTCATAGCCCTTGGGTATCATCAGCATCATAAATCGCATGGTTATCGATCCTCTGGTAGTGGGTCCCCCTCAACCATAGTCGAGGGATTCAGCTATTAGTCGAATCGGCCGCGACGAAATCGACAGCGGTCGGCGTTAATTTGTCGGGTCGAAAAACTTTATATTGCGATCATAATAAAATAGTTGGATTATATTCGTCATCTGATCAGCCGGTCCTGCCTTGACATTCAACACGGAGTTTTCCGCCATGCAAAACCCCTCTCGTGAAGAAAAGCTCGCCCTCTGGCTGGCAGAAGAACAAGCCGCCCGCGCTCGACTGGCTGGTCCAGGTACCACGAGCCTGGCCGAGGTCAGTACGTTGCTGCCAACCGAGTTTTTCGAACGTATCAGCAATGGCGAACTGCCCTGCCCGCCCTTCGGCGAGTTGGTGGACTTCATCCCGCTGGAGTGGTCACCGGGGCGCTTCATCTTTCAGGGCACGCCCGACGCCCGCCACTACAACCCGCTGGGCACCGTGCATGGCGGTTACGCGGCGACATTGCTGGACTCCTGCATGGGCTGCGCGATCCACACCCAGCTGAAAAAGGGTCAGGGCTATACCACCCTTGATTTGCGCGTCAGCTATGTCCGCGCCATGGGCCGTCATACCGGCCCGGTTCGTGCCGAAGGCAAGGTGATCCATGTGGGCCGCTCCACCGCCTTGGCCGAGGGGCGTCTGTACGATGTGGATGACCGTCTGTACGCGGTCGGCACCACCACCTGCATGATTTTCGACATGACCCGATAAGCCTGATTGTAGGGTGTTCAGATGAGCGGCCCCTACTTTCTCGACGATGGCCACGCCCATTAAAATTACGAGTGTAATTTAATTCAATTACCCATCAGACCTTACAAATACCAAGGAGACTCAGCATGCAATCCATCGTTATCGCAGGCTTCGCCCGGTCGCCCTTTCATTTCGCGAAAAAGGGCTCGCTGATCAATATCCGCCCGGATGATTTGGCCGCACAGACCCTCAAAGGCCTGGTGACTAAGCTCGATCTGGACCCCGGTGAGCTGGAAGACCTGATCATGGGCTGCGCCTACCCCGAAGCCGAACAAGGCATGAACATCGCGCGCATCGCCAGCTTTCGCGCCGGTTTCCCGAACAGCATCGGCGGCGCCACCATCAACCGCTTCTGCGGTTCCTCCATGAGCGCGGTGCACTACGCCGCCGGGCAAATTTTGCTGGGTGCCGGTGAGGCCTTCCTCTGCGCCGGCGTCGAGTCCATGACCCGCGTGCCCATGGGCGGCTTCAATATTTCGCCCAACCCAACGCTGATGCAGGATTTCCCTGAGGTCTATATGCCCATGGGCCTGACCGCCGAGGAAGTTGCCAAGCGCTTCGACATCAGCCGCAGCGAGCAGGAAGCCATGGCCGTGCAGTCCCACGCCAAGGCCGCCAGCGCCCGTGAGCGCGGGCTGTTCGTCGATGAGATCGTGTCAATCGACACCCCGGACGGCACGATCAGCGAAGACGGCTGCATTCGTCCTGGCACCAGCCTCGAAGGCCTGAGCGGCCTCAAGCCTGCGTTCGGTGGCACCGTGACCGCCGGCACCGCCTCGCCGTTGACCGATGGCAGCGCCGCCGTGCTGGTGTGCACCGAGACGTTCGCCCGTAGCCATAACCTGACCATCCTCGCGCGGATCAAGGCTGTCGCCGTCGCCGGTTGCCCGCCAGAGATCATGGGCATGGGCCCGGTCTACGCCACCCGCAAAGTCTTGCAACGCGCCGGGTTGAGCATCGATGACATCGACCTGGTGGAACTCAACGAAGCGTTCGCCAGCCAGTCCATCGCCTGCGTGCGTGAGTTAGGCCTGGACATGGCCAAGGTCAATCTCGATGGCGGCGCCATGGCCATGGGACACCCGCTGGGCGCGACCGGTGCCCGTATCACCGGCAAGGCCGCGGCCCTGCTCAAACGCAACGGTGGCCGCTACGCGATTGCCACCCAATGCATCGCTGGCGGTCAGGGTGTCGCCACCCTGCTTGAAGCGGTTGAGGATTGAGCACAGCCAACGATCACTGATCGACATCCGATTCGTGCCTTGCGGTCAAATATCCCTTTCCGGTTCGGCGGTTTTTCTACAAGGCTTGAGTGGCGATACTTCGCTCAAGCCTTTTCCAATCTCGCCTTTTCACCAGAGAGCACTCAATGACTATTCCTGCATTCGGCCTTGGCACTTTTCGCCTTAAAGACCAGATCGTTATCGACTCGGTCAGCAACGGCCTCGACGTCGGTTACCGGGTTATCGATACCGCGCAGATTTACGGCAACGAAGCCGAAGTCGGCAAAGCCATCGCGGCCAGCGGCATTTCTCGCGACAAGCTGTTCATCACCACCAAAATCTGGACCGAAAACTACGCCAGCGACCGGCTGATTCCGAGCCTGAAAGACAGCCTGGCAAAACTGCAGACCGATTATGTCGACCTGACCTTGATTCATTGGCCGTCGCCTGAAGATCAGGTACCGGTCGCCGAATTCATGTCTGCGCTGCTGGAAGCGAAGCAGCAAGGGCTGACCCGGCAGATCGGCGTATCCAACTTCACCGTCGAGTTGATGAAGCAAGCCATCGACGCCGTCGGTGCGGAAAACATCGCCACCAATCAAATCGAACTGCACCCGTACCTACAAAATCGCACAGTGACTGCGTTCGCCAGACAACAAGGCATTCAGATCACCTCGTACATGACCCTGGCCTATGGCGAAGTGTTGAAAGACCCGGTCATCCAAAAAATCGCCCAACGCCACTACGCCTCCCCGGCTCAAGTGACACTGGCCTGGGCCATGCAACTGGGTTACGCGGTGATTCCGTCGTCAACTCAACGCGCCAACCTGGCGAGCAACCTCAAGGCTGGCGCATTACGGCTGAGTGATGAAGATATGGCGGACATCGCTGCACTGGATCGCGGCCATCGCCTGACCAGTCCCAAAGGGTTGGCGCCGAAGTGGGATTGATCGCTGTCTGACAGGAGGTCCCGCCCCGTCTTCGACGCGGCGCTGTCGCGCAGCAAACTGGGGCTCGATTCTGCCCGGAGGGCGTAGGAGAGACCGGGACGCGCAGTCTTGTCTGCGAAAGCCTCACTGCGGTGCGCCAGACAGACCGCGTCGCATGGTCTTCGCAGACAAGTCAGCTCCTACACCGACTTTGATTTTTAAGGCCCTTCGATGCGTATTTTCCTGCTGTTCATCCTTCTACTGCTCCCGGCGCTGGCCCAGGCTTTTCCGGGAAGCGATCCTTTCAAACAGGCGGATTTCCTGCCGGTGGACGAGGCCTTCAGCTTCAGTTCCGAGCGTCTGGCGTCGGGCGAAACCCGGCTGCACTGGCGCATCAGCGAAGGCTATTACCTGTATCAACAGCGGCTGAAGTTCGACGGTTTGTCCGCCGACAACAAGCCTGAACTACCTGAAGGCGACGCGCATACCGATGAGTTTTTCAGCGATCAAACGGTGTATCGCCACACACTGGAGCTATTGATCCCAGCCTCAGCCAGCGGCCAAGTGAAGCTGAACTGAATGCGTTGCACGGCGGTCTGGTGTTGTTCGCCATGGGCCTGGGGATCGGTCTGCCGCTGTTGCTGCTGGTCACGGTGGGCAATCGCTTCATGCCAAAACCGGGTGCCTGGATGAACCGGGTCAAAGCCGTATTCGGCGTTCTGCTGCTCGGTACGGCGTTGTTCATCGCATGGCCGCTGTTGGACGTCAGGGCGCAGAATGCGACGGGGCATGAGGTCTTCACCACGGTCAATGAACCCGTAGCCCTTCAGCGCGAACTCGACGCCGCGAAAGCCCAGGGTCAATGGGTGTTGCTCGACTACTATGCGGACTGGTGTGTGTCCTGCAAGATCATGGAGAAACAGGTGTTCGCCAAAGCCGAGGTACAGGCTGCCTTGAAAGATGTGCGTTTGCTGAAACTGGATGTCACCGCCGACAACGCCGCCAGCCGCGAGCTGCTCAGTCGCTATAAAGTGCCGGGGCCGCCGAGCCTGTTGTGGATCGGCCCCCACGGCGAAGAACTGCGTGACCGGCGTATCACCGGCGAGGTCGACGCCCAGACCTTTCTGCAACAGTGGCAAGCAACCCGGGAGCGTGGCTGATGTTGAGCCTCTCGATTGGCCCCTTCGCCCTCGCGATGAATCACCTGCGGCTGCTCGTCGCGCTGGGGTTGGCAACCCTGGTGGGCTGGTGGGTCGCACGACGTGGCGGCGCGAATCCCGAATCGGTGTTATTCAGCCTGTTTCTGCTGGGTTTGCTGGCGGCGCGGCTGGGATTTGTGATCGCCTATTGGCCGCAATTTCGCGAAGAGCCGTGGCAAATCATCGACATTCGCGACGGCGGCTTTCTGGTCTGGACCGGTGTACTGGCCGTGGTGCTGGCCGGCCTTTGGCGCGGCTGGCGTCGACCGGCGTTGCGGCGGCCACTGGGTCTGGGCCTGAGCAGCGGCCTGCTGTTCTGGCTGCTGGCGAATATGGGCCTGAATATCTATGAACAAGGTGTGCGCCTGCCGGAAATGACCCTGCGCAATGACGCGGGCGAATCAGTGCAACTGGCCGATTATCAGGGCCGGCCCCTTGTGATCAACCTGTGGGCGACCTGGTGCCCGCCATGCCGCCGGGAAATGCCGGTGCTGCAAAAAGCGCAGACTGAACGCGACGACGTGGTTTTTCTGTTCGTGAATCAGGCCGAAAGCCCGCAGACCGTGGCCGGTTTTATCGCCAAACAGGGCCTGCACCTGAGCAATGTATTGTTCGATGGCAGCGGCCAGTTGGCACAACAGGTCGGCTCCATGGCGCTGCCCACCACGATTTTCTACACCGCCGATGGCCGCCTGCTCGGCAGCCATCTCGGCGAACTGTCCAACGCCAGCCTGACGCGCTATCTCGATCGCTTCGACAGCGGCTCTTCTTCAAGCTCAAGGACCACACCATGAATTTTTCCCGTCACTTTTTAGCCGCGGCGATCAGCCTTATCGCTCTGCAAAGCTCACTGCTACACGCAGAAGAATTGCCTGAAGCAATCCGGGCACTGGAAGCCAAAGGCGCGCGTATCGTCGGCAGTTTCGATGCTCCGGGCGGCCTGCGCGGCTATGCCGCTGAATATCAGAATCAGGGCATGGCGCTGTACCTGACTGCGGATGGCAAGCACGTGCTGGCCGGCAATCTGTACGACGAAAAAGGCCAGGATCTGAGCAAGGCGCCGCTGGACAAACTGGTCTATGCCCCCATGGCCAAAGAGGTCTGGGCCAAGATGGAGAACAGCACCTGGATCGCCGATGGCAGCAAGACCGCACCCAGGGTGGTTTACCTTTTCAGCGACCCGAATTGCCCGTACTGCAACATGTTTTGGGAACAGGCGCGACCATGGGTCGATTCAGGAAAAGTACAACTGAGGCACATCATGGTCGGCATCATCAGCGAAACCAGCCCGGCCAAAGCCGCCGCATTACTGGCCGACAAATCCCCCGAAACCGCCCTGCACGCCCACGAAAAAGCCGGCAAACGCAGCGCGCTGAAACCACTGACCAGCATCCCGAAAGAGATCCAGGCCAAGCTCGACGCCAATATGCAACTGATGACCGACCTGGGCCTCTCCGCCACCCCGTCGATCTTCTACCTCGACGACCACGGTCACCTGCAACAGCAACAAGGCGCGCCACGGCCTGAGATGCTGGGAAAGATATTGGGGCCGAGATAGCTGAGCTGTTCGCAGCGGGACGCGTAGTTGCAAGCCCCTCGAGCAACATTTAAATCATTGATAAATAAAAATAAATTTTCAGACAAACGCCGATCCCCTGTAGGAGCTGACTTGTCTGCGAAGACCATGCGACGCGGTCTGTCTGGTGCACCGCAGTGAGGCTTTCGCAGACAAGTCAGCTCCTACGCCCTTCGGGCAGAATCGACACCGAGTTTGCTGCGCGACAGCGCGGCGTCGCAGGGCGAACAGCGTCAGCCCAGATCCCCGCCGCCGACCGGGAGTGTCACCCCAGTGATGTAGGCGGCGTCATCAGAAGCGAGGAAGAGGATGGCGCCGGCTTGTTCGTCGATGGTGCCGTAGCGTTTCATCAGGCTGCTGTCGAGGGTCTGGTCGACGATCTGTTGGTACCAGACTTTCTCAGCGTCACTCTGTTCAGCGGTGTTGCGTGGGATACGGCGCGGGGGTGCTTCGGTACCACCGGGAGCGGTGGCGTTGATGCGGATGCCGCGCTCGGCGTTTTCGAAGGCCAGACAGGCGGTCAGGGCATTCACTCCACCTTTGGCCGCGCCGTAAGGCACACGGTTTACCCCGCGCGTGGCGATGGACGAAACGTTGACGATGGCGCCCGCACCTTGTTCGAGCATGTAGAGCAATACCGCGTGGCAGCACCACAACGTCGGGAACAGCGAGCGGCGTACTTCGCTTTCAATTTCGTGTTCCAGGTAGTGTTCGAACGGTTTGGCCCAGATAGTGCCGCCGACGTTGTTGACCAGAATGTCGATGCGGCCAAAGCGTTCAGCGGCGGTGGCCATGACCCGATGGCAGTCGGCGTACTGTTCAAGGTCGGCGGTCAGGGTCAGGATCTCGGCGTGCTGGCCGAGGCTGTCGTTCAGTTCGTGGACCAGTTCGGAGCGGTCCACCAACACCAGCTTGCCGCCCTCCTCGGCCATGCGCTCGGCGACGCGGCGGCCAATGCCCTGGGCGGCGCCGGTGATGACGGCGACCTTGTTGGTGAAGCGGTTGTTTGGCATGTTGGGGCGCCCTCTATTAGTGGCGATGAGATCACTGTAGGAGCGGGCTTGCCCGCGATGGCGATCTGCCAGATGTACCGCGTCAAGCGGATCGCGGGCAAGCCTGCTCCTACAAGGGGGTTGCGACATTTCTTACGCACTCGCCGCAAACTTCTCGAAGTAGAAGTTCGCCGGTTGGGTGCCGCGCTCACGCAGGTTGAGGCTGACGGCTTCGACCATCGGCGGCGGGCCGCAGAGGTAGATGTCGACTTCGCCGTCATTCAAATGCCCCGGCTCGATGTGCTGGGTGACGAAGCCTTTCTTCGGATGCTGACTTTCCGCTGCCGCCACACACGCGCTGTAGCTGAAGTTGGGGATGCGTTGCGCCAGCGCTTCGAGCTTGTCGAGTTCCACCAGATCGAAGTCGTTGGTCACGCCATAGATCAAGTGCACCGGGTAGTCGCTGCCCGCTTCGGCGATTTTTTCCAGCATCGCCAGAAACGGTGCCAAACCGGTCCCTCCCGCCAACAGCAACAGTGGACGCTTGATGTCGCGCAGGTAAAAGCTGCCCAGCGGCCCGGTCAGGCTGATGCTTTGCCCCGGCGCGGCGTGGTTCTTGAGGTAGGTACTCATGAGCCCGCCCGGCACGTTGCGGATCAGGAACGAAACCTGCCCTTCGTGCTGCAGCGAACTGAAGGAGTACGCGCGGGTTTCTGCACTGCCCGGCACTTGCAGATTGACATACTGCCCCGGCAGGAACGCCAGTTTGCCCAGACCTTCGCTGCGGATGGACAGGCGAATCGCGCTGTCGGACAAGGCCTGCACTTCACTGATGGCCCCGTCAAAGCTGGCCTGCTGGGTACGACAGACCTGCGAAGACGCCGGAACCCGCACCACGCAATCGCTTTCGGCGCGCATTTGGCAGGTCAGAACAAAACCCTGCTCAGCTTCGTCGGCGGTCAAGGCGTCGTCGATGTAGTCCTCGCCGAGGCTGTATGTGCCCGACTCGGCGAAGCATTTGCAGGTACCGCACGCGCCGTCGCGGCAGTCCAGCGGGATGTTGATGCCTTGGCGGTAGGCAGCGTCGGCGAGGATTTCACCGGCATTGGCGTCGATGAAGCGAGTGACGCCGTCTTCGAAATTGAACGCAATGGTATGAGTCATGATCGGGCACTCGCTTCAGAGGTGGTAAACGTCGATGACCTGACGCACGTAATCGTTTTTCAGCACGATCTTCTTGGCCTTGATCAGCGGCGTTTCACCGCGAGTGTCGAGGGTGTAGAAGCTGGTGCCGAAATAACTGTCCACAGTCTTGTAACGAAAACTCAGGGTGTGCCAGTTGAAGCGGAGTGTGCACAGCCCGTCAGCCTGCTCGAGGATCTCGATGTTGCTGATGTTGTGGGAGGTGCGGGTGTCCGGCACGCTGGCGCTGGAACGCTCGGTCTTGATGCGGAAGATGCGGTCTTCCAGGCCGCTGCGGTTGCCGTACCAGATCAGCGAGATTTCCCGCTGCGGGTCCTGAGTCAGCTCATCGTGATCGTCCCAGGAGGGCATCCAGTAGCTGGCGTCGGCGGCATACAGCTCCAGCCAGTTGTCCCAGTCCTTGTCGTCGAGGTAACGCGCTTCGCGGTAGAGGAAGTCGCGCACGGCATCGTAGGAAATGCTCATCACACGGCCTCCACAGGGATCAGCTGCTGGGCGCTTTGTTGCTGCTCGAGTGCTTTATGCATGGTGTCGAGCCAGTGCCGATGCTGAACCACGAACAAGCCTTCGTCTTCGGTGCGCTTGCCGCTCAATATCGGATGCAGATCGATTTCCCGGGCAGCATCGTCTGCGCCTTCGACCCAGTGCTTGGCGCCACGGGACATGTCGTTCCACGGCATGGCCTTGGCCATGAAACCTTGCTGGCAGGAGCGGAATTCTTCGAGGTCATCAGGGGTCGCCATGCCGCTGACGTTGAAGAAATCTTCGTACTGGCGAATGCGCCGGGCGCGGGCTTCGTCGCTTTCGCCTTTGGGGGCGATGCAGTAAATAGTGATCTCGGTTTTATCGACAGAGATCGGCCTGGCGATGCGAATCTGTGAACCGAACTGGTCCATCAAGTACACACTCGGGTACAGGCACAGGTTGCGCGAGTTACCGATCATCCAGTCGGCGCGAGCCTGGCCGAAGTCCCGGGCCAGCTCGTCGCGACGCTCGTATAGAGGACGATCTTCCGGGTTGGACCAGCGGGTCCAAAGCAGCATGTGGCCGTGCTCGAAGGAGTAGAAACCACCACCCTGCTTGGACCAGGTGCCAGCATCCATGGCGCGGATATCATCGCCTGCGGCGGCGGTTTTGCGGCGGTTGCTGGTGGCGGCGTAATTCCAGTGCACGGAGCTGACGTGATAACCATCGGCGCCATTTTCCGCGTGCAATTTCCAGTTGCCTTCGTAGACATAACTGGAGGAGCCGCGCAGTACTTCCAGGCCGTCTGCCGACTGGTCGGCGATCATGTCGATGATTTTCGCGGACTCGCCCAGATGCTCCTTGAGCGACACCACATCCGGGTTGAGGCTGCCGAACAGGAAACCGCGATAGGACTCGAAACGCGCGACCTTTTTCAGGTCGTGGGAGCCTTCACAGTTGAACGCGTCGGGGTAACCGGCTTCGGCCGGGTCTTTGACCTTGAGCAGCTTGCCGGAGTTGTTGAACGTCCAGCCGTGGAACGGGCAGGTGTAGCTCGAGCGATTGCCGGTCTTGTGCCGGCAGAGCATGGCGCCGCGATGGCTGCAGGCGTTGATAAAGGCATTGAGTTCACCGTCCTTGTTGCGGGCGATGAACACCGGCTGCCGGCCCATGGTGGTGGTGTAGTAATCGTTTTTGTTGGGCAGCTGGCTTTCATGAGCCAGGTACAGCCAATTACCCTCGAAGATGTATTCCATCTCCAGTTCGAATAGCCGTGGGTCGGTGAACATCTCACGCTTGCAGCGATAGATGCCCTTCTCTTGATCTTCCTCAAGCAGGGAATGCAGGAACTCGAATCCCAGGGACATGGCCGGGGCCTCCATTGTTATATTTCGACCCTTGCAGGCTATCCCCGGCGGATTTTGAGCAATATCCAGTTAGTGCGGATGGCTATCCGTTTTGTGCAGATTGGGGGAAACAAGAGTTTTGTAGGAGCTGCCGAAGGCTGCGATCGGACGGGAACCGGCCGCCGTGCTTGATTTTGTGAAGGCCCTGCGGTCCTTATCGCAGCCTTCGGCAGCTCCTACAGGGGTTCAGCGGCGTTTGAGGGTGACTGAGGGCAATTCGCCGTATTGGTTCTTGTAGTACTCGGCGAAGCGGCCCAGATGGAGGAAGCCGTAGTCCAGCGCGATTTCGGTCAGGTTGCGCACGCGCTGACTGGGGTCGGACAAGTTCGCATAGATGCGTTCGAGCTTTTTGCTGCGGATGTAATTCATCGGCGTGGTGCCGGCATGGCGTTCGAATAGCGCATACAGCGAGCGGATGCTCATGTGGCTGAGCTGCGCCAGAGACTCGACGGTGATGTCCTGCTTGAGGTTCTGCGCGATGTACTCGGCCAGCCGTTCGAACGGTGCGGACTGCACGTCCAGTGTGTCGCGGTTGACGTTGGTGCCCAGCAGCGTGAGCAATTTGCTGGCGATGATCTGGGTGTAATGCTCACGAACCCGAGGCAACACCAGATCGGTTTCAGCCTCCTGACACACCAACCCCAACAAGCTCATGAAACCATCGAGCTCTGCCAGGTTGTGGCAATTGGAGGCAAAACGGATGCCCTCGCTGGGCTTGTGCCAGCGCAACTCGGCGCAGGTCAGGTCAAGCAAAGGCAGCGGCAACTTGAGGATGAATTTTTCGCAATCGGCGGAGTACAACAGGTCTACCGGATCGTCCGGATTGATCAGCAGCAACTCGCCTGGCGAGAAGTAATGCTCCTGCCCGTAGGATTTGGACAAGCACTGACCACGCAACAGAATCTGCAAGTGATAGATGGTTTCAAGCGCGGGAGAGGTGACGTGAACACTGGCGCCATAACTGATACGGCAAAGATCGAGGCTGGCAAATTTAGTGTGATTGAGGCTGGCCTGCGGCCTGGAAGTAACAGGCAATTGGATGCAATGGGAACCGACATGTTGGTTGACGTATTCCGACACCGCATAAGGGTCGGCACGCTCAAACACCATGCTTTTATCGTTAAGCAGGCGGCTTTGCATACACGGCAGACTCATCTTGTTTTTATGGTTGCTCACCCATGCCCGGATTTATCCCGGGGTTGGCACTTTCATGAGCGTACTGGAGATGTTGAGCAAACAACAGAAGACTGTCCGATCACCGAACACTGTCTGCACACATCTGACCGACGGATGGCTGTGCATTGAATGAGTGCTGCACCGGGTTGCGCATCCATGTGAAAATGATGACCAACATCTTACAAGCAACACTCGGGAGCCCCTGCAATGCGCTACTCGGAAGACCATAAAGCCCAAACCCATCAACGGATCATCAAAGAAGCGTCTGCGCGCTTTCGGCGTGATGGCATTGGCGCCACTGGCCTGCAACCGCTGATGAAATCCCTGGGCCTGACCCATGGCGGCTTCTATGCTCACTTCAAATCCAAAGATGACCTGGTTGAAAAGGCACTGGATAGCGCGGCCCACGAGTTGACCGACCGCTGCACCGAGCTGTTCGCCAAGGAAGATCCGCTATCCGCGTTTATCGACCAATACCTGTCGTCCGAGCATCGTGCCTCGCCTGAACTGGGTTGCCCGCTGCCAACCATGTCTGCGGAGCTGGGCCAACGCGGTCAGCCCAGCGCAACCACCGATGTGATGATCGAGTCACGCCTGAACGCCATCGAAAACGCCCTGCCCGATCAAGCCGATACCAGCGAACGAAGCGTCGTCATGCTCTCGACGTTGGTAGGTGCGTTGCTGCTGTCGCGTAGCGCGAAAGATCCCGAGTTGTCCGACCGGATCCTCGAGACCGCGCGTGAGTGGTTGAAGAAGCAGGCGAAGGGTTAGGCCGCGTCCCGGTCCCACACAAGGCTCAGCCCCTGTGGAAGCCAATGCATTCGCGAATGCGGTGGGTCAGGCACTGACGATGTTGAATGTACCGACCCTTTCGCGAATGAGACTACGCGCCCCGATTGCTCCCACCGGGTTCGGGGTCGACTCATCAGTCTGTGCCTTGTCAGGATCCATTGATCGGGTCGAGGTAACGGGACTAGCCCGTTACCCCTCCCACACCACCGGACGTGCGGTTTTCCGCATCCGGCGGTTGGACTGCTCAGCATTGTGCTGAGGCGAGATCCTGCGCGGTGATCAGGCCATATTGCTTCAAGCGTTTGTTGTTCAAGGCTTGGTGCATGGCCGGATGTGCCGCCGCTTTCCAAGCTCCGTCGTGAAAACTCACTCGCGCAAGCCCTCGTTTCGAGATGCCCATCTTCAGCAGTTGGGCCATACGACCCTTGCGGTTATGCCACCGCTGCCAAAAGCACTTGCGCATGTGGCGCCGCGTCCATTGTGAGAGCTGCGTGAAGTTTCGCTCCGTGGCCAGCCGGAAATAACCAAACCAGCCAAGAAGATAACCTCTCCATTGCTCAACCAGTTCCCGGGAGGTGAGTCCCTGTCTGGCTGACCAACATTCACGAACGCGTTTGCGGTATCGCTTGACCGTCCTGCCCGACAGGTGATTGTTGCCTTCCTCGTCGATCAGATAACCCAGAAAATCGCGTTCCCAAGGACGACCCGTGCCGCTCTTGCTGGCATTGACCTTCAGCTTCAGGTGTTTCTCGATCCACGCCACGATGCTTTCCAGTATTCGCTCTGCGCTGCGCTCGCTTTCGACAAAGATCATCAGGTCGTCTGCATAGCGACAGAAGCTCAGCCCTCGAGCTTCCAGCTCCTTGTCCAGCGGGTCCAGATACAGATTGGCCAGCAGCGGACTCAGCGGACCACCTTGCGGTACGCCCGCCATGCGTTTGTGCCGTTGGCCGTTCAGGACCATGTCCGCACGCAGGTTCGACGCCAGATACTTGTTCAGCCGCTTGTCCCGGATGTCGCGGGTGATGCGCGTCATGAGTCGGTCGTGATTGACCTCGTCAAAGAACGCTTCAATGTCCACATCGACAACCCAGGTCTTGCCGCTGAGCACGAAGTCTTTCGCCGCCCTGATCGCGTCAAGGTTGCTGCGCCCGGGCCTGAACCCGTAGCTGTGCTCACTGAAACCACCGTCCCAAAGCTTCGTCAGTTGCTGGCTTACCGCTTGCTGGATCACTCGATCCTGCGTGTTGGGAATCCCCAGCAGCCGTTCTCCGCCTTGGGGTTTGCCGATCGTTTTACCCCTGATCGGACCGGGCTGGTAGCTCCCGGCCAGAAGCTTTTCCTTGATGCCCGGCCAATGCTTGACCAAGTGCGCTTCGAGGTCTTCAGTGCTAATACCGTCAACCCCGGGCGCACCTTTGTTGGCCCGGACTTTCTTGAACGCACGGCGCATGTTGTCAGCCTCGACAACCTGCTCCACGCTGATTTCGCTCAACACGTCTCCAGTTTCCTGTTCCGTCTGACACATCACTCGCTCTTTCCTTTCATTAGTTCTCCGGGATCCACCCGGGCATTCATGTCCGGCCAACCCTTTGATGCCGCAGCATTTTTTTTCAGGGTTCAGTTTCAAAGAGCTCTGGCTCAATGTACAGAAGTCCATCATGGGTGTTGTTTGTCCTTCGGCCCTTTGCTCCGAGCGCATTACCGCCCATCTTCGCTACTACGGCCTCTGCTGACTTCTCATTCACTTACGTGCCTGAGATCTCCCCGGGTAAGGTGCCAAAACCATCGGCCCGTGCCGCCAGGCTCTACTGGATGCGTCTTTCGGTGACAGTCGGATTTCGTGGTTCCCAGCACACTAATCGCCCGCATCCAGCCTCGCTGCCTGTTCGTGTTCCTACGGTCGTGCCTTTGCTACGCGCTTCTTTCAGCTTGGCCTCACGGCGTCCACCTTGCGTTTCACTACAGTTGTCGTCACTTACTCTGGCCATCGCTTTCAGATGGCTGGTTTTGGCCCATGCCGGGCACACTGGGAGCGAATTCATTCGCGAAGGCGGCAGATCCGCCACCGCCGAACGAAGGCAAATTACCGATCAATCATGCCAACGCCGAAACAACACGCTGGCATTGACCCCACCGAACCCAAAACCATTGGACAAGGCATATTCGATCTCCATCGGCCGCGCCGCGCCGTGCACGATATCCAGGCCTTGTGCCGCTTCATCGGGGTTTTCAAAGTTAAGCGTGGCCGGCGCGATCTGATCGCGAATCGCCAACGCCGTGAAGATCGCCTCGATCCCGCCCGCCGCACCGAGTAAATGCCCGGTGGCTGACTTGGTCGATGTCACTGCAATCGATTCCTGATCACCAAACACCGCCTTGATCGCCGCCATCTCGCCCTTGTCACCTATCGGCGTAGACGTGGCGTGAGCATTGAGATGCTGGATCTCGGAAGGCTGAATACCCGCCTGACGAATCGCCGCCCGCATCGAGCGCTGCGCCCCGTTACCGTCTTCCGGTCCGGCAGTCAGGTGATAAGCATCGGCGCTGGTGCCGTAACCCACCAACTCGACAATCGGTTTAGCCCCCCGCGCCAAGGCATGTTCCAGCGATTCGATCACCAGAATCCCCGCGCCCTCACCCATGACAAACCCATCGCGATCACGATCGAACGGACGAGAAGCACGTTCCGGCGTGTCATTAAACGCACTGGACAATGCCCGCGCAGCCGCAAAACCGCCCAGACTGACGCGATCGATAGCGGCTTCCGCGCCGCCACAGATGGCGATATCCACCTCACCGCAACGAATCATCCGCGCCGCATCGCCAATCGCCTGCACCCCCGCCGCACAGGCGGTTACCGGTGCGCCCAGCGGGCCCTTGAAGCCGTGTTGAATAGACACATGACCCGCGGCAAGGTTGACCAGAAAGGCCGGAATCGTGAACGGTGACAAACGACGCGGTCCACGGCTATCGGTGATCCGCACTGCCTCGGCAATCGTACTGAAACCGCCTACACCAGACCCGATAATGGTCGCGGTACGTTCCTGAGCCTCTTCGCTGTCAGCGACCCACCCGGCCTGAGCCACGGCCTCTTTGGCCGCCGCCAGTGCAAATATAATGAAGGGATCCATCTTCTTCTGCTCCTTTGGGGGAGCAGCAACGTCCGGATTGAACCCCGCCTCGGCATCGTCCGCCAGCAGCGGCACAACACCTCCGACCTTACCCGGCAAATCGGCCACCACCTCTTCCGGCAATCGAACCAACCCGGAACGGCCCGCCAGCAAGCGCTGCCAAACCGCCTCCACGCCAGTGCCCAAAGGCGAAACCAGGCCCATGCCCGTCACTACGACTCGGCGTCCGTTCATGCAATCACCCTCAACCTTTAACAAAGAAGCTCAAGCAGCCGGAGCTTTGTAACGAGCTGCCGCACTGCTCAAAGACAAATTAGGGCCCAGCGCGCCTCGGGCCGCCATAAACGCATCCCAATCAGCCGCGTTCGACAACGACGGGATAGTGACCAGCTCAGCCTGATCAAAACCGGCCAGCGCAGCATCCACCATCTCACCGACCTCCATCACCATCTCCGGTGGAAACGTATTCACATCCATCCCGCTGCGCTCCCAGATCTCAGTCCGCGTCGCACCCGGCAACACCGCCTGAACCTGCACACCCAGCGAGCCGATTTCCGCATTCAACGACTGCGTCAAACTCAACACATACGCCTTGGTCGCCGCATACCCAGCGTTGAACCGCTCAGGCAACGTCGGTACGCAAACGCTGCTCGATTTTCTGCAGATCAGCTTTCAACACCTCTACCTTTACACCACTTTCACGACGTAGTCGCGTGGCTAGAGCTTCCATACGCTCTTGGTCGCGAGCGACTAACAGCAGATCGTAGCCGCGGTTGGCGAAGCGGTCTGCGTAGGAGGCGCCGATGCCAGAGGAGGCGCCGGTGATGAGGGCTGTGCCTTTAACGTTGGCGGTATTCATTTTAATTCTCCTGGCTGTGGAGGACCTGCAGTGGACGATGGATTTAATATTACGGATATAATTTAAATTATTATATGTCGAGCGACATTCAAAATGTCAAGATCAGGGGTTCGAAGCGAAAGCCAGGCCTTCTTTAATAATCAAAATTTATGCTTACTGGCACTCAGAACGTGTCAGGCCTGTATCATCGCTGACATTTTTCACGGTCTGAAAGGACGTTCACGTCATGAATCTATTGCGCAAATGGCGCGAGCACCAGCAACGCAAGTCCCTCCGCGAGTTGCCCAAGCTGCACCGCGACACACAAAAACTGCGTAATCGCTATCCCCACTACATTTTTGGTACCGGCACCTACGGCTGGCCGAAGGTTCATGACTGGCACGAAGGTGCCACCCTGCGCGTAGGCGCTTACACCTCCATCGCTTCAGACGTTGATATCTACCTGGGTGGCCACCACCGGATGGACTGGCTCAGTTGCTTTCCCTTCCCGGCGAAGATCGAACAAGCCGCCGACATCCAGGATTTTGGCGGTACCAACGGCGACGTTGTCATCGGTAGCGACTGCTGGATAAGCTCCCAGGTCATCATTCTCTCGGGCGTGACCATCGGTGACGGTGCCGTGATCGCCGCCGGGGCGGTTGTCACCAAAGACGTGGCGCCTTATGCCATCGTCGGAGGTAATCCTGCGAAGCAGATACGCTGGCGCTTCGATGAACCCACTCGACAGGTTCTACAGCAATCAAGGTGGTGGGATTGGCCGGAAGAAGAAGTGCGGGCTACAGCGCATTTGCTTTGCTCGCCAGACCTTGCGGCATTCGTGGAATATTTGGAACAACGACCAGGGCAGTAAATAGAAAAGGCCAGTCAAAAGACCAGCCTTTTATCTGCAGATTGCGTGTTAATTAATGCTTACTTTGTCGCGATTTCTTTCAAGGATCGCTTTACCAATGCCTTTTACCTCAAGCAGCTCATCAATGGATGCAAACTCGCCGTTGGTTTCACGGTAAGCCACGATGGCTTTAGCCTTGGCGCTACCTACTCCACTCAGTTCCCTTTGAAGAGTCTCGGCATCCGCCGTGTTCAGGTTGATTTTCTCGACCTGTTCAGTCTGTATGCCTGTAGCGCTAATAGGGACAGGCACCGGAGCTTCAGCGGCTGGCGCTGCGCTGACAGCCACCGAGACGGTAGTGAATACAGCGAACAGGAGAGACGAGAGGAAAGTAGTACGCATAAGTAACGCTCCATGGAATCCAGGTTGGAAGCAGCTTTCCGAAGCTGCCCTCCAACGGTAGCCGAGCGTTCTTTCCCGTCAAAAGCTGAAGAGTTACCAGATATTTGATGATGCGCGCCTGATTTCCCGCAAGCGCCTTTGGGCTGTACTTTCTGCACATCGACGAATGTGCGTCGAGCGTGCTAGCACTCTCCTATCAAATACGGGGCTTCACCGTTTTGAGTGGGTAATCTATTCTCCTCCCCATGAGAGATATCGATTTATACACCCAAATCCTTGGGCTCCAGGCACCGTGGAAAGTGGTCGCAGTTAACCTTGACCATGCGTTGGGGCAAGTCGTTGTCGGCGTTGGAGTATCTGATGCTGCTGCGTTCACCTGTCCGCAATGTGGCCTGCACGCTTCGCGTTATGACAAACGCAAACGTCGTTGGCGGCATCTTGATACGTGTCAGTTCGTGACCATTCTAGAGGCTGAGGTGCCCAGAGTTCATTGCGCCGAGCATGGCGTGGTGACTGTCGAGGTCCCGTGGGCAGACGCGGGTTCAGGTTTCACCTTGATGTTTGAAGCATTGGTGATCAACTGGATCCAGGAAGCCAGTATTCAGGCGGTCTCGCGTCAACTCCAGACGAGCTGGGGCAGCATTGACCGGATCATGGCTCGCGCCGTCAGACGCGGATTGGCGCGTCGAAAACCGTTATCGCCGACCCAGATATGTGTGGACGAGACTTCGTTTCAAAAGCGTCGCGAGTACGTCACCGTGGTGACCGACCCCGCAACGGGTCAGGTCTTGCATGTGGAAGACGGCAACCTCACCCAGAGCCTGGAAGCGTTTTATACGAAGCTCAATAGCGACCAGAAGCAAGCTATTACGGGCGTTTCGATGGACATGTGGCCCGCCTTTATCAGCGCGACCCAACGTCATATTCCGGATGCCATGCACAAAATAGCGTTCGACAAGTTTCATGTGGCCAAGCTGTTGAGTGAGGCGCTGGACAGGGTGCGTCATATGGAGAACCGCGAGTTGCTAAAGGCAGGCTCCACGGTGCTCAAGAACACGAAATACGTCTGGCTTAAGCGGGCCGAAAACATGACCGAGCGGCAACAGGCAACCTTCGAGTCGTTGCGAGAGGGTTCGTTGCGTACAGCCAAAGCTTGGGCGATCAAGGATCTGGCCATGCAGTTGTGGCGAGGTAAGGATCGGGATGAGGTCGAACAACAGTGGAACCACTGGCTGGAATGGGCCTTGAACAGTGGGCTGCCACCGATGTGGAAAGTCGCCAAAACGATCAAGCGACGACTGTGGGGCATCGTCAACGCCATCGTGTTGAACCTGCATAACGGGCATGCAGAAAGCATGAACGCACGCATTCAACGGCTCAAGCAACGCTCTTGCGGGTTTCGAAATCGGGAGCGTTTTCGCAATGCCATTTACTTTCATTTTGGTGGTTTGGACTTATACCCGGAACGTCTCCAAAACTCATAACACCCACTTGATCCGGTGAAGCCCCTCAAATACCTTTTAAATCATTGAAAAATAAAGACTAAATTTCAGAAAAACGCCGATCCCCTGTAGGAGCTGACTTGTCTGCGAAGGCCGTGCGGCGCGGTGTGTCTGGTGGACCGTGTTGTAGGGTCTTCGCAGACAAGTCAGCTCCTACGCCCTTCGGGCAGAATCGAGACCGCGTTTGCTGCGCGACAGCGCGGCGTCGAAGACGGGGCGGGATATCCATCAAGCGTATCCGATCCATAAAGTACACCTACCGATAGATGCGCTTTGTGTTTACCGTGGCATATCTGGCGAGCAGTTCCATGGCAATAGCGCTTCGTAGTCGGCCACCGACTGCGCATGCGGCAGTCGTTCCAGTACGTGGCGCAGCCACGTATAGGGCTCCTGGCCGTTGACCTTGGCGGTCTCGACCAGGCTGTAGATCTGGGCACTGGCGGTCGCGCCTTTGGGCGTATCGCTGAACAACCAAGCCTTGCGCCCGATCACAAACGGTTTTATTGCACGCTCCGCCGGGTTGTTGTCGATCGGTAAAAAACCAGCCTCCACGTAGCGCTCCAGCCGGCTCCAGTTGTTGGCCAGATAATTCACGGCCTTGCCCAGCACGCTTTGTGGCGTCACCTGCGACTGCGTTTTTTCCAGCCAGCCTTTCAACTGGGCCAGGATCGGTAGGCTCTTTTCCTGACGCCCAGTAAAACACTGCTCATCACTGCTGTCCTTGAGTTCACGCTCGATGCCGTACAGCTTGTTGATCATCGTCAGTGCTATATCGGCGCGGCCCGTCTTGCCTTTGGGCTGTACTTTTTGTGCGTCGACGAACTTACGTCGCACATGGGCCATGCACGCCAGCCGTTCAACACCGGGTTGCAACGCCAACGCGTTATAACCTGCGTAATCGTCGGTCATCACGTAGCCGCGATAACTTTCCAGCAGCCGCAGCGGTACTTCCTGCGCACGGCTGGAGGTGTAGTCGAACAGCACGACTTTTCGATCCGGCGGCCCACTGGCCTGTACCCACATCCAGGATTGGCTGGTCGGGTCGCGATCCGGTTCTTTAAGTACCTGGACGCGGGTTTCATCGCAGTGGATGACCGGGCTTTCCAGCAACCGGTCGCGCATCAAATTCAGCAACGGTTGCAAGTGCTCGCCGCACTGGATAATCCAGCGTGCCAAGGTCTGACGCGGGATATCGATACCGTGTCGACTCAACACCGTCTCGAAACGATGCAGCGGCAAGCCATCGACATACTTGGTGGTCAATAGCATCGCCAACACGCTCGGACTGGCCATGCTTTTTTCAATCAACTGAGCGGGTTTGTCAGCGGTGACCGGAGCCGTTTCACAACCGCGACAGCCGTAGACTTTGCGGATGTGTTTGATGACCCGGATCTGCATCGGCACGATGTCCAACTGCTCGCTGGTTTCTTCGCCAATGGTGTGTTTGCGGCAACCGCAGGCACAGGTCAGTTCGTGTTCGGGCAGTTCGTGGATGACTTCGATACGCGGCAGATCAGCCGATAGTGGCTTGCGTTTGCCACGGCGCTTAGTCGGTGCAACGACTTCTTCTTCCTCGGCGTCATCGAAGACAGGCATCGGCTCGCTTTCGGGTTCGTTGAACAAGGCCAATTGCGGTGTGTTGGGCTCAACCGTTTGCTCGGACTTACGACCAAATATACGGTCACGCAGCAACTTGATCTGTTCTTTCAGATCAACGATATGAGTCTCGTAAGCCTCTTTGACTTCTTGATCACGCGCGCGCGCTTCGTACGTATCAAGCAGCATCTGCTTGAGAAGCACTGGGTCATCAGGAAGGTTGTCGGGCATGGATGGCATGCCCTGGATTATACCCGTCAGGCGACAAATCTTGGAGTCAAAACCTGATGTGGACGATTACGCCACAGGTCAAAACCGTCGAGTAACCAGTTCAGCTCCTGGACGGTCAATACGATGGCCTCGTCGGTGGCATCGGGCGAAGTTTTAAAACGTTCGGATTCCAGGCGTTTGAGCCAAAGGCAGAAGCCGTTGCGCTCCCAGTAGAGGATTTTCACTCGATTACGGTGGCGATTCAGAAAGACGAAAAGCACCGGGTCGAACACGGCCACCTTGATATCCAGTTCGACCAGAGCGGCGAGGCCATCGATGGACTTTCGGAAGTCCACGGCCTTGGGGTAGAGGTACACTTTTTCGACTTTGGCGTCGGGGCGCATCATTGTGGCTGGCTCCAGAGATGAATCGGGAGCACAGCATTCGGGATCCGATGGCAGCTTTGAATGTGGGGTTCATGGATCCCTTACCATCAAGCAGCCTATAAATTATTGATAAATAAAATATAAATCTTAAGTAAGGCACCGATTCAATGTAGGAGCTGACTTGTCTGCGATCCAGTGCGGAGCGCTGGCAAAAATGGTGAATTCACCACTATTGGAAGGTCCTTCGGCCCTTTTCGCAGACAAGACTGCGCGTCCCGGTCTCTCCTACGCCCTTCGGGCAGAATCGGGACCGAGTTTGCTGCGCTACAGCGCGGTGTCGAAGACGGGGCGACATCTCCTAATAGCATTAATGTGTATTTACTTCATGACGCCAGTACTCGAGTACCTGGTGCAAACTCTCAGTCAACGGGATTTTTGGTTCCCAGGTCGTTTCTAATGTCAGTCGTTGACTATCACCCACTGCAAACGGAATATCAGATGGGCGAAGGCGCTCAGGGTCCAATTTAATATCTATTTCTCTTACACTCTGCCGCAGTAAAACATCAAGTATTTCGGCAACTTTACATGCCTTACCAGAGGATATGTTATATACGTTGTGCTTCGGTGAATCCAGTTCAAGTAAGGCCAAGTAAGCGGAGCAGACATCCTGCACATTCAGAAAATCACGACTTGCTTCAAGGTTCCCGACGTTGATAATCGGCTCCTGTTTACCGGCCTCAATCAGTGCTATCTGCCGGGCAAAAGAAGCGGTCACGAAGTCGGGCGACTGGCCTGGGCCAATATGGTTAAAGGGACGGGTAATAACGCCTCTGATTCCTTGGCGAAAATATTGCGTGCAGGCTAACTCTGCCGCCAGTTTGCTGGCCGCGTAGGGGTTCATCGGCTGGCACCGACTGTCCTCATCTAATGGTGCCCCTGACTTGAAGGCCTCACCGTAAACCTCTGACGAACTTGTAAACAAGACAACTGTCTCGGGACAGTGCTTTTTTATCGCCTCCAGGATATTCAAGCTACCCATGACATTGGTATTCCATGCCAATACGGGGTCTTGAAAGCTACTCGCTACGCTTGAAATGGCTGCCAAATGTATAACGTGGCTAGGTCTAACCCGGTCCATCACTGCATTGACCGCGATCTGATCGCGAATATCCAGAATGATATGGTTTTCTTCCAATGGGGTATCGGCTATTTGGAAGGCCGAGGTGTACGTCACTCTATGTCCCGCACTTAATAGCTGCCCCAGCAACACCTTCCCGACAAATCCGCTGCCTCCGGTCACCAAGATGTGCTTCAACCTTGTCACTCCCAAAAATGCCTGGAAATTTTGATGACCTTGATTAGCGCCATAACCTTTTAGATAACATCAGGGCAATTTCAGAGAGTCGTTTTGTTCAACTCAGAACGAGAAGCCCTGCTGATTTCTGCGAAGGTCAGCTTCAACCATCATGCGACATAGCTCTTCCAGTGTAGTCTTTGCTTCCCAGCCCAAAATGTTCTTAGCCTTGCTGGCATCCCCCAGAAGCAGATCAACCTCTGTAGGGCGATAGAATTTTGGGTTCACGGAGACAATGACTTTTCCGGTGGCATTATCAATGCCCGTTTCGTTTTCGTCCTGACCTTCCCACGAGAGACTGATGTCGACCGTTTTGCAGGCAAGAGACACAAAATCGCGTACCGTTTCGGCTCGACCGGTCGCCAGTAAAAAAGTATCAGGCTCGTCAGACTGCAGCATCCGCCACATCCCTTCTACGTACTCTTTAGCAAAACCCCAATCACGTTTTGCGTCCAGGTTACCGAGCTCCAGCAAGCCTTGCTTCCCGAGCTTAATTTTCGCGACGGTATCCGTTATCTTGCGAGTCACGAACTCGCGACCTCGTAGCGGCGATTCGTGATTGAAAAGGATACCGCTGGTTCCAAAGATCCCGTATGACTCCCTATAGTTGATCGTCATCCAATGGGCATACAGTTTGGCGATGCCATAGGGACTGCGAGGGTAGAACGAGGTGCTTTCCGTTTGAGGGATCGCCTGAACCTTGCCGAACATTTCAGAGGTGGAAGCCTGGTAGAAACGAATCTTGGGATTGACGATGCGGATCGCTTCCAGGAGGTTCACTGCGCCCAAGCCAGTGATTTCAGCGGTCGTCAATGGTTGGTCAAAAGAGACCCCAACAAAACTCTGTGCGGCAAGGTTGTAGATCTCGGCTGGCTCGGCTCTCTCCAGTAAGCGAATACTGGCAGAAAGGTCGGTCAGGTCGTATTCAACCAAATGTAGATTTGGGTGACGCTCAACACCGAGCTCTTCGATTCGCCAGAAGTTGACGGAGCTCGTACGACGATACGTCCCGTAGACAATGTAGCCTTTTTCCAGCAATAGTTGAGCCAAATAGGCGCCATCTTGTCCTGTGATACCGGTAATTATGGCGCGCATAGGAGTCCCCTGAACCTTTTAAAAGCAGACATATGCTTGCCACAGACGGCCATTACTTGCAGCGGCCTGTGGCGCTGATGAGGCTTGGCACAGCATACCTTCAGAAGGAAAATATCACGATTTCTTACCTGCCCTCCTGATACGACAATCTGCAGGATAGCAGTTGGTCGTCCTCAACAAGCGCGCGTCGCATGGGTCTGAACAAATTATTTCTGAATTAAATGCTTTCATAGCGAAAACGACGTATTTATACCGCGAACAGAAAGCACTTCAATTCAGCCATGCTATCTATATGAAATTATTGATTTAATTATTCGTCGAAAAATCACCAAAATCAAAATCTGTCAATTTACCGACAAAACCACGGAAACGAAAAAATAAAAAATGCCGTTTGCCGTTTTTTTGGCGACAAAAAAATAGATTTAAACTTGAACAACTCAATTTTCGATGTAAATTCAGATCAAGAGGTATTAACGCGCGAAGCTGTCGTCTAGATCTGCGTTGATTCCGACGAAGCGACTGCGCATTGGGGAGCAACGAATGGTCACTTTTTTTCTATGCTGGGGTTTTCTTTCGCTACTAGGGACTTTGTTCGCCCTGGGCCTTATCTGGAGCGGCAAACGCAACAGTCGTGAAGCGGATACAGACTTGCCACACTCCAGCCGTGAAACCCAGCCGCCACCCATCAAACTGCTGGCCTGACTGGAGATGAGATAGTCGAGTCGGTTCCCCCACAGAAAGCCAACTCGATGTGCCTATCTTGTAAATGCAGCCTCAGCGGCTGCATTTTGCTATAGCGGTTCTTTATGACGCTGCTGGTGCATCCAGTCGACAATCTCATCTTCGGGGCTATACCCGCTGACCACTTCACGAAGCAACTGACGAACCCGTTCGTAATCGTTGATCTCAACAGCCCCCAGTAAATCCGCGATCCTTGCTTTGAGCCTATCCCAACTCAGATGATCTTCATTGGCACGCATGATCATCGGATGCTGGGTCTCGGCGACATTATCGCCAATCAGCAACTCCTCATAGAGCTTCTCACCTGGACGCAGTCCGATGAACTCCACCTCGATGTCTCCTTGAGGGTTTCGCTCAGAGCGAATGCTCAGGCCTGACAAATGGATCATCCTTTCAGCGAGCTCGACAATTTTCACCGGTTCGCCCATGTCCAGCACAAACACATCACCGCCCTGCCCCATGGAGCCGGCCTGTATAACCAACTGAGCGGCTTCAGGGATGGTCATGAAGTAACGGGTGATTTTGGGGTGGGTGACCGTTAGCGGACCGCCATTTTTGATCTGCTTGTGGAACAGCGGGATGACCGAACCTGACGACCCCAATACGTTGCCAAACCGAACCATAGTGAAACGTGTCTTGTTGACCCGGGAAACATTCGCCTTGTCGCCAAAAAGTACCGGAGCCAGTTCTCGGCTCAACGCCTGCAACGTCAGCTCGGCAAGTCGTTTGGTGCTGCCCATGATATTGGTGGGGCGCACGGCCTTGTCTGTGGAGATCAATACAAAATTGGATACCCCGGACTGCAGTGCGGCCTGAGCGGTGTAGAGCGTCCCCATGACGTTATTCAATATGCCTTCGGCAATATTGTGTTCGACCATGGGCACATGCTTATAGGCGGCTGCGTGGTAAACCGTATCGACTTGCCACGCCCTCATCACCTCGAGAACTTTCCCTGGGTGCTGCACCGACCCCAGAATGGGCAATAACTCTACAGCAAGTGACTCGCGCGCGATGCGGTGTTCCAGCTCGCCAAGAATGCTGTAGAGATTGAATTCACTGTGATCGAACAGCAGTAACTTTGTGGGGCCCAGGCCGACGATTTGCCTGCACAACTCGGCGCCAATCGACCCACCCGCGCCTGTCACCAGAACGACTTGCGCCTTAATGCAACGCTCCAGCAACTCCTCTTGGGCGGGCACAGCATCGCGACCCAACAGGTCTGCGATGTCCACCTCTTGAATATCACTGACCTTGACCCGTCCGCTGGCCAGATCGGTGAAGTTCGGCACGCTGCGTACATGCAGTGGGAAGCCTTCCAGATAACCGAGAATCTCCCGACGCCGTGCACGGCTTGAAGACGGCAATGCAAGCAGTAGCTCGGTTGCGCCAGTCATATCAATCATGTTCTGGATGTGCTTGGGTTTGTACACCTGCAAGCCGGCAATCACCCGATCAGCAATGTTGGCATCATCGTCGATGAACGCCACTGGGCGCATGACTCGCCCCATGCGCAGGGCTGCGACCAACTGGTTACCGGCAACGCCAGCCCCATAGATCGCAACCTTGGTCAGACCGTCGTCACGGTTGGTAAAAGGAACATGCTGGGACGTCGCAAACCAGTCACCCATGAAGTATTGGCGCATGGCGAGGCGCAGCCCGCCGATGATCACCAGGCTCAACCACCAATAATTGAAGATGATCGAGCGCGGCACGATGGTCTTGTGATTGCTGTACCAGTAAACGATGAACGCCAGTATCAGCGCCGACAGAGTGACCGCCTTGATGATCGCAATCAGCGCGTCATTGCCAAAATAACGCATCACCGCTCGGTACATGCCGAAACGGATGAACAGCGGAATCGCCACCAACGGGGCAGCGATAAATAACCAGGTTTGCTCGAACAGAGGATGAGACACATCCTCCACCCCCAAACGAACAACGAACGACAGCAACAAGGCAGTCCAGACCAGCACGATATCAGTACAGACCTGTATCAGCCGTTTCTGCCGTCTTGGCAGCCCCACCAGAAAAGCACGTAATTTATCCATAAATCATTAGCTCCTGAAGGCTGCCTGTCTCATGTAAATCAGCAGCGGCCATTGTACGTACCTTTACATTTTGATTACTGAAAAAATTGGACAACAGGAACCCTGCTTAATTGCCGCGACCGGGAATCTCCAGCTCGCCGGCATGAAACCTCACAGCCAATATCACCAGTGGCACATAGGCCACCAGCAGCCCAAGCGTACCATCCAGTCCAAAACGGGCGACGGCCACCGCTATAGGCAGCAACCAAAGCAGATTGATCAATCCCGCTGCCAAGGTGACAGGCAGGTGCCTGCCGTAGAGACGAGAGGCAAACTGATAAGCGTGACTGCGATGAGCCTCGTACACCTTATCGCCGCGGACCAAGCGGCGACTCAAGGTAAAGGTCGCATCGACAATAAATACCCCCAACAAAATCAGCCATCCCCAGAATAGTCGAGGATCAACCCAAGCAGCTTGAAGAGAAAGCACCCCGAGCATGACGCCGAGGAATCCGCTGCCTGCATCGCCCATAAAAATTCGGGCAGGAGGAAAATTCCAAAACAGGAACCCTGCGACTGACACAGCAAGCAAGAGTGGCGCCCAAATCGAGTCGGCGTGCCCGGTCAATCCATAAAGCAGGCAAGCCCCCAGACAGACGCAGACCGCCTCGATGCTGGCAAGACCGTCGATACCGTCCATGAAGTTGTAAAGGTTAAGCATCCAGACCAAGTAAAACAGCGTAAGAATCTGCCCGAGCCAACCAAACGAAATCGACACGCCGAAAAAACTGATCGCTGGCAGCCCACCCACCCAGAACAACGCCCAGGCCGCCGCTGCGAAATGCCCAAGCAAACGCCACCTGGCGGCAATATGCCCATGATCATCCATAAAGCCGATGACCGCGACCAGCGCCCCGGCTCCCACTGCTGCTAAAAATACGCCTTGCGCAAGCGCCCCCAGCCAAAATAAAAACCCAAGGGACAAAAGAAACGCCAACACAATTGCCACACCACCACCACGGGGCGTAGGCAAAGAGTGAGAGCTTCGAGCGTTGGGGATATCCAATAGGCTGCGTGCTAGCGCATAGCGGCGCAGAGCACCGGTTAGAAAGAACGATACAACAGCAATTGCGGGGGTAAGCCACCAATAACTCATGGGTTATTTGATTCCAGAAAATGTTGTGCAGTCAGTCGTAAGCCCTGATCCAGACTGACCGGAGGCGTCCAGCCTAATAACTCTTGGTTTTTGCCGATATCCACCTGCAGGGACCCGAACAGACGCTGTGACAAACTTTGTCGCCCCAGCAAAGCGGCAACACCATATAGAAGCCAACCAGGCACCGGCAACAGCCTCGCTGGCTTGCCAAGAGCATAGGCCAGCTTGCGCAACAGGTCAGAGGTGGAAACATCCTCACCATCGCTGACCAAAAAGGTTTGATTGGCCGCACGCGGATGATCGATGCATCTGACGATGAGGCTGACCAGGTTTTCTAACGCTACCAGACTGCGGCGGTTATGGATGGCCCCCAAGGGCAATGGAATACCCTTGGACAGCCAACGCATCATGCTCAAGAAATTCGCCTTCACGCCCGGACCATAAACCAGAACCGGACGAATAATAACCACCTCCATCCCAGTCGATGCGGCGAGTTCATACAAGCCCTGTTCGGCTTCCAGCTTGGAAATACCGTAAGCGTCGACAGGCGCGGGTGCATCATCTGCCGAGAACGGTTTACCCAGCGAAGTGCCTTCGCCGTTGACCTTGATCGAGCTGATGAAAATGAATCGTTTGACCCCGGCAGCGGCCGCCTGACGCGCAAGATTGAGCGTACCCTCGACATTCACCTTGCGAAACTCAACCAAAGGATCCTGTGCGGCCTCGTTCATGACGTGCACGCGCGCTGACGCATGCACAACAACCTCCACACCCGGCAACGCGTGCTGCCAGTTCGTCGACGAATCAAGATCCGCTATGGGCAGAACCTCTACCGAAGCGGGAAAGCATAAGCGGGGATTTCTAACAGGAGCCCTGACTGAAAAAGCTTCAGATGACGCCAGATGCCTTACGAGCGAAGCGCCCAGAAAGCCGCTCGCCCCGGTGACAAGAATTGACCTACCAACCATTTCAATGACTCTGAATGACGCAAATGCAGACGCGAAATGGTAATGATACTGACCGGTCAGAAAGTCGTCTTCAGATAATTGGGGGAGATTGTAGCCGGGGGAGACCGATCAACGTGTGCCGTCTACCAGCCACATTGCGTCAAAGCCAAGGCACAGGACCATCGCATCGACTTTGGGAAGCCAATCTCTGTCCAGCGACAACTGCTTCAGAACCAGCCCACACAGGCTTTTTGAACCATGCAACCTAAAATAGAGTCTGAACGCCGATCCACGCAGCGCTTATCGAAATTATTTTGATGACCACCTTTCAGCTAGCACACTCGCATCTAATCAGTTACGAGATTTTCAGATCTTGGTATGTTTGAGATTAAAAAATGAACAAGCAGCTATACCCACCCCTTCAGGATGAAGCCAACAATATCTCGGAGGGCTCAGCTCCATCGACGCCCCTCAAGGACAGGGTGGCGATTCTGCTGTGCACTTACAACGGCTCAGCCTTTCTTGAGAGCCAACTGGAATCGTTCGCAGCTCAGACTCATACACGCTGGGTCATCTATGCATCAGACGACGGTTCGAGCGATAAAACACTCGAGATCCTCACTGGCTTTCAAAAAAAATACGGGCAGGACCGCCTGATCACCTTTAAGGGACCGTGCCAAGGTTTTGCCAGAAACTTCATGTCCCTCGTCAAAAACCACACGATCACGGCCGATTATTTTGCTTTCAGCGACCAGGACGATATCTGGCTGGAAGACAAACTTGAACGAAGTCTCGCTAAATTGGCGGGCTCACCACACAGTGTGCCTGCGCTTTACTGCTCTAGAACACGCCTGATCGATGCCGATAGGCGCGTGATTGGGTTTTCGCCGTTATTCACCAAGCCTCCTGGATTTCGCAATGCACTGGTCCAGAGCCTGGCCGGGGCGAACACCATGCTGATAAACAACGCTGCGAGAGATTTGCTGGCTGAAACCGAAGATGAGGCCCATGTCGTTGCTCACGACTGGCTTGCCTATCTCGTGGTCAGCGGCTGTGGCGGAAAGGTCATTTATGACCCGGCGCCGACACTCGACTATCGCCAGCACGGCGGCAACCTGATCGGTGCTAACTCCGGCCTAAAGGAGCGTTTGATACGCATGTGTAAAATGTGCTCTGGGAGATTTAGCGAGTGGAGCTCAAAGAATCTTTATATCCTCGGCAGCCTCAAGCCAAAGCTCACACCCGAAAACCGACTGACACTCAGTGACTTCGAACGGGCTCGCCAAAGCTCGCTCCTCCAGCGACTCTACCTGATGAGAAAATCTGGTGTTTTTCGACAAACCCCTCAAGGTAACGTCAGCCTGATAGTCGCCGCTTTTCTTAACAAAATCTGAAAAAAAACACACATCGCTCAAGACCCCAAAGCGCTTGCGCTTGTTGAGCCGCCATCGACCCGTAACCATGGCAAATGCCACACCCTATTGTAAGCGGCTGATGGGCAGCGTGCCGCCCCCGGCTGCTGCCGATCCGTTCGAGCAAGTCCAGGCGCTGTTCGATGAAGGCCGTTTCGCTGATGCCGAAGCCATCCTCAAGGTGCTGTTAGGCGAAGACAACACCAACGCGAAAGCGCTGATCCTTTACGCCCGTTGCCTCACCGAGCGTGGCGAGCTGGGTGAAGCGCAAACCGTGCTCGACGCGGTCAAGACCGATGAGCACAAGGCCGCCCTAGCTGGCGCAAAGGCACAGATCCAGTTCCTGGGTCAGGCCAAGGATTTGCCGGATGCGGCGGACCTGAAAGCGCGCCTGGCGAAAAACCCGCAGGACGATGAAGCCGTGTATCAACTGGCGATTCAGCAACTGGCGCGTCAGCAGTACGACGCGGCGCTGGATTCGTTACTGAAGTTGTTCATCCGCAACCGCAGTTACAGCGAAGGCTTGCCGCACAAGACCTTGCTGCAGGTGTTCGAATTGCTGGGCAACGATCACCCGCTGGTGACCACGTACCGCCGCAAGTTGTTTGCTGCGCTGTATTAAAGATCAAAAGATCGCAGCCTTCGGCAGCTCCTACGCGGGTTCTTGCCAGCTGTAGAGCGGCGTATCGCCGCCACTCACCACTTTCACATCGGCACAATGGCGCAAGCGCACCAACAAGCGTTTGCCCGAGGCCGCGCTGCCGGTCAGCCCTTCCAGCTGTTCCAGCAAATCCGGCCCGCTCAATTGCCCGGCCTTGCGCAGCAGGTCCTTGGCGATCTGCCACAGCGCGTCATCCTGATTCAGTGGTTTGGCAGCCGGGGCGTTGACCTCCTCGGTTTTGCTGACCTGCAACTGTGCGCCGAGTCGTGCCCAGTCGCCGTCGTCCATCTCCAGGGTCAAATCCACCGGCCAGTCGCCGATGCTTCCGCGTATTCGCAACATAGGTCGGCTCCTGCACATTTCTGACCTGCATGCTCCCATGGGTCTTGTGCAACGCCAAGCGCGACAGGCAATGGACAATTTCCCGAGGGCAAGAAGGTAGATCTACGTAAACCAAACCGGCACAGGTTCTGAATCTATTCGCTTGCCAGTCCCTTAACACTTCAACGGCCCTCTACGAGCTGATTGACGGCCGACAAATTTAAGGTCTGAGTTTCATCGCACCGACTGCGCTTTTCCCAGTAACCACTGCTCCCTCCCGATAGGAAGCCAGAAGCTTTAAGCCTTGTTCGAGATGAGTGACTGCTATGAAAAAAACGATGTTCATGCTAACTTTTCGCGCAACTGAAAGCCCGCTTGCATCTTGGTAGCGTTTGCTAAAGCCGCCTGTTGTTTTCCTAGATTCACTTTTGCTGGGACAGCTCTGCTTGCCCAGTACCCAGGGAAGAACTCCTGTGACTGTCCATATCACCCCCTCCGTGCCTCCGCTCATTGTCGATCTGGACGGCACCTTGCTGCGCTCCGATCTGCTATTGGAAACCGGAATGGCTTTCGTCAGGCATAAGCCGATGAGTCTGTTCAAGCCTCTTTCCTGGTTACTCAAAGGCAAAGCCGCCTTGAAGGAAGGGCTAGCAAACGCGACCAATCTCGACGTGGCCGATCTACCTTATGACCCAGAGGTGATCGCTCTCATTGAGGGCGAGCGTGAAAAAGGTCGAACCATAGTTCTGGCGACTGCCAGCCACTACTCGCTGGCTGAACGTATCGCCGACCATCTGAAATTGTTTGACCGCGTTTTAGCCTCTGACAGTGATCGAAATCTGTCATCCCATAAAAAACGGGAATTGCTGGTGGAACTCTATGGGGAGCAAGGGTTCGATTACATTGGCAACTCGCTCGATGACATCTCGGTATGGAAATCGGCCCGTGAAGCTTATGTCGTCAACCCTGAATCCGGTGTGGAGCGGCGCGCTGCAGCGCAGGGCAATGTCAAACAAGTCATTAAATCCAACCCTTCAGGATTGAATCACTGGATGAAGGCACTTCGTCTGCACCAGTGGATGAAAAACGCCCTCATCTTTGTGCCCTTGCTCGCCGCGCACCAGATAACCAATCCACTGCTGGTCTGGCAAGGCATTCTGGCGTTCCTGCTTTTCGGCTTATGCGCCTCAAGTGTGTATCTATTAAATGATCTTCTCGACCTCGCCGATGATCGCCACCATGTTTCCAAGCGCAATCGCCCGTTCGCAGCGGGCCGCCTTTCAATAAAATCGGGGCTTATCGCATTTCCCGGACTACTTGTTGCTTCTTTTTCAGGTGCGCTATTACTTTTACCCTGGGAGTTTGCCGGAGTCCTGGCTACTTATTATGTTTTGACACTGGCCTACTCATTGTCACTAAAACGGCACATGGCAATCGATGTCATCTCACTGGCCATACTTTATACCCTACGGATTATTGCGGGCGCCGCCGCTACCAGCCTGGAACTGACCTTCTGGATCCTGGCGTTCTCGATGTTCATCTTCCTCAGCCTGGCGTTTGTCAAACGCTACGCGGAGCTACGCGAGGCGCGCAAAAAGGGGCACACCGAAAAAACCCGCGGCCGTGGCTACTATCCCGATGACCTGGAAATGATCTCGTCGCTTGGTGCATCTTCCGGCTATTTGGCGGTGATGGTGTTAGCTCTATACATTCATGATCAATCGACGAATGCGCTCTATGCCCATCCACAAGTGATCTGGCTTGCCTGCCCTCTGCTGCTTTTCTGGATTACCCGGATATGGATGCTGACCCACCGCGGACAGATGCATGACGATCCAGTGGTGTTTGCTGTTCGTGACCGAATCAGCCTGGTGGTTGGCGCATTGTTCGCCTTAGTGTTCTGGGTTGCGGCATGACTGACAGTCGTTACTCATGGGGACGCTACCCCTGCGCCCCTCAAAATGCGCACACCTGTAGCTGGCGTAGCGAAGTATCCGACTTGATGAATAGGGTGGTTGCCGACCATGGCTCCACCCTTCCGTTTGGCAATGGACGCAGTTATGGAGACAGTTGCCTGGCGGCTAGCGATCAGGTCGTGCAACTTCGCACTCTGGATCGTTTTATTGAAGTCGATTGGGAGCACGGTGTGGTACTCGCCGAGTCGGGTGTCACCCTCGCGGAAATTCTGGCATTGAGCATCCCCAAAGGATGGTTCCTGTCTGTCACGCCTGGAACTCAATTCGTTACTTTGGGCGGCGCTATCGCAAACGACGTCCACGGCAAAAACCATCATCTTCGCGGAACATTTGGCAATCACGTTCACAGTTTCGGTTTACTACGGCACGGCCAGGATCTGCTGACCTGCTCCCTTTCAGAGAATCCAGAGCTGTTTGCAGCGACCATCGGGGGACTTGGCCTGACCGGTGTTATCACTTGGGCGAAAATCCAGTTGATACCGATAAATTCGAGCCAAATCGACAGCACGGTAGTGCGCTTCGATAACCTGGCCGAATTCTTCAAGCTCTCTGCTGAACTGGATCATCAACATGAATACAGCGTGGCCTGGATCGATTGCCTGGCCCAAGGGGCTAAAACAGGGCGCGGAGTGTTCATTGTCGGCGACCATGCTTCTTACGGCTCACTGAGCGTAGAGAAGCGTAAAAAATTACATATGCCGGTGACGCCGCCCCTTTCCCTGATCAACAGCCTCTCTTTGCACGCGTTCAATGAAGCCTATTGGCGCGTGCATCCAGCAACCCCTTCACGTCGATGGGGAAGCTACGAACCGTTCTTTTATCCGCTGGACCGTATCCTCGACTGGAACCGTATTTACGGGCGCAAAGGGTTTCAACAGTATCAATGCGTCATACCTGACGCTGTGGCCGAGGTTGCCATGAATGAGCTATTGGCCGTGATTGCAGCTTCCGGACAGGGTTCATTCCTGGCCGTACTCAAGCGTTGTGGCGATGCTGTCTCACCGGGACTGTTGTCGTTCCCGCTGCCGGGCACCTCACTCGCCCTGGATTTCCCGCAAAGGGCGGATTTGACTGCCTTGTTCAAACGCATGGACGCCATCGTGCATCAGGCCGGCGGTCGACTTTATCCCGCAAAAGATGCCCATATGAATGGCAACGACTTCCGTCAAGCCTATCCGGCTTGGGAACAACTGGAAGCACTGCGCGATCCGTCCCTAATATCCCGTTTTTGGAAACGAGTCATTTCATGAAAAAGGTTTTGATTGTCGGAGCAACCTCGTCCATTGCCAGTGCTTGCGCGCGCCTGTGGGCCCAACAAGGAAGTGAGTTCTTCCTGGTTGCCCGTAATGCCGAGAAACTTGAACAGACTCGTGCCGATCTGATCGCGCAGGGCGCCAAGGCCGTGACTGTACACACGATGGATGCAGTCGATTTCTCAGCCCATCCCGCGATGCTGGAAAGCTGCCTGGCAGCCCTGCGCCAGATAGATATTGCCTTGATTGCCCACGGCACTCTGCCGGACCAAAAGGCTTGCGAAAACGATGTACAGGTTGCGCTTAAAGAGTTTGCCAACAACGGTACGTCAGTCATTGCCTTGCTGACGCTGTTGGCCAATCACTTTGAAAAACAGCATTGCGGCACCCTGGCAGTCATTTCGTCCGTGGCGGGAGATCGCGGCCGTCCTTCCAACTATTTGTACGGCACGGCCAAAGCGGCTGTCTCCACGTTCTGTGAAGGCTTGCGTGCCCGCCTGTTCAAGGTTGGTGTGCACGTGATTGACATCAAACCTGGCTTTGTTGATACCCCGATGACTAAAGGCTTGCCTTTGCCGGGACCATTGGTCAGCAAACCCGAACAGGTCGGCTTGCGCATCGTCAAGGGCATCGAACGAAAAGTAGACGTTCTCTACGCCCCGGGTTTCTGGGCCTTAATCATGCTAGTTATTAAAAGCGTACCTAACTTTTTATTCAAAAGAGCAAATCTTTGAATACAGAATCACTGCATTTAAAGCCTGCGGAACGCAATCAACGATGAACATTGAGAAACACAAGCATTCTGACCAAGTAACAATTTGCCCACAATTTCAGAATATTGTAACTATAAATAATCGGTCATCTCATGCAGACAAATAAAATCATTCTACCCGGTGGCGCCGGCTTAGTTGGGCAGAATCTCGTTGCCCGATTGAAAGCCAAAGGCTACACCAACATCGTTGTTTTGGATAAGCACCATAAAAACATCGAAGTTTTAAAGCAGGTACAACCTGATATAACCGTCGAATATGCTGATTTGGCAGAACCTGGCCAATGGCAGCGGCATTTCGTTGATGCCGACGTAGTCGTTATGCTTCAAGCTCAGATCGGTGGTAATGACTATCAGGAGTTTGTCCGCAACAACGTCGATTCCACGCGTCTTATCCTTGAGGCCATCAAAGCCAACAATGTGCCAAGACTTATCCACATCAGTTCTTCCGTTGTAGAATCTGTTGCGGACGACTTCTACACCAAGAGCAAGAAAGACCAAGAGCGCATGGTATTGGACAGCGGTATCCCATGCCCGATTTTGCGTCCTACCTTGATGTTTGGCTGGTTCGACCGCAAGCATTTAGGCTGGCTCTCTCGTTTCATGAAAAAAGTACCAGTCTTTCCGATCCCCGGACATGGTCGATACATGCGCCAGCCGTTGTATGCGGGTGATTTTTGCAACGTTATTATCAACTGTATCGAAAATCGCACTCACAACGGAATTTACAATATTTCCGGCCATGAAAAAGTTGACTACATTGATATCATCCGTGAAATCAAGAAAGCCACTCGGGTCAGCACCCCTATTGTAAAAATCCCGTACGCCTTGTTCTATACATTGATCTGGATCTGGGGCCGGTTTGATAAAAATCCACCCTTTACCACTCAACAACTGGCCGCACTCAGTGCCAAAGATGAGTTCGAGGTGATTGACTGGCCAACTATTTTCAATGTGCCATTCACTCCGTTTGCTAAAGCGGTGGATGAAACATTCAACGATCCTAATTACAGTAAATTCGTTTTGGAGTTTTAACCATGGGCCAGCGTATTGCGGTACTGGGCGCAGGCCCTATGGGGTTGGCGGTTGCTTATCAACTGGCGCGCGACGGCCACCACCCGGTTCTGTTCGAGGCTGACGACCGCGTAGGGGGCATGACCGCTTCATTCGACTTTTCCGGATTAAGCATTGAACGCTATTACCACTTCCATTGCATTTCCGACCATGCATTCCTTTCTGTTCTTTCTGAACTGGGCTTGACGGACAAGATGCGCTGGGTCGAAACAAAGATGGGTTACTGGTATCAAAACCAACTCCAGCCTTGGGGCAACCCTGTAGCCTTGCTGAAATTCCGCGGACTCAGCCTAGTGGCTAAAGTGCGATACGGGTTGCATGCGTTTCTCTGCACCAAACGCAATGACTGGAAGCCTCTGGACAATGTCGAGGCCACCGGATGGATTAAGCGTTGGGTTGGCCCGGAAGCGTGGGAAGTGCTCTGGCGGCGCTTGTTCGACTACAAGTTCTATGAATACAGCAGCAATCTTTCGGCCGCCTGGATCTGGAGCCGCATCCGTCGGATCGGTCGCTCTCGATACAGTCTGTTCAAAGAAAAACTTGGCTATCTGGAAGGTGGCTCAGACACGCTTTTGCACGCACTGAAAGCCGATATCGAAGCGCATGGCGGTGAAATCCGGTTGAAAACACCGGTAACCCGCGTAGTACTTAACGATGGAAAAGTACAAGGCGTCGAAGTTGGCGGCACTGTAGAGACGTTTGATAAGGTTATCAGCACGATTCCGCTGCCCTATGTACCTCGAGTAATGCCAGACCTGCCAAGTGAGATTCTGGCCAAATACAAGGCTGTAAAAAACATTGCGGTCGTTTGCGTTATTGCCAAACTGCGCAAGCCTGTGTCTGAAAACTTCTGGCTCAATACCAACGATCCAGAAATGGATATTCCCGGCTTGGTGGAATATTCAAATCTACGTCCACTGGATCAGCATATTGTATATGTTCCATTCTACGTACCCGGAGAGCATCCATTATTCTCTGAGCCAGACCAGGCCTTCCTGGACAAAGTCCAGCGCTATTTGAAGAAGATCAATCCGGCGCTGCAGGATGACGACTTCATTGAGCTGCGCGCAAGCCGATACAGATACGCACAACCTATCTGCGACCCGAGCTATCTGGAAAAACTGCCTCCCGTTTCTCTTCCAGTTAAAGGACTGTGGGTTGCTGATACTTCGTACTACTATCCGGAAGATCGAGGTATTTCTGAAAGTATCGATTTTGGCCGTAAAATGGCGCGAGATATAACCTCGTGATACAACAATTCATGTCCAAACAGTTTCTGACCTTTCTACTGACAGGAGGCACTGCGGCGGCCGTAAATTTTGGTTCCAGGGTGATATACAACCAGTGGATGAGTTTTTCCACCGCTGTCATTCTGGCTTACATTACAGGAATGATTACCGCCTTTATTCTCTCAAAACTTTTTGTTTTTTCGGAGAGCCAACAATCGGTACATAAATCCGCGATGTTCTTCGTGCTGGTTAATCTGGTAGCAATACTGCAAACCTTTTTGATCAGCATGGGGCTCGCGTATTACATCCTGCCAAAATTGGGGGTAACTACACTGGTACCGGAAATAGCTCATGCCGTGGGTGTAATTGTTCCGGTGTTCACAAGTTACCTGGGGCATAAACGATGGTCCTTCCGCTAATGTATTGCAATCATTGATCGAGAACCGGACAGTTCCATCTGCACTACCTCTGAGATAATCGTGCATGGTTATCGCAGCTCAATTCCGAGTTGCGACAACCTTCACGAGTGCTAAAAGATTCTGCTGCACCTCCTGCCGGTCGCTGGCAGGAGGCACCTTCAAAACTCCCGCACACTCAACGTGTGATTTTCACGTTTGTCTTGAACTGGCACAGTTCAAGCGTATCTTTGACGACCCTTGCAACTCCGACCGAATAATCTCCAGCTAAAGATTTAACATCGATTACTCGACTGTAACCTGCTGGCCCTAGATTAGTCTGATTGAAAAATGCACTAACGTCGGGTCTTAAAACGGACGCAGCTTCGTAATAGTTAATCGACCCTTTTGAGTCCGTCAGCGTAATGTAAACATTGTCGGCCAACTCGCCTTTAGCACCCGAGACCGTCGTCCAGCCACTGACTGACAACGTTTGGGGGATTTTTTCGAGTTCCCCCACGGAGTCGAGAGAGCCTTCGCAGTTAGCGGTCATCTTGTTTTTGCTGAGATCAATCAGACGTTCTGGCGTACCTACGAAGCAACCAGCCGCCTCCATGAGTTTGAATTTTTTGTTATTAAAGGAAAAATCCAATAGGTCACGGCCTTTGGGTCTTAGCGCCTCGGGGCATACGACAATAGCTCCAAGCGGCAGCCCACCCAGATAGCTTTCCGGATTCGCGAGCGCATTATTGTAGTCTTTATACCAATTCGGAACAGTGAAAGATTTTCGCTCCGAATAGTAAGCCAACGCGGAGCTCCAATCATTCCCGAACGCAACGAATGCCTCACCTGGTTTTACATTGTTTTTTATTGCCGATGCAATCGTCAGCTCCTGATTATTACCAACATTAAAGGTAGTATTTATATCGCCATAATAGCTTTCACTAAAAGCAATATAGTTGCTTGCCATCAAAACCAGAAACAAGCCAAGCAGCATTCCCGTCGAGCGTACCGACTCAAAAATGGCAACTAGCGCTACCGACAGGGCGAAGATCAGGAAGATTGCGTTTGCCGACTGATAATACAAGTGTATTAAATGAAGATTAGTAAAAATGAACAGTGGCAGAACACCCAACAGAATAGAGCCCCCCACAACCACCTTTAGCTTATTGCTTTTAGACACGAGCATCGCGACCAGCATTATCGCCAAACCCAGGATACCACCCAGGTTGTCCTTCAGCATTCGCTTCCAAATAACTTCAACGTACAGCTTTTCGGAAAAACGCTGCGAAACCGTTCCCCAGTTCCACTGAGACAGGGCACTCGAGGTTATGTATGTGCCAAATGCGTTTTTTACTTTTACGATATCCGTATAAAATGCCCATCCAAACCCTATAACAATAGGTAAACCGAACAACACAAAGGCAAGGCAAACATTTTTAACGGTAAAAGCCTTGACCACACTTTTATTATTGTTCACCTCATGAAACAAAAACAGCAAGGCCATCACCGCAAGAACCGGAAGCCCGGTGGTAGCCTTCTGGAGAATGGACAGCACAATAAAGAACACAAACAGCAACGCACTTGTTCTTTTTGCCAAAGTTAAAAATTCAATAAAATATTTTATTGCAACAACAGCAAAGAAAACCGCTGCCGTTTCCATCATGAAACTTCTACCCCACTCCAAATAAATAGGACTGGAAAAAAGAAACCCGACAAAGATAAAGAACACAGCCTTCGGCAAAGACAGTTGTCGACAGATATCTCTTACCGGAAACAGACAAGCCGTCAAAAACAGAAAAGACACCACTCTTCCCGTCGCATCCAACCCGAAGCCAAACAGCTTCGATATTAAAGCCACTACATACTGATAAATTGGAAACTCAAATGGTATTGACCATGGAGCACCAGCCACAGGGGTTTCATACGCAAGCTTGAAACCTTCCTTAACGAACCATAACGATGTCAGCGCCGTTTGCGTCTGTCTAAAACCATACTGCTCCAGCAGTGGCTGGCCAGCATAATTCACCGCTATAAAAAGCGCGTATAAAAATGCTGATACCGCTACAAACTTTAAGAGCACATCTCTCGCCAGACCGTCCCCTGAAAAAAATCCGTATTTCAATCTGCCACCCCGTACCACATCTAAGTTTAGAATAATCTGCCGCCCGCAAAATAATGGCGTCCGGCTGACCGTCACCTACATTCAAGATTGTTATTTATGTGCCCAGCCGCTATCGATTGACATCCTCGTGACGAACAAGAATTAAAACCCCTGATTCTGTAGACCGTTTACTGAAGAACTGCCAACCCGCTCTCGCTACACCTTCATTTCAGACGAAATTTATCTTACATGAATGCATTGTACGACATTCGCATTAGCGTGAACATTTTGAAATAGATGCAAGTGGATGGAGCCAGTCAACAGCCTATGGATGAAGCATCCTGCCTCACAGCGGAACCTCTGCTCTCGGACCAGCCCCACTCCCGTAAGGCAATACACGCACGTCAATCCAACCAACGACCCCGTCTGCCCCTTAGCGGTTGCAGTTGAAAATTAACTGGAACCCATTGTGGGTTGGCACGCCGAGGGAGGGGAACTGATGCTGTACCCCATATATTGCAGATCGCGCCTTGAACCTGATCAAAGGTTCGTAACACCTATCCCAATAAGGAGGAAACAATTTGGCCAAAGCAGCAGTAAATCGAGTAAAATCCCGCAATAATATGTGATATTTGCTTGGAGTAGGGCTGAAATGGAACAAAATGGCGTTATTGGAAGCCTGACGTCTCTTAGGTTTTTTGCAGCATTTGCTATCGTATTACATCATGCCAGAGGTTTGGTTTTCCCCAATGAGTTTTTGCCGGGGATTCCGCTGTCTGCTGGCGTCAGTTTCTTCTTTGTATTATCCGGATTTATTCTGGCTTATGTGTATACCGGAAAAATGGAGTCTGTAGGTCTTTATAAATTTTACACCTCACGTTTTTCAAGAATATGGCCCGCCCATATTTTCACAATGATCTTGGTGGCAGCACTATTCCCTTCATTCGAATGGACGCTTGGCGCACAAAACACCTGGATCGTTACATTACTAAATGTTTTTTTACTTCAATCCCTTGTGCCGGTTCCAGCCTATTACTTTTCGTTTAACGGCGTTTCCTGGAGTATTTCATCGGAACTGTTTTTTTATGCTGCGTTTCCATTCCTACTATTAGGGCTTAATAAAAACTGGTTTTTCAAACTCGTCAGCCTGCTGCTTCTTGGCGGTGTAATAGCCTATTTATTTGACGGCCATGACGCCAACTATTACTCCCCTGATAAATTGACAGCATTTTCCGGGCATGGCCTTTCCTATATAAGCCCACTGTCCAGAATTCAAGAATTCTTCATCGGCATGCTGTTGTTCAAGGTATTCGACTACATCAAAGGTTGGCGTGTATTCGGTTTAGTTTCCTGCACAGCGCTTGAAATATTTTGCATTTTTGCCGTTATATTCTGGACGCAAAAAGCTGTCGGCATCCCTTACGCTCTCGCGGGCGCCGGCAACAATGCATCGGCCGAATTCTGGAGTCACTGCTCAACCGGTGTACTGTTTGGCTTGATGATTCTGTTCTTTGCCATCAACAAAGGCCTAGTGTCGAAGATACTGCAACTTCGCCTCTTTATAGTCTTGGGCGAGATCAGCTTTTCGATGTATATGATTCACCAGATTATTTTCAGGTACTACAGTTCTCACCGTCCCACTTTCGCCTTTCTCCCTGAAGATGCGATCTTTCCGTTTCTTCTAGCGATCATTGTTGCTTCCTCATACATGATCTGGAGATTTATCGAATTGCCTGCTCAAGTGCACCTGAAGAATCTTTTTGCTTATTTGGGTCGTAAGCGAGAGCGCCAGGCGCCTGCTACAACAAACTGATCGAATAGTCCTAATAGACCCGCTACGGCGGGTCTTTTTATTCTGCCCCCCTGAATCTGCGTCCCCAGCACCTGCTGCCCTTCCCCAGCGCTAATCACGCGCCCGATTGCTGACGGTGCACATCGACTGTAACCGAGCCATGAACCCCACATTCAAAGCCGCCATCTGATCCCCGATGCTTTGCTCCCGATCTTTTTATGGAGCCAGCACCTCATGATGCGCCCCGACGCTCAATTTTCGGGTTCTGCGCCAGGGGCCCGGAACCGCTCGTTTTGCCGGCTTCCAGGCTTGGAACCTGTGCCTCAGAAACTGCCACACGGGAATCAGAAGGAAAGGGGCCGGATAAAATTTCCTGAAGCCTTTGAGCCATTTTGTCTCCTTCCAACGACCAGGAGGCGGATGCCGCAAAAGCAAAAGCGTTCTCCTTGAGCTGCTGCGTCAATTCCGGCGATAGCAAAACCCTTTCCAACGCACTCGCCAGCGCGTCAATTGTCGGTTCTGCCAACATTGCGATGTCGTCGTTGAGCAGCCATTCGGTGTACTCGGCGCGATTACTGACAACCGGCACGCCACAGGCCATGATCTCGAGAGGCAACAGCGACAGATTCGTTAGCGACAACACGAGCGCTGCATCGCAAGAGCTGTACAGCTTAGCAAGTTGATCGGGGTTCTGCAGCCCTGCATGCTCGCAGGCAAACGGGAACGTGTAGTGGTGCACGTCCCAGCCGGCCATCACAACTGTCATATCCGGAATGCGCTGTGCAAGCTCCGCCAGTACGAGAACGCCAAGGTCAAAAGCCCGTCTTGCCGTAGGTGGACGGACATAAAAGAAGATGCGTTTGGCAGCTCCTCGAGCAGCAGTGGGATGAGGCTTGTAGAGCGCTCTGTCATAAGAGAAACCAAACGCAGTGGCCTGCATGCCGAACTGTTCGTTCAGTATGCTGGACAGCCAGCTTCCAGCCGTGAACCCATGGAAGCCAAACCGATAGGTCTGCTCTGCCAGCGCGTGCTCCGTACCGGCAGGATAGAACCAGGGTTCGTAATCCTGAACAAAGTAGCACTTATGAGTCTTTGCGCTAATGTTGTTAACCGCGTAGGCGGTTTGCCATGACGTTGCAATTGACGCCGCCGCAGAGGGGATGGATGAATCGATGTAATAGACTTCGATATTGTCGAGATTGAACCACTCTAATATTGTCGACTTTACCTTTGCGACTGAAAGGTCACTGTCTTCTTCGACAATGATTACGCGATTGGTGAAGCCCAGGTTTCCGAGGTGCTGCATGAACCTGAAAATATTCAGGTGTCCACCGGATCCTTTGCCAATCGGCGGGATGTACCAGTTGATGGTTTTTTCTGCGTTTATCAGAGCGTTGTCCGGTTGCTGAATAGTCGGTGCGAACTTCAAGAAGCGGTAGGCATACACAACATCAGGTTTGCTGAACAGCGAGCGGAAACTTCTGATACGACGCGACAATATATTAAAGAAAGAGGAGAAACCTTCCTGATGAATGTGATTCAGTGATTTTTTGACTTGGGATGCAAGTAAATGAGCATTCACGGTTAACGTTTCACCCGTTTAAGTTTTTTGTCACGGGAACAAAACGCTATCAAGGCCGGACATTCAAATCCCGCCCGGGCTCCCAGCCAGCCGCCTGATACCCGCATAAAGTTGTCAATCGGCATTCTTATCGCAGGCAGTATAAACTTCCAGCCATCCTTGGGCAGGTGCTGACGTATCAGCTTGAGATCTCGCAGCGTCAGGCCGATCCAGTTTCTCAGTAAAACAAGAAATCCCTTGGGCTGGTCATAATGAAAGAGGTCGTCCAGGGCCATGCTTTCATCAAAACTTCGCTGGAAACGCTCCCAAAGCCCGTAATTGTGAGAGTGATAAACAACGGCGTCGCGACTGTAGGCCTTCTTGAAGCCTGCCTCGATGACGATGCGTGCCCACGCCTGATCTTCGGAGAAATCCACTTCTGGGTAGGGGTAACGCTCCCAGATCGAACGCCGAATCAATGCGTTGTTGTCGGAAAAAAAATAAAGGAACTGCTGATAACCGGCATCATGACGGTACCTCTCCGGGTCCGTCATTTGTGCCACGGGTTGCAGTTCAAAGCCCGCGAAATGCTGTACAAGTTCCTCGCGTGTAAAAAGTGAGGCATCGTCATAGGCAACATGTTTGCCAAATACGCCGGCAATCTGCTCATCTGCCTCGATGTCAGCTACCAGAGTACGCAACCATGTGTTTGCAACCGGTTGCGCATCCTGGGTGATCATGGCGATGTACTCGCCTCTCGCGCTCTGGATCGCTACGTTGCGCGTGCGTCCGTGCTGAAAATCTACAGGCTCGACATGAATGACGCGGACCGTGGAAGTCTCCCTGGCGATGGCCAGGGTTTCGTCACTCGATCCGGAGTCTATTACAATGACTTCGAACGACCATTCTGTCTGCTGCTCCAGAACGGCTTGTAAGACTGCCTTAAAGCGGCTTCCACCATTTTTTGTGGGAATGATCACCGACACTCTGATACCGGAAACGTGCATCATTTCCCCAGCGTTCTCTTCATCCAGGCGGTCGTTAGTTTCAACCCACTATCCAGATCGACTTTAGGCGACCATTTCAACTCCTTGGCGGCCAATGTATTGTCCAGCACGCTAACAGGAACGTCATAGGGACGGCCGGGAAGGTATTCTTTCGCGATGGTGCCGTCGACGACAGTCTCGATCCGCTCAATTAGCTCATTAATGCTAACGCCGGTGCCTGAACTAATATTGAAAACGCTATAAGGGCCTTGATACTTGAGTGCCAGGGCAAAGGCTTCAGCGACGTCCGAAACATAAATGTAGTCGCGGGTCACGCTGCCATCACCCCATATCTGGATGGGCTCGTCTTTCAGTGCACGGCTCAGGAATACGCCAACTGCGCCTTGAGCGGTTTCGACACGCTGTCGCTCGCCATAGGGATTGGTCACCCGGAGCACGGTCGCCTTGATGCCGTGGAGGTGTTGGTACATCAAGATGTATTTCTCGATGGCCAGTTTAGTGATGCCATACGAAACCTGGGGATCGGTAGGGTGCGCCTCATCGACCGGCAGATAGGTCGGGGCTCCATAGACCGTACCTCCAGAGGAGATGAACACGATACGCGAGACGTGCTTTTCAACCATCGCGTTGAGCATCTGCAGCGTCGATACCAGGTTCGTCTGGATGTCATAAATCGGATCGTCGTTCGACGTCTTCGGCAACGTGGTGGAAACCAGATGCAGAACCACGTCCACTCCTTCCACAGCTTCACTGACGTCATGATTGCTCATCAGATCGCCGGTCAGCCATTCGACGGACTCGGTCAGGGCAAATTTGCGATAGGGCTCTACCCGAGGTCGCTCGAAAATCCGCAGCGAATGACCATCATCCAGCAGGCGGTCGGCGATTGCCGAGCCGATAAAACCACCACCACCAAAGATTAATATTTTCATTTTATCTCGTGATATTTTCGACGTTAGTCAATGCAATGTCATAGCCATTGTTTTGCACGATGATTGGAAACAAGCGTTCCAGAGCATGCAACATACTGCCATCGTATGGCAGCGGCTCAGCCGGATAGTCGGACCAGGACAGCTCTAATGCGTCTAGCGACCGAAGACTTTCAGTCCGGGCCCAAAACATGGATCCTACCGGGAACACGATGTTTTCCGGCAGCGACTTCAATCCAAGACGCGCCTGCAGCGCTTCGGCGAAGGGGCGGTTTTTGCCCCAGTCGACGATATGTGGGTCATCGGCGAATACCATACCCATGCGCGTATCGGCCAGCATTCTGGAAGTAATTACATCGGCCATAGGATATTTTTTGCCCAACAGGTTTTCGAGCAAGAAATCGTACCAGACACTGCCGACTTCTGGATTGCTTTGGTCCTTGCTCTTCTTGGTGTGCAAGTGGCCGACAATGTCGTAGTCGCGCAGATGGCGTTTGTCGAATGCGTTCAAGAAAGGACCAATGTCGCGGCCTTTATTGGGGACCACCTCAATTGCAACCACGCTGCCGGAGTACTGATGGCTTATTGACTCCAGCGCCGTCTTGACCTCCTCGTTCGGCACGCTCAGGAACAAGTCAGGCCGCACCTTGTTGATCGACAGGCAATTGAGCATTTGCTCGAACAAATCAGCATAGAACACATGAACATGCAGTGCTATCCGGCCGCCCTCCACATTTCCCACGATCGGGGATGCCGGAGTCAGCACTTCATGAACCCATGGGCCCGCGGGTTGGCCCGCACGGAGATAGCTGGCGAGCGGGTCTTGGCCAATCGTATAGCCGCTATATTGCTCCGCAAATACCGCTGGATGGAAGCCGGGAAACAGCCTCCGCTCTTTTCCGTTGCTTGCCCAGGACCTGAAATACATTCTCAACGTATCGAAGTCGGAAGCAGCCCTGTGATAACGCGGGATGAAGTCACTTCGGTAGACTTTAGATTGCTCAATCGTTGTGTAGTCGAGTTTTTCCTGCTCCGCCTGAGCGACTGTAGCCTCTGCAATTGTCTCCAGCCCCTGTATGTACGTTTGCATGGCAAACGTACGCGCCGACGTCAGCTTGAGTGTCTCTCCGATCGTTGTAACTGCCGCCTGATCGGCCATCAAGGCAACCAGCTTTTGGGCCATGTCCGTGACGTCCAGATAGCGTGCAACACAAGATTCTCGAAGGCCACAGCTATCAAGGAAATCTACGACACCTGTGGTTTTCTCGAAACAAAGCACCGGTATGCCCAGGCTCATCGCGTCAATGGCCACGTTGGGCAATGGATCAAGGCGCGATGTGATCAATACCACCGAAGATTCCTCGTAAGCGACATGAATCGCCGAGGTTTCAGGAATAAAAGTAATGTGCTCTTCCAAGCCAGCGCGCAAAACCTGATCGTAGAGATACGCCGAGTATTGAACGTCGCCTTCCGGATCATACCCTTTGCCAATCCAGACGAAATGCAAGCCCTCCATGTCTCCTCTTTCAAGGAGACGAGTGGCGCAATCAATGAACAGATCCACGCCCTTGCGCAACTGGACCATTCCGGCGCCAAGGACTATTCGCTTATTGCCATTTTTCAGTTTTCTGAAAATAGCTCTGAGTCGCTCCTCTTCCTGCGCCACCTCCTTTTCGTCGGTGTCGGCGAAGGTGACTTCGCAACGCCCTTGGGGAAGTATGTGCACCGGGTAGCCAGCCAGATTCGGAAAATCTCTGACGGCGCTTTGATGAATCACCGACGAAGAAAATACCGTTCGGGTGGACCAGAACATCGTCTCGAGAAAAGCTGTCTTGGGACGGGTATAGGCGGAAAACTCGTGAATCAGGCTGATCGTCGGAACGAAGTTGGCAGCCAACCCTTGCAGTACGACACGGGACTCGACGCTATTGATCAAGGCGAACTTGATCTTGTTAAGGCTGCAGATTTTGTCGATCAGCAAGCGTGCGTGATCAGGGTTGAAGCGAAGCCCTGTCGAATCGATAAATATAGCGCCCGAATCCTTGAACTCCGCTGTCAGTTCGCCGCCGCCCAAGACCATCGCGATAACGTTGTACCGGAGTTTCAGCATCATGATCAAATTGAGGCTAAGGATCGGCGCCCCAGTCCTGGAAGCTTCATGACTGACAACAATCACGGTTTCACGTGAAGGGTCCAGCTGCGCTATCTCGATACCGCTTTGCAGTACCGGTGAGTAGCCAATTCGCCCCTCTTTGCGCCCATGGAAAACGTAGTGGCTAAACGGATCGCTGCCAGCGTTCTTTATGTCCGGATACTGGTTAAGGTAGAAAACCGGATCGAAGCCCAAGGATGCTCCCTTGACCCTGATGTAGGCTCGCGCATATACACCTTGGCCAACCTTGATTGCCAATTGCTTCATCCGGCTACCTTTGTCACGTAACGCTTTGCTCAATTCGCTCATTCAATCGACTGCATTAAAAGTTAGTAAGTGACGCCGGCAACGACCGTCGTGGCAACAAGCATTTCCTTGCTTGCACAGGCCTGAGGCAACAGGCGAGCCAAAACTCGATCTTCCACTTCCGGGGACAGATGCAGCCCTTTGAAAACCGACTTCCAGCCTGAGAGTTCGCTGATCAGATTCGATAATGTGACAGGGGTGCTCCAGAATACGCCATTCACAGGGTAAGGCTGATGCTCATACTGGGCGGCCTGCAATCCAATGACTTCGCAAAGGCTTGCGGCCAGTACCGAGTCCTGCGACAGGTAGTTGATATTTGGATCTTCGGGGAACACAAGTCCTATCGGAGAATTGGTGTTCCTTTCAGTCAATTTTCCGACAATTGCTCGTAAGGCCAGATGCTCGCCACCGATCATATTTTCAATCAGGTATCGGTGATAGGCGTGATGGGTCGTAAAGTCAGTATCAACAGGTTCTGCATGCAGATCGAGGTGTCCGATGATGTCGAATTCCTGATAGCGAATATCTGCCAGATAAGTCAAAAGAGTGGACAGCGGACCCCGTTCACTCAACAGCACTTTAATCGGCAGGTGATGCTCCTTCTCCAGTGCACTCCTGATGGAAAGTCGACTTGCTTCATCAGTCGTCAGGGCGATGACCTCGATGTCGATGTCGATGTCGATGTCGAGATGATCGAGTACTGCCAGCAGCTGATCAGGTAACGCCACACTGACAAACAAAAGAACCTTGTGTGTGCCTGATTGCAAGGAAGACTTACTCCATGCAAGGCTTTCCACGTTCCAGGGCCCTTGCGGCCGACCTGCTCGAAGGAAATGGGCAAGGGGATCGTGTTGCCCCACAACATCTGCATTCAGCTCCTGGTAGATGGCTGGATCGAACCCCGGGAACAGCTTGCGACGAAGTACGCCGCGCGACCACGAACGCACGTAGCGGCGGATTGCGGAGGATTCATCCTCCAATACCACTCTCGCTGGCGAGTAGTAATCCATGTCAATCACACCCGCCTCTTCGATCGTGGCAGCGTCAAGTCTTTCAAATTGACTTAGCTCGCCTTGGCGGGCGGCGATGTCCACCAGTTTTTCAACATAGTCGGACATATTGAACTCGCGCGCGGCCAGGACTTTCGCCTCCTCACCAACGCGGGCTCTTTCGCTATCGGAAGAGGCCAGGCGAATGATCTTGTCAGCCATGCTGCCGGTATCGAGGTAAGGTGCTACGCAGTCTTGCTCGAGGTTATTGCGCTTGAGAATGTCAGCGATACCCGTTGTTCGGTCAAAGCACAGAACGGGAAGCCCACGCATCATCACATCAATGGCTACGTTGGGCAGGGGGTCGAGCCTGGAACTCAGCAGCAACATATCACTCATCGCGTAGACTTCCTCGATCTGCGCTGTCTCGTGAATGATCGTGAACTGCTCGGCGATGCCACTGCGTTGAATCTGATCGTATAGGTAGACCGAATAAGCAATATCCACATCAGGATTGTAGTTGTCGCCAATCCAGACAAAGCGGCATTTGCTTCCAATAGGGGAGTTGAGAACTCGGGTAGCGCACTCGATAAAAATGTCGACGCCTTTGCGTACTTGTACGCGTCCTGCCCCTAGGATGACGATGGTATCGGCGTCCTGATGCAGAGGTCGCATAGCGTGCTGAAGCCGCGATTTTTCAGCATTGACTTGAGCCAGGTCCTGGGCTTCGCCCGGCACGACACTCTTGCCCTGCGCCAGGACGGGTACAGTGCAATCGCGCAATTGCGGTAGTACCAGCGTGGCACTTTCGAGCGTCACATCTGCCGAAAATACGGTTTGGCTTGCCCACAACAACGCATTTTGAATCGCGACACGAGGTCGGCTATATACCGCAAACTCGTGAATGAGGCTGACAGCCGGAATGTAGCGATCAGCCAATGGCTTGAGAACCAGATTGGATTCCAGGCTGTTCACGATTGCGAAATCGATGCGATGCTTGTCCAGGAATTCATTGATGACCCGGTGTGCGATGACCGGGTCATGGCGATCGATAGGGCCGGCGACAATCGCTCCCGCTTCAAGGAAAGAGTCAATCAGAGGGCCGGGGCCGAAAAGCATCACCACGACATTGAACCGCTCTGTCAGTCGCTGAGCGATGTTGAGGCTCAGAATAGGCGCACCTGTACGAGACGCTTCATGACTGACCAGCAAAACTGTCTGCTTGCCGTTGTCTTGTGATTCGATCGCGCGACTCAGTGCAACCTTGGGAACCGACCCAATACGGCCTTCGTATTGGCCGTGCTCCCGGAAATGCTGCTCGGGATCCATGCCGCAATCGGCAATATCGGGGTACACGGCGAGATAGAAGGCCGAATCGAAAGTCCCTTCAAAGCTGCTGCCCTGTTCATCAACAACTTCAGGTTCAGCCTGATGAATCGCTTCGGCCCCAGATTTAGCGATGGCTTCATCGCTGACTGGCATCATCTGCTGCAAATGCAGTTCAGCGGCACCCATGCGGCCTTCGCTAAGGCCGCGGCCGAGAAAGTGTTCCCGGGCCGAAATACCTGCGGCTTTAACATCTGGATAGGCGTCCAGATAAAAACGTTTATCGAACTCAATACCATTGGACAAATTGATGGCCGGCGTTCTTTTACCCTTGCCGACCAGGCGAATCAATCGCCAGGTGCGTGAACCAAAAAAAGCCGTCCATGCGTTACTGAGGATTTTGACCTGCTCGCGGACACTCAGGAGGCCATTTTGAGCGACATCGTGCGAGAAAGTCAGCTCACTCAAAGAAATATCGAGCGATTGTTTCTGAGCAAGGACGAGATCATGAGCAGCCTGACTGTCTTCGAGCTTTTTCCTGAGCGTATTATGTCTGGTTTTTAGCTCAGCCAGATCCACCTTGAGATCATCGCGCTCAGCGCTTAGGTCTTTGACCTGCGCCTGCAGCGCAATCCGGATTCTGGTTGCCTCTTCAAGCTGGGCTGCAGTCTCATTAAGCTGCCGGTCCCTTGCTACGATTCCTTCATTGGCAGTAATCGTGGCGGCCTCGGATTTCGATACCAATTGCAGCATCGGCAACATCCGCCGCAGCGTCGACATCAATGGCGCAAGGCGCTCTTCGAACTCGACACTGTTGATCGCTAACCGATCGAGCGCGCATTCGCGCAGCAGTTGATAAGCCTGCGACAACAGAGGTGGTTCAATATCGCTGTTGAGCAGCTTCTTATCGTCGTGCTGACCATGTCGCAGCCCTTTGTCCAAGAACTCATCTGCGTATGCGTCAAACTGCTCTTGCGTTGGCGGGGTGAGATCAAGCGCTACGGAAATTCGCTGCAACTGCTTGTAAGGGTCACTCAAAAGATTGTCATACCCCACCAACAGACGCTTCTCTGACGGCGTATAAGCCACGGCTTGCAACATATGCTCCAGCCAGAGCATGTACGACTTGATGGGTTCAAGCTGGTTACGCACGGCCAGCGAGTCCGCAACATTCAACGGGTTGCGCAAGGCAATTACATAGCCCACGTCAAATCCGAGATCGCTCAGCAACTTTTTCCAGAACGGCAGCAGTCTTGTTATACGCGGATCCTTCATGCCCCATATAAGGGTTGAAGCCGTCTTTTGCGCAATCAGCTCCTTGGCGGTCTCGTAAGTCTGCTGAACTTCAGGGTTATCGAACAAATTAGCATCGACCACGCCCATGCGATCGTGTGCCGAGCCGAGATGACCAAGAAGTTGGTTATTGATGGCAATGACATCACTGTCTTCCCAAAATCCGGTAGGGTTATCCGGACCCGCCGGATGAAGTGTATCGCCCAAGGCGACCCCCATGGTGCTGAGGCCACGGGTCAGGGCGCTGGTGCCGCTACGATGCATCCCCAGCACGATGATTATTTTCTTGGTAGTCATGACGTCAAATGCCTTGAACAAATTTCAGCGTTGGCATGCAGTGGAAGTCTACGATGCTTGTGGCCAAGCAGCTCGATTCTGCAATAACACGGAACGCGGCAATATCCAGAGAACGATGCAAAAAGGTCTCGACCTGATCGGAGATGCCCGTTACGCCGGCGTTCAGAAAGTACAAGCCCGTGGTGAGATTGCAGGCAAACTCAAATTGCACATGCACGCTAGTGCCAGCATCGACCCACTCTTCTGACTCTCCAGTCGATGGTGCTGAAACTGCTCCGCCCAGTTCTGCGCCACTCACCGTCTTGATCAGCATGCCAAATCGAACCCGCTCGGCGGTGTCGGCAAAATCGACGATGTAGCGGTACAAATAGCTTCGTCCACGGACTAAGTTGTTAACCTTAACGTTAGACTTCGTATAAATACCGGCATCTCGAATCCGTGCACCCTTGTCCTCGTACTCGATGGTGCTATGGGGTTTGAGGTCAGGGTCGAAACTTTCCTCAATGGTATGCTCGATCTCCAGAGGCGCGGGGGCCTCGGACTCCGCACTCACGCCTGTGGGAACTTCCCCCGCGATGATCTGCTGACGAATAATCGCCCGGCGATCTGCCGCGGCGTACAGCATCTTCTGGTAGTTGCCGACGACTTGTTTGGGAGCTCCCTCTGTCAACTTGTCGCCGCTATCGAGCAGAATGGCCCGGTCGCAGAGTTCGACGATGGCGCTGCCGGCATGGGACACGAACAGGATGGTCGCACCTTTCTGGCGAATGGCTTCAATTCTGGAAAAGCATTTTCGCTGGAACAGTTCGTCCCCTACAGACAGCGCCTCGTCAACGATGAGGATTTCCGGATCGGCGTTGATCGCCACTGCGAACGCCAGGCGCACCGCCATGCCGCTCGAATAGGATTTGACCTGTTGATCTATGAAGTCGCCAATGTCAGCGAAGGCTTCGATTTCCGCGAACCGGTCTTCGATTTCCTGGCGGGATAGACCCAGTATCGTGCCATTGAGATAAACATTTTCCCTGCCGGTGAAGTCTGGATTGAAGCCAGAGCCTAGTTCCAGCAAGGCGGCAATCCGCCCATTGACTTCTACCGAGCCTTGGGAGGCTGCCAGAGTCCCGCAGATGATCTGCAACAAGGTGGATTTGCCGGAGCCGTTTTTCCCGATGATGCCCACGGTCTCGCCGCGAGATACTTCGAAATTGATGTCCTTAAGCGCCCAGAACTCTCGGTAGTACTTGACGGTTGAACCCTTTAGGCGACTTTTAAGCGGGGCGAGTACCAGTTGCTGCAGGCGCTGGCGTGGGCGTTCGTAGATATGAAAACACTTGCTCAGGTTTTCAACACGAATTGCCAGCGGCGCAGCAGGCGTTTGTGCCACGGACTCAACTACGGTAATCATTTCAGAGGACATCAGCGAAACCCGATCTTGTTTTCTGGAACCACGCATATCCGGCAGCGGCGACGATTAGTGAAACAATCAAATAGACTCCCAATCCCATGAAGTCAGGCATCCTTCCCCAAACCAGAATTTCCCTCATCTGTTCGATGATGAAGGTCAATGGGTTGAGCAGGATAATGGTCTGATACTGCTCGGGCAGCGAATGCAAGGGGAAAAAGACCGGCGATAGAAACAGCATGACCGTGGTGATGATGCCGGTGGTCTGTCCCACATCCTGCAGATAGACCCCCAGGGATGCCAGGATCCACGCAAAGCCCAGCGTCAGGATGATCAGGGGCAGCATCACAACCGGGGCCAGCAGAATGCTCAAATGGGGAACCCCTTGAAAGATCGCGTAGGCCAGGATCAGGACGGCCAGGCTGACCAGACTATGAAACAGGGCAGCTCCCAGCGATACGATTGGCAGGATTTCCAGAGGAAAGACCACTTTCTTGACGTAATTGACGTTGCTTAACACGATGCCCGGAGAGCGGTTGATGACTTCCGCGAACACGGCATGCACGATCAGGCCGGTAAACAGCATGATCGCAAACATGGTTTTGCTCTCTTCGGTGCCAGGAGGTGCAATTCCCCAGCGCGATTTGAATACAACGGAAAATACAAACGTATAGACGCTCAGCATCATAAGAGGATTGAGGAACGACCAGAGCAAGCCCAGTACCGAGCCCCGATAGCGGCCAACAACTTCACGCTTGGTCATCTGGAAAATCAGATGGCGGTGCAATATCAAGTTTTTGGAAAGGCCATACAGGCTTGATGTCTTTTGCGGAACACTCATTAAAATATCCAAACGAATGAAAATGATAAGGCGATGGCATCTGTGCAGGACGACGTCAATATTTTACCGGCAGACGGCTGAACAGCTTGGGGGGCTGCCGGCGCATCATCCCTAAGGGGGTATTCATCACTAGATCCTTTTGATCAGAACTGCCAATGCCAGGCCGAGGTTGCCCATCAGGGTTTGTCGATAAAAGCGGCTGGCGACCATTAGCTTGATCCGGCTGATAAGCGGAGCGTTGCGAGCCTGTTCAAAACGCATAAGGCTCACCGCGTTATGCTGGGTCAAATGGGAAGAGAGAGCAGTCAGCGCAGCTATGTTCTTGGCGTTCCATTCGCCGAATGAGCCTTGAAACATGCGTTTGAGGCGAGCCACGCGGCTCTTGATCGAAGTTTTGGCACCGATGACGTTTTGAGTGTGCTGGCGATAATCCAGTGTCGGCGTGGGGTCGTAGTAAACGTCCCCGCCGCAGCCCGTAATCAACAAGTACGCCCACCAGTCATGGCATACCAGTGGCGTATCGGAAGGGGTTTTGTTCAGTAAAGAACAGGGCGCTTGGTTGATCAGCATCGTGTGCCGCCTGCCAGGTTTTGCATCAGCGCATTCTCGAATGCTTGGGCGCTTCCTGAACAATGGGGACAAACCAGTGATTTCCCCTATGACATTGACAATCTGAGTGCGACCGCAATAAAGCGATGGCGCCTCGGGAGATTGACGCTCCAGCCAATCCAGGGCTCTTTGCAGCTTTGTGGGGTGCCAGCGGTCATCCTGATCACAAAAGGTGTAATACGCATGATGACCACATGCCTGGCCCAGAACGGACAAGAAGTTGTTCGAAAAGCCACGCTGAGGTCCCTGGCTGATCAGCAGGCGATCATCGCCCCAAGCATCACGATAGTGCTGCAGAATTTCAAGCGTTTCAACCGTTGAGCCATCGTCCGATGCGTACACCACCCAGTGCTTATGACTTTGAGCTGCGATCGAGTCCAGCTGCTCCTTGAGAAAGCTTTCGCCATTAAAAGTACACAGCAATATAGCCACGGACCCGGAGGCTGCCGCGGGCCTGCTCATGGGTGTGGCGGCGGCGGGGGGCGGATGACTCGGCACAAGTTTGAACGCTCTTTCCATGGTGGGGAGTAAAGCTCTGATATTGCAGCGAAGCTGGTTAGTTTACCGGTTTTATCAATGTTTTGCACCGCGTAGGCACCGGTAGCCATATCCCGCGCCTCCCGCCGCACAAGCCCCGGAAATTGAGGAGTCGAGCTGTCACTTCTAAAAGACGTCCATAGCTGCTTTTAAGGACTCTCCGAACAAGTCCCCAAATGTGCTGAAATACGCCCTCACCACCTGACCCAAGCCCTCCAAAGGTTAACGGCTTCGATTGCGCTTTCGTGTGAACGAGTTTTTTACGCAAAATCGCAGCGCTCTGCTTGTAGCAGCATTATGTCCATGATGCTGAAGGATAGAGTGCAGATTGGTCGATTCAAGGCGCGTAGACTGATGCCAGAGCTGAAGCTGATCAGCAGGCAACTGGGCTCACGGATCTACAAGAAGCGACGGTTGAGCCGCTGAATATGCTGAACGTATTGAGTCGCCAATTTGAGGTGTCGGCACCTAATTAGGTGTGGTATGGCGAAATAACCTATATCTGGGCGCTGGGAAAATGATATTACTTGGCCGCCGTCTTGGATTTTTGTACACGCAGAGTTGTGGGCTGGACTTTATCGGTATGCGTCCGGGCATCACGCCTTGCGTAATTAGACCGGCTGCCACTTATGCGGCAGCAACTCGTCAATCTCACTCGCCCGCTGCGTCGGCAGTCGCGTGAGAACGTCCTTCAGATAGGCATACGGATCATGGCCATTCAGCCGCGCAGACTGGATCAAGCTCATGATCGCTGCCGCCCGCTTGCCGCTGCGTAACGACCCTGCGAAGAGCCAATTCTTGCGTCCAAGAGCCCATGGTCGGATCTGGTTCTCGGCCCAATTGTTGTCTATGGGTACGGCCCCGTCATCGAGGTAGCGCGACAGAGCTGCCCAGCGTTTCAGGCTGTAATCCAGTGCTCTGCTGATAGCTGAACCTTCGGGCACGAGATCGCGCTGGGCGATCATCCAGGCATGCAGTGCATCCATCACAGGCACAGCCTTTTCTTGCCGTATTCGACGGCGTAAATCCGGTTCCAGGTCGCGGACTTCACTTTCGATTTCGTAAAGCAACTGGATGTAGCGCAGGGCTTGCTCGGCGAGCATGCTCTTGTTGGTGGCATGCAGTTCGAAGAACTTGCGCCGCGCATGGGCCATGCAGCCGATCTCGGTCACACCGAGTTCGAAGCTGGCCTTGTAACCACCAAAATCATCGCAGACCAGCTTGCCCTTCCAGCCTTGCAGGAAGTTGCGAGCATGCTCACCGGCGCGGCTGGGGCTGAAGTCGTAAACGACTGCCGCTGTTTCGCAGAATTGGCTGGTGGCGTAGGCCCAGACATAAGAGCGATGGGTTTTCTTTGAGCCCGGAGCGAGCATCTGAACCGGTGTTTCATCGGCGTGGATGACCAGCTGCCCGAGCACTACGTCGCGCAGCGCATCGACCAGAGGCTGCAACTGCACGCCAGTAACGCCAACCCATTGAGCCAAGGTTGAACGCGGAATTGCCAAGCCAGCCCGACCGAAAATCGATTCCTGGCGGTAAAGAGGCAGATGGTCAGCAAACTTGGCGATCATGACATGGGCCAGCAACCCGGCGGTCGGGATGCCCTTGTCGATGACCTGCGCCGGAACGGGGGCCTGGATCAGCGTTTCGCAGTCATCGCACACCCACTTGCCACGGACATGGCGTTCAACGGTAAACACGCCGGGCGTGTAGTCCAGCTTCTCGCTGACGTCTTCACCGATGCGTTTCAGTGCGCAGCCACATGGGCAGTGAGTATTGTCGGGCTCGTGATGGATCAACGTGCGTGGAAACTCTGCCGGCAACGCAGTGCGCTTAGGTTTTTGCTTTTTTTCGGTCGCCGCTGGCACTGCTTGCAAGGCCTGAAGCTCTGCTTCAATCGCCGCGATATCGGTATCGATCAAGTCATCGAGCAAGCTGGCCTGCTGCGGATTCAACTGCTCGCTGCGCTTGGCAAACTTCAAGCGCTTGAGTTGTGCGATCTCGTGGGTCAGCTTCTCGATCACCGTTTGGTCGCGGTTGATCTTCTTGCCCATAGTGTCGACCTGCGACAGCAACTGCGCTGCCAAGGCACGCAGTTGGTCGGGAGACATTTGGTCGAGATTGGGCGAAGAAGTCATGCTGCGGATTTTGCCAGAGCGGGCAATTCACAGCGATAGACCGATAGGCTAATGGTGGCCTTTAAAGCAGTGTGATCGCGCTGCCGGAACCCACGCGTTGCCATGGCAGGCCCAGCACCAAGGCTTGAAGTTGCTCGGCATCCAACTCCATCTCAGAGCCATGGCGAATGCCTGGCCAGTGAAACTTGCCTTGGTTCAACCGGCGAGCAGCCAGCCAGATTCCGAAGCCGTCATGCACCAGCACTTTCATGCGAGTGGCGCGGCGATTGGCGAACAGATAAGCACAGTGCGGCTTCGCCGCACCAAACACCGCGATCACTCTGGCCAGCGCAGTCTCGGTACCCGCTCGCATATCCATCGGTTCGGTGGCGAGCCAGATGGCATCGATGCGGATCACAGGGCAAGCCCCCGGATGAAGCGGGCGCACCCTTCGGGATCGCAAGTTGGCCATTTCACTGTGAGCGTTTGCTGACCGAGCGGTAATTCAATGATCGCCGACGCTTCGGTCTTTCGTTTTGGTTCGACTTTCAAAGCAATGAAGGCTGGCAGCGCGACTGCCTGTTGATCACGATAAAGCGGTATCCACCGGCGAACGACATTGGCGTTGATACCGTGCCTCATCGCAATAGCCGCCACGGAAACACCGGGTTGTTCGCACTCTTGGACGACTTGGGTTTTGAAGGATTTCGGGTAGGACTTACGTTGGCGCATGGCGATCCTGGCGTTAAGGGTAATTGCGTCCGCTTAAAAATACGCGGACACAATCGCCCTTATCGGCCGGGCTCGGAAGGTGTGTTCGCCGGCCCCTTACCTTTATCGAGCAGAACCGAAGCTGATCTTGTCGCCAAGGCACCCGACTGGCGTCAGCAGTCGCCGAGGAAAAACTTGACGAGCGGTCTTGGACTAGTTGACCACTACAAACTCTATGCCAGAGATGTTACGGTAAACGTAAAGCTCATCTCTCGGTAGGTGGGCTTAATGGATCAGTTGCTTTCAAGAGATGTCCGGATAGTGAACAAAAATTTGATTTTTCAACCTTCTGTCGTAGACGCCTCAACGAGAGCATTTGTGAAAGGGCAGAGACCGGTCACTTTATGGCTAACCGGCCTTAGTGGTGCTGGCAAGTCGACCATTGCCAATGCGCTAGAGTTGGCGATGGTCGAGCGGGGCCGGCATACCTATCTGCTTGATGGTGACAATGTGCGTATGGGGTTGTGCCGCGATCTTGGATTCAGCGATACGGATCGGGAGGAAAATATACGGCGGATCGCCGAGGTCGCCCGGTTATTTGTGGACGCTGGCCTCATTGTGATAACCGCATTCATATCGCCGTTCCAGCGTGATCGTGCCATGGCGCGTAACGTGATAGGTGATAAGGCCTTTGTCGAAGTTTTCATTGATACCCCTCTGTCGGAATGCGAGCGGCGAGACCCTAAAGGGCTGTACGGTAAGGCGCGCTCGGGGGCGATTAAGAATTTCACTGGTATTGATTCCGCTTACGAAGGTCCGGTTGATCCAGATATCTGCATCAATACTCTCGTTGATGACTTGCCAATGGCTGTAGGAAAGATTCTGGCCTACCTGGACGAGCGAGGCTTCGCATGAAAACCCTCGTGATTATTGGGGCGGGTTTCAGTGGGGCGATCACGGCTATTCAGTTTTTGAAGCATAGCCCGCCAGGAGTGAGCGTTGTTCTGATCAATCGATCGGGAGTTATGGCGCGGGGTTTAGCTTACGGCACCAGTAGCTCCCAGCATTTGTTGAATGTGCCGGTTGGCAATATGACGGCCTTGGTTGATGAGCCGGAATCGTTCTTGAGTTTTTGTCAGAGCAGACTTCCGGGTGTCCTTGCTTCTTCATTTGTGCCGCGCAAACTCTATGGTGATTACCTGGCCTCGATGTTGGATGCTGCCGAGCGCAATTGTCGTGATGTATCGCTGAAGCGTTTATCGACTGAGGTACATAGTCTGCAGCCGAATGAAAACGGTGCAGTCGTTGAGTTGGCAAACGGTGAGGTATTGAGCGCTGACCAAGTGGTACTGGCCTTCGGACATTTTGCACCTCTTGATCCTCCAGGTGTGGCGCCAGCGATTTTAGCTGGGCGCTACCAGCAAGATCCTTGGGAAGGTAATCGAGTGCTGTCTGAAACAAAGAAGCCTTTACTGTTGCTGGGATCTGGGCTGACGGCTCTGGACGTAGCTCTGGGTTTCAATCAGACAAATCATGGCCCCATCTATATGTTGTCACGACGTGGGTTACTTCCGTTGGCCCACCGCCCCCACCGCGGCGGTGCAGCCCCTGCCGCTGGGTTTAGTGAACAGTTACTGAGCGTACCGCCTACGGTGACTAATTACCTTCGCGAAATTCGTCAACAGATTAAGGCGAGTGCCAATGATGGCATTGACTGGCGAGACTTGCTCGCGGCCTTGCGGTCAGCCACACCAGCACTTTGGATGCGACTGTCGGAAAATGAGCGTCGTCGCTTCTTGCGTCACCTTCAACCGTATTGGGATGTGCACCGTCATCGTGTTGCACCCGAGACTTATGAGCGTCTTCAAGAGGCGTTGGCGAGTGGGCGTATCAAGCCTATAGCTGGTCGGATCAGGGCTATGGAGTTGGGCGCTGACGGTTTGCGGGTGAGTATCCAGCGGCGCGGTGGGCAGAGCGTCGAGCAGATCGATGTAGCGCAGGTTATCAACTGTACCGGCCCTAATTCGAATCTACATCGTGTCAATGACCGCCTGATTGTTCAGCTACGTGATGAGGGGCTAGTGCAACCCGACCCTCATGGTTTGGGGCTGCGTGTTGACGGACGTCTGGCTGTAAAAAGTGCCGAAGGGGTTGCATCCTCATGGTTATCCTACGTAGGTCCAATGCTAAAAGCCGACTTTTGGGAGGCTACGGCAGTTCCAGAGTTACGACAGAATGCCAAGTTTTTGGCTTGTAGACTTGCGGAAGATTTTCGCCTCCAGTCTAGCGCACGCTAGAGGGAAGAAGCGGCTGGCCATATTTAGAGCTAGCCGCGCTCTTAAGCGTTTTATCAATCACGCAAAAAAATCAGGTTCGTTAGGCGAAGAGTTCTGCTTGTTCGAGTAGGGCCGCAACCTGATCCTTCGCCGACAAGCTGGGAGGCGCACTGTGAGGCCATTCGATGCCGATGGCTGGATCGTCCCACGCCAGGCTTCGCTCATGTTCTGGTGCCCAATAATCTGTGGTTTTGTACAAAAATTCCGCGCTTTCTGAAAGCACCACAAAGCCATGAGCAAAACCTTCCGGTATCCACAATTGGTGCTTATTTTCGGCGCTCAAGTGAGCACCTACCCATTTCCCAAATGTGGGTGAGCTTTTGCGTATATCGACCGCAACGTCGAACACCTCACCTTGTGTGACGCGCACCAGTTTTCCTTGGGCTTGCTTGATTTGATAGTGCAACCCCCTCAGCACGCCCTTTGCAGAGCGAGAGTGGTTGTCTTGAACGAATTGGACGGAGTGTCCCACCACCTCTTCAAAAACTTTTTGGTTAAAGCTTTCATAGAAGAATCCACGATCGTCTCCGAAGACTTTTGGCTCGAAGAGAATGACCTGTGGAATGGCAAGGGGTGTGGCTTTCATTGGTACAAGGTCTCCGGACATGTCATTAGAAATTTTGGGGCCTTTCATTTAGCTTTATTTCCAATAGCAGCCGTCGCGCAGCAAATAAACAAGAAGAACATCTTATCCCTTGCCCGTCTGCGGCAGTTGCAGCTGCTCAAGGCCAACCTCATCAATTGCCAACGCCCTAATTTCAGCCAGCTTTTGACAAACGGGTCATTGCCCTTCCCGACCAGACCAGCGATCAACCGAACCTGAGCAAACCACCAACCATCATGGATCGTTTTATAACGCGCGATGAATGAGGACATTCCGGTGTTGGCCCCGACCTGATTTCGCGCGTGCTGGCGGTAGCGCATGCCTGGGATTGGGTCGATAAACCATTTATAGCCGTGGCTGCGGGCAAAGGCGTAGCAATACCAATCATGCAGGGTGACTAGCTGCAACGATTCCCAGCTGGCCAACATGGAAATCTTTAGCTGGTCTGCCATTTTTTTACTGAAGACGTAGGTACAACCAGGCCCTGCTGCTTCGAACAGAAAATCCCAGGCGACTTGAGGCTGGGCCTTATCCAGCAAAAGGGTTCTGCCATCGGGCCAAAAGGCGGTGACATTGCTTGAGTAAGCATCGTACTCGTCGGCCAGCAAAACCAGTGTTGCCCGCGCCAGCTTGTCTGCGTACCAGACATCATCTTGATCGGCAAAGGCGACGAAATCGAAACCGTCAAAATCGACATCTCGGACCAGACGGAAAAAATTGCGCGCCGCACCCGAGAACTTACCAGCCGGAGGCAGCACCACCACATTTTTGTGTTCGGCAGCATAGGCCGCACACCAGGCTTCGGTGCCATCTGAAGACGGATCGACGCTGATATACAGCGTGACGTCGACATTCGATTGGTTGAGGATCGAGGCAACCTGCTCCTCGATCCACAGCATGCCGTTGTACGCAGCCAGCAAAACTGCAATTTTTGACTGCTCTACTGGCATGCCCTCACCTGCTCCCAATGTCTGAAGGTTTCCGCTCGATAACATCGACGACTTCAGATCAATGGGAACCTGCGTCCAATAACCGCTGCAAATACTGACCATAGCCAGTCTTTTTCAGTTTCTCAGCCTGCTCTCCCAGTTGCTCTGCCGTGATCCAACCGCTGTTGTAAGCGATCTCTTCAAGACAAGCGACCTTCAGCCCTTGCCGATGCTCGATGGTGTGCACGAAGTGGCTGGCCTCAAGCAGGGACTCGTGGGTGCCGGTATCCAACCAGGCGAAACCTCGACCGAGCATCTCGACGTTCAAGCTCTTCTGTTTGAGGTAGGCAAGGTTCACATCGGTGATTTCCAGTTCGCCGCGCTCGGAAGGCTTGATGTTCTTGGCGATTTCCACAACCTGGTTGTCGTAGAAATACAGGCCGGTGACGGCGTAGTGGGATTTCGGTTTGAGTGGTTTTTCCTCAATGCTCAGGGCGCGACCTGACTCATCGAACTCCACAACACCGAAGCGTTCCGGGTCGGATACGTGATACCCGAATACGGTGGCGCCATGCTCTTGGCTGCTGGCCGAGCGCAAGTTATCCGAAAAGTGCTGACCATAAAAAATGTTATCGCCGAGGATCAAGCAGCATGGATCCTTACCGATAAACTCCTCACCAATGATGAACGCCTGGGCCAGGCCATCCGGGCTAGGTTGTTCTGCGTAGGTCAGTTGAATCCCGTATTGACTGCCATCACCCAGCAGTTTGCGGAAGCAAGGCAGATCTTCCGGGGTGGAAATGATCAAGATCTCGCGCATGCCTGCGAGCATCAGAACCGACAGGGGGTAAAAAATCATCGGTTTGTCGTAGATGGGCAGCATTTGCTTGGACACACCCAAGGTCAACGGGTGCAGGCGCGTGCCTGAACCGCCAGCGAGGATGATGCCTTTGCGATTAGTCGTGATCATTTATTCAAAACTTCCATAAGCATTCGGGTTACACCACTTTGCCAATCCGGCAAGTGCAACGAAAAGGTGTCGCGCAGCTTCTGTGTATCCAAACGAGAGTTCAGAGGACGGCGAGCGGGCGTCGGATAGGCAGCGGTGTCGATAGGTTCGACTGTCTCCACGGCCAAAAGATCACCCTGAGACCGAGAAAATTCAATCACATGTCGCGCGTAGGCATACCAGGAAACCTCACCTGCCGCGGCCAGATGATAGACGCCGCTGATCTGCGGGCAATCCAGCGCTTTCTGGAGCGCCAATACCGTGACGTCCGCCAGCAGATCCGCACCGGTGGGTGCCCCCACCTGGTCTGCGATGACGCTCAGCGTTTGACGATCCTTGGCTAACCTGAGCATCGTCTTGGCGAAGTTATTACCACGCGCCCCGTAAACCCAGCTGGTGCGAAAGATCAGGTGCTTGCAGCCTGTCGCCTGAATCATTTGCTCGCCAGCGAGCTTGGTCACGCCGTAGTGGTTCACCGGCGAGACGGCATCGGTTTCTTTCCACGGACGATCGCCACTGCCGTCGAACACGTAGTCGGTGGAGTAGTGAATCAGCAACCCATCAAGTGCCAGGGTTTCCTCGGCCATCACCTGGCTCGCCAAGGCGTTGATCCGATGTGCCAGCTCACGTTCTGTTTCAGCTTTATCGACGGCGGTGTAAGCGGCTGCATTGACGATGACATCTGGCCTGACAACGCGAATGGTTTCACGCAATGCGTCGAGATCGGCCAGGTCACCACACAGCTGACCGTACGGGCTGTCGACGACATTTCGGTCCAGAGCAACCACTTCGCCAAGCACACAGAGCGCGCGCTGCAACTCCCAACCTACCTGGCCGTTCTTTCCAAGCAGCAGGATCTTCATGGTTTACCTGAGCGAGAGGCGTAGTTTGTATCGATCCATTGCTGATAGGTGCCGCTCTTCACGTGAGCGACCCACTCTGGGTTGTCGAGGTACCATTCGACGGTTTTGCGAATGCCCGACTCGAAGGTCTCTTGCGGTACCCAGCCGAGTTCGCGCTGAATTTTGCTCGCATCAATTGCGTAACGCAGATCATGTCCCGGACGGTCCTGAACGTAGGTAATCAGGCTGGCGTGAGGACGGAACGCGGAATCAGGCCGCAACTCATCGAGCAACGCACACAAGGTGTGGACCACGTCGAGGTTCTGTTTCTCGTTATGACCACCGATGTTGTAAGTCTCGCCGAGCTCTCCTTCGGTGACGACTTTGTACAAGGCACGGGCATGGTCTTCGACGTAGAGCCAATCACGCACCTGATTGCCTTTGCCATAGACAGGCAAAGGCTTGCCCTCAAGGGCATTGAGAATGATCAGCGGGATCAGTTTCTCAGGGAAGTGGTACGGACCGTAGTTGTTCGAGCAGTTGGTCACAAGCGTTGGCAAACCGTAGGTACGGCTCCAGGCACGGACCAAATGGTCAGAGCTGGCTTTACTGGCCGAATACGGCGAGCTTGGCTGATACGGCGTGCTTTCTGTGAAGAGGTCTTCAGGACCTTCGAGGTCGCCGTACACTTCATCGGTTGAGATGTGGTGAAAGCGGAATGCAGCTTTGCGCGTTTCGTCCAGACCGTTCCAATACTGACGGGCCACTTCCAGCAACGTGTAGGTGCCAATGATATTGGTCTGAATGAATTCAGAAGGGCCGCTGATCGAGCGGTCGACATGAGATTCGGCAGCCAGGTGCATCACCGCGTCCGGACTGTGATCGCGGAACACGCGTTCGACGTCTTCACGGTTACAGATGTCAACGCGCTCGAAGGCGTAACGATCACTGTGATCGACCTCAGAAAGCGATTCCAGATTACCTGCGTAGGTGAGCTTATCGACGTTCACAACCGAGTCGGTTGTGTTGGAAATGATGTGGCGAATGACTGCAGAACCAATGAATCCTGCGCCGCCGGTAACTAGAATTTTCACGCGAAGTTCATACCTTTGAGTGTCTGACAAAGCTGCATGCCGGCCTCGTCTAATCCATAGAAGCAAAAGCTAGCGCATCAGCTCGAGCTTTTGAGCGAGTGACCTGTCCGATTGAGATCGAGCCCAAGATAGAGCCCGACCAGAGACAATACATCGCGGCATTTTACAGCTAAAAGAAGACATTGCTAACGTCAGAGGACCAACTGCGCCTCAGAATTCAAGTAATTGACCGTTTTTATCTGGGTTTTTGATATCAAAATAATATCAACCGCACTCTAAAAAACATAATTTTTTGGGGGCTTCACCGGATCTGGTGGGAGATCCCGCCCCGTCTTCGACGCCGCGCTGTCGCGCAGCAAACACGATCCCGATTCTGCCCGGAGGGCGTAGGAGCTGACTTGTCTGCGAAAGCCGTGACTCGGTATGCCTGAAAGACCGCAGCGTATGGTCTTCGCAGACAAGTCAGCTCCTACAGTCGATCGGTGCTTGACTTAAAATTTATATTTTATTTTTCAGCGGTTTACAGGCTGTTTGATAAGAGATCCCGCCCCGTCTTCGACGCCGCGCTGTGGCGCAGCAAACACGGTATTGGGTTCACGCTAAATCTGTAGGAGCTGCCGAAGGCTGCGATCGACCGGGAACCGGTCGTAGATGCAGATATTTCTTGAAGGCCGTTCCGGCCTTATCGCAGCCTTCGGCAGCTCCTACATGGGTTCGGCGTATTGCCTGGGAACATAGAATCTCCCACAGTTGGTCCCGCATTCCAAAAAAATCTTTTAAACCCAATGGGTTGAGTCGTAAGAAACTGTTTTTGAATGAATCTCAAGCTCACACCGGAACCACCAACGACACTTGCCTCTCTTTAGCTCCATAGCGCTCGACCAACGCCTCACCCAACACCCTCTTCGCCCCCTCCTCCCCATGAACTAACCTCACTTCTCCCGGCCATTGCGCCATCCCCGTCACAAACTTGACCAACCCACTCTGATCCGCATGCGCTGAATACCCTCCCAGGCTGGTAATCCCCGCCCGAATTTCAAACCGCTCCCCATCCAGTTCCACATAACCGCCCTTCTGCTCAAACCGCTGTATCGCCGCCCCCGGCGTACCCTTGGCCTGATAGCCAACGAACAACACGTGGTGCCGCTTGTCCCCGAGCATGGCCTTGAGGTAGTTGACGATACGACCGCTGGAACACATGCCATTGCCGGCGATGACGATTGCCGGGCGGCCGGTGCTTGTCAGGTAGTTCAGGGTCTGGAGGTGCTGTTGGTGTGTTTCGATGGTCAGCAACTGCTCAAAGCGAAGTGGCTTGCGGCCGCTCTTCAGTCGCTCGTTGGCTTCGTCGTCCCAGTAATCGTTGAGCGTTCGATAGGCGCTGGTGATGCGTCCTGCAAGGGGTGAATCCAGAATGATGGGGAGCTGTGGCCAATCGACAGGCAGTGGCTGTCCGGCACTGATGCTTGCGGACTGTTTTTGAGCCAGATCGGGCGAGATCAGTTTTTTGCGGTGGAGGATGTCTTCGATTTCGTAGAGCAGTTCCTAGGTGCGGCCCAGGCTGAATGCGGGGATGAGGATGGTACCGTGATCTTCAAGCGCGCGATCGATGACGGCTTCGAGTCGCACTTGCCGTGTGCTGCGATCTTCGTGAATGCGGTCTCCGTAAGTGCTTTCCAATACTAGAACGTCGGCGCGCTCGGGTGACTTGGGCGGTCGTAGCAATGGCGTGTGGGGGGCTCCGAGGTCGCCGGAAAATACGATACGGCGCTGCTTGCTGGTTGCCGGGTATTGGAGATCACATTCAACATAGGCGGAACCCAGTATATGACCTGCCCGCTGTAGCCTGACTTTGCAGTTCAATTCAGACGTATCGACCAGGCTGAACCAATGGTTATAGGGCAAGGCGACTGTGCGCTTCTTGATCAGTCGCAAGTAGCGTTCGACTTTGCTTTGGTCACGACTGAAGCTGAGCTTGAAGGCGTCTTCGAGTACCAAGGGAAGCAATACAGCGGAAGGTTCGGTGCAAAGAATGGATCCTTTGAAGCCGGCTGCCAGCAGGTAGGGAATGCGTCCGACATGATCCATGTGAACGTGGGTAACGATCAGTACTTTTATATCGGCGATGGGGAAGTCAATGCCGAGGTCGTGAGCGCCACGCCCACCTCCAGTGCTGGTTTCAGTGCCTTGGAACAGTCCGCAATCGATGAGCAGGCTATTGCTCTCATCCATCCTCAACTGATGACAGGAACCGGTGCCCCCCGTGACTGCACCGTGGTGAATGATTTCCGGGTAAAGCATGAGGCCTCCTCGACAAAGCGACGTAGAGGCACAATTAGTCCATAAAAAATGGTTTGGCACAGCCGAATCTGGCTCAGATCAGGCTCGAACGTTTTGCAAATTCTTTCTGTTGCTATCTTTGGGGGAGACAAACTCAAAAGCTGTCCGGCTCAGGCAGTTTTGATCGTCTTTTTGCTCTTTTTACGCAGAGACACAATCCAACCGAGAACGGGACCAATCACCATCCCTAGCAGCAGGGCCAGGATCACGGGGACAGCCACGGAAAGCGGTGGGGTTGACCAACCAAGAAAGACCAGAGCGACAGGTTGTTGGTTTTCCAGCACGAACACTACCGTCGCCAGGACAACCAGCAGAATGACTACGGCCAATAGGACGCGCTTAACGTTCCGCATCTGCTGCTCCTTCCATCGAGGGCATTAAAAGCCCTCTTCCTCGTCTTCGTTGACCCGGTCGCGCAACTCTTTACCCGGCTTGAAGTGAGGGACGAATTTGCCATCCAGGCTCACGGACTGACCAGTCTTTGGGTTACGCCCTACGCGGGGTGCGCGATAGTGCAATGAGAAACTGCCAAAACCACGTATCTCGATGCGATCACCGGTGGCGAGGCATTGGGACATTTGCTCAAGCATGGTCTTGATGGCCAGCTCGACATCCTTGGATGAGAGCAGCCCTTGATGGGTGACAATTCGTTCGATCAACTCCGACTTCGTCATATTTTTCCCTTCTTTTTCAAGCAGCTAGGTAAGCGCTTCAAAGGTTTTAGCATGACTTGAGGGATTTGAACAGTCCAGGCATTGACTTATGTGAAGGATGATTCGCGCAGGGGGAAGTTCCTTTCATTTATGACATTTGCTGGTGCATAAACAGGATTCAGGCGATTAGTTACAGACCACGAACATACGGCGACTGAAGTAGCCGGCAGGGTTCCAGCCGAATGGATAGTCATCGGGATCCTCTTCGACGTCACTGGATTTGCCGAGGACTTTGAAACCACCGGGCTTGCATTCCCGAGCTGCCCGGGCATAGCACCTGTCCCAGCTGGAGGTCATCCCGGAGCATTCGATCTGTAATCCACTTTGACCGCGTATTACTTTGGTTTTATGAGAGGTGGCGCAGCCTGTGAGGACCAGTACGGCTAGCACGATGATGATTCGTTTCATGCAGTTCCTTATGCAGGGTACGTTGCCCCGCTACAGCTCAAAGACACCCCGAAGTCTAGCTGCATCTTGTTGGGCCCGTCTCATCGAAAGGAACGGTGGGGAATGGGATTTGGTTTCAAGGGATGTCATTGGGCTTGGCTCATTCAGGCTTGGACGGTGGGATGAGCTGCTCGGGGAGGTGTTGTGTCAGGGGGGCCGTTGTGTTCTTCGCAGGCAAGTCAGGTGCTGCGGCCGTTGGCCAGAAGCGGTTGGTGCCAGGCAGATCTGGGTAGAAGGGCCCGCGCTGTCGCGCAGCAAACTGGGTCTCGATTCTGCCCGGAGGGTGTAGGAGCTGACTTGTCTGCGAAGGCCGCAACGCGGTGTGCCTGACGGAATGCGTCGTCTGGTTCGCAGACAAGTCAGCTCCTACGGCCGTTGGCCAGAAGCGGTTTGGGCCAGGCAGATTTGAGTAGGTGGGCCCGTGCTGTCGCACAGCAAACTCGGTCTCGATTTTGCCCGGAGGGCGTAGGAGCTGACTTGTCTGCGAAAGCCTCACTGCGGTGCGCCAGACAGACCGCGTTGTAGGGTCTTCGCAGACAAGTCAGCTCCTACGGCCGTTGGCCAGAAGCGGTTTGGGCCAGGCAGATTTGAGTAGGGGACCCGCTCCGTCTTCGACGCCGCGCTGTCGCGCAGCAAACATGGGTCTCGATTCTGCCCGGAGGGCGTAGGAGCTGACTTGTCTGCGAAAAGGGCCGAAGGACCTTCCAGCGATATCGTGTCCAGCCTATTTGCGACTGCTTCGGTCGGACGCGACCCCGGACCGATCGCAGACAAGTCAGCTCCTACGGCCACCGGCCAGAAGCGGTTGGTGCCACTGCTCAAGGAGGTGTTGGGTCAGGGGGACCGTGTTGTGTCCTTCGCAGACAAGTCAGCTCCTACGGCCGTTGGCCAGAAGCGGTTGGGCCCGGCAGATCTGAGTGGGAGTGACCGGGGCGCGCAGTCTTGGCCTTCCAGCGGATTCGAATTCGACTCTAAAGCCATATTGCGTCCCACAATGGGTAATCACCTATTCGCTTGACCAATCCGGCACGTAGTGGATTTGCCACTATGTAGCGGGCGAATTTTTTCAGGTCGTCCTCATTGCGAACTGCTGTGTCGTGATATCCGCGTTGCCATACGCAGCTTTCGTTATGGGTAGCCTTATTGACTGCAATGCCGCTGCGAGCCTTAACCTGCTGCATGACACGAGAAAGAGAGTCTTGCTGTAACTCGATTAGCCAATGGAGGTGATCGGGCATTACCACCCACGCTAGTGACAGAACCAGATTTTGCTCTTCAGCTCTCTTTAATTCGGTAACCACCAGACGTCCCAGGCGCCAGTCTTTGAAGATGGGGCGGCGGTTTTGGACGACAGTGGTTAGTTGGTAGATGCGGCCAGGCTCCGAAAATCGACCTGTCCGCAAGCGGCGATTATGCGCTTGATCGGGCATTCCGCTGCCCTCCTCACCGGTGATAACTCAGACGCCAAAGTTATCTGCGTGAAGATAGAAGGGCTACGTTTGTCGTTTGGCGAAATATTTCTGGAGGGTGGCAAATCGCAGGTACAAAAAAGGGCGACCGAAGTCGCCCTTTTTCTATGGTCAATCAGAACTTAGTTCTGTTTTTCCATTTGTGCGCGAAGCAGGTCACCGATGGTGGTAGGACCTGTGCTTTCCGCAGTTTCTGGCTTGGAGCGCAGGCTTTGGATAGCTTCTTTCTCGTCTTCAACGTCTTTCGACTTGATGGACAATTGGATTACGCGGCTCTTGCGGTCAACGCTGATGATCTTGGCTTCGATCTCTTCGCCTTCTTTCAGAACGTTACGCGCGTCTTCAACGCGGTCACGGCTGATTTCGGAGGCTTTCAGGGAAGCTTCGATGTCGTCGGCCAGAGTGATGATGGCGCCTTTGGCGTCAACTTCTTTAACGATACCGCGAACGATAGCGCCTTTGTCGTTGGTCATCACGTACTCGGAGAACGGATCGCTTTCCAGCTGTTTGATACCCAGGGAGATGCGTTCACGCTCTGGATCAACAGACAGGATCACGGTGTCGAGCTCGTCGCCCTTCTTGAAGCGACGTACGGCTTCTTCGCCCACTTCGCTCCAGGAGATGTCGGACAGGTGAACCAGGCCGTCGATGCCGCCGTCCAGACCAATGAAGATACCGAAATCGGTGATCGACTTGATGGTGCCGGAGATTTTATCGCCCTTGTTGAACTGGCCAGAGAAATCTTCCCATGGGTTAGATTTGCACTGTTTGATGCCGAGGGAGATACGACGACGCTCTTCGTCGATGTCCAGAACCATAACTTCCACTTCGTCGCCAACTTGTACGACTTTCGAAGGGTGGATGTTTTTGTTGGTCCAGTCCATTTCGGAAACGTGTACCAGGCCTTCAACGCCTTCTTCCAGCTCAGCGAAGCAGCCGTAGTCGGTCAGGTTGGTAACGCGTGCGGTTACGCGAGTGCCTTCTGGGTAACGAGCTTTGATAGCGACCCATGGATCTTCGCCCAACTGCTTCAGACCCAGGGAAACACGATTGCGCTCGCGATCGTACTTCAGGACTTTTACATCGATCTCATCGCCAACGTTGACGATTTCCGATGGATGTTTGATGCGTTTCCAAGCCATGTCGGTAATGTGCAGCAGGCCATCGACGCCACCCAGATCGACGAATGCGCCGTAATCGGTGAGGTTTTTGACGATACCTTTGACTTGCTGACCTTCTTGCAAGGATTCCAGCAGAGCTTCGCGCTCAGCGCTGTTCTCGGCTTCAAGGACGCTGCGACGGGAAACGACAACGTTGTTGCGTTTCTGGTCGAGTTTGATGACCTTGAATTCGAGCTCTTTGCCTTCCAGGTGAGTCGTGTCACGCACTGGGCGGACATCAACCAGAGAACCAGGCAGGAACGCACGGATGCCGTTAACGTCGACAGTGAAGCCGCCTTTAACCTTACCGTTGATAACGCCCTTGACCACTTCTTCAGCTGCGAAAGCTGCTTCCAGAACAATCCAGCACTCAGCACGCTTGGCTTTTTCGCGGGACAGCTTGGTTTCGCCAAAGCCATCTTCGACCGCGTCCAGTGCAACGTGCACTTCGTCGCCGATCTTGATGGTCAGCTCGCCAGCATCGTTATGGAACTGCTCTAGCGGGATGAGGCCTTCAGATTTCAGACCGGCGTGAACCGTAACCCAGCCAGCCTGGTAATCGATATCAACGATGATCGCGGTGATGATCGAACCAGCCTGAAGGTTGAGGGTCTTTAGGCTTTCTTCAAAAAGTTCTGCAAAGCTTTCGCTCATTTTAATTCCTGTTGATCAAGGGCGAAGGATACGCCCATCTGCCACGCTCCAGACAGCGTGGGTTTCGTTCAAGTAAAAGAAAGCCTGTGGGACTATGACTGGTCTCCCACACGCTTCTTCTGTCATCCGGCGATATCGCGAATCGCGACTTCACTCAAGATGCGTTCAAGCACCTGCTCGATAGATAATTCAGTGGAATCCAGCTGTATGGCGTCGTGCGCCGGCTTGAGCGGGGCTACCGCTCGCTGGGTGTCACGCTCGTCGCGTGCACATATCTCATCTAGCAGACTCGACAGACTAACATCATCACCCTTGGCCTTCAACTGCAAGTAACGGCGACGTGCTCGCTCCTCGGCGCTGGCGGTCAAGAAAATCTTCAGCGGCGCGTCTGGAAACACCACGGTGCCCATGTCGCGGCCATCGGCAACCAGGCCCGGCGCTTCCTGAAAAGCGCGCTGGCGCTGGAGCAACGCATCGCGCACCGCCGGCAGTGAAGCGACTTGCGAAGCACCATTGCCGATCTGTTCGTTGCGGATGGCGTGGGTGACGTCTTCACCTTCCAGCGTGATGCGCTGCCCGTGGCCGCCAGAGGTAGCTTCGAATTGCACGTCCAGGTGCGCAGCCAACAGTTTGAGGGCTTCTTCGTTGGTCAGGTCGACGCCGTGGTTGCGCGCGGCGAAGGCCAGCAGGCGATACAGCGCGCCGGAATCGAGCAGGCACCAACCCAGATGCTTGGCCAGCAGACCGGCAACAGTGCCTTTGCCAGAACCGCTAGGTCCATCGATGGTGATAACGGGAGCTTGAATCTTCACGACTGCGCCTCTTGTGCCACACGGATGCCGACTTGAGCGCAGAGTGTGAGGAAGTTGGGGAATGAGGTTGCGACGTTGGCACAATCATGAATACGGATCGGTGCCGACGCGCGCAATGAAGCAACGCTGAAAGCCATGGCAATGCGATGGTCGCCGTGACCGTGCACTTCGCCGCCGCCGAAAGCCTCCACACTGGAGCCGGCACCATCAATGATAATGCCATCAGGGGTCGGCTCGACTTTGACACCCAGCGCCAGCAAGCCGTCAGCCATGACCTGGATGCGGTCGGACTCCTTGACGCGCAGTTCTTCGGCACCGCGCAGGACGGTACGCCCTTCTGCACAGGCCGCAGCCACGAACAGCACCGGGAATTCGTCGATCGCCAGCGGGACCAACGCCTCAGGAATGTCGATGCCTTTGAGTTTGGCTGCACGCACGCGCAGGTCAGCCACAGGCTCGCCGCCGACTTCGCGCGGGTTTTCCAGGGTGATATCGGCACCCATCAGACGCAGAATATCGATAACACCGGTACGGGTCGGGTTGATGCCGACGTGTTCGAGCAGCAGATCCGAGCCCTCGGCAATAGAAGCCGCGACCAGGAAGAATGCCGCCGAGGAGATATCAGCCGGCACTTCGATGTGGGTCGCGGTCAGCTTGTGGCCGGACTCCACGGAAGCAGTGCTGCCCTGGACGCTCACCGGATAGCCGAAGCCGCGCAACATGCGCTCGGTGTGGTCGCGGGTCGGCGCAGGTTCGGTGACGCTGGTCTTGCCTTGCGCATACAGACCGGCCAGCAACAGGCAGGATTTCACCTGGGCGCTGGCCATCGGCATGCTGTAGTTCAGACCCGTCAAACGCTTACCCCCACGAATGGTCATCGGCGGACGACCTTCAGCTGCAGTCTCGATCACGGCGCCCATTTCACGCAATGGATTGGCGACGCGGTTCATCGGACGTTTGGACAGCGAGGCATCGCCGGTCAAGGTGCTGTCGAAGTTCTGCGCAGCCAGCAAACCGGAGAGCAGGCGCATCGAGGTACCGGAGTTACCCAGATAGATCGGACCCGGAGCGGCTTTCAAGCCATGCAGGCCGACACCATGAATGGTCACGCGACCGTGCTGCGGGCCTTCGATCACGACACCCATGTCGCGGAACGCCTGCAGGGTTGCCAGCGCGTCTTCACCTTCGAGGAAGCCTTCGACTTCGGTCGTGCCTTCGGCCAGCGAGCCGAGCATGATCGAGCGGTGGGAAATCGATTTGTCGCCTGGAACCCGGATACGTCCAGAGACGCGTCCACCAGGGTTAGCCAGAAAAATCAGGTCGTTGGAGTTCATAGCGTCCACATAGGCCCGACGGGCCAGGATTTTACTGAAATGCTCGCGAGCAACACGGGCGCGAGTGAAAACGCCCAGCAATTGATGCCCATCCCCCGCATCGACCGCGTCGCGCAAGGCGTCAAGATCACTGCGAAATGTATCTAATGTGCGTAACACCGCCTCACGGTTGGCGAGAAAGATGTCGTGCCACATCACCGGGTCACTGCCCGCGATCCTTGTGAAATCGCGGAAACCGCCCGCTGCGTATCTAAAGATGTCCAGATTTTCGTTGCGCTTGGCCAGCGAATCCACAAGACCAAACGCCAGCAGATGCGGTAAATGACTGGTCGCCGCCAACACTTCGTCGTGACGCTCGACCTCCATATGCTCGACATCAGCACCCAGCTCGGACCACAAACGGTCGACCAGGGCCAGTGCCGCCGGGTCAGTTTCGGCCAGCGGCGTCAAAATCACTTTATGCCGACGGAACAGTTGGGCGTTGGAGGCTTCGACTCCACTTTGCTCGGATCCGGCAATCGGATGCCCCGGCACAAAGCGCGCGGGCAAACCGCCAAACGCCAGACGCGCGGCACGTACCACATTGCCCTTGGCACTGCCGACATCTGTCAGTACGGCATTGCCAAGGTCAAGGGTCGCCAACAGCGCCAGCAACTTTTCCATCGCCAGAATAGGCACGGCGAGCTGGATGACATCAGCGCCGCGACAGGCGGTAGCCACATCCTCTTCACAGCGATCGACCACACCCAGTTCAACCGCCAGCTTGCGCGAGTGCGGGTTCAGATCGACCCCCACCACTTCGCGGCACAGACCGCTTTCACGCAGGCCTTTGGCGAACGATCCACCGATCAAACCGAGGCCGACCACCACCAGGCGACCGATCATAGGATGAGCTGATTGCACTGGCATGACATCAACCACGCGCCAGAACCTTGGCCAGCGCCTCGAGGAAGCGTGCGTTTTCGCTCGGCAGACCGATGCTGACCCGAAGGTGGTTCGGCATGCCATACCCACCAATCGGACGCACGATCACACCCTCTCGCAGCAGCCCCTGATAGACCGATGCGCCTTCGCGACCGAGATCGACGGCAAGGAAGTTGGCTTTGGACGGAATCCAGCTCAGGGCCAGCGAACGCAGACCCTGCTCCAGTTGCTGCATGCCGGCCTCATTCAAACGGCGGCTTTCGGCCACGTATTCGGTATCGCCCAGCGCAGCACAGGCTGCGGCCAGGGCGAGGCTGTTGACGTTGAACGGCTGACGCACGCGATTGAGAACATCGGCGACCACCGGCGAAGACAAGCCATAACCGACGCGCAGCGATGCCAACCCGTAGGCTTTGGAGAAAGTGCGCGACACCAGCAGGTTGGGATAATCCGCCAGATAATCCAGACCATCCGGCAGCTCCGCGCCTTCGGCGTATTCGATGTAGGCCTCGTCCAGTACCACCAATACGTTTTCCGGCACCTTGGCGAGGAAGTCAGCCAGGGCGTTCGGACCGAACCAGGTGCCGGTCGGGTTATTCGGATTGGCGATGAACACGACGCGGGTGTTGCTATCGATAGCGGCCAGCATCGCCGGCAGATCGTGCCCCCAGTCCTTGGCGGGCGCGACGCGGGCATCGGCGCCAACGGCCTGGGTGACGATCGGATAGATGGCGAACGCATGCTCGCTGAACACCGCGTTCAGCCCCGGCGCCAGCCAGGCGCGAGCGACCAGCTCAAGAATGTCGTTGGAGCCATTGCCCAACGTCACTTGACTGGCTTGCACACCGCAGCGTTGCGCAAGACGTGCCTTGAGCTCGAAACCGTTGCCGTCCGGGTAGCGGGTCAGCTCGGCCAGCTCATCGCGAATCGCCGCCAACGCTTTAGGGCTCGCGCCCAGCGGGTTTTCGTTGCTGGCCAGCTTGATGATGTTGGCCGGATCGATGTCCAGCTCGCGCGCCAGTTCGTCCACAGGCTTACCCGGGACGTAAGGCGAAAGTTTTTGCACGCCCGGCTGCGCCAGGGCGAGGAAGTCGCCGCTCATGTAGTGCTAACCCCTTTAGAGAACCGCTTTCGGGTAGGAACCCAGCACCTTGAGTGCCACTGCTTCCTGACTGATCTTCTCCAACACGGCCTTGATCAACGGATCTCGGTGATGGCCGACGAAGTCGATAAAGAACACGTAGGTCCATTTACCGCTGCGCGAAGGTCGGGTTTCGATACGGGTCAGGTCGATTCCGTTCTCATGGAAGGGCACCAGCAATTCATGCAGCGCGCCGGGTTTGTTGCTCATTGAAACGATGATCGAGGTCTTGTCGTCGCCGGTAGGCGGGACTTCCTGATTGCCGATCATCAAGAACCGCGTGGAGTTATCCGGGCGATCTTCGATTTTTTCCGCGATACGCGTCAGACCATACAACCCTGCCGCCATATCACCGGCGATGGCCGCCGAACTCCATTCGCCCTTGACCCGCTTGGCGGCTTCGGCGTTGCTGGCAACGGCGATGCGCTCGACATTCGGGTAATGCGCGTCCAGCCACTTGCGGCACTGGGCCAGCGACTGAGCGTGGGAGTAGATGCGACTGATGCTGTCGGTCTTGGTGTTTTCACCGACCAACAGATGGTGGTGGATACGCAACTCGACTTCGCCACAGATGACCATGTCGTGTTCGAGAAAGCTGTCGAGGGTGTGATTGACTGCGCCCTCAGTGGAGTTCTCCACCGGGACCACGCCAAAATTCACCGCCCCGGCCGCCACTTCACGGAACACTTCGTCGATGGCCGCCATCGGCAAGCTGATGACCGCATGACCAAAGTGCTTCATTGCCGCAGCTTGAGTGAAGGTGCCTTCCGGGCCGAGGTAAGCCACTTTAAGCGGCTGCTCAAGCGCCAGGCACGAAGACATGATTTCGCGGAACAGACGCGCCATCTCCTCGTTACCCAACGGCCCTTTGTTGCGCTCCATCACGCGCTTGAGCACTTGGGCTTCGCGCTCGGGACGGTAGAACACCGGGACTTCGCCTTCCGCCAGCGAAGCCATTTTCACTCGCGCAACTTCCTGCGCACAGCGCGCACGCTCACTGATCAGCTCCAGAACTTTCTCGTCCAGGCTGTCAATGCGTACCCGCAGCGCCTTGAGCTCTTCTTCAGACATTAGCCGTGTTCCTTCTCGAACTCTGTCATGTACGCCACCAAGGCATTGACCCCATGGATATCGACGGCGTTATAGATGGAGGCACGCATGCCGCCGACCGAACGATGACCCTTGAGGTTGAGCAGGCCACGCGCCTCGGCGCCGACCAGGAACGGCTTGTCCAGACGATCATCGGCCAGACGGAACGGCACGTTCATCCACGAGCGATCGGATTTGTTGATCGGGTTGCTGTACAGGCCACTGGCGTCGATGAAATCGTACAGCGTGCGCTGTTTGACGTCATTGAGCTTGCCGATGGCTTCCACGCCGCCCTGCTCCTTGAGCCACTCGAACACTAGGCCGGACAGGTACCAGGACAGGGTCGGCGGGGTGTTGTACATCGACGCGTTATCGGCGGCGACCTTGTAGTTGAGCATAGTCGGGCAGATCGAACGGGCATGACCGAGCAGGTCTTCACGAATGATCACCACGACGATACCGCTTGGGCCGATGTTTTTCTGCGCACCGGCGTAGATCATGCCGAATCTGGAGACATCCACCGGGCGCGACAGAATATCCGAAGACATGTCGGCCACGAGCGGGACGTCGCCGGTTTCAGGAATCCAGCTGAATTCCAGACCGCCAATGGTTTCGTTGGGCGCGTAGTGAACGTAGGCAGCGTCTTTGGACAGCTCCCACTCGTTCTGACCCGGGATGGCAAAATAGTCGTAAGGCTTGGCGCTGGCAGCGATGTTGACGGTGCCGAAGCGCGAGGCTTCTTCAATGGCTTTCTGCGACCAGATGCCGGTGTCGATGTAATCGGCCCGGGCATTTTCCGGCAGCAGATTCAGCGGAATCTGGGCAAATTGCTGGCTTGCGCCGCCTTGCAGGAACAGTACTTTGTAGTTCGAGGGAATGCTCAGAAGGTCGCGCAGATCCTGCTCGGCCTTGTTGGCAATGGAGACGAACTCATCACTGCGATGACTCATTTCCATGACGGACAGGCCTTTGCCATGCCAGTCCAGGAGTTCTGCCTGGGCACGCAGCAGAACAGCTTCAGGGAGCGCGGCAGGACCTGCGCAGAAGTTAAAAGCTCGCTTGCTCATATCCACTCTCATCAATGCTTGGGTCTGTACGCTTTGTATTGCTTCTGGCCGAAGGCCGTAGGAGCTGCCGAAGGCTGCGATCAACCGCGAAGCGGTTGCAACCACCAACGCCAACGAAAATCGTGCCGATTTTATCGCAGCCTTCGGCAGCTCCTACAGGGGGATTGTCAGCCCCCTATCTTGCGGTTCAGTCTTGCGGCTCTTCTTCGTCCGGCGCTGCGTCGGCTTGCAGGTGGTCGACGTCTTCGTCGATTTCAGCGACATCCAGCTCTTCGCCTTCCAGCGCTTCACCCTCAAGCTCTTCGCCTTCGACTTCCGATGGCTCTTGAACACGCTCCAGACCGACCAGTGTTTCGTCGCTGGCGAGCTTGATCAAGGTCACGCCCTGGGTATTACGACCCAAGCTGGAAACCTCATCAACGCGGGTGCGGACCAGAGTGCCCTGGTCGGAAATCAGCATGATTTCTTCGCCATCGAGCACTTGTACCGCACCGACCAGACGGCCATTACGGTCGTTGCTGACCATGGCGATAACGCCCTGACCGCCACGTTTGTACTCAGGGAACTCGGTGATCGCGGTGCGCTTGCCATAACCACGCGCCGAAGCGGTGAGAATCTGGCTGCCTTCTTCCGGGATCAGCATGGAAATCAGTTTCTGACCTTCCGGCAGGCGCATGCCGCGTACACCGCGAGCGGTACGACCCATGGCGCGAACGTCGGACTCTTTAAAGCGCGTTACTTTGCCGCCGTCGGAGAACAGCATGACTTCGCGCTCGCCATCGGTGATAGCTGCGGAAATCAGGATATCGTCTTCGTCCAGCTCCAGCGCGATCAGACCGACGCTGCGTTGACGGCTGAATTGCTCCAGCGGCGTCTTCTTCACGGTACCGCCAGCGGTGGCCATGAAGATGAAGTGACCTTCGGTGTATTCCTCGACCGGCAGCATGGTGGTGATGAACTCACCCTCACCCAGCGGCAACAGGTTGACCAACGGACGACCACGAGCAGCACGGGACGCTTCCGGAATTTCGTAAGTCTTGAGCCAGTACACCTTGCCCTTGCTGGAGAACATCAACAGGGTGGTGTGACTGTTGGCGACCAGCAGGTGAGCGATGTAGTCCTCATCCTTGACGCCCGTAGCCGATTTGCCTTTACCGCCGCGGCGCTGAGCCTGGTAGACGGCCAGTGGCTGAGTCTTGGCATAACCACCGTGAGAGATGGTGACAACGCGCTCTTCTTCGGTGATCAGGTCGCCCAGGGTCAGGTCCAGACGCGCATCGAGAATCTCGGTGCGACGCACATCGCCGTATTCGGCGCGGATCAGCTCCAGCTCTTCGCGGATCACTTCCATCAGACGCTCGGCGCTGTTGAGAATGCGCAGCAGCTCGCCGATCTGAGTGAGGATTTCCTGGTATTCGGTCAGCAGTTTTTCGTGTTCGAGACCGGTCAGACGGTGCAGACGCAGTTCCAGAATCGCCTGAGCCTGTTCCGGCGACAGGAAATACTTGCCGTCGCGCAGACCGTATTGCGGATCGAGGTTGTCCGGACGGCAGGAATCTGCACCGGCACGCTCGACCATTTGCACCACGGCGCTGGATTCCCACGGCGTTTCGATCAGCGCTGTCTTGGCTTCAGCTGGCGTCGGCGAGGCTTTGATCAGGGCGATAACCGGGTCGATGTTCGACAAGGCGACCGCTTGGCCTTCGAGCAAATGACCACGTTCACGGGCTTTACGCAGTTCGAAAACGGTACGACGGGTGACAACTTCGCGGCGGTGACGAACGAAGGCTTCCAGCAGGTCCTTGAGGTTGAGGATCCGCGGACGGCCATCGATCAGCGCAACGATGTTGATACCGAAAACGCATTGCAGCTGAGTCTGGGCGTAGAGGTTGTTGAGGATCACCTCAGGCACTTCGCCACGACGCAGCTCGATCACCACGCGCATACCGTCTTTGTCGGACTCGTCGCGCAGCTCGGTAATGCCTTCGAGCTTCTTCTCTTTGACCAGCTCGGCGATCTTCTCGATCAGACGTGCTTTGTTCAACTGGTACGGCAGTTCGGTGATGACGATCTGCTGGCGACCACCGACCTTGTCGATGTCTTCGATCATCGAGCGGGCACGCATGTAAATGCGCCCACGACCAGTGCGGTAGGCTTCGACGATGCCGGCGCGACCGTTGATGATCGCGGCCGTCGGGAAGTCCGGACCTGGAATGAACTGCATCAGCTCATCGATGGTGATGTCGGCGTTATCGATCAGCGCCAGGCAACCGTCAATGACTTCACCGAGGTTGTGCGGCGGAATGTTGGTCGCCATGCCCACGGCGATACCGCTGGAGCCGTTGACCAACAGGTTGGGAATACGGGTTGGCATGACCGCGGGGATCATTTCGGTGCCGTCGTAGTTCGGCACCCAGTCCACGGTTTCTTTATGCAGGTCAGCCAGCAGCTCGTGTGCCAGCTTGGTCATGCGTACTTCGGTGTATCGCATGGCCGCGGCGTTATCGCCGTCCACCGAACCGAAGTTACCCTGACCGTCTACCAACAGGTAGCGCAGGGAGAATGGCTGAGCCATCCGTACGATCGTGTCGTAAACAGCGGTATCGCCATGCGGGTGGTACTTACCGATAACGTCACCGACCACACGGGCAGATTTCTTGTACGGCTTGTTCCAGTCGTTACCCAGTTCGCTCATTGCGAAGAGTACACGCCGATGCACGGGCTTCAAGCCATCACGCGCATCAGGCAGTGCCCGACCGACGATTACGCTCATCGCGTAGTCGAGGTAGGACTGTTTCAGCTCGTCTTCGATATTGACCGGGAGGATTTCTTTGGCCAGTTCGCCCATGAGAAGCCTGATTCCTTTTTCTGGTGAAACCTCGTCACATCCATGCGGGACGAACGAAGCTCGTCACTGCAGGCGTTTGCCATGCAGCGACTTACGACAAATCAACGAGTTGTGCCATGGATCTGCGCAGTAAAGGCAGCCGCATCGCGCTACCTTGGAAACCGCCGAATGTTATCACAATCGCGATCAGGGACCTATCCCTTGAAAGCCTGCCACAAACCACTAATCGACCAACGATCGGCCTTTATAGCGCCTCTGAGGGGCCTGCGTGGGTATTTTGGGTATTGGCGAAACGCCATTCGCCTGTAGGAGCTGCCGAAGGCTGCGATAAGGTCGGTACGACCTTCAGCGATCTCAAGAAAGCGACCGGTTCCCGGTCGATCGCAGCCTTCGGCAGCTCCTACAGGGGATTCATGTGACTCAATGAAGACGCTTGCGGCACATCAGTTGCTCCATCTTGGCGGTGTCGGGACGTTCGACGATGCCCTTCTCGGTCACGATGACATCGATCAGGTCAGCCGGCGTCACGTCGAATACCGGATTGAAGGCGTCGACGTCGGCACCGACGCGCTGACCACCGAGTTCCAGCAACTCATGACCGTCACGCTCTTCAATAGGAATGTCTTCGCCACTGGCCAGGGCCATGTCGATGGTCGAACTAGGCGCTACCACCATGAAGCGGACGCCGTGGTGCATGGCAGCGACGGCCAGTTGATAGGTGCCGATCTTGTTCGCCACGTCGCCGTTGGCGGTGATGCGGTCGGCACCGACGATGACCCACGTAATGCCTTTGGTGCGCATCAGGTGCGCGGCGGCCGAGTCGGCGTTGACCGTGACCGGGATGCCTTCGTTGGCCAGCTCCCAGGCAGTCAGACGCGAGCCTTGCAGCCAGGGCCGGGTTTCATCGGCATAGACCCGCTCGATCATGCCTTCCAGGTACGCAGCACGGATCACACCCAGCGCGGTGCCGAAGCCGCCAGTCGCCAGCGCACCCGTGTTGCAGTGGGTCAATACGGTTTGCAGGTTGCCCTGATGCTTGCGGATCAGGTCCGCACCGAGCTGGGCCATGGTCAGGTTGGCTTCGCGATCACTCAGGTGAATCGCCACCGCCTCTGCTTCCAGTGCAGCCAAGGGCGATTCGCTGTCTTTCAAGCGCTGCAGGCGCTCGCGCATGCGGTTCAGCGCCCAGAACAGGTTGACGGCCGTGGGCCGCGAATCAGCCAGCAAGGTGAAATCCTGTTCCAGGGCCGCCGTCCAGTCGCCGCCAGCGGCGATACGTGCGCGCGCGGCCAGCACCACGCCATAAGCCGCAGTAATGCCAATGGCTGGCGCGCCACGCACAACCATCGAGCGAATGGCCTCAGCCACACCCACAACCGTGGTGTACGCGTGCCAGGTTTCCTCGAACGGCAGCACGCGCTGGTCGAGCAGATGCAGAGCGCCGTCCCGCCAATCGATGGCTTTCACCTTCTCAGCAGCCAATAGTCGATCGCGCATCTCATACCCCACGTACTTAAAAATAGAAAGCCAACTGAAAAATAGAAAACCAACATCGAAAGCCAGGAATCAAAAGCCGCCGATTATAGCGAGCCGCCCACGAAGACGCTCGGGTATACTTCGCCGTCCCTGTATATAAGCTCTGGATGCCCCGCTATGCCGAATCCTGCTGCCCCGCTCGACCTGTTGCTCCTGCCCACCTGGCTGGTGCCGGTCGAACCTGCTGGCGTGGTTCTCAAAGAACACGGCCTGGGCATTCGAGACGGTCTTATCGTGTACATAGGCCCTAGAGCCGAAGCGTTGAAGCAAGCGGCGCTGGAGGTTCGCGAACTGCCGGGCATGCTGCTCAGCCCCGGACTGATCAACGCCCATGGACACGCGGCCATGACGCTGTTTCGTGGCCTGGCCGACGACCTGCCGCTGATGACCTGGCTGGAGCAGCATATCTGGCCCGCCGAAGCCAAGTGGGTCGACGAAGCCTTCGTTCGTGACGGCACCGACCTGGCCATCGCCGAGCAACTCAAAGGCGGCATCACGTGCTTCTCTGACATGTATTTCTTCCCGCAAGTGGCCAGCGAACGCGTGCATAACAGTGGCATTCGCGCGCAAATCACCGTACCTGTGCTGGACTTCCCTATTCCGGGCGCACGCACCGCTGACGAAGCACTGCACAAGGGTGTCGAGCTGTTCAACGACCTCAAGCATCATCCCCGGATCACGATCGCCTTCGGCCCCCATGCGCCGTACACCATCGGCGATGAAAACCTGGAAAAAATCCGGGTTCTGGCTGATGAACTCGACGCGATGATTCACATGCATGTACATGAGACCACCTTCGAGGTGGAACAATCCGTCGAGCACCGCAATGAACGGCCACTGACGCGCCTGTCCCGTCTCGGCCTGTTGGGCCCGCGCTTTCAAGCGGTACACATGACCCAGATCAGCGATGAGGACCTGGCTTTGCTGGTAGAAAGCAACTCCAGCGTGATCCATTGCCCTGAATCGAACCTGAAACTGGCCAGCGGCTTCTGCCCGGTGGAACGCCTGTGGCAAGCAGGGGTCAATGTCGCGATCGGCACCGATGGCGCGGCCAGCAACAATGACCTGGACCTGCTCGGCGAAACCCGCACGGCCGCCCTGCTGGCCAAGGCTGTCGCCGGCTCGGCTACCGCACTGGACGCGCATCGCGCCCTGCGCATGGCAACCCTGAACGGCGCCCGCGCCATGGGCATTCAGGTGGAAACGGGGTCGCTGGAGATCGGCAAAGCCGCGGATATCGTCGCCTTCGACCTCTCGGGACTCGCTCAGCAACCGGTTTATGACCCGGTGTCGCAGCTTATATATGCCACGGGCCGCGATTGCGTGACCCACGTCTGGGTCGCCGGCAAGCAACTGCTCGACCAGCGGCGCCTGACCCGAATGGATGAACAAGCATTGTGTGAGACCGCCAAGGCCTGGGGCCAGCGCATTTCTGGCCATAAAGAGCCAGGTCAGACCGAATAATGACCGTTCGGGCCTCAACGCCCGGACAGGACGAAAGAATCGAGTTTTAGAGGACTACCCATGAGCAACGTCGACCACGCTGAAATCGCTAAATTCGAAGCCCTGGCCCATCGCTGGTGGGACCGCAACAGCGAGTTCAAGCCGCTGCATGACATCAATCCGCTGCGGGTCAACTGGATTGACGAGCGGGTCAATCTGGCCGGCAAAAAGGTGCTCGATGTCGGTTGCGGCGGCGGCATCCTCAGCGAAGCCATGGCCCTGCGCGGCGCCACGGTAATGGGCATCGACATGGGCGAAGCGCCGCTGGCGGTGGCGCAGCTGCATCAACTGGAGTCGGGCGTGACCGTGGACTACCGGCAGATCACCGCCGAAGACCTCGCCGAAGAAATGCCTGAGCAGTTCGACGTGGTGACATGCCTGGAAATGCTGGAGCACGTTCCAGACCCGTCGTCGGTGATTCGCGCCTGCTTCCGCATGGTCAAACCGGGCGGCCAGGTGTTTTTCTCCACCATCAACCGCAACCCCAAGGCGTATCTATTCGCCATCGTCGGCGCCGAATACATCATGGGCCTGCTGCCGCGCGGCACCCACGACTTCAAGAAATTCATCCGCCCTTCCGAGCTGGGCGCCTGGAGTCGCGAAGCGGGCTTGCAGGTCAAGGACATCATTGGCCTGACCTACAACCCACTGACCAAACACTACAAGCTGGCGTCCGATGTCGACGTCAACTACATGATCCAGACACTTCGGGAGGCATAAGGACATGCGTTTGAGAGCGATTTTATTCGACATGGACGGCACGCTGCTCGATACCGCGCCGGATTTCATCGCGATCTGCCAGAGCATGCTTGCTGATCGTGGTTTTCCGCCGGTGTCGGACAAGCTGATTCGCGATGAGATTTCCGGTGGGGCCAAGGCGATGGTCGCGGCGACGTTCGCCCTCTCGCCAATGGCGCCGGAATTCGAAGCGCTGCGCCTGGAGTTTCTCGAACGCTATCAAGTCGACTGTGCAGTCCACAGCAAGCTGTTCGAGGGCATGGTCGAATTGCTGGCCGATATCGAAAAAGCCAATCTGATCTGGGGCGTGGTGACCAACAAGCCGCTGCGCTTTGCCCAACCGATCATGGAGCAACTGGGCCTGGCCGAGCGCTCGGCGATCCTGATCTGCCCGGAACACGTGACCAACAGCAAGCCCGACCCCGAGCCGCTGACCCTGGCGTGTCGCATGCTCGGCCTGGAGCCAGCCAGCGTGCTGTTCGTCGGTGATGACCTGCGCGACATCGAGTCCGGCCGCGACGCCGGCACCAAGACCGCAGCGGTGCGTTATGGCTACATCCATCCGCACGACAATCCCGATCATTGGGGCGCCGACGTGGTGGTCGATCACCCGCTGGACCTGCGCAAGGTGCTGGATAGCGCACTGTGTAGCTGCTGAGACAAGCCAGGGGACTGATTTATTTTCAGCGCTTCATCGAAAATTAATCTGTCCCCGTTTTGAGCGAGACCGGGGACAGATTGATTTTTCAAAGAGCGCGAAAAATAAAATCAGTCCCCTACATGCGCATCAGCTTATTTATTTCCGTTGAGGTTTTTCATGTTTGATTATTCCGCTCGCCCCGAACTGCTCAAGGATCGGGTGATTCTGGTTACCGGCGCCGGCCGTGGCATTGGTGCCGCTGCCGCCAAGACCTACGCCACTCACGGCGCCACCGTGTTGCTGCTGGGCAAGACCGAGGCCAATCTGAGCCAGGTCTATGATGAGATCGAAGCTGCGGGCCATCCTCAGCCGGCAGTGATTCCGTTCAATCTGGAAACCGCCCTACCGCATCAATACGACGAACTGGCGGCGATGATCGAAACCGAATTCGGCCACCTCGACGGCCTGCTGCACAACGCGTCGATCATCGGCCCGCGCACGCCTCTGGAGCAGTTGTCCGGCGAAAACTTCATGCGCGTGATGCACGTCAACGTCAATGCCATGTTCATGCTCACCAGCACGCTGCTGCCGCTGCTCAAACTGTCCCGGGACGCTTCGGTGGTGTTCACCTCCAGCAGCGTCGGGCGCAAGGCCCGTGCTTACTGGGGCGCCTACGGGGTGTCCAAGTTCGCCACCGAAGGTTTGATGCAGACCCTGGCCGACGAAGTGGAAAACGTCGCGCCAGTACGCTCCAACAGCATCAACCCGGGTGCCACTCGCACCAGCATGCGGGCACAGGCTTATCCGGGCGAAAACCCGCTGAATAATCCGACACCTGAAGAGATCATGCCGATCTATCTGTACTTGATGGGCCCCGACAGCAACGGCATCAATGGCCAGGCGTTCGACGCTCAATAAGCTGGCCGCGCTCATTAAAACAATGCCCACGGCGTGACAGAATTTTGTCACCTTCAGTGGGCACGGTTACCAAAGATCACTAAGCGAGTCAAATAAGCGCCGAGCCTCCACGGTCGACGTGTTATCGAAACCGTTAAACCTCTGAATACCAATAGCTTTAACTCAAATAAACTCATTGGCACGACTTTCGCTTAAACAAGTAAGCTAAGACCGCATCATGTGTTTTAGGAGTAAAAAAATGAGTTCTCCTACCCAGATCCGTGCAATTGATTTCGACAGCGCTAAATTGCAACGGCTGGGATTTGGTCAGCAGCAAAATGTAGCGCAGCTGCCGGCCGATCTGGAGCAGCTACGTCAGGAGCTTGGCCTGCAATTGCAAACCAGCCTTGAAGCGGAAAAGATCCTGTCGATTTTTTTTCGCGGCATTCAGCGATTGATCCCGCTTAAGGCCCTGAATTACGAACACCGCACCGACGACCTGCATTTGAAACTCGGCGAACGCGCGCATCATTGCGTGAGTTATAGCTTGAGCAATGACGGCGAGCATCTGGGCGAATTGGTGTTTCAACGCAACCAGCGCTTTTCAGAACAAGAGTTGACCCAGCTCGAATCGTTATTGGCCTGCCTGTTGTTTCCACTGCGCAACGCCCTGCTGTATCGGGCAGCAACGCAGAGCGCCCTGCGGGACCCGCTGACAGGCACTGGCAACCGAATCGCCATGGATCAGACCCTGTCGCGGGAAATAGAGCTGGCACGCCGTCATAAGCACCCGTTGTCATTGCTGATGCTCGACATCGATCATTTCAAACGGGTAAACGATATCCACGGCCATACCACGGGCGATGAAGTGCTCAAGGCCGTCGCTGACTCGATCAAGGGTCAACTGCGCAATATCGATATGGTGTTTCGTTTTGGTGGCGAGGAATTCTTGATCGTGCTCTCCAACACCAGTCGCGAAGCGGCTGCGATGGTGGGCGAGCGTCTACGTTATGCGGCGCTGCAACTCACCTACCCCATGCTGGGTCATCCCATCGCGCTGACGGTCAGTCTGGGTTGCGCCACGCTGTTGCCGGCCGAATCGGTCGACAGCTTGCTGCGCCGCGCCGACAGTGCGTTGTATGTGGCCAAACGTGAAGGTCGTAATCGTCTGACGATGGCGGGCTAAGCTCGATTGCTTAACCTGCTGTGTTTATCGCCCCGCGACTATCTGTTTAGAGCCTGGCTATCGACCAATACCATAGGCTCGCGCGATTGCGGCGCCATTTCCTGTTGGATGCAGCACTCCAGGAACAGGTACATGTAGTCGTAGCTTTTGGTGACGGCCTGGCGCAGTTCGGTCCGCAATTGGACACTTGGATTGTTGCCGGCCAGCGTGCAGATGATTTCCAGCGCTTCCCAGGGATGTGAATCGTCATATTGCGCGTGCATTTTCAGCCACTTCATGGCGCGCTTGCGCTGTTCTTCCGGGAAAGCCTCGGCATACACCCCACTCGAACAGACAATAGCCGTCCACTCGCCGGTAGCGCCCTCAATGGCGTAATTGGTCGCAGCAATGGCAATGATCAGCGAATCCGACGCACTGGTATGCCAGCACCAATGACTCAGCGCATGCAATTCAGGCGGGACTTGCTGGGCCTGCAACTCTTCCAGGCTGACGCCATGGGCCATGCTCCAGTTCAGCCAATAATCAGCATGGTTGAGTTCCACGCGAATATTGCGCATCAACCAACGGCGCGCCATGTCCTCGCCGGGATGACGGGCGAAGCGGGTTTTGATCAGGTTCTGCGCCATATACAGGGCGAACTGCTCAACCACCGGCCAACCGCCGACAAGATACTGATGCATGGTTTTCGAACTCAGACGGGCATCGCGCATCCGCTGATACAACTCATGTTCTACCACTCGACGCTTGGCTTCACTGCAATCCAGAATCAATTGCTGTGCCCAGGCCGGATAACTGGCTGCTTCCATGAGCGGACCGGTTCTGCTGAAAGTATCGATCACTGTTACGGCTCCTTTTTTTGTAGTGTGACTGTTCCAACGTGCAATCAGTTTCAGCGGAAAGTTCCAGGCGCCCTGAACAACAGCGGTGTGGGGCGTGCCGGCCGGGAGTGCAAACTTTCACACGTAAACAATTGCGGACGCTCAATAATGTAACCCTGCGCAAAATCAACACCGATCTCAAGCAGTGCCTGCTCGATCTGCGGCGTTTCAACAAACTCGGCAATTGTCTGTTTGCCCATGACATGCCCGATGTGGTTGATCACTTCCACCATGGCGCGATTGATAGGATCGTCAAGCATGTCCTTTACAAAACTGCCATCGATTTTCAAGAAGTCTACAGGCAAATGTTTGAGGTAAGCGAATGACGACATTCCGGCACAAAAGTCATCCAGGGAAAACAGGCAACCCAAGCCTTTTAACTCATTGATAAAACGGATGGCACTGCCCAGGTTTGAAATAGCACTCGTTTCGGTAATTTCAAAACAGATCAGGTCGGGCGGTATTTGGTAGGTGTCGAATTGCGCCTTCAAATACTCAAGAAACGCGTCATCGCCAATACTGGTCCCTGACAGGTTGATCGCACACATCGCCATCGGGCCGCTGCGCTTTGCCTCGCGCAAGCACTGGGCAATGATCTTGAACACGTTTTGCACCACCCAACGATCCAGCGTGGTCATCAGGCCATAGCGCTCGGCGGCCGGAATGAAACTGTCCGGTAGGATCATCCGCCCTGCTTCATCGCGCAGCCGTAGCAAAATCTCAATGTGTCCGCCGGCATGCTCACTGACATGCCCCAGCGCGGCAATCTCCTGGGAGTAGAGGCAGAAACGGTTTTCTTCCAGGGCCATGTGCAACCGCTGGACCCAGGCCATTTCGCCGAAACGCATGGACAGTTCCGAGTCGTCGGCGTGGTAGACCTGCACCCGATTGCGCCCCTTCTCCTTGGCCATATAACACGCCATGTCCGCCGCGCGCAGTGAGGCCTCGAGCGTGGTCGGCACCTGGGAGATATGCACCAGCCCGATGCTGATAGTGGTCACGAAAGGCCGTCCCTTCCAGACGAAATGCAGGCTTTGCACGGTCTGACGCAGGCCATCGGCAATCTTTTCCGCGGCTTCCGGCGGGCAGTTCTCCAAGAGAATGCCGAATTCATCGCCACCCAGCCGCGCCAGCGTGTCGCCCTCGCGCAGACCTTGTTGCAACAGGGTGCAAATGTGCCGCAACAACTCATCCCCCGCCGCATGGCCACTGGTGTCGTTGACCAGCTTGAATTGATCCAGATCGAGAAACATCAGCGAGTGCCGGCTGGCCTGACGCGCCAGGTTATTGAGTGCCTGCTCCAGTCGATATTCGAACTCGCGCCGATTGGCCAGCCCGGTCAACGCATCGTGGGTCGCCTGCCAGGACAGGTTGGCGATGTACTGCCGCTCCTGGGTCATGTCATGCAGGACCAGTACAGTGCCGCTGGTCTTGCCGTCGGTCTGGATCGGTGAGCCCACCAGTGCAACCGATACCGTGCTGCCATCCAGGCGCTGGATCAGTCGCGAATGTTCGCTGCCGCCACTCAGCTTGCCACCGAGGATGTGCTCAATCAGGGTGAAGCTGTCTTTCTGGTCATTCTCGTCCAGCAGATTGAACAGCGCAGCCAGCGGCAAGCCGCAAGCCTGCTCGCTTTTCCAGTGGGTCAAATGCTCGGCGGCCGGATTCATGTAGGCGATGGAGCCTTCGACATCGGTGGTGATCACCCCGTCGCCGATCGACTCCAGAGTGATTTGCGCACGCTCTTTTTCCTGTTGCAGGGCGCTGGCGAAAGCGTGCCGTTGCGCCAACAGCTTATGGGTGCGCAACAGTGCCAGAAGAATCAACACCATCGCAGTCGCCAGGTTGGTGTACAGCAGTGTGCGCAGAATGACCCGTGAACCCTCCCCCAGCGCATCGCTGAAGGCCTTCGCCGCAGGCGTTACACCCTCGTTGATAGCATTGATCTCAGATTTCCAGCCAAGCACATCACCATGGGTGGCAATCTTTTGAGTGATACGGCTGTGCATCTGCCGGGCAACGTCGTCGAGTTGAAACAGATAGTCGTCACCGACTTTCCACAACTCGATGGCTTTTTCCATATAACTGAAATGACGAAAGTTCAAATACAGCCAGATAATGCTGTGGGCGTCATCCGGGTGGTTACCGCCTTGCAGGAGGCCGGCGCGGGCGGCAGACAGGTCCGGGATGGGTCGATCAAGGGCAACCCGCAGATCGTGACCGCCCTGAGGTATGGCAATGGCGTCCTGGTATTTCAGGTAGTTCAGCTCATCCCGGCTGTTGGCATACAAGTTGAGGTAGTAAATGGCATCTTTTTGCCCTTTGGACCACAGGCTCTCACCGGCGACATAGCCACGCACCGCCGACAGCACATACAAGCTCACACACCCCAGAAGCGCCTGGAACAGCACGACAGCGATAAATGGCCAAACAATGCCCAGCAGTCGGGGCTTCTCAAGAATCCGCTTTGGCTTCATGGGTTCCCTTTCATAAGCGTTCCTGATACTCACCCTGCAGCCACCGTGCAGCTTAAGTGATGATTCCTGAGCTCAGCCTAGGCTAAAACGGGACAACACCGCAGGCCATTTTCTCAAATTCGAAGCGTGCTACCGCCCAGTGCGGTCCTGTGATCGGCGGCATCTATTGAAAAACGGGGGGTTCAAAGGGTTCGTACCGCTAGATTTGTTCATAAACCGATCTTCGACAAGAACGATTGGTCATTATATTTGCTGCAAATGACCGTAAAGTTTCGCGTACAGCCCGCCATCGGCGATCAATTGTTGGTGATCGCCATCTTCGGCGATGCGTCCGCCATCGAATACCAGCACACGGTCCGCCTGTTTCACTGCTGACAGGCGGTGGGCGATGATTAGCGTCGTTCGGCCGCTGAGGAAACGCGACAAGGCTTGATGCAGGTTGTATTCGGTCGCTGCGTCGAGGGCCGAGGTGGCTTCGTCGAGGATCACGACCTTGGGTTCAGCCAACACCATACGTGCAATGGCCAGCCGCTGACGCTGACCACCGGACAAACGCACGCCGGAGCGCCCGACGATGCTATCCAGGCCTTGCGGCAAGCCCCTGATAGTGGCGTCGAGCTGGGCGATTTCCAGTGCGCGCCAACAGGCTTCATCACTGCGCTCACGGCCCATGGTCAGGTTGGAGCGCACCGTATCATTGAACAACGCCGGATGTTGCAGGACCACCGCGACATGTTCTCGCACGGTTTCCAGACCGATTTCCTGCTGGCTCGCACCGCCAAAACGGATGCTGCCCGCCTGGGCCGTATAAAGCCCCAGCAGCAGTTGGACCAGGGTACTTTTACCGCCGCCACTGGCGCCAACGATGGCTACCTTTTCCCCGGGCGCAATCGACAGGTTCAACTGATCCAGCACCAGTTCTTCGCCATAACCGAAACTCAGGCCGCGCACCTCGATGCCGACCGTTTCCCGGCCTTTGAACGGGTCCGTGCCACCGGGGTATTGCGGCTCGTCAGCGCGCGCCAACAGTTCGTTGATCCGGGACAGAGCCCCGCCGGCGGCATAGTAGGCGTATTGCAGATTGAGTAGCTGCTCCACCGGGCCAATCATGAACCACAGGTAGCTGAACACCGCGAGCATCTGGCCGATGGACAGATCGGAGAACAGCACCGTGAGCATCGCCGCCGCGCGGAAGATATCGATGCCGAACTGAAACAACAGCCCGCTGGCGCGGCTTGAGGCGTCGCTCTTCCATTGGGAGGCGACGGCGTAGTCGCGTACCTCCTGAGCCCGCAAGCCCAGGCGGCCAAGAAAGAAGCCCTGGCGATTGCCGGCACGGACTTCCTGAATCGCATCAAGGGTTTCCGTCAGCGCCTGGGTGAACCGCGAGGTGCTGTCGTTTTCCAGTTTTTTCAGGTGTTTGACGCGCTTGCCCAATTGCACCGTGGCGTAGATCACCAAGGGGTTGAACAGCAGGATCAATAGCGCCAACTGCCAATGCATCCACACCAGAATGCCCGCAGTGCCGATCAGGGTCAGCATGGCGACAAGGAAACGGCTCAAGGTTTCGCCGACGAATTTGTCCAGGGTGTCGAGATCGGTCACCAGATGGGTGGTCACCGTACCGCTGCCCAGGCTTTCGTACTCGCTGAGGGAGATGCGCTTGAGGCGCTCGATCACACGAATGCGGATGCGGTAAACGATGTCTTTGGCCAACCCGGCGAACAAGCGCGCCTGCAGCACGTTGAACACCAGCGCGCCCAGACGCAGGCTGAAGGTCACCAGCAGCATCAGACCGATGTAACCCACAGCCTTTTGCAAGCTGTCGGGCAACAGATGATTCATGAATTTGAGGGCTGAATCGCCGTGCCCGAGCAGCACTTCATCAACCAGCAAGGGTAATAGCAAGGGGATCGGCACGCTGCACAAGGTCGCCAGCACCGCCACGCCGTTGGCGATCCACAACGCCTTTTTATGATGCAGCGCCAGCCGGCGAATTTCAGCCCAGCTCAGTCGATCGATACGCGGTGTTGATTCAGGCTTGCTCGGTTGCTCATGCACAGGCTGCGCGCTCCAGCCAACGGCCGAGCAATGGAGCTAACTCATCGAGGGGTTGATAACCGTTGGTCAACAACGCCAATTGACCGTTGCGCTCAGCGAGCAAGGTCGGGAAACCGGCGATGCCCAGATCTTGCACCCAAGTGAAATCCGCCGCCGTGGCCGCGTACTGTTCGGCGCTGTCGAAGGCTTCGGCGAACTCGATCCGAGGCAAACCGGCCTGTTCCGCCAACTCCACCAGAACCGAGGTTTGGGTTACATCGCGGCCTTCGACATAGAAAGCCTGCTGAATCAATTTAACCAGCGTCCAGGCACTCTCCGGGTCGAGACTTCGCGCAGCGACCACGGCGCGACAGGCCGGCTCGGTGTCGTAAACAAAACCTTCCGGCAAGGCTCCTTCGAAGCGAAATGGCTGACCGGTGGTTTTCGCCACCGCGTGCCAATGCTCAAGGATGTAGCGCTGCGTAGCGGGTTCCAGCGCCGCACCACTGCCAGTTCGCAACCCGCCCGCCACCAAATGCAATGCCACGCCCGCCGCCTGCGCTTGCTGCACCAGGGCCTCGGCCACCGGAGCGAAGCCCCAGCACCAGGAACACATCGGGTCCATCACATAGAGCAGGCGGGCTTGCATGGCTCAGGCCTCTGTTGGCAGTCGGTAGTTGCGACCAATCGGGTGTGGCTGATTACGTGCCTTCGCCAGTTCGATCTGCTTTTGCCGATCGATAGCGCTACGACGGGTCTTCTCGCTTAATTTATCCCAGCAGTGCGGGCAACTGATACCCGCCGAATAGTGCTCGCTGGCACGGTCCTCGGCGCTGATCGGCGTCCGGCACGCGTGGCACTGGTCGTAATCACCTTCGCTCAAGTCGTGACGCACGGTGACGCGGTTATCGAAAACAAAGCAGTCACCACGCCACTGGCTTTCTTCTTGCGGGACTTCTTCAAGGTATTTGAGGATCCCGCCCTTGAGATGATAGACCTCATCAAAGCCCTGACTGAGCATAAAGCTCGAAGCTTTTTCACAACGGATGCCACCGGTGCAGAACATCGCGACTTTCTTGTGCCTGGCCGGGTCGAAGTGGGCTTTGATGTAATCCGGGAACTCGCGAAAACTGGTGGTTTTCGGATCGATGGCGCCTTCAAAGGTGCCAATCGAAACTTCGTAATCGTTACGGGTGTCGATCAGCAGGACTTCCGGATCACTGATCAGCGCGTTCCAGTTTTGTGGATCGACGTAGGTGCCAACCTGCTTGTTCGGGTCAACGCCGTCGACGCCCAGGGTGACGATTTCTTTCTTGAGTTTGACCTTGGTGCGATAGAACGGCTGATCGTCGCAGTACGATTCCTTGTGATCGATATCGTCCATGCGCGGATCGTTTTTCAGCCAGGCCATCAAGCCGTCGATGCCTTCACGGCTACCGGAAACGGTGCCGTTGATGCCTTCGTCAGCGATGAGCAAGGTGCCTTTGATGCCGTTATCGACCATCGCCTGCAGCAGCGGTTCGCGCAGGGCTACGTAATCGGTGAGGGTGACGAACTTATACAATGCCGCCACGACAATCTTTTGATTCATGGTACGTCTCCAGGTGGGTGCTCTCGCAAAGAGCCGACCCGATGCAAAAAAAACGCGCCGACTAATAAGCGGCGCGTTGCGGATTCTAGCAAAAACTGCGCAAGCATGGCTTGCTTCAGGTCACTTGCAGGAGACTCGCGCTGTCGCGCAGCAAACACGGTCAATTAATGTAGGAGCGCGCTTGCCCGCGATAAGGGCCGAAGGACCTTCCAGCAATATCGTGTCCAGCCTATTTGCGACTGCTTCGGTCGGACGCGACCCCGGACCGATCGCGGGCAAGCGCGCTCCTACAGACAGCGGCGTTTATCAGTGCTTGCTACCACCGGCACAGGTGGGCGAAGCCGGGGCCGCACCTGCTTTTACCCATTCTTCAGGGGTATAGGTGTGCAGCGCCAGGGCATGGAACTCGCCCATCAAATCACCCAGAGTGGCATACACCTTCTGATGGCGTTTGACCGCGCTCAAGCCGGCGAACTGGTCACTGACCAGTACCGCCTTGAAGTGCGTCTGCAGGCCACGGCTGTGCATGTGGCTCTCATCGAGCACTTGCAGGTGCTGCGGCTGCAAGGCGGTCAATGCCGCCTCGATTCGCTGTTGCATGGTCATTTCTGGCTTCGCTTAAGGCTTTTTGGCCGGTGCTGCAGGAGCGACGGCTTTTGTCGGTTCCAGTTCAGCGGTCATGTCAGACAGCAATTTGTTGACGACAGGCACTGCGCTTTCGAGCTTGCCTTGGGTCAACTGAGCCGATTGCTGAGTCAGTTCAGGCATCTTGGTCAGCACTTTCTTGCCCAATGGGGACTGATAGAACGCGACCAGATCCTTCAACTCGCTTTCGCTGAAGTTGGCGGTGTAGAGCTTGATCATGTCTGGCTTGAGCTTGTCCCAGCCGATGGCTTGATCCAGGGCTGCGTTGGCTTTGGCCTGATAGGTCTCAAGCAAGGCTTTTTTCGACTCAGGGGCTTTGGTTTCGGCAAACCGCTGTGCAAACATTTGCTGAACTTGTATGTACACCGGCGTGCCCAGCTTGTCGGCATGAGCCAGCTTGAGGAAGGTTTCGGCACTGGCGTTGTGGCTTGCGGTATCGGCAAAAACCTGGCCGCTGGCGCATACCAGAGCAACCGCGGTACAGATGGCACGAAGACGGGTCATCAAGTTTCCTTATCATCTACAGGCGAGGCAGAACCCCAAGACCGGACATTCTGCGCCCATGTTCGCTTATGGCTCAACCCCTGACTGGCTGAGCGGTTAGCTGAGGGGCCAGCGGTTAGCCAGTGGTGAAAAAGCACACCAAGGGAACCCATCCGGATTAACTGAGCCTAAACTGCGCATTCATACGTTGAGGAGTGAGCCCGATGAGCCGTATCGAAACCGACAGCATTGGTCAGATCGAGGTACCCGCCGACGCTTATTGGGGGGCACAGACTCAACGCTCGCTGATCAATTTTGCGATTGGCAACGAACGCATGCCACTGGCAGTGCTGCACGCCCTGGCGCTGATCAAGAAAGCCGCAGCCCGAGTCAATGACCGCAACGGTGACCTGCCTGCCGATATCGCGCGCCTGATCGAACAATCGGCCGACGAAGTGCTCAGCGGTAAACTTGACGAGCAATTCCCACTGGTGGTCTGGCAGACCGGCAGCGGGACCCAGAGCAATATGAATGTCAACGAAGTGATCGCCGGGCGCGCCAACGAGCTGGCGGGCAAAGGTCGCGGCGGCAAAGCGCCGGTGCACCCCAACGATCACGTGAACCGCTCGCAAAGCTCTAACGATTGTTTCCCGACGGCGATGCACATTGCCACTGTGCAGGCGGTTCAGTACCACCTGCTGCCAGCGATTGCCGAGTTGGCCAATGGCTTGTCCGAACAGTCGGCGCGGCACATGCAACTGGTCAAAACCGGCCGCACCCACATGATGGATGCCACGCCGATCACTTTTGGCCAGGAGCTCTCGGCCTATGTCGCGCAGCTTGATTACGCCGCACGGGCGATTCGCAATACCTTGCCGGCAGTGTGTGAGCTGGCCCAGGGTGGTACCGCCGTCGGCACCGGGCTGAACGCGCCGCATGGCTTTGCCGAAGCGATTGCCGCCGAATTGGCCGCCCTCTCCGGCTTGCCGTTCGTCACTGCGCCGAACAAATTTGCCGCACTGGCGGGTCATGAGCCGCTGACCGCCTTGTCGGGCGCCCTGAAAACCCTGGCCGTGACCCTGATGAAAATCGCCAATGACCTGCGCCTGCTCGGCTCCGGCCCACGCGCCGGGCTGGCCGAAGTCAAGCTGCCGGCCAATGAACCAGGCAGTTCGATCATGCCCGGCAAGGTCAACCCGACCCAGTGTGAAGCACTGTCGATGCTGGCCTGCCAAGTACTCGGCAATGACGTTGCCATCGGCTTCGCCGCCAGTCAGGGCCATCTGCAATTGAACGTGTTCAAGCCGGTGATCATTCACAACCTGCTGCAATCGATTCGCCTGCTGGGCGATGGCTGCATCAACTTCCAGCAGCATTGCGTCGCCGGAATGGAACCGGATGCCGCGAAAATGGCAGAGCATCTGGAACGCGGCTTGATGCTGGTGACCGCGTTGAACCCGCATATCGGTTACGACAAGTCGGCACAGATCGCCAAGAAGGCCTACAGCGAGGGGTTGACCCTGCGCGAAGCCTCCCTGGCATTGGGTTATCTGACCGAAGAGCAATTCGATGCCTGGGTGCGTCCGGAAAAAATGCTGGAGGCGGGCAGCAATGGTTGATCCGAAAAGCGGCGCCACCCCACTGGAAGGGTACGGCAAACGCATCCTGATGATTTTCGGTACGCCGAAAGCCGTCAGCCTCTGCCACGCGCTGGGTGAAGCTTATGCCCACGGCGCACGTAGCGAGGGGCATGTGGTGCGGATGCTTAAGTTAGGCGAGTTGGAGTTCGATCCGGTGCTGCGTTTCGGCTACGAACAGAGCCAGAACCTGGAGCCAGATCTGCTGGATGCCCAGCGACAGATTCATTGGGCCGAGCACCTGGTGTTTGTTTACCCGGTATGGTGGGGCGGCCTGCCGGGGTTGCTCAGCGGCTTTTTCGACCGGGTGTTTCTGCCCGGTTTTGCCTTCAAGGCCCATGGTCGCAAACACCCTTCGAACGAGCTGCTCAGGGGGCGCACCGCCGAACTGTTGGTGACCATGGACACCACGCCGCGCTACTTCCGCTGGGTCTACGGCGCCCCGGCGCACCGGCAGATGGTGCGCACGATTCTGGATTTTTGCGGGATCAAGACCCAACGCCTGAGTGAATTCGCTCCCGTGCACAGCTCTTCCGAAGAGCAACGGCAGACATGGTTGCGCGAGGCGGAGCAGTTGGGGCGGGTTTAGGGGCTAGCCTTCACCACGGCCGCAGACCACCTGTAATTGGATGGACTGCCGAAGGCCGCGATAAGGTCAGAATGACCTTCATGCGACTCAAAGATCATGACCGCTTCGCGGCCAATCGCAGCCTTCGGCAGCTCCTACAGGAATGCGTCCCCCCTGGCCTGCGAATGGACCGACGCGGCCTGTTGGCCCTCCTCTACACCCCTGCCATCCGCGCCCGCCGCGCACGCAAGCCGGCCATCAATGACGGGCCCAGGGCAATGAGGACTGAACCCAACACCACCAGCACTGAGCCGGCGTAAGCCAGACCATTGATGTCCTCGGCCTGTACATAATCGGGCCACAACCAGGCTGCAGCCGCCACCGAGGCAAAGGTCACCAGGGGCGTAATCGCCAGCGTCGCACTGACCCGCGAAGCTTCCCAATGAGCCAGCGCTTCGGCAAAGGCGCCGTACGCCACCAGCGTGTTCAAGCAACAGGCCAGCAATAACCAGCCTTGCAGCGGGCTGAGTTCCAACGCTTCCAATGGATGCGCCCACGGGGTCACCAGCAACGCGCAGAACAGGTAAATCACCATCATCACCTGCTGAGAATTCCACACCGTCAGCAACTGTTTCTGGCTCAAGCCATAAAACGTCCAGACCGCAGACGCCAGCAGCACCGTGAGGATCCCGGCCGTGTAGTCACCCAAGGACGTCAGCAACTCCAGCAGCCGCTGATTGAAGAACAGACCGAAGCCGATCAGCAGCACCAACAGGCCTACCCCCTGCCCCAGACTGAAGCGCTCCTTGAACAGGAAAATACTGCTGATCAGCAACAGGATCGGCCCCATCTGGATCACCAGTTGCGTGGTGCCGGGGCTGAGCATTCTAAGGCCGATCAGGTACAGCACGTAGTTGCCCACCAACCCCAGGACCGCCAGCGCCACCAACCCTTTGCCCCTGCGTCCCAACGGTTTGAAGCTCGGCAAACGTTTCACCGATGCCAGCCAGACAAACAGCAACGCCCCCGAAACCAACAGCCGAAACCAGGTCACCGTCACCGGGTCCATCACTTGCAGCACTTGCTTGAGCTTGACCGGCAGGATGCCCCAAAGCACCGCTGTCACCAGCGCCAGTGACAGGCCGTACAACCAACGGCCGGAAGAAACATGCATGGGAGAGTTCTCGATATAGAAGCGCAGTAAAAAAGAAAGTGCAGCAAGCAGTCATTCTAGGCCTCGATCACCCGACGACACAGTGACAGTTGCGGGGAGAGATGCCAGGAAATTGTGCTTGTAGCGGCGCCCTGCCACCGATCAGATGTTTTACTGCGTGCGGTGGACAAGATCTAAGCTAGTGCCTAGTTGTGTTCCACCTCCAGCTGTCCACTACGTCCAGCCTCATCAGGTAACGGCCATGTTCGGAAAGCGCGCACAAGATCCAAACCCGACCGTTCACTATCGCTGTGATCGTGTTTCGCTGGTCAACGGGCAGTACTTTTTCAGCACCCGGGAAAACACCCTGGAAGGTCCGTTTCCCAACCGTACCGACGCAGAGCGTGAAACCGAGGCGTATGTCCAGCGAATGATTCGGGCCAAGGCGGCTCAACAATCCTCATTTAACGGCTAACGCTCAAAGATGATTGCGCCGATAGGTGTCTTCGCCCATCGCTACAATCTGTCCGTCGATCAACGCTTCGAAAGGACGCAATAGCGCCTCGAACGTTTCAGGTGCTTCCAGCGTCTGCAATGCCCCGACAATCGCCTCCACCGTCGACAACGCATCCGGCCCGGGCGCTTTGCGCAGTCGATAGCGCGAGGTCGCGGTTTTTGTCAGGCTCACCCGTGGCAACGCCGCCAACAGCGGGTTCAGATGCAATAGTTTGCGAGCTTTACGCCAAGTGCCGTCCGGCACCACCAACAGCAGCGGCCTGTTTTCACCCTCACCCGCATCGCTCTGATAGGCCGCCAACGGCTGTGCATTGTCAGCGGGAAACAGCAGTCGCGCCCGATAACCGGGCCGGCTCAGCAACGCGGGCAAATCATCGAACACCTCGCCCACCACCAACTCGGCATTGTTCAGCCCCAACACCGCCAGCCGCGCGGTGTTCAGGGCATGATTGACCTCGCTGGGGTGCTGCAGAATCAGCACCCGGGTACGGCTATCGAGTTGTGGAATCAGCGCACACAAGCAATGGGTTTCAGGGCGCAAGCAACGGGCACATTGGACGCGGGACATGGTGTTCTCCTCAGCTCTGGTTGAGCTGCGCCTTGAGCAGGTCGCGGAAAGTCTGAATCAGCGGCTCGCGACTGCGCCCGCGACGCACGATCATCGAGAACGGCGCCTGATAACCGAACGTCGCCGGCAGCAAGACCCGCAAATGACCGGAGTCGGTCCAGGCTTGAGCGTAGTGCTCCGGCAGGTAGCCGATGTAAGCGCCGGACAGCACCAGAATCAGCTGCGCCTCCATACTCTCCACCGTCGCCGCGCTGTGCTTGAAGCCGTGACGCGCCAGCTCGGCCTGACTCCAATAACCACGTCCGACCATACGTTGCTGAGTGATGACTTGCTCGGGGATGCGCCGCTCAGAGAACAGCGGATGGCGATTACTGCAATACAGCCAGTGTTGCTCACGATACAACGGCTGATAGACCAGCCCGCTCATGCGCGTGGAAAACGCGCCGATGGCCAGATCGAGACGGTTGTCCTGCACGCCGAGCTGTAACTCGTAAGGGCTCATCACCGACAGGTGCAAATGCACCGCCGGATGTTCCTGGCTGTAGGCGCCAATGGCTTCGGCGAACGGCAGCGCCCGGTCGCTGACCGTGGAGTCGATCACGCCGAGATTGAGTGTGCCCCGCAGTTCACCTTTGAGCGCCGCGGCATATTGCTCGAAACCTTCCAGCTCACCGAGCAGGCGCAGGGTTTCCTGATGGAACAGCTCGCCCTTGCTGGTCAGGCTGAAACCGCCCCGGCCGCGATGACACAACACAAGACCCAACGCCGCTTCGAGCTGACTCATGTAAGTGCTGATGGCCGAGGTCGACAGGTTCAATTCCTGCTGCGCGCTGGCAAAACCCTGATGGCGCACCACGCTGGCGAAGATGCGCAACAGTTTCAGGTCGGGTAAGGCGTTGGCCATGGGGCTTCCGAAAAATGGATAACTTCAGCACAACCTCTGTAGGAGCTGACTTGTCTGCGATAAGCCGGGGTCGCGTCCGACCCGAAGGACTTTCCTGCGGCGGTAAATTCACCATTTTTGCCAGCGCTTCGGTCGGACGCGACCCCGGACGGATCGCAGACAAGTCAGCTCCTACAGAGGGATCGCGTTAAGGCGCAGTCTACCGATTTGCTCGTTAGTTTAGAAATCTCTGAACTAAGTATTTCGCCTCAGCGATTCTTTCCACCCCCCGCACTTTGCAGAATCCACTCACACCACAATAACGATGAGGCAATCCCGTGGAAAAGATTTTTCACCAACCACTGGGCGGCAACGAAATGCCGCGCTTCGCCGGCATCGCCACCATGATGCGCCTACCCCACTTGCAATCGGCCGCCGGCCTGGATGCTGCCTTTATTGGTGTCCCGCTGGACATTGGCACTTCGCTGCGCCCTGGCACCCGCTTCGGGCCACGTGAGATTCGCGCTGAATCGGTGATGATTCGTCCGTACAACATGGCCACCGGCGCCGCACCTTTCGACTCCCTGTCCGTGGCCGATATCGGCGACGTGGCGATCAACACCTTCAACCTGCTCGACGCCGTGCGCATCATCGAAGAGTCCTATAACGAGATTCTCGAACATGATGTGATCCCCCTGACCCTGGGCGGCGACCACACCATTACCCTGCCAATCCTGCGTGCGATTCATAAAAAGCACGGCAAGGTCGGTCTGGTGCACATCGACGCTCACGCTGACGTCAACGATCACATGTTTGGCGAGAAAATCGCCCATGGCACCACCTTCCGCCGTGCTGTCGAAGAAGGCCTGCTCGATTGCGATCGTGTGGTACAGATCGGTCTGCGCGCTCAGGGCTACACCGCCGAAGACTTCAACTGGAGCCGCAAACAAGGCTTCCGCGTGGTTCAGGCCGAAGAATGCTGGCACAAATCCCTCGCTGAACTGATGGCTGAAGTCCGCGAAAAGGTCGGCGGCGGCCCGGTCTACCTGAGCTTCGATATCGACGGTATCGATCCAGCCTGGGCACCCGGTACCGGTACCCCTGAAATTGGCGGTCTGACCACCATTCAAGCGATCGAAATCATCCGTGGCTGCCAGGGCCTCGACCTGATCGGTTGCGATCTGGTCGAAGTTTCGCCGCCTTACGACACCACCGGTAATACCTCGCTGCTGGGCGCCAATCTGTTGTACGAGATGCTCTGCGTACTTCCTGGCGTAGCACACCGCTAAGGATGACCATGATCGACCCTAAGGCCGTCCTGCAAGCCGCCGCCGACCTGGTGACGGCGTTTGCCCAGAATGATCGCGAAGCTTACTTCGGTGCTTTCAGCGCCGACGCCAGCTTCGTGTTTTATACCCTCGAACAGCCGCTGCTGACGCGCGATGCCTATCAGGCGTTGTGGGACAGCTGGCGACTGGAGGGTTTCGAAGTCCTCAGCTGCATTTCCAGCAATGCTCACGTCAGCCTGCAAGGTGATGTCGCGATTTTTATTCATGACGTGGCCACAGAGCTGCGCATGCAAGGGGAACAGAGCTTCAGCCAGGAACGCGAAACCATTGTGTTTCGCCGACAACAAGAAGGTCGTTGGCTGGCCTGTCACGAACATTTGTCTGCAACACCCTGAAGGCTGCCCTCCTTAAGCCCAATACAATGATCGGAGCAGATCATGAATAACAATAACGACGAGCAAAGCATCACCAGCATCGAGACATTCGGGGTCGAACAGATCCCGGATAACGCACGCAACGCCACACCCCGTGATTTGTTCCGCATGATTTTCGGCGGTTCCAACACATTCGCTACCGCTGTACTCGGCAGCTTCCCGGTGCTATTCGGCCTGTCTTTTCAGGCCGGCGTCCTGGCCATTGTGCTGGGTGTACTGATCGGCGCAGTCATCCTTGCCCCCATGGGCCTGTTCGGTCCGATCAACGGCACTAACAACGCGGTGTCCTCCGGCGCGCACTTCGGTGTCCACGGGCGGGTCGTCGGCTCGTTCCTGTCACTGTTGACCGCTATCGCGTTCTTCTCGCTGTCGGTGTGGAGCTCGGGTGATGCCTTGATCGGCGGCGCCAAGCGTTTGATTGGCGTACCGGAAAACGACCTGACCCTGGGCCTGGCCTACGGTCTGTTCGCGATTTTGGTGCTGACCGTGTGCATCTACGGCTTCCGCTTCCTGCTGTGGGTGAACAAGGTCGCCGTGTGGAGCGCGAGCCTGCTGTTCCTCTTGGGGATCTTCGCATTCGCCGGCCCGTTCGACTTCAACTTCGCTGGCAGCGTCAGCCTGGGCAAAGAAGGCTTCTGGGCAGCCTTTATCGGTTCGGCACTGGTCGCCATGAGCAACCCGATTTCCTTCGGTGCGTTCCTCGGTGACTGGGCGCGTTATATCCCGCGCAACACCTCGAAAAGCAAAATCATGCTGGCGGTGATCGCCTCGCAAATCGCGACGTTCATTCCCTTCATGTTCGGCCTGGCGACAGCAACTATCGTGGCCATCAAAGCCCCGGACTATATCGCAGCAAACAACTATGTCGGCGGCCTGCTGGCTGTTTCACCGACCTGGTTCTTCCTGCCGGTATGTATGATTGCGGTCATCGGCGGTATGTCCACCGGCACCACATCGCTGTATGGCACCGGCCTGGACATGTCCAGCGTGTTCCCTCGTGCGCTGTCCCGAGTCAAAGCCACGCTGCTGATTGGCGTGATGTCGATTGCCTTCATCTTCATTGGCCGCTTCGCTGCCAACCTGGTGCAGAGCGTCTCGACCTTCGCCGTGCTGATCATCACCTGCACCACCCCCTGGATGGTGATCATGATCATCGGCCTGGTGGTACGTCGCGGTTACTACCACCCGGACGATCTGCAAGTGTTCACCCGTGGTGAAAAAGGTGGCCGCTACTGGTTCACCCACGGCTGGAACTGGCGTGGCATGGGCGCCTGGATCCCGAGTGCGATGGTCGGCCTGTGCTTCGTCAACCTGCCTGGGCAGTTCGTCGGCCCGCTGGGCAACCTGGCACAGGGCATCGACATCAGCCTGCCCGTGACCCTCGGTCTGGCGTCGGTGGTGTACTTCCTGCTGCTGAGTCTGTTCCCGGAAACCGCGGCGGTGTATGCGCCCAATGATCCGCGCAGCCAAGGCCAAAACACCTCTGATACCTCTGATACCTCTGATTCACGACAAACTGCCTGATCCATCACTGCTACGCGGCGGGCTGCCTGTTTGACCCGCCCGCCGCGTAGCCGCGTCTGATTTGCGCTTCAACATAAAAAAGATAATGGGTAACCCTTTCATGGCTGTAGATATTTTCGTCGTCCTCATTTATGCCGCAGGCATGTTGGTGCTTGGCTGGTACGGCATGCGCAAAGCAAAAACCCACGAAGACTACCTGGTCGCCGGGCGTAACCTGGGCCCAACGTTGTATATGGGCACCATGGCCGCCACCGTCCTCGGCGGCGCGTCCACCGTCGGCACCGTACGTTTGGGTTATGTACACGGGATTTCCGGTTTCTGGCTGTGCGCAGCCTTGGGCCTGGGCATCATCGCGCTGAACTTGTTCCTCGCTAAACCGCTGCTCAAACTGCGAATCTTCACCGTTACTCAGGTATTGGAAAAACGCTACAACCCGATGGCCCGTCAGGCCAGCGCAGTGATCATGCTGGCTTACGCGCTGATGATCGGTGTGACCTCGATTCTCGCCATCGGCACCGTGATGCAAGTGCTGTTCGGCCTGCCGTTCTGGATGTCGGTGTTGCTCGGCGGCGGCGTGGTGGTGATTTATTCGGCGATTGGCGGCATGTGGTCGTTGACCCTGACCGATATCGTCCAGTTCGTGATCAAGACCGTCGGCCTGATGTTCATCCTGCTGCCGATCTGCATGTACCGCGTTGGTGGCTGGGATGCGCTGGTCAGCAAGCTGCCGGCAGCGAGCTTCAGCTGGACTACCATCGGCTGGGACACCATCATCACGTACTTCCTGATCTACTTCTTCGGCATCCTGATCGGCCAGGATATCTGGCAGCGCGTGTTCACCGCCCGCACTGACAAGATTGCCAAGTACGCGGGGTCCATCGCCGGTGTTTACTGCATTTTCTACGGCCTGGCCTGTGCACTGATCGGTATGGCTGCCCATGTGTTGCTGCCGGATCTGGACAACGTCAACAACGCCTTCGCCGCCATCGTTAAAGTGTCACTGCCCGACGGCTTGCGGGGTCTGGTTATCGCCGCGGCACTGGCTGCGATGATGTCCACCGCCAGCGCTGGCTTGCTCGCTGCATCGACCACCCTGACCGAAGACCTGCTGCCACGCCTGCGCGGCGGCAAACAATCGAGCCTGGGGATCAACCGCCTGTTCACCCTGCTCACCGGCTTTGTGGTGCTCGCCATCGCACTGGTGGTGAACGATGTGATCAGCGCCCTGACCCTGGCCTACAACCTGTTGGTGGGCGGCATGCTGATTCCGCTGATCGGTGCCATCTACTGGAAGCGTGCGACCACCTCTGGTGCGATCACCAGCATGGCGCTGGGCTTCCTGACCGCATTGGCGTTCATGCTCAAGGACGGTTTCGATGCCAACACGCCGATCTACTACAGCCTGTCGGTGGGTTTGATCAGCTTCGTTGCGGTCAGCCTGTTGTCCCCTCGTCCTGTTGCATTGGCCCAAGCGGTTTAATCCCGGATACGGTTTAGACTTATGCCGTTTAAACCCTAGGCCGCTTGAGCGGGTGGGATGCCGGACATGGCATACCACCCGTTTTTTTTGGTGCTGAGGAAAAATCTCGATGAACATCGTCAGCCGCGACAAATGGTTCGAAGTCAAACCCCTGAGTGATGGCATCCGCCTGATCCATGAGCCGTACATCCGGCCCTTCTATCGCTGCAACCTGTGGCATATCCAGGGGCGCGACAAGGACCTGTTGGTCGACAGCGGCTCCGGGCTGGTCAGCTTGCGCGAGCAGTTGCCGTGGCTGACCGAGCGCCCCTTGCTGGCGGTGGCCAGTCATTGCCATTTCGACCACATCGCCGGGCATCATGAATTCGCTGAACGCCTGGTGCATCCCGCCGAAGCGCAGATCCTCGCCGAACCCGATGGCGACAACACCCTCGCCAGCGCTTTCGTCGGCGACGACATGTTCGAAGCGCATCCCGACTGCCCACTGTGCTACGCCGAATATAGGGTCAAAGCCGCGCCCGCCACACGCCTGATCGAAGAAGGCGATGTGCTCGATCTGGGCAACCGCGTTCTGCAAGTACTGCACACACCAGGGCACTCACCGGGCGGCATCAGCCTGTGGGAAGCCGCCACCGGCACCCTGTTCAGTGGCGATATCATCTATGACGGCCCGCTGATCGAAGACGCCTACCACTCCAACCTCGACGACTACGCCACCAGCCTGCAGCGCCTGCGCCAATTGCCGATTCGTACCGTGCACGGCGGACACTTCCCGAGCTTTTCCGGGGAACGCCTGCGGGCATTGATTGATCAGTGGATGCGCGAGCATGACTCGGTCTTACAGGGCTGATGGCTCAAATTGAGCTAGCCTTACTAAGTAGCGGGCAGCACAAGCCACACGCCGCGCATGAGTCCCTGAATTCGGCAGTACAGGGTTAATTCTCTGGACATGGCAGAAGCAGGCGCTTTCATGAAGCGGCTAGATATTCAGCAACGCCTCTACAACACACTCGGCGTCCTGCTGGTCGATAAATCCGAGATTCGCGAATACGCTACGCTCAAGGACCTGGCGCTAGAGGATTTCGAGATAGAGGATCTGCTCGACCAGCTGGAGTTCGAATTCGACATTCTCTTCCCCACCCGCATCAAAGACCGCATCTACAAAGTGCCGGAGCATCTGACCCTGCAAATGCTGGTGGATGTCATCCTGGTGCTGACTGATGCGGATGACTATATCCCGCACCACTTGCCGAGGCATCGTACGACGCATAACCCACCTCGTCGGTGAGACCTGAAGAATGGCTGAGCCGCGCGGAGCAAGACTCACTGGTCGAAGCGAAAGATTCCCGTCGTCAACGACTGCGTGAAAATCACCCGCGCGCCAGGGCTGGAGCTGGATCGCGCGCGAAAGAGGGAAAGAGAGTTTCAAAGGTTTCGGCCTGGTTCTGCGGTTGATTCGTCAACAGCGGAGCCGGGCCTTTTTATTGCCTGCGTGTGAAGCGCATCAATGATGACACAGTCGATAACTTACCGACGCGGACGCCGCTGCTCATCATCAGTACGAACCGGAATCGGTTGCAGTTTTGGCCGTTCGATCAAGCCAAGAGCAACGCCGAGGTCATGGAGCCATTCTTGCAGTTTGCTGTTCATAATGCCCCCCTTCAGGGAAATACTCTGCGACTGACTATCAGCTAGCCGTGTCTAACAGATAATAGTGCTATGTCGTACTTTACGCCTGCTACCGGGCATCGCGGAAAAGAATTTGTGACATCGGGCGTCATTTCACGCAGCGCTCGTCGGTTCCGGGTCTGGTCAACGCCTTCCGGATGGACGAAAACGCCGGCGTATCCACTGCTCGCCACTGACCAGTGTGATACCCAACAGCACCAGCATCGCGCCGATGACGAAGTTGAAGCTCAAAGGCTCATTGAGCAGCAGCACACCAAAGGTCACACCGAACAGCGGCGTCATGAACGAGAACACCGCCATGTTCGACGCCAGGTAACGGCGTAGCAACCAGAACCAGACCAGATAGCTGAAGAAGGAGACAATCAGCGCCTGGAACAACACGCTGCCAATGGCGATGGGCGTCAGGGTCACATGACTGATCTGACCATTGCCTGCGGCGATCAACAGCAGCGCAACAAAACCGACGATCAGTTGATAAAACAACGTCAGCGTCACTGGAGCTTCGGACAGACGGGACGCCCGCACCACGACCGTGGTCGCACCCCAGGCCATCCCGGCCAACACTCCCAAAGCGTCGCCCATCAGCATGCTACGGTCCATGCCGGTCAACGACATGCCGCCGGCAAAAGCAGTGGCGATCCCGATGAATGCGAGGAGAATCCCTATCCACTGCAAAGGCCGCAGGCGCTCACTGGGTAGCAGCCAATGCACACCCAACGCGGTAAAAATCGGGGCGGTATAAAGAAACACCGACATATGCGCCGCCGAGGTCAATTGCAGGCCCTCGGAGATAAACAGGAACTCCAGCGCAAACAAAGAACCGGCGAGCAGGCCTCCGCGCCAAGTCGCCCCGATGTGTCGCAGACCGCCGTGCCAGACCATCAGGATACCCACCAGCAGCGCGGAAATCCCGGAACGCCCGGCAGCCTGCATGATCGGCGCGATATCCGGCGCGGCCCATTTAATGGTCACTTGCTGCATGCCCCAGATCAGGCACAGGCCCAGCATGACTTGCAGGGCGAATGAGTCAGCGCTTTTGCGCGGGGTACTCATGATTGACGGTAGTGCAGGCAGAGCATGGAAGATTCCAGGCAGAGAAGGTTGCAGATTATTGATCAAACGGTCGAAAAGTGGGCTGCCAAAGCGACCTTTGCCTATTCGGAAGCATCGATTGCGCGTGTGATCACTCAGGCAACTGCAACAACCCGTCTTCATCAGTCATGGCCCTTTCGAGCAGCTCCGCAGGCAGGTTTTTACTGGCGCGGGCGCCAAGTAGTTTCAATTGCTCGCTGCGGCTGACCAGGTTGCCTCGTCCTTCTGTGAGTTTGTTGCGGGCAGCACCGTAGGCCTTATCCAGCTGTTGCAGACGGTTGCCGACTTCGTCCAGATCCTGAATGAACAGCACGAACTTGTCGTACAGCCAGCCTGCCCGTTCGGCGATTTCCCTCGCGTTCTGACTCTGGCGCTCCTGCTTCCACAGGCTGTCGATCACACGCAACGTCGCGAGCAACGTGGTCGGACTGACGATCACGATATTGCGGTCGAACGCCTCCTGAAACAGGTTCGGCTCCGCCTGCAACGCTGCGGAAAAGGCCGCTTCGATAGGCACGAACAGCAGGACGAAATCCAGACTGTGCAAGCCTTCAAGTCGCTTGTAATCCTTACCCGACAGGCCTTTGACATGGTTACGCAAGGACAGCACGTGCTGCTTCAACGCCGCCTGACCGATCACTTCATCATCGGCGGAAACATACTGCTGGTAGGCGGTCAGGCTGACCTTGGCGTCGACCACCACCTGCTTGTCGCCGGGCAACATGATCAGCACGTCCGGCTGGAAGCGCTCGCCATCCGGACCTTTGAGACTGACCTGCGTCTGGTATTCGCGGCCCTTTTCCAGGCCCGCATGCTCAAGCACCCGCTCAAGGATCAACTCACCCCAATTGCCCTGGGTCTTCTGTCCCTTGAGCGCACGCGTCAGGTTGGTGGCTTCATCACTCAAACGCTGATTGAGCTGTTGCAGGCGCTCCAGTTCTTTACCTAAGGAGAAACGCTCGCGGGCTTCCTGCTGATAGCTCTCCTCCACGCGTTTTTCGAAAGACTGGATGCGCTCTTTCAACGGGTTGAGCAACTGACCCAGCTGCTGCTGGCTGGTCTCGGCGAAGCGCTGTTCGCGCTCATCGAAGATTTTCCCGGCCAACTCCGCGAACTGCGCACGCAGCTCATCTCGCGAGCCTTGCAGATCGCTCAGACGCTGTTGATGACTTTCCTGCTGCTCGCGCAGTTCGGCGCCCAGCGATGCACAGTGCGCATCGAGACGCCGCAGTTCGGCTTCTTTGCTGGCGCGCTCCAGGCTCCAGCCTTGGGCGGCTTCATGGGCGCCGTCGCGTTCCAGACGCAGCAGTTCGACTTCCCGGCGCAGGGCCGCGAGATCCGCTTGCTTGGCCGCATTGGCGTGGCTCAAGTCACTGATTTCATCGCGACTGGCATCGAGCTGGGCATTGAGGCCATCCTGCGCCATCTGCGCAGTACTCAGGCGCTCGTCGAGCAACGCGGTCTCGGCCTGCCGTTGCGCCAGTCGACGTTGCAGCTGCCAGGCCAGGGCTAATAACGGCAGTGCTGCGCCACCAAGGCCGAGCAGCAGGCTGGTCAGGTCCAATGCCATAAAAACTCCAGTTGTCCCTTCACTTCGTGTACGCCGAGATCATGTCCGCTGGCGCATCATGGATGGGGTTTCATACACACGGCGGGGCGGAACAAGAAGGCGCGCGACTCTACTCTTTTTTTCACCGGAGTAAAGTCCGAGGCCAAGGCTCCTCTCCTGAGGGTCGCCAGCCAGTAAGCTGATCCGAAAGGATTAATTCCAAAAGGTAATAACCGACACCCTGATAGACAATCATTCCCGCTGTGAATTTTGCGAATTTCCTCACAATTTCTGCTGCACCCGCGGACTAGAGCAAGCACGTGGGACAATCCACAGAAGCTGTGGATAACTCAGTGGACAACCCACCCTGAACCTTCGCGAACGCCGATAGAACGGGGCCTGCGTTCAAACTGTCGATTTTTTCACCAACGAAAAAAAACGATGTTTTTCATTGACTTAATAATTCACTACCAGAAATCAAGCCCTTAGGGCCGGATGTGGCAGTGGCGTGACAGGTTGCTGCACCAATGTGCACAACTCGATTGCCGATGGTTATAACGCCTCCCCCTTTTGGGGCGAACGCTTTCCCCCGAAGCCCCGGCCAGCTACACTGTTTGCCCTTGATGTACCGCAACCCATTCAAGCTTATTTGCTTGGCACGCTTCCCATCTGCGATTCAATCCGTTAGTATTGCCGCCGTTAGTACCAAGCTGAAAGTCAATTCTGGTCGAAACAGTCCCCCGGCAAGCGCTTTTCCAATGTGAAAGTGTTGCCGACCACAAGGGATCGGCCACCTCGATGGTTTCCAGGCATGCACTCGACACACGGCCTTCCTCAATGACAGGAAGGGTGTTTCGCAGACCTCATGCTCTGACCGAACCAACCTGCAAATTGATCAGGATCTCCACCTCTGGCGTCGAACCTTTGCCATTGTTGTGTTGCCTGCCCTCCTAAGTACCTACCGGTCAGCCCAAGCGCCATACGATAAAGCGCGCTTCAACTGGCTGCTTTGTTCCAGTCAGGTTCTTCGCCCCCGCCACGTTTGCTCTGGTAGCACTGGCCCGCGTTTACTGGAACGTTTTATTTTTGCACGGTCTTATGCCGTGTCGTTTGTAGGAAACACCCATAACCATGACTACTCATATTCAGACTCAGGATGCCATTCGCACCCTAACCAACGCTTTTGCACCAATGAACTGCCTGATCATGGCCGCTCGCAAAGGCTGCTTCAGCTTCACCATCGTCAACGAACACGGTATCGCTCGCCACAGCGAGCGCCTGTACCCCGATCAGTACTCCAGCGCCGAGCCGCTGCAAGCCGTGATCGAGCGTACGCGCCAGGCATTGGTTGCCTGATGGCCTGACGCCAGCCATTGGCTGAAGCGGTCGCTTATAAAGCCTCGCCCTCAAAAAGCGGGGCTTTTTATTGCCCGCGATTTGTCATTTGTAGCGGCTATTCCGGCCGCATTATCCGGCGTCTTTTCCCCTGCAAAACAGGCATGAGCTAAGCACCAAGGGATATATCAGCTAAAAACTGCAGGCACAAATATTTTAAAAACAGCCCTTTACGCTCGAAATATAACACTACACTTCAACTCAAGCGGCCTTGCCCGCTTCCGGCGGGCCTGATCCGATTCACTGCTGCCATGCGCCAGGGCCTCGCCGGCCATTATCGTTTCACCAGGGATGTCACGAGGGCTTTATGGGTATCGCCGCCAGTGAACTATGCCGACACGTGATCCGCCCCACGCTGATCTATCTCGGCCGCCATTGCCCCACTGCCGAAGCCTTGCTGCTCGGTGTCGCCGCCAGCCAATCAGCCCTTGGCGACGCCCTGGACAGCCGCCGGGGCCATGGGCTGTACCGCATCACTGAACTACGCCATCAACATCTCTGGGATGACTACCTGGCACTGGACCCAGACCGGGCCAGCCTGGTTCGAGGGCTCGCCAGTCAGCACGCTTTTCTCAAAGGTCCGCATCTGGAACTCACGGTCAATCTGCGTTATGCCACTGCCATCGCCTGGCTACTGATCGAGGCGCAAGGTACGCCCTTGCCTTCTGAAAACGACGTGCTGGGCATGGCCAGGATCTGGCGTCAAACCTTCCAGCCGCAAGGTCGCTTACGCGACTTCACAACGGCTTGGCAAAATTGTATCGCCACACTTCCTCAACTCGCCTGAAAGTTTCGTCGAATGCGCAGGATCACTGCAGATCGACGCAACTTTGGCGGATTGTCCTACAAAAAGGCTCAAACTCGCGTAATTCATGCTATGGCGCTGAGGCGAAAATGTTGGTAATTTCCGTCCCGGTGATCACCAAGGAGTTCTAATAATGAAAAAAGTAATGCTCAAGACCACTCTTAGCCTCGCCATCGGCATGGTATCCACCCAACTTCTCGCCTCAGGCTTCGCAGTCAACGAGCAGAGCATCAGTGGCATGGGTACCGGTTTCGCGGGACGTTCTTCGTCAGCCGAGGACGCAAGCACTGTCTATGGCAACCCTGCTGGCATGTCGCGCATCAAGCGTGAACAAATCAGCCTCGGCGCTGCAGTCATTGATGCGAGCACCGACATTCGTGACGGTAGCGGCCGTCCATTTGGCGGTAGTAATGATGGCGATATGGTACCGCTGATCGCCGTACCCATGGGTTACTACGTCAAGCCAATCGATGAACACTGGGCCTTCGGTGTCGGCGTTTACGCCCCCTTCGGTCTGGTTACTCAGTATGAACATAACTTCGCTGGTCGCTACTTCGCCAAGAAAAGCGACGTAAAAGTCATCACGTTGCAGCCGACCGTCAGCTACGCGTTCAATGACAAGATTTCCATCGGGTTTGGTCCGACCATCAACCACATCAGCGGCGAACTGACATCGGCCACCCCGACTGCCGGTTCAGCACTGGGCATTGACGGCAAGGTCAAGGTCAAGGGCGACGACACCGCCCTCGGTTACAACATCGGCGTACTGGCTCAAGTCACTGACAAAACCCGTGTTGGCCTGACCTACCACTCGATGGTCGACTACAAGCTTGAGGGCAAAACCGAGATCACAGACGGTTTTGGTCCGTTCAACGGCAGCAAGTACGACGCATCGTTGAAAGTCAAGACACCTGAGTCGGCGGACTTCTCGTTGACTCACGAGTTGAACGACGACTGGACCATTTACGCGGGCAGCACCTTCACTCGTTGGAGCCGCCTGAAAAATATCGTCGTGAACAACGAGGACGTACCCGCGCCGTTGGCCGCTGGCGGTCTGGGCACCATCACCGAAGTACAGAACTGGCATAACACCTGGGCGCACGCTATCGGTGCGGCCTATAAGGTGAACAAGCAGTGGACCTTGCGTACCGGCTTCTCGGTCGATCAGTCGCCCACCAACAACACTGACCGTTCCCCTCGTATCCCGACTGGCGACCGCAAGGCCATCAGCTTCGGTGCTGGCTATAGCCCGACAGACGACATAACCATTGACGTGGCCTACTCCTACCTCAAGGAAGATGACACCACGATCAATCTGATTAGCCCGACCAAGGGTGCTTACAGCGCTACCTACAAAAACAGCGCCAGCGCTTTTGGTACGTCTGTGACTTACCGCTTCTGATGAGCCCATTCATGGCAAGCTGAAAGGCCTGCCAGCCGAATACGAAAAAGCCCCACGGCCAGTGATGGATGTGGGGCTTTTTCGTGACAGTGCTGGAGTGATGCCTAGCAAACGCTCATACCCAATTGCAACGCGCCCAAACCGACGTGCTGCCACCCCCACCACACTAGCGCCAGCAGCAAAAACCCGAGGCTCATGCCGCCGAGCCAGGGCCAGATTCTGCTCACGCTACACTTCCTTGAACCTGCAACCGCGCTACCGGTCGCTCACGCACCGGCCAGTTCAACGCAGCAGCCAACAAGCTGAGCAGGATCGACACTTGCCAGATCAAATCGTAGCTCCCTGTGCGGTCATAGACGACGCCACCCAACCAGCCGCCGAGGAAGGCGCCCAATTGGTGAAACAGGAAGACGATACCCCCGAGCATCGACAGGTTACGCACCCCGAACAGGGTCGCCACCGTTCCGTTAGTCAGCGGTACCGTGGACAACCACAGCAAGCCCATGGTGACGCCGAACAGATACGCCGTGGTTTCACTCAGGGGAATCCACAGGAACAAGGCAATCACCACAGCGCGAATCAGATACAGGCTGGTCAACAACCGCGGCTTGGAGATACGCCCGCCCAACCAACCCGCGGTGTACGTGCCGAAGACATTGAACAGACCGATCAAGGCCAATACCGTGGTGCCGACCCTGGCAGGCAGGTGTTGATCGACCAGATAAGCCGGCAAATGCACACCGATGAACACCACCTGAAAACCACAGACGAAAAAACCCAGGGCCAGCAGCCAGAAACCCGAATGAGTGCAAGCTTCATGCAAGGCCTCGCGCAGGGTTTGCTCGCCCCCGGTCAGCGGCGTTGGTACGTCCTTCAACATCGCCACCAGCGGCAGGATCAACGCCACCAGCAAGCCCAGCGCCAACAACGCCGCCGACCAGCCGAGCCAACCGATCAGACCGAGGGTACCGGGCAGCATGGCAAACTGACCGAATGAGCCCGCCGCACTGGCGACACCCATGCCCATGCTGCGTTTCTCGGCCGGCAATGCCCGACCGACCACGCCGAGAATCACCGAAAACGAGGTGCCGGACAAACCGATACCAATCAATAAACCGGCGCTCAGGGACAACGACAACGGCGAATCAGCCATGCCCATGCATGCCAGGCCCAGGGCATAAAGAACCCCGCCGACAAACACCACTTTCGCCGCACCGAAGCGATCCGCCAGCGCACCGGCAAACGGCTGGGCCAGGCCCCAGACCAGGTTCTGGAACGCGATGGCAAAGGCAAAGACTTCACGCCCCCAACCGAACTGCGCACTCATGGGCGCCAGGAACAAGCCAAAGCCGTGCCGTACACCCAGGGACAATGCGAGGATCAGCGCACTCCCCAACAAAACCCAACCACTGGTACGCCAGACCGATGTCATTTCTGTTCTCCGGCTCGCTCATCAAACCCTGAAAAATAGGCGCATATGCCTGTAATACAAGCGTCGTAAACTACGCCTCGGGTATGGCGACTGTCAACGAAGAGCAAGAGATGATCTCGCGGGAGATTCTGGCCCATGTAGGAGCTGACTTGTCTGCGAAGACCATACGCTGCGGTCTTTCAGGCATACCGAGTCATGGCTTTCGCAGACAAAACTACGCGTCCCGGTCTCTCCTACGCCCTTCGGGCAGAATCGGTACCCTGTTTGCTGTGCGCGAAGACGGGGCGGGATCTCCTACAGAATTTGTGTGTTAAACCAACGCCAACACCACCAGAACCGCCATTTCCAGCAACTCCAGCAACGCACCGGCGGTATCGCCGGTGGTGCCGCCGAGTCGGCGCAGCATCAGGTGACGCAGCCAGAAGAAGCAGACGCAAGCCACCAGCAGCACAATCAAGCCACTCATACCCGCCAGTAACAGGCAGCCCGCAGCGCTCAATAGCAGAACCTGTTTCCCCAGCGTGCGCGGAAGATGATCGGCCAGCGCTTGCCCCAAGCCGCCTGCGCGCACATAGGGCGTGCCGAGAAACAAGCCGAGCATGGCGCTGCGAGCGATCAACGGGGCCAGTAACAAGCCCAGGCTGTGGTGGTTTTCGATCAGCGCCAGCAGTGCACAGAATTTAAGCAGCAGCACCAATACCAGGGTGACGACCGCGATCGGCCCACTGCGTGGATCTTTCATGATGCTCAGGGTGCGCTCGCGGTCACCAAAACCGCCGAGCCAGGCATCAGCGCTGTCGGCCAGTCCGTCCAGGTGCAGGCCGCCGCTGAGCAGCACCCAAGCGGTCAGCAGCAATGCGGCGTGGAGCATCGACGGCGCACCGCTCAACAGCGCATTGAGGCCCATCAACAACAGCCCGAACAGCAGGCCCACCAACGGATAGAACAACAACGAGCGCCCCAGTTCTTGCGGCTGTGGCATACCGGGCAGGCGAATCGGCAGGCTGCTGAGAAATTGCAGGGCGATCCACAATGGCAACAGATTCATTCGCTCAACACGCAGCCGCTGCTGACCTGAATCGTCAGCAGCTCGCCATGTCCGACTTCCACCTGAAGCAACTGCTCACGGGGTAAGCCTCGGGCCTGCGCCAGCAACAGGCGCATCACTCCGCCATGACTGATGAGTAACACGCGCTCACCGGCATAGGCCTGATGCAGACGCTCCACCGCCGTCAGTACCCGCGCGGAGAACGCCGTCAGCAGTTCCCCCTTCGGCGGGGTAAACGCATAAGGATTGGCCCAGAACAGACCCAGGCTTTCGCCGTCAGTCTCCATCAATTGCGCAGCGCTACGCCCTTCCCACTCACCAAAATGCAGCTCCTGCAGATCCGCCTCCAGGTGCAGCGGCAGTGCCAGCTGGCCAGCCAGCTCTTCGGCGAAGCGTGCGCAGCGTTGCAGCGGCGAGCTGACGATCCGATCCCACGGCCCGGACCCGGCAACCGCCGTACGCATCTGCGCCCAGCCAGTGTCTGTCAGTGCGTCGTCCAGGCTGCCACGCAGACCGCCGCCCATCTCGGTTTCGCCGTGACGCAACAGATCCAGGCGCAAGGTCATGCCGGACGGTCCGCCACCGCCGCTTCAGCGAACGTCGCCATGCCGTTATGCAGCTCGCAGGCCAGACGCAGCAAGGGTACCGCCAGCGCCGCACCGCTGCCCTCGCCCAGGCGCAAGCCGAGGTCGAGCAGGGGTTCGGCCTGCAAGCTTTCCAACAAATGCCGATGACCCGGCTCGGCACCACGATGGCCGAACAGCAGCCAGTCACGAACCGATGGATTCAAGCGCACGGCGACCAAGGCCGCGACGCTGCAAATGAAGCCGTCGACCAACACTGCAACACCTTCCTGAGCACACGCCAGGTAGGCGCCGACCAGCGCTGCAATCTCAAAACCGCCCAGACAGAACAGACTGCGCAGCGGATCACCGGCGTGTTCAGCGTGCAACGCCAGCGCGCGCTCGATGACCAGAGACTTGTGCGTGACGCCCGCTGCATTCAGGCCGGTGCCTGGCCCGACCAGCAACTGCACCGGGCTTTCGAGCAAGGCGCACGCCAGCGCGCTGGCTGCCGTGGTGTTGCCGATGCCCATTTCACCGCCGATAAACAGCTCAGCGCCGGAGGCGAGCGCACGGCGCACGCTGTCGCGTCCGGCCTCGAGCGCGAGCAAGCCCTGCGTCTCGGTCATCGCCGGCCCTTCAACGAAATTCGCTGTGCCCGCGCCCAGATTCAGATGGCGGACACCCGGCAGGTTCAGCGAAGAGACCGTACCCAGATCCACCACTTCCAACTGTGCCGAGAGTTGCCGCGCGAGCACGCTGATCGCCGCGCCACCGGTGACGAAGTTGTGCAGCATTTGCCCGGTGACTTCCTGCGGGAAAGCCGAAACCCCTTCGGCGACCACACCATGATCGCCGGCAAAAATCGCGATCCACAGGTTGTCGACGCAGGGTTTGAGCCGCCCCTGCAGGCCAGCAAGCTGCACGGCCACCGCCTCCAGCTGCCCAAGGGAACCAGCCGGCTTGGTCAGCTGTTGCTGACGCGCAAGAGCATCTTCACGCGCCTTGGCATTGACCGCCTTCGCGGGCTTCAGCCACCAGGAATTGCTCATATTGCGGATCCTTTCAAGGTCAAGGGCAGGCCAGCGACGGTCAACACCACACGCTGACAACGTTCGGCCAGGGCTTGATGCAGCCAGCCGGCCTCGTCGACGTAACGGCGGGTCAGTTCCCCGAGGGGCACCACGCCCAGCCCGGTTTCGTTGCTGACAAAAATGATTTCACCGGGCAGCTCGGCAAGGCACATCAGCAGCGCCTCGCGTTCGAGGGCCAGGCGTTCGGGGTCTTCGAGCATCAGCAGGTTGGTCAGCCACAAGGTCAGGCAGTCCACCAACAGGCAGCGCTCGTTATCGGCGTTTTCTCGCAGCACGCGGGCCAGTTCGATAGGCTCTTCAATCAGGCCCCAATGTTCAGGACGGCTCTGCCGATGCAGGGCCACGCGCTGGTTCATTTCGCCATCGAGTGGCTGGCTGGTCGCTATATAAAGGACATCGAGGCTGGTTTCGGTAGCCAACCGTTCGGCGAGCCGGCTTTTGCCGGAACGGGCGCCACCCAGGATCAGTTGCAGCATGTCAGTTGCCCTCTTGTTCAGAGTTGCCGAGGCCACACAACCTTCTCAGCAGTGGGCCATCCAGGTGGTTTTCCACTAGATCCGCCAGACGCTCGATATCACGCTCACGCAAGGCGTGGTAGTCGACCTGTTGCACATTCTGCAAACCGGCCCAGCGCAGTAGCGCGCTGCACGCCGCCGGGGATTCGAACACGCCGTGCAGGTACGTGCCGAGGATCTGCCCATCGGCACTTTGCGCGCCATCGCTACGTCCGTCATCCAGACGCACGGCAGCCTTCTCCAGCGCCGCGCCCGTGGTCACCCCAGCGTGAATCTCGTATCCGCTGACCTCGGCCTCTTCCAGCACGAGCCGGCCACGCACATTGCGCAGCTGCTTCTCTTCTTCCAACACAGTGTTGATGTCCAGCAAGCCCAATCCGGTACTGGAACCGGGCGCACCTTCGAGCCCCAGCGGGTCATGCAGCTGTTGACCGAGCATCTGCAGGCCGCCACAGATACCCAACACCTTGCCGCCATAACGCAGATGACGCGCGATGGCGGTGTCCCAACCGTTGCTGCGCAGATAAGCCAGATCGCTGCGCACGCTTTTCGAACCCGGCAGGATGATCAGGTCCGCGGACGGAATCGGCTGGCCAGGGCCGACGAACTGTAGATTCACCTGCGGATGCAGGCGCAGCGGATCGAAATCAGTATGGTTGCTGATGCGCGGCAATACCGGCACCACCACGTTCAGCACCTGCTCGACCTTGTCGGTCTGGCGCTGATCGAGACCGTCTTCGGCCTCCAGGTGCAGATCCATCACATAGGGCAGCACGCCGATCACCGGTTTGCCGGTGCGCGCTTCCAGCCAGTCGAGACCCGGTTGCAACAGGGCGATATCACCCCGGAAACGGTTAATGACGAAACCTTTGACCCGCACCTGCTCACTGGGAGACAGCAGTTCCAGGGTGCCGACCAGATGAGCGAAGACTCCGCCACGATTGATATCGGCGATCAACAGCACCGGGCAATCCACCGCTTCGGCGAACCCCATGTTGGCGATGTCGCCCGCGCGCAGGTTGATTTCGGCAGGAGACCCGGCGCCTTCGACCATGACCACCGGGTAGGCCGCGCTCAAGCGTTGATGCGAAGCCAGCACCGCTTGCATGGCGATCTGTTTATAACCGTGATACGCCACCGCATTCATGGTGGTCACCGCGCGGCCGTGAATGATCACCTGCGCGCCGGTATCGCTGTTGGGCTTGAGCAACACCGGGTTCATGTCCGTGTGGGGCTCAAGCCCTGCGGCCTGTGCCTGCACGGCTTGCGCTCGACCGATCTCGCCACCGTCAGCCGTGACTGCGCTGTTGAGCGCCATATTCTGCGGCTTGAATGGCACCACGCTGACGCCTTGACGGGTCAACCAGCGGCACAACGCCGTCACCAGCGTGCTTTTACCGGCATCAGAAGTCGTGCCCTGCACCATCAGGGTGGTCATGGCAATTCCTTGGTGTATTCGCTGAGCGCCAGTTCGAGCCGCTGCCAGTCCGCTTCTTCAGCCGGCAAGCCAAAACGCAGGCTGCTGTCGTGCGGGCTGCCGCTGTCCAGAAACAGGCGCAGCAAAATGCCGCGCCGGGCGCAAAAGTCATGCAGTTGGGCGGCATGAGGTGTGATCAGCCATTGAAACAGTGCACAGCCACCCTGAGGTTTCAGGCCATACCGAGTCAGCAGTTCAACCAGACGCACGCTGGCTTGCTCGGTACGCACGCGTTGCTGACGATGCCCTTCGACATCGCTCAGGCACATTTGTCCGAGCACCCGTGTCGGTCCGCTGACGGCCCAGGGGCCGATCTGTCGCGCCAGCAATTTGAGCAGCCTCCGCTCGGCGATGACGAACCCCAGGCGCACACCCGCCAGACCGAAGAACTTGCCGAACGAACGCAACACGATCAACCCGACGCGCGGGGCTTCGGCGCTCAGGCTCATCTGCGGTGTGTTGTCCATAAAGGCTTCATCAACCACCAGCCAGCCACCGCGCTGGGCCAGATGCGCATGCCAATCCAGCAAACGCTCGGGGGGGATATTCAAGCCGGTGGGATTGTTCGGGTTGACCACCACCAGCACATCGAGGTTGTCGATAAAAAAATCCACTTCATGCTCGAGCACTTCGCGAACCAGAAAGCCATTACTGCGCCAGGCCTCGGCATGTTCGGCATAACAGGGCGACACCACGCCGACCTTACCCGAACGACGCAAACGCGGCAGCGCCTGGATCGCGGCTTGCGAACCGGGCACCGGCAGTACCCGGGACGCGCCATAGTAGGCGCAGGCTGCCATTTCCAGACCGTCGTCGGTTTCCGGCAAGCGCGCCCAGGCCCGCGTCGGGATCTCCGGGATCGGCCAGGGCCACGGTGCGATGCCGCTGGAAAGGTCCAGCCAATCAGCTTCAGCGATGCCGTAGTGCAACGCCGCACCGCGCAAGCGACCGCCGTGTTCAAGCATAAAATTCAGCCCCCACGCACAAGACCAGCAACCACAACCAGACCCCGCGCCGGACCAATTGCCAGCCGCGATCGATCGACCGAGCATCAGCAGGCGCACCCTCGCCCAATCGCGGACGCTGATGCAGTTCACCGTGATAAATCGCCGCCCCACCCAACTCCACGCCCAGTGCACCGGCACCGGCCGCCATCACCGGCCCGGCGTTCGGGCTGTCCCAGGTCGGCGCCTGAGAGCGCCAGCAACGCAGGGCCAGGCGCGTTTTTCCCAGCAGCGCGTAGGTCAACGCCACCAGCCGCGCCGGAATGTAATTCAACACATCGTCGATCTTTGCCGCCGCCCAGCCAAACCGTTCGAAACGTTCATTGCGGTAACCCCACATGGCATCCAGGGTATTACTCAAGCGATACAGCACCACCCCCGGTGCACCGGCGACGACAAACCAGAACAGGGCGGCGAACACCGCGTCGCTGCCGTTTTCCAGCACTGACTCAGTGGCGGCGCGGGCAACTTCGGTCGAATCCAGCTCTGCCGTCTGCCGGCTGACCAGGTAGCTGACCCGGCGTCGCGCTTCGTCCAGATCATCGCTGCGCAGGGCCTGCGCCACCGGCTCGACATGTTCGCCCAGACTGCGCAGGCCCAGCGCGCAATACAGCGCCAGAATCTCCACCAACCAGCCTATATAAGGCAGCCAACTGAAAAGAGTCACCAGCAATGTCAGCGGGATGACCGCAATAAACCAGGCCGTGACGCCATGACTGCGCCAGCCACGCCCGGCCGAATTGAAACGTTGCTCGACACGATCGGCAAAGCGCCCGAACGCCACCAGCGGGTGCGCCCGTTTCGGCTCGCCGAGCAGCGCATCCAGCGCGACCCCGGCGACGCTCAGTAACGCCACGCTCATCGACTCACTCCCCAGTGATTTTCATACAACAATTCGCTCAACGGACGCGCCTGCGCCCAGCCTTCAAGTACCAGCATCGGCGCCGGGTAAAACTCGGCCACCGGTCCCAGGCACAGAATCGCCAGCGGCTTGGCCCCGACCGGTATGCCCAGCAGGTCGGCCAGCGCCCGCGGCTCGAACAGCGAAACCCAGCCCATGCCCAGCCCTTCGGCACGCGCCGCCAGCCACAGATTCTGAATGGCGCAGGACAAGGACGCCATGTCCATTTCCGGCAAGGTGCGTCGGCCAAAGATATGCCGCTCGCGGTCATCCATCAGCGCCGCGACCAGCACTTCCGCGCAATCGTTGATGCCTTCGACCTTGAGCTTCATGAAATCATCGGAACGTTCACCCAGGGCTTCGGCCGTGCGAATCCGTTCCTCCTCGACCTGCGCCTGAATGCTCGCGCGCAACGACCGGTCACTGATGCGAATAAAGCGCCACGGCTGCATCAGCCCGACGCTGGGCGCCTGATGCGCGGCCTCAAGCAAGCGCGCCAGCAGCTCCGGGGCCACGTCGCCACCGATGAAGTGACGCATGTCGCGACGCTCGGCAATCGCTCGATACACCGCCGCACGTTCGTCGGGGCTGAAAGCCAGATCATTCATGGTTTGAAAAGCGCCGCAACCGCTTGAGGGTTGGAAGGGAAATAGAAGTGTACGTAAGACGCCGTCATGCGTCCGTCGCGATAGACCGCCTCGGCACCACGCCCCCCGTTGGGGCTCAGGCCACGGGCGATGGGTTGCAGCTCAGTGTTGGTCAGCGAGTGGTGATAGGTATGTCCACGCAGCAAGCCTTCCGGCAATTCGACCGCTTGCAAGGCCAGCGCCGCCAGACGTTTCTGCATCACCGCTTCGCCAGCCAATAGCCCCACCAACTGCGCACGCTGGCCCTCGACATCGGTCAAGGCATCGAGCAGGTAAAGCATGCCACCGCACTCAGCCAGCAGTGGCTTGCCTGCGGCATGATGGGCGCGGATGGCGGCCAGCATCGGCAGGTTTTGCCCCAGCGTCAGATGGTGCAACTCCGGGTAACCGCCCGGCAGGTACAGGCTGTCGGCTTCAGGGATGAGCGTGTCGTGGATCGGCGAGAAGAACGACAACTCGGCGCCCATGGCCCGCAGCAAGTCAAGGTTGGCGCCGTAGGTGAAGGCGAACGCCTCGTCCCGAGCGACGGCAATTCGTACGCCCGCGAGCAAGGGTTCGGCATTGACGATGTCGGGCGCAGCGAATTCGACTGCGGGCGGCAAGGCCACCTCGCAGGTACTGGCCAATGCGGTAGCCGCCGCGTCGAGGCGCGCGTCCAGATCATTCAGTTCGCTGGCCTGGACCAGCCCTAAATGGCGGCTGGGCAATTCGATCCCGGTTTCCCGCGACAACGCGCCATACCAGCGCAACCCCTCAGTCAGGCTGCCTTCGAGCAACTGCGCATGGCGCACAGTGCCCACGCGGTTGGCCAACACCCCGGCAAACGGCAGGTCCGGTTGATAACGCGCGAGCCCCAGGGCCAATGCGCCGAAGGTCTGGGCCATGGCCGTGCCGTCGATCACACCCAGCACTGGCACACCGAAGTGACGCGCCAGGTCTGCGCTGGACGGCGTACCGTCGAACAATCCCATGACCCCTTCAATCAGGATCAGGTCAGCCTCGCCAGCTGCTTCCCATAACAAACGACGACTTTCATCGGCGCCGACCATCCACAAATCCAGCTGATAGACCGGCGCACCGCTGGCACGCTCGAGAATCATCGGGTCGAGAAAGTCCGGGCCGCACTTGAATACCCGAACCTTGCGCCCTTGATTGCGGTGCAGACGGGCCAATGCGGCGGTCACGGTGGTCTTGCCCTGACCGGAAGCCGGCGCGGCAATCAACACCGCCGGGCAGTGACGCGGCTCTCTCATGAAGGGTTACTCATAGTTCGATGCCTTTCTGGGCGCGGATACCGGCCTGGAAGGCATGCTTGACCACGGCAATCTCGGAAACGGTATCAGCCAGGTCGATCAATTCAGGTTTGGCGCCACGACCGGTCACCAACACATGCTGCATCGGCGGACGGCCTTGCAGATCGCTGAGCACCTGCTCCAGATCCAGGTAGCCGTGCTTGAGGGCGATGTTCAGTTCATCGAGTACGATCAGGCCGATGCTCGGGTCGCGCAGCATCTCCCGAGACACTTCCCAAGCGGCTTCAGCAGCGGCGATATCGCGCTGGCGATCCTGGGTTTCCCAAGTGAAGCCCTCGCCCATGACGTGATAACGCACCTGCTCGGGAAAACGGCGGAAGAACAGCTCTTCGCCCGTGCTGTTGCGACCTTTGATGAACTGCACCACGCCACACTGCATACCGTGGCCCATGGCGCGGGCGAGCATGCCGAAAGCGGAACTGCTTTTGCCTTTGCCATTGCCGGTCAGCACCAGCAACAGGCCGCATTCATTCGGCGCGCTGGCAATGCGCTCGTCCATTACGGCTTTTTTACGCAGCATGCGCGCCAGATGGCGTTCGTCACGTTCGGGGGATTCGTTCATCTCAGCTCTCCGCTTGAGCAGGGCACGCGAAAGCAAACGGAAGGCACAGAAATTGACTGCCAGCACGGCCAAAAAGACCCTGCGCAGAGCATCGCCCGCCGTGATGCTGTTGGATGGATCAGGCCGGTCTCCGGACTCATGAGTGGGTTCCCCCTGCTGCGCGCCTTCCCACATCACCTAAGACGCAGTGGCTAAATACACAGCTTCGACTCATTTACCGTTGCGGGGGCAGCGCCGGGATCGATCGCTTGACGCGCCCTCACCGGCTTCCCTGTTTCACTCCGCCAATCATCGATTGCGGAGCACCTGAAACACGTCGCGAAGGGTAGAGGGTTGGGGGTAGAGCGTCAATCAAAGCGCCCTCTGCTTTGGCCGAATAAAGCTGTGCAAGGCGACAAACTGCACTTGGCGCACGATCAACCAGAGAACAATCCGACATAACTCAGGGATTCATCTGATATCTAGATAGTTTGAATCTTTAATACGCTGGGGTTCCCTTCAGACAGGCCCTCCCCATGCCCCGTCACAGCGACCTGCGTTACACCTTCGAACCCGCCTCGGGCGTAGCGTTCGAGGTGGTGGCCTTCACCTTGAAGGAAGGCCTGTCCCGGCCGTTCCATCTGGATATCCAGCTGTCCAGCAACAACCCCAAGGTGGACTTTGGCGCGGTGCTCGACCGGCCTGCGCTGTTCACCATCTGGCGTGGCGAGCAGCCCGTACGGCGGGTGCATGGGCTGATCAGCCTGTTCAATCAGGGCGACACTGGCTTTCGCCGTACCCGTTACCGCGCGGTGGTTGAACCGACCCTGGCCCGCGCCGACTTGCGCTCGAACTGGCGGATTTTCCAGCAGCAAAGCGTGCCGCAGATCATCGACGCGGTGCTCAAGGCCCAGCCCCTGACCGACCGTGAGCAATTCGTTGGCACCGCGCACGAGCCTCGTGAGTATTGCGTGCAGGTCGGCGAAACCGACCTGGCGTTTCTCGCCCGTCTGGCCGCCGAAGAAGGCCTGCTGTACCGCTTCGATCACCGCGCCGATGGCCATCGCTTGATCTACACCGATAAGGTGCAAAACCTCGGCGCCATCGGCCGCAAGGAACAGTGCCAGGTGCTGTACCAACCCACCCCCGGCGGCGATCAGCCGGAACCGGCGCTGTGGCGTTTCGACTACACCGAACAGGTACGCACCGCGCGCCAGGTCCAGCGCGACTACACCTTCAAGCACTCGAGCTACGCCCAGGAGCACGTCGCCGAAGGCCGTGACCACGAGCACCAGCAACGTGATTACGAGCGTTTCGATTACCCCGGCCGCTACAAGCGCGATGAAGCCGGTAAACCCTTCACCAAAACCCGCCTGGCCGCCTTGCGCCGCGATGCGCGCATCGCCACGGTCGAGGGCGACGACGCCCGGCTGCAACCCGGTTTGGCGTTCGACCTGATCGGCCATCCGCGGGAAGAGCTGAACATCCGCTGGCGCCCGGTGTTCATCGAACACCACGGCACCCAGCTCACCAGCCTGGAAGAAGAAGCGGCGGGCAGCGAGCAGAGCACCACCTACCACCAGACCGCCGAACTGGTCACCGGCCTGACCGACTGGAAAGCCGAATTGCATGACAAACCACGCATCGACGGCCCGCACATGGCCACCGTGGTCGGCCCGCCGGGCGAGGAGATTTACTGCGACGAATGGGGCCGGATCAAGGTCAGTTTTCCCTGGGATCGCGCCAGCCAAAACAACGAACACAGTTCCTGCTGGATCCGCGTGTCCCAGGGCTGGGCCGGGACCACCTGGGGCGCGATGGCCATTCCGCGCATCGGCCAGGAAGTGCTGGTTGAGTACCTGGACGGCGACGGCGACCAACCGATTGTCAGCGGTCGCACCTACCGCGCCGACAACCTGCCGCCGTATCCGTTGCCGCAACACAAAACCCGGATGACGATCAAAAGCCAGACCCACAAGGGCGAGGGCTTCAACGAACTGCGTTTCGAGGACGAAAAGGACCAGGAAGAAATCTACCTTCACGCGCAGAAAGACCAGAACACCGAGATCAAGAACAACCAGAGCACCTTCGTCGGCCATGACGAGCAGGTCACTATCGGCCACGACCGCCGCCATGAGGTTGGCCAGGATGAGTTTCTTGCCATCGGCCGCAGCCAGACGATCCAGATCGACCAGGACCGCAGCGAAAGCGTCGGCGGCAACCGCCAGGACAAGACGGCTGTCAACCACGTGATCGAGACCGGGGGGAGTGTCGAGCACACGGTGCAGGGTCACCATCGCCTTGAGGCAGGGCAAGCGATCGAGCAGAAAACCACCGTCTACAAGGTGCAGGCCGGACAAAGCCTTGTGCTGCAAGGCCCTGCGGGCAGCATCACCCTGAACGATGCCGGAATCATCCTGGACGCTGTGGCGATTCAAGTTAAAGGCCCCATCAACATGGTGTCAGCGGGTGGGGGCAAGACCTTAGAGCTTTCAAGCCTGGTGACGTCAAGCAATGCCAAGGATCGCGTCTGCGGACTCCGTGCTAACGGAACCTGCCTTAGCATTCCCTGCCACTGCATTCACGGGAGTGGGAAAGCATGACCTCGACGATCGCTGACGCCTGGCCACGTAAAACCATTCGGACCACCGCAGAACCCGCCTGGCCCGATGTGTCCGAACACCACCACCCCTGGCTCTGGCTCAACGGCGCCAGCCTCGAGACCCTGGAAGACGAGGTGCGGGCGATCACTCGCCGCTTTGACCATCGCTGGCTGTGGCGCGGCACCGATTGGGAGTACACCGACCCCGGCTACCGTCACGGCCCGCTGCTGGTGCCGTTGGACGCCGCGCTGCTCAAGACTTACCTCAGCACCTGGGCCCCCTCGGCACACGGACTGATCCTGCTCGGCCCGGCCGATGGCGACACCTTGGTCAGTCACTTGCAGAACCTGCGCGTGTTCACCGCCGCCGACGGCAACCTGGCATTTTTCAGCCTGGGCGCCTTCCGCCAGCTTGAAGAGATGGCTGAAGGTTTGTCGGCCGGTCGGTTGGCTGAGCTGCTGGGGCCGATTCAAGCCGTGATCTGGCGTGCGGGTGACGGCGACAGCCTGTCGTGGTTGCGTGTCGACAATCCGTCGGCAACCCCTTCGGGCCTGCGCGCCACTGTTGCTTTCACCTTGAGCGAAGACGACGAGGCCGCCATCAATCAGGCCAGCCATGCGTGGTTCTTGCGTGATGCAGCCCGGCAGTTTGCCCAGCAACAACCCGAGCGAGCCCATGCCTTGGGGCCGCAGGAACTGGCCCGGCAACTGAACATTTTTGTAAAAGAAGCCCAGGGTCTCGGGCTGAGCCGCGAAAGCGCCTTTAGCCACTACGTGCGGCTGCGCTTGAACAACCCTCAGGACGCGTTCATCCACGACAAACCGCTCAGGGCCATCCTCAATCAGCGTCAGCACGATGATCGCCTGCGTTTATTTGAAGCTGAACACCGCTTGCAACAACTTGCCGCCGCCTCGGCCTAAGGACAGACCATGTGCCACCTCCACAAAAAAGCCCTGCAACCGCCTCATCCCAGTGAACCCAAGTTTGGTCGGTTCCTCAACGACCCGGCCTGCCAGCGCTGCGTGCCGATCTACCCGTTGCGCTATGCGATAGCCGACGTGCCATACGAAAGCAGCGCCTTACCCCAACTTGGCACCCGCGGCTATCCGGCGCTCAAGGGCGGCAAGCATTACGGCCTGCGCCTGTTGCGCCCCGGCAGCTATGTCTACCTGTTCTACTTCAAAGACGGACGCATGTGGACGCAGCACTATCAGGTCACCGAAAACGCCCTGTTCGCCGCGCTGTGGTGGGGCGACAAGGACTATGACGATGTCACCCCCGGGCGCCATGCCAAGCCGCATGTCATCGGGGCGACGGCGTATATCCCGGCGCCCGTGGCCAGCACCGCCGACAGCGTCTGGCTGATGGTCAGCGACGCCCTGCTCAGCCATTGCACACTGTGGCAGATCGAGCAGGACAGCTACCAACTGCGCAGCCTGCTGGCCACCCCCGTCAAGCCCACAGGCGGTGCCGAACAAAAGCACAGCTTGCCGGCCTCCCACCTGGTCGCGGTCGCCCCCGAGCTGAACGTTCCGCCGTCGCTCATGATTCGCCAGCGCTCGTTGCAGATCCCCAGCGCCAGCCCCCTTCAGTGGAGCGAAAGCCAGCCGCGCGCGGTGAGCGCCGGGTACATCAATCAAGAAATGCGCCTGGCCCTGCGCCACGACAAGGAAGTGGTGGCACTGGCGGTGGTGCTGCAAGACCCCTTCGGCATTACCAGCGAACTCAACCATCTGGCGACCACGCTGGTGCAGGCCAAGGCTAAATTCGCCGCCGACAACGCGCACAAACTCAGCAGCGCGCAGTTGATCAACGGCTATTTCCAGCAGGCCAATACCCCGGCCCAGGCCCAGACGCTGGCCCGGCAACAAGCGCTGGTCAAGTTGAGCGCCGCCCAGAGCTTTCCGGCGCTCTACAAGGCGCAGCTCAACACCTTCGACACGCCGATCGAAAACGCCGTCGATGACGCCATCGCCTGGGTCATCCTCTGCAACCCCGGCAAGCCGCTGGAACTGGCCCTGCGTTGCTTCGACCTGAACGTGATCCACAACGCCCGCGGCTATGAGGAAGCGGTGTTCCAGTGCCTCGGCGCCCTGGTGCACACCCGAGAGGGCCGACGCATCCTCGGTGCCCTGATCGACTCACCGGCTCAAGGCAGTCACTACTGGCGGGCCGTGACCCTGGGCAATCTGGGGCTGCTGGCACGCCTGAACAACACCCTGACCGTGAGCAAAGGCGTGTTCGAGGTCGTCAACAACTACCTCGAAGAACACGCCGCCACCCCGGCCACCAATGCCCTGATCAGTCTGCTGCAAGCCGTTCCGACCTCACACAGTGCCGACATCATGATCCGCCGCCTGCGGCATGTGCTGGAAGTGCGCTTCAACGCCACGCTGATCCAGCACGAGGTCAGCGCCGCCCAGTACCTGCGCTTCGCCCGCGAGCTGCAAGGCTATCAAACCCTGGGGCCGGAGCTGATCGCACGCTGGAACCTGCCCGCCGCCGCGCCCATCGTGGAACAGACCTTCAGCCTCCGGGTGCCGATCTACGAATGGGTCAAGGTCGGGGAAACCGACTACGCGGTGATCGATAAAGCCCCTGCAAGCCGCCCGGCGCTGCCACCCAAACGGGCGATGCCGCTGGAAGGGAATCCGTTGATCAGGAGTCTGGAGAAATTGCGCGGGCCGGCGGGGTATTTGTTTACCGGGGTGGGTGGGGTTCTGGCGGTGATTGGGGTGGTGCAGGCGAAGGAAGCATGGGATCGAGAGCAGAATGTAGCTAACTTTATCAGTCGGGCTGGTGCAATTTCGGCGTTGATTGGCGCAGGTATGGAGATAGGTGCTGCGGGAATTATCATCGCTAACAAAACCAAACCTACTTTGGTGGAATTGGCTACTGTTGGTAAAAGATGGGGAGCTCGGATCGGCGCTGCCGGTACTGCCTTGTATGCACTTTCCGATGGGATCAAGGCGATTAATGCCGCCAATGATCTCAACGCGGAACAAGCTCATATGTACTTCGGCGCAGCCCTCTCGGGTGGAACAGCAGCCGGCGCTGGCGCAATGCTTGCGGGTGGATCATCGGCAACAGCAATCTCTGCCGCCATTGGCATCACGCCTGTGGGCTGGGCCGTAATTGTGTTGGTCGCTCTTGGTTCAGGTATTTACTTTGCCTTGCGGGCTGACGATACCAAACACGGGCCAGTCGATATTTGGCTCAAACACAGCGTTTGGGGGCTGCATGGAAAACACTACACTCATCAACAGGAACTGGAAGCGTTCTACAGTCTGCTCTACCGTCCCCGACTGAGCGCCCAGTGGGACAAGTCCTTTGGTTATGACGTCGGCACCCTGACCATCAATTGCCTCCTACCCAATCCCTCGGTGGAAGAACGGTTTGTTTCGGATATACGTGTCACTCTTGATGGGCAGAACCTTGTACGAGTCGAAGGCCCCATCGTGTATGCCGCCGGCACTAGCCCTATCGACTATCGCCGCCAATATTTGATAACGCGCGGGGCAACACTGGGAGCAGAACGCAGCTGGGCCATATCGATGCATGAAAATGCACAAGTCGCAGTGGAGTATTTGTACCAGCCCAACCCTAGCGAACAACCGGATTTGGTACTCACTCAGCCCAGTACACCAGCGTCACTAATATTTACATCTAGTGGATGGTTCAGCGACCCCATTGACGAGGGGCAAGTCGCACCTGTGGCGGCGCCGAAATGAATAAGATGCATATCAAACGGCTACCTAAGAGCCTGCGTTTCGGTGCAACGAAGTTACATCATGGTTACTCCACTGGGATTCCTGCTCAACCATTCGGCGTGCGACGCCTTAATGAGCGATGCTTGGAGGTTTGCGCGTTTACGAATAGCAGTCGTACATCGGATGCCAGCTTTATTGGTTTCTCAATGGTGATTGCTGGTGGATTTTCTGCTTTCGTATGGGCAACCACTAAATCGCCAGTAGCAAACGATCTCTTGGCTCTGATCATCATCACTCCTTGGACTTTAGTTTTATTGGCATTGGTAGTTTTTATTCTGCGCGGAAACCTCCGCAGTCGTGGGGCCTTTATCCGTATACATAGAGACACACGCAAACTTTACTATGTTAGCCCTGACGAAACACATTTACATATATTGGATTGGGATCAGATAGAGCCGCTAGCTGGTTACATTCCCGTGGTGTCTGCTAGTGTTTACACCTCCTATCACCCACTCTATCTGATCGGTGTTGATTGGGGACTGCCCAAGCCCGCAGAAATCTGCATCTCTTGTGACAACGACGCTGGTTATGACGACAGCCGCGCCAAGGCACTTTGGGAGTACATTCAGCACTTCGTGACGTTCGGTCCACAGGGACTTCCCAAACCGGCTCTGCCACTGCCGGAGCTCACACGTCGACAGGTAACGCTCAAGCAACTCCATGCTTGGAAAGCGTCTTTGCGCCAAAGCCTATCCACACCACGTGGCTGGCTTTGGGCGCCAATCATGCTGCCTTTGCGTTTGTGCTGGCTGGTTTGCTGGGTATTCCCTCACTGCTTCGGTGAGTTCATCCAGTACAACGTCCCTTACACACCCTTCCCGAAAGAAATCGACGACCTCTGTGGCTTCACCGAAAAACGTAAACCCGTTATCCGGGTCAACGGGAAGATCGTCGATGAATGAGTGCAGCAATTACCTACCCCCGAACGCCATGATGGGTGATCGATTTGCTTGGGATATACGTATCACCCTCGACGACCAGCGTCAGTGCCTTGTGACACTTGGCGCGATGCGCAGTTGGGCTATCGCCATGCATGAGGATGCACATGTCGCGCTGGAGTATCTGTACCAGCCTGATCCCAATGAGCAACCGGATCTAGCCCTCAGCCAACCGGGTGCACCGGAGCCGCTGATATTTACTTCAGGCGGTTGGTTCAGCGACCCCATCGATGAAAGTAAGGTAGCGCCCGTAGAAGCGCCAAAATGAATAACGCGACTATCAAGCGTCTGCCCAAAAGCCTGCGCTTTGGCGGCACCCGCCTGCGTCACGGTTACTCCACTGGCGAAGCGCCGCAGCCGGATGGTGTGCGGCGAATTAACGAGCAATGTATTGAGCTGGAGACGTTTGCCAACTTAACCCGGAGTGGGCCAGCCATTTTTATAGGTATGTCCGCAGTAGTTGCATTGATAGCATCTATTTCGATGTTGTTAATGATGAGAGGAGAAACCATCACCCCCAACACACTTCTCATGATTGTGTTGAGTCCGTGGATTTCGTTGCCTATAGCCTTTGGAATGCTTTTTCTCAGTGGCTCTCTCCGCAATCGCGGCGCCTTCATCCGCATCCACCGTGGCACCCGCAAGCTCTACTACACCTTTCCGGGCAAGAAACATCTGCACGTGCTGGACTGGGACCCGCTCGAAGTGCTGGCCGGTTATATCCCCATCGTTTCTGGCAGCGGCTATGCCTCTCGGCATCCGTTGTATCTGATCGGTGTCGATTACGCTTTGCCGCAGCCTGCGGAGGTCTGTGTGGCGTGCGGCAACTTGGGGGTTTTTGATGGTGACCGCTCAGCAAAATCGCTATGGGAATACCTGCAACTGTTTATGGCCCATGGCCCACAAGGCCTGCCCGGGCCGCCAGGCCTTCCACCCCGAATGACCCGCAAACAGGCGACGTTCCGGGGCGTTCACGAATGGAAGGCCGCCTTGCGCAAAAGCCTCTCCACGACACGTGGACGGCTGTGGGCGCCGATCATGCTACCGCTACGTGTGTTGTGGCTGCTGTGGGATGTCTTCCCCGAGTGCCTGGCTGAATTTATCCAGTACAACGTCCCTTACACACCGTTCCCCAAAGAAATCGACGAGCTCTGCGGTTTCGCCGAAAAACGTAAACCCGTTATCCGGGTCAACGGGAAGATCGTCGATGAATAAGTGCATGACTCCTACCCCTGCCAGACTCATCAGTGGGTTTTCCCCAATGCGCGCTTTCCCATAGCCCTGAGACACAGTGGCTCATGCGCAGCTTCGACTCATTCACCATGCAAGGCGACAAACTGCACTTGGCGCAGTGATATCAAAAAGCCATAATTATGACGTCAAAAATAATAAGGGAGAGCGTCATGCGTGGATTGATCATCAGCAACCCCAGACTGGAATTCCTGCGCCCTGCCCTGGAGCGCTGGTTCGATTGCATCGATCGCTACAACCAGATCATAGGCGATGGCGAATGCGCTCACTGGTTCGACGAACGCACCAATCTCGGCATGCTCTCTAGCGCGGCGTGGATGGCGGAAATGGTCACGCTGGAGCAGGCCCCCAGCAAAAAACAGCGTGAAGACGGCGACCGCAACGGCCGCAACGATCTGTTTATCGCGACACAGGAAAATAAAGCTTACATTCAGGCCACGCAACGCTGGCCACGCTTTGGCGCGCTGGACCTGACGCCAGCGCTGCTGGACGCCGTGAGTGACGCGAAGAAGGTCAGTTACGCCAGCCACCTCAAGCTGGGTTGCCTGTTCGTCACCCCTTGGAAACTCAAGCAGAGCGCGAGCCCGGAAGAGCTGGAAGACTTGGTCGATGACCTGCAAAAGCAGAACGCCTGCGCCATCGCCTGGTATTTCCCCTACGGCTATCGCAAGTTGCACAACGATGAAGGTCAGTATTTTCCCGGTGTGGCGCTGATGCTGAAAGAAGCCTGATAGCCGCGACTTCCCCGATTTTCTGCAGATGGATCGAACTCAGCCCGGTCCATCTCGCACCGTCGACTAATCTTGCTAACTGTCTACCCCGCCATAACTGTTGAACCTCAACGGTTCAACCTCCTCTATCTCTATACGCGCGCCTGGTTTTTCATGGAGATTGATCATGTTCATACTCAGACCCTTGCTGGCAGTGCTGCTTGTACTGACGGCCGGCCTTGCTGCCTGCAGCGAGACGGCCACCCTGCAGGTGTCGGACGGCACCGGCCCGACGCCGAAGCTGCCGGAACCGAACAAGCCCCTGATTCCTACCGTGAACATTGCCCCGGCCGTGGGGTGGGCCAAGGGTGCAAAACCCATCGCTGCGCCGGGCACCCAAGTGGCGGCCTTTGCCGAAGACCTGGACCACCCGCGCTGGCTGTATGTGCTGCCTGACGGCGACGTGCTGGTCGCCGAAACCAACTCGCCGGCCAAGCCCGATGACGCCACAGGCATTCGTGGCTGGATAATGAAAAGTGTCATGGGCGGTGCCGGGGCCGGTACACCGAGCGCCAACCGGATCACACTGTTGCGCGACAGGGACCATAACGGAGTCGCTGAAACCCGCACCGTGTTCCTGAAAGACCTCAATTCGCCGTTCGGTATGGCCTTGGTCGGCAACGACTTTTATGTCGCCGATACCGATCAACTGCTGCGCTTCCATTACGAAGATGGACAAACCTCGATTACCGGCAAACCGACCAAAGTGACGGACCTGCCCGCCGGGACGATCAATCATCACTGGACCAAAAACGTCATCGCCAGCAAGGACGGTAAAAAGCTTTACGTCACCATCGGCTCCAACAGCAATGTCGGGGAAAACGGCTTGGATAAGGAAGAAGGTCGGGCCGCGATCTGGGAAGTCGATGCTGCGACGGGTGCGCATCGGATCTTTGCCTCCGGCCTGCGCAACCCCAATGGCATGGATTGGGAACCGCAGACCGGCAAACTATGGACCGCCGTGAATGAGCGCGACGAAATCGGCAGCGATCTGGTGCCCGATTACGTCACCTCGGTACAGGACGGCGCCTTCTATGGCTGGCCGTTCAGCTATTTCGGCCAGCATGTGGATGTGCGTGTTTCACCGCAGAACCCGGAATTGGTGGCCAAGGCCATTGCTCCGGACTACGCCGTCGGCCCCCACACCGCGTCACTGGGCCTGACCTTTGCTGATGGAAAATCGCTGCCAGCGCCATTCACCCACGGCATGTTCATTGGCCAACACGGCTCGTGGAACCGCAACCCCAAAAGTGGCTACAAGGTGCTGTTCGTGCCGTTCAGCAATGGCAAACCCAGTGGCATGCCTGTCGATCTGCTGACCGGCTTCCTCACCTCGGACGACAAAGCCCAAGGCCGTCCGGTGGGCGTGGTCAACGATCAACGCGGTGGGGTGTTGGTGGCGGACGATGTCGGGAACAAAATCTGGCGGGTGACGGCGGTGAAAACACAACAGGCGTCTACTGTGGCACCTTGATGGCGGCGTGTCAGGCGATGAAGATCTACGGATTGTTACGCGCCAAATGCTCCGGCTGAATCACTCGCTTGGCATTGAGATATGCTTTTTGCCAGTAGGGTTTGTCCAGCCGGTCCAGACGCACTGTACCGCCCGTGGCTGGCGCATGTACGAAGCGCCCTTCCCCGACGTAGATCCCGGCGTGGCTGACCACTGAGCCGCCTCCGGTGGCAAAGAACACCAAATCCCCTGACTGCAAGGCGTCGCGACCGATATTCGGCGCGCTCATGCTGATCATTTCGTGAGTCGAACGGGGCAGCGCGATGCCCGCCGAATCACGGTAGACGTAGCCAATCAAACCACTGCAATCAAAACCCGAATCGGGGGTGTTGCCGCCCCAGCGATAGGGCGTGCCTACCAGACCCAATGCGCGAATCAGCACATCTTCGGCGGCAGGAGAGGAGTATTCGGAAGGGGCAAAAACCACAGGTTGAATAACCTGTGGTTTGGCAGGTACTGGAGCATGGCTGGCGCACGCACCGAGCAGTGCAGCCAACAATCCAATTGACCCAAGGCGTACCGAAATCGACATAAACACAACAACCTGATCTGGATGCGGCTTACTCTGCCGAGAGCCGGAATTGCGTGCAATAAGCCCAAGGCTGTTTACACGCTCCGGTAATTACTGGTGTCGGGTCTGGATTGTAGTCGGAGCCATCGCTAACGCACGCTTGGCTTCGATAAAGGTTTTCTTCCAGTAGGAGTCGTCCAGGCTATCGACTCGAACACCACCGCTACGGGTGCTGCTGGAGTGGATGAATTGATCATCGCCCAGGTAGATACCGGCGTGGCTGACACGGCCGCGACCTTTGGTACTGAAGAACAGCAGATCGCCCGGTTTCAGGTTGTTGCGAGCAACCAGCGGAGCATTCAGGTTGATCATTTCGCGAGTGGAGCGTGGCAGGGTCATGCCCGCCTCTTCACGAAACAGGTAACCGATGAATCCGCTGCAATCGAAGCCGGCTTCGGAAGAACCGCCTGCACGGTAACGGGTACCGATCAGGGACATGCCGCGCACAAGGATGCTGTCGGCAAGAACCGGCATATGGTACGGCTTGCTGTCGGCAAACTCGGCCAGTTCTTTCTCGGTGATCAGCTCTTCCGACAGCACGGAATCAGATCCGTCGGCCATCTGAGAAGAACGTACAGACTGGGCTGTAATCGAGTTACGAGCCTGGTTCTGGGCTTGCTGCTGTTGCGAGGCGGGCATCTGGGCCGCGCAACCAAAAAGTAGTGTAACCAGTGCGAGAGGCACGAGGGGTGCGAAGCGAGCTAGCATGGGCACGACCGTGGCTGATATGTAAAGAAGTCGAGACTATGCCTACTATCATCCTCATTTGCAAATTCAATCGAACTAGATGTGACTTATCAGTTCCTCCAGAACTTCTAAGGCTCTACACCCGAGAAACACATCCATGCCTGCGCTGTGGTCCGTCCGCGCCGGATTTATCTCGGCGGTAAAGCCTCCGGACACCCGCGTACGCAGGACCGGCTCGTGAATATACGGGAAGCTGGCCGTGGTGCCGATGCTCAACACGGCATCGAAACCCTTGTCCATTTCCTGATACAAAATCTCCAGCGCCCGCTCGGGCAGCATCTCCTCGAACAACACCACTGGCGGGCGCAGAACCCCATGACACTGCTTGCACAACGGCGGCAATGGCCGTTGCAGGTGCTCGCTCAGCTGCGGATCGACAGCGCCACAGGACTGGCAAAACAATGGTGCCAATTGCCCGTGGATCTCGATCAAGCGTTCCGGCGGACTACCGGCAGCACGGTGATAGCCGTCGACGTTCTGCGTCAGCACCCAGCACTCGGGTTTGAGCCGCTGGAGCTGGGCAATTGCGTAATGCGCGGCGTTGGGCTGCGCGCCCAGGCAGGCTTTGCCCAGCTCGGCAATATATTTCCAGCACAGTGCAGGGTCGCGACGCAGCATCGGGCCGGACAAGGCCATTTCGATGGGCAGCCCGTCCTCCGTCTTGCCGTTGTACAGCCCGCCGATCCCGCGATAGGTGGGCAAGCCCGAATCGGCCGACAAGCCGGCGCCGGTAATGATCAGGATGCGCTGGGCGTGACGTAGCGCCGCCGCTGTTTGCAACAGCAGATCGCGCGCTACCGGCTCCGTCACCAACCCAGCGTCTCTTTCAGGAAGGGAATGGTCAGCTTGCGCTGCGCTTGCAACGAAGCCTGGTCGAGACGCTCCAGCAGCTCGAACAACGCGCTCATGCTGCGGGTACCGCGCGTGAGGATGAAATGACCGACTTCATCGGTCAGGTGCAGGCCACGGCGCGAGGCGCGCAGTTGCAGGGCGCGCAGCTTGTCTTCATCGGACAGCGCACGCATCTGGAACACCAGGGCCATGGTCAGTCGCGATTTGAGGTCGAGGAGTTTGACCGGCAACTCCCGGGGCGACTGAGAAGCCGCGATCAACAACCGACGACCACTATCGCGCAGGCGATTGAACAGGTGGAACAACGCCTCTTCCCACTCCGGCTTGCCGACCACCGCTTGCAGGTCATCCAGACACACCAGTTCGTACTGTTCGAGGTTATCGAACAGCTCGACACCCTCATCGATCACGTCAGCCAAAGGCAGATAGACCGCCGGCTCGCCCATTTGCTCGAAGCGCAGGCAAGCGGCTTGCAGCAAGTGAGTGCGCCCCACGCCGTCCTTGCCCCAGAGATAAATCAGGCTTTCGGTCCAGCCAGCATCGGCCTCGCACAGCCGCTCGACATAGCCGAGTGCTGCGGCATTGGCGCCGGGATAATAATTGACGAAGGTGGCGTCATCACGCAGACGCACACCCAAGGGCAGCTGAATCGGTTTCATGCTGGCTGAACGGCTCAAGCGAACCGTTAGGGGCCTCTGTGTAAAGTGTGCAAAGTTTATACCCGTGACGCTGGGCGCACAATGCGCGAGCAAAATCAAAGGTTTGCGTGGACCTGACACACCACGCCCCCTGTACAGGCTGTGTGAAAACCCCAACAGAAAACTGAACTGCATGTTCGTACGTCAATTCTGAAATAGATCGGCTGTTGGACAGACCTGAATTTCACGTAGGAACGCGATTTTCAGGTCAGTTTTTAATCAGTTAATCGGTCGCGGAGGTTTTCACACAGCCTGTGTAGGAGCGCGCTTGCCCGCGATCCGCTTGACGCGGGGTGTCAGATACACCGCCATCGTGGCGGGACGCGTAGTTGCAAGCGCGCTCCTACAAAGGTACGCACCTACAAATCAGGATCTTCCATCCTGCTGTAAATATCCGATGCTTTATATAAGTCATGCATATGACGCACCAGCACCATGATGACGGCGGCCACCGGCAGCGCCAACAGCACACCAGTGAAGCCGAACAACTCACCGCCCGCCAAAATGGCGAAAATCACTGCCACTGGATGCAAGCCGATCCGGTCACCCACCAGCAACGGTGTGAGGACCATGCCTTCCAGGGCCTGGCCAATCATGAACACCGCAACAATCCCCATCATCGGGTACAGATCGCCGCCAAACTGGAATAGCCCGGCAATGATTGCGGCACCGATGCCGATCACGAAGCCCATATACGGCACGATGGCCGCAAGACCCGCGATGACACCGATCAACAAGCCCAGTTCCAGGCCCACCAGCATCAAGCCAGCGGCATAGATCACGCCCAGCGCCACCATCACCAACAACTGGCCGCGAATAAAGGCGCCAAGGACTTCATGGCATTCGCCGGCCAGCTTGACGATCTGACCTTCGCGATGACGCGGCAACAGGCTGCGAACCTTGGCCATCATCACGTCCCAGTCGCGCAGCAGGTAGAAACACACCACCGGGATCAGCACCAGATTGGTCAGCCAGCCGATCAGCGCCAGACCGGACGCCGTCGCCTGAGCCAACACTATGCCGACGATATCGCTGGTCTGACCCATGTGCTCGGAAATGGCCGCCTTGACCTTGTCGAACTTCCAGAAACCATCCGCCAGGCCCAGTTTGGCCTGAGCCCATGGCAGCGCCGTGTGCTGCAACCAATCGAGCATCTGCGGCGCCAGCTCGTACAGCCGGAACAACTGCTTGGCCAGCATCGGCACCAGGACCAACAGCAAGGTCATGAACACCAGCGTGAACAGACCGAAAACCACGACCACACCCAAGGTCCGTGACATCCCGGCTTTTTCCAGCCGATCCACCAATGGATCAGCCATATAGGCCAACAACAGCGCCACCAGAAACGGTGTCAGGATCGGGTGCAGCAAGAACACAAACACGCACAGCAGGGCAACCCCACCAAGCCAGAACCAACGATGTGAGCCAGCCATTACCGCCCCTTGAATCAAAAATGAAAATCTACAGACACACCGCGCTGCTTGGTTCGCAGGCAAGCCTGCTTGTGCAGGCTGTGTGAAAACCCCAACAGAAAACTGAACTGCATGTTCGTACGTCAATTCTGAAATAGATCGGCTGTTGGACAGACCTGAATTTCACGTAGGAACGCGATTTTCAGGTCAGTTTTTAATCAGTTAATCGGTCGCGGAGGTTTTCACACAGCCTGTGTGGGAGCAGGCTTGCAACTACGCGTCCCGCTGCGAAGGCGTCGTCACCACCGGAAATTCAATTGCGGCAATGACGGCGGCTGCACCACCGGCGTAGCGCCTCCGACCACTGGCTGAGGCGCTGCCACTGGGACCTCGGCCGCCGGCACTTCCTGTAACTTGGCCAGGGACAATTGCGAACGAAGTTGCTCGGCACTGCCGCTGACCTCGTAGGTGATGCGATCGCCATCCACCGATTTCAGCTTCGCGCCAAATGGATCGAGTAGCCGACCCAATTGGGCATAGCGCTCCAGCGTCATGCCTTGCACTTGCAGCACCAACCCGGTCGAAGTACCCGGCTTGGCCACAAAGCGCGGCGCTAGACGTTCGCTGACCGCCAACAGCACAGCGTCGGCCAATGCCCCGCTGTCCGCGCCGGTGGCCGTGCCTTGTTCACTCTGCGTGCCCAACCACAAACGCCAGGTACCCTGCCATTGGCCGTTTGCTTCGCGTGCATGGACCGCCAGCAAGGCATCGGCGCCATAACGCTCGGACGCGGCCTTCAATGGCGCAGGGTCGCTGCCTTCAAGATTCTTCGCCGTCCCGACGCCCTGCTCGCTCAGGTCCGCCAGCGGCAAACGCAACGGCAGACCACGGTGTTGAGCCGCGCGACGCAAGGGTGCGGCCGCAGCCTGTCCGTCGCCGATAAGATTGGAGCCATCGGTCGCGTCATTCAGCCACCAGCCAAGGATCGTCGGGCGATTAGTGCCCCATAACGACAAACCCGCCTGATGCAACGAACGATCAGTGCTGACCGGATCGAAGTCTACCAGCAAGGATTCCGGCGGACCGGCTTCGTAGCCATATCGGCTGATGATCTGCTGCGGATCCTTGCGCAGCGCGGCCAAGCCAGGGCTTTGTGCGGCCTTGGCATCGCCCGTCAGTCGCAGGACCAGCGTTTCCAACGCGCGCTGGGTGGCCTGATCGCGCTCATCAGGGGTTTGCCCACTGACCGTTTCACGCACCTGATACAAATTGCTGACGGTTTCAGCAAAGCTCGGCAGACTGAACAGCGACAAGCAGCCTACAAATAAAAGTTTAGAAAGACGCATGGAAGGTTCTCGAAGGGCAAAAATCGACATGAAAAAGACCGCGCGAAAACGACTGATGTGGTTGAGACCACACATCGGGCCGAATCATTCCCGCAAAATCATAGCTACACCTTATACAGCCGCCAGCAAACGAGCCAGCTTGAGCGCAAGCGTCGATTATTTTCCACTCGATAAGCCTGCCCGTCGGCCTAAGGATGGCCGCTGCCCTGTAAGCCTGATAAAATCGCGCGCCTTCGCAGACTGACGATGGCAGTGGCCTCTGAACATGCAGCGTTTTCGAACGCGACACGTTTCGAGAGGCCCTGTCGCTTCGGTCGATTCCCCGAATCCCCCCTAAAGGCCTGGATTATGAGCAAGCAACCCTCCCTGAGCTACAAAGACGCCGGTGTGGACATCGACGCCGGTGAAGCATTGGTCGAACGCATCAAGAGCGTCGCCAAGCGCACCAAGCGTCCGGAAGTCATGGGCGGCCTGGGTGGCTTCGGCGCCCTTTGCGAAATCCCGGCTGGCTACAAGCAGCCCGTGCTGGTCTCCGGCACCGACGGCGTCGGCACCAAGCTGCGCCTGGCGCTGAACCTGAACAAACACGACACCATCGGCATCGATCTGGTCGCCATGTGCGTCAACGATCTGGTGGTCTGTGGCGCCGAGCCGCTGTTCTTCCTCGATTACTACGCCACCGGCAAGCTCAACGTCGACACCGCAGCCCAGGTCGTGACCGGCATCGGCGCCGGCTGTGAACTGGCCGGTTGCTCGCTGGTAGGCGGCGAAACCGCGGAAATGCCAGGCATGTACGAAGGCGAAGACTACGACCTGGCCGGCTTCTGTGTCGGCGTTGTGGAGAAAGCCGAGATCATCGATGGCTCGAAAGTCGCAGCCGGCGATGCCCTGCTCGCCCTGCCGTCCTCCGGCCCGCACTCCAACGGTTACTCGCTGATCCGCAAGATCATCGAAGTGGCCGGTGCCGATATCGAGAACATCCAGCTCGACAGCAAACCGCTGACCGAACTGCTGATGGCGCCGACCCGTATCTACGTCAAGCCATTGCTCAAGCTGATCAAGGACACTGGCGCAGTCAAGGCCATGGCCCACATCACCGGCGGTGGTCTGCTGGACAATATCCCACGCGTGCTGCCAGCAGGTGCACAGGCGGTGGTCGATGTCGCCAGCTGGCAGCGTCCGGCTGTGTTCGACTGGTTGCAGCAACAAGGTAACGTCGCTGAAACGGAAATGCACCGCGTCCTGAACTGTGGCGTGGGCATGGTCATCTGCGTCGCTCAGGAACACGTCGAAACCGCGTTGAAGGTACTGCGCGAAGCTGGCGAACAACCTTGGGTCATCGGCCAAATCGCCAACGCTGCTGAAGGCGCGGCGCAGGTCGAGCTGAAAAACCTCAAGGCGCACTAATGCCGGCAATGTGTGATGTGGTGGTGCTGCTGTCCGGCACCGGTAGCAACCTGCAAGCCATGATCGACAGCTTCAAGGGCGTCGATCACCCGGCCCGCATCCGCGCGGTGATCTCCAACCGCGCCGATGCGTTCGGCCTGCAACGCGCCACGGACGCGGGCATCGAAACCCGTGTCCTGGATCACAAGGCGTTCGAAGGCCGCGAGGCCTTCGATGCAGCGCTGATCGAGCTGATCGACACCTTCGAACCCAAGCTGGTGGTACTCGCCGGTTTCATGCGCATCCTGAGTGCGAATTTCGTTCGCCACTACCAAGGCCGCCTGCTCAATATCCACCCTTCCTTGCTGCCGCGTTATAAAGGCTTGCACACTCACCAACGGGTGCTGGAAGCTGGCGACAACGAACACGGCTGCAGTGTGCATTTCGTCACAGAGGAACTCGATGGAGGCCCTCTGGTCGTACAGGCAGTAATCCCGGTAGAGTTGAACGACTCGCCAACCAGTCTGGCGCAGCGTGTTCACGTTCAGGAACACCAGATTTATCCGCTGGCAATTCGCTGGTTCGCCGAAGGCCGATTGAGCCTCGGCGAACAAGGCGCATTACTGGACGACCAGTTACTTGCGGCCAGCGGCCACTTGATTCGAATCTAGGAGATATTATGCGTCGCGCTTTGCTCTTCGCTTTCGCTCTGCTCGCACTGCCTGCTGTTCAGGGCGCAGACCTTCTGCCGTACTCCGCCAGTTACACCGCTGACTGGAAGCAACTGCCCATGAGCGGCACTGCCGAACGCAGCCTCACGAAAAACGACAACGACACCTGGACCCTGAGTTTCAAGGCCTCCATGATGATCGCCAGCCTCAGTGAGGTCAGCACGCTCAAGGTCGACAAGGGCACGCTGCTGCCACAAACCTATAACTTCGAACGTGGCGGTCTGGGCAAGTCCAAGAAAGTCAACATGGCGTTCGACTGGACCACCAAGACAGTGACCGGCTCGTACAGCGGCGACGTGGTCAACCTGCCGATCAACCCCGGCATCCTCGACAAGTCGACGTATCAGCTGGCACTGCAGAAGGACGTCGCAGCCGGCAAGAAGAGCATGAGCTACCAGGTCGTCGACGGTGACTCAGTAGACACCTACGATTTCCGTGTACTCGGTTCGGAAAAGGTCGACACCAAGGCCGGCAAGGTCGATGCGATCAAGGTCGAGCGCGTACGCGACCCGACGCAAAATAAACGTATCACAGTCATGTGGTTCGCCAAGGATTGGGATTACCTGCTGGTTCGCCTGCAACAGGTCGAAACCGACGGCAAGGAATACAACATTATGTTGCTGGACGGCACCGTCAACGGCAAAACGGTCAAAGGCAGCTGATTGGCCTGAGTTCGCCAGCGACGCCAAGCCCCGCTTTTTAGCGGGGCTTTTTGTTACGCGAATGATCACCGCAGGAGCCATTCCTCGACTTTTTGCAAAAGTGAATTACAACTTTCGGCCATTTACTTAGGAAGCTAACAAAATATATAAAAGACACCTGCGACGTGTTGCCGCAGCCACCAAGAGTCAGGAGCTTGCACAGATGACCGTAAAAGTTACCGAACGCGACCCTTCCCACCTCTCCCACGAAAATCAGGCCTCTGGCCAGCAGATCTGGGATGTTCATCAACAGGATTTGTTGGTAGGGATGTTCCATAACGAGACGGACGCTCATCAATACAAAGCAGAACTGGAAAACCTGGAAAACCAACGCGCCACGTAAAACGTTATTTCGGAATCGCTGTAAAAACAAAACCCGTCCAGGCGGGTTTCGTTTATCAGAGCCAGACGCTTACCACATCAAATCATCAGGCACCTGATACGCCGCGTACGGATCATCAGCATCCGGCGCTTCGGTCGGGGTGTTGAGCAACACGATCCGGCGTGGATCGCGCTCCTGGATCTTCAGCGCCGCCTCACGCGGGATGATCTCGTAACTGCCACCATGATGCACGATGGCCAGCGAGCCGCTGCTGAGCTTGTTACGCATCAGGGCGTTGACCGAAATGCGCTTGACCTTCTTGTCGTCGACAAAGTTGTAGTAGTCCTCGGTGGTCAGCTTCGGCAGCCGCGACACTTCGATCAGCTGTTTGACCTGCGCGGTGCGGGCCTTCTGCTCGACCTTCTCCTGCTGCTGACGATTGAGCTCCTGATCACGCTTTGCCTTCTCGGCCATGGCCTCTTGGGCAGCACGCTTTTGCGAGTCATCGACTTCGATCTGGCCCTTGTGCGCCAGACGCTGTTCTTTCTGCTTGTCTTTGCTGACCTGTTTGGCCTGCTTTTGGTTGACCAGGCCTGCTTTGAGCAACTGGTCGCGAAGGGAAATGCTCATTGTCTTCTCACTTATGCCCCGTGCTCAGCCACAGCTGGGCACATTCTTTTCCTGACGTTTGGCTTCGCCCCAGAGAGCGTCCATTTCTTCGAGGGTGCAATCTTCAATGGGACGGTGGGTCTCGCGCAATGCCTGTTCGATAAATCGGAAGCGTCTTTCGAATTTAGTGTTCGCCGCACGCAAGGCGCTTTCCGGATCGACCTTGAGGTGCCGGGCCAGATTGACCACCGAGAACAGCAGGTCACCGACCTCATCGGCGATGCCTGCTGCATCGTTATCGGCCATGGCTTCCAGCACTTCATCCAGCTCTTCACGGACCTTGTCGAGCACCGGCAAGGCGTCGGGCCAGTCGAAGCCGACCTGAGCGGCGCGCTTCTGCAACTTGGCCGAGCGGGACAATGCAGGCAACGCCCCCGGTACGTCATCAAGCAACGACAGCTGTTCTGGCACGCCCGCTTTCTCGGCACGCTCTTGGGCCTTGATCTCTTCCCAGCGCTGTTTGACCTGGGCTTCGTCCAGGCGTGGCGTCTCCAGCGGCGCGTACAGATCGCCCGTGGGAAAGACATGCGGATGACGACGAATCAGTTTGCGGGTGATGCTGTCGACCACGCCGTCAAACTCGAAGCGCCCCTCCTCCCGTGCAAGCTGGCTGTAATACACCACTTGAAACAACAGATCGCCCAGTTCGCCCTGCAAGTGATCGAAATCACAGCGCTCGATGGCATCGGCGACTTCGTAGGCTTCTTCCAGGGTGTGGGGCACGATACTGGCGTAGGTTTGTTTGATATCCCACGGACAGCCGAATTGCGGGTCACGCAAGCGGGCCATGAGGTGGAGCAGGTCTTCGAGGTTGTACATCTATAGGTCTCGTTCAAACCAAGCCAGCGCAATCCCCCTGTAGGAGCTGCCGCAGGCTGCGATAAGGCCCGCAGGGCCTTCATCTCTGTGACCGCTTCGCGATCAATCGCAGCCTTCGGCAGCTCCTACAAGGGAACGCCGCCAATCAGGGCGTACGGTTACGCCGCGTCTCGATGATGTTCGGTAGCTGGGAAATCCGCCCCAGCAGTCGCCCCAATGCATCCAGCCCTGGGATCTCGATGGTCAGCGACATCAGTGCAGTGTTGTCTTCCTTGTTCGAGCGGGTGTTGACCGCCAGCACATTGATCCGCTCGTTGAGCAGCACCTGGGAAACGTCACGCAGCAAACCGGATCGGTCGTAAGCGCGAATAACGATGTCCACCGGATAGGTGAGCACCGGCACCGGCCCCCAACTGACCTGGATGATCCGCTCAGGCTCGCGGCCGCCCAGCTGTAGCACCGACGCGCAATCCTGGCGGTGAATGCTGACGCCACGGCCCTGAGTGATGTAGCCGACGATGGCATCGCCCGGCAGCGGCTGACAGCAGCCGGCCATTTGCGTCATCAGGTTGCCGACGCCCTGGATCTGGATATCGCCGCGCTTGCCCGGCTTGTAGCCTGTGGCCTTGCGCGGGATCAGCTCCAGTTGTTCGTGACCCCGCTCCGGCTCGACCAGTTGTTGCGCGGCGTTGACCAACTGCGCCAGACGCAGGTCGCCGGCACCGAGGGCGGCGAACATGTCTTCGGAGGTCTTCATGTTGGCTTTTTCCGCCAACTTGTCGAAATCCACCTGCGGCAGTGCCAGGCGCCCGAGTTCACGCTCCAGCAGGGTTTTACCGGCGGCGACGTTCTGGTCGCGAGCCTGCAACTTGAACCAGTGGACGATCTTCGCCCGTGCTCGCGACGTGGTGATATAACCCAGGTTCGAGTTCAGCCAGTCGCGGCTTGGAGTGCCGTGTTTGCTGGTGATGATCTCGACCTGCTCACCGGTCTGCAGGCTGTAGTTGAGCGGCACGATGCGCCCATTGATCTTGGCGCCACGGCAGTTGTGGCCGATTTCGGTGTGTACGCGATAAGCGAAGTCCAGCGGCGTCGAGCCTTTGGGCAAGTCGATGGCGTGTCCGTCGGGGGTGAAGACATAGACCCGATCCGGCTCGATATCGACCCGCAACTGGTCCGCCAACCCGCCAATATCACCCAGCTCTTCGTGCCACTCTAGTACCTGACGCAGCCAGGAGATTTTCTCTTCGTAATGGTTGGAACTGGATTTGACGTCGGTGCCCTTGTAGCGCCAGTGCGCGCAGACACCCAGTTCCGCCTCTTCATGCATGGCATGGGTGCGGATCTGCACCTCCAGCACCTTGCCTTCCGGGCCGATCACCGCCGTGTGCAGCGAACGGTAGCCGTTCTCCTTGGGGTTGGCGATGTAGTCGTCGAACTCCTTGGGAATATGCCGCCAGAGTGTATGAACGATGCCCAGCGCGGTGTAGCAGTCGCGCATTTCCGGTACCAGCACGCGTACGGCTCGCACGTCGTAGATCTGGCTGAATTCCAGACCCTTGCGCTGCATTTTGCGCCAGATGGAATAGATGTGTTTGGCCCGACCGCTGATGTCGGCCTTCACGCCAGTGGCCAGCAGCTCGTTTTCCAGCTGGCCCATGACATCACTGATGAAACGCTCGCGATCGAGTCGGCGCTCATGCAGCAATTTGGCGATCTGTTTGTATTGCTCGGGTTCGAGGTAGCGGAAGGACAGATCCTCCAGCTCCCATTTGATATGACCGATGCCCAGCCGGTGTGCCAGCGGCGCATAGATGTCGAAGACTTCGCGGGCCACGCGCTCGCGCTTCTTCTCGTCGGTGTTCTTTACCGCTCGAATCGCGCAGGTGCGCTCGGCCAGTTTGATCAGGGCAACGCGCACGTCGTCGACCATTGCCACCAGCATCTTGCGCAGGTTTTCTACCTGGGCCTGACTGCCCAGTACCAACGACTGGCGCGGGCTGAGACTGGCGCTGATCGCCGCCATGCGCAGCACGCCATCGATCAGTTTGGCAACAGTGGGACCGAAGCGCTGGGCAACGTCCGGAAGCGGGATCTTGCCCTCCCGCACGCCACGGTAGATAACGGCGGCGACCAGTGAGTCCTGATCGAGCTTGAGGTCAGCGAGGATCTCCGCGATTTCCAGGCCGGCCCGGAAACTGGAGGTGCCTTCTGCCCATAAGTTCTTCGAGGCGTTGTCCTGTTGCTCGGCATGGCGGGCAAACTCGCAAGCCTCTTTCAAGGCTTGTCGGTCCAACGCGAGGTCGACGCTGACTACATGATCGAGCCATGCATCGAGATTGATACTGCCATCGGTGTTGATCGGCTGGTGCGCTCTCACCTGTACCATGTTGCTTACCTTCCCTACGGCGCGATAAAAAGCGCCTTCAGTCGCCGGCCTTCTTGAGCAAACGCTCCTTGCTGGGCAGGCAAGGGCTGTGCGTTCGCGGGCCAGTCGGATTAAACGAGATTCCTTGTGAGCTGCTGACTCGTTTCCTTAAGCCGTGCCGCTCACTTACTCGCTTCAAATAAAGCCATCGCCTCGACATGAGCCGTTTGCGGAAACATATCGAGGATTCCGGCACGTTTTAATCTATAGCCCTGTTTGATCAATTCGACAGTGTCGCGCGCCAAAGTTGCGGGGTTGCATGACACATAAAGCAACCGTTCGGCACCTAATGTCGAGAGCTTGCGTACCACCTCAAAAGCGCCGTCGCGCGGTGGATCCAAGAGTACCGCAGAAAAGCCTTTTGCGGCCCAGCTCGCTTGCGCCAATGGCTGCGACAAATCTGCCTGAAAGAACTGCACATTGTGCAGATCATTGCTCATGGCATTACCCCTGGCACGTTCGACCATGTTCGCAACGCCTTCCACCGCCACGACCTCGCGAGCCTGTCTGGCCAGCGGTAACGCGAAGTTACCCAACCCACAAAACAGATCCAGAATCCGCTCGTCGGCCTGCGGCGCCAGCCACTCCAGCGCCTGGGCGATCATCGCGGCGTTGACCGCGGCGTTGACCTGAATGAAATCCCCTGGCCGGTAAGCCAATTGCAAATCCCACTGCTCCAGCCGATAGCCCAATTGTTGACTCGGATCGACCGGTTGCGGCTCACCCTCGCCGTGCAGCCACAACTGCGCGTCATGGACCTGACAGAACGCCTGCAACGTCTCCAGATCCGCCTCGGCCAACGGCGCGGTATGGCGCAGCAACACGGCAGTCGACGAACCGCTGAACAGTTCGACATGCCCCACGACCTGCGGCTTGCTGAAGCGGCGCAGCATGGCCGGCAACTGAGTCATGATTGGTTGCAAGGCCTGTACCAGCACCGGGCATTCTTCGATGGCGACGATGTCCTGACTGGACGCAGCACGGAAACCTACATCAAGCCGCTTGGCTTTGGCGTCCCAGCGTACAGCGACCCGCGCCCGCCGCCGGTAGGCGAACTCAGGCCCCGTCAACGGCGCGGCCCACTCTTCGGGCTCGACACCCGCAACCCGGGTCAATTGCTCAGCGAGCATGCGCTGTTTCAGGGCAAGCTGTTCGCTATGAGGCAAGTGCTGGACGCTGCACCCGCCACACCGGCCGAAATGCACGCAAAGGGCGGGGCGACGCAATGGGCTGGCCTGGAAGACCCGTTCGGTGCGGGCTTCGACGACCTTGCCGTGGGCATTGAGTACCCGCGCTTCGACCTCTTCACCCGCCAGACTGCCAGCGACGAACCAGGTGCGGCCTTCGACGAAAGCGATACCGCGCCCGTCGTTGGCCAGGCGTTCGATGGTCAGCCGTTGTTTTTTGCCGGTCGGTACCTGGGGCGCCTTTGTACCGCCAGTGGGCTGGAAGCGCAGGCCTCTCTCATGCTTGGCCATCAGTTGGGCACATCGTAGACACCGGTCGACAAGTAACGGTCGCCACGGTCACAAATGATCGCGACCATGACCGCATTCTCGACTTCCCGGGACAGGCGCAACATGCCCGCCACCGCACCACCGGACGACACACCACAGAAGATGCCTTCTTCGCGGGCCAGTCGACGCGTCACGTCTTCGGCTTCGGCTTGCGCCATATCGACGATCCGGTCCACCCGATCGGCCTGATAGATCTTCGGCAAATATTCTTCCGGCCAGCGACGAATGCCGGGAATCGACGCTCCGTCCATGGGTTGCAAACCGATGATCTGCACCTGAGGGTTTTGCTCCTTGAGGTAACGCGAGACCCCCATGATGGTGCCCGTGGTGCCCATGGAACTGATGAAATGAGTGATGGTGCCGCCTGTCTGCTGCCAGATTTCCGGGCCGGTGCCGGTGTAATGCGCCTCTGGGTTATCAGCATTGGCGAACTGGTCCAGCACCTTGCCACGGCCTTCGGCCTGCATGCGTTCAGCGAGGTCGCGGGCGCCTTCCATGCCCTCGTCCTTGCTGACCAGAATCAACTCGGCGCCATAGGCAGTCATCGCCGCCTTGCGCTCGGCGCTGGAGTTGTCCGGCATGATCAGGATCATGCGGTAGCCTTTGATCGCGGCGGCCATGGCCAGCGCGATGCCGGTGTTGCCGGACGTCGCTTCGATCAGGGTGTCGCCCTGATGAATCTGCCCGCGCAGTTCGGCGCGGATGATCATCGACAGCGCCGGACGATCCTTGACCGAGCCGGCAGGGTTATTCCCCTCGAGCTTCAACAGCAAGGTATTGGTTGTGTCGCCGGGCAGGCGTTGCAAACGAACCAGCGGGGTGTTGCCGACGCAATCGGCGATGGTTTGATACTGCAGGGTCATGGCGTCTTCGCAATCCAGACTGCGGGGGCGCCTATCATAACGGTAAACGTCTAAACCCCATATCACGCAAAGTGCGCGGTATATGGCTTAAAGCTATAAGCAGCAGAAATGCGAGGTTGCGGCGCCTGACGAATTCGCAGCGGGACGCGTAGTTGCAAGCCTGCTCCCAGAATTCATATCAACACGGTGCAGCTATTTGCCGAGATTGCCCGCCAGCAACTCGCTACACTGCGGAAATATCGATCGCCGGAAGCGATCTTGGACATATGTGGCGTGGGTGCTGGAGAAATAGCGTGCTGAACAAGCTGGGTATCAAAGGCCGTGTGCTGCTGTTGACCATTGTCCCCGCCCTGCTGATGGCAGTGGTGCTGGGCGGCTATTTCACCTGGATGCAGCTGTCCGACCTGCAAACCCAACTGCTGCAACGTGGCGAAATGATCGCCGAAGAGCTCGCGCCGCTGGCCGCCCCCGCGCTGGGCCGCAATGACCGCATGCTGCTCGAACGCATCGCAGGGCAGGCGCTGGAGCAAGCGGACGTGCGCGCCGTGTCCTTTCTCGATGCCGACCGCGATACCCTGGCTCATGCCGGGCCGAGCATGCTCAACCAACCGCCCACGGGCAACAGCACCCACCTGCTGCAACGCTCCGGCAATGACGCCACACGCTTTCTATTGCCCGTGTTCGGCCGACAGCGTCATCTGACCGGTAACATAGTTCCCGAGGAGGCCGACCGCCTGATTGGCTGGGTCGAGCTGGAACTCTCACATAACGGCACCTTGTTACGCGGCTATCGCAGCCTGTTCGCCAGCCTGCTGCTGATCGCCACGGGGCTGATTCTGACAGCGGTTCTGGCGGTGCGCATGAGCCGCACCATCAACGTGCCGATCAGCCGAATCAAACTGGCAGTGACGCAACTCAAAGACGGCAACCTGGAAGTCCGCCTGCCACCGCTGGGCAGTCTGGAACTGGATGAGCTGGCCTCCGGCATCAACCGCATGGCAGCGACCCTGCAAAATGCTCAGGAAGAATTGCAGCACAGCATCGATCAGGCCACCGAAGACGTGCGGCAAAATCTGGAAACCATCGAAATCCAGAACATCGAGTTGGACCTGGCGCGCAAAGAAGCGCTTGAGGCCAGTCGGATCAAATCCGAATTCCTCGCCAACATGAGCCACGAGATCCGCACGCCACTCAATGGCATCCTCGGTTTTACCCATTTGCTGCAAAAAAGCGAGTTGACCCCACGCCAGCTGGATTATCTGGGCACCATCGAGAAGTCCGCCGACAGCCTGTTGAGCATCATCAACGAGATTCTCGACTTCTCGAAAATCGAAGCCGGCAAACTGGTGCTCGACAGCGCCCCGTTCAACCTGCGCGACCTGCTGCAGGACACCCTGACCATCCTCGCCCCGGCCGCCCACGCCAAACAGCTGGAACTGGTCAGCCTGGTGTACCGCGACACGCCCTTGTCGCTGCTCGGCGATCCGCTGCGGCTCAAACAGATCCTGACCAACCTGGTCAGCAACGCCATCAAGTTCACCCGCGAGGGCACCATCGTCGCCCGCGCCATGCTCGAAGACGAGCAAGAAGACAGCGTGCAACTGCGCATCAGCGTGCAGGACACCGGCATCGGCCTGTCCAGTCAGGACGTGCGCGCGCTGTTTCAGGCGTTCAGCCAGGCTGACAATTCGCTGTCACGACAACCGGGCGGCACCGGGCTGGGGCTGGTGATTTCCAAACGACTGATCGAACAAATGGGCGGCGAAATCGGCGTCGACAGCACGCCGGGCGAAGGCTCGGAGTTCTGGATCAGCCTGAACCTGCCCAAAACCCGCGATGATCTGGAAGACTTGCCCGCCCCGCCGCTGCTGGGACGTCGGGTCGCGGTACTGGAAAATCACGAACTGGCACGTCAGGCCTTACAGCATCAACTGGAAGATTGCGGTCTGGAAACGATTGTCTTCAACAATCTGGAAAGCCTGATCAATGGCGTCACAGCGGCACATCAAACCCCGCAGGCCATCGATTTGTCGGTGCTGGGCATCACCGCCCACCAACTGCCACCCGAACGACTGCGCCAACATATCTGGGACCTGGAAAACCTCGGCTGCAAAGTGCTGGTACTGTGCCCGACCACCGAGCAGGCGCAATTCCAGTTGGCCGTGCCCAACGCCCACAGCCAGTTGCAGGTGAAACCGGCCTGCACCCGCAAGCTGCGACGCAGCCTGTCCGAGCTGATCAACCCCAAACACCAGCGCAACGATGTCGCCGAACCATTGTCCAGTCGCGCGCCGCGCTTGCTCTGCGTCGATGACAATCCGGCCAACCTGTTGCTGGTGCAGACGTTGCTCGAAGACATGGGCGCCAACGTGTTGGCGGTCGACAGCGGCTACGCAGCAGTGAAAGCGGTGCAGAAAGAAACCTTCGACCTGGTGCTGATGGACGTGCAGATGCCCGGCATGGATGGGCGTCAAGCCACCGAGGAGATCCGCGCCTGGGAAGTCGAGCGGGGAAGTACCTCACTGCCGATCGTTGCCCTCACCGCCCACGCCATGGCCAACGAAAAGCGCGCCCTGCTGCAAAGCGGAATGGACGATTACCTGACCAAGCCCATCAGCGAACGGCAATTGGCCCAGGTGGTACTCAAATGGACCGGTCTGGCGCTGCGAAACCACGCGCCTGAACGCCACAACGAAAACATGCGTAACGGCATGGATCTGCACGTTCTCGACCATGAAGAAGGCTTGCGTCTGGCAGCGGGCAAGGCCGATCTGGCGGCGGACATGCTGGCGATGCTCCTCGCCTCGCTGGACACCGACCGTGAAGCTATTCGCTGTGCCCGCGAGGCCCACGACAAGCTGGCGCTGATCGAACGTGTGCATCGTCTTCACGGAGCGACCCGTTATTGCGGCGTGCCGCAACTGCGCGCCGCCTGTCAACGCAGTGAAACCTTGCTCAAGCAGGATGCACCTGAAGCCGAGGCCGCCCTCGATGAGCTGGCCATGGCCATCACACGACTGGCCATCGAGGCACGCGTGAGTGCTTGATCTGGGGCACTGAGCAGGATTGGGATTTTTTGTAGAGTGGATCATTTGTAGGAGCGCGCTTGCCCGCGATGGCGGTGTGTCAGGCGCAGAAGGTCCTCCGGCCCTTATCGCGGGCAAGAACTCGGCGTCCCCCCCTCTCCTACATGGATCTCATCGCCACGGAGGTTTGTTCATGCGCACACTTATCTTCAGCAGCCAGAACTACGACCGCGACAGTTTTCTCGCGGCCCGCTTACCGCCTGGCGTAGAACTGCATTTCCAGCCCGCACGTCTGAACCTCGACACTGTCGCACTGGCCGACCGGCATCCGGTGGTCTGCGCCTTCATCAATGACGACCTCAGCGCGCCGGTGCTGGAGCAACTGGCCGCTGGCGGTACACGCCTGATCGCCTTGCGTTCGGCGGGTTACAACCATGTGGATCTGGCGACCGCGCAAAAGCTCGGTCTCAGCGTGGTGCGGGTGCCTGCCTATTCACCGCACGCCGTGGCCGAACATGCCGTGGCCCTGATCCTGGCCCTCAACCGCCATCTGCACCGTGCGTACAACCGCACCCGAGACGGCGACTTCAGCCTGCACGGTCTGACCGGCTTCGATCTGGTGGGTAAAACCGTCGGCATCATCGGCACTGGGCAAATCGGCGCTACCTTCGCCCGGATCATGGCCGGGTTCGGCTGCACCTTGCTGGCCCACGACCCTTACCCTAACCCGCAGGTCGAAGCCCTGGGCGCGCGCTACTTGAGTTTGCCGGAGCTGCTGGCGCAGGCGCAGATCATCAGCCTGCACTGCCCGCTGACCGCACAGAGCAAACACCTGATCAACAGCGCGTCCCTGGCGCAGATGCAACCCGGTGCCATGCTGATCAACACCGGACGTGGCGCGCTGGTCGACACGCCGGCCCTGATCGAAGCGCTGAAAAGCGGGCAATTGGGCTATCTGGGGCTGGATGTGTATGAAGAAGAGGCGCAACTGTTCTTCGAAGATCGCTCCGACCAGCCGTTGCAGGACGACGTACTGGCCCGTCTGCTGACCTTTCCTAACGTCATCATTACCGCTCATCAGGCTTTTCTGACCCGCGAAGCGCTGGGCGCTATTGCTCAGACCACCCTGGACAACATCGCAGCCTGGTCCGAAGGCTCGCCACAGAATCAGGTCGAGGGTTAAAAACTGGTAGGATGCGCGCAGATTTGGAGGACCCATGGTCGAACACGATTTCCGCTACAGCCTGCTCAACCCACAACACACCCTGATCGAATGCCGCGCACTGGCTCCCGGTCGTTATCAAGTCACCGGCAACGGCGGCTCGATCCACGCCGATGATGTGCTTTTGGTCACGCTTAAAGGCAGCAAGGACTTGTCCATGCGCCTGACCGTGGACAAAGTTCGGCACTTGATCAATCCACGCGGCCAATGGGTCGCAGTGGCGCAGGGTCCAGCTTTCGCTGAACTGGCGATTCATCAGTGGCAGGTCAACTGCAACGGTTGCGCGACCGAGCTGAAGTTCGAGTTCGCGGTCGACGCCAAGCTCGGCACCAAGGCGCAAAAACCGGCGGCCGCCGCACGCATTGCCGAGTTGGGCTGGAAAACCGAGGCTGACAAGCACTTTTGCCGCAAATGCCAGGAGAAAGCCGCATGATGCGCGCCGCCCTGCTTGGCCTGGCCGGCAGCACCCTGCTGGGCTGCGCTGCTGAACCGTCGCCAGTGCAACGCGATCACAGCTACCTGCTGGAATGGATTGGCGAACGTCCACTGGTCGACCGCAGCCACCTGACCATGACCCTGGGCGAAGATGGCCGCGCCTACGGCAACGCTGGTTGCAACCATTGGTTCGCGCCTTACTCGCTGGAAGGCGAAAAGGTCGTCTTCGGTATGGTCGGCAGCACCCGCAAGGTGTGTGCGCCAGCGTTGATGGAACAGGAACAGCGCTTCCTCGACGCCCTGACCAAAGTGCAACATTGGGACATCTCACCCATCGAACAACTGCGCCTGTGGCCTGCCGAAGGCAAGCCACTGCGGTTCTGGCTGGAAGACAGTTGAGTTAGCGTCGCTGGCGGTTACCCTTCACCCCGCAAAACCGCCAGCCGCTTGCTCACGCCCTCCGCTGTCTGCTCGCCGAGCAACTGATCGCGCACCTTGCCCTTGTCGTCGATGATGTACGTCACCGGCAGCGCGTCGCTATGGGGCAAGTCGAAATGGTCGGCCGGGTCCTGCGCCAGTACGGTGTAGCTAATGCCCAAAGCGGCACTGGCGGACTTCAGGTCTTGGCCCTGCAGGCCGTCGAAATTGACCCCGAACACACTCACTTGCCTGTCCTTGAGCTGATTGGCCAAGGTGTTGAGTTCCGGGATCTCCGTGCGACACGGACCACACCACTCCGCCCAGTAGTTGATTACCAGCCAATGATTGTCGACCCGCTCGCTGGCGACCTTCTGCCCGTTTTGATCAAGCCCAAGGTCTGCACCACAACCACTTAGCAGCAAACTGCCGATGAGCGCCACTACCGCTGCCAATCGCCTTGTCATGTGCCCTTCCTTATCTGGATATTCACTTTAACTGCGACCAATTACCGCCCAAGGTTCAGGAGCAGACGTCACACAGGTAGAATAGCTGCCACCTTACGCAAGATGCGACCCGCAAATGACTGATCTGACGCTTTATCACAACCCGCGCTGCTCGAAATCTCGCGGTGCGCTGGAACTGCTCGAAGCCCGTGGCCTGACCCCGACCATTATTCGTTACCTGGAAACCCCGCCAGACGCCGCGCAATTGCGCGATCTGCTGGTCAAGCTGGGCATCGGCGCCCGGGAATTGCTGCGTACTGGCGAAGACGAATACAAAACCCTGAACCTGGCGGATTCCCGCCTGAGCGATGAGCAACTGATCGCCGCCATGGCCGCCCACCCGAAACTGATCGAGCGGCCGATTCTGGTGGTCGGTGACAAGGCCGCCATTGGCCGTCCACCAGAAAGCGTGCTGGAGATCCTGCCGTGAGTACGCCGTACATTCTGGTTCTGTTCTACAGTCGCAACGGCTCGACCAGCGAGATGGCCCGGCAGATTGCCCGCGGTATCGAGTTGGGCGGCATGGAAGCGCGGCTGCGCACGGTGCCGGCGATTTCTTCCGAGATTGAAGCCGTCGCACCGAGCATCCCCGAGCAAGGCTCTTTATATGCCAGCCTCGATGACCTGAAGAACTGCTCCGGCCTGGCACTGGGCAGCCCGACGCGTTTCGGCAACATGGCCGCGCCGCTGAAGTACTTCCTCGATGGCACCAGCACGCTGTGGCTGACCGGCGCCCTGGTGGGCAAACCGGCCAGCGTGTTCACCTCCACCGCCAGCTTGCACGGCGGCCAGGAAACCACGCTGATGTCGATGCTGTTGCCGCTGCTGCACCACGGCATGCTGGTCACCGGCCTGCCATACAGCGAAGCCGCGCTGCTGGAAACCAGTGGCGGCGGAACGCCTTATGGCGCCAGTCACCATGCCGGTGCCGACGGCAAACGCGCGCTGGACCAGCATGAGATCACCCTGTGTCGCGCCCTGGGTCAGCGTCTGGCAAAAACCGCCCTGCTGCTGGAGACGCCTCGTGGCTAAAAAGCCTAAAGTCCTGCCGGCGCTGGAATGGCTGGAGCCACGGGTTCGTCTGAGCCGGGTCGTCAGCCTGATCTGCTTTTTCGGCCTGATCCTGTTGCTGGCCGCTTATTACCTGATCTTCGCCGACCTCCACGGCGCCCGCCCGTGGGTGATCCTGAGCATCGAACTGGTGCCCTTGATCCTGCTGACCCCAGGCATGCTCACCGGCAGCGCACGCGGTCATTCGTGGACCTGTTTTGTGGTCAACCTGTACTTCATCAAAGGCGCACTGGCGGTTTACGACCCGAACCGCAGCCTGTTCGGCGCTCTGGAAATGCTGGTCAGCGTGGCGGTGTTCACCAGTGCGCTGCTGTATGTGCGCTGGCGCTTTCAGTACAACCGCAAATTGGCAGGGGAAGGTGTGGCCTGACAGTTCCCACAGAGGCCGATACAGGATCTGTAGGAGCTGCCGAAGGCTGCGATCGACTGGGGACCGGTCGCGGCGATTGATCTTTATGAAGGCCGTTCCGGCCTTATCGCAGCCTTCGGCAGCTCCTACAGGGGATTGGTGTCAGACCAGACTGTATGCGTACTATCCGGATTGATGCGGTCTCAGTGATTCACCGTATACGCCAACATCAACGACAACTGACACATGGGTCGCCCGCTTTCAGCATGCCATTGGTTGAAGGCGCCCTGCACGGCGGCGAGGTCCTTGAGGCTGGTGGGCACTTTGTCGATGATGTTCTGCGCATTGAGCCCCGCGACCATGTCGTACGTCGGGATGAAGGTGTCCTTCCCGACCATGCGCAGAAAACTCGGCGCTGACATCCCGCCCAGCTGATGCCCGTGTTTGGACAGGTATTTCCACAGGCCGACGATATCGGTTACGGGCCAATCGGCGATGAAGTTACCGAAGCTGCCCTTCTCTTTGCTGATGTCCAGAATCATCTGCGCATTGCGCGGCACGCTTTTCAGTTTGCCCAAATGCCGAATGATCCGCGTGTCCTGCATCAAGCGCTCCAGGTGCTCGGCGCCCATCAACACCACTTTCTCCGGATCAAAGCAGAAGAACACCTCTTCGAACGTCGGCCACTTGGCGTCTACCAGACTGTGCTTGAGGCCGGCGCGAAACACCCGCTGAGCGAGGGCCGACAGGTAACGGTCATTGCTGATCTTGCGCAGTTGCGCGGGGGACTTGGGGACGGGCAAGCGTGCTTCGAGCGCTGAGGCTGAACCGAAACGGTTCAGGTTGTATTCGTGGAGCCATTTGTAATCGCGCATGCGATGGTGGGTTCCGATCAGATATTCACGACATTGACGAAACGCGAGGCCGCGGTTTCATCGATACGCAGGTGGGTAAAGTCAAACAGGTTGCGATCCGCCAGTTGCGACGGCTGCACATTCTGCAAGCCGCGGAAGATGCTCTCGGTGCGGCCCGGGGTCTTGCGCTCCCACTCCAGCAGCATGTCCTTGACCACCTGACGCTGCAGGTTTTCCTGAGAACCGCACAGGTTGCATGGAATGATCGGGAAGGCCTTGAAGTCGGAAAACGCCTGAATGTCTTTCTCGGTGCAGTACGCCAGCGGGCGAATGACCACATTGCGCCCATCATCGGCACGCAGCTTGGGCGGCATGGCCTTGAGCGTGCCGTTGAAGAACAGGTTGAGGAAGAAGGTCTCGACGATATCGTCGCGGTGGTGACCGAGCGCCATCTTGGTCGCGCCGATTTCATCAGCAAAGGTATACAGCGTGCCACGGCGCAGGCGCGAGCACAGTGAGCAGGTGGTCTTGCCTTCAGGAATCAGCTCCTTGACCACCGAATAGGTGTCTTTTTCGACAATGTGGTACTCGACGCCCAACGCTTCGAGGTACGCAGGCAGCACATGTTCGGGGAAACCCGGCTGCTTCTGGTCCATGTTCACGGCCACAATGTCGAACTTGATCGGCGCCACCTTCTGAAAATGCATCAGCACGTCGAGCATGGTGTAGCTGTCTTTACCACCGGACAGGCAAACCATGATCTTGTCGCCCTCCTCAATCATGTTGAAGTCGGCCACGGCTTCGCCAGCGAGCCGGCGCAGGCGTTTCTGCAGTTTGTTCTGATTGACTGAAAGGGTGCCCATGGCGCTGATATCCGCTAGCGGTGACTCGGAAAAAGTCAGTATTTTACGCATAAACCCTGAGGCCAGGTAATGCCGCCAGACCGCACTGAACCTAAATAGCACAACGCGATTAGCAGCCATCCCCAAAGCGCGATTTACTCTAAAGCAGCGCTTCTGCCGTCCCTATACTGCGACATAAGGTTGCATCCATTCCTGTATCGAGGCTGTGGCCTTACACCTGCCGTGGCACTTAAGCCCGACAGGCGCTCCGCTGGGGGGCGACGGTAAAATAAAAAGGAGTGACCGGCATGATGAATCACGTTTTGGGACTGTTCACCCATCCCGATCGAGAATGGCAACAGATCCGTGGCGAAAAAGAAGAAAGCATCGGCCACATGTACCTCACTCACACCCTGATTCTCGCGGCAATTCCCGCAGTAGCAGCTTATATCGGTACCACGCAGGTGGGCTGGGTGATCGGCTATCGAGCGCCGGTCATGCTGACCCATGAAAGCGCCTTGTGGATGACGATCATGTCCTACATCGCCATGCTCGGTGGTGTAGGGGTCATGGGTGCGTTCATTCACTGGATGGCGCGCACCTATGACGCGAACCCAAGTCTGGCACGCTGCGTCGCCTTTGCCACCTACACCGCGACACCCCTGTTCATTGGCGGCCTGGCGGCACTCTATCCACATATGTGGCTGGGGCTGATCGTCGGCATGGCGGCCATCAGCTACACGGTCTATCTGCTGTACGTCGGTTTGCCGACATTCATGAACATCCCGTCCGATGAGGGCTTCATGTTCTCAAGCTCCGTACTGGCCGTGGGCCTGGTGGTGCTGGTCGCAATCATGGCGTTCACCGTCGTGCTGTGGGGCATCGGTGTAGGGCCTGAATATACCAACTGATTAAAAGCCAACTGTCCTCAACTGCATGAGATGACGAGCCGCCTTTTAGGCGGCTCGGTTGTTTTTGATGACCATTGGGCAGCTTCAGTTTTCGGCCAGCCAGCGCTTTGCGGCATACTTGCCATCTCAGGAGAGCCCTAAAGAATGCCCGAGCAACTCAATACCCGCGTCGAAGTCTGTTTTCAGCAAGCCGAAGCCTTTTTCAAACGTGCATTCAAACGCCCAGTGGTCAGCCTCAGGCTGCGCGGCCAGAAAGCCGGTGTCGCCCATTTGCACGAAAATATGCTGCGCTTCAACCCGCAGTTGTACCGGGAGAACAGCGAAGATTTTCTCAAGCAGACCGTCGCTCATGAAGTCGCGCACCTGATCGCCCACCAACTGTTCGGCGAACGCATTCAGCCCCATGGCGAAGAATGGCAATTGATCATGCGCGGGGTGTACGAACTGCCACCCAACCGCTGCCACACCTACGCGGTCAAACGCCGCCGCGTGACCCGCTACATCTACCGCTGCCCCTGCGCCAACAGCGATTTCGCCTTCTCCGCGCAACGCCACTCGCTGGTCAGGCAAGGACGGCGCTATTTGTGCCGGAGCTGCCGGGAGACATTGGTGTTCAGCGGGGAAATGCGGGTGGAGTGATGGTTGTGGGTGTGTCAGGGACACCGCGGCGCCCCATTCGCGAATGAATTCGCTCCCACAGTGGATCTGCGGCGGACACAACACTTGTGGGAGCGAATTCATTGGCGAAGAGGCCAGCCCAGGCGACCCAGAAATTTACCCAATAACACCCGCTCTTCGCAGCTCAACAATCCGCTCAACGCTATACCCCAGACCCGCCAAAACCTCTTCACTGTGCGCCCCTAGCTCCACCCCAATATGCCGGGGCGCGGGCAAGCCTTCGGAAAACTTCAACGGGCAGGCAATCTGCGCCTGCGAGCTACCATCATCACGCGGCACCTGACTCACCACCTCCCGCGCCTGCAACTGCGGATGCTCAACCGCTTCGGCAACGCTCAGCACCGGCTCGACACACGCGTCCAGGCCAGCAAAACACTCACACAGCTCCTCAAATGAACGCTTCTCGAATTCGATTTTCAATTGGTGTTTCAACGCCGCCTGCACCTCGGAGCATGGCGACAGGCCTTGTGCGGCCAGTTCCGGGCGGCCCAGCGCTGCACACAGTGGCTGCATGAACGTCGGCTCCAGGCTGCCCACGGAAAACCAACGACCGTCTTGACTGCGGTAGTAGTCATAAAAACTGCCGCCATTGAGCATCTGGTTTTCCCTGGCAGGCTCCACGCCGCACGCCAGATAACCCGCCCCGGCCATGGCATTGAGGCTGAATACACAGTCGGTCATGCTGACATCGACGTATTGCCCGCGCCCAGTTTGCTGACGTGCGACCACAGCGGCCAGCAGGCCAATCACCCCATGCAGCGAACCTCCGGCCACATCCGCCGCCTGAATGCCCAACGGAATCGGCCCACTGTCCTGGCGTCCGGTATGGCTGGCGATGCCGGACAGCGCCAGGTAGTTGATGTCGTGCCCGGCGCGATCCCGATAAGGGCCGGTCTGGCCGTAACCGGTGATCGCCACATAAATCAGCTTCGGGTTGATCGCCTTCAAAGCCTCATAGCCCAACCCTAGGCGATCCATGACGCCCGGGCGAAACTGCTCGAGCACGATGTCGTATTCGGCCACCAGCTGCCTGACCACCTCCAGCGCCTGCGGCTGCTTCAGGTCCAGGGCGAGGCTGCGTTTATTGCGATTGAGGTAGGCGTGGCTGGCCGAAGTCCCGTGATCGTGTGGCGGCAATAGTCGTAGTAGATCCATACGCGTCGGCGACTCGATGCGCAGCACTTCGGCGCCCATGTCGGCGAGCAACAACGAAGCGAACGGCCCCGGCAACAAGGTCGAGAAATCGAGAATCTTGAGCGATGCCAATGGACCTTGCATGAGTGTGCCTTGCATAAGTACTCCCTTTGCAGACCCTATTGCGATGGCTTTCAGATTAGGCAGGCCGGCGCCAGGCTTCAATGGCCGCATCCTTCATCGTCGCTGACGTATTCGCTCAGGTTCCAGGCATAAAAAAACCCATCCGAAGATGGGTTTTTTTATCACTGCGCAGCGTTATGCAATTTCACGCGGTGTATTAGTTGGAGTCGGTTTTTCAGCCACGCCCAGATCGTCTTCTGGAACCGTGCTGGAGATCCCGCGACCACCGGAAGCCAATTCGAGTTGCAGCGTGTCTTCGTCCAGTTCCTTGACCCACTTGGCCACGACCAGCGTCGCCACAGCGTTACCGACCAGGTTGGTCAGCGCGCGGGCTTCGGACATGAAGCGGTCGATACCGAGGATCAGCGCCAGACCGGCAACCGGCAGGTGGCCAACGGCGGACAAGGTAGCGGCCAACACGATGAAACCACTACCGGTGACCCCGGCAGCGCCCTTGGAGGACAGCAACAGCACCACCAGCAAGGTGATCTGGTGGGTGATGTCCATATGGGTGTCGGTCGCCTGGGCGATGAACACGGCAGCCATGGTCAAGTAGATCGCAGTACCGTCGAGGTTGAAGGAGTAACCGGTCGGGATCACCAGACCCACCACCGATTTCTTCGCCCCCAGGCGTTCCATCTTGATCAGCATGCGCGGCAAGACGGATTCCGAAGAGGACGTACCCAATACGATCAGCAACTCTTCACGGATGTAACGGATCACCTTGATCACGCTGAAGCCATGGGCGCGAGCGATAGCACCCAGTACCACCAGAACGAAGATCACGCAGGTGATGTAGAAGCACAGCATCAACTGACCGAGCTGCACCAGCGAACCGACACCGTAGGCACCGATGGTGAAGGCCATTGCACCCAAGGCACCCAGTGGCGCGAGCTTCATGATCATGTTGATGATGTTGAACATCACGTGGGCGAAGCGATCGATGAAGTCCAGCAGCGGCTTGCCGTATGCACCCAGACGATGCAGGGCGAAACCGAAGATCACCGAGAACATCAGTACCTGCAGGATATCGCCGGTGGCAAAAGCGCCGAAGATGGTATTCGGGATGATGTTCAGGAGGAAGCCAATGACGCTTTGATCAGCCCCTGCAGCAACGTAGGCAGCGACCTTGGAAGCGTCCAGAGTCGCCACGTCGATGTGCATGCCGGCACCCGGCTGGACGATGTTGACCACCACCAGACCCACGAGCAAAGCGATGGTGGAAACAATTTCGAAATACAGCAGTGCATAGCCACCGGTTTTGCCGACCGACTTCATGCTCTGCATACCAGCGATGCCGCTGACGACGGTGCAGAAAATGATCGGGGCAATGATCATTTTGATCAGTTTGATGAACCCGTCACCCAGCGGCTTTAGCGCCACGCCGGTTTGAGGGTAGAAGTGACCGATCAGGACACCGATAACAATGGCTACGATGACCTGGAGATACAGGGATTTATACAGTGGCTGACGAGTCGTCATTGCAAAGTTCCTCAAGAGCACCGTCAGGCATCATCCGTCTGATGCGCGCGACACTTAAAGCGCTTAACCCTCCTGCACTGGAGGGATTTGTTTTGTCGAGTTGCGGGGGCGGGCCGTTCGCAAACCTCTTGGCCCTATCGCAAACCTTGTGCCATCTTTTGAAAAACCGCTGCACGCCACTGAATCCGTGCACCTGCGCCAAAATGGGCGCCGTTATCGGCGGACAATGTGGCGGTTTTCCGCCCATTGCCGCAAAAATATCACCTGCATTGGCGGGTATCCGCCTTGTCCGTTGCCTGTACGGTGACTACCATCGGCCAGTCCACGGATGAGCACTCTATGCGCCAACGCACAATCGCCAGCCATTTCGCCCGCGCCGCCCTCGGTGGCGCGCAACGGCATGGCATTGAGTGTTCGGGCCTGCTGTTGCAAGCGGGGATTCAGCCTGAATTGCTGAGCGAACCCCGTGCGCGCATCGCCCCTGAACAATTCACCCGCCTGATCCAGCTGCTTTGGCAGGAACTGGACGACGAATACATGGGGTTCGGCCATGGCCCGAGCAAGCGCGGCACCTTCGCGATGATGTGCCATGCGCTGATCCACTGCCGCAGCCTGGAGAAAGCACTCGCCCGCGGCTTATTATTTTATAGCTTATTCCCGGACGCCCCGCGCCTGAGTTTGCGCCGGGAAGGCGACTGGGCGCGACTGAGCCTGGACGACTCGACACTGCGCGACCCGGATCACTTTCTCAGCGAGTGCCTGCTGGTGATCTGGCATCGGCTCGGCAGTTGGTTGATCGGCCAGCGCATCCGCCTGGAGCAAGCGACGTTCAGCTATGACAAGCCAGAGCACAGCAGCGAATACGACCTGTTGTTCCCTTGCCCTATCCTGTTCGACGCCGAGGGCACCAGCCTGCTGTTTCACGCGCGCTACCTGAATATGCCGCTGCTGCAGGACGAGCGCACGCTCAAGCGTTTCCTCGAACGCTCCCCCGCCGACCTGCTGGCCCGCCCCGACGATGGCGACAGCCTCAGCAATCAACTGCGACGTTTGCTCAGCCGCGACTGCAACCGCTGGCCTGATCTGGAAAACGTCGCCGAGCACATGCATATCAGCCCGCAGACCCTGCGCCGGCATCTGCGTGAAGAAGGCACGAGTTTTCAGGAGCTGAAGGATCAACTGCGCCGCGATATGGCGATTTACCACTTGAGCCACGCCGAGCTGTCTTTGCAACAGATCGCCGAACAGCTCGGGTTTTCGGAGCCGTCGGCCTTTCATCGCGCGTTCAAGAAATGGACCGGGCTGACACCGGGGGCTTATCGGGCTCAGGAGATATAACCTGTTACCCCCTGTAGGAGCTGCCGAAGGCTGCGATAAGGCCGGAACGGCCTTCCCCGCCCTTTCAATCACAACGCCCGCTTTGGTCGGACGCGACCCCGGGGCGATCGCAGCCTTCGGCAGCTCCTACACCTGTGTCTGGCGAGTGGTCACTTAGCCACAAAATGAATCCGAAACGCGGCGCCGCCCAAGGGTGAATCATCCAGGGTCAGGCGGGCGTTGTAGCTTTCGATGATGTCCTTGACCACAGCCAGGCCTATGCCCTGCCCCGGATTCTGCCGATCCAGCCGCTCGCCGCGCTGAAGAATCCGCGCTCGCTGGCTCTCAGGCACACCGGGGCCGTCGTCTTCGATGCACAGTTCGTCACCGGTCAACGACTGACGCAGGCTGATGCGCACCCGGCCCAAGCACAGGCGATAGGCGTTCTCCAGCAGATTGCCGAGCATTTCCATCAACGCGCCCTGCTCCATGGGGATCTGATAATCAGCGGGCAGATCGACGATGACGTTTACCTGCTTGTCGCGATAAACCTTATTCAGGGTGTTGCACAGGCTTTCAACCACCGGCTTCAAAACCATGTGATGCCGCACCAGTCCGCTTTTGCGCAGGCTGGCGCGCTGCAATTGGTAGTCGATCTGCTGACTCATGCGCTCGATCTGCGACTGCAGGATGCGCGCCTGCTCCAGGTCCTGCGGGCGTTTGGCGATGGTTTCGCTGACACCTTGCAGCACTGCCAGCGGCGTTTTCAAACTGTGGGCCAAGTCACCCAGAGAATCGCGATAGCGGATGCGCTGCTCACGTTCGCTGAGCAGCAGTCGGTTCAGTGAACCGGTCAGGCGCAGCAGTTCTAGCGGGTGCTCTTCACTCAGGCTTTCCCGCGAGCCGGCTTCTACCTGATCCAGCTCCTGACTCAAACCCTTCAACGCACGCAGGCCCCAGGTCAGTCCCAACCACAGCAATGCCAGCAACACCACCAAGGCTGCACCGAACCCCAGATAAAGCTTCTCCCGCAGTCCGGCGATGGTCACCTGATATTCGCGCACCGGCTGCAAGGCCACGATGCTGAATGCCGCATTTCTGCCACCGAGCAGTTTGATTTCTACGTCGTAAACGAAAAACTCTTCGCCGTTGGCTTCCTTGATCTTGGCGAACGAGCTGCCCCTACCGTCATAAAGCGGGTGATAGTTGATATTTTCTGCGGCGGTAGCCCGCGAACGCCAGACCAAGTTGCCTTCACGGTCATAGATGTAGCCGAGGACGCGGCCGTCCGGCAGATTGAGTTGCTCACCTGGCAACACCAGGGGCATCAGCAAGTGACCGTCTTCGACCCGTGCCGCAGAAATCAGCGTGGTCACGTCAGAGGCCAGGCGCTGCTCGATGGCGTTTTGCAGGGCCAGGCTGTAGGCGCCCTGCAACGCTGGCAACAACGCAAGCGTAAAGATCACCGCCAGAATCGTAGCGGCCAGCATTAATCGCACGCGTAGCGAGCGAATCATCGGCAGCGCTCAGTAAACAGATAACCCAGACCGCGTACCGTTTCGATGGGCTTGAAACCCGTCTCGCCTTCCAGCTTGCGACGCAGGCGTCCGACCAACACTTCGATCACATTCGGGTCGCGCTCGTCATCGTCGGGGTAGAGCTGCTCCATCAACCGCTCTTTGGCCACCACCTGCTGATGGTGGCGCATGAGGTATTCGAGAATCCGATATTCATAGGCGGTCAGCGACAAGGGCTGTTCGTCGAGGGAAGCCTGCTTGCGGTTCAAGTCCAGGAGCAAGGGGCCAGCGGTGATGGTCGACTGGATAAAACCGCTGGAACGGCGCAACAGCGCATTGAGACGCGCCTCCAGCTCTTCGAACTGGAACGGCTTGACCACGTAATCGTCTGCACCGGCAGCCAGCCCTTCGACCTTGTCCTGCCAGTTGCCACGGGCGGTGAGGATCAGGATCGGAAACGCCTTGCCCAGGGAGCGGAGCTGACGAATCAAGTCCAGCCCGCCCATGCCAGGCAAGCCCAGATCGATCACCGCCAGATCATGGTTGAACTGCTCCGCCTGATACAGAGCCTCTTCAGCATTGGGTACCGCTTCGACCACATGGCCACTTTCGGCAAGTCGGGTTTGCAAGTGATGGCGCAGCAGCCCCTCATCTTCAACCACCAGCAGTTTCATGGGGCTCTCCCGGGCAAAATCATTCCTCTCGAGGTTAAGGCTAATACTGCACGACCAATAGAACACCGCCCAGCCCGCTGAGTGTGCGGTCTGGGCGGAAAATGTCCAGCGACAGTCTGTTAAGAGTCAGAAAATGAAATTGGACGGCAGCTGCGGGTCGAAGCTACCGAGCAGGATGGCCTCGCTCAGCTGAATACCGTTGTGGGTGCCGGAGACGTTTTCGTAAGTCGCGTAGTAGTGATACTCGGCAGTCTTCAGATCTGCACCGGGCTTGTTGATTCTCTCGCCGGCCTTGCCGAGGACGAGGTTGCCGGTACCGTCAGTGGCTTGGGCAGCGGTGCTGCCACCGAGAAAAGCCAAAGCGTAAAAAAGCTTATTGAAGGTGAGCATTGTGATGTCCTCTCGCGCCAGGCGCTATTGGGGTACGCCGCCAGACTACTCACCAGGCCCTGAACCCACCCTGAACGCGCCCTGAACCTAAGCTGAACGGACTGCCCCCCCCTGTTGCGAACAATCGTCTAGGCTCTTTTGACTAATCCACGCGTCGAATAAATAACAGGAGAAACCGACCATGCGTTTCTGGATAGCATTAGTGATGATGGCTCTGACGGGGCTGGCTCAGGCCGCGATCAAGACTGAAACCATCAACTATAAAAGCGCCGACGGCACCAAACTGGTCGGCTATTACGCCTACGACGACGCGATCAAGGGCCAACGACCCGGCATTTTGGTGGTGCACGAATGGTGGGGCTTGAACGATTACGCCAAAGGCCGCGCCCGTGCTCTCGCCGCATTGGGCTACAGCGCCATGGCCGTCGACATGTACGGCGCAGGCAAGCACACCGAACATCCCAAAGACGCCATGACGTTCATGATGGCCGCGATGAAAGACAGCACGGCCGCAGCTCAGCGCTTCGATGCAGGGCTTGAGCAGCTTAAAAAACAGCCGCAGACCAATCCGGACAAGATCGCTGCCATTGGTTACTGCTTCGGCGGCGGTGTGGTGCTTGATGCTGCCCGTCGTGGCGAGCCGTTGGTCGGCGTGGTGACCTTCCACGGCATGCTGTCCACCAAGACGCCGGCCGCACCCGGGATTATCAAAGCCAAAATTCTGGTGGAACACGGCAACAGCGACACCATGATTACTGCGGAAAACATCACGGCCTTCAAATCGGAAATGGACAAAGCCGGGGTCGACTATAAATTCGTCGGCATCGACGGCGCCAAACACGGCTTCACCAACCCCGCCGCCGACCGCCTGGGCAAAGGCGCCAATGCCCCGGACATCGCCTACGACAAAGCCGCCGACGAGAGTTCATGGGCGGATATGCAGGCGTTTTTCAAGAAAATCTTTGGGTGAAATGCGGTAGATCCATTGTAGGAGCGCGCTTGCAACTACGCGTCCCGCCGCGATGGCGGTGTGTCAGGCGCAGAAAGTCCTCCGGCCTTTATCGCGGGCAAGCGCGCTCCTACAGTGACCGTGTTTGCTGCGCGACAGCGCGGCGTCGACGACGGGGCGGGGTCTCCTACAGAATTTACGCTGTACCCGATCCTGTCCGACACGGCAAAATGCCGGGCATGACTCAGCCTCCGACACTCCCCGCCTGCTGCCCCGCGCTCGCCAATCATTGGCCGCTGCCCCACGCCTTGCCTGGGGTGGTGTTGGTCAGCGGGGTGTTCAATCCACAAAAACTCGTGGATGGCGACTTTCAACGCTGCAGCATCGAATCCCCCGCCGGCATCCAGCGTTCCGTCGCCAAGCGTCAGGCCGAGTTTCTCGCCGGGCGTCTTTGCGCTCGGGAAGCCTTGCAGCAACTGGACGGCCGGCATTATGTGCCCGGCATCGGCGAGGACCGCGCGCCGGTCTGGCCAGCGGATATCTGCGGCTCGATCACCCACAGCCACGGCTGGGCGGCGGCCATTGTAGGCCAGCAACAGCAATGGCGCGGTTTGGGGCTGGACATGGAAAACCTGCTCGACAGCGAGCGCGCCAAACGCCTGGCCGGGGAGATTCTGACCGCCGACGAACTGCAACGCATGGCCGCAGGCCCCGCCGAACAGGTCGCCCTGCTGGTCACCCTGACCTTCTCCCTGAAAGAAAGCCTGTTCAAGGCGCTCTACCCTATCGTGCAAAAACGCTTCTACTTCGAAGACGCGCAAGTGCTGGACTGGTGTGACGATCGCAACGGCAGCGGCAGCGCCCGCCTGCGCTTGCACATCGACCTGTCCAGCGAATGGCGTAACGGCAGCGAGCTGGACGCGCAGTTCAGCATGCAGAATGGCCAACTGTTGAGTCTGGTCAGCATCGCCGCACGTTGATTCAAAGGCTGATTACGGTTTTTCCTGCTGACGCGGCCATGCCAGGCTGAAACACGCACCACCCAAATGCTTGCTTTTGCTGATCAGCGCCCGCCCGTTGTGCCAGTAAATGATCCGCCGCACGATCGACAGGCCCAGACCATGCCCACCCGACGCCCGAGTACGGCTGTCGTCCAAACGCATGAAGGGCGTGAAGATCCGTTCCCAGGCGCTTTCCGGCACACCGGGACCATCGTCCTCGATGTCGACGCGGCAGCGCAGCTGACCGACCTGATAACTGACGCGAACCCGGGATTCGGCGTGACGCATGGCGTTGCTCACCAGATTCTGCAAAGCCCTGTGTAAATAGCGCGGCTCCGCCTCGACCCACGCACCATCGTTATCGGCCGCCGCCAGGCATTGCCCGAGACTGACGGTGACATTGGCGCGCAGCGGCGCCAGTTCGGCAATCACCTGATTGACCAACGCGTCCAGATTGATGCGCTGGAAGTTCAGGGTCGGCGAGCCCTGCTCCAGTCGCGCGTAGGTCAGCATCTCATCCACCAGTTTGTCGAGATCCTGAATATCGCTGTCCATGCCGAGCCGGTATTTATTCCGGGCCTCTTCCGTGGTCGCCTCCCCGATCATCTCCAGCCCGAAGCGCAAACGCGCCACCGGCGTGCGCAGCTCATGGGAAACCGCGCGCACCAACTCGCGCTGCATCGCCAGCGAACGCTGCAAATGCTCAGCCATGCCGTTGAACGCCATCGCCAATCGTCCGACCGAGTCAGCCCCGGAAGGCGGCACACGGGTTCCCAGACTGCCCTTGGCGATGCGGGTGGCTGCCGCCTCCAGACCGAGCAGCCGCCGTTCGAGGCGGCGCACCAGCAGATAAACCACCAGGCCGATAAAACACAGGCCCAGAAACCCAATCAACACCAGCAGCTCGGGCGGGTAAGGATTCATTTGGTACAGCGGGCCGATTTCCAGTACCCACGGCGTACCGGCCATGCCCGCGAACACGCGGATCGAATCACCGCCCTTGCCCAGCGCCATCACCGTGTCGCCTTCATCAATGCGGCGCCGCTGATCCTCATCGACATCAGCCTTCTCCACGCGGACCAGCTGCATCTCGAAGCCAAACCCCTTGTCCTGCTTCAGGGCTTCGAGACGCCGGGGTTGCTCATCAACGGGGAAACGCACCAACTCGTCGGTCAGCAGATAAATCGTCGCCCGCGCCAGTTGCTCGCTGATTTGCTGCACTTCGCCGGTCAGCACCCACTGCTCGGCATCGTTGACCAGCCGAAACACCTTGGCCGCATGGGGCCCCGTTTGCTCGACCACCACCTGCCCGCGCAGCATGCGGCTACGGTCGCTGCTGTCGAGCCGGGCGTCGTTGACCGTCTGTAGCGCCAACGGAATCCCCAGCAAACGCTCCCACACCGCCAACGCACGACGGCGGTCGATGGCGTTCATCGGCAGCAGGTTGTCAGCCATCAGGGTGAAGGTGCCGTGGGCCAGACGCTCGCGGTATTGCTCACCGCGCACCTGGTTGACCAAGTGCAGGGTCAGCACACCCAGCAAAGCCACCAGCACCAACACGCCCAGCATGCCGCCGTAGATGCGCAGGAAGATGGAGTTCATGGCGTCAGTTGTTCAGCGTGTAGCAAGTCATGTCTTGCGCCGCTTCCGGGACGAATAGATAACCTTTGCTGCGAATGGTCTTGATCAAGCGGGGATGAATCGGATCGTCGCCGATTTTCGGTCGAATACGCGAAATACGCACGTCGATGGAACGATCCTGGCCGTCATAGCCGAAGCCACGCAGGGCGGTGAAGATTTCCTCGCGGGAAAGAATGCGGCCGGCGTTGGCCACCAGCAGCCACAGCAGATCGAACTCGGCGCTGGTCAACTCGATGCTGTTGTCCTGCAGCCAGGCTTCGCGCAAAGCGTTGTCGACCACCAGCGGGCCGAACACCAACCGCCGCGGGTTTGCCTCAACCTCCGGTTCAGGCCCTTCACTGCGCCGCAACAGCGCATGAATCCGCGCCAGCAACACCCGAGGGTGCACCGGCTTGCAGACAAAATCATCGGCGCCCATGTCCAGGCCCTGGATTTGATCGGTGTCATCGGTGCGCGCGGTGAGCATCAGGATCGGCCCGTCATAACGATCGCGCACCTTGCGGCAGATACTCAGGCCGTCTTCACCGGGCAGCATCAGGTCGAGAATCACCAGGTCCGGCTGCTCGGCGATGATGCGCGCGGCAGCCAGAGCGCCATCGCCTTCGATGGTCACCCGCAGCCCATTGCTTTGAAGGTAGTCACGGGTCAGTTCAGCCAGACGCTGATCATCCTCGACAATCAGCACCTGCCAGGCGTCTTGCTCCACGGGTTACCTCTTCTGTCATTGTTCTTATTAATAGAGACATTTTGAATAGAATCATCGCGCTGATCAGCCTCTATCCAGGTCTGGTCGGGGGTGATCGAAACAGATTGTAGCAACCGCTCGCGCCAAGCACACGACATGCCAGATTACCCTTGCGAACTGTGTTTTTTGTGATAGGGTTCGCGCCCGCAAAAAACCGTCCAGATGTTAAAAAACAGTGACAAACGGTCCGGTCCAGTAGTTCTGGGGCCTACACGCGACTTCGCGGTTTCATACACAAATTACCCACAGCTTTATCCACAGCGACCACGTTGCAATTCATCCCCAAAACACATTATCTTGTAGCTCGGCGCGAAAAAAACCCTACATGCAGGGTTTTAAGCCAAAAACCAAACACAATTCAATCGAGAAACTCAAGCTGTTTTCTTGTGTCAGTTTGGTTGAACTAAAGCATTTTTCAGTAGACCAAACCGCTTACGCGGATGGCAACCGCTCTACCTCGCGAATCGGGGTAAACCGGTACAAGTGTTGCAATGAAAAACAAGCATCCTTCAAAAGATTTCTGGGAACGGGCATTGACCCGAGACCATTGACTTCAAAGCCAGGGAACGGCGGCAAAAGCATTCCTTATCCGTTTTGAAGTCTTTCCAGCTGACGCTTGTCAGCTGACTGCCTCAAGACGGAACGGTGGGCACGCATTCAGTGCCCAAACAAACATAGAGAACGTGGAGACACCCATGCAAACAGACACAACTCGCGAGAATCCGCAGGCCACTGCACCGCAGGCTGGCGAATCCCGTCAGGATCTGTCCGCTACTGCACCTGGTCAGCTGCGCGTGATCAAGCGCAACGGCACTGTCGTTCCTTACACCGATGACAAAATCACCGTCGCCATTGCCAAAGCGTTTCTCGCAGTTGAGGGCGGCACCGCTGCTGCCTCGTCGCGTATCCACGACACCGTTGCACGCCTGACCGAACAGGTCACTGCCACCTTCAAACGTCGCATGCCTTCGGGCGGCACCATCCATATCGAAGAAATCCAGGACCAGGTCGAACTGGCCCTGATGCGTGCCGGCGAACAGAAAGTCGCCCGTGACTACGTGATCTACCGTGATTCGCGCGCCAAAGAGCGTGCCGTTCGTTCCAGCGAAGAACCGGTACAAGCGCACCCATCGATCCGCATCACCCGCGCCGATGGCAGCCTTGCCCCGCTGGACATGGGTCGCCTGAACACCATCGTCACCGAGGCCTGTGAAGGTCTGGAAGAAGTCGACGCGAACCTGATCCAAAGCGAAACCCTGAAAAACCTCTACGACGGCGTAGCGCTCAAAGACGTCAACACCGCCCTGGTGATGACTGCGCGTACCCTGGTAGAACGTGAGCCGAACTACTCCTTCGTGACCGCTCGCCTGCTGATGGACACCTTGCGTGCCGAAGGCTTGAGCTTCCTGGAAGTGGCCGAGAGCGCCACTCACCACGAAATGGTCGACCTGTACGCCAAGGCGCTGCCGTCCTACATCGCCAAAGGCATTCAGTACGAATTGCTGAACCCGGTGCTGGCGACCTTCGACCTGGAGAAACTGGGCAAGGCGATCAACCACGAGCGCGATCAGCAGTTCACCTACCTGGGCCTGCAAACCCTGTACGACCGTTACTTCATCCACAAGGACGGCGTGCGTTTCGAATTGCCGCAGATCTTCTTCATGCGCGTGGCCATGGGCCTGGCGATCGAAGAGAAGAACAAAGAAGACCGTGCCATCGAGTTCTACAACCTGTTGTCGTCCTTCGACTACATGTCGTCGACCCCAACCCTGTTCAACGCCGGCACCCTGCGTCCACAGCTGTCCAGCTGCTACCTGACCACCGTACCGGATGACCTGTCGGGCATTTACCACGCCATCCACGACAACGCCATGCTGTCCAAATTCGCTGGCGGCCTGGGTAACGACTGGACGCCGGTTCGCGCGCTGGGCTCTTACATCAAAGGCACCAACGGCAAATCCCAGGGCGTCGTACCGTTCCTCAAAGTGGTCAACGACACCGCAGTAGCAGTCAACCAGGGCGGCAAGCGCAAAGGCGCGGTCTGCGCCTACCTGGAAACCTGGCACATGGACATCGAAGAGTTCATCGAGCTGCGCAAGAACACCGGTGATGATCGTCGTCGTACCCACGACATGAACACCGCCAACTGGATCCCTGACCTGTTCATGAAGCGCGTCTTCGACGACGGCCCGTGGACCCTGTTCTCGCCATCGGAAGTGCCAGACCTGCACGACCTGACCGGCAAGGCCTTCGAAGAGCGTTACGAGTACTACGAAGCCCTGACCCAGTACGGCAAGATCAAGCTGTTCAAGACCCTCCAGGCCAAAGACCTGTGGCGCAAGATGCTCTCGATGCTGTTCGAAACCGGCCACCCATGGTTGACCTTCAAAGACCCCTGCAACCTGCGCAGCCCGCAGCAGCACGTCGGCGTGGTCCATAGCTCGAACCTGTGCACCGAAATCACCTTGAACACCAACAAGGACGAAATCGCCGTTTGCAACCTGGGCTCGATCAACCTGCCGAACCACATCGTCAACGGCAAGCTGGACACCGACAAGCTGAAACGCACTGTCGACACCGCCGTGCGCATGCTCGATAACGTGATCGACATCAACTACTACTCGGTGCCGCAAGCGAAGAACTCCAACTTCAAGCACCGTCCAGTAGGCTTGGGCATCATGGGCTTCCAGGACGCGCTGTACCTGCAGCACATCCCGTACGCCTCTGACGCAGCCGTCGAGTTCGCCGACCGTTCGATGGAAGCTGTCAGCTACTACGCCATCCAGGCGTCCTGCGACCTGGCCGACGAGCGCGGCGCTTACGAGACGTTCCAGGGTTCGCTGTGGTCCAAAGGCATCCTGCCGCTGGATTCGCAACAGATCCTGATCGAACAGCGTGGCCAGAAGTACATCGACGTTGACCTGAACGAAACCCTGGACTGGGCGCCAGTACGTGCCCGTGTACAGAAAGGTATTCGTAACTCCAACATCATGGCCATCGCACCGACCGCGACCATCGCCAACATCACCGGCGTATCGCAGTCGATCGAACCGACTTATCAAAACCTGTACGTGAAATCGAACCTCTCCGGCGAGTTCACCGTGATCAACCCGTACCTGGTTCGCGACCTCAAGGCTCGCGGCCTGTGGGACTCGGTCATGATCAACGACCTGAAGTACTACGACGGTTCCGTACAGCAAATCGAACGCATCCCACAGGAACTCAAAGACCTGTACGCCACCGCGTTCGAAGTTGAAACCAAGTGGATCGTCGACGCGGCCAGCCGCCGTCAGAAGTGGATCGACCAGGCTCAATCGCTGAACCTGTACATCGCTGGCGCATCGGGCAAGAAACTCGACGTGACCTACCGCATGGCTTGGTACCGTGGCCTGAAAACCACTTACTACCTCCGTGCCCTGGCCGCGACCAGCACCGAGAAATCGACCATCAGCACCAGCAAACTCAACGCAGTATCGAGCGGCAACCACGGCGACGACGCGATTCTGGCGGCTCCAAAGCCATCGGAATTCACCGCTGCCGGTCCAGCGCCAGTGCCTAAAGCCTGCGCGATTGACGAGCCGGATTGCGAAGCCTGCCAGTAAGTAACATGGGCGCCTGTTAAAGGGCGCCCTGTTACCTGTAGGAGCTGCCGAAGGCTGCGATAAACCGCACCAGCGGTTCAAGGACCGAAGGTCCTTCAAAAAAGCATCGCAGCCTTCGGCAGCTCCTACACAGGCTCGCACCAGAGCCCACAATAAATAATTCCATGTTTTTTGCGTGCAGCAAACGTAACGCAAGCAACGCACCTCAAGATCCACAGGCCAGTCCAACCGACTGGCCCTCACGCAGGAGACGATCACCATGCTGAGCTGGGACGAATTCGATAAAGAAGAAGGCGAAGTAGTCGCCAAAGCGACCAACGCCGGTCACGCCAACGAAGCCAACATGGACCGCCTCGACAGCGCCGGTGGTGCTGCCGCACAAGAAGCCCGTGCCGTCACCGCCAGCGACTCGGCCGCGATCATCCGCGCCAAGGCCGCCCTGGACAGCCTCGATGTCGCCGAAGGTCTGGCTGAACTCGAAGGCGCCAGCGCCCGTGTCGCCGTTGACGAAAAGATGATGATCAACTGCCGCGCCGACCTCAACCAACTGGTCCCGTTCAAATACGACTGGGCCTGGCAGAAGTACCTCGACGGTTGCGCAAACCACTGGATGCCGCAAGAAGTCAACATGACCGCCGACATCGCCGTATGGCGCGACCCGGAAGGCCTGACCGACGACGAACGCCGCATCGTCATGCGCAACCTCGGCTTCTTCTCCACCGCCGACTCCCTGGTTGCCAACAACCTGGTACTGGCCGTCTACCGCCTGATCACCAACCCGGAGTGCCGCCAGTACATCCTGCGCCAGGCCTTCGAAGAAGCGATCCACACCCACGCCTACCAGTACTGCATCGAATCGCTGGGTATGGACGAAGGCGAAATCTTCAACATGTACCACGAGATCCCATCGGTCGCTAAAAAGGCAGCCTGGGGCCTCAAATACACCCGTTCGATCTCCGATCCGAAGTTCGAAACCGGCACCGTCGACACCGACAAAGAACTGCTGCGCAACCTGATCGCCTACTACTGCGTACTGGAAGGCATCTTCTTCTACTGCGGCTTCACCCAAATCCTCTCCATGGGCCGCCGCAACAAAATGACCGGCGTCGCCGAGCAGTTCCAATACATCCTGCGCGACGAATCCATGCACCTGAACTTCGGCATCGACGTGATCAACCAGATCAAAATCGAAAACCCACACCTGTGGGATGCTGAAATGAAGGAAGAAGCCAGCCAGATGATCCTGCAAGGGACTCAGCTGGAGATCGAATACGCACGGGACACCATGCCTCGCGGCGTGCTGGGCATGAACGCGGCGATGATGGAGGACTACCTCAAGTTCATCGCTAACCGTCGCCTGTCGCAGATTGGCTTGAAGGAAGAGTACCCAGGGACGACCAACCCGTTCCCTTGGATGAGCGAGATCATGGACTTGAAGAAAGAGAAGAACTTCTTTGAGACGCGAGTGATTGAGTATCAAACAGGTGGGGCGTTGAGCTGGGATTGATTCTGGTTTGATTGCTTAGCTATGTTTGAAATGGAAAAGCCAGAAGCGAATGCTTCTGGCTTTTTTGTTTGTACCCTGTGGGAGATCCCGCCCCGTCTTCGACGCCGCGCTGTCGCACAGCAAACTCGGTCCCGATTCTGCCCGGAGGGCGTAGGAGCTGACTTGTCTGCGATCCGTCCGGGGTCGCGTCCGACCGAAGCGCTGGCAAAAATGGTGAATTCACCACCACTGGAAGGTCCTTCGGCCCTTATCGCAGACAAGTCAGCTCCTACAGACCGAGTTTGCTGCGCGAGAGCAGGCTTACCTGCGAAGACTGCATAACAAACACCAACAACCTCAACGGCCTACCCCATCGACCACTCTCAGCCATTTCTAAGGACTGCTTCCCAAAGTACCGTTTAAAATATTTAACCATCAGATCCTCGTCATTACCCATCACAAACAGCTTCGGCTTGCTCAACACATCCCGCACCCATACGCCCTCCTCCACCAGCGCCCAGCGCCGTCAGCGCTAGCGCTGCAAGCCAGAACAGCGACTCGGCCGCCAAAACCAACTCATTGCGCTCGATAACTTGCACAGTTCTTGCAAGAATAATTGACAAACAGCCTAGCCTGTAACCCTTCTACCCGCGGAGTCGTTGAAATGCCGTTACGCCTGAAGTTGGCCCTAAGCTACCTGATGATCGGCTTGATCCCGGTTTTGGCCATGGCCTTTACGGTCTATCAACAAGCCAGTACCGCCCTGCGCGAACAGACGCTGAACGGCCTCGAGGCTGTTGCCTATATCAAACAGCAGCAATTGCTGGATAACTGGCAGGAGCGGCGTAACCAGATCAGCACCCTGGCCCGCAACCTGAGCAACACCTACCAGGGCCTGAACGACACCGCGCTGATCAGCTCCAGCAACTACGACCTCCCGGTGTTTCAAAACTTCGTCAGCACCTTTGGTTACAGCGAACTGAAACTGATCATGCCCGACGGCACCATCATGCTCAGTCTGCAGCGCGGCAGTGACTACCAGCACAAACTCAGTGAAGACAGCCTGCGCGACACCCCGCTGGCGCGCCTGGTCAAGCAAAGCCGCGACAGCGGCAAACTGTTGATCAGCGACCAGCAGTACAACCCGCAGAGCAAGGAGCCGATCCAGTATCTGGCCGCTCCGATCATGTCGGACGGCGCGCTGCAAATGACCCTGGTCCTGGAGTTACCCATCGCCCCGCTCAATAACGTGATGCAAACTCGCCAGGGCCTGGGTGAAAAAGGCGAAACCTACCTGGTCGGCAGCGATGCCAACCTGCGCTCGGACTCGGCACGATTCCCCGAACGCCAGGTCAACCGCAGCCTCGATGCGCACGTCGGCCTCACTGGCAGCGCCGTCAGCAATGCCCTGGCGGGCCAGCATGGGCGCATCGCAGAACCGGGGCTGGACGGCAATACCGCGTTGAAAGTGTTTGTCCCCGTCGCCTTCGATGACAACCACTGGGCGCTGATTGCTGAAATGGATCAGGCCCAGGCATTTGCCCCGGTACATCAGCTGATGTGGCAAGTCTTGCTCCTCGGCCTGTTGACCGTCGCCGCTGTGGCCATCGCCACCCGGCTGGTCAGCCGCAGTGTGATGCGCCCGCTGGGCGGCGAACCGAGCAACATGACCGCACTGGCCTCTCGCTTGGCCGCAGGCGAACTGAACCTGCCGACCGAACAACGACAACAGACCGGCTTGATGCTGGCCCTGCATGACATGGCCCTGGCCTGGCGAGATGTGATTGAGCGTCTGCGCCAATCCAGCCAGGACGTCGGCCATGCCAGCAGCGAAATCCTAAGCGCCGCTGGGGAAACCAGCGAACGCCTCGACCTGCAGCAAGCATCGCTGGAAATGGTGGTCAGCGCCGTCGAGCAAATGTCCAGCACCGTGCAAGAGATCGCCCGCAACGCCGCCGACAGTGCGCACAGCAGCGCCGCCGCACGCAGTGCCTTTGGCGAGATGCAAGACACCCTGCAACAGATGATTGGTCAGCAGGGACGCTTGCTGAATGATATCGGCCGGGCCGGCAGAGTGGTCGACACCCTGGCCACCGACGCCCTGCAAATCGGCACCGTGCTCGCGGTGATCCGCAGCATTGCCGAACAAACCAATCTGCTGGCACTCAACGCCGCGATTGAAGCCGCGCGCGCCGGCGAACAAGGCCGTGGCTTTGCCGTGGTCGCCGACGAAGTGCGCAACCTCGCCCAACGCACCCGCAGCGCCACCGAAGAGATCGTCGCCATCACCAACACCTTGCAAGGCTCTTCCACCGAAGCCCTGCAAACGATGCAGGCCTCGGCCGAACAAGCGCATTCGCTGGAACGTGAAACCCAGGTCGTGCTGACCTCGCTCAGCCAGTTGGACAACTCCCTGCAAGGCGTGCACGCCCTCGCCGTACAGATCGCCGCCGCCGCGGACGAACAGGCCGGAACCACGCAGGAAGTAAATCAGCACATGCACCGCCTGCACGACATGACCCGCGACAACCGACAGACCGCGGCGCATACCCGCACCAGCGGAGAGCACCTGCAGCAAGTGGCCAACAACCAGCAAGCCCTGGTGCTGCGCTTCAGACTGTAGTGCTGGTTTGATGGGTAACTGCGCTGTGGCGCTAGCCTTCGTCTTGAAGGCTAGGACACCACTCCGGAAGACGGCCACCGGAAATTACCATCGTGTGAGTCGATATTGAGCGCGATCCGCGCCACCATCCCCATAAATGAAAAGGACATTTAGATGTCTTCTGATGAGGGGATATCCCCAAGTAAAACTGCTTGTTTTAGCTACGGCGAAATCCTGTTAGACGGTTAAGCATCACCCCAAAAAAAACAGGAAATTTCCGACAGATATTCGATAACTTTCCGAATTGCTTGAGTACTTATCTTCTAATACCTTACCCGCCGGTGCCTAAGAAACGCCCAACGTAGCGGCCAGCCGCTCTCGATAGTCAGCTTTGATCTCACCACGCCCTTATCAGGCGGTGTGATCTATTGCGTCACGAGAGCCCAAGCCTGTTGGGATTTCTTTCGCCCCCTCTACGTTGGGTTTCGGCCCTGATCCGAATTTGAACGTAGAGGTAAGCAATGCCAAAACAACAACTCCGCTCTCACGCTGAGACCCACTCAGCTACAGAGCAACCCATAGTTGAACCCTTCGAACCCACCACCTTCCTACGCCACAACCGCCAACTGCGCACGCTCCTGCTGGAAACGCAGGTATGGTTCAGCGCCCGCGACATAAGCAAGCTGATCGCATGGCCAATGAATGAGCGAACGACCGGCAAGCTCGACCCTGATCAGCGCCGGACATTGATGTTAAGCAGTCATGGCGTAATGCAAGAGGAGTTGATGCTGAGCGAGTCGGGGGTTTATGCGATGTTGATCCATCATTACCACCCGGAAAATCGCAGCCTGCGGCAGTGGATCACCAATGATGTCGTCCAAGCGTTACGCGATGCCCAGCTACCACTTGCCGACAGATCACCCAACCTGAGTCTGCTGCAATGGCCCGGCCTGTCGTTGAGCATGTTGCACTGGCAGTGCGAGCCGTGGATCAGGTTGCGTGATGTGCCTCAGGTGTTGCCGCATCCTCAGTTAGCAGTTGGGACTCAGCCAAGCAAACCGGACAGCTCTTGGTGGCAGGCTACTTCACGGATGTTCCATTCTGGCTGATTGATGATCGGACCACGCTCCTCGTCACTATTGGCGCGGAGCGTGTAAATACCCTGCGCAGCCAAATACGCCGACGTATTACTCCCCCAGTCGCCGTCAATTTTTAACCCGGCTCCGATACTCCTCAACCATCTCCTTCGAAACATCCTCTTTAAAGCAAAGCGGCGCGTATCCGTTTGGGCGGTTGTACGCACTGCGCTTGCCGCATCGGCTACCGTTTTTTGCTGTGTTGTACGGGCATGGGCAGTTGCCAGGGTAGGACGATATCGAGTCATCAATGAGGATCTTGATAATTGCCGAATCGGGGAGCCTTGCGTCCTTGCCCGACGCTGAAAAAGCGCAGAGCAGCGCCAACATGGCGATAAACCCTATCCCTATTTTTTTCATGGCATGCCTTAGCGTCTACGGATGAAATATCCGGCAAACTTTCTACCATGATGCCGTAAGGCCACCTAATGCGTCAGACTCGTTTAACAGATCGTGCCCACGCTCTGCGTGGGTATGCAGCCCTCGACGCTCCGCGTCCACTCCAGAAATATTATCGACGGGGATATTTACGCCTCAAAAACCCAATGAGCTCGAAGCATCCCCTTCAGTTCATCGACACTAAGGGTTGCATCTCGTTTTCGATGGATAACTGCATGGCAATTCGCACAGAGCGTTATCAGGTCACTCTCCGGATTCACTGCTTTCCCTCCACCAAACTCGGAGATAGGCAGCACATGATGGACATGGATGAAACCTTTCGCGTGCGCTCCGTAAGCTTTCTCGAAGTCGAATCCGCACGCCTTGCAGTCTAGGCCGTGAATAGCAATCGCTTGGTTTCGAAGCTTCGGATCTCGCTCGTACTTTATTCCAACGACAACGGAACGGTTACCCTCAAAACCCGACTCAAAGCCCTGCTCGTCCTGTTCAGCAGGCTGCTCTATCGTCACCGTCTGCTTAAGCACTGCTCGCGCTACGATGCCATCGAAGTCGGCCCGATCAATAGCCCGGACACCATTGCGCCAGTAGTTTTTTGCTTTGGTAGGTGGAATAGTCTCTAGGAAGTTTCCATCGATTTTTGCGAGTACTGCACTTTCGAAGATCTCAAAATCCTCGATTAATGCGAACAGGTCGCCTTTAGTGCTGTTTTTGTCGGCGTATACCTTCCCAATGCGAGCCCTGCCAAAGTAGTGCGGAGCAGGGCTTAAACGCGATGCTGAGAATTCTTTGTCCTGCATTTTTCCTTTGTAATACAGGACCTCAGAGCCAGGGGTAAGAAGAGCGCGATAGCCTCTCGGAAAATGGTAGATAGCACCTGTTTCATCCGCCCACTTTGACGTGTCGTTTTCAGCAATTACAGCCGGCATCTTGCTCTCCTTGATGAGAGAACAAGCGTACCAAAATTAAGGAAATTTCCTACAACGACAATCTGATTTCGATTTTATCTGTGCTCCAGCAGCGGCGCTGACTGCATACGACTCGCAGCGTCAAAGGCTGCACTCCCACGCGGAGCGTGAGGAACGATCACTAGATATAGAGCGATTTATAGACACCGAATATTCCTCCACGTATCGTCGTGATGGCCTTTCAATATCTGCGAACTCATGTCTAAAAAATCCTCGCTCTTCGACGATCTCTTTTCCATCGCCAGCAAACTCCCATGGTGGGTTAGCGTCATCATCGCCCTCGGCGCTTATGGATACCTGCACTCAGTCGCGACAGCGCCGATCCCTGTCTATTCGGACCTGAAGCATCTGGATTCGATGGTCCTTAACACGGCCTCGAAAACCTTCGCCACCTTCGGCCAATACCTGCTGCCACTGATCCTCCTCGGAGGCGCCGTCGTTTCTGTTCTGGGTCGCAGCAAAATTCGCAATCTCCTCGCGTCAATGACGATGCCGGGTGGGAATACGCTTGAAAACATTACGTGGCAGCAGTTCGAGCTGTTGGTCGGTGAGGCGTTACGGCATCAGGGGTTTAGCGTTCAGGAAACCGGTGGCAACGGGCCGGATGGCGGGGTCGATTTGGTTGCGCGCAAGGACGGGGAAAAGTACCTGGTGCAGTGCAAGCAGTGGCGGTCACTGCAGGTTGGCGTGCCTACGGTCCGGGAGTTGTATGGGGCGATGGCGGCTGAGGGGGCGACGGGTGGGTTTGTGATTACCAGTGGCCGGTTTACCGGGCCCGCTAAACAGTTCGCGTCGGGGCGGAATCTGCGGCTGGTGGATGGGGAGTTGTTGAATAAGTGGATCGCGGCGACCAAGCGGCCGGGGCCACGGCCGACCTCGGAGGTGGTGAAAGAGCGGGTTGAGCCGACGGTTGTTCCTGAGGCTCCTAAAGTAGCGCCCGTGCCTGAGGCACCGGCTAAACCGGTGGCGCCTGCTTGCCCGCATTGCAAGAAGTCGATGGTGATCAGGGTTGCCCGGACTGGGGCTAATGCTGGGGGTGATTTTTGGGGGTGTTCTTCATATCCGAAATGTCGGGGGATTCGGGCTATATTTCGGCCGATGTGAGATTCAGTCTTCGAATGAGTCGGTGGCTGCACCGACCTCTTCGCGAACAAGTTCGCCCCCACAAATCGAGGCCTGTCGCAAAATGTGTGCCTGTCATAACGCCTCTGTAGGAGCTGCCGAAGGCTGCGATTGCCCCGGGGTCGCGTCCGACGGGACCGGTCGCGGCGGGTGATTTTTGTGAAGGCCGTTCCGGCCTTATCGCAGCCTTCGGCAGCTCCTACAGGGGTTTATGTGTTGTCGGCAAACATAGAATTCCCCACGAGATTGGGGCATGGCAGCCAGATCCCAAACTATTGTCAGCCACCGTCGAGTGGGGTGAAGGCGTTGTCGAACAACTCGCCGTTTACTTGTCTACACTCAACCAGGCTTACGTGGTTTTACTGGTCGCAACCTGTTCCGCATGCGCTAGTTTTACGAGGCGTACCGCACCGATGAGAAAGTGTCAGCACTGCTGACACAATTGCCCTGGACACAAAACCTGATCATCCTCAGCCAAAGCAAACTCGCTGAAGAACGCGAGTTTTAATTACGCATGGCGATTCAGGAAAAGTGGTCTAGTCGGGAGCTGGAACGCCAATTCAAATCGGCGCTGTTCGAGCGCACATCACCCCGCCGGCAAAAGTCTCAGCAGTGCTGACACAATTGCCTCGGACACTACGGCTGGTACCTCCGCAAAAGTGACACCAGTGGTGACACTGGTCCCACCCAAAGTCCTTGGCATCGTCAATTGTCTCACCACCGGCGAGACAATTGATCTGCCATGACGCAGAGCGTCACGGACTGAATTACTCCGGCAATTCCAGCGGCACAGCACCCGGATGTTGCTTGACCACGCTGTAAGGCACCACTGACCACCCTGGACTTTCACAGGCGCGCATCACGCGGGCGAAGGATGGGCCGAAGTAGAGGCCGGTCGGGGTGAAGTACCAGGCTGGGAAGTCCCAGATTTCCGCATCATTGAAGTCGCAATTCTGGTCTTCAGCGCCAGGCTTTTTCATTTCTTCGGGGGCGAGCGTCTGGAGTTGGCCTACGAGCCATGGCGCCAGCTGCTTGCTGCGGTAGCCGGAGAAGGTGTCGAAGCTGACTGCGGACGGGTCTTGCCCCTCGAGGCCTTCGCGGTCGTCGTAGTGAAAGGCTTTGCCTTTGCCGACCCAGAGCACGTCTTCCAGCGACAGCGGTTTACCGGTGTTCACATCGAGGTTGAGCGGCGAGTTGCCGAAGTCCGGATGCGCACCACCGCAGTTGTAGCTGGTGAAGATACTCAAGCTGACGACCCCGGGTGACAGCAGCTCGGGGGTGACGGTTTGCTGGAAGTCCGCGCCGAAGCGACTGCCCTGGAGCAGGCAGGCGTGGTAGCTGACCACTTCATTCCACAGGCGGGCACGCAGTTGTTGGTTGAGGCGCTCGCTCTGCTCCGGCGTGTAGCCCGAGGTGATTTCGAACAACGAAAGCTTGGATTCCGGCTCCGTCCACCACTGCAAGGTGTAACCCATGAAGGTCTGTATTTTGTCAGGCTGGAGCGGCAAGCCTTGCAGGCGCAGGTAGTCGTAAGTCGATTTTTGATAAATCGCCTGCCAACCCGCCTCAGCTCCCGCGGCTGGCGGTGTTACCTGCTGTTCTGTCAGCTCGACCTTGAGGGTTTTGCCTTGCGGGCCTTTCCAGTCACCTTGCCAGCCTGCTTGCGCGTTTTGACGCAGGTGCCATACAGGGAGGGCTTTGCCGCTGCCATCATCCAGGCCTTCCTTGAGGGTGAGTTCTTTCCCCTTCAGCACACCGCTGAGTGCCAGGTCGGTATGGTACTTCTCGTAGAAGTATCGACCGTTGACCTCCATCGGATCGCTCAAGTCCAGCTCCAACACAATCGGCATTTTACCCAGCGTGCCGGTGAAGACCTGCGGGGCTTCGCCGGCTTGAACAGCGAACGGCGAGAGCGCGCAGAGGAAGATAAAGGCTTGCGTCAGGTACGCAGGACCGGCGCGAAGCAATCCTTTGATCATTGGGTAATCCTTTGAGGAAGGGATGGGCGATCCGCAAACGTGGAATCGTTGCGCTGGATAGGCTGAAGTATGGCTAGGTTGTGGGTTGGAATCGATGGAAGGGCAAAAATTTTCAAAGCAGGTAAGTGCAGTGGATGCAAAGAACCGTCTGGGATTGTAACGAGTGGTATGAAGGCAAGCCCGTAAGCGGGTTTGCCTTCCCTGCAAAAAGTCAGATACGGAACTGCCGAACCAGCCCACCCAAACGATTACCCAGATCCGTCAGGCTTCTGGACGTTTGCGCGCCGTTTTGGGCGTCGCCGGACACGTCATCTGCGGCCTGGGAGATCTGAGTCATGCTGCGACTCACTTCCTCGGCCACCGCGGTCTGCTCTTCGGAAGCACTGGCGATCTGGGCGTTCATGTCGTTGATGGTTTCGATCAGTTGACCAATGGCATCCAGAGACACCCCGGCCTGGTTCGCCAGCTCGCCGGTGGTCTTGCCCGTTTCGCTGGAGCGTCCCATCGCCACCACTGCATCCTGGGTGCCCTTCTGTAGCAGGCTGATCATTTCGTGGATCTCTTGGGTACTCTTTTGCGTGCGGCTGGCCAGCGCCCGGACTTCATCGGCCACCACGGCAAAACCGCGCCCGGCATCGCCTGCCCGCGCCGCTTCGATGGCAGCGTTCAAGGCCAGCAGATTGGTCTGCTCGGCAATCGAGCGAATCACATCGACCACACTGGCGATCGACTGTACATCCTGGCGCAGATGGTCCAGAGACGAGCTGCTTTCGCGGATTTCCTCGATCAAGGCGTGAATGCTCTCGATGCTCTTGTTCACCACGGTTTTGGCCTGACCGCCCACATCGCTGGTTTTCCTGGCCGCCTGCGATGCGCCCTGAGCACTGACGGAGACCTGATGCGCTGCGGTGGACATCTCATGAATGGCCGTCGCCACCTGATCAGTCTCCTGGCGCTGCCGATCCATCGAGTGCTCGGATCGTTGTGCCTGGGAAGACATGTCCCCGACCAGCGAAGTCAGTTGCCCTGTCATTTCTGCGATCTGCCGCACAAGGCCATGGATCTTTTCAACAAACAGGTTGAACGAGTTCGCCAGAGCGCCCAATTCATCGTCGCTGGTGACCGGTAAACGGCGCGTCAGATCACCATCGCCCGCCGCGATGTCATCGAGGTTCTTTTTGATCGCGAGTACCGGCTTGACGATGCTGTTGCCCAACCAGACGCCGATCACCGCAACCAATAGCAGCAAGCCCGCCGCGATCGCGAGGATATACGCGGTGTACGAGCCGATACGAGCATGGCGATCACTGGCAATGGCCTGCACCTGGACTTCGATATCGTCCAGGTTCACTTGCGTGCCGAAAACCAGGTCCCATTTTTCCAGATACACGGTATAGCCAAGCTTTGGCACCGGTTTATCGCTGCCCGGTGTCTGCCAGTCATAACGGAAGTAATGGGTGCCGGACTTGCCCGCCTCAACCAACCCACGAATAACATAAACACCGTTCGCGTCCTGGCTGTCGACGAAACTTTTGCCTATGTCGAGGTCTTTATCTGCCCAGAACACACGAATACTTGCCGAGTTATAACCATAAAAATAACTTTGTTTGTCGTATATCAGCGTCCGAAGAACTTTGACGGCTTTATCCCGAGCGTCGAGATCTCCGGGTTTGGACGCTTCATAGATCGGTGCGATCGCCGCTTGGGCGATTTCCAGATAATGCTTGAGCGAGAGTTTTCGCTCGTCTATCAAGAGCGAACGCGCCTGCTCTACCTCCTCTGACGCCAGCTTTTGCAGCACCAAAAACGTGATGCAGCTGATCACAGCGGCCAGCAACAGGCTCGGGATGATCGCAAGGAGAATGACTTTGCTACGTAGATTCAGCGCCACGACAGAATTCGCCCCACTCAGAAAATATCACGTTTAATGTTTATATTGCCCCCACCCTTTTTGTTGAGCGAGATCACGCTCAAGGTCATTTTTAAAAAAGTGGGTGCGTATGTGCGAATGAATAAGCAATTGATCTATCATAAAAAACACCCCGCAGATATGTCAATGAGCCATTACTCTAGAAATTATTGATCAGGCTTTAAAAAAAACTGAACACGTGGCCGCCTATCTAGAAACCCAGAGGCGCATCCAGTTTCTGCAAAACCAATGCGCGCTCCCGCAAAAGGGGCAGGTTCATTGACTCATCAATAAACCTGCCCGCTTTGCCCTCGTTTCAGCTAGAAGCCTGATCAAACCTTTTTGGCATAATTGGTCGCGCCAAACCAGTCGACCACCACCACCGTCTCGTCGCCAACGACCCAGGCATCATGGCCTCGGGGCAGCGATGTGATGTCTCCGGGGCCGGCGATCATCTCTGTGCCGTCATCCATGCGGATGCACAGTTTGCCTGCAACGTGGTACTGGAAATGCGGTGCCTGGCAACTGGCCGTTTGCGCCAGAGGCTGGATGTCGTTTGTCCAGCGCCAGCCGGGTTTGAAGGTGAACCGGCCCACTTCGGCGTTACCGATTTTGAGGATTTCGGCTTTGCCGTTGGAGAATTCCCGGACTTCATCAGGTTTGGAGAACGACTTGTGTTCCGTTATTTGCTCATGAGCTTGCACGGTAGGACCCTCGATTGAGTGACTGGATAATCCCAGGCCGCGCAGCCGACGTCCTAACAGCTACAGGGCGCAGGGCGCGCCCCCAATGAAACATCTAATCAGTCTAGTACTGAATTCTGGCCGCCCCTTGATTGATCAGGTCCGCGCGCCGCACGGTATCACCCCGATCTGTGGGAGGGCCCGCGCCGTCTTCGACGCTGCGCTGTCGCGCAGCAAACCCGGTCAATGTAGGAGCAGGCTTGCAACTACGCGTCCCGCCGCGAATGGTTTGGCGCGGCCGGTCTGACATACCGCCTTCATCGCGAACAAGACTGTGCGTCCCGATTGCCTCCACAGTGATTCCGATTCAACCCAAAACAGCTGGCTGGCCGCAGGCTTGCCCCTGCTTACCGCCTCATCTTCATCAGAAACTCGGCGAGGCTGGGCACGCGGGTGCTGAAACTCGTACGCATGGCTTTGAATATGATTCGACGAAGGATGTCTTTTAGTGTTTCGGGAGGGGCTGATGGCAGTTGATTGACAGTTTTCTTTTTACCCGCAGCTGCGTTCATATCACCCGGACTACCCTTCCCCCCGACGTCATACACTTCCTTGGACAGATGCTTGATGTAGTTTTCCTTGAGGTCTTCATATTTGGCAAATTTTGCACCCAGGGGTGGTACATCACCGCCTTTCGCGGAAAATCTGTTGATTACCTGCTCCATGAACTCGAAGTCCACATTGCGAAATATTCCATAATTCTTGTCGGTCACATAGCGAATAAAACCTTTGTCTAGCTGTGTGGTTTTGAGCGACTCACTGCTCAGAATACGACGTGCCGTCGCTGCATCTTTATCCGTGAAACTGTATGACACCATGCGCCCCCCCTCAAAAACCCCACCCTGATTGTGCGGCAACATGATTCGCCCATCGTCACTTTGACGATACCGCGCCAAGTCAAAAGCCAATACATCAACGTAATGCAGATCAGCACCTTGCTCTTGGGCAAATTCGAAGGCTTGACTCAACAGTTCTCTATCCCTTTCCGTTAAAAAATTGACGGAGGGCTGCATCCGCGTTTCGACAGTGTTCTTAATCTGCAAGGGAAGTCTATAGTCAGGATTTTCGCTAAAAAATACACGTTGTCTCAGTAACGCTTCTCCACTGATGGATACCGTTGAGCTAGAAACGCCAAGCGGTACAGGAGAAGCATCAGAAGAAAACTCTGACGGGGGCGAAAGGGTTTGAGACTTTACAGAGGACGCAAGGTTGGGCCGTGAGATCACAGCATCCATAATATTCATGATAATCCCTCATCGATAAAACCCTGACGGGCCAAGCCGTCAGGGCCCAGCCAATTAATACATAAGGTTAAACGTCACAACGTCCTGACCTGATGGTTTGCTGTTAGTCGCCCCGGTTGCCACTGAGTGCTTGATGACTATCTGACCTGCGTAACTAAAGGGGAGGTGATTGAATTTTGTCATTACCCCACTGGAGTTCGGCGCGATATCATGACAAATCTCATTAGATCCTGAGGGTACGTAGCACATTTCCACAGTCTCGCCCGTACTATTGGGGTACAGGGTCGTCCGCCAAAAAATATTCTTCAGCCTTGAGACAGTCTTTGCCCCTCTCGGATAATCGGGGCCTGTCACTCGATGAACAGAAATCCCCTTATATCCCGGTTTATAAATCGAAAAAGGCGCCATCGATTTGGTCACAGAAAACTCTGCAGCCACCCCCGACATCGACACAAACAACAAAGCAACAGGCAATAGTTTTCTCATAGCGAAATACTCACTTATCAAAAGTTTTGAAATTCAAGGTATATACAACCAGAAACCTGACTCTGCTTTTACAGCCTCTTCTCTATATATCGACCTCTTTCAACGAAACTCAATAGTGACTATCCGTTCGGATAAAACCGGGGAATAACCCAAACACTTCAACCCCACCGGAAGTTGCCTGGCCCACCGTAACACTCACCCGACGGGAACGTTTTTCAGGCGAGCGCCGGTAGTTCACGAAGTGTTGGCCGTCGTGTTCGTTGATGGCGCCGGGAGGGACGACGATGGCGTTGGGGTTCTGATAGGTGATGATCGACAATCGGGCGCTCATGCCCAGGCGAATGCGTTGCTGTTGCGCCGGGGTCAGTGGCGGGAGGGCGACGCCGAGTTCGTAGGCGGCGCCACTGCCCTGGAACTCCGATTGCAGCACTTGCGAGCCAACCGAGGTGATCTTGCCGTTCAGGAGGATGCCGCCGAAGCCATCACCGGTGATGTCTACCGGCAGGCCCTCTTGCAGTTGATTGATGTCCCCTTCGTCGACCTTGGCCACGACTTTGAGCTGTTCCAGATTGGCCAGGCCTAACAGCGGTTGTCCCTGGCTGACACGGGCGCCCTGCTGGACGGGTCTGGCCGTGGTGTCGGCCGAGTTACCCGGTACGCGGACGATAATCCCGGCGAAGGGTGCGCTGATTTCCCGCTGCCCTTCCAAGACCTGCAACGCCTCATATTTGGCTGTGGCATTGGCCAGTTGCATGTCGGCGATCTGGCGGTTTTCGCCCTGGCCTTTTTCCCCCACATCCTTGAGTTCAGCCTGAGCGGCTTTCAGATCCAGGCGCTGCATCTGTGCCTGTTGCATCAAGGCGTCGACTTCCATGCGTGGGACAATTCCACGCTCGAGCAAGACACGGGTCTCTTCGAGTTTGCGTTCGGTGTCGTTCACATTCAGCTGGCTGGTGCTCAAGGCCCGCCGCGCCCGGGCCATGTCCTGGCCGTGGGTCCAACCCTGCAAATCCTGTACGGCACGCCGGGCTTTGAGCAGTTCGGCCAGCGCTTCGCGCAACTGGATTTGCAGGTGCGTGGTATCCAGGCGCAGCAGCACTTGGCCACGCTCGACCCGTTGCCCTTCCTCGACTGGCTTGTCCTGCACGGTGCCGTCGAACGGTGCTGTGAGTGTCAGCAGCGCGCCGGGCTCGATACGCCCTGCCAGGCCCAGCCGTTGCACCAGCGGTTCGACCGCGACCGGCAACCACTGCTCGGTATTTGCCGCTGCGGACCGGGCGCCAAAGTAGATGAATATTCCCACTACGCTCAACAGAAGACTGCCGATAAGCCCTAGCGTTTTCGCGGGGCCATAGCGGCCGAATAATCGATCAGTCATTGAGGGTAATGTCCCAGCTCTGCAGCGTCATGCCTAACCGCTCATCCAGTTGGGTCTGGGCGTTGAGGTAGGCGATCTGCGCGTTAAGGGTGGCGTTCTCGGCGTTGCGCAGGTCCGCTTCGAAACTCAACACCTGAAAGTTACTGGAGCGTCCTACCTGTAACTTGTCACGTTCGATGTCCAGCTTGCGTTGTGACAGCTCGCGGACTCGCTGGGCGATTTCGTATTGGCGCCAACGGGTGCCCATGTCACGTATCGCATCGCCCACTTGTCGCTCCAGCACCTGCCGGGCCTCGACCTGCCGAATGGCCTGATCCTGCACCGCCACCTGCGCATTGACCGCACTCTGACGGGCACTCAAATCGCCGATGGGGATTTCCAGTTGAATACCGGCGTAACTGTCCCAGTTTTTCTCGGCGCGGCGATGTTCAGCGCCGGAGTATCGATTGTGCGTCTGACTTGCACCGCCAATCAGCGAGACATCCCACAGCCGCCGGTCTTGCTCGACGAGCAGATTGATATCGGCCTGTTCGCTGGCAATCAATTGCTGCAAGTACTCCGGCTGTTGCGCCAGGGCGACCTGTAGCGCTCGACGGCGATCCATCTCCACTCGTTCGACGTTGAGCGCTTCACTGGCTCTAAGCCGGGTGCCCGGATCCAGTGCCAGCAGCAGTAGCAGGTCCAGCCGACTGGCGTCCAGTTGGTTGGCGGTCTCTTCGACCCCCAACTCCTGACTGGCAAGGTCGGCCTCGGTCTGCACACTTTCGAATTGCGCCATGCGTCCCGCGCCGATCAAGGCCTTGTTCACCTCCAAAAGTTGTCGAGAGCGCGCCAACGCCGCCTGGGCGATTCGCTGTTGTTCCTGTGCTTTTAGAAGCTCGCGGTAAGCCGAGACAATCTGCGTGACGGTCTGGGAAACCGTGGATTTGAGCTGGAGTCGATTGCTGCTCTCGCTCAGGCGTGCCAGTCGCACAGGAGCGGTGCCGACCTCGCGCCCGGCACCGCGCAGCAGTGGCTGAACGATCCCGAACGTCAAGCCACTATCGTCCTTGCGCCCACCCCGATCAGCCTGATTGAAGTGCTGAGTCCACGACAGGCTGAAGCGCGTGCCCCATTCATTGAGCAAGGTGGTTTCGGGGGTCAGGGTGTAGTCACGATGACGGTCGTCATGCGCACGGTTCGCCAGATATTTGCTGGTGATCACCGTTCGGGGTGTGAATGAATCTTCAGCCACCCGCAGGTCGAACTTTTGCGCCATGCGTTGCAGATAAGCGCTGCGAATGCCACGGTTATCGCGCAAGCCCAGGTACACCGCATCCGCCAGCGTCAGGTCCAGCGTGTGTGCCGTCAGCGACACTGCGCTGACAAACGCCATGCTCGGCTGCGAAGTGCGCGCCTGTTGCGACCCGCTCACTGTATCGGCACCCAGCATGGCGGCCAACGGCACGGCATGCGCCAGTGCGGCAGGTATCCACCGTCGCCTGCGCCGGGAAGCGCCGCTCGCCGTGGAGACCCCGCGCAAACACTCATCGTTCGTGGCTTGTTTCATCATTCGAGCGTTTTCATCTGCGTGTTCCCAGGCTTGCCAGCAGACTTTCCGGTGTCTGCTCGGTAAAAATCACACTCAGCGGTTTGCCCAGGTTCAATCTGCCGTAGAGCTCTTCCTCACGCTCCAGATAGCGCTGTTGCACGTCTCGATAGCCGTCCTGGTAAATGCTCTGTTCTACCGGCAACAAGGCGTCGAAGTGCTCGAGCAGGCCCTGAAAGACCAACCTTCGTTCGACGGTGTTATGGGTCGTGGCAATCAATTTGATGAAAAACTGGCTGTCCGACGACCGCAGCGCCTCATTTGCGGCATAACGCTCGGCAAGGTTGTAGGGGCCTGAATCGTCGTACACGACACAACAGAGCGTTGCCCTCGGCAGGCCGGCGAAGGGGTTCTCGGCATACGCCCGTCGATGGTGGCGAGCCAGTGCAAACTCCACGGCCTTTTCAGCCAACATCAGTCGCTTTGAATCGCTGCTGTCGGGCACTATCTGGAGGTCTGGCGCCTGCCGCCCCTGCTCAGCCACTTGAACGGAAAAAGCCGCGAACAGGCCTGACGGGCCGACGATCCTGGCTTGCATGTCGCGCAACTCGTTTTTCGACAACGCAGCCTGTCGAGCGGCCAATTGCAAACATTCCAGCGGCAAACGCTCATCGATACTGCCCGGGTCAATCCATTGCGGTGTATGAACGGTTGCATCAGCAGTGATCATGGAAACGGTCACGGGGGTTACTCCACTTGTCATTAACGAAGACATCCTGGTCTTGTGTTTTTGCTTTCATTCATCCCGTAGCGCTCTGACGGGCGACAACCGGGATGCCGAGATCGCCGGATACAGGCCAAAAAACAAACCAATCAATAGAGAGCTGCCGATGCCCAGTGGCAATGACGCCAGCGAGAGGCTGAACTGCCAGCCCGAAAACAGGGTAAAGACATAAGCCGCCGCCACACCGAGTGCCGCGCCGAGCAGTGCGCCAGCGACAGAAAGCGTGGTCGCTTCGAGCAGGAACAATGTGCGGATGTCGCGCTGACGCGCACCCAATGCCATGCGTACACCAATCTCGCGACGCCGCTCGGCCACGTTCATCAGCATCACATTCATCACCCCCACGCCGCCGACCAGCAAAGAAATGCCACCCAGCCCCGCAAGCAGGTAAGCAAACGTATTGGCTTGTCGCTTGAGGCCCTCGAGCAATTGCTGTGGTATCTGCACGTTGACCTCGCGCCCATCGAGCTGCTCGCTCAACAGCGCTTCAAGCGCCTGGGCCGTGACGGGCAAATCGGCATCGGGAATGACCTTGGCAACCACGTTGCCTATCTCGGCAGAAGGTCTCAGGCGGCGCATGCCTTCAAGAGGGATCAATACCGATTCGTCCACGGCAATCGGCATCAGTGAACTGGGGGGTTGGCTGGCGGCAATGCCGATGACCTGGAACAGGTAGTTATCGATCTGCAACACATCATTCACTCGCAAGGATCGACCCCGTACGCGCAAATCGTCGGCGACGCGGGCGCCCACCACGGCGAAGGTCGCGCGCTGATCGAACGCCGAGATAAAACGACCTGCTTGCAGATCCAGCCCCATGATCTCGGCCAGTCCGGCAGTGGTTCCGACCAGACTCGCGTCGGCGTGCGCACCCTCTCGATTGATCTGTGCCGAATGCTGGGTGATCGGCGCGATATGGGAAATATCCGGCAATGCCTGGCGTATCGCCTGGGTATCCAGGGTGGTCGGCAGCGGCTGTTTCTTTTGCGCCGAGAACGGAAAACTGACCACCAGCGTATCTGTGCCCATGTCCTTGAAAGTGCGCATGGCCTCTTCGGCTGCGTTGCGACCGATGTTCAGCAACGCGATGATCGATGCGCTGCCCACCACAATCCCAAGCAACGCCAACACCGAGCGGCGCCCCAGCAAACGCAGGCTGTCGACGGACTCCGCGAACATCTGCAACCACGAGGGAACAGGCAACGCGTCAAGGCTGGCCATACGCGGCGCCCTCGTGCAATTCGCCATCAACGACCAGAATCTGTCGATCAAACCGTTTCGCCAGCGCGGTATCGTGAGTCACCATCACCAGCGTCACGGCGTGCTCCCGGTTAAGGCCCAGCAGCAACGCCATGATGTCGTTCGCGGTACTGCTATCCAGATTGCCCGTAGGCTCATCGGCGAGGACCAGCGCCGGCCGCCCTACCAGCGCGCGGGCAATCGCGACACGCTGGCGTTGCCCACCGGAAAGGTCGGCTGGCTTACAGGTTGCCCGGTCGGCCAGCCCGACATGGTCCAACTGTTCCAGCGCACACAGCCGCGCTTCCCGGCGCGACATGCCGCGATAACTTAGCGGCAAGGCGACGTTATCGACGGCGGTGAGCCGCGGCAGCAGATTGAATGCCTGAAAGACGAAGCCAATTTCACGGTTGCGCAGACGGGCCAGTTGATCGGCCTCTGCACTCAGCATATTTTGCCCGGCAAAGGTCAAGAGCCCCGACGCAGGCCGCTCAAGTAACCCCAGGATATTGAGGAGTGTGCTTTTGCCCGATCCAGAGGCACCGACCAGCGCACAGGTTTGTCCACGCTTTATTACCAGGTTGATATTTTTCAGCACGGACATTGCCTGCCCGGCCCGGTAGTAACACTGATTAATGTTATGCAACGCGAGCAACTCAGGAGCGTCCATTTCAATTGCAACTTCCATTGTTTCACCCTCCCGAAAACTTGCCACCGGACCGTGATCAAGACGTTAATTCCATCAGTACTCGCCGTTACCGCCAGCTGACGATGAAGGCATTAACGCTGATAGAAGGCAGCCGCATGCCAGCCCCAGAAGTCAGAGCTTCAACATTCAATTCACAACTAATCTTGACGACTGCCAATAGCTGCCGACCGGAACTCAGATTTCCATGACGCCCCATGCTGTTGCATGGGCGGGTATTATGAACAACCTGATGTCAGGCACAATCCTACAGATGTAGGGGGTTGCATTTATTTTGAATCCTGCTCGGACATATGCTCTGCCATCAACGCGACGCGGGTTTTGACACCGCTTTTTTTTAGCAACGACGAGACGTGATCACGAACGGTGTAATCGCTGATACTCAGGGTTTCCGCGATCTGCTTGTTGGTTTTTCCGCGCAGCAGAAGGGACAGGACATCGCGCTCTCTCCGTGTTACCCGCATAGGTTTCTACCCTTTTATTATCGATACACCCGAAGCAAACATGTAGGAAACTTCTTACACTCACCCGTTTCGACCTCAAACAGTAAGTCGGCATACAGGTCATTTTATTTAGAATGTTTTTTATTAATCATCGACAGATACACCCCGCCCTTGATCTTCCTGCACACCAGAGGAAACGCCAAGCATGTTTTTACGATCATTGGCCACTAGCATTGCGCACTTGTCGAATTTTCCTACATAAAAATAAGATCCAGCGCGTAGGCTCAAAGCCTAAAGTCCTACCTAAAAGTCACGTATGAAAAATGCTCATCGCTCGCTTGTCAGGGCAGGCAAAGCCTCACTGCAAAGAAGCATTTAGATATCAGTTGTATAGACAGGGACAATAAACTTCAGGAATGATAATTACAATCAGCTGTTACAATTAACGCGGTAACAAAACAGCACTTTCGCTGTCGGGAGGGAGTTTTGACGGAGGTGACGCGAGCCCGCACGTCGGGTCAGGCTGACGACGTGCGGGCTGCAGGGGGATGGCAATCAGGACTGCATTTGTTTGAAGGCCGCCTCGGCACGCTTGCCGATTTCTTCGGGTGTCAGGTCTTCCTTGTGGGTGGAGATGAACCAGAGATGGCCAAAAGGATCCCTTAGGGTGCCGCTACGATCACCGTAAAATTGATCCTGAACGGCCCTCTCGACCTTCGCCCCAGCGTCAATGGCGCGCTTGAATTGCGCATCCACATCCGGCACATACAGGTGCATGCCAAATGAGGTTTTGCCGTTGGGGTCTGCGCTAGCGAAGCCGCCTTGATCACACGGATCGGCGAGCATGAGTCTGGAGTCGCCGATCTGCAGTTCGGCGTGCCCGACTTTGCCGTCCGGGGAATTCAGGCGGAAATTTTCGATGGCGCCAAACGCCTTTTTATAGAACTCGATGGCTTTACTTGCATCCTTGACGCCCATGTACACGGTCAGGCTGTGAAAGCCTTCCGGGATTGCTTTGACGCTCATATCCTTTCTCCTTTTTTGACGATATGTGCAGCGGTTTTTGCGATAAGCGGCGCTGTCGTGCCTTATGCCTGGCGCGCCTGTTGTTGCAGATTAAGTGTGCGCACTGGCCGCACCTCGACGCTACCGACGCGTGCAGCAGGAATATTCGCAGCGACTTGTAGGGCATCGTTCAAATCTCGGGCCTCGATCAGGTAGAAACCGGCCAGTTGCTCCTTGGTTTCAGCGAAAGGCCCGTCGGTGATCGATACCTTGCCGTTACGCATGCGCACGGTGGTCGCGGTCTGCACCGACTCCAGCGGTTCGGCGGCCAGCATGCGACCGCTTTCCTGCACCGATTGTGCGTAGGCGAGGCACTCGTCATCTCGAGGACTGTCAGGGTGCGAATGCAGGGTTTGTTCGTTGCTGTAAATCAGGCACAGGTATTTCATGACGTCCTCCATTTCGGGCTTTCAACGCTCTGCTTACGGGATAGTCGTTTGCTACTGTCAGAAATCGACAGCCCTTATCGAGAAATTTCAGATCCTGACGAGTGGTGTTTTTTCCGCAGAGCGATGGACCTGATAGACCGCGTCAAGCTATTCGCAGGCAAGCCTGCTCTTATCAAACAACCTGTAAGTATTTGAAATGTATGAAGTGAATATTTCAAAATTTGTAGGAGCTGACTTGTCTGCGATCCAGTGCGAAGCGCTGGCAAAAATGGTGAATTCACCACCGCTGGAAGGTCCTTCGGCCCTTTTCGCAGACAAGTCAGCTCCTACGCCCTCCGGGCAGAATCGAGCCCCAGTTTGCTGCGTGACAGCGCGGCGTCGAAGACGCGGCGAGGCCTCCCATCAAACAACGCATAACTAGTTGAAAAATAATGAATAAATTTTAAGTCAAGCACCGATTCAATGTAGGAGCTGACTTGTCTGCGAAGACCATTCAACGCGGTGGGTCTGACAGATCGCGTCGTATGGTCTTCGCAGACAAGTCAGCTCCTACGCCCTCCGGACAGAAGCGGGACCGAGTTTGCTGCGCGACAGCGCAGCGTCGAAGACGCGGCGAGGCCTCCCACAGATCGCGCACTAACCCACAAGCTCGCTCAGGCAGCGTTCGAGAAACTGACGATCGACACTCTGCCGGGACAGTTCGATGGCTTTGATATAGGCCGCGCGGGCTTCTTCGATTCGCCCCAGGCGTCGGCACAGATCGGCCCTGGCCGACCAGGCCAGGTGATAGTCCTCCAGCTCGCCCGCAGCCAACAGCGCATCGATCAATCTCAGCCCGGCTTCGGGGCCCTCGAGCATGGCGACCGCGACCGCACGATTGAGCTCGACTACGGCTGAGGCAGCGAGGCGCACCAGCACGTCGTACAGGCCGACGATTTGTACCCAGTCGGTATCCGTGGCGCTGGCGGCCTCGGCATGCACGGCGGCGATGGCGGCTTGTACGCTGTAGGCGCCATAACGGCCGGAGCGCAAGGATTGCTCGACCAGTGCTTCGCCTTCGCCGATCAACGAACGATCCCACAGGCTTCGATCCTGCTGGTCGAGCAACACCGGTTCGCCGCTGCCTGACAACCGCGCCGGACGCCGCGACTCAATCAGCAGCATCAGCGCCAGCAAACCCACGACTTCAGGTTCAGGCAGCAGATCGACCAGTAACCGGCCCAGGCGTATCGCCTCGCTGGACAGGTCACTGCGCGTCAATGCATCGCCGGAGGAGGCGAAATAGCCTTCGTTGAACACCAGATACACCACGCGTAACACCGCCTCCAGGCGTTCAGGCAGTTCGGCATGGGAAGGCACTTCATACGGGATGTGGGCATCGCGGATCTTGTTCTTGGCGCGCACGATGCGCTGCGCCACGGTGGACGGTGCCGTCAGAAAAGCCCTGGCGATTTCTTCAGTGGTGAGGTCGCAGACTTCACGCAAGGTCAACGCAACCTGGGCATCGGCAGTCAGGGCCGGGTGACAGCAGATGAAAATCAGCCGCAGCCGATCGTCTTCGACGCTGTCATGATCGACCGGACGAGTCTGCAACTGTCCCTCCAATTGCAAGGCCAGCTCGGTCAGCGACGCATTGAAGCGGGCTCGGCGCCGCAGGCTGTCGATGGCCTTGAAGCGTCCGGTCGAGACCAGCCATGCGCGAGGGTTGTCGGGCAATCCGGCGTGTGGCCACTGTTCGACGGCAGCAATGAAAGCGTCCTGCAACGCCTCTTCGGCCAGCTCGAAATTGCCCAGCAGACGAATCAGCGTTGCCAATACCCGGCGCGACTCCAGACGGTAGATCGTCTCGACTTCGCTGTGCACTGACTGATTATTTTTATTATCCATGCCGTTGCCTCTAACTGTGGTCAACGCCCGCTGCTTGCCGCCATCACTCCGTCAACGTTCATGCCTCGACGCAGGCCGAAAAAAGCGGCAGTCAGCAAACCCACGGCGCCCATGACCGCGCAGTAGCCGACGCAGACCCACGGGCTCCACGGCGTCAACGCGATCAACATCAATGGCGTGGTACTGGCCCAGAGTGCGTAGGCGATGTTGTAGGTGAAGGAAATACCCGAGACGCGGATGTGCGCCGGAAACAGACCGACCATCACTGACGGCACCACGCCCACGATACCGCAGGCGAGCCCCGCAATTGCATAGGCAAGACCCGGTGAGAGCCAGCCACCTATCAGGCTGGCATACAACAGCGCAATGCCCAGTGGCAGCAGCAGGCTGTACAGCGCCACGCCGCGCCACGCGCCCAGGCGATCCACCAACAGACCGGCCAGCACGCAACCGATGTTCAGGAACACGATGCCCAGGGCGCTCAGGGCGAAGGTGTGGCTGGCGGTCATGCCGAAGCGCTGCTGCATCACGGTCGGGGTGATCACCACCAGCACCACCACTGCCGAGGTCAGCACGCACGTCAGCAGCACCGCCGGCAATAACGCCTGGCGATGTTCACGCAGCACTGCGCGCAACGGAAATTCACCCAGCGCTTCACGCTGAGCGTGCAGCGCCATGAACACCGGGGTCTCGCTCAACCAGCGGCGCAACCAGACACCGACCACGCCAAACACACCACCCAACAGGAACGGGATGCGCCAGGCGTAATCGAGAATTTCCGCCGGGCTGAACACCCGCGCCAACCAGGTCGCGATCAGTGCGCCCAATAGATAGCCAAAGGTCAGCCCCGCTTGCAGCACACCCAGCGCATAGCCGCGATGGCCCTTGCAGGCTGTGTGAAAACCCCAACAGAAAACTGAACTGCGCGTTCGTACGTCAATTCAGAAATAGATCGGCTGCTGGACAGACCTGGATTTCACGTAGGAACGCGATTTTCAGGTCGGTTTTTAATCAGTTAATCGGTCGCGGAGGTTTTCACACAGCCTGCTTGGGTGCATGCTCGGCGACAAACACCCAAGCGCTCGGTACCTCACCGCCCACCGCAGCGCCTTGCAGGATGCGCAAGGCCAGCAAAATCAGTGGCGCCCAGTAGCCGATCTGGGCGTAAGTCGGCATCACCCCGATCAGCAGACACGGTAGCGCCATCAGCAGAATGCTCAGGCTGAACACCCGCTTGCGGCCCAATTGATCGGCGAAGTGCGCCATCAGGATGCCGCCCAATGGCCGCGCCAGATAACCGGTGACAAAAATGCCGAAGCTTTGCAGCAAACGCAGCCACTCAGGCATTTCTGGCGGGAAAAACAGCTGGCTCAGGGTCAACGCGAAGAACACGAAGATGATGAAGTCATAGATTTCCAGCGCCCCACCGAGCGCCGCGAGGCCCAAGGTCTTGTAGTCAGCCCGGGACAGCGGCTGGGAGCGTGGTTGAATAATGGCTGTCATAAGCAATCCGAAAACGGCAAGCGATTAAGGTTCGACCGTCACGACGGGCCGCTCCATCAAAACTGTCACGGAGCGCTCTTTTCGCCCGGACGCAGGGCGGCGAAGCATAGCAAAGCGCAATCGACTCAGAGCGCGCTTGGCGCGATTAACGGCTGACAAGGGCTGAAGCTATGCTTGAAACCTAACGCCAGTGTAGGGATTCTGTGTGTTGTCCAAAAAGAGGTCCCCTCAATGAGCTATTCATCTCTGTTGCGCAGCCGTGGCAGTCAGGACAGTGGCAAGGTCGGCATGATCGAGTTGTTTTTCGATCTGGTGTTTGTCTTCGCCGTGACCCAACTGTCGCACTCGTTATTGGCCAACCTCACGGTTCAGGGCGCGGTGCACGTGACGATGCTGTTGCTGGCGGTGTGGTGGGTGTGGATCTTTACGTCATGGATCACCAACTGGCTCGACCCTGAACGCATTCCGGTGCGTCTGGCACTGTTCGCGCTGATGCTGGCCGGGCTGTTGCTCTCGGTGTCGATTCCCAAGGCGTTTACGGACCGTGGCCTGCTGTTCGCCTGCGCTTTCGTGTCCATGCAGGTCGGGCGCACGGCCTTTGCGATCTGGGCGGTGCGCCACGAGTCGTTGAGCATGACTCGCAACTTCCAGCGGATTCTGGTGTGGCTGATGTGTTCCGGGGTGTTCTGGATCTGCGGTGGGCTGGTCGAAGGCAATGCCCGGGTGGGTTTCTGGGCCGTGGCGCTGTTGATCGAATTCATTTCGCCATCGGTGTATTTCTGGGTGCCGGGGCTGGGACGTTCGACGCTGCAGGATTGGGACGTGGAAGGCAATCACATGGCCGAGCGCTGCGCCCTGTTCGTGATCATCGCGCTGGGCGAGTCGTTACTGGTCACTGGCGCAACCTTCGCCGAACTGATCTGGGACCTGAACACTGTCACGGCCTTTCTCATCGCCGTACTCGGCAGCGTGGCCATGTGGTGGGTGTATTTCGACAGCGGTGCCGAGCGTGCCCACCACCGCATTGCCCACTCCAAGGACCCCGGCCGTGAGGCACGCCTGGCCTACACCTATCTGCACGCCCTGATCATCGCCGGCATCATCGTCAGCGCGGTGGCCGATGAACTGGTGCTGACGCACCCGAACCACGCCACCGACGCCGGCATCAGCGCCATCCTCGTCGGTCCCACGCTGTACCTGCTGGGCACCGCGCTGTTCAAGATGGTCACCGCTGAACGATTTATCCTGCCGCTTTCGCACCTGATCGGCCTGGTGTTGCTGATCATCCTCGCGCCTTTCGCCTTCGCCCACCTGCTTTCGGCGCTGGTGTCGGGAGCGCTGACTACCGGAATTTTGCTGGTGGTTGCGACATGGGAAAGCATCGCGCTGCGCAAAGCGGCGCTGGCTAAGACAACCCAAGAGCTTGGGCAGGAGTTGCCCAAGTAATCGCTTGCGCCCAATCCCGGGCGCTCGCTAGCAGAAAATGCACTTCTAAGGAGCGCAATAACGACACTTGAGCAGGCAAAAACGCCACCTGATGACTGATCAGTCTTCAAACAAGCGATGTAACCGTCTGGATACAAGAATGGCGCGGTCCTTGCCTAAGTAACGGCTCTTTGATGCCGTTGTTTGAAGGAGCCAGGCCATGACCTTGCGCAGTGATTCAATGCAGCTGTCCTCCGCTGAAAAGCATTGGTTACCCTGGTTCGGTAAAACCGGAAAACTGGCCATGCGCCGGTCGTGTCGTCTGAACAAATCCATCTATCCGGTGATCGAGCGTACCTTCGAGTCAATCGCCGAAACCCGCGTCAAATTGCTTCAGCACTGGGCTCAAGAGTATTGGGAACACCTGAAGGAACTGAGCAGCAGCGTCGCAGGCGACCTCAGCCGGATCGACGTCGCGACGCTGACAGAGAAGCTCAATCAGGCGTCGGACTTCTCCGAATTGTTTGTCGTCGATACTCAGGGCGAGGTACTTGCCTCAACGTGGGCGGAGCACTGCAAAGGCAAGGATCTGAACCCACGCGCACTGGCTGAAGGCCTGAAAAAACCCTTTCTGCACGGCCCCTACAGCGACCCGCTGACCTTGAAGATCGGCCCTTCGTCCTCGCGCTTCCATGACGAAGTGACGTTGATGTTCTATCAGCCGCTTTGGCTCGACGGCAAGGTGTCGGGATGCTTGTGCGGGCGGGTGCCGAACGATGTTCTGGGGGATTTGATCCAGCGCGAAGCCGGGCATATCTACCCTGAATCCGGCGATAACTACCTGTTCATGGTCAAGGCCGGCTTCGATCGCGCCCTGCAACCCGGCATTGCACTGTCACGCTCGCGCTTCGAGGACAACGCGTTTACCCATGGGGAAAACCTCAAGACCGGCGTGCACACCGCCTGGGGCCCGGTGCGGATTCAGCGCCATACCGAACTTGAGTTGCGTTTTATCGATCCGGCCACCCAACAATTGCACCCTGGCGTGCGCGAAACCATCCGCACCGGTTCCAACCTGTTCATCACCTACCCCGGCTATTCCGACTACCGGCACATTCCAGTGGTTGGTAAAGGCGTGACGTTCCAAATGCCTGGCTCGGCGGATCGCTGGGGCATGATGTGCGAGGCCGATCTGGAGGAAGTCTACCGGCGCCGCTCCCTGAGTTACGGCCTGATGAAACCCTATCTGGCGACCATGGGCGGCTTGTTCACTTGCAACTATCTGGTCCAGCACTACAGCGGCCTGAGTCAGGTGCAGATCGATGGCATCCAGATCCTCAGCATGGTGATCACCGCCCTGCTGTTCTCCTCGTTCGGGCCCAAACGCCTGGCGGTGCGCCTGAGTGAAATGACTGAAGTGATTCGCACCATTGCCGAAGGCGAAGGCAACCTGCGCCAGCGCCTGGACACCGCGACGATGGCCAACGATGAAACCGGTGACATGGGCCGCTGGATCAACAGCTTCATCGACAATCTGGATGCGGTGGTCGGTCAGGTGATTCACGCCTCCCACAGCATGGGCAAAACCAACGCACTGATGCTTGGCAGCAGCCAGGAAGCCGGTTTCACCTCCAACGAAGTGGCGGAAGCAGTGAACCGCATGATGCTGATCGTCGAGGGCCAACTGGGGGAAATCAACCAGGCGTCATTGACCGCCGAACAGATGAAGCGGGCCATGGACGACGTGGTGCGCCACGCCCGCGAGCAGTTCGAGGCAGTCCGCGTCGGCACCCAGTCGATCCGCGACGTGGTGGAACGTTCGGCCTCCAGCGTGCAATTGCTCGACAGCCGGATGTCGCAGATCAGCAACATCATCGGACTGATCACCAACATCACCAATCAGACCAACCTGCTGGCGCTGAATGCCGCCATCGAGGCTGCACGGGCCGGCGAGCATGGACGCGGCTTTGCGGTGGTGGCCGACGAAGTGCGCAGCCTGGCGATCCGCACCGCCAGCGCCGCCGACGACATCAAGCACATGGTCGAGGGGCTGCAAAACGAAACCCAGCAGGCCGTGGCCTTCATGGAAAGCGGCGTGCAGAACGTCGACAACCACCTGCGCACCACCGAGGACGCCTCGTCGGAAAACGCCCAACTGCACCAGGAAGTGGAAAGCATGATCGCCATCATCCAGCAGCTCAGCGACCGCAGCCTGGATTACGGCAAGACCATCAAGCGCGTGGACCTGGCCTCGGGCGAGATGCGCCAGACCGTGGTCGTGCTGCAAAGCAGCGCGGAAACCGTACGCCTGAACGCCAACAAACTGCAAAAACTGGTGGGCCAGTTCGAGGTCAGCCGCGGCCGGGAGAAGTCGGCTTTGGCCTCATAGTTTTGATCGAATAAAGGCTGCGCCCAAGCCTCCTCGACAAGGACGTCATACCTTCACCCTGACTACCCCGGCGTAGCTGCCGATCCTGCCAGCAAGCCTCCATCGATATTGAATTCCGTCCCCGTGATGTAAGTGGCCTCATCCGAAGCGAGCATCAGCGCAACGGCGGCGACTTCCTGTGGGTGGCCGAAACGTTGCAGCGGCGTGTCTTTGACGAAGGCTCGCAGGTTTTGCTCGCGTTGCGGACCGTTACCCAGCATCGGCTCCCACATGGGCGTCAAGATCGCTGCGGGGTGAATCGAGTTGCAGCGCACTGCCAGCCCTTGCTCGGCACAGTACAGCGCAACGGTTTTGGTGTGGTTGCGCACCGCCGCCTTGCTGGACGCATAAGCCGCCGCGCCAGGGATGCCGACCAAACCTGAACGCGACGAAATATTGATGATTGACCCGGCCTTCCTGTGACGCATGGCGCGGATCGCGTGCTTGCAGCCAAGGAAGACCCCATCGAGGTTCGTCGCATGGACTGCGTGCCAGGCCTGCAACGTTGCGTGCTCGGGATCGTGAGCCACTATGCCGCTTTCGAAACCGGTGATGCCCGCATTGTTAACCAACACATCGAGTCGGCCAAACTGCCCGGTCACTACGCGCATCAAGCTTTCCCAGGCGCTCTCTTCACGCACATCCAGTGGCATGAATCGGGCCTGGTCTTCAAGGCTGTCAGCCACCGACTGGCCGAGTACGGCGTTGATGTCAGTGACAATTACGAAGGCGCCTTCTTCGGCAAACCGTCGAGCGATGGATTCACCAATGCCTTGGGCGGCACCGGTCACGACAGCAATTTTCTGATTGAGGCGCGCCATGCTGAGTCTCCTTTCTAAATGACGCGGTTGATCGTAGCTCACGCTGCGTGACTGTCAGTCACTCAAAGCGATAGGAGATTCCGCCCCGTCTTCGACGCCGCGCTGTCGCGTAGCAAACTGGATCTAGTGTAGGAGCGCGCTTGCCCGCGATCGGCTGCGCAGCAGTCGCAAAATCAGCGAACTCGATTCTGGCAGTAGAACTGTGCTCAGCATTTTTGGGACCGCTTCGCGGTCCATCGCGGGCAAGAACTAGGCGTCCCCCACGCTCCTACAAAATAATCTTTTTATTTCAGCTGGTTATGCATTGTTTGATAGGAGCGTCAATCCCCCAGCAACACCTTCTCCATATACAAACTGCGCAGGCTGATGCCGCTGGGATGGGCGTATTCCTCGTCCCTGATCGCGGTGAAACCGGCCAATTGATAAAACGCGACGGCGTTCAGTGATGAGAACAGGTGCAAGCGTTTGAAAGCATGTTGCAAGGCCAGCGTTTCCAGGCCCATCAGCAACTGTTTACCGAGACCTCTACCGGCAAAGTCCGGGTCGACGAAGACGGCATCGATTTCACCGGTTTGCACATCGAGGATCCCATAGCCCCTCAGTTGACCGTCCTCTTCGGCGACCAACGCGCCCTGGCTGGCAATCAGTCGGAGGTAGTTATCGGGCGCGGGTGACGCGCTCCAGATGTCGATCTGGGCTGGCGAGTAGTGGCTGGCGCAACTGAGTCGCACCGCACGGGTTCTGAGTGCCCATAGGCGCGGTATGTCGGCGATCAGCGCCGGTTTGAGTTCGATCATTGCGGTGCTCACATGCCTAATCGAGGGGTCGATCAATTGCGTTTGGCTCGACGTTCGGCCACCTGCCCCAGCACCGCCAGATCCATATCGCCTTCGTCGTGGGCCAGGGCATCGAGCAGGCTTTCGTGAACCAACTGCGCCATAGGCAGCGGCACCGAGACTCGTTCGGCCGCAGCCAGCGCCAGTCCGACGTCTTTGAGACCCAACGAGGCTTTAAAGGCCGCGGGTTCGTAACGGCGCTCGGCGATCAGCGTGCCGTAACCTTGATACACCGGGCCAGGGAAGATGCTGTTGGAGATCAGGCTGATCAGCGTCGCCGACTCGATGCCATACGCCCCGACCAGCACCGCCGCTTCGCCCATGGATTCGATGGCTGAGGCGAGCATGAAGTTGACCGCAAGTTTCATCACGTTGGCGCTCGAGGCCTTCTCACCGAGGGGCCAGGTCTTGCGCCCGATCAGGTCGAACAAAGGTTGTACGCGCTCAATGGCCGCGCCCGGTCCGGCCGCCAGAATATTCAGGTTGGCGCTCGCCGCAACATCGGGACGCCCCATCACCGGCGCAGCAATGTAGGCCACACCCTGGGCTTGATGCAGGGCCGCCAGTTCTTCGGCGAAGGCGACAGCAATGGTCGCCATATTGACGTGGATCAGCGGCGCTTTGAGCGTCTGTAACAGCCCTGACTCGATCAGCACCGAGCGCAGCGCCTGATCGTCGGCCAGCATGCTGAACACGATATCGGCACCGAACGCTTGCTGCGGATCAGCGGCAGCCTTGGCCCCGCGCTCGACCAATGTTTGCACCGGCCCCGGCGAGCGATTCCAGACCAGCAACTCATGGCCGCCCTTCAGGAGGTTGGTCGCCATGGCCTGGCCCATGTTGCCGAGCCCAACGAAACCGATTTTCATCTGTCTGCCCTCCCGCGAAAAAATGATTGACGTAGAGTGCACCACTCCGATGCCGAGCAAAAGACCGTGTTGCGCCCTTCGCAGCGGGACGCGCAGTTGCAAGCCCGTTCCCACATCGGTGTCAGTCACAGAAAAATTGCCATGTAACATCAACCTGCTGGATTAAACTTCGCCGCGACTCTTCAAGGAATATCGGCATGACTCCCTCGCTACTCATGGCTGTACTCGCCTCCGGCTTTATCTATGGCATCACGCCGGGGCCGGGCGTGCTGGCGGTGTTCGGCATCGGTGCCGCGCAAGGGCGGCGGGCGGGTGCGGCGTTTCTCTGCGGGCATCTGCTGGGCGATGTTATCTGGTGCAGCACGGCGTTGGTCGCCATCGTCGGTGCTCGGGTGATCGGCAGTGCCGCCTTCGATGTGCTGGGTGTATTGAGCGGACTGTACCTGTTCTGGCTTGGCCTGCGGGCGCTTCGGGCCAAGCACAGTAACGGCGAACAGCCCCAGGGCGCCGGCCGTCAGCCGTTCGGGCATGGCGTGATGTTCGGCCTGACCAATCCCAAGGCCTACCCGGTGGCGGTGGCGACCTTCACCGCCCTGATCTCCAGCCGCGCCGAACTGCTGGACTGGTCGATGCTGCCGACAATGATCCTGCTGAGTTTTGTCGGTGGCATCGCGGCCTATTCCATTGTGGTGGCCGTGGTCGGGGCCCGGCATGTGCGGGCGCTGTATGTGCGTCACGAATTGGCAATCACCCGGATCTGCGGCGTCATGTTTATCGGCTTTGCCATTAACGCGTTGGTGCATGCCGTGCCGGGATTGTTGCCGCGAAGGTCTTGAACCTGGTTCGAAAACCTTCGACGTCCCTCTTTCAGCAAAGGGTTCGGCCAAGGACACAGCGCAATGCTCCCCATGACGGCGCTTTCGACGGCAGGGAGAATTTAAGCGTGAATTAAGTCGGGGTGGTTAGTCTGGCTTCAACCCAACAGTTGAACCCAAAGGACCCCTCAATGAAAACGTTGAACGCTGTATTCGCCACCCTCGCTCTGACTGCCGCCGCCGGCCTCGCTCAGGCGGGTATCGGCCCCGATGAAATCGTGCGTTTGCACAAGGCCGGCACGGTGATGGACTTTGAAGTGCTGAACAAAGCTGCACTGGCCAAACACCCCGACGCGACCCTCCACAGCACTGAACTGAAAAATTCCTACGGTCGCTACATCTACAAGACCGAAATGCGCGACGCCAAAGGCGTTGAATGGGATGTAGACCTGGACGCCAAGACCGGCGAAGTGCTGAAGAACAAGCAGGAGAAGTGAGTGATCCTGTGGGAGACCTCGCCACGCTGTCGCGCAGCAAACACGGTCCTGAACTGCGCCCCAGGGGTTGGATTTGTATCCAACTTCTGGGGCGCAGTTCATCCATCTGTAGGAGCTGACTTGTCTGCGAAGCCCCTACACCACGGTCTACCAGACACACCGCGCCGCATGGCCTTCGCAGACAAGTCAGCTCCTACGGGGATCGGTGCCTGACTTAATATTTATATTATTTTTCAGCGATTTACCTGTTGTTTGAGGGACCCGCGGACGGTTGCCGGCGGGTTGGATAGCCATTGCCGATGCCGCCGTTTTCCAGGGTTGGTGGTCGCGGGTTGGTCGTCGGGTTCGTCCCGCGTATCGACGGAATGCTGGACTCGGTACCCTGCCGGCTATTAGGGTTTGCGCGGCGGATAGCGCTGTCGTAGGGGTTATTGAGGGTGCTGTTGCGATTATCGAGACTGCCCGGTGAACTGGCGCCGGCCTGAGCCAGGCTGACCACGCCAATCCCCAGCAAGCCGCTCAAAGTCAGGGTCAGCGTTGTAATACCTCGCTTGAGACTATTCATCACCTACCTTCTATTCGAAATGGTAACGACAGATCTTTGATAGCATTTGCGTCCCTAGGTTCGCGCTCAAGCAACAAACTGATCAATCCATCTGTGGATAAGTGTGTAACAAGAAGAGTCAGCGCTGCTTAATCGCGCCTTTTTGTGTCCGGTTTGCCAGGCTGCGTTTCGCCCACCTCCACGTCGAGAATGACCGATTTCATGACTGATCAAGCCCAGCAGGCAGCCCCCGCGCTGAAGGAGATTTTCAACGCCGCGCGGCTGCAACACATTGCCGAAGAAACCGCTGCGGTCTACCCGGCATTCGATGTCAGGGCGTTTCTGGCACGCACCTCGAAAGGCCTCGAAGCGTTGTCGGTGATGCAGCGTTTGAACCGGGTCAGTCAAAGCCTGCATGCCGGTCTGCCCGCGGATTACCCGCAGGCGCTGGAGATCCTGCGTCAACTTGCACCGCGCCTGAACAGCGGCTTCGTCAGCATGATCCTGCCCGAATACGTCGCCCTGTACGGACAGGACGATTTCGAGCGGTCGATGCAAGCGCTGAAATTTTTCACTGCATTCGGCTCTTCCGAATTCGCCGTACGGCACTTTCTGCGACTGGATTTCCAACGGGCACTCAAGCTGATGCACGACTGGTCCCGAGACTCCGACGAGCACGTGCGGCGCCTCGCCAGCGAAGGCAGCCGGCCACGCCTGCCCTGGTCGTTCCGCCTCGAAACACTAACCGCAGACCCGTCGCCGGTCCTGACAATCCTCAGCAATCTGAAGGCCGACGACAGCCTCTATGTGCGCAAGTCGGTAGCCAATCACCTCAACGACATCACGAAAGACAACCCGACCTGGGTGCTTGATCAGATTGAAGGCTGGTCACTGGATGATCCACGCACCGCCTGGATTGCGCGCCACGCCCTGCGCTCGTTGATCAAGAAAGGCGACCGCCGCGCGTTGACGATCATGGGCGCGGGTGCCAAACCTGATGTGCACGTCGATGACCTGCACGTCACGCCGCAAGGGGTCCGGTTGGGGGGCAGGGTCAACCTTTCGTTCCGCCTGCACTCCACGTCGAGCGCCAGCCAGCGGCTGATCATCGATTACGCCATTCATTACGTGAAAAAGTCTGGCGGCACTTCAGCCAAGGTATTCAAGCTGAAAACCCTGACCCTGGGCGCTGGAGAGTCGGTGACCGTGGCCCGTGAACAACAGATCCGCAACTTCACCACCCGTGTTCATTACGCGGGCAGGCATGAACTGGATATCTTGATCAACGGCGAATGTCTGGCCCGGACCTGGTTTGATCTGTCGGAATAAGGTCGGCCGCTGCACAATTGTTCCAGACAGTCGCCTCGCGACCTTGTAAGTTCACTGATCCGAGTGATGAATCGCACTCGCCGTCCATCCGAACAGACTCCGAAGCAGCACACTTCAAATGGGAGCGGCCTCATGACCTCTCAAAACTGGATCGATCTGAAGCAGGACAGCGAGTCCGGCATCGAGACCATTCGCGCCCATTTCGAGGGCCACGCCTACGATCCGCACTGGCATGACAGTTATCTGGTAGGCGTCACCGAACAGGGTGTGCAGCAATTCAATTGCCGGCGACAGCGGCATCTCAGCACACCGGGCCGGGTGTTTTTACTCGAACCCGGCGAGATCCACGACGGCGATTCGCCCACGCCGGGAGGCTTCACCTACCGCACGCTGTACCTGGACCCGCAGTGGCTGGACCGTGAGTTGCGTTCGCTGTTCGAAGACGCGCCCGACAACTGTCAGCTGAGTTTCGCTACCACTCTGGCTGACGACCCGCGCCTGGCCATCGCCACCGCGAATGCCTTCCAGACCTTGCACGGTCAAGAGATGCGCATCGTTCGCCAGACTGCCCTCGACATGCTGCTGGCCAGTCTGACCCGCCATTTGCGTTGGCGCGCGCAACTCACGCCCGATCCACGCTTGCCGTTGGTGGCACACAAAGCTCGGGAGTATTTGCATGGGCACATGAGCCAGGACATCGGCCTGGACGATCTGGCCCGCGTGACCGGCGTGGATCGCTTTCGTCTGACCCGGGCGTTCAAGGCGGCATTTGGTCTGGCGCCCCACGCATACCTGATTCAACTGCGTCTGGCCAAGGCACGACGCCTGCTGGCGGTTGGCGAGTCGCCCGTAGAGGTGGCGGCCGCGCTTGGATTCTCCGACCAAAGCCACCTCGGTCGCTGGTTCCAGCGTGCCTACCGTATGACCCCGGCGGACTACCGCAAACGCTGCTCAAATCTTCCAGACTGAGGCTACCCGGACGGCGATGATCGACCCACGATCAATCACCACCGAGTTGTGCCATGGACCCGTATTTACCCTTCATGCTGTTCGCCTTCGTCGCTTCCATCACCCCCGGCCCGACCAATATCCTGGTGCTGACCAACAGCTCTCGTCACGGCATGGCGGCCGTATTGCCGATCGTATTCGGTGCCTGCGCCGGGGCGGCCGCCATTGTGTTGCTGGTGGGCATGGGGCTGGGTGATATTATGGGCCGTTATCACCGCGTGCAGACGGCCATGTCGTGGATTGGCATCGTTTGGCTGACGTATCTGGCGTGGCAGATTTTCAGCAGCCCGGCGACCGCTATCGATCCGCAGGACAGCGCACTTTCCGGCCCGAGCCTGGGGCTGATCGGCGGCGCCAGCCTGCAACTGGTCAACCCCAAGACCTGGATGATGGCGCTGGCAGTGGTCAGCGTATTCGCCGGCACCGATGCCGATCGCACACTGCGGGTGGTCTACCTGTCGCTGGCGTTCTTCCTGATCGCCATCCCTTGCATGAGCGCCTGGGCATACCTGGGCGCCAGCGCAACGAAGATCTGCACATCGGCTGCTGGCATGAAACGCTTCAATCAGGTGATGGCGCTACTGTTACTGGCGTCGACATGGTTGACCTTGGTGGTTTGAGTGGAGCTCCATGAACGCAGTCAGCGCAAGCGGGCATATCACTCAGATGCCGGAATCAGCGTGAACCTGCCACCTTGTAGCGCGGCGCCGGCTTGCTCAACGACAGGTTCGGCCCCAGCTGTTGGCGCGCCGATTCAAAGGCCTGCCAGTCAGCGACATCCGGCAGGGACGGAATGGTCACCAGTTCTCCTTGATCGAGCCCGGCCAGCGCAGCGTCGACCATGTCTTCGGCGCTCATGAGGATGTTTTGCGGTAGGTGTTCGGCGGGCAGACCGGCGATGTCCCAAAACTCAGTTCGCGTTGCGCCCGGCAACACGACTTGAACCCGCACGCCTTTGTCCTTGAGTTCATGGTGCAGCGATTGGCTGAACGCCAGGACGAAGGCCTTGGTTCCGCCATACACGCCGTTCAGCACTTCAGGGGCGATGGCGACAATCGAGGCAATATTGATCAACGTTCCGGTGCCTCGGGCCACAAAGCCGCGGGCTGCTGCTCGGGCGAGGCGGCTCAGGCTGATGACATTGAGCGTGATCATTGCATCCATCTTGTCCGAATCGGACTCCAACAACCCTGCGGTCGCGCCAACCCCGGCATTGTTGACCAGCATGCTGATGCTTGCGTCGCTGTTCAAGATGCCTTCGACCCGGCGCAAGTCTTCAGTAACGCCCAGATCCGCCGCCACAACGCCGACCGAGCGACCGCTTTCATGCCTTAGACGAGTGGCCAGTGCATTCAGGCGTTCCTGCTGACGGGCGACCAGAATCAGATCGTAGCCACGCTGTGCCAGGCGTTCGGCGTAGATCGCGCCGATCCCTGAGGAGGCGCCAGTAACCAGGGCTGTGCCCTTGTGCGATGGATTACTCATGTTTGTTCCTCAGTGTCGCCAGCTGATTGCCGGCGCTATGAAGAAGAGAATAGGCGTGTAATATTATGACCTCAATGTCATAAACACCACTTTTTAGGTCATTACCGGTCATTCAGGAACGCCCATGAAAAGCCCCGACAATCAGCGCATCGGAATTATTCTTTACCCCGGTTTTCAAGTGTTGGGCCTGGCTGTGGCGACCGTGTTCGAATTTGCCAATATCGTCACCGGCGAGCCCACCTATGACGTCAGCCTGCTGTCCGAAAACGGCGGGCCGGTCCTGACATCATCGGGGTTCGGGGTCGACACCCAGCCTTTCGACTCACGCCCGTTCGATACGTTGATTGTCCTGGGCGATAACTTTGTCGCACCGGTTTCGCCGCGGATAGTCGACTACGTGCGCGAAGCCGGCCCCCATACCCGCCGAATCAGCTCGGTATGCACTGGAGCCTTCGTGCTGGCCGAAGCCGGCTTGCTCGACGGCCGTCGCGCGACCACCCATTGGTTTCATGCGCGAGCGCTTCAGCAGGCGTATCCAAACGTGACGCTGGAGGAAGATCGCATTTTTATCGTCGATGGTCCGGTCTGGACATCGGCTGGCGCGAGCGCGGGGGTCGATCTGGCCCTCGCCCTGGTGGAACAGGATCTGGGTGCCGAGATCGCGCGCAGCATTGCCAGAAAACTGGTGGTCTATCACCGCCGCGCCGGTGGGCAATCGCAGTTTTCAGTGATGCTGGAACTCGAGCCCAAATCCGATCGTATCCAGACAGCGCTGGCCTACGCCAAGCAGAACCTGCAATCCGAACTGTCAGTAGAGGAACTGGCCGAAGCTGCGCACTTGAGCCCCCGACAATTCAGTCGCGTGTTTCATGCCGAGACCGGGCAATCACCGGCCAAAGCCATCGAACGACTGCGCGTCGAGTCGGCACGGCTGATGATGGAAGCCGGTCGACACTCCATTGATGTCGTGGCGCGCAATACCGGTTTCGGTGATCGCGAGCGCATGCGTCGCGCCTTTATTCGGGCGTTCGGTCAGCCCCCGCAAGCCATCCAGCGGGCAACCCGCGCTTGAGGAAGGCTGACGGTGAACGTCGTGCCCGCTTCCAGCGATGAGGTCACCCGCGCAAACTGTTCGGCGATTTCCGAGCCGAATCGACAGAACGCGTTTACAGTGGCCGGCATGGATCGTGATCCTGATGAGCCCGAGGTGAATGTGTGATGGAAGACGCCGTAAAGGAAGACGCTGCAGGCCCACAGTTCTGGCGTGATGAAAACCTGCCGTTTATTGAAGCCCGCTCGATTCAGGATGGGCGGCAGATCTGTTATGCCCGGCACGCCCATGAAACCTTTTCCATCGGTGCTGTCACCGGCGGGCGCAGCACTTACCTGAACGGACACGCGCAAGAGCGCATTACTGCCGGCGTGGTGGTGCTGATGAACCCGGAAGAGGTTCATGCCTGCAATCCGCTGGATGATCAGCCATGGTCTTATCGGATGATGTACGTGGATGTCCCGTGGCTGACGCGTCTCCAACATGAACTGGGCTTTAGCCAGAATCAGGATTTCAGGGCGTTTTCGGCCATCATGAGCACCGTGCCTGCGCTGTATGCGGGGCTCAATCACCTGTATGCCACGCTCATCGCCCCGCAGGCCGACACGCTGCACAAGCACAGCGCCGCCATCGACTTTTTCACCCAGGTGCAGCAGACACTCAACCCTGCTCCGGCCCAGGCGAAAGACTCGAACCTCAAACTCAAACGTGCGGCCGACTTCATCAGCGAGCACTGCACGCGCTCATTGAGTCTGGAAGACATCTGCACCGCGGCGGATCTGTCGGCGTCTTATCTGATCCGTGCGTTCAAGCAGCACTACGGGATGACGCCCCACGCGTATCTGATCAACCGCCGCCTGCAATTCGGCCGGTCACAACTCAAGCTGGGCCACCGGATCGCGGATGTTGCCCTCGAAGCGGGCTTCGCCGATCAGGCGCATTTTCAGCGGGCGTTCAAACGTTTCCATGCCGCCACACCGAGACAATATCGAGGCTGACGGTTTCAAGCGACCAGCAGGTACACCGCGCTGCCGGCCAATAACAACGCCATCGCACGATTGAACAACTGCACGCGCGCAGGCACCTGCAAATAACTGCGCAGATAAGTGCCTGCATAGGCCCAGCAGGCAATCGAGCCGTAGCAGACCACGAAGTACACCGCCGCAAATTGCCAGACCAGCAGATCAGCACCGTTGGCCGCATACGCGCCCATGCCCGCCAGCGATGCCAGCCACGCCTTGGGGTTGAGCCACTGCATCGCCGCACCATAGAGGAACGACGGGCCTTTGATCTGCTTCCCGGCCCCCAGCCTGCCGTTATCCACCGCCAGTTTGTAGGCCAGGAACAGCAGAAAAGCCACACCCGCCCACTGTATGACCTGGGTCAGAAACGGCCACTGGCTCGACAGTTCATGCAAACCGAGACCGATCAACAGCAGCAACACCGTGAAGCCCAGCGTCGCACCACTGACATGCCGCAGACTGGCGCGAAACCCGAACTGCGCGCCTGTACTCAACGCCACAAGATTCACTGGCCCCGGCGAAATAGAAGACGCCAGCGCGAACGCGGCCATGGAAATAAGCAGGCTCATCTAATACCTTCGTTCTTGTTAAGGAGGGTGGTTGGATCTGCGTCCGAAGGTAAAGACTGAGCGGGCGTAGTTATTGAACAAAATGACCCTGTGCCACGATTGATTCCGGGATTGATGAATGACGCAGCTCTACGATGCGCGTGGAAATATCTACGCGGTGACCACGCCGCAAGCGCTACAGGTATTGGGTATCGACCTGCCGGACAGCGCCGAACAGGCCGCCATTACGCGGGCGACCTGGGCACCGGCGGCGATTGATGCGCTGTGCAACTGGCCCGAGGGCAAGCGGCCCGACGGCGCCAAAGTACATCGCTCGGACGGTCTGTTGATCGGCCCATTCCAGAATGCGCCGCCCTATGACCTGCTGATCGTCAACACCGATGGCACGCTGGCCGAACGCAGTGGCAATGGCCTGACCATCTTCTCCCAGGCGTTGACCGATGGCGGGCAGGTGCACAGCGAATCGGGTTTTACCTTGAGGGTGCACCACGACAAGCGCGATGCGCCCACGCCGGTTGCAACGCACGTCGAAACCGCGACCATCGAGGGTGTCTCAGGATTCTGGCTGGATCTGGGCACACCTGGGTTCGGGCCAGCAGCGGTGGGTGCCCAGGCCACTGGGTTAGAACAGGTGGATTTGAACGGACATGCTGTGAGCCGCGTTCAGCGCCTGGCGCAACTGAGCCCCGCCTGGACGCGCAGCGTTTTTGTGCGGATCGGTAATCCCCATGCCGTGACACTGGTGTCGAGCGCCGACGCGCTGCCGTCTTTCGAGCAGCTTCACGCCGCAGACTTGCACACAGCGCTGACACAGATCGCCTTCGTCGGCGGTGAGCCATGCCCTGCGGGCGTCAACCTGCAGTGGGCCTACGTGGAATCTGCCAGCCGAATCATCGCGCGGGTATTCGAACGCGGCGAAGGCCCTACGGCCTCTTCAGGCACCAGCGCCAGTGCCGTCGCGAGTGCGGCATGGCAGGTCGGGCTGGTGAACGCAGGACTCATTGAAGTGGTCATGCCCGGCGGCACCGCACCCGTGCGACTCGTCGAACATGAAGGCACGCTGCAACAGGTGTTGTTGTTCGGCACTGCGCGGCGGACCTGACAAATGATGGACGACGTGCCCTCTCGCCGAGGGGGCACGCTGCCCGTCGGCTTACTCGCCGATATCCTCATTCCACAGTTCAGGCTTGCTCGCGATAAAGCCGCGCATCAGCTCGATGCAGGTCTGATCCTGTACCACGTCGACCTGTACACCCCGCGAGCGCAGCAATTGTTCCTCGCCCATAAAGGTCTGATTTTCGCCGACCACGATTTTCGGAATGCCGTACAACAGGATCGCACCACTGCACATCGCACAGGGTGACAGCGTGGTGTAAAGCACTGACTCCTGATACGTACGCGCTGACTGACGTCCTGCGTTCTCGAACGCGTCCATCTCACCGTGCTTGATCGCACTGCCCTCCTGCACCCGCCGGTTATGCCCACGACCAATGATCTGGCCGTTGTGCACAATCACTGAGCCAATCGGGATGCCACCCTCGGCCAGCCCCAGTTGAGCTTCTTCTATCGCCGCTTGCATAAATGGGTCCATGGTTTTCCCTGCCGTCTGAAGAGATGAAAAAAGCGCTGAGGCACATTGTCGGCGCGTGTGGTCAGCCTGTCGCCTCGCTGACTAATGGATGACTTTGTTTTGCGCATTGAGCAGCGCATTTGCAACGAAGGTTTTCAGCAGCTCGGCGGATTTGGATTTCATGCTCATCCCGACGTCTTTCTGTTTGGCGCGGAATTTGTTGGCCAACTCCGGCGGGCTATTGCCCTCATTCAGTTCGTGCAACTCACTTGGGGTGAAGGACTCGGCGTAGGCCGCGGCCAGGTTGCGGTTCCATTGCTCCTGATAGCTGGGCTGCAAACGTTGTAGCTCATCCTGCACGATGGATTGCGCCTGGACTTTGCCAACGGCCTTCACGATGCCAGTGAACGTCACGGTGCGTGAAGCGACCTGAAAACCCAGCCAGGCCAGGCTGTCTCCAAGGTGGCGCTGCTGGACGAACGCAAGGGCGCTGTCACTGCTCTCGGTAGCCAGGGCGCTGCGCGGCACCTCTAGCAGCAACATGGCGAGCAACGTGAACAGCACATTGCACGCGGTGAGCGATACCGATTTACGATTCCTTGTCATGTCGCTTCCCCGGGAGTTGCGATGAGCGCATCCCAACGTTGCCGAGTCATGCGATAGATTTTGACCCCGCGCCGATGGTATTGGCTGTGGATGAACGTGTTGAAGCCTAGCTTCTCGATCACATTCACCGACGCAATATTTTCCGGCTCGACAATCGCGATCACCGAGTCGATGCCCAACGCGCCGAACGCGTACCCCAGGGTGGCTTTTGCTGCCTCGGTGGCGAGCCCCCTGCCCCAGTACGCGCGACCCAACCGATAGCCGACTTCTACCTCCTCGACACCCTCCACCGGCTCGGCGTTCAGGCCGCAGAAGCCGATAAAGGCAGACGAACTCTTCTCGACTACTGCCCATGGACCGAAGTCATTGGCCTGGTAGGAAAAAATGCACTCTGTCACGAACTCACGCGTCGCCTTCTCGGAGAGCACACCCCTCACCGAGTGCCGCATCACCTGCACATCGCCCAGAATCAACGCGAGCGCCGGCACATCCTCGACCGTCAACTCGCGGATAAGCAGTCTGTCCGTTTGTAGAAGAAGTCCTGTCCGCCCCATCTGTGCCTCGTGCTCCAAGCCCGTTAGCCGTCACAGCATGGGTTGGATTTACGCACATCAGTCGGTCAGATTGCGAGCCCGGTTGATCGCAGGCAAGCGCATTACAGGCTCTCCGTCACCCGCGTAGCGATATCAGTCGGCAGCCAGGTTTTCCATATTTCCGGATGTTCACGCAGAAACGATTGCGCGACCTGGCGCGGTTCCAGGCGTTTTTCACTCATCTGACCGAGGGTCTGGTTGAGCAAGTCGATGGGCAGATCGACCTTCTGGAAGAACGCGACAAGGTCCGGGTATTTGCCCTCACTTTCGGCCTTGATCCACGCCGGACTGCGCCCGGCCCATTCTTCGCCGATGACTTGCACATCATCCTTGGCCAACGCCGCTTCAAGGCTGACGGTGCTACCTGGCAAGGTATCGGTCGGATAGCCGTAACCCTTTTCGACAATTTGCCGCAGGATTTCGGTGATCAGGCTGCCGCTTTCCCAGGTGATGCCACCGAAGTGAATCGGTGCAGCTTTTTCAGTGGCAGGCGCCGGTTGCGCAAGGCCCCCAACGCCAATAGCGAGCTGCCCAGTAGGTGTTTTATCGAAGTCATGGTCGTCCCTTGGTGACTTGAGTGGTGTGTTTTTGAATGCACGGGTGGTTCCGGCGAGGTAGCCGGTCACGCGTTCAGACAGCGGGTGAAAGCCTTGGCCATGTAGTCGCTGACGGAGCGTTGGCAGATGCCCAGTTCGACGGCGATTTGCGGATAGGTCAGGCCGTTGATCTGCGACAGCAGGAAGGTCGCCTTGACCTTGGTGGGCAGGCTGTCGAGCCGCAGATCGATGGCTTGCAGGGCTTCGATCATTTGCACCTGCTTTTCAGGTGAAGGCTCGTGCAGTTCCACGTCGTCCAGCAAGCCATTGGAATGAGTGCGCTCCAGGTCACGACGGCGCCAGAATTGGCACAGCAAACGTTGGGCGATGGTGGTCAATAGCGCACGCGGCTCACGAATTGGCACCACGCCGGGCGACGCCAGCAACTGGACGAATGTGTCTGCCGCGATGTCTTCAGCGCTGGCGCTGGAGTCGAGATGTCGACGCAGCCTGCCGCACAGCCACGCATAGTGACTACGAAACAGCCCGCCCACATAGTTGCCATGAGTATTTTCGGTGCCGGACATGGGGGCTCCAGATGTGGGTTGGATACTGGGTATGTCCGGTGTTCCGGTGGCGCCATCCTAACAAGGCGGCTTATTCAGTAAAAATACTTAAACCGTATTTTTATATTCCTAAAACACATAAAAAATGAATTAAACGCAAATCCCCGTGCGAATTCGCACACAGGGGATCTGTGTCGGGCACAAATCCTGGGGAGCAGGCTTGCCTGCGAAGAGGCCCGTGCGGTCTGCGGAAATATCTGCGATTGATTCATTGTCTTCGCAGCGGGACGCGTAGTTGCAAGCCTGCTCTCATCAAACAAAAAATAACGCATTGTTTTTTATGCCTTTTATTTGGCCATAACTAACTGCATCCCAAGCTTGTGTGCCTTGCGTTCCAGGGCACGCAGTTGACGGTGTCGACTCTCGGCTTCATAGGCTTCCATACCTCGCTCCACGTAGGGTTGGCCTTTGGTCAACATGACGTAGATCAGGCGGGCCAGTTGATGCGCGGTGGCTTTGATGGCGCACGCGGTATCCATGCGCGCCAACCGGGCTCGATGGCTGGCGCCGATGAAGCTCTTGTCGTTGCGCGCGTTGGACGCGGCCTGCTTCAAGGCCTGCGCGGCTCGATTCGAGACCTTTGGCGGACTACCAGGCAGCTGCCTGCCGCCGGATATCCGGGTCGCAGGTGCCAGGCCGAGCCAGGAACAGAAGTGTTGTTGCGTGGGAAATCGCGATAAATCAGGCCCGATTTCGCTCGCCAGTGCCAAAGCGGTTTCGACGCCGATGGTGGGAATAGCGGTCAAATCAACGCCCATTATTTTTCCCAGCGCACGGTGCAAACGGGCTTGCTCGGCTGACGAGCGGTGCGGGCTGCGCAGTGTCTTGGCCGGCGGCAGAGGTTCATCGTTCAATACCGGCAGTCGATCAATGGCGTGAGCGATGGCCTGATCGCATTCGGCAATTTGCTGTTCCAGAAAATCATGCGTCGCCATTTCCTGAGCCAGGGCATGCAGATGCTCGGTTCGCCAGTTACCGCGCAGGCTGCGGGCAATGGTTTCATGATCGGCCTTGATGTGACCGTTTCGAAAACCGGCCAATACGTACGGATCACGCTCGCCGCCGATGATCGCGTTGAGGATTTTCTTGCCCGTCAGGCCGGTGATGTCACTGATGACAGTGGCTAGCTGGATGTTCATCTGGGTCAAGGCTTTCTGCATGCGATTGACGCTCTTGGCCTGATCGCGAACTTTCATTGCGCGCTGGCGAACCAGAGAGCGCATCGAGCAAATGTCGTCGGCGGGCCGAAAGGCGCCTCTGAGCAAGCCGTGGGTCATGAGCTGCCAAATCCACTGGCAGTCCAGCACATCGGATTTGCGCCCGGAGGTCTGGCGGGTGGCGCGGGAGTTCACCAAATACACCTCGAAGCCCCGTGCATCGAGGATTTCAAACAGCGGTATCCAGTAGACCCCGGTTGCCTCCATGGCCACGACATTGATCTTCAACGCTTCGAGCCAATCGGCTAATGCGAGCAACTCGTCGGTGAACGTTTTAAACGAGCGGACAGGGGTGTCGCTCTGGTCGGGGTTGACCCCCACCCAATGCTCGCGACTGCCAATATCGATACCCGCACAATGAGGGTGAACCACTTCAAAACGTTTCTGCTGGTTCTTGCGCGCCATGACAATTCCTCGCAGGATTGAGGGGCGCGCGGGGAGCACGGTGGCGAATGGATTCACTCTCTCATACGTGGTCACAGCTTGCTGTGCCGACAACGACTCCACGCCGATACCGTGCGGACCACTCTCCCATGCGGGTGCGTACACACCAGTGATGGCTACGGTCTTGGTCCCCGCGCGCGCTTCGATTCTACGACGTGCCCCAGTTTGCTGCGCGACAGCGCGGCGTCGAAGACGCGGCGAGGCCTCCCATCAAACAACCTGTAAACCATTGGGTTTAAAAGATTATTTTTTGGAATGCGGGATCAACTGTGGGAGCGAATTTATTCGCGAATACGGTCTATCAGGCGCCGACGATGCTGGATGTGCCGACGCCTTCGCGAATGAATTCGCTCCCACGGGGATTCAGGGTGAACCCAACACCAAGTTTGCTGCGCGACAGCGCGGCGTCGAAGACGCGGCGAGGCCTCCCATCAAACAACCTATAAGCCGTTGAAAAATAAAGAGTATATTTTATGGAATTTTCAGCCTGACGCTAATTCCATAGGAGCTGACTTGTCTGCGATCCAGTGCGAAGCGCTGGCAAAAATAGTGATTCACCACCGCTGGAAGGTCCTTCGGCCCTTATCGCAGACAAGTCAGCTCCTACGCCCTCCGGGCAGAATCGAGCCCGTGTTTGCTGCGCGACAGCGCGGCGTCGAAGACGGGGCGGGCCCTCCCACAGGATTTGGGCAATCCTCGAACAACTTGTCTGGGAACATAGAATCTCTCACAGGATTGCAGCCAGACAACAGAAATCTCCTACTGAGGATCGGGCAGCAACTGAGGCAACCCGTTCTCTTCGGCTTCGCGCTGGTAATCGAGCAGGACGTGATAGTCCTCTTCACGGACAGGCAGTACTTCACGGATCGCCAGCGTGGCGGCGACATGGGGCAGGTCCTCAAGCGCGTGATTCATTGCTTCACGAATTCGCTCGGCCTGTGCGGCATCCAGGGAGGCGGCGCCGATATAGGGCAGGCTCGGACTGATGGCGCTGTGGGCGACGATGCGCAGACCGGCGATCTCGTCACTGGCATCACGGGCCAGGTAGGCGTAGGTGACACTGTCGATAGCCGCCAGATCCCCACGCCCCTCGCGCAGCCAGCGCAGGCTCTCGCGATGACCGCCAGTCAGCGACACCTTTGAGAAAAATCGCCCGTCACGCTGCAACGACGCCAGACGATGACGCAGCAGATTCATGCCGGAATTGGAGTCCTCGTTATTGATCAGACCATGGCTGCCACGGAACTCCCCGAGCTGAGTGCGCGGGTCTTGGCTGCGGGTCAGCAGCAGGCTGCAATGATTGCCTTCGGTGCTGTGCGGCAAATCGTAAACCGGACGACCGATCAACCGCACCTTGCCGCGCAGCGCGGTCATCAACGGGTAACCACAGGTTTGGCTTAACAGAAGATCCGGCGACAGCCACAGTGGCATCAGCGCCAGGCCTTCGGCGTTGTCCCGGGCGACGCCGAGCCGTTGGAGAATTCGTGTCAGCCAGGCTTCATTGGCTCCACGCAGCCGATCCGGAGCGACGTACATCAGTAACGCTGCAAAGCCGTGGGTCATGCTCGAGTTCCAAGTCAGGCGTATGGGTGCTGCGGGCTGTCGACAGGGCTCAGGCTATGCCGGCGGAACAGTTCACCATATCCTTGCACCAGAAAACCACCGCTGCGGGCCACCCATTGTTCGCGCCGGGCCTGATAGACCCTGGGCAGGTAATACCAGGGCAGACCGGGCAAGTCGTGGTGCACCAGATGCAGGTTCAAATGCAGGAACAGCCAGCGCCAGGGCCATGCTGCTTCGTTGATCACCGTCCGCTGTTCAGGGCGTTCGGTAGGGCGGTGTTCGTAATAGGAACGGACCATCGCTACCGACAGCGCCGGCAGCGTGATCAACAGCAGGTAATGCCAGACCGGCACGGCGCTGTAACCCGCGATAAACCAGAACATCAGCACGCTGAAGGCGCCATGGGTCAGCCACATCAGCCAGGCTTGACGCTCGCCCCGGCGCAGGCTCTCAAACCCATCGCGAACGAGCACCATCAAGGCCAGTGGCGCGCCGAGCAGTAACCGGCCGGGCAAGGTTTTATCCAGCCAGCGCAGGGTTCGGAGGGTCGGGGACGTCTGCTGCCAATGGTGCTGGCTGAGGTAGCGGCTTTCCGGATCGAGGCCCGGCAGCGTCAAGTCTTCATCGCGGTGATGGGCCAGGTGGGTGTCGCGATACAGCGAGTACGGATACCAGACCGCGAACGGCGCATAGCCAAACGCTTTGTTCAGCCACAACCAGCGTGTCGGATGGCCGTGGAGCAACTCGTGCTGCAGCGACATCCACAGCACCAACAGAGGAATCATCAACAACGTGGTCGGCCAAACGCCCAACCAGCGACTGGCGAGCAACAGCCCGAACCATCCCGAATAAACCCCCATCAGCAGTAACCAGGTCGGCCATTCGCTATGACCGGTAAAGCTTTGACCCAGACGCAGCACTTCGTCGCGCTGGGCATCATCGAGGTAATTGGGCATTGAACAGTTCCCACGTCATGGTCGGATCAGTCGAAAAAGATGACTGCAATCCTTCTGTGTCACGACGCAGGAAAATCTTGTAGATCGATGGGTTATGAACTTAGAACAGCAGAAGAGGATGCGGAGCCCAAAAGGCTCCGCAAGCTTGAATCAATGACCAAAAAGCCCGGCATCGGATTTTTTGGCTTTTTTATCAGCGCGTTTTTCATCGAGGGTTTTTGCCGGTTTCTTCTTCGCGGCTTTCTTTGATTCCATGCCTTTGCTCATGATGCGCTCTCCACTGTGAGGGATCTGGGATCAGTTATACACCTAATCGGATGCCACACTGATACCGATTACCGCGCGGTATGATGCGCCGTCCGCAAGGGCCGTCTTTTGTGCACCGCACCTCCCCTGACCTGCTGCCGTCGAGCTATCGAGCCTCATGCCCGCCATCCAGTTTTGCTTGCTGCCCGAGTCATCCAGACCGCTGCTGAACAAGTTTTACCGTGGGCATAAATCGCCAATGCGGTCGGGCAGCGAGGCACAGCTTTGGGTGGCGAAACAAGCTGAAATCGTCGGGGCACTGTGCCTGACCGCGGTCGCTGACGGGCATTGGTTGACCGGATTGTTCGTCGCTCCGTCATTGCGCAGCCAGGCGATTGCCAGTCGCTTGATCGGCGAGGCGCTGGCGCACACCCATGGACCTGTCTGGCTGTTCTGCCACCCGGATTTGTTGAGTTTTTACCAACGCGGGGGCTTCGAAACGGCTTCGAACCTGCCTGAAGCCCTGACAGACAGGTTTGAACGCTACAGCCGCACCAAAGCCCTGATCGCGATGAGCCGGGCCTGAACGACAGGGAAACCCGTCACACTATAAGCTCACTCGTCCGCGTTGGGGTCCATGTCCGGGAACAGCGCTTCAGTGAAACCGAATTTGCTGAAGTCGCTGATCCGCGACGGATACAGCCGGCCGATCAGGTGGTCGCATTCATGCTGCACCACACGGGCGTGAAAGCCGTGTGCGGTGCGCTGGATCGGGCGGCCATCGGGATCGAAACCTTCGTAGCGGATATTTTCGTAACGCTCCACCACACCGCGCAAACCCGGCACTGACAGACAACCTTCCCACCCCTCTTCCAGGGTTGGGCTCAGCGGCGTGATCAGGGGGTTGAGCAGGATGGTTTGCGGGACAGCTTCGGCCTCCGGGTAGCGCTCGCTGTGCTCGAAACCGAAGATCACCAGTTGCAGATCAACGCCGATCTGCGGTGCCGCCAGCCCGACCCCACCGACACTCTCCATGGTCTCGAACATGTCTGCAATCAAGGCCTGGAGTTCGGGCGTACCGAACAGGGCTTCAGGCACCGGAGGCGCGATGCGCAGCAAGTGCTCATCACCCATTTTCAGAATTTTGCGAATCATAAAAACCCTTATCTATCAGCCAATGCCACAATCGTGCCACATCGCGCTCAGGATTCGTCAGCCTTCGCTGGAGTGGGCACGGAATGATCACGCCCGAGCCCCGAAACATGCTGTTTGGCATCAGGGTCATCGGCGCCGTTCCTGAACGTTTTGTCACCCGGATTCTTGCCCTCGGTAGACATGTGCTCGATCACTGCATTCATTTCCGCGCCCAGCAGCAGCACCGCCGCCGAAATATAGAAATACAGCAACAGCACGATAATCGCGCCAATGCTGCCGTACATGGCGTTGTAGTTGGAAAAGACCTTGACGTAATAACCAAAGCCCAGCGAAGCAATGATCCAGACCACCACCGCCAGCACCGAGCCTGGGGAGATGAAACGAAACTCCTGTTCCACATCAGGCATCACGTAGTAGATCAACGCCACCGCCATCATCATCAGGATGATGATCACCGGCCAGCGCAACACGGTCCACAAGGTGACGATAAAGTCTTCCATGCCGATCTGTCCGGCCAGCCAATCCATTACTTGTGGCCCGGTGACCATCAAGCCAGCGGTCGCCAGCAGTATCACAGCGATCCCGACGGTGTAGAAAATCGACAGCGGGAAACGCTTCCAGATCGGCCGCCCTTCCACCACATCGTAGGCCGCGTTCATCGCGCTCATCATCAAGCGCACGCCCGCCGAGGCGGTCCATAACGCGATGACGATACCGATCGACAGCAGTCCACCCTTGGATTGCTGCAACTGGTCGATCACCGGGTTGACCTGCTCCAGCGCTTGCGGAGGCAACACCAGTTCCGATTGCAGACGCAGCCAGGAGAAGAAATCCGGCAGGTGCAGAAAGCCGATCAGGGCGATGAGGAACAGCAGGAACGGAAACAGCGAAAACAGCATTTGATAAGCCAATGCCGACGCATAGGTCGACATCTCGTCATCCATGAACTCTTTGACGGTATGCACCAACACCTTACCCAGGTGAAGGTCGCGCAAATCCGGAAAAATCATGGCGTCTCCTTACGACGTAACTCAAGCTGACTTCGCTGAAAAAAGGGCAAGTGCTTCAACTCTCCAGCCTGCCCGTTTGAGGGCTGCGTTCTACCTTAACGTAGCCTGACAGACGACCGTGAATAGGTTTCAATCTTTGTCAGCCAGACAGCCTCTATAGATAGCTCTGACAGATACAACAACGGCCATCCAGGGACGGCCGTTGCGTTTCACTTCACGCCAACTATGCGACTCAGGCGTTATCGACACCCTTTTTCACCGCATCTTTCGCCTTACCCACGGCTTGTTGGACGTCGCCTTTGAGTTCCTGGGTCTTGCCTTCAGTTCTGAGTTTCGGATTGTCGGTGGCTTTGCCGACGCCTTGTTTGACCTTACCGACTGCTTCGTTGGTCATACCTTTGACTTTATCGCCAGTGCTACTCATGGTGTATCTCCTGGATGGAAAAGTAGATGCCATAACCTCGACATAGGGATTGACCCCCCTTCGCTGCGCAGAGTTTCAAAAAGTTTTCCTGCCGGTCTTCCCGTTCGTCGCCGACTCAAAGCACCAAAACAGCGTCATTTGATCGCGCCATGCAGGTTTAACTTTAAGTTTGCGCAGCAACCCCCGAGAATGCGCGACGCAGTCAGGCTGTGGTGATCAAGGTCACCGCGCTGAACATACAGATCCACAGGAATGCTATGAAACTCGATAAAAAGCTGGCCATCGCTCGCAGAAACCAGGAACTCGGCGGAGCCGTGCTCGGTGTCAACAACAGCCATTTCACGGCGCTGAACACTAACAAGAACATTTGGTGGTTCGACCTGCCGATGAGCCGCCTGCAGATCGGTCAGTACGAATGGGTGCATTTACTGTTGCATACCCCAAGCACCGACCAACTGCTGCACTTGAAAGTGCCGACGGTGTATCTGCGCGATCACATGGAAGGTCTGGTGGTCCGCAACGAAGGCAAACGCAATTGCACCGTCAGCCTGGAACTGAGCGCCGACAAGGACTCCTTCCTCAAGGACGTTCGCCCGACGGGCGCCAACGTGCCGTTCGCCTCCTTCTTGCAAAAATAGCCTTCAGAAATAAATCGCATTCTCGGGGGGATACAGCATCCCCCGACATCCCCTTCGCTCAGGCAAACCTGCGCGTCAGCAAATAGCCCGCCGCATGCGCCAGACGATCGCGTCGCAGGCCGGGCATAACGCCGAACACCACAATTCCTGCGACATACGATTGATCCACCCAACGGCAGGACTTTTCCTGAGTTGTGGGAGTCACTGTTAGATAGCAGTCATGGAGAATTGGATATGAACAGTGATAGTCAACTGAAAGCCGATATCTGGAGCGATTACGTCTGCCCCTTCTGCTATCTGCAACTGCCGGTGTTCGAGCAGCTTCAGCGCGAATACGGGTCGCGGATTGCCATGCAGTGGCACGCCTTCGAATTGCGTCCTGAACCCATTGCGACCCTTGACCCTGACACCGATTATCTACGTTCGACCTGGTTGCGCTCGGTCTACCCGATGGCGGAAAGACGCAACATGGTATTGAAGATGCCACCGGTTCAGCCTCGTAGCCGCAACGTGCTTGAAGCGGCGGCCTTCGCCAAGGCACAAGGCAAGTTCGAAAGCTTTCACAAAGAAGCGTTTCGGGCGTTTTTCGAGTTTGGGCGGGATATCGGTAAGGTGCCAGAACTGGTAGAGCTGGGCAGCCGGACCGGGCTGGATCCGCAGGCACTGTACAGCGCCTTGTCGAGCCATCGCTACGCCGAGCAGATACTGGCCGATGAGGGCCTGGCGGATCAATTGGGATTGCGCGCGGTGCCGGCCTTTTTGATTCGTCGGGCGGATCAGCCGTTGAGTAAGGCCACGGTGCTCAATGGCGCCATGGGAATCGACCAGCTCAAACGGGAGATCGACCGGCTAAGCGCGTGATCTGGATCTGAACTGTAGAGCTGGCTTGCCTGTGATCCGCTTGACGCGGTGTGTCAGAATTACCGCCATCGCAGGCAAACCCGCGTCTACAGTTGATCCATGCCTGACCTGAACCTCAGACCAGCTCGATGCGGTCCGCATGAATGACAATCTGGCCCTGTTTGTACAGCGCGCCGATCGCCTTCTTGAAGTTACCCTTGCTGACCCCGAACAAGCCGCTGATCACTTGCGGATCGCTCTTGTCGCTGACCGGTAGCACGCCGTTGTTTTCCCGCAACTTGGCAAGGATCTTCGAGTTCAGGCTGCTGGCCGCCTGTTCGCCCACGGGTTGCAGGCTCAGACTGATATTGCCGTCGGCACGAATTTCTTTGATGAAGCCTTTTTCTTCTTTGCCCGGACGCAAGAACTTGAACACTTCGTTCTTGTGAATCAAGCCCCAGTGTTTGTTGTTGATAATGGCCTTGAAGCCCATATCGGTTGCTTCAGCCACCAGTAAATTGACTTCCTGACCGACCTTGTAATCGGCAGGGGTCTTGTCCAGATAGCGGTCCAGTCGGGCGGTGGCAGTGATCCGGCGCGTGTGTTTGTCCAGATAGACGTGGACCACGCAATACTCGCCGGCCTGCATCGTACGTTTTTCTTCGGAGTACGGCAGGAGCAAATCCTTGGACAGGCCCCAGTCAAGGAAGATGCCGATGCTGTTCACTTCGACGACTTTCAAGCTGGCAAACTCACCGACCTGAACTTTTGGTTTTTCAGTGGTGGCAATCAGTTTGTCATCACTGTCCAGATAAATGAAAACGTTGAGCCAGTCCTCATCTTCGCTGGGAATATCTTTAGGAATATAGCGATTGGGCAGCAGAATTTCGCCGTCCTGAGCACCGTCCAGATATAAACCGAAGTTAGTGTGTTTTACCACTTGCAAGCTGTTGTAGCGCCCGACTAAAGCCATTTCCAAATACCCTCATTGCGTGGGCGGCATTCTACCCGAGTTTGCCGGTTGTGTTCGGGGCGCGCGACGACGTCCATCCGACTGGATCCGGAAGGCCAGAAAAATCAAGGTCTTGCTCATGGCGACTGACCGCAGCGAAAGACAGAACGGCCCCACTCGTCAGGTCAACAGACCCTGACGGCTCACCCGGCTACCCCCGTCGAACCCCTGATAAAATAACTTTCCAGTCAAAACAGACAGTTAGCGGCTAAATACAGCAGATGCCTGTCCGATGGAACAGCGCAGAATCATCAGTGTTTTAGGGCTATATTTACCAAGCAATTGTCAAGCATTTCATATACAATTGCTGGCCGTATCAAGTTTATATAGGTTAATGGCAGCTATGCGCGTAAAAGCATCCAACTCGAAACCAAAGGCAGCTCCGGCCGTTGAGACAAGCGATTCGATCAATGCACAAATCGCTGCTTTCTTGAAATCCGGTGGTGAAATCCAGCAGATCGCCAAAGGCGTCAGCGGCCAGACTTTCGGCCCGTCCAAGCAAATCACCCTCGGCAAAAAGTAATCCCCCCCGCTTCAGCGGTCGATCTCTATGCGCTTTGTTCCTCAAGGCGCTAGGGCCATCGATACGCCTGATCCCCCTAAGGTCATCGACCTGCTCGAACACCCTGCCCAGCGTAAACCCCACTGGCAATCGCCTTGCTCCCCCAGCAACTGGCCAGCAGCGGTACGCTCTTTTTTCTGAGACTATGAGCAAATGTAAATCGCCAGGTTCATTCTGCAAGGAAGGCTGGTCTCTCAAGGAAGTCACCCCATGCGTAACCCCCTCCAAGCTCCCATTGTGCTGTTGATGGCCTTTTTTTTGACAATGTCTGGATGCACCCGTGTCGGGCTGGCCTATCGTCACCTGGACGTCATCATCCCCTGGTCGCTCAACGACTATCTGGACATGACCTCCAATCAGAAGAGTTGGCTGGATGAACGCCTCAAAGAACACCTGAGTTGGCATTGCACCACGCAATTGCCCGGCTACCTCACCTGGCTGGACCGCTTGCAGCAGATGGTCAAGACCAACCATGTGACCGAGACCGAACTCAATGCACGCACCGCCGAGACGAAGCAAGCTATAGAGACGATCGCCGAGAGAATCACCCCCTCAGCAGTGGAACTGCTCAGTCAGTTGGACGACAAGCAAGTACAGGCGATGCAGGCAGCGTTCGCCAAGGACCTGCGTGAGCGTAAAGATAAACTCGTCAAGCCACCTCTGGATAAACAGATCAGCGACCGAGCCAGGCGTATGGAAAAGCGCCTCAGCCCGTGGATCGGCACATTGAATCTGGCTCAGCGTCAACGGATATTGAGCTGGTCATCTTCGCTGGGCGAACAAAATCGAATGCGGATCGATAACCGCGCTCATTGGCAGGCGCTGTTCCTCGACGCCGTCCAGCAACGCCAGACCAGCGAATTCCCACAACGCATCGCGCAACTCTTGCAGAAACGGGACAGTTTCTGGACGCCGGAGTATCGCCAGGCCTATGACTTGGCCGAACACGCGACGAACCGCTTGCTGGCAGACCTGATGGCCGAGAGCACGCCTGAGCAACGCCAGCACTTGCTGCAGAAAATCGCTGAAATACGAGAGGACTTCAGTGGCTTGAGTTGCTTACAGACAGGACAGCAGAGCTGATCAAGGCAGCGACAGGCCGCCTTCGCTCAAGCAATCTGCGCCTGGGAAGCGACTGCCTCGAATGTGTCCGGATCCAACGCATCGGGCTGTTCGTCCAGCACCTGACGCGGATGGTCATTGCCCGGAATGCTGCTATCGATCAGCGACAGCAAGCTGGAGCCGCGCGCTGTCAGGACGAAGTTTTCGCCATTGCCGCCTTCTTCTTCAGGACGAGACTCGATAAAGCCGCGTTTGAGCAGCAAGGCTTCATATTCCCCGGAAATAGCTTTCAAATGATCCAGATTACCGGTGGACTCCCCATCAGCAGCCTGAGCAGCGGCTTGTTCTTCGGCATAAGCACGCGGGACGAAACTTTTGCCTGCGCTGTTTTGCACTTCGTGAAGCAGGCGTTCAATAAGGTCCCAGTTGTATTGAGTCATGATCAACCTCCAGCCAGCATGGGTAAAAAGCCCGTGACATCCCGCCAACAGGCTTGGCACTTATTGTAGTGACCGATTTCTGAAGTGGCCGTTCAGCTTCAGTTGGGCGCATCGATTGCTGAACTTTTGAGGCGCCAGAACCCTCAATCAGATAAGCCCATCGCAAAGAGGCAGACCATGAAGACCCTGCTGAGCATCACCACCACCCTGGCACTGCTGTCCGCCGTCCCTGCCTGGGCCTGTACCCTCGAAGAAGCCACAGCCAAACGTGAGCAACTGGCCCAGGAAGTACAGAAACTCACCCAAAAGAATCCGGAGAAAGCCAAGAAGTTAAATGAGGAGCTCAAAAACATGCACCTGGAAACCGCCAGCAAGGACTTGCCGGACAAATGCCAACTGATTGATCAGCGCCTCAAGGAGCTGGATACCGCTGGCCAGAAAGCTGACTATTGATCGCCCACAAAAAAACCGGTCCCTCCGAAGAACAAAGGGCCCGGTTTTTTTGCTGAATCGCTGACCGCTTATTTATTCGGCAGCTGGCACTTCTGGCTTGCGTTTCTTCAACGGCGCTTTGCCATCCGCGCTGACCAGCGACAACGGATCGGTTTTTGGCCGGTTGGTGATTTTGCGTTTGGTCGGCGCCTTGGCGCTGCTCTTCTTCTCGGTTTTCTTGTCGCCGGTCTTTTTCTTCTTCACGCCGACAGCCTTGCCCGACGCCTTGACCTTCTTCGGTCCGCCGTAAGTGCCTTTGACTTCCTTGATCGTGCGACGCTCGAAGCTCTGCTTCAGGTAGCGCTCGACGCTGGACATCAGGTTCCAGTCGCCATGGCAGATCAGCGAGATGGCCAGACCTTCGCCACCCGCACGACCGGTACGGCCGATGCGGTGCACATAATCGTCGCCACTGCGCGGCATGTCGAAGTTGATCACCATGTCCAGACCGTCAACGTCCAGACCACGGGCAGCCACGTCAGTCGCCACCAGGATCTTCACGCCGCCTTGCTTCAGACGGTCGATGGCCAGCTTGCGATCCTTCTGGTCCTTGTCGCCGTGCAGAACGAACGCCTTGTACTCCAGCGCGACCAGACGACCGTAAAGGCGGTCAGCCATGGCGCGGGTGTTGGTGAAGATGATGGCTTTCTGATACGTCTCGTTGGCCAGCAGCCAATGAACGATCTTCTCTTTATGGCTGTTGTGGTCAGCGGTGATGATCTGCTGGCGGGTGCCTGCGGCCAGTTCACTGACGCTGTTGACCTGCAAATGCTGCGGATCGGTCAATACCTTGCCTATCATTTCGCGCAGGCCGGCGCCACCGGTGGTGGCCGAGAACAGCAGCGTTTGCTGACGGTTCTTGCACTCGCCCGCCAGTCGTTCGACGTCTTCGGCAAAACCCATGTCGAGCATGCGGTCGGCTTCATCGAGAATCAGCAGTTCGACCTGAGACAGGTCCAGGTTGCCGGCGTTGAGTTGCTCCAGCAGGCGCCCTGGGGTGCCGATCAGGATGTCCGGTACTTTACGCAACATGGCGGCCTGGACCTTGAAGTCCTCACCGCCAGTGATCAGGCCGGATTTGATGAACGTAAACTGAGAGAAACGCTCGACTTCCTTGAGGGTCTGCTGCGCCAGTTCGCGGGTCGGCAGCAGAATCACTGCGCGAATGTCGACACGAACCTTGGCCGGGCCCATCAGGCGATTGAGCATCGGCAAAACGAAGGCTGCGGTTTTGCCGCTACCGGTTTGCGCAGTCACCCGCAGGTCACGCCCTTCCAGTGCCAGCGGAATAGCCGCTGCTTGCACAGGCGTAGGCTCGACAAATTTAAGCTCGGCCACGGCTTTAAGCAGGCGTTCGTGCAGGGCGAATTGGGAAAACACGGGTGTTACCTCGACGAAAAACAAAAAAACGTCGCATAGATTAACGGTTTCGAGCGCCGAGGCCGAGTTTCTTTACTACAACTGGTCTTTTTCTTTACTAAACGGAGGCTTTTTGTTGCTCGATTTACCACTGCAGGCCATTTCAAGTAAGTCCCTGTAGGATCGGTGCCTGACCTATTGCTTGACGTAAACAATAGGTCAGGCAACAAAAAAGCCCGATCATCAATAAAGAGGATCGGGCAGTGCACCGAAGGAGCAACAGGTACCAAAGGGAAGTCGGTGTAGCGCTCGGGATCAAGCGATCTGAGCGAGTTTGGCTTTCGCCTGGTTCAGACCTTTCTCAAGGAAATCGCCGCCCATGTTCAGGCCTTCGGCGTGGATGAAGGTGACGTCGTGGATGCCGACAAAGCCGAGCACCTGACGCAGGTAGGGTTCCTGATGATCGAGGGGACTGCCAGCGTAGATACCACCGCGAGCGGTCAACACGTAAGCACGCTTGCCGGTGAGCAGGCCTTGCGGGCCGGTCTCGCCGTATTTGAAGGTCACGCCGGCACGCAGCACATGGTCGAACCAGGCTTTGAGGGTGCTGGGGATCGCGAAGTTGTACATGGGCGCGGCCAGCACCAATACATCGGCAGCGACCAGTTCGTCGGTCAGCTGATTGGAGCGCTCCAACGCGAATTGCTCCACTTCGTTGCGTTGCTCGGCCGGTTTCATCCAGCCACCCATCAGGTTCGAATCCAGGTGCGGCACAGGGTTGGTCGCCAGGTCACGCACTGAGATCTGATCGGCAGGATGCTCGGCTTGCCATTGGCCGATGAATTGCTGGGTCAATTGGCGTGAAACCGAGCCTTGCTGGCGGGCGCTGCTTTCAATGATCAGTACGCGGGACATGGGATGTTGCCTCCATCGAAGAGTGTCTTGAGTCGATGGAGTGAAGGTTAAACAGGCACGTATCGATTAAAAAGCGTAAAAAACTGCTACAACCCATCTAATAAATTGTTTTATCGAAAATGGGGCACTACTCTCGCTACAGAGCGGAGCAGGCCCCGATCGAGCGTTTTACTTCGCTTCGCAGGTCAGCTTGATCCGCAGCTTGATGATGTTGCGGCTGAATTTTGCCGAGACGTCCGCGCTGTGTTTCGCAGCGATCTGCACGCGACGGGTACGTGGCGACTCAGGGCCATTGATGAACACCACCGTGCACTGGGCATCAACGTCGCCGTAGTTGTTCAAGGTAATGGAGCCCATGTCGTAGTCGGTATCGTGGCTGGTGTAGTCGATGCTGACACCCGTGAGATGCTTCTCCACGTCAATCGAATAGGCGAAAGCACTGACAGGCAACAACGCCAACAACACACAACAGAATTTTTTCATCCGGCAGTCTCCAATTAGGGCTGCCAGCTTATGGCAGAAGGATCCAATCATGAAAGCGCCCCGCGTGACCCTTGATCAATGGCGAACATTGCAAGCCGTGGTCGACCATGGTGGTTTCGCCCAGGCCGCCGAGGCCCTGCACCGCTCACAGTCATCGGTGAGTTACACCGTGGCGCGAATGCAGGACCAGCTTGGCGTACCGTTATTGCGTATCGACGGGCGCAAAGCCGTGTTGACGGAAGCCGGTGGCGTGTTGCTGCGCCGCTCGCGGCAACTGGTCAAGCAGGCCAGCCAACTGGAAGACCTGGCCCACCATATGGAGCAAGGCTGGGAGGCGGAAGTGCGGGTGGTGGTCGATGCCGCCTACCCTAATGCGCGACTGGTGCGGGCCTTGACCGCGTTCATGCCGCAAAGCCGGGGCTGCCGCGTGCGGTTGCGCGAGGAAGTGCTGTCCGGGGTTGAAGAAGTGCTGCTCGAAGGCGTCGCCGATCTGGCCATCAGTGGCTTCAATATTCCTGGGTATCTGGGCACCGAGATGAGCGCCGTCGAGTTCGTCGCCGTCGCCCACCCTGAACATTCGTTGCATCAAATGCATCGCGAATTGACGTTCCAGGACCTGGAAAGCCAACTACAGGTGGTGATTCGCGACTCCGGCCGGCAGCAACCCCGTGACGTCGGCTGGCTGGGCGCCGAGCAACGCTGGACCGTCGGCAGCCTGGCAACGGCGGCGACCTTCGTCAGCAGCGGTCTGGGCTTCGCCTGGCTGCCACGGCACTTGATCGAGCGTGAGCTCAAGGAGGGCGTGCTTAAAGCATTGCCGCTGGATCAAGGCGGCAGTCGTCATCCGTTGTTCTATCTTTACGCGAACAAGGAAAAGCCATTGGGGCCCGCGACGCAGATCCTGATCGACTTGATCCGCAACTTCGACACGGCCCCGCTGGACGCTGCATTTGCTGCCCCACAACAAGCCTGACAGGGAGATCGACCATGGCCTTTTTTGAGCATGATGGCTGTTCATTGCACTACGAGGAATATGGTCAGGGTTCGCCGCTGCTATTGATGCACGGTCTGGGTTCCAGCTGCCAGGACTGGGAATACCAGATCCCGGCACTGGCCGCGCACTATCGGGTGATCGTCATGGACGTGCGCGGCCACGGCCGCTCGGACAAGCCCGATGAGCGCTACAGCATCCCCGGCTTTACCGCCGACGTTGTGGCGCTGATCGAGCATTTGCGGCTGGCGCCGGTGCATCTGGTCGGACTGTCGATGGGCGGGATGATCGGCTTTCAACTGGCGGTCGATCAGCCGCACTTGCTCAAAAGCCTGTGCATCGTCAACAGCGCGCCGCAAGTCAAAATCAAAACAGTCAAAGACGGCTTGTATTGGGCCAAACGCTGGGGCTTCGGGCGTCTGCTGAGCATGGCTGCCATCGGCAAGGGCCTGGGCCAGATCCTGTTTCCCAAACCCGAACAGGCCGAACTGCGCCACAAAATAGCCGAGCGCTGGGGACAGAATGACAAACGCGCCTACCTCGCCAGTTTCGATGCCCTTGTGGGTTGGGGGGTGCAGGAACGATTGTCGCGAATCAGTTGCCCGACGTTGATCGTCAGCGCCGACCACGATTACACCCCGGTAGCGCTGAAAGAAGATTACATGCGTCTGATCAGCCAGGCCCGACTGGTGGTGATTGCGGATTCCCGACACGCAACTCCTCTTGATCAACCCGAGGCCTTCAATCGAGCGCTGCTTGAATTTGTCGATGCGGTAGAGGTCTCATCGGGGCAATGAATGTCACATCGGACAGGTATTTTTCGTGGCGCTATCCCTTTGGACTAGCCGCCCGGCACTGTCTAAAAAAACCCAAACGTGCTTACCTTGTGCGCTTGATCGCACCCGAATGAAGTGCTTGTTTGCAGTCGAAACCACTACCCAGGATCACTGACCCATGTTGAAAAAAATCGCCCTCGCCACCTGTTCCGTTCTGTTTGCCGCCAACCTGATGGCTGCACAACCGGCTGGCAAGCCAACTCACGTTCTGCTGACCACTGATATGGGTCAGATCGAGATCGAACTGGAAGACACCAAGGCGCCGATCAGCACCCAGAACTTTCTGGCGTACGTCGACAGCGGTTTCTACACCAACACTATTTTTCACCGGGTGATCCCGGGTTTCATGGTTCAGGGCGGTGGTTTTAACCAGTACATGGTGCAAAAACCCACCAAAGACCCAATCAAGAACGAAGCCGACAACGGCCTGCATAACGTACGCGGCACTATCGCCATGGCGCGCACCTCGGATGTGAACTCGGCCACCAGCCAGTTCTTCATCAACCACAAAGACAACGAGATGCTCGACCACGGCAATCGCGACTTCGGTTATGCGGTGTTCGGCAAGGTGGTCAAGGGCATGGACGTGGTCGACCAGATCGCGAATACCCCAACCACCACCAAAGACGGTATGCAAAACGTGCCTTCAACCCCTGTGCTGATCAAGTCAGCCAAACGTATCGACTGAGTCGATACGCATCAGGTGGCATGAAATCGTCGCAAGCAAAGCCGGTTTCATGCAGTCTGATGAGGAAAGCTTTCCACCCGTAAGGAGAGCCCGCTGCGGTGGGCGTCAGAACCAATGCTCTATCGTCGTTTTGAACAACTGATCGATATTTTTCGCGACGCCCCCACTGCTGCCCCTCCGAATAAAGTCCTGTCGTTTTACGTCTATTACCTGCGTCAGGTATGGCCGAGCTTCGTCGCGTTGCTGGTGGTCGGGCTGATCGGTGCGCTGATCGAAGTCGCGCTGTTCAGCTACCTGAGCCGAATTATCGACCTGGCCCAAGGCACACCCAATGCCCATTTCTTCAGCGAGCACAGCGCCGAATTGATCTGGATGCTGGTGGTTACGTTGGTGTTCCGGCCTATTTTCGTCGGCCTGCACGACCTGCTGGTGCACCAGACCATCAGCCCCGGCATGACCAGCATGATTCGCTGGCAGAACCACAGCTACGTGCTCAAGCAGAGCATCAATTTTTTCCAGAACGACTTCGCCGGGCGCATCGCCCAGCGGATCATGCAGACCGGTAACTCGTTGCGTGATTCGGCGGTACAAGCGGTGGACGCGTTGTGGCATGTGTTGATCTACGCCATCGGCGCCCTGGTGCTGTTCGCCGAGGCCGATTGGCGTCTGATGATCCCGCTGCTGGCCTGGATCGTTTGCTACATTCTGGCCCTCTGGTACTTCGTGCCACGGGTCAAAGAGCGCTCAGTGGTCTCGTCGGAAGCGCGCTCCAAATTGATGGGGCGGATCGTCGACGGCTACACCAACATCGCCACCCTCAAGCTGTTTGCCCACACCAACTTCGAGCAGCAATACGCCCGGGAAGCGATCAGCGAACAGACCGAAAAAACCCAATTGGCCGGTCGCGTGGTCACCGCCATGGACACGGTGATCACCAGCATGAACGGTGTGCTGATCGTCGGCACCACTGCCCTGGCGCTGTGGCTATGGACGCAATCGTCGATCTCGGTCGGTGCCATCGCCCTCGCAACCGGGCTGGCGATACGTATCGTCAACATGTCTGGCTGGATCATGTGGGTGGTCAACGGCATCTTCGAGAACATCGGCATGGTGCAGGACGGTCTGCAAACCATCGCCCAACCGGTCAGCGTGACCGACCGCGAGCAGGCACCGAAACTGAACGTCGAGCGCGGCGGCGTGAAGTTCGAGAATGTCGATTTCCATTACGGCAAAAGCAGCGGGATCATCAGCGGGCTGAACCTGAACATCAAACCCGGCGAAAAAATCGGCCTGATCGGACCGTCCGGTGCGGGCAAATCGACTCTGGTCAATTTGCTGCTGCGTCTGTATGACCTGCAGGGTGGAAGCATTCTGGTCGACGGGCAGGACATCTCTCACGTCGCTCAGGAAAGCCTGCGCGAACGTATCGGCATGATCACCCAGGACACCTCGTTGCTGCACCGCTCGATCCGCGAGAACTTGCTGTACGGCAAACCCGATGCCACCGATATCGAATTATGGGAGGCCGTGCGTAAAGCCCGGGCCGATGAGTTCATTCCCCTGCTGTCCGACGCTGAAGGTCGCACGGGCTTCGACGCCCATGTCGGCGAGCGCGGGGTGAAACTGTCGGGGGGGCAACGTCAGCGGATCGCCATCGCCCGCGTACTGCTCAAGGACGCGCCGATCCTGATCATGGATGAAGCGACATCAGCCCTGGATTCTGAGGTCGAAGCGGCGATTCAGGAAAGCCTGGAAACGTTGATGAAAGGTAAAACCGTGATCGCCATCGCCCACCGCCTCTCGACCATCGCCCGCATGGATCGGCTGGTGGTCCTGGAGAACGGCCAGATCGCCGAGAGCGGCACCCACGCCGAACTGCTGGCCCATGGTGGCCTGTATGCGCGGTTGTGGCAGCATCAGACGGGCGGGTTTGTCGGGATTGATTGAAGACCGCGTAAATCCATTCGCTGTAGGAGATCCCGCCCCCGTCTTCGACACCGCGCTGTCGCGCAGCAAACTCGGTCAATTGTAGGAGCGCGCTTGCCCGCGATGGACCGCGTAGCGGTCCCAAATGCTGATCGCAGTTCTACTGCCAGAATCGAGTTCGCTGGTTTTGGGACTGCTGCGCACTCCATCGCGGGCAAGCGCGCTCCTACAGGGGGTTGGCGATCAATCCGCCTGCCGATAAGGCAACGCTGTCCGCGCTTCTTCGGCGTACAACAGGATGCCGACGCGTTCCTGCTTCAGAAAATCACTGACCGCTGACTTCAACCCCGGGTGCACCAGGTAATGCCAGGAGTGGGTAATCACCGGTTCGAAGCCACGAATCAGCTTGTGCTCGCCCTGAGCGCCGGCATCGAAGCGCTGAAATCCGTTGGCGATTGCATAGTCCATGCCTTGATAAAAACAGGTCTCGAAATGCAGCCGGTCGAACTCGGCCAGACAGCCCCAGTAACGCCCATAAAAACTGTCGCTGCCGACCAGGCTGAAGGCCATTGCCACCGGTCTTGAACCCTGTTTGGCCAAGACCACCCGGATCGCTTCGGGCATGCGCTCCGCCAGCAGGCTGAAAAACTCGCGGGTCAGGTACGGCGTTTGCCGACGCACCGCGTAGGTGTTGGCGTAACAGGCGTAAACGAAGTCCCATTGCGCTTCACTCAGTTGATGGCCCTCCAGCCATTCGAACTCGATGCCCTGCCCCGCCACCTGTTCTCGCTCTTTGCGCATCTGCTTGCGCTTGCGCGAACTCAAGGCGTCGAGAAAATCCTGAAAGTCCCGATAACCGCGGTTCTGCCAATGGAACTGGCAACCCAGGCGCTGCAACCAGCCCGATTGCTCAGCCAGCAAGGCATCGGCCACCGGATCGGTGAAATTGATGTGCACACTCGACAGCTGTTCGATCTCGATGTAACCGGGCAGGCTGGCCAATAGCTCTATCCCGGCCTCCGGGGTCGCCGACAGTAGACGCGGTCCACTTACCGGACTGAATGGCACGGCGACCAACAGCTTCGGGTAATAGTTGATACCGGCGCGCGCACAGGCTTCGGCCCAGCCGTGATCGAATACGTACTCGCCATAGGAATGCCATTTGCGATAGCTGGGTAGCGCCGCAATCAACTGGCCGTTTTCGTAATGCAGCAGGTGTTCCGCACGCCAGCCGGAGCGCGGACCGAGGCTGCCGCTGTCTTCCAGGGCACTGAGAAACGCGTGACGTAAAAAAGGCTGGGCATCGGGTACCAAGGCGTCCCAGAGCTCCGGTGGCAGTGCCGAAAGACTGTCCAAACGTTGTAGCGGCATCAGCATTCCCCAAGCGTTATCGCGCACAAGCCTGGCGAGTATCGCGCATCCGCTGAATAAGCCGAAATAAAAAACCCCGCCGAAGCAGGGTAAAAACGATGAGTCTTAACGGATGAAGAAAAAACCCTGCATCACTTTTCTGCGGTATTTCACTCGCTCGGCGTGGGGTTGAGCGAGTGACCGAGGGCATATTGACGGCGGGTTATGTCAGACAAATGGCTTATATATAAACATTTTGTTACAGGTGATTTTTTACGTCGAATCGCAATAAGCCCGAAAGCCCTGTTACAGGGCTTTCGCCACGTTTTAACGCTTATCGGAAGCTTGTTGTTCCTGGGCCAAATGACGGGCGATCAATAACGCGTCGTCAGCGACAGACATCCCTGATCAATGCTTGCGCAGGATCACGCTGCCAATCGAGTACCCGGCCCCGAACGAGCTGAGCACGCCCAGCGCGCCGCTCGGCAGGTCGTCCTGGTAAGTGTGCAGCGCAATCACCGAACCGGCCGAACTGGTGTTGGCGTAGGTGTCGAGAATCACCGGGGCTTCTTCCTCCGACGCTTCGCGACCCAACAGTTTCTTCACGATTAAGTGGTTCATGCTGAGGTTGGCCTGATGCAGCCAGAAGCGTTTGATGTCGCCGACGTCCAGGCCGTTTTCATGCAAATGCGTGCTGATCAACTCGGCCACCAGCGGGCACACCTCGCGGAACACTTTGCGGCCTTCCTGAACGAACAGTTTGTCCGGGGCACCGATGCCCGCTTCCGCCGCGCGGTTGAGGAAGCCGAAATTGTTGCGAATATTGTTGGAAAACTTGGTCTGCAGCTTGGTGCTGACGATATCGAACTGGTGAGGCGAGGTCGCCAGGTCAGCACGCTCGACCACCACAGCGGTGGCGGCGTCGCCAAAGATGAAGTGGCTGTCGCGGTCACGGAAATTCAAATGACCGGTGCAGATTTCCGGGCTGACCACCAGCAACGCGCGAGCCTGGCCCAGCTGGATGCTGTTGCAAGCGGCCTGGATGCCGAAGGTGGCCGAGGAACAAGCGACGTTCATGTCGAAGCCAAAACCCTGGATGCCCAGCGCTTCCTGGACTTCGATGGCGATGGCCGGGTAGGCCCGTTGCAGGTTGGAGCAGGCGACAATCACCCCATCGATATCAGCGGCGGTCTTGCCGGCACGCTGCAGTGCGTGTTCGGCGGCGCTCACCGCCATCTGGCAGAGGATCGACCACTCGTCGTTGGAACGCTCTGGCAAGCTCGGTGCCATGCGCTGCGGATCGAGAATGCCTCGCTTGTCCATGACGAAGCGGCTCTTGATGCCTGATGCTTTTTCGATGAACGCAGCGCTTGATTCAATCTGTGCCTGGACGTCCCCACGCTCGATCGCTGCCGCGTTTTCGGCATTGAACAGTGCTACATAGGCATTGAAAGACTGCACCAGCTCATCGTTGGAAATGCTGTTGGCCGGAGTAAACAGGCCTGTGCCACTGATGACGACGTTATGCACGGTCGTTCCTCTCTTACTTGATCGTCGCAGGCAACGACCTGCTGGGCATGGGCATTGGTACCATCGTACCAATGCGGATCAAAACACGTCCTGGACCCGGACCGAGTTTTATAACGTTTTTCAGATTTAGGCGCGAAGTGTGCCATAACGGCCCGGTTTTCGCGCTATTCGGGCAGAATAGCAGCCGATTTCCGCTCATGCAGATCAGCCATCGACCTGGCTCCACTGTTTGTTCAAACGCTTGTCCGAAACCGGTATTTTGGTCCCCAACTGCTGAGCGAACAGTGACACGCGATATTCCTCCAGCCACCAGCGGTAGAGCGTCAACTCATCGTCGCGCTTGCCTTCCTGGGCATGCTTGCTGGTGCGGGCCTGATACTGAGCCCACTGCCCCGCCAGCTCGATGCTCCAGACGCGGTCCTTCTGCACCTGACTGGGCAGCTTTTCCAGACGCATTTCGATCGACTTCAAATAGCGCGGCAGTTCCTTGAGCCACTGCGCCGGGGTTTCGCGAACGAAGCCCGGATACACCAGATGGCCCAGCTGCGATTTGATGTCGTTGAGCGCCACCGCCTGCGCCAGATCGATCTTGCCCTTGAAGCGCTTTTGCAGACCGTGCCACAGGGTGAGGATTTCCAGCGTCAGTTTCGCCAGGCGCTCGGCGTGTTCGGTCCAACCGCCACGCTTGCGTTCGGCCAGCGACGCCAACCCTGCGCCATCGCGCGGCAGGCTGGCTTCGCCGTCGAGAATGCAGCTGTCGAGGCTGGCCAAAAGGATGTCTTCGATCAGCCCATCGACCCGACCCATTTCGCGATGGAGCAAGGCCAGCTCGGTCTGCCCCGGCAGCTTGCTGCGCAGGAACTTGGCTGGCTCGGCGAGCTGCTGCAACAGCAGACGTTGCAAAGCGCGACGGTGCTGAAACTCGGCTTCGGCGGGTGTCGAGAAGCGCCCTTCCTTGACCGTACCCGCCTCTTCGACCAACGCCGGGTACACCGTCATCGACAGGCCGGCGATGTTTTGTTGGGTTTTTTCGGCCACCGGAGCGAAGATTTTGGCTTCTACCGGCTGCTGATTTTTCGCCGTTTGCGGCGCCGCCAACGCGGCCTGACTGGCCTCGGCGAAACGCGCAGTCAACGTGTCCAACTCACGCCCTTCGCCGAGGAATTTGCCGCTGCCGTCAAGGATTTCCAGGTTCATCTTCAGATGGTTTTCAAGCTGCTGGGCGGCCTCGATCCACGCCTCGTCCGTCACGCGCGCGCCGGTCATGCGCAGCAATTCACGCCCCAGCGCATGGGGCAACGAGCCCTCGCCGAAGGTGATGCGCTGCAAAGCGGCCTTGATGAAGTCCGGCACTGGCACGAAGTTTTTGCGAATTGCCTTGGGCAGGTTGCGTACCAGCGCGATGCATTTGGTTTCCAGCAGCCCCGGCACCAGCCATTCCAGGCGCTCGCCAGGCAGCATCGGTAGCAGCGGCGCAGGCACCCGCAGGGTCACGCCGTCGCGCGGATGATTGGGTTCGAAGTGATAACTGAGCGCCAGGGTCAGATCGCCCAGGCGCAGGGTGTCCGGGTAATACGCGGCAGTGACTTCGCTGGCTTCACGGGCCAGCACGTCTTCCTCGCGCATGATCAACAGCTGGGGATTCTTCTGGCTCTCGATTCGGTACCAACTGTCGAAGGTCGCGGTTTGATGAATCTCTGCCGGCACCCGTGCTTCATAGAAGCTGAACAGCGTGTCTTCGTCGGCCAGAATATCGCGACGGCGGGCCTTGGCCTCCAGCTCGTCGAGCTGTTCCAGCAACTGGGTGTTGGCCGTCAGGCATTTGGCCCGGGACAGAATCTCGCCACGCACCAGCGCTTCGCGGATAAACAGTTCGCGCGACACGGCGGGATCGATCGGGCCGTAATGCACCGGACGCCGGCCGACCACGATCAGACCGAACAGGGTGATCTGCTCGAATGCCACGACCTGGCCGCGCTTCTTCTCCCAATGCGGTTCGAAATGGTTTTTCTTGATCAGATGCCCGGCCAGCGGCTCGATCCAGTCCGCATCGATCTTGGCCACCATGCGCGCATACAGCTTGGTGGTTTCCACCAGCTCGGCTGCCATCAGCCATTGCGGGCGCTTCTTGCCCAGCCCGGACGACGGATGAATCCAGAAACGCCGTTGTCGCGCGCCCAGATAATCGCCTTCTTCGGTCTTCTGTCCGATCTGGCTGAGCAGACCGGAAAGCACCGCCTTATGCAGCTTGGGGTAATCGGCCGGTTCTTGGTTGATCGTCAACTGCAGGTCACGACAGATCAGGCTCAATTGCCGATGGGAGTCGCGCCACTCGCGCAGACGCAGGTAATTGAGGAAGTTCTTGCGGCACCAATTGCGCAGCGGACTGGCGGTCAAGGCTTGACGCTGCTCTTCAAAACCGCGCCACAGGTTGACCAGCCCGGCGAAGTCGGAATCGATGTCCTTCCATTGCGCGTGGGCCTGATCGGCGGCCTGTTGTCGCTCGGGCGGACGCTCACGAACGTCCTGCACGGACATCGCACTGGCGACGATCAAGACTTCCTGCAAGCTGCCTTGTTTGGCGGCTTCGAGCAACATGCGGCCCATGCGCGGATCCACCGGCAGGCGCGCCAGTTGACGGCCCAGCGGCGTCAACTGGTTCTCGCGGTTGACCGCCGACAGCTCTTGCAACAGGTTGAAACCATCAGTGATGGCTTTGCCATCGGGGGGTTCGATAAACGGGAAGTCGGTGATCTCGCCCAGACGCAAATGCAGCATCTGCAGAATCACCGCAGCCAGATTGGTCCGCAGTATTTCCGGATCGGTGAATTCCGGTCTGCCGTTGAAATCTTCCTCGCTGTACAGACGCACACACAGGCCCGGCTCGACCCGACCGCAACGGCCCTTGCGTTGATTGGCGCTGGCTTGCGAAACCGCTTCGATGGGCAGGCGCTGAACCTTGGCCCGATAGCTATAACGGCTGATCCGCGCGGTACCGCTGTCGATCACGTAACGAATGCCCGGCACCGTCAGCGAGGTTTCCGCGACGTTGGTCGCCAGCACCACGCGCCGTCCTGGATGGGACTGGAATATCCGCTGCTGTTCGGCCGGCGACAGGCGCGCGTACAACGGCAGGATTTCGGTGTGTTTGAGTTGGGCCTTGCGCAGCATTTCCGCCGCGTCACGGATTTCCCGTTCGCCCGGCAAAAACACCAGCACATCACCGGGGCTCTTGCGTTCGCTGCGCTCGAACGCCGCCAGCTCATCGAGTGTCGCCAGAATCGCTTGATCGACGGTCAGGTCTTCTTCGACCGCATTGCCCTCCTCGTCCTGCTGGGACGTCAGCGGGCGATACCAGGTTTCCACCGGAAAAGTGCGACCGGAGACCTCGACAATTGGTGCGTCGTGGAAATGCTCGGAGAAGCGCTGCAGGTCAATGGTCGCCGAAGTGATGATCAGTTTCAGATCAGGGCGACGCGGCAGCAGAGTCTTCAGGTAACCGAGGAGGAAGTCGATGTTCAGGCTGCGTTCGTGGGCTTCGTCGACGATGATCGTGTCGTAGCGTTCCAGATAACGGTCGTGCTGGGTTTCAGCCAGCAGAATGCCGTCGGTCATCAGCTTGATCAGGGTATTGCTGTCGCTTTGATCTTCGAAACGCACTTGATAGCCGACCAGAGCGCCCAGCGGTGTCGCCAATTCTTCGGCAACCCGGGTCGCCACGCTGCGGGCAGCGATTCGTCGAGGCTGGGTGTGACCGATCAGACCGTGCTGGCCGCGACCGATTTCCAGGCAGATCTTCGGCAACTGCGTGGTTTTGCCAGAACCGGTTTCGCCGGCGATGATCAGTACCTGATGCTTGAGCAGTGCTGCCTTGATTTCATCGCGCTTGGCGGCAATCGGCAGGCTGTCGTCGTAGCGAATCACCGGCAGGCTGTCGCGCCGGGCCGTGACCTGAGCGAAAGACGCTTGCACACGCTCGACCCACTGCGCCAGCCTGGCCTCATCGGGCTTCTTGCGCAGCTCATGCAACTGACGGCGCAAGCGATGACGATCAGAAATCATCGCGTGGTCAAGGTTTCTCAGCAATTGGTCGATGGAGGGCGATTCGTCGGTCATCAGGTACGCAAAGTCTTTTGATGGATGCAAAGGGCGGATTGTCGCAGATTTGTTGGGGTCCATGCAGCCAACGCTACCTCTGTAGGAGCTGCCGAAGGCTGCGATTGACTGCGAAGCAGTCATGTCTGTGAGATTGCTGAAGGTCGTACCGGTCGCCCGCGACCCCGGCCTATCGCAGCCTTCGGCAGCTCCTACAGGGGATCTATGGGCCCCTTCCAAAAACAACCAAGCCCCGCATCGGCGGGGCTTGGGGTGTGGCGCTTGGCTTATTTTTTCAGGGCGAGCTTTTTCAGTTCTGTATCACGCAGTTCCCTGCGCAGGATCTTGCCGACGTTGGTGGTCGGCAGCGCATCACGGAATTCCACGGTCTTCGGCACTTTGTAGCCGGTGACGTTAGCGCGCATGTGTTCCATGACCTGTTCCTTGGTCAGGGTCACGCCCGGTTTGACCACGATGAAAATCTTGACCGCCTCACCGGATTTTTCGTCCGGGATACCGATGGCCGCACACTGCAATACCCCTGGCAGGGCCACCAGCACGTCCTCGAGTTCGTTGGGATAGACGTTGAAACCGGAGATCAGAATCATGTCTTTCTTGCGATCGACGATGCGCATGTAGCCGTCTGGCTGGATGATCGCGATATCGCCGGTTTTCAACCAGCCCTCGGCGTCGAGTATTTCAGCAGTGGCGTCCTGACGCTGCCAGTAGCCCTTCATCACTTGTGGGCCTTTGACGCACAACTCGCCAGTCTCGCCCAACGGCAGTTCATTGCCAGCGTCGTCGATCACCCGGCACAGCGTCGACGGCACCGGAATACCGATAGTGCCTACCTGAATCTTCTGGATCGGGTTGACCGTTGCCACCGGGCTGGTCTCAGTCATCCCATAGCCTTCGCAGATCGCACAACCGGTGACGTCTTTCCAGCGCTCGGCCGCTGCCAATTGCAAGGCCATGCCACCGGAAAGGGTGACTTTCAGGGCGGAGAAGTCCAGGTTGCGGAATTCCTGGTTATTGCACAGCGCCACGAACAGCGTGTTGAGGCCGACAAAACCGCTGAACTTCCACTTCGACAGCTCTTTGACCATGGCCGACAAGTCGCGCGGGTTGCTGATCAGGATGTTGTGGTTGCCGATCAGCATCATCGACATGCAATGAAAGGTGAAGGCATAAATGTGGTAGAGCGGCAGCGGCGTGATCAGGATCTCGCAACCTTCGTTCAGGTTGGAGCCCATCAGCGCCTTGCACTGCAACATGTTGGCGATCAGGTTGCGGTGGGTCAGCATCGCGCCTTTGGCCACACCCGTGGTGCCGCCGGTGTATTGCAACACTGCGACATCGCTGCCGACAGGCGAAGCGTCCTTGACCAGCTGGCCACGGCCCTTGCTCAGCACGTCGTTGAATTTGATCGCCTTGGGCAAGTGATACGCCGGGACCATTTTCTTCACGTACTTGATCACGCTGTTGATCAATAGACGCTTGAGCGGTGAGAGCATGTCCCCCACTTCGGTGATGATGACGTGCTGCACCTTGGTCTTGGGCACCACGCTCTCGGCCAGATGCGCCATGTTCGCCAGGCACACCAGCGCCTTGGCGCCAGAGTCGTTGAACTGGTGTTCCATCTCCCGCGCGGTGTACAGCGGGTTGGTGTTGACCACGATCAAGCCGGCGCGGATAGCTCCGAACACAGCGATCGGATATTGCAGCAGGTTGGGCAGTTGCACAGCGATGCGATCGCCGGGTTGCAGGTCAGTGTGCTGCTGTAGCCAAGCAGCAAATGCGCCCGACAACTCGTACAGCTCACCGTAAGTGAGCGTCTTGCCCAGGTTACTGAAAGCCGGCTTATTGGCGAACCGCTGACAAGACTGCTTCAATACCGCCTGAATATTTGGATACTCGTCAGGATTGATTTCGGCAGCAATGCCAGACGGGTATTTATCCTTCCAGAAATTTTCGATCATGGAAGCCGACTCCTCAGCGACAGCGAATTCTACACACCGCTTAAATGCGATGATTTTTTGTGTTTTGTTGCAGGCTTTTTGCTTACCGAGAGGTCCAAAAGCGCGCCGAGAGTAGCAGCTTTGCCAAGGGTCGCCTAGAGCCAATAGTGGCCCCTACAGTCATAAACATGACTTATTAATATGTTTAAGTCACGTTTAGAGCAAAAATACTATTTGGCAAAAAAGAGGAGTTTCGGGCATTGCGCGTAAAGCCATTCGCGAATGAATTCGCTCCCACAGAAGGACGCGGTCTACCTGTGGGAGCGAATTCATTCGCGAAGGCGGCGTGTCTGGCACACCGCTTTACGGGATGAAATCAATCAGGCGATATCGCGCAACTCGCGGCGCAGGATCTTGCCTACAGGCGTCATCGGCAATGAATCGCGCAGCACGATGTGCTTGGGTACTTTGTAACCGGTGAAGTTGGCTTTGCAGTAGGCCTTAAGCTCTTCAAGACTGACCCCCGACTCCCGCGCCACCACAAACAGCTTCACCGCTTCGCCCGAGCGATCGTCCGGCACGCCGATCACCGCGCAGCTGGCGACCTTGGGGTGAGCCATGACGACATCTTCGATTTCATTCGGGTACACGTTGAAGCCAGAGACAATGATCATGTCTTTCTTGCGGTCGACGATGCGCACAAAGCCGTCCGGGTCGATCACCGCGATGTCTCCGGTTTTCAACCAGCCCTCGGCATCCAGCACTTCAGCGGTGGCGTCCAGGTGATGCCAATAGCCCTTCATCACCTGCGGGCCTTTGATGCACAGCTCGCCACGTTCGCCAAGCGGCAATTCGACACCGTGGTCGTCTGTGATCTTCATCGCCGTGCCGGGTACCGGAATCCCTACCGTGCCCAGCCGCGCCTTGTCGCCGTAGGGGTTGGTGCAGGCTACTGGAGAGGTTTCGGTCAAGCCGTAGCCTTCGACGATCCGACAACCCGTGAGTTGCTGCCAGCGTTCGGCCGTGGCCTTGACCAGCGCGGTACCGCCAGAGTTGGTGAGTTTGAGATTGGAGAAGTCCAGGCTTTTGAAATCCGGGTGCTCCATCAAGGCCACGAACAGCGTGTTGAGCCCGAGCAAGGCCGAGAAGCGCCAGTTTTTCAGCTCTTTGATGAAGCCGCCGATGTCCCTGGGGTTGGTGATCAGCACGTTATGGTTACCGCTGACCATCATGCACATGCAATTCGCGGTGAAGGCATAGATGTGATAAAGCGGCAGTGGCGCGATCATCACTTCACTGCCTTGCTTGAACATCGGGGTACCGTCCGGACCGTGTTGCATCATGCAGGCATACACCTGCTGCATGTTCGCCACCAGGTTGCCGTGGGTCAGCATCGCGCCCTTGGGCAAACCGGTGGTGCCGCCGGTGTATTGCAGCACGGCAATATTGTCGCGGCCGAGCCTGACCCCTTGCAGAGGATGACCACGCCCCAGCTTGAGCACGCTCTTGAACGAGACAGCCTGTGGCAAGTCATAGACCGGGATCATCTTCTTGACCTTGTCGACGATGGTATTGACCAGCCAACCTTTGGCCGCGGGTTGCATATCGCCCATCTTCACTTCGATCAGGTACTGAATCTCGGTGTCGGGCAGAACCTCCTGTACCAGTTTGCCAAACATGTTCAGGTAGACCAGCGCGCGGGCGCCGGAATCCTTGAACTGGTGCCGCATTTCGCGAGCGGTGTACAGCGGGTTGGTGTTGACCACGATCAAGCCTGCACGTAACGCGCCGAACACTGCAATCGGGTATTGCAGCAGGTTGGGCATTTGCACGGCGATACGGTCGCCCGGCTGCAGGTCGGTCTGTTGTTGCAAGTACGCGGTAAACGCCGCCGAGTGACGCTCCAGCTCGGCGTAAGTGATAGTGACCCCCATATTGCTGAAGGCCGGACGGTCAGCGAACTTTTTGCAGCAACGTTCGAACACCTCGATCACCGACTTGTAAGCGTCGAGGTCCACCTCAGAGAGTACGCCCGCCGGGCGTTTATCGTTCCAGAAATCAGGTTGCATTGTTTTTTGTCCTCTTACCTGAGTGCGTCTGGCCCGCTGCATTGTAAAGCGGGGCTTGCCGGACGTTAGCAGCTAACGTCAACAAGGCAAATAGCCCGCTGCGCGTCATCAACAACGTGAATCTTGTTGCTGGCCGGACTGCAATTTGTCCATGGGCTATACAATGCAAGCCTATGTCATGCGGGGCACAAGGAATCGCCATGAATCACAATGCTTTCTGGCTCGACGCCAGTGATCACAGCCGTCTTTACGTCAACCATTGGCATTCACCTGTCACGCCCAAGGCCGTGGTGATGCTGTCCCATGGCATGGCCGAGCACAGCGGCCGCTATGAGCGCTTAGGCGCGGCCTTGAGCGCAGCCGGTTTCGCGCTCTACGCCCCCGATCAGCGCGGCCACGGTAAAACCGCCGCCCACGGCATACTCGGGCATTACGCCGATGCCGATGGCTGGAGCAAAGTGGTAGGCGATCTGGCCAGTCTGAGCCAATACATCCGTCAGAAACATCCGGGCCTGCCGATCTTTCTGATGGGCCACAGCATGGGCAGCTACATCGCCCAGGCGTATATGCTGCACCACAGCGCCAGCCTGCAAGGCGCGATTCTCAGTGGTTCGAACTTTCAGCCGGTTTCGCTCTATCGCAGTGCCAGCCTGATCGCCCGGATAGAGTGTTGGCGCCAGGGCGCGACCGGTCGCAGTGCGCTGATCGAATGGCTGTCTTTCGGCTCGTTCAACAAGGCGTTCAAGCCCACGCGCACGGCATTCGACTGGCTCAGTCGCGATCCGCAGGAAGTCGACCGGTACGTGAACGATCCGTTTTGCGGCTTTCGCTGCACCAACCAATTCTGGCTCGACCTGCTGACCGGCTTGCAGCAAATCAGTAAACCGGCGAACCTCGCTCAGATCGATCCGAGCCTGCCGTTGCTGGTGATGGGTGGCGAATGTGATCCGGTGAGCGATGGCAAGCGTCTCAAAGACCTTGCCAATGCGTTGATTCAGGCGGGCAATCAAGCATTACAGCTGAAAATTTACCCGCAGGCGCGACACGAGGTGCTCAACGAAACCAATCGCGATGAAGTCACCCGTGATTTACTCGCCTGGCTCGAGCAGGCGCTGGCAAATCCACGACCGCCGCGCACTGAATGAATAGCTTTTCAAGACATCGATACGTTAATCGTCAACTATTACGCCACAGGATCACCCCATGACCCAAGTCACCAATACGCCTTACGAAGCTCTTGAAGTCGGCCAGACTGCCAGTTACAGCAAAACCGTCGAAGAGCGTGATATCCAGTTGTTTGCTGCGATGTCAGGCGATCACAACCCGGTGCACCTTGATCCTGAATTCGCCGCACACACCATGTTCAAGGAGCGTATCGCCCACGGTATGTTCAGCGGTGCGCTGATCAGCGCTGCCGTGGCGTGTGAGTTGCCTGGACCGGGCACTATTTATATCGGTCAGCAAATGAGCTTCCAGAAGCCGGTAAAGATTGGCGACACCCTGACCGTGCGCCTGGAGATTCTGGAAAAGCTGCCAAAATTCCGCGTGCGCATCGCTACCCGCGTGTTCAACCAGCGTGATGAGCTGGTAGTGGACGGCGAAGCCGAGATCCTGGCCCCACGCAAACAACAGACCGTGACCCTGCCGACCTTGCCGGTCATCACGATCGGTTAACCGGCGCGAGTCCTCTGTAGGAGCGCGCTTGCCCGCGATCGCTTTGGAGTAGTGCTCGACCGAAGCAGTCGCAAAATAAGCAAAGTCGACACTGTCCGTAGAACTGAGCTCAGCATTTTTGGGACCGCTTCGGTCGAACGCGACTCCGAGGCCATCGCGGGCAAGCGCGCTCCTACAGGGGTTCTGTGCACTTTTCCAGGATCGAAAAAAAGGCGACCGAAGTCGCCCAAAGTGCCTTGCGTGCTCATGTACCAGAACGACTCTCAGCCTTATTTGCGCTTGTGCGAGTCCTTCCAGATGAAATATCCGAAGCCTGCGAAAAACATCAGCATCAGGCCCACCGTGACAACCCCGGCGACAACCACATTATCGAGAAACATAACCGCCTCCCCTGACCAGCTCCGTTTGATAGAGCTAGGTTAACCAAGGCGACGGTGGGGGAAATTGATCCAGATCAAGAGCGGCCGCGACGAGGCGCGGCAGGCAGCGAATAACTGATCTGCATCAAAAAATCGGCAGGGGTGGCGCGAGCAATCAGGTTTTTTTCGGTTTGCCCTTGGGCTTCTTCTTGCCTTTGCCCATCGGCAGCGCCTGCTCGAAGGCCAGACGTACTTCGTTGAGGCGCTTGTCATTCAGATCGTGTGTACGCTTGGCGCGCTCGGCGCCCAAGTCTATCAATTTGTCGTCTTCGCTCATGGCCTGTACGTCTTGAACACGGGAGTGCTGTCAATAATGCTTGGGGACGACCGCCGTGGCTAGCGGTGATCAGCGTTCTTGCACGACAAAATGTTCAGAGCCGCTGGCCGCGCCCGCCCCTTTCGTCGCAAACTTTGCGCTAGGCCCAATCCACCAAGGATCTCCTGCCCCGTGAACCCTCATGAGGAACTGCACAAAGACCTGCCACCCCTACTCACCTTGCGAGCCTTCGAAGCCGTCGCCAGGCATTTGAGCTTCGTCAACGCGGCCAGGGAGTTGTCGCTGACGCAAAGTGCGCTCAGTCATCAGGTGCAGAAACTTGAACAGCATCTGGCGTGCCGACTGTTTATCCGGCGTACCCGCGCCATCGGACTGACTGACGTCGGCACGCTGTATTACCGACAGATTCGCCAGGCGCTGGAAGGCATTGCCGAGGCGACCCGAGCAGTGCGCGGCATCCATGATCAGCCCAGCACCTTGCGCATCGGCCTGCTGGCCTCATTCGCCACCTTATGGCTGGCACCGCGCCTGTCGAACTTTATCGTCAACAACCCGGACATCCATGTCGAACTGGTGCCTGCCTATCAACTGGCGGACGTCGCCGGCGGCGAAGTCGACGTGTCGATTCGCTACGGCAAGGGTGGCTGGGCCAATGTCAATGCGCAGTGGCTGATGACGGAAAAACTGTCGCCGGTGTGCAGCCCCACCTTCAAGGCGCAGTGGTTGGCGAGCCAAACCGAACGAACGCCAAAAGTGCTGACCGCCAGCCCTTTGCTGATGTCTCAGGCGCAGACCCAATTCGAGTGGCTGGACTGGTCAAAACGCCAACACGTGGATATCGGCCAGACCCAGCACCTGATGCTGCATGACTACAACATCGTGGTCGAAGCAGCCGTGTCTGGTCAGGGCGTCGCCATGGGCCGTCATCGGTTGATCGAGCGGCGCCTGGAGGACGGTGCCTTGGTCGAACTGTTTCCGGATACCGCTTATGAAGGCGAGATCGGTTACTGGCTGGTCACCGGCGAACAACCGAGCCCAGCAACCCTGCGCTTCATCCAGTGGCTGAGCGTTTTGTGCGCACAACATGGGTGAGAATTTTCGATTCATCGGATGAAATCTTTGCGTTTGTCGCCCTTCTGCGGGCTATTCATGCTGGCGCTTCATCCAAGGAGCGCCCTCATGACCAACCGCCTGTCGCAACGCCTGCACGACCTCGGCCTGCAACTGCCGACTCCGAGCACACCGGTCGCCAACTATGTCACCACGGTTCAAACCGGTAACTTGCTGTACGTCTCGGGGCAGATCCCGATGCGCGACAACGTCCCCGCGTTCATTGGTCGACTGGGCGACAGCCTGTCGGAAGAAGAAGGCATCCAGGCGGCCGAACTGGCAGCGCTGGGCTTGCTCGCTCAATTGGCGGCGGCGCTGGAGGATGATCTGTCGAAGCTGGTACGCACCGTTCGCCTGGGGGTGTTCGTGGCGTGCAGCCCGGACTTTACCCGCCAGGGCATGGTCGCCAACGGCGCCTCGAACCTGCTGGTCAATGCCCTGGGCGATGCGGGCCGTCATGTGCGCACGGCGGTTGGCGTGTCGAGCCTGCCCAGCGGTGTGGCCGTGGAAGTCGACGGGATCTTCGAGCTGCGGCCATGAGCAGGTCGTTGTCCGACCTCGACATCGAACGAATACGTTCTGTGACGCCCGGTTGTGCGCAGATGATTCATTTCAACCACGCTGGCGCGTCGCTGCCCAGCCAAGCCACGCTGGATGCCATTGTCGAGCAGCTCACGCGGGAAGCCTGCGGCGGGCCGATGGAGGCCAGCGGACACGGCGCATTGCGGCAACAAAACGCCCGGCAGAGCGCGGCTCAACTGCTTAACACCACGCCGGACTCGATCGCCTTCAGCAGTAGTGGGTCGGCGGCCTGGGGCACGGCCTTCAATGCCCTGGACCCTTGGCGCCCAGGCGACCGGATCCTGGTGGGTCGTCACGAATGGGGCGGCAATCTGGCGTGCATGGCCGAGGCAACAAAGGCCGGGGCGCGAATCGAGGTGATTCCTTGTGACGTCGACGGCGCTGTTTCTGTGCCCGCACTGGAGGTCATGATCGATGTGCGGGTGCGCCTGATCGCGTTGACCTGGCTGCCGGCCAACGGCGGCCTGATCAATCCGGCGGCGTCCATCGGCACGCTCGCCCGGCGCCACGGCATCCCTTACTTCATCGACGCCGGACAAGCGCTCGGGCAGGTCGAAATCGATGTACAAGCCCTCAACTGCGACGTGCTCAAGGGCTCAGCGCGAAAATTCCTGCGTGGTCCACGGGGCACCGCGCTGCTGTATGTCCGACGGGGGTTTCTCAAACACGTGCAGCCGGCTTGCCTCGACGTGCTCTCAGCGCCCTGGGACGGCGAAGGTTTCAGCGTGCGCGACGATGCCCGGCGTTTCGAGACCAGCGAAGTGTCGTTTGCGTTGTTGGCGGGATTGGACAATGCACTGGCGGAAGCGGCGGCTGTGGGCATTGCGCGCATCAATACTCGAATCGGCGAACTGGCCGGTCGGTTACGACGTGAGTTGTCCGCTATCGAAGGCCTGACCCTGCATGACCTGGGCGCAACGGACCATCAATCGGGGTTGATCGCATTTAACCTGCGCGGCTGGGATGCGTTTTCGCTGAAGGAGCGATTGGCACGAGACCGCATCAACATCGGCGCCAACGGCGTGCCTTATACACCACTGGACATGCAGGCACGCGGACTGGACAGCGTGGGGCGGATTTCGGTGAGTTATTTGAATGTGGGGTCGGAGATTGAGGCGTTGGTTCAAGCGTTGAGAGGGATTTCAGCGCGGAATTGATTGTGACTGAGCGGGCCTCTTCGCGAATGAATTCGCTCCCACAGAATTTGTGATCAACCCACACATTCGTGCCTGGCGCTAATCCACTGTGGGAGCGAATTCATTCGCGAAGCGGGCGACGCGGTGCATCTGAATGAATCAAACCTCCACGTCCACCCACAAGCCTTGCCTTGGCTCATCATCTATCAACGCCACCACCGGCACGGTGTTGTCGGCGTTCAATGAATCGCCGGGCACCGCCAAGTGTTCTTCCGGGTCGTCTGGCTGGCCATTACGCTGTCTCTCCTGACGACGGCGCTGCTCTTCGCGCAGGATCATCGCGGTCTGCTCAGGGTCGCGATTGCGCAGGTCGATGGTGCTTTCATTGGAACTGGGCTGCACCGGCACCACAGGCGGAATATCCGGCCTTTGCTTGACGGGGTCGAGTTGCGAAGTAATCGGCGCTGCACTCAGCGGAATCATTGGTGGCAGCATGATTATTGTTCTCCTGTGGGCAAGCTGTCGGCTGCCGGTTCGTCGACTTGAGCCGCCTGACGCAAAACTTTCGACTATGTTCTTGCCAGCAAGTGCCTCGCACAGCCATCGCAAAGGCACCTATCCAATGAATACGGGCTGTTTTTAACAGTGCCCTTTGGCTGAGCGCAGTGTTCCGTTAACATAGTCGGCTTTTTCACGGCGGGAGTCAGGCAGCATGGCGCAGCAGTATCAACCGGGGCAACGCTGGATTAGTGACAGTGAAGCCGAGCTGGGTTTAGGCACCGTTCTGGCGCAGGACGGTCGCTTATTGACCGTGCTCTATCCGGCCACTGGCGATACTCGCCAATACGCACTGCGTAACGCACCACTCACACGCGTACGTTTTTCGCCGGGCGACACGATCACCCACTTCGAAAACTGGAAAATGACCGTACGCGAAGTCGACGACGTCGACGGTCTCCTGGTCTACCACGGCCTCAATGGGCATAACGAAGCCGCCACCCTGCCGGAAACCCAGCTGTCGAACTTCATTCAGTTCCGTCTGGCCAGCGATCGTTTGTTCGCCGGGCAGATTGATCCACTGGCCTGGTTCTCCCTGCGTTATCACACGTTGGAACACACCAGCCGTCAGTTGCAATCCTCGTTGTGGGGCCTGGGCGGCGTTCGTGCGCAACCGATCGCTCACCAACTGCACATCGCCCGCGAAGTCGCTGACCGCATCGCGCCACGCGTTCTGCTGGCCGACGAAGTGGGTCTGGGCAAAACCATCGAAGCCGGTCTGGTGATCCATCGTCAGTTGCTGTCGGGCCGCGCCAACCGGGTGCTGATCCTGGTCCCGGAAAACCTCCAGCACCAATGGCTGGTGGAGATGCGCCGCCGTTTCAACCTGGAAGTGGCGTTGTTCGACGCCGAGCGCTTTATTGAAAGCGATGCCAGCAACCCCTTCGAAGACACCCAATTGGCGCTCGTCGCGCTGGAATGGCTGGTCGAAGACGAAAAAGCCCAGGACGCACTGTTTGCCGCTGGTTGGGATCTGCTGGTGGTCGACGAAGCTCACCACCTGGTGTGGCACGAAGAACAGGCGAGCCCCGAGTACGCGCTGGTCGAGCAACTGGCCGAAGTCATTCCCGGTGTTCTGCTGCTGACCGCTACCCCGGAACAACTGGGTCAAGACAGCCACTTCGCCCGTCTGCGCCTGCTCGATCCGAATCGTTTCCATGACCTGCACGCCTTCCGCGCCGAAAGCGAAAACTATCGTCCTGTGGCCGAAGCGGTGCAGGAGTTGCTCGATCAGGGCCGCCTGTCGCCTGAAGCGCACCAGACCATCCACGGTTTCCTCGGTGCCGAAGGTGAGGCCCTGCTGGGTGCAGTTGCCAATGGCGATACCGAAGCCAGTGCGCGCCTTATTCGCGAGCTGCTTGACCGCCATGGCACCGGTCGCGTGCTGTTTCGCAACACCCGGGCCGCCGTGCAAGGCTTCCCGGAGCGCAAACTGCACCCGTATCCGCTGCCCTGCCCTGCCGAATACCTGGAGTTGCCGGTGGGCGAACACGCCGACCTGTACCCGGAAGTCAGCTTCCAGTCGCAGCCGGACCTCACGGAAGAAGAACGCTGGTGGCGCTTCGACCCGCGGGTCGACTGGCTGATCGACACCCTGAAAATGCTCAAGCGCGTCAAAGTGCTGGTGATCTGCGCCCACGCCGAAACCGCGATGGACCTGGAAGACGCCCTGCGCGTGCGTTCCGGGATCCCGGCCACGGTGTTCCACGAAGGCATGAACATCCTCGAACGTGACCGCGCCGCTGCGTACTTCGCCGATGAAGAGTTTGGCGCGCAAGTGCTGATCTGTTCGGAAATCGGCAGTGAGGGCCGCAACTTCCAGTTCGCCCATCATCTGGTGCTGTTCGATCTGCCGGCGCACCCGGATTTGCTGGAACAACGAATCGGTCGTCTCGACCGGATCGGCCAGAAGCACATCATCGAGCTGCACGTACCCTATCTGGAAACCAGCCCGCAAGAGCGCCTGTTCCAGTGGTATCACGAAGCGCTGAACGCCTTCCTCAATACCTGCCCGACCGGCAACGCCCTGCAACATCAGTTCGGCCCGCGTCTGCTGCCGCTGCTGGAAAGTGGCGATGACGGCGAATGGCAAACCCTGGTCGACGACGCGCGCAATGAGCGCGTCCGTCTTGAAGGCGAACTGCACAGTGGTCGCGACCGTTTGCTGGAACTCAACTCGGGCGGTGCTGGCGAAGGCGAAGCGCTGGTTGAAGCGATTCTCGAGCAGGATGATCAGTTCACGCTGCCGATCTACATGGAAACCCTGTTCGATGCCTTTGGTATCGACAGCGAAGACCATTCGGAAAACGCGCTGATCCTCAAGCCGAGCGAAAAAATGCTCGACGCCAGCTTCCCGCTGGGCGATGACGAAGGCGTGACCATCACCTACGACCGCAATCAGGCGCTCGCTCGTGAAGACATGCAGTTCATCACCTGGGAGCATCCGATGGTCCAGGGCGGCATGGATCTGGTGCTGGCCGGTTCCATGGGCAACACCGCTGTGGCGCTGATCAAGAACAAGGCACTGAAACCCGGCACTGTGTTGCTGGAACTGCTGTACGTCAGTGAAGTGGTTGCGCCACGCTCGTTGCAGCTAGGTCGCTACTTGCCACCTGCGGCCCTGCGCTGCCTGCTCGATGCCAATGGCAACGACCTGTCGGGCCGCGTCTCGTTCGTGACCTTGAATGAACAGCTGGAAAGCGTGCCGCGCGCCAGTGCCAACAAGTTCATCCAGGCTCAGCGTGATGTGCTCAACCCGCAGATCAATGCGGGCGAGGCCAAGATCGCGCCTAAACACGCCGAGCGTGTGGCTGAAGCTCAACGTCGTCTGGCTGCCGATACCGATGAAGAGCTGGCGCGTCTGACCGCACTGCAAGCCGTCAACCCAACCGTGCGCGACAGCGAACTGGTCGCCCTGCGCAAGCAACGCGAACAGGGCCTGGCCATGCTCGATAAAGCCGCGCTGCGCCTGGAAGCGATTCGGGTGCTGGTAGCGGGTTGATCGACTGATGCGGTGTGTCTGACACACCGCATCAATTTCTTCGCAGGCAAGCCTGCGAATGGTTAAACGCGGTTTATCAGGCCGTTACCGCTGGCATCTGCGGTTCATCCGCCGCCATCCCCGCTTTCATGCGCTCGGCATCGCGGGCGAAACTGCGCGACGCCTGGAGCAGAAACAGCAGGGTCAGGAACAGTGCCACCGGGATCAAGAGCATCGCGTCATGCAGCCCGTCGGCCTTGAACACGTCGCTCATCTGCTCGACACCTGCCGACAACATCGCCGAGTGGGCGAAATAATCGGACAGCAGTCCGACCACCACCGGCCCCAGCCCCCCTCCCAACAGATATAACCCGGCAAAGAACAACGCCATGGCGGTGGCTCGCAGGCGCGGCTCGACCACGTCCTGGATCGCCGTGTAGACGCAGGTGTAAAAATTGTAGGCGAACAGCCAGCCCACGCTGAACACGCCGACAAACAGGCCAATTTCAATACGCCCGGCATGCAACGCATAACCGGTGGCCGCAGTCGCCACTACCATACTGAGGGCGGCAAACAACAGTCGCCCGTTGGCGAAGCGCTGATGGACCTTGTCCGCGATCCAGCCACCGAGGGTCAAGCCGACCAGCCCGGTCACGCCGACGATCAGCCCGGTCGCTACCGCAGCTTGTTGCAAGGGCAACAGAAAGTAGCGTTGCAGCATCGGTACCATGAACGAATTGCACGCGTAAGTGGCGAAGTTGAAGCTCAGCCCTGCCAACACCAGCCAACCAAACGTAGGAATCGCCAGCACCCGACGGATTGGCGCATCGATTTTCTCCTGAGAGATACGCACGCTTTCGGCAGCACCCCGTTTGGGCTCGCGAATAAAGAACATGAACATTGCCAACAGAACACCGGGCAGCGCCGCGATAAAGAACGGTGCACGCCAGCTGTCGAAAGCCTTGACCATCGCGCCGGTGGTGAAAAACGCCAGCAATAGCCCCAAAGGCAGGCCGAGCATGAAAATGCCCATGGCCCGCGCGCGGCGATGGGCCGGGAACAGATCACCGATCAACGAATTCGCCGCGGGTGCGTAGCTGGCTTCACCGATCCCGATGCCCATGCGCACCAGCAAAAAAACCCAGAAGCTGCCGACCAGACCGTTGGCCGCCGTCAGCCCACTCCACACCGTCAGACCCCAACCCATCAGCTTACGCCGCGAGCCGGTGTCAGCCATGCGGCCCAAGGGCAGTCCGGCGATGGCATACACGATGGTAAAAGCGGTACCGATGATACCGATCTGAAAATCGCTCAGATGCCACTCCATACGGATAGGCTCGATGATGATCGCCGGAATGGTGCGGTCATAGAAATTGAATAGATTTGCCAGGAACAGCAGGAACAGAATGCGCCAGGCATTCCCCGCTTGGGTCGAGTTCTGCATGTAGGGTCCGTCTCTTTTATTGTTATTCAATTGGCCTTCAACACACCCAACCGACAACGAGCTCGCGAACTTCAAGCCTGCCGCAGCCGAGCCTGGAAATTGCAATCTAGAACCCGCAAGCAACACTGTCTGTAAACATTCGTGACGCTGATAACGGGTCATGGGCGGATGCCCACAGCTTTAGAATCATTGGATATAACCGTAATGCCAAAATCGTTAGCATCAAAGTGCCATTACCTCCAGGGCGCGCCACTCAGCTCCTATACTCCCCAGCGACTTGCCACCGTCTCTATGACCGTGGCGACCCTGCTGTTGAGTGAATGGGGCACGCTATGGGTTGGCTGGGTTTGCATTTTCTCGCCGAGCTGCCGGCGAATGGGCAGCTACTACTTGATTGCAACCACAATCCCTTTCTGGTTTTGCTCGCTTACCTGATCGCTTGTGCCGCCAGCTTCGCCACACTGGATATGGCCGATCGGGTCGGCCATGTGGAAAACCCCGAGGCCCAGCGGCTGTGGCGCTGGCTCGGCGCCATGTGCCTGGCCGGTGGCATATGGGCGATGCACTTCATTAACATGCTGGCTTTCCAGGCACCGATCGAAATCCATTACGAACTGCCCGTCACCGTCGCCTCGTTACTGATTGCGCTGATCACAGGACGGGTGGCGATGCACGCCCTCAGTCGCCAATCACTGAGCATCAGCCAGTACGCGCAGATATCGATCTTGATCGGCCTGGGCCTCACCGCCATGCATTACGTCGGCATGTCGGCGCTGCGCTCCAACGCCACCCAATACTACGAGCCGCGCTTATTTACCCTGTCGATCCTGGTGGCAATCTTTTCCAGTCTCGCCGCGTTAGTGCTGGCCAGACGCTTGCGCAAGGGCAGCGGCTTGCTCCATCAGTTACTCAAATCCGGCGCCAGTCTGGTGCTGGGGGCCGGTATCGTCAGCACCCACTTTCTCGGCATGTGGTCGCTGAACCTGTTCGTCCCGGCTGGCAGTTCACTGCAGTTGCCCACCACCGAAAACAGTCTGCAACTGAGCCTGACCATCGCTTTGATCGTATTGCTGATTATTTCCGGGAGCATCAGCGCCGCACTGGCCGACAAAAAACTGCAAAGCAAGGAACACGATCTGCGAAGAGTCAATGCTCTGCTCAGCCAGCTCGATCAGGCCCGGGTTTTACTGCAGCAAGTGGCCCATTACGACGCACTGACCAACCTGATCAACCGGCGCGGTTTCAACCATATCTTCGCCGAGAAACTGCTGGAACGAACCCTGAGCGGGGGCATGCTGGCGGTGATGTTTCTGGACATCGACCACTTCAAACGGATCAACGACAGCCTCGGGCACGACGCCGGTGATAAGTTGCTCAAGATCATTGCCGCGCATATTCGCAGTGCCACCCGCAGCCACGATGTCGTTGCGCGCTTTGGCGGCGACGAGTTCTGCATCCTGATCAGTTTGAACAACCGCGAAGAAGCTCGTCAGCTGGCGCAACGGGTCATGCAGACAATGAAAGAACCTATCGAGCTGGCAGGGCGGCGCATGGTGATGACCACCAGCATTGGCATCAGCGTATATCCCGACGATGGTAAGACCTGCGAAGAACTGCTGAAAAACGCTGACCTGGCGCTCTATGAATCCAAAGACAGCGGCCGCAACAGTCAGCATTTTTTCAGCTCGAACCTGAAAACCAAGGCCACACTCGAACTGCAGCTCGAAGAAGAACTGCGCAACGCTCTGCGCGAAGACGACGGCCTGTTGCTGTACTACCAGCCAATCGTCGACCTGCAGACCGGGCATGTCGCCAAACTCGAAGCGCTGGTGCGCTGGCAGCATCCGCAACACGGCCTGCTGACTCCCGACCGCTTCATTGGTATCGCCGAAGCCAACGGTCTGATCGCCGAACTGGATAGCTGGGTGTTGCAACGCGCCTGCCGGGATCTGAGCCTGCTGCACGACAACGGCTTCGAGCGGCTGATTATCGCCGTGAACTGTTCGGCACTGAATCTGGCCCGGGAAGAACTGGCCGATGAAATCGAAGTCGCCCTGAAAACCGCTGGCGTCGCGCCACAGCGGCTGGAGCTGGAGGTGACCGAAAACGCACTGATGAGCAACATCAGCAACACCATCGTGCTACTCAAACAGATCCGCTCGTTGGGCGTGTCGTTGTCCATTGATGACTTCGGCACGGGCTATTCATCATTGGCCTATCTGAAGCGCCTGCCGCTGAACACCTTGAAGATCGATCGATCGTTCATTCTGGACATTCCCATGTCCCCCCAGGACATGGAAATCGTCCAGGCAATCATCGTCATGGCGCACACCCTACACCTCAAAGTGGTGACCGAGGGCGTGGAAACCCCACAACAACTGGCGTTTCTCAGCGAGTACGGCTGCGACTACGCGCAAGGCTATCTGTTCAGCAAACCCGCGCCGCTCGACACCTTGCACCCGCTGTTGCAAGCGCTCAATCAACGCAAGCCCGCCTGGTCAGATTAAAAATCGTGGTTTTTTAGCCGACCATACCCGAACAAGGAAAACCCCTGGGTCCGACTAGGGGTAAACCCTATCGCTCAAGCCAATCACGCACTGTAAAGTCGTAATTTCCCTCTCAATGATGGCGCGATGACACCAATCGAGCAGCCATCCTCTCCAGGCACATGGCGCACGATGACCCATAAAAACGATCCGGCCAGCGCGGTATCAGAACTCCTGTCTATCGCCCCCACCGAAAAAAACGCAGTCTCGCGAAGCCTCTACAGCCCGCAGCCAATGCCGGCCCAGCAATACCTGTATTTCACCGAAACCGACACCGACCGCATCCTCGATAACCTCGACGGTCTGCGTGACATTGTGTTTCCGCCTTCGCCCCACATCGAAGACGAAAACGAAATGCGCCGCGACCAACAGTTCCCGTCGGTGTGCCTGATCGGGTTGGGCCGTTGTGGATCGAACATCGCGCTGGATGTCGCTGAATTGGTGTACAACGCGCGCAAGTTCTACCTCAACCAGTTCAGCAACGAAGACCTGCTGGCCGACGAAAAAGGCTACAGCCCGGCGCGCTGGATTCGGAACAACCTGCGTCTGGTACAGAACAAGGCCAGCAAGCCGGTATTCCTGGTGGAGCCCCTGGTCATGCTCGGCGACCTGGACAAGGACATCGCCGGGCGCATCCGTTTCTCGCGCAAGGGCGAGAAAGGCGGCTTCATCAATGACTACAGCAAAATGAAAATCATGGACCTGTCCGAGGTCCATGCCGGCGGCGCAGGCAACGCGCCGATTCTCGGCCAGTACCTGGCCAAGATCATCCTGAACAAGGACACCCAACACTTTTCCAGTGCCGACTGGAAGCTGATCCACTCGTACCTGATCGACTCCTGCGGGATCAAGGCCAACCAGTCGCGCCTGTATTTCTACATCTTCAGCGCGGGCGGCGGCACCGGTTCAGGCATGGCCTCGGAGTTCGGTCTGGCACAGCAGTATTCGTACATGAACAAAACGTTCGATACCAAACCTGCGAGTGAAAACGACGGCAAGCGCGGCCGCTCTTTCGTCTTCGAGCCGATCTTCACCAGCGGTATCTGCATCCTGCCGAACATTTCCGATCACCGTAGTGAAATGTCCGAAGCCCTGCACATCAACGCCGGACGTCTGCTGTGCAAGTATCTGGCTGAGGAATGGGACTTCTCTTACAACTTCGAGAACGAAGATAGCAGCGAAGCCAGTGTCATGGGCCGTATCCGCCCCTGGAACGCAATGATGTTGATCTCCAACGACATCATGCGTTACGCCGAAGAGAGCGATGACGGCAACATCGAGAACATCGACGTCAACGCCATGGAGCGTCACGCCAACCAGTACATCTCACAGCAGATTTTCAACATCCTGACCGCTCAGGCGGTCACCACCGATTACGACCAAAACTACTTCCGGCGGGCCGGGATCGACATCGGCGAAACCATTCGCCTGGACGCCAATGACTTGTTCATGAGCCTGGCCGGGCCGGTGGCGATTGCATACGCCGAATCGGTAGTGCCGGCGCAACCGGCGCCGAGTTCGGACAAGTTCAAGGTGTTCGAGAAAGAACAACCACGGCTGAACATCGACGACCTGTTCTTCCGCTCCATCGATCTGCCGCACTTCAACAAAGTGACCCAGGCCATTGAAGGGATCAGCCTGCTGCCGATCGAGTCCAAGCGTTATCGCGCGGCGCTGGAGCAGTACAAGGCGTCCGGCTACGACGCGGCGGCATTGCACGATCTGCACTTCTTCAAGAACTGCTCGTCGGTGGTCTCGATCGTTTCGCTGCCCAAGGACTACAAGCTGTCCTACATGGACCTGAACCGACTCAAGACCCACCTCAACAATCTGTTCCCCAACACCACGCTCAAGCGCTACGCCCTGGTCATCGGTGCGTCGGCCAACCTGTCGCTGACCACGCTGATCGCGAAAAGCCCGTGCCTGTCCGATGACTTCCTGACGCTGATCGTGGCCTTTATCAAGCGCTGCTTCGCCCGGACCGAATACCGGTTCGACGACACGCTGGACAACGCCATTCTTGATTTCATCGTCAGCGACCATTTCGATGAAGGACGTATCGATGACCTGCTCAATGAATACGAAAACCCGGCGAAGATCCTCGACACCAACTGGTACGCGATCAAGCCGATGTACGAGAAAAAGTACCGCGAACTGATCGACGACAAATCCAAGTTCGTCTCGATCAACGACATCCGCATCTCTCGCGACAGCGTGAAAAAGGCCGTCAAATACCTGCGCGAGATTTACCGTCATCGCATCGGCAAGACGCGGGTCATCTCGCTTAATCAACATACGGGCAAGACGGCGTATTAAGCCCCGTTCGCAGGCAAGCCTGCTCCCACAGACTGCTCTTTCACAAAGAATCGCGATCTCTATGGGAGCAGGCTTGCCTGCGAACAGCTTGATCAGATGGGACTTTTCGCTACGGCACATTGCCATCTATCTGACGGTCGGGTTACCGCCCTACCCACTCATCAGACAACTAGCACCAATCAAGGGCATTCAATCAAGCCTGCGCCCTGTCCTGGATCAACACCCAAGGCGCCACGACGACTGCCCACAGGGGTGGATCGCGCTCAAGAAGATCCAGCGCCCTTGATTCAGACACCTTGCTGACCTCCCCACCTGCAAGCCACGCGGCCACTTTCTCGGCCTGATTCTCGGCCACGGCCTCTGCAACCTCGATTAAGTCCAGAGGCGCCTCGACCCACAACAGGGCACCCCTCGCAAAAAATGGTTGCAATTCACTCCAGGTGATCGAAGCCGTTTCGCCGAGCAATTTGGCATAGAGGGTGCTAGGTTCTTGCGTCATGGGTTTCACCAAAAAGAAAATCGGCGTAATCATAACGCCGCAGTTTCTACAGACAAACCCAGATTTAAGTGGTTGATTGCTCGAGAGGTTCAGAAACGTTTGCGGGGTGCTGACTCACTTGTGCAGCCTGCGAGTGCCAGAAGCCGGTGCGATTCTGTATCTTTCTGTCAATTAAGCGACATCATTCGGTTTTGCCCCCGGTAGCCAGCTTTTCAAGCGACAAACCGGCGCTCTACACTGTACCGGTACAGTTGCCGGGGGGATGACCGGGCGTTTTTAAATCCGGTCCTGCAGCTTTGGCCGCCAGGATTATAAAAATTACAACACAAGAGTGGAGCATCATGACTAAGGGTACTAAGCAGATTTCCAAGCTGTTTGCCGCATTGGTTCTGGCTGGGGTTGCCAGCCATTCGTTCGCTGCAGATACCATCAAGATCGGTATCGCCGGCCCTAAAACTGGCGCTGTCGCCCAATACGGCGATATGCAGTTCAGTGGCGCGAAAATGGCCATCGAGCAGATCAACGCCAAAGGCGGCGTCGATGGCAAGAAACTCGAAGCCGTTGAATACGATGATGCCTGTGATCCGAAACAAGCGGTCGCGGTCGCCAACAAAGTTGTCAACGACGGCGTGAAATTCGTTGTCGGTCACCTGTGCTCCAGCTCGACTCAACCGGCTTCCGATATCTACGAAGACGAAGGCGTGATCATGGTGACCCCGGCTGCTACCAACCCGGATATCACTACGCGCGGCTACAAAATGGTCTTCCGTACCATCGGTCTGGACAGTGCTCAGGGCCCAACCGCCGGTAACTACATTGCCGATCACGTCAAACCGAAAGTCGTCGCTGTCATCCACGACAAGCAACAGTACGGTGAAGGCATCGCGACTGCCGTGAAGAAAACCCTCGAAGGCAAAGGCGTGAAAGTCGCCCTGTTCGAAGGCATCAACGCTGGCGACAAAGACTTCTCCTCGCTGATCGCCAAGATGAAACAAGCCAACGTCGACTTCGTTTACTACGGCGGCTACCACCCGGAACTGGGTCTGATCCTGCGTCAGGCTAAAGAGAAAGGCCTGAAAGCTGGCTTCATGGGTCCAGAAGGCGTGGGTAACGCGTCGATCTCCCAGATCGCTCAGGATGCTTCCGAAGGTCTGTTGGTGACTCTGCCGAAATCGTTCGACCAGGATCCAGCCAACAAGGCTCTGGTTGCCGCGTTTGCTGCGAAGAAAGAAGATCCAAGCGGCCCGTTCGTGTTCCCGGCCTACGCCGCGGTTGAAGTGATTGCCGGCGGTATCGAGAAAGCCAAAAGCGAAGACACCGCCAAAGTGGCAGCCGCCATTCACGCGGGCACCTTCAAGACCCCGACTGGCGACCTGAGCTACGACACCAAGGGCGACCTGAAAGACTTCAAATTCGTGGTCTACACCTGGCACAAAGACGGCACCAAAACCGAAGCTCCGATGAAATAAGCGGCTAGCTTGTGACTCACCCAAAGCCCACTGCATCCACAGTGGGCTTTGTTTTACGAGTTAACGGGTCGAGCCCTGCGCTATAGCAACTCTTCCCCCCTGAAAATCTTGAAACCGTCACCAGTGATTCACCGGGCTCACGTCAAACGTGGACGAATACCATGACGCGCGAGCGGTAACGACCTCTCCAGTGAAACACCCTGTAGGTTTTTAGGAGCGCTGTAATGCCTGAGATAGACATCTATCACTTTTTCCAACAGCTGGTTAATGGTCTGACCATTGGCAGCACCTATGCCTTGATTGCCATTGGCTACACCATGGTTTACGGCATCATCGGCATGATCAACTTCGCTCACGGCGAGGTGTACATGATCGGCTCGTACGTGGCATTCATCGCCCTGGCCGGCTTGACCATGCTCGGTCTGGACAGCCTGCCACTGCTGATCACCGCCGCCTTCGTCGCGAGCATCGTCGTCACCAGTGCCTACGGCTACGCCATCGAGCGTGTTGCCTACCGCCCTTTACGCGGCAGCAACCGGCTGATCCCGCTGATCTCGGCCATTGGTATGTCGATCTTTCTACAGAACACGGTCTTGCTCTCTCAAGACTCGAAAGACAAATCGATTCCCAACCTGATTCCCGGCAACTTCGTGTTTGGTATCTCCAACTCGCAAGAGGTGGTGATTTCCTACATGCAGATTCTGATCTTCATCGTGACATTGGTCGCCATGCTCGCGCTGACCTGGTTCATCTCCCGCTCTCGTCTGGGCCGTGCCTGTCGCGCCTGCGCTGAAGACATCAAGATGGCCAACCTGCTGGGCATCAACACCAACAACATCATCGCCCTGACCTTCGTCATCGGTGCCGCGCTGGCAGCGGTCGCTGCGGTATTGCTGAGCATGCAATACGGCGTGATCAACCCCAACGCCGGCTTCCTCGTCGGAATCAAGGCATTTACCGCCGCAGTACTGGGCGGTATCGGCAGTATCCCCGGCGCCATGCTCGGTGGCCTGGTGCTCGGCGTGGCCGAAGCCTTTGGTGCCGATGTCTTCGGCGACCAATACAAGGATGTGGTGGCGTTCGCTCTTCTCGTATTAGTGCTGTTGGTCCGGCCGACCGGCCTGCTCGGCCGTCCGGAGGTTGAAAAAGTATGATCAGGAATCTCAAATCGGCGTTTTTCAGCGCCTTGCTGGTGTTGGCAGTCGCCTACCCGATCCTCGGCCTGAAGCTGGAAATCACAGGCGTCAATCTGGCCGTCATCGGTACCAGCAACGCAATGCTGGCTGCCATATTCGGCTGCGCTATCGCGATGTTTTTGCGGGTGATGTTCCACGAACAGATCAGCGCGGTCTGGCGATCGACGCCGGGCATGCCGCTGATTCCCGCCAAGGCCAGCAACTTCCTGACCCTGCCCAGCACTCAACGCTGGGTCGTCCTCGGACTGATTCTGCTGGCGCTGGTCTGGCCGTTCTTCGGCTCGCGCGGTGCGGTGGATATCGCCACACTGATCCTGATCTACGTGTTGCTCGGCCTGGGGCTGAACATCGTGGTCGGTCTGGCCGGGCTGCTCGATCTGGGTTATGTCGGCTTCTACGCCGTCGGCGCCTACACCTATGCCCTGCTCTCGCATTACTTCGGGTTCGGTTTCTGGATCTGCCTGCCCATCGCCGGGATGATGTCGGCGTTGTTCGGCTTCCTGCTGGGCTTCCCGGTATTGCGACTGCGCGGTGACTACCTGGCGATCGTGACCCTGGGTTTCGGTGAGATCATCCGTCTGTTGCTGCGTAACATGACCGGCCTTACGGGTGGCCCGAACGGCATCAGTAACATCCCGAAACCGACCCTGTTCGGCCTGTCGTTCGAGAAAACGGCGGCTGAAGGCATGCAGACCTTTCACGAGTATTTCGGCATTGCCTACAACTCGGTGAACAAGGTGATTTTCCTGTATCTGGTCGCGTTGTTGCTGGCCCTGCTGGCGTTGTTCGTCATCAACCGCTTGCTACGCATGCCCCTCGGTCGTGCCTGGGAAGCGCTGCGTGAAGACGAAATCGCCTGCCGCGCGCTGGGTCTGAACCCTACCCTCATCAAGCTCTCGGCCTTCACCCTCGGTGCCTGCTTTGCCGGTTTCGCCGGAAGCTTCTTCGCCGCACGCCAAGGGCTGGTAACGCCGGAGTCATTCACCTTCATCGAGTCCGCCACCATCCTTGCCATCGTCGTTCTGGGCGGAATGGGCTCGCAACTCGGCGTTCTCCTCGCAGCCATCGTGATGATCCTGCTGCCTGAACTGATGCGTGACTTCAGCGAATACCGCATGTTGATGTTCGGCGCCGTGATGGTGCTGATGATGCTCTGGCGTCCGCAAGGTCTGCTGCCAATGCAACGTCCCCAAATGAAATTGAAAGCGGAGCTGGACCAATGAGCCGCCCGATTCTGCAAGTCAGCGGTCTGACCATGCGCTTTGGTGGTTTGTTGGCGGTCAATGGCGTGTCCCTGACCGTTAACGAAAAACAAGTGGTGTCGATGATCGGCCCGAACGGCGCTGGCAAGACCACGGTATTCAACTGCTTGACCGGCTTCTACAAACCCACGTCCGGCAGCATCCTGCTGAACGGCGAAGCGATCGAAGGTCTGGCCGGCCATGAAATCGCGCGCAAGGGCGTGGTGCGCACATTCCAGAACGTGCGTCTGTTCAAGGAAATGACGGCGGTAGAGAACCTGCTGGTCGCTCAGCATCGTCACCTCAACACCAACTTCCTGGCGGGCCTGTTCAAGACCCCTGCGTTCCGCAAGAGCGAGCGTGAGGCAATGGACTATGCCGAGCATTGGCTGGAACGGGTCAACCTCAAGGAATTCGCCAACCGTTCTGCCGGCACCCTGGCCTACGGTCAGCAACGCCGCCTGGAAATCGCCCGCTGCATGATGACGCGCCCGCGCATTCTCATGCTCGACGAACCGGCAGCCGGCCTGAATCCGCGTGAAACCGAAGACCTCAAAGCGCTGATCGGCGTTTTGCGCAATGAGCACAACGCCACGGTATTGCTGATCGAACACGACATGAAACTGGTCATGAGCATTTCCGACCATATCGTGGTGATCAATCAGGGCACCCCCCTGGCCGACGGCACGCCTGAACAGATCCGCGACAATCCTGAAGTGATCAAAGCCTACCTGGGGGAAGCGTAAATGCTGCATTTCGAAAACGTTTCCACCTTCTACGGCAAGATCCAGGCACTGCACGGGGTCAATGTCGAGATTAATCAGGGCGAGATCGTCACGCTGATCGGCGCCAACGGCGCCGGCAAATCCACCCTGCTGATGACGCTGTGCGGTTCGCCGCGAGCCCACAGCGGCAGCATCCGCTACATGGGCGAAGAGCTGGTCGGTCTGGAATCGTCGCAGATCATGCGTAAAAGCATTGCTGTGGTGCCCGAAGGCCGTCGTGTGTTCGCGCGGCTGACCGTGGAAGAGAACCTGGCCATGGGCGGTTTCTTCACCTCGAAAGGTGATTACCAAGAGCAAATGGACAAGGTCTTGCAGCTCTTCCCCCGGCTCAAGGAACGCTTCAATCAGCGCGGTGGCACCATGTCCGGCGGCGAACAGCAGATGCTCGCCATCGGCCGTGCGTTGATGAGTAAACCCAAGCTGCTACTGCTCGATGAACCGTCACTGGGTCTGGCACCGATCATCATTCAGCAGATTTTCGAGATCGTCCAACAGCTGCGACGCGACGGTGTAACGGTGTTCCTGGTAGAACAGAACGCCAACCAGGCCTTGAAGATCGCCGACCGTGCCTACGTGCTGGAGAACGGCCGCGTGGTCATGCAAGGTACCGGTGAAGAGTTGCTGGTTGACCCAAAAGTGCGGGATGCATATCTGGGCGGTTAATCAGTAGTTGTGATGTGAAAAAACGGCCTGCGGGCCGTTTTTTTATGCTGAATGAAATCTTTTCCCTGCCGTTGTAACAACGACCCACCAATGTTCTCTACTGGGATAAGTACGCGATCATCCACTTACAGACAACAAAAAGGCGACGCCATGAACGTTCAAGCACAACCCAGCGGCCTTGCAGTACGGCTGATCAATCGAATCATTGCGCTGTTCGAGGCGATCCCTCACAGCTTGATCGCCTTTATGGGTCGCTTTGGTATCGCCGCCGTGTTCTGGCAATCCGGGCAGACCAAAGTACAGAACTTCGCCATCGATCTGTTTACCGGCACGTTCAACCTGGGCATTCCACGATTGGCGGACTCGACGATTCCGTTGTTCCAGACCGAATACAATCTGCCGCTGATTTCGCCTGAGCTGGCCGCGCACCTGGCCGCTTTTTCCGAGCACTTTTTCTCGGTGCTGCTGCTAGTTGGGCTGGCAACGCGATTTTCAGCGCTGGCCCTGCTCGGCATGACGCTGGTCATCGAGATTTTCGTTTATCCCGACGCCTATCCGACGCATGCCACCTGGGCGGCGGTCATGTTGTATCTGATGGCCAAGGGGCCTGGGGTACTGTCGATCGACCACTTGCTAGCCAAGCGCTTTCGCTGATCCTGCCTCAGAGTCGCTCCAGAGCGGCACTACTGCGTGCGAACCACCCAAGAAGGTAGTCAGCCAATACTTGCGTGCGTCTCGGCAAACCGCCTTCATAGGGATGCACCAGGTACAACGGCGAACTGCGCGTCTGATAATCGCGCAGCAGCCAGCGCAGACGACCGTCGTTGATCTCGGCGTGGACCATGTAGGAAGGCAGCCGCGCGATGCCGGCGCCGGCCAGCGCGCCCTTTTTCAACAGGCTGTAGTGATTGCTGGCAAAGGGTCCCGCCACGCGCACCCGCGTCAGCTGGTGGTTCTGATGGTAAAGCCACTCCTCGCGACCACTGTAATGGCTGTTGAGCAGACAACGGTGCTCGCTCAAAGCCATGGGGTGGGTCGGCTCCCCATACCGTTCAAGGTAGGCGGGACTGGCACAAGTCAACTCCTGCATGGCCAGCAGCGGCTTGGCGACCAGGCGCTCGTCGCTACCCACGCTGGAACGGATGGCCAAATCGAAGCCGTCCTGATGCAAGTCCCGAAAGCCGTTGTTCAGCTCCAGTTCGACCTGTACCAGCGGGTGTTCCTGGGAAAACTCCGTCAGCAAGCCTTCGAAAAACGTTTCGCCCAACGACACCGGTACCGTGATCCGCACCGCGCCGGAGATTTCATCCTGCAACCGGGCCAGGGCCTGCCGCGCTCGTTCGACCTGGGTGATGAGCGCCCTGGCCTGTGGCAGCAAAGCAGCACCGGCCGCCGTCAGGCTCAAGCGCCGCGTGGTGCGATGCAGCAGCACTACCGAAAAACTGGTTTCCAGAAACTTGATGCGTTTGGACAACTGGCCTTTGCTGCACCCCAGCCGCTGCGCAGCCAAGGTAAAACTTCCCGCGTCGATCAGGACCGCAAACGCTGCCAGATCATCCATTTCACTCATTCGATTGTTTCCTTTTGAAAACCAAAGGTTGCCTATTAGCACGCTTATCGACGGAGAAAAGCCACCTACACTGCATCTTCATTCATTCACTTCAAGGATCGCTCGATGAAAATTCTTTTGATTGGCGCCAATGGAACCATCGGTACAGCTATCGCGCAGGAGTTGGCCCCACGCCACGAAATCGTGCGGATCGGCCGCAACAGTGGTGATTTCCAGGTGGATATTAGTGACAGCGCCTCGATCAGAAAACTATTCGAACGGACAGGTTCATTCGACGCGCTGGTGTGCGCGGCCGGCAATGTGAACTTCGCGCCATTGGCTGAAATGACTGGGGAAAGCTTTGCCCTGGGCCTGCAAGACAAGCTAATGGGCCAGGTCAATCTGCTGCTGATCGGGCGCGAATTCGCCAATGACGGTGCATCCTTCACCTTCACCAGCGGTATCCTCAATCGCGACCCGATCCTCTCTGGCGCTTCGGCCAGCCTGGTCAATGCCGGAATCGACGCCTTCGTCCGCGCGGCCGCTATCGAACTGCCACGGGGCATTCGGGTGAACTCAGTCAGCCCGACCGTATTGGTGGAATCGATGGGGGTTTACGCGCCTTACTTCCGTGGTTTCAAACCGGTTCCGGCAGCGGATGTGGCGCTGGCTTACGCCAAAAGTGTCGAAGGCTTGCAGACTGGGCAAACGTACATCGTTGGCTGAGTCCCTTGTGATCGGGCAGCAGGCTGAGTAACGTGGCGGCACTTGTTTGGAGACCCACCATGTTTGCTGCCCGTTCCGTCTTGATGTTTGCCCTGCTGCCCGTGTTTGCCGGATGCCAGATGTTCAACGCCAAACCCGAGTCGCCCAACGCGGGCCTGACTCGCATGCAGGGTGAGCTGACCGGTGAAGGCGGTCAGTTGTGGTTCCAGCCATGCAATTCACAACGGCGGTTCGTGATCACGGACAGCGGCAATACCGGCGTGCTGCAAGAGGCCGGCGCACTGGCCGCGCGCAAGGGCAAACTGTTCGCCGACCTGCGCGGCAGCTTCGGCGCCAGCAAAACGACCGGCATGGATGGGCAAGTGAATCTGCAACAGCTGTACCGCATCGAACGTTCGGCCAATGTCTGTGACGACGCCAACTTCAAGCTTCTGATCGTGCATGCCAGTGGCAACACTCCGGCGTGGAACGTCAATGTCAGTGGCAAGGGTCTGGTTCTCAACCGTGAAGGCAAAGATGCATTGGCCCTGCCTTACGTCGAAGAACAGCTGCCGGACGGACGCCTCGACCTGAGCACCGAAGCCAACGACCAACGCATCGAACTGTGGGTCGCGCCGCAACGCTGCGTGGACCCGGTCGATGGCTCCGTGCAGCATCTGACCGCCGAGTTGCGGGTCAATGGCCAGGTCCAGCGCGGTTGCGCCTACTACGGTGGGGCGCGTAACGACTGATTTCGCTGACGGGGGCCATTTTTAGCCTCACAGGTTTTTAATTCGTGAAGCGGCCCGAACCGGCTTATAATTGCCGGTTCGCGTAAAGCTGGCCCGGATACTGGACCCTGTCATGTTACGAATCACCGAACTCAAGCTGCCAATCGATCACCCGGAAGAAGACCTGCGGCCTGCCCTGCTGCAGCGCCTGGGCATCGACAGCGATGAACTGCTCGACTTCACCCTGTTCAAGCGCAGCTACGACGCGCGGAAAAAATCCTCCGAGCTGTGCTTCATCTACACCATCGACTTCACGGTGCGTGATGAAGCCGCTTTGCTGTGCAGACTCGCCGACGATCGTCATCTCGGTCCGGCACCGGATGTGAGCTACAAAGTTGTCGGGCATGCGCCTGAGGGCTTGAGCGAACGCCCGATCGTGGTCGGCTTTGGCCCCTGCGGGATCTTCGCCGGTTTGCTTCTGGCGCAGATGGGCTTCAAGCCGATCATCCTCGAGCGCGGCACCGAAGTGCGTCAGCGCACCAAGGACACCTGGGGCCTGTGGCGCAAGAATGTGCTCAACCCGGAATCCAACGTGCAATTCGGTGAGGGCGGCGCCGGGACATTCTCCGACGGCAAGCTCTACAGCCAGATCAAAGACCCTAAATTTCACGGGCGCAAAGTACTGCACGAGTTCGTCAAAGCCGGTGCGCCCGAAGAAATCCTCTACGTCAGCAAACCGCATATCGGCACCTTCCGTCTGACCGGCGTGGTCGAAAACATGCGCGAGCAGATCAAGGCCCTTGGTGGTGAAGTGCGCTTCCAGCAACGAGTCACCGATGTACTGATCGATAACGGTCAGTTGCAGGGCGTGGTCCTCGATAGCGGTGAGCAGATCGACTCGCGGCATGTGATTCTCGCGCTGGGCCACAGCGCACGCGACACCTTCCGTATGCTGCACGGCCGTGGAGTGTTCATGGAAGCCAAGCCGTTTTCGGTGGGCTTCCGCATCGAACATCCACAATCGCTGATCGACCGCGCACGCCTGGGCAAATATGCCGGGCACCCGAAACTGGGTGCGGCCGACTACAAACTGGTGCACCACGCCAAAAACGGTCGTTCGGTGTACAGCTTCTGCATGTGCCCTGGCGGCACCGTGGTGGCAGCGACGTCCGAGCCCAACCGCGTGGTCACCAACGGCATGAGCCAATACTCGCGCAACGAGCGCAACGCCAACTCCGGGATCGTGGTCGGTATCACGCCGGAGGATTATCCGGGCGGCCCGCTGGCCGGGATCGAGTTGCAGGAACGATTGGAGTCCCACGCCTACATCATGGGCGGCAGCACCTACGAGGCACCGGCACAGCTGGTGGGCGACTTCATCGCTGGCAAGGCGTCCAGCGAGCTGGGTAGTGTCGAACCTTCCTACAAACCCGGCGTGAAACTGGTGGACCTGGCCGACGCCCTGCCCGCTTACGCCATCGAAGCGATTCGTGAAGCGTTGCCGGCGTTCGACAAGCAGATCAAAGGCTTCGCCCAGCATGATGCGATCTTGACCGGGATCGAGACCCGCACCTCCTCACCGCTACGCATCACCCGCGACGCCAGCCTGCAGAGCCTGAACGTCAAAGGCTTGTTCCCGGCCGGTGAAGGCGCCGGTTACGCCGGCGGCATTCTTTCCGCCGGGGTCGATGGCATCCGCATCGCCGAGGCGCTGGCTCGGGATATGTTGGGGATCGAGGCGTAAGGCAATTGCCGGATCGCTAAAGCCCCCCTGTAGGAGCGCGCTTGCCCGCGATGGCGGTGTGTCAGACGCAGAAAGTCCTTCGGCCTTTATCGCGGGCAAGCGCGCTCCTACAGTTGTCGGTAAACCCTCGATCAAATCCCCGCGCGCAACACGCCGTCAGGCAAGGCCTCGCCCCGCTCGGCGCAGGCCGCGACGCTGTCGATCAATCCTGCCAATTCATAGCCCTGCGCCTGCAGCCAGCCTTGATCGTAATAGGTGGTCGCATAACGCTCCCCACCATCACACAGGATTGCCACGATAGACCCGGACTCACCGGCGGCAACCATTTGCCGGGCCGCCAACAGTGCGCCGATCAGATTGGTTCCACTCGATCCGCCGACACGCCGGCCCAAACGCTGCGCCAGGTAATGCATGGCCGCCAGCGACAAGGCATCCGGTACTTTGACCATCGCATCGATCACCTTGGGCAAGAACGAGGCTTCGACCCGCGGCCGGCCAATGCCTTCGATCCGCGAACCGCAGTCCAGGCGCAAGCTCGCATCGCCGCTCTGGTAGTAGTCAAAGAACACTGACCGCTCGGCGTCGGCACACAGCACTCGGGTGCAATGCTGGCGATAGCGCACGTAACGGCCCAGCGTCGCCGTGGTGCCGCCCGTGCCAGGACTTGAGATCAACCAACTGGGTTCGGGATAACGCTCGAAGCGCAACTGCTGGAAGATCGACTCGGCAATGTTGTTGTTGGCTCGCCAATCGGTGGCCCGCTCGGCATAGGTGAACTGGTCCATGAAATGCCCGCCACTTTCTCGGGCCAGGCGTTCGGATTCGGCGTAGATCTGCGTCGGATCCTCGACCAGATGGCTGTTGCCGCCGTAGAAGGCGATTTGTGCAATCTTTTCCTGAGACGTCGTGGCCGGCATCACGGCAATGAATGGCAAACCCAGCAAGCGGGCAAAATACGCCTCGGAAATCGCCGTGGAGCCACTGGATGCCTCGATCACCGGAGCGCCAGGCTTCAGCCAGCCATTGCACAACGCGTATAAAAACAGCGAACGCGCCAGGCGGTGCTTGAGACTGCCGGTCGGGTGGCTGGATTCGTCCTTGAAGTACAGCTCGATGCCGGGCAAGCCAGGCAACTCCAGAGGAATCAAATGGGTATCGGCGCTGCGCTGGAAATCCGCTTCGATGATCCGGATCGCTTCACGGGCCCACTGACGGTTATCACTCATTTTCGGGTTCTCATTGAATCAAGCATGTTCGAGGGCACAACAATGCGCTGCACCCTGAGCCACAGAATAGAAGAAGTGGCTGCCGACTGACTCACAACCAGAATCGGAGACAATATTAGGAAAGATCCTACAAACCGAACAGGTACAGTGAAGAAGCAATTAGTTACATAACTGCTAGGCTCTTCTCCCTTCTAGCGTTGCCCACTCCCATATAACAAAAAAGAATATAACTTTTGTTTTAACAACTAACAGTACGGGTTAGGGTGTCATTCCTTTTGAGCAAAATCATGGAGAGCGACTTTGCCCTTGCGTAGCACATTCACTCGTTTCTTTCAGATGGAAGCGGCCAGCGGTCTGTTATTGATCGCTGCAGCGGCACTGGCCCTGATCATCAATAACTCGCCCTTGGCCTGGTTATACAACGGGCTGCTCGACGTGCCCGTGGTCGCCCAGGTCGGCGCACTGAAAATCGCCAAGCCGCTGCTGTTGTGGATCAACGACGGCTTGATGGCCTTGTTCTTCCTGCTGATCGGCCTCGAAGTCAAACGCGAGGTACTGGAAGGCCATTTGTCCAAACCGTCGCAGATCGTCTTGCCAGGCGCTGCGGCGATTGGCGGCATGGTGGTGCCTGCATTGATCTTCTGGGCCCTGAACAAGGACAACCCGGCCGCGCTCGGCGGATGGGCTATTCCCATGGCCACCGACATCGCCTTCGCCCTGGGCGTGCTGGCGTTACTCGGTAAACGCGTGCCGGTGTCGCTGAAACTTTTTTTGATGACGTTGGCAATCATTGATGACCTGGGGGCGATCATCGTGATCGCGGTGTTTTACTCGGGTGAACTGTCGAGCCTGTCGCTGATGCTGGCGGCGCTGTCCATCATCGCCTTGATTGCGATGAACAAATCAGGCGTGATCAAGCTCGGTCCTTACCTGCTGATCGGATTGCTGCTGTGGATCTGCGTGCTCAAAAGCGGCGTGCACGCGACGTTGGCCGGTGTGGTGCTGGCTTTCTGTATTCCGCTGCGGACCAAAAACGCCGAGTCTTCACCCCTGCAGGCCCTGGAACACGTGCTACACCCGTGGGTCGCCTTTGGCATTTTGCCGCTGTTCGCTTTCGCCAATGCGGGCGTACCGCTGACCGGCGTCACGCTGGAAAGCTTTACTCATCATGTGCCAATGGGCATCGCTGCCGGCCTGTTGCTGGGCAAAACCGTTGGCGTATTCGGCCTGACCTGGCTGGCGGTAAAAACCAGTATGGCCGCGCTGCCCGCCGGAGCGAACTGGGGACAAGTGCTCGGGGTGTCGATCCTGTGCGGGATCGGCTTCACCATGAGTCTGTTTGTCGGCTCCCTGGCCTTCGTACCAGGCGTCAGCGAATTCGCCGGGATGGACCGCATGGGCATCCTCACCGGCTCGATTCTTGCCGCGCTGATCGGCTACGCGATCACCGCCATGGCCAGTGGTAAAAATAACAAGGCGTGATGCCCTGTCTGGATCGCTGTAACCAATAGTCTGGACCAAAAAAATCCCCGACCAGTGGCCGGGGATTTTTTTATGACTATTTATTGCAAAAGTGTTTTAACGCTTAGTGAGCAACACGACTGGTGCCGTTCACGGTCATGATGCGAACACGATCGCCGACCCGGAAAATTTCGTTTGCCGCAACCTCCTGCACGTAGGCGCGCATAGTGCCGTCGTCTTCATGCACAGTGATTTCCACACCTTGTGCACGGGTCATGCCTTCTTCTGCGGCCGAACCAACCAGACCACCGGCTACCGCACCGATGACCGCAGTGATGATGCTGCCGCGACCGCCACCGACCGAGCTACCGGCCACACCACCAACCACCGCACCGGCACCTGCGCCGATTGGGGTTTTGGTACCTTCGATTTTAACTGGGCGCAACGAGTCGATGGTGCCCATGCGTACGGTCTGTACTGTCCGAGCCTCATCGCGGGAATAGGAGTCCCCGGTCAGACTTGAGGTACAGCCGCCTAGTGTCAATGCCATGGCAGTGAACGAAGCAACCAGCAGAACAGACTTACGCATAAGATCATCTCCAAAAGAACAGATAGCCATTAGACTCCGTGACATGAAAGCTGTCACGACCCGCTGAGAGAAATTTAATTTCATTAAGCGGTCATACAGTCATAGGCTGCACTTACTTCATAGACGGTTGTGCTGAAAATTAATTCAAAGCATTTACTGTTACAAAGGTTGTCATGGATTACTTCATCATCGTTGTTACCACCGTGGCGGGTTTGTATTTCCACGGGTGGTTGTATGTACGTATCAAGCGCTGGATGGATCGCGATCTGGCGTTATCACTGGCAGGGGACGACCCCGAAAAGAGGATATTCATGCTGCAGCGCCTGGATCAGGCACAGCAGCAGAAAATCAAACGCTGCGATCTGCCTGCCTGGCTGCAAAACGCTACCACGCAGGCTCCTGAGATCAAAATTCCTGAGACCAGAGCCTCAGGCGATTAAGGGGCCAGTCGCTCGCGGGTCCACTGCTGGTTCTGCAAACGATAGTTCAGGCGATCATGCAGACGACTTGGACGACCTTGCCAGAACTCGATCCGCTCGGGCAGCAAGCGATAACCGCCCCAATGCTCAGGGCAGTGGGGTTGGCTGTCGCTGAAACGCGCCTCGGTGTTCTTGAGCAAGCCTTCGAGTTCGGCGCGATCGGCAATGACCTGGCTTTGCGGTGAAGCCCAGGCACCAAGCCGACTACCCAAAGGGCGGACCTGAAAATAAGCGTCCGACTCTTCAGGGCTGACCTTGACCACGCGACCCTCGATGCGCACCTGACGCTCCAGGGTCGGCCAGAAGAAGGTCATGGCAGCGAAAGGACGCACCACCAGTTGCTGACCTTTGGCACTTTCGTAGTTGGTGAAGAAGGTGAAGCCCAGCTCATCCAGCCCTTTTAGCAGCAAAATCCGGCAATGCGGCCGCCCGTCTTCGTCGACGGTGGCCAGGGTCATGGCGTTAGCTTCGACCGGCGCCTGCTCGGTTTTCACCGCCTCGTCGAACCACTGACGGAACAAGGTAAAAGGTTCGTCCGGAGCCTGAGCTTCGGTCAAACCATCACGGGCATAATCACGGCGCATATCGGCCAAAACTTTGGTCATCACGTGCTTCCTTTGCTGCTGCAATTCCTGGGGCTACGTTTTGGCTCAGTTGGTTTTGGCTTGATCGGCCGGCACTGCTGGTGCTACCGGCGCATCGGGCTTGGCTGGCGCCGCTTTGGTCGGGGTCGCTTTTTTAACCGCGGTTTTTTTCGCAGCAGGTTTTTTCGCGGCAGTTTTTTTGACGGATTTTTTCCCAGCCGTTGCCTTCTTGCTTGCTTTGGCTGCTGGCGCGGCGGCCACTGGCGGTGCAGCTTGAGCTGCGACCAGGATCGGGGCCGGAGCTGGCATGTTGTACTTGGCGAGCAAGGCAACCATGGTGACCTGCGGGGTCATGAGGATCTCGATCCGACGGTTCTGCTTGCGACCTTCCACACTGTCATTGGCCGCGCGCGGCATCAACGCACCCATGCCGCGCATACCCAAACGATCACGCTGCAGGCCACTCATGTGGAAAATCGCCGCCACTGACGACGCACGGTCCTGACTCAACTTCAGATTGTCCGCTTCGACGCCGGCAGTATCGGCATGGCCGAGCACCAGTACAGCCGTTTTCGGATCGGCTTCAACCATTTTGGCCAGACGGGAAATAGGACCCAAGGTCACCGGCAGCAACATGGTCGGGCGGTCGTGGTTGAAGGAGCTGTCCGCTGGCGCGATGATCACCAGCACGTTCTCACGGCGTTCCAGTTGGAAGGGGCTGTCTTTGATGGCCAGACGCAAGCGCGGCTCATAGTCATCGAGCCAGGCCTGGGTAATTTTCGGGTCAGGCATCGGGACAGCGTCTGGGCGAACGGCGAGCAGGGGCTTGGCCGCATCCTTTTCCTTTTTACTGTCGAACGGCCACCACCAATGGGTCTCGGAATCGGCGTTGGCAACGACAGGTGCGGCCACAGCGGGGGTCTTGGCGTCGACTTTAGCCGCAGGCGCAGTGGCAGCGGCTTTCAAATCGGGTTTAGCCGCTGCGGCATGATCAGGGGCTTTTTCCGCGACCTTGTCAGAACCAAAGGGCCACCAACTCGAACCGCCGTCGGCGGAACCATTCTGTGGAGATTGAGCACAACCGGTGACAACCAGGCACACGGCGAACGCTAGACTTTTATTAGACGACATTGTTAACCCACAAAATAATTAAGCAGAAATCGAGCTTTGAGAAACGCTGATAAGGCAGACGCTTCGAAAGCAAATCCGTCACTCAGTTCCCTGAGCGCGTCCACAACAGCAATAATAAGTTACAAACAGCCGACTACAAACACTCGGCCAATACCCGCGCCAGCGCCTGCGCGCGGGGGTCCATCAAGACGTAAGGCCCGAGCGTGTTAGTGACGAAACCAAACGCCACCTCTCGCTCAGGGTCGGCAAAACCCGTGGAGCCACCTGCGCCGGGATGGCCGAAGGCTTTAGGTCCCAAACCGTAGGTAGCATTAGCCACCTGCGGTTGATCGAGCATGCATCCCAGACCGAAACGGGTCTGGGTCAACAGGGTTTTATCCGGCCCCACGCTGTGCTCGCGGGTCAGTTCGCTCAGCAGCTCCGCTTCCAGCAAACGACCGTCGAGCAGGCCGCTGTAGAAACCCGCGAGGCTGCGGGCATTACCATGGCCGTTGGCGGCAGGCTGTTGCATGCGTCGCCATTCAGGTTTGTTGGTACTGGTCATGATCGACGGTGGGTTGGTGAACGCCCGCGCGGTCATGGAGGTCGGTTCGCGCATGGTCGCTTGCAGCAGACGCTGCGCGGCTTCATCGCCAGCATTACCCTTGCCGCGGGCGATATGCGCGACACGATAGAACTCTTCATCCGCCAGCCCGACATGAAAATCGAGCCCCAGGGGACGCGCGACGCGGGCGACGATGGATTCCCCCGGCCCGCGCCCATCGGCACGCCGCAACAGTTCACCGACCAGCCAGCCATAAGTGATAGCGGCATAACCATGGCCTTGGCCAGGTGTCCACCAGGGTTCTTCCGCCGCCAGCGCGTCAGTCATGGCTTGCCAGTCGTACAGCGCTTCAGCGGGCAGGATGTAACGCAGCGCTGGCAGTCCCGCCTGATGGCAGAGCAACTGACGCAAGGTGATTTTCTCTTTCCCGGCAGCCGCGAACTCTGGCCAGAGGTTGGCAACAGGCTCATCCAGATGCAGCTTACCTTCGCCGACCAGTTGCAGAGCGGTCACCGCGGCGAAGGTTTTGGTGCAGGAGAACAGGTTGGCGATGGTGTCGCTGTGCCAGGCCTCTGCCCCATCCTTGTCGGCCGTGCCAGCCCAGAGGTCAAGCACGGTTTCCCCGCCAATCTGGATGCACAGCGCGCCGCCGCGCTCTTGAGGATCATCGAAGAGTGCGGCAAAGGCTTCACGCACTGCTTCAAATTTAAGCTCGAAATGACCCTGAATCTGCACGCGCTCGCTCCCCAAACCACTGTTCTACAAATTGATGTGCATTGTTCCAGCGATTGAGCGCTTTGGGAACAGACTCAGGCTCGACGGCGACGATTAACGGGTACCGCCCCCATGAGACCGCCCGCAGCGCCTGCACCGCCTTTGCCTGTTGCGCCGCCCTGCTTGCCGCCCGCGCCTTTTTCAGACAACGCGGGCGGTTGTTCCTTGGCTTTTTCGGCGTCGTTGGCGCGCGCCTCCTTATTGAGGGTATCGGCGACCTGCCCGTTACTTTTGCGCACTGCTTCGACGAAGCCCTGGAACGGCACGTCGGTGATCCCGACCAAGCCCACATGACCATTCTCACCGTCGAGCAAACGACCGGTCACGGGTTGATCGAGGTACTGGAACCAGTGCACACCGACAATCGACGGCTCGGCCAAGGCTTGCTTGAGGAAATTGGCGTAGGCCGGGCCACGATCTTCTTCTTTGGCCACTTCCATTGCACCCGCCCAGAACGGGCCACGATCACGCGAACCGAAGTGGAATTCGCCGACCAGCACCGGCTTGTTCAGCTCACGCAGCGTGGCGAAGTCATAAGCGTCCTGTGGTTTAGGCGTGTAGAAATTGAAACTCAAGACGTCGCAATACTGGGCGCAAGACGCCACTGCTTCCGGAGTACTGACGGCGAAACGGCCACCGAGCAGCAAGTGGTTGGGTGCGTGCCATTTCAAGGAATCGGAAATGGTCTTGAAGTACGTGTCGGCGAACACACGCTGGAAGTATTTGAAGTCAGCCTCGATCTCAGGGTGTTCAGCGCTCGGCAGCGGCGGCTCGAACCCTGGATCTTCCATCAGCTCCCAGGCCGGTAGATCAATGCCCCAGGCGTTGGACAGGCCCTGCTGATTGCGGTACTTGTCGCGCAATTGCTTGAGGAATGCACGCTTGGCGGGCGCATCGGTGGTCATTTTCAGGGTGCCGTACGCCAGTGCGTAGCGTGCTTTCGGGTCATCGCCGGGGCCAGCCCAGGCCAGCTCGTTGTCGGCGAAATAACCCACCAGCCACGGATCGTCGCGGTGATCGCGGGCGGCGATGGCCACAGCGCGCTCGGTGGCCATGGCAAAACGCGGATCGAACGGATCCGGCATGCCTCCCCAGCGGTCCTCGCCAGTGCTGATGCTGTTGTAGTCGCCGACGATGGACAGCGGCAAGGTGTACGGCACGCGATCATTCACGCCCAGTTCTGGATCGCTCCAATTACCGATGGTGTTGAAGCCCCAGGCTTGCAGGCGGTCAAGGGTGTGGCGCGTCCAGCGTTTGGCATCGAAGGTCGGCGAGGCGCAGTCGGCATTGGCGGCTGCGACCACCGATGGGTCCACTGCAACCGCATCAGCGTCGGCCTTGGCTGCCTGCGCGATACCGGCCTTGGTTTCGCTGTTGCTTTCAGCGGGATGGCTTTGCGAGACTTTGGCGCATTTTTCCTGGCCGTAGGTGCGCTGCAGGTTCGCACCGTAGAAATCGAACCAGCGGCCATGGTTGAAATAGCGATCCCGGTTGGCACCTGCGTTGCTGCGGTTGTCGTCCTTGCCATAAAACACGGCCAGGGGATCGGCATCCGCCGGCAAGGCCGAGAACATAAACTCGCGACCCTCGACATACGTCCGGCTATCGCCGGCAGTCACGGCGTTCACCCCCAGGGAATAGAACGGGTGGCCTTCGGGCGTGACCAGATACCAGCGCCCATTGAGTTTCTCGGTGTGGAAAAAACCCTTGGCGTCAAAGCGGGGGCCATTGAGCCAGCCACCGAATTTGTCCTGTTTAGGTCGATCTGCCAGCCAGGTCTTGAGCTGCTGTTGCTCCTTGATCGCCAAGCTTTTCAGTTGTTCATTGCTGCCAACCTTTTCCGGCCATTTGGCACGGGTGGACTGGCCGTAGGCATCAACGATATTGCCGTAGGCGGCTTTTTGAATCACATCACCTTCCTGCACCCCGAAACGCTCAACCAGGATGCTCTGCGCAACGTTGGGCTGACTCATCGACACGGTGACCGAGACCACCTTGCTGCGGTCCAACTCTCCTTCGGCATTGGCCAACAGCACGCGCTGACCTTCATAGGTCCACGGCATCGGCGGCCCGGCGTACATGCCCTGACTCAGGGGTGAGCTGGTCTGCAAGGGAATAAACAAGGTCTGAGCGGGTCCGGCTGGCAAGTCGACACGGCTGTTGATCACTTTGCCGTTGGCGCTCTGGATTTGCACATCGAGGGTCAGTGCCCAATCCATGGCACTTTGAATACGCAGGGTCATGGCGCTGTCATCAGACCAATCCCACACGCCGGTCTGTGGCGTCAGGCGCAGACTGGGCCGCGCCACCGGGTTGAAGATCACGCGGCGTAGTACTTCGCCTTCGGCTGTTTGTTCGGCGTTGGATTGCGGCAGGCTGGCATCCTGCGTTGCCACCTGGACTACATCGGCAGGACGAACGAAATTGAATAATGTCTGTTGCCCATCCGTAGCAGCCAACAGGGGGCCAGCCATCAGTGGACCGGCAAAAAACGCTAAAACCGTGGACAGCGAACGGCGAATCATTTGAATAGTTTCCCTTAACGACCCGTTGATGGCCTGGCTTGAAAGTAGCGCCTACCAAAAAGCGGCACAGCATGAAAAGTGACACTTGTAAAAAGTGACAAACTAACGCCAGATCGGGTTAAGACCCGATCCGGGGCCAATGATGCCCACCTGTCGTCAGGAAATTTCGCGGCGGAACGGCGGCAGCGCGTTGAGGATCGCCTTGCCGTACCGCTGGGTGACCACTCGTCGGTCGAGCAGCGTGATGGTGCCGCGATCTTCTTCGGTTCGCAGCAAACGCCCACAGGCCTGGACCAGACGCAACGAGGCGTCAGGCACGGCAATTTCCATGAACGGATTGCCGCCACGGGCTTCGATCCATTCCGCCAGGGCGGCTTCCACCGGATCATCCGGGACCGCGAACGGGATCTTGGCGATGACCACGTGTTCGCAATAGGCACCCGGCAAGTCCACCCCTTCGGCAAAGCTGGCCAGACCAAACAGCACGCTGGATTCGCCACTGTCGACCCGCGCCTTGTGCTTGTTCAGGGTTTCCTGCTTGGACAAGTTGCCTTGAATGAAGACCTGCTTTCGCCAGTCGCGCTCAAGGCCATCGAAGACTTCCTGCATCTGCTTGCGCGAGGAGAACAGCACCAGGGTGCCGCGCGAGCCCTCCACCAGTTTCGGCAGTTCACGGATGATCGCGGCGGTATGCGCCACGGCGTCACGCGGGTCGGCCTTGAGATCGGGCACGCGCAGCACGCCAGCATCGGCATGGTGGAACGGGCTCGGCACGACCGCCGTCACCGCGCCTTTAGGCAGGCCAGCGCGCATGCGGAAACGATCGAATTTGCCCAGTGCAGTCAGGGTCGCCGAGGTCACCAGGGCACCGTAAGCGACGTTCCACAGGTTACGTCTCAGCATTTCCGCCGCCAGAATCGGGCTGGCGTTGACTTCGATATCGAATAACGAACCGCTATCGGCCAGGGTCAACCAGCGCGCCATGGGTGGGCTGTCTTCGGGGTCTTCTACGGTAAAGGCCGTCCACAGTTCCCAGTTACCGTGGGCCCGGGCCAGCAAGCTGCCGAACAACGGATACCACTCTTCGGCCTGATGGCTGGCGATGCCGATGTTGACCTCACCATCCATGCCTTCCTTGAGCAGTTCGGTCAGGCGTGTGAACAGATCATCGAGCCGGGCAAAGCCCTTCTTCAGCTCGATACCCATTTCACGCATGTGCTCGGGCACCAGGCCACCGACGAAGCGGTGACGCGGGCGCTCACGGCCTTCCGTGTCTTCACCGGCCCTGAAATCGGCCAATTGTTCGCAGGCGGTAAACATGAACTGCTGCTGGGTCTTGATCTCCCGCGCCAGCTCAGGAACCTGTTCGATCAACTTGCCCAGATCACCCGGCAACGGGTGCTGGGCCAGCAGTTTGGCCAGGTTCTTGGCCGTCTGCTCCAACCAGTCCGACGTCGAGCGCAGACGGGTGTAATGGGCAAAGTGGCCGATGGCCTTATCGGGCAGGTGATGGCCTTCGTCGAACACATACAGGGTTTCGCGCGGATCGGGTAACACCGCACCGCCGCCAAGAGCCAGGTCAGCCAGCACCATATCGTGGTTAGTGACGATCACATCGACCTTGCCCATGCCCTCGCGGGCTTTGTAGAACGCGCACTGCTGGAAATTCGGGCAGTGGCGGTTGGTGCATTGGCTGTGATCGGTGGTGACGCGGGCCCAGTCCTGGTCTTCCAGGGCTTGCGGCCAACTGTCGCGGTCGCCGTCCCACTTATTGCCGGCAAGCTTTTCGATCATGCTGGTAAACAGCTTCTGACTGGCTTCATCGACTTCGATCTTGAAGCCTTCTTCTTCGAAAAGCTGGGCAGTGGCGGTTTGTGCATGGCCCTCCTGCAACAGCATGTCAAGCTTGGACAGGCACATATAGCGGCCGCGACCTTTGGCCAAGGCAAAGCTGAAGTTCAGCCCGCTGTTGCGCATCAGGTCCGGCAGGTCTTTGTAGACGATCTGCTCCTGCAGGGCGACGGTCGCCGTGGCAATCACCAGACGTTTGCCCGCCGCCTTGGCTGTCGGGATCGCAGCCAGGGCATACGCCACGGTTTTACCGGTACCCGTGCCCGCCTCGACCGCGACCACCGCCGGGTCGCCTGAACGCCGACCCTCTTCGTCGGTGTCGATATCGCCCAGCACTTTGGCGATCTCGGCGATCATCAAACGCTGGCCATAGCGCGGCTTGAGGCTCTTGGCTTCGAGGAAACGCGTATAGGCGCCCTGAATCTGGGATTTGAGTTCGTTACTGATCATTGGCTTCGGGGCGCTACGAATGCTGGATAAATTTTCAGTGTTTCTGAGAGCGGGCTATCATACCGCGCTAATCAATCCCGCGCAGAACGGAGTACCGAATGACCGCTTTCGCCCTTGTCTACACCTTGCATGTGCTGGCCGCCCTGGTCTGGGTCGGCGGCATGTTCTTCGCCTGGATGGTATTGCGCCCGGCGGTGGGTGTCGCCCTGGAAGGGCCGGCGCGCCTGAAATTGTGGGTCCAGGTGTTTCCGCGGTTTTTTCTCTGGGTCTGGGTGGCGGTGCTGGTGTTACCGATCACGGGCGTGGGCATGATCAATCTGCGCTTCGCCGGCTTCGAAACCGCGCCGCGTTACGTGCAGGTGATGATGGGTTTATATGTGGTGATGGTGGCGCTGTTCATTCGCCTCCACTCACTGCAACTGCCTGAACTGCGTCGCGCAGTGGCAGCCGAACAATGGCCGGAGGGCGCGGCCGTACTGGGGCGTATTCGCCAGCTGGTAGGAATCAACTTGATTGTGGGGCTGGTGTTGGTGGCCGTGGCTGCGGCTCGACCGGGGTTCTGATAGTCAGGCGGTGTGTCAGGCACACCGCCTCGATTGCCTGCTTACAACCGCTGCAAGGTCAAAGCGCCGTTGGCGCCTGGCGCACCCGCCTGGCCGGGTTGACCTGGCTTGCCTGATTTGCCGCCGTCAGCACGGTAGACCAGGCAACCTTTGGAAGCTCCGCCCTTACCCGCCAGACCACCGGCTCCCGCCAACCCACCCGCGCCGCCGTTGACCTGCACTTTAACGCGCGCCGCCGGAAAGTTTTGCGGCAGCTCGATGCGTACCAGCGCACCTGGCGCGCCATCGTGACCGTTACCACCGTTATCGCCGTCGTAGCCGCGACCGGCCTCACCCCAAGTGCAACCCGGTTCCTGGCCATTGCCGCCATCAAGGCCGACATAACCGGGCGCACCCGAGCCACCACGGGCGTCGATCGACAACTCTTCAGCGGTCAGTTTTTCCAGGCGCAAGGTCAGGTTACGCCCCGGCAATGCCGGTTTGAGGAACGTACCAGCAGCACCACGGGCAGTGATTTGGCTACCAGATGCCAGCTCACCCCGCCCCACAACCAGATTGAAACTTTGCTCGCTGGGCACAATCGCAATCCGCGCTTCGTGGCCCATTACCAGCTCACCGACCTTCACTTCAGCCAACCCCGCGGGAATCAACAATGTGCCGTAATCGGCGACTTCCAGACGTTCCAGTTGCAACACGCTGGTATTACCGGGGAGACGCATGAGCGAGTGCGGTTCGACCGTAACCACCTGGGCCATGGCCATAGGGGTAAAGACCGTCGCGCTGCACAACACAGCCAGCAGGCGAAGATTACGCATGAGCGGCCTCCGTGGACGGGCGAGAAAAGGACCGCAGGTGAAAGATACCGAACACCAGGATCAGCCCACGATCAAGCCACGGACGAGCCCGCCTGCGCAGGCTACGATTGAACAGCACCACTTCAAGTAGATGGATCAACAGCACAAGGCTGCCAGCCAGGCTGATCAACAAATCGAAAGGACTCGGCAGTGCAGTGACCAGATTGACCAGCACCACCAGCCAGAATCCCAGCGTCAACACCTTCCCCAACCCCCAAAACAGCTTCATACGTGCCCCTGGTAATTATTCTTTCGCGCACAGTAACGGCTTCTGCGCGAGATTTGCCAGCAGCCAATGAAAAATGTACGAACGCCCCGATTAGAGGTACTGACTAGGGTCTGTTGACGTTTGTGGCGAACGTCACCAAACGTCAACAGACCCTAGTCCATTGCGCCACAGCAGGCTAGTCTTGCAACTCAACTGAGGATTTTCGATGAGCGAAGGTTTTTCTACGCGGACGCCGCAACAGGCGTTGGCCGCATTACTCGATCGTTACGCCCCCAAACGCTTGCTACTGATCGGTGCCGGAAGCTTCCCGGCGCTTGACGCCTTCCAGACGGCCCACCCAGGCACTGAACTGGCACATGCAGCGCCTGGAGCGCTGCCGGCCGAGCTTGCCGCGCAACGCTTTGATCTGGCGCTGGTGGTCGATTGCCTGGAGCATTTGCCCAAACGCACTGGCCTGGAACTACTGGGTGGGATACGCAATCTCAATGCCAGCCGCATCGCCGTGCTGGCCGACCTGCACGCCTGCGGCTGGCAGGACACCGACTTCTATTCATTGGCGCTGCAAGCCAGTGAGCGCTTTGCCCGTGACGAGCAGATCCTGACCTTGTTCACTTACGATCTGCGTGAATACAAACAAGTCCCCGACTGGCTGAACGCGAAGTTTTGGGCCAATCCGGAGAATTTCGGCAAGTACTGGTGGTAAGTCATGACTAGCTCGATCTGCCCCTGTGGCAGCGGAAATTTACTGGACGCCTGCTGCGGGCACTACCACGCAGGCCTGCCCGCCCCTTGCGCAGAAGCTTTGATGCGCTCGCGCTACAGCGCCTATGTCCTGGGTCTGATCGATTACCTGCTGGACACCACGTTGCCTGCGCAGAAAGGCGATCTGAATCGTCAATCGATCAGCGATTGGAGCGCGCAAAGCACCTGGCTGGGACTGGACGTCGAGAACGTCGAAGTGCTCGGCGGCAAACCCGAGCATGCGTTCGTGACCTTCGTCGCACGCTGGCATGACGACAATGGCGAACACAGCCATCGTGAGCGTTCGGCGTTCGTGCAGAATCAGGGCCGTTGGTATTTCATCGATCCCACCGTACCGCTAAAAGCCGGGCGCAACGATGCGTGCCCCTGCGGCAGCGAGCAGAAATTCAAGAAGTGCTGCGCCAGTTATCTAGGGGGCACCACTCAGCTCAACTGAAGATGCGACGTGTCGGGCGCCGGTCCTGCTTGCGGTTTCTCAAGCTGGCCCATGTCACTGCCAACCGGCGCCAGGCTCAGTTGCGACAGATCCAGACGTGGAGCCTGCGGTGGGGTCTTCGGCTCCTGCATATTGCTGCCCACCTCGGCCATCGAGAAATCAGGGGCATCCACTGCTATAAAGGCCGCCATGTAAGCGTCTCGCGGTACGACCTGCAACCGACGGTTAGCGTGAGCTGAACGATAGGAGCCCGGCGCATCGGGCGGCGGCGCCAACTCCACCTCCTCCATGTCGACCTGCATGTCCACCACCTCAGCCAGCGCTCCAGCGCGCTCCAGGGTCGAACGGTATTTTTCTGCCGCCGCCTCATCGAGGTTGTTCTTGAGCACCAGTCGGCGCCCGGAAAACAGCAGCGCGATGCGCGGGGCATCGGCCTGGAACAACCTGCCCAGGTTCTCCTCGACCTGTTCGCGTTGCGCGCCGGGGACCAACTGGCCAGTAAAAACGATTTCGTAGAGGTTCATGGGTCAGACTCCTGCTGCTCATGCGCCGAGTATGGCCGACTATTGTGCGTTCATCGCGTGCACCGGGAACGTAATGGCGAGATAATTCCCGCCAATTTTATTCCGGAGTAACTTCGATGAACCAAGAAACCCACGTTCACGGCCCAGACTGCAACCACGACCACGGTCATGACCATCACCACGACCACCAGCACGGACACGTCCATGGCCCAAACTGCGGTCATGCTCCCCAGGAGCCGGTGCGCAATACCTTGAAGGACGTTGGCCGTAACGATCCTTGTCCTTGCGGCAGCGAGAAGAAATTCAAGAAGTGCCACGGCGCTTGATCCGCTGATCGATGAACCCGTGGGAGATTCATTCGCGTGATAGGCGGCGTGTCAGGCCATTCGCGAATAAATTCGTTCCCACGGTAAATCTGACTTATCTGACACACAAAATACGCAACGCCCCCCTCTTCCAGCGACAAATCCGTACATTCGCCCCAATGGCCGCTTGCGTGGCGCGAGCCTGCTCACTAACGTAGCGCCTTTAAAACGTCACCCCCGCAGGAGCTTTCCCATGGCCTCGCCAGCCCTTTCACATTTTCTACCCCGGTTCGGCGTTGCCGCAGCAGTGATCAGCGTCCTGAGCCTGACCGGTTGTCAGCTCAACGGTACCGGTAGCGATACGCTTGCGCCGACCACCGGCGTGTTCCCGATCAAAGGGTTGGCGCAAAACGTTTCGGTACGCCGCAACAGCCTCGGCATGCCGCTGATCGAGAGCAACACCTTTCACGACGCGCTGTTCACCCTGGGTTATGTGCACGCCAGTGACCGCATCAGTCAAATGGTCAGCATGCGTTTGCTCGCACAGGGTCGCCTGTCCGAAATGGCCGGGCCCAGCGCGCTGGAAATCGACCGCCTGATGCGCTCGGTCAACCTGAAGAAGAGCGCCAATGAGCTGTACAACAGCTCCTCGCCACGACTCAAACGCTTTTTCGAGGTGTACGCGCGAGGTGTCAACGCCTACCTGTTCCGCTACCGCGACAAATTGCCGGCTGACTTGGCTGCGTCCGGTTATCACCCTGAGTACTGGAAGCCGGAAGATTCGGCGCTGATCTTCAGCCTGCTGAACTTCGGTATGTCGGTGAACCTGCAAGAAGAGCTCTCATCCCTGGTGTTGGCGCAAAAAGTCGGCGCGGACAAACTCGCCTGGCTGATCCCGACCTACCCCGATGAAGAATTACCGTTCGCCGAGACCGAGAAGCTCAAGGGCTTGAACCTTGCCCAAGTGCCGGGACTCAGCGATCTGAATAAGGCCGTCCTGCAACTGTCCGACCTGAACATGCTCGGCGTCGCCACCTCGAACAACTGGGTAATCTCGCCCCAGCGCAGTCGCAGCGGCAAAAGCCTGCTGGCCAACGATATGCATCTGCCGGCCACGCTTCCGTCAGCCTGGAGTTTCGTGCAGATCCGCGCACCGAAATATGAGGCCGCCGGGATGTCCATCGCTGGTCTGCCATTGGTGATGTCGGGCTTCAACGGCAAGCTGGCGTGGGGCATGACCACGGCCATGGGCGACAATCAGGATGTGTTCCTGGAGAAGCTCAAGCGCGAAAACAACACGCTGCTCTATATGGTTGATGGCAAATGGCAGCCCGCCATCGTGCGCAATGAAACCTTCTTCATCAAAGGCGAGCGCCCGGTTCGCGAAACCGTTTACGAAACTCGTCACGGCCCGCTGCTCAACAGCGCGCTGGACGAACGAAGCAGCCCGCAGCAACCCGTGCAACTGAACAGCGGTTTTGGTCTGGCCCTGCAAACCCCGGACTTTAAAGACGACAAGAGCATGGACGCGTTCTTCAATCTGTCCCGCGCGCAGAACGTGGAAAAAGCCTCGGATGCCATCCGCGAAATCCGCGCCATGGCATTGAACATGGTATTCGCCGATGCGCAGAACGTCAGCTGGCAAGTCACTGGACGCTTCCCGAACCGCCGCGAAGGGCTTGGCTTGCTACCGTCGCCGGGCTGGGACAGCCGTTATGACTGGGACGGTTTCGCCGACCCGATGTTGCACCCATACGATCAAGACCCTGCGCAGGGCTGGATCGGCACTGCCAACCAACGCACCATGCCTAAAGGTTATGGCATGCAGCTGTCCAATTCCTGGGGTTACCCGGAACGCGCCGAACGCATCGCCGAGCTGGCGGGCAGCGGCAAACAGGACAGCCGCAGCATGATCGCCATGCAGTACGACCAGACGACGACCTTCGCCGCCAAGCTGAAAAAAATGTTCGAAGCGCCTGGCATGGCCCAGCCGCTGAAACAGGCGATCGAGGCCCTGCCCGCGGCTGATCGCGGCAAGGCACACGACGCATTGACGCGCCTGATGGCGTTCGACGGCAAACTGTCCGCCAGTTCGGCCGATGCGGCGGTGTATGAGCTGTTTCTGCAGGAAAGCGCCAAGCAGATCTTCCTCGACGAACTGGGACCGGAAACCAGCCCGACCTGGAAAGCGCTGGTCGAAAACGCCAACTTCGCCTATTCCGCCCAGGCCGATCACCTGCTGGGACGTGAGGACAGCCCGTATTGGGATGACATCAGGACGCCGCAAAAAGAAGACAAGCCGACCATCCTCGCCCGCAGCCTGGCAGCTGCTATCACCGCTGGCGAAAGCCAGTTGGGCACCGATCACAAGGCCTGGCAATGGGGCAAACTGCACCGCTACACCTGGACCGCGCAAAATGGCCAAATGGCAAATCGCAGTCCGATCCCGGCAGGCGGTGATCACAGCACAATCAATATGTCGGGCTACAACTGGGGTCAGAACTTTGACACCTCACTGACCCCGGCCATGCGCATCATCGTCGACTTCGGCCAGCCGGAACCGATGATGAGTCAGAACAGCGCCGGTCAGTCCGGAAACCCGGCCAGCCCGCACTATGCCGACGGTATCGACTCGTTGCTCAAAGGCCAATACATGACCATCCCGATGCAGCCGCAGAACTTCGAAAAAGCCTACGGCAAGGAACGGCTGACGCTGACACCTGGCAAGTAATATAAGGGCACTGATCGTTCCCCCGCTCTGCGTGGGAACGCAGCGTCACGATCCTCGCCGAGGCCGACAGCCTCGCAGCGCTGCAAATTTTTCGAGTTGATACCTTTGGTGCCACATTTGGGTGCGACCCCATAAGCACGCCCGCATTTTGAGCATCGATACCCAACCTGCGAGCTTTCAAGTCCAGAGCGCGCACTCAAATGGCACCTTATCCAGCCAATAAGTTCGTCTATCCTGTAGGTCGTTCTGAGCTCGCGATGATCACTTGCACATCAAAGTCATCATTGCGACAACTGTGTACATTTAAAACGCACGTTCGTCTCTTTGGTTCAAAAATTGCTATCTTCTACCCGTCTGGCGCTAGCCGGTAGCAAGAGCTTCGCGTGTTCCCAACGCTCATTTTGGTTTTAAGGACTGATCAATGAAAAAAGCATGGCTGACCCTTTCCGCATTGGCTATTTGTCTGGCCGCTGGTAATGCAATGGCCAAGGAATACAAGGAACTGCGCTTCGGCGTCGATCCTTCTTATGCACCTTTCGAATCGAAAGCCGCTGACGGCAGCCTGGTGGGCTTTGATATCGACTTGGGCAATGCGATCTGCGCCGAGCTGAAAGTTAAATGCAAATGGGTCGAAAGCGATTTCGACGGCATGATTCCTGGCCTGAAGGCCAACAAATTCGACGGTGTTATCTCGTCGATGACCGTAACAGAGGCCCGTGAGAAGGTTATCGACTTCTCCAGCGAACTGTTCTCCGGCCCGACTGCGCTGGTGTTCAAAAAAGGTTCGGGCATCTCCGCCGACACCGCTTCGCTCAAAGGTAAAACCGTTGGCTATGAGCAAGGCACCATTCAGGAAGCCTATGCTAAAGCCGTTCTGGACAAGGCTGGTGTCACTACCAAAGCCTACGCCAACCAGGATCAGGTTTACGCTGACCTGACTTCCGGCCGTCTTGATGCTTCCGTACAAGACATGCTGCAAGCCGAACTAGGCTTCTTGAAGTCGCCACAAGGTGCTGATTACGAGGTCAGCAAGCCAATCAACGATCCGTTGCTGCCGGCAAAAACCGCAGTCGGTATCTCGAAAGGCAACAAAGACCTCAAGGCACTGCTGGACAAAGGTATCAAAGCGCTACACGACGACGGTACCTACACCAAAATCCAGAAAAAGCACTTTAACGATCTGAACCTGTATAGCGGTAAATAACATCCCGACGCCCATCGATTTCAGGTGAGAATCCGTCACCCGATTCGATGGGCGTTTTTTTGACCGCAAAAGGCTTGATCCATGTTCGACGAAATGCTGCAAAACCTTGGGTTGTCTGCTCTCAGCTTGAAAGGCTTCGGCCCACTGCTGCTTCAGGGCACCTGGATGACCATCAAATTAGGAATCCTGTCGCTGCTGGTGAGCGTTGTGCTCGGCCTGATCGGCGCCAGTTCCAAACTGTCCAGCCTGCGCGTATTGCGCATTCCGGCGCAGATCTACACCACCTTGATACGCGGCGTGCCCGACCTGGTGCTGATGCTGCTGATCTTTTACAGCCTGCAAACCTGGCTGACCGGCCTCACCGAGGCCATGGACTGGGATTACATCGAAATCGACCCGTTTGCTGCCGGGGTCATCACCCTGGGGTTTATCTACGGTGCCTATTTCACCGAAACCTTCCGTGGCGCGATTCTCTCCGTCCCGCGCGGTCAGGTCGAAGCCGCTACCGCCTACGGCCTGAAACGTGGCCAACGCTTTCGTTACGTGGTGTTCCCGCAAATGATGCGCTTCGCCCTGCCGGGCATCGGCAATAACTGGATGGTGATGCTCAAGGCCACGGCACTGGTGTCGATCATCGGCCTCGCCGATCTGGTCAAGGCGTCTCAGGATGCCGGTAAAAGTACGTATGAACTGTTCTACTTCCTGGTCGTGGCTGCATTCATTTACCTGCTGATCACCAGCGCCTCGAACTTTGCCCTGCGCTGGGCCGAACGACGCTATGCCGCAGGTAGCCGGGAGGCACAACGATGATCGAACTTCTTCAAGAATACTGGCGGCCCTTCCTTTATAGCGACGGCCAGCACATCACCGGTCTGGCAATGACCATGTGGCTGCTCAGCGCCTCGATCTTCATCGGCTTTCTGGTGTCGATCCCGCTGTCTATCGCTCGGGTTTCGCGCAAGTTCTGGGTGCGCTTGCCGGTTCAGTTCTACACCTACCTGTTCCGCGGGACGCCGCTGTATATCCAGTTGCTGATTTGCTACACCGGTATCTACAGCATCGCGGCAGTGCGCGCGCAGCCATTGCTGGATACGTTTTTCCGCGACGCGATGAACTGCACGATCCTCGCCTTCGCCCTGAACACCTGCGCCTACACCACGGAGATCTTTGCCGGGGCAATTCGCAGCATGAACCACGGTGAAGTCGAAGCAGCCAAGGCCTATGGTCTGACCGGCTGGAAGCTTTATGCCTATGTGATCATGCCATCGGCGCTGCGTCGTTCGCTGCCCTTCTATAGCAACGAAGTGATTCTGATGCTGCATTCGACCACCGTAGCGTTCACCGCGACCGTGCCGGATATTCTCAAGGTCGCGAGGGACGCCAACTCGGCGACGTTCATGACCTTTCAATCCTTCGGTATCGCCGCCCTGATCTACTTGACGGTCACCTTTGCCCTGGTCGGCCTGTTCCGGTTGGCCGAGCGCCGCTGGCTGGCCTTTCTGGGCCCGGCTCATTAGGACGTTTTTACATGCGCTACCATACGCACGATCTGCTCGCCCCCCTGCCAGGGACCGCGCGGCAGATCCACAGCTTTCATTACGGCCCTGAAAACAGTGGCCGCAAGATCTACATCCAGGCCTCCCTGCATGCGGACGAATTACCCGGCATGCTGGTGGCCTGGTACCTGAAACAGCGCCTGGCCGAACTGGAAAAGGCCGGCCACCTGCTGGGCGAAATCGTCGTGGTCCCCTTGGCTAACCCGATCGGCCTGGAACAGGTGGTGATGGACATCCCGCTGGGCCGCTACGAACTGGAGAGCGGGCAGAATTTCAATCGCTGGTTCGTCGACCTCAGCCAGCAGGTCGGCGACGACGTCGAAGCCCGACTCAACGATGACCCGCAGCACAACCTCGAACTAATCCGCAGCAGCCTGCGCGCGGCATTGTCCGCCAAAGTCGCCAGCACGCAGTTGCAGTCGCTACGGCTGACGCTGCAACGCCTGGCTTGCGATGCCGACATGGTGCTGGACCTGCATTGCGACTTCGAAGCGGTGGAGCACCTGTACACCACGCCCGACGCCTGGTCGCAGGTCGAAGCGCTGTCGCGCTATCTCGGTGCCCAGGCCAGTCTGTTGGCCACTGATTCCGGCGGGCAGTCGTTTGATGAATGTTTCACCCTGCTCTGGTGGCAGTTGCAGCAACGCTTCGGCGAGCGCTTTGCGGTGCCCACGGGCAGCATTTCGGTAACGCTCGAGTTGCGCGGCCAAGGCGACGTCAATCATGCCCTGGCCAGCCGCGACTGCCAGGCATTGATCAGCTACCTGATGCACTACGGCGTAATTGCCGGGGAGCCGACGCCACTGCCGGAGTTGCTGTACCCGGCAACTCCGCTGGCCGCTGTCGAACCGGTCGAAACGCCCGCGGGCGGTCTGCTGGTGTTCTGCGCTTTGCCTGGCGAGTATCTGGAAGCCGGGCAGAAAATCGCCGAAATCATCGACCCGATCAACGATCTGGTAACGCCGATCCACACTCTCAATCCCGGTTTGTTGTATGCGCGCTCTTTGCGACGCATGGCGACCGCCGGCATGGTCATCGCTCACGTCGCAGGCACCGAAGCCTACCGTAGCGGTTACCTGCTTTCTCCTTAAGGACTGCACGGCATGTACAAACTGACCATCGATAGCCTGCACAAATGCTATGGCGACAACGAGGTGCTCAAAGGCGTATCGCTCAAGGCCAGCACGGGCGACGTGATCAGCCTGATCGGCGCCAGCGGCTCGGGCAAAAGTACCTTCTTGCGTTGCATCAACTTTCTCGAAACACCCAATAGCGGCGCCATGACCCTGGACGGCCAGTCCGTGCGCATGATCAACGACCGACACGGCATGCATGTCGCCGACCCCGATGAACTGCAGCGCATCCGCACGCGTCTGGCGATGGTGTTCCAGCATTTCAACCTGTGGAGCCACATGACCGTACTGGAGAACGTCAGCATGGCCCCGCGCCGTGTGCTGGGCGTTTCCAAACGCGAAGCCGAAGAGCGCGCGCGCAAGTACCTGGACAAGGTTGGCTTGCCGGCCCGCGTCGCCGAGCAATACCCGGCGTTCCTCTCTGGCGGCCAACAACAGCGCGTGGCCATTGCCCGTGCACTGGCGATGGAACCTGAGGTCATGCTGTTCGACGAACCGACCTCGGCCCTGGACCCGGAACTGGTCGGCGAAGTACTCAAAGTGATTCAGGGTCTGGCCGAAGAAGGCCGGACCATGATTATGGTCACCCACGAAATGAGCTTCGCCCGCAAGGTCTCGAATCAGGTGATGTTCCTGCACCAGGGTCTGGTCGAAGAACAGGGCCATCCTGACGAAGTACTGGGCAATCCGCAAAGCGAACGGCTGCGACAGTTCTTGAGCGGGAATTTGAAGTAAACCGGAAACCCGGCTTCTACCCCTGCACGAAGACACAAGCGGGCTTGCCCGCGAGGCGGTATATATCTGACACACCGCACCGCGCCCGACTCTTGTGATGGGGGACAGGGCCGTTGTGGGCGCTAATTGACCCGCGGGCTCACTCAAACCACAGGCTTGGGTGGCGGCTCATCTGGAAGGGTTGGCTCACCGGGCTCTTCCGGCTGCTCGTTAGGGGAGTCGGGATCCGGCTGCGTCGGAATACCGCCGCCCCCGCTGCCTTGCGGATGCGCAAGCAACGACCAGGCCAGCAAACCCACGTAATTGTGTTTAGTGTCTACAACGGGGGCGATGCGTTTCGACTTCATCTTCATAGGGCACTCCTGAGCATCGGTCCTTCTCGCTTGCCGCGAGAGGGAACCGCTCAGTCAGTAGAGTGCCGAAATGATCACTAATTCCCTGCGTGCCGGATCAACGGCCGATCACGTGCGGGGCAGTGTCACGCCGCGTTGGCCCTGATACTTGCCGCCACGGTCCTTATAAGAAATTTCGCACTCTTCGTCGGATTCCAGAAACAGCATCTGCGCCACGCCTTCGTTGGCGTAGATTTTCGCCGGCAAGGTCGTGGTATTGGAGAATTCCAGGGTTACGTGGCCTTCCCACTCAGGCTCGAGCGGCGTTACGTTGACGATAATCCCGCAACGGGCGTACGTGCTTTTTCCCAGACAGATGGTCAGCACATTGCGCGGAATGCGGAAATATTCGACTGTGCGTGCCAGGGCGAACGAGTTCGGCGGAATGATGCAGACATCGCTTGTAACGTCGACGAAGCTCTTTTCATCGAAATTCTTCGGATCGACGGTCGCCGAATTGATGTTGGTGAACACCTTGAATTCAGCAGCACAACGCACGTCGTAGCCATAGCTGGACACACCGTAGGAGATCAGCCGGCTAGCGCCTTCACCACGCATCTGACGCTCTACGAAGGGCTCGATCATGCCGTGCTCTTGCGCCATGCGGCGAATCCACTTGTCCGATTTGATGCTCATGGCGGTGTCCTGAATAGCGAGGTGGAAAAATATGTCCGGCATCTTACCGGGCCGGGCCGTCCGGTTCAAAGACTCTAGAGGTCTCCGTCATCGGTCCAAACGGACCTTTAGTCACGAAAATAAATAATCGTGAACAAGACCATTGGCACGTTCCTGAAAAAGGGTTAAGGTGGCGCCACTGTGTTGCTTGTGTCACTGAGAATCTCTACACGATGTTGAATTTCGATCCAACCATCTCCAAGAATTTTTCCTGCTCTTTGCACTCAGTCTCGGCCAGGGCTTTTCCTGAGTCGCAGTTAACTTTGTCCAAGGAGATACACCATGTCTAATCGCCAAACTGGTACCGTTAAGTGGTTCAACGATGAAAAAGGCTTCGGCTTCATCACTCCACAATCCGGTGACGACTTGTTCGTTCACTTCAAAGCTATCCAATCTGACGGCTTCAAAAGCCTGAAAGAAGGCCAACAGGTCTCTTTCGTCGCTACCCGCGGCCAGAAAGGCATGCAAGCTGAAGAAGTTCAAGTTATCTAACTTGTACTTATTCGCTTAAAAAGAGCCCCGCCCTCAAAAGCGGGGCTTTTTTGTGCCTGTGTGTTTTGTAAAAGACACTCAGGACTGTAGGAGCGCGCTTGCCCGCGATGAAGGCGACTCGGTGTGCCAGACACAACGCCATCGCGGCGGGACGCGTAGTTGCAAGCGCGCTCCTACATGAAGCTTCAGTCGTCGCTGATGGTGATGCTCGGCATTGCCTGCGCCTGAGCTTCCTGCAAGACGATCCGCGCGCCCACGTGACGTGCCAGCTCCTGATACACCATGGCGATCTGGCTTTCAGGCTCGGCAATCACCGTCGGCTTGCCACCGTCCGCCTGTTCGCGAATCAGTATCGACAGCGGCAATGACGCCAGCAGTTCGACATCGTATTGCGCCGCCAACTTCTCGCCGCCGCCCTCACCGAACAGATGCTCTGCGTGACCACAATTGGAGCAGATGTGCACCGCCATGTTTTCCACCACACCCAGCACCGGGATGTTGACCTTGCGGAACATCTCGACGCCTTTCTTGGCGTCCAGCAACGCCAGATCCTGCGGAGTGGTGACAATTACAGCGCCCGCCACCGGGACTTTCTGCGCCAGCGTCAGTTGAATATCACCGGTACCTGGTGGCATATCGATGACCAGATAGTCCAGATCATTCCACGCCGTTTGCGTGATCAGTTGCAGCAGCGCACCTGAAACCATCGGACCGCGCCAGACCATCGGCGTGTTGTCATCGGTCAGGAATGCCATGGACATGACTTCAATGCCATGGGACTCGATGGGCACGAACCACTTCTGATCCTTGATCTTCGGCCGCGTGCCTTCAGGGATGCCAAACATCACACCTTGGCTCGGACCATAGATATCGGCATCGAGAATGCCGACCCGCGCACCTTCACGAGACAGTGCCAGCGCCAGGTTCGCGGCGGTGGTGGATTTACCCACCCCGCCTTTACCGGAAGCGACGGCGACAATGTTCTTCACATTGGCCATGCCCGGAATCTGCCCCTGAGCCTTGTGCGCGGCGATCACGCTGCGGACGTCGACCTTGGCCGACGACACCCCATCGAGCCCCTCGATAGCCATTTGCAGCATTTGCGCCCAGCCGTTCTTGAACAAGGCTGCGGCATAGCCCAACTCGAGTTGCACGTTGACGCGGTCGCCCTGGATATCGATGGCACGAACACAGCCAGCGCTGACAGGATCCTGATTCAAATAAGGGTCGGTATATTGGCGAAGAACGGCTTCCACCGCTGCGCGATTAACGGCGCTCATGGCTACTCCCGATAATAAAGACTGAGTAAAACAGGCGGCTATCCTACGCCTTAGCTGCTTTGGCAGCACGCCGATCATGCGCTTGATTGCAGGCAATACGGGGCGACGAGGTGAAAAATATCGCCCGGACCTTTATAGTGGCCGACCTCCGTTTCACTTCAAGTAGCCGAGCCCCATGTCCGAGCCACGCAAGATTCTCGTCACCAGCGCCCTGCCCTATGCCAATGGATCAATCCATCTTGGCCACATGCTTGAGTACATCCAGACCGATATGTGGGTGCGCTTCCAGAAGCATCGCGGCAATCAGTGCATTTATGTCTGCGCGGACGACGCCCACGGCTCGGCAATCATGCTGCGTGCTGAAAAGGAAGGCATTACCCCGGAACAACTGATCGACAACGTCAAGGCTGAACACAGCGCCGACTTTGCCGACTTCCTGGTGGACTTCGATAACTTCCACTCGACGCACTCCGACGAAAACCGTGAGCTGTCGAGCATGATCTACACCCGCCTGCGCGACGCCGGCCACATCGCTACCCGCTCGATTACTCAGTATTTCGACCCGGAAAAGAAGATGTTCCTGGCCGACCGCTTCATCAAGGGCACCTGCCCGAAATGCGGCACCGAAGATCAGTACGGCGACAACTGCGAAAAGTGCGGTGCGACCTACGCCCCGACCGACCTGAAAGATCCTAAATCGGCGATTTCCGGTGCGACGCCGGTATTGAAAGAGTCCCAGCATTTTTTCTTCAAGCTGCCCGACTTCGACGCCATGCTCAAAAGCTGGACCCGCAGCGGTACGTTGCAAGAAGCTGTGGCGAACAAAATCGCCGAATGGCTGGATGCAGGTCTGCAACAGTGGGACATCTCTCGCGATGCGCCGTATTTCGGCTTCGAGATTCCAGGCGAGCCAGGCAAATATTTCTACGTCTGGCTGGACGCGCCGATTGGCTACATGGCCAGCTTCAAGAACCTCTGCGCACGCCGCCCTGATCTGGACTTCGACGCCTACTGGGCCAAGGACTCCAGCGCCGAGCTGTACCACTTCATCGGCAAGGACATCGTCAACTTCCACGCACTGTTCTGGCCGGCAATGCTCGAAGGCGCAGGCTTCCGTAAACCGAGCGGAATCAACGTCCACGGCTACCTGACCGTCAACGGCCAGAAAATGTCAAAATCGCGCGGCACCTTCATCAAAGCCCGCACGTATCTGGACAACTTGTCGCCGGAGTACCTGCGTTACTACTACGCAGCCAAGCTTAGCCGCGGCGTCGACGATCTGGACCTGAACCTGGAAGACTTCGTGCAGAAGGTCAATTCCGACCTGATCGGCAAAGTAGTCAACATTGCCAGCCGTTGCGCCGGTTTCATCCACAAAGGCAATGCAGGCGTTCTGGTCGCGGGCAATGCCGCGCCAGAACTGACCGACGCATTCCTCGCCGCTGCTCCCGGCATCGCCGAAGCGTATGAAGCCCGTGACTTTGCCCGGGCCATGCGTGAAATCATGGGCCTGGCCGACCGCGCCAACGCCTACATCGCGGAAAAAGCGCCGTGGTCGCTGGCCAAACAGGAAGGCAAGCAAGACGAAGTCCAGGCCGTTTGCGCACTGGGCATCAATCTGTTCCGCCAACTGGTGATTTTCCTCAAACCGGTGTTGCCGCTGCTGGCCGCCGATGCCGAAAAATTCCTGAACGTCGCACCGCTGACCTGGGACGACCACCTGACGCTACTCAGCAATCATCAGCTCAATCCGTTCCTGGCGCTGATGACCCGAATCGATCCGGTAAAAGTGCAAGCCATGACCGACGCCTCGAAAGAAGACCTGACCGCCAGCCAGACCTCCACCACGCCGCAAGGCAATGGCGAACTGCTGAAAGAGCCCCTGGCCGCCGAGATCGACTTCGACGCGTTCGCGGCCGTTGACCTCCGCGTGGCCCTGATCCTCAAGGCAGAACACGTTGAAGGTGCTGACAAGCTGCTGCGTCTGACCCTGGATATTGGCGACGAACAGCGCAACGTCTTTTCCGGGATCAAGAGCGCCTATCCGAATCCGGCCGAGCTGGAAGGTCGCCTTACGATGATGATCGCCAACCTCAAACCACGCAAAATGCGTTTCGGCATCTCTGAAGGCATGGTGATGGCGGCAGGCCCTGGTGGTGAAGAGATCTACCTGCTCAGCCCGGACAGCGGCGCCAAGCCTGGCCAACGCATCAAGTAAGCCCGACAAAAAGCCCGCGAACAGCAACGTCTCGCTGTTGGCGGGCTTATTGCGCAAGAAGTACGACCGGCTTCCTTGACGGGTACTATCTTCCTTAAAGGCCCCCTCGCCTGCTCGCTTACCCCGGCACGACCATGACCGACTTCATTCTCACGCTCATCAGCGCCGCACTGATCAATAACCTCGTATTGCAGTTGCCGCTGAGCGTCGATCCGTTGTTCAACGCTACCCGCCAAACGGACTTCACCCGCTCGCAGGTGCATGCGCTGAGCATTGCGACCGCCTGGATCATGCTTTTGAGCACACTCCTCAGCCACCTGCTGTACCACTATCTGTTGTTGCCGCTGGACTTGGCATACCTGCGCTTGTTTGTGTTCCTGCCGGTCAGCGTATTGTCGATCACCCCCTGCTTGTCCGTGCTGTCCCGGCTATTGCCTCGGTTGCCGTTCGATGGACTGTGGCCGCTGCTGCTGGGTAACGCCGGCATCCTGGGCCTGGCGCTGCTGAGCACGCAGGCAGACAAAGGAATTTTCTTCACGCTGGCCCTGAGTCTTGGTGCTGGACTGGGCTTCTGGCTGGTGCTGAGCCTGTTTCACGATCTTCGCCACCGCATTCAAAGCCAGGACGTCCCGTTACCTTTTCGCGGTTTGCCGATCGAGCTGATCAGCGCCGGCTTGATGGGCCTGGCCTTTCTCGGCCTCAGTGGGCTGGTCAAACCATGACCCTGATCCAACAGATCGACGCGCTGCTGCCACAGACGCAATGCGGCAAGTGCGGCCATCCTGGCTGCAAACCCTACGCTCAGGGGATTGCCCGCGGCGAAGCGATCAACAAGTGCCCGCCCGGCGGTGACGAAACCATCGCCGCGCTCGCTCGGCTATTGGAAGTCCCTGTCGTGCAACTGGACCCTGAGCGCGGCCCGGCGCCGGCGCAGGTGGCGTTCATCCGCGAAGCCGAGTGCATCGGCTGCACCAAGTGCATTCAGGCCTGCCCGGTGGATGCCATCGTTGGCGCGGCAAAACTGATGCATACCGTGATCATCGACGAATGCACCGGTTGCGACCTATGCGTTGCGCCTTGCCCAGTGGATTGCATCGAAATGCACCCATTGCCGCTGTCCGGTGTGATCCCCATCGTTGGCGGCATGGCCTTCAGCAGCGAACAGCAACAGGCCCGCGCCAGCAAGCGCAACCACGCGCGCCAGCGCTTCGAAATGCGCAACGACCGGTTACGCCGCGAAGAAGAACACAAGCAGGCCGAACGGCTGGCACGTGCACAACGCCCGGTGCAAGCCCCAACAGCGTCACCGGCAGCGCTGAACCCCGTGCAGGCTGCCGTTGAGCGCATCCGGGCGCAGAAAGCCGCAGCCAATGACCAAGCGCTGAAAAAAGCCAAAATCACCCTGGCAATGAGCCGCGCGCAACTGAATAAATCGCTCAAGGCCTTCGGTCATCCACCCACCTACGAACAGCAAATGCAGCTGATCGTCTTGCAGCGCGAATTCGAAGCAGCGGAGCAGACCTTGAACGCGCTCGAAGCGACGGTTCAGGCACAACCCAAGGCCGATGCCCATGCCAAAGCCTGAGGCCCCCGGCGCGGTTGAAAAGATGGCCACGGTCGAACAGGTCAGCGAGCGTCTGCAAAAAACCATGGCGCTGGTGTTACTGGCCACGGTGCCCGGCGTACTGACGCTGCTGTGGTTTTATGGTTGGGGCGTTGTGATCAATTGGCTGCTGGCAGCCAGCATGGCCCTGGCGGTCGAGGCCGTGGCACTCAAGCTACGCCGACAGCCGCTCAAGCCCTCTCTGAGTGACGGTAGCGCATTGGTCAGCGCAACCCTGCTGGCCTTCGCCCTGCCGCCTTATTCGCCGTGGTGGCTAACGCTGCTGGCCAGCGGCTTTGCGCTGCTGTGTGGCAAGCATCTGTTCGGTGGCGTGGGTAAAAACCCATTCAACCCGGCCATGCTTGGGTACGCCATGGTGCTGGTGTCCTTCCCGCAGCAGATGAACCACTGGCCGGCGCCTCATGGCCTGAATCTGATGGGCGGACTGCAACAGATTTTCGGCTTCAGTTTCGGCTCAAGCGCGCAACCCGATGCCTGGGCCCAAGCCACTGCGCTGGATGCGTTGCGGATCAACAAGAGTCTGACCATCGACGAACTGTTCGCGAGCAACCTGTCGTTCGGCCGGTTCGGTGGCAGAGGTGCGGAATGGCTTAACCTGGCATTCCTCGCGGGCGGTGCGTTCCTGCTGCAACAGCGGGTGTTCACCTGGCATGCGCCGGTGGGGATGCTCGGCAGCCTGTTCATCATCAGCCTGCTCTGCTGGAACGGGTCGGGTTCAGACTCCCACGGTTCGCCGCTGTTTCACCTACTGACCGGTGCAAGCATGCTCGGCGCATTCTTTATCGCGACAGAGCCCGTGTCCGGCCCCAAAAGTCCACGCGCGCGTCTGTTGTTCGGCGTCGGCGTGGGTTTGATCACTTATTTGATTCGCACATGGGGCAGCTATCCGGACGGCGTCGCTTTCGCAGTGCTGCTGATGAACCTGGCCGTGCCCGCGCTAGAGCGCCTGAAGCCCCCCGAAGAAACAGAAAAAACCGGAGCGGCGTCATGAGTACGCCCTCCAAACCGCTTAGCGCACTGATCATCGCCCTCCTCGCCTGCCTTGGGGTTGGCCTGACGATCGCCCTGCAGCATGGTGCAGCACCGCGAATCACTGCGGAGCAGGAGGCTGCCCAAGCGCAAGCGTTTCTATCGGTCCTGCCGCCGGACAGTTACGACAATCAACCCTTGCAGCACCCGTTGACCCTGCCCGAGCGCACGCCTGACACCCAAGCGGTGATCGCCGCCTATCTCGTCACACGGGGTGGTCAACCCAGTGCCATCCTGTTTCACAGCCAGGCGCAGGGTTATTCCGGGACCATCGAGCTGTTGGTCGCGGTTTCGGCAAACGGCCAATTGATCGGCGTCAAAGTCCTCAAGCAGAGCGAAACACCCGGTCTCGGCGCACGCATCGCCACTGAGCCCAGCTGGCTGGCGAGCTTTCTCGGCAAGTCGCTGAGCGATCCGGCAGAGTCAGGCTGGGCATTGAAAAAAGACAACGGTCAGTTCGACCAGATCATCGGCGCGACGATCACCTCTCGGGCTACGGTCAGTGCGATCCATGAAACATTGCGCTTCTTCGATGCTCATCCGTCGCAACTGCTGTCGCCTTCCATCGGTAACCAGCCATGAATGAGCGAGCGCAACAGAACAACCGACTCAACGCCCTGCTCGGCCCGCTGAGCCTGACGCCGCTTTTGGGCGCGACTGACTCACTCATGCGGGCATTCGGGCTGCTGATGGCGCTGTGGGTCATTGGCGGCCTGCATGCTGCGCTGATCAGACTGATGCGACCGCGACTGAGCTCCGGCTCGTGCTTGCTCGCCAGCGCGCTGCTGGCGGCCGCACTGGTCAGTTGCGCCGAGCTGGTTTTGCAGGCACAAGTACTGGCGCTTTTTCAGGGATTAGGTATCTACCTGGCACTGATCAGCATCCATTGTGTGCTGAGCGAGCACACGAGCAACACAGCTGACGATCAACTTCACCACTCTCCACAGCTGCTCGCCCTGTTTAGTGCTCTGATGCTGATCCTTGGGCTGCTACGCGAGCTGATGGGCAATGGCACCTTGTTCAGTCATGCCCAATGGCTGTTCGGCGCAAGCGCGGCACACTGGGAAACTCATGTGTTCACTGGCGGGTTGCACCTTGCCTCACTGACACCCGGAGGACTTATCCTGCTGGGGCTGCTTCTGGCCGGGAGAAACGCCTGGGCGAACCGCTCAGGTTCAAGCCCATCGGCTGACACCGAGAACATCGATCAGCACTCCGCATCGAAGGAAACGCTTCACCCATGAACGCCGCAAAACGCCTGGAAATTTTCCGTCGCCTGCGCGAAGACAATCCGGAACCTAAAACCGAATTGGCCTACAGCTCACCTTTCGAACTGCTGATCGCCGTCATTCTTTCGGCCCAAGCGACCGATGTCGGGGTAAACAAGGCCACTGCACGCCTGTATCCGGTGGCCAACACCCCTCAGGCTATCTATGACCTGGGCGTGGCGGGGTTATCCGAGTACATAAAAACCATCGGTCTCTACAACAGCAAAGCGAAAAACGTTATCGAGACCTGCCGACTGCTGGTCGAGCTGCATGACGGCCAGGTACCGCAAACCCGAGAAGCGCTGGAGGCATTACCGGGGGTCGGGCGCAAAACCGCCAACGTTGTTCTCAACACCGCGTTCCGCCAACTGACCATGGCGGTCGACACGCATATTTTCCGCGTCAGCAATCGCACCGGCATTGCACCCGGCAAGGACGTGGTCGAAGTAGAAAAACAATTGATGAAATTTGTTCCAAAAGATTTCCTGCTCGATGCCCATCACTGGCTGATCCTGCATGGCCGTTATGTTTGCCAGGCCCGAAAGCCCCGCTGTGGCAGTTGCAGGATCGAAGACCTGTGCGAATACAAGAAAAAGACCTCTGACGATTGAGCGATAGAGGTTTTATTAGGTAATCGATTGAAAAAATCTTTTTTACCCGCTTCAGGAATGTCGCTATAAGGTGCGCCAATGACAGCCTAAGCCTGGAGTCACTTTATGAGCACTGGCAAAGAGCAACTGGACGTAGAAGACGACTTCGTTGCAGTCGAAGCGGATGAGGACGCGCACGCGCCTGTGGAGCAGGCAAAGACCAATTTGAGTAAACGTCGCACCATCGACAACCTCCTGGAAGAGCGACGCTTGCAGAAGCAATTGGCCGACTATGACTTCGATCTTTAAAGCATCAGCCCTCACAGCTGTTCACTGCCGGGCGATGACCATCGTATAAAGCCTCTCACCCGCGAGAGGCTTTAGCGTTTATTCAGTATCAATGTACTGCAGCGGCTCTAGAGCCTGCCCTCTCTATCCGATATTTCTGCCACCCCTGAACGCTGAGAAACGATGGATCAGACCAGTCCATTACGCTGAGCAAGCTCAATCAAGTCGACCAATGAACGGGCGTTGAGTTTGAGTAGCAAGCGTGTCTTGTATGTGCTGACGGTTTTATTGCTCAGAAACATTCCATCAGCAATTTCTTTATTGGTCTTCCCGCGCGCCAGCTGTTGCAGCACCATCATCTCCCGACCCGACAGGCGATCGACCATATCCGCTTCACTGGCATTTCCCAGGCTTGAGCGCACGGTGTGGAGTGCCTGGTTGGGGAAATAGCTATAGCCCGACAAAACGGCCTTGATAGCACTCAATAACTCCGTGAGATCTTGTTGCTTGCAAACATAGCCGGCCGCTCCTGCCTGCATACAGCGCATGGAAAAATGCCCCGGAGATTGCGAGGTCAGAATCAATACCTTGAAAGGCAGCGTCATGGCCGACAGACGGGCGATTACCTCGAGCCCATCCAGTTTGGGGATACCAATGTCAAGAATAACGATATCGGGCAAATGCTCGCGAGCCAGTTGCAGGGCGTCCACGCCATTGTCCGTTTCCGCGATGACCTCATAGCCATGGCGCTCCATTAGCATGCGTACAGCAAGGCGAATGACGGGGTGATCATCCACGATCAGCACTTTATTCATGGGCAAGTCCAATTTTCGCTGTTCGAATTTTCAGAGTCAGCACAATAGCCTAGTCGTTTAGTGCTTTGCATGGCGCCCCCCCCCGAGGACCAACACCCAAAGACCATTCCCACATAGACGACAGATGCATCCTACAAAAGACGCCATGCGCGATGTATTTTTTGAGCCTTTTTGACAATTGGCAACCCTCAAGGGTGGATTAAATGGTTACATCTTCGTTTGCTGATCTACAGCATCGCGATCCAAGTAATAGAATTATCACCGACCGGTCAAGCATCGGCCCAATACCCCTTCAGACTAATCAATCCGAGACCTGGCTATATCCTGTTCGCGATTCTGACCCAGCGGGACATGGCTACTAGCCACTACTTCTAACCGGCATACCGTGCTCGACCACCATCCTCCAAGGTCGGAACTTGCTCGCCGCAACGTCAGCGAAGCACGACCGTACTGATGAATGTCGTCGATCTACTGCCTACCCAGAATATGTCGGATTGTCAGACATGGCACAGGAGAAGCCTCATAAAATTATTACCAATTCCATCGTGGGTATCTCAGAGAGATTTGCCAATTCGAGACTGAAACATTACACACTTTTGCAGGGCTTATTGTCGTCCCCATGGGCTTTAGGAAAAAAGCTACACGCTATTCAGAAAACTCCTAGAACACCGATTTGCGAATACTGCTGGGATCGATACCCGCCCCCCATTTAACCAGTCTGTGTAGCTGATAAGTAATGCCCCCCCTGAGCTGACATCCCTGCGCCAGCGCACCTGACAAAAGACAGTGTCGTTAGTAGCGTCATGGCGAAAAGTACATAGTGCCTATACAAAGAGCTCATCCGACAATGAGTTAATGCTATTCATTGAATTCTAGCTACACCTGAGCAGACAAAGAGGAAAGGTACTACATCACACAAAGAAGACTTGTTAACCCCATGTAAGAAGTCGACGCTGCTTGCAACCCAATTCATGTAAAGCACTTTTTTCACTTGCAAATTTTATTACCAGTCGTTACTTTTTATCGAAAGCGACGCTATTAAGCCCTTTATATGAAGTGCGCAACGGAATCACTGAATAAAGTCATCTACTGCGCTTCAGCCTTTCGCTGACCGTGATTTCGCACACCCTCTTGGTCATTGAGTCGAGTTGATCAAACTCGGCAACTTAAACCTGGTCATTCAAGAGCCCCTACTTTCCCGACAGACAGCGGATCGAAGTGGCTCACACCTTATGAAGTGGCCATTCCCATTGCTACATTCAAAAAAGGTACATTATCGTGAACAATAAAGACCCACACCTCTCTTCTAAACCTGCCAATAAACTGGATTTGACTACCGCCGTGGAACAGTTCATTCAGCAAGGAGGCGTTATCAATGTAGTCCCTCATGGAGAAACAGCCGAGTTATCTATCGAGTCGGTGATCCCCCCCCGTCTCGATACAGAGCGGGAGGATGACAAACATAAAAAGCTGGAATTATTGAAGAGTTTGGTCGCGAAGGGCGCCGGTGTCAGCGCCCTACAATACTCTTTGAGAATGAACAAAAGAGACGTCAGGCGAATGGCTGGGGAGCATGGTCTGAAAATATCCTATAGCAGACCTATTCGCGGCGTCAGAAATGAGAAGAAGCAGGACCCGGACACCGTCGACGATGACGTCGCGGGTCACGCCATGCACTACTCCAGTCTGGGATACACCGCATGGGAGATCGCTCAGAAATTGAATTTAAGCGTGCGCCAAGTATGGAAAATCGGGCGAGACTATCGATTCGAGTTCAGGCAAACGAGCGACCGCGCAGGGCCCAGCCATCCACCCGAAGAATAAGCCATTGATAAGCCGAATGATCATCCCCCCACACTGTAGTGGGTAATGCGACAGACCCAAAGCCGGTAGAGGCGTGTTGACCGCGTCACGCTCAGCGTTTACTTATACGCCGATACCGGTTTGGACTTTCCCTCCTGCGCCTGCCCTGCCTGCATGAATCATTCTCGGGTTCATTGATCACCGATCGCAACAAAAGCGTCCTCACTACGTCCCGTTTAAAAAAAGTAATATGCCGCCCTGTCCTACTTCTTGAAAATACGACTACCTTTAAACATAGCCACTCACCTCCTTGTCTATTGCAAAGGCATCGACAATCAGTTTAAACACCCTCTACGCCCTCATACACGCTACGCAAATTAACGTTCTACCGAGGTACTATCATGATGAAAGAGTCCATCAACGGAATGAATCCAGTCAGCGTAATCGCCTTGTTCGCAGCGCTTTCCGAGGCGTCAGCGGCCACTGCACTGCCTTTCCTGGACGAGGACAGCCAGGACATTTACGTGTGGTTTTTAATTTTATTTCCGTTCGCACTGACGCTTATGTTTTTTCTGACGTTGAATTTCAACTATACCGTTCTGTATGCACCGTCAGACTTTTCCAATGAAAAAAATTTTCTCAAAATCTTCAAGAAACCCGACCTCCCCTTAGAGGACAGCACGCACAATGAACTTGCCGAACCTCCTACTTCTGACATCAAGAAAAATACGATCAGTGAAAAAACACTGTCGAATATTAAACCTGTGAAACATCATCCTCATCGTGCTGTACTGACGCGGTCCGGTCGCCCAAGCGCATCGCCTGATTACAGAACACAGCAAGACGCCGTTGAAACCAAGGTCGCGGTCAGCTTGAAAACGGCCTCATCAAGCATCCAACACTTCCGCTCGTTCTCCAAACTTCTGGCGCTCCCGGCTAACAAGGTAGATGTCATCTATGGAGGACCCATTTCTTGTATAGACGACCTTGAGCAGCTTTTATCCTTGCTGACCATTAAGGGTTGCTCTGCACATCGAAACGACGTTCAAGCGACGCGATTGATTTTATTGCTTAAAGACCGGAATGCTCAGATCAGCACGGGTGATCTCATGACGCTGGCTAACCAGTTTTCAAAACGCACACAACACCCTGATACATTCGCCGTCTTGACGCTCGACTCAAGCGAAGTTTTCTTTTTATAAATCATTGTTCGCAAACACGGCTGTACTGTTCAACTACTCGCAGTCCTCCGTAGGAAAAAACCATAGAAATGAACGCTGATTCTAGAATTCATCATGTTCTATTCGTTTTCTGGCGTAGGAATCTACTTTAAGGTGCCGAGGCAAGCTCTTCCAATGCCGTCCGACTGACGAGAGCAGCCTTGAATACCTGAAGGTTTCAACAGTGATACTTAAAACCGGATTAATTTTCCAACATTGCGACCTGAAGCGACCTCTAACAAAAGCAGCTAGTGTTGTGAAAGGCAAAGTGTGATCGCACCCGATTCCCGAAGTCGTGGCGTCCGTATCACGCAGTAAAACACTCACCGACAATAGTGGGGTTTAGCACCCCGCCGAATGACCGAACAGGAAACACTATGTCTAAACTGAAAGAATTCCACGACACCGAACAGGCACTTGAACAGCAACTACAATTGCTGGAGTCGCTTAAAAAAATGCAATACTCATGAAAGAGCTTGAATTTGAATCAAAACTTAAAGCATTGATGAAGCGGTACCGTAAAACGCTGGGGGACATCATTACGTTGCAAGAACATTCAGTGCCATCACCTGACAACACTGTCCATGAACAACCTGTCTCGTATAGGCCGCGAGCCAGCGAGCCTCAAAAAAGGCCCGAATCAAAGCGTCAGCGACTCGCTTTACAGGCGAAAACAACACTACAGGATTGAATAACAGACAAGCCCTGCACGCTGGGGTGACAGGTCCGACGATGCAGGGTGAGAGTCGACGTATAACATTGAAAAGGTAGCCCTGATCCGTCTCACAAGGAGATCAGACCGGGGCTACATTTCTTCTGTGCGCAAGCATCGCAAACAAGCCTCGGCATCATTAGCAGCGCTTGACACAAGGCATCAGAACAACTTGCGACCTTTATTTGCAGCAATACGCATGCGCAGAGCATTCAGCTTGATGAAGCCGGCTGCGTCAGCCTGGTTGTAAGCGCCGCCATCCTCTTCAAACGTAGCGATGTTGGCATCAAACAACGATTCGTCAGACTTGCGGCCGGTCACGATGACATTGCCTTTGTAGAGCTTCAGGCGCACAACACCATTCACATGAGCCTGAGACGCGTCGATCATCTGTTGCAGCATCAAACGCTCAGGGCTCCACCAGTAACCGGTGTAAATCAGGCTGGCGTATTTAGGCATCAGCTCATCCTTGAGGTGAGCGACTTCACGATCCAGGGTGATCGACTCGATAGCGCGGTGAGCACGCAGCATGATGGTGCCGCCAGGCGTCTCGTAGCAGCCGCGCGACTTCATGCCCACATAACGGTTCTCGACGATATCCAGACGACCGATACCGTTTTCGCCGCCGATACGGTTCAGGGTGGCCAATACCGTCGCCGGCGTCATCTCTACGCCGTCCAGGGCAACGATATCGCCGTTGCGATAGGTCAGCTCGAGATAGGTAGCAACGTTTGGCGCGTCCTCAGGGGACTTGGTCCAGCGCCACATGTCTTCTTCGTGCTCGGTCCAGGTGTCTTCCAACACGCCGCCTTCATAAGAGATGTGCAGCAGGTTGGCGTCCATGGAGTACGGCGACTTCTTCTTGCCGTGACGTTCGATGGGGATGTTGTGCTTCTCGGCATAGTCCATCAGTTTTTCGCGCGACAGCAGATCCCACTCACGCCAAGGGGCAATCACTTTGACGCCCGGCTTGAGCGCATAGGCGCCCAGTTCGAAACGAACCTGATCGTTGCCTTTGCCGGTGGCGCCATGGGAAATGGCGTCAGCGCCGGTTTCGTTGGCAATTTCGATCAGACGCTTGGCGATCAGCGGACGAGCGATGGAGGTACCCAGCAGGTACTCACCTTCGTAGACGGTGTTGGCGCGGAACATCGGGAATACGAAATCGCGCACGAACTCTTCGCGCAGGTCGTCGATGTAGATTTCTTTGACGCCCATGGCTTGTGCCTTGGCGCGTGCCGGCTCGACTTCTTCGCCTTGACCCAGGTCAGCGGTGAAGGTCACCACTTCGCAGTTATACGTGTCCTGCAGCCACTTGAGGATTACCGAAGTATCCAGGCCACCGGAATACGCGAGAACTACCTTGTTTACGTCCGCCATGCCATCACTCCACCGGGTTGTACGGAAAACCAATGATTCTACCGCTCAAACCCGTGAATTTACAGAGGCGCGACAGCTTGTGACGACGAAGCGACAGTTAATGTCGAGAGCACGACGAATGACAGCAGATTATGAGGTGGCGGCAGCACTGCCCAATGCCGCAACGGGAGCCGGTTTTTCGTCCGGAGCCACACGTTCCAGCTGGACATTGACCCGCCGGTTCCGCGCACGATTAGCGGCATTGGTGTTGGGCGCCAACGGGTAACGCTCGCCATGGAAACGCAGGGTGATCTGCTTCTCCGGCACGCCTTGGGCCTTGAAGAAATCCATCACCGCCAAGGCCCTGCGCCGGGACATATCACGGTTGGTCAGGCGATTGCCGCTATTGTCGGAATGGCCGTCGAGTTCGATGTGGTTGACGGTGGGATCGGCTTTGAGAAAATCGACGATGACTTGCAGCTTGGCCCGCGCCTGTGCATCCAGATCGACCCCGCTGCCCGGAAAGCTTATTTGCGCCTGCTTGACCTGCTCGTAATTCATCGGCAGCAGCTTGGAGGTGCAAGCCTGATAATCGCTGAACGCCTTGCTGAACTTGATCGGCAACAACCGCACTTCCAAAACAACACTACCCTCTTGGGTGTGATGACGAATGACCGGACTGCGGCCTTCAAGCAAACCTGCGATCAGTCGCCCGGCCTGGCCCTGGGAGCTGTTGAATGGAATCTCGCCGTTGCTCACTTTGACCGCGCCCAGATTGATGTCACCGCGCCCCGGCTGCCAGGGCGCAGCCGCGGCCAACAAGGTCGCAGAACCCGAGCCGAGCATACTGCCGCTCGCCTTGAGGCGGAATGTGGCCTGCTCCCCCGCGCGACGCACGAACTCACCCACACCGAAATCGGTGATGGGCTGGATCAAACGGCACTCGAATTTATCGCCTTCGACTTTCCATTCGGTACTTTCCAGACGCGTCTGGAAAGTGATAGCCATTGCCGGCAGGCTGGCAAACACACTGAGCAAGGCTAGATAACGCTGGCGCACGGGAGGCTCCACTAGAAATACGGCATACGTCTGGCTATCGGTAACTTTCCGGAAAACTTGATAGCGAGTGCCTGGATGAGTCTTTTCCGGTAGCATTCCCAGCGAGTTTGACCCGCCTGGAATCCCCAATGTCCGACCGCCTGACCCTTCTGCGTCCCGACGACTGGCACATTCACCTCCGCGATGGAGCTGTTTTGCCTCACACCGTTGCTGACGTTGCGCGTACTTTTGGCCGCGCAATCATCATGCCTAACCTGGTGCCTCCCGTACGCAATGCGCAGGAAGCTGACGCCTATCGCCAGCGCATCCTTGCTGCGCGCCCGGCAGGCAGCCGCTTTGAGCCATTGATGGTGCTTTACCTGACCGACCTGACACAACCGCAGGATATCCGCGCGGCTAAGGCCAGCGGCTTTGTCCATGCCGCGAAACTGTACCCGGCCGGGGCGACCACCAACTCCGATTCCGGTGTTACCAGCATCGACAAGATTTTCCCGGCGCTCGAAACCATGGCCGAGGTTGGCCTGCCGCTTTTGGTCCACGGGGAAGTGACGCGTGGCGAAATCGACGTTTTCGATCGTGAAAAGTTCTTCATCGATGAGCATTTGCGGCGAGTGGTCGAACGCTTCCCGACGCTGAAGGTGGTTTTCGAACACATCACCACCCGCGAAGCCGTGCAATTCGTCAACGAAGCGCCTGCTAACGTGGGGGCGACGATTACCGCTCATCACCTGCTTTATAACCGCAACCACATGCTGGTCGGCGGGATTCGTCCGCACTTCTATTGCCTGCCGATCCTCAAGCGCAATATTCACCAGGATGCATTGCTCGACGCCGCCACCAGTGGCAGCACGAAATTCTTCCTCGGTACCGATTCGGCTCCCCACGCCCAGCACGCCAAAGAAACAGCCTGCGGTTGTGCCGGCTGCTACACCGCTTACGCCGCTATCGAGCTGTACGCCGAAGCGTTCGAACTACGCAATGCCCTGGACAAACTGGAAGGCTTCGCCAGTGTTCACGGTCCGGCGTTCTACGGCCTGGCACCCAACCGCGACACCATAACGCTGGTCCGTGATGAATGGACCGCACCTACCAGCCTGCCATTTGGCGCGCTGTCCGTAATTCCGCTGCGCGCCGGTGAAAAACTGCGCTGGCGCCTGCTGGAGAAACACGCGTGAGTGAAGATCATTTCGACGACGAACAGGACGGTCATGGCGGCGGAGGCTCTCGGCACCCGATGGCTGCCCGTTTCCGTGGCTATCTGCCGGTCGTTATCGACGTAGAAACCGGCGGCTTCAACTCGGCGACCGACGCCCTGCTGGAAATTGCCGCGGTCACGATCGGCATGGATGAAAAAGGCTTTGTGTTCCCTGAGCACACCTACTTCTTCCGTGTTGAACCGTTCGAAGGCGCCAATATCGAAGCAGCGGCGCTGGAGTTCACCGGCATCAAGCTCGATCACCCGCTGCGCATGGCGGTCAGCGAAGAAACCGCGCTGACCGATATCTTCCGCGGCGTACGCAAGGCCCTGAAGGCCAATGGCTGCAAGCGGGCGATTCTGGTGGGGCATAACAGTAGCTTCGACCTCGGGTTCCTGAACGCTGCCGTCGCTCGCCTGGACATGAAGCGCAACCCTTTCCACCCGTTCTCCAGCTTCGACACAGCGACCCTGGCAGGTCTGGCCTACGGTCAAACCGTGCTGGCCAAGGCCTGTCAAACGGCAGACATCGACTTTGATGGCCGTGAAGCGCACTCGGCCCGCTACGACACCGAAAAGACTGCTGAGCTGTTCTGCGGCATCGTCAACCGCTGGAAACAAATGGGTGGCTGGGAAGACTTCAACGACTGAAACCTTTGCGTCCTCCAAAACCGGCCTATATGGCCGGTTTTTTTGTGCTGTCGGATACTCCGCATTCGCAGCGGGACGCGTAGTTGCAAGCCTGCTCCCACAATTGATTGAATCGCCTTTGTGGGAGCAGGCTTGCCTGCGAATGATGCAACACGGTGTATCTGACTCACCGCCCGTCGGCATCCCTCAAATTCTGGCACGCCCCCTACCAAAGTTGTTTTGACAAGCATTCTCATTAACATTAGTATCCCTCGCATTGAGCCACAACCTGCGACGGTTCTCACTTATGTATGTCTGCCTCTGCCAAGGTGTTACTGACGGGCAAATCCGGGACGCGATCCTTGAAGGATGCTGTAGTTACCGCGATGTCCGCCAAACGTTGGGCGTTGCCAGCAAATGTGGCAAATGCGCCACGTTCGCCAAAGAAATCGTGCGCGAAACCCTGACCGAACTGCAAAGCAGCCACGCTGTATTGCCTTACCCGGCAGAGTTTTCAGTCGCCTGAATGTCGCGTTCCAGAGAACCGGACCTTGTGTCCGGTTTTTTTATGCCTGCAATTCAAATGGTTAGCACCAAGATGCGGAACTCAAACATTCTTATTAGTATTTAATTGACTTATTATTCAACAACTTAGGTTTGACACCCCCTACAGTGCGGCTCAAACTCTTGACTTATCCACATAAGCCATAGAGCAGGACCTCGACATGAAAGGCGACGTTACAGTCATCCAGCATCTCAACAAGATCCTCGGAAACGAGCTGGTCGCAATCAACCAATACTTTCTGCATGCCCGTATGTATGAAGACTGGGGCCTGAAAAAACTCGGCGCGCACGAGTATCACGAATCCATCGACGAGATGAAGCACGCCGACAAGCTGATCAAGCGCATCCTGTTCCTCGAAGGCCTGCCTAACCTGCAAGAGCTGGGCAAAATCCTGATCGGCGAACACACCAAAGAAATGCTCGAGTGTGACCTGAAGATCGAACAGAAAGGTCTGGCTGATCTCAAAGCGGCCATCGCGCACTTTGAAGTCGTCGGCGACTTCGGCAGCCGCGAGCTGCTCGAAGATATCCTCGAATCCGAAGAAGAACACATCGACTGGCTTGAAACCCAACTGGGCCTGATCGATAAAGTCGGCATCGAAAACTACCTGCAGTCCCAGATGGGCGACTAATACACCCGCAACAACGAAAAAGCCCCGCTTCTCTTTCGAGGGCGGGGCTTTTTCATGGCAGGCGTTTAGCGGTGTATCAGGTCCACCATGTGAAGCTGTTCGCAGCGGGACGCGTAGTTGCAAGCCTACTCCACAGATCAGTGGGAGCCAGCGCCAATCACGCGTCGGCTTTGTCAGCCGCTGCTTTGGCGGTTGCTTCCTTGACTTGCGTTTGCAGCTCCCCACTGGCAAACAGCTCAGTGATGATGTCGCTCCCGCCGACCAGTTCGCCACCGACCCACAGCTGTGGGAACGTTGGCCAATTGGCATATTTAGGCAGGTTGGCACGAATTTCAGGGTTCTGCAGGATGTCGACATAAGCGAACTTCTCGCCACACGCCATCAATGCCTGCGAAGCTTTTGCCGAAAAACCACACTGAGGGGCATTCGGAGAGCCTTTCATGTAAAGCAGAACGGTATTGTTGGCAATCTGCTCTTTAATAGTTTCGATGATATCCATGAAGCACCTCGGCTGAACTTTCCGACTCAGTTGTCGGCACGGTGGCGCATTGTAACGGAAACCCGAGCGCTACGCTCGGTCTCCCCTTTTTCTGCCGACCATTTGCTGCTGGCTTCACGCCGCGGCCACTTGCACCGGCACGCCGTTCAGGGCGGCATTACCGGACAGCTCGTCCAATTGGCGTTCATCGGTCAGGTCGTTGGCGCTGACGCCCGGCTGATCGCTGGCGATGCCCATTTGCACCCCAGGGCGCGCGTGACCCCAGCCATGAGGCAGACTGACCACCCCCGGCATCATCTCGACGCTCCCCAACACTTGCACCTCTACCGCACCGACCCGCGAACTGACCCGAACCCATTGCCCGTCGCTCAGCCCGCGACTGGCCAGATCATCCGGGTGCATCAACAACTGATGACGCGGTTTGCCTTTCACCAGGCGGTGGTAATTATGCATCCATGAATTATTGCTGCGCACATGGCGACGACCAATCAGCAGCAGCTCCCCTGCCGGAGGGGCCTGCACAGCAGCGAATCGCGCCAGATCGGCAAGGATCACGTCAGGTGCTGCCTGAATTCTCTGATTGACGGTCTTCAACCGCGGCTCCAGGTTAGGCTTGAGCGCTCCTAGATCCAACCCGTGAGGGTGATCACGCAGCCTATCCAGCGAAAGTCTGTGTTCGCTGGCATCGCCATACAGCCCGGCGCGCAAACCTCGGTCGATCATCTGTGCCGGCGATATCGTCGGTTTCAGCTCGCGTTCGGCTCTCGCGGCAAAAGCCTGGGCCAGACCAACGAAAATCTCCCAATCGTGCAAAGCGCCCTCGGGCTTTTCGAGAATGGCGCGGTTGAAACGCGTGACATTGCGCACCGCGAACATATTGAACGTGGTGTCGTAATGATCGTTTTCCAGCGCGGAGGTCGACGGCAGAATCAGGTCGGCATAGCGCGTGGTTTCGTTGATATACAAGTCGATGCCAAGCATGAACTCCAGGCCATCGAGCGCCTGCTCCAGTTTTCGCCCGTTAGGCGTCGACAGCACCGGGTTGCCGGCCACGGTGATCAACGCGCGGACCTGTCCTTCGCCAGCGCTCAACATTTCTTCAGCCAACGCCGAAACCGGCAGCTCACCACCATATTCCGGTAAACCGGACACCCGGCTTTGCCAGCGATTGAAGTGCCCACCCGAGGTCGAGCTGACCAGATCCACCGCCGGCTCCGTGCATAGCGCACCACCCACACGGTCCAGATTGCCGGTGACCAGATTGATCAGCTGCACCAGCCAATGGCACAGCGTGCCGAAGGACTGCGTGGAAATCCCCATCCGCCCGTAGCACACCGCCTTGTCCGCACGGGCGAAGTCACGCGCCAACTGGCGAATCTGCTCCGCCGGCACACCGCAGCGCGAGCTCATCACCTCGGCGTTCAAGTGGGCGATGGCTGCGCGCACTTCATCCAGCCCATCCACAGGCAGGTGGCTGACGCGGGTCAGGTTTTCTTCGAACAGGGTGTTGAGCAGCCCGAACAACAAGGCTGCATCACCACCCGGACGAACGAACACGTGCTGATCGGCAATCGCTGCCGTTTCGCTGCGACGTGGATCGACCACCACCACCTTGCCGCCTCGGGCCTGGATAGCTTTAAGGCGCTTTTCGACATCAGGGACGGTCATGATGCTGCCATTCGACGCCAGCGGATTGCCGCCCAGAATCAGCATGAAATCGGTGTGGTCGATGTCGGGAATGGGCAGTAGCAGCCCGTGGCCATACATCAGATGGCTGCTCAAGTGATGAGGCAGTTGGTCCACGGAGGTGGCAGAAAAGCGATTGCGGGTTTTCAGCAACCCCAGGAAGTAATTGCTATGGGTCATCAACCCATAGTTGTGCACGCTGGGGTTGCCTTGATAAACCGCCACCGCGTTTTGCCCATGACGTTGCTGGATGGCGAACAAGCGTTCGGCGGCCAACTCAAACGCGGCCTGCCACTCGATGGGCTGCCATTCGCTGCCTACCCTGAGCATGGGTTGACGCAAGCGGTCAGGGTCGTTCTGGATATCTTGCAGTGCCACCGCTTTGGGGCAGATATGACCGCGACTGAAGCTGTCCAGGGCGTCGCCCTTGATCGAGGAGATCCGGGTCCCGACACCCTCTTCCGTGATGGTCTCGATGGTGAGGCCACAGATGGCTTCACATAAATGGCAGGCACGATGGTGGAGAGTCTTGGTCATTGCCAGTCTCATCATTTTGTCATGAGCGGCCTTTACGGTCGCGGGAACAAAACTATGGAGTCTGACTGACGAGTACGCCAGAGACGTTTGTCTTGTGAATCGGGCGGCATCAGGCAGGCCGATGCCGTTCCTCTAAACAGGCATCAGTCTAGCGGGATGACGATCTTGTTCTGCATTTGCAGTTCATGAACGGTTTCGATCTGTTCCTGAGCGACATGTACGCCGGTCAGTTCGCCAATCAGGCGCCAATGCTCATCGAGGCCGGTGCTGATGGTTGCCATGCGATCAATCATGCGCTTGCCGGCCGATCGGGTAATTTCATCATTGCTGCGTAGCAATTCGAATGACATTGACGTCATCGATGCGGTGAGGTGCGTCAGAGTACGTGCCGTGAGCCCGAGCAGTTCCGTTAGTTGCTGTTCTTTCGAATCCATTCCCCATAGCCCCTTCGTTGAGCAAGCGCTATTTATAACCCAGCCCCGGCTTTTATGAAATGGTCAGCCGAAGGCAGCAGCTCAGGTCTGTGCTGGAGGTAATGCAATGTCACTGTTACAGGATTGGCACTAATTGCCAAGGCGCGGGGCCGCGGTGTACAAATGCCTCTGAGTTCCCTGAGGTTAGCTCGCTATTGGCAATACGCGACATTTGCTTATACCATCGCGCCTTCCCTATTCGTCGCCCTGTGCGGCTTTCGCCGCAGGTCTCGCCCGTTTTCCCGATAAAACCCGGCTTTGAGCATCTGCGGTCTGTTGCAAAAAGGTAGTTAATGATGAGCGCAAGGCACTTTCTCTCGATGATGGATTACACGCCAGAAGAGCTAGTCAGCGTGATTCGTCGCGGCATAGAGCTGAAGGACCTGCGAAACCGCGGCGTACTCTTCGAGCCATTGAAAAACCGGGTTCTCGGAATGATTTTCGAGAAATCTTCGACTCGCACCCGTCTTTCGTTCGAAGCCGGCATGATCCAGCTCGGTGGTCAGGCGATCTTTTTGTCGCCTCGCGACACCCAATTGGGTCGCGGCGAGCCTATCGCCGATGGCGCGAGAGTCATGTCGCGCATGGTCGATGCGGTGATGATCCGTACATTCGCCCACAGCAACCTGACGGAGTTTGCCGCCAATTCCCGTGTTCCGGTGATCAACGGCCTGTCCGATGATTTGCATCCCTGCCAATTGCTGGCGGACATGCAAACCTTTCTTGAACATCGCGGTTCGATTCAGGGCAAGACCGTGGCCTGGATCGGCGACGGCAACAACATGTGCAACAGCTATATAGAAGCCGCGATCCAGTTCGACTTCCAGCTGCGTGTCGCCTGCCCTGAGGGTTATGAACCCAGCCCTGAATTCCTCGCGCTGGCTGGCGACCGGGTCACCGTCCTGCGTGACCCGCGGCAAGCCGTTGCAGGTGCGCATCTGGTCAGCACCGATGTCTGGACCTCCATGGGCCAGGAAGAAGAAACCGCCAAGCGCCTGGCCTTGTTCGCACCGTATCAAGTGACCCGTGAGTTGCTTGATCTGGCGGCCGAGGACGTCTTGTTCATGCATTGCCTTCCGGCTCATCGCGGCGAAGAAATCAGCCTCGATCTGCTCGACGACCCCCGCGCGGTGCCCTGGGATCAAGCCGAAAACCGACTGCACGCGCAAAAGGCGCTGCTGGAGTTTCTGGTCGAGCCGGCCTACCACCACGCATGAGTCAGCCAGTACTGCTGAGTCTGCGCAATCTGGCGTGCGGCTATCAGGATCAACGCGTGGTGCAGGATCTCAATCTGCACCTCAACGCCGGTGATATCGGCTGCTTGCTGGGCTCCTCCGGTTGCGGCAAAACCACGACACTGCGCGCCATCGCCGGGTTCGAGCCGGTGCATGAAGGTGACATCACTCTGGCCGGTGAAGTGATCTCCCGCGCAGGCTTTACCCTGCCCCCCGAGAAGCGTCGGATCGGCATGGTCTTTCAGGACTACGCGCTATTCCCGCACCTGAGCGTCGCAGAAAACATCGCGTTCGGCATTCGCAAACACCCGCAGCTCAAGCAGGTGACTGACGAATTGCTCGACTTGGTTAACCTTGGCACGCTGGGCAAGCGTTACCCGCACGAACTGTCGGGTGGGCAACAGCAGAGAGTCGCACTGGCCCGAGCCCTGGCACCCGAGCCGCAGTTGCTGTTGCTGGATGAGCCATTCTCCAACCTCGACGGCGAACTGCGGCGGCGCCTCAGCCATGAAGTCCGCGATATCCTCAAGGCACGCGGCACCAGCGCGATTCTGGTCACTCACGACCAGGAAGAAGCCTTTGCCGTCAGCGATCACGTGGGGGTGTTCAAGGAAGGTCGGCTTGAGCAATGGGATACGCCCTACAACCTTTATCACGAACCGTTGACGCCTTTTGTCGCGAGCTTTATCGGTCAGGGGTATTTCATTCGTGGGCAACTGATCGATTCGAAATCGGTACAGACCGAATTGGGTGTGCTTCGAGGCAACCGCGCGAACACGCAGGCGAAGGGCGGTGACGTGGATGTGCTGCTGCGGCCGGACGATATCGTTTATGCACAGGACAGCGCGCTAAAGGCTCGGGTCTTGAGTAGAACCTTTCAGGGCGCGTCGACGCTGTATCGGTTGCAGACGCCAGGAGGCAATTCACTGGAAGCCATCTTCTCCAGCCATGCCAATCATCGCGAGGGGGATGAGGTGGGGGTTCGGGTGAAGGCTGAGCGGCTGGTGGTATTTTAAGTAGCCGAAAACTGTAGGAGCTGACTTGTCTGCGATCCAGTGCGTAGCGCTGGCAAAAATGGTGAATTCACCACCGTTGGAAGGTCCTCCGGCCCTTTTCGCAGACAAGTCAGCTCCTACAGGGGACCTAGTTTGCTGCGCGACAGCGCGGCGTCGAAGACGGACCGGGCCCTCTTACAGAGAATGCCTCACCCCAACAGCAATGTACCGCTCGCCACCAGCGTGGCATGCCCGCCGATTTTCACGCGATCGCCTTCCAGACGACAAAGCAGCTCCCCGCCACGGGCCGAACATTGGTAGGCGGTCAACCCGAGTTTGCCGAGGCGATTCGACCAATACGGGATCAGGCTGCAATGGGTCGAGCCGGTCACAGGGTCTTCGGGAATACCGATACCCGGAGCGAAATAGCGCGAGACAAAATCGTGCTGGTCACCTATGGCGGTGACGATCACGCCCGGCCAAGGCAATCGCGCCAACGCCGCCATATCGGGCTTGCAATCACGCACCGCCTGTTCGGACGCCAACACCACCATCAACTCGGTTGAGCCCATTACATCGACGATGCTCACACCCAGGGCGCGTTCAAGCTCTACAGTCACACCCACTACACCGGGCACCATGGCCGGAAAATCCAGCAGCAGCCGACCGTCTTCCCGGGTGACGCTCAAAGTGCCCGCCTTGGCAATGAAGTCGATGCGTTCGGCCGGCTCTTTATAGACTTCGAACAACACGTGAGCACTGGCCAACGTGGCATGGCCGCACAGCGGGACTTCAGTGGTCGGGGTGAACCAGCGGATATGCCAGCCTTGGGCTTCGCGGACCAGAAATGCAGTTTCTGCCAGATTGTGCTCGGCTGCGATGCTCTGCATCAGCTCATCCGCTAGCCAGGTGTCGAGCCGGTAGACCATGGCCGGATTACCACTGAACGGGCGATCACTGAAGGCGTCGACCTGATGAAATTCAAGCTGCATATACGGCACTTCCCTGCTGTTGTTGGAATCGTTATTTGCATCAAGCATGCCTGCCAGCCAAGCGCACCGCCAGTGACAGAATATGCCGTTATCGACAATACAGAATGCTACGGGCGGCCGATCTCGGCAAAGGTGGCGTGAGTATGTTCGGCCAAAACGGCGGATGGAAGTTCCACTTCCAGGCCCCGGCGCCCGGCGCTGACGAAAATTGTGGCGAAGGACTGGGCAGATTGATCGATAAAGGTACGTAGCCTCTTCTTCTGCCCCAGCGGGCTAATGCCGCCCAGCAAATAGCCCGTGGCGCGCTGGGCCGCTGCCGGATCAGCCATTTCGGTTTTCTTCGCACCGGCAGCATGCGCGAGTGCTTTGAGGTCAAGACTCCCCACAACCGGGACCACCGCCACCAACAATTCACCCTTTTCGGTCGCTGCAAGCAAGGTCTTGAACACCTGGGCAGGTTCCAGTCCGAGCTTCTCCGCCGCCTCCAATCCGTAGGACGCCGCCTTGGGGTCGTGTTCGTAACTGTGAATACGGTGCTCGGCGCGAACTTTTTTCAACAAATCCAATGCTGGGGTCATGCAGCTCTCCGGGGGTCGCTGGGCGTTGAGATCGATGCCGCCACTTTAAGACATATGCCGCTAAAATACCCTATTGGTCGCGATACTCGGCCTATATCGGACTCGTTGCTCACTGCATACGCGAAGTTCACGAACGCGCAACAAGACGTTTTCTACATAAAACCAGCAACGAACCAAGGACCGGCGGTCAAAAAATGGCCTACGGTTCACTTTCGACCTTTGACAGTATTCTTTCTTGTCTATATTTTTTCGATAACGAATATTTTCAGCTCGTACTGAACTATGCTCGTGGCCTGAGCGGAAATGGGACTTTCTCCAATCAGGCAAAAAATGAGCGCTGACGATCTTCGGGCAGCGCTCGAAAAAAACAACAATAAGGAGGTTTCCATGACAACTGTTCTTCAGCCACCGCTACAAGTACCCACATTGACCGGCCAATGCGTGGCCGAGTTTCTAGGCACGGCGCTATTGATCTTCTTCGGGACCGGTTGCGTTGCAGCGCTCAAGCTCGCTGGTGCCAGCTTTGGTTTGTGGGAAATCAGTGTCATCTGGGGTATTGGCGTCAGCATGGCGATCTACCTGACCGCAGGTGTTTCCGGTGCTCACCTCAATCCAGCTGTCAGCATCGCTTTGTGCATTTTTGGTGACTTCGAAAAAAGAAAACTGCCGTTCTACATCGCCGCCCAAGTGGTCGGCGCCTTCTGCGCGGCCGCGTTGGTGTACGGACTTTACATCAGCCTGTTCTTCGAATTCGAACAAGTGCATCACATGATTCGCGGCACGCAGGCCAGCCTTGAATTGGCTTCAGTATTCTCGACGTACCCCAACCCGGCGATTTCCACTAGTCAGGCGTTTCTGGTCGAAGTGGTGATTACCGCCATTCTTATGTGCGTGATCATGTCTTTGACCGACGACAACAACGGCTTGCCAAAGGGCCCGATGGCGCCGCTGTTGATCGGCTTGCTGATCGCCGTGATCGGCAGCGCCATGGGTCCGCTGACCGGGTTCGCCATGAACCCTGCGCGGGATTTCGGCCCTAAGCTGATGACATTCTTCGCGGGATGGGGCTCGATGGCGTTTACCGGTGGCCGTGAAATTCCGTACTTTCTGATTCCGATTTTTGCGCCAATCCTTGGCGCCTGCCTCGGTGCCGCAGGCTATCGCGGGCTGATCGCCCGTCATCTGCCCAGCGCCATTGTCGTTGTAGAAAAACAGGACGCTGCCATCGCCGGTGGCAAAGTCCAGGCTTCATCTTGAACCCCACTCATTAAGTGCAAGGCAATCGACATGACCGACACACAAAATAAAAACTACATCATTGCCCTTGACCAGGGCACGACCAGTTCACGAGCGATTATTTTCGACCGCGATGCCAATGTGGTCAGCATCGCGCAAAGTGAGTTCGCCCAGCATTACCCGCAAGCTGGCTGGGTCGAACACGACCCGATGGAAATCTTCGCTACCCAGACCGCGTGCATGACCAAGGCGCTGGCCCAGGCGGACCTGCACCACGACCAGATCGCCGCCATCGGCATCACCAACCAGCGTGAAACCACGGTGGTCTGGGAGAAGGAAACCGGACGCCCTATCTACAACGCCATCGTCTGGCAATGCCGTCGCAGCACTGAGATCTGCCAACAGCTCAAGCGTGATGGTCACGAAGACTACATCCGCGAAACCACAGGCCTGGTCACCGACCCGTACTTCTCTGGCACCAAGCTCAAATGGATTCTCAACCACGTTGAAGGCAGCCGCGAACGCGCACGCAAGGGCGAGTTGCTGTTCGGCACCGTTGATAGCTGGCTGATCTGGAAATTCACCGGCGGCAAAGTCCATGTCACCGATTACACCAACGCCTCGCGCACCATGCTCTTCAACATCCATACCCTGGAATGGGATGAAAAGATGCTGCAAGTGCTGGATATCCCGCGCGAGATGCTGCCAGACGTCCGCTCATCCTCCGAAGTTTACGGGCACAGCAAAAGCGGCATCCCTATCGCCGGTATTGCTGGCGATCAACAAGCAGCCTTGTTCGGCCAGATGTGCGTCGAACCCGGTCAGGCAAAAAACACCTACGGTACCGGCTGCTTCCTGTTGATGAACACCGGCAAAAAAGCCGTGCAGTCCGCTCACGGCATGCTCACCACCATCGCCTGTGGCCCGCGTGGCGAAGTCGCTTATGCCCTGGAGGGTGCTGTGTTCAACGGCGGGTCCACCGTTCAATGGCTGCGTGACGAACTGAAGCTCATCAATGACGCGACGGATACCGAGTACTTCGCCGGCAAGGTCAAGGACAGCAACGGCGTCTATCTGGTGCCAGCCTTTACCGGTCTGGGCGCACCGTACTGGGACCCGTATGCCCGTGGCGCATTGTTCGGTCTGACCCGTGGGGTCAAGGTCGACCACATTATTCGTGCCGCCCTTGAGTCCATCGCCTACCAGACCCGCGACGTACTCGATGCCATGCAACAGGACTCCGGCGAACGCCTCAAAGCCCTGCGCGTGGACGGCGGTGCGGTGGCCAACAACTTCTTGATGCAATTCCAGGCCGATATCCTCGGTACCACGGTCGAACGCCCGAAAATGCGCGAAACCACTGCCTTGGGTGCAGCTTATCTGGCGGGCCTGGCCGTCGGCTTCTGGAGCAGCCTCGACGAGTTGCGTAGCAAAGCGGTGATCGAGCGCGAATTCGAACCGCAACTCGCCGAAGCGGAAAAAGAAAAGCTCTACGCTGGCTGGAAAAAAGCCGTGAGCCGCACCCGCGACTGGGAACCGCACGAAGAAAGTAACTGATCGATAAACGCCCACAAGGGCGGGGAGCAGTATGAGTTTCCGGCGATCAAGTTGTATGAAAGCGTAGTTTTCATACAACTTGTGACAGGTGGTGGTGGCCTGCGGCATCATGGGCGCCATTTGCTTGGCAGCCTGAAGGAAAATCAAAACAATGAATCTGCCTCCCCGCCAGCAGCAGATCCTCGAACTGGTACGCGAACGCGGCTACGTCAGCATCGAAGAAATGGCTCAACTGTTTATCGTGACCCCGCAAACCATCCGCCGTGATATCAATCAACTGGCGGAAATGAGCCTGTTGCGCCGCTACCACGGCGGCGCAGCCTATGACTCAAGCATCGAGAACACGGCCTACGCCATGCGAGCGGACCAGATGCGCGATGAAAAACAACGGATCGCCGAAGCCATCGCCGCGCAGATCCCGGACCACGCCTCGCTGTTCATCAATATCGGCACAACTACCGAATCCATCGCCCGGGCGCTGCTCAATCACAATCACCTGAAAATCATCACCAATAACCTGCATGTCGCATCGATCCTCAGCGGCAAGGATGACTTCGAAGTCCTGCTGGCCGGCGGCAATGTACGCCGCGATGGTGGTGTGGTGGGTCAGGCCTGTGTCGACTTCATCAATCAGTTCAAAGTCGATTTCGCCCTGGTCGGCATCAGCGGCATCGATGAAGACGGCAGCTTGCTGGACTTCGATTATCAGGAAGTGCGCGTTTCCCAGGCGATCATCGCCAACGCCCGGAAAGTGCTGCTGGCCGCCGACTCCAGCAAGTTCGGACGCAACGCCATGGTCCGCCTGGGCCCGATCAGCCTGATCGATTGTCTGGTCACCGACCAGGCACCCGTCCCGGCCCTGATGCAGTTGTTGACGCAGCACAAGATTCGGGTGGAAGTGGTCTGATCTGCTGATCTTGGCTGGCCCCAAATGTGTGGTTGATCCCGGATCCCCGTGGGAGCGAATTCATTCGCGAAGGGCGCGACGCGGTGTAACTGATTCCCCGCGCCCTAATGTTCGGTTTTTTTCCTTTTCTATTGCCTTGATCAGTATTTTCAATGGGTCTTGACTGGCTGCATCTTCTTTATTGCGCTATGATTTTCGTAATCGAACATAAATGTTCGAATTCGACATTCGAAGATTAAAGTAAAGAGGCCATCCGATGCCCCACTCCACCTTGCCCGTGCTACCGCTTTCCGAAACCTACGACATCGCCGTCATTGGGGGTGGTATCAATGGCGTCGGGATCGCAGCGGACGCAGCCGGTCGTGGCCTGTCAGTATTCCTTTGTGAAAAGGACGACCTGGCCAGCCACACGTCATCGGCCAGCAGCAAGCTGATCCACGGCGGCCTGCGCTATCTCGAACATTATGAATTTCGCTTGGTGCGCGAGGCCTTGGCCGAACGTGAAGTGCTGCTGGCCAAAGCACCCCACATCGTCAAACCGATGCGTTTCGTGCTTCCCCATCGTCCGCACCTGCGTCCGGCCTGGATGATCCGTGCCGGTCTGTTTTTGTACGACCACCTGGGTAAACGAGAAAAACTGCCCGCCTCGCGCAGCCTGCGCTTTGGCAGCGACAGCCCGCTCAACGCGACGATCACCCGGGGTTTCGAATACTCCGATTGCTGGGTCGACGACGCCCGCCTGGTGGTGCTCAACGCCATGGCCGCCCGCGAAAACGGTGCTCACGTCCACACCCAGACGCGCTGCATCAATGCTCGTCGCAGCAAGGGCCTGTGGAACCTCAACATGGAGCGCGCCGACGGCAGTCTGTTTTCCATTCGCGCCAAAGCACTGGTCAACGCCGCTGGCCCTTGGGTCGCCAAGTTCATTCGTGACGACCTGAAACTCGACTCCCCTTATGGCATCCGCCTGATTCAGGGCAGCCATTTGATCGTGCCCAAACTGTACGAAGGCGAAAACGCGTTCATCCTGCAGAACGAAGATCAACGCATCGTCTTCGCGATTCCTTACCTGGAACGCTTCACCATTATCGGTACCACGGATCGTGAATATCAGGGCGATCCGAGCAAAGTGTCGATCACCGAAGGCGAAATCGACTACCTGCTCAAAGTGGTCAACGAACACTTCAAGAAACAACTGAGCCGTAGCGACATCCAACGCACCTACTCAGGCGTTCGTCCGCTGTGCAACGACGAATCGGACAACCCTTCGGCGATCACCCGCGACTACACGCTGTCGCTGTCGGGCAGCGCTGAAGAAGCACCGATCCTCTCGGTGTTTGGCGGCAAGCTGACGACGTATCGCAAGTTGGCCGAGTCGGCGATGGCGCAACTCGCGCCCTTCTTCACGCAGATGAAGCCAAGCTGGACCGCCACTGCCAGCCTGCCGGGCGGCGAAAACATGAGCACGCCACACGCTTTGACTAGCGAACTGAGGACGCGCTTCGACTGGCTGCCCACTGAAATCGCACGGCGATGGGCCCGCACCTATGGCAGCCGCAGTTGGCGTTTGCTCGAAGGCGTGCAAAACCTCGCCGATATGGGCGAGCACCTCGGTGGCGGCCTTTATACCCGGGAAGTCGATTACCTGTGCAGCGAGGAATGGGCCATGAATGCCGAAGACATCCTTTGGCGTCGTACCAAGCTGGGCCTGTTCACCACACCTGGCGAACAATTGCGCGTTCAGGAATACCTCGACACCGTCGCGCGCAATAAAAGCAGCATCGAAGCCGCCTGACCCTCCTAGGGTCTGTTGACGTTTGGTGACGACCGCGACCAAACGTCAACAGACCCTAGCAACCAGCCTCCTTGCAACGAGGAGGCTGTGCAGATCCCGGCTCAAGCCATTCGGTTTTCCGAACGAACCACACCCACTAGTTCGGCCCACCGGACGCACCGTGTGCAAAGGGCTTTAAAAATCAAAATAAAATCCTTTTAAATCAATGTATTAATCCTTGTCGCGAGCTTGGCATGAGTCCTGCTCTACACTTTCTGTCAAATGCGTCGACCGTAGCGTGCGCCCCTGACTGGGCCGTCGTTGAGGTATTCGCTGATTGAGAGGACCGCCACTTCGGTTCCATAAAAAAAACAAAGTCGAGGATTAACTGATGCGCATCGTTCCCCATCTTTTGGGCGCAGCAATCGCTGCCGCTCTGATTAGCACTCCAGTTTTCGCTGCCGAACTCACTGGCACACTGAAGAAAATCAAAGAGTCCGGCACCATCACCCTCGGACACCGCGATGCTTCCATTCCGTTTTCCTATCTCGCTGACGCATCCGGAGTTCCGGTTGGCTATTCCCACGACATCCAGCTGAAAGTCGTCGAAGCCATCAAGAAAGACCTCGGCATGCCGGACCTGAAGGTCAAGTACAACCTGGTCACTTCGCAAACCCGCATCCCGCTGGTGCAAAACGGCACTGTAGACATCGAGTGCGGTTCCACCACCAACAACGCCGAGCGTCAGCAGCAGGTTGACTTCTCGGTCGGCATCTTCGAAATCGGCACCCGCTTGCTGTCCAAGAAAGATTCCGTCTACAAAGATTTCGCTGACCTCAAAGGCAAGAACGTCGTGACCACGGCGGGCACCACATCCGAGCGCATTCTCAAGTCGATGAACGCCGACAAGCAGATGGGCATGAACGTCATCTCCGCCAAAGACCACGGTGAATCCTTCCAGATGCTCGAGTCCGGCCGCGCGGTCGCATTCATGATGGATGACGCCTTGCTCGCAGGCGAAATGGCCAAAGCCAAGAAGCCTGATGACTGGGCCGTGACCGGCACTCCGCAATCCTATGAAATCTATGGTTGCATGGTCCGCAAAGAAGACGCCCCGTTCAAGAAAGCCGTGGATGACGCCATCAAGGCAACCTATGCCTCGGGCGAAATCAACACCATCTACGCCAAGTGGTTCACCCAGCCGATCCCGCCAAAGGGTCTGAACCTGATGTTCCCGATGAGCGACCAGTTGAAAGCGCTGATTGCCACCCCTACCGACAAGCCAGCTCCCGACGTAAAAATCTAAGAAGCACTGGCCCATCTTTCCCCTGAGTGCGCCAACGCGCACTCAGGGGATCGACATCGATCCAACTGAGGGGAGACCCTGATGAATTACAACTGGGACTGGGGCGTATTCCTCAAGTCCACCGGTATCGGCAACGAAATCTATCTGGACTGGTACCTTACCGGACTGGGCTGGACCATCGCGATTGCCGTCGCCGCCTGGATCATCGCTTTGCTGCTGGGCTCTGTGCTCGGGGTAATGCGTACTGTGCCGAACCGTTGGGTGTCGGGCATTGCCACGGTCTACGTGGAAATCTTCCGCAACGTTCCGCTGCTGGTGCAGCTGTTTATCTGGTACTTCCTGGTGCCGGATCTGCTGCCCGCCAATTTGCAGGAATGGTACAAACAAGATCTTAACCCTACGACGTCGGCCTTTCTGAGTGTCGTGGTCTGTCTGGGCCTGTTCACCGCCGCACGGGTTTGCGAACAAGTGCGCACCGGCATCCAGGCGCTGCCTCGCGGTCAGGAACCAGCGGCTCGAGCCATGGGCTTCAAACTGCCGCAGATCTACTGGAACGTGCTGCTGCCCCAGGCTTACCGGATCATCATTCCACCCCTGACCTCGGAATTCCTGAACGTCTTCAAAAACTCGTCCGTTGCCTCGCTGATCGGCCTGATGGAGCTGCTTGCGCAGACCAAACAGACCGCCGAGTTCTCCGCCAACCTGTTCGAAGCCTTTACTCTGGCAACGCTGATCTACTTCACCTTGAACATGGGCCTGATGCTGTTGATGCGCCTGATCGAGAAGAAAGTCGCGGTGCCCGGGCTGATCTCCCTGGGAGGTAAATAATGGACTTCAGTGGAATCGTTCCTGCTCTGCCCGGCATGTGGAACGGCATGGTCATGACCCTGCAACTGATGGTGCTTGGCGTCATCGGCGGTGTCGTACTGGGTACCATCCTGGCATTGATGCGTTTGTCATCGAGCACGGTGCTGGCCCGGTTCGCCGGTGCCTATGTGAACTACTTTCGCTCGATCCCGCTGCTGCTGGTGATCACCTGGTTCTATTTGGCGGTGCCATTCGTACTGCGCTGGATCACCGGCGAAGACACCCCGATCGGAGCGTTCACCTCCTGTCTGGTGGCGTTCATGATGTTCGAGGCGGCGTACTTCTGCGAAATCGTTCGTGCCGGGGTCCAGTCCATTCCCAAAGGCCAGATGGGCGCAGCCCAGGCGCTGGGGATGAACTACGGGCAAATGATGCGCTTGATCATCCTGCCTCAGGCATTTCGCAAAATGACCCCGCTGCTGTTGCAGCAGAGCATCATTCTGTTCCAGGACACCTCGCTGGTTTATACCGTCGGCCTGGTGGACTTCCTCAATGCCTCGCGCTCCAGTGGCGACATCATCGGCCGCTCCAATGAGTTCCTGATCTTCGCCGGTCTGGTGTATTTCACGATCAGCTTTGCCGCCTCGCAGCTGGTGAAGCGTCTGCAAAAAAGGTTTGCCGTATGATTTCCATCAAGAATATCAACAAGTGGTACGGGGACTTCCAGGTGCTGACCAACTGCAGCACCGAGGTCAAAAAAGGTGAAGTGGTGGTGGTTTGCGGCCCATCGGGTTCGGGCAAATCGACGCTGATCAAGTGTGTGAACGCACTGGAACCCTTTCAGAAGGGCGACATCGTTGTCGATGGCACGTCGATCGGCGACCCTAAGACCAACCTGCCCAAACTGCGTTCGCGGGTGGGCATGGTGTTCCAGCATTTCGAGCTGTTCCCGCACCTGTCCATCGTTGAAAACCTGACCATCGCCCAGATCAAGGTTCTTGGCCGGAGCAAGGAAGAAGCGACCAAAAAAGGCCTGCAACTGCTGGAGCGTGTCGGCCTGTCAGCCCATGCTCACAAGCATCCGGGTCAGCTTTCCGGCGGCCAGCAACAGCGCGTGGCGATTGCCCGTGCATTGGCGATGGACCCGGTGGTCATGCTGTTCGATGAACCGACCTCGGCCCTGGATCCGGAAATGGTCAACGAAGTGCTCGACGTCATGGTGCAACTGGCCCAGGAAGGCATGACCATGATGTGTGTGACCCATGAAATGGGCTTTGCCCGTAAAGTGGCAAACCGGGTGATCTTCATGGATCAGGGGCAAATCGTCGAAGACTGCCAGAAAGAAGAGTTCTTTGGTGATGTTACCGCCCGCTCCGACCGTGCCCAGCATTTCCTCGCCAAAATCCTGCAGCACTAAACAGGCCCGACTGTCCGTGCCCGCGGTTATCGGGCACGGACAGCTGGTCGGTCCCGGACGACTGTGATGAAATGCGACCCCACTCTCTATCGCGCCGCGCCGCCATCACTTGCCGTGAAACCCCGCCTGATACGCCAACTGTTTCTACCCCCGCTGGTCATCTTGCTGATGGTCGCGCTGGGCTATGTCAGCTATCTGATCAGTGAACGCAACGGTGTTAAGGCCCTGAGCGAGAACGGCGAGCGTCAGCTGGAGCTGCATGCTCGCACCGTAGAAAGCGAGATCAACAGATACACCTACCTGCCGAGCGTTCTCGAACTCGAAGCCAACGTCTCGCGCTTGTTGAAGGACCCGACGCCGGAACTGCGTCAGAGCGTCAACGATTACCTTGAAGGCCTCAATCGCCGCAGCCGCAGCCGGGCAATTTATGTGCTCGACACCACCGGTCGGGTGCTCGCCACCAGTAACTGGCGCGATGCCGACAGTTACCTCGGCGAAGACCTGTCGTTCCGTGCCTATTTTCAGGACGCCGTGCGTGGCCTGCCCGGCCGCTTCTACGGAATTGGCAGCACCACCGGCGAACCCGGCTATTACCTGGCCCACGGCCTGGAAGAGCAAGGCAAGATCATTGGCGTGGCAGTGATCAAGGTACGCCTGGAAGCCCTGGAAGAACGCTGGCAGCGCGCGCGCCTGGAAGCCTTTGTCTCTGATGAGAACGGCATCATCATTCTTTCCAGCGATCCGGCACGCCGGCTCAAATCGGTTCGTCCGCTGACCCCGGAAATCAAAGAACGACTCGCGCGCAGCCTGCAATATTACTGGTGGCCACTCAACGAACTGGTGCCGCTGGCCCGAGAGCGACTGGCCGAGGGCGTCGAGAAGCTGACCTTTCCCGCCAACATCAGCGTCGATCATGAGCATACCGAGGTCAGTTACCTGGCCCAGACCCGGCCGCTGAGCGACACGCCGTGGCACCTGACCCTGCTCACCCCGCTGGAAGAGTTGCGCAGCGAAGCCGCGCGCCAGGGGATGTTGGTGGCCGTGGCCTGCGCGCTGGTGGCGTTTCTGCTGATCGCCTGGAACGAGCGGCGCAAAGTGATCTCTACCCGACTTGCCGCGCGCGAGGCGCTGCAAGTAGCCAACAACGAGCTGGAACGCAAGATCGCCGAGCGCACTGCCGATCTGCGCGCGAGCAACGAACGCCTCAAGAGCCAGATCCGCGAGCGGCGCCAGGCCGAAGAAACGTTGCGCCGCGCTCAGGATGAACTGGTCCAGGCTGGCAAACTTGCCGCCATTGGCCAGATGTCCACCAGCATCGCCCACGAACTCAATCAACCCCTCGCCGCCCTGCGCACGCTGTCCGGCAATACCGTGCGTTTCATCGAGCGTGGCGCATTGGACACCGCCAGTACCAACCTGCGAACCATCAATGATCTGGTCGATCGCATGGGCCGGATTACCGCCAGCCTGCGCGCCTTCGCCCGGCGGGGCGATGACAAGGGACAAGCGTCGCTGGGCAAGGCCGTCGACGCCGCACTGCAAGTGCTCAATGGCCGACTGGAGAACTTCCATCTCGAACTGCACGAGCATTTCGATGATGTGCCCTTGAGAATCGATCAAACGCGCCTTGAGCAGATTCTGGTGAATCTCATCGGCAACGCTCTGGATGCCATGCAGGTTCAGCCACTGCCCCAGTTGTGGCTGGAAGGTGAAACCGCCGACGGCCGCTACCGCCTGTACGTACGCGACAACGGTCACGGCATCGACCCTGAAGCGCGCAAGCACCTGTTCGAACCGTTCTTTACCACTAAGCCGGGTGAACAAGGCCTGGGCCTTGGCCTGACCCTTTCGGCCAGCCTCGCCGCCGCAGCCGGTGGCAGTCTCAGTGCGGAGCATCCGCCGGGCGGCGGCACTGCCTTTGTCCTGAGCCTGCCGTTGCTCAACGCGCCCGAGCCTCGCGAAGCCGAGCCGATATGAATGAGGCTATATACATGAACAGCGACTTGACCGTTCTGATCGTCGAGGATGACCCGCATGTTCTGCTGGGTTGCCAGCAAGCCCTGGCCCTGGAAGACATCACCAGCGAAGGCGTGGCCAGCGCCGAAGAGGCGCTGGCGCGGATCGACGATAATTTTGCCGGCATCGTCATCAGTGATATCCGCTTGCCAGGAATGGACGGGCTGGAGCTGTTGACCCACCTCAAGGCGCGCGACCGCAGCCTGCCGGTGGTGCTGATTACTGGCCACGGCGATATTTCCATGGCCGTCAACGCAATGCGCGATGGCGCCTACGACTTCATGGAAAAACCCTTCTCCCCTGAACGTCTGGTGGAAGTGGCCCGCCGGGCGCTGGAGCAGCGCGGACTGGCGCGTGAAGTCTGGTCGCTGCGTCGGCAACTGGCCGAACGCAACTCACTGGAAGGCCGAATCATCGGGCGCTCGCCGGCCATGCAAAACCTGCGGGCATTGATTGCCAACGTCGCCGATACCTCAGCCAACGTCCTGATCGAAGGCGAAACCGGTACCGGCAAGGAGTTGGTCGCCCGCTGCCTGCACGACTTCAGCCGCCGTCATCCCCAGCAGTTCGTCGCCCTCAACTGTGGTGGCCTGCCGGAGAACCTGTTCGAAAGCGAGATCTTCGGCCATGAGGCCAATGCCTTTACCGGCGCGGGCAAACGTCGTATCGGCAAAATCGAACACGCGCACAACGGCACGCTGTTTCTCGATGAAGTGGAAAGCATGCCGATGAACCTGCAGATCAAACTGCTGCGGGTGTTGCAGGAGCGCACGCTGGAACGCCTCGGCTCCAACCAGAGCGTGGCCGTGGACTGCCGGGTGATTGCCGCGACCAAATCCGACCTGGATGAATTGAGCAAGGCCAGCCAGTTCCGCAGTGACCTGTATTACCGACTGAATGTGGTGACCCTGGAACTGCCGCCCCTGCGCGAGCGGCGCGAGGACATCCTGCAGCTGTTCGAACACTTCTTGCAGTTGTCATCATTACGCTTCGACCGCGACACCCCGGAGCTGGACCGCCAGACCCTGTCAAGCCTGATGAGCCACGACTGGCCGGGTAACGTGCGTGAACTGCGCAACGTCGCCGAACGTTATGCCCTCGGCTTGCCGGCATTCAAGAAATCCGGTGCCCACACCGCCAGCAATAGCCTGGACTTTGCCGAAGCGGTCGAGGCCTTCGAAAAAAACCTGCTCAGCGATGCCTTGCAGCGCAGCGGCGGCAACCTCAGCCAGGCCAGCCAGGAGCTGGGCATGGCCAAGACCACCCTGTTCGACAAAGTCAAAAAATACGGATTGGGCTGATCGCTCTTGCCTGTACAAGCTGCGTGAAAATCACTGCCTTATAAGCCACCCTACATTTAGAGAACACCGTGGACCTGATGTTCAAAGCCTTGCTGGGCGCCGCCGTGGTAGTGATTCTGGCCGCACTGGCCAAGACCAAAAATTACTACATTGCAGGGCTGGTGCCGTTATTCCCGACCTTTGCCCTGATCGCCCACTACATCGTCGGCAAGAGCCGTTCACTGGACGACCTGAAGACCACCATCCTGTTCGGTATGTGGTCGATCATTCCCTACTTCGTTTATCTGGCGGCCCTGTATCTGTTGATCGACCGCTGGCGCCTGGAAGTGTCCCTCGCCCTCGCGGCGCTGGCCTGGCTGGTCGCGGCGACGCTATTGGTGACCCTGTGGGTGCGATTTCACGGGTGATCTACCACATCCCTATGGGGGAGATCCCGCCCCGCCTTCGACGCTGCGCTGTCGCGCAGCAAACTCGGTCTCGATTCTGCCCGGAGGGCGTAGGAGCTGACTTGTCTGCGATCGGTCCGGGGTCGCGCTCGACCGAAGCAGTCGCAAAATGGCTGGACACGATATCGCTGGAAGGTCCTTCGTGTCGGACGCGACCCCGGCCTTTCGCAGACAAGTCAGCTCCTACAGGGGGACCGCGTTTGCTGCACGACAGCGCGGCGTCGAAAAGGGCGCGGGATTTCCCACAGGTATCCGGTCATCCATAACAACCCGACCAGACCAAAGACTGGCCCGCCCTTTGCATTAATCCGACCCACTTCCCTTTCGCCCGGTCGGCAGGAGCTGTTCCCTTGACCCCAACCGTGATCCTGCTGATCGCGCTGTGCATCGCGCTCGATGTTATTGGCCAGATTGCCTTCAAGTACGGCCTGGACCGTCTGCCGGAGCATGTCGGTGGCTTTCGCTTGCGCAATTTCTGGCGACAGATCGCCGGAGCCCCCATGCTGTGGTGTGGCGTCGGGTGTTATACCGTCCTTTTTATTGCCTGGCTGGAGGTGCTTTCACTGGCACCGCTAAGCCTGGTGTTTCCCGCTATCAGCCTGAGTTACTGCGGCGTAGTGCTCGGCGGGCGTCTGGTGTTGGGCGAAACCGTCAGTCGACGGCGCTGGCTCGGCACTCTCGTTATCACGACCGGCGTCATGCTGGTTTGCGCCACGGGCACATGAGACCGCTATGACAAAGAATTGGATCGAAGGTCGCGGCGCCAGTCTCGGCCTCTGGGCGTTGTTGATCGGCTTTGAAAGCGGCGCGCAAATTTCGCTGAAGGTAGGCGGTGACGGGTTGGCATTGATTCCATTCGGCGTGAGCTGGCTGCAGGCAGCCGTGAGCAGCCTGGCGGTCATGGTGGCGATTGGGTGCTATATCGGCTCGTTCCTCACCTGGATGCTGATCCTGCGCCGCAGCAGCCTGTCGCTGGCCTTCCCATTGAGCTCTCTGGTGTTTGTGGTGGTGCTGCTCAGCTCTTGGCTGGGCCTGGGCGAAAGCATCAGCCCGCTGCACTGGCTGGGCGTGGGCGTGATCATCGGCGGGATTGTGTTGCTGGCAGAGGGGAAAGAAGCGACCGCTTGACGCTAGCGTATCGCTCTTGCTTTCACCTCATGCCTTTCTCTCTACAGGCCCTTGAAGTGATAAGCCACGGCAATGCTGACCTCGCCCTGGTTCTCGTCACCCTTTTGTTTGACGATGGAGCTGTCCGCCGCCGAGTTCGTCAGATGAGTCCAGGTGGCACTGGTCAGCAGTAACCAGCCTGGAGCTAAAGGAAACTGGACGCTCTGCGTTAGCGCAACTTTCTGCAGACCGCCGCTGGCGTTGTATTCACGAATTCCCGAGGCCTGGGCCTCCTGCTCGCTCACACCGAAGAAGGTCTGGGCTTGCCGACCATCCGCAAAATGTGCGGCGACCGACGTATCGCCGATGATGCCCAGCCCCAGCGGGTAACCCAGCTCACCACCGACCCGACCCAGCACACCGCCCTGACCATGGCCGCCGCCCAGCGCACGGCCCATTTCGGCAAACACACGCCAGTAATCATCGGGACTGTATTGCACGAAACCACCCACCTCAGCCATGTCCGACACATCACGCAAGCCACGCAATGAGCCATCGGAAGTACGACCCGACAGGTAATTGGCAAACGGCCCGACGCTCCAGCCATCAAGCTTCAGCGCCTTCCAGTTCAGACCATCGTCCGTACTGAGATTGACGTCACCCCAGTCCAGATCGAGATACGGAACAGGTTGGAATTCGTAGCGGCTACCACTAGGATCATGGGGTTTGTAGCTCATGCCTGCGCCAAGATCACCGGTGATCGCCTCGGCGTGTCCTGACGCACTGAAACCGAGAGCGCACACGAGGCCTGCAACGCCGGTAAAAAAGAGATGTACACGGCGGTTGAGCCTGAATAAAGGCATAGATGCTATCTCGCACTGAGGGCATGCACGCATCAATCGTTATGACCGACTGTCGCGCGCAAGCACTTATGTTGTTTGTAGCAAGCTACAAAAATTGTAGCTTGCATGCCCGCTGCATTTGCCATCTACGTCGCCAACCCGCGCCACGTCGACATCCCAGCGACTACAATCGTATTGGCACAGTCTATGCTACACCCCTCTGCAAGCGCAAAGTGCGCTCTTACCTAAATAGGCACCTGCAGATGATGCATTGGCATATCGTGTGTGATTTCGATGGGACTGTCACCCGCACCGATGCGGTGGACAACATCCTCGAGCGTTTCGCCGACCCTAGCTGGGAGGCCGTCGAAGACGAATGGCTCTCTGGCAAGATTGGTTCGCGAGAATGCCTGAGCCGTCAGCTGGCGATGGTCAAGGCCACTCCAAACGAGCTCCTGGGTTATTTCGACACCGTTGATATAGACCCGGCGTTTCCCGACTTTGTCGAACTGGTCATGGGTCGCGGCGCGACGCTGGACATCGTCAGCGACGGCATCGAACAAGGTATCGCCCGAGTTCTTTCGCGCAACAACAGCCCGCTGCTACCGATCATTGCCAATCGCCTGCGTCAGGTCGGTGAAGACGGCTGGCGCATCGAATTCCCTTATTCCAGCGACGCCTGCCGTGCAGCCTCCGGCAACTGCAAATGCAAGTCCGCCCCCAAAGGCAAACGCATCCTGGTGATCGGCGACGGTCAATCGGACATGTGCGTAGCCGGGACCGCCGACTTCGTATTCGCCAAAGATCGCCTGGCCGAACACTGCGAACGCAACGGCATTCCGTATGCGCGCTTCACTTCGTTCGCCGACTTACCCGCTCTGCTCGCACGCTTGCCACACAGCGAACCGGCTCGTGCACTCAGCATCCCTCTTGAAAAGCAGGAACTCTTCCACCATGTCTGATATTCGTATCGCTACCCCTGAAGACCAGATTCTTCTGGAAAAAGAAGCCAAGTATTGCTCCTTTGGCGACACCGTTCATTACATCGATCCACCCCGGATTTTCAATCGCTGCGAAGGTTCGTACGTTTACGACACCAGCGACCAGGCTTACCTCGACCTGCAAATGTGGTACTCGGCCGTTAACTTCGGTTACGCCAACCCACGCTTGAACAATGCCCTCAAGGCACAGATCGACGCGATGCCGCAGATTGCCAGCCAATACCTGCACCGCGGCAAAATCGAGCTGTCGGAAATGATCGCTGTCGATGCCAAGAAGAAATTCGGTCTGGACGGTCGCGTTCACTTCAACGTCGGCGGTTCGCAGTCCATCGAAGACTCCTTGAAAGTCGTGCGTAACGCCAGCAACGGCAAGAGCCTGATGTTCGCCTTCGAAGGCGGTTACCACGGTCGTACCCTGGGTGCTTCGTCGATCACTTCCAGCTACCGCTACCGTCGCCGCTACGGCCATTTCGGTGAGCGCGCACAGTTCATTCCTTTCCCGTACCACTTCCGTGGCCCGAAAGGCATGACCAAAGAAGAATATGGCAGCCACTGCGTTCAGCAGTTCGCCCGCCTGTTCGAGACTGAATACAACGGTGTTTGGGATCCGAAAACCAACCAGTGCGAATACGCGGCATTCTACGTCGAGCCGATTCAGGGCACTGGCGGCTACGTCATCCCGCCGATGAACTTCTACAAAGAACTCAAGCACGTACTGGATCAGCACGGCATCTTGATGGTTGTCGACGAAATCCAGATGGGTTTCTACCGCACCGGCAAGCTGTGGTCGATTGAACACTTCGGCGTCCAACCCGACGTGATCGTGTTCGGTAAGGCTCTGACCAACGGTCTGAACCCACTGGGCGGCATCTGGGCTCGTGAAGAACTGATCAACCCGGGCATCTTCCCGCCAGGTTCGACTCACTCCACCTTCGCCTCCAACCCATTGGGTACGGCTGTTGGTCTGGAAATGTTCAAAATGACCTCCGAAGTCGACTACGGCGCGATGGTCATGGAAAAGGGCAAGTACTTCCTGGCTGGCCTGCAAGATCTGCAAAAACGCTACCCGATCATCGGCGACGTAGACGGCCTGGGTCTGGCACTGCGTGCAGAAATCTGCGGCCCGGATGGCTTCACCCCGGACAAGGCCACTCTCGACTTCATGGTTGATGAAGGCATGAAGGGCGACATCGAAATCGACGGCAAGAAACTCGGCCTGATCCTCGATGTGGGCGGCTACTACAAAAACGTCATCACCCTGGCGCCGTCGCTGGAAATCAGCTACCCGGAAATCGACCTGGGTCTGGCCCTGCTCGACCGCCTGCTGCATCGGGCAATGAAGCGGTGAACCTGCTAGAGATCGATATGGGCGAAGGTAACGCCGGTTTCGTTCTCGGCAGTGGCCCGGTCGCGGTGTTGTTGATCCACGGCCTGACCGGCACCCCGACGGAACTCCGTCGGGTAGCCCAAGGCCTGGCCAAGCGGGGGCACACGGTGTACGTGCCCACGCTTGCCGGGCACTGCGGTGACACCGCCGACCTGCAAGCCACCGGCTGGAAAGACTGGTACGCAAGCGTGTGCAAGACCTTTGCCGGCATCCGCCAACGACACGAAACGGTGTTCGTCGGTGGGCTGTCGATGGGCGCGGTAATGTCCATGCACATGGCCGCCGAGCATCCGGGGCAAATTGCCGGCTTGCTGCTGTATTCGACGACCCTGCGCTATGACGGCTGGAATATACCGAAAGTCGCGATGTTGGTACCGTTGGTGATGGCGATTCCGTTTGGCGTGCACTTGTGCCGCTTCAACGAGACGTCGCCGTACGGCATCAAGGATGTGCGCTTGCGGGCGATCGTCGAACGCCAGATGAAAGCCGGCGAAAGCAGCAATGCCGGACTGCTGACCATGTCTGGTGTCAGCGTGCGGGAACTGCATCGGCTGGTCGCGGTAGTGAAACGAGGCATGCCTTCGGTCACCACGCCGGCACTGGTACTGCATGCGAGCGAAGACGACATCACCAGCACCTGGAACGCCGACTATGTCGAGAAACACCTCGGCGGACCAGTGACCAAGGTACTGCTCGACGACTGCTATCACATGATCACGGTGGACCTGCAATACCGTTCGGTGATTTCGCTAAGCGCGGACTTCATCGATCGCCTGGTCAAACAACCGGTACGTGAAGCTGCCTCTTTGAATGATCATCGACAACTGGCCTGACATACCATGTTCACCGCCCCTGCCTTCTCCAGCCTCCACGCCAGCCGACGCAGCACCTGCAACGACTGTTTTTCCGGGGTGCTGGAGGACTGGGCTGAAACCGGGCAATCTCGCTGTTCACTGGATCGCTTCGATCCTGGCATGGCTGCTGCGATAAGCGAACGTTGATGACCGAAGAAATCAGTCACACCCGAAAATTCTTTTCCCTTTCGCGCTGGAGCGTGCAGCGTAAGCTGGTACTGGCGTTCTGGCTGGTCAGCGTGATTCCGACCATGATTGCCGCCGAACTGGCAGCGACCACCCTGTCGCAGATTTTCGAAAACAACGTGCGCATCTGGTTGAAAGAGTCAACCAAGATCGTCCAGGACGAGATCAGCGAAATCCTGCGTTCAAACGCCAGAGTCTCGCAGTTGTTCCTGCAGAACACCCGGCCGTCTTCACCGTCCTCGGCCCGGCACAATAAGCTGACCTCCGATCTCGCCAGTGCCATGGGCATGGATGTCGTCGCGCTGATCCGCAGCACTGACCACAAAATAGTATTTTCCACCGTCGCCGATAACATCATCGAGCAGATCAGCCTCGCGCCCAACGCGGTGATGCAAACCATTCATAACGGCGGCGTGTTCACTGGCATCGTCATTTCAACCTATCAGTCAATTCAGGACGGAGTCGATTATGAATTGCTGATCGGGACCTACCTGGACAGCCGCTTTCTCACCAGCGTGGGCGATGTGCACTCCCTCGACCTGCGGCTTTACATGAATAATGCCACCGGCTTCAGCGAGATTTACTCGAGCCAGCGCTTTGATAATCTCCCGGCTGTCGTACCGCGCGACATCGAACAGATCCTGCGTGAGACCAAAGAGCCGAGCGAGCAGTCCACACCGCAATACAGTGGTGTGTATTCGCCGATCTTCAACGACGCTGGAGAGCTTCAAGGCATCATTTTCAGTGGCCTGCAGCGGCATGCCACACTGGTTGGTATGGTCAACCAAACCAACCTGTTCCTGCTGATTCTGCTGTTCGGTTCAGTTCTGTCCCTGAGCGTCGGCTGGTTGATCTCCCAACGCCTGACCCGGCCCCTGCGCGGGTTGTCCGAAGGCGTTCGAGCCGTGACGGCTGGCGATTATCGACAACGCGTCGAGGTCATCGGCAGCGACGAACTGGCCGAGTTGAGCGTGACTTTCAACCACATGACCGAACGCCTCAAACAGCTTCAGCATCTGGAAGCCCAACTGCGCCGCCGCGACCGCTTGCATACCCTGGGTGAAGTGGCCATGGGGCTGGCCCACGAAATCCGCAATCCGCTGGGGATCATCAAGACCGCCACCCAGCTCTTGCACCGACGCGCGTCGCTACCAGAAACCGACATGCGCCACCTGGAGTACGTGATTTCCGAGGTCACCCGAATCAACGACCTGATCACCGAGTTCCTCGACTTCGCCAAACCCAGCGCGCCGATCCGCTGCACGCAGCTGGCCCGCCCCCTGCTCGAAGATTTGCTGGGGTTTTGTGCCCCGGAGCTGTCGATCCACAACATCGACGCGGTGGTCATCGAACACGACGCCGACGCCACTATCTACGCAGACGCTCGGCAATTGACCCAAGCCTGCCTGAACCTGGTGCTCAATGCGATTGACGCCATGCCCACAGGCGGGCGCTTGACCATTGGCATCGCCAGCGCTGAAGACACCACAATTATCAGTATTGCCGACACCGGCCATGGCGTCGAAACCGACATGATCGAACGTATCTTCAGCCCCTTCGTCACCACCAAGGCCTCCGGCACCGGACTGGGCCTGGCAAAGGTCTTCTCGATCATGGAAAACCACGACGGCCGAGTGGAGTGTGTCAGCACAATGGGTCACGGGGCGACTTTCAATCTGTATTTGCCAGCCCATGACGGAGAGCAGCCATGAGCCATAACGTGCTGGTGGTCGATGATGAACCCAAGCTCTGCGATTTACTTGCCTCAGCCCTGAGCCAGAACGATATCCAGGTGTTCACCGCCGGAAACGGCCTGCATGCCTTGGCAGTGCTCGAACGCGAAGAAATTGATCTGGTGATCAGCGACTGGCGCATGCCCGGCATGGATGGCCCGCAATTACTGGCTGAAATCAGAACACGGTTCCCAGGCCTGCCGGTGATCGTCATGACCGCCTACAGCACGGTGAAGAATGCGGTGAAGTCGATGCGCGACGGCGCCTTTGACTACATCAGCAAGCCCTTTGATATCGATGAGCTGGACATCACTGTCAACAAGGCCCTGCAATTTCGCGACATTCTGCGCGACAACGCCCGCCTGCGCGCCGAACTCGATCAGCACCAGCAGATCGACAGCCTGGTGGGAGAAAGCCCGGCCTTTCGCCGGGTGTTACAAGCGGTGGACTCAGTACGCGACAGCACCGCCACCATCCTGTTGACCGGCGAAAGCGGCACTGGCAAAGAGATGGTCGCCCGCGCCATCCACAAACACGGTAACCGCGCAGACAAACCCTTTGTCGCAGTCAACTGCGCCGCGATCCCCGAAGGCTTGCTCGAAAGCGAGATGTTCGGCCATCGCAAGGGCGCCTTTACTGGCGCCGTGGCCGATCGCGTCGGACGCTTCATGCAGGCCGACAAGGGCACATTATTTCTTGATGAAGTCGGCGATATGCCGCTGGCGTTGCAAGCGAAAATTCTACGCGCCTTGCAGGAGCGGGTGATCGAGCCGGTGGGCGATCCGCGTGAGCGCAAGGTTGATGTGCGGGTGATTGCCGCGACCAACAAAGACCTGCTCGAAGCGGTGGCGAACAAAGAATTCCGTGAAGACCTCTATTACCGTCTGAATGTGTTCCCTATTCCGCTACCGGCCCTGCGCGAGCGGCCCGAGGACATCGCGCCACTGGCCAGGCATTTTGCCCATGTCCTGGGCGCCACTGCGGGCAAACGCATTAACGGTTTCAGCCCGGAAGCCTTGCTGGCGATGGCCAATTACCCCTGGCCGGGCAATATTCGAGAGCTACAGAACTGCGTGGAACGCGCCACCATCGTCGCTTCCAGCCACACCATCGAAGAAAGCGATCTGCCGGCATACCTGTTCGGCTCGCAACCAATGGACGGCAGCGCCGGCAGCCCGCTCAGCGACGGCCCGGTCATCCCGGAAAACCTGGATGCTGCCCTCGCCGAAGTGGAAAAAACCTACATCCTCGCCGCCCTGCAAGAAACAAATGGCGTCCAGGCCGCCGCCGCGCAATTGATCGGCATCTCCGAGCGCAGCCTGTGGTATCGGCTGAAAAAGCTGGCGATCCATGTGGACAAAATCGTTCGGTAAGCAGAGCACCTGAACTACCGCGCCTACAGAGGAATGCGCGAAAGCGGCAAATCAGACGCCGCAAAACTTCATCATTGCGGCTCAACACTCTCACTGATGATCTGACGAATAGCATCGGTAAACGCTTCCACCGGTTGCCCGCCGGACACGGCGTAGCGGTCATTGAAGACAATGGTCGGCACTGAGCTGACGCCACGCGAAACCCACAGCTGTTCCAGCTCTCGAACTTCAGCGGTGTATTCACCCGAGGCCAGAATCGCTTCGGCACGCAGGCGATCCAGCCCAACCTGTTCAGCCACGGCGGCCAGCACTGTGTGATCCGAAGGGTCGCTATGATCAGTGAAGTACGCCGCGAACAAGGCTTCCTTCAGCGCTTGCTGCTTGCCTTCCAGCTCGGCCCAGTGCAGCAGGCGATGAGCGTCGAAGGTGTTGTAGATCCGTCGGTCACCCTGCGAGAAGGTGAAACCCAACTCGGCACCGCGCTCACGAATCACTTCGCGATTGCGTTGTGACTGCTCCGGCGTCGAGCCGTATTTCTCGAAGATGTGCTCGTTGAGGTCCTGCCCTTCCGCGGGCATGTTCGGATTGAGTTCGAACGGCTGGAAATGGATTTCGGCCTTGACCTCGTCGCCCAGCCCTTCCAGCGCCTGGGTCAACGCCCGCAGGCCAACCACACACCAGGGGCAGGAAACATCGGAGACGAAATCGATTTTCAGGGCAGTGCTCATGGAATCCTCGCTCACTTATCGCAGTGGGAAAGCTCGCACCTTACACCTTCGGACGCATCCTTTTCACTTGAGCTACAACTGCGCTACATGGCTGCCATCATGTTGATGCGCTTTCAGATACGGCAGAACCGCCGCCAGGAGCGGTGCTTTGAACGCTTCCTGAAAACGATGAGCCAGGCCCGGAATCAAGCGCAACTGGCTGCCCTGGATATGCGCGGCGACATGTATGCCATGCATCACCGGCAACAACGGATCGGCTGTGCCGTGCACGACCAGCGTCGGAAGGCGCAGTCGGTCGAGCAGTTCGACGCGACTGGGCTCGGCCAGAATCGCCAAAATCTGGCGCTTCACGCCGTCGGGATTGAAGGCTCGGTCATAAGACACCGCCGCCTGCTGCAACAACAGCTTGCGATCATCGACCACCTGCGGACTGCCCAGCGCAGCCAGCAGATCAGCCTGCTGCTCGATGGCCATCTCACGGTTCGGTGCACCGCGTCGGGCCAGCAATTGCAGCAACGCAGGGCTTGGCGCGGGCAACCCCTGGGCGCCGGAACTGGTCATGATCAGGGTCAAGCTTTCCACGCGATCCGGCGCCATGTCGGCCAGATGCTGGGCAATCATCCCGCCCATGCTCGCGCCCAGCACATGGAATTGCCGAACGTGCAGCGCATCCATCAAACCGAGGGTGTCATTGGCCATATCGGTCAAGGTATAAGGCGCGGAAACCGGCAGGCCAAGCTTGTAACGCAGCACTTCATAGGTGAGGTCGGGGCTGGCGGGAGCCTGCACCCAGGTGGACAAGCCCACATCGCGATTGTCGTAACGGATCACCCGGAAGCCTTGCTGGCAGAGGGCGACCACCACTTCGTCAGGCCAGTGAATCAGTTGCCCGCCCAGCCCCATCACCAAAACCAGAGCCGGGTCGGAGTTACGCCCTATGCTCTGATAAGCCAGATGTACCTCTTGGAGGTCCGCCACTTGCGTGGGGACATTGACATCGCATCGAGAAGCCGCAAAAGACGGCAAGCCGCACAGCAACACGGCCAGAAAAATGAACACCCGCATGAAAAACACCAAGCCGAAAATCCCCAGTAGGTGCGGAGTGTGATGATATTTTTCAAAGCGCGCTGCCACAGTTGCGTGACATTTTGATGAAGGGGGCTGAGTGGTCGTTCAGCTGCGGCAAGCTTCGAGCTTTGTTGATCGTTCCCACGCTCTGGGAACGCCTCCCGTGACGCTCCGCGTCACATCCCCAATGCATTGAAAAGCCAGGAATGGACGCGGAGCGTCGAGGGCTGCATTCCCGCGCGGAGCATGCGAATGATCAAAGAACAGGCCATGTCGATCGATAGGTCGGCGTAAGAACGGACCGAGATATTTGCGGGAATAATCCCTAACTCCCTTATGAAAGGGAAAAAGACTGGCAGATGTTTACTATTCGCAGAAGAGCGAACCTTCCATAAAAGAGCTGGAATCAGATCTAGGGGTAAAGCTATTTGAACGGACAACAAGAAGCACTCTACTTACCCGTTCAGGGGCCCCCGTAGCTACATTACTTGCCATCATTGCGATGGCTGGATAGCGATTTTTATATATTCTGCCTGAGACCCCAAGCAGACTTTGTTTACAGGAGTTCAACTTATGAGCCGCAAGCTCACTATTCGCCTTATTGGTGGAGCGCTATTGATGTCTGCTGCGTTTCACGCACATGCCTCTATGCGTTGTCAAAATGGGATCATCAGTGGAGGTGAACCCATTTCAGAAGTGATCCGAAAATGCGGTCAGCCGGACAATCGAGAGACTATACAACCCATCGTAGGTGGTCATGGGAAAGCACCCTATAAAACTGCAACTATTGAAAATTGGGTTTATGGGCCGAAAAACGGGATGTATCAGTACTTGCGTTTTATCGATGGAAAGTTGACCTCGATAAGAAGCGGGCGCACTTAGGCGATTCCATTTGCTTCGATTGCAACATTGGTAACTGACCTGCCGCTTTCGCAGGCAAGCCCGCTCTCATCAAACAAAAAATAACGCATTGTTTTTTATGCCTTTTATTTGGCCATAACTAACTGCATCCCAAGCTTGTGTGCCTTGCGTTCCAGGGCACGCAGTTGACGGTGTCGACTCTCGGCTTCATAGGCTTCCATACCTCGCTCCACGTAGGGTTGGCCTTTGGTCAACATGACGTAGATCAGGCGGGCCAGTTGATGCGCGGTGGCTTTGATGGCGCACGCGGTATCCATGCGCGCCAACCGGGCTCGATGGCTGGCGCCGATGAAGCTCTTGTCGTTGCGCGCGTTGGACGCGGCCTGCTTCAAGGCCTGCGCGGCTCGATTCGAGACCTTTGGCGGACTACCAGGCAGCTGCCTGCCGCCGGATATCCGGGTCGCAGGTGCCAGGCCGAGCCAGGAACAGAAGTGTTGTTGTGTGGGAAATCGCGATAAATCAGGCCCGATTTCGCTCGCCAGTGCCAAAGCGGTTTCGACGCCGATGGTGGGAATAGCGGTCAAATCAACGCCCATTATTTTTCCCAGCGCACGGTGCAAACGGGCTTGCTCGGCTGACGAGCGGTGCGGGCTGCGCAGTGCCTTGGCCGGCGGCAGAGGTTCATCGTTCAATACCGGCAGTCGATCAATGGCGTGAGCGATGGCCTGATCGCATTCGGCAATTTGCTGTTCCAGAAAATCATGCGTCGCCATTTCCTGAGCCAGGGCATGCAGATGCTCGGTTCGCCAGTTACCGCGCAGGCTGCGGGCAATGGTTTCATGATCGGCCTTGATGTGACCGTTTCGAAAACCGGCCAATACGTACGGATCACGCTCGCCGCCGATGATCGCGTTGAGGATTTTCTTGCCCGTCAGGCCGGTGATGTCACTGATGACAGTGGCTAGCTGGATGTTCATCTGGGTCAAGGCTTTCTGCATGCGATTGACGCTCTTGGCCTGATCGCGAACTTTCATTGCGCGCTGGCGAACCAGAGAGCGCATCGAGCAAATGTCGTCGGCGGGCCGAAAGGCGCCTCTGAGCAAGCCGTGGGTCATGAGCTGCCAAATCCACTGGCAGTCCAGCACATCGGATTTGCGCCCGGAGGTCTGGCGGGTGGCGCGGGAGTTCACCAAATACACCTCGAAGCCCCGTGCATCGAGGATTTCAAACAGCGGTATCCAGTAGACCCCGGTTGCCTCCATGGCCACGACATTGATCTTCAACGCTTCGAGCCAATCGGCTAATGCGAGCAACTCGTCGGTGAACGTTTTAAACGAGCGGACAGGGGTGTCGCTCTGGTCGGGGTTGACCCCCACCCAATGCTCGCGACTGCCAATATCGATACCCGCACAATGAGGGTGAACCACTTCAAAACGTTTCTGCTGGTTCTTGCGCGCCATGACAATTCCTCGCAGGATTGAGGGGCGCGCGGGGAGCACGGTGGCGAATGGATTCACTCTCTCATACGTGGTCACAGCTTGCTGTGCCGACAACGACTCCACGCCGATACCGTGCGGACCACTCTCCCATGCGGGTGCGTACACACCAGTGATGGCTACGGTCTTGGTCCCCGCGCGCACTTCGATTCTACGACGTGCCCCTGTTTGCTGCGCGACAGCGCGGCGTCGAAGACGCGGCGAGGCCTCCCATCAAACAACCTATAAGCCGTTGAAAAATAAAGAGTATATTTTATGGAATTTTCAGCCTGACGCTAATTCCTTGTAGGAGCTGACTTGTCTGCGATCCAGTGCGAAGCGCTGGCAAAAATGGTGAATTCACCACCGCTGGAAGGTCCTTCGGCCCTTATCGCAGACAAGTCAGCTCCTACGCCCTCCGGGCAGAATCGAGACCGAGTTTGCTGCGCGACAGCGCGGCGTCGAAGACGCGGCGGGCCCTCCCACAGGATAAATGCAATCGCTGTGGGAGTAGGCTTGACCGCGAATGGCTTTACGCCAATTCCCGCCGTAGTTGCCTCGCCGCCGCCACCATATTGACCAACGCAGCCTCAGTCTCGGCCCAACCCCGCGTCTTCAACCCGCAGTCCGGGTTGACCCACAGGCGCTCGGCAGGGATGAGTTTGACTGCTTTGGCCATCAGTTTGACCATCTCGACGGTGTCCGGCACCCGCGGCGAGTGGATATCGTAGACGCCCGGACCGATGTCATTCGGGTAATCGAACGCTTCGAAGGCCTTCAGCAACTCCATGTCCGAACGCGACGTCTCGATGGTGATCACGTCGGCGTCCATGGCCGCGATGGAGTCGATCACGTCGTTGAATTCGCTGTAGCACATGTGGGTGTGGATCTGGGTTTCATCACGCACACCGGAGGCACAAAGACGGAAGGCTTCCACCGCCCAATCCAGATATTCCTGCCATTGCGCACGGCGCAGCGGCAAGCCTTCACGGAAGGCAGCTTCGTCGATCTGCACGATTTTGATCCCGGCCTGCTCCAGATCCACTACTTCGTCACGAATCGCCAGTGCCAGCTGTTGTGCCTGAACCTTGCGTGAAATATCTTCACGCGGGAACGACCACATCAGCATGGTCACCGGGCCGGTCAACATGCCCTTCATGACTTTGCCGGTCAGGCTCTGAGCGTAGCGAATCCAGTCGACAGTCATCGCCTGCGGACGGCTCAAGTCGCCGAAGATCACCGCCGGTTTAACACAGCGTGAACCGTAGCTCTGTACCCAACCAAAACGGCTGAACACATACCCGTCCAGTTGCTCGGCGAAGTACTCGACCATGTCGTTACGCTCGGCTTCGCCATGCACCAACACGTCCAGCCCCAGACGCTCCTGGATCTCCACCGCATGGCGAATTTCGCTGTGCATGGCATCGGTGTAGTCTTTGACCGACAACGTGCCCTGTTTGAACGACTGTCGCGCCAGACGAATGGAAGCAGTCTGTGGGAACGAGCCAATGGTGGTGGTCGGAAACGCCGGCAGATTCAGCCGCGCCCGTTGCAGCACAATTCGTTTGGCAAAGGGCGACTGACGTTGACTGTCGGCCGCGGTGATCGCCGCCAGCCGCGCCTGAACCTGCGGTTTGTGAATGCGTGGCGACTGCTGCCGACTGGCCTGTACCGCACGACTTTGAGTCAATGCGGCTTGCACAGCAGCGTCTTGCGGGTCGTTCAAGGCCGCGCTGAGCACGGCGATTTCTTCACACTTCTGCACGGCGAAGGCCAACCAGCTTTTCAGTTCGGCATCGAGCTTGTCTTCACGCTGCAGATTCACCGGGCTGTGCAGCAGCGAGGACGAACCGGCCACCCACAGATTATTGCCAAACCGGCTTTGCGCCTCGTGCAGGTGCTCCAGCGCTTTGTCCAGATCGCAACGCCAGACGTTGCGACCATTGACCACGCCCAGGGACAGCACCTTGTAGGTCGGCAGACGATCAAGCACCGCGGCCAGTTGTTCTGGCGCACGCACCAGATCGATGTGCAGACCATCCACTGGCAGCGACACCGCCAGCCCAAGGTTGTCTTCGAGACCACCGAAGTAGGTCGCCACCAGCTTTTTCAGCGGCGAGTATTGCAGGCTGTGGTAAGCGCGCTCGAAAGCGTTTTTCCAGTCTTGTGGCAAGTCAAGGGTCAGGATCGGCTCATCGATCTGCACCCACTCCACGCCCTGCGCCGCCAGACGACCGAGGATTTCGCCGTACAACGGCAGCAGCCGCTCCAGCAGGTCAAGCTTGTCGAAGCTGTTGCCCTTGGCTTTGCCCAACCACAGGTAGGTCAGCGGGCCAATCAGCACCGGTTTGACGGCATGACCGAGGGCCTTGGCTTCATCGACTTCCTCGAACAACTGCTCCCAGCTCAACTGGAAACGCTGATCTTCAGTGAATTCCGGCACCAGATAGTGGTAGTTGGTATCGAACCACTTGGTCAGTTCCTGGGCGTATTGCGCCTTGGCATGGCTGCCGCCGCAACAACTGTCACTGGCGCCACGGGCCATGGCGAACAAGGTATCGAGGGTCGGCAAGCCAGCGTCATCGGCAACGGCAGCGAAGCGCTCGGGGATCACACCGAAGGTCAGCGAATGGGTCAACACCTGATCGTACCAAGCGAAGTCGCCGACCGGCAGCAGGTCGATCCCGGCCTCTTTCTGCAACTGCCAATGGGTGGCGCGCAACTCGCGACCGACCGCGCGCAGACCCGCTTGGTCGAGGTCGCCGTTCCAGTAAGCTTCCAGCGCTTTTTTCAATTCACGATCAGCGCCGATGCGCGGAAATCCAAGCGTGTGGGCCAAGGCCATGACAACGTCCTTCCTATAAAAGATGGTGCTATTGTCGACAGCCAGAGCAACATGAGACAAACTCATTGTATTCGTGTTGATCACAAAGTTTATTCATGGAGCCGTCGTGCTGGAAATTCGCCACCTGAAAACCCTGCACGCCTTGCGCGAGGCCGACAGCCTTGTGGAAGCGGCCGAACGCCTGCACCTCACGCAGTCCGCCTTGTCCCATCAGTTCAAGGAGCTGGAGGAACGCATGGGCATGCCGCTGTTCGTGCGCAAGACCAAACCCGTGCGCTTCACCAGTGCCGGGCTACGTCTGTTGCAGCTGGCTGATTCGGTACTGCCACAGCTGCGCGGTGCCGAGCGTGATATCGCGCGCTTGGCTGGCGGCACTGCCGGACGCCTGCACATGGCGATCGAATGCCACAGCTGCTTCCAATGGCTGATGCCGACCATCGACCAATTTCGCGATGCGTGGCCGGAAGTGGAGCTGGATCTGGCGTCAGGCTTTTCCTTCGCGCCGCTGCCAGCCCTGGCTCGGGGCGATCTTGATTTGGTAGTGACCTCCGATCCGCTGGAGCTGGTGGGCATCACTTATGTGCCGCTGTTCACTTACGAAGCGATGCTCGCCGTCGCCAACCAGCATCCGCTGGCGAACAAGCCCTACATCGTCCCGGAGGATTTGCTCAAGGAAACCTTGATCACCTACCCGGTGGAGCGCGACCGGCTGGACATCTTCACCCGCTTCCTCGAACCGGCCGATATCGAACCGGCGCAGGTGCGTACCTCGGAGTTGACGGTGATGATGATGCAACTGGTCGCCAGCGGACGCGGCGTGTGCGGTGTGCCCCATTGGGCGCTGCATGAATACAGTTCACGGGGCTATGTGAAAGCCAAGCGCCTGGGCGAAAAAGGCCTGTTCGCCACGCTGTACGCCGGCATCCGCGCCGATATGCTCGACGCGCCGTACATGCGTGATTTTCTGCTGACCGCCAAGGACACTTCGTTCTCGACACTGGATGGGGTGAGTGCGGTGCGTTGAAATCAGGCGCTGCGACGCTGCTCCAGCATCAGACGCACGGCCAGCGATGCCAACACGCAACTCATCACATACCGCTGGACCGCCATCCACATCCGATTGGCGGCAAACCATGTCGCCAAGCCTGCCGCAAACATCGCGATCAGCAGATTGACCGAGAAACTGACGAAGATCTGAGTCAGCCCAAGGGTGATGCTCTGCGCAAACACCGAACCGTGTTCCGGCGAGATGAACTGCGGCAGCACCGACAGATAGAAGATCGCGATTTTCGGATTGAGTGCGCTGGTGAGAAAGCCCATGGTCAACAGCTTACGGCGCGAATCCGGCGACAGACTCTTGGGTTCGAACGGTGAACGTGCACCGGGCTTGACCGCTTGCCATGCCAGCCACAGCAGATATAACGCGCCCGCCCACTTGAGCAACTCATATGCCACCGGCACCGCCATGAATAACGCGGTCAGCCCTACCGCCGCCGCGACCATGTGCACGAGAAAACCGCCCACCACACCCACCAGCGAAATGATCCCGGCTTTCGGCCCCTGACAAATCGAGCGGGAAATCAGGTAAATCATGTTTGGCCCGGGCGTGAGGACCATCAACAACGCCGCACCAGCGAACAGCAGCCATTCTTGAACGGGGATCATGTGCACTCCTTGCAGTGAGAATCGAAAACAGGTGATAACCAGAACGGAACTTATGCCGTCGTTTGAATGGCGCGGTACAGCGGCAGAATAGAGTCACGCGTCAGCGGCGCCAACACCAAATCATCAATATTGTCAGAACCGACCCACACTACTTCCTCGATCTCGGCGGCGGGCACCACGTCGGCGTCGATGTGCAGCCGATACAACTGGCACTGCACCTCGAACCCAGGCTCGTTCGCGGCGGGCGCGGTAAACTCGCCGAGGTAATGGGCGTGCAGCGGATCAATGACCAGACCCAACTCCTCTTCCAGTTCCCGCGCCAATGCCGCAGCCGGGCTTTCGTGAGCATCGATCTTGCCCCCCGGCTGCATGAACGCCGTGGTCCCTCGTTTCCGCACCAACAGTGTCCGGCCATCGGCGCCAATCAGTAAGGCTGCCGCGATGCGAATGATCGACGTCTGGGTCATACGAAAATCTCGGTCTTGAGCAACCGCGCCTCTTCAGCACGCTCAAGCGCCAGCACAATCAATCGGTCGATCAGCCCGGCATACGACAGCCCGCTCGCCTGCCACAGCTTGGGGTACATGCTGATCGAGGTGAAACCGGGGATGGTGTTGACTTCGTTGATGATGATGGCATTCGCCTCGGTTACGAAAAAGTCCACCCGGGCCATGCCGGCACACTCAAGGGTCTGATAGGCACGCAATGCAACCTCGCGCACCTGATCACCCACACCCAGCGGCAGTTCGGCCGGGATGGCGATCCGCGCCTGGCCGTCATTCAGGTATTTGGTGTCGTAGGCATAGAACTCATCGTTGGCAATCACTTCACCGCAAACACTGGCCTGCGGCTCACGATTACCCAGCACCGCGCATTCAACTTCCCGGCCGACGATGCCGCGCTCGATCAACACCTTATGGTCGTAGTCGAACGCCAGTCTCAGCGCCTTGGTAAAGCCAGCTTCGTCGGTCACCTTGCTCACACCCACGGACGAGCCCTGGCTGGCGGGCTTGACGAAGAACGGCAGGCCCAACTGCTCGACCAATGCGCTGAAGTCCGCCGATTGATTGCGTGTCAGCACCACAAAAGGCGCCACCGCAATCCCGGCATCGCGCAGCAGACGCTTGGTCACGTCCTTGTCCATGCACACCGCCGAGCCCAACACATCCGGGCCCACGAACGGAATATTCAGCAGGCGCAGCAGGCCTTGCAGCGAGCCGTCTTCACCGAAACAACCGTGAATCAATGGAAACACCACGTCGATCCGCGCCAGCTCCACACCGCTTTCGACCTCGACGAACTGCCCGCCAGCACTCCCCGGAAGCAGAGACAGGTACTTGCCCGATGGGCTTAGCTTGATCTTCGCCGGATCGTTGGCGTTCAGCAGATAGTCGCGCTCATCGAACAGCAACCAACGACCCCGCTTGTCGACGCCGATCAAAGTGATGTCGTAACTGCCGCGATCGATCGCATTGATCACATTCCGGGCTGACTGCAACGAGACTTCATGCTCGCTGGATTGCCCACCGAAGACGATGGCGACTGTTTTTTTCAATGCAGATGCTCCGTGGTTACGGGAAGAGTCATTAAATCAATCAGGGGCGTTAGCGGCGTGCCAGAAAGCGCTTTCCATCAGCTCGATATCACTGCGACGCAACCCCTGTTTCCGGGCAGCAGCCTGCCATGTGTTCACCACCGCCGTCACCTGCCGGATGATCAATTCCGCCTCTTGCGTATGCAGTCGGTAATAATCCGCTGTCGCCACCAATGTCTCCAGGCTGGGCCGTGGATCAGCGTCATCGATGGCCAGTACGTGCTCATCTTTATAAGGGTTGGGGTTCATGTCGTATGCCATCGACAGACGCCAACCTTCGGCCTCTCTAATGAAACCGTGATTACGCAAATGATCGTCACGGTTGCCAATCATGATGTTGAAAGCCACGCGTCGGAACAATTGAGCGAGATCAGTGTGGATATGTGCCGCAGCACCGTTACGGCTAATGAATTCCGCTAATTCCAGATAGGAGCCACTGTCGCCTTCATCTTTTTTCAGCAAGGTCATTGCTGAGGTGAAGAATCGGCGACGTTCCTTGTTTTGGTTGTACACCCGGTCAAAGCGCTGAACGCAGAATGTCCGGTGCTCTGAGCTGAAAACCCTCAGCTCAGACCTTGGCACCCAAATCCCTGCCTTGGCGGCCAGATCATGGGCGACCTTTTCCCAGGCACCGATATCGTATTCATCGTCACGAGCGGGAAACTTTGCAATCCACAAGCTGCCACTCTCGTCAGTGAAGTTTGCCTTGGGGTGCGCGCCCCCCAGCGAAGCGCCAGGCGCGACCAATATTCGCAACCATTGCCGCAACTGATCCTGACTGGGGCTTTTGCGCTTGTCCGTCAGATTCAATGCAATGGCCTCCAGCTCCCGCAGACTGGCCACAGGCGGCGCGGGAAGCGGCTGGTTATCCAGAAAAACCTCGGTGCCCGGAGAGCGAAAACGCAAAGCGCCCATCCGCGTCGAATCCTGAACACCCAGTAAATAATCCCAGGCTGACAGCGACATCGGCCTTCTGTCCTCATCCCGAGCCTGCATGGCCTCGCGACGATCCATCAGCCGCTGTCCCCAACGATCCGGACTGGAGTCGAGGAATATGCCAAAGTTGCCTTTTCGAGCATCCGGAAAAAAGTCGCCCTGATCCAGGCTCAAATCAGGATCGACCACAAAGCTCGACTCGCTGTTCAGCCAAGTCGGATCGTAGCTGAAACGCACGACACCACGATCATGGGCCAACGCGCCAATTCGGGTCAGTTGCGGGATAAGGTCGGCATCCAGCCAAACCTCAAGCTGATGGTGATTGCTTGCTGTCATCAAGTTCTTCCTTGGGGATACGAGGCTTTCTGATTCGTTTGGCGGGCAGCTCCAGGTCCTGAAGCTTTCGGCCTAACACATCATCAGCGGCCACCTGGCCCAGGTCCGCAGCTAAACCCAGCACATCTAGAATTCGTGCATAGGTACCCATCGAGACAGCCGGGTCGCCCGCCTCTGCACGGTATAGCGTCGCGCGAGCAATATCAGCCCGCGCACAGACCGTGGCGATCGAATATTTGCGACGTAATCTTGCAAGCCGTAATCGTTCACCCAACTCTTCGAGCAATCGCTGCATCGAGGGGAATAAACGAGGTTGTTTGGCGGGCATGGTTTATCTCTCATTTCAACCAAATTTTTATAGTTAATACATAACGTGAGACTAGCAGAAAAAGACAAAAAAATAGTCTCACGTTATGAACAATAAAAAAGTAATGGTTCATAACGTGAGGCCAATTTGACTCATCCGGCAGTGGGTCCGTCTTTCTTGCCCCCGGCGCCAAACATCGAAAAACGCCTGTTGAAGCTCGCGATACCGCCTTCAGCGTCGGCTTTGCGGTGGTGCCCGCTGTACATCAAGTGAGAGGCACTGGAGATGTCGAGCGCCACGTACGGATACGTGTTGCCATCGGTGTACGTCAGGGTGCGATCCGTTTCAACGGTGGAGCCAATCAGGAAGTACTCATCGGCGGCCGTGTCATGAAACAGCACTATTCGGTAATTGGGATGGATTCCAGTTTTCATGGTGGGTTTACCTCCGCAAAATACGTTCAGTCAGTGTGAGTTACACAGCCATAAAACGCAGAGACCCACTGAGAATGGATTGCAATAAGCCTAGATCGTTGTGGTCTAGCCATTCGCAGACAAGCCCGCCCCCACACAAACTGTGGGAGCAGGCTTGCAACTACGCGTCCCGCTGCGAAGAAGCGATGCGGTCTACCCGGCAGACCGCACGCGCATGGATCAGGACGCTTCCTGGAAGTCCATTTCCGGTGGCTGGCGACGGAAGCCGCCGGTGAGCCAGGCCAGGTAGACCACGCCCACCGCCAACCAGCTCAGACCAAGGATGATCGCCAGTTTGTCGAGGCTGATCATCAGCCACAGGTCAGCCACCAGACCGATCAGCGGGAAGATCAGGAACAGCACCAGCTCTCGCAGGCCGCGTTTTTCCCCACCGATCCAGTAATGGAAGATCACCGACAGGTTAACCAGGCTGAAGGCCAGGAACGCGCCGAAGTTGATGAAAGAGGTCGAAGTGGTGACGTCCATTTTCAGCGCCAACAGGGCGACCACGCCGCACAGGACAATGCTATTGACGGGTGTACCGAAGCGCTCACTCAAACGAGCGAAGAACGAGGTCGACAGCACGCCGTCGCGACCCATGGCATACAGCAGACGCGAACCGCTGGCCTGTGCCGACAAGCCCGAAGCGAATTGGCCGACGATCAAGCCGATCAGGAAGATCGAGACGAACAGGTCACCACCGATGTTTTTTGCAATTTCATAGGCTGCCGAATCGGCGTTCTCGAACACGAACGACGGATGCGCCAGTTGCACGAAGTACGACACGCCGACGAAGATCAAACCGCCGATCAGGGTGATCAGCATGATCGCCCGTGGGATGGTGCGAACCGGGTCCTTGGTTTCCTCGGTCAGGGTGCTGACCGCATCAAAGCCGAGGAACGAATAGCAGGCAATCGCCGCACCGCTCATGATTAGCGGCATCTGCATATCGCCAGTGAAGAATGGTGCGAGGGTCCACAGCGGCTTGCTCGCATCGCCACCAATGTAGTGAATGCTCAGCGCCACGAACGCAACCAACACCAGGAACTGCACCAGCATCAGCAAGGCGTTGATGGTGTTGGCCAGCTTCAGACCGACAATATTGATCAGACTGGTGATAACGATGAACGCCAGCACCCAGACCGGTTGTGGGACCGCCGGGAAGGCCGAACCCAGGTAGGCCGCGCCGATCAGCCAGATCGCCATGGGCAGGAACAGATAATCGAGCAACACCGCCCAACCGGCGAGGAAGCCCAGCTTCGGGCTGATGGCTTTGCGCACGTAGCTGTAAGCGGAACCCGCAACCGGGAACGCAGCAGCCATGCGACCGTAGCTCAGGGCGGTGAAGAACATCGCAACCAGTGCCGCCAGATACGCCGCCGGCACCATACCATTGGTGGATTGCGCGAGGATGCCGAACGTACCGAGCACGATGATCGGTGTCATATAAGCGATGCCAAACAGCACCACTGACCCTAGCGAAAGGGTGCGTTGCAAACGAGCCATGAGCGACTACTCCGAATTATTGGTTTTATGGCAGAGAAAAGTTCGGCAGAACAAAAACAGTTGTTGTTATGAGGTTCGGGCTTATCGAGGAATCAACAGCTCACGCCGGCCATCGGCGTGTTCGACGACTTCGCCCGGAAAACGCAGGCGCTGGTCATTCAAATAACGGTAATCACGACGCGCGGCAGCCAGTTGGCTCAGGTCCAGCTCGACGCTGAACTGGCACTCTTCGCGCCCCGCTTCGTACAGCAGGGTGCCGAATGGATCGACCAAGGCACTGCCGCCGGCGAACAACAGGTCACCATCGCCTTCGCCAACGCGGTTGACCATCAGCGCGAATGCCTGGTTTTCCTGGGCGCGGGCCATGATCGCGGTGCGGTGCGTCGGCCCGTACGGGTCCATGTTGCCGTTGGTGACGATAATCAGATCAGCCCCCAACTGCGCCACGGCGCGGGCTGTTTCCGGGAATTCGATGTCGTAACAGATCAACAGGCCGATGCGTACGCCGTTCCACTCACAGGTGGCGAAACGGTCGCCGGGGCTGAACACGCCACGATCCGACGCCCACAGGTGCGTCTTGCGGTAGCGCAGGGCGATGCCTTCAGGGGTGATCAATAGTGTGGTGTTGTAATACTGGCCGTTATCGTTTTCGGCAACGCCAATCACCACGGCGATATCACGCTCATGGGCAGCCCGCTGCACCGCTTGCACGGTCGGGCCGTCCAGCGGCTCGGCGATCCGGGCCACGGTATCGGCCGAGGGAAAGCCCATCAGATGGGTTTCCGGAAATACGATCAACCGGGTGTCGCTGGCGCAGGCGGCAATCGCTGCCAAAGCACGCTGCAGGTTGTAGGCTGTGCCGTTATCCTGGCCTGCCAGTTGGGCGAGTTCGACCTTCATGGGTTCTCCTTATTCACTATCGTGGCCGACCCGGCACAATAAATGCTGGCCTGGTCATCGGCTCTGCGGGCAGTATGCGCATCAGCAAGGTGTGCGGGGAATTACGCAGCTGTGGTAACCCAATAGGGGTAGAGGTATGACAATCGCACTGCAGGACATCGCCTGGCATCGCTCGGTCGCGCAATTGATCGAAGCGCTGGACAAGCCGAATTTCTGGGCGCAATTGGTGCGCCTGCTCAATCAATACGTGAGTTTCGATAGCTGGGTCGCGTTGCAATTCAGCTCCCGGCAACGTCCGTTGGTGTTCGCCGAATGCCCCGCCGAAGACGGCACACCCGACCAGTTGTTCCAGGATTACCTCAAAGGCCTCTACCTGCTCGACCCTTTCTACATCGCCAGCCGCGAACATTCGCAGACCGGGCTGTTCCGCTTGGCGGAGGTAGCACCGGAACACTTCGAACTGACCGAGTATTATCAGCGCTACTTCCGCCTGAACGTGGTGGCTGATGAAATCCAGTTCAACTGCCAGCTCGATGCGGACCGCACCTTGTGCCTGTCGCTGGGTTCGACCCAACGCTTCAGCACCGAACAGATCGCGCTGCTGTCACTGATTCAGCCTTGGGTGGTGGCCTTGCTCCGGCAACGCCTGCCGTTCGAACTGCTCGAACCGGGTGCGCAATCCGAACTGCAATCCGAGGTGCAAGCGCAGCCCTTGCAACCCACCAATGACTGGCGCACCCAGCTGGAAGCGTCGGTGCAGCAGAGCAGAGGTGCACAATTGACCGCCCGCGAGCTGGATGTCGGACGGCTGATGCTCAGCGGCTGCTCCAGCAAAGAGATCGCCCGCAAGCTGGAAATCTCCGCCGAAACCGTGCGGGTGCACAAGAAACACATGTACAGCAAGATGGGCATCAAGTCGCAGTCAGAGCTGTTTTCGATTTTTCTTCAGGCACAAAGTGCCTGAACCGAGGGAAGGTTTCAGTCCACACCTATACGGGGTGAAACCACTGATTGACAGGCGCGGAACAGCGCCAGCGCTTACATCATCAACCATCATCAAACCCCCAGGATTCCGTATGAGCCTGTCCCTACTCAGTCGTTACGCCTTTTTTGTCCTTTGCGTGTTGTTCACCCTTGCCAGCATCCCGTTCTGGCAGCACGAATGGCTTTGGCCGTTCACCCTGGTGACCGGCGTGCTCAGCCTGATCGGCATCGGCGACTTGCTGCAGACCCCACACGCGGTGCGCCGCAATTACCCGATTCTGGGCAACATTCGTTACCTGGTCGAACGCATTCGCCCGGAGATTCGCCAGTATTTGCTGGAGTCCGACAGCGACGCCCTGCCCTTTTCCCGTGCCCAGCGTTCGCTGGTGTATTCCCGGGCCAAAAATGAATCGGCGGACAAGCCTTTCGGCACGCTGATCGACGTTTACCAGACAGGCTTCGAATTTATCGGCCACTCCATGCGCCCGGCACCGTTGAGCGATCCCAGCGCTTTTCGCGTGATCGTCGGCGGCCCGCAATGCAAACAACCCTACTCGGCCTCGGTATTCAATATCTCGGCGATGAGTTTCGGCTCGCTCAGTGCCAACGCGATTCGCGCGCTGAACCAGGGCGCCAAACTCGGCAACTTCGCCCACGACACCGGCGAAGGCAGCATCAGCCCCTATCACCGGGAAAACGGTGGCGATCTGACGTGGGAGCTGGGCAGCGGTTACTTCGGCTGCCGGACCTCGGACGGCCGTTTCGACCCTGAACGATTCGCCAAACAGGCGCAGGACCCGCAAGTGCGGATGATCGAAATCAAGATGAGCCAAGGCGCCAAACCGGGCCACGGTGGCATCCTGCCCAAGGGCAAGGTGACCAAGGAAATCGCTGAAACCCGCGGCATCATGATGGGCGAAGATTGCGTCTCGCCCTCGCGGCACAGCGCGTTCTCGACCCCTTGCGAACTGATGCACTTCATTGCTCAACTACGCGAACTGTCGGGCGGCAAACCGGTGGGCTTCAAGTTTTGCCTGGGCCATCCGTGGGAGTTCATGGGCATCGCCAAAGCCATGCTCGAGACCGGCATTCTGCCGGACTTCATCGTGATCGACGGCAAGGAAGGCGGCACCGGCGCCGCGCCCGTGGAGTTCACCGACCACATCGGTGTGCCAATGCGTGAAGGCCTGCTGTTCGTGCACAACACCCTGGTCGGTCTGAACCTGCGGGACAAGATCAAGCTTGGTGCCAGCGGCAAGATCGTCAGCGCCTTCGACATCGCCAGCGTGCTGGCGATCGGTGCCGACTGGGCCAACTCGGCGCGCGGCTTCATGTTCGCCATTGGCTGCATTCAGTCGCAAAGCTGCCACACCAACAAATGCCCGACCGGCGTCGCCACCCAGGATCCGTTGCGTCAACGGGCACTGGTCGTGCCAGACAAAGCGCAACGGGTGTTCAACTTTCACCGCAGCACGCTCAAGGCGCTGGCCGAAATGTTGGCTGCCGCCGGGCTCGATCACCCTTCACAACTGGAAGCCAAACACCTGGTACGCCGCATGTCCGCCACTGAGATCAAATTGTTCTCGCAGTCCCACGTGTTCCTCAAACCCGGCGAATTGCTGACCGGCGCAGTGGAGGGCGAGTTTTATTCGAACATGTGGAAGATGGCACGGGCGGATAGTTTTGAGCCGAATGCGGCCTGAGGCAGGCTAATGCGTTGAGTCCCGCCGAAGAGATATCGTCGGGACTCAGCGGCGTTAGTGCTGCACGCGGCGAGTCCTCTTAGCGTTTCATACGCACGCTAGCTGTAGCCTGCGGATCTTGCCTGCGAATGGAATAAAGCCGAACTTGCGTGTCGCCAGCCTTCAACGTACGCACGGGTTGCCAGTTATCGGGCACCTGCACCAAGTCTTCTGCGTCGCTATCAGACAGAAGCCATACCCGCCGTGTCTCGGGGGGCAACACCTCGAGACTGTCGAGAAAATTTTTATCCGGGTTCTGATAGAACAAAGTTCCTGCGCCGTCACTGTCGGGGCGACCAGAGCTTCCATCGGGCAACGGCGGCGTATAGAGCAGCGGTTGAGTTCCGGACGTGTTGTAATAGATAACACTCATGTACCAATAATCACCGTCCACCACGATACGATCACCCGAAACAAAGTATTTATTAATTTCGTCAACCACCCTATCGGTATGATCATTTTGCTGACGGAGGGGGTCATTCAACTTATTTCTCTGCATATACACATTATAAAGACCGCCCCCCTCCAGACCGACCAACACTGTCAGGCAGACGATGGCGAACCATGGAAAATGCTGGGCTAACCGATCAAGCGTAATCGCCAGGATTAGCGGCAAGCCAATCGCCGCAAACGACAGGTAGCGAGGTACGAAAAATGGCTGTTTAAAGGAAATTAAAAACACTACCAACATGGGAACGAAAGCGTAAATAACCACTAACGTATTAAACCTGTACAGCCCTCTGTCACGCAGAACAATCCACCCCGAGACCCCCAATATTCCCAGAGGGAGAGCCACATAAATCGGCCATGAGAAATCTCGCCCATCCTCCAGCGTCAGAAATTGCCAAATAGCGGAAGGCAACGTGAAACCTGTGGGGGGCAATACATAGCCTATGTCTACCGTGTCAGACAACTGGCCGATTAAATCAGGTATCCAGGGCACATAAAGGAATACAACGGCACCATTGGCAAGCCACCAGGACGTTCGTGTGACGAGGTGACATTCCTTTGAGGGTTGAAGCCGTAGTAAAGACAGATACAGCCAGTGAGCCATCACACACAGGCCCGCAAAATAATGCGTATAAAATCCCGCCGTCATGAGTAACGTATACATGACCAAGTAACGATAACGCTGTGGATTTTTAACCCAGTATATGAGTGCAATAGTCGCCCCCATTAACCAGACATCCTGAAGCGAGTACATCCGCACTTCTTGGCTGTAACGCACGGAGATAGGCAGCAGGGCCAGTAGCAGCCCCGCCAAAATAGCCGCTCGGCGCGACGCAATCAAACTCACTAGCCAGACGCTCAGAACAACGGTCACCACACCCGCCAACACACTCATGGCACGTAACGCAAAAACCCCAGTGCCAAATACAGTCATCCACCCGTGCAACAGTAGAAAGTATAAAGGTGGATGAACATCTTGTGCGGTGTGAAAGCAGATGAGGGCCGGTGAATAGGCACTCAGCAGCACACTTAAGGCTTCGTCGGTCCACATGACCGGCTTGGTTACATCATGAAAATCCACCAGCGTTGCCAGTACCACAATGGGCAATAGCCAACACTCACGAGCAAACAAGGCAAGGTGTCGAATACTCGTCCCAGTATGATGCTGAAAAAGCGCCATAATGTTCTCCTTCGCCGACAGTCGTAACGGCTAATCAAGGCAGACCAAACGCTAACCAGATGACCCACGCGTTGACTGTCAAAAAGAAAGTAAAGAACATTTTCTGCTGTCGTGTATGGAGCGCGGTCAGAAACTCCATCGTTGTAACCAGCGGGTTACACCCGGTCGTAACGCTGCCACTTCAACACGTGCTCCATCGGCCTGGCCACCCAGGATCCATTGCGCAATTACATTGACGCTGTATTCTTGACACACTTCAGGAGCCAGCGATGATACCCCCGAGGAAAACATCGAGAAGTGTGTTCTTCATTATTAACAGGAACAATCAGTGAAATTTTCGAGACATATGCCCCCGAAAAATCACCTGTTTGGAGTAGAGATAACCGCAGACCAAACTTATGCCTGAAAACAAGACCCGGAGGTCTGAGCTTTAAAGGTGTATCGGGCATTGGCATAGAACGAAAATGACACCGCCACACTGAAGGCGGCCAGGTTGCTGTATGCCTGACTGATACCCACATGCAGCGCAACAAAAACACCCTCGTGAACCAGAGCGCATGACCCAGGGTCGGAGATTTTACCGTCGCGGGGAGCGAAAGCGCCCTGAGACATTCAGCAATACCCATTTTTTGCATTTACCGGCCAATAACGCCACCCTGCGCGCCCCCGACATGCGGCGCGGAACCTCTGCCCCCGCACGACCATCCTTACTTACATACCCGCTCAAGAGCCTGCCGTCATGCCTATCGAACGCGACCATCGAATCGACTTCTTTCGAGGTTTGGCGCTGATCTTCATTTTTTGGGATCACGTCCCCGACAACCCTTTCTCACAACTCACCGTGCGCAACTTCGGCTTCAGCGATGCCGCGGAAATCTTCGTGTTCCTCGCCGGTTACGCGGCGGTGCTGGCCTATGGGCGCATTGCTCAGCGCGACGGTTTTGCCGTCGCTTGCGTGCGTATCCTGCGGCGGGCATGGGTGTTGTATGTGGTGCATATTTTCCTGCTGACGTTGCTGATGGGCATCGTCTTCGTCGCCAACACTCATGTCGAAACCCGCGATATGGTTCAGGAAATGGGTCTGGGCTACTTCGTCAGAAATCCACAACAAGCGTTGGCCGATGAGTTGTTACTGCGCTTCAAACCCAACCTGACCGACCCATTGCCACTCTACATTCTGCTGTTGCTGGCTTTGCCGCTGATCCTGCCGTGGCTGCTACGCCAAGCCGAATACGTGGTGGGTCTGTCGATTGCGCTGTACCTGATGGTGCCGCTGTTTGGCTGGAATCTTCCGGCGTATGAAGGCGGTGTCTGGTACTTCAATCCGGTGGCCTGGCAACTGCTGTTCGTCCTTGGCGGTGCCTGCGCCGTTCGTGGGCAGCGACTGAGTGTTCGGCCGCCACGCCCCCTGAGGCAGCAACCGTTGTTCATGATCTCTGCGGCGTATGTGGTCATTACCGGGCTGATCGCGGTGTCGTGGAAATGGCCGGGACTTCATGATGCGCTGATGCCAAAAGCCATCACCGACGTGCTGTATCCCATCAGCAAAACCGACCTTTCGCCCGTGCGTCTGCTGCACTTCCTGGCGCTGGCCTACTGCACCGCGAAACTGCTGCCCTCCAGCCAGGCATGGCTCGACAACTGGCCCGCTCAGCAAACCTGCCGCATGGGCCGCTACTCGCTGGAAGTCTTCTGCCTGAGCGTACTGCTGGCCCCGCTGGCCGACATGGCCAACGCCTTGGCTGGCGACACCTGGCCGATGCAAGTCTGCACGGCGCTGGTGGGGTTGGGCTTGATGATGTTGCTGGCGGGTTGGCTGGATTGGAGCAAGCGGTTGGGGACACCTGCGCGGGTGGCGGTAGTTTGATCCAATGCTGACCGTACCGGCCTCTTCGCAGCGGGACGCGTAGTTACAAGCCTGCTCCCACAGGGGATACGTGCGATGCAAGAACCGTGGGAGGCCTCGCCGCGTCTTCGACGCCGCGCTGTCGCGCAGCAAACTCGGTCGCGATTCTGCCCGGAGGGCGTAGGAGCTGACTTGTCTGCGAAAAGGGCCGAAGGACCTTCCGACGATGGTGGATTCACCATTTTTGCCAGCGCTTCGCACTGGATCGCAGACAAGTCAGCTCCTACAGGGGGTCAGCGTTAGGCTGAAAATTGCATAAAAATTATGCTTTATTTTCAATGATTTATGCGTTGTTTGATGGGAGCAGGCAACGCTGCGAAGGCGATCTGGATCATAAGGCAGATAGCGAAAGCCCCGGATCACTGACCGGGGCTTTTGCGTTTCAGGTTGTGCGTTACGACGCCGTACGTACCACGCCAACCGTTTCGGTTTTCGGCGACAGTTTGAACACGTAGAACAGCACCGTCAGCAACACCAGAAACGCAGGACCAACGTAGAGTGCGATGCGGGTTTCTTCGAAGTAAGCCATCAGGCCGACTACCAGAATCAGGAACGCCAGCGCCAGGTAGGAGCTGAGCGGCCATAGCCACATGCGGAATTTCAGTTGATCACGCTCTGTCGTGCTCAGGCCGCGGCGGAATTTCAGCTGCGCCAGCAAGATCATGGCCCAGGTCCAGATCGCACCGAAGGTGGCGATTGCCGTCACCCAGACGAAGACTTTTTCCGGCACCAGGTAGTTGAGCAATACGCCCAGCAGCAGGACAAAAATCGACAGCAGCAATGCACGACGCGGTACGCCGTTGTCGGAGGTTTGCGCGAAACCACGCGGCGCCTGGCCGTTCTGCGCCAGGCTGTAAAGCATACGCCCGGTGCTGAAGATGCCGCCGTTGCAGGACGACAGTGCAGCGGTGATGACCACGAAGTTGATAATGCCTGCGGCGGTTTTGATGCCCAAGCGTTCGAAGGTCATCACGAATGGGCTGCCCTGGGTGCCGATTTCGTTCCACGGGTAGATCGACAGGATCACGAACAGCGCGCCGACGTAGAACAACAGAATCCGCCAGAACACCGAACCTATGGCGCTGGGGATGGTTTTCTGTGGGTTCTTCGCTTCACCGGCGGTCAGGCCAATCATTTCGACGCCGAGGTAGGCGAACATCACCATTTGCAGGGACATAAAAATGCCCTGCACGCCATGGGGCATGAAGCCACCGTGGCTCCACAGGTTGGAAATGCCCAACGCGACACCGTCGTTGCCGAAACCAAAGGCGATCACGCCGATGCCGCCCACGACCATGGCGATGATGGTGACGATTTTGATCAGGGCGAACCAGAACTCGAACTCACCGAAGGCTTTGACCGCAATCAGGTTGATGGTGCCCATGCTCACCAGAGCCGCCAACGCCCAGATCCAGCGCGGCACGTCGGGGAACCAGACGCCCATATAGACGGCCACGGCGGTGATTTCCGCAACACAGGTCACCAGCCACAGGAACCAGTAGTTCCAGCCGGTGAGGAAGCCTGCCAAGGGGCCGAGGTAGTCTTGTGCGTAACGGCTGAACGACCCTGCGACCGGATTGTGCACGGCCATTTCACCGAGGGCGCGCATGATCACCAGGATCGCCAGGCCACCGATAATGTAGGACAACATGATCGCTGGTCCCGCCATTTGGATAGCTTTGGCAGAACCGAGAAACAGGCCGACACCAATACAGGCACCCAGAGCCATCAGGCGGATGTGCCGCTCGCCCAACTCTCGTTTCAGAGGACCGCCTTGAGCGGTCTCAGCGTGCAAAGTGCGCTTGCCGACTGGCATATATTTACAACCTCGTATTGTTATTGGATGTAGTCAGTCAACGATTCAAAGCACCGGCGGGTGAGCCGACGCGCCGCATTATCAAGCTCATCCTTGTGAGCGAGCCCGTCATGCAGGAATAGTCCTACTGAAATCGGCGGCGAGCATTGCACAACAACGGTGCGCCACAGGCCTCGACAAAGAGCGTCAACCGGAAAGGGTCAGACGCACCCTCTCGCGATAGTCGCGCAGTATAAAAACCCACAGCCAGTGGTATTAACTATATAAACACCTTTATTTGGCGATAATTCACGGCAAAAACACCTTTCATAGAGGTATATATTCTGCCAATTCGCTTCCCCCTCATATGACCGCCTCTGAGTTCACTCCACCTCACGCTCCAACTTCGTGCGCTCGTGATTCCCGGGTATCGCCCACTGTTTTTTTTGAAGAATTTACCTACGGACGTCTTACAAATTTTTCCCCGATGGCGGCCAGCGTCTAAGCTTGTGACAGGTGCGATTAACATGATTAACCGGGCCAATCGAATATGGGCGCTTTGTGGAATTCTGATACTAAAAAGACCGTGATCCCTACTGACGGTGCTGATGACGCGCCATTGCCGAAACGTCCACGTCGTAAACGGTACGGGTGGCGTCTGTTCTGGTTGCTGGTACTGATGGGGCTGATAGCCCTAGGCTATGCCATAGCTACCGAAACCCGCAGTTCCAAACTACAAGCCCGTGAGTTCAGTCGCTTGGCCACCATGCTCAGCTACTCGATGCAGCCGGGACCGAGCAACTCGATTCTGTATCCCGGTGAGGGCCCTTTCGATAAGCGCTTGGGTTATTCGGCGCTGGATGAGTTTCTGCCGCGCCTGCTCAAGCACGATTACTTGGTGACCCAACAAACCCGGTTCTCCCCTGACCTGCTCATCTACAGCCAACACGGCTTCTTCGTGCCATATCAGGAGAAAATTCAGGCGGGGTTATCGATTACCGATTGCCGGGGGGCGCCGCTCTATCAGTTCCTCTATCCGCAGCATCTCTATTCCAGCTTTGCCGCGATTCCGCCGTTGGTGGTGAACAGCTTGCTGTTCATCGAGAACCGCGACCTGCTCGACACGGAGCAACCCTTGGCCAACCCCGCCGTCGACTGGCCGCGCTTTGCCAAGGCGGCGTTCTCGCAAGCGGCCAAACTGTTCGCCCTGCCCGGCCAATCCGCTGGTGGCAGTACGCTGGCCACGCAATTGGAAAAGTATCGCCATTCACCCGATGGTTTGACGCAGTCAGGCGGGGAGAAGCTGCGGCAGATGATTTCCGCCAGTGTTCGCGCTTATCTACCTGGCCAACAGACATTCGAAGTCCGGCAACGGGTGGTGCGTGATTACCTCAACAGTGTGCCGCTGTCCGCAGTGCCCGGGCATGGCGAAGTGCATGGCCTGGCTGAAGGTTTGCGCGTCTGGTACGGCGCGGATTTCGACAAGGTCAATCAGCAACTCAGCTCCACTGCCAACGATCCGAAGAGCCTCGCCCAGCGAGGTCTGGCGCTGCGTCAGGTGCTGTCTCTGGTAATTGCCCAGCGTCGGCCTTCGCATTATCTGGCCCGAGGACGCGAAGAGTTGGCGCAACTGACCGACAGCCATATTCGCCTGCTGGCGCAGAACGGCATCATTGATGAATCGCTAGCGAATGCAGCGCTGAAAAGCGTGGTGAGCTACCGCGATTGGGCGCAACAACCGACGATTCAGCCCATCGAAACCACCAAAGGCATCACCGTCGCCCGCACTCGCCTGTCACTGCTGCTCAATCGCCCGCTGTATGATCTGGACCGCCTGGACCTGTCGGCGACCAGTACCCTGCAATACGGTTTGCAGACCAGCGTCAGCCAATACCTGCGGGAGCTGGCAGACCCGGCTGTCGCTGCAAAACTCGGTTTGATCGGCGAGCACTTGCTGACCCCGACCAGCACCCGGCAGGTCAGTTACAGCTTCACGTTGTTCGAACGCGACCCGGATGGCGCACGGGTACGGGTGCAGACCGACAGCACCGACCAGCCTTTCGATATCAACGAAGGCAGCAAGCTGGAGCTGGGCTCTACGGCCAAAATGCGGGTGCTGACCAGCTACCTGGAAATCATGACCGAACTGCATCAGCGCTATGCAGGGAAAGCCCCTTCCGAGTTGAAAAAAGTCCCGGTCGAAGAGCAGGATCATCTGACCCGCTGGGCCCTCGATTACCTGATGCAGAACAAGGACCAGGACCTGTCGAAAATGCTCTCGGCATCGCTGGACAGACAGTACTCCGCCAGCCCCGGGGAGTATTTCTTTACCGGCGGCGGCATGCACCACTTCGACAACTTTCGTAAAGAAGACAACGGCCGCAGCCCGTCCTTGCGCGATGCGATACGCGAATCGATCAACCTGCCGTTCATTCGCCTGATGCGCGACATCGTGCGTTACAGCATCTATCAGTCACCCAACAGCAGTGCCCAATTGCTCACGAACGATGACGATCCCAAACGCCAGGAATATCTGAGCGATTTTGCCGATCGCGAGGGCACGGTATATCTCCTTCGTTTCTGGAAACGCTACAAGGGCAAGTCCACCCAGGACCGGTTGGACACCTTCCTCGACGGCATGCACCCCACGGCGATTCGCTTGGCCGCGGTGCATCGCTACCTGCTGCCCAACGCCGATCAGAACGCGTTCAACACCTTCGTTCGCTCACATCTGACCGAAGACAAAGTGGCGATCGACAAGCTGACCGACAAACGTCTCGACGAACTGTATAAGAACTACGGGCCCGGCGCGTACGACCTCCCGGATCAAGGCTACATCGCCAAGGTTCACCCACTGGATCTGTGGTTGATGGGTTACTTGCTGGAGCACCCGCAAGCGCAGTTCAAGGATGCGGTTGCCGCCAGTCAACAACAGCGTCAAGAGGTCTATAGCTGGCTGTTCAAAAGTCGCCACCGGAGCGCCCGCGACAGCCGGATTCGCACCATGCTGGAAATCGAAGCCTTCACCGACATCCATCGTCGCTGGCAACGGTTGGGTTATCCGTTCGACCATCTGGTGCCGTCACTGGCGACGGCCATCGGCAGCTCTGGCGACCGCCCGGCGGCGTTGGCCGAGCTGATCGGGATCATCCAGAACGATGGCATCCGCCTACCGGTATTGCGCGTCGACAGCCTGCATTTTGCCGCCGGTACGCCTTACGAAACACGGCTGACGAACAATCCCGATCTGGGCAAACGTGTACTGCCCTCGGAAGTCGCGACGGCCATGCGTGAAGCACTGTCGCAGGTGGTGGATGCCGGGACGGCCAGGCGCGTGCAGGGCAGTTTCAAACTCGCAGACGGCACTGTGCTACCCATGGGCGGTAAAACCGGTACCGGTGACAACCGGATCGAGAGCTTCGGCACCAGAGGTCGAATACTGGCTTCGCATTCGATCAACCGCACCGCGACCTTTGTGTTCTACATCGGTGCCAACCATTACGGCACGCTGACGGCATTCGTGCCCGGCCGCGCGTCTGAAGCCTTCAAATTCACTTCGGCGCTACCGGTGCAAGTGCTCAAGGGCATGGCCCCGCTCCTCAACCCTTACCTGACGCCGGGTAACCATACCGAGTGCCAGGTCCCGACTGCGCCCATGCAGGCAAGCACCCAATAAGAACCGTTCGCCTTTAGCTCTTGCGTGCAAAGTTAGATATATCTTAAGGTATATCTAACTTACGCAGGAGAGAGAGAAAAATGAGAGATATGGGTGACCCCCCTCACCATACCCACCGAGAACACGGTGACGGTCGCGATGGTTTTGAAAAACGCCCCGGTCGTGAACGCGGCGGTCGCGGTCCACGCGTCTTCGCCCCCGGCGACCTGAAATTACTGCTGCTCGCCTTGATCGCCGAACAACCCTGCCACGGCTATGACTTGATCCGCCAGATCGAAGGCATGTTCGATGGCGCCTACAGCCCCAGCCCCGGCGTGATCTATCCGACGTTAACCTTTCTTGAGGAAAGCGAATTGATCCTCGGCGACGCTCTGGGCGGAAAAAAACGCTACACCGTCACCCAGGCCGGCCAGCAATCACTGGTTGAGCAAGCCGTCGCGCTGGAGGGTGTACGCATGCGCATCGACGTCAGCAAACGCTCTTTACGTGGCCACGATCGGCCGCCGGAAATCCATGAAGCCGTGCATAACCTGCGTCATGCGCTGCAACTGCATCACGGTCGCTGGAGCGCGGAAGAAATCCTGCGCGTGCGCGATCTGCTGAACAACACCGCTAAAGCCATCGTCGATGGCCCACTCAGCGCCTCGGAGAAGTATTGATGAATTCGCAGCACACTATTTACCCGCAAGGCGATCACCAGCAAGGCATTCACCGTATCAGCCATGAAATCAAACGCCGCAAACTGGACGTGCTGCGCGTCGTCGACCTGACGCCACGGATGCGCCGCATCACCCTGGGTGGGCCGCAACTGGAGGGCTTCATCAGTCTGGGCACGGATGACCACGTGAAATTGATCTTCGCCCAAACGCCCGAAGAGCAGGCCGTACTCGACACCTTCGTTCCTGGCTCCCCAAGCGACGGCCCGCGCCCGACGATGCGCGACTACACGCCACGACGCTATGACCCAGAGACCGGCGAGCTGGACATCGATTTCGTCCTCCACGGCGATGGCCCTGCCGCCACTTGGGCGGCGCAGGCTGAGCCGGGACAGTGCCTGCACATCGCAGGTCCTCGCGGCTCGATGATCGTCCCGGATATGTTCGACAGCTACCTGCTGATCGGCGACGAAACCGCCCTGCCCGCCATTGCCCGTCGCGTGGAAAATCTGGCTGCCAATCGTGCCGCTTTGGTGGTGGTCGAGATCGCCGATTCGTCCGAGCAACAGACCTTGCACAGCCCGGCGCAGGTGGACGTGATCTGGGTGGTGAGGGGTGAGCAGGATATGGTGGAGGTCACCCGCAGGCTGGAAATGCCGGAAGGCAAATTGTACGCCTGGGTGGCAACTGAAACGGCGTTGTCGCGCAAGCTTCGTCGTGTGCTGTTGAACGAGTTCGGCCTGGATGAAGCCTCGGTCAAAACCGTTGGCTATTGGCGGCTGGACGAGTCCGACGAAAGCTGAGTTGGCCATTTGAGATGAATGCCATGGGGTCCTCAGCGGACCGCATGGGTTCAGCTCCTGGCTTTGCGACCTTTGAGCCAGTCAAGTCCCAGCAGCACCAGTGAAATCAGCACGAACCCCGCCAGTACACCGCCGGCGTTGATAAAGGCCTGTGGATAACCGAGCGTGCCGACGTCGACGAAGGGGTACATGTAGTCGCCGATCAAATCGCCGCGCAACAGCAGGTAGGCGAAATACACCAGCGGATAGATCATCCACAACAGCAGATGACTCGGGCGCAATAGCCCTTTCGGCACGTAGAGCCACCAATACAGCAGAAACAGCAGCGGCATGATGTCGTGCAGCAATTCGTCGGCGATCCATTGCCAGCCTTCGGGTCGCCACAAATGGCGCAGCAACAGGTTATAAGCAATGCTCACCAGCGCGATGCTGGCCGCAATGCCACTGCACACCCACGGGGTGCGGAAGAATCGATGACCACTGGAGCCTCTGGTGCTGATCGCGCACGTCAGGGCAGTCGCCACCAAGGTGTTGCTCAGCACGGTAAAAAAACTGAAAAACCTCACCAGCCCGCCCAGCAGACTCGCTTGATCTGCCCACCGCGCGATAAAAATCAGGTAGAGCTGAATGGCCAAAGCCGACCATCCCAAGAGTGCCGCGATGAGGGTAAAGCTGCGCTGCCCCTGCGCCTGTTGCGTGTGCTGGCTGTACATCATTGTTGTCCTTGAGTCCTGAGTCCCGCGCAACACGCGATCACTCAACCTTTGCTGCGTTGCAACTTCATGTACAAGGCTTCGACCTTCTCCCGCGCCCACGGTGTTTTACGCAGAAAAGTCAGGCTCGACTTGATGCTCGGATCACTCTTGAAGCAGCGAATATCGATGCGTTCAGCCAATCCCGACCACTCGTAATGCGCCACCAGCGCGGTGAGGATCTGCTCCAGCGTTACGCCATGCAGAGGGTTGTTGTTGGATGTCGTCATGCAAGGCCTTCGAACTGATGTGAGGGGGACTTGCCCCGTAAGGTGCGCACCTTAGCCGAGCCTTCCGGCAGCGGGAAGAGCCAAGCATGCCGAGACCTTGAATTGGCCACCTTTGCTCCACGCTGAATAGCGCATTGCAGGGAGTCTAGCGGCTCGCAACGATCGATTCACTGTTACTGAACTCTGCGCACAGGCAGGTGCCTATGAACAAAGCCCGTCGAATCTTGATCACGGTGCCGAGCGCCTGTCGATCGAAAATCGGTGGCTCATACGCATGTTCTCCGTCTGAACTAGGCTCACGAGCAGGCTTAACGAACACAGCGGCAACCCTTAATCATCATGGAGAAACACACTATGAGCGCTGATGGTGCTTTGAGCAGAACCCGCCTGTTACCCACATTACTCGGCCTGCTGTTGCTGCTGATGGGCCTGGCCATGTTGGCTGGCGGGATAAAACTGAGTCTGCTGGGGGGGTCGCTGTATTACCTGCTGGCGGGTATCGGCTTTGCCGTGACCGGTGCACTGCTCATCGCCGGACATCGTGCTGCACTGGGCCTGTACGCGCTGATTCTGTTCGCCAGTACGGTCTGGGCGCTGTGGGAAGTCGGTCTGGATTGGTGGCAACTGGTGCCACGTCTGGCGCTGTGGTTCGCTTTAGGCATTGTGCTTTTACTGCCGTGGTTCCGCGGCCCGTTGTTGCGCGGCCAGTCTGCGGGAATGGGTACAGGCGCACTCAGCATCGCCGTGATCCTCGCCGGTCTTGCCGCGCTGACGAGCCAGTTCATCAACCTTGGTGAAATCAAGGGCCAACTGGGTCGCGACACTGCCGGTACCACCAACACCGCCCCGGCCATGCCCGACGGTGACTGGCAGTCCTACGGTCGCACCGCTTTCGGTGATCGCTATTCGCCGCTGGCGCAGATCACCCCTGAAAATGCCGGCAAGCTGGTGCCGGCCTGGACCTACCGCACCGGCGACATCCCCGGGCCGAACGATCCGGGTGAAACCACCGCCGAAAACACTCCGCTCAAGGTCAACGGCATGCTCTACGTGTGCACGCCACACAGCCAGGTGATCGCACTGGACCCGGACACCGGCAAGGAAATCTGGCGTTTCGATCCGAAGATCAGCACCATGAAAGCGGCCAACTTCAAGGGTTGGGCACACATGACCTGCCGTGGCGTGGCATATCACGATGACGCCGCTTATGCCGCAGCTGCAGCTCCTGCGCCCACTGCTTCGGCGATGCCTGCACAAAGCCCGGCAACGCCTGCCGTCGCCGCGACTACCGCCAACTCGTGCCCGCGTCGTTTGTTCCTGCCGACGGCCGATACCCGCTTGATGGCGGTGAACGCCGACACCGGCAAACTGTGCGAAGACTTCGGCGACAAAGGCTCCGTCGACCTGAACGCCAACATCGGCACCTTCGCGCCTGGCGGTTACTACTCCACCTCACCACCTGCCGTGACCAAAAACCTGGTGGTGATCGGCGGCCACGTCACCGATAACGTGTCCACCGATGAGCCTTCCGGCGTGATTCGTGCGTTTGACGTGCACACCGGTCGTCTAGTGTGGAACTGGGACAGCGGCAATCCGGATGACACTACCCCTATCGCTCCGGGCAAGACCTATACCCGCAACTCGCCAAACATGTGGTCGATGTTCAGCGTCGACGAAAAACTCGGCATGCTTTACCTGCCGATGGGCAACCAGACGCCTGACCAGTGGGGGGGTGGCCGCACTCCGGAATCAGAAAAATACAGCGCGGGCCTGACTGCGCTGGACATCGACACCGGGCACGTGCGCTGGACCTTCCAGTTCACCCATCACGACCTGTGGGACATGGACGTGGGCGGTCAACCGACACTCATGGACATGAAAACCGCTGATGGCGTGAAACCGGCAGTCCTTGCGTCGACCAAGCAGGGCAGCGTCTATGTGCTGGACCGCACTAACGGTCAGCCGATTGTGCCCATCAACGAAATCCCGGTTCCGCAGGGCGCTGTCGCAAGCGATCGCTCAGCACCAACCCAGCCCAAGTCCGACCTGAACTTCATGCCGCCTCCCCTCAAGGAGCGCGACATGTGGGGCGTGACGCCGTTCGATCAGATGCTCTGCCGGATCGACTTCAAATCCCTGCGTTATGACGGCCCCTTCACCCCGCCATCGCTGCAAGGTTCGATCATCTATCCAGGCAACTTCGGCGTGTTCGATTGGGGTGGTATCTCTGTTGACCCCGTGCGTCAGATCGCTTTCGTGAACCCGAATTACATGGCGTTCACCTCCAGGCTCGTTCCGGCGGCCGAGGTCGAAGGTGGTCCAGGTCGTAAAAGCGAAACCAAAGGCGTGCAGCCGAACAAGGGCGCGCCGTATGGCGTGATTCTCGAAGCGATGCTCTCGCCCATGGGCCTGCCTTGCCAGGCGCCAGCGTGGGGTTATGTGGCGGCCGTGGACCTGACGACTCACACAACCATCTGGAAACACAAAAACGGTACCGTGCGTGACAGCTCTCCGATCCCGCTCCCATTGACAATGGGCGTGCCAAGCCTGGGCGGCACGTTCACCACTGCGGGTGGGGTAGCCTTCCTCAGCGGCACCCTGGACCAGTACCTGCGCGCCTACGATGTTCGTAACGGCAAGCAACTGTGGGAGGGTCGCCTGCCGGCAGGCGGCCAGACCACACCGATGACCTACACCGGCAAGGACGGCAAGCAATACGTGCTGGTCATGGCGGGCGGTCACGGTTCGCTGGGCACCAAACAAGGCGACTACATCCTGGCGTTCAAACTGCCGGACTGAAGTGTGCTGATGCAATGAAAAAGGCGGCTACCGAGCGGTAGCCGCCTTTTTTTGGCTTCGCTAACGACGATGCAGGAGCCGACAAAAGGCAGGTAGCACATCGCACGGCAACCCGAGCTCGACCGAATCTATTTGCTCACACCATTGAAACGAGTCCTGCCGCGCCCCATCTAAACACCATATTCACTTGTGCAGGTGCCCCATGAGCGACCAGCAAACCGACTCACCGAATGTGTCAGATGACGTTAATGCCGAGCACGAAGTAAGCCTGAGTTCGACCAGCACCAGCCTGACCCTGCCGGACCAGAACCTTCCGGATAAGGTCTATATCATCCCGATCCACAATCGCCCCTTTTTCCCGGCTCAAGTGTTGCCGGTGATCGTAAACGAAGAGCCCTGGGCCGAGACCCTGGAGTTGGTCAGCAAGTCCGATCACCATTCCCTGGCCCTGTTCTTCATGGACACGCCACCCGATGACCCCCGCCATTTCGACACCGCCGCCCTACCGGAATACGGCACGCTGGTGAAGGTGCATCACGCCAGTCGCGAAAACGGCAAACTGCAATTCGTGGCCCAGGGCCTGAGCCGCGTGCGCATTCGCACCTGGCTCAAACACCATCGTCCGCCGTATCTGGTGGAAGTCGAATACCCGCATCAGCTCCACGACCCGACCGATGAGGTCAAGGCCTACGGCATGGCCCTGATCAATGCGATCAAGGAACTGCTGCCGCTCAATCCGCTGTACAGCGAAGAGCTGAAAAACTACCTGAACCGTTTTAGCCCCAACGACCCGTCGCCGCTGACCGATTTCGCCGCGGCGCTGACGTCGGCCACCGGTGTTGAACTGCAAGAAGTGCTCGATTGCGTGCCCATGCTCAAGCGCATGGAAAAAGTCCTGCCAATGCTGCGCAAGGAAGTCGAAGTCGCACGCCTGCAGAAAGAAATCTCCGCCGAAGTGAACCGCAAGATCGGTGAGCATCAGCGCGAATTCTTCCTCAAGGAACAGCTCAAAGTGATCCAGCAAGAGCTGGGGTTGAGCAAGGACGATCGCAGCGCCGATATCGAGCAGTTCGAGCTGCGCCTGGAGGGCAAGACCCTGCCACCTCAGGCACGCAAGCGGATCGACGAGGAAATCAACAAACTCTCTATACTGGAAACCGGCTCACCGGAATACGCGGTGACCCGCAACTATCTGGATTGGGCCAGCTCGGTGCCGTGGGGCGTCTACGGTAAGGACAAGCTCGATCTCAAACATGCGCGCAAAGTGCTCGATCAGCATCATGCCGGGCTCGATGACATCAAGAGCCGGATCCTCGAATTCCTCGCGGTCGGCGCCTACAAGGGCCAGATCAGCGGTTCCATCGTGTTGCTGGTCGGCCCGCCAGGCGTGGGCAAAACCAGCGTTGGTCGCTCGATCGCCGAATCCCTGGGCCGGCCGTTCTACCGTTTCAGCGTCGGCGGTATGCGCGATGAAGCCGAAATCAAGGGCCACCGTCGCACTTACATCGGCGCGCAACCGGGCAAACTGGTTCAGGCGCTCAAAGATGTCGAAGTGATGAACCCGGTGATCATGCTCGACGAGATCGACAAGATGGGCCAGAGCTACCAGGGCGATCCGGCCTCGGCGCTGCTGGAAACCCTCGATCCGGAACAGAACGTGGAATTCCTCGATCACTACCTGGACCTGCGTCTGGACCTGTCGAAAGTGCTGTTCGTCTGCACCGCCAACACCCTGGACTCCATCCCCGGTCCGCTGCTGGATCGTATGGAGGTGATTCGCCTGTCCGGCTACATCACTGAAGAAAAACTCGCCATCGCCAAACGCCATTTGTGGCCCAAACAGTTGGAAAAAGCCGGAGTATCCAAAGCCAGCCTGTCCATCAGCGACAACGCATTACGTGCGGTCATCGACGGGTACGCCCGTGAGGCCGGGGTCCGGCAGCTGGAGAAACAACTGGGCAAACTGGTGCGCAAGTCAGTGGTCAAGCTGCTGGATGACCCCGCATCGGTGATCAAGATCACGCCGAAGGACCTGGAAGCTTCGCTGGGCATGGCGGTATTTCGTAACGAGCAAGTGCTGTCCGGTACCGGCGTCATCACGGGCCTGGCCTGGACCAGCATGGGCGGCGCGACGTTGCCGATCGAAGCGACCCGGATCCACACCCTCAATCGCGGCTTCAAACTCACCGGGCAACTGGGCGCCGTGATGAAGGAGTCCGCGGAAATCGCCTACAGCTACGTCAGTGCGAACCTTGCGCAATTCGGCGGCGACCCGCGCTTCTTCGACGAAGCCTTCGTGCACTTGCATGTGCCCGAAGGCGCCACCCCCAAAGATGGCCCGAGTGCCGGGGTAACCATGGCCAGCGCTCTGCTGTCCCTCGCCCGCAACCAGCCACCGAAAAAAGGCGTGGCCATGACCGGTGAACTGACGCTGACCGGGCATGTACTGCCGATTGGCGGCGTGCGGGAAAAAGTCATCGCGGCGCGGCGGCAGAAGATCCGTGAGTTGATCCTGCCCGAACCCAACCGTGGCAACTTCGAAGAACTGCCGGACTACCTCAAGGAAGGCATCACCGTGCACTTCGCCAAGCGGTTTGCGGACGTGGCGAAGGTGTTGTTCTAACAGACCGCGTCAAGCCCCTTGTAGGAGCTGCCGAAGGCTGCGATCGATCGGGAACCGGTCGCAACGTTTGATATTTATGAATGCCGTTCCGGCCTTATCGCAGCCTTCGGCAGCTCCTACAGGGATTTTGCGTATTGCTTGGAAACATAGAATCTCCCACATAACCTCATCTCCCCCATCTTCAGTTATGCTCGCCATACGTTGTGTACGACTGGAGCTTTCATGACTGCTGCCCGCCTGCTCGTCCCGCTGAGCCTTGCCCTGCTTGCTGCCTGTGCGCAACAGCCACGGCAGATCGTCACCATTGAAAAACAGAGCGAATGCCCGCTGAAGCTGAAAGCCGGGCAAACCGTGCTGCTGACACTGCCAAGCACGCCCGAAACCGGTTATCGCTGGACGGTGCAGAACCCTGCGCCCGACGTATTACGCAGCCTTGGGCCAGAGGTCTACAGCAATCCGGAAGACGCAGGGCTGGTGGGCAGCGCCGGACAATCGGTGTGGCGTTATCAGGCCGCCAACGCCGGGACCGGGCGGCTGTTGATGATCTATCAGCAACCCTGGGCGCCGGAAGTGGCGCCGATGCAGACCTTCGATTGCTCGATCACGGTCAACTGATGGACCGAGGGGACTGATTTATTTTCAGCGCTTCATCGAAAATTAATCTGTCCCGCTTTAGGCCTTCACGCTTTAGGCTCCCACAGAGTTTGTGTGCACGGCCCCGTCTGACAGGACACATCGCATCCCGCGCTCAACCCGGCTAAAATGCCGACCTTTTCACCCTCTCCGCTGGAACCGTCGTGAGCAAAGAACCTGATCGCATTTTCGCCCAGCCCTTGGCCCAGGTGCCTGATTTCGCTTTCAACGAGGACGTGGTGCGGGTTTTTCCGGACATGATCAAGCGTTCGGTGCCGGGTTACCCGACCATCGTCGAGAACCTTGGCGTGCTCGCGGCGCAATTTGCCCAGCCCCATAGCGTGCTGTATGACCTGGGCAGTTCCCTTGGCGCGGTGACTCAGGCCTTGCGCCGCCATGTCCGCAGCGAAGGTTGTAAAGTGATTGCTGTGGATAACTCGGCGGCGATGGTTGAACGCTGCCGCGAATATCTCAACGCACAGGACTCGATGTTTCAGGAGTTGCTGCCGGTTGAAGTGATCGACGGCGACATCCTCGCGCTGCAGTTCCAGCCCGCGTCGGTGGTGGCGCTGAATTTCACCCTGCAATTCATCGCCCCAGAGCAACGTCTGGCCCTGCTCAGTCGTATTCGCCAGGCACTGGTGCCGGGCGGTGCGTTGATCCTCTCGGAAAAGCTGCGCTTCGATGATGAGCAAGAACATGCCCTGCTCACCGATCTGCACATCGCGTTCAAACGCGCCAATGGCTATAGCGATCTGGAAATTGCCCAGAAGCGCAGCGCCATCGAAAACGTGATGAAGCCCGACAGCCTGGAGGAACACCGCGAGCGTCTGCTCACCGCCGGTTTTTCCAAGGTGGTGCCGTGGTTCCAATGCCTTAACTTTGCCTCGTTGATTGCCCTGCCATGATTGATCTCGCTCCTCTGGTCCGCCGCTTGGCGGGCACCCCCCTGGCTGAATGGGCCAACGGCCTGCAAGCACAACTCGACGCCAAGATGGAAAAGGGTCACGGCGACCTGGAGCGCTGGCAAAGCGCGCTGGACGCGCTGCCACAGATGCTGCCAACCCGCATCGATCTGACCGAAAGTTTTACCCTGGATAACGATTGCGACGCCGACACCCGCGCGCAGATGCACAAGGCATTGATGGGCCTCTCGCCCTGGCGTAAAGGACCGTTCGATGTGTTTGGTGTGCATATCGACACCGAATGGCGCTCGGACTGGAAATGGTCGCGGGTTTCGCCGCACCTCGATTTAAAAGGCAAGCGCGTGCTGGATGTCGGTTGCGGCAACGGCTATTACCAGTGGCGCATGCTGGGCGCCGGGGCCGACAGCGTGATCGGCGTCGATCCGAACTGGCTGTTCTTCTGCCAGTTTCAGGCGATCCAGCGTTATCTGCCCGACTTGCCCGCCTGGCACCTTCCGTTCGCACTGGAAGACTTGCCGGCCAATCTCGAAGGCTTCGACACCGTGTTCTCCATGGGCGTGCTCTATCACCGTCGCTCGCCCATCGACCACTTACTGGCGCTGAAAGACTGCCTGGTCAAAGGTGGCGAACTGGTGCTGGAAACCTTGGTGGTGGAAGGCGATGTGCAGCAAGTACTGGTACCGGAAGACCGTTACGCACAAATGCGTAACGTCTGGTTCCTGCCATCGGTGCCCGCCCTTGAGCTGTGGCTGCGGCGCGCGGGGTTTGTCGATGTGCGCTGTGTGGACGTCAGCACCACCACGGTTGAAGAACAGCGCAGTACCGACTGGATGCGCTTTCAGTCGTTGAGTGATTATCTGGATCCGGCTGATCACAGCCGCACAGTGGAAGGCCTGCCAGCGCCAATGCGGGCGGTGATTGTGGGGCGTAAGCCTTAGATCTTTAGCGTCTGATATTCAGCCATCGCGGGCAAGCCCGCTCCTACATGGAACGCAATCAGTTGTAGGAGCGGGCTTGCCCGCGATCGGTCGCGCAGCGGCCGTAATGGTGACTACTTAGCAGCCGCCAGAATCAACGCTTTCATCTCCGCCACTGCCGCTTTGAAGCCGACGAACAAGGCATGCGCCACCAGCGCATGGCCGATGTTCAACTCGTTGATGCCCTTGATCGCCGCGACCGCTTCAACGTTGTGGTAGTGCAGGCCATGACCGGCGTTGACGATCAAGCCTTGGGTCAGACCAAACGCCACGCCGTCAGCGATCCGCTTCAATTCTTCGGCGACTTCGCTCGGTGTTTGCGCATCGGCATAACGACCGGTGTGCAGTTCGATGGCCGGTGCACCAATACGTTTGGACGCCGCAATCTGCCGCTCGTCGGCATCGATAAACAACGACACTTCACAACCGATCTTGGCCAGACGATCGACCGCCGCCTTGATCCGCGCTTCCTGCCCCGCGACATCCAGACCGCCTTCGGTGGTGAGTTCCTGGCGGGTTTCCGGGACCAGGCAGATGTGCGCCGGGCGAATGCGCTCGGCGAACGCGAGCATCTCTTCAGTGACGCCCATTTCGAAGTTCATTCGCGTTTGCAGCACATCCTTGAGCAACAACACGTCGCGTTCCTGGATATGCCGGCGATCTTCGCGCAGGTGCACGGTGATGCCATCGGCACCCGCTTCTTCCGCATCCAGCGCCGCTTTTACCGGGTCCGGGTAACGGGTGCCGCGGGCCTGACGCAGGGTGGCGACATGGTCGATGTTCACGCCAAGAAGAATGCGAGTGCTGTGGGTCACGGATGTCTCCTAAAAATTTGATCAAAACAGACCGCAGCAGCATAAAGCTTGCTCACGGCTTGCGAAACAGTTCACGGCTGACTAACGGGCGACCGCCCAGGTGCACAGCCAATGCCTGACGCATCAGACGCTTGGCCGCCGCCAAGGCACCCGGCGCGCTCCAGTCGGCTTCAGCCATGGCCAACAGCTCGACGCCCTGAAACAGCCCCGGCTGCAACAACCACACTCGCTCCAGCCCGGCATCGACCTTCAAACGGTACATGCCGTCGGCTTCCACCGGATCGCCATTGATATCGGCACCCAGCTCGAAGCCGTAGCCCAGATCATCCAGCAGCCGCCATTCGAACGAGCGTAACAGGGGTTCCAGCGGTCGGCCGTCAGCCAACGCCAGCAACGTGGCGGCATAGTGATTGAAAACAGCGGGGTGGGGATCTTCAGCAGGTAACAGGCGAATCAACAACTCGTTCAGGTACAACCCGCTGAACAACGCGTCGCCGCTGAGCCAAGTGGAAAGACCTGCACTTTCCATACGCCCGACGTTTTTCAACTCGCCACGCCCACGGAACTCGACTTCAAGCGGAACAAAGGGACGGGCCAGGGTGCCCGCCTTGCCGCGAGCACTGCGCAACACAGCTCGCAGCCGACCTTGAGGCGTCAGGAAATCGACCAATGCGCTGTTTTCACGGTACGCCCGGCTGTGCAGTACATAAGCAAGTTGGCCGGTTGGCGCGCTCATCGTTCAGGCAGGCTCGCAGATCGCAGCGATGGGAAAGGTATAACGTGGCCCGATGATCAGTCGGCGAAGCGACCGATCATCGGGCTGTCTGGTTTACAGGTCGCCGTAACCCAACGAACGCAGGGCGCGCTCGTCATCGGACCAGCCGCCTTTGACCTTGACCCAAAGATTGAGCATAACCTTGGAGTCGAACAGCAGCTCCATGTCCCGGCGCGCATCCGTGCCGATACGTTTGATCCGCTCACCCTTGTCGCCAATGATGATTTTCTTCTGGCCATCACGCTCGACCAGAATCAGCGCATGGATGTGCAGGGTCTTGCCCTGCTGCTTGAACTCTTCGATTTCCACGGTGATTTGATACGGCAGTTCGGCACCGAGCTGACGCATGATCTTTTCGCGAACCAGCTCGGCGGCCAGGAAACGGCTGCTGCGGTCGGTGATCTGATCTTCAGGGAAAAAGTGCTCATTTTCCGGCAAATGGTCGGCGATCAAGCGCTCCAGCGCTTCAAGGTTGTGACCCTGCTGCGCGGAAATCGGCACGATCTGCGCGTTCGGCAGTTGCCCTTGCAACCACTCCAGATGCGGCATCAGCGTGGCTTTGTCTTCGAGGCGGTCAGTCTTGTTGATCGCCAGGATCACCGGGCCCTGCACGTATTGCACGCGCTCAAGCACCATCTGGTCTTCATCGGTCCAACGGGTGCGATCGACGACGAAAATCACCACATCGACGTCTTTCAACGCCGCCGAGGCGGTTTTGTTCATGTAGCGGTTGAGCGCTTTCTCGCCGTTCTTGTGCATACCGGGGGTATCGACGTACACCGCCTGTACCGTGCCTTCGGTCTTGATGCCGAGCATGTTATGACGGGTGGTCTGCGGCTTGCGCGACGTAATCGCCAGCTTTTGCCCGAGAATATGGTTGAGCAGCGTGGATTTGCCCACGTTGGGGCGGCCGACAATGGCGACATAGCCACAGCGTGTTGCAGTTGAATCAGTCATGGCCGTTCTCCACGCCAAGGGCAATGAGTGCTGCGGCCGCTGCTACCTGTTCGGCAATGCGACGACTGACACCCTGGCCCCGGCTTTTTTCATTCAATAAGTTGATCTCGCACTCGACGAAAAACGTCCGGCAGTGCGGCTCGCCCTGGATATCCACCACTTCGTAACGCGGCAGTTCGCAGGCACGCGACTGGAGAAACTCCTGCAGCCGGGTTTTGGGATCCTTGTTGGTATCGACCAGCGTCAGGCTGTCGAACTCGGTGGTCAGCCAGGCCAGCACGCGCTCGCGCGCCATGTCCATGCCGGCATCCAGATAGATCGCACCGATCAACGCTTCGAGGGCATCGGCCAGAATCGATTCGCGGCGGAAACCACCACTTTTCAATTCGCCGGAGCCCAGACGCAGGTACTCGCCCAGATCAAAACCACGGGCCAGCAGAGCCAGCGTCTCGCCTTTCACCAAGCGTGCCCGAAGGCGCGACAACTGACCTTCGCGCGCCAGAGGAAAGCGGTCGAACAGCGCTTCACCGGCGACGAAATTGAGAATGGCATCACCGAGGAATTCCAGACGCTCATTGTTGCGCCCGGCAAAGCTGCGGTGTGTCAGGGCCAGGACCATCAGCTCCTGGTCCTTGAAGGTATAGCCGAGCTGACGCTCCAGGCGACTCAAGGAAACGCTCACGGTTTACCCACGCTGAATTCGTGGTCGAACTTCACCACCAGATCGATATTCTGGATCAGTGGCTCACGTTTTTCATATTTCAAATGGGCGAGGAACTGGTTGTTCTCCACCGTCACACTTAACGCCTTGTTCAAATCCAAATCCCGAATGCTGTTGACCTGCATGCCTTTACTGACATGGCTGTAAAAATCGCTGACCGTCGTAATTTCCAGCGCTTTGTCGGTTTCGACCGAGCTAATGATTTTCTTCATCGACATATAGTCGAGGTAGTGCGGAATCAGTTTGAAGGCCGTGCTCGCCGCAAAAGCGACCAGAGCCAATGCCAGCAACCACCCCAGAAACGACAAGCCTTTTTGCGAACCGGCGAATGTCATGTTCGACCTCAAGCGTAGCTGCTCTATTGTGCCAGCAAGGTTTGTGTTCCGTTGCCAGCGTTTCAAGCCAGCCCAAATGACATACGGCGCTGTTGAGTACAGCGCCGCATTTGGCTACTTGATCAGGCCAACCCGCGAGAAGTTCGGGAAGTGACTCAGTTTCGGCTCAGGCCAGCTCATCCAGACAGCGAAGGCTTTGCCGACGATGTTCTTGTCGGGGACCATGCCCAACTCGTCCTTTGGAATATTGGGATCATCCCAAAAACGGCTGTCATTCGAGTTGTCCCGGTTGTCACCCATCATGAAGTAGTGTCCGGCTGGCACAGTCCATTCATTATCCGGCAGCGCACGGTAGCGGCTCATTTCCTGACGGATCTGGTGCTCGACGGCGCCGAGCTTTTCTTGGTACAGCTCTGCGCTGCCCAAGGTTCCAGGCTCGGAGCCGATCAGTTGCTTGGCCACCAGATCTCCGTTGACAAACAGACGCTTGTCGCTGGTGTAACGGATCTGATCACCCGGCAAGCCGACCACACGCTTGATGTAATTGACGCTCGGGTCGCTTGGGTAGCGGAACACCATGACATCGCCACGCTGAGGATCACCGACACGGATCACTTTCTGATCCAGGACCGGCAAACGAATGCCGTAGGAGAACTTGTTCACCAGGATGAAATCACCCACATCCAGCGTTGGTTTCATCGACCCCGAAGGAATCTGAAAAGGCTCGACCAGAAAAGAGCGCAATACCAGGACGATGAACAGCACCGGAAAGAACGATTTGCCGTATTCGACCAGCAGAGGCTCCTTGTTCAAGCGCTCTACGACCGCGACGTCCGGCTGGCTGACGCTGCCCTGATAAGTCGCTATCGCCGTCCGCCGGCGTGGCGCCAGAATGACCAGATCGAGCAATGCAAGTAAACCGCATACGGCTACAGCGATGACCAACAACAGCGGGAAATTTAGTGACATAGGACCTAACTATCCAACCTGAGCACTGCAAGGAAGGCTTCCTGTGGAATTTCCACGTTACCGACTTGCTTCATGCGTTTTTTACCGGCCTTTTGCTTCTCGAGCAGTTTACGCTTACGGCTGACGTCACCACCGTAACACTTGGCCAGTACGTTCTTTCTGAGGGCCTTGACGGTTGTGCGCGCCACAATCTGCCCGCCAATGGCGGCCTGGATTGCCACGTCGAACATCTGCCGCGGGATCAGTTCTTTCATCTTCTCGGTCAACGCGCGACCTTTATAGTTCGCGTTGTCACGATGCACGATCAACGCCAGAGCGTCGACTTTTTCAGCGTTGATCAACACATCGAGCTTGACCAGGTTCGCTGACTGGTAACGGTTGAAATGGTAATCCAGAGACGCATAACCGCGGCTCACCGACTTGAGACGGTCGAAGAAGTCCAGGACCACTTCGTTCATCGGCAGGTCGTAGCTCACTTGCACCTGAGTCCCCAGGAACAACATGTCGTGCTGCACACCACGTTTTTCGATGCACAGTGTAATGACGTTACCCAGGTGCTCTTGCGGCACAAGAATATTGGCCCGCACAATCGGCTCGCGCATATCTTCGATCGCGGACTGATCAGGAAGCTTGGACGGGTTGTCGACGTAAATCGTTTCACCGGTCTTCAACAGTAGTTCAAAAATTACCGTTGGCGCGGTGGTGATCAGGTCAAGATCGTACTCGCGCTCCAGACGCTCCTGGATGATCTCCATGTGGAGCATGCCCAGGAACCCGCAGCGGAAGCCGAAGCCCAGTGCATCGGAGCTTTCCGGCGCGTATTGCAGGGACGAGTCGTTGAGCGTCAGCTTTTGCAGCGCTTCGCGGAAATCTTCGAAATCATCCGAGCTGACCGGGAACAGGCCGGCATACACCTGCGGCTGCACGCGCTTGAAGCCGGGCAACACGTCGACATCGGGCGTGGTGCTCAGGGTCAGGGTGTCACCGACGGGGGCGCCGTGAATGTCTTTGATACCGGCGATGATGAAGCCTACTTCACCGGCTTTCAGATCAACGGTCTGGGTGTGCTTGGGCGTGAAAACACCCACGCTGTCCACCAGGTGCATCTTGCCAGTGGATTTAACGAGGATCTTGTCGCCCTTCCTGACGCAGCCGTGACGGACACGCACCAGCGAGACGACGCCCAGGTAGTTGTCGAACCAGGAGTCGATGATCAGCGCTTGCAGCGGGTCTTCGATATTGCCGGTCGGCGCGGGAATGGTATGAACCAGACGTTCCAGCACTTCATCGACGCCCAGGCCAGTCTTGGCCGAACACGCGACCGCGTCGGTGGCATCGATGCCGATGATCTTCTCGATCTCTTCCTTGACTCGGTCCGGGTCGGCCTGCGGCAAGTCGATCTTGTTCAGTACCGGCATGACCTCAAGGCCTTGCTCGATGGCGGTGTAGCAATTGGCGACGGACTGAGCCTCTACGCCTTGACCGGCATCGACCACCAGCAGCGCGCCTTCGCAGGCGGCCAGGGAACGGCTGACTTCGTAAGTGAAGTCGACGTGGCCTGGGGTGTCGATGAAGTTCAACTGGTAGGTTTTGCCGTCCAGCGCCTTGTAATGCAGGGTAACGCTGTGGGCCTTGATGGTGATGCCGCGTTCGCGTTCCAGATCCATGGAGTCGAGGACTTGAGCTTCCATCTCGCGCTCGGACAAGCCGCCGCACATCTGAATGAAGCGGTCGGCCAGCGTCGACTTGCCATGGTCAATGTGGGCGATGATGGAGAAATTACGGATATGACTCAAATCACTCACGGATCAACACTCAAAAAGGTTGCAGGCAGATTGCCCGCCGAAAAATAGCCGGGAATTGTACCTGATGGAAGGCTGGGGCGTCACGTTCGCACGCCTCCCCAACGGTCAGTAACCACATTATCTAGACGACGGGCACAAAAAAGGGCGGTGATCACCGCCCTTTTTTATCATGCCAACCTTTTACTCAGTCAGCTTGAAGGTGATGAAGCTCGCTCGCCCCTGACGCAGAACGCGCATGGACACCGAACGATTCTTCGGCAGCTCTTTTGCAACCTCAGTAAAGTTTTTGGCCGATGTGATCGCCTGATTGTTCAGGTGAGTGATCACATCACCCGGTTGCAGACCGATCAAGGCCGCAGGACCCTCCTGCACTTCCTTGATGACCACGCCACCCTTGAGGTCATAGGTTTTCTTCTGCTCAGCGGTCAATTCGACCACCGAAACACCGAGGCGATTGCTGTTGCGCTCGACACCCTCTTCCGGAATGCCCATTTCCTGACCTTCTTCGGGCAGCGCGCCGATAGTCACAGTCAGGGCTTGGCGTTTGCCGCCACGAATCACATCCAGCTCGGCCTTGCTCCCATCCTTCATATTACCGACCAGATGCGGCAGGTCCGCGGACAAGACTATCGGCTGGCCGTTGGCGCTGAGGATAACGTCACCCACTTGCACACCACCTTTAGCCGCCGGACCATTGTCCAACACCTGAGCAACCAGCGCACCGGCCGGTTTGTCCAGACCGAAGGACTCAGCCAGGTCTTTGTTGACCTCCTGGATCACCACACCCAGCCAGCCGCGACTGACTTTGCCGCCAGTCTTCAACTGGTTGGCCACATCCATCGCGACATCGATCGGAATGGCGAAGGACAGCCCCATGAAACCACCGGAGCGAGTGAAGATCTGCGAGTTGATCCCCACCACTTCGCCGGCCATGTTGAACAGCGGACCACCGGAGTTGCCCGGGTTGATCGCCACGTCGGTCTGGATGAACGGTACATAGGTGTCGTTCGGCAGGCTGCGACCCTTGGCGCTGACGATACCTTTGGTCACCGAGTGATCGAAGCCGAACGGCGAACCGATGGCCAGGACCCACTCACCGACTTTCAGCTTGTCGGAGTTGCCTATCTTGACGATCGGCAGGTCCTTGCCTTCGATCTTCAGGACGGCGACGTCAGTGCGCGAATCAGTGCCAATCAGCTTGGCCTTCAACTCACTGCGGTCGGAAAGACGCACGATGATTTCATCCGCGCCTTCGATCACATGGTTGTTGGTCAACACATAACCGTCGGCCGAGATAATGAAGCCCGAACCCAAGGACTGAACCTCGCGCTGGCGATCATTTTTGGGGGTACGTTGCCCCTTCGGTATGCTGCGCTCGAAGAACTCGCGAAGCTGGGGTGGCAGCCCCTCCAGATCCGGCATCTGACCACTCGCAACGGAGCGCTCAGGCATTTTCTGGCGGGTACTGATGTTCACTACAGCGGGCGATGCTTGCTCGACCAGACCTGTAAAGTCAGGCAAAGCCTCCGCTTGGGCGGCGGCCATCTGGCCCAGCATCAGTACAGCGGCAACGAATGATAAATAAGACTTCAAGCGTGGTATCGACATACGGCTCCCGTTCACAACGAGCATGGTTAAGCTGTACGGACCGACCGGCCCGAGGAGCTAGCGCGCAACGCAAACAACTGCGGCGGCATTTCTATCAGCCATTTTTTTGGCCCAGAAACGACTAAGGCCAGAGCTGCGAAGCTATGACCTATAGAAAAAATCGAGTTTTTTTGCAACCTGGAAAGCTCACAAAACATTTCAGCATCTCAATCGCGAAACAAGCACAGGCTTGCCTTGCCGATAAAACAGCTCATCTGAGGCACTCACCCCGCCCGTCACTTGCCAAGTGACTCACTTGGCGGCCTGTTTGACCGGCTCATCAGCGCTGCGCATCGAGAGTGCAATCCGTTCGGCGGTGCCAATCGGTATTTCTCCCACCACGGTAACCATGGCATCTCCGGCAGACGTCGTCACGCGTCGCGATACTGCCACGGTCGGGCCGAGCTGGGTGCGAATGTCTGCTACGGTAGCTCCGCTCAACGGCTCAATGAAGACCGAAAAGCGTGCCAGACCGTCGTCGTACATCAAACTCGTCACTGCGACTTTGGTGTCAGGATCCTTGCGCACTGCACTGCTGCTCAACTCGAAGCCATCAGGCAACCAGTCGGAGTGCCATGCAGAAGGAACATTGGATACGTCATCCTTGCTTTTGGCGATCTGCACCGGTTTGCAATCGGCACTGACCTCAAGCATCTGATCGGTTGGGACGTCCCGAGTATCAAGCTCGGTAAACTGGAAACGTTCGAGCAACTGCCCCTTATCGTTCAACAGCAACGACTTCAACGGCAATGCTGTTTCGCTGTCCACATGCAACTCGATGCCATAGCGATGCTGATCACGCGGCGTCATCGCAACAATGATCGCATTCCGACCGGCCACTCGAGACTTTCCTACAACGTTCATCTCATACAAGGCTGAAAGTTTTTTCGGATCCAGATTTCGTGCCGGAGAATTGGGCTGATTGCCTACGCCTGCTACAAGAGTGCCACTGACGCATTGGGTAAGTCCGTCAACGCGCAGCACTTCCTGTGCAGAACCATCGAGTTGGAGCAAATGTTCACGAACTTTGCCATCGACGACGCGATGCCAGATTCGATGGGTGGAGAAACTACCGTTACGCTCGTAAACGAAAGTACCCTGGAAACTTTGCTGTTGCTCTGCTTGCGCAAGACGCCTGAGCAGGTCTTGCGCATCCTCGGCATGTGCTGGAAGAACCAGCCACCCACCGAGTAGAAGCGGCAATAGAGGGATGGCGCGCATGATCCTCCTTAGCGATTTTCCAGGCTAGCAGCACGAGCATATGGCAAAGCGCTTTCGCTGCCTTTCAAAGCTGCTTGCTGAGCATGTTGACGCAAATAGCCTGGCAGACGCTGATCGTGCCAGCCAGCCTGGCCTTGCAATACACCACTGGCCATAGGACCCGGGGCTTGCTCGCTTTCACTATAGCCGGCCAATACTGCCGGGCCTTTTACCTGCGGTACCGACAGACTCGTCGGCTGAGGTGCTTGCTGAGCCAGTTCGACACCAGCGATGTCGTCATGGTTGTACAAACGCACACCGGCCAATACAGCAAGGGTTACCGAAGCGGCGACAGCCAGACGACCCAGGCTACGCCAAGGACCCCGCGTTGTCTTGAGCGGGCTGACTTCATCGGCGATCGCGGCAGAAACAGCAGCCGAAATATCCATACGAGGCAACAACAAGTCTTTGTGCATCGCTGCACGGGCAACTTGATAACGCGACCATGTGGCACGCGTATCCGCATCGTCAAAGGCGTTCAGCACCCGACGTAATTCCAATTCATCCGCTTCGTTATCCATCACCGCGGACAGCGATTCCTGCAGGGCTTCACGACTCATGGCGGGGTTCCTCTCTTGGCTATCGCCGCTGTCTCAGGAGTCCTGCAGCAAGGGCTGCAGGGCTTTATCGATGGCTTCCCGAGCGCGGAAAATCCGAGATCGCACGGTACCCACCGGACACTGCATGACGCTGGCAATGTCCTCGTAACTAAGACCGTCGAATTCACGTAAAGTTAGGGCCGTACGTAAATCTTCCGGGAGTAACTGGATAGTTCGATGGACAGTGCCCTCGATCTCATCCCTCAACAATGCACGTTCTGGCGACTCGATATCCTTGAGGCCATGATCGCCATCGTAGAACTCCGCGTCTTCAGACCTTACATCGCTATCCGGTGGCCGCCGACCTCGCGACACCAAATAGTTTTTCGCCGTGTTAATGGCGATGCGGTACAGCCAGGTATAAAAAGCGCTGTCGCCGCGAAAATTACCAAGTGCACGATAGGCCTTGATAAAGGCCTCTTGTGCGACGTCCTGGGCTTCATGGGTGTCGTGCACGAATCGCACGATCAACCCGAGAATTTTGTGCTGGTATTTCAGCACGAGCAGATCAAAAGCTCGCTTATCGCCGCGCTGTACGCGCTCGACCAGCTGCTGATCCTCTTCCTGGGTTAGCATGAACACTCCTCGGTGGACCTGAAGGAGCGTTGCATCTGCCGTTGAACAGGCTTGCAAACATAGACTCGGGCTTTTCGCAAAAGTTCTCCCCCTTCAAGCAAGTTTCCTGCGGACAATCATTGGGCCCGCACGAAAAACGCAGCTCGGACATGGCCGGCTGCGTGAATAATCTAGTCGTCGAATCCGCTTGCGATGGCAGCTGCTTGAGCCCCGCACATAACCGACGCGTCCCTTTATAGGCAACCTTCTATTGAGCCCGGGCCTGTATGAAAAGTTCCCGGATTTCGCTTTCAGGTGCAAGAAGCTTACCGCGGCTCAGGCGGAAAATATGATTCAGCCCTGAAACAATCACCATACCAACCTTCCGCAGGGAAAACGGTATGCATGTGTGTTCAGACTGGAGCACAATCCGAGCCCGCAGTGGCTTCACAATGCCATAAAAGCGCGGCTATTGTGCCGATCCACCCCCCTATATACTAGTGGCCGCTACGTGCGGAGTTCTGACATGAGCCAACATTTTCAACACGACGTCCTTGTGATTGGTAGCGGTGCCGCCGGGCTGAGCCTTGCGCTGACCCTGCCGAGCCATTTGCGTATTGCCGTTTTGAGCAAGGGCGACCTGGCCAACGGTTCGACATTCTGGGCCCAGGGTGGTGTCGCGGCCGTTCTGGACAACGCCGACACCGTGCAATCTCATGTCGAAGACACCCTCAATGCCGGTGGTGGCCTGTGCGATGAAGACGCCGTGCGCTTTACCGTCGAGCACAGCCGCGAAGCCATTCAGTGGCTGATCGACCAAGGCGTGCCGTTTACTCGCGATGATCACTCGACCACGGAAGATGGCGGTTTCGAATTCCATCTGACCCGTGAGGGCGGTCACAGCCATCGGCGCATCATTCACGCCGCCGATGCCACAGGCGCTGCAATCTTCAAGACGTTGCTCGCGCAAGCCAGGCTGCGGCCCAACATTGAGCTGCTGGAACAGCGCGTTGCAGTAGATTTGATCACCGAACGTCGCTTGGGTCTGGAAGGCCAACGCTGCCTGGGCGCCTACGTGCTTAATCGCGCCAGTGGTGAAGTCGACACCTACGGCGCCCGCTTCACCATCCTGGCATCGGGCGGAGCGGCGAAGGTTTATCTGTACACCAGCAACCCCGATGGCGCCTGCGGTGATGGCATCGCCATGGCCTGGCGCTCCGGTTGCCGGGTGGCGAATCTGGAGTTCAACCAGTTCCACCCCACCTGCCTTTATCACCCGCAAGCCAAAAGCTTTCTGGTAACAGAAGCCCTGCGTGGTGAGGGTGCCTGGCTCAAACTGCCCAACGGCGAGCGTTTCATGCAGCGCTTCGATCCACGGGCCGAGCTGGCGCCACGGGATATTGTCGCCCGCGCCATCGACCATGAAATGAAGCGTCTGGGCATCGACTGCGTGTACCTGGACATCAGCCACAAGCCTGCAGACTTCATCAAGACCCATTTCCCGACGGTCTATGAGCGCTGCCTGGAATTCTCCATCGACATCACCAAAGAGCCGATCCCGGTGGTGCCGGCCGCGCACTACACCTGCGGCGGCGTGATGGTCGACGAACGGGGTCGCACCGACGTGCCGGGCCTTTACGCCATCGGCGAAACCAGCTTCACCGGCCTGCACGGCGCCAACCGCATGGCCAGCAATTCATTGCTGGAATGCTTTGTCTACGCCCGCTCTGCTGCGGCCGACATCCTCGAACAATTGCCTGACGTGCCATTGCATGAGGACCTGCCGAGCTGGGATGCCAGCCAGGTAACCGATTCCGACGAAGACGTGATCATTGCCCACAACTGGGATGAATTGCGGCGATTCATGTGGGACTACGTGGGTATCGTGCGCACCAACAAGCGCTTGCAACGAGCGCAACATCGGGTGCGACTGCTGCTGGACGAGATCGACGAGTTCTACAGCAACTATAAAGTCAGCCGTGACCTGATCGAACTGCGCAACCTGGCTCAAGTGGCGGAGCTGATGATCCGCTCGGCCATGGAACGCAAGGAAAGCCGCGGGCTGCACTACACGCTGGATTATCCGGACATGCTGCCCGAGGCACTTGACACTATTCTGGTGCCGCCCACCTACGTCGGCTGAACTTCAAACGTACGCGCAAACGTCGGTGAACCTCCGGCGCCAGCGCGTCGCGCGGGATGCACAGGCCGCGCACCCGTCGCCCGACCACTCGTCGCTCGCCCACCAAACGAAAGCGCAGCACCACCGCCAATGGCAGCGCCAGACTGTCTCGACGCAGCTGCACCGCTTGCCAGCCAGAGCGGGCGCTCCACAGCTGCCATCCGTCGGCATCACGCCGCAGGCCGGTAAATGCTGAAGGGCTGCTCAGCAAGATGAAGCGCGGCAACGCCCAAACCCCATGAGCCAGGCACAGCACAACGCCGAGCGCGCTCGCCCATCCGGGAACATCAAGGAAATATAACGAAACCAGCGCCAGCGCCTGAGCGATCAGATAAGCCGTCAGCAGCAGCCGAGAGGCCCGCCAACGGCATTCAAAGCAATCACTTCGGCTGGACACGATCCAGAATCATGCGAACCATACGCTGCAGGTCCGGGTCTTCCGATTCGGCGCGCTGCATGAACCAGCCGAACATGTCCTGATCTTCACATGTCAGCAACTTGCGATAAAGATCGCGATCTTCGGCATCCAGGGTGGCATACACCTCCCTTACAAAGGGTACCAGCAACACGTCCAGCTCCAGCATGCCGCGGCGGCTGTGCCAGTAAAGCCGGTTGAGTTCAACGTCATCGACCATGGATCGCTCCTCAAATAGGCGGCAAGTATACAGGCGCAGTTCCACCAGGCGCACTGCACGTTGGTCGCAGCAGTTTTCAAAGGACGAGCAATCAAGCCTGTACCCATTCTGCAAACACAGCACTATCATGGTGCCCCAGACTTTTGACCCTGCGATGACCAATGGCCGACTCCGCTTTTTTCTGCACACTGTCCCACGAGGGCATTCTCGCCGTCCGCGGCCCTGACGCCAGCAAGTTCCTTCAGGGCCAATTGACCTGCAACCTCAACTACCTGAACGACACCACCGCGACCCTCGGTGCCCGCTGCACGCAAAAAGGCCGCATGCAATCGAGCTTCCGCATCCTGCTCGAAGGCGATGGCTGCCTGCTGGCGATGGCGTCCGAGCTGATCGAGCCGCAATTGCTGGATTTGAAGAAGTACGCGGTGTTCTCCAAGTCAAAACTGACTGACGAAAGTGCCAGCTGGGTCCGCTTTGGCCTCAGCGATGGCGACGGCGCGCTGGTGACGCTGGGACTGGATCTGCCGCAGGAATCGGACGCCGTGGCTCGGGCCAATGGCCTGATCGCCATTCGCGTCTCCCCTGCCCGGGCCGAGTTATGGGTGCCGGCCGATCAAGCCGAAAGCGTGCAGGCTCGTCTCGCGGCGCAACTGCCTCAGGGCTCGCTGAACGACTGGCTGCTGGGGCAGATTCGCGCAGGTATCGGTCAAGTGCTGGGCAACACCCGCGAAGTCTTCATCCCGCAGATGCTCAATCTGCAGGCGGTGGGTGGTGTGAGCTTCAAGAAAGGTTGCTACACCGGCCAGGAAATCGTCGCGCGCATGCAGTATCTGGGCAAACTCAAGCGTCGGCTGTACCGCTTGACCGTGGCCAGCGCTGAAATTCCTGAACCCGGCACTGAGCTGTTTTCGCCGGTCCACGCCAGCGCCGTGGGCGAAGTCGTGATTGCCGCACAGACGACAGACGGCATCGAACTGCTGGCCGTGTTGCAGGCCGATGCGGTGGAAGACGGCAATATCCGTCTCGGCACCCCTGAGGGTCTGGCACTGCAATTGACCGACCTGCCTTATACACTGGACGCCAAACTCGAAACCCAGCGTTAAGCGCGGCAAGCAACACCTCCCCCTGACCCCGAACCCAAGCCTGTCACCCCTTGAGCGCTCGTCGAGCGCTGAGGGGCACGAACCACGTAACGCCCACGAGATGCGACATGAGCAAGATGGCTGACAAGGTGCAAAAGGACTTGATCACGGCGATCGATAACGATGCGCTGTTTCTGCCTACCCTGCCGGAAGTGGCACTGAAAATCCGTCTCGCCGCAGAAAATCTCGACATCAGCGTCAGTGACCTGAGCAAGGTGATCGGCGGCGATACGGCGCTTTCCGCACGCCTGATCAAAGTGGTGAATAGCCCGCTGATGCGCGCCAGTGTCGAAGTCAGCGACCTGCATACCGCCATCACCCGACTGGGGATCAACTACAGCTGCAATCTGGCAATCGGTCTGGTCGTGGAGCAGATGTTTCAGGCCAAGTCCGACGTGGTCGAGCGCAAGATGCGCGAAATCTGGAAGAAAAGTCTGCAGGTGGCAGGCATCAGTTACACATTGTGCCGCAATCACTTGCAGCTCAAACCGGATCAGGCGACCCTGGCGGGGATGGTGCACTTGATTGGCGTGCTACCCATCCTGACGTATGCCGAAGATCACTACGAACTCTTGTCAGATTCGGTCAGCCTCAATCATGTGATCGAGCGTATTCACCCTATTATCGGCGACAAACTGCTCAGTGCCTGGGAGTTTCCAGAGCCGCTGGCCAAGTTGCCGGGGCAGTTCCAGGATTTCAACCGCCAGGCGCAGCGCGCCGATTACGTCGATCTGGTGCAAATCGCAACGGTGCACAGTTATCAGGGCTCCAGCCATCCTTACGCCGAAATCGAGCTGAGCAGCCTGCCCGCCTTCGCCCGCCTGGGGCTGAGCCTTGGTAACGGTAGTCTGGTGACCGAGATGAATGAAGCCATGACCATGCTTGTCTAGACACAGTTTTGAGTCGGCAAAAAACTCACCCGCACCTTCAAGCCCCTCAAACAACCTGTAAACCATTGGGTTTAAAAGATTATTTTTTGGAATGCAGGATCTGACTGATCGGGTCGAGGTAACGGGACTAGCCCGTTACCCCTCCCACACCACCGGACGTGCGGTTTTCCGCATCCGGCGGTTGGACTGCTCAGTATTGCACTGAGGCGAGATCCTGCGCGGTGATCAGGCCATATTGCTTCAAGCGTTTGTTGTTCAAGGCTTGGTGCATGGCCGGATGTGCCGCCGCTTTCCAAGCTCCGTCGTGAAAACTCACTCGCGCAAGCCCTCGTTTCGAGATGCCCATCTTCAGCAGTTGGGCCATACGACCCTTGCGGTTATGCCACCGCTGCCAAAAGCACTTGCGCATGTGGCGCCGCGTCCATTGTGAGAGCTGCGTGAAGTTTCGCTCCGTGGCCAGCCGGAAATAACCAAACCAGCCAAGAAGATAACCTCTCCATTGCTCAACCAGTTCCCGGGAGGTGAGTCCCTGTCTGGCTGACCAACATTCACGAACGCGTTTGCGGTATCGCTTGACCGTCCTGCCCGACAGGTGATTGTTGCCTTCCTCGTCGATCAGATAACCCAGAAAATCGCGTTCCCAAGGACGACCCGTGCCGCTCTTGCTGGCATTGACCTTCAGCTTCAGGTGTTTCTCGATCCACGCCACGATGCTTTCCAGTATTCGCTCTGCGCTGCGCTCGCTTTCGACAAAGATCATCAGGTCGTCTGCATAGCGACAGAAGCTCAGCCCTCGAGTTTCCAGCTCCTTGTCCAGCGGGTCCAGATACAGATTGGCCAGCAGCGGACTCAGCGGACCACCTTGCGGTACGCCCGCCGTGCGTTTGTGCCGCTGGCCGTTCAGGACCATGTCCGCGCGCAGGTTCGACGCCAGATACTTGTTCAGCCGCTTGTCCCGGATGTCGCGGGTGATGCGCGTCATGAGTCGGTCGTGATTGACCTCGTCAAAGAACGCTTCAATGTCCACATCGACAACCCAGGTCTTGCCGCTGAGCACGAAGTCTTTCGCCGCCCTGATCGCGTCAAGGTTGCTGCGCCCGGGCCTGAACCCGTAGCTGTGCTCACTGAAACCACCGTCCCAAAGCTTCGTCAGTTGCTGGCTTACCGCTTGCTGGATCACTCGATCCTGCGTGTTGGGAATCCCCAGCAGCCGTTCTCCGCCTTGGGGTTTGCCGATCGTTTTACCCCTGATCGGACCGGGCTGGTAGCTCCCGGCCAGAAGCTTTTCCTTGATGCCCGGCCAATGCTTGACCAAGTGCGCTTCGAGGTCTTCAGTGCTAATACCGTCAACCCCGGGCGCACCTTTGTTGGCCCGGACTTTCTTGAACGCACGGCGCATGTTGTCAGCCTCGACAACCTGCTCCACGCTGATTTCGCTCAACACGTCTCCAGTTTCCTGTTCCGTCTGACACATCACTCGCTCTTTCCTTTCATTAGTTCTCCGGGATCCACCCGGGCATTCATGTCCGGCCAACCCGTCGGTGTCACTGCACTTTTCCGGGTTCGGTTTCAAAGAGCTCTGGCTCAATGTAAGAAGTCCATTACGGGTGTTGTTTATCCTTCGGCCCTTTGCTCCAAGCGCATTACCGCTCATCTTCGCTACTACGGCCTCTGCTGACTTCTCGCTCACTGACGTGTGCGAGATCTCCCCGGGTAAGGTGCCAAAACCATCGGCCCGTGCCGTCAGGCTCTACTGAATGCGTCTTTCGGTGACAGTCGGATTTCGTGGTTCCCAGCACACTAATCGCCCGCATCCAGCCTCGCTGCCTGTTCGTGTTCCTACGGTCGTGCCTTTGCTACGCGCTTCTTTCAGCTTGGCCTCACGGCGTCCACCTTGCGTTTCACTACAGTTGTCGTCACTTACTCTGGCCATCGCTTTCAGATGGCTGGTTTTGGCCCATGCCGGGCACACTGGGAGCGAATTCATTCGCGAATACGGTCTATCAGGCGCCGACGATGTTGGATGTGCCGACGCCTTCGCGAATGAGACTACGCGCCCCGATTGCTCCCACGAGGATTCAGGGTGAACCCAACACCGAGTTTGCTGCGCGACAGCGCAGCGTCGAAGACGGGGCGGAATCTCCTACAAAGCCCCGCCGCAGCTCTCAAGATTTGATCAGACCGGCGGCAGCTTCCACTCAATCGGCGTCAAACCATTCTGCTGCAAATACTTGTTGGCGCGCCCGAAGTGCCCGTTACCCAGAAAGCCCTTGTACGCGGACAACGGCGAAGGGTGGACCGAGGTCAATACCAGGTGTTTGGTCGCATCGATCAGCTTTTGCTTGCTCTGCGCATGTGCACCCCACAGCAAAAACACCAAATGCGGCTGATGCTCACTGACCACCTCAATCACCTTATCGGTAAACAACTGCCAACCCTTTTTCGCATGTGAGGCGGCGTTTGCGCGCTCGACGGTCATGGTGGTGTTGAGTAGCAACACGCCCTGATCGGCCCAGGATTGCAGGTAGCCGTGATTAGCGATGTCGATGTTCAGGTCGCGTTTAAGCTCTTTATAGATATTGACCAGCGATGGCGGTGTCGGCACTCCCGGTTGCACCGAGAAGCACAAACCATGGGCCTGACCTGGGCCGTGGTACGGGTCCTGGCCGATGATCACCACCTTGACCTGATCCAGCGGCGTCGAATTCAGCGCATTGAAAATCATCGGCCCCGGCGGATAGATCTCCTTGCCGGCGGCGTGCTCCTGACGCAAAAACTCGCGCAGTTCATTCATGTAGGGCTGCTCGAACTCCTCACGCAGTGCGTGCTTCCAGCCCGGTTCGAGTTTGATACGGTCGTCGCTTGTCATGGCACACCTGAAAAAAACAATGGGCGGACACTAGGAAAGCTGGCCGCCGATGTCAATTGGCCTATGTCATTGCCCTGCGGCAAAACCTATCTTTCCTACACTCAATACAAACCGCCATTTGCAACTTACCCCTGCACGGGGGTATCACAGACTCTATGGATAATTGCCCTGTCCCTCCGAGAGGTCACGATGAATCTGCAATTTGAAGAACTCCCCGCCCAGGACGGCGCGCGCATCGGTGTTGCCAGCCTGGATGCAGAAAAGTCCCTGAACGCGCTGTCCCTACCGATGATCCTGGCGCTGACGGAGCGTCTTGAAACCTGGGCCAACGACCCGCAAATCGTCTGTGTACTGCTGCGCGGCAATGGCGAAAAAGCCTTTTGTGCCGGCGGCGATGTGCGCAGTCTGGTTGACGCCTGTCGCGCCCATCCCGGCGAGGTCCCGCCGCTGGCCGCGCACTTCTTCGCAGCAGAATACCGCCTCGATTACCGACTGCACACGTACCCCAAGCCGTTGATCTGCTGGGGCCATGGTTATGTACTCGGCGGTGGGTTGGGCTTGCTGCAAGGCGCAGGCATTCGCGTCGTAACCCCTAGCAGCCGCCTGGCGATGCCAGAAATCAGCATCGGTTTGTATCCCGACGTCGGCGCCAGTTGGTTTCTCTCCCGATTGCCCGGCAAGCTAGGCCTGTTCCTCGGTTTGACCGGCGCACACATCAACGCGCGTGACGCACTGGATCTCGACCTGGCCGACCGTTTTCTGCTGGATGAACAGCAAGAAGAATTGATCGGGGGGCTGGTGCAACTGAACTGGCAGGAACAAACCTGGGTGCAACTCAACAGCCTGCTCAAGGCGCTGCAGCAGAAAGCCGTCGAACAATTGCCCCAAGCGCAATGGCTGCCGCGTCGGGCGCAAATCGATGAGTTGCTGGATGTCGCCGATCTGCCCTCCGCCTGGCGCGCCATCAGCCAGTGGCACCTACACAACGATATCCTGCTCAGCCGTGCGGCGAAGAATCTGACCGAAGGCTGCCCGTTGACCGCGCATCTGGTATGGGAGCAAGTCATCCGCGCCCGGCATATGTCACTGGCCGAAGTATTCCAGATGGAATACACCATGAGCCTCAACTGTTGCCGTCATCCCGAGCTCAGCGAAGGTGTCCGCGCCCGGCTGATCGATAAGGATCAAAAGCCTCATTGGCATTGGCAGGATGTCGCCAACATCCCGGACGCGGTGATCGAAGCACACTTCACCAAAGTCTGGGAGGGTCGGCACCCGCTCGCCGATTTGCTGGATTATTGAACGAAAGAAAACGGCGCTCTCAGGAGCGCCGTTTGAGTTGACTGTTAACTGTGTCACCGGCTACCACCATGACCTCCTTCCTGGCCGCCTTGACCGTTACCATGACTCCGACCGCCGGACCCGTTACCAGGACGGTTCTCAGTCCACGTACGACCAGGATGGTTACCGGAATCACCGTGGTGTTCGTGGTTATCACCATGACCGGAAAAACCCTGTCTTGGTGGGTAATAAGGAGCAGGGCGCGGCACGTAGTAGCGCGGTCGCTCGATGACATAACCAGGGTAGCCAGGGCGGTAGTAGTGATCGTAGTAGCCGCCGCCGTAGTAATAGCCATCGTATCTGGGCGCAGTGTACACATCGGATTGGTAGTAACCGGGGCCTCCATAACAACCAGCGAGCGTCAAACCCAGCACAACTATAAGCAAAGGTCGTCGATACATAGCGGCCTCCTGGACCGCGATAGAGCTCAAACCAGCGACGCTGGTCGGCGTCGGTCAACATCTGACGGACACAACATCAGACCGCAAAAAGACCTTCGAGTGCCCTGTTTTTGAAACTATATAGCCAACCCTCTAACGCCCCGCACCGGTGCGCAGTCGCACCATGATAAAGCAGCGGTTCCCCTTTCTATTCCCCCTCACGACCCGGCAACCCCTCAGCCACAAGGCTCTGCGCGACTTGGCACGGCTCTCGCTTAACAACTCATGTGCAGGAGTCAAATCGGTTCGCGGCACCACAATTTGCAATAGCTGACTAGGGTTCCGGCTCGCTTCAAGCGAGTGGCTGGTCCGAGAGTTGGCGACCTCCAGTAGAGGTTACACGGCGGGATAAAAGCCCGGGAGACAGGACACCAGTGGTGTCACGTGACTCCTGACCGCCTTTTTTTCCTACTGGAGATTTCTACCATGCAGCGCATACAAAAGCCCCGCCTGTTTTCCTTGCTCGCCGCCGGACTCGTCGCGGCCTTGAGCTTCTCCGCCCACGCCGCCCCGAAACAACACTTCAATGTCTGCTGGACCATCTATGCCGGTTGGATGCCCTGGGAATACGCAGGCACTCAAGGCATCGTCGACAAGTGGGCGAAGAAGTACGGCATCTCCATCGATGTCACGCAGATCAACGACTACGTCGAATCGATCAACCAATACACCGCTGGCCAGTTCGATGGCTGCACCATGACCAATATGGACGCCCTGACCATTCCGGCTGCGGGCGGCCTGGACAGCACCGCGTTGATCGTTAGCGACTTCTCCAACGGCAACGACGGCATCGTCCTCAAGGGCGAAGGCAAGACCCTGGCCGACCTCAAAGGCATGAACGTCAATCTGGTTCAATTGTCGGTATCGCACTACCTGCTGGCCCGTGGTCTGGAGCATGCCAAACTGGCGGAGAAAGACCTGAAAGTGGTCAACACCTCTGACGCCGACATCGCCGCCGCCTTCAACACCGACGAGGTAAAAGCCGTCACCACCTGGAACCCGATGCTCTCGGAGATCAAGGCCAAGCCGGGCGTGACTGAAGTGTTCGACTCCAGCCAGATCCCTGGCGAGATCATGGACATGATGGTCGTCAACACCCAGACCCTCAAAGACAACCCGGCGCTGGGCAAAGCACTGACCGGCGCCTGGTTCGAGGTGGTCGCGTTGATGAACAGCAAGTCAGCCGCCAGCACCGCAGCCCTGGAACACATGGCCAAAGCCTCGGGTACCAACTTGCCTGGCTTCCAGTCGCAACTGGACACCACCAAGCTGTTCGCCACCCCCAAGGAAGCGCTTGAGTTTGCCAACAGCCCGAAACTGCCAGCGACCATGGACAAGGTCGCCAGCTTCTCCTTCAGCCACGGCTTGCTCGGCGACGGCGCGAAAAACGCTGGCGCAGTCGGCATCGCGTTCGCCAAGGACGTGAGCACCGGCGACAAGGGCAACATCAAATTGCGCTTCGACCCGAGCTACGTGCAGATGGCTGCCGAAGGCAAGTTGTAATCGCGTCCCAGTCCTAAGGTCATTGCCATGCGCTTGATAAACCGCCGTCCGGATCGCGCCAGCCGTCTGATCCTGGTGATCCTGCCGTTCGCCCTGTTGCTGTTCGCCTACTTCACGGGCTCGGCGACCCGGCTGACGGAAAACCCCAACGACAAACTGCTGCCCAGCGCGGTGCAGATGACCGATGCGGTCAAGCGCATGGCTTTTACCGAAGACCCGCGCAGCGGCGGTTATCTGCTGTGGCAGGACACCGGTTCCAGCCTGCAGCGATTGGCGATCGGGCTGGGCATCAGCGCCTTGCTCGGTCTGTGTCTGGGTATTGCGTCGGGCATTCTGCCGTTGTTCGGCGCGCCGTTGTCGCCACTGCTGACCGTGCTATCGATGGTGCCGCCGCTGGCGATCCTGCCGATTCTGTTCATCGTATTTGGCTTGGGTGAGTTGTCGAAAGTCATGCTGATTGTGATCGGCATCACACCGGTGCTGGCGCGGGATCTGGAGCAACGCGCCCGGGAGATTCCCGTCGAGTTGCTGATCAAGGCGCAGACCCTCGGTGCCTCGACCTGGACCTTGATCCTGCGGGTCATTCTGCCGCAACTGCTGCCGCGCCTGCTGATCGCTTTGCGTCTGGTGTTGGGTTCGGCCTGGTTGTTCCTGATCGCGGCCGAAGCCATCGCCTCCACCGACGGCCTGGGTTATCGGATTTTTCTGGTGCGGCGTTATCTGGCGATGGACGTGATTCTGCCCTACGTGGTGTGGATCACGCTCTTGGCCTGGCTGATGGATTGGGGCCTCAAGGCACTGACCCGACGTGCGTTTCCCTGGTACGAAGGAGCGCGCGCATGAGCTTTATTTCGGTGAATAGCGTCTGGCAACAGTACGACGATCAAGTGGTACTGGAAGGCCTGAACCTGAGCGTCAATGAAGGCGAGTTCTGCACCCTGGTCGGCGCGTCGGGCTGTGGCAAATCCACCTTCCTGCGCCTGCTGCTCGGCCAGGAAGTGCCCAGTCGCGGGCAGATCCATCTGGACGGCAAACCACTGGTCGGCGAGCCGGACTCCAGCCGTGGCGTGGTGTTTCAGCGCTACTCGGTGTTTCCCCATCTTTCAGTGCTGGACAACGTCGCGCTGGGGCTTGAATTGCCGCGCTCGGCGTTGCTCGGACGGCTGTTCGGCAAGGCCAAGCGCGACGCCCGGGAACAGGCCGCCGCGTTGCTGCACAAAGTGGGCCTCGGTCACTCGCTGGACAAGTATCCGACGCAGCTCTCGGGCGGCATGCAACAACGTCTGGCTATCGCTCAAGCGCTGATCATGCAACCCCGCGTGTTGCTGCTGGACGAGCCGTTCGGCGCCCTCGATCCAGGCATCCGCAAGGACATGCATGTGCTGCTGCTGGAGCTGTGGCGCGAGACCCAATTGACCGTGTTCATGGTCACCCACGACCTGTCCGAAGGTTTCAACCTCGGCACGCGCCTGCTGGTGTTCGACAAGGTTCGCCATGACCCCCACGCACCCGGTGCGTATGGCGCCCGCATCACCTACGACATTCCCCTGAACAGCGACCGCCGCGCTGCACGCGCCGCGATTGATTCGCTGCAAACGGCATAAGGACTTTCGATATGACTGACTCGACCAACCTGTTCAATGTCTTCGCTGAAGCTCCTTTTTCAGAAGAAGTGCTCCCCGGCGGCGGCCACCGTTCGTTCGTGCTCAAGCGCGGCGAACTGCTACGCCTGACCGACATCCGCGGCGGTGCCAACGTCAGCCTGACCCTGCTCAACGCCAACGAAAAAACCGAGCGCCTGAACCTGCCTGACAGCCTCAAATGCCAACACACCGCCAAGCTCACCAGCGGCCATTGTCTGTACTCGGACATGGGCCGCGTACTGGCGGCGATTACTGCCGACACCTGCGGCTGGAGCGACAGCATCGGTGGCGTGTTGTGCGCTGAAGAAGTCGCAGAGAAATACGGCCAGGGCCGCTATCAGGAACTGCGCAACGGCTTCTTCCGCAACGGTACTGACAACCTGCTGGTGGAACTGGGCAAATGGGGGTTGGGCCTGTCTGACCTGCTGATGACCCTGAACCTGTTCAGCAAAGTCAGCGTTGATGACGACGGACAATTTCACTTCGTCGCGGACAACTCCAAAGCCGGTGACTACATCGAACTCTACGCACCGATGGACACCCTGGTGGTGCTGACCGCCCTGCAACACCCGATGGACCCCAATCCCGAATATGCGCCCCAGCCACTCAAGTTGACCTGGATGAAATCCGATGCCAGCGTCGCCGAGCACTGCCGCACCTCGCGCCCGGAAAACGAGCGCGGCTTCATCAACACCGACCGCCTGTTCGCCTGAGGAGCGCCGCCATGACCCTATCCATACCCTCCAAACACCCTGAAGCAGCGATCTACAGCGCGACCATCCCGGCCGGCGAACCCTTCCTGAAGGAAGTCAAAGCCGGGCAAACCTTGCGCATCCTCGATCTGGAAGGCAACCAGGCCGTCGATACCCTGTTTTACAGCCTCGCCAACCCCCGCGAACGCTATGACGTGCAGCGTACGTTGCGGCGGCAGAACAGCGTGTACCTGACCACCGGCAGCGTGCTGTATTCCAACCTCGGCAAACCAATGCTGACCATCGTCGAAGACACCTGCGGCCGCCACGACACCCTCGGCGGCGCCTGCGCACAAGAGAGCAACAGCGTGCGCTACGCCCTGGAAAAACGGCACATGCACAGCTGCCGCGACAACTACCTGCGCGCCTGTGTGCATGACGGGCGTCTGGGTAAAGGCGACATCGGGCCAAATATCAATTTCTTCATGAACGTACCGGTCACTGCTGACGGTGGACTGACCTTCGAAGACGGCATCTCGGCCCCCGGGAAATACGTCGAACTGCGCGCGGAAATGGACGTGATCGTGCTGATCTCCAACTGCCCGCAGCTGAACAACCCGTGCAACGCCTACAACCCGACGCCTGCGCAGGTGCTGATATGGAACTGACCCTCTCGCAACTGCGCCGCTGGTTATTCAGCCTGTGCCAAAGCCGCTCGGGGCAGTGTTTGACCCAGGCCTCTGTAGGAGCTGCCGAAGGCTGCGATCTGCCGCTTTAGCGGCAGCGCTCTATCCGGGATGAAGCCCCTCCGGGCCTTATCGCAGCCTGCGGCAGCTCCTACAAAAGCTCGGGGACGGCCTCGATGCACACCGTTCAATAGCGGGACGGCCCGCTTCCCAGTACGAAACCGAGCAGCCATCGGTTTCCGGGGTTTATGCCATGTTCGACACACTGCTGATTGCCAACCGTGGCGCCATCGCCTGCCGCATCCTGCGTACCCTGCGCGCCTTGCAGGTCAAGGGCGTGGCGGTCTACTCCGAAGCCGATGCCGCCAGCCTGCATATTCTTCAAGCCGATGAAGCCCACAGCCTCGGCGAAGGCGGTGCGGCCGGGACTTACCTGGCGGTGGATAAAATCCTCGCCATCGCCAAGGCCAGCGGCGCCAAGGCGATCCATCCCGGTTACGGTTTCCTCTCTGAAAACGCTGCCTTCGCCCAAGCCTGCGAAAACGCCGGCATCGCCTTCGTCGGCCCGACGCCGGAACAACTGCGCGTGTTCGGTCTCAAGCACACCGCTCGCGCACTGGCGAAACAGCACGGCGTGCCGTTGCTCGAAGGCACCGAACTGCTCGACAGCCTCGACGATGCACTCGGTGCCGCTGAACTGATCGGCTACCCGGTAATGCTGAAAAGCACTGCGGGCGGTGGCGGGATCGGCATGCGCGTCTGTCGCAGCGCCGTCGAACTGAGGGAATCGTTCGACGCGGTGAAGCGCCTGGGTCAGAACAACTTCAGCGACGCTGGGGTATTCATCGAGAAGTACATCCAGCGCGCCCGGCACCTGGAAGTGCAGGTATTCGGCGACGGTCAGGGTGACGTCATCGCCCTCGGCGTGCGCGATTGCTCGGTACAACGGCGCAACCAGAAAGTCCTCGAAGAAACCCCGGCACCGAACCTGCCGGCAGGCATGGCCGATGAGCTGTGTGCCGCAGCGATCAAGCTGGCGAAAGCGGTCAACTACCGCAGCGCCGGTACCGTAGAGTTCGTGTTCGACAGCGCAGACCAGCGTTTTTATTTCCTCGAAGTGAACACCCGGTTGCAGGTCGAGCATGGGGTCACCGAACAAGTGTGGGGCGTCGATCTGGTCAGTTGGATGGTGCAACTGGCGGCCGGTGATTTACCGCCACTCAACCAATTGCGCGACGGCTTGCAGGCCAGCGGCCATGCGATTCAGGCACGCTTGTATGCCGAAGACCCGGGCCGGGATTTCCAGCCCTGTCCCGGCTTGCTGACTGCGGTGAACTTCCCTATAGCCGATGGCAAAACCCTGCGCATCGACACCTGGGTCGAGGCCGGTTGCGAGATTCCACCGTTCTTCGATCCGATGATCGCCAAGCTGATCAGTTGGGCACCGACCCGCGAGCAAGCCAGCGCCGGGCTCGCTCAAGCGCTGAGCGACTGCCACTTGTATGGCGTGGAAACCAACCGCGATTACCTGCGGCAGATTATCGTCGACGCGCCCTTCGCCAGCGGCCAGCCATGGACTCGCTGCCTGGAAGGTCTGGTGTACCGCGCCAACACCTTCGAAGTGTTGAGCGGCGGCACCCAGACCAGCGTGCAGGACTATCCGGGACGTCTCGGCTATTGGGCGGTCGGCGTGCCACCGTCCGGGCCGATGGACAGCCGCGCCTTGCGCCTGGGCAACCGCCTGCTGGGTAATGCCGAAGGCAGTGCCGCGCTGGAAATCACCATGAGCGGCCCGCTGCTGCGCTTCAATACCGATGCGGTGGTGACCATCACCGGCGCGATTATTCCGGTGATGTTGGACGGTCAGCCTCAAGCGTTGAATACCGCTCTATTCGTTGCCTCCGGTTCGACTCTGGCCTTGGGCACCATTGCCGGTGCAGGTGCACGCAGTTACCTGTGCATACGCGGTGGGCTGGAGCTGCCGGATTATCTGGGCAGCAAAAGCACCTTCACCCTCGGCCAGTTCGGCGGTCATGGCGGCCGCGCGCTGCGTGCTGGCGACGTGCTGCACATTCCGCCCCTGAGTAATCGCAGCGTCGGTCAGCGCGTGCCGGACGAACAGCTTCACGACCTGCCTGCCGTACGGCAGATCCGGGTGATCTACGGCCCACACGGTGCGCCTGAGTATTTCACCGAGCGCTACATCGAGACCTTCTTCGCCACCCATTGGGAAGTCCATTTCAACTCCAGCCGCACCGGCGTACGCCTGATCGGTCCGAAACCGGAATGGGTCCGCGCCGACGGCGGTGAAGCCGGGTTGCACCCCTCCAACATCCACGACAACCCCTACGCCATCGGCGCGGTGGATTTCACCGGTGACATGCCGGTGATCCTCGGCCCCGACGGTCCGAGCCTTGGCGGCTTCGTCTGCCCGGTGACCATCATCGAGGCCGACCTTTGGCAGTTGGGGCAACTCAAGGCTGGGGACAAGGTGCAGTTTCATCCGGTCGATCTGGTCACCGCGCGCACCCTGGCAACCGCCGATCTCTGTGGGAGCGAATTCATTCGCGAAGCAGGCGACGCGGTGTCTGATCTGGCGCCTTCGCGAATGAATTCGCTCCCACAGGGAATATCTCTGGCGTCCCTGACCTCACCGATTGTGCTGGACATCGGTCAGGACGACACCCGTCTGGTCGCCCGCCTCTCAGGCGATACCCACGTGCTGCTGGAAATCGGCGCACCGGAGCTGGATCTGGTGCTGCGCTTTCGCGGTCATGCGCTGATGCAGGCACTTGAAGCCAAAGCACTGCACGGCGTGATCGACCTGACACCGGGCATTCGTTCCCTGCAAGTGCACTACCAGCCTGAGCAACTGCCGCTGGCGGATCTGCTGGGCATCGTCGCCGGTGAATGGGGTGCAGTGTGTGCCAGCAAAGACCTGCAAGTGCCGTCACGCATCGTGCATCTGCCACTGTCCTGGGATGACCCGGCGTGCCAGTTGGCGATCGAGAAATATATGACCACCGTGCGCAAGGACGCGCCGTGGTGCCCGAGCAATCTGGAGTTCATCCGCCGCATCAACGATCTGCCCAGCCTCGATGAGGTGCAGCGCACGGTATTCGACGCCAGCTATCTGGTGATGGGCCTGGGTGACGTCTATCTAGGCGCCCCCGTCGCCACCCCGCTCGACCCACGGCATCGGCTGGTGACCACCAAGTACAACCCGGCGCGGACCTGGACCGCGGAGAACTCCGTCGGGATCGGCGGCGCCTACATGTGCGTGTACGGCATGGAAGGCCCCGGCGGTTATCAGTTCGTCGGTCGCACCTTGCAGATGTGGAACCGCTACCGCGAAGTCGCTGCGTTCGACGGCAAGCCGTGGCTGTTGCGCTTCTTCGATCAGATCCGGTTTTACCCGGTCAGCGCAGAAGAACTGCTGCGCATCCGCCGCGATTTCCCGCTGGGCCGTTACCCGCTGAACATCGAACACAGCACCTTGAACCTGGCTGACTATCAGGACTTTCTGGCCCGTGAAGCCGAGGGTATTGCTGCGTTTCGCAACCAGCAGCAAGGGGCCTTCAACGCCGAACGCGAACGCTGGATTGCCAGTGGCCAAGCGAACTTTGAAAGCGATGAAGCCGCGGTGCCAGCCATCGACGACGAGCCCCTTGAAACAGGCCAGCACGGCGTCGACAGCCATATCGCCGGCAACCTGTGGCAGGTGCAGGTCGAGGTCGGCCATCGCGTCGCAATCGGTGATGTGCTGGTGATTCTGGAGTCGATGAAAATGGAAATTCCGCTATTGGCGCCGTTTGCCGGCACCGTGCGCGAAGTCCGCGTGCAACCCGGATCGGCGGTACGCGCCGGGCAACGGGTCGTGGTCCTGGAAGCTGACTGAACCTATTACTTTTTGACGGAATTTCGCCATGACTCATGACTTACATCTCAGCGACTTGCGCCTCGACAGCGTCCGTGATGCCTATCAAACCGGCAGCCAGACACCTCGACAACTGATCCACGCCCTGCGCGAGAAAGCTGCTGCATTGAACCCGGACTATCACCTGTTCATTCATTTGCTGAGCGCTGCCGAACTGGAACCCTACCTGGCATCACTGGAGGGCCGTAGCCTCAAGGACCTGCCACTGTATGGTGTGCCGTTTGCGATCAAAGACAACATCGATCTGGCTGGCATCCCCACTACCGCCGCCTGCCCGGCATTCGCCTATACGCCGGAACGCTCGGCGACCCTCGTCGAACAACTGATCGGATTGGGCGCGATCCCGTTGGGCAAGACCAACCTCGACCAGTTCGCCACCGGTTTGAACGGCAGCCGCTCACCCTACGGTGCCTGCCCGAACAGCGTGCTGATGGAGTATCCATCGGGCGGCTCCAGCGCCGGTTCATCATTGGCCGTGGCTCTGGGTGTCGCCAGCTTCGCCCTCGGCACCGATACCGCGGGCTCTGGCCGAGTGCCTGCCGCGCTGAACAATCTGGTCGGCTTGAAAGCCAGCAAGGGCTTGATCTCCACCGCAGGCGTGGTTCCGGCCTGCCGCACCCTGGACTGCGTCACCACCTTCACCGCCACCGCGCGGGAGGCCAGTCAGTTGCTGGGGCTGACCGCTCGCCTCGACCCGCGTGACGAATACAGCCGCAGCAACCCGCTGTGGAACGACGCTTCGGCCTTTGGTGCGCCACGCCCGTTTCGCTTTGGTGTGCCGCGCGCAGAGGACCTGGAATTCTTCGGCTGCAAACAAGGCCCGTCGCTGTTCAATGACGCTATCGACCGCCTGACCGCCATGGGCGGCGAAGCGGTGACGCTGGACCTGTCGCCCTTCCTCGAAGCCGCACGTCTGCTGTACGACGGCCCGTGGGTCGCCGAACGCTACAGCGTCGCCGGGGAGTTGATGGCGCAGAATCCGCAAGCCGTGTTGCCGGTGATTCGTGCCGTGCTGTCGAAAGCCCCGGCGGTGACCGGCGTGCAGACCTTCCGCGCGCAATACCGCCTGCAAGCGCTCAAGGCCCTGTGCGACAAAGCCCTCGAAGACCTCGACTGTGTGCTGACCCCCTCCATCGGCCGCCCGGTGACCCTGGCCGAGCTGGACGCCGAACCGGTGCTGCGCAACTCGGAACTGGGTTACTACACCAACTTCATGAACCTGCTGGACTACGCCGCCGTCGCCGTGCCCAGCGGCTTTATGGACAACGGTCTGCCGTGGGGCGTAACCCTGTTCGGTCGGGTTTTCACCGATCAATATTTGCTGAGCCTCGCTGACGCCCTGCAACGGCAGACCGACTTGCCCCTGATCGGTGGCCATAAGTTGCGTCTGTCCGTACCCGGCAATGTCGCGCGCAACGACAAGGCACGACTGGTGGTCTGCGGCGCACACCTGGAGGGTCTGGCGCTGAACTGGCAACTCAAGCAACGCGGTGGTCACTTACTGGAAACCACGCAAAGCTCGGCGGACTATCAGCTTTATGCGCTGGCGGGCGGCCCGCCCTTTCGGCCCGGTCTGCTCCGCGTCGAGCAAGGCGGCGTGGCGATTGCCGTGGAAGTCTGGGAGCTGCCGAGCAGTGAACTGGGCTCGTTCCTCACCGGCATTCCGGCACCCTTGGGTCTGGGCAAGGTGCAATTGGCGGATGGGCGCTGGGAAAGCGGCTTCATCTGCGAACCCTATGGCCTGGAAGGTGCGACGAACATCAGTCACCTGGGCGGATGGCGCGCTTATTTGAGTGCGTAAATAGAGGAACGCCTGCGCGCGTCAGTGTGCAGGCGTTACATAGATGTACGACCTGAGCGAGCGCCAGACGACATAGTGATGCGCCATCCCATCGTGTTCAGCCATCGACATGACCCAAGAACAGAATCTGCACAGCCTCGAACACCCCGCCGTTGTGCTCCAGACGGGCAACAACAGTGAACAGAACGACGCCCTGCCGTCTCCTGACACTTTTTCTCTATCACCGTTTTACTACGCAACGCCCGCCGATCAACTGGAGGGCCTATCGGAGCAACAGCTACCCGCCCCCGATGCCACCACCGCGCTCAACCACAAACAAATCGCCACCCTTAGAAAGGGTCGTGCCGCCAGACTGCTCGCCACTTCCCACCTGAGCTTGAAAGCCTGGCAGATGGACATGGACTGCCCACCAGCGCCGCGTGCCTATGTCAAAGAACAGCTGACCCGGCGTTTGTTGGAGCAGACCGGCAAGCACCTTTCGCCGGACCAGATGTACATTGAGTTCACGACAGAGGCGCGTCCTGCCGTCCTTGTCGATGGTCAGGACGTTTACGAGTGGCGCCTGTCCCTCACCGACGTGGCCGTTGCGTCGTTCGATGCCGCCGGTTTTTATGCGCTGATGCAGAGTGCCGAACCTGAGCGAGCGCTTGATGACGGGACACCTTCGTTTACGACCACTCAGGCCCTCACACTGATCAACACAACGGATTGGCCCCAACACTACGAGGCGTTATTAACCGCCTTCTGGGCCAAGCATGAAACGACGTATCGCGCCCTCGCCAAGCTTTCATTTCTCGACACGCTGGCCCGACAGCGCGCACGTAAAGCCATCAGCCTCGACGGTTATAACCTGGCGCTTGAAGCCCTGGGCCTGAACCGTTTTCCTACCGAGGTCGAAGCGCTGGAAACAACCGCCATAGGCGAACGGACAGTTGTCCGCGTCGTGTCGCTCAACGGCCAAGTCGTGCCGGGTATTTTCCAGCTGACCTCAAAAAACACCTCACACAGCTTCATTCACATCCTCGGCCAGAAACCTGTTGTCGTTGAATACATCGGCGACAACCCTGAGCTGACGAAGCACAAACTACTTGAAGCCCTGAATGCTTCGTCTTGGCTCGCGCTTTTCCTGAACATGGCCCTCGAACCCGGTGCAGCACCGCTGGCCCTCGACACAAAAATCATCGATGGGGACATCTTTTCCACGCTCACCGCCGCGCAAAAGGCGTTTTCATTCGAGCAACTCAGTACGGATCGTTTATTCATGTTGGTCGAGCGCAGCCTGACCCTGGTGAGTGCCCTCGAACGCTGGCCGATGCAGCCGGACATCCTCAAGCGGATACCCCATCCATCGATGGCCGCCAACCGACTGATGCGCGCTTACCTGCGCCAGCACCATCAACTGCATCAGAATCCAGATCATGTGTTCATTCGTTATGTCCACGGCACATCGAGGACGCCGTTGGGCAGCATTCATACGCCCACGACTTATGTGCATAGCCCCGACGAAATCGCGATCAGCCTGAGCGACGCGCTGCTGAGCAACTACCGGGTCGATCGGCCAGTGGGTTATCTCGATCACGGCGGTCGCACAGAGGTGTACACCGACCTCACCGGCAAAGGCACGTGGTCCGAAGACGCCAGGCTGGCCATAGAGCCTGAGGCCATCGAAAACCACATCAAGGGCGTCAATTTTCTTGAGTGGATGTCGCAGCGGCTCGAGCGCTTTTGGCAGCAACAAGGCTCGGCGATCGAACAGTCGTTCAAGACCACCTTCATGGCTCAGGCGGTGATCAGCCTTAAACAGCGGCAGCTATCACGCGCAGGGTTCGATCTTCTGGTCGGGATGCTGGAAGCGACCTCATCGAACACCACCTCAAACGAGATTCGCTGCAACGCATTGGGCTTCTACGTGCAAACCTCGTTGATCGACGGCACGCAGTGCCAGATCTGTGCCGGCTTGCTGACCTTCAGCCAGAGCAAAAAAAACCTCACGGTCCTCTATCAAGCCGGCCAGGACGTGGCGTTTGTCGAGTTCCACAGCGACGATGAACTCAACCAGCATCTGCAAACCGCCACCAGGGATGAGCAGTGGCGACGCGCGCTGCTGAACTATCTGCCTACCAGCATCCACAAAAAGTTCACCTATATCCTGGAAATCTGGGCTGGCAAGCGGACACCTGATTCGTCGCCTTCCCTGCTCCGACCGTGGACCAATGTGATCTATGCCAACGACCTGCACAAAGCCCAGGCCCGGAGTTTGTGTGAAAAACCGGTGATGTCGTCGCCCTTCGCTTTCATGCGCGAGGCACTGCAACGCAACTTTCAGGACGATGCGAATGACCAGATCGTGACGTCGAGAGAGGTCTCGCTGCGCTATTGGGCAGAGCAACTCAACCACCTGCAGTTGTTGTTGGCGCCTCTGTCGATACTGTTGACCCCGGCCATACTTGCCTCGCTGGCAGCGCATGTCGGCTCCGTGTACCTGAGCGCGGAGATCGCGAAGCTGCCGGGAAATCGAGCCAATGAGAAAACCCTGGCCCTGCTCAATGGCTTGTCGTTGGGGCTGTTTCATCTGGCGCCTGCGACCCCTCGACTGTTGCGTTCGTTCAGCAGATTCGTGGTTTCAGGAAAAACGGCAAACGCCGCAGCGGCCGTCAACCGAAGTTTCGGCTCATGGCTCCACCAGTCGATCAACAGACGCCGAACCCGGCTGGAAACATTCTTCAGAACCAATAGCCTGCTCAAGACCTGGAACATTCCGGGGCATCCAGCCTTCGGGACGTTACCGGTCAAGGCCTGGAAACTGGGTCGCAAATTCCTGCTCTGGACCTCCGACAAGGCGCAGGCCAGAACTCTGGTGGTCAGCACCCACGGCTACTACCTGCCATGGACCAAGACCACGCCGATCCCCAATGGCACCGAACTCAGGACTTACGCGCCGCATGGTTACGAGCTCATCGATCCAAGACTGCACCGGGTCGTCAGTCAGAGGGTCAGACCCTTCTCCATTGTAACCAACGTCGACAACGCCTCGGCCCTTCCTCCCGGCCAACTGCCCGCGTACACCCTTACCGACAAGGTGCTGGCCGGAACGGCTCTTCCGGGCAGGATCAAAAATTACTCGCTGGCCAAATTCCAGAGTGCCCACGGTGAGACCTATCAAGAGATCAGTCATGTGGTGCGCAATTCGAATCAGTCGCCTTTAAACGGGCTACCCGCCACGCCGATGGATGTACTCACCGTCAGAAATCGCTTTGGCATGACCCACCCCAACCTGGAAGACCTGTTCAAAACGCTGTCCGGGCAGGGCATTCATTACGACAGGATTTTGCTGGTGCACTGCCGTTGTTCTGCGATCAGTTCGCTGTTGGGCCTCGCCCCGGATTACACGGCGCCGTCCGTGGGTTCGTTGATCATTCCCTGAGGTTGAAACGGGAATAGCGCAAAACAGTGGCGGCAGGCTAGCATGCCGCCACTCTTGGATTGCTCACCACCGGATTCGTTATGCCCCTTCGCTCCGCACTCAATTCACAACGGTCACTGATCCTGACGTTGATAGTCCTGCTGGGGAGCGGCTTTCTGGCGACATCTCTGCTCAGCTACTACGCCTCACGGGCCTCGATTCGCGACGGCATCGTCAATACCGAGTTGCCATTGACCTCGGATACGGTGTATTCGGAGATCCAAAAGGATCTGGTTCGACCGATCCTGATTTCTTCAATGATGGCCCGCGACACGTTCCTGCGTGACTGGGTGGTGGCAGGCGAGCACGATCCCGAACAAATGACCCGTTACCTCAACGAGGTCATGAGTCACTACAGCGCTTACACGGCCTTTTTTGTTTCCAACACCAGCCTCAAGTATTACCAGGCCAAAGGTGTCTTGAAAAAAATAGACGCCCATGAGCCCCGTGACGTCTGGTATTACCGGGTGCGCGACATGGCTGCGCCCTACGAAATCAACGTCGATCCGGACATGGCCAACAAGGACAACCTGACCTTCTTCATCAACTACAAGGTGTTTGACTACAAAGACAACTTCATCGGTGCGACGGGTGTGGGCCTGACCGTGGATGCGGTGACCAAGTTGATCGACCGCTATCAGCAGCGATATCAACGCAGCGTGTACTTCGCCGATACCTCCGGCCGGATCGTTCTCACCGGTGCCGACGGTGGCCCGCAAGGTGCGGCCATCGGTCAGTCTCTCAGCGACCTGCCGGTCCTGAGAGACTTGCAACGCAAGCTGCCCAAGCCGCAAACCGGCAGTTACGAATATCAGGCTCAGGGTCAGGGCCACTTCCTCAACGTGCGCTTCATTCCGGAGCTGAACTGGTACCTGTACGTCGACAAGCAGGAAGACGGCGCCCTGAGTGATATCCGGCAGTCACTGTACCTGAACCTGTTCATCTGCCTGGTGGTGACACTGGTGGTAGTGCTTCTGCTGCATCGAGTCATCCGCCGCTATCAGCAAAAGATCGAAGCCCAGGCCACCCTCGACAGCCTCACCGGCCTGCCCAACCGCCGCGGCTTCGACCTGTTGGCGCTCAAGGCGATGCAGGAGGCACAGCGCGAGCCCAAGCCGCTGGCGGCGTTGCTGCTCGACCTCGATCACTTCAAGCGCCTCAATGACAACCATGGCCATCTGGCGGGCGACGAAGTGCTCGCTGGCTTCGCCAAGGACCTGCAAAGCTGCCTGCGTCAGTCGGATATCATTTGTCGCTGGGGCGGCGAAGAATTCATCATCCTGCTCAAAGACACTGACAGCGCCCATGCTCAGCACGTCGCGGAAAAAATTCGTCTGCTGGCCGAGCAACACCGCTACAGCTTTGCCGACACGCCGTTGCAGATCACCGTCAGCCTGGGCCTGACCGAAATGCAACCCAACGACACCCTGCACAGCCTGATCGCCCGCGCCGACCGCGCGTTGTATCGCGCCAAACAGAGCGGACGCAACCGGGTGTGCATGGAGATGGCACTCTCTCATTTTGAATAGGCGCGCCATGAACAGCTGCGATATGGAAAAAAGCTCAATCAACCCTGACCGCTGTCCGGTCTGCGGCTTCGGCAATAGCTGCACCCTGGCCGACCCGCGTACGGCGGCGCAGCCCTGCTGGTGCTTTTCGGTCAGCCTCGACCCGGCTGTGCTCGAGGCCCTGCCGCTGGACGTGCGCAACGAAGCCTGCCTGTGCCCGCGTTGTGCACAAGTCGAAACCGACGCCCGCTCGAAGCACTGCGCCTAGATCGCATACCATGTGCGCCCCTTTCCCAGTCGTCCGTCACCGCCATGCGTCTTGATCGTTTCCTCAGCAACCTGCCGCGTTTCAGCCGCAAGGACGTGCGCTTTGCACTCGTGGGCAGGCGGATCAAAGTCGACGGTCAAACAATCAGCAACCCACTTCACGAAGTGCGTGAGTTCAACCGGGTGGAATGCGACGACGACCTGCTGCAAGCCGGCAAGCCGGCGCGCTATTTCATGCTGCACAAACCGCCGGGCTGCGTCAGCGCGACCGTCGACCCGCAGCATCCGACGGTGCTCGACCTGCTCGACGAACCGGATAAAGAGGATCTGCACATCGCCGGGCGGCTCGACTTCAACACCTCGGGTCTGATGCTGATCACCAACGATGGCGTATGGTCGCGGCGACTGACTCAGCCACAGACCAAATTGGCGAAAATCTACTACGTCGAAACCGAGCAAGCGATCACCGATGACTATGTACAGAAATTCGCTGAAGGCTTTTATTTTGCCTTCGAAGACCTCACCACTCAGCCGGCCGAACTGATCGTGCTCGCCCCCCATTGCGCACGCCTGAGCATCGTCGAGGGGCGCTACCATCAGGTCAAACGGATGTTCGGCCACTTCAACAACAAAGTGCTGCGTCTGCACCGCGAAAGCATGGGGCCACTGTGCCTGGACGCGGCTCTGGCGCCCGGGCAATACCGCGCGTTGAGCGCAAAAGAAATCCTCGCGATTTGATCCCCCTCCGACCGCTCAGCAGAAGTTGTCGAACAATTTACCAATGGCACTTGCGGGTTCCGCTTGAGCCTGCTTGAATCCAATCGTCAGTCCGCATGTGACTGATTGGTCAGTTCGTCATTCTAAGAAACTTTTTGCCGTCCCGAGGACCTCAGGTTCCGAGCCGACAAACCGCCCGCCAATAACAATACCTGTCGACCAGATCCCATCGGATCGACATGGGCTCCCCCTTCCAGGCGTATGCCTACCTGTCATGAAACTCGTGCAAGCTCGATTGCGCGCATACCTGTTCTACGCCAGGAGTCATATGACATGAGGCCAGAAATCGCTGTGCTTGATATACAAGGCCAGTTCCGGGTTTACACGGAGTTCTATCGCGCAGACGCCGCAGAAAAGACCATCATCCTGGTCAACGGCTCGTTGGCCACTACTGCGTCCTTTGCCCAAACCGTCCGTAACCTGCACCCTCAATTCAATGTGGTGCTGTACGACCAACCCTACGCGGGCAAATCCAAAGCCCACAACCTGAACAAGCAGCCGCTGACCAAAGAGCTCGAAGGTCAGATCCTGCTCGAGCTGATCGACCACTTCGCGGCCGAGCACGTGATGTCCTTTTCCTGGGGCGGTGCGGCAACCTTGTTCGCCCTCGCGCAAAAGCCTCGGCGGATCGAAAAAGCCGTCATCAGTTCGTTCTCACCGGTGGTCAACGAACACATGCGCGACTACCTCGAAAGAGGCGTCAGGCACCTCGGCGCTTTCGATCGACACGAAGTCGGCCACCTGGTGAACGACACCATCGGCAAGCACCTGCCGTCGCTGTTCAAGCGCTTCAACTATCGGCACGTCAGCAGCCTGGACATTCATGAATACGTGCAAATGCACTTCCATATCAGCCAAGTGTTGACCACCGATCACCTGTGCTACATCAACGCGGCGAAAAGCATCGACGTGCCCTTGTTATTCCTCAACGGCGAGTGGGACGAATACACCGCCGCGGACGACGCCAGGCTCTTCGGCGAGCACGTGCGCAACTGCCATTTCAGCACCATCCAGAGCACCGGGCACTTCCTGGACATGGAACACAAAGCCGCCTGCAGCGACTCTCAAAAGGCCTTGTTGAGCTTCCTCCAACCGGAACCCGCCCCAAAGCGTTCACGTTACACACAGGTACAGAGTCATCATGCTTTTGCACTCTGAACTGAAAGCACTCACCCCTGTGGGCGCTGCCCGAATCGCAACCTTCGGCAGCGCCTGCAGGGAATGTGTGATCTATCTGACGTTGCAAACTCTGTGGGAGCAAATTTATTCGCGAAAGCAATCTGTCAGACGCAGCAGATTTATCTGAAAAAACGCCAGAAACCCGCCTGAAAAAAATTAGCGCTTCAGTTCAGCGCCCACATCTGGTACAAAGTCAGCCGCTCAGAGCGGGTGTCGTATAATGGCATTACTCCAGCTTCCCAAGCTGATAACGAGGGTTCGATTCCCTTCACCCGCTCCACTTTCTTTCAGGCTTTCGGCCTGACGCTATATCCCCCGGATTTTCATTTCTGACTTTTCAGAACCTCCCTGAACACAATCAGCTTCCGCAACGCCTCAAAAAAAATCCCAGGCTCACCCGTCAGCGACTTACCAAGATCGAACGTCCCATGGAAAATGAATCCGTCCGACGAACGTTGGTCCGCTGCCTCGCAGCGATTTATTGAACATTCAGGGAGAGAACATGAAAGGTAGCTGCGCCTGCGGGGCTGTTGAATACGAAATTGACAGCATCGACCTGCCTATCGGCCATTGTCATTGCCGCACCTGCAGGAAATCCCACGCTGCAGCATTCGCCACAACGGCCGGGGTCAGGCGCGAACATTTTCGTTGGCTGCAGGGCCCGGAAAAGCTTTCATCCTACGAGTCATCCCCCGGCAAACTGCGCCACTTCTGCTCGGTATGCGGCTCTCATCTGGTTGCCGAACGCCCGCAATCCCCTGTCGTCATCGTTCGTGTCGCAACCCTGGATGAAGACCCAGACGCAGTGCCTGAAAACCATATCTGGGTATCGCATGACGTGCCGTGGCTTGAGTACGACGGTATGCCGGCTTATTCAGAATGGCAGCCGGGGCGCTGATTCAGAGACACAATCGTGTACAGACCATTGTTTTCCGATTTAAGAAACCGTGGTCTATCCCCAGTTTTTCTGGCGGACCGGATCAATTGTGGGAGCAATCGGAACGCGTAGTCTCATTCGCGAATACGGTCTATCAGGCGCCCACGATGCTGGATGTGCCGACGCCTTCGCGAATAAATTCGCTCCCACTGGGGTACGCATTCCTCTGCCTGGCTGATCCTGAATCACCCCTCCCCCTTCAACCTCCGCACCGCCGTTATCTCCGGCAAGTCCACCCGTCTCACATAAACCCGCAACGGCTCGGTGATATTCAGCCGATCATCGATATTCTGCGCCAGCAGCAACTGCACCCACTCACGGCTGAGGGTCATGAGTTGCCCCTCACCGGCGCGCCAGACGAATTCGCTGGTGGGGGTGATGCTGGCGTCGGTGACGTCCATGCCGAAGGCGTCTTCGCTGAAGCGGACGATGTATTTGTCGGCTTTGTGGTGGTAGCCGACGAAGCCTTTTAGCAGGTCGACTGCGTCGCAGATGACGCTGGAGGTGATGCTCATGGGTGGCCTCTGGTTGGCGAATGCTTACAGCATCGTCCGATTGCCAGCACCTCATATTGATCTGGCGCAATAGCGGCCATCAGCGTCGGGATCGAGCGGCAGGCGTGATAAAGTCCCCGCGCTGTACTTTCCCGACCTGACGACGACGAACAGAGATTATGGAATTCACGGATTTTGACGCTGAGCTTGCCGATTGGAATGAGCTGCGGGCGGCCACCCCCTTTTCCGGTTTGCTGGTCGGGAACGGCGCGAGCATGGCGGTCTGGAAGAACTTCTCCTACGACTCACTCTTCGAAAAAGCCGAAACCACCCGCAACAAGCCGTTGAGCCAAACCGAGCTCGCGGTGTTCAAGGCCATGAACACCAGCAACTTCGAGCCGATCCTCAGTGCATTGAAAACCGCCATGCGCGTCAACGCCGCGCTGACCATCAGCTCTTCGTCGCCGCGCAATCGCTACTTCGCCATCAAAGAAGCCCTGATCCACGCGATACGTTCGGTGCACATCCCGTGGCGTCTGGTGGAAGAAAAAGCCCTCGCCCGCATCAATCAAGAACTCAGCCAGTACCGCACCGTCTATTCGACCAACTACGATTTGCTCTGCTACTGGGCCGTGATGCAGTCGCCGCAGAAATTCAATGACCTGTTCGGCGAAGACGCCACCTTCGACCCAAGCCACACGGTCGCCAAGGCCACGCGCATGCTCTACTTGCATGGCGGCCTGCACCTGGTGAAGAACCTCGACGGCAGTGTGCGCAAGCTGTTGTCATCAGAAAGCACCCTGCTAGGCAGTTTCGCCATCAATGCCCTGGATGACGTGCCGATATTCATCAGCGAGGACAGCTGCGCGAACAAGCTGAAGATGATCCGCCACACGGATTACCTGTCCTTCTGCCACTCGCAGCTGGCCAGCCATAAAGACGCGCTGTGCATCTTCGGCCACGCCCTTGGCAAGCAAGACAGCCACATTGTCGATGCCATCAGACAGGCCGGGGTCAAGACCATTGCTCTGTCCATTTATCCGCGCAGCCAGGCGTTTATCCAGCACCAGAAGCGACACTACACCAGCCTGTTCGCTGGGTTGGCCGTCACGCTGAAGTTCTTCGATGCCAAGACCCACCCCTTGGGCGATCCGGCGTTATCGGTGTCGGTGGAAGGCTTGAACACACCCCTGCCGACACCAAAGCCATCAGGCTTGGGGCGCTGAGCGTCAGTCCTGAGCGTTCGAGCAGCAAGCCAGTTTGCTCAGGATTTGATGTGCCAGGCGAACCCGGGACTCGTTGGGATAATTCTTGTTGGCGAGCACCACAATGCCGAGCGCCTTCGCCGGCACGAAGGCCACATAGGCACCGAACCCGTTGGTCGAGCCGGTCTTGTTGATCCAGACGGCGTCCTGTGGAGGTAAAGGCGGATTAAGTGCTGTAACGGCATGGGTTTCGTAAGCCATCTTGTTGGAGTTGCCTTCTATCAGTGTCTTGAGCTCTACCGGGTATCTGTATTGCTCCCAGATCAAATCCTGGGTCATCGAGCCCAGCTTGAAATAGCCCGTGTGGGTATCGAGGATCGCACGGTTAAGTATGGGGTCTGACTCCGTGCGCCTCATATTCGCCTCGACGAAGCGAATCAGATCCTTGGCGCTGGTTTTCACCCCGTAGGCTTCGGCCGCCAGCACTCCGGGATTCAATCTGACCGGGGCATTCTCTTTGTCATAACCCTGAGCGTAGAGCGGCATCTTGCTTGCCGGTACGTTGATGTAGCTGTTCGACATACCGAGCGAGGGAAACAGTCGTTGCTCCATCGCCTCGTCGAAAGGCAGTTCCAGACTCTTGGCAGCAATCATGCCCAGCAGCCCGACACTGGGGTTGGCGTAGGTTCTGTGGGTACCAGGGGCATACTGTGGTTGCCAGCCCTTGAAATAGTCCATCAACTGCGCGGTGTTCTGTATGGCGTCAGGAACCTGCAGGGGAAACCCCCCCGCCGTATGCGTCCCCAAGTTGATCAGCGTCATCTTATCGATATTGCTGCCCTGGAGTTCAGGCAGGTACTTGCCCGGATTGTCGGTAAGTGAAAGCCGGCCACTGGCCTGAGCGTAAGTCGCCAACGTTGCCGTGAACGTTTTGCTGATCGACCCGATTTCAAAGAGCGTATCGCTCGTCACCTTCTGCTGTGTTTGCCGGGACGCCACGCCGTAGTTGTAGAACCGTTGCTTGCCATGGGCGGTCACCGCAATGGACAAGCCTGAAATAGAGTATTGCTGCATGACGGCTTGGGCGGCGTCCTGCACGGTGGCATCAATATCCGACTGTTCAGCAGTCGCCATCGCGAAAGTGCCGTAGGAGACCGTGCAGGCAAGCAAGAGATATTCCGCGCAGCGTTTTCCGATTAGATGCATTCAGATTTTCCTTGATCAAAAAAATTATCATCTCAGTGCGACCACTCAGGCCTTTTTTATCTACGGTGCCTCATTCGGTCTGCCGTGAACATCCTATAGATGTCGGGGGTATGAGCAGTTCGCCAACTGTATGGACAAATTTCTCGACAGCTGTGAGGGCGTCAATAGTCGGTTTGTGGCTATATGAATGCCTCTGCCCCCCACAATCACAGGCTCTGCTTTCATCATGTCCTCTCGCGAAAACACCGGTATGGCCCTAGGCCTGATCGGAGTGATTATTTTCAGTCTGACGCTGCCTATGACCCGCATCGTGGTCCAGGAAGTCCACCCGCTACTCAATGGTTTAGGCCGCGCGCTGCTGGCAGCGATTCCGGCGGCGGTGTTGCTGCTCTGGCGACGGGAAAAATGGCCGACGTGGGCGCAGATCAAAGGACTGAGCCTGGTAATTCTCGGGGTGATCATCGGCTTCCCGGTGCTGTCGGCCTGGGCGATGAAAACCCTGCCAGCGTCCCACGGCGCATTGGTCAATGGCCTACAGCCTCTGTGCGTGGCGATCTACGCGGCGTGGCTGTCCCATGAACGGCCGTCGAAAGCCTTCTGGGGCTGCGCGGCGTTGGGCAGTGCGCTGGTGCTCAGTTATGCCTTGATCAGCGGCGCCGGGACGATTCAGGCGGGAGACTTGTGGATGCTGGCGGCGATCGCCATCGGTGCTTTGGGTTACGCCGAAGGTGGCCGTCTGGCCAAAGAGATGGGGGGCTGGCAGGTAATCTGTTGGGCGCTGGTGCTGTCCAGCCCACTGCTGCTTGGGCCGGTGATTTATCTGATGGTGCAGCATCAAGGGCCGATATCGACAGGCGCCTGGTGGGCGTTTGGTTATGTGTCGATATTCTCGCAATTCATAGGCTTCTTCGCCTGGTATGCCGGTCTGGCCATGGGCGGCATCTCCCGCGTCAGTCAGGTTCAGCTGTTGCAGATATTCTTCACCATCGCCTTTTCAGCGCTGTTTTTTGGTGAGCATATCGAGCCGATTACCTGGTTGTTCGCCGCCGGTGTGATCGCCACTGTGATGCTTGGGCGCAAGACCACCGTCATTGCGTCCAAGCCGATCAGCACCAGAATCTAATCAGCTGATATAGCCATCTGCCTGGAGCAAGGTTTCCAGGCAGTGCTCCTGAATGCCGTAAAACTCTTTCAATTCCTGAATCTTCGCCAGCAACTCGGGCTGTTTGAGCGGCTCTGCGCGTTTGACCGCAAGAATCATTTTGTTCTTGTTGGTGTGCTCCAGCGAGATGAACTCGAACACCTTGGTCTCATAACCACAGGCTTCGAGGAACAACGCGCGCAGGCTGTCGGTGACCATTTCTGCCTGCTGGCCCATGTGCAAGCCGTATTGCAGCATCGGCCGCAGCAGCGTCGGGCTCTGGATCTGCAAGCGAATCTGCTTATGGCAGCACGGCGAACACATGATGATCGACGCCCCGGAACGAATACCCATGTGGATCGCGTAATCGGTGGCGATGTCGCAGGCGTGCAAGGCGATCATTACATCAATGGCACTGGGCGCCACGGTGCGCACATCGCCATGCTGGAAAATCAGGCCCGGATGCTCCAGACGTGCAGCGGCAGCGTTGCACAGGGTGACCATGTCTTCGCGTAACTCGACGCCGGTCACATGGCCTTCGACCTGCAAGCTGTTGCGCAGGTAATCGTGGATGGCGAACGTCAGGTAGCCCTTGCCCGAACCAAAATCCGCGACCTTGATCGGCTGATCCAGCGCCAGCGGCGACGAACTCAAGGCGTGGGAAAACACCTCGATGAACTTGTTGATCTGCTTCCATTTGCGCGACATGGACGGGATCAGTTCGTGCTGTTTATTGGTCACGCCCAGGTCAGTCAAGAACGGCCGGCTCAGTTCCAGAAAGCGCTTTTTCTCGCGATCATGCTCGACGGACGGCGCTTCGCGCTCCTGCTGGGCCTTGCCCTTGAACAGCGTACTTTTGCCTTTCTTGCTGAACTCCAGCTGCACTTCGTCGGTGAGCGACAACAAATGCGCGTTCTTGAACGCATCGGGTAGCAGACCGGCGATCACCTCAACCCCTTCGGCCAGCGGGAAATTCTTGGTGATGTCGCGGGTTTTGTAGCGATACACGAACGACAGGCACGGCTGCTCCTTGATCGTCGCCAGCTTGATGATCACCCGCTGCAACTCAACCTCGGCACCGACGTACTTGGCCAGCACCAGCTTGATAAAGGAGTTCTGGGACAGACTGGTGTCCAGCAGGCTCAAAAACTGCGCACGGTGATCCGGCACAGACTGGGTGGGAGTTGCAGTGGCTGACATCGGAAAGCGCCTCGGGCGGGCTGGAAATAACGAGGCGAGTATTTTAGGCGGGTTGAGGGTGCAGGGTTAATTTAATTACGGGTTGGCGATTGGCGGTGCCAGGCCGGGCCTCTTCGCGAATAAATTCGCTCCCACAGGGTTTTGTGTCTGGCCAAAAATCAACTGTGGGAGCGAATTTATTCGCGAAGGCGTCAGATGAAACACCAAAGACTATCAGGCAACTGCAATACCCTCTCTCACCCCAACACCACCAACCGATTCGGCAACTCATTCCTTGTCTGCGTCACCGGCACATGGTCGGCCAGCAACTCACCGCAGGCTTCGATGCAGCCCAAAAAGCCCTCCAGGGTCTGCCCATCGCTGACCTGTTGGGTGAAGACGTCGATCAGCGCTTTCCAGACGCCGTCGTCCAAACGGCTGCTGATGCCTCGGTCAACGAGGATTTCTACGTAACGCTCGGCTTCGGAGACGAAGATCAGGATGCCGGTGCCGCCTATCGTACGGTGCAGGTTTTGTTCGAGGAATTGTCGGCGGGCCAGGTTACCGGCGCGCCAATGCCGTACCGACCGGGGGATCAGCTGGGTCGTTACCGACGGAATGCGCATGATCAGCGCGGCAACAATGAAGGTGGCGATCTGGGTCAGGAGCAATTGGTTGGCGCTCAGCCAGCCTGGGTAATAGTTGATCAGTCCGGGCAGCAACAGTGCCACCAGCCCGGCCCAGATCAACGGCACGTACGCATAGTCATCCGCCCGTGCAGCCAACACCGTGACCAGTTCGGCATCGGTTCGTAATTCGACCCGACGGACGGCCTCAGTGACCTGACGTTGCTCGTCGTTATTCAGTAAAGCCATAGCGTGCAATCACTCGCTGATCCATTGATGACGAACTGCCTGAGGTATCCACTTCAACTACCTACTGCCTACTACCAACTGCCAGACGCACCGCCGCCGCCGAAGCTGCCACCGCCGCCACTGGAACCGCCACTACTGCCAGAACTGGAGCCGAAACCTCCAGAACCGCCGGAGCTGATGAAGCCTCCACCCCCGAAACGACCGCCCCCACCCCAACGCATATTGAGAAAGATGAAGATCAGAAACAGCCCGAGGTACAGAATATTCTGTATGAGATCGCCGGAATCCGTATCACCTTCAGTCACGGGAGCAGGCTCGGCCAGCGGATCGCCACCCAGCACTTGAATCATGGCCTCTGTGCCTTGGCTGATGCCACCGGAGAAGTTACCGGCCTTGAACGCCGGGGCGATGATCTGGTTGATGATCACCGAAGATTGGGCATCGGTGAGGCGTTCTTCGAGACCGTAACCGACCTCGATCCGCACTTTGTGATCATCGCGGGCAACGATCAGTAGTGCGCCGTTGTCTTTGTCCTTTTGCCCGACGCCCCAGAAACGGCCCAGTTGATAGCCGTAGTCTTCGATGGTGGTGCCTTGCAGGTTGGGCAGCGTGACCACCACCACTTGTTCTCCGGTCGTCTGCTCATGGGCCTCGAGCATTTGCGACAGCTGCGTTCTGGTTTGCGCGTCGATCAGTTGAGCGGTATCGACCACCCGTCCGGTCATGGGCGGAAACACCAGTGCGGCCAGGACCACCGTGGCGCAAGCCAACAGTAAGCCCAGCAGGGCAAGCCGCAGGGCGCCCATCAGAATTTCACTTCCGGGGCTTTATCGGAGTCAGCTGCAGTGGCTTCGAAGTTCGGCCGGATCGGTAGATCGCTGTACATCACTGTGTGCCAGAGGCGACCGGGGAAGGTGCGAATTTCGGTGTTGTAACGCTCGACCGAGGCGATGAAGTCTTTACGCGCCACGCTGATACGGTTTTCCGTGCCTTCAAGTTGCGACTGCAGGGCGAGGAAGTTCTGGTTGGATTTCAGGTCCGGGTAACGCTCGGACACCACCATCAAACGGCTTAACGCTCCGGTGAGCTGGCCCTGGGCTTGCTGGAACTGCTTGAGTTTCTCCGGATCGTTCAAGGTGCTGGCGTCAACCTGAATCGACGTGGCCTTGGCTCGCGCTTCAATGACGGCGGTCAGGGTTGTCTGCTCCTGTTTGGCGAAGCCCTTGACGGTCTCCACCAGATTGGGGACCAGGTCGGCACGGCGCTGATACTGGTTCTGCACCTGTGCCCAGGCGGCTTTTACCTGTTCGTCATAGGTGGGAATGTTGTTGATGCCGCAACCGGCCAGCAACGTACTCAGCAGCATCAGCGCCGTCATGGACCAACTGAAGCGGTAGCCCCGTTGCGTTTGCATGTTCTTTTCTCCCTTTTCGAAATACTTTTTCTTACAGCCCGGCAGACTGACTTTAGCCAAATCGGACGATCCCCGGCATAATCCGCGGCCAACACTGGATTGCTAACGCGCAATAAGCTAAAACTCGCTGCGCTAAAGATACTCTGCGCGACAAAGAATTCAGCGGCGGCTCGCCCTGATCGACAATAAGCGCAACAGGCTCAATACCCCAAATTTTGGCTGACCAGTACTTAACGTGAGTTGCTGAAGAACGCCTTGAGAAATCATTCATGAATAAGCTGTGTTTGCTGGGCCTTGTAGTCGGCCTGGCCAGTCACTCGGTTTTGGCCGAGACAAACGACACCTTGCTGGACAATAAGAACGCATTCATCTCCGACCTGATGAAGCAAATGACCCTTGATGAAAAGATCGGGCAGTTGCGACTCATCAGCATCGGCCCGGAAATGCCACAGCCGAAAATCCTCAAGGAAATTGCCGCCGGCAGAATTAGCGGGACGTTCAACTCGGTGACCCGCGCGGACAACCGTCCGTTGCAGGAGGCCGCCGTCGCGAACAGTCGCCTGAAAATTCCGATGTTCTTCGCCTACGACGTGGTCCACGGCCATCGTACGACTTTTCCAATCAGCCTTGGCCTGGCAGCGAGCTGGGATATGGACGCCATCGCCTTGAGCGGCCGCACGTCAGCAATCGAAGCCAGTGCCGACGGCATCGACATGACCTTCGCGCCGATGGTCGATATCTCCCGCGACCCACGCTGGGGCCGCAGTTCGGAGGGATTTGGCGAGGACACCTATCTGGTGTCGCGCATCGCCAAGGTAATGGTCAACGCTTATCGGGGTGAGCACCCCGGCGGCGCCGACAGCCTGATGGCCAGCGTCAAACACTTCGCGCTGTACGGCGCTGTCGAAGGCGGCCGTGACTACAACACCGTCGACATGAGTCCGACGCGCATGCTTCAGGATTACTTGCCACCTTACCGCGCCGCCATCGATGCCGGTGCTGGCGGGGTGATGATCGCGCTCAACTCGATCAACGGTGTACCGGCAACCTCCAACACGTGGCTGTTGAAAGACCTGCTGCGCAAGGACTGGGGCTTCAAGGGCGTGACGATCAGCGACCACGGCGCCATCAAGGAATTGATCCGCCATGGCGTGGCCCGTGATGAGCGTGAAGCCGCCAAACTGGCGATCAAGGCCGGGGTTGACCTGAGCATGAACGATTCGGCCTACGGCGAGCAGTTGCCAGGTCTGCTCAAGGACGGCGAGATTTCCCAGAAAGATATCGACAACGCTGTGCGCGAAGTGCTCGGCGCCAAGTACGACATGGGGTTGTTCGCTGACCCGTATCGCCGCATCGGCAACGCCGCTCACGACCCGGCCGACAACAATGCCGACAGCCGCCTGCACCGCAACGAAGCCCGTGACGTGGCGCGCAAAACCCTGGTATTGCTGAAAAACGATAACCAGACCTTACCGCTGAAGAAGCAAGGCACCATCGCGGTGATCGGCTCCCTGGCCCAAAGCCATATGGATATGATGGGCAGTTGGTCCGCCGGGGGCGTGCCGAAACAAACGGTTACTGTTTTTGACGGTCTGGCCAATGCCGTCGGCGACAAGGCCAAGTTGATCTACGCCCGAGGCGCCAACGTCTCCGACGATCCGAAAATCATCGATTACCTGAACTTCATCAACGTCGAAGTTGAAATCGATCCACGTCCGGCCGACGAAATGATTGCCGAAGCGGTCAAGGTCGCGCAGCAGGCAGATGTGGTGGTGGCCGTGGTCGGCGAATCGCGCGGCATGTCCCACGAGTCAGCGAGCCGCACCACTCTCAATATTCCCGGCAGACAGCGGGATCTGATCACGGCTCTCAAAGCCACCGGCAAACCGTTGGTGCTGGTGCTGATGAACGGCCGGCCACTGACCCTGGTCAAGGAACAACAACAGGCTGACGCAATGCTGGAAACCTGGTTCCCCGGCACTGAAGGCGGTAATGCGGTGGCCGACGTCCTGTTCGGCGACTACAACCCGTCCGGCAAGCTGGCGATGTCCTTCCCTCGTTCGATAGGACAGCTGCCGGTCTATTACAGCCACTTGGGCACGGGTCGCCCGTTCACACCTGGCAAACCCGGCAACTACACGTCGCATTACTTTGAAGAAGCAAACGGTCCGCTCTTTCCGTTTGGCTACGGCCTGAGCTACACCCAGTTCAGCCTGTCCGAGGTCACGCTGTCCGATAAAAACATGACCCGTGGTGGAAAATTAACCGCCAGCGTCACCGTGAAAAACACCGGCAAGGTTGCCGGGGAAACCGTGGTGCAGCTTTATCTGCACGACGTTACTGCCTCCATCAGCCGCCCGGTCAAGGAGTTGAAGAACTTCCAGAAAGTCATGCTCCAAGCGGGGGAAGAGAAAGTCATCAGCTTCACCCTCAGTGAAGACGACCTGATGTTCTTCAACCCTGCGCTGAAATACGCCGCTGAGTCGGGTGAGTTCGATGTGATGATCGGTCTCGACTCCGTGGACGTGAAACAGCAGAGCTTCAATTTGTTGTAAGTGGGTGCGGTCCTGATTCGGGACCGCGTCGCATTCTTCGCAGGCAGGCCTGCTCCCACAGTAGATTGCATTCCCCTGTGGGAGTACCTCACCACTCTCAGTCCGGCAGCATGCTAAGGTGCCTGCCGGTTCATTTTTGCTTTCGCCATCATGCCTTTCACCTCCCGCCCCTTTCGTCTGTCTATTTATGTGCTGCTGATCCTGGCCGGCGCGGTGTTGGCGGCTGTGCTGGCGATACGTCAGACCGAACGTCATGCCTTGGCCGACGACGCCGTGCGAGCCAGCGGGCAGTTGGCCTTGTATGGCAACACGCTGCACACGCTGATCGAACGCTATCGCGCCTTGCCCGCCGTGCTGGCGCTGGACCCTGAGCTGCGCTCGGCGCTGACCGGGCCCGTCAGCCCGAGCACCCAGGACGCGCTGAATCGCAAGCTGGAGAAGATCAACAGCGCGGCGCAGTCGTCGACTCTGGAACTGCTGGACCGCAACGGTTTGGCAATCGGCGCCAGTAACTGGCGTTTGCCCAGCAGCTACGTCGGTCATAACTACGGGTTTCGACCGTACTTCTTACAGACCAAGGCGCAGGGTGTCGGGCGCTTTTATGCGGTTGGCGTGACCAGTGGCATTCCCGGTTATTTTTTGTCCAACGCGGTGACCAACGACGCGGGCGAGTTTCTCGGCGCGATGGTGGTGAAGCTGGAGTTTCCCAATCTGGAGCGCGAATGGGGCCAGGGCAGTGATCTGCTGCTGGTCAGCGACGCCAAGGGCATCGTGTTCATCGCCAACCAGCCGGGCTGGCGTTTCCGCGAGTTACAGCCGATTTCCGCCAGTGATCGCGCCGAACTGGCCGCCACCCGCCAGTACGACAAAAACCCGCTGTCCCCCCTGCATAGCCAGGTGATTCGCGAGTTCGGCGACACCAGCCATCTGACCCGCGTCGAAGGCCCCGACGGTCCGGCGGACTTCCTGTGGGAGTCGCTGCCATTGACCGCCGAAGGCTGGACCTTGCATCTGTTGCGTAACCCGCTGGTACCCGCCGAAGACACGCGCAATGCCGCCCTGGCTGCGGCTGGCACCTGGCTGACACTGGTGTTTCTGGGGCTATTCCTTTATCAGCGCTGGCGCTTGGCGCGCTTGCGTCAACGCAGCCGTGAAGAACTGGAGCAACTGGTCGAAGAACGCACTCGCGACCTGCGCACGGCTCAGGACGGGTTAGTGCAGTCGGCCAAACTGGCGGCGTTGGGGCAGATGTCCGCTGCGCTGGCCCACGAAATCAATCAGCCGCTGACCGCGCAACGCATGCAACTGGCCAGCCTGCGCCTGTTGCTCGATCACGGCCGCGTCGATGATGCCTATCAGGCACTGACCCCGCTCGATCAGCAACTCACGCGCATGGCCGCGCTGACCGGGCACTTGAAAACCTTCGCCCGCAAAAGCCCCAGCGGCTTGCGTGAGCGGCTGGATCTCGCGGCTGTGGTCGATCAGGCGTTGCTGTTGCTCGAACCTCGGCTGCGTGATGAGCGCGTCAGCTTAGTCTTGCACCTGACCCGGCCCGCGTACGTGCGCGGTGATGCGATCCGTCTGGAGCAGGTGCTGATCAATCTGCTGCGCAATGCGCTGGATGCCATGCGCGACAAACCGCTCAAGCGTCTGGAAGTGCGTATCGATGCCGAGCCGCATCCACGCGCCCCCCTTTCACGGCAGTGGCGGCTGACCGTCGGCGACAGCGGTGGCGGCATTGCGCAAGAACATCTGGCCAACGTCTTCGACCCGTTCTTCACCACCAAACCGGTCGGTGATGGCCTCGGACTGGGGCTGGCGGTGTCTTACGCCATCGTTCACGAATCGGGCGGAAAGCTGTGCGTCGACAATCATGGCGATGGCGCGCGGTTCACGCTTATTCTGCCCACTGACCCGGAGGCCTGATCCTACATGCTGAACTCTGTAATTGTGGTCGATGACGAAGCCAGCATTCGTGAAGCGGTGCAGCAATGGCTGTCGCTTTCGGGTTTTAGCGTGCAACTGCACAACCGCGCCGAGGATTGCCTGGCCACCCTGCCCGAGCATTTCCCCGGTGTGATCCTCAGCGATGTGCGTATGCCGGGGATGAGCGGCCTGGCGTTTCTGGCCCGATTGCAAACCCTCGACCCGGACTTGCCGGTGATTCTGCTGACGGGCCATGGCGATGTGCCGATGGCGGTGGACGCCATGCGCGACGGCGCCTACGACTTTCTGGAGAAACCCTTCAGCCCGGAAACACTGATGAGCAGCCTGCGTCGGGCGCTGGAGAAACGGCAACTGGTCCTGGAAAATCGTCGTCTGCACGAGCAAGCCGACGCCAAGGCCCGGCTGGACGCGATCCTCCTCGGCGTCGCGCCCAGTCTGCAAACCTTGCGCCGACAAGTGCTGGAGCTGTCGCAACTGCCGGTCAACGTGGTGATTCGCGGCGAAACGGGCAGCGGCAAAGAACTGGTCGCACGCTGCCTGCATGACTTCGGTCCTCGAGCCGGCAAACCCTTTGTCGCGCTCAATTGCGCGGCGATCCCGGAGCAACTGTTCGAAGCCGAGCTGTTCGGCCATGAAAGCGGCGCGTTCACCGGCGCGCAGGGCAAACGCGTGGGAAAGCTGGAATACGCCGACGGCGGTACGTTGTTTCTCGATGAGATCGAAAGCATGCCGTTGGCCCAGCAAGTCAAACTGCTGCGCGTTCTGCAGGAGCAACGCCTCGAACGGCTGGGCTCGAACCAGAGCATCAACGTCGATATCCGGATTATCGCCGCGACCAAACCGGATCTGCTGGAGGAAGCGCGGGCCGGGCGCTTTCGCGAAGACCTGGCGTATCGCCTGAACGTCGCTGAACTGCGTTTGCCGCCGTTGCGCGAGCGCCGGGAAGACATTCCGCTGCTGTTCGGCCATTTCGCCCGCACGGCGGCCGAACGCCTGGGCCGCAAAGCGCCGGTATTGAGCGGCGCGCAATTGAGCCATCTGCTTAGCCATGACTGGCCGGGCAATGTCCGGGAGTTGGCCAACGCGGCGGAACGTCAGGTGCTGGGGCTGAGCCAGGCAGAGCCTGCGGCCCTTGAATCAGGACAGTCCCTGGCCGCGCAGCAAGAGGCGTTCGAAGCCCATTGTCTGCGTGCGGCCCTGACCCGGCACAAGGGTGACATCAAGGCCGTCCTCCAGGAACTGCAACTACCGCGCAGAACCCTCAACGAGAAGATGCAGCGCCACGGTCTGCAACGGGAAATGTTCCTGCAGGGCATGGAATAACCCGCCCCATCGGCAATTTTCCGCTTATCGAAATCAGGGCAATGAGCGGATTTTCGCCTAAAAAACCCCTGCAACCCCTCTAGATCAGCCATCAGCGGCCTGGCACAGGTCCTGCTATAGGACTGCCAGGCTGCGTTTGTGCGCGCCACTAAAAACAATGACTTAAAGGATCCGTGATGGACATCCCCAATTCCCTGTCTAAAGGGTCGGCTGACGCGCCGGCAAAAGAAAAGACCACCAGCAACCGCCTGAAGTCGATATTCAGTGGTTCGGTCGGCAACATGGTCGAGTGGTACGACTGGTACGTCTACGCCGCCTTCTCACTGTACTTCGCCAAATCGTTCTTCCCCCAGGGCGACACCACCGCACAACTGCTCAACACCGCTGCGATCTTCGCCGTGGGCTTTTTGATGCGCCCGATCGGCGGCTGGCTGATGGGCATATACGCCGACCGCAAGGGGCGCAAAGCCGCGCTGATGGCGTCCGTGCTGTTGATGTGCTTCGGTTCGTTGATCATCGCCCTGACGCCCAGTTACGAAATCATCGGCGTCGGCGCACCGGTTCTGCTGGTATTCGCCCGCCTGTTGCAGGGTTTGTCGGTGGGTGGCGAATATGGCACCTCGGCGACTTACCTGAGCGAGATGGCGTCCAAGGAACGTCGCGGCTTCTTCTCCAGCTTCCAATACGTCACGCTGATTTCCGGCCAGCTCATCGCGCTGGGGGTGCTGATTGTGTTGCAGCAAACCCTGTCCACTGAACAACTGTACGCATGGGGCTGGCGTATTCCATTCGTCATCGGCGCGCTGTGTGCCGTGGTCGCGCTATACCTGCGTCGCGGGATGGAAGAAACCGCGTCGTTCACCCAGAAGAAAGAAAAGCCAAAAGAAAGCCTGATGCGCACCTTGATGCGTCATCCAAAGGAGTTGATGACCGTGGTCGGCCTGACCATGGGCGGCACCCTGGCCTTCTATACCTACACCACCTATATGCAGAAGTATCTGGTGAACACCGTCGGCATGAGCATTACCGACTCCACCACCATTTCAGCGGCGACGCTGTTTCTGTTCATGTGCCTGCAACCGCTGGTAGGTGCGCTGTCGGATAAAGTCGGGCGGCGTCCGATCCTGATTGCGTTTGGTGTGCTGGGTACGCTGTGCACGGTGCCGATCCTGACCACCTTGCACACCGTCCAGACCTGGTGGGGTGCGTTCTTTCTGATCATGGCAGCGCTGATCATTGTCAGCGGTTACACCTCGATCAACGCCGTGGTAAAGGCCGAGCTGTTCCCCACCGAAATTCGCGCGCTGGGCGTGGGTCTGCCTTACGCGCTGACCGTTTCGATCTTCGGCGGCACCGCTGAATACATCGCGTTGTGGTTCAAAAGCATCGGCATGGAGACGGGCTACTACTGGTACGTCACAGCCTGTATCGCCGTTTCGCTGCTGGTCTACGTGTTCATGAAGGACACCCGCAAGCATTCGCGGATCGAGACCGACTGATGTCGACTACCGATTACTGATCGGAATCAAGCAGAAAAAAAGGGGCGACCACTTCAAGTGGCCGCCCCTTTTTCGCTTGGAGCCTTCGTAAGTGCCTGAATGGGCGACTCTTTTGCACTATCAATTTCAGCGATGATCGCTAGCAATCCGATTGACTTCTTAATCAAATCGAGCGGCGTAGGATTCGCTCCATACCCACTTACAACCCAAACATCTCGGAGCACACAGCATGAAAACTTCAAAACTGATCTTCGGCCTGGCGTTTTCGGTATTGGCCAGTACCACGTTCGCTCTCCCTGCTTTCGCTGAAAATGGTTCCGCTCACACTAACGCTACTCACGTTGCTTCTGACGGTTCTGATCACACTGGTGCTAACCGTGTTGCTGCTGATGGCTCTGACCACATAGGTGCATATCATGTTGCTGCTGATGGCTCTGATCACGTCGGTGCAAACCGCGTTGCTGCTGATGGTGCTGACCACGTTCGCGCTAACCGGGTTGCTGCTGACGGCGCTGATCACGTGGGCGCTAAAGGCATAGCTGCTGATGGTGCTGACCGCGTTGGTGCAAATCGCGTAGCCGCCGATGGTGCTGATCACGTTGGTGCCAGTCGCCTGAGCTAACACCTCCCACTGCCCCTTCCAGCCCGGCTTTTGCCGGGCTTAATTTTGCGCCACGGAAAAGTTCAACCTTTAACACGCCCCCCGCCGCAAAGGGATTTATCAGCACCAAGTAACAACGCTAACAAACTGATTCGTATAGATAATTATGCACTATCAATTTTGACGATAATCGATAGCACCCCTATTGAATTCTTAATCAAACTGAGGCGCGTAAAATTCAGTCCATAGCCACTTACAACCTATCAACTATTTCGGAGCAACCATTATGAAAACTTCAAAACTGATTGTCGGCCTGGCTTTCTCGGTACTGGCCAGCGGCACTTTCGCCCTTCCAGCGTTTGCAGAAAATGGTTCGGCTCACACTAGCGCTACCCATGTCGCTGCTGATGGTGCCGATCGCGTCGGTGCTAACCGTGTTACCTCTGATGGTGCCGACCGCGTCGGTGCAAACCGTGTCACCTCTGATGGTGCCGACCGCGTTGGTGCGAACCGTGTTACCTCTGATGGTGCCGACCGCGTCGGTGCAAACCGTGTCGCCTCTGATGGTGCCGACCGCGTTGGTGCGAACCGTGTTACTTCTGACGGTGCCGACCGCGTCGGTGCAAACCGCGTTACCTCTGATGGTGCCGACCGCGTCGGGGCGAACCGCACTAGCTAACACCTCACACTGCCCCTTCCAGCCCGGCTTTGGCCGGGCTTAATTTTGCGCGGCATGAAAGTCTGGAAACCACAGTCGATGCCTTGCACTATGACAACCTACATCTCAAGCAGCTGTTGTTATCAGGAAGCCCGCCATGTCAGACGACATTCATTTCTATGAACCTTCTCAAGGGCATGGCCTGCCCCATGACCCGTTCAATGCCATCGTCGGTCCGCGTCCTATCGGCTGGATTTCGTCCCAGGATGCCCAGGGCAAGTTGAATCTGGCGCCTTACAGTTTCTTTAACGGCTTCAACTACGTTCCGCCGATTATTGGCTTTAGCAGTATTGGTCGCAAGGACAGCCTGAATAACATCGAACAGACGGGTGAGTTCGTCTGGAATCTGGCGACCCGCTCATTGGCTGAGGCAATGAATCAGAGCTGCGCAACCGTCCCGCCGGATGTCGATGAGTTCGAACTGGCAAATCTGACCCCAGCGGCGTCGCGCATCGTCAAAGTGCCGCGCGTGCTGGAGACGCCGGTGTCGTTCGAATGCAAGGTCACGCAGATCGTGCAGTTGCAGCGCGCGAACAAGGAGTTGGTGCCGACTTGGCTGGTACTTGGCGAAGTAGTGGCGGTGCATATTGCCAAGTCGATGTTGAAAGACGGCATCTATGACACCGCGGCCGCCGAGCATATTTTGCGGGGGGGCGGCCCGGCCGATTACTTTCAGCTGGGCCCGGAATCACTGTTCAAGATGTACCGCCCCAGAAGTTAAGCCGGGTTAAAACACCAACTCACCCTCCGCATCGACATCGACCAGACTCGCCAGTACTTCAGTCGCGGCCTGGTCGGCGTCATGCGCAGTCTTGAACTTCTGCCCATCCAGCACACGATGAAAACGTGGTGCGCCACCCGCGCCATGGGCCTTGACGGCAATCGCTGCACTGTAGCCGCCCTCACCCGGCATGACTGCGGAAACTGCCTCGACGTCTTTGAATTCTTTACGTGCCATGCCGCTTGTCCTGTCTGTTGATGGAAAACGTGGCAATTCTAAACCGATTGAATTTTTGTTGTCTGACGGGCCGCTTTCGCGAATGAATTCGCTCCCACAGGGGATCTGTGTCGGGCACAAAAACTGTGGGAGCAGGCTTGCCTGCGAAGAGGCCAGTCGGGAAAAGAAGAGCGTCATGACTGCGGAATATTGTGCCTGATTCAGCGTTTTCGCAGGCAAGCCTGCCCACAAAGGGACTGATTTTATTTTTCGCGCTCTTTGAAAAATCAATCTGTCCCTGGCCTCAGCTCTCTACCTTAGCTCCCGACCTCAACATCGGGGGACGGATTAATTTTCGATGAAGCGCTGAAAACAAATCAGTCCCCTACACCCGATATCGACCGAGCCCTATGCTTGCGAGTTGCCCCGCAACATAGAGACATAGCCCCCACAGATTCGGACTCAGCCCGCCAGCGTGTGCAACGGTTGCTGATGGTCAATCTCGGCCTGAGCGGCGCTCACCTGTTTGAAGGTATGAAAATCCAGGCTGCTGACCACCAACTCCTGCACCACGTCGGCGAAAACGCCTAACTCCGGTGTCGAGAAGTAGGCATTCATCTCCTGCTCGCTGGACCACAGGCCCGACACCAGCCACAAATCCGGGTCGCACATCGATTGCTGCAAGGCAAAATGCACGCAACCCGGTGCCTTCAATGCAGGTTCGATCAGGCTGCTCAAGCGCACGCCCAAGTGTGCGCTGCAACCGGTTCTGGCGCGGGCAAAGGCAAGATGACTCACGTGGCCTGGATTGGGCATGGTCTGCACTCCTGAGGTGAACAGCTTTGTACGGGATGCCGTGCGGCTCGCTACAGGACCAGAGATTAGGGCCCTGGGCAATTTCCCGTTAGCCGATTTCTGCCGGGTTCTTGCCTATTGCTGCGCCAGGGTGTTTGCTCCCAGCGTTGCACGTGACGCCAAACGGGTGGGTTGCGATGGACCATCGAGCAAGTTCAGGACGGCGCAAGGGCAGTTTTTTACCTGCTCAGGCACGCGCAGACAGAATCAGGCAAACATTGAGCAGGATCCAGGTAGCGTTTTTTCTTGCACAAAAATAGGCTGTGCCCATCCAGCCTGTACCGGTGAACCATCAGAGGATTCAAGGCATGTCGCAAAATGAGAGCCCCCGCGCTCAGATGGACGACGAAATGGAAAAGCAGCGCGCCGAGCTGGCCGATATCATTCGACGCTTTGCACCTGAAGATGGCGTGTTCCCCACCACCGTTCCTCAGTTGCACATGGTGTGCCACGACCGCCCGCTGCAGTCGATACCAACGCTGGTACAACCGGCACTGTGCGTCCTCGCCCAAGGCAGCAAGGATGTACGCCTGGGTGACGAAAACTTTACCTATGACCCGCTGAATTATCTGGTGGTGTCAGTCGCTATGCCGATCAGTGGCTGCATCTACCACGCCACACCAGAGAACCCGAACCTGGCGCTGCGCCTGGATATCGACCCGGCACACATCAACGCCCTGATCGCCGAAGCCGGCCCCATGAGCGTGCCGACCCGCCCAAGCGGGCGCGGGCTGTATGTCGAGCGCGTTGATTCGCAACTGCTCGATGCGGTGCTGCGCCTGGCGCGCTTGCTGTCCACTCCGAAAGACATCGCCATGCTCGCACCGCTGATTCAGCGTGAAATCCTTTATCGCTTGCTGCGTAGCCCAGAGGGTCATCGGTTGTATGAAATTGCCATTTCAAACAGTCAGACCCATCGCGTTACCCAGGCAGTCAAATGGCTCAACAGCCACTACGAGCAACCTTTACGTATCGAAGATCTGGCGCGCGAAGTGAATCTCAGTGTGTCGACGCTGCACCATTGCTTCAAATCGGTGACGGCCATGAGCCCCCTGCAGTATCAAAAACAGCTGCGATTGCAGGAGGCACGACGGTTGATGCTGGCCGACGGACTGGACGCGTCAGCGGCGGGATATCGGGTCGGCTATGAAAGCCCTTCGCAGTTCAGTCGCGAATACAGCCGGCTGTTCGGCGCACCGCCCTCGCGCGACCTGGCTCGGTTGCGCAAGAGCGTTTGATACGGCCCCTGTGTTCAGAGGCAAGCGCTTAGGCCGTCAGTACCCGACAGGCTTCGGAGGGAATGGTAATCGACACCGGATGGCCGATGCCCAGACCGAAGCACTGGTTCGGCGTACTCAACGCGGTGAGCGAAACCCCGGCGCAATTGATGGTGGTTTCGATGGTCGCGCCGATATCGCGAACGAAGGTCACAGTGCCCAGCAGCCGATTGCCGGCAGTCGGCAACGGCGGCGACAGTTGTAGATCCTCTGGACGCACCAGCATCTTGATCTTCGCACCCGCCTGGATGCTGTTGCAGATCGGCACGTCCAGCGCTTCACCGCCAGGCAATCCGACTTGCCCATTACCCAGCGCGGTGGCCGGAAAAATATTGCCCGAGCCGATAAAGTCGGCGACGAACTCGTTGGCCGGGTTGCGATAGATTTCAATCGGCGTGCCGACCTGCTGCACACGATTCTGACCCAGCACCACAACGATATCGGCCATAGTCATGGCTTCGCGCTGATCGTGGGTGACCAGAATAGTGGTGATGTTCAGCCGTTGTTGCAGTTGGCGGATTTCCACCTGCATCGATTCGCGCAACTTGGCATCGAGTGCCGACAAGGGCTCATCCAGCAACAGTAGTTTCGGGTGCGAAGCAATCGCCCGGGCAATCGCCACGCGCTGGCGCTGACCGCCCGAAAGCTTGGCCACTGGTCGGTTGACCATTTGCTGCAACTGGATCAACTCCAGCAATTCTTTAACCCGCGCGTGTTGATCGGCTTTGCTCACCCCGCGCAACTTCAACGGATACGCAATGTTTTCCCCCACTGTCATGTGTGGGAACAGCGCCAGCGACTGGAACACCATACCGAAATTGCGCTCATGCGCCGGGGTATGGCTGACGTCTTCGCCATCGAGGCGAATTTCGCCGTTGCTCAAGGTTTCCAGGCCAGCAATCATGCGCAACAAGGTGGTTTTGCCGCAGCCCGAAGGGCCGAGAAAGCACACCAATTTGCCTTCCGGCAGGTGCAAATTGACGTCCGTTACCGCGCAGGCCGAGCCGTAGTATTTCTCGACGTTTTCCAGCATTAATCCGGTCATGTGTCTAAACCTCAAAAAATCAGAACGAAACGCCACCTTCACCAACCAGCTTCTCCAACGCCCAAATCAGGACGAAGTCGATCAGCACGATCAGCACGGCAAACGAGAAAACAGTTGGGTCCAGCGATGACACGGTGCGGCTGTACATCCAGATCGGCACGGTCATCACGTCGATGTTGTAAAGGAAGTAGGTCACGGTGAACTCGTTGAACGAGACGATAAACGCCAGCAACATCCCGGCGAGAATCCCCGACTTCATCAAGGGTACGACCACATCAAAAATTGCCCGTGTCGGTGAGGCACCGAGCATTTGCGCCGCTTCCTCGACCTCGGTGCCGATGGACATCATCGCCGCCGTGCAGTTTTTCACCACGAATGGTAGGGCCAGAATCACGTGAGCGATGACCAGGCGCGAGGTATTCATCTGAAACGGCAGGCTGTCGAACACCAGCAGCAACGCCAGGCCGAGTACCACCATGGGGAATACCAGCGGCAGCGACATCAATTGCAACGCTACAGCCTTGCCGCGAAATTCGCAGCGCGTCAGTGCATAGGACGCAGGCACCGCGACCAGAGTCGCCAGCACCATGGTCAGACACGCGACCCACAAGCTGGTGGTCATGGCTTTGCCGAGGCTCAGCACATCACTGGCATCCGGCGAAGCGAAGGTGTGCCAGGCGGCCTTGTACCACTGCAGGCTGTAGCTGCTGGGCGGGAAGTCCAGGTTCGAGGCACCACTGAACGACATGACGATCATGGTCAGAATCGGCAGCACCGCCAGCAACAGAATGAAACCGGAGAGAACGCCAGCGAAACGGCCAGTGTCTCCGGGCAGGATCGGTTGAAAGCTGAAACGGCTTTTCGAGGAACTGCTCATTGCGAAGCCTCCAGTAGACGGCGACGACGGCCGGTGAAGTATTCGGAAAGGGTCATGATCGCTAGGGTTGTCACGATCAACACCACGCCGGCAGCCGAGGCCGCGGGCCAGTTCATCAGCGGCGCAATCTGGTCATGGACCATCACTGCCAGCATCGGCACCCGCCGACCGCCGAGCAGCAACGGCACGACAAAGCTGCTGGCGTTGTAGGCGAACACCAAGGTGGCGCCGGTAATGATGCCGGGCAGGCTCATCGGCAATACCACTTGGCGAAACACTTGAAAACGGCTGGCGCCCAAGGTGGCGGCGGCTTCTTCGTAGCTGCGCGAAACACCCCGCATAGCGCTGGCAATCGGCAACACCGCCAACGGGAAGGCCGTCTGCACCAGGCCCATCAAAACGCCATTCTGGTTGTAGAGCATCATCACCGGACGAGTGATGATACCCAGCCCCATCAGCGCCTGATTGAGCATGCCGCCCGGGCCGAGAATCACCAGCCAGCCATAGCTTTGCAGCAGCAGGTTGACCAGCAGCGGCAACAGTACGGCGGCCAGGAATACACGTCGCAACAGTGGCGACTGCAAGCGCGACATGGTGTAACCCACCGGTATCGCCAGCACCACCGCGACCAGCGCGCTGATCAAGGCCAGGCGCAAGGTCAGCAGTAATGATTTCAGGTAATAGGGTTCAGCCAGTTGCGCGTAGCTTGCAAGGCTGAAGCCGGTCCATTCGGCGCCCTTGGTGCCGACGCTCATGCGCAATACCAGCAAGCTGGCGGCGATAAGTACGGCAAGAAACAACATCGATGGCGAGAGGAAAAGCCAAGCGCGTGCTGTAGGGGAAATCGTTGTTTTAGCCCGACGTGGCAGGGTCACGACGACCGAGCCGGTCAAAGGTTGGTGTTCCATGGTGTTGATCTCGTTGGAGAGATGGATTCAGCATGGCGAGTGCTGCGCACTCGATCGCGGGCAAGCCCGCTCCTACAGAGAACTGTGTAAATCCTGTAGGAGCTGGCTTGCCTGCGATAAGGTCCGAAGGACCTTCCGATTCAGCGCAAATCAGGAAGAGAAGATTTCCGTGTAACGACGGATCCACTGATCGTGAACGGTGGCCAGGAACGCGTTGTCGTGCATGATCGCTTTGTCGGCAATCTGCTCCGGCGTCAGGATATACGGGCTCTTGCGCGCTTCTGCCGAGATGATCGCCCTGGCGTTGACCGGGCCGTTGAAGATGTCTTCAGCCATCTTGCCCTGTACCAGTGGGTCCAGAGAGTGGTTGATGAAGGCATAGGCCAGATCGGTATCGCCTGGACGGTTTTTCGGCATGACCGACTGCATCAAGTCAGTGTAGAAACCTTCTTTCATCCCGAATGTAGCGCCCAGACCGTAGGCCGGATCGCGAATCTGTTTCGGGAAGAACGCCGGGGCGTAGAGGCCACCCATGTCCAGCGAGCCCGTGCGGAACAACTCGGCGATCTGGTTCGGATTCTCGCCCAGGGTCACTACACGATCCTTGAGCTCTGCCAGTTTCTTGAAGCCGGGCTCAATGTTGTGCTCGTCACCACCCGCCAGTTTGGCGGCGATGATGATCAGGTCCATGGCCTCGGTCCAGTTCGGCGGCGGCAGGAAGATGTTCGGTGCCATGTCCTTGTCCCACAGCGCGGCGTAGCTGTTCGGCGCCTCTTTTACAGTGCGGGTGCTGTAGATCAGGCTGTTGCACCAGAGCAGGTAACCGATGCCGTGACCGTTGGCGCCGGTGCGGTATTTCTCCGGGACGTCGACGATGTTGGGAATGCGGTTGAGGTCAGGTTTTTCCAGCAGACCGGCTGCGGCCAGACCTTCTGCACCGACACCGGCGAGGGTGATGATGTCGTACTGCGGACGATCGCCACCGGCCTTGAGCTTGGCGACCATTTCCGAGGTGCTGCCGGTACGGTCAGCAATGACCTTGGCGCCGGTTTTGGCCTCGAAGGTTGCTGCGATATTGCGCAACGCCGCCAGACCGGTGTCATCGGACCAGGTGAGCAAGCGCAGGGTTTTGCCCTGGAACTTGGTGTCGCTGGCACTTGCCCGGATAAAGGGCATGGACATCGCTGCGGCGGCGACCGATGCGACGCCAACCGTCTTGATGAATTGCCTTCTGTTCAGATCGTGGTCGCCCATGGCGGACTCCTTTTGTTCTTCTAAGAGTGAGGGTTGATCGCATCTTCGCCTCAGGCTGAGTGCGCTCGTGGATCCAGCTGCAGCGCCCGTAAACCGGGGGTTTGGCTGAGTCGACAGCGTCATCCTGAGGCGGGGCCGAAGTCGCAACAATCGAAAGTTTGTCATCGAAGCCATGTGTCAAACGCATGCCTCGAAAGGAGGCATGCGTGAGCCATTCCTGGGCTATAAGGCGGCTATCAAACGGCGCGGATGACGTGCTTTATTTCCTGGAAAGCCTGCAGACCCCATGGCCCCAACTCGCGACCGATACTGCTCTGCTTGTAACCGCCCCAGGCGGCCTGCGGGAATATCACTTGCGGTGCGTTGATCCACACCAGTCCGGCCTGCAGGGCATTGGCGACACGATCGGCAGCGCCAGCATCGCGACTGACCACGCTGGCCACCAGACCGAATTCGCTGTCGTTGGCCAACGCGATGGCCTCGGCTTCAGTGGCGAAACGGCGCACGCACAGCACCGGGCCAAAGATCTCCTCACGCCACAACGCACTGTCCAGGGGCACGTCGGTGAAAACCGTCGGCCGTAAAAAATATCCGTTCGGTAGATTGGCAGGCCGTTCACCACCACATACCAGCCGCGCACCCGCGCTCACACCGCACACAATATGGCCGAGCACCCGTTGGTATTGCGCCTTATTGACCAGTGCGCCCATCTCGACGTCGGGCTCGAAGGGATCGGCCACGCGGATGGCGTCGGCACGCGCCTTGAGCCGTTCGAGAAAAGCATCAGCCAGCTCTTCGGCAACCAACACACGGCTGGTGGCCGAACACATCTGCCCGGCATTGAAGAAGCCACCACCACTGGCCAGTTCCACTGCCAGGTCCAGATCGGCATCGGCGAGCACCAGCAACGAGGACTTACCGCCAAGTTCCAGGCTGACGCCCTTGACGGTTTCGGCAGCGCGTTGCATGACCTGAACACCCACCGCGTTGCTGCCGGTGAACGAGATTTTCGCCACGTCAGGGTGCGCCGCCAACGGCGCACCGACCGCCAGCCCGGTGCCGCAGACCAGGTTGAACACCCCGGCTGGCAGGCCGCAGTGGGCGATGATGTCCGCCAGCTCCAGCTCCGGCAGTGGCGTGACTTCCGACGGTTTCAATACCACACAACAGCCGGCAGCCAAGGCCGGGGCCAGCTTCCAGGCGGTGGTGACCATCGGAAAATTCCACGGCACGATCAGCCCGACGACGCCACAGGGTTCACGACGTAAACGCGCCGCGAAGTCTTCGCTGGGCAATGACACCGCACTGTTCTGCTGCCCATCCAGCGCTTCGGCCAGACTGGCGTAATAGTCGAACGTGGCGATAACGTCATCGACATCGATCGCCGCCTCAAACAAGGGTTTACCGTTGTTGCGCGATTGCAGTTCGATCAAGCGCTCGCGACGCTCCTGCACACCGCTGACGATCTTGCGCAGCAACGCGCCACGGGCCGCGCCCGACGTCTGCGACCAGGCCGGGAATGCCAGACGCGCCGCTTGCACAGCGTGCTCGACCGCCGTGGCATCGCCGCCGGCAACCGTGGCCAGCGGCGCTTCGGTGGCCGGGTTGATTACTGTCAGCTCTTCACCGCCGGACAGCCATTGGCCGTCGATGTATAGGCCTGCTTGAATACTCAGCATGACTTCATCCCATTCATCCAGATCGTCTGGTCGATTTCGATCAGGGTCGGGCCCTGACGGTCGCCGGCCTTGCGCAGCGCCGCTTTCAGTTCCTCGACGCCAGCCACCGGCTCCGCCGCACAGCCCAGGGCTTTGGCGACACCGATAAAGTCAGGGGTATAAATGTCGACGCCCACCGGTTCGATCGAGCGATTGACCATGTATTTCTTGATCTCCTCGTAGCCCTGGTTATTCCACAGCAGGACGATGATCGGCGTGCGTGCTTCCACGGCGCTGGCCAGTTCCGAGAGGGTGAATTGCAAACCGCCGTCGCCGATCAGGCACACCACCGCACCACGGGCGCTGGGCTCAGAAGCACGGCCCAACCAGGCACCCACTGCGGCGGGCAAGGCGTAGCCAAGGGTGCCGTAGCCGGTCGACGAGTTGAACCAGCGACGTGGTTGCTCCAGGTTGAGGGTCAGGTTGCCGGTATACACCGGCTGGGTAGAATCGCCGACGAACACGGCATCGGGCAGCACATCGAGAACGGCCTGCAAGAAACAGGTCTGCCCGCGCGTGGCTTCGTCCCACGTAGTTTCCAGGGTTTCGCGCAACGCGGCGGCACGTTTGTGGCCCCAGTCGGCGCGGCGTGCGGCCAGTTCTTGCCCGGCCAGCGCAGCCAGCAAGGCTTGCGCCGCAGTGTCGGCGTCGGAGACCAATGCAACCCGCGGTGCATAGTTGCGCACGGTTTGATCGGGATCGATGTCGATGCGCAGCAACGCACCAGGGATTTCAAAACCACCGGCGAAGGTGATGTCGTAGTCGGTTTCAGCCAGTTCGGTGCCGATGGCCAACACCACGTCGGCTTCGGCGACCAGCGCGCGAGTCGCCACCAGCGATTGGGTCGAACCGATCAACAGCGGATGACGTGAGGGCAGCATGCCTTTGGCGTTGATGGTTAGCGCTACCGGAGCGTCCAACTGTTCGGCAAGCTTTGTCAGCGCAGGTGCAGCATCGATGGCGCCGCCACCGGCCAGGATCAATGGACGTTTGGCAGCGGCCAGCAGGCTGGCCATTTGCGCGATGGCGGCAGGCGCGGCACCGGCACGGCTGACACTGACCGGTTCGCTGGTGAGCAAGGCGTCGGCGTTTTCCACCAATACGTCGAGAGGGATCTCGATGTGCACCGGGCGCGGGCGACCGGCCTGGAACAGCGAGAATGCGCGAGCCAGCACTGCTGGCAGTTCCGCCGCCGACATCAGGGTGTGGGAAAACGCGGCAACGCCTGCGACTAGATTGCTCTGCGATGGCAGCTCATGCAATTTACCGCGCCCGCCGCCCAGCTGGCTGCGCGACTGCACGCTGGAAATCACCAGCATCGGAATCGAGTCGGCATAGGCCTGGCCCATGGCCGTGGTGATATTGGTCATGCCTGGACCAGTGATGATGAAACACACACCCGGCTTGCCACTGGTGCGTGCATAACCGTCGGCCATGAAACCGGCGCCTTGCTCATGGCGTGGCGTGACATGGTTGATCGATGAGCGTGCGAGCCCGCGATACAGCTCGACGGTATGCACACCCGGGATGCCGAAGACCTGCTCGACGCCGTAGCCCTCGAGCAATTTGACCAATACTTCGCCGCACGTTGCCATGTTCATCCGCCTTTCTTATATTCGGGAACTGCACGATATCCCGGCGCTCAGGGCTGCGGAACAAGGTACAGATGAGGTGTAATTGGAACCGTCCTGCCGTAGCTGTGACAAGGCAAAAAATGTCATGCTAGGCATGTCCTCCATTCATGCCTGAGCGCCCATGAAACGTCTGCCGCCCCTGCCTGCCCTGCATACTTTCCTGATTACGGCCCAGTGCTGCAATTTCACGCGAGCCGCAGAACTGCTGCACATTACCCAAGGCGCCGTGAGCCGACAGATTTCAGGGCTGGAAAGCCATCTGGGGTATTCGTTGTTCCAGCGCCAGGCGCGCGGCCTGAGCCTGACGACGCAGGGGCGCGAGCTGTTTCCACGGATTCAGAAAGTGTTTTCACTGATCGACGAAGCGGTCGAGCAAGTCGGCGCGAAACGCGAAACCCTGCAACTCAAGGCCCCGACCTGCGTGATGCGGTGGCTGCTGCCGCGTTTGTTGCAGTGGCAAAAAGAGCGCCCGGATGTACCGGTCGAATTGACTACCACCGTGCAGCATGCGGTGGACTTCCGCCGCGAAGAGTTCGATGCCGCCGTGGTATATGGCGCACCGCCCGCCAACTCTGTATCGGCGCACCATTTGTTCGATGAACAGCTGACGCCGGTCTGCTCCCAGCAACTGTTGGCCGGCCCGAACCCGCTCAAGTCTCTGGCCGATCTGGAACAGCACATGTTGCTGCACCCGACCCGCGACCAGCGCGACTGGGAAACCTGGCTCAAGGCTGCAGGAGCCACCGTGTGCAATATCGGCAAGGGCCAGCATTTCGACACGCTGGACCTGGCCATGTCCGTCGCCTCCCAGGGGACAGGCGTCGCCATTGGCGATTGGGCCTTGATCGGTGAGGACCTGTGCGCCGGACGGCTGGTGGCGCCCTTCGATCTCAAAGTGCGCACCGGTGCCGCTTATTACCTGGTGTACCCCGAGCGCTCCGACCCATCGCCGCAGTTACGCGAACTCATCGATTGGTTGCTCACCCAGGCAGCCGAACGCGCCAATCAATGAATGCTCGTGATAACAGAAGCTCAATAACCGACCGTAAAACGCTGGCGTGAGTGTGTGTGTTGCTCGACTTCATCGAGCATGGCAATGGCGTAGTCGGCAAAACTGATTGAGCTTTTGCCGTCGGCATTGACCAGCAAATCGTCGTTACCCTGGCGAAATGAGCCGGTGCGCTCACCTTCAACGAACAATGCCGAGGGCGAGAGGAAGGTCCAGTCCAGGGACTTCTCCTGACGCAATACGTCCAAAAACGCTGCCCCGGCAGTCGCTTCGGTTTTGTATTCCTCCGGAAAATCGGGCGTATCGATCACCCGCAGACCAGGCGCAACGAACAGACTGCCGGCCCCGCCCACCACCAACAATCGGGGAACACCAGCCTGTTTCACAGGGCCGATAGTTGCACTGGCGGAGATGCTGGAGAAATGCACCGCACTGATCACCACGTCATGCCCGGCCACCGCTTCCGCGTACGCCTTGGCATCACTGACATCCAGATTCTTGCTGACCACGCCCTTACGCCCCGCCAGCGATGATGTATCGCGGGCAATGGCCGTCACGCTGTGACCACGGCGCAGGGCTTCCTCCAACAGTTGGCTTCCAGCACGGCCGGTGGCACCGACAATTGCGATCTTGCTCATGATGGTTCTCCGAAGGTAATACATAGGTTAGGGATTGAAGCGTTATGGAATAACAGGTGACGCGCTTACCACTGCATTTCGCCCTTGGCGACTTTGGCGCTGAGTTCCAACGAGGACTCCTCACCCAGGTTCGGGTAGCGTTTTTTCATGGCCGCGATCAGCTCGGCTGCGTTGCCCGCTTTGGCAGTTTCCTCATCGAAAGCCTTGATGTAGCCCGCCGTGAACTGCACGGCGGCCAAGGAGCGAGCGCTGTCACCCAGATAGTGGCCGGGCACGATGCTGAGCGGCTTGAGGTCGGCGATGCGCTGCAGGGTATTGAGCCATTCAAGATGGGACTGCGGCGCTTGCGTATCAGCCATCCACACATGGATGTTTTCAGCGACCACCACGCCGCCCACCACCGCCTTGATCGAGGGAATCCAGACGAAGCTGCGATCCGGCTGCTGGCCATCCAGGCCGACGACTTCCAGTTTCTGCCCTTCCAGCGTCAAGCTGTGGCCGGTCAACACCTGCGGGAGGATGAGCTTGCCTGGCACGTCTGCCCCCATTTTCGGCCCCCAGAACGCCAACTTGCCGGCCATGGTTTTCTCGATATGCGCCACCGTCGGCGCCGAAGCCAGCACCTTGACCTTGGGGAAGGCAGCGGTGATGGTTTCCAGACCAAAGTAATAATCCGGGTCGCCATGGCTGATGTAGATCGTGGTCAGTTTCTTGCCGCTGGCGCGAATTTTCTCGACGACCTGTAGGGCCTGAGCCTTGCCGAATTGCGCATCGACCAGAATCGCCTCGTGCTTGCCACTGACCAGTACCGAGGAGACCGGGAAGATCGCCTGGGTTCCAGGATTGTAGACGTCCAGTGTCAGGGTGGGCTCGCTGGCAGCAGCGTGGGCGACCAGACCCAAGGTGACACTGGCCAGTAGCAAACGGCGCAGGGCGGAAAAACCAATCATTTAAAGCTCCGGGGGTGAATAAGAATGAACAGAGCTTAGTTGCGTAACTCAGTACAAAAAATGCGATGCTTGGACATAGTTTGTTTCTGAAATCGGGCAAATCATGGATCGTCTAATCGCAATGCGGGTGTTCGTCACGGTGGTGGATCTGGGCAGCCAGTCGGCAGCGGCGGACCATTTGGACATGTCGCGGCCGGTGATTTCGCGTTATCTGGCCGAGCTGGAAGATTGGGTCGGCGCACGGCTGATGCACCGCACCACCCGCAAGCTCAGCCTGACCGCGGCCGGTAACGAAACCCTGCCGCGCTGCCGGCAATTGCTGGAACTGTCAGCCGATATGCAGGCGGCCGTCAGCATTCCGTCCGATGCATTACGCGGCGCGTTACGCATCGGCGTCAGCACCTCCTTCGGTCACGCACAAATGGCCGATGCGCTCAGTGACTTCGTCAAACTGCACCCCGGCGTGAGTATTGATATGCAGTCGCTGGACCGCACGGTGAATCTGGTGGATGAACGCATCGATCTGGCGATTCGCGCCACCAATGACCTGGACCCGAACCTGATCGCCCGACGTCTGACCGTCTGTCGCTCGGCGGTCTGCGCTTCACCGGGCTATCTGCGCGAACATCCGGCGCCGCAGCGGGTGGAAGACCTCAGCGATCATAACTGCCTGACGCACTCCTATTTCGGCACGAAACTGTGGCATTTCGAGCAGTATGGCGAGCAGGTCGCCGTGCCCATCCACGGCAATATCAGCTCCAACGAATCCACCGCCCTTATGCGCGCAGCCATGGCAGGCACTGGGGTGGTGATGCTGCCGACCTACATGGCCAGCCCGTTCCTGCGCAATGGTGAGCTGATCCGACTATTGCCCGATGCCCGACCACGGGACCTGACCCTGTATGCGGTGTACGCCTCGCGCAAGCACATGCCCGCCACCTTGCGCAGCCTGCTGGATTTCCTCGCCAAGCGGTTCGAGGCCGAGCCCGAATGGGACAAGGGCATCTGAGCAGAATGCGCCAGCCCTATCAGGCCAGATGCAAAAAGCCCGGCGCTGGGCCGCAATGCTGTTCACTTAAGGAAAAACGCCGCTTCTCCCTTAATGGGAAAGCGGCGTTTTTCCTAGGTAAGTCTGGAAGTCGAAAACTACCGGCCTCAAACAGACTTCAGGCGCCCGACCATATCTGGAAACTGACTGACCAGCTTGATCAGCAAAGCTGCCTGAGCGTTTGGCTTTGACTTCTTCTGCTCCCAGTTCTTTAGCGTGTCAGCGCTGGTACGAATGCACTGCGCAAAAACAGGCTGAGACATCTGCAGCTTATGCCGAAGGCTTACAATTTCTTCTGCGGACACGGACGGTGCAGGCAAGCTTTCGACTTCGTACTGGCGGAGGGTTATCTTGCCTTCACGCTGAGCAGACATGTCGCTTATGCCCTGCATCATCTCGTTAAAAAGATCGCGCTTTTTCATTTTGCACCTCGTTTTTTTCAGCTCTGCATCTGAGGTCGTGGTTTCAAAGAAGACTGTTTTTATCGAAAAAAAATATACGCATATTGCTTATACCTTAGCAAGCAACCGCTTAAACCACCCTGATACTCAAGACGGGAATTTACCTTGAGCCCGTACACATCAAGCATCTTGTCCTACAATCACCTCAGTCCTTTTAAAACGCGCTTTTAACTCGGATCGAGGCAGGCAGCATGACCACCATAATAAGAAAGTCCCTGATCGTACTCTCAGTCGCTGTCGTCATTGCGCTCTACGCCGCAGGAGCCTATCGCATCGAGATGGCCCGGCAAGCCCCGCGCTTGGTGGCGATGTGCAACGCGGACCACTGCGCGCCGCAAGACGCCACCTTTGCCGGTCTGAGTTTAAAGTAGCCGTTATCCTCTCAAGCATGCATACGAGCCTATCGAATAGCTTGCTATCGGATTAAACTGACCAGCTTCTTCCTGCCGATATTTGCGGCGGGTTTTCACTGCTAGTTGGGCGCTCCCTTGACCAGTCTCAGCCAACCTAAACCGGCGATCCGCAGCGTGTTGTTCGCGCTGATGATGGCGGTTTTTCTCAGTGCGCTGGATCAGACCATTGTCGCGGTCTCGATGCCGGCGATCTCCGCACAGTTCCATGATTTCGACCTGCTCGCCTGGGTGATCTCCGCCTACATGGTGGCGCTGACGGTTGCCGTGCCGATCTACGGCAAATTGGGTGATTTGTACGGTCGTCGCCGCCTGATGCTGTTCGGCCTGGGTCTGTTTACGCTGGCATCACTGTTCTGCGGCATGGCCCAGAGCATGGAGCAATTGGTGTTGGCGCGGATCATCCAGGGCATCGGCGCGGGCGGCATGGTGTCGGTCAGCCAGGCGATCATCGGCGACATCGTCCCCCCTCGCGAACGCGGGCGCTATCAGGGTTATTTCAGCGGCATGTATGCCGTGGCGAGCGTCGCAGGTCCCGTGTTGGGTGGCTTAATGACCGAATACCTGTCCTGGCGCTGGGTGTTTCTGATCAACCTGCCGCTGGGCCTGAGCGCCTGGTGGTTCGCGCGACGGACACTGATCGGCCTGCCGGTTCCGCAACGTACACCGATCATCGATTACCTGGGTACGGTGCTGATGATCGTCGGCTTGAGCGCGCTGCTGTTGGGTGTCACCGACATCGGTCAAGGACATGGCTGGCGCGACAGTGAAGTGCTTGGCCTGCTTGGCGTGGCCCTGTTGGCGCTGGCCTCGTTCGTCTGGTACGAGCGCCGCGCGCGTGAACCGCTGCTGCCGATGCACCTGTTCGCCAACCGCAGTGCGGTGCTGTGCTGGTGCACGATTTTCTTCACCAGTTTCCAGGCGATCTCGCTGATCGTGCTAATGCCGCTACGGTTCCAGACAGTCACCGGGGGCGGCGCTGACGCGGCGGCCGTGCATCTGCTGCCGTTGGCCATCGGTATGCCCATGGGTGCCTATTTCGGCGGGCGCCGGACATCACTGACCGGGCGCTACAAACCGTTGGTTCTCGCCGGAGCGCTGATGGTGCCCTTCACGGTGCTGGGCATGGCCTACACCCCGCCGCAATCGATACTGCTCACCAGTATCTTCATGATGCTGACCGGTTTCGCCTGCGGCCTGCAATTTCCCACCTCGCTGGTTGGTACGCAAAACTCGGTCGCCCAGGAAGACATGGGCGTTGCCACCAGCACCACCAACCTGTTCCGTTCCTTGGGTGGTGCGGTGGGCATCGCACTGATGTCGGCGTTGCTGCTGGCGATGCTGCAAAGCTCCGGCATTGCGCAACTGAGCAGCGGATCAATGGGCGAAGGCAGTTCGGGCAACGTGTTGATGGACAGTCTGAATGTCGTCAGTGGCCCGGCTCAACAACTCCTGCGTAGCGAGCTGTTGCTGACATTCCGACATTTGCTGATGATCAGCGCGGGGATTTCACTGTTCGGTCTGGCCGCCGCCCTGGCGATGCCGAACAACCTGCTGCGCGGACGGGCACACAACGATAAGAGCGTCTGAAACGGCTTCGTCAGATCGAAGGCTCGCTGCGATCTGACGAAGCTGTTGGTCTGATACCGCTATCGATCAACGGCTGTAGTAACCCACCGCGACCAGATAGTGGCCGACCTTGCGTACATAGGTGTGTTTGTTCTCGACCTTACTGGTCACCGGGTTGCGCCAACGGTATTGGTATTCGCCCTCGTTGTGCTTTTTGATCAACGCCAGAATCGGCTCACCCACGGGCTTGCCGTCCGGGTCTTTGACCTTGCTGAAGTCAGTCTTGACCATCCGCAGATTGGTGCCGTGAGCCACATAACGCTGGTCGTTCAGATCGACCACGAACACATAAAGATCATCCTGAAGGAAGCCACCTTTCAAGCTGTTGATGCCGTTGAGGGTGCCCTTTTCATCCTTGACCAGTTCAGTAGAGGCTTTGTCCAGCAAGGCTTTGGCTTGCTCGGGCGACGCGCGGGGCAGGTAATAGCCGACCGCCAGGATGCGGTCAACAACGCGCTGGTAGTACACATGTTTGAGCTCGACCTTGCCGTCGCTCCAGTTCTGCCAGCGGTATTCGGCCTGCTGGATACCCTTGGCTTCTGGGGTTTTCAGAACGTCCTTGAACGCTTTCTGCAAATCCGGCCCCAGCGTTCCGGAGACGTTACGTCCGATCAGCACCGCGGAAGGCCCGCCACTGGCCAGCATCACACCCTTGGTGTTGACCACGAAGACATAGAGCTCACCATTGACGAACTCCCCCTGACGGCTGAACTCGGCAAACGCCTTATCGCCCCGCTCGTGATACCTGGCCAGCGCCTTGATCAGCAATGCCTTGGCCGCCGGCCCATCGTCGGCAGGTTCACCCGCCGCCCAAACCTGACCGAAGCACAGGCAAAACAGCCATCCCAATACCGCACTCTTTAGCAGCCCCCTCATTACCCACCCCCCACTCTTATTGATGTTGTCAGAGCTTAGACGGCTGCGCCCAAGTTGTAGGAAGCCCCGCGCTGTCGCGTAGCAAACTGGGTGTTGGTTCAACTTGAATCTGTGGGAGATTCTATGTTCCCAGGCAATACGCCGAACCCATAGGAGCTGCCGAAGGCTGCGATAAGGCCGGAACGGCCTTCAAAAATATCTGCATCTACGACCGGTTCCGTCGGACGCGACCCCGGGGTGATCGCAGCCTTCGGCAGCTCCTACAAGGATTTGTGCCCGGCATGAACCTTCAGTCAGTAATGACCTTGCAACCCGTGGCCTCTTGCAGCGCTTCCAGGCTCACGCCCGAAGCCAGCTCCACCAGTTTCAGACCCGCGTCAGTGACATCAAGCACCGCCAGGTCGGTGATGATCCGGTCTACCACGCCCACGCCGGTCAATGGCAGATCGCAGTGCTCCAGCAGTTTGTGGGTGCCACCCTTGGCCGTGTGTTCCATCAATACAACCACGCGTTTGACGCCTGCCACCAGGTCCATGGCGCCCCCCATGCCCTTGACCATCTTGCCGGGGATCATCCAGTTGGCCAGATCGCCCTTTTCCGAGACCTGCATGGCACCGAGAATAGACAGGTTGATGTGGCCGCCGCGGATCATGGCGAACGAGTCGGCGCTGTTGAAAAAACTGCTGCCGGGTAATGTGGTGATGGTCTGCTTGCCTGCGTTGATCAGGTCTGCGTCAACTTCATTGTCACGCGGGAACGGGCCGATGCCGAGCAGGCCGTTTTCACTTTGCAGCCAGACGTCCATGCCTTCGGGAATGTAGTTGGCGACCAGCGTCGGCAAACCGATACCGAGGTTGACGTAAAAACCGTCCTGCAATTCTTGGGCGGCGCGCTGCGCCATTTCTTCACGAGTCCAGGCCATGATCAGGCGCTCCGCACAGTGCGTTGTTCGATACGTTTTTCAGGTGTGGCGTTGAGGACCAGGCGCTGCACGTAAATCCCAGGCAGGTGAATCTGATCCGGTTCCAGTTCGCCGATTTCAACGATCTCCTCGACTTCGACCACGCAGACCTTCGCGGCCATGGCCGCCAGCGGGTTGAAGTTGCGCGCGGTCTTGTTGAACAGCAGGTTGCCGGACTTGTCCGCTTTCCAGGCTTTGACCAAGGCCACATCGGCGCGCAGGGAACGCTCCATCACGAACCACTCGCCATCGAACTCGCGGGTTTCCTTACCTTCGGCAACCAGGGTGCCGTAACCGGTCTTGGTGAAGAACGCCGGAATACCTGCGCCTCCGGCACGCAGTTTTTCCGCCAGCGTGCCTTGTGGCGTGAACTCCAGCTCCAGTTCACCCGCCAGATACTGACGCTCGAACTCTTTGTTCTCGCCCACATAAGAGGAGATCATTTTGCGGATCTGTCGGGTCGTAAGCAGTTGACCCAGGCCAAAACCGTCTACGCCGGCGTTATTGCTGATGACGGTCAATTCACGCTTGCCGCTATCACGCAGCGCAGCAATCAAGGATTCCGGGATGCCACACAGACCAAATCCTCCGACAGCCAGGGTCATGCCGTCTTCGACGAGCCCCTGCAAGGCTAATTCGGCGGTCGAGTAGATTTTATTCAATTGTCATTCCTCGAAGATCGCCACGCCCAGGTGTATCGCGGGGCGTTGGCATGGGTGTTCGGGTCAGGGAGTCGAGCGACGACAATGCGCCTTTCTCCCGGTACGTCTGCCCGCCTCGTCCGGCGGTGCGTAGTCGAGTGTAGGCGCGGACCGGGCAGGAGGAAAATCAGTCGGGCCCATCCACCCAGAACCATTGGATCGGTCGTTCTTTCAGGTGCTTGAACGCCGGCATGATTGTCCTCTCCGTAAAAACGTCGCGACCGGGACGTGGGGTTGCCAGGGTCTGTTGACGTTTGGTCGCGGTCGTCACCAAACGTCAACAGACCCTAGACCAGGTAACCGGTGTAAGCACAGTGACTATCGACTTTAATCGGTGGCGTCGGTTTTTCATCGAACCGCGCATACCACAACGCTGAAGACTCTCCGCAGAACCCTCCGCCTTGCACAGGGTAAGGATGCAGACAGCCGGTGTTCTGTACACGAATAGGTTTGAGCGCCCTGTTCACCTCGATGTAAGCCGCTGGCGACTCTTCACCAGGGCCGCCCAGCTCTGGCAGCGTGCCAGCACGGATGATCAACCCATCGTCATACGTCTGAAAAACAACGTCACTGCGATTGCTGAGTTCTCGCCGCAATGCATCGCTGCCGCCCAACTGATCGACGAAACGACTCCCTACTACCGTGTACCAGTTCACCCCTTTGATGTGATCGAGTAACCGCAAGCTTTCTATGTGGGGCAAGGGATCGACCATCAACCCGATGTATTCCTGAGCCAGTCGATACTCCAAGGGAAAATACTGCTGGCCGTCGTACGGAAGCGTGCATGCCAGACCGCCATAGCCATGCTCGGCCTGCACTTCGTCGCACAGGCATGTAAGCCAGCTTTCATAGAGTTGGGCGCCACGAGGCTCGAGCAGAATCGTCCACGGCAACACCATCTTCAGACAGGAGCGATCAATGTCGGCCAGCGCCTGAGTGGTGTTCATCACGAACATTCGATATTCCGCCACCTCCTGCTGAGTGCCACTGGCCAGCGACCAGATGAACTGCTCGTCGGGCGAACTCTGGAGAATGCTGCGCCGACAATGTCCAAAGCTGGAGTAGTTTATTGGGCGCAGGTGTTTATAGAACTGCCATTTGAGCTCGGCCTTGAACTGGCTGCGGAACCAACGAAAACACTCGTCCACCCGCTTTTTGGTTTCCAGCGTGTGACCATTCTTGAAATACAGCGTGGTAATCAGCCCAAGGCGAACGATTGGCTCACCGTCAGCGGAATCGATCGCCATATTTGCGGCTTGACGCCTGAGCCCATTCAAAGCGCTCACGCTATCCAAGGTTATTTCTGACATGCCCTGTCCTCTCAATCTGAAGTTTTCTGACTGCAAAGACTGATGGGTCTTTCGGAGAGGGGCAATACACGGAAATTACTTTGGGAAATCAGCTACGTATATCAAGAAGCGTCCTACTCATTTCCTACAAAAATAGCGATTTTTCTCAACGTTTTCGCTGTCCCCAGGCCACAGCGAGGCCACTCAAACAGATCACTGAAATGCCCACTACCCCGTAAATATCCGGCGTGTGATCGAAAATCAGGTAGCCATACATGCCGGCAAACAGGATCTGCCCATAGCTAAAGGGTGCCAGCATCGCAGGGGGTGCGTGGCGAAACGCTTGAGTCAGCAATAAATGGCCAAGCATGCCGCAGGTGCCCAGGCCAAGCATGAGCAAGCCATGGGCAAAGGTCGGTGTGCTCCAGAAGAACGGCACCAGCGCGGTCATGATCAGGCTGTTGAAAATGCCGGTGAGGAAGTTGCTGGTGGTGGGGCTGTCGATGCCGCTGAGTTTGCGCGTCAGTAACTGGTAGAAACCGAAACACAGGGCGGAGGCCAACGGCAACAGAATCGCCGGGGTAAACAGCGAACCGCCGGGGCGCACCACGATCATCACGCCGACAAAACCGGTCAGCACCGCCGCCCATTGACCACGACTGACGTGCTCCTTGAGCAGTGGCACGGACAACGCGGTCACCAACAAAGGCGCGAGAAAATTCACTGCGGTCGCTTCAGCCAACGGGATATAGCGCAAACCGGTAGTGAAAAAAAGGCTGGTGCCAATCAGGCACAGCGCACGGGCCAATTGCAGCCCCGGGCGCTTGGTGCGAATCACGGCGATGCCGCTACGCGGGATGAAAATCACCAGCATCAGCAAGGTGTGCACGACGTAACGTGCCCACACCACCATGACGATGGGATAAAAAGCCGACAGGTATTTGGATAACGTGTCATGACTGGAAAACAGCAGCACCGCCAGACAAATCAGCGCAATCCCTTTGACTGGCTGATCGGCCCCTTTGACCAGGGAGTTCTGCACACTCATTCATACGCTCGCAAAGAACAGGAGGTAAATACTTAGTAAACTAACTATTCAAGCAGCGTATACGGAGATATAAATGCAGGCCAAGCGCCATCCGCTTATATTCACCGGGGCGCTACATCAGCTACCGCTCAATGGCGTAAAGCGGGACTCAAGCGCAGCATATCCAAGCCTGTATCGACCAATTGATCGGCATCTTTGCAGAGCGCAAAGCTATCCGGAATCAGCAACCACTGGCCAAGAATGCCATCAATGTAGCCATGCAGACAGATCGACGCGCGGACTGTGTTCAAGGTAGCTGGCAATTGGCCTTTACGCACGGCATTACTGAGGGCAAGACCGATCCGGTCATTGCAATCGAGCGCGGCGATTTGACGCTGTCGCCGCATGTCACACATCTCATCGGTGAACTCGCACTTGTGATGCAAGATTTCATTGATGCGACGGGTTTTAGGGTCCAATGCAACTTGATGAAACAAATTAATCAGCAGCTTTCGCATACAGCCCAGCGGGTCGACTTCGTCTTCACTTTCGCTGGCCCTGGCCATTTCTTCGAGCGGCTCCTTCAAGCTGTCGAGCATCGCCTGAACCAGATCCGCCTTGTTACTGAAGTGCCAGTAGATAGCCCCACGCGTCACGCCCGCAAGGGCCGCGATATCCGCCAGGGTGGTGCGGGCCACGCCACGTTCATAAAAGGCCTTCTCGGCAGCTTCCAGAATCTGGCTTCGGGTTTCCTGAGCTTCCTCTTTGGTGCGACGGACCATGGCAGTAAAACCTCAATCAAAATGTTCCTTGCTGATGACTTGAATCAGCCAGAGACCGTACCGGGCAGCTTTTGTATTGCCTTGTCCCGGGCCTACAATTCTTGCCTTGCCGTGCTGGAGTGTCGCAGGCCAGGGTATTTACAAACAACCGCGAACGTAAGTATATTCATTAGCATCCTACTTATCTAGCCGAAAAACCCTTTTACCCTTTTCACTTTCTTGAGCAACTCAAGCTCCTGACCCGAGGATCTTCATGCAATTCAAGCCAGCTGTTACCGTTCTGGTTACTGCCGTCGCCCTGGCATCGCTGCTCAGCGGATGTAACCAAAAACAAGAGGCGGCGCCTGCCCCACCACCCCCTCAGGTCGGTGTAGTTACCCTTCAATCACAAGCCTATACGCTGACGACCGAGTTGCCGGGGCGCACCACCGCGTTCCGCATCGCTGAAGTCCGTCCTCAGGTCAACGGCATCATTCTCAAGCGATTGTTCACTGAAGGCGGTGACGTCAAAGCCGGCGATCAGCTTTACCAGATCGACCCGGCGGTCTACGAGGCGACGGCGAACAGTGCCAAGGCGACCTTGCAATCGGCCAAGTCACTGGCCGATCGCTATAAGCAGCTGGTCAATGAGCAAGCGGTAAGCCGTCAGGAATACGACACCGCCGTGGCGTCCAGCCTGACAGCACAGGCCGCCTTGCAGACCGCTCAGATCAACGTGCGCTACACCAAAGTGATCGCGCCGATCTCCGGTCGTATCGGCCGCTCTGCCGTCACCGAAGGCGCACTGGTCAATAGCGCCCAGACCACCGCCATGGCGGTGATTCAGCAACTGGACCCGATCTTTGTCGACGTAGTTCAGTCCTCGGCCGACATGCTCAAGCTGCGGCGTGAACTGGAAAGCGGTCAACTGCAGAAAGCAGGCGCAAACGCGGCCAAGGTCAAGCTGACCCTGGAGGACAACAGCGCCTATCCGCTCGAGGGCAAACTGGAGTTCTCGGAAGTCTCGGTCGACCAGACCACGGGGTCTGTGACCCTGCGCGCCAAATTCCCGAACCCGGATCACGCACTGCTGCCGGGCATGTTCGTACACGCTCAACTGCAATCGGGCGTCAACACAGCGGCCATTCTCGTTCCGCAACAAGGCGTGACCCGTGACCTGAAAGGCACGCCGACCTCGTTGATCGTGAATAAGGACAACAAGGTCGAACTGCGTCAGCTTACCGCCACGCGCACCGTGGGCAACGACTGGCTGGTCGAGACCGGTCTGAACCCGGGTGACCGTGTCATTACCGAAGGTCTGCAGTACATCAAACCAGGCGCTGAAGTGAAAGTCGCCGAAGCGACCAACATCAAGGCAGTAAACCCGGCACCTGCACCGGCAACTGAAAAAGCCGCGAGCAGTAAAGGGGAGTAATTCATGTCGAAATTTTTTATCGACCGGCCGATCTTTGCCTGGGTAATTGCCCTGATCATCATGCTGGTCGGGGCTCTATCGATCCTCAAACTGCCAATCAACCAATACCCGGCCATTGCACCACCGGCTATCGCGATTTCAGTCGTCTACCCGGGCGCCTCTGCACAGACCGTGCAGGACACCGTGGTTCAGGTCATCGAACAGCAGCTCAACGGTATCGACAACCTGCGTTATGTCAGTTCGGAAAGTGACTCCGATGGCAGCATGACCATTACCGCGACATTCAATCAGGGTACCAACCCGGACATCGCGCAGGTTCAGGTCCAGAACAAACTGAACCTGGCCACGCCTCTGTTGCCGCAAGAAGTGCAGCAGCAAGGTATTCGTGTCACCAAGGCGGTGAAAAACTTCCTGATGGTGATCGGCCTGGTGTCCGAAGATGGCAGCCTGTCCAGGGACGACCTGGCCAACTACATTGTTTCGAACATGCAGGACCCGATCTCCCGTACCTCCGGTGTCGGTGACTTCCAGGTGTTCGGTGCCCAGTACGCCATGCGTATCTGGCTTGATCCAGCCAAACTGAACAATTTCCAGCTGACCCCGGTGGACGTGAAAACGGCCATCGCAGCACAGAACGTGCAGGTTTCATCGGGTCAAATCGGCGGCCTGCCGTCGCTCCCCGGCCAACAGCTGAATGCCACGATCATCGGCAAAACCCGTCTGCAGACTGCCCAGCAGTTCGAAGAAATCCTGCTCAAGGTCAAACCTGACGGTTCTCAGGTCCGACTCAAAGATGTCGCCAGTGTCGGCCTTGGGGGTGAGAACTACAGCGTCAGCGCTCAGTACAACGGCAAACCCTCTTCTGGCCTCGCGATCAAACTCGCCACCGGTGCCAATGCACTGGACACCGCCAAAGCGATCCGCGCCACTGTCTCCCAACTGGAGCCGTTCTTTCCGCCGGGCATGAAAGTGGTTTACCCGTACGACACCACGCCAGTGGTCACCGAATCGATTTCCGGGGTTGTTCACACCTTGGGCGAGGCGATTATCCTGGTGTTCCTGGTGATGTACCTGTTCCTGCAGAACTTCCGCGCCACAATCATTACCACCATGACGGTGCCGGTGGTATTGCTCGGTACGTTCGGGATCCTCGCCGCCGCCGGTTTCACCATCAACACCCTGACCATGTTCGGCATGGTGCTGGCCATCGGCTTGCTGGTGGACGATGCGATTGTGGTGGTGGAAAACGTCGAGCGGGTGATGGCCGAAGACAAGCTCTCGCCCAGGGACGCGACACGCAAATCCATGGGCCAGATTCAAGGCGCGCTGGTGGGTATTGCGCTGGTACTGTCGGCGGTTCTGCTGCCAATGGCGTTCTTCGGCGGCTCCACCGGCGTGATCTACCGACAGTTCTCGATCACCATCGTTTCGGCCATGGTGCTCTCGATACTGGTTGCCCTGATCTTCACTCCGGCGCTGTGCGCGACCCTGCTCAAACCGATCGACGACGAAACACATGGTCATCCTAAACGTGGTTTCTTCGGCTGGTTCAACCGCACCTTCGACCGCAGCGTACTGAGTTACGAGCGCGGCGTCGGCAACATGATCAAGCACAAAATCCCGGCATTTCTGGTTTACGCACTGATCTTCGCCGGCATGATCTGGATGTTCACCCGCATCCCAAGCGCGTTCCTGCCAGAGGAAGACCAGGGCGTGATCTTCGCCCAAGTGCAGACGCCAGCGGGCTCCTCCGCGGAGCGCACACAAGACGTTCTCGACAAGATGCGCTCTTATCTGCTCGACACGGAAGGGGCAACGGTCAAGTCGGTGTTCACGGTGAGCGGCTTCAACTTCGCCGGCCGCGGTCAAAGTTCGGGCCTGGCGTTCATTCTGCTCAAGCCATGGGGTGAGCGCCCTGGCGCAGATAACAGCGTATTTGCACTGGCCAAGCGTGCCCAGGCACACTTCTTCAGCTTCCGCGATTCGATGACGTTCGCTGTTGTTCCACCCGCGGTACTGGAACTGGGTAACGCCACAGGCTTTGACTTTTACCTGCAGGATCAGGGCGGCGTCGGTCATACCAAACTGATGGAAGCACGTAATCAGTTCCTCGGTCTGGCCGCCCAAAGCAAAATTCTGGCGGGTGTACGGCCTAACGGTCTGAACGATGAACCCCAGTACCAGCTGATCATCGATGACGAACGCGCCAATGCCTTGGGCGTGACAATGGCGGACATCAACACCACCCTGTCGATTGCGCTGGGTGGCAACTACGTCAATGACTTCATCGACCGAGGTCGGGTCAAGAAGGTGTATGTCCAGGGTGAACCTGGCAGCCGGATGAAGCCTGAAGACTTGAAGAAATGGTATGTGCGCAACACCTCCGGCGAGATGGTGCCATTTGCCTCTTTCGCCAGCGGCACGTGGGTTTATGGCTCGCCGAAACTGTCGCGTTACAACGGTGTGACGGCTGAAGAAGTGTTAGGTGTACCAGCACCGGGCTACAGCACCGGCCAGGCTATGGACGAAGTCGAAGCGATTGCCAAGAAACTCCCGGCAGGTATCGGGTACTCATGGACCGGTCTGTCCTATGAGGAGCGTCTGTCCGGCTCGCAGGCGCCAGCGTTGTATGCCCTGTCGCTGCTGGTGGTGTTCCTCTGTCTGGCGGCCCTGTATGAAAGCTGGTCGATTCCGATCGCGGTCATGCTGGTGGTGCCACTGGGGGTCATCGGTGCGTTGATGGCGACCAGTCTGCGAGGCTTGTCCAACGACGTGTTCTTCCAGGTGGGCTTGTTGGTGACTGTCGGTCTGGCGGCGAAAAACGCCATTCTGATCGTCGAGTTCGCCAAGGAACTGCACGAACAGGGGCGCAGCTATACCGAGGCGGCGATCGAAGCCTGCCGCATGCGGTTGCGACCGATTGTGATGACGTCCATGGCGTTCATCCTCGGTGTGGTCCCTCTGACGATTTCCACAGGCGCAGGTTCTGGCAGTCAGCACTCGATCGGCACCGGGGTAATCGGCGGTATGATTACCGCCACCGTCCTGGCGATCTTCTGGGTACCGCTGTTCTTCGTTTCGGTATCCTCGCTGTTCAAGAGCAAGGTCAAATATAAAGAACTCTCAACCGATGAGGCTGGCCAATGAGCAAGTCCCTGATCGCTCTGGCAGTCACCGCGTTCATTCTCGGCGGCTGCTCGTTGATCCCTGATTACAAACAGCCAGCAGCGCCAGTACCGGCGCAATGGCCGCAAGGTCCGGCTTATACGCCGACCGAATCGGCCAACGCCGCGGCAGCCGAACAAGGCTGGCGCCAGTTCTTCCAGGATCCGGCCCTGCAACAGCTGATCCAGAGCGCGCTGGTCAACAACCGTGACCTGCGCGTTGCGGCCCTGAACATCGACGCTTTCCGCGCGCAATACCGCATCCAGCGCGCCGACCTGTACCCGGCCGTTTCGGCCGATGCCGGCAGCACTCGTCAGCGGGTTCCGGCCGACCTGTCGCAAACCGGCAAAGCAGGAATCTCCAGTCAGTATTCAGCCACCCTGGGCATCAGTGCCTATGAGCTGGATCTGTTCGGTCGCGTTCGCAGCCTCAGCGAACAAGCGCTGGAGACTTACTTCTCCAGCGAGGAAGCCCGACGCAGCACGCAGATCAGTCTGGTGGCCAGCGTCGCCAATGCCTACCTGACCTGGCAGGCCGACAAAGAACTGCTCAAGCTGACCCAGGACACGCTCCAGGCCTTCGAAGAGAGCTACAAGCTCACCGCTCGCAGCGCCGAAGTCGGCGTGGCCTCGGCGCTGGACTTGAGCCAGTCGCGGACCTCGGTCGAAGGCGCCCGGGTCAAACTGGCGCAGTATCAACGTCTGGTCGCTCAAGACCTGAACGGCCTGACACTGCTGCTGGGCACCGGCCTGCCGGCCAACCTGCCCGCGAGCCAGCCGCTCAGCGCCGATCTACTCAGCAAAATGCCGGAAGGTTTGCCGTCAGACTTGCTGCAACGGCGCCCGGACATCCTTGAAGCGGAACATAATCTCAAGGCGGCCAACGCCAACATCGGCGCAGCGCGAGCGGCGTTTTTCCCGAGCATCACCCTGACAGCCAGTGCCGGCACCGGCAGCGCAGAACTCTCTGGACTGTTCAAAGGCGGGTCAGGCACCTGGTTGTTCTCGCCGAAAATCAATCTGCCGATCTTCAACGCCGGTAGCCTGCGTGCCAGCCTGGATTACTCGAAAATCCAGAAAGACATTGGCGTCGCGAATTACGAGAAGAGCATTCAGACCGCGTTCCAGGAGGTCTCCGACGGCCTGGCCTCGCGTCAGACCTTCAACGACCAGCTTCAGGCCCAACGTGATCTGGTCGCTGCCAACCAGGACTACTACCGTCTGGCCGAGCGTCGCTATCGGATCGGGATCGACAGCAACCTGACGTTCCTCGATGCCCAGCGTTCGTTGTTCAGCGCACAGCAGTCATTGATCAGCGATCGCCTTTCGCAACTGGTCAGCGAGATCAATCTGTACAAGGCCTTGGGCGGCGGTTGGTACGAACAGACCGGACAGACCAAACCTGTGACCGGCGATGTACCTGAAACCAGGCTTTTCTAGTTTCAGCGCCATATAAAAAACCCACCGCATGGTGGGTTTTTTATTGGGTTTGAATCAGGCAGACCACATCGCTTCGATCAATCTCAGCTCAACAAAAACGCCAACACCCGGCTGGTGAACACTTCACCCGCTTCGACGTTGGACAGATGCGCCGCGTGGACATCTTCGAACTGGGACTCTTTGACGTGTTCGTAGATAAACCGTCCGCCCGCAGGAGGCGTCACTGCATCCAGAGTGCCGGAGATCACCAGGGTCGGCACGCTGATCGAACCCAGTTGGTCACGGAAGTCTGCGTCGCGCACCGCAGCGCAGTTGGCGGCGTAACCTTCAGGCGAGGTCGCTGCGAGCATATCGGTAATGCGCTTGGCCTGATCCGGGTTGGCAGCCGCGTATTCCGGGGTGAACCAGCGCGCGATGGACGCATCACGCAACGCGACCATAGCCGCCGGCCCATCACGCAATACGGTTTCGATTCGCGGATCCCAGATTTCGGGACTGCCGATTTTCGCCGCGGTGTTGCACACCACCAGCTTGTGCAGCCGTTCGTTGGCATGGATGCCCAGCCATTGACCGATCAGACCGCCCATGGACAAACCGCAGAAATGCGCTTGCTCGATGTACAGTGCATCGAGCAACGCCAGCACGTCCTGCCCCAACTGCTCGATGCTGTAAGGCCCAGGCGTCACCAGCGAGCGACCGTGCCCGCGAGTGTCGTAGCGCAGCACCCGAAAGTATTTGCTGAAGGTCGGCATCTGGGTGTCCCACATATGCAGATCGGTGCCCAGGGAGTTGGACAAGACCAGCACCGGCGCGTTGGCCGGCCCCTCGATTTGATAGTTCAGTTCACCATCGGCAAGTTGTACGAATCCCATAGCAGCCTCCTTCGGGCACTTTACGTGAACGCTTGGTCTGGATGACGCGCGCCCGGACGGGCGCGCGCAGATAAATCAAAGATCGTGATGCAGGTAGGCCGGCTGTTTCGGCAGACGCAGGCTGAACAGGAAAGCGATCGCCATCATGACGGTCACGTACCAGTAGAAGTTGCTCTCCATGCCCATGTTCTTCAGATTCAGCGCGACGTATTCAGCCGAGCCACCGAAGATTGCGTTAGCCACGGCATACGCCAGGCCTACACCCAGCGCGCGAACTTGCGGCGGGAACATCTCGGCTTTCACCAGACCGCTGATCGAGGTGTAGAAGCTGACAATCGCCAGGGCCAAGGTGATCAGGACGAAGGCCATGAACGGATTGGTCGTGGTTTTCAGCGTCATCAGAATCGGCACGGTACAAATCGTACCCAAGGCGCCGAACCAGAGCATTGAGTTACGACGGCCGATCTTGTCCGCCAACATGCCGAACAACGGCTGCATGCACATATAAAGGAACAGCGCGCCGGTCATGATGTAACTGGCCGTCTTGGCATCCATCCCGCCGGTGTTCACCAGGTATTTCTGCATGTACGTGGTAAAGGTGTAGAAAATCAGCGAGCCACCGGCGGTGTAACCCAACACGGTGATGAAGGCTGCTTTGTGATCGCGGAACAACGCCGCCATGCTGCCGGCATCTTTGTCTTTACGGGTTTCAGCCGTGGTGGTTTCTTTGAGCGAGCGACGCAGGAACAGGGAAATCAACGCAGCGATGGCGCCGACCACGAACGGGATCCGCCAGCCATAGGCACGCAGCTCTTCTGTGCTGAGGAACTGCTGCAAGATCACCACAGTCAACACGGCCAGCAGTTGGCCGCCGATCAGGGTCACGTACTGGAACGAGGCGAAGAAACCACGCTGACCTTTGAGCGCAACCTCACTCATGTAGGTTGCCGTGGTGCCGTATTCGCCACCCACGGACAAGCCCTGAAACAGTCGCGCGACCAACAGCAAGGCCGGTGCCCAGGCACCAATCGAGTTGTAGCCCGGTAGACAGGCGATGACCAATGAGCCGGCACACATCATCAGCACCGAAATCATCAAGGAATTCTTGCGGCCATGCTTGTCGGCCACCCGGCCAAACAACCAGCCGCCAATCGGACGCATCAGAAAGCCCGCAGCGAATACACCGGCAGTATTGAGCAACTGCACGGTCGGATCGTCAGACGGGAAAAAGGCAGGCGCAAAATAAATCGCACAGAAGGCGTAGACGTAAAAGTCGAACCACTCGACCAGGTTGCCTGATGAGGCACCGACGATGGCGAAAATCCGCTTATTGCGTTCTTCCCCCGTGTAAAACGTGGTCTCGGGTACAGTGGCGCTTGTTGTTGTCATTGGAAGCTCACTCTGAGGGGTAACTACCCCCATTCTAGACATATTCTGTTACTGACCTGCGCCACTAAACGCAATCATCCAGAAGAGGGGTCGCCTGTCGTGGAGGCTGGCCCTGTCCTGGATGATTACAAAGGTTGTGGTCAGACGCGTTCGATGGCTAACGCCAGGCCTTGCCCTACTCCTACGCACATTGTCGCCAGGCCTTTACGGCCACCGGTTTTCTCAAGCTGATGCAACGCCGTCAGCACCAGGCGTGCGCCACTCATGCCCAACGGATGGCCCAAAGCAATCGCCCCACCGTTGGGATTGACCTGCGGTGCGTCGTCGGCGATGCCCAGTTCGCGCAACACGGCCAGACCCTGGCTGGCAAAGGCTTCATTGAGCTCGATCACATCGAAATCGGTCACTGCCAGGCCAAGACGCTCGACCAGTTTGCGAACCGCAGGCACCGGGCCAATTCCCATCACACGCGGGGCGACTGCTGCACTGGCCATGCCCAACACTCGGGCACGCGCCGTCAGGCCATGCTTCTTCACGGCCTCGGCCGAGGCCAGAATCAAAGCTGCCGCGCCATCGTTGACGCCGGAGGCATTGCCGGCGGTGACGGTTTTGTCCGCGCCGTTGACCGGTTTGAGTTTGCTCAAGGTTTCCAGGCTGGTATCGGCACGAGGGTGTTCATCCTGCGCGACGATGGTTTCGCCTTTTTTATGCGCGACGCGCACCGGCACGATTTCTTCAGCGAAAAAGCCCGCAGCCTGAGCAGCGGCAGTGCGCTGCTGGCTGCGCAGGGCGAAGGCGTCCTGATCGGCACGAGAAATCCGGTAATCGTCAGCCACGTTATCGCCGGTCTGCGGCATGGCGTCGACGCCATACTGAGCCTTCATCAACGGGTTGATGAAACGCCAGCCGATGGTGGTGTCTTCCAGCTTCATGTTGCGCGAGAACGCTGCATCCGCCTTGCCCATGACGAAGGGTGCGCGGGACATCGATTCGACGCCGCCAGCAATCGCCAGCTCTATCTCACCGCTGGCGATGGCGCGGAAGGCGGTGCCGACCGCGTCCATGCCCGAGGCGCAAAGACGGTTGAGGGTCACGCCAGGAATGCTTTCCGGCAGGCCGGCCAGCAAGGCCGCCATCCGCGCCACGTTGCGGTTGTCTTCACCGGCCTGGTTGGCACAGCCGAAAAACACTTCGTCGACCTCGTTCCACTTCACCGACGGATTGCGCTCCATCAGGGCCTTGATCGGCAGCGCAGCCAGGTCATCGGCACGCACGGTCGACAGACCACCGCCAAAACGGCCGATAGGGGTGCGAATCGCATCACAGATATAGACGTCACGCATCATGCTTCTCCCGGTGCCTGACCATGAGCGGCAGCGGTACGTGCTTCCAGATCACGCAAAGCGGTCAATTCGGTTTCGGTAGGCTCGGCTGAATGCACGACATTCTCGGCAAAGCGCACTTCCCAACCAGTTGCAGCGATCACTTGCTCGCGGGTCACGCCGGGATGCAGTGTCGTGACCACGAATTCATTGGAACCTGCCTCAGGTTCCATAATGCACAGGTCGGTGATGATTCCCACGGGACCAGCGCCGGGCAGGCCCAATCTCTTGCGCGAATCCCCGCCTTCGCCATGACCGACGGAGGTGATGAAGTCGAGCTTGTTGACGAACGCCCGAGCCGACTGTTTGAGGATGATCAGCACCTGCTTGGCGGAACCGGCAATCTCCGGCGCGCCGCCCGCACCCGGCAAACGGACTTTGGGGTTGTGATAGTCACCCACCACGGTGGTGTTGATGTTGCCAAAGCGATCGACCTGAGCGGCGCCCAGGAAACCGACATCGACCCGACCGCCTTGCAGCCAGTAGCGGAAAATCTCGCTGGTGGAGACCACGGTATCGGCAGTTTCCGCCAGTTCACCATCACCGATCGACAGCGGCAGCACGTTTGGCTTGGCGCCAATCGGGCCGGATTCATAGATCAGCACCACGTCCGGCGAGGACGTCAGCCGGGCCAGGTTAGCCGCCTTGGATGGCAGGCCGATGCCGACGAAGCAGACCGAACCGTTCTTCAAACGACGGGCCGCAGCGACCGTCATCATTTCATTGGTGGTGTAAGTCATTATTTAGCCTCCGAAGCGCTGGCCAACCGGGCTTTGAATTCATTGAAATCAGCGGTGCCATGGATGTATTCGGCAATCCAGGCAGTGAAACCGTCACGGTCACGGGCGATGGCGTCCCAGGCTTGATAGAAACGGTTATCCCGCTCGTAGTAGCCATGGGCATAGGATGGGTGCGCACCGCCAGGTACCAGGCAGACCGCACTCAGGGCCCAGGTCGGCAATACGCAGGCGTTCATGGGCGCCTTGAGGTCATCGACGATTTCCTCAACGGTGACGATGCAACGCTTGGCCGCCAGTGCCGCTTCTTTTTGCACACCGAGAATGCCCCAGAGCAGCACGTTGCCTTTACGGTCGGCCTTCTGCGCGTGAATCACGGTGACGTCCGGGCGCACAGCCGGGACCGCAGCCAGCACTTCACCGGTGAATGGACAGGTGACCGTCTTGATCAGCGGGTTGACCTTGGGCAGATCGGAACCGGCGTAAGCGCGCAGCACCGCGAAAGGCAGCCCGGACGCACCCGCAACGTAGGAATTGGCAAGGTCGGCATGACTGTGTTCTTCGATTTCCATCGCATGCGGCCATTGTTTCTCGACCGCATCACGCAAGCGGTGCAAGGAGCCGACACCGGGGTTACCGCCCCAGGAGAAAATCAGCTTTTTCGCGCAACCGGCGCCGATCAATTGGTCATAGATCAGATCGGGCGTCATGCGCACCAGCGTCAGGTCTTTTTTACCCTGACGAATGATTTCGTGACCCGCGGCGGTGGGAATCAGATGGGTGAAGCCTTCCAGTGCAACGGTGTCGCCATCGTTGACGAATTGCTTCACGGCATCGTGCAGAGAAAGAATTTCAGCCATGAGAGGTGCTCCCGATCTCAACATCACAATCGATAAATAGCGCCATTCACGGCGCTGGACTGCGAATCAGGTTATGCCTGAGCGAGAGGGCAAACAATCCGATAATCGACTAACTGTTCGTTAATCGCACAAATTGTCACAGAGCCTGACAGAGTCAGCAGGGGCGAAAATCGTGAGGCCGGTGTAAACGATCAGGTAAACAGCTGCGTACTCAGGTCGCGGCTGGCGTCGAGCATGATCGGCAGAAAACGCTGCTCCAACTCATTGCGAGCCACTCGCGCGGCGCTGGTGCTGACGTTGAGCGCGGCCAACACCTGACCGGACGCGTCATAGACAGGCACGGCAATCGAACGCAGACCTTGTTCGAGTTCCTGATCCACGATGCACCAACCCTGCTGGCGAACCTGTTGCAGGCACTCCAGCAACTCCTCAGGGGTGGATAAGGTGCGACTGGTTTTGGGCTGCAGGTCGACATGGTCGAGATATTCATGCAGCGAAACGTCATCCAGTGCCGCCAACAAAATGCGCCCCATGGACGTGCAATAGGCCGGCAGCCGACCGCCCACGGACAAATCCACCGAGATCAATCGCTGGGTGGTGGCTGAGCGGGCGATATAAAGAATGTCGTCGCCTTCGAGCGTGGCCATGTTGCAGGCCTCATGCAGATGATCGCTCATGCGGTCCAGATAAGGCTGAGCCGAAATCGCCAGCGGCGTCGATGACAGATAGGCATGCCCCAGCGTCAGCACTTTAGGCAACAGCGAGTAGGTCCGACCATCGCTGGTGGCGTAGCCGAGTTTGATCAATGTATGCAGGCAACGGCGCACAGCGGCGCGGGGAATTTCCGTGCGATGGCTGATCTGCGCAATGGTCAGTTGGCGCTTGCGCTCCTGAAAAGCATGGATCACCGCCAATCCTCGGGCCAGGGATGTCATGAAATCCGGGTCACCCGTGAGGGCCTGAATCCGCTTGGCCGGCGACGCCACGATCGGCGGAGCCAGCGAGGCAAATGAGTTACGCAGTTGATCGTTCATCCCTAACACCGCCTATCGACGCCCTTTCAGGCCGGATATGAAGCCTTTCGCGCCTCATCTCTGAGGAATTCGCGGGCCTGCCTCGGGCGATTATCGAACCAATGACCGATAATCGCAATTGACCCATCGCCTGGATCCTTATACCTTTCACCCGCCACTAAAAGTGGCTTCTTGGAAATACTGGTCAGGTACCCACGAGAAGTCCCTAGGCACGGCCTTGCCCACGAAGCAAGGCCGTTTTCTTTCCGCGCCGTTCGCGAGCGCAACGCTACCCGATACGCAGCCTCTTCCGGCACCACGGAAGAATCGCTGCGTTATTGTTTCTGATGAACCGTGCCTTCAGCTGTGCC